>NZ_CP092431.1 GCF_022385335.1 Streptomyces deccanensis | reverse complement strand
GCTGGAGCAGGAGCATTACCAGCAGGCCGAACAGCTGGTGCGGGAGGCCGCCGGGCGTGGCCATCCCACGGCCCAGCTCCACCTGGCCCGCGCGCTGGTACTGGACGGAAAGGCCGAGGATGCGGAGCGCTGGTATGCCGAGGTCGCCCAGTGCAGCGATCCGGACATCCTGCGCGCCTACGCCGACGACCTGCGTGAGCGCGGGGACCTGGATGGTGCCCGGGCAGCATTGCGGGCGGCGGGTGACCGCCGCGCGATGGGCGAACTGGCCGCACTGGCGGAGGGAACGGTCGAGGTGGAGCAGGCGGCCCGGGAGGCCTTCGCTGCGGGCGAAGCCACCCCGCTGAAGACCCTCGCCGAACAGGCCGAGGCCGAAGGGCGTGCCGCTGACGCGGCGAGGCTGTACGGGGATGCAATCGAGGTCTTCGAACGCCGACGCCGCCAGCGGGAGGAGGGCATGGATTTCATCAACTTCGAAGCAGGCCCTCGCTCCCTGCTCGATTACGTCAACCCGGCGGTGCTGCCCATGCCGCCCGGGGAGACCTGGGCGCTGCGCCAGCTGGTGGCTCTGCTGGACGCCACGCAGGGCGCGGCGGCGGGCGACGACGCGCTCGGGGAGGTTACCCGGGCCGGGAATGCCTGGGCGCTGGAGCGGCTGCTGCGGCGGCTGCGTGAGCGCAATCAGGAGCAGGAGGCACAGGCCCTGCTGGACCGGGAGGTGGGGCAGGGCACCCCATGGGCGCTGTGGGTGCAGGCCTACCGCGCGGTGCACGACGAGCAGGTGACGGACGACGTCCGCCGCACGCTGCTGGAGCGTGCGGCGCAGGCACGTGTGGGCCAGGCGGTGAAGATGCTGATGGAGCGGGCCGAACAGGCTGGTCGGGCCGGTGAAGCCGACCAGTGGGCGCTGCACGCCGCCGCCCGCGGCTACACCACGCCGCTGTGGGAGCTGGTGCGCAGCCGCGAGGAGGGCGGGCAGTGGGAGGAGGCCGAGCAGCTCGCCTGGAGGGCACCGGCCGGCCAGCGGTCCTGGGCCTTGCGTCGTCTGGCGCGGGAACGGACCGGGGAGCACGCCACGGCTTTGCTGCGACACGCCTGTGACGAGGCCCTGGCATGGGCGCCGGGGCTGCTCGCTGAACGCCTCGAGGCAGCGGGCGAGTTCGCGCAGGCCGAGCAGCTCGCACGCACGGCCGCCGACGCCGGGGACCGGCAGGCGCTGGAAGAACTCGCCGTGCAGCGCAAGGACGACGACCCCGACCGGCAGTGGCTGGCGCTGCTGGCGAACGGGCTGACAGCCGAGGGGACTCCCGCCGCCCCGTGGTGACCGTTCTCGCGACATCGGAAACGGCGAGCCCATGGCGGCGAAGACGTCAGTGCCCGCCTCGCAGAGCCCGGCAGCCAGGGCTTAGCCGAAAGCCGGCCAGGACCGCGGCGGAACTGGGACGGCAGCCAGCACGCAAAGAGTGCGCCGCCCGCCGCCGGAAGGTGAACCCCGCAGCCTGCGCGTCGGGATAGCCGTCGCGCGTGGCCTTCAGCTCGCAGATGGGGTGCTGTGCATGCTGTCCTGGTGTGCTGGTGTGCTGGTGTGCTGGTGTGCTGGTGTGCTGCAGTGGTGCATGGTCTGAGTCGGCCCCACCATCCGACCGATGAAGGGACACAAGCCGTGGCTCAGCGGACTACAGACGACCAGCCCTAAGCCCTGCCCCCCCGCCCTCGCATCCATGACCCTGCTGGTCGCCGCCGTCATCGTCCACGACAAAGCCACGGGTCGCGTCGTGATCCTTCAGCGCAGCCAGAACGCCAAGTTCGCCCAGGGCATGTGGGACCTTCCTGTCGGCAAGAGCGAACCTGGCCACTCGGACGGGCGGTTGCTGCGCCTGCGCGACTCCCATTATAGACTTCAGGAAGTCTATAATGGCGCCATGCCTCGACGGATCGAACCGTTCGCTGCGGGTTCGCTCGTACTGTTGAGAAGGAAGGCTGGCATGACGCAAGCTCAGCTGGGCGCGGTGATCGGGGTGTCGGCCCGGCAGATCGCTTCGTACGAACAGGGTGCTCACGCCCCTTCACCGCGTCGGCTGCGCCTGATGGCCCAGGCGCTGAGGACCTCTGCGCACGAGCTGGCGGGGGTTCCTGCAGGTGAGGAGTCGCTGGCCGACCTGCGGCGGTTTGCGGGACTGGACCGGGTGGATGTGGTTGCCCTGCTGGACGCGGCGCTGCCCGACGAACTGGGCAGGGTGACGGAGTGGAAGCTGCAGGCGATGGAGAACGGCCGTGCGGTGACGGCCTGGTTGTCGCAGGAGGCGCTGCAGGAGATCATCCCGGCTCTGGCGAAGATCTACCGTGTGCCGGTGCGGACGGTACGCCGCAGTTGGTTCAGGTCGTTTCCGGAGCAGGGGTACCTGCTGCGGGCACCGCGGACGGCAGACCGTGAGCAGGGACAGCGGCGTGCCGGCTCCCGCACATGGGAAGAGCTCACGCGACGTCAGCGCGCCTATCTGGTCGCGTGCTTCCGGGAGGATCAGCAGGCTGAGAAGCGAGCCGCGGGGAGCCGGGCAGCAGGGCATGCCCCGGGACGGGCGGCGCAGTGGCGTCGGATCCCCTTCACGGTGAGGGCCGATCCGGCGTTCACCGGCTACACCCGCATCCAGGAGCGGCTGCGGGCGGAGGGCTGGCACGATGCTCGGCTGCTGGCGCGACGCTGCACGCGCTGGCGCGGCGAGATCTGCTGCGGGTGAGCGAGGACGAGGTGGAGGTGTTTCCGCTCGGGTTCGTGCCACGCGTCGTGGTCGAGATGACCCGTGCGGGGCGAGCCTGCGTGCGGGCAGGCCTGAAAGAACGCCCCGCCGGCCACGCCCCGGGGGATCTGCTGTCGCAGTGGCTGTGGACTGTTCTGGTCAAAGTGGCCGAGGCAGGCGAGGCAGGGCTGGCGGAGGACGCCCTGTGGGGGCGGGCCAAGTTCTATCTCGGTACCGGCTACCGTCCCGGCGGCGCACTGAGCCGCGGATTCATCGACTGCCTGCCCGACGAAGGCGACGGGCACCAGGAGCGGGTGTATCGGTGGGTGGTCACCGCAGCCGGCTGGGATCACATCCGTCACCATGCGGCGGATTACCGGGAGTTGTACCCGGGGATTGCCGCCGATACGGCCGTGGAGCGTGTTTCGGAAAACTGAATTCGAACCATTGTGCGAATTCATGTGCGGGGGCGGCCGATTGTCAGTGCCGCCCTTTATGGTGCGTGCCGTGGATTTAGCGAACTCTCCGGCGGAGGCCGGGCTTTCCGATGCGGCCGTGCGTCACATGGTGATGGCGGCGGCCGCGATGGCCGCCAAGGCGCTCACCGACACCGAACAGCCTGCCGAGGGACGGCTGGGCACGCTGCTGGACGCCTACGGGCGCGTCCAGGCGGCCCGGGGCCCGGCAGCACCCTTGCTCTTCAGCCGGTTCCGCAGACTGCTGCAGGGAGACCTGGCCCGGCTGCTGCCTGCTTCCGTGCCGGCGGAGGAGATGGACGGAGTCCGCCTGATCGACCCGGACAGCGACTTCGACGAGGACTTCTTCGACCTGGAGATCGAGCAGCGGGTGGTCCTGCGCGCGCTGGCGAAGACCACGCACGGCGGGCGGCCGGCCAGCACCCGGAACCTGGAGGCCGAGATGGACCAGGACCGGGTCTTCACCGCGCTGCGCAAGCGCATGGACCAGGACGCCTACGTGCACGGGCGCTCCAGCCTGATCCGCATGCCAGCGGGCTCCGATGCGCAGCTGCGGCGGCTGAATCTGCCCAGCAGCGTCGCGGAGTTCTATCGGCCCGTCTCCTTCGATGCGACGTGGGACCGGTGGTGGTTCGCCTGCCCGGTCTGCCACTGGCCGATGAAGGTCACTGTGCACGGCACCCGGGCCGGGACCAGGACGGGCAGTGTGCGCTGCTTCCATCGCCCGCATGCGGCCTGGGGAGCCGCGTACTCCTTCAGGCTCCCGGATGCCGGGCGGGCTCCCCTGCTGCATCCGCTGTCCCGGCCGGCTGCGCTGTCGGGTGCGCAGGCGGTGCTGTTCCCGGATCTGACCGGGCAGGTACCCGAGCCGGTGCCCGTGGAGGGGCACAAGGCGCTGGCTCGGGGGGTGTGGCGCTGGACGACCGTGCCCGGCCTCGTCGAGGTCGCCCTCTTCGACGCACTCAGCGAACGGGGCCTGTCGGTGGCGTTGTGGCCGGAGCTGGATGCCTACGACCTGCAGGTCGCCGCCGGGCAGGGTGCGGGGCGGACGGAGTTCCGCATCGACGTCAAGGACTACACCTCCGCCCTGTTGCTGGCGAAGAAGATCCAGGCGGACGGCGGGGACCGGGGCGGCGCCGAGTGGCTGGTGGTGCCCGACTACCGCGAATCCAGCCTGGACCTGGTGGGGACCGTGGCGGGCGAGTTCGGGCTGAAGACCGCGACGGCGAGCGGCATCGGTGAACTGATCTGCAAGAAGGCGGGGGCGGCATGGCAGTGACCAAGGCCAGGCGCCTGTCCAAGACGGCCGGGGCGGTCGGGGCCGCGCTAGCCCTGGCAGCCCACTACTTCCCGCGCCAAGAGGAGGCAGGCGGCAGGGCCATCGCTTCGTTCCGGGACGCGGCGTTCCTGCTCAGCGGCCAGCTCGACAAGTGGGCGCGGTGGCGGGACCTGCCGCACGACGAGAAGCAGCGCATCGGCGCGGTGGTGGCGCTCGCTCCGCAGGAACTGGCCTCTGCCACCGTGTTCGCCGCCCGCGCGCGGGAGTTGCTGGACTTCGCGCACGGCGAGCCGGCCGCGTTGCCCTTCAGGTCCGCGGATCCCGCCGTGGGGCGGGCCGAGGCGGCTGTTCCGCTGGTGGGCGGGGGTTTACTGGAGTATGTCGACCGGATTCGTCAGCGGCTGCGCCGCGATCACCCCCGCAGCCGCCCGGACGAGCCGGCCGGGCCGGGCATCTGGCTGCCGCGCACGCAGTACGCGGCCGGCTCCGGGCTCATCCAGGGGCGCACCGTCATCCCTGTCTTCGCCGACGGCGGCGAAGAGGAGGCGGCGGCCCGGGCGGAGCTGCCCGAGGTGCGCACGGTGCCCTACCAGGAGGAGATTGCCCTGCCGGCCGGGGAGCTGCTCGAGCTGGCCCGTCTGATCGACGGGCGCTACCCGGCCGCGGACCGGTACGTGCACGCGGTCCTGGAGAACCTTTTTGCGCAGTTGCAGACCACGGATGCGGTACCTGCGCAGGAGCTGATCCGGCTGGGGGCGGGGCCGATGGGCATCCTCAACGCGCCCACCGGGACCGGCAAGAGTGTCCTGGTGCGCGTGGCCGCCTCCTGGTATGCAGTCAACGGCCTGACGGTCACCCTCGTGCTGCCGACGGTCGAGGCCACGCTGTCCGCGGCCTGGGACATCAGCCAGGATCTTGAGCAGCTGGGCCGTACGGAGACCTGCACGCCGCTGATGTCACCCTCGCGGTTGCACGAGCGGGCGATGAAGGCCGCCGCCCGCATCGAGGGCAGTCTGCTGGAGCAGTCGGACAAGACCCTGTGGAAGCTGGACCAGCTTTCCTACGGCTGCGCGCTCAGCCATCACACCCAGTCCAGCCATCCGTACCCGCCCGGCCAGGAGCCGTGCCGCGGGCTGTCCCCACTGCCGCCGGCGACCGACCGGGCCGCGTGCCCGTGGACGGCCACCTGCGGCAAGTATGCCCAGCACCGGCAGGCGTGCACCGCCTCGGTGGTGGTGACCAATCACCACAACTTCATGACCGGTCGCTTTCCGCTGGGCATCCGGCTGGACGGGCGGGCCGTCGCCGATGTGTCGGTGGCAGAGTTCGTGCTGCGCCGTTCGCACACCGTCATGATCGATGAGGTCGACCAGTTCCAGTCGACCGCCCTGGACTTGTGCTCCAGCGAGCTCGTCCTGGATTCGCGGCGCCAGCCGACCGTGCCCTTGCGGGAGTTGGACGAGGACAAGGCGAAACTTCCGCCCGACGCGGTCAAGGCCTTGTGCCCGACCATCAGCCACGCCCGCTATCTGTCGGAATTCCTGCTGGCCAGCGTCTGCGAAGACCTGCTGCACCTGCGCCACTACGAAGGCCACGGGCCCTCCCGTGAGCGGCCCGGCGTCAACAGCACCGGCTGGCACCTGGCCGGCAGCCGGGACCGGCGTCTGATCACGTTGCTCTTTCCCGACGAGGGCATCACCAGCGAGCAGGAGATCCCCGACCACCTCTTCGACCAGCTCAAAGCCCTGCGCCCGGCTCCGCCCACATCCGACGACACCGACGAGGCGGCCGGGGATGCCAGCCTGCCGCCACATCTGGAAGCGGTGCGGCGGCTGCTGGGCGACCTGCTGGCGCCCCGCGGGGAGGACCTGCTGGCCTCCGTCCAGCTGGAACTGAATGAAGTGCTGCTTGACGTCGTCAAGGATCCGCACGACCGCGGCGAGGCCGTCGAGCTGCTGATCGTGCGGATGTGGCTGGCCGAGCTCGATGACACCCTTGGCCTGCTGCGCAACAAGACCGGTCAGCTGCGCTCGCTGGGGATGCGCTCGGCCCGCATACTCGCCCAGCGTCTGGAGACCGGGGTGGCCGCCCACATCCTGCCCTACGGCATGCTCGGCAAGGCGATCACCGGCTACCGGGTCACCGGCCTGGACAATCCCCACAAGAACGCTGAGCTGACCGCGCAGAGCATCAGCGGCGACCCCCACACCTACACCGCTCAGCTGGGCAGCATCGTCTCCCTCGCCCTGGCCGGTGTGGAACGGCCGGTGCTGGGCCTGTCGGCCACCGCCTACTTCCCTCAGGCCGTGCGGGAGCACGTCCACGCGGACGTGAAGTGGTGGATGACCGATGCCGCGCCCGACAGCATCCGCGCCAAGCGCCGCATGATCACCGACTCGGTCACCCAGCGGGCCATCCAGATCTCCGGCATCCCCCAGCAGCACAAACGCGAAGCGCTGATCAAACTCGGTGACCGTCTCTACGACACGGTGATCCACGACGAGCTCGCCCGCATCGCGCGCACCGACCCCGACCGCGCGCACGCGGCGGTGGTCGTCAACTCCTACGAGCACTGCCGCCATCTCGCGCTCGGCATCCACTCCGCGGGCCAGTACACCGGCGGCCTGTGTGTCGCCGTGCCTAGCCGACCGGCACTGGCGGGCCAAGCTGCCGCCTCTGCCACCCGGCATCACAGAGCTGACCCCGGACGAATTCGAGGACTTCCCCCGCCGGGGGAAGATCCTTGTCGTGCCGATGGCGCGGATCGCCCGCGGCCTGAACATCGTCATCGGCACCAAGTCGGCCATCACGCCGGTCTATCTGTGCACCCGGCCGCTGGCCCTGCTGACCGATCCGGCGGAGATGTACGCCAGTGTCAACGCCGCCGGGATCGGCTCCCTGCCCTCCATGCCCACCGCCGAGCCGGTAGGGGATCTCAGGGAGGCCAGGGCCGCTGCCTGGGCCCGCATGGGCATGATCATGCGGTCCGCGCCCGGGTTCATCAGCACCGCCCACGTCCTGCAGGAAGAGATCGTCGCCGGCATGGTCGTCGACATGATCCAGCTCGCCGGGCGCGCCCGCCGCGGCGGCACCGACATGACGCTCCACCTCGTCGACTACGCCTTCCACGAGGACTCCTGGCAGTCCGACCTCGCCGGCATCCTGCGCCGCATGCACCAGCGCTGGCCGGCTGATGTGCGCCGGCAGATGAACGCCATCTACCGCGAAGCCCTCGCCGCGTTCCTCGCCTACGCCGGCATCGAACCGGACGACACCTGACCCCGCCCCGCCCAGCCGCATTCACTTCAGAAAGGAAGGCCTTCTCCGCTCATGCCTGCACCCACCACCCGCGCCTGCCTGGACGTGCTCGCCTACCGCTGCACCCCCACGCTGCTGGACGGGGCCACCGTCCACCTGCGCCAGTTCCCCACCAGCGTCACCTCCCTGTGGACCCTGCTGGACCGCCAGTACAAGGACATCGTCAAACGGGAGGAGGCACAGGCCCCGCACTCCGTGCTCACCGGCGCCCTGCGCTGCTTAACCGGCGGCTACGTCTTCTTCGACCCCAAACAGGGGCTGCTGGCCACCCGCCGCCCGCTCGACGACGACACCCTGCGCGACGCGTTCACCCTCCTGCACAGTCTCGTCCTGGGCCACCACCCCGACGACATCGACCTCAACCGGCCCACCCCGCTGGCCGAACGCGTCGCCGAAACCATGCCGCAGGAACGGCTGCTGGCCGACTACCTCATCACCCCGGACGGCCCGCAGACGCCGGACTCCTCCACCGCCGTGCGCTGCAGCCGGACGCGGCCAACTGGGTCTACAGCACCGTCGCCTGGGACCTGGCCCACCGCCTCGCCCAGCGCACCTGGAGGGTGGACGGCCAGGACATCGCCCTGAGACCGGACAGCAGCGGCGGCCTGATCGCCTGGCAGCAGCCCTGGTCCAACAAGGCCGGAACCGCGCACGCGCTGGCCCGGGTGCGGCTGGCTCTGAAGACCCTGCCCAATGTCGCCGACCCGATCCTCGTGGTCTCCTCCCAGGCCACCCGCATCAGCCGCACAATGGCCTACGCGCGCACCGTGCTGGCCGAACAGGCTGAGACCGCCCTGCCGATCGTCGAGGTCGAAATGGCTGGACGCGGCCGCGTCCGCCGCATCCACCGCATGTCCCTGCAGACCCTGGCCCGCCTCGGCATGGACCACTCCGTCCTGCACAACATCCAGCAGCGTGTCGAGGCCGAGCAGAACGCCGATGCCCGGGGCGACAACGAATCCCAGGATGAAGCCGAGGCCGGAACAGTGGGACTCGGCCCCATCCGCCCCGTCCAGGGCAAGACCTTCTCCTTCCCCGTCGGCCGCGGTGTCGGCATGCACCACCTGCGCGAACTCGACCGCCACATCGGACAGATCCTCGCCCCTACCCCCCTGACCGTCGTCCAGGACTCCCGCGCCCGCGGCTTCAAGCAGCTGCCCCAGGCCGAACTGTCCGTGCAGCCGGGCGACATCATCCGCTCTCTAGACGCCATGAATTACCAGCACCTGAGGCTGGTGTGCCTGTGGTACCGGGACGAGATGCGCCAGCGCATGATCCATGGCCTCGCCAGCGTCTTCGGCCTCGACCCGCAGACCATCGATCCCGCCGAGGGCATTCCCGTGCCCCTGGACGCAGGCCGCGTCAGCGCCGTCTTCCACTGCGTCCCCGACTTCCTCGTCCACGGCCCCACGGCCGGACAGGAAACCGCCGTCGCACACATCCCCTCGCTCAAGAAGGAGCCGGCCACCCTCGTCGGTGTCTGGGCGGAGACCGAATTCGACGCCGCAGCCGAGGAAGAGGACGCCATGCCGCCGGCCGACCGTGCGGGCACGGCGTCCGGGCCCGGCCCGGACGAGGACGCCAAGCACCAGGCACGGCGCACCCTGGCGCGACTCGGGTTCGTCTCCCAGTTCACCGCCGACCGCAAGGAAGCCAAGCGCAAGAAGCCGAACGGGAAACAGACCGACCACCAGGTGATCCTGTCGCTGCTGGATCTGTGCCGCAGCCTGGGCATCATCGACCGCCGCATCGACCAGGTCATGGTCGATGCCATCGGCCCCCACGCGGCCGACCAGGTCGCGCACTGCGGAATCCACGTGCGCCGCCAAAGCCGCCAGGGCAAGGACCGCACCGCCAAGATCTGCGTGACTGCCAGCGTCCTGAGGTTCCCCCGCTGCGCGGGAGTGGCTGACTAGCAGGTCAGGGCGGGTTGACGTGGTTTCAGGTTCACTTGTTCGGCCGCTGCCTGGTCGGCGTAGTGCTTCTCCTCGAACTCGATGGGGCTGAGGTAGCCGAGGCGCTTCTGGATGCGGCGGGGGTTATAGAAGCCGTCGATGTACTCGAAGAGCGCGAGGTTCGCCTCGGCTCTGGTGTCGAAGGTCCGTCCGCGGATGCACTCGGTCTTGATCAGCATCCACAGGTTCTCCGCCAGGGCATTGTCGAAGGAGTCGCCGACCGAGCCCATGGACGCTTGAACACCTGCTCTGACCAGGCGGGTTGTGAGCTTGATAGACGTGTATTGCGTGCCGTGATCGGCATGGTGGACGAGTTCGCCAGGGGCGACCTCGCGGCTGGCCAGTGCGTACTCGAGCGAGGTGAGGACCAG
This sequence comes from Streptomyces deccanensis, assembly GCF_022385335.1. Lineage (NCBI taxonomy): Bacteria > Bacillati > Actinomycetota > Actinomycetes > Kitasatosporales > Streptomycetaceae > Streptomyces > Streptomyces deccanensis. The sequence goes on along the minus strand of NZ_CP092431.1, from coordinate 10,091,381 downwards.
GTCGGCGTCCGCGCGGGCGGAGGTCTCCCAGGCCACGACTCTGCGGGAGAAGGCGTCGCGGATCGCCGACAGCCACAGTGGCCCCTCCAGGGTGGGAATCATGGTCAGGTCGGTGACCCACAACCGGTTCGGCGCGAGTGCGGTGAAGTCGCGTTGCACCAGGTCAGGGGCGAGGTCGGCGTCTGGGTCGCGGCGGGTGAAGCCCTTGCTCCTGCGGGGGCTGATCCCGGCCAGGCCGGCCTGGCGCATGAGCCGCTCGACCCGCTTGCGGCCGACGTGGACGCCCTCGCGCTTCAGGACGGCATGGATCCTGGGCGATCCGTAGATCCCGCCGGAGTCCTGGTGGATCCGTCGGATCTGCCCGGTCAGCTCGGTGTCCTGGCGGATCCGTTCGCAGGGGTCCTTCTCAGCCTGGCGCCAGCGGTAGTAGGTGGAGGAGGGGATGTGCAGTTCCCGCAGTACGGGCTCGACCCCCAGGTGCGGGTGCTCGTCTAGGAGTGCGGTCACCTGGGCCGGGTCGGGTCGAGCTGCGCGGCGAAAAAAGCCGAGGCCGTCCGCAGGACCTCGTTCGCCCGGCGCAGGTCCCGCACCTCGCGCCGCAGCTGGACGAGCTCGTTCTTCTCTTCGGTGGTGAGCAGGTCATCCCGCTCGCCGGCGTCGGCCTCGGCCTGCCGGATCCAGTTCCGCAGGGCTTCGTGATGCACGCCGAGCTCCTCAGCCATGCGGCGGATCACCGGCTTCGGCTCGGCGGTCCGATACATCCGCACCGCACGCTCACGCAACTCCAGCGGGTACTTCCTCGGGGCAGGCATCGTCTGGGCTCCTCTCATGAGACCCATCTGACCTGCTGTCACCTTTCCCCGCATCTCGGGGGAACCTCATCCTGAAGCCCCCCACCACTCCCGGCGGAGCCTGGACCCTGCACGGCTGGAGCTACACCCACCGCCGCTGGGAGCTCTACCACCAGGCGCAGGCCGCCTTCCACGCGAACGCCTACCCCGTCGGCAAGATGACCGACTTCGACGACGACAACCGCGGCCTCAAGACGGTGGCCCAGCACATCGACCAGGCTCTGGCCGACCTCTGCGACTACCTCGGCGGCATCCCCTACACCGTCACCGTCGACGGCGTGGCCACCCGCCGCCTGTGGCTGGGCCTGCACAACCGCCGACAGGGCCAGCCGCCCACACGCAACAGCACCTGGCTGCCCGCCAGTACCCTTCCCGCCCGTGAACGCCCGCTGGCCGTGGTGCGCATCAACAAGGACATGGACGAGCTGCCGCGTCCGATCAGGGTGAGCCACCGCAGTGTCGACGGCACCGTGGCCCGCACCAACAAGGTCACCAACCTGCTATACCAGGTCACGCCCGACTTCGGCTCCCCCACCTGGCTGCTGGCCACCGTCCCGCCCCAGTTCGACGGCGCCGGAGCCGGCCGCCTCGGCGAAGCCATCACCCGCTGGAGCGCCAGCCACGGCTCCAGCGACGCCGAGAACCGGCGCAAGAACGAAGTCCGCCCCAACTGGTACAGCATGACCGCCACCGAGATCTACCCCATCATCACCACCCCCGCCAGCAGCATGAACCAGAACACTGCCCCGGTTGAACCCCAGTCCCTCGCGCTGGCCGCAGCCCGCCTCTGCCACCAGCCCCTCGCCTGGGCCAACCGCACCCGCTACCCCGTCCCCCTCCACGCCGCACAACAAATGGACCTCGACCACCCCCAGTACCGGCGCAGCGCGTTGGCCGACGACCAGGACACCGAGGCCGTCGGCGACAGCGTCGTGGCTGGCAACAGCAATCCCGCCGACAAGCAACTCTGAAGCATCCGCAGCACGGCGCCCGGGCCAGCGGCTTGTGCTACCGCTGGCCCGGGCGCCTACCGGGCAGTGAGGAAGCAACATGGGCCACTACGCCCGTACGCCCCAGTCCGGCTTAGGAGTGCTTTCAGAAAGCCGGGTGCTTGCGGGCGAGGGTCATGCAGTGGGCGAGCTGAAGGAAGGCGTCGTGCATGTCGTCTCTGGTTTCCCAGCGGGTCCGTAGGCGGCGGGGTCCGTGGAGCCAGGCGATGGCGGACTCGGCGACCCACCGGACTTTGCCAAGGCCCGAGCCGTGTGGCCGGCCGCGCCGGGCGATCTTCGGTGTGATGCCGCGCTCGCGCAGACGGCGGCGGTAGATGTCGTAGTCATAGCCGCGGTCGGCATACAGCGTGCGGGGGCTGCGCCGGGGCCGGCCCCGCTTGCCCCGTACCGGCCCAAGGCTGTCGACCAGCGGCAGAAGCTGGGTGACATCGTGACGGTGACCACCGGTCAGCGACACCCGCAGCGGAGTGCCGCGGGCATCGGTCAGCACGTGATGCTTCGAGCCCGGCCGTGCGCGGTCAACCGGGCTCGGACCGACTTTTGGGCTGCTTCGCCCCCGCTTGGCCTGCACATGCGAGGCATCGACAGTGGCGCGGGAGAAGTCCAGACGGTCCGCCGCCCGTAACCGGTCCAGAAGCACCCGCTGGAGCTCCTCCCACACCCCCGCCTCCTGCCACTCGGCCAGCCGACGCCAGCAGGTGGGACCCGATCCGAACCCCAGCTCCTGCGGCAGAAACTCCCACTGGACACCTGTGTAGAGGACGAAGAGCACACCCTGCAGCGTCCTGCGGTCATCGATCCGCTTGCGCCCCGGATACCGGAAGCGCCGCTCATGCTTCGGCAACAGCGGCTCGATCACCGCCCACAACTCGTCACTGACCTCCCACGGCTTCCGCCGCGCCATGGTCACACCCCACAAAAGACGGGATCACATACCTCTCCACCGTGCCACAACACGATCTTTCTGCAAGGACCCCTTACTGGCCCTAACAAAGCCTTTGGACGTGGCGGTGGGTGATCAGGCAGATGGCGAGTCCGAGGAACGCTTCGTGGATGTCGTCGCGTCGTTCCCAGCGGATCCGCAGGCGGCGGAAGCCGTGCAGCCAGGAGATCGTCCGCTCGACGACCCAGCGGAAGGTGCCCAGGCCGGTGCCGTGGGGCTGGCCTCGTTCGGCGATCACCGGTCGGATGCCGCGTTGCCGCAGCAGCCGCCGGTACTTGTCGTGGTCGTAGCCGCGGTCTGCGAAGAGCATGTCGGGCCGTCTGCGCGGCCGACCAACGGCTCCCGCAACGGCCGGGATCTTGTCCAACAGCGGCAGCAGTTGGGTGACGTCGTTGCGGTTTCCGCCGGTCAGCGACACCGCGAGCGGGATGCCCTGGCCGTCGGTGATGATGTGGTGTTTGCTGCCCGGGCGTGCGCGGTCGACCGGGCTGGGTCCGCTTTTGGGCCCCGTCGTGCGGCCCGGACGTGGGAGGAGTCGATCACCGCCCGGGACCAGTCCAGCTTGTTCTTCGACCGAAGCTTGTTCAGCAGCAGTTGGTGCAGCTGGTCCCAGACGCCGGCCTCGTTCCAGGCCGACAGGCGGCGCCAGCAGGTCATGCCCGAGCCGAAGCCCAGCTCCTGGGGCAGGTACTCCCACTGGATGCCAGTGTGCAGCACGAACAGGATGCCGCACAGGTCCTGCCGGTCGGGTACTCGTGGCCGTCCCTCGACCTGCTTGGGCGGTGGTTCGGGCAGCAACGGCTCGATGAGCGACCACAGTTCATCCGACACGATCCACGGCCGCGACTGACGCTTCCCCATGTCCTCATCAACGAGCGATCAAGCGGACAGTCACATGATCAACCCTCTTTTGTTAGATCCAGTTAGAGGTCCTAACAGAAGTTGTTGATCAAGTAACCATCGGCTTGTCTGCTCGTTGGTTGGGTCGTGGGGCAACGTCAGTCGCGGCCGTGGATCGTGTCGGACGAACTGTGGTAGCTCGTCGAGCCGTTGCTGCCCGAGCCGGGGACGAAGCTGGTGGCGGGCCGGCCGCGGGTGCCGGACCGGCAGGCGTTGTGCGGGATCCTGTTCGTGCTCCAGACAGGCATCCAGTGGGAGTACCTGCCGCAGGAGCTGGGCTTCGGCTCGGGCATGACCTGCTGGCGGCGCCCGGCGGCCTGGAACGAGGCCGGTGTGTGGGAGAAGCTGCACCTGGGGCTGCTGAAGAAGCTGCGGTCGGCGAAGCAGCTGGACTGGTCGCGGGCGGTGATCGATTCCTCCCACGTGCGGGCGGCCCGGCGGGGCCCAAAAGCGGTCGCAGCCCGGTCGACCGTGCACGGCCGGGCAGCAAGCACCACGTCCTCACCAACGGCCGGGGCATCCCGCTCGCGGTGTCGCTGACCGGCGGCAACCGCAACAACGTCACCCAGCTCCTGCCCCTGCTTGACAAGGTTCCCGCGGTCGCCGGCGTCGTCGGCAGGTCACGGCGACAGCCGGACATGCTCTTCGCGGACCGCGGCTACGACCACGACAAGTACCGGCGGCTGCTGCGGCAACGCGGCATCCGGCCCGTGATCGCAGAACGCGGCCAGCCGCACGGCTCCGGCCTGGGCATCTTCCGCTGGGTCGTCGAGCGCACCATCTCCTGGCTGCACGGCTTCCGCCGCCTGCGCATCCGCTGGGAACGACGCGACGACATTCACGAGGCCTTCCTCGGCCTCGCTACCTGCCTCATCACCCACTGACACGTCCAACGGCTTTGTTAGGACCTCTTACAGGCCGAGCTCGGCCAGGGCGGCAAGGCGCTGCGGACTGAGGCTGGTGCGGCGGCGCCGAAGGTTACTCAGCCACTGCCCCAGACGCACATAGCCGCCTTCGATCTCTTCGATGTGCCTCTGGGGGACGTTGAGATGGCCCTCCCTCTCTCGGAAAGCACGCGCGGCGGTCAACCCGCGCTGGAAAGCGCGCTCACGTGCTGACAGCGGGCTGTCCTCTTCGCAAGAGACGGGCGCATCTGGCAGGTCGAGCCCCAGATCCCTGAGGAGGCGGCGCTGCTCGGGGTGAAGGTCGCTGACTCGCGCGCGCTGGGCCTCGAGCCACTCCCTGGCTTGTGATGTGTCCTTCTGCGTCTGCTGGCGGGCAGCAGAGTGATAGGCGCGTTGCCAGGTAATCGGCCAGGGCGGGTTCCACCACCGGTCCAGGGCGGTGAGGGCGGCGACGCGTTCGGCAGTGAGGGTCTCGGCGCGGGTGCGCTGGGTTGCCAGCCATCGGCCGAGGGGGAAGCCGTCCTGGGTCTCGTCGACGGGGACGGCGAGGTGGCCGTGGCGGGTGACGTAGACGGCGGCGTGAGCGAGTCCGCGGTCGAAGGCCTGCTGACGGGGGTCCCAGATGATGCCGAGGCGTTCCAGGGCGCTGGCGCGGGCCGCGTCGAGGGCGCCGGTGGCATGGAGGTGGCGTTGCCAGGTCAGCCAGCGGCCCAGTGGATAGCCGGTGGGGTCTTCGTAGGTCTGGGGGACGTCGAGGTGGTGGTGGGTGCGGTGGTAACGGCGGGCGGCTTTCAGGCCGCGGCGCCACTCAGCGCTCTTGGGAGCCAGGACCCGCAGGGAGAGGGCGAGGGCGACGTCTTCGGCCTGGGTGGGGCGGTCGAAGTGCAGCCAGGCCTCGGGGTCGTGCGGGGGCATTGTGGGGCGGTGGGTGCGCGGGTCGGCCAGGCGTGCTTCGAGGCGGTCGTCGTGGGCACGCAGGGCCTGGACGGTGTGCCATAGCGGGGTGTAGGCGTCGGCGCCGAGGAGGTCGTCCGGATCTTCGCCAGGGGTGAGGTAGACGGGGACGACGAGGGTGGCCTTCTTGCCTGCGCCGGGGTCCTGGCGCAGCGCGCGGCCGACGGCCTGGACGGTTTCGACGGGGCTGCTTTTTGGGTCAGCGAAGACGACGGCGTCGATGGAGGGCACATCGATACCCTCCCCCAGCACGCGGGCGTTGGAGAGCACGGCCGGGCTGTGCGGGTCGCTGTGGGAGGCGAACTCGAGCAGCAGGCGACGGCGGACCTGGGGGGTGTGGCTTCCGCTGATCCAGTCCGCCCACAGTCCTTGGGGGCGCAGGTTGTCCGGGAGGGTGGCGGCGGTGTCGTGCAGGGTGGTGGCGAAGGCTCGGGCGTCGGCGACGCGGTGGTGGAAGGTCAGGACGCGGCGCAGTTGGTGGTCGTGGATGGCGCGCAGGGCGGCGACCTGGCGGCCGGCCAGGCGTAGTCCGTCAACGCCGGCGCCGGGTCCGGTGGCGAGCCAGTCGCGCAGGTTTTCGTCGGTGACGACGGGGACGAGGATCTGGTAGTCGGCGAGCAGGCCGAGGTCGATGGCGTCGGAGAGGGTAAGGCGGTAGGCGACCGGGCCGAAGAGGGCTTCGTCGTCCATGGAGGCCACCGCCTCGGTGTCCCCGTCCCGGTCGGCGTCGGCGTCCCAGATACGGGGGGTGGCGGTCAGGTACAGGCGGCGGGCGGCGGGGACCTGGTCGTCGTAGTGGACGGCGGCCCAGGCCTTGCCCAGGCGGCCGGCATGGTGCGGTGGGCCTCGTCGACGACGATCAGGTCCCAGGGGGGAAGGCGGTGATCACGGTGGGCGGTGATCACGGTGGGCAGGGAGGCGTAGGTGGCGTAGGCGGTGACCGGGCCTGGCCGGGGTGTGACGGTGAGGGCGGCCAGGTCTGCGGGGTCGGTGGTTATGGGGACGTCGGCGCTGAGCGGCTCATGCTCCAGGGCCTGACGGGCCGAACACACCGCAATCGTGGCGCCCTTGCGCCCGGCCGCACGCCAGGAGCGGATCGTCTGCGACAGCAGGTCCAGCGTCGGCAGCAGCACGAGCACCCTGCCCTGCGCGGCAGTGCGGGCAGCGGTGCGGGCAGCGATCAGCGTCTTTCCGGTACCGCAGGCCGCGACCACACTTGCCCGCGGGTTTTCACGCAGGATGTGGGCGGCCGCGGTGACGGCCTCCTTCTGGTGCGGCCGCAGCTCGATGTCGGAAAGGGCCATGGGGTTACCGCTCCGGTGAGGGCTGGCGGGTGAGTGAGGGGCTGAGGACGGTAGCCCGCCCCTCGGGTGCAGGTTATTCGGCTGCTTCGGTCAGGTGGGCGAGGGTGGAGCCGTGAGTCTGAGCGGTTCAGCTCGCCGATGCCACGCGTAGGGCGCGGCCGAGTAGGACGGGGTTGCCCAGGTGGCGGCGTAGTTCTCTCTCCAGTCCGGCGACCGGCACCAGGTTCTGCGGGGCACGGGTGTCTTTGTACTCGATGCTGGCGTACCGCGGCAGGAGGGCTTGTGAGAGGTTGGCCAGCTCGATCGCCGCGGCCGCAGGGATGTCGGCGGCGCATTCCAGCCGTACTACTCCGGCCCAGGGGGCGCCGGGGGTGCACGGCAGTCGCAAGTACCAGGCGTGGCGGTCCCAGGAGGTGCCCATCAAGAACACCGGGCTGCGTTCGCCGGGGGCCAGGGTGGCGATCGTGGCGTGCAGGTCGGGCGGCAGATAGGCGGTGCGGTGGGATTTGATGAATCCCAGGGCGCGCGGCAGGTGGGTGCGGCCGCGCAGCGGTCCGTCCACGACGAGGAGGTCGGAGCCTTCGGGGACGCCGTGGCCGGTCAGGGCGGTGCGGGCATGGGTGGCGACGAGAACCTCGAGATCGGTGAGTTGGCGTTGCAGCGCCGTCGAGAGCAGCACTGCGAGGTTTTGGTCTTGGTCGTCGGGGGTGATGGTGGCCTTGTAGGTTCCGGCAGTGGTGGGCACGTCGACGGCGTTGGTGGCGGTGGTGAACAGGCCGCGCCGGTAGTCGATGGTCAGCAGATGTGCGCCGCGGTCGGGGCAGCAGCACACGGTGCCTGCCGCGTAGGAGGCGCACAGTGCCATCCGGGCGTCCCGGGCTGCGTTGTCGGAGCCTGTGGCCGGTTCGGTGGAGGGGGGCTGTTCGATCCAGATGCGGGCTTCGACGCGGCGGACGCCGTCGACGAACAGGACGGCGCCTGGGGCGGATACCTGGGAGGGCGAGATGGGCTTCCAGTCTGCCGGGGCGAGTTCGATATGGGGGGTGACCTTGGCGGTGGAGTCGGCGATGCCGTCCTCGGCGTTCTCGACGCTGGAGCCGTAGGTGGGGTCCCAGCCATCGACGTGGAACCGCATGCGGGAGGCCTGTGCTGTGGTGGTCATGTGCCCTGCCGGGTGACGGTGGAGGTGCGGGTGTCGCGCTGGACGTGGAACTGGACCGGGATCTGTTCGGCGAGCGCGGTGACGTGGGTGATCACTCCGACCATTCGTTCTCCCTGGGCGAGGTTTTGCAGGGTGTCGGCGACGGTCTGGAGCGAATCAGCATCGAGGGTGCCGAACCCTTCGTCGAGGAAGATGGAATCCAGTTTCGTGGCGCCGCCCAGGCCGGCCAGTTGGTCGGAGAGGGCCAGGGCGAGGGCCAGGCTGGCCTGGAATGTTTCGCCACCGGACAGGGTGCGCACCGAGCGCGCGGAGTCGGCGTCGAAGTGGTCGATGACGTAGAACTCGCCCTTTTGGTGGCTGAGGTCGAAGCGGTCGCCCGACAGTTGGCGCAGTGACTGCGAGGCGCCGGCGACCAAAGTGTCGAGGGCTGAGGTGGCGAGCCACTGGGGGAACTTGTTGGACCGCATCAGCCGGGCCAGTTCGGCGGCTACCTGTTGTCGGGTGCGGGCGTCGTCGATCTTGTCCTGTATCGCGTCGGCGTCGGCGCGGCTGCGTTGGATCGTTTTGACCTGGCCCCGGGCGCGTTCGGCTGCGACCGCGACCACGCGCGGGGCCTGTGCGGCGCGTCCCGGGCTGTCGCCGAGGTCCTGCGGGTCCAGGTCGTTGCCGCGTAGGAGGGTCTCCAGGCTGCCCAGGAGTTGGTCGGCTTCGTTGTGGGCGGTCTGGGTGTCGGTGTCTGCGCGTGCGATGGCGGTCTGCCGGTCGCTGATCTGGCGGCTGGCCCAGCCGGTCAGGGTGGACCAGGCGGCGGCGAGGTCGTCGGTGTCGAGGCTTGGTGGACTCAGCGCCGCCACGGTATCCCGGCTGGCTGCCAGCACGGAGCGGGCCTTCGCGGTGTGCTCTCGCCACTTGTCCTGTTCGGCCGCTGCTGCCTTGGTTGTTGTGCGTGTGTGGTTGGCCTGCGTGGTGGCTGTCTCCACGGCCGCCTCGAGACGGGCGCATTCCTCGAAGAGGGCCGGGAGTTCGGCTTCCGGTGGCGCCTGGGCCAAGAGCGTCTCGAGTGTGCTCAGGCGGTCGGTCAGGTTCGTCTTCGCGAGGCTGGCGGTTGCGGCGTTCTCGACGGCTGCGGTGTGGGCAGCCTGGGCGTCGGCCTGTGCACGGTCGGCGGTCTCCAGCGCGCTGGTCGCGTCCGAGTGGGCCTTTTCGGCGTCGGCCGTTTCGGCGTCGGCGGCTGCGAGGTCGCGTTCTGTGGTGGTGGTCTGGGTGCGGGCCCAGGCCTCCAGGTCGGTCCAGGCCGAGGTCAGGTCGTCGGTGTCGAGGGTCGGCGGGTCAAAAGCGGTCAGTGTGCCCAGCGTCGAGTGCAGAGTGTTGCGGGCCCGGTCGAGTTCCCGCTGCAGCGCGGCGACAGCCGACGTGGCGGAGCCGTGGGCAGTTTCGGCTTTCTGTACCGCGTCGCGGGCCTGCTGCTCGTCAGTGGTCAACTGGTCACGGGATTCGATGAGTTCGTCGAGGTGGGCGCGGTCGGCGTCGCAGTCACGGCCGGTGCCGGCGGGGCGGTCGGGCAGCAGTGTGCCCAGCCTCTTGTCGAGCAGGGTGCGCTGTGTGGTGAGTTTGTCCACTTCCCGCTGCTGGTCGGTAACCGCCTTCTTGGCGTCCTCGTATTGGTCCAGCAGAGCACGGTGTTCTTCTGCGGCGGCGGCATGTGCCGCCTCGGCTGCCTGGACAGCGGGGTCGGACAGCGGCGGCGGGAGGGTGGTGACGTTCTGCTCGCAGACCGGGCAGGTGTGGCCTACCTGAAGCTGAGGGCGCAGCTGTGCGGCACCGGCGAGGACGCGGGCTTCATCGACCGTGGACGTGGCCGCGTTCAGGCGCGCTTGGGCGCCTGCCACCGCCTCTTCAGCCCGGCTGGCCCTCTCGGCGCAGTCGTCCAGTGCGCCGGTGGCATGCGTGAGCAAACTGATGACATCGAGGAGCTCATCGAGTGCCTGGTGCGCTTCCGTCAGCCGGCTGCCGTCGCCGGCGGCGGTCAGCGCACGGGAGGCCTGTTCGTGCCGGTCGCGGGCCGCGGTGAGCGCCTCAGCGGCGGCTTCGACCTCGTGAGAACGGGCTGCTGCACGGCTGGTCAGGTCGGTGACGCCGTCGGGGATACGAACGGCAGCCAGCAGCTGGTGGCGGCCCCGCAGTTTCTCCTGCGCCTGCCGGGCCTGGGCGCGGCGCTCCCGGGTCTCCTCGGCGCTGCGGCGGGCCTTGTCAACGCTCTGCGCCGATGCTTTCAGCCGGTCTTTGGACTGCGCCAACTCCTCTTGGGCGCGCTGGGCGTCGGCGATGACGCCGTCGCGGCGGCCCGTCAGGGCTGCCTTCTCGGTGTACCGGTCGCGGGTGAGGGTCAGGTCGGTGCGCTGAGGGCCCAACTGAGCCTCTTGGGTGACGTCGGAGAGGGTCTGAGCGGCCGCGTCGGCGGCCTCACGGGCCTGCTGGGCGGCCGTCTGTGCCCGGGTGGCCTGACGTTGCAGCTCTTCGATGCCGTCGGGGGTGCGGATGGAGGCCAGCAGATCGGTCTCGCTGCGCAGCGTGTCGGCTCGGGCGTCGGCCTCGTGTGCGCGGGTGCGTGCCTCGGTGACACGGGGCACGAGTTGGTCGACGGTGACGGCCAGCTGTTCAAGCGTCTCGACACGCGCCTGTGCGGCGGCCTCGGCTTCGGGGGTGGCGTCGGCGTGCCGGCTCAGCTGGTCGTTGAGGATTTCGACCTCCTTGGCTGCTTGGTCTGCCTGGGCGCCGGCACGTTTGCCGATGCCTTCGTATTGGGAGGCGCCGAGGAGTTTGAGCAGGATCTGCTGGCGGTTGCTGGCGTTGGCGGACAGGAACCGGGCGAAGTCACCCTGGGGCAGGACGACGCACTGGCAGAAGTCGTCGAAGGACAGGCCGAGCAGATCCTCGATGGCGGTGTTGAGTTCCTTGATCTCCCCGGCCAGTACCTCCGGCTGCGGTCCGCCTGGCTCGACAGCGACTGCGGTGGGGTCAGTGAACTGCACCAGGCTGACGGCCTTCTGCTGGATCTGCTGGCCCATGCGGCGGACCTCGCGGGCGACCTGGTAGCGCTGTGATCCGATGTCGAAGGTGAGCGAGACCGTGCAGCGGTTGCTCGTGGGGGCGAGTGCGTAGGAGATGGCGTTGCTGCGTCCCCACCGGTAGGCCGAGCCGTACAGGGCGAACGTCAGCGCGTCGAGGATGGTGGACTTGCCTGAACCGGTGGGGCCGACGAGGGCGAAGTAGTCGGTGTCGGTGAAATCGACCACGGTGGGAGCGCGGAAGCCGGCGAAGCCGTTGAGCTCAAGACGAACGGGACGCATCTGAGAGTTCCTTCGGGCGGGTGCGGGCCTGGCTTTAGGGGCGGGCGGTCGAGCGGGTCAGGTCGTCGTGCAGCTGATTGAACAACGCCGTGACCCGGTCGTCGCTGACGCCGACGCTGTGGCAGTAGTCGGCAAACAGCTGCACAGGCGTCTTGATCGGCTGGTCGACGCTGATTCCTGCCGTGGCGCCGGTGCTGGCATGATCGGGGTGGATCAGGATCTGAAGAGCGTTGGGGAGGGCTTCGTACAGGTCGTCGCGCATGCCGGCGTAGGCGGGCTGGGTGACGACGAGTCTGAGGTAGTCCTCGCCGTAGCCGGCGGGGTCAGCGGTCAGCTGGGCGACGGTTCCCTCGACGGTGCGCAGTCTGCGGCCGGCCGTGACGGGGATGTCGGTGATCTGGGCGGGGGTGTTGGGGGTGGCCTCGACGAGGCAGACGACGTTGGTGTTGTTCTGCTCGCCGAAGTCGATGGCGTAGGGGGAGCCGCTGTAGTGCACCGGGCAGGCGGCGGGGATCTGCTGCCGGCGGTGCAGGTGGCCCAGGGCCACGTAGTGGGCCTCGACAGGGAAGACAGCGGCCGGCACGTGGTATTCCATGATGGATTGGGCGGGTCGCTCGCCGCCGCCGAAGGTACCGCCGGTGCAGGTCAGGTGGGCCATGATGATGTTGACGGCGTCCGAGGTGAACGCTCCGGTCAGATTGGCCAGGACGTCACGGACGAGCTGGTCGTAGGCGCCGACGTTCTGCGACGGGGTGTTGGCGATGATCTCCGCGGCGCGGACGGCGTAGCGCTGGGAGAGGAACGGCAGGACGGCGACGTTGACGGGCTCGCCGGTGGACCTGGCGTGGAAGGTGTGCACGCCGCCCTTCGCGGCCGGTCTGGCCTGGCCGTAGACGTGGATGCCGGCGATGTCCATCAGCGGCCTGTAGGCCTCGAACGTGGCAGCGTGGTCGTGGTTGCCGGCGATCAGGATGACCTCGATGCCGTGCTTGGCCAGGCGCAGCAGGGTACGCACGACCAGCCTCTGGGCGTCTGCGGTCGGCGAGGCGTTTTCGTAAATGTCGCCGGCTATGAGGACGGCGTCGACGTCGTTGTCGATCGCGATCTGGGTGATCTCTCGCAGGATGCGTGCCTGCTCCTCGAGCCGGTTGCGGCCCTTGAGGGTTTTGCCGACATGCCAGTCGGAGGTGTGAAGGAACTTCACGGGGCGGGGTCCTTTTCGGGTGGCTGAGGCAGAGCAGCGGGGGGCGTGGGTGCGCTGGGGAGGGCGGTGGCCAGACGTCAGTAGGGCGGCTCATCGATGGCGCCGTCGTCAGTGTCGTCGGGCCACGGATCGCTCTCTGCCTGGGGCAGCCTGCTGAACGGGTCCGGTCGCGCCGCGCTGCCGGTGGCCTGGCCGGCTGCGCGGGTGCCGGTGGAGAAGGTGGGGTCGGCGACCTCGGAGAGCCGGGTGGCCCAGGCGGGGAAGGGGAATTCGACGGCCAGGGGCACCGGGATCTCCGGCTGGGAGACGAACATGGTGCCGGGCCTGGCGAGCGTGGCGCGCTGGCGCTGCGAGGCGGGCAGGAAGCCGTACTCCGGGCGGCCGGCCTCGGCGGCATCGAGCCGGCCGACGATCTTGATCGAGGAGTTCGACACGATGCGCCGTTCCACCTCAGAGGCGGTCTGCTGGGCGCCGATGAGGATGATGCCGAGTGAGCGGCCGCGTTCAGCAATGTCCAGTAGTACGTCCTTGATCGGGGAGGATCCCTCGCGGGGGGCGTACTTGTTGAGCTCGTCGACCATCGTGAACAGCAGGCCGCCCGGGCCGGCTTGCTCCTTGCGGGCGGTCTCCGCGGCCAGCACGACACCGACGACGAACCGCTGGGCCCGTTCCGGCAGGTTGTGCAGGTCCACCACGGTGACCTGCTGCTGCGAGGTGTCGATGGAGTGCGAGACGGGGTGGTCGGTGACCGTGCTCAGGTCGCCGCGCAGCAGGGGCCCGAGCGGCCGCTGGGACGACCGCAGCCGCCGCACGAATGCGTTCACCGTTCCCAGTCCGATGGCCGGGCCCGCCCAGTCCGGGCGGCTGAGGTCGTCGGTGACCTTGTCGGAGATGAAGTCGACCATCTCCGGCCAGGTGCGGAGGACGGTTCCGTCGATGGCGACCGCGCCGTCGTTCCCGGCGGGCTGAGCCTCGCGGCGCAGCCGGCTCGTGACCTGGTGCACGACGATCGTGTACTGGTTTTTCTCGTCTTCGGCATCGGCGAACGCGTAGGGCAGCAGCTCGCGTTCGCAGAACTCGGCCAGGGTCCACCAGAAGGCGGTGACGCCGCTGGTCCTGCCGGTGACGTGGGGGCGGCCGGTGGTGTCACCGGGCAGCGGCGGGGCGTAGAAGCCGGCCGAGGCGAAGGGGCGGGCGGGCAGGCCGAGTTGGGCGTATGCGGCGCTCAGCTCCCCGTCGAGACGGGTGTTGGGCTGGTCGACGAAGAGCAGGTCCTCGCCCTTGACGGAGAAGATGAGGGCCTTGGCGTTGACCGCGCGGGCCCCGAGGGCGCCCGAGGTGAACAGCGAGTGCATCAAGAACAGCGCGAAGCTGGTCTTGGTCGCCACGCCTGAGATGCCCGAGATCGATACGTGGGCGCCGCGGGTGCCGTCGAGGAATTCGAGGTTGAGATAGATCGGTTCGCCGTCCCGGCCGATGCCGGCGGGCACACGTGCGTCCATCCGGTCGAAGTACAGCGCGGCGTCCCGCGCCGTGCCCGAGGCCCGGATGGCGGCTTCGCCGGGGCGTGGCGGGACGTAGTACTCGGGGTCGACCCGGGTGGTCGTGATCTCGGCGACCTCCTGCACTGTGGCCGGCAGGATTCCGTCGGCGATGAGGAAGACATCTGAGCCGAACGCGGCGCCCTCGTGGCGGGCGACCACCTCGGTCACCACGCCGGAGGTGACGACGGTGCCGCGTCCGGGGATCTCCCGGCGAGTGCTGACCACGTCGTCGAGCTGCAGATAGGCGCCAGGAGAAAGAGCAACGTGGAACTTCAACGGGGTGGAGTCCTCGGTACCTGCTACCTTCCCTACCTCCTCTTCGGCGTCGCCGCTGGTGAGGTGGCCTGCAAACGGCTGCTCGACTGGTCGCGGGTGTGGAGCTGCGGCCGAATACGGTGCTGTCAGCGCCGTGGGGCTCGGAGTCGGTGTCGGTCATCGGCCGGTCCCTGTCGGTCTTACGGTGTCGGGCACTGCCGACTGGCGGTGAACACCGATCGGGGCGCGCCGAAACTTGGGGCGGTATCTGTGAGTACAGACCGTAACTAAAGGGATGCCTGCTGCGAGGGGTTTTGTCGATAACGGAGAGAAAATGGGCAGACGGAGGGCGGTGCGCCCGGACAAGCCGGAGCACCGCGCGATGAGTGATGACCTTCCCGCGCCGTTCCCCCACCGATGACGCCCTGTCAACCATGCGTGTGGCGCACCGGCAGTGGTCCGGGTTCCGTCTGCTCGTGTTCCTTTTGTACGGTGCCCGAGGGAGTTGTTCCGCTCGGACCGAGGTGCTGTGAGTGGGCGTCGATCCAGGAGAGGCCGCCCAGGTCGAGGCGTTGGCGGGTACGGGTGACAGCCACGTAGGCCAGGCGGGCTTCGGCGTCGTCGATGGGGTCGGGTGGCGCCGCGGTGCTTGTCTGCTCGTCAGGAGTGCTGTTTTCAGGACGGGCGAAGTCGTCCGCGATGAGCACGCGGGGCCATTCGCGTCCCTTCGCCTCGTGGGCGGTGGAGACGGTGACCTGGGCGTGCGGCTCGGGGGCGAGGCGGGCGACGGCGGTGAGGATGGCGTCGGTGCCGTGGGTGTCGACGAGGTTGACCAGGGGCTGCAGGTCGCGGTCGAGCCGGGTCGTGGGCGGCGTAGTCCTGCAGATCGCCCCATGAGGGGAAGAGGATGAGCTCGGGGTGGTGGGTGCGGCGGCCTTCCTTCAGGTCGCGGGCCGCGAGGGCCAGGGCCTGCAGGCTGTCTCCTCCCCCGGCCAGGGCGACCCGGTAGCTAAGCCGCCATGAGGGTCATGACCTGGGCCATGGCGCCGACGTTGGTGCGGCACAGCACGGCGTCCGGCTGGGTGACGGGGCCGAGTTCCGTGGGTACGGCGGGGGTGCCGGTGAGGCGGATCGGGGCGTCGGCCAGGTGCAGCCAGCGGTTTGCTTCCGCGGCGAGGTCGGGTCCGAAGCGGAAGGACTGGGATAGGGTCAGCTGGGTGCCGTCGAAGCCGGTCATGACGTCTTTGGCGCCGCGCCAGTGGTAGATGGCCTGGGCAGAGTCGCCGACCATGACGAGCTGGGCGTGCTCGCGCTGGTTGAGGAAGGTCTGTTCGACGACAGGGTTGGTGTCCTGGGCCTCGTCCAGCAGCAGGAAGTCGACCTGAATGCGCGGCCGGGTCAGGGCCCAGATCTTAAGGTAGTGGTCGTGGTCGAAGCGGACGGCGCCGTCGTCGGGATGCTGCAGGTCGACCCAGGCTTTGCGGGCGAACGGCAGGATATGGGCGGCGAGTTGGGCATGCAGGTCGCAGCCGTCCAGGCCGCGCAGGCGAGGGACATGGTGGCGGGTGATGGCCTCGTCCGCGGTGTGGCAGAAGCGCGCGACGGTACGCAGGGCGGCGTTGGACAGGGCGCGTTGGGAGATCTCGCGGTCGCCGATGCGGACGGCTTTGGTCAGGCCGAGGGCTTGTCCGGTCTGCCAGGCCGGGCGGCGGGGTGCGTTCAGGCGGCGGGTGTAGCGGTGGCCGACGGCGGCGTAGGCGAGGGCGTGGGCGGTCTTGCACTGGACGGTGTCGGGGAAGCGGGTGCGTGCGTCCTGGGCGATGGCCCGGTTGTAGGCCAGGTAGCGGCCTCGGCGGGTGGTGGCGCGGGCGAGGATGGCGAGGGTGGTGGTCTTGCCGGTGCCGGCGCCGGCCTGCAGGGCGAGGTGGTGGCCAGCGTGGAAGGCGTCGGCTGCTGCGGTCTGTTCGTCGGTGGGGTTCACAGGGTGGGCCTCTCGGGGAGTCGGGTGAGTGCGTGCCCGACGGCGGCCAGCAGGTAGGCGGGGGTGGTGTGGGCCAGCAGGTGGCGTACCGCGTGGTCGAGGCGCTCGGTCTCCCGGTCGGCGTGCTCGGCCAGGGCCCGGTGCACGGCCAGTTCCAGGAAGCGCTCGGGGGTCTGCTGGGCGCGGCGGGCGCCGGCGGTCAGGGCGGCGTGCACGATGGGCGGGAAGGCGATGTTGAGCAGCACGCTGTGGTCGGCGTCCGGGTAGTGGGTGGTGATCACGTCGATGGGCAGCCGGGTGCCGAGGCGGCGGCGCAGCCGGCGGGCGGCGCGCTGCGGCGTCTTGGCGGCGACGAGGGCCATCAGGCGGGTGGCGTCGTGGTTGGCGGCGAGCGGCAGCAGGCGGGCGGCGCGCTGCAGGACGGGCGGGGGCAGGGGGCGGGTCAGCGTGATTTCCAGGGCGTGGTGCGGCACCGGTCATCCCCTTCGGTGCGGGCGGGGCGAGGAATGGGGCAGGCGGGTGTGGATGTGTGCCGCGTGCAGGAGGGGGGCGAAGGGTTCCCAGCAGGCCAGGGCGAGGTCGGCGGCGCCGGGTGCGGTGGCGTGTGCCGGGCAGCGCTGGGTGCGCCAGCGCAGCTGTTCGCCATAAGCGAGGTGGCCCAGGTCGTAGACGGCCATCAGGGCATCGGGCAGGGCGAGTTGGCCGTGCCGGGCGGTGGTGGGCAGCAGTTTCCACATCCCGGTTGGGCCGGCGGGGGCGAGGACGGGGTGGGGGCAGCGGTGCCGGTGGCGGGTCTGGGCGACGCAGCGCAGCTCCTCGAGCCGCTGCTGGGCGAGGTAGCGGCACAGCAGCAGTTGGACGACGGGGCGGTCGGGTCCGCCGGGTTGGGGGGCGTCGGGCTGCGGGGTGACTGGTGGGGCGGGGGTGAGAGCCTGGGTGTCGATCAGACGGCGGGCGCGGACGGCGAGTTGACGGCGGATCGCCTCGAGGCGGGTGCCGACCTGGCAGGTCGGGGTGCGGTGGGGGCAGAGCACGGCATGCGGGATGCGGCACCAGGCGCTGTTGTCGCCGTGCGGGTAGGCGATGCCGCCGCTGAGGTGCCAGCGGCAGGATTTGGGGACGTCAGTGACGGTCAATTCGGCGGGGTGCAGGGCGATGGGCCGTTGGTCGGGACGCGGGTAGAGGTCGATGCGGCTCCCGCAGTGGCGGCAGCGGCCGGTTTGTCCGGCGCGCAGCAGGCGGCTGGGGCTGGTGGTGGTCACTCGGAGCGTTCGGGGGCGGCGGAGAGCGCGGGGGCTGCCGTCCCAGTGGCGGCCGTCGGGGGCGGGCGTGGGGCACATGGCCCGGACCGTGCCAGGCGACACGCGAGGATAGGCAACACCGCGGGGCTCATGTCCCTCGACCAGCCTAGCGGCACCGAACAGACGATCTTGCGAGCGTCCTCACGTTCGACGCTTGCTCTCCGTTCGGGTGATTCGCGGTAGGACCCGAGGCGGGCGCGCCGGGGCGTCAGGGGCCGTGCATGCCGGGTGGGGTGTGGTCGTCGCAGAGGGTGCCCAGGAGGTGCTCGATGGGCACGTCGAAGGTGTGGGCGAGGGTGTGCCAGGTGGTGACGCTGCCGCTGGTGCGGCCGTGTTCCAGGTCGATGAGGGTGCGCCGGGCCAGGCCGCTGCGGTCGGCGAGTTCGTCGTAGGTCCAGCCGCGCTCGCCCCGCAGGCGCACCAGCGTCATGCGCAGCGCGTTGAGGTCGGGATCGGGCGGCAAGATCGTCACTCCACCATCCGACGGTGCAGACCCCTGCCCTGTCAGTGCAGACCTCTGCACTATTTGTCTGGGTGGTGAGTGCGGCATTCAAGGTGCAGGACTCTGCACTACCGTGCGTCTTCCCCGGCCCTGTGATGCGCCGGGGCACCCACCACCTCAGGCACGGACGGACGGGAGGACGACCAGCCCATGAGGCTCGCTGGCGCGCACGCAGCAGTGCGGCGCATCTGGACAGTCGAACTGCGTCCGCGAGCGGGCGGCCCCGCTCTCGTCTGCCCCGCCTGCGCCGCTCACACGTCTGCGCTCACGGGGGCCTCCGCACGTTCTGCCGTCCTGGCTCATCTGGCCTGCCATGCCCGCGCCGACGCGCTGCCCACCTATCTGCGCAGTTGCCAGTGCCGGGCCCGGGGCTGCCGGTGGCATCCGCGTCATCGCGGCTGCGCGGGACCGGTGCTGCTGGCCCTCACCCGCGACCGCAGCGGCCGCGCCTGGCGGCTGGCCGACACCTGCGCGGCCTGTGCCGCGGCGACCAGCAACACGGCCGTGGTACCGGACACCCTTTCCGGCTCCCTGCGGCAGCAGGCCTCCCCTGGCCCGCCCCCGCCCGCGCGCCGGTCCCACGCCGGGGTCCAGGAGCGGGAGCGGGTGCGGGAAATGCTGCCGTACCTCGGCACCGCGCTGCCCCGCTTCACCTCCCCCGCCGCCCGGCTGCTGGCCCTGCAGTGCGCGCTGCGTGCCGACACCCGCGCCCATGTCCGGCTGCCGGCGGGCCTGTTGCGGGGCATGCGCCTGCGCCAGAACCGCGAAGTATGGCTGGAGCTGGCCCACGCCGGCTGGCTGGAGCTGCCGGACGTGCGTACGCTGCCGTGGCAGGTGCGGCTGCTCGATGCCACAGTGCTGGACCAGGCGCCCGGCCGCCGTACCCGCTGCCGTGCTGCCGACTGGGCGCTGCGGCCGGTGCCGTTGGTCCTGCCGGCCACGGCGCCCGCACTGCGGCTGACCGCTCTCGTGCTGGCCGCGCACACCGGTGCCCGGCCCGAACACAGCACCGACATGGACATCCTCACCCGCCTGTGCGGGCACTCCCCGCAGCAGACCGGAGAACTGCTCGACCGGCTGGTGACCACGCGCACCCTGAGGGCATGGCATCACAACCGGGAGACCGACGCGGTGTCCTGGCAACTGCCCCAGCCGCAGGCACGCACGCCAACATAGCGTGGCGGAACAACTGGCGCTGTTCGTCCGTACCATCTGTACGCCAAGGCATCGTGCGGCACGTGTGGCGTCCCTGCTGAGCGCCAACACCCGCCCGAGAAGGGGTGTCACTTCATCTGGTGCAGCCCCGCAGCACGCTGGTTCACCGAGGAAAGGTCAGTACCCATGCCCGAGACAACCACTCCCGCCACTGAACTGACATCGCAGTACCGCTCAGGTGACCGGTGACCTCGAACGCAACGTCAAGGAGCAGGAACGCATCACGGCGGACATCGCCTCCCTGCAACAGCAGTTGGCTGCCCTGCAGCACGACCACACCGTGCTGGTGAACATGCGACAGGCCCTTGGCATCACCGAAGCCCCGGCCGAGCCTGCGGCCACTTCCGAGAGTGCCACGGTGCCCTCACCCAGGAAGAAGGCCAGTGCCGCGCGCAGCGGGAAGCAGAGGGCGGCCAAGTCCGCCGCCGCGCCGCAAAAGGCAGCCGCCAAGAAGTCCGCGGCCAAGGCGGAGGGTGCCACGACGGCGGCCCAGCCCACCCTGGTCGAGCTCATCCGCCGCCACCTCGCCGAGTCGAAGGAACCGCGCTCCGCCGCGGAGATCTCCACAGCCCTGGGCCAGGCCCATCCGGAGCGCCAGATCACGACCAAGGTCGTGCGGGTCACGCTCGAGGGACTCGTGGCCAAGAGCCAGGCCGAGCGCAGCAAGCAGGGCAGGTCCGTCTTCTACACCGCCCCCGCACCGGAGCCGGCGGGTGGGCCGGAGGCCGAGGCACAGTTCGACGAGGCTGCCAGCCAGCAAGACTGAGGGCGCTGTCCGACGCCTGTCAGCGGGGGCGCCAGGTGCGGATTTCGAGGTGGATGATCTGAGCGTCGGGACGGATGCGGCCGGTCTCCACCAGCCACTGGTGCACAGCCGCGGTGACGTCGCCGCCCGCGGCGTCCACGCGGCGGGCGAAGTCGGCGGCGTCGAAGCCGCCGGCCTGGGCGGAGCCGTAGGAGCGTTCCTCACTGTGGTCAGTGCGCTGGATGACGTCGCGGCGGATGCCGGGTGAGTCGGTACGGCTGCCAGAAGGGTGCAGGTAGCCGGTCTTGGCGAGGCGCACGGTGAAGGCCAGGCGCAGGCCCCGGCGGGCGGCTTCGGCGATCAAGGGGCGCAGGCGGGCGGAGCCGGAGGCGATGGCCTGGGCGCCGACGCGGCCGGTGCCGGAGCCGGTGGGGGTGATCAGGACGGCCTTGGTGCGCACCCGAGCCCGGGCGCCGGAGGCGGTGGTACGCCGCTGGGTGAGGCGGGCGGCGATGGCGGCGAGTTCGGACAGGTCGGTGATGCCGCCGGTCTCGACGGCGGCCAGGACCTGCCGGAGGGCGGGGACGAAGGCCGCTCCCTTGTTCTTGGTGTAGAACTGCGAGACCAGGGAGGGGTCGCGGTCGATGATGCGGGCGATGTCGCGTTTGGTGTAGCCGACCGCTCGGAGCCGGTCGGCGAGATGTGCTGCTTCGTTCAACTCGGGCTGGGGTTGAGGCTGGCGGCGGGGGCGGCGCGGCATCAGGCCTCCCGCTCAGCAGTGAGGGCCGCGCGTCCGGCCTCCCGCAGCGTAAGGAGTTCTTCTTCGCTTGTGGGGGCGGTGACGGGGCCGGTGAGGCGGCCACGCAGGAGATAGTCGCCGGGCTGATGGTGATACGGCCAGTCGTGGGGCTGAGTGAGGTAGAGGGCGTCGGTGCGGAAGGCGACGACCGTACCGGGCAGGGTGTGCAGGGCACCGGCGTACGTGTCGTCGTCACGGTGACGCTGGGTGAGCAGGGCGGCGCGTGCTGCGGACCAGATGGCGGCGGCCCATTCGGGGTGGGCGTTGGGGTCGCGGGCGAATCCGGTGGGCTTTTGCCAGGTGATCAGTTCGTCGTCGAAGCCGATGATTTCGGCGTCCGGGGGCACGTCGCGCTCCAGGGTGCGGGGGGTGGTGCCGGTGACCATGCGAGGGCGCTGGGCGAAGGAGCCGATGCCGTACAGGAGGATGGAACGCACGGCGCGGGAGGCCAGGTGGGCGGCGCGGGCCTGCTGGGGATCGCCCTGGAAGTGAGCCTGGGCGGAGAGATTGGTCCAGGTCTCTTTCAGCTTCTTGGCCCAGTCGTCCAGCGGTTTGCCGTCCTCCCACAGGATGCCATCGAGGATCTCGACCTTCCACGGCTGGATCGGGTTGGTCAGGGCGGTGTGGATCTCGGGGCCGCCGGCCCAGGTGGTGAAGGTGGTCCCGGGCGTGGCCGGATAGTGCCATGCGCGGTCTCCGGGGGCCGGTGCCGACAGGAGGCCGACATGGTTCCAGGTGTCGGGGACGGTGACGCGGACCTGCCAGTGCCCGCACCCGTACAGGGCCCGCATCTGTTCCTTCTCGCTCCAGGCGGCGAAGGTGGTGGCGGTGATGCGGCGGGGCGTGCCGACGGGGGATTTCCACGTGTGCTTGGCGTAGGCGAAGGTGCGGTCGTACTCGACGAGTTGTGGCAGCTGCTCGGGAACGCGGGGCGGGGTGAGCAGCTCGTTGCGGCCCTGTCCAGCTGTGGCGTGGAGCAGGCCGCGCAGTTCTTCCGACAGGACGGGGAAGCCGTCGGCGTGCTGGCCGCGGGTGGGGATGGTGCGCGTCCACAGGTCGCGGCCGGTCTGGGAGGGGGAGCCCATGATCACCGCGTCGTCCCAGTGGCGGCGCAGCGCCTGCCACAGCAGCACGAAAGCATCACGAACGGTGTGAGGGTCGTCGCCGTCGGTGTCGAACCACTCCCCCACGGAGCGGATCTCCACGTGGTGGTCGCCACTTGCGGACTGGTAGCGGCCGACGGGGTTGCGGGCGTGGACGAAGTGTCCGGCCATGCGGTCGCGGCCGCGGCCGGTGTCGGTGCGCCAGCCGGCGATGGGGGCGTTCAGCCAGGCGGCGACCGCGTCGCGGAGGTAGGGGTAGCGGTCGGCATCCCGGTGCCAGGGGTCGCCTGCGGTGATGTAGATGCGTTCCACGTCCTCGGGGACGGTGTGGAAGACGGCGGTGAGGATGTCGGCGGCCGACCGGCCGGCGAGGTCGAGATGGTGGGTCTGGCTGCGGTGGACCAGGACCCCTGTGGTGGCGTCCAGGAAGACCGTGGAGCGCGCCTGCTGGGTGAAGTTCGGCCTGGTGGAGACCAGACCGGTGGTGTGAGTGAACCAGGCGTCACCGCTGGAACCGGCCGGGATCGACGGCAGCTCCCGCCGCGCCTCCGAGGGTGATGCGGGCGGCTCCGAGGACACGGTGTGCGTCTCGGGGGCAGCAGTGCCTGCGGAAGCGGGGGTTGTTGTGGGACCGGGAGCGGCCTGTGTCTGCGTCGGCAGGGACGCCACGGCCGCGGAAGGAGCCTTCACAGGGGACGGCTTCGGTGCCGGCGACTGCGGGGCCTGCTGCACGGCGAGACTGTCGGGGGCCAGGCTGGGGGCGAGGGCGACGACATCGGCCACACCCAGGCCGGCCGCCGGGGCGATCCGCTCCGCCTTCGCCTTCTCGTAGGAGGCCAGCTGGACGATCTGCTTGTCCCGGTCCGCTTCCAGCTTCGCGAGCGCGGCCCGCGTCTTCTTGATCTGGTCCCGCACGCCGCGTAGATCGGCCAGCGCTGCGTTGTAGCTCTGTGCGTCCATCGAGGCTTCCTTGTCCGAAGCGGCTTCAGCCAGTAGTAGCGGTGTTCGTGGTGACGTAGGCAATGGCCCCGCCCGAGTGGGAGGCAAGCCGCGTGCCCAGCAGCAACTCGGCAAGCCTGCGGTCGCCGTCGAGATCGGAGGTGATCACTGTCGTCGGAGCGGCAAGATCGGTCACGTAGCCCGCGAGGCGGGCTTCGGGAAAGGCGTGTTTGCCGGCGAAGTTCTTCTCCCACCGTTGAAGGCCGGTCAGCACGGCCACGACGTAGCCCGACAGGGTGACCGGCAGCACTCCCCCGGCCGCGACACTCGCCGCGTCGCACCGCCACCAGCCGCGCAGCGCCTTCACGAGGTGGTCGGGGCTGAGCGTGGCGGCGAAGCCGATCCAGTCCCGGTCGTCGTCGTGCGCGGGCTGGGCGGCGTCAACGCGCAGGACAGCGATCTCTGGGGCGTCGAGCTGGTGCACGGGAGCGTGGCGGCGCGCGCTGAGAGCTTGCACGACGCTGAGGGGGGTCATGACCCGGACTCCACGCTGGGAATGCCCGGGGAGCAGGTCGGCATGGATGAGGCGCCGGAATGTCGTGACGGCGAAGCCGAGTTCCTCTGCTGCTTGTCCGGTTGTTAGCAAGATGCCCATCCTCCGCCCCCATCACATGCGAACTCTGTTATCTGATTGCGCATGCACTTTAGCGATCGATCCGAAAGGGCGTCAAAGATGGCGGGTCGTGCTGGGTCGACTGCTCTGAGGCAGGGGGACGTCACGCCTGTGCGGGCAGCTTCGTCGCATCGTGATCGCGGAGCCGGGGGTCTGCGGGTGACAGCAGATGGGGGCTGCCCGGCCGGGGGCTGGCAGCAACTGCACCCTGGCCTGCGGGGCGGCGCCCGCTACCGGCTGCATCGTTGGGGATTTGCCCTACTGGCGGTCCAGGGTCTGCTCTGACGTAGTGCGGCGGGCTGCCGGGCACTGGCTGGTCGCTGGTGGAAAGCAGCAGTGTGCGTGCGTCACCCAGTCGGCAGGCGTTCGTTTCCTCTACCGACGTATTCGTGTGGACAAAGGAGCGCCGGTGGGCCCGTCGTTGGTGATCGAACGGTTTGAGTTCCAGCGCGGCGGGGTCTGGTATGCCCGCTACTTCAAGGGGCTGGTGACCTTCCTGGTCGGGCATTCGAAAGCGGGGAAGTCGACCGCTGTGGAGGCTCTGCTGTATCCGCTGGGGCTGAGGACGGCGACGGTCATGCCGGAGGTGCGCAGCTGTCAGTATCTTCGCCTGGTGTTCCGCGTCGCCGGGGTGCGCTGGCAGGCAACGCGCAGCGGATCGGATCCGCGGGCGCGGGTGTCATTGAAAAATCTCGACGATCCCCGCGCGATCGAGCATTCGCTTGCGGTCACGTCGTCGAAAGCCACGGAGATGACGGCGGGCGCGTTCGTGCAGGACCTGCTCGGCTTGTCGGCCGCGGTCCGCGGCACGTCACGTGCTGGGCTGGATGAGTTCTACACCACTGTGATGGCGTTGCGGCAGAACACCATCGCCTCGGAGTTCCTCGGCGGGGGCAAGGACGCATCGCGCGTGCTTGCGCTGGAAGTGGTGCTCGGGCTGTGGAACGAGGAGCTCGCGGGTCTGGAGAAGAACGCGTCCGAGACTGAAAGCCGATTTCGGGCTGCCCAATCTGCGCTGAGGCAGTTCAAGAAGCTCCGTGACACCGGCGCTCTGGCCGATCCGGACAGTGTGCGCGCCGAGTGTGAGCAAAAGCAGCATTGAGGTTCCCCCGCTGCGCGGGAGTGGCTGACTAGCAGGTCAGGGCGGGTTGACGTGGTTTCAGGTTCACTTGTTCGGCCGCTGCCTGGTCGGCGTAGTGCTTCTCCTCGAACTCGATGGGGCTGAGGTAGCCGAGGCGCTTCTGGATGCGGCGGGGGTTATAGAAGCCGTCGATGTACTCGAAGAGCGCGAGGTTCGCCTCGGCTCTGGTGTCGAAGGTCCGTCCGCGGATGCACTCGGTCTTGATCAGCATCCACAGGTTCTCCGCCAGGGCATTGTCGAAGGAGTCGCCGACCGAGCCCATGGACGCTTGAACACCTGCTCTGACCAGGCGGGTTGTGAGCTTGATAGACGTGTATTGCGTGCCGTGATCGGCATGGTGGACGAGTTCGCCAGGGGCGACCTCGCGGCTGGCCAGTGCGTACTCGAGCGAGGTGAGGACCAGGTCGGCGTCCGCGCGGGCGGAGGTCTCCCAGGCCACGACTCTGCGGGAGAAGGCGTCGCGGATCGCCGACAGCCACAGTGGCCCCTCCAGGGTGGGAATCATGGTCAGGTCGGTGACCCACAACCGGTTCGGCGCGAGTGCGGTGAAGTCGCGTTGCACCAGGTCAGGGGCGAGGTCGGCGTCTGGGTCGCGGCGGGTGAAGCCCTTGCTCCTGCGGGGGCTGATCCCGGCCAGGCCGGCCTGGCGCATGAGCCGCTCGACCCGCTTGCGGCCGACGTGGACGCCCTCGCGCTTCAGGACGGCATGGATCCTGGGCGATCCGTAGATCCCGCCGGAGTCCTGGTGGATCCGTCGGATCTGCCCGGTCAGCTCGGTGTCCTGGCGGATCCGTTCGCAGGGGTCCTTCTCAGCCTGGCGCCAGCGGTAGTAGGTGGAGGAGGGGATGTGCAGTTCCCGCAGTACGGGCTCGACCCCCAGGTGCGGGTGCTCGTCTAGGAGTGCGGTCACCTGGGCCGGGTCGGGTCGAGCTGCGCGGCGAAAAAAGCCGAGGCCGTCCGCAGGACCTCGTTCGCCCGGCGCAGGTCCCGCACCTCGCGCCGCAGCTGGACGAGCTCGTTCTTCTCTTCGGTGGTGAGCAGGTCATCCCGCTCGCCGGCGTCGGCCTCGGCCTGCCGGATCCAGTTCCGCAGGGCTTCGTGATGCACGCCGAGCTCCTCAGCCATGCGGCGGATCACCGGCTTCGGCTCGGCGGTCCGATACATCCGCACCGCACGCTCACGCAACTCCAGCGGGTACTTCCTCGGGGCAGGCATCGTCTGGGCTCCTCTCATGAGACCCATCTGACCTGCTGTCACCTTTCCCCGCATCTCGGGGGAACCTCAGGCCGAGCGGTTGTTCTGCCATGTCTATGGCCGGGCGAAGACGGCGTCGCAGTTCATCCCGGGCTGGCCCTATTCCTTCGTCGCCGTCCTGGAGCCGGGCGCCACCTCTTGGACCGCAATCCTGGACGCGGTCCGGCTCGGACCGGTGGACGACGCCACCGCAGTCACCGCCGCCCAGCTGCGGGGAGTCGCTGCACGGCTCATCGCCGCAGGTCAGTGGCGGGCCGGGGACCCGGACATCGTGATCGTCAGCGATGCCGGCTACGACGTCACCCGCCTGGCCTGGGTCCTGCGTGATCTGCCGGTCGAGCTGGTCGGCCGGGTCCGCTCCGACCGCGTCATGCGACTGCCGAAGCCGCCTCGTGTCTACGACCCGAAGGGCGGGCGGCCGCCCAAGCACGGCCCGGAATTCCGTTTCGCCAAGCCGGAGACCTGGCCCGCGCCCGCGATCACCACGGTCACCACCACCAACTACGGCAAGGCCGAGGCACAGGCATGGGACCGGGTCCACCCGAGGCTCACCCACCGCTCCTCATGGCTCGACCATGACGGTGAACTTCCTTCGATCGAGGGCACGTTGATCTGGTTGAAGGTCGAGCATCTGTCGAAGGACCGTGATGCCCCGCCGGTGTGGTTATGGTCCTCCAAAACAGGCGTCACTCCGGACGACGTGAACCGTTTCTGGCAGGCATTTCTCCGCCGCTTCGACCTGGAGCACACCT
The DNA here is from genome assembly GCF_022385335.1 of Streptomyces deccanensis. Classification (NCBI taxonomy): domain Bacteria; kingdom Bacillati; phylum Actinomycetota; class Actinomycetes; order Kitasatosporales; family Streptomycetaceae; genus Streptomyces; species Streptomyces deccanensis. The sequence goes on along the minus strand of NZ_CP092431.1, from coordinate 10,064,594 downwards.
TCCGCTTCGCGAAGCAGACCCTCGGCTGGACCACCCCGAAACCCCGTACTCCCCAGGCGGCGGACCGCTGGACCTGGATCCTGATCGTGGCTCACACCCAGCTCCGGCTCGCCCGGCCTCTCACCGAGGATCTCCGCCGGCCCTGGGAGAAACCCACCACCTCCGACCGGCTCACCCCGGCCCGGGTCCGCCGGGGGTTCAGGAACTTCCGCGCTCACCTCGCCTGCCCGACCCGTGTTCCCCAACCCAGAGGAACCGGCCCTGGACGGCCACCCGGCGCCAAGAACAAACACCGGGCACCCCGCTACGACGTCGGCAAAACCGTCAAACGCCCCGAGACCCTCAAGGCCATCGGCAAGCCTGGTAGATAAAGAACAAGCTGAGCTTGGCGTTCAAGAGGGGCAGCAGAACGTGCTCGTGGATGGCCAACCGACCCGCTGCATCGCCTTCCGGTGCCCCGCCATCGCGGCCCCGGACTCGCGGCGGGCCATCCTGCGCAGGACGGATGGTGCGAGGAGCAGCTCGGCGACTGCCCACACACCCAGCACGCCTGCTGTCTCCAGGTGCCGCCAGGAATCACCGATCTCGGCGGCGACCGCATCGGCCGGCAGCAGCGCCGAGCGGAGACCGAGGCCAAGCCAGTACACATTCGTCAACCCCGACGATCGGCAGGGGTCGCTGTTGCCGTTCGGCTCGGGTTCCTGGCTGTCTCCGCTTCTACGTTCAGACCCCATGGAACAAGAAACACGAGAGAAGATCAGAGCTGGCCGACTGCTTGGTGCTTTGGGCGTCCTGGGCGTGGGGTCGGGAACGGTCGTCTGGCTTTCCCCGGGTGGGCTGGGCGAAGCCGGTGCGGTTCAGGTCACTGGAGGGGCATCGGCGTCCGCGTACCGGTCGGTTACTCGGACGGTGGCAGATGCGCCGTCGTGGCTGGGCCCGCTCCTGGAATTGGCCACCAAGGGCACCCTGGTGCTTCTCGGAATATTGCTGGCCTGGACGTGGTGGACAGCAGTCCGCCGCAAAGATCTACGGGAGGCCGCCGGATCGGTGCTGACCGGTTGCGGCACCGTCGCGGCCTACGCGGTGAGCGAAGCAGTGAAGCTGGTGGTGGACGAGGAGCGACCTTGCCGCGCGCTGCGCACGGGGGCCGACCTCATCGCGGAATGCCCTGGCACGGGAGACTGGTCGTTCCCGAGCAACCACGCCACCCTGGCCGCCGGGATGGCCGTCGGCATGGCCGTGCTTCGGCCGCGCCTTGCCGCAGCCACGCTGCCGCTGGCCGGGGCCGCCGCGCTGCTGCGTGTCTTGGTGGGCGTCCACTATCCGCACGAGGTACTCGCCGGCGCGATCCTCGGCGCCACCGTGGTGGTGGCCGTACTGCTCACAGTCCTGCCGCTGGCTCAGCGGACGGCATTACGTCTGGGATGGCGCAGGAACGATCCCGGCCTCGTGGGCAACGACCGCGGCAGCAGCGCGGTTGTCCACGCCCAGCCTCGCCAGGATGGAACTCACATGGGCTTTCACGGTCCCCTCCACCACATGCAAACGCCGGGCGATCTGCCCGTTGGACAGCCCACTGCCGAGGAAGGCCAGTACCTCCCGTTCCCGGGCGGTCAGGGAGTCGACTCGGGCGCGGGCGGCGGAGCGACGGCCAGCCAGGGTGCCCGCGCCCGTCGCGGTGAGGTGCGCGACGACCCGGGCCGCGACCTTCGGTGACAGATAGGCGGCGCCGTCGGCCACCGCCCGTACCCCGGTGATCAGTTCCTCGGGCTCGCCCGATTTGATCAGGAAGCCGGTCGCGCCACCACCGAGGGCTCGCAGGATGTAGTCGTCCTCACCGAACGTCGTCAGCATGACGACGCCGGTGCTGGGCGCGGCGCTGCGGATCTCCGCCGCTGCGTCGATGCCGTTCAGCCCCGGCATACGGATGTCGAGCACGGCTACCGCAGGGCGGTGACGCCGAACCAGTTCCACGGCCTCGTGTCCGTCGCCGGCCTCGGCGATGATCTCCATGTCCGGATCCGAGGCAAGAACGGCGCGTACCCCCGCCCGGATCATCGGCTCGTCGTCGGCGATCAGCACCCGGATCATCGGGCACTCATGGGGTGAGCGCGTCCAGGGACATCAGGATGCCGTCTCGGAAGCAGAGCCGGTAGGCGTCGCCGGACCGGTCGTCGAACCGGTCGGCCGTCATCGCGTAGTAGTCGCACGTTATGCCGTCGCCTGTCGGCTCGGCGGTCAGCGGTCGGTAGTTCGTCTGCCGGTCCGGCAGGAAACGCTCCACCTCAGAACGATCTTGCCCCACGCGCAGGCGGGAATAGTCACCAGGTTCCAAGACCGACCGGGACGCCGACAGCATCTCCCACCCCATGACTGCTCCGCTCAGCACCGCTCCGGTCACCAGGGGCACCATGATCGCAGCGACCAGGGCCCGGCTGACGCGGCGCCGAGCACGGCAGTGTTCGCGCGGCAACTGGCCGCCGGTCCGGGAGGCCGCGGGCGCGAGGAGCCGTGGCGGCTGTGACGCAGGTGCGTGCGGGATCCACGCGGCGACTGCAAAGCCCCCGTCACGCGGACCATGGTCGAACGAACCGCCGGCCAAGCGCACACGTTCTTCGAGACCGATGAGGCCACGCCCCCCACTTCGAGGCCGGGGCTGCAGGCTGGCCGCGGATGATGGCGGACCGTTCTCTACGACGACTCTTGATTCCGTTGCCGTATGCGTCACTTGGACGGTCGCCGTCGCGCCGGGCGCGTGCTTGGCAACGTTGGTCAGCGCTTCCTGTACGACGCGATGAACCGCCCGCTCCGCTACCGGTGGCAGGTCGTCTGCCGTGCCGTCGGTGTACAACTGCACCGCGAGGCCGGCCGCGGAGGCCTCTTCGATCAGGCCTGTGAGACTGGAGCCGTTAGGGTCCGTCGGCGTGTCAGCGGTCTGTTCGCGCAGGACACCGATCACCTCACCGAGACGCTCCACTGCGCTTGCCGCCTTGGCCCTGATGTCACCTGCGGCCCTTCGATGGTGCGCTTCAAGGCCCGGCGCGAGCTTCAGGGCACCGGCCGATAAGGCGATCAGGCTGAGGTCATGGCCCAGTACGTCATGCATGTCCTGCGCGATACGCGCTCGCTCGCGCAGTCGGGCCTGCTCAGCGACCAGCTCCTGTTCGCGTTGCAGTTGTTCTGCACGCTCCCAACCGGCCCGGACAAGCTGCTGATACTGGCACCAGAACCGGCCCGCGAACCAGGGCAACATCGTGGCGACGACCACCACTGTGACAAACCGGCTGGCCAACGGCAGCCAGGCAGGCACGACGGACAATGCGACGACGCCAGCCGCGAGAAGCCCAACCAGAGCGAGCACAGTGGGCGCCATCCGTCCAGGCCACCGTCCGGCCGGGAACGCGGCGATGGCAGTCGGGACAGTCCACCACAGGTTCACCATGCTCAGGACAGCGGCCGCCACCGCGGCCGCTGTCAGAAGGCTCCCTGGAGCAAGAGTCCGCGGGGAAACAGCCGTCCCGGTCGGAGTCCCGCTATTGATCACCATGCTGTCCACGGAAGCGACGGTACGGACATCGGGAGTCGTCCGACACTGCCGAAAGTCCAATTGCGCCAGTAACCGGCGAGCGCCGCAGCTTGAGGGGCAGGCTGGCCAGACACGGCCAAGGCCCGGACGCGAGGCGCGTCTTACTCGTGCACGGAGACTGAACAGAACAACTTGACGGGGGAAACCACCAACCACGGAAAGGCCGAGACCCAGGCATGGGACCGGGTCCACCCAAGGCTCACCCACCGCTCCTCCTGACTCGACCAAGACGGTGAACTACCCTTGGTTGAAGGGACGTTGATGCGGCTGAAGGTCGATCATCGATCGAAGGACCGGGACGCCCGCCGGTGTGGTCATGGTTTTCCAAGACCGGCGCCACCCCGGGCGACGTGGACCGCATCTGGCAGGCATTTCTCCGCCGCTTCGATCTGAAGCACACCTTTCGCTTCGCGAAGCAGACCCTGGGCGTCAGGTGGCCCACGTCGTAGCGGTTGGCGGGGTGCCGGTTCTTCGAGCCGGGCGGGCGTCCGGGGCCAGGTCGGTCGGGTGTGGGCACACGAGCCGGATCAGGGCAGGTTCGGGCGGAGGTTCCTGAACCCCTGGCGGACCCGGGCGGGGGTGAGTCGGCCGGGCTCGGCCGGCTTCTCCCAGGTGTGGCGGAGGTCCGCGGCCGGCGGCCGGGCGAGGCGGATTTAGGTGTGGGCGGCGATGACCAGCCAGGTCCACCGGGCCGCCGCCTGGGGCGTGCGGAGCTTCGGGCGGGTCCGGCCCAGCGTCTGCGTGATCATCCGGAAGGTGTGCTCCAGGTCGAATCTGCGCAGGAACGCCTGCCAGCGCAGGTAGACCTCCTCGCCCGACAGGCCGGTGGGCGAGGACCACAGCCAGACCGGCAGCGGGTTCCCACCGCCGGGCAGGCAGTCGACCTGCAGACGGATCAACGTGCCTTCGATGACGGGGAGTTCGTCGGTGTGGTCGATTTACGCGGAGCGGGTGGTCAGACGAGGATGGATGCGATCCCAGGCCATCGCGCGAGCGGTGCCATAGCGGTCGGTGACCTGCACCGTCGCGGCGTCAGGCTCGCCCCAGGTGTGGGGCTTGCGAAGCGGAACTCCTTGCCGTGCTGGGGTGGACGTCCGCCCTGCGGCGGCGAGATCCAGGGCACCGGGACCGGCTTGCGCATCACCCGGTCCGACCGCATCCGTCCGAGGACTTTCACCGGCAGTCCTTCCAGGAGGTAGGCCATGCGCGGAGCGTCGTAGCCGGCGTCGAAGACGACCAGGAAGCCACGCCGTCGGCGACTTCCGCGGTCCGCCACCCGTGGATGTCCAGCAGCAGGCCGTCCAGCGGCCCGCCGACCGGTTCGGCATAGGTCCGGTGCGGGAGCGGGCCGGGGTTGGGGTCGTCGTGGTCGTGGCCGTAGACGCGGCCGTTCAGCAGCTGCTCGTCTCCGTTCATGCCGTCCAGCCTTGCAGCCGCCACCGACAACGCCCGCGCGGCGGCGGGCCCGGCTCCAGGCCGGGCTGGGCCCGCCGTGCTCACCGCGCCTTCGGCAACGCGTCCAGGGAGCAGCGTTCCTCCCCGCGCCGCGGCTGGCCACGCGCCACACCGGCTCATCTCTGCCCGACTGAATTCACGGCCTTGGCCAGCCCATACGGTCGCGCACGGCAACGTTGAGGAGGATCTCTGGAATCGGCCAGGGCTACTCGTCGCCCCACTCGCTTTGCCCCTCAACCGATTGTGGGAGCAAGACGAGCGTCTCGCAGGTGAAAGCCACGGCCGCCCGCTCGTGGTGTGCGAGTCGAACCGAGCCGTCGTTTGTGTGCTCAGTGTCCCCGGTCCGGGGAGACGGCGCGGCGTACGCAGTCCCGGAGCAGGGTGCGCCGCTGGTCGTGCACGCTCGCGGGCTCCTGTGCGGAGGCGGCGTAGACGTTGCTCACCGGAGACCAGGCCATGGACATGGCGATGACCATGGCCATGACGTCGAAGGGGTCTCCCTGTCTGATGCGACCGGCGGCCTGGGCCTCTGCGATGACGCGGAGTTTGTTGTCGTCGTAGCGGTCGTTGTCCGCGACGAGATGCCCAGTTGGGCGCCGCTCCAGGCGCGCCCAGGTCGCGAGCCGGATCAGATCGGGGCGGCTGAGGTACTCGTCATAGAGGCGCACCGCCCAGTCGGCGAGGTCCTTGGCGTCGATGGGGACGACATTGGTGATCCGCTCCAGTGAGGCGAAGAAGATCGCGTCGAAGAGCTGTTCCTTGTTGCCGAAGTAGCCATAGAGCTGCGCCTTGTTGGTGTGTGCGGCGGCGATGATCCGTTCGATGCGCGCGCCGGCGATGCCGTACTGGGCGAATTCCTGGGTGGCGGCGTCGACGATGCGCTGGTACGTCGCGGCTCCGCGGCTGCTGGATGGCTGGTCGGGCATGACTCCGCACCTTAACAGACAAACTCGTCTGTTTGTTTCGCGGTTCGCATGCGTCTACTCTGAGACAGACCGAACAGTCTGTCTAAGGAGATAGTGATGCGTTCCACGACCGGATGGCAGGCGGACAGCGCGACGGGGACCTTGCGCCGCGCGGCGCTGGAGCGCCGGGACCTCCGCCAGGACGACATCGCGGTACGCGTCGCGTACTGCGGCGTCTGCCACACAGACCTCCACGCGCTGCAGGTGCACAAGAGCGACGCGAGCGGCGTCCTCGTACCCGGGCATGAGTTCACAGGCGTGGTGACCGAGGTCGGCAGCGCGGTTTCCGACTTCGCCTCGGGCGACCCCGTGGCCGTCGGCAACATCGTCGACTCGTGCGGCACGTGCCCCACGTGCCGCACCGGCCAGGAAAACTTCTGCCGTGAGTTCCCGACACTGACCTACGGCGGAGCCGACCGGCAGGACGGGTCGACCACGCTGGGCGGGTTCTCCCGCGAGTACGTCGTGAGCAATCGGTTCGCCTACCACCTCCCTGCGGGCCTCGACGCGGCCGCCGCAGCCCCCCTGCTCTGCGCCGGTGTCACCGTCTGGGAACCGCTGCAGGCACTCGGAGTGGGCCCGGGCAGCACCGTCGCCGTGGCCGGACTGGGCGGCCTGGGGCACCTCGCGGTCAAGATGGGGACCGCGCTCGGCGCCACGACCTCCGTCATCAGCCGGACCCTGGACAAGGCCGACGAAGCGCACGCCCTAGGGGCGCAGGGATTCGTCGTCTCCACCGACCCCAGGCAGATGGAAGCGGTCCGCGACCACTTCGATGTGGTCATCGACACCATCCCCGCCCCCCACGACCTGGCTCCGTACCTGCGTGCAGTCGCCATGGACGGCACCCTCAGCCACCTCGGCCACCTCGGACCGCTCACCGTGGAAACCATGGACCTGCTCATCGGCCGCAAGAAGCTCAGCTCCGCCGGCAGCGGCGGCCGCCCGTCCACCGCCGCCATGCTGCGTTTCTGCGCTGAACACGGCATCACCGCCGACATCGAACTGCTGCCGTCGTCCCAGGTGAACAGGGCTCTCGAACGCCTGGAGCGCAACGACGTCCGCTACCGCTTCGTACTCGACATGTCCGACCTGGACTGACCGATAGGGCGGCTTGTCCAACAGCAAGCCCGGCGACAACGACGAGGGCCGCCCGGACACAGTTCAGGTGCCGCATGGGTGGGAGATCCATCGAGCGTCGGCCCAGCGCTGGTCGTGCCGCAGTACCGCCAGGACGCTCACCGCGATCCGGGCGGGCGGCATGATCCGCCACCGGGTCCATATCGCCAATTTCAACGGCCGGCGGGGGCACCCCGGTTACGCTCGCGCCGCACCGCTCTGGGCGACAGTATCCCCGGTCACAGGCGGGTGGTGAAACGGCCGTCGGGCAGTTTCCGCAGTCAGCCGCGATCCACGAGCCCGACCAGCCTCCCACGCAGCGGTTCCAGTTTGGCGCGCGCAGTGACATCGACGCCCAGCATCTCGCTGACCTGCCGGGCCATCAACGGGCTGGCGGCCTGCCGTACAGCGGATGCGCAGGTAGTCCGGCGGGAGCACGGTCTCCTCCACATCCGGGGCGTGGTGCGGGAGCAGCATCACCGCCCGGCCGCCCACCGCCTGGGCGCTGGCGCGGCCGAGGCGCGTTCGTCGGCGAGCTGCTCGCTCACCCGCTCAAGCACACGTTCAGCGATGGCAAGTTCGTCCCGCTCGGCCCGCACCTCCGCCAGCTGCTTGGCCTCTGTTTCTTCGAGTTCGTCCAATTCCACACGGCTTACGGTAATCCGTTCCAGAACTTCGGGATCCAACAATGCGTCGGATCGTGGAAGGCCGTTCGACCTCCATGGGGAAGGAACCAGCGAACCGACCGCGGCCGTTACCTACGCGCTCACCGTACTGAGCTCCAATGCGTCCCGGTGATCGGAAACCCACTGAAAGGCCGCCTGAACTTGCCTCACCGCCCCTGCATCACGGAGCCGGGCCATGGCGACGTCACCCGAATCCGCCTGGGTTTCGATGCCCCGCCAGCACCGGTCCTGCCACCACAAGATCGTGGACACGAGACGTTGCCGGTCGGACAACTCGTAGCCGTCGACGATCAGCCTCATGCGCCGGGCTACCTCTTCGACGTCGGTGACCGCGGGGCCGAGATCGAGGTACTGCCAGCAGACATGAGCGATATCGTGGATACGCGCGCCCGGAGCAGCAAGGTCCCAGTCGATGAACGCCGCTGGTCGAAGCTCGCCACCGCATAGCTGATAGACGGTGTTCTTGGGCGACAGGTCGTTGTGACACACGACCTCTTGGTCTCCGGCAAGCGGGGTGCCGGCCGTCAGGTCGTGGAACTCACGCACGAGCCGGGCAACCGTCACCAGACTCTCGTCGGACGACACGGCAGCGGGTTGGCGCGACTCCCATGCCACATGGCCATCGAGGTAGCTGAGGACTTCACGGCCCTCGTCGTCCATCCCGAGGTACCGCGGTGCACCACTCCAGCCACTGGATTCAAGCAGCCTCAGCAAATCACTCACGAACTTCGTGCGATCCGAGGCCGGACGGCGCACCGTGTCTCCGACGCGAACGACCGCATTGACGAAACCTCCGGGCAAGGACGACTCAGGCATCCGCCCACCTTGCCTGATCGCTACCTTCAGCGCCGGATAACCTGTCACTGTCATCAACCCCAGCACCCCCTCACCGGCGTCCAAGACATTGACGCCGGGTACTCCCACAGCCTCGCCATGCCCAACCCCTTGCTGGCCAACAGCACTGTCAAGGCCTGGGGGGACAACAGCGTCGGGCAGCTCGGCAACGGCAGCACCGGCGGCGCCAGCGGCACCCCCGCCGCCGTCGTCAACCTCACCGGCGCCCGGGCCATCTCCGCCGGCGGGAACCACAGCCTGGGGCACCTGTCCGGCGGCACTCTCAGAGCCTGGGGAGGCAACAACGCTGGGCAGCTCCACAACGGCAGCACCATCGACAGCGGCACGCCCGTCACCGTGCGCACCGGCATCGGCATCGGCATCGGCACCAGCACCCGCATCGCCGCGGGCGGTGACTGCAACCTGGCCGCCTGAGGCCCCCGCAGCACCCAAGAAGACGGCCCTACGGGCATTGTCCCGGCACGCTGGTGACACGCGCGCAGCACTGTCGGAGGGCCGCCATGCGCATGGCGGCCCTCCGACGTATCTGGTCTGAGCCCCTATGGGTGGGGAGGTGCACAGCATCGCGCACCTATGAACAGTCCCGGCTGCGGCGGAACAGGGCCGCCGGCATCATCAACTGCAGAGCACTGCGCGACCGAAGACCCGGTCGCCGATGCTCGCCCCCTGCACGCCGTCGCCGAGCTCGTCGACCGCACCGGCGCCGTCGCGCCCGGGAATGTCGGGACAGGTCCAAGGGGAAGATCTTGCCCTGGCTGTCCAGCTCAGCGGGGAACTTCACCCTGCCGACCGGTGCCGGGCCTGCCGGCCCCGCGAGTCACAGGAACTCGCTGCGGTAGGTCGAGGCCAGCTCGGCTGCGCGGCGGCGGCGCTCCGCGAGTTCGTCCTGCGACAGCTGCGGTGGCGGCGCGTCCTTGCCCGCGACGACATCGCCGATGCGCGTGAAGTACTCGTCCTGGCCGGCCGGGGTGCACATGCACAGCATGCGGGCCGGCGCCCCCGAGACGTTGCGGAAGTTGTGCGGGGCGTTGGCCGGGATGTTGACCGTGGACCCGGCCCGCACGGTGTGCTTCTCGCCGCGGAAGGTGAACTCGATCTCGCCCTCGAGGATCGTGAACATCTCCTCGAAGTCGTGCCGGTGCGGCGGCGGACCGCCCCCGTCGGGGACACGCATGTCGATCAGGCAGTACCGGCCGTCGGTCTGCTCGCCGGTGATCAGCATGCCGTAGGTGTTGCCCACCAGTGAGATGTACGTCGTGCCGGGGTCGTCTGGGTTCGCCATGGTCAGCGAGCGGGACAGGTCGTCGTCGGGAATCATCGAAATCGTCTCCTTCAAAGGTCAGTCAGGTGAGGATCAGGTGCCGGGCAGCTCTCATGCAGTCCGGCGCCGGTGTCCGAGGGGCTCCCATCGCGGCGGGCAACGGAGCGAGGGGCCGGGCCGCCTGTGTGACGGGCTTGCATATCCCTGCTGAGGCGCGGGGCGAGCGCGCTCGGTGCCGGCTCAGATGGACTTGAGGACTCGGATGCGGTCGGTGATGGCGCGGCGGGCGACGTCGGAGGTGAAGGCGATGGAGTCGAACTCGTGCGGGGCGCCGGGGTGCAGGTGGAATTCGACCGGCACGCCGGCGCGGCTGAGTTTGGTGGCGTAGGCGGTGTCTTCGTCGCGGAAGACGTCGAGCTGGCCGACCTCGATGTAGGCCGACGGCAGGCCGGTCGCGTCCTCGAGCCGGGCCGGGGCCGCCGTGGCCGGGACGTCGGGCCCACCGGCGGCCTCGCCGAGCAGGGCCGGCCAGGCGGTGCGGCTGTCGTCGTAGGACCACAGCGCGTAGGGCGCGATGTGCGGATCGGGGGTGGTGGTGCGGTCGTCGAGCATCGGCATGATGAGGATCTGGCGGGCGATCTTCGGGCCGCCACGTTCGCGGGCGAGGATTGTCAGTCCCGCGGCCATGCCGCCACCGGCGCTGTCGCCCATCACGCCGATCCGGTCAGGGTCGACGCCCAGTTCGGCGGCGTGTTCGTGCAGCCAGCGCAGTGCGCTGTAGGCGTCCTCGAGCGGGGTCGGGAAGGGGTGCTCGGGGGCGCGCCGGTACTGGACCGACAGCATCGGCACGCCGCTGGCGGAGACGTAGCGGGCTACCGGGCCGTCGAACAGGTCGATGTGGCCGAAGATGTATCCGCCGCCGTGGAAGAACAGCACGGCGGGGCCCGGCTCCACGCCGTCCTTGGTGTACCAACGCATGGTGATCCGCGTGCCGTCGCCTGCAGTCGTGTGGTGCTCGCTGGTCTTCACGTCGGCCGGCATCGGCTGGGCCGTTCCCGCGGCTCCGATGATCGGCTCCCACAGGGCGCGCCGCGCCGCGATGTCCCCCACTGCCGGTGGTGTGGCGTCCGCCATCGCGTCGGCCATCGGGGCCAGCGCCTGGGCGATTTCGGGATCCAGACTGAGTGCCATGGTCTTTTCCTTTCGGTGGAGGATCGGCGTCAGTCGGCGGACGGGACCACGATGACCTTGCCGTGCACCGCGCCGTCGGCGGCCCGGGCGTGGAGCGCCGGGAGTTCCGCCAGCGGCACCCGCTCGGCGACGTCGACGCGCAGCTCGCCGCGGTCGGTCAGCGCCACGAGTTGGGCCAGCTGGTCGGCGTCGCTGCGGACGAACAGGTCGATGCCCCGCACGTCCCGCTCCTCGTCGCTGGGGGCGGGCATCCATACCGTGGTGTTCACGAGGACCCCGCCGGGACGGACCAGGGTGACCAGCGAGGCCAGTTCGTCCGGGGTGACCGGTGCGAGGTTGAGTGCGATGTCGACCGGTTCGGTCACCGCGGCGGTCACTGCGGTGGTGGTGTGGTCGATGACTTCGTCGGCGCCGGCCGATGTGACCGCCGCGCTGCTGTGCGGGCTGGCTGTGGCGATGACGTGGGCGCCCGCGTTCTTGGCGAGCTGCACGGCGTAGCCGCCGACCGCACCGCCGGCTCCGTTGATCAGCACGCGTTGCCCGGCAGTCAGCTTGGCGTGGTCGAACAGCGCCTGGTACGCGGTCAGGCCCACGATTGGCAGCGCGGCGGCGTCGGCCAAGGGGACGCTCTTGGGCGCCGGGGTCAGGGCGTCGACCGGCGCGAGAACGTACTGCGCGGCGGCTCCGGTGCCGTCCATCGGCAGGAAGCCGATGACGTCGTCGCCGACGGCGAGCCCTTCGACGCCCTCGCCGACCGCGTCGATGGTGCCGGCGACGTCGATGCCGGGTGTATGGGGCAGCTGCACCGGTATGGGGCCTTGCATGAAGCCGCCGCGGATGTTGCCGTCGACGGAGTTGAACGACGTCGCGGCGACGCGGATGCGGACCTGCCCGGCCCCGGGGACGGGCTGCTCCACGTCTTCGTAGCACAGGACGCTCGGGTCGCCGTATTCGTGGAAACGCACTGCCTTCATGTGGTTCTCGCCTTCACTGCGATCGGTCTTGCTTCGAATTCGAAGCAACTGTTGATGACGCTACATCTACTTCGAATTCGAAGCAAGTGGGGTCGGTCACCGCCGGTGCGAGCGCGTCGCCGCGGCGAGTTCGACGGCGGCTCGGTCGATGCAGGGGCGCAGCCGCGCCGCGTCACTGAGCGCCGTGACCTGCCAGTCGGCGGGGCCGGCGACGACGACCGTGGGCACGGGGGCGACGTGCACGTCGGTCAGGCGTCTGCGCATCACCTGCGCAAGTCCGGACGACTGCCGGCGGGAGCCGCTGTCGAGCGTCAGTAGTACTGGCATGCCGGAGAGGACTTTGTCCCTGACAGCGGCGAAGAACGAGTCGAGCACCTCGCGCGGGGATGCGGCGAGCACCGGAGTCGCCACCACCAGCCCGTCCGCTGTCACGACCGCCGCGATCGCCTCCCGCAGGTCGAGGCCGGCGCGGCCCTGGGCGGAGTACTGGGCGAGGTCGGCCGCCGACCGGTGCAGCTCCAGCACCTCCACCTCGGCGCGCGCACCCCCGGCCACCGGTGACCGGCACACCGCCTCGTGTTCATGGCTTCCGCGCTGCGGCCGGGCTGCCGTGCCGTCATCGGGGACCGCCAAGGCCGACGTTGCGCGAGGCAGGGGATGTTCATGGCCGGTCCTCGGGATACGCGGGCGGCGGCGCCGTCCTTCTGCTCGCAACCCTGTGCCGCGGCACTGTCCGAACTCCATGTTCCGCGGTGCTCAGTCGGGCCCAACACTGCCCACACCGTGTGCTCACGGGGTCACCGCATCGGGCCGGGCGAGCCTCGCGCCGGGCCGATCCACCCGCCCGGGGTGACACCGGAACTCGTGAAGGAGTTCAGTTCCGGCTACGCCCGGGCGGCTGGACGGCGCCACGCCACACGCTTCGAATTCGAAGCAGTAGACTCCGGTCATGCCTGATACACCGCCGTCGCTCGACCCCGTACAGCTCGGCGCCTACTTCGACCTCATCGAGGTGACCAGCCTGCTCCGGCACGCGGTCGAGCAGCAGCTGCGCGAGGCCGGCGATCTCAGCTATGTGCAGTTCCAGCTGCTGGCCCGCCTCGGGGACTCTCCGACGGGCAGTCACCGCATGACCGACCTGGCCGACGGCGTCGTCTACAGCCGCAGCGGCCTGACCTACCAGGTGGATCTGCTCCAGAAGGAGGGCCTGGTCGTCCGCGCTCCCTCGCCGGACGACGAACGGAGCATCACCGTCACCCTCACCGACGCCGGGCGTGAGCTGCTCGCGAAGGTGCTGCCGGGCCACATCGAGGTGGTCAGCGGCCTGTTGTTCGAGCCGCTTTCGCCCGACGACGTCGAAGCCCTGGCCGGCCTGCTGGCGCCGGTGCGCGACCACATGCGCTCGATGCCGTCCCGCTCGGCCGCGCCTCGCCGCCGTAAAGGCAGAGCATAAGGACTCGGCCCAGGCCACGCAGAAGGGGCAACGACACGTCCCGCTCGACGCCGGCCAAGGGGAAGTGACATCCGTGCCGAGGACAGGGACTGACGCGTAACACCCGGACGACGCAGGGTCGATGCCGCACACATCCGATAGCGCCTCCTGTCCCGGGATGCTGCCCCGCGCTCGGTCCCACGCGCGTAGAAAGCGCTTCATCACACCGATCATCGACGGCAAAATGGGCCTGACGAAAGGAGCCTGGATTGGGAGCGGCGGGGCTGGCGGACCGACTGGACGCGGCACGAGCCGGAGCGCTGGTGGGCAGGGAGCCGGAGCGGGCGGTGCTCGACCTGATGCTGTCGGGCGCGGCGCACGCTCCGCTCGTCGCCTACCTGCACGGCCCCGGCGGCATCGGCAAGTCCTCGCTCGTGCGCTACGCCGCCCGGCAGGCGGAGCTCGCCGGCCGCCGCGTGGTGCATGTGGACGCCCGGTTCCTCGACGCCGACCCGCGCAGGCTGGAGGAGGCCGCCGCCCCGGCGTGCGCCGTACCAGGCGCGGTGCTGCTCATCGACACCTTCGAACAGTGCCAGCCCCTCGAGACGTGGCTGCGCGAGACCTTCCTGCTGCGGCTCGCCGACCAGGCGATCGTGGTGGTGGCCGGCAGGACCGCCCCCGACGCCGAATGGTCGCTGGACCCCGGGTGGGCGCAACTGTTCACCGCACTGCCCGTACGGCCGCTCGATCCCGCCGAGTCCGACGCCCTGCTCGCCGCCCGAGGCGTCCCCGCCGAGCAGCGCGGCGCCTTCGTCGCCTTCGCGGGAGGCAGCCCGCTCGCCCTCTCACTGGCCGCCTCCGTGCCCCCCGCCGCACCCGGCGCGCCGTGGTACCCCACCGGCGACACCCTGACGACCCTGGTCGAGCGGCTGGTCGGCGACCTGCCCAGCGCCCTTCATCGACGCGCCCTCGAAGTCGTCGCACAGGCCTATGTCACCCGCGAGCCCCTGCTGCGCGCGGTACTGGGTGACGAGGACACCAGTACGGTGTTCCCCTGGCTGCGCCAGCTGCCCTACATCGAGGTCACACCGGAAGGGCTGCACCCGCACGACGCGGTGCGGGCGACCCTCGAGGCCGACCTGCGCTGGCGGGACCCCGAGCGCTACGACGACATCCGCGCCCGCATCTCCCTCGCCGGCATGGAAGCCGTACGCTCCGCCACCGCCGACGACGCGCTCTTACGCATCGCGGAATGGATGTTCCTCTTCCGCGACCAGGACGGCCCGGACAACCTGTACAACTACCGGACGCACCCTCACATCGAGGACACTCCGCTCCGGCCCGACGACGTACCCGCCTTGCTGCGCATGGCCGAGGAGGCCGAGGGCCCGGCATCGGCAGCCGCGGTCGCGCACTGGCTGCGCCGCCAGCCGGACGCCTTCCGCGTCCACCGCTACACCGGCTCCACCACACCCGCTTCGTTCATGGCCATCCTGCGGCTGGACACACCGCTGCCCGAGGACCGCGCCGAGGACCCGGTCATCGCAGCGGTCTGGGATCTCGTGGAGGCGGCCGCTCCCCTGGGGCCGGGCGAGCACCTGGGCATCCGCCGCTTCGCGGTGCAACCCGGCGGGGGCCAGCGGCCCTCGCCCCTGATGGAACTCATCAGCCGGCGCACCCTCGCCGAGGAGATGAGGATCCCCGGACGCGCGGTCACCTTCACCGTCTTCGAGGACGCCGACCTGTGGGGGCGCTACCTCGCCAAGGCCGGGGTGCCGGAGGTCGCGGCCGTGGACGTCGGCGGCCTGCGACAGCATGTCTTCGGCCGGGACTGGCGACGGCAGACAGTGGAACAGTGGGTGCAGAACTGGGCGCGCACCGCGGTCACGCCCCTGGCGACATGGCCCGCAACCGCCTCCGCCAACGGCCCGGGCGACCAGCTGCCGCGCGCCAGCGACCAGCTGCCGCGCGCCGCGTTCGAGAAAGGCGTCCTCGAGGCGCTGCGCACCTGGCACACCCCGCGCGAATTCGCGACCAGCGTCCTGCTGCACTCCCGTCTCGTGACGCCGGGCTCGCCCAACCCGACCGCGGACCTGCGCGGCGCCATCACCACCGCCCTCGACGCGATACAGACCGACCCGACCGGCGTCAAAGCCCACAAGGCCCTCACCGCCGCCTACATCTCGGCCTCCCGCCCCCACAAGGCCGCCGCCCGACGACTCGGAGTGCCCTACGGCACCTACCGGCGCCACCTCGCCCTGGCCAAGGAACGCCTCATCGAACAACTGCTTCGCCAACCGGCCACGAGATCCACACCGACCGCGCCGCGCTCGATACCGGAGGAGTGAGGCCCGCGCGGTACCGCAGGGCAACGTCCTCCGCGAAAAGCATGTACGGCGTTGCCAGGTTGATGGGTGCGTGGCTGCCTGGCTTCGTTCGCGTTCAGCCCAAGCGCTTGTTCAGCGGTTGCGGCAGCAGTAGGTGGTCAGCAGGCCCAGGCCGCTGTGCGTGTCGAGCGGGTGGCCGTCCTCGACGCTGACGGCAGCGGGGGCGGCGAGCCGGACGCGTGTCGTGGCGGGCAACTTCGCCTGCGCTGTTCCGACCTGGGCGGTCAACTGCTTGCCCACCTGCAGCCAGGCGTTCTCGGCCGCCCCGATCGACGGTGGTCTGGAGCAGGTCAGTGGCCGGGCCCGCTCGAGCTCATCTGCCACTGGGTCATTGCGCCGAAGGCGAGAACGTTGGCGCGGCGGGTGGTGAAGCGTGAGGTCAGGGTCATCAGCCAGTTGAAGGTGCCGGAGACGACGCTGGGTGGGGGGTTGCGCCGGTCCAGGGTGCGCAGTGCGGTGGTGACGACCTGGCGTGGGGTCTGCAGCCGGACGCCGCGGGCCATGGTGTCGGAGCCGGCCGTGTCGAAGAACTCGGTGCGGGTCGGGCCCGGGGAGAGGGCGAGCACGCGCAGGCCGGTGCCGCGCGATTCCTGCCACAGTGCTTCGGTGAAGCTCAGTACGAAGGCCTTGGTCGCCCCGTAGACGGCGGCGTTGGGCCAGGGCTGGTAGCCGAGGGAGCTGGCGATGTTGATCAGGACGCCGGTCAGCTGGTCGATGAAGGCCCGGGTGACGTCGACCAGGCTGGCGA
Source organism: Streptomyces deccanensis (assembly GCF_022385335.1). Lineage (NCBI taxonomy): Bacteria > Bacillati > Actinomycetota > Actinomycetes > Kitasatosporales > Streptomycetaceae > Streptomyces > Streptomyces deccanensis. Next base: position 10,047,935 of record NZ_CP092431.1, on the reverse strand, counting down.
CGTTCAGGTTGATCTCTTGCTGGACGCGTGCCGGGTCCTCCTGGCGGAAGGGGCTGTGGGTGCCGAAGCCGGCGTTGTTGACGAGGCTGGTGACGGTGATCCCGCGCCGGGTCATCTCCGCGGCGAGCGCTTCGCCGGCGGCCGGCGCGGTGAGGTCGAACGGCACCACGGTGGCGGTGATGTGGTACTTCGCGGACAGTTCGTCGGCCAGGGCCTTCAGGCGGTCCGCGCGGCGGGCGACCAGTACGAGGTTGGAGCCGCGCTCGGCGAACTGGCGGGCGAACTCCGCGCCGAGTCCGGCACTCGCGCCGGTGATCAAGGTGGTCTGGGTACGGTAGTCGATCTTGTTCATGGCGGTCGGGGACACGGCGCCCTCGCGGGTACCTCTGCCCCTTCTCCTTTCGATTCTTGCGACGGTCTGTGACCGTCATCGGGTGTTCGTCTGTTGCCGGGGCGGGCTCTCAGCCCGCCTGGGCGATGGTCGTGCCGTGTGAGGTGTCCCCGGTGACGAGAACGAGGTTGTGATCATGTGTGCCGGGCCACGGCGGTCACCGTGACGCCGTGGGCTCGGGTGAGTTCAGCGGCCAGGCTCTGAAGCCGGTCCGCACGGCGGGCCACCAGCACGAGGTCCGCGCCGCGGCGGGCCAGCTGGCGGGCGAACTCGGCGCCGAGGCCGGAGCTGGCGCCGGTGACCATGACGGTCTGCCGGTGGTAGTCGATGTCGCTCATGGCATTCACTCTACGCACCCACTTGCACTGAGTGCAAGTGGGTGCATCGAGTGAGACGAAGTACCATCGGTGCATGACCCAGAAACCAGCCCCCATCCGGGAACAGACCCGCACCGTGGTCCGCTCCCTGCTCGCCCGCACCGCCATCGAACTGTTCGCCGCCAAAGGCTTCGACAACACGACCCTCGACGAGATCGCCACCGCCGCGGGCGTCTCCCGGCGGACCCTGTTCAACTACTTCCGCAACAAGGAAGACCTCGCCCTCAGCGGCCTGGACGAACAGGGCGAACTGATCGCCGCGCGCCTCGCCGAGCGCCCCGCCGACGAAGACGCCTGGACAGCGCTGCGCGCGGCCTTCCAGGTGCTCGAGGAGATCGACATGACAGCCGAAGGGCGCCTGGAATTCATCACACTGCTCTTCGGCAACGACTCCCTGCGCGCCGGACACACCGAGAAACAAGCCCGCTGGCAAGACCTCTTCGCACCGCACATCGAACCGCGACTGCCCGACTCCGACCACCGCACCCTGCAAGCCCGCGCCCTCGCGGCCGCGGCGATCGTCTGCATGCAGGCAGCCAACGAGGAATGGGCACGCCTGGGCGGACAGGCCGACATGTTCGACCTCTACGACACCGCCGTACAGGCCATCCGCCGCCCCACCTGAGACCAGCCACGTCCAGCACCCCACGCCCGCCGGCGTGGGGACACGGACCCGAACCGCGCAACCCCTCCCCGCACAACCGGACCGTCCAGCCTCCGCAAGCCGCGCAGCCAGGCTCTGTTTCAGATCGACGGCGTAAGACCTGTTCAGGCGCCGGCAGCGGCAAGGAGTGTCGGCTCGGCTGCTGGAGCCGTTGCAGGCCCGGGCTGGTGCGGCCGGACTCTCACGTGGGAGGTGAACATCGACTCCACGGTCTGCCGGGCCCATCAGCACGCCACTGACGCCCGCCGGGGCGGCGCCATGCGCAAGGAACCGCCAAACCGTGCACCGCCCCCGCGGAAGTCGTCAGATCCTCTTCGGGCGCCACGTCAGGCCACGTCACACCTACGGGCGGCGTCGGCCCGTCAGCGCGACCTCGACACCTTGACTGAGCCGCCACCAAGACCCTACGTTCAACGCGTTTCTTCTAACGCACAAAAGTGTGCGCTGAGCGCACATCACGCGCGGTGCCGCCACTCCGAGCCCAGGGGAGAGAGACTTGCCGTACTACCACCGGGCGGGCGCGGTTCCGCCGAAACGTCACACCCAGCACCGGGACCCGGACGGGAACCTCTACTACGAGGAGTTGATGGGCGAGGAGGGCTTCTCCTCGGACTCCTCGCTGCTCTACCACCGGCACATCCCGTCAGCGGTGCGGGAGTTCCGGGTGTGGGACGTCGGCGACCAGTCCCTCGCCCCCAACCACCCCTTGGTCCCCCGCCATCTCTCCACGCACAAGCTGTTCGCGGACGGCGGGTCCGGCATCGACGCGGTGACCGGTCGCAGGCTGCTGCTGGGCAACGAGGACGTACGGCTGGCGTACGTCGTGGCCGACACGGTCAGTCCCTACTACCGCAACGCCATCGGCGACGAGTGTCTCTACGTCGAGGACGGCCGGGCCCGCGTGGAGACGGTCTTCGGAGACCTGGAGGCCGGCGACGGGGACTATGTGATCGTCCCCCGGGCGACCACGTACAGGATCGTCCCGGACGGGCCCGTACGGATCTACGCGATCGAGGCCAACTCGCACATGGGCCCGCCGCGGCGCTACCTGTCCAGGAACGGCCAGTTGCTGGAGCACGCGCCCTACTGCGAGCGCGACTTCCGCCTCCCGGACGGGCCGAAGCCCGTCGAGGGCGAGGACGTCGAGGTGTACATCAAGCACCGGGGGCCTGGCGGTGTCGTGGGGACCGTCCACACGCTGCCGAACCACCCGTTCGACGTCGTCGGCTGGGACGGCTGCCTCTACCCGTACGTCTTCAACATCCGTGACTTCGAACCGATCACGGGCCGGGTCCACCAGCCGCCGCCGGCCCACCAGGTCTTCGAGGGCCACAACTTCGTGATCTGCAACTTCGTCCCGCGCAAGGTGGACTACCACCCGCTGTCCGTCCCGGTGCCGTACTACCACTCCAACGTCGACTCCGACGAGGTGATGTTCTACTGCGGCGGGGACTACGAGGCCCGCAAGGGCTCCGGCATCGGGCAGGGCTCGATCTCCCTGCACCCCGGCGGCCACCCCCACGGCCCCCAACCGGGCGCCATGGAACGGTCGATCGGGGCAGAGTTCTTCGACGAACTCGCGGTCATGGTCGACACCTTCCGCCCGCTGCAACTCGGCGAGGCCGCCCGCGCGACGGACGACGGAACGTACGTCTACTCCTGGGAGCAGAACCGATGAGCGCCCGCCCGACACCGGAGATCCCCCCGGTACTCGTCGGCCTGTTCGACGACGCGGCCGTCTTCCCGCCCGGCAGCCTGCCGATCGAGGAGGCCGTCCCGGCCCACGTTGCGCACCAGCAGAGCGCCCATGCCCGGTTGGTCGGTGCGTTCGTCCTCGCCGCCAAGGACCTCGACCGGCTCGCCGAGCTGACCACCGGCCTCCCCCAAGGTTCCTTCGGCCTCTCCGTGACCGTACCGCTGCCGGACGTCTCCGACGCCCTCGCCGCCGCGCGCCGGATCCCGGCCGTACGGCTCGTCGGGCTCGAGGTCGCCGTCCCGGACACCGTCGCCGCCGGCACGGTCGTACCCGCCCTGACCGAGGCAATCGACGACGACACCGACCTCACCGTCTACGTCGAAGTGCCGCGCGACACCCGGCGCGAAGCGCTGCTCGCCGCGCTCGCCGGGACCCCTTACCTGGCCAAGTTCCGCACCGGAGGTGTACGCGCCGACCTTCACCCCGACGAGCGCGAACTCGCCGCGTCCATTGTGGCCGCAGTGCGGTCCGGGGTCGCGTTCAAGGCAACCGCGGGGCTGCACCACGCGCTGCGCAACACCGACCTCGAGACCGGCTTCGAACAACACGGGTTCCTCAACCTGCTCGTGGCCACCGACGCCGCCCTCCGGGGTGCCGAGGAGGCGACGGTGGCCGCATTGCTGGCCGACCGCGACGGCGACCGGATCGCCGAGCGGGTACGCGCCCTCTCCCCCCGGGTCCGTGAGCTGTTCCGTTCGTTCGGCACCTGCTCCATCGCCGAACCCACCGTCGAAGCGGCCCAGTTGGGTCTGCTGCCCGCCGCGACGACCGCCGACCTGACCGAGGTGTCCGCATGACCAGCACCATCCAGTTGACCGCCCCGGCCGCATCGTTGTTCGGCCTGGCCAATCTGCCCTACGGCGTCTACTCGGTGCCCGGCCACGAACCGCGCGTGGCGACCCGCTACGGCGACCACGTCATCGATCTGGCCCTCCTGCTGGAGGACTCCGTCTTCGCCCGGCCGAGCCTCAACGCCTTCATGGCGCGGGGCCACGCCCGCTGGATCGAGACCCGGGCCGAGATCACTCAGCGACTCCAGGGCGAGATCCCCATGGAGGCCGTCCACGATCTGGGCGCGGTGACCCTGCACCTGCCGTTCGAGGTCGCCGACTACGTCGACTTCTACGCCTCCGAGCACCACGCGTCGAACCTCGGGCGGCTCTTCCGGCCCGACAACCCCGACCCGCTGATGCCCAACTGGAAGCACCTCCCGGTCGGCTACCACGGCCGGGCGGCCTCCGTCGTCGTCTCGGGCACCGACATCGTCAGGCCCTCCGGGCAGCGCAAGGGCCCCCAGGACCCCGTGCCGGTCTTCGGGCCCTCGACCCGCCTCGACATCGAGGCCGAGCTCGGCTTCGTCGTCGGCACCGGCAGCGCCATGGGCGACTCCATCGGCGCCGAGGACGCGGACCGGCACATCTTCGGGGTGGTGCTCTTCAACGACTGGTCCGCGCGCGACATCCAGGCCTGGGAGTACGTCCCGCTCGGCCCCAACCTGGGCAAGTCGTTCGCCTCGACGATCTCGCCGTGGGTGGTGCCGCTGCTCGCCCTGGACGCCGCCCGGGTTCCGGTGCCGGCCCAGGAGCCGGCCGTGCTGCCGTATCTGCGGATGGCACGGCCGTGGGGCCTCGACGTCGACCTCACGGTCGCCTGGAACGGTCAGGTGGTCTCCCGGCCGCCGTACTCCGCGATGTACTGGTCCCCCGCCCAGATGCTGGCGCACCAGACCGTCAACGGCGCGCCCTCGCGCACCGGTGACCTGTTCGCGTCCGGCACCGTCTCCGGTCCGGAGAAGGAGCAGCGCGGTGCCTTCATCGAACTGACCTGGGGCGGCCGGGAGCCCGTCACCGTCAACGGTCAGCAGCGCACGTTTCTGGAGGACGGGGACGAGGTCGTCCTGACCGCCACCGCTCCGGGCGCCGACGGAACGCGGATCGGCTTCGGCGAGGCCCGCGGCCGGATCACCAGCAGCAAGCGGGAGGCGTGCTGAGCAAGACGGTGTCCTCGGCCGCCGGGGCGGTCGCCGACATCACGGCGGGCAGTTCGCTCACCGTCGGCGGTTCGGGCTCTCCGGGACACCGGAGGCCCTGAGCCAGGCACTGGCAGCGCAAGGGGCCGACGACCTGGAAGCTTTCTCCAACAACCGCGGCGCGGCGGGATCGGGCTCGGCATCCTCCTCGTGGTTTCGTAGGCGGGAGCGGGCAACGTTTATCGCCGGTTTCCGGCAGCACTTAGCGATCATGCAGGTCAGAAATGTCGATGCGAACTGACAACACCAGCGCACCCGGTGGAAGTCGGCAGCGGAGCCTGCGGTGGTGTGGCCACGAAGCCAAATGGTTCGCGGATCAACCGTTTGGTTCGTAGCCTGATCTCCGTGATCACCCTAGGGCTTTCTGACAGGGCGGGCCGACGTGTCGTCCTGCATGACGTGAATGACGAGAACTGGCGTGCTGTCGCGGACGTCGCTCCGCTGGACGACCAGCGCAGATACGTGCCCGCGTTGGCGGCTCGCTACCTGCTTCTGTCACTGCGGGAAGGCATCTGGCACTCGATGGCGGTCTGCGCCGATGACACCGTGGTGGGTCACATCATGTGGGGTCGTGATGAAGACGGCTCCTACTGGCTCGGGGGCATGGTGATCGATGGCACCGAGCAGGGCCAGGGGGTCGGGCGGGCGGCGGTGCGAACCCTCATGGAGTGGCTGGCCCAACGTGAGAGCTGTCAGGAGCTTCGTCTGTCCTATCACCCGGACAACGCCGTGGCCGCGAGCCTGTACGCCTCCGTGGGCTTCCAGCCGACGGCAATCTCTTCCGGTGACGAGGTCGTCGCCAGCCTGTCTTTGCCCGACGGCCATCCGAAAGCCCCGAACTCTCCCAACGGCTTGTAGGCGTCCAGTCAGGTCCCGCGAGGCCTCGGCTTCATCCGCGGCTCCTGCCAGACCGACTCCAACGCGGCCTTCACCGTGCGGAACCCGACTCCGTACTCACGCGCCAAGGCCCGGTACGGCATCGCCGCCCTGAGCGACAAGTGGCGTCGGATTCCGGCAACCAGCCCGTCGGCAAGAGCATGTTCAACGTCCGAGTGGTCGGCACGATCGCCAAGAACAGCCGCACGATCAACTTGCAGTACTGCTTCACCGACTTCGTCACGACCGGCACGACTGGCGCGGCCTCGATGCCGATCACAACGAAGGGCAACATCCCGCAGAGCTGCCCGGCCGGAGCACGCTACGCCCGCGGCGGCAACAAGCCGGGCACGCAGACGTTCATCCAGCTGAAAGCGCTGCGCACGTTCAGCGAGACGGTGAACGCCAAGTCGGGGCAGGGCCGGAAGGGAAGGGGCCTGAAGGGCAAGACGCTGCGCCGTACCTGGCCAACTCCACCGGCGGCGGCAACCGGACAAGAAGGCCGCGGCCACCTTCAGCTACGTGCCGACGCTCGCCCTGAGCGACAAGGCAGGAGCCGACGAGCGTTCCGAGGCCCAGCACAGGACGGTGAGCGCCGCCCGCATCGACAAGAACCGCATCCTCGACGGCGTCGACGGCTTCATCGTGAAGATCGTCAGCTGATCCAGTTCAGAATGCGGCGGCAGCGGGCCACTGGCAGGGACCCGCTGCCGCCGTCTGTTCACGATCGGGCCGGCCAGAACTGCACGAGGTAGCGCTCGACACCATGTCCGGTGCCCTCGCCCTCCGACAGAGCCGCAGCGGCGGCGCGGCCCGCACAGCTGACACGCGCCCGCCACGATCCGCCGACATCAGCCAGCGTGATCACGGCATCAGTCCGGCCGGTGTGCATGGACCACACGGCCACCTCACCACTGGTGGAGGCGAAGTCGGCTTCGGCCTGCTCGTCCCAGCCGGCCGGATCCGGCGCTGCCGGGGGCCCGTCCCAAACCTCGACCGCGACAGCGGCGGTGTGAGTGTGACCGCCGCTGGTGATGTCCAGCCGCCCGGGGTGAGTACTGAGAAAAGCATCGAAGTCGAAGTCGTCCGGGAACGGGGCGGGCAGGTCGGCGTCATCGCTTTCCTGCAGCCCGAAGGCGTGAAACCCCACATAGGCATCCACATGCTGCTTTCGGACAAGCTCAGCCACGAGCCCCCCTCATCTCAGACAACACGTCACCTTCAAAACCCTCGTCCCATCGTCGACCTCGCTGCGGCCGAGCAGCAAGCGGTCCTCGCACAGCCGTCGCCGCGCTTCTGCCGCTGATGGAGCGGGGGCATCAAGCCGTGTGTTCGGCATGGCGCGAGTATCCGGGGCGGCACCGACCCCGGGTACCAGCGCCCGCCCCGCTGAAGCGGTGGCGCGGCGGCGGCGTCTGTGCGGTGTCACCGCACCACCGTAGGCAATGAGCTGGCTCCACCCGCGCGTTCCGCGCGGGCAGCGTCTCGCGCCCCGGCTTCGGCAGAGTGACTGTCAAGATCTGTGGATCTGAGCTGCGCTCGGAAGCCGTCCGCGTATCAGCGGGTCGTCGGCGCCGAGGTGCCGGGGCAGCCGGCCGAGATCGTCTACCGATGTCGAACCGAGCGGGCCCTCTGCCCAACTTCCGTGATACACCGGGAAGATCAGCATGACGTGAGCAGATAGGACACCGTCCATGGGCCGACCGATGACCTCGACTCCCGTGCTGGGCGAAACGAAGGTACTCTCCATCGGTCTGCACCCGAGTGCGCTTGACTACAGCCGGATGCCCGACGGTGTCGACGAGGCGGTGTTCACTGCCCGGATCGAGGCGGCGAACGCGGCGCTGCGCGAAGCGGGCTTCGACGTTGTTCCGTGCCTGATCGACGTCTCTCCGGACCGCGCCGAGGCGACTGTCCTGGAGCAGCTCCAGGAGCACGCGTTCGGCTTGGCGATGATCGGCGGTGGCGTGCGGATGCTGCCGGAGAACACGCTGCTGTTCGAACGGCTGGTCAACCTCCTCATCGAGGCGGCGCCCGGGATCCGGCTCTGCTTCAACACGACGCCGGAGGACACGGTCGAGGCGCTGAGGCGGTGGATTCAGGCGTAGACGAGGTGTGGCCAACTGAGAGCCGTCCGCATACCTGTCGAAAGGTATCTCGCCGGCTTCTCATGTCAGCGGGCGCTGGGCCGAAGTCAGTCGTGCCGCCACGGTGGTAGGGCGCTCAACGAGCTGGCCGCCATCGAAGCGGGCACCTGCCCGGACAAAGGCGCAGAGGTGGGGTGCGTTCACGGCCCACCAGCGGGCCTAGCGAACTCCACCGGCTTGCAGACCATCGCGGCCACGTCCAGCGCCCCCACGCCCGCTGGCGTGGGGAAACAGACCCCAACCGCACAACCCCTTCCCGCACAACCGGACCGCTCAACCCCCACAAGCGCCGTCCAGGCCGCGTATTAGGTCGACTGCTGTTGGGCGAACGAGGGCCGACGGCGCTGGGGGATCGAGTCGGGTGAGGAGGGTGCGGACGAGCCGTTGGAGTTCTTCGTCGTGGTCGATGCTCTGGAATCTGCCGCCGCGGCGGGGTGGGGCCAGTTGCTCGCGGAGCAGGGGCAGGGCCGGGGCCGCGAGGGGGCCCATGCGGTCCAGGCAGGCAACGACGTGGTTGGCCGTCGCGGGGTTTTTGGTCATGGCCTGCAGCAGGGCGTCCAGGACGGCCGTTGCCTCGGTCTCGCCGCCGATCTCCCACAGCGCGGCCGCGCAATGCACCCGCACCCATTCGTAGTCGTGCGTCAGGAGGTTGCGCAGGCGCGGCAGTGCGACGAAGGCGGGCGGGCCTATCTCGCCGAGCACATCAGCCGCGTCACTGATGCGGAAGGTGATCGGGTCGTCGAGGAGGCCGAGCAGGAGTGGCATGACCTCAGTCAGGTCAGCGCCGACGGCCCACAGTGCGGTGACGGCGGCAGGTTGTACGAGCGCGTCGGTGGCGGTGGTCAGCGAGCGGATCACATCCCGTGCGCCGGCTGCGGCCGGGCCGAACGCCCCCAGTGCCTTCAGCGCTGATCGCGTGACGCCGTGCTGCTCATGGCGCACCGCGGCGCCAAGGGTGTCCACCACCAGGGGAACCGCGGCCGGATCGCCCAGCGCGGCCAGCGCGTTCAGGATCGCGTTGGCGCTCATCTCGGTCCGTTGCTGGGAGAGGTCGAGCCGGCGCAGGTGGTCGCAGAGCAGGGGCACCAACTCCTCCGCCGCCTGCGGCAGATGCCCTACGACCTCGATCGCGCGCCAGGCGTCGGCGTCGCTGTCCAGCGCGGCCAGCAGACTCGGCACCGCGCGTGTGTCGCCGAGGCGCGCCAGGGCCCGGACGGCCTCCTGGTGGCTTCTGCGCAGCCGTGCCTGGGGTGCGGCCCACACCTCGGGGCCGTGGGTCGCGCGTTGGGCGTCGATGTGCGCGGCGAGTGCCTCCCGGGCCGGGGCGGCGATCGGGTGGCAGGCTTCCAGGACGGCCGCGGCCTCGGCGGCGACCTCCTCGTCGTCCGTGGTGAGCTGGTCGGCGACCAGCAGGAGGAGGCGGGTGTGGTCCCCGCGCCAGGTGCGCATCAGCTCCCCGCTCATCCGGACCGCGTCCAGGCGCGAGCCGGGGTCGGGGCTGCTCAGTTGCTCGGCCAGCACCGCAGTGCGCTCGGGTAGCCGGGCGCCCAGGGCTTCGTGGAGCGTACGCAGCAGGGCCGTGGTCGGTGCGTACACGCGCGTGTGTCGGTCGAGATCGGCGAAGGCGGCGACGACCTGGGGTGCCACCGTGTCCGTGGCTGCCGAGTGGGTCGGGGCCGGTGCGATCGGCCGCACGGGTAGGGTGCGGGCGATCTCGCGCAGCAAGCCCACGGCGGCCGGGACGTCGTCCTCGCCGATCTCGTCCGGGGAGCAGCGGGCCCGCTGGACAAGGGCCGCGAGCCGGGTCGCCGGGTCCTCCGCCGGGTCGGCGGCCAGCCCGGCGAGCCAGTCCATCACCTGGTGCGTGGCCGCCGGAAGGCGTAGTGCCAGGGTGGCCGCCGTCTCCACGGTCCGCAGCCGCCCCGCCATACCTTGCTCGGCGGCCAGCAGTTCGCGCAGCGCTGTGGCGGCCCGGTCGGCGTCGTCGAGGAAGAGCCCGAGCCCGGGTATCGCGGCCAGGCGCACGTCCGGGTCGCTGTCGCGGACGAGTTCGGCGAACTTTCCGCCCCGCTCGCGCAGGAAGGCGACGGCCTCCGCGTAGCCCGACGGTGGGTAGTACTCGATCTCGGTGCCGTCGTCCTCGAAACCCCTCTCGAGGGACTCCCGGCCGATGCTGACCAGCAACTCGACGACGGCGGCCCGGTCGGGCGTAGCGCTGTCGGCGGTCAGCTCGAACAGGAAAGGCAGACTGGCCGCCGTGCACGGGTACACGTCGCCCTGATGGTGGACCTCGCCGTAGAAGCGGTCGAGAGCCGTGCGGCGTTCGTCGGTGTGCGGGGAGCGAAGCGCCCACAGCAGAGCTGGTATCTCCTCGGCGGTTCCGTACGCGTGCTCCATCGACGCCCAGTCGATGTCATCAAGTCCCTCGAACATGATCCGAACCATGCCATGCGGCACTGACAACAACGGCAAGTTGTGGAACGGGAGCGTAGGAGCCGTCGCCGGGTCCTGTGGCGATAGAACGAGCGCAGGTGCTTCTCGAAGTCGACTGGGCCTCACCGTCAGCACCGTGCCGCCCATGCTGCGGGCCACCACGGTGGCCGGACCTCCTCGGCCGACCTCTACCAGGTGGGGGCCACGTCGGATCTACCAGGTGGGGGCCACGTCGGATCCGAAGCCGCCTCCAGCCGGGCGCTTCTCGAAGTGCAGATGAGGGCCGGTGGAATTTCCCGTGGAACCGACCTCTCCGATCTTGTCGCCGGCTTTCACGGAGCCCCGGGTCACCGTCTTCTTGGAGAGGTGGCAGTACCAGAAGTCGAATCCGCCGACGCGTAGCACGAGGAAGAGGCCGAAACTGACGTCGTCCCCGCTGCGGACAATGGAACCGCTGCGCACCGCGACGCATGGCGTGCCCTTCGGAGCGGCGTAGTCCGCGCCGGTGTGGTAACCGAGGCTCCAACGGGACCCTTTCTTCCGGTAGGGGGTGGTGACTCCCTTTCCCGGTACGGGGGATGCGACGCGGCCACCAGGAGTTGGAGGCGGGGGGCCCGTCGGGACGCGGAGCCGGTCCCAGGAGGTCTTTCCTGGAATGCCGTTGGCATCGGCTCCCGCGAATTTGAGCTTGCGTTGCCAGGCGGCGTACGACTGTTGATCGACCTCGGTCCACACGGGGCCGGGGCCCTCCCGGTACTTCCCACACCCTTCCGCTACCAGGCGTTTACCCATCGCGCTGATCACGGGACTGCGTTGTCCCTTGTGGAAGAATGCCGCTCCTGGGAAGGGCGCCAACGCGCACATAGCGCCCCCTCCTTTCAGTGAGGGACCGGGTCGGTGAATGGGTCGCGTCGCACGCCCTGCTCGGCAAGCGCGCCGGGCCGCGGCCTCACCAACGGAGTCCCGAATTACCGTCAACTCAGTGGTTTTCATTCCGGTTGCTCTCAGCGCCGTCGGAACGGCCTTGGTTCCTTGGAAGCGTTGGAGGCCGTCAATGGGTAAGCCTGCCAGGAAGGTGCACGGCTCTGGGGTGTGCGCTGCTTTCCGCCACACTCGCCCTGTCTCCATCATGAGCCCCATAGAAAGCGTGCGCAATCTGGTGAGGTGCGGCCTTCTGCTCGCTGCTGGCCCAGTTGCTCGGCCAGTCCGACGATGATGCCCTGAAGAACGCGATGGCGGCATCCAAGTCCTCGACGAGAATGCCGCCGAAGTTGTCCATCCGTTGAATGGCCATGCTGGTTGCTCCCTCTTCCTCCTTTCACGCACGGCCCGATCCAGCACGTCACGCCTTTTCGTGCCAGGGGAAGCCATGCGGATCCGCGGCGGCGCGGGTCCAGACGCGCTCATCGTCATGACCGCGGATCTGCTCCAGGAACGGAAAGTCCTCCGGCTGCACGGCCAGTTTGGCAACGGGGTTTACCGATGAGGGACTTGCCCATTGCGCCGACTGCACAGTGACGTCGCCGACCCGCATCCGCGGCTGCAACTCGAAGGTGTCGGCGGGCAGCAGGTACACCATGCCGGGACGCCAGGGCCGCTGCTTCAGCGCCTGCGCGCTGATGGAGAAGTAGTAGTGCGGTTCGCCGAGGCGTTCGCTGCCGTCAGTGGGGCGAGCGCAGCCATTGAGCAACGACATCGGGTGACGGTCCCGGTCCAGGACCGCGTAGTACATCGGCCAGAGCCCGTCACCGGCGGCGAAGACCGCGCGCCGGTTGCCGAACTCGCTGCTGTCGTCCGGCTGCCGGGGTTCGAAGCGGCTGATCGCCGGGTCGCCCGAGCCGTGCAGCAGCAGTCTGCCGCGGTCCGCCACATGGCACAGGAACTGCCACTTCGGCGCCTCGAGCCGGTAGTCGATGGGTTCATCCGCGCCGTTCGCGAGCGCTTGCTCCAGCAGTCGGTCGAAGGCCCCCGACGTTCTACGGTCCGGAGGCGGAGCGGGGCGCGTCATCCAGTACGCAGGCAGCTTCATCAGAGCAACTTATCCACCGCGCCCGCTCGGCCCACAGTGCGTCCGGCTCCGTACGGGCGCGGACCAGCTGCCCGCGCCGTCGACGTCCTGGCCGGTGTCGTTGCCGCCTCGCGTCCCCCTGTTGAACGACTGCTGCTCGCACTCGGTCCGGTCCCACTTGCTCGTGGTGCCACCGTCGATGTTCCACACGTCGCACAGGTGCGGGCCGCTACCCAGCCTCATCGTGTGGTGCTTCGGTTTGCGTTCCTGCATCTCTGTGTCCGGGCCGACTCGGCCCGCACCCGGTGTGACCGTCGACAGGGAGCGGGAGCGGCACTCCGGTCTGTGGGGCGGTGCCGGCATGCGGGCCCACCTCGGGCCGGGCCCGCGCGGGTGAGCGGTGTCTCACCGCCGCGGCGTTGCTATGCAACGAGGTGCATAGCAGGATCGTGCACATGGCGCTCGAGCACGCGATCCTCGTCTCCCTGCTGGAGAAGCCGGGCTCCGGCTATGAGCTGGCCCGGCGGTTCGAGCGGTCCATCGGGTACTTCTGGACCGCCACCCACCAGCAGATCTACCGCGTACTCAAGCGGATGGAGGGCGACGGCTGGGTCGACGTCCGGGAGGTCCCGCAGTACGGCCGTCCGGACAAGAAGGAGTACTCCGTCGCGGGGCCCGGACGGGACGCGCTCTCCGGGTGGCTCCACGAACCGACCGAGCCCGACAGCGTCCGCCACGACCTCGCGGTGAAGATCCGCGGCGCCGCCTTCGACGATCCGGCCGCCCTGATCAGCGAGGTCGAACGGCACCGGCAGGCGCACACGGACCGCTTGGACCACTACCTCGCGGGCGCGGCCCGTGACTTCGGAGACCCCCCGGCGGACGGCCCGCTCGACGCCGAACGGGAACTCCAGCACGTCGTGCTGCGCGGCGGCATCGCGTACGAGCGCATGATGATCGCCTGGCTCGACGACGTGCTCGCCACACTCGCCCGCTTCGCCTCCCGTCATTGACCGGCCGGCCCGAGCCGGCCGCCAGGAATCAACCCAACGACTCGACTCCAGGACAACGGCCCGAGCAGACGCCCCCGGTCATCACCGGGAGCGTGAGCCGGAACTCGTGTCCGTCCGCACCCACCCTCACCCCTCAGCCGAAAGGCGGCATCCATGGCCGACGCGCTGCTCTTCAACCCGCGGACCTACGACCCCGCGCACTTCGACCCGGAGACCCGCAGGCTGCTGCGCGCCACCGTGGACTGGTTCGAGGAACGGGGCAAGCGCCGACTGATCGAGGACTACCGGACCCGTGCCTGGCTCGGCGACTTCCTCGCCTTCGCCGCCAAGGAAGGGCTCTTCGCGACGTTCCTCACGCCCGCTTCCGCCGCCGCGGCGGGCGAGGACGACAAGCGCTGGGACACCGCCCGCATTGCCGCGCTCAACGAGATACTCGGCTTCTACGGCCTCGACTACTGGTACGCCTGGCAGGTCACCATCCTCGGACTCGGCCCGGTCTGGCAGAGCGACAACCCCGCCGCCCGTGCCCGCGCCGCCGAACTGCTCTCCCAGGGGGAGGTGTTCGCCTTCGGCCTGTCCGAGAAGGCGCACGGCGCCGACATCTACTCCACCGACATGCTCCTGGAGCCCGACGGCACGGGCGGTTTCCGGGCCACCGGCTCCAAGTACTACATCGGCAACGGCAACGCCGCCGGGCTCGTCTCGGTCTTCGGCCGCCGCACCGACATCGAGGGCCCCGACGGTTATGTCTTCTTCGCCGCCGACAGCCGTCACCCGGCGTACCACCTGGTCAAGAACGTCGTCGACTCGTCGAAGTTCGTCAGCGAGTTCCGCCTGGAGAACTACCCCGTAGCCCCGGACGACGTCCTGCACACCGGCCGCGCCGCCTTCGACGCCGCCCTCAACACCGTCAACGTGGGCAAGTTCAATCTGTGCACCGCGTCGATCGGTATCTGCGAGCACGCCATGTACGAGGCCGTCACTCACGCGCAGAACCGTATCCTCTACGGCCGCCCCGTGACCGCCTTCCCGCACGTGCGGCGGGAGTTGGCCGACGCGTACGTCCGGCTCGTCGGGATGAAGCTGTTCAGCGACCGCGCCGTCGACTACTTCCGCACCGCCGGCCCCGACGACCGCCGCTACCTCCTCTTCAACCCGATGACGAAGATGAAGGTGACCACCGAGGGCGAGAAGGTCATCGACCTGATGTGGGACGTCATCGCCGCCAAGGGTTTCGAGAAGGACAACTACTTCGCCCAGGCCGCCGTCGAGATCCGCGGCCTGCCGAAGCTGGAGGGCACCGTCCACGTCAACCTGGCGCTGATCCTGAAGTTCATGCGCAACCACCTCCTCGACCCGGTGGCGTACGAGCCCGTCCCGACGCGCCTCGACGCGGCCGACGACGCCTTCCTCTTCCGGCAGGGCCCGGCCCGCGGTCTCGGCTCGGTGCGCTTCCACGACTGGCGGCCGGCCTTCGACACGTACGCCCACCTGCCCAACGTCGCTCGGTTCCGTGAACAGGCCGACGCGCTCTGCGAGTTCGTCCTCACGGCCGCGCCCGACGAGAAGCAGAGCCGGGACCTCGACCTGCTCCTCGCCGTCGGGCAGCTCTTCGCGCTCGTCGTGCACGGGCAGCTGGTCCTGGAGCAGTCGGCCCTGGCGGACCTCGACGAGGACGTGCTGGACGAGCTGTTCGCCGTCCTCGTGCGGGACTTCTCCGCCCATGCCGTCGAACTGCACGGCAAGGACTCCGCGACCGAGGAGCAGCAGCACTGGGCGCTCGGCGCGGTCCGGCGCCCGGTCGTCGACGGGGCACGTTCGGAGCGGGTCTGGCAGCGCGTGGAGGCTCTGTCGGCGGCGTACGAGATGATGCCGTGACGCTTTGACGGACACGCCGGCGGAGGACGGGGTGGCGGCCGTCCCCGTCCTCCGCGGCACGTGCGTGCGAACGAGACAACTCGGCGCGCCGCCAAGCGAGTTGTCTGCCGTGCGCTTCGGGATGAGCAAGGCGTAGTGCAGTCGGATTGATCTGGGCCCCAGGTCATCCGTCGGCCGCGTCCGCTGCCGTGGCCAGGATCCGGGCCAGCTCGGCAGGCTTGGTGATCATGGGCCAGTGGCCCGAGTCGATGTCGGCGACGTCGACGTGCTTGGCCCGGGCGAGTTCCGGGATGTCGCCGGCGTCGATCCACTCCTGAGCCTGCGCGGGCGTGAACTCCGGGCATACGAGCACGACCGGGACGTCGAACCGCCGGTCGTCCGCCAGCCGCACCACGCCCTGGGCCACACCCACGGGTACGGGGATCGCGGCAGCCGCAAACTCTTGCCGGGCCTCGTGGTCGAGGTCGGCGGCGTCCGGCCCCTCGAACGGGCCCCAGCCCGGGAAGGGCATGACGCCATCTTTCACCTTGAAGAAGTCGGCGTACACCTGACCGTGGGAGGACGGCAAGCCGCCGATCAGGGCGACCTTGGCCAGCCGCCCCGGCCGTCGGTCGGCGGCCATCCAGCTCAGCGAACAGGCGGCGGAATGCCCCACCACCATGAGCCTGCCGGGCGCGGCGTCCACTGCGGCGAGCACCGCCTCCAGCTGGTCGTCGAGCGTGGCGGACGCGGAGCCGGTCCCCTGGCCCGGCAGGGTGAGGGGCACGGGGCGATGGCCGAGCGCCTCCAGCGCGGAGGCGACACGGCCCCACACGGAGCCGTCCAGCCACAGGCCGCCGATGAGCAGGATGTTCATGGTCAGTTCCCCTTCTTCCGCCGCACTCTTGTGCCGCACGAAGGTCACCGTAGGAGGAGTTCCGGACGATCCACTGCCGGTTTGCGAGGCGATCACCCCAGCACCGAGCACGGAGCACCGAGCACCGAGCACCCGGCGAAGTCCCGTAGGGCCAAGGGGGAACGAACGTCCCGGGCGCGACCGCGCCCCAAGGGGCCGGCGGATTCCACGGACTCTTCTGCCCCGGGCTCGCCGGGGCGGACTAGCCTGATCGCGTGCCGAACGATCTCAGCCCCACCGCGCGAGCCCTGCGCGCTCTGGAGATCATCCAGACCCGGCCCGTTACGACAGCCGGTGAACTCGCCGAACGGCTGGGCGTCACGGAGCGGGCCGCGCGCCGCTACGTCGGGATACTCCGGGAGGCCGACATCCCAGTGGAGTCGACACGGGGGCCGCACGGCGGCTACCGGCTGGGGCGCGGGACGAGGTTGCCCCCAGTGCACTTCACGCAGGCGGAGGCCCTCGGCCTGGTGATGGCCGTACTCAGCGGCCAGCTGGGTGCGGCCGACGCCGACGACCTGGTCAGCACCGCCCTGGGCAAGGTCGTCAAGGCTCTGCCGGAGAGCGTCGGCCACCACGCGGCGATGCTGCGGGAGTACGCGTCGGCCGCACCGGACCCGTACTCGGCCCGCCCGGATCCGGCTGTCACCGGCGCGCTCGTCGACGCCGTCGCCGCCCGGGAACGTGTGTCGGTCACGTACCGCAGCGGGGCGGGCGACGAGTGGGAGGCGGAGGTCGATCCCTGGTCCCTCGTCGTCCGTTACGGGCGCTGGTACCTGCTGTGCCACTCCCACCGCGCGGACGCGATACGCACGTACCGGGTCGACCGGGTCCACGCCGTCCGGAGGACGGGGCACGGGTTCGAACCGCCGGAAGGTCTCGATCCGGTGGCGGTGTTGGAGGAGAACCTGGGCCTCGGATGGGAGTTCTCCACGCGGGTGGTGTTCGACCTCCCGCTGACCGAGGTGGTCCCCTGGATCCGGCCGCCCATGGGACGGCTCGAACCCTTGGGGAACGGGTGCGTGCTGGTGGGCAGCACGCGCAACCCGGACATGTACGCGCAGGAATGGCTCGCGAGGCTGCCGTTCGCGTTCCGGGTCGAGGGCGGCGAAGAACTGCGTGCGGCGGTCGCGGCGCTCGTGACACGGTTCACGGCAGCGGTGGCCGGCCCTTAGCAAATGAGGACGCGAGCGCTACCGGGGCCCTCTTCGAGCACCCATCGGACCGACGCCGAGTCAGCGCCAACTGCTCCCGGCCGATGAGCACTCAGCAAACGCCGTTTCCCCTTTGCACGGGGTGCCGTGGACGCGCTGTCTGATTCACGGACGGGGTCGCTGCCGTGCCGGGACCGAGGCGTCGGGCACCTGTGCTTCCCAAGTGTCCGCCGCGCCGCATGCGGCTTTCTGACCCACGGGCCAATGGGGGTTCGGAGTGCCGTCATCGTTCATGTGCGCCCGCCGCCACACTCCCTTCCAGCTGTACGGGGTCTCCGGCACGAGCTGGTGGCGCCGCCCGCACGGACACGGCGTCGGCGCCCACGCACAGCGGCCGCACAGCTCCACCTGTCCGTGCCCGGTCGCATGCGGCTCCAGCGGTCCCTCGTCCCCGCACGCCGGGCAGCCCGGCAGCTCAGCGCCGTCGAGCAGCGCGTTCTGCCGCCGGACGTACGCGGGCAGCCGCAGAGGCGGGTGGCGGAACGGGTCGTCGTACCAGGCGCGCTCCGAACCCTCCCACCAGCTCCGCAGCCACCACGGCCGAGGGTCCGGCACAGCCCGCCGACCGGCGCGCTTCTCCGCCCGGCGTTGCCCGGCATACTCCCTGGCCCGCGCGAGCCACAGCACCCGCGCCTCGTGCAGTTCCTCCACCGCCCGCACCAGCGCGTCCGGGTCGGCTTCCAGCCGCCGGGGAATCGCGGCGCTGCGCGTGAGGTGGTGGTACGTGGCCCTCAGTCCGTAGGGCGCGAAGACGGTGAGACAGGTCCGCAGCGCGCTGTGCCGGCGGTGCAGGGGGAGCCGGGCGTCGTGCACGTACGCCCGGTGGGTCAGGAAGCTGGCCACTGTGTGAGTTCCAGGTCCAAGGCCCGGGCCAGGGCGGCGGTGACGGCCGTGGCGTACGGGGGCAGGTGGTCCTCGGCCCAGCTTCCGGCGAGGTCGTGGAAGTCCCGCAGGTCCTGCTGAGCTCCGGTGACCAGGGCGCGCACCTCGTCCACCGGCAGCTCGACCACCGGGCTGCCGTCCACCGCGTAGACGTCGAGCGTCAACCGGACGGTGTCGCCGACGCGTTCGGCCATCGAGGACGGGTCGTGGCCGAAGGAGGCGCAACCGGTGCAGTCGAGCACCTCCGCCCATTCCCGCCATGTCTCCAGGCCGTTGCAGCAGCCCGGGTCGATGTGGACGGTGCCGGTGGCGTCGTCGGTCACCCGGAATCCGCCGGCGGCGAAGAGGTCGGGCATGGTGAGCATCCCGTGCAGGAACTCGCCGATCGGGTCGCTCGGGCACGGCCCGTGCTCCTCCTCCGGCTCGAAGTCGTTGCACTCGGCGATCCGCATGATCGCCGTCCCGACCTGCTCCGGTGTCAGCTGCCCGTGCAGCGCGAGGTAGCCGTGGGATTCGTGCTCGCCGATCGGCCAGAGCGCGAAGCCGTCGGCGGCGACGATCTCCAGGACGGGTTGCATCACGATCACACGGCGATGATGCCGGACCCACTGCCGCACCGTCACGGGCTTTCGCCACGCCACCGGGCCAACGGGGTCGCGCTCTCGACTTGTTGAGGGCTCTGCTCGTTGAGGGCTCGTCGGCAGGAGGTCGCCCGCTTGCTGGCCATGGGGCCGTTCCGGAGCTCGCAGACCTAGACGGCGGCACCCCCATCGACGTGGCCGATCACTATGCCCACGACCTGGCGATGAAACTGCTGCAGGCCCACATCAGCAGACGAGCCAGCGGGCGGTGCGGTGCCTGATGCCACGCCCGAGGGCGCTCCCGCCCCGGCGGATGCCCCTCTCTCGCCATGCGGATCCGCAGGAGGCCCGCCAGTTGGCGGGCCTCCTCGATGTGCTGCCGGAGGGACCGCGACCGCCGACGAGACCTCGACAGAGTCGCCGCCTACTGCCGACGAAGCTCCGACTCAGGACACTAGCCCTCCAATCGGATCGGCATCAGAAGCGAGAAGGCGTCCTCGTCGTCGGGGCGGCGGATCGCGAGCGGTGCCGTGGGCGCGCCCACCTCCAGGATCAGTTCGTGCCGGGCTCCGGCGGTCAGCGCGTGCAGCAGGAACTCACGGTTGACGGCCACGTTGTCCTGGTCGTCGTCACCGTCGTCGCAGACGATCACGGTCCCGTCCTCCGCCACCCGGAGCACGCTCAGGTCGTACGGCTCACCGTCCTGCTCACGCGTTTCGCTCGCGCGGACCGGGCCG
Organism: Streptomyces deccanensis; assembly: GCF_022385335.1. Taxonomy (NCBI): domain Bacteria; kingdom Bacillati; phylum Actinomycetota; class Actinomycetes; order Kitasatosporales; family Streptomycetaceae; genus Streptomyces; species Streptomyces deccanensis. The sequence continues at coordinate 10,028,054 of NZ_CP092431.1, read as the reverse complement.
GTCTCCAGGGCCTGGCGGAAGGCCGCCGTCTCGACGCGGGCCCGTCGTCCGGCTGGAAGGTGGACGAGGCGACGGTAGTCGGGGAACTCGCCACCGAGGTTCTGCCCGGCCACCTGCCGGTCCCCGGTCTCGAGCGTCACGCGGTCACCGTCCACGATGAACTCGGCGGGCTCATCGCCGGTCAGCAGGGCCCGCATCGCGTCGGCGAGGGGAAGAGGCACGACCACCTGCGTTCGACGCTCGCCGTGCCCGGTCGTACGTGCCCCCGCGACCGCCATGCGGTAGCGATCGGTGGCCACGAGACGCAGCAGTTCGCCCTCGATGTCGAACAGGATCCCGCCGAGCATCGGCAGCTCCGCGTCGGTACCGGCGGCGAACCGGACCGCGTCCAGCGCGGCGGCCAACTCCGGCGCGGGCACGGAGAACCGGGCGGTGGCCGTGGCGGTGTGAAGCGAGGTCATGGGGGCTGTCTCCCTGTGATCGAGTAGGGCTCGGAGCGTGGAGAACTCACTGCGGGCATCGGACAGCCCCAGTTCGAGACGGCGCAGGTGCGCCTGAAGAAGTCCGCGCACCAGTTCCATGTCCGCGCCGCCCCAGCCGGCCAGGACGAGCCGGATGTCGGCCAGCGGCATGCCCGCCCGACGCAACCGGGCCAGCAGCCGGGCCTCTTCGAGCTGCTCGGGTTCGTACCAGCGATAACCGCTCACCGGGTCCACCCAGGCCGGAACCAGCACTCCGGCACGGTCGTAGAACCTCAGGGCGCTCACCCCGAGCCCGCTGTCCCGGGCCATCTCTCCAATGCTGTGCATCTCGCTCTCCACACCCAGGACTCTGGTGCCTCGACCATGTCGAGGGTCAACCTGGGCCCCCCTCCCCCTTTTTCGATCAGGCGCGACGGCCGGTCTTTCTCGATCACGCGGGACAGTCGGCCTTTCTCGATCAGGTGGGACACTCGGCGAGCGTCGTGGCCGTGCCCCAACGGATCATGAGATAGCCCGTCCCGCCGATCTCGGCCACGGCGTAGCGCGTGTACGGCCAGCCAGAGCCCGCGTTCTGCCGCTCTGTCACCAGGGCACGGCACGCCTCCCCCGCGGCCATGTCGGCCCAGGTCTCGACCTGCCCCTGGTTCCACATCAGGTAGTCCGACCACACGTACATGGCCGAGTTCGCAGGGTCGAAGCCCACCTTGATCTCGTCGTGGCCGAGGACCTGACCGGTGCCGAGCGTCGGGCGCATCTCGTTGCTCCGCTCGATGACCTTCTTGGCGGCACGGTCCGCGACACGGATCTCGTCGCCGTCGGTGCTGGGAACCATCGCCGCCCCGAGGCCGTTCTCGTCCGGCTCCCAATCCGGCTCCGGCTCCGCATCGGTGTCGTGGCTCTGCGCTGGGCCGTCCTCGGCTGCCGAGCTACACTCTTCGTCGGCGACGAAGTCCTCCTGCCATGTCACCTGCGGGTCGCGGCCCGCCTCCTCGCGCACCGTGACGTAGCTGCGATACGGCAGATCCGGGTGGCCGTTGAGGACCGAATCGCGCAACGCGAGACACATCGCTCTGGCGATCTCCGTCTCCGCGATCAGCGTTCCGTGGGCGTCGGTGTCGGTGTCGGTGTCCAGGCTGTACGAGAAGTAGACCTCCCGGCGTGCCTCATGGAACGTCACGCTCCCCGGAGAGAGCCGGACGTCGCTCATCTCCCCGGACAGAACGCTCTGGTCATGCAGGACGGACCGGGCCACGTCGTGTTCGGCCTGCCCCCGGGCCGTACGGGCTTCCGCCCAGCTCACGGCGCTCGCCGCGCCGTCGCTCACGGTTGTGCCCCGCTCCGCCGCCGTGCCCTCCTCGTCGGTGTTCTCGGCCCGCGGGCCAGGCCCGGCGGGGGCCGAGGATGAAGTCGATGCCTCGCGCTTCCTGTCGGCGGTGGTGTCGGGCATCAGAGCCGTCACTCCGCCGACCAGGCCGCCGATCGCCGCCGCCGCCACGAGCACGGCGACCGCCCGGCGCTTCGCCGACCGGCCCGGCGGCGCCTGCCATGCCGGGTCGTCTCCGGCCGGCACATTCCAGAGTTGGGCGACCATGTCACCGGCCTGGGTCGGCAGCGCGTGGACGCCCACGATCTGTGTGGCCTCCGAGGCCAGCAACGCCCCGCACAGCTGGGCCACTTCGGCGGCCGTGGGGCGATCCCCCGGTTCCTTCGCCAGCGCCTTCTCCAGGATCCCGCGCAGGGACGGGGCTACGCCGTCCAGGTCCGGTTCCTCCGACATCACGCGGAAGGCGACCACGTCGGGTGTGCCGGCGCCGAAGGGCAGTCTTCCGGTCGCCGCGTAGGCCACGAGCGCTCCCCACGCGAACATGTCGCCCGCCGGGCCCGCGGAGCCCTGCCGGTACTGCTCGGGGCTGATCCAGCCCGGTGTCCCGGTCATGACGCCGGTACGGGTGACACTGGTGCCGTCGAAGGTGTGCGCGATACCGAAGTCCAGAATGCGGGGGCCGGCGGGCGTCAGAATGACGTTCTGAGGTTTCACATCGCGGTGCACCACGCCTGCGGCATGGATCGCGGCCAGGGCCTGCGCGGTGGCCGCCGCGAAAGCGTGCGAGCTTCCTTCGGCGAGCGGCCCACGCTCGCGCACATGCTGGTCCAGGGTCGGACCGGGGACGTAGGCGGTGGCCAGCCACGGGGTCGCCGCATCGGTGTCGGCGGCGAGCAACGGAATCAGATACGGGCCCGTGACACGGGAGGACAGTGCCACCTCACGTGTGAAACGGGCCCTGAACTCCGGTTCCTGCGCCTGCTCGGGATGGATCACCTTGACCGCCACGCGTGTTCCGTCCGAGGTGACTCCGGCGTGGACTGTGCCCATGCCGCCCGCGCCGAGACGTCCGACGATGCGGTAGGGGCCTATACGGGAGGGATCGCCGGGACGCGCCGGTTGGACTCTTGCGCCGGAGCCGATTGCGCTCACGCGTACTTCCTTGCGCTGAGGGGCGGCCTGGAACAGGCCGACAGGGAGTGACGGATCGACAGAGTGGCGTTTCTGCCGGAAGACCGAGGGCCGATGGGTGGGCGAGGTGGCGACTGGAGTGGGCGCGAACTGCGGCTCCGCAAATCCGAAGCCGAAGCCGTCCGCAGCAGCACCGGCCACCCCGCGCACACCCGCTTCAGCGGCCGCTGTCGCTGTCGCTGCCACGGCCGCTTCGGACTCTCCGCAGGGCCCGGGCCGGCACCTCCGATGTCGCCATTCATCGCATCATCGTCCCCGATCCCCTACCTCGCCGTGGTCTGAACAGCGGGAACAGACGGGTCCGTTGAGGCAGATCGCTCCTCGCCGCCGGTCAACTGGCCGCAGGTCTCGGCATGGACAGCAAGCCGGCCGGCTGCCCCGTCAGGGGCCCGCCTGCGCGCCGAGGTGTACGCCGGTCCGCCCGCCGTCGCCTTCCATGCGGACCCGAGCTGCCGCGCGCCGACCACGCGCGATCGGGTAAGTGCCGCGCGGCACAACCGAGTTCGGCGACAGGCGGTCCGCGCGCTCGTCCCCCGTGCGGGGCGTACGACGGCGGTCGTGCGAGAAGGGTCGCCCGTGTCTGGACGCGTCCGCATGCCTGACCTAGGGTACGCAGTAAGCGCTTTCTGGCCTGGTCATGCCAAACCCGTGACCGGGCCGTGCCCCACGCCCACGTCCCGCGCCGACAGCACCGCTCCCCCGCCTCCGCCAGCGAGTCATGCGTCAGCCCTGCCCGACGGCCCGGACGTGGCATCGGTGCGGCCCGACGCGGAAAGGCAGCGCCCCGTGCCGCACGACCAACCACAGAGCCCGTCGCCCGCGTGGACCCGCAAGTCGTTCCTCCGGGGAATGGCGGCCGTCGGTGTGGCCCCGCTACTTCCCGGGGTGCTGCCCTCGACGGCCCGGGCCGCCTCGTCGGACGGTGCCGGAGGCTTCCCGCTGCTGCGGGACGGAGTGGTCGTCGACCTGTTCGTCGATCCGGCCGACGATCCCGCCGTCGCCCGCGCGGCCGGGGATCTCCAGACGGACCTGGAGCGGGTCGGCGGGGTGCGTCCGCGGCTGCTGCGCGCCCTGCCGGAGCAGGCCCGGCTCCTCGTCCTGGTGGGCACCATCGGCGCGAGCCCGGCCATCGACCGGCTCGTCGCGGACCGGCGGCTGGACGTCTCCCGGGTGAAGGGCCGCTGGGAGGCGTCCGTGACGCAGGTCGTGGAACGCCCACTGCCCGGCGTGGAACGCGCCCTCGTGATCGCCGGCAGCGACAGGCGCGGCACCGTCTACGGCGTCTACGACACCTCGGAGCGTATCGGGGTGTCGCCGTGGCACTGGTGGGCCGACGTTCCGGTCGAACGCCGCGACACGGTGACTGTCCCGTCGGGCACGCGGAAGCGGTACGAGCCTTCCGTGCGCTACCGGGGCATCTTCATCAACGACGAACAGAACCTCACCACCTGGTCCCTCCGGACGCAGGAACCGGACAAGAACATCGGCCCGGAGACCTACCGACGCGTCTTCGAGCTGCTGCTCCGCCTCAAGGCCAACTACCTGTGGCCCGCCATGCATCCGTACTCCGACTTCTTCAACGAACACCGCGCCAACCCCGAACTGGCCGACCACTACGGCATCGTCGTCGGATCCAGCCACCCCGAGGCCATGCTGCGCAACGGCGTCCACGAGTGGGACCCCTGGGCCAAGGAGCACCCGGCCGCCGACGGCAGCCTGCCGGTGTACGACTACACGGTGAACCCCGCCGTCATCTCCGAGTACTGGCGGGCGAGGGCGCGGCAGAACGCCGGCTACGAGAGCAGTTGGACCCTGGGGATGCGCGGTCTGCACGACAGCGCGCTGGAGACGAAGCACGCCACCACCCTCGCGGAGAAGGTCGTGGTGATGAACGACATCATCGCGGACCAGCGTCGCCTGCTGGCCGAGGAGGTGGGCTCCGCGGCCGAGCCTCAGATCTTCATCCCGTACAAGGAGGTCCTGGACCTGTACAACGCCGGTGTCCAGGTGCCCGACGACGTCACACTGATCTGGCCGGACGACAACCACGGCAACATGCGCCAACTGCCCGACGAGGCGGAGCGGCGGCGGCCGGGCGGCAACGGCATCTACTACCACCTCTCCTACTGGGGCCGACCCAAGAGCTATCTGTGGCTGGACACCACCCAACTCGCCAAAATCTGGCAGGAGTTGCGGCGGGTGTACGAGCACGGCGCCGACCGTATGTGGATCTTCAACGTGGGAGACATCAAGTCCATCGAGACCGGACTGTCCTTCTGCATGGACATGGCCTGGGACGTGGACCGGTGGGGCGCCGGCGATGTGGAGGCGTTCCTCGTCGAATGGGCCGGGCGGCAGTTCGGACGCCGCCACGGCGCGGAGATCGCCGCGATCCGCACCGAGTACTACCGTCTCGCGGCCGAGCTGCGCCCGGAGTTCGTCGCCCGCGGTCTGCTCTCCGTGGTCCATCACGGTGACGAGGCGGGTCGCCGGATGGCCGCGTACGACCGTCTCCTGCAGCGGGTCCGGGCGCTCGGCGCCAAGCTGCCGGAGGCCTACCGGGACGCCTTCTACGAACTCGTCGAATACCCGGTCCACGGCGCCTACTTGATGAATCTGAAGTTCTACTGGGCGGAGCGCAGCGCACTCGCGGTCCGCCAGGGGCGCGGGGCCGGCGCGAACCGTTTCGCGGACCTGTCCGACGCCGCCCACGCCGAGGAGGCGGCGCTCACCAAGCGCTACAACACCGAGGTGGCCGGCGGCAAATGGAACGGGATCGTCAACCCGTACCCCACGGAGATCCCCAAGGCGCCGGGCCGTCCGAGCGTCACCAGGGTCGCCCGGAAAGAGACCTCGGGTCTGGGCGTGGCGGCCGAGGGCAACGAGACCGGCACCGCGCGGCCGCTCTCCTTCTCCTCCTACACCCGTGACCGGCGCTTCGTCGACGTGTTCAACACCGGCTTCCTCCCCTTGGACTGGGCCGCCGAGACGAGCCACCCCTGGGTGCGGCTGAGCACCTCGGGCGGCACGATGACCGAGCAGACCCGGGTGTCGGTCGAGATCGACTGGGAGCGGGTGCCCCAGGGCGCACACGACGCCACGGTGACCGTCACCGGTGCGGGGAACAGCTTCGACGTGCCCCTGCGGGTGCACAACGACGGAAGGCGGGCGCGCGAGCGGGCGCGCGGCTTCGTCGAGGCCCACGGGTACGTCTCGATCGACGCCGCGCACCACGAGCATCGCGTGGCGCGCGGCGGGGCGCGTTGGCGGACGGTACGCGGGCTCGGCCGCCGTACGGCCGCCATGGAGACGACGCCTTCGACGGCGGCGCCGATCACCGAGGACATCACCACGCGGGCACCGGAGTTGCGCTACCGGGTCCGTTTCGCGGGCAGCGGAAACTTCCGGGTCACCGTGTTCCGGCTCCCCTCCCTCGACGAGCGGGGCCGACGCCGGGTCGCGCTCGCCCTCGACGACCAGCCCGTCACCGTCCTGACGGGACAGGCCGTCGCCACCGGCAACCGTGGCGACGCCTGGGCCCGCAACGTCGAGGACGGCATCGAGAAACTGACCACCACCGTGACCGTCACGGAACCCGGCGAGCACGTCCTGAGGCTCTTCATGGTCGACCCCGCGATCGCCGTGGATCAGATCGTCATCGACACCGGCGGGCTGCCCATCACCTACCTCGCACCTCCGGAGAGTTACCACCGCTCCTTCAACCCCGATCCCGCGCCGGAGGACGCGCTGGGGCTGCCGGGCACGGCGGGGCGGTAAGCGGCGCCGGTCGGTGGCGCCCGGTGGTAGGTGTGAGAGGCATTGCCGTCCTCACGGTTGAGGCCGCGACGACCCACGGCCGGCCGCGGCGTGGATGCCGCCCACGCTGCCGTCCAAGCGGTTGCACCAGGTGGTGCGCGCCGGCGTCGTGGGGAAGCAGACTGAGGGCAAGGACGTGCAATATCAGCTGCCTGCCTGCTGCGAGCGGACCGGCGGGCCGGGAGGGCCAAGCACCAGCGGGGTCCTCGCCCCTTGCCCACCTCTTTCGGCGATGCGACGGTCTTTCTTGCGTGCCCATGGCAAGAATGTGATCGAAACGAGTGGCCGTGCTGGGAACAGCCGGTCCGGTCAGCACGGTTACGCAAGGAGACCCCGACGCATTTCCGCAGGAGGACTTGTTCATGGCTGACCGGCCGCTGACGCTCATGGCAGTGCACGCCCACCCCGACGACGAGGCCACCGGAACCGGAGGGGTCCTCGCGCGGTACGCGGCGGAGGGCATCCGGACGGTTCTCGTGACGTGTACCGACGGCGGTTGCGGCGACGGACCGGGAGGCGTCAAGCCGGGCGACCCCGGGCACGATCCCTCGGCCGTCGCCGCGATGCGCCGTCAAGAACTCCGGGCGAGCTGTGACGTCCTGAAGGTCAGCGATCTGGTGACGCTGGACTACGCCGACTCCGGAATGGCGGGCTGGCCCAGCAACGACGCCCCCGACTCCTTCTGGCAGACACCCGTGCGGGAAGGCGCGGCCCGACTCGCGGAACTCATGCGGCACTACCAGCCTGACGTGGTCGTCACCTATGACGAGAACGGCTTCTACGGCCACCCCGACCACATCCAGGCCCACCGCATCACGATGGCGGCGGTGGAGATGACCGAGCTGACGCCCAAGGTGTACTGGACCACGGCGCCCCGCTCGATGATGCGGCGGTTCGGTGAGGTCATGCGCGAGTTCCACGAGGACATGCCGGAGCCGGACCCTGCCGAGGCCGCCGCGCTGGCCGAGATCGGCCTCCCCGACGACGAGATCACCACGTGGGTGGACACCACCGCGTTCAGCGGTCAGAAGTTCGACGCGTTGGCGGCGCACGCCAGTCAGGGCGAGAACATCTTCTTCCTCAGGATGGGCAAGGAGAGGTTCGGCGAGCTGATGGGCATGGAGACCTTCGTACGCGTCCAGGACCCCACCGGCGCGGCCGTACCCGAGAACGACCTCTTCGCCGGTCTGCGCTGATCACCGGGAGACTTCTCGGCGCGGGTACCACTCCGGCAGCCCGCTTCCTGGCCTGCGGCAGTGGTGTCGGCGGGCGAACCGATGCCGGCCGACGCCGCGGACGCGACCCAGGGTGATCTCGCGTCGTCCCCCAGCTGTAGCCTGCGAGCATGACGCCGGGGACAGGGGCTGGGACCGGGACGCCACACGGCTTCTGGGCGCGGAAGTTGCTCGCGGACGCGGGTGTGGATCCGGACGATCTGCGGCTGGACGTTCCCGCACACGTGGACCGCGGCGTCGCGCTCGCCATGGTCGGGTTCGAGTCCAAGCGCCCCGAACTGGTCGAGGGCGCGGTCTCCATCGCCTCGGACATTCTGCGGCGATGGCGTACGCCCCGGCCGGAGTTGGTGGCCGGCCTGGTGCGTTGCCTGGAGTTCGATCATCTTTATGCCCGAAGCGACGCCGCGATGGTGCTGGCGCGGCTCGTGTCGGCGGACTCCACGCAGGACATCACGTCGGCCGTTCCCGCACTGATCGTGGCCGCCAACAACTCCCACGACCAGGTTGCCGGACCGGCGGCGCTGGCTCTCGCCCGTCTCGACCGTCCGGAAGCTCTGGACGCGGTGCACCGATGGCTGGCGTCAAGCAGCCGACCCCCGTACTTCCACGTGACCTCACTGGGGCAGGTCCTACAACAGCTGGTCGGGCATGCCGACGAGTTGCTCCCCGGAATCCGTCGCATGCTCGTCGACTCGGCCGACGACGAAGGGCTGCGTTCGGTCCTCGCCGCACTGTCCGCATGGGGTCCCGTCGCGAGTGCGACGGTTCCGGAGCTGGTGTCGGCACTCACCACCCGCAACGCACGATGGGCCTGCGATGCGCTCGGCGGTATCGGCGCGGCGGCGGCGCCCGCGGCGGACATCCTCAGCAGCTTCGTCCGCGGCGTCAGGCAGCCCCCGCGTCATGACGGCAGCGCCCTGGTGTCGAACGGCAGACGACGATGGCACGGTGCCCAGAACGCCGCGTGGGCCCATTGGCGCATCACCGGTGACGCAAGCGTCTTCCTGACTTTCCTGGAGGACGCGGCATCGCGGGGCTTGGTGAACGCCGACCTCGGCCGGTTGGCGGAACTGGGGCCGCAGGCGACGAGGTACGCCGCCGCTGTTCGGCCGTTGCTGCGGTCCCCCGGGCCGTGGACCCGTGTCCAGGCCGCCTATGCCTGGTGGCGGATCACCGGCGACACGGACGCCGCCGTCCCGGTCCTGCTGGCGGCCCTGGAACCTCTGAAGTGGGGTGATGCCGACGAGCCCTGCCGCGCGGCACTCCGGTACGTCGCCCAGATCGGCACCCCCGCCTCCACCGCGGCGCCTCTGCTCGAAGCGACCCTGTTGTCCGATCGGTGCTTCCCGGCAGACGTCTACCCTGCGGCTCGCACGGCGCTGGCCGCCTTCGGCACCGTCCTCAGCTCTCAGGTCGGGCGCAGCGCGGTGCCGTCCGGCCGAACGACTCAGGTCTGAGGCAGACAGGCGTAGCTGGTGGCGTTGCTGTAGCAGTGCCGAGCAGGCGCCGGTTCGGATCACCGGGCCCGGGTGTCCGTTGCCGTGCAGTCTCAGGTGGTAGTGGGCCAGGTCCGCAGCAGAGCGGCGATCCTCCCGGCCGTGCAGGCGGGGTCGAGGAGCAGGTCCTTGAGGGCGACGGCGTCCTCGCGGCCGGGTTTGACGGTGATTCCGGCGGCCTCCAAGTACATGACACCGGACGCGGCGGCGACAGCCATGTTGGAGCGCTCTAGCCAGCGGCACCGGCCTAGCGTGTGCACCAGGGCGGCGGCCTTGGCGTAGGGACTGTCGTAGACAGGCTGCTCGAACAGCTCGGCCCGGTGGCGGGCCACCGCGGAGACGGGCACGCCATAGTCGTCGGGGGCGGGGTCGTCGGCCCCCGCGGCCTCGGCGACCTGCAGGATCCAGGGGACGTCGATGTGCAGGTCCATCAGGCCGCGTGAGCTCCGCGCACCGGCTGCTGGTTGTCCTCGGCTTCGTCGAAGACCGCCTGGTGCTCGGCAAGGAAACGAGCGGCCGCGTCCACCGCGCGGGCGCGCAGCCCGCTGGTGTCGTCCTGCACCAGCCTGGCGAGGTAGTCCCCGATACTCAGCCCCAGATCGGCGGCACGCTTCCTCGCGAGTTCCGCGACGTCCTCGTCCACACGGGCACCCAGCTGTGTCTTCGCCATACCAACATGGTAACAGCCGTTACCATGTTGGGGAGCCGGGCGAGGACGACAGGAAGGGCCATCACTGACGGCCCTCGGCTGCCTCCCGCCGCCCGCCCCCGCCTCCCGGCGTAAGGCGCTGGCCGCGCTGCGCCCGTTCGTCGAGCACCGGCTCGCCGGTTGCGGGCCGCTGGAGGACGCGATGCCGGCGCGGGACCCGGTGATGAGCCACCGCCTGCGCTGTCTTCGTCCCTCGACCTCGGCCTGTTGGACCCAGCCGAGCGCGGTGGGACGCGCGGCGGGCGGGTCGCGCGCCGACCAGCGGCCACGCCACGCGACGACCCCAGTCCAGGTGCCAGCCCACAGCAACGACGTCGTGGCGAGGGCGGCAGGCACGGCGGTCGGCGGCCTTCGGTCCCGGGCCGCCGTCCGCGGTCGCCCGCCGTCGGCCATCGGCCAACGGCCATCAGCCATCAAGCGGCCGTACCGGCACGCCCCTGCCCGCCCGGCACCGCCCTTGATCACTCCCACCCGGCAGCCCTCTACGGTGGGCACCGTGGAACTCCTGCATCTGCGTTACTTCGTCGCTGTCGCCCAGGAACTGAACTTCTCCACCGCGGCCCGCAAGCTGCACATGGCGGCCTCCCCCCTCAGCAGACGGATCAAGGATCTCGAAAACGAACTCGGGCACCGCCTCTTCGACCGCAGCACCCACCACGTGGCCCTCACGCCGGCCGGTGACGCGCTGCTGCCGATCGCGCGCGGTGTGCTGGAGCAGGTGGACTCCATCCGTTGGAGGCTGGACGAGACAGCACGGCCGCAGCGGACCACCCTGCTGGTCGGGGTGCCCACCGGCATCCATCCGGATCTGCGGGAGCGGATGGACACCCTGGCCGAGCGCCTCGGCGACCGGTACGAGATCAAGCGCTGGCCCGGCGGCAACGACCGTCTCGTCGACGCGGTCTGCGACGGCAGGCTCGCGTTGACCCTGGCACGCCTCCCGGCCGGCGGCGACCCGGCGCTGGAGCTGCTGCCGGTGATGTCCGAGCGGCTCGGAGCGGTCGTCCCCCGGAGCCGGTTCGCCGGGCGGGAGTCCATCGCCCTGACAGAGCTGGCCGACCTCTCCTACGTGGTCTCCCCCGCGGGAGCGACTACGGCGTACTTTCGCGGACTCGACCAGCAACTGTCCGAGCTCGGCATCAAAAAGCGTATCGAAATCAGCAGCACCACATTCGACGGAATCTCCGAGATAGTGTCCAGTGGGCTCGCTTTCTCCATTTCCATGCTGGACGACAGGAGCCCGGTCAGGAATTTCCATCTGGATAATGTGACGATCCTGCCGATCACCGATTTTCATCCGCGCCTGGAGACCGGGCTGCTCTGGCGCAAGGATCGAGGCGAGGGCGGCGACCTGCAAGAAGTCGTGCGCGCGGTCCGCGAGGTGTTCACCGAGCCGCTCCGTTCATAACCACCACGCATTCCCCGGAAAAGGCGGTATGACCGCTGCGGTCATACCGCCTTTCGTCGATCGGTCATTCCCTCAGCTTCATCTCCGACGCCTTCCGAAGTAACTTAGTTGGCAGATACACGGACATCTTGATGAGGCAAGGAGTGAGAGAAGTCATGACGGACCTCTCAGACACCGTCACCGCCACCGTCACCGGCCCCTTGGCGGGCACCCGCGTGATCGACCTGTCAACCGTGGTGATGGGCCCGTACGCCGCCCAGATCCTCGGGGACCTCGGCGCCGAGGTGATCAAGATCGAGTCGCCTGCCGACACCGTCCGCGTCGGCGACTACCGCACCACGCCGGGCATGACCCCGCTGAACCTCAACGTCAACCGCAACAAGCGCAGCGTCTCCCTCAACCTCAAGGACGACACCGACCGCGAGCGGGCGCTCGGGCTGATCGACACGGCGGATGTGCTGATCACCAACATGCGCCCCGGCGCGCTGCACCGCCTCGGCCTGTCCTACGACGACATCGCCGCCCGCAATCCCGCACTCGTCTACGCGCACGCCCAGGGCTTCCGCAGCGACTCGGACCGAGCCGGCAACGCCGCCTACGACGAGAGCGTGCAGGCCGCGTCCGGCCTGGTCGACATCGCCGACCGGGCGTTGGGCGAGCCCGTCTACCTGCCGACGATCATCGGCGACAAGGTCTCCTCGCTCACCATCGCCTACAGCGTGCTCGCCGCTCTGCTGCACCGCGACAGGACCGGCCAGGGGCAGCTCGTCGAGATCCCGATGACCGACACGATGATCGCGTTCAACATGGTCGAGCACCTCGCGGGCCACACCCATGTGCCCGAGACGGGCCCCACCGGCTTCCGTCTGTCGATGCTCAAGGGGCACAGGGCGGTGCGCACCAAGGACGGCCTCGCCTGCGTCATCCCCTACAACCCTCCCAACTACCGGGACTTCTTCACCGCCGCCGGACGCCCGGACCTCGCCGAGGACCCGCGCGTGGGCGGAGAGACCATCGACGGCGCCGACCAGGAGGATCTGGCCCAGCTGGTCGCCCTGTGCGCCCCGGAGCTCACCACTGAGGAGTGGGCCGAGGTGTGCGCCAAGCACAGCATCCCCATGGCTCCGGTGCTGGAACTGGACCGTGCGCACGAGGACCCGTACGTCCAGGACGGCCATCTCCTCGACACCGTCGAGCACCCCACCGAGGGCACGGTCCGCACGATCGGCATCCCGGTGCGGTTCTCCGCCACCCCCGGCTCGATCCGCCGCCTGGCCCCGGTCGCGGGCCAGGACACCGAGGACGTCCTCGCCGAACTCGCCGCCACCACCCGCTGACCGGACAGGAGACCCCCCATGAACACCCTCATGAACAGTTCTGTCTCTCCCGTCGTCCGCACCGAGCGCATCGGCTCCGCTCTGCTCATCACCCTCGACCGCCCCGAGGCCCGCAACGCCGTCAACGCGGCCGTCGCCGCCGAACTGACTTCTGTCCTCGAGGAGTTGGAGGCCGCCCCGGAGCTGCGGGCCGGCGTCCTGACCGGCGAGGGCGGCACCTTCAGCGCCGGCATGGACCTCAAGGCCGCGCTGCGCGGCGAATCACCCGAGGTGAAGGGCCGCGGCTTCGGCGGCCTGACGGAAGCCGAGCCGACCAAGCCCCTCATCGCCGCCGTCGAGGGCTTCGCCATGGGCGGCGGCTTCGAACTCGCCCTGGCCTGCGATCTGATCGTCGCCGCCGAGGACGCCCGGTTCGGACTGCCCGAGGTCAAGCGCGGCCTGATCGCGGCGGGCGGCGGAGTGATCCGGCTGCCCAAGCGGATCCCGCACCACCTGGCGATGGAGCTGCTCCTGACCGGGGAGCCCGTCGATGGGCGCCGCGCAGGGGAGCTGGGCCTGGTCAACCGGGTCGTCGGCAAGGGACAGGCCGTCGCCGAGGCCCTGCGGCTGGCCGAACAGCTGGCCACGAACGCCCCGTTGGCGCTGGCCGCCGTCAAGCGCGTCGTCCGCGCCGCTGACGGTGTCCCGGACGCCGAGGCCTTCGCTTTCCAACGCGGCGAGATGAAGACCCTGATGGCCTCGGACGACGTACGCGAGGGCATGACGGCCTTCGCCGAGCGCCGCTCGCCGCGCTGGACGGGACGGTGAGGCCGGCATGAGGACCGAGGACGTACGACAGCACCTCACCACCCCGCTCACTCGCCCGGCGTACGCGCCGACGGTCCCGCGGTTCACCGACCGCGAGTACCTCAACATCGTCTACCGCACCGACCCCGAAGCCCTGCGGGCCGTAGTCCCCGAACCGCTGCGGATCGACGAGCCGCTCGTCCGGTTCGAGGTGATGAAGATGGGCGACGTCAGCGGCTTCGGCCCCTACACGGAGGCCGGCCAGGCGATCCCGGTCAGCTTCGAGGGCGAGCGGGGCGAGTACCTGCACGCCATGTATCTCGACAACTTCCCGGCCACCGCCTCCGGCCGCGAGGTCTCCGCCTACCCGAAGGTCATCGGCTCCCCGGCGCTCTTCGTCGACTCCGGCGCGCTCGTCGGCACCCTCGATCACGGCTCGCTGCGGGTCGCCACGGCCACCATGGGCTACAAGCACCATGAACTGGACCTGCGCGAGGCCGAGGCGCAGATCTCCGTACCGACCTTCATGCTCAAGACCGTCCCCGGTTACGACGGTCTGCCGCGCGTGCAGGAACTCGTCCGGACCCGCATCACCGAACTCACGGTCAAGGGGGCCTGGACCGGCCCCGCCCGGCTCCAGCTGTTCCAGCATGTGCTCGCGCCGCTTGCGGACCTGCCGGTGCTGGAGGTCGTCTCCGCCAGCCACATCCTCACCGACCTGACGCTCAACCGCGTGGAGCCGGTCCACGACTACCTGAAGGGAGTCGTCGCGTCATGAACCGCACCCCTGCCCTCCGCACCCCCGCCCTCCGCTCCCCCGCCCTTCGCACTCCGGCCTTCCGCACTCCTGTCTTCCGGACGGCCGCCGTCATCGGCGCCGGAACCATCGGACTGTCGTGGACGACCCTGTTCGCCGCACACGGCCTGACCGTGCGGGTGAGCGACCCGCGCGAGGACCTCGCCGAAGCCGTCGCGGACGCCCTGGCGCGGTACGCCCCGCATCTGGCCGCCCGTGGCCTGGACGTGCGCGGTCTCGCCGACCGGGTACACCTGGCGGCCGACGTGACGGAGGCGGTCCGGGACGCGGACGTCGTCCAGGAGAACGGGCCCGAACGCGTTGGGTTCAAGCAGGACTTGTTCGCCGCCGTCGTACGTGAGGCGCCCGCGCACGCGCTGCTGCTCAGCTCCTCGTCGGCGATCCCCTCCACGGCGTTCACAGGTGAGCTGGCCGACGAGGACGCCGCCCGCGTCCTGATCGGCCACCCCTTCAACCCGCCGCACCTGCTCCCCCTGGTCGAGGTCGTCCCCGGCGAACGCACCCGCGAGGACGCCGTACAGGCCGCGCTGGACTTCTACACCTTCCTCGGCCGCACCCCGGTCGTCGAGCGCAAGGAGATCCCTGGCTTCGTCGGCAACCGTCTGCAGAACGCGCTCAGCCGCGAGGCGGTTCACCTCGTCGAGCAGGGCGTGGTGACCCCCGAGGACCTGGACCGCGTCATGACCAACTCGCTGGGCCCGCGCTGGGCCACGGTCGGCCCGTTCCTCGGCGCCCACCTCGGCGGAGGACCCGGCGGCTACCGGCACCTCGTCGCACACATCGGCGCGTCGATGGGGGCCCTGGAAGACACCCCCGGCCGCCACCCCGCGCAGACCCCCGACCAACAGGAACGGCTCATCCAAGCCGTGGAGAAGGCTTACGGCTCCTCCACGTCCTCGGAACTCGCCGAGACGCGCGACCGCAAGCAACTGGCGGTCCTGGACGCGCTGGACGGCGCGACCCGGACGACCACCCCGAAGGAGGAGAACTGAGATGACCACCACCACACAGCCCACGGCCCCCGGTCCGATCGCCGACGAACTGACCGCCGATTTCTACCACTTCGAGTCGCTGCTCCCGGACGACGAGCGCAAGATCCTCCTCAAGGCCCGGGCCCTCATGCGCGACGAGGTCAAGCCGCTGGTGAACGACAGTTGGGCCAAGGGCGAGTTCCCCATGCAGCTCATCGGCCTCTTCCGCGACAGCGGCCTGGCCGGCCTGCCCTACGAGGGCTACGGCGCGCACCAGCCCGCCACGAGCAACCTCCTGTCGGGCATGCTCGCCCTGGAGTTGGCCCGTACCGACGCCTCGGTGTCGACCTTCTTCGGCGTCCACAACGGCCTGGCCATGTACTCCATCCACTCCGGCGGCGACCAGAAGCAGCGCGACCGCTGGCTGCCGGCGATGGCCGCGATGGACAAGATCGGCGCCTTCGCGATGACCGAGCCCCTCGGCGGCTCCGACGTCGCCGGCGGTATGCGCACCACCGCCCGGCGCGAGGGCGACAGCTGGGTCCTGAACGGCGCAAAGAAGTGGATCGGCAACGCCACGTTCGCCGACTACGTCGTCGTGTGGGCGCGGGACGTCGACGACAACCACGTCAAGGGCTTCGTCGTCGAGAAGGGCACCCCCGGCTTCGCCCCGGCGAAGATCGAGCACAAGGTCGCCTTCCGCATCGTCGAGAACGCCGAGATCACCCTGACCGACGTCCGCGTCCCGGAGGGCAACCGCCTCCAGCGCATCGACTCCTTCCGCGACGTCGCCGAGATCCTGCGCGCGACCCGCGCCGGGGTGGCCTGGCAGGCGCTCGGCGTCATGATCGGCGCCTATGAACTGGCCCTGGACTACGCCCGGGAGCGCGAGCAGTTCGGCCGACCCATCGGTGGCTTCCAGCTCGTGCAGGACCTCCTGGTCAAGAGCCTCGGCAACGTCACCGCCTCCTGGGCGATGCTCACGCAGCTCGCCCGCCTCCAGGACGCCGGTATCTACCGCGACGAACACTCCTCCCTGGCCAAGGCGTTCGTCACCTCGCGCATGCGCGAGGTCGTGGGCTGGAGCCGTGAGATCTTCGGCGGCAACGGCATCCTCCTGGACCACGACATCTTCCGGTTCTTCGCCGACGCCGAGGCGATCTGCTCCTTCGAGGGCACCCGCGAGATGAACACCCTGATCGTGGGCAAGTCGATCACCGGGCAGAGCGCCTTCGTGTGAGAGCGCCTTCGTGTGAGGAAGGGCCCCCACCGGCGGGGGAACGACCGCGCCGAGACGCGGCGCCCGGCGGTGGACCGCGCCCGTCAATGCCCCGGGGCCACGAGCCCCGGGGCCTTCTTCGCGTCGGAGCCGGATCCACGCGCGGCTGCTGCGAGGCAGGGTCACATGGGCGAGCTGTGCCGGGCGGAGACAACTTGGCCGGGAGCGGTTTTCTCGGAGGATGTCCTGGCAGGTGGCAGCACGTAACTCGTGGACCAGGCCACGCGCGGCCTCCTTGCGCTGGTCCCCCGGCCATCAAGGTCCGGTCCGCCGCGCACCGAGTCATCGGGCGACGCCCCAACGTCGCTTCGCATTGGCGCTGTTGGTCCGTTCAGGCATTCGCGGTGGGCCGTGCACAGATTTCCACGGCTCGGTCGACGCCCTGCCACAGGTGGAACCGGTCGGCGACCTGGATCGCGGCGGGAGCGTCGCCTCACGGGGTTCCGCCCCTCACCGGCGCGTGCGGCGCCGGTAGTAGTGCACGGTCACCGCGCCCAGCAGCGGCCCCCAGGCGGCCACAGGCAGATAGCAGACGGTCAGGAGCCAGTTGCCCCACGGCGTGATGTCCATCTGAGCGTGCAGGGTCGTCCAGACAAGCAATACTCCATAGATGCTGCACGCGAGCGCGCCAAACGCCGCCGGGACAACCGCAGCAAGTACCGGGACCGGACGGCCTCCGAGATACGGCATCCAGCGCGGCCACACTTCTCCCCACGGCCGCACCAACCCGAGGGTCAGCCAGGCCAGACCTTCTTGGGCCAGCGACAGCAAAGGCAGCACCAGCAGGCCCCAGCCGGGCAGGAGCATCGCATCATACTCGGACTGTCCGAGTCCGAGCGGAACACCCAGCACGACAGCGAGGCGCCACAAAGCCGATGGCAGAGACACCCAGACGACCGCGACCGCCGCACGTCGCGCCCAAACCGGGACGCCCGGGACCGTCCGATCTGATGCGCGGCCGGATAAGTGC
Source organism: Streptomyces deccanensis (assembly GCF_022385335.1). Lineage (NCBI taxonomy): Bacteria > Bacillati > Actinomycetota > Actinomycetes > Kitasatosporales > Streptomycetaceae > Streptomyces > Streptomyces deccanensis. Next base: position 10,010,233 of record NZ_CP092431.1, on the reverse strand, counting down.
TTTCGTTCGGTCGGCGCGTTGTCGGATAAGGCAACGGTCGTGGGCATACGGCACACTCCTCGATCAGCACGGGCCCTGCGTTCGATGCCCTTGATGCTTTCGCAGGCCCCCCGCCGCCCGCGTCCGGCCACGGCATGAACACCATCCACCACACGGCGTAACCGCGTCGCGGCCGTGTCAGCCCCGAGGCGTAGGCACCGCCACGGCCACGCAACGCCGCGGACCAGCGAGCGCTTCCGAAGATATGGAGTGCCGCCAACAGACACGGCTGCGCGCGGTGCGTCTCGACCAGCTGCGGATCTCGGTGCAGCAACCCCTGCACCTGCCCACCCCGAGCAATCCGCTGCTGCGAAAGGTCTGCGACCTGCTGCGCACCGACCCGTCGGACAACCGGACGCTCGTCGAACTGGGCCGGGAGGTCGGAGCCGGCTCCGGCTGCTCAGCTACTCGTTGGGCGGTCACCGCAGCGTCGTCAAACAGAAGGCGGTCCCGCACCCGCACCCATGGCGCTCGCCAAGGCGTAGACCTCCCCAGCTCGCCGGTGCCTCCCTGGCAGATGCTCAGCTCCGGTGTTCGGCCTGTCCTTCGCCCAGGACGACGGCGGTGGTGCGGTTGGTGTTGGCGTCCTGGAGGCAGCCGCGCAGGCGCAGCACGTCGTGCGACGGCAGGGCGGGGCGGATGACGCCGGTGTACACGCCGTCGTTCATCCGGTTCAGCGTGGCGTCGTCGTTCGTGGCCGCGGTGGAGCGGCGGCAGGTCTCCCACAGATCCCGCGCGGCGAGTTGAACGGCCCCCTCGCTCCGGTCGCCGTACGTCTCGACGCGGAAGACCATGGTCGTGCTCGCCGCGTCCGGCCGTTGCTCGGCCCGGGTCTGGGTCGCGTCGGCCAGGGCGGACCACAGCACGGGCACCAGGAGCAGGCCGCCGACAGCCGCCGCGACGGCGAGGGCTTTTCGACCGGTGTGATTCGGCGGTACCGCCGGGCGGCTTTCCAAAGGAGCGGTCGCGGTGAGCGGCGGGGCGGTCAGTGCCGCCAGGCGTCCGGCCAGGCGGCGCTCGGCGCCTGGCCGAGCGGTGGCTCCCGCCACCTTCTGGATGACCAAGGCGATCCCGGACAGGGCCGCGCCGGCCACCATGAGGACGGGGACGAAGACGAACGTCCGATGCGTGCCGTTCAGCTCCGTCCTGTCCACGGCGGCAAGCCAGTTGAAGCGGTTCGGCACCGGATCGCGGCTCTGTTCGAGCCGCTTGCGAACCTCCTCGACACGGGCGTCGGACCGCTCCAGCCGGTCCTCCAGACGGCTCAGGCGGGTGAGCAGCAGGACGGTGGCGAGGAAGACCTCGACGACGATCAGCAGGGCGGCGGAGATGAGGGCTCGCTGCCATTCCCAACGGGTCAGGTAGAGCACGGTGTAGTAGCCGGCGTAGGCGGCGGACAGCCCGCCGAAGGTGTAGCCGACCAGTCTGATGGACTTCATGCCGCCGACTCCTCACGTGTCGAAGCAGGTCCCGATGCCGCGCCGACGGTGTCGCGCACGGCCAACCCTCCTGTCCCGCCGTCCACGGTGTCGCGCACAGCGACTTCTCCCGCCCCGCCGTCCACGGTGAGCGGCGTTCCGGAGAGGAAGCGGTCGACGGCTGCCGGTACGCCGACCGCGGTGGGGACGCGGTATTCGCGTGCCAGCACCGCGAGGTGCGACAGGGCGCTGCCCGTCTCCGCCACGAGACCGGCAAGGCCCGGGAGCAGCGGGGCCAGGGCGGGGTCGAGGGAGCGGACCACGAGCACGGGACGGTCGGGGCGCTCGCCGTGGCCGTCCCAGGCCGTGCCGGTGCCGAAGCCGCCGCCGGCCCCCTGCCCCTCGCCCGAGGCCCGGTGTCCGGGCGGGAGTTGGGCCACGGGACGGCCGTCGGCCAGGCGGAAGACGGCGGGCAGCGGACCGGTGTCCTCCCGGGGCAGCCGCGCGCCGAGATCGGCCGGCAGCCCCTTGCCGTCCGCAGCCTCGACCAGTTCCTCCCATCGCAGCAGCATCAGACGGGAGGCCCCGAACCCGCACTCACCGGCGTCGATCCGCTCGGCGAGTTCCCGCACCAGCTGGGCCTGCATCTCCTGCACCCAGCGGATCCGCAGCCGCAGCCCTTCCCGTACGGGCAGCGCGCCCACGCCCCGGGGCGCCGTGGTCCACCCGGTCTGTGCGGGCAGCGGGGGGCGATCGCCGAGCGTCGGGGGCAGCAGGGCCAGCAGGACGGGGTGGCGTTCCAGGAGTTGCTCGTCGCTCAGGCCCCGCCTGCGGCCTTCTGTCAGTTCCGCGAGCGCTTCGCCGGCCGCGGTGGCGCCGCTGCCCGCGCCGAGCAGCGCGCCCGCCAGGGACTCCTGGGCGTGGAGGGACGACAGGACGTGCCGACCCCAGGCGACGGCGTCCAACAACTGGCCGCTGAGCATCTCCCGGGGCGGGGGAAAGTCGGACAGCTGCCGGTCCACGTCGGCCATCAGGTCGACGGCCAGCAGCGGCAGCGCCGAACGCAGCCGCCCGATCCGCCAGGCAGCCCCCGCCCGGCGAGCCCCCGGCGCCGGGTTGACGAAGTCCAGGACCGGATGGGCCGACGGGATGGCGCCCAGCAGCCGCAGATCGGCGGCGGCCCGTCCCTCCACTGTGGTCACCACCGGCAGTCTGCGCAGGTGTCGCCGGGGCGCGGCGCCTGCGATGTCGAGGGCGAGGGTGAGGCCGTGGGACATCGGCGCCACCCACAGGTCCTCCTCCAGCGGTTGGAGCACCCCGGGCAGGGTCTCGGCGATCGGACCGGGGCCCAGCAGGCGCGCTCCGGGCAGCGGTCGGGCCGCCATCGCGGTGATGGGCCGGGCCTGGAACAGCCAAAGCTTTCCGTCGGCGTCGAAGCCGAACTCCATGTCCTGGGGCCCGCCGAACGCCCGCTCGGTCTTCTTGGCCAGGTCCACCAGCCTCACCTGCCGCCGGTGGGACAGCAGCCGGCGGCCACGTGCTTCGGCCGGGTCGGTGCGCACCAGGCGGGCGAGACGGGTCAGTTGATAGCGCACGCCTTGAGTGCTGCCGTCGACGAGCTGATGCGGTCCGCCGGGCACCGCGCTGACGAGGATCCGGTCGGTGCGGCCCTCGACCGGATCGGCGCCGAACATCACGCCGCCGATGGTGGATTGGAGCATCGGCTGCACCAGCACCGCCATCCCGTCGCGGTCGGGGGTCTCCTCCGGTGGGCGCAGCGGCCTGACCACTCCGGCCGAGTCGAGGACGATCCGCACCGCGAGGGTGAACTCCTCCCAGCCTCGTACATCCAGCACCGACTCGAACCGCCCCGCCATCGAGGAGTCCTCGGTGTCCTCGTGCGCGGAGGAGGAGCGCACGACCAACGCCCGTTCCTGGGGGCCGGCAAGTGCCTGCCAGGCGGAGCGCACCGCGTCCTCCCCTGCGGCCGCCCCTGGTGCCCGGTCGGCGGGTACCAACACGAACCCGGGCAGCACGGGCAGCCCCGCCATGGCGGCTCGGGCCAGGTTGGCGGCCTTGGCACCGGTGACGGTCGCGTCATCGGCCTGTACTGCGTCCAGCGGTACGACCGCCAGTTCCGCACCCTCGAATCCCATGGGTCACTACTCCTTCGATGAGGTGATGAGGTGGCTCGGCTCCTGTTCAGGGCGCCGAAAGGCCGCACCGGCAGCCACCACGGCGGACGGCGTCCGCGCGTCGCCTCGGCGACGCCTGAGCAACCACACGAGACCGAACAGCGCCACCGTCACGGCGGCGAGCACGGCCGCGCCGATCAGTCCGGCCGCGTGCAAGAAGTCGATGGCGGCGGCACCGGCGAAGTAGCCCAGGAGCACGTTCCCGATCCCCCAGATCAGCGAGGCGAGCGTGCTGAAGAGGAAGAAGCGGCGGTACGGCATGCCGGACGCCCCGGCGGCGAACGGCAGGAACGTCCGTACGATGCCGATGAACCGGCCCCCGACCACCGCCGTCCCGCCATGACGCGTCAGGAAGTCATGAGCCCTGCCGATCCGGCTGTTGCCCCGTACCCAGCGGCTCAGTCGGGAGTTCGGGCGTCGCCCGTACCAATGCCCCAGGGCGTAACCGAGACTGTCGCCGGTCATCCCACCGGTCACGACGAGGGTGGCGAGGAGCACGGGGTCGAGGTCGCCTCGGCCCGCGATCGCCGACGCGAGGAGGATGACGGTCTCGCCGGGCAGCAGCACACCGACGAAGGCGCTGGTCTCACCGGCCGTCAGGGCGAACACGATGACGTACGACCACCATCCGGCCGCCTCGACGAGAGCACCGAAGTCCATGGCCGTCAGCCAGCTTCTCGCAGCGGGGCGGGTCCTGGGGTGCCCGTCGACTCAGGCGCGCGGGCACGCGCAAGGGAACGGGGCCAGGCTTGGGGCAGGGGCCAGGGCCGGGGCTGGAACGACAGCACCCGTCCCCGGGACTCCCCGGCAGGTGAAGCGTCCGCGTCCCCGCGAGCATGCTCACCCTTCTCGTCCGGCAGGTGTCCTGCGACGTACCACGCCAGAAGGGGTACGACCACGGCCGGCAGCGCCGCGAGCCACAGGTCTCCCCCTCCCCCGTTCGACGCCCCCGACACTGCCGCGAGCACCGCGAGCAGCAGTACGGCCGCCCGCGGCCAGGTCTTCGAGGTGGTGGCGACCACCGCCAGTGCCATCAGCACGTACCAGCCGACACGGACACCAGGCAGCGCCAGGTAGTCACCGAACAGGGACGCCTCACGCACGCCCCGCACCTCGGCGAAGACACCGAGCCCGGCCGTGCCGGACAACAACAGCGCGACGGCGAGGCGCAGGTAGACCCTCTCATCCCGCCGGGCCAGCCAGAGCAGGCTCAGCACCGCCAGGGGCAGCGGGGCGAAGGCAAGGATCGAGGTCAGTAGCTGTGCCGCATCGTGGACGAACGCCGTTCCTGTCTCCGCTGCGACGGTCCCGTAGGGGCGGAGGCGTTCGGCGGCGGATGATGTCCAGCCGGCCTCGACCACGGGCTCCTCGCCACGGACGGCCGTGGCGAGGAGCCCGGCGTACACGAGCAGAACCACGGCCAGGCCTGCCACCGCGCGCCGCAGGTTTCGCCGGATGGGGGTCTCGATGACGGGGGCCTCCATGACGGGGGCCTGCATGACGGGGGCCTGCATCGGCTGGATCCGGCTGAGAAGCGGTGCCCGCCGAGTAGCGCGGGCGCGTCGGCCGCAGGCGGCCACGCAACTCACCGGGTCCGTCCGGCATCGTGCGCCGCGCTGCTCGGACGCAGCGTCCTCGCCGCTTCCCACAGCGGCATGACCCGTGCGGTCTTCTGCTTCGTCGTGTTCGGCGACGGGGATGCGCCATTCCGCGCCGATACGGGCTGGATCACGGCAGCCTCCTGATCGGTCACGGGCGCGTCATCCGGAGGCGCGCCGACTGGCTCTTCTTGCTGATCTACATAAGTGGATCGACCAGTCCACTTATTTCCCGCATCGAATATGGCGCGCGTCACATATGGTGGCGAGCGGAGGGCTGGACTCGATGCCGTCGATGATCAACCTGTCGCCGCCGACGTCCGAGGGGCTCTCGGCCACCCTGAACTGGGCTCGCCGAGCACTCCGTTGTGCGCGGGTTCACGTCGGAGCAAGACTCGACCGGCGCGAACTCGCCGCGCCATGCGCGCGGACCCAGCCAGGAGGGGAGAAGGCCGGCTCCCCCGACACGGGCAGGCTTGTCCGTATCGGCGAAGCGACGGACGAGGGCGGCGGCGAATCGCAGGAGCGGCGCGCCGAGGAGGTCGCGGTGGAGCGCGATCAGACCGTTGCGAAGCCAAGCACCGCAGGCACCACGGAGATGAGCATGATGACGGCCGGGGTGCCCATTCCCTTCTTGTCGCCCGCTCGGATGTGCGTGATCACGGCGCCCAGGAAGTACAGGACGACCCCGATCGCCGCGGCGATGCCGAGGGGGCGGTAGGCGATGCCGACGAGCAGCCCCACAGCGCCCGCGATCTTGACCAGGCCGAGCGGCACGAACCAGTTGTCGGGGACTCCGAGCGCCTTGAGCCCGTCCGTGATCTTCGGGTCGCGGACGATGTCGCCGCGGGCAGAGACGAGCAGCAGCAGGGACAGCAGGACAGCGAGGACGACATAGGCGATGAACACGGAGAACTCCGGAGAGAGAAGGGGGACCGTCGATCGGTCCGGGGGCACAAAGCAGCAAACGGTGAGCTGCGGCAAATAATGTAAGTACCTCAATGATTAATTGCAACCGACTATTTCGTTGCTTGCTACGGTCAGACCATGGCCAGCGAACGACCCGGCGGCACCGCACCCGCCACCAGCGCTCACGAAACCTCCCCCACCTGCGACGACGGCCCCGGATCCGCCGGACCCGACTCCCGCCTCGCCCTGCTCCTGGCGCGGCACGGAGGTGTCACCGACGCCTGGATCCGTGAGGCACTCACCTCATCCGGGGTGACGCCCCGCCACGCGGTCGTGCTGATGCACCTCGACGGCGGTCAGCTCGGGCAGCGCGACCTCGGTGCCCGGCTGCGCGTCGACCCCAGCGTCCTGGTCACTCTCCTCAACGCCTTGGAGGACAGCGACCTCGTAAAACGGCGCCGTGATCCCGCCGACCGCCGCCGTCACATCGTCGAGATCACCGAAGCGGGCAAGGCCGCCGCCGCCAAGCTCGACGCCGCCATCGGCCAGGTCGAGGACGAGCTCTTCGCCGAGCTCACCCCGCAGGAGCGCGACACCCTGCGCTCACTCCTGGCCCGTATCCGCACCACCCACGACGGCAACTGCGACGTCCCGCCGACCGCGGGCTGCTGAATACGCGCACGGGCCCTGAGCGTTGCACGCTTGGAGCCCGTGGTCGCAGGTGATGTGGCGGAGCGCCGAGCGAACACGAGTCGGCGCCCTTCCGTGGAAGTTGGAACGCCGACTCCATATTGGTCAGGCCCAACCGTTGTCGGGCGTTTCCCGGCCTCGTCGCACCGTGGATGCTGTGGCCCGTCTCAGCTCACGCGGTGCACTCCGCCACCGGCAGCGGCACCACTGAGGGGATGGGCGGGCACCCGGTGCGGCCGACGGCGCGAGAGCGCGGTGCGCACCGTCCCCGGCTGCTTGTGGGCGGGCGCCCAGGGGGAAGATCATCCGTCAGCAGGGCTGATGCTGCGCATGCCCTTTGACTCCAGCACCTTCGACGGAGAGCAGAACCGGCTTGTCGTCCACGGGCCGGCCTGACGGGGGCGGCACTAACGCAAAGAACAGCTGGCCAAACAGCTTGTGGAAGCGCAGGCCAAGCGGGACGAACTCGCCCTCGCCGAACGGGCCTTGAACGCATGACCGGTCAGCTCGCCGAGGAACGTCTCTCACTCATGCGGTGCCCGGGGCAGGTTGGCGGCCGGCCAGTACTGCTGATCCCGCTCCCCCCGGCCGCACCCACGACAACACCGCCGCCCGCCACTTGGCGGGCGAGCCTTGCGGGCGGCGAACTGGTTCCGTGTGGCACGGGCCGTGCAGAGATCACGGGCAGGAGACTTCGGCTCACCGCCGTCGTCGACGGCGGTCACGTGCCATCTGATTCCGTCTCATGATCTTGGTCGGCTGAGCAGCCGTTGTCAGCCGCGTGATCGTGGTGCCCGCCGCACAGCACGGCGGCGATCGTCCGACGCCAACCACCCCTCCGCGTCGCGCCGGATCCGTGCCGCGTCGAAACTCTCGTACTCGCGGATCACCGACCTGATCGTGCCTCGATCGCGGTACTCGTCCATGATCGCAACATGTTCCGGCAGCCGTACGAACTCCCCCAGGGCTCGCCGCCCGGTCCATACCGAGATCGATCCGCAGCGCCGGACCAAGGGCGCACCCCATAACCACATGCCGACCGCTCCGTCGAGCTGCGGCCAGCTGCGCCGCAGCGCGAAGCCGCGACGCGCGATGCCGGGCAAGTCTCGGTACGCGTGGCTGGTGAAGTCGGTGATGCTGACGATCAGCGAGCCGCTCCGGCGACCGCTCGTACGGCGGTCGACTCCGTTCGCTGCGGCGCGGTCGACCAGGGAATCCCCGGCGGGGCCCGGGCACCAGCGGCTCCTCAGCATGGCCCCGGCCTCCAGGACGGGTCGCGGCCGAGCAGGGCGAGCAAACGGTCGCCCTGCGGAGCGTCGTCGGGGACATTGATCCGCCGGCGGAACGCGGCGCCGGCTCCGCGGCCCTCGTCCGGGATCAGGGTGGCGACGCGCAGCGCGGCGGTGGTGAGTTCGGCGGTCGGCACCCAGGGGGCGCCGATCGTCACCGCGACATCCCAGGCGTGCACCACGTAGTCGAGCAGGTGGAAGCCGATCGCCGTCCGCCCGGAGACAGAGAAGCCCTCGCCCACCTCCGGCAGCGCGAAGCGCCGTTCCAGCACGTCGTCTTCCGCGAACGCCTCGGTGACCTCGCCCACCGACGCCTCATACGCTCCCGCCGGATCGTCGCCGAGGTCGCCGTCGCGCCATACGGCCCACGGCTCACCCGCGCCGCGGGCGGAGGCGGCGAACCCCTCGTTCTGGCTGACCAGATGGCGAAGCAGGCCGTACAGGGTCCAGTCCGCGCACGGTGTCGCCAACCTCAAGTGGTCGGGCTTCACATGGGAGACCAGCTCCCCGGTCAGCAACAGTGCCTGGCGGTCCAGTCGTCGTATGTCCATGGCCCGAGCGTAGGATCCCCCAGCGGTTCGGTCCCAGGGCCAATAGGCTGCCAAATGATTGAGCCAATCACCGGACTGAAAGCCGACAGCAGCCGAGCCGGGAGCGGGAAGCCGAAGATGGACGTGCACGTCAGGCTTGACGGGCAGCGTGACCTGTCCGGCCAGATCTATCGCCAACTGCGCACCGCGATCCACGACGGGTTGCTGCGGCCCGGTGATCGGCTGCCCCCGACCCGGGAGTTGGGGCGCCGCCTCGAGGTGGCCCGCAACACGGTCGGCGTCGCCTACGAACGGCTCGTCGCCGAGGGCTACGCGGACAGCAGGGTCGGCTCCGGGACCTACGTACGTACGACGGGCCTGCCCGCGGGCGGGACGGCGACCGACACCGACACCGACACCCCAACCCCCTCGGGGCTTCGCCCACGTGCCCTCTGGGCGGACTTGTCCCCATGGGCGGCTCCGGAGACCTCGGGACCGACTACGGCGGCCCACGACTTCCGGGTCGGCCTGCCGGACGCCCGGCTCTTCCCGTACGACGCCTGGCGTCCCCTGATCGCCCGGGAACTGCGCTTTTCGGCCGCCGGAACGGTCGGATACGGTGATCCGGCCGGCCACGCCGGGCTACGCGCCGCGCTCGCCCGGCACATCGGACTCTCCCGCGGTGTGCGGACCGGTCCGGACGACGTGCTGGTGACCACCGGCACGCAGCAGGCTCTGGACCTCATCGGGCGGGTGCTGCTGGACCCGGGTGATCGGGTGGCCGTCGAGGAACCCGGCTACCCACCCGCCCGGTTGCCGTTCCTGGCGCAGGGCGCCGAGGTAACGGGCGTACCGGTGGACGCCGAGGGTCTGCTGGTGGACGCCATCCCGCCGGACACCCGCGCCGTGTACGTCACCCCTGCCCACCAGTTCCCGCTCGGCATGGCGATGTCCCTGCGGCGCAGAGCGGCGCTGCTGCAGTGGGCGCGGCGGCACGGCGCGGCGGTGATCGAGGACGACTACGACAGCGAGTTCCGGTTCGGCGGGCGGCCGGTCGAAACGCTGCAGAGTCTGGACCGGGACGGACACGTCATCTATGTGGGTTCGTTCTCCAAGGTGATGCTGCCCTCCCTGCGCGTCGGCTTCCTGGTGGCGCCCGCCCCGCTGCGCACAGCGCTGCGCACCGCCAAGTACACCGTCGACTGGCACACAGCGGTCCCCACGCAGGCGGCGCTCGCCCGGTTCGTCGACGACGGGTTGCTCGCCCGGCACGTCCGCCGGATGCAGCACACGTACGCGAGCCGGCACCGAGCCATCACCGAGGCGCTCACCGACCACTTCGCGGACCTGACCACGTTGGTGCCGTCAGCCGCGGGCCTCCACGTGACCGCGTTCACCCGGGGCCACCTCACCGAGCCGGACGCCCTCGCGGACCTGGCCGTCCGGGCCCGGGCATCCGGAGTGGCGGTCTACACCCTGGCGGAGGTCGCCGCGAACCGGTCCGCCTGCCCGGGCTTCGTCTTCGGCTACGGCTCGATCAGCGCCCCGGACATCGAGCCGGGCCTGCACCGCGTACTCGGCCAGCCTCGAGAAAGCTGAACGCGGAAGGAGGCATACTGCCATGTCGACCACGCCACACAGCTCTGATCTGCGAGACAAGACCGATCAGCGGTACGCCCCTCTCGGCGGGAGCACCGGCCGAACTTCCTTCCTCAGGCGCCCGCAAGCGGCACGCGACCTCCAGCACCTCACCCCCACCCAGCGTCGACGCTTCCGCCGCGTCGTCTTGGATGCCTTCGTGCTTGATCTGGGCACCGGACCGGTCGCGCGAGGTGGCAGTACGGCCCGGCGACAGTGCTCGGCGCTGGCCACATCGTGTGGCACCGGACGGCGGCCACGGCGTCCTCAGCGACCCTGGCAAAGGCCATCTTGTCGGCCGGGAGCGTCACTTGGCGTCGATTACGCGAGCGCTGGGGCCGATACGGGCTACGAGCTGAGACGTATCTCCCCCTGGGTCACTTCTCCCGGGTGAAGCGGACGTCGAGGCTGCAGGGGTCGTCGGGGTCGTAGGTCGCGCAGAGGGTCTTGCCGCCGTCCACGACCGCGAAGCCGAGCGCGCAGTTCCAGTCCCAGTATGTGCGGGCCAGCCCGAGGCCGATCCAGGAACCCGAGCTCGCCGTCTTGTCTGTGTGGCTTCCGTTGGCGTCGTCGACGAAGAAGCCCCAACTGCCGCCGGATTTCCCGCCGGGGCAGTCGGCCGTGGCGAGCTTCTTGGAATCGAGGCCCGTGGCGGTGAACTCCCGATCGGCGGAGAAGGAGATCCTTTCGCCGTCCGGTCCCTTCCAATTCCCGACGATGCGCTCTGCCGGGACCTTCGCCGTATCCCCGGTGCCGTCGCACGCCGCCGCCAGCAAAAGGGGAAGCAAGACGATGGCAGCAATGGGGCCGGCCCTCAGGTGGTTCTTGAACACGCTGTCATCCTAGGGGCGGCAGGCCACCGGGCGGCCGCCTGGTAGACGCCGTCCTTGCCAGTGCTGTGACCAGGAACGTTCGCCAGATCGAGTTCTCTGAGCGCCGACAGGAAGGCCCGGGACCGAACGAGGGTAGGGGCCTTCTTCGCGGGCTGTCCCAGCTGCTCTGGGCTTGTTCTTTCACGTCTGCGCCTGTGCAGGGCCTGCGGCCGATGATTGTCAGTCTCCCGTACTACAGTGCCGGCTCGTGACCGATGCTGCCCACCGCACTGCTGCGGATGACGACGCGCTTCTCGAGCGGCTGCACGCCCTTGCTTGGGGTGCAGCAGAAGTGCCTCCGTCGCCTGGCTGTCTCCCGGACCAGCCTTTCCCACCGCTCACGATGCTCGACGTCGAGCGCGCAGAGGGGAAACTCGGGTACCGGCTGCCGACGTTGCTGCGGCGCATCTACACCGAGATCGGTGACGGAGGATTCGGGCCCGAAGGCGGCCTGGCGTCACTGGCACCGCGCCGTATCCCTCACTGGCATGTGCCGGACTGGTCTTGCGCCACAACCATCCATGACCAGCGCCCGGGGTGGGCACCGCCCGCGTCGTGGTTCTTCCTGACGGGCGGGGGTTGCACCATGGAGTGGTACGTCTCGCTGATAGCGGTTGATCACCCAGTGCTGCTCTGGGATGCCGACGGCTGGGAACCGGACTGGGGCCAGGACCCTCACGACGGCTTGCGATACGCGGCACCGTCGCTGCGCCAGTGGCTGTGGACGTGGGCAGACGGAGGCAACGTATGGGGTGACGTTCTGGCACAGCCCGAGGAGGTGCTGAGCACCGGGTTCGCTCAACAGAATCCGGGCTCGGATGGTGAGTCGTACGCCGTCACTCACCTGAGCATGGGCCGGACAGGCTGATAACCGGGGCCTCCCCCTGAGTGGTGGACACGCTGATACTGGATCTGCTTGATCCGGAGGAAGCGAGAACACCGCCGATGGCGATGAAGGACTACTCGGACGAGTTCAAGGCCGATGCCGTGGCCCTGTACGAGTCCACGCCCGGGGCGACCTACAAGAGCATCGCCGCTGACCTGGGCATCAACAGGGCGACGCTGCGTGAGTGGGTGCTGCGGGACCGGGAGCGTCGCGGCGTCGCCCCCGCGGCCGCTCGGTCAGGTGGGGCAGCGCCGGCCCGGGCAGGACAGCCGGCACCGTCCGCCGACCCGGACGAGCGGATCCGGCAGCTGGAGGCCCGGGTGGCCGAGCTTGAGGCGAGCGAACGGAAGCTGGCCACCGAGCGGGACATCCTGCGCAAGGCGGCCAAGTATTTCGCTCAGCGAGACGAACTGGTGAACCGCTTCCAGTTCGTCCACGACCACCGGGACGCCTTCGGCGTGAAGCGGTTGTGCCAGGTGCTGGGCGTGAACCGTTCCAGCTACTACAAGTGGCGGGACGCGGCCGACGCGCGGACCGCGCGGCAGGCCGCCGACCGGGCCCTGGCCGAACAGATCCGCGCCGTCCACGCCGACTCCGACGGTGCCTACGGCTCCCCGCGGATCACCGCCGAGCTCCGTGCCGAGGGCCGCAAGATCAATGAGAAACGGGTGGCCCGCGTGATGCGCAAGTTCTCCATAGCGGGCATACGCCTGCGAAGACGGGTCCGCACCACGATCCCGGAGCCGTCGGTGACACCGGTCCCGGACCTGTTCCAGCGGGACTTCACCGCCCCCGCGCCCGGGATCAAGTACATGGGCGACATCACCTACCTTCCCACCGGGGACGGCGACTTCCTCTATCTGGCCACTGTCCTGGACTGCTTCAGCCGCCGGGTGGTCGGCTGGTCCATCGCCGCCCACATGCGCACCGAACTCGTCGCCGACGCCCTGCACATGGCAGCCGCCACCCGCGGCGGTCTGAGCGGCGCGATCTTCCACTCCGATCACGGCGCCCAGTACACATCGCGTGAATTCGCCGACTTGTGCGGCGAGTTGGGGGTCACCCAGTCCATGGGCTCGGTCGGCACCTCCGCCGACAACGCCGCCTGCGAGAGCTTCCACGCCACCCTCAAGCGCGAGACCCTGCGCGGCGCCCACCACTACCCGGGAGCGGAACTGTGCCGACGGACCGTCTTCCGGTGGCTCACCCGCTACAACACCCGCCGCAGGCACTCCGCCAACGGACACCTCAGCCCCATGGCCTACGAAAATCAGCACCGGCAGGAGTCCGATAAGCTCACGCTGGCCGCATAACCACCCCGACGCGTGTCCACCTCCGCGGGGGAAGGCCCACCCTCGCATGATCACGCGGTCGCCCTGCTGAACCAAGGCTGGTCAGGAGGCAGGTGCGTTTTCTCCGGAAGGCGCGATGCTTTGTTGCTCCACGCCTATGCGCGGGGTCGCCTTGAGCAGGACGGTGCCAATGATCAGGGCGGTCAGCGTGGATCCGGCCGCGGCGAGGAAGGCCGCGTGGTAGCCGCTGGCCAGCGATCCCGCCTCGGTCTTCCCCGCGGCGGTGAGGCTGTTCGTACGCGCGCTGACGAAAGCGCTCAGTACGGTCAGGCCAATGGCGCCCCCCCCCCCCGCTGCTGAGTGGTGGTGAACAGCCCCGAGGCGATGCCTGGCTCGGCGAGCGTAACGGCAGACATACCGAGCCCCATGATGGCGGGCGCGGCCAGGCCGAAGCCCAGCCCCATCCCGACAGCATGACGAACGCCCCGCCAATGAGGGCGAGTCCCAGCAGGAGCATCGCGCGCCGGCCGATCCTGGTGATGAGACGGGTTGAAAGGCCGAGGGACGCCACCGCGATCACCACAGCGACGGGCACGAACCCATACCGGCCTGGAGCGAGCCAGCGGCAGGAGCGGCTTGACAGCTGTGGCCTGGCGGGCGACGAACCCGATCAGCAACAGGGAAGACACCGGTCCGAGCAGCAAGGTCTGGAGCGCTCCCCAGCCGACACGCCCAGCGTCCACGACGGTGTACACCAAGAGCATCATGCCGGCCATGACCAACAAGGCTCCCAGGAAGTCAGTGCCCTTGCCCATCCCCTCGCCGCGTTCCCGAGGGAGCACTCGCACACCGACCAGAACGAGGACGGCACCGATCGGTGCGTTGATGAAGAAGATCCAGTGCCAGCTGAGCAGATCGGTGAGAGCGCCGCCGAGCGATCACGTGGCGGGCCCGTGGAGCATCAGCATCCTGGTCGCTGCCGCGCATGGCCCCGTCAGGTTCACCGAGCTGGAACGCTCCATCGAAGGCATCAGCCGACGAATGCTCAACTTGAATCTGCGCAGACTTGAACGCGACGGCCTGTTGACGAGGACCGTTCATCCCGCCGTGCCGCCGAAGGTCGAGTACAACCTCACTTCCATGGCACGAGAGTTGCACTCATACCTCACACCGGCCTCGTGGAACGGGCGGAGCAACATCGTGGTTCCATCGCCCAGGCCCGAACTGCCTACGACTCCACAGCCGCGGCCGCGCAAGCCGGTCAGTCTCACCCGTAGCCGAGCGGTGCGATAGGGCAGTGATGCGCAGGGTGTACACGCATCTACCCCTGAACGTCACAGATCATGTTTTCGAGAACGTCCCGCACCCAGCCGACCTGACGCTAGCGTGATCGATATGACGGCTGAGGGGGAAGCGACAGAGGACGAGGCACTGGTCGGCGGCATGGTGAACGCGGGCGCCGTCTTCCGGCGGGGCTCCCTGGTGGAACGCCCAGCCCCGCGCACCGCGCGGGCCCTCCACGCTCACTTCCTCGCGCTGAAAGAGCACGGCTTCCACGCGGTTCCGACGCCGGTCGGTCTCACCGCGGACGGCCGCGAACGGCTGACCTTCATCCCGGGCGATGTCGCTCTGCCACCGTTTCCGCGCTGGGTGATGACCGAGACCGCGCTGAGATCGGTGGGAAGCATGCTGCGACGCCTACACGATGCCAGCGCGGTCATCGCGGTCGACACAGGTGTCGAGTGGCCCAGGGACCTCGCCGACCCGGAGGGAGGGACGATGCTGTGCCACAACGATGTGTGTCCGGACAACGTCGTGTTCCGCGACGGTCGTGCGGCTGCTCTGATCGATTTCGACCTGGCGGCCCCCGGCCGGCCGCTGTGGGACGTCGCCATGACCGCCCGCTACTGGATTCCGATGCTCGACCCCGCGTCCGCGGCGGCTCTCTACCCCGCGGGACTGGATGCCCCGGCACGACTGCGGATCCTCGCCGACAGTTACGGCCTCTCCCCGCAGCAGCGCGCCGAACTGCCCGGCGTCATCGAACAGGCCACCGCATCCTGCCGGGCCTTCGTCGCTGACCGAGTGGCGGACGGTGACCCCACCTATACGCGGGTACTGGCCGAGCGTGGTGGCTGGCAGCGCTGGGACCGCATCGAGGGGTGGCTGGCAGCACACTGCGAGTTGTTCACCGCTGTCCTGCTGAAGTGAGGGCTCAGACCACAAGGCGCAAGGTGAGCTTGCGCTTTGACCTTGTTGGTCACGTTCGGTGGCGGTCGCGAGGCGCTTGACGGTCTATCAGCGTCGCCCCCCGGACCGACCGCCCAGGCGAGGACGGCTCCGGCCACGACTCGGGCCAGGCTGAACTCCCCGGACTGGGTTTCAGTGCACGCGCCGGGGAGGGCGCCTCCACGTGCGGGTTGGGGATCCCCGGCGGTCCGGGCCGACCGGGGCGAGCCTGCCGGACTCTGTCTTGCCTGCAGCGGCTGGGACTGCTGCACATCCGTCACGACGTGGTCGTGCTGCACATGAGGATGTGGCCCGATGAGGTCCGCCGTTCACCCACCGCTATACGAGGCTGTGGGGCAGCCATCGAGGCCATGCGGGCGGGCAGTGACATGCTGGCCGTCCCGGAGACGGAGACTGCGGGGAAGACGGCGTCGAAGCGGCCTCGTCGCAGTGTCTGCGGTTGGTCCGTCGAGGATGCCAAGGTGCTGTTCGGGGCGGCAGTGGGTGCAGGCGAGCAGCGCGGCGGCGAGCACTCGGCGGAGCCTCGTCCGGTCGGCGGGAAGGCTGCGCTCTCCGTTGGCGTAGCAGTCGCCGGCGTGGACCGTGACGGGCGGGCGTCCGGTACCGATGCCGAGTTCGACGATCCAGTCCGGCCGGGGCGGTCGGGGGCGCTGTCATCGCTCCTGCTCGGCTTCCCGCTGCCGCAGACCGGCGATCTTGCGGTCGACGCGCTCCAACCACATCACATGCCACACCAGCACCCTGTGCTTTCAACTCGCCAAACCCTACTGCTGGATGTGTGCGTGGCGGACTGCCGACCCGGGCGGGCATGAGGGCACGGCTGAGTGGCGTCACGTGTGCGTGTCGAGTCTGTCGGCAGGTACTCGTTCGATGCGGGTCCAGCCGCTCCAGCCGCGCTCCTTCAGAATCGCCAGCACCAGTTCGGCGCCCGGTGCGGACTCGAGCATGGTTGAGTCCATCAGGGCGACGAACTGATCGTCGAAGCCGTCGGCACCCGCCTCGCCGGCCTCCACGGCGCGAATCATCAGGCGCTCCAGGATGTCGGCGACCTCGACGATCCGTGGATCGCCTGCCGGCCAGTCGGGCTCTCCGGTGAAGTAGCTGTAGAGCCTCACCATGTCGGGGTCGTCCAACTCCTCATGCTTCTTGGCGATCACGGAGTCGATCAGGTCCGGCACCTGTGCGGAAATCATGATCCAGGCATCCCGCTCAAGCTCGATGTACCGCTCCCCGACGCCGAGACCGCGCAACCGGTCGAGGTAGCCCACGACGCACTGCGGAAGCGCCAGGTGCTCTCCGGCGGCGAGTCGGGCGAGCCGGCGGCGGGTGCTCTGCAGCCGCCGGATCTCGGCGCGCAGATCCTTGTCGATCTCCTGGACACCGCCGGCGAACTCCTCTGGGTCTGCGTCGAGGAGTTCCTGCACCCTGGCCAGCGGCACGCCTGCATCGGCCAGGGTGCGGATCCTGATCAGTCGCACGACCGCGGCGGCGCCGTAGATCCGGTACCCGGACCGGTCGCGCTCGGGCTCGGGCAGCAGCCCGACCTTGTGGTAGTGGCGTACCGCCCGTACCGTCACCCCGGCGTACGCCGCAAGCTGGCTGATGGTGAGCATGGTTCTCAGACTGCCTCAGGCGATCTTCCGGCGATAGGCGGCCAACGCGAAGACGTACGCCACGACGAGGATGCCGACGCACCAGGCGAGGGCGGTCCAGATGTCGTCGCCGACCGGTCGGCCGGTGAAAAGGGCACGGATGGTGTTGACGATCGAAGTCACCGGCTGATGCTCGGCGAACCAGCGCACGGGGCCCGGCATCGTCCTTGTGGGCACGAACGCCGAGCTCACGAACGGCAGGAAGATGAGCGGGTAGGCGAACGCGCCCGCTCCCTCGACCGACGACGCGGAGAGCCCGGGAATCACGGCGAGCCAGGTCAGCGCCAGAGTGAACAGGAGCAGGATGCCGGCAACCGCGAGCCATGCCCACACTCCCGCCCCTGAGCGGAAGCCCATGAGCAGGGCGACGCCCACGACGAGGACGAGCGCGATCAGGTTGGCGACCAGGGAGGTGACGACATGCGCCCACAGCACACCTGAGCGTGCGATCGGCATGGACTGGAATCGCTCGAAGATCCCGCTCTTCACATCGGTGAACAGCCGGTACGCGGTGTAGGAGATGCCCGATGCGATGGTCATGAGCAGGATGCCGGGCAGCATGTAGTTCACGTACGGAACCGGCCCGGTGCTAATCGCGCCTCCGAACACGTAGACGAACATCAGCATCATGGCGACCGGCGTGATGACGGTCGTGATGATGGTGTCCATGCTGCGTGTGACATGGCGCAGGGTCCGCCCCGTGAGCGCGGCCGTGTCGCTGAAGAAGTACGCGGTCATCCTTGTCCCCCATTGGTCGCGCCAGTGACGCCGCTCTTGTCGCCACCGCCGATGACGGCGAGGAAGACCTCCTCCAGAGTCGGCTGCCTCTCGACGTACTCGACCCTGGCGGGCGGGAAGAGCTGCTTGAGCTCGGCAAGGGTGCCGTTCACGATGATCCGACCCTGGTGGAGGATCGCGATCCGGTCGGCGAGCTGCTCGGCCTCGTCGAGGTACTGCGTGGTGAGCAGCACCGTCGTGCCGTACTCGGCGAGCTCCTTGACGGCGTGCCACACCTCGATGCGCGCCTCGGGGTCGAGCCCGGCCGTCGGCTCGTCCAGGAAGATCACCGACGGATCTCCGATGAGGCTCATCGCAATGTCCAGCCGACGGCGCATCCCGCCCGAATACGTGGACACCTTCCGCGGGCCGGCGTCGGTCAGCGAGAAACGCCGCAACAGGTCATCCGCGACCGCCCCCGGGTTCTTGAGGTGGCGCAGTCTGGCGACGAGGGCGAGGTTCTCCCGACCGCTGAGGATCTCGTCGACGGCCGCGAACTGCCCGGTGAGGCTGATGGACTCCCGCACGTTCGCCGGTCGCACGGCGATGTCGAAGCCATGGACGCTTGCTGTCCCCGCGTCGGCCTTCAGGAGCGTGGCGAGGATCCTCATGGTCGTGGTCTTGCCCGCCCCGTTGGACCCGAGCAAGGCGAAGATGCTGCCCCGCGCCACTTCGAAGTCCACACCACGCAGCACTTCGAGCTTCCCGTACGACTTCTCCAGACCCTGCACGCGAATCGCCGGGCCGGCGCTTGATTGGGCCGTCATGGTCATCTGCCTCCTTCGTGGAGCTGCTCCAGGCGACTGCGTGGAAGCTCCCTGCCGGAAGCATGAAGGGTTGCCCCAGCGTCAAGGTCAAGCCGCTCTCCGAGTTCGGCGTCGACGGCCTCGTCAATGGTTAGCCCGGGGTGGCGTTGATGGCGTGAGGACATCCGCGAGACATTCCGAAGCCGGCGAGGGCGGTGACCGTCAAGCAGCGCGAGCACCTGCGTGAAGCCACGCAGGCACTGGGCCGCTCCCGTCGGCTGCCGCGTCGTTTCGTCGCCGCCGCCCGCCCCTTACGAGTTGGTGCGTGATAGCGGGTGAGGCGTGTTTGGCCTGGGCGTGACCTGTACTCAGACGTTGATGGTGCGGTCGGAGACGAGGCTGGCAATGGCGCGGTAGGTGTCGGGCAGGCAGTCGCGGCGGTGGGTCCAGCGCGTCAGTTGTTTCCAGCGTTTGTGGTCGGCGAGGGCATGTTCGACGGTGATGCGGTCGGAGGAGTGTTCGTGGCGGTCGCGTTCCCACTGCTGGACTCTGCCGGGCAGTGCTCCGGGCCGGGGTTTTCTGGGTGGGGTGATGGCTTGTCCGCGGTGGTCGCGGCTCAGGCCGAGGTAGCCGTCGTCCAAGAGGACCTCGACGTCGGGGAAGTGCTGGAAGCAGACGGCGATGCCCTCGTTGCGGGCGGCCGTGGCATCGTGCATACGACCAGGCCGCAGGGTGTCGGTCCATAACGTGCGGCCCCGCCAGTCGGCGATGACGGTGGCCTTCATGGTGTTCTGCTTCTTCTTCCCGGAGACGAATGCGCGCCGTCCGCCGCGGCTAGGCCGGTGGTCGGCGGACCTGGATCTCAGTGGCATCCAGGCGCAGCTCGATGCCCTCGGCCTGGGCGTAGGCGAAGACGTCCGCCAATGTCCGAAGTCGCAGGCTGGGGCGGTCGGGGACCGCGCACCCCGCGTGGCCAGGAGCGTACGTATCTCTGCGATCGCACGGGTGATGGTCGAACGGTCGACACCGAACAGCAGCCCCAGGACTGAGTGCGGCAGGTCGTGCCGTAGATGGATCAGTGTGGCCACCAGCCGGTCGACGAAGACCAGCTGGTGGCGGGCGCCGGCTCCCGCTGCCCGCTTCCTGGCCCCACCTCGTGCAGCATGGCGACGACCCTCGACTCCGGCTTGCCACGGCACCGCCAACTCCTCGATCAGGCAGGCGAGGTGACGCCGAGAGATCCCTGTGAACAGCCGGTGGGCCAGCACCGCCCGATTGACCATGATCGTCACAGACGGATCATGCCACCGGCCAGGCACGACGCCTCACCCGCTATCACGCACCAACTCGTTACTGATCTCGGCTCGTTAGGGTGATGTTTGCTGAACTTGCCGATGTGGGTGCGGTGTTGTCGGTAGTCCATGGCGTGTGAGATAGGGGCCTCCCCCTGAGTGGTGGACACGCTGATACTGGATCTGCTTGATCCGGAGGAAGCGAGAACACCGCCGATGGCGATGAAGGACTACTCGGACGAGTTCAAGGCCGATGCCGTGGCCCTGTACGAGTCCACGCCCGGGGCGACCTACAAGAGCATCGCCGCTGACCTGGGCATCAACAGGGCGACGCTGCGTGAGTGGGTGCTGCGGGACCGGGAGCGTCGCGGCGTCGCCCCCGCGGCCGCTCGGTCAGGTGGGGCAGCGCCGGCCCGGGCAGGACAGCCGGCACCGTCCGCCGACCCGGACGAGCGGATCCGGCAGCTGGAGGCCCGGGTGGCCGAGCTTGAGGCGAGCGAACGGAAGCTGGCCACCGAGCGGGACATCCTGCGCAAGGCGGCCAAGTATTTCGCCGGCGAGACGAACTGGTGAACCGCTTCCAGTTCGTCCACGACCACCGGGACGCCTTCGGCGTGAAGCGGTTGTGCCAGGTGCTGGGCGTGAACCGTTCCAGCTACTACAAGTGGCGGGACGCGGCCGACGCGCGGACCGCGCGGCAGGCCGCCGACCGGGCCCTGGCCGAACAGATCCGCGCCGTCCACGCCGACTCCGACGGTGCCTACGGCTCCCCGCGGATCACCGCCGAGCTCCGTGCCGAGGGCCGCAAGATCAATGAGAAACGGGTGGCCCGCGTGATGCGCAAGTTCTCCATAGCGGGCATACGCCTGCGAAGACGGGTCCGCACCACGATCCCGGAGCCGTCGGTGACACCGGTCCCGGACCTGTTCCAGCGGGACTTCACCGCCCCCGCGCCCGGGATCAAGTACATGGGCGACATCACCTACCTTCCCACCGGGGACGGCGACTTCCTCTATCTGGCCACTGTCCTGGACTGCTTCAGCCGCCGGGTGGTCGGCTGGTCCATCGCCGCCCACATGCGCACCGAACTCGTCGCCGACGCCCTGCACATGGCAGCCGCCACCCGCGGCGGTCTGAGCGGCGCGATCTTCCACTCCGATCACGGCGCCCAGTACACATCGCGTGAATTCGCCGACTTGTGCGGCGAGTTGGGGGTCACCCAGTCCATGGGCTCGGTCGGCACCTCCGCCGACAACGCCGCCTGCGAGAGCTTCCACGCCACCCTCAAGCGCGAGACCCTGCGCGGCGCCCACCACTACCCGGGAGCGGAACTGTGCCGACGGACCGTCTTCCGGTGGCTCACCCGCTACAACACCCGCCGCAGGCACTCCGCCAACGGACACCTCAGCCCCATGGCCTACGAAAATCAGCACCGGCAGGAGTCCGATAAGCTCACGCTGGCCGCATAACCACCCCGACGCGTGTCCACCTCCGCGGGGGAAGGCCCGCGACCTGGGCGGAGGTAAAAGAGTCCGGGCGGCCTGTGGGGGCTACATCTGCTTCGAGGACGAGGCAGGCTTCACCCGCCGACCGCCCAGGGGGCGCACCTGGGGCCGGCGCGGCCACACCCCGCAGGTGACGGTGAGCGGACGACGCTCGGGCCGACTGTCCGTGGCCGGGATGATTGCCATGCGGCCCGGCTCCCGGACCCGGCTGTGCCACCGCCTGCGCACCCACCGAGCGGGCAAAGGCAAACGTCGCAGCATGGGCGAGCGGGACTTCATCGCGCTGATCGACGGCGTCCACCAGCTCGTCAAGGCGCCCCTCGTGCTGGTGTGGGACCGCCTGAACACCCACGTCTCCCGCGCCATGGGCGAGCTGATCGCCGAGCGTGAGTGGCTGACGGTATTCCTGCTGCCCGCTTACTCACCCGACCTCAACCCGGTCGAGTGGGTATGGGCGCACGTCAAGCACAGCCTGGCCAACCTCGCAGTCGTTGCCCTCGACCGGCTCGAAGCACTCGTACGCAACCGGCTCAAGCGCCTTCAGTACCGGTCCGGCATCCTCGACGGCTTCATAGCGGGCACCGGCCTGGCCCTCGACGAACCAGCGTCACCCTGACGAGCCGAAGTCAGTAACCGTCCTCGTCACCCTCGGCGGCCTGTGGCACGGGGCGTGGTGTACGCGCTGGCCGCCCATGCCATGGCCCCGGACTCGGCGGGGTGCCGTACGTCCTGCTGTCCGCGGTCAGGGGTTCGTGGTCGCCTACAGCGCCGACAGGACCCGGCTGGCGATCGGTGGGCGCGACGCCACCGCCGAACGGGTACGCCGGATCTGGGGCTCGTCTCCAGGCGCGACCAGCGAGCGTCGGTCATCGGCGTCAGCGCCAGCCCGCGACGAAGACGCGCGCTTCGAGTGGGAGGAATTGCGCCGTCACTGCCGCGAGTAGCCCCTGCCCGCAGCCACTGCCTTGAGGTCGTGGCTCCATTCGTCGCCTCGTGCGATGGATCTGCGCCCCTCATCCACCCGATCGCTGCAGGAATGCGCCTCTGGGCTTAACTGTCTCCTTGATCGCGAGCCCGACCGTGGTGGTCCTGGTCACCGTGCGAGTACATGGCACACCTCGGAGGCCAGCCTGTCGGCCTCGTCGAGGGCGGCAGTGAGCGTGTCCGGAGTGGTGCCGAGCGTGGAGAACAGCGCGTGAGCCCGTCCGGCGAAGTCCGCAGGGGCGACAGCGAGTTCTCCTGCGGACCGAACCGCTCCCTTCTCGTTGAGCACCCAACTCCTGGCATGGGCGTGGAGGGCATGCACGAGGAGTCCGACCGCGCGGAAGAGACAGCCAGCGACATGAAAGACGTCACCACGAGCTGCCCCTTTGCGGGCGCCGGCCAGGATGAACGGCGCCTCCCATTGCGCGTTGTCGATAAGCGCTTGGCGCAGCGGCTCGGGATAGAGGCGGGTCTGCTTCTGCAGGGTTTGAAGCTCGCCACTGGGGTCGGCGAGGACACGGCCCAGGGCCACTTCACCGGCATAGGCGTGTGAGTACACCCCCAGGGGATGGCCGGGCTGGGCACCGATCTCGAACTGCCCAGCGCTGCACTCTTGCCAGATGCGGTGCACTCGGTCCAGGTCGCGATAGATCCAGTCGACGCGGTGACCGTCGATAATCAGCCAGCCGCCACCGTCCACCCACGGTCCCCAGCCGCCCGGCTCGGTCACCTCCACCGGGTCACCGGTCAGCTCGGCCGCGAGCACACGCAGGGCAGCGGTATCCAGTGGTAGGCGGTAGTACAGGCCCAGGTCGTAGTCGGAATCGGGGCTGTGCATACCGGTTGCCCGGCTCCCTCCCAGACACACAGCGACGACGCCGCTGACACCGACCAGCCGATTCGCGATCTCCACCAAGCGCTCCACGAGCCACAGTCTGCAGAGGCAGATCACCGGCCGCGACCCCTTTACCCGGCGCCCGCACCCGGGGCGTTCACTTTGCGAGTGAAGTGCAGACAAGCACCGAGATGCGACATCGGGCTCGCCAGTTCGTACTTACCGGCGTCATCGACTGGAGGCTCTACGTCGACATCCTCCGTCCACGTCCCGACCACACCTCATGGCTCCACGAGCCATAGAGACAACACCGCGAGCGCGAGCAGGACAGCGCCCCGTACGGGGAATGCGCAGCCTCATGACCTGTACACCACTCCTGCCGCAGGGAGACGCATTCGCATCCATCGCGAAGCTCGACGGGTGCGGTTCTCCTCCCAGGGGCAGCCAAGATGGCGATAGACGGTCCGGTGGGAGGAGCACTGGGAGCCAGCCTCACCGCCACCGACGGCGACGCGGTACGCATCCGCCCGCTCGCCGACGGGGACTCGACCGTTGACTGCCCGCCCCGGCGACTCCGCCACCTGGGCATGGAGCGTGTCGGTCGCCGAACCCGGCGACCATGACCTGGCTTTGACCCTCACCACCTACCAGGGCGACACGATCCGCGCCCCTGACGATCCATCCTCCGCGTCGACGACACATGGCCACACCGCATCGACGCACTGCTCGCCTGGGGCTGGGTCGCGTTCGCACTCACGGCGGTCATCGCGTTCCGGGCACCGGTGGCGAGTAGGGGCTTCGCTCCATGCCGCTCATCGCAAGAGGGAAGGGAGGTAACGCCCTTTCAGGGGCTGGCTGTTGCGGCGCGGAAGGCGCTGGGGCTCACGCCCCGATGGCGTTTGAAGGCGGCGCTGAAGCCGAAGGCATCGGCGTAGCCGACAGACTTGGCGATCAGAGCGATGGAGGAGTCGGTGTCGGACAGGAGTGCCTCGGCCTCGTCCATACGGCATTCGGTGAGGTAGGTCAGCGGCGGGCGACCCATCACCTCGGTGAAGCGCTTGGCGAAGAGCGCTCGGGAGACACCGCATTCGGTGGCGAGCGCCTCTACCGTCCATCCCTTGGAGGGCCGGGCGTGGAAGGCTTCGAGGGCGGGGGCGAGGATCGGGTCGCCCAGGCCGCGGTACCAGTCGGGGGCTTCCGAGCCCGCCCGGTCGAACCAGGTACGCAGCGTACACACCAGGGCCCAGTCCAGCAGTCGGTCCATCAGAGCCTGGGAGCCGGCCGAGCGCAGGGCGGCGTCGGCGGCGGCCGTCTCCAGCCAGGCGCAGACCTCTGTGCCCTCGTTGATCACGAGTACGGGCGGCAACGCGCGAAGCAGTCGTTCGTGGCGATGGCCCGACGCGCGGTAGGCGCCCACGATCAGTGCGGTTGCTCCGTACGGTTCGTTGCCCCAGCGGATGCCGCCGAGGTCTTGGGCAGTGCATTCGGCATCCGCTGCGAAGCACGCGATTTCGTACTCGATGTGTGGGCGGTCGAGGGTGGCCGGCTGGTCCACGAGGTGAAATGTGTCGGAGCCGCGCACGATGGCCGTGTCGCCGACGCCGACCGCTTGTTCGGCGCCGTCGGGCAGCAGCAGGATGCCCCCTCCCCGCAACACGCTGACCATCGTGAGCGGGGCGCCGTCGGCGAAGCGGATGCTCCAGGGCGCTTCCAGCACGGCGTGGCTGACGACCGAGCGCTCGGCCCGGATGCCACTGAGCAGCGCACTCAACGGATCCATGGATGCCATCGTAGACGAACTCCTATGCGGCGAAGCGTTTCTCCCATGGATCATCTAATTGATCACGGGTGTACTGGACTGGTCGAACTGACCGAGACCAGCCAGGAGAAACCGTGTCGCACCGCAGCAGCGCTGCCAGGACCGCCCTTGTGGTCATCGCACACCATCGGGCCGATTCCCTCACCGCGCACACCGCCCGCCGTACCGCCGCGCGACTCGAGACCGCCGGATACCGCGTCGACCTGCTCGACCTGCACGCCGAAGGGTTCGACCCGCGGATGAACGAGGCGGACCAGCCGGACTGGGGCAACCGGGAGAAGCCGTACTCGGACGAAGTCCAGGCCCATATGCAGCGTGTTCTCGACGCCGATGTCGTCGTCGCTGTGTTCCCCGTGTACTGGCAGAGCGTGCCCGCCCTCCTCAAGGGCTGGATCGATCGCGTGTGGAACTACGGATTCGCCTACGGCCGCAGCAAGCCCCGCCTCGCGGGCAAGCGCATGCTGTGGCTGGGCCTGGCCGGCGCCACCTCTGACGACCCCATCACAGAGGGAATGCGGGCCGTGCTGGAGACCAACCTGAGCGAGGGCATCGCCTATTACTGCGGATTCTCCTACTCCTCCGTCGCCCTGCTCCCCGACGCCGAGGAACGCCCGCAGCGCATCGATGCCGAGGGCAATCTGCTGGTTGGCGACGCGGTTGCGGGAGCCGAGCGCGAGGCGCAGTATGCCGAGTTCGACCGCCGCGCGCGAAAGGCCGTGGAAGGGTTCCTTACGGCGGAACTGGTGACGGCCTGAGCACGGGCGAGGGCTCCCGCGCTGTCCGGTGCTACTCAGAGACGGGGCTCTCTACCAGAAACGGACTCAACGACCTCTGAGACCAGCCATGTCCGTACCGACTTCGGCGTTTTCGGACCCGGCGACACCGTGAGGTGAAATGTCGAAGGAACGGCGGCGGTGCTGCACGAGCGATGGCCGGACCCGGGCCTGTGAACGGGCTGAGCAGGCGAGCGGGCCGTACTGCTTCGTGGGCTTCCACCGACCCTGCTGCTCTCCCGTCGGAAGCAACCGGGTCGGCGGAGCCGGTCGGGTTACGTGTCGGAGATGTCGAGCTTGCTCACCAGGATGGCCGAGGTGTCGTGCTCCCAGACGATGAAGTACTTGCCGGGCGCGTACTCGTCGCCCATCGGGTAGGTGTCCCAGCCGGCGCCGGTGCCGGCCGGTGTCGGGTCGGTGGGGCCGGCGGGGTTGGCGAACAGCTTGCTGCTCGACCAGGCGCTACCGGGGTTCTTGGTCCGGTAGTTCAGGACCTGCCGGATCGGGTCCGAGTCGGTGTTGTAGATGGTCAGATACCGGCCGGTGCTGTCCTTGGTGAAGTAGCTCTTGGAGTCGTTGTTGGGCACGTTGGTGTCCAACGCGAGGTTGCTCCAGGACTCGCCGCCGTTCGTGCTGGTGGCCGTCAGAGCGAACGTCGGTGATGTGCCGTCAGGGGGACTGCTGCGGGCGACCATGAGCAGTTTGTTCGGGTCGTCCTGCGAGATGACCAACTGCGGTTCGCCGGGCAGGTGGTCGGTCGGGTTCGGGGCGGCGGTGCCGGCCGTCCAGTCGCGGAGGTTGTCGGAGTACAGCGCCCCGACCTGCCTGCCTGTCCACCAGGCCGGCATGACGTATCTTCCGTCGGCCATCTGGACCGGACGTCCGGCGAGGGCGAGGTTCCCGTGGTCGGCGAGCGGCAGATTGACGGTGAAGTCGTGCCAGGTGTGCCCCCCGTCGGTGCTCTCCTTGGCGACGATGGCGTCGATCGGCAGGCCTCTGCGGTTGGCGGGCGAGGTTCTGCCCATGTACGCGAGGATGCGGTCGCCCGTCTTGTAGAGCTCGACGTAGTGCCAGGAGTGTTCGCTGGTCTCCTGCGCCAGCGTCTGCGGACGGCTCCAGCTCGCGCCGCCGTCGGTGGTGTACGAGTACCGGATGTACCCGTGGTCCACGACGGGTCCCGAGGTGTCGGTGATCACGGTGGCGGTGGTGCCCTCCCGCCACACCACGACCGCGTCGTTCGCGCTCGTGCTGATGATGTCGGGGGTGCGGGGCCCGTCGCCCTCGGTCGCCGTGTTCTGGTAGGCGACCTTCGGGGCGGAGATACTCGCGGCGGACGCGCGGTCCGGGGCGATGAGCAGGGTCACGAGCAGCGCGGCGACGAGACCGAGGAGACCTGCCAGGAGGGCCGGCCGGGGCTGTCGCGAGGCACGTTGTTCCGTTACCAGAGCCATTGCTGATCCTTGTTCGTGCCGCAGGTCCACTGAGCGGGCTTGACTCCGTTGGCCGTTTCGGTGCTGAGGACGGCCAGGCAGAACTTGCTGTTGGCGTTCGTCAGCCGGTCGATGGAGTCGTGTGCCCAGACCTGCACGCCGCCGCCACCGCCGTCACAGGTCGACTGGACGGAGATGGCGCCCTGGACCTTGCTGTTGCTCGCCACGGCGAGACATCTTCCGCTCGCCAGGTTCTTCACCTGGTAGCCACCCGTCACGGGAATGAGCGCCCAGTACTGGGTCTCGCTGGTGCTGCACGTCCACTGGATCAGCTCGGCGCCTTCGACGTCCGTGTTGGGGCCCGGCACGGCGAGGCACTTTCCGGTGCCCTGGTTGTAGAGCCGGGCGTAGACGGGGTCCGCCGCGGCCTCGGCGGTGACCGCCGCGGTCGTGGTGGTGTTGGTGGTTCTGGTGGTGGTCGTGGTGGTGTTGGTGGTCGCCGCCGCCGTCGCCGTGCCGGTGAGTGACGATCCGGTCAGGACAGGCGCGGCCAGCAGGGCGACGGCCGCCATGGCGAGGGGAATCCGGAAGGGTCTACCCATGGAGGAGTTCTCTCGATTCGGGTGCAACGTACGTGCTCATCACGCCACCAGAATGCGGAGCGGGTCCTGACACTGTCGTTATCACTGGATCTACAACGTTTTGACGCTGCGTCTACTCGCCCTCGAACAGTGCCTGGAATTCCCTTGTCACCAACCAGCCGTACTCTGCGCTGACCGCCACCACCACGCCGAAAGCGGCACGGACCTTACGATCGAGACGTGACGATCAAGTACGAGTGGCGGGGCGACTTCGACGACGCTGCCCTCAACGCCCTGCACGCGGACGGCTTCGGCCACCCTGTTACTCGGACCGACTGGCGAGAACGACTTGAGCGCCACAGTCTCGGCTGGGTCTGCGCCTGGGAAGACGGCTCACTGATCGGGTTCGTCAATGTGGCCTGGGACGGCGGAGTCCACGCCTTCATCCTGGACACGGTGGTCGCCCGGCATCGCCAAAAGAGAGGTGTCGGCGCCGCCTTGGTCGCAGCTGCGGCTCACGAAGCGCGTGCCGCGAAGTGTGAATGGCTCCACGTCGACTTCGAGGAGCACCTGCGCTCGTTCTATTTCGACACCTGCGGCTTCAAGGAGACGACGGCCGGTCTGATTGCCTTGTGACCGCCGCGGGCCGAGCTCTGAGCCAGGCTGCACAGGACCGAGACGTAAGCGGGGAAATCGCTACCGCCGGCGGGGCCTCCCCCTGAGTGGTGGACACGCTGATACTGGATCTGCTTGATCCGGAGGAAGCGAGAACACCGCCGATGGCGATGAAGGACTACTCGGACGAGTTCAAGGCCGATGCCGTGGCCCTGTACGAGTCCACGCCCGGGGCGACCTACAAGAGCATCGCCGCTGACCTGGGCATCAACAGGGCGACGCTGCGTGAGTGGGTGCTGCGGGACCGGGAGCGTCGCGGCGTCGCCCCCGCGGCCGCTCGGTCAGGTGGGGCAGCGCCGGCCCGGGCAGGACAGCCGGCACCGTCCGCCGACCCGGACGAGCGGATCCGGCAGCTGGAGGCCCGGGTGGCCGAGCTTGAGGCGAGCGAACGGAAGCTGGCCACCGAGCGGGACATCCTGCGCAAGGCGGCCAAGTATTTCGCCGACGAGACGAACTGGTGAACCGCTTCCAGTTCGTCCACGACCACCGGGACGCCTTCGGCGTGAAGCGGTTGTGCCAGGTGCTGGGCGTGAACCGTTCCAGCTACTACAAGTGGCGGGACGCGGCCGACGCGCGGACCGCGCGGCAGGCCGCCGACCGGGCCCTGGCCGAACAGATCCGCGCCGTCCACGCCGACTCCGACGGTGCCTACGGCTCCCCGCGGATCACCGCCGAGCTCCGTGCCGAGGGCCGCAAGATCAATGAGAAACGGGTGGCCCGCGTGATGCGCAAGTTCTCCATAGCGGGCATACGCCTGCGAAGACGGGTCCGCACCACGATCCCGGAGCCGTCGGTGACACCGGTCCCGGACCTGTTCCAGCGGGACTTCACCGCCCCCGCGCCCGGGATCAAGTACATGGGCGACATCACCTACCTTCCCACCGGGGACGGCGACTTCCTCTATCTGGCCACTGTCCTGGACTGCTTCAGCCGCCGGGTGGTCGGCTGGTCCATCGCCGCCCACATGCGCACCGAACTCGTCGCCGACGCCCTGCACATGGCAGCCGCCACCCGCGGCGGTCTGAGCGGCGCGATCTTCCACTCCGATCACGGCGCCCAGTACACATCGCGTGAATTCGCCGACTTGTGCGGCGAGTTGGGGGTCACCCAGTCCATGGGCTCGGTCGGCACCTCCGCCGACAACGCCGCCTGCGAGAGCTTCCACGCCACCCTCAAGCGCGAGACCCTGCGCGGCGCCCACCACTACCCGGGAGCGGAACTGTGCCGACGGACCGTCTTCCGGTGGCTCACCCGCTACAACACCCGCCGCAGGCACTCCGCCAACGGACACCTCAGCCCCATGGCCTACGAAAATCAGCACCGGCAGGAGTCCGATAAGCTCACGCTGGCCGCATAACCACCCCGACGCGTGTCCACCTCCGCGGGGGAAGGCCCGGCTTCGGCCAGCCATTCGACCTCGTCGAGGAAATCGTCGATGGTCGTCGAGATCGTCGATGGTCGGGGTGGGGTCCCGGTGGGCAGCGCATTGATGTGCCGGAAGTGCCTCATACCGCCATAGAGTCGGGGCTCTCCGCCGCGCGCACGTGTTTGGCCGTCACACTCTTGGCCGTGCGTACGAATGCGTCTCGTGTCGCGGCCGGGATGCCCGGACCCCATGTCAGCACCAGTTGCGTCGATGGCACATCCGTCACCGGAACCGCCACGACGGCGGATCCGATCCGGTCGGTCGCGCTCGCCCCCACCAGCACGATCAATTCGCCCATCGCGACCTGGTCGATGATGTCGTCGAGCGTGCTCTCCGGCCATTCCGGCCGGAAAAGCCCGGGCAGCAGGGGCCCCGACGCGTTCGGTGGCTGTGTGGTAGACGCGTGGGTCGGGTTTGGCGACGCCGATGCGGGCGGTGTTCACCACCGCGTGAGCCAGGGTGTCCAGGCCTTGGCGGGCGAGGCCCTGTTCCAGCCGGGTCGGTCGGCGGCCACCGCGGCCCGCCCTTGCTCGTCGGTGACCTTCTCGGTGACGGCCGGGTGGACGCGGGCTCGTCGTGAGCGGGCCAGTGCCGTAGCCCGCCGTCGATGTCGCAGAGCACAGCGGCGTACGGCTCGAGAGAGCCGGCCGGACAGTTCTCAGTCATGCCCGCAGTCTGCTCTGCCACGCTGACGGGGACACTCATCCGGACACTCGACGGGGCGCACGGGTGGACCGTGTTACCTCTCGCGGCATCGGGCCTCTCACGGCGCGTCGCCGCGCACATCGGCCCGCCCGCGTGGACTTCGTCCGGAGCGGACGCCTACCCGGAGCGGAGGATCGGTTCACTCGGCAAGGGTGAACCGCTGCCCGACAGCAGGCCGTGGGCCAGCGGTGTCGCCGCGTGCTCGACCCGTTTGCCGGCACGGCGGCTGACGATCAGGCCGGCCCCGCGCAGGACCCCGATCTGATAGCTCGCACTGGCCGGTGCCAGGTGGAGGGCCTGGGCCACCTCGGTCGTCGTGCGCGTACGGTGACCGGCCACCTCGACAAGGACCGCGGTTCTCGTCCGACCCAGCAGCCGTTCCAGCCCTGCCTCGCCGGTGAGCGCGTTGTCGAACGGCTGCTTCGCGACCGGGTAGACGAGGACCGGATCGAGGCCGGGGTCGGCGAGCGCCGTGGGTCTTCGCCAGCAGAAGTACGACGGCACGAGCGTCAGTCCGCGTCCTTCCAGGCGCAGTTCGCGCTCGACGGGATAGTCGACGTCCAGATACGGAGGGTTCCATCGGGCGAACGGGCGCAGCCCGGCGAGGAGAGCCCCGGTGCCTCCGCCGAGCGCCGTCCGCGCGCGGACGGCGACGTCGTCGCCCACCGCCGAGCGCACCTGGCGCCAGTACGGTTCCAGTAGCACCCGGAAGGAGTCCCGCAGGGCGTCCGCGATCAACAGCAGTGTGGGGGTGGGCCGTTCGTGCGGGCCCCGCACCCATCCCGGCAGCGGCCGCGAGGCCGCGAGCAGGGTGAGTTCCGCCGCCAGCCGGTCCCGGGGGGTGGCGCGGACCATTTCGAGCGCCGCGTCCAGGTACTCACCCGTGACCGGCGGCGTCAGGAAGTCGGGGATGTACCCGGTGGCCGGAATGAAGGTGCGCAGCGTGCGCAGGGCGGCGTCGGCGCGGCTGTCCCGCGACAGGAGGTGGGTGGACCGCCGGCGCCAGTGACCGAACTCCAACGGCCCCTGATCCGTCTGTAGACGACAGACGGCACACATCAACTCCCATAGGGGGTCAGGTTGTTGAGTCAGGCGTACGTTCTCCAGATCGCGCCAGCCGAAGTGGATGCGAAGCACGTGGCTCCTCGCCGCTCATGTACCGGTAACAACTCCTTTGATCGTGACGCAGATGATCGGTACGGAGAAGTCGAGATCGAGAAGAGGATCGCATTCGTGTCGATAGCCTTTTCTCCATGAGCCCTGGTCGCGGCACCGGCGGAGTGCGAGAGCCGAGCCTGCACCAGCTCCGGCTCTTCCTCGTTCTCGCCGAGGAACTCCACTTCGGACGGGCCGCAGCACGCGTCTACGTCACCCAGCCCGCGTTCAGCCAGCAGATCAGGTCGCTGGAACAGCGACTCGGTGTCACGCTCGTCGCGCGCGGCGGGCGTGGAACACGGCTGACCCCGGCCGGCCAGGCCCTCGCCGAGGAGGCGAGGGCGGTGGTCGACGCCATGACCCGATTACGGCAGACCGCCGACCGCCACGCCGCAACGGCGCGGGGGCGTCTGCTGATCGGCAGCCTCGGCGCCGAAGCGGCCATGCCCCACGCGCATGCCGTCCTCACCCACCTCCGCGAGCGGCATCCCGACCTGGAGATCGAGGTCCGCAACCTGACCTTCGTCGACATGTTCGGCGCCCTGCTCGCCGGGGAGGTCGACGCCGCGTTCCTGCGTGGCCCTCTGCCCGGCGGGATCCAGTCCCTGCGTCTGGCCACCGAGGCCCGGGTGGTCTGCCTGCCCGCCGACGACCCCCTCGCAGGCCGGGAGACCGTCACTCTGGCCGACCTCGCCGACCGCACGGTGGTCGACATGCCTCCGGAAGTCCCTCGCGCGTGGTGGGACCACCTCACCGTCAACCCGCGCCCCGACGGCACGCCCGTCCGCTACGGTCCCGTCATCAGGGACACCGAGGCCATGGTCTTCGCCGTCACCCAGAAGCAGGCGATCGCCTTCCTGCCCTCCGCAGCCCGCCACCTCTATCCGCGCACCGGCGTCACCTACGTCCACTGCCCCGAGCTGGGCGTGTCGACGGCCGAACTCGCCTGGCTCCCCGACCATCGCGACGGACCGACCGTGACCGCCCTGCGCGAGGCGGCCCACCACGTCCTTCGGCAGGCGCAGCGCAGCCAGGGGCCCTCCTGATGGATCTCCGCCGACGCGGAGGTGTGGCCTCGGCCGCCGTGCAGCCCCGGCACCGGCCCGCTCGGCGGGTTCCGCAGCCACATGGCCGGAAGGCGCCCCATGTTTTCGACGAGCATCGAAAACATGGCGGTGGACATGGCTCCCCCGCACGATGTGCTGAGCAGCGGCTCGACCGGCCGCTGCGGTGTTCGGAGGGGGAACCGGCTGTCATGGCCGTACACAACGGGATGAGACCGGTGTGATCATCGCTGATCATCGCTGATGATCTCCGTCGCGACGGGGCTTCTCCTTCACTCCTCGTGAAGGGCGGCATCGGCATGAGGAGCGGTCGCTACCGCGTCGTCGGCACGGCCCGCGACGTGGGTGGCCGCACCGCGATCGGCGGCGGCATCGAGGCCGTCTTCGACTGAGTGCCGGCGCACCCTGGCACGGCCGGCCCGAGCCCGGCTGTATCGCTCCATCCCTCATCCCTCCCTCTTCCGATCACCACTCGTCGAACCAGGAGGATCACCATGACCTACGCCACGACCCCCGACGCCCAGACCAGTATCGACGCGGGGACGGCCGCCGAGGAGGAGCTCGACCTCGTCATCGGCGAACTGGAGCAGGACATCCCCCACCGCACGCAGGCGGCCGTCAGCACCTGTCGCGCCTGGTACTGCCTCTGAGAGACCCCGGCCGAACCGCACCACCGGACATCGCACAGGTGCCGCCCAGCGACCAGCGGGGCGGCACCGTTCAGGGGGAGGCACAACGTTGTGATCGACGTGCTGTGGGACGCGGTACCGGCCGCCGGTTCGCGGCCTGGGGGCCCGCACGGCTCAGCCACCGGTTCGCGGCCTGGGGGCCCGCACGGCTCAGCCACCGGTTCGCGGCCTGCGGGCCCGCACGGCTCAGCCACCGGTCCGCGGCCCGCGGGTCCGCACGGCCCGGCCGCCGCCCGGAAGGTGGTGGAGGCGGTACGGGCGGGCACGGCGGGCCGGCTGTTCCCTCCGGTGCTGCGGGTCGCCGAGGACGGCCTGCTCGTACACGACCGCTTCCTGGCCGGCGACAGCGACGCGGACGTCCTCGCGGCGGCCCTCGCCACTCCCCGATTCGCCCCCGTCGTCGGCGTGTTGGACGCCCTGGACGCCTGGTGTCGGGACGCCGCCGCTCGGTACTGCGCCCTGCTCGCCCCCGGTCTGCTCGACGTGACCGACGGCGCCCTCTTCGGACCGCTCGTGGCCGAGGCGTTCACCGCCTGTGCCGCCGGTGTCCCCTACGCGGCCGACGAGCAGCGCGCCCATTGGACGACGTTCCTGGACCGGTTCCTGGAGCGTGCGAGCCGGGACGTCACCGGGCCCTGGTTCGACCGGCCCGCGCTGCGCCCGCCCTTGACGGGCATCGAGGCCCAGGGCGGAGAGACGCACAACGGCCGGGGCAGGATCCTGCGCGTGAGCCTGAGCGGCGGTGGCGTCGTCGCCTACAAGCCCCGCCCGGCCGACGGCGAACTGCTCTTCCTCGCCCCCGAGGACTCCGTGTTCGCCCTCCTCAACTCCCTGCCCCCTGTGACGGGACCGGTCGTCCTGCCCGTCCTGCGCTGCACGGCGGGCACCGGCCCCGACCGACGGGACTACACCTGGCAGGAGTGGATCGAGCCGCCCGCGCAATGGGGCCCGATCCGCTCGGCACCCGGAAGACGACTCGACGGGACCAGACTGGGCCGGCGCCAGGCGGAACGCCTCTGGCACCGGGCGGGATCCCTCGCCGCCGCGGCGTTCCGCTTCGGCATCACCGACCTGGCAGAGGGCAACATCCTCTCCGGGACGCGTGCCGACCTGCCGGAACCCCTCCTCTACCCGGTCGACCTGGAGATCTTCCTCGCGCCGCTGCCACGCCTCTACGACACCGGGCTCGTCGCCGACACCGCAGCCGGGGACCATCACCACCCAGGGCTGGAGGACCAGCCGCGTTGGTGCACCCTCGACGGTCCGGTCGCCCACTTCGCCGAACACCCCGACGGCGGCCTGCGGTTGGTGCGAAGGAGTCAACCCTGCGCGCGCACCCAGACCCGTACGGTCGTCGCGGACACCCTGGGGCGTACCGGATACGGGCCCTACCTTCCGGCCTTCCTGCGCGGGATGTTCGACGCCTGGACCCTGATGTGCCGTCACCACGACGTCATCCGGTCCTTCCTGCTCCGCGCCGGACGGGAGCGGCACGTCCGTGTCCTGCTCAAGCCGACGGCCGCCTACACCGAGGTGCTCGCCGACCGCCTCACCACAACGGCACCCGGCTCCGCGGAGACGCTTTTCGGCCCGGAGGAGACGGCTCAGCTCGACGTGCTGGACGCCCCCTATTTCTTCCGCTCCGTGGCGGGCGGACCGCTGCTGCGCGCCGGCTCGCCCCCCGTTCCCGTATCGGCGCCCGCGCACCCGGACTGGCCGCCGTCGGCCACCGTCCTCGACGAACGCGGCCGCGACCTGGCGGGCCTCGGCGTGGCCCTGCGGGACGCGGTGGAGTACGTCTACGACGCCGTCGGGCCCGAGGAACTCCACGGGGACGGCGTCCACGTCCGGCTCTCCGACCGGGACAGCGGTGAGGTCGCCTTCGACTGGCCGCAGGCGGGGCGCCGGATCGTCCACACCTGGGATCGCGACACGTTGAGGATCCGCGCGGAACAGTTGGCGCTGACCCGCACGGAACCGCCGACGCCGATCCGCACGGAACCGCCGGCCCGGCCCACCCTCGCGCTCGATGTGCGGCGACGCCTGCTTGCGATCGACCGGGTGGACGCGGTGCTGCGCACCCGCTGGACCGACTCCCGCTTCACCGACGGGGAGGCCGAGGAGAGGCTGCGCGCCCTGACCGGCGCGGGCATCCGCTGGCTGGAGGACGTCGTCCGACGGCACGGCTGGCCGGGCCGGGCCCTCGTCGGCCCCGCCGCCGCGGCCGCGGCCTGCCGGCTCCTCCAGCACGCCGAGGGGCCGGCGGACTTTCAGCACGAGTGCCTCCGGCTCATCGAGCAGGCCGCCCGCGACGGGGATCTGCCCTGGCGTCAGGTGGCGTACGTGACCGACGCGCTGCGGGTCCAGGAGGGCCGGCCGCAGCTGTACGGGACCAAGTTCCGCATGCGGGAAGGGAAGCTGGAGCCGTGCCCCATCGAACAGCCCGAGCAGGTGGACGAACGTCGTCGCAGTCTGAGGATGGAGCCGCTCGCCCGGTACGCCGGCCGGTTGCACCGCCGGTACCAGCCGCACACCGGGTGAGCGGGACCGCGTGGGACCTCTTCGCCGCCCGCCACTGGGAGCGGACACCCGTGGTGACGCCCGCCCCGGGCAGCCCGCACACCGTCGACGCCGACCGCGCCTACACGACGATGGTCGAGGCCGCGCGACCGTTCCGCGCCGGGACCCGTTTCCAGGCCCTGCCCGATGTCCGCTTCCACGTCGAGGACGGCCGGATCCGAGCTCCTGGTGATCTGCTGCCCGGGCCTCGGGACACGACCGCCGAGCGGTACGCCGAGCGCCTCGACGAACGGATGGCGGGACGCGGGCGGCTGCTCGTGATGGAGCAGGGGCTCATGCTCGACCCGCCACTGTGGGCGCGGGTGCGCTCCCTGGTCACGCCGCTGTGGGAGCGGGTCGGCTGTCCCGTCCTGCCCGTCGTCGCCGAACTCGTCCTCGGCGAGGGCATCGTGGAGAAGCACGGCTCCCCGCACTCCCCCCTGATCTGGGTGCTGCGCGGCAGCCTGACAGCCACGCCCCGGGCGACCGGGCCCGCCCTCGACGCCGGAGCGGGCGACCTGCTCCACTGGCCGGCCGACCGGCCGCACACCCTGACCTTCGGCCCCCGCACCATGGCCCTGCGGCTCCTGGTGCCCCGCGACCCCCGATTGGCGACCGCGGCGGTCACGGACGTCGTGGCCGGCCTGGTGCACGCGCGGCGCGGCCAGGACCACGTCCCCTACCTGCCGTACCCGCCCGACGGCCCGACCCCGCCCGACGTGCCCGAACTGGCGAGTACGGCGGAGCTGGTGCGCGAGGTGACGGCGACGCCACCGCTCGGCCGGCTGCTGAGTGCCCTGTGGGCGCGCAGGGTCAGTGCCGCCGGCCTCGAACCCGCCCCGGACGCACGGCCGCCCGTGCGTCTCTCCCCCGACGACCGCCTGCGGCCGGCGTCCGCTGTCGTCCGGATGCCCCTCGACGACGGGCAGACATGGCTCTGGGCGGTCGACGGCCACGCCTTCTCGCTCCGCGGCACCCTCGGCGAACGCGTCCTGGGCCGGCTGCGGCAGGGCGACACCCCCACGGTCCGTGACCTGTGCGCCGTGACGGGCCCCGGCCACGACGACGCCGTCGTGGCACTGCTGGAGAAGCTGTACACGCTGCGCGGCGTGGACGTGGACATTGACATGAGCGTGGACGGGGACGTTGACGTGGACGGACGGGAGAACGGCGCGTGAGCACCTCGGTGGCGGTGGAGACGGAGTTCGACTGGACCACGTTCGTGGAGCGGTACTGGGACCGGTCGCCCGTGCTGTTCCGTGCCCTGTCGCCCGCCCCCTTCGAGGCATCGGAGGTGTTTCGGGCGGCTGTGCACGGCAGTCCGTGCGCGGGGCCGGAGGAACGGATGCCGCCGCACGCGCAGTTGACGGTCGAGCGCGTCCAGCGCGACACCGCCGGCGACCTGCTGCCGACCGCCGAGGACGGCGACTTCGACGGATACGACACTCGCCTGGCCGCTCGTCTCGGCGGTCTGCGCTACGCCCTTGTCGTCAACGACTTCCACGCGTTCGACGCCGACCTGTGGTCGCGTGAGCGCGCCTTCTACGCCGGCCTGTGGGAAGCGGTCGGCCTGCCGGTGACCGGCGCCATCACGACCCTGTTCCACGGCACCTACGAGCACAGCCCCGTCGGCGTCCACAAGGACCGCTTCGCCACCTTCATGTTCGGGCTCCGCGGCCGCAAGCGCATGCGGTTCTGGCCGCGCAGGCCGTGGGACGAGGCCGTCTCCACCAAGGTCGACTACACCGGCCACCTGCCCGATTCCTTCTCCGCCGACGTGGGACCGGGCGACCTGCTGTACTGGCCCTCCGACTACTACCACGTCGGTGAGAGCGCCACGACGTCCCCCGCGACCAGCGTCAACGTCGGTGTGCCCCGGGACGAGCACCACGCCGGTTACGAGATGGAGGCCCTGATCGCCGACCTCGACCCGACCCGGCGCACCGGCCGCGGCAGCCTGGACACCCTGCTCCACGTCCCCGAGGCCGAGGTCAGCGCACCGGGCCCCGGTCCGGACGGCCTGCTGTCTCCCGTGCTCCCCCCAGCGTTCAACGACGCGGTGCGGGCGCTCGCCGCCTTCGCCCGGCCCGAGCGGACGGGCCCCCGCGTCACCACCGTCTCCCTGCGCCACTGGACGGCCGGGGGCTTCGCGCCCGCCCCGCCGGCCGCCGCACCACGTGCCCTCGCCGACACCGACCGACTGCGGACCGCGCCCGGCACACGCGTCCTCTGGGCACCGGACGGCGACGCCGGGACGCTCTGCACGGCGAACGGCCTCCACACCCGCACCCCCCTCGGCCCCGGCGCCATGACGGCGATCACCCAGTCACTGACCGGCCCGAACCCCGCGCGGGTGTCCGACATCCTGTCCCTCGTCCCACCCGGCACACCACCCGGCACACCACGCGAAGACGCCCGCACCCTGCTGGAACACCTCGAGAGTTTCCGAGCACTCCACCGAGAGCCCTGAGCCGGAGCAGGGCAGCCTGCGCCCCGACGCGGCCCCCGAGGGCCTCGCCTTCGGGCCCTGTTGAACGCGGAGCGCGGGCGTGGAGACCACGCCCGCTCCCGCACCGTTCGCAGCAACTCAGTTGATGCGGACGATCTTCCAGAGCTGGTCGTCGTTGTTCAGGTCGTTCCACTGCACGACTGCCGCGCCGTTGGTGGTCAGCGACTGGGCGACGCCGGCGTTGAAGCCGCTGCCCACGTTCTTGAGTTTGTGGTAGCCGTTGCCCGCGTCGGTGAGGGTCCACTTCTGCGAGTTGGCGGTGGACGGTGTGTTCTGGACGACGGCGGCTCCGGCGGTGGTGGAGCCGCTACGGATGTCCAGATTCAGGTTGCTGTTGACGTTCCTGATGTTCCAGGCTCCGCCGCCGGCGGACTGGAAGGTGAACAGCTGGCAGAAACAGGCCGAGTTCTGCCACTGCTGCGCCGCCGTGTTGGTGGCGGTCGAGCCCTGCGGGATGTCCAGGTACTTGCCGCTGTTCTTGTTGACGAGGACGTACTGCCCGGTGCCCAGCGGGGGCAGAGCGGTCTGGGTGAGGTTCCAGCGCTGGCAGGCGCAGCTGGTGCGGCTCCACTGGACGGCGGCGGTGCCGACCGCGGTGGAGGCGTTCGGGATCTCCAAATACTTGCCGGTCACACGGTTGGTGATGCTGTACCCGCCGGCCTGGTGCGGGGAGACGGCCCACTCGTGGTCCAGGGTGCCGTTGTCGTCCCACTGCAGGATCCTGGCGCCGTCGGCGGTGGACTGGCTCTCCACACCGAGGACCTTGCCGCTGGCGACGTTGAAGATCTTGAAGTAGCCGGAGCTCTGCCGCACGAAGCGCCACTGCTGGTCGGTGGCGTTGTCGGCGGTCTGCTGGGTGGCGCGCGTGCCGTTGGCGGTCGAACCCCCCGCGATGGTCAGCATGAGGTTGCTGCCCACGTTCGACACGGTGTAGGTGGCGCCGTCCGAGATGCCGCCGCCGAGGTCGATGGTGCTGTAGGTGACGGGGTTGGAGAGGTTGCTGCCTCCGTTGCCGCCGCTGAGTACGAGCAGGCTGTGGCCGTCGGACAGGGGCAGCAGGCCGCGGCTGTAGCCGTTGGCGACGTTGGAGGTGATACGTGTCCAGGTGTTCGCGGCGCCGTTCTGGGTGTTGAGGAACAGGTCGCTGGTGCTGTACGCGCCGACGACGAGCGTGCCGTTCGGACCGCCGGTGGGCAGCCACGTGACGTACGGGGTGCTGGTGGGGACCACGCCGTCCGTCGACCGCAGGGGAATGCCCGTGACGGAGTCGAAGTCCTCCGGGTCGGCGGAGATCTTGTAGTAGACGGCGAAGTTGCCCGAGGGCGAGCCGCCGTACTCGTACGTCATGACGTAGTTGCCGTTGGGCAGCTTCGCGACGCTGGGCATACCCGGGCGCTGGCTGTAGGTGGGCATCGCCACGTCGTCCACGACCGGCCCCCAGTCACGGAGGTCCGTGGTGACCTGATGCACGAGCTTCTGGCCGTGGTCGGGGTCGCGCTGGTCGGAGTAGTAGACGATCAGCTTGCCGTTGGCGTGGAGGAAGAAGGGCTCCCATACGGGGGTGTTGCCGTTGCCGTTCTGGTCGTACGCCGGGCCGCCGGTGGCGATGTTGCTGACGAACGTCCAGGTCTGTCCGCGGTCGGTGCTGGCGTAGACGTCGATCTTGATGGCGGAGCGGTCGGCGGGGACCGAGGCTCCGGCGGCCAGGATGGTGCCGGCCGGGAAGCCGCCCACCGCGGTGGGCAGTTCGAACAGCTCGGGCTGCCAGCGCATGCCCCAGCCGTTCTGCGTGTCGGCGACCTCGGAGATCTTCGACCAGGAGTTTCCGTTGTCCGTGCTGCGGTAGATCGGGAAGACCGGCGTGCCGGAGGAGTACTGCTCGAACGTCGCCAGCATCGTGCCGTTGGCCGAGCCGTTGTGCTGCATACGCATCGCCCGCGGGTAGAGCGATCCGGGCGAGGGCGCACCCGACGGCGGGGTGTACATCGTCTGCGAGGGACGGGCCAGGGCGTCCGCCCGGCCGGCGGGCAGGAACATGGTCATCGCCGCGACGAGCAGGACGAAGGCCACCGACAAGAGGGAGAGGGGACGGCGGGAACGCGGAGCGGCGCCGGATCTGGCGCCTGTCTGCGCAGGGGACATTGCGGCTCCCAGGGGGAAGGGGAAGGTGTGTTTCGGTGTCCGCCGCCGGCTCGGACGGCTCGGAGGTGACGCGGCGGAGTTCGTAGGGCGCGTCGCCCGGGGGGACGGCCGGGGTGACAGCCGAGTGACGACCGGGGTGACGCAGCCGGGCGCGTCGCTGCGCGGGGGCGCGGTGACAGGCGCTGAGTGGCGGGGGTGGAGTGCCCCGGCGTGTGGGTGCGCCGGGGCAGTGGCACTTGCTATGACAAGGATCAGGGGGAGGGCGGAGGCGCGGTGGAACCGCGCACGATCAGTTCGACGGGCGGGTCGTTGGCCGGCGGCAGCTCGGTGTCGGGCTGCTCCATGGCGTGCAGGAGGAGCCGGATTCCCTCGCTCGACGCCGCCTCGAAGGGTTGACGGGCGGTGGTCAGCGGCGGGGAGACGTAGGCGAAGACGGGGTTGCCGTCGAAGCCGACGACACTGACGTCCTCCGGCACACGACGACCGCTTTCCCGCAGGCCGTGGATCAGCCCGATGGCCATCTCGTCGCCCGCGGCGAACACCGCGGTGACCGAGCGGTCCGAGGCCAGCCCGAGGCCCGCGGCATACCCGGAGGCCGCCGACCAGTCGCCGTTCAGCACGGGTGGTTCATGCGCGCCCCGGGCCGCCAGCGCCGCCCGCCATCCCTCGATGCGGTCCTTGGTGGCGTACCACCGGCGCGGACCGGCGAGGTGATGGACGGTCGTGTGTCCCAGGTCCAGCAGGTGTTCGGTGGCCGCGCGGGCCAGCTCGTGGGCCCCCACGCCGACGGTCAGTGTTCGGGCGGCGGTGAAGGCGGGTGGCGCTCCGACGAAGAGGACCGGCACGTCGACGCCGACCGGGACCTCACCCTCGACGATGGGTACGGAGACGACGATGCCGTCCACGCCCTGTTCCAGGAGTGACTCCAGCGCGCCCGCGATGCTGTGCGGGTCGCCGTCCGGGGTGTTGACGACGCGCAGCGCGTAACCGGCGTCCCGTACGGCCTGTTCGATGCCCACGAGCAGGGAGGCGGTTCCGTACCCGGCTGTTGCCAGAGCGACCACCCCGATGGCCCGGGTACGGCCGGAGGCCAGTGCCCTGGCCGCGTGGTTCAAGCGGTAGCCGAGTTCCTCGGCGGCCGCCAGGACACGTCGGCGGGACTCGTCGGAGACGTACGGCTCGTTGTTGAGGACCCGGGAGACCGTCTTGCGTGAGACGCCGGCCAGCCTGGCCACGTCCTCACTGCGCGGCGCGGAGGAGGCTGCACCGCGCTCCACCCCTGTCGTCATGAAGTCTCCTCGTGGCCGTGTGTTCGCCATCGAACGAGGTCAAGTAAATGACCGCGCGGTCTGACCGCGCGGTCAATGTGTACGCACACGCCGAGCGCACGTCAAGAGTTCACGCGACTCAACTTGCCTCCGACGCGAGAAGACGCCGAGGCCCGCAGCCGGGCGGAAGGAGGTGCGTCGGGCGCGCGAGGAAACCCGTCCGACATTCATTGCCGCAGCTCAAGTGGCTTTTTCGTCATGCGCAACGACTCGACGGCCCGCCGGGAGAGCCCCGCCCCTCGGCTTCGGCTGCCCGGACATCGGGCTCCCGGCCGGACCGGACGCGCCACACATCGCCCGACGCGGAGTCTTGACAGCCGGCACACGGAGCGTTCACGCTTCCTGGCGTCCACCGATCGCATTTGTTCGATCGTGTTTAGTTCTCGCCGCGAAGCGGCCACTTCTCCACCCACCCTCCTCGGCCGACGTGCCGAGTCTGGCTACCGCCAGCCCCGCCAGGAGTCGAAATGCACCTTTCATCCCTCGGTCAGTCCCTGCCTGACACCAGCCGCCGCACCGTGCTCCGCGGACTCGGCGGAGCCGCGCTCCTGGGTGCCGGCATCCCCCTGCTGGGCGCCTGCGGGGGCAGTTCCTCGGGGGCGTCGGACACCAAGACCGTCACCGTCGGCTCCAACGCGTCCGACGCCGTCCCGAAGAAGGGTTACGCCGACGTCTACGCCGCCTTCACGAAGCAGTCCGGGGTCGCGGTCGACATCAACACCAAGGACCACAACACCTTCCAGGAGCAGATCAACACCTATCTGCAGGGCACCCCGGACGACGTGTTCCAGTGGTTCGCCGGCTACCGGATGCAGTTCTTCGCGGCCAAGGGGCTCGCCTCCCCCATCGACGACGTGTGGAAGACGATCGGCGGCAACTTCCCGTCGGCCATGCACGACCTGAGCAAGGGTCAGGACGGCAAGTACTACCTGGTGCCCCTCACCACGTCCCCGTGGGCGGTCTTCTACCGCAAGAGTGTCTTCCAGCAGTACGGCTACGAGGTCCCCACCACCTGGGACGCCTACATCGCCCTGTGCAAGCGGATGAAGAAGGACGGTCTCGTCCCGATCGCGTACGGCGACAAGGACGCCTGGCCGGCGATGGGGTCCTTCGACCAGATCAACTTCCGCCTCAACGGCTACGACTTCCACGTCGAGTTGATGGCGGGCAGGGCGTCGTGGACCGACGCCAAGGTCCGCAAGGTCTTCGACACCTGGGCCGAGACCCTCCCCTACCACCAGGAGGGCGCGGTCGGCCGGACCTGGCAGGACGCCGCGCAGACCCTGGTGGCCAAGAAGGCCGGCATGTATATGCTCGGCATGTTCGTGGCCCAGCAGTTCACCGACAAGGCCGACCTGGACGACCTGGACTTCTTCGCCTTCCCGGAGATCGACCCGGCGTACGGGCAGGACACCGTCGAGGCGCCCACCGACGGCATCATGCTCAGCAAGAAGCCCCAGAACCGTGCCGGATCCGTCAAGCTGCTCGAATTCCTGGGTACGGCCGAGGCCGAAGAGATCTACCTGAAGGCCGACCCGAGCCTGATCGCCGCCTCCACCAAGGCCGACACCTCCGGCTACAGCGCCCTGCAGAAAAAGGGCTACGAGATGATCAGCCAGGCGAAGCATCTCACCCAGTTCATGGACCGTGACAGCCGACCGGACTTCACCTCGACGGTGATGCAGCCGGCGCTGCAGAAGTTCATCCGCGACCCCAAGGGCATCGACAGTCTGCTCTCGTCCATCGAGAGGCAGAAGAAGACGATCTTCGCGTCGAGCTGAGCCCGGCCCCCTTCTGAAGCGGATGAACACCGACATCATGAGCTCCGAAACGACCACGAAGATCCCGGAGGCGGCAGCGGTGCCGCCTCCGGGCGCCACGACGCCGCAGAGACGGTTTCCGCAAGGCCACCAGCGCCTGTTGACCCGCCGGGACAGGCTGACGCTGGGTCTGATGGCGGGTCTGCCGACGATCCTGCACGTCGCCCTGGTCTGGGTGACGGCCCTGGCGTCGATCCTGCTGGCCTTCACCACCTGGGACGGCATCGGCTTCGACTCCATCAAGTGGGTCGGACTGCACAACTTCACGGAACTGTTCACCAACAACCCGCAGTTCTGGCCCGCCGTCGAGCACAACATCGTCTGGTTCGTGGCGCTCATCCTGATCCCCACACCGCTCGGCCTGTTCCTGGCCGTGCAGCTGGACAAGAACATCCGCTTCAGCCGCGTCTACCAGACGGCGTTCTTCCTGCCCGTCGTGATGTCGCTCGCGGTCATCGGCTTCGTCTGGCAGCTGATCTACAACCCCGACACGGGCCTGATCAACAGCCTCATCGGCGCCAACGAACCCGGCCACTACATCGACTGGATCGGCGACCCCGACCTCAACCTCTGGGCCATCCTGATCGCCGCGTCCTGGCGCCACACCGGCTACATGATGATCCTCTACCTGGCCGGCCTGAAGGGCGTCGACCCCTCCCTGCGCGAGGCCTCCGCCCTGGACGGCGCCAACGAGTGGCAGACGTTCAAG
This sequence comes from Streptomyces deccanensis, assembly GCF_022385335.1. Taxonomy (NCBI): domain Bacteria; kingdom Bacillati; phylum Actinomycetota; class Actinomycetes; order Kitasatosporales; family Streptomycetaceae; genus Streptomyces; species Streptomyces deccanensis. The sequence continues at coordinate 9,965,452 of NZ_CP092431.1, read as the reverse complement.
AACGTCATCTTCCCCACCCTGCGCCCCACCAACACCGTCGTCCTGGTCGTGACCATCATCGAGGCCCTGCGCGCCTTCGACCTCGTCTTCGTCTTCAACAAGGGCGCCGAGGGCACCGAGCTGCTCTCCATCCTCGTCACCAACAACATCATCGGAGAGTCCAGCCGGATCGGGTACGGCTCGGCGATCGCCGTCGTGCTCCTGGTGATCTCCCTCGCCGTGATCATCCCGTACCTGATCGCGACCTTCCGGAAGGAGCGGCAAGCGTGAGCACCACCGTCGACACCACCGCCGCGACCGCCGCTCGCAAGGAGCGCACGCCCGTCCGCCCCGCCCGGATCGTCCTGCACGTCTTCCTCGTCTGCATGGCCCTGGCCTGGCTGGGCCCCCTGCTGTGGGCGCTGTACGCGGCCATGCGCCCCTACGGCGAGACATCCGAGAAGGGCTACGTCTCCTGGCCCGACAAACTCAGCTTCGACAACTTCACGAACGCGTTCACCCAGTCGGACATGACGCACTACTTCGTGAACACCCTGATCATCGCCGTCCCGGCGGTGCTGCTGACGCTGTTTTTGTCCTCCATGGTCGCCTTCTACGTCAGCCGCTTCGACTTCCGCATCAACCTCTTCCTGCTGCTGGTCTTCACCGCCGGCAACCTGCTCCCCCAGCAGGTCATCATCACCCCGCTGTACCGGCTCTACCTGCTCATCGACCTGCCCGGCATCACCATGAGCGGCAAGCTGTACGACTCCGCCCTCGGGCTCGTGCTGATCCACGTGGCCTTCCAGTCCGGGTTCTGCGCCTTCGTGCTCAGCAACTACATGCGCTCCCTGCCCCACGAACTGACCGAGGCCGCCCTCGTCGACGGCGCGTCGGTGTGGCGGCTGTACTGGCAGATCGTGCTGCCGCTGTGCAAGCCCGCGATGGCCGCCCTGGCGACGTTGCTGTCCATCTGGATCTACAACGACTTCTTCTGGGCGCTGGTGCTGATCTCCACCGGCGAGAACATGCCGATCACCTCGGCCCTGAACAACCTCTCCGGCCAGTACTTCACCGACCCCAACCTGGTCGCCGCCGGCGCCCTGCTCACCGCCATCCCCACGCTGATCGTGTACTTCGCACTCCAGCGCCAGTTCGTCAGCGGCCTCACCCTCGGCGCCAACAAGGGCTGAACCAAGCCTCCCCCTCGTTCCCCACACCTTCCGGAGTACCAGCAGTGACCACCGAACGCCGTCTTCGCCTGCCCGGCCTCGCCTACGGCGGCGACTACAACCCCGAACAGTGGCCGGAGGACGTGTGGGCCGAGGACATGGCCCTGATGCGCGAGGCCGGGGTGACCATGGTCAGCGTCGGCATCTTCTCCTGGGCCCTGCTGGAGCCGTCCGAGGGCGTCTACGACTTCTCCCGCATGGACAAGATCCTGACGCTGCTCCATGAGAACGGCATCGCCGCCGATCTCGCCACCCCGACGGCCTGCCCGCCCGCCTGGTTCTTCCGAGCCCATCCCGAGGCACTGCCGGTGGACAAGGACGGCCGCACGCTCTCGTACGGCAGCCGGCAGACCTTCTGCCCGTCCAGCCCCGCCTACCGCACCGCGGCGCTGCGCATCGCGGGCGCCCTGGCCGAGCGGTACGCCGACCATCCGGCCGTCGCCATGTGGCACGTCCACAACGAGTACGGCTGCCACAACGCCGCCTGCTACTGCGACACCAGCGCGGCCGCCTTCCGCACCTGGCTGAAGGCGAAGTACGGCAACGACCTGAACGCGCTCAACCACGCCTGGGGCACCACCTTCTGGAGCCAGTGGTACTACGACTGGGAGGAGATCATCCCGCCCCGCGCCACCGGCGCCGACCCCAATCCCACCCACCAGCTGGACTGGCGCCGCTTCTGCTCGGACGAACTGCTGTCACTGTTCACCGCCGAGCGCGACGTACTCCGCCGCGCCGCCCCGGACACCCCCGCCACCACCAACTTCATGGTGATGCACAACTTCGACAAGCTGGACTACTGGCGCTGGGCCCCCGAGCTGGACATCGTCTCCAACGACCACTACCTGCTCGCCACCGACACGGAGTCGGAGACCGACATCGCCCTCTGCGGCGACCTGGTGCGCTCCCTGGCCGACGGACCCTGGCTGTTGATGGAACACTCCACCGGAGCCATCAACTGGCAGCCCGTCAACCGCGCCAAGACGCCAGGCGAGATGCGCCGCAACGCCCTCGCCCACGTCGCCCACGGCGCCGACGGCATCGCCTACTTCCAGTGGCGGGCCGCCAAGGCGGGCGCCGAGCAGTGGCACTCCGCGATGCTCCCGCACGCCGGCACCGACAGCCAGATCTGGCGCGACGTGGTCCAACTGGGCGCGGACCTGCGGTCGTTGGCGGAGGTGCGGGGCAGCACGGGCGTCGCCCGCGTCGCCATCGTCTGGGACTGGAACGCCCGCTGGGCCATGGAACTGCCCTGCCAACCCAGCGGTGAACTCCGCTTCCAGGACCTGGTGAGGCACTGGTACGCCGGGCTGTGGAGAGCCGGCGTGGCCGTCGACTTCGTACGTCCCGACACCCCCGACCTCGACCGCTACCAACTCGTACTGGCACCCAGCCTCTATCTGGTCGACGACGCGGGAGCGGCCAACCTGGCGGCGTTCACCGAGCGGGGCGGCACCCTGGCCGTCGGCTTCCACAGCGGCGCGGTGGACGAGAACTGCCATGTACGGCTGGGCGGTTACCCGGGCGCGTTCCGCGAGGTCCTCGGGGTGTACGGCGACGAACTGTTCCCCCTGTTGCCCGGCCGGTCGGTCGGCCTGGCCGGGCAGGTCCCGCAGGGGGCGACCGCCGACCTGTGGACCGAGCGCCTCCGGCTCACCGGAGCGAAGGCCGTCGCCACCTACGGGGACGGCCCCCTCGCGGGCGTCCCGGCCATCACCCGCAACTCGTACGGCAGCGGCACCGCCTGGTACCTCGCCACCCACCCGGACCCCACCACCCTGGCCGCCGTCCTGGAGCGCGTGTGCCAGGACGCCGGAGTGGGCCCGGAGCGCGAGGTTCCGGCAGGTGTCGAGGTGGTGAGGCGGCGGGGCACGGACGCCGACTACCTCTTCCTGATCGACCACGCCGGCCGGGGCGCCGAGGTCCCCGCCGACGGGGTCGAACTCCTCACGGGAAAACCGGTCAACGGCTCGGTCACGGTGCCCGAGGGGGGCGTCGCCGTCGTCCGCGAGGAATTTCCTGCTTCGACTCCACGGAAGTGAGTTCTGACATGACAGGTTTGCCCAGTCGCCGGCTGGTACTGAGCGGGGCGGCCGCGGGAGCGCTGGCCTCGCTGGCCGGGATCCCGACTGCCGGTACCGCGTCCGCCGCCGTGACGTACACGGCACCCGATCCGCGGGTGTGGATCCACCTCAACGACGGGTGGCGATTCATCAGAGCAGACGTCACAGGTGCGCAGGCCTCCGGATTCGACGACTCCGGGTGGACGTCCGTCACCACGCCCCACACCTGGAACGCCGCCGACGGAGCCGACGGCGGCGGCAACTATCACCGCGGAGTGGGCTGGTACCGCCGCCACTACACCGTGCCGTCCACGATGGCCGGCAAGAGGCTGTACCTGCAGTTCGCCGGGGTCAACCAGGTCGCCGACGTCTGGGTGAACGGCACGTACCTCGGGCAGCACAAGGGCGGGTACTCCCGCTTCAGGTTCGACGCCACCGCCGTGCTCGTCCCGGGGCAGGACAACGTCATCGCGGTCAAGGTGACCAACACCCGCGACACCAACATCGCGCCGGTGAGCGCGGACTACACCTTCCAGGGTGGCATCTACCGCAACGTGAGCCTGTGGGCCGTCGACGAGCTCCATGTGCGGATGACGGACTACGCGGGCCCCGGCGTCTACCTGCGGCAGAGCAACGTGACCGCGGCGTCGGCCACGGTCACCGTCACCACGAAGCTGTGGAACGACAGCAGCACCACCAGATCGGTGGTCGTCCGCACCGTCATCACCGACAAGAGCGGGACCGTCGTCGCGGAGACCAGCAGTACCGCGCGGACCGTCCCCGCGGGCACCGGCGCGGAGATCGGGCAGACCGTCCGCATCGACAACCCACGTCTGTGGAACGGCCTGGCGGACCCCTACCTCCACAACGCCAGTGTCGAGATCCATGACGTCACCGGGGGCGGCGACAGGATCACCGATGTGGTGACCGAACGCCTGGGCCTGCGCTCCCTCGCCGTCGACGCCGACACCGGCTTCCACCTCAACGGCAGCCACCTCCACCTGCACGGCGTCAACCTGCACCAGGACCGGGCCGTCAAGGGCTGGGCCCTCTCCGACGCCGACCACACCCAGGACTTCGACCTCCTCCGGGAGCTCGGCGCCAACGCCGTCCGGATGGCGCACTACCAGCACGATCAGAAGGACTACAACCTCGCCGACGAACGCGGGCTGCTCGTGTGGGCGGAGATCCCGCTGGTCGACATCGTCACCGACTCGGCGGCCTTCACCACCAGCACCCAGAACCAACTGCGGGAACTGATCCGGCAGAACTACAACCACCCGTCGATCGCCTTCTGGGGCATCGGCAACGAACTGATCGACTACAACGGCACCGCCACGAACAAGCTGCTCGCGTCACTGGCCGGCATCATCGACTCCGAGGACCCGGACCGCCTCTCCACGTACGCGGTGCGGGGAGAGGACCCCGACACCGCGCAGGCGGGACTGCACACGGAGACCACGGGCTTCAACAAGTACTACGGCTGGTACTACGGCTCCAAGGACGGTGACCTCGGCGCGTGGGCCGACAACCTGCACGCCACCTCCCCCTCCCGCAGGATCGCCATGTCGGAGTACGGCGTCGGCGCCAGCACCACCCAGCACGCCCTCAACCCGCCCAAGCCGGCTCCGGGCGGATCCTGGCACCCCGAGGAGTACCAGTCGCTGTTCCACGAGGCGGCGTGGAAGCAGCTCGCCGAGCGTCCGTACATCTGGGGCACGTTCGTCTGGGCCATGTTCGACTTCGCCTCCGACGGCCGCAACGAAGGGGACCGGCCCGGGATCAACGACAAGGGCCTCGTCACCCGCGACCGGCAGATCCGCAAGGACGCCTTCCACTGGTACAAGGCCAACTGGGCGAGCACTCCCACGCTCCACATCACCAGCCGCCGCTGGACCCAGCGGACCGATGCCACGACCGAACTGAAGGTCTACTCCAACGCGGAGCGGGTCACCGCCACCCTCAACGGCGTCACCCTGTCCACGCTGAGCAGCGGCGACCACATCTTCCGGTGGCCCGACATCACCCTCAGACCGGGCCAGAACACCGTGACGGTGACCGCGACCATCAACGGCTCCACGCACACGGACAGCGTCAACTGGACACTCGGCTGAGAACGGGGGCGGTGCCGCCTCTCGGCCAAGCCGCCTCTCAGCCGTGGCTGCTCCTGCCGTGTTTCCAGTAGCCGAGGAAGGAGATGTCGGACTTCGGGACGCCCCCTTCCTTGACCAGGTGGCGCCGCAGGCCGGTGGGCAGGCCGCTTTCGCCCGCCACCCAGCAGTAGACACGCTGGTCCGGGGTCGGCTTCCAGGAGGACGTGACCGTCCTGAGGGCCAGTTGCCCCGGGACGGCGGCGTGGTCGTCGCGGGGCAACCAGTGGACGGTGACGCCGTCGGGTGCCGTGACCGCTCGGACGTCGTCGGCAGTAGGCACTTCAAGGTAGGCGTCGCCGGTGAGATCGTGCGGTGACTGTTCCAGGATGAACAGGATGGCCGGTACGGCGCTCTCGTCGCCGACGAGCAGCTGGGACCGGGCGGCCGGGGTGGGGAGGTAGCCGATCCCCTCGGGGAACAGCCCGACCGGGTCACCGGGACGGGCACGCAGGGCGAACGCGGAGGCGGGGCCCACGCCGCCCTGCTCTCCGGGGGCACCGTGATCTCCGTGGCCGCCGTGCAGGACGAACTCGATGTCCATCTCACATGCGTCGGGGCGGAACGCTCGCACGGTGTAGAGGCGGACCCAGGGGCGGACGGCCGGCCGCATGAGCAGGAACTGGGCCAGCCACCCGTTGTGCGAGGCGGTCGGCATGGCGAGTTCCCGCTGGCCGTCACGGCGGAAGAACAGCCGGCACGACTGGTCGGCGCCCATGGGGTCGAAATCCGCCAGGTCGGGGCCTTGCAGGGTGAGGGTGACGAAGCTCGGGCTGGTGCGTTCGGTACGGGAGACGGTGGCGCGGAGCATCCTGCGCCGAGTCGGTGACTTGTATCGGGGCATGCTGGGCTCCCGGTGGATGGGTCAGTCGGAGTGCGCGAAGGCGGGGAGGAGGATCTCGTCCGTCAGGCGTTCCAGGAACGCGTCGGTGACGGGGACGTCCGCCACGAGAATCCGATTGAGCAGCACGCCCTGCGCCAGCTCGCTGAGCCAGGACAGGTCCACGCCGGAGCGCAGCTCACCGCGGCCCTGGGCCCGGTCGATGACCTCCTCCCACATGCCGTCGAGAGGCTGGGCGATCTGCCGCTCGGTCGCCTCGCGCAGGTCCGCGTCGCGGCGGCCCGCGTCCACGAGGTTGCGCAGCATGGCGCCGTCACGCTTGAGCCAGTTGCTGAGCAGCCGCAGCGCCTCCAGGACATCGGCGCGGAAACCGCCCTGGTCGGACACGGTGAAGGAGAAGTCCACCCGTCGGCGTACGGCGTCGATGACCAGGTCATGCTTGGTCGGCCAGCGCCGGTAGAGGGTCGTCTTGGACACGCCTGCCCTGGTCGCCATGGCGTCGAAGGTCAGCCGGTCGAAACCGACCTCGCTGAGTAGTTCAACGGCGACGGTGAGGATGTGGCGTTCGCGTTCTCTGATCTTCGCCTGGGATTGCACAGTACGAAACTGTAGCGTACTACTGAGGTTAGGCAAGCCTTATTTCGACCCCAGCGTCCGATCTGAGGAGCGATCACCCGTGTCAGAAATTCTCCGCACCGAGGTTCTCCAGCCCTCCCGGCCCGCCAAAGCCGACGCGCCCCGGCCGCCCGTCGAATCCGCGCGCTACCTGGACCGCGTCGACGGCATCCTGCCGCTGTTGAAGGCGAACACTCTCGAGGCCGCCGACCTCCGGCGCGTACCCGACGAGAGCATCCGGGCCATGGAGGAAGCCGGCGTCTTCCGCGCCGTGCAGCCGCGCCAGTGGGGCGGGCTCGAGGTCGACCCGTCCACCTGGGAGGAAGGGCTCGTGCGGATCGCCACGGCGTGCCCGGCCGGCGGCTGGGTCGGTGCACTCCTGGGCGGCCACGCCTGGTACCTCGGGCTGTTCTCCCAGCAGGCCCAACAGGACGTCTGGGGCGAGGACCCCGCTGCCCGAGCGGCCTCGTCCTTCGCCGCCACCGGCACGGTGGAGCACGTGAGCGACGGCTTCCGTCTCACGGGGCGGTGGAAGTTCCTCAGCGGCGTCATCCCGGACGAGGGCGACGGCGTCGAGTTCCGTGCGTTCCTGGTGCCGGCGTCCGACTACGAGGTGGACCAGGACAGTTGGCGGGTCGCGGGGCTCCAGGGATCCGGCAGCAAGGACGTCACCGTCGATGCCGTCGTCCCCGAGTACCGGACCCTGACCGTCGACGCGCTCTACCACCACACCGAGCCGGGCAAGGCGGTGAACACCGGACCGATCTTCGAGCTCCCCTGGATGTCGATGTGGGCCTTCAACATCGCCTCGTGCGCGATCGGTGCCGCGACCGGCGCACTCGACGCCTTCATCGACGACAACAGGCGCCGCGTGTCGAGCATGACCGGGGCGGCGGCCACGCAGAACGCGGCCCTCCACACGCGCCTGGCCGAGGCCGCGACCCTGGCCGAGGCCGCGACCCTGGTCGAGGACGCGCGAGCGCGCATCCCGCGCACCTGGGACCCCATCTACGCCGACGTCGTCGCCGGCACACCGATCTCCGGCGAGACGCGCGCCCGGTCCCGGTTGGAGGCCTCCCACGCCATCGGCCAGTGCCTCGGCGCGGTCAACAAGGTCTTCGAGATCAGCGGCGGTGCCGTGCTCGGCAGCGACAAGCTGTTCCAGCACTACTTGCGCGACCTGATGGGCATGCGCAACCACCCCATCGGGATCTACGAGAACCATGCCGGCCTGTACGCCACCACGCTGTTCGGTGAACCGGTGGAACTGCCGTTCACCAAGGCGCACATCGGCTGTGTGCTCTGAGGACATGCTCGGAGGACGCGCTCCGAGGACGCGCTCCGAGGACGCGCTTTGAGGCCGACACGGACATCAGCCCGTCACGACCGCGCACGAGGCTCGATCTCCATCACGCACTCGTGGGAGTGAACTCGCTCATGACAGACCCCATCAGCAGCAAAGCACGCCGTTTCCGAGAGGCCATGGCGTCCTTCCCCTCCGGAGTCACCATCGTCACCACCGCCGACGAGGCCGGGCAGTGGCGCGGGTTCACGGCGACCTCGTTCTGCTCGGTCTCGATGGAACCCCCGCTGGTCCTCGTGTGCCTGGCGGACAGCGCCGAATGCCACCCCGCGTTCACGAGCGCCGAGCGCTGGCTCGTCCACGTCATCACCGACGAGCACACCGAACTCGCCACGCGGTTCGCCACCCGGGGCGCCGACAAGTTCGCGCATCCCGGCTTCACCTCCGACGAGCACGGACTCCCCACGCTCGACGCCGCCGCCGTCACCCTCGCCTGCAGCACCTACGACATCCACCCGGCCGGGGACCACACGATCCTGCTGGGCCGCGTCGACGACGTACGCCTCGGCGAGGGCATCCCGACCGTCTATTACCAGCGCGATTTCCAGCCCCTTGAGCTCGCCCGAAGCCGATGACTGCTGACGGTGAGCGGTGCCATGCACCCACACGAAGAAAGTGGAACGGCCATCCCGCTTCTGTTGTACGGTGGGGATACGAAAGTGGTCCGGTCGGTCCACTTGCCTGAAAGGGTGTTGTCATGCGTGCCGTCGCGCTCGAATCCGTCCCCTCGGCCCCCGCCGTGACCGAGGTGGAAACTCCTCGCCCGGAGGCCGGGGAACTGCTGGTCAAGGTGGCGGCCGCGTCGCTGAACGGGATCGACATCGCCGCCGCCGACTACACGCAGGCCGCGCTGAAGCCGTTCCTGGGCGCCGGGTCGCTGGCCGAGTACGTCGCCGTGCCCGCCGAACACGGCGTCGCCCGCGTCCCCGCGGGCCAGCGGCCGTCACCCACCGGATCAAGCTCGGCACTGCGGTCACCGTCCTGTCGACCGACGACCCGATCCGGGTCTTCCAGCAACTCGCCACGGCCGCGTCCCTCGCTCCCGGACGCATCGAACTGGTCGCCGGGCGAGGCTCGTCGACGATCACCTTCCCGCTCTTCGACCAAGACGAGCGCGACTACGACATGCTCTACGCCTCCAAACTCGACCTGCTGATGGCCGTCAACGCCGGCGAGAACATCACCTGGCAGGGCCCTCACCGGAAGCGGCCGCTGCAGAACGTCACCGTCTTCCCCCGCCCCGAGGAGCCGCTGACGATCTGGCTGGGCACCGGCGGGAGTCCCCACTCGGTCGGCCGCGCGGTCGAGTTGGGGCTGCCGATGTTCCTCGGCGTCCTCGGCGGCACCCCCGCACACTGGTCCCGCTACGGGCACGCCTACCGCGACGCCTGGACCGCGTCCGGCCACCCCGCAGAGGAGTCCGCCATCGCGGTCGCCGTGCACGGGTTCGTCGCCGAGTCCGGCGCACGGGCCCGATCGACCTACCTGGAACACGACCACCGCATGATGGCCGAGGGGTTGGCCGAACTGGGCCGCCCTGCCCCCTCACGCGCCGACCGCGCCGCGAACCACGGTCCTGACGGCATGGTCTTCGTCGGCGGCCCCGACGAGATCGCCGACCGCGTCCTCCATCTGCACGGGCTGCTCGGCCACACCCGCCAGATCCTCCATATGGACGTCGGCGGCATGCCTCAGCGGGACTTCCTGCACGGCATCGAACTGCTCGGCACGAAAGTGCTCCCGCAGCTCCGCGCCGCACTGGCGAACCCATGAGCGGGAACGGTCCCCGCCGCCATAGCCGCCCTTGCCGCCATAGCCACCGCTGCCTCGCCGCCGAAGCCGCCCGTCACCCGGCAGCGGGCGCCCGTCTCCATGGTGCCCGGCGCCCGGCGCCCGTAGGAGTCGCGCCGTGAAGGCCGTCTCCACCGGCTTCCGCACCCGCGCCCCTCCGCCCCCCTCCGCCCCGGGCGCCTGACGCCGCCCCCTCCCTCAACGATCCCCCACCATGAAGGAGTAGACCGGAATGACCACGATCATCGATCCGTCCTACGTCGACCCGGCGCTGATCAACCCCCGCGCGGTACGTCTCGTCCAGGCGTTCAAGGACGCTCTCGCCCGCCTCCGCGACGAGGAAGGACTGACCTTCGACGACCTCAACACCGTCACCGAAGCGCTGCAGCAAATGCAGCAGGCCACCGGAGTCCCCCTGGCTCTGGCCGCCATGCCCCTGTACGGCGAGCTCTTCCAGGGCGGCCGGGACGGCTACACCCCCTCCGAGGACGTCACCAGCCCCACCTTCATCCCTGGCTCCCCACATGTCGACAACGACGGCGCCCTGCCGATGCGGCCGGACGAGCCCGGTGTCCCGCTGGTCGTGTCCGGCCGCGTGTTGGACGGCCACGGTCAACCGCTCGCCGGCGCCAAGCTGGACATCTACCACGCGGCCAACAACGGCAACTACTCCGGTCTGCGGGACGACGGAGTGCCCAAGTACAACCTGCGTGGACACCTGTTCACCGACACCGAAGGCCGCTACACCTTCACCACCATCACCCCCGTCGCCTACGCCGATGCCACCACCGCGGCGATCGAGAAGGTCGTCGAGGCCGCCGCGGCCCTTGGCCGCAGCGTCTACCGTCCGGCCCACATCCACTTCGAGATCCACCATCCCGACCTGATCACCTCCTGGTTTGGCGAGATCTACTTCAAGGGAGACCCCGTCATCCCCGTCGACTTCGTCGGCGCGAAGATCGCCCACCCCGCCCTGCAGGGGGACACCGTCCTGCACGAGGACCCCAAGGACATGGCGGAAGCAGGCTTCGAAGTCCCTTACCGCAGCATGGAGTTCGACTTCGTCCTCAAGACCCGCACCAGCCCGGACACCATCGCCCGGGAGGAGCGGAGGGCATGACTTCCGAGGACGCCACGGCCTGGTCACTGACTCGGCTGAACACGGCCTTCTTCCACCACTACGACCGTCGCGAGTACGACGCACTGATCGAACTGTTCGCTCCCGACGCCCTGTACGAGGTGCGTGGACGCAAGCTGCGCGGTCATGCCGAGATCATGGACGTGCTCCACGCTCGTTCCGGACCGGAGATGACGGTCCGCCACCTCGTCACCAACCAGCACTTCCACAGCATCGGCGACAGGACCGCCCAGGCCACCGTCTCCCTGCTCGCGTACGGCGGAGCCACCCCCGCCGACGAGGGCCCCGCCCTCTATCCGCCCGCGAACGCCGGGCACATCGTGGAAGTGAACGACCACTACCGGCTCGACAACGGGCACTGGAAGATCACCCACCGTGTGACCCGCCCGATCCTCTCCCCGGCCCCCACCCCCGCAACCGCCCCCGACTGATCACCCACCGTACCGAGGGGGCACTGGTCGCGTGCGGACTGTCCCTGGCGACTTTGAGCGCTGCCTGCGGCGGCAGCTACGTCTACGACAGGCAGGGCAGCCTCGTCGGGAACTCGAGCGGCGCCTGGTGGACCGCCACCAGGTGGTCGAGTGCCTCTGACACCGGGTAACCGCCGGCAGTCAGGCAGGTAGCACACCGAGGCTCCCGCCACCGGATATGGGTGGCGGGAGCCTCGCCTCTGGAGCTACCTCGCGATCAGGGCCCTGTCACGCATGGTCGGGGACCAGGACGATCCGGCCCCGCAGCCCGCCCGCGGCGAGGGCGTGGTGGGCGTCGGCGATCTGGTCCAGGGGATAGGTCTTCGCCACCCGCAGGCTGATCAGACCGGTGCCCGCATAGGCCGCCAGCTTGGCCAGGCGCTCGGCGTCGGTGTGCCACGCCATATTGATCATCCGCACCTCGCGGCGCGCCATGGGCGCGGAGTTGAGCAACGACACGAACGCACCTCCGTGCCGCACCGCGTCCGCCGCCCCGGCGGCGAGGTTGGCCGCGTCGACCGCGCCGTGCACGCCCCCGGGCACCAGCCGGCGCACCGTGGGGACCAAGTCGTCGTCGCGCGAGACGAAAAGCCGCGCGCCGGCCTCCAGGACGAGCTTCTCGTCGGCCGGTCCGGCCTGGGCGATCACGTTCAGCCCCCGAAGCCGCGCGAGCTCGACCGTGAAGAGCCCCACTCCGCCGGCAGCGCCGGACACCAGCAGCCACTCCCCCGGTTCCAGGGCCAGTTCGTCCAGCGCCTGATCGGCGGTGGTCGCGTTCAGCCCGACCGTGGCCAGGTGCACCAGGTCCGTTCCGCTCGGCGCGGGGGCGAGCTCCCAGTCCTCGAGTACGACGTACTCGGCCTGAGTGCCCAACGGCCGGTCCAGCCGCTCCTGCGTGCCGAGGACGGCGTCGCCGACGCCGAACCTGGTGACACCCTCGCCCAGCGCGGCGACCGTGCCGGCCACATCCGTACCGAGGCCGAACTGCGGGCGCGCCGCGGTGGCGCCGTACTGCACGTTGAGCCCCATACGCACCATGACGTCGGCGAAGTTGACCGAAGCTCCGGCCACCTTGACCAGTACCTCCCCGGGCCCCGGCTCGGGTGTCGCCACCTCCACGATCTCGATCGCCTCGGGGCCGCCTGCCTCCCTGACTACTGCTGCACGCATCTGTCCTGTCTTCCTCTCCGCGCGTCCCGTGTGGAAGGCGCGGTTCTGACGTTCGTCCACCGACGAACCGCGAGGAAGGTTCGCTGTCACCTGGGTCCAGCAGGGCCAGGCAGGCATGCCGACGGCGACGCGCTCCTCGACGCCGTCGCGCAGGCGCCGGCGCGTGGCCGGCCAGTCAGGCCAGGGGGTCGCCGGCCCGTCAAGCCAGCGGGTCGTGGCCCCAGTTCATGAGGGAGTGCCTCCACCGGGTGTCCCGTACGTCACCCGTGGGCCGTTGCGCGAGATGCCGCCGGATGTAGCCGATGACCTTCCGCATGTGCCGGTAGTCGTCGTCCGTGAGGTCGCCCTTGCGGGCGTGCAGGATGCCGACGATCCGGCGGCCGGAAGCGTGGCCCGTGGACTCGCCGCCGTCCACGTGCTGCCCGGCGCTCTGCGACTGTTCCGAGTCCAGCCACTTCTCCAGGTCGCCGGGCTTCATGTTCACCAGCTCGCGGAACTCGTCCCAGGTCTCTTCGTGCTCGTCGCCCGCCACGCGACATCACTTCTTCTTCAGAGCGGACGGCTTGTGCACCGCGGACCTGCCGGATTTCTCGCTGCGGACCTGGTACTGCGGCTCCTCGGGCGAGGCGTCCACCGTTCGTCCCGCGGCCTTCTTCCGCTCCGTGATCCTCTCCTCGACCTCACCCTCGGCCTGACTGCCGTGACTGCTCCAGGCGACCTTGTCCCCCTTCTTCAGCCTCTTGCCCTTGCCCGGGTCTTTGGCCATGTCGTCCTCCTTCCCGCGCGCGGTGCACGGCTCGCCCCCTGCTCTTCCAGGGTGAGGGCTCTGCGCCCGCATCGCAGCTCCGTGGCAGCTCGCGCGGTTGCCGTCCCGCCGGCACCCGCACGAACGGCCGGCGTGGATGCGCCGCCCATACCCGCCCGTCGGGACGGACGTGCTGCCCATAAGGGCACCGCATCGTGCCCGTACGCCCCTCACCCATGTCCGCCTCACCGGGTAGGTAGGGAAAGGACAGCCCAACTGCCAGCCTACGAGCGGAAGTCCATGCACGCGCGAGAGCCGATGAAGAACGACAAGCAGCCGCAGCGCGCTGCCAGGAGCGCGGCCGCGCGGCCGGGCGGGCGGGTGCCCGACGCGCTTCTCGACCTGCAGCGCACCGCCGGCAACGCCGCCGTCGCCCGTATGCTCCAGCAGGCCCGGCACCAGCACAGCGCGGACTGCGGTCATCAGCGGCCCACGGCCGAGCCGGTGCAGCGCTCCGCCGTGCACGACGTGCTGCGGGCGCCGGGCGATCCGTTGGACGGACCGCTGCGCCAGGAGATGGAATCCCGCCTCGACGCCGACTTCTCCGACGTTCGCCTGCACACCGGCTCCGCGGCCCGCGCCTCCGCGGCCGAGGTGGGTGCCCGTGCCTACACCTCCGGCAGCCATATCGTCATCGGCGACGGCGGCGGTGACAAGCACACCCTCGCCCATGAGCTGACACATGTGATCCAACAGCGCCAGGGCCCGGTGGCCGGTACGGACAACGGGGCGGGCCTGAGTGTCTCCGACCCCGGCGACCGCTTCGAGCGCGAGGCCGAGGCGAACGCCGTCCGGGTGATGCGGCGGACGCCCGAGCAGGGCGCCCAGGGCTCGGGCGGTGCCCCCGTGCAGCGGGAGATAGACGCGACGGCCCGAGGCGCTTCGCACGGTACCGACGCGACGGCCCGGGGCGCGTCGCACGGTACCGACGCCACGGTCGTTCAGCGCTTCTCCGAGGTCACGACCACGGAGCTGGGGCCTGCCCGGGTCTCGCAGAACGGCCTGTACATCATGGACGTCACCCCCGGGGCCGACACCACCGTCTTCTGGGTCGCGGAGGGTGCCCCAGCGCCCCGGTACTGCAAGCCGACCGGGGAGAGCGGGGAGATCATGGGGCGCACGTACGCGCAGTACGAACCGGAGACGTCCTTCCTCGCGGACTGTGCCCACACGGCCGAGGAGATCATGCACCAGCAGCGACTGGCCCTGGGGCAGGACGCCAGCGAATTCGCCCTGGGAGGCAGCCAGTTCGGCCTGGGCGACAAGGAGAACGCGGAGGGCGCGGCGGCCTACGCGCAGGCCAGGCCCGGTGGCCCCCAGGCGAACGGCGAGGAACGGCCGAATCCCGGCCAGGCGTTCGCCATCGTGGAGACCGCGTGGCACGGTGACTACGACCGGCCCGCCAACACCAGCGGGTGGCCCTACCACGTGGCGGCCGTGGTCGCCGTGGACGGCGACGACCGCATCACCGTGGAGCAGGCCGCGGACGGCAACGACGCGAAGGCCCGCCAGGGGTACGAGGGCATCGTCGACATGTATACGTCGGGCACGGATCCGACCAACGGGCAGGCGCTGCCGCACAGCTTCCACGGGCGCAACACCGGCGGTCCGGTGCAGCACTTCACGGTGGGCGCGATCACCGTGATCCTCCAGCCGATCAACGTGGGCGGCCTCAAGAAGGAGACGGGCCGCCGCAAGCTCATGTGACCGGGGACCGTCGGCCGAGCCACTGCTCGGCGTCCCAGGCACGGAACCGCTCCACCTCGGTGAACCCCAGCCTGGCCGCCAGGCGCATCGAGCCGGTGTTGGCGGTCTGGGTGGTGAGCACGACCGGCTCGCCGGGAAGGACGCCGTCCAACCAGTCGAGGGCCGCCGCGCACGCCTCGGCGGCATACCCGCATCCCCACGCTCGCGGCAGGAACAGATAGCCGAGATCGACCTTCCCCGCGGCAGCCGGGCGATGGTGCTCCGGTGTTCTCCTGAGCAGGATGTGACCGATCATGGCCCGGTCGAGTTCGACGACGAAGCTCCCGGGCCACCGCTCGGGCACTGCGGGCATCTCGCGCTCGAGCTCGTCTCGCGGGCGGGGACCACCGAGGTACGTGTGCACCTCCGGTGACGCCAGCAGGTCGACGAAGACCGCACGGTCCCGAGCCTCGGACCCACGGAGCACGAGCCGTTCGGTCTCGATCGGGGTGGGCGGCCAGACGACGGACCCGAGTTCATCCATGGCGGCAACCTATCGCGCGCTCGCGAACGGGCTCCCGGTTCCGCCTGACGCCGAGCGCACCGACAGAAACGGCCCACTCGTACCACTTAGTAGAGTGGGGGCATGACCTCCGCACCTTCCGGCCCGGCCTCGGACCAGCAACCAGAGGCGACGCTGCGCGCCGACGCCGAGCGCAATCGCTGCCGCATCCTGGCCGCCGCCCGCCGCCTCTTCGCCACTGAGGGACTGGGCGTCTCCATGGCCTCCGTCGCCCGCGAGGCGGGGGTCGGCAAAGCCACGCTCGGCCGGCGCTTCGCCACCCGGGAGGAACTCGTCAACGCGGTCTTCGCCGACCGCATGGACGCCTACGTCGACGCCGCCGCCGAGGCACTCGCCGACCCCGACCCCTGGCACGGCTTCACCGGCTACCTCCACGCCGTCTGCGCCATGCAGGCCGCCGACCGCGGCTTCGCCGACGTTCTGACCATGACCTTCCCCGCCGCCAAAGCGCTGGAGGCCCGCCGCGCCGAGGCGTACGACGGCTTCCTCGAACTCATCGCGCGCGCCAAGGACAGCGGCCACCTCCGCGAGGACTTCGTCCCGGAGGACCTCGTCATCCTGCTCATGGCCAACGCCGGCGTCATCGCCGCCACGGGTGACGCGGCGGCCGACTCCTGGCGCCGCCTCGTCGGCCACATGATCCGCTCCTACGCCGCCCCCGGCTCACCGATCCCCGCAGTGCACGATGCCCCGGAACCCACCGCCCTGTACCGCGCCATGGCCCGCCTCGCCCGCACGGGCCCGGGCACCGCCCAGGGTGGCGCTGCTGGCTGCTAGGACGCCGCCGCCTCGCACGTCCCCCCTCGTGCTCATACGTCGACCGTCAGGCGCGACAGGAGGAATGCGATGATCTCATCGCGCGCGCGGATGGTGGGGTGTCCCTCCTCGTCGACCAGGTGGGCGGTCACCACGCTGTGCGGCGTACCGACGACGTCCTTGAAGAACGGCGGTGGCGCGGTGTTCGCGGCGGCGCCACTCACGACCCGGCCGTCGAAGCGCTCGCCCAGCAGGGCGGAGTAGGCGGCGAAACGCTGACCGGTGCACCAGCGGTCGTTGTCGAACCGATAGCCCAGGGCCCTGAGGTCATCACGCTCGAAACGCTCCCTGATCGCCACTGCGTCCGCCGGCGAGAGCTCCAGCCCGGCCGGGTCGTCGAGGGGAAGCGACGGATGGTTGACGACCGGAGCGATCACGGAGGGCTCGAGCGTCATCGTGAGGGCGAAGTTCCCGGTGAAGCACATGCCCACCACGCCGGCACCCGGGCCACCGCACTCGCCGTGCGCCCGCCGCGCCAGGGCACGGAGCCAGTCCACGACAGGGCTGGTGCCGCCGCCCGCGAAGACCCGGAACTCCTCGCTCACGCAGGCTCGCTTCATCACCGACGTGCTGTGACCCGCCGTCGGACAAGCGCCGTCCGTGCCGAACAGCGACGGCACGTAGACCGTGAAGCCGGCGTCGCGCACCCAACGGGCGAAGCGGGCGACGTCGGGACTGATGCCCGGCATCTCCGGCATCACGATCACCGCAGGACCGCCTCCGGCGACGTGCACGGCCTTGCTCACGCCACTGAACGCCATCTCGCGACGGTGGAAGTCGGTCAACGGATCATCGTGCTGCGCTTCGCTGCTGGTCATGGCCGGCTCCTCCCGACGGGATGTCGGGGCAATTCTGGCCGGGCGGGACCTTCCGGCCGAGGGGCGGGATCGCCATACTCCTGGGTGATCCCGCCACGCCGGGTGCCGAAAGGAGCTGCCTCATGCGGTCGTCCGGTCCGCTGCGGGTAGGTGTGCTGGCCTACCCGGGCTGCTTCGCGTCGGAGGTGTTCGGGGTCGTCGATCTGCTGACGATGGGCAGCCACGTCAGCCGGGCGGGCGGGGGCTCGCCCACACCGTTCGAAGCCGTCGTGATCTCGCCCAGACGGCGTGTCATCGCCTCGGGCGGGGTCGCGCTCGGGGTGGTCCCGCCGCGAGACGTCGACGTCCTCGTGGTGCCGGGTTTCGAACCGGCTCCGGGAATGGACCCGGCCCTCGGGCTGGACGCCCTGCGGCCGGAAGTCGAAGCGATCCGCGCACACGCCGACCGGGGAATCGCCGTGGTGTCGATCTGCGTCGGTGCGTTCCTGCTCGGCGAGGCCGGCCTCCTCGCGGGGCGACGGGCCACGACCGCCTGGTTGTTCGCGAGCCGACTCGCCCGGAGGTATCCCGATGCCGATGTCGTGCCACGGGAGTTGGTCGTCAGTGACGCCGGGGTCACCACGACGGCGGCCTTCAGCGCGATGTACGACTTCGTGCTGACCCTCATCCAACGTCATTGCGGGCGCACCGCGGCACGCCGTACGGCTCGGATCGCGCTGATCGATGACGCACGCGTGTCCCAGGCCCCTTACGTCGACGACGAGCTCCTGCCCACCTCGGGCGACGGCTTCTCCGCCCAGGTGCAACGTTTCCTCGACCAGCACCTACAGGATCGATACAACCTGCCCGCGCTCGCCGAGCACTTCCACGTCAGTACGCGGACCCTGCTACGACGCTACAAGCAGGAGACCGGCGAGTCGCCTCTCGTGCACCTGCAACGGGCCCGGATGCGCAGAGCCCAACACCTGCTGGAAAGCACGGATCTGACCGCCCGCCAAATCCATCTGGAAGTCGGATACCGCGACCACGGCACCTTCGCCAGGCTCTTCACCCGACACTTCGGAGTCCGCCCCACCGACTATCGAGCAGGCTTCCGCCGCGAACGGGCCTCTTCGTGATCGCCCGGCAAACCTCAGCACTCGGCCGAGACGGTCACGCGCAGCGCGGGACCCGCTACGTGATGCGGCTCCTGCTGGACCCCGTGCGAGGTCGCGCAGCGGTTGGCCGGGATCAGCACTCCCTGGCACGTGACCGCGGGCTGGGCGCTGGACCTGTTCCGCGGCAGCCAGACGCGCGCGCATGGAGACATCTGGGTCACCCCGGACGCCCTCGGGAGGACGCCACACCGGAGGTGCTGGCCGCCGTAGACCAGACGTGGCTGCGCGATCCGGTCACAGGCGACTACCTGCTCGACGTGTTCCGCGAACGCACGACGGCTGGACCAACATCGCCGCTTTTCCACCCGGTCCTGCGTTACCCGAGCTCGAGATCCCAGAATTCGCGGTCCAATTTTTCTCGTGCGGAGAACGTTTTCCCGTCGGGCTGGTAGACGATGAATCGCCCACATGCGTATCCGCAGTCATGCGTGTAGTCACCGATCGCGACACTCGTCGAGAAATTCATGGCCAGCGCTGCTGCGAGGAAGCCGAGCTTCTCACCACATACATTCAGCGGGGACGTACCGTCGACAAGCGTTCGGTACCCACTTTCCTGCCGGATGATGTCCAGGCTTGTCGTTTCGCCCTGCCTCTGCGGCGGTAGATCCAGCCAATCGCCAAACATGACCACGTTTTCGATCGGCGTTTTCAAGTGCTCCGACAGAGCTGTGCGCAGTTCATCCCACGACAGGCTGTCCATGAAAGAGATCTCGAAGGGCTCAAGCATTCGGTGCCGCCAGCATCTGTCCCCGGTCGGCGTTCAACAGCCACCCCGGATCAGCCGACCGCCCTCCCATCACCGCATTTTCACGGCACGGGCCTCCCCCTTGGAGATCACCAGACATGACCAGGATGGTACCCGCTCCCACTCACTTGCCTCACACCAACCCCGGGCAGGAGCACCGAAATCGCACTTTCACGCCCATCCGGAACGCGGCCCCTAACTTGGCGATCAGTAGACCTCGACAATATCGATGGGAAAAGGGTTGGCTGAGTGCAGGCCAAGGGCGTTAGCGTGCTTGGCTGTGACTGTTGAAGATCCAAAGGATCTGGTTCGGCGTGGATATGACGCGTTGTCACTGCGCTATGACGAGACGTATGAATCCGACACGAAGTACCGATCCTGGATCGCCGGCCTGAACGCGCGGCTCGGGAAAGGCAGCAGAGTGCTGGACTTGGGTTGCGGCAGCGGAGCGCCGGTCGTTCGTGACCTTGTGGCGGCAGGACACCACGTCACAGGCGTCGACATCAGCGAGGTGCAGATCCGGCGGGCCCAGAAGCTCGTGCCGCATGCCGACTTCATCAGGGCCGACGCCACGTCGGTGGCCTTCCCGGGCGGATCCTTCGATGCAGTCGTGTCTCTCTATGCCCTCATTCATATCCCGCAGGACGAACAGCGTGCGCTCCTGGAAAGGATCGCAACGTGGCTCCGACCCGGCGGCTGGTTTCTCTGCAGCACGGGTCAGTATGAGTGGACCGGCGTGGACGAGAACTGGCTGGACAGCGGAGTTGCCATGTGGTGGAGCCACGCAGATGCCGACACCAACCGTGTCTGGATCACCCGCGCGGGACTGACGGTTGAGCAGGAAGAATTCGCCCCCGAAGGGAACGGCGGCCATGCGCTGTTCTGGGCACGACGTCCGCTGTGACAGAGCAGAGATCCGCCGTGGGAGCCGAGCAGCAAAGCAGGACCCGTCCGTCCCGTGGCTCCACGAAACGGGTCGACAAGGTAGGCCGTTCGGACGTGAGCCGTTGCCGCGTTGAGGTACAGCTCGGCCGGGGCGACGTTCCTGGGTCGACGCGTCGGGGAGCACCCACGTAACGGGCCCGGAGGCCAGCAGCGTGCCGGAGCCGCCGAGACCGAAGAAAGGGAGGCGCTCCGCCATCGATCCCGGGGAAGGGGCCGCTGAACCCGTTGCGAAGGCCGTCCGCCCTGCGTCGAGACGTCACCGCCCGCGTGGATCACGAGCTTTCCGCCCTGCGCGAGGGCGGATGGGTCGAGCTCGTCGAGCGAGCGGGTCTCCTCGGCACCCTCCGTCCCTCAGGAACTGGCGGGCGCCGCGGCGGGAGATGCCGTGGCGGCGTCTGCGCCCGAGCCGAGCACGACACTCGCGCCGGTGACGAGCGGACGGCGTCGGCTGAGAGGCCTGGTCACGTGGGGAAACCTCGCTGATAAAAGCAAGGGTGCCGGTGCGTCACGCCCTACCGGCACCCCTCATCCCCGCGCGGCTCTCGCCGACGTGCGCGGCCGTGGGGGCCGGACACCCGGAGGTGAGCGAAGGCGGTTGGGTACAGCGCGGTCAGATGTCGAGGGCGTCGATCAGGGCCTTGGTCACGTCCTCCGTCGTGGCCGTGCCGCCGACGTCGCGGGTGAGGACGCCCGCCGCGGTCGTCGTCTCGATCGCCTTCTGAAGGCGGGCCGCCTGGTCCGGCAGGCCGAAGTGCTCCAGCATCAGCGCGGCGCTGCCGACCGCGCCGATGGGGTTGGCCAGGCCCTGCCCCGCGATGTCCGGGGCGGAGCCGTGGACGGGCTCGAACATGCTGGGGAAGCGGCGCTCGGGGTTGAGGTTGGCGCTCGCCGCCAGGCCCAGGCTGCCCGCCAGGGCGCTGCCGAGGTCGGAGAGGATGTCCGCGTTCAGGTTGGAGGCGACGACGACCGACAGGTCCTCGGGGCGCAGGACGAACTTCGCCGACATCGCGTCCACCAGCACGCTCTCCGTCTCCACGTCCGGGTAGTCGAGCGCGACGCGCTTGAAGACGTCGTCCCACAGCACCATGCCGTACTGCTGGGCGTTGCTCTTGGTCACCGAGGAGACCTTGCGGCGGCTGCGCGTGCGGGCCAGGTCGAAGGCGAACCGCATGATGCGTTCGCAGCCGACCTCGGTGAACAGCGCGGACTGGACGGCGACTTCACCGCCCGGACCACGCCCGCCGAGGTTCCGGCCGCCGAGGCCCGCGTACTCGCCCTCGCTGTTCTCGCGGACGACGACCCAGTCGAGGTCCGTGTCGTCGGCCTTGCGCAGCGGGCTCTGGACGCCCGGCAGGAAGTGCACGGGGCGGACGTTGGCCCACTGGTCGAAGTTCTGGCAGATCTTCAGGCGCAGGCCCCACAGGCTGATGTGGTCGGGGACGGTGGGCCAGCCGACGGCGCCGAAGTAGATGGCGTCGAAGTTCTTCAGCCGCTCCAGACCGTCGTCGTCGATCATCTTGCCGGTGCGCTCGTAGAACTCGCAGCCCCAGGGGAACTCCTCCCAGGCGAAGGCGAAGGGGTCCGCCGAGTTCCGGGAGCCGTCGGCCAGCGCGTCCAGGACGGCCCGGCCGGCGGCGACGACTTCCTTGCCCACCCCGTCGGCGGGGATGGCGGCGATGCGGAACGTGCGGGGTGCGGCTGTCATGGGTGCCTCCGGCTCGCTGTCGTGCGGTCGCTTTCGAGTCAACACAGCGCTGCGGTGGTGCGTCCAAGACCTGCTTTCGATGGCACGTATAGGCGGAGCCGATCGATTCCGCGTCAGGCGGCGGGGGTCCGCCGACCGGCCAACGACCTGGTGAGGGCGAGGAACGCCCGCGCGGCCGGTGTGAGGTGCGCCGGCAGGCTGACCATGGCCACGTGGAGGTGAGCGGTCGGCGCCAGCGGTGCCACGACCGCCCCGCAGCGGCGGGCCAGCCGGGTCCAGGACGACGGAAGCACCGCGATCCCGACGCCGGTCAGGACCAGCGGCAGGATGGACGTGCGGTGGTCGACGACCGTCACGATCTCCGTCCCGGTGCCGCCCGCGGTGATGTCGTCGACGATGTGCCGCATCAGGCTGCCGGTGCGCGAGGCGATGAGTTTCTGTCCGGCCAGGTCCTGGGGACGGAGGGTGACGTCGTCCTCGATCGCCCCGCCGGGCGCGGCGACGACCACGAACGGCTGGTCCTCGACGTGCAGCACGTCGAGGCCGGTCGGGTGGACGGGGCTCGCACTGCCGAGGAGGCCCAGCTCGCAGGCGCCGCTGCGGACCAGCGCGACCACTTCGTCCGGGGTGAAGGCGGCATGCGTGCTCACGGTCACCGCCGGGTGCAGGTCGGCGAAGCGGTGGATGAGCGTGGTGAGCGGTTCGATGCCGGGCGAGGGCATGGTGGCGACCTCGACCGTGCCGCCGTGCAGACCGGCGAGCGCGGTGGCGGTGTCGCGTACGGCGGCCAGGTCGCGCAGGACGCGCCGGCTCGGCTCCAGCAGTTCCCGGCCGGCCTCGCTCAGGACGACGCCCCGGCCGACCCGGTGGAAGAGAGCCACCCCGAGATCGGCCTCCAGGTTCGCCATCGCCTGCGACAACGACGGCTGGGCGACATGGAGGGCGGCGGCGGCCTTGCTGAAGCCGCCGTGCTCGACGATGGCCAGGAAGTACTCCAGTTGCCGGGCGTCCACGGCACCTCTCCGCTCTGTGCTGGTCCGAAGGCGGAGCGAGCCTACCTGCCGGCTTCCGTCCCTCCGCGTCCGATCCAGCGGTCGGCGAGGCTGCGCCCGCACCGGGCGAGCAGGCGCGCGGACAGTTCGCCGTCCCGCGCGCTGTCCTGATCGGTCAGGTCCGTCAGGGCCTGTACGGAACGGAAGTGGGCGGCGGTCCGGTCCTCGGGCAGGGTGCAGCGGCCGGCCACCGCGTGCACCGCCACGCCGAGCCGGCGGGCCCGCCGGGCGAGCGCGACCGGCAGTTTGCCCGACAGGGACTGCTCGTCGAGGCTGCCTTCGCCGGTCACGACGAAGTCGCTCGCGGCCAGCAGGTCATCGGCGCCGAGAAGAGTGAGGAAGTAGTCGGCACCCGAGCACGTCCGCCCTCCGAGGAGCATGCCGGCGTACCCCAGTCCCCCGGCCGCGCCGGCCCCGGGGGCGACGGCGTGTCGTACCGCCTCCGCGACTCCGCCCGCTTCCAGTCGCCGTACGAAGCCGGTGAGCGCGTCGTCCAGTTGCCGCACCTCGCCCGGGGTCGCCCCTTTCTGCGGGCCGTACACGGCGGCCGTGCCCGTCGTCCCGAGCAGCGGGTTGTCCACATCGGTGGCGAGGACGAGGTCGACTCCCGCCAGGGCCGCGCGGGCCTCGGCGATGTCGGCCGTATGGAGATCGGCGAGTCCCGCGCCGCCCGGCCCGATCGGCCCGCCGTCCTGTCGGGTCAGCCGCGCGCCGAGGGACTGCAGGAGGCCCGCGCCGCCGTCGGTGGTGGCGACCCCGCCGAGCGCGAGGACGATGGTGTCCGCGCCGGCTGCCAGTGCGTGGTGGAGGGCCTGGCCGACGCCCCAACTGGTGGCCGTGAGCGGCGCCTTGTGGCCGTCCGGCAGCACGCCGAGTCCGCAGACGGCCGCCGCCTCGATGAGGACGGTACGGCCGTGCACCGCGAGTTCGGCCGTGACGGGCAGGCCGGTCGGCCCGGTCACCGTGACCTTCTCCGGGCCGAACCGACCCGCGCAGGCGGCGGCCACGCTTCCTTCCCCGCCGTCCGCCAGCGGGAGGCGGGTGACCCGGGCCCCGGGGGCGGCTTCCAGCAGCCCGCGCTCCAGGGCGCGGGCCACCTCGTCGGCACTGAGGGAGCCCTTGAACTTGTCCGGGGCGACCAGCACGGACACCATCAGGGCGTCACCTGGACGGCCTTGGGAGCGGAGGACGCGGCGACCGGCCGGACACCCTCGTCCTCCGCCTCGGGCCCCGCTCCGGCTCCGGTGCCGGTGCCGGCGTCTGCGGCCTTGCTGCCGACGTCATCGGCCTCGGTGGTCAACGGCGGTTCCCCCGCCTTGCCGGACAGCACCAGCCGGGCCCGCTCCAGGTCCAGGCCGTTCTCCCACCTGGCGATGAACAAGGTGGCCACGGCGTTGCCGAAGAAGTTCACCAGCGCCCGGCACTCCGACATGAACTTGTCGATGCCGAAGATGAGCATGATGCCCGCGGCGGGGACTGTGCCGACCGTCGACAACGTCGCGGTGAGCGCGATGAAGCCACCGCCCGCGACGCCCGCCGCCCCCTTGGAGGTCAGCAACATGACGGCCAGGAGCCCGAGTTGCTGGCCGATGGACAGGGAGGTGTCGGTGGCCTGGGCGATGTAGAGGGTGGCCAGCGAGAGGTAGATCGCCGCGCCGTCGAGGTTGAAACTGTAGCCGGTCGGCACCACCAGTCCGACCGTGGACCGCTCCGCCCCCATGAACTGCATCTTGCGCATCAGGCCGGGCAGCGCGGGCTCGGCGGTCGAGGTGCCGAGGATCAGCCAGAACTCCTCCTTGAAGTAGCGGAAGAGCTGGAAGATGTTCAGCCGCACGTACAGGGCGAGCACACCGCCGAGCACCACCACGACGAACAGCGCCGAGGTGACGTAGAAGAGGAGGATCAGCGAGCCGAGGCTGGTCAGCGTGGACAGGCCGAACTTCCCGATGGCGTACGACATCGCGCCGAAGGCACCCAGCGGCGCGGCCTTCATGACGAAGGACAGGACCTTGAAGACGACCTCGGTCAGTCGCCCGACGGCCGCGATGATCGGTTCGCCCGTCCTCCCGACCAGCTTGATGGCGATGCCGAAGACGACGGCCAGGAAGATGACCTGGAGGATCTTCCCCTCGACGAACGGGCCGAAGAAGCTGTCCGGCACGATGTCGGTGAGGAACTCCCACCAGTGCTGGTGCTCCCCCTGCTCGATGTACTGGCTCGCGTCGCCCGAGGTCTGGAGCGTCGACGGGTCGGCGTGCACGCCGTCGCCGAGTCGGAAGAGGTTGATCGCCACGAGGCCGGTGAGCAGGGCGACGATGGTGCCGACCTGGAAGTAGGTCAGCGCCTTGATGCCCGTGCGTCCTACCTTCTTCAGGTCCGCGACGCCGGCGATGCCGCCGATGATCGTCAGGAAGACGATCGGTCCGATGAGCATCTTCATCGCGGTGATGAACGTCGTGCCGATCGGCTCCATGTCGGTGGCCAGATCCGGCCACCGCCAGCCCAGCACGATGCCGATCACGATCGCCACCAGCACCTGGACGTACAACTGCCGGTACCACGGCTTCGCCGCGATACGTACGGCCTGTTCGGCTCGTCCGTTGCCCGGGGTATGCGTCATTGCAGCCTCCCTGATCGCGCGACACCGAGCCCGATCGGCGCGCGCCAGCTTGCGCCACAGTGAACCGGGCGGCCGGGCGGGGGGTCCACGACCAAAAATCGATGCCCCGTATAGGCCGGGCCTATCGGTGGGCGCGCAGGGTGGCGGCGTCCGCGTCACTCGGGCGCAGGGCCGCTCTGACCGTTTTCGTCGGCCCCCCGGGTGGTACGGGACGCGCCTGTTCCTGGCGCCGCGGCATCCGTGGAGGCGGGGCGCAGCATGGCCTGGTAGAGGGCCTCGTGCCCGGGCGAGGGGGGCAGGGGGCCGCGGGCGGGGGCCTCGAAGGACTGGATCAGCAGGGCGACGACGCGTCGCCAGGCGTCGGGAGCGGCGTCGCCGGTGGCGTTGACGACGCCGGCGTTGGCCATGTGGATCAGTACCAGGTCCGAGGGGTCGAAGTCCTCCCGGAGGCGGCCGGTGGCCTTCGCGCGGCCGATGAGTTCGACCATGCCCTCGTACGCCTCGTCGCGGCGGCACTCCAGGGCCTTGGCGGAGGGAAAGGTCGTGGTCAGTACGTCGGCGAAGCCGTAGTCGGCGGCCTGCATCGCGCACGCGCTCTCGATGTAGCCGACGAAGCCGTGCCAGGGGTCGGGGTCCGCGAGAGCGGTGGTGACCGCGTCGGCGTAGGCGACCATGCGGTCGATGAAGACCGCGTCGACCAGCTCCGCCTTGGTCGGGAAACGCCGGAACATGGTGGCGATCCCCACCCCCGCCTCCCGGGCGACCGAGGCCATGGAGGCATGCAAACCGTCCCGTGCGAAGACCGTGCGGGCGGCGGCGATGATCCGCTCCCTGTTGCGCTCGGCGTCGCTGCGCAGGGACTGCCCGGCAGGGGTGTCGGAGTGCTGGTCACCAGGGGTCATGCACGGAAGTGTAGCAACCGGATTGACCTATCCAGTTTTACTGGTACGGTTGCTCCAGTTAACCGGTAAGCCCTATCCGCTCACGAAACGGATAGGGCTTACCGGATACCTCTCCCTGTTGTTCTTCGTCCCCCTCCGGAAAGGATCATCATGTCCAGCATCGCCATCATCGGGGCCGGCCCCCAGCTCGGCCTGGCCATTGCCCGTACCTTCGGCACTCAGGGCTTCGAGGTCGCCCTGATCTCCCGCAGCCGCGAGAACCTCGACACGCTCGTGGACAAGCTCAGCGCGGAGGGCGCCACCGCCGCCGCGTTCCCCGCGGACGTACTCGACCGCGACGCACTCACCCAGGCCCTCAAGGACGCCGCCGCCCGGTTCGGTGGCATCGACGTCCTGGAGTACTCCCCGGTCGCGGCCCTGACCACGACCCTGGTCACGCCCACCGAGGCCGAACCGGCCCACGTCCAGCACGAGATCGAGTTCCAGCTCTACGGGGCGATCGCCGCCACCAGGGCGGTGCTGCCGGCGATGCGGGAGGCCGGCGCGGGCACCCTGCTCTACACCACGGGCGCGGGCTCCATCGACCCCGTCCCGCAGGTCGGCAACGTCAACGCCGCCGCCGCGGCGCTGCGCAACTGGGCCGTGAACCTGCACAAGGAACTCGACGGCACCGGCGTCCAGGCCGCCCACGTCGGCATCGACGTCTCGATCGGCACCCCCGCCGTCCCCGGATTCCCGACGGCCCAGCCCGAGGAGATCTCCCCCGTCTACTGGGACCTGCACACCACCAAGCGCGACCAGGCCGAACTCGTCTTCAGCCTCTGACCACCCACCGGCCCCGCAGCCCTTGGCCGCCGTCCTCGCCCCGTCCCTTCGAGGTGACTTCATGACCTACGCATTCGACCCCGAGATCACGCCCTGGCTCACGATGATCCCGAGCGGACCGTTCGCGGACTTCCGTGAACTTCGCGCCATGGGTGAGGCAGCGGTTCGAGCCGGACTGCCGTCCTACGAGCCGGACATCCCGATCACCACCCGTGACATCACCGTCCCCGGGCCCGAGGGCGCACCCGACGTCATGGTCCGCGTCTACGCGCCCGCCGAGCGCGACGGTCTACTGCCGGGCCTGCTCTACATCCACGGCGGCGGGTTCATCATGGGCAGCGTCGAGCAGTTCGACGCCCAGGCCACCCGCATCGCCGCCGAGGTCGGGACGGTCGTGGTCTCCGTCGAGTACCGACTCGCGCCGGAACACCCCTTCCCCGCCGGGCTGGAGGACTGCTACGCGGCCCTGGAGTGGACCGCGAAGTCGGCGAGCGAGCTGGGCATCGACCCCGGCCGCCTCGGCATCGCCGGGGAGAGCGCGGGAGGCGGCCTCGCCGCCGCCGTGACCCTCCTCGCGCGCGACCGCGGCGGACCCGCGCTCTGCTTCCAGTACCTGGGCGTCGCCGAACTGGACGACCGCCTCCGGACGCCGTCGATGCGGGACTACGACGACGTACCGCTGTGGAACAGCCGTTCCAGCAAGGTCAGTTGGGACTGCTACCTCGGCGAGGGGCGCCGGGGCACCGCCGAGGTCTCTCCCTATGCGGCCCCCGCCCGCGCCCAGGATCTGTCCGGGCTGCCGCCCGCGTTCGTCACCGCCTGCCAGTACGACGCGTTCCGTGACGAGGACGTCGACTACGCCCAACGCCTCTCCCACGCCGACGTCCCCACCGAACTCGCCCTCTACCCCGGCGTCCTGCACGGGGGCATCATCCCCGAGTCGACGACGGGCCAACGCATTCTCACCGACACGCTCGCGGCCCTGCGCCGCGGCCTCGGAGTCCGAGGCGGCTGACACGTTCGGCTCCGCGTATCGAGGTCGCCGCCGCATGGCATCGAACGCGACGTACGACGACTCCGGCCGACCTGTCCACCTGATCAGCTCCCCCACCCCGACGTTCCTCTGAAAGAGTCGCCATGACCAGCATGTCGTTCGCCGACGCGGTACGCGTGTGCCTCACCGCGAAGTACGCCACGTTCTCCGGGCGCGCCCGGCGCGCGGAGTACTGGTGGTTCTCAGTGCTCTATGTGATCGCCACCGGCGCCGTCGCCGCACTCGCCGTCGGGGCCGAGACCCCGCTCCTGAGTGTCCTTCTCCTGCCGTTCATCGTGCCCATGGTGAGCGTCTCCGTCCGTCGACTGCACGACACCGGCAAGCCGGGCTGGAGGATGCTCGTCGCCCTCATCCCCGTGGTCGGTCCGGTGATCTACCTGGTGACCATGGCCGTGGACAGTGACCCGGAGACCAACCGGTACGGCCCCTCCCCCAAGGCCGTCGTCGGCCTCGTCGGCTGAGGCCACCCGGCGGGCCCGCCGGCACCGTGCCGCGCGTCACGCGTCAGAGCGCCGCGCGTATGCGCTCCGCCGCGGTGGCCAGGGCCGTGGCGAGTTCCCGGACGCGCTCCGGCTCGTAGCGCACGCTCGGCAGGGAGACCGACACCGCGGCGACCGTGTTGCCGCGGGAGTCGGTCACACCGCGGCCGAGCGCGACCAGGCCGCGTTCGGAGCGCTCCAGGTTGAGGGCCACACCGCTGCGCCGGACCGCTCGGAGCTCATCGCGCAGCTTGTCCAGGTCCGGGCGCTCATCGGACGGACTCGTGGGAGCGCCCGCGTACAGCGCGTCCACTTCCTCGTCGGTGAGGGCCGCCAGCATGACCAGGCCCCCGGTCACCAGGTGTGCGGGAAACACCATGCCCTCGCGGCTGCCCACCCGCAGCGCCTGTGAGCACTCGACCGAGGCGACGAACCGCGCGGTGCGCCCGGTGCGGATGCTCAGGTTCGCGGTCTCGTCGACGGTGTCGACCAGGGTGCGCAGCGGGCCGAGCGCAGCCGCCCGGAGGGCCGAGACGTTCGAGTGCGCCTGGGCCGCGATCTCGAGAACGGGGCCCACCCGGTAGCTGCGGTCCTCGTCCTGAACCGCGAAGTCGCGGTAGACGAGCGTGGACAGCAGGCGATGGGCGCTGGAACGGGCCACTCCGATCCGTCGGGCGGCCTCGGAGACCGTGAGGGGCCCTTCGACCTGCAGAATGACCGCCAGCTGCAGAGCGTGGTCCACGCTCGTCACGCCGTACGACGGCGGATTCTTCATCGACCTCACCATGACGGCCACCCTCTCATGGTGTTCTGCTGAGCAGAATCCACTGTTCCGGGAGGTGCCGCGCGGAGCACGGTCTGCGTATGACCGCACTCCGCGACGGGGCCTCCCCCGTCTCACTGATCGCCGAGGAAGGGCCGGACCAGCCGCCGGTGACGCCCGCGCTCGAAGACCTGTACCGAGGATTCGAGCAGGCCCTGCTGGTGCCGCTGTGGACCCGGATCGGGGACCTGATGCCCGAGCAGCCGCGCTCGAAGGCCCGGCCCCACCGGTGGGAATGGAAGACGCTGCTCGACCTGGCCGGCCGCTCCGGCGACCTGGTTCCGGTCGGCCGGGGCGGCGAACGGCGCGCGATGGCCCTGGCCAACCCGAGTCTGGGCGGCAGGCCGTACGCCACGCCGACCCTGTGGGCTGCCATTCAGTACCTGATGCCGGGCGAGGACGCGCCCGAGCACCGCCACACCCAGAACGCGTTCCGGTTCGTCGTCGAGGGCGAGGGCGTGTGGACGGTCGTGGAGGGCGACCCGGTACCCATGCGCCGCGGCGACTTCCTGCCGCAGACCGGCATGCACTGGCACGCGCACCACAACGCCGCCGACCGGCCCATGGCCTGGATCGACGGCCTCGACATCCCCTTCCAGTACGGCATCGAGGCGCAGTTCTTCGACTTCGGACGCGACCGGCTGTCCGAGGAGGAGCACGCGACGCCCGACCGTTCCCGCTCCGAGCGGCTGTGGGGTCACCCGGGGCTGGTGCCGGTCTCCCGGCTCGGCCGCGGGCAGGGCACGCCGCTGCTGTGCCACCGCTGGGCGGACACCGACGCCGCGTTGACCGACCAGTTGGAACTGGAGCGCGCGGGACACCCCGGCACCGTCGAGCCCGGTCACGCACTGGTCCGCTACACCGATCCCGTCCACGGCGGCGACGTCCTGCCGACCATCCGCGCGCAGTTCCACCGCATCCTCAGCGGCGCGGAGACCGCCCCGCGACGGGAGACCGGGTCGTCCGTGTACCAGGTGTTCGACGGCTCGGGCCAGGTGACCGCGGGCGGCCTCACCTGGTCGGTCACCCGCGGCGACCTCTTCGTCGTCCCGTCGTGGACCCCGCTGTCGATCCGGTCGCAGGCGTCGCCGTCGGACTCGGACTCCGGAGCGCTCGACCTGTTCCAGTTCAGTGACGCTCCGATCTTCACCAAGCTCGACCTGTTCCGCGCCCACACCGAGGAGACACACGCGTGAAGCTCGCCACCATCCGCCTCGAAGGCCGGACCGCAGCCGTCCGGGTCGAGGGTGACTCGCTCATCGATCTCGGACTGCCGGACGTGGGTGCGGTCCTGGCGGCGCCCTGCGGTCTCGACACGGCGGCGCGGACCGAGGGAACGATACTGTCCGCCGCCGACGCGGTGTTCGCGCCCCTGGTGCCGCGTCCCGGCAAGATCGTCTGCGTGGGACTCAACTACCGGAACCACATCAAGGAGATGGGCCGCGATCTGCCGGATCACCCCACCCTTTTCAGCAAGTTCGCCGACACCCTCGTCGGCGCCCGCGACGACATCCACCGTCCCGTCGAGACCGAGCAGTTCGACTGGGAGGCCGAACTCGCCGTGGTCGTGGGCCGGCAGGTCCGGCGTGCCGACGAGGCGGAGGCCGCGGCGGCCATCGCGGGCTTCACGGTGCTCAACGACATCACCTGCCGTGACTGGCAGTTCCGTACCCGCGAGTGGCTGCAGGGCAAGAACTGGGACTCCACCACCCCCCTCGGCCCCTGCCTCGTGACACCGGACGAGGTCGGCGGCCCGCGCCCCTCGCTCGACATCCGCTGCGAGGTGAACGGGCAGCTGATGCAGCAGGACAACACCGGCGACCTGCTCTTCGACCCGGTCGACCTGGTGCGGTACGTGTCCACGATGATCCGGCTGAACCCGGGCGACATCATCGCCACCGGCACACCGGGCGGCGTCGGCCACGCCCGCACGCCCCAGGTCTACCTGCGGGAGGGCGACACCGTGGTCACCGAGATCGAGGGTCTGGGCCGCCTGGAGAACCGCGTGATCACCGAGGGAGCGGCATGACCGACCTGCGGACGGCGCTCGCCTGGGTCACCGAAGGCACCGACCTGTGCCGCAAGGCCCTCGCCGGGTTCGACGACGCCTCGTACGGCGCGCCCTCGCTGCTGCCCGGCTGGAGCCGGGGGCACGTGGTGGCCCACCTGGCCGGCAACGCCGAGGCGCTCGGCAACCTGGTGCACTGGGCACGCACCGGTGAGCGCACCCCCATGTACTCCTCCCCGGAACAGCGGAACGCCGGCATCGAGTCGGGGGCGCGCCTGCCCGCGGACCGGCTCACCGCGTGGTTCGAGCGGTCCGCGCAGACGCTGCACGACGCCATGGCCCGCCTGACCGACGCCCAGTGGCACGCCGAAGTGGTCACCGCGCAGGGACGCACGGTGCCGGCCTCCGACATCCCCTGGCTGCGCGGCAGAGAGGTCATGGTGCACGCCGTCGACCTCGACGCCGACGTGCGCTTCACCGATCTGCCGGAGGACTTCCTCACCGCCCTGCGCGACGACATCGGCACCAGGCGCGGCGAGAGCACTCCCGCTGTACGCGGTCGACCTGCGGAGGTCACCGCGTATCTGGCGGGCCGCCCCTCCACGGACGTGACCACTGTCGACGGCTCCCCCGCCGAACCCCTGCCACCGTGGCTGTGACCGCCCAGGTGAACGGCTTGAACACGGCAGAGGCCCCCCGCCCCGACGTCCTGGTCGTCGGCGGCGGGATCGGCGGACTCTCCACCGCGCTGGCGCTCACCCGTC
This sequence comes from Streptomyces deccanensis, assembly GCF_022385335.1. Taxonomy (NCBI): domain Bacteria; kingdom Bacillati; phylum Actinomycetota; class Actinomycetes; order Kitasatosporales; family Streptomycetaceae; genus Streptomyces; species Streptomyces deccanensis. The sequence continues at coordinate 9,932,853 of NZ_CP092431.1, read as the reverse complement.
AGGGACTGAGGGTGCGCCTGTACGAGCGGGCCGCGGAGTTCGGCGAGGTCGGGGCGGGCCTGCAACTCGCCCCCAACGCCACGCGGATCCTCCTCGCCCACGGGCTCCTCGACGAGGCCCGCTCACTGGGCGTGGTGCCCGAGCGCATCGTGATGAAGGACGCCTTGGACGCCGAGGAGCTGACCTTCCTCGACCTGGCGGACCTGGAGCGCCGCTACGGCTCGCCGTACCTGGTGATCCACCGCGGCGACCTGCACGGCATCCTCCTGCGCGCCTGCCGACGGGCGGACGTGGAGCTGGTCAACGGCGCCCACTGCACCGCGTACGAGAACACCCCGTACGGAGCCCGGGTCACCTTCGCCGACGGCACGACCGACGAGGCCGAGGCCGTCATCGCCGCCGACGGGCTGCACTCGGTGGCCCGCCCGCTCGTCGTGGCCGACGAGTTGGTGAACTCGGCCTACGTCTCCTATCGCGGCGCGGTCTCCTTCGATCAGGTACGCGCCCACAAGGTGCACGAGAAGGACGTCGTGGTCTACGTCGGCCCGCGTTGCCACTTCGTGCAGTACCCGCTGCGCGGCGGCGAGATGTTCAACCAGGTCGCCGTCTTCGAGTCGCCCAAGGCGCTGGCCGGCGAGGAGGACTGGGGCACCCCCGACGAGCTCGACCGGGCCTTCGAGGGAACGTGTGCCCAGATCCACGCGGGGCTGCCGCTGATGTGGCGTGACCGCTGGTGGCGTATGTACGACCGTGATCCGATCCAGAAGTGGGTGACCGGCCGGATCGCACTGCTCGGTGACGCCGCGCATCCCCCGCTGCAGTACATGGCACAGGGCGCCGTCATGGCCATCGAGGACGGCTGGGTCCTGGCCGAACACGTGCGTGCCGGGCGTCGGCAGCGCACCGGGCACTCCTCCGGCGTCGACTGGGAGACGGCGCTCACCGCCTACGAGGCCGTCCGCGCCGAACACTGTCGACGGGTGGTCCTCACCGCACGTGCGTGGGGCCGACTGTGGCACCTCGACGGCATCGAACGGCTGCGGCGCAACGCTCTGCTGTGCTCCCGCGACCCGTACGACTACACCTTCACCGACTGGGTCTACGGACCGACGGCGCTGACGCCGGATCAGTTGCCGGACCTGCCGCGCACCCTCGTCCAGAGGTAGCGGAGGCCCGTGACGGCATCCCAGGCACCCATGTATGCGCAGGTCGGATGGGGTGGGATGGTTCCACCTGGCTCGAAGCGCCGTCGGCTGTTGCGTCCGGTCGTCGTGACCGCTGATGCTCTTGGTGTCGCACCGAGCAGGTCCGGGCCGACCAGCCGGGCTCGCCGGGGCATCCATGTCCACGCACCAGTCACTCATTCACGGGGGAACACCCATGTCCATGCGCATCCGAACCAGCGCTCTCACCGCACTCGCCGTCGTCGCCCTCGCGGCCGGCTCGGTCCTGACGGCGCCGGCCGCCGGCGCCGCGTCGAAGGCCGCTGCGCCGAAGTTCCTGTCGGCGTCCCAGCTGCCGCCGCACGCGTCGTCGGCCTGGACCGCCGGGCCGGTCAAGGAGGGGGTCCCGGCGTCGCTCGACCTCTGCTTCCACACGGAGAACGTGGCCGACTACGTCTACCGGCACCGGGAGTTCCGGACCGACGTGGACACCAATGCCGTGCAGCTGACCGTCGTGGCGAGCACACCCGCTCTGGCCAAGGGCCTGGCGAAGCACTACGACGATCTGTTCCGCATCTGCGCCGACCGCCTCGAGGCGGGCTCGCCCGACGTGGACACCGAGGGCAGGGACTACGGCACGCTGCCGGTCGAGGAGGGCGCCCATGTCCGCGGCGTGAACGTCGAGACGTCCGGGGGCGCCAACGACGTTGCCCTGATGTCGGTGGGACGGGACGGCAGGACCGTCACCGTCGTTCAGTGGCAGCAGCTGGGCGACTTCACAGGCGCGCCCGTGGCCGCCTTCAAGAAGACCACGACCACGGCCGTCAACAAGCTGTACTGACCGGGCCGCCACCGGAAACGCGCCGGGCCGTCCTCCCCCCCCTCTCGGGGCGGAAGGACGGCCCCGCTCACCGACATGGCACTCGACGGCAGCTAATGGATCAGGGCGTTCAGCATGATGATCACTAGACCGATCAACATGTCCAGGCCCCCTGCCCGGCACGAGGACGGCCATCCACGCCCGGCCCTGCGGGCGGCCCAGGCGCCCAGGCCGAACAGGGCGGCGGTGTTGAACAGCAGGGCCGTGTCCACCGCGGTGTCCTCCGCCCACCACCCGGCCACCGCGCCGAGCAGTACCCCCACCGTGGGCAGCACTGCGGCGACCAAGGGCCACTCGGCGCACACCGACCGCAGTCTGCTGGTGGTGGCCGCGCCGGCGCCGGACGCACGCTGGGCGATGACGTGCGCGTACCCATGGGCCGCAGCGGACGCCAGCGCGGTGATCAGCACCCACAGCGCGTCCGCACCGGGATCGGCCTCCTCTCCCGTCCCGTCCAGCGCGGCCGCCATGGCGCTGGCCAGCACCAGTCCGTAGATGCCGCTGAACAGCCACTGCTCCGACGGCTGTCGCCACAGGGTCTCCCTCGCCGCGACGCCCTCGGGGCGGTCACGGTCGGCGCGGTCGGGCATCGCATCCCCTCGGTGCGCGAACAGGGCTGCCACATGCTCACCCCACCCGGCCGCAGGGAACACGCCACCACGCGGGGTCAGCAGGGTGGTTGTGCCCGAAAGGAGGCCAGGTCACGGGTGCCGGATGCCGTACCGGTTGCGACCGGTGATGCCCGTCTCAGCGGTCGCGCTCCGCGCCGACGAGGACGAAGGCCACGGTGGCCGGGTGGTCACCGCGGTTGCGCCAGGCGTGCCGGGTGCCGTTCTGGATGACGAGGTCGCCTGCCGAGAGTGGGGTGCGGTGGCCGTCGTCGAGTTCGAGGACGATGTCGCCCCGCAGCACGATGCCGTAGTCCACGGTCGGCGTCGCGTGCATGCCGTCGGGCTCGAAGAGTTCCGCGAGGCCGGGTGAGTCGACCAGGGCTTCCTGGCCGTAGGCGACGGGGTCGAACGACGGGTCGGCCATCGCGCTGTCCGGAGGGAAGGTCAGGACGATGAACCGTGTGCCGCCGGGCGCCGGGAGGAGACTGGTGACCTTCGGTGTGGGGTCCTCCCCCGCCCGGCTGACGGGCTCACCGGGCTCGGTGGCCCACGGCAGCCGGGACACCCAGCCCGGCAGGCTGGTGAACTCCCGGCTGCGCGGGACGGGGCCGTCGCTGACGACGACCGACCTGCCGTTCTCGTCGTGGCCGGTGACGACTCTCCGCATGGGTCTCTCCTCGGTCGGGTCCGTCAGGTGCGGGGCCCCCGACGAACGGGTTCGGTCAGTCGAGCTGGTCACTGCCGGGCCGTGCCGGGCTCTCGAACGCGGCCGCCCATGCGTCCAGGACGTCCGCGACCGTCGGGGCCGACGCCCGCAGCAGGGTCGCCGCGACCGTGCGGACGAACTCCCGGTGCCGGTCGTCCGTGAGGTACTCCACCGGGGACTTGCCGTCCACGCGTGCGAGCAGCAGCGCGGGCAGCAGTGACGCGACCCGCGCCTCCAGATCCGGCCGGGGTTCCCAGTCGACGCGTCGGAGGTACTCCTCGACCAGCGCCCGGGCGGAGTCGAGGAGATCGGTTCGGCGTGTGGGTACCACCAGGCTCTTGAGGAGCAGGTGGTTGACGCAGAAGGCCAGGTCGAAGGCGGGGTCTCCGTACCAGGCGCACTCGGCGTCCAGGAGCACGGGCCCGGCCGGGCCGACGAGGATGTTCTTGGGGCTGACGTCGCCGTGCACCAGGGCGAGGTGGGTCGTGGCCGTGCGGTGGGCGAGGCCCCAGAGGAGGTCGCTCAGAGCGGGGTGCGCCGCCGCGGTGGCCAGCAGGTACGGCTCGATGCGCAGCGCGTCGAAGTTGTCGTCGGTGGCGAACTCCTCGGCGAGGGCGGCGTCACCGGCGCTCGCCGCGTGCAGGGTCCCGAGCAGTTCACCGACGGCCGCGGCGGTCGCCACCTCCACCTGGCCGGCGAACAGCTGTGCCTTCCACACCGGGTACCGCTCGGGGGGCAGGAACGCCATCGCGAAGAGTCCGGCCTCGGCGTCGTGTGCCAGGAGCTCCGGCACGTTGTCCGGCCGGTGCCGGGAGGCGAACCGCATCCACGCCCATTCGTAGGCGTTGCGGGAGACGGGTGCCTGCCAGTCGGCGGCGACCCTGAGCTGGGCCAGGGCTCTCTTGACGCACAGGGAGCGGCCCGGCAGGTCCACCCGCCACAGGTCGGACGAGACGCCGCCGGCCAGCGGTGTCCAGCGTGCGGCCTCGCCGGGCACGGTGAGCCGGTGGGTGAGGAGGAAGTCGGTGAGTGCGGGGTCCGGCACCGGTTCCGGGCCCCCTTGCGTGGAGGAAGCGGTCATCGTGGGCCGCCCGAACCGGCGGTCAGGGTCTGGGGGCTGTTGCAGGGGTGGGCCGGTGTCTCGCCCTCCAGGATCCGTACGACCTCCTCGGCGGCTCTGCGGCGCAGCTCGGTGACCGAGGCGTCGGAGGAGAAGGCCACGTGCGGGGTGAGCAGAGCGCCCGGCTGGGCCAGCAGTCCGTCGGGGACGTGCGGCTCGCTCTCCAGGACGTCGAGGGCGGCCCCGTCCAGGTGTCCACTGGCGAGCGCCTTGATCACCGCGTCGGTGTCGACCAGGCCGCCCCGGCTGACGTTGACGAGCAGGCCGCCCCGCTGCATCAGCGCCAGCTGCTCGGCTCCGACGAGGTGGTGCGTGTCCGGTGTGAGCGGGACATGGAGGATCACCACGTCGCTGCGGCGCAGCAGTTCCTCCAGGCCCACCATCTCGACTCCGGGGGTGTCCTTCGGCGGGTACGGGTCGTGGGCCAGGATCCGGCAGCCGAACGCGGCGAGGCGGCCGGCGGTGGCGCGGCCGATGCGCCCGTAGCCGACGACGCCGCAGGTCAGCGTCGACAGTCGGCGCAGTCGGGCGCTGGCGGGGTTCCAGCGGCCCGCGCGGACGTCCCGGTCGAACAGGGCCAGTCCCCGGGTCCAGGCCAGCACCATGCCGACGGCGTGGTCCGCGACCTCCTCGACGCAGTAGTCGGGCACGTTGGTGACCCAGACGCCCCGGTCGGTGGCCGCCCGCACGGCGATGTTGTCGAGGCCGACGCCCAGCCTGGCCACGATCCGCAGGTCCGGCGAGGCGCCGATCGCGGTGGCGGAGACGGGGGCCCAGCACGTCAGGATGCCGGCGGGCCGGTGCTCGGCCACCAGGTTCTCGATGGCCTCGGCGGAGGCGGGCCCGGCGGGGCCGGTCACCAGGGTGTGGCCCGCCTTCTCGATGACGGATCGCTCGACGGCGTCGTCGGGCCAGGCGTAGTCGGTGAGCAGCACGGTGCCCGGTCGGCTCGGTCGGTTCATGGCAGGTCGTCCTCGCAGAGTCGTACGGCCGCGGCGGACGGTCGGGCTGCGCGCCCGGTCGCGTCCGGTGAGCGGGTTGATCGCCACCCGGGAGGGCGGCCGGCGGCATGTCCGATGGGCCGTCGGTCGCCCGGGGGTGGCTCGGTGGGGGCGCTGGTCTCGTCGGCGCCCGCCGACTTGTGGTCGGGCAGGCGCCGCGGTACGTCCCTGGAACGGATCACGGGATCCCAGGACATGTCGGATCACTTTGTCACAGCCACGCGATGCTAACGATAGCATTCGGGGTCTTCGTCGCGTCAAGAGTGCGACGTGCGCCGATCGCCGCGACCGAGGCAGCAGGCCCCTTTTCGGGCGGAGGAACCGGGTCGTCACGGAGAAAACAGGGGTCGGCGAAGAAAAGCGGTGTGCGCGTCTTGACGCGCCCGGTACTTCCCTTCATGGTTTCTGCCAGCGCCGACCGTGCGACCGAGAAGTGTCCGCACGAAGTCCGGTTGTCGAAGACGTCATAGCCACGGACGTCCCCGACGGGCGATACAAGGCTGAATTCCGCATGCGGTGTCCGACCGCCCAGGAGCCCGCCGCGCCCCCCTATTTCGCCGGTCGACGGCACAGAGCCGCCGTCGACGCCGGTCCGTGTTCCGCTCGCCGCTTCTCTCGTCGCCCGTACGGCCCCGTACCGGCGACGCGTCCGCCGCGGCTCGCCGTGGCCCATTCCCCTTCAGGAGCCGCTATGACTCACGCAGCGCAAGTCGACACCACCGCGGTGTCCGCCGAAACCCAGGAAAGCGACCGGCGCGCCCTTTCCCGCCCCATGATCGGCGTGGGATTCCTGCTGATCGTCCTCTCCTACATGGTCAACGCGATGGACCGCCAGGTCTTCCCTCCCCTGCTGCCCAACATCCGCGAGGAGTACGGGTTCTCCCTGGAGCAGGGCGGGCTGCTGGCGACGAACTTCACGCTCGGCATGGCCCTCGCCGGCCTTCCGGCCGGCTACCTCCTGGACCGTTTCCGCCGCAAGACCGTGCTGCTGGTCAGCATCGTGATCTACTCCCTGGGCACGATGGCCACGCCGCTGGCGACGGGTTTCGCCGACATGACGGTGTACCGGGTCGTCTCGGGTTTCGGTGAGGGCATGCAGTCCGCCGCCATCTTCGCGGCGATCGGCGCCTTCTTCGCCCAGCGGCGCGGCCTGGCCTTCGGCGTGATCGGCGTGGGTTACTCGATCGGTGTGTTCATCGCGCCGCTGATCGGTGTCGAGCTGATGAGCATGCACGGCACCTGGCACTCGCCGTTCTACCTGTTCGGCGCCGCCGGACTGCTGATCGCCGCCGTCTCCCTGTTCCTCGTGAAGAGCGGCCTGACCGAGACCTCCGTCGAGAAGGTCGCCTCGACCAGGACCTACGAGTACATGTCGGCGTCCCCCTACAACCGCAACACCGTCGCCCTGGCCGTCCACGCGGTCATCAGCGGTGTGGCCATCTACGGGTTCCTCGGTCTGTACCCGACGTTCCTCATCACCTCGCTGCACTACGCCCCGACGCAGGCCGCGCTGGCCATGAGCTTCCTCGGCTTCGGCGGCATGACGGCGGTGTTCGGCGGCTGGCTCGGCGACCGCTTCAACCAGCGCAACCTGCTGATGGTCGGCCTGCTGGGCGTCTCCGCCATCAGCGTGTGCATCTACACGACACAGGCCGCGGTGGGGCCGCAGTGCCTGTTCGCCTTCCTCATGGGCGCCTTCGGGCTGGGCTTCATCTATCCCAACACCAACAGCGCGATGCAGCGGGCCGTCCGCCCCGGCCAGATCGGACGCGCCTCCGGCCTCTTCGTCACCGGCTACTACGGGCCGGCGGCCTTCTCGGGGCTGCTCTTCGCCGCCCTGGTGGACTCCTTCGGGTGGACGCAGGCCGGACTGCTGCAGGTCACGGTGCTGCCGCTGCTGGGCGTCGTCGCCCTGACCTTCGTCCGCACCTCGGAGTTCAACAACGCGGTCCGTTAGCGACCGGCCCACCGCGCTTCCGCCACTGCGGTGCCCCGGGCTTCGGTCCGGGGCACCGCAGTGGCGTGTCCGTGTCACCGGCGGGGGACGTCGGCGCGGCGCGGACATGCCACGGGGCCTGCCCACCGCCGAGCGGTGGGCAGGCCCCGGTGCGTGGTCGCCCGGCGGGCGTCCGCGTCAGAGGCTCTCGGCCACGACAGGGTTGCGCAGGACGCCGATGCCCTCGATCTCCACCTCGACCTCGTCCCCGGGACGGATCGGTCCGACGCCGGAGGGCGTACCGGTCATGATCGCGTCACCGGGCAGCAGCGTCAGATAGCGGCTGAGGTAACTGACGATGTCGGGGACGGCGAGCAGCAGGTCGGCCGTGCTCGCGGACTGCGTGACGGCCCCGTTCACCCGGGTCGTGAGTGTCAGCGCCGAAGGATCGAGTTCGGTCGCGACGACCGGTCCGAGGGGGGCGAAAGTGTCCTGCCCCTTTCCGATGAGGAGCGTGCCGAAGGCGCTTTCCCTGCGCTGGACGACGCGGTCGCTGACGTCGTTGCCGCACGTGTAGCCGAGAATGTACTCGTGCGCCTCCGAGGGCTTCACATGGCGGGCCCTTTTCCCGATGACGACGACCAACTCGCCTTCGAAATGGATGAGTTCGCCTTCCGCCGGATAGACGATGGCGTCACCCGGGCCGATGACCGCCGTACTGGGCTTCATGAAGCACACGGGAACTTCCGGGACCTCACGATCGGTCTCGTCGACGTGTGAGGCGTAGTTGTAGGCGAAACCGAAGATCCGGGGCTCTTCCAGCGGTGCGAGAACGACGACGTCACCGATGTCGTCGACGTGCCCGGTGGGGGACAGTCCGGTGAAAGGGTCCCCCTCGCATCTCGCGATTCCGGCGTTCCCGGGAAGTAGTTCTCCATAATGACGCACGCCCTCGGCGGCATACCTGATGATCCGCACGGATACCTCCATGGCCTGGCAGCCACGGACGGCTGCACGATCCCTTCAGTAATGCTAACGTTAGCACGCACTGTCGATCAGCCCCGCACCTCTCCTCCCCGACCACGGAGCGCAACAGGTGCGCTATCGTTGGCACACGGAAAGTGACGTACGGGAATCAGTCAGCTCTAGGGGGCCCACAGATGGTCACGACCAAAGACATCGCGGAACGCCTCGGTGTCTCCGTCTCCACGGTCGGCCGCGCCCTCGCCGACGATTCCCGCATCAGCGAGGAGACCAAGTTCAAGGTCCGCCAGGCCGCCTCCGAGATGGGGTACGTCGGCAACCGCGCGGCACGGATGATGCGCGGGGCCTCCAGCAATGTGGTCGCGCTGGTGATCCCGGACATCCGCAACAGTTTCTACTCGACCATCGCGCACGAGCTGTCCAAGAACATGGAGGCCGAGGGTTTCCAGCTGATGCTCGCGGAGACCGACGACGACCGGATGGTGGAACTGCGCCATCTGCGGGAGCTGTCCGCGACCCGGGTGGCCGGCGTCATCATCGTGCCCACCGCGCGCCCGCACGGCGACTCCGTCAAGCTCCTGCGCACGGTGCCGCATCTGCAACTGCTGCGTCGCCACCCGTCGCTCGGCTCCCAGTGGTTCGGCGTGGACGACCACGAGGCGCTGCGCCGGGCCACGGGTCACCTGGTCGCCGAGGGGCACACGCGGATCGCGTACATGGGCGGACCCGAGGAACTGCCCACCGGCGCGGAGCGTCTGAGCGGCTTCCGCAGCGCGCTGCGCGAGGGTGGCCTGCCGGACGACGCGGGGCGTGCGGAGCTGGGCCCGCCGTCGTCCGTGGAGCACGGCCGGCGGACGGTGCGCCGGCTCCTGACGGGCCCGGACGCCCCTACCGCGCTGGTGCTGGGATCGATCCAGCTGACCCGGGGGGTGCTGGAGGAACTGTCCGCGCAGGGCACGAAGGTGCCCCGAGAGCTGTCCGTGATCGGGTTCGGTGACGAGCCGGGGTTCTCCTGGTGGGGACCCGGGCTCACCACGATCGGTCTGCCGATCCAGGAGATGGCCACCGGCTGCGCGCTGTGGCTGATGCGTCGCCTCAAGACCACTCCGGACAACGACGGCCCGTACACCTCGGTCTCCCCCGGATCGCTGATCCTGCGCGGCAGCACGGCGCCCCCTCGCGCGAAGACCTCGCCGAAGTCCCGCTGAACCGCGCCGGCCCCACTCGCACACGAAGGCGCCCGGAGCCCACGCTCCGGGCGCCTTCGCCCGCACCCGTCGAACGCGCCGGTCGGGTCAGTACGTTCCGCCGCGCAGCCGGCGCATGACGCCGGCGGTACGCGCGAGTTCGTCGAGCACCTGCTCGGCCGCGGTCTCGTGGATCTTCCCGGGCCGGAACGCTCCGTCCTCGACGAGTTCGTTGACGAACGGGATGCTCACGGTCGGGCCGATCGGCAGCATCCTCAGGTTCGCCACGACCTGCTTGCCCATCTGCACCGCCCGGGTGCCGGCCGAGACGCCTCCGTAGCTGACGAACGCGGCCGGCTTGTGCTGCCACTCCACCACCAGGTAGTCCCACGCGTTCTTCAGCGGGGCGGGAAAGCCGCCGTTGTACTCGGGGGTGACGAAGACGAACGCGTCCGACGCCTCGACGATCCGGCTCCACTCCCGGGTGTGGCCCCGCGTGTACTGCCGCAGGGCGGGCGGATGCGGCTCGTCGAAGAACGGGAGATCGAGTTCCCGCAGGTCGACGGTGTGCGACTCGAACCGGTCGTCCTCCGCGGCCCGGGTGGTGAACCAGTCCGCTACGGACCTCCCCACCCGCCCTGGGCGAGTACTGGCCACCACGGTGGTGAGGGTCATCGGCGTCACAGAGGTCTCGGCTGCCATAACGGGCTCGCTCTCCTTTCGCCACGCCCCGGTCCGACGGGCCCGCCTCGCCTGTGCTGTCCGTCCATCCAGGCGGCGCGGGCCCGCCGGAGTCCTTGTCGGAGCGGGATCGTGCGAACGATAGCATTGACCGTCGTCCGCACCAAGAGAGCCATCTCGCACGGCGGCTCAAGAGGAACGACGAGCAGCCGGCCTCTTGACATTGCCGTCGGCAGTTCGCACGATTGCGCTATCGTTAGCACATATCGACGGGGAGATGTACGAGCCTTCGCGCGCTCTCGGCGCCGCCGTACCTCTCCCGTCGTGCGGACGCCCCTCCCCCGACGACAGGCACGGACTCCCCGACGGTCGTCGGTCGTCCGAACTCCGAAAGGTTGCACCGCATGTCAGATGCGCGGATCGCCAAGCTCCAGGGCCGCAGGGTGTGGGATTCACGCGGTCGGCCGACCGTCGAGGTGGAGGTCCACCTCGCGGACGGCGCGATCGGGCGGGCCATCGCACCGGCGGGTGCCTCGACCGGCCAGGGCGAGGCTCTCGACCTGCGCGACGGCGGCAGCCGCTTCGGCGGGCTCGACGTCCAGGGCGCGGTGGGCTCGGTGAACGACGAGATCGCACCCGCGCTCACCGGGCAGGACGCGGTCGACCAGGAGACGGTCGACCGGCTCCTGGTGGATCTCGACGGAACCAGCGACCGCAGCCGTCTCGGCGGCAACGCGATCGTGGCCACGTCCATGGCCGTCCTGCACGCCGCCGCCGCGTCGGCGGGCGTACCGCTGTGGAGGCACCTGGCGGGCGATCGCCCGGTCCGCATCCCCCTGCCCGAGATCCAGATCTTCGGTGGCGGCGCCCACGCGGACCGCCGGGTCGACGTCCAGGACTTCATGGTGATGTGCCCGGCCGCGGGCAGTTTCTCGGATGCCCTGGACTGGACCGCGGAGATCTACCGGGCCGCCGGAAGCCTGATGCGCGCGGCCGGGAAGGCCCAGGGCGTGGCCGACGAGGGCGGCTTCTGGCCCGCCTTCGACTCCAACGAGGAGGCGCTGGAGACACTGACCCGCGCCATCGAGACCGCGGGCTTCACCCCCTCGACCGAGGTGGGCATCTCACTGGACGTCGCGGCGTCGCAGTTCGGCAGCGGCGGGCGGTACACACTCGCTCTGGACGACCGCACCCTCGACACCGAAGCCCTGATCGACATGCTGGGCGGCTGGATCGAGCAGTATCCGATCCTGTCCGTCGAGGACCCGGTGGGCGAGGACGACCACGACGGCATGCTCGAATTCACGCGGCGCCATGGACGGCGCTGCCAGGTGATCGGCGACGACTACCTGGTCACGAACGCCAAGCGGGTGGAGGCCGCGGCCGGCGACGGCTCGGTGAACGCCGTCCTCGTCAAACCGAACCAGGCCGGGACGATCACCGAGGCGTACGAGGCCCTGCGTGCCGGAAAGGACGCCGGCTTCGGCACGGTCGTCTCGGCGCGTTCCGGCGAGACCGAGGACATCACCATCGCCCATCTCAGCGTCGGCTGGGACGCCGGCCAGCTGAAGGTGGGCTCGTTCACCCGCTCCGAGCGCATGGCCAAGTGGAACGAGGTCCTGCGCATCGAGGAGTCCCTCGGCGCATCCGCGGAATTCAGCGGGTGGTCCGCGTTCACCTTCGCCGGCTCCGACGCCCTGACGGCCGAGCCGTAGATCCGGGCCGTCACCGCAGAGCCGAAAACCGGCCGCGCGACACTGAAATCAAGCCAGCGACACTACAGAGCCGATCCGAGCACGGAGACCAGCATGCTGCCACCCGTCAATCTGCGCCCGAGTTTCAACATCACCCGCTCCAGCCATGTCCGGCTCACCGTCGCCGATCTGGCCGAGAGCCGGAACTTCTACGTGAACGTGCTGGGACTCGTCGTCAGCGACGAGGACGAGCGCACCTGCTACCTCCGTGGCCTCGCGGAGGCCTGCCACCACAGCCTCGTACTGGAACAGGCCGACGAGGGCGAGGGGGCGGGCGCGGGCTCGTGCCGGAGGATCGGTTTCCGGGTGTTCTTCGACGAGGACCTCGACCTCGCGTACGGCTGGTTCCGTGAGCGGGGGCTGCCCGCCGAGTGGGTCGACGCCCCGTACCAGGGCCGGACCCTGCACGTCAGCGACCCCATCGGGACGCCGCTCGAACTCTGCGCGCACATGGAGACCCGGCCGAGGCTGCACATCGACTTCCAGCTCCACAAGGGCGCGCACGCGCAGCGGCTGGACCACTACCAGACCTTCGCGCCGGACACGTACGAGCTGTGCGCGTTCTACGGCGAACTCGGCTTCCGCAACTCCGAGTACCTGGCGCACGGCGACAAGCTGCTGGGCGCGTTCATGTACCGCAAGGGCACCTGCCTGGACCTGGCGATCGTCGAGAACACCGGCCCCGCGCTGCACCATTTCGCGTACACCGTCTCCGAGAGCCACGACATCTTCACCGCCTGCGACTTCGCGGGGATCCAGGGCTACGGCGAGGGCGTGGAGCGCGGCCCCGGCCGGCACGGTCCGGGCGGGATGCTCTTCGCCTACCTCCGTGACCCCGACGGGCACCGGGTGGAGGTCTTCAACAGTCACTACCAGACGATCGACACCGAGATCGAGCCGGTGCGCTGGGACGCGGGATCGCTGAGCACCAACACCCGCTGGGGCCTGCCGGCGCTGGAGAAGTGGTACTTCGAGGCGTCGCCCTTCGCGGGGGTCAAGCAGATTCCGCCGGCCGAGCCGCCGAAGCCCATGTCGCTGGAACGGTTCCTGCTCGAACAGTCCCGGTCCACCCGCTGATCCGTTCAACCCACGAGGAGACACCCATGGCCCGCGTCCCCTATCTGCGCCGCGAGGACGCCGACGAGTCGCACAAGCCGCTGTACGACCGGTTGGAGACCGAACGCAAGGTCCCGACAGCGAACATCTTCCTGGCCCTGACCAACGCGCCCGCCCAGTTGGACGCCTTCTTGACCTACGCCAACGCGCTGCGGGCCGCCGACCTCAGCCCTCGCCTGCGTGAACTGGCCATCCTGACCGTGGGCCACGCGACCCGGTCGGCGTACGAGGTCGCACACCACCAGTCGCACGGGCTCAAGGCCGGGCTCAGCGCGGAACAGCTCGCGGCGGTGGCCGACTTCGAGTCGTCCGACCTGTTCGACGCCACGGAGAAGGCGGTCATGCGCCTCGCCGAGGAGTCCACGCTGCGGGTCGACGTCTCGGAGGAGACGTGGCGTGCGGCCGCCGAGCACCTGTCGGACCGGCAGATGGTCGAACTGTCGTTGTCCATCGCCTGGTACAACTCCGGCGTCCGCATCATGGGGCTGCTGGGCATCGACCTCGAGGACAACTACCCCAACCCTTTCCCGAAGTCGTAGGGAATTCTTGATGTCTCTGCCCCCGGCCGCCCGGGGCGGAGCAGTTCCGAGGAGTATTTCAATGGCGAAAATGCTCGCTGCACGATTGCACGCGCTCGGTGAGCCGATGTCCGTGGACACGATCGACGTGCCCACCCCGCGGCCGACCGACGTACTGGTGCGGGTCAAGGCGTGCGGGATCGTGCCGAACATGGCCAATGTGATCAACAACTGGCCCACCTGGTACCCGCACCAGCCGCTCCCCAAGCTCCCCGCGATCTTCGGGCTCGACCCCGCCGGCGTCGTCGAGGCGGTCGGGGAGGCCGTCCTCAACACCAGACCCGGCGACCGCGTCTATGTGAGCCCGCTGCGGTCCTGCGGAAGCTGTCAGGTGTGCCGCGGCGGCGAACTCAGCCGATGCCGCTACTTCACCCTGAACGGCTACTTCAGCACCTCACGCGACGGCCAGCGGATCTTCGACCTCTACCCCTACGGCGGTTTCGCGGAGTACATGACGGCGCCGCAGCACGCGATCGTCAACCTCCCCGACAGCATGTCGTTCGAGCAGGCCGGCAAGCTCGGCTACATCGGCACCTCCTACGGAGCGCTCCGCCACGCGGCGGCCGGCCCCGGTCAGGTCGCGTTGATCGACGGCATCACCGGCACCCTCGGTGTCGCCTCCACCCTCCTCGCGCTGGCCTCGGGTGTCTCCAGGGTCCTCGGCACCGGACGCAACGAGGAACTCCTCAAGCGGGTCAAGGAGTTGGCGCCGGACCGGATCGAGGTCATGCGGCTCGGTGAGGGCTCCACCGGCGCCTGGGCGAAGTCCCGCACCGGTGGCGAGGGCGCCGACTTCGTCATCAGCGCGCTCGGTGCCAAGGCCCCGGTGGAGACGATGCTGGACTCCATGCAGGGCGTCCGGCGCGGCGGCAGGGTGGTCAACGTCGGAGGCGTGGCGGACCGGCTGCCCGTGGACGTGAAGTGGCTCATGGACGAGCAGGTCCAGCTGATCGGCTCCAACTGGTTCACCACCGCGCAGGGTCAGGAAGTGGCCGACATGGTGGCGACCGGCACCCTGGACCTGTCCTATCTGATCACCAAGCCGTTCCCGTTGTCCGAGGTCAACGAAGCGATCTCCGGACGCGCCACGGACCTCGACGGCGGCTTCAGCAACTATGTCGTGATTCCCTGAATCGCGGATCCCCCTATCCACCCCGTGGCGGTCCTGTTCTGCCCTGACGCCGCCGCGGGGTGTTCCAGCGGAACGGAGAAGCCGATGGAACTGCGCTGGTTGGAATCGTTCGTCGTCGTCGCGGAGGAACTGCACTTCGCCCGGGCCTCGGACCGTCTGCATCTCGCTCCGTCGGCGCTCAGCGCCCAGATCCGAGCACTGGAGTCACATCTCGGCGTACGGCTGATCGACCGGGGGCGCCGCACGCGCCCCGCGCTCACCAGTGCCGGGGCGCTGTTCCTCGAAGAGGCCCGGCTGACCCTCGCCCAGGTCGCGCGGGCCGAGGCGGTGGGCCGACGCGCCGGTCGCGGGGAGCTGGGGCACGCCCAGATCGCGTACGTCGCCTCAGCCGCGTTCTCCGGCGTGCTGACCGACGTCCTCACCCGCTGCACCGCCCCCGGCACCGAACTGACCGTGCAGGTGAGCGAATTGGAGACGCCTGCCCAGCTGGAGGCGCTGGCCTGCGGGGACATCGACGTCGGCTTCCTGCGCTGGAGGCCGGAGTACCCGCCCGAGGTCACGGCCACCTGTCTGCTCACCGAGAAGGTCGTCCTGGCGGTGCCGGCCACCGCTCCGCTGGCGGCGTACGAGGCGGTACCGGCGGCACTACTGCGCGACGAGCAGTTCGTGGCCCCGTACTTCGACGAGGAGTTCGGCTGCCGTGACCAGATCCTCGAAGTGGCGGAGCGCGGGGGCTTCACACCGCGGTGCGCTCCTCCGGTACGGGACTTCATCGCGGCGCTGACGCTGGTGGGCGGCGGCCTCGCGGTGGCTCTGGTCCCCGACTCGCTGCGCCTCGTGCGCATCCCCGGAGTGACGTACCGTCCGCTGGCGGACGTGACACTGACGACCCGGCTGGTCGGCGCCTACCGCAAGGGCGAGACCTCGCCCGCGGTGCGTGGCGTCATCCGCCGCCTGCGGGAGGCCGCCGCCGCCACGGCCACCGTCTGAAGCAACCGCTCCACAGCAGGCGTCCGGCACGAGCCGGACGCCTCGTCGGCATGCGCGCGCTCACCCGGTGCGCGGCCCCGAGGCACCGTGGGGACGGCGAGGCGGAGAACCGTGCCGCGCAGTCCGGCCGATGGTCGGGGAGACGTCGAACCGACGCATGTTTGTGCGCGGATGTCGCACCATCAGGGCAGGTCAGAGCGGGTGTGCCCGGCCTACGCTCGACACGACACCACACATGAGGCGGCGTCGGTCGACCGCCGCCCGACGGAGGGCAGGCAGAGACGCATGACAGCGATCAAGCACGTGGGCGTCGTCGGCGCGGGCCAGATGGGCCGGGGCATCACCGAGGTGTGCGCCCGGGCCGGGCTGCACGTCACGCTGTGCGATGTGACCGAGGACAGGGCCCGTGCCGGCCTGGCGGGCGTGGCGGACTCCCTGCTCACAGCGGAGAAGCGAGGGGCCATCGCGCCCGACGACCGCGCACACGCTCTGGCCGGCATCTCGGTCACCGGCGACCTCTCCCGGCTGGACGGAACGGACCTGGTCATCGAGGCCGCCGTCGAGGACGAGCAGGCCAAGACAGAGCTGTTCCGGCGGTTGGGCGAGGTGCTCACCGACCCCGCCACCGTGCTGGCGAGCAACACCTCCTCGATCCCGATCGCCCGGCTCGCCGCCGCGGCCGGGCGACCGGAGACGGTGGTCGGGCTGCACTTCTTCAACCCGGTCCCCGTCATGCCGCTGGTCGAGATCATCCCCACGCTGCACACCTCGAAGGCCACGGAGGAGCGGGTGCGTGCCTTCGCCGGCGAGACCCTGGGCAAGCGGACGATCGTCGCGCAGGACCGTGCGGGTTTCGTGGTGAACTCCCTTCTGATTCCCTACCTGTTGGCAGCGGTGCGGATGGTCGGCTCCGGCACGGCGACGGCCGAGGACATCGACACGGGGATGACCGCCGGCTGCGCTCACCCCATGGGGCCGCTGCGCCTCGCCGACCTCATCGGTCTGGACACGGTGGCGGCCATAGGCGAGGCGCTGTACGAGGAGTACCGGGAGCCGCTGTACGCCCCTCCCCCGTTGCTGCGCCGCATGGTCGAATCGGGTCTGCTGGGACGTAAGTCGGGGCGGGGGTTCTTCAGCTACACGTAGTTACGTGTTTTCGACCTTGTTCTCCCAGATCAGAGACGCCCCGCCTGTCGCCGTGTCAGCCCTGGGGGGGTGTAGGGGGACTTGGCGCGGGCCTCCTTGAGCGCGTTGCCCCACCAGCCGAGGCGATGATCGAGCGCCACCGGCGGCACGTCGAGCGCCGCCGAGGTGGAGTCCGACCTGGTGAGCCTCGCCAAGGACTGGGTGCGGCCGCGGCCGGAGTTCACCGACCACTTCGCGATCACCGCCCGGATCAGCGCCGAGGGCGAGTACTTCCCCGGCGACCTCCACGACGCCTGGCAGAAGGCCGGCCCCCTGCGGGTGCAGCGCACCCTCGCCGCCCAGATGGCCCGGCTTGCCGAGCGCGGGCTGCTGCACGTGCTGGACTCCGAACTCGCCGCCCAGCACTTCGTGGTGCTGGTGACCAACACCTGGGGCCGGGGCCGGGCGGGCGTGGACGCGCTGTCGGACACCGAGACGCACGAGATCGCAGCGGCCGGTGTCCACGCCTTCCTGCACGGTTATCTGCCCCGGGACTGAGTGAGCGTCTGGGAACTTGAAGGCTGTCTCGCGCGCTCCTCGGCTGCGCTGAAGGTCTTGTTCCTTGCGGGCGCCAGGCTCTGGAGCAGGCCCTCCTCTCACCGCGCGTCAACGTGAGCAGGGAAGGCAAGTGGAGACGCCCGAACAGACGCGGAAGCGGATCGATTACGTAGACAGCCTCCAGCAGAAGTACTCGTCCGGCGACTGAGAATGGGGAGAGGAAAGAAGGTTTCTCACCATCAGGGCGACGCGGACCAGGTCGCCGTAGTGCACGGCCAGACGCCGGCCCTCCCGACGCCCGCACCGCTACTCCTCGCCTTTGAGTAGCTGGACCAGTCGAACTGGGCACGGTTGACGAGCATCCGGATCGTGTCGTCCCGCATCGTCGTCCGGGCGACATCCGGGCGTCGCCGTCCGCCGGCCGACGTCATCGGCGGTCCGTGCGCGCTTCTCGTGGGCTCATGCCGTACTTCGCCTTGAAGGCGTGGCTGAAGTGGGCCGGGTCCGCGAAACCCCAGCGCCCTCCGATGGCGCCGACCGGCAGGTGGTCCAGGGACGGATCGGCGAGGTCGCGGCGGCAGCGGGCGAGACGCTGTTCCCGGATCCATCCCGAGACCGTGTACCCCCGCGCCGCCAGCAACTTGTACAGGTAGCGGCGGGAGATGCGGTGGGCGGCCGCGATCCCCTCGGGGCTCAGCCCGGGGTCGGCGAGCCGCTGTTCCATATGAACGAGGACACGCTCGGTGAGCCGGCCCGAACCGTCCGCCTCGGTGGTCCGCACCGCGTCCGCGTGCTCCACGAGCAGCGTGCCGACCAGGTCGATGACGTTGTCGGCGAGCCGTGGCGTGGCTCGGGCCTCCACGTGCTCCATCTGGCGCGCCAGCCCGTGCAGGAAGGGCAGGACCACCTGGCCGAGGCCGTCGTGGCAGGGCACCGGCGTCGCCGTCACGCGCGCCAGATCACGTTCCCTCAGCTGCAACATGGCCTGCGGGAACATCAGGACGAGGCCGGTGTGCGACTCGTCGAGATCGTAGGTGAAGGGACGGCGTGTGTCGTAGATGACCAGTTCACCCGGCCCCACCTGGGCCTGACGGTCCCGCTGGGTGAGCACGCCGCGCCCGGTGAGCTGCAGGGTGAGCTGGAAGAAGTCGGGGGCGTCGGAGGTGATGTGCCGACGGGTGCGCGCGATGCTGTGCGGTGCGGCCGAGATGACCGACATCTGTACCTGGCCGACCCGCACGGCGTGCAGTGACGCGCTGAAGTCGGAGCTCTCGCGCGGTCGGACCTCCAGGGGCACGAGGTTCTGGCTCACGGCGTCCCGCCAGTATTCGAGGCGCTCGGTGGCCGTGCCTTCGCTCGGTGTCGTGATCCGGGGCATGCGGCTCTCCTCCCGGTGCGGCCGGCCCCCGAGGAACGGGCTCGGACGGCACTCCTGGCGAGGAATGATAAGTCCGCCCGGACGATCCGCCACCGGCTCCGGAGCAGTGTTCTCAGCCACGCAAATTACCTGTGCTCCCGTACACAAGCAGGACCCTCCTCCCGCCCCGCATCATGCGAGCAGTGCCCGAGGCACCTCGTACGGCGTTCGTGCAGGACGAGCACGAACGCTCCCGCGAAGACGGGCAGGCACGGCCACGGGCGCGCCTCCCCGCCCACGCCGACCTTCCCGGAACAGCCGCACTCCCCTCACCCGGAACGGCCGTTGCGCGCAAACCGTGTGAGGCGTCCTCCCTCAGCCACGCGGCGGACCAGACGCTCCCTGACCGCACACATCCCAAGGATCGATCATGACGACTTTGCTCGAACCGGCCCCGTCCCACGACCGGGAGGCCGACGACGGCGTACTCGGCCGCGTCCGTGCGCATCTGCCCGGGATCGCCGCGCGTTCCGCCGAGGCCGAGGAGGCCCGAGCCGTTCCCCCGGAGATCGTCGCCGCTCTGCGCGAGGCCGGGGTGTTCCGGATGAGCCTGCCCCGGGAATGGGGCGGCGAGCAGTTCGACCTGGTGCGGAGCGCTCAGGTGGTCCGGGAGATCTCACGGGCCGACGGTTCGACCGGCTGGACCGTTCAGGCGGCCTCGATGGCCTGGTTCTTCGTACGGTCGCTGCCGCGGGAGACGCTCGAGAAAGAGGTGTTCGGCGACGGCGCCGACCTGATGCTCCGTGGGGCGATAGCCCCGAAGGGCAGGGCGGTCCCCGTGGCGGGCGGCTACCGGCTCAGTGGGCGCTGGCCTCTGGCCAGCGGCTCGTTCACCCCGGACTGGTTGCTGGCGGGCTTCGTGGTCGAGGGCGCTCCCGCGCTGCCCGACGGCCGCCCGGACATGCGGGTCGCGCTACTCCGCCCCGAGCAGGCCACGTTCCTCGACACCTGGGACGCGGTGGGCCTACGGGCCACGCAGAGCACGGACTTCACGATGGACGACGTCTTCGTTCCCGAGCGTTTCACGGGCCCGCTGATGGGCGACAACCACATCCCCGCCCCCTTCTACGACCTGCCGTACACCGCCACCGGCGCCTCGCACGACGCCGTCGTCATCGGGTGTCTGGACGGCGCGCTCGGCGACCTCGCGGAACTGGCCGCCATCAAGCGGCCGGCGTTCGACCCACGGATGGTCATCGGCCAGGACCCGGTGTTCCAGGAGAAGTTCGCCGAACTGCATCTGCGCACCGCCGCGCTGTGGGCGCTGCTCGAACAGACCGGCGCCACGGTCATGAGCCGGGCGCTCGCTGGAGAGGAGCCCACCCCGGCCGAGTGGTTCGGCTACACCGGCGGCCACCAGCACATCCACCACGAGGGCATCCGGATCCTCAACGAGATCATGACGCTGTCGGGCAGCTCCGGGCTGTACAGCTCGAACCCCCTGCAGCGGCGCTGGCGCGACGTCCGCTGCGTCGCCCAGCATGTGGCCGGCAACAACGGTTCGCTGCGGCGTCTGGGCGCGGTCCTGTCGGGTCAGGAGGGCGTTCGATGAGCCCGCTCGTGACGACACCGACGGATCCGGCCGTGCTGCGCCAGGCGTTCGGCTGCTTCCCGTCCGGGGTGACGGCCCTGTGCGCCCTCGACGCGGGGACGCCGGTGGGCATGGCCGCCAGCACGTTCACGCCGGTGTCTCTCCAACCGCCTCTGGTGTCGGTCTGTGTTCAGGACACCTCGTCGACCTGGCCGAGGCTGCGCAGACAGAGCAGGCTGGGTCTGAGCGTCCTGGCCGAGGGGCAGGACCTGGTCTGCCGCTCGCTGGCCGCTCGGGGCGGGGACCGGTTCGCGGGGGTCGACTGGGAGAGCGGCGAGGACGGCGGTGTGTACGTCCACGGTGCCAACCTCTGGCTCGACTGCTCGGTCCATGCCGAACTCCCCGGCGGGGACCACACGATCGTCCTGCTGGAGATCCACGGGCTGAAGGCTGACCCCGACCGGGAGCCGCTGGTGTTCCACGGCAGCCGGTTCCGGCGCCTGGCGGCCTGACGATGCGTGGTGGAGCTGCCGGCCGACCACCCCCCGTGGGTGCCGGGTGGGCAGCTCCACCTCCGCGCAGGTACGGCGGGCGGTCAGCCGGCGGTGCGGCGGGCCGTCAGCGTTCGGTACGGCGGGCCGTCAGCGTTCGGTACGGCGGGCAGTCACTTCCCGCGTGAGCTGGGGGGCCACCGCGAACAGGTCACCGACGACGCCGTAATCGGCCAGACCGAAGACGGGGGCCTCCGGGTCCTTGTTGACCGCGACGATCGTCTTGGACGTCTGCATGCCGGCGAGGTGCTGGATGGCCCCGGAGATGCCCAGGGCGACATACAGCTGGGGCGAGACGGACTTGCCCGTCTGGCCCACCTGGTACTGGTGCGGGTAGTAGCCGGCGTCGACCGCCGCGCGCGACGCGCCCACGGCGCCTCCGAGCGCATCGGCCAGTTCCTCCACCACCTTGAAGCCGTCCGCTCCTCCGACGCCGCGTCCACCGGAGACGACGACCGCCGCCTCGGTGAGCGCGGGACGGTCACCCGCGAGCGCGGCGCGGCGGGCGACGACGCGGGCGGACGCCGAGGGGTCGATCGGCGGCAGCACGAGTGTGTGCTGCGTCGCCTCCACGGGATGCTCTTCCGGCTCGAAGGAGCCCAGCCGTACGGCGATCACCGGTATGCCGTGGGTGACCCGCGCGTGCACGGTGCACGAGCCGCCGAAGACGATCTGGGTGACCGCACCGGACGGGTCCAGGTCGACCGCGTCGATCAGCACCCCGGCGTCCAACCGCGCGGCGAGACGCCCGGCCACCTCCTTGCCGTCCGTCGTCGCCGAGACCAGCACGGCGGCGGGAGAAACCTGCCGGACCGCGAGTTCGAGGGCGTCGACGGACGACGTGCCGAGGAAGTCGCCCGCTTCGGTCGATTCGGCCGCGTAGACGCTCATGGCACCGTGGCGGGCGAGGGATTCCTTGACGCGGGCCGCCGTACCGGGGGTTCCCGCGACGACGGCTGCCGGGTCACCCAACCGCCGTGCGGCGGCCAGGAGTTCGTACGTGGACTTGAGGACACGTTCCTCGTCGTGGTCGACGAGGACGAGGACATCGGGCATGAGCGCCTACTTCTGGTCGTGCTTCTGGTTGTCCCTCTGTGGCGGGGCGGTTCAGACGAGCTTCTGGGCGATCAGGAATTCGACGAGTCGCCGGCCGGCCGAGCCGTCGTCGGTGATCCGGGTTCCCGCGACCCGCGCCGGACGCGGTACGGCCTCCACCACACGGGTGCCGGTCACGCGGAACCCTGTGTCGTCCGCGTCGGGGAACAGGTCGTCGAGATCGACCGTCTCCACCGGCTTCTTCTTCGCGGCCATGATCCCCTTGAAGGAGGGGTAACGCGGTTCGTTGATCTTCTCGGTGACGCTGACCAGCGCGGGCAGTGGCGCGTCGAGCGTCACCTCGCCGTCCTCCGTCTCACGCTCCGCACGGACGCGGCCCGCGTCCACCGTCAACTCCCTCGCGTGCGTCAACGGCGGCAAGCCGAGCAGGTCGGCGACGACGGCGGGGACCGCGCTCGACTGTCCGTCGGTCGTCGCGTTGCCCGCCAGCACCAGGTCCACGTCCCGCACCGTCCGCACGGCCGCGGCCAGGACCCTCGCCGTGGTCACCACGTCGGCTCCGTGGAGCCGGTCGTCGCAGATGTGGATGCCTCGGTCCGCCCCCATCGCCAGGACCTTGCGGATGGCCTCCCGCGCCGATTCGGGTCCCATCGACACGACGGTGACCTCGGCGCCCATCGTCTCCTTCAGCGTCAGCGCCTCCTCCGCCGCGCGCTCGTTGATCTCGTCCAGGACGAGGTCGGCGTCCTCGCGGTCGAGGGTGTGGTCGGCCCCGGAGAGCGTGCGTTCGGCAGCCGTGTCCGGGACCTGCTTGACGAGTACGACGATGTTCACGGTCGTCTCCCCCGGTCCGCGGTGGTCACCGGAACGCCGGGTAGCCGGTGATGGCCTGCCCGACGACCAGGGTGTGCATCTCGCTGGTGCCCTCGTAGGTGAGGACGGACTCCAGGTTGTTGGCGTGGCGCAGCGGTGAGTACTCCAGGGAGATGCCGTTGGCACCGAGGATCGTGCGGCACTCGCGCGCGATGGCGATCGCCTCCCTGACGTTGTTGAGCTTTCCGACGCTGATCTGCTCGGGCCGGATGCGGTGCTGGTCCTTGAGCCGGCCCAGGTGCACGGCGAGCAGCGCGGCGTTGCCCACCGAGACGCTCATGTCGGCAAGCTTCTTCTGGGTGAGCTGGAAGCCACTGATCGGCTTGCCGAACTGCACGCGGGAGTCGGCGTACTCGATGGCCGCCTGGATGCTGTCGCGGGCCGCGCCGACCGCGCCGAACAGGATGCCGAAGCGGGCCTCGTTCAGGCAGGACAGGGGACCGCGCAGGCCCTGGGCGTGGGGCAGTCGGGCCGAGTCGGGAAGCCGTACGTCGTCGAAGTACAGCTCGGAGGTGATGGACGCGCGCAGCGACATCTTCTGCTTGATGTCGTGGGTGGTGAAGCCAGGAGTCCCGCGAGGGACGAGGAAGCCACGGATGCCGTCCTCGGTCTGGGCCCAGACGGTGGCGACATCGGCGATGCCGCCGTTGGTGATCCACATCTTGGAGCCGTTGAGGATCCAGTCGGCACCGTCGCGGACGGCGCTGGTACGCATCCCGGACGGGTTGCTGCCGAAGTCGGGTTCGGTCAGGCCGAAGCAGCCGATCGCCTCACCGGCGGCGAGGCGGGGAAGCCACTCCTGCTTCTGCTCCTCCGAGCCCCACTTCCAGATGGAGAACATCGACAGCGAGCCCTGCACGGAGACGAAACTGCGGAACCCGGAGTCCGCGGCCTCCAGCTCCAGACAGGCGAGGCCGTAGCTGACCGCGTTCGTCCCGGCGCAGCCGTAGCCTTCGAGGTGCATGCCCAGCACGCCCAACTTGCCGAGTTCCGGGGCGAGTTCACGCGCGAAGTGCGCGTTCTCGAACCACTCGCCGATGTGTGGACGCACCCGGTCGGCGAGGAACTTGGCGACGGTGGCCTGGATCTCACGCTCCTCGTCGGTGAGCGTGGAGGGGAGGTCGAGCAGATCGAGGGGGTCCTTCATCGGCTTGGCGCCGCTCATCGTGAACTCCTGGGGATTGGTGGTGATCGGTCGGTGATCGGTCGGTGATCAGCCGTCGGTGACCGGTCGGTGATCTCGGTGATCGGTCGGTCGTGGTGCCCGCGTCGGGACGTCAGCCGTCCGCTTGGTCCGGCGCGGGGGCGTGGTCGAGGTCTGAAGGGCCGTGCAGGATCTCCGCGGAGTGCTGGCCCAGACGGGGTGGTGGCAGCCGGTACTGCGGGGGTGTGCCGCTCAGCGCGATGGGGTTCGCGACCTGGCGGAAGGGCCTGCCCTGTGCCCCGTCGGCGGCGGACGCGGCGGGGGTCGCGGCAGCGGGGTTCTCGACGGCGGGGATCTCGACGATGCCGGGGAGGCCGAGCTTCTGGGCGAAGTCGAATGCCTCGTCAAGGGTGTTGACCGGCCCGGCGGGCACGCCGGCGGCCAACAGGACGGCCGACCAGTGGTCCGCGCCGGCGCCGCTCAGCCGCCGCGTCAGGATGTCCCGCAGTTCGGTGCGGTGGGCCACCCGGTCGGCATTGGTGCGGAAGCGGTCGTCGCGCGCGAGACCCGGCTCTCCGACGAGGTCGGCGAGCACCGCGAACTGCCGGTCGTTGCCCACCGCGATGGCGATCGGACGGTCGGCGGCGGAGAAGGTCTCGTACGGTGCGATACTCGGGTGCGCGTTGCCCATGCGGCCCGGGACGACACCGGCGACGGCGAACGCCGACGCCTGGTTGACCAGGGCGGACAGCAGCGAACTGAGCAGGTTCACCTCCACGAGCTGCCCTTCCCCGGTGGCGTCCCGGTGCCGGAGGGCCGCGAGGATGCCCAGCGACGCGTGCAGGCCGGTGATCACGTCGACCAGGGCCACGCCGGCCTTCACCGGCTCCCCCGCCGCGTCACCGGTCACGCTCATCAGACCGCCGACGGCCTGCACCAGCAGGTCGTATCCGGGGATCGTCGCACCCGCGCCACCGCCGAAGCCGCTGATCGAGCAGTAGACCAACCCCGGTTGCCGGGCGCGGAGTTCGCGAGGGCCGAGGCCGAGCCGCTCCATCGTTCCGGGGCGGAAGTTCTCCACGAGCACATCGGACTCCGCGACCAGGGCGCGGGCCTGTTCACGGCCGGCGTCGGTCGTCAGGTCCAGGGCCACCGACCTCTTGTTCCGATTGACGCCGAGGAAGTAAGTCGACGTGCCGTCGTGGTCCGCCGGCGGGTGCCAGGCCCGGGTGTCGTCCCCGATGCCCGGCCGTTCGACCTTCACCACGTCCGCTCCGAGGTCGGCGAGGAGCATGGTGGCGTAGGGCCCGGCGAGGACCCGGGAGAAGTCGGCGATGCGCAGACCCTCCAGCGCCCCGCGCCCCGCTCCGCCGAGAACGCCGGCCGCTTCGTGCGGCGCATTGTGCTGGGTGCTCACGCACTTTCCTCTCTACTCGTCGGTCTTTCGCTCGCGTACGGCGATGTCCCGGCTGTTCCCGTCACCACCGGCGTTCCGAAGTCGGCGGACGGGTGGGTTCGACGACGGGAAGTCCCTGACCGAGGGGGGCGACCGCTCGTACGACACTCACCCTCGATCCGACCGTGACCGACGCCATGTCGGTCGTCCGGCAGAGCAGGTTGAAGCCCTCGTTCATCGCGACGAACCATGTGTGGTGCGGGACCTGGCCGTGGCGACGGACGACGATCCCGTCACCCGCGCTGCGTTCGCGTCGGAACGTCATGGAGCCGCAGGCTCGGCAGAACGAGCGGCGGTAGGCCGGAGTGGCGCACCAGAGACAGCGCTGGAAGAACAGTTCGTCGTGTTCCGCCGGTACGTCGGACGCCGATCGCATGGCGGGCGTCGATCGCATGGCGGGCGAGGTCGCGGCAGGCGCGGTCGCGGCGGCTGCCGCTTCGTCGTCTTTCCTGAGCTCGCTGTCTGCACAGATGTCTGTCTGGAGCATCACGGCCCCCTTCACGCAGTTCGGTGACCCGAGACGGGAGATGTTCGGTGACCCGAAACGGGAGATCGGAATCCGATCCGGCTCCACCACCCTGGCCCTGCCGCGGACCGCCGGTCAACGACGAGCTGACGCATCTTTGTGCGCCGGACGCGTTCCGTTCACCGAGGTCAGAGCCACCTTGCGGGCGCTACGCTCGCTACGGCCCCGAGAACCTGACAGCACGGGAGGACACGGCCTACCGGGACGCCATCACCGGAGGCCGCTGCGCACCACCGACGGTGCGAGTAGCGGCGGGACGTGTCAGGACTGGCCGTTGCCCGCGAGCCCCAACGCCGTCCGGGTGGCGGTGGGTTCGTACTCGGGGGCGATGTCCGCCAGGACGCTCAGCGCGGTGCGCGCCAGATGACGGGCGACCACGCGTGCGGCTCCGGCGGGGTCGCTCTGGCGCATCGCCTCCAGGAGCGCTTCGTGCTCCGCGTACGCCTTGCCCCAGGACGCGGGCGCGCCCAGCTGAGCCAGGCGGATGTAGCGCTCGCTGTGTTCTCCGAGCGAGGCGATCATGCGCTGCAACTGTGGCCCCACCGCCTGGGTGGCGATGCCGTGGAACGCGTGGTGCGCCGCGTGCCACTCGTCGGGCTGGGTGTCCACCGCCAACGCCTTCATCCGTTCCAGGGCGTCGCTCATGCGCTCGATGTCGGCAGCCGTGAACGACTTGGCGGTCATGCTGACGGCGAGCGATTCGAGCATGATGCGGGCCCCGTAGACGGCGTCGAGGTCCTCGGGGTCCACCGACCGGACCCGTGCGCGCTGGTCGGGCCGCGCGTCGATGAGGCCCTCTTCCTGGAGCAGCCGGAACGCCTCGCGCATGGGTGTGCGGCTGACGCCCAGCTTCCGGGCCATCTCGGCCTGGAGCAGCGCCGACCCCGGAGGCAGCTCCCCGTTCAGGATCATGGTGCGCAGGCGAGCGTGGACGTCGAGAGCGAGTCGGCGTCCGCCCGCGGCTGCCGTGGGGCTCTCGCCCGGCGCCCCGGCCCGGGCCCGCGCCCCGCCCTCGTCGTCGGCCGGCCGCTGTTCCTCGCGGGACTCGCTTCTGCTCCTGCTCACGCCGAGGAGTGTACCCAGGTGTATGCAGCCGATACAGAGCGACTTCCCAACTCCACTGTGGAGAACTGCCGGTCTGCCTCCGACCAGGCTCCGGAGACCGGTGACTGTATCCACCTGGCGGGCTCCCGCCCGTGCGGCCGCACGGGCGCCGTGGTTCGGGGTGAGGCCCCGGCGCGCCTTCGCCTCGGCGGTGATCCGCGTCAGCGTGCTTGGTCGGGTCCGATCAGGGAGGGGAGGGGGCGGGCGGGTTGCCAGTCAGGTGCGTAGCGACGGCGCAGGTCGGCCACCGCCTCCATGCCGTGCCGGGTCACCTCGGGTGAGGTCGACAGGCCCGCGGGCCCGAGGAGGCCGGGGACGGCGGCCCGGGCGATCGCCTCGGGCATGCCGTGCCGCAGCAGGGCCGCCTCGACGCCTGGTGCGCCGGAGGCCAGCAGTTCCTCGGTGCTCCTGCGGCAGATCTCGACGTAGGCACGGGTGTGCCATGTCGTCGCCGTCCCACGTGGGGCCACCACCACGTTGGTGATGAGGTCGGGTACGACCTGAAGGTGGCCGCCGACGCGGGAAAAGCCCTGCTCGGCGGCGAGGACGTCGAAGGGCGGATGGAGTGTGGTGCCGTCCACGGCGTCCGACAGCAGGGCCTGGAACCTCTGCGACGTACCGCCCACGGGGACGAGTCGGTCGTCGGTCACCGGCGACGCGGCGACGTCGGTGAGAACGGCGCGCAGCACGAACGCGAAGGCGCTGTGCGCGTTGTCGACCGCCCACCGGTCCGTCGGCAGAGGGGTTCCCTGGCGCCGGTGGACAGCGAGTTCGCCGATGCCCTCGGCCCGGACGGCCACCGGGTCCCGTTGCAGAAGCCCGCGCAGCAGGTGGTCGGGCGAGGTGTGCATGAGGTCGAAGTCACCGTCGTTCCAGCCCGCCAGCTGCTGGTCGGAGGAGACCACTTGCACGAGGTTCACCTCCAGCCCTGCCTGCCGGAAGTACCCGGAGTCGATGGCGTGGTGAAGATGCACACCGCCGGCGCCCGGGAAGACGCCCACGGTGAGCTGCCGGGAGGGCTTCCCGGACGGGTGCGGCGCGCTCAGCGCGGACATCATGAGGAACTCTCCGAACTCTGCATGGAACGGCTCCTTGGGGCCAGGCGGCCGAGCGGCAGGACGGCCACGAGGCCACGGGGGCACGGGGGCACGCAGGGACTCAAGCCCGCCTGACATGTCGGGGTGCCACAGCAGCGGCCCCCGACATGTCACGCGGGCTTGTCCTCCTGATTGGTGATGAAGTCGGCCGGCATGTCGGGGCTCCAGATGGCGGCCGGGCAGTCCCAGTCGTTCGGCTGCCAGTTCTCGGTGATGCGGTCCATGTCGCCGGAGTACTCGATCCAGCTGCCCCAGGGGTCCTGGATGTAGTGGAAGAGGTTCGAGCCGAGGGTGTGCCTGCCCAGGCCCCAGCCCTTCTCGTAGCCCACGGCGGCCATGTTCCGCGCGCCCATCGCGATCTGGTCGATGTCGGCGACCATCCAGCTGGAATGGTGCAGGCCGGGGTGTGTTCCGGGGACGAACCCGAAGACATGGTGGTCACCAGGCCCCGAGTTCATGAAGACGGGCCCGCCGTCGATGATGCGGTCCGACAGGCGCAGCCCGAGCGTGCGGGTGTAGAAGGCCTCGGACGCGCTCACGTCGGAGCTGAAGATCAGCATGTGCCCGAGTCGCTGGGGGCGGGTGTTCTCGCTCGCGTTCAGCCAGCGGGCCTGGTCGATCCGGCGGATGCGGTCGCCGACGTTGGCGTCCTGCGCGTCCGTGGTTCCGAACTCGCGCCAAGGTGCGATCCCCTCGTCCCGGAGGTTGACCAGGTTTCCCTCGTGGTCGCGGAACCACACCCCGCCGGGTACCTCGGCCGGCGCGTCCAGCAACCTGAGGCCCAGCCCCTCCAGGTGGCGCCGCCATTCGGGCAGCGAGTCCGGGTCCACCGCGAAGGCCACGTGGTGCAGCCGCTTGACCGGCCCTTCCATCAGCACCGTCTGATCCTGCTCCCGGCCGTCGCAGCGGATCACCACCGCGTTGCCGCGCTCCGCCGTCTCCAGTCCGAACGCGCCGTAGAAGTCCGCGCCCGTTTCGAGCGACGGCACCTGGAGTCCGTAGTGCAGCAGACCTTTGACACGCAACATGTGCACTCCTCATGGTTCTGGGTCAGCCCGCATCACGCACGAGCACCCCTCAGCAAGTGTGCACACCTAGGCTGCTCGATGTCCATACACCCAGGGAAGCTTTTCCAGGCCGACAGCGAACGCCGCATAAGGATCATGCGCGATGCCGCAGCCCCTTCCTCTGCCAATGTGTATGCACTATGGTTCAGCTGCTTCAGAGAGCCGTATGCCGGAGGAAACATGGAACCGCCTGAATGGTCACTGGTGCAGTACCGGGTCGACGACTCGGAGAAAGTCACCGTCGGTGCGTACACCGACGGAATCGTGGTGCAGGGTCCCCCCGGGACCGCGGGCCTCACGCTGATGGACGTCCTCGCGCGATGGGAGTCGCTCGCCCCGCTGTTGCGTGACTGGACACCGGCGGCCTCCGAGGCCGTCGCGGACGCCCGGCTCGCCCCGCCGCTCACCTATCCGGGCAAGGTGCTCTGCGCCGGCGCCAACTACTGGGACCACATCGCCGAGATGGGCTGCGAACGTCCCGACGAGCTGGGGGACCCGTTCTTCTTCCTCAAGCCGCCGACGACGACCGTGACGGGTCCGGGGGACCCGGTGCCGCTGCCCGCCTATCCGGGCGCACGTGTCGACTGGGAGGCCGAACTGGGCGTCGTCATCGGTCGTGGTGGCCGCGATCTCGCGCCCGAGCAGGCCATGGGCCATGTGGCCGGCTACCTGGCGGCGAACGACATCTCGGCCCGGGACCGGCTCAAGTCCGACAAGCCGGTCGCCGAGCCGTTCACCTTCGACTGGGTCGGCCACAAGGGACAGGACGGCTTCTGCCCCCTGGGCCCCGGGCTGGTGCCCGCCTGGCAGATCACCGACCCGCAGAACCTGCGGATCCAGCTCAGCGTCAACGGAGTCCTGAAGCAGGACTCCTCCACCGCGCAGATGATGGTGCGGATCCCGGAAGTGATAGCGGCGGCCAGTCGCATCACCCGCCTCGAGCCTGGAGACGTCGTCCTCACCGGCACACCGGCCGGCTGTGGCGTCCCGCGCGGGGAGTTCCTGACCGCCGGGGATGACATAGTCATCGAGATCGAGCGGATCGGTCGCCTGGAGAACAAGGTGGTGGCGTCATGAGCGACACGCTGACCGTTTCCGGGCTCGGCTGGTCGGAAGCGCTGCCGGTGCCGACGACCATGCGAGCCATGCTGTTCCGTCGGTTCGGACCGCCCGACGTCCTGGAACAGGCCACCGTCGACACACCGCGCCCCGGCCCCGGAGAGGTTCTCGTCCAGGTCGCCGCGGTCGGTATCGGCCGACTGCTCGACCTCACGGCACGCGCGGGCAACCATCCCTACGCCACCATCGAGCCGCCCCACATCCTCGGCGCGGACCACGCCGGCACGATCGCCGCCCTGGGCGAGGGCGTGGCCTCCGTCCGGGTCGGCGACCGCGTGGCCGTCCTGCCCGGTGTCGCCTGCGGCACCTGTGCCTACTGCGCGGACGGCCGCGAGGAAGTCTGCGACAGCCTGACCGTGATCGGCACACACCGACCCGGCGCCTACGCGCAGTTCTGCGTGGTGCCCGCGGTCAACGTCCACAAGGTCCCGGACGGCATCCCGGCAGCGATGGCCGCCGCCCTCGCGCTCCTCGGCCCGGTCGCCGCCAACCAGATGACGCAGGCAGGGCTCCGCCCCGGGCACTGGGTCCTCGTCCAGGGCGCGTCCTCCGCACTCGGTTCCACCACGGCCGCCTACGCCCAGCACCTGGGCGCGAAGGTCATCTCGACGTCCCGCTCGGCCGACAAGCGTGCGGCCATGGCCGCGGCGGGGGCCGACCTCGTGCTCGACACCAACGCGCCGGACTTCGTCAAGCGTGTACGCGAGGCCACCGGGGGTCGCGGTGTCGACATCGCCGTGGACAACCTCGGTGACCCGGACATCTGGGACGCCACCATCGACTCGTTGGCCCGCGGCGGCGCGGTGGTCACCTCGGGCGCCTTCCTCGGCGGCAAGGTGGGGATCGACCTGCGGCGCGTGTACTCCGACTGCCACCGCATCATCGGGGTACGCACGGGCAACCCGGCAGCGGTGGCGGAACTGTGGAGGCAGGTCGAGAACGGCTTCCGGGCCGTGGTCGACCGTACGTTCCCCATCGCCCGCGCAGCCGACGCCCACCGTTACATGGAGGACGACAACAGCCTCGGGCGCGTGGCGCTCACCGTACGCCCGGAGGACTGGGACACCTGACAGCGCCGGGCCTCGGCCGGGGCGTCGTCCGACACTCCGGCCGAGGCAGATCCTGCTCCGTCCAGATGGACGAGAAGGCTTTGGCCGCGCCGAGCGGCGGGCCGGGCGCGACGTCGGGACTGTGCACGATGACCGGCGGCAAATGCCCGGCCAGACAGTACGTGCAGGTGCGGGCGACGGGGTCGAACACGGCGTACAGGCAGGTGGCGTAGAAGTCCTCGCCGAACTCGGCGACCAGGTCGTTGCGACGGCTGAACAGTTCGTCCGGGGGCATCTCCAGGTCGGCGAGGGGACGGACGACCGTGCGCAGCCGGCCCATCGTGGCCGCCTCGGCGATCCCGTGCCCCATCACATCGCCGATCACCCTGGCGACCCGGTCAGATGCTTTGAGACGCTCCACCCGCCGCACTTATGCATACACATGCTCTCGCGAATCCTAGGCGGGCAGGAGCAGTCAGCTCGCGCCATGTCCCCTTTTCCCGTACAGCACCCTTTACAGCCCCGTAATAGTGTGCACACTTAGCGATGCGAGCCGAGGCGCAGTCGATGCAGCCGGGCCGTCGCCGGCCGCTCGCCGGACCCGGGGCTGCCACCGCCGAACGCACGCACGCACGCACGCCGCATCCAAGGGCGAAAGAGACTCATACCCGCAAGCCATGTGAGAGGAATTGTCATGCTCGAAGACAGTCGCGGAGGAAGTCGCGGCCAGACCACGTGGCCTCCGGTCACCGTGTTGGTTCTCGCGATCTGCGGGCTCGCCATCGTCGCCGACGGGTACGACGTCGTGATCTACGGCGCTGTCATCCCGTCCCTGCTGCACGAAGGCGGGTGGGGTCTGACTCCCGCCGGCGCCGGGCTGATCGGCTCGTTCGCTCTGATCGGCATGCTCATCGGAGCCACGACCGTCGGCACGCTCACCGACACACTGGGCCGACGCAAGACGCTGATCGCCTGCCTGACCTGGTTCTCGGTGATGACAGGCCTGTGCGCGACCGCGACGTCCCCGGAACTGTTCGGACTCTTCCGGTTCCTCGCCGGCCTCGGCCTCGGTGGTGTGCTGCCGACCGCCAGCGCTCTCAGCGGCGAGTACTCACACCCGAAAACCCGCAACCTCGTGTTCGCGATCATCTTCAGCGGCTTTCCCGTGGGCGGCATCATCGCCGCACTGGTGGGCATGTCGGTGATCCCCCGGTTCGGCTGGCAGGCGATGTTCCTGCTCGGGCTCCTCCCGCTCATCCTCGTCGTGCCCGTGGCCCTGAAGTTCCTGCCCGAGTCGATCACCTTCCTCCAGGCGAAGGGCCGGTACGCCGAGGCGGAGGCGACAGCGCGACGCTGGAACATCGACCTGGCGGGCGCGCCCGAGGATGCAACGGCGTCGACCCAGTCGCCGGACGCGACCGACCGGGACGGCATGTCACCGGTCAAGACCCTGTTCTCCCGCGACTACGTCGCGGCGACGCTCTGCTTCCTGGCCATGTCGTGCCTGTGCCTGTTCATGATCTACGGGTACAACACCTGGCTCCCGGAGATCATGCGCCGGGCAGGCTACTCCGCCGGGTCGGCACTCGGTTTCCTGCTCATGTTCAACCTCGGTGCCGTCGTCGGCCAACTCCTCATCTCCTTCGCCGCCGACCGACTCGGCTCCAAGCCGATCATCGTCACGACGTACCTCCTGGCCGGAGCGGCCGTGGTCCTCCTCAGCCTGCGGCTGCCCACGGCGGTGCTGTACGCGGCTGTCGCGATGGGCGGTGTCGGCGCGATGGGAACACAGACGTTTGTCCTCGCCCACATCTCCAAGCACTACCCGGTACGGATGGGCGCCACGGCGCTGGGGTGGGCGCTGGGCTTCGGCCGCATCGGCTCGATGCTCGCGCCACCACTGCTCGGACTCATCATCGGTGCTGGGCTGGCGTACCAGTGGAACTTCTACGCCCTCGCGGTACCCGGCCTCATCGGCGCGGTACTGATCGGCCTGGTGCCCCGCTCTCCTGGTGAGGCGGCACCGGCGGGACGCGTGAGCGTGGACGGGACCGCGCGCTCCTTGCCTGAGCCGACCTGATCCGCGCGGTCGTCGGCTCGGACGGGGCACTCGCACCGAGTGCCCCGTCGGGGCTGCCACGACGCGTGCAGCGTTGTCAGCGCAGTTGCTCGGCCAGTCCGACGATGATGCCCTCCGGGCCACGGACGTAGCAGAGCAGATAGCTGTCCTCGAACCGGGCGATCCCACCGACGAGTTCGGCGCCGTGCGGACGCAGCCGGGCAACGGTGTCCTCGATGTCGTCGACGGCGAACATGACCCGGTGCGTGCCCAGAACGTTGTGCGGCCGGTCGCGCGGCCCCGCGCCGACCGCTTCGGGACTGCGGTACTTCGCCAGCTCGAGCCGACTGTGACCGTCTGGGGTCCGGAGCATCGCGATGTCACAGCGGACGCCGTCGAGTCCGGTGCACTGGTCGGCGACAGGGCCCTCGACCTGCCCCCTGCCCTCGACCTCCATCCCGAGTTCCAGAAAGTACGCGACAGCGGCGTCCAGGTCCTCGACGACGATGCCGACGTTGTCCATCCGTTGAATCGCCATGCTGGTCGCTCCTTCCGACTCCGCCAGACCCGCTGATCAGACGCTCACTCCACAGGCACCGACACCTCCGCGCCATCCGCGCCATCCGCGCCGTCCACACCATCCGCGCCAAGGAGCCTGAGCAGGTTGCGCATTTCCTCCAGGGCCGCGTCGGTGACTTCGGGTTCGTCGAGGACCAGCTGGTGCATGACCAGTCCGTCGAGCGCGGCGAAGATCAGCCTGCTCAGCGCGCGGTTGGCCCCGTCGGGCAACATGCGCGCCAACTCGCGCCGCGTCGCCTCGAAATACTCTTCGTACAGGGCGCGGATCTGGGGCAGCAACTCCGGCCTGCGGCGCGCTTCGAGCAGCAGCTCGTACTGGAACATCTGAGCATCAGGAACAGTCGTGACCATGTCCGACAGCCCGCTCGTGAAGTCCGTGACCCTGCCGGTGCCCGGCTCCAGGGCGCTGGTGGTGAGCGAAGTGCGGATCGTGTGACTCAGGGCCTCCTCGATCAGCGCGTCGCGCGAACCGAAATGATGCACGACGAGACCGTGGGTGACGCCGGCCTCCTCCGCGACAGCGCGGTACGTGAGCTTGCGCAGCCCGCCTCGGGCCACCACGCGCACGGCGGCGTTGAGCAGCGCCTCCCGCCCCTCTCCGTACTGCAGACGTTTCTGCGGCCCACGGCGCTTGGCGGCATCTGCGGTGTCGGTCATGGCTGTGACCCTACCGAGCACACCGGAGGGACGCGGCACGCCGGAGAAGAGGACGGCGCCGCGGCCGCGGGCAACCATCACGCACGCTGTCCGATGGAGTCAGCGGACGTCCGGGCATGCGAGGGCTCGCGCGGCGAAGGCGGCCAGCTGCGCGCGCAAGGTCTCGCGGGGTACGCGCTCACGGCCGGCGAGGTGTTCGACGAGGTCGGCCCGGGTGGCGGCGAGCAGGGCGTGGGCGGTGAAGCCGGGGTCCGGGAGGCCGGGAATCTGCCGCAGCGCGGATTCCAGCAGGCCGTGCCAGTACTCGTAGTGCTCCGCCCGGTAGGGGCTGCCGCTCCCGGTTTCCTCGAGCGCCAGGGCCAGGTGGCGGTTGTCGAGCTTGAAGCACAGCAAGGTGTCGAGCAGGGCGATCACACGCTCCCGGGCGGGGGCGCCGGGCCCCAGGGGCGGCGGGCCCGTTTCCACGGCGTCCCGCACCGGTTCGAGCCGTGCCTCGTACAGGGCGCGGATCAGCCCGGTGCGGTCGCCGAACGCGCGGAAGAGCGATGCCTTGCCGACACCGGCCGCCGTGGCGACGTCGGCCATCGTGACGGTCTCGGCACTCTCGCCGTCGGCGAAGAGCGCGTCGGCGGCTGCGAGGAGGGCCGCCCGGTTCCGGACGGCGTCCTTGCGTGGTGTGCGCTCGACCATGTGGCGCGGCTCCCTCTGTTTGCAAAGCGGACCCAGGGTCCGTATCGTTCGGTGAAGATGAAACGGACCCGAGGTCCGTATCGTACGGGACGGAGCGCATCATGCCCACAAGCACCACCTCACCGGCGGACCTGTACCGTCACAGCCTGCGCCTGCTGCTGAACAAGGACATCGCCGCCTGGGTCGACCTGTGGGCCGAGGACGGCACCATGGAGTTCCCCTTCGCCCCTCCGGGCCGACCGCGCCGACTCCAGGGCAGGCAGGCCGTCGCCGCGTACATGCGCCCCTACCCCGACCACATCGACCTGCACGATTTCCCCGAGGTGCGGATCCACGAGACCACCGCCCCGGAGACGATCGTGGTCGAGATGCGCGGAGTGGGGCGCGTGGTCGCGACAGGCGGCCCCTTCGAGATGACCTACGTCGCCGTCGTGACCGTCCGCGACGGGCTCATCCACTCCTACCGGGACTACTGGAACCCGCTCGCCGCCCTCGAACTCGAAGTCGGAGTCGGAGTCGAAGTCGAAGTCGGAGCCGAAGTCGAAGTCGGAGCCGAAGTCGGAGTAGGCCTCGACGGCACCGACGCCCTGGAGAACGACCTGGAGAGCGACCGATGACCGACGGGCGCGGCAACACTCTGGTCGTAGGAGCCACCGGCACCACCGGCAGCCGCGTCACCGCGCAGCTGATCGCCGCCGGCCACCGCGTCAGGTCCGCCAGTCGGCACGGCACCCCGGTTCCGGGCGCCGAGCCGACCCGCTTCGACTGGTACGAGCCCGCCTCCCACGGCACCGCGCTCGCGGGAGTCGACCGCCTCTATCTGGTGCCGCCCGTGGGCGATCCCGACCCGGCGACGGTCATGCTGCCCTTCCTCCAGCGGGCTCGCGCCAACGGCGTCGGCCGCGCGGTGCTGCTCAGTTCGTCGGCCATTCCCGAGGGTGGCCCCGCAGTGGGGGTGGTGCACGGGGCTCTGCCAGGTCTCTTCGACGAGTGGGCCGTGCTGCGGCCGTCATGGTTCATGCAGAACTTCACCGGCACGCACGCCCACGCGCTCGACATCCGTGACACCGGCACGATCGCGACCGCGGCCGGCACGGGCCGGGTCGGCTTCGTCGACGCCGAGGACATCGCCGCCGTCGCCGTGCACGCCCTGACCGACGTACGTTCCCCCGACACCGATCTGATCCTGACCGGGCCGCAGGCGCTCAGCCACGACGAGGTCGCCGCGATCGTCGGCGAGGTCACCGGCCGACCCGTCGTCCACCGCCAACTGACCCACGAGCAGCAGTGTGATCGCCTCGCGCCGCTGGTGGGACGGGAATTCGCCGAGATGCTGGCCGACATGGACCGTGCCATCGCCGAGGGGGCGGAGGACCGCACCACCGACGTGGTCCGGCGCGTGACCGGGCGAGAACCGCACAGCTTCCGCGCGGTCGTCGCCCGGGAGGCAACACGCCTCGACCGACGTGCGCCGCACACCCCCTGAATGACGGAGAGCGGTCAGACTCGGTCGGCTGGGCAGAACATCCGGCGTGGCCGGGAGCGTGGATACCGCCGCGGCCTACCGGGGCGGCGGTGGCAGAGCCTGGTCCGTCAAATGCACGGCAAAGAGCGGCACCGCGCCCTGCGTCAGTCGTCAGTCGTCAGCCGCCAGCCGAGCCCACGCGAATTCGCCTGACAGTTCTGAGCCGGCCCGCGATCATTGGCCGATGACCACGAGACCGGACCTCCTCAGCCTGAGCATCGCGTGCCCTCCGCCCGACGAGGGCGTCGTGGAGGTCCGCCCGATCGTCAACGGCCTGGATCTTCTGGCCGAGGTGTTGGTCTCCGGCGGGGTGGGAGGCTCCCGGTACGTGGGGGTGGGCCCCCGGGTTCTGCTGGACCAGGAAGGGCCGTTGCACGCCACGGCGACGCCCCGCGAGGTTCGTCTCGCTGTGTCCGGGTGCGGCGTGGAGGAGTGCTGTGGGGCGCTGTACATGACGGTCGCGCGGCACGGAGATCATGTCGTCTGGGCGGGCTGGCGCGACCCGGCCAACCAGGACGTCGACCTGCCGGAGCTTCGGTTCACCGCGGAGCAATACGACGCCGAGGTCGTGCGAGCCGGAGAGGACAGGAGTTGGGAGTGGCCGGCGGGAGCGGTCGCGCGGATGCTCGAGGCGGGGCTGAGGGGACGCGCGGACTGGCTCGTCAGGTGGGACTGCGAGCTGGAAGGCGTCTGGGCCTTTCGCACGGAACCCGATCGAATCCACGTCGTCCTGTGGCATCCCCGCGACCGGGGCGACGCGGCTCTGCCCTGGCTCCAGTTCGGGATGACCCTCCCGATCTCCGCGGAGCCCCCGACGGTGCAAGCCGAGCGCCTCGAAGCTCGGCTGACCGCGGGCGATCCCCGTGCCACCGCCGAGGTCTGGGGCGGTTCGCACGACGCCGAGCAACTGGGCTACCCATGGCCGCCGGTGGACCCGCCGTTCATGTGAACGGCAGGGGGAGGCGCCGGTTGGGCCTTCCCCTTGGGCAAAGATGCCCCCATCGCGCCTGGTGCGAGGACCGTCCTGGCCGCGAGCGCCGATCTCGTTCTCTTTCGTTCTGGCATCTCTTGTTGGACATCTGGCCTGTATGACAGGGTGGTTCACGCTTGGAACAATCCGTAACCGGCCTATCGGCTCACACGGGTCGTGGCGTTGCCCGCTTCCCCACAAGACGGTCGCGCGGCATCGTCCGGGCGTCACCAACTCAACACCTCTCTCCGCACGGCCACTCCAGGTCCGCGCTGCCGCTGTTCCCGCATCGGCCCGGGACGAGGCTGCCCAGCGCGCCCTGGGAGAAGGAAAGCCCCCTGTGTCTTTCGCTCATCCGCTTCCCGGAAGCCCGGCTCCCGACCCCGAGACCGCTCCAGGGATGTCCGACGACGCGCTCGTCGCCGCGCTGAGGATGTCCCGGACCCTCGAGGGCACCACGCCGGTCGCGGCGTTGATCGCGCGGCACGGGCCGTCGGTCTCCGACTATGCGGAGATCTGCGCCTCCGGTTCTCCCGCCCTGGCGCGCGCGCTCGCCTCGACGGCGTTCCGCAATGTCGTGCGGGACCTCCAACGAGCCGGGTCCACCGACGCCCTGCGCCCTCGCCTCCTCGTCACCGTGCGGAACACCGCGCGTGCGCGCTCACAGGCCGGCACCGGTTCGGGGCTGTCATACGACCAGGCCGGGTCCGGGTCCGGGTCCGGGTCCGGCGACGGGTTCCCTCCACACTCGGTCACCCAGAACCGGCATCTGAGCCACGTCGCCTTTCTCCGGCTCCCGAGGACCACCCAGTACGTTCTGTGGCATCTGGACGTGGAGGCCGAACCGTCGACCGTTCCCGCGGCCTTGCTCGGTATCGAAGGGGACATACCGCCCTTCGAGTTGGACCGGGCGCGGGAGCAATGGCGATCGGCTCTCCTGCGCACGCATGTCGAGAACGCGGCCGGGAGAGAGTGCCGGGACTACAGCCGCCTCCTCGACGCGTCCTCACGCGGGGTCGGTACCACGCTGCCCGAGGTGCAACTGCATCTGGATCACTGCTCCTACTGCCAGGACACGGCCGAACAGCTCAGGCTCTGCGCCACGCAACCGGGCGTGCTGCTGGCGGAAGCGCTGCTCGGCGAGAGCGCTCACCCCTATCTGGCCGTGTGCCGGGCACGCCCTTCGCGGACACCGTCCGTTGCCACGGCCGTCGAGGGAGTCGACGCCCGGCCCTCGGACACTTCACAGACGCCGCGAAAGCCGGCAGGGAGGCGAAGGGCTGGTGTCAACCGCAAGGGCACGAAGATCCTCGTTGCTGTGATCGCCGTCGGTTCGGCAGCTGTCGCGGCGGCATACGTCGTGGGCGGCACTTCGTCCGACACCACCGCACCGCCTCCGTCGACACAGCGGCCCACGCCTACGCCGTCACCCTCATCCCCCGCGACCTCGACCGCCCTCCCCGTCCCCCCGGAGAGCGGCCGACTGCGCAACGCGGCCGCGGACTTGTGCATGGACGTCCGGGGAACGCCGCCCAAGCGTGGCGCGGAGGCCACCCTGTCCGCCTGCTCAGCCGCCAGCACGCAGCAGTGGACCTACGTCGAGAACGGGCTCCTGCGCAACGTCGCCGAGCCGGATCTGTGCCTCGACGCCGGCGGGGACGACGAGGTCCTGGATCTGGAGCTCTGCGACTCCTCGGGCGACGTGTCGTTCGGCCTCCGCTTCGAGCTGAGCCCCGAAGGGGAGCTCCTCACACGCGACAAGAGGAACCTCGTGATCGCCCCGGCCGCGCCCGAGATCGGCACCATCCTGGTACCGAGTCCCCGGAACGGAGACGCGGAACAGCGATGGCTGGTCGAGCCGGTCCAGGGAACGTCCACGCTCCAGTCCGGGACTTGAGACTTCGCCGGTGCCGAGTGGGGCCGGCCGCGGCCGAAGGCGAGTAGAAACGCCTATGGCGAGCAGGACCGGCCGGCGCCGAGTAGGACCGGCTGATGGCGATGCGGACGGCGATCGACGCGGGGGTGAACGGTACCGGGATCGCCGGTGAAGAGGCGGCGGTGGAGCGGCTACCACGTGTCGGACGTGTCGTGTGTGCAGTAGCTTCATGGCGTGTCCACGCCCCCGCCGCCACAGCAGTCCCCCGCGCACCAGCCGTTCATCCTGCCGCCGCCTCCCCCGCAGAAGAAGAGCCGGGTGGGTGTCGTCCTGGGGGCCGTGGGCGGGGTCATGGCCCTGTCGATCGTCGCCTGGGCCGCGGTCATGGTCACCGGCACCGGCACCGGCACCGGCACCGGCACTGACGGAGATTTTCCCGAGGCTCGGTACCGGTTGGCCATGCCCGAGACGCTGCTCGACGGTGAGTACACGTTGGAGGAGGATCTCTCCGACTCCCCGCAGGAAAGTTACGTGCGGCACGCCGAGAGCGCCCTGGGCGGCCGGGACGTCCAGGCGGCCGTCGCGATCTACAGGCCCACGGACCGTGGTGGCCAGCTGAACGTCAGCGGCATGTACGGCCGGTTCCAGGACGCCGACGACGCCCGGGACACCTGGCTGGCGGGCGCCGCCGACCCGGACGGCATGTCGCTCGCCCGGGCACCCGAGGACTTCCGCCCCTCCGGTTCGGACGTCACCGTCACCTGCCAGGTGATCGCCAAGGAGGACCTGAACATGCGGGTCATCATGCCGATGTGCGCCTGGAACGACGGCAACACCGGCGCGCTGATCGGCGAGATCGATCCCGGGACCTCCTCCTGGGACGCCAAGGACGTGGACCTGGCGAGCCTCGCCGAGCGGACCGCCCGGATCCGGGGCGAGCTTCGACAGCCGATCAACTGAAGGAGGCCGGCCGCGCCGGGGGAGGCAGCCGAGCGGAGCCCCTACGCGGCTCCCGGCCGCGTCGCCCGCAGGTCGGCTCTGTACTTCACGGCGGAAGGCCGAGATCCACGCGCCGGAAACTCTGCGCACGCCAAGTCGACGTGTCCTACGTTGATCGACATGAGTACGTCCAGCCGGGCCTACCGCTATGTCGGGCCGCACCATGTGATCGCCGCCGTCCAGTCGGCAGACAG
Organism: Streptomyces deccanensis; assembly: GCF_022385335.1. NCBI lineage: Bacteria > Bacillati > Actinomycetota > Actinomycetes > Kitasatosporales > Streptomycetaceae > Streptomyces > Streptomyces deccanensis. The sequence continues at coordinate 9,891,792 of NZ_CP092431.1, read as the reverse complement.
TGGCGTCGCGATCCGCACGACTGCCGACTTCGCGGGCTGGGTAGCAGCCAGGACCGCTGACGAACTGGACGAACCCTTCACCTTCGTCATCGGCACGGACGGTGTCCTGCGGCTGGCCCCGCGCCGCAGCGAACACGTCGCCTGCGCGAGCGGCGGCCGGGTGCTGAGTGCCGGCGAGATGAGTTTCTCCACCCAGGCCGGCCACTGGACGGTGAACGAGGTCAGCAACCAGTCGACCGGCTACTGCCCGGACGTCACCTCGTGGCCGGCTGTGGCACAGGCGCTGGACAAAGCCGGCCTCGACCACCCGGACCGCTTCACCCACGCAGTGTTCTTCCGACGGTGTCCCGCCTGCCGGGAGAACAACATCGTGCGAGAGGGCCACTTCGTCTGCGTCTTCTGCGACGCGGACCTGCCCCGGCAATGGAACGTCGATCCGAACCCAGGCGCCACGGACGGGCCCTGCCCCCCCCTCGAAGCGCGATAGTTGCGAAGACTTTCGGGTGTCTGTGCATGCCATTGACGCGCAAGGTGTTCGGTTCTACGGTCCCGGCCGACGACGCGACGGCCGTTCGGCATCACGAACGGCACCCCCCACCTAGGAGCGTCCGCATGAGCCGCATCCCCCGCACCCGTAGCCGTACCTCTCGGACCCCCCGCACATTCCGCCCGCTCCCACCCTCCCGCAGAGCCGCGCTCATGGCCGTCCCGGCCGCGGTACTGCTCGCCCTGGCCCCCACCGCCGCCTCCGCCTACCCCAACCCCGGCACGGTCACGGGGGCCACCGTCGTCCATGACCCGACAATGATCCGCACCTCCGCCGGGCGTTACCTCCTGTACGCCACCGGAGGCGGCCTGTCCTACCGCACCTCCACCGACCGGATCGCGTTCGGGGCGGGCGGCGACGCCTTCTCCGCCAGGCCGAGTTGGTGGTCGCAGTACGGGGCGACCGAGGCCTGGGCGCCCGACATCTCGTTCCAGGGCGGCAAGTACCTGATGTACTACTCCGTCTCGACCTTCGGGTCGAACAAGTCAGCCATCGGGCTGGCCGGTTCGGCCACCGGTCTGCCCGGTTCCTGGACCGACCACGGCATCGTCTACTCCTCCACCGCCTCCCACGACTACAACGCCATCGACCCGAACCTGTTCGTCGACGACAACGGCACGTGGTGGCTGTCCTTCGGGAGCTGGTGGACGGGGCTGAAGATGATCCAGCTCGATCCCGCCACCGGAAAGCAGCTCGCCGGCAACACCACCCGGTACTCCCTCGCCTCCCGCCCCACCGGCACCAAGGCGGTCGAGGCGCCCTTCGTCGTCAAACGGGGCGGTTTCTACTACCTCTTCGCCTCCTACGACACCTGCTGCGCCGGCACCGACTCGACCTACAAGGTCAAGGTCGGGCGCGCCACCAGCGTGACCGGGCCGTACCTCGACAGGAACGGCGTCGCGCTCATGAACAACGGCGGGACACCGGTGCTGGAGTCCCATGGCCGCTACATCGGGCCCGGCGGCCAGTCGATCATGAAGGACACCGACGGCGATCTGATCGTCTACCACTACTACGACGCCAACGACAACGGCAGACCCAAACTCGGCATCAACCTCCTGAACTGGAGCGGCGGATGGCCCGTCGCCTACTGATCGGGAGATCGTCCCCGCCTGGAGGGCCCTGACGCAGGCGGACTCGACGACATCGGAGTGCTGGCTCGACCTGGTGGTGGTCGGCCGATCTTCGTTGCTGGACCGACGTTGTGGCCAACTGCGCTGCTAGCGTGGCCGGTTGAGCGAGGGGGAGACAGCGCGTGACATCGACTGCGTTCCGTATCGGTGGGGATCTGAACGTACGGCGGCTCGGGTTCGGGGCCATGCACTTGCCGACGGAGCCGAGACCGGCTCGTGAGACCTCGATCGCGGTCGCCCGGCGGGCCGTCGAGCTGGGCGTCACTCTGATCGACACCGCCTATATGTATGGCGGGGGAGCCAACGAGGAACTGCTGGCCGATGCGCTGCATCCCTACCCGGACGGGCTGTTCGTCACCACCAAGGTCGGCGTGGCGCGCTCGGGCTCTTCGGGCGAGTGGAGGCTCGACGGGAGGCCTGCTGTGCTGCGCGCCCAGGTCGAGCAGGCTCTGCGCCGACTGCGTCTCGAGCGGATCGAGCTGCTGCAGTTGCACCGCATCGATCCGGAGACACCGCTCGCCGACCAGCTCGGCACGCTGCGGGATCTGCGGACCGAGGGCAAGATCGGCCGGATCGGGTTGTCCGAGATCACCGTCGAGGAGCTCAAGGAGGCACGGGAGATCGTGGACGTCGCGAGCGTGCAGAACCGCTACAACCTGCTCGACCGTGAGCACGAGCCCGTGCTCACGGCCTGTGAGGCGGCAGGGATCGCGTTCCTGCCATGGCGCCCAGTCGCCTGGGGGGAGTCAGGGGCGCGGTCGGAGGTCGGAGCGGTGGCGGCCGAGGTCGACGCCACGCCCACGCAGGTCGCGCTCGCTTGGCTCCTCAGCCACTCACCAGTCATTCTCCCGATCCCGGGCACCGCCCGGATCGACCACCTGGAAGAGAACCTCGCCGCGGAACGCCTCCAGCTGACGCAGTCACACCGCGACCGCCTCGACCGGCTGCCCGGCTTGGCGTAGGGCTCAGCACCGGAGCGCAGAGGCGGAGGAGCCGCGCAACAACAGCCCACTCCCTCGACCGTCACCGTTACTTGACCGGGAAACCCCGATCCCAGGCGACGTGATCCGCGATCCGCACCCATCCCCTGAACACGCGACCGATGTCCTGCCCAAGATACGGCGACGGTGTCTCTACGGCGAGCGGCGCGGCAATCGCGCAGGGTCGGCGCACTGCGTCTTGACCAGTGCTGAGGTGTTGAACCAGCCGACCAGAGGAAGGGTCCGGGCGGTCGCGGATCGGGAGCCGGTCTCAGTCGGTCTGCGCCACGCCGCGATCGGGTGCGCTCATGTCCCCTGTGCCGGGGGTGCCTTCGGCGAGTGCGTACCGCAGGTACACGGTGCCCTTGGGGCCGGCTGCCGGCGGTTCGAGGAGTGTCAGGTTCGTTGGCACCTCACCGCCGTCGAACACCTTCTTCCCGACGCCGAGCACGATCGGGTGCACCCACAGGTCGAGACGGTCGAAGAGCTTCTCGCGCAGCAGGCTCTGCACCAGGTCCAGGCTCCCGACGACCTTCACGTGCTCGTGCCGGTCACGGATCTCGCGTACCGCGGTGGCCAGATCCGGGCCGAGGTGCGTGGACCCGGCCCACGACAGGTCGGGGTTGCCGCGGGAGGCCACGTACTTCGGGACACGGTTGAAGAGGGCGGCGATCTCGCCGTCCTCGCCGCCCTTCTGGTGTGGCCAGTAGGCGGCGAAGATGTCGTACGTCCGCCGACCGAGCAGGAGGGCGTCCGTGCCCTCGTACGCGGCACCGATCTGCGCCCCGGCGACCTCGTCCAACAGGGGTGCCTGCCAGCCGCCGAACGGGAACCCGGCCGGGTCCTCGTCGGGACCGCCGGGCGCCTGCCCGACGAGGTCGAGCGTCGCGAACAGTTCGATGTGGATGAGGCCCATGGCTTGCTCCCGATGAGGTGGTCGTCCCGGTCACAAGGTAGACCTGCGAAAGCCGCCGAACTCATCGCGCCGCGCTGATCCGGATCCATGCCGACGGGAACGGTGCACGGAACCGGGAGAGACCGGTGCTCCCCGCCTGCGACGTCGGCGCGGGCGGGGAGCACCGGGGCGCTCTTCTCAGGGGTCCGTGTGCATCACCACCGTGCTCGCCTGGTGGCGGACGCACCGAGGGTGCCGGTGGCGAATCCGGTGGTGAATCCGCTGTCGAACGGTGTGCGGGCCAGCAGGCTCTCCGGGCGCCTGCCGAACAGGCCCAGTTGCGGGGTCTGGTTCGGGCCCATCTGCGCGACGATCGCGCGGTGGAAGGCGTCGTAGGAGCCGGTGAACCCGTTGTCGGACCAGACACGGTGCAGGGCGGAGGTGAAGACTCCGGCGCCGTTGACCTCCTGTGAGAGCTGGTTGTCCTGGCACGCGCTCAGGGCCAGGCCACTGGCCGTGATCGGGGAGCGCGAGCGGACTCTGTCGCGGATGCTCCGGTAGAACCGAGTATCGGCCAGCACGATCTCGGCGTTGACGTCGAGCGGAATCTCCCGCGTCACGACACGCGCCACGTCAAGCTCCACGTCACGCTGTCCCAAGTGCGGGACGACGCCGGCGGCACTCAGCGGGTCCCGCCCCACGCCGAGGTTCTCGTAGAACGAGCGCTTGACCGCCGCGTACTCGGTCTCGTCCACGCCTGAGAGGTCGGGACCACGGCGGTAGAGGGTACCGCTGTGACAACTGTCCGAGACGAGGACGAGGTTCACGCCTTCACGGAATTCCGCGAACGCGGCGCTCAATTCGTCGTCGATGAGCATCCTGTCGTGGAGCACCCAGGTCTCGTTCTTCCGGTCGGTCTCGTCTTCGGCGTCGGTGGTGGCGATCTGCCCACCGTGTCCGGCGTACGTGAGCAGGAAGAAGTCCCCGGGGCCGAGTCGGCGTGCCGCGTCCGCGATCGCGTCGAGCACGTGGGACGCGGTCGCGTCCCCGGTGAGCAGCCGGTGCGTGGTGAACCCCTCGGCCCTGGCGATGCGGGTCATCGTGTGGGCGTCCTGCTCACCGCCACTGAGTCGGCCGGACCAGCCGCCGTACGCGGCCTTGTCGACGCCGTTGAGCCCGATGTGCAGGGACAGCGCACGGGTTCCCGGAGGCGGTGGCTGCTGCGCGCCGTCCTGCGGCGGCGGGAACTGCGGGACCGGCGAGGCGGGTTCCCCGAGGCCGAGAGCGGCCAGTGTCGCCGGCCCGGCGGCACCGTCGGCGACCAGCCCGCGAGCGCGCTGAAACGCCACCACCGCGCTCCTGGTCAGTGCCGTGAACCGTCCGTCGACGACACCCCCGTAGTACCGCAGCCGCTGAAGCGACTGTTGCAGTGCGGCGACGTCGTCGCCGCTGTCTCCCCATCGGAGCGTTCGCATCGGTGCACGCTCCCCTCAGTCCGCGGACCAGTAGAACGTCGCCCGGCGACCGCGGAGTTGCTGTTGGCCGCCCGTCTGCAGGCGGTACACGCCGGTCATGACGCCGAACAGCTTGGCCTTCTTGAAGAGCAGGTAGCCGTTGGCGTCGAGGACGGTGCGGGCGTCCACGCGCACGACATCGGTCTTCTTGCTGTTCTTCACCGAGACCTCGGCGACGAACCCACCGCTGTCGTCCTGGACCTGGATGGCCTTCTCCCATGTCTTGTGCGGCGCCAGTTCGAGAGCGATCTCCACGGCGTTCGGATCGTCGATCGGCTCCGTCCACACCTGGATCATGTCGTTGTCCCACAGGCGGTGCCTGTCCGCGAAGTCCGCCCAGATGACGCTCATGTCGCGCGACAGCGGTGAACCCTGGCCGCTGATCAGTGAGAAGAGCGCGGGGAGGCTCTCGACGACTGCGGGGAGGAGTGCCTGGAGGATCGGGCCGAGGAAGCGGCTCGACACCTCGCTGTCGATGAGGTCGGGCAGGGACGCCCGGCCGTCACGGCCGTCGCCGAACAGGTCCCCGATCGCGCCCCCGATCACGCCGCCGACGCCCTGCAGAGCCGGCGGGAGCGCCTCGACGAGAACGGGTACGAGCGCGCCGAGCAGTGGCGGAAGGAACCGCTCCAGGGCCTCGTCGTCGACGGGCCCCTCCCCCGCGGCGGCTCGCTGCTCGCCGAACTCGTGGATCTGCTCGATCAGCACGGGCAGCACGTCCGACAGCAGCGGGGCGACGAGCGACAGCAACTCCGCGAAGGCGCGGTCCAGTTCCTGGTCGGACAGCGCCGCCTCCGCCGTACGTGACTGGTTCTCGACACGGAACGCCGCGAAGATCTGCGGGAGGGCGGCGGTGACGGCGGGCAGGAGGATCTCGAAGCAGCCGGGGAAGAACCGCTCCAGCGACGGCGTCGGCGGGGCCGCGAGTCCTGCTGTCGGGGCCATCCCGTTCGCTTGGTCCGCCTGCTCGCCGGCGGGTGCGGGAGCGATCTCCGCCGGCTGTGCGCTCCGGGACCTGGTGATCTCCGGGGTCCGCGCACGGGTCTGGGGTACGGGCATGATCCGGGCCTCTCTCGGTCGGGCGTGGCCGATGCGCCGCACCGGCCCTTCACCACCGCATCGTCCGCGCCCGACCCCGGACCCGCCTGAGGCGCGTGTCCCTGCGCCCCTGGGCACTTCTCCCGGACCACCCGGGACGGGGTAGGGCCCTCGGCGGCACACTGGGTCCGCATCGGCGGATCTACTGGCTTGTGTCCAGTGGGAGTCGAGCCGTCACGACGTTGCCGCCGACGTCGGCGGTGATCCGGAACGTGCCACCGAGTTCCTCGGCACGCCTGCGCATGGACACCAGACCGACGCCGTCGTTCCCACGGCTAGGTGAGCTCGGTCCGCGTCCGTTGTCACGCACCTCGACGGTCAGCGCGGCGTCGATGCTGCTGCTGGTGCTGGTACTGCTGTCGGCACTGGTGGACAGGCTGACGACGCAGCGTGTGGCCCGTGCGTGCCGGACCACGTTGGTGAGGGCCTCGTCGGCAATCCGGTAGGCCGCGGTCTCGACGGGGAGCGGGAGCTGTGGTAAGGGGGCGGTCGCCTCGACGGTGATGGTGAGGCGTCGTCCTGTCCGGTCGGTGATGGCGGCGGCGCGCTCCTGCAGCGCGGACACCAGATCCTGGCGTTCGAGGGCCGAGGGGCGCAGGGCGTCGATGATGCGCCGCACGTCCTCCACCGCGCGGCCCACCTCCGCACGCAACCGGCCTACCAGTTCCTCGACTTGGCGGTTGACATCCGCCGTCCCGGGCGGAACGTCGCCGTCCGCCCCAGACGTCCGTGTCGTCCGCGTCATCCGTGCCGTCCGTGCCGTCCGTACTGCTTCCAGGACGGCTTCCAGGCCCAGCGCGACGCCCGACAGCGAGGGCCCCAGTCCGTCGTGCAGGTCATGGCGGATCCGGTCCCGCTCGGCCAGGGCCGCGCCCACGGCGCGTTCGCGTGCGGCCACCAGTTCGACGTTGAGGCGCTGGGCGTGGACGATCAGCGAAACCGGGACGGTCAACGCGTCGACGATCTGCGCGTCTGCAGCGGTGAGGCCGTCCTCGTCCGCAGGGCAGACGACGAGGTCGGCGAGGTGGGTCCGGGCGATGGTGAGCGGGCGGACCACGGTCGGGGCCCTCACCGTTCCGGTCGCGGCCAGAAGAGTGCCCTCAGCTGTGACGACGGCCGCGTAGGGAGCCCGCACAGCGGCGGCGACGGCGGCCACAACGGTCGGCAGGACGTCCACGGTTGCCGCCGACACCGCCGACACTTCGGTGCCCAGGCGGTGGAAGGGGCGGAGGGGATCGTTCCTGGCGCCGTACACCGCCCGGTCGACGACCCGTTGGAAACGGTCACGTGCCGGGGCGAGCAGCGTGGCCACGACCGCGGCGCCGGCGACGGCGGGTACGGGGCCGGTGGGGAGGGCGGCGGAGAGGACGGCGGTGACGCCCGCGTACAGGCACAGGACCAGCGCGGTGAGTCCGCCGTACAGCAGGGTCCGGCGGACGATCAGTTCGATGCCGAGCAGCCGGTACCAGAGGACGCCCACGGCGACAGCACACGGGATCAGGCCCAGGGCGATGGGGAACAGCCAGTCCCACGGCGGCACGAAGGACACCGAGAGCAGCAGGGCCACACTGATCAGCAGCCACAGCAGTTGCTGGCGCTCCGGCGCCCGGCTGCGCCATGTTCGGACCAGCGCTCCGCCCAGCACGAGCACGGCAGCACCTGCCAGGAGCAGGGCTCCGCCGAGGGACAGCGCTGTCGCCCAGGAGGCCGGGAGTTCGAGGACGGGTCCCTCGCCCCAGACGCGGTCCCGTGGCTGCTGGGGTGTCATGGCGAGGGCGGCGGTCACCAGCGCCGTACTCCCGACGGTCGTCCGGTTGACCCAGCACCACCAGGCGGCCTGAGGCCGACCGCTCGGATAGAAGACCAGCAGCAAAATCAACTGGGCGAACGCCGGTACCCAGAGGGAAACCCCCAGGGAGTAGGCGAGTGAGGCGCCCGGCAACCGTTCCTCGGGTCTGGCCTCCGCCCGCACCGCGTACACGGCGGCGGCGTCCTGGGCCGTACCGAACACGGCGAACGCCAGCAGCAGCCAGCCGATGGGGTTGCGGGGACGGGCGAAGAGCACCACCGCGCCGGCCGGGACGGCCATCGCGACGCCGACCAGTTCGCCGTACGGCACCGGCTGCGCACCGACGGCGGGGGGAAAGGCCAGTCCACGTCCCAGATGGACCGTCAGGGCAACCAGAGCCGCGGCGACCGCAGCCAACATGAGTCCGGCGGAGCGCATCGCGCCATCGGAAGGTCGCGGCTCAGCTGGCACGGCCCCAGTGTCGGTCGGTTCGGCGACGATGTCAGCCCAGCACCAAGTCCGCGCGCATCGGGGGAGGTTCGGCGGGCGGGGAGGGCCTGTCGTTGTCCGCGGTTTCACGTACCACCGCCGCGCGTCTCTGCGTCGACGTCCGCGACGACGGGCAGGGGTTCGGCGAGCACTACGTGGCGGGAGTGGGGATTGCCTCGATGCGGATGCGCGCCGCCCAACTCGGTGGTGAGTTCGCCATCGTGGCCCGCGAGGGCGGCGGAACGCATGTCCGTGCGCGCTTTCCCACCGCATCGCGGGACGAACCGAGGTGATGCCGCCGCGAACGGTGTGTGTCAGGGTCGGGGGGCCGCAGAATGGGGTGTGGCTGTGCGCGGGGGCATGTGGGCGGTGGCGTTGTCGGGTGTGGGGGCGGTGGCGTTCGCGGGGTGGGTGGCGGGGCCGGCCGGTGGGACGCCCGGGGTCGACGGGGGCGGTCTCCAGGTGGTTCTGCTGGGGACCGTGCTGGTGTCGTGGGCCGTGACCGGGGCCGTACTGGTCTCGTCGCGGCCGCGGAATCCTCTGGGGTGGCTGTTCCTGGCCATCGGTGGCTCCGGGACCTGGCAGGTCGGCCTGGCGGCGTACGGCGGGCACGGTGTGGCGGTGGCCGAGCCCGACTGGCCGGGGGCGTCGGTCGCCGCCGCCGTGGCGGGCGGGGCGCACACCCCGTCCTTGTTCGCGCTGCCCACCCTGGTGCTGGCGCTCTATCCGCAGGGCCGGCCGGGCACGAGGTGGGTGTGGTGGCCGGTCGGGGCGGCGGGGACGGCGATCCTGGTGCTGACGGTCGGCACGGTGTTCGATCCGCAGGCGTACGACGACATCGTGCCGGGCGGCACGCCGCCGGTGTCGCTGCCGTCCGCCGTGATCGCGGTCCTGGACGCGGTGTGTCTCCTGCTCATCGGCCTGAGCGCGCTCGCCGTCATCGGAGAGGCGGTCGTCCGTCTGATCCGGTCCGAGCCTCCGGTGCGTCAGCAACTGGCATGGATGGTGTGCGTGTTGGGGGTCTTTTTGACCGCCCTGTTCTCGACCGGCCCGCTCGTCCACGCGACTCTCGGCGTGCTCGTCCCTGTCGCGGTTGCCGTCGGGGTGCTGCGCTACCGGATGCTCGGCATCGAGACGGTGATGCGGCGCGGCCTGGTCTACGCGCTGCTCACGGCCGTCGTGATCACCGTGTACCTCCTGGTGACGACCGCCGTGGGCACGGTGTGGGACCGCAGCGCCCTGCCGGGGGTGCTGTCGGCCGCCGTGGTCGCGGTCGGCCTCGCCCCGGCCCGGGAACGTCTGCAGCGGGCCGTGGACTGGTGGATCTACGGCGGGCGCCGGGACCCGCTGCGGGCCTTGGCGCGGCTCGGCAGCCGGATGGCCGACGCGGGCGAACACGACCTGCTGCCCGCCGCGTTGGACGCCGTCACACAGGCCGTGCGCGCCCCGGGGGGCCGGGTGACGGACACCCGGGGCGTGACGCTCGCAGCGGCCGGCCGGAGCACCACGGCCGGCCTCACTCTGGAACTGCGCCTGGCGGGGCGGACGCTCGGCTCCATGTCGCTGGCCGAGCGCACGCCGGGCGAACCGTACGGCAGGGACGACAAACGGCTGTTGGCGGCCTTGGCCCAGCAAGTCGCCGTGGTCGTGCGGGCGTTGGAGCTCGCCGATGTCGTGACCGCCCAGCGGGACCAGGTCGTCGAGGCGACCCGGCGGGAACGCGACCGGCTGCGCCATGACCTCCACGACGGTCTGGGGCCGTCACTGGCCGGCATGGGGCTCGGGCTGCAGGCGGCGACGGACCAGCTGTCGCGGGGCAACACCACCGAGGCCGGCGCGCTGCTGCACCGTACCCGGGAGGAGGTGGTCACCGCGGTGGCGGAGATCCGGCGGATCATCGACGATCTCCGCCCGGACGTTCTGGACCGGCTGGGGCTCGCGGAGGCCGTGCGGCGGCACGCCGAGACCCTGGCGCCCGCCGTGTCCATCGGCATCCGGGTGGCCCAACTGCCCACGCTCCCACCGGAGGTGGAGAGCGCGGCCTACCGCATCATCACCGAAGCGACCACGAACATCGCCCGGCACGCCGCCGCGCGACAGGCCACGGTCACGGTGGCCGCGCACGACGGCCTGTTGAGGATCACCGTCACCGACGACGGGCGCGGCATCCCCGCCGGGGCACCCGCGGGCGTCGGCCTGCCGTCGATGCGCCGCCGTGCCGAAGCCCGCGGCGGCAGCCTCACCGTCGAGCCCGCGGCCCGCGGGACGATCATCACCGTCACCCTGCCGCTGGAGGGGTCATGACCCGAGCAGTGCCCGTCCGGATCGTCATCGCGGACGATCACCCGATGTACCGCTTCGGTCTCACGGCCGCGCTGGCCGGCCACGACGACATCGAGATCGTCGGGGAGGCCGCCGACGGCGCGGAACTCCTGAAGGTCGTCGAGCGGACCGGGCCCGACGTCGTCCTCACCGATCTCGCCATGCCCAACCTCGGCGGCACCGAGGCGATCCGCGAGATCCATGCCCGCGACGAACGGATCGGGATCCTGGTACTGACGATGCACGAGGACGACGAGGCCCTCATCGGAGCGCTCCGCGCGGGCGCCCGCGGCTACCTCCTCAAGGGCGCCGACCGTACCGAGATCGCCCGCGCGGTCCTCGCCGTCGCGTCGGGCAACGCGGTCTACGGGGAGGCGGTGGCGCGGCGCATCAACGCCTTCTTCACCCAGGCGCAGCGTGCCTACGCCGCCCAGGTCTTCCCCGAACTCACCGAACGCGAACGCGAGATCCTCGAACTCGTCGCCCAGGGCCACAGCAACCACCTCATCGCCCGGCGTCTGTTCCTGGCGGAGAAAACCGTCCGCAACCATGTGTCGGCCGTGATGCACAAGATCGGGACGAGCGACCGCGCCGCCACCGTCGCCCGGGCCCGGGACGCGGGCCTCGGCACCCCGTGAACCGGCCTGTCCGCCGTCCGCCCTCTCCCCCCCCCAGCCGTCACCGGGCGTCCAGTGGCAAGGCCGCGGTCACGGTGGTGCCTTCGTACGCCACCGACGTGATGCGGAACGTGCCTCCGAGCGTCTCCGCCCGCCGCCGCATGGAGGCCAGCCCTACGCCGCTCTCCACGGCGTCGGACCCACGCCCGTCGTCGACGACGGCGACCCGCAGCGACTCCCCCACGGCGAGCACGGTGACCCAGATGTGGCGTGCCCCCGCGTGCCGGCCGGCATTGGTGACCGCCTCGGTCACGATCCGGTAGACGGCGGTCTCCACCTCCGCCGGCAGCGGCGGCAGCTCGCCCACCATGACCTTCACGGGCACGACGGTCGACACCGTGTCCGCGTGCCTGCGCAGGGCTTCGACGAGGTCCAGGCCGTCCAGGGCCCCAGGACGTGTCGCGTCGATGATGCGGCGGATCTCGCCGACCGTTCCGGCCACCTCGGTACGCATACGGGACAGCAGCGCATGCTGCCCCTGGGCGTCCTGCCGGTCGAGCGCGTCACCGAGAGCTTCGAGCCCCAGCCCGATGCCGGACAGCGCGGGCCCCAGCCCGTCGTGCAGATCACGCCGGATACGGTCCCGCTCGGCGCGGGTGGCCACGAGAATGCGGTCACGCTCCCGCTCCAGCGCGTCGGACAGTTCCACAGCCCTTACGATCACCGCCAGCTGAGACGCCAGCGTCGCCAGCAGCCTGATGTCGTCGGCGCCGTAGGGCTCGTACGGTTCGCGAGCGGCCACGGTGAGGGTGGCGACGTCACGCCCCGCGACACGCAGCCGCACCGCCGGGCCGTCCGTCACCGGTTCGGGTCCGCGCGACACCAGGACGTGCCCGTCGAGGGACGTCACGGCGGCGCCGGGTGCGCGCAGGGCGCGGGCCACGGTGTCGAGCGCGGCCGGGAGCAGGTCGGATGCGCCCTTGGAGGCGACGTGTTCCCCGAGGTCGGTGACGGCGCTGAACGGATCCCGGCGTGCGCCGTACACCAGCCGGTCCACCGCCTTCTGGAGCCGGTCGCGCAGCGGCGTGAGCGCGATCGCCACGACTGCCGCCATCAGCACCCCGGGAAGGGGCCGCCGGTGCAGGGCTGAGCCGACCACGGCGGTGGTCACCAGATAGGCCGCGAGGACCGCGGCGGTCAGGACCCCGTACACCAGGCCCCTGCGCAGCACCGCCTCGATGCCGAACATGCGGTGGCGCAGGACACCGACGGCCACCGCCACCGGTACGAGGTACGCGACCCCGCCCGCGACGGGTGTCTCGAAGGACACCAGGGTCGTGAGGAAGACCGCGTTCACACAGACCATCCAGGCCAGTTGCGGGCGCAACGGTGCGACGGCCCGCCGCAGGCGCAGCAGCGTGCCCACCGCGGCCACCACCGCGGCCAGTCCCACCGCCAGCAGTCCCGCGCCGAGCGACGACGCCAGCACCTCGTCGGGGAGTTCGAGCGGGGGTTCGCGGTCCGGAACGATCTCGCCGTACGCGCCGGGGTCGAAGGGAACGGTCAGAGTCAGCAGCGCCATCCCGGCGACGGCCGTACCGACCGGCCACCGCCAACGCGGCCCCGGCACGTGGCCATCGGGATACACGGCGAGGAGGACCGTCGGCAGGGTGAACGTGGCCGGGGCGATCAGCCCGCAGGCCACGAACACGGCCGCCGGGGCCAGTGGCCAGGACGGCTGGGCCGCGGCGACCCCGTAGCCGCCGTACGCCGCGAGACCCAGCTGCCAGGACGAACTCGCGCCGATCGCGAGCAGCAGCCGACCCACGGTGTTCCCTGGGCGCAGCCACGTCAAGGTCGCCCCGGTGAACGTCCAGGAGAGGGCGACACCGCCGATCAGCACCACATAGCCGATGTCGCCGTTCTCGGGCAGTCGGCCGGCCTGGGGCAGCGTCAGCACCCACGCGGCGAACGCCACCGCGCAGACGCCGGAGAGCACCACGATCCACACGATCACTCGGGCAGCCATCGCATCAGTCTGCTGTCGTCGGTGGCAGGAGGGAGCGGCCCGGCCGCACACGGGCCGGGCCGCCCTTGTCCGTCGGGCCGAATGTCCCTGGCTCTCCTCAGGCCAGGTCGAGGTAGCGATCGATGCGGCGGTCGTCCTCGCCGGTCGACAGCCACTTCGAGCAGGGGAACGCCCATTCCTTGTCGGTGTCTTCGTCGCGGACCGTGACGCGGTCCAGGAACCAGCCGGGCCAGGAACCCGAGTTGTCGTGCCGGATGCGCACCCGGTACAGGTCGCCCAGGTCCTTGAGCGTGTGCGTGAACGTGTCGACGTGGTCGCGCTCGAAGTCGTCCCGGCCGCTCTCCAGTTGCATTTCGTCGCTGCTGCCGTTGGTCCCGAAGAGGGTGAGGTAGACGTTGGAGTCGGTCCCCGCGGCGTCCACGTCTCCCGTGTGGACGTTGATCCGGTAGTCAGACATCTTCCGCTCCCTCACACCACGGTGGTGGGTACGAAGACGCCCGGGGCGAACCAGCTCATGCTGATGTAGATGCCGTTGCCCCTGTCCAGGCCGCGGAGCAGTTGGTGCGCCCCGGCGACGAACTTGGCCACGAGGACGATCCACGGCTGGGCGGGGCTGAAGATGGCGCCGCCGATCGTGCCGACGAGCGTGTTCACCGTGTCGGCGGAGTCGAGGATCTGACCGAGCGTGGGGTGGTCGATCTCGACGTGGAAGCCCCACCAGAAGGCACGCACGGTGACACCGGCCCCGCGGGCCGCGTCCCGCGTGAGGGCCGGCGACGGGGACGCGGGGGACGTGCTCGCCTCGATGGCGTGGATCAGCTCCGCGTCGGCCGGGTGGACGAGCGCGACGCGCTTGCCGAGCTCGGCCGCGACGTCGGTCCAGTGGTCGCGCGAAGTCGTTTGTACGGTGGTCATGTTGGGCCCCTCTGAGTCGGTGGCGGCTGCCGTTGAGCGTCAGCGGCGGATGCCGTCGGACGATGTGCCGCCACAGTGCCGGGCCCAGCCACCGCCCCGCATGGGACACGCGTCCTGATCGCCGTGGGCGCTCGTCCCACCGACCTGTCCGTCGGAGCGGGTCCCGGCCGGCCCAATCAACCGTCGGGGACCAGGCGTTGAAGTGGCGGCGGACGGCTTCGATGTGGGGCCCGGAACACCGCCCCGCCGTACCTGAGTTCCCCTGGCCGGGCCCCGCTGGGTCAGGCCGGACCGGGTGCCCGACGACGACTGGGAAGCAGCGGTCTGTCCGGTCCCGTGTCCGCTCTGGGCGGGATCCTCGTCGGCTAAAGCCCTAGTTGCGGACGAGAAGGACGACGCCCGCCGTGACCGCGGCGAGTATCACCGCCGCGACTCCGTACACGAGCCGGTGGGTGCGCAGTACGGGCAGGAAGCGGTCGGCGGCGATGCGGCCGGGGCCGGACAGGGCGAGGCCGGTGGCGGTGGCGGTGGCGGCCACCAGGATGTCGAGCTCCATGCCTCCGTCCTTGTCCATCATGAAGAAGCCGCCGCCCGAGTTCACGGACATCGCGTTGAGCATCGTGCCGAGGACGGCGGCGCCGGCCAGCGGGGTGAGCAGGCCGAGGGCGAGGCCGAGACCGCCGAGCGTCTCGGTGAGCCCGGCGACGAGCGCGAAGGTCTTGCCGGACGGGTAGCCCACCATCGTGAAGAACTGACCGGTGCCCTCCAGGCCGCCGCCCCCGAACCAGCCGAACAGCTTCTGGGTGCCGTGGCCTACCAGGAGGAAGCCGAGGGCGAGGCGGATGACCAGCAGCGCCACGTCGTAGGCGTTCTGCGAGACCTGGTCCTCGGAGCGGTGGGAGAGACCCGTGGTGGAGCGGGTGTCGAGAGTGGTCACTGGAGACCGGCCTTTGTGGGGAACCCGTGCTGGAAGCACCCGCACTGAAGGCGCTAGTGCTTGAAACTTCAAATGGGACTGCAAATGTAGGGGCACTTAAACGTTTAAGCAAGCGACCGCCGCCGTGACTTCTGGGGCAGCGCCGTCATCGAGTCCTGGTACAAGGAGGCCACACGGACTGGGCTGAGGTCCGAGGTCCGACGTCCCGGCGGCTGTGGAGCCGACGGTCTCAGGAACAGTCGTACGTGAAGCGGGTGGTGGCCGTGTGCGTACCGGCCGATAGGACGCGCAGTTCGGCCTGTGCCGTGCGGTGTCCCTTGCCCTGGAAGGTCCACCGCAGGTGCACACGTGCCTGACGCTGTCCCCGGACCATCACCTCTTTCAGGACGCCCGAGCGGGTGCCGTCGCTGCGGATCCAGCGGTAGGAGAACGTGCCCGGACCGCCGTTCGTCGCGACCACGGCGACGATTTCCGCGGTGCTGTCGCACTTCAGGACCGTGGGCCTGGCGGTGACCGTCACCGCACCGACCTCGAGGGGCGGCCCCAGTCGCTGCCAGGCCAGGAACGCGAGGACCGCGAGGAGGACGAGCGCGGGCAGCGCGTGTCGGCGCAGCCGTCGGCGCCGGGGTGCGCGGTGCGGCGGGAGGGCGGGGAGCGTGCGGTGGGTTCGCTGCGCGACGACGTTGGTCACGCCCGGGCCGAAGCGCAGCAGTGTGCCGTCGATGCGGTCGGGCGGCGTCGACCCGTGTGCCGCGGCGGTGAAGGGCTGCTCGACGGTCTGCTCGGCGACGGTTGCCTCTGCGAGGGTCGACTGGACCAGGGTCGGCTGGACGAGGGTCTCGTCGGGTTCGGGTCTCTGGATCCAGTGACTGGCCAGCACGGTGGCGCTGTACTCGGCGTAATCGGCGTACTCGGCGTCAGCCGCTCCCGCCTCGTCACCGGGGACCCGGTCGTCGTCGTGAGCGGTCATCGGATGTCACACCGTCTGGTCAGGAGCTGCTGCGAGGCGCCGCCGTCGGCGGCGCTCGGGGTCGTCGTGGCCTGCACCGCCCAGTAGCAGGCGGTACTCCGGAAGGCATGGTCGACGGTGAGTGTGTACCGGGTGGCGCCGCTGCGCTCGAAGGTCTGGGTCACGCCGTCCGCGGTGCCGAGTTGCCCTTTCGAGTCGCCCGCGAACCACGAGACGGTGAGGGAGATCGGCCCGGTGCCGTCCGTGACGATCTCGATGGTCGCCGTGGCGGTCGCCGGACCCGTCTGCCGGAAGCCCGACACCGCGACGTCCTTGACGGCCGGGGCGGTGACCGGGGCGGGGGACGTCGTCGCCGGTGCCGGGGTGGTGGTCGTGCCGCCGGGCTCAGTCGTCTCCGTCGCCCCGCCCGTGGTCCCCTCCGTGGCCCCGTCCGTGGTGGTGGCGGTGGCGGAGGGTTCACCGGTGGGGGTGGACGCGGCGTCGGAGGGCGACTGGGTGGGAGAGGGTGACTCCCCGGCCGAGTCGGTGGGTGTCGGGGACGGGGAGGCGGATGCGGTCGGATCCGGGGGTGCCGTCGTGTCCGCGCTCTGCTCGGCACTGGTGGTGGCGAGGGCCTGTGCCACCTGCCCGGCGTCGGCTTCCGGGGCGTGCTGGAGTCCGAAGGTCAGGACGGCTCCGAGGAGCAGTGCGGCACCGGAGACGAGCATGCCGGAACGGCCGGGCAGCCACGCCTGTGCGCCGCCGCGACCCGGTTCCTGGCGCAGAACCGTGCGGGCGGTGTCCGTGGTGGTCCTCGGGGTGTCGCGGGCCGAGGGCAGCAGCAACGGCAGCAGGGCCACCAGCGCGGCGAGGCGTCCCCGGCCGCGTTCCTCCCAGTCGGGCCCGTAGCCGGCGAGCGCGGCGGCCTCCAGTTCCCTGACGAACGCCTCGGCCTCGGCGGGCCGTTCCTCCGGGTCCTTCGCCAGACCTCGGCGCACCAGCTCACGCACCGCCTCCGGCACCTCGTCGGCGGGAACCGGCGCGTCGACGTGCTGCAACGCCAGAGCCGCGACGTTGTCGCCGCGGTAGGGCTTGTGGCCCGTCAGGCACTCGAAGAAGGTGGCGGCCGCCGCGTACACGTCGGCGGCGAAGGAGGCGGGCGCCCCGGTCCACTGCTCCGGGGCCATGTAGGAGGGGGTTCCCGCCACACCCGCGCTGGTGCCAGCGTCCACCGCGATGCCGAAGTCGACCAGCTTGGAGGATCCGTCCGGCAGGACAAGGACGTTCTCCGGCTTGTAGTCGCGGTGGACGACGCCGACGCGGTGCGCGTCCGCCAGACCGAGCAGTGAGCCCTTGAGGATGGCGAGCGCGGCCTCGGGGCCGAGCGGGTCCTCCCGCCGCAGCACGGCGCGCAGTGAGACGCCGTCCACCAGCTCCATCACGATGGCGGCGCCGTCCGGGCTCTCCACGTACTCGTACAGCTCGGTGACGTAGGGGCTCTCCAGCCCGCCGAGCAGCCGGGCCTCGCTGCGGAAGTCGCGTACGAAGCCCGGCCGGGTGCGCAGGGACTCGCTGAGGTACTTCACGGCCACCGGCACGCCGGTCTCCTCGTGCACGGCGAGCACCACCCGCCCGCTCGCCCCGGACCCGAGTTCGAACGACTCGGTGTATCCGGGCAACGCCCATGTGTTCATTCCAGCCCCCCAAGGCCGCCGTGCGCCGAAGCCCCACCCTCTGGCGAATCGCCGCGCCGCGCGATGAGAGACACATTTTCAGCCACATCGGTTGCGGAACACCATCCCCGAACGCCACACGCCAGGGACCCGGACCCCGACCCACGCGCACATTTTGGCCTCCCGCCGCACGGGACCGCCGCTGCCCCCGAGGGGGCATCCCCGAGGCGCGTCGGGGGTGCGGCCCTTCTCGCGCAGGACGCGCGGTGCCGGTCCGGCCGGATGTCCTTGGAGCATGGGACTGCACAGGCGCACGGCGATGAAGGCAGGTCTCCTGGCGACGGTGGTGTCGGCGCTGGGGCTGCGGCAGGGGCACGCACGGGGCGCTCCGGCGCTCCCCACACTCACCGTCCAGGGCGAGGCGGCGGTCCGGACGAACATCCCGGTGGTACGTGACCGCCGTGCGTCCGGAGGCAGATGTCTGGCCCTGGCGACGGGGCAGGAGCCCGGGCCGGAGGGCTGGTACGCGACGTACACCGTCCAAGCGCCGGAGGCGGGCGGGTACGCGCTGACCGCGATCGCCACGGCTCCGGTCGAGGTGCCGCACACCGAGGCGACGGCCTCGTATCTCCGACTCGCTCTCAACGGGGGCCCGTTCCGTGAGGTCGCCCGCTCCCAGCCGTACTGGTACGAGTCGAGGCCGGCGTGGGGCGACCTCTCCGTGCTGGACCTGGGCGTTCTCGAACTGCGGTGCGGCGAGAACACGTTGACGTTCCGGGTGAGCGAACCGACGGTCCTGGAGTCCGGGACGGCGTACGCCCTCGCGCTGGACCGCTTCACGTTGGAGCGCAGGGCGGGCGTGAGGGTGCGCGGGGTGTCGGTGGGCGACGGGACGCTGAGCACGTACCGCCACGGGGAACCGGCCTCCCTGACCGTCACGCTCGACGGTCACCCGGTCCGCCCGCTCCGCGTACGGCACACGGTCGTCGACCACGTCGGGCGGCGGGTCGCGGCGGGGGCCTCCGTCGTCGCGGCCGGGGAGACGACGGTGAGAACCGCGCTCTCCCCACTCCCGCCCGGCAACTACCGCGTGACGGTGTCCGTCGACGACGGCGTCACCAGCGACACCGACACCGACGGTGACGCCGAGGGCGTGACGGCGCACTTCGCGTGTCTGCCCGCCCGCCCCGCCGTGTCGGGCGCCGCCAACCGCTTCGGCGTCAACGTATGGGCCACCTCGCTCGTACCGCCCTCCCGTCTCGACGCCTTCGCCGCCGCGATGAAGGACATGGGCGCGGGCTGGGTACGGGACGGCCGGTCCTGGCCCGCCACCGAGCCGGCCCCGGGCGCGTACGACACGTCCCACCACGACCGGTCGACGACGGCGATGCGCCGCCACGGGCTCTGCCCCCTGGAGGTCCTCTCACCGGCCCCCGAGTGGGCCATGACGGACGCGTCGCTCCCCCTCCCCGCGGACCTGCGGCACGCGTACCGCTACGCCCGCCGTATCGCCTCACGCCACCCCTCGGCCGTCCAGCTGTCCAACGAACCCGACGTGGACGTCACGAGCAGCACCGGTGACGCGCACGCGGCCTTCGTCAAGGCGGCCGCGCTGGGCATCGCGGACACCCCCGACGCCCCTCTCGTCGTCCTGCCCGGCATCGCGCAGGCAGGCCACTTCCAGGATCTGATGCTGGCGAACGACGTGGTGCGGTACGCGGACGTGTGGGCGTTCCACGGCTATCCGGACCCGGCCGAGCAGGACGAACCCGGCTTTCCCGGGGCCGCGGACGAGCAGCGTGAACTGGCCGTCCGGCACGGGGCCGCCGACGTCCCGCGCTGGATGACGGAGTGCGGCGCCTTCTTCACCGCGCGGCCGGGTGTCGACCTCACCCCCGCCCAACAGGCCGCCCAGGCCCGCTATGTGGTCCGTTCGACGGTGGAGGGTCTGGCGGCGGGGAACGCCCGGCAGTTCTGGTTCGCGGGGCCGGCGCTGCACGACGACGGCGTGTACTTCGGGCTGCTGAGCCGGGAGTTCCAGCCCCTGCCCGCCTACAGCGCGTACGCGGCGCTGACATCGCTGCTGGGCGAGGCACACTTCGTCGGCCCCGCTGACGGGCTGCCCACCGGGGTGGTCGGCTTCGTGTTCGACTCGGGCCGCGGTGAAACGGTGCGGGTGCTGTGGGCGGCGGAGCCGGCACGGGTGCCGGTTCCGGGGGCGATGGTGTACGACCTCATGGGCGCGCGCATGGCGACCGACGGCACGGTGACGGTGTCGCGCGACCCGGTCTACGCGGTGACGGCGACGCAGGACGACAGCGCCACGCGGGGCGAACGGCCCGCTCCCGCCCACTCCGCCCCGGGCCCCCAGGAGGCTCCGCGAGGGCGCACGCCCCTCTCCCCCGCCGAACACATCGTCCTGAGCCAGCGCTTCGCCGCCCGGAACGCCGCCCCGAACAAGAACGACGGCGATGCCGAACCCCCGCTGGGCTACCGCCTGTCGCGCCGCACCCGGATGTCCCTGGACGTCTACAACTTCACCGGTGCCCCCCGGACGGTCACCGTCAGGGCCCTGCCAGCCAGGGGGTGGGCGGCGCGGGCGGAGGGCCCGACACGGTTCGAGATCCCGACCCAGGGCCGTACGACGCTGGACTTCACGATCACGGCGGACGGCGGGGTGAAGCACCGGACGGACCACCGCCTGGAGTTCACGGCGACGCTGCTCGACGGCACCGCCGTCGGTGTCCGCGGTCCAGCTGTCATGAGCGAGCCCGCTCGGCCCGAGGGGCAGCGTCGAGACCGGCGCCGCCGTCCTCACCCCCGAGGGCGCCCGGCAGCCGTCGATCACGCCCGCCCAGTTGGAGAGCGCCGGCGGCCGCCGTCACACAACCCTTCTTCCAGCTCGCGAGTCACATCCCCGTACACACGTTTGCCCTTCATTTCCCCCTACGACTACGGGAGTTCACCGTGCGAGCACGCACCCTGGCCGCCACCGCCGCCGTGGCGGCACTCACCGCGGCCGGCCTGACCCTGCCGCTCGCCGGGAGCGCCGCGGCCGAGACGGCCGCGCGGTTCGACTTCAACGGCGACGGATACACGGACATCGCGGTCGGCATGCCCAACGCCACGGTGGGCGGCAAGGCGAAGGCCGGCTACGTCAGCGTGATCTACGGCGGCCCGGAGAGCCCGTTCCAGTCCACCGGCGTCATCAGCCAGGCCGAGGCCGGCATACCCGGCACGCCCGAGGCGGGCGACCGCTTCGGTTCCTCGTTGGCACCCGCCGATGTGAACGGCGACGGCGTGTACGAACTCGTCGTCGGCGCGAGCGGCGAGTCACTCACGTCCGACCAGTTCGAGGACGAGGGCACCATCACCGTCCTGGACGGCTCGGGGTGGAACGTCGAGGGCACCACCGTGGCCAGGGGCACGTCCGAGTACAGCGGCATCGGCCACACCATCGCCACGGGCGACTACGACGGGGACGGCGACACCGACCTCGCGTACGGCGAGAACGGCGAGGAGAACGGATCGCTCCGGTTCCGCCCGGGCCCCCTCACCGGCGACCCGGTGACCACCACGACTCTGCGCAGGTACAGCATCGGCGGTGGCACCCACGCCCTGGCCACCGGCGACTTCGACGGCGACGGCCGCGACGACCTGGCCGCTTCCTGGAGGGACCTGGACGACTCCGGCGTCTTCATCACCCGCTGGAACGACCGGGCCGAGCCCGTCCAGTACTGGGCCGGTCCCGACCGCGGCGCCGCGCTCGCCGCCGCCGACTTCGACCAGGACGGCACCGACGACCTCGCGGTCGGCCTCGTGCAGCCCAACCCCGAGTCGGAGACGACGCGTTGCCCGGACCGGCCCGGCGGTGCGGTGCTGCTGCTCCAGGGCTCGAAGACCACGGGCTTCGGCACCGAGAGCGACTGCGTCACCCAGGCGAGCCCCGACGTGGGCGGCGCCGCCGAGGAGGGTGACGACTTCGGCTTCTCGCTCGCCGCCGGCGACCTCAATGGCGACAGCCGCCCGGAACTGGTGGTCGGCGTGCCCGGCGAGGACGTGGGGACCGTGCGGGACGCGGGCGGATACGTCGTCATGAACGGCACGGAGCACGGCCTCCACGGCGGTCTGGCCCGCAGCCAGAGCACCCCGAACATGCCCGGCGCGGCGGAGGCCGGCGACCGCTTCGGCGCACAGGTGACTGTCGGCGACCACAACCGTGACGGCCTGCCGGACACCGCGGTCGCCGCGCCCGGGGAGAACGCCGGTGGACCCACGTCCGGTGGCGTCTGGTTCGTCCCGAGCAGCACCGTGGAGACGTACCCGCCCGGCAAGGCACTGACCCCGTTCGGTTTCGCCCTGCCCCACGGCGCCCTCAAGTACGGCGAGGTCCTGGGGAGGTCGTGACATGGTCCAGCCGAGAGGCGCGTCGCTGCGGGCGCGATGTCCTCGACGGTGGCCTGTTCGTCCGGCCGCGCCTCGGTGTCAGCCCCTCCGCAGGGTGCCGGGGAGCCTGAGCATGCCCCAGGTGGGGCGGTCGGTGACGGTGCCGGTCGGGGGAAGGAGTCTGCGGGTCAGGCGGGTGGCCACCGCCCCGTACGCCACGCCGACCACCAGGCAGGCCGCCAGGGCCAGCAGCGGGGAGTGGTCCCGTAGGTAGGGGTAGACCTGGAAGTGCGTCAGGTAGATGTAGAGCGAGTTGCCCGCGAGGATTCCCGCGAGCCGGTTGAGCGGGTCGGTGCTGGGCAGGGCCGGGATCCACAGCAGCAAGGTCAGTCCGGCGACGACGATCGAGGTCCGCAGCGGCTGTCCGCCGGAGAACAGTCCGGGCACGGTGATCAGCAGCACGGCGGTCAGCAGCAGCCGCTGTCCCGTCGTACGGGCCCGTGCCGCCGCCCAGCCCAGCGCGAACAGGAAGAAGACGACGGTGGGGCTGAGGTGGTACCGGACATGGGCCAGGCCCCAGGGGTCGTAGCGTCCGACCGACCCCAGCGCGACCAGGGCCAGGGCGAAGCCGAACGGACTGCGGCGCTCCGCACGGTCCAGCAGCGGGACCGCCAGCAGCACGGCCAGCCCGGTCAGGAAGTACACCAGCGCCTCGACGAACCAGTAGCGCCATTCCGGGTTCGAGTTGTCCTGCGGGAGGAGGCTGTTCGCCAGGACGATGTTGGCCAGGTCGTACTCGCGGGTCAGCAGCAGGGCGAAGGTGATCCACACCATGCTCGGCAGGGCGATGTACGCGATGCTGCGGCCTGTCCTGCGCAGGCGTTCCCGGCGGTCGGGCGGGGAGAGGTGGAAGCGGGCGAAGTTGAAGCCGGCGACACCCAGCAGGACATGGGCTCCGCCCTGGACGGTGAAGAGGGGGATGTGCGAGCCCACGATCAGGACGATCCCGACGGCCCGCAGGGCGATTCCGGTCTCCAGGGTGCGCCGCGGGCGCGTGCTCCCAGGGGTGCGGGGCAGGGCGCGTTCGCCGCGCAGCTTCCGGATCGGTGTCGTGTGCCAGTCGACGGGCAGCTCGCCCAGTGTCTGCTCCAGCCGCAGCGACATCTCGACGTAGGAGAGTGAGTCACCCCCCAGGTCAACGAAGCTGCTGTCCTCGGTGACATCGGTCCGGTCGAGGATCTCGGCGTAGAGGGCGCGGAGGTCGTCGGTGCCGGGGCCGGGCGCCGATGCCTCCGGTTCGCGCGCGAGCCGACGTACGGCCTGGTGGTCGGGCTTGCCCGAGGCGAGTCGCGGGAGTTCGCGCACGACGCGTACGCGCAGGGCGTGGGGCGGCAGACCGCAGGTGTCCGCCACCAGGCGCCGGACGCCTGCCGCGTCGACACCGTGGGCTTGCGTCGCGACGACGGCGAGTGCGTCGTCGTCGCCCGCGCAGAGGGCACGGATGCCGTGGTCCGCCAGGATCGTCTCGACGCGCTGCGGGTCTATGCGCAGGCCCAGGATCTTGATGAACCGGCTGCGGCGGCCCACGACTTCGTACAGCCCGTCGGGGGCGCGCCGGGCGATGTCCCCGGTGTGCAGTTCCTCGACCGTGCGGCCGAGGGCGAGGTCCGCGGGGCCCTCGGCGTACCCCAGCATGACGTTGGGGCCCGAGTAGACGAGTTCGCCGGTGTCGGGCTCGTCGACGTCGTCCACGGGTCTGATCCGGAAGGAGCCGCCGGGGATCGGTACGCCGACGGCCCGTGGGCGCTCGGCGGCCCGATCGGGCGGCAGGTACGCCATGCGGGCCGTCGCCTCGGTCTGTCCGTACATCACGAACAGCTCCCAGCCCGCGCGGCGACCCAACTGGGCGTAGCGGGCGACCTGTTCGGGCGCCAGACGGCCGCCGGCCTGGGTGACGTAGCGCAGGTGGGGGAGGTCCATCCGGTCGAAGCCGATCCGGTCGAGCAGGTCGAAGGTGTACGGGACTCCGGCGAGGGAGGTGCCGCGGGCGGCGCGGAACTCCTCCCAGAAGGCGGGGTCGGTCACCGACCGGTCGGTGAGGATCAGCCCGGCGCCGCGCAGCAGCTGGCTGTGGATGACCGACAGTCCGTAGCAGTAGTGCGGTGGCAGGGTCGTGGCCGCCCGGTCGGTGTCGCGGATGCCGAGGTACGTGGCGATGGACTCGGCGTTGGCCTGGAGGTTCTCGTGGGAGAGCCGGACCAGCTTGGGCGAGCCGGTCGAACCGGAGGTGCTGAGCAGCAGCGCGAGTTCCGGGTGGAGGAGGTGGGCGCTTCCGCGCCGGCGTTCGTCGAGTTCCCAGGTGCCGTGGGTGTCCGGCCGCGCGACGACGTCCGGGTCGTACGCGGCGGTGAGGGCGTCGAGGGTGGCGGGGCTGTCACCGGGGACGAGTAGGACGGGGTGGCCGGCGGAGAGTGCCGCGAGGTGGATGACGAGGGCGTCGGTGCGGTTGGCCCCGGCCAGCAGGACCAAGCGGCGTACGGGGCCCAGACGTTCGGCTGTGGCGGCGACGCGTTCGGCGAGCGCGCGGTAACTGACCTCGCCCGAGGGCGTGATGAGTGCGGTGCGGTCGCCGTACGACGCGAGGCGGCGGGCGAACGGTACGCCCCGCCCCGGCAGGGGTGGTGGGGGCAGGACGACGGCGTCGGTGCGGGGAGCGGGGGCGGTGAACGGTGCCCAGAGGGGTCTGGAGGGGTTGAGCACGGGCGCGCGACCTTTCTGCGGCAGCGTCCGCAAATAGCACAGATCCCTTGACGGTTAGGTGAGCTTTACCTTATTCATAGCATGTTCACAGTTGGCTGGAAAGCATCACTCCGCCGCTCGCTGACGAACGCCCGACCTGCGGCGTTGCGGCGAACACGTAGGAAGGCACACCACATGCGACGCCCTCTGGCTGGCCGGATCACCGCGCTCCTCGCGGCCGGCCTGCTGCTCCCCGCCCTCGCCTCCTGCGGCTCCGACGACGACAAGGGCGGGTCGGCGAAGAGCGGCGACTCCACGCTCGTGATCTACTCCGGCCGCAACGAGAAACTGGTCGAGCCGATCCTCGACAAGTTGGAGAAGGCCGTCGGCACGAAGGTGGAGGTGCGCTACGGCGACAGCGCCGAACTGGCCGCGCAGATCCTGGAGGAGGGCGACCGCACCAAGGCCGGGCTGTTCTTCTCGCAGGACGCCGGGGCACTCGGCGCGCTCTCCAAGGAGGGGGTGCTGGAGCAGTTGCCCCCGTCCACGCTCGACGAGGTCGACGAGGCGTACCGCGGCGGTGACGGCGACTGGGTGGGCCTGTCCGGGCGGGTCCGCGTCATCGCCTACAACCCCGACCAGGTCGACGAGGACGAAGTCCCGGACAGTGTCCACGACGTGGTGAAGCCCGAGTGGAAGGACAAGGTCGGCTTCGCCCCCACCAACGCCTCCTTCCAGGCGTTCGTCACCGGCATGCGCGCCCTGGAGGGCGACGACGCGACCCGTCGGTGGCTGGAGGACCTGAAGGCCAACGGCGCCAAGACGTACGCCCACAACCTGGCCACCCTCGACGCGATCGAGGCCGGCGAGGTCTCCCTCGGCCTGGTCAACCACTACTACTGGTACGAGCGGGTCGCGGAGAAGGGCGAGGACAAGGTCAACGCCAAGCTCCACTTCCTGCCCGGCAAGGACCCCGGAGCGCTCATCAACGTCGCCGGCGTCGGCATCCTGAAGGACGGCGGCCAGAGCGAGGCCGCCCAGAAGGCCGTGGACTTCCTGCTGTCCAAGGAGGCGCAGACCTACTTCGCGGACACGACGAAGGAGTACCCGCTGGCCGCAGGCGTCACCAGCACCGTGGAGGGCCTGCCCCCGTTCGACTCCCTGCAGTCCCCCGACATCGACCTCGGCAAGCTGGAGTCCCTCCAGGAGACCCTGGCCATGCTCCAGGACGTCGGACTGGTCTGACGGTCGTGACCACGACACAAACCACGACACGCCCGGCCGGAGCACCCGCCCCGGCCGGGCGGCGGCGCGTCCGCGCGTACCTCAAGGCCCCCTCGGACCGGGACCGTAGACCCCCGCTCGTCCTGCTCGTCCCCGCCTGTGTCGCCGCCCTGTTCGCCCTGCTGCCGCTCGGCTACCTCGCCGTCCGCGCCCTGGAACGGGGACCGCAGTACGCCTGGGACGTCGTCGCCGACGAGCGCACCCTGCAACTCCTCGGCCGGAGCCTCGGCTTGACGGCCGTCGTGGTGGCGGCCTGCCTGGTCCTCGGCGTCTCGCTGGCCTGGCTGACCGTGCGCACCGCCCTGCCCGGGGCGCGTGCCTGGTCGGTGCTGGCCACGCTGCCGCTCGCCGTGCCCAGCTATGTCGCCGCCTTCGTATGGCTCGCCGCCGTGCCGGGGGCCTCGGGGTTCGGCGGGGCGGCGCTCGCGCTGACCCTGGTGAGCTTTCCGTACGTCCACCTGCCGGTCGCCGCCGCGCTGCGCGGCATCGACCCGGCGCAGGAGGAGGCCGCGCGCTCCCTCGGCCACGGCGCCGTACGCGCCTTCCTGCGGGTCACGCTGCCGCAACTGCGCCCGGCGGCCGCGGGCGGCGCGCTGCTCGTCGCGCTGTACGTGCTCTCCGACTTCGGCGCGGTCTCCCTCATGCGCTACGACACCTTCACCCGGGCCGTCCACACCTCTTACCGCGCCTCCTTCGACCGCACGCCGGCCGCCGCGCTCAGCGTCGTGCTGGTGGTGATGACGGTGGCGCTGGTCGCGGCCGAGGCCCGCACCCGGGGGCGCGCGGGCCACGCCAGGACCGGCGGCGGCACCGCGCGCCCGGCCGCCCCGGTCCCGTTGGGACGCTGGCGGATCCCCGCCCTCGCCTGGTGCGCGGCTGTCGCGGCGGTCGCCGTGGCCTTCCCGCTGAGCACCCTCGGCTACTGGCTGACGGTCGGCACGTCAGCCACCTGGGACGTCGGCGACCTGGTGGGGACGGCCTCGACCACGCTCGGGGTCGCGGCGGCGGGCGCCGCCCTCACGACCGTGCTGGCGCTGCCCGTCGGAGTGATCGCCGCACGGTACCGAGGACGCGGAGCCCGGCTGCTGGAGCAGGCCGCCTACGCCGGCCACGCGCTGCCCGGCATCACCGTCGCGCTGTCCCTCGTCTTCTTCGCGGTGCGCTACGCCTATCCGCTCTACCAGCGGCTCCCCCTGCTGGTCTGCGCCTACGCCGTCCTCTTCCTGCCCGTCACGGTGGCCGCCACCCGAGCCGCCGTCCTGCAGGCGCCCCGCGTGCTGGAGGACGTGGCGCGTTCGCTGGGCAGGTCGCCCCTGCGCGTGCTGCGCGAGGTGACCGTGCCCCTGGCGGCACCGGGTGTGGCGGCCGGCGCCGCGCTCACCTTCGTGGTCTGCATGAAGGAGCTGCCGGCGACGCTGCTGCTGCGCCCGACCGGCATGGACACGCTGGCCACCCGGCTGTGGACCGAGACCGGGGCCGGTTCCTTCGCCGCCGCGGCGCCCTACGCGGCCACCCTGATCCTGCTCGCCGCCGTCCCCTCCTACCTCCTGGGCAGGCACCGCACATGAACGACCGTCACAACGAGCTCCGCGTCGAGGGGCTGTCCAAGTCCTACGGTCACGAGGCGCCGGTCCTGCGAGGGCTGGACCTCACCGTGCCGGGCGGTGCGCTCGCGGCCGTGCTCGGGCCCTCCGGCTGCGGCAAGACCACCCTGCTGCGCGTCGTCGCCGGGTTCCTGCGCGCCGACGCGGGCACGGTCGCGCTCGGCGGGCGCACGGTGATCGGCCCGGGTGTGCAACTGCCGCCGGAACGGCGGCACATCGGCATCGTGCCGCAGGAGGGTGCCCTCTTCCCGCACCTGAGCGTCGCCCGCAACGTGGCCTTCGGCCTCACCGGACGCGACCGGAGCGAGCGGAGCCGCCGGACCGAGGAGATGCTCGACCTCGTCGGACTCTCGGGATACGGCCACCGGATGCCGCACGAGCTGTCCGGTGGACAGCAGCAACGCATCGCCCTGGCCAGGGCGCTCGCGCCACGACCCGCGCTCGTCCTGCTCGACGAACCGTTCAACGCCCTCGACAGCGCCCTGCGCGCCGGGGTCCGGGCGGACGTCCGGGCCGCGCTGCGGGCCACCGGGGCCACGGCGCTGCTGGTCACCCACGACCAGCAGGAGGCACTGTCCACCGCCGACCTCGTAGCCGTCGTACGGCAGGGTCGCGTCGCGCAGTGCGACACCCCGCAGGACCTCTACCGGCGCCCCGCCGACCCCTGGGTCGCCGGGTTCGTGGGCGACGCCGTCCTGGTGCCCGGCACGGTCGTCGACGGCGGCTCCGCGGCCACCACCCCGCTGGGCACCGTGGCGCTGGCCGCGCCGGCCGACGGGCGGCGCACCGGCACGGTCGTGCTGCGCCCCGAGCAGTTGCGCCTCGCCGACACCGGCGCGGCCGGGACCGTGCGGGCCACGGTGACCGACGTCTGCTTCTACGGCCACGACGCCAAGGTCGCCGTGGCCGTCGAGGGGCTCGACCGTCCGGTGGACGTCCGTGTCACGGGTACGGTGCCGGTCCGCCCCGGTGAGCAGACCGCGATCCACGTCACCGGCGAGGCCACGCTCCATCCCTAGCCGATTCCGTCCCGTCGCCGATCGCTGCTCCGTGCCTCCGTGCACGGCGCGGTGACCAGAAGGCACAGGTGGCACCCGGGCCGTCCCGTAAGGGGCGGCCCGCGGTCTTGTACCGGCTCAACACTCCGCCGGGAGGCGCGGTTTCGTGCTCGGCTGAGCGGCCCTGGCCGTCGCGCGAGGTGGCCGGGCCCGGCGGCGCGGTGTCTCGGTGCCACCTATTGACGCACCCCACCCGGAGGCATAGCGTCCGCCCTATCTTGTTCGGCACACGCAATTTCGTGCGCATTGCGAACACATCCTTACCCTGTCAGGAGGGCCCCTATGCGAAGGCGCGTTCTAGGGCTTGCTGTAGCGGTGTTGACGGTCGTGGGAGCGGCCGGGTGTGGATCTTCGTCGTCCACGGCCGGCTCCCCGTCGACGGACGGCGGCAAGACCACCGAGGTCAAGGTCGGGATCATTCCGATCGTCGACGTGGCACCGCTGTACCTGGGGCAGAAGAAGGGGTTCTTCAGCAGCCGTGGCATCGAGCTGAAGATGGAGGCCGCTCAGGGTGGCGCCGCCATCATCCCCGGAGTGGTCAGCGGTCAGTTCCAGTTCGGGTTCAGCAACGTCACCTCGCTGATGATCGCGCAGACCAAGGGCGTACCGCTCAAGTCCGTGGTGAACGGGGCCGCCTCCACCGGAGACGTCGAGAAGGACATCAGCGGGGTGGCCGTCAAGAAGGACAGCGCGATCAAGTCGGCCAAGGAACTGGCCGGCAAGACGGTGGCGGTCAACACGCTGCAGAACGTCGGCGACACCACCGTTCGTGAGGTGGTGCGCAAGGACGGCGGCGACCCCTCGAAGGTCAAGTTCGTCGAGATGCCGTTCGATCAGATGCCGGCCGCGCTGGACGGCGGTCAGGTCGACGCCGCGTGGATGGGTGAGCCCGCGCTGACCATAGCCAAGGGCCAGGGCGCCCGAGTCATCGCGTCGCCGTTCGCCGAGACGGACCCGAACCTGACCATCGCGACGTACTTCGCCTCCTCCAAGCTGGTGCAGGAGAACCCCGACCTGGTGAAGAAGTTCACCGAGGCGGTGAGCGAGTCGCTGAAGTACGCCTCCGAGCACCCGGACGAGGCGCGCCAGGTCATCACCACTTACACCAAGATCGACGGCGCGGTGCTGAAGGACCTGACGCTGCCGACCTGGCCGGCCGAGTACGACATGGCCTCCCTGCAGAAGCTGGCCCAACTCGGTGAGCAGGACGGCATCTTCGGCGGCAAGAAGCCCGATCTGGACGCGCTGTTCTCATGAGCGCGACCGGGAGCACGCCTGTACTGACGAAGCCCGCCGGGACCGCCGCCGGTCCCGGCGGGCCGGGCGGCGGCCGGCTCCGGCGGGCGACGGACGGCCTGGGCGCCCCGCTGCGGGGACTGGCGGGGCTGGCCGGGCTGGTGGTGCTGCTGGAGGTGCTGCCGCACACCGGTGCCGTCTCCGCCGACTATCTGCCGCCCGCCTCCGAGATGGGCCGGGCCCTGTGGCAGCTGCTCGGTGAGGACACCTTCTGGACCGCGCTCGGCGACACCCTCACCGGCTGGGGTCTGGGGCTGGTCATCGCCGTGGTGGCCGGGGTGGTGGCCGGCGTGGTGATCGGGTCGGTGCCCGTGCTGCGGGCGGTGACCGCCTCCACCATCGAGTTCCTGCGCCCCATCCCGTCGGTGGCCCTGATCCCGGTGGCGGTGCTGCTGTACGGCACCGACCTGGAGTCGAAGCTGCTGCTGGTCGTGTACGCCTCCTTCTGGCAGGTGCTCGTCCAGGTGCTGGCCGGCACCCAGGACGTCGACCCGGTCGCCGAGGACACCGCCCGCAGCTACCGGATGGGCGACTGGGGACGGGTGCGGTACGTCCTGTGGCCCACCGCACTGCCGTACGTGATGACCGGGGTGCGGCTGGCCGCGACCGTGGCACTGGTCCTGACGATCACCGCCGAACTCGTGATCGGCTCGCCGGGCCTGGGCAAGGAGCTGGCGGTCGCACAGACGTCCGGCGCCGTGCCGAGGGTCTACGCCCTGGTCCTGGTCACCGGGATCCTGGGAGTCGCGGTCAACCTGGTGGCCCGAGCGGTCGAGCGGCGGGCACTGCACTGGCACCCATCGATGCGCGGGGAGGGGCGGCGATGAGCGTCCTCACACTGGCCCGAAGGACCGGACTCGTCCTCGGCCTGCCCGGGGTCCTGTTCGCCGTGTGGTGGTTCGCCACCGCCGGCAGCACCGACTTCTACATCCCCCCGCTCTCCACCGTCCTCGGCAAGTTCGGCGAGGTGTGGACCGGTGAACGGCTGATGTCGGACGTCGTCCCCAGCCTGGTCCGACTGCTCACCGGCTATCTCCTCGCCGTGGCCGTCGGTGTGGGACTCGGCCTCGTGGTCGGTATGCACCGGCGCGTGCGCGACGTCCTGGAGCCGGTCCTGGAACTGTTCCGGGCCATCCCACCCCCGGTGCTCGTGCCCGTCATCATGCTGTTCGCGGGCATCGGCGACACCATGAAGGTGATCGTCATCGTCAGCGGCTGCATGTGGCCGATCCTGCTCAACACCGTCGAGGGCGTCCGCGCGGTCGACGAGGTGCTCAGCGACACCTGCCGCTCCTACGGCATCACCGGCCCCTCCCGACTGTGGCACCTGGTGCTGCGCTCGGCCAGCCCGCAGATCGTCACCGGCATGCGGCAGGCCCTGTCCATCGCGATCATCCTCATGGTCATCAGCGAGATGTTCGCCGCCAGCAACGGGCTCGGCTTCGCCATCGTGCAGTTCCAACGCTCCTTCGCCATCCCCGAGATGTGGAGCGGCGTCCTGCTGCTCGGCCTGCTCGGATTCGCCCTCTCCCTGCTCTTCCGCGTCGCCGAGAACCGGGTCCTGGCCTGGTACCACGGCCTGCGCCGGGCCCAGCGCAACCCCTGACAAGGAGACGTCGATGCTCGACGTACGCAACCTGCAGAAGATCTACACCGGACGGAACCGCAACGTCGAGGCACTGCGGAACCTGACGTTTCACATCGGCGCCGGCGAACTCGTGTGCCTGGTCGGTCCGTCCGGCTGCGGCAAGACCACCCTGCTGAAGTGCATGTCGGGCCTCCTCGCCCCGACCAGCGGCGAAGTGACCCTGGACGGCCGCCCGGTCACCGGCCCCCCGGACGGCATGGCGGTGGTCTTCCAGGAGTACGGCCGCTCCCTGTTCGCCTGGATGAACGTACGCGACAACGTCGCCCTGCCCCTGCGCCGCAAGAAACTCGGCAAGGCCCGCGAGCGGGAACTGGTCGACCACGCCCTGGACGTGGTGGGGCTCGCCGACGCCCACCAGGCCTACCCCTGGCAGCTGTCCGGCGGCATGCAACAGCGCGTGGCCATCGCCCGAGCCGTCGCCTTCGAACCGAAGGTGCTCCTCATGGACGAGCCCTTCGCCGCCGTCGACGCGCAGACCCGCGCCGAACTGGAGGACCTCATCCGGCGGTTGTGGCACGACCTGGGCGTCACCGTCCTGTTCGTCACCCACGACATCGACGAAGCCGTCTACCTCGGCCAGCGCACCATCATCCTGTCCACCTCCCCCACCGTGGTGCAGGAGGACCTGACCATCGATCTCCCCGACGCACGCGACCAGTTGCACACCCGCTCCAGCACCCGCTTCGCCGAGCTGCGCGCCCACGTCTACGAGCAGATCCAGCGGGCCAAACACCACAACGGCGACACGGACCCGCCGGTCGCCGACCGCGGTGGTGACCGCGCCCTGCAGAAGACGGAGTCGTAACACCCCGACCATCGGAGCCGCGACGCATGGACGACAAGGAACACGGGCGGTACTTCGTGCGGTCGCTGGAGCGGGGTATCGCCGTCATCCGTGCCTTCAGCGCCGACACCCGGGAGCTGACCCTCGCGGAGATCGCCAGGGCGACCGGCATGAGCCGCGCCGCCGCCCGGCGCTTCGTGCTCACCCTGGCCGATCTCGGGTACCTGGCCGTGGCCACCGACGGCCGGCACTTCCGTCCGACCGCCCGGGTCCTGGAAATGGGTTTCGCCTACCTGTCCAGTCTGTCCCTGGCGGAGATCGCCCTGCCCCACCTCGAACAGCTGGTCGCCGAGGTCCAGGAGTCCTCGTCGGCGGCGGTGCTCGACGGGGACGACGTGGTGTACGTCAGCCGCGTGCCCACCCGGCGCATCATGTCCGTGTCCATCAACATCGGCACCCGCCTGCCCGCCCACGCCACCTCCCTGGGCCGGGTCCTGCTCGCCGACCTCGACGACGAACGGCTGCGGACCTACCTCGACAGGGCGTCCCTGCGACCGCTCACCGCCCGCACCCTCACCTGCCGCGAGACGCTCCTCACGGAACTGGAGCGGGTACGGGCGCAGGGCTGGTGCCTGGTGGACCAGGAACTCGAAGAGGGCGTGATCTCGATCGGCGCGCCCGTCCGCAACGAGGCGGGGCAGGCGGTGGCCGGCGTCAACCTCGCCACCCACGTCCGACGGGGAGACGCCCACTGGGTACGCGAGACCCTGCTGCCCCCGCTCCTGGACACCGTCGCCCGCATCGAGACGGAGCTGCACATCACCGGCTAGCACGACAACGGGGAGCGTCCCACGCGCCGACGACCGCGCGCGGGCACCGCTCACGCCGAGGGGATGCGAGCGAAACGCCCCGCGACCCACAGATCCGCCTCGACGCGGGCCGCGGCGTCGCGCAGGTCCGGGAGGACCTCGGCCAGGCACTGCTCGGGGGTCCGCCGGGCGGTGTGCATCGCCACGCTCACCGCCGCGACGACCCGGCCCGTACGGTCGCGCACCGGGACCGCGAGGGACCGCAGCCCCTCCTCCAGTTCCTCGTCCACCAACGCGTAGCCCGCCCGGTGGACCTGCTCCAGGATCGCCGTCAGATCGGCCGGGTCCGTGGTCGTGCGCGCGGTGAGCCTGCGCGGGTGCAGCGTGCGTTCGCCGGGTGGGAGGTCCGCCAGGACGACGCGGCCCACCGAGGTCGCGGCCGCCGGAAGGCGAGTACCCACTGTGACGCTCGCGCTCATGATCCGGCCGACGGGGACACTGGCCAAGAACTGGATGTCCTCACCGACGAGCACCGCCAGCGCCGTCGAGTCGTGGATCCGTCCGGCGAGGTCGGCGAGATGCGGCTGGGCGATGCGGGACAGGGTCGTACGGGACAGGGGAGGGAAGCCCAGCGCGAGGACGCGCGGGGTGGGGCTGAACGTGCGGTCGCGTGCGGTGACGTACCCGAGGTGCTCCAGGGTGATCAGGGCCCGGCGCGCGGTGGCCCGCGCCAGTCCGGTGGCCTGCGCCACCTCGCTGAGCGTCAGTGCGGCCCTGCCCTCCTCGAAAGCGGTCAGCACGGTCAGCCCCCGGGCCAGCGACTCGATGAAGCCCTGTCCCAGTTCCTGCTTGGAGGCACCCGTCCACACGGCGAGATCCGAAGGGGTGTGCCGGCCCTCGGGCTCGGGTGCTTCCCGCAACTCCCGTTCCATCGCGTCCACCGTCGCCCGCAGCCGCGGCAGCAGCGTGTCGCGGAGCGAGGCCGCCGTGTGCCGACTGGTATGGCTCACGACACTGGCGACACAGGCGATGCCGGCGTCCGAGGGGCGCACGTCACCCGCCGCCCGCCGTCCGGGGAGCGGGGCGCCGCGCAGATCCGCGAGACCCCGTACGTCCCGGACCGGCAGGGCGATCGCGACCAGGCCGGGTTCGATGAGCTGGTCGTCCAGGGCCCAGCCCGTCAGGCGTGCCTCGCGGGTGCGCTCCTCGAAGTCCTCGTCGGACGGCCCGTCCGTGCGCGGCGGCACGGCCGGAAACCGGTGGTCGTACGGGTCGGCCGCCCGGCGTTCGCGCCACCGCGCCCACTCCGGCTCCTCCCACTCGGTCGCGAACAGCGGGCCGGGCGCGGTTCGTTCGGAGGGCAGCAGGTCTCCGATGCGGAAGCTCAACGACATCGCCCGGCGGCGGGTGGCCTGGTGGATGAAGCGGATGCCGTCGCCGTCGCCCACCGCGAGGGACACCGACTCGTCGAGTTCGTCCGCGAGGGCGTCGGCGTGGGCGTCGAGCAGGCGGGGCAGCCGCAGCGCCGAGAGGTAGGCGTTGCCCAGTTCCATGAGCCGTGGGGCGAGGACCGCGTCCCTGCCGTCCAGACGCAGGTAGCCCATGTGGGCGAGGGTCGCGGTGATCCGGTCCACCGTGGAGCGCGCCAGACCGGTGGCCCGCTCCAGCCCGCTCAGGCTCAGCGCTCCGTCCGCCTCACTGAGCCGCAGCAGTACGCCGATCCCGCGCATGAGCGGGGCGACGGCCTCGGCCGGCACGGCGGCCCCACGCACGGCTTCGGCTTCGTCGCGGGTCTGAGAGCCCAAGGCTGGAGAGCCCTGTGGCGGAGAGTCCTGGGGAAGTGTCCGGGTCACGGAGCTGCTCGGCACGGCTTCTGCTGACATGCGCACTCCGATGAGCTCTGCGGACGGGGTCCTGGGAAGGCAACCGTAGTGCGTCGCTGTCGCCGCGCTCCTGTGGAGCGGGGCGGCTGTCGTGGCCGGCCCCGTCTCGACGTCGCCCGGTGGGCGGGCGGGTCATGTCGTCCCGCGGACTCGCAGGCTCGGTTCCAGGACGATGGGGGGCGGCAGTTCGCCCGCCAGGAGCTGCTCGACCTGGTGGATGGCCAGCTCGCCCAGTCGACGCTTGTCGAGGTGGAGGGTCGTCAGTGGCGGGTCGATCAGATCGACGACGCTCAGCCCGTCATAGCCGACGAGTGCGCAGTCGTCCGGTACGCGGACGCCGATCCGGCGGGCGGCCCGCAACGCGCCGATCGCGACGAGGTCGTTGAAGGCGACCACGGCCGTGAGGTCGGGGCGCTCGGCGCGCAGTGCCTCGAACGCGGCGGCGCCCCCGTCCGGGGACTGCTCTCCCATGACGATGCAGCCCTCGTCGACCGGCAGGCCATGGTCGCCGGCGACTTCGAGGAAGGTGCGGTGCCGGACCATCGGGGCGCTCAGGCACTCGCAGTCGATCAAGCCGATCCGGCGGTGGCCCCGGTCGATGAGGTGCCGCATCCCGGCACGGATCCCGGCCTCGGTGTCGACGTGGACCAACGCGTGGTGCGAGGAGTCCAGCCCGCGGTCGACCACGACCAGCGGCACGGTGCCGACGTACGGCTCGAGCTCCGCGTCGGAATGGCTGAGGTAGCCGACGAGGGCGTCCACCTGCTGGCCGAGTGAGCGGACCAGGGCGAGCTCCCGGGAGCGGTCGTTCTCGGCGCTGGCCACGAGCACCTGCCAGTCGCGTTCGTCTGCGGCCGCGATGACCCCGGCCACGAACTCCGGGAAGAAGGGGTTGACCACGTCGGGGACGATGAGCCCGACGGAGACGACGTCCTGGCGGGCCAGCCCGCGGCCGAACCGGCTGGGCCGGTACCGCAGTTGCTTCGCGACATCGAGCACGCGTCGCTGCGTCGCCGGGTCGATCTCCCCCTTGCCGTTGATCGCCCGGGAGACGGTCTGATGGGACACGCCCGCCGCCTGTGCCACATCGCGGAGCGTGACGCGCTTGGCGGTTCTCACGCCCCGCCCCCGCTGGTCTTCCTTGTCCCGCTGTCCGGCCACGCCGCCCACTCACTTCTTTTCCAGTGCCGCCTTGCGTCCCAGTGAATCAGGTTCACCGGCCCGCCGCGCCATCGCCCGTGCGGCGGCGGGCGTTGACGGATTCCCGCGCCGTGGGTCAGAATTCCGTTAACGGTCACGTTAACGGTAACGGCATAGCGAAGGAGAGCACCGTGGCTTCAGCAAGGGGCCCCGCACCGCATGAGCCGCACCCGATGTTCCGTGGCGTGTTCCACGCCTGGCACGCGGAGGCGGACGTCTTCTCGGCACTGCCGGACGCACCTGTGCGACCGGACGATCCGGAGCCTTGGTGGCGCCGGCTGAGGACTCGCCTACAGAAGCCGAGCACGGCCACCCGGCCGAGGACGATCAGGCCGACGGAGTGGGCGAAGTCCCGGTAGAGGCGCCCAGGTCGCCCCTGGGGTTGACCGACGGGATACGGCTTCGGGTTCGCACCGGCGTCCCGTGGCGGGACCTCCCCCACCGGTCCTGAACAAGGTCCGTGTCCCGCGTCTTGCGCCGGGCAGGCCGCGCACCCAGCCAGATCGCGTGCGCGGAGGACAGGGCGTACGCCTCCCGGAAGAACCGCGCTCACCTGCGGCGGCGCGGGATCCGCCGAGTGCGGCAGCGATCGCCTCCCAGGGCACCGGGCCGTGGCCACGCGGAACGACGAACTCGCGGTCCGCAAGGGGTCCGCAAGGGGTCCGCAAGCACGGACCCGCGGTCACGCCCCGGCTATGTCGAGGAGGACCCGCGCCAGTTCGCGCGGCTGGGAGAACATAGGCCAGTGGCCGGTGTCCATCTCGATCAGCCGCCAGTGCCTACTGGTCAGCAGCTCGGCTACGTCGTCGGTCGGCTCGGGGTCACCGAGCGTGCACTTGACGTAGGTCGCCGGGAGGTCGCCGAGCGGACTTTCCAGCACGGCGGGTTCGGTCAGCGTGGCGCCCGGGTGCGGCGTCGCACCGCCCACGATCCGTGCGATCTGCTCATCGGTGAGACCGTGGCCCTCGAAGTGGGTCGCGGGCGCGACCGGCCAGAATCCTCCGTTCTCGGCGATCGATGCCCTCACCGTCGCCCCGCCGTCCGGCCAGGCGGAGACGAACGGTTCACCATCGGCCGGAACACTGGAGTCGAGGAAGACCATGTGCGCCAGCCGGTCGCCGATGCGCCCGGCGGCCTGACCGCTCGGGACACCCGCGTAGCTGTGGCCCACCAGGACGACTTCACGCAGGTCCCGGCGCTCGACCTCATCAATGATGTCCTGCACGTGCGTCTGCTGACCAGCCGGTACACCTTGCTTCTCGGCGAGGCCGGACAGCGTCAGCGGGTGGACGTCATGGCCGGCCGCACGCAGATGCGGCACCACGTCGTCCCACGCCCACGATCCGAGTCGCGCACCTGCGATCAGCACAAAGTTCGCCATGGCCGCACCGTATCGGAGCGACCCGCCGACCGCTCGTAAACACTTTCGATAAACGCCGTGATAGGCCAGGTCACCGGCGTGCGCTCCGGCTCCGGCCCGGGTGCCCGCGGTGGACAGTGCGTGTGATCGACGGCGTCAGAGGTAGAGCCGTTCGTTGATCTTCAGACCGTTCTCCCGGCAGTAGGTCTCGTAGTGGTCGATGAACCAGAACACGTCGACCGTCTCCATCACCCGGTCCTGCTCGTCGAGGAAGTCCAGCGGGCCGTCGAGCCAGAACATCGTCTTCATGCCGTGCTCGGAGTAGAGGGTGTGACTGCGCCCCGGGCTCTCCCGGACGAAGTCCCCGGGTCTGCCGACCCAGTCGTACTCCAGGTAGCGCCAGCTGCCTTCGAGCACGTAGCCGGAGACCGGGCCGCGGTGACGGTGGCGGCCGAGCGTGCCGCCCTCCTGCACCCACAGCACGTTGGCGGCGCTGCTGCCGCGCACGTCGAAGGTGAGGTGCTTGATGAACACGTTGGGCACGAACGGCACCCAGGGGCTGCTGTCCTCGCTGATGTACCCCTCCTCCAGGGCGTACTTGTCCCGCATGCGGTCCACGCGTGCCTCGGTCGCGACGTACTGCGCCATGATCTCTTCGGATGCGGTCATGTCACCGTGCCTCCTTGCCTGGTGGTGTGTGGGTGCGACCGTACGGTCCGGCCCGCGGCGAGGGCTTGACTGAGGCCGCACGGTTACTTGAACCTGAGCGCACCCACGGCAGGGTCTTCTTTGAGGTGCGAGGCGAGGTGGCACCGGCATGACGCTCAGTTTCTCCACGGCGCCGCTCGACAGCCGCGCGCAGCTGGACTACTGGCGCGAGGTCGTCTGCACGACGTTCGTCGCGTACGAGATGGACGTGCCGCGGCCGCCGTCCGCCGGCTTTCTGGGCCAGGTCACGGCGGAGACGGTCGGCGGCGTAGGGGTCGCACGGGTGGTCTCGGACCCGCATACGGTGTTCCGCTCCCCCACCTTGATCCGCAGGTCCGGTGAGGACGACCTGCTGGTGAACCTGGCCGTCCAGGGGCGCGTCACCGTCGCCCAGCAGGGACGCGAGGCGCTGCTGCGCCCAGGTGACCTCACCGTCTACGACAGCGCGTTGCCCTGTCGGATCGTCTGCCTGGACCCGTTCGAACTCCTCGTACTGAAAGTCCCCCGGCCGCTGTTCGCGGCACACTGCCCGCTGGTGCGGGACACGATGGCGACCCAGGTGCCGGGCGACCGGGGCGCGGGCGCGCTCATCGCGCCCTTCCTCCACTCGCTGACCGTCCACGCGCGCGGTCTGGCTCCCGACACGAGTGCCCGGATCGGCGCCACGCTGCTGGAACTGCTCGCCACGGCCCTGTCCGACCGGCCTCCCGCGGCAGGCGGGTCGCACGCTCCCGGAGCGGTCCATATGGGCCGGGCGCGCCGGTTCATCACCGACCACATCGCCGACCCCGATCTGTCGCCGGCCGTGATCGCCGGGGCGCTGGGCATCTCGGTCCGCTACCTCCACGCGATCTTCCGGACCGAGGGCACCTCACCGTCCCGCTGGATCCTGCGACAGCGCCTCCACATGGCCGCCAGGCTGCTCGCCGACCCGGCCCGGGCGGACCGGAGCGTCACGGACATCGCCTACGCGGTCGGCTTCAAGGACGCCTCGCACTTCACGCGCGCCTTCAGGAGCCGCCACGGCGTCAGCCCGCGCGAATACCGCGGAGGCCACCGCTCGGCTGCTCCGCAGGGGCCCGCCGCATAGACCCACCAGTTGCCCCCCGCGGGGCCGGGGACGGAATGCGGACTCCCTGGCCGGTCTCAGATGTCGTCGGCGGTGGGCCCGTGTCGGCGCGGGGAGGCGGACGCCGCAGCCCGCTCCTCGATCCGGTGCACCGCGGCCTGGAGGTCGTCGAGGTGGCGCCGTGCCGCCTCCTGCGCCGACATGACCGTCTTGCGCCAGGTCATGTTGACGCAGCCCAGGACCTCCCCGTGCAGACGGATCGGCACGGCGATCGAGTTGCGGCCGTCCACGTCGTACTCGGGTGCGCGCACGCTGTAGCCCCGGGACCGGGTGGTCGTGAGCAGGCGCCGCAGCCAGCCCGGGTCGTGGGCGTACGCGTTGCCGGGAGCGTCGTGTTCGCGCAGGCGGCGCAGCACCGCCTCCCGCTCCCGCTCGGCGCAGAAGGAGATGTAGGACCGGCCCGAGGCGCCGAGCAGCATGTGGGAGCGGAAGCCGATGGGCGCGACGGGGACCACCTCGTCGAAGTACGCCTTCGGGCTGTTCGTGTCGATCGTCTCCATGTAGTCCAGGCGCGGCACGGTCAGCACCGACGGCCACATGACGCGCTCGCACAGCTCCTCCAGGACCGGGGACGCCAACTCGCCGAGCCACTCGGCGTCGTTGTAGGGGGCCCGCTGCGGGCGGAGGCTCGCGACGAACGCCCCGTCGGCGAGCCGCTGCCAGACCAGGCCCTCCTGGTTGCAGGTGTGGAGGATGCGGATCAGAGTGGCCTTGGGGATGCCGGTGACCTGGTGCAGGTCGTGCAGGCTCGCGGCGCGCATCTCCTCCAGGGCCTTCAGCACGCGCAGGCCGCGCTCCAGAGAGCCGATCGTCTTCACCTGGTACTGCCGCACGAGACCTCCCTCACCTGCGGAGTCGGGGAGAGGATTTCACCAGGTGAAACGCCGGCAGGCAACTGTTGCTCGCGTCACGACTCGTCGGGGACCGTTCCTCCAACGACGCGAGGAGGCGACATGGCCGTCGAGGCAGCAGGGGGTTCCCCTGCCACTGATCCGGGCCCCGGCGAGGTCCACGGGCCGGCCGTGGCCGAAGGCGGACTGCTGTGGACGCCTGACGCCGAGCGGATCGCCGAGGCCAATCTGACGCGGTTCGCGGACTGGCTGACCCGGGAACGGGGACTGCGGTTCGACGGCTACGACGCGCTGTGGACCTGGTCCGTCACCGACGTGGAGGGATTCTGGGGTGCCCTGTGGGACTACTTCGGCATCCGGTCCACGACCCCGTACACCTCGGTGCTCGACGGCCGGGACATGCCCGGTGCCCGCTGGTTCCCCGGGGCCCGGCTGAACTACGCCGAGCACGTCCTGCGCCATGAACGGCCGGGTACCGACGCCGTGGTGTTCGGCTCGGAGAACGCCGCTCCCGCCGGTTTTCCATGGGAGGACCTCGCGGGCCAGGTGCGGGTCCTGGCGACGCGGCTGCGGGAGTTCGGCGTACGCCCCGGCGACCGGGTCTGCGGATATCTGCCGAACGTGCCCCAGGCCGCGATCGCGATGCTCGCGACGACGGCCGTCGGCGCCGTATGGGCGAGCGCCTCCCCCGACTTCGGGTCGCGAGGCGTCGTCGACCGGTTCGGCCAGCTCCGCCCGAAGGTCCTCTTCTGCGTCGACGGCTACCGCTACGGCGGCAAGGCGTTCGACCGCCGGGACGAGGTGCGGCGCATCGCCGACGCGCTCCCCGGTCTGGAGCGCGTGATCCAGCTGCCCGTCCTCCACGACGGGGACGACTGGCCGCTGATGCCCGGCGGCCTGCGGTGGGACGAGGCCCTCGACCATCCGCCCGTCGCCGCCGAGGACTTCGTCTTCGAGCACGTCCCTTTCGACCATCCGCTGTGGGTGCTGTTCTCCTCCGGTACGACGGGCCTGCCCAAGGCGATCGTGCACGGACACGGGGGCATCCTGCTCGAACAGCTGAAGCTGCAGACCTTCCACATGGACCTGCGCGAGGGCGACCGGCCGCTGTTCTTCACCACCACCGGCTGGATGATGTGGAACTTCCTGATCAGCTCCCTGCTGGTCGGCGCCTGCCCCGTGCTCTACGACGGCAACCCCGCCCATCCGGAGCCGGACGTCCTCTGGCGGATCGCGCAGGACACCCGGACCACCTTCTTCGGCGCCAGCCCCGCCTACGTCGACCTCATGACCAGGGCCTGCATCGTGCCTGGCGAACGCTACGACCTGTCCGCCCTGCGCACGGTCATGCCGGCCGGCTCCCCCGTCTCGCCCCAGTGCACCGCCTGGTTCTACGGCAACGTCAAGCCGGACCTGTGGGTCGCCACCGGCAGCGGCGGCACCGACTGCTGCACCGGCTTCGTCGGCGGGGTGCCCACCCTGCCCGTCCGCGCCGGAGAGATGCAGGCCCGCTCGCTGGGGGTGGCCGCGTACGCCTACGACGAGACGGGCCGCCGGGTCGTGGACGAGGTCGGCGAGCTGGTGATCACGGAGCCGCTGCCGTCCATGCCGGTGACGTTCTGGGGCCCGGACGGGGACGAGCGGTACCGGCGTACGTACTTCGAGGACTTCCCCGGTGTCTGGCGGCACGGCGACTTCTTCAAGGTCAACGCGCGCGGCGGTTGCTTCGTCCTCGGCCGCTCCGACGCCACGCTCAACCGGCAGGGCGTGCGTATCGGCACCGCGGAGATCTACCGGGTCGTCGAAGCCCTCGACCGGGTCGTCGGAGCCCTGGTGGTCAGCCTCGACCTGCCGGACGAGAGGTTCTTCATGCCGCTGTTCGTCGCCCTGCCCGACGGCGAGACCCTCGACGCGGGGCTGGAGCGGACGATCCGTGCCCGCCTCCGCCGGGAGTACAGCCCCCGGCACGTACCGGACCGGATCATCCAGGTCCCCTCGGTCCCCACCACCCTGACCGGCAAGAAGCTCGAGGTACCGGCACGCCGGATCCTGCTCGGCACCCCCGTCGAGCAGGCGGCCGACCGCAGCGCGGTCGCCGACCCCCGTGCCCTCGACGCCCTCGCCGACTACGCCCGTACCCAACGCGACTACCCCCTGGCCACCGCCGCTGTCCGAGCCGCCTCCTCTGTCTGAGCCGCCTCCTCCTCCCGCTCGAGCCGCACCCTTGGAGAGCACCGTGAACGATGCCGGACCTGCCCCCCGCTTCCCCCTGCCCTCGGAACTGACCGAGGTGGCGGGCGCCGAGGACTGGGCCTCGATGTACCCGTACTACACCCGGTTCCAGCCCGGGGACGACCAGCGGTTCTGGTTCTACAACGCGATGCACTTCCCCGAGCCGATGCCCGCGTTCGACGCCGTCACGGCCGAGGCCCCCTACACCGCGCTGGGCGCCAACACCGCGCGCCTGTTCGTCTTCCCCACCACGCTCGGCATCGAGCACCGCATCGTCAACGGCCGGGTCTACATCACGGCCAACCCGGTCACCGACCCGGAGGAGATCCAGCGCAGGCTCGCGGTGTTCAGCGAGCGGGCCGGTCACTACTACGAGAACTGGGACGAGCTCTACCAGGGCTGGGTCACCCGCATCACCGCACTGATCGACGAGGTGCAGCGGATCGAGGTGCCCCGGCTGCCGGAGTTCGAGGACCCGGAGGTCGTGTTCGAGGCCAAGGGCGTGGCCCAGAACCACTACGTCCGCGAGAACTACCACCGGCTGATCGACCTGTACTCCAAGATGTGGCACCACCACTCCGAGTTCCTGATGCTCGGCTACGGCGCCTACGTGGTGTTCTTCGAGTTCTGCAAGACGTCGTTCCCGGAGATACCCGACCAGGACGTGGCCCGTATGGTCGCCGGGATCGACGTCATCCTCTACCGCCCGGACGACGAGCTGAGGAAGCTGGCGAAGCTGGCGGTCGAGCACGGCGTCGACGACCTCTTCGTCGAGGGCTGCGAGCCGGACAAGGTGCTGGCCGCGCTCGCCGCCCGTGGGGACGGCGGCCGACGCTGGCTGGAGGCCCTGGACGCCGCCCGCGAGCCCTGGTTCAACATGTCGACCGGCGCCGGTTTCTACCACCACCACCGCAGCTGGAACGACGACCTCACGGTGCCGTTCGCGGCGCTGCCCGGCTACGTCGACCAGGCGCGGCGCGGCGAACTGCTGGACCGGCCGACCGAGCAGCTCC
Organism: Streptomyces deccanensis; assembly: GCF_022385335.1. Taxonomy (NCBI): domain Bacteria; kingdom Bacillati; phylum Actinomycetota; class Actinomycetes; order Kitasatosporales; family Streptomycetaceae; genus Streptomyces; species Streptomyces deccanensis. The sequence continues at coordinate 9,847,921 of NZ_CP092431.1, read as the reverse complement.
GAGCGGAGCGCGAACGCATCGCCCAGGAGTACCGCTCCCTGCTGTCCGGCGAGGACGAGCGGGCGGCCTTCGACCAGATGCTCGGCCTGGCCAGGGCCGTGTTCCCCTTCATCGAGGACCACAACTTCTACTGCGAGCACTACTTCACCACGAAGTTCTACGGGAAGGTACGGGAGTTCGGCGAACTGCTGCGCGACCGGGGTGTCCTGGCCGACGTCGAGGACGTCTTCCAGCTGAGCCACACCGAGGTCGGGCAGGCCCTGACGGACGTGATGCTCGCCTGGGCGGCCGGCAGCGAGCCGGTGGGCACCGCCCATGTGCGCGAGACCGTCGCCGAACGCAGACGGATGCTGGACGCGCTCGCGGGCTGGTCCCCGCCGCCCGCGCTGGGCCCCGTCCCCGAGGCGCTCAACGACCCTGCGGTCCGCATGCTGTGGGGCATCACCGCCGAGACGATCCAGGCCTGGTCCACACCGACCGCGAACGGCGATCACGAGGTGCGCGGCTTCGCCGCCTCGCCGGGCGTCGTCGAGGGCACCGCCCGGGTGCTGCTCAGCGCCAACGACATCGGCCAGGTCCGGGAGGGCGAGGTGCTGGTCTGTCCGGTGACCGCGCCCAGCTGGGGCCCGGTCTTCGGCAAGATCGCGGCCGCCGTCTCGGACATCGGCGGGACCATGTCGCACGCGGCGATCGTGGCCCGTGAGTACGGGCTGCCCGCCGTCGTCGGCACCGGCCACGCCACCAAGCGGATCACCACCGGACAGCGGCTGCGCGTGGACGGCGACCGCGGCATCGTCACCATCCTCGACCGAGCGGGCGGAGCACCCTCATGAACACCTCACCCCATGTCCGCCCGTTCACCGGGCTCCGGCTGACCGACCGGCCCACGGTCGGCGGCAAGGGCGCGAGCCTCGGCGAACTCACCTTCGCCGGTGCGCCCGTACCGCCCGGCTACGTCGTCACCACCGCGGCCTTCGAGGCCTTCCTCGCCGCTCTCGACCCGGGCGAGGAGATCCGCGCCGCCGTCGAGGCGCTGGACCCCGACGACACGGAGGCGATCACCCGCGTGGCCACGCCCGTCCGGGAGCGGATCGAGGCGGCCGCCATGCCCGAGGAGGTGGCGGCGGCGATCCGCGAGCACTACCGAAGCCTGGACGGCGAGTCCGACACCCCGGGCACGCCCGCCCCGGTCGCCGTACGGTCCAGCGCCACCAGCGAGGACGCGGAGGACGCCAGCTTCGCCGGTCTGCAGGACACCTATCTGTGGGTGCGCGGCGAGGACTCCCTCGTCGAGCACGTCCGCCGCTGCTGGGCCAGCCTCTACAGCGTCGAGTCGGTCAGCTACCGGCGGCGGCTCGGCCTGCCGGAGCACGACCTCGCCATGGCCGTCGTGGTTCAGCGCATGATCGACCCGCGCTGCGCCGGCGTCATGTTCACCCGCAGCCCGCTCACCGGGGACCGCTCGGTGGTGGCCCTGGAAGGCTCCTGGGGTCTGGGGTCGGCACTGGTCAGCGGTGAGGTGACCCCCGACAAGTACGTGGTCGGCAAGGTCACCGGGGACATCTGCTCCCGCACCGTCTCGACGAAGCTGCGACAGCACCGGATGGACCCGAGCGGCTCCGGGGTGCTGGAGGAGGACGTACCGGAGTACCTCCGCGACGAACCGTGCCTGTCCGACGAGGAGATCCACGCACTCGTACGGCTCGGCCGGCAGGTCGAGTCCCACTACGGGGCACCGCAGGACATCGAGTGGGCGATCTCCCGCAACCTCGTCCCCGGCCACAACGTCTTCCTGCTGCAGAGCCGCCCCGAGACCGTCTGGGCGAGCCGGGAGAAAGCCCCGACGGCCGCGCCGAAGGCCAGGGCGTTCGATCACGTGATGGCGCTGCTCGGCGGCTCGGGCTCCGGCGGGGGCACGAGGTGAGCCTCGGCGCCGAGGACGTCCAGGACATCCTGCGGATCATCGACGGCATGGAGGTCGACCGCCTCCATCTGCGCACCGGCCGCTTCGAGCTGTCCCTGCGCCGCGACGACGACGGCGAGTGGACCCAGTCGGCGCGGACGACGGCCGAGCCGGTGGTGCTCGACGGCCGCGACGCAGCCCCGGTTCATGACGAGACCGCTTCGGGGCAGCGGACCGGAGCCGCCCGCGAGGGCCTGACCGAGGTCCGTACACCCTTGCCCGGCGCCTTCTACCGGGCGCCGAAACCGGGCGCGGCCCCCTTCGTGGAGATCGGGGACGAGGTCACCGAGACCACGGTCGTGGGGATCGTCGAGACGATGAAGCTGATGAACTCCGTGTACGCGGGGGCGGCCGGCACGGTGGCCGAAATCCCCCTGGGGGACGGCGAGTTCGCCGAGCAGGGTGCCGTGCTGATGTTCGTCGACACCCGGGCGACGGGAGCGGCGCCGTGATCCTGCGACGTGTCCTGATCGCCAATCGGGGCGAGATCGCCCTGCGTATCATCCGTACGTGCCGGCGGCTCGGTATCGAGACGGTGCTTGCGGCGTCCGACGCCGATCTCGACTCCGTACCGGCGAGGACGGCCGACCTGGTGGTGCGCCTCGGCCCTCCCCCGCCCTCGGCCAGCTACCTCGACGTGGACGCCGTGCTCTCGGCGGCGAAGGCCGCCGGCGTCGACGCCGTCCACCCCGGCTACGGCTTCCTCTCCGAGAACCAGCGGCTCGCCCGGGCCTGCGCCGAGGCGGGCCTCGTGTTCATCGGCCCCACCGTGGAGCAACTCGCCGCCGTGGGAGACAAGTTGGAGGCCCGTCGGCATGCTGTCGCGGCCGGGCTGCCGGTGGTGCCAGGCGGCCCGCTGGAGGACACCGCCGACGCGGCGCGGCTCGCCGCGGAGATCGGTTTCCCCCTGCTGATCAAGGCGGTCGGCGGCGGGGGCGGCCGGGGCATGAAGCAGGTGCACGATCCGGCCGACCTGGCCGCCACCGTCGATCTGGCCGTCGCCGAGGCGGGCGCCGCCTTCGGTGACCCCCGCGTCTATCTCGAACGCTTCGTCGCGACCGGGCGGCACGTGGAGGTGCAGCTCGTCGCGGACGGCGAGAGCGTCGTCCACCTCGGCACCCGGGACTGCTCCGTGCAGCGGCGCTACCAGAAGCTCATCGAGGAGGCGCCCGCGCCCGCCCTCGACCCGGCGCTGCGCGAGGAGATGCACCGCGCCGCGGTGGCCCTCGGCAAGCACCTGGAGTACCGGGGCCTGGGCACCGTCGAGTTCCTCGTCGACGTCGACCGGGGCACCTTCTACTTCCTGGAGATGAACGCCCGCATCCAGGTCGAGCACCCGGTCACCGAGGCCGTCACCGGCCTCGACCTCGTCGCCGAGCAACTCGCCGTCGCCGAAGGGCGATCGCTCTCCTTCGGCCAGGCCGACGTGTCCTTCACCGGGCATGCCGTCGAGTGCCGGATCAACGCCGAGGACTGGGCCCACGACTTCCGGCCGAGCCCCGGCACCGTGACCGAGGCGGTCTGGCCGCTCGGTGACGGCATCCGCGTCGACACCCATCTCCAGGCGGGCGCCACCGTGCCGCCGTACTACGACTCGCTGCTGGCGAAGCTGATCGTCCACGGCCGCGACCGCGCCGACGCCCTGACGCGGCTGCGCTCCGCCCTCGCGCGGTGCGCGGTGCACGGGGTCGGCACCAACATCCCGATGCACCAGGAGGTGCTGGCGGAGGCCGAGTTCGCGGAGGGCGGAGTGGACACCGCCTGGTTCACCCGTTTCCTGCGCGACCGTCCGGTGGGGAGCAGCCGTGGCTGACATCGAGCTCGTCGACGTGTCCCTGCGCGACGGCAACCAGAGCCTGTGGAGCGCCACCGGACTCGACACCGGCAAGATCCTCCAGATCGCGCCGGTCCTGGACCGGGTCGGCTTCCGCGCTCTCGACTACACCTCCAGCACCCATATGGGCATGGCGGTGCGCACCCATCGCGAGGACCCGTGGGAGCGGATACGGCTGACGCACCGCGCGATGCCGAACACCCCCTTGCAGTTCATCGGCACCGGGCTGCGGTTCATCTCCTGGGAGGTGGCCCATCCCGAGTTCATGCAGCTGGTCTACGACCGGCTGGTGGTGGCGGGCATCTCCCGGTACGTCGTCCTGGACCCGATGCACGACATGGACGCCGTACGCCAGTCCGCCCGTATGATTCGCGCGGCCGGCGCCACGGAGATCGTCGGTGCGCTGACCTTCACCGTCAGCGAGGTGCACGACGACGCCCACTACGGTGCGCTCGCCGCGCAGCTGGCGGCCTGCCCGGACGTCGACCGGGTCTACATCAAGGACCCCGGCGGCCTGCTGACCCCGGAACGCGCCGCCACCCTGATCCCGGCCGTCCTGGGAAACCTCGCCGGCACACCGCTCGAACTGCACTCCCACTGCACGATCGGACTGCCCGGCCTGACCTACCTCAGGGCCGCCGACCTGGGAGTGCGGGCCCTTCAGGTCGCCTGCGGGGCCCTCGCGGGCGGCACGTCCCTGCCCAACGCCCAGCAGGTCGTGGCCAATCTGCGCGAGCTCGGCCACAGCGTGGACATCGACGACCGGCTGCTGGGCGTGGTCGCGGACTACTTCCACCGCATGGCCGCGGCCGAGGGACTGCCCGTGGGCGGCCCCCGGGACTACGACGCCGCGTTCATGCGCCACCAGGTGGCCGGCGGGGTGATGACCACCCTGCGGCGGCAGCTCGACGAACTGGGCTTCAGTGACCGCTTCGACGCGGTCGTCGAGGAGGTGACCCGGGTCCGCGCGGAACTCGGCCACCCCATCATGGTCACCCCCTTCCCGCAGATGGTGTGCACCCAGGCGCTCTACAACGTCATCGGCGCCGAGCGCTACGAGAACGTCTCCGACCAGGTCATCCGGTACGTGCTCGGCAGCTTCGGCAGACCCACCGCACCCGTGGACCCGGAGGTCGCCGACCGCATCCTGGGCCGGCCGCGGGCCCGGGAGCTGGCCGGGGAACCGCCGCCGCCCACCGTCGCCGAACTGCGCCGCCGCTTCCCGCGCGGCATCGGCGACGAGGAGCTGCTCCTGCGGGCCACCATGCCCGCCGAGCAGGTGGACGCCATGGTGGCGGCCGGCCCTGCGCGGCGCCACTACAACCCCGACGTGACACCGGTGCTCGACCTGCTGGGTGGCCTGCGGAGCCGCCCGGCGACCCCCGAACTGGTCCTGGACCGGCCCGACTTCCGACTGGAGCTGCACCGTGACCGCCGAAACGGCTGACGAGACCGCCGCCTCGACCGACCGGCTGCGGGCCGTCCGCGGCGTCGTCTTCGACATGGACGGCACCCTCGTCCTGGGCGACCGACGCAACCACGGGCTCACGCCCCTGCCCGGCGCCCTGGAACTCACCGCCGCGCTGACCGCGGGCGGCCTGCCCTGGGTGACGTTCACCAACGGCACCACCCGCACGCCCGAGGCCTACGCCGGGGCCCTGCGCCGCATCGGCTTCGACCTCCCCGACGAGGCCATGCTCACCCCCGCCACCAGCGCCGTCGACCATTTCCTGGCCGTGGGCCACCGCAGCGTGCTGGTGCTCGGCGGCGACGGCCTGAGGGAGCCGCTGAGGCGGGCCGGCATCGAGATCGTCGAGCCCAGGGGCAGGCCGGAGGCGGATGCCGTACTGGTGGGCTGGTACCGCGAGTTCACCATGGACGACCTGGAGGCGGCCTGCCACGCCGTCTTCGGCGGCGCCGTCCTGTACAGCAGCTCGCAGTCGGTGTTCTTCGCCAGCGCCGACGGCAGAGCACTGGGCACGTCCCGGGCCATCTGCGCCATGATCAGCAGCGTCACGGGCGTCACCGAACAGATCGTGGGGAAACCCTCGCTGACGGGCCTGCGCTGCGCGGCGCGACGGTTGGGGGTCGCCCCGCGAGATCTCGCCGTCGTCGGGGACGACCCGGAACTGGAGATGGCGATGGCCCGACGCGCGGACGCCCTCGGCATCGCGGTGACCACCGGCATCCATCAGCCGGACCGCTCCCCCGCACTACCGCCCGACCAGCGCCCGCACCTCACGGTCGACGGCGTGGCCAGCCTGATCGACCTCCTGCCGCCGCCCGCCTCCCGCCCCGAACCTCCCAGGACCGCACCCATGCCGACATGACCACCACGCCTGGCCCGGCCCGGTGCGGCGGAGGCACTACGTCGGTCGCGCGTCCTGGTGGAGCGTTCTGCCGCGGGACGTAGTCGGACAGTCGCAGCGAAGGGTGGCGGAACGGGTCGTCGTACCCACGGCCGAGGCTTGAACGCGGCCCGCCGCCACCCCACTTCTCCGCCCGCGCCGGCGCGTCCGGACCGCCTCCAGCCGCCGGGGAATCGCGGCGCTGAGCGTGAGGTGGTGGTACGTCGCCCGCAGGCCGTACGGCGCGAAGACGGTGAGGCAGGCGGTTGCGGTCGTCGCCGGCTCGGTGCCGCCCCGGCCTCTGGCCCATCCTCCCGGCTGAGTCCGCGTGCCCATGGCGGGTCCTGGTCGGCCGGACGACCTCGGCCCTGCTCCCGCCCCATCGGTCTGACGACTCCGGCCTCCCGTCGGCCCGTTTTGCCGGACCGGCAACAACGGTGGCCGGTCCGGGAGGCGGTGGGCGACGGTGGGGTCATGACCGACGACACCGCAGTAGGACCGCCCGCGTTCGAGTCCCTTTCGCCCGCCGGCGGATACACCGGCGACCCGGCGGTGCGGGCGGAGTGGGACAGCCGCTACGCCGACCGGCAACAGCTCTGGAGCGGCCGGCCCAACGGCGCGCTCGTGGCCGAGACCGCCTCGCTCACCCCCGGACGAGTCCTCGACGTCGGCTGCGGCGAGGGCGCGGACGCGCTCTGGCTCGCACGCCGCGGCTGGGACGTCACCGCGCTCGAGGTGTCCGGCGTGGCGCTGGAACGCGCGGCCGGACACGCGCGGGACGCCGGCGTCGCCATCCACTGGGTGCACGCCGAACTCACCCGGGCAGCGCTCCCGCCGGCCTCCTTCGACCTGGTCTCCGCGCAGTACCCGGCCCTGCTGCGCACCCCCGACGCCGAGGCCGAACACGCCCTGCTCGCGGCCGTCGCACCCGGCGGCGTGCTGCTGCTCGTCCACCACGCCGGCATGGAGACCCGGCAGGCGGACGACAGCGGCTTCGACCCGGCCGACTACGTCTGGCCCTCCATGGTCACCGAACTCCTCGACGACGACTGGGAGGTGGAGGTGGACGAGCAACGCCCCCGCGAGGCACCCGACGGCGGAGCCGGCGCCCACCACACGGACGACCTCGTACTCCGCGTACGCCGACTGCGCTGAGCCGCCCCTCCGGATGGGCGCCGACGGCCCGCGCTCACTGCCTCACCGCTCCCGGGGCCCGCCGTCCCAGCACGTCACCGACCGCCTCGGCGACGTCCTCCGGCGTACGGTCGTCGGTGGCCACCACCGCCCACGCCACCTCCTCGTACAACGCCCGGCGCCCTTCCATGAGTGCGTGCCACTGCCCGCGCGGGTCGACCGCCAGCAGAGGGCGCGTGGCGTGCGGGGCGGTGCGTAAGACGGCTGCTTCGACACTCATCAAGAGGTAGACGACGGGCAGCCCCGTCAGCAGGGCGCGGGTGGCCGGATCGAGGATCGCTCCGCCACCGAGGGCGAGGACACCGTCGTGCTCGGTGAGCGCTCGGCGTACGGCTTCCCTCTCGAGGACACGGAAGGCGGCTTCGCCGTCCTCCGCGAAGATGTCCGTGATGGGTCGGCCCTGCGCGGTGACGATGTCCTCGTCCGTGTCCCGGAAGACCGTTCCGAGACGCTCGGCGAGCAGCTGCCCGACCGTGGACTTGCCCACGCCCATCGGGCCGACCAGAACGACCAGCGGTGCGCTCACCGGATGGCCAGGGCATCGAGGTAGGAGCGGACATTGCGCCGGGTTTCCGTGCCGCTGTCGCCACCGAACTTCTCCGCCACCGCGTCGGCCAGCACCAGCGCGACCATCGCCTCGGCGACGATCCCCGCCGCCGGCACCGCGCACACATCGGACCGCTGGTGATGTGCCCGAGCCACCTCACGCGTGACCACGTCCACCGTCCGCAGAGCGCGGGGCACGGTCGCGATCGGCTTCATCGCCGCCCGTACCCGCAGCGTCTCCCCCGTGCTCAGACCGCCCTCCGTGCCGCCCGCGCGGCCCGACGCCCGCCGGATCCCGCCCCCGTCGGCCACGATCTCGTCGTGTGCCTTCGACCCCGGTGTCCGAGCCAGCCCGAAACCGTCTCCCACCTCGACCCCCTTGATGGCCTGAATCCCCATCAGGGCGGCCGCCAGCCGGGCGTCGAGGCGCCGGTCCCAGTGCACATGCGAGCCCAGACCGACCGGGACGCCATGGGCCAGGACCTCGACCACACCACCCAGCGTGTCACCGTCCCGGTGGGCCTGATCGATGCGCGCCACCATCGCCTTCGACGCGGCGGCGTCCAGGCAGCGGACCGGGTCGGCGTCCAGCCGCTCCACGTCCCCCGGGGTCGGTTGGAGGCCGTAGGGGGCCTGTACATCGGCCAGTTCCACCACATGAGAGACGATCTCGACACCCGTCGTCTCCTTCAGGTACGACCGGGCGACGGCACCGAGGGCGACACGGGCCGCGGTCTCCCGCGCCGACGCACGCTCCAGAACGGGACGGGCCTCGTCGAAGCCGTACTTCTGCATGCCGGCCAGGTCCGCGTGGCCGGGGCGGGGGCGGGTCAACGGCGCGTTGCGGCCCAGATCTGCCAGGACCTCCGGATCGACCGGGTCAGCGGCCATGACCTGCTCCCACTTCGGCCATTCGGTGTTGCCGATCATGATCGCGACCGGGGAGCCGAGGGTCAGACCGTGGCGGACGCCGCCGAGGAACGTGACCTCGTCCCGCTCGAACTTCATCCGCGCGCCACGCCCGTACCCCAGCCGCCGCCTCGCCAGATGATCCGCCACCGTCTCCGTGGTGATCGGCACACCGGCGGGCAGCCCCTCCAACGTCGCCACAAGTGCGCGGCCGTGCGACTCCCCCGCGGTCAGCCACCGCAATCTGCTCAGCACGGATCTCACTGCTCCTTCATCGGGTAGGTGGGGAAGAGCCGCTGCATCTCGGTGTGGAAGCCCGGGAAGGTCTTGCTCACGCAGGCCGGGTCGTCGAGGTCGAGCGGGGTGGAGCTGCCGAGCGCCAGCACGGCGAAGGACATGGCGATACGGTGGTCGCGGTGGCAGGCGATCCGGGCACGCGCCGGGGCCCCGGGCCGGACGGTGACATGGTCCGGGCCCTCGTCCACGTCGATGCCGCAGGCGCGCAGGTTCGCCGCCGTCACGCCGATCCGGTCCGACTCTTTCAGCCTCGCGTGCCCGATGCCGGTGATGGTGACGGGCGCGTCGGCGAGCGGGGCGATGGCGGCCAGTGTCATGAAGGTGTCCGAGATCTCTCCCATGTCGACCTCGAACCCTCCGCGCAGCCGTCCCGTGCCGGTGACGGTGACCGTGTCCTCGCCGAGGGTGACATCGGCGCCCGCCATTCCCAGCACCCGCGCGAACCCCACGTCGCCCTGGAGGCTGGCACGGCCCAGGCCGGGGACAGTGACGGTGCTGCCGGTCACGGCGGCCGCGGCGAGGAAGTACGACGCGGTCGAGGCGTCCGGTTCGATGGCGAGGTCGGTGGCGTTGTAGTCGCCGGGAACGACCTTGACGCGTTCGGGGGTGGGCTCGTCGACGCGGGCGCCGAAGGCGCGCATCAGGGCCAGCGTCATGTCGACGTAGGGGCGGCTGACGAGGCGGGGGATGTCGACGGTCAGCGCGCTGCGCATCAGGGGCCCGGCCATGAGCAGCCCGCTGAGGTACTGGCTGCTCTGCCCGGAGTCCAGCTCCAGTCTCCCGCCGTGCAGTCCGTCGCCGCTCACGGTCAGTGGCAGAGCGCCGCCCGGCCCGGTCAGCACCCGGGCGCCCAGGCGGGTGAGCGCCTCGGCCAAGGGGCGCATGGGGCGGGCCCGCAACTGCGCGGACCCGTCGAAGGTGTAGCGGCCGCCCTTGCCCGCCGCCAAAGCGAACGGGGGCAGGAAACGGGCGGCGGTGCCGGCGTCCGCGCACCAGATCTCGGCCCGCTCGGCGAGGTCGCCGGGCCTGCCGGTGACCTTCCAGTGGGTGTCGGCCGGGGCTGCCGCCACGTCGACGCCCAGCATGCGCAGGGCCTCTTTGACAGCGAGGGTGTCGTCACTGACCAGTGGTGCCCGCAGCACGCTCGTGCCGCGGGCGGCGGCGGCCAGCAGCAGCGCCCGGTTGGTGAGGCTCTTCGACCCGGGAACGTGCGCCACCAGTCCCCTGCCCTGGGTGCCGTCCGCGGTCGTCCGGCGCGATGCGCCCACGGTTCCTCCTTCGTCGTCGGTGGCCGGGGCCGTCGTGAGTGGCAGGTGCCGCCGCAGGGACGACGGGGCTGTGGACGGCCGCTGTCCAGGCGTACGGCTGTCCTCGTGCCGGAGCCGTGGGTCGGGCACCGGCCACCGTCGGCTGCCGGGCCGCTCAGGCCGTTCCGGTCACCAGCGGAACCCGGCGCCGGTCGGCCCCGGCCTTCGGCGGAGGCACGACTGCCTGCGGGGTGGGGTCGGCGCGGGGCTGGGGCCGTTGCACCGCCCAGCCGAACTCCGTGAGCCGCCGGGCCATACGGGCGGCGGCGGACGCCTCCACGACCAGTTCCACCAGCCCGCTGCGCTCGGCGGGGGAATGGTCGATGGACACTTCCTCGACGTTGACGTCCAAGTCGGCGACGGTCGCCAGCAGTCGGGCCAGCTCGCCTGCCTGGTCCCCGATGAGCACATGCACGGGAGTGCAGCGGGTCGGCTTCTGCCCGTGCTTGCCGGCCACGCGTCCCCGCCCCCTCCTGCCGCGGTCCAGCAGGTCGGCGACGCGCACCATGCCCTCCGCGCGGGCGTCGGCGTCGTCGCCGGCCAGTCCCCGCAGCGCCGCCACTGCCGTGCCGAGATCCACGGCGAGCGCCTCCAGTACGTCCGCGACAGCCCCGGCGTTGCCGTCCAGGATGTCGCCCCACAGCCGAGGGTCGCCCCCGGCGATCCGGGTGACGTCCCGCAGCCCCTGCCCCGCGAGATGTGACGCGTCGTCCGGCATGTGCTCCAGTCGCGCCGCCATCAGGGCGGCGACGAGGTGCGGGGCGTGGGAGACCAGGGCCACCGCGCGGTCATGGGCGAAGCTCTCCATGACCACCGGCACCGCGGCGCACAGCGCCACCACCTCCAGGGCCCGGTTCAGTGTGTCCGTCCCGGTGGCACCGGTGGGGGTGAGCACCCAGGAGCGGCCCTCGAAGAGGGTCGCCGAGGCGGCCAGCGGCCCGGACAGCTCGCGTCCGGCCATGGGATGGCCACCGATGTAGCAGGAGGGGTCGGCCAGTTTCAGGGCGTCCCGCTCCGGGCCGGCCTTGACGCTGGCCACATCGGTGTAGCTGCGGGCCAGCCCCTTCACCTGCTGTGCGGCGAGCACCTCACCGACGCAGCCGGGCGGCACGGCCAGCACGGCGATGTCCACCGGGGCGGCGGGCGGACCGACGGTTCCCGCGCCGAGCGCGGCGGCCGTACGGGCCGCCGACTCGTCCGCGTCGAGCAGGTGGACGCCCACTTCCCTGCGGGCCAGGGCGAGCGCCACCGAGGTGCCGATGAGGCCGGTGCCCACGACCGCTGCCGTACGGATCATCGGGTCTCCTCCAGCGCGTCGGCGAGATCGGTGCGCAGCGTCGCGGCACCGCCCAGATAGACGTGTCGCACATCGCTCTTGGGCCGGTCGGTCTCCGCGTGCACCAGGATGCGTACGACGCGCGGCAGTGCCCCCTCCACGTCGATCTCCCGGGTGCACAGCAGCGGGGTGTCGGTGATCCCCAGTTCCCGCGCGGCCACTGCGGGGAACTCGCTGCGCAGATCAGGCGTGGCGGTGAAAACCACACTGATCAGGTTCCGCCGTTCCAACCCGTTGGCGTCGAGCATCGCCTTCAGCAGGTTCTTGGTGCTCGCCACCAGATGGTTCCTGTCGTCCCGTTCAAGCTGGATCGCGCCGCGTATCGCGCGCACTGTCATCTCACTCTCCAGATCGGCGTTCCCGGTCCGTCTTCATGCTTCGACGGTCCGCCACGGAAGGTCCCGGGGCACGACGCGCTCCTGGTACAAATCGGCGACCTGGAACGCGAGGTCGAGCGACTGGTAGCGGTTGAGGCGCGGGTCGCAGGCGGACTCGTAGCGGTGTGCAAGGTCGTCCAGGCGGACCTCGGCCCCGCCGCCGAGGCACTCGGTGACGTTCTCGCCGGTCAGTTCGACGTGGATGCCGCCCGGGTGGGTGCCCAGCTCGCGGTGGACCTCGAAGAAGCCGCGTACCTCGTCGAGGACGTCGTCGAAGCTGCGGGTCTTGTGGCCGCTGGGTGCGGTGAAGGTGTTGCCGTGCATGGGGTCGCAGATCCAGGCGATCCGCGCCCCGGACGCCGTCACCTTCTCCACCAGGCCCGGCAGTACGTCGCGGACCCGGTCCGCGCCCATCCTGGCGACGAAGGACAGCCGGCCCGGCTCCCGGTCGGGGTCGAGGCGGTCGATGAGCGCCAGTGCCTCGTCCGCGGTGACGGTCGGCCCGAGCTTCACGGCGATGGGATTGCGGATCCTGGCGGCGAACTCGATGTGGGCACCGTCCAGTTGACGGGTGCGCTCACCGATCCACACCATGTGGCCGGAGACGTCGTACCACTGGCCGGTGCGGGAGTCGCGCCGGGTGAGCGCCGCCTCGTAGTCGAGTATCAGCGCCTCGTGGCTGGAGTAGAACTCGGTGGAGCCGAACTCGCGCGGCTGCGCCCCGCACGCCTTGAGGAAGGCGAGCGCCCGGTCGATCTCGCGGGCCAGGCGCTCGTAGCGCTCGCCGACCGGTGAGCTGGCGACGAAGTCCTGGTTCCAGTCGTGCACTTGGCGCAGATCGGCGTAACCGCCGGTGGTGAAGGCACGGACGATGTTCAGTGTGGCGGCGGAGGCGTGGTACATCCGTCTGAGCCGCTCGGGGTCGGGGGTGCGGCTCTCCGGTGTGAACTCCAGGCCGTTGACCGCGTCGCCGCGGTAGGCGGGGAGTTCCACGCCGTCACGCCGCTCCGTGGGCTGCGAGCGCGGTTTGGAGTACTGGCCGGCGATGCGTCCGACCTTGACCACCGGGAGGGAGGTGGCGTAGGTGAGCACGGCCGCCATCTGCAGCAGGGTCTTGACGTGGTTGCGGACCCTGTCGGCGGAGACGGCGTCGAAGGTCTCCGCGCAGTCGCCGCCCTGGAGGAGAAATGCCTCGCCACGTGCGACGGCGGCCAGCCGAGAGCGGAGTTGGTCGCATTCACCGGCGAAGACGAGGGGAGGTGCGGTGGTGAGGTCGTCGAGCACGGCGCCGAGCGCCCGCTCGTCGGGCCAGGTGGGCTGCTGCGCGGCGGGCAGGCTCCGCCAGGCGTGCGGCGGGGCGTCCTGCGATGTGTTCATGGGAGAACTTCCTTCTTCGTTCCACGAGGGTGTGACGAGGAGGTGGCCCCGCGGGGCCGGTGTCGGTTCGGGCCGCACAGAACGGTGCCGCGCGGGGCGACGGCGGCTTACTCGTCCAGCAGGTCGGGCTCCTCGCGGACTATCTCGTCCCACAACAACTGGAAGCTGAACCAGCCCAGTTGGGCGTCGCCGAAGCCCTCGCCCGCCGCCATGGCCTGTTCGTGGGTGAATGTCTTCGGGGTGCCGGCCGCGAGGGCGAGAAGCTGGACCTGGGCGCAGCTGTCGTAGGTGAAGAACCAGTGCACGGCCTCGTCCAGGGAGCCGCCGACCGTGATCAGGCCGTGGTGGCGTAGCAGGATGGCCCGGTTGTCCCCGAGGTTCTCGGCGATGTCGCGGCCCTGCTCCAGGGAGACGGACGGCCCCTCGTAGGCTTCGTACAGGGTCTGCCGTCCGTAGAAGGCGGCGGACTCCTGGTCGATGGGCTCCAGCAGGCGGCCCAGGGCACCGAGGGCGCGGGAGTGCGCGGTGTGGCCGTGTGCCGCGGCGGTCGCGCCGGGGTGGAGGTCGTGAATCTGGGAGTGGATGACGAAGGCACTGGGGTTGACGCGGTGCTTTCCGTACACCACGCGGCCCTTGGCGTCCACGCAGATCAGGTCGGCCACACGCACGTGCTTGAAGGACACGCCGAAGGGGTTGACCCAGAACTGGTCGGGATGTTCCGGATCACGCACTGAGATATGGCCCGAGATCCCCTCACCGAAGCCGTACTTGCCGAACAGGCGCAGCGCCGCGGCCAGCCGTTGCTTGCGGTGGCGACGGGTCTCCTCCGGGCTGCTGAAGACCGGTTCGCCGGGGATCGGCAGTCCTGTCGCGGTATCGGCGAGGAACTCCGCGGAGGGCTCGGTGGTCTTGTCGGTCATCGTGGTCATGCTGGTTACCTCTCTCTGGACGGGGCCGTGGCGGCGGTACGGAGAAGGGTGCTGCTCCGGCAGTGGTACGGGGCGGCCTAGGCGGGCAGCAGGACGTCCCCGGATCGGGCCGGTTGGGTGTCGCCCGCGTGCTGGAGGATGGCGGCGACGATGTCCTCGGCGCGGTCCACCAGGGAGGGGAGGCCGAAGGTGAAGAAGAGTGATCCCGCCCCGATGGTGCCGAGGCCGTAGAGCCGCGGATCCTCGACGTCCCCGGTGATGAGCCGACTGGTCGGTCGGGCGAGGTGCAGCCCTCCGTGGGGGTGGAGGCTCGCGGCGCCGGCCCTGGTCAGGGTGGTCACCAGCGGCAGGGCGCCGGTGGGGACGCGGCCCTCGGAGGCGTTGACCGCGTTGATGACCTTGTGCGCCACGATGGGAGGCGCGTCGGCGGTGAGCATCTCGAAGCCCCCTCCGGAGCGTTCCGCGACCTTCCGCAGTCCGGAGCGGATGCTCAGCTGGCCCGCTTCTTCCAGTTCCAGCAGCACGGAGGCGCTGGCCGGCGGCATGGGGCAGCACAGGCTCATGATGGTGCGGTAGTGGGAGCGGAGCAGTTCCGCCCGGTCCTCCTCCCGCAGTTGCGGCCATACGTCGGGGCCGATGTCGGGGACGGCGTGCTGGAGGATGCGCAGTCCCGGGTCCGGTGAGTCCACGGCCGCGAACTGACGGCGCAGCCGGTCCGCAGGCGCCTCCTTGTCGAGGTCGGTGATCTCGGCGTGGGCCGCGCCGACGTCCGCACCGGCGTCACGCAGTTCGGCCGCCACGATCTCCGCGAACTCCCCGAGGGTCATCTCGCGGCCGCTGCGGGCGAGGGCGCGCATCCGCTCCTTGGTGAGGTGGCGGGGCTCGAAGGTGACGGGGCGTTGCCGGACGCCGGGGAGCACGCCCCCACGGGAGAGCAGGGTGATCCGTCCCTGATGGCCCTGCGCGGCCAGAGCGAGGATGATGTCGACGGCCGTGAGGCCGCTGCCGATGACGGCGACGTCCTCCCGTGTGCCGATCTCGCGGAGGTGGTGGGACATCGGGTACGGGTCCGCTATGAACCCCGGTGCGCTGCTGAGCCCGTAGGCGTCCTTGGGGCCGTCGCCGCCCACGCAGAGGACGACGTAGTCGAAGGCGCCGGCGCTGCCGTTGCTCGTGCTCAGGCGGACCTGGTCGTCGGTGCGCCGGGCCGCGGTGACCGCCGCGCCGACGAGGTCGACCCGCCAGCCCTTTCTGCGCAGTTCCCCGAGGGCCGAATAGGCCGACTGCTCGAGATACTCGCCATAGACGGTGCGCGGCGCGAATCGCGCCCCCGAATAAGGATCGACGCTGTCGATATCGTCGACGACGCGCTCTCGCTTCTCCAGCCAGCGTCGGAAATGGCCGAGGTCGCCCACGCGCACCGACATGTCCTCCGGCGGCGCATTCACCTTGACGGTGGCGATGTCGACCTGATAGGCCCGGCCCCGCCAGAGATTCGGCGAGGGCTCGAAGACGGTAATGCTGCCCGCGGGGCTCTGCGCCTGGGCCAGAGCGTCGACGAGGCAGACCGCTGACGCGCCGCCTCCGACCACAGCGATCGATATTCCAGACATGCCTCAGCCACCTATCGAAACCTGGAGGATATGAAGATCCTCATTCGTCGCTCTTCCGGTCTGCTCATATCGCGCGCCGACCCATGCGGTGGAATTCACCGCCCAGGAACACCAGGGACGACCCCTTGTCGCGCACTCCGGCGCCGACGACCTCACCGACGATGAGCAGGTGGTCACCGACCGTCAGATGATCCCGGTAGCGGCACTCCATCCAGGCCGCGGAGTCCAGGAGCAGCGCACCCGTCTGCGGGCCCGGCTCCGTGGGCAGGCTGCGAAGGGCCTTGACGCGGTCCTCGGCAGGTCGGGCGAAGATCCGGGCGAGGTCCTCGCCGCCGCCGTCCAGAATGGAAAAGGACCAGACCCGGGACTCCATCAGATCGTCGAGGAACGTGGAATCACTGCGGATGCTCAGCGACACCAGCGGTGGGTCCAGTGAGAGGGACGTCAACGAGTTGATCGTCAGCGCATTGTGCCGTCGCGTGGATCCCGCGTCGGAGAACGTGCTCACCACGCACACGCCGGTGGCGAAATTGCGCATGACGGAACGCAGGTCGTCTTCCACGGCAACCGCTGGACGATTAGCCGCTGACAGCTCACCCATGAATGGTCCTCTCCGGGGAATGTCTGATATGCGCACGCGCTTGAGCGTCCCGGGGCCAGAGGTAGAACTCCTCAGGAAATGGCGAAACCCGGTTCGATACCGGAGACATTACTGAGCGACCGGTTGTCGGTTTTGCCGGGGAGCGCACGGACATTAGCCCGTCCACGCCTGCTGCGGCGGGTGCCGGCGGGACGGGCGGTGGCCACGCCGTTCAGTGGAACAGCCGCGCTGCTGCACGACGGATGAGGGGCGCGGGCCCCGGGCCGGTCGCCAGGCCACCCGCAGGTGTCGTATGCCGGCACCCCCACCACACGCCGACACCCCCCACCACACGGCAGAAACCCCCTCCGCACGGTGGCCACGCGGCGGGGCCGCTGCGCGTCGTAGGCGGAGGGGGTGAGGAGCAATCGTTGGCTGCGGCCGATGGGGCGTGGCGGCCGCAGTGAAGCGAGAAACATACCGGCCCACATGTTTTCGACCGGCTCCAGATGGTTCAGCCCGGCCGGTGTGGGGCTGTCACGAGGGTGTGTCACCCTGGGCGACGGCCGACGCCGCCGCCTCGGCCAGCACGCGTACGCCCCGGTCGGCGGCGAGGTCGAGCCGCGCCATGACGCCGGGGAGCGCGATGGTCGGCAACAGCTGTTCGAGGAGCACCGACAGCCGCTGCGTCAGATCCTCGCGGTCGGTCAGCACATGGGAGAGCATCTGGATCCCGGAGAAGGCGCCGACCATGAGCTCGGCGACGGCCCTCAGGTCGACCCACGAATAGAGCTCACCCTGTTCGCTCGCCTCCGACAGCCCCGCCAGATTGTGGTCGGCCCAGGCCAGGAAGGGCCTTCTGCGGTCCAGTTGGTGCGTTCCTCGCTCCAACGACAGGCTGACGCTGCCCTGGAGCATCTGGTCGTGCATGAGGCGGTGCCCGAAGACGAACCCGGCGTCCACCAGCTCCTGGAGCTTCAGGGGGCGCGGCACGATGGGGTAGGTCCCGGCGCTCACCTGCACCTCCAGGATCGCCTCCGCGAGCTCCTCCTTGGAGGAGAAGTGGAAATAGAACGCGCCTTTGGTCAGCCCGGCCCGCGAGTAGACGTCGGAGATGGTCGCGCCGTCATATCCCCGTTCGGCGAAGACGGCTCCGGCCGCTTTGAGGATCAACTCCCGAGTCCTGATCGCACGTTCCTGCTGAGTCACTTGCGCCAACCCCTAAATCCCTTGAAACCATACCGCTGTGCACGTATCTTCCCCCAACGGGGGGGGATGAATGGCCCTTCCATGCCGTGAGGAGGAGCCATGAACCGGACGCCCGTTACCGACGGCCCGAGAGCCGCCGACATGCCGGAGAGAGCCGAGGAGCCCATCGGCTCCGAGCCGGCCGGAGGGGTACCGAAGGATCTGGTGCACCGGGCCCACACCGCCGATGTGCTGCTGACCGCCTGGGAGGACCTGGGAGACGGACTCTTCACCGTGCGGGCGAAGTGGCCGGGCACCCACGACTTCTTCGCCCCCCTACACGGGAAACACGACCCCGTACTCATCGTGGAAACACTGCGGCAGAGCGCGATACTACTGTGCCACGCCGCATTCGCCGTCCCGCTCGACCACCACTTCCACATGGAGGATCTCCACTATCGCTCCCACCCCGAGTTCCTCGATGTACCGGACGGCACCACCGAGTTACACCTGGACGTGACCTGCTCCGACATACGGCGCCGTGGCGGGCGCCTGGCCGCCACCGACGTGCGAATACGCGTCAGGGACGGCGACCGTACGGTCGTCACAGGGGGTGGCCACCTCGGCATCTCCACCCCCCGCGTCTACCAGCGGCTCCGCGGCGCGCACTTCCCTCCCGCGCTGGCCACCCTGGCGGTTCCCGTCCCGCACCGGCTCGTCGGGCGCGACCGTCCCGCACACGTGGTCCTGGCCCCCACCCCCGTGTCCGGGCGCTGGCAGCTGCGGGCCGACACCAGGAACACCACCCTGTTCGGCCGGGCCATCGACCACTACCCGGGCCTGGTCCTGGTCGAGGCCGCGCACCAGGCAGCCAGGGCCCTGCTCTCGCCGGCTCCTTTCTATCCGGCGTCGTTCACCATCGACTTCCATCGTTACGTGGAGTTCGCCCCGCCCTGCTGGGTGGAGGCCCACACCGTTCCCTCCCTGGTCCCTGGCGGCACCGCGGTGCGGGTCACCGGCCACCAGGACGGCACGCCCGCCTTCTCCGCCTCGCTCACCAGCGCGGCACCCTGACCCGGACCACGGCCCCTCCCGTGCCGTGTCCGCTCCGTCTCTCCCCTCTCACCACCGGCGCGAGCCCGACGGCCGACCGGGGAAGGAAGCCCGCATGCCGCAGCCGACCGTACTGATCACCGGAGGGGCGGGCTTCGTCGGCGGACACGTGGTACGCCGACTCCTCGCCTCCGGCGGCACCGCGCACGCCGGCGCGGTGCGCCTCCTACTCCACGACCGTGGGGTCACGGTCCCTGACGGTGCGCCGACGGAGACCGTCCACGGCGACCTGTGCGATCCGGACTCCCTCCGAGGCCTGTGCGACGGCGTGGACACGCTGGTCCACCTCGCCGCGCAGGTCGGCGGCGACATGGAACGATGCCTCGCCGTCAACGTCGGCGGCACCGAGGCGTTGCTCGCCGAGGCGACCCGGGCAGGCGTCCGCCGAATCATCCAGTTGGGCACCGCCGCCGTCTACGGCGACGGCCCCCACCGGGGCGAGGCGGAGTCCGTGCTGCCGACCGCCCCGGTCTCTCCCACCAGCGTGACGCGGCTTGCCGCCGAGAAAAGCGTGCTGGCGGCGGGCGGTCTGGTACTCCGTCCTCATCTGGTCTACGGGGAGGGGGACACCTGGGTGATCCCCTCCCTGGTAGCCCTGCTGCGCCGCGTCCCCCACTGGGTGAACGCCGGGCGGGCGCGCACGTCCGTGATCGCCGTGGAGGATCTGGCCGCCGCCGTGGCCGCGCTGGTGCGCAGCCGGGCGCCCCTGCCGTCCGGCCGGGTCCTGCACGCGAACCAGCCCGAGCCGGTACGGGTCCGGGACCTGATCACCACCGTGACACGGGCGCTGGACCTGCCCCTGCCCCGGGGCGAGATCTCGACGCACCGGGCGCTGGAGCTGCTCGACGCCCTCGACGATCCCGCCGGTGCGCGCCGGTTGTCGCTTCTCGCGGTCGACCACTGGTACGACGGTTCGGCGCTGTGGCGGCTGACCGGCACCGACCCAGGCCCGGGATTCGCGGCGCGCTTCGCGCGCCACGCCCCTGGTACCGGGCCGCCCTGGCGGCCGCGTCGACCACGAGGACCCGGCCGGCGTCCTGAGCCGTCGGACCGGGGCGGCCGGACGGCTCAGGACGACCGTCAGACGAAGGCCGCCTGACGGCTCAGGACGACCATCAGATTCTGGTGGCCGTTGGAGATGAACGACCGCTGCGGCTCGGCCTGCCGTTCGGGATGGGCGAGCGCCAGGTCCGGGAACCGCTCGAAGAGGGAGCTCAGCGCGATCGACGCCTCCAGCCTGGCCAGCGGTGCGCCCAGGCAGTGGTGGACGCCGTGGCCGAAGGAGATGTGCTCCCGCCGAGTGGGCCTGGTGATGTCGAAACGGTCCGCGCTGTCACCGTGCCGTGACGGGTCCCGTCCCGCCGCGGCGTAGGAGATCATGATCGCGTCCCCCTTCGGGATCACCACGTCACCGAGGCCGATGTCCTCGACGGCGTAGCGCAGGATCGCGTGGGCGCCCGGCGGTTCGTGGCGCAGCGCCTCCTCGATCACGTCGTCCCAGTCGGCCTTCCCCAGCCGGACCAGCTCGAGTTGCTCCGGGTGACGCAGCAAGGCGTGGACAGCGTGGTCGAGGAGGTTGACGGTGGTCTCGTATCCAGCCGTGTACAGCAGGATGAGATTGTCCGCCAGTTCCTTCTCGGTGAGGCTGGCGCCGTCCTCGTCGCGCACGGCGATCAAATCGCAGGTGAGGTCGTCACCCGGGTTCTGGCGCTTGTGGACGAGGAAGTCGGAGATCGTGGTGTAGAGGGCATATCCGTTGGCCTGCGCCTCCTGTGCGGAGGCAGAGGTACGGAAGAAGCCCTTGATGATCCCGTGGAGTCCGGCGCGGTACTCCTCGGGGATTCCGAACAACTCGCACATCACGTCGTTCGGCAGTGGGTGCGCGAACTTGTCACGCAGGTCCAGCGGTTGGCCGGGCGGCTCGGCGGCCAGAGCGTCGAGGAGGTCGTCGGCTATGCGCTGGATTCGCGGTCTCAGGGCGGCGATCCGGCGCTGGGTGAAGGCCGTGGCCACCGGCTTGCGCTGCCGGGTGTGGTCGGCGCCGTAGGCGGTGACCATGTTCTGGACGGACACCCAGATGCCCAGGGGCCAGTCCCCGGGGATCTCACCATTGATCCAGGCCGGCCAGTGCCGGTAGGCGTCCTTGGACACCCGCGGGTCCAGGAGGAGGCTCCGGATCAGTTCGCCGTCGGTGACCGACCAGACGACCACGCCGCCCGGGAGTTCCACCTGTGCCGCCGGCCCCCGAGCGCGTATCCGGGTGATCTCGCCATGGATGTCGCTCCCGTCGGCATCGATGACGAAGGGGCACTGCCCTCTGCGGTCCATGTGTCGTCTCCAGGTCCTGCCGGGTCGGTCCGACCGCCCGGGTGATCCAACTCTGCCGGAACGGATGACCGCCATCACCACGAATCCGGCTTTCCGTGGAGGGAGGACCGGCGTCCCACCGCTCCCGGACGGGGGTGGGGCGGGACGCCGATCGGCTCACCAGGCGGGCGGGGTGGTGTCTATGAGGTGGTCGCAGCCGCCTCCGCCCGGCGCCGCGACGAGGCACGGAGCGCCGCGACGAGCGTGAGCACCATGGTGGCGACGGAGATGGCGGTGACCACGTAGAGGCCGGAGTGGTAGTCGGACAGCGTCGCGGACGTCTCCTTCCCCTCGCCGTCGGCCGCCATGGTGGCGGTGACGATGGCGAGGACGATCGCCGCGCCGACCTGGTAACCCGTCTGTAGCACACCGGCCGCCAGGCCCTGTTCGGAGTCCTGCACGCCGTTGGTCGCCTGGACGTTGGCGGCGGGGAAGGAGAAGGGGAAGGCGATACCGATGAGCACGATGCTGGGCAGGATGACCCAGAGGTAGGAGGAGGTCTCGTCGATGCGCAGGAAGAGCAGGTACGACGCGGTGTAGGCGACGAAGCCTGCGAAGATCATCCACTGGATGCCGAACCGGGCGATCAGCTTTCCGGCACGGGGGGCGATCGTCATGATCAGCAGGCCGATGGGCAGGAAGGCCAGGGCCATCTCCATCGGCGACCATGCGCGCAGCGACTGCAGGTACAGACCGCCGATGAACTGGAAGCTCATGTAGGTCCCGAGGATGGCCGCGGCGACCAGGCTCGCGCCGACCAGGGCGCGGTTGCGCAGCAGTCCCAGGCGGAGCAGAGGCTGGGCGGCGCGGCGCTCGACGACGACGAAGAGGCAGAGCAGGACGATCGCGGCGGCGAAGGTGCCCAGGGTGCGGGGGGAGGTCCAGCCGGCGTTGGGCGCCTCGACGATGCTGTACACGAACAGCAGCATCGCGGCGGTGACACTGACGGCGCCGGTGACGTCGAACTTGCTGCCGCTGAGGTTGGTGCGCGGGTCACGCGGCACCAGTACCAGCGCGCCGACGAAGGCGAGGATCGCCACGGCGACCGGAAGCAGGAAGGTCCAGCGCCAACTGATCTCGGTGAGGGCACCGCCGACGATGACACCGGTGGAGTAACCGACGGCGCCGCACGCGGTGTAGATGCCGACCGCACGGTTGCGCTGAGGGCCCTCGGCGAAGTTGGTGATGATGATGGACAGGCTGGCCGGTGCGGTGAACGCGGCACCGATACCCATGACGAACCGGGCGATGATCACCACGAGTCCCTCATTGGTCAGACCGCCGACCAGGGATCCCACGGCGAAGATGGCCACACCCATCAGGAACATGCGGCGTCGGCCCAGCAGGTCCGCCATACGTCCGCCGAGCAGCAGGAATCCGCCGAAGCCCAGGACGTAGGAACTGACCACCCACTGCACGGACTCGGTGCTCATTCCCAGGTCCGACTGGATCGGCGGAACCGCGATGCCGACCATGATGTTGTCGAGGGCGTCCAGGAAGAATGCCGCACACACGCTGACGAGCAGACCCCACTCGCGAACGCCCCACTTGCCTCCGTCCGTTCGTCCTCCGCCGGTGGGTGTTGCGTCGACTTCTACTTCACTGGAAGTTGCCATGCGATGTCCTCATCTAGTCAATGGCCGGTCATTTTGATCCGATGCCGGCGGTGCGGTCGATGACACGGAGCGCGCCCCGGGTCATCGACCGCCGTTCACCGTGCCCGGGTTATCCCTTGAGCCCGAGGGGGAAGGGTGCCTGCGGCGTTCCGCCGAGGAGATGGGCCCCCGCCGACTGCACGATCTGCTCCTGGGCGAGGATGTGCTGGCACATCGTGTGCAGGTCGCGGAGCCAGCGGTCGAGCGGGGAGGTCTGGTAGATCGAGGCCGTTCCGACGAGGTCGGAGAGCCGGGAGACGATGGACCGGGCCGTCCGGAAGGCGTTGACGCGGGCGAGTGCAGAGGAGACCTGCTGGTCGGAGGTCGGCTGGACACCCGACTCCAGTCGCTCCCACAGCTCCTCGAGCGTGCCGTAGACCGCGTAGCGGGCCGCGGACAGCTCCATCTCGGCCTGCCCGATGGTGGTCTGCACCCGGTAACTCTCCGACCACGGTGTGCCGGTGGCCCGCTCGACGCGGTCGACGGCCAGCTCGCGCACGTGGTCGAGCGCGGCGCGGGCGACGCCGAGCGGCACACCTGGCACATTGCCCAGGAACGCGTCCGGGGCGGATAGCGGTCCGGAACCGCGCGGGGTGGTGAAGTCGAACGAGCGCTCTTCGGGCACGAACAGATCGGTGGCCTGGTAGTCCATGCTGCCGCTGCCGGCCAGGCCGGTGGTGTGCCAGGTGTCGACAGTCTCGAACTCCTCGCGACGGGCCATCACCAGTCGCCAGTTCACGGGGGCGCCGCCCACGCCCGGCTCGGGCTTGCCGTCGGAGTGCACCACACAGCCGCCGACGACCCAGTCCGCGTGGGTGACACCGCTGCCGAAGGGCCAGCGGCCGTTGACCCGGTAGCCGCCCGGAACCCGGTCGGCGCGGCCGACCGGGAAGATCAGGCCGGCGGTGATCGCGTCCGGGTTGGCGAGCATCTCCTTGACGACCGCCTCGTCCAGGTAGCCCGCGTAGATCCAGGTGTCCATGCCGATCATCGCGCACCAACCGGCGGCCGAGTCGCCGTAGGAGAGCGCCTCGATGACCTCGGTCTGCTCCGCGAAGGTCAGTTCCGGACCGCCCCATTCCTTCGGCATTCCGATGCGGAAGACGCCGGTGCCGCGCACCAGTTGGACCACGTCCTCCGGCAGGCGCCGGTTGCGCGCTATCTCCTCGGAACGCTCGCGCAGCAGCGGGGCCGCGGCCCGTGCCCTCGCCAGGATCTCCGCCGCGGAGGCAGGGGCGTGCTCGCCACCCGTCATGGGATCGAGAGTCTCCGTCACAGTCATTGAAACCCCTCCTGTACCTGCGTGCTCGTCATCTCTACGGGCGCGACGACCGGTCGGCGTCCGCACGGGCCGCCGGTCAGGCGGTACCCGGGCAGCGCCGCGACGGACGATCCGGACGGTCTCGCGTCGTCCTCACGCTAGGGACGGTGGCCTCTCGCCTCTCGTGTGAACGCGCACGCAATGTGGTACGTCCGCACACGCTGATCGAGCTAACCAACGAAAGTGACTTTAAGGGTTAGGCACGCCTGCTGCAACCAGTCACGTAGGCTTTAGGGGTTAGAACTGGATCGGATGGAGGATGTTGCGATGACCGAGGTCGACCCTCGTCCGTTCGTCGGCGAACCCCTCGCCCTCGATCTGCTGAACACCAGATGGCAGGAGGACGGACGGCAGAAGGATCTGCTGGACACCCCAGCCGGCCTGCGATTGTGGCTGGGCGGCCACGGACTGGCCGAACGCTTCACCGCGGACGCCGCGTCACTGGAAGCGGTCCGCGCCACCCGAAGCGCGCTGGCCGCGGCCGTCACCGAACCGGACTCACCCGAGGCGGCCCGGCAGGTCGACGAGATCCTGGACCACGGCCGTATCCGGCCGACACTGACTGCCGAAGGACCCGGTGAGCACGCCGAGTTCGCGGATCCGGTCTGGGGTGCGGCGTGGACGGTCGCCCACGACTATCTGCGCCTGCTGGCCACGGTTCCGGATCGGATCAGGCTCTGCGACCAGCCGGACTGCATCCGGTACTTCCTCGACACATCCCGCAACGGCACCCGGCGTTGGTGCTCCATGGCCCTGTGCGGGAATCGTGCCAAGGTGGCCCGCCACTACGCCCGGAACCGCGAGTCTCGTGCGTGACCGGGGCGACACCGCTGCCGGACCACGCCCCGACCGGCACCACGCTCGGAGTCCACGGCCACGTCGCCGACCCGAAGTCGGCGGCGAGGACCACCAGTTGCTTCGCCCCCGAGCGCGCGCACGCCATCCCCCGGGGCGAGGTGGGGACGCGGAGGACACGGTCCGCTGCCCTACGGACCGGCGGTGCCGGGCGGGTTTCCGCCCGGCACCGCCGCCGATGTTCCGGTCCGCGACGTCAGGCGCGCGTGGCCGCAGCGTCGGTGTGCTCGGCCTCCTGCGACTCCTCGAACCGCTGCCGCAGTTGCGCCCTGCGGAGCTTGCCGATGCCGGTCTTGGGCACGTCTTCCTTGGTCACCGGCACGACGTGCGCGAGACCGACCCCAAAGGCCTCCGCCACCCGGCCCCGCACCAGCCCCTCGGCCTCGGCGGTGTCCACACCCTCACGCGGATGGAAGAAGACCGCGAGCTCCTCGCCCTTCCCGTCGGCCGCGCTCACCGCGCACGCCACGGTGTACGAAGGCGCGACGCAGTCGAGTTCTTCCACCACGGCCTCGATCTCGTGGCCGTGATAGGTGACGCCGTCGAGCTGGATGACGTCGTCGGCCCGCCCGGTCACCGTCAGGATCCCGTTCTGGACGTAGGCGAGATCGCCGGACTTGAACCAGCCGTCGGAGGTGAACGACTGCCGGTTCTGCTCGTCGTTGCGGTAGTAGCCGGAGGTCACGGTGGCGCCGGTGACCTGGAGCCGGCCCGTGACGCCGGGCGGCACCAGTTCGTTGCGCTCGTCCACCACCCGCAGTGAGGTGCCGGGCTGCGGCCGCCCCACGGGAACATAACGCTCGTCCCCGGCGTCGACAGCGGAGAACTCGCAGTCGGCCACCCCGGCGGAGGTCTCCGACATTCCCCAGCCCGGGTACATGGCGTCCGACCGCAGTCCGAAGGGCGCGAGCACCTCCATGAAGCGGCGGACCACTCCGCTGCGCACAGCCTCACCGCCATTCATGATGTAGCGCACGCAGGAGAGGTCCCAGGACTGCTCCTCGACCCTGTTCGCCTGGTCGTTGATGAGCCCGAAGGCGAAGTTCGGCGCCCAGGTGGTGTCCGAGCGGTGCCTGTCCATGGCGGTGAGCCAGCGCAGCGGGTCGCCGAGGACCCACTCGAAGCGGGCGTGCACCTGGTGGCAGCCGAGGTAGACGTCGCGGGCGTGGAACATGACGAGGCCGCCCACATGGTCCAGGGGCATCCAGTTGAAGGTGCGGGTCCGGTCGTTCAGCCGGTTCACCCGGGCAGTGGCCGCGGTGCGGCTGAGCACGTTGCGGTGGCTGAGCACCACGGCCTTCGGCACGCCGGTGCTCCCCGAGGTCAACAGCCGCACGGCCGGATCATCGGCGTCGGCCCGGTGCCGGCTCCGATCGGGAGCGTGCGTGAGCAGGTCGCGGGTGCTCCCGAGCCACGCCCCCTCCCAGCGCGGATCGGCCATGACCTCCGGAGCCAGTTGCTGGTCGACTCCAGTGACGACCCGGGGCGCGCCGTAGCCGTCCCACACACGCCGCAGCAGTTCGGGCGCCGCCGCGCGCTGGTCGGCGGTGGCACCGGCATTGACGGGCATCGGGACGAATCCACCCAGGACGCAGGCCCAGAAGGCGGTCAGCAGCTCGGGGTCGTCGGCCACCTGGAGGACGACGGTCTCCCCTGCGCGGACGCCCGCCGCGCGGAGGCCCGCGAGCATGCGCGCTGCGTCGTCCAGCAGCCGCCGGTACGTCCTTCCCTCCTCCTTGCCGTCCGCGCCGATGAACCGGATCCGCTGCTCGGTGTCGTCGTCGCGCTCCGCCGCCCGTACGAGCGCCTCGCCGAGGTCGGCCACCTCAGCGGGAACGGCGGGCCCGCCGTCGAGGAACGACGTGCCGCTCGCGGTCATCGCGATTCCGGAGGTCGTCATTTCGACTCGTCCCCCTTCGCGGTCGCCACGATCACCAGGGGGCCGCGCCCGTGGAACGGCACCGGCTCCTTGCGGAAGCCGCCGTACTCCGCGGTGATCCGGAGCCCGGCGTCGGCCAGCAGCTCCCGCACCTCCGGACCGGTGAGGACCGCCTGGTCGAAGAAGTTGTCGTACATGGACACCTGGCCGTCGCGCTCGCGGACGAGCAGGGTCTCCTCGTTGCGCCAGTTCGCCGCGTGCGGGTTGATCGACTGACGGGCGAGCCGGGTGATCAGCACTCCGTCGTCACTGCGGTGGTGGGCCACCGTGTGCTGCTGAAAACCTTCCACGAAGTTCAGCAAATGACCGAACTCCAGCACCACATGGCCGCCGGGCAGGAGCAGATTCCGCACCTTCCGCAGCACGCCGCGCAGCTCTGCGCGCGGCAGATAGTTGAGCGTCATGAAGATGCTGTAGATGAGATCGAAACGGTCGTCGGTGGTGAAGGTCTCGGCCCGCTCGTGCACATATTCGACGCCCTCACCACCGACCCCGCGTGCGTACGCCGTGAAACGGGCACTCTGGTCTGCTCCAAGGCACGTGAACCCCCGCGCGCCGAGCTCCCGGAGGTTGGTCCCCGTCCCGCAGCCCAGATCGAGGACGCGTCCGCCCGCCGGCGCGAGGGAGGACAGGAATTCCGTTTCCGCAGCAAGGTTGCGAAAATCACCCCGCATGATCTCGTAGTACTCTCCGGGAAATTCGAAACTGGTCAATGCATTGCCTTCCCGTAAGGGTTGGAATTACCTGATTGGAAACAGTGCATCGCACATCAGTCGGTGAGGGCCATCCCCCGGCTCTTGCGGAATTCCCGAGGCGTGATGCCGTACCGATCCCTGAAGAGGCGGCTGAAGTGCGAAGCCCCGTAGAAACCCGAACGTTCACCGATCGCAGCGATGGAAAGATGGTCGAATCGTGGATCGGCCATCTCGGACCGGCAGCGTGCGAGCCTTTCGTCCCGGATCCAGCGGGCCGGGCTGGTGTTGTGCTCGTGGAAGATCTTCTGCAGGTAGCGCAGCGAGACGTTGTGCCGCTGGGCGACGACCGAAGGGCAGAGATCGGGATCGGCGAGCCGCTCCCTGATGAAGGCCTGGATGCTGAGCATCAGTGTCGGCCGGCCAGTCCCGGACTCCTCGACCATCGAGCGCAGTCGCTCCGAGAAGAGTGCCGCCGCGAGCCCGGCCACACTGCCGCCGAGCAGGTCGATGCCGGTGTCGACGTACTCTCCGTGCTGTTCGAGACCGATGAGCAGATCGGACAGCAGAGCCCCGAGGCCGTGCGACCCGTCCCACACCCTGGCGGTGAGCATCTCGGTGCCCTTCGCCGTCAGACCCAACAGGCGGCGCGGCATCATCAACGTCACCACACGGAAGTGCTCCGGCATGATGACCTTGTACGGACGCGAACTGTCATAGCAGACGAGCTGCGCCCCGCGGGCCGTCGCGTGCTTCCCGTCCTGAAACACCGCTATCTCACCGACCAGGGGGCGGCATATGCTCAGATACCCGTCCCTGTGCGTGTCCAGCAGCCGCCGGGGTCTGATCATTTCGCGTGGACCCCCCTCGACAAGAAGGATCCGGACTTCGCCGAAGCGATTGCTGACCAGGGTTCCGCGTGGTTCTTCGTCATGGTCTCGGACGATCTGCACACAGTCATGGGACCGCGCGGTCACGTTGAATCGGATAACGGTCTTACTTTCCGTACGAACGCCGACGCCTGCCATCGCCCAATCCCCCGTCTAATAAGAATTCAGGGGCTTTCCTCACCACACGACCGCGCCGCTACAACTGCCGTAGCCACGAGGGATGTGGAGGGTGCCCCGTGCATCCGTTAGGCGAGCCCATTGGAACATACCCTGATGCTGGTTTTCTACAGCCCTTTCGAACACACGGTGTCGCTCACGACACACACCGTGGCGCCCAAGTCCCGCCGCTGGCTGCGCCGACGTGCCCGCGGCCGCCTCCTCGACCGGCCGGATCGGGCCCCGGACAGAACGCAACTCGGCCATGGCTCGTGCGTGATTCGTCAATCGGGGTCGCCCCGCCCTCCCTAACGTCGGGCCGTGGTGGGCCGGAGGTGCGGCGGCCCACCCATGCCGAGAGAACCGAGGCCGCACGCGACCGTGGCACTTCATGAGGAGACCGATGACGAGGACGCCGTACCACGAGGGTGAGCAGGCCGTACAGCGGCGGGCGGGCGAAGGACACCCGGGCTGGGGCACCCCCATGTTCGGCGATGTGATCGAGCCGCCGTTCGCCCGCTTCCTGGAAAGGCAGCAGATGCTCTTCCTGGGAGGTACCGACGCCGAGGGCGCCGTCTGGGCGTCCGTCGTCACCGGAGACGCCGGCTTCGTCGCCCCGGTCGACCGGCACCGCCTGGTGATCGACGCCGTACCGACTCCCGGTGACCCGCTGGACGACGTCTACACGACGGAGCAGGACATAGGCATCGTGGCGGTGGACCCGCACACCGCCCGCCGGATCAGGCTGAACGGAACAGCACGGCGGCACGAGGACGCGCTGCACTTCCGGGCCGGGCAGGTCCTGGGCAACTGTCCCAAGTACATCCAGCGCCGCGTCCTCGTGGACTCCCCCGGCGCCCCCGCCGGTCCGGCCCCCGCCGAGACCCGCGACAGTCTCACCCCGGAGCAACAGCACCGGACAGCGCGGGCGGACACCTTTTTCATAGCCAGCCACTCCCCCGACCACGGCGCGGACGTCTCACACCGCGGCGGCACACCGGGCTTCGTGACGGCCGGCCCGCGTCGGCTCTCCTGGCCGGACTACGTCGGGAACTCCTTCTACATGACCCTGGGAAACATTCACCTCAACCCCGCCTGCGGCCTGCTCTTCCTGGACTGGGAACAGGGCCACACCCTCCAGCTCACCGGCACAGCCCGCGTCGACTGGGACCCGGGGCGCGCCGCGGCGCTGCCGGGCGCGCTGAGGTTCGTCGACTTCGACATCGAGCGGGTGGTCGAGATCCCTCACGCGACCCCCCTCCGCTGGGCCCTCGCCGCCTCCTCCCCCTTCAACCCTCCACTCACTCGGTCCCGCCCTCCCCTTTGATCGCGCTCTCCCCCTCCCCACCACCCGCCGCGCGCTCGGCGGTGGTCGAGCTGTGTTCGGGCGCCCGCTCAGGCTTCTTGAAGGTGAGGGTGCAGGGCTGCTGCGGAGCCGCTGCAGGCATGCTGAAGGGCCGCGCCGGAGGCTGCGGCCATGACCACAACAACGCGCCCGAAGCCCGTACCCGCTCCCGTACTCGCCCCCTCGACCGCAACCGCAACCGCCCCCGCACTTACACCCGCGCTCATCGCCCGCACAGCCCGGCTGGTCGTCAACCTGGCGATCGCCCTCGCCGTGATGACCGCGGCTCTCGTCATGGGCACCGGCACCAGTCACGCCGCCACCCGGGCCCAGATCGCCGCCATTGCCGAAGCGGAGGTCGGCCATGCGGAGGGCAACGGCTCGTGTCTGAAGTACGGGCCCTGCACCACCACACCCTGGTGCGCCTACTTCGCCTCCTGGGTGTGGAGATCCGCGGGCGTGTCCCCCGTGCCCACCACGGCCGTGGCCCGCGGAGTCGGGCTCTGGGGCCAGCAACAAGGCCTGTTCAGCAGCCGGCCCGCGGGCGGAATCGGCGACCCCGAGCCCGGTGACATCGTCGTCTACGGCGCACCCGCCAACGCCAGCGGCGGGCACGTCTCCATCGTCACGGCCGTCCACGCCAACGGCACGATCACCACCGTCGACGGCAACTACGGCGACAAGGTCGCCCGCCGCGTCATCGACCCGCGCACCGCGCGTTCGGGCGCCGACAGTCTGCTGATCTCCGGCTACGTGAAGCCCAAGGGAGTGCAGGCGGCGGGCGGTGACCTCCATGTGACGACGACGGTCGGCGGCCGGCCGTTCCACAACCTGCGGTACGCGAACGGCTCCTGGAGCGGGGCGAACGTCTCCGACCCCAGTGGCGGCATCACCGACACGGCGGAGGCCGGCGCGTCCAACGGTGACATGCATGTGCTGACGGTCGCCGGCGGACAGCTGTTGCACACCCTCCGGTACGCCAACGGCTCCTGGAGCGGGGCCCAGGTGGCCGACGGCAACGGCGCCATCAGCAAGGTCGCCGCGGCCACCACCTCCAACGGCGACCTCCACGTCCTCACCCTCGTCCAGGGCAGGTCTTCCACAACATCCGCTACGCCAACGGTTCCTGGAACGGCGCTCAGTTGGCCGACGGCAACGGCGCCATCAGCGAGATCGCGGCCGCCACCACCCCCAGCGGCGACCTCCACGTCCTCACCCTCGTCCAGGGCAAGGTCTTCCACAACCTCCGGTACGCCAACGGCTCCTGGAGCGGAGCCGGGTTGGCCGACGGCAACGGCGCCGTCACCGACATCGCCGCCGCCGGGGTGTTCAACGGTGACGTACACGTCCTGACGCTGGTCGGCGGCCAGGTGTTCCACAACGCCCGGTACGCGAACGGTTCGTGGATCGGGGCGCAGCCGGCCGACGGCAGGGGTGTGGTCAGCAGGGTCGCGGCCGCCACCGCCCCGAACGGTGACCTGCACGTGCTGACGCTGGTCAGTGGCAAGGTGTTCCACGACATGCGATACGTGAGCGGTGCGTGGAACGGGCCGCAGCTGGCCGACGGCAACGGCGCCGTCGACACGATCGCGGCGGCAGTCACCCCGCAGCGCTGACCTCCGCCGGGCGGCTCCAGCCCGCTGATCCCTGACTCCCGCGGTGGCGGGCCGGTCCCCGACCGGCCCGCCACCGGGGCATGTACGCGGGAGGGTACGGAAACTCGCGGAGCGAGTGGGGCCTACGCGTCGAGGTACCGGTGTCTGTTGTCGGCAGGTGTGATGAGGAGCCGGCCGTCGCGGACCTGCCATTCGGCGGTGCCCTCGACTTCGTGGCCTACCAGGAACAGGCCCCGGACGAGGTCTCCGTCGGCGTCGGACGCGGGTATCCGGGCGATCGCCCTGATCTGGTCCGTGAACCAGTCCAGCGCCGAGTCACGGATGTCGGCGCCGTAGAAGAGGTAGTGGGTCCAGTTCACGTGCCGGCTCGGCGCACCCCATCCGTGGGTGTAGTGGTCGTCGTCGTGTGCGGCGATGATCTCCTGGGCGGCGGCAAGTTGCGTCTCGTCGCACTCCAGCCACCCTCTGACCGACACGTAGGTCCCCATGAGCCTGTCCCCTCTCGCATCCCGCGTCTCTCTCACCCTCAAGAACCTCGCCTGAGCCCGACGGTTCCGGCCGAAGGAGAGGAACGCGAGGGGCTTGCGCGGTCATGAGGACCGCGCAAGCCCGGTTGCCTTCGTCCTCGAAGGCGTCTTCCCGACGTGGAGACCGACGGACGGTCAGGACGACTGCGCGGTCTGGTAGAGGTTCTGCGCGTCGGCGCCGAAGTACGGCCCGTACATCCGGTTGGGCAGGAAGTTGTACTTGAAGCTGTTCACCGACGACAACAGGCCCGTGCCCGTGGACTCGTTGAACTGGGTGAACCAGGGGCCTCCGCTGGAGCCGCCGGTCATGTTGCAGTTCATGCCGTGGTCGTTGGAGAGCAGGAAGTCACGGTTGGTCGTTCCGCTGCAGTAGACGAACTTCTCCCCGTCGTACGGGGCGGCGGCGGGGAAGCCGAAGGCGTACATCGCCTTGTTGTAGCCGGTGTTGAAGGCCAGCCCCTGCCCGCCGACGACGTCCGTCAGCAGCTTCCCGTCCAGCGGGGCGACGACGGCCGCGCCGATGTCGTAGTTGATGTCCTCGCTCGCGGTCCACTGCGGGGTGGACAGTGTCTTCGTGGCACTCCACCTGCCGTACGGCGCCTGTCCGTCGTGGTATCCGGGCACGAAGACCCAGTTGGTGTGCCAGGAGCCCTCCAGCTTCACGCAGTGCCCGGCGGTAATGACGGTGCTCTTGTTGGCGCTGGTGACGGCGTTGCCGGAACACGAGGCCGTACGCCCCTGGTAGGTGAAGAACACCCGTCCGGCCGTGGAGAGCACGGCTCCGCCGCCGGTCCAGGCTCCACCGCTGTGGGGGAAGGCCAGCACTCCCACGTCGTTCAGGGCGCCCGGAAGGGTCGGGGCGACCGTCTTCGCCTTGCCCTTGGCGACGGAGGGGGCCTGCACCCGGGATCGGTCCACGGTCGGCAGATCGAGCGCGGTGGCCTGCCGCATCCGCTCGGCGGTCCAGAACGAGGCGGGGTCGGCCGCGGCCGTGGCCGCCCCGGCGGGCGAGGCGAACACACCGGTGCCGAGCAACGCGGCGGCACCCAGCAGGGCGGCGAAGACGGGGCGGGACGTGCGCGGGGAGCGGGACGAGCGGCGTATGTCTCTCACGCGTACTCCTTGTGCGGTGGGGGACGAGGACGATCTCGCGCAACGCAGGGTGCCACCCCACCCGCAATTTGGACAGGTACACGTCACAATGGGCGCGAAATTTACGCCCGCGAGGCACAGCCCTGAACGACTCCGCGCTCTCCCGCGTATTCCTCGCTGCGTGCCGTGCCAGCCGCAACAGGTGTCCACTCCTATCGACCTGGAGGAACTCTCTACCCGACCGGGAGAACACATGCATGCGAACCGACACGCGGTGCCCACGCGGACGTCGAGGCGGACCGTCACGATCATCGCCGCCGTCTGCGCCGTGATAGCCGCGGCCGTCATCGCGATCAGGGCGGGCAGCGACGAGGCCTCGGCCAACCCGACGATCGCGGGCCAGGCCCAGCACGCCGGCGGCCATGTCGCCACAGGCGGCGCCGGACAGACGGCGACGGGCCAGAGCGGCGGCGCCGACCTCACCGTGACCGATGTGGACCGTGAGTTCCTCGTCAAGGTACGCCAGGCCGGCCTCTGGGAGATCCCGGCCGGCCGACTCGCCCAGACCCACGCCTCCAACGAGACCGTGAAGCGGGCCGGGGACCATCTCATCGACGGGCACAGCAAACTCGACCAGCTCGTGCGCGAGGACGCCGACATCCTCGGTGTGGAGCTCCCCGACGAGGCCACCGAGGAACAGCAGCAGTGGGTCCGGAATCTGGAGAACGCGCAGGGCGAGGAGTTCGACAAGCTCTTCGCCAATGTCCTCCGTGCCTCACACGGCAAGATCTTCGCCACGATCGGTGAGGTCCGGGCCGCCACCCAGAACGACCTCATCCGCCGCCACGCCCGTCAGGCCAACCAGACCGTCCTGGACCACATGGAGGTCCTGGAGGACACGGGGCTCGTCGACGCCTCCACCTTCCAGGAGGTCGAGGAGGACGTGGCCCCCAAGTAGGAGACACGACGGCCGACCGTGCCGGCGTCGGGGCAACCGCCCCGCCCGGCCCAGCCTCTCCGGCGCGCGCAAGCGCCCACCCTTTCCTCAGAGGACTCCGCCCCAAAGGGGCACCCAGAAAAGGCGGTTCGAAGGGGCGGACGACTGGCGACCATCTTTGCACTGTGCAATGATCGAAGCGGGGGAGCCGAGCCGACGGTCGGCCGCTACCTGGCGCCCAGGAGTGACACCGGCACGGTTACGCGGCGGCAGCACGCCGACCGTCGGCAGGGCCCTCCCCCAGCGACCTCGCACACAGCCACGGCGCCGGGGTCGGCTGACGCGGGGTGACCAGCGGTTTCAAGCTCCGGCTCGTCCCTCCCTGCTCGTCCTTCCCGGCTCGCCCTTCCCGGCTCGCCCTTCCCTGCTCGCCCTTCCCACGCGCACGCGTCATCGCCGCGTCGCGGGTACTCGGGGTCCACCCGGTCGACGGGAACGCGAGCAGGAAGGCAGGGCCGCCGCATGAACGACCCGGAGCGTCCCCTCCGCCGTCCGCGCCCGGAACCGCGCAGGTCCCTGGCCGTCTGCGCCCTGATCGGCGCGGCGCTGATGGCCGCCGTCGACGAGATCGTCTTCCACCAGCTCCTGGCCTGGCACCACTTCTACGACCGTTCGACCACCGACATCGGCCTGCTCTCCGACGGCCTGCTGCACACCGCCGAGCTGCTGGCCCTGGTCGCCGGCTTCTTCCTCTACGCCGACCTGCGCCGCCGTCGCGCCCTGGCCGCCGCCCATGCGCGGGCGGGCCTCTTCATCGGGCTGGGCGCCTTCCAGCTCTTCGACGGTGTCGTCGACCACAAGCTGCTACGGCTGCACCAGATCCGCTACGGAACCGATGTCACCCCCTACGACTGGGCCTGGAACCTCGGCGGTCTCGCTCTGCTCCTCATCGGCTGCACCCTGGCCCTCCGCGCGGCACGCCGCTCCCGGGCAGAGCCGACGACATGACACCGGAGCACATCCACCCCGGCCCGGCCTGGCACGACCTGGCCGGATGGTGCGTCACGGCAGGCGCGCTCCTGGCGTGCGCGGCGTACCTGCTGGCCGCGCGCCGTCTGGGGCGACGCGGCGACGCATGGCCCTGGCCGAGGGACGCGGTCTTCACCACCGGCTGTCTGGCCGTGGCCTGGGCGATGACCGCAGAACCGCCGGGAGGGCCGTTCACCTCGCACGTCACCCGGCATCTGGTGGTCGGCATGGCGGCGCCTCTGCTTCTCGTCCTGGGCCGGCCCCTGACCCTGGCGCTACGGGCCCTGCCACCCGGCCCTCTGCGGAGGGCCCTGCCCGCCGCGGCGCACGCGCGGCCCGTCGCCGTGCTGCTCCTGCCGCCGGTGGCGGCCGTGGTGGACCTCGGCGGTCTGTGGCTGCTGCACCGTACCGGGCTTTTCGCCGCGACCCACCGCCAGCCCCTGCTGAATGCCGTGACGCAGGCGCATGTGCTGGCAGCCGGGCTGCTCTTCACCTTCGCGGTCTGTCAGCTCGATCCCGTGCGGCGACGTCGGAGCCTCGCCCTGCGCGGATCCGCGTTGCTGGCCGCCGGTGCCGCCCACGCCGTACTCGCCAAGGGGCTGTACGGGGCACCGCCGCCCGGCACGGACTTCACGGCTGCCGATCTGCGCACCGGTGCGCAACTGATGTACTACGGCGGGGACCTGGTGGAGATCGCCCTCGCCGTGACGCTGGCCGTCCAGTGGTACGCGCGGCGTCACGCGCCGCGACCGACTGGCCGCCGGGGACCTGAGCACCGCCCACCTGGCCACGCACACCGTCGCGCCCGACCGGGCTCCCACCGCGTACGACCTGTTCAAGCACAAGAAGGACGGCTGCGTGCGTGCGGTCATCCGCCCGGACGCCGCCTGAGCGATCGGTGGCCCGCAGAAGGGTGCCGGACCGGACGGCCCTGTTCCGTTTAGCACGGTTCGCGCTCTCCCGCTGGGTACCCGGGCACCACCGGGGACACGGACCGTGGCCCCCTGGCGAAGGAGGCGGGGCATGACCGAACGGACCCATAGCACCCTGGAGTCGCACCCAGACATCCAGGAGATGCGGGAACGCCATGCTCGGGCCGAACGGGCGGCCTCGAGCCAGCAGGGTCAGGCCGTCGAGGCGATGGCCCTCATCACCGGCCTGTACCTGGCGGCCTCGCCCTGGATCGCGGGGTTCAACGACTTCGGCACCCTGGCCATCAACAACCTGATCACCGGCATCGCCTACACGTTCCTGCTGAGCGGCTTCGGCCACGCCTACGAGCGCACGCACGCACGAGCGTGGACGGCCGCGCTGCTCGGTCTCTGGACCGTGATCGCACCGTGGATGGTCGCGGGGAACGTGGACACCACACGCACGGTCGTCAACAACGTCATCGTCGGCGTCGTCGCCCTCCTGTGCGCCCTGGCCGCGAGCGCGGCTGCGGGCGAGACGGACAGGGGCGGCCGGAGCCGTCGCGCGCGAACAGCCCGCTGACACGCGGGCACGGCCGGCCACGGCGGGTCCCTGTTTGCCCTCTCGGCAAGCGGGGACCCACCCGCCGACACGACGTGACGGAGGCGGGGCGATTCCATGGGCGCGACCACTGACAGCCATCTCGTGAACCGCCTGCACAGGCTCGCGGAACGTACGGAGCGCCGCTACGCGGCCGGGCAGGACCGGCCGCTCGGCGGGTATCTGGCGGCCATGGCCGGCTTCGGGGTCTACACGGCGGCCTGGATCACAGCGGTACGTCTCCGGGGGCGCCCTCTGCCCGAACGTCCCGAGCCCTGGGACGTCGTGCTCACCTCGGTGGCCACGTTCCGGCTGAGCCGGCTGCTGAGCAAGGCGGCGGTCACCAGTCCGCTGCGGGCGCCCTTCACGACGTTCGTCGGCCCGCAGGGTCCCGCCGAACTGCACGAGGAGGCGCGGCCCGAGGAGGGCAAGGACACCGTGGGCGAGCTGGTGACCTGTCCCTTCTGCATGAGCGTGTGGGTCGCGTCGACTCTCACCGCGAGCCGACTGCTCTGGCCGCGCGGGACGCGCACCGCCATGGGCGCCCTCGCCGCCCTGGCCGGAGCGGACGCCCTGCAACTCGCCTACGGCGCGCTCATGAGCAGGGCGACCGACGACGACTGACCCCCGAACGGCCACCCCTTCGACCCATGTGCCCGACCGACCCATGCGTCCTCGGCAGCGCCGGAGGCGTCGTGATGACTCTCGGCGAGAAGATCGAACAGGCGGTCACCGGCCGACCCGACTCCCATGTCCCCGCTCGGGTCCTCCAGCGTCTGACGGGACTCCCGGAGCGTCCCGCAAAACAGCCGTTGGCTGTCAACTGGGCCATGCATCACGGCCAGGCCGCCCTGCTCGGAGTGGTGCGCTCCCTCATGGCGCAGGCCGGGCTGCGCGGCCCCCTCGCCTCCGCGCAGTTCACCGTGGTCCGCCTGACCAACGACCAGATTCTGGAGAACGCGACCGGTGTGGGCGCACCGCCCGCCACCTGGCCCCGCAAGGAACTCGTCGTGGACGTCCTGCACAAGACCGTCTACTCGTTCGCCACCGGTGCCGTCGCCGACCTCCTCGCCGCCCGCAGCGGTCCCGGACCCGGACAGCGCCACGCCTCCCGCCAGCACGGCCGTCACGCCGATGCCGGGCCCCTTCCCCGGGGAGACGCACACGG
The DNA here is from genome assembly GCF_022385335.1 of Streptomyces deccanensis. Lineage (NCBI taxonomy): Bacteria > Bacillati > Actinomycetota > Actinomycetes > Kitasatosporales > Streptomycetaceae > Streptomyces > Streptomyces deccanensis. Next base: position 9,809,909 of record NZ_CP092431.1, on the reverse strand, counting down.
CCGATGACCACGGGCGGACCCGTGGTCGGGCCGCTCCGCCCTCCCCGGACCTCACGAGGGCTGGACCAGGGCGGTGGGGCGCCGCTCAGAGTTTGCGCGGCTCGTTGTTCCTGGCCGGGTCGGAGACCTCGATGCCCGCCGGGATGAAGCCGCGCTGCCCCTTGTCGGCCAGCTCGCGCAGGTGCTGCCGGTAGCGCTCGGGAGAGACGACCTTGACGTTGAACAGCATGCGCGCGTGGTCGACGCCGCAGAGCTCGGCGCACTTGCCCCGGAACGTGCCCTCAGCCGTCGGCGTCACCTCGAAGACATTGACGTTGTGACCGGGGAAGACGTCCTGCTTCATCAGGAACGGCAACACCCAGAAGGAGTGGATGACGTCTCGCGAGGACAGCACGAACCGGACCTTCTCCCCCTTCGCCAGCCACAGGGTGGGACCGGGGTTGCCGTTCTGCGGGTTGCGAGCGCCGGGAACACCGACGTCGAAGACGCCCTCGGCGCCCGCGGGGAAGGCGTCCCGGTATCTGTCCGGGACGATGCCCATGTCCGGGTCCGCCTTCGCGTCGCCCGTCCCGGCGTCGCCGTCCACGTCCTCGACGTAGTTGAAGCCCCAGCTCCACTGAAAGCCGACCACCCCCACGGTGTGGGCGGGCTTCTCGGAGAGTTCGAGGAGTTCGGCCTCGTCACGTGCCGTGAAGTAGAAGAGCACCGAGACGATGATCAGCGGCACCACGGTGTACAGCACTTCGATGGGCATGTTGTAGCGGGACTGCGGGGGGACCTCGACCGCGGTCCTGCTGCGCCGGTGGAAGATCGCCGCCCAGATGATCAGCCCCCACACCAGCGCGCCCACGGTGAGCGCGGCCGCCCACGAGCCCTGCCACAGGAAGAGGATGCGCGGTGCCTCCTCCGTGACCGGAGTGGGCATGCCGAGGCGGGGGAAGTCCCGCCATGTGGCCTCGCAACCGGAAGTGGTCGCCAGGACCAGTCCGGCGCCCAGAGCCCGTGTGAGCCCCCGACGCATCCGGCGTCGCGACGACGGGTGAAGTCGGGGCGATCCAGGTGATCTGGACGATGGGGGTGATGGGGGCGATGGGTCACATCCGTCGGAACTCACGTGGCGCCTTCCGGGGGGTCCGAGCCCGCGGACGGGAGATCACCCGCAGACGTCGCGGCCTCTCACCGATCACGCAGGGTGGGAGATATTGCTCCCTTTATGCGGACAAGACACTACTCAGTGTCACGCCGACGCCCGGCCCAACGCGCCGCCACGTGCCGGTGCGCGGAGCTACCCGCGGACGGCCGCCCCCATCCTCACGCCCGCGTCATGCCCGCGATCTCCCACGAGAAAGGGGTCTCCCACGAGAGAGGGGAGGGACCGCTTCGACCTCCCCAGGTGTCGCGGTCCCTCCCCGGCGGAATCCGTCTACCCGGAGACTCGCCCTTCATGCTCACCCTTCACGCTCGCCCCTCCTGCCGCTCATTAGCTGTCGGGGAACTCGCCCGCGAACGCGCCGGCCATCCGCAGCCAGGGCTCCGCCTCGCCCGCCCGTCCCTGACGCTGCAGGGTGCGCCCGAGCATCAGATGCGCGTAGTGCTCGACCGGATCACGCTCGACGATCACCCGCAACTGGTCCTCCGCGCGGCGCAGTTGCGCGGAGTGGTAGTAGGCGCGGGCCAGCAGCAGCCGGGGGCCCGTCTGCTCCGGGACCTCCTCGACCACGTCGACGAGCAACTTCGCGGCACCGATGTAGTCCCGCGCGCCGAACAGCAGTTGGGCACGCTCCCAACGCTCGGCGGTGGTCTCCTCGTGCGGCACTCCGACGCCGTTGTCGAACAGGTGCAGCGCGCTGGCCCAACGGTCGGGCGCCACCCCGTCGGCGGCCGGGTACATGTTGAAGTCGCCGGTCATGGTTCCCTACCTCCTTCTCCCGGACGTGTCTTCACACGGTCCGGAGTGCGACTCGCCGTTGCTCGAACGGCACGACGGGCGCCGCACGCCCACCGGCGCATGCCGGGAGCGCTCGTGCAGCACGCTGCCACGCCCGGTTATTCCAGAGGGACAAGCACCCGTCGCGCCCGGCCACGTGCGGGCGGACCGGAAGGTCAGCGGCGCGCCGGGTTCCCGCGCGGCGCGATGACCGCGTTCGGCAGGGCAGGGGCCGGAAGACGGCGTCCGGCATGGCCCTCGACCTCGCCGAAGCGGTCGGAGCCCGCCTGCCACTCCTCCCGGGCGCGGACGATGTCGGCGTGGCTGCGGCCGATGAAGTTCCACCACATGACGATCTCCTCCTCGAAGGGAGGGCCGCCGAGGAGGACCGTGCGCGCGGGGGCGTCCGACTCGTTCACCACGGTCAGGGTGTCCGCGCCGCAGGGAACGTAACCGAGTTCGGCGGGGCGCAGCACGGTGTCGACCAGACGGACGTCCCCGCTGTCCACGAGCAGTCCGTGCTCGAAGGCGGGGTCCACCGCGAGGGTGACCGTCGCCCGCGGTTCGAGGGTGATCTCGGCGCCGAGCAGCGGTGTGAAGGTTCGCACCGGTGACGTGCTGCCGGCGAGCGAGCCGAGGAAGACCTTGAGCTCGGCGCCGTCGACCCGCACGGGGGCGGGCACGTGGTGCTGGAAGTCGCGAGCGGCGTCGCGGTGCTCCTCGGGCAACGCCACCCACAGCTGGACGCCATGGATGACGGTGGTGTTCGGGGTGGAGACCTCCGAGTGGGCGATGCCGTGACCTCCGGTCATGAGGTTCAGCTCACCGGGCCGGACCAGGGCGTGCGTGCCGAGGGTGTCGCGGTGTTCGATCTCGCCGCTGAACAGCCAGCTCGCCGTCTGCAGACCGGTGTGCGGATGCGGTGGTACGTCCATACCCGTGACACCCGCGTCGACGGGACCGTAGTGGTCGGCGAAGCACCAGGCCCCGATCAGGGTGCGGGCGCGTTGCGGCAGTGTCCGGCGTACGCGCAGGGCGCGCGGCCCGCCCAAGGGCACGTCACGCGCCGACAGCACCTCGACCCGGGGTTCCTCGGCCGAGCGGTCGCCGCCGACGGGTGACCCGCATGCCAGTGCCGCGGGTTCCACTTCCACGTTGCTCACCGAGCGCCCCTTCCCCACACTTCAGTTGTCACATCAACAATCATGCCACGAGCGCCGACCGGTGACTACAGCGCGGCGGGTAGACACACCAACGGCGGCGAGGGCGGGCCGCCGCGAACCTCGTTGATGAGTCATCCATGCCGGCGGCTGCCGTCGGCCTGGTCATCGGGCTCTTCGGCTGCCGCTCGGCATCACGGCCGCCCTGGGTCCGATACGCAAGGCGAGGCCGGCCCCCAGGTCAGGCCCGGTCCTCGTCCAGTTTGCCGATGACGCGCTCGGAGATCTCGGCCAGGACGCGCAGCTCGGCCGGCGTGACATGGTCGATGAACAGCTCACGCACCGCCTGGACATGGCGCGGGGCGGCCGCTTCGATGGCCGTTCGGCCGACGTCCGTGATCACCACGTACGCCCCGCGCCCGTCCTCGGCGCACTCCTCCCGCACCACCATGCCGCGCCCGGCCATCCGCGCGATGTGGTGGGACATCCGGCTCTTCTCCCACTCCAGCGCCCGCGCCAGGTCCTGGTAGCGCTGCCGCCCCTCCGGCGAGTCCGTCAGATGGACGAGCACCGCGAAGTCCGCGGCCGACACATTGGACTCCGACTGCAGCATGCGCCCCAGGCGCCCGCCGAGCCGCTCATGCAAGCGGACGAAGCCACGCCACGCGCGCTGCTCCTCCGACGTCAGCCATCGCACTGTCTCTCCCATGAGGAGAGTGTAAGCGTAGTTGACAGTTCACCAAATGTCTGGACTGGCGCCCGGATGGACGGGGACGCCGGGTCAGTCCACCGGGATGTCGGCGGCGTTCTCGGCCAGCCAGGTGTCGAAGCTCTTGAGCCCGGGGTGGATCCGCCGGATTTCGTCCAGGTCACGCGCGCCGGTGAACTCCCGGTCGAAGTCGCCGTAGTACTGGAACATGTTGGCGATCTCGTCGCCCGCCGGCACTCCGAGGGAGCGGAAGACGTCGTAGGGCACCGACTGGAAGCGTACCGGCTCACCGATGGCCGCCCCGATCTTCTCCGCGTACTGCGCACCGGTCAGGTGGTCGCCCGCCAGCCCGACGGTGCGGCCGATGAAGCGCTCGCCGTTCTTGAGGATGGCGAGCGCCGTGCGGCCGATGTCGTTCACGTCGACGCCGGACAGCAGTTTGCCGTCCTCGAAGGGCAGCGTCAGCGTCAGCACGCCGTCCTCGCCCCGCTTGGGACCCATCATCGACAGGAAGCCCTGGAAGAAGAACGTCGTATTCAGGAAGGTGGTCGGCACCCCGGCCCGGCGGAACAGCTCGTTGGCCTCGCCCTTGGCGTCGAAGTGCGGCACGTTGTACTTCTCCTGGAGCACGGGCATTCGCTCGTCCTCCAGCGGCAGCAGCTCGCGGGTGTCCTCCAGCGTCGACCACACGACGTGCCGCAGACCGGCGGCCTCGGCCGCCCGGACGAGGACCTCGACCTCCTCGGTCTCCTTGGCGGCCGAGCCGTGCGCCCAGAAGTTGGTGACCAGGAAGGCCCCGTACGCGCCCTCGAACGCCGCGTGCACGGACGGCTCGTCGTAGAAGTCCGCCCGTACGACCTCCGCGCCGAGCTCGACCAGTTCCTTGGCGGCGGGCGAGTCCGGGTTCCGGGTCAGCGCGCGCACGGTGAAGCCGGCGTCCGGATCGGCCAGGATCGCCCGTACGGCACCGCCACCCTGCGCACCCGTGGCTCCGGCGACCGCGATGACCTTCTTGTCACTCATGCCAGCTACCCCTGTCCGGGAGAGAATCCGTTGATGCATCAACCAAAGCAGAGCATGGTTGGCGCGTCAACCGAAACCGAGCGGCGCGGGCCCTGCCGGAATAGATGACGCATCTTCTTGTTCATCCCACATACGGTTCGAGATCCTGGGCGACCTAGGAGTTCACGATGCAGTTCGGCATTTCAGCTCGCCCCGGTCCTCCTCAAGTCGTTCGCCGACCTGATCGACAACGACCTGCTGATCGCCAGACCCTGTCCGTCCTGGTGCTCAGCGGAGCCGGGCGGCAGATCGCCGACGACAACTGGGGCGGGTACGCGCACCAGTTCGGCGGCAACGCGACACGCGCGCAACAATCCTCGGAGGACGTCGGCTTCGACACCGACCTCATGCGCCTCGCCACGGGGGGCACTACTGATCCGCGAGAGGGTGAACGCGCCGATGCACACTGACGGAGGGCGGGCGACGGTCGTGGTCATAGGGGGTGGGCAGTCCGGCCTCTCGGCTGGCTACCACCTCAAGCGGCGCGGCTTCACCAGCGCCCTGACCGACCCGGGCGGCGAGCGGACCTTCGTGGTCCTCGACGCCGAACCGGCGGCCGGCGGGGCGTGGCGGCACCGCTGGGAGTCCCTGCGGATGAACACCGTGAACGGCATCTTCGACCTGCCCGACTTCCCGCAGCCGCCGGTGGACCCCGACGAACCCAGCCGTACGGCCGTGCCGCGCTACTTCGCCGCCTTCGAGCAGGCGACCGACCTGCCGATCCAGCGACCGGTGACGGTGGGCGCCGTACGGCCGCTGGACGACCGCCCCGACGGTGACCTGGCGGTGGAAACGAGCGCGGGGACCTGGATCGCACGGGCGGTCATCAACGCCACCGGCACCTGGACCAACCCCGTCCGTCCGCACTACCCGGGACAGGAGAGCTTCACCGGCCTCCAGCTCCACACCCACGACTACGTCTCCGCCGACCGGTTCGCGGGACTCCGGGTCGCCGTCGTCGGCGGAGGCATCTCGGCGCTCCAGCAACTGGAGGAGATCTCCCGCGTGGCCACCACGTACTGGTACACGCGGCGTGAACCCGTCTTCCTGGAGGGCGGGTTCAACCCCGAGGTCGAAGGCCGCCAGATCATCGCCAAGGTCGCCGCCGACGTGGCGGCGGGCCGGCCCACCGGGAGCGTCGTCTCCTACACCGGCCTGGGCTGGACCCCGTACGCCCTCGCGGCGAAGGAGCGCGGGGTTCTCGTACGTCGTCCCATGTTCACCGCGATCGAACCCGGCGGCGTGCGCGAGGCGGACGGCTCCTTCACGACCGTCGACGCCATCCTGTGGGCCACGGGCTTCAAGGCCGCGCTGGCCCACCTGGACCCTCTGCGGCTGCGCAACGAACGCGGCGGGATCACCATGCAAGGCACCCAGGTGGCCGGCGAACCACGCGTGCACCTGGTCGGCTTCGGACCGTCCCAGTCCACCGTGGGCTCCAACCGCGCGGGCCGCCAGGCGGTCACCAGCCTGCTCCGGCAGTGGGAGGGCCCGCGAGGAGGACCGGGGCGGCTCGTGGCGGTGGCGGACTGAGGGCCGCGTCTGGAGGGCTCATCCGGCGCTCAGGACGCCTGGACCTCGTCGAAGAGGGCGAGGGCCTGGGCGGGGTCCGGGCTCACCAGGCGTTCCAGACCTGCCGTCGTGATCTTCGCCCACGTGGTGGCCCGCGCCCACATCCGCTCCTCGAAGGCGCGGACTGTTTCGTCCAGATCTCCCGGGCCGGAAGCGGCGGCGATGGCCTCTGCGAGTTCGGCGCCCTCCAGCATCGCGAGGTTGGCGCCCGCCCCCAGTGGGGGCATCAGATGCGCGGCGTCGCCCAGGAGCGTCACCCCGGGGACATGGGTCCAGGTGTGGGAGACGGGCAGGGTGTACAGGGGGCGGTGGACGAAGGCGGTGCCGTGCCGGAGGAGGTCGAGAACGGGATCGGCCCAGCCGTCGAACAGGGCCAGCAGGTCCGACCGTACGGCCTCGACGTCGGCCGGGTCCGGCTGCGCGTGCCGGTCCAGCGGGGCGCGGAACTGGGCGTACACCTTGACGTGGCCGCCGCTGTTGCGCTGGGCGACGAGGGCTCGGTTCGCACCGTGGACAGCGAGGGAACCGTCGCCGATCAACCGGGCGAGGCCGGGGTGGCGGGTGTCGACGTCGTCCAGGGAGGTCTCGACCGTGGTGACGCCGGTGTAGTGCGGTGTCACGGACGAGAGGGCCGGGCGGACCCGGGACCAGGCACCGTCCGCGCCGACCACGAGGTCGAACGTCTCCTGCCGCCCGTCCTCGAAAGAGACCACGGCGCCGTCACCGGTCCCCGCGGCCACGTGCGTCACACCCCGCCCCCACCGGACGTCGAGGGGGCCGAGCAGCAGGTCACGCAGTTGCCCGCGGTCGATCTCGGGGTTGGCGCGGTCGTCCGGGCGGGGCCGCCAGTCACGCAGCACGGTCCCCGCCGGGTCCAGGATGCGCATGGCCTGCCCCTCGGGGCGAGACAGCGCCTGGAACTCCGCCAGCAACCCGGCCCTGTCCAGGGCGAGTTGGCCCAGCCCTGCATGCAGGTCCAGTGTGCCGCCCGGCGGGCGGGCGTCGGGACCGGGATCGCGTTCGAAGAGGGCGACGGGATGATCATGGCGATGGAGGACGCGGGCGAGGGTCAGGCCGGCGGGACCGCTTCCGACCACGGCGATGCGATGTCTCATGCCGATACACTGTATTTACACGATGCAACGTATCGCAACAGTACGATGTGGCCATGACTGTGTGGGACCGACCGGAGCCGCCGAGCCGCCCCGTGCCGCTCGACCGTGAGCGGATCGTCGCCGCCGCCGTCGCGCTGGCCGACGAGGGCGGGCTGGAGGCGGTGTCGTTGCGCAAGGTCGCCGGCCGGTTGGGCGCCGGTCCGATGCGGCTGTACGGGTTCATCTCCACCAAGGAGGAGCTGTTCGACCTCATGGTGGACGAGGTCCACGCCGAGATCCTCCCCGAGGAGCAGCCCGGCGACTGGCGGGAGGCGCTGAGCGTCCTCGCTCACCGCACCCGGCGGACCGCGCTGCGCCACGAATGGCTGGCCGACCTGCTCGGCGGCCGCCCGGCCCTGGGCCCGAACAGCCTCGCCGTGACCGAGGCCACGCTGGCCCCCCTCGACGGCCTCGCCGACATCGACACCGTCCTGCGCGCCGTGGAGACGGTCAGCGCCTACTTCACCGGCGCGATCAGGCGCGAGGTGGCGAACCTGCGGGCCGAGCGCGCCACCGGCCTGTCCGACCTCGACTGGCAGCGCGCCTCCGGCCCGCACGTGACGAAAATGCTGGCCACGGGCCGGTTCCCGGCCCTGGCCAAGGCCGTGTACGACGGCACGGACGTGGACGCCGAGACCTCGTTCGCGACCGGCCTCGACTGGGTCCTCGACGCCGTGGCCACCAAGCTCACCGGGCCCCCGGCGTGACGCCCGGCGCTCCGCTCCGCTAGAAGTTGCCGCGCTTCTCCTGCTCGCGCTCGATCGCCTCGAACAGGGCCTGGAAGTTGCCCTTGCCGAAGCCGAGGGAGCCGTGCCGTTCGATGAACTCGAAGAACACGGTGGGCCGGTCACCGATCGGCTTGGTGAAGATCTGCAGCAGGTAGCCGTCCTCGTCGCGGTCGACGAGGATGCCGCGCGAGGCCAACTCCTCGATGGGCACGCGGACATGGCCGATGCGGGCGCGCAGTGCCGGGTCGGTGTAGTAGCTCTCCGGCGTGGCGAGGAACTCGATGCCCTTGGCCCGCAGCACGTCGACGGTCCGGATGATGTCGTTGGTGGCCAGGGCGAGGTGCTGGGCGCCGGGGCCTCGGTAGAAGTCGAGGTACTCGTCGATCTGGGAGCGCTTCTTCGCGATCGCCGGCTCGTTGAGCGGGAACTTCACCCGGTGGTTCCCGCTGGCGACGACCTTGCTCATCAGCGCCGAGTACTCGGTGGCGATGTCGTCGCCGATGAACTCGGCCATGTTGGTGAAGCCCATGACACGGTTGTAGAAGTCGACCCACTCGTCCATGTGCCCGAGTTCCACGTTGCCCACGACATGGTCGAGCGCCTGGAAGACCCGCTTGGGTTCGCCATCGGGCTTCACGTAGCCGGAGGTGCGGGCGACGTATCCGGGCAGGTAGGGGCCGGTGTAGCGGGAGCGGTCCACCAGGGTGTGGCGGGTCTCGCCGTACGTGGCGATGGCCGCCGTGCGGACCGTGCCGTGCTCGTCGGAGCTGTCGTGCGGCTCCTCCAGCACCCTCGCGCCCTGCGCGCGGGCGTGCTCGACGCACCTGTCGACGTCGGGCACCTCCAGCGCGATGTCGATCACGCCGTCACCGTGGCGGCGGTGGTGGTCCAGCAGCGGGCTGTCGGGGTCGACGCCGCCCTTGAGCACGAACCGGACCGCTCCGGAGCGGAGCACGAACGCGTGGTGGTCGCGGTTGCCGGTCTCCGGGCCGGAGTAGGCGACCAGTTCCATCCCGAAGACCGTCTGGAAGTACAGCGCCGACTGCGTCGCGTTGCCCACCGCCCAGACCACCGCGTCCCACCCGGTCACCGGGAAGGGGTCGCCCTCGGCGTCGTACTCGACGAGCCCGACCAGCTGCTTGAGCTGCTGCAGGTCGAGCTCCGCAAGCCGTTCCTGGCTCGTGAGGGTCTGATCGATACTCATGCGTCATCCCTTTCGGTGTGCCTGCTGCCGGCGCGTGGCGGTAGGACACACCGGCTCCCCCGGCCTGCACAAGAGTCACCTTCCGAGCTGCTCAAGCTGCTCAGTTTGCCTCCCTTCCACGGGCTTCAGCTGGACAATCTGTCCAGTCGCGAGGCCGCGTCCCTCACCTGTGCGGCGACGGACCCGATGTCGAAGTCGTGCATGGCCACCACGCCGACCGAGGCACCCACCGCGCCGGGCATCTCGAACCCCACCGCGATCCCGGTGGCGCCCTGCTGCAACTGTCCCGAGGTGACGCTGTAGCCCGACTCCCTGGCGCGCACGACCTCCTCGGGCTCGTCGGGCAGGGGCGGCTGCGACGCGAGGATGGCGATGCCGTTGGCCCCGCGCTCCAGCGGATGCCGGACGCCGATGCGGTAGCCCACCTGGACCGGACCGTGCTGCACGGCCGGCTGCGCACCCGCCACCGGAACACACTCCCCCGCCCCGTGCGCCACCGTCAGGAAGGCGGAGGCGCCCGTGCTGTCGGCGAGTTCCTGCAGAACGGGCTGGGCCGCCAGGACCAACTGCTGCTGGAACCGCCCCGCCAGCGTCGCGGCACCGGCACCGAGCCGCACCCGCTTGCCCTGCCGGGACACCAGCGCGTGCTCCTCCAGCGTCCCCACGATCCGGTACGCGATGGCCCGGTCGATCCCCAACCGCGCAGCCAGGTCCGCCACCGTCAGACCGTCGGCCGCCAACGAGATCAGGTCCAGAGCCCGAAGCCCACGATCCAGGCCTTGCAGGGTGGCCATCAACACCTCCGAGAGAACCGACAGAGCTTCTTCGGGCGCCACGTTAGGGCACGTCGAACGCACAGGCGGTGCCCGGGATCCCGGGCGCTGAACAGGACGGCGGAAAGGAGGAAATTCCTCGCACGTCTGTCATGCGAGGGGTGCCCTGCGTGTTTCGTGGCGGTGCCGTCCGCGGTGCGCGACCATACGGACGCCGAGATCACCTTCATCGGCATGGTGCGCGAAAACACCGAGACAGAAAGTAGGACGACGTGTCCGGCAGCGAAAGCGAAAACCCGGCAATCGCCTCCCCCACCCCCACGCCGACTCGGCCCAGGACGAACCGGGACTGGTGGCCGAATCAGCTGGACCTTCAAATTCTCCACCAGCATTCGTCCCGCTCGAATCCCCTGGACGAGGACTTCGACTACGCGGCCGAGTTCGCGACCCTCGACGTCGACGCGCTGAAGCAGGACGTCTTCGAGGTGATGACGACGTCGCAGGAGTGGTGGCCCGCCGACTACGGCCACTACGGACCGCTCTTCATCCGGATGAGCTGGCACGCCGCGGGCACGTACCGCATCGCCGACGGCCGGGGCGGAGGCGGCAGCGGTGCCCAGCGCTTCGCCCCCCTCAACAGTTGGCCGGACAACGCGAGTCTCGACAAGGCGCGCCGTTTGCTGTGGCCGGTGAAGCAGAAGTACGGACAGAAAATCTCCTGGGCCGACCTTCTGGTTTTCGCCGGTAACTGCGCCATGGAATCGATGGGGTTCAGGACGTTCGGGTTCGGATTCGGGCGAGAGGACATCTGGGAACCCGAGGAGATTTTCTGGGGACCCGAGGACATCTGGCTCGGGGACGAGCGGTACAGCGGCGACAGGGAACTCGCCGCTCCCTTCGGTGCCGTGCAGATGGGCCTGATCTACGTCAATCCGGAGGGGCCGAACGGAAATCCGGACCCGCTGGCCGCCGCGCGGGACATTCGTGAGACGTTCGGGCGCATGGCGATGAACGACGAGGAGACGGTCGCACTCATCGTCGGCGGTCACACGTTCGGCAAGTGCCACGGCGCGGTCGATCCCGAGCACATCGGCCCCGAACCCGAGGCCGCGCCCGTCGAGCAGCAGGGTCTCGGCTGGCGGAACCGATACGGCACCGGCAAGGGCGCCGACACGCTCACCAGTGGCCTCGAAGGCGCGTGGACCTCCGCGCCGACCCGGTGGGACAACGGATACCTGGACAACCTGTTCGGGTACGAATGGGAGCTGACGACGAGCCCGGCGGGGGCCAAGCAGTGGACGCCCACGGACCCCGCGGCCCGGGGCACGGTGCCCGACGCCCATGATCCGTCGCGGAGTCACGCTCCCATGATGCTGACGACGGACCTCGCGCTGAAGGTGGATCCCGTCTACGGCCCGATCTCGAAGAGCTTCCACGAGAACCCGGAGAGGCTCGCGGACGCCTTCGCCAAGGCGTGGTACAAGCTGCTGCACCGTGACATGGGGCCCGTCGCGCGGTACCTCGGCCCGTGGGTCCCCGAGCCGCAGCTGTGGCAGGACCCCGTCCCCGAGGTCGATCACGAACTCGTCGGAGACGCGGACATCGCCGCCCTGAAGAGCGGGATCCTCGCCTCGGGACTGTCCGTCTCCCAACTGGTCGCCACCGCCTGGGCGTCCGCGGCGAGCTTCCGCGGCACCGACAAGCGGGGCGGGGCCAACGGGGCACGGATCCGGCTCGCGCCGCAACGGGACTGGGAGATCAACCAACTGCCCGAAGGCACGGAGGTGTTGGAGACGCTGGAGCGGATCCGGGAGGACTTCGCCCGCTCACAGACCGGCGGTACCAGGATCTCACTCGCCGATCTGATCGTCCTCGGCGGATGCGCGGCCGTCGAGCAGGCCGCGAGGGACGCCGGGCACCCTGTCACCGTCCCGTTCGCGCCGGGACGTACGGACGCCTCGCAGGAACAGACCGACGTGGAGGCGTTCGCCGTGCTCGAACCCAGGGCCGACGGGTTCCGGAACTACCTTCGGGCGGGAGAGAAGCTGTCGCCGGAGACGCTGCTGCTGGACCGCGCCAACCTGTTGACGCTGACGGCTCCCGAGATGACGGTGCTGATCGGCGGCATGCGCGTCCTCGACACGGGCTTCGGGCGGTCCCCGCACGGTGTCTTCACCCACCGGCCGCAGACGTTGACCAACGACTTCTTCGTCAACCTGCTGGACATGGGCACGGAGTGGAAGGCGTCCGCCTCGGACGAGAACGTGTTCGAGGGCCGGGACAGCGCCACGGGCCGACCCAAGTGGACCGCCACCGCGGTCGACCTGGTCTTCGGTTCCCACTCCCAGCTCCGAGCGCTGTCGGAGGTCTACGCGGCGCAGGACGCGGGCCACAAGTTCGTACGGGACTTCGTGGCTGCGTGGGACAAGGTGATGAACCTCGACCGGTTCGACCTGGCCTGAGCGGAGGTCCCGGGGGGCGGTGAGGCCCCCCGGGACGCCCTCGAGCTTCGTTCGTCAGTTCTCCTGGAGCACGGAGAGGACGTTCCCGGCGGGGTCGGTGAACCACGCGATCGCCGCGGGACCGCCGTCGCCGACCCGGACGACGCCCTTCTCGTCGTGGTCGAATTCCGGATAGCGCTCCAGGCTCACGCCGCGCCGCTCCAGTTCGTCGACGGCGGACTCGATGTCGTCGACGGGGAAGTTGAGCAGCGTGAACGTCGCGGGGGTGTGCGTCTCCTTCGGGTAGACGAAGACACGCGCGCCGCTGCCCAGCGTGAGGGTCAGCATCCGCATGTCGCCCTGCCCGCTCTCCTCCACCCGCAGACCGAGCGTCTCACCGTAGAACCGGCGGGCCTCGCCGAGGTCGTCGACCGCGAAGCCACTGAACGCCTGAGTCTGTCCGAACATGCCGTGTGTCTCCTTCACGCGTGGGCCGTCCCGAGAACGTCAGGGCACACCACGCCGGCCACGGTCACCGGCACGCCACGCGGTCGACGTCCGGATGGTCGCGCGCCCTTCACCCGCGCGAAGCGGACGGCCGACCACCGGCGGCGCACAAGGGCACCGGCCGTCCTTACGCAACACGAGTGAATCCGCTGACTTCCCCGGTAGGTTCGGGTGTGAGTTTCGTACGGTCTGTGTCGGGATCCGGCGGCCGTGGGGAGGGTGGATGCTGTTGTCCCTGGGACCGTCCGTCGGCTGCTTGGTGCTGACCCTCTCCCTGGTGCTCCGGGCCTGGGGCACGTGCGGGCGGGTGCGGACCCGTCTGCTCCTGGTGGCGGGTTCCGCGACCGCCGGAGGCGTCTACCGGGCCTCCCTCGTCGCGCTGTCGACCCCACCGCAACCGGCCCCGGACACACCGGGGTTGACCGGCCTGGCGGTGATCGTCGGGGTGACGGTCACGGTCGGGCTGGGGCTGGCCGGTCTGGTGGTGGCGGCCGATGCCGGTACGGGGTGGCAGGCGTGGCTGCGGCGGGTGCTCGACGGGGCCGTCATGGCGGGGGCCGTGTTCATGGCGGGGTGGGTTCTCCTGGGCAGATCCGGTGACGGCTGGCGGCCGGAGACGGGGATGCTCGGCGTCCTGTGGGCCTCGGAAGTCGTGTTCCTCGGTTTTCTGCTCGCCCTGCGACGTCTCGTCCGGAGCGACCAGCGGGCCACCCTGTGGACGGCGATCGTCGGGGTGTTCCTCCTGCTGATCGGCGACACTCTGCGCCTGTCGCGGGTCGGTTCACCCGGCGACGAGGCGCTGTCCTCCCTGGCCGACGTCTGCGGCACCGTGGGCCTGCTGATCCTCGCTGTCGGCCCCTGGGTGCCCGGCGGGGCCAGCGTCCTCGGAGCAGGCCGGCCGATGTTGCGGTCCGGCATGGAGGGCACCGCGGCGTTCATCCCGCTGACCGTCTGCACGGTGTCGGCGCTGGGTTACGCGCTGGCCCCGCTGGCCGACGACCCGGTACCGCTGTTGGTGGGCGGAGTGGCACTCCTGGGCCTCTGGGCCCGCCAGATCTGTCTGCCGAGCGGGACCACCGGCAAGGACGACTGAGCGGTACGGCGGTGCGGTGCCGTACCGGGTCCCGGACGACGTGCCGTCCGGGACCCGGAACGCACCCGGCGCTTCAGCGCGACGTGGTGGCCATTGCCTGGGTCGGTGTGTCGAGGGCGTCTAGGCCACGCAGGATGTCCTCGACCCGCTGCTTGGCGTCGCCGAAGAGCATCCGGGTGTTCTCACGGAAGAACAGCGGGTTCTGCACGCCCGCGTACCCGACGGCCATGGACCGCTTGAAGACGACCACCCGGCCCGCCTCCCACACGTGCAGCACCGGCATGCCGGCGATGGGGCTGGCCGGGTTGTCGATCGCGGCCGGGTTGACGGTGTCGTTGGCCCCGATGACCAGGACCACGGAGGTGGCGGGGAAGTCGTCGTTGATCTCGTCCATTTCGAGCACGATGTCGTAGGGCACGTTGGCCTCGGCCAGCAGCACGTTCATGTGGCCGGGCAGCCGGCCCGCGACCGGATGGATGCCGAAGCGCACCTCCACGCCCCGCTCACGCAGCCTGCGCGCCAGCTCGGCCACCGGGTACTGGGCCTGCGCGACCGCCATGCCGTAGCCGGGCGCGATGATCACCGAGGTGGCGTCCCGCAGCAGTGCGGCGGTCTCGTCGGCGTCGATCTCCTGGTGCTCGCCCTGCTCACCGTGCTCGCCGTCCTCGGCCGGGGTGCCGAAGCCGCCGGCGATCACCGAGAGGAAGGAGCGGTTCATCGCCTTGCACATGATGTAGGAGAGATAGGCGCCGGAGGAGCCGACCAGCGCGCCGGTGACGATGAGCAGGTCGTTGGCGAGCAGGAACCCCGAGGCCGCCGCGGCCCAGCCGGAGTAGCTGTTGAGCATGGAGACCACCACCGGCATGTCACCGCCGCCGATGGAGGCGACCAGATGTGCGCCCAGGGCGAGCGCGACCACGGTGACCGCGATGAGCAGGCCCATGCCGGGCCGGGCCACGAAGGCGATGGTGAGCCCGACGAAGGCGACGAGCGCGCCGACGTTGAGGATGTGTTTGCCGGGGAGCGTCAGGGGGCGGGAGTCGATGCGGGCCGCGAGTTTGAGGTAGGCGACGACGGAGCCGGTGAAGGTGACGGCGCCGATGAACACGCCGATGAACACCTCGGCGTGGTGGATGCCGAGCAGGGATCCGGTGAGTTCGGCGTCGACGTCGAGGTAGCCGTTCCAGCCGACGAACACGGCGGCGAGGCCGACGAGGCTGTGCATGATGGCGATCAGCTCGGGCATGCCGGTCATCTCCACGACCCGGGCGCGCCACAGTCCGATGCCCGCGCCGAGGGCGGTGGCGACGGCGATCAGGACGAGACCGGTGGCGGTGATGCTCCGGGAGGCGAGCCCGATGGTGGCGGCCAGGGCGATGACCATGCCCGTGATGCCCCAGACGACGCCTGAGCGGGACGTCCGGTGCTGCGAGAGCCCCGCGAGGCTGAGGATGAACAGCAGCGCGGCGACGACGTAGGCGGCCTGGGCGGCCGTGACGGTGGTCATCCCTGATCAACCCTTCGAGAACATGCCGAGCATGCGGCGCGTGACGGCGAATCCGCCGAAGATGTTGATGCTCGCCAGCAGGATCGCCGCGAACGACAGCACGGTCACCGCCGTGTTCCCGTGCCCGATCTGCAGCAGCGCTCCGACCACGACGATCCCGGAGATGGCGTTGGTGACCGACATCAGCGGCGTGTGCAGCGCGTGATGCACCTGACCGATGACGTAGAAGCCGATGACGATCGCCAGCACGAACACCGTGAAGTGGCCGATGAGTTCGCTCGGTGAGAACGCGGACACCAGGAACAGGGCGAGCGCTCCGGCGCCGACGAGGGCGTAGGAGGACCAGGCCGGGCGCGCCGACTTCGCCGCCTTCCCGGAGGAGGACGGCGTGACGGGGTTCCGGGCTCCGTCGGCGGCCGCGGCCGGTTCCTGGGCCGTGGCGGGCGCGGCCGACACCTGGACCGGGGGCGGGGGCCAGGTCTTCTCCCCGTCGCGGACCACGGTCATCGACCGCTGCACCACGTCATCGAAGTCGAGGACGAGCCGGCCGTCCTTGCCGGGGGTGAGCAGCGTCATCAGGTTGACGAGATTGGTGCCGTACAGCTGTGAGGCCTGGGCGGGAAGCCGGCCGGGCAGGTCCGTGTAGCCGATGATCGTCACGTCGTTGTCCGTGACGACGGCCTTGCCCGCGACGGTCCCCTCGACATTGCCGCCCTGCGCCGCCGCCATGTCGACGATCACACTGCCGGGCTTCATGCGCGCGACGTCGGCAGCCGTGATCAGCCTCGGTGCCGGACGGCCCGGGATGAGCGCGGTGGTGATGATGATGTCGACGTCGGCCGCCTGCTCGGCATACAGCCGCTCGGCCAGCCGGTTGTAGTCGTCCGAGGTGGCCCTGGCGTAGCCGTCCGTGCTGACCTCCTGCGCGGCGGAGACGGTGAGGAACTCGCCGCCCAGGGAACGGACCTGTTCGGCGACCTCGGGGCGGGGGTCGGTGGCGCGGACCACGGCGCCGAGACTGCGGGCCGCGCCGATCGCCGCCAGTCCGGCGACCCCGGCACCGGCCACCAGCACCTTGGCCGGCGGCACCTTCCCGGCGGCCGTCACCTGCCCGGTGAAGAAGCGTCCGAAGGCGTGCGCCGCCTCGACCACGGCCCGGTAGCCGGCGATGTTCGCCATCGAACTGAGTACGTCCAGCGACTGGGCCCGGGAGATGCGGGGCACGGCGTCCATGGCGAGCACGGTGATCGGCCGCCGGGCCAGTTCCTCGACCAGCTCAGGATTCAACGCCGGGCTGATCAGCGCGATCAGCGTGGCCCCGTCACGCAGGCGGCCGATCTCCTCGCCGGAGGGGCCGTTCACCTTGAGCACGACCTCCGCCGCCCAGGGGTCGCCGAGCCGGGCACCGGCCTCCTCGTAGGCGGTGTCGGAGAACCGGGACGACTCCCCCGCCCCCGGCTCGACCACCACGTCGTACCCGAGCGCGACGAGTCGGCCCACGGTCGTCGGGGTCGCCGCCACCCTGGTCTCACCCGCGGTGGACTCGGCCGGGACGCCGATGCTCTGGGGTTCGGGTTCCTCTTGGACCATCCTGTGTCTCTCTTCCCTGGGGTACCTGTTCCCGCTTGATGACCCATGCCCCATGAGTACGGGGTGGATACGGGACGGGCGCACTCAATCGCGCGTCCGATGCCGGGGTTGATGCCGCGCGGATGACGACGAGCAGTGCGCAGGACGGCTACTCAGCCAGGGCAGGGCGGGCCGACCCGGCACGACCGGAGGACACCGCCATGTGGTGAGGAGGGACCGCATGCCTGTCCTCGCGGGGTGAGCGGCCCCGAAAGGCTCCGGCCACAGGCCGACCGCCCTTCCGTGACGGACCGCCGGGGCGGGTCGCCGACGGGGCGGTCGTCGCCCATGCTGGAAGGGAGTCACGCGAGTGTGGGAGGTCGCGTCCGCGGAGGTGGGGTGCAGACCCGTCCCCCACCCCACCAGCCGGAAACCCGCTGGAGTGAGCCGGCTCCCGTCCCGGGCCGACCGCCTCCGCCGGCAACCGGGCGGGGTCGGCATGTGCGACAGAGAAGGGAGTGACGCCATGAAGGTCGGAGTGCTGACCGGTGGCGGCGACTGTCCCGGCCTCAACGCCGTGATCCGCAGCGTCGTCCGCAAGGGCGTTCAGGAGTACTCCTTCGACTTCGTCGGCCTGCGGGACGGCTGGCGCGGTGCGCTCCAGGACGACGTCGTACCGCTGGAAATCTCCGACGTACGAGGAATCCTCCCGCGCGGTGGCACCATCCTGGGGTCGTCCCGTACCAACCCGTTGAAGCACGAGGACGGGGTTCGGCGCATCCAGGACACCCTCGCCGCGCACGAGGTGGACGCGCTCGTCGTCATCGGCGGCGAGGACACCCTCGGCGCCGCCACGGAGCTGAGCCGTCAGGGGATCAACCTCGTCGGCGTCCCCAAGACCATCGACAACGACGTGGCCGGCACCGACTACACCTTCGGCTTCGACACGGCGGTCGGCATCGCGACGGAGGCCATCGATCGTCTCCACACCACCGCCGAGTCGCACATGCGGACCCTGGTGGTGGAGGTGATGGGGAGGCACTCCGGCTGGATCGCCCTGCACGCCGGTGTGGCGGGCGGTGCCAACGCGATCCTCGTCCCGGAGCGGCCGTTCGACATCGATGAGGTCTGTGAGTGGGTGAAGAGCCGGTTCAAGATCAGATACGCGCCGATCGTCGTCGCCGCCGAAGGGGCCATGCCCAAGGAGGGGCAGATGGTCCTCAAGGACCGGTCACTGGACGAGTACGGTCACGTACGGCTGTCCGGCATCGGCGAGTGGCTGGCCCAGGAGATCGAGGGACGTACCTCGACGGAGGCGCGTACCACCGTCCTCGGTCACATCCAGCGGGGAGGCACCCCGAGTGCCTTCGACCGCTGGCTCGCCACGCGTTTCGGGCTGCACGCGGTCGACGCGGTCAAGGACGGCGATTTCGGCACGATGACGGCCCTGCGCGGCACCGAGATCGTACGTGTTCCCCTCACCGAGGCCAGGAAGGGGACGAAGCTGGTGGATCCGTCGCTGTACGAGGAGTTCGAGGTGTTCTTCGGGTGATCCGCTGCCCTGTCGTCCACGTTCCGTCGCCCACGTCCCGCTCCCGCGTCACCCCGCGTGCGGTACGACCGCGACCGGGCACGGGGTGTGGTGCAGCACGGCGTGGGTCACCGGCCCCAGCCGGCCCTCGACAGCCTGCGGATCACTACGGCGGCCCACGACCAGCAGATCCGTCGCGTGGGCGGCGTTCAGCAGCGCCTGCGCCGGGTGCAGCAGGACGACATCGGTGCGGACGGTCACGCCCGGGTACCGGTCCCGCCACGGTCGCAGGCCGTCGGCCGCCCGCAGGACCTCCTGGTCCTCCCAGGTGGCTCGGTCCTCCTCGGTCACGAACAGCTTCTGCGGAGAGACGGACTCGGCCGGCAGAGCCCAGGCCTGCACCGCGTGCAGGTGAGCCTTTCGGGTCTCGGCGGACGTGAACGCGAAGTCCGCCACCTCGCCGACGGGACGATGGGAGTCGAACCCCACCACGACCTGCGCGCGGCGAACCGCTCCCTGCCCTGCCTCGAAGCCCCCGACCGGCCGCGGGGGCACCAGCACGACCGGGCAGACGGCTGCCGCGGCCGTACGAAGCGCCACCGAGCCGACCGCGAGGCCGTCGAAGCCGCCCGAGCCCCTCGTACCGACCACGAGGAGCGCGGCATCGTGGGCCGCCGCGAGGAGCGCCGCGGCCGGTGCCTCGGCGGTCTGCTCAGCCAGCACCTTCAACTCCGGACAACGGGCGCCCAGATCGGCGATCGCCCGCTGGAGCACCCGCTCGCCCACGCGGTGCAGCATGTCCGCAGCGGGGTCCGGGACGATCTTGTCCGGAAGCGACGGGGAGGCCTGCACGAGACGCAGGGGCACGCCGCGCAGGACGGCTTCCCGCGCGGCCCAGGCGACCGCGGCCATGCTGCGCTCGGATCCGTCGACACCCGCCAGCACAGGACGGCTCATCGCGTCCTCCTTCGCCCGCCGCGGCCGTACGCGGGCCCGTCCCGCGCCGTCTCCACCGCCTTCCACTGTTCCAGACCAACCCCCGGAGGGCCTGCCGGACCGGGCTGGACCATCTGTCCACCGGGGCCAGACGACGGTGGGACGGCCCTCCTGCGCGGTGACGCTTGTGCCCAGTTCGGCGCAGACGTCGGTGAGGCGGTCGATGATCCATACGCACTCGGCCTGGTCGGCGAGGCGGGTGTGGCAGCAGTCCAGGGCGATCGGAACGGCCTCGGTGCGCCGCACACCGCTCGTGTCGAGGGTGACGAGCCACAGCAGGCCCAGGTCGTTGCGGAGAGCCGGATGGACGGCGTAGTCGTCGACGAAGTCCCCCAGGTCGAAGAGGACCTGCCGGGTGAACCCGTGGAAGACGTGCGCGGAGTGGCCGAGGACCAGGTCGGCACCGGCGGCGGTGAGCGCGGTGGCGGCGCGGCGCACGTGGGGAACCGGGCGGGTGGTCATGTTCGGGCCCCAGTGGACGCTGACCAGGACCAGGTCGGCTTCGCCGTGCAGGGTGCGGATGGCGTCGGTGAGCCAGTCGGGCACCCCTTCGTTCCACAGGTCGGCGTGGGCCACCCCGGGCCGGTCGGTGGCCGCCGCGTACTCGGCGGGGTGGTCGGTGACCGCGAGGAGGCCGAGGCGCAGCCCTTCCGCCTCCATGATCAGCGGGGCGCGGGCCTCACCGGCCGTCGCTCCCGCCCCGGCCGTGCGGATGCCCGCCTGGCCCAGGAGGTCACGGGTGTCGAGGAGCGCGTCGGGGCCGTAGTCGAGGGCGTGGTTGTTGGCCAGGGACACAGCGTCCACGCCGAGATCGACCAGTACGTCGACGGCGCGGGGTGGGGCGCGGAAAAAGAACGCCTTGCCGGGCAGGTCCACGGGGGCGCCCCGGTCGGAGACGCAGCATTCGAGGTTGAGCAGGAACAGGTCCGCGTCGGCCACCGCCCGGCGCACCGCCGGCGTGAAGAGCGGACGCGGCTCGGGGCGGGCCAGTACCTCGGCGACCCCTCGGCCCAGCATGGTGTCTCCGGCCAGCGCGATGGTGACGGCCATGGCTCTCGTGCCTCCCGCAGCGCGCGTCGGCGTGACCCGTGAGCCGAACCCGGTGAGCCGAACCGGCCCGCGCCGACGTCCGTTCTCTGATTGTCGCGTCCGTGACGGGGCTCGGGGAGGGCCGGAAGGACCTGGCTGGGCACAGGCCGCCCGCGGTGCCGTTCACCGGGAGGCGCGGTCGATGCATAGGAGGGCTCGGTTCCCGTCTCCGGGGGGGGGACACAGCGCGCGGCGCCGACGCGTCAGTCCTGCTCCGGCTGCGCCACATAGGGACGGCGGAAGACCGGGGCCTGGTCCGTCCCCCAGGGGCGTACGGCGGCCAGTGCGTGGGAGACGGCGGATTCCAGTGGGCCGCTGGTGTCGACCGTGACGGCGTCGGGCCAGGGCGGTTCCCGGGCCGCGAGGGCGGTGGCGACGCCGAGGTCGGCGTCGGACGGCCCGGGGGAACGCGCGTTCAGGCGAGCCGCGGCGACCTCGTCCGGTGCCTGGCAGTGCAGGGCCACGAGATCGGAACAGGTGCGCTCGGCCACCCGCCGCGCCGCCGCGCGCAGTTCCGCGGTGGACCAGGTGGCGTCCAGGACCACGGGCTCCCCGCGCGACAGGAGGAGCGCCGCGCGGTCGAGGAGGGCGTCATAGGTCCGGGTCGTCCACTCCGCGGTGTACAGCCCCTCCCCGTACGCGGCCGCCGCGGGCCTGTCCGGCGGGATGCCCGCCAGTTCCTTGCGGAGGCGGTCACTGCTGAGGAGGGTGACGCCCAGCCGGTCCGCCAGGGCGCCGGAGAGCGTGGACTTCCCGCTGCCGGGCAACCCGCCGACGAGCGTCAGGCCGACGGCGGAGGTGCGCAGGTGGCGCAGGGTCGTCGAGATCAGCCGCCGTGCCGACGAGCGGGCCCCAGGCGCCCCCTGGTCCGCCTGGATGAGGGACACCTTGGCTCTGACGAACGCGCGATAGGCGACGTAGTGGTGCCACAGGGACGGCGGCGCGGGATCGGCGGAGTACTCGCCGTAGCGGGCGAGGAAGCGGGCCGCCGCTTCCGGAGCGCCGAGCTGTTCCAGGTCCATGGCGAGGAACGCGGCGTCGTCGAGCCCGTCCACGTAGCGGAGGTGGTCGTCGAACTCCAGGCAGTCCAGTACGCGGGGACCGTCGTCGAGGCAGAAGATGTCCTCGGCGAGCAGGTCGCCGTGGCCGTCCACCACCCGCCGTTGTTCGATGCGAGAGTCGAACAGCGCCTCACGTCCCCCGAGATACCGGCGCACCAGCCGCTCCGCCTCCGCCACACCCCCGGGCTCGGCACCGCCCCCGGGTTCGGCAACATCCTCGTGCTCGGCACCCTCGTCCGAAGCACGGGCCTCGACCGAAGCACGAGCCTCGACCGAAGGACCGTCCTCGGCCGAAGGACGGGCCTCCGCCGAAGCGCGAACGTCGGCCGAAGCGCGCACCTGCGCGAAGCTCGCCTCCCAGCGGGACGCCAGCGCGTCGCGGGTGCCCTGCTCGTCCACGTCGCGGCCGTGGGGCGCCGCCGCGTGCCAGGCGGCGAGACGCCGGGCCACGGCACGCAGGACCTCGTCGACGTCGGCGCCCGCGCGCACCAGCGCGGACAGGCGGCGCTCCGACGGCATACGGCGCATCACCACGAGAGGTTCGGGCGGCTCGTCCGCGGGGCCGACGACTTCGCCGACGCCCAGGTAGACATCCGGTGCGAAGCGGCGGTTGAGGGCCACTTCGCGTACGCAGGCCGCCCGACGGCCCGCCCGTTCGGTGTAGTCGAGAAAGCCCAGATCGACCGCCTTCTTGACCTTGTAGGCTCGATCACCCGCGAAGAAGACGATCGCGGTGTGGGTCTCGGCCACCGCCGCGCGCGGCGACCGCTCCCCGGGGACGCCGGGCTCAGTCATGAGGGACGACGGCGACGGGGCAGCGTGCGTGATGGATGGCCGCGTGGGCCACGTGATCCAGGTGGTGGTTCATGCCGTGCCGGTGCATCCGCCGCCCGACGACCAGCAACTCGGCACCCTCGGCGGCGTGTACGACGGCCTTGGCAGGGCTCGCGAGACGGATGCTGTCGTCCACCTCCACCTGCGGGTACTTCTCGCGCCAGGGCTTCAGCGCCTGGCTCAGCTCCTCTCGCGCCTCCCGTGTCAGCTCCTCGGTGACGTCGTGGTCCACGCCCCAGGGCAGGCGCGCGTGCAGCGGCACGCTGCGGCCGCGGACGGCGAGGAGGGGGACGTCGCGGGCCGCGGCGCTGTGGAACGCGAAGTCGAGCAGGTCCTCGCCGGATCCGTGCGGCTCCAGTGCCACGACGACCCGGCCGACCCGGGTGGGTGCCGGGTGGCCCTTGTCCTCCCCCGTGCGGACCAGGACCACGGGCCGCTCGGCCCGTGCGACGACCGGCAGGCTGACGTCGCCCATGAAATAGCTCTCGGCCGACCCCAGCCCCCGCGAACCGAGCACCAGCATCTCGGACTCCGAGGCGGCCCGGAGCAGAGCTTCCTGGGCGTCGTCCGCCATCAGGCTTCCGACGACGGTCAGACCCGGATGGCGTGCGCTCAGCTCTGCCTGCGCGGTGTGGACCAGGCGCTTCGCCCAGTAGTTCTGGTCGACCTCGGAAGGTGTGCGGACCGGTTCGGGTGCCAGCAGCGGCCACGCGTGCAGCAGCCGCAGGGTGAGCCTGCGCTTCTCGGCCTCCTCGGCGGCCCAGCGGGCCGCGGCGAGGCTCGCGGGTGAACCGTCCAGGCCCACGGTGACGACAGGTTCCATTGCGCGGCCTCCGTCTCGTACGAAGCTGGATACGCTGGTGGATGACGGCGAACACATCCGTTGCCCCCCTGGCCCGGACTTCGTCGACATGCCGAGCGGCTGCTGCGTTCCCTCCTTCGACAACTACCGCAATCCCCCCGGCCTCGCATGTGGACCAAGGGCCGGGCCGCGGACGGCTGGCCCCTCACGGCCGGACCCTTGAGCGGCCGAACTCTGACGGCCGGCCACTCAAGGCCGGAATACGCCAGAACAGGGACATTCGGCCCTATGGCTCGACCCCGTCGCCGTCCGACGCTGGGATCGACACCGGGGGAGCGACCAGCTTGCCGCTGGAGGCCGATCCATGACCGCACAAGGACCGCCGTGCACGCCGGGGCCGCCCTCCCCGCGCGACGAGAACCTGCCCAAGGGCGCGAACCCCCTGAGCCGTCCGTCCGACAGGTTCGAGTCGTGGCTGCGCCGTGTTCTGCTGGTCGTGCTCGTCCTCGGGCTTCCGGTGGCCGCGTACAGCGCGGGGACCACGGTGTACGCGTCGTCGATGGAGGCCGTGCGGGTGCAGACGGCGGAACGGCACGAGATCACCGCCCGGCTGGCGGAGGACCTCGATCCCGACAACGAAGCGACGAAGCAGCTCGCCCGGGTCCGCTGGGCCGATGAGGACGGCGATGTGCGCACCGGAAACGCCCTGGTCAAGGCGGGGACGGACAAAGGGGCGGCGGTGCGCGTGTGGCTGGACCGCGAAGGAAACCCCACCGCGCCGCCGATGAACTCGCTCAACGCGAAGGCCGGCGGCTGGCTGGCGGGCGGCATGGCGGCGTTCGGTGTGGCCTTCGGGTGCTACGCGGTCCGGTCGGGCACGCGCCTGCTGCTGGACCGGGGCAGGTACGCGCGGTGGGACGCCGAGTGGGACCGGGTGGAGCCGCTGTGGTCGGCACGCTTCCGTCGGTGAACGCACGCGACCGGTCGCGCACGGCGTGCGCGGCGCGGTCGGGAGGAGGCAGCGAGGATGTCGGACGCGACGACCACCGACCTGTACGAAGTCACGATGGCCATGTCCTACCTGCGGGAGGGGATGACCGCCCCGGCGACGTTCAGCCTCTTCGTCCGTGACCTTCCTCCGGAGCGCGGCTTCCTGGTCACGGCCGGACTGGAATCGGCACTGGACCAGCTGACCGGATTCCATGTGGGCCCCGAGGACGTCGACGCCTTCGCCGCCGCGTTGCACCGGCCACGCCGGGACCTGGAACCCCTGCTCGGACTGGAGTTCACCGGCCGGGTACGGGCGGTGCCTGAAGGGCGGGTCGTGTTCGCCGGTGAGCCCCTGCTGGAGGTGACGGCCTCCCTGCCCGAGGCACAACTGGTCGAGACGTACCTGCTGAATCAGCTCAGCCATCAGACGACCATCGCCTCCAAGGCCGCACGGTGCGTGCTCGCGGCGGCCGGCCGGCCGCTCGTGGACTTCTCGCTGCGCCGCACGCACGGCCCGCAGGCCGGGTTCCAGGCCGCCCGGCTCGGAGCGCTGGCCGGATTCGCCGGGACCAGCAACGTGGCGGCGGCCACGGCGCTCGGCATCCCCGCCGTCGGGACGATGGCCCACTCCTACGTGGAGGCGTTCGCCTCCGAGGAGGACGCCTTCCGCGCCTTCGTCCGCGCCCACCCCGGGCCGGTGACCCTGCTGGTGGACACCTACGACGCCGAGGAGGGCGTCCGGGTCGCGGCGCGTGTCCTGCGCGACCCGGACCTCACGGCCGGGGCGCCCGGCTGCGCCGTACGACTGGACAGCGGCGACCTCGGGGACCTCGCGGTACGGGCCCGGTCGATCCTCGACGACGCGGGCCTTTCGGGGGTGCGGATCGTCGTCAGTGGCGGTCTCGACGAGTACGCCGTCGACGAACTGGTGCGCTCCGGGGCGCCGATCGACACCTACGCCGTCGGCACGCGCGTCGGGGTGTCGGCGGACGCGCCGTATCTGGACTCCGCGTACAAAATGGTGGAGTACGACGGCCGCCCGGTGATGAAACTGTCGTCCGCCAAGGTGACGGCCCCCGGTGCCAAACAGGTGTTCCGCCGACGAGGCTGCGCCGATGTGCTCGGCCTCGCCGACGAACAGCCACCGGACCACGCCGTGGCGTTGCTGGAGACGGTGATGCGGAACGGGCGGCGCACGGGAAGGCCCGCCACACTCGACGAGTGCCGGGCGAGGTGCGCCGACGACATCGCGGCGCTGCCGTCGTCGGCCCGCCGGATCAGAGCGCCGGTCGCACCGCGTGCCGCGCCCTCGGAGCGGCTGACCGGACTCACCACACAGGTCCGGCACCGCGTCGAGACCAGGGTCGCGGCGCATCGGTCCGGGCCCGGATGAGGAGGAACGCGATGGCGCACACGTCGGAGTGGAAGGTTCGTCTCCATCTCTTCGAGGACGACGAGGGAACGACCCAGGCCCAGCTGGTGCTGGAGACCGGCGCCACGAAGATCGTCGGGCGCGGCGCGGCGCACCGTCATCCCGCGGACAGCGATGTGCCGGAGATCGGCGACGAGTTGGCGGCGGGCCGCGCCATGAACAACGTCGCCCGGCAGCTGATCAGGGCCGCCGAGCGTGACATCGAGGGCGTGGGAGCCGCGCGACCGAGCAGACCGCAGGAAACCGGATGGCCCCTGTAAGGCCCCGAGGAGGGTAACCGTCATGAGACGCCGTGGACGCCCACCCGGTGGAACCGGAGCTGCCCGGCATGGACGCACGACGCGTCGAGATCACCGGTCGAGCCCGGTCGTACGGGCCCGAGGGCCGACGGCAGGCCACCGTCGGTCCGGCCGCGGCGGGCACGGGCCTCGGTTCGCGGCATCGGACACAGGACGACCCGGAGGAGAGGGGCGGAGCCATGGAAGCTCATGTCGGCGACCAACTCGTCATCGAAGGCACCACGTCCGGCGCCACTCGGCGGGACGGCGAGATCGTCGGACTCCGCCACGAGGACGGCACACCGCCCTACGACGTGCGCTGGTCGGACACGAACGAGGTGACGCTCGTGTTCCCCGGCCCCGACGCCCACGTCAACCATCTCGAACACCCGCCGCCCGGAACGGCCCACGGAGCCTCCTCACGCGCGGCGGGTGACGGTCCGGCCGCCGCCGGACAGGCGCCGACGGCGCACGCCGTCGGTCCCGGTGACATCGGCCGCCGCGTGATCACGGAGCGACGGCGGCAGGGCCTCAGCCGCGAGGAGACGGCGCGGCGCGCCCGGATGTCGCCCCGCTACCTGGCGTACCTGGAGGAGTATCCCGCCGACCCGAGCAAGGCGGCCCTCATCAGCCTGGCCGACGCCCTGGGCACCACCGCCACCGCTCTGCGCGGCGGAGGCGTCGACCTGCCGCCCGGTCAGGGGCAGGCACCGCCGCATCCACGGCTGAGGGACCTCGGCACCGAGGAATGCCGCGAGTTGCTGTCCACGCACGGCGTGGGACGCGTGGCGGTGACGGCACCCGACGGCCGTCCGGCGGTCGTCCCGGTCAACTACGAGGTCGTCGACGACACCATCGTCTTCCGGATCGCCCCCGACTCGGTGCTCGCGGCGGCCGTCGGAAAGGAGGTCGCCTTCGAGGTCGACCACGTGGACGAGCCGCTGAGCCAGGGCTGGAGCGTGCTCGCCGTAGGCCCCGCGAGCGTCGTCACGGACGCCGACGCCGTGCGCCGCCTCACGGGGCAGGCGCACACGACGCCCTGGGCCGGCGGCGCACGGGACGTGTGGGTGTCGATCCGGGCCGTGAGCCTGACCGGTCGTCGGATCACGGCAGCGGACGAGTGAGGCGGCGCCGGACCGGCCGGGCGGTGCCGTGGAGCGTCGCCCGCCGCGGAGAGGGGATGCAGGAAGGACCCCGATCAACCGATCAACCGTCCTCCGTCGGGCCGGGGTCGGCGTCCACGTCGCCGAGCCGGGCGTGCACGTCCACCACGCCCTCCACGGCGCGGGTCAGGCGCTCGGCGACCCAGCCCAGCGCGGGGTCCCGGACCTCTCCACGCAGGGTGACGACCCCGTCGTGCACGGACACATGGATCGTGTGGGTGAGCGCGGGGAAGAGATAGGCCACCACCGTGCGCCGCACTTCCTCCTCGATGTCCTCGTCCGACCGCAGGAAGACCTTCAACAGGTCACCACGGCTGACGACGCCCAGCAGTCGCCCCTCGTCGTCGATCACCGGCAGGCGCTTGACCCGGTTCACTGCCATGATCCGGGCCGCCTGCCCCAGGGTGACGTCCGGGCGCACCACGATCGCGGGCGTGCTCATGACCTCCTCGGCGGTCACCGCGGCCGCCTTGGCGAGGTCCGGCATGCGCCGGAGCCGCTCGGCCCGGGTCAGGTCGCGGTCCCGGAACTCCTCCTTGGGCAGCAGGTCGGCCTCGGAGACCACACCGACGACCCGACCGTCGCCCTCCACCACCGGCACGGCACCGACCTGCCGCGCCGTCATGGCCCGCACAATCTCCTTGAACGGTGTGTCACGACGGACGGCCACCGCCGGGAAGGTCATCACATCGCTGACGATGTGGTGGGCGTCGGGCATGGGGCCACGGGTCCTCGGGAGCAGCGAGCAGCTTGCCATCATTTGCGGTCAAGGGGCTTCGGAGGGTGTTCGACCGCACCTCTCCAGCATCACCGGGCCCCGGATGCTCGCAAGCCGGCACGGCCGCCGGCCGTTCATTTGTGCGCGGAACGCGAGCCCGCTGCCGCTGTGCTCGGTGAGGCTCACGGTGGCGGCGCCGCACGGCGTCGGCGACCTTGCGAGATCACGGAAGGGGTCTGCCAGGCGTGCACGACCCGGAGGCGGGCACGGCGCAGCCGGGCAGCCTCGAACGCGAAGTCGATCACCTCGTCGCACGGATCGTCGAGGTCGAGACCCAGCACCACGTCCCGGTAGCCCGTCCGGGTGGACGCGCCGCCATCCGCGCCGGGCAGATGCCCGTCCGCGGCCTCTTCCTCGGCCCGTACGAGGACGACGGGGCGGGTGGCCTTCGCGACCACCCCCAGCGCGACGGAACCGACCAGGAATCCCGTGAAACCGCTCAGTCCGTGCGAGCCCAGCACGAGCGGTTCGGCCTGCTCGGCGGCCCTCAGCAGGGCCTGGGTGGCCGGGCCCTCGGTCTGCTCGTCGTTCAGTGGTACCTCGGGGCAGCCGGCACGGACACGGTCCTCCGCCCGGCGCAGGACCCGCCGGGCCAGGTACCGCCGGGCGGCGTGCTCGCCCTCGCCCTCCGAGGAGCGGGGTGGCCAGTTCCGGGCGTGTACTGGACGAAGGGCGCGCCCTCGGCGGGCGGCCTCGTGCGCCGCCCACTCCGCGGCGGCCAGGCTCTGCGCCGATCCATCCACACCGGCGACCACGGGCGGAAGCATGACGTGTCCCTCCCCTATGCGGACCACTGGTCACCGTCGGCCGGTGCCGGTCGACTCGTCAGTGCCGGCGTCGTGCCGCCCGGGGCCCACGGGCATGGGCCGCCAGGTCGTCGCGCGGGACCGACCGGCCCCTGCCCGCCCCGGCACGTACACGCCCCGGTCCGGGGCGTGTACGTGCCGGGGTGGGCGAGGGACGTCCGGCACGCCCTGGTACCCGTTCAGCCCCTGGGACCGGGACTCCGTCCGTCGGAGGCTGGGAGCGAGGAGCCGTCCGACTCGACCGGGGGACCTCACCGAGGTCCGTCCGCCCCGGGGCTCCCGCGTCCCGGGCACGGTCCGGGTCCGGGTCCGCTCCAGGAGGGGATCATGATCCCGTTCATTCTGATCGGCGCGGCAGTGCTCGGCGCCTGCCTGATCTTCGGCTACAGCTCGTTCGTCGTCGGCTTCGTCCTGATGGCGTTCGGCTTCCTCGGGCTCATCGCCTTCCTGGGCACCCCGGGCGTGGTCCGGCGGCCCGGCGAACGCGAGGTCGTCCTGGAGGAGCGCCACTACATCGGCGAGCACGACGACCATCGCCACTACCGGCAGTGATCCGCACGTGCCGCAGGGGGGAGACCGAGAAATGCCGGGAAAGGACCGAGAACCATGGCATCGGAAACAGTCCCGCCGAGTGTGAGCCCCGTCCAGCCGGTCCGGCTGACCGCGACCTGTGATCCACAGCTGTCCCGCTGGCTGTGGCTGGTGAAGTGGCTGCTCGCGCTCCCCCACTACGTCGTCCTGGTCTTCCTGTGGGTGGCGTTCGTGCTGGTGGGCGTGGTGGCGTTCTTCGCGATCCTGTTCACCGGCCGCTACCCACGCCCGCTGTTCGACTTCAGCACCGGCGTGCTGCGCTGGAGCTGGCGGGTGGCCTACTACACGTACGGCGCTCTCGGCACCGACCGCTACCCGCCCTTCACCCTCGCCGAGGTGCCGGACTACCCGGCGCACCTGGACGTGGCGTACCCCGAGCAGTTGTCCCGAGGGCTGGTCCTGGTGAAGTGGTGGCTCCTGGCCATCCCCCACTACCTGGTGCTGGGCATCATCGCGGGCGGCGTCCACGTCGCCTGGACCTCGGGAGGGCTGATCGCGCTCCTGACGTTCTTCGCCGGAGTCGCCCTGCTCTTCACCGGTGTCTATCCGCGCGGCATCTTCGATCTGGTGATCGGTCTCGATCGCTGGGTGCTGCGGGTCGCCGCGTACACCTCGCTGCTCACGGACGTCTACCCCCCGTTCCGGCTCGACCAGGGCGGCCGGGAGCCGGAGAGGCTGCCATGACCTGCGGACCCGTCGTCCGTACCCGAAGGAGGCCCCGATGCCTGACTCGCCGTACACCGTGAGCGACGTGATGACCCATACCGTCGTCGCCGTGGGGCGCGACGCACCCTTCAAGGAGATCGTCCAATTGTTCGATCAGTGGAAGGTCAGTGCCCTGCCCGTGCTGGAGGGCGAGGGCCGGGTCGTGGGCGTGGTCTCGGAGGCCGACCTGCTGCACAAGGAGGAGTTCCGGGACGCCGACGACACCTCCGGCGACTTCGCGGCCCGTCTCAAGGCGGGCGCGGTGACCGCCGGCGAGCTGATGAACGCGCCCGCCGTCTCCGTCCGCCCCGACGCCACACTGGCCGAGGCCGCCCGCATCATGGCGCGTCGGAAGGTCAAGAGGCTCCCGGTGGTCGACGCGCTCGGGATGCTTCAGGGCGTGGTCAGCCGAGGTGACCTGCTCAAGGTGTTCCTGCGCCCCGACGAGGAGATCGCGGAGGAGGTGCGCGGCTCCGTGCTCGCCTCGCTCCCGTCCACGGAGGCGATCACGGTGACCGTCGCGGAGGGCGTGGTGACCCTGGGCGGTTCGCTGCCCGAACGGGGACTCGTGCCCGTCCTGGCCCGGTCCGTGCGGGCGGTCGAAGGGGTCGTCGACATCCGTCTCGACCTCTCGCACCGCTGACGGCGCCCGCTGACCGGTCCGCGTGACTCCGCGGTAGCTCCAGGACCGCGCCGTGACCGTCGTCGGCGCCATGCCTTGCGCCGGCCGGCCGGTGCGGGTGGGCGGCCGCCGTCGCACGGCGTCGGCGCGCACCTTGCGGGCCGTTCGGGAGCAAGGACTTCGTACGACACGGAAATGGTGTTCCGTCCTCGTGAACCATCCGTTCCGGCGCCCGGGACCGTTGGGGCGCCCGAGGAGGGGCCGTCCGTCCCCCTGCCCGGTCCGTGCGGCCCCGAGCCCGAACTCCGCTCGCGCGAGACGCTGGGATCGGAGCCCTGTGCCGACCGAAGGCCCGCCCGGCGAGCGGAGCCGCGTCGGCGGGGCCGGGAGGCCGGCTGATGACGCGTGTGCGACTGGCTCGGTACGGGGCGGACGCGCTGCTGTTGGCGGTGACCACGGCGGCGCTCGTCGTCGGCGGCGTCGCCTGGCTGGCGGACGCGCCCGAGACGGCGGATCTGTGCTGGGCGGCCGGGACGGTGGCGGCCGTGGCGCCCTCGGTGGTCTGGATTCTGCGCGCCCTGCACCAGGGGCGCGCGGGCGTCGACGTGATCGCGGTCCTGGCCCTGGGCGGCACACTCGCCGTACGCGAGTACCTGGCCGGGGCGCTGATCGCGGTGATGCTGGCGACCGGCAGGGCGCTGGAGACAGCGGCGCGACGGCGGGCCTCTCGCGATCTGAGCGCGTTGGTGCGGCACGCCCCCCGATCGGCGCGCCGCCGCACCGGGTCCGAGGTGTGCACGGTCGCACTGGCCGAGGTCGCGGTGGACGATCTGCTGGTGGTCGGCCCCGGCGAGGTCGTCCCCGTGAACGGTCGGGTCGTCGACCGGTCCGCGGTCCTGGACGAATCGGTGCTGACCGGTGAGTCCCTGCCCGTCGAGCACGGCCGGGGCGAACTGGTGCGCAGCGGGGCCGTCAACGCGAGTGCCGCCTTCGAGCTGCGGGCCACCGCCACGGCGGAGGACAGCGCCTACGCCGAGATCGTCCGGCTCGCCCGGCAGGCGGGTGCCGAGACCGCCCCGGTGGTGCGTCTGGCCGACCGGTACGCCGCCTGGTTCGTGCCGCTGAGCCTGGTCGTGGCGGGACTGGCCTGGCTGGTCGGCGGGTCGGCGACCTCCGCGGTCGCGGTGCTGGTGGTCGCCACGCCCTGTCCGCTGCTGCTCGCCGCCCCTGTGGCGATCGTCTCGGGCCTCTCACGGACCGCACGTCGGGGCGTCGTGGTCCGCGACGGCGGCGCCCTGGAGAGCCTGGGCAGGGCGCGCACCCTGGTCCTGGACAAGACGGGCACGCTCACGGCGGGCCGCCCCCGGGTGGTGGACGTCGCCGCCGCCCCCGGGCTCGACGCCAGGGAGGTGTTGCGGCGGGCCGCCTCCCTCGACCGGTTCTCCCCGCACGTCCTGGCCCAGGCTCTCGTCGAGGAGGCCGGGCGGCGGGGGCTGGAGCTGTCCTTGCCGGCGGACGTCGACGAGGAGCCGGGGCGGGGGGCGACGGGCCGCGTGGACGGCCGTGCGCTCTCCGTGGGTCGTATGTCCATCGGGGCGGAGGCCGCCGCATGGGTCCGCGCCGTCGACAACCGGGCCGTGCTCGACGGGGCGTCGGTGGTCTGGGTGAGCGTCGACGGCGAGGTCGCCGGTGCCGTCCTGCTGCGGGATCCGCTGCGCCGGGACGCCTCGAGGGCGCTTCGGCGGCTGCGTTCGGCCGGCATCCGGCGGCTGACGATGCTCACCGGTGATCGCGCCGCACCCGCTCGTGAGGTCGCCACCGTCCTCGGCCTCGACGACGTGCGGACCGGGCAGTCCCCGGCCGACAAGGTCGCGGCGGTCCGTGCCGAACGCGAGCGCGCCGTCACCGTGATGGTCGGCGACGGCGTCAACGACGCGCCCGCGCTCGCCGCCGCCGACGTCGGGGTCGCCATGGGGGCTCGGGGCTCCGGCGCCTCCTCCGAGGCGGCCGACATCGTGCTCACCACGGACCGGGTGGACCGGCTCGCCGACGCCATGGGCATCGCAGTACGCGCCCGCCGTATCGCCGTGCAGAGCGCGCTGGGCGGCATGCTGATGTCCCTGGCCGCGATGGTGGCGGCGGCCTTCGGGCTGCTGCCTCCGGCCGCCGGAGCCCTCCTCCAGGAGGGCATCGACGTGGCCGTCATCCTCAACGCCCTGCGTGTGCTGCTCCCGGACCGCGCCGACGTCCAGGTGCTCACGCCGACCGCGGAGGAGCTGGTCCACCGGTTCGCGGCCGAGCACGACGATCTGCGCGAGGTGGTGGAGGCGGTCCGCGCGGCGGCCGACCGGCTCTCCGAAGCCCCGCGGGACGAGGCGCGGGCGGCCGTCGAGCAGGTGCACCGGCTGCTGACCGAGCGGCTGCTGCCGCACGAGCACGCCGAGGAGCACCAGCTCTATCCGGCGCTCGCCGACTCGCTGGGCGGCCCTGAGGCGACGGCCACGATGAGCAGGGCCCACGCCGAGATCGACCGTCTCGCCGGCCGCATCGCCACGCACCTCACCCTCACCGACGCGGACGGCAGGCTCCGCCCGGAGAACCTCGACGACCTGCGGGCCTGCCTGTACGGCCTGTACGGCGTTCTGCGGCTGCACTTCGACCAGGAGGAGGAGAACTACTTCTCGCTGGCCCCATGAGGACCTGGCGGTGAGGGACCTGGCGCAGCACGGCCGACGGAACGGGGGCACACGGTGCGGCGGGCGATCCGCCGCCCGCCGCACCGTGCCCGCTCGTCTCCGGTTTCAGCCCTTCCTCTGCTCCTGCGGCGCCCCCCGCAGTTCCTTCGCGATCCGGCCCGCCCACGCCTCGATCGAGGGGAAGTCCCGGAAGTCGCCTCCCTTGCCGGACTCCAGGATCCGGTGGGCGATGAAGCCCTTGGCGCCCTTCTCCAGGCAGCCGCCGAAGGTGATGTGTTCCCTGGCGTCGAAGCGGATCATGGCCCTGCGGACGCCGGGCACGGGCGGGATGTCCCGCTCGGAGGCGGAGGCGTCGAGGGGGCCGCTGCTGAACAGCCACAGCGGGCGCAGCGGGAGCTCGCGCCGGTGTTGGCGCAGGAACCGGCGAGCGTTCTTCTGCCAGCGCCCGGCATACACCCCGGCGCCGACCACGACGGCGTCGTACGGCATCAGGGTGACGACGGATTCGGCGGGCCGGGCCTCGGCCGTCAGCCCCTCCTCGGTCAGCGTCTCGGCGATGGTCTCGGCTATCCGGGCCGTGGATCCGTTGGTCGTCCCGTAGGCGACCAGGACTTTGACGGTCATGGCGGTACGTCTCCTCTCACGGCCTGCGCGTCACAGCCCGCGCAGCCAGTGGTCCGTGACTCCGTGCTGCGCCTGTCCGGCCGGCTCGATGTGCGCGTCGTCCAGCCGCCAGGTGAGTTTGTCGACCACGCCGACGACTCCGTCGACCTGGCGGGTCATGGAGACGGCGATCTCCGTCTCGCTCTTGCGTTCCATGTGGCCGGAGAGGGTGACGACGCCCTGGTCCACCGCCACGTCGATGCTGTGCGGGGCCAGCCACAGGGTGCGCGTCAGCACTTCCCGGATCACGATGTCGCGGATCTCGTCGTCGGGCCGCAGGAAGACCTGGAGCAGGTCGCGCCGGGTGACGATGCCGACGAGGCGCTCCTCCTCGTCCACGACGGGCAGCCCTTCCACGCGGTGCCGGGCCATGGTCCGGGCGGCCTCGACGACGGTGTCCTCGGCGTGCAAGGTGATCGGCGGCTCGGTCATCAGCAGGCCGGCGCCAAGGGCGCGCGCCTTGGCGGCCTGCCGTCGTGCCCGGCGGGTCAGCGGGGCGAAGCGGAGGCGCCGGGGCGGCTCGTACGGGTCGGGGGCCTGCGCCTGCCGGGCCATCAGATCGGTCTCGGAGACGACCCCGATGACCTTCTCGTCGTCGTCGACCACCGGCAGTCCGCTGATCCGGTGGTCGGCGAGCAGCTGGGCGACCTCCTTGAACGGGGTGTCGTACGCGGCACGGACGACGTCCGTCGTCATCACGGAGCCGACCTTGTCGTGCTTCATCTCTGTTCCCTCCTCAACGAAGGCGCCGCAGATAGGGGTCATGGGGCCTGCGGGGCAGCAGGCGTACCCGCGCGTCGAGCACCGAGACTCCGGCCGATGTCGCGAGCACGGGGTTGAAGTCGGCCTCGGCGAGCTGCGGCAGGTCGGCCGCCATGCGGGACAGGCCCAGCAGCAGCCGTTCCAGGCGTTCGAGGTCGACCGGTCCGCTGCCGCGTGCCCCGAACAGCAGCGGGGCGCAGCGCGGCGCGGTGATCAGGTCGTGGACGTCGTGGTCGGTGAGCGGGGCGAGCCGGGCGGCGTGGTCGCCGAGGACTTCGGTGGCGGTGCCGCCGAGTCCGAACAGCACGAGCGGGCCGAAGACCTCGTCCTGGACGACACCGGCGAACAGTTCGGTGCCGCGTGGGGCGAGCGGCTGGACGACGACGCCGTCCATCAGGTCCCCGAACCGGGTCTCGAAGTCGCGGAAGGCGGCGCGGACCTGGGAGTCGCCCTGGAGGTCGAGGTGGACGGCACGCTGTTCGCTCTTGTGGACGAGGCCCGGCCAGTGGGCCTTCATGACCACCCGGCCGTCGGGGCCGCGCAACCGGTCTGCGGCGAGGACGGCGGCGTCCTCGGTCTCGGCCCAGGCCCAGGGGATCTGCGGGATGCCGTAGCAGGACAGCAGGTCGGCGCAGGCGCGCGGGTCGAGCCAGCCGCCTTCCGGATGGGCGGCCAGGAACGTCTCGGCGAGGTCGTGGACGCGCTGGGCGTCGACGCCGTCCAGGTCCGGAACCGTTCCGGCGGGGCGGGCGAGCCAGGCGTTGCGGCGGGCGGCGTGGGTCAGGGCCCGGGCCGCGGCCTGGGGTTCGGCGTACGACGGGACGGTGCCGCCGCCGGTGGTGGGCAGCAGCCGGACCGGAAGGTCCTGTTCGAGGCGTACCGCGGCGACCGGCTTGATCCGGTGGCCCCGGGCGTCGGTGAGTGCCCTGACGAGGTCGTCGCCGGTGGCCGCGGCGACCGCCGTGGGGACGAGGGCCAGCAGCACGGCGTCGATCCCGCCGTTCCGCAGGACCCGTTCCACACAGTCCTTGAGCTGTTCCTCCGTGACGGCGGCGGTGGCGTCGACGGGGTTGCCGACGGAGGCGCCGCCGGGCAACAGGGTGAGCAGATCGTCGACCAGTTCGGGGGCGAACGCCGGAAGGAGCAGTCCGGCCTCCACACAGGCGTCGGCGGCCAGGACGCCGGCGCCTCCGGCGTTGGTGAGAACGGCGACGCGGAAGCCCTTCGGCAGGGGCTGGGAGTGCAGCAGGGCGGCGGTTTCGAGGAGTTCGCCGACCGAGCCGGTGGCGGTGACGCCGGCCTGGGTGAACAGGGCTCTGCGGGTCATGGTCGGGGTGGCGGCGGCGGCCGTGTGCGAGGCGGCGGCCCGGCGCCCCGCCTCGGTGCGGCCCGCGTCGACGGTGAGCACCGGCAGACGGCGGGTCACCCGGCGCGCGGTGCGCGAGAACGCCCTGGGATTGCCGAAGGACTCCAGGTGGAGCAGGGCGAGGTCGGTGCGGCCGTCGCTCTCCCACCACTGGAGCATGTCGTTGCCGCTGACGTCGTACTTGTCGCCGAGCGAGGCGAACGAGGACACCCCGATGCCGAGCCGGGTCAGCCCGTCGAGCAGCGCGATGCCCACCCCGCCCGACTGCACGGCGACACCGGCGGTGCCGGGGCTCGGATGGCCGACGGCGAAGGTGGCGTCGAGGCGGACGGCGGGGTCGGTGTGGGAGATGCCCAGGCAGTTGGGGCCGACCAGGCGCATGCCGTGGGAGCGGCAGGCCGCCATCAGGGCCCGTGCCTGGTCGCGGTCCAGGCCCGCCGTCACGACGAGCAGGGCCCGTACGCCGGCCTTGCCGCACTCCTCGGCCGTGGCGGGGACCGCGGCGGCGGGTACGGCGACGACCGCGAGGTCGGGGGTGCGGGGCAGGGCGGAGACGGACGGGTGGCAGGGGACCCCGAAGACGGACGTGGCGGCGGGGTTCACCGCGAACAGCCGTCCGGTGAAGCCGCCGGTCTGCAGGTGGTGCAGGACGGCACGTCCCACGGAACCGGGCTTGCGGCCGGCGCCGACCACGGCGACGGTACGGGGTCGCAGCAGCGGCACCAGGCTGGCGACATCGGCGGCCCGGCCGCGGGCCTCGACGGCCGTGAGGTAGGTGTCGTCCTCGGTCAGGGCGATGGCGCAGCGCACCTCGGGGCCGTCGAACCTGCGGGACATGCTCAGCCCGAGGTCGGAGAAGAGCCGGAGCACCTCGCTGTTCTCGCTGAGCGCGTCGGCGGTGAAGGTGGTGATGCCCTCCGCCCGGGCGGCCGAGACGAGGTGTTCGATCAGCAGGGTTCCGACGCCCCGGTGGTGCAGTCCGTCGGCGACCGCGATGGAGATCTCTGCCGTGGCGGTGTCCTCACCGGTCTCGTACTCGGCGAGGCCGATCACCTGGCCCTCGCGCTCCGCCAGCAGCGCCCGGTAGCCCGGACGCCGGGGGGCGCAGGCCCGGTCCGCCGCCAGCTCGGCCGAACGGCGGCTCGCCGCGAAGAACCGCAGCCGCAGATTCTCCGGGGACATCTCCTCGTAGAGTCCTTGCAGCTGCTCGTGATCGCCACGCTCCACGGCCCGGATGCGCACGGTCGTGCCGTCCGCGAGCAGGGCGTGGACAGGGGGGCGGCTGAGCAGGTCGTCCGTCATGGCAGGTTCTCCTCCGGGCCGGTGACACTTCGAGCATCCAGCGGACGGGGAGGTGGTCCCAGGGGCTGTTCGGGGGCGTGTATGGGGCCGGTCGGCCCCGACCGGACGAGTCCGACGGCCCGGGGCGCCACGGCACCTCGGCAGCGGCAGACGTCCTCGCCCTGGTTCTCCCGGCGGAGTGAGAGGGCCGGTCGGCCTTCGGCGTCGGGGCGGGAGCGGAGGAGCGCCCGGCCGCGGCGGTGGCGGCCCGGCCCGCGCGGCGGGCGGTCGGCGGGAGGCCGACCTGCGTGGTGCGCGAACACGCCCCTGCCGGTCCCGGAACGGCCCGATCCGCCGCGGATCGCGCTGCGTCGGCCTGCGGGCAGCCGGTGCATCCGGCAGGGCCGGCGTGCGGCCCGCCTCGGAGTCCCTCACCGCGTGATCCACTCGGGACGGACGTGGTCGGCGCGGAGCGGCCCACCTGGTCGTACCGGCCGAGGAAGCGGAACTGCCCGTCCTCGACCCCCCGAGTGACCTTCGAACCCGTCATGCGCCCGGCCTTCGCGCAGACCGCCGGCGAGGCGGCCGAGGGCTGGGTGTTCGAGGCCCCCACAGCGAACCGCAGTCGTCGGACACCGAGGCCGCCAAGGCGTTCACCGCCGCGTACCGCGACCGCTTCGGCGTGCCTCCCGCCCGCTGGGCAGCCGAAGCCTACGACGCGGTCGGACTGGTCATCGCCGCCCTGGACGCCCACGGCGGCGGTGCCGGCATCACTCCCGGGCAGGTCGTCGAACGCCTCTTCGAACTCCGCCACGACCGGGTGGACAAGCCCATCCGCTTCACCCAGGACCTCACCCACGCCCTCGAACCCGAGAACACGAGCTTCCTGCACCAGGGCCGCGGCCCGGGCCGCGGAGGTGCCCGAGTAGACGACGGCCTCGGGGCGCGTGGCCGGCGCGGCGGCGACGGCCGGGCCGAAGCCGTCCGTGCCGGACGCCACCGGGTGAACCGTGGCGCTGCCGCCGCCGGGCGGTGACTCGCGCAGATTGCGAGCGGTCTCGGCCATCCCGGGATCGGCCTGGTCCTGGACGACGGCGGTGCGCTCGACCTGGTGCACCCGGGTCAGGTAGGAGAGCACGGGCAGGGTGCGGAAGCTGGACGGGAGCACGGTCGCACAGCGGGTGCGGGTCTCGTCGGAGGACAGTCCCAAGCCGCTGGAGTCGACCGCGAGGGGCAGGACCGGCGTGTACGCCTTCCCGTACCGGGGGGACCACCACGTGGGCCGCGGCGACGGTGGTGGGGCCGATCACCGCGCACAGGGACCGCTTCGCGAGGAGTGTGCGGGCCCCTCGATCACCGTGGCGACACCAGCCGTCGCATGCCTGTACCGATGCCTCCGCGGTACCGTCCGGTTCCTCCAACCATCCACGTTCGCAAGGTAGTTCAGAATGCCACGGCGGTTTCCTCAGTGCGGAAGGACGAGCGTGCGGGACTCCCCCGGTGCGACGGGGACGGTGCGGTCGGCGAGGGCGACGACGATCGGGGCGCGGTCGGAGTCGGGCACGGTGATGTGCAGCTGCCCGGACCGCAGCCGCAGATGCACGCCCCAGTGGCCCCGGTAGCGGATCGAGAACCCGTACTCGGACAGCTCCGGGATCGGTACGGGGTCGAGCCTCAGCGTGTCGCCGCGCGTCTCCAGTCCGGTCAGACCGCGCTGCACGAGGTCGAGGGTGCCCGCCATGGCGCCCAGGTGGATCCCCTCGCCGGTGGTGCCGCCCTGGAGGTCGGCGATGTCCCCGGCGAGCGCTTCCTGGACAAAGGTCCATGCCTCGGCGCGCCGTGCCCTGGCGAGCACCCAGCCGTGCACGAGGGCGCTGAGCGTGGAGCCGTGGGAGGTACGGCCCAGGTAGTAGTCCACGGTGCGCCGCCACGTCTCGTCGTCCAGCCGGTACCCGAGCCGGTCGAAGAGGGCGCGCAGTTCGGCGGGCGAGAAGAGATGGCCGAGCATCAGCGCGTCGGCCTGCTTGGACGCCTTGTAGCGGTTGACGGTGTCGCCCTCGGCCTCCAGGATCCGGTCCAGCCGCCGGATGTCGCCGTACTTCGCCGTGTACGCCGCCCAGTCGAGTTCGGCGAGCTCGCCGTATCCCTCGAACTGGCTGATCACGCCGTCGTGGAAGGGCACGTGCAGGGAGCGGGAGACGTCCTCCCACAGTTCGAGTTCGCCGCCGTCGAAGCCGGTGCGGTCGGCGAGTTCGAGACGGCGCGGCCACGGGAGCGTCTGCAGCAGTTCGCCGGCGTGGGCGAGGACCCAGGCGGCGGTGACGTTGGTGTAGGCGTTGTCGTCGAGTCCCGGCCGGTCGGCGCCGGGGTAGGCGTCGTGGTATTCGTCGGGTCCGACGACACCGCGCACGCGGTAGCGGCCGAGGCCCTCGTCCCAGGTGGCCGCGTCGGCCCAGAAACGGGCGATCTGCAGCAGCATCTCGGCACCCTTGGTGTGCAGGAACTCGATGTCGCCGCTGGCCTCGTAGTACCGCCACACGTTGTAGGCGATGGCCGAGCCCACGTGGTACTGGAGGTGCGAGTGGTCGGGCAGCCAGCGCCCCGAGCGCGGGTTGAGGTGCAGACGCTGGGTCTCCTCACGGCCGTCGCTCGCGCTCTGCCAGGGGTACATGGCCCCGGTCCGCCCGCTGTCCCCGGCCGCCGCCAGGGCCCGGTCCAGTCGGCGGTGGCGGTAGGTCAGCAGCGCCCGGGAGACCTCGGGGAAGTGCAGGTTCAGATAGGGCAGGACGAACAGTTCGTCCCAGAAGACGTGTCCGCGGTAGGCCTCGCCGTGCAGCCCGCGCGCGGGGACGCCGACGTCGAGGTCAGCGGTGTGCGGGGAGAGGGTCTGCAGGACGTGGAACAGGTGCAGCCGGAGGATGCGGCCGGCTTCCCCCGGCACCTCCAGGTCCGCCCGGCGCCACAGCAGGTCCCACGCGGTGAGGTGGGACTCCAGCAGTTCGTCGAAGCCGGGTGCGCGGCCGACCCGGTCGACGGCCGCCTGGAGCGGGTCGTCGATCGCCGGGTCGCGGGAGGTGAACAGGGAGACGGTCTTGTCCACGGTGACGGTGCGGCCGGGCGCGAGCCCGAGGCGGAACCGCTGGACCGCGCGCCGCCCCTGGTGGTGTGCCTCGGAGGTCTCGCCGTTCGCGCCGACCGTCCGTGCAGCCATGCCGATACGGATGTCCGAGGCGCTGGTGCGACAGCGCAGCCACACGGTGT
This sequence comes from Streptomyces deccanensis, assembly GCF_022385335.1. Classification (NCBI taxonomy): domain Bacteria; kingdom Bacillati; phylum Actinomycetota; class Actinomycetes; order Kitasatosporales; family Streptomycetaceae; genus Streptomyces; species Streptomyces deccanensis. The sequence goes on along the minus strand of NZ_CP092431.1, from coordinate 9,768,796 downwards.
CGGCGTCCGCCGAGTCGGTGTGGACGTGCACGAGGTGCCGGGTCTCCAGGTCCCGGTAGCGCGCCACTCCGGTGTTGCGCACCCGGCCGTCCAGGGCGGCCTCCACCTCCAGTTCGCCCGTGAGGTCCTCGGCGGTGAACTCCGTGCGCATCGCCGCGAGATGGGGATCCGCCATGTGCACAAGCCGCAGCTGCCGTATCCGTAGCCGGCGGCCGGTGCCGACGGCGTACGTGGAACGGCGCTCCAGGAGGCCGGTCCCCGGGTCGAGCCCCAGGCTGTGGTCGAGGAGCCGGGGGCCGTCCGGGGTCAGCCAGTCCTCGCCGACGAGGCGGAAGCGCAGCGGCAGCCAGTTGGGCAGGTTGACCATGTCCTCGTTCTCGACGTGGTGGCCCGCGACCTCGGAGGTGCCCCGGTCGTAGCAGCCGGCCGCGTAGGTGCCCGGGTAGTGCACGGAGTCGGCGCCGCACTCGGGCAGTGCGCCCCGGGTCGCGAAGTAGCCGTTGCCGAGGGTGCACAGCGCTTCACGCAAGCCCTCCTGCCCCGGGTCGTATCCCTGGTACTCCCAGATCCGGTCGCGCATCCGGTCCTCCGGTGCGTCGGGCTCCGCGAGGCCGCCTCGGCGGCGAAGCCGCGCGGAGCTCGTGGGCGTCCCATCGTCGTGTCGAGCCTAGGGCCCCCCGTCCCGCGCGACGCGGTTACGGCGGCAGACGGGGGATCAGTGACTCCCGTGTGTCCTCGGTGGTCGGCCCCAGGCCCTCGGCCCGAGGCCCTCGGTCCCGGAGCTCGGCCGTGCGGCCGTGGTGGCCTCAGCCGTCGGCGACCAGGGCGGTCAGGTCGAGGAGGCGGTTGGTGTAGCCCCACTCGTTGTCGTACCAGCCGAAGACCTTGGCCAGGGTGCCGTTCACCTGGGTGAGGGCCGGATCGAAGACGCAGGACGACGGGTCCCCGATCACGTCACGGGAGACGATCGGGGCCTTCGACACGCGCAGGATGCCGTGGAGGGGGCCCGCGGCGGCCGTTTCGAACGCGGCGTTGACGTCCCTCACCGTGGCCTCGCGCTCCAGCACGACGGCCAGGTCGGTCAGGGAGCCGTCCTCGACGGGCACCCGGACCGCGATCCCGTCCAGGGCGCCGGCCAGTTCCGGCATCACCAGGCCTACGGCTCGGGCGGCGCCCGTGCTGGTCGGGATGATGCTCAGCGCTGCCGAGCGCGCGCGGCGCAGGTCCTTGTGCGGGCCGTCCAGGAGGGCCTGGTCGTTGGTGTAGCCGTGGATGGTGGTCATCACGCCGCGCTCGATGCCGAAGGCGTCGTCGAGGACCTTCACCATGGGGGCGACGCAGTTGGTGGTGCACGAGGCGGCCGAGACGATCCGGTCGCGGTGGCGGTCGTAGGTGGCGTCGTTGACGCCCATGACGATGGTGGCGTCCACGTTCCTGCCCGGCGCGGACAGCAGCACTGTGTGGGCGCCTGCCTTCAGGTGCAGGGCGGCGGACTCACGGTCACGGAAGCGGCCGGTGGACTCCACGACGATGTCGGCGCCGTGGTCGGCCCAGCGAAGGGCGGCCGGGTCGCGTTCGGCGGTGACCGCGATGCGCCGGCCGTCGACGGTGATGGAGCTGTCGTCGTGGAGGACCTCGCGTCCGATGCGTCCGAACGTCGAGTCGTACTCCAGCAGATGCGCGAGCGTGGCCGGCGAGGTGATGTCGTTGATCGCGACCACCTCGACGTCCTGGGTGCCGACCTCGGCGCGGTCGAGGGCGGCGCGCAGGTAGGTGCGGCCGATACGGCCGAAGCCGTTGATGCCGACGCGAACGGTCATGACGGTGGGCTCCTCACAGGGTCGGTAACTGCGCGTGGTTCGGGCGAGGACCGGCGACCGTGACGGTCACCCCGGCCTCGTGGCCGGGCTCCCCGATGGCAGCGTCGTGGCAGCGCGGGCTCCGGGAGCAGGGGCCGCAGGTCCCCGCCCGGGGCCGACCGGCCCATGGAGGCGGGTCCGCCACCGGCGGACAGTGGGTGGGAAGGCAACTGGAGAAACACGAGCGTCCTCAGGAGGCGAGTGCCATGCGGCACCGGATGGTGAGCGACCTCATGACCACGTCGGTCGTCCGGGTGCGTCCCGACACCGGGTTCAAGGAGATCGCCAAGCTGCTCGCCGAGTACGACATCACGGCCGTACCGGTGGTGGACGACGACGACCGTCCCGTGGGAGTCGTCTCCGAGGCGGATCTGCTGCGCAAGGAGGCCGCGCAGCTGGATCCGGCCGGTCTGCTGCCGGTGCTGCACCCGAAACCCGCCGCCCGTGCGAAGGCGGAGGCGGCAACGGCCGCGGGTCTGATGAACAGTCCGGCCGTGACCGCCCGGCCGCAGTGGACGGTCGTGGAGGCCGCCCAGGTCATGGAGCGGCACCGGGTCAAGCGGCTGCCGGTCGTCGACGAGGTCGGTCGGCTGGTCGGGCTGGTCAGCCGGGCCGACCTGCTCCGCGTCTTCCTGCGGGGCGACCGCGCCATCCGCGAGGAGATCAACGGAGACGTCCTGCTGCGCACCCTGGGCATCTCGCCGGACGCGATCCTCGTGCGGGTGGTCGACGGGCGCGTCACGCTCCGTGGCACCGTCGAGCGCAAGTCCCTGGTCCCGGTCGTGGTGCGGCTGTGCGGCGGCGTCGACGGAGTGGTCGACGTCTCCGCCGACCTGGACCACCGGATCGACGACACCGACGCGTCCGCGGACCCGGAACCGGGCCCGTCGCGCCGCTCCCGGCTGGCGAGCTGAGCGGCCCGACGGGCCCCTCGCCCGAGGACCGGGGCCGAACGGCCCTACCGCGATCCGGACGGCCGCCGTTCCATGGAGGCCGCCCGAGCCGAAACCCGTCAGCACGCACACCCACCCGCGCGGAAGATCACGATGCCGATCAGCAACCACAACGGAGCCGCCAAGCCCCGGCGGTCAGTCGACCTCGACAGCGACGAGGCACTGCGGCTGCTCGGCAGTGTGTCCTTCGGGCGGATCGTGTTCACCCGGCACGCGCTGCCGACCGTCCGCCCCGTCAACCATGTGCTGGACGACGGCGGCATCGTCATCCGTACGCACGAGGGCACGGCGCTGACCGCGCGGGCCCAGGAGGCGGACGACCTGGGCGTCGTGGTGGCGTACGAGGCCGACTCGATCGACCCGGAGACCCACCTCGGCTGGAGCGTGGTCGTCACGGGCTTCGCCCGCCCGGTCACCGATCCCGAGGAGCTGGCCCGCTATCAGGCGATGCTGCGGCCCTGGGTGAGCGGATCCATGGACCACGCGGTCCGTATCCGCCCGGACCTGGTCACCGGCATCCGTCTCACAGCCGTCGAGGCCGACGTCTGACGGCCGGGAGGTCAGGCGGGCCGACGCTTTGGGCGGCCGGCACCACAGGCGGGCCGACACCACAGGCGGCCGCCCACGTGGCGTGGGGCGCCGCCGTCAGGTCGGCGTCCCACGCCGACCGGGACACCGGGACACGGGACACACGTGCGACATGCGCCATCGGCAGGACCCGGTGCCGGGACACGCTGTTGCCGGGTCGGCTCAGGGGTGCGGGACGACGGCGACGGGGCAGCCGGCGTGGTGCAGCACCGCGTGGGTGACCGGGCCGATGTGCGGACCGATGCCGAGGTGCGCGTCCCGCGTCCGACGCCCCACGACGATCAGCCCGGCCCCGGTCGCGGCCTGGACGAGCTCGGTGGCCGCCCGTCCCCGCACGACGCTCTCCACGACGGGGACCCGGGGGAACTTCTCGCACCAGGGGCGCAGCGTCGCGACGACGGCGCGCTCCCGCTCCGCGACCAGCGCGGGGGCCGGCGTCGGTACGGAGCCGGCGTCGACCGTGTGCGCCGTCGGCAGCCGGTACGCGTGGATCACACGGAGCCGGGCGTCGCGACGCGCGGCGGCGGCGAAGGCGAACTCGATGAGTTCGTCGCAGGGGCGCGCGGTGTCCAGCCCGAGGACCACGTCCCGGTAGGGGGTCTGCGGTATCTCGTCGGGCGAGATACCGTCCGGGGCCGGGAGGTGGTCGTCGGCGAGCGTCTGCCGGGCCCGGACGAGCACCACGGGACGCGATGACCTGCCGACCAGGCGCTGAGAGACCGAGCCGACGACGAACCCCGTGACCGCGCCCAGCCCTCGGGAGCCGAGCACCAGCAGCTCCGCCTTGTCCGCCTCCTCCAGCAACGTGTTCACCGGGGAGTCCGCGACGAGCCGGTCGACGATCCGCAGTCCGGGGTGCGCGGAGCGGACGCTGACGACCGCCCGGTCCAGCGTCTGCTCGGCCCAGTGGCGCTCGCTGACGTCGGCCGGCACGGAGGCGGGCGGCCGCGGGTGCCACGCCCAGGTGTGCACGAGCCTCAACTCGGCGCCCAGGCGCAGGGCTTCCCCGGCCGCCCAGTGGGCGGCGGCCAGGCTCTCGGTCGATTCGTCGACTCCTGCGGTCACGTGCCGAAGCATGATGCGTACCTCCTGCGCTCGGGCCTGGCTCCTGTTGTGCCGAAGCCTCGCGGAGAGCCGCCTCCCCCGCAGGGGGCCGCACAGTCCTTTTGTCGGGCCCTTCGGCCCCAACTGCCGCGCGGCACCTCGAAGACCGGGCCGACCGGCACCGGCATGGGCCGTACGGCCCATGCGGCGCCCGACAGGGGGCCAGCACACTGGGCAGGGTCCACCTCCGAGGCCCAGCGGCTCCGCGCACACGGAGCGGGGAGGAGTATCCGATGTGGTCCGAGACCCTCGACGGCCGGGCGCTGGAGACGCTGATCTCGGCGGCCGTGGCCGCGCCCTCCATCCACAACACCCAGCCCTGGCGGTTCCGGCTCGATCCGGACACCGTGACTCTGGAGATCCGGGCCGTGGCGGACCGCGGCCTGCGCCACATCGATCCCACCGGCCGTGCGCTGCACCTCTCCGTCGGCTGCGCCGTCCTCAACCTGCGGGTGGCGGTGGCCCACTTCGGCCGGGAGCCGGTGACACGGCTGCTGCCCCGGCCCGACGAACCGGATCTGCTCGCCACCGTACGATTCGGCGGTCCGGTGCGCAGCACCCCCTTCCCCGGGCTGCACGAGGCGCTGTGGCGCCGGCACAGCAGCCGGTTCCCCTTCTCCGACGTGCCCGTGCCCACCGCGGTGGCGGCGGAGCTCACCGAGGCCGCCCACAGCGAGGGTGCCCTGTTGAGTCGTCCCGCACCCGGCGCGACGGAACGACTGCTACGGCTCACGCGTGAGGCCGAGCACCGCAACACCGCCGACGCCTACAGGGCGGTGGAGAGCCGTCGTTGGGTGCACGAGCCCAACGGGGCGTCTCTCGGCATGCCGCCCACGGCAGTGGGCCCACAGGACTTCCGCGAGCGGATTCCGCTGCGGGACTTCGGCGCCCACCGGCACGCCTCCGCGCTGACCAGCCGCCCCTTCGAGAAGCGGCCGTCGATCGCCGTGCTGTTCACCGCGCACGACCGGAGAGCCGACTGGCTGCGGGCCGGACAGGCTCTCGAACGCGTCCTGCTGGTTGCCACCGCCCGCGGGTTGCGGGCCTCCCTGCTGCACCAGGCCCTGGAATGGCCGGACCTGCGCGAGCAGCTGGTTCCGCCGACGGGCGACCGCCGCGTCCACGCCCAGATGGTGCTCCGGCTCGGCTACGGCCCGGAAGGCGTTGCTTCACCGCGCCGGTCGGTGGGGCAGGTGCTGGACGAGCGTGTGCTGCCCCTCTCCCGGTGAGTCGGACCCGGTCCTGCCACCGGGCCCGGTCCTGCCCTCACATTGCCGAGACACGACCCGGTGGCTCGGGGCACCCCTCGCACAACCTCGATGTCCTCGACGCGGGCCGCGGGCTGCAGGCTGCGGGCTGCGGGCTGCAGGCTGCCTCGACACCGGGCCGGGCGGGTGACCAACGGTGCGGGGGCAGCCGACGCGGGGGCAGTCGGCTCGGGCGACCGCCGACGCGGAAACGATCGTGCGGGGCCGGTCAGGTGATGTCCAGGACGTCCCGGACGGCTCGGCGGGGCGTGGCCGGGCCGTGCGGCCCGTAGCCGAGGCGCAGCACCATCTGGACGTACCCCCGCCCGGAGACCGGGTCCCGGGCGAGTGTGCGCAGGTCGTCGTTCTCCAGCGGGTGGGAGGTCAGCGAGCCGGCCAGTCCGGCCGTGGTGGCCTCCAGCAGGACGTGTTCCAGACCCTGCCCGGCGCGCAGCCAGTCGAGGGGCGCGTCACCGCCGGTGTACAGCAGGGCCAGGTGCGGGCTCTTCTCGAAGACGGTGCTGCCGCGGTCGGCCACCGGCCGACGGCCGGCGAAGTCCCGCAGCGGGGCCCGGCCGTCCCTGCGGCGCGGGCCGAAGGCGTACTCGGGAACCCCGTCGGTGGCGACGTCGGCCTCCGGGCCCAGCCGGGTCCAGCGCTCCAGGTCCTCCCTGCCGCCGGGATCCAGGCTGTCGCGGCTCTCGGCGTCATGGACCAGCCCCAGGACGGTGTCGAGGTGCCAGGACTCGGGGAACGACAGCTCGGCCCCCTCCCGCGCGGCGGCCGCCCGCAGCCGTGACCGTACGTCCTCGGGGACGTCCCGGTCGTCGAAGGGATAGCGGCTGGTGTGCCGCTGGCGGATGGCGGGATACAGCCGTGCCAGATCCGCTGCGTCCGGTGCCGGTCCCCCGGGGCCCGCCAGGTGGACGGCGGCCAGCAACTGCGGGTCGCCCTGGTCCGGCAGCAGTCGGACCAACGGGGACAGGCCGGAGTGCGCGGCGGCGACGCGAAGGTTGAACAGCGCCGCCCCGCAGCCGATGTGCAGCGCCCGGTGGGTGGGGTCGCTGCGACGCATGGCCCGACCGAGGTCCGCGCGCAGCAGCAGGGCGCGCTCGTCGGTCAGGAAGCGGAAGCGCCAGGGCTGCGCGTTGTGCATGGACGGTGCGGCCGTGGCGTCGGCGACGAGTTCGGTCACCGTCTTCGTGTCCAGCTCTCGCGTGGTCATCGCAACCTCCTCGCCCACCGAGCGTCGACCGCCCGAGACCGCGGGTCCCTCCACCGGCCCCCTCTGGGCCGCGGCTCGCGGCTGCGGCTCGGTGGCCACCGCCGCCCGGGGCCCGCCGCGTCGGTGCGGCGTCCCACCCTGCGAGACATTCGCAGTGTCCGCTTCGTCCCCAGTCTGCGGCGGTGCCGCCGCCACCGGGAGGGGCCGTCCGGCCCTCACCCGGGCCGAAGGCCCCTCGCGCGACGGCAGGAGGCGCGCTGCAATGGAGATGACGGCTGGAGGCATCCTTGCGTCCCGCCGATTCCTCCGCTTCGTCGCGGTAGGCGCACGAGGAGGTGGCCTATGCCCTTCGACGACCGTACGGACGCCGGACGCCGACTGGCCCGACGTCTTGAGCACCTGCGCGACGAGGACATCGTGGTCCTGGGGCTGCCTCGGGGCGGCCTTCCGGTCGCGTACGAGGTGGCCCGAACGCTGAAGGCGCCGCTGGACGTGCTCGTGGTGCGCAAGCTCGGGGTGCCGTGGCAGCCGGAGCTGGCCTTCGGTGCCCTCGGTGAGCACGGTGTCCGGGTCCTCAACCAGGACGTGCTCGTCAGCTGCGGGATACGGGACGAGGAACAGGCCCGCGTCGAGCGGGACGAGCGGGCGGAGCTGGGCCGGCGTGTGGCCCGCTACCGCCCCGGGCGCGCCCCCGTGTCCCTCGCGGGTCGCACGGTGCTGGTCGTGGACGACGGGCTGGCCACCGGCGCCACCGCCGAGGCGGCCTGCCGGGTGGTGCGGGGCCAGGGTGCGGCGCGGGTCGTTCTCGCCGTCCCGGTGGGATCGACGGAGGCCGTCGCCCGGCTGCGCGGCGTCACCGACCAGGTCGTCGGCCTCGAAACGCTGGGAAACCTGGGCTCGGTCGGCGCCTGGTACCGCGACTTCACGCAGACGCCCGACACGAAGGTGATCGACCTCCTCACACGTGCCACGTCCGCTCAGCCGCCGACGCCCGCCCCCGGGACGACGTCCGTGGAGCGGCGGGCGGAGGGGTTGGACAGGGGTGAGGTGGAAGTGCCCGCCGGTCACGTACGGCTGCCCGCCCGGCTGGTGCTGCCCGACGGGGCCCCGGCGGTGGTCCTCTTCGCGCACGGCAGCGGCAGCGGACGTCACAGTCCACGCAATCGGTATGTGGCCGACACCCTCAACCGGGCCGGCCTGGGCACCCTGCTGCTCGACCTGCTCACGGCGGAGGAGGAGGGCGACCGCCGCAATGTCTTCGACGTCGCTCTCCTGGCGGGCCGGCTGCACGCGGCCGCCACCTGGCTGCGCGACGGAACCGGAGTACCGGTGAGCTACTTCGGTGCCAGCACCGGAGCCGCGGCCACTCTGGAGGCCGCGACCGCGCCCGGGGCCGACATCCGCGCGATCGTCTCCCGGGGCGGGCGCCCCGACCTGGCCACCCCGGCGGTCCTGGGCCGTGTGCGGACCCCGACGCTCTTCGTGGTGGGGAGTCTGGACACGAGGGTGCTCAGCCTCAACCGCCTCGCCGCCGACCGGTTGCGCTGTGAACACCGCCTCGCTGTCGTCCCGGGCGCCACCCACCTCTTCGAGGAGCCCGGAACCCTGGCCACGGTCGCCGAACTGGCCCGCGACTGGTTCACCACCCATCTCGCCCAGCCGGTCGCCGGACACCGCCGGTCGGCCTGATCGCGGCCGGGGTGGGCACGGGTGGGCCGGACGCCGCCGGCGACGGGCGTGGCGTCTCGGGTTCGTTCCGTGTGACCTGTTCTCACTCGCGCGTCCGAACGCAATGGCAAGGGCCGACCCTCCTCGCACCGGGGCCGGTAGGCCCTTCAACGGAGGCGCGGACGGATCGACGCTGTAATCGGGCACGAACGTTACGGGTGGCCCGCCGCCCCCCCTTCTCCATGTGAGGGCGTTCGTGCCGGGGCCGCTCTCGGGCGAAGCGGTGGCCGCACGTGGGTCATCGGCCGGCGTGCCCGTGAGTTCATGACTCTCACCCCCGACGGGCACGTCCCCGCAGGCCTTCACCTGGCACCAGGTGGGGGCCTGCCCACGCCTCGGCCGTACGCGGTCGACCCCCGCGGTCGCCGGATCATGGTCGCAGCTCGGGCCGCCCTGCCGGCCGTCGCCTCCCCTTGCTGGACCGGCCCTCGGAACCGGCGCACGCTGAAAAGCGAAGAACGAAAACGGACGACTGGAGCAGAGGACGAGAGCGCAGGACGCGCATCCCGACGGGAGTGATCATGATGGAAGCCAAACAGTGGACCGTCCAGGTCTACATCAGTGAAGAAGGAGACGAGACGCACGCGCGTGCCGTCCTGGCCACGCGTGACACGTCGCGCCTCATGGGCAGGGGGGTGGCCCGGCGCAACCCGATCGACCGCCCCATCCCGGAGATCGGCGACGAACTCGCCGCGAGCCGTGCCCTGGAGGACCTGGCCATCCGCCTCCACGACGTCGCCTCCGACGACATCGTTCAACTCACCGGCCCTGTCCAGGCATGACACCGAGCCGTCGGGCACGCCGGCCGGTCCGGGGCGCGGGGCGGTCACGGTCATGGAGCGACAGCCGCCCCGCTCCCCGGGGGACAGGCTCGTGTCCGCCGGCGGCCCGGCGGGCCGGCCTGACCGGCGGCAAGGGACCGTTCGGCACCCGGGCGAGCCCCCTCGGCCCAGGCCCCGCCGTGCCCGTCGAGGGCATGGTGGGACCAGAGACCGTCCAGGGAGGCTGTCATGACGGAACCGACCGCCGGGAACCACATCGTCGTGGGCGTCGACGGATCCGACGCGTCCGTGGCCGCGCTGCGCTGGGCCGTACGTCAGGCCCACTCCCGGCGCGCGGACGTGATAGCCGTCCATGCCTGGGAATGGTCCGGGGCCACGCTCGCCCCCTACGCTCCGGCGTCGTCCCACCCCGGCCCCGCCGAGGAACGCCTTCGGGCCGAGCAGTTGCTCGCGGGGGCGGTGCGCAGGTCCCTCGGCCCGCACGTCGACACCCCCGTACGCGCGGTCGTGGCCGAGGGCTCACCCTCGCGGGTCCTGCTGAAGCACGCCCGCGACGCACAGCTCCTGGCCCTCGGTCGCCCCGACCACCCCGACCAAGGGCTCCCCGCGATCGGCGCCGTCACCCGTGACTGTCTGCGCCACGCCACGGTCCCCGTCGTCACGGTGCCCGTTCCGCGACGACACGCCTCCCCACCGGTCCCCTCCGGTACCGCGCCCCTCGCCGGTCGTGGAGCCGCGTAGGTCGAACGGCGAGCGTGTCGAGCGACGTGGTCAGGACGAGGGTGATCCCACGGCCTGCATCTCGCTCTCGTACGTCCCTTGCGGCCGTGCCCCTGACTCCGGCTCGGACAGCGGCGGTGTCAGGTCGGGCATCCGAGGCGCGAACCGGGCAAATTCATTCGGTAGGCGCACAGTTGCCGACAAACAGTGGTCCGCCCGCCCCGGGTGCAGTGGGATGACCCGATCTCAGGGAAAGCGGGGTGGGGCCGGCATGGACAACTTCGTCCCGGTGGTGCGGGCACGACACGCCGAGACCGGCGACCGGGAGCACTGCCGATGCGCGCCACGGGACCGAGACGGTGGACCGAGTGTGGTCGAGGAGCGGTTCCGAGGGCTGCTGGAGGCCGCGCCGGACGCCATGGTCATCGTCGACGACACCGGAACCATCCGTCTGGTCAATGCCCAGACGGAGGCTCTCTTCGGCTACCGGCGCGAGGAACTGCTCGGCCACCCGGTCGAGTTGCTCATCCCGCACCGTTTCCGTGACCATCACACCCGGCACCGAGGCGGCTACGCCGCCAACCGGCAGGTGCGCCCGATGGGCGCCGGACTGGAGTTGCACGGCCTGCGCCAGGACGGCACCGAGTTCCCGGTCGAGATCAGCCTCAGCCCCCTGGAGACCGCGGACGGGCTGCTGGTGTCCGCCGCCGTCCGGGACGTCAGCGAGCGCAAGGCCGCCGAGCGGCGCATCAACGAACTGGCCGCGCTCGTCGAGTCGTCCCAGGACGCGATCCTCGCCAAGACCCTCAACGGCCACATCACCTACTGGAACGCCGCCGCCCAGCGGCTGTACGGCTACACGGCCGAGCAGGCCATCGGTCGCCACATGTCGTTCCTCGCTCCGACGGACCGCAGGCACGAGGTCAACGCGCTCATGGAACTGCTGCGGCGGGGCGAGAAGGTGGAACACTTCGAAACCCTGCGCCTCACCCGGACGGGGGCACTGCTGGACGTCGACGTCACGCTGTGGCCGACCAGGGACACCGACGGCACGGTCGTCGGGGCCTGCGCCATCGTCCGGGACATCAGTGACCGCAAGCGTGCGGAGGCCGAACTCACCGCCCTGTACGAGCAACAGCGGCACATCGCGCTCACGCTGCAGCGCAGCCTGATGGGGACCCCGCCCGCGATCGCCGGGCTGGCCACCGCGAGCCGCTATCGTCCGGCCACCCAGGGTGCGGGCGTGGGTGGCGACTGGTTCGACCTGATCCCGCTGGGGGCGGGCCGGGTCGGGGTGCTGATCGGTGACGTGATGGGCCGTGGCCTGGAGGCGGCCGCCGTGATGGGCCAGTTGCGGTCCGCCGCGCACGCGCTCGCCAAGACCGGTATGCAGCCACGTCAGTTGATGCAGGCCCTCGACACCTGCGTGGCCGACCTCGACGTCCCCGACCAACTCGTCACCTGCTGCTACCTGGTCATCGCCCCCGACACGGGCACCGTGACCGTCTGTTCGGCCGGCCATCTGCCGACGCTCATCGCCTCCCCCGGCGATCACGTCCGGCGGCTCACGACGCCCGTCAACGCGCCCCTGGGTGTCGGCGGCATCCTCTACCAGCAGTCCTGCGAGCAGATCCCGCCGGGCGCCACGCTCGTCCTGTACACGGACGGTCTGGTCGAGACCCCCGGCAGCGACATCGACGACCACATCGGTGAACTCGTCTCCTCGCTCGACGGGTTCTTCGTCCACGACTCGTGTCTGGAGGCAGCCGCCGACCATGTGCTCGCACGGCTGCTGCCCGACGCCGAGAGCCACAACGACGACGTCACGCTGCTCCTCGCCCAGCTGCCGGCCGCCCCGCTGGCGTCCGTCACCACCCATCTGCCCGCCATGCCCTCGTCGGTGCCCGAGGGCCGTGAGTTCCTCACCAAGGCTCTCGCCTCCTGGGGCTGCGTCGGATCGGCGGATTACGCACTGCTGCTGCTCTCCGAGACCCTGACGAACGCAGTCCAGCACGCCGAGGGCCCCATCGGTCTGCAGGTGTGCCGGACCGACACGGATCTGACGGTCGAGGTCAGCGACAGCAGTCCCCAACTGCCCCAGCCGCGCCTCGCGGCCGAGGACGAGGAGTCGGGACGTGGTCTGCACCTGGTCCGCGCGCTCTCCGACAGCTGGGGAGTGCGCCCCACGGACGACGGGAAGACCACCTGGTTCACGCTCAAGCTGTGACGCCCGAGCGCGGCCGAGCCGGAGGGCTCCCGGCCCTCCGGCTCTCCCCTCGCGGCCCCCGGTGCCCCCTCCTCGCTCTCAGCCGACGAACTCCCGCACGGCCGACTTCAGTTGTGCCAGTCCCTTCTTCGCGTCGGTGAAGAACATCCCGGTCCTAGGACGAGTTCCCCGTCGCGCACGAGGTGGCGCAGCAGCGCGACGAGGTTGCAGGCGTACGCCGTGGACGCGGCGGTCGCCATCGTCGACGGCAGTCGTCCGGCGCCGATGACGGTGACCCCGCCCGCTCGCACGTCCGTCTTGTCGGGCTCGGAGCCCTCGACGTTCCCGCCGAGTTCGCTCGCCGCGAGGTCGACGACGACCGAGCCCGGCTTCATGCCCGCCAGTGCGGTGCCGGTCACCAGCAGCGGGGGCTTGCGTCCGGGGACCTGGGCGGTGGTGATCACGACGTCGGAGCGGGCGATGTGCGCGTCCAGCGCCTCGCGTTGGGCCCGCTGCTCGTCCTCGGTCAGCTCCCGTGCGTAGCCCCTCTGTCCGGCGCCCGATTCCGCGCCGTCAGCCCCACGTCGGTGCCGTACCGCGTGGCGACGGCTTCGGGTGGGCTCAGCGCTCGTCCGTCGGGCCCGAGCAGGACGGGCGGTGCGGGGAGCCCGCGCGCGAGTTCCGCCTCGGCGGCCAGCGCGGCGGCACGCACCGCCGCGAGCGCGGGGGGCGTGGCGATGGTGCTGCCACCGGTCAGGTCGACCACGCCCAGCAGCGGCCCGGTGGCGGGGTCGCGTACGGGGGCCGCCGCGCAGGACCAGGCGTGTGCGGCCGAGTTGTAGTGCTCGCCGTTGAGGATCTGGACGGGGTGGCCCAGCGCCAGTGCGGTGCCGGGGGCGTTTGTTCCAGCCTGCGCCTCGGACCACCCGGCTCCTTCCGCGAAGTGCATCCTCTCGGCGCGTGCGACGGTCCTGGAGTCACCCTCGACCCACAGCAGGGTTCCCTCGGCGTCCCCGACCGCGAACATGTGCCCGTCGTCCGCCGCCCCGGAACCGAGCAGCTCCCGTAGCAGGGGCATGACAGCGGCCAGGGGGTGCGTGCTGCGGTAGGCCGCCAGGTCCTGGGACGTGCGGCGCAGCGGCGGCAGTCGGCTTCCGTCGGGCCGCACGCCGCACGACTCACAGCGTTGCCATGACTCGAACACCAGAGGTCGCGTCTCGGGCGGGGCTCCGCGCGAGGGCTCGGCCACGTACTGCTCGTGCGGGGCGAGCGGCGCGGGCATCGACGGGGAGGTCGACGCGTCCATGGCACCTCCCGCGTCCTTGCTTCCTGCCTGCCCGCACAGCCTCGCCGGGGGCCGCGACGCTCCGCAGATGCCGAACGGCCCTCGGGTGAGGGCCTGTTGGCCCCACCCGCGACGATCACGGCGGTGAGCGGGTCACCCTCGCGTGTCCAGCGGTTCGAGGAACGTCAGCACCGAGGCGTCCTCCTCGATCAGCGGACTGAGGGCGGCGTTGAACGGGGCGCCGTAGGGAGCGTTCAGGTGCGCCTGGAAGGCGTCGTCGTCCCGGTAGACCTCGAAGATCCAGTAGGCGCGCGGCGCGGCCTCCTTGGTGTAGACGTCGAAGGCGAGGTTGCCCTCTTCGGCGCGCGCCTTCAGGGCGTAGTCCTTGATCAGGCGGGTGACCTCGTCCTCCGCTCCCTCTCGGGCGGTGAACTCGGCGAGCAGGGTCTTCGTCATGATTGCGTGTCCTTGTCCGTGGGTGGGCCGGGGTCGCTGTTCAGGAGCCGGGAGGCGTACGGGCCGTCACGCGTCGGCGGCGGTCACCGGTTGTGCCACCTGCTCCCGCCAGGGCGGATTGGGGCCGGCGACCGAGCAGGTCAGGGCGGCGACCCGGGCGCCGAAACGGCAGGCCTCGGCCACGTCGTCGATGTCGAGACCGGTCAGCCGGCCGCCGAGGAGGTCCCGTTCCGCGAGGTGGTGCAGCAGCCCGGCGGTGAAGGAGTCCCCCGCTCCCACCGTGTCGACGACCTGGGTGGTCACCCCGGGCACCCGCACCCGTTCGCCGTCGAGGGAGGCGAGGGCGCCGTCGGCGCCGAGGGTGATCACGACCAGGCGTGCCCCCGCTGCGTGCCAGAGGTCGCACGCCCGCTCCGGCGCGGTGCCCGGCAGCAGCAGTTCCAGGTCGTCCTCGCTCAGCCGCAGGATGTCGGTGAGACGGCACCAGCGGGCGAGCCGTTCCCGGTAGACGTCGGGGTGGACCAGCAGCGGCCGGACGTTGGGGTCGATGCTGATGGTGGCCCGGGGCGCGGCGCGGTCGAGGAACTCCTCCACCGCGCTCGCGCCCGGCGCGCGGACCAGCGCCAGTGATCCGGTGTGCACGCAGGCCGCGTCCGAGAGGTCCGCACGCCCCAGTTCCTCCGGGGTCCATTGCCAGTCGGCGGTGTTCTGGGCGTGGAAGGAGAACGCGGCCTGGCCCCGTGCGTCCAGTTCCGCCACGGCCAGCGTGCTGGGTTCCGCGGCGGCGACGGCGTAGGACAGGTCCACTCCGGAAGCCTCCAGGTGGGACCGGAAGAGACGTCCGAACAGGTCGCCGGAGAGGCGGGCGAGGAAGCGTGCCGGGGTGCCGAGGCGGGCCAGAGCCACCGCCGTGTTCGCGGGGCCGCCGCCGGGCAGTACGCGCAGCGCGAGCTCGTTCGCGGCGGCCGGGGGTTCGGTGAAGGCGTCCGCTACGCACTCCCCCAGGACGGTGATCTGGCGCGGGCTCATGGGCTGCTCTTCTCTCCGGCGGGCACCGGGACAGCGGGGCGCTTCGTGGCACGGCCACCGACCGGGCGGCGGGGACGGCGGTGGTGGGACGTTGCCGATTTGTGACGGGTGCAAGGCATTGACGTTGCCGCGACACGGAGTCCATCATCCTCGCCATGCAGTGTCAACGATGACATAAGTCAGCGATGACACATCGGGGCGGCATGCTCCGAACTCCCGGCCCCGTGCCGCTCGTCATCCCACAGGAGTGTTCATGTCTCGCACCACTCGCCTGTCCTCCGCCGTCCTCAGAGCCGCCGCCGTCACCGGTGTCGCGGCCCTCGCCCTGACCGCCTGCGGCCCCGGTTCCGGCACCGACACGGGCTCGGGTTCGTCCAGCGCCGGCTCGGGCGACGTCAAGGTCGGTCTGATCACCAAGACCGACACCAACCCGTTCTTCGTGAAGATGAAGGAGGGCGCGGAGAAGACCGCGAAGGCCGAGGGCGTCGAGCTGATGACCGCGGCCGGCAAGTTCGACGGGGACAACGCCGGACAGGTCACCGCCATCGAGAACATGGTGGCCGCCGGGGTGAAGGGCATCCTGATCACCCCCAGCGACTCCAAGGCGATCGTCCCCGCGATCGAGAAGGCGAAGGCCAAGGGCGTCCTGGTCATCGCCCTGGACACCCCGACCGAGCCGGAGAGCGCGGTCGACGCCCTCTTCGCCACCGACAACGTCAAGGCCGGCGAGCTGATCGGCGAGTACGCCAAGGCCGTGATGAAGGGCAAGGACGCGAAGATAGCCACCCTCGACCTCGCGCCCGGCGTCTCCGTCGGCGTGCAGCGCCACGAGGGCTTCCTGAAGGGCTTCGGCGCCACCGACAAGGACGTCCTGTGCGCCCAGGACACCGGCGGCGACCAGGCCAAGGGGCAGACGGCGATGGAGAACTGCCTCCAGAAGGAGCCGGACATCAACGTCGTCTACACCATCAACGAACCGGCCGCACTCGGCGCGTACACAGCGCTGAAGGCCAAGGGCCGGGAGAAGGACGTCCTGATCGTCTCCGTCGACGGCGGCTGCACCGGCACCCAGGCCGTCAAGGACGGGAAGATCGCGGCGACCTCGCAGCAGTACCCGCTGAAGATGGCCGCCGAGGGCGTCAAGGCCGTGGTGACGTACGCGAAGGACGGCAAGAAGGCGTCCGGTTACACCGACACCGGGGTCACGCTGATCTCCGACAAGGCCCAGGACGGCGTCGCGTCGAAGGACACCGCCTACGGCCTGGAGAACTGCTGGGGCTGAGCCGCCCCGACAGGCCCCGAGGACCGTACGAGACTGCCACCTCCCTGAGCGGGGCGGTCGGCCCGCCACCTCCCCGACCGGTGGGAGCGGCCGCCCCCCTTGTCCTGGCGACAAGGAAACTCTGTCTTCCGACAAGGACTTCGCATGACAGCCACGTCCACGCCCCCGAGCACATCCTCGCCGTACGCGGAGCTGAAAGCGCCGACGACGGCCCGCAGGCTGCTCACGGCGCCGACCACCGGCCCGCTGGCCGCGCTTCTCCTGGCCTGCGCCTTCTTCTCCCTCTCGACCGACCAGTTCCTCACCGGCGGCAACTTCTCGCTGATCATCCAGCAGGTCATGGTCGTCGGCACCCTCGCCATCGGGCAGACCCTGATCATCCTCACGGCCGGCATCGACCTGTCGTGCGGTGCGGTGATGGCGTTCGGCAGCATCGTGATCGCCAGGATGGCGGCCGAGGGCACCCTGCCGCCGCTGGCCGCCATCGCCCTGGGCCTGGTCGTCTGCGGCGGATTCGGTCTGCTCAACGGGGTGTTGGTGCAGAAGATCCCGCTGCCGCCGTTCATCGTCACCCTCGGCATGCTGAACGTGGCGTTCGCGCTGACCCACATCTACTCCGAGGAACAGACGGTCACCAACCTGCCCGGTCCGCTGACGGCGCTCGGGGAGACCTTCCCGCTCGGCTACACCGACGTGACCTACGGCTCGCTGGTCACCATCGCCCTGTTCCTCCTGCTCGCCTACGCGCTGAGCAGCACCGGCTGGGGCCGGCACGTCTACGCGCTGGGCAACAGCCCGGAGGCGGCCCGGCTGAACGGTATCCGCACCTCCCGGCTGACCATCGGCGTCTACACCGTGGCGGGCGTGCTGTACGGCATCGCCGCCCTGCTGCTCATCTCCCGTACGGGCGTGGGCGATCCGCAGGCCGGGCAGACCGACAACCTCGACAGCATCACCGCCGTGGTCCTCGGCGGCACCAGCCTCTTCGGGGGACGCGGTTCGGTCCTGGGCACCTTCATCGGTGTCCTGATCGTCGGTGTCTTCCGCAATGGCCTGCAGCTGATGGGTGTCGCCTCGATCTACCAGACCCTGATCACCGGTGTGCTGGTGATCCTCGCGGTGACCGTCGACCAGATCTCCCGGAAGAAGGCCCGATGACCGCCACCCCGACCCCCGTTCTGCAGGCCCGCGGTCTGGTCAAGCGGTACGGCCATGTGACCGCCATCGACGGCGCCGACTTCGACCTCATGCCGGGCGAGGTGCTGGCCGTCATCGGTGACAACGGCGCCGGCAAGACCAGCATGATCAAGGCCCTCACCGGCGCGGTGACCCCGGACGCGGGCGAGATCCGCCTCAACGGGGAGCCCATCACCTTCTCCGGGCCGCAGAGCGCCCGCGCCCACGGCATCGAGACGGTGTACCAGGACCTCGCCGTGGCCGCGTCCATGGACATCGCCTCGAACATGTTCCTCGGCCGCGAGCTGCGCCGCCCCGGTGTGCTCGGCAGTGCCTTCCGCATGCTGGACAAGAAGCGCATGCGTCAGGAGGCCGCCGAGCACATGGCCGACCTGAAGATCGGCCT
This sequence comes from Streptomyces deccanensis, assembly GCF_022385335.1. Classification (NCBI taxonomy): domain Bacteria; kingdom Bacillati; phylum Actinomycetota; class Actinomycetes; order Kitasatosporales; family Streptomycetaceae; genus Streptomyces; species Streptomyces deccanensis. The sequence goes on along the minus strand of NZ_CP092431.1, from coordinate 9,750,750 downwards.
GCGTTCGCTCACCCAGTCCGTCGAGACCCTCTCCGGCGGCCAGCGGCAGGCCGTCGCGGTGGCCCGTGCCGTCGCCTGGGCCCGCAGCGTCGTCGTCATGGACGAGCCCACCGCCGCCCTCGGCGTCAAGGAGTCCGGTCAGGTCCTGGACCTCATCCGCAGGGTCCGCGACAAGGGCATGCCGGTCGTCCTGATCAGCCACAACATGCCCCATGTCTTCGAGATCGCCGACCGGATCCACGTCCACCGCCTCGGCCGGCGCGCCGCGGTGATCAAGCCGTCGGACTACTCGATGGCGGAGGTCGTCGCCATCATGACCGGCGCGCTCACCGTGGACGCGGCCGGCGCTACTGTCGTAGCGGATTCGGAGGCCGCGAAGGCCGCCGGAGTACAGGCCACCTGACAGCACGACACCGCTCTCGCAGTTCCGGCCGAAGGCCGCGGCCGGGACCGAGAGCCCACAGGAGACGGTTTCCTCCATGGCAGCGAACCGCCGCCCCACCCTGGCCGACGTCGCCCGAGAAGTCGGCGTCAGCGCCAAGACAGTCTCACGGGTCCTGAACGAGGACGGCCCCGTCTCGGCGCGGACCCGGGAACAGGTGCTCGCCGCAGTGGCCGCGCTGGGTTTCCAGCCGAATCTCATGGCACGCAACATGCGCGTCGGCGGTCCGGACACCACCGTCGGACTGGTCGTGCCCGACCTCGGCAACCCCTTCTTCGGAGCCGTCGCCCGGGGCATCGAGGACAGCGTCCGCGAACGCGGGCTGACGCTGCTCATGGGGTCGTCCGCGGACGACCCCGACCGTGAACGCGCCCTGACGGCCAAGTTCCTGGCCCGGCGCGTCAGCATCCTGATCGTCGTGCCGTCGGTCGGCGCCGACCACGCGCACCTGCGGGCGCAGCGCACGGCGGGCCTGCCCGTCGTCTTCCTCGACCGCCCCGGCGTCGGACTCACCACGGACAGCATCGTCAGCTCCAACCGGGCTGGGGCCCAGGACGGCGTCACCCACCTCATCGCCCACGGGCACCGACGCATCGGATTCGTCGGTGACCTGCCCGCCAAGCTGTACACCCGCCGCGAGCGGCTCGCCGGCTACCGCGCCGCTCTGGGCGAGGCGGGCATCCCCTACGACCCCGCGCTGGTCGCCGACGCGCACGACCAGCGGGGTGCCGAGGCCGCGACCGCCCGGCTCCTCGAACTGCCCGACCCGCCCACCGCCCTGTTCGCCGGGAACAACATCATGGCGCTCGGGATCGTCGCCGAACTCGCGCGCAGCAAGCGCAAGGAGGTGGCGGTCGTCGCCTTCGACGACGTGTCGCTGGCCGAGGCGCTGGAGCCCGCTCTGACCGTCGTCGCGCAGGACCCCGAGGAGCTCGGCCGGACCGCCGCGACCACCGCTCTGGCCCGGCTCGACGGCGACCGCTCCCGCGCGCGCACGCTCACCGTCCCCACCCGGCTGATCGTCCGGGGTTCGGGCGAGCAGCCGGCGCCCACCCCGTAGGGGTCCTCGCCGAGGGTTCCTCCGCTACTGGGCGTGCTTCGACGGCACCCGCCACACGAGGGTCGTGCCGCCGCCGGGTGGGCTGGTCGTCTCCAACTCGCCGCCCGACTGCCGGGCGCGCTCGGCCATGTTGCGCAGTCCGCTGCGGCGGCCCTCGGCGGGAATGCCCACCCCGTCGTCGGACACCGTGAGGCGCACCTCCCCCGCGGCGGTCTCCACCACGACGTCGGCCCGGGACGCCCGGGCGTGACGGGCGACGTTCGTCAGTGCCTCGGAGAGCACGGCGACCACATGGTCGGCGACCTCCTTGGGCACCTCGGTGTCCAGCAGTCCCTCCAGCCGCAGGCTGGGGGCGAAGCCCAGGACCGGAGCCGCCTCGCCGACCACGCGCACCACGCGGGCCCGCAGACCGACACCGGTGGCGCCCTCGCGTGAGCGCAGGCCGAAGATGGTCGACCTGATGATCTTGATGGTCTCGTCCAGGTCCTCCACCGCGCGCCGGACCCGCTCGGAGGCCTCCGCGTGTTCGATGAAGCGGCCCGCGCTCTGCAGGGTCATCCCGGTGGCGAAGAGGCGCTGGATGGCGAGGTCGTGCAGGTCCCGGGCGATCCGGTCGCGGTCCTCCAACAGCGCTATCTGTTCGGCGTCCCGACGGCGTTCGGCCAGCTCCATGACGACCGCGGCCTGCGCGGCGAAGCCCTGGAGGCGCTCGATCTCCGGCTCGGTGAACACCGTGTGCCCGACCGCGCGCGCCAGCAGCAGAATGCCCCGGGTCCCCTCACCCGATCCGATGGGAACGGCCACGGCGGGGCCGAGACCCGTGAGGCTCGGCGCGCCCGTCACGCCGGAGTCGTCACCGGAGACGTCCGCGCTGGTGACAGGAGCGGCGCCGGAGAAGGCCTGGCCGATCAGGTTGCCCTCCAGGGGCAGTACCAGCCCGCGGTGCGCTGCCGCTCCCTCGCCGATGGCGAGGTCGACCGTGAGCGACTCGGTGCCCTCCATCGGCACCGCGACGACCGCGAGGGCCGCGGTCATGATCTCCCTGGCCCGTTCGGCGATCACTTGGAGGACCTCGGCGGGCTCGCCGCCGGACATCAGGCTGTGGGTGATCTCCGCGTTGGCCCGCAGCCACCGCTCCCGCAACCGGGACTCCTCGTACAACCGCGCGTTGTCGATCGCCACACCCGCCGCCACCGCCAACGTCGACAGAACCGACTCGTCCTCCTCGTCGAACTGCGCCCCACCCCGCTTCTCCGTCAGATACAGATTCCCGAACACCTGCTCACGCACCCGGATCGGCACACCCAGAAACGAATTCATCGGCGGATGATTCGGCGGAAAACCATACGACGACGGATGCTCCGACAACTTCGCCAGACGCAACGGCTCCGGATGACTGATCAACTCACCCAGAATCCCATGCCCCTCCGGATACGCACCGATCCCCGCGATCTCCTCCGCACCCACCCCCACCGTATGAAAAGCCGACAACCGCTTCCCATCCGGCCCGATCACCCCCAACGCCGCGTACTCCGCATCCACCAGCACCGCCGCCGCCTCCACGATGCCCCGCAACGCCTGCTCCAACTCCAGCTCACGCCCGACCGACAGCACCGCCTCCAACAGACTGTGCACCCGATCCCGCGTCCCCCGCGCCGCATCCAGACGCGCCTGCAACTCCTCCAACAGCTCGTCCAACCTCAACTGCGGCAGCAGTACACGAGCCTCCCCGGCCCTCTCCACGCTTGCCACCGGTGCCCCTCCACATTCCCCACAGCCTGCCGGCAGCCGCCCGTTCCGCCGCTGTCCTGAGCCACGGTCACGACCCGTCAGGGGGCACGGTAGCGGATCCGGTCGCGCGCGGGTCCGGCCTGGAAGGAGTCCAGCCGCGCCCGCCCGGACCTTCCGGACGAACGGTGCGCGGCCTGCGGGTTCACCCGGGGAGTACGCGGCCTACCGCCCTTCCTGCCGCAGCCTGTCCTGGGCCTGGGTGGCGATGACGGCGGCCTGCACGCGTCGTTCCACACCGAGCTTGGCGAGCAGCCGGGAGATGTGGTTCTTGACCGTCTTCTCGGCGAGGAAGAGCCGCTGACCGATCTGTCGGTTGGTCAGGCCCTCACCGATCAGGGCCAGGATCTCCCGCTCGCGCTCGGTCAGGCCCGGCAGTGCCTCGGGCTCCTTCTCCTCCTTGGGGCCCTGCCGCAGCCTCGCCATGAGCCGGGCGGTGGCGCTGGGATCGAGCAACGACTGGCCGGCGGCCACGGTGCGCACCGCCGAGACCAGATCCGAGCCGTGGATCTGCTTCAGGACGTACCCGGACGCACCCGCCATGATCGAGTCCAGGAGCGCCTCCTCGTCGTCGAAGGAGGTCAGCATCAGACAGGACAGTTCCGGCATGCGCGACCGCAGCTCCCGGCACACGGTGATCCCGTCGCCGTCGGGCAGGCGGACGTCGAGCACCGCCACCTGCGGGCGCAGGGCGGGAACGCGCACCAGGGCCTGTTCCACGGTGCCGGCCTCGCCGATCACCGAGATGTCCGGCTCGTCGTTCAGCAGGTCGCGTACACCCCGGCGTACGACCTCGTGGTCGTCCAGCAGGAAGACCCGGATCGGGCTGTCCGGGCCCGGCTGCTCGCTGACCGGCATCGCTTCACTCCTCGGTTCCGCACTTCACGCCGTCCTGTCCGCCACGGACAGTATCGGCCTCGACCCGCAATCCTCGTCGTGTCCGGGCCGAACGGCCAGGGCCGGTCGGCCCTCTTTCGCGAGCGGACCATCGACGGATCGACGACGGCCGGCCGGCTCGGTCGGGCCGTTCAGCCCCGACGAGGGACCATCGGCACCTCCGGAACAGGGCCGGGGGCGGAGGAGAGTGAGCGGGTGAGCGACATCGGTCCCGGGACGGCTGCCTCGTACGGCACCGTCCCACCCCGTACGCCACCGGTCGCACGACGGTGGCGCTCGACTCCGGAGGCACTCCTCATGACCCGTCACGAAAGCGACCCCTCGGCCGGCACGGCCACCTACGCGCCGTCCCGGACGGCCGTGGCCGTGGACCGTCTGGTCACGGACGGCCTCAAGGCGCTGGCCGACTACGACGGCCTCACCCAGGAACAGGTCGACCACATCGTCAAGAAGGCGTCGGTGGCCGCCCTGGACCGGCACACGGCGCTGGCCCGCCTCGCGGTGGAGGAGACCGGGCGCGGTGTGTTCGAGGACAAGGCGGCCAAGAACATGTTCGCGTGCGAGCACGTCACGCACAGCATGGGTCCGATGAAGACGGTCGGCGTCATCGCCCGCGACGACATCGAGGACATGGTGGAGATCGCCGAGCCGGTGGGGGTGGTGTGCGCGGTCACTCCCGTGACCAACCCGACGTCCACCACGATCTTCAAGGCGTTGATGGCCCTGAAGACCCGCAATCCGATCGTCTTCGCCTTCCACCCCTCCGCCCAGCGCTGCAGCGCGGAGGCGGCCCGCGTCGTGCGCGACGCGGCCGTCACGGCGGGGGCCCCCGAGCACTGCGTGCAGTGGATCGAGACCCCGTCCGTCGAGGCGACCGGCATGCTGATGCGGCACCCCGGTGTCTCGCTGATCCTCGCCACCGGCGGCAACAGCATGGTCAAGGCCGCCTACTCGGCGGGCAAGCCCGCCCTGGGCGTCGGAGCGGGCAACGTACCGGCGTATGTGCACAGGAGCGCCGAACTGCGCCGGGCCGTGAACGACCTGGTGCTGTCGAAGTCCTTCGACAACGGGATGATCTGCGCCTCGGAGCAGGCCGTCATCCTGGACGCCGAGATCTACGACGCGGCCCTCACCGAGTTCCGTACCCTGCGCGCCCACCTGGCGACCGCCGAGGAGAAGGCGAAGCTGGAGGCCTTCCTCTTCCCTGGCGGCGGGGCCGTGGGAGGCGGGGCCATGGGCGGCGGCTGCGAGCCCAAGGTCAACTCCGCGGCCGTCGGGCAGAGCCCGGAGTGGATCGCCGAGCAGGCCGGCTTCAGCGTGCCCGCCGGCACCTCGCTCATCCTGGTCGAGGCCGAACGGGTCGGCCCTGCCGAGCCGTTGACCCGGGAGAAGCTCTGCCCGGTGCTCACCGTGCTGCGCGCGGGTTCCCAGGAACAGGGCTTCGAGCTGGCCGCCGACATGGTCGCGTTCCACGGCCAGGGGCACAGCGCCGTGATCCACGCCGAGGACCGGGCGGTCGCCGAGGCGTACGGCAGGCGGATGAAGACCGTGCGGATCATCGTCAACTCCCCTTCCTCGCAAGGGGCCATCGGCGGTATCTACAACGGCCTGCTGCCGTCGCTGACGCTGGGCTGCGGCTCGTGGGGCAGCACGTCGGTGTCCGACAACGTCTCCGCCGCGCAGCTTCTGAACATCAAGCGGGTCTCCAACCGGCGCAACAACCTGCAGTGGTTCAAGGTCCCGCCGAAGATCTACTTCGAGCCGCAGGCCATCCGGTATCTCCAGTCGATGCCGGACGTCCACCGCGTCACGGTCGTCACCGACGCCACCATGACCCGCCTGGGCTTCGTCGACCGCGTCAACCGCGTCCTGCAGCGACGCCGTGAACCGGTGACCGTGCAGGTCATCGACAACGTCGAGCCGGAGCCGAGCATCGACTCCGTGCAGCGCGGCGCCCGGTTGATGCGGGACTTCCGCCCGGACACGATCATCGCGCTGGGCGGCGGTTCCCCGATGGACGCGGCGAAGGTGATGTGGCTGCTGTACGAGCAGCAGGCCGCCGGCCGGGACATGGACTTCGCGGACATGCGGCAGAAGTTCTCCGACATCCGCAAGCGTGCCTTCCGCTTCCCGGTGCCCGGGGCGCGCGCCCGCCTGGTCTGTGTGCCCACGACGTCCGGGACGGGCGCCGAGGTCACGCCCTTCGCCGTGATCTCCGACCCGGCGACGGGCAAGAAGTACCCTCTCGCCGACTACGCGCTCACCCCGAGCGTGGCCATCGTCGACCCCCTGCTCACCATGGAGCTGCCCCCGGCGCTGGCCGCCGACAGCGGCTTCGACGCGCTCACCCACGCCATCGAGGCGTATGTGTCGGTGTACGCCAACGACTTCACCGACGGGCTCGCCCTGCACGCGATCCGGCTGGTCCTCGACCACCTGGAGGCGGCCGTCAACCACCGCGCGGACAGCCCTCGGGCGAGGGAGAAGATGCACAACGCGGGCACCATCGCGGGCATGGCCTTCGGCAACGCCTTCCTCGGCATCGTCCACGCCATGTCGCACACCCTCGGCGCCACTTTCCACATCGCCCACGGCCGCGCCAACGCGGTCCTGCTGCCCCATGTGATCCGCTACAACGGCACCGTCCCGACGAAGCTGACCGGCTGGCCCAAGTACGAGCACTACCGCGCCCCCGAACGCTTCCAGGACATCGCCCGTACGCTCGGCCTGCCCGCCGCCACCCCGGCGGAGGGCGTCGAGTCCCTGGCCACGGCCGTGGAGCGGCTGCGGGACGCCGTGGGCATCGAGCCGTCGTTCCGGGCCCTCGGCGTCGACGAGCGGGCCTTCCTCGACGCGCTGCCCCAACAGGCCCTGAACGCCTACGACGACCAGTGCGCCCCCGCCAACCCGCGCATGCCGATGCTCGCCGACATGGAGACCCTGATGCGCGCGGCCTACCGGGGGACCGGCCGCGGCGGGGCGGCCACGGGTGAGGACCCGACGGCCGCCGTGTGAGGGGGCGGGGCCGGACCCCGGGGGGCTGGGTCCGGCCCCGTACACACCGGAGCCGCCGTCCGCACCCTGTGTGCGGACGGCGGCTCCGGTGTGTACGGCCGCGTTGCCACGAACCAGGACGTCAGGGAATCAGGTCCACGCCGTACATCGCCCGGCCGCCGACGAGTTCACGGCCGGTGACCAGTTCCGCCTCGATACGGAGGAAGAGGTCCTGCGGGGAGGCGACCCACGAGCGCGGGCCGCTGCGGGCCAGCCGTGCGCGCTGGGCCGGATCGGTCACGATCGAGGCCCGGCCGGTGACGACGACGCTCCAGCCGGAGTGGGCGGCCGGGTCGACCTCGTCGGCCTCGAAGGCCACGACCACCCCGTCCACCACGCGGGCGAGTTCCGAGGCGGCAGACGTGCGCAGGACGACCGAACCCTCCCCGTCCAGGGAAAAGTTGACCGGCAGAACCGCCGGCAGCGCCTGGCGGGTGTGGACGATGCGGCCGACGGTCGCCTTCGCCAGCAGCCGTAGACATTCCTGCCTGTCCAGTTCGCGGAATCCGTCGTTGGCGTACATCAGCCCGCCCGTCCCATGCCTCGTGCCCAGCCCACCCGTACGTCGGGTGTGCGCACCATCGTCCCTCCGTCGCGCTCCCCCGATCAGGGGCCATCGGTCCCGGCCGGGCCGGAGAGCGGCCCAGACCTGTGGTCGTCCGCCCGACCCGGGTCCCGCCGGACGCGGCTTCGGAAGCCGATCGCCGTGCGACCGGCCGCGTCAGGCCGCCGGGACGGCGACGACGTCGTGCTGGGGCTCGCCGAGCACGACCTTGAGCGCGCCGGTGTCGGCCGCCCGGGAGAAGACGTCGTACGCCTGTTCCATTTCGTCCAGCGGGAAGGTGTGGGTGACCAGGGACGATGTGGGCAGTCGGCCGGCGGCCGCCATCCGCAGCAGGGTGGGGGTGGAATGGGTGTCCACCAGGCCCGTGGTGATGGTCACGTTCTTGATCCACAGGTCTTCGAGGTGCAGCGTCGCCGGTTTGCCGTGCACGCCGACGTTGGCCACATGCCCGCCGGGGCGCACCATGCGGGTGCAGAGCTCGAAGCTCTCCGGTACGCCGACCGCCTCGATCACGACATCCGCGCCGAGTCCGTCGGTGAGGTCGGAGACCAGTTGCTCCGGAGCCTCCCGGGCGTCGGCCACCGCGTCCGCCCCGAGTCGCCTGGCGGCCTCCAGTCGGGCCGGAGCCAGATCCACGGCGACGATCCGCTCGGGCGAGAACAGCCGGGCGGTGGCGATCGCCGCGAGGCCGATGGGGCCGGCGCCCACGACGGCGACGGTGTCGCCGGGGCGGACGCACCCGTTGACGACGCCCACCTCGTAGGAGGTGGGGAAGATGTCCGCCAGCAGGACGGCGTCCTTGGCGGTCAGCGTGCTGGGCAGCGGGTGGACGGACAGGTCGGCGTACGGGACCCGGACGTACTCGGCCTGGGTTCCGTCGACCAGGTGGCCGAGGATCCAGCCTCCGCCGCCCCGGCACTGGCCGTACGCGCCCTCCCGGCAGTAGCGGCACCGGCCGCAGGCGGTGATGCAGGAGACCAGCACCCGGTCACCGGGCCGCACGGTCCGTACGTCGCTGCCGACCTCGACGATCTCCCCGACGGCCTCGTGGCCGAGGACCGTGCCGGGGCGGACCTCGGGCACGTCGCCCTTGAGGATGTGCAGGTCCGTCCCGCAGATCGTGACGGTGTCGACTCGGACGATCGCGTCGGTGGGGTCCTTGATCCCCGGGTCGGGCACCTCCTGCCAGGACGACTCTCCGGGGCCGTGGAAGACCAAGCCCTTCATGACGATCCCCTGCCCTTCTCTGTTTCCCGGGCCCTGCGGACCGGTGGTCGACCCACGGGCCGTACTTCCGGACGCCGGTGCGGTGCCGGGTTGGCCCCGCAGATCCAGCTTGGTCCTCTCGGCCGGACCTCGCATGGGCCGGCCGGTCCCCACCCGGTGCCGGAGGGGCAAGGGGCCCACTCGGCGGACCGGCGCCCGTCGCTCCGGGCGAAGGCTTCGCGTCAAGGCCCGCAGGCCGCTGGTCCCCGCCGGGCCAGGGCTGAAGGTCCCCTCTCGGCGACGAGTCGGTCCCGGTCGGCCCGCTGGGGGCACCCCCTCGGCCCCTGTGACCGCCGTGCCCCGGCTGTCACCTTCCTGGGGAGACGGTGACACGAGGAGGCTGGGACCGATGAACTGCGGCAGGCACCCGAGGAAGACGAGCAGGGCACTGTGGCGGTGGCGGCGCAATCCGCTGCGCCGGCGGGACGACGTGACAGAGGCGTGGATCGTGCTGGCCGTGTGGATCGCCGTCGTGGTCGGCGGCACGATCACCGGCGTCATGACCACTCGCTCCGCGGAGGGCGTCTTCGCCGCACAGCGTGCCGACCGTCGTACCGCCTCGGCTGTCCTCGTCTCCGACGTCCCGCTGACGGCCTCGGGTGTGGGCGACGGGAACGACAGGACCTCGGCGCAGGTGCGCTGGACGACCCCCGAAGGGGTCACCCGTACCGGTTCGACCATGGTGGAGACCGGACAGCGGGCCGGCGCCGAGGTCGAGGTCTGGACCGACGGACGGGGCGCGCTGAGCACCGAGCCGCCCACGCCCACCGAGGCGGCCGTGGAGGCAGGGGTCCTGGGCGTCGTCGCCGGGCTCGCCCTGAGCGGTCTGGTGTTCGGCGCCGGCGGCGCCGGACGCCGGTGGATCGACCGGCGGCGCGTCGAGCGATGGGGGACGGACTGGGCCCGGATCGGCCCGCTGTGGAGCCAGAGGACGAGCTGACCGGGCAGGGGCTGCCTGCCCTGCTCGTCCCTGCTCGTCTCTCACGGTCCGCCTTCGAGGAGTTCACCGAGGTCGGCCACCACGATGTCGGCGCCGTGCCGGAGCAGACGTTCCCCGGTGTCGGGGCCATGGGCGCGGTCCACTCCGACGACCAGGCGGAAGCCGCCGCGTCGGCCGGCCTCGACTCCGGCCAGGGCGTCCTCGACGACCGCCGCACGGTCCGGGGGGACATCGAGACGTCGAGCCGCTTCCAGGAACAGGTCGGGGCAGGGCTTTCCGGCCAGCCCCAGGCGGGCCGCCTCTCCTCCGTCGACCAGGGCGTCGAAGAGATCGACCACCCCGGCCCCGCTGAGCAGCTCGCGGGCGTGCCGGGAGGCGGACACCGCGGCCACCGGCCGGCGTGCCGCCCGCAGGGCACGGACCAGCCGTACGGTCCCCGGGTAGGCCTCGACGCCCTGTTCGCCGAGTCGCCGGGTGAACAGCCGTTCCTTCTCCGCCGCCACGGCGCGCACCGTCCGCGCCGACGGTTCGAGGCCACGCGACGCGAGGAAGGCGCCGGCCCCGTCGAGCCGTGATCTGCCGTCCACGAAGCGCAGATAGTCGTCCCGGACGTCGAAGGGGCGCCCCTGCCGCGGGTCGTCGGGCGGATGCGCGCGCAGGAAGGCGTCGAAGGCGGTCTTCCAGGCCGCGGCGTGCACCCGTGCCGAGTCGGTGATCACTCCGTCGGTGTCGAACACGACCGCCCGGACCTCCCGCAGCACGGGAGCGAGCGGTTGCCGGGATGCGATGCTCATGCCCCCTCCTTCGCGGTCGGACGTCCGGCTTCACTCCTCCTCTGCTGGTCCGGGCCGGGGCCGGAGTCCGTGCCGGTGAACGCGCAGTCGACGTCCACCACGCCCTCGACGGCGCGTGCGAGACGGGCGGCCACGGGGACGAGGGCGGTGTTCCGGGGCCGGCCCGTGAGGGTGACGACTCCCTTGCGCACGGCCACCCGGACCGGTTCATCCCGGAACGGTCCGTCCGACCCCGGTCCGTCCGAGTCCGGGTCGAGCATCGGCACGACGTCGCGCCGGATCTCCTCGGCGATGTCCGCGTCGTCGCGCAGGAACACCTTCAACAGGTCGGAGCGGCTGACGACGCCCCGCAGCCGACCCTCGGCGTCGACCACCGGAAGCCGCTTGACCCGGTGCCGGGCCATCAGCCGGGCGGCCTGCGCCAGGGTCGTGTCGCCGTGGACGGTGACGGCCGGCGCGGTCATCAACCCCTCCGCCTCCACCGCGGCCGCCTTGCCGAGGTCGGACAGTCGCCGGAGCCGCGGATACGGGAATCCTCCGGCCGGTGCGTGTCCGGCCCTGGGCAGGTCCGGGTCGCCGTCACGCAGTTCTTCCTTGTGCAGCAGGTCCGCCTCGGAGACGACGCCCACGACGCGTTCCTCGTCGTCCACGACGGGAACCGCGCTGACGTGCCACTGCCGCATGGCCTTCACGATGTCCTTGAACGCCGCCCGGTGGCGCACGGCCCCCACCGTGCGGGTCATCACATCGCTCACGAGATGGGGAGTGCCGGTCATGGCGACCTCCGAGATGCTCGGGTGACACACTGCGACACCTTCAGCGTCGGACTCCCGGCCGTCCCCGGCACGGGGCCGAGCGGCCTCCTCCCGACGCCGGACGTCCCCTCCCCCCGCCGGGTTCCCCGGGAGCCCCCCGCGCCGCATCCAGACGCGCCTGCAACTCCTCCAACAGCTCGTCCAACCTCAACTGCGGCAACCGGACACGGGCGTCGTCGGAGCTTGCCACCGTGCTCCTGGCTGCTCTGCCCCGCTCTGTCCTGCGCTGTTCCGCGCTGTCCCGGCCAGGGGGCACAGACCGTTCCGGTCATCAGCCACGGTCATCCGCGCGGCCGGAGACCAACAGCGGACCAAAGCGGACCAGGGCCCATCGGCCCGCCCCCGGGGACGGACAGCACCTGCCGGGCGGGCCGCCGTCCGTTCGACGCTGGAGCTGCAGCGAGTCCGCAGCCAACCGGAGGAGACCGGTGTCATGGTCCGTTACGTGTACGACTTCGCGGAGGGCGGCCGGGAGATGGCCGACCTGCTCGGCGGCAAGGGAGCGAACCTGGCCGAGATGACCCGGCTGGGCCTCCCGGTCCCGCCCGGTTTCACCGTCACCACGGAGGCCTGCCGGGCCTTCCTGGCCACGGGTGCGGAACCGGAGGGGATGACGGCGGAGATCTCCCGGCATCTCACGGCGATGGAGCGGGCCGCCGGACGGTCCCTGGGGCAGCGGGACGACCCGCTGCTGCTGTCGGTCCGTTCGGGAGCGCGCTTCTCGATGCCCGGCATGATGGAGACGGTCCTCGACATCGGCCTGAACGACGAATCCGTCCAGGGGCTCGCCAAGACGTCCGGGAACGAGCGGTTCGCCTGGGACTCCTACCGCCGGCTCGTCCAGATGTTCGGCAGCACGGTCATGGGGGTCGACACGGCCCTGTTCGAAGGGACCATCACCCTGCTCAAGGAGGCCCGGGAGGTCCAGGACGACGTGGATCTCGACGCGGGCGACCTCGCCTGGCTCGTGGAGACCTACAAGTCCCTGATCCGCGACGAGACCGGACAGGACTTCCCCCAGTCCCCTGCCGAGCAACTCCGTCTCGCCGTCCTCGCGGTCTTCCGCTCCTGGAACGGCGAACGCGCCCGCCTGTACCGCAGGCGCGAGCACATCCCCGAGGATCTCGGCACGGCGGTCACCGTGCAGCGCATGGTCTTCGGCAACCTCGGCGCCGATTCCGGCAGTGGTGTCGCCTTCACGCGGGACCCCGCCACCGGGCGCCCCGGGCTCTACGGCGACTACCTGTCCAACGCCCAGGGCGAGGACGTCGTGGCCGGTATCCGCAACACGGTCCCCCTGACGGACCTGGAGCGGCTGGACCCGGGGTCGTACCGACGCCTGTGCGACCACATGGGCACCCTGGAGCGGCACTACCGCGACCTGTGCGACATCGAGTTCACCATCGAGCGCGGCACCCTGTGGATGCTCCAGACCCGGGTCGGCAAGCGCACCGCCGAGGCCGCGTTCGCCATCGCCGCCGAGCTGGTCGAGGAGGGGCTCATCACGCCGGACGAGGCGCTCGCCCGGGTCAGCGGGGACGGGCTCGCCCGGCTCATGTTCCCGCGCTTCGACACCGCCGCGACCGGTGACGCCCTCGCCCACGGCATCCCGGCCTCGCCCGGTGCCGCTGTCGGTGCGGCGGTCTTCGACTCTGCCGAGGCCGTACGCCGGGCGGCCGCCGGCGAGCAGGTGGTCCTCGTGCGCCAGGAGACCACCCCCGACGACCTGCCCGGCATGCTGGCGGCCCAGGCGGTGCTGACCAGCCGGGGCGGCAAGACCAGCCACGCGGCCGTGGTGGCCCGCGGCATGGGCAAGGTCTGTGTGTGCGGCGCCGAGGAACTCACCGTGAACACCGACGCCCGGCGCTTCACCACACGGGCGGGCACCGTCGTCGAGGAGGGCACCGTCGTCTCGGTCGACGGCTCGGCCGGCGCCGTGTACCCGGGTGGCGTTCCGTTGGTCGCCTCGGCGTTCATGCGCTACCTGGAGACCGGCGAGCAGGCGAACGGGATCGTCGCGGCCGGCGCCCGGGCCCTGCAACACGCCGACGCCGTACGGCGGCTGGAGGTGCGCGCCAACGCCGACACGCCCGAGGACGCGGCCCGCGCCCGGCGGTTCGGCGCGCAGGGCATCGGACTGTGCCGGACCGAGCACATGTTCCTCGGCGAGCGGCGCAAGCTGGTCGAGGAGATGATCCTGGCCCGCACCGACGCCCAGCGGGCGCGGGCACTCGGGGTTCTGCTGCCCCTGCAGCGACGCGACTTCGTCGGCATCCTGGAGGCGATGGACGGCCTGCCGGTCACCATTCGTCTGCTGGACCCGCCGCTGCACGAGTTCCTGCCCGACCGCACCGAACTCGCCGTCCGGGTCGCCACCGCCGAGGCCCGGGGTGAGCTGCCCGCCGCGCACGACACCGAGCTGTTGACGGCGGTCGACCGCATGCACGAGGAGAACCCGATGCTCGGCCTGCGGGGCGTGCGCCTCGGGCTGGTGGTTCCCGGGCTGGTCGCCATGCAGGTGAGGGCGATCGCCGAGGCAGTCGCGCAGCGCGTCCGGGCCGGTGGCGCACCGCACGCGGAAATCATGGTTCCGCTGGTCGGCGCGGTCGAGGAGCTACGGCTCGCCCGTGAGGAGGTGGAGCAGGTGCTGGCCAGGGTCGGGGAGGAGACCGGTGTGCCCGTGCGGTGCCCCGTCGGCACGATGATCGAACTGCCGAGGGCCGCGCTCACCGCGGGCCGGATCGCCGAGGAGGCGGAGTTCTTCTCCTTCGGCACCAACGACCTCACCCAGACGGCGTGGGGCTTCTCCCGCGACGACGTCGAGGCGGAGTTCTTCTCCGCCTACCTCGACAAGGGCGTGTTCACCGCCTCGCCGTTCGAGACGATCGACCGCGAGGGTGTGGGCCGCCTGGTCCGGATCGCGGTCGACGAGGGCCGCGCCGCCCGCCCCGACCTGACGATCGGGGTGTGCGGCGAGCACGGCGGCGACCCTGAGTCGGTGCACTTCTTCCACGCGGCCGGACTCGACTACGTCTCCTGCTCCCCCTTCCGCGTCCCCGTGGCCCGCCTGGAGGCCGGCCGGGCCACCCTGACCGGGACGGATGTCAGCGACAGCCGGTGACCGGTGTCGCTCGATCCCGTCCCGCCGCGTCCCACGCGCACTGGAGCGCCGCCCTGCCCCTCCTGTCCGGGGCAGGGCGGTTCGGGCGTGCGCGGTGTCAGAGGTGCGGGACGACGGCGACCGGGGCGAGGGAGCGCCGTACGACCGCGTAGGTCACGGGACCGATGTGCGAGGCCGGCGGGGCCCGGCGGACACGGCGGCCGACGACCACGAGGGAGGCGTCGAGGGAAGCGTTCACCAACTGCTTTCCGGCCCGGCCGACCACGGCCTCCTCGGTCACCTCCACACCGGGGAACTTGTCCCGCCAGGGCGCGAGGCGGACGGACGGCTCCTGTTCGGCCCCGGCAGTCCAGCTGTCGCCGGGCCGCGGGGTGCCGCGGCCGTGGACGACGCGCAGTCCCGTCGCGCGCCGTGCGGCCGCGTCGAAGGCGAACGCGACGACCGTGTCGTCGGTTTCGCCGAGGTTCAGCCCCAGCACGACGTCCCGGTAGGCGGTCGTCGCGTTCCCGGACGCGTCGGTGCGGTACTCGCTCGCGGCTTCGGCGCGGACGAGGACGACCGGCCGTCCGGCCCGCGCCACCACGGCCGCCGCGACGGAGCCGAGCAGGAACCCGGCGGCCCTGCCCAGCCCCCGCGACCCGAGCGCCAGCAGTTCGCTGCCCTCGGCCACGGCGACCAGGGCCGACGCGGGGTGCCCGGGCAGTCGCTCGCCCTCGATCGGCAGGCCCGGGTGGCGGTGGGCCAGCCGGGCGATCGACTCGCGCAGCAGCGCGGCGGAACGGTCCGCGCCGGGCGGAGCGATCTGTTCGCCGGCGAAGGGCACGTAATGGTGCGGGGGCAGGTCGTCGGCGTGCACGACCCGAAGGGCGACGGAGTGCAGCCGGGCCTCACGGGCGGCCCAGTCCGCGGCCGCGCGGCTCTCCGGCGATCCGTCCAGACCCACGGCGACGACACGGGACATGGGTGGGCCTCCTGGAGTCGTACGGTTCACGCGGCGGGGACGACGACCACCGGGCAGTGCGCGCGGCGCAGCAGGACGGGGGCGACCTGCGTGTGGTGCGGGGCGACGGCGGACGTCCGGTGGTGCGAGCCGACGACCACCAGACCGGCCTCGCGGGTCGACTCCAGCAAAGCCTCCGGCGCGCCCGTGCGCACCGTGACGGCTTCCACCGGGACATCGGCGTACCGCTCCCGCAGTGCGGCCAGGGCGAAGCGCGGGACGGCCTCCTCGACGCGCTCGTAGGAGGTGGCCGGATCCTGTCGCGGGCCCTCGGTGGGCACGAGCGGCGGCAGTGCGGGGGTGAGGTGGCGGTGGGACCAGGAGTGCAGGACGCGCAGGTGGGCGCCGCGTCGGCGGGCCTCCTCGAAGGCGTAGAGGGCGGCCCGCTCGTCCGTGTCGTCCTCCAGGCCGAGCACCACCTCGCGCCCTCTGTCGCACGGGTGGTCCCCGCGCACGACGAGCAGCGGACCCCGCACGCGACGGGACAGCCGCAGGCTGACCGATCCGAGCAGCAGGCCGGCGGTGCGCCCCATGCCCCGGGTGCCGACGACAGTGAGTACCGCGTCGGCGCTCTCCCGCGCCAGCGCCCGCACGGCGCCGCCCTCGGCCGCGACGGTCAGGACCGGGAGACCGGGGTGCCGATGGTGGACGCGCGCGACGGCGGCCCCGAGGATCGGCGCGGCCTCGTCGCGGTCGGAAGCGGCGCACACCAGGCGCAGCTCGGCACCGCGCCGGATCGCTTCCCCGGCGGCCCAGTCCAGGGCCCTGGTGGAGGCGAGGGTGCCGTCCACTCCTACGACCACATCGTTGTGGGTCATGGCTCCGCTTCCCTTTCGACGGACGGTGACCGAGGAGCGCCGGATGGTGGCCCCCCACTCTCGATGTTCGTCGTGGACCGCCGCCCCGGGCAGGAGCCGGGTGACCCGTGGGCGTGCCGAACGGCCCCTGTCCGCAGGGACGTTCGGGCCGTGGCGCACGGCCGTGGCGCGCGGTCCCGACGGGCGGGCCTGCGCATCGCGGGCGGAGGGTCCGTGCGGGACCTTCGAAAGGGACCGAACGGCCCTTCCGCAGGTCACGCGGGCTTGGCTTGTCTGTCTTCATGGACGACGAACCCACGAGGTCCTCCGCATATCACACGACCCGGAGCGCCGCCGGCAGCACGATCGTGTCGCTGCACGGCGAACTCGACCTTCTGGCTGTTTCCGCGCTCTCTGCGGCCCTGGACGCGCTGACGGCCGTGTCCCGCCCCGACGTGGTGATCGACCTGCGTCCCGTGTCCTTCGTCGACTGCTCCGGGCTCGGCCTGCTGTGCCGGGCACAGAGCCGGATCCGTGCGCGGCACGGCCGGCTGCGGCTGGTCACACCCGCGAGCACCTTCCGGCGGCTGCTGCGGTGCGCGGGGCTGGGCGGGGCCTTCGAGGTGCAACCGGACCTGCCGGAGGCGCTCGTCGACGGGGCACCGGTGGCACGGGGCGCGGCCTCACACGGGTGAGGCCGCGGCCCGGCGGCGGCGTCAGGCCCAGTGCCAGTCGGCGATCTCCGGCAGATCGGTGCCGTGCAGCCAGGAGCCGGCCGGCACGGACGGCCCGCCGTGCCCGGGTCCCCAGACGCAGAGGGCGTCCAGGTCGCGCGCTTTGATCACGCGGTCGAGGTGGGTGTGGACGAGGTTCAGGCCCGGGGAGGTGCCCCACTGCCCGAGCAGCCGCGGCTTGATGTGTTCCGGGAGCAGCGGTTCGGTGAGCGGGGGGTTGGACATGAGGTAGATCTGCCCGGCCGCCAGGTAGTTGGCGGCCCGCCAGTGGGCGTCCAGGGTGCGCAGCTCGTCGTCGGAAAGTACGGTGACGTTCTGGTGTTCGACCTGGGTCATGGGTGACTCCCGAACTCATCGACGGGGGTCGTCGGGCGGTGGAGGACGGCATGGCCGGCAAAAAGGCGACGAAGGTGTCGCGTGCGGCATATGAGAAGGAACTGCTGCGGTTGCAGACGGAGTTGGTGAAACTCCAGGAGTGGGTGCGGGCCGAGGGCGCCCGGCTGGTCGTGGTCTTCGAGGGGCGGGACGCGGCGGGCAAGGGCGGCACGATCAAGCGGGTCGCCGAGCACCTCAATCCCCGTGTCGCCCGGATCGCGGCCCTCCCCAAGCCGACGGAGCGCGAGCGCACCCAGTGGTACTTCCAGCGGTACGTCGAGCAGTTGCCGGCGGCCGGGGAGATCGTGCTGTTCGACCGGTCCTGGTACAACCGGGCCGGTGTGGAGCACGTCATGGGTTTCTGCACCAAAGAGGAGTACCAGCTGTTCATGCGGCAATGTCCCCTTTTCGAGCGCATGTTGATCGAGGACGGGATCCTGCTGCGCAAGTACTGGTTCTCGGTGAGCGACACCGAGCAGCAGGAGCGCTTCCGGCGCCGCCTGGAGGACCCGCTGCGGCGCTGGAAGCTCTCGCCGATGGACCTGGAGTCGCTCACCCGCTGGGAGGCGTACTCGCGTGCCAAGGACGAGATGATGGTGCACACCGACATCACCGAGGCGCCGTGGTACGTCGTGGAGAGCGACGACAAGCGCCGGGCCCGGCTGAACATGATCGCCCATCTGCTGGCGTCGGTGCCGTACCGCGAGGTGCCGCCCCCGGTGCTGGAACTGCCGGAGCGCCCGCCGTCGACCGGCTACGAGCGCCCGCCGCGCGATCTGCGGACGTACGTCCCGGATCACGCGGCGGGTGTGTGAGCAGCCGGTCACCGTGCTCACTCCGGCTCGGGCACGATCACGACGGGGCAGGCGGAGTGGTGCAGCACCCCGTGTGTCACCCGGCCCAGCTGGAGTCCGAAGTGCCGCTGGCGACGCCTGGCTCCCACGACGAGGAGGTCGGCGTCGTGGGAGGCGTCCGACAGCGCGATCCGGGCATGGCCCTCGACGGTACGGCGGCGCAGCCGGACGTCGTCGGGAGCCTTCCGGAGAGCCTCCTCCAGGCCTTCCACGGCCCGTTCCTCGTGCAGCCGGGCCGGCTCCCCGGTGAGCAGCGGGTGGTCGGTGCCCTCGTGCGCGGGGCACCGCCAGGCCCTGACCGCCTCGACCTCGGCCCCGCGCCGCCGGGCCTCGTCGAAGGCGAACCGCACCGCCGCCGACGAGGTCGGCCGCTCGCCGACGCCGACGACGATCCGGCCGTGCGTGGTGGGCAGGGCCCGGTTGTCGTGGCTGCCGCGTACGACGACCATCGGGCAATACGCGTGCGCGGCCACCGTCAGGCTCACCGAGCCCAGGAGCGCCTCGGTGAGGCTGCTGCGGCCCCGGGTGCCCGTCACCAGCAGGGAGGCGGTGCGGCTCTCCCGCAGCAGGGTGTACTCGGGCTCCTCCGGCACCACCTCGGTGGTGATCTTCACCTCCGGGCGGCGTTGGCCGGCCCGCTGGGCGGCGCTCTCCACGATCACCTCCGCCCGCACCCCCTCGGACGTCCCGCCGACGTCCTCGGCGAGGTGGGCGCCCTCGTACCACTCCCACAGTGAGGCGTACACCAGCCGCAGCGGCGTCCCGCGCAGTGCGGCCTCGTCGGCGGCCCAGTCCACGGCCCGCAGGCTCGGCTCGGAGCCGTCCACGCCGACGACGACCGGCAGGTCCTGCGTCATGTCGCTCACCGTCCCGCGCCGAGGTCGAACACGATCCGGGCCTTGACCTGGCCGCGCAGCACCTCGTCGATGGAGTCGTTGACGGAGGCCAGCGGGCGGGTCTCGCAGATGACCCTGGTCCGGCCGGCCGCGTGCAGCTGGAAGACCTCGGCGAGGTCCTGCCGGGTGCCCACGATCGAGCCGATCACACTGGTGCCGTTCAGGACGGTGTCGAAGATCGGGACCTGGACGGTGCCGTGGGCGGGCAGGGCGACCATGACGAGCTTGCCGCCGCGCCTGAGGCCCGTGTTGACGGCCGCGAAGGCGGCGTCGTTCACGGCGAGGGCGATGGCCGCGTGGGCTCCGCCGTGCCGCTTGAGCACCTCGCCGACGTCCTCCTTGCGGGCGTCGACGATGATGTCGGCACCGAGTTCGGCGGCCAGTTCGAGCTTCTCGTCGGTGACGTCGATCGCGGCGACGGTCGCTCCGGCGATCTTGGCGTACTGCACGGCGAGGTGCCCGAGGCCTCCGATCCCGGAGATCGCGACCAGCTGGGAGGGCCGCACGTCGGCGACCTTGAGCGCCTTGTACGTGGTCACGCCGGCGCAGGTGAGCGGTGCCGCGTCGACGGCGGTGACACCGTCCGGCACCGGCTGGGCGAAGTCGGCCCAGGCCAGCATCTTCTCGGCGTACCCGCCGTCGCAGCCGTAGCCGGTGTTGATCTGCTGCTCGCACAGCGTCTCCCAGCCGGACAGGCAGTGCTCGCAGCGCCCGCAGGCCCGGCCCAGCCAGGGCACGGCGACCCGCTGGCCGAGGCGGAGGTGGGTGACCCCGTCGCCAAGCTTCTCGACCAGGCCAACGCCCTCGTGGCCGGGGACGAACGGCGGGTTCGGCTTGACGGGCCAGTCGCCGTGGGCGGCGTGGATGTCGGTGTGGCACAGTCCGGACGCCTCGACCCTGACGCGGACCTGGCCGGGGCCGGGCTCGGGGTCGGGGCGGTCCTCGATGACCAGGGGCTCGCCGAAGGCTCGGACGACCGCTGCCTTCATGGGGGTCAACTCCTCGGGTTGTGGCGTCAGTTGTGCGGGACGACGGCGACGGGGGCGGCGCTGTGGTGCAGGACCGCGTGGGCGACGGGGCCGATGTGGGCGCCGAAGGGGTTGCGGCGGATCCGGCGGCCCACGACGACCAGGGAGGCCTCGCGGGACGCGTCGACGAGGTGGTTGCCGGGGGTGCCGTAGTGCGACTCCTCGGTGACCTCGACGTCCGGGTGCTTCGCGCGCCACGGGCGCAGGACCTCGGCGAGGACGGTGGTCTCGCGGCGGGCGAGGGCGCCGTGGAGTTCGAGGTCGACGGAGAGGCCGTAGGCGTAGTAGGGGGGCGGGTTCCAGCCATGCACGACCCGCAGGGAGGTGCCGCGGCGGGCGGCGGCCGCGAAGGCGAACTCGATCAGTTCCTCGTCGGGGCTCTCGACGTCGAGACCGAGGACGACGGGACGGAACGGTGTCGCCGCGGACGGGATGCCGGCCGGGTCCATCTCGTGCTCGTCCGCGGCCAGTTCCTCGGCGCGGACCAGCACGGTCGGCCGTTCGGCGTGCGCCACGACCGCCAGTCCGACCGAGCCGACCATGAAGCCGCCGATGCCGCTCAGCCCGCGGGAGCCCAGGACCAGCAGCTCGGCGTTCCTCGCCTGGTCGACCAGCACCTCGGAGGGGCGACCGGCGACATGCTCGGTGACGACCTCCAGCCCCGGGTGGCGCAGGCGGATGCCCTCGGCGGCCTCACGGGGGACGCGCTCGGTCCAGTGCTGCTGCGTCTCCGCGCCGAGCAGCGGTGCCTGCGCCATCGGGACCGGGACCGGCTCCCAGACGTGCACCAGCTTCAGCGGCACGCCGAGCAGCTGTGCCTCGCGGGCCGCCCACTCGGCCGCCGAGCGACTCTCACGGGAGCCGTCGAGGCCGACGATGACGGTGCGGTTCATGATCTCCACCTTTGGGGTCGTGGGTACTGATCGGAGGGTTCGAGCGGGGGCGTCCGCGTCCTGGTTAGAGCTTCTTCCGCGGGCCGGTGGCCCGGCAGGGGCCGCAGGTCCCTGGAGAGGGCCGACCGGCCCTGCCCCGCGCGGTCGTGGAGCGGCGGGCCCAGCGTCGGGCCCGCCGCCCCTCCCGGGGTCAACGCAGCCAGGGGCTGCGGCGCACCAGCGGGAGTCCGGCCCAGGCCCTGCCGAGGCCGAGGGTGTCTCCGGCGGCCGTGGCGGCGAGAACGACCAGGGCGACGGCGTAGACGACGTGGTACTCCGCGAACGGGTTCGTCGACATGCTCGGCGAGCCGTCCGACAGATGCCGGGCGGGCGGCCATTCGGCGACCCACATCAGCGCCATCATCACCGTGCCGGCGACGGCCGTGAGCCGCAGGGCGACCCCGGCGGTCAGGGCGAGCCCGATGCCGAGCAGACCGAGCATGAACAGCCAGTCGGCCCAGGGGTCGCCGGCCCAGGAGTGGAAGGTCGACTCCATTGGCCCCACGGCGACGGACCCGAGGAAGCCCTTCGTCGGCGAACCGCCGTCGATCCAGCCCTTGCCGGACTGGGTGGCGTAGCCGAGGCCGAAGGTCTTGTCGAGGAACGCCCACAGGAAGACGAATCCGGTGAGCAGGCGCAGGGAGGCGAGCGAGTAGGCCGCCACCGCGTGCGTGCCGGCCGCCTCCGACAGGGTGGTCTCGGCCGCAGAGGCGGTCCGGGTCCCCCGGAAGGACGGCAGGTGGAGGCCCGGCCTCCGGTGAGGGTGCTCGTGCACGGCCATGATGGTGTTCCCTTCGGGGACGGTCGGGACGTGGTGTGATGCCTCTACTCTCGTCGCGTCCGCAGAGGCGCGCCGGGTGCCGAAGGTCTGCGGCTGTGGGGCTGAACGGCCCTGTCAGTGAGGGCCGTTGGGCGACGGAGGCGCGGCGGGGAGTGGGGCGGCACGTGCGGATCAGTAGGCGGACACGCCGTGCGTCCTGAACCGCTCACGGACCCGTTCGGTCAGGTCGGCGTCCGGGCCGGGGGTGTCGCGGAGCGGGAACGGCAGGCCGAGGGCCTCGTACTTCGCGGCGCCGAGCTTGTGGAACGGCAGGACGTCCACGCGGTCGACCGCGCCCAGACCGGCCACGAAGCGCGCGAGGCCCTCGACGGACTCCGGCTCGTCCGTCCAGCCGGGCACCAGGACGTATCTGATCCACATCGGGACGCCGAGCCGGTCGAGGCGGGTGGCGAAGTTCAAGGTGGGGCTCAGTTCGCCACCGGTCAGCCGCCGGTAGGTGGTGACGTCGAAGGACTTGATGTCCAGCAGCACCAGGTCGGTGTCGCCGAGGAGTTCGTCGGTGGCGCGGGCGCCGAGGAAGCCGGAGGTGTCGAGGGCGGTGTGCAGTCCCCGTTCCCTGCAGCGGCGCAGGATCTCGCCGGTGAAGCCGGGCTGGAGGAGGGGTTCGCCGCCCGTGACGGTGACGCCTCCGCCGGCCGTGGTGAGGAAGGCACGGTACTTCTCGATCTCCGCCATCACCTCGTCGACCGTGGTCTCCTTCCCGTCTCGCATGTGCCAGGTGTCGGGGTTGGCGCAGTACAGGCAGCGCAGCGGACAGCCGGCGACGAACAGGACGAACCGGGTCCCGGGACCGTCCACGCCGGTGGACAGGTCCCAGGAGTGGATCCGGCCCCTGGGCGAGGGCATCCGGGTCACATCGATCCGTGGAAGGTGCGGCTGATGACGTCGAGCTGCTGCTCGCGGGTCAGCCGGACGAAGTTGACGGCGTATCCGGAGACGCGCACGGTCAGGTCGGGGTACTTCTCCGGGTGCTCCATGGCGTCCTGGAGCGTGGCGCGGTCCAGGACGTTGACGTTCATGTGGAAGCCGCCCGAGGCGGTGTAGGCGTCGAGGATGCCGACGAGGTGGCCCGCGCGTTCGTCGGGACGGTGACCGAGGCCCTCCGGGGTGATGGTCGTCGTCAGCGAGATGCCGTCGCGCGCCTGCTCGTACGGCAGCTTGGCGACCGACAGGGCCGAGGCGGCCACCCCGTGCAGATCGCGGCCGTTCATGGGGTTGGCGCCGGGGGCGAAGGGCTGTCCGGCGCGGCGGCCGTCGGGGGTGTTGCCGGTGTGCTTGCCGTAGACCACGTTGGAGGTGATGGTGAGCACCGACTGGGTGTGCTCGGCGTCCCGGTAGGTGGGGTGCTCGCGCACCTTCGCCATGAACGACTCGACCAGCTGGACGGCGATGTCGTCGGCGCGGTCGTCGTTGTTGCCGTAGGTCGGGAAGTCGCCCTCGGTACGGAAGTCGACGGCGAGGCCGGCGGCGTCCCGGAACACCTTCACCCGCGCGTACTTCACGGCCGACAGGCTGTCCACGGCCACCGACAGCCCGGCGATGCCGCAGGCCATGAAGCGGTGCACCGGGTGGTCGTGCAGCGCCATCTCGATGCGCTCGTAGGCGTACTTGTCGTGCATGTAGTGGATGACGTTCAGGGCGTCGACGTACGTCGCGGCCAGCCAGTCCAGGACCCGGTCGTACGCCGCCGACAGCTCCGCGTGGTCCAGGTACTCGCCGGTGAGCGGGGGCGTGGCCGGGGCGACCTGTTCGGAGGTCATCTCGTCGCGGCCGCCGTTGACCGCGTACAGCAGCGCCTTGGCGAGGTTCACCCGGGCCCCGAAGAACTGCATCTGCTTCCCCACGGCCATGGCGGAGACGCAGCAGGCGATCGCCGTGTCGTCCCCGGTGCGTGGGCGCAGCAGTTCGTCGGACTCGTACTGCACGGCGCTGGTGTCGATGGAGACCTGGGCGCAGAACCGCTTGAAGCCGTCGGGCAGGCCCGGCGACCACAGCACCGTGAGGTTCGGCTCGGGTGCGGGGCCCAGGTTGTACAGCGTCTGGAGGAAGCGGAAGGAGGTGCGGGTGACCAGCGGGCGTCCGTCGGCCCCGATGCCGCCGAGGGACTCCGTCACCCAGGTGGGGTCGCCGGAGAAGAGGGCGTCGTACTCGGGGGTGCGCAGGAAGCGGACGATCCGCAGCTTGATCACGAAGTCGTCGATCAGTTCCTGGGCGCGGGTCTCGTCGAGGAGCCCCGCCGTCAGGTCGCGCTGGAGGTAGACGTCGAGGAAGGTCGAGGTGCGGCCCAGGGACATCGCGGCGCCGTTCTGTTCCTTCACGGCGGCGAGGTAGCCGAGGTAGAGCCACTGCACGGCCTCGTGGGCGGTGGTCGCGGGGCGGGAGACGTCGCAGCCGTAGCCGGCGGCCATCCGGGTCAGCTCGCCCAACGCCCTGATCTGCTCGGCGAGTTCCTCCCGGTCGCGGACGACGTCGGTCGTGGAGGGCCGGGCGTCCAGCAGGGCCCGCTCGGCCTTCTTGGCCTCGGTCAGCCGGTCCGTGCCGTACAGCGCCACGCGACGGTAGTCGCCGATGATCCGGCCCCGTCCGTAGGAGTCCGGGAGCCCGGTGATGATGCCCGCCTTGCGGGCGGCGCGCATCTCGGGGGTGTAGGCGTCGAAGACGCCGTCGTTGTGGGTCTTGCGGTAGGTGCCGAAGACCCGGGTGACGAACGGGTCGGGTTCGTAGCCGTAGGCGCGCAGTCCGTTCTCCACCATCCGCAGGCCGCCGTTCGGCATGATCGCGCGCTTGAGAGGCGCGTCCGTCTGCAGGCCGACGATCAGTTCGCGCTCGCGGTCGATGTACCCGGGCGCGTGCGAGGTGATCGTCGAGGGAGTCGCGGGGTCGACGTCGAGGATGCCCCGGCTGCGTTCCTCGGGGAACAGCGCGACGATCTTCTCCCAGACGGCGCGGGTACGGTCCGTCGGGCCGCTCAGAAAGTCGGCTCCGCCCTCGTACGGGGTGTAGTTGGCCTGGATGAAGTCACGTACGTGGACCTGCTCGCGCCAGTGTGTCCCGGCGAAGTCCCGCCAGGCGTCGCTCGTTCGGCTGCCCACGGTCGTGGTCGCGGTCATCGCCGGTCCTCTCCTCGGTTCGTCGCACTTGCCTGCGCCTCGGATGCTCGTCGTTCGCGCGGGCCGGGGGGAGTGCCGAGCGGCGCACTCGGCAGTGCCGTTGGTCCCCCGTGGTCCGGGGCCGGGGCTCGGAGCCCCCGGCTCGTCGTCGGCCGGGGGCTCGAAGCCCCGTCAACCCGTCGACCCGTCAACCCGTGGGGAGATCGGGGCGGATCAGTGTCCCCGAGAGGCCGTGGACGATCTCGTAGGCCGCGTCCAGGGCGCCGATGGCGGCCAGCCCCCCGGTGCGGCTGACGAACAGTGCGGCGGCCTCGGCCTTGGGCCCCATCGAGCCGGGGGCGAACCCGCGTCCGCGCAGCTGGTCGGGCGTGGCGTCGAGCAGGGGGCGCTGGTCGGAGGTGCCGTAGCCGTCGTAGACGTAGGGCACGTCGGTGAGGATCAGCAGGAAGTCGGCCTTCAGCTCCTCGGCGAGCAGGGCCGCGGTGAGGTCCTTGTCGACGACCGCATCGACGCCGGTGAGGGCACCGGTGACACGGTCGGCGGTGACCGGTACGCCCCCGCCGCCTCCGCAGACGACCAGGGTGCCGGTGGCGAGGAGCTCGCGGACGGTGTCGGTCTCCAGGACGCGCTCGGGCCTCGGGGAGGGTACGACGCGACGCCTGCCCCCGGTGTCCGGCGCCATGCGCCAGCCGTGGACGCGGGCGAGGCGGTCGGCGACGTCCTGCGGATACACCGGGCCGACGAACTTGGTGGGCCGGTCGAAGGCGGGGTCGTCGGAGCGGACGAGGGTGTGGGTGACCAGGGTGGCGATCCGGCGGCGCGGCATGACGTTGTGCAGGGCACAGGCCAACAAAGAGCCGATCATGCCCTGCGTCTGGGCACCGAGGAGGTGCATCGGGTAGGGCGCGCTCAGCGCGGGGTCGGACTCGCTCTCCAGCGCCAGCAGCCCGATCTGGGGGCCGTTGCCGTGGGTGACGACGATGTCGTGGTCGCGGGCGAGGGCCGCGAGGGCGGTGGCGACGCGGTCGACGTTCGCCTGCTGGACGGCCGCCTCGGGGCGTTCGCCCCGGTGCAGCAGGGCGTTGCCGCCGAGGGCGACGACCATGCGCATGACTCAGTCCTCCAGGGTGGCCACGAGTACGGCCTTGATGGTGTGCAGCCGGTTCTCGGCCCGGTCGAAGACGATCGAGGCGGGTGAGGTGAGGATGTCGAGGCGAGCCCGGCCGTCCGGGGCCACGGCGCCCGGGCGGCGTGGCCCCGGACGGCCGGGCTCGCCTGTCACCGGTGCGCGGGTGTTCGGCGGGGCGGGTGCGGGGTCCGGCTCCGGCGGGCCGTGAGCGGGCGGTGCCGTGCGGCGTCCGCAGGAGTGTCGGACGGCCGGTCCGCACTCCCCTCCGCGCCGGCTGTGGTCCGTCGGTCCTGCCGCCGCCGCAGCCGCCGTACGTACAGCGCGTCGAGCAGGGTGCTCAACACGAACGTGAGCGTCGCGGACACGGCCAGGAGTACGGCGAACAGCCTCCAGAAGTCGGGAGTCAGTGAGGTACCCACGGTGCTCATCCCCCTCGGTCGGGCGGTTCGTCCCATGCCTTCATGGAACAGCGGGGGCCCGGTCGCCACAGGGTGCCGGAAGGCTCGTCCGCCGTGCCGACCGGCCCGGGTGAGGGACCGGACGGCCCATGGCGGGCGGGGGCGGCGCGGCACAGGCTGGGCATGGCAGTTCCGGTAGACCGCCTGGAGGCACGCCATGATCACCACACCCACGCCCAGCATGCTGCGGGCGCTGCCCACGGAGCATCGGCAGCGGCTGATGCGCGTCGCCCGTGAGGTGGCGTTCCCGCAGGGGACACGGCTGTTCGAGGAGGGAAGCCGCGCCGACCGATTCTGGATCCTCCGCACGGGCACGGTGGAGCTCGACATGCGGGTGCCGGGCCGCCGGCCGGCCGTCATCGAGTCGCTCCGGCACAACGAACTCGTCGGCTGGTCCTGGCTGTTCCCCCCGCACGTGTGGCACCTGGGCGCCGAGGCGACGACTCCGGTGCGGGCGTACGAGTTCGACGCCACGGCCGTCCGTCTCATGTGCCAGGAGGACCCGGCCATGGGCCGGGCCGTGGGTCTGTGGGTCGGAGAGGTGCTCGCCCACCGCCTGCAGGCCGCACGCACCCGCCTGCTGGACCTGTACGCCCCCTACGGCGCCGGCAGCGCCCGCTGACCCGTCCGCCCTCACCCCGCGCGGACCTCGACTTCCCCGCGCGGACCTCGAAGGAGTGAGCATGCACGGCACACCGCACA
Source organism: Streptomyces deccanensis (assembly GCF_022385335.1). Classification (NCBI taxonomy): domain Bacteria; kingdom Bacillati; phylum Actinomycetota; class Actinomycetes; order Kitasatosporales; family Streptomycetaceae; genus Streptomyces; species Streptomyces deccanensis. The sequence goes on along the minus strand of NZ_CP092431.1, from coordinate 9,723,152 downwards.
TGGTCGGCGACGTCATGACCCGTACGGTCGCGACAGTCGGGCGCGGGACGGCCTTCAAGGAGATCGTCCAGCTGATGCGGGACAGGAGGATCAGTGCCGTGCCCGTGGTCGAGGAGGACGGCCGAGTGATCGGCGTCGTCTCCGAGGCGGACCTGCTGCCCAAGGAGGAGTTCCGCGACAGCAACCCCGACCGGTACACCCAGCTGCGCAGGCTGGCGGATCTGGCGAAGGCCGGTGCGGTGACCGCCGAGGAGCTGATGGCCTCCCCCGCCCTCACGGTCCGGTCGGGGGTGACGCTCGCCCAGGCGGCCCGCACGATGGCCCGGGCCAAGGTCAAGCGGCTCCCGGTGGTCGACGCCGACGGGGTGCTGGAGGGCATCGTCAGCCGCGCGGATCTGCTGAAGGTGTTCCTGCGCACCGACGAGGAGATCGCCGAGGAGGTGCGACGTGAGGTCGTCGCCTACCTCTTCCCGGCCCCTGCCTCCGCCGTTCGCGTGAACGTGCGGGACGGCGTCGTACGGCTCGGCGGCCGGGTCCGGGACACCTCGCTGGTGCCGGTGGCGGCCCGGCTGGTCCGTGCCGTGGAGGGTGTGGTGTCCGTCGATTTCGACCTGACGCCCCCCGGAACGGCGCCGGCGTCGGAGGATGCCTCCGCGCCTCGGTGAGGTCGACCGCGGGCCGCTACCGGCCGACGGCGAACGAGCCGGTCGGCCGTGGCGCCCCGGTGTCCGCGCCGCCGAGGGCGGCGACGGCGGGGGCGGCGGGCGTCCTCTCGTCGTCCTCGCGGAGGAAGACACCGCCACGGAGGTCGTCGACGAACTCCACGACCGGCTGTGTCGGCAGACCGGCAGGGCCGCCCACCTCCGGGACCGCGGCCACCGCACCGGCAGCACACCCGTGGCGCGGCGGAGCCGACGCCGGTGGAGCGAGGCCCCGCACACGGCTCGGTAGGGCCGTACGGCCCCGGCAGATGACCAACGGCCCACCGACGGCGCCCCGTGGCCCGGGCCATCTTTGGTGCGCGGCCCCGGCCACGGGGCGAGGACGAGGAGTTGTGTGATGGCGAAGGCATATCTCGTGGGCGGTGGCATCGCGGGGCTCGCGGCGGCGGCGTTCCTGATCCGCGAGGGCGGTTTCGACGGAGCGGACATTCAGCTCTACGAGGGGCAGCGCTCCATCGGGGGCAGTCTCGACGCGGGTGGCACCCCGGACGCCGGCTACACCATGCGGGGCGGGCGGATGTTCGAGGCCGAGTTCCGCTGCACCTACGACCTGTTGTCCACCATCCCTTCGACGGACGACCCGTCGGTGTCGGTCACCCAGGAGATTTTGGCCGGCCACGAGGACTTCGCCTGGGACGACGTCGCCCGGCTCGTCGACGGCGACGGAAAGATCGTCGACACGACGTCCATGGGCTTCTCCGAGCGGGACCGTTGGGAACTGGTGCGGTGCGCGGCCACCCCCGAGAGACACCTGGACGGCAAGCGGATCACCGACTGCTTCGGCCCGCACTTCTTCACCACCGGTTTCTGGTTCATGTGGTGCACCACATTCGCCTTCCAGCCCTGGCACAGCGCCGTCGAGTTCCACCGCCATCTCAGGCGTTTCCTCCATCTGCTCCCGGAGTTCGGCTCCATGGCGGGCATCCACCGCACGCGGTACAACCAGTACGACTCGATCGTGCGCCCCCTGACGTCCTGGCTGCGCCAGCGCGGGGTCGTCATCCGCACCGGATGCCGTGTCACCGACCTGGGGTTCGCCCCTGGGACCAGGAGCGGAACGGTGAGCAGCATCCACCTCTCCCGAAGCGGCCACGACGAGCGGATCGACATCGCTCCCGAGGACCTGGTCCTGGTCACCAACGGCTCGATGACCGACGCGACCAGTGTCGGGTCGCACCTGGCCGCTCCGCCGCCGCCCCCGCACCGCTCGGACGCCTGGCTGCTCTGGCACCGGCTGGCCCGCGGACGCGAGGACTTCGGCGACCCGACCGTCTTCGACAAGCATGTCGAGGAGTCCCGCGGGGTGTCGTTCACGGTCACCGCCGACGACCCCGCCTTCCTCGACGCACTCGCGGAGTTCAGCGGTCGCGAGACCGGCCGGGGCGGCATGATGACCTTCACCGACTCCCCCTGGCTGCTCACGATCGTGGCCGATCGCCAGCCGGTCTACCGCGACCAGCCGGACGGTGTGTCCGTCTGGTGGGGCTACGGCCTTTTCCCCGGCCGCTCCGGCAACCACACACCCAAGCCGATGACCATGTGCTCGGGCCGGGAGATCCTCGAAGAGGTCCTCCACCATCTGCCCTTCGACGAGAGGACCACCACCCGCGTCCTGAAGTCCTCCACCGTCGTGCCCTGTCTGATGCCCTACCGCACCAGCCAGTTCCTGGTACGCCGCCACGGCGACCGGCCGGAGGTCGTGCCGGAGGGTTCGGTCAACCTCGCTTTCATCGGCCAGTTCGCCGAACTGCCCGACGACGTCGTCCTCACCGTCGAGTACTCGGTGCGCACGGCGTGGACGGCGGTGTCCCGGCTCCTCCACCTCGACAGGCGGCCGCCGACGGTCCACAAGGGCCACCACGACCCGCACGTCCTGGCCGCCGCCCTGGAGCCGCTGCACCGTCGACCCGTCGGCTGACCTCGAACCGGCTCCTGGTCCACGGGGCGGCGAATGCTGTCGGTTGGGGCCACTATGCTCCCGCCCATGAACGAGGACGACAGAGGCCCCGTGAGACGAGTCGTCGACGGGCGCTTCGAGTTGGAGACCCGCCTCGGCGGGGGTGGGATGGGGACCGTCTGGCGGGCCAGGGACCTGGTGCTGCACAGGCTCGTGGCCGTCAAGGAGGTCCGCCCGCCCGACCGGGACCTCGCCGAGTACGACCCCGACGGGGCGCGGACCCTGCGGGAGCGGGTACTGCGCGAGGCCAGGGCACTGGCGCGTATCGACCATCCGAACGTGGTCACCATCCACCACATCGTCGACGGCGGCGACGGCACCTACCCGTGGATCGTGATGGAGCTGGTCAGCGGTGGCTCGCTGGCCGACCGGCTGGCCGAGGGGCCGATGCCGCCGGCCGAGGCGGCACGGATCGGGCGACAGGTGCTGGGCGCGCTGACCGCCGCGCACGACGCCGGTATCCAGCACCGGGACGTGAAGCCGGCCAACGTGCTGATGCGTCCCGACGGGCGTCCCGTCCTCACCGACTTCGGTATCGCGGCCATCCGCGAGACGAGCGGCCTCACCGCCACCGGCTCCGTCATCGGGACACCCGACTTCATGGCACCGGAGCGCATATCCGGGCAGGAGGGCGGGTCCGCCTCCGACCTGTGGTCGCTGGCGATGATGCTGTACGCCGCCGTGGAAGGCCACCACCCGCTGCGCCGGGGCTCCACGCTGGCCACCCTCGCCGCGGTCCTCAACGACGACGTGGCGCCTCCGCAGCGTGCCGGTGCCCTGGGCGACGTCCTGATGAGCGTGCTCGTACGGGATCCGGCGGCACGGCCGTCGGCGGAGGTACTGGACCGGCGACTCGCCGAGGTCGAAGCGGGGCCGACGACCGCGGCCGTGCGGGACGAGCCCACGTCGTACGCGCTGCGTCCGCCGACGCCCGCCACCGGGGCCGGCCCGGGCACTGCCGGTACGACGCGTGTCACCGCCGCCGGGTTCGGCCCGCCGCCGCCCGTCCCGTCGCCGTCGGTCCAGAAGACACCGCTTCAGCCCCCGCCCTTCCAGCCCCCGCCCCTCCATTCAGCGCCCTTCCAGTCCCCGCCCGTCGACTCGCCGCTGGTCCAGTCCCTGCCGGGGGCGTCTCCGTACCAGCCGACGACCACGCCCGTGCACCCCGGGAGCGGGGCACGGCGTCGGCGCGGGCCGCGTCTCGCCGTCCTGTGGAGCGTGTCGGGGGTGTCGCTCGCCGGTGCCCTGGTCCTGCTGTGGTGGCTGCTGCCCCTGGACGACGGCCGCGCCACGAACGCGGGTGTCTCGCCGACCACCTCGACCTCGGCCTCGGAGTCGAAGTCGAAGTCGAAGTCGACCGCCTCACCGACCGGCGGCGCGTCACCGACCGACGCCGACGAGGAGACGCGGCAGCCGAAGGACGTGGAGGCCGGCGGCATGCTGACTCCGGACGGCATCCGTACGGCGATCAAGGCGTTCGAGGAGGAGACCGGCCGCGACCGGTACGGGGACTTCTCGGTCTACCCGGACTACGTGTCGGCCCAGCTCATGGTCGACGACAGTGACACGAAGTACGACACCTACACCTACCGCCCGGGGCGGGGCGTGGAGAAGGGCATCATCAAGGGCACACTGGCCGGTGGCGAACAGCCCGTCAGCCTCGACGACTTCGACTGGGACAAGGTCCCCGCTCTCCTGAAGCAGGCGGAGAAGAAGCTCAACGTCCCCGACCCGGAAAACCGTTACCTGCTGGTGAGACAGCCCAACGACATCTTCGACACCCCGGCCGGAATGGCCGTCTACCTGAGCGACGAGTACAACCAGTCCGGTTACCTGGAGGCCGACCCCGACGGCAAGGTGACCCGCGTGTACCCGGCGGCGGGCTGAGACAGCGCTCAGGGGCGTGGGGGCGGGGTGTCCCCCGCCCCCACGCCCTGGGTGCCCTGCTCACGATCTATCCGACCCGTGCAACCAATCCGGCCGATCCGCCCGCCGTCAGTCGCGCTTCGGCATGGGCGCGTCGTCGGCTTCCCTCATCCGCTCGGGCGTCCAGTACTCCCGGGCCTGATCCGGGTCCTGCCCTGTCTCGTGGGTCGTGGTGGCCGAGTCGGGCTGGGACCCGGGGTCCGGGGCGGTGGCCGCGGCGCGCCATGCTGTCACCGCCACCACGACGGCCCCGACCACTGCGGCGGCCGCGGCCCAGCGGCTCACGCCGCTCAGGTGACGCCGCCCTGGGCGTCGTACATCGCCTTGACCGCGTCGTCGAAGTAGGCGGCCTCGTTCCAGCCGGTCGAGGTGACAGTGCTCATCACGCCGTTGACGGATCCGAGACCGTTGGAGTCGTTGAACTCCCGCAGCCACGGCCCGCCGCTGGAGCCGCCGCCGAAGTTGCACTGGAGCTCGATGCCGTTGTCACTGGCCGCGCGGGTCGTTCCCGTGCACGCCCACTGGATCTCCCCGCTGTCGAAGTTCCCCGGGTAGCCGAGAATGGTGACGGGTTGTGTGCGCGAGAAGTTCCAGCTCATCCCGTGACCGCCGGTGACATTGACGATCTTGTTGCCGTTGAGGGGCCAGGTGGTCACCATGGCGACGTCCCGCCTGAGGTCGCTGCTGTTGATCTAGGCGTTGAACGTGCGCATCTGCTTGGCGGCGAAGGTGCCGAAGGGCCGGACGCCGGAGCGGTAACGCGGCACATAGACCCAGTTCGTCATCCACGTACCGCCGCTGCCGCCGTGGACACAGTGCCCGGCGGTGACGACCATCTGTTTCGAGTCGCTGTTGAGGGCGCTCGCCGAACACGCGTAGGTGCCGCCGTTGCTGGGGTTGGTGAAGAACACCTTGCCCACCGCGGCGGATTCGTTGATGCGCGGGGCCCTGACGTCGGAACGGGCGGGGGCGGACGGGGTCGTGCCGGGTTTCCCGGTGGGGCCGGCCTTCTCGGTGGCGCCGGGCCGCGGCGCGGCGGGCCGCTTGTCGAGCGAGACGGCGTTCGCCATCCGCTCCGGCGTCCAGTAGCGCTCCAGCGCGGCGATGTCCTGGGCCGAGTCGACCGGGGCACCGCTGGACAGACGTGCGGTCCGGCCGGCAGTGGACGCACCGCCCCCGGCGGTTGGATCAGCGGTGGCGCGCTCGGTCTGGGTTCGCGTCTGCGCCGGGGCGGGTGCGGCCTCGGCGGTCGTCGCCGCGCCTATCAGCGCGAGGACGGTGGCCGCGGCCAGCGGGAGTATCGCGTGTCTGAGACTGCGCACGAAGTTTCTCCTTCGACTGTCGGTGGAGTGCGTACGTCTGACGGCATGACCGATCGTTGTGCGGAGCACAGCGAACCTAGGGGGGTCGGGGACATGCCAAACAGCACCGGATCAGCCGCACTGGACTTCGCTCGGGGTAACCCTCTTATTCGGCCGGTCCGGATTCCCGCTTGCCTGAGGGACCGCGCAGGGGCCGCTGATGTCCTCGGCCCCGGCCGACACCTGTCAACGGGGCGTCGGCACAGACCGGAACGCCGTGAACCAGCCGGTCAACTAAGGCCGCTGGCACGGGAGTTGGGCGTGAATTGGTGGGTCGTTGCCCGCAGTGGAAGGAACAGGAGATGCGGAAGTAGAGCCTCGGGGCAGGGTGGACGGGATACAGAGGCCGCTCATCCCTGTGACGCCCTGCGCGATCTGGCCGACGGCGTGGTGTCAGCGGGGCGCTCACCGCGAGGCGACGCGGGGAGCGCCCCCGGAGGTCAGCTGCCCAGGGCCGTGAGCACCACCGACCGGGCCTCGTCCTGGACCTGGCGCAGGTGGTCGGGGCCGAGGAAGGACTCCCCGTAGATCTTGTAGACGTCCTCGGTGCCCGAAGGGCGGGCCGCGAACCAGGCGTTGGCGGTGGCGACCTTGATGCCGCCGAGGGCGGCGCCATTGCCGGGGGCCTCGGTGAGGACCGAGGTCACCGGATCACCGGCGAGGGTGTCGGCCGTGACCTGGCGCGGGGACAACTTGGCGAGCAGCGCCTTCTCCTCGCGCGACGCCGGGGCGTCGACGCGCGCGTAGGCGGGGGCGCCGAAGCGGTCCGTGAGCGCGGTGTAGTGCTGCGAGGGCGTCCTGCCGGTGACCGCCGTGATCTCGGAGGCGAGGAGCGCCAGGATGATGCCGTCCTTGTCGGTGGTCCACACCGAGCCGTCACGGCGTAGGAAGGACGCGCCGGCCGACTCCTCACCACCGAAGCCGAGCGTGCCGTCGGACAGTCCGTCCACGAACCACTTGAAGCCGACCGGGACTTCGACCAACTGCCGGCCGACGTCCGCGGCGACCCGGTCGATCATGCTGGACGACACCAGGGTCTTGCCGATCCCGGCGGTCGCGGGCCACCGCTCCCGGTGCGAGAAGAGGTACGAGATCGCCACGGCCAGATAGTGGTTGGGGTTCATCAGGCCGCCGTCCGGTGTGACGATGCCGTGCCGGTCGGCGTCGGCGTCGTTGCCGGTCGCGATGTCGAACTGCTCGCGCCGTTCGATGAGCGAGGCCATGGCGTACGGCGAGGAGCAGTCCATGCGGATCTTGCCGTCCCAGTCGAGCGTCATGAAACGCCAGGTGGGGTCGGTGAGCGGGTTCACCACCGTGAGGTCGAGCCGGTGCTGTTCGGCGATGCGGCCCCAGTAGGCGACCGAGGCGCCGCCGAGCGGGTCGGCGCCGATCCGTACGCCGGCGGCCCGGATCGCGTCCAGGTCCAGCACGCTCGGCAGGTCCGCCACGTAGGCCCCGAGGAAGTCGTGGCGGCCGGTGCCGGGAGCGGCCAGGGCACGGGCGTACGGGATGCGCCGTACGTCCTTGAGGCCGCTCGCGATGATGTCGTTGGCCCGGTCCTGGATCCAGGAGGTCGCCTCGGAACCGGCCGGTCCGCCGCTCGGCGGGTTGTACTTGAAGCCGCCGTCGGCGGGCGGGTTGTGCGAGGGGGTGACCACCACGCCGTCGGCGAGACCGGACGCGCGGCCGCGGTTGTGGGTGAGGATGGCGTGCGAGACCGCCGGAGTGGGCGTGTAGCCGTCGGCCTGGTCGATGAGGACGGTCACGTCGTTGGCGGCGAACACCTCGAGGGCCGTGACCCGCGCGGGCTCGGACAGGGCGTGCGTGTCGGCGCCGAGGAAGAGGGGCCCGTCGGTGCCCTGGGCGGCGCGGTACTCGCAGATCGCCTGGCTGGTGGCCGCGATGTGGTCGTCGTTGAACGCCGTCGCGAGGGACGAGCCGCGATGTCCCGAGGTGCCGAAGGCCACCCGCTGCCCGGGGTCGGCCGGGTCCGGACGCAGGGCGTAGTACGCCGTGACCAGACGGGCCACGTCGACGAGGTCCTCGTGCCCGGCGACCTGGCCCGCTCGCGCGTTCTGCATGTCCCCGCTCCTCCGCAAAGGTCGACCGTTGAGTACGGTGCCCATTCTCCCCCGCCCGGCACGTCGGGACGCACGCGCACCGGGAGCCCGTTGTGGCCGGTGTGCGGTGGGTGCGACGATACGGGCCGGTGAACGAAGGGACGTCGACGTGAGGCACGAGGACCGACGGCCGCCCGCCGCCGTGCTGTTCGACGCGCTGGGCCCCGTCTACGAGAAGGCGTTCGCCCACGCTCCCGCCCATCTGTCGGCCCTGGAATGGCTTGTCGAACGGCTGCCGCCGGCCGCGCGGACGCTGGACGTGGGCAGCGGTACGGGGCGGCCGACGGCGGCCGCGCTGGTCGAGGCGGGCCACCGGGTGCTGGGCGTCGACATCTCCCCCGTCATGGTCGAACTCGCCGCCCGCCAGGTCCCCGAGGCCGAGTTCCGCTGCGGCGACATCCGCGATCTCCCCCTCGACGCCGAGTCGTTCGACGGCGTGTGCGTGTTCTTCTCGCTGCTGCAGATGCCCCGTGCCGAGCAGTCGGCGCTGACGCGGCGCCTCGCCCTCGCCCTCAGGCCGGGTGGGCATCTGGTGCTGTCCACCGTGCCCGTGGACGCGGAGGACGTCGAGGTGGTCTTCATGGGCCGGCCGGTCCGCGCGACCAGCTTCGCCGAGGAGGGTGTCGTCGGGATGGTGGAGGCGGCGGGGCTGACGGTCCTGTCCCGGCACAGCGCCGTCTTCACCCCGGACCATCCGGACGCCGGACCCGAGCCCCACCTCTTCCTGTACTGCCGCCGCGACGAGCCCGGTCACTGAGGCTCGGCCTCCGGGCTGTCCGCCTCCCCTGCGCTCTCGGCCGCCCCCGTCACGGTCGTGTCGCGGCGGAGAGGGGGACGAGTGTGGTGACCGCGTCGCGCAGTCCGGACGGCCGCAGCAGTTCCTCGGGGGTGCGGCGGCCCCACCCGGGCCCGCACAGCAGGACGGGGCTGTGTCTGCGCGCGCCGCGGATCCCCCAGCGGGCCGCGGCGATGTGCTGGGCCAGCGGCAGGCCGACGGTCGACCGCGACTGGGCCCACAGGGCGACCGCGGCCGGGGCGACGCGTCGTACGGCACCGTCCAGCGCTTCGGCGGGGACCGCTCCGCCGAGCATCAGCACCGGCACGTGCCGCTCCGCCAGTGCGGCGCCGAGCGCCTCCAGCGGCAGCGTGTGGTGCTCGTCGGGCAGACAGGCCAGCAGCACGGGCGCGGCCTCCCCCGCCGGCCGTGGCGCCGAAAGGTGCGCGTGGCGCAGCGTGGTGGAGATGTGCCAGGACAACAGGTGCTCCACCTCCACGTAGCGGTCGCCGGAGGACTCCCACTTGCGGCCGACCGCCCGCAGGGTGGGCACCATCACCTCTTCCCACGCGACGACGAGCCCGTGGTCGCGCACCACCGCCGACAGTTGTTCCTGCACGGCCACCGCGTCGAGCCGGACGGCGGCACGGGCCAGACCGCGGCATTCCTGGCGTACGTCGCCCAGGGGCAGGGCGGAGGCCGGGTGGTGACCGCGCGGTGCCCGGAGGGGCGGGGCAGGGAGCGCGGCCGTGTCGACGGCACCGGGACGCGCGCCCGGGGGCACGACGGACGCCTCGGCGGCCTTTCCTCGTGCCCGCTCGAGGGCGGCGCGGGCGGCCTCCGCCGGTGGCACTCCCGCAGCCGTCAGCCGGCACATCTCCTGCAGCATCGCCACGTCGTCGGGCGACCAGCGCCGCTGACGGCCTTCGGCCCGTACGGCGGGTCCCAGGCCGTAGCGGCGGTCCCAGGAACGCAGCGTCGTCGGTGACACCCCCAGCCTGCGCGCGAGGAAGCCCGTGGTCACCCCGTGGCGGGGCAGCTCCGGGGCCGGCTCCGCCGTGGGCCGGTCCGACATGGTTCCTTTCTCCTTCCGCTCCCTTGTCACTCCCTGCGTAGGCCCCGCCGGCTCACCCCGGGAAGCGGCCGGTCGAGCGGAGGTGCCAGCGCCGCTCCGCGTACGCGAGGTCGTCGCGCCACAGGCGGCCCGCGGCAGCCCGTACGAGCGGTCGCAGGAGCGGCGCCGCCCTGCGGGCCAGGGCGAAACCGGGCCGGTCCGACGCGGCCACGACGGCCTCCACCACCGCTGTCCGGGGCCTGCCCCGGTCGTCGGGCGCGAGCGGGGTCGCATGGGTCTCCACCACCGAGCCCTCTCCCTCGCCCTCGGTGATGCGCATGACGACCGTGCGCGGCTCGGGCGCGGTGAACACCGCCCGCACCGGCACGACGAGCCGCCCGGTGAGCCTGAAGGACACGTCGACCGTGAAGCCGTCCTCCTGCGCGGCGGGCACGTCGACGACGGTCAGGCCGACGAAGGAGTACGGGTGGAACCAGGCGCCGTGCCACGGATCCAGCCGGTTGGCGACCACGTCCTCCGGCTCGCAGACACCGACGCCGACGTAGACCGCCGACAGCGACTCCGCACGGGCCGGCCGCACCGGCACCACGGGGGCTTCGAGGGGCGACTCGCCGCCCACGTCGTCCAGACGCACCCACACCAGCACACCGTCGTCGTACGCGGGCAGCGGCTCCCATCCCGCGAACGGGCCGCCGGACAGGGCGAGTCCGTGCCAGTGGCAGAGGAGGGTGCCGCAGCGCACCGGACTGTCCTTCAGCGGCGCGCCCAGATGCGGGCAGACGCCGGGCCCGGCGACCAGACGGCCGTCGGCGGCCCGCCAGACGACGACTTCCCGGCCGGCGATCGTCCTGGCCAGCGGGCGGTCGTCCCGGATGTCCCGGGTGGCGCCGACGACGTACCAGTTGCCCGACGGGCGGGCCTGCGCGCGTTTGAGGGCGTCGGCGATCAAGGCCGGGCGCGCCTCGCGCCAGGTGGGCCGCTGTCGTTCCCAGGGCACCGGGTCGCGGTGCAGGGTCAGGGGGTACCGTCGGCGGCGGACGGGGCGTCGGGGGTTCACGCGACCTCCTCCTGGAGCGGCCCGGACGGGGCGGTGACGGCGGCCGGTTCGCGTCCGACTGCGGTCAGTTCGTGTCCGGCGGCAGGCGGTGCGTCCGGCGCCGACGTCCGTGCCCCCACCCTCCGTGTCGACGTCCGTGCCGCAGTCAGGCGTACGAGCCCGTCGACCGCCACCGCGGCGCGGCGCCGCCGGGGCACCACGGCGCGGCGGTGCAGCACGGCGTACCCGTCGCGGGCGACGGCGTCCAGGATGCCCCCGTACAGCACGAACGCGGTGCGGATGCAGGGGCGTGCGACGGGGTCGAGCATGGCGAGGCCCGGGGCGGCCTCGCGGTAGACGCCACGGGTGAGGTCCTCGAAGGCCCGCAGTGCCTCGGTGATCCGCCGGTCGCGGTGGCCGGTGCGGCGGCTCCACGAGAGCAGCCCCCGGTCCACTCCGTGTGCGCTCAGCAGGTCGGCGGGCAGATAGACGCGGCCTCGGTCCAGGTCCTCGCCGACGTCCCGGAGGAAGTTGGTGAGTTGGAAGGCCAGCCCGAGGGCGGCGGCGTGCGGGGCGGCCTCCTCGCGCGGGACCACCGTGCCGAGGATGGGCAGCATCTGCAGCCCGATCACGGCGGCGGAGCCGTGCGTGTAGGTGCGCAGGTCGTCGTAGGTCGGGTAGCCGGTGACCTCCAGGTCGCTGCGCATGGACGCCATGAAGTCGCTGAAGTGCCGGTGGTCGATGGCGTACCGGCGGGCCGTGTCGGCGAGCGCGAGGACGACCGGCTCGCCAACGCCACCGTGGGTGTGGGTGTGGGTGTCGCGCAGGCCGCGTTCCAGGCGCTCGTGGAGGAGCGCGAGGTCCGCCGCGCGGCGGTGCGCCGGCGCGCCGGTGTCCAGGGAGTCGACGATGTCGTCGGCCCAGCGGGCGAAGCCGTAGAGCGCGTGCACGGCCGGGCGGCGTTCCACGGGCAGCAGCCGGGTGGCGAGGAAGTAGGTCCTGCCGTGGCGGGCGTTGAGGCGGCGGCAGTGCGTGTAGGCGTCGCGCAGCACCGGCTCGGTGATGCCCGCCGCGTCGAGTTCGCGGGCGGTCATGAGGGGGTTCCTTCCGGTGCGGCCGGCGCGGTGCGCCGACGCCTGGGGACGGGGGTCGCGTGCCGGCCGGTGATCCGGGCGGCGGCGAGCTTGCCGGACAGCAGGACGGTCGGCACGCCGACGCCGGGAGTGGTGCCGCAGCCGGCGAGTACGGCGTTGGCGGTACCCCGGACGAGGTTGCGCGGCCGGAACGGGCCGGTCTGCGCGAAGGTGTGGGCGGCCGAGAAGGGACTGCCCGCCGCGTGCCCCTGGGCGTGCCAGTCGGCCGGGGTGACGAGGGCCTGCTCCTCGACGGCGTCGGCGATGCCGTCGAGGCCGCGTCGTTCCAGCTCCCGCAGGACGCTGTCGCGGTAGCGGGGGGCCAGCTCGCCCCACGCGGCGGCGTCGGGTCCGATGTCGGTGTTGGGGCAGGGCGCGAGGATGTAGTGCAGATGGTGGCCGGGCGGGGCGAGCGTCGGGTCGGTGGCGGTGGGGCGGGTGATCAGCAGGGAGGGGTCGCTCATCAGGCTGCCGGTGCGGGTGAGTTCGTCGAAGGTGCGGCGCCACGCGGTGCCGAAGGACAGCGTGTGGTGGGCGAGTTCGGGCCAGGTCCGGTCGGTCCCGGCGTGCAGGACGACGGCCGACGGCGCGTGTCTGATCCGCAGCGGCCGGCGGGGCGGTCGGCCGAGGAGGGCGTAGGCGACGGGCAGGTCGGGCGTGAGGACGACGGCGTCGCACGGGATGCGCTCGTGGGCGGTGACCACGGCGGTGACGCGCTCGCCGGAACGTTCCAGCCGGACGACGTCCTGCCCGAACCGCAGGTCGGCGCCCGCCTCGGCGGCGGCGTCGGCCATGGCCCGCGGCAGGGCGTGCATCCCGCCGCGGGGGAAGTACACCCCGGCCACGGTGTCCATGTAGGCGATCACGGCGTAGGCGGCGAGTGCCCGGGCCGGCGGGACGCCCGCGTACAGCGCCTGGAAGGAGAAGACCCGGCGCAGGCGTTCGTCGCGCAGATGGCGGCCGATTCCGGCGTCCAGCCGTCCGAAGCCGCCGAGCGCGGCGAGTCGTGCGAGGTCCGGGGTGAGCAGTTGGAACGGGGAGTCGAAGTTGGTGTCGATGAAGCGACCCATCTGGGCCCGGTACAGCCGCTCCAGCCAGCCGCGCAGCCGCCGGTAGCCCGCCGCCTCCTCGGCGCCCGCGAAGCGTTCGACCTCCGCCTCCATCGCGTCGGCGTCGGTGTGGACGTCGATGCCGCTGCCGTCCGCGAACAGGGCCCGGTAGGCCGGGTGCAGGGGGATGAGGTCGACGCGCTCGCGCAGGGTCGTGCCCACGGCGGCGAAGGCCTCGTCGGCGAGGTCGGGCATGGTCAGCACGGTGGGGCCGGTGTCGATGCGGTAGCCGCCGCGCTCCAGGCGTCCGGCGCGACCGCCGGGCCGCGCGTCGCGCTCGACGAGAGTGACCCGGCGGCCGGCGCCGAGCAGGTGCAGGGTGGCCGCCAGGCCGGAGAGCCCGGCACCGACGACCACGACGTGATCGGTGCGCCCGGGAACGGTCCTGGTCATCGGGCGGCTCCGTCGACGGCGCCCAGCAGCAGCGGGACCGGCAAGCCGTCCGGGGCACCGTGCGGGGCGCGGGAGACAGGCGGCGGCGGTGTGTCGCCGGCCGTGGTGTGCAGCAGTTCCCGCAGGTGCCGTCGGCCCTCCGCCTCCAGCGGGGCGGACTCCAGATGGCGCAGGCCCTGGGCGACCAGACGGTCGATCTTCGCCTCGACGATGTCGCGCGCGCCGGTGCGGACCAGGACGTCACGGACCTCGGCGAGACGGTGTTCGGACAGATCGGCTCGGCCGAGGGACCGCCGCAGCAGGGCGAGGGCGCGCCGGTCGTCGGCGGCCTCGGCCCGGGCCTGCGCCACGGCGACCAGATAGGTGGGCTTGCCGGCCCGGATGTCGCCGCCGGTGGGTTTGCCGGCGTGCCGGGGGCCGCCGAAGACGTCGCCGAGGTCGTCCCGGAGCTGGAAGGCGATGCCGACGCACCGGCCCGCCGAGCACAGCGCCCGGGTCCGTGCGGCGTCCGCGCCCGCCAGCGCCGCCCCGAGGGCGAGGGGGCGTTCCACCGAGTACAGGGCGCTCTTCAGACAGGCCGCGCGGATCGCGCGGGCCAGGGACCTGGACGCGGTGGCCTGGCCCTGGATGTCCAGGTACTGCCCGGCCACCATCTCGGTGCGCATGGTGCTCCACAGCTCGCGGACGGCGTGGTCGGCGGCCGGTGCCGCAGTCCTGGTGGCGGCCACGATGTCGTCCGCCCAGGCCAGGGCCAGATCACCGGCGAGGATCGCCGCGGCCTCGCCGAAGCGCGCGCCGTGGGCCGGATCCGTGACGTCGGCGTACTGCGCGGCGATGTCCGCGTGCAGGGCGGGTCGTCCGCGGCGCAGCCGGGAGCCGTCCATGACGTCGTCGTGCACCAGCGCGCAGGTCTGGATCAGTTCGAGCGCGGCGCCGATCCGCAGGGCGGCCTCCGTCTCGGCGGCGCCTCCCCCGCACGCGCGCAGGGCCCACCAGACGAAGCGCGGACGCATGAGCTTGCCTCCGTCCAGGGCGAAACGCGCGACGCGCTCGGCCAGGTCCTCCGCGAACACCGGGTCGAGCGCGGCGGCCCGTTCGGTGCGCTCCGCCAGCAGTTCCCGCAGCACGCTTCGCACGGCCCCGGGGACGTCGCGGTCGACGGCGTGCGGGTCGTACGCGACCGCCGGCGCGTGCGACGGGACCTCCTCGGACGTGGCCTCCTCGGACGGGACCTCTTGGGACAGGGTCTCGCCGGACGACGTCTCGCCGGACGACGTCTCGTCGGACGGGACCCCGTCAGGAGATCCGGGCGGTGACGCTGCCGCAGGGTGGTCCTTCGCGTCGCTGGGGCCCATCAGGGTTCCTTCCGTCGCCGGCACAGCGGTGTCTGCTTCAACGCCTTCCGTGGCGGAGGCGCGCACGGATGCGCCGGAGGAGTGAAAAGGTGCGGCCGGTTCGCGCTGCGCGCCGTCGTGCGCGCGACGGCGCGCTGTGATGCGGCACGACGCGATGCGAGGCAAAGCGCTGCACAGGCGATGCAAGTTGTCTCCCTCGGGCCCGTCCTCGCAGGGTGGAGGAGTTGCGGGAGCCCGGCGCCGGGAACCTGGCTCGACGGCACGGGTGCCCCGCGACACGCCCGTCACCCCATGGGGCGCGACGGACCACAGCCCGCACAAGGAGCAGACGCCATGACTGCACAGCAGGCCACCAGGCACCGTCACGACCACGTCCCGCCCGGGACTCCGACGGAGGACTTCCCGGCGTGCGATGACCTGGCCGCCGGTTTCGTCGCCGGGGACGAGGGCAGCCTGACCGCCGCCTACCACCGCTGGGGCCCGCTCGTGCTCACCCTGGCCCGGCGCTCCCTCGGCGACGCCCGGGAGGCGGAGGACGTCAGGCAGTCGGTGTTCCTCGCCGCGTGGCGCGGTCGCGCCGGATACGCCCCCGAGCGCGGCCCGCTCGGTGCCTGGCTCGTCGGCATCACCCGACGCAAGATCGCCGACGCCCTGACGGCACGGACGCGGCGGGCCCAGCTCGTGGCGGCGGCCGGAGCGCGCATGACCGAGGCACCCGTGCACCCCGACGCGCTGCCCGACGCCGTACTGGACCGGGTCCTGATCGGCCGCGAGTTCACCCGGATCCCGGCCCCGCAGCGCCTGGTGCTCACCCTCGCCTTCTACGACGACCTGACGCAGACACAGATCGCCGAGGTCACCGGCTGGCCGTTGGGAACCGTCAAGAGCCACGCGCGGCGCGGACTGCTACGCCTGGGCCATCGTCTGCGAGAGGAAGGCATCCGGGAGCACCCCGCGTGACACGGAAGTCGCGCCTGCCACCGAGGCCGCCCCCGACGCGGAAGACTTCCCCGAAGCACACGACGAACCCGGAACGCCACCGAGCCCGGGACGGCGCCGAACCCGCCACGACATCGAGCCCGGATCGACACCAAGCCCGCAACGACAAGGACGGAGCCGCAGGTGCTGGAAGCCGACGTGGCCATCGTGGGCGCGGGAGCGGCCGGCCTGTCCCTCGCCCACCGGCTGTCACGACGCGCCCCCGGCGCCCCCCGCCTGTCGGTGATCCTGCTGGACGCGCCCCCCGGCCCACTGCGTCCCCCGAGCCGCACCTGGTGCTTCTGGGAGAAGGGACCCGGCCCGTACGACGCGGCCCTCAGCGCCGTCTGGGGGCGGTTGCGCGTGCGCACCCCGGCGGGCCGGGAGCTCGAGCGGGACATCGCGCCCCTGACCTACAAGATGCTCCGCTCGGACGACTTCGAGGCCCTCGTCGCGCGCGAACTGGCTGACGGCGACGAGGTCCGTCGTCTGGAGGCGGCCGTCGAGACGGTGGACGACGTCGCCGGAGGGGCCGTGGTCCGCGCCCGTTCCGGGGAGGGGTCGCCCCTGACCGTCCGCGCCCGCTGGGTCTTCGACTCCCGGCCCCTCGGGAGCCTGCCCGCCGCCCGTACCACCCTGTTGCAGCACTTCCACGGCTGGTTCGTCCGCACCGGGAAACCGGTGTTCGACAGCGGCACGGTGGAGTTCATGGACTTCCGGGTACCGCAGCCGACCGGCGGTCTCGCCTTCGGCTACGTCCTGCCCACCGCCGGGGACCGGGCGCTGGTGGAGTACACCGAGTTCTCCGGTGCGGTCCTGCCGCGCGACACCTACGACACCGCGCTGCGCCGCTACAGCGAGGAGGTGCTGGGGCTGCGCGGCTTCGAGGTCGTCGGTACGGAGAGCGGGGTGATCCCCATGACCGACGCGCGCTTCGCCCGCAGGTCGGGGCCTTCGGTGTTCCGTATCGGCATGGCCGGGGGCGCCACACGGCCGTCCACGGGCTATACGTTCTCCGCGATCCAGCGGCAGACACGGGCGATCGCCGCCGCACTGCGCGCGGGCCGCACCCCGGTGCCTCCCCCCGCCCACCCGGCCCGCTCGCGCGCGATGGACGCGGTGCTGCTGAGGGCCCTGGACAGCGGCCGGGTCGACGGCGCCGCCTTCTTCACCCGGCTGTTCGCACGGGTTCCGGCGGAGCGGTTGCTGCGGTTCCTGGACGGGGGGACCCGCCTCCACGAGGACCTCGCCCTCGGCCTTCGCACGCCCGTGCTGCCGATGCTCCGCTCCGCGCTGGAGCTGTCCTGGCTGCCCCGCGGGCCCGCCGAAGAGCCCTTCTCCGGCGGACCGTTCCCGGGCCGCGACCCCGGCCGTCCCTGACCGGCACGGCGCCCTTCCGTGCACCAGACCGAGGAGATCCCATGACGCTGCTCCGCGACGAGGACCTGGCCGCCGCGTTCGACCACGCCTCGCGCAGCTACGACACACTGGTGTCCGCCAATCCCGGCTACCACGGACACCTGCGCCGCTCGGCGCGCCGCCTCGGGCTGCCCCGGCGGGGGGCCGGGCTGCGGGTCCTCGACCTCGGCTGCGGGACCGGCGCGTCGACCGCCGCGCTCGCCAACGTGCTCCCCGAGGCCGAGATCACGGCGGTGGACGCCTCGGCGGGCATGCTGGAGCGTGCGGCCCGCAAACCCTGGCGCGCGGGGGTGACCTTCGTGCACGCGTCCGCCGAAGGGCTGGCGGAGGCCGGTGTGGAAGGGCCGTTCGACGCCGTGTTCGCCGCGTATCTCTTCCGGAACGTCACCGATCCCGGCCGCGTCCTGTCGACCGTGCGCGACGTCCTGGCCCCTGGGGGGCGCCTCGCGGTGCACGAGTACACCCTCAGCGGCCGGCCCCTGCACCGCGCCGTGTGGACGGGGGTGTGCCGGGGCCTGGTCCTGCCCGTCGCCACCGCCCTCGGCGACGGCGACCTCTACCGTCATCTGTGGCGCAGCGTGGTGGAGTTCGACACCGCCGACGACTTCGCCGCGCGGGTCCGCTCCCAGGGCTTCGAAGCCGTGCGGGTGCTGCCCCTGCCCGGCTGGCAGACCGGCGTCACGCACACGATCGTCGGCCGCCGCCCGGCCGCCGCGGGGGACGGCCGATGAGGGCGCGCCGAGGCATCGACCCACTGAGGCCGGGCAGCGAAGCGCTGAGGCAGGGCAGGGACCGGCGGGTCCGCAGGGTGAACGCCGTACCGGGCGCCCCGCGCTGGATGGGCGAGCGGCCTCCGACGGCCGCTGTCGTCGGCGGCGGTATCGCCGGGCTGGCGGCCGCGACGGCGCTCGCCGAACGCGGGGTGCGGGTCACCCTCCACGAACGGGAGGCGACCCTCGGCGGACGACTGGCCGGGTGGCCGACGGTGCTGTCCGACGGGACGACCGTCACCATGAGCCGCGGCTTCCACGCGTTCTTCCGCCAGTACTACAACCTGCGCGGACTGCTGCGCCGGACCGACCCCGGCCTGACCCGCCTGCGGGAACTGCCCGACTACCCCCTCCGCCACGTCGACGGGCTCCACGACGGTTTCCGGCATGTGCCGCGCACCCCGCCGTGGAGCGCGCTGGGGTTCGTCGCACTGAGCCCCTCCTTCGGGCTGCGGGACCTGTTCCGGATGGATCCGGTCGCCGCGCTGCCTCTGCTGGACGTGCGGGTCCCCGAGGTCCACAGCCGGCTCGACGACGTCAGCGCCCGTGACTTCCTGGACGCGATCCGTTTCCCCGAGGCCGCGCGGCACCTCGCGTTCGAAGTGTTCTCCCGCAGCTTCTTCGCCGATCCGCGCGACCTGTCCGCGGCCGAGATGGTCATGATGTTCCACATCTACTTCCTCGGCTCGGCGGAGGGACTCCTGTTCGACGTCCCCGACGAGCCCTTTCCCACCGCGTTGTGGGACCCCCTCGCCGCCTATCTGCGCGGTCACGGGGCCGATCTGCGCACCGGGAGCCCGGTCGAGACGGTCGAACCGACACCCGACGGCGGCTTCCTCGTCGCCGCCGGCCAGGAGGAACGACGGTACGACGCGGTCGTCCTGGCCCTGGACACGTCCGGCCTCCGTTCCCTCGTCCGGCACTCCCCCCGGCTGGCGGACGCCGCGTGGCGCGAGCGGGTGGCGGGGCTGCGGAGCGCGCCGCCCTTCCTGGTCTCCCGCCTGTGGCTGGACCGCCCCGTCGCCGCCGGCCGTCCCGGCTTCCTGGGCACCGCCGGCTACGGCACGCTCGACAACGTCAGCGTGCTCGACCGCTGGGAGGGCGAGGCCGCGCGCTGGGCCCGCCGCACCGGCGGATCCGTCGTGGAACTGCACGCCTACGCCCTGTCCGAGCGCTCGGCCCGCGACGTCGAACAGAAGCGTCTGCTGGAGCAGTTGCACCGGGTGTACCCCGAGACACGTGCGGCGAGGGTGCTGGACGAACGGCACGAGTGGCGTGCCGACTGCCCGCTGTTCCCGGTGGGCGGGTACGACGACCGGCCCACGGTGCGCACCAGCGACCCCGCGCTGGTGGTCGCCGGGGACCTGGTCCGCACCGGCCTCCCGGTCGCCCTCATGGAACGGGCGGCCACGAGCGGGTTCCTGGCCGCCAACGCGCTGCTGGAGCGGTGGGGAGTCCGGGGCCAGACGCTGTGGACCGTCCCCGACGGCGCCCGCGGCCCCCTGCTGCGCCGCCTCGCCCGCGTCGGCCGGGCCCGTCGGACGCGCTCGTAGGCGGTGCCGGACTCACACCACCACACGTACCGCGATCAGCCAGGCCGTCGGCACCCGGCGGCAGGCTGCGGGTGAGGGACGCGGAGGAGAGTCGGCACCGATTCGGCGGTCCGATGACGCCGCAACCACAGAGAGGTCACGGCCAACAGCCCGGTGAAGACCACCAGAAGGAGCACGGACACCCACATGGGCCGGCTCCCGGGACGCGTCCACCCCTCCTCGGCCGCCGACACCGCCCACAGGCATGCGGCGGTCGCGTAGAAAGCCCGGATTCGTCGCAGTTGCCGCACGACGGGCGGCGGCATCAGGTGGTCTTCTCTCTGCGTCATGGCGCCCCGTGTACCCGCATCCCTCGCCGCCTCACCGGTCACGCGTGGCGAACACACCGCGTCACGGTGCGAGTTGCCGCGCGCACCGGTCCGGCCGGGGCCGCCGAGGGCGAACCCCGCTGCTCAGAGGTCGCGCCGCACCAGGTACGCCGACAGCGCCCGCAGTTCGTCCCCGGCTCCGCCCTCCGGCAGGACGGCGGCCAGCGCGACGTCCGCGGCGGCGATGTGCGCCCGTGCCTCGTCCAGAGCCACCGTCCTGCCGCCCGCCGCCTCGACGAGGCCGGCCGCCTCCTCGGGGTCCGCCCCCGACTCCAGGAGCACGGCCAGACGCCGTGCTTCGGGGGACGGGGAGTCGAGCGCGGCCAGGACGGGGAAGGTCTTCTTCCGCTCCCGAAGATCGCCGTGCACGGGTTTGCCGGTGACCTCGGGGTCGCCCCAGATGCCCAGCACGTCGTCGACGATCTGGAACGCCAGGCCGAGACGGCGGCCGGCCCGGTCGAGCGCCGCGACCACGTGCGGCGGGCCGCCGCCCAGCAGCGCGCCGAGTGCGGCCGCGCTGCCGAGCAGCGCCCCGGTCTTGCCCTCGGCCATCGCCCGGTACTCCGCGGGCCGCACCCGCTCGGGCCCCGTCCAGGGCCGCGCGGCGAACAGCAGGTCCTCGGCCTGACCGTGCACCAGGTCGCCCAGCGCCGCCGACAGCAGGCGCAGCGCGGAGGCGCCCGCCCCGGTAGCCGCGAGCGTCTCGACGGCCAGCGCGAACAGGGCGTCGCCCGCGAGGACCGCGGGCCCCGTGCCGTATGCCGCCCAGACGGCGGGGCGACGGCGCCGGGCCGCGTCGCCGTCCATGATGTCGTCGTGCATCAGCGAGAAGGTGTGCACCAACTCCACCGCGACCGCCGCGGGCACCCCGGTCCGCCCGGTGGCGCCCACCGCCTCGGCGCCCAGCACGGCCAGCGCCTGCCGCACCCCCTTGCCCCCGGACGCGGCGGCGGGGGCCGGGGCGCCGCCCACCTCGCACCAGCCGAAGGAGTACGCGGCCATCTCTCCCACCCAGGGGTGCGTCCGCCCGACCGCGTCCCGAAGGGCTGGCCGCACCAGTTCGCGGCAGCGTTCCAGCACGAGGGGGACGTCTGTCGGCGCCCGCAACGCCGAGGAGACCGGGGTCACCGTACGGCCTCCGCCCGGACACCGCGCTCGGCCGCCCGCGCGCCGCGCTGCGCCCTGCCGCCAGGACGCGCCTGCTCGTGCGCGGGAAGTGCGCCATGATCCGGCACGAAGCTTTCGCCCTGGTCCCGCGTAACGCGTTCGTCCTCGTCCCCCAGGCCGAGCTCTTCCCGTGCCCGTGCCACCATCTGACGCGCGTGCCGGAGTCCGATCCGGTCCAACTCTCGTGCCAGGTCCGCCAGTTCCGCAGCGGTCTCGGTGCGGTCGCGGCCCAGTCGGGCGAGGGACTTGACCAGGCCCAGCCTGGACAGCGCCTCCCCGCGCGGCTCGCTCATCTCACGGAACTCCGCGAGCGCCAACTCGTAGGTGTCCCGCGCCTCGGCGTACCGCCCCGCCCGGTAGAGGACGTTGCCCCTCATCTTGTGGTTGTAGGCCAGCGCGCTGGACAGCCGCATCTCCCGGCAGATCGCCTCGGCCTCCGACAGCAGGGCGAGCGCCCGCTCGACGTCGCCGTCCCGCGCCGAGACGATGTCGGCGAGCCCGCGCAGCGCCCAGGCGTGACCGCGCCGGTCGTCGGCCCCCTCGGCTATCCGGGCCGCCTCTTCGAACATCGCGTAGGCGCTGTCGTAGGCCCCCCGCTGGCGGTGGATCTGCGCGATGCCCTCCAGCGCCCACACCGTGTGGCGCGCCTCGCCCCGTCGCCGGGCCTCGGCCAGCAGTTGTTCGTGCAGCTGGGCGACGGCCTCGTAGTCGCCCTGGATCCTGCCCGTCTCGGCCAGCCCCGCGAGGGAGTAGCCGCGCACGACGACGTCGCCGCCCCGTTCACCCATCTCGGCCGCCAGTCCGAGCAGCCTCCGGGCCAGGGCGAACGAACCCCGTTGCCGGGCCAGCGTGCCGCCGCTCCACAGGGCCCAGGCCATCGCTCCCTCGTCACCCACCGCTCTGGCCGCGCGGTAGCTCGCCTTCCACGCCCGGTCGGCCTCCGCGATCTGCCCCAGCCGGCGGTGCGCCTCGGCCACGGCGAGCCCGGAGCGTGCCGCCTCGCCGTGCTCACCGGCGCGCTCGGCCTCTCTCAACTGCCGTATGCCCGCGGCCAGTACCTCGGTCAGCGAGGAATTCACGGACAGGGTGGTCAGAGCGCCTTGGTATTCGGGCGCGAACGCCTTGCCGTACATGGAACCCTTTCGGTGGATGCGCCCATGAACACCGCATGTGCACCATGCGTATACACACTGCGTATACACGGTGTGTATAGGGCGCGAAAATCAACGCCGCCCCGGGAGCCCGGGGCGGCGTCCGTCACCGATCAAGATGCCGTGCGCGCCGAGAGGGTTGCTCGTGAGGCGCAGATCACCTCACCGCGTGGCACGGACCCGGCGGGCCCTCAACCATCGGCGTACGTCGCTCAGTTGGGGTTGCCCGCGTGCGTGAGCGTCGCCCAGGCGTTGAAGTAGTTGTCCGTGCCCGACGGTCGGCGCGCCTCGGTGTACTTCTGGGTGTGGGACATCGCGATGCCGAGGCGGTGGTGGAGGGCGTTGAAGCCGACCTCGGTGACCCGGCCGAGCCCCTTGTCGACGGAGCCGCCGCACAGCCAGGAGGGAACGGCGGTACCGTTCTCGTAGGACGTGTGGAAGCCCAGTGCGTGGCGCAGCCGGTCCTGGATCCTGGGGTAGAGGTCCTGGCCCTGGATGCGGCTGGTCTCCGCGATGTTGGCGAGGGAGGCGATGCCCCAGCCGGTGTGCCCGAAGTCGCGGCAGGTCTCCTGCGAGAGGCCGTCGGTGAAGGTGTCCTGCCCCTGCCAGTACTTGATGATCTCGGCGCCGGTGTCGATGCTGCTGCGCGGCGGCGGCTCGGGCAGGTCGCCGTCGCTGGTCAGATAGACGTACGCCGGGACGCGGGCGAGATAGGTGACGACGGCCTTGTCGTAGGCGGCGCGGTCCTCGATGAAGACGGAGATGCCGAGCGCGGCCTCGGTCATGACCAGTTCCCAGTTGCCGTTCTTGGTCGCCGCGCCGTTGATGACCTCAGGGAGGTACACGTCGCGCAGCATGGTCGCGAAGCGGCCCGCGCCCGGCCAGCCGCCGTCGTAGGTGTACTTGATGATCTCGGCGGCGCGCGGCCAGGTGGCACCCGCCCAGCCGGTCTGCAACGGGGCGTTGCTGTTGGTGTGGTCGGTGATGGTCGCGGACCAGGCGTCCATGATCTCGATCGACTTCCTGGCGTACCGGCTGTCCCGGGTGAAGTACCAGGCGAGGGCCTGGGTGTAGGCCGCGATGGCGTCCTGGCGCTCGTCGGTGCAGCCGTGGTTGGGGTTGGAGGAGGAGCCGCACTCCACGACGGGCCGCGGTTTGGCCGCACGCGTGAGCGAGGCGTAGGAGCTGGCCATCATGGCGTCGTACGCGGCCTTCCACGGCTGTTGGCCGGCCTGCACCTTGGACCGGGCGTGGTCGAGCTGGCCCCGGCTCACCAGCACTCCCGGGTGGGTGAAGGCGGCCGGTGCGGCCGCCGCGCGTGGGGCCGGGCCGGTGAACTGGACGCTCAACAGCCCGGCCAGCAGGGCGAGTACGGCGAGCACGGCGGTTCTGGTGCGTGACATCCGGCGACCTCTTCCGTTCAGGAAAATTCGTTCATGAATGAGAACGTCGTTCCAAATACAGAAGCTTGGTCCGGACCATAGGAATCAACCGCGCACATGTCAATACACGGAACGCGCCCACCGGCTACGCGGGCGGCACGCCGCTCCGTTCCGCCCGGCGGTGGCGTGCGGCCAGACGGGAGCCGGACTCGCGGCGGGCGGCGCGCCGCAGCAGGGGCACCGCGAGGAGGAAGCCGAGAACCGCCCAGGCGGTCAACACCAGGGCAACCAGGGGCAGTTCCCAGGAACCGGCCGTCTCGGCGGCCCGTGCCGAGTCCGGGAGCAGCGCCGAACGCACGCCCTGCGCCATCCACTTGAGCGGGAACACCGCCGCCACCTGCTGGACCGGAACGGGCAGCATGGTGATCGGGAAGACCACCCCGGAGGTGAGGAGCAGCCCCATCGTCGGCAGCATGATCAACGCCAGTGCCTCGCGGGGGTTGGGCAGTACCGCGCCGATCGCCGCGCCCAGCGGTACGACGGCGAGCAGCCCGAGCGTGGTGACCCACAGCAGCGTCAGCCAGTCGCCCACCCCTTGCGGCAGCGGACCGTCCACCAGGAGCGCCCCTGCCGCCAGGAGCACCGCCAGGGTGCCGACCGCCACGACGACCACCACCAGGCACTTGGCGACGAGGTAGGCCGGTATCCCGCCGGGCGTGGCACGCAGCCGCAGCAGGGCACCCTCCTCCCGCTCGGTCACGAGGATCTGCGGGAGGTTGACCAGCCCGATCTGGAACAGCAGGTAGGCGGCGAAGCCCGCCAGCACCAGATGGGACAGGGGGGTCCGGGTGCCGGGCACGTCGTCGCTGATGAAGGCGGCGACGAGCAACGCCACGACGACGTTCGTCAAATGGCTGGACATCTCCTTCCCGTTGCGCAGGAAGTGCCGCAGCTCGATGCCACCGCGCTGGATCCCGGCACGCCAACTGTTCGTCATGGGTGTCCCTTTCACGCGGCCCCCGCCTCCTCGTCCACGGTCTCGTCCGTGCCGTCGGCCTCCCGGTGCACCATGTGCAGATAGGTGTCCTCCAGCGTCGGGCGGCGGACCTCCAGGTCGGCGATCGGGCCGTCCGCGTGCCGATGGAGCTCCCAGACCAGCCGGGAGGGGTCCGCGGTGCGTTCGCGGCGGGACGTTCCGTCGTCGTCCGTCCAGCGGACCTCGGCCTGTGCGGCGGCGCGCCGGGCCAGTTCCGCGGGCGTGCCGCAGGCCTGGATCCGGCCGCCGACCAGCATGGCGATCCGGTCCGCGAGCCGCTCGGCCTCCGCCAGGTCGTGCGTGGTGAGCAGGACGGTGACGCCGTCGTCGCGGGCCAGCCGTTCGACCAGGACGTGGAACCCGTGCCGCGCCTCGGGGTCGAAGCCCGCGGTCGGTTCGTCCAGGAAGAGGAGTTCGGGGCGGCCGACGATGCCGAGCGCGACGTCCAGCCGCCGGCGTTGGCCGCCGGACAGCCGGCCCACCTGGCGGTGGGCATGGTCGGTGAGGCCGACCAGGTCGAGCAGTTCGGCCGGGTCACGTGGGTCGGGGTAGTACGTGGCGAAGTGCGTCAACAGCTCGGCGACCCGCCAGCCGCGATGGTCCCGCCAGGACTGCAGGACCAGTCCGATCCGGGCTCTCCACGCGTCGTCGCCCCGCTCCGGATCCGCGCCGAGGACACTCACCTCCCCGGCGGAACGCCGCCGGAAGCCCTCCAGGATCTCGACGGTCGTGGTCTTCCCGGCCCCGTTGGGTCCGAGCAGCGCGAAGACCTCGCCCCGGTGGATGTCCAGGTCGACGCCGTGGAGGACGTCGACGGCGCCGTACGACATCGTCACGTCGCGTGTGTGGACGACGGTCTCCGCGTCGGTGCGCCCCGTCATCGTCCGGCTTCCAAGGGCTGCCCCTGGCGTGCCGAGGTGGCGGTCGCGCTCGGGGGGCCCGCGCCGTCGACGATCGCCCGGAGCGCCGCGACGTGCCCCTCGAAGGCCGTGCGACCCTGGTCGGTCAGCCGGACCCTGGTGCGCCGCTTGCGCCCTCCGCCCTCCTTGTGGAGTTCCAGGTAGCCGGCCTCCTCCAGGGTGTGCAGCTGCTTGGAGAGCGCGGAGTCGCTGAGCGAGAGGCTGTCGCGGACGAACGCGAAGTCCGCCCATTCGGTGGCGGCGAGCAGCGCGACCACCGACAGCCGGGTGGCGGGGTGGATCAACTCGTCGAAGCCGACGGGGGTGCTCATCGACTCGCCTCCCCGTCCGCCGCCGATTCGCCGCCACGCCGGACCGAGTCGGCCGCCACGCGGTTGGCGGGACCGAGGGAGAGCAGGTACACGGTCACCGCGGCCGTGGCCTGCACGGGGCCGGCGTAGATCGGCTCCAGTGACTCGGTCAGGTGGCCCGCCAGCACGATCGTCCCGCCGACCAGCACCGCCGCCGCACCGAAAGCGGCCCACATACGCCCGGGGCAGCGCGTGTGGTGCAGTCGCATCCGACTCCTGCGGCCGCTCATCACGACCAGCAGGCCCAACAGGCCGACGTAGGCGGCCACGAACAGTCCGACGCCCCACTGGGGCAGGTCCATGCCCACGCCGGCCAGGAACACCCACATGAGCGCGGCCGTGCCGTAGGTCGTGCCGCGCCCGCCGGACACGGAGTGCTCGAACTCGTCGTACACCCGCTCCTGCGGCACCCGGATGCGTTGCAGATCCCTCCACGCCTGTTCGGCGTCCACCGGCATGCCCACGTCCCTCGCCCTCCGCGCCAACTCGACTTTCCTAGGAGGAAAGTTAGCTCCCGACTTTCCCGATGGGCAAGTCGGGAACGCGTCACGTACGGCGGCGTGCCACCGGGGCTACTTCACGGAACCCGCCATCACCCCCTGGACGAAGTGCCGCTGGAAGGCGAAGAACACGGCGACCGGCACGATCAGGGAGAGGAAGGCGCCCGGCGCCAGGACGTCGATGTTGCTGCCGAACTGCCGTATCTGTGACTGGAGTTCCACGGTCAGCGGCTGTGCCGAACTGTCGGCGAACAGCAGCGCCACCAGCATGTCGTTCCACACCCACAGGAACTGGAAGATGGCGAGGCTCGCGAGGGCCGGCCGTCCCACGGGCAGGACGAGACGGGTGAAGATGCGCCACTCGCCGCCCCCGTCCATCCGGGCCGCCTCCAGCATCTCCTTCGGCATCTCGGCGAAGTAGTTCCGCAGCAGGAAGATCGCGAACGGCAGTCCGTAGGAGACGTGGAAGAGGACGACCCCCGGGATCGTGCCGAACAGTCCCAGCTGGCCGAAGAGTTTGGCCACCGGCAGCAGGCCGATCTGCACCGGGACCACCAACAGGGCGACCACCAGCAGGAAAAGCGGGTCACGGCCGGGGAAGTCCAGCCAGGCGAAGGCATATCCGGCGAGGGCCGCGATGACGACGACGAGCACGGTCGTGGGCACCGAGATCAGGACCGTGTTCCAGAACGCCCGGGTGATGCCGGAATTGCCCAGCAGCGCCGAGTAGTTGTCGAACGACAGCTGGCCGGGACTGGTCAGCGCCGTCCACCAGCCGCCCCTGGCCGTGTCCTCGGTGGAGCGGAGGGAGGACAGGAGCAGTCCGGCGAGCGGGGTGAGCCAGATCAGGCCGACGACCACGAGGAAGGCCTGGACGAGACTGTTGCCGAGCGCCCGCCTGAGCGCGGTGACGTTCATCGCTGACTCCCTTTGAAGCGGCGGACGTTGAAGACCATCGCGGGGACGACCAGCAGGAGGAGCAGGACGCCGAGCGCGCTGCCGAGTCCCTGGTCGTTGCCGCCGCCGAAGGACACCAGCCACATCTGGGTGGCGAGCACCGTGGCGTCCTCCTGCACCGGTCCCGGCGCGATGATGTAGACGAGGTCGAAGACCTTCATCACGTTGATGACGAGGGTCACGAAGACCACGGTCAGGACCGGGGCCAGCAGCGGCACGGTGATCCGGCGGAACACCTGCCACTCGTTGGCGCCGTCCATCCGCGCCGCCTCCAGCGTGTCCCGGGGCAGGGTCGACAGCCCGGCGCCGATGAGCACCATCGCGAAGCCGGTCCAGATCCACAGGTAGGCGCCGATGACGGCCGGGGTGACGAGCGTCGGACCGAGCCAGGAGATGCCCTCGTAGGGCGGGGCGAAGTTGGATCCGGGGAGCGTGAGCGTGTAGGAGCCCGCCGCCAAGTCGGGGAAGCGGAAGGAGCCGTCGGCCGCCGTGGTCGTGGTCGCGACCGTCCGCCCGTCGCGCACCGCCTCGACCTTCATCTCCGGCAGTCCGCTCTCCCGGCGGTCCACCTCGCCCTGCTTCCCTCCCCCGCCGGGGGTGAAGTCCATGTAGACGACGCCGCGCAGTTCGTCGGCGCCCGCCGCGCGGCCCGCCGCCGGGTGGGCGGGCTCCGCGCCCTTCAGATCCTTCGGCGCGACGCCGACCAGGCCTAGGGCCACCGTGTCACCGGGCGACACGGCCGCGGTCGTACGGTACGAGCCGTCGCCGCCCGCGGTGAGGCCCTGGTCGTCACGGGCACGGGCCGTCGGATAAGAGGAGGTGCCGCGGAAGGCGTCGTGGATGCCGACGACCGCCGCGTTGAGGACGCCCTTGTCGGGGTCCTCGTCGTAGGCGAGCCGGAAGATGATGCCGGCGGCCAGGAAGGAGACGGCCATCGGCATGAACAGCAGCAGCTTGAACGCCGTGGCCCAGCGGACCTTCTCGACCAGCACCGCGAGGATCAGTCCCAGCCCGGTGAGCAGGGCGGGCGCCACCACGACCCAGACGGTGGTGTTGCGCACGGCCTTGAGGGTGGCCGGGTCACGGAACATCTCGGTGTAGTTGTCGCCGCCCACGAACCGGGTGCCGGAGGCGTCGAAGAAGCTGCGGCCGACCGAGAACAGCACCGGGTAGAGGACGAGGGCGCCGAGCAGGAGCAGCGCGGGGAGGACGAAGAGCAGGGCGACGATCCGGCCCCGCCGCCGGGCGCGCCGCTCGGGGGCGGCGCTTCCGGCGGCGGGCGGAGGCGCCACCTTCGTGAGTGTGGCGGTCATCGCGGTCAGTCCTTGTAGGCCTTGGCCGCGGCGTTCTCCAACTGGTTCGCGGTCGCCTTCGGGTCGGAGGGGTCCCGCAGGAAGTCCTGGAGGATCTTCCACTCCCCCGCGCCCTTCGTCCCGCCGAACGCGGCCGGTGCCTGGTCGGACATGTCGAAGCGGACCGAATCCCCGGCCGCGATCAGGGACTTGGCGGTCGTACGGGTGACGTCGTCGCCGTAGGAGGAGAGGTCGAGCCCCTTGTTCGGGGACAGGAAGCCGCCCGCCTCCGCCCACACGGCGGCGGCCTCGGGGGTCGCCAGGTACTCCAGGAGCGCCATGCCCGCCTTGGTGTTCTTGCCGTCCTTCAGGACGACGGCCGCGTCACCGCCGCTGACCACGGGCGCCGTCCCGCCGCCGACGGGCGGGAAGGGGAAGAAGTCCGCGTCCTCGCCGATCTTCCGGCCGAACTGGTCCTTGGCGACGCCGGCGACGAAGTCGCCCTCGTAGACCATGCCGGCCTCGGGGTCGGGGCCGAAGACCTTCTCGACGGAGCCGGGGAAGTCGGTGTTCAGGGCGCCCTTCTGTCCGCCGGCCAGGAGTTGCTTGTCCGAGAAGAGTTCACCGAGGGTGGTGAGCGCGTCGACCACGCTCGGGTCGGTCCACTTCAGCTCGTGCGCGGCGAGGGCGTCGTACTTCTCGGGGCCGGCCTGGGAGAGGTAGACGTTCTCGAACCAGTCGGTGAGCGTCCAGCCGTCCTGTCCGGCGACGGAGAAGGCGGCGAGACCCGAGTCGGACACGGTCCGCCCGGCCTTCAGCATCTCGTCGTACGTCTTCGGCGGCTGGACGCCGGCCTGGTCGAGGGCGTCGGGGCTGTACCAGACGGTCGACTTGTGGGCCGCCTTGAAGTACAGGCCGTAGAGGGTGTCGTCGACGCTGCCGTAGTCCTTCCAGACGTCGGCGTAGTGGGCGTCGACGGACTTGGTCGCGGCGGCGGACAGCGGCTTGAGCCAGCCGGCCTCGGCGAACTGCTGGAGCACGCCGACCTGCGGGACCATCACCACGTCGGGGGCGTTGCCGCCCTCGATCTTGCTGCCGACGACCGTGGAGACGTTGTCGCCGGTGGACACGAACTGGGTCTTGGCGCCGGTCTTCTCGGTGAAGGCGTCCAGGACCTTCTGGAAGTTCTTCTGCTCGGTGCCGGACCAGACACCGGCCACGGAGACGGTCTGGCCGGCGAGCGGCTTGTCGCCGCCGCCCGCCGCGACGGGCTCCCCTCCCCCGCAGGCGGTGGCGCCGAGCGCCAGTGTGAGGACGAGGGCGGTACAGCTCGCGGGCAGGGTGGTACGTGGTCGCATCATCGTCGATGTCCCTTCGGAAGGTGTCGCAAGGTGATGGAGTGGCCGGGGGGCGAGGGGTGTGGGGTTCAGGAGTCGGTGTCGTCGCCGATCCACCAGGCGGCCGTGGCGCCGGGGAGGACCCCCGCCGGGCACGGGCCGCTGGACAGCAGAGGGGTGCCGGGGACGGGCGCCGGCGCGGGTGCCGTACCGAAGTTGACCGCGCAGACCAGGCCGTCGCCGCGCACGAAGCCGAGGATTCCGGGCTGGGTGTCCAGCCAGCGCAGCGTGCCCTCGCCCAACTGGGGCAGGGTCGCCCGCAGTTGGAGTCCGTCGCGGTACAGGTGCCAGAAGGAGCGGGTGTCGGCGAGGGCGCGGTCGGTGGCGTACTCGGCGAAGTAGTCGGGCTGCGGCAGCCAGGGCTTGGCGCCCTCGACTCCGGAGGTGAAGCCGAAGGGTGAGGCCTGGCCGGACCACGGCAGCGGGACGCGGCAGCCGTCGCGGATGCGGGCGCGGCTTCCGGTGCGGCGGAAGATCGGGTCGGTGAGCACGTCGTCGGGCAGGTCGACCACCTCGGGCAGGCCCAGCTCCTCGCCCTGGTAGATGTACGCCGCGCCGGGCAGGGCCAGCATCAGCAGGGCGGCGGCGCGGGCGCGGGCGGCGCCGAGGCCGCTGCCCTCGGTGGCCGGTTCGCCGTAGCGGGTGACGGTGCGGACCTGGTCGTGGTTGTTCAGGACCCAGGTGACGGTGGAACCGGTGCCGGCGATGTCCTGCATGGCCTCGTCGATGACCTTGCGGAAGGCGTCGGC
Source organism: Streptomyces deccanensis (assembly GCF_022385335.1). Classification (NCBI taxonomy): domain Bacteria; kingdom Bacillati; phylum Actinomycetota; class Actinomycetes; order Kitasatosporales; family Streptomycetaceae; genus Streptomyces; species Streptomyces deccanensis. The sequence goes on along the minus strand of NZ_CP092431.1, from coordinate 9,692,201 downwards.
GTCCCAGGAGGCGCTGAGCAGGTCGAAGAAGAAGGCCTGGTGCAGTTCGTCGGGGCGGACGTACCGGGCGTGCTCGCGTGCCGTCGGGACGGAGACCTCGCCGACCAGCAGCCGTTCGCGGCCGTCGTGCGCGGTGTACTCCTCGCACACCGCGCGCCAGTGCCGCCACACGTCGTGGACCTCGGGCTGGTTCCAGGCGAGCGGGTTGACCGAGTCGCGGGTGCGGGCGTCCGCCTCGGGGTCCGGGGAGTCGGGCAGCTCGGGGTGTTTGAAGAGGCCGGCGGCGACGTCGATGCGGAAGCCGTCGACGCCCCGGTCGAGCCAGAAGCGCAGGACGCCGTCGAAGTACGCGCCGACCTCGGGGTCACGCCAGTTCCAGTCGGGCTGCTCGGGCGTGAACATGTGCAGGTACCACTGGCCGGGGCGGCCGTCGGCCTCGGTGACGCGGGACCAGGCGGGGCCACCGAACATGGCGTGCCAGTTGTTGGGCGGTTCGGCCCCGTCAGGTCCCCGGCCGTCGGCGAAGTGGAAGCGGGAGCGGGCCGGGCTGCCGGGCGGTGCGGCGAGCGCCTCGCGGAACCAGGGGTGCTCGCTGGAGCAGTGGTTGGGGACGATGTCGAGCAGGACCCTGATGCCCAGCCGCCGGGCGTCCGCCACCAGCAGGTCGAACTCGGCGAGGTCACCGAAGAGCGGGTCGACGTCGCGGTAGTCGGCGACGTCGTAGCCGTGGTCGTGCTGCGGCGAGGGGTAGAAGGGGCTCAGCCAGATCCCGTCGACGCCCAGCTTCCTCAGGTAGGGCAGTCCCGCCCTGACCCCGGCGAGGTCGCCGACGCCGTCGCCCGTGCTGTCCAGGAAGCTGCGGACGTACACCTGGTAGATCACTGCGTCGCGCCACCAGCGACGTGTGTCGATGTGCTTGGAGCTCACCCGTTGACCTGTCTGTGCGTGCCTTCCCGCCCTAGCGGTTATGCATGCATGTTAGGTAGGCATGTCGCGGAGATGTCAACGAGTCGACGGAAGCTACCGAGAAGTTGGGCATCCAAATACGGACTTATCAGGTCAGCCGAATGCCATATGAGACGTGCGCGTTACCTAACAAGTAACTAGGAGGGTGGGGTGGGACTAGCCCCGGGAGATCGCCGCGAGTTCGCGGGTCAGTCGTCGCACCGACGCCTCGGGCGTCCGGTGTCCGGCCATCGCGTCGCGCACGACCGCCTGGACGACCATGCTGACCTGGTCGTACCGCGGACTTTTCGGGCGGGGCTCCGCCGCGAGGACGCTCGCGCGCAGCGTCGGCAGGTACGGGAACTCCCGCACCAGTGCCGGATCCTCGTACAGCTCCGCGCGTACGGGAGGCAGCGCGCCGCGGGTGAGGACCTGCCGTTGGACGCGCTCGCCGGTGAGGTAGGCGATCAGGCGCGCGGCGGTGTCGGGATGTTCGGCGTGGGCGCTGACAGCCAGGTTGGAGCCGCCGAGCACACTGGTGCCGGGCCCGTCCGGGCCGGGCAGCGGCACGGCGCCGATCTTCCCGGCGACCGCGGAGCCCTCGGCGGAGGCGCCGACGTAGGCGTAGGGCCAGTTGCGCAGGAAGAGCAGCCGGCCGTCCTGGAACGCCTGCTTGGACTCCTCCTCCTTGTACTCCAGCGCCTCCCGGGGGATCCAGCCCTCGCGCACACCGCGGGCGAGGAAGCCGATGCCCTCGCGCGCCGCCGAGCCGACGGTGACGCGTTCGCCCTCGTCGCCGAGGATGGTGCCGCCCGCCGAGTACACGGCCTCGGCCGCGTTGACGGTGAGGCCCTCGTAGGGCAGGAACTGGCCCGCGTAGCCGTCGAGTCCGTGCCGGGGCGCGATGGTCTTCGCCTGTTGCTCCAGTTCGGCCCAGGTGCGGGGCGGCGGGACGCCCTCCTTCGCGAGGACGTCGGCGCGGTAGAGGAGCAGGCCGGCGTTGGTGACGTAGGGGACGGCGTAGAGCTGTCCGTCGTACGTCGCCGTGTCGACGACCGGGGGGAGGAAGCTGCCGAGCGGGAAGCGGTTCCTCGGCAGCGGGCGGATCCAGTCGGCGGCGGCGAACTCCGAGGTCCAGGTGACGTCGATGTTGAGCACGTCGAAGCGGCCGCGTTCACCGGCGCGCAGGTCGGTGATCATCTGGGCGCGGGTCTCGTCTGCGGAGTCCGGCAGTTCGACGAGGGTGACCTTCTCCCCGGGGTGGGCGCGGTTCCAGCCCGCGAGGAGCGGTCCGAGGTAGCCGGTGAGGTCTCCGGCGGTGGCGAGGGTCAGCGGACCCCTGCCCCTGAGTCCGCCGTCGGCCTGGGCGCCGGAGGCACCGTAACCGGCCAGAACGACCGCGAGGACGAGAAGGCCCCTACCGGCGGCGCGTATCCACCGCATAGGTTCCTCCCTGTACACCGGCGCCGGGCACCGTCGCCCGGAGTCAGAGGCCATGTATACCTGTTAGGTATGGGCGATACTAGGGCCTGGAACACAATACGAGGCTGCGAGGAGGACAGCTCGAGTGCGCCTGCCCCTCCTGGCCCTGCTGGCGCGCGGCCCGGCCCACGGCTACGAGCTCAAGCAGGACCTTGAGCAACTGCTGGGCGCCGCGTACCCTCAGCCGAACGTCGGCCAGATCTATGTGACCCTCGGCCGCCTCGAGAAGTCGGGCCTGATCGAGGGCGAGGAGGTCGAGCAGTCGAGCCGGCCCAACAAGAAGATCTACCACCTCACCGACGCCGGGCGGGAGGCGCTGCGCGCCTGGTACGAGGAGACGGGGGACGAGCCCCGGGTCCGGGACGAGTTCTTCATGAAGCTCGCGCTCGCCCCGCAGACCGGTCTCGCCGACCAGATCGCCCTGATCAACAGACAACGGCGGCACTACCTGAACACCATGCGCAATCTGTCGAAGCTCTCCACAGCCGAGAACGGCCGGGACAACCGTGTCTCCCGGCTGCTGATCGAGGGCGCCATGCTGCACCTCCAGGCCGACCTCGACTGGCTGGAGCGCTGCCAGGAGGAACTGGAGGAGCCTCGGTGAGCGACGCCGCCGTCCCAGTGCTGCGGGCCGAGGGCCTCGTCAAGACCCACCACGGACAGGGCGCGCCCGCCCACGCCGTGCGCGGCGTGGACCTGTGCGTGCGCGAGGGCGAGTTCGTGGCCGTCACCGGTCCGTCCGGGGCGGGCAAGTCGACGTTGCTGCATCTGCTCGGCGGGTTGCAGCGGCCGGACAGCGGCAGCGTCTGGCTGGGCGGCGAGCGCACCGACGACTACAGCGAGGCGCGCTGGGCCGTGGAGCGCCGACGCCGGATCGGCATCGTGTTCCAGTTCTTCAACCTGGTCTCCGATCTGTCCGTCGCGGACAACGTGGAACTGCCGGCGCTGCTGGCCGGTGCCTCCGCCAAGCGGGCGCGCGCCGAGCGCGAGGAGCTGCTGGCCGAGCTGGGGCTCACCGGCAAGGAGCGCAGCATGCCGGGCGAGCTCTCCGGCGGTGAGCAGCAGCGCGTGGCGCTCGCCCGGGCCCTGGTGAACCGTCCCCCGCTGCTGCTGGCGGACGAGCCCGCGGGCAGTCTCGACAGCAAGGGCACCCGCGAGGTGACCCGGGTGCTGTCCCGTTTCCACCGGCGGGGGCAGACGATCCTCCTGGTCACGCACGACGCACGCCTCGCGAGCGCGGCGGACCGGGTCATCAGCTTCTTCGACGGCCGCATCGCCGACGACGTCGAACTGGACGGCACGCCGACGCCCGGCGCGGGGGTCCCCTCCGTGCTGGAGCTGAAGGACTGACCGATGCGAGCCATGGTGCGCTGGGCGCAATCGGACCTGCGGACCCATCGCGGGGAGGCGCTGTTCCTGGTCCTCGCGACCGTCGGCATCGTCGCCTCCCTGCTGCTGGCGGCGGCGCTCTTCGGCTACGCGACGAACCCCTGGCAGCGCGTCTTCACGCAGTCCCGGGGCGCCCATGTGTGGATCCACACCGCCGCCTCGGCCGAGGGCTCCGACCTCGGCGCGCTGGACGGTCTGGACGGGGTCGAGGCGGTGGCGGGCCCCTACCCGACCACCGCCACGACGGTCGCCTCCCGGGGCACGCGTGCCTCGGTCGAGCTGCGCGGCACCGGCGAGCGGCCCGTCACCGGCCGCCCGCTGCTCACCTCCGGCCGGTGGCTGGATCCCGGCAGGCCCGACGGGGTGGTGCTGGAGAGCGGCCTCGCCCAGGCGCTGCTGGCCGGGCCCGGGGACGTCCTCACCCTGCCGGGCTCCGCCGGATCCCTGACCGTCCTCGGCGTCGCCGACAGCGCCGAGCCGGGCTACCGCAAGGGCGAGCGGGCCGGACTGGTCTGGGCGCCGCCGGCGGCCCTGACCCGTACCGGCTCCGTCGGCGGCCAGGTGATCGGGCTGCGGCTGACCGACCCCGACGCCACCGACTACGCCGTCCAGCGTGCCGTCACCCTGCTCGGGGCCGGTGCCGTCAGCGAGGTCTCCTCCTGGCAGCAGGCACGGTCCGAGGCCCAGGGCGACGACCGGCTGCTCGGCCAGGTGCTGGGGCTCTTCGGACTCGGCGCGCTGGTCGCGGCGGGACTCGCCGTGCACGGGGCGATCGGCACCCGCGTCCGAGGGCATCTGCGGGACATCTCGATCCTCAAGGCGATCGGTTTCACGCCGGGCCAGCTGGTGCGTGTCTTCCTGCTGCAGCACCTCGCCTACGCCCTGCTGGGGGCGGTGGTCGCGGCGACGCTCACCCAGGCGCTGGGCGCCCGGCTGCCGGGCCGGCTCGGCGACGCGGTCGGTGTGTGGCAGGGGCTGCCGGGACACACGGTGGCCCTCGTCGCGGTGCCCGTGGCGGTGGTGCTGTTCATCGGCGCGACCACCGGCCTCGCGGCCTGGCGGGCGGGACGGGTTCCGCCGGTGCCCGTGCCACGGGCCGCCGCGCCGACCGGCGGGCGCCTGTCCGCGACCGCGCGCCGGGCGCTGGCCCTGCGGCTGCCGCCCGCGCTGGTCCTCGGCTGGCACAAGGCGTTCACCCGCCGGCCGCGCACCCTGGCCACGATCGCCCGGCTCGCCCTGCCGTTGACGCTGATCGTGGTGGCGATGAGCGCGTGGACGACCATCGACCGCTTCCACGGCCGTCCGGAGCAGATGGGCCTGCCCGCCGCGCTGACCGTGCACACCGCCGACGGTGCGGACGCCCGGGCTACGCGGGCCCTCCTCGCCCGTCATCCCGAGGTGACCGCCGCCCACCCGGGCGTCGAGGTGGCCGCGCTGGTGCCGGGCCAGACGGCCACGATCGCGCTGCGCGGCATCGGCACGGACGAGAACCCCTACCCCTTCACCCTCGCCGAGGGCCGCACCGCCCGGGGACCCGACGAGGCGGTGGCCGGGCAGGGGCTGCTGGACCTGCTGGACGCGCGGGTCGGCGACTGGGTGCGCATGACGGTGGGCGGCCGTCCGCAGATCCTGCACATCGTGGGCCGCAGCATCGAACCGGACAACGCCGGCCGCGTCATCTCCACCTCTCTCGACACCCTCCGGGAGAACGACCCCGCACTGCGTCCCACGCTCTACCAGCTGCGCCTGCGTCCCGACGCCGACCCGCACACGGTCGCCGCCGAGCTGACCGGCGCGGCGGGCCGGGGGCAGCTGGACGTGCACGCGGTGCCCAACCCCGCCGACGGACTCTCGCCGCTGCGGGGTGTCGTGGTCGGTCTGCTGGGCGTGCTCGCGCTCATCGGTCTCGTCGAACTGCTGACCGTCATCGGCGGCACCGTGCGCGAGGGCGAACGGGACCTGCTGGCGCTCAAGGCGGCCGGGCTCTCACCTCGGCAGATCACCGCGATCACCGTGACCGCCACGGGCTGCACCGCCCTGGCCGCGATCGCGGTCGCCCTGGCGCTGGGGCTCCCGCTCGCGCGATGGCTGATCGACGCCCAGGGCCGGTCGAGCGGCATCGGGGCCGGCATCGCACAGGGACCCTCACTCGTCGCGTTGTCCGCGTTCGGGACGGCGGCGCTCCTGGGGGCGCTGGCCCTCGCCGCCGTCCCCGCGGCCCGCGCCTCCCGCCGGCGCCTCGCGGACACGCTCAGCGCGGTGGCGTAGCGACGGCCGGTGCCTGCTTCCGGTCGGTGCCTGCTTCCGGTCGGCGCCCGCTTCCGGTCACAGGAAGCGGCGGATGGGCTGTACGGCGACTTCCTGTGCCCTCTGCAGGAGGGAGCGCCGCTTCCAGCGGCCGGGCCGGATCGGATCGCTCGACGCGAGGTCCGCCTCGAAGTGCGCGTCGAGGGTGCGGGTGAACTCCTCGTCGAGCACGGCCAGCATGAGCTCCTCGTCGTGGTCGAGAGAGCGCCGGTTGAAGTTGGTCGAACCGATCAGCGCGGCGACCCCGTCGACGGTGACCACCTTGGCGTGCATCATCGTCGGCCGGTACTGGTGGATCTTCACCCCGCAGGCGATCAGCTCGTCGTAGTGGTGCTGACCGGCCAGCCGGCAGACACGTTTGTCGGTGTGGGGGCCCGGGAGCAGGATCTCCACCGTCACCCCGCGCCGGGCGGTGGCGCACAGCAGCTCGACGAAGTACGTGTCCGGCGAGAAGTAGGCGGTGGCCAGGCGGAAACGCTTCTCGGCGGACTCCAGCATGACGCGCATCAGGGTCTGCATGTCCTGCCAGCCGAGGCTGGCCGAGCCGCGCACCACCTGGACGACGGCCCCGCCCTGCGGGCTGTGCTCGACGAACCGGTCCCGTTCGTCGAAGAGTTCGTCGTGGCACTCGGCCCAGTTCTGCGCGAACGCGGCGGCTATGCCGTCCACGGCGGGCCCGCGGACCTCGACGTGCGTGTCGCGCCACTCGGTCTCGTCGCGCGCGTCGCCGCACCATTCCTGGGCGATGCCCACCCCGCCGGTGAACGCGGTCTCCTCGTCGACGACGAGCACCTTGCGGTGGCAGCGGTGGTTCTGTTTGAGGGGTGAGAGGTACAGCGGTTTGCGGAACCAGGCCACCTGTACGCCGGCCCGCTCCATCGTCTCCAGCTGCTCGGTCTCGATCAGCCGGCTGCCGAAGCCGTCCAGCAGCAGTCGTACCCGTACCCCGGCGCGGGCCCGCTCGGCGAGGGCGTGCGCGAACTCGCGGGCGATGTCTCCCCTCCAGTAGACGAACGTCATCATGTCCACCGTGTGCCGGGCGCGCCGGATCGCACCCAGCATCGCCGGGAAGATCTCGTCTCCGTTGCGGAGCACGGTGAGCGCGTTGCCCTCGGTCGCCGCGACGCCTATCAGGCGTTCCAGCCGTCGGCGCAGGCGCAGGACCCGGTGGTCCACGGGGTGCGTGGTGGTCATGGCGGTCGGCTTCCTTCTCGTATCACCCCGCGGGGCGTCGGCGGTTCTCATTCGGGTTGGCCGTGCCAGTCCAGCACCAGGACCGTGGCGTCGTCCTTGAGGTGGCCGTGGCAGGCGTCGAGCACCGCGCCGGTCAGGCTGCGGACGACTTCTCTCGGGTGCAGCGCGCGGGTGTCCAGCAGGACCGCGTGCAGGTCTGCGGCCGCGGCACCGCGGTCCTGCATCCCGTCGGTGAGCAGGACCAGACGGTCGCCGGGACGCAGTCGCAGTTCCTGTACGCGGTAGGGGATGGGCGCCGCCACTCCGAAGGGCAGGTTGACGGCGAGTTCGATCTCTTCGACGGTGCCGTCGCGCAGCCGAAGGGGCCAGGGGTGCCCGGCGTTGACCAGTTCACACAGGCCGGTCTCCAGTTCGACGCACAGCAACTGTCCGGTGGCCAGGCCCCGGCTGTGGCGCAGCAGGGCCTGGTGGGCGTGGTCGGCCTGCTTGAGGGCGTCACAGCCGCTGCGGCGGGCCTGCCGCAGCGCGCCGACCAACAACGTGGCGAGCAGGGCGGATTGTGTGTCGTGGCCCATGGCGTCGGTGATGGACAGGTGCAGGGTCTCGCGGTCGAGCGTGTAGTCGTAGGTGTCGCCCCCGATGTCGTCGGCCGGGACGAGCCCGGCGGCGAGGGTGAACTGGGCCGCCTCGCAAGCGGGCGACGAGGGCAGCAGCTGGTGCTGGATCTCGGCGGCCAGACTGGTGCGGGTGGTGCGTCGGCCCAGGTGGTAGAGGTCGGTGAAGCGGCGGTCGGTGACGATGATGTAGGCCAGCGCGTGTGCCGCGTCGCGGACCTGCCGGAGCACCGAGTCCGCGTTGTGCTGCAGCGTCACCTCCAGGAGGCCGATGCAGTCACCGCGGTTGGTGACCGGTGTGATGACGCGCTGTCCGCCCTGCCCGTCCGGTTCCACGAGCTGGCGCTGGCTGCGCAGGACGTCGTCGTAGACACTGCCGTGCAGATCGATCTGCTCGATCCGGTCCACGACGTTGCCGTCGGCCGCGGCGAGCCGTACCAGCCGCTGCCCCATGAGGTCGACGAACAGGAACGACACGCGCTGCGCACCCAGCCGCTTCTGCAGGTCGTGCGCCACCACTTCGACGGAATCCCCGGGCGGGGCCGCCTCCGCAGCGGCCAACAACTCACCCAGTTCCAGGTCTGCACCTTCCACGACAACCTCCGATCGGTTGCCGCACCTTCTTCCCCGAGTTTTTGTGACATCACCCGATGCGCGAGCGGACCACCTCCCGCGACGATGTGGTATCGCGCGGAGCGAGCCCGGCCGGAGCGTGGCCGAACTCACGATCCGCGGTGGTGAGAAGGAACCGGTCGGGGCCCGGCGGGGTCTCTTTCTTGCCAGGTTCCATGGACCGGAGGGGGAAGCGGTGGAGGCGACGAGTACGCGGGTGCGGCACGGCACCATGACTCCTGTTGTCGCGGCGCGGTGGGCGCTGTGGACGTTCGTCATCGTCAATCTGGCGATCGTCGAGATCTTGTTCCTCACCTCGGGCACGGGCAAGAACGGGGTGCTCACGGTCGCCAAGTTCTTCGGGCTGCACGCCGCCGTGCTGATGCTGTTCCAACTGCTGCTGGTGGCCCGGCTGCCGTGGCTGGACCGTCGTATCGGCATGGACCGGCTGACGGTGTGGCACCGATGGGTCGGCTTCACCCTGCTGTGGACCCTCCTCACCCATGCCGTACTGGTGGTGCTGGGTTACGCGAGGCTCGACGACGCCTCGACGGCGAAGACCTTCTTCGCGCTGGCCGGGGTGCCGGCCTCCCTGCTCGGGATGCTGGCCGCGGCGATCGTCGTGGTGGTGGCCGCGGTCTCCGCCCGCACGGTGCGCCGGCGGCTGCGGTACGAGACGTGGCACGGTCTGCATCTGCTGCTGTACCTGGCGTTGGGGCTGGCGTTCACGCACCAGTTGCTGGAGACCACGACCTTCGGTTCCTCCGCGTTCGCGTGGGCCTACTGGTGGGCGCTGTGGCTGTTCGCGTTCGGCGCCCTGGTCGTGGGCCGCGTCGGCATCCCCGTGTGGCGCAACGTCTATCACCGCTTCCGGGTCGCGGAGGTCGTGCGGGAGTCGGACGACGTGGTGTCGGTGCGGGTCACCGGGCGCCGCCTCGACCGGCTGCCGGCCCGGGCCGGGCAGTTCTGCGTCTGGCGGTTCCCCGGGCACAACCACTGGTGGCTCGCCAACCCGTTCTCGCTGTCGGCGGCTCCCGACGGCCGGACCCTGCGGCTGACCGCCAAGGCGGTGGGCAGCGCCAGCGCCGGACTGCGCGACCTGCCCGTCGGGAGCCGCGCGTTCGTCGAGGGGCCGTACGGGGCGTTCACCTCGTTGCACCGGACGCGGCCCGGCGCCCTGCTGATCGCCGGCGGCGTGGGCATCACACCGGTCCGTTCCCTGCTGGAGGAGGAAGCGGCGGGCGATGTGGTCGTGCTCTACCGGGTCCGCAGCGAGAGTGACGCCGTGCTGGTCGACGAGGTGCGGGCGCTGGTCGCGGGCCGTGGCGGGCGACTGCATCTGCTCACCGGTCGCCGCAGCGAGGGCGCGCCGCCGTTCGGGCCGGACCGTCTGCGGGCCCTGGTCCCCGACATCACCGAACGCGATGTGTACGTCTGCGGCCCGCCCGCGATGACCTCGGCCGTGCTCGGCGCCCTGCGCGAACTGGCGGTCCCCCGGCGGCAGGTGCACGCCGAACGGTTCGGCCTGGCCTGACGGCACGAGCCGTGCGCACCGGTGTCGGCGGGATCCTTGTCGGCACCGGTGTCGGCGGGGTCCCGGTCGGCACCGGTCCCGGTGGCCCCGCAGGGTTGTCAGGGGCATGCCCCCGTTCTACAGTCCGGAACAGAGCAGCAATGGGAGCGCTCCCATACGGGGGAATCGGGGAGCGCCCGCGCCACCCCACCACCTGGCCGTACCTCCGAAAGAGGTCCCCCATGCGACCCCCACCGCATCTCCCACGCACCGCGCGCACCGCACTGGCCGCGTTCGTCACCGCCCTCGCGACCCTCGCGGCGCTCTTCACCGCCACGGCCCCGGCCCAGGCCGACACGACCGTCTGCGAGCAGTACGGATCGAGCGTCGTCCAGGGGCGCTACGTCGTCCAGAACAACCGCTGGGGGACGAGCCAGCCCCAGTGCGTGACCACCACCGACACCGGTTTCCGGGTCACCCGGGCCGACGGTTCCGTCCCCACCAACGGCGCCCCGAAGTCGTACCCCTCGATCTTCAACGGCTGCCACTACACCAACTGCTCGCCGGGGACCAACCTGCCCGCCCAGCTCTCCGGCATCTCCGGCGCACCGAGCAGCATCTCGTACGGCTACGTGGGCGACGCCGTCTACAACGCCTCGTACGACATCTGGCTGGACCCGACGCCCCGCACCGACGGCGTGAACCGGACCGAGATCATGATCTGGTTCAACAAGGTGGGCCCGGTCCAGCCCATCGGCTCCGCGGTGGGTACGACCACCGTGGGCGGGCGTTCCTGGCAGGTGTGGTCGGGCCACAACGGCACCAACGACGTGCTGTCCTTCGTCGCCCCGTCGGCGATCGCGAGCTGGAGCTTCGACGTGATGGACTTCGTCCGCCAGGCCGTCTCCCGGGGACTGGCCCAGAACAATTGGTACCTGACCAGCGTGCAGGCCGGTTTCGAACCCTGGCAGAACGGCACCGGACTGACCGTGAACTCCTTCTCGTCGACCGTCGAGACCGGCGGGAGCGGACCGGGCGGCCCCGGCGGCGGCGCGGCCTGCGCGGTGTCGTACGCCACCACCGTCTGGCAGGGCGGCTTCACCGCGAACGTCACCGTCACCAACACCGGTTCGGCGCCCGTCGACAACTGGCGGCTGGCCTTCACGCTGCCCTCGGGGCAGAGTGTGACCAGCGTCTGGAACGCCTCCCTCTCCCCGTCCTCGGGCTCGGTCACGGCGATCGCCCTGGCGCACAACGCGAGCATCTCCCCCGGCGGCAGCCAGAGCTTCGGCTTCCAGGGCGGCTACGGCGGCACCTTCTCCGCCCCGGCGGGCTTCAGCCTGAACGGGACCGCCTGCACCCGGACCTGACACGACCGGCGCCGGACGCCCGAGGGCATCCGGCGCCGCTCCCGCGCGGCGGAGGGTCATCGCGGGCCCTCGGCGCACACGGCGCCCGGGGCCCGTCGCACGTCAGATCCGCCAGGAACGCAGGGTGTCGGCGACCTCGTAGATGGTCAGCCTGCTCTCCCGGACCTTCCTGATCAGGTCCGACAGGGCGCCGTAGGGCGGATCGATGCCCTGCGCCGACTGGTCCATGTACTGGGCGGCGACGAACGCGGCGACGAGGCTGTTGCGGTGCGGCAGCGACTCCAGGCGCGCGATGGTGTGCAGCAGCGCGGCCGCGCGCCAGGCGGCGTCGGGGTTCGACGTCTCCAGGGTCGGCATCCGGGTCTTGTGCCGGGCGACGGCGGCCACCAGGGCGGAGTAGTCCGTGACGGACACGTCCTCGGTGCCGAGAGCGGCTTCCTGGACGTCCAGCAGCCAGGAGACGTCGACGTACAGGGTCTCGCTCATCAGGCGGCGGTGACTCCCTGATCGCGCTGGGACGGGGGCACCTCGTCGGGGAAGGCCTCGTCGAACTCGCCGCGCAGCCGGTCCGCCCACGCGGTGGCGCCGGCGACGAACCGCTTGCGGTGCATCTCGCGGACCCCGAGGTCGTGCATGTACTGCTTCAGGCTCTTGCCCTCGGCCGCCGCGGCCGCCCGCACACCTTCCATTTCCTCGTCCGTGAAGGACACGTTCAGTGATGGCATGCCCGGCATGGTACCTACTTGGCACCTGCCTGCGCCACCGTCCGGGGAGCGGGCCCGCCCCCGCGCTCGGGGACGGGCCCGCCCAGGTCCGCCTGCTGGAGCTCGGCGAGAAGCACGCTCTGGCCGGCGAGCAACTCGGTCAGGATCCGGCGGGCCGCGCGGAGCAGTTCCGCCACGTCTCCGCCGGCGAGGGCGTAGCTGACGGTGGAGCCCTCCCGGATGGAGACGACGATGCCCGCGCGACGCAGGACGCCCAGTTGCTGGCTGAGACTGGACGGTTCGATCTCGATCTCGCTCAGCAGGTCGCGCACGGGGAGCGGGCCGCCCTGGAGCAGTTCCAGGACCCGGATGCGCACCGGGTGCCCGAGCATCCGGAAGAACTCGGCCTTCGCCTGGTAGAGGGGCACCTGCATGAGAATCGCTCGCTCCCTGCCGCGTTCGACGGGCTCTCTGGGCACGGCGGCCTGTCTGCGCCACCGCGGGCGGACTTGCGTCCCCATCCTCGTGGATCCGGCCCCGCACACCCAGGGGATTGACCCGATCTGGATATGTCCACTTGAAGAAATCTTCAACTCATGGGCATGCGAGGCCATGGGGAACGGGGTGCGCTACACGTCGAGTTCGGCCCCGATGCGCCTGAGCTGGTGGCGGGCCATGGCCAGGTTCGATTTCGTCCGGTCGAGCACGAGGTAGAGGAACAGACCGTTGCCGCTGCGGCCCTTGAGCGGCTGGATGATGTGGTACTGACTGCCCAGGGTGATGAGCATGTCCTCGATCTCCCCCGTCAGGCCGAGGTGTTCCATGGTGCGGGTCTTGGCGCGGATCACGTCCGTGTTGCCGGCCGCCGCGACGGTCAGGTCCAGATCCTTTCCGCCGCCCAGAGTGCCCAGCGCCATTCCGCTGGTGTAGTCGACGAGCGCGGTCCCGAGGGAACCCTCGATCGAGGTCATGATCTCCTTCAGGGAAATCTCCACATTGGCCATGTCGGCGTCTCCTGTCGGTCGGTGCGCGGCTCGGGCATCGCCCTGTCCGCCGGTGCGAGGACCGTATGAGGCGTCCGTCGGCGACATCCCTGTTGTTCCGGTACTGACCGAGGGAGACGCGCATTGCCGCGTTCGCGGATCACTTGCGATCGCTCGTGCTCGACCGGTGACCGAACGGAGTGGCTGACCGGATCGGTCCGCTCGGGGACCCGATGCGGCCTGTCGCGGCCGGGGCGGTACGGCCGAGGCTGGGGACATGACCCGAGCACTGATCGTCATCGATGTCCAGGAGTCCTTCCGCGCCGATCCGCTGTGGGAGGCGATCTCCGACCCGAACATCGCCGACAAGGCGGCCCGGCTGGTCCGGCTGGCCCGCCGGGCCGGCGACCTGGTGGTGTGGGTGCTCCACGCGGAGCCCGGCAGCGGCGACGTCTTCGACCCGGCCCTCGGCCACGTCCGGCCGCTGGCGGGGCTGGAGCGCCGGGAGGACGAGGAGCCGTTGCTCCACAAGACCTCGCACAACGCCTTCACCACCACCAACCTGCAGCAGGTCCTCACCGAGCGCGGCGTGCGGGAGGTCGCCGTCTGCGGCATCCGCACCGAGCAGTGCGTGGAGACCACGGCCCGCCTCGCGAGCGACCTCGGCTACCAGGTCACGTTCGTCGTCGACGCGACCGCCACCCAGCCGATCCCGCACCGCGACGCCCCCGCCGGACAGACCGTCGCCGAACTGCTCGCCGACCCCCGCACCCTGCCCGCCGACGAGGTCGTCCGCCGCACGGAGTACGCCCTCGCCGGCCGCTTCGCCACGATCGCGACGGTCGCCGAGCTGGAGGCCGCGGCGGTCGGTGAAACGGAGGGCGCGGCGGTCGACGGGCTGGAGGCCGCGACGGTCGACGGGCTGGAAGGCGCGGCCGTCGATGAAATGGAGGTGGCAGCGGTCGGCGGGCTGGAGGTCACGGTGGTCGGCGAGCCGAAAGGCGCGGCGGTCACCGGGCTGGAAGCCTCTGCGGACCTTCGGGCATGATGACCGGATCGTGAGCCGGATCGTCTTCTTCCTGGTGCCCGGAGTCCATCTGCTGGACCTGGCCGGACCCGCGCAGGTCTTCTCCACCGCGGCCGACTTCGGGCACCCCTACACGCTGACCTACGTCGCCGAGCGGCCCGAGGTCCCCTCGGCCCAGGGACTGCCCCTGGTGGCCCGGACCGACTGGCCGGAGCTCGGGCCCGAGGACCTGATCGTGGTGCCCGGCTGGCGCACGGCCACCCTGGCCGATTCGCCCGCCGTCGCCGACGCCTCCCTGAAGGCGCTGACCGACCACCACGCGCGCGGCGGGACGGTGGCCAGCGTCTGTGCCGGCGCGGAGGCGCTCGGGCGGGCCGGTCTGCTCCGGGGCCGCCGCTGCACCACCCACCACGACGTGCAGGACGAGCTGGCGTTGCGCCACCCCGGGGCGGTCGTGGTCCGTGACGTGCTGTTCACCGCCGACGACCGGGTGATCACCTCGGCCGGCATCGCCAGCGGCATCGACCTGGCCCTGCACCTCGTCGCGGGCCGGCACGGACCCGCCGTCGCCGCGCAGGTCGCCCGGGACATGGTCGTCTACGCCCGCCGCAACGGCCACGAGCCGCAGTCCAGCGCGATGTTCCGCCACCGGTCCCACCTCGACGACACGGTGCACCGGGTCCAGGACCTCATCGACACCCGCTTCGACCAGCCGCTCCCCCTGACCGGCCTGGCGGCGGCCGTCGGCGTCAGCGAACGCACCCTCACCCGGCTCTTCGGCCGCGCCACGGGTCTCACCCCGCTGCGCTACCAGCAGACCCTCCGACTGGAGCGCGCCGAGCACCTCATCAGCCACGGCGCCACGGTCGACGCCGCCGCCCGCTCCGTCGGCTTCGAGGACGCCCGCATGCTGCGCCGCCTGCGCGCCCGCGCGACCTGACGCCGGGGGCGGGGGGTCAGCCCAGGTCGAGGTCGGTGTGCAGGATGTTGTGGTCCGAGACCTCCGTCAGCCGCACCTCGTGCCTGAGCGCGGTGATGCCCCGCAGGAAGACGTAGTCGAACTTGCTCTGCCAGTCGGTGGTCACCTCGCAGTCACCGGCGAGGGCGGGACGGCACTCGGGATCGGTGTCCGTGGCCAGCTTCCACAGCGGGGCGAGTTCGGGGGCGTCCGGCACCGCGTTGAGGTCGCCGACGAGGACGGCACGGTCGTACCGGGCGACGACCGGGGCGAGGACGCGGATCTGCTCCGCCCGGACGTCCGCCTGCTGCCGCTGGGCGAGATGCGTGTTGAAGACCCGGACGGATGTGCCGCCCACCGTCGTGGTGACCGCCAGGTATCCGCGGTCCTCGGATCCGCCGTCTGGGTACTCCACGTTGACGCGGTCCGTCATCGGCGCCGCCGAGAGGATGGCCTGGCCGTAGCCTCCCGGGTTCCACGGCACTCCCCCGCAGCGGTTCCAGTTCTGCAGCACGGTCCCGTACTCGACGTGGTAGACCAGCCCGTGCAGGCTCTCCAGATACTCCCGGATCCGCTCGACGTCCCGCGCGCACGCCTCCTGCAACCCGATGACCTGCGGCGCGTACGCGGCGATCTCCGCCGCCCGCTCGACGTTGCTCTCCTTGCAGGGGTTGCACATGTTCCAGGTCATGACCCGGTTCGGCACGATGTCCTTGACGGCCTCGACGGGCTGCGCCCCGGCGAAGAGACCGTCGGGCGCGCTGGGGCCGAGCATCACCACGCAGGCCACGGTCACGGCACCCGCGAGCAACCGCGTTCCCCTTCCGAACACCTTCGCCTCCCTGCGTGGATCCACCGGCAACCTTCGTCCCCGTGCACGAGGTTATGGGACGAGGCTGTGAACGACGCTCGGCCGCTGCCGCCCCGGGACGACGCGTGCCGCTATTGGCCGGAGATGTCGAGCGCCGTTCCGTAGAGCCGGTTCACCCGCAGCCGGATGACCACGCGGCGTTCGGCGACCAACTGCGCCAGGAAAGCGTCCTCGTCCTCGGGCTTCGCCTCCTTCGGGATCAGCCCGAGCAGCTCCCGCCCGACCGCGTCGCCGGGGACCGCGGTGGGCTCCGAGACCTCGGCCTCGCCCTCGGCCACGGCGAACGACCACACGTCGCCACCCTGGACGTGCAGCGTCGCGCGCGGGTCGCGCCGCAGATGCTTGACCTTGATCCGGTCGGCGGTCGTCGAGAACCGCAGGACGCGGGCCTCGGGATCCCAGCTGTACACCATGGTGGTCAGGTGGGGGTGGCCGTCGCGTTTGACGGTGGCGAGCGTGCCGAACTGGTACGTGCCGAGGAGGCCGGAGAGGGCCTCGTCGGACAGCGGGCGCGGGGCCGGTCCTTGAGTCATGCTCTGATCAACTCCCTTAAGCCCGCCGTATATTTCGTGGACAGCGGGTTCGCCGCCCTTGCTATGGTGCGCCGATGTCAACGATCAAGACGGTCCAGATCACCTTCGACTGTGCGGAGCCCGAGCGCGTCGCCCGCTTCTGGTGCGAGGTGTTGGGGTATGTCGTACCGCCTCCGCCGGAGGGGTTCGCCTCCTGGGACGAGTACGACCGTTCGCTGCCGACCGAGCGCCAGGGCGCGGGGTTCGTGTGCATGGACCCGAACGGGGTCGGGCCCCGGATGTACTTCCAGCGTGTTCCCGAGGGCAAGGTCGTCAAGAATCGTGTGCATCTCGATGTGCGAGTGGGCACCGGGCTCGTGGGGGACGAGCGGGTCTCCGTACTCGAGGCCGAGTGCGCACGCCTGGTCGCGCTCGGCGCGCGGCGTGTACAGCTGCTGCGCGCCGACGAGTACAACGAGTCGTGCCTGGTGATGCAGGACGTCGAGGGCAACGAGTTCTGCCTCGACTGAGACCGGAGCCGAGCCGAGCTGAGCTGAGGGGAGTTCCAGGCTCCTAGTCCTTGCTCTCCCAGGGGCGCAGCTTCTCGGGGTTCCTGATCGCCCAGATCCGCGTGACGTGTCCGTCGGCGATGTCGAACGCGGCCACGGTCATGACGACGCCGTCACGCCGGGCCACCAGGCCCGGCATCCCGTTGACCGACCGCTCGAGGAGTTCGAGTCCCGGCGCCCGGTCGGCGATGGCGACCATGTACTGGGCGATACGCGCGCCGCCCTCGACGGGGCGCAGCACGGTGCCGACCATGCCGCCGCCGTCGGCGGTCATCACGGCGTCCGGGTCGAGGAGACCGACGAGGGCGGCGATGTCCTTGTTCTCCCACGCCTGTTTGACGTGTCTGACGACCTCCGCGCGGTCGGTCGCCGTCACCGGGGTACGGACGACGCCCACCCGTCGCCGGGCGGAGGCGGCCAGTTGTTTGCAGGCCGCGGGGCTCCGGCCGAGGACGTCGGCGATCTCGGCGAACGGATAGCGGAAGACGTCGTGCAGCACGAACGCCACCCGTTCGGCCGGCGTCATCGACTCCAGGACGACGAGGAAGGCCATGGCCACCGACTCGTCCAGCACGATCTGGTCGGCCGGATCGGTGGGGCTCGCGGAGCCGCCGGGGCCGGCAGGGGAAGCGGGCCCGGTGGCGTGGACGACACGGCCCCCGTGGTCCCACTCGCTGCGGTCGGGCAGCGGCTCGGGCAGCCACACACCGACGTAGCGCTCGCGGCGGGCCCGCGCCGAGCCGAGCAGGTCCAGACAGATACGGCCGGTCACGGTCGTCAGCCACGCGCCGGGTGACTCGATCTGCTCCCGCCGGCTACTCGGCAACCCGTACCAGCGTGCGTACGCGTCCTGTACGGCGTCCTCGGCCTCCGTCGCCGAACCGAGCAACCGGTAGGCGACATTGACCAGTTGCCGCCGCTCCCCGTCCACCGCCGCCGCACCCGTCGTCCCGTCCACCGCCGCCCCCTCGCCCAACTCGCCTTACCTTTCACCGGCCCACGTCGTCGGACTGGTGAGACCTTATCGATCCACCGCCCGAGGGCATGAAGGAGACCGCGACATGGCCACCCAGGTGACGGCGACGGCGAACGCACGGCGCACTTCCTCGTTCCTGCGGATCACGATCGCCCTGCAGACCCTGACGATCTTCCTTCAGGCGATCTCCGCCGGACTGCTGTTGACCTCGCCGTACGGGGAGACACTGCACAGTGTCGGTGCGCGGGTGATGTACGGGGCGACGATGCTGTACGTCCTCGCGGCGGTGCTGGCGTGGAAGCCGGGCGGCGGCTCCCCCCGCCCCGTCTGGCACGCCACGGGCTTCCTCGCGCTCGCCTCGGCCCAGGTCGTGCTCGGCATCGCCCATGTCCCGACGGTCCATCTGCCCCTGGGCGTCCTGATGTTCGGCCTGAGCGTGCTGGCGCTGGCCCGCCGCTGAGGCTCCGGCTGCCGCGCCCCGATCTCCGCCTGCCCGGCGAGGGGGTGTTTCAAAAGTCCCGCACAGCACCCACGGCGCCCGGCACGCACTCTCGCCGCACCGGCCGAAAGCCCAAGTACGTCCAGTACGAGGGCTTTCGTCCGGCACGCCGAGAGCACGCACCGGACACCGCGGGCACCGCACAGGACTTTCGAAACACCCCCTAGCTTGATCTTTAACGTCCAGCATCGAATGATGTCTCGAACTTGATCACTCGGTCCGGTAACTGCCGTACACGAAAGCGGCCCTCGGCTGAACATGTGCTCCGACCAAGGAACACACACGTCCAGCACGAAGGCCGTGAGGGTGAGTTTGCTGCATCGCGATGCCCGGCGAGAGCCGTTGGCGGAACTGTCACGCTTCCGGGGCGAGTTCTACTCCTGCCTGACCAGGCGTTCGGATGCGCTGTTCGAGCTGGCCGACGCGGTGCTGTGTGCGGATGGCCCAATCCGCTCGCTGGTGGAGCTGTCGCTGGTGGGCGAGCATCGCCGTGGACACGGCGGGCTGTATGGCGCCCTGGCCGCGGGCCGGGTGGACATCGCCCGGCTGCGGCGGGCACTGGCCACGGTGCCGCTTCCGCGGGCGGCGGACGGCCGAGCTGGTGCTGGCGGCCGACATCACCTGCTGGCTGCGCCCCGACGCTCACACCTCACCCGAGCGGATCCTGTGCCACACCTACGGACGCGGCAAGGACCAGCACATCCCCGTCCCCGGCTGGCCGTATTCGGTGGTCTGTGCGCTGGAAGCGGGCCGCAGCTCATGGACCGCGCCGCTGGACGCGCTGCGTCTGGTGCCGGGCGACGACGCTGCCACGGTCACCGCCCGGCAGCTGCGTGAGCTGACCGAGCGGCTGATGGCGGCCGGACAGTGGAAGGACGGCGACCCGGACGTGCTGATCGTGGTGGACGCCGGATACGACGTGCCCCGGCTGGCCTACCTTCTCAAGGATCTGCCGGTGCAGGTGCTGGGCCGGATGCGCTCGGACCGGGTCCTGCGCCGGGCGGCGCCGCCCCGAGAGCCGGGCACCCGGGGCCGTCCGCCCCGCCACGGCGGCGAGTTCGTCTTCGGCAACCCTGCCACCTGGAACACTCCCGATGCGGCGACCGTGACCGATACCCGTCTGTATGGCACAGCCATCGCCAGAGCCTGGGACCGGCTCCACCCCCGGCTGACTCACCGCTCCGCATGGGTCTCCCAGCTGGGCGCTCTGCCAGTCATCGAGGGCACGGTGATCCGTCTGCAGGTCGAGTACCTGCCCAGCGGCGCGAGGCCGAAGCCGGTGTGGCTGTGGTGGTCGGGCACCGACGCGACCGACACCCAGGTCGACCTGCTCTGGCAGGTCTTCCTGCGACGCTTCGATATCGAGCACACCTTCCGGCTGTTCAAGCAGACCCTGGGCTGGACCTGCCCGAAGGTCCGTACTCCTGAGGCGGCTGACCGGTGGACCTGGCTGATCCTCGCCGTCTACACCCAGCTGCGGCTGGCCCGCCCACTGGCGGCCGACCTGCGCCGGCCGTGGGAGAAACCGAGCCCGCCGAACAGACTCACCCCTGCCCGCGTCCGCCGCGACTTTCGGCACCTCCGCCCGCAGGCGGCCTGCCCCGCCCAAGCACCGAAACCCTCCCGACCCGGCCCGGGACGACCACCCGGACGCAAGAACACCCGGCCCACCCCGCGCCACGACGTGCACACCGTCCGCAAACCCGGCACTACGAAACAGCGAACGAAGAAGTCAGAGAACCCACGACCCCGCCGCACAGGTTAAAGATCAAGCTAGAAGACACCGGTACGCATGTGGTGGATGAGGTCGGCCAGGATCTCGCGGAGCCACGGGCTGCGCGCGGCGGGGAGCCGGACCAGGGTGTGCCGGAAGACTCCCGAGTCGATCCGGAAGGGGTGGAGGGGGCGTGGTTCCGGCGGGTAGTCGCGGAGGAGTTCGGCGTTCCTGCCGCCCCAGGTGGGGACGGGCGGCGACGGCTCGGGGAAGGCCAGCCACCGCCACATCCCGAACGGGAGCGGCACCGAGCGGTCGGCGGGGGCCACGGGGGTGGGTCCGGCGGCGGCCCCGTCGGAGCCACTGGCGGGCGTGCCGTTGCCATTGGACCTGCCGTTCTCGCAGGGCGGTGTCCACAGCTCGCCCGTCTGTGGATGGACCGGGACGAGGAGGAGGTCCGCGTCGGTGTCGGCGGCGGGGCGGCCCGGTCCCGCCAGGGCGGCGCGCAGCTCCGGTGGGCCGGCGGGCAGCAGGGCGTCGAGGGCACGTCGGAACACCTCCGCGGTCGGGCCGTCCGGGACGGCGACGGGTCGACGCCCCGAGGCCGCCAGCAGGTGGGCGAGGGCCCGGCCGGCCGCCGCCACCCACTGCGGGCTCCACGACCACCAGCGGCTCGCGCCCGCACGCCCGCCCCAGGTGGCGATCGGCTCGGACGGTGGCGTGATCAGCGGCGTCTCCATCAGCTCGGACCAGGACAGCGGCGGAACGGCGTCGCCGACGCGGCGGCGGTCCACGGCGTTCGGGGCGAGCCACACCGCCTGCCAGAGCGAACAGTCGTCGATCCGGCTCGCCACGGGCAGACCGCACGCCTCACAGGCCATGTTGGGTCCGTGGGTCCCGTCGAGACCGCAGCAGTAGCCGCCCGCCCTCTCCGGGATCAGCCGGGTGCCGCAGACGTCCCCGGGGGCGATGACGATCGCGCCGGGCGGGCCGTCGGACAGGGCTTCGACCGGCGCGTGGATGCCACGGGCCGCCGCCTCGTCCGGGTCGATCTCCTCCCACCTCCGCCATGGCGGGCCCGAGGGCTCCGCTTCCACCGCGAACGTGCCCGGCTCCATCAGCACCGGCAACTGAATGCCGTTGCCGTAAATCTGATGGGCGTGGGCCGGCAGAGCGACCCGGGACAGCGGGGAGGTCAGCGTGGCACCGCACCCCGCACACACGAAAACGAACAAACGTCCTCCGCTGGGAAATCAGGTGGCATCGTCGCAGCTCGGCGACGGCGGACCAACGGGTTTTTCGTTCGGGACGGTGCCGCGGCAGATCTGGCCGGACGGTCGGCTCGAAGCCCCGTCGCCGGCGGCCGTCGCGACCGGCGCGGGAACGGTGGCGGGACCCCCCGTGATCTGCGCGGGGTCGCGGCGGGGATACTGGTGGACGCACGTGCCCCTGCTTCCCGATGGACTCATGCCGACCTCCCCCACAGCTCGTCCCACGACTCCCCCGACGGTGTGGCCGGCTCGCGGCCGCCATATCGGACCCGACGCGGAGGACGTCCTCCGTCGCACTCTGCGGCAGCTCAAGGACAGTCAGGTCATCGACGACTTCCTCGAAGTCCCCGACCCCGGGGGCGAGTCCCCGGAGCGGGTCTTCGAGGCCCGATGGCGGGTCGCCGACGAGGTGACCGTCCGCGCCCGGCTCGGCCTCGCGCCCGACCTCGGCGGCGGGCGGGAGTGGACCCTGATCGCCGAGGCGGAACAGCCGTGGGATCCGGCGTGGCCGTCCCCCGTCACCCGGTTCTGGCCGGAGTACGGCGACTGGGACCACGACGCCGCCACGGGCCTGTCGCTGAGCAGGATCAACGCCCTTCCCGAGGACGACAAGGACGTACGGCGTGTGCTGCGGGACGCCGGGCGCGGGGGATGGTGCGTCCATGTCGTCGTCCACGAGGCGATGACCACGGACGAGCGCGGGCAACTGCCCCTGGCGCGCTGGCTGTCGCCGAGTCTGCGCCACCGTGTGGTCGAGCACCGTGCCGCCCCGCACCAGGTACGGGTCGTCAACTGGGCGCTGCGCGACTACGACGCGGAGGTGCCGCGCGGAGGTGCCGTGGTGCTGCCCGGCACCCCGGCCCCGTCCGGCTACGACGCCGAGGACTTCGCCGTACGCACGGTGTTCCTGGACGGTTCGGAGCCGGTCGACCTCGTCGCGGCGGTGACGCGGTTCGCCGCGCTGTCGCGCCCGCTGCCGGACGGTGCCGACGAGGCCCTCACGGCGCTGCGGGACGACTGGCACCTGCTCACTCTCGAGGAGGAACTCGCCCGGGAGCGGAAGCGGGTGGCGATGTACGCCGAGGCGCTGGAGGCCATGACCGCGTCCCGGGACCTGTACCGGGAGGCGACCGAGCGCGCCCATGAGGCGCTCGCGGCCTACCGTGAGTCCGCCGAGGCCGCTCCCGTCGCGCCACAGCCGTCGGGGAAGCCGGCGGTGTCCCCGTTCCAGCAGTTGGCGCGCACGCTGGAGCGCTTCAAGGGCGGCGCCAAGGCCGCGCGTCCCGCCGCCGCCGACCAGGGTGAGGACCCCGAGCCCGCGGACGGGGACCGGTCGGCCGGCTCGGAGCGCGGGAGCGAGGGGACGTAGCCGCTGCCCGGCGACACCGCGCGGGCGGGAGGGTCAGGCGAAGGTGTCGCGCAGGGCGGGCAGCAGGGTCTTCTCCGACCAGTCGAGGTACGCGG
Source organism: Streptomyces deccanensis (assembly GCF_022385335.1). Classification (NCBI taxonomy): domain Bacteria; kingdom Bacillati; phylum Actinomycetota; class Actinomycetes; order Kitasatosporales; family Streptomycetaceae; genus Streptomyces; species Streptomyces deccanensis. The sequence continues at coordinate 9,669,227 of NZ_CP092431.1, read as the reverse complement.
GCTGGGACTCGCCGCCGATCTGGACCAGGGCGATCTCGGTGAACCCGGCCTCGACGTACGGGCGTACGGCCTCGACGAACGCCTCGGGGTCGTCGCCGCACGGGATGGACGCGGCGACGTCGTCGGGCGTGACGTACTGCGTGGCCGCCGCGAAGGAGTCCGGGTGCGGAAGTTCCGAGTTGACCTTCCAGCCGCCGCCGAACCAGCGGAACTGGTCGTGCGCGCGCCGGACGGCCGTGTCGCGGTCGGGGTCGTAGCAGACCGGGAGCTGGCCCACGCGCGGCTTGCCCGTGCCGCCGTGCCGGTCGAACGCCTGGAGCAGCCCGGCCTCGGGCTCCGTGGCGATGACCAGGTCGCCGAGCCGGCCCGCGAGCGAGCACGACTGCTCGCCCGAGACGGCGATGCCGAGCGGCGGAGGGTCGTCCGGCAGGTCCCAGAGCCGGGCGGACTCCACGTCGTAGTGCGTGCCGTGGTGGTTCACATGGCCGCCGTCGAAGAGCGCCCGGATGATCTCCACCGCTTCCTCGAGCATCTCGTGCCGTACGTTCACGGACGGCCAACCGCCGCCCACCACGTGTTCGTTGAGGTTCTCCCCGGAGCCGAGCCCCAGCCGGAACCGCCCCTCGGACAGCAGCTGCATCGTCGCCGCCTTCTGCGCCACCACCGCCGGGTGATAGCGGAACGACGGGCAGGTCACGTACGTCATCAGCGGAATGCGCGAGGTGGCCTGGGCGGCCGCGCCCAGCACGCTCCACGCGTACGGTGAGTGACCCTGCGAGCGCAGCCACGGGAAGTAGTGGTCGGAGGTCACCGAGAAGTCGAACCCCGCGCCCTCCGCCCGCACCACGTGGTCGACGAGGTCACGGGGGCCGGCCTGCTCGGTCATCATCGTGTATCCGATTCGCACCATGAGCGGCGGGTCCCCGCCCGAGCGGATCAAAAACAGCCGACGGGGACCCTGTCACGGAGTGGAGCCGGCCAAGCTCAGGTGGTGGCATCTCGCCGCCCAGGTGGTGGCTTCTCGACGCTCGGGTGGTGGCTTCTCGCTCAGGTGGTGGCTTCTCGACGCTCGGGTGGTGGCTTCTCGCTCAGGTGGTGGCTTCTCGCCGGGCCGCGAGCACGGCCTCCAGCTGTCCCAGCGGGTCCTCGCCCACGAAGCGCAGGACGACCGTGTCGGCGCCGGCCGCCGCGAGTGCGTGGACGGCGTCGACGGCCCCGCCGGCGTCACCGGAGACGGTGAAGACCTCCTCCTGGGGGCGGCCCAGCCAGGCGCCGTGGCCCTCGGTGTGCGGGTGGAGGGTGCGGGCGACCTCGTCGGGGTCGTCGCCGACGCACGCGAAGGCGAAGACGGTGAGGGTGTGGTCGGCGGTCGCGCCCCCCTTGGCGGTCAGCTCGCGGGTGTGTTCCAGGTCGCGCGGCCCGTGGCCCTCGGCGATCAGCGTGCCGTCGGCGACGCGGCCGGACAGTTCCAGGGAGCGGGGGCGCACCACGCCCGCGACGACCGGCGGGACCTCGGTCGGCGGGTGGACCAACTTCACTCCGTCCAGCCGCACTTCACGCCCCGTCAGTTCGACGCGCTCACCGCGCAGGAGCGCGCGGACGGAGGTGATCGTCTCCTCCAGGAGCGCCAGCGGGGAGCGGGGCGCGACACCGACCTGGACCATCCATTCCCGTACGCCGTGCCCGATACCGGCGACCAGACGGCCGGGGAACGCCCGGGCCAGCGTGGCCAGTTCCATCGCCAGCAGTGCCGGGCTGCGCAGCGGGGCGGGAGTGATGCCGATGCCCACCCGCAGGCGGTGCGTGGCACCGAGGGCGACGGCCGCCGCCGAGACGCCGCCGTTCCAGCCGAGGTCCTCCACCACCCACAGGTCGTCCGCCCCGAGCGCCTCGGCCCTCCGCGCGAACTCGGGCAGTCCTTCCGGGGCCCAGTCGCGGTCGTACATCACACCGATCCGTACGTTCGTCATACGGGCGAACCTACGGGGCGGACGACCAGCGGATCAACGGCGTATCCGGCCCCGCCGCCCGGCCGATCGACGGACGAAACGCCGTGTGCGTCCCGCAGGGTCCACGAGGGCGTCGCACCGCGCACAATGAGCCACCGACGAACCTGGGAGGAACCGCGGTGGCCGACTACTCACTGACCCTCGACGACTCGGAGATCGCGCGCTACCGGCTGATGGCCGACATGGCCGAGCGGCGTGAGCGCGAGTTGTGGGCGGCGGCCGGGGTGGCGCCCGGGGCGCGGATCGCGGACGTGGGATGCGGGCCGGGGGCGCTGTCCGTGCGGCTGGCGGACATCGCCGGGCCCGAGGGTTCCGTGTGGGCGGTGGACCGCGACGCCGACGCGCTGGCCGTCGCCTCCGCGCTGGCCGAGCGCTCGGGCGTCCGCGTGCACACCGGCACCGGGGCCGCCGACGCCACCGGGCTGGCCGAGGGCGCCTTCGACGTGGTGATGCTCCGTCATGTGCTGGCCCACAACGGTGGCCGGGAGCAGGCGATCGTGGACCATCTCGCCGAGCTGGCCAGGCCCGGCGGCGGCGTGGTCTACCTGGTCGACGTCGACGCGACCGGGTTCCGGTTGCGGGGCGCGCCCGCCGCGTACGACGAGATGAACGAGCGCTACCGCGAACTGCACCGTCGCCGGGGCAACGATCTCGCCGTCGGGACCCGGCTGGACGAACTCCTCACCTCGGCAGGGCTCGACGTCATCGCCTACGAGGGCCACATCAACGTCATGACGCCCCCGCCCGGCATGCGCGGTCCCGCCTGGGCGGCCCGTGACGCCCTGCTCTCCGAGGGCCTCGTCACCCCGGAGGACATCGCCCGCTGGGACGACGCGTTCACGGACGTCGGACAGGACCTGAGCGGCCTGCGGTTCTTCGGCAACACCTATGTCGCCGTCGGCCGCCGCGCCTGACCGGGGTCACTCGAAGGAGCAGCCCGGGTTCGGGGCGTCCTCGGAGAACGGGGCTCCTTGGGGCAGGACGTAGAGGACGACCAGCACGAGCGGGGTGTCGCCCAGGTTGCGGCCGATGTGGACGTAGTCCGGGCCGGCCGGTTCCTGGATGCGGTCGCCGGCGCGGTAGACGCCGTCGGTCTCGCAGGTGGAGTCGTAGTGGCTGAGGGTGCCCTCCTTCACGACGCCGTAGAGCGGTCCGTCGTGGTAGTGCCAGCCGGTGGCCTGGCCGGGCGGGATGGTGACCTCCCGCAGGATGTAGTCGGTGCCGTTCGCGGTGGTCCGGCTGAGCACACGGCCGGTGACCCCCGGTCCCGCCGGCGTGGCGTGCGCGGTGCCGCCCGCCACGAGGGCGGCGGCCGTCACCGCGGCGGCGACGACGGTACGGAACGTGCGGCGCATGCGGGCCTCCTGCAAGGCGGGGAAGACGTGGTCGTCGCCGTGAACATAGGCCGCCCCAGGGGCCGTTGAGCCGGAATCCGCTGGATCCGCACACGTCCGGTCGAAAGTCGACGCGTTCTCGACCTCACCGGAACGACCCCGCTGCCCGGCCAGGCGGACTCGATCGGTCGGCCGGACTCGGCCGGCCAGGCGGACTTGGCCGGTCGGCCGGGCAGCGGTCGTGCGGGTCAGTCCACGATCGTCGCGGGGAACGTCGCCGGGGTCCGGTCGGCGAGCAGGCCGCCGAAGTTGCCCTCGACCTCCGCCTTCTCCGCCGCGTTCGGGTACGGGTTCGTGCACGCGGTGCCGGCGGTGGAGCCGGACATCAGGCTGGAGCACGGTCCGGGCTTGCGGTCGGGCAGGCCCAGGATGTGCCCGAGTTCGTGGGCGGAGATCCTGATCGTGTCGTAGCCCTGCTGGACGGCCTGGCGCCCGATGTAGACGGTGCCGTTGCCCAGGGTGGTGGTCTGGGCGCGCGGCCAGCCGTTGTCCGCGAGGACCCGGATGTTGGCGCGTTGCCCGGCCGCCGCCGGCCGTAGTTCGACGGCGTCGACGCTCTCGTTCCAGATCGCCGCGCCCCGGTCGACGGCGCTCCTGAACTCGGCGGAGCCGCCCGCGTCGTAGGTGAGGACACGGGCGGCCAGGCGGGCGTCGGCCGCGTCGGGGGCGGCGGCGACGGCCTGGCCGCCGGTGAGGGACAGGGACAGGGACACCATCAGGGCCGCTGTCAGGCCGCCGGTCAGCGTACGGATGTGCATGATCGACCTCCTTGTGGGGGAAGGTTAGTCGTGCTCATGACAGTAGCGGTTCACTGCCCGGCCGGGGTGGAGACGAATCCGTCAATCCGTCGGCCTGTTCTGCCTATGAGAGTCTTGCTCCGATCATGGTCGACCTGGTGATGTCGAGGCCGGAGGACAGGACATGGATATCAACCGGCCCGGGCTGGGCGGGGATCTGCCGACCGCGGACGTGCTGTGGGCGCGGTGGGCCTTGATCGCCGTGCTGGAGGCGACCACCGCGGACGAGGAGGAGCGTCACCACCGCGTGGGGACCTGGGTGGACGACGAGGGGCTCCACCTGGACGACTGCGGCTGCACCTGGTGGGGCTTCGCGCCGCGCGGTGCGGGGCGGTACGTGCTCTTCGGCGAGGACGAGTCGAGCGGGGTCAAGTGGCACGAGCCGCCGATCGACATGCTCGCCGGCGCCCCCGACTGGCTTCCCCACGAGGAGCTCCGGGATCTGCTGTCGGGCAATCAACTGGGCTGTGTCTACTGGTTCGAGGACGGCGCGTGGGCTCGCGCTCCCTACCCGGCGACCCTCCACGACGACGGGCTCGACTGCGGTATGAGCCGCTTCGTCGACCGCAAGGACGTGCTCAGGACGATCGCCGACGAGGACCACGGCGCCCTGTCCACCCAGGACGCCGAGACACTGCTGGCGCACGCCGAGGGCTACCGGCTCACGCCGGACCTGCTGATGTCGCTCGTCAATGAACCCGACTGGCGTGAACTGGACCGCCCCGCCATGACCAGAGCGCTACGCCTCGCCGGCCTGGACCGGACCTAGCCATGCCCCGCGACACCCGCCTGACCACGCACCGCACCGTCTCCGCGACGCTGGCGCGGTGCGGCGACCGTGAACTGCGGGAGCTGGTCGACACCGCCGCCCCACTCGGCACCGGCATCGGCGGCACGTCGTTCCTGCTGGACGTCGACGGAACACCGGTCTTCGTCAAGCAGGTCCGCCTGACCGATCTCGAACGACGCCCGGAGCACGCCCACTCCACGGCGAACCTTTTCGGGCTGCCGGTCCACTGCCAGTACGGCGTGGGCAGCGTCGGCGGGCCGGGGTTCGGGGCCTGGCGGGAGCTGGCCGTGCACACCATGACGACGGACTGGGTGGTCGCGGGCGAGCACGAAGGCTTCCCCCTGATGTATCACTGGCGTGTCCTCCCCGATGACGGTCGGCCGCTCCCCGAGGAACTGGCCGACGTGGAACGGGCCGTGGCCTACTGGGGCGGCGGCTCGGGGATACGTCGCCGGATCGAGGAACTGCGGCACTCCTCGGCGAGCCTCGCGCTGTTCCTGGAGTACATCCCGCAGAACCTGCACGACTGGCTGGGCGCCCGGATCGAGGCCGGTGGCGAGGCGGCCGAGCGGGCCTGTGCCATGGTGGAGGAGGAGTTGGAAGCCGGCGTGTCGTTCATGAACGACCGCGGGCTGCTGCACTTCGACGCGCACTTCCAGAACATCCTGACCGACGGCCGCCAACTCTACTTCGCCGACTACGGCCTCTCACTCGCGTCGAGCTTCGAACTCGCCCCGGGGGAGGCGGAGTTCTACGACGCGCACCGCACCTACGACCGGTGCTACTCCGTCACCCACCTGGTGAACTGGCTGGCCGTCGCCCTGTACGGGTACGCCCCGGCGGAACGTAAGGAGTTCGTGCGCGCCTGCGCCCGGGGAGAGCTCCCGGCGGACGCCCCCGAGACGATCAGGGCGATCCTGGCCCGGCACGCGCCGGTCGCCGCGGTGATGGGGGACTTCTACGACCGCTTCCGCCACGAGAGCCGGGCGACCCCGTACCCGCTGGAGGCACTGCTCCGGGCCCCGCACGGCGATGCGCGGGGCCCGGAGGACGAGGGGCGGGTCAGGGGCAGCTGACGCGGATGTCGCCCGCGTCCGTGGTGCAGGTGTCCGTGTTGGGGCCGCCGTTGGCGGTGTCGTTGCCGGAGACCTGGTCGACCGTGTTGAGGTTGTCGGTGCCGAAGTTGCCGATCAGGTTGTCGGTGCCGGGCCCCGCGTTGAGGGTGTCGTTGCCGTTGCCTCCGTCGACGCGGTCGTTGCCGTGACCGCCGTGGACGGTGTCGTTGCCGGAGCCCGCGTTCACGGTGTCGTCGCCGCCGAGGGCGCAGATCACGTCGTTGCCGAAGGTGCCGGTGATGCTGTCGTTGCCGCTGGTGCCGATACGGGTGCAGCCACGGGAGTTGTTGACCGTGGTGGTCGCCGTGGCGGTGTTGTTGCCGGTGTTCGGGTCGGTCTGGGTGGCGCCGGCCGTGGCCCGGTCGGTGAGGGTGCCGGTGGCCCGGGGTTCGGCGGCGACCGTCACCGTGGCGGCCGCTCCGGGGGCGAGGGTGCCCAGGGAACAGTTCGCGGCGGTCGCCGTCGTGGTGCAGGTGCCCGAGGTGGTGGTCGCCGAGACGACCGAGGCGGCGACTCCGCTGAGCGTGTCGGACAGGGAGACGTTGGTGGCGGAGGTCGTGGTGCTGTTGTTGGTCACTCGCACGGTGTAGGTGGGACGGTCACCGATGGCGGCCGTGGTGGGGCCGGACTTCGTCACCGACAGGTCGACGCCGGTCGGGGGCGGCGGGACGGTGCCGCCGCCCTCGAAGCGGGCCAGGGCGAAGTCGGCGTTCGGTCCGCCCCCGCCCGCGGCGACGATCCTGCCGTCGGTCTGGAGGGTCACCCCGCGGGCACTGTCGCTGCCGCCGAAGTCGGCGGTCGCGACGCCCCCGGTGCCGAAGCCGCTGTCCTGGCTGCCGTCGGGGTTGTGGCGCAGCACGGCGAAGTCGCCGTTCGTGCCACCGGCGGTGACGATCCGTCCGTCCGACTGGAGCGCCATGTCGTAGGCGAACGCGCCGGGCGTGAGGACCCGGCCGTCCCCGTCGAAGCTCGTGTCGAGCGTGCCGTTGGTGGTGTAGCGGGCCAGGGCGACCCGGTCGTCGCTGGAGCCGCCGGCGACGATCCTGCCGTCGGGCTGGATCGCCAGTGACCGCACTCCGTCGTAGGCGCCGAAGTCGGTGCGGACGATGCCGGCGGTGCCGAAGCCGTTGTCCACGGTGCCGTCGGCGTTGAGGCGCATCAGCAGGAAGTCGAAGCTGGTCGATCCCACCTCGCCCCCGACGACGATCTTCCCGTCGGACTGGAGCGCCAGGCTGCGGGCGTCGCCGCCCGCCTCCTGGGTGTTGGGTGTCGGGTCGACGGTCACCACGCCGTCGCCGCCGAACGAGGTGTCGGGGGTGCCCTGGGCGTCGAAGCGGGCCGCTGCGACGAATCCCCCGCTGTAGCCGGCCGCCACGATCCTGCCGTCGGCGTCGATCGCCACGTCGAGGGCCTCGGTGGGGCCGCCGATGTCGGCGAAGACCCTGCCGTCGCCGCTGAAGGTGTCGTCCAGCGTGCCGTCGGCGTCGTAGCGGGCCACCACGAACCAGCAGCAGTTCTCGTACTCCCGCCAGCTCATGCCCGCCACGACGATCTTGCCGTCGGGCTGGAGCGTCACGGCGTTGGCCTCGCTCCACTGGAAGTCGGGGCCCATGTTGTTGATCGGGGTCGTGACCCGGCCGTCGCCGTCGAACCCGGTGTCGGGGGTGCCGTCGGGGTTGTGCCGGGTCAGGGCGAAGTGGCTCTCCGTCACGGAGTAGTCGGCGGAGGCGCCGACCGACACGATCTTCCCGTCGGGCTGTACGGCCACGTCGCCTGCGTGATCGTCGTCGGCGAAGCCGGTGAGCACCCTGCCGTCGCCGCTGAAGGTGGGATCGAGGTCGCCCGGAGCCGCGGTGGCGGTGCCGGGGAAGGAGAGCAGGAGTGCCAGGACGGCGGCGGCGACGGTGCCGGCCCGGGCCGGGAAGGGCCGGCGGGGGCGTTCACCGTGTCGCCGCCACGCTGGTCGCGCGTGTGGTGTGAGCATGTGCGACAGCCTTCCGCCCTTCGCACACGCGGACGGATGCCCGCCGTCGCATTGCACTCGCCCGGCTGCAGCGATTCCATCCGGCCGGGTGAGCGGGGGCGACGCGACGCGGGCCTTCCGCTGTGCGCGACCCGACGCCCGCGTCCGCTCGCGAGCGGGTCCGACCCGGTCGCGAGCGGTCGCGGGCGAAGACGACGAGGCGCAGCACCGCGAACCGGGCGACGCCGGCGAGGGCGGAGGCCGACAGGTAGACGGCCTGTTCGAGCATCGCCCCGGGCGCCGCCACCAGGAGGTGCAGGACGACCATCGCCCCACAGGTCACCGCGTACGCCGCCGCCGCGGAGCCGGCCGACTGCGCGTGCTGACGCCAGGTCGCGCGCCCACCCGCGCCGAAGGTGAAGCGGGCGTGCAACTCGGTGGCGAGCAGCGTGGACGCTGCCGTGACCAAGGCGTTGGCCAGGATCCAGGGGACCCAGGAGGCGAGAGCCCCCACGGCGAAGCTGGAGGCGAGGCCCACTCCCCCGCCGCAGAGCACGAAGCGGGCGAAGGCCGCGCCTGCGCCGGGCGCCGCCTGCCGTCGGCTGTGCGCTGTCCCCATGACCTGCCCCCTCGCGATCGCGCACCGTTTCTCGATACGGAAACGCTACGTTGCGTTCATAGGTTCGGCAACGTAGTTATTGCGCGATATAGCTATAGGGGCAGGTCAACTGCGTGATTTCGTTGCAACGAGCAGGCTATCAACGCAACACATCGCGCCAGCGCGTTGCAATCGACAGCGGGTGAACGCTATGACACCAAGGCGCGGGTTCCCGGGGCACAGGCGTCGCGCAGGGCCGCGCGTTCGGTGGCGGGCAGGGTGGCGGCGGAGCCTCGTCGGCCGTGGTCGAGCAGGGCCGATCCGGCGTGCAGCCACTGGGGGTCGGGGGCCACGCCGATGAACCGGGCCAGGCGGGTCAGCTCTTCGGCGGGGTGGTCCAGGAGGCCCTCGTAGGAGAGGGTGGCGCGCCGGTCTTCGGGGAGCAGGCGGAGGAACTCCGTTCCCTCGGTGACGAGTTCGGACCACAGAGTGCCGAAGGTCCGCAGGGGGATGGGACGGTCGCGTACGAGGGAGGGGTCGAAGCGGTCGTCGAGCAGGGGTGCCAGGTCGGGGGGCAACGCGCGGACGTGATCGGGGGTCAGATCGGCGAGGCTGTCGACACCGGAGCGGGTCCTGATCTCACGGAGCAGGCAGATCGTGCGGTACCCGGGGTGGCGGCTCATGGACAGGGCGCAGTCCGGGCCGTCGCGGAACATGTGCACGAACCTGGCCTCGGGGAAGGTCGCCCGCAGCCCCGGTGCCCAGCCGGTCGAGTAGCCGGAGCGCTCGACGACGGCGGTGCGTCCGAACCGGGCGCAGAGCAGACCGAACAGGGCCCGGTGGTGCTCGGCGGCGGGGCGTTCCGGCCACCGGACCACGGTCGCGCCGAGTTCGTCGAGGAGCGCGTCCGGGTCGTCGGTGAGGTGGGGCAGCACCATCAGGGAGAGCGCGGGGATGCCCGACGTGGACGCCGCGTACCGGCCGGGGACTCGGGTGTGGAGGAACTCCGGCAGCGGCAGCCCGCTGCGGGTCATGCGCTCGAAATGCGGCGCGGGCCGGGAGAGCGTCTGCCAGAACTCCCCGCCGCTCACCTGCCCCGTGGGGAAGGAGGCGTCACCCACCGAGGCCATGTACTCGTTCAGGCTCAGTACGTCGGGGTGGGCGTTGAGGATGCGCGAGAGCGCGGTCGAGCCGCTGCGCCCCGTGCCGTAGACGAACGTCAGAGAACGCATGATCCCTTTCCCGGGGTGGAGTCCGCCCCCTGCGGGCGCACCCGCGGGTTCAGAGGTGACCGGGGAAGGGTCCCACGCCCAGGAGTTGGGGGCATGCCCAGGCCCTTATGATCTTGGGCATGACTGTGCAGAACGTTGACAGAACCCTCTCCCGTAAACAGCGGCTTCAGGAGAAGCAGCGCCGCCAGTTGTCGGTCGTCGACACCGTGGACAAGGCGGAGGGCAAGGTCCGCAAGGCGGAGGCCGAGCTCGCCGTGGCCGTCACCGAGGCGGTGCAGGTGTTCGGTGACGAGCAGTCGGCGTCCGAGGCGCTCGACATGTCGGTCGAGGCGATCCGGCGTTTTCTGCACATGGCGCGGAGCGAGGCGGACGACACCGACACCCCGGTCGATGCCGCCGCCAAGCCCGCGTGACCGTCAGGGCCTGCGCGGTCTCACCCTGAGGTCGGTGCCGTTCACCCGGACGGTGACCTTGTTCCGGTTCCGCGCCCGGTCGCCCACGATCTCGTACGACGTGACCTTCCCGTCGCGCCACTCGCAGCTCACCTCGTAGCCGCCGCGGGCGCGCAGGCCGGTGAAGGAGCCCTTGGCCTTCCAGGCGTCGGGCAGGGCGGGCAGCAGGTGGATGCTTCCGTCGTGGCTCTGCAGGAGCATCTCCGCGACGGCTCCGGAGATGCCGAAGTTGCCGTCCATCTGGAAGGGCGGGTGGTTGCAGAACAGGTTGGGCAGCGTGTTGTAGGTCAACAGTCCGCGCAGCATGATCCGGGCGCGGTGCCCGTCGCCGAGGCGGGCGAAGAGGGCCGCACGCCAGGGCCAGGTCCAGGAGCGGCGGCTGTCGCCCGACACCGTCGCGGCGGTGAACGGGACGCCTTCCTTCTCGCCGCATCGGGCCTTGAGGGAGACGAGGGCGGCGGCGGCGAAGTCGGGCGTCTTCGGGGTGATCTGGCGACCGGGGTAGACCGCGAAGAGGTGTGAGGTGTGGCGGTGGATGTCGGTGGGGCTGTCGATGTCCTCCTGCCACTCCTGCAGTTGGCCCCACTTGCCGATCTTGTTCGGCGCCAGACGGGCCTGCATGTCCGCTACCTTGTCCCGGTAGGCGGGGTCCGCGTCGAGGACCGCCTCGCAGTCGAGGTAGTTCTGGAACAGGTCCCAGATGATCTGCTGGTCGTACATGACGCCGTCCTCGCGGGGCCCGTGCTCCGGGGACCAGCCGTTCGGCGCGACGAGGAGGCCGTCCGCGCGTTCTTTGAGGTGGTCCTCCCAGAACTGGCAGATCTCCTTGATCATCGGGTGGGCGAGGTCGCGCAGATATGTCAGGTCCTGGGTGAACGCCCAGTGTTCGTAGAGGTGTTGGGCGTACCAGGCGCTGGCGACGGTGTTCCACTCCCAGGCGTTGCCGCCGAAGATGCTCTGGCTGGTGCGGGCGGTCCAGCCGCGGGTGTCCGCGCCGAAGGCGTTGCGGGTGGCGACCCGGCTGGGCACCGCGACCTGCTCGATGAACCCGACGAGTGCCTCGTGGCACTCGGGCAGGTTCGTCGTCTCCGCGCCCCAGTAGTTCATCTGGATGTTGATGTTGGTGTGGTAGTCGGCGGCCCAGGCAGGCTGGTTGCTGTCGTTCCACAGGCCCTGGAGGTTGGCGGGCAGGCCCTTCGGGCGGGAGGAACTGATCAGCAGGTAGCGGCCGTAGTCGAACATCGTCTGTTCGAGGGTCGGGTCCTCCCCGCCCGCCGCGTAGCGGGCCAGCCGGGCGTCGGTCGGCAGCGCGACGACGGCGTCCTCGGAGGTGCCCCAGTCGACCGAGACCCGGTTCATCAGGGCGCGCGTGTCGGTGGTGTGCCGTTTGCGCAGTGCGGTGTAGGAGCGGGCGGCGGCCTTGTCGAGCGCCCGGTCGATCGCCGCCTGCGGATCGGCTCCGCGCCACCCGGCGGCTGCGTCGAGCCGGTAGTCGGTGCGGGCGTCCAGGAGCAGCGTCAGCGTCGTGCATCCGCTGAACCGGAGCACCGACCCGTCGGCGGTGAAGTCTCCGTCGGTGTGCACGGCACGGACGGTGCACGCGTGCTTGAGGCCGTTGCCCATGACACCGCTGAAGGCGATCCGCCGTGCGCGGGCGTCCACGGTCGTCGGGGCCTGTTCCTGACCGGAGGTCAGTGAGATCGCCCCCGAGAGCCCTTCGGCCGCCTCCGTCGTGTACCGGAAGACCATGACGTCGGCGGCGCGGCTTGCGAAGGCCTCCCGGACGACGCGCTGCCCCGGTGCGCCGAAGCGGGTGACGTGGACGCCGTCCACGAAGTCGAGGGCGCGCCGGTAGTCGACGACCACGGGCCGGGTGCGCGTGTCGAAGTCCTCGTTCGCCAGGGCGATCTCGGCGATCTGGCAGCCGTCGGCGGCGGAGTCGGGGGTCAGGGTGAGCCGGTAGACGCGGTAGGCGGTGGTGTTGGTGAACCGGAAGGTGCGGGTCTCGCCCCGGTCGGCGAACGGCGTGCCGTACCGCCGGGTGTCGAGGGTCGTCCAGGTGCTGCCGTCCTTCGACGCCTCCAGCGTCCACTGCCGGGGGTCCTCCCGCGGGCGGTTCGGGGCCGCGGTCAGGGTGTACGAGGTGAGGGCGACGGCGCGGGGCAGGTCGGCCTGCCAGACCAGCTCGGGTGAGGTGCCCGTGACCCGCCAGACGGTGGCCGGGTCCCGGTCCACCGAACGGGAGACGTCCGTGGACCGGGCGCCGGAGGCAGGGCCTGCGTCCTGGGACGACCCGCCGGAGCGTCCGCCCGGCGACGACACGTACACCGCCCCGGACGCGCCGAGGTCGACGCCCGTCAGGCCGATCTCGGCGACCTGGAAGTGGCTGACGCCCGCCTTGGGGACGAAGTCGAACCGGTAGAAGCGGTAGGCCGCCGGGTCCGCGCAGTCGAACCGCTTGGTCTGGAAGCGGCTCTCGAAGGGCGCCGCGAGGGTGCGGCTGTCCAGCACGGTCCAGGCCTCGCCGTCGGTGGAACCGGAGAGCGTCCACTCCTGCGGGTCGCGTTGCGGCACGTCGTTGGCGCTCGTCAGACGGTACGAGGCGACCTCCACGGGAGCGGGCAGCTCGACCTGCCACCGCACCTTCGCGCCGGGCCGGTCGATGCACCACTTGGTGCCCGTCTCGCCGTCGTGGGACTTGTCGACCCCCTCCGACGGTGAGCTGTTGTACGGTCCGCCCGGCGCCGTGACCCTGGCCCTGGGCGCGGCGGCGAAGGTGACCGTGAGGTCGCCGAAGTCCCGGTACGAGCCGAAGCCGTTCATGCCGGTGTCGAAGTCGCTGTCCGGCTTTCCGGCGAGGGCGTTGTCGTAGTCGTTCAGCCCGCCCCACAGGCTCTGTTCGTTGAACTGGATGCGCTCCTCGTGGGGATCGGCGAAGAGCATGGCGCCGAGCCTGCCGTTGCCGATCGGCAGGGCCTGCGCCTCCCAGTTCGTGGCGGGGACGGTGTAGCGCAGGGCGTCACGCGACAGGGTCGGCCACCGGACGGCCTCCGAGGCTCGGCTCCCGGCGGCCGGCTGTGCCGTGGCGGTGGTGCCCGTCAGCCCGGTGGCCAGAGGTGCGAAGGCGAGTGCCCCACCGAACTTGAGGAGGCTTCGTCTCTGCGGCTGAGCTTCATCGATCACTGTGAGATCTCCCGGCCATTCATCGGCTCTTTCACGGCAGTTGCGCAGCCACATCGACCTCGGTCGGGGCCGCGATCATCGTTGCCGGTAAATACATCGGATGTCTAGGGGTGTGCACGAACACCAGCCGAAGGGCGGCGGCACAATGACGCCATGTCACGCCACACGGGCCCCAACTGCCCACCGTCATCGGATCCTTGGGCGTGCCAGGAGAGGACCACGTGAGCGAGAACCAGGCCGCCGACACCGCACGCGAACTCCCGGACACCACGACCGCGCACAACGCCCGCGTCTGGAATTACTGGCAGGGCGGCACGGACAACTACGAGGTCGACCGGCAGGTCGGGGACCACGTCGCCGGACTGATCCCCGTCATCCGCCACATCGCCTCCGCCGACCGGCGGTTCCTCGTCCGCGCGGTGCGCCATCTGGCCGAGGAGCGGGGCATACGCCAGTTCCTCGACATCGGCACGGGGCTGCCCGCACTGGAGAACACCCACGAGATCGCCCAGCGCGTCGCACCCTCGTCGAGGATCGTGTACGTCGACAACGACCCCATCGTGCTCGCGTACGCCCGCACCCGGCTGACCAGCACCGAGGAAGGCGCCGCGGCCTACATCGACGCCGACGCCCATGACCCGGACACGATCCTGCGCGTCGCCGGGGAGACCCTCGACTTCGGCGAGCCCGTCGCGCTGATGCTGCTCGGCATCCTCAACTTCGTCCTCGACGACGCCGAGGCCCGCGCCATGTGCCACCGGCTCCTCGAACCGCTCGCCCCCGGCAGCTTCCTCGTGCTGACGCACCCCACCACCGAGCCGGAGTTCGGCGGCGAACTCCAGCTGGAAGCCATGGAGTTCTGGAACGCGCACGCCAAGCCACCGGTCACCGCGCGCGGCGGCGCGGAGGTCGCCCGGTACTTCGACGGCCTCACCCTCCTGGAGCCGGGCCTCGTCCCGTGCTCGCTGTGGCGTCCCGACCCCGGTGACGAGCCTACGGTCGTACCGCAGTTGGGGGCGGTGGCGCGGAAGCCGTGACCCCGGCCGCGCCCCGGGGCCGGCCGCGGCTCCAGGTCGTGGTGGAGATGGAGAGGACCGAGAGGAGGACGAGGGCGGCGGACGGGCCCATGACGGTCCAGGGGGCCAGTTCCGCGTAGGGCTGGTTCTCCGAGAGGAGGCGGCCCCACTCGGGAGTGGGCGGCTGTTCGCCCAGGCCGAGGAAGCCGAGGGAGGCGAGGACGAGGACCGTGGTGGGCAGGCGGAGCAGGGCGTTGCGCACCAGGGCCGGCAGGACGGCGGGCAGCAGGTGGTGGCGGAGCAGGTAGGTGGGGCCCGCGCCGAAGGAGATCGACGCGAGGAGGTGGCCGCTGGCCCGTTCCTGTTCCAGCAGGGCGGCGGACTGGGCGGCGTACGGTGTCCAGGCCACCACGCACACCGCGCACGCGGCGCCCCAGACCGACGGGCCGGTCACGGCGGTGGTGAGCAGTCCGGCGAGGACGGCCGGCATCGTCGAGACCACTTCGGTCAGGCCCGCCCCCAGCTGGGCGGTCGTGCCGATCACCAGGCCGACGACGGCACTGACCACCGTGACCGCGAGCGCCACACCGACCGTACGGAGGGCTCCGTGACCCAGCCGGGCCAGCAGGTCGCGGCCGAGCGAGTCGGTGCCGAGAGGGTGCGCGAGGGACGGGGACAGCAGCCTCGCCGTCGTCTCGACGTGCGACGGGTCCCGCAGGAGGCCGGCCACGACCACGGCGAGGAGGGTCGTGGCACAGAGTCCGACGATCCAGGGCAGCGAGCGTGAGCGCGGGAGCCTGGGCGGGTGCAGGGCGGGCAGGGCACCGTCCCGCAGGGCGGGACCGAGCAGGGCGTGCCGCAGGACCTGGATCAGGAGGCCGGCGCAGACGCCGAGCAGCACCAGGGTCAGGGTCGCCGTCTGGAGCGGCGGCATGTCCTGGGCGGTGGCCGCGTCCAGCGAGAGACGGCCGAGTCCCGGGATGTTGAAGATCTTCTCGACCGCGACCGCGCCGCCGACCAGGGCGACGACGGTCGGCAGGAGCTGCGGGAGCACACCGGCGAGGGCGGTGCGCAGTGCCGTGCGGGCGATGCGGCCGCCCGAGCAGCCGTAGGCGCGCCAGGTGCGTGCCCAGGGTTCGTTGAAGGCGGCGGGCAGGGCCTGGTCGAGCAGCCCGCCGATCATGGCGCCGGAGGGGATGCCGAGGGCGAGAGCGGGCAGCACCATCGATCGCGGTCCCTCCCAGCCCTGGGACGGGAACCAGCCCAGCCACACCCCGAAGACCGTCGCGAGCAACGAGGCGAGCAGGAACTTGGGCAGGGCGGCCGGCACGGCGGCCGCGGTGCCCGCCCGCTTGTGGCGCAGCCTTCGCCGGGATCCGAGGTGGAGGGTGCGGGCGCAGACCGCCGCGGCCACGGCGATCGTGACCACCAGGGCGCCGAGCATCAGCGTGACGGAGACCGCGAGGGCCGTCGTCACCTGGGGCAGTACCGGATCGCCCGACACCCAGGAGGTGCCCGCGTCCCCGTGCGCCAGTCCGCTCAGCCAGTGTCCGAGATGGGCGAACGGCCCCTCGTCCAGGCCCAGTTGCTCGCGTACGGCGGACAGCTGGGCCGGGGTGGGGTCCTGGTCGGCGGCGCGGGCGCGCAGCACGGTCAGGGCGGGGTCGACGCCGGACAGCCACGGCAGGAAGGCCACGGCCGTCAGGAGGGCCGTTCCGGCGGCGAGGCGGCCGGCGCCCGCCCGCCATCGCGTGGGCGGGCCGTGGACACCGGCCGTCGACGTGCTGCTCATCGGCGGCTACTTCAGCCGGGTGTCGACGTCGACCAGCGAACGCTCACGGGGGTCGAGGAGGACGCCCTCGACATCGGCGGAGATGCCCTGGACGACCTTCTCGTGGACCAGGGGCACGACGGCGTCGGTGCGCAGGATCTCCGCCTCGGCCCGCATGACCTTCTTCTGCCGCTCGGCCGTGTCGCCCTCCCCGGCGGCGGACGCGACGGCCCGGTCGACCGCGGCGTCCTTCAGGCCGGCGATGTTGTAGACGCCGTCGCCGGTGTAGTCGCTGGCGAGGTAGGCGACCGCGTCGCCGGTGTCGAGGAGCGTGACCCGGGAGAAGACGAGGGCGTCGTACTCGCCCGCGAGGAGGTCGGCCTCCATCTGGGTGTACTCGCGCACGTCCTGCTTCACCGTGAACCCGGCCTTCTCCAGCTGCTGTTGGAGGACGGTGGCGGCCTCGGGGAGTTCGGCGCGGTTGGTGTACGTGGCCAGGCGCAGGGTCCTGCCCTTCGTCTCGGCCTTCACCTGTGCGGTGGTCGCGGCCTTCGCCCGGCCGGTCACCTCGACCCGCCGGTCGGCGGCCCAGGGGACGGCCGGCCCGAACAGGCCCTGCGCGGGGTCGGCGTAGCCGTCGAAGACGGAGTCGACGAGGACCTCGCCGTCCACCGCCTCACGGGCGGCGGCGCGCAGACCGGCGTCGGTGAACAGGCCGCTGCCGGTGTTGAGGACGAGGCTGTCGGTGCGCACGGAGGGCACTTCGTGCCGGGTGTTCTCGTCGAGGAGCTTGGCCTGGGCGGTGGGGATCCACTCGGCTATGTCGACGTCGCCGCCGCGCAGGGCGTTGGCGCGGGCGGTGCCGTCGGCGATCCAGGTGACGTCGATCCCGGACGCCTTGGCCTTGCCGCCCCAGTACCCGTCGTAACGGCTGAGCGCGGCCTTCGTCTTGCCGGTGAGCCGGGTGATCTCGAAGGGGCCGGTGCCGGTGCCGACGGGGCTGACGGTGCCGTCGTCGGCGTACGCCTTCTCGGCGAGGATGCCGAGGGCGGGGCTGGCCAGCCGCAGCGGGAGGACCGGGTCGGCGGTCTTGGTGGTGATGGTGACGGTGTCGGCGTCGTCGGCCTCGGCGGTGAGCGACACGTCGCTCAGTACGCGGGGCTTGGTCTCGGCCTCGTTCGCGTGGTCGAGGGCGTTGACGACCGACTCGGCGGTGACGTCGGTGCCGTCCTGGAACGTGGCCTCGCGCAACTCGAAGACCCAGGTCGTGTCGTTCTCGCGGGTCCAGGACTTGGCCAGGGCGGGGGCGGCGGCACCGTTCCGGTCCAGGGCGGTGAGGCCTTCGGCGACGGAGAGCTTGCTGAGCACGGTGGCGTCGTTGCTGTACGGCGACAGAGCCTGCACCGGCGGCACGGCGAGCGCTATCCGCAGGCGGCCCCCGCCTCCGGACCCGCCGCTCGCGCCGGCCCCCTCCTCGCCTCCGGCGAAGCAACCGGCCAGCAGCGGGGTGAGGGTGAGGGCTGCCAGGAGGCGGCGGGGGGTGGTGCGCATGGTGGTCCTGTCTTGCGGAGGGCGGAACGATCAAAATATAAGGCAAGCCTTACCAACCCATCGCCGCGGGGGTGGGCGAAGAGGTGAACTCCCCACGCCGACCGCGTGAAGACTCGCGGGGCGCCTTCCCGCGTTCTCACCCGAGGCCGCTCAGCACTCGATGACGTTGACGGCGAGGCCGCCGCGGGCGGTCTCCTTGTACTTGACCTTCATGTCGGCGCCGGTCTCCTTCATGGTCTTGATGACCTTGTCGAGGGAGACGTGGTGCCGGCCGTCGCCGCGCAGCGCCATGCGCGCGGCGGTGACGGCCTTCACCGCGGCCATGCCGTTGCGTTCGATGCAGGGGATCTGGACGAGGCCGCCGACGGGGTCGCAGGTGAGGCCGAGGTTGTGTTCCATGCCGATCTCGGCGGCGTTCTCGACCTGTTCGGGGCTGCCGCCGAGGACCTCGGCGAGGCCCCCGGCGGCCATGGAGCAGGCGGAGCCGACCTCGCCCTGGCAGCCGACCTCGGCGCCGGAGATGGAGGCGTTCTCCTTGAAGAGCATGCCGATCGCGCCGGCGGCGAGCAGGAACCGCACGATGCCGTCGTCGTCGGCGCCCGGCACGAACTCCAGGAAGTAGTGGAGGACGGCGGGGATGATGCCGGCCGCGCCGTTCGTCGGCGCGGTGACCACGCGGCCCCCGGCGGCGTTCTCCTCGTTCACGGCCATCGCGTACAGCGTGATCCACTCCATCGCGCGGGCCAACGGGTCGCCCTCGCTGCGCAGGGCGCGCGCGGCCGCCGCTGCCCGGCGACGGACCTTCAGACCGCCGGGGAGGATGCCCTCACGGCCCAGACCGCGCGCGATACACGCCTCCATGACGTGCCAGATCTCCAGCAGGCCCGCGCGTATCTCCTCCTCGGTGCGCCATGCCTTCTCGTTCTCCAGCATCAGCGCGGAGATCGACAGGCCGGTCTCCCGGGTGAGCCGCAGCAGTTCGTCGCCGGTGCTGAACGGGTGGGGCAGCACGGTGTCGTCGAGCTTGATGCGGTCCGCTCCGGCGGCTTCCTCGTCGACCACGAAACCGCCGCCGACGGAGTAGTACGTCTTCTCCAACAGCGGCGCCCCGTCGGCGTCGTACGCGACGAGGATCATGCCGTTGGCGTGGTACGGCAGTGAGCGCCTGCGGTGCAGGACCAGATCGGTCGCGGTGTCGAACCCGATCTCGTGGGCGGGGCCGATCTCGGCGCCCAGGAGATGGAGTCGCCCGGTGGCGCGGATCCGCTCGACGTCCAGGTCGGCCCGGCCGACGTCGACGGTGTGCGGCTCGTTGCCCTCCAGGCCGAGCAGGACCGCCTTGGGTGTGCCGTGGCCGTGCCCGGTGGCGCCGAGGGAGCCGAACAACTCCGCCCGTACGGCGGCGGTCTGGGCCAGCGCCCCGTCCTGCTTCAGCCGCCTGACGAACATCCCGGCGGCGCGCATCGGGCCCACGGTGTGGGAGCTGGACGGGCCGATGCCGATGGAGAACAGGTCGAAGACGCTGATTGCCACGCCACGCTCCGTGGAGTCGGAGGGGACGTACCGGTCGGTGACGGCACGCCCCCTGCGGGAGGTTGTCGGTCACAGACCGGGGTAGAGCGGGTGCTTGTCGGCGAGTGCCTTGACCCGGGTCTTGAGGGCCTCGGCGTCGTAGGCCGGCTTGAGGGCCTCGGCGATGACGTCGGCGACCTCGGTGAAGTCCTCGGCGGTGAAGCCGCGGGTGGCCAGGGCCGGCGTGCCGATGCGCAGGCCGGAGGTGACCATCGGCGGGCGCGGGTCGTTGGGGACGGCGTTGCGGTTGACGGTGATGCCGACCTCGTGCAGGCGGTCCTCGGCCTGCTGCCCGTCCAGTTCGGAGTCGCGCAGGTCGACGAGGATGAGGTGCACGTCGGTGCCGCCGGACAGGACGTCGACGCCGGCCTCACGGGCATCCGGGGCCGTCAGGCGCTCCGCCAGGATCCGCGCGCCCTCGACCGTGCGCCGCTGGCGCTCCTTGAACTCCTCGCTCGCCGCGACCTTGAAGGACACCGCCTTCGCCGCGATGACGTGCTCCAGCGGACCGCCCTGGAAGCCCGGGAACACCGACGAGTTGAGCTTCTTCGCGAACTCCTTCTTCGCCAGGATGATGCCGCCGCGCGGCCCGCCGAGGGTCTTGTGGGTGGTGGAGGTGACCACGTCGGCGTACGGCACGGGGTTCGGGTGCAGCCCGGCCGCGACCAGACCCGCGAAGTGCGCCATGTCGACCCACAGGTGGGCGCCGACCTCGTCGGCGATCCGGCGGAACTCCGCGAAGTCCAGCTGACGCGGGTACGCCGACCAACCGGCGATGATCACCTTGGGGTTGTGGGCCTTGGCCAGCTGTTCGACCTCGTCCATGTCGACGAGACCCGAGTCGTCCACGTGGTAGGGCACGACGTGGAACTGCTTGCCCGAGAAGTTGATCTTCATGCCGTGGGTGAGGTGCCCGCCGTGCGCCAGGTCCAGACCCAGGATGGTGTCGCCCGGCTGGGCCAGCGCGAAGAGCGCGGCCTGGTTGGCGGAGGCGCCGGAGTGCGGCTGCACGTTGGCGTACTCGGCGCCGAACAGGTCCTTCACCCGGTCGATGGCGATCTGCTCGGCGACGTCGACGTGCTCGCAGCCGCCGTAGTAGCGGCGGCCCGGGTAGCCCTCGGCGTACTTGTTGGTGAGGACCGAGCCCTGCGCCTCCAGAACCGCGACGGGGGCGAAGTTCTCGGACGCGATCATCTCCAGGGTGGACTGCTGGCGGTGCAGCTCGGCGTCGACGGCGGCGGCGACCTCGGGGTCCAGGTCGTGCAGCGACTGGTTGAAGAGGGTCATCAGCGGTCTCCTGTGCGGGTTCCGGAGGGAGGAGGTGAGGGCGGGACGCTCCCGGGCGGGGCGCTCAGGACACGGCGGCCGCGGCGACGGGGACGAGCGTGCGGCGGAGTCGGTTGAAGAACTTCGGCTGGTTGAGGGAGAGCACCGCCACGGGGTCGCCCCCGTACCGGTAGACGGCCGTGAAGGTACGGCTGTCGAGATCGCCCTCGACGACCTCGGGCTCGGCGCCCGGGACGACGTACCCGGCGAGCTGGATGCGGGTGCGGTACTGGTCGGACCAGAAGTACGGGGCGGTGAGCGGGGCGGGCGCGGACACGCCGGTCAGCAGGGTGCGGGCGGCGGTCTTCGCCTGCTCGGTGGCGTTGCTCCAGTGTTCGACGCGGGCGTGCCGTCCGGTGAACGGGTGGGGGCAGCGGGCCACGTCGCCGACGGCCACGACGCCGGGGACGGTGGTCGCGCAGCCGGCGTCGCACACCACGCCGTCGTCCACCAGCACCCCGGAGCCGGCGAGCCAGTCGGTGTTGGGCCGTACACCCACGCCGACCACGACGACGTCGGCGGGCAGCACCCGTCCGTCCGCCAGCCGTACGCCGGTGACCCGGTCCTCGCCGAGGAGTTCGGCGACGCCGGTGCCGCACAGCAGGGCGACGCCGTGATCGGTGTGCAGGGAGGAGCAGACCAGGCCCATCTCGCGGCCGAGTTGGCGCTCCAGCGGCACCTCGGCCGCCTCGACGACGGTGACGTGCAGCCCGAGCCGGTGGGCCGTGGAGGCCACCTCGGCGCCGATGAAGCCGGCGCCGATGACGACGAGCCTGGGCAGGCCGGTCAGCAGTTCGGACCGCAGGGCGAGGGCGTCGTCGAGGGTGCGCAGGGTGTGGACGCCGGCCAACCCGTCGGAGCCGGGGAGGGTGCGCGGGCTCGCGCCGGTGGCGACGACCACGCCGTGGGTGCGCACCTGACGGCCCCCGGTCAGGGTGACGGTCCGGGCGGTGGGGTCGAGGCGCACCGCCCGCTCGCCGAGCAGCCAGTGCACGTCCAGGTCGTCGTACTCGTCGGGGTCGCCGAGGGCGAGCGCGTCGGCGTCGACCTCGCCCTTGAGGAAGTCCTTGGACAGCGGCGGACGGTCGTATGGAGCGTGGCGCTCCTCCCCCACGACGACGATCTCGCCGTCGTAGCCCTCCGCGCGCAGCGCGCGGACCGTGCTCACGCCCGCCAGCGACGCTCCGACGACGGTGATGCTCCTCATGCGGGCTCCAGACGAGAGGATGTCGCACATGACACAACAACGGGCGCCATGCGCAACATGGTTTCGGTGGAATCGGGGGGTGTCAAGGGGCGGAACGGGGCGGGGTCAGCGCGTGGGTCCGACGTCGAGCTTGTTCTGCAGCCAGGTGTGGAACTCGCCGATGTGGTGCTCGCTGGGCACCAGGACCCCGCCCTTGGCGTACGCCTTCGAGCTCATCGCCGGCTGGGTGCGCTCGCAGGCGTCGAAGTCCTGCTGGTTGACCCGGTGGAAGAGCTCCACCGAACGCTCCACGTCCTTGCCGCTGTCGACGACGTGCGGCAGGTACAGCCAGTCACACTCGACGATCGTGCGGTCTGCCGCCATCGGGTACATGCGGTGGAAGATCACGTGGTCGGGAACGAGGTTGATGAAGACCTGCGGCCGGACGGTGATCGCGTAATAGCGGCGGTCCTGGTCCTCGGCGACTCCCGGAATGCGGTCCAGGCCCTCAGAGCCGTCGACCGTGAACCCCTGGACCTCCTCGCCGAACTCCGCGCCGTGGCCCACGTAGTACTGGGCGGCGTACCCGTCCGCGAACTCCGGCAGCACCTCGGTGAGTTCGGGATGGATCGTGGCGCAGTGGTAGCACTCCATGAAGTTCTCGATGATCAGCTTCCAGTTCGCCTTCACGTCGTAGGTGATCCGGCGACCGACGGAGAGGCTGTCGATGTCGTAGCGCTCGATCGACTCCAGGTCGCCGAGCCGCTCGACGACCGCGCCCAGCACGTCGGCCTCGAAGGACGGCGGCTCGTCGGCCAGGCAGACCCAGACATAGCCGAGCCACTCCCGCACATGGACGTTGATCAGGCCGTACTCGGTCCGGTCGATGTCCGGCATCGAGGTCAGGTTGGGCGCGGCCACCAGCTTGCCGTCCAGGCCGTACGTCCAGGCGTGGTACGGGCATTGGAAGGCCCGCTTGACCTCGCCGGACTCCTCCAGGCAGAGCTTGGCCCCCCGGTGCCGGCAGATGTTGAGGAAGGCCCTGACCGAGCCGTCGCGGGAGCGGGAGACGAGGACGCTCTCGCGTCCGACCTGGTAGGTGCGGAAGGCACCGGGCTTCGCCAGTTCGGAGGCGCGGGCGACACAGAACCACATGGCCTCGAAGACCCGCTCCTGCTCCTGGGCGAAGACTCCGGGGTCCGTGTAGTACGCGCCGGACAGCGTGGGGATCAGGCTGGGCGGCAGGTTCGTGAGGGTCATCGAGTCACCTTCGGAGGAATCGGGAAGCGGTGGCGGGCGGTTCAGTGGCCGCGGGTGATCCAGTCGTCGAGGTGGGGCGCCTCGGCCCCGATCGTGGTGGTGTCGCCGTGCCCGGTGTGGACGGTGGTGTCGGCGGGGAGCGTCAGCAGCCGGTCCCGGATGGAGGCGACGATGGTGCCGAAGTCAGAGAAGGAGCGGCCGGTGGCCCCGGGGCCGCCCTGGAAGAGGGTGTCCCCGGAGAACAGGGCGTTCAGCGCGGGGGCGTGGAGGCAGACCGCGCCGGGCGAGTGGCCGGGGGTGTGCAGCACCGTCAGCTCGACGCCTGCGACGCGCAGGGTCTCGCCCGCGGCCAGTTCGCGGAAGTCGGGCGCCTCCTCGCCGTGCGCCATCTTCCACAGGACGGTGTCGGCGGGGTGGAGCATGATGGGCGCGCCGTGGCGGGCGGCCAGGGCCGGGGCGGCGTTGACGTGGTCGTTGTGGGCGTGGGTGCACACGACGGCGACCAGGCGACGGTCGCCGACGGCGGCCGCGATGGCGTCCGCGTCGTGCGCGGCGTCCACGACGAGGACCTCCTCGTCGTCGCCGATCAGCCAGACGTTGTTGTCGACGTCCCAGGTGCCGCCGTCCAGGGCGAAGGTGCCGGAGGTGACGAGGCGCTCGACGCGGGCGGTCACAGGACCACCACCGAACGCAGGACGTCGCCGTGGTGCATCTTGGCGAACGCGGCCTCGACGTCGTCCAGGCCGATGGTCTCGGTGACGAACTCGCCCAGGTCGAAACGGCCCTGGAGGTAGAGGTCGATCAGGGCGGGGAAGTCGCGGGAGGGCAGGCAGTCGCCGTACCAGGAGGACTTCAGCGCGCCGCCGCGGCCGAAGACGTCGAGCAGGGGCAGTTCGAGCTTCAGCTCGGGCGTGGGGACACCCACCAGGACGGCCGTGCCGGCCAGGTCGCGTGCGTAGAAGGCCTGCTTGAAGGTCTCGGGGCGGCCGACGGCGTCCACGACCACGTCGGCGCCGAAGCCGCCGGTGAGTTCGCGGATCGCCTCGACGGCGTCCGTCTTCGAGGAGTCGACGGTGTCGGTGGCGCCGAACCGCTCGGCCCACTTCAGCTTCCGCTCGTCGACGTCGACGGCGATGATGCGGCCGGCTCCGGCGACCTTGGCGCCCGCGATCGCGGCCATGCCCACGCCGCCGCAGCCGATCACGGCGATGGAGTCACCGCGTCCCACGCCACCGGTGTTGACGGCGGCACCGAACCCGGCCATCACACCGCAGCCGAGGAGCCCGGCGGCGGCCGGTGAGGCCATGGGGTCCACCTTGGTGCACTGTCCTGCGGCGACCAGGGTCTTCTCGGCGAAGGCGCCGATGCCGAGGGCCGGGGAGAGCGGGGTGCCGTCGGCCAGGGTCATCGGCTGGACGGCGTTGTGCGTGGCGAAGCAGTACCAGGGCCTGCCCCTGCGACAGGCACGGCAGGTGCCGCAGACGGCACGCCAGTTGAGGACGACGAAGTCGCCGGGGGCGACGTCGGTGACGCCCTCGCCGACCGACTCCACCACGCCCGCCGCCTCGTGGCCGAGCAGGAACGGGAACTCGTCGTTGATCCCGCCCTCCCGGTAGTGCAGGTCGGTGTGGCAGACGCCGCAGGCCTGCACCCGTACCAGCGCCTCACCGGGGCCGGGGTCCGGCACCAGGACGGTCTCCACCGAGACCGGGGCGCCCTTCTTGCGGGCGACGACGGCGCGTACCTCGTGTGTCACGGTCGATCTCCTCGTCGAGGAAGGAAGGATCGTTGAGTTTCATATAGCGCAACTGCATTCGCTATGAGCAACGACGACCAAACTGTCTCCTCGCGGACACCCACTGTCAAGAGGTTGGCCGGGCCGACTATGGTTTCGCCATGAGCAACTACGCGGCAGAGGGCGCAACGACGGGTTCCGCGGTGAACGGTGTGCAGTCCGTCGACCGTGCCGTCAGCGTGCTGGAGATCCTCGCCCAGCGCGGCGAGGCCGGTGTCAGTGAGGTCGCCGCCGAGATCGACGTCCACAAGTCGACCGCCTTCCGGCTGCTCGGGGCGCTGGAGGCACGCGGGCTGGTCGAGCAGACGGCCGAGCGGGGCAAGTACCGGCTCGGCTTCGGCATCGTGCGGCTCGCCGGCGCCGTCACGGGCCGGCTCGACATCACCCAGCAGGGCCGGCAGGTGTGCGAACGGCTCAGCGAGGAGATCGGCGAGACCGTCAACATCGCCGTGCTCCAGGAGCACTACGCGGTCAACCTCCACCAGGTGCGCGGTCCGGGCGCGGTCGGCACCCACAACTGGGTCGGCCAGCTCACCCCCCTGCACGCCACGTCCAGCGGCAAGATCCTGCTGGCCCACCTCCCGGAGCGGCAGCGGACCGAGGTGCTGGAGGCGTCCGGACTGCGCCGGCTGACGCCGCACACGCTGACGACCAGGACGAAGCTGGAGAAGGACCTCGACACGACGCGCGAACGCGGGTACGCGGTCACGCTGGAGGAGTTGGAGATCGGCCTGCACGCCATGGCGGCCCCGATCCGCTCCCGCGAGGGCGAGGTCATCGCCGCGCTCAGCGCCTCCGGCCCGGCCTACCGCTTCACCGAGGACCGCGTCCGCGAACTCGTGCCCGTCCTGACGCGGGGCGCCGAGGAGATCAGCCGCAGGATGGGGTATCTGGGCTGACCAATGTCCGGGCTAACCAACGTCCGGGCTGACCCTTGTCCGGGCTGACCGCCGCGGACAGTCCGGTGGCGGCGACCGCGCCGGGGCGCGCCGACTCCACGACGGCCGCGCCCTGCTCCAGCAGGGCGCGGCCGTGTGCTCGACTTTCGACGCGGTGACGGGTACTGGCCCGTCTCTCAGACGTACTCCGTCGCCGCGTCGAGCAGCCAGTCGGCCAGATAGCCGGCGAACGACGAGCGGACCAGGACCCAGAAGCCCGCGCTGGGCTCTTCCCGTGCGACCAGGACGACCTGGGTGCGGGCCAGGGTGGTCTGGGCGCAGCGCCCGGGGCCGAAGGCCCTCGGGTGCAGGTCCAGCGCGCAGCCGTGGGCCAGCAGGTCGCGGGCGGCGGCGCCCGCGACGAGGACCGTGGTGCGCTGCGCGGAGACGTCGGTCACGGAGACCGGCTCCTCGCCGGCGGCCTCCCGGATCCGGCTCTCCAGCTCGCGCTCGCCGCCCGGCGGCCCCACGAGCAGCCACTCGTCGGGGCCGAGCCACAGCGCGGTCAACTCCCCCGCGCGGGCGACGGTGTTGGGCTCCAGCGGCAGCGGGAGGCCCAGCGCGAGGCCGACGGCGTCGGCGGCCGCCTCCTTGGCGTCGAGGCGTACGTCGAGCTGGGTGAGGAAGGGGAGTTCGGCCAGCCGGAGCCTGCCCCCGGAGGTGCGGGTGGCGGCGGCCAGCCGGTCGGCGGCCCCGGCGAGCGGGCTGCGGGGCCGGGAGGTCGGGGCGGTGTCAGCCATCGCGGCGGGCTCCCTCGGGGTCGTAGAGGACGGGGCTCGCGACGGTCACGGGGACCAGTCGGTCGCCCACGGGGGCGTACAGCCGCTCGCCGACGCGGTCCCGGCCGCCCTTGACCAGGGCGAGCGCGAAGGTCCGGCCGAGGGCGGCGCTGCGGTAGCTGGAGGTGACGTGACCGAGCATCGGGACGGGCGGGGCCGGCAGCACGCTGTCGGCGACCAGGTGGGTGCCCTCGGGGAGGAAGGTGCCCGGGTCCTCGGGGAGGAGGCCGACCAGGTGCTTGCGGTCGGGCCGGACGGCGTCGGGGCGGGTGTGGGACCGCTTGCCGATGAAGTCCGACTTCTTCTTCGAGACGACCCAGCTCATCCCGAGGTCCTGCGGGGTGACGGTGCCGTCGGTGTCCTGGCCGATGATCGGGTAGCCCTTCTCGGCGCGCAGGACGTGCATGGTCTCGGTGCCGTACGGGGTGATGCCGTACGGGGCGCCGGCCTCGTACAGCGCCTCCCAGAGGGTCAGTGCCTCCCACGGCGAGACGTTGATCTCGTAGGCGAGTTCACCGGAGAAGCTGATCCGGCAGACCCGGGCCTCGATGCCCGCGACGGTGGTCTCGCGCCAGGCCATGAACGGGAAGTCCTCGTTGGCGACGGCGAGTCCGGGGGCGAGGGAGCCGAGGACCTCACGGGACTTCGGGCCGACCAGGGCGACGGTGGCCCACTGTTCGGTCACGGAGGTGCAGTGGACCTTCAGCTCGGGCCACTCCGTCTGGAGCCACTCCTCCATCCAGTCGAGCACGGTGGCGGCGTTGCCGGTCGTCGTGGTGACCAGGAACCGGTCGCGGTCGACCCGGATGACCGTGCCGTCGTCGAAGACCATGCCGTCCGGGCGGCACATGACGCCGTAGCGGATCATGCCGACCTTCAGGGTGCTCATCATGTTGGTGTAGAGCAGGTCGAGGAAGACCCCGGCGTCCGGGCCCTGGACGTCGATCTTGCCGAGGGTGGAGGCGTCCATGAAGCCCACGCCCTCACGGGTGGCGGCGCACTCGCGCAGCACGGCGGTCTCCATGTCCTCGCCGTCCCTCGGGTAGTACCAGGGGCGCTTCCACTGGCCGACGTTCTCGAACAGCGCGCCGTGCCCGACGTGCCAGTCGTGCAGGGCGGTCGTCCGGACCGGGTCGCTGAGCACGCCCCGGTCGCGGCCCGCGAGGGCGGCGAAGGAGACCGGGGTGTACGGCGGGCGGAAGGTGGTCGTGCCGAGGGAGGAGACGTCCACACCGAGGAGTTCGGCGACGACCCCGCTGGCCAGCACGCCGGAGGTCTTGCCCTGGTCGTTGGCCGTGCCGGCGGTGGTGTACCGCTTGGTGTGCTCCACCGAGCGCAGGCCGGCGCCGGTCGCGCGGGCCAGGTCGGCCACCGTGACGTCGCGTTGGAGGTCGACGAAGCGGGGGGCGTCCGAGTCGCCCGGGACGACGTAGACGTGCATCGGCGGTGTGCCGGCGGGCTGCGGGGCGATCGCGGGGAGGCGGGGCGCCTCGGCCGTGTAGCCCTCGGCCTCGATCGCGCGGGCACCGGCGGCGGCGCCCTGGGCGAGGACGCCGGCGGTGTCGAAGAGGCCGCTCGCGGCGCCCACGACCTCGACGGCCTGGCGGCAGGTGTCGGGCACGAAGGAGCCCAGCGCCTCGTCGTGGCGGAGCTTGCCGCCGGCCTGGCTGAACAGGTGCGCCACCGGGTTCCAGCCGCCGGAGACCAGCAGCAGGTCGACGGCGAACTCCCGCTGCCCGCCGGGCTCGCCGTACGGGGCGACGGTCACGGCGGTGAGGCGGGGCTCGCCCTCGGTGCCGGTGACGGCGTGTCCGGCCAGGACCTCGATGCCCGCGGCCCTGGCGCGCTCGGCCCACTCCCCCGGTTCGGGGCGGGTGTCGACGATCGCCGTGATGTCCAGGCCCGCCGAGGCGAGGTCCAGGGCGGCCGCGTAGGCGCTGTCGTTGGTGGTGAGGACGACCGCGCGGCGGCCGGGCAGGGCACCGTGGCGGTTGACGTGGGTGCGGGCCGAGGAGGCCAGCATCACGCCGGGGCGGTCGTTGTCCGCGAAGGCGAGGGAGCGTTCGTGGGCGCCGGTCGCGAGGACGACGCGGCGGGCGCGGATGCGCCAGACGCGTTCCCGGGAGACGTGGTCGGGGGCCGCGCCGCCGAGGTGGTTGGTGCGGCGCTCGACGGCGAGGAGGTGGTTGTCGTCGTAGTAGCCGAAGACGGTGGTGCTGTGCAGGACGCGGACCTCGGGGGCGGCGTCGAGCGCGGCGGCCGTCTCGCCCACCCAGTCGAGGTGTTCGGCGGTGCCGAGGAGGCTGCCGCCGGGTTCCGGCTGGTCGTCGGCGAGGATGACGCGGGCGCCGCTGTGCGCCGCCGCGGCGGCGGCCGCGAGGCCGGCCGGGCCCGCGCCCACGACCAGGAGGTCGCAGTGGGTGTGTACGGCGTCGTAGCGGGCGGGGTCGGGTTCTGTGGCGAGGCGGCCCTGGCCGGGGAGGCTGGTGGCGACCAGGCCGTCGTAGAGCTCGACGGTGGTTGCGGGGAGCATCGGCTCGGGGAAGGGTGCCTCGATCTGGATGATCGCGTTGGGCTCTTCGACGCCGGCGGAGAAGATGCCTCGGGGGCGGCCGAGTTTGATGCTGGTGCCGGCTTCGATGACGCCGTTGGCGAGGAGGGCGGAGGCGAGGGTGTCGCCTCGGTGGCCCTGGTACTCGGTGCCGTCGAAGGTGAAGGTGAGGGGGGTGTCGCGGTCGATGCGGCCTCGGGTGGGGTGCCGGAACGGTTGGGTCGGCTCGCCCCCGCCGCCCCTACCCGTCCCATCCTCAAGGGGCTGCGCCCCTGCGACCCCGCTTCCGGGGGCTGCGCCCCCGGGCCCCCCTTCGGCCTGAACGGCCTCGTCCTCGAACGCCGGACGGGCTGGTGATGCCGGACGCGGCTGGGACGTGACCGGGCTCGGCTGGGCCGTGACCGGCCTCGGCTCCGGGGTGGCCGGGCGGGGCTCCCCCGCGCGGTACACCGACAGGATCTCGTTCGTGGACGTGTCGCGGATCGCGTTGAACCAGCGGCGGCAGCCCGCCGCGTGGCTCCAGCGTTCGGCGAAGGGGCCCTTGGTGTTGTCGCGGAAGAAGAGGTAGCGGGCCCACTCCTCGTCGGTGAGGGCGGAGGGGGTCTCCGGGTAGGCCACGTGGGCCTGGCCGCCGTAGTGGAACTCGGCCTCGTCGCGGGGCCCGCACCACGGGCAGGTGATGAGCAGCATCTGTGGGGCTCCCTAGTGGGCCACCGCGGCCGCGCCGTGCTCGTCGACGAGCGCGCCGGTGGTGAAACGGTCGAGCGAGAAGGGGGCGTTGAGGGCGTGCGGGGTGTCGTGGGCGATGGTGTGGGCGTAGACCCAGCCGACGCCCGGGGTGGCCTTGAAGCCGCCCGTCCCCCAGCCGCAGTTGAGGTAGAGGTTGTCGACGGGGCTGAGCCCTACGATCGGCGAGGCGTCGGGGCTGACGTCGACGATGCCGCCCCAGGTGCGCAGGACGTGCGCGCGGGCGAAGATGGGGAAGAGCTCCAGGGCCGCGGCCATCTGCTCCTCGATGATGTGGAAGGCGCCGCGCTGGGTGTACGAGTTGTACGCGTCGATGCCCGCCCCCATCACCAGCTCGCCCTTGTGCGCCTGGCTGACGTACACATGGACGGCGTTGGACATCACGACCGTGGGGTGCACCGGTTCCAGGAGTTCGGAGACCAGGGCCTGCAACGGGTGGCTCTGGACGGGCAGTTGGATGCCCGCCATGGCGGCGAGGACCGAGGTGTGGCCCGCCGAGCAGAGCGCGACCTTGCCGGCCGCGATGCGGCCCCGGGTGGTGCGGACGCCGACGACGCGGTTGTCGACCACGTCGAGACCGGTGACCTCGCAGTTCTGGATGATGTCGATACCGGCCGCGTCGGCGGAGCGGGCCAGGCCCCAGGCCACGTGGTCGTGCTTGGCGATGCCCGCGCGCGGCTGGTAGGTGGCGCCCAGGACCGGGTAGCGCACGTCCTGGGAGATGTTGACGATGGGGCAGACGTCCTTGACGCCGTCGGCGTCGAGCCATTCCGCGTCCACGCCGTTGAGGCGGTTGGCCTCCACACGGCGCACGCTGTCGCGGACGTCCTGGAGGCTGTGCGCGAGGTTCAGCACCCCGCGCTGGGAGAAGAGGATCGGGTAGTCGAGCTCCTCCTCCAGGCCCTCCCAGAGCTTGAGCGCGTGCTCGTAGATGCCGGCGCTCTCGTCCCACAGGTAGTTCGAGCGGATGATCGTGGTGTTGCGGGCCATGTTGCCGCCGCCGAGCCAGCCCTTCTCCAGCACGGCGACGTTGGTGATGCCGTGGTTCCGGGCCAGGTAGTGGGCGGTGGCCAGGCCGTGTCCGCCGCCGCCGACGATCACCACGTCGTACGACTTCTTCGGCTCGGGGTCGCGCCACAGCCATGCGGGGTGCTCGGGCAGGTCGGCACCGGGGGTGCGGGGGCTCATCGGACGTCTCCGTTCCGCTCGGCGGCCTCGACGACGTTGGCCAGCAACATCGCGCGGGTCATGGGGCCCACTCCGCCGGGCATCGGCGCGATCCAGCCGGCGACCTGGGCGGCGTCCGGGTGGATGTCGCCGACCAGGCCCTGGTCGGTGCGGGTGATGCCGACGTCCAGGACGGCCGCGCCGGGGCGCAGCATGTCCTTGGTGATCAGGCCGGGTGAGCCGGCCGCCGCGATGACGATGTCGGCCTCGCGGGTGTGCCAGGCAAGGCCCTGGGTGCCGGTGTGGCACAGGGTCACGGTGGCGTTCTCGGAGCGGCGGGTGAGCAGCAGGCCGATGGGACGGCCGACCGTGATGCCCCGCCCCACCACGCAAACCCGGGCGCCGGCGAGCGGCACCTCGTGGCGGCGCAGGAGTTCGACGATGCCGCGGGGGGTGCAGGGCAGGGGGGCGTCGACGCCGAGGGTGAGCCGGCCGAGGTTG
Source organism: Streptomyces deccanensis (assembly GCF_022385335.1). Classification (NCBI taxonomy): domain Bacteria; kingdom Bacillati; phylum Actinomycetota; class Actinomycetes; order Kitasatosporales; family Streptomycetaceae; genus Streptomyces; species Streptomyces deccanensis. The sequence goes on along the minus strand of NZ_CP092431.1, from coordinate 9,637,534 downwards.
ACGGGGTGCAGGCCGTCGGCGTCCTTGGCCGGGTCCATGCGTTCCAGTACGGCGTTCGCGTCGAGGTGGCGCGGCAGGGGGAGCTGGACGATGTAGCCGGTGCAGGCGGGGTCGGCGTTCAGCTCGTCGATGACGTCCTCGACCTGCTGCTGGGTGGCGTCGGCGGGCAGGTCGCGGCGGATGGAGGCGATGCCGACCTGGGCGCAGTCGCGGTGCTTGCCGGCGACGTAGGCGTGGCTGCCTGGGTCCTCGCCGACCAGGACGGTGCCGAGGCCGGGCGGGCGGCCGTCGGTGGCGGTCAACTTGGCCACGCGCTCCGTGAGTTCGCGGCGGATGTCGGCGGCGGTCGCCTTGCCGTCGAGCAGTGTTGCGTTCACCGGCGGCGTTCCTTCCCTCTTGGGTCGTGGCGGGGTGTCAGCCACGGAGGCGGGACATGGTGGGGTCGAACAGGGGTTCCTCGGTGACGACGGCCTCGACGCGCTGGTCGAAGTAGCCGATGTGCAGCGCGGTGCCGGGTTCCGTGAGTTCCGTCGGGAGCCAGGCGTAGGCGATGCCCTTGCCGATGGTGTAGCCGTAGGCGGCGCTGGTGACGTAGCCGACGGGGCGGTCGCCGTGGAGGACCGGTTCCTTGCCCATGACGACCGAGCGGGGGTCGTCGACGACGAGGCAGGTCAGCTTGCGCCGGACGTTCTCCTTGCGGCGCAGCAGCGCGTCCTTGCCGATGAAGTCGGCCTTGTCGAGCTTGACGGCGAAGCCGACGCCGGCCTCGTAGGGGTCGTGCTCGTAGGTCATGTCGGTGCCGAAGGAGCGGTAGCCCTTCTCCAGGCGGAGGCTGTTGAAGGCGCCGCGGCCGGCGATGACGCCGCCGAGCGGTTCGGCGGCCGCCCAGAGGGTGTCCCAGAGCTTCTGGCCCTGGTCGGCGGTGGTGTAGAGCTCCCAGCCGAGTTCGCCGACGTAGCTCAGGCGCATCGCGGTGACGGGCACCGAGCCGATGTAGGCGTGCTTGGCGCGGAAGTACTTCAGGCCGTCGGCCGAGAAGTCGGCGTCGGTGAGGGGCTGGAGGACCTTGCGGGCCAGCGGACCCCACAGTCCGACGCAGCAGGTGCCGGGGGTGATGTCGCGTACCTGGACCGTGCCGTCGGCGGGGAGGTGGCGGGTGATCCAGTCCAGGTCGAGGTTGCCGTTGGCGCCGATCTGGAAGGTGTCGCGGGCGAGGCGGGCGACGGTGACGTCGCTGCGGATGCCGCCGTCGTGGTCGAGGAAGAGGGTGTAGGTCACCGAGCCGACGGATTTGGCGACCTTGCCGGTGCACAGGCGTTCCAGGAGGTCGGCGGCGCCGGGACCGCTCACCTCCAGGCGCTTGAGGGCCGTCATGTCGTACATCGCGACGGTCTCGCGGGTGGCCTGGGCCTCGGCGCCGACGATCGGCGACCAGTACTGGGCGGCCCAGTCGTTCGGGGTGGGGATGGAACGGCCCTCGACGAGGCCGGCGTTGGCCTCGTACCACTGCGGGCGCTCCCAGCCGCCCGCCTCCAGGAAGAAGGCGCCGTGCTCCTGCTGGCGGGCGTGGAAGGGGCTGGTGCGGATGGGGCGCGGGTCCCCGGAGGGCTGGAGGGGGTGGAGGATGTCGTAGACCTCGACGAAGTTCTGGCAGTCGCGGGCCAGGACGTACTCCGGGGCGAGCTGGTGCGCCTCGAAGCGGTTGACGTCGCACTCGTGGAGGTCGAAGGAGGAGCAGTGGCCGTCGACCAGCCATTCGGCCATGGCCCGGCCGACTCCGGCGGAGTGGGTGACCCAGACGGCCTCGGCGACCCAGAAGCCCTTGACGTCGGGGGACTCGCCGAGCAGCGGGAAGTTGTCGGTGGTGAAGGAGAACAGGCCGTTGATGCCCTCCGCGAGGTCCGCCTCCTTGGTGGCGGGCAGCAGCGACTGGGTCTCGGTCCAGGCGGCGGCGAAGTCGTCCTCGGTGAACTTCAGGACCGACGGCATGCCGTCGGCCTCGTCGACGGAGAGGATCTCGTCGGCGGTGATGGGCATCGGGCGGTGGCCGTAGTAACCGATGCCGATGCCGTCGAAGCGGTCGCGGTAGTAGAGGTCGGCGTCCTGGTGGCGCAGGATCGGCCGGATCGCCTCCTCGGTCTGACCGGCGAGTGCCGGGATCGGGCCGGTCCAGGCGAGCTGGTGGGCGAGCGGGGTCAGCGGGAGGTTCATGCCGGCCATGCGGGCGATCCTCGGGCCCCAGATGCCGGCGCAGCACACGACGATGTCGGCGGGGATCTCGCCCTGGTCGGTGAGGACGCCGGTGACCTCGCCGTCGGCCTTGAGGACGTCGAGGACCTCGTGGCGGGCCAGGAAGGTCACGCCGCGCTCGGTGGCCCGGCGGATCTGCGCCTCGACGGCGAGGACCGCCTTGGCGAGGCCGTCGGTGGGGACCAGGAGGCCGCCGAGGACCTTGTCGCGGTCGACCAGCGGGTGGCGCTCGACGCACTCGTCCGCGGTGAGCAGACGGGACTCGATGCCCCAGGCGGTGATCCAGCCGTGACGGCGCCGCAGTTCGGTCAGGCGCTCGGGGGTGGTGGCCACTTCGAGGCCGCCGACCTGGAGGAAGCAGGGCTTGCCGTCCACGTCGAGGGAGCAGAACTTCTCGACGGTGTACCGGGCGAGCTCGGTCATCGTCTTGGAGGAGTTCGTCTGGAAGACCAGGCCCGGGGCGTGTGAGGAGGAGCCCCCGGTGGCGGGGAGCGGGCCCTGGTCGACCACGGTCACCTCGGTCCAGCCTCGCGCGGAGATCTCGTCCGCGAGAGCCGCTCCCACGACTCCCGCTCCGATGATGACCACTCGGGGTCCCGCCATCGCCGCACCTCCGCCTTGTTGACCGGTCGAGCTGATCGAGTTGCTGTTTACGCAACGCGATTCAGGTTGCGCAACTCAATGTGCCTTCCGCGCTGGTGGGTGTCAAGGGTCCCGGGACCTCGGAAAACAGGCCGGATAACGGGCCCGGACACGGAGACGCCCGGTGGGCGGCGCGCAACCCTCGCGCACCGCCCACCGGGCGTGTTCCGACCGGATTCCCGCGTCCGGTCGCCGGTACTACTTGAGCCAGGCGTCCACCTTGACGCGGTTGGCCTCGACCCACTTCTTGGCCGCGGCCTCGGGGGTCATCTTGTCGACGGCGATGTACTTCGCCACGATGTTCTGGTCGTCGTTGGTCCAGCTGAAGTTCTTCACCAGGTCGTAGGCCGGGCTGCCCGAGTCGGCGAACTTCTTGCTGACGATCTTGTCCAGGGTGTAGACGGGGTAGTCGCAGGCGACCTTCTCGGCGTCGGCGTCACAGCCCGCCTTGTAGTCGGGCAGCTTCACCTTGACCAGCGGCACCTCGGACATGAACCACTGGGGCTCGTAGAAGTACCCGATCACCCATTCCTTGTTCTTCTCCGCCTTGCGGAAGGTCTGGATGAGGGCGGTCTCGCTGCCCGCGTACACGACCTTGTAGTCCAGGTCCAGGTTCTTGACGAGGGCCTCGTCGTTGGTGACGAAGGACGGGTCTCCGTCGAGGAGTTGGCCCTTGCCGCCGGACTCGGACGTCTTGAACTTCGCCGCGTACTTGTTGAGGTTCTCCCAGTTGGTGATGTCCGGGTGCGCCTTGGCGAGCCACGGCGGCACGTACCAGCCGATCAGGCCCTCGTTGCCGGTCGCGCCGGCGTCCACGGCGGTCTTCTGGTCGGTGATGTACTTCTTCTTCAGGTCGTCGTGGCCCCAGTTCTCCACGACCGCGTCCACCTCACCGGTCCCGAAGCCCTGCCAGGCGATCTCCTCCTTCAGGTCCTTCTTGGTGACCTTGCAGCCGAGGTCGTTCTCCGCGACGTAGGCGATGACCGCCGCGTTCGCCTCGTAGCCGACCCACGGGTTGACCGCGATGTTGAAGGTGCCGCACTTGGCGGAGCTGCCCGAGCCGCCCGCGTCCGAGGAGTCCTCACCGACCTTCGCACCGCCGCACGCGGTGAGGGTGAGACCGAGGACCGCGATACCGGCCGCGCCGGCTCTCCATCGTCTTGCTTGCCTTGCCATGGTCAGTGCTCCTTATGCGCTGGTTCGCCGCGCCGCGGCCTGAGTGATGCGGTCGAACATGACTCCGAGAAGGACGATGGCGAGCCCTGCGGCGAGCCCCTTCCCGAACAGTTGGCCCTGCGAGAAACCGGCCACGACGTCGTAGCCGAGGGCGCCGGCGCCTACCAGGCCGCCCACGACAACCATCGACAGCACGTAGATCAGACCCTGGTTCGTCGCGAGAGTCAGGGCGCCGCGTGCCATCGGCAGTTGGACCTTGGTGATGATCTGCCAGGTGTTGCACCCGGCGGAGGTGGCCGCCTCCACGGTCGCCGCGGGCACGTTGCGCACCCCGTCCGCGATGATCTTCATGGCGACGGGGGCCGCGTAGACGATCGCGGCGACGATCGCCGTGAAGCGGGTCGCGCCGAAGAGCGCGAGGAACGGCACCAGATAGACGAACGGCGGCATGACCTGTGCCGCGTCCAGGCTGGGCCGCAGCATGCGGTCCACCAGCCGACTGCGGCCCATCCACACGCCGAAGCCGACGCCGAGCAGCATCACGAGGACGGTGGCGACCACGGTCGACGCCAGCGTCGTCATGCTGTCGGACCACATCCCGGTCGCGACCAGCAGCCCCACGCACACCGCCGTGGTGAGGCCGGCCCGCGGGCCGCCGAGGACGACCCCGAGCGCGATCAGCACGGCGCCGACCAGCCACCACGGGGAGTCGGTGAGCAGCGACTGGAAGGGGTTGAGCAGTCCGTTGGTGATGAGGTCGCGGACGAGGTTGGTGACGCCCGAGAGGTTGTCCTGCACCCAGGTCGTCGTGGTGTCGGCCGCGCTCGCGACGGAGCTGCCGATGCCGCCCTCGCCGGGGAACTCCGCCGCCCACACATAGGTGTGCGACATGAAGACCAGGACGGCCGTGAGGACCGCGCCCGCGCCGAGCAGCGGCCGCCGCCAGGCGAGGAACCGGTTCTTGGAGCGCCGGGCCTCCTCCTCGCGTGCGCTGGCCGCGGTGGTGACCCGGTCGAGGACGATCGCCATGACGACGATGGACAGGCCCGCGTTGAAGGCGGTGCCGACGTCGAGCGACTGGAGCGCCTGGACGACGGTCTTGCCGAGGCCGGGCGCGTCGATGAGGGCCGCGATGGTCACCATGGCCAGGGCGGCCATGATGGTCTGGTTGACGCCCATCACCACCGTCCGCTTGGACATCGGCAGCAGGACCTTCAGCAGGGACTGGCGGCGCGTCGCCCCGAGCGAGTCGGCCGCCTCCACCGTCGTCTCCGGCACGGTCCGGATGGCGTGCGCGGTGATACGGATCGCCGGGGGCGCCGCGTAGATCACGGTGGCGATGGTGGCGGAGGCTCCGCCGATGAGGAAGAACAGCGTCAGCGGGGCCAGATAGACGAAGGTCGGCATCGTCTGCATGAAGTCCAGCAGGGGCGTGATGATCCGGTTGACCCGGTCGGAGAGCCCCGCCCACACGCCCAGCGGGATCGCGAACAGCAGCGCCACGAACACCGCGGAGAGGGTGAGCGCCAGAGTGTCCATGCTCTCCTGCCACAGGCCCTGCAGGCCCAGGAAGGTGAAGCCGGCCACCGCCAGCAGCGCGACCCGCCAGTTGCCGAACGCCCAGGAGACATAGCCCGCGATGCCGACGACGCCGAGCCAGCCGATCTGCGGGAGGGGCCGGTCGGCGGAGGGCTGGGAGATCAGCTCCTGCACGAAGGTCACCAGGGTGTCGATGACCAGCCGGATCTCGTTGAAGAAGTACAGGAACAGCGGGTTGGAGTTGCGGTTGGCGCCGATCGAGTCGTTGACGTCGTTGAACCACCGGTGCAGATCGGTCAGGTCCGCCGCCCCGAGGGCGAGGGTCTGCCTGCCGCGCAGGACGGCGAAGAGCACCAGCCAGACGAGCAGGATCGCGCCGACCACCATGGACCGGCCGACCCGGCGGGGCTCCCGGGTCGGGGCGGGCTCCTCGGGGGGCAGGGTCTTCGCGGGTCTGCCGGGCGGTTCGGTCTTCTCCACGACGACGGTCATCGCGCGCCGCCTTCCTCTCCGGCGACCACGGCGAGGATCTCCTCGTCGCCGACGATGCCGAGCAGTTTGCCGTTCTCGACGACCTTCACCGGCTTGTCGGCGGCGAGCACGGCCCGGGTGGCTTCCTTGACCACGACGTCCGGTCCCAGCTCGGGGCCGTCCAGGGCGTCGCCGTCCTCCAGGGACCGCATGATCCACCGCAGGGTGAGCACGTCGCCGCGCGGGACGTCCTTGACGAACTCGCGCACGTAGTCGTCGGCCGGGGCGCCGACCAGTTCGTCGCCGGTGCCGCACTGGACCATCTTGCCGTCGCGCATGATCAGGATGCGGTCGCCCAGCTTGAGGGCCTCGGAGAGGTCGTGGGTGATGAAGACCATCGTCTTGCCGACCTCGTGGTGCAGCCGGATGACCTCGTTCTGCATGTCGCGGCGGATCAGCGGGTCGAGCGCGGAGAACGGCTCGTCGAAGAAGAGCACGTCCGGGTCGCCGGCCAGCGCGCGGGCCAGTCCGACCCGCTGCTGCATGCCGCCGGAGAGCTGGTCGGGGTAGGACTTCTCGTAGCCGGCGAGGCCGACCAGCTCGACGACCTCCTGGGCCCGCTTGAGGCGCTCGGCCCGGCCCATGCCGCGGATCTCCAGCCCGAAGGCCACGTTGTCGACGACCCGGCGGTGGGGCAGCAGCCCGAAGTGCTGGAAGACCATGGAGAACTTGCGGCGGCGCAGCTCGCGCAGGCGTCTGTCGTCGGCCTGGCGGATGTCCTCGCCCTCGAAGACGACCTCGCCCGCGGTGGGTTCGATCAGCCGGGTCAGACAGCGCACGAGGGTCGACTTGCCGGAGCCGGACAGGCCCATGACGACGAAGACCTCGCCGGGCGAGACGTCGAAGTTCACGTCCCGCACGGCGGCGGTGCAGCCGGTGCGGTCCATCAGTTCACGACGGGTGAGCCCGCACAGTTCCTCTGACTCCGGCACCCGGTCGGCCTTCGGCCCGAACACCTTCCACAGCCTGCGCACGGAGATGACCGGGGTGGGACCCGAGTCCTGGGGCGTGCCGCGCCGCTGCGACACCTCGGTCTGGGTGGTCATGTTCGACCTTCTTTCGGCGTTCAGCCGCTGAACCAGCGCTGCGGCCGGGGTTGGATGTTCTGCCAGATGTGTTTGGGCTCTCGGTACTCGTTCAGGCCGGTCGGTCCCAACTCCCGGCCCACACCCGAATGCCCGAAACCGCCCCATTCCGCTTGCGGCACATAGGGGTGGTAGTCGTTGATCCACACGGTGCCGTGGCGCAGCCGCCGGGCGACCCGCTGCGCCTTGCCCGCGTCCTGCGTCCACACGGCCCCGGCCAGCCCGTACTCGGTGTCGTTGGCGATGCGTACGGCGTCGTCCTCGTCGGTGAAGCGCTCCACCGTGAGGACGGGCCCGAAGGACTCCTCGTGCACCACGCGCATGTCCTGCCGGCACTCGTCGAGGACGGTGGGCAGGTAGTAGTGGCCGTCCGCCAGCGCGGGGTCGTCGGGGCGGGCGCCGCCGCATCGAAGGACGGCTCCCTCGGCGAGGCCCGAGGCGACGTACGCCTCGACCTTCTCCCGGTGCTGTGCGGAGATCAGTGCCCCGGTCTCGGCCTCGGCGTCGTAGGGGCCGCCGAGCCGGATGAGCCGGGCGCGGCGGACGACCTCGTCGACGAAGCGGTCGTGCAGGGAGTCCTCGACGATCAGCCGGGCGCCGGCCGAGCACACCTGGCCGGAGTGCAGGAAGACGGCGGTGAGGGCGAAGTCCACGGCCGTCTCGAAGTCGGCGTCGGCGAAGACGACGTTGGGGTTCTTGCCGCCCAGTTCCAGCGCGACCTTCTTCACGGTCGCGGCGGCGGTGGCCATGATGCGTCGGCCGGTGTCCAGGCCGCCGGTGAAGGAGACCATGTCGACGCGGGGGTCCTCGGAGAGCGGGGCGCCCACCTCGGGGCCGGCGCCCAGCACGAGGTTGGCGGCGCCGGCCGGCAGTCCGGCCTCCTCCAGAGCCCGCATCAGCAGGATCGAGGTGGAGGGGGTGAGTTCGCTGGGCTTGAGGACGATCGTGTTGCCGGCCAGGAGCGCCGGGGCGACCTTCCAACTGGCTTGCAGCAGCGGGTAGTTCCAGGGGGTGATCAGTGCGCACACCCCGACCGGCTCGTGGACGACGCGGCTGACGGCGTCGTCGCGGCCGGTGTCGATCACCCGGCCTGCGTCGGTGCCGGCGAGTCCGCCGTAGTAGCGGAAGCAGGAGACGACGTCGGCGATGTCGTACTCGCTCTCCACGACGCGCTTGCCGGTGTCGAGGGACTCCGCGCGGGCGAAGCTCTTGGTGTCGCGCTCGATGAGGTCGGCGGTGCGCAGCAGCAGGGCGCCGCGCTCCCGCTCGGGGGTGTGCGGCCAGGGGCCGCTGTCGAAGGCCTCCCGGGCCGCGGCGATCGCCGCCTCGGTGTCGGGGCGCGTGCCTTCCGAGACGGTCGCCGTGAACGTGCCGTCAGCGGGACATCGGATCTCCCGGTGGCCGCCGGCCACCGGAGACCGCCATTCGCCATTCACATACAGGTCTGCCACGCGCCGAGCCTTCCGACTGAAATTCGTTGCGCATCGTGCACCCGATTGCTTGTGATGGAACACCCTGTCGCCTGGCCAGACGGACGTCAAGATGTTCGCCGATGACGATTTGGCCATGCGATCGCTTGCCCGTCCACCCTTGACCACAAGCGACGTCGAGCCGACCATGTTGCGTATCGCTCACCTTGTTGTGCAATACGCACCAACGGAGGCCACCGTGTCCATGAGGTTCCCCCGCCCGCAGCCTGGCCGTGAGTTCGTCCTGACCCTTTCCTGCCCCGACAGTGCCGGGCTGGTCCACGCCGTGAGCGGCTATCTCGTCAGGAACTCCGGAAACATCCTGGAAAGCCAGCAGTTCGACGACCGACTTCAGGGCCGCTTCTTCATGCGCGTCCACTTCGACGTCTCCGACCCGAACGTCGACCTGGACGGCCTGCGTTACCGCTTCGGTCCCGTCGCCCAGGCCTACGGCATCTCGTGGTCCCTCAGCGACGCCGCCACGCCGACCCGGACCCTGATCATGGTGTCCAAGTTCGGGCACTGCCTGAACGACCTTCTCTTCCGGCAGCGGGCGGGCGCGCTCAACATCGAGATCCCCGCGATCGTCTCCAACCACCGGGAGTTCGAGAAGCTCGCGGAGACGTACGACATCCCCTTCCACCATGTGCCGGTGACCCGGGAGACCAAGCCCGAGGCCGAGGCGCGGCTGCTCGAACTCGTCCGTGAGCTGGACGTCGACCTGGTCGTCCTGGCCCGCTACATGCAGATCCTCTCCGACGACCTGTGCAAGGAGCTGGAGGGTCGCGCCATCAACATCCACCACTCCTTCCTGCCCAGCTTCAAGGGCGCGCGCCCCTACGACCAGGCCTACGACCGCGGGGTGAAGCTCGTCGGCGCGACGGCGCACTACGTGACGTCGGACCTGGACGAGGGGCAGATCATCGAGCAGGACGTGGTGCGGGTGGACCACTCGCTGGATCCCGGCGAACTGGTCACGGTCGGCCGGGACGTGGAGGCCCAGGTGCTCGCGCACGCGGTGAAGTGGCACAGCGAGAGCCGGGTGATGGTCGAGGGCAACCGCACGGTCGTCTTCCGCTGAGCGGAACGGCCTCCGTATACGAACGACGGGTACGACACGGCACGACACGAACGCCGGACGGGCTCCCAGCCCGTCCGGCGTTCGGCGTTCCGCGTTCGGCGTTCGGCATGCGGGAGGGACGCTCAGCCCTCCAGCCGGTCCAGCAGGGCCCGCCGCCAGCTCTCCGTCTCCGCGATCTGGTTGAAGGTGAACAGGTGCAGGCCCGCGACCCCGGACGCGGGGTCGGTGAGGGCGCTCTCCGTGCGGGTGAGCAGTTTCTCGGGCGAGTAGCCGCCGGGCGCGGCGAAGCGCACGAACCACGAGGCGTGCTGGGTGAGGAAGCGGGTCGACTCCCCCACCCCGATCTTCGTCGCCATGGCCAGCAGCTTCGTCCGCTGCACGGGCCCCGCGACGCCCACATGCACGGGCAGGGTCACGCCCCGGCGCCGTACCCGCACGAGCCAGTCCCCCAGCACCCGCGGGTCGAAGCAGAGGTTGCTCACGACGTACGTGGCGTGCTCGCGCTTGTCCCACATCGCCTGGACGGTGACGTCGTCGTGGATGAGCGGATGGCTCTCGGGATAGCCGGTGACGCCGACCCGGGCGAAGGGGCGGCCCAGCTCGCTCAGCCGCCGGAGCACGGGCAGCGCCCCGTCGTAGGACCCGGCCGGCGGGTCGGCGTCCCCCGCCGGGACGAACACGTCGTCCACGCCGGCCTCGCGCAGCCGGTCGACGACCTCCTTCAGGTGCAGGTCGTCCCGCAGCAGGCGGGCCGGGACGTGCGGGACGACACGGTAGCCGTGCGCGGCGAGCCTGCCGGCGAGGTCGAGGGTCGGTTCCAGGCCCTTGACCGGCGACGCCGTGACGGTGACGACGACGTCGCGCGGGACATGGGCGAGGACCTTCTCCTCGGTGGCCTTCGCCGGCAGCACCTCGTAGCGGACGGTTCTCAGCAGTGCGCGGAGCCCTCCGGTGCCCAAGGTCTAGTCCGCCTGCTTCTGGACGTCGCGGTGGCGGTAGTACGCGGCCTTCGACGCCGGCAGCGGCTCCTTGCCGAGGATCAGGTCGGCGGCCTTCTCGGCGATCATCATCACCGGCGCGTAGATGTTGCCGTTGGTGACGTAGGGCATGACGGAGGCGTCCACCACGCGCAGACCGTCGACGCCGTGCACGCGCATGCTGGTGGGGTCGACGACGGACATCTCGTCGGTGCCCATCTTGCAGGTGCAGGACGGGTGCAGGGCGGTCTCGCCGTCCTTGGCGACCCAGGCGAGGATCTCCTCGTCCGACTCGACGGACGGTCCGGGCGAGATCTCACCGCCGTTGTAGGGGGCGAGCGCGGGCTGGTTGAGGACCTTGCGCGCCACCCGGATCGCCTCGACCCACTCGCGGCGGTCCTGCTCGGTGGAGAGGTAGTTGAAGCGCAGGGCGGGGTGCTGCCGCGGGTCCTTGCTCTTGATCTTCACCGAGCCGATGGCGTCCGAGTACATGGGTCCGACGTGCACCTGGTAGCCGTGGCCGCCGGCCGGCACCGAGCCGTCGTAGCGGACCGCGATCGGCAGGAAGTGGAACATCAGGTTGGGGTAGTCGACGTCGTCGTTGCTGCGGGCGAACCCGCCGGCCTCGAAGTGGTTGGTCGCGGCCGGGCCCTTGCGGAAGAGCCACTGGAGCCCGATGAAGGGCGCGCGCCACTTCGCCAGGTACGGCTGCATGGAGACGGGCTGCGTGCAGGCGTACTGGATGTAGACCTCCAGGTGGTCCTGCATGTTCTCGCCGACGCCCGGGAGGTCGTGGACGACGTCGATGCCCAGCGCGCGGAGTTCGGCGGCGTTGCCCACGCCGGAGAGCTGGAGGAGCTGCGGGGAGTTGATCGCGCCGCCGCAGAGGATGACCTCCTTGGCGCGGACCTGCTGGGGGGCGCCCTTGCCGCGCTGGTACTCGACGCCGACGGCCTTCTTGCCCTCGAAGAGGACGCGGGTGACGAGGGCGCGGGTGGTGACCGTGAGGTTGGGACGTCTGCGGACGGGCTTCAGATAGGCCTTCGAGGCCGAGAGCCGACGACCTCGGTGGACGTTCCGGTCGAACTTGGCGAAGCCTTCCTGTCTGTAGCCGTTGACGTCGTCGGTGGGGGCGTAGCCCGCCTCCTCGGTGGCTTTCAGGAAGGCGCCGAAGAGGGGGTTGGTCGCCGGGCCGCGCTCCAGGACGAGGGGGCCGTCGTGGCCGCGGAACTCGTCGTCGGGGTCGGCCGCGAGACAGTTCTCCATGCGCCGGAAGTAGGGCAGACAGTGCGCGTAGTCCCAGGTCTCCATGCCCGGGTCGGCCGCCCAGCGCTCGTAGTCCATGGGGTTGCCGCGCTGGAAGATCATGCCGTTGATGCTGCTGGAGCCGCCCAGCACCTTGCCGCGCGCGTGGTAGACGCGGCGGCCGCCCATGTGGGGCTCGGGCTCGGACTCGTACTTCCAGTCGTAGAAGCGGCTGCCGATCGGGTACGTCAGCGCCGCGGGCATGTGGATGAAGACGTCCCACGGGAAGTCCGTCCGGCCCGCCTCCAGGACCAGCACTCGGTTCGCCGGGTCGGCGGACAGCCTGTTTGCCAGTGCACTGCCCGCGGAACCACCACCGACGATGACGAAGTCGTACTGCACAGGGGCCATGGTGCCTCGTCTCGCTCGCGCCGTAGATATGCGAGGCATGCTAGACCCGGTCGCGCTATACGCACCAGGTTGCGAACCGCGCAACTTGGGGAACTTCATTTCGGGGCGGTTACTTGCAAGTGTGTTGTTTACTGCGCGTATAGTTTCACTGTGAGCAACTTCAGCCTTGAGACAGAAACGTCGAATTCACACGCGGGCGCGGGCGGTGTGCAGTCGGTGGACCGCGCCATCAGCGTCCTGGAGATCCTCGCTCAGCGCGGCGAAGCCGGCGTCAGCGAGGTGGCGGGCGAGATCGACGTGCACAAGTCCACGGCCTTCCGTCTCCTCGGCGCCCTGGAGGCGCGCGGTCTGGTGGAGCAGGCCGGCGAGCGCGGCAAGTACCGGCTCGGTTTCGGCATCGTGCGGCTGGCCGGCGCGGTCACGGGGCGTATCGACATCACCCAGCAGGGCCGTCCCGTCTGCGAGCGGCTGGCCGAGGAGATCGGCGAGACCGTCAACATCGCCGTGATGCAGGAGCATTACGCGATCAACCTGTACCAGGTGCGCGGACCGGGAGCCATCACCGCGCACAACTGGGTGGGCCAGCTGACCCCCCTGCACGCCACGTCGAGCGGCAAGATCCTCCTCGCCCACATGCCGGCCAAGGAGCGGGCCGCGCTGCTCGCCGACGCGGGCCTGAAGAAGGTCACCCCGCACACCATCACCGCGAAGACGAAGCTGGAGAAGAACCTCGCGGCCGCACGGGAGCGGGGCTACGCCTTCACACTGGAGGAGCTGGAGATCGGTCTGCACGCCATGGCCGCGCCGGTGCGCAACCGGGACGGCGAGGTCATCGCCGCCCTCAGCGCCTCCGGCCCCTCCTACCGGTTCACCGAGGAGCGGCTGCACGAGATGTCCCCGGCGCTGCTCAAGGGCGCGGCCGAGATCAGCCACCGCATGGGTTACCTGGGCTGAGTCACCCCTGGGGGGGTGCCGAGGCGCTCGTTCACCCAGTCGTGGAACGCGCCGATGTGGTGCTCGCTGGGCACCAGCACACCGCCCTTGGCGTAGAGCCGGGAGCTCATGCCGGGCTGGGTCCGCTCACAGGCCTCGAAGTCCTGGAGATTGACCCGGTCGAAGAGTTCCACGGACCGGCTGACGTCCTTGCCGCTCTCGACGACGTGCGGCAGATACAGCCAGTCGCACTCGACGATCGTGCGGTCCACGGACACCGGGTACATCCGGTGGAAGATCACGTGGTCGGGCACGAGGTTGATGAACACCTGGGGCTTGACGGTGATCGCGTAGTAGCGGCGGTCCTGCTCCTCGGCGACACCGGGGATACGGTCCAGCCCCTCGGAGCCGTCGACCGTGAACCCCTGGACCTCCTCGCCGAACTCCGCGCCATGACCGACGTAGTACTGGGCGGCGTACCCGTCCGCGAACTCCGGCAGCACCTCGGTCAGTTCGGGATGGATCGTGGCGCAGTGGTAGCACTCCATGAAGTTCTCGATGATCAGCTTCCAGTTCGCCTTCACGTCGTACGTGATCCGGCGACCGACGGAGAGGCTGTCGATGTCGTAGCGCTCGATCGACTCGACGTCGCCGAGGCGGGCGATCACCTCACCGATGACGTCCTCCTCGAAGGACGGCGGGTTCTCCGCGAGACAGACCCAGACATAACCGAGCCATTCCCGTACGGCGACGCTCACCAGCCCGTACTCGGTACGGCCCACGTCGGGCATCTTGGTCAGGTTGGGCGCCGCGACGAGCTTGCCGTCCAGGCCGTACGTCCAGGCGTGGTACGGGCATTGGAAGGCCCGCTTGACCTCGCCGGACTCCTCCAGGCAGAGCTTGGCCCCCCGGTGCCGGCAGACATTGAAGTACGCGCGGATCGACTGGTCCCGGGCCCGGGTGACGAGGATGCTCTCGCGGCCCACGTCGACGGTGCGGAAGGCGCCGGGCTTGGCCAGCTCGGAGGCGCGGGCGACGCAGAACCACATGGTCTCGAAGATGTGCTCCTGCTCCTGGGCGAAGACCACCGGATCGGTGTAGGAGGAGCCGGGAAGAGTGGCGATCAGGCTGTCGGGCAGACCGGTCGAGGTCACGGGGCACTCCTCGGGGAACGTCGCGGAGGGGTCAGGCGGGCGCCGGGAGGGACGACTCCGGTCGGCGTTGTGTATGGAGCAACGCTGCGCGCTGTGGGCAACCGCAGCATGGGGTGACGCCGGGGTGGTGTCAAGATGTGGCGGCGGCCAGTTCCTTGCGCACCCGCATGAACAGCCGTGGCTGGTTCATCCCGAGCACGGCGACCGGCCGGCCGGCCCGCCGGTAGACGGCGAGGACGTCGCGGTCGTCGGCCGCGCCCGCCTCGACGGTGACACTGTCGGCCTCCCCCGCGTGGCCGGCGAACTGGATGCGGACGCCGTACTGGTCGGACCAGAAGTACGGAGGCCTGGGCACGCCCGGCTCGACCGCGCCCCCCGCCAGCAGCGTGGCGACTGCGGCTTCCGGGCGCTCGCGCGCCCCGGTCCAGTGCTCCACGCGGCGGTGGTGGCCCGCGCGGGGGTCGTACCAGTTGGCGCAGTCGCCGACCGCGACCACACCGGCGAGGCTGGTGCGGCCGTCGGCGCCGCACTTCACCCCGTTGTCGAGCGCGATGCCGGAGCCGGCGAGCCACTCGACGCAGGGGCGGGCCCCGACGCCGACGACGACGATGTTGGCGGGGACGCTGCGGCCGTCCTCCAGCAGGACGGCGTCGACCCGGTGCTCGCCGCTGAGGCCCTTGACCCCGACGCCGCACAACAGCCGTACGCCGTGGTCGGCGTGGAGGCCGGAGACGACGGCGCCCATGGTGGCGCCGAGCGGTCCGGCGAGCGGCGTCGCGGCCGCCTCCACGACGGTCACGTCGAGGCCCAGGGCGTACGCGGTGGAGGCGACCTCGGCGCCGATGAAGCCGCCGCCGATCACCACCAGGCGTCCGCCTCGGGCCAGTTCGTCCCGCAGGGCGCGGGCGTCGTCCAGGGTGCGCAGGGTGTGCACGCCGGCGAGGCCGTCGGAGCCGGGCAGGGCCCGCGCCACGGCGCCGGTGGCGATGACGAAGCCGTCGGCGCGCACCTCACGTCCGTCGGCGAGGCGGACGGCGCGCGCCGTGTGGTCGAGCCCGGTGGCGCGGGTGCCGAGCAGCCACTCGGCCGCCAGGTCCTCGTCCTCCGTCTCCAGGGCGAGTTCGGCCTCGCCGAGGGTGCCGGCCAGGAACTCCTTGGAGAGCGGGGGCCGGTCGTAGGGGCGGTGCGGCTCGTCGCCGATGACGACCAGGCGCCCGTCGAAGCCCTGCTTGCGCAGGGAGCGTGCCGCCGAGAGGCCGGCGAGGGAGGCGCCGACCACGGCGACGGTCCTCACGCGGGACCCCCGGCGAGCCGGGCGGAGATGCAGGGCGGCAGGTTGGGGGCGTCCGTGGAGAGCCGGACGTAGATCATGCCGTCCTCGACGACGACCTCGTGCGTCCGCACCGGCAGCTTGGCCGGTGGGGAGTCGACGGCGCCGGTGCGCAGGTCGAACTTGGAGGCATGCAGGGGGCATTCCACCTCGCAGCCCTCGAGCCAGCCGTCGGCGAGCGAGGCGTCCTGGTGGGTGCAGGTGTCGTCGATGGCGTAGACCTCGCCGTCGTCGGTGTGGAACACCGACACCGGCGGGTCGGTGTCGAGCCGGAAGGCCTCACCTCGCGGGAGATCCGCGAGGCGGCACGCGGGAATCATCATGACACCTCGGGTGCGTATAACGAAACGGTTTGCGGTAAGCGCAACATCAGTCTGGGGTCGCCCAGAACCCTTGTCAAGGCATCCAGAAGCCCCTCCGGGTCACTTCACGACGTTGCGGTATCCAAAACTCGCCTCACATAGAACAACAACAGCCCGGCGGGGGCATGGACCGCGCAGGGCGGTGCCACGCCACCGCCGGGCGGCGGGTGAGGCGGTCTCAGACGGCGGAGGTGGTGGGCCGCGCGGACTCCTCGGTCCGCTCGGGCTGTTCGGTCCGCGTCTCGTCATTGCACGCGGCGGGGCCGATGCGGAGTTCGAAGTCCCCGTCGTACTTCTCGTGGCCGACGATGACGGCCGTCTCGACCGCCTCCTTGCCCATGCGTCCGCGGATGATGAGCGGATCGTGGCGCAGATCCCGGTTGAGCGCGACGCACAACCCGATCATCACCAGGGTGAAGGGGGCCGCCGCGAGGATGGTGAGGTTCTGCAGCCCGGTGAGCGCGTCGCCCTTGCCGCCGCCGATGAGCAGCATGACGGCGGCGACCGCTCCGGTCAGCACGCCCCAGAACACCACGACGCGCCGGGAGGGTTCGAGCGAGCCCCGCTGCGAGAGCGTCCCCATCACGATGGAGGCGGCGTCGGCGCCGGAGACGAAGAAGATGCCGACGAGGACCATGACGACGACGCACGTCACCGTGGCGACCGGGTACTGCTGGAGCACGTCGAAGAGCTGGCCCTGGGCGGTCGCCGCGTCATTGAGACGACCCGCCTCCTGGAGGTGCATCGCCGAGCCGCCGAAGACCGCGAACCAGAGCAGGCTGACGCTGCTGGGCACCAGGATGACGCCACCGACGAACTGCCGGATGGTGCGGCCTCGGCTGATGCGCGCGATGAACATGCCGACGAAGGGCGTCCAGGAGATCCACCACGCCCAGTAGAAGACGGTCCAGCCGGCCAGCCAGTCGGCGACGCCCTCGCCGCTCGACGCCTCGGTGCGGCCCGCCATCTGGGCCAGGTCGCCGAAGAAGGCACCGACGGAGGTGGGCAGCAGATCGAGGATGAAGATGGTCGGGCCGACCAGGAAGACGAAGAGGGCGAGCCCCACCGCCAGCACCATGTTGGTGTTGGACAGCCACTGGATGCCCTTCTCGATCCCGGACGCCGCCGAGGCGACGAACGCCACGGTCAGCACCGCGATCACGACGACCAGCAGTCCGGTGCCGACCGACCCCAGCCAGCCCAGCCCCGTGAAGCCGCTGCCGATCTGGAGGGCGCCGAGCCCCAGGGACGCCGCCGAGCCGAAGAGGGTGGCGAAGATGGCGAGGATGTCGATGGCCCGACCGGGCCAGCCGTTCACCCGCTTCTCACCGAGCAACGGCGTGAACACCGCGCTGATCAGCTGCCGGCGGCCGCGCCGGAAGGTGCTGTAGGCGATGGCGAGACCCACGACCGCGTACATCGCCCACGGGTGGAGCGTCCAGTGGAAGAGGGTGGTGGCCATGGCGGTCTCCATGGCCTGGTTGGCATCGGCCGGGTCGGTGCCCGGCGGCGGCGTGACGAAATGGGAGAGCGGCTCGCTCACTCCGTAGAACATCAGGCCGATGCCCATGCCCGCGCTGAACATCATGGCGATCCACGAGACGGTGCGGAACTCCGGCTCCTCCCCCTCCTTTCCGAGGGTGATCCGCCCGTAGCGGCTCATCGCCAGCCAGAGGGCGAAGACCACGAAGCCGGAGGCGGCGAGGACGAAGGCCCAGCCGCCGTTGCGGATCGTCCCGTCCAGCAGCTTCCCGGACACGCTCTCCAGCGAGTCCGTCGCGGTGGCTCCCCACACGACGAAGGCCAGGGTGAGGGCCGCGGCGACACCGAAGACGACGAGGTCGGTCCGGGGGTGGGCGGCGGCCGCACCGGCTCCCGGCAGTTCCTCCCCGGCGGGATGACCTGGACTCCCGTTCTGTTCGCGGGTACTGCTCATCGGTTCGTCCTTTCCACAGACGGCAGGGGACGCTCGCTGTCGCGGACGGAGGGTGCGCGACCGGGCGAGTGAGGAGGCATGGGGGCGAAGGGGTGTGGACGCCATCCGAATCCGGTTGCGGATGATGCACCGTGATGCACTATGGGCAACACAATCAGACGCTTCGGAGAGGGTGTCAAGGGTCGCGTCGCAGATGGTCGCCCCTCGAAGTCCCCCCGGAGCACACGAGCCGTGGCCGGGGACACCCCCGGCCACGGCTCGTTCGCACTCGCCGCGGCTGCGCCTACGCGGCCGCGGGCTGCCCGGCTGTCAGAGAACCACCACCGAGCGCAGGACGTCGCCGCCGTGCATCCGCTCGAAGGCCTTCTCGACCTCGTCGAGCGCGATGGTCTCCGTGACGAAGGTGTCCAGGTCCAGGCGGTTCTGGAGGTAGAGATCGATGAGCATGGGGAAGTCGCGGTCGGGCAGGCAGTCGCCGTACCAGGAGGACTTCAGGGCGCCGCCGCGGCCGAAGACGTCGAGGAGGGGCAGTTCGAGCTTCATCTCCGGGGTGGGGACGCCGACGAGGACGACCGTCCCGGCGAGGTCGCGGGCGTAGAAGGCCTGCTTGTACGTCTCCGGGCGGCCGACCGCCTCGATCACGACGTCGGCACCGAAGCCACCGGTCAGCTCACGGATCGCCTCGACGGGGTCGGTCTCCTTGGAGTTGACCGTGTGGGTGGCACCGATGCTCTTGGCGGTGGTCAGCTTCCGGTCGTCGATGTCCACCGCGATGATCTTCGCCGCGCCCGCCAGCTCGGAACCGAGGACCGCCGCGGCCCCGACCCCACCGCAGCCGATGACGGCGACCGTGTCGCCCCGCCCGACGTTCCCGGTGTTGATCGCGGCGCCGATGCCCGCCATCACTCCGCAGCCCAGCAGTCCGGCGACCGCCGGGGCGGCGGCCGGGTCGACCTTGGTGCACTGACCGGCGGCCACGAGGGTCTTCTCCGCGAAGGCACCGATACCGAGAGCCGGCGACAGCTCCTGACCGGTCGAGGCCAGCGTCATCTTCTGCGTCGCGTTGTGCGTGGCGAAGCAGTACCAGGGCCGCCCGCGCCGACACGCCCGACAACTCCCGCACACGGCACGCCAGTTGAGGATCACGAAGTCACCGGGAGCGACATCCGTGACGCCCTCCCCCACCGCCTCCACCACACCCGCCGCCTCGTGGCCCAGCAGGAAGGGGAAGTCGTCGCTGATCCCGCCCTCCCGGTAGTGCAGGTCGGTGTGGCAGACCCCGCACGCCTGCACCTTCACCAGCGCCTCACCGGGGCCGGGGTCGGGCACGACGATCGTTTCCAGGCTGACGGGGGCGCCCTTGCCCCGGGCGACGACAGCACGGACCTGGTGAGCCATGACCACTCCTCGGCTGGTACGAGAACCTGAGTCTGACGTTTCTCATTGCGATACGCAGAGCGCGTACCGCAACACAGCATCGTGGAGGGCCGACCGGGGGTCAAGAAGTCCCACGGTCGTCGGCGCCGCTCCGGCGCGAGGGGTGTCCGCCAGGGTGCGTCCGGCCGTCAGGTCGTCCGGCCCTCGTCGGGGAGGGGCTGCTCGGCCCAGATGGTCTTGCCCGCGCGGGTGTGGCGGCTGCCCCAGCGCTGGGTGAGCTGTGCGACGAGCAGCAGGCCGCGGCCGCCCTCGTCGAAGGCACGGGCCCGGCGCATGTGCGGAGCGGTGGCGCTGGAGTCCGATACCTCGCAGATGAGGGTGGCCTCACGGATCAGCCGCAGCTGGATCGGGGACCCGCCGTACCGGATGGCGTTGGTGACCAGCTCGCTGACGACGAGTTCCGTGACGAAGGTGAGCTCCTCCAGCTGCCAGGCGGCGAGCTGGTCGCAGGCCAGTTTGCGGGCCTGCCCCACGAAGGCGGGGTCGGCGGGAACGTCCCAGGCGGCGACCCGGTCCGCGTCCAGGGCCCGGGTCCGGGCCAGCAGCAGGGCGACGTCGTCGACGGGGCGGTCCGTCAGCAGGCTCCCCAGGACTCCGTCGCAGGTCTCCTCCAGCGGACGGCCCGCGCCGCACAGGGCCTGGCGCAGCCGGTCGAGTCCGTCGTCGAGGTCGCGTCCGGCCGCCTGGACGAGGCCGTCGGTGTAGAGGGCGAACACGCTGCCCTCGGGGACGTCGAACTCCGCGGTCTCGAAGGGCAGCCCTCCCACGCCCAGCGGCGGCCCGATCGGCAGGTCGAGGAAGGCCGCCTCGCCGTCGGGGGCGATCAGGGCCGGTGGCGGGTGGCCGGCCCGGGCCATGGAGCAGCGGCGCGCGACGGGGTCGTACACGGCGTACAGGCAGGTGGCCCCGATCTCGCCGGGGCTCTCCGCGTCCTCGGACTCGTCCGCCGTCCGCTCGGAGTCCAGCCGGAGCACGATGTCGTCGAGCTGGGTGAGCAGTTCGTCGGGGGCGAGGTCGACGTCGGCCAGGGTGCGTACGGCCGTCCGGAGCCGGCCCATGGTGGCGGACGCCTGCACGCCGTGGCCGACGACATCGCCCACGACCAGCCCCACGCGGGCGCCGGACAGCGGGATGACGTCGAACCAGTCGCCCCCGATGCCGGCACGGGTGCTGGCCGGCTGGTAGCGGGAGGCGACCTCGACGGCGGCCTGCCGGGGCGCGCGGTGGGGCAGGAGGCTGCGTTGCAGTTCCAGGGCGATGGCCCGCTCGCGGGTGTAGCGGCGGGCGTTGTCGACGCAGACGGCGGCGCGGGCGGCGAGTTCCTCGGCCAGCAGCAGGTCGTCCTCGCCGAAGGGTTCGGCCGTGCGGTGGCGGGAGAGGATCGACAGGCCGAGGGTGAGGCCGCGGGCGCGCAGGGGCACGGCCATGATCGAGTGGATGCCGTGCGTCTCGATGCTGCGGGCCCGCTCCGATGAGCCCCCCGACCACCGCAGCCCGGTGACGTCGTCGACCTCGTACAGCAGGGCACGGCCGGTGGCCAGCGCGCGGCCCGAGGGCGACCCCTCGTCGTAGGAGTGCGTGCTGCCGACGGGGACGACGGCCTCGGGGCAGCCCTCCAGCACGGACCGGTGGGCGGCGCGGCGGAAGACCAGCGGGGCGGCATCGGGCGAGGGGGCGGCCTCCTCGCCGGCGAGCACCGAGTCCAGCAGGTCCACGACGACGAAGTCGGCGAGATGGTCCGTGCACACCTCGGCGAGTTCCTCGGCGGTACGGGTGACGTCGAGGGTGGAGCCGATGCGGTTGCTGGACTCGTTGAGCATGCTCAGGCGTCGGCGGGCCAGGAACTGCTCCGTGCTGTCGATCGCCGCGAGGCACATGCCCCGTACGTCACCCGAGGCGTCCTTCAACGGGCTGAGGGAGACCAGCCACGCGTGTTCGTGTGCCTCGCCCGGCGCGCGGAGCCAGGCCTCGAACGGCATCGGCTCACCCGTCCGCAGCACCCGCCGCACCGCCTCGTCGAGCCCCTCGAAGCCCGGCAGCCGGCGCTGTCCGTCGGCGGACACCCCCACGCGCCGGCCGAGGAGGTCCTGCTGCGGTCTGCCCATCACCGCCTCCATGGCGGAGTTCGCGGACACCGCGAGCCCGTCCTGGTCGAAGAGCGCGATCGGGACGGGGAGCTGGTCGAGGGCCCATCGGCGCAGTCGGGCGGCGGGCTCCGGCACCGTGGCCGTCAGGAACCACTGGGTCCGGCCGGCGGAGTCCAGCAGGGGGTGCGCCTCCAGCTCCAGTTCCACGTCGTGGCCGTCCCGGTGGCGTGCGTGCACGAGGCCGTGCCAGTCGGCCGGTTCGGTGAGACGGCTCCGCGCCGGGGCGGGAAGGGCCCGGGCCAGCAGGTCGGCCGCGTGGTGGCCGAGCACCTCGCCGGGCTCGTAGCCGAGCACCCGTCGCGCGCCGGCGCTCCACGCGACCACCAGTCCCCTGGCGTCGACCGCGGCCGTGGCGACACCGTGCTCGCCCATCGTTCCTTCTCTCCGTACGACCGAAAGCCGTGGTCCATGGGCTCACAGATCGACTGCGGGGCACTGCTTCCAGCTTCATTGTGCGCCGGGCACGCCGGGCACGGCGCGTGACCACCCGGAACACCCGAGCCCCTACCCTGCCACGTCACCTGCCTCGTGGGCGCCCGGTTTCACACCTCGTCCGGACGCCGCGGTCGCCGTGCCCCGCAGGTGCCTGTCCTGCCGGTGGGAGGCCGGCCCGACGGCCGCCGACCGGCCACCGGCGGAGCCGACTTCACGGTACGGCCGTGGGAGGTGAGCCGGTCGCGTCCGCGGCACGGCCTCCCCGGCCGTCGCCCGGGCCGACGGCGGCAGCGCCTCCTCGGTCGGCGTACCGTCCGCCCTGCGGGGATCGAGGCCGCCGATCGCGCGGGACGACTGGCGGTGGCCGTGCCGGCTGCGGCGGCCGGGGCTCCGACAGTTCGATCGTTCATGGACTTATCGGTTTGTCGGTTTCGCGGCGGAGAAAGGGGCACCTCGGTGGAGTCACGAAGCGGGACGGCGGGTGTGCGGGGGCGTCGTCGGGGGCTGTTCGTCGGGTTGTGCACCTTGGACGTCGTACAGCTCGTCGACCGGGTGCCGGGGCCGAACGAGAAGCTGACGGCTCGTGAGCAGCTCGTGGCCGCGGGCGGCCCGGCGGCGAACGCGGCGGTGACCTTCGCCCATCTGGGCGGTACGGCCACGCTGCTCACCGCGATCGGCCGCCATCCGCTGGGGGTCGCCGTCGCGGCGGATCTGGACCGGCTGGGCGTGACCGTGGTGGACCTGGCGGCCGATTCGGTCGAACCGCCGGCCGTGTCGTCGGTGCTGGTGACCGCGTCGAGCGGCGACCGGGCCGTCGCCTCGACCAACGCGCGGGGCCACCGGATCGACCCGCCGGACGGCCTCGACGCGTGGGTGGCGGACTGCGACGTCGTGGAGTTCGACGGCCACCACATGGAGCTGGCCGTGGCCGCGGCCCGGGTGGCGCGGGCGGCCGGTCGTCGGACCGTGCTCGACGGCGGGAGCTGGAAGGCCGGTACGGAGAGGCTGTTGCCGTCGATCGACGTGGCCGTCTGCTCGGAGGACTTCAACCCGCCCGGTACGGGTGCGCCGGGGAGCGCGCCCGCCGACACCCTGCGGTTCCTGCGGGACCACGGGGTCGGCCGGGCGGCGGTCAGCCGGGGCGGGCGGCCGCTCGTCTGGGCGGGTCCGGACGGCGGGGGCACGGTGGCCGTTCCCACCGTCCGGGTGGCGGACACGCTGGGTGCGGGTGACGTCCTGCACGGGGCCCTCGCCCATGGCCTCGCGGGGCTGGACGGGCTGACGTCGCACGGGTTCGTCGAGGCTCTGGGAGAGGCGGCGGTGGTGGCCTCGCGGGCGTGCGCGTCGTTCGGGACGCGGGCGTGGATGCGGGGCGGGTGAGCCGCACGGCCTGCCCGGCGGCCGACAAACAGCGCGCAGCCCCTTTCGCCCTCAGGAGCGGCGTGGCATGCTCACCGCTCAGCGCACATATGAACGTCGTTCACATCCATGAAACACCATGGGAAGGGCGAACGGACATGAGAGACGCACACGGGGCCGCACACGGCGGCCGAAATGTCATGAGCATGACCAGACGGACCCTGCTGGGGAGCGCCGTCGCCGTGGCGGTCGGCGCCGGGACCGCCGCCGCGGCCGGAGCGGGGTCCGGGCCCGCCGCGATCCCACCTCTGTGGCGGGAGTTCAGGCGCACTCCGTTCACACACCCGCAGATTCCGTACATCGGCCGCGCGGGCTGCCACGGCGGGGCGACCCGTCCGCCCCGTCGGCCGGTCGTCGCCGACGTACGCGACTTCGGCGCGGTGGCGGACGGCAGCACCGACTGCGCCCCCGCGATCAACCGCGCGATCGCCGCCGCCGGGCGGGCCGGCGGCGGCACGGTCACCGTCCCGTCCGGCACGTTCCGGATCGACGACGTGATCCGTCTGGACCGGTCGCACGTGGTCCTCAAGGGCGCCGGAAGCGGCCGTACGACGCTGTACGCGACGAAGAACCTCACGGAGCTGATCGGGCCCTACGGCTCCCGCTACGGGGGTGACAAGTCGGGGTGGTCGTGGGCGGGCGGCCTGATCTGGCTTGCGCCCAGGGCCCGTTGGGAGTCCCTCGTCGCGGCGATCAGGGCGAGGGCGTGGCCCTACGAGGGCTGGACGGGCAACCGGCGCGACGAGTGGCGCCCGCTCACGGCGGTCGCCCCGGCCCGGCGGGGCAGTTGGACGATCACGGTGACGGACGCGTCGTCGCTGCGTCCCGGCGCCCTGGTGCTGCTGCGACTCGCCGACGACGCGGACCACACGCTGCTGGAGCACATGTGCGGAGGCGGCCCCGGGCCGGAGGCCTACGTCTGGGACGACAAGACCAAGCTGACGTCGTACGTCCCCTACGAGTGGCCCGTCCGCGTCACCCGGGTCCGGGGCCGGAAAGTCACCCTCGAACGCCCGCTGCCGCTCGACGTCCGACCGGAGTGGAACCCCCAACTGACCACGCACGTACCGGAGTTGACCGGCTCGGGGGTGGAGGGCCTGACGCTGGAGGCGGCGGAGACTCCCCAGCGGCCGCATCTGCTGGACAGGGGCCACAACGGGGTGGTGCTCCAGTGCGCCTACGACTGCTGGGTGGACGACGTGACGGTCCGCCACGTCGACAACGGCTTCGGTCTCGTGTCCGCCTCCGCGTGCACCCTGCGACGGACACGTGTCACCGGCCGCGGCTACCACCACCCCTACTTCTGCCGCGAGGGCTCGCACGACAACCTCGTCGAGGACTTCACCATCGAGGAGCCCACCGGCCCCGCACCCGCCGGCACCCAACTGCACGGCATCAACGTGGAGGGGCTGTCCTCGTACAACGTGTGGTCACGCGGCGACATGCGGACGGGCACCTTCGACAGCCACCGCGGCCTGCCCTTCGCCAACGTCCGCACCGACATCACCGTGAACAACGACGGCCGGCACGGCGGCGACGCCAGCGCGGGCCCCCTGTTCGGCGCCCGCTTCACCCACTGGAACATCCGGGTCACCAACGCCCGCGCGGGGATGGTGCGGATCGACGGCCTGGCGCCGTACTCCGCCACCGTCGGCATCGACGAGGTCAGGGAGTTCGACCAGATCGACGTCCCCGACCTCACGGGTGATCTGCACGCGCGGCTGGAGCTGTACGGCAGCCCGCACGCCGTACGCCCCCGCAACCTGTACGAGGCCCAGCGCACGTGCATGCCGTCGTCCACCCATGTGAACGCCCTGCGGCCGGCGGCGGAGCAACTGGACTCCATCGCGGGCTGACCGGCCCGACCGGGTCCCTCCCGGGACAGGGCCGGGAGCCGGTGATGGCGGTCAGGGCCCGGCGGAGCGCGGAGCCGGCCGGCGGGCCCTCGCTCCAGCGGGCACCAACCCGTCGGCGGGTCGCGTGGCTCGGGTGGGCCGCCGTTCTCGGTGAGGACCGCGGTGGAGGCGTGGGCGACGCCGAGTACGAGGCCCAGTTGTGCAGGGCGCGCACGCCCCAGCGTTCGAGGAGGGCGCGGGCGGTGAGGCCGACCGGCCCGCCGCCGACGATCAGGACCGGCACTTCGGCATGCACTGCGGGCATGTCGGGCTCCTCCCGCTCACCCGCGTCGGTCGACGCGCCCGGTGAGGCCCGGCCCCATCTTCCGAACCCGGCGGCCGACCGCAACGCGGGCCCGAGCCGTACACCCGAACGTGGGCGACAGGTGCGGCGAACGGGTCGGTGGGCCGTCGGGGCGGCGGCGCGGCGGGGTGGCGTCGTGGCGGGGCGGGGTGGCGTCGTGGCGGGGCGGGGTGGCGCTCAGACCGTGGACAGGTCGATCGCGCGGTCGACGGCGCGCGGGCGCAGCACGCGCAGGATGCCTTCGAGCAGGTAGTAGTCGGCGTACGGGAGGGAGATCTCGATGCCGTCCTCGTTCGGGCGGTGGCGGGTGCAGCGAGCCACGACCGCCTCCGCGCGGGTCGATTCCCTGGTCAGGCAGGTCCTCGCCAGCGCGCCGAGGAGGCGCAGCGCGACGTCGCGGTACGCGCGTGTGCCGGTGGCGGCGGCCAGGTCGAGCAGTCCGCAGGCGGTGATCGCACCGGCCGACGCGTCCTTGATGTCGTGGGGGTGCTGCGGCGCCCGGTAGTCCCACACCGGGACGTGGTCCGGGGTGAGGGACCGCACCGCGTAGTCCGCGAGCCGGCGTGCGGTGGCGAGGAACTCTCCGTCGCCGGTCCGGCGGTACATCGTGGTGAATCCGTACAGTCCCCATGCCTGCCCCCGGGCCCAGCACGACGTGGGGCTGTAGCCCTGCACGGTGTTGGGACCGATGGGCGCGCCCGTGTCCGGGTCGAAGTCGAACACGTGCGGGGTGGAGCCGTCCGGGCGCGGGAACACCCGCTGCGTGGTCCTCGCGTGCTCGACGGCGATGTCCAGGTACTTCGGGTCGCCGGTCTGCCGGCTCGCGAAGGCGAGCAGGTCGAGGTTCATCATCGTGTCGATGATGACCCGGCCCGCGTTCCTCGGTTCGGTCAGCGCGCCCCAGGCGCGGATGAACCGGCCGCGCGGGTTGTACCGCTGGATCAGCGAGTCGGCGGCCCGTACGGCGCCGGTCCGCCACTTCTCGTCGCCGGTCAGCCGCCAGGCGGTGACCCACGACGGGTAGAAGAGGAAGCCGAGGTCGTGGGTGCCCGTGTCGTGCTGCCGGGGCGCCAGCTTCTCCGCCGACGCCTGGGCCCAGGAGCGGAAGGCGTCGTCCCCGGTGTGCAGCCACGCCATCCACAGCGTGCCCGGCCAGAAGCCGCCGACCCAGTCGCCGTTCTGCGAGTAGACCCACTTCTCGAACTTCGTCCCGACCGGGAAGGCGGTCACCCGGGGCGCGACCGTGCGGATCCTGTCGACGGCGAAGTCGGCGGCCTCGCGGAGCGTGTGGGGGTCGGGCAGGGGGCTCCGGCCTCCGTCGGCAGCCGTGGTCGTCGTAGCCGCTGATGCTGTCGTTGCCGCTGTCGCTGTCGTCGTGGAGCCCACCAGTGCGGCTCCGGCAGCCGTGGCCAGCACACCCCGTCGGGAAACACTCATGTCCGGGCCTCCAACTGTGCAGTGGGAGAAAGGAGTTGACCGAGCGTTGCACAGGGGCTCCGGTGAAGTACACCCACATGGGCAATGTTCATGAGTGTGAATACGAACAGTGCGGATCGCGTCAGGAGGCCACGGTGGACGGCCGGGGCTGAACGGGTCGGGGTGAGGGGGCCGTCTCGCCGGCCACCAGGCAGTCCTCGAGGAACGCGAGTGCCCGCAGATGGTAGGCGCGGGCGGCCCGTCCGAGGCTGATGTTGTGTCCGGCCCCCGGTTGACGCTCGACGCACACCCGCGGGGCGGCCGTGAAGTGCGCGGCGAGATCGGTGAGCGCCTCGTCGTCATGGCGCCACCAGGCCTCGTGCTCGGCGAAGGTCAGCCGTACCGGCACGCGGACGCGGGGCGCGGTGGAGCGGAAGAGCAGCGGCCAGCGGGCCAGCTCGGCCCGTTCCAGGGCGGGCACGGGCTCGACGATCGAACCGCTCTCCCGGAAAGTGCCCGAGGGGTAGAGGCTCAGCGGCCCCCAACTCCTGCGCAGGCGGCCGCGATCGGAAGCGGTGGGCAGCTCGTGCGGCTCGACGGCGTACAGATGGCCGCAGCCGGAGATGTCGATCCCGAGCAGGCGCGGCAGGCCGGGGTCGGCGGCCGTGGTGAGGGCCACCTTGCCGCCGTAGGAGTGGGCGAGCAGGAACAGTCCGGCTCCCGTGTCGTGGTGGGCGGCGAAGTCGCGCAGCGCCGCGCGCAGCGACACGGCCTGGTCCGCGAGCCCCTGCCCCTCGGGGAGCCGGGCGGCGGAGTGCCGGTAGCCGGGCCGGTCCACGGCCAGGACGGTGTGGCCGAGGCTCGCCCCCAGCGTGAGCAGCGACTGCTGGGGGTGGGCCCGGCAGTCGAAGTAGCCCGCGTTCATGCCGCCGCCGTGCACCGCGACCACGACGGCGCGCGGGGAGCCGCTGGGCGGCTCGCTGACCAGCGCGGAGAGCGGCAGCCCCGCCGCGTCCAGGGTGATCCCGCGTACCTGGTGCGCGGGTTCGTCGGCCGGTCCGGTCATGGTCGTTCTCCTCGGGGCCTCGGCGCGGGCGGGCAGGTGCGGGCCGTCGGCCGAGGCCAGGGTCTCCCGTCCCGCCGGTGTCCGCACCCGCGCCGCCGCGGCCGGGTGAACGCGGCGTCAGGAGATGTGCCTACCGGCGTTGGGCGGCCCCGCCGACGGACCGACGTTGGGCGATCCCGCCGACGGACCGACGTTGGGCGGTCCCGCCGACGGTGCGCGTCGGCCGACCCGTCGACGAGTACGGCTTCCGTCGGATGCACGTCGTGCCCCCGTTCCGTCGAGCGGCCTCGACCACGCGGCACGGCGTTCATGCCCGCGCCCCGGAATCGGGGGCGCGGTGGTAGGTGAGGAAGAGAACGCCGCTCTCCAGCGCGGTGTGGTCGGTGAGCTGCCACAGGCGGGGGTCGAAGGCCCCGCCGCGGGAGAACAGCGGTATGCCGGCGCCGAGGGTGAGGGGGCTGAGCTTGACGATCAGCCGGTCGATCTCCGGGTAGAGGGCGCCCGCCAGTCGGGCTCCGCCGAGCAGCCAGATGTCCTTGCCGTCCTCCCGCTTGAGCTCACGGACCCGCGCCACCGGGTCGTCGGCGACGAGTTCCACCGCCGGGGCGGGCGCCTCGGTGAGCGTCCGCGAGAAGACGAGGTGACGCAGGTGCGGATAGGCGTCCGGGACTCCGGCCGCCAGGCCGATCTCGTAGCTCTTGCGGCCTTCGAGGACGGTGTCGAAGTGGGTGCCCTCGGCCGTGACGCCCAGTGCCTCGCGGGCCCCGGCGGGCAGGGTCTCGGGGTACGTGGTGGCCAGGTGCCGGACGTAGTCCGGTGCGACCGGCCAGAAGCCGTCGGGGCCGGTGGGGTCCGCGCCGTCCGGTCCGGCGATGAAGCCGTCGAGGCTTGAGGCGATGTAGTACACGAGCTCGCGCATGGGGCCCTTCGTGGAGTGGTCGTCGTGAGGGGAGACGGGGGCCGGGGTCACGTCGTGGGGGCGGCCCATTCCACGAACTGGACGATCACACCGTTGGGGTCGGTGATCTGGAAGAGGCGTTCGCCCCACGGCTCCTCACGCAGCGGCAGGGTGATGTCGACGCCCGCGGCCCGGAGCCTGTCCTCTTCGCGGGCGATGCCCGAGTCGAGGGTGAACGCGAGGATGAGCCCGCCGGCGTGCCGATCGCGCTGCTCGGTCGGCAGGACCTCCGTGCCGCGGCGCAGGAGGACGATGTCGGCCGCGGCGTCGGGACGGCCCAGCGAGGAGAAGCCGTCAGCCGCCATGCGCTCCTCGTAGCCGAGGTGGGTCGTGAAGAAGGAGCGGGACGCGGCCACGTCGTCGACGGTGAGGGAGACGGTGGAGGCGGTGATGTGCACGCGGTTCCTTTCGAGTGGGCGATGCCGAGAATCTTACGTCGAACGTAAAATTACATGAGACGCATGAATGGCGTCAACATATTTTTACTACCGGGGTAAGATTTCTCCATGAGCATCGAGAGCACAGGACTGCGCGAGTCCAAGAAGCGCGAGACCCGGCAGCTGATCTCCGACCACGCCACTCGGCTCTTCATGGCACAGGGCTTCGAGGAGACGACCATCGCGGAGATCGCCACCGCCGCCCGCGTCGCCAAGAAGACCGTGACCAACTACTTCCCGCGCAAGGAGGACATGGCCCTCGACCATCAGGACGCCTTCGTCGCGGGCCTGGCCGAGGCCGTGGCCGCCCGCCCCGCCGGCGAGTCCGCCCTCGGGGCGCTGCGCCGTACCTTCGCGGCCGGCGTCGCCGCCCAGGACCCGGTCATCGGCTTCGCCGGCCCGGACTTCTCCCGGATGATCCACGACAGCCCGACCCTCTCGGTCTGCCTGCGCTCCCTGCACGACCGACGTGAGGAGGCGCTCGCCGCCGCCCTCGCCGAGGCCACCGGCTCCGCCCCCGAGGACATCACCGCGCACACCGCCGCGGCCCTCCTCGCGGCGGTTCACCGCGTCCTGTTCCGCCGCATCCAGGAGCTGACGCTCGCCGGCCGCACGAACGACGAGATCGCCGCGGTCGTCGCGGACGAAGCCGCCGATGCCTTCGCACTCCTGGAACCGGCCCTCGGGCACTACGCCGTGGCCTGAGCACCGCCGCCCGGGCCCGGCCCGCGCCGACGCGGACCCCGCCGTCGGCGGCGCGGCTCCGGCGCGCACAGCAGCCAGGCGACGAGCGCCGTGACGAACACGGCGGCCCACCGCACATGGGCGTCGTCCCAGTGGGGGTCGACCGGGGCCACGAAGAGCGCGAAGCGGGGCGGGAGCAGAACCCCGGCCGTGATCGGGAGCGCCAGTACGGCGCCGGCCACGGCGGGCCCCGGTACGCGCACCTGGCTGAACCGCACCGTCACGGCGGCCAGGGCGAGCGCCAGCGCGCAGAGTGCGCCGGCCTCGACGGTCATCGCGCCCGAGGGCAGCGCGGCCCGCCGCGCGGGGTCGGCACCGGCCCGTACGACGGCCAGCACCGCCACCCACCACACCACGACCGCCGGCGCCACGACGGCCGCACGCAGCGCCTGGCGCAGCGGACGCGGCACGGGCGGGACACCGGTGGTGTGCCGGGCCGGGTCGTCCAGGACGAAGGCCGTCCCCACCGCCCCGCACAGCGCCGCCGCCCGCACCACGGTGACCAGCACCTCCGCCGGGAGGTCCCCGAAGAACAGCGCCGGTACGGCGGCGAGGGCCAGCCCGAGGGCCCAACCGGCGGCCATCGTCGTCCACGGCAGCGACCGCGCCGTGGGCCGCACCAGCGCCGCGCCCACCGCGCCCAACGGAGGCCGCCGTCCCCGGCGACCCGACGGTCCCGGCACACGTACCGACACTCCCGTCACGCGCACTGGTACTCCCGGTCGTCGGCGGTCTCGGCCGGAGCGGTGACACCCAGCAGGGCCGCCGCGCGGTCGGTGGTCGTACCGGCGGCGGACAGCTCCGCCCAGGACGCCTTCACCTTGCGCTCCACCTCTCCCCCGGGCCGAGCCAACAGCGCCTGGACGACGGCGAGTTCACGGCTCCGCAGGGCCACGGCGGTGGCCGGGGCCTGGATCACGCCGGGGCTGTTGTAGGCGTCGCCGGACTTGTCGAACATGGCCTCGCCGTCCCGGGTGGCGCGGACCGCGAGCCACACCATCAGCACGCCCCGCGCATCGCAGTAGACCCCCTCGTAGCGCTCGTGCCCGACGACGAGGCCCCGGGCGACACTCGCCGCGAACTCCAGTTCCCGTTCACCGCCCCACGCCGTGGTCGCGGTCAGCTCACCGGGCGCGGCGGGCGGCGGCTCCGCGGTGCCCGACGGACCGTCGAGGGCCGCGACCTTCTGCCGTACGGTCAGCGCCCGGGACGCGTCCGGTTCACCGGCCAGCGTCCGCACCCGGTCCGTGACCCTGGCCCACTCGTCGGTCCAGGGAGTGAACTCGGGGAAGGCGCAGTACGTCGTGGTCCCCCGCCGCTCGCAGTCCTGCAGTTTCGCCGGGTCGCGTGTCGCCACCTCCCGGGCCTGGCGCACCGCGTCCGAGGGCGCCGTGCTCTGGAGGACGACGGCCGCCACGACGACGCCGAGCGCGCCCAGGGCGGTCGCCCGTACCGCGCGCGTCCGGCCGCCGCTCAGCAGCACCGCGCCGGCCGCCACCAGCACCGCGAGCGCCAGCAGGTACAGCGCGTGCGCCGCCGCGGGCCTGCCCAGCAGGTCGGACGGCAGCGGCCTGGCCCCCTCGTCGAACAGCACGGGGGTCATGCCCCGCAGCCAGGCCGGACTGCGCGAGTCGGCGACGAAGACCATGGACACCGCCACGAAGGCGATCACGGCCAGCGGTGCGACGAACGCCGACCGCGCGACCCGGGCGAGCAACACTCCGAGGGTGGCGGGCAGGAGGATCAGCAGCGGACCGGTCAGCAGTTCCGCCACCGAACCGCGGCCGACCGCCCCGGGCTTCAGCGCCTCGGCGGTGAACTGTCCGGCCACGATCAGCGCCCCCACCAGGACCGTCGGCAGCGCGGAGAGCACATGCGCGACCGTGCGCCGCCACGGCGGCAGGACCAGCACGGTGAAGGACGCGTCCGTGCCCCGCCGGTGGGAACGGAGCACCGCCAGGTTCACGGCGACCATCACCGCCAGGCCCAGCAGCAGTTGTCCCACCTGGGTCTCGCGGTCGATGTCCTGGAGGACCGGATAGTCGTCCTCCGGCTCACCGCCGGGCCACAGCACGAGTGCCAGGTACACCACCAGGGCGATCAGCACGAGGGGGTGAAGCAGCAGACGCCGCGCTTCCGCCCGGGCGAGCGCGAGCATGGCCCTCCGCTCGCTCCGAACCCGTACCGGATGCGGCTCCGGTCGCGGCTTCGGCTGCGGCTCGGCCGTACGGCTCCCGGTCGCGGCCGTCATGCCGCCACCTCCGCCACCGGGTCGCCGCCGAGAGCGAGCAGATAGCCGTCCTCCAGCGTCGGTTCGACCAGCCGGGCGCCCGCGGGCGGGTCGCCGACGTTGCGGAACTCGCCCGTCCCGGTGCGCCATCCGGCTCGGGCGCCGGGCTGCCGTTCCCCGCTGTGCCACACCCGGCCGTCCGCCACCGCCGTCAGGCCGGCGGCCGTGCCGTCGAACCGGACGCGTCCCTTGTCCATCACCACCACCCGGTGGCAGAGCATCGCCACGTCCTCGGTCTGGTGCGTCGACAGCAGTACCGTCCGGCCCTCGCCGGCTTCGGCGATCAACTCCCGGAACCGCATGCGCTGTTCGGGGTCCAGCCCGACCGTGGGTTCGTCCAGGACCAGGAAGCCGGGGTCGCCGACCAGGGCCGCCGCGAGGGCGACGCGCTGTCGCATGCCGCCGGAGAGCCGCCGTATCCGCTTGCCGCGCTCGTCCGCGAGACCGACCGCGTCGAGGACCCGACGGGCCTCGGCGTGCCGGGCGCGCCGGTCGGTCAGTTCCTTGAGGATCGCCAAGTAGTCGATGAACTCGAAGGCGGTGAAGTCGGGGTGGAAGCCCGGGTTCTGCGGGAGATAGCCCAGGTTCCTCCGCGTGTCCTGCCGGCCGCGGACGGTGCTCGGATCGTGCCCGAGGACGGTGAAGGCGCCGTGGTCCGGGGGTGTCGCCGTCGCCAGGATCCGCAGCAGCGTCGTCTTGCCCGCGCCGTTCGGTCCGAGCAGTCCCGTCACGCCCTCGGTGAGTCGCAGCGTGACGTCGTCCACCGCTCTCGTACCGCGATGGCTCAGGGTCAGCCCGGCGGCCGAGACCGTGGGTGGTGTCATGACAGCCTCCTGGCTGTGAATCTGGGGGATCGAGAAGGTCAGAGGGACCGGCCGAGGGCGCGGCCGCTGTCGAAGCGGTCCCGGGCCGCCACCAGCAGCACCGACGCCAGCACCGCGACGGCCGCCGCCGCGCCCTGACCCTTCGCGGTGAAGGGCAGCGGCGTCCCGGACTCCAGCAGGCGGCTCAGCACCACCAGGGCGGTCCAGCCGGTGCCGACGAGGACGGGAGCGAGGACGGGCCCCAGCCGGGCCGTCAACGCCACGCCCGTCGACGTCAGCGCGAGCGCCGGCAGCAGCCAGCCGAGCGCCGCCAGGCCGAACGACGGCAGGGCCAGACTCGCCAGCGCGCTCAGCGCCGTCGTCGTCGCCAGCACCGCGACCGTCCGCACCATCAGCAGCCGGAAGGTGTGCGTCGGCGCGACCACGGCCATCTCGTACGTCGGGTCGAGCCGCGGCCCGAAGGAGACCGCCACCCCCGCCAGCGGCAGCAGCGGGGCGGTGGTCAGGAGCATCAGCGGTGACGCGGCCACGCCCACACCGACCGCGAGCAGCAGTGTGAGCACCACGGCGCCGAGCCAGGAGCGGCGCAGCACCGGGGTCGCGGCGAGCAGCCGCGCGGTGTGGTCGGCCACCCCCAGCCGGATCAGGAGCGACTCGACGGGTCCGGGCCTCGGTGCGTCCAGGGCGGCGTCCAGCCGGGCCCAGCCCGCGTCGGTCTCGGCGGTCGGGACATGGGCCGCGAGCGCGGCCCGGCAGTCGGCGCAGGCGGCGAGATGGGTCTCGACGGACCACAGTCGGGGGGCCGCCAGGGCTCCGTGGGCGTACTCGCGCAGGTCCCCGTCGTCGGCGTGCCAGCTCATGTCAGGCCCTCCCGCAGTTGCTTCCGGGCGCGCATGGCCCGGGTCTTGACCGTGCCCGGGGGAATGCCGAGCAGGACCGCCGCCTCACGTGTCGTCAGGCCGTCGATCACCGTGGCCTGGAGGACAGCCCGCAGTTCCGGCGAGAGCCCGGCCAGCGAGCCGGCCAGGTCGCCGTGCTGCACCCGGGACAGCACGTGTTCCTCGGCCGACGCCTCGTCGCGCTGCCGCAGCCGGGCGAGCACCTGACGCAGTCGGCCCCGGGCCCCGTCGCCCCGCAGCGCGTCCACCAGGCGCCGCGATCCGATGCGCCACAGCCAGCCGGCCACGTCGCCTTCCCGGTGGTAGCGGGCGGCTCCCCGCCACACGTCGAGGAACGTCTCCTGGACGACGTCGTCGACCAGCACCGGATCGGCGCACCGCCCGCGCAGCCGTAGCACGAGCCAGGGGGCGTACCGGCGGTACAACTCCTCGAAGGCGCGGCGGTCCCCGTCCGCGACCGCCCGCATCAGCTCGGCGTCGCCCGGACTCCCCCGTTTCAATTCGCTCACACCCCCTCATCGGACGGGACGCCCCGAACGGTTCACACCGCGACGAACAAGGTTCTCCGGAACGGGAGTCGACCACGGCGAAGGGCTCCCGCACGAGACGTACGCAACGTTCGCGATGTACGCGACGTTCTCGTGGGGAGCCCTTCGAGTCCTTCGGGGCAGGGGGCGGATCCGTCAGGCGACGCGGATCTCCGCGAGCTGCAGGCGGTACTTGGCGGACTCGTCGGTGGCGGGCCTGCCGAGCCTGGTGACCTTCAGCCGGAGGTATCGGCCGGTGGCGGAGGTGAGGGTGTAGGTCCGGGCGGCTCCGTTCGGGTTCGGTTCGCCGGTGACGGTGCGGGCGGTGGTGTAGGAGGTGGCGCCGTCGAGGCGGGTCTGGATCGTGAAGTCGACCGGGAAGCCCGCCGTGCCGCCGCCCGCACCGGCGGTGTCCGTGCGCGGGTGGAGGGTGACGGTGCCGATGGCCCGGTCGGCGCCGAGGTCGACCTCGATCCACACGGGCGTGTCACTGACGTCGGCGGAGGCGAAGTCGATGCTGGTGAAGCCCTTGGCGCCGGTCGCGCTGGTGAGGGTGCCGTCCAGGATCCGGGTCTTGCCCCAGTCGCCGTTCTCCAGCGTGCAGTTGCCGGTGACGGTGGTCGCTGCGGTGGGCACGGTGAGTTCGGCGAGCTGGAGGCGGTACTTGGCGGACTCGTCCGTGGCGGGCGTGCCGAGCCGCGTGGCCCGCAGCCGCACGTACCGGGCGGTCGTGGTCCTGAAGCCGTACGTCTGGACGCGGCCGTCGGGGTTGGCCTGCCCGGTGACGGCGCGGACGGTGGTGTAGGTGCTCGATCCGTCGGGCCGGGTCTGGAGGGTGAAGTCGACCGGGAATCCGGCCGTGCCGCCGCCGGCTGCCGGGGTGTCGGTGCGGGGGAAGAGGCGTACGGCGTCGAGGTCGGTGTCGGCGCCGAGGTCGACCTCGACCCAGACGGGGTCGGCGCCGACGTCGGCGGAGGGGAAGTCGTTGCTGGTGTAGCCCCGGGCGCCGGTGACGCCGGTGAGCTTGCCGTCGGTGAGCCGGTTCCGGCCCCATTCACCGTTCTCCAGGCTGTTGTTGCTGGTGACGGGCCTGGCGAGCGCGAGGTTGTCGAGCCGGCCCGCTCCGGTGACCGTGAACGTCCACGCGCCCGGCTGGAGCAGGAAGTAGACGTACGAGGCGTCCTTGCCGTCGTAGGCCAGGCCACCGACGCTCCCGGTGGAGGAGCCGTTGGTGAAGACCGTGGTGTCGCCCGCCTTGACGACGGGCTGCGCGCCGCCGTACGTGGGCACACCCACCCGGGCGGTCGTGCCGCTCGGAGACGTGAGGGTGAGCGTCGCCCTGGTGCCGTCGCGGGTGATCCCGAAGCGGATGTCACCCTTGCCCGTGGGCACGACGGTGTCGATCTTCGTGAGGGTGCCGGTCTGCGGGACGACCTCGTACGTGCTCCAGCCGGGTGCGGTGGGGCGGACGCCGGCGGCGTAGGCGGACAGGGCGTACAGGGGGCCGCCGTTCCAGGCGTGGTTGTCGGTGCCGGCCGCCTTGTCCCACAGCTCCCACAGCGTGTGGCAGGCGGGGTCGGTGACCTGGGCGGCGAAGCGGTTGCGCATCCGCTCCTCGGCGACCGTGGCCGCGCCCATGAGGTAGAGCGCTTCGAGGACGTAGAACTCCATGTAGGGGCTGGCGTTGAGGTGCGTGCGCAGCACCTCGGTGACGGCCTTGTACCGGGAGGCGGGGGCCAGACCGGCGACGACGGCGAGTCCGTTGCCACGGTCGTCGGTGTCACCGGTGTAGCCGGGTGACCGGTACTCGTTCCTCGACGCGTTCCACAGGACGCGGTCGAAGTTGGCCTTGACGCTGTCGCGCCGGGACTTCCAGCCCGCCACGTCGCCGGTGTTGCCGCTGAGGTCGGCGAGCTTGGCGGCGGTGTCCAGAGCCAGGTAGTACCAGCAGTTGTCGAGGACGCGGGCGTCGATGTTGGAGCCCCAGTCCTCCCAGTCCCAGTCGCCCGCCCGGTGGTTGACCAGGCCGTCGCCGTCCAGGGTCCACAGGTCGAGGTACTTCTTGACCGCCGGGTAGGCGACGGTGACGGCGCTCTCGTCGCCGGTGTAGAGGTAGTACGTCCAGAAGGACCACACCGACGCCAGCATCTGGACGGGCAGTTCGGCGGTCCAGATCGTCGTGGGGACCGGCGAGTAGAGCTGACCGCCGGACTTCTGCCAGGCGGCGAGCTGGGCGATGGCCTTCTTGCCGAGGGCGTGGGACCGGGTGTCGAAGGTGTAGAAGCCCTCCTTGAGCTGGTTGACCACATCCCCCCACCACTGGGCGCGCTCACGCGTGGGACAGTCCATGTAGTTGTCGCGCATGTTGACGTACATCGTGCGGGCCGCCTTGGTCCACAAAGTGTCCAGGAAGGCGTCGCTGCTGCTGAACGACCCCGCGAAGTCGGTGTCGTAGCCCGACTCCCGGTACTTCAGCTCCAGGATCGTCACGTCGGCGGGGATCGTGTACCGCACCGCCGTCCCGCTCATCCACCCCAGCGACTCGAACTCCTGCACACCGCCGGCGCAGACGTAGGTGGCGCGCATGTTGTACTGCGTCCCGGGCTCGATCCCGGTGAGTCCCGCGCCGTCGTCGTAGTGGTCGGTCTGGATGCCGATCACGGCCCCGGCCGGTGCGTCGACCTTCAGGAACGGGGTCACCTGGATGTTCGACGGCAGCGTGGCCGAGATCGGGGTGGACCCGCGCCCCGAGGTCGGCAGCGACGAGGCGTTGGCGTACGCCCTCAGACCGGAGTAGCGGAACTGTGGGATCGGGCGCTCGACGAGACCGTTCCAGGGCGCGGCGCCCGCGGCGCCGAAGTCGGTCGGCGCGGTCCATGCGCCGTCGTCGAAGCCGGGCGAGCGCCAGCCCGACATGACGGCGGCGGCGCGGGCGTCGTAGTGCACATTGGACTCGGGCAACCGGAAGTTGACCTGCGTACCGCTGGTGTCGTGCGAGTAACCAGGATGAACCCGGTGCTTCCAACTGGTGTCGCTGACCAGCCGGGTGGTGTTCGCGCCGACCTCGATCTCCGACTGGAACAGCAGCCCGCCCTTGCCGCTGCTGTTGTGCGAGAAGCCCTGCTTGCCGAAGTACCAGACCAGCAGCGCCACCGTGTTGCCGCCGCTCTTCAGGTACGGGGCGAGGTCGATCTCGTCGTAGTAGGTGTCCGTGCGGTTGGGGCCGCGCTTGAGCCCGCCCTCGAAGACCACCAGGGTGCCGTTGACCCGCAGCCAGTACTTCGAGTCCGCCGCGATCCGGGTGACCGCCCTCGTCGGCGTCGCGGCGAGGGTGAACGATCTGCGGAAGGCCACCCACTGGTTGGTGGAGCTGGTCGGGGCCCAGATCCACTTCGCGGTCCAGGAGACGGCGGCGGACGCTGTGGCCGCGAGCCCCGGCAGCACGAGGGAGCCGAGGGTGGGAGCGAGGGCCACGGCTATGGCCGAGCGCAGGGTGGACCGGCGGGTGATGCCGGGCATGGGCGGCTCTCCTGGGGATGGCTGAGGGGCGGGTGAGGGGCGGGGCTGTGCGGTGCGTTGCGGTTCGGTGTGGTGCTGGTCGGTGTGGTGCTGGTCGGTGTGGTGCGGTGCGGCGCCGTACGTATTGAATCGATTCAATACGGGGTCGCATGCGGCTCATTCGTAAAACGTGCCACACGGGGAACGCCCAAAGATTGAGGCGAGGGGGGCCGGATCGTCAAGGACTCTGCGAGTAACGTTCCGAAACGCCGCCGAGGCGGAGCGGTGCGTGACGACGGAGGTGGGGACCCCAGTGCAATCAAGCGGCGGCTCGAAGCGAGTCACGATCGGCGACGTCGCGCGCAGCGCCGGCGTGTCCACCTCGGCCGTGTCGAAAGTGCTCAACAACTCCTACGGGGTGAGCCCGGCGATGCGTGAGCGGGTGCGGACGGCGATGGCCGAGCTGGACTACCGCCCGCACGCCGCCGCGCGGGGGATGCGGGGTCGTACGTACACGATCGGCGTGCTCCTCGCGAGCATCCGCAACGCGTTCTACGCCGATCTCCTGGACGGCGTGAACGCGGTGCTGCGGGACACCGAGTACGCGCTGTTCCTCGGCTCCAGCGGCTCGTCGGAGAAGTCCGAGAAGGAGGAGCAGACCCGGCTGATCCACGCGATGGTGGACCGGCGCATGGACGGCCTGATCCTGATCGCGCCCGCCGTCCGGCGCGCGGAGGTGGTGCGCATCGCGGCCGAGGTGCCGACGGTGGTGATCGGCCACCACGACCCGTCGCCGGCGTACGACTGCGTGGTCAACCAGGACGGCACGGGCGTCGACCTGGTCATCGACCACCTCGTCGAACTCGGCCACCGGGACATCGCCCACCTGTCGCATCCGACGGTGCGCGGCACCCAGTGGGAGCAGCGGCCCGAGCACCACGTCCGCGCCGCCTACCAGGCGGCGATGGCCCGGCACGGACTGGCGGACCTGGCCCGGATCGTGCACTCCGGCTACTCGGACGAGGGCGGCTACCGGGGTGCGCGGGAACTGCTCACCTCCGCGCGGCCGCCCACCGCGATCTTCGCCGGCGCGGACGTCGCCGCGACCGGCGTCTACCGGGCCGCCGCTGAGCTGGGGCTGCGCATCCCCGAGGACCTGTCGCTCGCCGGGTACAACAACACGTCGGTCGCCGCGCTGGCGCCGGTGAGCCTCACCAGCGTCGATCAGGCGGGCGCGCTGATGGGCGAGACGGCGGCCCGGCTGCTGCTGGAACGCCTCGACGGACGACGCGACCGCGCGGTCGTGACGGCGTCGACGCCGCATCTGGTCGCGCGGGGCAGCACGGGTGCGGCGCGGGGTGGGCCGCTGCGGCTGCCGAGGCCGTAGCCGCTGCCGCTGCGGTGAGTCGGCGCTTCCGCTGCCACTGCAGTGCGTCGGGGAAATGTGGATCGTTCCACGACGGTGGGTGGACGGTGCAAACGTGGGGCCCGGGCTCGAAGCGGGCGGCGGCTGCCCCGCCTCACCCGGGGCGGCCGAGCTGTCGCTTCGCCCCCGGCACGCGTGCGTGGTGCGATGGAACGGGGGCGGAAAGGAGGGCGATCATGCCCGCAACGAAGCGAACGGGTGTCGCCGCCTCGGTGTCGGTCCGCCCGCTGGTCGAGACGGACCTGGATCGGGCCGACGCGATCTTCAGGGTCGCTTTCGGGACCTTCCTCGGGGCCCCTGAGCCGGAGACGTTCTTCGGCACCGCCGACTACGTCCGCACCCGCTGGGCGGCGAATCCGCGCGCGGCCTTCGCGGCGACCGTCGAGGGCGAGGTCGTCGGAACGAACTTCGCCGCCGACTGGGGCAGCGTGGGGTTCTTCGGCCCGCTGACGGTACGCCCGGATCTGTGGGACCAGGGCATCGGCAGGCGCCTCATGGAGCCGGTCATGGCCTGCTTCGACACCTGGGAGAACCGCCACCTCGGCCTGTTCACCTTCTCGCACAGTCCCAAGCACCTCGAGCTCTACCGCCGGTACGGATTCTGGCCCCGGTTCCTGACCGCCATCATGAAGAAGCAGGTCGCCGTCAGCGCGGCGGTCCCCGGCCGGGTGCTGTACGGCGAGCTGACCGCCGCTGAGCGGCCCGACGCGCTGAGCCTCGGTCGCGCGCTGACGGGGGCCGTGTACGAGGGCCTGAGCCTGGAGCGCGAGATCACGGCCACGCAGGCGCACGGGCTCGGCGACACCATCCTCCTCCAGGGCGCCGACAGCGACCTCGACGGTCTGGCCGTCTGCCACTGCGGAGCGGGGTCGGAGGCCGGTGAGGACGTGTGCTTCGTCAAATTCGGCGCGGTGCGTCCGGGCCCGGGCGCAGCACAGCGCTTCGGACGACTGCTGGACGCGTGCGAGCAGTTGGCCGCCGAGAAGGGACTGGGACAACTGGACGCCGGCATGAACCTGGCCCGCGAGGACGCCTACCGGTGCATGGTCGACCGCGGCTTCCGTACGTGGCTGCAGGGCGTGACGATGCACAGGCCCAACGAACCCGGCTACAGCCGCCCGGACTCCTACGTGATCGACGACTGGCGCTGAGCGGCCGCTGACGGCCCGCCACCGTCGCGTTCGTTCCCGTACCCGTCATCGGCGAGGCCGGCCAGGCGCACCTCATGGCTCTGGTGACGGCTGGATGGCCTGGGGAAAGCCCAACTCGTCCAGCAGCGCGCTGAAGAGGTCCTCCGCGAAGGTCTCCCGCGAGCACAGCAGTTCCTCGACCCGCGACTGCTCAGCCGCGACGGGGACGCCGGCCGCCGCAGCCCACAGCCGGGCGCCCTCGGCGTCGGCCGGAACGTCCGCGCGGAGCTCCGCGCGCTTGCGTCGCACGGCTTCGTCGAACTCGGGTGTGCCCACCCACAGGCCCATGTCGTCCAGGTCCTCGGGTTCCTCGGCGAGGAGTGCCGCCGCCTTGTCCAGGTTGAGCCACGCCTGCCAACGCTGCCCGTTCGTACCCAGCCCTGTCACGAGGGCGATGTCGCTGTCGGAGACGTCTGCGACGCAGGCCGGTGTGCCGGTCCATCCGACCAGGGCGGACAGGTGGCCGTCCTCCCACAGTCCGTGATCGAACTGGAGGGTCTGCCAACCACCCGGTCGCGGCCACCACGCATGCACGGTGTCCCTCAGCCGCTGATCGATGCTGTCGAAGA
This sequence comes from Streptomyces deccanensis, assembly GCF_022385335.1. Lineage (NCBI taxonomy): Bacteria > Bacillati > Actinomycetota > Actinomycetes > Kitasatosporales > Streptomycetaceae > Streptomyces > Streptomyces deccanensis. Next base: position 9,595,932 of record NZ_CP092431.1, on the reverse strand, counting down.
CGGGTGCTTGCAGCAGCGGACACGCACTGCGAGCGAAAACCAGGTGCCCCGAAAATCCCACCGGACCTCCCCCTTGAAGACGTTGCGCGCACCACATCCGGAGTTCGGGCGAACACCTGCGCAGGAACTCGTCCGTGCTGGCTCTGCCGACCGCGGATCCGCTGGGAGATCCGCCACGCGCTCTTCATTCTCGGGTATGCGCTCGTGCGTGCTCGGGTATGCGCTCGTGCGTGCGTGACGGCTTGTTCCCTACGCCGACAGCATCGGGACCCAGTGACTCATCACCTGATGCAGGCGTCGCCGGTGGTCGGCGATCCAGTCGTCCGGCGGGACGACTGGCACGCGCACGGTGACCATGGATCCCGACTCGTCCTCCACGACCACCTCCGGGCAGTCACGCTCTCCCATGAGCTGGATGGAGACGGAGGGCCCTCTGCTCCACTCCATCCAGGCGACGTCCTCGCCGGCCTCGAGCCGGTTCAGCGCGGCGGCCCAGCTCTCCAACTTCGAGGCCGACAGCACCAAGGCGATGCGGCCCGACACGAAGGGGGTCCTGACGACGATCTCGGCGTCGAGCCCGGCCGTCCATCTGGTGTCGCGCCCCAAAATGCTGACGGTGACGCTGTTCCCCTCGTCATCGGCGAGACAGATGAGCTCCCTCGGAGCGGCGTCAACCATGGTCGACTTCCCCGCGCAGTCGGATGTTCGGGCAGAGGTGGAAGAGTTCGGGGTCGCCTTCGTCCAGACCGTGGAGCAGGCCGACCGGGCTCCAGCCGGCGAACTGCAGCAGGCGCTGCATGGGGTGGTTGGAGACATTGGTCGAGGTGAACAGCTTCGGTGTGGTGCACCAGGCTTCAGTGGCCTTAAGGAGACGCGTGCCCACGCCTTGTCGGCGGGCGGTGGGCGCGACCATCAACATGGTGACGAAACCCTGCTCGAAGAACGTGTACTCCAGCACGCTGTAGCCCACGGGGCCGGACGCATCCTGAGCAACGAGCACCACGCCCTGTTCGCACCAGCGTCGGATGCTCACACCCCGCGCGTGGTCGCCCGCTGCCGCGACGGAGTCGATCCCGGCCAGTCCGGTCCAGTCCGAGGAGGTAGCGCGGCGCGTCATCAGCCCGCCAGGGTTCTCCAGAGCCATGGGGTGCATCGTGGCAGCCACGGGGCAGGGTGATCACCTGATTTACGTTCGGCGGGGCTTGGTGCCGGCCAGTGCCGCGAGTGGCCGAAGCTGCCCGGAGGCGCCGGACGACCGCGCCGCTCACCCCCTCGGCGCCCGTGCCGCCAGTGCCTCCAGCAGCAGGTCGACCGCGTCCTCGAAGGAACTCTCGCCCATCATGCGCAGGTTCTGGCGGACGGCGGTCAGGGCGGGGTACGACGTCGGGTCCAGGCCCTGGTAGGCCTCGGTCCATGCCCGCTCGTCGGCCTCGCGCTGTCCGCGTGGGAGTGCCTGGAACGCCGCCTCCATGGCCGCGTGGCTGAGCACGGTGTCGATGTACGTCAGGTACAGGCGGGTCGCGTCGGCCGGTGCGAAGCCCGCCGTGAGCAGCAGTCCGATGCCGGTGTCGACGGCGCGGATCTCGTTGGGGCGCCGGGTCACCCGGTACGAGGCGAAGGCCGCCGCGCGAGGGTGGGCGAGGTAGCCGTCCCGGACCCGCAGGGCCATCTCGCGCAGGGCGGCCACCCAGTCGTCCCCGGGGACGAAGCCCGCCATCGCGTCGCCGATGATGCGGTCGGCGATGGCGAGCACCAGGTCGTCCGTGCCGTGGAAGTAGCGGTAGAGGGCACTGGGGTCGCAGCCCAGGGCGGTCCCGAGCCGGCGCACGCTGAGCGCCTCCGGGCCGTGCTCGCCGATCAGCCGCAGCGCGGTCTCCACGATCAGCTCCTCCGAGAGGACCACGCCCGAGCGGGTGGGGCGGCGGCGGCTGCGTTCCTGCGGGACACGGCTGGACATCGCGGGCTCCTGTCGGTCGGGACGCGTACCCGCAGTGAAGGGGCCGGGTGCCCTTATGTCAACAGCATTGACGCAAGACGAACGCCGGGTGTTCCATCACAGTCCCGCGCGGCTCTACCCTCGTCACTCTCCCCACGAGGAGCCTCCATGTCATCCACCCCCTTGCGCCGCTCCCTCGGCGTGGTCGACGGCGTCGCCATCGCCGCCTCCAGCACGGCCGCCACCACCAGCATCGCCATCGGCATGGGCACGATCGCGACCATCGTGGGGCTCCAGGGGCCGGCCCTGCTGCTCCTCGCCTTCCTGCCCGTGCTCGGCATCGCGACCGCCTACGCCCGGCTCAACCGCTCGGAGCCGAACTGCGGCAACGGCTACACCTGGGTCGGCAGGACCCTGGGCCCCTGGCCGGGCTTCCTGACCGGCTGGGTCACCCTGGTCGGCTCGGTCATCTTCTGCGCCTACACCAGCGCCGTCATGGGCTCGGTCGTCCTGGTCTTCGCCAACAAGGCCGGACTGGACAGCCTCGCGGGCGTCGCCCTCGATCCGACGTCCACCGGCGTCAGCACGGCGGTCGGGCTGGTGCTCCTGCTGGGACTGACCGCCCTCGCCGTGACCGGCACCCGCACCACGACCCGCTTCCAGTTCGCGCTGCTGGTCTTCGAGTACGCCGTGCTCATCGGGTTCTGCGGATGGGCCCTCGTCACCGGTGAGCAGTCCTTCTCGCTGTCCTGGTTCAACCCCTTCGAGATCGCCGACGCCACCACCTTCGCCCAGGGCATGGTCCTCGCGGTGTTCTTCTTCTGGGGCTGGGACGCGGCCTTCAGCGTCACGGAGGAGACCAGAAAGCCGGGCGACGCGGCCCGGGGCGGCCTGATCGCGCTGTTCGCGATGCTGGGCCTGTTCCTCTTCGCCTCGGTGGCCTTCCAGCGGGAGATGAGCCTCGCCGAGCTGATCGAGAACGGTCCGCAGGCGCTGCCGTACCTCGGACAGAAACTGGCCGCCGAACCCTGGGCCACCCTGCCCCTGGTCGCCCTGATGTTCTCCGCCGCGGCCTCCGTGCAGTCCACCCTCATCCCCACGGCACGAGGGCTGCTCGCGATGGGCCGGGACCGCACGATGGGCCCGCTGTGGACCCGGGTCCACCCGCGCTACGGCACCCCCGCCGCCGGCACGGTCGTCGTGCTCGCCGTCGCGGCCTCGATCGCGCTGCTGGCCGTCGCCCTGCCCAAGCTGAGCGACATGCTGCTGGCCGCCGTCAACGCCATCGGCCTGCTCGTCGCCCTCTACTACGGCCTGACCGCGCTCGCGTGCGCCGTCCGCTTCCGGTCCACGCGGCGCGAGGGGCTGCGCACGGCGGTGCTCGCCGTCGGGGTGCCCGCCGTGTCCGGACTCATCCTGCTCGGCCTCGGCGGCTACCTCGGCTACTCCTACCTGACCATGAGCGACCACTTCGAACTGAGCCCCGACAACGGGTGGTTCATGTTCTCCCTGCCCGCCGCCATCGTCCTGGCGGGTCTCGGGATGGCCGCGGTCGCCAAGTACGTGCGCCGGTCGCCGTACTTCACCACGGGACGCGGCACCGACGCCGAGGCCATCACCCTGCCCATGGACCGCACACCGGCCTGACCTGCCCCCACCCCTCCGCCTGCCCCCCTCCCCCCTCCCCCGCACGTCCCCACACCTCCCCATGGAGTTCCTCCGCATGCCTCAGTCCCAGGTCACGGGCCCCGCCGACCTCGTCCTCACTGGCGGGCCCGTCCACACCGTCGATCCCGCGCGCAGCCGTGCCACCGCCGTGGCCGTGCACGGCGGACGGATCACGGCCGTCGGCCATGACGAGGTGCACGCCCTCATCGGGCCCGGCACCGAGGTCGTCGACCTCGCCGGGAAGCTGCTGCTGCCCGGCTTCCAGGACGCCCACGTCCATCCGCAGGGCGCCGGCCTGGAACTGGGCCTGTGCCATCTCGCCGACACGGTCGACCCCGCCGAGTACCTGCGGCGGATCCGGGCGTACGCCGACGCGCACCCGGACGTCGAGTGGATCACCGGCGGCGGCTGGTCCCTGGAGGCCTTCCCCGGCGGCGCCCCCACCGCCGCCGCGCTCGACGCGGTCGTCCCCGACCGGCCCGTCTTCCTGCCCAACCGCGACCACCACGGCGCCTGGGTCAACTCCAAGGCCCTGGAGCGGGCCGGGATCGACGCCCGTACCCCCGACCCCGCCGACGGCCGTATCGAACGCGACGCCGACGGCCGCCCGACCGGCATGCTCCAGGAGGGCGCCGTCCACCTCGTCGGCCGCCTGGTGCCCGACCCCACCCCCGAGGAACAGCTCGCCGCCCTGCTGCGCGCCCAGGCCGTGCTGCACTCCCACGGGGTCACCGCCTGGCAGGACGCCATCGTCGGCGCGTACGCCAACATGACCGACCCTGCACCCTCCTACCGTGCTGCCCTGGACCGGGGACTCCTCACCGCCCGCGTCGTCGGCGCCCTCTGGTGGGACCGGGAGCGCGGCGCCGAGCAGATCCCCGAACTCGTCGCGCGGCGCGAGGAGTTGAGCAGGGGGCGGTTCCGCGCCGGGACGGTGAAGATCATGCAGGACGGCATCGCCGAGAACCACACGGCCGCGATGCTCGACCCGTATCTCACCGGCTGCGGTTGCGCCTCGGACGGCAGCGGCATCAGCTTCGTCGAACCGGGTGAGCTGAGGAAGTACGTCACCGAACTCGACGCGCTCGGCTTCCAGGTGCACTTCCACGCCCTCGGCGACCGCGCGGTGCGCGAGGCGCTCGACGCCGTGGAGGCCGCCCGTACCGCCAACGGTCATCGCGACACCCGCCATCACCTGGCGCACCTCCAGGTGGTGCACCCCGACGACGTACGGCGGTTCCGGGCGCTCGGCGCCACCGCCAACCTGCAGATGCTGTGGGCCGCCCACGAGCCCCAGATGGACGAGCTCACTCTGCCGTTCCTCGGGCCGGAACGGGGCGCCCGGCAGTACCCGTTCGGCGATCTGCTGCGCGCCGGGGCCACGCTCGCGGCGGGCAGCGACTGGCCCGTCAGCAGCCCCGACCCGCTCCAGGCGGTGCACGTCGCCGTCAACCGCGTCTCCCCGGACGCCCCCGAGGGCACCCCGGAGTTCCTGCCCGCCCAGCGCCTCGACCTCGGCACCGCCCTCGCCGCGTACACGGCGGGCAGCGCCTACGCCAACCACCTCGACGCCCTCACGGGCAGCATCACGGTCGGTAAGGCGGCCGACCTGGTCGTCCTCGACCGTGACCCGTTCACGCGCCCGGCCGACGAGATCGCGGCCACCCGGGTCCTGCAGACCTTCGTGGACGGAGCACGCGTCCACGCGGCACCCGACGCCTGACGTCCTAGACCCGGGCCCCGACGCCTGACGACCCCGGCACCCGAGGACCCGCGCCCCACGGCTCGTGGGGCGCGGGTCCGGCCGTACGGAGATGTGTCCGACCTCTTGACGACAGTCGTGTGACTGCGTAGACATGACTACGCAGACATGACAGCGCAGTCAGAGGAGTGATGTCTGACATCATTGGGTCGGTCCGTGCGGTCACCGGGAGGCATCATGACGCGAGGTACAGGGCGGGGCGGGAGCCCCGCGGCGCCGAGCAGCACGGATGTGGCACGGCTGGCCGGGGTCTCGCAGAAGACCGTGTCGAGGGTCTTCAACGACGAGCCGTACGTCTCCGCCGACGTGCGCCGACGGGTCACGGAGGCCGCGGAGCGGCTCGGTTACCGGCGCAACAACGCCGCGCGGGCGCTGGCCTCCGGGCGGACGCGCTCCATCGGGGTGGTGACGCTGGGAACGGCCCTGTACGGCCCGGCCTCGCTGCTCATGGGGGTCGAGCGGGTCGTCCGGGACACGGGCTACGCGCTCCGCGTGGTCAACACCGTGGAGGGCGACCCGGCCGGAATCGCCGGTGCCGTGGACTCCCTGCTCGACCAGGGCGTGGACGGCATCGTCATCTCCGAGCCGATCGACGAGTCGGGCGAGAACGGGGACACGGCCCCGCGTGTCGCCGTGCCGGTGCTGGTCATCGGCGCCCCGCCGTTCGTCACCGCGCCCGCCGTGCTGAACGCGGGTGACGGCGCCGACCTGATGGCGCGTACCGCCACCGAACACCTGCTGGCGCTGGGCCACACGACGGTCCATCACCTCGCGGGCCCGCAGCGGTGGTACGCCGCCCGGGACCGTCTGGAAGGGTGGCGGGCGACCCTCACGGCACACGGGAAGGACGTGCCGGAGGTCGTCACCGGCGACTGGTCGGCCGCGTCCGGCTACACGGCGGGGCGCGCGCTGGCCGAGAACCGGGACGTCACCGCCGTCTTCGCCGCCAACGACGACATGGCGATCGGTCTGATCCGCGCGCTGGCGGAGGCCGGACGCCGGGTGCCGGAGGACGTCAGCGTCGTCGGCTTCGACGACATCCCGGTCGCCGCCTATGTGACCCCTCCCCTGACCACGGTGCGCCAGCCGTTCGACGCCGTCGCGCAGGAAGGGCTCAAGCGGCTCGTGCACGCCATCGAGAACCCCGACGCGGACCCGCTGCCGCCGAGCGACCCACCCATCGACCTCGTCGTCCGCGCCTCGACCGCGCCGCCCCCGAGCCGGACGACCCCGGCTCGCGGCCGACGCACCGCCTCCCGCCGCCGGGCGGTCACCCCCGCCCCGGTGCCTCCGGACGGAGGTGGCCGGTCACAGCACTGAACCCCGTCCGCCCGCCCCTCAGCACGGCCGTCGCGGCCGACGCGTGACCCCGAGAACGAGCCGCAGCACCCGTCACGCCCCCGCCGCACCCGCACACAGTCGACGTAGGGCCGCCCCGTATCGCCCGGCGTGTCCCGAGCCAGGCCCCCACACCTGCCCCGGTCGTCCACCCTCTCTTCGCCCGACCCTGTCGGCGTCGACGCCGGGCCGGCGCGTCCCCGCGCATCCCGCACACCTCCGCACGCCCGTGTCCGGCGTGCCACCACCCTTGCCACCAGCCGGAGTTCACCATGCCCAGAAACCCGTTCGCAGCCGCCGCCTCCTCTCCCATGAGCCGTCGGCTGTTCCTCACCACCACCGGTGCCCTGTCGCTGGGGGCCGCCCTGACCGCCTGCGGCGGCGGTGACTCCTCCGGCTCCTCCGGCTCCGCCGAGCCCGTCGGCCAGGCCGACATCGACAAGGCGATGAAGACGCCGACCGAGCTGACGTTCTGGACCTGGGTCCCGAACATCGCCAAGGAGATCGCGCTCTTCGAGAAGAAGTACCCGGCCGTCAAGATCAAGGTCGTCAACGCCGGTCAGGGCACCCCGCAGTACACCAAGCTGCGCACGGCGCTGAAGGCCGGCAGCGGCGCCCCGGACATGGTGCAGATGGAGTACCAGGCGATCCCGACGTTCACCATCACCGACAGCCTGCTGGACCTGCGCCCGTACGGGGCCGCCGAGTTGAAGGACCGGTTCGTCGACTGGACGTGGGGGCAGGTCAGCGGCGCGAAGGGCGAGGTGTGGGCGATCCCGCAGGACACGGGTCCCATGGGTCTGCTGTACCGCAAGGACATCTTCGACAAGCACGGCATCGACGTGCCCGGCACCTGGGACGAGTTCGCGGAGGCGGCGCGCAAGCTGCACAGGGCCGACCCCGACGTCTACCTCACCAACCTCGCGGCCAACCAGCCCGCCGCCTGGCACGGACTGCTCTGGCAGGCCGGTGCCAAGCCCTATGCCACCTCCGGCAAGAGCGACATCACCATCAGCGTCGACGACGCCGTCTCCGAGAAGCTCGGCGCCTACTGGGGCGGGCTGGCGAAGGAGGGCGTGATCAGCACCGACCCGGACTTCACCGACGGCTGGTACGCCGGCCTCAACAAGGGCAAGTACGCCACCTGGATCACCGCCGCCTGGGGCCCGGCCTTCCTCTCCGGCTCCGCCAAGGCCACCGCCGGCAAGTGGCGCGCGGCCCCGCTGCCCCAGTGGGACGCGGCCAAGCCCAACGCGGGCAACTGGGGCGGCTCGACCACCGCCGTCATCCGCTCCACCAAGAACCCCATCGCGGCCGCCGTGTTCGCGCAGTTCCTCAACAGCGACCCCGCGACCGCGAAGATGTTCGCCACCGAGCAGTTCTTCTTCCCGGCGACCAAGGCCCTGCTCGCCGACCAGGAGTTCGTGTCGGACGCGCCGTCCTTCTACGGCGGCCAGAAGGTCAACCAGGTCTTCGCCGACGTCAGCGCCACCGTCGACCCCTCGTTCCAGTGGCCGCCGTTCCTCGACCAGGCGGCCACCGACTGGACCGAGACCGTCGGCAAGTCCCTCGCCGACAAGTCCGACACGGTCGCCGCCCTCGGCAGTTGGCAGTCCCGGATGACCACGTACGCCAAGAACCAGGGCTTCACCGTCAAGGGGAGCTGACATGACCGTCACCACCCCGTCCACCGCCGAGGGCCGCTCCCGGCCCGGCCGTCCGCGTCGCCACCGCTCGGCGGGACCGCTCTTCGTCGCCCCGTTCCTGGTGCTGTTCGTCCTGCTCTTCCTCGCGCCGCTCGGCTACGCCGCCTATCTCAGCCTCTTCCAGACGCGGCTGATCGGCGGGACGGTCTTCGTCGGCCTCGACAACTACGTCCAGGCCTTCGGCGACTCCCAGTTCCTGCACGGAGTCGGCCGGGTCGCGCTGTTCTTCGTGGTCCAGGTCCCCGTGATGCTGCTGCTGGCCCTGCTGTTCGCGCTCGCGCTCGACAGCGGTCTGCTGCGTCTGTCCCGGGTGATCCGGCTGGGCATCTTCGTCCCGTACGCCGTGCCCAGCGTGGTCGCCGCGCTCATGTGGGGCTACCTGTACGGCCCGGACTTCGGACCGTTCGCCCAGCTGAGCCGGAACCTGGACCTGCCGGTCCCGGCCTTCCTCAGCGAGGGCTGGATGCTCGGCAGTCTGGCGAACATCGTGACCTGGGAGTTCGTCGGCTACAACATGATCATCCTGTACGCGGCGCTGCGCACCGTCCCGCAGGAGCTGTACGAGGCCGCTGCGATGGACGGCGCGGGGGCCTGGCGGATCGCCTGGTCCGTCAAACTCCCCGCGCTGCGCCCGGCGTTGCTGCTCACCCTGCTGTTCTCCGTGATCGGCAGCTTCCAGCTGTTCAACGAGCCGAACCTGCTGATGAAGATCGCCCCGGACGTCATCAGCAGTTCCTACACCGCCAACCTCTACGCCTACTCCCTCGCCTTCACCGGCCAGCAGGTCAACTACGCGGCCACGGTGTCCTTCCTCCTCGGCCTGGTCATCGTGATCGCCTCCTACGGCGTCCTGCTCACCGCGAACCGCAGGAGGACCCCGTGACCACGACGATGCCCGCGCCCCCGGTGACCAGGACCGCGAAGAAGCCGGCGCGTCTGACGCACCGCGGGAAGAACCCGGCCCGCCGCAGCACCCCGCTGACGATCGCCATGCTGGCGGCCCTCGCCTACTTCCTCCTGCCCCTGTTCTGGCTGCTGGTCGCCTCGACCAAGAGCACGCAGGACCTGTTCAACAGCTTCGGCCTGTGGTTCTCGGACGCCCCGCAGCTGCTGACGAACATCAAGGAGACGTTCACCCAGGACGACGGCGTCTTCGCGCGCTGGCTGCTCAACACGGCTCTGTACGCCGGGGTCAGCGCGGTCGGGGCCGCGCTGCTCGCGGCGGCGGCCGGGTACGGGTTCGCCAAGTTCCGCTTCCGCGGCGACGGCGCAGCCTTCAACCTGGTGCTCGGGGCCGTCATGGTCCCGACCACCGCGCTGGCCATCCCGACCTATCTGCTGTTCGCGCAGGCGGGCCTCGCCAACACCCCCTGGGCGATCATCCTGCCGTCCCTGGTCAACCCGTTCGGCCTGTACCTGATGCGTGTCTACGCGGCGGACTCCGTCCCCGACAGCATCCTGGAGGCCGCCCGGATCGACGGTGCCGGGGAGGCCCGGATCTTCTTCCGGATCGCCCTGCGGCTGATGGCTCCCGGGGTGGTGACGGTCCTGCTGTTCACGTTGGTGGCGACCTGGAACAACTACTTCCTGCCGCTGATCATGCTCAACGACCCCGACCTGTACCCGATCACCGTGGGCCTGGCCTCCTGGGCCGCGCAGGCCCAGAACGGCGGGGCGGGCGCCAGCAGCGACATGCTCGCGCTGGTCGTGACCGGTTCCCTGATCTCGATCGTGCCGCTGGTGGTGGCGTTCCTGATGCTGCAGCGGTACTGGCAGAGCGGTCTGGCCGCCGGCGGCGTCAAACAGTAGGGCCCACCGCCCTCGTACCACTCCCCCCACTCTTTCTCTCGGAGGTTCTTCTTCATGGCGGCTCTGCCTGCCCGCGTCCTGTTCGGCGCCGCGTACTACCACGAGTACCAGCCCTACGAACGGCCCGCCGAACGCCTCAAGACCGACCTGGACCTGATGGCCGACGCCCATGTGACCGTGATCCGGGTCGGCGAGTCGGTGTGGTCGACCTGGGAGCCGGAGAACGGGACGTTCGATCTCGACTGGCTCCAGCCGGTCCTGGACGGCGCCCACGAGCGCGGCATCTCCGTCGTCCTCGGCACCCCGACGTACGCGGCCCCGCCGTGGCTGGCCCGGCAGTACCCGGAGATCACGGCCGAGCGCCGGACCGGTGAGCGCATGGGCTGGGGCGCCCGGCAGGAGATCGACTTCACCCACCCGGCGTTCCGCTTCCACGCCGAGCGGATCATCCGCAAGGTCGTCGGCCGGTACGCCGGCCACCCGGCCGTCATCGGCTTCCAGGTCGACAACGAGCCCGGTCTGCACCTCTTCCACAACCACGGGGTGTTCCAGCGGTTCGTGGACCATCTGCGCGCGAAGTACGGCGACGTGGAGACCCTCAACCGGGAGTGGGGGCTCGTCTACTGGTCGCACCGGCTGTCGACCTGGGCCGACCTGTGGACCCCGGACGGCAATGAACAGCCCCAGTACGACGTGGCCTGGCGGGAGTTCCAGGCCCGGCAGGTCACCGAGTTCATCGGCTGGCAGGCCGACATCGTCCGCGAGTACGCCTCGCCCGAGCAGTTCGTCACCACCTGCATCTCCTACACCCGTCAGGGGGTGGAGGACGACGAGCTGTCCGACCGTCTCGACATCGCCTCCGGCAACCCGTACTACGACATGCAGGACGGTCTGCTGCTCCCCGACCCCACCCCCGACGGTCATGAGCAGAAGTGGAAGACGACCGGGGTGTGGGCGCTGTACCAGACCGCCGACTGGATGTTCTCCTCCCGTCAGGAGCCGTTCCTCGTCACCGAGACCAACGCCGGTTCGATCGGCATGGCGTGGGACAACCGCCCCGGCTACGACGGGCAGTGGCGGCAGGCGGCCTGGGCGCTCGTCTCGCGCGGCGCGCGGATGATCGAGTACTGGCACTGGCACACCCTGCACTTCGGCGCCGAGACCTACTGGGGCGGCATCCTCCCCCACACCGGGCAGCCCGGCCGCACGTACGCCGAACTCGCCCGTCTCGGCGCGGAGTTCGACGCGGCCGGCCCGCTCGTCGCCGGACTCGAACCGGACGCCGACCTCACCCTGGTGTACTCGACGCCCAGCAAGTGGCTGATGCAGAAGTACCCGCCGCTCGCCACGCCGGACGGCGCACCGGACCCCGCCGCCTACCACCGGATCTTCGACTCGTTCTACCGGGGCGCGTTCGAGGCGGGCCGCCAGGTCCGAATCGTGCACGCCCGGCAGTTGCACGACCCGAGCGGTGAACGCGCGGGCCTCATGCCCGAGGAGGCGGTCCGCCGCCATCCGGTGCTGGTCGTCCCGGCGCTGTACCTCGCCGCCGACGCCACCCTCGACTGGTTCGCCGCCTACGCGGAGGCCGGTGGCCATCTCGTGCTGACCCCGCGCACCGGGTACGCCGACCACGAGGCCCGCGCCCGCACCGAACCGGCCCCCGGGCGGCTGACGGCGGCGGCCGGCGTGCACTACGACGAGTTCAGCAACCTGACGCGCGACATCCCGGTGCGCCCGGCGCCCGACAGCCCGCTCCGGCTGCCGGAGGGCGCGGCGGCGACCCGCTGGGCGGACGGGCTCACCGTCGACGACGCCGACGTGCTGGCGTCGTACGACCATCCGCACTTCGGCCGCTGGCCCGCGCTCACCACACGGCGGCACGGTGCGGGACGGATCACGTACGTCGGCACGGTGCCCGACCGCCGTCTCGGGCGCGCGCTGGCCGAGTGGCTGGCGCCGGCCGCGCGCCACGGCTGGGGGGATCTGCCGGAGTCGGTCACCGTGACGACCGGCACGGCGGCGGACGGGCGGCGCGTCCACATCGTCCACAACTGGAGCTGGGAGCCCGCGAGCGTGCCGGCTCCGGCCGACCTCACCGACGCGCTGGACGACACGTCAATCGCGGCGGGCACGGCAGTGGCACTCGGCCCGTGGGACGTACGGGTCCTCGTCGCCACCGACCTCGACTAGGAGAAACGATGCAGAGAAGACGAGCCGCGAGAGCGCTGGGGACCTTCACGGCGGCGTCCGCGCTGCTGCTGGTGCCCATGGCCAGTGCGGGGGCGTACAGCCCGACCGGTGGGGTCATGTACCAGCTCGGCGGCGAGGCATGTCTGAAGGGGCGGGGCAACTGCGCGGTCTACCCCAAGTCGGCGCAGCTGCCGAACGGGCGGCTGGTCGCCTCGTTCGAGAAGTCCACGGTCGTGGCGTCGACCGGCAGCGCCGACCGGCAGACCCTCCCGGTGTACAAGAGCGACGACGACGGGACGACCTGGCAGCCGCTGTCCGAGGTGAAGGCGCCGGCGTATCTGTCGAAGGACCCCCGCCACGCGAAGTACACGAGCAACTGGACCAACCCGTTCCTGTACGTACTCCCGCAGCGCGTCGGGAAGTTGGCGGCCGGCACGCTGCTGCTGGCGAGTGTCGTGTCGGGCGACGACGCGTACTACGAGGAGCACAAGGCGGCCGACCCGGACTGGACGCCGTCCAACGACGGCGACCGCTCCGACATGGCCATCGCGCTGTACTCCAGCACCGACGACGGCCGCACCTGGAAGGTGGTCAACGTCGTCGCGACCGGTGGCTGGCAGGGCGGCAGCGCGGGGGCGGTGGGGCAGAACATCGCGAACGCCAACAAGCACCGGCAGGTGGACCCCCTCTGGGAGCCGTACCTGATGGTCCACAAGGGCAAGTTGGTCTGCTACTACTCCGACGAGAACGACTACCTCGGCTTCGACCCGGTCACCGGTGTGCCGAAGCTCGACCCGGCGAACGACACGGCCAAGGACTCGCACGGGCAGATCCTGGTCCACAAGACCTGGGACGGCAGCGCCGCCAAGTGGAGCGCTCCGGTAGTCGACATCGCCGGGGCGACCCAGGACATGGGCGGCGGGAAGACGGAGATCGGCGGCGGCCGGCCGGGCATGACGAACCTCGTCCCGACGGCGGACGGCAAGTGGCTGCTCACCTACGAGTACTGGGGCGGCGGGGCCAACACCCGCTACCGCGTCGCGAGCGACCCGCTGACGTTCTTCCGGGGCTCCCCCACCGGCATGGGTGTCGACGCGCTGCCCGTGGTGTCCGGATCCCGCCCGCTCGCGCAGGGCGGCAGCCCGGTGCTGATCCGGCTGCCCGACGGGCGTCTTGTCTACAACGCCGCCGGCAGCGGCGACGTCTGGGTCAACGACAGCGGGCGCGCCGACGGCGTGTGGACGCAGTACCAGACGACGTCACGGGCGGGGTACAGCCGCAACCTCCAGTACGTGAAGGGCACCGGCCGGGTCGTGATCCTCAACAACCAGGGCACCTCGACGATCGCGTACGCCGAGGTCGATCTCGGTGGATCCGCCGGCGCCTACCGGAAGTTGATGAACCGGAGGACCGGGCAGGTCATCGGTACCGGGAACAACACCACCGACGCGAACATCGGCAACGGGGACGTGCCCGACATCGTCCTGGAGGACGCCGGGGCGGCGGCGGACCCGGACACCCAGTACTGGCACGTCGTCACCAAGTCCGACGGGGGTGTGACGCTGCTCAACAAGTCGGGCGGCCGGGCGGCGGCCGTCTGGACCGGCAACGCGACGGCCGGGCAACGGATCGGCCAGTGGGTCGACGACAGCGCCACAGGCACCTGGGACGTCGTCAGAACCGGCGACGGTCACATCAAACTACGGTCGACGAAGAACAAGGACCTCTACCTGACCGGAGCTGCGGCCGACGCGCCACTCACCCTCCAGAACGCGTCCACGGACGGTTCTCAGGACTGGAAGCTGGTCCGGTAGCCGGGCCGATGAGGTGTCGCTGCGGCGACGGCCTGGACGTGGAGGCCGTCGAGGGGCGGGAGTTCCTGCGGCCGGAGGTCGACGCAGTGCTCCGGGCGGGGACGATCGAGGGGAGGGACGTTCGCGGTCCAGGCCTTCACCTCGTACGTCTCCGCCCGGGACGCCTGTGACTGTGCGCGGGGCCGCCGGGCACCTGCGGCGGCCGGCGGCGGCCTTCGTCACCGGCCGGCCAGCCATCCCCGGAGCACGGTGAAGTCCGCCGCGGTCAGGCCCACTTCGGGTTCGACGCGGTGCAGGAGGGCGCGCCCGGGGTGGTGGCGTGCCACCCAGGCGCGGTCGAGGTCGGTGATCTCGTCGTCGAGCCAGATGAACGGGCGGCCGACGGCGGTGCGGACGAGGGCGCGGGTCTTCCAGTGCAGCAGATCCGCCCGGTCCTCCTCCGGTGCCTCCGGCAGATCCACAACCGGCCACCGCGGCAGGCCGAGCAGCGGGGCGATCACCTCGTTGGCGTCGTCCATCCACGCGGTGGCCCACATCGGTTCACAGGTCAGCCGCAGCAGGCGCAGGCCGTGCGCGCGGTCGATCTTCGCCAGCTGTGGGTTCGACGTGTGCTGCCAGTCGACCCAGTCCTCGGGGGACGAGGGGAGTCGCCCGCCGCCGTACGGCAGGAGGGTGCCGTCGACGTCGACGAAGAGCAGCGGGCGTGGCGTGGGAGCGGTCATGGTCGCGCTCCGGCCGTGGCGTCGTCGGGGGCCGCGGTGTGGTCGGTCTCCCAGCGGAGCAGGTCTCCCGGCTGGCATTCGAGTACCTCGCAGAGCGCGGCGAGGGTGGTGAAGCGGACGGCCTTGGCGCGGCCGTTCTTGAGCACCGCCAGGTTGGCGGGGGTGATACCGACGCGTTCCGCGAGTTCGCCCACGGACATCTTCCGCCTGGCCAGCATCACGTCGATGTCGACGGCGATCGGCATCAGATCACCTCGGCCAGTTCGGCCCGCATCCGCGTCGCCTCGATGTCCCGGTTGACGGCCTGCGCGAGCAGCATCCGCAGGACCAGGACGATGAGCGCCATCCCCAGCACCGCCAGGCCGACACCGCCGAGCAGCAGCACGACACCGGGGGCCACCGCCTCGCCCGGCGCCAGGACCACGCCGAGCGCGAACACCAGTGCCGCGGCCGCGACCATCGCGCCGATCACCCCGTGCACGTACCGGAACGCGGCGTGGGAGAAGACCGTGCCACGCCGGACCATCGTCACCAACCGCCACACACAGACGAGGACGACCTGGACGGTCACCACGCCCAGGACCACGATCACGAGCGTCGGCGTCCGGACATGCGCCACATCGGCGTCGAGCCCCTCCAGATCCGCGGCCAGCAGCGGCACCATCACCGCCTGCACGAACACCGACCCGGCGACCAACCCCACGATCACGGCCCGCAACGCCAGCACCGTCAGCTTCCCCACGACACCCTCCTTCACCCCTCCACTCGACCAGCGATAGAAATCTATCGAGATTCGATAGAAGAGGCAAGCCGTGCCCGTCAGAACGACACGTCGAAGTAGCCCCCGATCATCCGCCCCTGGGCCTGGGCCTCGAACAGGCGGCGGCGCCGTGTAGCCGAACTGGGCGCGTGTCTCCACGGGAGATCGCCGTCGCCGCCGAGGAGTAACGCGACCACGAACTCATCGGCGAGTGGTGCGCGTTCGGCTGCGCGACCCTCGTCAGGACATCAGGGCGAGGAGGCCGATCTCCGGGGCCAGTGCTCCCGGCTGTCCGAGGGACCGGAAGTCGGCCTCGACTGAGGCCAGGTCGAGCACGCCGGCGCGCACGGCGGCGTAGCGGACCAGCGACCACAGGAAGACGTCCAGGTTGTCGTACTGCGTGTCGGCCTCGATGACCTGCTCCTCGTGGAACCACACCGCGACGCGACCGCTGGTGAGGACGACGTAGTAGTTCCCTCCGCCGTCGCAGCCGATGGACCACACGTCGTCGTCGGAGAGCTCCGTCTCATAGTCGGAGTCGAGGATCACCTCGCCGTTCTCGGCGAACTCGAAGGCGTACGACCAGTCCTCGATGTCGAGGAACCGCTGCATGGTTCCGGAGCGGACCCTGCGGTCGAACGCGGCGAGCGCCGTCGCGGCGGCCGGCGGGAGCCTGGTGAGGAACGGGGCGACCGGGCGGGTCGACGCGGGAACGGCGACGGGCTCCTCGTCGGGGAACCAGCGCGCCAGATCGGCGTCCAGTCCGCGTTCCACGTATCCGGTCAACTGATCGACGGTGAGAGGCATGCGACGAGGCTAACGAAGGGAGACCGAGGGAGGCGGATCGGAGAGTGCCTGTTCAGCGGGTTACGTATGCCGCTACGTACTTCCACCGACCGTCCGCTCGCGCGTCAGCCGGGCTGTTCGCCGGCCGCCCAGTCACGGATGAGCCGGATCGTGCGGTCCGTCCGCTCCTCGTGCAGGTAGTGGCCGGTGTGGGGCCAGTGCTCGACGCGCGAGCCGGGCACCCGCAGCGTGCCGCGCTCCCACGCGGCGTGCTCCTCGAACGACCACACCGTGAGCGCCGGTTGGGTCCGGCGGCGCAGATGCGTCTCGCTGTGCGGGCGGACCCCCACCGCTCCGGGGTCGGTGTACATGCCCGCGTAGGCCTGGGCGATGACGTGGTCCGGTGTGCCGAGCATCGTGCGGATGTGCGCCGTACGGAGCCCGGGCGGGGCCCCCGGGGAGAAGGCACCGGCCACGAGGACGGCGGCGGCACGGGCGCCGTGTTCCCGGTACTCGGCCAGACGGGTGGGAATCCGCGCGGCCTCGGCCTCGTCCGCGCCGTGCGCGGGGTCGAGGGCGATGACCGACCGCACGGCGTTCGGGTGGTGGACGGCGAGCAGGTTGACGACCTGGACGCCCATGGAGTGGCCGACGGCGACGACCGGCCCGGCGCCCAGCGAGTGGAGCAGCACGGCCAGGTCCTCCGCCATCTCCGCCGGGGTGTTGCCCTCGTCCGGCACCTCGGAGCGGCCGTGACCGCGCAGGTCCGGGACGAGGATCCGGAACCGGTCGGCCAGCGCCTCCGCGTGCGGCGACCACTCCCGGCCGTCGCCGCCCCAGCCGTGCACGAGGAGCAATGTGGGGGCGTCCTCGCGGGCCTGAGGGCCGAGGGAGGTGCAGAAGAGACGGATGCGGCCGAGGTCGAGCAGGGTCATGAGGGGGCGCCGGGGGTGGCGGGGCGGGTGGCGCGGTGGGTGGGGTGCGCGCATCCGCGCGGGACGAGGTCGTGGGTCACGGGCTTGGGCACGGGCACGGACACGGGCACTCCGCCGGGTCGGTGGTTCAGAGGGTGGACAGCAGTGTGCCGAACCCAGCGCGGTCACACCGGTTCGGCGCGCCCTCCGACCGGAGTCGGAACGCCACCCGGGCGATACCGGGAGGGGCGGATCGACCGGTGCCGGGCGGACCACGGCCGATGCGCCGGCTCTGGGTATCGGCACCACGCGAAGTTGAGTACGCGCACTCAAGATCCGGTGCCGCGGTCGGCCCGACGATGGGGTCTTCCTCGTCGAGATCGGGAGAGACCTCATGTTCAGCCGCCTCGCCGACGTCCTGGTGCCTGTCGTCGGACGTCTCACGGTGACCGTCGACGCCGGATCCGTCTGGACGCCGGGCAGCATCGTCGTCGCGAACCACACCTCGCTCGCCGATCCCGCGATCGTGCTCGCCGCGCTGCACCGCCTCGGCATCGAGCCCGTCGCCATGGGCGCCGCCGGTCTGTGGCGGATCCCCTTGCTGGGCCGTGCGCTCACCCGCGAGGGGTACATCCCGGTGTATCGGAGGGACCCGCGCGCCGCCGACGCCCTCGATCTCGCCGCCGCCGCGCTGGCCGAGGGCCGGACGGTCCTGATCTACGCCGAGGGCGGCATCCCGGTCCGCAAGGACGCCGCCGAAGCCGCGCCCGGGGCGTTCCGCAGCGGCCTGACCCGGCTCGCGGCGCGCACCGGAGCGCCCGTCGTCCCGGTCGGCCAGGCCGGGGCCCGCCGGGTCACCTCCGGCGGCACGGTCAAGCAGGTGGCGGGACTGGTCACCGCGCCCCTGCGCCGCCCCGAGCTCCACGTCCACGTCGGGGCGCCGCTCTCGCTCACCGCCGACCACACGGCGAACACCCGGCAGGCGCACGCGGCGGTGACCGCCGCGTGGCGCACGGCCGCCGCCCGCCTGGGCGAACCGGCCGCGCTCGCCGCCTGACGGAGCAGACCTGACGGAGGATGCCTGACGGAGGAGGCACCGGCGACATCCCCCTCCCGCCTCACGCGGGCCCGCCGCTCCCCCGGGGGCTCGATATTCGGTGGCCGCCCGACTCCCGGCGCTGTTACGGTCGTCGTATGAGTTACGTCCTCTACCTCTGACCGGGCCCCTGGCTCCGCTTCTCACGCGTGTGACGAGTCGGCAGCCACGAGTTCGCCCGCGGCCCCGCTCCCTGTCGGGCCGGGTCGATCGTCAGAGTCGGTGCGCTCCCCCAGTGGTCCTCTTGATCCCGGTGATCCCCGTGGTCCCAGGGGTGACGTGCGCCTCCTTCCGGAGGAAGAGAACGTGACTGTCCTTACCCTGCCCGCCCGCGACCGGGCCCAATTGACCTGTACCGGCGTCGGCGTCACCCGTGGCGGGCGCCCCGTGCTGCACGGCGTGGAGATGAAGGTGGCCCCGGGGGCGCGCTGGGGCGTGGTCGGCGAGAACGGGCGCGGCAAGTCGACCCTGTTGCACGTGCTGGCCGGTGCCCTGGTCCCCGACGAGGGGGAGGTCCACCGGGCCGGCACCCTCGCGCTCGCCGAGCAGGAGATGCCGGCCGAGGACGGGCGTACGGTCGGCGATGTCGTCGACGAGCACCTCGCCGACGCCCGTGCCGCGCTGCGGCGACTGGACGCGACCACGGCGGCGCTGGCCGAGGGGCGGCCCGGCGCCGAGGACACGTACACCGAAGCGCTGGAGGCGGCGCAGGCGCTGGACGCCTGGGACGCCGACCGCCGGGTCGACGTCGCCCTCGCCGGGCTCGGCGCGGTCGACGACCGTACCCGCCCGCTCGCCACGCTCTCCGTGGGGCAGCGCCACCGGATCCGGCTGGCGTGTCTGCTGGGTGCCGAGTACGACTTCCTGCTGTTGGACGAGCCGACCAACCACCTCGATCTGGCGGGGCTGGAGTACCTGACCGCCAGGTTGCGCGCCCACACCGGGGGTGTGGTCGTGGTCAGCCACGACCGGGCCCTGCTGTCCGACGTGGCCACCACGATCCTGGACCTCGACCCCACGCGGGACGGCCGTCCACGGGTCCACGGCGGCGGATACGCCGGCTATCGGGAGGGCCGCGAGGCCGAACTCGCCCGGTGGGAGGCGGAGTACGAGCAGCAGCAGGCCGAACGGGTGCGCCTCGGGCAGGCGTTGTCGGAGGCGCAGAACCGGCTGGTCACCGGTTGGCGCCCGGACAAGGGCACCGGCAAGCACCAACGCGCCACCCGGGCCGGCGCGCTGACCCGCTCGGTACACCGGCGCCAGGAGGACCTGGAACGCCACCAGGTCACCGCGCCGGTACCGCCGAGGCGTTTCCACATGCCCGAACTGCCCGCCCGTACCGGTGTCCTGCTGCTGCGCGCCCACGAGGTGAGCGTCGACGGCAGACTGCGCCGGTCGACGACCCTGGAGGTGGCGTCCGGCGACCGGCTGGCCGTCACCGGGGCCAACGGGGCGGGCAAGTCCACGCTCCTGTCGGTCCTGGCCGGGCAGGTCGCCCCGACCACGGGCCGGGTGCACCGGGCCCGCACGGTACGGCTGCGTCTCCTGGGGCAGGAGTCGCCGCGCGCGACCCGGCGACGGGCCCGCGACCTGTACGAGGCGCACCTCGCGCAACTGGTGACCACCGGGGTCCTCCCGGAGGGCGAGGTCGTGGGGCTCGGCGCGCTGCGTCTGCTGACCTCCCGTGAGGCCGAGAAGCCGGTGGCCGAGCTGTCGACCGGACAGCAGCGGCGTCTCGACCTCGCCCTGGCGCTGGCCACCCGGCCGCACGTCCTCCTGCTGGACGAGCCGACCAACCACCTGTCCATCGCCCTCGTCGACGACCTCACCGAGGCCCTGCACACCACGGACGCGGCTGTCGTCGTCGCCACGCACGACCGGCAGTTGCGGCGTGACATCCAGGACTGGCCCCGTCTTGCGCTCTCCGGGCACGAGCGGGCCGACGCCGCGCACCCCGTGCGTTCCTGACCACGGACGGCGCGGCGGGCACGGCCTGCCGCGCCGTCACCACCACCGGTGCCGGTCACCACCACCGGTGCCGGTCGCCGGCGACGCGCCGGTCACCGAGCGGCTGTACGGCACGGGCGTTGCCCTGGGGGAAGACCTTCCGGTAGTGCGCCAGCGCGGTGGCGGAGGCCTGGACGGGGTGGGTCAGCAGGATCCAGCGCACTCCGGGGGTGTAGGGGCAGACGGTGGTGGAGCCGAGGTAGCGATACGACTCGGTGCAGGTCGGCAGGAGGGCGTCGAGTGCGACGCCGGGGACCTCCCAGGGTGCCGCGGAGCGGCGGGCCGAGGTGAGCAGGCGGTCGAGGAAGTCGTTGGCCTGACCGGGGTGCACGAAGACGCCGACGACCGCGAAGCCGCTGTCCTCCTCCCGCCCGGCCGCGTCGGCGGGATCGGTCACCCGCCGGTACTTCATGTGCTGTTCCATCGGGAACGCCACGCCTCCGACGGTGTGCTCGGAGGGCGTGTGCCAGTGCACGTCGACCAGTTCGTAGCGGTCGGCCCCCACCCGCAGCGCGCACTCCTCGCCGGGTGGCGGCGTGGCCTTCACGGTCCCCTCGTCGTCCCGAACGCACTCGGGCCGGCTCCCCTGGACGGGCCCGGCCCCGGTCCGGTGGATCCGGGGGTCGTCGAAGTGCAGTTCCAGGTCGAGCACCGTGGGGTGGGCGAACCGCAAGGGCGGCAGCGCGGAGAGGTCGATGTCCTGCGGCCGGATGTCGACCGGGCTCTGCTTCCCGTGCTTCCCGTGCTTCCCGTGCTTCCCTTCCGAACCGCTGACGGTGGACGAGGCAGGCGCGATCTCGGTCATGGGCGAACACCTTCGGCTGGGGCGGGAGTTGTGGTCCGGAACGCACCGCATCCCTCCCCCTGCCGCCGCACCGAAACGCGCAGGCTCACCCGGACTGATGAGCGCCCGGCACGACATTGACGCGACGCAGGACCATGAGCGGGCCCTCCAGGGCCGCGACCATGGCGAAGCCGAACCGGTCGAGCTCCAGACAGAGCGCGACGTCGTCGGGGTGGACCCCCTGGCGGACCCCCTCCGCCAGTTCGGTCGCCGCCCGCGAGTCCGCGGCACGACGAAGGAACTCGGCGGCGTCCGTCCCGGCCCCGGCTTCGGCTTCGGCTTCGGCTTCGGCCCCGGCCTCAGCGGCTCTCCGGGCGATGTACTGGGCGCAGGCCAGGTCCTCGTCGGCCCGTCCGTCCTCGCCGGTGACCACGAACGTGACGTTGTCGCTCTCGCGCGCCCGCAGGACCCGCGCCGTCGCCTCCGCCACCACGAAGGAGGCGCACAGCACCAGCGAGGCGTCCTTCACGGCGAGCGCGCCGACCGTCCCCGCCGTGGTCTTCTGGACGACGGTCCGTCCGCCGAGATCCATGGACCGCAACATCCCCGGCGAGTTGACGGCGTCGAATCCGGGCGCGGGCGGACCGTCCTTGAGCGCCACCCAGTCCGGGTGACCTGCCTTGAGCGCGAGGGCGTCGTCCAGCGACTCCGCGAGAACGATCTTCTCCGCGCCCTGGGCGAAGGCCCAGGCGGCCACGGTGAACGCACGCATGACGTCGATGACGACCGCCACGGACGGGACTTCGAGCAACTCGGGGATGCCGACGAAACGAGAGTTCATCCTGATCATGCTCCCGTACGCCGGCCCCGAAGCGACCTGGGAGTGACGGACACCACAGCCGGTCCCCGGGGAGGTCCACAGCGCGCGCAACGCGGCGTTGCCGACGGCCGGTTGCTGGGTGAGGGTGGTGGCCGGGGACGCGCGCAGACCGTCTCGTCCCACACCGTCACATGGTTCGGCGTCATCGGCGGACTTCACAGGAGCAGGAGCAGGAGGAGGAGACGTGCGAGCGTCGGAGAATTCCGAGTCGGTCGGGGGCGCGCTGGAGGGTGGGGGCCGCCGGATCGGGGATCCCTGGCAGGGGGTGGACCGGGAGGAGCTGGCGCGGGCCGTGCGTGAGCAGGCCGGGCGCGCGGTGGCCGGGGTGGACGACATGGCGTCCTATCTCGCGGCCCAGGTGGCGGACGTGTCCCATCGCGAGGTGGTGGGGCCGCTCCTCGACGGCGGTGGGGCCAGTGGTGTCGTGGTGCGGCGGGGCGAGGTCATCGCCTCGTGGGGAGACCCGACGCGGACGGAGATGGCGTACAGCGCGACGAAGAGTGTGCTGTCGCTGGTGGCGGGAGTCTCCTTCGACGACGGCCTGTTGCGACTGGACGAGCCGGTCGCCGACTCGGTCGCCCTGCCCCAGTTCGCCGGCTCCCACGGTCGCGCGATCACCTGGCGGCATCTGCTCGACCAGACCAGCCAGTGGGAGGGCGAGCTGTGGGGCAAGCCCACGCGCGTCGACGCCCAGAGCACACGTGAGGGCACGGAGTCGGCGGGCGGGCCCCCCGGCGAGGGCTGGGCCTACAACGACGTCCGGGTGAACCTCACGGCGCTCGCGCTCACGGTCCTGACGGGCCGCTCCCTGCCGGACCTCCTGCGCGCCCGGATCATGACACCGATCGGCGCGTCCGAGGGTTGGTCGTGGCACGGTTACGACACCTCCGAGGCCGACATCGACGGCGTACGGGTGCCCGTGGTGTCCGGTGGCGCGCACTGGGGCGGCGGCCTGTGGATCAGCGCCCTCGACCTGGCCCGCGTCGGTCACCTCTGTCTGCGGGGCGGGGTGTGGGGTGAGCGGCGGGTCCTCTCACGGCGGTGGATCGAGGAGTTGTGGACACCCTGCCGGGTCAAACCGAACTACGGCCTGTCGTGGTGGCTGAACGACGACCGCACGGTCTGGCCCTCGGCCCCCGCCACGGGGCGCTGCGCCCGGGGCAACGGAGGCAACCACCTGCTGTGGGTCGACCCGGCGCGCGATCTGGTGATCAGCTCCCGCTGGGGCGCGGAGGTCGAGACGCTCCTGGCGCGGGTGTCGCGGGCGGTGCCGCCCAGCCGGTGAGCTGCGGTGCTGCCGTTAATTGAGTAGGCCCGGGGCCCCTCCTCACGTGACAATCAGGGGCCATCAAGGGGAGGAACACATGAGCCAGGCACACCTGACTCTTCATGAGCTGCTGCCGCCGGAGGAGCTCGCGGCGGCGCTCGAAGCGGGGCACGTCGCGCGCAAGTCGCACCCGACACTGCCGCTGTCCATCTACACGTACACGAGGACGTGTCAGTACGAGCGGGTGTGGAACCGTGTGACCACGCGCTGCCGGGGCCTCGTGGCCGACGACGCCACCGGGGAGATCGTCGCGCTGCCGCTGCCGAAGTTCTTCAACGTCGGTGAGCACGAGTCCGGTCAGCCCTACGCCCCGAGCCTCCCCGACGAGCCGTTCGAGGTGTACGACAAGGTCGACGGCAGCCTGGCGGTGGTGTTCCACTACGCGGGCCGGTGGCGGGTCGCGTCCAAGGGGTCGTTCGTGAGCGTCCAGGCCACCTGGGCGCAGCGGCTGCTCGACGCGAAGGACACGTCCGGTCTCGTGCCCGGGGTGACCTACCTGGCCGAGATCCTGTACCCGGAGAACCGGATCGTCGTCGACTACGGCGACCGCCGCGACGTGGTGCTGCTGGCCGCGTTCGCCAAGGACGGCACGGAGGTCGCCCTGGCGGAGGCCGCCGCGGGATGGCGGGGCATCGGCTCCGTCGTCACCGTGCGGCCGGCCGTGCCGCTCGCCGAGCTGCTGGCGATGACGGAGGGCAACCGGCTGCCCGGCGGCCACGCGGCCACCGGCACCGACGCGGAGGGCTTCGTGCTGCGCTTCGCCTCGGGGGTGCGGGCCAAGGCCAAGTTCGCCGAGTACGTGCGGCTCCACAAGGTGCTCACCGGTGTGACCGAGCGGGACATCTGGCGCGGTCACGGCATCCAGCGGTTCGCGGGACTGCCCGCCAAGCAGGTGGCGCAGGCGCTGAACTGCTCGGCCGAGGACGTCGTTGCGTCCGGCGGCCGGCCCCTGGACGCGCTCCTGGAGCAGGTGCCCGACGAGTTCGACGCCTGGGTGCGCGGGGTCGTCGCGGGCATCGACAAACAGGTCGAGGACCGCGAGCGGGCGATCGACGAGGCGTTCCGTTCGCTCGCGCATCTCGCGGACGACCGGGGCGCGTTCGCCCGCGCGGTGCGCGAACTGCCCGACGCGGCCGTGCGCCCCGCCATGTTCCAGCGCCTGGACGGGCGTTCGACCGTGCTCGTGACGTACCGTTCCACCCGGCCGGAGGCGTCCGACCCCTTCAAGAACGACGAGGAGAACTGATCGTGCCCGTGGTACACGTCATGACGGGGCTGCCCGCCTCGGGGAAGACGACGGCCGCGCGCGGGCTGCAGGCGGAGTCCGGGGGCCGGATGCGCCGCGTCAACCTCGACGATCTGCGGCAGATGCTCGACATCCCGCTGCCCGAGGGTGCGGAGCGCCGGTCGTACGCGCACGAGCAGACCGTGCTGGCGATCCAGGACGCGGCGGTACGGGCGGCCGTCGACGGCGGGTTCGACGTCGTCGTGGACAACACGCACATGACCCCGCACATCCCGAAGCGGCTGAAGGCGGCCGTGGCGGGGCTGGCCACGTTCGTCGTGCACGACTTCACCGACGTACCGGTGGAGGAGTGCCTGCGGCGGGACGCGGCGCGGGAGCGGCCGGTCGGCGAGGAGATCATCCGGATCCTCGCCGACAAGCACGCCAAGTCCCGCAGGGGTGGCTGGCGGCTCACGGCGGAGTGGCTGAACGACGAGCCCGCCGTCGAGCCGTACACCGCCGACCCGGCGCTGCCGTCGGCGGTCATGTGCGACATCGACGGCACGCTCGCCCTACGCGGCGACCGGGGCGCGTACGACTTCACCCGCTGCGAGGAGGATCTGCTCAACGTGTCGGTGCGTGGCGCGCTGCGCTCCTTCCGCAGCGCCGACGGCGATGTGATCGTCCTGCTCTCGGGGCGCGGTGAGGAGCACCGGAGCCGAACGGAGGCGTGGCTGCGTGCGCACGACGTGCCGTACGACGAGCTGTGGATGCGGGCGGCCGGCGACCAGCGTCGCGACGACGTGGTGAAGGCGGAGCTGTTCGACCGGCATGTGCGGCACCGCTTCGCCGTACGGGTCTCCCTCGACGACCGGGACCGGGTCGTCGCCGTGTGGCGGCGGATGGGGCTGCCGACCTGGCAGGTGAACTACGGGGCCTTCTAGCCGCCGGGGCGGGACTCCCGGGAAGACCTAGATCGCGCAGGCCCGGACGAACGCGTCGGCCAGTTCGACGGGGCGGGTGAAGAGGGCCTCGTGGCTGCCGGGGGTCTCGATCATCAGGGGGTTCTTCAGTCGCTGGGGGAAGCGCTCGGCCCAGTGCCACTCGCCGGGGAGGGAGAGGTCCTCGGCGGACAGGACGTAGGCGGTGGGAATGTCGAGGGCCTGGAAGGCGCTGGTGTCGGGCTTCTCCGTGAACGTGCCGAGCGGCTGCGGCACGAGCAGGGAGTGGACGATCCGCTGGGTCTCGTCGTCGGCGTCCTGCATGAACGCCTGCTGGAACACCTCGAACGGGAACGTCACCCCGTTGTTGCCGGAGGCGGCGGCCACGGCGCGGAACATCTCGCCGTAGTGCGGCGGGCACGCGTCGATCAGCGACTCGCCGTCGTTCGGCACGAACGCGCTCCAGAAGACCAGCCGCCGCAGACGGGAGGCGAGCCGGGGCGCCGCGCCCACCAGCACGAACCCGCCCCAGCTGTGGCCGACCAGCGTGACGTCCTCCAGACCGGCCTGCTCGACGTACTCCACGAGGCTGTTCACGCAGTCGGTCAGGGTCACATCGGTCGGGTCGTCGTTCTCACCGAGTCCGGCCAGTGTGGGGGTGTGCACCTGGTGCCCGGCGGCCCGCAGTTCGTTCGCGACGGGGCGCCAGGCCCAGCCGCCGTGGCAGGCGCCGGTCACCAGGACGAAGGTCTCGCTCATATCGATCTCCTTTGATCGAGTGGTCACAACCAGTTGGGTAGGTGGGGGAGTTCGCCCGTGACCCGCAGGTCCGCGGCGGTGCCGCGGCCGGTGAGCCAGGCGGCCAGGGCGTACGGCGGTCCGACGACCGTGGCACCGACAGGGCCGGCGCCCAGCGCGACGGTGCCGTGTCCGTCCGCGCTCAACTCGACGCCGGTTCCGGGCTCGACGCGGGCCGTCATCCACCCGGCCACATCGCCGACGAGGGCCCAGGCGAGGTCGGGCGGCAGGACGTCCATGCCGACGCCGACCCGCAGATCGACCAGGTGGATCCAGACCTCGCGGGCCCGCAGCCACGGCACCTCGGAGGCCGGGATCTGCCGGCCCGTCCCGCTGGTGACGGTGGTCGACCAGTCGTCGTCCGACAGGGCCTCGGCGGCTTTCCGGAAGCGCTCGGCGGATTCCCGTACGTCCGCCCGCTGTTCGGTGAGCGGGCGGCCGGCGCCGGCCTCGATGTCCGTGGCGCGCTGGTCCGGCGAGGCGTACATGGGGGTGGGAATTCCCGTACGGGCCCAGGTCAGCAGGTTGACCAGGGCGTCGGCGTTGCGGGCGAGGTGGGTGAGGAGGTGGCCGCGGGTCCAGCCGGGGAGAGCGGACGGTTCGGTGACGGCGTGCGGCGGCAGTGCGTCGATCGCCCGCTGGAGCCGGACCTGACCGTCCGCGATCCATTCGAGGACCTTCACGCCTTGTCCTCGACGACCGTGTTCACGCACTCCCCGATGCCCTCGACGACCGTACGGACGACCTGGCCCGGCTTCAGGAACACCTTCGGATCTCGGGCCGCGCCCACGCCGCCCGGGGTGCCGGTGAGGATGAGGTCGCCCGGCTCCAGGGTCGTGAACGTGCTGATGTACGCGGCGATGTCCGCCGGGGTGAAGAGCAGGTCGGAGGTGCGGGAGCGCTGCATGACCTCGCCGTCGACCTCCAAGCGGATCTCCAGGTCGGCCGCGTCGTCGATCTCGTCGCCGGTGACCAGCCAGGGACCGGCCGGGGTGCTGGCTTCCCACGCCTTGCCCTGGAGCCACTGCGGGGTGCGCCACTGCCAGTCCCGCATGGAGATGTCGTTGACGACGGTGTAGCCGGCGATCGCGGCGGCCGCCTCCTCCTTGGTGGCCCGGCGGGGCAGTCGGGAGCCGATGACGAAGCCGAGTTCGGCCTCCCAGTCCAGTTCCTCGGTCTCGCCGGGGTGGGCGATGTCGTCGCGGGCGCCGAGCAGGCAGTTGGCGAACTTGGCGAAGAGGGCGGGGTGCGAGGGCATCTCGCGGCCCATCTCCGCTATGTGGGTGCGGTAGTTGTGACCCACGCAGAAGATCTTCGCGGAGGTCGTGACGACCGGGGCGAGGTCGAGGGCGGCCACATCGTGCGTGGGGCCGTCGGCGGCGGCCGCGTCCGTACGCCAGTCGGGGCGGCGCAGCAGGCCGGCGACGTCGGGTGCGCCGACCTCCACGGCCCGGTCGCCGTCGAGGCGGACGGCCGCCGTGCCGTCGGCGGTGCGGATGGTGGCGAGCTTCATGCGGTCGTGCTCCCGGTCGTCTCGGTGCGGGCGGTCGTTTCCGTGCGGGCGAGGTTCAGCGCCTCGTAGAGGGGCGCGTCGTTGAAGGTGAACAGGTCGAGCCGGGTGTCGGCGGCGATGGTCAGGGCGCACCAGGAGGGGACGGCGATCAGGTCGCCGGCGGCCACCTCGATCACCCGGTCGTCGAGGGTGACCGTGCCGCTGCCGCGGAAGACCTGCCAGACCGAGGAGCCGACGGTGCGGCGGGTGGCGGTGGTGGTGCCGGGCCGCAGCCGGTGCATCTCGGTGCGCAGGCTGGCGAGGGCGTCGCGGCCGGTGGCGGGGTTGGTGAAGCGGATGCCCGCGTGGCCGGGCTCGATGACACCGGGGTGTCCTTCGTCCTCCAGCTCCAGCTGGGCGGTGAGGGCGTCGTCGGTGTCGGCCCAACGGTAGGCCATCAGCGGGGAGTTGGGGGTTTCGGGGGCGGCTATCGGCCGCAGTCCGGGGTGGCCCCAGAGCCGCTCGTTGCGCGAGCGGAAGGGGGTGGACCGGTCGGACACGCCGTCCTCGCCGAACTCGAAGAACCCGGCGTCGAGTCGGTGGACGAGCGGGATGTCGAGGCCGTCGAGCCAGACCATGGGCTCGTCGCCGACGTGGTGGTGGCCGTGCCAGTGCATGGACGGGGTGAGGAGGAGGTCGCCGGGGCGCATCTCGACCGCGTCGCCGTTGACGACCGTCCACACGCCCTCGCCCTCCAGGATGAACCGGAAGGCGCCCTGCGAGTGCCGGTGTGCGGGGGCGACCTCGCGCGGGCCCAGGTACTGGATCGCCGCCCACAGGTTGGGCGTCGCGTACGGCCGTCCGGGCAGGCCCGGGTTGGCGAGCGCGATCGCCCGGCGTTCGCCGCCACGCCCGACGGGCACCAGGTCGCCGGACCGGCGGGCGAGCGGCAGCAGGGTGTCCCAGTGCCAGACGTGCGGCACGGCCTCGGGCCGCGGGGTCAGCGGCATCAGGTCGCCGATCTCGGTCCACAGCGGGATGAGCCCGGCGGCCGCGAAGCCGTCGTACAGCTTGCGCAGGTCGGGGTCGGTCTCGTCGGGGGCGATGACGGAGACGCTGGTCACCGGGTCAGTGGTCATCGGGGGGTTCCTTCGGCGTCGAGGCGGCGCGCGATGTCGGCGCGCAGGGCCTTCTTGTCGATCTTTCCGACCTTGGTGGCGACGAGTTCGGGGACGGTCACCAGCCGGTCCGGGAACTTGAAGCGGGCGGTGCCCGCGCGCTCCATGACGTGGTGGACGTCGTCGAGGGTGACCGTGTGCCCGGGTTCCGGGACGACGTAGAGGCAGACCCGCTCGCCGAGCCGGTCGTCGGGCATGGCCACGGCGGCGGCGCGGGCGACACCCGGTGTCTGGTACGCGAAGTTCTCGATCTCCTCGGCGGAGATGTTCTCCCCACCCCGGATGATCATGTCCTTGTCGCGGCCCTCGACGACGAGGTTGCCGTCGGGCCGCAGCCGCACGATGTCACCGGTGCGGTACCAGCCGTCCTCGGTGAACGCGCGGGCGTTCTGCTCCTCGGCCCGGTAGTAGCCGCGCGGGGTGTACGGGCCCCGGGTCAGCAGCACACCGGGGCTCCCCTCCGGGACCGGGTCGCCCAGCTCGTCCACGACGAGGAGCTCGTCGTCGTCGCACATGGGGCGCCCCTGCGTCGTACAGATGACGTCCTCGGAGTCGTCGAAGCGCGTGTAGTTGAGGAGGCCCTCGGCCATGCCGAACACCTGTTGGAGCGTGCACCCCAGTTCGGGGCGGACGCGGCGGGCGACGTGGTCGGCGAGGCGGGAGCCCCCGACCTGGAGGAGGCGCAGCGAACTCAGGTCGTGGCCGGGGTGTTCGCGGTGGTGGTCCAGCCAGCGCTGGGCGATGGCCGGCACCAGGGCGCTCACGGTGACGCCCTCACGCTCGACGATCGGGAACGCCTTGTCCGGGTTGGGCGAACCGAGGACGACCCGGCCGCCGTGCAGCAGCGTGCCGAGCAGGCCGGGGCAGGCGAGGGGGAAGTTGTGCCCGAGAGGCAGGGCGGCGAAGTAGACCGTGTCGGGGCCGAGTTCGCAGACCTCGGCGCTGCGGCGGGCGTTGTAGAGGTAGTCGTCGTGGGTGCGGGCGATGAGCTTGGGCAGTCCGGTGGTGCCGCCGGAGAGCAGGAAGACAGCGATGGAGCGGCTGTCGGGCCGGTACGCGTCGACCGCTTCCCGGGCGCCCGGTGCGGCGGGCTCGGCGCACAGCTCCCGCAGATCCACGGCGCTGTCGCCCACCTTGTCGCCAAGTACCAGGATGTGAGCGAGAGTTGACGATGCGTCAGCCACCTCGAACGCCATCGACTGATGGTCGTGGTCCTTGAGGACGTCCGGGACGGCGATGGCCACGGCCTCGCTGTGCTCGACGAGATGGCCGATCTCGTGTCTGCGGTGGCCGGGCAGCGCCATGACGGGGATGGCGCCGAGGCGCAGGCACGCGTACGTGAGGATCACGAACTCGACCGTGTTGGGCAGCTGCACCACGATCCGGTCGTCCGGGCGGAGGCCCAGCGCGGCCAGGCGCGACGCCGCGGCGTCCGCCCGCTCGGCGAGTTGCCGGTACGTCACCCTGCGGTCGCCGTCGACGACGGCGATCGCGTCGGGGGTCGCGTCGGCGGCGGCGTGCAGCCGGTCGCCGAGGGCGACGCCCTCCCAGTAGCCCTTCGCGGTGTAGCGCTCGGCGTACTCCGTCGGCCAGGGCACAGCTCCGTCGCTGCTAGGCCTAGGCATGGTCATTCTCCTCGGTGGGCACGATCACGGCGTCCAGGGCGATCAGCCCGTCGGCGGTGAGCCGCAGCGGGTTGATCTCGATCTCGGCGGTCTCCGGGCTCGCGGCCAGGGCTGCGGCGAGCGCGGCGACGACCCGTCCGGACTCGGCGCGGTCCAGCACCGGCCCGCCCCGCCAGCCGTCGAGCAGGGCGCGGGCGGCCAGTTCGTCGGGCATGGTGGCGGCCTCGGTCGCGGACAGCGGGGCGAGCCGGATCGCCACGTCGGCGAGCGCCTCGGCGGCCGTACCGCCCAGCCCCGCCAACACGACCGGCCCGAACACCGGGTCCCGACGCACGCCGAGCACGAGGTCGACACCGGCCGGGGCCATGGCCTCGACGAGGTAGCGGCGGCCGGGGCCGATGGCGTCCAGCGCCGCGTCGAGCTCCTCGGCGGTACGTACGCCCAGGTGGACCCCGCCGATCTCCGTCTTGTGCAGGATCGCGGCGTCGAGCACCTTGACGGCGACGGGGCCGCCCAGTCGGCGAAGGGCGTGGTGAGCCTGGTCGCGGTTGTCGCAGGCGACGCGGTCGGGGGTGCGGATGCCGAGTCCGGCGAGGAAGGTCTTGGCGGCGTCCTCGTCGAGAGGGCCGACGGGTACGGCAGCGATCGCCTCCGAGGGCAGCGCGTCCGTGTCCGACGAGGCCCGCTGTCGCGCGTCCGTAACCAGTGCCCGTACCGCGTTGGCGGCGGCCGCCGGTCCGGGGAGAGCCGGGACGCCCGACTTGTGCAGGCGGGCCCGTTGTTCGGCCACGTCCTCGGGGAGGCCGCCGACGACCACCACGGCCGGGGAGTCGGCGCCGAGGCCGGCGTCCTGGGCGGCGGAGGCGAGGTCGACGCTGTCGGGCTCGGTCAGGGCGTAGACGGCGAGGAGGTCCACCGCCGGGTCGGCGGCCGTGGTGTCGAGGACGCGGGCGAACGTCTCGGCGGGGCGGCCGGTGTCGACCGGGTTGCGCTGGTAGGTGAGCGGGGGCAGCAGGTCGCTCAGCGCGCGCTGCGTGCTCGTGGTCAGCTCCGATACGCGGATGCCGTCGGTGCCCGCCCGGTCCGCCAGGAGCAGCCCCGGGCCGGCCTGGGCGGTCACGATGCCGAGCCCCGGGTCCGACAGCGGGCGCAGCCGGATGCGGGACAGCGCGGTGAGCGCGTCCACCAGTTCCCGCTCGTCGTCCACGACCACCGCCCCGGCCTGCCGCAACGCGGCCCGTGTCGTACGCCAGGACGTGGCGAGCGCGCCGGTGTGCGACCGGGCGAAGTCACCGATGTCACTGCGGCCGACGACCAGCGCCACGACGGGCTTCACGACAGCCAGCCCGCGCACGGCCGCGACCAGACGTGGTCCGTCCGGAACCGTCTCCAGATGCAGAGCCACAGCCGTCGTACGGTCGTCCCGCACGAGGTGCTCGAGGACGTCCGCGGCGGTGACATCGAGGCCCGCCCCGATGCCGACACCGAGGCTGATGCCGTTCCCGGCGGTGACCAGGTCGAAGGAGAGCGCGTGGTTGACGCCGCCGCTGGCCGCGACGACGGCGATGTCCCCGGCCGGGAGCTGTCCGGCGGCCGGTACGAAGCTGGCGGTGAGGCCCAGGTGGGGCGCGAAGAAGCCGGAGGTGTTGGGACCGAGCAGCCGGACCCCGGTCTCCCGGGCCACGCGCCGCAGTTCGTCGGCGTACTCCTCGCCCTCCGGGCCCGCCTCGCCGAAACCGCCGGCGCAGACCAGCGCGGCACGGCAGCCGGCGGCGGCCGCCTCGGCCAGGGCTTGCGCGCAGCCGGACGCGGGCACGCACAGGACGGCGAGGTCGAGCCGCCCGTCGGTGTGCGCGGCGGCCTCGGCGACGGAGGCGTGCACGCCTTCGGCGGGGTCGGGGCGGCGGGCGTTGACCAGGGCGCGGGCGCCGGGGAAGGAGGCGAGGGAGCGGGCCATGGCGGCGCCGAGCTTCCCGGCCTGCCGCGAGGCGCCGATCACGACGACGCCCTCGGGCGCCAGGAGCGGAGTCAGGTCCGTGGTCATGCCTCGCCCCGCCCTTCCGAAGTTGAGGCGACCAGATCGGCCCGCCCCGACAGCAGCAGCGTCTCCGCCCGGTCGTCGTCCATCGCGTCCTCCACGATCAGCGCGGGCACGCCGTACACCAGCCGGGCCTGCTCGGCGAGCAGGGAGCGGGTGAGCGGGGTGCCGGCCTGGACGGCCACCAGGTCGGGGGGTACGTCATCGCTCAACGCGGCAGCCAACCGCTCGTACCGGGACGGGAGTTCGGCCTCTGTGTCGGGCGCGGTGAGCCACAGGCAGCGGGAGCCCTCGGCGCGCAGTTCCGTGAGCTGGGCCGGGGTCAGTCGTCGGCCGTCGAAGTCCATGAACGGGGTGTCGAGAGGCGCGGCACCTGCGTGGGCGACGCGCCAGTCCCGTACGACCGTGTCGACGAACTCGGGGTCGCGGCGGGCGATCCGCTCCTTGCCGATGCTTCGTGAGATGAAGTGGAAGGCGAACTGGGTGGGCCGGAACGCGTCGTGGTAGCGCCCGAAGTTCTCCCACCAGGACAGGCTGGGTCGGGCGGCGCCCTGGATCTTCTCGACCGAGGGGCGGCGGGCGGCCTCGTACGCCTCCAGGGCGGCCGGCAGGTCGTCGCGGTGGGCGAGGAGGGTGTCGGCGAGGGCGACGGCGTCCTCCATGGCCATCTTGGTGCCGGAGCCGACGGAGAAGTGCGCGGTGTGGGCGGCGTCGCCGAGGAGGACGACGTTGCCGCTGTGCCAGCGGTGGGTGCGGCGGGTGCGGAAGTTGCCCCAGCGGGAGTTGTTGACCAGCAGCTGGTGGCCGTCGATCTGCTCGGCGAAGAGCTTCTCCAGGTAGTGCCGGGTCTTCTCGTCGCTCGGGCCCGGGGGCTGCGCGGTGTCGAACTCGTCGAGGCCCGCGCGCCGCCAGGACTCCTCGTCGGTCTCCACGATGAACGTGCTGACCTCGTCGCTGATCGGGTAGCCGTGCACGGCGAACGTGCCGTGCGGGCCGTGCTCGTGGACGAAGGTCAGACCGTCGAAGAGGTAGTCCGTGCCGAACCAGATGAACTTGGCCGTCGCGACCTCCACCTCGGGCACGAGGACGTCGGCGAGCCGGTCGCGGAAGCGGGAGTTGGCGCCGTCGGCGGCCACGATCAGGTCGTAGTCGGCGAGTTGCCCCGGGTCGGCGGGGATCTCGTGGCTGAAGCGGAGGTCGACGCCGACCTCCTCCGCGCGACGGTGGAGCAGCTGGAGCAGGGTCTTGCGGGTGATGGCGGCCATGCCGTTGCCGCCGCACCGGACGCGCTGTCCCTTGAGCCGCACCTCGATGTCGTCCCAGTGCCGGCCGTGGTCCGCGAGCGCGGTGCGCAGGACGGGGTCGGCCTCGTGGATGGCCGCCAGGGTCGCGTCGGAGAACACCACGCCGAAGCCGAAGGTGTCCTCCGGGCGGTTCCGCTCGAAGACCGTCACCTCGACCGACGGATCGGCCTGCTTGATGAGCGCCGCGAAGAACAGCCCACCGGGGCCGCCTCCCACGCAAGCGATCCGAGTAACCATGGCCTCCGCCTTCACGTTCGAGTACAGGCCCAGACTCAGGCCCGCAGGCATCCTGTGTCAATGGATACACGGGCGTCAATAATTTGTTGCGCAATTATGGCAAGTGATTCCAGGGGAATGACTCACTCGGGCAACGGCCGTCCGTGTGACATAGTCGTTTCCGTGAAGCCTCGATCGATTGTCTTCGACCTGTTCGGCGACTACGTCCGCTACCGCGGCGGCGCCGCGCGGATGCGCACTCTGAGCACGCTGATGGGCTGCTTCGGCGTCGGTGAGAGCACCGTGCGCGTGGTGCTCGCCAGGCTGCGCAAGGAGGGCTGGTTCGATGTCCGACGCGAGGGCCGGGAGACCGTCTACGCACTGAACAAGCGCAGTCTCCAGCTCCTCGACGAGGGCCGTACCCGCATCTTCGACCGGGCTCCCGCCGACTGGGACCGGCACTGGTACATGGTCATCTACTCGGTCCCGGAGACCGAGCGCGGTGTCCGCGATCGCATCCGCAAGGAGCTGGCGTGGCTGGGGTTCGGCCCGCTGGCACCGTCCACGTACGTGTCCCCGCACGACCGGCTCCAGCAGGTCCGGGAGAAGTTCGCGGACGAGCCCGCCGTACGGCTGGACACGCTGCGCTGCCAGTCCGGCGGGCTGCCCGTCGACCGGGAGATGGCGGCGCGGGGCTGGGACCTCGAGGGGCTCAACGAGGACTACCGGGACTTGCTGCGCACGTACCGGGGGCGGATGGCCTCGTACCGGGCCGGGCATCTCAGCCCCGAGGAGGCCCTGGTCGAGCGGATGCGGCTGACGTACGACTACCGCCAGTTCCCGTTCCGCGATCCTGACCTGCCGACCGAGTTGCTGCCGGCGGGGTGGGTGGGGCGTGAGGCGTACGAGATGTTCATGGAGGCCCATGATGTGCTGGGGCCGGCGGCGGAGGCGTACTACGACGAGGTGGTCGGCAGCCGCCAATAGCTCCGCCAGGAACCGGGGGGCGTCTTCGGATGTGCCTCGCTATGCCGTCGGGCGACTGCTGGTGCGTCGTGGCTGGTCGCGCAGTTCCCCGCGCCCCTGCGGGGCGCGGCCGAGCTCTCGGGATGCCTCCGTCACCGTCGTCTGTAGTTCTCGGGTCACCTCGGCCACGTGGTCCGGGGTGCCCAGGCTTTCCGGGAGGACGACCGAGATGGCCAGGGGCAGCGGGTCGCCGGCGGCGAAGACGGGGGCCGCGATCGAGATGATGCCCGGGATGACGCTGCCGCGGGTTTCGGCGTAGCCCTTTTCGCGGACCTGTTCGCGGATGGCCGCCAGGCGCTCGGTGGGCCAGTCTGCCTCCTTGCCGCGGAGTTCGTCGCGGAGCACCTCGTCGGTGAGGCTCTCGGGTAGATGGGCGAGGAAGACGCGGCCGACCGATGAGGTGACCAGGGGCAGCGTCGCGCCGACGCGCACCGTCAGGGGGAGGGGGCGGGTGCCGTACGCCCAGCTGACGACGATGGGGCCGCGGTCGCCCCAGACCGCGAGGTTCACGGAGTGGCCGGTGCGGTCACGGAGCCTCATGGCGTGGCCGCCGGCCACCGCGACCTCGTTGGTGCGGCGCAGGGCCTCGGCGCCCATGCGGCGCATCGCGGCCCCGAAGTCGTAGAGGCCGGACGCGGCATCCTGGGAGGTCAGGCCGATGCGGCCGAGGCTGACGAGATAGCGGTGCACCTTGCTGGGCTGCATGCCGCTGGCCTGCGCGATCGCCGACAGGCTCAGCGCCCCGCCCCCGCTCTCCAGGGCCAGCAGGACGCGCATCGCGGTCTCGACGGACTGGATGCCCTGCCGTTCCCCGTTGGTCCCGTTGCTCTCGTTGGGCTCAGTACTGGTCACGGCACAGCCCTCTCCCCTGCCTGCGGTCGAACGCGATCAGCGTAGCGGCGCGACAGGCCGACCAGCGTCTTCGAACCGATCTTACATTCACTATTGCGGAACGCGTTACGTTCTGGTGAACTGCGAACCGGTGGCGCTCACGCCACCCCGGCTGCTCCCCGTCGCACCGACGACGCGCTCGCAGCCACCGTCGAGCCGCTTCTGTCAGCGCACACGCCAGCGCTCCCCCGTGCCCGGTCACGCACACCCGACCCGCACCGCACCTCCCTCACCCCCGCTCCCCGCCTCCACCTCGCTCCACCCACCTCCCCTCGCCGCACCGGCGATCCCCCGAGGAGAACTCCGCAATGAAGCTGATCGGCCTCGAAGAGCACTTCGTGACCCCCGACCTGGTGGGCCATGGCGCGTCCACCGCCTCCATCGCCCAGCCCCATGCGTGGGCCGAGGCCTCCCGCCGGCTCCTCGACCTCACCGAAGAACGCCTCGACGGCATGGACGCGGCGGGCCTGGACATGCAGGTGCTGTCCCTCAACTCCCCCGGGCTCCAGGCGGAGAAGGACCCGGCCGCCGCCGTACGCCAGGCGATCGCGGTCAACGACTTCCTGACCGGTGTCATCACCGAGCACCCCGACCGCTTCTCCGGCTTCGCCGCCCTGCCGCTCCAGGACCCGAGGGCCGCGGCCGACGAGCTGGAGCGGGCGGTCACCCATCTCGGGCTGCGCGGCGCCCTCGTCAACGCGCACACCCACGGCAGGTACCTCGACGACCCCGCCCTGCGGGTCGTGTGGGAGCGCGCCGAGCACCTCGACGTACCGCTCTATCTGCACCCGGCGAACGGCGTCGACACCGCGCATGTGCTGTCCGGCCACCCCGAACTCGTCGGGCCGATGTGGAGCTGGGGCATCGACACCGCCACCCACGCCCTGCGCCTGATCTTCGGCGGTGTCTTCGACGACTTCCCGAAGGCCAAGCTGCTGCTCGGCCACATGGGAGAGGGCCTGCCGTTCGTGATGTGGCGCATGGACTCCCGCTGGGACTTCCACGCCCACCACGGCATCGAGCTCAAGCGGGGCCGCCCCTCGGAGTACCTCCGGGAGAACCTCTACATCACCACCAGCGGTGTCTGTTCCTCCGCGCCGCTGCTCACGGCGCTGCTGTCGATGGGCGCCGACCACATCCTCTTCGGCACCGACTACCCGTTCGAGGACATGGAGACGGCCACGACGTTCCTGCGGAACGCGCCGATCAGCGACGCCGACCGGCAGAAGATCGGCCACCTCAACGCCGAGAAGCTGCTCGGCCTCACCCCGGCCCCGGCACCCGCGTACGCCGGTGTCTGAGCACGAGGGGACCCCCATGTACGACGTCGCCGTCATCGGGTACGGACCCGTGGGCATGGTCACTGCGGCACTGCTCGGTCAGGCAGGACACGACGTGATCGTGCTGGAGCGCTACCCCACCCTCTACAACCTGCCGCGCGCCGCCATCTTCGACGACGAGACGATGCGGACGTTCGACCGGCTCGGCCTCTCCGAGACCCTCCTGCCCACGCTGCACGTCCAGCGGAACTACGAGTGGCGCAGCGGCGTGGGCGAGTTGCTCATCGAGCACGACTTCGCCGCCGTCGGCGGCCAGGGCTGGGCGGAGTGGTACATGATGTACCAGCCCTACCTGGAGGACGCCCTCGACGGTCTGGTCCGCGGTCTGGAGAACGTCCGGATCCGGATGGACTCCCGGGTCACGGGACTGCGTCACACCGATCAGGGCGTGGACATCCAGGTCGAGGGCGACGACGACGCCGTCTCCGCCCGGTACGTCGTGGCCTGCGACGGCGGCAACAGCTTCACCCGCACCTGGCTGGGCATCGGCCAGGAGGACCACGGCTTCTCCGAGCCGTGGATGGTCTGCGACTTCCGGCTGACCGAGGGCGGCGGCGCGGACATCCCCAAGGCCCGCCAGGTCTGCGACCCGAAGCAGCCCATCTCGATCATCTCGCTGGGCCCGAAGCACCACCGGTTCAGCTTCATGCTCGACTCCGAGGACTCCTTCTCCGTCGAGCGGGAGCCCGACCGGGTGTGGGCGAGGGTCGCCGCCTACGTCGACCGCTCGCAGGCAGAGCTGATCCGGGTCGCCACGTACACGTTCCGCTCACTGGTCGCGGAGCGGTGGCGCAGTGGCCGGATCCTGCTGGCCGGGGACGCGGCGCACCAGATGCCGCCGTTCCTCGGGCAGGGAATGTGCTCGGGCATCCGGGACGCGCAGAACTTCGCGTTCAAGCTGGACGCGGTGCTGCGTGGGGCCGACGACGCGCTGCTCGACACGTACCAGACCGAACGTGAGCCGCATGTCCGGGCCATCATCGCCAAGGGCATCGAGCTGGGCCGAGTGCAGACGATGCGGGACCCGGTGGCCGCCGCCGAGCGCGACGCCCGCCTGATCGCCCAGCGCGAGGCGAACGGGCGCCCGGAGAAGATGCGGTTCCCGGGGCTCGGCCCGGGTCTGCACGACGCGTCCCCGCAGGCAGGGCATCTGATGCCGCACGGCCGGGTCGAGCACGACGGCACCGAGGGGCTCTTCGACGCCGTACTCGGCCGGGGCTTCGTCCTCCTCGTCGACGGCCGCGACGGCGCCTCGCTCGATGCCTCGGCCCTGGCGGAAGCCGCCCGGCTCGGGGTCGCCGTCCACCACCTCACCGACCGTCGCCTCACCACCGAGGGGGTCATCGATGTCGGCGGCGTCTACGGGCGCTGGTTCGACGAGACCGGCCGTACCGCCGTTCTGTGGCGGCCCGATTTCTACATCCTCGGCACCGCGGACACCCTCTCCGGCGTCCCGGCGCTCCTGAAGACCCTTGCCAACGCAGTGGAGCCGATGCAGGCTCCTGCCACCGTCGGAGAAAGGATCCGGCCATGACCGCTC
The DNA here is from genome assembly GCF_022385335.1 of Streptomyces deccanensis. Lineage (NCBI taxonomy): Bacteria > Bacillati > Actinomycetota > Actinomycetes > Kitasatosporales > Streptomycetaceae > Streptomyces > Streptomyces deccanensis. The sequence continues at coordinate 9,556,816 of NZ_CP092431.1, read as the reverse complement.
CCTCTGTCATACGCCCGAGAGTCACCAGAGTGCCCGCGAACACCTTCATCCTGGTCGCCGCCTGGATCGTCTCCTCCCTGGAGGGCTACGACCTCGCCGTGTACGGCGTCACCGTCCCCTCCATCCTGGGCGACCCCTCGCTGGGCATCGACAAGGCCGAGGCGGGCACGATCGGCTCGCTCGTCGGCATCGGGATGCTGATCGGCGCGGCCTTCGCCGGAGCCCTCGTCCACCGCACCGGCCCGCGCCGGCTGCTGCTCGCCGGGACCGCCCTGTTCACGCTCGGCATGGCGATCTGCACGGTCGCCGGCGGTGTCCCGTCCTTCGGCGCCGGGCGTCTGATCGTCGGGCTCGGCCTCGGTGTCGTCCTGCCGACGATCAACGCGTACGTGGCCGACCTCAGCGACCCGGGCCGCCGCAGCCGCAACGTCGCCCTGATCATGAGCGGTTACGCGGCCGGCGCCCTGCTCTCCCCGCTGCTCGGCACGGCCCTGCTCCCTGACGTCTCGTACCGGTGGCTGTATGTGATCGGTGTGCTCCCGGTGTTCCTGGCCATCCCGCTCGTGCTCCGGCTGCCGGAGAGCCCGTTCCACCTGCGCCGCACCGGCCGCGCCGACGAGGCGCGCGCGGTGGAGCAGCGCCTCGGGCTGACGCCCGCCGAGGACGCGCCGACGGCGGACCCGGGCCGCTGGCTGGGCCTCGGCTCGCTGCTGACCGGTGGCCTCGCCGTCTCGACCGTCCTGTTCTGGGCCATGTCCTTCTGCGGGCTCCTGCTGGTCTTCGGCATCAGCACCTGGCTGCCCAGCATCATGCAGGCCGCCGGGTTCTCCCTCGGCTCGGCGCTGCTGCAGACGGCGGCCATGTGGCTGGGTGTGGGCGTCGGGGCGATCGTCGGTGGCCGGATCGCGGACGCGCTGGGCGCCAAGCGGGTCGTGGTCGTCGCCTTCCTGGTCGGCACGCTCAGCCTGATCGCCATGAGCACGCGTCCGCCGACGGCCGTGATGTTCGTGCTGATGTTCATCAGCGGCTTCGGGTTCATCGGTTCGCAGATCCTCGGCAACGCGTTCATCGTGACCCGCTACCCGGACGCCGTACGCGGCAACGGCCTCGCCTGGGCCCTGTCCATCGGCCGGTTCGGCGCGATCGTCGGCCCGTCCCTGGGCGCGTTCGTGCTCAGCTCCGGCGCCGACATCTCCTGGGCCTTCTACGCCTTCGCCGTCCCCGCGCTGGTCGGGGCGTTCGCGGCGGGTGCGGTGCCCCGGGCCCGGACGGTGGCCGCGTGACCGCTTCCGTGGTCTACGAGTCCTGGGGTCAGCGGGTCGTCTTCGGCTCCGGCACCGCACGGGACGACGTGGCGGCCGCGGTCACCGGGCTCGGCGCGAGCCGGGTCCTGGTGATCGCGGCCGACGGGGAGCGGGCCCTCGCCGAGGACATCTGCGAGGACCTGCCCGTCGTGGCGGTCTTCGGCGAGGTCCGCCCCCACGTACCGGTCGAGGTCGCCGAGGCCGTACGCGCCGCCGCCCGCGAGCACGCGGCCGACCTGCTGCTGAGCGTCGGAGGCGGCTCGACCACCGGCACCGCCAAGGCGGCCGCGCTCACCACCGGGCTCCCGATCCTCGCCGTCCCGACGACCTACGCCGGCTCCGAGGCGACCCCCGTGTGGGGCCTCACCGAGGACGGCCACAAGCGCACCGGCGTCGACCCGAAGATCCTCCCCCAGGTCGTCGTCTACGACGCCACGCTGATGCAGTCGCTGCCGACGCGGCTGTCGGTGACGTCGGGCCTCAACGCCCTCGCCCACTGCGTCGACGCGTGGTGGGCGCCCCGGCACAACCCGATCAGCTCCGCCCTGGCCGTCGAGGGCGTCCGGTCGCTGGCGTCCTCGCTGCCGCGCATCGTCGCGGACGGCCAGGACGTCGCGGCCCGGCGCGACATCCTCTTCGGCACCTATCTCGGGGCGGTCGCCTTCGCCGGGGCCGGTTCGGGGCTGCACCACAAGGTGTGCCACGTCCTCGGCGGCGCGTACGACCTCGAACACGCCGCCCTGCACTCGGTGGTCCTGCCGCATGTGGTCGGCCTCAACCTGCCGGCGGCGCCGGAGGCGGAACGGTGGCTGGGAGCGGCGCTCGACGCGCCCGCCGACCCCTTCGGGGCGCTCCTCGATCTCTACACGCGACTTCAACCCCCGTGTTCCCTGGGCGAGTTGGGTCTCACCGAGGAGGAACTCGACCGGGCCACCGACCTGGTCATGACCCAGGTGCCGGACTCCAACCCGCGCCGGGTGACCCACGACGAGATGCGCGCCCTGCTGGGGCGGGCGTGGCGCGGGGACGTCCCGGCGCAGGTCCCTGTCCTCCCCGGGACGGAGATTCACCGATGAATGAGCAACGCCTGACCGACCAGGTCGTCGCGAGCTTCGACTCCGCGAAGGACGACCGCTTCCGTGAGCTGATGCAGGCCCTCGTACGCCACGCGCACGCGTTCGTGCGGGAGACGCGGCTCACCGAGGACGAGTGGAACGAGGCGATCGGGTTCCTGACGGCGGCCGGTCACATCACGACCGACACCCGCCAGGAGTTCGTCCTCCTCTCCGACGTCCTCGGCATCTCGATGCTGACCGTCACGGTGAACGAACCGGGCGACGGCGAGGCCACCGAGTCCACGGTCCTCGGCCCGTTCTTCGTCCAGGACTCGCCCGCGATCGAGCCCGGCGGGGACATCGCGGGCGGCGCGAGCGGCGAACCGTCCTGGGTCAGCGGCCGGGTCACCGGCCCCGACGGCACCCCCGTCGCCGGAGCGCGCGTCGAGGTGTGGGAGGCCGACGACGACGGGATGTACGACGTCCAGTACGACGACGGCGCCGGCGAACTCGCCGGGCGCGCCCACCTGTTCACGGACGCCGAGGGCGGCTACCGGTTCTGGGGGCTCACCCCCACGCCGTATCCGATCCCGGACGACGGACCGGTCGGCCGACTGCTGGACCACGCCGGACGTTCCCCGATGCGGGCACCGCATCTGCACTTCAAGGTGACGGCGCCGGGTTTCCACCCGCTCATCACGCACATCTTCGTCGCGGGCGACTCCTGGCTGGAGCGGGACTCGGTGTTCGGGGTCAAGGAGTCACTGATCCGCCCGTTCGAGCGCCACGAGCCCGGAACCCCGACGCCGGACGGGCGTCGGATCGACGGCACCTGGACCTCGGCGACCTTCGACATCGTGCTGAGGAAGGGGTAGCCGTTCCGGTTTGCCGACGCCGAGCAGCTCGTCGCCGTAGCCGCGGGCCGGTCGGCCCGTGGGGCTCTGCTGGTAAAATGGGGGCACGCTTCGACACCGCCGGGGCCCGTACCGAGGGGTACGGGCCCCGGCGCGTTCCGGGCGCCACTCCAGGAAAGGTTCCCCCTTGCACGCGAAGCCGTCGTCCACCCCTGAGCCCCAGAGCGAGTCCTCGGCACCGGAGGCGGCGTCCCGGGAGCTGCCGCCGGCCGAGTCGTTCGACGCGCTCGGTCTGCCGCCGGAGCTGCTGCGGACCATGACCGAGCTGGGGGTGCGGGAGCCGTTCCCGATCCAGGCGGCGACCCTGCCGAACGCGCTGGCGGGCCGTGACGTCCTCGGCCGGGCGCGGACCGGCTCGGGCAAGACGCTGGCGTTCGGGCTCGCGCTCCTGGTCCGGACGGCGGGGCTGCGGGCGGAGTCCAAGCGGCCCCTGTCGCTGGTCCTGGTGCCGACCCGGGAGCTCGCGCAGCAGGTGGACGCCGCGCTGACGCCGTACGCACGAACCCTGGGGGTGCGGCTGGCGACGGTGGTCGGCGGGCTGTCGATCAACAAGCAGCAGGCGGCGCTGCGGGCCGGCGCCGAGGTGGTCGTCGCGACACCGGGGCGGCTGGCCGATCTGGTGTCGCGCCGGGACTGCCACCTGGACCGGGTGCGGATCACGGTGCTGGACGAGGCGGACCAGATGTGCGACCTGGGGTTCCTGCCGCAGGTGTCGGAGATCCTGGAGCAGGTCCGCCCGGACGGGCAACGGCTGCTGTTCTCCGCCACCCTCGACCGCGAGGTCGACCAGCTGGTCCGCGACCACCTGCACGATCCGGTGCTCGCCTCCGTCGACCGGGCCGCGGGCTCGGTCACCACGATGGAACACCATGTGCTGAACATCCACCCGGCCGACAAGTACGCCACCGCGACCGAGATCGCCGCGCGGGACGGCCGGGTGCTGATGTTCCTCGACACCAAGGCCGGGGTGGACCAGTTCACCCGCCATCTGCGGGCCAGCGGCGTACGGGCCGCCGCCCTGCACAGCGGCAAGTCGCAGCCCCAACGCACGCACACGCTAGGGCAGTTCAAGGACGGCGCGATCACCGTGCTGGTCGCCACCAACGTCGCGGCCCGGGGCATCCACATCGACGCGCTCGACCTCGTCGTCAACGTCGACCCGCCCGCCGACGCCAAGGACTATCTGCACCGTGGCGGGCGCACGGCGCGCGCCGGGGAGTCCGGGAAGGTCGTCACCCTGGTCACGCCGAACCAGCGCCGCGACGTCAACCGGATGATGTCCGAGGCCAAGATCCGGCCGACGGTCACCCAAGTACGGTCCGGCGAGGCGCAGTTGACTGCCATCACCGGGGCGAAGCGGCCGCCGACCGACACGAGGCCCAGCGGGGGCAACGCGCCCTTCCGGGGACTCGGCACCCGGCCGGGCCGCCCCGCGAAGGAGTCCCGCAAGGCCGCCGAGGCCCGGAAGGCGGCGGAGGCCCGCGCGGCCGCCCGGGTGCGCAAGGGCCGCTGACGCCTGGGCGCCGGGGGTCGGCGCGGCCGACGCTCAGGAGTCGGGGGCGAGACCGAGGGTCGTGAGGGCCGACGTGCCCGTGGCGGTGTGCTCGCCTCCGGCGAGGAGGAGGGTGCGGGCCGACTGGTACGGGCAGTCGGCGGCGTCGAATGCCGTGGCGGCTGCGAGCAGGCCGGGCAGGTCGCCGTCCAGGAGCGCCTGCGCGCGGTCCAGTTGGGCGGTGGCGACCGGGTTTCCGGCGACCAGGTTCCGGGCGGTGGCGACCCGCGTCCGGGCCTGGGGGTGGCTGGCAAGGACCGAGGCCTCGGCGCGCAGGCCCACGTACCAGTGGTGCCAGATCCAGGAGACCCACTTCCACACCTCGTCCGGTTCCGGCGCGACCCGGGCCAGGGCCTCGTCCGGGTCGCCGTGCTGCAGGAGCACCATGGCGTCGAAGACCGCGCCGTAGCCGTGGTGGTGCTCCGCCGCGGTACCGGCCTCCGTGACGACCGCCAGCCAGCTCTCCCGCGCCGCGTGGTCGCCGCGCAGACCGTGGATCATCGCGACGCCCGCGGCGGCGGGACCGAGGGAGTACGACCGCTGCCGGCCGCTCCGGCGCCATGCGTCGAGGAACCGTTCGCTGCCGCCGAGCACGTCCCCGCCGTTGCCCGCGAACGCGTCCGCGACCATCAGCCAGGACGTGGCGTGGTGCTCCACCTCGGCGAACAGGGGATGGTCGGCGAGCTGCCTGGCCCACCGGCGGGCCTGCGCCAGCTCGCCCACGCCGATTGCGGTGCCGGCCGCCATGGCGAGGGCGTCCATCAACTCCTGTGTGGCGGCGGGGGTGTGCGGCAGCGGAGTGAGGATCTCGATGCGGCGCCGGGCGGCCGCCGCCGCGCCGAACGAGTCACCGGCCCAGGTCCGGGCGCCGGACAACGCGTCGAGCGCGGCGGACTCGGCCACGGCATCCCCCGCCGCCCGAGCCAGCCGGACCGCCCGCTCGGCACAACCGACGGTCTCCCGCGCACTGTTGTCGACGTCCCCCTGCACGGCCCCGAAGGCGTCCCTCACCACAGCGGCTTCGGCGAGCGCGAGAGCGGCGACGACGGAGACGTCCGCGGCGACTGCCGGCTCGGGCGAGGGGGTGGGGGTGGGGGCTGGGGAGGCCGACGGGTGGGGGGTTGGGTCCGTGGCTATGGATGACAGGTCGTGGGTGGAGGGGGCCAAGCCGACGCCGGGCAGCTGAACTTGGGCGCCCGGGGGAAGATTCGTGGCGCCGGACGGCGGGTCTACGGCAATGGACGGCCGGTCGGCGGCGAACGGCGGCAGTCCTGTGGCGCGGGAGGGCAGTTCTGTCGCGCCGGGCGACGGTTCCGTGGCGCGGGAGGGCAGTTCCGTGGCGCCGGGCGGCAGTTCTACGGCACCCGAGCGCGGGCCGGGGGCGCCGGGTGGCGGACCCGTGACACCGGAGAGTTGGTGGGCCGTTGTCAGGAGCGCGGTGGCCTCCGCCGGCGTGGGGAGGTGCGCGAACTCGCTGGAGAAGCGGTACGCGACCGTGGCGGCGGCTGCCAGGTCGCGGGCCGCGCCGGTGCGGTCGCCGGCGCGCAAGGCGGCCTCGGCGGCCGCGCGGTGCAGGCGGTACATGTCATCGCCGAGCCGACGGCAACCGGCCACCCCCGCCGCCTCCCGCAAGGCCTCGGCAGCAGCGGCGGCCGCCTCGGCCAGCGTCGCGGCCTGCTCGTAGCGTTGCTGGCTCTCGCCCAGCAGGTTGCGGGTGAAGGTCAGGCCCGCGAGGGTCAGGGCGAGGCGGTGGGCGGTCTGACGGTGGTCGGGGCGGGCGGCGGCCCAGGCGAGGGACGCCCGGAGGTCGTCCGCGACGGCGTCGAAGCGTGCGCGCCAGTCCGGTCCCTCGCCTCCGGCGAGAGCGGTCGCACCGGCCAGGCACCAGGCGGCGTGACGCGCTCGCACGCCCGTCAGCTCCTCGGCGTCGGCGAGTCGCTCCACCCCGTACTGCCGGATGGTCTCCAGCGCCTGGTAGCGGGTCCCGGTCGCGGTCGGCGTCGCGGTGAGCAGGCTCTGTTCGGCGAGCCGGCCGAGCCCGTCGGCGACCCCCACCGGGTCCAGCGGCGCGAACCCGGCGACGACACCGGCCGCCTCGGCGGTGAACGGCATGACGAACACCGAGATCCGCCGCAGCAGCGCCCGGTCCGGCGGCTCCAGCAGATCATGGCTCCAGTCGAGCGCGGCCCGCACCGACCGGTGCCGGTCGTCCGCACGGGGGCCGCCCGCGAGGATGCGCAGCTGGTCGGAGAGCCCGGCGGTGAGGCCGTCCAGTCCGAGGGTGGGCCAGCGTGCCGCCGCCAGTTCGATCGCGAGGGCCATGCCGTCGAGGCGTTCGCAGATGTCCGCGATCCGGTCGCGCAGGGCCGGTTCCGGTGGCCGGCCGACCGCCGCCGCCCGTTCCAGGAAGAGGGTCACAGCCTCCGAGTCGGCGCCGCCGTCCGAGGACAGCGGCGGCACCGGGAACACCCATTCGAACGGCACCATCATCCGGGCGCGGCTCGTCGCGAGCACCCGGACCCTCGGGCAGGCGACCAGCAGCCGTTCCAGGAAGGGCGCGACCCCCTCGCGTATCTGCTCGCAGTTGTCCAGGACGAGCAGCGTCTCACGGTCCGCCAGGGCCGCCGACACCGATTCCTCGACGCCCCGCCCGGGTTGTTCGCCCACACCGACGGCCGCCGCGACCGCCGCGCCGACCCGCGCCGGGTCGGTGACCGGTGCCAGGTCGACGAACCACACCCCGTCGGCGAACTCGCCGGCCGCGTCCGCCGCCACCGCCAGCGCGAGCCGGGTCTTGCCCACCCCGCCCGGACCGACGGCCGTGACCTGCCGACGCGTCTTCACCGCCTCGGCCAGTTCGGCGCGTTCGCGCACCCGGCCGACGAACGCGGTCAGCGGTGCGGGAAGGGCCGGTGCCGGGCGACGCCGGTCGGCACGAGCGAGGTCGGCCGCGTGCCGGGAGAGCGCCCGCCGGTCCGGTTCGTCGAGCTTGCGCAGCAGGGCGGAGACATGGGACTCGACCGTGCGTACGGAGATGAACAGGCGGGCGGAGATCTCCGCGTTGCTGAGGTGCTCCCCGAGCAGCGCGAGCACGTCGGCTTCCCGAGCCGAGATCACTGGACTGGACACCGGGTCATTATCCGCCGCTCCGTGGCCTCTCGGTGGCCGCTCAGTGGTGGAATCCGTGCTCACCACGGAGGCGGGCCGTGGCCCCGCCGGGGGAGGCTGTGACCACGGCGAACGCACCCGGCGGCCACACCGGACGGGACGCGGCCCCGCCCTCCCGTGAGCCCGAGCGATTCAGGAGTGACCATGCCCGGTTCGTCCGCCACCCAGCCGGCCAACGGGCCTGCCGACCAGCCGACCGACCACTCGGCCGACCAGTTCGCCGCCCCGCCCGCCGGCCCCCGCCCTCGCGCGGTGCGGCGCCGCGACACGGAGCACCGGCTCACCCACGACGCCGATGTCTGGGTGGCCAGCGCCTCGGCGGACGGTGTGCCGTACCTGGTACCGCTGTCGTTCGACTGGGACGGCGAGACGTTGCTGCTGGCGACGCCGGGCGACAGTCCGACGGGCAGGAACCTGGCCGCGACCGGCACCGCTCGGCTCGGGCTGGGCCCCACCCGGGACGTGACCATGATCGAGGGCGAGGTGGAGGTGCTCCCGATCGACGCGTTGTCGGCGGAGCGGGGGGACCGGTTCGCCGCGCGCACCGGTTTCGATCCCCGGGTCTCGACCGTCTCGTACCGCTGGTTCCGCGTCACCCCGACCCGGGTGCAGGCCTGGCGCGAGGCGAACGAGTTGACGGGGCGTCAACTGATGCGCGAGGGCCGCTGGCTCTACTGACGGACATCATCACTGTGCTGTGCGAGGAAGGAAAACTGCCATGACGAACACACGGAAGACCCCCCGGAGCGCCGCTACGGCGGAGAAGAAGTTCGACGGGTTCTCGGCCGAGGAGCGCGAGGCGATGCGGGAGCACGCGCGGGACCTGAAGACGTCCGCCCGCCGCGGATCGCGAGCCTCCAAGGCGGACTTGGAGAGCGATGTGCTCGCGAAGATCGCCGAGATGGAGGACGCGGACCGCGTTCTCGCCGAGCGGGTGCACCAGATCGTCGCCACCGCCGCACCCGACCTCTCGCCCAAGCTCTGGTACGGCATGCCCGCGTACGCCAGGAACGGCAAGGTCGTCTGCTTCTTCCAGAGTGCGCGGAAGTTCCGGACCCGGTACGCCACCCTCGGCTTCAGCGACCAGGCGCACCTCGACGAAGGTGCCCTGTGGCCGACCACGTACGCCCTGACGGAGCTGACGGCCGAGACGGAGGCACGGATCGGCGAACTCGTCCGGAGGGCGGCGGGCTGAGAGGGCAGCGGGCCGAGAGGGCGGCGGCTGAGTCGGCTGCGGCTGAGAGGTGACGGGCTTCCCCACACAAAGAGGCCAACTTCCTTCACAGCAAGGCACCTTGACCCCGATCCGGCGCACTGGTTCCGTGGGGAGGCCACACATGGGAGCGCTCCCAACCGGTGAGAAAGGATTCCCAATGGAGTTGTCAACCCGCGTTGGTGACTCGCTGTGAGCGTGTCAGCCCAGCATGACGGGGGTCTGCGGTGCCGTGAGTTCGAAGGCGCGGCCGTCGCGTATGAGTGCCCACAGGACGTTCAGGCGGCGTCGTGCGAGGGCGATGATTGCCTGCTTGTGGCCCTTGCCCTCGGCTCGTTTGCGCTCGTAGAAGGCTTTGGAGACGGGGCAGGAGCGGGCGGCGACCATGGCGGACATGTAGAAGACCCGCAGCAGGCGTCGGCAGTAGCGGCGTGGGCGGCGCATGTTGCCGCTGATGCGTCCGGAGTCCTTGGGGACCGGGGCCAGGCTAGGCGACAGCCGGCGAGGCGGTCAGCGCTGGCGAAGACGCTCAGGTCTCCGCCGGTGTGAGCGATGAACTCGGCGCCCAGGACGGGGCCGAGGCCGGGCATGCTCAGGATGACCTCGGCGTGCGGGTGGTCGCGAAACCGGCCCTCGATCAGGGCGTCGGTCTCGGCGATCTCCTCGTCGAGGGCCATCACCTCCCTCGCGAGCCTGGCCACCATGGCGGCGGCCAGCTTCTCCCCGGCGACGGCGGTGTGCTGGGCCTCGGCGGCCTCCACCGCGGTGGCCGCAACGAGCTGATAGTTGCGGACCTTGCGGTTCTTCAGCCAGGTCGCGAGCCGGGTCCTGCCGACGCGCCGGAGGGCGGCCGGGGTCTGGTACTGCGTCAGCAGCACCAGGGCCGCCTTGGACGTCTTGTAGTCGAAGGCGCGTTCCAGGGCGGGGAAGTACTCCAGCATCTGGGCTCGCAGCCGGTTGATGGTCCTGGTGCGGTCGGCGGCCAGGTCCAGGCGGCGCGAGGTGAGGATGCGCAGGTCCACGGCGATGTCGTCGCCTCGGTGCACAGGTTCCAGGTCGCGGCGCATGCGGGCCTGGTCGGCGATGACGAAGGCGTCCTTGGCGTCGCTCTTGCCGTCGCCCCGGTAGGAGCCGGAGGCGTGATGGACGGTGCGGCCGGGGATGTAGAGGACCTGCTGGCCGTTGTCGGTCAGCAGCGCGATCATCAGCGCGGCCCCGCCGGCTGTTGAGGTCGATCGCCCAGGTCACCGGGGCGCCGTCGCTCAGCTCCAGCACATCGGCGATCAGCTTCAGCAGCGCGGTCTCGTCGTTGTCCACCCGCCGCGACAGCCGGCGCTTGCCGTCCGCGTCGAGCACCACGCAGTGATGCGCGGCCTTGCCCGCATCCGTACCGGCCCACAGCTCGGGCACGGCCACCTCCGAAGTCGTATCCGTTCACAGCCCAGCAGACGACCTCGCCAGCGTGTCCTTACCAAGCGATCTTGTGCCGCGCATCCCAATGAGTGGTCGAGTCGTCGCGGGATGCCGAGCGGCCAATCCTTTCAAGCCACCAGTGGGCGGAAACCCATGAGCCACACCCAGCATCCCCGGGTCTTTCGATCCTACGAGTGACCGAAACCAACCCACCTACAACGTAAGGATCCCCATGCTGACCTTCCCCCACAGGTCCGGCAGAGGCGGCCTGGCCGCCGTCCTCACAGCGGTGCTCCTCGCCTGTCTGCTGTCGCTGGCCGGCGCCACCCGGGCGCAGGCCGCGCCGGGCGACGGCTCGGTCTCCGACCCGAACATCGTCTACGTCGGCCGCTGGGACACGAGTTCCGGCACGACGGCCGTCGCGCACTGGACCGGTGCGTACGTGCAGACGTCCTTCACCGGCACCACGGTGCAGGTGCGCGCCAGGGACGCGGTCAACTTCTACGTCAGTGTCGACGGCGGCCCGGACGTCTTCCACGCCGGCGTGCGCGGCACGGTGAACCTCACTCCGCGCCCCCTGGCGCCCGGCACGCACTCCCTGCGGATCACCTACCGGTCCGGCGACACGGTGTTCCAGGGCCTGGTCCTGGACTCCGGGGCTCGTACGGTCGCGCCGGGCGCGTCACCGGGGCTGGTCGAGTTCGTCGGGGACTCCATCACCGCCGGGGCCCTCACCGACCGGCTGGCGCTCGACTCGTACGCGTGGAAGACGGGCGAGCGGCTCGGCATGCGGCACACGCGGATCGCGCGCGCCGGGTACTGCCTCGTCGCACGGTCCGGGTGCACGGGGCTGAGCGGACAGTTCTTCAAGGTCGGCAGTACGGGTGGCACGGACTGGGACTTCTCCCGGTACCGGGCGACCGCGGTCGTCATCAACCTCGGCACCAACGACATCGGGCACGGGGTGACCGGTGCCGAGTTCCAGGCGGCGTACACCTCCTTCCTGCGGGACGTCCGGGTCAGGTATCCGGACGCGGTGCTCTTCGCGGTGCAGACCCTGAAGAAGCGGTACGTCACCGAGACCAGGGCCGCGGTCGCCGCGCGCAACGGCGCCGGGGACGGCAGGGTGCGGTACGTCGACACGACGGGCTGGCTCACCGACGGCACCGACTACGAGGACGGAAACGGGCACCCCAACGAGGCGGGACACACCAAGTTCGCGAACCGGCTGGCGCCCGTCGTCAGCGGCGCGCTGAACGGCACGGCGCTCGCGTCCGCCACGTCCGCCACCACCCGGGCCGTCACGTCCGCCACCGCGAAGGCCGCCGCGCCCGGCCAGCCCGGCGACCCGAACATCAAGTTCGTCGGACGCTGGGACACCACCGGTTCCGCCACCGCGTACACCCCCTACTGGGCGGGTGCCTACTACCGCGTCGGCTTCACCGGGCGGACCGTGCAGCTGAAGCAGCGGGGCACGATCGACTTCTGGGCGCGGATCGACGACGGGCCCGTGAGGTTCTTCGACGACGTGAAGGGGACGGTGAACCTGACACCGGCCGCGCTGTCGGCCGGCCGCCACACCCTTCAGGTCAACTACCAGGTGGTGGCGGGCTCCTACCGCGGTGACGCCGTGTTCCAGGGGCTCGTCCTGGACAGCGGCGCCACGACCTTCGCCCCGCCGGCGCCGAACAGGACGGTCGAGTTCGTCGGCGACTCGATCACCGTGGGCACCACGACGTCACAGAACGCCCGTACCGCGTACGGCTGGCTGATCGGGGAACGGCTCGGCACCGAGCACACCCGGATCGCCCAGGGCGGCGCCTGCCTGGTGGCCGCGGCGGACGGGTGTGTGGGGCTGGAGCGGCAGTACGGCAAACTCAACCCCAACGCGGCGACGCCGGACTGGGACTTCTCCCGCTACCGGGCGGACGCCGTCGTCATCAACCTCGGCACCAACGACGTGGGCCACGGGGTGAGTTCGGCGCAGTTCCAGGCCGCCTACACCAGTCTGCTGCGCAAGGTCCGCGCGGCGCACCCCGGCGCCTGGATCTTCGCGTTGGAGACCTTCCGGGGACGGTTCGTGCCGCAGACCGAGGCCGCCGTGCGGGAGGCGATCGCGGGCGGGGACTCCCGGGTGTCCTTCGTCGACACCACGGGCTGGCTGGGCGCCGGCGACCTCGCCGACTCCGTCCACCCCAACGACCGGGGACACCGGGCCGTCGCCGATCGCCTCGCCCCGATCATCGCCGCGCGGATCGGCGGCTGACAGCCGCCGTGCGACGGCATGGGCCATGCCGCCCCTACGATGGCGGCATGGCCGTCGTCCTCTTCGCAGGTATCCCGGTGAACGACTACACAGCGGCGCTCTCCTGGTACGAGCGCCTGCTGGGCTCCCCGCCGACGTTCTTCCCGAACGACACGGAGGCCGTGTGGGAGCTGGCGGAGCACCGCTATCTCTATATCGAGCTCCGCCCCGGACGGGCCGGCCACGCGCTGCACACCGTCTTCGTCGACGATCTCGACGCCCGGATCGCCGGGATCACCGGCCGGGGTCTGGAGCCCAGCAGCCGCGAGACCTACGCGAACGGCGTACGCAAGGTCACGTACCACGACCCGGACGGGAACGAGATCGGTCTCGGCGGCGGTCCGGCCCCACAGGGGTGAGGGGTCGGTTCATCCCGTCGGTGCGGTGATCTCCCGCTTGAGGATCTTTCCGCTGGGGCCGGTCGGCAGGCTGTCCATGAGCCAGACCTCGCGCGGGTACTTGTACGCGGCGACCCGGTCCTTGACGAACTCCCTCAGCTCGTCGGGGGTGGCGTGGGCGCCGGGGCGCAGGACGACCGCCGCCGCGATCTCCTCGCCCAGGTGGGCGTGCGGGACCCCCACCACCGCGGCCAGAGCGACGGCGGGGTGCTCGTGCAGGGCCTCCTCGATCTCGCGCGGGTAGACGTTGTAGCCGCCGCGGATGATCATGTCCTTCTTGCGGTCGACGATGTAGAGGTAGCCGTCCTCGTCCTGGCGGGCGAGGTCGCCGCTGCGCAGCCAGCCGTCCGGGATCGCGGCGGCCGTCTCCTCGGGCCGGTTCCAGTACCCCTTCATCACGTTCGGCCCCCGTACGGCGAGCTCGCCGACCTCGCCGGGCGTGACGTCCTGGCCCTTGTCGTCGAGCAGCCGCACCTCCACGTCCTGGATCGGGGTGCCGATGGAGCCGGCCTTGCGGGGGCGGTCCGGGTGGTTGAACGTGACCACCGGGCTGGTCTCGGACATGCCGAAGCCCTCCAGCACCGCGCAGCCGAACCGTCGTTCGAAGCCGTGCAGGATCTCCACCGGCAGCGAGGCCCCGCCGGAGACGCACATCCGCAGCGTCGACACGTCCGCCCCAGCCGGATGCTGGAGCAGCGCCGCGTACATCGTCGGTACACCCTCGAAGACCGTGGCCCCGTCGCGGGCGATGGCGTCCAGCACGGCCTGCGGCTCGAAGCGGGGGATCAGGGTGAGCGAGGCACCGGCGCGCACGGCCACGCTCATGGTGCAGATCTGGCCGAAGATGTGGAACAGCGGCAGACAGCCGACCACCACGTCCTCGGGTGTCATCCGCTGGACGTGGACCGTGTTGACCTCGGTGTTGTGCCGCAGTCCGCCGTGGGTGAGCGTGGCGCCCTTGGGGCGGCCGGTGGTGCCGGAGGTGTAGAGCAGCACGGCGACATCGTCGTCCGCCGTCCGCGCCACGCCGGGCAGCGGCTCGTGTCCGGCCAGCGCCTGGGCGAAGGCGGCGGGCTCGACGGCCGTGTGCCGCACGCCTGCGGCGGCCGCGCCCTGGGCGCCCTCACCGGGCGCCTGGTGCCATTCGAACAGCCGCACCGCCCCGGAATCGGTCAGGTGGTACTCGGTCTCCCGCGTCTTCAGCAGCGGGTTCATGGGGACGACGACGCCTCCGGCGCGCAGCACGCCGTAGTACAGGACGACGAACTCGGGCACGTTCGGCAGCATCAGGGCGACCCGGTCCCCCGGCCGTACGCCCTCGGCTCTCAGCAGCGCGGCGGCTCGGGCACTGCGCTCGTCAAGTTCCGCGTACGCGGTCACCTGGTCCCCCAGGCGCAGCGCGGGACGCCCCGGCTGCCGCTGTGCCGTCTCCACCAGGTACTCCGCCAGATTGGCCATGGCCCGTCCTCCACGAAAGTCGCCGTCGAAATCCGCTGTTCACGTGCACGACATCGTGCTGCCGCCCACGTCGGCGGCCTATGGGCCGTACGACAGTGCCCGCCGCCCAGGGTTGTCCCGGTGAACAAAACAGGGGCGTTAAGCTGCGATGATGGACATCTCGGGCGTGGCCGCGGCACTGCATTCCAGGCTGCCGGAACTGGGCGAGCGGATCGCGGGGCGCATCCGGTCGGACGTCGACGCCTACGCCGACGAGTCGCTGATCCCCTTCGACTCGCTGCGCCGCTCGTGCACGGCCAACGCGGACCTGATCCTCAACCACCTCCGCGCGGGTGCCACCGCGGACCCCAGCCCGGCCCGGGAGACGGGGCGCGTCCGTGCCGAGCAGGGCGTGCCGCTGGCGGACACCCTGCACGCGTACCGGGTCGGCTTCGAACTGCTGTGGACGGAGATCGTGGCGGAGTCGCGCACCCATCCGGAGGTCTCCGCCGACCAGTTGGTGGCGAAGTCCGCGGAGATCTGGGCGCTGTTCGGCCTGTACGCGGAGGCCGTCGCGGCGGCCTACCGGGAGACGGCGGCCGAGTTGACCGCGCGGGGGCAGGCCCGGCGGTCGGCTCTGGTGGAGGCGCTGTTCACGGGTGTGATCGCCGACCGGACGACGCTGTGGGAGGCCGCCCGGGAGCTCGGCCTGCCCGAGCGCGGGCCCTACGCGGTCGTCGCGGCGGCGGCCGGCGCGCCCGGCGAGGAGCCGCTGGCGGGGGTCGAGTCGGGGCTGCGTCAGGCGCAACTCCCCTCCGCCTGGCGTTTGTTGCCCGACCAGCAGATCGGTCTGATCGCCCTGCCGACGGCGGCGGCGGAAGACACCTGCCTGGGTGTGCTGCGCCGGACCCGTGCCCGGGTGGGGGTCAGTCCGAGCTTCGACTCCCTGCGCGACACGCCGCAGGCGCTGCGGTTCGCCCGGCTGGCGCTGGCCGGACTGCGGGGCGACGGTCCCGGCGTGGCCCGGTTCGACGACGATCCGCTGGCCATGGTGGTCGCCGCCGCACCGGCCGAGGCGGCGCACCTGGTGGACGTGGTCCTCCGGCCCGTGGTCGACCTCCCGGTCGTGGAGCGTGCGCGGCTGCTGAGGACCCTGGAGCACTGGTTCGCCGCCGCGGGTTCCGCCACCGCCGCGGCCCGCAGCCTGTTCGTCCACCCCAACACCGTCCGTTACCGCCTGCGCCGCGTCGAGGAACTGACGGCCCGCTCCCTCTCCGACCCACAAGCCGTGGCCCACATCGCCACAGCCCTCCTGGCCATCCGCACCCCGGCCACGGGCACCGCCTCCGGCACCGGCACCGGGGAACAGCCACGCACCGAGCCGAGCTGAGCGGACGGGCGGGCTGACGGGCGGGCTGGCTGACTGACTGACGCCCCCGCAGCGCTCCCCACCGAACCCATCGCCCCGCCCCGCCCCGCCCCGCCCCGGCGACGCGTCCCACCCGCATGCTGCCGTCCCGTCGTGGGCGTATGGTCCGCATATGGGTGACGATCGGCGGGTGCCCGCTCGCTCCTCCGGACCGGTCCGGGGCGGGTGAGGACGTGCCTGGTAGCGGTGCCGTCGGTCCGGAGCTGCTGGAGACCGCCCTGATCGAGGTCGCCCGGGAGAGCGGCACCTCGGTGGCGGCGGTGTATCTGCTGTTGCCGGACGAGCCGCTGCTGCAGTTGGCGGTGCTGGGCGGGGTCCCCTGGGAGATCTCCATGCCCTGGGCGCGGGTGGCGTTGAAGACGCCCTCCCCGGTCTCCGACGCCGTGCGGGAGCGGCGGCTGGTGTGGATGAGCGGCCAGGAGGAGCTGGCGCGTCACTATCCACGGATGGCGCTGGTCGTGCCGTACCGCTTCACGCTCGCCGCCGCCCCCATCACCACGGGCCCGGACGTCTGGGGCGGTCTGGTGCTGCAGTGGCCGGCCTCCCACCCGTCGCGGCCGAGCCCCCGGGAGCGGGAGGCAATCGCCGGCGCCTGTCACCGGCTGGGCCTGCTCCTGCGGAAGGCGGCGGACAGCGGTCACCGGGTACGGCCCGCCGCCGAGCCGGTGATGCTGCCCCCGCTGCGGCGCAGGCTCGCGGGTCCGGCCGAGGCGCAGGCCGCGGTCGACTTCGCCGAGCGCCTCCCCGGCGGCTCCTGCTCGCTGGACGTGGACGGGCGGATCACCTTCCTCAACACCGAGGCCGCGGAGCTGCTCGGCGCCGACATCCCCGAGCTGCTCGGCGCCAAGCCGTGGGAGGCGCTGCGCTGGCTGGCCGACCCGATCGCCGAGGACAGCTACCGCGCCGCCATGCTCAGCCGCGAGACGGTGTCGTTCATCGCCCTGCGCCCGCCCGACCGGTGGCTGTCCTTCCGCCTCATGCCGGACGCCTCCGGCATCAGCGTGCGGATCGCGCCCACCCACTCGGCGCACGCCCACGCGCCGGTGTCGCCCGCCGGGTCACCTCCGCCCGACCCTCCGGCGACGGGGCGGGCCACGAACCTGTACCACCTGATGCACCTGGCGGCGACGCTCACCGAGGCGGTCGGTGTGCGTGACGTGGTCGACCAGGCCGCCGACCAGCTCCTGCCGGCGTTCGGCGCGGCCGCGCTGGCCCTGATGACGGCGGAGGACGGCCGGCTGCGGATCATCGGCTACCGCGGCTACACCGCCGAGTTGATGGAACGCTTCGACGCCGCCTCGCTCACCTCGGACACCCCCGCCGTGCACACGCTCACCACGGGCGTGCCCGCCTTCTTCGCCACGTTCGCCGAGTTGCAGCGGGCCTATCCGCCGGCCGTCCTCCAGGACGGGATGGGCGCCTGGGCCTTCCTGCCGCTGATCACCTCGGGGCGTCCGGTCGGCTCCCTCGTCCTGGCCTACGCACAGCCCCACCCCTTCCCGCCGGAGGAGCGCGCCGTCCTCACCTCCACCGCAGGGCTGATCGCCCAGGCCCTGGACCGGGCCCGGCTGTACGACACCAAGCACCGGATCGCCCACGACCTCCAGGCCGGGCTGTTGCCGCACACCCTCCCCCGGGTCGCCGGGCTGGACGTGGCCGCGCGCTACCTCCCGGCCACCCGTGGCATGGACGTCGGCGGCGACTTCTACGACCTCATCCGGCTCGGCCCCACCACGGCCGCCGCCGCCATCGGGGACGTGCAGGGGCACAACGTCAACGCCGCGGCGCTGATGGGGCAGGTCCGCACCGCCGTCCACGCGACCGCCGGCGCGGCCCCCGACGAGGTGCTCACCCGGACCAACCGGCTCCTGACCGACCTCGACCCCGACCTGTTCACCAGTTGCCTCTACGTCCACCTCGACCTTGCCGCGCACACCGCCTGCGTCGCCGGTGCCGGGCATCCGCCCCCGCTGCTGCGGCACCCCGACGGCCGCACCGAACCCCTCCGCCTGCCCCCGGGGCTCCTCCTCGGCATCGACGCCGACGCCGACTACGCGTCCACCGAGATCCCGCTGCCGTCCGGCTCCGTGCTGGCCCTCTACACGGACGGGCTCGTCGAGGCCCCCGGCACCGACATCGAGGACGCGGTGGACGACCTGGCCGGGGCCCTCGCGCGCTCGGATCCCTCCGGCCCGCACGCCATGGACGCCGTCGCCGACTCCCTCGTCCAGCACGCCCGTCGCTCCGCGCCGCGCAGCGACGACATCGCGCTGCTCCTTCTCCACCCCAGTTCACATACGTGATTGCCGGATCAACCCATTGACCCGGAAGCGAGCCCTCCGTAAGGTTCCCGCCATTCCTACGTACGTGACGGCTGTTCAGATACATGAACTGCCGGAGGGAGACAACGATGTCAGAAGTCCTCATACCCGATGCCGAGCGGCGTGCGGTCAGCAAGTTCCTGCGCCGCATGCTGCCGATCCTCGTCCTGATGCTGCTCATCAACCAGATGGACCGGACCAACGTCGGTTTCGTCCAGGACGAGTTGCGGGCCGACGTCGGGGTGAGCGCCACCGCGTACGGGCTCGGGGCGGGCCTGTTCTTCATCGGGTACGCCCTCTTCGAGGTGCCGAGCAACATGCTCCTGGAGCGGTTCGGCGCCCGGGTCTGGCTGACCCGCATCATGATCACCTGGGGTCTGGTGATCGTGGCGATGTGCTTCATCCACAACGTATGGATGTTCTACGGGCTGCGCTTCCTGCTCGGTGTCGCGGAGGCCGGCTTCTTCCCCGGCGTCCTGCTCTACTTCACGCAGTGGCTGCCGGACTCCAGCCGGGGCCGGGCGAGCGCGATCTTCCTGGGCGGCTCCGCCACCGCGTACATCGTGACCGGGCCGATCACGGGCGCGCTGCTGGAACTGCACGGGGTGGGCGGGTTCGCCGGGTGGCGCTGGATGTTCGCACTCGAAGGGCTGCTGTCGATCGTCGTCGGCTTCGTCGCCGGTTTCTTCCTGATCTCCCGCATCCAGGACGCCCCGTGGCTCACGGCGGAGGAGAAGGACGCGCTGAGCGCGGCGGTAGCCCGGGACGAGGAGGCGCGCAGCCGGGCCCCGAGGGTGTCGCGGATCAAGCTGCTGATCCACCCTCAGGTCGCGCTGCTGACCTCGGTGTTCTTCGCGATGGCCCTCACCGGGTACGCGATCACCTTCTGGCTGCCGAGTCTGGTCGAGGAGATCGGCGGGCTGTCGCCGTTCCAGATCGGTCTGCTGTCGGCGATCCCCTGGATCTGCGCGGTGATCGCCATGTACTCGATGAGCCGGTTCACCGACCGGGCCCCCGACCGTCGCCCCTATCTCGCGGTCGCGCTGACCCTGTCGGCCACGGGCACCTTCCTGGCGACGCTGGGCTCCCCCTGGTTCGGGCTGGCGGCCATCACGCTCGCCGCGGTGGGCGGCAAGTGCGCGGCCACCCTGTTCTGGCCGATGGCGCAGTCGGGACTCGACCTGAGGATCGCGGCGCCGGGGCTCGCGGTCGTCAACTCCATCGGAAACCTCGGCGGTTTCGTCTCCCCCACGCTCTTCGGCTACCTCAAGGACAGCACCGGCACGACGAACGGGGGCCTGTACACACTGTCGGCGGCCTCGCTCCTCGCGGTGCTGGGGGTGGCGCTGATCCGCAGGAACGGCGGAGGCGCTGACTCGGAGTCCGATGCAGACTCCGGCTCGGACTCCGGTGAATCCGCCCTCGCGAAGGGGCGGTTGGCGACCGGCGAGACCCGGTAGGGACCCCGGACACCGCAGCCCACCTCACCGCACCCGAAGCCCAGCACCCGTAGACAACCAGGCCGGCGACTCAGGGCCCCCTTGCTCATCTCACCCCGCGTGCGCGTCGTCTCATACGGGGCACACGGTCGAAGATCGCGGCGAGGCGGGCCCCCTGGGCGAACAGGGTCTCCGGACGGGAGCGGTCGCCGTCGAGATGGGTGAGGGTCTCCATGCCGAGGTAGAAGGCCACGGCCGCACCGGCCAGGACCCGCACCCGGACCACGGACCCGAGGGGTTTGCCGCGCAGGAGGACCGTGAGCCGTTCCTCGGCCAGGTCCTCCCATTTCCTTGTCTCCAGGGCCAGTTGGGCGGCCAGCCGTGTTCCGGGCCGCGCCCCGGCGTACAGCTCCTGCACGGCGGCGATGTGCCCGGTCTCACTGTCCTCGTCGTACAGCTCGCGCAGCCGTGCGACCACGGGCACGGCGCGGTCGAGGCCGGCCAGTTCGGCACGGTAGCGGTCGACGCGGGCCCCGCTGGTCCGTTCCAGCGCGGCCACCAACAGGTCGTCCAGATCCGCGAAGTGGTAGTAGATCACCCCGGGCGCGAAGCCGCCGACCTGGGCTATCGCCCGCGCGGTGGTCCCGCCGTAGCCGTGGCGGACCAGACACGCGAGAGCGGCTTCCAGCACCCGGTCACGGGTGCCCCGGGGGCCTCGGTGCTCAGACAACGCGCACCGGCCGTACCCCGCGCGCGGCGAAGTGGCCTTCGAGTCTGCGGGCCAGCTCCGGCAGGTGGTGACTGGGCACCCTCGGGTACAGGTGGTGTTCCAGGTGGTACGTGAGTTCCAGGAAGACGGCGGGGATGATCCTCCCGCGCAGGGTGCGGGTCTGCGTCAACGGGGTGTCTCCGTAGTCGTGGTGCGGCAGATACACCGTCAGCAGCGGGTACACCCAGCTGCCGACGATCGCCATCACCGTATAGAGCAGCGGTCCCGGCGTGTACGGCAGGAGCAGCACTCCCCCGGTGAGCGCGGCGAACGGGGCCGCCGCCTCCGCCAGCAGCCAGCGGCGGTCGCGGCCCCGCCGGTAGGACCAGAGCCAGAGGCGTACGAGGAAGACGGGGCCGTAGCAGACCGCGCCCAGGAGGGACAGTTCGGCGGGGTAGCCCTCCGGGTCGTCGGGGTGCGGGAAGAGGCGGTGGTGCTGGGTGTGCGTGGCCCGGTAGGCGTGCCCGCTCTCCAGCAGGGCCAGCCCCATCGCGAACAGCGCCCAGTCGGTGGCCCGCGGGGACAGGCCGATCGTGCGGTGCACCACGTCATGGGTGACGGTCACGACCGCGACGAAGATCCCGAACACGATCAGGGGCGTCAGCCACCACCAGCCGAGCCACACCGCACCCGTGAACAGCAGAACTCCGGCGCCCGGGCGGGCCAGCGCGACGATCCGCTGCCGGCGCGTGGTGACGAGCAGGTCGTCGCCGAGTTCGGCGAGGGTGGGCAGGCCCGGGGCCGGGCCGTTCGAACCGGTCGGGCCGGGGTCGTCGGACGCGGTCATCGCGCGCGTCTCCTCTCCTTCAGCAGTCCCTCGGCGACGATGCGGCTGCCCAGCACGCAGGCGACCGTGCCGAGGCCGGGCCAGGTGGTGTCGCCGACCAGCCACAGGCCGGGCCCACCGAGATCGTGCGGTACGGCGCGCTGGTTGGTGTTGGCCAGGCGCTGGCGTACGCCGCCGACCGCGCCCTCCGGGCGGCAGGCGAACCGTGCGTAGCTGCGGGGCGTGCCCGTCTCGGTGAACACGGCCCGCTCCCCGAGCCGTGGGTACGCGCGCCGCGCGAGGGCGACGAGTCGCTCGCCGGCCTCCTTCTTGCGTTGCCCGTACTCCGCCAGGTCGAGGTCGCGCCAGTCGGCGAGGTCGGTGTGGGTCGAGAGCATCACGGCCCGATGGCCGGGCGGTGCGCTGAGGGTGTCGCCGGGCGCCGAGACGGAGACGAACATGTTGTTGCCGTCGCCCAGGGGTCGGTCGTAGGAGTGCAGTAGCTGATGATGCGTCATTTCCGGGTCGGCGACTTCGGATTCGGGCACGCCGAGGAACGTGACGACCGCGCCGCCGAGGGCGTCCGCGTCGCGTTCCAGGTAGGGGCGCAGCCTGCGGGCCACCGGCAGCCCGGCGCAGATCGTCGCGGTGGCGGCCACCGGGACCGCGCACACGATCCGCCCCGCTTGGAAGGTGCCTTGACGTGTCGTCACCTCGTAGGCGCCGGGCGAGCCTTGGACCCGGGAGACCCGGCAGGCGGTCCGGAGTGTGCCGCCCAGCGCGCGGTAGTGGGCGACCAGCACACGCCAGAAGCCGTGCATACCGCCGTGGTGTCTGCTGAGGCCGGCGCCCCGGATGGTCACCCCGAGCGCCGCGTTGATGAGGGGCGCGTCGTCGACCCCTGTGTGGACGGTGTCCTCGACCAGCATGGCGAGCAGTCCGACCAGCGCGGCGTCCGTGCGCAGACCGTGGTCGCGCAGCGCGTCACCCAGGGTCCGGTTCAGATGGCGGGCGTACGGGAGCCCCGTCCAACCCACCGCCCGTAGGTCGTGCAGGGCACCGGCGGGACCGCGGATCGGCAGCCGTACGCCCGCCCGGCTGGCCCGCCAGAAGGTGTCGGCGAGCCGGTCGAGCAGGTCCCAGAACGCGCGGTGCCGTTCGCTGTCGCCGAGGACGCGCAGCCGTTCGGCGTGCCAGGCGGCCCGGTCGCGGTGGAGCACTACCTGACGGTCCGGCAGATAAGCGCGATAGCCCGGGAGTTCCTCGGCGTCCAGGGGTGGAATCGCGACGGTGGCGAGGAGTTCGCCGCCGACGCCTCGGGGGCCGAAGTCGACGAGCGTCGTCGCGCCCACGTCGAAGGAGAAGCCGCGCTTGCGGTAGTAGCCGGCGCAGCCGCCCGCGTGTCCGTGCGCCTCCAGCACGATCGTGGACAGCCCCGCCCGCTGCAGCCGCAGCGCCGTGGCCATGCCCGCCATCCCGCCGCCGATCACCACCACCTCGGCGCGGCCACCGCAACGACCGTGTGCACGGTCGACCGCGTGCCCGTCACCGCAACTGGCCGCCGTCCAACCGTCGTTCTGAACGTTCGTTCTGAACATTCGTTCAGAGTGCGGCAGTTCATGCTCCGCGTCAATGGGTCGGGCGTGTGCGAAGAGACTCGCGGGAACCGCTCCCGCCTGGATTGCGTACCTCTGTACGATCACCGGTCACACACGGGGTACCGCGGTGGAGGGGGCGGGTGTTGGACGACAAAACAGCTGGACGAAGCAGTGGTTGGCGGCTGAGGGCCGCCGCGTCGGGGGCCGCGGCGGCGGTGTTCCTGGGCGGTTGCAGCGCGGGGGCCGCGGAGCACGCGGGCAAGTCCGAACCCAGGGCCTCCGGGTCGTCGACGCCCTCCGCTTCCGCGTCGCCGACGGCGACACCGTCCGCCACACCGTTCGCGGCGGACCCGGATCGCGTGCCGCGTGCGAGGAAGGACGGCGCCGCGCTGGCGGAGGCCGTCGCGATGCGGCCGCGGGACTGGGGCGCGGGCTTCGAGGCCCAGCCGCTCGCCCGCAGTGCCGAGGGAACCATCGCCGTGCTCGACGACCAGTGCCGGTGGCAGCGCCGGGCGCTCCCCGACGACGTACTGGCCTCCCTCTCCCTGTACAGCCAACTGCCCGGCACCGGAAAGCGCGGCACGGTCAAGGTGACCGCGACGGTGACGGTGCACACGGCGGTGCTCGACGCCGACGACCATGTGTCCGCGACCTTGGAGGAGGCGCTGCGCTGCCCCGAGCAGCAGGTCCGCGCCGACGAGCGGATCGCCCAGTTGATGTCCGTGGGCACCCCGCGCGGTACGCGCGGCAACAACTACGCCGACGACTCGGTCCTGGAGACGGGCGTCTATCTCACCGGAACCGGAACCGGAACCGGAACCGGCACCAGCACCGGCACCGGCACCGGCAAGGCGGACTACCGCTGGATGATCCTCCGGCTCGGCACGGTCACCATGACGGTGTCGATCAAGGGCGCCGAGGGCTACACCGTCGACGAACTGGAGCAGTTCATGACGCGGGGGACCACCACCATGCTCGACCGGGTGGAACACGAGCTGGGCGGAGGCGAGGGCTGATGGAGCGACTGCGTTCGTCCGACCCGGCACGGATCGCCGACCACCGGCTGCTCGGCCGGCTCGGCGCCGGCGGTATGGGCGTGGTGTACCTCGCCCGTACGCCGGCCGGTTCGCTGGTCGCGCTGAAGGTGCTGGCCGCGGAGTACGCCGAGGACTCGGGTTTCCGTGAGCGGTTCCGGCGCGAGGTGGGGGTGGCCCGGCGGGTCAGCAGTCCCTGGGCGGTGCCGTTGATGGACGCCGACGCGGACGCGGAGGCGCCGTGGCTGGCGACGGCGTACGTGCCCGGTCCCTCCCTGGCCGAGGCCGTGGCCGCGCACGGGCCGCTCGGCGAGCACGGGCTGCGGGTCCTCGGGGGCCGGCTGGCGGAGGCACTGGGCGAGGTCCACCGGGCGGGGCTGGTCCACCGGGACCTCAAGCCCGGGAACGTCCTGCTGGCGGCGGACGGTCCCCGGCTCATCGACTTCGGCATCGCCAGGGCGCCCGAGGACAGCGGACTCACCGCGACGGGGCTCGTCGTCGGGACGCCCGGCTACTTCTCCCCGGAACAGGCCGAAGGGCGTGGCGGCCGGACCATCGACGCGCCCAGCGATGTGTTCTCCCTCGGCTGCGTCCTGGCGTTCGCGGCGACGGGCCGGCCGCCGTTCGGTACGGGGGCGCTCGACGCCCTCCTCTACCGGGCCGTGCACGACCCGGCCGACCTCGACGGCGTACCGGCACCGCTCGCCGAACTGCTGGCGCGCTGCCTGGAGAAGGACCCGGCCGACCGCCCCGAGGTGGCGGAGCTGATACGGGAGCTGCTGCCCGCCGAGGCGGAGCGGGACGCGGCCCACGACGAAGCGCCGGTCCCGCCCTCGGACGCTCCCGGCGGCGGTTCCGGCGGCGCCTTCGAGCCCTGGCTGCCCGACGAGGTGGTCCGGCTGATCGCCCGGCGCTCGACCGAGGCGCTCGCGCTGCCGGACATCGACCGCACCGAGATATCCGCCGCCGACGCCATCACGCCCACGACGTCCGATGCCGACACCAACGCCCACGCCCGAACTGACTCCGGCTCCGGCTCCGGCTCCGGCTCCGGCTCCGGCTCCGGCTCCGGCTCCGGCTCCGGCTCCGGCTCCGGCTCCGGCTCCGGCTCCGGCTCCGGCTCCGACGACACCGTGCCCGTGGCGGCCACCGGTACCCGTGACACCCCCGCGAGGCGGCGCGTCCTCCTCGCCGGCGCCGGTGTGCTGCTCGCCGCAGGGGGCGGGGCGACCTGGTGGGCCGTGGGCCGGGGCGATGGCGGTTCGGGGGACGAGAAGCCGTCCGCGTCCGCCTCCTCGCGGCGGCCCGCCCACATCGTCGCGCTGCACGGCGACCTCAGCGGCGACCAGCGGGACACCGGCAGGGCCCAGGAGAACGGACTGCGGCTGGCCGTCGCGGAGTTCAACGCCCGCCGCGACGCGCCGTTCCAGGTGGAGGTGCGGGCCGAGGACGACGCCGGCGACCCCGCCGAGTCCGCCCGGGTGGCGAAGCGGCTCGCCGACGACCCCGCCGTACTCGCCGTGGTCGGCCCGACCACGGACGCGACCGCCCAGTCCGCGCTCGCGGCCTACGACGCCGCCCTGCTGCCCGTGCTCGCCGTGTCCCCCGGCGCCATCGGCCTGTCCGTGCAGGGCTTCCGTTCGTTCCTGCACGCGCGCCTGCCCGACTCCCTGCTGTCGTTCTACATGGACGCCTACCTGAGGAGCACCCGGCCGCGCAGGGTCGGGGTGGTCGTCGACCGGGCGTCCGACAACTACGGCTGGGAGGTCAGCGCCAACCTGAGCAAACAACTGCGGACCGCCGGTCAGCCGTACGTGCCCCGCGTGGTCAGCACCATGCGGACCGGTTTCGGGGACACCGTGGACGACCTGCTGGCCGCCGACATCGACTCGTTCGCCTTCGCCGGACTGTCCGACCGGGCCGCGTCGTTCGCCCGGACCCTGCGCGAGCGCGGTTTCACCGGTGCCCGCGCCGCCGGACCGGCCCTGCTCGACCCCCGCTTCCTCTCGGCGGCGAAGGAAGCCGCCGACGGGTGGACGATCGTCGCGCCGGTCGTCGACGCGGCGGGCGTCCCCGAGGCCAAGGCGTTCACGGACGCCTACCGCGAGCGGTGGAAGAAGGCGCCGCCCCGGTACGCGGCGGAGGCCTACGACGTGACGTCGATGGTGCTCACGTCCCTCGCGGACCTCCCGTCCAGGAGTCGTACCCGGGAGGAGCTGCTCGGCGCGCTGCGGGCCGCCAAGTACCAGGGTGTCACCCGGACGTACGGGTTCCAGAAGAACGGACTGCCGGTCATCGACGGCACCGGCGGCTACCTCTGGCGCGTCGAGAACGGAGCGTTCGTGTACGGCGGTCCGGCGCCGCTGGTCACCTGATGGAGCCGCTGCGCACCGCCGATCCGTCGCGGCTGGGCGACTACCGTCTGCTGCGGCGGCTCGGTGCCGGCGGCATGGGCGTCGTCTTCCTGGCCCGCGCGCCCGGCGGGGCGTTCGCCGCGGTCAAGGTCGTGCGGGCCTCCCACGCCGACGACGCGGGGTTCCGGGCGCGGTTCCGCCGGGAGATCGAGGTGGCCCGGCAGGTGGACAGCCCCTGGGTGGTCCCCCTGCTGGACGCGGACGCCGACGCGGCGGATCCATGGCTGGCGACGCCGTTCGTACCGGGCCCCTCGCTCTCGGAGGCGCTGGAGGAACACGGGTCGTGGTCCCCCGCGTCCGTGTGCGTGCTGGGGCTGCGGCTCGCCGAGGCGCTCGACGCGGTCCACCGCGCGGGACTGGTGCACCGCGACGTGAAACCGGGCAACGTGCTGCTGGCCCCGGACGGTCCGCGCCTGATCGACTTCGGTATCGCGCGCACGCCGGAGGGTACGGCGCTCACGTCCACCGGCGTCATCGTGGGCTCGCCGGGCTTCCTCTCGCCCGAACAGGCGCGGGCGCGCGGGTCCGGGATCGGCCCGCCCAGCGATGTCTTCTCGCTGGGCTGCGTCCTCGCCTTCGCCGCGACCGGCGTACGGCCGTTCGGCGCCGGCGCGGCCGCCGGAGTGCTGCTGCGCACGGTCTACGACGAGCCGGAGCTGCCCGGGATCCCGGAGGCGCTGGAGCCGGTCGTACGGGCGTGTCTGGACAAGGATCCGGCACGCCGGCCGACCGCCGTCGAGGTGGGTACGGCGCTGGAGGCTGATGTACCCCTGGCCGTTCGGGAGCGGTGGCTGCCGGAGCCGGTCACCCGGCTGATCGCACAGCGGTCGGCGGCGGTGCTCGCGATGGGGGCGATCGAGCCGACCCGGGTGACCGCACCGGCATCGGCGGCATCGGCATCGGCATCGGCATCGGCATCGGTACCGTCGGCGGCGGACCCGGGTGTGGCGACGGTGACGTCGCTGGGGGACGCGGCAGCAGCGGCCCCGTCTCAGGAGCGGGCGCACTCCCCGGCCACGAGTCGACGCGGTTTCCTGGCCCTCGGCTCCACGGGCGCTGCGGCCGGACTGCTGGCGGTCGGCGGCGGCGCGTGGTGGTGGCGCAACCGGGGCGAACGGAAGCCCGCCGCGGGAGGCTCGCCCTCGTCCGGACCGCGCGCCGACCTCGTCGTGGCCTTCCAGGGCGACCTCTCCGGCGCGACCGGCGAGATCGGTCGGGCCCAACTCGACGGCGCCCGGCTGGCCGTGGCGCAGGTGAACGCCGACGACGACCGACCCCTGCGGCTGACGCTGCGCGCGTACGACGACGGGGGCGAGCCCGACCGGACGCTGGACAGGGCGAAGCGGCTGGTGAAGGACGATCAGGTCCTCGCGGTGCTGGGACCGACCACGGACGCCTGTTTCCTCGCCGCCGAGACCACGTACACGAAGGCCGTCCTGCCCGTCGTCTCCGTGTCGGTGGGCGTGTCGTCCCAGGTCAGGAACGCCGGGGCGTTGACGCTTCGTTCGCACGCACAGCTCTCGCCGGAGGAGGAGTTGCTCGCCGCGCCGTGCAACGCGTATCTCAGGGGCGGGACCGACGCCCGCAAGGTGTTCCTGGTCGAGGACCGGGCCGAGGGCGACTTCGCCTGGACGCTCTGCACCTACATCCAGCGGGCGCTCGGCCGCGACGGCAGGGGCATGAGCCTCACGAGCGTCCCTGCCGGGAGGTTCGACCACACCGCGCTCGCCGAGCGGGTCGTCGCGTCCGGGTCGGACGCGGTCGTGTTCAGCGGAGGGCAGGAACGGGCGGGCGCCTTCGCCGCGGCGCTGCGCGAAGCGGGGTTCGCGGGAGCCCGGGTCGCCACCCAACGGGCCTTCGGTGCACGGTTCTTGGAGCGCGCGGGCCGAGCGGCCGACGGCTGGGTCCTCGCCACCACCTTCATCGATCCGACGGCGACCCCGGCGGCGCGCTCGTTCACCGAGAAGTACGAGGCCCGGTACGGGGAGCGGCCGGGCCGGTATGCGGCGGAGGCGTACGACGCGGTGCTGTTCCTCGCCGAGGCGTGCGCGAACGGGGATGCGGCCCTGCGGGAGCGCGGCGCGATCGTGCGCCGGATGCGGGAGGTCTCCTACACCGGCGTCAGCCGGACCGTCGCGTACACCCCGGACAGCGGATACAACCACGACGCGTTGTTCCTGTACCGCGTAGCCGAAGGGGAGTTCGACTTCCTGGGGCAGTACCAGCGGGCGGACGTATGAGGGCGGCGGTCTGGCCCGGCACCGGGGCCCGGAGTGGTCATCGGGGCCCATCCCGAGGGGCTATCGTGCCTTCATGTCGCAGGACCTGATTCGTATCGTCTCCCGAGACTCACCCATGGCTCTGGCGCAGGTGGAGCGCGTGCGCGCCGAACTCGCCGTGCTCCACCCGGCGTTGCGCACCGAGGTGGTCCCCGTGAAGACGACCGGGGACAAGTGGATGGGCGATCTCTCCCAGGTCGAGGGCAAGGGGGCGTTCACCAAGGAGGTCGACGCCGCGCTGGTCGCGGGCGAGGCCGATCTCGCCGTGCACTGCGTGAAGGACATCCCCGCCGACCGGCCCCTCCCGGCGGGCACGATGTTCGCGGCGTTCCTGAAGCGGGACGACATCCGGGACGCGCTCGTGGACCCCGCCGGACGCACCCTGGACGAACTGCCGGCCGGAACCCGTATCGGCACCTCCTCCGTGCGGCGCACCGCGCAACTCGCCGCCTCCCACCCGCACTTGGACTGTGTGCCGTTCCGCGGCAACGCCAACCGCCGGCTGGAGAAGCTGGCCGCGGGCGAGGCGGACGCGCTGCTGCTGGCCGTCTCCGGGCTGGAGCGGATCGGCCGTGCCGACGTGATCAGCGAGATCCTGTCCGTGGACACGATGATGCCGCCCATCGGCGCGGGCGTGCTGGCGCTCCAGTGCCGGGAGGACGACACCGACACCATCGACACGGTCAGTGGGCTCGGCGATCCGGACACCCATCGCGAGACTCTCGCCGAGCGGATGTTCCTGCACGTGCTGCAGGGCCACTGCAACAGCCCCATCGCCGGCTTCGCCCGCACGGACCGCGGCGGTGAACTCTCCCTGCGGGCCTCGGTGTTCACCCCCGACGGCAAGACGGTCCTCAACGCGCACGAGTGGGCGGGGCGCCTGGACCCCGCGACCTTGGGCACCTCCGTAGCGGTGGCTCTCCTCCGCCAGGGCGCCCGCGACCTCATCGACGGCATCGCGCACTGATCCGCGCCGGCTCCTCTGCGGCGACCGGCCCGGCCGGTCAGCCGAGTCTGCGGGCCAGCACCTGGCCCGGCCAGGCGCCGGAGCGGAAGGGCGTGGTCCGGGTGAAGCCGTTGCGTTCGTAGAACGCGACGAGACGACCGCCCTCGCCCGCCCAGCAGTCGACGCGGAGGAGGTCCACGCCCGCCCGGCGGGTTTCGTCGACGGCTTGGGAGAGCAGGGCCGCGCCGATGCCGCGACCGGCGTGCCGCCGGTCGGTGACGAGGAGGCGGACGTAGCGCTCGGGTTCGTCGGCCGGCGGGATCGGCATCTGCGGGCTGGGGCCGGTGTCCAGGACGAGGGCTCCGACGGGTGTGCCGTCCCACTCCGCGATGTACGGGGTGTTCTCGGTCGTGTAGCGGTCGATCCTCGACGGTCCGTCGGGGCGCGCCGAGTACGGGATCGTGCCCCACTGTTCGGTGTTGCCGCGCGCGTTCATCCAGGCGACGGCCGAGTCGAGCATACGGAGGATGGCCGGTGCGTCGCCCGGGCCGCCGGGCCTGATCCGGAGGGCTTCGGGGGCTTCGGGGCTGTGGGGGGTGTGGGTCACGTCGGCAGCCTAGGTGTTGTCGTGTGCGGTGCGGCCGGGGGCGAGGCCCAGTTCGCGGTCGCCCAGCGGGGCGAAGAAGCGGTGCACGTCGGCGTCGGTGACGTCGGCGAGCGTGGCCGGGGTCCAACGGGGGCGGCGGTCCTTGTCGACGACCTGGGCCCGGATGCCCTCGACGAGGTCGGGGGTGGTGAGGGCGGCGCAGGAGACTCGGTACTCCTGGTTCAGCGCCTCTTCCAGGGAGCCGAGGGTCCTGGCCCGCCGCACGGCGGTGAGGGTGACCTTGACGGCGGTGGGGGACTTGGCCAGCAGGGTCTCGGCGGTCTCCTTCGCCGCCGGGTCGCCGTGCGCGAGCAGACGTCGGACGATCTCCTCGGCCGTGTCGGCGGCGAAGCAGGCGTCGATCCATTCCCGTCGTTCCGCCAGGTCACCGGGGGGCGGCTGCCGTACGTGCCGTGCCACGGCCTCCCGGGCAGGCAGTTCGGCGAGGTCGTCGAGGAGCGCGCCGAGCGACGCGGACGGCACGTAGTGATCGGCGAGTCCGCACAGCAGGGCGTCACCGGCGCCGATCTCCGCGCCGGTGAGGGCGAGGAGGGTGCCGAGTTCGCCCGGCGCGAGGGCCAGCAGACGGGTGCCGCCGACGTCCGGGACGAAGCCGATGCCGGTCTCGGGCATGGCTATCCGCGACCGTTCGGTGACGATCCGGACGCTGCCGTGCGCGGAGATCCCGACGCCGCCGCCCATCACGATGCCGTCCATGACGGCGACGTAGGGCTTGGCGTAGTGGGAGATACGGGCGTTGAGGTGGTACTCGTCGCGCCAGAACGCGGCCGAGGCGGTGCCGTCACCGTCGCGGGCGTCGTCGTGGACGACCCGGATGTCGCCGCCCGCGCACAGTCCGCGCTCCCCGGCGCCGGTGACGACGACGGTCTCCACGGCCGGGTCGTGTTCCCAGGCGGTGAGCGCCTCGTCGACGCGCCGCACCATGGTGTGGTCCAGGGCGTTGAGCGCCCTCGGCCGGTTGAGGACGATGTGGCCGACCCGACCGGTGGTGTGCAGGAGGACGGGCTCTTCGCCGCCGCTCACCTGTCCGCCCCCGTAGGACGTCGGTTCACGTTCGCGTGGACACGCATGCTCTGGTGGTTCCTTCCGACTCCGGACCGGCGACCGCCCGCCATGAGACGGACCCCGCTCCCAGCCGGAGCCAGGCGGGCGCGGTCGCCGCCAACGCCCTGAGCTTGCCGGCACCCCGGGCCCATCGAGCCTACCTGCACGTACTCGCCTTACGACAGCGAGATCCCCGGCCGCCGACCGCCGACGGACAGCCGCCGTCGAAGGCGGCGCCGTTCACCCCGCGGGCTTCCGCCAGATCCTGATCTCGGTCGCCGGGAGGCGTTCCGCGAAGCCGCCGTCGGGGGCCGTCGTCGTCAGTAGCGTGCGCAGGTCCCGTTCGAACTCCGGGAGCTTGTCGCCGAAGAGGTGGGGCGCGGAATCGGAGCGGGAGAACACCCACGCCACGATGTCGTCCGAGGTGCGGGTGACGACCTCCCCGGCCGGCACCACCAGTCGCTCGGGACCGGCGAACCCGGCGCGCTCGATGATCGCCGCCTCGCCTCCCGGCGTGCCGTCGACCAGTACGCCCTGCCCCGCGCGACGCACCGGTCCCAGATAGCGGCGTACCAGGTCCTGGATCCGGTCGTACGGCGGGCCGGGCGACGGCGCCGGCTCGGGAGCCGGCTCCTTCAGGTCGCTCACGTGGACGAACGCGCCCCCTGGCTCCAGCATCCGCAGCACGGTGGCGGCGACCTGGTCCCGGTCCGTCCAGTGGAAGGACTGTGCGAACACGACGGTCCGGAAGGTCCCCAACCCCGCCGGCAGGTCCTCGGCGCGGGCGGCCACCCAGCGCGCGTTGGTGACCCCCAGGCGTCCGGCCCGGCGTTCGGCCTCGGCCAGCATGTCCTCGTCCGGGTCGACGCCGACGGCCTCCGCGACGTACCGCGCCATCGGCAGCACCACGATCCCGGGTCCGCAGCCGACGTCGAGGAGCCGGCCGCGGCCGTCCAGCCCGAGGGCCCCGGCGAGGGCTTCGGCGAATCCGGTGGCGTACGGGAGCCGGCCCCGCTCGTAGTACGCCGCGCTGCCCCGGAAGAGCGTGGGGTCCCACCGCCATGCGTCCGGCACGCCGCCTCCCCTGCCCACCGCTCGCCGCCCCGTGTGTCGGAGCGGGCCGCAGCCATCGGGTCTCGTCGAAGTCCTCAACGTACTCCCCCGACGGCTCCGGCCGGTGTCGGAAAGGCTGGGGCGGGCGTCGTCCGGTGCGGTGTCAGGCGCCGAAGCCGAGCAGCGCCACCTCCAGCGGGAGGGCGGGGCGTTCGGGGAGGGCGGGGGGATTCTCTCCTCGGCCGGTGTGGGTGGGCGGAACGGGGCGCAGTGCCTTGATCCCGTCGGCGGCCCATCCCGCGTCCGTCGGAGGCAGCGACAGGGTCATGCGCCTGCCGTCGGCCAGCGTGGTCTCGATCGTGCCCGGGTCGTTCGTCGTCATGGCAACCCACCTCCGTCGCGCACCGGATGCGTCACTCGATGGACGCGCGAACCCGGCCCGGAAGTTCCGGAAAAGGTGAACTGGCGTACGGAAATGGGGTGTCGGGACGTAAGTTGTGTCCGGAACTCCTCGCTTCGGCTGAAAGACGGACGGTAGACATGACCGACCACGCGACCACGCCGGGTCCGGCTGCGCATCAGAAGATCGACACCTCGGTGCCGCACTCGGCCCGTATCTGGAACTACTGGCTGGGCGGGAAGGACAACTACCCCGTCGACGAGCAGGCCGGTGACGCCTACACCGCCGTGTTCCCCGGCATCGTGACCATCGCCCGCAGCAGCCGCGCGTTCCTGCGGCGCAACATCACCCACCTCGTGGCCGAAGCGGGCATACGGCAGTTCCTGGACGTCGGTACGGGTCTGCCGACCGCCGAGAACACCCACGAGGTGGCCCAGCGGATCGCCCCCGAGTCCCGGATCGTCTACGTCGACAACGACCCCCTGGTCCTGGCCCACGCCCGCGCCCTGCTCTACTCCACGCCGGAGGGGGCGACCGCCTACGTGGACGCCGACGTGCTCGACCCCGACCGCATCCTCGCGGCGGCCGCCGACACCCTGGACCTCACCCGGCCCACCGCGCTGATCCTCAGCAACATCCTGGGCCACGTCGCCGACCACGACCAGGCGCGTTCCATCGTGGACCGTCTGATGGGGGCGCTGCCGGCCGGGAGTTACCTCTCCATCAACGACGGTTCGCGGGGCATCGACCCGGTCTTCGAGCAGGCCCAGGACGGCTACAACGAGAGCGGCGCCGTTCCGTACAACCTGCGCACCGTCGACGAGATCACCTCCTTCTTCGACGGCCTGGAACTCCTCGACCCCGGCGTGGTCTCGGTCCCGCTCTGGCGTCCGGACGTCACCGACCCCGCCCCGGAGGTCATCGCCGAACACGGCGGCCTCGCCCGCAAGCCGTGACGAGCCCCCACAGGCCGTGAGGGGCCGCTGAAAAACCAGTGGTGCCGGTCGGGCGTCTCCGGCAGGCTGCGCGGCGATGAGCGACGACGCCGCGGGCGGCCAGGTGTACGCCCCTCCGGACACGCTGGAGGGGTTGCTGCAACGCGGGCGCGGACTGGGCGCGTTGCGGGCGCTCGACGCACCGGAGGAGGCCGCCGCGGCGGTCGTCGAGGTCGTGCGGCGGGACTGGCGGTGGGACACCGTGGTCGACGACCGCGCTCTCTATCTGGCGCGCCTCATACGGGAGTCGGGGCTCGCCGCGGACCCCGTGCTCGCCCTCCTCGCGGGCGACGAGGACGACTGCGAGCGGGCCACCAGGATGCTGGAACTCCTCGCGCTCTCGGGATCGGCCGAGGCGCGCGAGGCGTTGCGGGCGTACGTCCGTGAGGGCGAGCACTGGACCGATGTGCTGGAGTCGGTGGCGGACGCCTGGCCGGTCGAGTGGTGGGACGACCTGTCGGGCGTGGCACGGGCCCGACTGGGCGGGGAGCGGCCCCGGTTGTGGCGCTCCGCGCCCTGGACGCGCTGGCGCGTGGGGGCCGAAACACATCCCCCCGTCCGCCCGCGACGGCCGCACCCGCTCGACGTGGGTCCGAGCGGTACCCGACTGCTGGAGATCCTCGCCGACGGCGGATCGGCCCGTCACACCAGGATCGAGGCGCTGCGCTCCCTGGCCGGGCGTCCACCGGAGCCGGGGCTCCTCCCGCTGGTGCCGGGCCTTGCGGAGGTGAACGGCGAACTCCCCCTGCCGGGGCTCACGTCGGCGGTCCTGCGGCTCGGCCCGCTCGCCGTCCCCGAGGCACGGGCCTGGGCGGCGGACGGACGGCCGTGGTTGTCGTGGATCGGCGTCCAGGTGCTGGCGGAGCACGGCGCGCTCCGGGACCTGCCGGTACTCCTCGCGGAACTCGTGGCGCACGAAGCGGCACGCCAGTGGTGCGGCCCCGCCGTCCCGGCCGCCGGGATCGCCCGGTTCGGCGCGGCGGGCGCCGAGGCGGCGCCGGTGCTGCGTCGCCTGTGGCTGCGCACCCCGCACTCCTACGAACGGCCCGCCCTGGTCAAGGCGTTGGCGGCCGTCGCGCCGGCCGGACTCGACTTCGTGCACACCGAGTCGCTGTGGGACTGCGAATCCGGCGCCCGTCTGCTGGGGATCGCCCACGCGCCCGATCTGCCGCACGTCGCCGAGCGGCTGGTGGAGTTGCGGGACGATCCCATGGAGGAGATCGAGGTGCGGGCCGCCGCCGGGAAGCGGCTGGTCACCGGCGTTCGGTGATCGTTCGGTTCCGGCCAAACACTTGTTGTGCTCCTGACACAGGAGCTCCACATCTGTCACTCTGTGCACACTCCGTCTCACGACGGCGCACGCGCACCCGCATCGCAGCACTCCCTGCACCACCCGGTGCCTCGACCCGTGCACCGGGGCCTTCGTACGGCCGCTCGTCCGACCGGCCGCAGCAAAGGAGTTCGCGTGAGATCCACCCCCCACAGACGCACCACGGCCACGGCCGCCCTCGTCGTCGCGGCGGCGGTACTCGCCGTCGCCGTCCCGGGCGCCCCCGCGATCGCACGTGGCGACGGCGGCGAAGGCACCGCCCGTCCCACGGCGGCCAAGGCGGACCGCGGGTCACTGCCCGCACAGCTCACCCCCGCCCAGCGGGCGACCCTCGTCCGGCAGGCCGAGAAGGCCACGGACACGACCGCCGACCGCCTGGACCTCGGCAGCCAGGAGGAGTTGCGGGTCCGCGACGTCGTCAAGGACGCCGACGGCACCACGCACACCCGCTACGAGCGCACCTACGCCGGTCTGCCCGTACTCGGCGGCGACCTGGTCGTGCACGCCGCCAAGTCCGGCGCGGTCGAGAGCGTCACCCGGGCCTACAAGCCCGAGTTGAAGGTGTCGGACCTCAGCGCCGAGGTCAGCAGGGCCACCGCCGAGAAGCAGGCGCTCAAGGCGGCGAAGGAGGAGGGGTCCACCAAGACCGCTCCGGACAGCATCCGCAAGGTCGTCTGGGCCGCGAAGGGCACGCCGACCCTCGCCTACGAGACCGTCGTCAGCGGCTTCCAGCACGACGACACGCCCAGTGAGCTGCACGTCATCACCGACGCGCAGACCGGGAAGAAGCTGTACGAGTACGAGGCCGTGCACACCGGCACGGGCAACACCCGCTACAGCGGCACGGTCACCCTCGGCACCAGCCAGTCGGGCTCGTCGTACACGCTGACCGACGCGGACCGGGGCAACCACCGCACGTACAACCTGAACCGAGGCTCCTCCGGCACCGGCACGCTCTTCAGCGGCTCCGACGACGTCTGGGGCGACGGGACCACCGCCAACCTGGAGACGGCGGGCGCGGACGCCCACTACGGCGCCGCGCTGACCTGGGACTACTACAAGAACGTGCACGGCCGCAACGGCCTGCGCAACGACGGCGTCGCGCCGTACAGCCGGGTGCACTACGGCAACAACTACGTCAACGCGTTCTGGCAGGACTCCTGCTTCTGCATGACGTACGGCGACGGCTCGGGCAACGCCAACCCGCTCACCTCGATCGACGTTGCCGCGCACGAGATGACGCACGGTCTGACCTCGGTCACCGCGGGCCTCAACTACAGCGGTGAGTCCGGTGGGTTGAACGAGGCGACCTCCGACATCTTCGCCGCCGCCGTCGAGTTCGCCGCGGGCAACCCCGAAGACGTCGGGGACTACCTGGTCGGCGAGAAGATCGACATCAACGGCGACGGCACGCCGCTGCGTTACATGGACAAGCCCAGCAAGGACGGCTCCTCGCGCGACTACTGGTCCTCCACGCTCGGCAACGTCGACGTCCACTACTCCTCGGGCCCGGCCAACCACTGGTACTACCTGGCCTCCGAGGGCAGCGGCGCCAAGGTCGTCAACGGTGTCTCCTACGACTCGCCGACCTTCGACGGGCTGCCGGTGACCCCGATAGGCCGGGACGCGGCCGAGAAGATCTGGTTCCGGGCGCTGACCACGTACATGACGTCCACGACCAACTACGCGGGCGCCCGCACCGCCACGCTGCAGGCCGCCGCCGACCTGTACGGGCTCGGCTCGGTGACCTACAACAACACCGCCAACGCCTGGGCCGCGATCAACGTCGGTTCGCGGATCCTCGACGGTGTGACGGTCGTCCCGCCGGCCGCCCAGTACTCCCTGGTCGGCCAGTCCGTCACGCTGGACGTCCAGGCGTCCTCCACCAACGCCGGCGCCCTGTCGTACGCGGCCACCGGACTGCCGGACGGGCTGTCGATCGACGCCGCCACGGGCCGGATCTCCGGCGCCCCGACCACGGCCGGCAACTCGACGGTGACGGTCACCGTGACGGACGCGGCCGACGAGACCGGCACGGCGAGCTTCGCCTGGCGCGTGGACGAGGAGGGGAACCAGTCGGTGTTCGAGAACACCGCCGACTACCAGATCCCCGACAACTCCACCGTGGAGTCGCCGATCAACGTCAACCGGGCCGGAGCGGCACCCAGCACGCTCAGCGTGGACGTGAACATCGTCCACACCTGGCGCGGTGACCTGGTCGTCGACCTCGTGGCCCCGGACGGCACCGCGTACCGGCTGAAGAACTCCTCGTCGTCCGACTCGGCGGACGACGTGGTCGCCACGTACACGGTGGACGCCTCCTCGGAGACGGCCGCCGGCACCTGGAAGCTGCGGGTGCAGGACGTGGCCAGCCTCGACACCGGTTACATCAACAGCTGGAAGCTGACGTTCTGACGCACCGTCGAAGCCCTTGTGGCTGAGGTCGGTCAGCTGTCGAGCGGTCGGTCCCGCCCCGTCGGGACCGACCGCTTCGCCGTGGTCCCCTCCGCGTCGATGTGCGGCATGATCCGGTCCAGCCAGTGCGGGGTCCACCAGGCGTGGCGGCCCAGGAGGGTCATCACCGCGGGCACCATGAGCAGGCGGACGACCGTGGCGTCGATGAGGACGCTGACGGCGAGCCCCAGCCCCAGCATCTTGACCACGATGTTGTCGCTGACGATGAACGCGGCGAAGACACTGACCATGATCAGGGCCGCGCAGGTGATGACCCGGGCCGTGATCTCCAGCGCGTGGGCCACGGAGGCACGGGCGTCGCCGGTGCGCGCCCAGGCCTCGTGGACGCGGGAGAGCAGGAAGATCTCGTAGTCCATGCTGAGTCCGAAGATGATGGCGAACATCATCATCGGGACATAGCTCTCGATGGGCACCTTGCCGTTGACGCCCAGGGCGGGCCCGCCCCAGCCCCACTGGAAGACGGCGACGACGACGCCGTACGAGGCCGCGATGGACAGCACGTTGAGCACCGCCGCCTTCACCGCGACCAGAAGGCCGCGGAAGACGGCCAGGATGATCAGGAAGGCGAGGCCGACGACCACGGCGATGATGATGGGCAGCCGGCTCGCCACGATGTCCCGGAAGTCGACCTGGGAGGCCGTGGTCCCGGTGACGTAGCCCTTCGCCCCTGTGCCGGAGACCGAGGCGGGGAGGGTGTCGTCGACGAGGCGGTTCGTCAGGTCGGTGGTGTCGGCGTTCTGCGGTGACTTTTCGGAGTAGACCGTGCCGACGAGGACGTCCCCGTCCTGGGTGGGGGTGAGCGGGGTGACCGCGTACGCTCCGTCGACCGCGTCGAGGTTCTTCTGCGCGGTGCTCTGCAGACTCTGCCGGTCCGAGGAGGGGACCGAGCTCTGGTCGATGACGACGGTGAGCGGACCGTTGGAGCCCGGGCCGAAGGCGTCCGTCATCAGGTCGTAGGCGCGGCGGTCGGTGAACGAGGTGGGGTCGGCGCCGTCGCCGATATGGCCGAGCTGCATGGAGAAGGTGGGGATCGCGAGGATCGCGACGGCCAGGACACCGGCCGACAGGAACCGCCACGGGTGGTGCTCGACGCGCTGGGCGTAGCGGTGCCAGGTGCCGGTGATCTCCTCCCCGGTGTCGGCGCCGGTCTCGGCGACGGGCTTGCGCACGTGGTAGCGGTCGATGCGTCTGCCGATGAGACCGAGCAGGGCCGGGACCAGCGTGAGCGCGCCGATGATCGCGGAGACGACGGTGACGGCGGCGGCGAGCCCGAGTTTGCCGATGAAGCTCACCCCGGACGCGTACAGCCCGGCGAGCGCGACGATCACCGTGCACCCGGAGACGAGGACGGCGTGACCGCTGGTCGAGGCGGCGCGGCCGGCCGCCCGTACCGGGTCGTCGCCGTCCATGAGGTTCTGCCGGTGACGGGTGCTCAGGAACAGCGCGTAGTCGATGCCGACACCGATTCCGATCATCGTCGCCAGGGTCGGCGAGACGGTCGCGAACGTGAACGCGGCGGCCAGGAGACCGAGACAGGCGAGGCCGCCGATGACGCTCAGCAACGCGGTCACCAGGGGAAGTCCGGCGGCGATGACGCTGCCGAAGCCGACCAGCAGGACGACGATCGCGACCGCGAAGCCGATCAGCTCGCTCACCCGGTCGTCGGCGGCGGGACGGGCCAGCTCGCCGAGCGGTCCGCCGTACTCGACCTCGGCGCCCGCCGACCGCAGCGGCTGGACCGAGTCGTCCACGCCGTCGAGATAGCCGTCCCCGAGGGTGGAGGGCTGCACGTCGAAGCGGATCGTGATGTACGCCGTCTTCTGGTCGGAGGACAGGGGGCCGACGTTCGGCTGCTGCGACTGGCCCGACGACTGCGACGACTGGCCGGAGGACGCGTCCAGCGGGTTCTGGACGGACAGCACGTGCGGCAGTTTCTGCAGGTCGTCGACCGTCTCGGACATCTGGGAGCCGAGCGAGGTCAGCGCCTTGTCCTCGTCGTGCAGGACGATCTGGCTGCCGTAGCCGCCGGCGGCCGGATCGTGCTCCTTGAGCACGTCCAGGCCCTTCTGGGACTGCACGCCCGGCAGGGAGAAGTTGTCCGAGTAGTCGCCGCCGTAGGACCGGTTCAGCACCTGCACCGCCGCGAGGGCGACCAGCCAGGCGACGACGACGATCACGAAGTGCCGGGCGCACCACTCGCCGAGCCGCCGCAGCACGCCCCCGGCGGCCTCGGCCTCGCCCTTCCCAGCGGTACGACCTGAGCGCATCGTCTCTCCCACGCGGAAGCGATCTCCGGCCCTCATTACACGACGGCGCCGGTGGCCCGGCACCTCAGGAGGGAGCCGGTCCCCCGGTTGGCGGCCCCGGCTTGACAGGCGGACGATGAGGGGGGTGGGACGGAACGGAAGGAGCCGTCATGCTGGAGATCAAGTCGGTCGAGAAGCCGGACGAGCGGCGCGACTTCCCCCGGGGTCACCTGGAGGCCGTGCACCTCACCGGGCTCGACTTCGCCGTGGCCACGTTCGAGCCGGGCTGGCGCTGGTCGGAGTCCGTCGCCCCCATCGCGGGCACGGAGAGCTGCCAGGTCCACCACAACGGCTACGTGGTCCAGGGACGCATGCACATCCGTATGGACGACGGCGGCGAGGGCGAGGTCGGACCGGGCGACACCTTCGTGTGTCCGCCGGGACACGACGCGTGGGTCGTGGGCGACGAGCAGTGCCTGCTGTACGACTTCGCCGGCCAGATGGCCCAGGACTACGCGAAGGCGAAGGGGGACTGAGCCGGTCCGGGTGCGCGAGGGAGCGGAGGCGGTGGCGCGACACGCCCCGCCTCCGTCCGCGTCAGATCCCGTCGGACTCCCGCAGGTTGTCCAAGGTCGCGTTCGTGTCGTTCTTGAGCCACTCCACGACCTCGTCGACGTCCGGCATGCTCACGTTGTCGTAGCTGGAGCCGTAGGCGCTCCACCGCATCTCGTACGTCATCCAGCCGTCGCGCACCGCGAGGGTGGCCGACCGGCTGCCGCTGGTGTCGTCGCCCGAGGTGGTGTCCTCGGTGATGAGGTACGCCTCGTCGCCGAAGCCGTCGACCTTCTCGACCTCGTAGTCGTCGTAGCGCTGGTCGTACTCGGACCACAGGGCGGTGAACTCGGGGCCCGGGTCGGTCTTCTTGTGCAGGTCCATCTGGACCGAGAAGTACGCGTCGGAGATGGTGGAGGATGAGGACTCCTTGAGGGAGATGCTGCAGTAGCTCTGGTCGATGGCCGCGTGCTTCAGGGAGTTGTTGACCGGGGCGTCGTCCTCCTCCGGGTACTCGTTCTTGAACGACGAGTAGTCCACCGACGGGCAGATGTCCGACTTGGCCCGGTAGCCGCGCAGGTCCGCCTCGGTGTCGTCCTTGCCGAGCAGGAAGACCCCGCCGGCCCAGGCGGCCGAGGCCACCGCCGCGCCGACCAGTGCCCACAGCACGGCACGCCCCCCGGCACCGGTGGCGGGCGGTGCCCCGAGGGGCGGGTAGCCGCCCGGCGGGTAGCCACCGGACGGGTAGCCACCCGGCGGCTGGCCGTACGGGTTGGCCTGGGCGGTCGTGGCGGCGACCGGAGGGCCGTAGCCGGCCGGGGGCTGGGGGTGCGGCGCCGGGGACTGCGGGTTCGGGTAGGGGTAGGCGCTCGGGACTGCCGCCTGCGTAGGTGCCTGGGCCTGCGCCGGAGCCGGAGCCGGGTTCTGGGCCGGGGCCGGTGCCGGCTGGGCGGGTATCTCGGCCTGGGTGGGTGTCTGCGGCGGGGCCTGCCCGGGCGGGGACGCGGACGGCTGGTCCTGCGGCTGTGGCTGTGGCGGCGCACCCTCGGGGCGTTCGGTCATCGGGTTCTCCTCGGTCGTGGTGGACGGGGTGCGGCGGCGGAGCCGGGTCGCCCCACGGGGCCGCGGGGCGGGGCGGAGGGATGTCGTGGTCGAACGCGTGGAGGAGGGATACCCACGGCCGGATCCCTTCCATGCGGCCGCACGGAACCCGGCCGCACCTGAAGATCCAACCCTCGCAGAACCCCTCCCGCCCGGTCGTCCGTAGAACTACGCACCCTGGTTACGGAACCTGGCGCGCGGGCCGGGGCGGGCGCCGGCCCGGTGGCCGTCCTGGGGCGGACGCCGGTGCCCGGTGCTTTCATGGGAGGCATGACCAGCAGAAGTGTCGTCGTCGAGCGCCGGGTGGCCGCTTCCCAGGGCCGGGTGTGGGAGGCCCTGACGGACCTCGGCGGTATGGAACGGATGCTCAGCGGTGTCACGAGGGTCGAGGTCCTCACGGACGGGGGCTTCGGGGTGGGCACCCGGTGGCGGGAGACCCGTCGTATGTTCGGCAAGGACGCCACCGAGGAGATGTGGGTGACCGTCAGCGAGCCGCCCGAGCGCTATGTGGTGGAGGCCGAGTCGCACGGCTCCCGCTATGTCTCGGAGTGGGTGCTGCGGGCCGACGGGCCGGAGTCGACGACGGTCCTGATGACGTTCTCCGCCCGGCCGACCGGCTCCGTGGCGGGTCTGCTCGCGAGGGTCATGGGCCCCATCGGCGCCCGCGCCGTACGCAGGGCCATCGCGAAGGACCTGGACGAGGTCGCCGGGTGGGTGGAGGGCCGCAGGGGCTGAGCCGCCGCGGCCCTCGGTCACCGTGCCCGGGTGCGTGTCAGGAGTTCAGCCCGTAGCCCGAGGTCACGTAGGCGCACTCTGTGTAGATGTAGCCGGACTCCAGCTTGGCCGTGTCGGAGGCGGCGCTGGAGGCGTTGTCGCCCTTCGGCTTGTGCAGGAAGTACGTGGTGCCGACCGGCAGGCTGATCGTGCGCTGCGGATACTTGTCGTTGCCGCTGCACGGCTTGAAGCTGGAGACCAGGGTGCTGCTCCAGTCGTAGCTGGTGCAGGTGGAGCAGCCCTTCAGGGTGAAGGTGCCGGTCACCGGGCCGGTGTACATGACCTGGATCTCGTCGGGGCTGTCGTTCTTGACCGTGACGGAGATGCTGCCGCCGGTCCGGGTGGTGGGCAGCTTCTTGCCCGCCTCCGGGACCTCCTGCGCGATCTCGGCGGCGATCGCTATCTTCTTGGCGCGCGGCGCGTTCTTGTGGTTCTTGTTGGCGTCGACGAAGTCGTTCATCGACGTCACCGCCTCGGCGAACTCACCGTCCTTGTACTGGTCGACACCGCAGGTGTAGACACCCGCGGAGGCGGCGTTCTCGGCCTTCCCCGAGGCGGCGGTGAGGGCGTCGGCCACTCCGGCCTTCTCCCCCGGCAGCGCCTTGACCTGGGAGCCGAGCGTCTCCAGCTGGTCCACGGCGGTGCACGGGTCGTCCCCGCCGACGGCCTTGACCGCCTTGTCGACGGCCGCCTCGACGTCGGGTCCGACCTTCGCCGCCTGATCGGAGTCGGGGAACGTGGTGAGGAGGTCGCTGAACTGGTCCTGCCAGCCCTCGGTGTCGCCCTCCAGGCTTTCCGAGGCGCACTCGTACAGCGAGGTGGCGAGCCGGTCGTCGGGCCAGCCGGCCAGCGAGCCGAGATCCTGCTTGCTCACGGTCTGTGGGACCGTCCGCAGGTATTCGAGGGGAGCGACCGCCTCGCAGTACTGCTGCTTCTCGTACGGGGCGCCGACCGCCGTGTAGAAGGTCTTCAGCCGGTCCGGCACCTTCTCCGCGGCC
This sequence comes from Streptomyces deccanensis, assembly GCF_022385335.1. Lineage (NCBI taxonomy): Bacteria > Bacillati > Actinomycetota > Actinomycetes > Kitasatosporales > Streptomycetaceae > Streptomyces > Streptomyces deccanensis. The sequence continues at coordinate 9,513,427 of NZ_CP092431.1, read as the reverse complement.
CGGGAGTCGGGGTGGTCGGTGCTGAGGTCGTCGTAGGCGGAGAGCGCCCTGCGGTACTCGGACTGGGTCGTCGAGAAGGACTCGCCGGAGGCCTTGTCCACGAGTTCGTCGGCCTTCGCCAGCCGGTCCAGGAGCATCTCCTCGACGGCTTCCTTCCGCGCGGTCTCGTACAGCAGACCGCTCGCGACGGGTACGCCGAGGAGGAGGACGCCGAGCACGATGGCCAGCGGGGACTTCGCGGGCCACACCAGGCGGTTGCGCAGGCCCAGGAAGGCGCCGTGGGCGGCCGCGAGGAGGAGGAAGAGGCCGTAGACGGTCAGGGTGGTGCCCGAGACGCCGTCAGGGTCGGCCGGCAGGACCGAGAAGAGCAGCAGCCCGGTGGCCGCCCAGCAGAGCAGGGTGAGCAGCGGGCGGCGCATCAGCGCGTAGCCGAGCCCCAGACCGCTGAGGTTCAGCAGGCCCACCCCGACGGCCCGCCAGCCGTCCGCGGGGCCGGGGGGCGGCGCCGACGGCATCGGCGGCACGACGAAGCTGTGACTCCACCCGTCCTGGTCTCTTACACCGTACTGATCCCCGGACATCTCGGATCCCCCCGTCAACTCCACCCGCATGCTTACGAATTGTCAGTGTACGGCCGAATCTCGATGCCGCGACAGGTGATTCTCGGGCGCAGGCAGAGATCGATTTCACTTCGTGACCACCGCCCTGGAGCTGGCGCGAAAGCATCGGTCGCACCGTCGGTGGGTGCGTGAAAACTACCGGCCCCACAGCTGGTTGACGCACCGGGGTCACCTTCCGGTTCGCCCGGCGGGCGAGGTGTTCCCCGTCGCCGGGGCGGAATCGGGGGCGCGGCGAGCGGGGGCCGCCTGGGCGAGGACCACGGCGGCCGCCGCGACGTCGCCCGGCGGCAACCGCATCCGTCGGCGGTACGGATCAGTAGTTCCCGCGCCGCACCCTGCGCAGCAGTACGACACCCGCGAGCACGGCCACGCCGCCGATCATCGCGGGCCACAGCTGCGAACCGGTCTCGGCGAGGCTGCCCGTCGCCGACCCGGACCCCTGTGCGCCGGGCTGCCCGGCGGCCGACGGCACGTTCGCCGCGGGCGTCTGCTCGGGGGTCGCGGCCGCGTCGCCGACGTCCCCGGCGTCGTCCGCGCCCTCGTCGCCGGCGTCGGCGTCGGCGCCGGTGTTGCCGCGCTGGGTCGCCTTCACCGAGCTGAGGACCTGGGGCTCCTTGTCGCCGCCCTGGTTCGCCTGGTCGTCCGCGCCACCGGGTGCCTGAGCGGTCTCGCTGGGCTCGGCCGTGTTCTCGTCCTGGTCCTGCCCCTGGTCACCGCCGTCGCCCTGACCGTTGCCCGACTGGTCCTGACCCTGACCCTGGTCCTGGTCCTGGTCCTGGCCGTCGTCCTGGCCCTGGCCGGGTTCCTGCCCCTGGTCGCCGCCGTTCCCTTCGTCGCCGCCGTCCCCTTGGTTGCCGCCGTTCCCTTCGTCGCCGCCATTCCCCTGGTCCCCGCCGTCACCCTGGTCGCCGCCGAGGTCGGCCGCGTCGCACTCGCGGCCGTCGTTGATGCAGTCCACCATCGCCCGCATCAGGTCCTCGTCGAAGACGTTGATGAAGTCGCCGTGATCGGTGACGGCCTTGTGGAGCTGCTCGGGGAAGGAGTCCACGGCGAACAGCGGAGTCGTACGGCCGCCGTCCTGGAGGCTCGGGGCGTCGACGTCGTAGACGATGCGCTGGACCAGCTGCGGGATGGCCTTGAACCCGGCCGCGCAACTGCCGTCCGCGGCGGCGAAGGCCACATGGGTGCGGTGGTTGGCGCTGTCGATGTTGCGGCCGTCCCAGCAGCTCTGGAACTTGAAGGTGCGTACGACGTCGCTGCCGGAGGGGCAGAGCGGGTACTTGTCCTTCAGCTGCCGGTCCTCGAAGCCGGTGCAGCTCCAGGACGCGTTGGCGTTGGCCGGGCCGTTGATGAAGGCCTTGGCGTCGCCGGTGATGATGCGCAGCAGACGCGGCATCTCCACGACGTCGCCCCGCGGGCTGCCGACGAAGGTCATCGTGACCTCCTTGGGCGTCACGATCTCACCGGCGTTGCCCTCGATGCCGCCGCCGGGCGCGTTGGCGTCCTGCTCGGCGGTGCCGTTCTGCAGACGGATCACGGGCCAGAAGTACGACGACCGGTCGCCCGGGTTCTCACAGCTGGTGTCGGCGGCGGCGAGGTCCTCGTCACTGGCGAACGCGTTGTTGCCCTGGTTGCCGACGTAGTCGTGGAAGTGGTGCGCGCCGTTGGAGACGCCGGGGGCGACGATGACGTTGTCCGAGTTGAACAAGCCGCCCGCGTTCACCCCGCAGTCGGTGCTGAAGGTGCCGGTGGAGCCGTTCTGCCCGCCACCGTTCCCGGCGTTCGGCTGGACGGACCTGATGTCGGCGTAGTCCGCGGCCACGGGCCCGTTGCCGGCCTGACCGCCGTTGCCCTGCTGCCCCTGCCCGCCCTGCTGGTCACCCTGACCGCCCTGGTCCTGGTCACCGCCGTCGTCCTGGCCGGCGCCGTCCTGTTCCCCGCCGTCCTGCTCTCCGCCGTTCTGACCGCCGTCCTGGCCGGTGTTCTGCTCCTCGGCGGGGCGCAGCTCGCAGGCGGCGAGGGCGTCGAGCCCTTCGGGGCGGTCCCCGACGCGGTCGATGGCGATCGCGATCCGCTCGATCGTCGCCGCCCGCTTCTCCTTCAACGGGTTCATGATCGCGTTGTCGGCGAACCCGCTGTCCTGCTGCTGGGCCTGGACGGAGTTCTGCAGCCGCTGGTAGGCCTCGGCTATCTGCTGGTCCAGGGCCGCGAGTTCCTGGTCGACGCCTTCCCGTGCCCCCTCGGGCACCTCCGTCAGCTCGCTGCCGACGTCCGGGCAGTCGATGGTGCCGGCGGCGGAGCCGACCCGCTCGACCACGTCGTCGGGCGAACCGTCCTCGGTGGCCGACGCGTAGACATTGACGGCCACGAGACCGCCTCCGCCCAGGATCAGCGCGATCGCGGCAGAGGTCGCGCGCCGCGCTCCGGACGGGCGTCTGCGCCTGGTGGTGCGTCCCACGGATAGCTCCTACAACGTCGTCGTCGGGTCCGGGCATGAAAAACCCCAGCCTTATACGGAGCCGGACCGCGATGTGTTCAAGCGCCTCGCAGATTCACAGGAATCCGACAGGTAGCAGGGCATCACATATGGTCAAAGGGGTAGCAAGCGCTCTCCCCGCCGAGCGGTCGAGGGCGCCGGTCCGGGCAGGGCGCCACCCCCTCTCGCCTCGGGGCGCGGGGCAGTGTAGACATGGGCACATGGTCCGTCTCCTGGGTCGATCTCGCTCTCAGTCGACCCGCCGTCCCCAGGGTCGGCCTGCGCAGGGCCGGGACCACCGTGCCCGGCGGGTACCGCACGGATCGGACGGCGGCGCGACCGGGGAGTCGGGACACGGCTGGGGCCCGCTCTCGGGACTGCGCTCGGCGCTGAGCGGGCGCAGTGTCGCCGGACAGGTGTTCCTGCTGCAGGTCGTGATCGTGCTGGTCCTGGTCGTGTCGGCCGTGGTGGCGCTGGTCCTGCAGGTACGGCACGACAGCTCCAAGGAGGCGCACAACCGTTCGCTGGCCGTGGCGGAGACGTTCGCCAACGCGCCGGGCACCCGGGAGGCGCTGAGCTCCCCCGATCCCACGGCGGTGCTCCAGCCGAGGGCCGAGGCCGCCCGGGTCCAGTCCGGGGTGGACTTCATCGTCGTGATGAACACCGACGGGATCCGCTACACCCATCCGAAGCCGGACCGCATCGGCAAGCAGTTCGTCGGCACCATCGAGCCCGCGCTGAAGGGCGAGTCGTTCACCGAGGAGGTGACCGGCACCCTCGGTCCGCTGGTCCAGGCCGTGGTGCCGATCAAGGACCCCGACGGCAAGGTGGTGGGCCTGGTCTCGGCCGGGATCACCACCGAGAACGTGGGCGGGGTGGCCGAGCAGCAGCTGCCCCTCGTGCTGGCCGCCGCCGCGGCGGCCCTCGCCCTGGCCACGGCGGGCACGGCGCTCGTCAGCAAACGGCTGCTGCGGCAGACCCACGGGCTCGGCCCGTCGGAGATGACCAGGATGTACGAGCACCACGACGCGGTGCTGCACGCCGTGCGGGAGGGCGTGATCATCGTCGGCGGCGGGGGCCGGCTCCTGCTCGCCAACGACGAGGCGCACCGCCTGCTGGACCTGCCCGCGGACGCGGAGGGGCAGGACGTCCACGCCCTGGGTCTCGAAGCACCCATGGCGGAGCTGCTGGCCTCGGGCCGGGTCGCCAACGACGAGGTGCACCTGGTGGGCGACCGGCTGCTGGCGGTGAACCAGCGGCCCACCGATCTGCAGGGCGAGCCCTCCGGCAGCGTCGCCACGCTCCGCGACTCCACCGAGCTGCGCGCCCTCTCGGGCCGCGCGGAGGCCGCCCGGGAGCGGCTGAGGCTGCTCTACGACGCCGGGGTGGGCGTCGGCACCGGCCTGGACGTGACGCGCACCGCCGAGGAGCTGGCGGAGGTGGCGGTCCCCCGGTTCGCGGACTTCGTCACCGTGGACCTGGCCCCGGCGGCGCTCAGCGGCGACGAGCCCGCGACGGCCACCACACTGCGCCGTACGGCGAGCAGCGGGATCCGCGAGGACGCGCCGCTGTACAAGGTGGGCGAGCGGATCGACCTGGTCCCCTCCTCGCCCCAGGCCCGCAGCATCGACAGCGGCAGCTCGACCCTGGTGGCCGACCTCAGCCGGGCGCCCGGCTGGCGGGCCCAGGACCTCGAACGGTCCGCGCAGGTCGTCGAGTACGGCATCCACTCGCTGATCACCGTGCCGTTGCGGGTGGGCCAGCTGGTGCTGGGGGTCGCCAACTTCTGGCGCTCGGAGAAGCCCGAGCCGTTCGACCAGGAGGAAGTGGCGCTCGCCGAGGAGCTGGTGGCCCGCGCGGCGGTCTCCATCGACAACGCGCGCCGCTACACCCGCGAGCACACGATGGCCGAGACCCTGCAGCGCAGTCTGCTGCCGCGCCACCTGCCCGAGCAGAGCGCCCTGGACGTCGCCTACCGCTACCTGCCCGCGCAGGCCGGGGTGGGCGGCGACTGGTTCGACGTCCTGCCGCTGTCCGGCACCCGGGTCGCCGTCGTCGTGGGCGACGTCGTCGGTCACGGTCTGCACGCGGCGGCCACGATGGGGCGGCTGCGCACGGCGGTGCACAACTTCACCGCGCTGGACCTGCCGCCGGACGAGATCCTGGGGCTGCTGGACGAGATGGTCAGCAGGATCGACCAGGACGAGGCGGTCCTCGACGGCAACGCCCCGATCACCGGGGCGACGTGCCTGTACGCGATCTACGACCCGGTGTCGCGGCGCTGCACCGTCGCCCGCGCCGGGCATCCGCCGCTGGCGGTGGCCCGGCCCGACGGCACGGTCGACTTCCCCGAGGTGCCGGCCGGTCCGCCGCTCGGTCTCGGCGGGCTGCCCTTCGAGACGGCCGAGCTGGACCTCACCGAGGGCAGCCGCATGGTGCTCTACACCGACGGTCTCGTGGAGGACCGGGAGCGGGACATCGACGACGGCCTCGAACTGCTGCGCGCCGCGCTGGCGGGGGCCGACACCTCGCCGCAGGGGACCTGCGAGGCCGTGCTCGACGCACTGCCGCCGAGCCGGGCGAGCGACGACATCGCCCTGATCGTCGCCCGCACCCAGGCGCTGGACACGGGCCGTGTCGTCGAGTGGGAGGTGCCCGGCGACCCGGCCGCGGTGCGCCGGGCGCGCTCCGAGGCCACCCGGCAGCTGGCCGAGTGGGGCCTTGAGGAGCTGGAGTTCACCACCGAGCTGATCCTCAGCGAGCTGGTCACCAACGCCATCCGGTACGGCGGCGGCCCCATCCGGGTCCGCCTCATCCACGACCGGCAGTTGATCTGCGAGGTCACCGACAGCAGTCACACCTCGCCCCATCTGCGGTACGCCGCCACGACCGACGAGGGCGGCCGGGGCCTGTATCTGATCGCCCAGCTCACCCAGCGGTGGGGCACCCGCTACTCCCCCACGGGCAAGACGATCTGGACCGAACAGGCGCTGCCCTGACGGCCGTCGGACCGACGCTCCCCGGAGACCCCGAGGGGCTTCGAAGGACATCCCACCCAACGCACGAGGAGTGAACCGGAGCATGCGTACAGGACTGCTCGGAACCGGACCGTGGGCCGAGATGGCCTACGCCCCCGCGCTGAGCGCGCACCAGGAGCTGGAGTTCGCGGGGGTGTGGGGCAGGCGCCCGGAGGCAGCCAAGGAACTGGCCGACCGGCACGGCGGCGTGGCCGTGTACGAGGACGTCGACGCCCTGTTCGCGGACGTGGACGCGGTCGCCGTGGCCCTGCCGCCCTCCGTCCAGGCGCCGCTCGCGGTGCGCGCGGCCCGGGCGGGCTGTCATCTGCTGCTCGACAAGCCGCTGTCGACGGACGTCGAGGAGGGGCGGGCCGTCGTCCGGGCGGTCGAGGAGGCCGGGGTCGCCTCGGTCGTGTTCTTCACCGCCCGGTTCCAGACGGCGATCGACGCGTGGATCACCGAACAGGCCGCCCGTGAGGGCTGGTTCACGGGGCGGGCGGAGTGGTTCGGGTCGCTGTTCGACGGCGAGAGCGACAGCCCCTTCGCGGACTCGCCGTGGCGGAGGGAGAAGGGCGGCCTGTGGGACGTGGGCCCGCACGCCCTGTCCGTGCTGCTGCCGGTCCTCGGGGACGTGGAGAAGGTGGCCGCCGCCGTGCGCGGGCCCAAGGACACGGTCCATCTGGTGCTGCTGCACACCGGCGGGGCGTCCAGCACCCTCACCCTCAGCCTCACCGCCCCGCCCGCGGCGTCCGGCGCGACGGTCGAGCTGCGGGGCCGGACCGGGACGACCGTGCTGCCCACGACCGACGAGGGGGCCGTACCGGCTCTCGTGCGGGCGGGGGACGCACTGCTGGCAGCAGCCCGCGGTGGTCGTCCGCATCCGTGCGACGCCGCGTTCGCACTGCGCGTGACGGAGCTGTTGGCCTCCGCCGAAGGACAGTTGACCGGCTGACGCGGCCGCCACCGAGCCCCCGCGGGGGCGGGGCGCTCGTCGGCGGCGGGCTCAGACCCGGGAGCCGGTGAGGAAGCGGTCCAGGGTGGCGGTCAGCTCCGCCGGCTTCTCCACGGGGAGTTCGTGGCCCGCGTCCAGGATCCGCACCTCGGCGTCCTGGTAGGCCTTGGCCATGCGGAGCATCTGGGCGACGGGCAGTTGGATGTCGTGGTAGCCGTGGACGAGGAGGGTGGGGGTGCTGACCTCGCCGAGGCGGTCGAGGACGTCGAAGGCGCGCATGGCGCCGTACAGGGTCATCACGACCTCGCGCGGGGTGGCGGCGGAGGCGCGAATGTACTCCCGGATCTCCTCGCGGGGGTAGCCGGGCGCGAAGGCGCGCTGGATGTTGGCGGCGACGAACAGCTTGAACGGGACGCGGGTGGAGGCCGCCATCAGCAGGCCGCGGCCCCGGCTGTAGGCCATGCGTCCGATGGAGTTGACCAGCACCAGTCGTTCCACCCGCTCGGGGTGGGCGAGGGTGATGGTCTGGGAGATCATGCCGCCCATGGAGTGGCCGACCAGGACGAACCGCTCGATCTCCAGATGATCGAGGAGGGCGAGCACGTCCGACGCCAGCTCCTCGATCGTGCGCACCCCGGCGCCGCCGCTCTCGCCGTGCCCGCGCAGGTCGAGCCGGATCACGCGCCGCTTCTGGGCGAAGTGCGCGACCTGGTGGTCCCAGCGGTGGCGGTTGGCGGTCCAGCCGTGGACGAACACCAGGGGCACCCCGTCGCCCTCGCGGGGGCCCTCGTCGTCGTACGTCAGCGCGGCGCCGTCGACTTCGAGCTGCGGCATGGGGGCCTCCTGCGGTCCGGTCCGGCCCGGTGCGGTCCGGTTACTGACCGGTACGGTAGCCGGTGGCCCGGCCCGCGTAAATCGTGCGCGCCCCCTGCTCCACCCTGCTAACTTCCCCCGGTGTTCTCCCTCCAGCAACCCCCGTTCTTCACACGGCTGCGCGACGCGCGGCGTGTGCTCATAGCCGGCGCCGGTGGCGGCTTCGACGTCTACGCCGGGCTGCCGCTGGCCCTCGCTCTGCGGTCGGCGGGCAAGGAGGTCCATCTCGCCAATCTCTCCTTCGCCGATCTGTACGGTCTGAGCCTCGACGTGTGGCTGGAGCAGGACGTCGCGGCGGTGGGCCCCGACACCGCCTTCCGGGGCGACTACTTCCCCGAGCGCACCCTCGCGGAATGGCTCGACCTGCACGGGATGGCGAGCACCGTGTACGCGTTGTCACGTACGGGTGTGGCGCCCCTGCGGGCGGCCTATCGCGCGCTCCTCGAACATCTGGGCGGGGTGGACGCCCTCGTCCTGGTCGACGGCGGCACCGACATCCTCATGCGCGGCGACGAACACGGGCTCGGGACGCCGGAGGAGGACATGGCGAGCCTGGGTGCCGTCGCCGGTCTCGACGAGGTGCCGGAGCGGCTGGTGGCCTGCCTGGGCTTCGGCGTGGACGCCTATCACGGGGTCAATCACGCGCTGGTCCTGGAGAACCTGGCCGCGCTCGACCGCGACGGCGCCTATCTGGGGGCGTTCTCGCTGCCCCGCGACAGCCGCGAGGGCACCCTCTACCTGGACGCGGTGGCGCACGCCCAGCGGGCCACGCCGACCCATCCGAGCATCGTCAACGGCTCGGTCGCGGCGGCCGTGCGGGGCGAGTTCGGCGACGTCCGGTTCACCGAGCGGACCCGGAACAGCGAACTGTTCGTGAACCCGCTGATGGCGCTGTACTTCTGCGTGGACGCGGTCGGCCTGGCCCGCCGCAACCTGTACCTCGACCGGCTGGAGAAGACCGAACTCACCCGGCAGATCAGCTCGGTCGTCGCCGAGTTCCGCGACGAACTGCCCCGGCAGCGCCAGCCGCGCGCCTTCCCGCACTGACCACCGGGAACAGGTGACAGACTGCCGCCATGGAAGAACGCGCATTCGGTAGGTCGGGTCAGCACGCGTCCGTGGTCGGTCTCGGCACATGGCAGCTGGGCGCCGACTGGGGAGACGTCGACGACAAGGAAGCCCTCGCGGTGCTGGAGACCGCGGCCGAGTCGGGGGTGACCTTCTTCGACACGGCCGACGTCTACGGCGACGGGCGCAGCGAGCAGACCATCGCCACGTTCCTGCGGAGCAGGCCCGATCTGCATGTCCTCGTCGCGACGAAGATGGGCCGTCGTGTGGAGCAGATCCCCGAGAACTACGTCCTCGACAACTTCCGGGCCTGGAACGACCGCTCCCGCCGCAATCTCGGCGTGGACCGCCTCGACCTGGTCCAGCTCCACTGCCCGCCCACGCCGGTCTACTCCTCCGACGAGGTGTTCGACGCGCTCGACACCCTGGTCGAGGAGGAGCGCGTCGCCGCGTACGGCGTCAGCGTGGAGACCTGCGCCGAGGCGTTGACGGCGATCGCCCGGCCGAACGTGGCGAGCGTGCAGATCATCCTCAACCCGTTCCGGATGAAGCCGCTCCTGGAGGTCCTCCCGGCGGCCGCGGAGGCGGGGGTCGGGATCATCGCGCGCGTCCCGCTGGCCTCGGGACTGCTGTCCGGCAAGTACACCAAGGACACGGTCTTCCCGGAGAACGACCACCGCACCTACAACCGGCACGGCGAGTCCTTCGACCAGGGCGAGACCTTCTCCGGTGTCGACTACGGCACGGGCGTGGAGGCGGCCGTCGAGTTCGCCGCGCTCGCCCCCGAGGGGTTCTCCCCGGCCCAGCTGGCGCTGCGCTGGATCATCCAGCTGCCGGGCGTCACGACGGTCATCCCGGGGGCCCGCACGCCCGAGCAGGCGCGCGCCAACGCGTCGGCCGCCGCGCTGCCGGAGCTGTCCGGCGAGACGCTCACCGCGATCCGGGAGCTGTACGACCGCCGGATCAAGGAGCAGGTGGAAAGCCGCTGGTAGGACAGCCTGCGGGGGTCGTCGGGCGCCGCGCGCCGGACGACCCCCGCAGGCAGGTCGAGGCAGGTCAGATACGACCGCCGGTGAGCCGGGTGATCGGGCCCTGGACCTGGCGGCCGGAGCGGCGGCCGACCGCGTAGGAGGCCGCCGTCAGGGCGGTCAGGCCCGCGCCCACACCGGCGGCGACGAGCTTGCGGTGGGCGATCACGGTCATCGCGGTCTTCGCGGTGGCGGCCACCTGGCCGGAGGCCTGCACCACCGCCTGGCGGCCCGCCTCGACACCCTTCACGGCGCTGTGCACGGCACTGTTGGTGCTGTCGGCGGCGCGCTTGGCCGCGTCGGCCGCGTGTCCGGCCCCGGCCTTGGCGGACGACGTCGCGCCGTCCATCTTGACCGCGGCCGTCTTCGCGGACGCGGTGGCCGGTGCCGTCGCCTTGCCGGCGGTCCGACGGGCCTTGGCAGCGGTCGTCTCGGCGGACGCGGAGTTCTGGTTCGGGTCCTTGTTCGGCTGAGTCATGGAAACCGCGTTGCCGTTCACCGCCGAGGCAAACACATCACGTGAGGGAGGGATCCCCGGCCGTCGGCCATTCCCCCGCATGGCATAAGATCGCTTTATGAGGTCATAGACCCGACCCGCGTACCTGGTAAGGGTTACCTTAGTTTAGGGTTGCCGGCGAGAAGCTTTTCTTCCGCTCGAAGGGAACCTGAACATGCCCCGCCCTCTGCGGGTAGCCATTGTCGGAGCCGGACCCGCCGGGATCTACGCCGCCGACGCGCTGCTGAAGTCCGACGTCGCCACCGAGCCCGGTGTGTCCATCGACCTCTACGAGCGGATGCCCGCCCCGTTCGGACTGATCCGTTACGGCGTGGCCCCCGACCACCCCCGCATCAAGGGCATCATCACCGCCCTGCACCAGGTGCTCGACAAGCCGCAGATCCGCCTCTTCGGCAACGTCGACTACCCGACGGACATCAACCTGGACGATCTGCGCGCGTTCTACGACGCCGTGATCTTCTCCACGGGCGCGACGGCCGACCGCGCGCTCGACATCCCCGGCATCGACCTCGACGGCTCCTACGGCGCGGCCGACTTCGTCTCCTGGTACGACGGCCACCCGGACGTCCCGCGCACCTGGCCCCTGGAGGCCGAGAAGGTCGCCGTCCTCGGTGTCGGCAACGTGGCGCTCGACGTCGCCCGGATCCTCGCCAAGACCGCCGACGAGCTGCTGCCCACCGAGATCCCGGCCAACGTCTACGAGGGCCTGAAGGCCAACAAGGCGCTGGAGATCCACGTCTTCGGCCGCCGCGGCCCCGCGCAGGCGAAGTTCTCCCCGATGGAGCTGCGGGAGCTGGACCACTCCCCCAACATCGAGGTCATCGTCGACCCCGAGGACATCGACTACGACGAGGGCTCCATCGCGACCCGGCGCGGCAACAAGCAGGCCGACATGGTCGCCAAGACCCTGGAGAACTGGGCGATCCGCGACATCGGCGACCGCCCGCACAAGCTGTTCCTGCACTTCTTCGAGTCGCCCACCGAGATCCTCGGCGAGGACGGCAAGGTCGTCGGCCTGCGCACCGAGCGCACCGCCCTCGACGGCACCGGCAACGTCAAGGGCACCGGCGAGTTCAAGGACTGGGACGTCACCGGCGTCTACCGCGCGGTCGGCTACCTCTCGGACAAGCTGCCCAAGCTGCCCTGGGACGTCGACTCGGGCACCGTCCCCGACGAGGGCGGCCGGGTCATCGAGGAGACCGGCGCGCACCTGCAGTCGACGTACGTCACCGGCTGGATCCGGCGCGGTCCGGTGGGCCTCATCGGGCACACCAAGGGCGACGCCAACGAGACCGTCTCCAACCTCCTGGACGACTTCGCGAACGGGCGGCTGCACGAGCCGTCCGCGCCCGCCCCTGAGGCCGTCGACGCGTTCCTGGCGGAGCGGAACGTGCGCTTCACCACGTGGGAGGGCTGGTACAAGCTCGACGCCGCCGAGAAGGCGCTGGGTGAGCCGCAGGGCCGTGAGCGCGTGAAGATCGTCGAGCGTGAGGACATGCTGCGCGCGAGTGGCGCGTAGCGCTCCGCTGACGGGCGGGGGGAACTGCGGACCGTGGTCGAGCTGCGGCTCGTCCGTGGCTGGTCGCGCAGTTCCCCGCGCCCCTCGACAGGGGCCTGCGGCCCCATCGACGGCCGTGCGCCGCTCGTGGGCATAAGCTCGGTCAATGGCCAAGTACTACGACGTGCACCCCGACAATCCTCAGCCGCGTGCCATCGGGCAGGTGGCCGACAGTATTCGTCAGGGTGGGCTCATCGCGTATCCGACGGACTCCTGCTTCGCGCTCGGGTGCCAGCTGGGCAGTCGTGACGGCATCGAGCGGATCCGTACGATCCGGCAGCTCGACGACCGTCACCACTTCACCCTGGTGTGCGAGAACTTCGCGCAGCTGGGCCAGTTCGTGCACGTCGACAACGACGTGTTCCGTGCCGTGAAGGCGTCGACACCGGGCAGTTACACCTTCATCCTCCCCGCGACGAGGGAGGTGCCCCGCAAGCTGCTGCACCCCAAGAAGAAGACCGTCGGTGTGCGCATCCCCGACCACCGGGTGGCCCAGGCGCTCCTCGCGGAGCTGGGTGAACCGCTCGTCTCCAGCACGCTGCTGCTGCCCGACGAGGAGGAGCCGCTGACGCAGGGCTGGGAGATCAAGGAGCGCCTCGACTACCTCGTCGACGCGGTGGTGGACTCCGGCGACTGCGGCACGGAACCGACGACCGTCATCGACTTCTCCAGCGGCGAGGCCGAGATCATCCGCAAGGGCGCGGGCGACACCGCACGGTTCGAGTGACCGCCGGGGCGACGGGCCTCAGGTCTGTCGCAGCGGCTCGTACGCCTCGGCGCTCAGGCCGAACGTCCAGGCCACTCCCTCCCGGGCCGTGGTCGTGGTGGGCGGCACCCGCAGCCAGTAGGTGCGGCTCGTGCCGTCCGGCTCCGGTGTGGAGTTGACGACCTCCACCATCACCACGTCCTCGTCGCCGGGCAGGGCTATGCGCCACAGCACGCCCGTCTCGTCGCGGTGCACCGGCTGTGCGCCGGACTCCTCCAGGTAGCGGTCGTAGCCGTAGAACTCGAGCATCACGCGGCGCAGTTCCGCGTTCTCCTCGGCCCTGATCAGCTGCGGGGTCAGGGTGCCCAGCCGATCGAGGAACTCACCGGGGACGGGCAGCCCGCGCCAGGCGTGCAGGGCGAAGCCGTCGGAGAAGGCGAGCGCGGGTCCGTCGCCGCGGTCCAGCCGGCCCGCCTCATCGCGGTGCAGTTCCACCGGCCGTTCGGCGACGATCGCGACATGCTCGTACGGCCACCACCAGCCGGCCGTGCGCGCCACCTCCGCCAGACCGTCCAGCTCGGGGGCCGCGTCGAGGGCGGCGAGCCAGGCCGCGTCGTTCTGGCCGAGGACCGCGTCCAGGAGGAGCAGCCGGATGCCGGTCTCCTCCTTGCGGCCGGTGGGGGCCATCGTCTCGACGATGCCGGTGCGGACGCGGTCGACGAGAGGCCGGGTGGTCTCCCAGAGGTCGGCGCCGGTCGCCCGCCAGTGGTCGCCCCAGCCGGTGGGGCCCAGTCGGGTGTGCAGCGCGGCGCGCGCGGAGGCGACCGGTCTGTTGCGGACGGCGTCACGCACGCTCGCGCCGGTCGGGGGAAGCGCCTCGCCGTCCTCCGGGGCCGCTCCCGAGAGCAGTCGGACCGCCGCCAGGGGCGAGCGGGCCCACACGATCCGCTCGGGCTCCGCCAGCCCCGCCCGCCGGTACGCGAGCCGCACGCCCGCCTCGGTCCGCGCCCGGTCGCCCGCCCCGGTGGCCGCCGCCACCGCCCGCCAACTCGCCTGTTCCGTCACGCCGTTCCTCCTGAAGATCCTGATCCCTGTCCCAGCGGCCGCCGTCCGTCACGGCCGCCCCGCCCCTGCGGCCGCCACACGTCCGGCCGCCCTGCCCCCGCGCCCCCACGGGTCAGTCGGCGACGATCCGCACCGAACCCGGCACGTACTCGCGCTGGCGTATGACGCGGTACCAGCCCTTGGGGAGGCTGATCGCGGCGTGCTCCTCGTGGACGACGCGGGCGCCCTCCGGCACGTGCAGCAGCATCGGACCGAACACGCTCGCCTCGCGGATCAGGCGGCCGGGGCCGACCACGGCGTGCGCGTGACCGGTGACCTCGCCGAGGGCGAGGACGAGCCGGCCACGCCCGTCGCGCGGCTCCGACGCGGCGTCGAGCGCGCCCCGGGGCACGGCGCTCTCCGCCAACGGCGCGATGAGGACGTCTCCTTGCCGGTACATGGGTCTCCCTCCCGTCGGGCACTCCTGGTGCCACGAGACGACCGTAGGGGCAGCCACTGACAATCGGTCCCGCACGGCCGTTCGCCGGGGCGAGCGCGGGTGTTCGTCCACAGGACAGGGGTCCGCCGCACACGGTGTCAGTGCGGCTTGGTAGAACTCCCCTACCCGGCGCCGCTGTGTGCTCCGGGTGCGCAGCGGGCGGACCGGGCAGGGACCCGGCATCCGTCCATGGACTTGGAGCGAAGGGGCGGGCGCGCATGACCATCGGGAGCCATCTGGAGGAGTTCCACGACCTGCCGGTCCACCGCTTCCCCACGTCGGTGAAGGACCCGCGGGGCGCCGCCCACCTGCCCGCGCCCGAGTCGGTGGCCTGGAGCATCAGCGTGGGCTCGTACGACAGCGAGGAGGCCTGGGAGGAGGCGTTCGCCCGCTTCCTGGCGTCGGTGGACACCGAGAAGGTGCGGGCGCTGGTGGTGGGCGCCTGGAGCGACGCCTACGACAACGGGCCCGAGGAGATCATCGAGGCCCTGGTCGCGGCGAAGGACCGGCTGCCGTCGCTGCGCGCGCTGTTCCTCGGCGACATCGTGATGGAGGAGTGCGAGATCTCCTGGATCAACCAGGGGGATGTGGGCCCGCTGCTGAACGCCTTCCCGGAGCTGGAGGAGTTCGGGGTGCGCGGCGGCCAGGGGCTCGTCTTCCCGGCGCTGCGGCACGAACGGCTGCGGTCGCTGACGGTGGAGACAGGCGGCATGCCGGTGGAGGCGGTCCGGGGTGTCGCGGGCAGCGATCTGCCGGCCCTCGTCGAGCTGGACCTGTGGCTGGGCACCTCCGAGTACGGCGGCGACAGCGAGGTGGCCGACCTGGCGCCGATCCTCGCGGGCACCCGGCTCCCGGCCCTCAAGCATCTGGCGCTGCGCAACAGCGAGATGCAGGACGACATCTGCGCGGCCCTGGCCGCCGCCCCGGTGGTGGCCCGCCTCGACGTGCTGGACGTGTCGATGGGCGTCCTCACCGACGACGGCGCGACCGCCCTCCTCACCGGTCAGCCGCTCACCCACCTCAAGACCCTGGACCTGCACCACAACTACCTGAGCGCGGCCGTACGCGACCGCCTGCGCGACTCCCTGGAGGCCGAGGGCGTCCAGGTCGACGTCGACCCCGACGACGCCGAGTCGGACGAGGAGGAGGACGGCACGGTGTGGCGGTTCGTCGCGGTGGGCGAGTGAACACGTAGGAGTGCGGGGGTTCTTGGACGAAGGGGGGCGGTGTGGCCGGTTGGACCGGTGCGACGGGCGCGGGGCCGGGCCCGTACAGGTGGGTGGTCGTCGGGAACGGGGAGAACCGTCGCGTCGGGTTGTTCGTCGCGGCGGCCGAGGCGGCCGGTGTCGGGACGCCACGGATCGTCGAGTGGCGGGACGTGCTGCGCGACGGCGGCCACGAGTTCGCCGACGACGAGATCGTCCGGCTGGACTCGCCGGGTGAGAACGCCGAGGTGGACCGGCTGCTGCGAGGCGTCGACGACCCGACGCGGGTGGAGGGCTCGGCCACCTGGTACGACCGCTTCCTGGCCGCCGTGGGCTCCCTGCGGGGCGGGGTGCGGCTGGACGGTCCCGCGGACCTGGCGGTGCTGTTCGACAAGCGACTGTGCCACGCCCGGCTCGACGCGGCCGGGGTCCCGGTGCCGCCGTCGCCCACCTCGGGCGACACACTCGCGGTGCGCGGCTGGGACGACGTACGGGCGGTGATGCGGGACCACGGCATGCCGCGGGTCTTCGTGAAACCGGCCCACGGCTCCTCCGCGTCCGGTGTGCTGGCCGTCGAGTCGTCGGCGAGCGGACGGCTCCGGGCCACCACCTCGGTGGAGGTGGCCGCCGACGGCGGTCCGTACACCCCGCCCCGGCTGCACAACTCGCTGCGGGTGCGGCGCTACTCGGACGAGCGGCAGATCGCCGGCATCGTCGACGCCCTCGCGGCCGACGGACTGCACATCGAGCGCTGGCTGCCGAAGGCGTCCGCGCAGGGCCGGTCCGCCGATCTACGGGTCCTGGTCGTGGCGGGGCGGGCCACGCACGCCGTCGTCCGCACCAGCCGCTTCCCGATGACCAACCTCCATCTCGGCGGGGCACGGGGCGATCTGACCTCCGTCGTGGACGCGGCGGGCGACCGCTGGCGGCAGGCGCTGGACATCTGCGAGCGGGCCGCCGCCTGCTTCCCGGACACGCTGTCCGTCGGGGTGGACCTGCTCCCGGCGATCGGCTGGCGCCGGTTCACGGTGGGCGAGGTCAACGCGTTCGGCGATCTGCTGCCCCGGCTGACCGGCCTGCCGGGCGGCCCGGCGGAAGGCCTCGACACCTACGCGGCACAACTCGCGGCGGTACGGCGCGCGATGCTCCCGACGCCCACGCACCACCCCCAGGCAAGGAACGACCATGCACGCTTCTGACCGGGCCGGCACGGCCCAGCGGCCCTCCCCGACCGCCCCACCGCCCGACATGAACGAGGTGGTGGGCCGCGACGACCTGCTGCTGCTCACCCTCGACACCCTGCGCCACGACGTGGCGGAGCGGCTCGTGCGGGAGGGCCGGCTGCCGAACCTGGCCGCCCGGCTGCCGGGCGGCACCTGGGAGAAGCGGCACGCGCCCGGCAGTTTCACCTACGCGTCGCACCATGCGATGTTCGCCGGGTTCCTGCCCACCCCGGCGGCGCCGGGACCGCATCCCCGGCTCTTCGCGGGCCGGTTCGCCGGCAGCGAGACCACCGAGGGCCGCACCTTCGTCTTCGACACCCCGGACCTGGTCTCGGCGCTCGCCGCGCACGGCTACCGCACGGTCTGTGTCGGCGGTGTCGGCTTCTTCAACAAGCAGGGCGCGCTCGGCAGTGTCCTGCCGGGCCTGTTCCAGGAGAGCCACTGGGAGCCGGAGTTCTCCGTCGCGTCACCGACGTCGTTCGAGTCCCAGGTGGCCCGCGCCGAGCAGGTCGTGGCCGAACTGCCCGCCGACCGGCGGCTGTTCCTCTTCCTCAACGTCTCGGCGCTGCACCAGCCCAACTGGTTCCACCTGCCGGGCGCCACCCGTGAGGCGGGCGACAGCCTGGCCACGCACGCGGCGGCCCTGGAGTACGTCGACCGGCACGTCGGCCGGCTCTTCGCCGCGATGAGTTCACGCCGCCGCTGCTTCGCCGTCGTCTGCTCCGACCACGGGACCACCTACGGCGAGGACGGTTACACCGGGCACCGCCTCGGCCACGAGGCCGTGTGGACCGTCCCCTACAGCCACTTCTTCCTGGAGCCGTCCGCATGACCGTGACCGCGCCGCTGGTCCGCCCCTACCAGCACTACGTGTACGCCTACCCGCACAAGACGGCGTACCGGAGGCTGCCCGGCGGCCCGTCGCTGGCCGAGCTGTGGGCCGGGGAGTCACGGCAGGCGCTGTCGCTGTACGCGCACATACCGTTCTGCGAGGTGCGGTGCGGCTTCTGCAACCTCTTCACGCGGATCGGCGCGCCCGACGGGCTGACCGGCCGCTATCTCGACGCCCTCGAACGGCAGGCGATCGCGGTGCGGGAGGCGCTCGGGGACGCGGAGCCGGTGCGGTTCGCGAACGCCGCGTTCGGCGGTGGCACCCCGACCTATCTGGAGGCCGCGGAGCTGGAGCGGCTGTGCGACATCGCCGAGCGGCACATGGGGGCCGACCTGCGGGCGATCCCGCTGTCGGTCGAGGCCTCCCCGGCCACGGCGACCGCCGACCGGCTGTCCGTGCTGGCCGAGCGGGGCGCCACGCGGCTGAGCCTCGGTGTGCAGAGCTTCGTGCCGGAGGAGGCGCGTGCGGCCGTACGACCGCAGCGGCGGTCCGACGTGGAGGCGGCGCTGGCACGGATCCGGGACGCCGGCGTGCCCGTCCTGAACATCGACCTGATCTACGGCATCGACGGGCAGACGGCGGCCAGTTGGCGGGTGTCGCTGGACGCGGCCCTCGCCTGGCGGCCGGAAGAGATCTACCTCTATCCGCTGTACGTCCGGCCGCTCACGGGCCTCGGCCGGAACGCCGACCCGGCGCTCGCGGACCGCGAGTGGGACGAGGCCCGGCTGCGGCGCTACCGGGAGGGCCGCGACCACCTCCTCGCGCACGGCTACGAGCAGGTGTCCATGCGGATGTTCCGCCGCGCGGACGCCCCGCCGCAGGGCCCGGACGATCACGCCTGCCAGACAGACGGCATGATCGGCCTGGGTTGCGGCGCCCGTTCGTACACGTCGACGGTGCACTACTCCTTCGACTACGCGGTGAACATGAGCCAGATCCGCACGATCATCGACGACTACACCACCACCGAGGACTTCTCCCGGGCCGTGCACGGCCGGGTGGTCGACGAGGACGAGGCGCGCCGCCGCCATCTGCTGCAGTCGCTGCTCCAGGCGCGGGGGCTGCCGGTGGCGGACTACCGGCGGCGGTTCGGATCGGACCCGTACGCGGACTTCCCCGTGGAGCTGGACCTGCTGGCCGCGCGCGGCTGGCTGGCGGACACGGGTTCCGACCTGCTGAAGCTGTCCGCCGAGGGGCTGGCTCACTCGGACGCCATCGGCCCCGAGTTCTTCTCCCCCGCCGTCCGCGCGGCGATGGCCGCGTACGAGCTGAAGTGACGGCGCCCGTGGACCTGACGATCCTCTACCGGGGCCCGCTCGCCTCCTGCGACTACGACTGCCCCTACTGCCCGTTCGCCAAGCGCCGCGACTCCACGGAACAGCTACGCGCCGACCGCGCGGCCCTGGACCGTTTCACCGCCTGGGCCCGGGACCGGACCGGCGACCGGCTCTCGGTGCTGTTCACGCCGTGGGGCGAGGGGCTGGTGCGCTCCTGGTACCGCAAGGCCCTGATCGAGCTCTCCCACGAGCCGCACATCGACCGGGTGGCGATCCAGACGAACCTGAGCTGCCGCACGGAGTGGCTGTCCGAGGCGGACCCGGACACGGTGGCCCTGTGGTGCACCTACCACCCGGGGCAGACGCCGTACGAGAGGTTCCTCGGCAAGGCGCTCCGACTCGCCGCGGACGGGATCCGCTTCAGCGTGGGGATCGTCGGCCTGCCCGAGCATCTGGAGCACGCCCGACGACTGCGCCGGGAGCTGCCGGAGCAGGTGTACCTCTGGGTGAACGCCGCCGAGGGACACACCTACACCGACGAGGAGGCCGCGCTCTGGACCGAGTTGGACCCCCTCTTCCCCTTCAGTCGCCACCCGCACCGCTCGGCGGGCCGTGCCTGCCGTACCGGCTCCACGGTCGTGTCCGTGGACGGGGAGGGCACGGTACGGCGCTGCCACTTCGTCAAGACGGAACTGGGCAACCTGTACGACGGATCGTTCCGCACGGCGCTCGCCCCCCGCCCCTGCCCGTTGTCCGTCTGCGACTGCCACATCGGCTACGTTCACCTCGAAACGCTGCCCCTGTACGACGTCTTCGCGGGCGGCGTCCTGGAACGCGTGCCGACGCCGGCGGCGCGTCGAGGAACCGAAAGAGGAACCGAAAGGCGAGTGAGTCCATGACCTCAGCGGTCAACAGCGGTCCGTGGGTACGGCGTTACCGGCCCGCGCCGGAGGCTGCCGTGCGGCTGCTGTGTCTGCCGCACGCGGGTGGTTCGGCGAGCGCCTACCACCCGATGGCGCTGGCGCTCGCCCCGGCGGCCGATGTGCTGGCCGCGCAGTACCCGGGGCGCCAGGACCGTTTCGCCGAGCCGCCGTCGGAGAGCGTGCGGGAACTGGCCGAGCGGATCGTCGGGGCCGTCACCGGCGACGACGACCAACGGCCGCTCGCCCTCTTCGGGCACAGCATGGGCGCACTGGTCGCCTACGAGGCGGCGCTGGCACTGGAGGCGGCCGGGCGGCCCCCGGTGCGGCTGTTCGTCTCGGGGCGCCGCGCTCCCTCCACGGCCCGGACCGGCCCTCGGCTGCACCTCGGCAGCGATGCCGAACTGCTGCGGGCGGTGCGCCGGTTGGGCGGCACCGACGGGCGGGTCTTCGACGACGAGGAGCTGGTGCAGCTCGTGCTGCCGGCGCTGCGCGGCGACTACAAGGCGCTGGAGACGTACGAGCCGCGCCCCGACGACCGGCTGGCCTGTCCGGTCACCGTCCTCACCGGCGACGCCGACCCCGTGACGCCGGTGGCGGAGGCGCGGGCCTGGAGCGGCCACACCGACGGACCGACCGAGCTGTGTGTGTTCCCCGGCGGCCACTTCTACCTCAACGACCGGCCGCAGGAGGTCGTCGACGTCGTACGCCGGCACCTGGGGCTGTAGCCGGGCACGGCCGACGGAAGGCGCGGCCCCGAACTCTGGGTACCTGGGCCTCACACCCGCCAGCTGTACCGTCGCTCCGGGCGCCCGGCCACGCCGTAGCGCAGGGAGACGTCCGCGCTGCCGGAGCTGTGGAAGTACTCCAGGTAGCGGCGGGCGGAGACCCGGGAGATGCCGGTGAGGGTGGCGCACTCGGTGGCGGAGAGGGTGCCGTCGGCGGCGCGCAGGGTGGCCTCGATCAGTTCGGCGGTCTCCACGCTCATGCCCTTGGGCAGGGCGCCGGCCGTCGACGCCGGGGCGGAGGCTCCGGCGAGCACCCGGTCGATGTCGGCCTGGCCGCGGACGACGGTGGTGAGCAGTCGGCCGCGCTGGGCGGCGTACCGCTGGAGCCGGGAGCGCAGCTCCTCGAACTCGAAGGGCTTGAGGAGGTAGTCGACGACGCCGTGGCGGACCGCGCCGCGCACGCTGTCGGCCTCCCGGGCGGCGCTGATGACCATGACGTCGCAGTCGTG
Source organism: Streptomyces deccanensis (assembly GCF_022385335.1). Lineage (NCBI taxonomy): Bacteria > Bacillati > Actinomycetota > Actinomycetes > Kitasatosporales > Streptomycetaceae > Streptomyces > Streptomyces deccanensis. The sequence goes on along the minus strand of NZ_CP092431.1, from coordinate 9,492,315 downwards.
TCCGGCGGTGCGCAGCCGGGGTATGACGTCGAGCCCGAAGCCGTCGGGGAGGTAGAGGTCGAGGAGGACGAGGTCGGGACGGAGTTCGTCGACGGCGGCGACGGCCTGCTCGCCGGTGCTGGCGACGCCGACCACGTGGAACGGCTCGACGCGTTCGACGAAGGTGCGGTGGACCCGGGCCACCATGAAGTCGTCGTCGACCACGAGCACGTCGATGGTGCCGGGCGGGCTGCTCGGGGCGGACGGCCCGCCGCTCGTGCCGGGCGGGCTGCTCGTGCCGGTCATGGTGTCGCTCCTTCCGCCACCGCGTCGGCGAGGTGGCTGACGGTCATGCGGGCGGTGAACATGGCCCCGTCGGGGGTGTTGGTCACCGAGATCTCACCGCCGTGGCGTTCGCAGACCAGGCGGGTGAGGGCCAGGCCGATGCCGCGTTCGCCTTCCCGGGCGGCCTTGGTGGTGAAACCGTGGGAGAAGACCTCACGGGCGAGTTCGGGGGCCACACCGGGGCCCGAGTCGCGGACGACGATCTCCACGCTGGAGGCGTCCTGCCGCAGTTCCACCTCGACCCAGGCCTCGCGGGCGTCGGCGCCGGCCCAGCGGTCGGGGTCCTCGGGCGCGGTCGTGGTGGCGGCCGCGTCCACGGCGTTGTCGACGAGGTTGCCGACGACGGTCGCCACGTCGGCGGCGTCCTCGGGGGCGAGCCGGTCGAGGTTGGTGGCGTCGGAGATCCGCAGGGTGACCCGGCGTTCGGCGGCCAGCGAGGTCTTCGCCGTGAGCAGGGCGGCGACGGCGGTGTCGCGGACGCGGCGGCTGAGGGTGACGTCGAGGGAGTGGCGGTGGCGGCTCAGCGCCCGGATGTAGTGGACGACCTCGTCCTGCTCGCCGATCTGGATGAGGCCGGAGATGGTGTGGAGCTGGTTGGCGAACTCGTGGGCCTGGGCGCGCAGCAGCTCGGAGGAGCTGCGGAAGGAGCCGATCTCTCGTTCGAGGCGGGCCAGTTCGGTGCGGTCCCGGAGGGTGGTGACGGAGCCGAGGTGGCGGCCGTCCTTGGTGACGGTCATGCGGTTCATCACCAGGACCCGGCCCCGGCGGATGACGACCTCGTCGCGCTGGTGGGGCGTCTCCGCCTGGGCCCCGGCCAGGACGTCCCGCAGCCGTCCCTCGACGCCGAGGTCGGTGAGGCTCTTGCCGACGCAGTCCTCGGGCAGGTCCAGCAGGCGCCGGCCCATCTCGTTGACGAGGGTGAGCCGGTGGTGGGGGTCGAGGGCGATCACGCCCTCGGCGATGCCGTAGAGCATGGCCTCGCGGTGTTCGGCGAGGCCGGCGATCTCCTGGGGCTCCAGGCCGAGGGTCTGCCGTTTGACGCGGCGGGCGAGCAGCCAGGAGCCGACGAGGCCGAGGCCGCTGGCGATGCCGAGGTAGGCGAGGAGGTAGGAGGAGGCGCCGCTGAGGCGTTGCCACACGGTCGGGGAGGCCTCGCCGATCATGACCGTGCCCAGCAGCAGGCCGAGGTTGTCGTTGGTGGTCGCGCCGAGCACGGGGACCTGGGCCACGAGCTCGCGGCTGCCGTCCAGGGTCAGTGAGCCGGACCAGCCCCGGCCCGCGACGGCGCCCTCGCCCACCGGCATCGGGTCGCCGATCGCCGTGGGGTCGGTGGAGCTGACGATCCGGCCGTCGGCGTCGGCGACGGTGACCGAGGTGACCCCGGACTGGGTCTGGGTGGAGTTCACCAGGGGGGCCAGCGCCTCGTGCGCGACGGGCCGCGCGAGACGGTCCCGGACCAGCGGGTTGGCGGCGAGCTGCTCGGCGAGCGCGGTGACCCGGCGGCCCTCGACGCGGTTGAAGGTCGCCGCCGACTGCGTGAGCGAGACCGCCGCGACCGCCAGCAGCACCACCACGACGATGGCGAGCTGGAGGACCAGCATCTCGCCTGCGAGGGTATGGCGACGGAACACCACGACGGACTCTTCTCTCGTGCCGACGCCGTCCCGGGCGCCGCTCCTGTCTGTACCGGACGCCGCGTCGGGCGTCCCACTTCTCGGTGCCGGCACCACGCCGGGCGGTCCGCGGCTCGGGCGCCGCCCTGTGCGGTGGGTCGCACAATCATGGCGCCCGCGTGCGATCCGGGAAAGGGAGGTGTGGGGGACGTGCCCATAAGGTGACAGGGGCCGTGACCACTACGACCACAACCTCCGTTGCTTCCGCAAGGGCGTCAGGACCGTCCCGCGCGGGCACGATGTGGCCCAGGTCACCCTTCCCCCCTCGACCCGACCGACAGGTGGTGGCATTCGTGCAGCTGCGCACCCCGTTCGCCCTGCTCGGGGCGGCCGTGCTCGTGCTCGTGGGACCGCCCCTGCTGTCCACCGGCGGCGGCACCGAGAGCGGCACGCAGATCCCCGGCCTGCGTTTCATGGTGCCGAACACACCCGGCGGCGGTTACGACATCACCGCGCGGACGGCCGCGAAGAACGCCGAGGACGCCGGGCTCACCCACAACATCGAGGTGTTCAACCTGCCCGGTGCCGGTGGCACGGTCGGTCTGAGCCGGCTGGTGAGCGAGCACGGCAACGGCAGGCTCGCGATGTCGATGGGGCTCGGTGTCGTCGGCGCCGTCCGCTCCAACGACGCGCCGAAGACACTCGCCGACACCACACCGATCGCCCGTCTCACCGAGGAGCAGGACGTCGTGGTGGTCGCCAAGGACTCCCCGTACAAGACGATCGACGAGCTGGTCGGGGCCTGGAAGGAGGACCCGGGCAAGCTGCCGGTGGGCGGGGGTTCGGCGCCGGGCGGGCCCGACCATCTGGCGCCGATGCTGATGGCGCAGGCCGCCGGGATCGCGCCGAAGGACGTCAACTACATCCCGTTCGACGGCGGCGGTGAGCTGCTCGCGTCGATCCTGGGCGACAAGGTCGCCTTCGGGGTGTCCGGGGTCGGCGAGTACCTGGACCAGATCAAGGCGGGCGAGCTGCGGCTGCTCGCGGTGACCGGCCCGAAGCGGGTCGCCGGGCTGGACGCGCCGACCCTCCAGGAGGCCGGCTACGACGTGAACTTCACCAACTGGCGCGGCATCGTCGCCCCGCCCGGCCTCACCGAGGCCGAGCGCGACAAGCTCACCCGGCTGATCGAGGAACTGCACGACTCTCCGGAGTGGCGGCAGTCGATGAAGCAGAACGGCTGGGACGACGCCTTCCTCACCGGCGAGAAGTTCGGCGAATTTCTGGACGCCCAGGACAAGCGCGTGGTGTCGGTGCTGAAGGAGCTGGGACTGTGACGACGGAGACGGACACCACCGGCACTCCCCCTACACCCGCCGAGGAGCGCCGCTCCTGGCTGCGCGACCACTCCGAGCTCGGCGTCTGCGTCCTGCTGCTGGCGCTCGGCGTCCTGGTGCTGACCGACGCGCTCACCATGGACGTCGACATCGCGCAGCGCGGTCCGGTCGGCCCGAGGACCGTGCCGATCGTGGTCGGCGGCGGTCTGCTGCTGATCGCCGCCCTGCTCGCGGTGGACGTGCTGCGCGGCGGCCGGGGCGAGGCGGAGGGCGGCGAGGACATCGACCTGTCCGAGCCCGCCGACTGGCGCACGGTCCTGCTGCTGGCCGGGGTGTTCCTCGGCGCGGCCGTCCTGATCGAACCGCTCGGCTTCCCCATATCCGGCGCCCTGCTGTTCTGGGGCGCGGCCTACGCCCTCGGCAGCCGGCACCTGGACCGTGACCCGCTGATCGCGGCCGTCATCTCCCTGGTCACGTACGCGGTGTTCAACAACCTGCTCGGGGTGCCGCTGCCCGGCGGTCCGCTGATGGGAGTGCTCTGACATGGACGCCTTCAGCTCCCTCCTCGACGGCTTCGGTACGGCGCTGACGCCGATCAACCTGCTGTGGGCCGCGATCGGTGTCCTGCTGGGCACGGCGATCGGGGTGCTGCCCGGGATCGGGCCCGCGATGGCGGTGGCGCTGCTGCTGCCGGTGACGTACGGGCTGAACCCGGTCGGCGCGTTCATCATGTTCGCGGGCATCTACTACGGGGCGATGTTCGGCGGCTCGACGACCTCGATCCTCCTCAACACCCCCGGGGAGAGCGCGGCCGTGGTCGCGGCCATGGAGGGCAACCCCATGGCCAAGTCCGGGCGGGGCGCGCAGGCGCTGGCGGCGGCCGCCATCGGGCACTTCGCGGGCGGCATGGTCGGCACCATCCTGCTGGTGGCACTGGCGCCGAAGGTCGCCGAGCTGGCCGTGGACATCGGCGCCCCGGACTACTTCGCGATCATGGTGCTGGCGTTCATCGCCGTGACGTCGGTTCTCGGCTCCTCGCGCATCCGGGGCCTGGCGTCCCTCCTCATCGGCCTGACGATCGGTCTGGTGGGCCTGGATCAGATGACCGGCCAGCAGCGGCTGACCTTCGGTTCCCTGCAACTCGCCGACGGTGTGGATGTGGTGATCGTCGCGGTGGGTCTGTTCGCCATCGGCGAGGCGCTGTGGGTCGCCGCCCACCTGCGGCGCAGCCCGCCCGAACCGATCCCGGTGGGCCGGCCGTGGCTCGGCCGCTCCGATGTGAAGCGGACCTGGAGGTCCTGGCTGCGGGGCCCGTTCATCGGCTTCCCGTTCGGCGCGATCCCGGCGGGCGGCGCGGAGATCCCCACGTTCCTGTCGTACGTCACCGAGAAGCGGCTGTCGAAGCACAAGGCCGAGTGGGGCAAGGGCGCCATCGAGGGCGTCGCGGGCCCGGAGTCGGCGGCGTCGGCCTCGGCGGCGGGCACGCTCGTCTCCATGCTGACCCTGGGCCTGCCGACCACGGCGGTCGCGGCGGTGATGCTGGCGGCGTTCCAGCAGTACGGCATCCAGCCCGGCCCGCTGCTCTTCGAACGCGAGCCGGACCTCGTGTGGGGCCTGATCGCCTCGCTCTTCGTCGGCATGGTGCTGCTGCTCGCCCTCAACCTGCCGCTGGCCCCGCTGTGGGCGAAGCTGCTGCGGATCCCGCGCCCGTATCTCTACGCGGGGATCCTGTTCTTCGCGGCGGTCGGCGCGTACGCGGTCGGCGGCGAGGTGATCGACCTGGTGATCCTGCTGGTCATCGGCCTGATCGGCTTCGGCATGCGCCGCTACGGCCTGCCGGTGCTCCCCGCCGTCATCGGCGTGATCCTCGGCCCGAACGCCGAGCAGCAGTTGCGCCGGGCCCTTCAGATCAGCGACGGCAGCGTCACCGGCCTGGTGAACACGCCGTTCTCGGTGACGGTGTACGTGATCATCGCGGTGCTGCTGGCGTGGCCGCTGCTGAGGCGACTCGTCACCCGCGGGCCCCGCGCCGAGGCGGGGTGAGCGGCTGCCGTGCGCTCAGCTCGCGCCCCGCTCCGCCTCCTCGTGCAGGAAGGCGCTGATCTGGCCCGCGATGTCCGCGCGGCCCGGGCCGCCCGTCGGGTCGAGGAGGTCCTCGTCGACGCCGATGCCGCCGGACCACAGGTACCGCTCGGTCCACTCCTCGTCGGCGCGCAGCTGGACCTGGATGTCGAACTGGGTGAGGTGGGCCTCGGGGGCGGCCGCGTACAGGACGGAGGTGGCGCGGCGCAGCGGGTAGAGGTCGAAGCCCTCGATGAACTTGGAGTTGCGCCAGTCGAGGAAGGCGCTCTCGCCGTCGGGGCCGGTGCGGATGTCGAGCTGGCCGTCCTCCAGGTGAAGGCCGACGTGGTCGCCGCCCCGGTTCTCGACGGTGACCCGGAACCGGAAGTACGTGAGGCCCTCGGCGGCGTCGTCGCGTCCCCGTGGGGGTTCCGCGCACTCCACTCCGTGGACGCGCACACGCAGGCCGGCCAGGTCGCCCTCGTACTCCTGCCAGTCCCCGATCACGTTGGGCTCGCGCACCGTCCACCTCTCCACATCGGCGGGACACCTCCCGCGTCGCGCGCACCACAGTGCCACACCCGTCGGACGTCCGGGTCCGGGGCATTACCGCCGGTCAGAGGTGATCAAGCCGTGTGCAGCGACGATTCCCGGGAGGGTCCCACGAAGGAGGTCGGGCACGTGCCGCACATCACGTTCACGGTCCACGGAACGGATGTGCGGCGGCCGACTTGCCGATTCCCCGGGCGGGTTCCGGCGCCGTACGCTACGTTCGATCACCGCCGGTTGGCGCACCGTCGGCGAGGTCGCGTGCAGGGAAGGTTCTGAGCGTCGCATGGGCAACTTCGGCATCGCTCCGTCGACGGGCCCGGTCATGACCGGAGGGCTGGCCGATCCGTTGTTCGAGACGGCGCACCGCGATCCCGCGCTGCCACAGCTCGCCCGCCGCGACAACTCCTCCCCCGACTCCCCGGGCACCTGGACGCGGGTGAGCGCGGCCGAGGCACGGGACGAAGTCTCCGATCTGGCCAAGGGGTTGATCGCGTCCGGGATCCGGCCGGGCAACCGGGTGGCCGTGATGGCGCGGACCCGCTACGAGTGGACGGTGCTCGCCGTCGCGCTGTGGGCCGTGGGCGCGGAGATCGTGCCGGTCTGTCCGACGTCGTCGCGCGACCAGATCGAGTGGATCCTGCGGGACGCGGCCTGTGTGGGCGTGGTCGTCGAGGACGAGTTGGGCGTGATGACCGTCGGCTCGGTGTGCGCCAAGCTGCCGCTGCTGCGGTACGTGTGGCAACTGGACGCCGAGTCCCTGCCGCAGTTGATCGAGGCGGGCCGGGACGTACCGGACGCGACGGTGGACTCGTTGCGCCGTATCGTCATGCCGGACTCCACCGCCGTGATCGCGTACACCTCGGGCACCACCGGCCGGCCCCGGGGCTGCGCGCTCTCCCACCGCAGCCTCGCCAGTCCCTGTGACGCCCTGCTCGCCGGCTGGCGGCACACGGCGGCGGCGCCCGGCGAACAGCCCGCGATCCTGGCCTTCCTGCCGTTCTCGCACGTCTACGGTCTGATGATCCAGGGGATGTGTCTGCGCGGCGGGCTGCTCCTCGCGCACGAGCCGGAGTTCAGCGAGGAGGCGCTGTCCGCCGCGCTGCGCTCGTTCCGGCCGACGTTCCTCTTCGGCGTCCCGTACCTCTTCGAGCGGATCTACAAGAACTTCCTGCGCAAGGCCCAACAGGCCGGCCGGGGGCCGTTGTTCGAACGGGCCGCGCGCACCGCCCAGGACCACGCCCTCGCGGTCGAGCGGCAGCGGCTGGGCACGGGTCCCGGGCCGGCGATGGATCTGAAGCTCCAACACGCCCTCTACGAGAAGACGGTGTACCGCAAACTGCGCGCGACGCTGGGCGGCCGGGTGCGCGGCGGCACGTCGGGCGGCTCCCCCCTCAACCGCGATCTGGCGCTGTTCTACGCGGGCATCGGCATCCTCGTCCACGACGGGTACGGCCTGACCGAGACCGCGGGGGGCATCACCGCCCAGCCGGTGGGCCGGGAGAAGTTCGGCACCGTGGGCCGGCCGCTGCCGGGCACCGAGATCCGGGTGGCGCGGGACGGGGAGATCCTGGTCAACGGGCCCTCGGTGTTCCAGGGGTACGTCAACGACGAGGCGGGCACCCGGGCCGCGCTGCAGGACGGCTGGCTGGCCACGGGGGACATCGGGCGGCTGGACTCCGAGGGCTATCTGTCGATCACCGGCCGGAAGAAGGAGATCATCATCACCAGCGGCGGCAAGGGGGTCGCTCCCGCGCCGCTGGAGGAGCAGTTGCGGACGCATCCGCTGATCCACCAGGCGGTGGTCGTGGGCGACAACCGGCCCTGTGTGGGCGCCCTGCTCACGCTGGACCCGGAGTTCCTCGCGCACTGGCGGGGGTCGTTGTCCGCGCCGGGCGAGCTGCTGGGGCGGGAGGCGCGGGAGGAGAACGCGCTGCGGCAGGAGGTGCTGCGGGCGATCGCCGCGGCCAACAGCACGGTCTCGCGCGCGGAGTCGATCCGTGTCTACCGCATCCTGCCCGAGCCCTTCGACCTCGCCAACGGGATGCTCACCCCGTCGATGAAGCTGCGCCGGGACACCATCGTGCAGCGGTACGAGGCGGAGATCGAGGCGATGTACGCGACCTCGGCGCGCACCGCCCGCCGCACCCTCTCGGAGCAGAACGCGGGCTGGGACGACTCGGACTCCGACGACGTGTTCCGACGCGCCCGGCACTGATCGCGCGAGCGACCGCCGACGGCTGTCGATCCCCGTCCCGACCACGGGTCGGGTCCCCGTCCGACCACGCGTCAGGCCGTTGTTGACGAAACGGTCCTTCAGATGCGGAGATGCTCCAGGCACCAGCGGGGAGACCGCTTGCCCGAGAGCACTCCGCACCACCGTGAGACGAAGGACGAGGACCCATGGCACTGCAGATCAGCGCCACCAACCCGGAACACCCCGCGCTGCTGCTCGAACTGCCGTGGCACCTGCCGCTGGAGGAGTGGCCCGAACACCACCTCGTGCCGCTCCCCCGGGGCATCTCCCGCCACGTGGTGCGTTATGCCCGCGCCGGCGACGAGGTCGTCGCCGTCAAGGAACTCGCCGAGCGGCCCGCCCTGCGCGAGTACGAGCTGCTGCGCGACCTCGACCGGATCGGCATCCCCGCCGTGGACGCGCTCGGTGTGGTCACCGGCCGTCTCGACGAGGCGGGCGAGCCGCTGGAGCCGGTGCTGATCACCCGGCACCTGGGCGGTTCGATGCCGTACCGCTCGATGTTCGAGACGACCATGCGCCCGGCCACCATGCACCGGCTGATGGACGCCCTCGCCGTCCTGCTGGTGCGGCTGCACCTGGCCGGGTTCGCGTGGGGCGACTGCTCGCTGTCCAACACCCTGTTCCGGCGGGACGCGGGCGCGTACGCGGCGTACCTGGTGGACGCCGAGACGGGCGACCTGCACGCGCGGCTGAGCCAGGGGCAGCGGGAGTACGACCTCGATCTGGCCCGGGTGAACATCAGCGGCGAGCTGCTGGACCTGGAGGCGTCGGGGGCGCTGCACCCGTCGGTGGACCCGATCGACTTCGGCAACGAGATCTGCTCCCGCTACCACCGGCTGTGGGAGGAGCTGACCCGCAGGTCGGTGTACCCGGCGGGGAAGTACCACTACATCGAGCGCCGGATCCGCCGTCTCAACGACCTCGGTTTCGACGTCGCCGAGATGCAGATCGAGCACGCCGACAACGGTGACACGGTGACCTTCGTGCCCAAGGTCGTCGACGCGGGCCACCACCAGCGGCAGCTGCTGCGGCTGACCGGTCTGGACACCGAGGAGAACCAGGCCCGGAGGCTGCTGACCGACCTGGAGAGCTGGATGGCCACCCAGGACGACTACGCCCCGGGCGACCCCCTCGGCGCCCGCCCCGAGGTGCTGGCGCACCGCTGGGTGCGGGAGGTGTTCCGCCCGACCGTGCGGGCCGTCCCGCTCGAACTGCGCGGCACGGTGGACCCGGCGGAGATCTACCACCAGCTCCTCGAACACCGCTGGTACCTGTCCGAGCGGGCCCAGCACGACATCGGCCTCGACATGGCGGTGAAGGACTACATCGACAACGTCCTGCCGAAGACGCTCGCGCCGCTGCCGCCGACGGTGGACGACGTCACCCCCGAGTGAGACACCCGGTCACCTGTGGGGGACGACCGCCACCGGGCAGTGCGCGTGGTGCAGGACGCCGTGGGCGACCGAGCCGATGCGGGCGCCGACGGCCGTACGGCGGGCCCGGCGCCCGACGACCACCAGCTGGGCCCGCTGGGCCACGGACAGCAGCACCTGCCCGGCGCTGCCCATCTCGACGTGCTGGGTGACCCGCACGTCGGGGAAGCGCTCCCGCCACGGTTCCAGCGCGGCGGCGAGTGCCTTCTTCTCGTACGGCTCCAGCCCGCCGGCCTCGTCGAGGAGCTTGAGCGAGCCGGGGCTGTACGCGTACAGCGGGGGCAGTGTCCACGCCCGCACCGCGCGCAGCGACGCCCCCCGGGCGGCCGCCGTCTCGAACGCGAACCGCAGCACGTCGGCGCTGTCCTCGGGGGTGCCCTGCTGGCCGACGACGACCTCGCGTCCGGCGGCCTCGGCGCTCGGGCTGTCCTCGGCGCGCACGAGCACGACGGGGCGCGGTGACTCGACGATCACCTGCTGGCCCACGGAGCCCAGCAGGAAGCCCACGACGGCGCCGTGTCCGCGCGAGCCCAGCACCAGGGTCTCGGCGTGCTCGGCGGCGCCGACCAGCGTGTCGACCGGCGGGCCCTCCACCAGGTCCGTCGTCACCTCCAGCTCCGGGTGGCGCTCGGTCACGCCCCGCGCCGCCTCGGCGAGGGCCTCCCGGGCCCACCGCTCCTGTCCGTCCCGGTCCACGGTGATCGCCTCGTGCGGCTCCCACCGCCACGCGTGCACCACCCGCAGCGCCAGGCCCCGGCGTACGGCCTCCCGGCCGGCCCACGCCAGCGCGGCGAGGCTCTCGGGGGTACCGTCCACTGCGGCAGTGATCGGGCGCGTCGTCATCGGCCACCTCTCGGTCGTCACATGGCTGACGGGTCCAGTCTTCACTACGCTCGCCGTATGACCTTGGTGTGGGAGCAGGTGCTGGTGGACGCGGCCGATCCGGCGGCGCTGGGGCGCTGGTGGGCCGAGGCGCTCGGGTGGGTGGTGGTCGACGAGTCGCCCGACGAATACGAGATCCGCCCGGCGCCGGACCGTCTCCCCGGCCTGCTGTTCGGGCGCAGCCCGGACGCCAAGGACGGCAAGAACCGACTCCATCTCGACTTCCGCCCCGTCGACCAGGAGGCGGAGGTCACCCGCCTCCTCGCCCTCGGGGCCCGGCACGCGGACATCGGACAGACCGGTGACGAGCCCTGGGTGGTGCTCCAGGATCCGGAGGGCAACGAGTTCTGCGTGCTGGCCCCACGCGCGGGCTGACGGCGCCGCCGGCGTACCGGCCCGTGGCTCCGCGGAAACCGCGCACATCGGCGCGGTCGAACATACGATGGGCCCATTGTCTCGGGGCGGAGGAGTATGACTCAGGCGGTCGGTCCGGCGCGGAACGTGATCCTCACGGTGGATGACGATCCCGGGGTGTCCCGCGCGGTGGCGCGGGATCTGCGCCGCAGGTACGGCGAGTCGTACCGGATCGTGCGGGCGGAGTCCGGACGGACGGCGCTGGAGGCCCTGCGGGAGCTGAAGCTGCGGGGCGACCAGGTGGCGGTGATCCTGGCCGACTACCGGATGCCGGAGATGAACGGCATCGAGTTCCTGGAACAGGCCCTGGACGTCTATCCGGGGGCGCGGCGGGTCCTGCTCACCGCGTACGCCGACACCGGAGCGGCGATCGACGCGATCAACGTCATCGACCTCGACCACTATCTGCTGAAGCCGTGGGACCCGCCGGAGGAGAAGCTCTATCCGGTCCTGGACGACCTGCTGCAGGCCTGGCGGGCCGCCGACCGCACCTGTGCGGGCACCACGAAGGTCGTCGGACACCGGTGGTCGGCGCGGTCGTCCGGCGTACGGGAGTTCCTGGCGCGCAACCAGGTGCCGTACCGCTGGTTCTCGTCGGACGAGCCGGAGGGGCGGCGGCTGCTCGCGGCGGCCGGCGCGGACGGCGAGCGGCTGCCGCTGGTCGTCACCCCGGACGGTACGCCGCTGGTGGCGCCGGAGGACCCGGAGCTGGCGGAGAAGGTGGGGCTGGCGACCACGCCGGCCCAGGAGTTCTACGACCTGGTCGTCATCGGCGGCGGACCCGCCGGGCTGGGCGCGGCCGTGTACGGGGCCTCGGAGGGGCTGCGGACGCTCCTCGTCGAGCGGTCGGCGACCGGCGGGCAGGCGGGCCAGAGTTCACGCATCGAGAACTACCTCGGGTTCCCCGACGGGGTGTCCGGCGGCCAGCTCACCGACCGGGCGCGCCGTCAGGCCACCAAGTTCGGCGCGGAGATCCTCTCGGCCCGCGAGGTGAGCGCCCTGGAGGTGAACGGGTCCGCGCGGACCGTCCGGTTCTCCGACGGTTCGGCGGTCGCCGCGCACAGCGTGATCCTCGCGACCGGCGTGTCGTACCGGCAGCTCGCCGCGCCGGGCTGCGCGGACCTCACCGGCTGCGGGGTGTTCTACGGTTCCGCCCTGACCGAGGCGGCCGGCTGCCAGGGCCACGACGTGTACATCGTCGGCGGCGCCAACTCGGCCGGGCAGGCGGCGATGTACCTGTCCAGGGGCGCCAAGTCGATCACCCTCCTCGTCCGCGGTGACTCGCTCACCGCGTCCATGTCGCACTATCTGATCCAGCAGCTCGCCGAGGCCCCCAACATCTTCGTGCGCCCCGGCACGATCGTGGAGGCCGCGCACGGCACGAACCAGCTGGAGCAGCTGACGCTGAAGGACGTGGCAAGCGGCCGGGAGGAACTCGTCGACGCCCAGTGGCTGTTCGTGTTCATCGGCGCCGAGCCGCACACCGACTGGCTGGAGGGGACCGTGCTCCGCGACGAGCGCGGTTTCATCGTGGCCGGACCGGACATGACCCCGGACGGGAGCCCGCCCGCGGGCTGGGAACTGGACCGGCCGCCGTACCACCTGGAGACCAATGTGCCGGGTGTGTTCGTCGCCGGGGACGCGCGGTCGGAGTCAGCGAAGCGGGTCGCGTCCGCCGTGGGAGAGGGAGCGATGGCCGTGATGCTGGTGCACAGGTATCTGGAGCAGTCATGACCGGTGCCGAGGCCTCGGAGGTCTCGTCATGAGCGGGCAGCCGTCGCCGTGCGACCGGGCCGAGCTGGGCCGCCTGTTCCTGTTCGAGAAGCTGGACGACGAGCAGTTGGACCGGCTGTGCCGTGAGGGCCGGGTGGAGCGGTTCGAGCCGGGTCATGTCTACCGGGAGGGCGAGCCGGCCACCTGCTTCTTCGTGCTCCTGGAGGGCACGGTGGTGCTGTCGCGGCAGGTCGGCGACGACGACGTGGAGGTCAGCCGCAGCTCCCAGGTCGGGGTGTACGCGGGCGCCTTCCAGGCGTATCTCGGCGACCAGGCGGACCAGGCCCGCTACAAGGGCTCCATGCGGGTCACCGTCCCCTCCCGCTTCTACGTCCTGCCCGCCGCCGCCTTCGCCCAGATCATGCGCGACTGGTTCCCCATGGCCGTCCACCTGCTGGAGGGCCTGTTCTTCGGGAACCAGAACACCCAGCGGACCATCAACCAGCGCGAACGGCTGCTGGCGCTGGGCTCGTTGTCGGCCGGACTCACGCACGAGCTGAACAACCCGGCGGCGGCCGCCGTCCGGGCGACCTCGGCGCTGCGGGAGCGGGTGGCCGGGATGCGGCACAAGCTCGGGGCGATCGCCTCCGGGCCGTACAAGCGGGCCATGCTGGAGTCACTGGTCGATCTCCAGGAACGGACGGCCGAGCAGGTCGCCAAGGCGACCCCGCTCAGTCCGCTGGAGGCCTCCGACCGGGAGGACGAGCTGACGGACTGGCTCGACGACCACGGCATCGCGGGCGGCTGGCAGCTCGCGCCGAACTTCGTGCAGGCCGGACTCGACACCGCGTGGCTGGACCAGGTCGCGGAGGCCGTGGACGAGCACACCCTCGAAGGGGCGGTGCGCTGGCTCAACTACACCGTCGAGACCGAGCTGTTGATGAACGAGATCGAGGACTCCACGACCCGCGTCACCCAGCTCGTCGACGCGGCGAAGCAGTACTCGCAGCTCGACCGCGCGCCCTACCAGAACGCCGACGTCCACGAACTCCTCGACAGCACCCTGCTGATGCTGTCCGGGAAGATCGGCGAGCGGATCGAGGTGGTGAAGGAGTACGACCGCTCGCTGCCGCGGATCCCCGCCTACCCGGGTGAGCTGAACCAGGTGTGGACGAACCTGATCGACAACGCGGTCTCGGCGATCAACGACACCGGGGGCGCGGGCACGCTGACGGTACGGACGGCGCTGGACCACCGGGACCAGGTGCTGGTGGAGTTCCGTGACACCGGTCCCGGCATCCCGGCGGAGATCAAGGGCCGTATCTTCGACCCGTTCTTCACCACCAAGCCGGTCGGGCAGGGCACCGGGCTCGGCCTCGACATCTCCTGGCGCATCGTCGTCAACAAGCACCACGGGCACATCGAGGTGCACTCGCGGCCGGGGGAGACCCGCTTCCAGGTCTTCCTGCCACTGACGGCGCCGGCGACCGACCTGGACATCACGCTCGCCGACGATCCCGAGGAGACGTCATGACCCTGCCCGCCGGAATCGACCCCGCCGTTCCGCCGAGCGGCGACGGATGCGTGGAGTGCGACGCGGCCGGCGGCTGGTGGTTCCACCTGCGGCGCTGCGCCCAGTGCGGCCATGTCGGCTGCTGCGACTCCTCCCCGGCCCAGCACGCCACGGCCCACGCGGAGGCCGCCGGGCACCCCTTCGTGCAGAGCTTCGAACCGGGTGAGTCCTGGTTCTGGAACTACGAGACCTCCGAGATGTACGAGTCGGGGCCCGACCTCGCGCCGCCACGCAGCCATCCCGAGGACCAGCCGGCACCGGGCCCCGCGGGGCGCGTCCCGCGGAACTGGACCGAGGCACTGCACTGACGGGGCCGCGTTGTCGTCTGCGGGCCGGTGGGGCTTCTCGCGCAGTTCCCCGCGCCCCTGAAAAGCAGGGGCTGCGCCCCATGCTTTTCAGGCCCGCAGGGGCCTGGTCTTTTAGGGGCGCGGGGAACTGCGCGAGAAGCCCCACGCACCCGCACCCGACAACGCACCCCATGCCCCCGCCCCACCGAACGGAGTGACATCGTGTTGATCGGGATCGGCGAGATCCAGGACGCCGCCCAGCGCATCGCCGGCCACGTCGTGCGCACCCCCACCCTCGCGAGCCCAGGCCTGTCCGCGCTGCTCGGCGCTCCGGTGACCACGAAGCTGGAACTGCTGCAGCGCACCGGCTCGTTCAAGGCGCGCGGCGCGACGGCGAAGCTGCTGACGTTGACGGACGCGGAGCGGGCGGCCGGGGTCGTCGCGGTCAGCGGCGGCAACCACGGCATCGCGCTGGCGCACATGGCCGCCGCGCTGCACATCAAGGCGACCGTGGTGATGTCACAATCCGCGCCCCGCCGGGCGGCCGACCTCGTCGAGGCCGCCGGTGCCTCGCTGCGGCTCACCGACGGGATGGCGGAGGCGTTCGCGCTCGCCGAGCAGCTCCGGTCGGAGGGCCTCACCCTCGTCCACCCGTTCGACGACCCGATGGTGATCGCCGGACAGGGCACCGTGGGCCTGGAGTTCGCCGAGGACCTGCCGGACGCCGGGGCGACGGCGGGCTCCGGCGTACTCACCGACGTGCTCGTCAGCATCGGTGGCGGCGGGCTCGTCGCCGGTGTCGCCGCCGCCTTCCGGGCCCTGCTGCCGGGCGTCCGCGTCTGGGGCGTGGAAACCGTCGGCGCCACGGCCATGGCCGACGCGATCACGGCGGGCGGCCCCGTGACCGTCCCCCTCTCCTCCGTCGTCACCACCCTCAGCGCGCCCTCCGCCTCCCGGCTCACGTACGACCATGTGGCCGCCCTCGTCGAGGACGTCCTCGTGGTCTCCGACGCCGAAGCCGTGCAAGGGGTTCTCGACTTCGCCGAGCACGGCAAGGTGTGGACGGAGCCGGCCGCCGGCTGTCTGCTGCCCGCGGCCCGGCAGGTCCTCGCACGCGTCGGCGACGGCGCCCGGCTGGGCCTCGTGGTCTGCGGCGGCAACGCGACGACGGCCGACATCGCGGAGTGGGCGCGCCGGTTCGAGCTGCGGTGACCCGGAGCCACCGGGGCCCGACGTCCTTGTCCCCAACACCCTTACCCCCAACGCCCTTGGCCCGCACTGCACTTGAGGTCGCTCACCGGTCGCCCGGCATAATGTTCGGGTGACCACCCCCACTCCCCTCCCGGGCCCGACTCCGCCCGAGCGCACCCCCGTCGTCATCGTCGGCGCCGGACCGGCCGGGCTCACCGTCGGCAACATCCTGCGCGCCGCCTCCGTGGACTGTGTGGTGCTGGAGACCGAGAGCCGCGCGTTCATCGAGCGCCGCCCCCGGGCCGGGTTCCTGGAGGAGTGGGCGGTGCGTGCGCTCCAGGGGCGCGGACTGGCCGACCGGCTCGTGGAACGGGCCCCGTTGCACACGGAGTTCGAGTTCCGTTTCGCCGGTGAGCGGCGGCGGTTCCCGTACACGGAGATCACCGGTCACCACCACTACGTCTATCCGCAGCCGCTGCTGGTGACGGACCTCGTCCGGGAGTACGCGGACGTCCGGGGCGGCGACATCCGCTTCGGTGTGCGGGACGTCGAACTGCACGACATCGACGGGGAGCACCCGTCCGTGTCGTACGTGGACCCGGCCACCGGCGAACGGCACGTCCTCGCCTGCGAGTTCGTCGCCGGGTGCGACGGCGCCCGCGGGGTCACCCGGGCCGCGCTGCCGGCCGCGCACGCCACGGTGGCCCGGCACGACCACGGGGTCGGGTGGCTGGCGCTGCTCGCCGAGGCGCCCCCGTCGTCCGACTGCGTCGTCCTCGGGGTGCATCCCCGGGGGTTCGCCGGGCACATGGCGCGCAGCCCCGAGGTCACCCGCTACTACCTGGAGGTCCCGGCCGGTGACGATCCGGCGAACTGGCCGGACGACCGGGTCTGGTCCGAGCTGCACACCCGCCTCGCGGCGCCGGGCGCCCGGCCGCTCACCGAGGGGCCGTTGGTCGAGAAGCGGGTGCTCGACATGCACAACTACGTCACCGAGCCGATGGCGTACGGCCGGCTGTACCTCGCCGGTGACGCCGCGCACCTCGTCGCGCCCATCGCCGCGAAGGGCATGAACCTGGCCCTGCACGACGCCCTCCTCCTGGCGGACGCCCTGATCGCCCGCCTGGGCAAGGGCGACGACAGCGGGCTGCGCGGCTACTCGGACGCCTGTCTGCGCCGGGTCTGGCACTACCAGGAGTTCTCGCAGTGGCTGGCGGAGCTGCTGCACGGGCCGTCGTCCGGCGACCCGTTCCGCGCCGGCGCCGCCACCGCGAGGCTCCGCCGCGTGCTCGGCTCCCCCGCCGCCGCGTCGACCTTCGCGGAACTGTTCATCGGCAAGGGAACCGATCACTGACGTCGGCCGGTCCTCGCGGCGGCACCGTCGTCGAGACGTCAGTGGCCGTCGTGGCAGCAGCCGTCCCGGCGCATCAGCCGACCGACCTCCAGCCAGTCCTCCTCCGTCGCGGCGGCCTCGGCGCGGCGGGCGGCGGGCCGGTAGGCGGCCACCAACTCCTCGGTGGTGAAAGGGGTCCCGCCGCGCAGGACCGACACCGTGCGGACGAGGTCGGCGAAGTCGGTGAACGGGTCGCCGTCGACGATCGTCAGGTCGGCGAGCTTGCCCGTCTCGACGGTGCCGAGGTCGTCGTCGAGGCCGAACAGGCGGGCCGGGAGGGCGGTCGCGGTGCGCAGGGTCTCGGCGGGGGTGAGGCCGCCGGCGTGCAGGGCGCGCAGGGCGAGGTGGAGGAAGAGGCCGACGGGGCCGAGCGGCTGGTCGGTGCCGAGGGCGACGACGCCGTCGGCCGCGAGGATCCGCCGGTAGATACCGGTCTCGGTGCGCAGCGCGGCGAGTTGGGCGTGGGTCGGCGGGACGGCCGCGCCCTGCCGGACGACGGCGGCGTCCCACGGCGGCATGACGACCGTGACGCGGGGGTCGTCGGCCAGCGTCGGGTCGGCGCCCATGAGGGGCGCGGCCGTGAAGGGGGTGGCGATCAGGGAGAAGTCGACACCCTGCCGGGTGTAGATCTCCACGACGTCCTGGTAGGCCTGTCCGCTCGCGGTGATGGCGTGGCCGAACTCGGCGCGTTGGGTGGCCTGGAGATGGGTCGTCAGGTCCTGGCCGAGTTGGATGCCGGGCGAGAGCAGATGGCCGCCGGTGCGGACGCCGAGGCGTTCGTGGGCGAAGCGCGCGGCCTCGCTCATCACCCAACCGGGCGCTCGTACATAGGTCTTGACGAAGTCCCAGTCGAGCGCCTCGGCCCGTTCGAGCGAGCGGCGCAGTCCGGCCTTCGTGCGGTGGGCGCGTCCCATGCTGTACGCGACCCGGGCGCCGTCGAGGAGTTCGCCGGTGGTGAGGAGGCGGGGTCCGGCGAGTCGGCCGGCGTTCACCTCCTCGCGGATGCGGGCCTGTTCGTGGGCGAAGCCGCCGAGGGAGACGGCGGTGGTGACGCCGTAGGTGAGCTGTGCGGTGGCCTGGCGGCTGCCGTAGGTGCTCTGCCAGGGGTGGGTGTGGCTGTCCCAGAGGCCGGGGATCACGGTGTGCGCGGAGGCGTCGATCCGGCGGAGCGCGGCGCGGCGGTTGCCCCGGTGCGGTTCGACGGCGGTGATGCGGCCGCCGCGGACGACGATGTCGACGTCGTCGCGGACCGTCTCGCCGGTGCCGTCCCACAGCCGTCCGGCGTGGACGACGGTGTCGGCGGGGGTGCGCCGGGTGCGGTCGAGCGGTACCCGGACGGTTCGGGTGTGGTCGCCGTTGACGTCGATCAGGCGGAGCCGGGTGCCGGACTGGTAGAGCAGGGTCGTGGAGTCGCCGGACCAGGTGGGGTGGTCGGCGGGTTCGGTGGTGAGGGTGCGGAGTCTGCCCCGGGGGGTGCCGTCGGGGGCGACCGGCAGCAGGCACAGCGCGGATTCGACGATCACGGCCATCCAGCGTCCGTCGGGTGACCAGACGGGGCCGGAGTCGTAGCGGTCGGCGATGGAGGTGTGGGGCGCGACCGCGTGCAGCCGGTCGGCGCCGGTCGTGGCGTCGACGACCCGGATCAGGTTGTAGCCCTCGCGGAAACGGGCGCCGAGACGGTTGCGATCGCACAGCGCGAGGTACCGGCCGTCGGGCGACCAGCTCGGCCTGCCGGGGATTCCGCCCCCGCCGAGCGGTGCCACGAGCACGCGTTCCTCTCCGCTCGCCAGATCCCGTACGACGAGCCGGCCGGCCATGTCGAGGCACGCGAGCCGTTCGCCGTCGGGCGAGAGCGCGGGCATGACCCGGCCGCCGGTCGCGAGGGCGGTCTCCTCGCCGGTGGCCGGATCGTGTCGGTACACGCCGAGGAGGCCGTCGCGGTCGTCGGCGTAGACGAGCGAGCGTCCGTCGGGTGCCCAGGAGGGTGCGAGGAGGGTGCGGGTGGGCGGCGACTCGCGCAGCCTCTTCGGTCGGCGGCCGCCCGAAGTACCGCCCAGCCAGAGCGAGTTGAGGGCGGCGAAGGCGATGCTGCGGCCGTCCGGCGACAGGGCGGGCAGGTGGATGCCCCGTACCGGCCGGACCCGTTCCTCCCCCAGGTCGTACTCCTTGACCCGGTAGCGCGGCCGGTCGACCGGGAGCACGCCCTCGAAGGGGATCCGCTCGGCCCGCGCGGGTTCCTCGGGCCGTACGAGGCTGAATGCGCCGTCCAGGGTGACCAGCAGTCGGCCGTCGGTGGTCCAGCGGGGCGGCACGGGCGCGAGGTCGCCGTCGACCTCGACGGGCCGCCCGTCGACGACGAGGGTGCAGGAGCCGTTGGGGGCGGCCGTGGTGCGCAGGTGGGCGAGGCGGCCGTCGGCGGCGAGGGCGGGGGTCATGACCTGGGCGGCGGTGGTCTCGGTGTGCTCGACGGTCACGGCTCCGGAGCCGTCGGCGGCCACGGCGGCGACCGTGCGGGCCTCGACGGACGGGGTGGTGCCGGAGGTGACGACCTTGCCGCGCACGAACAGCAGGCGGGTGCCGTCCGGTGACCAGGTGGGGTCGAAGTCCTCCCACGGGCCGTCCTGGAGGGGGCCGTCCTGGTCGGGCAGGCCGGTGACGGGGGTGATCTCGCCGGTGGCGAGGTGCAGGACGTGGATGCGGTAGGGGCTTCCGCCGGAGGCGGCGCCCGGGTCGCCGCCGCGTTCGGAGCCGAAGGCGAGCCGGGTGCCGTCCGGTGACCAGGCCGGTGCCCGGTCGTCCCAGGGGCCGTCGGTGCGCTGCGTCAGGTCGGAGCCGTCGGGGCGCATGGTCCACAGGTGGAAGCCGCCGCCCTGGTAGGCGCAGAAGGCGACGAGTTCGCCGTCCGGGGAGTACGTGGGCCGGTTGGGTTCGAGGCCGGCCGGGGTGAGGGGGACCGCCTTGCCACCGCCACGCGGAACCGACCACAGGCCGCTCTGGATCTCGGCGATCAGTGTGCCGCCGGCGGGCGCGAGGGTCGCCGAGCCGTTGGTGGCCCGGGTGAAGGTGAGAGTGCGGCCCGCGCCGGCGGTACGGGGCCGGGCGGCGGCGGGTGCGGCCGGGCCGACGGTGCCGAGGACCGCGGCGGCCCCCGTGGCACCGGTGGCGGCGAGAAGTCGACGGCGGCTCAGGGGCGGGGTGGGGCGACTCTGGTCACGGTCCATGACACGCCACGCTCGCGCACCACCCGCCCCACGGGCAACACCACCATTCACGCCATCGGGGGGCGTCACCCACGGGTGTGACGGCGCCGGTCAGTCGCCGGCGTGGCGGCGGCGGATCCAGGCAGGGAGTGCGAACCAGCACAGCAGGTACCAGAGGACCACGCAGCCGACGAGCCATGGCACGTACTCGTCGTGGGTGGCCACGCGCAGGATGAGCAGCAGGGCCGCCGTCATCGTGGCGAGGAGCAGGATGAGGCCGACGACGGTCAGTCTGCTCGCCCACTCCACGGCGGCCGGCTTGATGCGGCGGCCGGCGACGATCCGGTGGAAGGAGACGGGGCCGATCAGGGCGCCGGTGGCGGCGGCGCCGAGGACGACGGTGACGATGTAGATGGTCTTCTCGGTCTGCGGCAGGTCGTCGTAGCGCGGGGTGAAGACGACGGTGAGGAGGAAGCCGAAGAGGATCTGCACCCCGGTCTGGGCCACCCGCACCTCCTGGATGAGTTCGCTCCAGCGGCGGTCGGCGCGCTCGTCCTCGGTCTCGTCGCGGCCTCGGTCCCGGCTGCCGTGCACCTCGGTCACAGGTCCTCCCGGTCGGTCGATGTTCCCTTCCCTGGATGGTGCCGTGACCCGCCGGGCACGCACACCCCTCCACAGCTTCACTCACACGAGTGAATCCAGTTGCCTGGTCGGTCACTTGTGTCATTTCCGGCTTAGCGTGATCGCCGTGACCGACTCCTCAGCAACGTCCCGCCGGGGTTTCCTCCTCGGCGCCGCCGCGCTCGCCCTCACCCCGCAGTTCGTCCGCCAGGACCCGGCCGCCGCCGCGGCCGATGTGCCCGGCTTCCCCGCGGACGTCGAGCTGTACCGGTCGGTGTACCGCAACTGGGACGGGGAGATCACGGCCTCCGGCCTGTGGGCGTGCGCGCCGGCCGACGCCGGGCAGGCGGTGGCGGTCGTCAACTGGGCCCGGCGGCAGGGCTGGAGGGTCCGCGCGCGCGGCCTCTCCCACGGCTGGTCGCCCCTGACGATCACCCCCGGCACCGACTCCGACGCCCCGTTGCTGCTCGTCGACACGACCGCCCACCTCACCGCCATGACGCTGGAGTCCACCGACCCGGCCGCCGTCCGGGTGGGCTCCGGTGCCTCGCTGGAAGAGCTGCTGACCTTCCTGGAGGGCCACGGCCTCGGAGTGACCGCCTGCCCCGCGCCCGGTGACCTCTCTATCGGCGGCGCCCTCGCCGTCGACGCGCACGGCACGGCCGTACCGGCGCGCGGGGAGACCCGGCCGCCCGGTCACACGTACGGCTCGCTCAGCAATCTCGTCCTGTCGCTGACGGCGGTGGTCTGGGACGCGGACAGCGACGCGTACGTCCTGCGGACCTTTCGGCGCGACGACGCGGACGGGGCCGCGCTGCTCACCCATGTCGGCCGGGCGCTGGTCACCGAGGTCGTGCTGCGGGTCGGGGAGAACAACAATCTGCGGTGTCTGAGCCGGACCGACATCCCCGCCGGGGAGCTGTTCGCCGCGCCCGGCACCGGCGGGCGTACCTGCGCGAGCTTCCTGGACGAGGCGGGGCGGCTGGAGGCGATCTGGTTCGCGTTCACCGAGTTCCCCTGGTTCAAGGTGTGGAGCGTCGAGCCGACCCGTCCGCTCACCTCGCGGCGCGTGACCTCGCCGTACAACTATCCCTTCTCGGACAACGTGCCGACCGTCGTCGCCGACCTCGTCGGGCGGATGGTGTCCGACGCCGCCTGGCATCTCGCGCCGGTGCTGGGCAACGCCCAGCTGACCACGGCCTCGCTGGGGCTGACGACCACGTTCTCGGCGGACATCTGGGGGCCGTCGAAGAACACGCTTCTGTATCTGAAGCCGACGACCCTGCGGGTGACGGCCAACGGGTACGCGGTGCTCACCTCGCGGGACCAGGTGCAGCGGGTGGTCTCCGAGTTCGCGGCGTTCTACCGGGAGCGGCTCGCCGCGTACGCGGCCCGGGGGCGGTTCCCCGTCAACGGGTCGGTGGAGATCCGGGTGACCGGCCTCGACGACCCGGCGGACGTCGGGGTGGCCGGTGCCCGTGCCCCGCTGCTGTCGGCGCTGCGGCCGCGCGCCGACCGGCCCGAATGGGACACCGCCGTGTGGCTGGACGTGCTGACGCTGCCGGGGACGCCGCACGCCGAGGCGTTCTTCCGGGAGCTGGAGCGGTTCCTGCTCGCCACGTACGACGGCGGCCACGCCCTCACCCGGGTCGAGTGGTCCAAGGGCTGGGCCTACACGGACGAGGCCGCCTGGAGCGACGAGGAGGTGCTCGGCACCGTCGTACCGGAGTCGTTCGACGACGGCGCGGGACCGGGCTGGGCCGGAGCGCTGGAGATCCTGGACCGGCTCGACCCGCACCGGGTCTATGGGAACGCGTTCCTCGACCGACTGTTCCCGTAAGTGTTCCCGTGAGCGAATCCGGCAGCCGGCCGGAGGCGGCGCGTGCCGCGCTCCGGCCGGCTCCGCCTCCCGGTGTCTCACACCTTGCGCCAGCGCGCCATGGCGAACGAGAACAGTCCGAACAGGACCAGCCCGGCCGCGACACAGGCCAGGAGCGCCGGGCCCGCGGGGGCGTCGGCGAAGGAACGGAGGGTGTCGTCGAGCCCCTTGGCCTCGTCCGGCTCGTACTGGATCGCGGCGCGGACGGCGAAGACACCGGCCGTGGCGAACACCAGGCCACGGGCGACCCCGCCGACCACCCCGGTCACATCGACGGCCTGCCGCGTCCGGCGGGACATCTCACCGAGCCGCAGATGCTTGTGGTACGAGCGCATCGCGGCCCGTACGCCGATCCACCCGCCGGCGGCGATCACGCCCACGCCCGCCGCACCCACGAGCCACTGGCCGCCGGGGAGTTCGAGCGCGCGGGCCGTGACGTCCCGGGACTGCTCGTCGCTGGAACCGCCACCG
The DNA here is from genome assembly GCF_022385335.1 of Streptomyces deccanensis. Taxonomy (NCBI): domain Bacteria; kingdom Bacillati; phylum Actinomycetota; class Actinomycetes; order Kitasatosporales; family Streptomycetaceae; genus Streptomyces; species Streptomyces deccanensis. Next base: position 9,469,117 of record NZ_CP092431.1, on the reverse strand, counting down.
CCTCCCCCGCTGCCCCCACCCGATGCGAACGTCAGCACCGAGTAGGCGACGAAGGCGTAGAAGACGAAGCGCGCGGCGGACGCGAGCCGCTTGGTCCACTTGCGGCCGTCGGGGCCCGCCGCCCCGAACACCGCCTCCGACAGCCGCCACAGCGCCATGCCCACCAGGCCGACGCCGAGGGCCCACAGCATCACGGAGCCCAGCGGCTTCTCGGCGATCTCCTCCAGGGCGCCCTGTCGGTCCGCCTGTTCCGAGCTCCCGCCGAAGGCGATCTGCAGGGCCAGCGCCCCGACCAGCAGATAGATGACGCCGCGCGCGGTCAGTCCGGCGCGAGCCGCGCCCTCGGTCACCGAACTTCGTGCCGCTCGCCGGCTGCCCACCCCCAGAGTCGTCATCAGACCCGCCCCTCCCGCCCCTCGACCCGCAGCTGGAGCTGGACCTCCTGGTCGCCGGCTTCCACGCCGACCTGACGCACGGCGTACTCCTCCTCCAGCGCGGACCGCAGCAGCCGTACGGCCGCCGGGCTGCCCTGGACCTCGACGGTGACGGGCGCGGACGGCGGCTCGGCGTGCCCGCCGGCGCCGGTGGAGACGGCGGCGGAGGTGTCGTACATGCCGGTCCACATCGTGGGCCGGTCGGTGCCCGTCTCGTGCGGCGGGTCGTCGGGGCGCCGGTCCGACTCGTAGTGGGCGCGCAGACAGGCGAAGACGCGTTCGGCGTCCTGGGCGGAGCAGTCGCAGAGCACGACCTCCACCTGGGACACGGGCAGACTGGGCAGGGTCACGAGCCTTCTCCCTCGTGTGAGCGACAGGGTGCGGGTACCCCGAGTACCCCCATCGTCTGCCCGAAACGGGGTTCTCGCAGGTCGCGCGATCGGCCCGGCGCCGCACGGGCCGTGGGCTATGTTGAGTGCTCGTGGGAGACGAAGGAGGCACGCGGGTGCCATCGCCGCAGCAGGCACGTGCGCAGGCATCAGCGATCACGTCCGGGCGGACCGCGCCGGAGACCGGGCAGTCGCCCACGTCCCGGCTCAGGGAGCTGTTCGACGGCCCGCGGCTCTCCCCGGGGCAGCGGCGGATCGCGCAGTATCTGATCGAGCACATCACCGAGGCCGCGTTCCTGTCGATCACCGATCTCGCGGAGCGGGTCGGGGTGAGCCAGCCCTCGGTGACCCGGTTCGCGGCGGCCGTCGGCTTCAGCGGCTACCCCGCGCTGCGCGAGCGGCTCCAGTCCATCGCGCTGGCCACCCTCGGCAGCGCCCCGGGCGTCTCGGCGGCGGACCGCAGCAACGAGTTGCAGGCGGCCGTGGACGCCGAGATCGAGAACCTGGAGAACCTGCGGCGCGACTTCGCCGATCCCGACCAGGTGATCGAGATCGGCCGTGCCCTGTCCCTGTCGGCCCCGCTGACCGTCCTCGGCCTCAGGATCTCCGGCGCGCTCGCCGAGTACTTCGCGTACGCGGCCCGCCGTATCCACCCAGACGTCCGGCTGGTGACCAAGGGCGGCACGGTCGCCTACGACACGCTGCTGCAGTCCCGTGAGGCGGGGGGCACCTGGGTCCTGGCGTTCTCCATGCCCCGGCACGCGCAGGAGACGCTGACCGCGCTGCGGGTCGCCCACGGTGCCGGGCTCAAGGTGGCCCTGGTGACCGATCTGGCGCTCGGGCCGCTCGCGGACGAGGCGGACGCCGTCTTCGCCACCGGCACCGGATCCCGCCTGGTCTTCGACTCCTACGCGGCCCCCGTGATGATGTCCTCCGCCCTGCTCCAGGCCATGACCGACGCCGACCCCGAGCGCACCCAGGCCCGGCTGGAGGCGTACGAGCAGGTGTCGGAGCAGCATCAGTTCTTCCTCAGGGACTGATCGCACTCCACCCCCATGCCAGGACAGCGGTGGATTCTTCCTGTCTTTCCCGGCATGAATTTTTCCATGCCCTTGCATACTCAGGGGTATATATAAATACTGCTCGCGGATCGTGACCCGGTGGAACGCCGGGTGACGTCGTCCACCCGGGACCGTCCGCTCCTACCCGCCACGGCGCCCCGGGAGGCGGCCCCGGCCATCCCCTATGCCGGGGCCGCCCGGATTGCCCCACCCGCTGCTGCACCCATGGCGTCGATGCAAGACCGGAGTGTTCACACATGGCCCTGACCACCTCGCCCCTCCGCACGGACTGGCCGTGTCAGGTCAAGACACCCGGCAGTTACGACTGGGAGAGGTCCGCGGCCAAGTGGCTGCGCGAGCTGGTCCCGGCCCGCTACGGCACCTACCCGGCGATGATGCGTCACCCCGTGCTGCTCGCCCGCCACGCGCAGATCCAGGTCCAGCACGAGATCCGGGTCGCCCGCACCGCCCTGCAGACGGCCCGCGCCGAGCTGCCCAACCTCGGCATGTCCGAGTCGGTCATCGAGCACACCATCAAGATGTACGCCGCCGAGGTCATGCAGCTGAACCACATGGCCCGCTCCATCCGGGCCGTCAGCCAGGCCCTCGTCGACCACAACCTGGCCCGCGCCTCGCACTGACCGTCCCCGCCCCCGCGCGCCGCGATACACGGGACCGCCCGGGGGAAGACGATGGACAGGCACCGGCCGGGCGCACCGCCCGGCCCGACAGAGGGGCGGGACCGATGGATTCCTGGACGTGGGTGATCATCGCGGTCGCGGTGGCCGCGGCCGCTCTGCTCGGGGCCGCCGTCTGGCTGCTCCTGCGGCTCGTCCGCACCCGACGCGAGCTGCGCCGGGCCGGACTTCCCACCGGCCCCAAGTGGGTCTTCTGGGGTGCCGTCCTCTATCTCGTCCTGCCGACCGACCTGGTGCCGGACCCGGTCTACCTGGACGACATCGGCGTCCTGCTGCTGGCGATCAGGTCCATGCGCTCCGGCCGCCAGGACGCCCTGGCCGCCATGGAGCGGCAGGAGGGCACGGGAACCGCCCTGCGGGGATGAGTCGTTGTCGGGCTGACGGTCACTGCGACGGACGGCACCGATGAACGAGCTGGTACCCGGGGGCAACGCCCCTCTGCCGAGCGGCACCCTGACGATCAGGGTGCCGGGCCCCTTCGACGTCTCCGCCCTCGTCACCGACGACACCGGAAAGGTCCGCGGCGACGCGGACTTCGTCTTCTACAACCAGCCGACGGCCCCCGGGGCCCGGCTGGCGGGCGACACCCTGACGGTGGATCCACCGGGCCTCCGCCCCGGCGCGACCCGGCTCACCGTCGCCGTCAGCCCCGCCGAGCCCGGCACCCCGTTGGGCCATCTGCCCGCACCGACGCTGCTCGTCACGGGCCGCGACGGCCGCACACTCGCCCGCTTCACCCCACCGAGGCCCCGGAGCGAGACCGTACTGCTGTTGGCGGAGCTGTACCGCAAGGGCACGAGCTGGAAGATACGGGCCCTCGGCCAGGGATACGCGGACGGACTGGCGGGGGTGGCGAGGGACTTCGGCGTGGAGGTACTGGAGGACGCGACGTCGGGCGCGCCCGGACAGGTGCCCGCGTCGGGACTCGCGCCCCGTCAGGGGCGCGGGGAACTGCGCGACCAGCCCCCACCGACCCGCACGCGCCCCACAACCCCACCACCCCCCACCTCCACCCCCACCCACTTCCTCGACCTGGTCAACTCCACCCGGGCCGCCGAGGGTTCTCCGCCCGTCGCACCCGACTCCCGCCTCTCGACCGCCGCCCAGGCCCACGCCTCCGCGATGGCCGCCCAGGGCCGGCTCGGCTCGGAGAGCGACGGCCTCTCCGTCCACCAACGCGTCACCTCCACCGGCTACGCCTACCTCACCGTCGGCGAACACCTGGTCTCCGGTCCCCGCACCCCCGGCGAGTTCGTGGACTACTGCCGCTCCGACCCCGAGGCCAGGCGCACCCTCTGCGAACCCGCCTGCACCCAGGCGGGCTTGGGCCACGCCACCGACCCCCGCTCGGGAACCGTCTACTGGACGGCGCTCTGGGCGCAGCCCTTCACTCCCGCCGGCCTCCACCGGACCGCCACCGAGGTCATCGCCCTCACCAACACTGAACGGGCCAGGGCCGGCCTCCCCCCGCTCTCCCCCGACCCCCATCTCACCGACGCCGCCCAGGCGCACAGCGCCGACATGGTCGCGCGGGCCTTCTACGCGCACACCTCCCCCGACGGCGCCGAACCCTGGCACCGCGCGGCGGCCGCCGGCTCCACCCGGCGGTCCATCGGGGAGAACATCGCGTGCGGCCAGCGGTCCGCCGCCGAGGTGGTGCTCGGGTGGATGAACAGCCCCGGGCACCGGGCGAACATCCTCAAACCCGGCTTCACCCATATAGGTATCGGCTTCGTCGGCGGCGGCGCGGCCAGCACGTACTGGACCCAGCTCTTCGGCGGGTGAAACCGATCCATCCGACTGTCCCTCTTTCGAGTCGGGCAACTCGCCCCCAGACCTGGCTACTTGACTCTCCGTGATCGCTCGACTCCAATGCACCTGTCGATGACGGCGGGCAACAGGAGACGAATCGGATGGTTCAGATGGTTTCGAGAACGGTGGGCACGGGTGTGGCGACGCTGGGCGCGGTCGTCCTGTCCCTCCTGACGGTCCCCGCCCACGCGGCCCCGGCCGCGGGCCCGGACACGACCGAGCTGCGAAAAACGCTGCGCACGGCGCTGTCGCAGGGAGCGCCGGGCGCGTTCGCGAGGATCGACGACAACGGCAAGACGCACCACCTCGCGGAGGGCGTCGCGGACCGGTCCACCAAGCGGGCCATCGGCACCGGCGACCGCATCCGCGTCGGCAGCGTCACCAAGACGTTCACGGCGGTGGTCCTGCTGCAGCTGGTCGACGAGGGCAAGCTCAAGCTCGACACCTCCGTCAACACGTATCTGCCGGGGCTGCTGCCCGACAAGAAGATCACCGTGCGCCATGTGCTGAGCCACCGCAGCGGGCTGTACGACTACGCCAACACCCTCTTCTCCCCCAGCGTGGCGGGGTTCGAGAACGTGCGGAACAAGGTGTTCACCTACCGTCAGCTGATGGACCTGTCGCTCGCCAAGCCGCTGACCAACAAGCCGGGCGCGTCCTACGCGTACTCGAACGCCAACTTCGTCGTCGCGGGGATGCTCATCGAGAAGATCACCAAGAAGTCGGTGGCGACCGCGTACCAGGACCGGATCATCAAGCCGCTGAAGCTCGCGGACACGTTCTACGTCCACCCGAAGAACACGATCCCCGGCAGGCACTCGCGCGGGTACATGACCGCCGACTCCACCGGCAAGAAGATCGACTCGACGCTGCAGACGACGTCGTGGGCGCAGAGCGCGGGCGGTCTGGTGTCCGGTGCCAAGGACCTGAACACCTTCATGTCCGCGCTGGTGCAGGGCAAGCTCACCTCGGCGGCCCGGCTGAAGGAGATGCTGAAGTGGACTCCGGTGAACAGCACCCAGGCGTACGGCCTGGGGCTGCGCCGGCGCGACCTGTCGTGCGGGGTCTCGGTGTACGGGCACACGGGGACGGTGCAGGGCTACTACACCTGGGCGTTCACCTCGAAGAGCGGCAAGCGCAGTGTGACCTCGTTCGCCAACACGTCCAACAACGGCACGGTGTACGCGACGGTCAACCGCACGCTGGAGTCCGCGTTCTGCGGCTGACGGCCGCGCGGAGCGTGTCCTCGACCGACCCGGCCTCTCAGCCCGCCCTCCCCCGGTGGCGGCCCGGGCGCCGGTGCGGCGGCTGGTCCGGCGCCGGGCCTGGTGGTTTCGGCGCCGGGATGTCCAGGCGCCGGGGTTTGTCCCCGTGGAGGGTGACCGGTTCGCCGTGGTGGCGGATCGTCAGGGAGTCGCCGGAGAGCAGGGTGTAGGTGGCGTGGCGGGGTCGGATCTCGACGCGCAGACAGGTGTCGAGCAGCCCGAGGTTGAAGGCGAGCCTGCTCAGACGCTCGGGGAGGCGGGGTGCGAAGCCGACGGTCGTGCCGTGGTGGCGCATCCCGCCGAAGCCCGCGACCAGCGCCGTCCAGGTGCCGGCGAGGGCAGCGATGTGGAGGCCGTCGCGGGTGTTGTGCTCCAGGTCCGCCAGGTCCATCAGCGCCGACTCGGTGACGTAGTCGTGGGCGAGGTCGAGGTGGCCGACCTGGGCGGCGATGACGGCCTGGCAGCAGGCGGACAGTGAGGAGTCGCGGACGGTGAGCGGCTCGTAGTAGGCGAAGTCGCGGGCCATCTGGTCGTCGTCGAAGTGGTCGCCGCACTTGTACATCGCGAGGACCAGGTCGGCCTGTTTGACGACCTGTTTGCGGTAGAGGTCGAAGTAGGGGAAGTGCAGCATCAGCGGGTACTGGTCGGGCCCGGTGTTCTCGAATTCCCAGCGCTGGTGGCGGGTGAACCCGGCGTGCTGTTCGTGGACGCCCCGTTCGTGGTCGTAGGGGACGTACATGGCGTGGGCGGCGTCGCGCCAGGCGGCGCTCTCCTCGTCGTCGACGCCGAGCCGCCGGGCGCGGTCGGGGTGGCGTTCGACGACGTCGACGGCGGCCAGCAGGTTCGCTCGGGCCATGAGGTTGGTGTACGTGTTGTCGTCGACGACGGCGCTGTACTCGTCCGGGCCGGTCACACCGTCGATGTGGAAGGCGCCGTGGTGGTCGTGGTGACCGAGGGAGCGCCAGAGCCGGGCCGTCTCGACGAGGAGTTCGACGCCGGTGTCGCGTTCGAAGGCGGTGTCGCCGGTGGCGGCGGTGTGGCGGACCACGGCGTCGGCGATGGCGGCGTTGACGTGGAAGGCGGCCGTGCCGGCGGGCCAGTAGGCGGAGCGCTCCGAGCCGTCGATGGTCCGCCAGGGGAACGCGGCGCCCTTCAGGCCGAGTTGGGCCGCGCGTTCGCGGGCGGCGGGCAGGGTGTTCTGGCGCCAGCGGAGCGCTTCGGTGACCGCGCCGGGGGCGGTGTGGGTGAGCAGCGGCAGGACGAAGGCCTCGGTGTCCCAGAAGGCGTGGCCGTCGTAGCCGGATCCGGTGAGGCCCTTGGCGGGCAGGGCGCGCTGTTCGGCGCGGGCGCCCGCCTGGAGGACGTGGAACAGGGCGAACCGTACGGCCTGCTGGATCTCCTCGTCGCCGTCGACCTCGACGTCCGCGCGGGCCCAGAAGTCGTCGAGGTAGGACCGCTGTTCGTCGACGAGGCCCTGCCAGCCGCCGTACGCGGCGGCGGAGAGCGCGGCGTCGACCTGGTCGCCGACCGCGGGCAGCGAACGGGTGCCGGACCAGCCGTAGGCGACCGTCTTCTCCACCCGCAGGCGCTCGCCGGGCGCCAGGACGGTGGTGGCGGTGACGCGGGCGACGTCGTCCCTGCTCTCGCCGCCGGTGGTGATCTGGCCGGGCGCGGTGACGACGTGGTCGGCGGCGGCCGCGACGCGCAGACCGCTGCGCCGGGTGCGGTGGACGAGCCGGAGCCGCGTCCCGTCGGCGAAGTGCTCCTCCGGCTCCAGCGGGGACTCCAGGGCGACGGCGGCCCGGGGATCGCCCTCGCGCCGGGGCAGTTGCTCATTGGCGACCAGCTCCGACTGCACGACGATGCGTGCCTCGCCGTCGACGGCCTCGACCTCGTAGGCGACGGCGGCGATCGCCCGCTGGGTGAAGGACACCAGGCGGGTGGAGCGCACCCGGACGGTCGTGCCGGCCGGGGAGGTCCACTCGCAGCTGCGGCGCAGCACGCCCGCGCGGAGGTCGAGGACGCGTTCGTGGGAGCGCAGTCGGCCGTAGCGCAGGTCGAAGGGTTCGTCGTCGACGAGGAGGCGGAGGATCTTGCCGTTGGTGACGTCGATGACCGTCTGTCCGGACTCGGGGTAGCCGTAGCCGGCCTCCGCGTAGGGCAGGGGGTGCAGTTCGTGGACGCCGTTGAGGTAGGTGCCGGGCAGCCCGTGGGGTTCGCCCTCGTCGAGGTTGCCGCGCCAGCCGATGTGTCCGTTGGCGAGGGCGAACACGGACTCGCTCTGCGGCAGGACGTCGAGGTGCAGGCCCTGTTCGCGCAGCGCCCACGGTTCGACGCCGTACGACCTGTGTGTGATCACGCCCACTCCCCCAGGTCCGTGAGGTCCGCCACGACGGTGTCGGCGCCGTGGGCGCGCAGCGCGTCGGCCTGGCCGACGCGGTCGAGGCCGACGACGTGTCCGAAGCGGCCGGCGCGTCCGGCGTCCATGCCGGCGAGGGCGTCCTCGAAGACGGCGGCGTCGGCGGCTTCGACGCCGAGGTCGTGGGCGGCGGCGAGGAAGGTGTCGGGGCGGGGTTTGCCCGGCAGTTCGCGTTCGGCGGCGACCACGCCGTCGATCCGTACGTCGAAGAGGTCCTCGGCGTCGATGGAGCGCAGGACGTCCTGGCAGTTGGCGCTGGAGGAGACGACGGCGGTGCGCAGGCCGTGGGCGCGGACGCGTTCGATGTAGCGCAGGGTGCCGTCGTAGGCCTCGACGCCGTCGGTGCGGATGAGGTCCAGCAGGATCTCGTTCTTGCGGTTGCCGAGGCCGTGCACGGTGGGGGTGTCGGGCGGGTCGTCGGGGGTGCCTTCGGGGAGGTGGATGCCCCGGGAGGCCAGGAAGGTGCGGACGCCGTCGGCGCGGGGCAGTCCGTCCACGTACTGGTCGTAGTCGGCGGCGGGGTCGAAGGGCCGGAAGGCGTCGCCGTCGCGTCGGCGCAGGAACTCGTCGAACGCCTTCCGCCACGCGGCGGCGTGCACGACGGCCGTCTTGGTGATCACTCCGTCGAGGTCGAAGAGGCAGGCGCGGATCCGCTCGGGCAGGCCCAGTTCGGTGAGTTGGGTCGTCTCTGTCATGAGGTGGGGGTTCCCAGCGGGGCGGGCGTCAGTGTGCCGGGCGGGTAAGAACCCGGTCATCGGCGGGTGATGCTGCCGCCGCCGTGCGCGCGGCCGAGGGTGTGGAGGTGTTCCAGGGCGTCCAGGACAACGGTCCGGTCGTACCAGGCGAGCCACTCGCCGGTCTCGGCGGCGGCGACGGTGAGCGCCTTGAGCTGAGCGCGCGTCAACCCCTTGAGCGGGCGTTCGAAGTGGGCGGAGACCATGCCCACGCACAGTCCGGAGGACGTGGTCAGGGGCACGCTGTGGCAGGCGCGGCTGCCCGCGCGCAGGATCGCCGCGCGGGCGTCCTCGGTGAACACCGGGTCCGTCGCCACGTCCTGGACGGTGACGTGGGCGACGTCCCGCGCGGCTTTGGCGCAGGCGGTGCCGTCGTCACCGACGTGCGCGAAGAAGTCGACGAACTCCGCCGGGTGTCCGGTGTGCCGTTCGATGCGCAGTCCGCCCTCGGTACGGTCGGCGATCTGCACGTTGCCCATGTCGGTGCCGACGACGGTGAGGGCCTGGCTGAGGACGGAGGTCAGCACCTCGCTCCGGTTGCCGCGTCCGGTGCGGCGGTCGCGTGCCTCCGCGAAGCTGAGGGCCGGCTCCGCGTGCCGGGCCCGGCCGGGGAACCACAGCGCGTCGCGGGCACCCGGACGCGGGGCGCTGACCGCCGCGTCGGCGAGGGTCCGCAGCTTGACGTTGTACTGCTGCGAGGCCCGCTGGAGCAGCGCGAACGCGGTCTCGGCGTCCGGCAGGGCGTAGCGCTCCCGCAGCATGCCCTGGGCCTGGGCGATCAGCCGCCGGCCCTCCGTACGGGTGCGCAGCTGCCGTACCTCGGCGCGCAGCCGCGCCAGTTCCTCCCGCACCGCCTCGTCGTCGCCGTCCCGCTCCGACCAGGGTCTCGCACACATGGGCACCTTCCACTTGTCCCGCTCGAACGACAGCAGGGCTCGTCTGCCCGGCCCGGCCCGGAGTACGCCGGTCGGGTCTACCGTCTTCCTCATGCCTCTGACCTTCGACGACCTGCTGCGCCGGGCCGCCGCCCTGGCCCGCCCCGACCGCCGCGCGCTCCTCGGTATCGCGGGCGGCCCCGGCGCGGGGAAGACGACCCTGGCGGAGCGGCTGACCCGGGCGCTGAACGGGGACGGCGAGCCCTGGGTCGCCCATGTCCCCATGGACGGTTTCCATCTTGCGGACGTGGAGCTCGACCGCCTCGGCCGCCGGGATCGCAAGGGCGCGCCGGACACCTTCGACGCGGCGGGCTACGCGGCCCTGCTGGAGCGGTTGCGGGGAGACGAGGACGACGTGGTGTACGCGCCGGGCTTCGAACGGACCCTGGAGCAGCCGATCGCGGGGGCGATCCCGGTCCCGCCGTCCGCGCGGCTGGTCGTCACCGAGGGGAACTATCTGCTGGTGGGCGGCGAGCCGTGGTCACGTGTCCGGTCCCGTCTCGACGAGGTGTGGTTCTGCGATCTCGACGAGGCCGAGCGTGTCCGTCGTCTGGTCGCCCGGCACGAGGAGTTCGGCAAGGGCCATGACGAGGCGGTCGCCTGGGTTCTCCGCACGGACGAGCGCAACGCGGAGCTGGTGGCGACGACCAGGCCGTACGCGGACCTGGTGGTGCCGGCGTCGGCGATGCCGGCGGTGGAGACGGGAACGGAAGCATAGGGAGGGGGCGGAAATGAGGCAGCCCGACGTCGTCAGGAACGTCGGGCTGCCGGCTGGTGCGGCCCGTGGGCGGGCCGGGGGCGGTCAGGGCCGCAGGGTCAGGGTCGGTTCGCCCCGGTCGTCGCCCGCCGGGTCACCGATCACGGCGGTGAACGCCTCCGTGCGGACCCTCAGCCCCTCCGCGACGCGGTCGAACGTGGGGTCGAAGACCTCGCCGGAGCCGCCGTGGCGGACGGCGAAGACATCGAGGTCGTCCGGTGCTCCCGGCGCGGGCGTGGCCTCGATGGCCGTGGAGGCCACCAGGTGGGACCAGCCCTCGTCGGGGTTTCCGTAGCCGCGGGGGTCGGCGGCGAGGGCGAAGGCGGCGAGTTCCTGGGTGGTGTCGGCGCGGGCGTCGAAGAACTCGGGGCCCTCGGCGGCCGGGTGGGTCAGCCACAGGTCGCCGGCGGAGGCCACGTCGGCGTCGGCGATCCGGCGCAGGCCCTCGGCGTCGTCGGCCACGTACGGCAGTCCGGCGAGGAGGTACGGCGATCCGGGCAGGCGTTCGACGGCGACCGTGGTCCACAGTCGGGTGCCGTCGGTGACGTACAGGGACTGCACGTGCCGCAGGACGTGGTCGCGGGTGACGACGGGCTTGGTGACCAGCTTGGCGGTGAGGCCGTCGGCCCGGACGTCCCGGACGCGGGTCTCGCCCATGGGGCGGCAGAGCAGGAAGCCGTCGACGACCGGGCCGAAGCCGTGCTGGCGGTTGACGGCGGCGGCGAGGAAGTACGTCCCGTCGGTCTCGATCAGGGCGGGCGTCATCTTCGAGTCGAAGGCGACGGAGACCCGGCCGGCGCGCAGCTGGTGCCGGACGGGCCGTGCGGACGGGGTGCGGTGCCAGGGCGTGGTGTCCTGGATCTGCCAGACCAGCATCCACGCGAAGTGGCCGTCGACCCCGCCGTCCGGCTTGACCGCGTGCCGGCCCCAGCGGAGGTCGCCCCGGTAGCGGCCGAGGTCGGCGCCGACGCGGTGGCCGAAGTAGCGCAGGCCGAGCACGGACTCGAAGCCGGAGTGCTGCTCGCTGTAGCGGGGGCCGCCGAGGTCGAAGCCGCCGACCGTCAGGCGCGCGTCGAGGTAGCGGGCGACCGTCTCCCCGTCCTCGGCGAAGATCTGCTCGCCGCTGACCCGGTGGGCCTGGGCGAGAAAGGACAGGGAGATCGGGCCGTAGTTGTTGTCCCAGGCACCGCCGTGCTCGGGCGGGAGGAGGGCGCCCCGGTCGCGCACCCGGTGCGCGCGGATCTCGTCGACGTACAGGGCGATCGCCTGCTCGCGGACCCGTCGGGCGTCCTCGGGCGGGAGGTGGCGGGCCAGCATCAGGCCGCCGACGACGCAGCCGATGGCCTGGTTGCCGGCCTCCTGCGGGTTGAAGAAGGTCGCCTCGGTGAGCCAGCGCCAGTAGCCGCGGCTCATCTCCCGCAGGGCGTCGGTCTGTTCGTCGGTGAGGAGGCCGTCGGCCAGGTCGAGCAGGTTGACGGCCTGGAGCAGCGCCCAGACCGTGCTCGGCCAGTCGCCGATGGGGTGGGCGCCGGGCGCGAGGGTGTAACGGGCGTACGGGAAGCCGGAGTCGCGTACCCGCAGGTTGGGGTATCCGGGGTTGTCGTCCGTGTAGACGCGCTCGCGGAGGTGGAAGTCCGTGCTGCGGCCGACCGCCTCCGGAAGACGCGGGTCCTTGGTGCGCTGCCAGGCGAGGGCGAGCAGGGAGGTGATGCCGAGAGAGGTGTCGCCGATGTCGTCGACGCAGTCGGGGTGTTCGAGGTTGCCCTCGGGTGTGAGGCGGGCCAGGGCCTGCTCGGTGACGTCGGCGAGCACGGCGTCGTACGCCTCCGGAGTGTCCGGCAGGTCGTGCAGCGAACCGAGCTGGCGTGGGAGGTGCACGGGGATCAGTCCTTCATGCCTGGGGTGGCCATGACGTGGTGCGTCGGGTCAGACGACGGGTGCGGGGCGGCGGGCGCGCAGGGCGAGGGTCAGTGTGTGCGGGCCGTGGCCGCCGAGGTGGACGCGGTTCCCGGTCGTCGCGTCGGTGCCGCCGGTCACGGTGTAGTCCTGGCCCGGGTCGTACCGCAGTATGTCGCTCCGGTCCGGCCCGGCGAGCGGCTCGCCCGCCTCGACACGGGCCTCGACCCGGATCTCGTCGTCGCCGGCCCGGTAGGTCATGGGTCCGGTGGTCAGGCACCAGCGTCCGTCGCCGAGCGGTACGGCGCCCTGGGGCTCGCCGCCCGGCCGGAAGGTCAGTTCGAGGGCCCAGGGCACCGGTGGGCCGCTGATGTCGATCCGCAGGTCGGCCCCGTCCTCCCGCAGGTCGACCTCGACCCGGGTGGTGTGGGTGACCTCGTCCTCAGGACGGTCCGGGAAGGCCATCGCCGCGGAGAAGCGGCCCTCGTCCACCAGGCGGTAGGCGCCGTCGTCGCGCCTGTGGTCCTTCGGGAGCGGCTGGTAGTAGGCGGTGGTGAGGCTCTGGGTGAGCCGGTACCGGTGGTCGGCGAGCCGTTCCATGGCGGCGGCGCGGAACGGGCCCAGGTCGAAGAAGCCGCGCGAGAGGCGGACCGCGTCGAGGACGGCGTCCCCGGCGAACAGGCGCAGGAAGGTCGGGTTGCAGGCGAGACCCGAGCGGATGCGCCGGTGCTCGGGCACGTCGGAGCCGCCGTACACCACGGTGTGCGCGGTGGCCGAGGCGTGCGTGGCGAGGCGAGCGGTGGTGAGGTACCTCGCGCGCGGAAGCGTCTCCGCGTCCTCGGCCGGCAGTTCGTGGCTCAGGTCCGGGGTGAGGAGGGTCTGGGCGAGCAGGTCGGGGTCGTCGATGCCGCCGGCGGCCGCCAGCCGTACCGCCCGGGCGAAGTCGCCCCGGCCGGTGCGGATCGCGAGGAGCCGGTAGTGCGGCAGGTAGGGCCACAGGGCGAACGTGAGCTTCTGGTCCTGCCGTCGCGAGTGGACGGTCTCCACCGTGCCGTCCGGTCGGATCAGGTCCAGGGTGGTGGCGAGGTTGCGTTCGACGGCCGCCGACAGGTCGGTCCGGCCGAGCGTCTCGGCCAGCAGGAGCAGCGCCGGGTTGGTCACGATGGACGCGTAGACGGCGCTGCGTTCCGAGTACAGGCCGTCCGCGTCGATGTCGACGCCCTCGGCGAGCCACTCCTGGACGCGGTCGAGGAGTCGGTCGTCGGGGAAGGACCGGTGCAGCCGGGCGAGGGCCGCGCTCAGTTCCCAGCGGTGGTTCGGGGTGTGCACGCCGCCGGTCAGGAGGCTGCCGGTGGCGGCGCCGGCGATGTCGGCGAGCGCGGCTGTGACCTCGCGCAGTTCCGGTCCCCCGTCGGCGGCGAGGACGTACGCGTCGCACACGTCGTTGACGGTGAACGCGGAGTCCGGCGGTGACTGCACGTTGTCGCCACCCGCGAAGAGGCCGGAGGGCGTCTGCACGGCCCGCAGGGCGCGCAGGTGGGTCAGCGCGGCGGCGACGGCCCGCTCGCCGCCGTGCAGTTCCGAGTCCGGGGAACGGTATGCCGCGACCAGGGTCTTCACCCGCCGCGCCAGACCACGGTGCGGCACACCGGCGGGTTCCGCGTCCGGGTCGGCCGCCAGGGGGACGGCCGACCGGTCGGCGGCGCGGGCCGCCGCGCGGACGAACTCGTGGTCGAGCGCGGAGGGCAAGGTCAGTCCTTCAGTCCGGCGTTGATGTCGGCGTTCATGACGTACTTCTGGAACACCAGGAAGACGACGATCAGCGGGACCATGGAGATGACCGAACCGCCCAGCAGCACCGACCAGTTGATGTTCTGCGCGCCGACGAGGCTCTGGATGCCGATCTGCACCGTGAACTTCTCCGGGTCGTTCAGCATCAGCAGCGGCCAGATGTAGTCGTTCCACCTCCACTGGAACGACAGGATGGCGAGCGTCAGCATGATGGGCCGGGAGAGCGGCACCATGATCCGCAGGAAGATCGACAGCTCTTTGGCGCCGTCGATGCGGGCGGCCTCGATGAGTTCGTCGGGGACCGTCAGGAAGAACTGGCGGAACATGAAGCAGCCGGTCGCGGTGAGCAGGGCCGGGAGGATGATGCCGGACAGCGAGTTGTAGAAGCCGAGGTCGCGGACCACCAGGAACAGCGGGGCGAGCATGACCTCGGCCGGCAGCATCGTGGTGGCCAGGATGCAGAGGAAGAACGCCTTGAGCCACTTGTTGTCGTACTTGGCCAGCGCGTACCCGGTGCAGCAGCTGACTCCCACCGTGAGGATCGTCGCGATCACACACACGATGGTCGTGTTGATGAAGTACTCGGAGAAGTTGGCGCTCGCCCACGCCTCCTTGTAGCCCGACACGGTGGGATTCTCGGGGAACACCGTCAGCGGAAGGGAGAACAGGTCTCCCGCCGGTTTGAGGGAGCTGAGGACGAACCACAGCACCGGCACCCCGTAGAGGGCCGCGAGGACCCACAGCAGGGTCGTCGGGGCGATCGCGCGCCGGAGACCGCCGGTGGCCGAGCCGCCGGACCGCTTCTTGCGGACAGGTCGTGCGGGCCGGGCGTCGACCTTGCGAGGCATGTCTGTGGTTGTCATCGGTTCTCCACCCGCCGGTTCACCATCATCTGGATGATCGCGACGGCCATCAGGATGAGCATGAGCACGAACGACGCGGCGCTCGCGTAGCCGATCTGGCCCGACTTGAACCCCGTCTGGTAGATGTACTGGACCATCAGGTTGTTCGACGTTCCGGGTCCGCCGTTGTTGAGGGAGGCGAACACCGCGTATTCCTTCATCGCGTGGATCGTGTTGAGCAGGATGACGATGAAGGACGTGGGGGCGATGCTCGGCAGGGTGATGCTGAAGAACTGGCGCCAGGGACCGGCGCCGTCGAGCGCGGCGGCCTCGTAGTACGACGTCGGGACGTTCTTGATCGCCGCGATGAACAGCAGCATCGAGAAGCCCGTCCAGGCCCAGGCCGCCGCGACCACGACCACGAGCAGTGACAGGTCCGCGTTCGACTGCCAGGGAACGGCGCTCCCGCCGACCTTCTCGATGAAGTAGTTGACCAGTCCGAAGTTCTCACCGAACAGCCACCGCCACAGGACACCCACGATGATGGGCGACAGCAGCCACGGGATGAAGAAGAAGATGCGGGCGACCGACGCGCCCTTGGCGTGCTTGCTCACCAGCACGTTGGCGATGAGCAGCGAGAGCACGAAGTTCAGCGGGACGAAGAGCACGGTGTACAGCAGCGTGCGGCTCATCGCGTCGTAGAAGGCGGAGTCCCCGAACAGCTTGCTGTAGTTGTCCAGTCCGACGAACTGGAACGCCCCCACGCCCGTGTAGTTCGTGAAGGAGTAGACGAGCCCGATCACCGCCGGCCAGACGAAGAACAGCGCGAAGAGCACGACGTTGCCCGAGATGAGGACGAGCGGTGCGAGGGTGTACTTGCTTCGTCTCCTGGGCGGGCTCACGGACACGTCCGAAGCGTCCGGGGCGCGTTTGGTCATCTTCCTGACTCCGTGCTGGTGGAATGGGTTCCTGGAGGCTCAGGTCATGAGCCCGGCATCACGTGGGTGGGGTCCGCGGGCCCGGGCGGCGGGGTCGGGACACCGCCGCCCGGGACTGCCTGCCTACGCTCAGCCGCCGACCTGCGTGTTGTAGCCGTCGACGATGTTCTGCAGGGCCTTGTCGGACGACTGCTCTCCGTTGATCGCCTTGCCGAGCTCCGCCTTGGTCGGGTCGTCGGCGAGGCTCTTGCCCTTCAGCACCCAGGCCGTCTGCGCGCTGTTGAAGTAGCCGGAGATGGGGTCGTAGAGCGGGATGGACTCGTTGTAGAGCTTGAACGCCGCCTGCGCCGCCTCGGACTTGAAGGGGTACTTCGGGTTCAGGCCGCTCTCGACCGGCAGGAAGCCGGACGTCTCGCACAGCGTCTTGTAGTGGTCGGGCTCGTACAGCCAGGACAGGAACTTCTTCGCGGCGGCGGCCGCGTCGGCGTTGTTGTTGAAGCCGACCGTCATGCCACCGCTGTTGACGTCACTGGCCTGCACCGGCTGGGCGGGGGTCGGGACGCTCGCCCACTCGAACTTGGTGATGCTCTCCGAGTAGGCGGCGACCTGCCACACGCCGGACCAGTAGGCGACGACGTCACCGCTCTGGAACATGGCGGACGGGTCGGCGCCGCTGGTCCACACCGACTTCGGCATGGTCTTGTCGTCGTTCCAGCCGACGAAGGTCTTCACGGCCTTCTTGGTCGCCGCGTCCACCGAGAACTTGCCGGAGTCGTCGGCGTGGACGTACTTGCCGCCCATCTCGTAGACCATGGCGCGCAGCCGGGACGGCGACTGGTCGAAGGTCAGGGAGTACTTGGCGTCGGTCTTCTCCCGGACCTCGTTCGCCGCCTTGATGAACTCGTCCCAGGTCCAGGTCTTGTCGGGCGAGGTCGGGTAGTCGACGCCGGCCTTCTCGAACAGGGACTTGTTGATGAACATGCCGGACGCGGTGACGTCCGAGGGGATGGACAGCACCTTCCCGGAGGAGTCCTTGGCGACGAAGTTGGCGTTGATCTTGTTCGTCTTGTTGTTGGCGATGTCGCTGAGGTCGATCAGCTTGTTCGACCAGATCGGGTCGAGCGCCGGCACGGCCGCCACGTCGGGCAGCGAGTTCGCCTGCGCGGAGTTGCGCAGCTTCGTCGCGTAGCCGTCGTAGGGGATGTTGACCAGCTTGACCTTGACGCCGGTTTCCTTCTCGTACTGCGCCACCATCTTCTTCCAGCCCGCGTCCTGCCCCGGAACCGTGGAGATCCAGAACGTCAGCGACTTGGAGGTACCGCCCGAGTCGGATTCCCCTCCTCCGCAGGCGGAGAGCAGCAGGGCGGCCGCCGAGACACCGGCAGCGAGGGGAACCAGGCGGCGCATACCGCCGCGGCCGAGTCGGCTTGAGCGCCGCACACCCACAGTGGTCATCTTCGATCCCTTTTTTTCGGTAGGGGACAGAGCACGGCGCGCCGACCGAGGCGGCACGGGTGCATTGTGCAGGAGGGCTGCTTTCCGGGGGGCACGGCCTCGCCCGGCCGCGTCGTCCACGCGGGGCGGGATCCCCAGCCGTCTGGCCGTCACCGCACGGGCACGCCCTCGTGCGGTGGCCGTACGTCGAGTACGGGCGGGAGGCTCGCCCCAAGCCGGCGTCCCGGCCGACTTAGAAAGCGCTTGTCCGGACATTGGCAGATGCCGGTGGAGTCCGTCAATGCTTCACCGCCGCACCTCCGGTCACGGTTTGGATTCCCCGGGCCACGGCCAGCCGACTGGCCCCCACGACGGTGCCGCTGTCGCCGAGGGCGCTGCTCACGACCTCGGTGGGCCAGCTCAGCCGGGCCAGCTCGGCCCGTACGCCGGGCAGCAGCAGGGGCTTGGAGCCCACGGCACCGCCCAGCACGATCAGGCCGGGGTCCAGGACCGCGGCGGCCGCGACGGCGAGTCTGCCCACGTCGGCGGCGTGCCGGGCGACGACGGCGCGCGCCGTGGCGTGCCCCGCGTCGGCCAGCGCGAACAGCCCGTCGACGGTGTCGGGGCAGGGGTCGTCCACGCCCCGCCAGGCGTCCGCCGCCCGCCGCAGCAGGGAGCCCGCCCCTATGTGCGCCTCCAGGCCCTCGTGGCGGGGTTCGCGGTCCGCGTCCCACGGGTAGGGCAGCCGGGCCACCTCACCGGCGGCGCCGTTCGCGCCGCGCAGCACCTGGCCGCCGATGACCACACCGAGACCGATGCCGACGCCGATCCGCAGATAGCCGAAGGTGTCCCGGCCCCGGGCGGCGCCCTCGTGCAGCTCGGCCAGGGCGGCGCAGTTCACGTTGTTCTCGACGTGGACGGGCACTCCGGGCGGGAGGGCCACGGTCAGGGCGTCGAAGATGGGGCCCGCCTTGGCGGTGGCGGGCCGTACGGACCTGCCCTCCCGGCCCTGGACGGTGACGTCGCCGACGGCGACGACGATGGCGCGCAGCGGCGCCCCGGGCGACAGCCGCGCCAGGGCCTCCGCGACGACGTCGACGGTGTCCGCCCGCAGACCGGTGCCCTCGGCGAGCAGCGTGCCGTCCAGGGCGCACACCCGCACCCGGGTGACGCTGGGGCCGAGGTCGACGGCGAGGACCGCGCCGGCGGCGATCCCGAGATCGTATACGGCCGCTGACCTGCCGGTTCCTCCGTTGAGGGTGCCGGAGCGGGCGGCGAGACCGGCCGCCTCCAGCTCGGCCACGGCGGTGGAGACGGTCGGCTTGGAAAGACGCGCCCCGGTCGCCAGTTGGGGGCGGGTGGCGGTGCTCGACGCGGCCAGTACGGCGAAGACAGCGCGGGCGCTCTCGCTCAGTTGCATGCTCTCCCCAGTCGTACCGCGATCTTCCGTCCGCACGGTCGTGCGGGATCCGGCGTCATAACCCTTGACGCACCCTTATTCGTTAGTTAATTTCCTAACGAAGTCAAGCGGTACTCGCCTACCGCACCGCAGAGGCCCGTCCCGGGGCCTCACTAGCACCCCCCACAGACTCTGTGTGTCCAGGCACGGTTTCGCCCAGCCGTCGCTGCGCCCATCGCAACGCAACGACGAAAGAAGCCTCACGTGCAGGACCCCAGGCCCGTCGCGGTCGGTATCGACGTGGGCGGCACCAAGACCCATCTCCGTGCTGTCACGGGGACGGACCCGGTCGCCGACCACATCCGTCCCAGCCGTGGCTGGCGACCGCACGACCCGGCGTCCGCCGCCTCATGGCTGGCCGCGCTGGTCGGGGAGGTGCTGCCCGCGCACACCCCTCCGTCCGCCGTGGCCGTCGGCGCCCATGCCTGTGAGACGCCCCGGCAGTGCGAGGGCATACGTCTCGCCCTCCAGGAACGGCTTCAGGTGCCGTGCCTGGTGGTGGGCGACGCCGAACTGCTGGTGCCCGCCGCCGGTTTCGACCAGGGCGTGGGGCTGGTCGCGGGCACCGGTTCGGTGGCCGTCGGCCGGTCCGCCGACGGCACGTCGGTGCAGGTCGGCGGCTGGGGCGCGGTCCTCGGCGACGAGGGCGGCGCCGCCGGTCTGGTCCGGGAGGCGTGCCGCGCCGTCTGGGCCGCGCACGACCGCGGCGAAGCCCCCGACGCCCTCGCCGACCGGCTCGTCGCCGCCTTCGGCGTGAGCGAGGTCCCGGCTCTCGGCGGGGCCCTGGAGTCCGCCACGGCCCTGTCCGCCGACTGGGGCCGGCACGCGCCCGCCGTCTTCGAGGCCGCCGAGGAGGGCTCCGCCCTCGCCCACCGGGTGATCGGCGAAGGGGGCCGCGCGCTCGCCTCGCTCGTGGCGCGGCTCGCCGCCCGCGAAGTCCCCGTGGCCGACGTGGTGGTGGCCGGCGGGACGATCCGCTCCCGGCCCGCCCTGTACGCGGCATTCGCCGAAGCGCTCGCCGAGGCTGTACCGTCCGCGCGACCGCATGTGCTCCAAGTGCCGCCGGTCGAAGGGGCGTTGGCACTCTCACGTACTCTCCTCCGACCGGTCACGCGCTGATCACCGTCCGGTCGCCGACCGGACATCGACCGGTCATGCGTCAACCCCACGCTCAGCCCGCACACGATCAACCCACCGCGAAAGGAGCGGCGCTCCATGCCGTCATCTGCCGGGCACCACACGCTCAACCGCCGTGTCTTCCTCAGGAACTCCCTCGGCGTCTCGGCCGGCCTGATCGCCGCTCCGACCCTCGCGAACCTCTGGCAGGCCCCCGAGGCGAAGGCCGCCACCGCGTTCGCCGCGTTCGTCGACGACTACACCACCAACACCACGGCGAACCTCACCCCCGAGACCAACGCCGTGGTCCGCGCCCTCGGCGGCTTCGCCGAGATCTGGAAGACCGGCGACGCCTGGAACACCGGCACCCCGCTGCTGCCGGACATCCTGCGGGCCAACATGCGCTACTGCGCGCGTGTCACCTCCCGGCGCACCGAGGCGCAGGCACGCCAGGCGTTCATCACCGACCGGCAGCACCAGAGCTACTCGGTGATCACCGGCCTCGGCCCGCTCGCGGAGCTGTACAAGGCCGGCGCCATGGCGGTCACGGCGATCACCTCCGCCCCGGAGGGCACCCCGGCGGGCAAGATCAGCGACTCCGTCCCCGCCGACGCTCCCGCCGGATCCGCGAACGGCGCCGGCTCGACCAGCTCCGCGCTCGGGAAGGTGGCCGAGCTCGTCAACACCGTGCGCGGGCCGTTCGCGTCGGGCAACCCCTCCAAGTTCTCGTACCAGTACCCGCGCCCCTGGCGGATGAACGAGAACAGCGAGGTCGTCGACACCGGCAGGATCGACGCGTTCGGGTTTCCGGTGTACGACTCCGACGTGATCGTCGTCCCGCAGCTGCTGCGCCAGCGGGGCGAGAACCCCGCCGAGGACGGCGGCTTCCCGAGCGGCCACACCAACGCCCTCCACCTGGCGGCCCTGGCCTACGCGTACGCCGTCCCGGAGCGCTTCCAGGAGATGGTGACCCGCGCCTTCGAAGCGAGCCACGACAGGATCGTCTCGGGCATGCACTCCGCGCTCGACGTCCTCGGCGGCCGGGTCATGGCCACCGCGCTGGCCGCCGCCGCGCTCGCCGACCCGAAGAACGCCGAGCTCAAGGCCGCCGCGCGCAAGCAGGCTGCCGAGTACTTCCAGGCGAAGACGGGCACAACGGCCGACACGCTGTTCGCCTACGCGCACTCTGCGGGAACGGACACCGACCCGTACGCCGACCGCCAGGCCAACGCCCGCCTGGTCGAGCCGAAGCTGACGTACGTGCTCACCCGGCGCGGAAAGTCCCAGGACCTGACCGTGCCGAAGGGCGCCGAGGTCCTGCTGGAGACGCGTCTGCCCTACCTCGACGCGGCGCAGCGCCGCGAGGTGCTGCGCACGACCGCGCTGCCGTCGGGCTATGTGCTGCTGGACGGCTGGGAGCAGTGGGGCCGGCTCAACCTGTTCGCGGCTGCGGACGGTTACGGCGCCCTCGACTCGGATGTCACGGTCACGCTGGACGCCTCCCTCGGCGGCTTCCACGCGGCCGACACCTGGCGCAACGACCTCGACGGCTCGGGCCGCCTCGTCAAGCGGGGCAGCGGCACGCTCACGCTGTCCGGCGCCAACCGGTACACGGGCGGCACGGTCGTGGAGGCCGGTGTCCTCGCGGCGGGCTCGAAGGAGGCGTTCGGCCGCGGTGACGTCCGGGTGAAGGGCGGCACGCTGGCCGTCGGCGACCGCACCGTCCGGGTGCGCGGCGGCTACGCGCAGGCCGGTGTCCTCGACGTGACGCTGGACCGGGGCGACGACGCGGCCCTCGTGGTCGACGGGCGGGCGGTCCTGGAGCGGGGCAGCGAGCTGGTGGTCCGCTTCGACGCCAAGCAGGCGCCGCGGTCCGGCAGCACGGTCGCGGTGATCGGGGCGCGGTCCCTGCAGGGCCGGTTCTCGAAGGTCTCCGTGGCCGTCGACGGCTGGACGGCCGAGCAGGTCTTCACGGCGCACGGGGTGTCGGTGCGCCTGCGGAGGAAGTAACTCCCGTAGTGGGTCGTGCTGTTGGGGGTGGCGCGAGCCGCCCCCAACAGCTGTTTCCGCCGGGCTACAGGCTCGGCGGCAGGGCCTGTTCGGCCCAGATGGTCTTGCCCGCGCCGCTCGGGCGGCTGCCCCAGCGGTCCGTGAGCTGGGCGACCAGGAGCAGCCCGCGGCCCCCCTCGTCGAACTGGCGGGCCCGGCGCAGATGGGGTGAGGTACTGCTGGCGTCGGAGACCTCGCAGATCAGGGTGCGGTCACGGATCAGGCGCAGCTGGATGGGGGCGCCGCCGTAGCGGATGGCGTTGGTGACGAGTTCGCTGACCACGAGTTCGGTGACGAAGGCAGCCTCCTCCAGGCCCCAGCGGGTGAGCTGGTCCGTGGCCAGTTTGCGCGCGTTGGCGACCAGCGCCGGGTCGTCGGTGAGGTTCCAGACAGCGACCTGTTCCGCGTCGAGGGCGCGGGTGCGGGCGAGCAGCAGGGCCACGTCGTCGCCGGGGGTGTCGGGCAGCAGCGCCTTCAGCACGGTGTCGCAGGCGCGCTCCAGGCTGTCCACCTGCCCTGCCAGCGCGGCGCACAGGGCGGCGGTGCCGGTGTCGACGTCACGGTCGCGGGCCTCCACCAGGCCGTCGGTGTAGAGGGCGAGGACCGAGCCCTCGGGCAGCTCCAGCTCCCTGGCCTCGAACGGGAGGCCTCCGACGCCGAGCATCGGCCCGGCCGCCACCTCGACGACCTGCACACTGCCGTCGGGCCGCACCACCACGGGCGGCACATGACCGGCGGAGGCGATCATGCAGCTGCGGTCCACCGGGTCGTAGACCGCGTACAGACAGGTCGCGCCGATCTCCCCGTCCCCCGTGCCGTCGCCGGCCGCGAGATGCTCGACCAGGTCGTCCAGGTGGGTGAGGAGTTCGTCGGGCGGCAGGTCGACGTCGGCGAGCGCCCAGACGGCCGTGCGCAGCCGGCCCATGGTGACGGAGGCGTGGATGCCGTGGCCCACGACGTCGCCGACGACCAGCGCGACCCGGGTCCCGGACAGCGGGATCACGTCGAACCAGTCGCCGCCCACCCCGGCCTGCGACAGGGCCGGCAGATAGCGGGAGGCGAACTCGACGGCCGCCTGTCCGGCGACCGTCTTCGGCAGCAGGCTGCGTTGCAGGGCCAACGCCGTCGTGCGCTCCCTGGTGTAGCGGCGGGCGTTGTCGACGCAGACGGCCGCCCGGCTGGCGAGCTCCTCGGCGAGCGACATGTCGTCCTGGTCGAAGGCGTCGGGGTGCTCGGGGGTCAGGTTCCGGACGAGGACGGCGACCCCGAGGGTCGTGCCGCGGGCGACCAGCGGTACGGCCATCAGGGAGAGGTCGTGGTCCGCGGCGGCCTCCTGGAGTTTCGCGGAGCGGGCGCCGTGCCCGGCGAACCAGGAGTCGAGGGAGTCGTCGCCGGTGCGGGTGAGCACGGGCTCGCCGGTGACCAGGGCCCGGGCGGGTGGTGAGGAGGGCGGGTAGACGTCGGCGGCCCCCAGGGCGATGGCCGCCTCCGGTACACCGGGCGTACCGGAGTGGTGGGCGGCCCGGTGCAGTCGCACACCGCCGGCGACGGGGCCCATCTCGGGTTCCTCGCCCTGGAGGACGGACTCCAGGAGGTCGACGCTGGCGAAGTCGGCGAGTCGGGGGACCACGAGTTCGGCGAGTTCCCGGGCGGTTCGGACGACGTCGAGCTTGGTGCCGATGGATCCCGCGGCCTCGTTCAGCAGGGCGAGGCGCTGGCGGGCGGCGAACTGCTCGCTGCTGTCGAACGCGGCGAGCGCGGTGCCGATCAGTTCTCCGGAGGGGTCGCGCACCGGCCACATCTCGGAGGTCCACGCGTGCATCCGGCGACCGGAAGGCGAACGGGTCCAGCTCTCGTAACGGACCGGTTCCCCGGTCTCCACCACGAGCTCCAGATGGCGCAGGAAGCCCCGGCTGTGCGTGGCGTCCTCCACGGTGTCGGGGAAGTACTGGTGCCGGAACTCCTCCTCGGGCTGCCCCATGACCTTGCACGCCCAGTCGTTCATCCGCAGATAGCGCTGCCCGGTGTCGAAGACGGACATGGACATCGACGCCTGGGCGAAGGCCAGCTCGCCGAGGCCGCGCTCGATCGGATCGGGCGTCGCCTGGACGACGAACCGTCGCCGCTCCCCCGCGGCGCCCCGCACCGGGCAAATCCGCACCGCGACCTTCTGCCGGCGTCCGTCCCGGTAGCGCAGGTCCACCACCGCGTCGCCGTGCGTCAGCAGCGTCCGCCAGACCGCCGCCGCGTCCCCGTCGACGAGGGCGGCCGCCGGCGTTCCGGTCACCTCGTCGACGGTGTACCCGGTGAGGCGCCGGGCGCCCTCGCTCCACCCCGCGACGAGGCCGCGCGCGTCGACCACCGCCATCGCCTCACCGGCCGTGGCAGCCCGCGACGCGCCGGACGCCTTCGTCACCATAGGGCCAGGATGGTCCGTTCAGGGCGGGGCAACAACCCGGCCGGGCCCGTGACGCACCGGGTCCGTGGCCCCTTCGTGCGTCTAGAGAGTGGTGCGGGATTCGAGGTCCTTGCGGGTGTCGTTGCCGTAGACGCCCGTCTCGTCGCCCCGGATGCCGTACCAGAGCTGGAAGCGCGCCACGGCTTCCCGCAGTACGACGTCGTAGCGCCCCGAGGTGGAGCCGTTGTCGTACACGTTCGGGATGCGGAGCAGCCGTTGCTGGAGTTCGGAGACCTCGGGGCCGCTGTCTCCCTCACGGAGGGTGCCGGGGCCGTCCGGGTCGGCGCCGTCGTCCGGGGCGGGTGCCGAGGACGCGGGGGCGGACGGGGTCGGGGTCGGCGTCGCGGTCGGGGTGACGACGCGTGCCTCCTTCTGCGTGCCGCCGCCGGGCAGCAGCAGGGCGGCGCCGAAGCCGAGCAGGGCCGCCGCGCCGACGCCGACGATCACGGCGGCGCGCTTGAGGCCCGATCCGTCGCCGGGGGCCGGCCGCCGCCGCTGCCGACGCCGGTGTCCGGGGTCGTCGCGCGGGACCGTGTCCGAGCCGAAGTCCTCGCCGACCATGACCGGGGGGAGTTCCTCGGTCTCGTACTCCGTCCGGGGCAGGATCCGCTCGGGAGCGGGCTTCGGCTCCGGCGCGGGCGTCGCCGGCGGGGGCGGTGTCGACGGCGGTGGCGGCGGGGTCGGGGCCGGTGCCGGGGTGGGGGGTACGGCGACGGTCTCGTACTCGTCCTCGGGGGCGCTCGCCTCGGATCCCGCGCCCTTGTACTGCTCGAACTCACGCAGCAGCTCGGCCAGGGCCTCGGTCCTGCGCCTCCGCATGACATAGGTCGGCTCGATCGTGGGACGCTTCGCCGTCCGGCCCGGTTCGGGCGGTTTCGACACGCTGTTCTCCTTCCGTGCACGCGGTCTCCCGCCATCCCCGAGAGGAGATACGGGCGGCCGGGCCGGGAGGTTCAGCGCGGCAGGCGGCTCCGGGGGGCGGTCGGGAGCACGGCGACGACCTCCCAGCCGGGGCCGTGCTCGCGCGGCCGGGCCTGGAGAAGGCCGCCGAGCGCGGTGACCCGTTCCGTGAGGCCGACCAGTCCGAAGCCGCCGCCCCGGGCCGCCTCCGGCAGCCGGGCGCCGCCGCGCCCGTCGTCGCGGACCACGATCTCCAGGCCACCGCGACCGTGGCGGAGGTCGACGGTGACCTCGGTGGCGTCGGCGGCGTGCCGGCGGACGTTCGTCAGGGCCTCCTGCACCACGCGGAAGGCGGCGGCCTGCACCTCGTGCGGCAGGTCGTCGGGGACGGAGGGGTCGTGACGGAGCACGGCGGAGCGCCCGTCGACACCGCCGACGCCGTCGAAACCGCGCACCAGTTCGTCGACGCCCGCCAGATCGCCCACCGGCCGCCGGTCGCCGGTCCCGGCCGCCTCCTCGTGGTCGCGCAGCACGCCGACCGTGCGGCGCATGGAGGCCAGTGCCTCGGTCGCGGCGCGCTCGATGCCCGCGAGGACGGGGTCGAGCCTCCCCCGGACGTCGTCCCGGGGGACCCCCGTCTCGTCTCGCCCGGATTCGGTGGCGGCCATCATCCGGGCGACCTGGGTCTGCACCAGGATCCCGGTGACGTGGTGGG
Organism: Streptomyces deccanensis; assembly: GCF_022385335.1. NCBI lineage: Bacteria > Bacillati > Actinomycetota > Actinomycetes > Kitasatosporales > Streptomycetaceae > Streptomyces > Streptomyces deccanensis. Next base: position 9,443,015 of record NZ_CP092431.1, on the reverse strand, counting down.
CGACGAAGTCGTGCAGGTCGGCGGCCATGGCGAGGCGTTCGGCCCGGCGGGTCTCGGTGACGATCTGGTGCCGCCGGTTGTCCAGGGTGCGCAGATACGCGGCGACACCGGCCGCGGCCCCGCCGAGGATCATCAGGACCATGACGGCGCCGATGCTGCCACCGTCGCCCGGATCGAGGGCGAGGTAGGGCAGCGGGAGCAGGACCAGTGCGAGACCGTCGAGGAGCCCGCAGGCCAGCGCCCAGCCGGGGGGGCAGGCGCGGACGGCGAGGACCAGCAGACACAGCAGCACGGCCGCCTGCCCCAGGCCGAAGCCACCCATCTCCCGGGCCAGGACGAGGACGACCACGTTCGCCAGGGCGGCGAGAGCCGGTACACCTGTGCGGACCTGCGGGGTCATCCACTCCGGTCGGCGGTGTTCGGGCCACAGGAGCGCCGCGAGGCCGAGGGCGAGGGAGAGCAGGTGCAGCCACACATAGGCGGCGCCGTTCGCTGCCAGGAGGGGGAAGTCGGACGCGCAGGCCAGACAGAGCGCCACGATGCCGGCCACGCGTACGCAGCTCGTTCTGGCGGGGCGCCCCGGCCGTCCGGTGGCGCCGTCCGCGGGTTCCTTGGTGTCGGGCACGAGGTTCACGCGGATCACAGTAGGCAGCGCAGGTGCTCCCGGTATCGGCCGTACGGCCGAGGAGGCGTGGCCGGCGGGCTGGGAAGCCTGGCCGTTCGGCCGAGGCGGCCGCCCCCGCCGCCGGGAGAGGTTGGGTGTCGCCACCCCACCCCGACTCTCCGCAGGGAGCACCTCATGGAACGCACGCCCCTCCTCATCGCCGGCGCCACCGTGGCGGCCGTCGCCGTCGGCGGCGGAGCCCTCACCTACGCGCTGAGCGGTACGGAGTCCACGACCGGACTCGACCGGTTCAACACCGTCACCGTGGACGGCCGGAAGGCGCTCAGCGGGAACATCGTCGCCGGCCGCACCGAGTCGAAGTACAGCCCGCTGCCCTGGATCGGCGGCGAGACCTCCGGGCTGACGTGCCCCGACCTCAAGGCGGTGGCCGGCACCGAGGTGACGTGCACCGGCAAGGACGGCGACGGCAAGGACCTCTCCGTCCCCGTCACCGTCGTCAGGGCCGACGCCTCCAGCATCACCTGGAAGTTCGAGCGCGCCTAGTCCGACCGAAAGGACCCGTCACCGTCATGAGCACCGTCCTGGCCGGCACCGGCCTCGTCAAGAAGTACGGCCCCACCACCGCCCTGGCCGGCGTGGACGTCGCGGTCGCCGAGCGGGAGTCCCTCGCCATCATGGGCCCGTCCGGCTCCGGCAAGTCGACCCTCCTGCACACCCTCGCCGGCATCGTCCGCCCCGACGACGGCCAGGTGCTGCTGCGCGGCGAACGCATCGACCACTGGGGCGAGAACAAGCTGAGCGCGCTGCGCCGCAAGCGGTTCGGGTTCGTCTTCCAGTTCGGCCAGTTGCTGCCCGAGCTGCCCGCCGAGGAGAACGTGGCCCTCCCGCTGATGCTGGAGGGCGTGCCCCGGCGCCAGGCCGTCGAGCGGGCCCGCCGCTGGTTCGCCCCGCTCGGCCTCGCGGGCCTGGAGAAGCGCCGCCCCGGTCAGCTCTCCGGCGGTCAGGCCCAGCGCGTCGCCATCGCCCGCGCCCTGGCCGTGGAGCCCGACGTCGTCTTCGCCGACGAGCCCACGGGCGCCCTCGACCAGGCCACCGGGAAGGAGGTAATCCGCCTGCTCACCTCGGTCACCCGCGATCAGGGCGCCTCCCTCGTCATGGTCACCCACGACGCCGAGGTGGCCGCCCACTGCGACCGCGTCGTCCAGGTGAGGGACGGCCGGATCGCCGGCTACAGCCAGTACACGGCCGTATAGGCCGCCGCGGGCGCGCGAGCGCCCTGAAGGGGCGCGGGGCTGTGTCGATCTGCGGCTCCGCCGCGTGGGCGCGACGAGCCACGAACAACCCGCACTCGCCCTCGCACCGAGCCGACCGAACTCTCCGGCGACCCGAGCCCTCGCCCCGTTCCCCATGAATCCCCCACCCCTCGCCCCCTCGAAGCCGCGACCCCTCGCACCCCGACCCCCGAAGCCGCGACCCCTCGCACCCCCGAGCACCCGGAGACGAAGAATGCGCTCCCCCGTCCTGCCCCTGACCTGGCACCTGGCCCGTTCCTCCGGGAGGCGCGGCCTGCAGAGCCACCTCCTGTCCGCCGCCGCGGCGGCCGCCGGCGCCCTCGTCCTGCTGACGCTCCTCGCCGCCTACCTGGGCTCCGGCGTCCGGGCCGACCGCACGGCGTGGCGCACCCCCGACGCCGTGGCGGCGAAGCGGGCGACCGCCGTGCAGACGCTGGGGACGACGTACGTGAACCACCGCCCGGTCACCGTCGTCTCCCTGGCCCAGCTGCCGAACCGGGCCGCGACCCCCGCCCCGCCCGGCCTGGACCGCTTCCCCGCACCGGGGCGCACCTATCTGTCCCCGGCCCTGGCGGAGCTGATGCGCGAACTGCCGGCGACGCGTCTCGCCGACCGCTTCCCGACCACCGCCGGCTACGGCACGATCGGCGCGGCCGGCCTCGCCTCCCCCGAGGAACTCGTGGCCGTCGTCGGCCGCACCTCCACCGACCCCGCGATCACCCAGGCCGCCGAGGGCAGCGGCCTGGACCTCCTCGCCGCCCGCGCCCGCGTGGACGGTTTCGACGGCGGCAGGCCGAGCCTGTTCACCTCGTTCGACCAGCAGGCCGCGCTGCTCGGCGGCGCGCTCCTCGTCGTCCCGGTGATCGTGCTGGCCTCGGCCGCCGGCCGCCTCGGTGCCGCGCGCCGTGAGGAGCGGCTCGCCGCCCTGCGGCTGGCCGGAGCGACACCCCGGCAGATCCTGGCGATGACGGGTGCGGAGTCGGCGGCGGTGGGCCTGGCCGGCGGTTTCCTCGGCGCGGTCGGGTACACCCTGCTGGTGCCGGTCCTCGCGCGGGTGCCGTACGGCATCGGCCCCTGGTACGCGGGCCAGTTGTGGGTCGGGGTGCCCGTGCTGCTCGCGGTGGTGGCGGCCGTGGCCGCGCTCACCTCCGTCAGCGCGGTGACGACGCTGCGCGGGGTGGCGCGTTCCCCGCTGGGCGTGGCCCAGCAGTCCGATCCGCGCCGGACGAGACTGATCCGGCTGGTGCTGTTCGTCGCCGTCGGGCTGTACGTGGTGGGCACCGCGAGCGGCGGGATGAGCACGGGTCAGACGATCGCGCTGATCGTCCTGGTGTACGGGGCGTTCTGGACCCTCGGCCCCTGGGTGGTCGACATGCTGGGCAGGCTGCTGAGCCGCTTCGCGCGCCGTCCGGCGACGCTGCTGGCCGCGCGTCGGCTCAGCGACGACCCCCGCGGCGCCTGGCGCACGGTCAGCGGTCTGGTTCTCGCGGGGCTGGTCGCCGGGTTCTTCTCCGTCGGGCAGGTCGGCCTCGTGGGCTACGACTACCGGGGCCAGGTCGCCGTCCGCGCGGCACACGGGGATGTGGACGAACTCGCCGTAAGGGCAAGGGAGTTGCTCACCGAAGCAGGGGTGAAGGCGCGGGTGGAGACGGTCGACGCCGACACGTACGACGGGATCCTGATCGGCGAGGAGGGCGTCGTCGCCCATGTGCGCGGCGGTCAGGAGCAGGTGGACACCGCGTCGACCGCGCTGTCCTCCCTCTCGCCCGGGAACCTGCCGTTGACCCAGGACTACGTCAACGCCGAGGGCGGGACGACGACCCGGCTCATCGGCGAGATGGGGCTCGCGGTGCTGGCCCTGGGCTTCCTCGTCGCCGCCGCCTCCGCCGGACTGACCGCGGCGGCCACGGTCCTGGACCGGCGCCGGGTGTACGCGCTGCTGCGGCTGGCCGGTACGCCGCTGAAGGTGCTGGACCGGGCGCGGATCCGGGAGACCGCGCTGCCGCTGGTGGTCCTCGCCGGGGGTACGACGGCGACCGGGATCTACGGCGGGATCAGGGTGAACGAGGCGTTCCACCTGGAGCCGGACGCGTCGGGGGCCCTGCGTCTCGCCCTCTGTGTCGCCCTCGGGACGGCCACCATGTTCGCGGCGCTCGCCGGGAGCCGGCCGCTGCTGCGGAAGGTGACGGCGGAGCGGGCCCAGGAAGCCGACTGAGGCACCCCTCGGCCGCCGCCCGCCTCCCCCTTGTCCTGTCTCCTTCCGGCATGATGCGCCCATGAACGACCGCAGCCCGATCCGGGTCCTGATCGCCGACGACCAGGACATGGTCCGCACCGGCTTCCGCTTCTTCCTCGACGCGCAGCCCGACATCACCGTGGTGGCCGAGGCCGCCGACGGCGAGACGGCCGTGCGACTCGCCCGTGAACTGCGGCCGGACGTATGCCTGCTGGACATCCGGATGCCGAGGCTGGACGGGCTGGAGGCGACCCGGCTGCTCGCCGGTCCGGGGGTGGCCGATCCGCTGCGGGTGGTCGTGGTGACCACGTTCGACCTCGACGAGTACGTCTACGGGGCGTTGCGCGGCGGTGCCTGCGGTTTCCTGCTGAAGGACTCGGGGCCGACCCTGCTGGCCGAGGCCGTACGGGCGGCGGCGGTGGGCGACTCGCTGGTGTCGCCGTCAGTGACGGTCCGGCTGCTCAAGCACGTGACGGCGGAGGGCGGGAAGGAGGCCCCGCCCGCCCCCGAAGTCCCGCGCCCCCAGGAGGCGTTGACCGACCGGGAGCTCGACGTCGTCCGGCTGGTCGCGCTGGGGCACACCAACGCGGAGATCGCCGCCTCGATGTTCGTGTCCCTCTCCACGGTCAAGACCCACCTCGGCAGCATCCAGCTCAAGCTCGCCGCCCGGAACCGGGTGGAGATCGCGGCGTGGGCGTGGCGCACGGGGCACGCGGGCGACGGGGCGTGAGTCAGCTCTCGGTGAGGGTGATGCGGATGCCGATCGTGCCGTCGGCGCCCCGGCGCAGTCGGCTGCCGAGGAGGGTGAGGCGGCCGAGGACGCTGTACTTGCGGGCGATGAGCCGGCGGTAGGCGGCGGAGCCGGCCGCGTCGAGGATCTCCGCGTGGGCGGGGACGGAGGAGCCGGTGGGGTTGCCGCGCACGTCGCACGGACCGACGAGGACGTCGGCGCGGTTGCGGATCCGCTTGACCTTCCAGGAGTCGGCGACGGTCCAGATGCCGAGCGCGTCCCCGTCCCGCACGACCCACACCGGGGTCGGCACGGTGGTGCCGTTCTTGCGATAGGTGGTCACCAGCAGGTACTTGCCCGCGCCGAGGGCGTCGAGCGTGGTTTCGTCGGCCATGACCGGAGTCTAGGCGCACGGCCGCCGGCGGAACCCGGCGGCCGTGCCCCAGGAGCGAGCGGTGGAGCGGCGTCAGTCCAGCAGGCCGTCGTAGTCCGGCAGCTTGTAGGTGCGCTCGGCGTGGCCGCCGACGAGGTCGGTGGTGTTGTTGCCGACGTTGGCGATGATCGTGTAGCCGTCGGACTCGATGTCCGCGCGCGAGGCGGTCTTGTAGGCGGCGACCTCGCCGAAGAGGTCGGGCAGGTCGCGCACGTAGAGGCCGTCGACCGGGTAGCCGACGTTCTCCAGGTTCCATTCGGTGAGGGACTCGATGATGCCGGGGCGGGCGGTGACGAAGAAGACCGCGACCCCACGGGACTTGGCGTACTTGGCCAGCGCCAGGGAGGGCTTCAGGGCCGGGGTCGGCAGCTGGTACCAGGGCGTGTAGTGCGTCTCCAGCGTCGTGTTGTCGATGTCGAAGACGATGGCGAGCTTCTGCCCCGAGGAGTTCGCGGTGCGCTGCTGTACGTAGGGCGTGGCCGTGTCGATGACGGCCTTCACGTCCTTCTGCCAGGTCGCGTAGTCCACCTCGGCGGCCGCTGCCGCGGCGGTCGCGGCCGTGCTCGGCGCCGCGGCGGCCGGACCGGCCGCGGTCAGCGAAGCGCCCAGACCCAGTACGGCCACCGTGGCGACCGCGGTGACGCGGCGTCCCACACCGCTTGCTGTCATGTTCGTCCCCTTTTTCTCATGTCAAAGCGGCGAGGCCGTCGGAACCTTCGCCGCACTGGTCATGGTCATGCCCATCGGTGGCCGGGAGACTACCTAAGAGTTACTGATTAGTAGAGAGGTCCCGACGAACGTTGTTCGGCGGGGCGGCGTCCGGGGAGCCGGCGGGCGGGGACCGTGAAGATCGCCGAAGGGTCGGCAAACACCAACCGGCGGGTCTACATTGCCCGTTGGATGGAAGCACCTTTCACAGAAGATCCAGGAGTTGATGCCGTGACGGACAACCCGGCAGCCTCGGACTTCCCCTCCTCGTCGCTGAACCGTCGCATCGTCACCACCCGGCCGAGCGCGGCGCGGATCTGGAACTACTGGCTCGGCGGCAGGGACTACTACGAGGTCGACCGCAAGGCCGGGGACGAGATACGCCGACTGCATCCGAGCATCCACGACTACGCCCGCGCGGACCGGCGGTTCCTGCGCCGGGCGGTGCGCCATCTGGCCGCCGAGGTGGGGATCCGGCAGTTCCTGGACATCGGCGCGGGGCTGCCGACCGCGGAGAACACCCACGAGGTCGCCCAGCGCGTCCTCCCGGACGCGCGGATCGTCTACGTCGACAACGACCCGCTGGTCCTGGTGCACGCCCGGGCCCTGCTGACGAGCGCGCCCGAGGGCCGTACGGACCACGTCGACGAGGACGTGCGCAATGTCGACGCGATCCTCGAACACGCCGCGCGGACCCTGGACCTGGCCCAGCCGGTCGCGCTGATGCTGCTCGACGTGCTGGCCTTCGTCACCGACGAGGAGGACCCGCACGACATCGTGCGCCGACTGATGGCCGCCCTGCCGTCCGGCAGCCATCTGATGCTCTCGCACACCGTGACGAGCCCCCGATGGCCCGATGTGGACATCGCCGCGGCCTGGTGGAACGCGCACGGCACCCCGCGGTTGCACCAGCGCACCCCCGAGACCATCGCCCGCTTCTTCGACGGGCTGGACCTCCTCGATCCGGGCGTCGTCTCGTGCACGCGCTGGCGCCCTGACCCCGCCGACACCGAGGACGGCGAGCCGGAGGAAGTGGCCATGTACTGCGGAGTGGGAGGCAAGCGCTGATGACGACCGGCCCGGTCCGGCTGCAACTGGACGTCGCCGCCTTCGACCTGGCACGTTTCCAGCCGTACGTCGACAAGTGCCGGACCTCCGGCATCCGTCTGACGACGCTCTCCGAACTCGGCGACACCCCGGAGCACCGGCGGGCTTTGTACGACCTCAACAAGGAGTGCTCGGCCGACATCCCCGAGCGCGGCGCCTTCTTCCCGTACGACGAGTACCACCGGCTCCGCTTCGAGGTGCCCTCCTACGATCCGCGCGGAGTCGTGCTGGCCCTGGACGGCGACCGGTGGATCGGCATGGCGGCCACCTCGGACCGGCGCGGTTCCGGGTTCGTGTTCAACGAGATGACCGGGGTGCGGTCCGGCCATCGCGGCCGGGGCATCTCGGTGGCCATGAAGACCTTCGGCATCGGGTTCGCCGGGATCTGCGGGGTGAGCACCGTCCGAACGGTCCACCACCCGGCCAACAGCCGTGCGATCGCCATGAACCGGACGTTGGGATTCGTCGACGCGGACTGGTGAACATGTGCCGGTCACCGCACGTATGAAAGGAGGGCGCTCAAGGACCGGACGCCCTGGCGGTGTTGACACCGTGTCGGACGGGGTTCGGGAGCCAGGCAATGAGGCACGCACGACGACGAGTCGTGAAGCGGGTGGCGCGGCTGACGGCCGCCGGTGGAGTGATCTGCGGAGCCCTGATGGTCACGCAGGCGGCGATGGCGACCGAACCCGCCGTCACCCCGCCCGCGACCCCGAGCGCGGTGCTGGCCGCGTCCGGCACCGGGAACGGCCTGCTGACCGAACTCGGCTCCGAGCGGACGGCGGGCACGTGGATCGCCGACGACGGCAGCCCGGTCGTCGCCGTGACCGACGAGAAGGCCGCCGCCGAGGTCAAGCGGGCGGGCGCCCGCCCGAAGATGGTCGAGTACAGCGGCGAGGACCTGAAGTCCGCCACGGAGGCGCTGCGTTCGGCACCCCGGGTGCCGGGCACCTCCTGGGCGATCGACCCCGCCTCCAACGAGGTGGTGGTGCGCGCCGACAGCACGGTCTCCAAGAAGGACTGGGCGAGCCTGACCGACCTCGCCGAGGAGATCGGCGGTTCCGTCCGGATGGAGCGCACCGAGGGCGCGTACACGATGCGGCTCAACGGCGCGCAGCCGATCTTCGGTACCGGCGGGCGCTGTTCGATCGGCTTCAACGTGACCGACGGTGAGAACGACTTCATGCTGACCGCCGGGCACTGCGGCCCCTCGGGATCCGTCTGGTTCTCGGACGACCAGGGCCGGCAGGAGATCGGCCGGACGACCGAGACCAACTTCCCCGGCGCCGACTACTCGCTCGTCCAGTACCTCCAGGACGCGTCGAGCAACAAGACCAACATCGTCTCCGTCGGCGACGGCCGCGGTGTGCGCATCACCTCCGTCGGTGAGGCGGCGGTCGGCCAGCGGGTCTTCCGCAGCGGCAGCACCAGCGGCTTCCGCAACGGCGAGGTGACCGGGCTCGACGCCACGGTCAACTACCCCGAGGGCACGGTCTCCGGCCTCATCGAGACGACGGTCTGCGCCGAGCCGGGCGACAGCGGGGGCCCGCTCTTCTCGGAGGGAGTGGCGCTGGGCGTGACCTCGGGCGGCAACGGCGACTGCGAGGAGGGCGGTACGACGTTCTTCCAGCCGCTGTCCGACGCCCTCGACGACCTCGGTGTCCAGCTGAACGGTCTGCCGCAGTCCGCGGCCCGGCCGACCGCCGCGGCCGACGGCTCCGAGGACGACGCCCAGGGTGCCGCCGCCCCGGGCTCCGCCGAACCGGGTGCCGTGGAATCCGTCGAGGGCATCGAGGCCGCCTCCGACCTGCTCGACCGCCTCGCCGACCCGCGCAACGTCGGCCCCGGCCTGCTGGTCATCGCCGGCAGCATGGTCGCCCTCGCGGCGACCCGCTTCATCCGCACGGAACAGGACCGCCAGGCGTACCGCCGCCAGTACTCACAGAGCTGGAGCTAGATCCCGGGGGGACGGGCGCGCCCTGGGGGCGCGCCCCTACGAAGCGGCGGCCCACTCCAGGACGAGACGCTCGTACTCGCTCCGCTGCTCCCTGTTCAACGTCCCACCGCTCCGGAACCAGAGCGCCCGGATCTCCTCGTTGACCTCGGCGGCCGTTCGCGCCGGTCCTTCCGCTTTCTCCAGGACGACATCAGGGGTAGTGGACATGGTGTAAACCATATGTCCTCGAACGTGAAGTCGATGTGAGTAAAGGTGCCACTTCAGACATTACGGACCGTGAAGCTGATCACTCTGCGTTTACGGCTCCATCGTTCCGAGCACGAGGACCCGAATGGCCAGCACGGCCGCCCCCCGTGCCCAGTCGTGGAAGTCGGACACCTTCGTCTCCAGGGGCACGGGCGCGGCCAGCGGATGCCGATGGGCCCGGACCGCCTCGTGCACGGCCTCGCCCGCCACCGCCATCAGCCCCACTCCCTCCCCCGCGAGCAGGATCTTCTGCGGCATCACGAAGTTCGCGATCTGGGCCACCAGGATCCCCAGCGCCCGCCCCGCCTCGCCGACGACCCGCGCGCACATCGGGTCCCCCTCGGCCGCGCCGGTCAGGATCTCCTCGTACGTCACCTCGCGTCCGGTCGCCGCCCGCACCTGGTAGCGGATGCTGGGGATGCTCAGCAGTGAGACGGCGCTGCCGCGCTCGCCGTCGGGGGTGAGCGGGCCGGAGGGGTCCACGATCCAGTGGCGGCCGAAGCCCCGGTCCTCCTCGGCGTAGGGCACGCGCCTGCCGCCCAGGACCAGTCCGTAGCCGATGCCCGCGCCGATGGTGAGGACGACGAACCGGTCCAGTCCGCGCCCCGCGCCGAACCAGGTCTCGGCCTCGACGAGCGCGGCGACGTCGTTCTCGACGACCACCGGCAGCCCGGTGCGCTCCTCGACGAGGTCGGCCAGCGGAACGTCGCGCCACGACAGGAAGGGCGACTCCCCGACGACCGCGCGACGCCGGACGAGTCCGCCGACCCCGATGCCGATGCCGGCCAATGAGGGGTGCGTGCGGGCGAGTTCGGCGGTCATCTCGGCGAGCAGGTCGGCGACCCGTTCCGGCTCGTGCGTGGGGAGCGGACGGTCGTGGCGGCTGACGATCTCGCTCCGCAACGTGGTGACCACGGCGTACACCGTGTCGTCGGTGATCTTGAAGCCGACGAAGGTGCGGGACTCGGCGACGATGTCCAGGGGCTGCGAGGGGCGCCCCTGCCGGACCTCGGGGAGCGCCGTTCCCTCGGCGGTCTCGACCAGCAGCCCCGACTCGATCAGCGGTTTGGTCAGCCGGGTGAGGCTCCCGGCGGACAGGCCGAGGCGCTTGGCGAGCTCCGTGCGCGAGAGCGGGCCGTGCACGAGCACCTCGATGGCCACCGCGCGTTCTCCGGGACTGAGCGGCAGCCAACTGGCAGCGAGTGCGGTCATGAGGGCCAGACTCCCACACCTTCTTTCTTTCGTCACGAAAACAACAAGCCCGCTTCCAGCCCGCCAGATCACCTCGTGACAGATTCGGATGCACCCCTTGACGCCACAATTATTCCGTGACGAAAGTAAGTGGCCGGAGTCAGAGGCACCGCCGCCGATGAGGGAGCCACCGATGACCATCGCCTCCAGCAGTCCACCGATCCGCAGGCGGGGCGACTGCCTCCTGGCCTGAGGATCGACGGCAACGGAGCGCCGGTGAGCGGCCTCGACGAGACCAACGACCAGATCAATCTGCTTCTCGACCAGTGAAGGACACTCCGCACATGACGTTCTCCCTCGGCATCGTGGGCGCCGGCCAGTTCTCCGGCCAGTTCGCCACGCTGTTCCAGGCGCACCCCGGCGTCGGCGACGTCTACGTCACCGATCTGCTGCCCGAGCGGGCCGCATCCCTCGTGGCCGCCCAGGGACTGGCCGGCACCTTCCCCTCGTACGAGGCGATGCTGGAGTCGAAGGCGGTTGACGCCGTCGCCGTCTTCACCCAGCGCTGGACGCACGGGCCGCTGGTGCTCCAGGGCCTGAACGCCGGCAAGCACGTCTACTCCGCGGTCCCCATGGCGATCACCGCCGACGAGATCGCGGCGATCATCGACGCGGTCCGGGCGACCGGGCTGACGTACATGATGGGTGAGACGAGCCAGTACAACCCGGCGACCGTGCACGCCCGCAACCAGATCGCGGAGGGCGCCTTCGGGCGGCTCTTCTACGCCGAGGGCGACTACGTCCACGACATGGATCTGGGGTTCTACGAGGCCTACCAGTACAGCGGCGGCGAGGACTGGAAGCGCACCGCCAGCTATCCGCCGCTGCTGTACCCGACGCACTCGGTGGGCGGGGTGCTGGGCGCCTGGCAGACGCACGCGGTGAGCGTCTCCGCGATCGGTGTCGTCGACGGGCGCGGTGACGGGGTGTTCGACAAGGAGGTCAGCCAGTTCGGCAACGACTTCTCCAACGCGACCGCGCTGTTCGAGGTGGCGGGCGGAGGGTCGTTCCGTACGAACGAGTTCCGCCGGGTCGGCTACCCCTCGCAGATACGGGAGTCGCGTTTCCGGTTCTTCGGCACGGACGCCAGCATGGAGCAACTCGCGACGGTGGCGTTCTGGCAGGACAAGAAGGGGGTCGAGGACATCAGCGAACTCCTGGAGCCCAAGCCCACCCTGTCCCCGGACGATCCCTCGCTCCAGCACATCGCGCCGGATCTGCGGGCCGCCTTCACCTCCGGGTCGGCGCCGGTGCACGACCGGTCGCGGCTGCCGAGGGAGTTCGACCATCTGCACAACGGGCACGAGGGCAGCCACCACTTCCTGGTGGACGACTTCGTGACCGCCGTCAACACGCGGACGCTGCCGTCGGTGAACGCCTGGGTGGCGGCCCGCTACACCCTGCCGGGGATCGTCGCGCACGAGTCCGCGCGGCAGGGTGGGGTACGGCTGGAGATCCCGGACTTCGGGGACGCCCCCGAGGCGTGACGTTCCGCCTCCGTCGCCCGGCCGGGCTCCTGGCTGTCCGTCAGGTGCCCGGCTTGCGGCCGTACACGAAGACGTCGTCGCCCTTCTTCAGCAGCGACCAGTACTTCTTGGCGTCCGTCTTGGTCATGTTGACGCAGCCGCGGGAGCCCGGCGGGTTCCACATGCTGACGGCGGCGGAGTGGAAGGCCTGGCCGCCGTCGAAGAACTGGGCGTAGGGCATGGGCACGTGATAGATCGACGACACGTGGTCGATGTTGCGCCAGTAGATCTTCTTCAGGCCGGTGCGGGTCTCGTCGCCGTCGCGGCCGGTGCGGACCGGGACGGGGCCGTAGACGAGCTTCTTGCCGTCCTGGATCCAGCTCAGCTGGAGCGTGAGGTCCACACAGGCGATGCGGCCCTTGTTCGTCGGGCACTTGCCCGCCTTGTTGGGGTTCTTGCCGACGGCCTTCTGCTTGTTCATGAGGTCCATCACGCCCCAGGTGACGGCTCCCGCGTAGCCGGCGTTCGGGGTGATGCCGTGCTTGGTCTGGAAGGCCTTGATCGCCTTGCAGTCGCCGGCGGACTGCTTGCCGTCGACCGTGCGGCCGAGGAACTTCTCGACCTGCTTCTGGTACGGCCCCGTCGACGTCGTACAACTCGCCGCCTGCGCGGGCGCGGTGCCGAGCGCGAGCGTGAGCGGTGTCAGCAGTGCGGTGATCGTGAGCGCGACGGCGCCTCTTCTGCCTATGTCCCCCATGACGGGCCTTTCCCTTTCGAGTGTTTTGTAGGTCCTGCCTGCCTAGACAGGCGACCGGCGGTGACGGTTGTGGGAGAGCCCACGTCGAGACGAAACGGTTACACAGCCGGGAATTCGCAGTTACAGTTACCCCCATGAGCAACAGCGAATCCATAACTCGCGTGGCGTTGAAGAAAATTACCCCCGATGTCTCCGGGGCGATGGGCTCCCTGCACGGCGCCGCCGTCACCGCGGCCCGGGACGCGAAGGTCGAGCCCGAAATCCTCGAACTGATCAGAATTCGTGCCTCGCAGATCAACGGCTGCGCCTTCTGCCTGGACATGCACACCAAGGACGCCCGCGCGCAGGGCGAGACCGAGCAGCGGATCTACGCGCTCAGCGCCTGGCGCGAGACCCCGTTCTTCACCGAACGCGAGCGCGCCGCACTGGCGTTGACCGAGGCCGTGACGCTGGTCCACGACGGGCAGGTGCCGGACGACGTGTACGCCGAGGCGGCGGAGGTGTTCGACGAGCAGCAGGTCGCGGCACTGATCTGGGCGGCGACCGTGATCAACGCCTACAACCGGATCGCCATCGCCACGCGCATGGTTCCGGGGGCCTACCAGCCCGCCCAGAAGTAGCCCCTGAATCCCCGGGAAGTTATTCCCGGGGATTCTTCGCGACAATTCAGCGCCCGTACGTCGTTGAACGACTTTGAGCGCCGGGCCGAATTCCCTTCGGCCCGGCGCGTTTCCGCGCCCGTATTCGCTGTGAATTCAATGGTCCGGCAGCGGCCGCATCAGCCCGTCCAGCCATCGCCGCCATTCCGGTGCGCGGACGGCCCGGCCGGGGGTCATCGGCCGGCCGGTCCAGGCGGCGACCGGGCGGATGCCGTGCAGGGCGTTGACCAGCCACACCTCACGACCGTCCAACTCCCCCAGGGAGCGTTCGCGGTGGGCGACCCGGACTCCGGTGCGGGCGGCGTGCTCCAGGACGAGGGCCACGGTGACGCCGGCGAGCAGCGGCAGCCGGGGCGGCGGCAGACAGAGGGTGTCGTCCTCCCACCAGAGCAGGCTGTTGCTCGCGCCCTCCAACACCAGGCCGGAGGGCGCGATGAGGATCGCCTCGTCGGCGTCCACCCCGGCCGCCCGTCTGCGCACCCGGGCCAGGGCGTCCAGATCCGGTCCCTTGCGGCGGGGCACGGTGCGCGGGTCGGGCTGTCCCGCCGCCCAGACCTTGATCTCGGCGGTGAGGGGCGGGGCGTGCCGGAGCAGCAGCCTCAACTCCAGTGATCCGGCGACGAGTTCCACGCGGGGGAACCACTCCCCCGTGCGCGGCAGGGCTCGGGTCATGTCCTGCCAGAAGTCGACGACCCGCGCCAGGGGCGGCGCGCCGCACTCGCCGCAGGATCGTACGAACCGTTCACGGTGCCGGTCGAAGCCGCGCACCCGTCCCTCGCGCAGCAGCCAAGAGTCCGCTACGAGGAGGCGCCCGCCCTCGGTCCGGCCGGGGACGAGGCCGTGTTCGGGTGACCAGGTCAACAGACCTTCCGCGACGGCGGGTTGTGTCACTCGGTGCTCCTGTCGGTCTTTCGGTTCCATGTTCCGTGTTCCGGGGCGGCGGTGCGGCTTCCGCAGCGGTTCAGTACTTGCGGCCGGCGACGGCCGGGGCGCCGTGCCGGGGGCCGTAGGGGGCGTGCTCCAGCCAGGCGCCGCAGCGGGGCACCATGGGGGCGAGGGCGGCCGCCGCGCGCTGCTTGACCCGGACGATACGGCGCCGGGGGCGCAGATGGTCCAGGGCGGTGCCGGCGGCGGCGCTGTTGAACAGGCCCGCCGCGCGCCGGACGTCGGCGAAGGAGCCGACCGCGTCGGGGGTGCCCTCCGCGATCGCGCGGGCGGCGGCGACCGCGTCCGCGATGCCGCTGTTCATGCCGCGCGCCCCGAACGGCGGGAAGAGGTGCGCGGCCTCGCCGGCCAGCAGCACCCGGCGGTGCGGGTCGGTGAAGTCGGCGGCGACCTTGCGCAGGAAGCGGTAGGTGGACACCCACAGGATCCGCTCGTCGTAGCCGTCGCCGACGACCTCGGGCAGCCAGCGGCGTACGGCCTCCCGGGTGCCGTAGTCCCGCGTCGCGTCGTCGTCGCGGCACTGGAGGTCGAGTTGGAAGCCGCCGGTGAACGGCACCCGCATGACGCTGCGGCCGCCGAGTGCCGGGTGTTCGTAGTGGAAGACCCGTTCCAGGGGCAGTTCGGCGCCGGGTAGGTCGGCGACGTCCACGACGACGTGGAAGCCCTCCCCGTGGGTGCCCTCCAGCGGGATGCCGAGCGCGCGGCGTACCGCCGAGCGGGCGCCGTCGGCGGCGATGGCGTGGGGGCCCGTCCAGGTCCGACCGTCCTCGCCGGTGAGGGTCACCCCGTCCGGGTCGGTCCGTACGGCGGTGATCCGGGCGTCCCACACGAACTTTACCCCGGCGTCCCGGCAGGCGGCGAGCAGGAAACGCTCGGTGTCGACCTGGCGGAGGCTGGTGAAGGGCGGGGTGCCGGTGGGCGGCGGGAAGGTGCGGGCGTAGACCTCGCGGCCCCGGTAGAGGGTGCGCTTGGTGTGCCAGGTCCGACCGTACGCGGCGATCTCGGCCGCGAGCCCCGGATGGATCTCCTCCAGCAGCTGCAGGGTCTCGCGGTGCACGAACAGGGCGCGGCTGCCGGGGCGTTCGCGGCCCTCGGGGTCGGCTTCGAGGAGGGTGACGGGGAGGTCGTGGGCGCGCAGGGCGAGGGCGGCGGAGAGGCCCACGGGCCCCGCGCCCACGACGAGGACGGGGGCGGGGACGGGGGGCGTCATGTGCGGGCGCTCTCGGCGAGCATGCGGGTGACCTCGACGCGCTTGACCTTCCAGGTGGACGTCATCGGCAGTTCGTCGAACCGCCACTGCCTGGGCTCCGCCATGGTGGGCAGATCGGCCGTGGCCTCGTGCCAGCGCCGCAGGTCCAGGGGCCGTTCGCCGCGTACGCAGACCACGGGGACGGGTTCGCGGTCGGCGCCGGGGACGATGACGACCTCGCGCAGCTCCTCCAGGCGGGACATCAGCGTGTCCTCGACCTCCAGGTTGCTGTGCACGGAGTCGATCTGGTCGATCTCGCGGTCGATGAGGTAGAGGGCGCCCCAGCGGCTCTGGTAGCCCATGTCGCCCATCTGCCACCAGCCGCTGTCGAGTTGGCGCAGATAGCGCTCCCGGGCGCCGAGGTAGGTGAGGATGCGGCCGCGGGTGCGGGCCTCGATACGGCCGGCGGTGCCGGGGGCGACCCGTCGTCCGGCGTCGTCGGCGACGCGGACGCGGGTGAAGCCGGGGATGCCGATGCCGACCCGGCGGCCGTCGGCGCGGGCGGCGCTCCTGCGGGTGAACCACTGGAAGGCGACCGGGCCCGTCTCGCTCTGCCCGTACAGCTGGATGAGCCAGGGCGAGCGCCGTTGGGAGGCGTCGAGGAGTCGCTGCACGGTGCGGGGGTGGATGGCGTCGAAGGTGGAGCCGTAGGAGCGGACGCGGGACAGCGGGGCGCCGGGCGCGTCGGCCAACTCCTCCCACAGGACGAAGGTGTTGGGGTGGGTCTCGACGATGCCGGGGCGGTGACGGGCCAGCAGCGGGCCGACGTTCGACGGTTCCGGGTCGATGATCAGGACCAGGGGGCTGCCGAAGTGCAGCAGGACGCCGAGGAGATGGTAGAAGCGCGAGTGCACGAACGACATGTGCAGGGCTGCGGTCTCGCCCCGGGTGGGCCAGCCCATGGCCTTCTGCGGGACGAGCCGGTTCCACATGGTGTTCGGGCAGTGCACGGCCAGCTTGGGCAGGCCGGTGGTGCCCGAGCTGTGGGTGATCAGGGAGGCGTCGCGGGGGTGCAGGCGGACCGCGGCCGGGGTCGGGGCGCCCAGGTACTTCCGCAGCGGTTCGGCTCCGGGGGCGTCGTCGACGGAGAGCGCGCTCCGGACGAGGCCGGTGAGGTCGACGTCCTTCAGGGGGCCTTCGAGCTTGGCCCGGTCGGTGATCAGCCAGGGCTTGTGCAGGCGTTCGAGGAGCTGTCCGACCACCGGACCGGCGAGGCCGGGCGAGAGCAGCACGGGGACGGCGCCGATCCGGGAGACCGCGCAGGTCAGCAGCACGATGTCGACGTTGTCGGTCTTGTGGACGACCACCTCTTCGGAGGGACGCACGCCCGCTTCCCAGAGGCGGCCGGAGAGTTGGTCGACGAGGTCGGCGAGGGCGGTGTAGGAGAGGTCGGTCCCGAGGTCGGGGTCGACATCGAGGGGCCGGTCCAGTGTGACGAAGACGGGGCCGTGGCGTTCGGCGGCCTCGCGGAACATGGAGCCCAGGTAGAAGCCGCGGCCGGCGAGGGCGGGTTGTCGTTCGGTGTGGAGCCGCTCTCGCATGGCAGCGGGCCTTTCTGCGGGGATGAGGGTGTCGGCCATGGCTCACCACGCTCCTTGGCGGACGAGGTGGCGGCGGAGCTTGCCGGTCGCGGTGCGGGGCAGCGTGGGCACGAAGCTGACGCTGCGGGGGACCTTGAAGGCGGCGAGCCGGTCGCGGGCCATGCAGATCAGTTCGGCCTCCAGACCCACCCCGATGGGCGGGACGGGGACGACGAAGGCCCGGAGCCTGCTGGCGCCGCGTTCGTCGGTGACGGCGGCGACGGCGACGTCCCGGACGCCGGGGTGGGTGCGCAGCAGCGCCTCCACCTCCAGCGGGGAGACGGTGATGCCGCCGACCATCTCCATGTCGTCGGCGCGGCCGAGGTGGCGGTAGGTGCCGTCGGGTTCGCGGACGGCCCGGTCCCGTGTGGCCAGCCAGCCGCCGACGAGGGTGCGTTCGGTCTCCTCGGGCCGGTTGAGGTAGCCGGGCGTCACCGTCGGTCCGCGCACCCAGAGTTCGCCCGCCTCGCCGTCCGGCACCGGTTTGCCGGCGCGGTCGCGGAGTTCCACCTCGAACCCGGGGACGGGGCGGCCGACCGTACCGGGGTGGTTGTGGTCGAAGCTGTTGGCGCAGAACGCGTGGCCGGCCTCGGTGGAGCCGATCTGTTCGAGGACGGGGGCGCCGAGCAGTTCGGTGACCTGCTTGCCGAGTCCGGCGGGCATGCCCTCGCCGGCCGACACCGCCGCGCGCACCGAGGCGAAGCAGTCCCGGTGGCCGTCCGCCCGGTCGGTGACGAGGGCGGCGTACGCGGAGGGCACCGAGTACAGGAGGGTCACGCGGTGCCGGGCGACGAGCTCGTCGACCGCCGCGGGGGTGGGACGGCGGTCGGCGAGGACTGCGGAGGAGCCGGAGAAGAGCGGGAAGACGAGGGCGTTGCCGAAGCCGTAGGCGAAGTACAGGCGGGAGACGGAGAGGGTGACGTCGTCGGGGGTGATGCGCAGCAGTCGGCGGCCGATGAGGTCGTGGTACGTCTTGGGGTCGCCGTGGACGTGGACGACGCCCTTGGGGTGGCCGGTGGTTCCGGAGGTGTACTGGATGTAGAGGGGGGTGTGGGCGTCGACCGGGTGGGCCGTCTCCTTGGGCACGGCGGTGGCGCTCAGGGCCGTCAGTTGGTCGGAGCCGAGGCGCGGCGCCGACTTGCCCGTCCGCGCGGCGCGGCCGGCCCGTGACTGGTCGCGCCCGGGCGGTGGGGCCGCGGAGGTCACGGCGCCGTTCCCCTTTCGGGGCGAGGGGATGTAACCGTCGAGCGCCGGGCCCGTCACCCACAGGACCGCCTTCGTGTCCTCCGCCATGAACTGCAGTTCCGGCGGGGTGAGTTCGGGGTTGACCAGGACCGCGACCGCGCCCAGGCGGGCCAGGGCGAGGAACGTGGTGACCCAGGTGACGGAGTCCGGGAGGGCGAGCAGGACGCGGTCGCCGGGGCGGACGCCGTGGTCGGTGAGGACGGTGGCGGTGCGGGCCGCGAGGTCGTGGATCTCACCGTGAGAGTAGGCCCGGTGGCCCTGGTGGAAGGCCGGGCGGTGGGTCCAGCCGCGTCGCTCGGCGAGGGCGGCGAGATGGGCCGCCAGGTTGCCGGGGGCGTCCGCGTCGGCGGGCAGCCGGGTGGGCCGGGCCGTCGTGGTGAACGTCGTCGTGATCGTCATCGCGTCGGCTCCTCGGTGACGGCCGGGGCGGAGGCGTGCTCCCGGTGGGCCCGCATCAGTGCCGCCGTCTTCAGCAGCATCTCGTCGTACTCGGCGGCCGGATCGGAGTCGAGGACGATCGCGCCGCCCGCGCCCAGATGCATACGGCCGCCCTGGAACACGGCGGTACGGATGACGATGTTGAGGTCCGCTCCGCCGCTGCACCCGAGGTAGCCGAGGGCTCCCGAGTACACGCCCCGCGCCTCGGTCTCCAGCGCGTCGATGATCTCCAGGGTGCGCAGTTTGGGCGCCCCGGTCATCGAGCCGCCGGGGAAGCAGGCGCGGACGCAGTCGACGGCGTCGGTGCCCTCGCGCAGTCTGCCCTCGACCGTGGAGACGAGTTGGTGCACGGTGGCGTACGTCTCGGTGGCCATCAGGCGGGTGACCTTCACGGAACCGGTGCGGGAGACGCGGCCGAGGTCGTTGCGGAGCAGGTCGACGATCATCAGGTTCTCGGCGCGGGTCTTGGCGTCGGCGGCGAGTTCGTCGCGGAGCCGGTCGTCCTCCTCGGGACTGGTGCCCCGGGGTGCGGTGCCCTTGATGGGCTTGGCCTCGGCGACGCCGTCGCGGGTGATCCGCAGGAACCGCTCGGGGGACGAGCCCGCGATGTCGAGGTCGCCGAACCTGAGGAAGGAGGCGTACGGGGCGGGGTTGCCACGGCGCAGCACCCGGTAGAAGTCGTACGGGTCGTAGGGAGCGGGTAACCGGGCCGCGTTGGTCAGACAGACCTCGTAGCTGGTGCCCGCGTTCAGCTCCGCCTTGCAGGCCTCGATGTCGGCGAGGTAGGTGGCGCGGTCGCGGACCAGCCAGGGTTCGGCGGCGCGCGGGTAGGGCGCGGAGGCCGCCTTCAGGGGGACCGTGGCGTCCGAGCCGATGAAGGTCAGCTGGGCCAGCGCGGTGTCGAGCCAGTCGCCTGCCTCGCGGGACGCCGCCGGGGTGTCCTCGGAGAGGCAGACCGCGTAGGTGTGGCCCTCCTGGTGGTCGACGGCGATCAGCCGGTCGGCGAACAGCCAGGCCGCGTCCGGGGTGTCGGCCTTGTGCCGGTTCTCGGAGCCGGTGTCGGCCTTGAGTTCGTAGCCGAAGTAGCCGACGTAGCCGCCGGTGAAGTCGAAGGGCAGGCCGGTCGCGTCGACCTTGCGGCTCGCCAGTTGCCGCTTGAGGTAGTCGAAGACGCTCGCCTGGACCTTGCGGGTGGGTCGGCCCGCCCGTTCGATCTCGCAACTGCCGCTGTCGACGTCGTAGCGGACGACCTCGGCGAGGGGGCCGCTGCCGTCGCCGAAGAAGGAGAACCGCGACAGGCCCGGCTCGACGCGGGAGCTGTCCAGCCAGAAGGCGTGCGGTGCGTCGGCGTACATGCGGGTGAAGGCGGCCTCGGCGTCGACGGCGCCGGCGATGCGGCGGGTGTGCAGCCGGTAGGCGGACCCGGGGGCCCGCCGGGGGCGGGGGATCGTGCCCGCGAGAGAGGTGAGCGCGGTGGGCTGCGGCCCGGTGACGAGGGCGACCGCCGTGTTCTTCGTACGCGGGCTGCCGACGCGTTCCGCCGTGAGGTTGCGGAAGTTCACCAGCAGCCGGTGGCCGTGGTCGGTGAGGATCGACTCGGGGTGGAACTGGACGCCCCACAGCGGCCGTTCGCGGTGGCGCAGGCCCATGAGGACGCCGTCCTCGGACCAGGCGGTCGCCTCCAGGGCCGGTGGCAGCGGCTCGCGCACGGACAGCGAGTGGTAGCGGACGACCGTGAAGTTCTGCGGGAGGCCGTGGAACAGGTCGCGGCCGTCGTGCCGGACCGTGGACAGGTGCCCGTGGCGGGGCCACGGGGCGGGCTCGACGTCGGCGTGCTCCCCCACCGCGATGCCCTGGTGGCCCAGGCAGACGCCCAGGACGGGGATCTCGGCGTCGGCGATCACCCGGGAGGCGATGCCGAAGTCACGCGGTTCCGAGGGGTGGCCGGGTCCCGGCGACACCACCACGTTGTCGAATTCCCCCAGCTCCGGAATGTCGTCGGCCGAGGCGTCGTTGAGCACGACCACCGGCTCCTCGCCGTTGACCTCGGCGATCAGCTGGAACAGGTTGTACGTGTACGAGTCGTAATTGTCGATGAGCAGGGTCTTCACCCGCCCACCCCCTCTTCGTTCTCGGACCTAGGCGGTCCGTCGTTTGTGCCGGCCGCGCAACGCCTGCAACGGCGGGTACAGCCATTTCTTCAGGAATTTCTGGAGTCTCGGCATGAGAATCCAGGTGACGATGGCTGCCACGGTCAGACACAGCAGAAGTGTACGGAAAAGCGGATTCAGGTCGTTGAGATAGGGAAGTATTGCCTGGTTGAATAAGAAGACGGGCGGGAAGACCGCACCGGAATTCACCAGCCAGAGTTTCCATTTCGGGGGTGGCCCCGGAGGGCCGGCCGGCGTCGGGGCCCGGGCGCTCTGGGAGTCGAACCAGGCCTTGGAGCCCACGATGCTCCGCCGGCCGGTCTCCTGCGCCAGTCCGTCGGCGCGGGCCGACCACTGTGCCCAGACCACGGAATTCTCCCAGGTCCGGGCTGATTCCTCGCTGTCGAAGCGGTAGACCACATGCCACTCACCCTCTCCGTCGACGAGTACGCCACCCCCCAGAAAACCCGGCTGCTGCGCACTGGTACGCAGCGCGGCCCACCCCCAGGAGTGGAAGTCGGCCTCGCGCCCCGGCACCACCTGGTACGCAACGGTGACGGTAACGGGATTCCTGCTCACGGTGTCGAATACGTGAAGACCGTCGGCGCCGTTCAAGCCTCAACGAACTTTTTCGACGGGTGTCCGGATCGTGAGGGTATGACGGTCTTTCAGATGCCTTGGCGTTCTCTGCCGCAGGGTAACGCCGAGGTAACTTCCGGTAATTCCTGGAAGCGCTTGCCGATACGGGCGGAATAGGAGCACCATTCGCCGAGGACTGCGCAGAATTACGCACCGCGCGAAGGAGAGCCGTGCCGTCACGGTGCCCCGTCGCGCGTCCGCTCCTCGACCGGGCCAGTTCTGCGCGAGTGGACCGGGACCGCGGCCCGCTCCCCGCCTACGCTGCCGATCATGGACTCCGTAATCGCCGGCGACCTCTCCCGGCTTCCCGAACTGTTGCAGGCCGCCCGTGACTTCGCCGCCGAGGAGATGGCGGGCCTCGCGGACCGTCCCGTCGCCCGGCTCGACGGAAGGCACGGGACCGAGCCGCTCCCCGCACGGGGCGTCGGCGCGCAAGGCGCCCTGACGGAGTTCGCCGAGCGCTGGGCCGACGGATTCTCCGGATCGGCCGGGCCCCGTTACCTCGGCTTCGTCACCGGCGGGGCCACCCCGGCGGCCGTCGCCGGGGACTGGCTGACCAGTGCCTACGACCAGAACGTCTCCGGTGGCCAGGACTCGTCCGCGAGCGCCCTGGAGCGGCAGACCCTGCGGTGGCTGCGGGAGTTGTTCGGGCTGGGCCCGGAGTACGGCGGTGCCTTCGTCACCGGGGCGACCGTCTCCAACACCGTGGGGCTCGCCGTCGCCCGCGAGTGGCTCGGCGAACGGCTGGGCGTGGACGTGTCCCGGGAAGGTGTCGCCGCCCTCGGCCCGGTCGACGTGCTGTCCGGCAGCCCGCACTCCAGCATCACCAAGGCACTCTCCGTGCTCGGCGTCGGCCGCGACCGGCTGCGTACCGTACCCCTGCTGCCCGGGGACCGTGAGGCCGTGGACGTGGCGGCCCTCGACGCCGCCCTGGCGGCACTGGACGGGCGGCCGGCGATCGTCGTAGCCAACGCCGGGACCGTCAACTCGGTCGACTTCGACGATCTGCGCGCCATCGCCGCGCTCAGGGAACGCCACGACTTCTGGCTCCACGTGGACGCCGCGTTCGGCGGCTTCGCCGCGCTGTCGCCGTCGTACGCGCATCTGGTCGACGGTCTCGACAGCGCCGACTCGATCTGCGTGGACCTGCACAAGTGGCTGAACGTGCCCTACGACGCCGCCGTCCAGTTCACCCGCCGCCGGGACCTCCAAGTACGCGTCTTCCGCAACGACTCCCCCTACCTCGGCCTGCCCACCGGCGAGCCCGACTTCCTGCACCTCACACCGGAGAACTCCCGCCGACTGCGCGCCCTGCCGGCCTGGTTCTCCCTCATGGCGTACGGCCGGGCGGGGCACCGCGAGATCGTCGAACGCAACGTCGCCCTGGCCCGCACCCTCGGTGAACGCCTCGCGCAGACACCGGGGTTGACCCTCGTCGCACCGGTCCGGCTGAACGTCGTCTGCTTCACCCTCGCCGAACGGCCCACCCGGGAACGGGTCCAGGCCCTGGCCCACGCGATCGCCGCCTCCGGCGAGACCTTCGTGACCCCGACGGTCCTCCACGGGACCCACGCCCTGCGGGCCGCGTTCAGCAACTGGCGGACGACGACGGCCGACACCGAACGGGTTCTCGACGCGGTCCTCGCGGCGACGAGGACGGTGAACGCCTCCTAGGTGTCCGTCCTAGGTGTCCTGAGCGCGCCCCTCGTCCCGCCAGGCCCGCGCCGCGCGGGCGAAGGCGGTGTTGACGGCGAGCAGGCCGCCGTCCACGCGCAGGGTGGTGCCGGTGATCCAGGCCGCGTCGCGGGAGGCGAGGAAGGCAACGGCCGCCGCGATGTCGTCCGGCTCGCCGACGCGGCCCAGGGGGTAGATCTCGGCGAGATCGTCCAGGTGTGCCTCGCGGCCCGCCCAGCCGGGGGTGCGGACGGTGCCGGGGGCCACCAGGTTGACGCGGACGCCACGGGGCGCGGCGTCGCCGGCGAGGGTACGGGTGAGGGAGCCGAGGCCGGCCTTCGCGGCGCTGTAGGCGTGGTTGCCGAAGTCCTGGAGGCCGTTGACGGAGCCGATGTTGACGATGGCGCCGCGTCCCGAGGCCACCAGGTGCGGCAGGGCGGCGCGGGAGCACCGGAACGCGCCGGTCAGGGTGAGGTCCAGGTCGCGGGCCCAGGTCTCGTCCGGGGTGTCCTCGAAGAGCTGCACGTCCGGGGTGCAGCCGAAGGCGTTGTTGACCAGGACGTCGAGCGAACCGAGGACCGTCACCGCGTGCGCGACGGCGGCCTCGACGGACGCCCGGTCCCCGACGTCGCACCGGAACGCCTCGGCGGCCAGCCCGCGCTCCCGCAACTCCGTCACGGTCCGCTCGGCCGCCGCCGCGTCCACGTCGGTGACGAGGACCTTCGCGCCCTCCTCGGCCAGCCGCCGGGCCGTCGCCGCGCCGATCCCACGCGCCGCGCCCGTGATGAGAACCCCGTACCCCTCGAAGCGTCCCGTCGCATGCATACGGCAGAACGTACTCCGCGCCACCGTCGCCGGGACGGATGCGACGCGATCTTGATCCCGGAGGAGCGACGGCTCGCGGTGTACGCCGACTGGGCGCGGGCCCTGACCCCTCCGGCGAGGCCCTGCTGCTCCTCGGTAGCCCCGAGGTGGTGGACAAGGCCCGCGCCTGGGTCGTCACCGTGATGGCCATGGAGGAGTTCCTGCGCGCCGGGAGCCGCGATCCGCAGGCCTGGCAGGCCCTGCTGGAGCGGCAGCGCGCCGGGCGGGATGCCTATTACGTCGCCGTGCGGGAGGACCTGGCGCTCCCGCCCGGCCACTCGGCCCGCTGGCAGCTTCAGGCCCCGTCGCCCCCTCGCGCTGACGGGGGCCGGCCGCACCCTGGTGACGGCGGCCGGCCGGACCCCGGTGACGGCGGTCAGCGGTAGCCGGTGGTGTCCGCCGGCTTGCCCGCGTCCTGGACCTCGACGATGTAGCGCCAGGCGTCCGGCCGGCTGCCGTCGAGGTCGGTGAAGCCGTAGGTCCGGGCGAGGGAACCGCTGGAGTGGGACTGCCCGTTGAAGCGGGCGACCTCCGGGTCGGCGGCGAGCGCGGCGACGGCCCGGCCCACGAAGCGGGGGGTCTCGGAGATGGCGAAGTGGGGGACGCGTTCGAGGGCGTCCCGCCAGTTCTGCTCGGTGACCCCGAAGTGGTCGAGCATCATCTCCGACCGGAGCCAACCGGGAGTGAGGGCCACGGCGGTGGCACCGCGCGGGCCCAGCTCGTGCCCGAGCGCGAACGCCATGCGCAGGACGGAGGACTTGGCGAGGTCGTAGAAGAAGGAGTTGCGGTAATTGGCGCTGTTGTACTCGGCCGTGCCGTCCGTCATCTCCACGACCAGGCCGCCCGGCTTGCGCAGCAGCAGCGGCAGGGCGAAGTGGTTGGTGATGGCGTGGGTCTCGACGGCGAGGCGCAGCAGCCGCAGCCCGTTGTCGAGATCGTGCTCCCAGACCGGGTTCTCCCAGTCGAAGAGCTTCTCACCGCCCCAGATGTCGTTGACCAGGACGTCCAGTCGGCCCTGTTCCTCGGTGATCCGGTCGACGAGGGTCCGGACCTGTGCCGGTTCGAGATGGTCGGTGGGTACGGCGATGCCGTGCCCGCCCGCCTCGGTGACCAGGTCGGCGGTGTCCTCCAGGGTCTCCGGGCGGTCGTACTCGGAGCGCCGCTCGCGCGTGGAACGCCCTGTCACATAGACCGTCGCTCCGGCCGCCCCCAGTTCGACGGCGATCCCCCGGCCCGCTCCGCGCGTCGCTCCCGCGACCAGTGCGACCTTGCCGTCCAGCGGCTTCGACATGTCCGACCTCCATTGCGTACGAGTGCCACCTTGGCCGACGCCGGGGGTGTTCCGGCGTCCACGACACGAGGGTGTCGTGGAAGCCGGACATCTTCTGTCGGGTTTTCCGTGGCCTTCAGGGCGCTCATGGCGGGGCCCGGCTGCCATGCCTTCTCGGCAGCCGGGCCCCGAGCGCTGGTCAGTGACCGCGCGCGATCCACTCCTGGAGGTGCGGGGCCTCCGCCCCGATCGTGGTCGTGTCGCCGTGGCCGGTGCGCACGACGGTGTCGGGCGGCAGGGCGAGCAGGCGGTCGCGGATGGAGTCGATGATCGTCGGGAAGTGGGAGTAGGAACGGCCGGTGGCGCCGGGGCCGCCGGAGAAGAGGGTGTCGCCGGTGAAGACCGTGCCGAGCCCGGGGTCGTAGAGGCAGACGGCGCCCGGGGCGTGGCCGGGGGTGTGCAGGACGGTCAGGTCGGCGCCGGCGGCCTCGATGACCTGGCCGTCGGCAAGCCAGTGGTCGGGCAGCCGGTCGGGGTGGGTCTGCTTCCACAGCGGCAGGTCGTCGGGGTGGAGCCAGATCGGCGCGCCGGTGCGCTCGGCGAGGGCGGGGGCCGCGTCGATGTGGTCGTTGTGGGCGTGGGTGCAGACGATGGCCGCGAGCCTGCGCTCGCCCACGGCCTCGGCGATGGCGTCGGCGTCGTGGGCGGCGTCGATGACGACGACCTCGTGGTCGTCGCCGACGAGCCAGACGTTGTTGTCGACGTCCCAGGTGCCGCCGTCGAGGCTGAACTGACCGGAGGTGACGAGGTGTTCGATGCGGGCGGCCATCAGAGGGTCACCACCGAGCGCAGGACGTCGCCGCCGTGCATCCGCTCGAAGGCCTTCTCCACGTCGTCGAGTCCGATGGTCTCGGTGACGAACGCCTCCAGGTCCAGACGGCCCTGGAGGTAGAGGTTGATGAGCATGGGGAAGTCGCGGTCGGGCAGGCAGTCGCCGTACCAGGAGGACTTCAGGGCGCCGCCGCGGCCGAAGACGTCGAGGAGGGGCAGTTCGAGCTTCATCTCCGGGGTGGGGACACCGACGAGGACGACCGTCCCGGCGAGGTCGCGGGCGTAGAAGGCCTGCTGGTACGTCTCCGGGCGGCCGACCGCCTCGATGACGACATCGGCACCGAAGCCACCGGTCAGCTCACGGATCGCCTCGACGGGGTCGGTCTCTTTGGAGTTGACCGTGTGGGTGGCACCGATGCTCTTGGCGGTGGCCAGCTTCCGGTCGTCGATGTCGACGGCGATGATCTTCTCGGCACCGGCGAGCCGGGAACCGGCGATGGCCGCGTCCCCCACGCCGCCGCAGCCGATGACAGCGACGCTGTCCCCGCGCCCGACGTTCCCGGTGTTGATGGCGGCGCCGATGCCGGCCATCACTCCGCAGCCCAGCAGTCCGGCGACCGCCGGGGCGGCGGCCGGGTCGACCTTGGTGCACTGACCGGCGGCCACGAGGGTCTTCTCCGCGAAGGCACCGATACCGAGAGCGGGAGACAGTTCCTGACCGGTCGAGGCCAGCGTCATCTTCTGCGTCGCGTTGTGCGTGGCGAAGCAGTACCAGGGCCGTCCGCGCCGACACGCCCGACAACTCCCGCACACGGCACGCCAGTTGAGGATCACGAAGTCACCGGGGGCGACATCCGTGACGCCCGCGCCGACGGACTCCACCACACCGGCCGCCTCGTGGCCGAGCAGGAAGGGGAAGTCGTCGTTGATGCCGCCCTGCTTGTAGTGCAGGTCGGTGTGGCAGACCCCGCACGCCTGCACCTTCACCACGGCCTCCCCCGGTCCGGGATCGGGCACCACGATCGTCTCGATCCGCACCGGCTCGTTCTTGCCCGGGGCGATCACGCCGCGTACTTCCTGCGCCATGGTGAACCTTTCCGTCGATCCATGAGAGAGCGGTCGCCCGCCCATGGTCACCCTACGGACTGACCAGCGAGTAGGGCCTCCCGAGTGGGCGAACCCCTGGCCGAAAAGGTCGCCCACGACAGCCGTGCGCGCACCGCGCCCCACGCCGACCAAGACCGGGGACAGATACCCCCCCGGGTATCTCTGCTACGGTGACCACATACCCCCGGGGGTAATTCTCGGGCGATCGGTGTGAACGAGGAGAGGAGCGCTGCCGTGTACTTCGTCGACACCATCGAGGTGCCGGGGCTGGGCAACCGGAGCTATCTGGCGGGCGGCCCGCGCGGTGCCGTGGCGGTCGATCCGCCGCGCGACATCGACCGGGTGATCGGGTCCGCGGCCCGGCGGGGCGTGCGGATCGGGTACGTCGTCGAGACGCACATCCACAACGACTACGTCTCCGGCGGGCTGGAGCTCGCCCGGCTGACCGGCGCCGCCTATCTGGTGCCGGCGGGGGCGCGGGTCGGCTACGACCGGGTGCCGGTGCACGACGGCGACACGGTGGAGATCGACGGGGGGCTGACCCTGCGGGCGGTCGCCACGCCCGGCCACACCCCGCACCACACCGCGTACGTGCTGGAGGAGGGCGATACGGCGGTCGCCGCGTTCACCGGCGGGTCCCTGCTCATCGGCACGGTCGGGCGGCCGGATCTCGTCGAGCCCCGGCTCACGATCGAGCTGGCCCGCGCCCAGCACGCCTCGGCGCACCGGCTGGCCGAGACGCTGCCGGACGAGACGGCCGTCCTGCCCACGCACGGCTTCGGGAGCTTCTGTGCTGCCGGGGGGTCGGCGGGCGGGGCCACGACCGTCGGACGGGAGCGGGCCGTCAACGACGCGCTGGTCAAGGACGCGGACACGTTCGTCGCGGAGCTGCTGGCGGGGCTCGACGACGTTCCGGCGTACTACGCGCACATGGGGCCCGCCAACGCGCGGGGGCCGGCGCCGGTGGATCTGACGCCGCCCGCCCCGGCCGGCGCGGAGGAGATCGCCGCGCGGCTGGCGGCGGGCGAGTGGGTGGTGGATCTGCGGCACCGGGTGGCGTACGCCGAGGGACATGTCGCGGGCGCCGTGAACTTCGAGGCGGAGGGGCAGCTCGCCACGTATCTCGCCTGGCTGCTGCCCTGGGGCAAGCCGGTGACGTTGCTGGCCGAGTCGCCGAACCAACTCGCCGACGCACAGAGGGAGTTGGCGCGCGTCGGCATCGACCGTCCGGCTGCCGCCGCCACCGGTTCCCCCGCCGACTGGCTGCGCGAGGGCGACCGGCCGCGCTCCTTCCCGCGCGGCACCTTCGCCGACCTGGCCGATGCGCGCGAGGCGAGCGGGACGGGCCAGGCGGGCGGGACGGGCGGGGTAGTGGTCCTCGACGTCCGGCGCGCCGCCGAGCGCGCCGCCGGCGGCCACGTAGAGGGGTCCGTGCACATACCGGTGCACCAACTGCGCGAACGGCTGTCCGACATCCCCGGGGGCACCGTCTGGGTGC
Organism: Streptomyces deccanensis; assembly: GCF_022385335.1. NCBI lineage: Bacteria > Bacillati > Actinomycetota > Actinomycetes > Kitasatosporales > Streptomycetaceae > Streptomyces > Streptomyces deccanensis. The sequence goes on along the minus strand of NZ_CP092431.1, from coordinate 9,414,058 downwards.
ACTGCGCCGGAGGCATGCGCGCCGCCATCGCCGCGTCCCTGCTGGACGCGGCGGGCCGTGACGTCGTGGCCGTCGACGACAGCTTCACGGCGGCGGCGACCGCCGGCCTCCCGATCACGAGGCCGACGCCGCACCTCGACGCGGCCCACCCGACCGAAGCCCCCGCACCACCCGGCGCCCCCGCGCCCCAGGACGCCGCCCCGCCCGCCGCCCGCACCGCCTCCGGAACACGCGACGCCTCGGCCGCCGAGGCAGCCGCGACACGCGCCACCATGTCGCCCAGGAGGCCCGAGACACGCCACACCGCGGCGCCCCTGACCGACAGCGCTCCGGCGCCCGGGACCCGCCCCACCCCCGCGTCCGGAGCACCCGCGACCGACCGCACCCCTCCCGCGTCACCCGTCCCCGGGGTCCCGCCGAGCACCGCCGCGCGGCCCGGGACCTTCACAGTGCGTGGTGTCGCCTCGATATGACCGGGCTCGTTCTCGCCCTGGCCGCCGGGGCGGTGGTCGGGCTCTCGCTCGGGGCGCTGGGCGGGGGTGGCAGCGTGCTCACCGTGCCCGCCTTGGTCTGTCTGCTCGGGTTCGCCCCGGCCACGGCGGCCACCGCGAGCCTGGTGATCGTGTCGATCACCTCGGCGACGGCGCTCGCCGCACACCTGCGGGCGGGCACGGTACGGATGCGTGGCGGACTGCTCTTCGCGGCGGCCGGCCTGGTGCCCGCGGCGCTCGGCGGGGCGCTCTCAGCGAGGCTGCCGCCCGCCCTGCTGACGGCGGCCTTCGCGCTGACGGCCGCTCTGGCCGCGTACCGGATGCTGCGCCCGTCGGGCACCCGACGGGCGGCGTCGACGGTACGCCCGAGCCGGGTAGTCCTGTCCGGCGCGGGGCTCGGCGGCGTCACCGGTGTCCTCGGCGTGGGCGGCGGCTTCCTCGCCGTACCGGCCCTGGTGAACGTCGTGGGTCTGCGGATGCGCGACGCGGTGGGCACCAGTCTGCTCGTCATCACCGTGAACTCGTTCGCCGCGCTCGCGGGCCGGACGGGGGCGGCCGGGACCCTCGACTGGACGGTCGTCGCCCCGTTCGCCGCGGCAGCCGTCCTCGGCGCCTGGGACGGCCGCCGACTGGCCGCCAAGGTCTCCGGGGACACCCTCAGGCGGATCTTCGCCTGGCTGCTGCTCGCCGTGGCCGCGGCCATGCTGGCCGACGCGATCACGTCGACCGGCTGAGCCCGGCCACGCCAGGAACCACCCCGCACGCGCCCGGGTTCAGGCCAGCGAAAGGAACAGCTTCTCCAGACGCGCCCGCATCTGTTCGTTCGTCTCGCCGTTCCGCTCGTTCTTCTCGGTGTCGGTGAGGCACTGCTGCAGCCCCGTGGCGATGATCGCGAAGCCCGCCCGGTCCAGGGCACGGGAGGCCGCCGCCAGCTGGGTGACGACGTCCTCGCAGTCGCGCCCCTCCTCGATCATCCTGATCACCCCGGAGATCTGCCCCTGGGCCCTCCGCAGCCGGTTCAGCACCGACTTGAGCTCGTCACCCTCGAACTGCAGCTCCACGACCACCCACTCCTCTACATACCCTTGGGGGTATTTTACCGCCCCCCGCAGGAAAGGATCGCAGGCACCATGCCCACCGCTCACACGTCCCGTACCCCTGGCGCCGATCGGCTCGGCGTCGACGAGGTCCGTCGGCGGCTGCCCGAACTGACCGTCATCGATGTCCGCACCCCCGGCGAGTACGCCTCCGGACATGTCCCCGGCGCCCTGAACGTGCCGCTCGACCGGCTGGAGTCGGCCCTGCCCGCCCTCCGGGAGTCCGCAGCCGAGCTGCTGATCGTCTGCCGGTCCGGCGCCCGGTCGGAGCAGGCCCGCGCACTCCTCGCCCGGCACGGCGTCCCGGCGGCCGACCTCACCGGCGGCACGAACGCCTGGGCGGCCGAGGGACACGAGCTGCACCGGCCGTCCGGGGGCGCGCGGGCGGGCTGGGCGATGGAACGCCAAGTCCGTCTCACCGCCGGTGCGCTCGTCCTCGTCGGGCTGGGCCTCGGACTGCTGCACCCGGCCTGGCTGTCGCTGTCGGCCGGGATCGCGGGCGGCCTCGTCCTCTCGGCGGTCACCGACACCTGCGGCATGGCGGCGGTCCTCAGCAGACTGCCGCACAACCGCCCGCGCCCCGCGGACCTCGCCACCACACTCGCCACCCTCGCCGCGCGCGGCTCGCACTAGGCCGACGCGACCACGCCGGCGTCCCGACCCGTCGTCACCGCGTTCACCGTCGCCCGGGACTGGAGGGCGCTGCTGGGCGGTTGACACTCGTGCCCGGTGCCGCGCACCCCCGACGTAGGCTGAAGCTCCGCGCCCGGTCCCCACTCCCCGACCGACCTGCCGAGGAGCCTCGTGAGCACCCCTGAGACCAACGCCGAGCAGCAGCCGCCCACCTGGCGGCTGCTGCTCGGCTATGTACGACCCCACCGGTGGGCACTGCTGCTGGGCGCGCTGCTGTCCCTCCTCACCGGGGCCACCGGCCTCGCCCTGCCGCTGGTGGCCCGGGAGCTGATCGACGACCTGTCGCACGACCGCACGATCACCTGGGCGCTGGTGCTGATGTCCGCGCTGGTGGTGGGCAATGCGGCGGTGGGCGCGGTGGGTTCGTACGTCCTGCGGCGCACCGCCGAGTCGGTGGTGCTCGGCGCGCGGCGCGCCCTGTCGTCGTATCTGCTGCGGCTGCGGATCACGGCGGTTGACCGCAGCGAGCCGGGCGACCTGATGGCACGGATCACCTCCGACACGACCCTGCTGCGCGAGGTCACCACCGACACCCTGGTGGGCCTCGGCACCGGCGGGCTCACGCTGGTCGCGACGGTGGTGCTGATGGGTCTGGTGGACCCGGTGCTGCTGGCTGTCACGCTGGGCGTGATCGTGGGCGCGGGCGTGGTGTTCGGGGTGATCGTGCCGCGCATCAACCGGGCGAGCAAGGCCGCGCAGGACGCGGTCGGCGCGATGGGCGCCTCGCTGGAGCGGATCCTCGGCGCGCTGCGCACGGTGAAGGCGTCCGGTGCCGAGCACCGCGAGGAGGAGACGATCCACGCGGCGGCCGAGGAGTCGTGGCGGCAGAGCGTCCGGGCCGCCAAGTGGTCGGCGGCGGCGGGCAACACGGCCGGGCTCGCCATGCAGATCGCTTTCATCACCGTGCTGGCGGTGGGCGGCGCGCGGGTCGCGACCGGCGCCATCGACGTGGGCACACTGGTGGCGTTCCTGCTGTACGTCTTCTATCTGATGTCGCCGATACAGCAGGTCGTGGGCGCGATCACCCAGTACCAGACCGGTGCCGCCGCGCTCGCCCGCATCCAGGAAGCGCTGCGGCTGCCCGCCGAACCGGCCTCCGAGCCGGCGCCGCTGCCGGCGCCGGACGCGGCTCCCGCCGCGCTCGCCTTCGACGAGGTCCGTTTCCGGTACGCCGACGATCTGCCGTACGTCCACCACGGGGTGACCTTCGAGGTCCCGGCGCGGGGCATGACGGCGTTCGTGGGCCCGTCGGGCGCCGGCAAGACCACGGTGTTCTCGCTGATCGAGCGGTTCTACGACCCCGAGGCGGGCCTCATCACGGTCGACGGCCGCGATGTCGCCGAGTGGGAGCTGTCCCGGCTGCGGTCGGCGATCGGGTACGTCGAGCAGGACGCGCCCGTGCTGTCGGGGACCTTGCGGGACAACCTGCTCCTCGGCAACCCGCGGGCCGACGAGGCCGATGTCAACCGGGTGCTGAAGACGACCCGGCTGGACGGCCTGGTCGCCAAGCTCCCGCAGGGCCTGGAGACCCTGGTCGGCCACCGGGGCACCAAGCTCTCCGGCGGTGAGCGTCAGCGGGTCGCCATCGCGCGGGCCCTGCTGCGCCGCCCCCGGCTGCTGCTGCTCGACGAGGCGACGAGCCAGCTGGACGCGGTGAACGAGGCGGCGCTGCGGGACACGGTCGCCGACGTGGCCCGTACGACGACGGTGCTGGTCGTGGCCCACCGGTTGTCCACGGTGACGATGGCCGACCGCATCGTGGTCATGGACGCGGGCCGGGTCCGCGCGGTCGGCACCCACCGTGAACTGGTGGCCGCCGACCCGCTGTACGCGGAGTTGGCGGCCACGCAGTTCCTCGCGACGGCCGGCTGATCCCGGCCGTCGCGGCGGGCCGGTGGGCGGTCAGAAGGGGAAGTGCGACTGCTGGCCCGCGATGGTCACCCAGCGGGTGTTGGAGAACGCCTCGATGCCCCAGCGGCCACCGAAGCGCCCGTAACCGGAGGCCTTCACACCGCCGAAGGGGGCCATCGGCTCGTCGGCCACGGACTGGTCGTTGACGTGCACGATGCCGGTACGGATCCGGCGCGCGACGGCGAGTCCGTGGGTGGCGTTCTCGGTGATGACGCCGCAGCTCAGTCCGTTGTCCGTGTCGTTGGCGACGGCCACGGCGGTGGCGTCGTCGGCGAACGACTGCAGGACGCAGAGCGGGCCGAAGGACTCCTGGTAGTACAGGTCGGCGTCCTGGGGGACGTCGGTGAGCACGGTCGCCGGGTGCACCGCGCCCTCGGGCTGCCCGCCCCCGGCGAGCACCGTGGCGCCCTTGGCGACGGCGTCCTTGACCAGGGCGGCGATCCGCTGGGCGGCGTCGGCGCTGACCAGGGGGCCGACCACCGTGTGCGGGTGGTTCGGGTCGCCGGCCTGGAGCGTGGCGACCTTGGCGGTGAACTTCTGCGCGAACTCCTCGGCCAGCGACTCGTGGACGAGGATGCGGTCGCCGGACATGCAGATCTGCCCGGCGTTCATGAAGACGCTGAAGGTGACGGCGTCGACGGCGTAGTCCACGTCGGCGTCGTCGAGCACGATGACGGAGTTCTTGCCGCCCAACTCCAGTACGGCGGGCTTGAGATGACGGGCCGCGTGCTCGCCGATGATGCGGCCGACGCCGGTGGAGCCGGTGAAGTTCACCGCGCGCACCCGCTCGTCGGAGATCAGCGCCTCGGCGATCTCCGCCGCGTCCTCGGGGGCGTTGGTGACGACGTTGAGCACGCCGTCGGGGAGTCCCGCCTCCCGGAACACGTCCGCGACCAGCAGCCCGCAGGCGATCGGCGCGTCCTCGCTGGGCTTGACGACGACGGTGTTGCCGGCGGCCAGCGGCGCCGCCACGGCCCGTACACCGAGGATGACGGGCGCGTTCCACGGGGCGAACGCGGCGACGACGCCGAGGGGTTCGCGTACCGCGAGGCCGAGCGCGCCCTCCTTCTGGCTGCTGAGGACCTCGCCGCGCGGCGCGGTGATCGCGGCCGCGGCCTCGCGCAGGATGTTCGCCGCGAGCGCCACGTTGAAGTACGCCCACGGCCGGGTGCCGCCCGCCTCGCGGGCCATGATGTCGGCGACCTGGTCGCCCCGGCCCTCCAGCAGGTCGGCGGCCTTGAAGAAGATCGCCCGCCGGGCGAAGGGGGTGAGCGCGGCCCACTCCTCGAACGCGGCGTCGGCGGCGTCCACGGCCCGCCGGACGTCCTCGGGACCGGCCGCCGCCACCGTCGCGTACACCTCCCCCGTGTACGGGTCGAGGTCCTCGGCGGTGCGGCCGGACGTGGCGGGCACGTCCTTGCCGCCGATCAGAAGGTCACGGGTGATGGCCATGATGCGGCTTCCTCAGGGGTACGTTCGACGACGGTACGTGATCGAGCATGATCGCTCGCGAGCGTTCATAGTGCGAAATTCAATTACGTTACTGTTCCGTGATGCTCTGCCCGGCTCCCGAGCATGTCAAGAGCCCCGCCACAAGGTCCGTGGCGGGGCTCCCGCTCCGTGTACGACCGGCTCCGCTATTCGATGGCGCCCAGCAGGCCGTAGGCGGGCGCGGCCATGTCCGTGACCTGGTGCAGTTCGTTCAGCCGGTTCAGTTCGTGCACCTGGTTGAGGGCCTTGAGCTGCTGCGAGGGGCGCGGCAGGGCCGCCCGGTGCTCCTCGGGGAGATCGCCGACGGCGAGCGAGTCCAGCGTGGTCATGGGGTTGAGCTGCGTCGCTTCCGCGACGGCGTCCGCGTTCGCCATCGGTGCGGCCAGTCCCGTGACACCGACGGCGAGACCGACGGCGGCGACGATACGTCGAGTTGAGATCATGCCCTCAGCAACGCTCCCCGGCCCCCTGCGGTCACGGCCGCTCACCCGTGAGGCGCAGGCCGGGCGTGGGGCGCGTACCCCCCGCACGGCGTCTGCCCGCGCTTCCCGCTTGCCGTGTCCCGCCCGGCGGAGGAGCCTCGGAGGAGAGGCCGTTCGCGGCCCGTTCACCCATGCCGGGCCACGGCCTTCGAAGGAGGTCACCCATGGGCACCTCGACCAGCCCCGCCTTCGACGTCGAAGCGCTGCGCAGGGGCACGGAGGAAGCGAACGCGGCGACACTGACGTCGCTCTACGCGGACGACGCCGAGCTGCGCGTCGTGGACCGCAACACCCAGCCCAGCCACCCCAAGGTCCTGCACGGCCGGTCCGAGATCGGCGCGATGTTCGACGACGTCTGCAGCCGGGAGATGACCCACAAGGTCGAGCAGTGCCTGGTCCAGGGCGACCAGGTCGCGTTCACCGAGTCCTGCGAGTACCCCGACGGGGTGCGGGTCCTGGCAAGTTCGATGATCTCCCTGAAGGACGGGAAGATCGTCGACCACACGATGATCCAGGCCTGGGACGAGTAGCCGGGCGCCGGGGCGAGATACCAGGGGCAGTCGGGAAGCCGGAGCGAGCGGGTCGGTCGCCGTCGAACGCGCCGGGGGTGGGCTCTTTCGGGTCATCCCCGTGCGGGCCCCCTGACTCGGCGTGGTCGCGGCGCCATACTGGCGGGCGTGCGTGTAGCGATCATGACGGCGGGCTCCCGGGGTGACGTGGCGCCCTACACCGGGCTCGGACACGGGCTGGTGCGGGCGGGGCACGAGGTCACGCTGGTGACCCACACCCGGTTCGAACCCCTGGTGGCGGGCTCGGGGGTCGTCTTCCACGCCCTGCCCGTGGATCCGCGGGCCGAGCTGGAGTCGGAGCGCGGGCAGGGCCTGCACCGGAGTTCCACCGGCGCCGGGAAGCTGTACCGGGCGGCGGAGATGGCCCGGAGCCTGGTGGGACGGATGGCCGGCGAGCTGGTGGCCGCCGCCCGTGCCAGTGACGCCCTGCTGCTGGCGGGCACCCTGGCACCCCTCGGCCACACCATCGGCCAGGGCCTGTCGATCCCCACGCTCGGTGTGAACCTCCAACCCCTCGCCCCCACAAGGGAGTTCGCGCCCCCGATGACCGGGGTGCGCTCCTGGGGGCCGCTCGGCAACCGGGCGGCCGGGCACGCGGTGAACACGGCCGTCGAGTGGATCTTCACGGAGGAGGTGCGCAGGCTGCGCGCCGAGTTCGGGCTGCCGCGCACCGGCCGGATGGCCGCCCGGCGGGCCCGGGAGCGGCTGGGCCGGCCGGAGTTCCACGGCTTCAGCCCCCGGGTGGTGCGACGGCCCGGGGACTGGCGGGCCGGGCTGGAGGTCACGGGCTACTGGTGGCCGTACGACCGCGAGGACCGGCTGCCCGCCCCGCTGCTGGACTTCCTCGACGCCGGTCCGCCCCCGGTCTTCGTGGGTCTCGGCAGTGCCACCGTGCCCGATCCCGAGCGGATGAGCGACGAGGTCGTACGGGCCCTGCGGGCGGCCGGGCTGCGCGGGGTGATCCAGCGGGGGTGGGGCGAACTGCGGGGCGAGGGCGACGACATGTTCACCGTGGGCGAGGTGCCGCACTCCCTGCTCTTCCCGAGGACGGCGGCCGTCGTCCACCACGCGGGCGCGGGCACGACGGGCGCCGGCCTGCGCGCCGGGGTCCCGGCGGTGCCGGTGCCCGTCCAGTTCGACGAGGGTTTCTGGGCGGCCCGCCTGATCGCCCTCGGGGTGGCCCCGGCCGCCGTCCCGCTGCGCGGCTTCACCTCCGCCGCCCTGACGGCCGCCCTGCGCCGGGCGACCACCGACCCGTCGTACGGCCGCCGCGCCCGCGCCCTGGCCGACGAGTTGCGCGCGGAGGACGGAGTGGCCCCGGTCCTGACGGCGGTGAACCAATTGGCGGGCTGAGCGTGCGAGGGCTTGAAAAGCACGGGGCGCAGCCCCTGCTTTTCAGGGGCGCGGGGAACTGCGCGAGAAGCCCCACCGGACCCGCACCCGAAGAACCACCCAGCCGCCCCCTACCGTTCCGCCCCTCCGTCCTCCCCCGGCCTCCATCCCGCCGGTCGCAATATCCCCAGCAGCAGTCGGACCAGTTCGTCGACCACCTCGTCGAGGGGGGCGTCGACCCAGCCGGCCTGCCAGTCGTGGAGGAGGCCGTTGACGCTGCCGATGAAGGCGGTCGCGGCGATGCGGTAGTCACGGCGGACCGCCTCCCCGCGCTCCGCCGCCGCGTCGGCCTCGGCGCAGATGAAGTCGATCCAGCGGGCGCGGCGTTCGAGGCGCTGGCGTTCCAGACGGGGGCTGACGCCGACGATCTCGGTGAAGGTGATGCGCAGTCGGCGCGGATCGCCGGTGACGTTGCCGGCGTACGCGAGGAACGCCGCGGTGGCCCGCTCGGCGATCGGCCGCCCCTCGGCCGTGGCGAGTCCGGCGAGCGCGGCCTCCTCGGCCCAGTCGTTGACCCGTAGGTGCAGGGCGGCCAGCACGTCCTCCAGGGAGCGGAACTCCTCGTAGAACTGGCGGGTCGACAACCCGGCGGCCTCGCTCAGCGCCGCGATCGTGGTCCCCCGGAAGCCGGGGCCGTCACCGAAGAGCCGCAGCCCCGCGTCGAGGAAGCGCTCCCGGCGCTCGGCCCGGCGCTCCGCCGCGGTTCTGCCCCCGTAACGGCCGGTGGGCTGTTTGAGCCTGCCCGACACGTTTCTCCTCCCGACGGAACCTCTCGGACCCCACCCGTACGACAGCCGATGCGCGGCCGTCACTTGATTTTGTCGTGTCCCTGCTCTTGTGGTGAAGCGGGACCGTTCCTTACTTTCCAGTAAGTCTGCTCTGAACACAGGTGTGTTCAGACTCCGCCCGCGCAGGAGGATCCGACATGCCCCTCTCCCCCACCCCCCGTAGGCGCAGGAACCGGCACCTCGGTGCCGTCGCCGTCGCGCTCGCGCTGACCACGTCCGCCGCGGCGACCGCGACCCCGGCGAGTGCCGCCGCCGACCTGCGGGAGGTGATGTTCGTGGGCAACAACTGGGAGGGCACCGCGGATGTCATCAAGGCCTCCGGCGACTTCGCCAAGATCGGCCGGATCAACGTCATCCCCGACAAGGACGCCCGGATGGCGGAGATCAACGCCGATCCGATCCGGTGGATCGCCTACATGACGATCCGGAACAGCGTGGGCGAGGGCCACGACCAGTACGTGGACGACATGTACTCCACGCCGGACGGCTCGTCGATGGTCGTCTCGCGCCCGAGCTTCGCCGACGTGGTCTCCATCAACATCAGGACCGGCGCCATCAACTGGCGCTTCCCCGTGTCGGGTTACCGCTCCGACCACATGGCGGTCTCCCCCGACGGCAAGCGCGTGGCGGTGTCGGCGTCGACGGGCAACACCGTGCACGTCCTGGACATCGTCACCGGCAAGCAGGTCGGTTCGTTCAAGACCGGTGACAAGCCGCACGAGAACATCTTCACCAAGGACGGCAAGTACATCTGGAACATGGCGATCGGTGACGTGAACACGCAGACCGACGCGCCCTGGCTGGACTGGACGAAGGGCGACCGCAAGATCACGGTCGCCGACGCCAACACCTTCCAGCAGGTCAAGGTGATCGACATGCGCGAGCGGCTCAACGCCATCGGGCTGAGCGACTACTCGGACGCGGTCCGTCCCGCCGCGTTCTCGCCGGACGAGACGAAGCTGTACTTCCAGGTGTCGTTCTTCAACGGCTTCTTCGAGTACGACATCGCCACCGACAAGATCACCCGTACCAAGACCCTGCCGAAGTCCCCGGGTGTCAGCGACGACCGCACCACCTTCGTCAACGACTCCCGCCACCACGGCCTCACCATGAAGCCGGACGGAACGAAGCTGTGCGTCGCGGGCACGATGGACGACTACGCGACCGTCGTGGACCGCGCGACCCTCCAGGAGGGCCCGCTGGTCCCCGTCTCCAAGCCGTACTGGTCGACCGTCAGCGGTGACGGCAAGTCCTGTGTGGTCTCCGAGAGCGGCGCCGACCAGGTGACGGCGATCGACTTCGCCACCGGGAAGAAGACCGTGTCCGTCGCAGTCGGCGACCACCCCCAGCGGGTGCGCGTGGCGCAGGTGCCCGCCGACTGGACCGGACCCTCGGCTAACTGAACCTGGTGGTCAGCCAGTTGGACAGCTCCGTCCGCGCCGCGCTCAGCTGCGTCGCGGTCGGGGCTGTCGCGCCGTTGGTGACCAGGGCGTAGTGCAGCCTGCCCGAGTCGGCGGCGGTGAGGAGCAGACGGCGGCTGCCGGTGCCGCCGGGTTCCTTGGCGGCGGCGATCGGCGTGGACGTGGTGTACGCCGGCGGCGCGGCCGTCACCCCTAGGTCGGACACCACCGTGGTGGACGCGGTGGGGAAGGACGCCGGGAGGTGCAGCTCGGTCGGTTCCGTGCTGCCGTCCGAGCGCCAGACCAGCAGGGAGTACTGGCCCGAGCCGACGAGCGAGGAGACGTTCGGCAGCGAGCTGGGCACCGGGTTCCAGGTGAGCGTGGTGGAGCCGTCGCGCGAGCGGTCCTCGTAGGTGAAGGCGACCGTCTTGCCCGCGGTGGCGCTCGGGTAGATCCGGTCGAGCATCCGGGCGTCCTGCCGGAGCACGGCCGTGCCGGAGTCGTCGAGGCGTACGGCGGAGAGGTCCTCCCCGTTCCAGCCGTCGGCCTCGGTCTGCACCTTGTCGGGGTTGTCGTTCATCAGTTCGTGGTGGCGGCCCCAGTAGATGTCCCACTGCCACTGGGAGCCGGAGAGGACCGGACCGGAGGCGGTCGGGTTCGACCACCAGTCGACGCCCTTCACCCGGGAGTCGAGCGCCTGGTACATGGCCTTGTAGACCGTGGGCGCCTTGTCGGAGACCGAGCCGCTGAGCGGGTGTCCGAACTCGCTGACGATCGCCGTCGTGCCGCCGGCGGCGGCCCGGTCACGGACGGTGCCGAAGTCGTTCACGTACTGGCCGTTCTCCGCCTTGCCCCACATGAAGACGCCGGAGATCGCCTTCTGGTCGTAGAAGTGGGTGTTGAAGACGTAGCGCGGTCCGATGGTTCCCGCGTCGAGGAGTCCGCCCTCCTGCTTCTGGAAGTCGATGTTGGCGTTCCAGAAGAGGTTCGGCTCGACGAACGCCGGTTTGGACTGCCAGCCCGCCGCGTCCATCCGGGCACGGAACTTGACGTAGAACGGCCACAGGACGTTCTTCTCCCACGTCCTGCTGGTCTGCCCGGAGTCGAGGGTCCCGGGGTGGGGCTCGTTCCACGGGTCGAAGCCGACGAGGCCCTGGAACTGGGCGGTCGTGAGGTTCGCCTTCAGGTACGTCATCGTCTTCTGCGCGGTGTCCAGGAAGGAGTCCTGGAGCCCGTAGGTGTTGTGCCAGAAGTCGTACGTCGCCTCCGTCACGGCCGCGTTGGAGGTGATGTTCTGGCCCCAGAACGGGCAGATGCCGCAGTACTCGTCGGGGTAGTCGCCGAGGTCGACGGCCCACTTGGGGGCGCCGTCGCCGGTGTACCAGCTGTCGGAGTCGAACAGCCAGCGGGAGTACAGGTCCTGGTGGAAGTCGGGGTAGACCTTGATCCCGGCGTCCAGGAACGCGCCCATCTGCGCGGTGGCCGCCGCCAGGTAGGAGGTGCTCACCTGCCCGCGCACCGGTTCCGCGTAGGCCCAGGAGAGCAGGAAGCGGACGGAGTTGCCGCCGCCGAGCGCCCTGAGCGCGGTCGCCGACTTCTTCGCGTCGGCGACCGAGGCGAAGGGCAGACCGTTGTTCTCCTTGAGTTTCGTCTCCCCGGAGACGTTGTAGCCGCGCAGGACGACCTCGCGGCCGAGTCCGTCCTTGAAGGTGCCGCCGTCGACCGTGAGGGTGGCCGCGGCCTGGGCGTCGAACCAGAGTTCGTCCGTGGATGCGGAGGCGGGATGGGTGGGGCCCGCCGTGGTCAGGAAGCCGGTGACGAGTACCAGGACACCGAGCAGACTAGTGCGCAATCTTGACATGTCCGCCACATTCGACATGTGCACTACCGTCCCAATGGGCAGGCGAGCCGTCAATAGCAACTGACGCACGAGTAAGTACCCTTTTTCGCAAGACAGTTCACCTGCCACGACCGATTCTTTGCCCGTGGACGGCCACGCGAGGCCTCACGCGCCGACCACGGGACCTTCCGGATCGAACAGAGGACACCCCCGAGCGGAGTCGCCCTGAATTCAGCCGATGTTCACCCGAACGTCACCATGAAGGGCCCTGCCGACGGAACCGGCCTATGGTTGAGCCCAGTTTGGGCCGACTTGTTCGGTACTCCGTCCGGCGTACAGGAAAGGTGGTACGAGCGGTGGACAGCTCTTCTCGCGGGCTCCGCGAACACACGCCAGGCACTCGTGATTTCGACCCGAGGAGCGCCCTCCCCCGTCTCGATCGCCTCGGGGCCCCGGATGGGGAGAAACGCTCGGACGCACGGAACCAGCGCTGCGCGTCGTTGTACGACGCGATACGGGACATGGGCCGCTACGAGGCGGCGGTGGAGGCGGAGAAACGCCGGCAGGGTGGTGACGACCTCCTGCCCGGCCCATGACGACGTGACGCCGCCAAGGCCGAGCCGCGTGTGAGGGGCTCGGCGAGACCGACCACCATCGGGCTGGGCTTGCATGGGCACAGAACCGCGGACCGACACTGGCTCGTCCCCCGAGGAGCCCGCGGGACGCACCATGGGCAACAAGTACGTCAAGGAGTTCATGCGGGTCGTGCACGTGAGCCTGCGGAGCTGGTGGTGGGGGGAGCCGCTGGCGGCGGCGTCCGGCGGGCTCGGGGGCGCCTGGATCGGGCACGACGACGACCTGCCGATGGACGAGGTGCTGGGCGTCGCCGTCTCCATGGTGGGTGTCGTCATCGGGTCCGTGTTCGCCGTCCTGGCGATGATCACCCGCGCCTGCGACAACACCTTTCTGCGCAAGGCGAGAAAGGCCCGGCTCCTCCCCGTCGTCAACTACCTGTGGCCGTTCTTCACCATCATCGGCATGGGGATCCTGTCCATCGTCTTCCTGCTGCTGATGGCCGGGATCTCCGAGGACGCGCCCACGCTGCTGCTGATGACGGTCAGCGCGTCGGCGGGCTTCTGCGTCCTGTGGACCCTGGCCGGTCTGCTGCCCGCGCTCGGGGCGCTCATCGTCTTCACCCGCCTCATCGAGAAGACCTCGGGTGTGAACGACTGAGGACGGCCCGGAACCGAACGGCACCGGTGCGGGGACGCGTACCGCGTCTCCCGCACCGGTCGTCGGTTCAGCCTCGTGTCACTCGTCGACGTTGAGCACGATGTGGGTCCGGTGCCCGTCCAGGGTGATGTAGCCGTCTCCGTAGGCGGAGCGGTAGTGGCCGGTGCCGCCGACGATGGCGGTCTTGGCCGTGACGCGCCGCAGCGGCCGGTAGTCGACCATGTCGCTGAGGGTCAGCGTGCCCTTCTTCAGGCGCAGTACGCGGGTGCACTGGGCGGTGACCGCCTGGGCACGGGCCTGCACCACGTCGCACTCCGACTCGCCGTCGCCGGCGTACCGCAGCTCTGTCTTCCCCGTCTTCTTCGCCTTGTGCCGGGTGTACAGGTTCAGCGGGGTGGTCCAGGTGCTGCCGACCACACCGTCCAGGGACGGCCAGGTGGCGACCCGGTTGATGCCGACGAGCTCGACCTTCTCGATGTCGTTGTCCTCGTCCTTCTGCTCGGCCTGCGCCGATGTCGGAAGAAGGGCGAGTGTGGTGGCGAGGGCGGTGACGACCACCCCGCGGACAGCCGATGTGATCACAGAACCTCCAGGTCGGACAGGGTGCACTCGGGCGGCGGAACGGCCGACGTACCGTCGGCGGGTGAACACCGGTCAGTCATCGACGTAGAGGTCGAAGACGACGCGCTTGGGCTCCAGGGTGATGTAGCCCTCGCCCTCGGCGTCGTTGTAGATGCCGGTGCCGCCCGCGATGGAGGTCTTGGCGGTGACGGGCTCGTGGCCCTTGCGGCTGATCATGTCGTGGAGGGTGATCTCCCCGCCCTTGAGGCGCAGCACCCGGGTGCACTGGGCCGTGGACCGCCCGTGGTTCGCTTCGACGAGGGTGCAGCGCGAGCCGCCGTCGCCGACGTACTTGCCCTTGGGGTCGTGCAGCTGCAGATACGTGGTCCAGCTGTCGCCCGGCTCGGTGTGCGCGGCGGCGGTGTCGTACGCGGCGTGGCCGACGAGCTTGACCCGCACGACGTCCTCGTCCCCGACGTCCGCGGCGGCCGGCGCGGAGAGCGACGTGGTGAGAGCTGCGGCCAGGGCGCCGAGGGTCACGGCGCCGCGGGCAGTGGCAGAGGGCATGCGTCCTCCCAGGTGGATGTGACGGTGTGTGACGGTGGGTGCTCCGGGCAGGAGCATGGTCATTTCATGTACCTGGGCCTCACATGGCAACACGCCTGGCGCGGGGAGAGGCGCAGGCCACCCGAACAGGGGCGCGGGCCCTCGTCCCCCTGGGCGTCGCGCACCCGGTCGGCCGCCTCCACGCGGGTGCACGCCTGCGCGGGGGCCCGCCGGTGTGCCGTACCCCGGCCCTGGTACTTGGATGGAGGGGACGCGAGAGGAGCGGGCGATGCGTGAGATCCTCCCGGCGCTCGGCGCGTGGTACGCGGCGGGCTCCCCCTTCGGCCTCGCCACCGTCGTCGCGGTCAGCCGGAGCGCGCCGCGCGGGCCGGGGGCGGCCATGGCGGTCGGGCCCGGTGACGAGGTCGTGGGCAGTGTGTCCGGCGGCTGTGTGGAGGGCGCGGTGTTCGAGCTGGCCCAGGAGGTGCTGGCGTCCGGCGAGGCACGGTCGGCCACCTTCGGGTACAGCGACGACGACGCGTTCGCGGTGGGGCTGACCTGCGGCGGGGAGATCACGCTCCTGGTGCGCCGGGTGACGGCGGCCGAGGACCCGTCGTTCGGGCAGGTCGTCGCATCGGTGGGCGCCGGGCGACCGGTGACGGTGGCGACCGTGGTCGACGGCCCCGGCCGGCTCGGCGCCACGCTGGCGGTGTGGCCCGAGCGGACCCTCGGCACCCTCGGCACGGCGGGCCTGGACGCCGCGGTCACCGCCGACGCGCGCGGGGAGCTGGCCCAGGGTCTCACCGGAGCGCGGCACTACGGTCCGCGCGGGGAGCGGCGCGAGGACTCGGTCACCGTCTTCCTGCACTCCTTCGCGCCGCCGCCGCGCATGCTGATCTTCGGCGCGATCGACTACGCGGCGGCGGTGGCCCGGATCGGTGACTTCCTCGGGTACCGGGTCACGGTGTGTGACGCCCGCCCGGTCTTCGCCACCCCGAAGCGCTTTCCCGCCGCCGTCGAGGTGGTCGTCGACTGGCCGCACCGCTATCTGCGCGGCACCGTCACCGACGACCGCACGGTCGTCTGCGTGCTCACCCACGACCCCAAGTTCGACGTACCGCTCCTTCAGGAGGCGTTGCGGAGGCCGGCCGCGTACGTCGGGGCGATGGGGAGCCGCCGGACGCACGAGGAGCGCGCCCGGCGGCTGCGGGAGGCCGGGCTCGACCCGGCCGAACTGGCCCGGCTGCGCTCCCCGGTCGGCCTGGACCTCGGTGCCCGTACGCCGGAGGAGGTGGCGGTGTCGGTCGCGGCGGAGATCGTCGCGCTGCGGTGGGGCGGCAGCGGGGCGCCGCTGACGGCGACGACCGGGGTGATCCATCCGCCTGAGCCAACCCCGTCGCGGGCCGGCTCAGGTTCTGGGCGGTAGTCGGTGCAGGTGGACCTCCGTCAGGGCGCCGTCCGTGACCGTCGCCGTCATGTAGGTGCAGTGGGGCTGGCGGCGGCGGTCGGTCGGGGAGCCGGGGTTGAGCAGGCGCAGGCCGGTGGAGGCGGTGGTGTCCCAGGGGATGTGGCTGTGGCCGAAGACGAGGACGTCGGTGTCGGGGAACCGGGTGGCGCAGCGGGCTTCGCGGCCCTGGGCGGGGCCGGTCTCGTGGACGACGGCGAGGCGCAGCCCGGCCAGTTCGGCACGGGCCACCTCGGGGAGACGGGCGCGCAGGCCGGGGCCGTCGTTGTTGCCGTACACGGCGATCAGTCGCCGTGAGCGGGCCTGGAGGAGGTCGAGGGTGTCCTCGTCGACCCAGTCGCCGGCGTGCACGACCACGTCGGCGCGCGGCAGTTCCGCGAGGAGGGGCGCGGGCAGCGCCTTGGCGCGCTTGGGCAGGTGGGTGTCGGAGAGGAGCAGCAGTCGCACCCGGCCAGGGTGTCACTCGATGGGGATCTCCGCCCACACCTGCTTGCCGCCGCTGACCGGGACGGTGCCCCACGCGGAGGACATGGCCTCGACGAGCAGGATGCCGCGGCCGCCGGTGGCCTCCCAGCCGATGACGGTGGGTTTCATCGGGGTGCGGGGGGAGGAGTCGGCGACGGAGACGCGGAGGCGGTCGGCGAGCAGGGTGAGGTCGAGGCGGACCCGGCCGTCGGTGTGCACGAGGGCGTTGGTGACCAGCTCGGACACCACGAGGAGCACGCTGTCGGCCATGGAGTCGACGCCCCAGCGGCGCAGGACGCGCCGCGTGTAGCGGCGGGCCTGCCCGACCGCCTGGGGGACGCGCCACACGCTCCAGTTCTCCCGCTGCGGGCGCAGGGCCATGCCGTCGTAGCGGACGAGCAGCAGGGCCACGTCGTCGTCGCGGTTGGCGCCGCCGAGGAGGGTGTCCGCGACCACGCCGAGGTGGGCGGGGTCGGCGGCGGACAGTTCGGCGGCGAGATGGTCGAGCCCGTCCTCGACGTCGACGTCGGCGGACTCCACGAGGCCGTCCGTGGTGAGGGCCAGCAGGGTGCCGGGGGTCAGCCGCAGGGGGCTCATCGGGAAGTCGGCCTGCATCACGACGCCGAGCGGCGGCCCGCCCTCGGCCTCGCTGATCTCGGTGCTGCCGTTCGGGTGACGCAGCACCGGCGGGATGTGGCCGGCGCGGACGTACCAGGCGGAGCCCTCCTCCATGTCGATGTCGACATAGCAGCAGGTGGCGAACAGGTCGGTCTCCATGTCCATGAGGAGCCGGTTGGCGTGCGAGACGACGACGTCCGGGGGGTGCCCCTCGACGGCGTACGCGCGCAGCGCGGTGCGCATCTGGCCCATCAGGGTGGCGGCGCCCGCGTTGTGGCCCTGGACGTCGCCGATGACGAGGGCCACGTGGTTGTCGGGCAGCGGGATGACGTCGTACCAGTCGCCGCCGACCTCCAGGCCCGCGGTGGTGGGGAGATAGCGGGCGACGGCGACCGCGCCCGGCAGCTGGGGCAGCCGGCGCGGGAGCAGGGTGCGCTGGAGCATGCCCACGAGTTCGTGCTCGGCGTCGAAGGCGTGGGCCCGCATCAGGGCCTGCCCGGCCAGGCCCGAGGCGGCGGTGAGCAGGGCGCGTTCCTCGGGGCCGAAGTCGTGGGGGTTGTCCCAGCCGATCAGACACGCCCCCGCCATACGGCCGCCGGCGGGCAGCGGGAGGACGGCGAGGCCACCGGGGCCGACATCGGCGAGGGCCGGCTCCAGATCGGCTCCGGCGGGCCAGATCCCGGCGCGTCCCTCGCGCAGCGCGGTGGCGAGGGTCGGCATGGTGCGCACGGGCGCGTCCGGCCACTCGGAGCGCCACTCGGCGCGCCACACCTCGGGCCAGAACTCCGACTGCGGCGGGTCGAGGACGGTGACGACCAGGCGGTCGCCCTCCAGCTCGGCGAGGGCCATCCGGTCGGCCAGGAGCGGTTTGCGCAGGGCGGTCACCACGGCCTGGCTGACGTCCCGGACCGTGCCGGCGGTGGCGAGGGCGGCGGCGAGGCGCTGGATGCGGGCCACGTCGCCGCGCCCGGTGAGCAGGGTGGAGGCGTCGGCGACGGTGCCGACGAGACGGGCGGGTCGGTTCTCGCCGCCGGGCCGGTTCTCGGCGCCGGGCAGGATCCGGCCGCGCAGCCGGAGCCACTTCTGCTCTCCGGAGGGCTGGAGGATGCGGAACTCCAGCTCCCGGTCCCCGATGGACATGTGGTCCGCCTCCACGACGGACATCAGCGCCGGCAGGTCCTCGGGCACGGTCAGCGCGATCAGGGTCTCGACCCGGCCGTCGAAGTCGTCCCGGCCGATGCCGAACAGGTCCAGCAGCCCGTCGTCGACCTCGACCCGCCCGGTGTCCATGGCGAGGTCGAACGAGGCCCCGGACCCGGCGGGCGGGGCGGGGGCGGCGCCGGCGGCCGCCTCCGCGAGCAGGTCGAGGCAGTGCCGGTCCTCGGTGTCGAAGGCGTCGGTGCCGTCGCCGACGGCCACGAGACAGCCGCGCTCGCGCAGCGGCAGCACGCCCAGGGTGAAGCCCTCGGCCGGGGCACGGCGGGCGTCGGCGTCGGCTCGGACGTCGGTTGCGTCTTCGGTGTCGGCGCCCCGGTCGGCGTCGGCGTCCTGGTGCAGGCCGGTGGAGGTGAGCCAGCGCGGGCGGCCCGAGCGGCACGTCTCGGCCACCGGAGCGGTGCCCGAGGCCGGGTAGCTGTCGGAGAGCCCGTAGAGGTTCCTCGGCACGCCGGCGGAGGCGGTGAGGGACAGGGCCTCGCCCTCGCCGTCGGGGAGGTACACGGCGGCGACGGTCGCGCTGGTGAACACGAGCACCTGTTCGAGGATGGCGTGCAGCCGCTCGCGCGGATCGAGATCGCCGCCGAGCGTCTTGAGCGCGAGTTCGGCACGCAGCGTCCTCGTTCCGTGTTCCGCAGCGCCCTCACTGACCACGTCCGCAATTACAGCGCTTCCGGCACGCTCGCGCAGCCCCTGGGACCGTTCGGCGAGGCCGGGGGCCCCGCTGCGGGGAGCCGTCCGGGTCGAAAGAACCCGAACAGATCTTTACGCATGCGTTCCGCACGGTGATCGCGTGACAGGCGTGACGGGTCACTGGTGACAGCCGTGACTGTCGGGCACCGGGGCGGGCTGGAAGGCTCGTCCTCACCCGGCCCAGGGGGCGACGGCAGTGACGGCACACGACCCGGGGGACGCGCATGGACAAGCGGTACGAGGCGTACGCGCTCGCCGACCGACACTTCTACGAGACACCGGACCGGCTGTCGGCCGGTGACCGCGCCGGCACGGCGGCGCCGGGCTACGAGACGGCCGGGCGCGCGGTCCCCGAGGGCTGGCGGGCCGCCCGGATCGGGGACTGGCTGACGCTGACCCCGGTCGACGACGGCGGGCGGCCCCGTCCCGGGCCCACCCAGGGATGGAAGGTGCACGCCTCCGCCACCCGGGCGAACGCGGACCGGATCGCGGCGATCGTGTGGGACTACTGCGTGCCCCGGCGGATCCCGTTCAAGTTCGTCCCGGGCCCGCACCTGCTGCATCTGCGCAACGCGAAGTACGCGGCCCGCGACACCAGCGGCAAGTTCGTGACCGTCTACCCGGCCGACGAGGAGCAGCTGCACCTCGTCCTGCGTGAGCTCGGGGCGCTCCTGGAGGGCTTCGAGGGCCCGTACATCCTCACCGACCTGCGCTGGAACGACGGACCGCTGTACGTCCGCTACGGCGCCTTCGCCCGCTCCTTCGTCGTCGACGAGCGCGGCACGCTCGTCCCGGCGGTCCGCGACGGCGCGGGCACCCTGGTGCCGGACCAGCGCAAGCCGACCTTCCACGTGCCCGACTGGGTGACCCTGCCCGCGTTCCTGGAACCGCAGCTGGCGGCACGCAACACGACCACGGTCGGCGAGCTGCCGTACCGCATCGAGAAGGCGCTGCACTTCTCCAACGGCGGCGGGGTGTACGTCGGCACCGACACCCGCGACGACCGCCGGGTGGTCCTCAAGGAGGGGCGCCCGCACGCCGGACTGGCCGCCGACGGGGCCGACGCGGTCACCCGGCTGGAGCGGGAGAAGGCCGCGCTGGAGCGGCTCTCCGGCCTCGGGGTGGTGCCCGAGGTGCGTGACTGGTTCACCCTGGGCGACCACCGCTTCCTGGTCATGGACTTCGTCGAGGGCCGCCCGCTCAACTCGTACGTCGCCGAACGGCACCCGCTGCTCGCCCCGGACCCCGGACCGGACGCGGTCGCCGCGTACACGGCGTGGGCGTTACGCGTCCACCGGGCCGTCGAGGAGGCGGTCGAGGCCGTGCACGCGCGCGGGATCGTCTTCAACGACCTGCACGTCTTCAACATCATGGTCGCGCCCGACGAGCACGCGGTGTCGCTGCTGGACTTCGAGGCGGCGGCGCCCGCCGAGGAGAACGGCCGCCAGGTCGTCGCCCACCCCGGCTTCCTCGCGCCCCCGGACCGCACGGGCCCCGACGTCGACCGCTACGCCCTCGCCTGTCTGCGCCTCGCCCTGTTCCTGCCGGTCACCTCGCTGCTGGTGGTGGAGCGGGAGAAGGCGGCGCATCTGGCGGCGGTGATCGCGGAGCAGTTCCCGCAGGTGCCGCGCGCGTTCCTGGACGAGGCGGTGGCCGAGATCTCCCGTGACATCGGGGCGACGGGGCCGACACCGGCGTCAGCGTCGGCGTCGGCAGCGGCACCGGCACGGGTGGCGCGGACCCGGGCGCCCGCCGCCGGGGCGGGCGGCGTGGCGGCCGGCTGGTCTCTCGCCGAGCCCGGCGACTGGCCCTACAGCCGTGACTCCATGGTCAAGGCGATCCTGGCCTCCGCGACGCCCGAGCGCGACGACCGGCTCTTCCCCGGCGACGTCGCCCAGTTCTCCGACGGCGGCGGCCTCGGGCTCGCGCACGGCGCGGCCGGAGTCCTGTACGCGCTCGCGGAGGTCGGCGCCGAACGCTACGAGGAGGGTGAGCGCTGGCTGCTCGACCATACCGACCCGGTGCCGATCGGCACTCCGCTCGGCCTGTACGACGGTCTCGCGGGCGTCGCCCACACGCTGGACCGGCTGGGGCACCGGCAGCGGGCCCTGGACCTGGTCGAGCAGATCCTCGGCGAGAAGTGGCACAAGCTGTCGTCCGACCTGCGCGGCGGGCTGGCCGGTCTCGGACTGGTCCTCGACGAGCTGGCGCGGACCACCGGTGAGTCCGCGCTGCGCGACCACGCGGCGCGGGCCGCGGACCTCCTCGTGCACCGTCTCGCCGAGCCCCGCCCGGCACCGCCCCGCCGCCGCGCCGGCCTGCTGCGCGGCGCGAGCGGACCCGCGCTGTTCCTGCTGCGCCGGTACGAGGCGACGGGCGACCGCGCGGCGCTCGACGCGGCGGGCGAGGCGCTGCGGCAGGACCTGGAGTGCCTCGTCGAGCAGAAGAACGGCGGGCTGGCGGTCGACGAGGGGTGGCGCACGATGCCGTACCTCGGCGACGGGAGCGTAGGCGTCGCGATGGTGCTCGACGATTACGTGGCGGCGGTCGGCGCCATCGGGGCCGGTACCCGTGCGGGTGACGGTGGCGGTCAACTCGCCCTCCCCGCAGACGAGTTCGCCCGGGTCCGAGCGGGTGTCCTGGCCGCCGCGACCTACCGCTTCTACGCGCAGCCGGGGCTGTTCGAGGGCCGCGCCGGGATGATCCTGCACCTCGCCCGGACGGGTGCCCCGCCCGAGCGGCTGACCGAGCAGATCGCCGCCCTCGGCTGGCACTCGATGCCCTACCAGGGGCAACTGGCCTTCCCCGGCAACCACTTGATGCGGCTCTCCATGGACCTCGGTACCGGAACGGCGGGGTGCCTGCTGGCACTCGGCGCGGCCCACGCCGCCGCCGACGACGACACCAAGGCGCACCTTCCGTTCCTGCCGCCGCCACGACGGCGGCCCCAATGACGCGGTTCCGCCGTCCGGCGGAGTCGTGACGCACCACCCCGTCCCCACAAGGGCCCTTCGCGGGCCATCGATCGAAAGGAAGCGACATGGCACTTCTCGACCTGCAGACGATGGAAGCCGACGAGACGACCGGCACCGGAGGCCCCAGCTCCCTGAGCGTGCTGTCCTGTGTGAGCGCGGCCAGCATCACGCTCTGCCTCTGATCGTCCGAGCGGGGCGTCCGGGTCACCCCGGACGCCCGTCGGACCGGC
Source organism: Streptomyces deccanensis (assembly GCF_022385335.1). Classification (NCBI taxonomy): domain Bacteria; kingdom Bacillati; phylum Actinomycetota; class Actinomycetes; order Kitasatosporales; family Streptomycetaceae; genus Streptomyces; species Streptomyces deccanensis. Next base: position 9,391,903 of record NZ_CP092431.1, on the reverse strand, counting down.
ACGGCGGCTGAGTCGCGCCGACGGCTCCGGACGGTTCCCCTCCCCTGTCCGGGGGAGGGGCCGTCCGGGGCCCGTCCGACTTTCTTCCGGCCATTCATCGGGCCATGCATCCGGCTGTTCTCCCGGCCATTCATCCGGTCGTCCCACGTGAGGACGGGTATGACGACCCTCACCGAAGGCGGTGCCCGCGGCCCGGCGGCCGTGTCCGTCCCCCTGCTGCGCTCGACCGTCCGGTACTCCGGCCCCCGTTGTACGGCCCTGGCGTTCGTGTCCATGGTCTCTACGGGGGCGAACCTGTTGCTGCCGATCGCGCTGGGCGGTGCCCTCGACCTGCTGCTGGCCGGGGACCCGGACGCCACGCGCCGGGTGCTGTGGTGCGCGGCGCTGGTCCTCGTGGTGGCCGTCCTCGACGCGGTCGAGACCGTGCTGGGCGGCACCACGAACGCCCGGGCCACCGCGTGGCTGCGCCACCGCATGATCCGGCACGTCCTGGCCGTGGGGCCACGCGCCGTCACCCGGTTCGGCCCGGGGGACCTGGTGGCCCGGCTCGTCGGGAACGCGGCCCAGGCGGGCACGGCCCCCGCGACGGCCGCCGCGCTGCTCGCCGCGCTCGCCGGGCCCCTGGGCGCGGTGGTCGCCCTCGCGTTGATCGACCCCCGGCTCGTGGCGGTCTTCCTGATCGGTGCCCCGCTGCTCGCCCTGGTGCTGCGCGCCCTCGCGCGGGACTCCTCCGACTGCGTGACGCGCTACCAGCGGGCCCAGGGCCGTATCGCGGGCGGACTGGCCGAGGCCGTCGCCGGGCACCGCACGATCGCGGCCGCCGGCACGGCCGACCGCACCGTCGCCCGTGTCCTGCGGCCCCTGCCCGAACTCTCCCGCGAGGGGCACCGCATGTGGCACGTCCAGGGCCGCGCCGCCGCCCGAGCGGCGACCGTGGCCCCGCTCCTGCAGCTCTCCGTCGTGGCCACGGCCGGAGTGCTGCTCACCCGACAGCAGCTGTCCGTCGGCGAGTTGCTGGCCGTGTCCCGGTACGCCGTACTGGCCGCGGGTGTCGGTGTCCTGGTCGGGCAGCTCTCGGGCCTGGTCCGCGCGCGGACGGCGGCCGAGCGCCTGGACGAGCTGGGGAGCGAACCCCCGACCGCGTACGGGGATCGCGCGCTGCCGCCCTCCGGGGCGGGGCGGCTGGAGCTGCGCTCCGTGACCGTCCGCCGGGGCGGGCGCGCCGTGTTGGACCGCGTCGATCTGGTGGTCCCGGGCGGTGCCACGGTCGCCGTCGTGGGCCGGTCGGGCGCGGGCAAGTCGCTGCTCGCGGCGGTGGCCGGGCGGCTGGTGGACCCGGACGAGGGGGAGGTACGGCTCGACGGGGTGCCCCTGCCCGAGCTTGACCGCCGGGAGCTGCGCCGGGCGATCGTCCACGCCTTCGAACGCCCCGCCCTGCTGGGCGAGTCGGTGGAGGACACCATCGCCTTCGGCATCGTCCGCCCCTCCCCCGCCCGCGTCCGGGAGGCGGCCCGCGCCGCGCACGCGGACGGCTTCGTCCGCCGCCTTCCCGAGGGTTACGCCACGGCCTGTGCCGACGCCCCGCTGTCCGGTGGCGAGGCCCAACGCCTGGGCCTGGCACGCGCGTTCGCCCGCGACAGCCGTCTGCTCGTGCTCGACGACGCGCTCTCCAGTCTCGACACCCTCACCGAACACGACATCACCGACGCGCTGCTGCGCCCCACGACCGGCGGCAGCCGCCTCCTCATCGCCCACCGCGTCACCACGGCCGCCCGCGCGGACACGGTGGTGTGGCTGGAGAGCGGGAGAGTGCGAGCGGTGGGCCCGCACACGGAGTTGTGGCGTTCGGCGGAGTACCGGGAACTGTTCGGCACGCGGGAAACGGTCGCCACGGGCCGGGGGGACACGCCGGGCGGAGGAGGCCGATGAAGGACGGTGCGGAAGGACGAGGGTCCACCGGAGGAGCCGAACCCGACTCGCCCCGGCCCGAGCACACCACCGCGCCGCAGGGCACGCCCGGCGGAGGGACGGGGACCCGGGACGCCACCGGTACGACGCGAAGCGAGCACGCCTCCGGAGCCGCGCTGGCCGGGAACACCACCGGCACAGCGCGAGCCAGGCACGCCACCGAAGCCACGCCGACCGAGGACACCACCGGCACGACGCGAGTCGGCCACGCCACCGGAGCGGCGGGGGCCGGGCAGGCCAACCGCGTGGCGGGCAGCGGGCCGCGGGCCGGGTCGGCCCACGGGTCGCAGCAGGCCCTCGGCCCGCCGGGCGGCTCCCCGGCCGTCCCCCCGCCCGGCAGTTCCCCGACCCTTCCCCCACCGGGCAGTTCCCCCGCCGTCCCCCCGCCCGGTCTCCTCCGTCGGGGCCTTCGGTTCCTTCGGTGGCGGGTGCGGGTCGTGGCGTGGCTGGTTCTGTGGTCCGTCGTGGAGACGGGGCAGACGTTTCTGATGGGGTATGCCCTCGCGCGGGCCCTCGACGACGGGTTTCTCGTGGGGCGGGCCGGGGTCGGGCTGGCGTGGCTCGGGGCCGCCGCCGGGGCGGTGGTGCTGGGCGCGTTGGGGACCTGGCGGGTGTACGGGTGCGTGGCGGGGCTCGTGGAGCCGTTGCGGGACCGGCTGGTGCGCGGGGTGGTCGGGCGGGGGGTCCGGGAGGCGGACGGCGGGGCCCTGTCCGGGCTGACCCAGCAGGTGGAGATCGCCCGGGACACCTTCGCCGGACTGGTCATGGTGTCCCGCTCGTTCCTGTTCACCTCCGCCGGAGCGCTCGTAGGACTCTTCTCGTTGGCCCCGCCCCTGCTGCTCGTCGTCGGTCCCCCGCTGGTCGTCGGAGTCGCCCTCTTCCTGGTGACGCTCAGGCCCCTGGCCCGCCGCCAGGAGCGCTTCCTGGTCGCCGACGAGGCCCTCGCCGACCGGCTCGGTGCCGTCTGCCCGGGGGTGCGGGACATCACGGCGGCCGGTGCGGAGGACTCGGTCGCCGCCGACACCGGCCGGTGCGTCGACGCCGAGCTCCGGGCGGCGCGTTCGCTGGCCCGCTGGGGCGTCGTACGGGTCGCCTCCCTCGCGATCGGCGGGCAGTTGCCCGTCCTGCTGCTCCTGCTGACCACCCCTTGGCTCCTGGACCAGGGGGTCACGGCGGGCGCCCTGATCGGTGCCCTCGCCTACGTCACCCAGTCCCTCCTGCCCGCCCTGCAGAACCTGGTGCACGGCCTGGGCACCAGCGGCTCCCGCCTCGCGGTGGTGCTCCGCCGACTGTCCCCGGCACCCACCCCGCCGCCGGTGGACCCCACCGCCCCCGGCGAAGCCGTCCCGCGCGACGCCCTGCCCCGACCCGCACTCCCCCGTGCCGGGGCCTCCCGCGACGCCCTCTCCCTCGCCTCCGTCACCTTCGCCTACGGCGCCTCCGCGACCCCCGTCCTCGACGGGCTCGACCTCCGTCTCCCGCACGGCACGCACCTGGCCGTCGTCGGTCCCAGCGGCGTCGGCAAGTCCACGCTCACCGGGGTCGTCGCGGGTCTCCTGCGCCCCCGGCAGGGCACCGTCCACTTGTGTGGGCAGCCGGTACCCGGTGCCACATCCCGCGCACACCGCGTGCTCATCCCGCAGGAGGCGTACGTCTTCCGGGGATCCCTCGAAGAAAACCTCGGCGAGCTACGGCCGAAACCCGTGCCCGAGGACGAGTTGTGGGCCGCCGCCGAGGCCGTGGGGCTCACCGAGGTGATGGTCCGGCTGGGCGGACCGGCCGCCGAGGTCGACCCGCGCGCGCTGTCCGCCGGGGAGCGCCAACTCGTCGCGCTGGCGCGGGCGTACCTGTCGTACGCGCCGGTCGTGATCCTCGACGAGGCGACCTGTCACCTGGACGCGGAGGCGGAGGAACGCGCGGAGCGGGCCTTCGCCCGGCGGCCGGGCACGACGCTCGTGGTGGTCGCGCACCGTGTCAGTTCGGCCCGCCGCGCGGACCGGGTGCTGGTCATGGACGGCAGGTCCGTGGCGTACGGGGACCACGACGGCCTCCTGGCCCGGTCACCGCTCTACCGGGACCTGGTCGGCGCGTGGTCCCCGGCCCCTACGCCGGTCCGCTCCCCCGGCGCCTCAGAGCCATCCCTCCCCCTGGGAGATCCGGATCGCGTCGATCCTGTTGCGCGCCCCCGTCTTGCGGGTGATCGCGGCCATGTAGTTGCGCACGGTTCCGTGGGAGAGGTGCAGGCTGCCGGCGATCTCCGCGACGGAGGCTCCCTCGGCAGCCAGGGATAACACGCTCAACTCCCGCCGGGTCAGCGGCATCTCGGCGGCCTTGAGGAAGCCGAAGCCGAGGGAGTCGTCGATGAAACGTCTCCCCCGGGCGACCTCACGGATCGCGGAGACCAGCCGCTGCGGTGAGCCCTCCTTGTCCACGTAGCCGAGGGCACCGGCCTCCGCCGCGCGCTTGAGCAGGCCGGGTCTGTCGGCGTGGGCGAGGACCAGCAGGCCGGGGTTGGGGCCGCCCGTGGCGCGCAGATCGGCGAGCGGCGGGATGCCGACCGCGTCCGCGCAGTCCAGGTCCGCCGCGCAGACGTCGGGGCGCAGGGACCGTACCCGCCCCGGCGCGGCGCGCCAGGACGCGTCGAACACCGTCAGGTCGGGTTCCCGGCGGAGCCACTCCGCCAGCACCGATCTGACCAGACACTCGTCGTGCACGAGAAGTACCCGGATCACGTTCGCCCCTCCGCCTGCCGGCCACCGATGTCCTCCGCTCAGCGCGTGCCCATTGTTGGCGCCCCCGACCACGCCCGGGCGCGAAGAACCAGCCATCGGGGTGCGTGGGGGCGCACTCGCGGCGCCCGTGCGCGATGCCGCGCATCAGTGCGGGGGCATGGCGTGGGCGAGAGGGGGTACGGCGGTGTGCCCCCGGCACGGTGCTCGCCGTGCGGGTGCGGCCCCCAGGGGGGAGCCTTGACCCTGGGGCGTGTCGCACGGTCGTGCGAGGAGGTGGTCGGCATGTCCGACGTCCACATGTCCGGCGCGCGGACGACCGTCGAGACGGCCCGCGTCGGCCATCCGCTGCTGTCGCTGGCGCTGGCCGCGATGATGGACGACGTCCAGGCCCACTCCGGCGCCATCTATCTGCTGACGCCGGACGAGCCGGTGCTGGAGATGGCGGTCATGGCGGGGCTGCCGAGGTCGTTCGCCGCACCCTGGGAACGGGTGGGGCTGAACTCGCCGATCCCGGTCTCCGAGGCCGTGCGGGGGCGGCGGCTGGTGTGGGTCAACGGCGAGGAGCAGATGGCCCGCCGCTATCCCCGGATCGCCGTGGTCCTGCCCTACCCGTTCGCCCTGGCCGCGCTGCCGGTGGCGACCCGCGACACCACCTACGGCGCCGTCTTCCTGACCTGGCCCGGCTCCCACCCGCCAGAGCTCAGCGACCGCGAACGGGACCAGCTGACCTCGGCCTGCGACCGGCTCGCCATGCGGCTGCGCCGCGCCGAGGACGAGGGCCGGCCGGTGCGGCCGGAGCCGGACCTGTCGGCGCCGTCGACGACCACGGTCGCGGGGACGCTCGGCACGGTGGAGGCGGCGCGGATGGTGGCGCGGCTGCCGTACGGGATGTGCGCGCTCGATCTGCACGGGCGGATCACCTTCGCCAACGCGGCCACGGCCGAACTGCTCGGCATCCCGGTGAGCGGCCTGCTGGGCACCCAGCTGTGGGTGTCCGTGCCGTGGCTGAACGATCCCGCGTACGAGGACCGCTACCGGGCGGCCCTGATGAGCCAGCACGTGACGTCGTTCGTGGCGCTGAGACCGCCGAGCGACTGGCTGTCGTTCCGGCTGTACCCGGGGTCGAACGGCCTGAGTGTGCGGATCTCCCGGGCCCGCGCGGTCGCCGAGGCCGAGCACGCGGCGCGGGAGGAGCACGACGGGCCGGGCCGTCTGGTGACCATTCACCACGTGCTGGCGCTGGCGAGCGCGCTCACGGAGGCGGTCGGGGTGCAGGACGTGGTGGATCTGGTCGCCGACGAGATCGCCCCGGCCATCGGCAGCCAGGCCCTGGTGATGCTCGGCTCACGCGGCGGACGTCTGCATGTGCTCGGGCACCGCGGCTACACCGACCCGCACCTCGTGGAACGCTTCGACGGGATGCCGCTCACCGCGGCGATGCCCGGGGCGCACGCCCTGACCACCGGCGTACCGGCGTTCTTCGAGTCCCGGCAGCAGTTGGAGCACCTCTATCCGCTGCGGCAGGACACCCCGGACGGGCTGGGCGCGTGGGCGTACATCCCGCTGATCGCCTCGGGGCGGCCGGTGGGCACCTGGGTGCTCGGGTACGCGGAGCCGCATCCGTTCCCGGCCGACGAGCGCGCGGTGCTGACCAGCCTCAGCGGCCTGATCGCCCAGGCGCTGGAACGGGCGCTGCTGTACGACGCGAAGCACCAGGTGGCGCACGGGCTGCAGAAGGCGCTCCTGCCGCACTCGCTGCCCTCCATCCCGGGCATCGAGTCCGCCTCCCGCTATCTGCCCGCCACGCGGGGCATGGACATCGGCGGCGACTTCTTCGACCTGGTCCTCTCGCACGGGCGGGCCTCCGCCGTCATCGGCGACGTGCAGGGGCACAACGTGACGGCGGCGGGGCTGATGGGGCAGATCCGTACGGCCGTGCGCGCGTACACGACGGTCGGGCAGACGCCGGAGGAGGTGATGAGCAGCACCAATCGGCTGCTGATCGACCTGGGGTCGGAGCTGTTCGCCAGTTGTCTGTATCTGCGGCTGGACCCGGAGCACGGGACGGCCGTCATGGCGCGGGCCGGGCATCCGCCGCCGTTGCTGCGGCGGCCGGACGGGAAGGTGCGGGTGCTCGACCTCGCGGGCGGTCCGCTGCTGGGCATCGACGCGGCGGCGACGTACCCGACGACGGAGGTGGCGCTGACGGAGGGGTCGGTGCTGGCCCTCTACACGGACGGGCTGATCGAGTCGCCGGGCGTCGACATCGAGGACGCGCTGGCGGATCTCGGGGAGCGGCTGTCGACGACCGGGGAGCGGCCGTTGGACGCGCTGGCCGACGGTCTCGTGCGGGAGACCGAGGCGGCGGAGGAGCGGGCGGACGACGTGGCGTTGCTGCTGCTGCGGGCGACGGGACGCTCCACGGGGTGAGGCCGCGCCCGACGCGAAGCGGTCCGGCCCTCCCGCCGGAGGGCCGGACCGTGCCACCTGTCGGCCGGAACCGCTGTGGTGGGGCCGACGGGTGGATCGTGGGGCGACGGCCGGGGATCAGTGGCCGCTGATCCCGGGCCGTCGTCCACGTACTCGGGGGCGTTCGCCTACTGCTGGACGCCCTGCTCGTGGACACCCTGCTCGTCGACACCCTGGTCGCCGACGCCCTGCTCGTGCTCCTGGCCCGCACCGGCGGCCGCGGCCTCGTCGCCCGCTCCGGCCACGGCACCCGCGTCGCCGGCACCGGCGGCTGCGGCGCCCTCTTCCTCGCCCGCGCCCGCCGCGGCGGCGCCCTCTTCCTCACCGGCACCGGCCACGGCACCGCCGTCGGCCTCCTCGCCGGCTCCGGCGGCGGCGCCACCGTCGGCCTCTTCACCCGCACCGGCGGCGGCACCGCCGTCGGCTTCCTCGCCGGCGCCCGCGCCGCCGTCGCCGAGGGTGGCACCCGTGGCCGCGAGGGCGGTGCTGACCGGCTGGAAGAAGGTCTCGCCGCCGACGGTGCAGTCGCCGCTGCCGCCGCTGGTCAGACCGATGGCCTGGCCGTCCTCGGTGAAGAGCGAGCCGCCGCTGTCGCCGGGCTCGGCGCAGACGTCGGTCTGGATGAGGCCGGTGACGGTGCCCTCGGGGTAGTTGACCGTGGCTTCGAGGCCGGTGACCTGGCCGTCGGCGAGCCCGGTGGTGCTGCCCATGCGGAAGACCTGGAGGCCGACCGCGGCCTCGCCGACCGCGTTGATGTCGACCGTCTGGCCGTTGCCGAGGTCGACCGTGCTGGCCGCCTGGGTCGCCGGGTCGTTGTAGTCGACCAGGGCGAAGTCGCCGGCGCCCGGGAACGTGGCGGTCGCCGCGTCGACGGTGCCGATCGGCGCGCCACCCTCCTCCTCGGACCACTCGGCCTCGGCGACACCGCAGTGACCGGCGGTCAGGAAGGCCGGGGCGCCCTCGGCGTTGACGACGTTGAAGCCGGCCGAGCAGCGGGCGCCGCCACCGAAGATGGCGTCGCCGCCCTCGAGGAAGGGCTTGAACGTGCCGGCGGACTTCTTGATGGTCGCCATGCCCGTGCCGAGCGACTTGACGGTCGACTCGATGGTGTCCCAGTTCTCGCCCGTGACCGTGGAGTCGGCGGTGACCTGGAGCTTGTTGGTGCGGGGGTCGATCGCCCAGGCGGTGCCCGGGACGGTGGCCTCCTCCTTCAGCGTGGCCGCGCCCTTCTGCAGCTCGGACCAGCTGTTCTCGACCTCACGGACCTCCGCGCCGGCCTCCTGGGCCTGGATGATCACGTTGTTGTCGTCGCCGTCGATCTCGAGGCCGTCGATGACGTTGATGATGAGGCGCTGCTCGCCCGAGTCGTAATACGCGCCTGCGAACGCGTCACCGAGCAGGTCCTGCAGCTGGGAGGCGAGATCCGAGGCGTCACTCGCGGCGAGCGTCTTGGGGGCGGCGCCCTTGGCGTCCGTCTGCGACGCCATCGCGTTCGGCAGGATGAGGGCTGCCGCGCCGAGCGCCGCCACGCCGCCTGCGGCTATGAACGCCTTGCGCTTGGTGGCTCGTTTGTGACTCAACTCTTGACCTCCTGGGGACGGGGTCCGTACCGCCGTCCGGCGGGTGAACTGGGGGCGCCTGGTTGCCAGTTGGTACGGATGGTTCCGAGGGGGTGTTCAACGCTCCGCGAAAAGATTCCGATCTTCCATTTCGCAAAGCGCGCTACTGCCCCTGTTCGCCTGCCATTTCACGACTTCCCGCCCGTGGGCCCTGTGGGGCCCCTGTGACACCGGACGAACCGCGCCCTCTTCGACACACTCGGCTACCGCCCGGTAGCGGTCCGTCGACGCCGGTGATCGGGAAACCGGCTGCGGGGAATCTCCACACCGAATGCTCAGCGGAGTCACGGGCGGTGGGAGTTCTGCACAGGCGCCGCCGGCGTGCCGCGCCTTTGAGGCGGGACTGTCCCATTCGTTTTCCGGCTGGCAATGAAGGGCGTATGACGATGCCGCGATCCGTGTGAAGAAGCTGACCCCAAGCGGTGCGCACGCCTGCACCAATGAACCGTCATGGTCACCAAGTGCGCTGGTGAGAGGCCATGTTGATTGGAAGCGGGCGGCGGCGATCTGCTTATATCCATCGCACCGCGGGGGCCGCCGAGCTCTCGGAGAGGGGAGCAGCCAGCTCTCCGGATCGAGAAGTGGGCACCCACGTGCGCGGCCGTCGTTCTGTCCCCAGAAGGGGGCCGCTCCCCCCTTATGAATAGCTATACGAAGGGAAGTTCCATCATGAACTCCACCCCCCAGGTTGAGACCGCCGAGATCTCGGACGCCGCCCTCGACGCCGTCTCCGGTGGCCTCTCGGTCAACGCCGTCGGCACCGTCACCGGCCTGGTGGACGGCATCGCCCCGGTCTCCGGCCTGGTCAACACGGCCGTCGGCACCGTCGAGGGTGTGACCGGCCTGAACACCGCCCCGGTCACGAGCCTGGTCGCCGGTCTCTGATCGAGCCCTCACGCCGCTGAGTCCCGGAACCACCTGACCGGTTCCGGGACTCTCGGGGTGCCCTGGACGTCGTCCAGTCTTCTGTCGTCTCCTGTCACGCAGGTGAGGGAAGTCCCGTGCAGTTCCGCCAACAGGCCCTCGCCAAGCTCCAGTCACCGGAGGAACTCGACCTTCCCGTGCGGTTCGCCCGCCCCCAGGGCTGGCTGGTGCTGTCCGTGACGGTGGTCGCGATGGCCGCCGCCTCCGTGTGGGCCGTCACGGGTTCCGTCGCCTCCACCGTCGGCGCGCCCGCCGTCCTCACCCACGGGCAGGGCAGTTACGTCCTCCAGAGCCCGGTCGCCGGGCAGGTCACCGCCGTTCTCGCGAAGCAGGGCGAGCGGCTGCCCGCCAGGGCTCCCGTCCTGAAGGTCGCCACCGCCGACGGCGAGAGAGTCGTACGGTCCGTCGCGGCCGGCCGGGTCTCCGCGCTCGCCGCCACCATCGGCCAGATCATCCAGACCGGCGCGAACGTCGCGGCCGTCGAGAAGGTCGCCGACGCCGACGACCCGCTCTGGGCGACGGTGTACGTCCCCGCCGAGAACGCGGCCTCGATCCCGAAGGACGCCGAGGTGGACCTGACCGTGCAGTCGGCGCCCACCCAGCGGTACGGCGTGCTGCGCGGCCATGTGAAGAAGGTGGACCGCACCGCGCAGACCCCGCAGTCCATCGGCGCGTTCCTCGGTGACACCCAGCTGGGCGAGCAGTTCACCAAGAAGGGCCGGCCGGTGGCCGTCACCGTGCGGCTGGACCGCGCGGCGTCGACCGAGTCGGGCTACCGGTGGTCCTCGCAGGACGGGCCGCCGTTCGAGCTGACCTCCATGACCATGGCCACGGCGTCGATCCGGCTGGCCGACGAGCGCCCGATCGATTGGCTGCTGCCGTGACCGCGCCCCAGGACACCGCCCGGCCGCCCGCGCGCGGCAGACGCAAGGCGGCCCCGTCGAAGCGCCCCGTGCCCAAGGGCAGGCAGAAGACCGTGCGTACGCCGACCGTCCTGCAGATGGAGGCCGTGGAGTGCGGCGCCGCGTCGCTCGCCATGGTGCTCGGCCACTACGGACGGCACGTCCCGCTGGAGGAACTGCGCATCGCCTGCGGTGTCTCCCGGGACGGCTCGCGCGCCAGCAACCTGCTGAAGGCGGCCCGCAGTTACGGTCTGACCGCCAAGGGCATGCAGATGGACGTGGCCGCCCTCGCCGAGGTGAAGGCACCGGCCGTCCTGTTCTGGGAGTTCAACCACTACGTCGTCTACGACGGCATGGGCCGCCGGTTCGGCCGGCGTGGCGTCCACATCAACGACCCCGGCAAGGGCCGCCGGTTCGTGCCCATGGAGGACTTCGACTCCAGCTTCACCGGTGTCGTCCTCGTCATGGAACCGGGCGACGACTTCCAAAAGGGCGGCCGCAGGCCCGGTGTCCTCGGCGCCATGCCCGCCCGGATGCGCGGCACCTCCGGCACCCTGCCCGCCGCCGTCCTCGCCAGCCTGCTGCTGGTGGCGGTCGGCGCGGCCGTCCCCGCGCTGAGCCGCACCTATATCGACATGTTCCTGATCGGCGGCCAGACCTCCCTGCTGGGCGTGCTGTTCGCGTCGATGGGCGCGTGCGTGCTGCTGACGGTCCTGCTGACCTGGCTGCAGCAGGCCAACCTGCTGCGCGGCCGGCTGATCTCCTCCACGCTCTCCAGCGCCCGCTTCCTGCGGCACCTGCTGCGGCTGCCGGTCACCTTCTTCTCCCAGCGCAGCCCCGCCGACCTGGTCCAGCGGCTCCAGTCCAACGACGCGGTCGCCGAGACCCTGGCCCGGGATCTCGCGGCGGCCGGTGTGGACGCGGTCGTGGTCGTCCTCTACGCCGTGCTCCTCTACACCTACGACCCGCAACTCACCTTCGTCGGCATCGGGGTGGCGCTGCTGAACGTGGTGGCGATGCGGGTGGTGATCCGGCTGCGCGCGACGCGTACGGCGAAGCTGCGCGCGGACAACGCGCGGCTCACCAACACGGCGTACACCGGGCTCCAGCTGATCGAGACGATGAAGGCGACCGGCGGCGAGGAGGGCTACTTCCGCAAGTGGGCCGGGCAGCACGCCACCACGCTGGAGGAGCAGCAGCGGCTCGGGATGCCGAGCGCCTGGCTGGGGGTGCTCGCCCCGACCCTGGCCACGCTCAACAGCGCGCTCATCCTGTGGATCGGCGGCATGCGGGCGGTCGAGGGCCATATATCCGTGGGCCTGCTGGTCGCGTTCCAGGCGCTGGTCACCCGGTTCACGGCGCCCCTCACCCGCCTCAACGGGGTGGCGGGCCGGATCCAGGACTTCGCGGCCGACGTGGCCCGGCTGAAGGACGTGGAGAACTTCCAGGCCGACCCGCTGTACGCCCGCCCGGACGCCGCCGAGTCCACCCGCCGGCTGAACGGCCACGTCGAGCTGGAGAACATCACCTTCGGCTACAGCCCCCTCGACAAGCCCCTGCTCACCGGCTTCGACCTCACCGTGGGCCCGGGGCAGCAGGTGGCGCTGGTCGGCGGCTCCGGCAGCGGCAAGTCGACGGTGTCGCGGCTGATCTCGGGCCTCTACACCCCGTGGGAGGGCGTGATCCGCATCGACGGCCGGCGCCTGGAGGACATCCCCAGGGGGGCTCTGGCCGCCTCCGTCTCCTTCGTCGACCAAGAGGTGTTCCTGTTCGAGGGCACCGTCCGCGACAACGTGGCCCTGTGGGACCCCTCGATCCCGGACGAGGCCGTCGTGGAGGCGCTGCGGGACGCGGCCCTGTACGACGTGGTGACGCGCCGCCCGGGCGGCATCCACAGCAGGGTCGAGCAGGACGGACGCAACTTCTCCGGCGGCCAGCGCCAACGCCTGGAGATCGCGCGGGCGTTGGTCCGCAGGCCCAGCATCCTCGTCCTCGACGAGGTGACCAGCGCGCTCGACGCGGAGACCGAGCTGACCGTCATGGACAACCTGCGCAAGCGCGGCTGCGCCTGTGTGGTGATCGCCCACCGGCTCTCCACGGTCCGCGACAGCGACGAGATCGTCGTCCTGCAGCACGGCACGATCGTGGAGCGCGGCCGGCACGAGGAACTGGTGGCACGCGGCGGCGCGTACGCCCAGCTGGTCAGGGAGCGTTGAGATGACCTCCGTGCACGAGGGGCAGGGCGGCCCGGGCGGCTACGACGGCGACGGGAACGGTCACGGCGGCCACGACGGCGACCTCGTCCTCGGTGCGCTCGGCGCGATGGGCACCCCCCTCGACTGCGCCGGCCACACCCGTCTGGAACTCGAAGGCCCGCAGACGCTGTGGCTGGTGGCCTCCGGTGCCCTGGACCTGTTCGCGGTCGACGCCGACCAGCAGGGCCACTGGCACCATCTGGGCCGCCTCGAAGCGGGTGCGCTGCTGCTCGGCCCGGTCGCCGGGCCCCAGCACACGCTGGTCGCCCGTCCGCTGCGCGACTGCGTGGTCCGGCGCATCGGCCTGCGGGAGCTGTACCAGCAGGGGGGCACCGAGACCTGGTCGTACGACGAATGGGGCAACCCGCAGCTCGTGCCCCCGCAGACGAGCCCCCTCGAATACGCCCTCGCCCTGGGCGTGGGCCGTGGCCTGTCGATCCTCTTCCAGGCGCCGATGGCCACCGAGCAGGCCGCCGCGCCCACCGACGACGACGTGTTCTGGATGCGGGTGCCGCCCGGCAGCGTCCAGTACGGCTCGCTGTACGGCGCGGAGGCGGCGGCCGATCTGCTGATGGACCCGGGGGTCTGGCAGAGCATGGTCGACCAGCAGTACCGGCTGCTGGCCACGCTGGACCGCTGGATCGAGCAGCTGGAGCGCACCCACGAGGACCGGACGGCCGCCGGGATCAAGGCCGGGGAGGCAGTGCGCGCCCAGGCCGACCGCACCCTGCTCGCCTCCATCGGCAAGTCGTCCACGAACCGGCGTACGACGGCGGCCGACGCCGACGCCACGTACGCGGCCTGCGGGCTCGTCGCCCGGGCGGCGGGGATCTCGCTGTCCGAGCCGGCGCAGAGCGGGACCGAGAGCGACCGGCTCGACCCGGTGGAGCGCATCGCGCTCGCCTCCCGGGTCCGTGTCCGTGCCGTACGCCTCGCGGGGAGCTGGTGGCGGGAGAACGTCGGCCCGCTGGTCGGGCACCGGGCGCTGTCGGGCGCTCCGGTGGCGCTGCTGTGGCGGCGCAGCGGCTATGTGGCCGTCCAGCCGTCGTCCGGCCGGGAGACACCGATCGAGAAGGCGAACGCGGCCGAGTTCGAGCCGCGTGCCGTGATGTTCTACCGCCCGCTGCCCGAACGGGTGCTGAGTCCGCTGCGCCTGATGCGGTTCAGCCTGCACGGGACGAGCGGTGACATGACGGGCCTGCTGCTCAGCGGGCTGGTGACGGTCGTGCTCGGCTCGCTGGTCCCCATCGCGACGGGCCGGATCCTCGGCGAGTACGTGCCGAAGGCCCAGGAGGACCTGATCGTGCAGGTCTGCCTGGCGATCATGCTGGCGAGCGTGGTGTCGGCGGCGTTCCTGCTGCTGCAGAACCTGACGATCCTGCGGCTGGAGGGCCGTATCGAGGCGACGCTGCAACCGGCGGTGTGGGACCGGCTGTTGCGCCTCCCGACGAAGTTCTTCACCTCGCGGTCCACGGGCGAACTGGCCAGCGCCGCCATGGGCATCAGCGCGATCCGCCGCACCCTCGCGGGCGTCGGCCCGGTGGTCGCCCAGTCGGTGACGGTCGGCGCGGTGAACCTCGCGCTGCTGCTCTGGTTCAGCGTCCCGATGGCCCTGGCGGCGATCGGCATGCTGGTGGTCGTGGCAGCGGTGTTCCTGGGCCTCGGTCTCTGGCAGGTCCGCTGGCAGCGCCGGTTGGTGGTGCTGGGCAACAAGCTGAACAACCAGGCCTTCCAGACCCTGCGGGGGCTGCCGAAGCTCCGGGTGGCGGCCGCCGAGAACTACGCCTACGCGGCGTGGGCCGGCGAGTTCGCGCGCAGCCGGGAGCTCCAGCAGAAGGTCGGTGGCATCAAGAACCTCAACACGGTGCTGGGGGCGGTGTACCTCCCGCTGTGCACCCTGCTGATGTTCATGCTGCTGGCGGGCCCGGCGCGAGGCTCGATGTCGGCGGCCGAGTTCCTGACCTTCAACACCTCGGTGACGATGCTGCTGACGTCGGTCACCCAGCTGACGGGTGCCTTCGTGTCGGCGGTGGCGGTGCTGCCGCTGTTCGAGGAGATCAAGCCGGTGCTGGAGGCGACGCCTGAGGTCCGCACGGCGAGCACCCGGCCGGGCGTGCTGTCCGGCGCGCTGGAGGCCCGCCGTGTCTCCTTCCGCTACGCGGACGACGGTCCGCTGGTGCTGGACGATGTGTCCTTCGCCGTGGCGCCCGGGGAGTTCGTGGCGATCGTCGGCCCGAGCGGCTGCGGGAAGTCGACGCTGCTGCGCCTGCTCATCGGCTTCGACAAGCCGGTCTCCGGGAGCGTCCTGTACGACGGTCAGGACCTCGGCGCGCTGGACCAGTCCGCCGTACGCCGTCAGTGCGGGGTCGTGCTGCAGCACGCCCAGCCGTTCACCGGCTCGATCCTGGACGTGATCTGCGGCACCGAGCCGTACACGCCGGAGGAGGCGATGGCGGCGGCCGCGATGGCGGGCCTCGCGGAGGACATCCAGCGCATGCCGATGGGGCTGCACACCATCGTCCAGGGCAACGGCGCGATCTCCGGCGGGCAGCGGCAACGCCTGATGATCGCCCAGGCGTTGATCCGCCGGCCCCGGATCCTCTTCTTCGACGAGGCGACGAGCGCCCTCGACAACGAGACCCAGCGCACGGTCATCGAGAGCACGCGGGCCCTGAACGCCACGCGGATCGTCATCGCCCACCGCCTGTCCACGGTGATGGACGCGGACCGGGTCGTGGTGATGGAGGACGGCAAGGTGGCGGAGGTGGGAGCGCCGGGCGAGCTGCTGGCGAACCCGGCGGGGCGGCTGCACGAGCTGGTGCGCCGTCAGATGGCGTAGCCGGTTCCTCCGGTCACGGCGACAGGTCGCGCTCGTACCAGGTGCCCGTTTCACCGCTGAGGTGTTCCGGGGCGGCCGGACCGACGGGGACGAACCCGGCTTTGATCAGCACCCTCCGGGAGGCGGCGTTGTGGTGGGCCACGGCCGCCCGCAGGGTGCGCAGGCCGTGCTCGGTCGCCGCCCACCCGCACAGCTCCCGGACGGTCGCGGTCGCCACGCCCCGGCCGGCGACGTGCTGGGCGACTCGGTAGCCGAGGTGCGCGGAGTGGTCCTCCATGTCGACCAGGTTGAACCTGCCGAGCACCGAGCCGTCCTCGGCGACGAGCACGTGGAAGGCGCAGACTCCGGCGTCCTGCTCGGCCAGCAGGGCGTGGAAACGGTCGGTGAACTGCGCGAAGAACGCATCGCCTCGGTCGGGGATCGAGGCGGCGAAGTAGGCACGGTTCGCCAGTTCGAAGTCCAGGACCGCGGCGGCGTGTTCGGCACGCAGTCGTTGCAACTCAGGCATCGCTCGACCCTAGTCGGAGGAGGCGCCGAGGGCTTCTGATTTCCTTCGCCCGGCAGACGTCGGCCCCGGGATGAGCAGGACCGAGGCGACCGGTACGGCGGCGAGGACCAGCCAGGGCACAGGGGACGGCAGGCCCGCGTCCATCAGGGCGCCCGCCCCCGCGCTTCCCACCAGCACGATCAGGCCGGACACGGAGGACATCGCCCCGGTGTAGAGCCCGAGGCGGCCCTCGACGGCGAGATCGGGCACCCAGGCCCGGGCCGCCGGGGCCACCAGCATCTGGCCCAGTGTCAGAAGGACCACGAACCCGGCGGCGGGCAGCAACCCGGCCGTGCCGGTCCACTCGGCGGGCCGGGCCAGGCCCACCACCGCGAATCCCGAGGCGATCAGGAGCAACCCACCGGCCATGGACCGCCGCAGGTCGAGCCGTCCGGCCGCCCACCGCGTGACCGGCAGCTGCGTCGCCACGACCAGCAGCGACGACAACCCGAACAGCCAGGCCAGCGCCGCCTGCGACCCCGTGGCGCGCTCCACCTCGTCGGGCAGGAGCAGGTACAGCTGGTTGTACGCCAACAGGTACGCGCCGTACGCGCAGCACAGCGCGAGGAACCGCCGGTTGCGCAGCAGCCCGCCGAGGCCGCCCCGCACCTCGACGCGCTCCCGTCCCGGGACGTGCTGCGGCAGCAGCCGGGCGTGCCCGGCGAGGACCAGGACGAAGACTCCGGCGCCCGTGAGGCAGACCACCCGGTAGTCCACGGCCAGCAACAGCGCGCCGATCAACGGCCCGACGAACGCGCCGGCCTGTCCCGCCACCGTGAACAGCGCGAGGACGCTGGTCCGGGGCCCGCCGCCCGACTCCTCCCAGACGACCGCCTGCCGGGCGACCTCGGACTCGACGGCCGGGGAGAACAGCGCGGCGGCGAACCCGATCAGCAGCACCGACCCGATGACCGACCAGTCCTCGTCCGCGTACCCGAGCCACGCGAACCCGGCGATCCGCAGGGCGCACCCGGCCAGCACGACGGGCCGTACGCCGTACCGGTCGGCCAGCGCGCCGCCGACCACGAACAGGCCCTGCTGGCTGAAGGTGCGCAGCCCCAGCACGAACCCGACCATCCAGCCGGCCATGCCGATCGCCGTACCGAGGTGCTCGGCGAGGAACGGCAACACCGCGAAGAAGCCGACGTTGAAGGCGAGCTGGGTGAGGATCAGCAACCGCAGGAGGGGGTTGAGCTTCGCCCACGTCCCTCGTCGCGACACCTTGCCGGCCACACCTGCGCCCGCCGCACGCCCGGCCTCTGCGCTCTCGGCGGCCCGGCTCCCGGGTTTCCCGGCCCTCTTCTCGGTCGTCCGCCCCGTGGGCGGCGCGGTCCGGGGCTGTTCGGGCTCGGTCATCCGGGTTCTCCGACGGTGGGGGCGGCGGCGGGCTTGGGTCGTTGTGGGGCCCCGGCGAGCGGACGGCGCCACGGGCGCGGCCAGCGCACTCCGCCCGTCGCCGTGACCGCGAGGGCGCCGAGGAGGGCGAGGGCGGTGGCGGGGGCGAGTACGGCCCAGGGGGCGCGTTCGGCGTAGGGCTGGTTCTCGGCGAGGAGGAGGCCCCATTCCGGGTCCGGCGGCTGCGCGCCGAGGCCGAGGAAACCCAGGGTGGTCAGGGCCAGGGCCACGCCGGGCAGGCGCAGCAGGGCGTGGCGGGCGACGGGCGGCAGCACGGCGGGCAGCAGTTCGCGGCGGAGCAGATACGCGTCGTCGGCGCCCAACCCCCGCGTGGCCGTGATGTGCGTGGTGGCCCGCTCCTGTTCGAGCAGGGCGGTGGTGTGTGCGGCCAGGGGCACCCAGGCGACGGCGGCCACGGCCAGCGCGGGCGTCGCCGCGCCGCCGCCGACAACTCCGGCGACGAGGAGCCCCGCGAGGACCGCGGGCACGGCGTTGACGGTGTCGACGAGGGGCCCGGAGAAGCGGGGCAGCAGCCCGAGCAGGACGCCCGTCAGCAGCGCGACGGCGCTGATCGCGACGGCCAGGGCGAGGGTCGTGAAGGCGCCGTGACCGATGCGGGCGAGGAGGTCCCGTCCGAGTGCGTCGGTGCCCAACGGGTGTGCCCAGGAAGGGGGTTGGAGCCGCGCGCCGGTGTCGAGGGCGAGCGGGTCGCGGGTCAGGCCGAGCGCGACGACCGCCAGCAGGAGGGTGCCGTGCAGCAGGGGGGCGCGGCTCGGGGCCGGTGGCGTGGGGCGGTGCAGGGAGTGGAGCGCGCCGTCGCGGAGGGCGGGGCCGACGAGGCGGCGGGCGGCGAGGCGGACGAGGCCCCCGGCGACGGCGGCCAGCAGGACGAGGGCGAGGGTGCCGGCCTGGAGGACGGGGAGGTCCTGGGCGACGGCGGCCTGGAGGGTGGTCCTGCCGAGGCCGGGTATGTCGAAGACCTGCTCGACGGTGACGGCACCGCCGGTGAGGCCGACCACGAACAGGCCGAGGTTGGGCAGCAGTCCGGGTACGCAGCGGCGTACGGCGTGGCGGGCGGTGGCCCGCCCGGGTATGCCGCGTGCGGCGGCGGCCAGGGCCCAGGGTTCGGCGAAGGCACCGGGCAGCAGGTCGGCCAGCATCCGGCCGAGCAGCGCGCCGGCGGGCAGGCCCAGGGCGAGGGCGGGCAGCACCATCCACCGCGGCCCGTACCAGCCGAGCGCGGGCAGCCAGCCGAGGTGCACCCCGACGACGACGGCGAGCACGGACGCGGTGAGGAACTCGGGCAGCGCGGCGAGCATCGCGGCGCCGCTGCCGCCGCCCCGGCGGTCGTCGAGGCGGCGGTGCGCGCCGAGCCACAGGGTGCGGGCGCAGACCGCCGCAGCCGTGGCCGCCGCGACGACAAGCGCGGCGGCCATCAGCAGCAGGGAGACGCCGAGGGCCTGGGCGACCGACGGGGTGACCTCGGCGCCGGAGATCCACGACCGGCCCGCGTCACCGCGCGCCAGCCCGCCGAACCACTCCCCGAGGAGTCTCAAGGGGCCCGCGTCGAGGCCGAGTTCGTCGCGTACGGCCGCCAGGACCTCCGGCGTCGGGTCGCGTTCGGCGGAGCGTGCCTTGAGGACGGTGAGTGCCGGGTCGGTGCGCGAGAGCCACGGCAGCAGGCCGATCCCGCACAGCAGACCGGCGGCGAGCAGGGCCCGCCAGAGTGCCCGTATCAGCGCCGGGTCCCCGTTCCGACCAGCGTGCGCTCGTACGGGTCGAGGATCACGCCCCGTACGGAGGTGCTGACGCCGGTGATGATCCGCTGGTGGACGAGCGGGACGGTGGCGTCGGTAGCGAGGATCGCCGCCTCGGCGTTCATCGCCGCCTGCTGCCGCTTGGCGGTGTCGGACTCCTTCTCGGCGGCGGCGACGGCCCGGTCGACCTTCTTGTCGCAGAGCAGGGCGAGGTTGTAGCTGCCGTCGCAGGTGAAGTCGCTGGCCAGGATGGTGACGGGGTCGCCGGTGTCGAGCAGGGAGTTGCGGGCGCCGACGAAGGCGTCGAACTTGCCGGCGAGGGCGTCGCTCTCCAGCCGCGAGTACTCGCGGACCTCCAGCTTCACCTCGAACCCGGCCTCCCTGAGCTGCTGTTGCAGCACCTGGGCGACCTCGGGCAGCTCGGGCCGGTTGTCGTAGGTGGCGATGGTGACGGCGGTGCCGTCGGGGTCGGCGGCCTTCGCGCGGCCGGCCGGTGCGACGCGCTTGCCGGCGGCCCAGGTCACGGCGGGGCCGAAGATGCCGACCCCGGCGTCCGCATGGCCCTCGTACACGTCCTTGGCGAGGACGGAGCCGTCAACGGCCTCGCGGGCGGCGGCCCGCAGTTTCGGGTCCTTGAAGGCGCCGGTCTTCGTGTTGAGCAGGAGGCTGGTGGTGCGGGTGGTGGCCGTCTCGCGGCGGGTGGCCTTGTCTAGGGTGGAGGCCTGCGACACGGGGACGGCCTCGGCGATGTCGACCTGGTCGGTGCGCAGCGCGTTGGTGCGCGCGGAGCCGTCGGCTATGAACTTGGCGTCGATGCCGCTCGCCTGGGCGCGCCCGCCCCAGTACTCCTCGAAGCGGTCCAGGGTGGCCGCGGTGGTGCCGGTGACCTTGGTGAGCTCGAACGGGCCGGTGGCCGTGCCGACCGGGTTCACGCGCTTGCCGCCGTAGGCCTTGGCGGACAGGATCGCGAGGCCGGGGCTGGTGAGCCTGAGCGGCAGGGCGGGGTCCGGGTCCTCGGTGGTGACGCGCACCTGGCGGTCGCCCTCGGCCTTCGCGGTGAGGCTGATGCCGGAGAGCGCGGCGGTGACCGGTTCGGCCTCACCGGCGCGGGTGAGGGCGGTGGCGACGGTGACCGGGGTGACCTCGGTGCCGTCCTGGAAGGTGGCCTCGCGCAGGGAGAAGAGCCAGTTCCGGTCGTTCTCGCGGGTCCAGGACTCGGCGAGCGCGGGGGCCGGGACGCCGTTGGCGTCCAGCTTGGTCAGGCCTTCGGTGACGCCGAGCCGGCTGAGGAGGGTCGCGTCGGCGCCGTACGGCGAGAAGTTCTCGGCGGGCGGGAAGGCGAGGGCCACGCGCAGTCGGGAACCGTCGCCGGAGGCGTCGTCGGTGGTCCCTCCGTCCGAGGCGAAGCAGCCGGTCAGCAGGGGGGCGAGGAGCAGGCCGGCGGCGGCGCGACGGCGGCGGGGAGTGCGCATGGTCCTTGGTTCTCTGTGGGGGACGGGGCGGCGTGGACGGAACGAGGGGGTGGAGCGCGACGCAGCCTACATGAGAATGATTTTCATGTAATCGGCGAGGGGGCGACCATCGCGGGCACCGGGACCTCGAAGTGCACCACGCGCTCCCCGGTCGTCTCGCGCTCGTCGCACACGGCCACCCCCTGCGAACGCCAGAAGCCCTCGGCGCCGGGCACCCCGGGGTCGGTGTGCAGGTACACGGAGCGGTAACCGCCGTCGGCCGCCGCGAAGTCCAGCAGCGCGGCGACCAGTCGCCGGGCCAGCCCACGCCGTCGATGCTCGGAGCGGACGTACACGCGACGCAGCTGGGCGGTCTCCCCGGACGGGTAACGCTCGGCCAGCCAACGGGGGTTGGGCGGATGCGCGGGCCCCCGGGAGTCCAACGCGCCCGTGGCGACGACCGCGCCGTCCCGCTCGTCGACCGCGACCAGGAGCACATGGCGGTCCGGGACGACGTACGCGCTCCGCAGATCGATGATGTCGCCGTGCCAGCGCGGCACATAGCCCGTCCCGAAGTCCCGGTAGACGGTGTCGAGCATCACCGTCCGCGCGCCGTCGAGGTCCTCGGGCCCTGCCACTCTGATGTCGTAGTGCTGCACCTGCACATCATATGCAATAAGTCTGATCATTCCGATCAGGGGTTCGGATCGCCGCCCCTGGGTGGGGTGGTGCTCCGAGGCGGGGTGGTGCTCCGCGGCGCGCGGTCGGCCTGGATACGACGGTGCGCCCCCGGCCGCCGTACGGGACACGCGTGTTGAGGCGACGACCGGGTACTCCGGAGGTCATGCGGATGAGCGTGGTGGATGTGGGATCGAACACCGTACGGCTGGTGGTGGCGGACGCCGAGGGGGGTGTGCCGCTGCCGGTGCACACCGCCAAGTGGCGCCTGCGGCTGTCCGAACAGGTGCCGCCCGGGGGCGATGTGCCCGACGAGGCCGTGGAGCGGTTGTGCCAGGCGGTCACGGCGGCGGCGCGGACGGCGGAGAGATGGGGGGCGTCGACACCACTGGCGTTCGCGACCGCCGTGGTGCGGTCGGCGCCCAACTGCCGGGAGGTGCTGCGCACCGTGCGCGCGGAGACCGGTGTCCTGATCTGCACCCTGCCCGGCGAGGTGGAGGCGGAGCTCACCTTCCTCGGGGCGCGGCGGTGGATGGGCTGGCGGTCGGGGCCGCTGGCCCTGCTGGACATCGGGGGCGGCTCGCTGGAGGTGGCCTTCGGGCGGGGACGGCTGCCGGACTTCGTGGCCTCGCTGCCGCTGGGCGCCAACCGGCTGACGCACGAGTTCTTCCAGGGGCAGGACCCGCCGTCGATGGAGAGCATCAAGGCGCTGCGCCGCAAGGTCCGGCATCAACTCCGGGACGTCTCGGCGCGCATCCGGTGGGAGGGGCCGCGCACGGCCGTCGCCACCTCGCGCACGTTCCAGCAGCTCTCCCGGCTGTGCGGATCCGCGCCGGGCCGCCATGGGCCCTTCGTGGAACGGGAGTTGCGGTGCGCGGACCTCGGCCGGGCCATCGCCCGTCTCGCCGCCCTGCCCGCGGCCCAGCGGGCCGCCCTGCCGGGCATCTCCGCGCCCCGGGCGACACAGAGTCTCGCCGGGGCGCTGGTCGGGCACACCACGATGAAGCTCTCCGGCCTGAAGAGCGTGACGATCTGCCCCTGGGCGATCCGCGAGGGCGTCCTGCTGCGGCACATCGAGGACGGCCCGGCGTGGTGGTCGGAGGTGACCCGGGACGTCGAAGCCCCTGGGTCGGCCGGTGCGAGCACGCCGGGCGCGGTGCCGCTGCGGATCGCGGCACCGGCCCGCTGACCGCCCGGCCGACCCGCCCCCTGACTCCACCTCACCTCACCTCACAGGAAGGAGCCTCCCCATGGCTCACCAGGACAAGAGGAACCCGAAGGACAAGCACAGCTCGGACGACAAGCCCGACACCGCCCTCGACGAGGTCCTGCGCGAGGCGGAGCGGGCCGAGACGGACGTCACCGACTCCAGGAAGCCTCGCCGTCATGACGGCGAGGCGGGCGACGCGATCACGCCCAATGAGCGGGCCCAGGAGGAGTCCCACCACGACTAGAGCGCCTGGAACCCCCGGGGGGGGCGGGCGGCACGTTGCCGAAAAGTCAATGCACGGGGCGGCAATTCACCTTTTCGAGTGTCGTAGATCTTGCGCCGGGGCGCGAAAGGGATGGCCTGCTCCGCGCCGGGGTAGCTAACCGGATCCGATGCGCCCTACCCCTGACAAGGTGGAGCCGCCATGAGTCCGGATGCCCATGACCGCGCCGCCCCCCGCCCCGGGGACACGGCCCCCGAGTCCGGATACGGGTCCGGGTCCGTGGTGGCCAACCCGTACGCCCGCACCCGTCAGGTGGGGCCCTTCGTCGTCATCGAGGTCTCGGGCGAGATCGACCTGGCGTCGGCCGGGTCCCTCGCCGAGCATCTGACGGCCGCCGCCACCGGGGCGGCCCCACCGGACGTGCTCGTGGACCTGCGTCACGTCGCCTTCTTCGACTGCTCGGGGCTGCGCGTGCTGTGCAGAGCGGAGGCCACGGCCAGGTCGCGCGGCGGGCGACTCCGTCTCGTCTCCGACCAGCCCCGGATACACCGACTGCTGCGCGCCGCCGGACTGCTGGGCCGCTTCCCGCCGTTACCCGACTTCCCGCCCGCGTCTCCCCCGCCCCCGCCGCCTCCACCTCCGCAACGGCCAAGTCTCAAGTAGCAGTTCAATGAAACGATTGAAGGACCTGCGGCAGGCACACACCGTTCCGGCGGACACCGGCGCGGAATCCGAAGGACACAGAAGTGGAGACGCGCGAAGTGAAGTTCCTTCTCGAAGTCGACCTGGACAGCACGGACTGGGACGAGGGCACCACCGTCCAGGAGTTGGAGCGCATCCTGCGCTACTGGGGCGGCAACCTCCGGCACTGCGAGATCGGCCCCGGGGACGGACAGCCCCTGTACGACTCGGGTCACCAGCAGGTCGGCCGCTGGGCCGTCACCTCCGAGTGACCCACCGGGCCCCGGCATGATGCCGGGGGCCGGCCCGCGGCCCCACTCCGCTTCGGCCGGCCCCCGGACGGGGATCGCGTGACACACCGCGACAGGGCTCGCGCTCCCCAGCCACGGGCCCTCGCTCATCACTCACGGGGCCACGCGACCCCCGGTCTTCCGGCCGCCGTCCGGCGGCCGTGTCGTACGGGAGGTCAGAAGGAGTAGAGAACGCTCGCGGCGGAGTCCTTCAGACACTCGTTGGCGAAGGTGCGCTCGTACGCGACGCGCTTGCCCTCCCAGACACCGTGCACGGTGACGATCACCGGGTCGTACTGCTTGGTGCACATCACCCCGACGCTGCCGCTCAGGGCCTCGAAGTCGCCGCCGCTGTCGCGGAGTTCGGCGCAGGCGTCGACGGGTGCCGGATGGGTGCCGGCGGGCTTCGGCGCGCAGCTCAGGGTGACCGCCCGCTCGGGTGTGACGGTGGCCGAGGTCTCGCCGTGGCCCACGGTCAGCACCAGGGCCGACGGGGCGTACAGCCCCTTCGCCGCGGGCTCGGGGGCCGCGAGCGCGGGCCCCGCGAGGGGACCGCAGACGGTGGCGGCCGTCAGGGTGAGAGTCGCTGCCAGGCGCGCGGTCTTCGGCATGGTGTGCATCCTTCCGCTCTGCGGGTGTTGCCCGGACGGCTCCGCCACATCGGTCGCGTGTACGAAGTCGGTCCGGACGGTGCCGGTTCGGCGAGCGCGAGTCTGCCGGGTCCCGGGGCGGAACACACATCGACCCCACGGGTTTCGGTAACTTTGAGTGTTGAATCAGTGGCTCGAAGTCACAGAATTCGAACATGCAAACCCCGATTCTGAGCGGTTCGCGATCGCCCCATGATCATGAATGGCCGGATCTCCACGGCTGGGCAATCGGCCTGAAACATTCCGCTTCGACGCGCGACGACCGCCCGAACGGCCCCGGCGCGACCGAAAGTGGTGCGGTGCGCCCCGGCTGTTCGGCCGAGCGGATCCGCCCTGCCACACCGTGTGATTTGGACGCGCGCTTGCCCTGCGCTGCATGAGTGCTGGACGGCCGCTAACCGGCCTCCCGCGAGGGTGGAATCACCAACTCCACCTGGGAGAACGGGGAGCAGAGAGCCGGTCACGGCGTACCCCCGCTTCCCGACTTCCCGGGCGGATTCCGCTCAGGAACGTAAGGGGCAGACACATGGGTGACGCTGTGCGGCCACAGCGCAGGGCCATTCTCACCGGAGGACTCGCGGCGGCTTCCGCGGCCTTGCTCACCGCCTGTTCGTCGAAGGCCGAGGGTGCCGACACGGCGAAGGCGGCGAACATGGGAGCCGCGTCGTCCTCCCCCAAGGCCGCTCCGCGCCCCGACTCCGCGCGGACGGCGTACGCCAGGCTGCTGGACGGCAACAAGCGGTGGGTGAGCGGCAAGCTGCGGCACCCCGACCAGGACCCCGCCCGGCGCGCGGCGGTCGCGCCCGAGCAGAAGCCCTACGGCGTGATCGTCTCCTGCATCGACTCCCGCGTGCCGCCGGAGCTCGTCTTCGACACCGGCATAGGCGACCTGTTCGTGATACGCACCGGTGGGCAGGTCGTGCAGCCGGTGGTCGTCGGCTCCGTCGAGTACGGGCCCCTCACCGCCGGGTCCCCGCTCATCGTCGTGCTGGGGCACCAGAACTGCGGGGCCATCAAGGCGGCGTACAAGGCGATCAAGGACGACGAGGACCTGCCGGGCAACCTGCAGTCGATCGTCGAGGCCCTGCGCCCCGCCTACCAGGACATCGCCAAGGCCAAGCACGCCGACCCCGTCGACGCGATGATCCGCGCCCACGCCAACCGGACCGCCGCCGACCTGCGCTCCAACGCCTCCCTCGCTCCCCTGGTGAAGAAGGGCGACCTGAGCGTGGTCAGCGCCTACTACTCACTCGACACCGGCCGCGTGGAGACGCTCACGGGAGCCCCTTCCGCCTGACCGCCACCGCGGGGGCGGCGTGGCCCAGGACGCCCACACCGCCCTGGGCCACGCACGCCCACCGCTCCGGGCTCCAGGCTCCCCCGCTTTCGCTAAACCGTGTGCTGTGCGGTGGACGGTGGGCCTGTGAGTCGTCAGGATCGTCGGCGTTGTGGGGCGTTCTCGACGGTGAGGGGCAGGGCGGGCGGATGGCGAAGCACTGGGCGGACTTCCAGTACGAGATCTACCTGGGCGGGATGGGCGGAGCCGTACCCCGGCTGCCCACCGACCTGACCCGGCTGGAGGAGCTGGCCGAGCACCGGCTCGGCGCCGGTCCGGTCGGCTACGTGGCGGGCAGCGCGGGGAACGGCAGTACGGCCCGCGCCAACCGGGACGCGCTGGACCGGCACCGTATCGTCCCCCGGCTGCTGCGGGACGTGAGCGAACGCGACCTGTCCGTCGAGGTGTTGGGCCGGTCGCTGCCGGCACCGGTGGCCCTCGCCCCGGTGGGCGTGCTGTCGATCGTGCACCCGGAGGCGGAGCCGGCGGCGGCGCGGGCCGCCGCCGCGCAGGGCGTGCCGTACATCCTGTCCTCGGCGTCCAGCACACCCATGGAGCAGGTCGCGGAGGCCATGGGGGACGCGGAGCGCTGGTTCCAGCTGTACTGGGCGAAGGACCGTGAGGTCACCCGGAGCTTCCTGGAGCGGGCGAAGGCCACCGGGTACTCCGTGCTCGTCGTCACCCTCGACACGCCGTTGCTCGGTTGGCGGCCCCGTGATCTGGAGCGGGCGTACCTGCCGTTCCTGCACGGCGTCGGCACCGCCAACTACTTCACCGACCCGGCGTTCCGGGCGGGCCTCGCCAAGCCGGTCCACGAGGATCCGAACGCGGCCGTGCTGCACTTCGCGGGGATGTTCGGCGACCCCGGGAAGACCTGGCCCGACCTGGCGTTCCTGCGTGAACACTGGGACGGGCCGATCGTGTTGAAGGGGGTGCTGCACCCGGACGACGCGCGGCTCGCCGCGGACGCGGGGATGGACGGGGTGGTCGTGTCCAACCACGGTGGGCGGCAGGTGGCGGGGGGTGTGGGGGCGGCGGACGCGCTGCCGGGGGTGGCCCGGGCGGTGGGTGATCGGCTGACGGTGCTCTTCGACAGTGGGGTGCGGACGGGTGATGACGTGTTCAAGGCGTTGGCGCTCGGGGCGGAGGCCGTGCTGGTGGGGCGGCCGTATGTGTACGGGTTGGCGCTGGACGGGCAGGCGGGGGTGGAGCACGTCGTTCGTTGTCTGCTCGCCGAGTTGGATCTCACGTTGGCGTTGGCCGGGCATCGGGGGCCGGGGTCCGTGGGGGGCGGCAGTCTGGTGGGTGGGGGTTCCTGACGCGGGTTCGCGCCCCCGCCGCCCCTACCCGTCCCATCCATAAGGGGCTGCGCCCCTTCGACCCCCACACGTCCCTCCGGTGGGGGCTGGTCGCGCAGTTCCCCGCGCCCCTCAAAAAGCAGGGGCTGCGCCCCGTGCTTTTTGTTTTCAGGGGCGCGGGGAACTGCGCGAGAAGCCCCACGCACCCGCACCCGAACGACGGCCTCTCCTCACCCCTACAACCCGAGGCCCGCCAGCACAGCCGGTACGTCCACCGAAGTGAGCGGCGTCAACGGTGTCAGGGGCACCGACTCCGTGCCGCGCGCTTCCCCGTCGTCGTCCACCGACAGGACCGACCCGCCCTGCCCGGCCTCGGCCTCCGACTTGGCGTTCGGCGTCGGTGTGCCGGACTTCTTCGGGTCCGGCGCCGGGGGCGCGTCGTCCGCCTCCGGTTCCTCGGAGACCGGCTCGGTCTCGGGCGTGGGCGCCTCGGAGCCGGAGACGGAGAGGGACTCGGGGCTCGCGGTCACCCCGTCGGTGAGCCAGCGCTGCTTGGTGGAGTTGTCCCGGACCTTGACGACGATGTCCGACTTGGTCTCCGATTCGATGGGGGCCATGGCGAGCCCTTCGCCCCACCGGGGCAGCAACTCGCCCTGGACGGTGAAGTCGTAGCGGACGTCGTCGCTGCGCTTGGAGTGTTCGCCCGCGCAGCTGCCGAGGACCACGACCCCGGCGTCCACCTGGGAGTCCAGGCACAGTTCGGGGTTGGCGACGCTGCGCAGCAGGCCGTCCTCCTCGTAGGACCACTTCTGGGTCCAGCCCGAGTCGCACACGGCGAGTTCCGTCGAGGCGCCCTTCACGGCCTTGCCGCCGGCGATGTCGAGGCACAGGTCGGCGGCCTGGTTGCGCAGCCGGGTCTGCTGGGGTGCCGTGGGCCGACCGGCCGAGGCCGGCGGGGTCGGCGAAGCGCTGCCCCTGGTGGCCTCGTTGCCGGTGTCCGGCGCCGTGGCGACGCCCCCGGTGGCGCTGGTGGAGGCGGTGGGGTCGGCGCCGCTGCCGTCGTCCGAGAGGAACGCGGCACCCAGGATGGCCGCCAGCAGCGCGCCCGAGGACACGCCGACGGTGAGCAGGGCCCGGGGGTTGCGTGCGCCGGAGGTGATCCGGCGGCGCTGCGCGGGGATCTGGGAGAGCAGTCGGTGGCGTCCGCCGCTCCCCGGACGTCTCGACGTGCCCTTCTGCGGCAGCCGGCCGGGCCGGGAGTCGAGATAGCGCCGGGCGCCCCAGCCGAGTACGGCTTCGGCGATGACCCCGCCGAGTCCGCCCTCGAAATGGCTGAGTTGCTCGGCCGCGTAACGGCAGTAGCGGCACTCCAACAGATGCTGCTGGACGTCCGGCAGCAGCGCGCCGCCGCGGCGAATGGGCACGTCCAGCAGACGGTTGTAGAAGCGGCAATCCTTGGACGGCGCGAGTTCCCGGTGGGCGCGGACACAGCCCTCACGGAATTTGTCCCGTGCCTGCTCCAGGGTGGCGACCGCGCTGTCGGCGTCCAGCCCCAGCAGACCGGTGGGTATGGTTATCGTTTCGGCTTCTACTTCGGTGTGCCACAGCAGGCACTGGGCGACCGCGGGGAGGGCCTGGAATGAGCGCTCGACGAGCTTGCGGTTTTCCGGCGTCATGGACTTCGCCGCGCGCATGCCCCGCCCTCCGGCGGGCTTGCGCAGATCCGGCAGCACACCGGAGACGCCCCCTTCCGCGGACCACTCCTTGACGGTGTCGCGCGCGGCCACCAGCAGCCGGGGCCGCAGGGCGACACCCGACTCGCCCCGCATCAGCCCGTCGAGCACCCGGTGGAAGGCGGTCGCGGTGACCATCGAGGCGACCTGCGACTGGGTGGCGAGACAGATGGCCGCGTAGTCATAGGTCGGCTGCCAGTGCCGTGCCATCAGCAGGGCGACGGGGTCGCCGGTACCGCCGCCCTCCGGCCATCCCCTCAGCCGGGCGGCGAGAGTCTCGTCGGACTCTCCGGGCACCGGGCCGGGCGCGGGCGGAAAAGTGGGGCGGGGAGGGTGGGGGGTGTGCACAGAGCGGGTTCCTTCCAAGGCACAAGATGGCACACGGAGTTGTGACCGCCGAAAAGGGCCCTGGATTGGTGCGTACCTTTTTGGCGGGCGCCGGGAAAACGGCCGGGGACCGGGCCGCACGATGGCCGTGTTCCTTGAGCCTTTTGGGCCCTTCGGGGACCGGAGAAAGCCAAATGGCCTTTCCGGCCGGGCCATTGCCCCTGCGCAGGACGTTCACCCTTGCACAAGTTACTCATGGCTAACAAGGCACTTGTGCAACATCCGCATCACTAAAAGCAGGTCAGATGACCGGTACGAATGGTTCCGCTTCGCAGAACGAACCCTTCCGGTTCCCGAAATCTTCAAGGCTTCAAGCACCCCGTGTGAACCGTACGCACACCCCGGTCGCCCGCGTACGCTCCCGCCGCGCCGACGGTTCGTTGTTCACTGGGGCCGGCCACCTCGGAAGGCCCCGCGCGGAACGGCGGCTCTCCCGCGCGAAACGGGCCGCCGACCTTGATCCTCCCGCCCTCGGTCGGCGGCCCCGGGGTGGGACCGCTCTCCCCGGCCCGCTCAGATCTGCCAGGACCTCAGCCGGTCCGCCGCCCCGTAGACATCGGTCTTCCCGGAGATCAGGTCACGCGCGAGATCCACGAGGGCCCCGTAGGGCGGGTCGATCCCGACGCCGCTGACGAACATGTAGGCCACGGCCGTGGCGCAGGCGAAACGGGCGTTGGCGGCCGGCAGGGGCTTGAGCAGGGCGAGGGTGTGCAGCAGTGCGGCGGCCCGCCAGGCCGGGTCGGAGTCGACGCCGAGGCGCGGCGGGTCGACGCGATGCCGGGCCACGGCGGCGACGAGCGCCGAGAAGTCGCTGACGGTGGGCTGCTCGGGCATGACCTCTTCGTGTCGCTGGAGCAGCCACGGCACGTCGATGTGGATGACGGGAGCCATCGGTCAGACGGCCCGTCCCCCCGCCTTGGCGGCGGGTTCGTCGTCCGGGAAGGCGGCGGCGAACTCGTCGGCGTGCGCGGTGAAGAACTCCCGGAACGCCTCCGCGCCCTCCTTCAGCGCCCGGTGCCGCACGATGTCGGCCGCGGCCGCCTCGCGCACGAGCGCCTTCATGGACGTACCGCGTTCCCTGGCCATCTGCCGCAGGTCCTCTAGCTCGCGGTCGCTGAACTCCACATTCAGAGCTGGCATGCGCCCACGGTACCGCGAGGGTACTTACCCGTAAATAATCGCAGGTCAAGGCCATGGTAAGGCGGTACCGACGCAAGGCGGCCGACGCCCCGGAGGGCATCGGCCGCACACGTGCGAGGTGAGGTGGGGTGTCAGGTCTGGTCCGCGACGAACGAGGCCATACGGGCCAGGGCCGCGTTCCAGTTGATCGTGTGCTCGTTGGTCGACCAGGACTGGATGTCGTCGATGTAGCAGAACTGGCCGACGCAGCCCTGGAGTTTGCTCTGCGCGTAGGGGTCCTGGATGGAGGAGTTGGGGCCGCCCGCGAGGGTGCCGGCCGGCGGGTTGGGCTGGTCCGGGTCGAGCTGGTGGGCGTACCAACGGGCGTGCTGATTGCGGGCGTCGACCTCGCCGTAGCCGGTGACGTAGGAGATGTTGAGGGCGTTGCGGCCGAAGAGGTAGTCCATGCTCTGGAGCGCGCCCTCCCGGTACTTGGACGCCCCGCTGATGTCGTAGGCCGTGGCGACGACGACCGCGTTGTTGAGGATCTGGTGGTTGGAGCCCCAGTCGTAGAGGTTGTTGTCGGGCGCGTACGGCATGCCGTACGGGTGGGCCTTCAGCGTGGCCAGGTAGCGGTCGGCGGCCTTGACCACGGACTGGCGGACCTTGTCGCGGCCGGGCAGCTTGTTCGGCACGGTCGCGAGGTCGAGGCGGCCCGCGGCGGCCGTGCGGGCCCAGTCGAAGCCGATGGGTCCGAAGATGTCGGCGGTGTGCACGGGTGAGGCGAGGACGTGGTCCTGGAAGGCCTTCTCGCCGGTGGTCAGGTACAACTGGGCGGCCGCCCAGTAGAACTCGTCGGTGACGTTGTTGTCGGCGTAGGCGCCCCCGCCGATGCCGTCGCTCTCGGAGGCGTACACGGCCGGGTGTTCCAGGGCCGCCGCCCACGCGGTGCGGGCCGCGGTGAGGGCCTTCGCGGCGAAGGCCCGGTCGTAGGGGCGGTACAGGCGGGCCGCCTGGGCGGCCGTCGCCGCCAGGTTGAGGGTCGCCGCCGTGCTCGGCGGGTGCAGTTCGCGCTTCTGCGGGTCGTCGGCGGGCATCAGCGGCAGACCGGTCCACTGCTCGTCGTGGATCTTGTGGTGGGCCATGCCCGCGAGCGGCTTGCCCTGCGGCACCTGCATCTTCAGCAGGAAGTCCAGCTCCCAGCGGACCTCGTCCAGCAGGTCGGGCACCTTGTTGCCGCTCTCGGGGATGTTCAGCGAGCCGTCGCCGAGCTTGCCCGCCTTGCCGGTACGGGCGTGCAGCGCGCGTTCGTAGGTGCTCAGCACCTCCCAGGTGGAGATGCCGCCGTTGACGACGTACTTGCCGTGGTCGCCGGCGTCGTACCAGCCGCCGGTGACGTCGAGCCGGTAGTCGCAGACGCCGGGCTGGCAGGGCACGTTCCCGTCGCCCTGGTTGGGCGCCACGTCGACATGGCCGGCGGCGCGGCCGTAGCCGGGACGCAGGTCGTCGCTGATCGGGGTGCCGCTGCGCTGGGTGTAGTAGTACTTCAGCGAGTCCAGGCGCAGGCGTTCGTAGGCGGCCGGGTCGATGTCGAAGGGGCGGCTGGTCTGGCCGTCGACGACCAGGGTGAAGCCGGTGCCGCGCCCCCGGTACGCGCCGAAGTCGATCGAGTGGACGTTCTGCCCGGAGGAGGCGTCGAGGCCGCGCGGGGTGCTCCGCCCGTGGGCGACGACGGCACCCGAGGCCTTCTTCAGCTGCCAGGGCAGCCGCTCCGTCGCGTCGGTCACCAGGGTGGCGTTCTTCGGCCCGGCGGGCAGATAGGCGACCTGGTTGACCCGCACCCGGGGCCCGGTGTCGGGCTCGTAGACCTCCGGCGGCACCCCGCCGAGCAGGGAGACGTCGTCCATGCAGAAGGTGAACGGGTTCGCGTTGCCGCCCACTTGGAAGCCGACCTGGGCCTGGGTGGCGTCGACGGGCGAGGTGAAGGTGTACGTGTAGGAGTCGCCCGAGACGTTCAGCTGCGGGCTGACCTCGAAGTAGGTGTCGTACGGGGCCACCGACAGGCCGACGATGGCCCGCAGGACGTTGCCCTGGGGCGTGCCGGAGGCGGAGAAGCTGAAGCGGTACGACTCGCCCTTGACCAGGGTGATGTCGTTCTGGCCGACGGCGGCGTCCCAGCGGTTGGTGGTGCCGCCGGGGATCTCGGCGCAGAGCCGGCCGCCGGTGAGGCCGGCGGTGACGTTGCCGGTCGTCCACCAGGGGGCGGTGGTGGTGTCGAAGGTGCCGTTCTTGACCTGTTCGACCTCCTCGGCCTGGGCCGGGCCGGTGGGCAGCGCGGTGAGCGCGGCCGCGAGGAGGGTCGTCAGGGCGAGCAGGGTGGTTCTGCGTCGTTTCACGTCTGGGCTCCTCGGGGGAGGTGGGGGCGCAGTCGGTGACGGGTGGTGCCGGGTGGCGCGGGTACGGGAACAGGGTGTGGGAGCGCTCCCAGATGCGGACGATGGCCATGCTGTTAGAGACATGACAGCTCGTCAACGGTCCGGACGGGACTGGTTTCCGTCCGGACCGTGGCGGCGGCGCGCCGACGAGGCCCGGCGCGTCAGATTGCGAGGACGTCCAGCCTGCTGATGCGGACCGCGCCGCGTGTCTCGCCCGGGTGGCGGCTCGTCAGGCTGAGCCGGACGCGGGAGCCGCGCACCGGGGTGAAGGTGATCGCCGTGGGGGCGTCGGAGACGGTGGCCCAGTCGGTCTTCGCGCCCTCCACGGGGACGTACCGCCCGCCGTCCCACACCTCGACCCCGACAGCCTCGGGCAGGGTGTGCCCGGAGTCGACGGTGAAGGAGACCTCGACCCGGTCGAGCGTCCCGGGCCGCCCCCAGTCGACCGAGACCCAGTCCTCGGGCCGCGCCCCGCTGAACGCGGGCAGCAGGGCGGTGGCGGCCTTGAAGAACGCGTTGGACCAGCCGGTGGCGGGATCGCCGTCGAGCATCGCGGCGGGCAGGGTGTCGGGGCGACCCGAGTAACTCGCGTCGGCGCGGGGGTAGGTGACGGGAGCCGGGTGGTCGGGCCCGAACGCGGCGGTCGGGGTCGTCGACCTGTCGCGCGTCGGCGTGGCGCGCACGCTCACCCTTCCGGTGCGCAGCCCGGCCGCCCGTGCCGTCACCCGTACCGCGCCCGCCTCGGCCCCGGACCGGACGATCGCGAGCACCTTGCCGCCGAAGGCGGTGCGGGTGGAGGCCTGGTAGCGCTCGGCGCTCTCCTCGCGGCCGTTGTCGAGGCCCGCGAGGGAGCCTCCCCGGACGTCGAAGGTGAGGAGGTGCTCGGCGTCGGGGACCACCACGCCCCGGGCGTCGACGATCTCCGCGGTGACGAAGGCCAGCGAACGCCCGTCCGCCTTCATGAACTTGCGGTCGGCGGTGAGCCAGACGGCGTGCGGCGCACCGGCCGTGCGCAGGACGTCGGTGGCGACGACCCGGCCGTCGCGCCGTGCCACCGCCTTCAACTCACCGGGGGCGTACGGCACCTTCCAGGTGAGGTGGAGTTTGCCCGCGCTGCCGTTGGGGCTGGTGTAGCTGCCCGGGTAGGGGCCCTCGGTGAAGGTCTTGTCGTCGCCGGTGGGTTCGGTGGTCTCCAGGTAGGAGCGCCCGTCGAGGGTCTTCTTCTCGTCGAACCTCCTCGTCCCGAGGGACTTCCCGTTGAGGAACAGCTCGACGGTGGCGACGTTGGAGTAGGCCCACATCTCGACCGTGTCGCCCTCCTGGTGGTTCCAGGTCATCGGCAGCAGATGGACCATGGGCTCGCTGGTCCACTGGCTCCGGAAGAGGTGGTACATGTCCTTGGGGAAGCCGGCCGTGTCGACCGCGCCGAAGAAGGAGGCCTTCACCGGGAAGACGTCGTACGGCGTGGGCTCGCCGAGGTAGTCGATGCCCGACCAGAGGAACTGCCCGGCGAACCACTTCCGGTCGCGGTCCTTCTTGTGGCCGTACTCGCCGCTCATGGTCCAGGAGGCGAGGTTGTTGTCGTAGGAGGAGACGCCCCGTCGGCCCGGTGTGTGGTTCTCGCCGGTGTTGAGGCGCTCGGGCTCCTGGTAGACGCCTCGCGTGGAGGTCTCCGAGGACGACTCCGACTCGAAGAGGAACAGGTGCGGGTAGCGGGCGTGCAGGGCGTCCACCGACTTGGCGGTGTTGTAGTTGAGGCCGAGGCCGTCGAGCTTGGCGAGGATCAGGTCGCCGGGGGTGCCGGGGGCGGGGACGCTGCGGTGGCGGTGGGAGCCGATGACGACGGGGCGGGTGTCGTCGGAGGCCTTGAGGGCGGCGATCAGGCGGTCCGCCATGGCGAGGCCGGAGGTGGAGGTGAACTCGGAGACCTCGTTGCCGAGGGACCACATCAGGACGGCGGGCGAGTTGCGGGCCGCGAGCACCATCTCGGTGATGTCGCGGTCGGCCCACTCGTCGAAGAAACGGCCGTAGTCGTAGCGGGTCTTGGGGCTGCGCCAGCAGTCGAAGGCCTCCACCGTCATCACGATGCCGAGGTCCTCGCAGACCTCGATCATCTCGGGCGAGGGCGGGTTGTGTGAGGTGCGCAGCGCGTTGACGCCCATCGACTTCATGATCGTCATCTGCCGGCGGATCGCGTCGGCGTGGACGGCGGCGCCGAGCGCGCCGAGGTCGTGGTGGAGGTCGACGCCCTTGATCTTGTGCGGGGTGCCGTTGAGGTGGAAGCCCTCGTCGGGGTCGAAGCGGAACGTGCGGATGCCGAGGGGGGTGCGGTGGGTGTCGGTGGTGCGGCCACCGACGCGGAGTTCGGTGGTGAGGGTGTAGCGGTGCGGGTCCGCGAAGTCCCAGAACCTCGGCTCGCGGACCGTCAGTTCGTGGGTCTCGGTCGCGGTGCCGGTGACGGCGACCGTGGAGGACGTACGGGCGACCGTGCGGCCATGGGCGTCGACGACGCGGGAGACGACCTCGACGTCCGCCGTGCCGCCGGAGGCGTTCACGACGGTGGTGCGGACGCGGACGAGGGCGCGCTTCGCGGTGATGTCCGGCGTGGTGACGTACGTGCCCCAGCGGGCCACGTGCACGGGGTCGGTGACGACCAGTCGGGCCTCGCGGTAGATGCCGCTGCCGGAGTACCAGCGGCTGCTGGGCAGGCGGTTCTGGACCTTGACCGCGATGACGTTCTCGGTGGTGCCGTCGGTGTGCAGCAGGTCGGTGAGGTCGAACGCGAAGCCGGTGTAGCCGTAGGGGTGGCGGCCGACCTCGGTGCCGTTGCAGTGGACGTACGAGTCCATGTAGACGCCGTCGAACTCGACCGAGATCCGCTTGCCCACGAGGGAGGGCTGCAGGGTGAAGGCGGTGCGGTACCAGCCGAGGCCGCCGGGGAAGAAGCCGGTGCCGCTGGTGGTGCCGTGCTCGGTGGTGGGGGCGAGTTCGATGGACCAGTCGTGGGGGACGGCGACCTGCCGCCAGGCGGAGTCGTCGTACCCGGGGCGCGCGGCGTCGGCGTACTCGCCGGTGGGGTCGGTGATGCCGCCGGGGTTGACGAGGGCGAAGCGCCAGCCGTCGCGGAGCGGGACGGTCCGGCGGGTGGCGGCGGTTCCCGACCGGGGGGCGGCGGTCGCGGTGCCCGTCAGCGCTCCCACCAGGGGGGCGGAGGTGCCCGCGACGAGCAATGATCTGCGGGTGACGGTCATGATGTTCCCTTCGTCGAACGTGCGGGTGGACGTTCCGGGGAGCCGTGGAGCACAAGACCCCACAAGCCATCACATGCGATCGTGACCGAACAGAATCTGACGACCCGCCCCAGGATCGTCAAGGGCCCCTCGCGCCACTCACCGAACACCCGTTCAGCAAATCGGGCGGAGGTGCGGTTTCCCGTCCGCTTTTCCGGCGGAGCGCATAGGCTGGAATTCGCCCGTAAGCCCGTTCGGTCCGGCGGAATGGAACTCGCGACGATGAGGAGCCGCAAGGTTACGCACGGTGACACCCCTGCGTACGCCCTGGACGGTGCCGCCACCGCGCGGGCGGCCATGGACGGCGACGGCACGATCGTCGAGTGGAACGAGGGCGCCAGACGCCTGCTGGGCTGGCACGCGACGGAGGTCGTGGGCCGCCCCGCCGAGGAGCTGCTGGCCCCCGACGGCGCCTTCCTGCCGCCCCCGCCGGGCAGCCGCAGCTGGAACGGGAAGCTCGCACTGCGTCACCGCGACGGCCGTACGGTGACCGCGTGGCTGCTCGCCCACCACCGGGGCCTGAAGAACACCGACGGCGGCGGCAGCTGGCTGGTTCTCTGTCCGCTGGACGATCCCGGCCCCCTGGTGCGGGACGATCCGCTCGCCGCGGCCGTCATGGTCCAGTCGCCGTGCGCCATGGCCGTCTTCGACGACCGCCTCAGGCTGCGCGGCATCAACGACGTGATGGCGGACGCCGTGGGCATGCCCGAGGAGAACATCCGGGGCCTGCACATGTCCGAGATCATCGGCGGCCGCCAGGGCGAGAAGCTGGAGCAGGACCTGCGCGAGGTGCTGGCCCTGGGCCGGCGCAAGGACGTGCAGACCTTCCTGCGGGCCGCCGACGAGAACCGCGCCCACGCCTGGTCGGCGGCGATCGCCCCGCTCACGGACGACTCCGGGGTGCCGATCGGGGTCTGCGTCACCGGGCACGACATCACCGAGCAGTACCTGGCGCGGCAGCGGCTGCAGCTGGTGAACGAGGCGAGCATCCGCATCGGCACCACCCTCGACGTGCGGCGGACGGCCCAGGAGCTGGCCGATGTGTGCGTCCCGGTCCTCGCCGACTTCGTCAGCGTCGATCTGATGCAGTCCCTCGACCACGGCGACGAACCGCACGAGGGCCCGCTCTCCGCGCCGTTCACCCTGCGTCGCGCCGCCCACCAGTCGGTGACCCCCGGCTGCCCCGAGGCGGTGGTCGAGGTGGGCCGGACCGACGTCTACCCGGCCGGCTCCCCTCAGGCGGCGTCCCTGTCGATCGGGCACACGGTCGTGGCGACGGACCCCGCCAACACCCTCGTGGACTGGCTCGCCTGGGACCCGATACGCAGCCAGCGGGTCAAGGAGCTGGGCGTCCACACCACCATGTCGGTACCGATCCGGGCCCGGGGCACCACCCTCGGCGTGGCCGTCCTGACCCGCTTCAAACGGCTCGACCCGTACACCGCCGACGACGAGCTGCTGGCCGAGGAGGTCACGGCCCGCGCCGCCGTCTGCATCGACAACGCCCGCCGCTACTCCCGCGAGCGCGAGACAGCCCTCGCCCTGCAGCGCAGCCTCCTCCCCCAGACCCTGCCTCGCATGCCCGCGCTGGAGGCCGCCTCCCGCTACCTCCCGGCGGCCCAGGCCGGGGTCGGCGGCGACTGGTTCGACGTCATCCCGCTCTCCGGGATGCGGGTCGCCATGGTCGTCGGCGACGTCGTCGGCCACGGCGTCCAGGCCTCCGCCACCATGGGCCGGCTGCGGACCGCCGTCCGCACCCTCGCCGACGTCGACCTCGCCCCCGACGAGCTGCTCACCCACCTCGACGACCTCGTCGTACGCCTGTCCGCCGAGGCCGGCAGCGAGGGGGTGACCGGTGAGGTGGGCGCCACGTGTCTGTACGCCGTCTACGACCCGGTGACCCGGCGCTGCACCTTCGCCCGTGCCGGGCATCCGCCGCCGGTGGTCCTCGACCCGGACGGACGGCCCATGGAGGTCGAAGTGCCGTCGGGACAGCCCCTGGGCCTCGGCGGACTGCCCTTCGAGTCCGCCGAGCTCGAACTGCCCGAGGGCACGGTCATCGCCCTCTACACCGACGGCCTGATCGAGACCCGGGACCGGGACATCGACACCGGCCAGGAACTGCTGGCGGAGGCGCTGTCCGGCCGCAAGGGCTCGCTGGACGACATCTGCCAGGACGTCGTCCACTCCCTGCTCCCCGCGAACGGCGCGCCCGACGACGTGGCGCTGCTGCTGGCCCGCACCCGTGGGCTCCGGGCGGAACGGGTGGCGACCTGGTCGATCCCGGCGGACCCCGCGTTCGTGGCCCGCACCCGTCAGTACGTGCTGACGCAGATGGCGCTGTGGGGCATCAGCGAGTCGGCGTTCACGGCCGAGCTGGTGGTGAGCGAGCTGGTCACCAACGCCATCCGGCACGGCGCCCCGCCGATCCAGCTGCGTCTGATCCACGACGACACCACGCTGATCTGCGAGGTGTCGGACGGCAGCGGCACCGCCCCGCATCTGCGCCGGGCCAAGACCTTCGACGAGGGCGGACGCGGTCTGCTGCTCGTGGCCCAGCTGACCCAGCGCTGGGGCAGTCGGCACACCGAGGACGGCAAGACGATCTGGGCGGATCTGACGCTGTCGGAGGAGTGAGGACGACCGGTGCCGCGGTGAGCCTCGTCTCACCCTGAGGCCGCACGCGTGTTCGCTGGTCGTCGGCGGGCAGCTGTAGTGTGCACCCGTCCCCGCGCCGTCGAGCGCCCGGACGTCCCCCGACGAAGAACGCCCGAAAGCCCTGCCGTGAACACCGCCCTCGCCGAGGTCCTGTCCGTCGTCCTGCTCGTCGTCGTCCTCGGCTGCGCGGTCGCCCACCCCTTCGGACTGCCGGAGGCCGTGGTCGCCGTACCGGCCGCCGGGATCGCCGTCGCCGCCGGTGCCGTCTCCTGGGAGCACGCCCGTGCCGAGGCCGAGCTGCTGGGCCCGGTTCTCGGGTTCCTCGCCGCCGTGCTCGTGCTGGCCAAGCTCTGCGACGACGAAGGGCTGTTCCAGGCGTGCGGGGCGTGGATGGCGCGCGCGTCGGCCGGCCGGCCCCGTCGGCTGCTGGGGTCGACGTTCGCGCTGGCCTCCGGCATCACGGCGGTGCTGAGCCTGGACGCGACGGTCGTCCTGCTCACTCCGGTGGTGTTCGCGACCGTGGCCCGGCTGGGCGCCCGCCCCAAGCCGCATCTGTACGCCACCGCGCATCTGTCGAACACGGCCTCGCTGCTGCTGCCCGTGTCCAACCTCACCAACCTGCTGGCCTTCACGGCCTCCGGGCTGACGTTCACCCGGTTCGCGCTGCTGATGGCGGCGCCGTGGGCGGTGGCCGTGGCCGCCGAGTACCTGGTGTTCCGGCGGTTCTTCGCGGCCGATCTGGACGCCGGGGCGCCCGCGCCCGAGGAGGCCGTCGAGGCGCCCGAGCTGCCGATGTTCGCGCTGGTCACGGTCG
Organism: Streptomyces deccanensis; assembly: GCF_022385335.1. NCBI lineage: Bacteria > Bacillati > Actinomycetota > Actinomycetes > Kitasatosporales > Streptomycetaceae > Streptomyces > Streptomyces deccanensis. Next base: position 9,352,243 of record NZ_CP092431.1, on the reverse strand, counting down.
TGTGCACGCTCGCCGGGTTCGTGCTGACGTCGGCGCTCGGGATCGAGCCGGTGTGGGCGGCGCTGGCCGGGGCCCTGGTGCTCGCGGTCCGCGCGCTGGTCCGCCGGACCACCGGCCCGCGCGCCCTCTTCCACTCCCTCTCCCTGCCCTTCCTCGCGTTCGTGCTGGCGCTGGGCATCGTGGTGCGCGCGGTGGTCGACAACGGGCTCGCCGACGCGCTGGGCCGCGTGATGCCGTCCGGCACCGGCCTGCTCGCCCTGCTCGGCGTCGCCGCCCTGGCCGCCGTGCTGTCCAACGTCATCAACAACCTGCCGGCGGTCCTGGTCCTGGTCCCGCTGGCCGCCCCGCTGGGCACGGGCGCCGTGCTCGCCGTGCTCCTGGGGGTCAACATCGGCCCGAACCTGACGTACGCCGGTTCCCTGGCCACCCTGTTGTGGCGGCGCATCGTCCACCAGCACGAACACGACGTGGACCTGGGCGAGTTCACCCGCCTCGGCCTGCTCACCGTCCCCGTGGCCCTGGTGTCGTCGGTGGTGGCGCTGTGGCTGTCGCTGCTCGCCTTCGGGGGCTGACCGGCGGGATTCCGCTCAGCCGCCGTCGCGCAGACGCTGTCTGTACTCCCCTGGCGGCACCCCGTAGCGCTGCCGGAACACCCTGCTGAAGTGGAACGGGCTGGCGAACCCGGAGGCGGCGGCCACGCGCTCCACCGGAAGTCCGGTGGCCTCCAGGAGCCGGGCGGCGTGCAGCAGTCGGGCCTGGCTCAGAGCCCGCATCGGGGAGTGGCCGAGCTGCTCGGTGAAGAGGTGCGCGAAGCGGGACGGGGAGAGGGAGACCCGCTCGGCGAGGGAGCGGACGGTGTGCGGAGCGGCGGGGTCCGCCGCGATCAGGTCCTCGGCCCGGCGGATCCTCGGGTCGACCCCCGACCGGCGGGGCTCCGCCCGAGCGGCGGTCAGCAGAACCACCTCCTCCAGTGAGCACAGGGCGAGTTCACGGGCGGCGGTGCCGTGCGCGACGGCGACCTCCTCACCGGACGGGACGGCGCCCGGCGTCGGCGGCGCGCCCTCGCCGGTCCAGCGGGCGTCGGCGAGCATCCGGCGGAAGGCCGTGTCGACGCGTTCCCGGACGCCCGCGGAGGCCGGGGGCAGGGCGTAGAGCCGGTCGGCGCTCCCGTACGGGCGCAGCCGGGCCGTCCAGGAGGGCCGGGCCCGGCAGTGCACCCACCAGAACGCCCAGTGGTCGGCGCCGGGCCGGACGGTGTAGTGCTGCGGCACGCCCGGTCCGAGGACCACCAGGTCGCCGGGGCCCGCCGGGCTACGGGTCGAGCCCTGCCGCAGCAGACCGCCGCCGCCCGTGGTCCAGGTGTACAGCCAGCTGTCCGCGCCGCGTGGCCGGTGCACGGCGTAGGGCGGCCGCTGGTCGAAGCGGCCGATGATCACCTGGTCCGGCGAGGGATTGTCGGACGCAGCAGTGTCAGGCAGGTTGTCAGCACGCACAGGCATCCTCCCGAAAGGCGCTCCAACCTAGCTTGGAGCACAGGGACGACGCCGAGAAGGGAAGCGCGGATGACAGTCACGGACAAGTCGGAGTTCGAGGAGAACGGCTTCGTGGTGGTGCGGGGGCTGTTCCCGCCCGCCGAGATCGAGCAGTTGTGCGACCGGTTCGCGGCGCTGCGGGCCGGCGGGCCGATCCCGGGCCACTTCCAGCCCCGCCCGGCCCCGGCCGACGGGCCGGTGGACCCGCTGCATGTCTACCCCCGGGTGATGCACCCGCACCGCATCGACGACCTGTCGCTGCGGGTCCTGCTCGACACCCGGCTGCGGGAGATCCTGGAAGGGCTGCTCGGGGAGGAGGTCCTGGCCGCGCAGAGCATGTTCTACTTCAAGCCGCCGGGGGCCCGGGGGCAGGCGCTGCACCAGGACAACTTCTATCTGCGGGTCGAGCCGGGCACGTGTGTGGCCGCGTGGATCGCCTGCGACGTGATCGACCGGGACAACGGCGGTCTGGAGGTCGTGCCGGGCACGCACCGGATGGATGTGTTCTGCCCGGAGGTCGCGGACGCGGAGCTGTCGTTCGCCCGCGAGTACGTCCCGCCGCCGCCCGGTCTGACCCCCGTGCCCGTCGACATGGCCCCGGGCGACGTCCTGTTCTTCAACGGCAGCCTGGTCCACGGCTCCCAGCCCAACCGCACCACGGACCGCTTCCGCCGTTCCTTCATCGGCCACTACGTGGGCCGCTCCGCCGAACGCATCGGCCGCTACTACGAGACGCTGACGATGAGCGGCGCCCCCGTGGCCCTCGCGGAGAGCGTGGGAGCGGGCCCGTGCGGCACGGAGTTCGAGCCGATGGGCGCCCACTGACCGGCCTCGCGCCGCCTCAGCCCAGTTCCAGGAGCCCCCGCCGGACCGCCTCGGAGACCGTGCTCGCCCGGTTCTCGGTGCCGAGCTTGCGGTAGACGCGGACCAGATGGGTCTTGACGGTGGCCTCGGAGAGGAAGAGGGAGGCGGCGATGGAGCGATTGCTGTGGCCCAGCGCCAGCAGGCGTACGACCTCGATCTCCCGGTCGCTCAGGACGGTCCCCGGGTCGGCCAGGTGCCCGGCCAGCTGTCCGGCCGCCTCCGGGGCCAGCCCCGTACCGCCGGCCGCGGCGGCGCGCACGGCACGGAACAGTTCCTCCGGTGGTCCGGCCTTGAGGACGTAGCCGCGGGCGCCCGCCTCCATCGCCCGGACGACATCGCCCCGCGTCCCGGAGCTGGTCAGGACGACGACCCGGCTGCCGGGGGTCTCGGCGGCGATCCGCCGGGTGGCGGCGAGGCCGTCGGCCCGGGGGCCGGGGGCCGTGTCGTCGGTCAGCCGGAGGTCCATCAGCACCACGTCGGGGCGCAGTCGCGCGGTGAGGTGGACGGCCTCCTCGCCGTCGCCGGTCTCACCGACCACGTCGAAGCCGGGTTCGCCGGTGAGCAGGGCGCGCAGTCCGGCGCGTACGACCACGTGGTCGTCGACGATCAGGACCCGCAGCGCGCTGCCGTCCGGGCCGGTCACCGGCTGCCCGCCGGGCCCGCGAGGGCGAGGGTGTCCACGGGGAGGGTGGCGCGGGCCAGGGTGCCGCGACCGGGTGCGCTGCGGACGGTGAGCGAGCCGCCGAGGGCGCCCAGCCGCTCCCGGCCCGCGGTCAGGCCGAGGCCGCGGCAGCCCGGCTGCGGCGCCGCCACCGCCGCGTCGAAGCCCACGCCGTCGTCCCGTACCTCGACGGTGACGGCCCGGTCGTCGCGGTGGTCGAGGGTGACCCAGACGTGCCGGGCGCGCGCGTGCTCGCAGGCGTTGGCCAGCAGCCCCTGGGCGACGCGGAGCAGGGCGGCGGCCCGGTCGCGGGGCAGGTGGCCCGGTTCGCCCTCGGTGCGGAACACCACCCGCGAGGGTGCGGCGGTGTCACGGGCGCAAAGGGTGCGCAGGGCGGTGGTGAGGTCGTCGTGCTCCAGCGCGGGCGGGGTGAGGTCGCTGATGATGGTGCGGGTCTCGGCGAGGTTGGCGCCGAGCGTGTCCACGACCGTACGGACCTGGGTCCTGGCGAGGTCGGGGCGCCGGTCCCAGTCGCGGTCGGCGGCCTGGAGGAGCATGCGGCTGCCGGCGAGTTCCTGGGCGAGCGTGTCGTGCAGGTCGCGGGCGATCCGGGCGCGCTCGGCGAGCCGGCCCGCCTCACGCTGGTTCCGCGCCAACTCGGCCCGGGTGCGCCGCAGTTCGCCGAGAAGACGCTGCTGGGCGCGGTACAGGGCGACCGTGGTCCACAGTGCGGCGACCGGTGGGAGGAGCTGTTCGGGATGGACGGTTCCGGAGGTCCGGACGATCAGCAGGACGAGCGGCACGGTGATCACGCCGACTACGGCGACCGCCGTACGGCCCGTGAACATGCGCAGGGCGAGGATCGCGAGCGGGAGCACCAGCCAGGTGTAGGCGGTGGCGGCCGGGGCCGGCATCTCCCAGGAGACCCGGCACCACAGCGCCAGCAGCGCGCCGAGCCACAGCGGGCGGCCCCACCGGCCCAGCCGGTCCCAGAGGGCGAGGCCGGCCACGTACCCGACCGCCAACAGCGCGACGAGCGGGACCAGTTCCCAGCACAGCGCGGAGTTCAGGTCGGCGAGGCGGACGGCTCCGCCGACGGCGACGGTCAGGAACAGCAGGTCCGGCAACCGCCGAAGCGGCGGTAAAGCTCGGCGCGGGACGGCGGGGGCGGCGATGGCGGGCACGGCGGCGGCGATTCCCTCTGCGACGGTCCGGACGGGCACGGGCTGGCGGGGCCAGCCGAGTGTAGGCCGTGACGCGTGTGACAGGGGTAAAGAGGTTCGCCGTGCCCGCCGTGCCCGGCGGGGGTCACCGCCCGGGGTGCAGCCCCAGGAAGCCCGGTGTCGGGTCGCCCTTGACCTCGCCGAAGTAGAGGGCGAAGGTCTGCTTCCAGCGCTCGACCTGGGCGCGGTCCTCCATGAAGCGGGGGAAGCCGTCGAGGTGCGCGTTCCGGTAGGTCCAGATGGGCGCCAGGCCGCCGGCGGGCGTGATGTCGGTGCGGACGGACCAGCCGGAGCCCTGCTGGCGTTCGGCGGACAGGGCCCAGTTGAGGTACAGCTTGGCGGCGGTGGGGTGGGCGGCCTTCCGGAGGATCGCGGCCCGCTGGCCCCAGGCCATGAAGGGGTGGCCGTCGGCGACCGCGAAGCGCGTCGGGGCCGTGGCGGGCGCGGTCAGCGAGCCGGACCCGCCGACGCCGATGGCCTTCTGCTTGGCGTTGACCGCGACACCCGGGCTGTGCGAACCGCGGTTGAACTGCGGCTGCTGGGCGGCGAACTTCGCGATCCAGTCCCAGCCGTAGGCCTCCTGGTAGAGGGAGAAGAGGTACAGCACCGCGTCGTCGTCGTGCGGGTAGGAGGAGGCGATGGCGCCCTTCCAGCGCGGGTCGACCAGCTCCTGCGGCGACTTGGGCGCGTTGCCGCCGACGGCCTCGACGCCGTACATGTAGCTGAAAGCGATGACCCGGACGGCCGTCCAGGCGCCCTGCGGGTCCCGGAAGTCCTTGTACAGCTGGGAGAAGCCGGCGGGCTTGTAGGGCAGCAGCTTGCCCTGGCGCTTCCAGCGGGTGAAGTCCTGGAGCGTCTGGAGCTGGACGACGTCGGGGACCAGGGTGTCGGTCGCGAGCTGGTTGTCGACGCGGACGTCGTGGTACTTGCTGTAGTCCACGACCATCGTCAGGTCGATGTCCGGGAAGCGGGCGCGGAAGGCCTGGGCCGTGGCGTCCTGCTGGGTGGCGGTGTCGCCGCCCGCGTAGATGACGAGCCTGCCGCCCTCGGCGACCGCGTCGCGGTACAGCTCGTCGAGGGAGCGGGTCTCCTCGGCGCCCGGCGACGCCGTTCGGGAACCGGCCGGCGACGCGTGGGCCGCGCCGGTCGCGACGATGCCGCCGAGCGCGACGCCCGCGCCGGTGGTGAGGATGCGTCGCCTGCTGAAGCTGCTGGCCATGTGGGGGAAGGTCCTTTCCGGGCTGATCCATCGGGCGTGCCGCCGCCGCGGCAACGCAAGTCTGTGACCGGCGGTGTCCGCCGCGCGTCGCCCGTAAGCCGCCGATCCCTTCAACCGTTCGGTTGAACGCGCGGCCTCATCCGTCACGGTGCGATCCCTCCGTACCGCTCTCGCCCGAAGCCCAAGTACGCCCGGCCGCGCGCTGATTGAATGGGGCGGCTTCACCAGAACCTCATACGGCCTGCACAAAGGGCCCCTGTTCGAAGGGCGTCGGCGTCGTGGTTCTCAAGGGGCGGGGCAGGGAACGTGAGCGGCTCGAACAGCTGGTGGCAGAGGTGCGGCGGGGACTGAGCGGGGTCGTGCTGTTACGGGGCGACGCCGGGATCGGGAAGACGGTGCTCCTCGATCACGCGGGCCGGGAGGCGGCCGATCTGCGGGTGTTGCGCGTGGCGGGCGTGGAGTCCGAGGCGACGTTCCCGTTCGCGGCGCTGCAGCGGCTCCTCGTGCCGTTCCTGGACGAGCTGAAGGAGCCCGGTGGGCTGCCGCCGTCGCAGCACGAGGCGCTCAGGGTGGCGTGCGGGCTGGCCGACGGCCCGCCCGCCGACCGGTTTTTGGTGGGCCTCGCCACGCTGACGCTGCTCGCGGAGGCCGCGAAGCGACGGCCCGTACTGGCCTGTGTGGACGACGCGCAGTGGCTCGACGAGGAGTCGCTGGGCGTCCTCGCCTTCGTGGGACGGCGGATGCACGCCGAAGGCGTGGGGCTGCTGTTCGCGGCCCGGACCGGGTTCGAGGCACCGGCGGGACTGCCGGTCGTCGAGGTGGGCGGCCTGGAGGAGCCGTTCGCCCTGGAGCTGCTGCGGGAGGCCGTCACCGGGCCGCTGGACGCCCGCGTGGGCGCGCGGATCGTGGCCGCGACCGCCGGGAATCCGCTCGCGCTGACCGACCTGGGGCAGGAGTTGACCGCCGACCAGCTCTCCGGCTCGTCGGCGCTGCCCGAACCGCTGCCCGTGGGCGGCCGGTTGGAGGCGCACTACGTACGGAGGGTGCGCGAGCTGCCGATGGCGGCGCGGATCTGGCTGCTGCTGGCGGCGACCGCGCCGGGCGGGGACCTCGGCTATGTCACGAGCGCGGGGCGCCTGTTCGGGATCGGCCCCGAGGATTCGGGGCCGGCCGAGGCGGTGGGGCTGGTGGTGCTGCGCACGGCCGTCGAGTTCCGGCATCCGCTGGTGCGGTCGGCGGTGTACGGCGGTGCCACCAGTGTGGAGCGCGGGCGGGCCCACCGGGCGCTGGCCGAGGTGACGGACCGGCCGGCCGACTCCGACCGGCGGGCCTGGCACCTGGCGGCGGCCGCCCTCGCGCCGGACGAGAAGGTGGCCGCCGAACTGGAGCGCTCGGCGGACCGGGCGGGCGCCCGCGGCGGTCACGCGGCCCGCGCCACCTTCCTCACCAGGGCCGCCGAGCTGACCCCGGGGGAAGTCGAGCGGGCCGGCCGGCTGCTGGCGGCGGCGGAGGCCGCGCTGTCGGCGGGGGCGCCGCTCCAGGCGGAGTCGCTGCTGGACGCGATCGACGTGGCCCTGCTCGGCGACGTCGGCCGGGGCCGGGCCCTGCTGGTGCGCGCCCAGGCGGTGATGTTCCTCGGTGACGCGGGCGGGTTCGCGGCGGCGCCCGCGCTGTGTCTGCGCGCCGCGCGGTCCCTCGCCGACGGGGCCCCGGAGACGGCCCGCGAGGCGCTGCTGCGGGCGGTGCGGAGCGCGATCACCGCCGAGCACCTCGTCCGGGACACCACATGGGCGGACATCGCGCGGGCCGTGGACGACCTGCTGCCGCGCACGGCGCCCGCCACCGGTGTCGACCTGGTGCTGCGCGCCTTCGCCGTCCTCGTCACCGACGGCTACGAGCGGGCCGTGCCCCACATGCGGCGGGCCCACGAGATGGTGCGGGACCCCGACACCTCGGACCACGACGTGCTCCGCGCGTATCTGCCCGCCGTCACCCTGACGATGATGCTCTGGGACGAGGAGACCCAGCGCGCGGTCACGCGTCGGGCCGCCGACATCGCCCGGGCAACCGGCTCCCTGCTGGAGCTGGACAGCGCCCTGTACTGCTCGGTGATGCACGAGACCAACCTCGGTGAGCTGGCCCTCGCGGACGATCTGTACGCCCAGGGCTCGCAGATCCGCGCGGCGATCGGTGCCACCGACGACATGTGGGCGCTCTACCGGCACCCCGAACTGCTCGCCTGGCACGCGGACACCGAGGAGCTGGAAGCGGTGCTGCGCGGCTCCATGGAGGCCGGTACCTGGCTGGGCAGCGGCGCGGTGGAGTCCATCGCCCGTATCGGCATGGCGATCCTCGCCCTGGGCTCCGGCGACTACGCGCGGGCCCGCACCCTCACCCAGGAGCTGGTCGGCCAGGACCCGATCGGCTGCCACTCCCGGATCCTGCCCCACCTGGTCGAGGCGGCCGTCCGCTGCGGCGACCGGGTCCTCGCCACGACGGCCCTGCGGACCCTGGAGTCCCGGGCGACGGCCACGGGCACCCCGTGGGCGCTCGGTCTGCTGGCCCGCTGCCGGGCCCTGCTCGCGCCCGCGAACGACGCCGATCCGCTCTACCGCGAGGCGATCTCGCTGCTCTCCGGCGGCGCCACCCGGGCCGACCTCGCCGTCGCGCACCTCCTCTACGGCGAGTGGCTGCGCCGCCGCAAGCGCCGCAAGGCCGCGCGCGAACAACTGCGGACGGCACTGACGATGTTCGACACCATGCGGGCCCGGGGGTACGCGACGCGCGCGGCACGGGAGTTGGCGGCGACCGGTGAGCATCCGCGCCGTGGCCCGGCCGGAGCGGACGGGGCCCTCACCCCGCAGGAGCTGACCATCGCCCGGCTCGCCGGGGCCGGCTCCACCAACGCCGAGATCGCCGCCCAGCTGTTCATCAGCGCGAGCACGGTCGACTACCACCTGCGCAAGATCTTCCGAAAGCTCGACGTCACCTCCCGGCGGCAGCTGGCGCGCGTCCCGGAGCTCTAGGCGGCAGGCGGTGCGTGTGGCGGGGTGGAGGGCCCCGGCATACCGTCGGTGACGGGGGGCGGACCGCGCGGACCGCCCGGTCACGACTACGCGTTCCACAGGATTCGGCGCCGTGCCGGCCCGCCGGAGGATGCGGGGGTCGGACACGCCCGCAGACGGGAGCACCCCATGCCGTACGTCACCACAGCCGACGGGGCACAGATCTTCTACAAGGACTGGGGTCAGGGCCGCCCGGTCGTGCTCAGTCACGGCTGGCCCCTGAACGCCGACAGCTGGGAGGCACAACAGCTGTTCCTGGCCAGGCACGGCTACCGCGTCGTCGCGCACGACCGGCGCGGGCACGGCCGCTCCACCCAGACCTGGCACGGCAACGAGATGAACACCTACGCCGACGACCTCGCCACCCTGATCGACACCCTCGACCTGCGGGACGTCACGCTCGTCGGGTTCTCCACCGGCGGCGGCGAGGTGGCCCGCTACGTGGGGCGACACGGCACGGGGCGGGTCGCGCAGCTGGTGCTGGTCTCCGCCGTGCCGCCGTTCATGCTCAGGACCGACGACAACCCCGACGGCGTACCCGTCGAGGTGTTCGACGCGATCCGCGCCGGCTCGCTCGCCGACCGGTCGCAGCTGTACCGGGACCTCGCCGACGGCCCGTTCTTCGGCAACAACCGGCCCGGGGCCGACGTGTCCCAGGGCGTACGGGACGCGTTCTGGCTCCAGGGCCTGCAGTCCGGCCACCGCAACGCCTACGAGTGCGTCGCGGCCTTCTCCGCCACCGACTTCCGCGCCGATCTCGACGCCGTCGACGTGCCCGCCCTCGTCATCCACGGCGACGACGACCAGGTCGTGCCGTTCGAGGTGGGCGGCAGGGCGTCGGCGGCCCGGATCAAGAACGCGACGCTGAAGGTCTACCCGGGAGCCCCGCACGGCATCACGGACACGCACAAGGACCAACTCTGCGCGGATCTCCTGGAGTTCCTGGGCTCCTGAGCGTCCCGTCCCCCTCGTTCCGGTTCCTGGAAGGAAAACGATGAGCAGTCCCGACACGATCGTCCTGATCCACGGCTTCTGGGTGACGCCCCGGAGCTGGGAGCACTGGATCGCCCACTACGAGAAGCGCGGCTTCCGGGTCCTCGCCCCGGCCTACCCGGGCTTCGAGGTGGAGGTCGAGTCGCTGAACGCCGACACCACCCCGATCGAGAAGGTGACGGTCCCCCAGATCGTGGACAGCCTGGCCGCCGTCGTCCAGGGTCTCGACAGGCCGCCGATCCTCATCGGCCACTCCGCCGGCGGCGTCTTCGTCCAACTGCTCCTCGACCGGGGCCTCGGCGCGGCCGGCGTGGCGATCAACTCGGCGCCCACCGAGGGAGTGGCCGTACTGCCGCTGACCCAGATCAAGTCGGCGTTCCCGGTGCTGAAGAACCCCGCCAATCGACACCGCGCGGTCGGCCTCACTTTCGAGCAGTGGCACTACGCCTTCACCAACACCTTCCCCGAGGAGGAGTCGAGGGCGTTGTACGAGCGGTACGCCGTCCCCGCGTCCGGCAGCATCTTCTGGGACAGCGCCCTGGCCACCCTGCGCCCCGGCCACCAGAGCACCTATGTGAATTACCACAACGAGGACCGGCCGCCGCTGCTGTTCGTCTCGGGCGAGAAGGACCATCTGATGCCGCCCAAGGTGCAGCAGTCCAACGCCAAGCACTACAAGTCGCACACGGTCACCGAGGTCAAGGAGTACCCCGGGATGCCGCATCTGCTGCCCGCCGCGCCCGGCTGGGAGGCGGTCGCGGACCACGCCGTGGACTGGGCGGTCGCGCACGCGCGGTAGTCCGGGCCCTGTTTCGAACGCATCCGGGGTGGCCGTCGTACGGCCACCCCGGGTCTTTCCCCGGAAGGAGTCCCTCGTATGACCGGCGTCCGTGTGACGCACATCGGCGGTCCGACCGCGCTGATCGAGATCGGCGGCCTGCGACTGCTCACCGATCCGACGTTCGACCCGCCGGGCCGCCGCTACGCCTTCGGCTGGGGCACGTCGTCCCGCAAGACCGCCGGGCCCGCGCTGTCGGTCGCCGAACTGCCGCCGGTGGACGCGGTGTTGCTGACCCACGACCACCACGGCGACAACCTCGACGACGCGGGCCGCGCCCTCCTCCCGGGCGTCGAGGTCGTGCTCACCACCACCTCCGGGGCGCGACGCCTCGGCGGCAACGCACGGGGACTGGCGCCCTGGGACACCTGGACGTTGTCCTCCGCCGACGGCACGACCGTCGAGGTGACCGCCACCCCCGCGCGGCACGGCCCGCCGCTGTCCCGTCCGATCGTCGGCGAGGTGACGGGCTTCGCGCTCGCCTGGCCCGGCCAGCGGCACGGGGTGCTGTGGATCTCCGGCGACTCGGTCCTCTTCGCGGGCCTGCGGGAGGTGGGCCGCCGCCTGACCGTGGGCACGGCCCTGCTCCACCTCGGCGGCGTCGGCTTCCCGGTCACCGGCCCGCTGCGCTACACGATGACCGCCGCCGGGGCCGTGGACGTCTGCCGGCACCTGCGTCCCCGTACGGTCGTGCCGGTGCACTACGAGGGGTGGAGTCACTTCCGTGAGGCCCGCGCGGCGGCCGAGCGGACCCTGGCCGGGGCCCCCGCCGAGGTACGGGACGCGTTCCGCTGGCTGCCGATGGGGACGGCGACGGAACTCAGCGTGTGAGGTCCCCTGCCGCCTCGCCCGTCTCCAGCAGGTCCAGCGCCCGTTCCCAGCAGAACTCCGCGCGCTCACCGCTCTCCTCGCGCCCGCCGGCGTACGGGTCGCCGAACCTGACGCCCATGCCGCGCAGCCGCTCCAGGCTCGCGCGGTAGGCCGGGTGGGCGGCGAGGGCGTCGGCGACGCAGGGCAGCACGGCGATCGGGACGCCCAGGCCGCTCGCCTCGCACAGGGTGCCGACCGCGAGGGTGTCGGCCAGTCCGGCGGCCCACTTGTTGACGGTGTTGAAGGTGGCGGGCGCGACCACCACGGCGTCCGGCGGCGGGAAGGGGCGGGCGTCGCCCGGTCGCCGCCAGGCGGAACGGATCGGGCGGCCGGTCCGCGCCTCCACCTCGGCCGTGTCGAAGAAACCGCCCAGGGCGACGGGGGTCGCGATGACCCCGACCTCCCAGCCGCGCTCCTGGGCGGCGGCGATCAGCTTGCCGACCTCGGAGGCGATACCGGCCGCGCAGACGACGACGTAGAGGAAGGGCCGCCCACCCGGTCCGGACCTGCCTCGTCCCGGCTCCCCTCGCCCGGACCCGCCTCGTCCCGGCAGGTCGTCGGCCGTGTTCGCAGTCGCAGTCACCCGTCGACCCTACTCAACCCCGCTCACCCTCCGGGCGATCTCTCGACGAAGCGTTCGACGTCCTCGGCGGTCGGTCGGAGCAGCCCGTCCCGTACGGCGAGGGCGGTGGCCTCCGCGCGGGAGGCGGCGCCGGTCTTGCGCAGCAGGTGTTCGACATGGGTGTGCACGGTGCGCGGGGACAGGAACAGTGCCTGGGCGATGGCCTGGTTGGTGCTGCCGGTGGCCGCCCGGGTGAGCACCTCCAGTTCGCGCGGGCTGAGGCCGTACGGCAGCGGGGTGGGCGTCTCGTGGACGAGCACCGCGCTTCTCACGACGGCCGTGCCGAGGGTGTGGCGGCGCACGGTGACCCGGTACCAGTCGGGTCCCACGGGCCACAGCAGGCGCAGCCGGGTGCCGTGCGCCTCGGCGAAGGCGTCCAGGAGACGGCGGAACTCGGGGTCCCTGAGGACCACGGCGGGGGCCCGGCCCGGGAGTTCGAGGGTGTCGCCGGCTACGACGAGGCCGGCCCCGCCGTCCGCGGGGAGGTCGGGGAGGTCGCCCGCGTGCGCGGTGGGGTCGGCGAGGGCGCCCAGGGCGGGCAGCAGCGACGCCAGCAGGTAGCGGGTCTCGGTGTCGTAGGCGTCGGGGGTCGCCGTGGAGAGGGTGATCAGGCCGACGAGCCGCCCGTGGTGGCGCAGGGCGCCCGTCACCGCGTCGCGGACGCCCGCCGGGCGCATCCGCTCGGCGTAGAACCAGCCGTCGCGGTAGCGCTCGCCCGGGTCCTCGACGTCCTCGCAGATGGACGGGGGGATCGCGCTGCGCAGGACGTTGGCGTACCAGGGGGTCGCGACGAACTCGGCGGCCAGCGCGGCGGAGACGTCGGCGTCGTAGCCGACACCCGCGACCTGGACGTGGGCGCCGGTGATCGGGTCGATCTCCAGGAGGGTGGCGGCGTCGAGGGGCAGCGCGCGGCCGAGTTCACGCAGGGCCTCGGCGCAGGCGGCGGCGGTGTCGCGTTCACGGGTGAGCATCCCGATGCGGGCGGCGGCCGCGAGCTGGTGATGGGTGAGCATGCGAGCCTCCCGGGGCCGCCCCGAGACCGGTACAGGTCTTTTGGGCCCTAACGATAAGGGGACGGGGTGCGACGGACAAGGCATTCACCGATCCACGACGCCCCCACCGCCCACGGCCTTCCACGAAGCGTGCGCGGGCCCACCGCCACCCGGCCCCGGTCCGCGGACTCGGTATTTGTACGGATGGTGGGGCGGGGCGGTGGGGTCTTTTCTGTTCGGCACAGCAGGACGCCCGCCGTCGACGGGCCCCGTCCCCCTTGGAGATCCCCGCCATGACCAGACGCCCCCTTTCCGTCACCCCGGCCTCGCGCAGGCAGTTCCTCGCCTGGTCGGCCGGCGCGGTCACCGCGACCGGGCTGGCCGCCACGGGCTGCAGCGCCCCGGAGAGCAGCTCCGGTGCGGCGAAGGCGGCGGACGCGTCCCCCTCCGCACGCAGGCTCACGCGGATCGGTCTCGACTACCCCTTCACCCAGATCCCGCTCTACAGCACCCTGGTGAAGCTCTCCACGGCCGCGGCGAAGAAGCACGACGTCAAGCTGCTGACGACGAGCGACGCGAGCAACCCCGACACCCAGGCCAGCAACCTCAATGCCTGGGTCACGCAGAAGATGCCCGCGATCGTGTCGTTCCCGATGGTCTTCGAGGCCACCGAGTCGATCGCCAAGGCGGCGCTCGACGCGGGCCTGATCTGGGTGACGTACGGCGGGACGCTGGAGAACCAGAGCGCCGACATCCAGTTCAGCTTCCGCGAGAGCGGCACCCTGCTCGGCGAGGCCGCCGCGAAGTGGGCCGAGGAAGAGCTGAACGGGAAGGGGAAGATCGCGTTCCTGGTCGACAACACGATCGAGCTGGGCCGGGAGCGCACCAAGGGCATGATCGACGCCTTCACCAAGCTCGCGCCCGGTGTCGACGTGGTGGCGCAGGAGCAGGCCATCGACCCCGACACGGGGCTGTCGAAGTCCAACGCGCTCCTCGCCAAGCACCCCGACCTGAACATCATCCTCGGCATCACGGACGCCGCGGCGTACGGCGGATTCAAGGCCTTGCAGCAGAGCGGGCGGAAGAACGGCGACAAGAAGACGTTCGTCGGCGGCCAGGACGGCTCGGCCCCCTCCTTGCTCGCCATCAAGCAGGGCACCTTCTACCGGGCTTCGTCCGCCCTCGCCCCGCAGGACATCTCCGACGCCATCGTCGACGTGCCGCTCGCGGTGGCCGCGGGGAAGGCGAACCCGAGCGTCGAGGTGCCGGTCAAGCTGGTCCAGCGCGGTGACACGGCGGAGATCGACGCGCTGCTCGCCCAGAACGGCTAGGGCGGCGCGATGGCCGACACGAGCGACACGACGGGGGCGGCGGCCCTGCCGCCGAACCTGCGGATCACGTCCCTCAGCAAGTCCTTCGGCGGGGTGCGGGCGCTGGACGGGGTGGACCTCACCGTGCCCGCCGGCCAGGTGCACGCCCTGCTCGGGCACAACGGCGCCGGCAAGTCCACGCTGATCAAGTGCCTGGGCGGGGCGTTCCCGCCGGACGCCGGGACGATCGAGGTGGGCGGGGTGCCGTACGCCCGGCTCAGTCCGCGTGAGTCGATCGCGGCGGGGGTGGCGATCATCTTCCAGACGCTCAGCGTCGTGGACTCCCTGACCGTGGCCGAGAACATCTTCCTCGGGCAGGAGTGGACCCGGTACGGGCGGATCGACCGCCGGGCCCAGGAGAAGGTGGCCGCCGAACTCCTCGACCGCGTGGCCGCGAGCTGCTCGCCGCGCGACCGGGTGGGTGAACTGCCCATGGGACAGAAGCAGTTGGTCGAGATCGCCAAGGCGCTCAGCCGCAGCGCCTCGGTACTGGTCCTCGACGAGCCCACGGCCGCGCTCTCCGGCGCCGAGAGCGACGCCCTCGCGACCCGGGTGGAGGACCTGCGCGCCCAGGGCCTCGCCATCGTCTACGTCACGCACCTCCTGGCCGAGGTCGAACGCCTCGCGGACGCGGTGACGGTCCTCCGCGACGGCCGCGTCACCCACACGGCGACCGGCGTCCACCACCGCCACGCCCTGGTACGGGCGATCACGGGGGCGGACGGCCCACCGAAGCCCCACCGCGACACGGAGGCGCCGGCGCCGGGCTCGGACGGGCCGACGGTGCGCAGCGGTCCCGTACCCGGGGCCGCTACGGCCCCCTCCACCCCCCGCTCCCCCGCACCCGCCCGTCTCTCCCTGCGCGGGCTGCGCGGTCCCGGCTTCGGGCCGGTCGACCTCACCGTCGGTGAGGGCGAGATCGTGGGGCTGTACGGGCTGATCGGGTCCGGGCGTACGCGGGTGCTGGAGACGTTGTTCGGCAGGCGGCGGGCCGAGGGCGGCCGCGTCCACGTCGGTGGGCGTGAGGTCTCCCCCGCCCGCCCCGCCGACGCCCTCGCCGCCGGCATCGCGCTGGTGCCGGCGGACCGGCGGGCCCAGGGTCTGTTCGCGGGGCTGAGCGCGCAGGACAACGTGCTGCTGCCGAGCGTGCGCCCGCTCGCCCGGCGCGGGGTGCGGGCCCTCGGCGCGGAGCGGCGGGTGTTCGGCTCGCTCGCCGAGGCGGTGGGGCTGCGGCCCACGCGGCCTGGCCTGCCGGCCTCCGCGTTCTCCGGCGGCAACCAGCAGAAGCTGCTGCTCGGCCGGTGGATCAACGAGGCCAGGACCGTCGACGTCCTGCTGCTCGACGAGCCGACCCAGGGCGTCGACGTCGGCGCCCGCCAGGAGATCTACGACGTCGTGTCCACGCTCGCCGCCGAGCGCGGCACGGCCGTGCTGTTCGCCTCCAGCGACCCCGAGGAGGCGGCCGGCCTCGCCCACCGCTGTCTGGTCGTCGACCGGGGCCGGATCGTCGCCGAACTCTCCGGTCCGGACCTCACCGAGGCGTCCCTCCTGGCGGCGGTCCACGACGCGGGGCCCACGCCTCCGCAGCCGCACCACGCCCCGGACGGCGCCCCCACCGCGCCTCCCGCCCTCTCCCCCGAAGGAACGCCATGACCGCCGTGACCGCCGCCGAGCGCGGCGTCGTCCCCGGCCCGCGCGCCCTGGCCGCGCACGGGCTCTCGACGGTGCGCCGCCATCCCCTGATCGTCGTCCTCGCCCTGCTGGTGCTGGTGTTTCAGCTGTCCACCGGCAGCTTCCTCGACCCCGGGAACCTGCGCGGGATCGCCACCGACGCGGCCGCCCTCGCGATCGTCGCCGTACCCCTGGCCCTGCTGGTGATCAGCGGTTACCTGGATCTGTCGGTGGGTTCGACGCTGGCGCTGGGCGCCCTGACGGCGGGCTGGCTCGCGGGGGAGCAGGCCCAGTCCCCCGTGGTCGCCGTCCTCGGCGCGCTGGCCGTGGGCGCGGCGGTCGGCGCCGTGAACGGGGTGCTCTGCTGCTATCTGGGGCTGTCGCCGTTCATCGTGACGCTGGGCATGCTGGCGGCCGTGCGCGGCCTGGCGCAGCAGCTCTTCCCGCTGCCGCTGAGCGGCTTCGGCGACGGCTTCGCCTGGCTGGGCGGGGCGCGGATCGCCGGGATCGCGGCCCCCGTCGTCATCGCCGCCGTCGTGCTCGTCGCCGGGGCGCTGTTCCTGGCGTACACGCCCACCGGACGCCATGTGTTCGCGATCGGGGTCAACCGGGAGGCCGCGTACCTCTCCGGTATCGACGTCCGCCGTACGCCGTTCGCGCTGTTCGTGGTGACCGGTACGGCCGCCGCGCTGGCCGGGGCGATCAAGGCGTCCGTACTGGACAGCGTGGTCGCGGGCACCTCGGGCACGGGCTTCGAGCTGACCGTGCTCACGGCGGTGCTGCTGGGCGGGGTCGCCCTGAGCGGCGGCTCCGGTTCGGTTCTCGGGGTGCTGCTCGGCGTGCTGTTCCTGGGTTGTCTGCAGAACGGGCTGACACTGCTGAGCGTGCCGACGTTCTGGCAGCAGATGGCGCAGGGCGTGGCCCTGGTGGCGGGCGCGGCGCTCGCCTACTTCGGTCCACGCGCCACCCGGTGACCGCGCCCGGGGCCCCGCCCGTTCCCTCCTCCCCTCCCCCGCACCCAGACACCCCAGAGAGGTCCTCGTGAGCGACACTTCCCCCACCCTGGTCCTGACCGGCGGTCAGGTCGTCACCGTCGACGCCGGTTTCTCGGTCGCCGAGGGTGTGGCCGTGCGCGGCCGGGAGATCGTCGCGGTCGGCACGGACGCCGAGATGCGCGCCCTGGCCGGGCCGACGACCCGGATCGTCGAGCTGGCCGGGCGCACCGTGCTGCCGGGCATCAACGACTCGCATCTGCACGGCGCCGCGTACGGGCTGTCCAAGCCTCCGTTCGCCCTGGACGTGGGCCACCCGGCGGTGGGGTCGATCGCCGACATCGCGGGGGTGGTGGGCGCGGCGGCGCGGGCCGCCGCGCCCGGCGAGTGGATCGTCGGTCTGGGCTGGGACCCCGGCTATCTCGCCGAGTGCCTCGCCGAGCCGGGCCGCCTCCCGCACCGCGCCGACCTGGACGCGGTGGCGCCCGGTCATCCCGTCTGTCTGACCGACTTCTCCCAGCACATGGTGTGGGCGAACAGCGAGGCGCTGCGCCGCTGCGGGATCGACGCCGACACCGTGGCACCGGACGGCGGCGTCGTCGACCGCGACCCCGACGGCCGGCCCACAGGGATCCTGCGCGAGGCGGCCGGTGTCCTGCTCCAGGCCGCCCTGCCCTCCCCCACGGTCGCCCAGCGTCGCCAGGCCATCCGCAACGTCGTCGCCGAGCTCCATTCGCGCGGCATCACCAGCTACACCGAGCCGGGTCTCGGCCCCGGTGGCGCCGAGACCCTGTTCGGCGGGCTGAGCACCGACAACTGGACGGCGTACGCGGACCTGGCGGCGACCGGCTCGCTGCACGCCCGGGTCAGCGTCCTGCTCCTGCCCGCGCCGATCGGCGGCTCCGCCGACGACGTCCGCAAGGGCCTCGCCGAGCTGCACCGGCCGGAGTCGGCGGATCCCCGGCTGCTGAACGCCATCGGCGTGAAGATCTTCGCCGACGGGGTGCCGCCGAACCGTACGGCCTGGATGAACGAGCCCTACGTCGGCGGCGGCCACGGCTCCCTCTGTGTGCACGGGCGCACGCCCGAGCTGCAGGTCGACGAGTTGTTCGACATGATCCGGACCGCGCACGAGGCCGGTTACCAGCTGGGGGTCCACGTCACGGGCGACCGGGCCATCGACCTCGTGGTGGACGCGTTCACGGCGGCGCAGGAGGCCGTGCCGCGCGCCGACGCCCGGCACTACGTCATCCACGGCGACTTCATCGGCGCGGACAGCCTCGCCCGGCTGGCCGCGCACGGCTACGGCGTCAACATGAACCCCGCCATCAAGTGGACGATCTCCGATCTGATGGCCGAGGTCGTGGGCGCGGAGCGGTCGGCGTACCAGTGGCCCGCGCGGTCGGCGTTCGACGCGGGCGTGGCGGTGTGCGCCAGTTCGGACGCGCCGATCACGGAGCCCGACTGGCGGCAGGGCGTCGCCGGGATGCTGCTGCGCGAGTCGAAGGCCAGCGGTCGGGTCAGCGGTCCCGAACAGCGGGTGGAACTCGCCGAGGCGCTGCGGGCGTACACGATCAACCCGGCGCGGCAGGACTTCGCCGAGGAGTGGAAGGGGTCCGTGGAGGTGGGCAAGGTGGCCGACCTGTGCGTCCTGGACCGGCCGCTGCTCGGCCTGGACCCCCATGAGATCACCGGGGTCGAGGTCGACATGACGGTGTTCGACGGCGGGGTCGTCTTCGAGCGCTGAGCCGAGGGGCCGCGAGGCGAAGGCCGGTGCCGCAGCGCGCGGCACCGGCCTCGTCGTGTCCGCCGGCCCGAGGGCGCACCTGTCGGCTCGTCCGCTGTCCGGAGGGCGACCTGTCGGCTCGGACGTCAGCTCGTCAGTGCCTCGACCCTCCGCATGACCTCCGCGCAGAAGGCGCCGACCTTGTCGGGGTCGTCGATGAACTGGTTGGGCTTGACGCAGAAGGTCGTGAAGCCCTGCTCCAGTTGCTCGGGGATGGAGGCGAGGGCCGCCCCGAGGTCCGCCGGGGCGCGGTCGTCGGGGAAGACCGCCTGGGTGCCGCCGATCATCTCCAGTTCGGCGGCGTCCCGTCCGGCGGCGGTCATGGCCTCGTCGAGCGCCTTGAGGTCGTCCGGTGTCGGGCGCCCGAGGGGGTGGAAGCCGTGGCCGTACCGGACCAGCCGGCGCAGGACGGGGCCGTGCAGGCGCTGCCCGCCGAACCACAGCCGCGGCCCCTCGGGCCGGTACGCCTTGGGCTCGAAGTAGACGTCCCGGAACGGGTAGTGCTCGCTGTCGTGGGAGATCGGGGACGGCCCCCAGGCCTTGGCCCAGACCTCCAGGTGCTCGTCGAGCAGCCGGCCCCGTCTGCCGAAGGGCACGCCGAGCGCGTCGTACTCGTCCCTGCTCCAGCTGACCGTGGGCTGCACCAGCAGCCGTCCCTCGCTGAGCAGGTCGAGGGTGCCGAGTTCCCTGGCCATCAGCAGGGGGTGGCGCAGCGGGGCGAGGACGGCCGCGGCGGCCAGGCGCAGGCGTTCGGTGACGGAGGCGATGGAGGCGAGCAGGAGGAGGGAGTTGGGCCAGGGGGTGTAGGGGTCCTGGTTGCCGGGGAGGGCGTAGTCGCGAGGATTGCCCATGATGCCGTCGGCGGCGGCGTCGGGGCCGAGCACGATGTGTTCGCTGACCATGACGGAGTCGAACCCGGCGTCCTCGGCCTCGCGTGCCCAGCGGACGGCGGTGGGCAGGTCGGCCCGGCCGCCGGTGAGGGTCCAGTTCTCGCTGAGGACCAGCAGCATGCGGGGGGTGGTGCTCATGGGGGATTCCCTCTCCTCCGTACAATTTGATCCCGAATGACGGAACGACCGAACGATCCAACGCTCGAACTACCTGATGTCCGCATGAACGACGGACCGGGACCGGGGTGGCCGCACTGGGCCCTCGCGTCCGGCCGTGAGACCGAAGGAGCACCCGTGCCCGGCCAGCGATCCATCACCGAAGCCGAGAAGCTCGCCGCGGCGAAGCTCGGGGACTTCTCGATCCGCCGGGACCAGATGGCGGCGGTGGCGAACATCTACCGGGCCGCGTCGGCGGTGCGACAGCACCTGGAGAACTCCGTGCTGCGCGGCTCCGACCTGACCTGGACGGCCTTCGTGGTGCTGTGGGTCGTGTGGGTGTGGGGCGAGTCCGAGACCCGGCACGTGGCCGAGGAGGCGGGCATCTCCAAGGGCACGCTCACGGGGGTGGCCCGGACGTTGGAGTCGCGGGGGCTGGTGCGGCGGGCGGACCACCCGACGGACGGGCGGCTGGTGCTGCTGGCCCTCACCGACGAGGGCGAGGAGCTGATGCGGCGGGTGTTCCCGGCGTTCAACGAGGAGGAGGCCTTCGTCACCGGGCAGCTCAGCGACGCGGAGTGCCGGAGCCTCGCGGAGGGACTGCGCAGTGTCGTGCTCCAGGTCGAGGAACACGGCGAGGAGCGCCGCCGCACTCTGCTGAACGGCGCCGAGCCCGCACCCCGACGCAGCGGCCGCCGCCCGAAGGCATGACGGATCCCCGCCCGACGCACCTGTCCGTCCACCTCAGGACCTTCCCGATCGTTTGGATGCAAACAAAGTAGGCGGACGCCGAATCCACGGTCAAGGGCCCCGGCCGATCGGGCGTCACTGCCCCGGGTCTCAACCGCTGTCGCCCCGCCACCTAATTCGGTTGCGGGGCCGTGGCGCCGGCCCCCAGGATCTGCCCATGTTCATCCATCACGCCTCCCCGACGCCGTCCCTCGCCACCGTCTCGTCGGTGCGGGGACAGCAGCAGTCGGGCCGACCCTGGGGGCCGACACCGCCCCGGTCATGACGGCCGCGCTCGTCGCGGGGCTCCTCGCCGGGTACGGCATCGCCATCCCCGTCGGAGCCGTCGCGACCTACCTCGTCTCCCTCACCGCCCGCACCTCCCTTCGGACCGGGGTGTGCGCCGCGCTCGGCGTCGCGACGGCCGACGGGCTGTACGCCCTGCTCGCCGCCCTCGGCGGTACGGCCCTCGCGAACGCCCTGCAACCGGTGCTCACCCCCCTGCGCTGGGCCTCGGCCCTGGTGCTCCTGGCGCTGGCGGTACGCGGCGCGGTCGGGGCCGTGCGCCAGTACCGCGCCCGGCGTCTGCCCACCCGGGCGCAGCGGGATCCGGTCGGCCCGGCACGCGCCTACCTCGCCCTCCTGGGCATCACCCTGCTGAACCCCACCACGGTGGTCTACTTCGCCGCGCTCGTGCTCGGCAGCCGCGCCACCGAGGCCGTGAGCCCCCTGGAACAAGCGGTGTTCGTCCTCGCCGCGTTCCTCGCCTCGGCGAGCTGGCAACTGCTGCTCGCCGGCGGTGGCGCCCTGCTGGGCCGTGCGCTGACCGGACACCGGGGGCGGTTGGTCACCGGTCTCGTGTCGAGCGCCGTGATCGCGGGACTCGCGGTGCTGATGCCGTAGCCGTCACATCCGCCTGGCGCGAGGCGCCGTACTGCTCGGACGCCGAGCGGGCCGCGCTCGCACTGGCCGACGACTTCACAAGTCCCGGGCGGGCGTGGCCCGATGAGGATGATTCCGCGTGGGGCCGGTGTTGAATGCGGGGAAGAATCGGTAGCGGAAGAAGTCTGTACGCGACAGCAAGGGACGGTAGCCATGCCTCTTGAGGGCGAGTACGTGCCCAGCCCCACCCAGTGGGTGCGCGAGCAGGTCGAGTTGTACGAGAGCTCGGGCGGCACACGGGGCACGACACTGATGGACACCGGTTTGCCGGTCATCGTGCTCACCACGCGCGGCGCGAAGAGCGGGAAGATCCGCAAGACGCCGCTGATGCGGGTGGAGCACGAGGGTCGGTACGCGGTCGTGGCCTCGCAGGGCGGCGCGCCCAAGCACCCGGTCTGGTACCACAACATCAAGTCCGACCCGCTGGTGGAGCTCCAGGACGGGCCCACCCGGCAGGACCTGATCGCGCGTGAGGTCACCGGGGACGAGAAGGCCGAGTGGTGGGACCGGGCGGTCGCCGCGTATCCGCCCTACGAGGACTACCAGAAGAAGACGGACCGCGAGATCCCCGTCTTCGTGCTGGAGCCGGTGGAGGGGTGACCGGGCGGCGCGTCGTCGGGTGCGGGTCCGGTGGGGGCTGGTCGCGCCGTTCCCCGCGCCCCTGAAAAAGCGGGGCTGCCCCCCTTGCTTTTTCGGCCCGAAAGGCCGGCAGGCCCTTGAGGCCCTGCCGGCCCTCAAGGGGCGCGGGGAACTGCGCGAGAAGCCCCACCGGCCCGCAGACGAACCCCGGCCTCACCACACCCACACCCACACCCGCACCCGCACCCGGCGAGAAAAAGTTCGCTTCGACGCGCATGCTCCCCGAAGGGCCGGGCACCCGAGACTCAGGCCCCGCCGCGTTCCCCCGTCGCCGCGGGGCTTTCCCCTGCCCGCTCCCCCGGTCCCGTCTTCTCCGTCACGTCGAGGAAGATCTGGTCGGCCTCGGGCACCACATGGGCGATGGAGCCCTTGATGCGGACGGCGACCTGCTCGACCTCCTCGCTGTCGAGGCCGGGGACCAGGTCCACCCGCGCGGCCACCAGGGTCGAATCCAGGCCGAGTTGCATGGTGAGCAGGGCCTCGACGGTGTCGATCTCGGGCTGCGCCTCCAGCAGGGAGCGGATCTTCCTGCTCGGTTCGGGGTCGGCCGCGACCCCTATGAGCTGCTCCCGGGCGTCCCGGCCGAGCCAGTAGGCGACGTACACGAGCAGGGCCCCGATCGCGAACGAGGCGGACGCCTCCCAGATCACCTGGCCGGTGACCATGTGCAGGGCCATCCCGGCGATCGCGAGCGTCACCCCGAGGACCGCCGTGCCGTCCTCGGCGACGACCGTGCGCAGCGCCGGGTCCCTCAGTCCGTCGACACCGCCCTGCCGCCGCACCTGGTGCAGGGCGCGCAGCAGTGACGCCCCCTCGGAGAGGAGGGCCACGCCGAGGACGGCGATACCGGCGATGTAGCCGTCGTAGGACTCCGCGCTCTCGGACGTCAAGGCGTGGACGGCCTGGTAGAAGGAGAAGCAGCCGCCCATCACGAAGATGCCGACGGCGGCCAGCAGGGACCAGAAGAAGCGCTCCTTGCCGTAGCCGAAGGGGTGCCGGGCGTCGGCGGGGCGGCGGCTGCGGCGCAGCGCGGCGAGGAGGAAGACCTCGTTCAGGCTGTCGGCGACCGAGTGGGCGGCCTCCGAGAGGAGGGCGGGCGATCCGGCGAGGAGCCCGCCGACGGTCTTGGCCGCGGCGATCAGGAGGTTGGCGCCCAGGGCGACGAGGACCGTGATCCTGGTCCTGCGGTCCTCCCGCGTCTCACTCTCCTCCCGTGTCCCGCCTTCCTTCCGCGTCCCGCTTTCCTTCCGCGTCCCGCTTTCCTCACGGGTCCCCGGTCCTTCGAGAACCGCCCCGCCCCGTTCGTCTGCCATCTCGGTGTCTTGTGGTGTCCGGGTCACGTTCGCCGCTTGCCCCGACCGGTCGTGCTCACACCGTGGGGGTCGCGTAAATCGGGGAACCCTCATCAGGGCAGACGTATCCGGACGGGCCGGGAGGACGGACGGCATGAGTGTCGGTGAGGGCAACGAGGCGTACGGGCGGAAGGCGTTCAAGAGGTCCAGGAGCCACTTCGCGGACCGGATCACCGCCGACGGCCGTGACGGCTGGCCGGTGGAGGCGGGCCGTTACCGGCTGGTGGTCAGCCGGGCCTGCCCCTGGGCGAGCCGGGCGGTGATCTCGCGGCGGCTGCTGGGCCTGGAGGACGCCCTGTCGATGGCCGTCGCCGACCCGATCCAGGACGACCGGAGCTGGCGGTTCACGCTGGACCCGGACGGCCGCGACCCGGTGCTCGGCATCCGCTTCCTGAAGGAGGCGTACGACGCGCGGGAGAGCGACTACCCGGGCGGGGTCAGCGTCCCGGCGGTCGTGGACGTGCCGAGCGGTGAACTGGTCACCAACGACTACCAGCGGATCACCCTCGACCTCGCCACCGAGTGGGCGGACCTGCATCGCGAGGGCGCGCCCGACCTGTATCCCGAGGCCCTGCGCGACGAGATCGACACGGTGATGGCGGAGGTCTACGAGGACGTCAACAACGGCGTGTACCGGGCGGGCTTCGCCACCGGGCAGGAGGAGTACGAGGAGGCCTGCGCCGGGGTGTTCCGGCGGCTGGAGGCGCTGTCGGAGCGGTTGGCGGGGCAGCGCTACCTCGTGGGCGGGACGATCACGGAGGCGGACATCCGGCTCTTCACCACCCTGGTGCGTTTCGACCCCGTCTACCACGGTCACTTCAAGTGCAACCGCTGGAAGCTGGCGGAGGACCCGGTGCTGTGGGCGTACGCCCGTGATCTCTTCCAGACCCCCGGATTCGGCGACACCGTCGACTTCGACCACATCAAGCGGCACTACTACCAGGTGCACACGGGCATCAACCCGACCGCCGTGGTGCCGCTCGGGCCGGATCTGGCGGGCTGGCTCGCCCCCCACGGGCGGGCGGATCTGGGCGGCAGCCCGTTCGGTGACGGCACGCCGCCGGGGCCGGTGCCGGCCGCCGAGGTCGTGGCCCCGCAGGGCCGTCCGTGACCGGACGGCATCACGAAGCGAAGGAGGAGGACCAGATGTCCAAGAAGAAGAAGCTGCCCGTCGCCTACAAGCCGGTCGGCTTCGCGCTGGGCTGGGTGAGCGGTGCGGTGGCCTCGGCCGCGTTCCGCAAGACCTGGAAGCTGATCCGGCACGAGGACGACGCGCCCGACGCGCTGGACCGGGACCGCGGCTGGGGCGAGATCCTGCTGGCGGCGGCCGTCCAGGGCGCGATCTTCGCGGTCGTGCGCAGCGCCGTGGACCGCACGGGCGCGAAGGCCATCGAACGGTCCACCGGGGTCTGGCCGGCCCCCGAGAAGGGAGGCCGCGACTGACAGCGGGGTCCGGGCGGGTGGTCTCCCCACGCGGGGCCACCCGCCCGTTCGTTCGCCCGGCTAGCCCTGCTTCGGGGCCGTCGGGTGTTCGCGGCGGAGGGTGAAGGAGTGGCCGGCCGGGTCGGAGTAGCCGCGTTCCTCGAAGGGGCCGCTGGCCTCCTTGGTGTCGACGGGCCGTCCGCCCAGGGAGACGATCAGCCGCTCGGCCTCGTCGAGGTCCTCGACGTAGAAGTCGAGATGGGCCTGGAGGGAGTTCTCGGGGCGGGGCCAGCTGGGCGGGACGGCGTTGACGTCCCGGCGGAACGCCATCCGGGTACCGCACGCGCCCTCGATCTCGACGCGGTTGGCGGTCGCGTCCGTCTCCCGCGCGTCGAGCAGCTCCTTGTAGAACACCGCGAGCTTCTCCGGCTCGGCGCAGTCCAGCACCACGAAACCCGCCTGTACCAGTGCCATGTCTCCTCCGTACGGGATCCCGGGCGCGGGGGACGGTCCACCGCCGCCCATACGCTCCCCGGGTACCCGCGGACTACAGGTTCAGCCGCAGCGTGACCGCCTGGGGACGGAACTCCTCCCGCTCGTAGAACCGGATGCCGTCCGCGTTGCCCGCCGAGGCGGTCACCTCCGCGTGCGCCGCACCCCCCTCTCGCGCCCACGCCAGGAAGGCGTCGACCAGCCGGGCCCCGACCCGGGCCCGCCGGTGTTCGGGCCGCACGTACAGCGCCATGAGGGTCGCCGATCCGACGGGCCGCATGGCGGTGGGGCCGGACATCGCTCCCGACAGATGGCCGACCACCTCACCGTCGCACACGGCGGCCAGCAGCAGTCTGCCCGGGTCCTGGAGGGCGGCTGTGAAGGCCTCGGTGCCGTGCAGGCGCGGCCAGTCCACGTTCAGGCTCGGGTCCCGCTCGCCACCGTCCTCGGCGAAGAGCAGGGAGCTGGAGACGACGATCCCCGGCACGTCCTCGGCGCGGGCCCGCCGCACGATCACCTCTGGCTCACTCACCTCTGGCTCACTCATGGGCCGGAACCTAGCGGTCGGCACTGACAACCCGTCGCAGCCTGAAGGTCTGGACTTCCTGGACGACCGTCCAGCTATAGTGGACACCTGTCCAAGAAGTATCCGAGACATCGAGTGAACGACGGAGTCTGTTGACCATGGAGATCCTGGCGAACGTGCTGGTCGCGCTGGTGGCCCTGCTGCACGCGTACATCCTGGTGATGGAGATGTTCCTGTGGCAGAAGAAGCCGGGGATGTCCTTCCACGGGCTGGACGCCGAGATGGCGCGGCGGACCGCCTCGCTCGCCGCCAACCAGGGCCTCTACAACGGCTTCCTCGCCGCCGGCCTGGTGTGGGGCCTGATCGCCGACGACCCCACCGGCTACCGGGCGCAGATCTTCTTCCTGTCCTGTGTGATCGTCGCGGGCGTGTACGGCGCCGCCACCGCCAACCGCCGCATCCTCGTCGCCCAGGCGCTGCCCGGCGCGCTCGCCCTGGCCGCCGTCCTCGTCGCCGGATGACCCCCGGGGAGCCCCGGCCCGCACACGAGCCCCGGCCCGCGCAGGAGCCCCGGGCCACGGAGGATCCCCGGGCCTCCCGCACCCGGGCCAGGCTGCGGGAGGCCCTCCTCGACGAGTGCGCCCGGCACCCGCTGCACGAGGTCAGCGTGGCCGCGCTGGTCCGCCGGGCGGGGGTCGGCCGGGCCACGTTCTACGTGCACTACCCCGACCTGGAGGCGCTGGCCGTCGACGCCTGCGCCGATGTCGTACGGGAGGCCGTGGAGGCGCTGCACGCCTGGCGTGGGCGCCCCGACCCGGTGCGGGCGCCGGCCGCCCTGCCGGAGTTCTTCGCCGGTCTCGCACCGCACGCCGCCCTGTACCGCGCGCTGCTCCTGCCCGGTGGCGGTGGGCCGCTCGGCCGGGTCCTGCACCGGGACCTGCGCGCCTACAGCCTGCGCGAGCGCGAGCTCGCGGGGGCCGCGGACGCCCCGCTGGTGGCGTCCGCCGTGGCGGCCACCTTCGCGGGCGTCCTCGCCGACTGGCTGCACGGCCTCCTCGACGGCACCCCGCGGGAGATCGCCGACCAGGCGTGGCAGCTGCTGGTCGCCCTGCACCGCAGCCGCTGAACAGCCCTGTGGGTGACCTGGTGGACAGGTCACCCACAGGGCCGGGGACACGTGGGGAGTGACGTGCCCCGGCGGGAGATGGCTTCTCGGGTGGTCCGGGGCGCGGACGGCTCCCGGGCGTCGAGGGCGGCCGGGACTCAGAAGGTGAGCACCGGCTTGATGCTCTTGCCGCCGCTCATGTCGGCGACCGCCTGGTCGATGTCCTCGAACTTGTAGCGGCTGATCAGCCGGTCGAGCGGAAGCTTGCCCTCCTTGACGAGCTGGACGAGGACCGGGATGGCGGTCTGGATCTCGTTGTCGCCGAGGGTGAGGCCGACGACGCGCTTGCCGCCGAGCATGCCGTTGACGTCGAGGGAGACCTCGGTGCCGAACGGCGGGGCGCCCACGATGACGAGGGTGCCGCGCGCGGCGAGGGCGTCGACGCCCTTGCGGAGCACGAAGACGCTGCCGGTGGTCTCGACGACGCCGTCGGCGCCCCGGCCGCCGGTGATCTCCATGATCGCCTCGGTGAGGTCGGCGACCTCGCTCGCGTTCACCGTGTGGGTGGCGCCCAGTTCCTTCGCCAGTTCCAGGCGTTCGCCGACCTTGTCCACGGCGACGACCGTGGTCGCGGGGGTCAGGTTGGCCGCCATCACGGCGGAGAGGCCGACGGCTCCGGCGCCGAGGACCACGACGGTGCTGCCCGGCCGGGGCTCCAGCACGTTCCAGACGGCGCCGACGCCGGTCTGGACGCCGCAGCCGAGCGGGGCGATGGAGTCGAGCGGTACGTCCGGGTCGACCTTGACGAGGCCGCGCTCGTCGACCAGGGCCCGCTCGGCGAAGGAGGACTGGCCGAAGAAGTGGCCGCCGAGGTCCTGGCCGTCCCGGCTGATGGTGCTGGTGCCGTCGGCGCGGCGGCCCCCGAGCAGGTTCAGCGGGAGCCAGGTGGCGCAGTAAGCCGGGTGGCCGTCGCGGCAGTTCTGGCAACCGCCGCAGGAGGTGAAGGACAGCACGACGTGGTCGCCCGGCGCGACGGTGGTGACGCCCGGGCCGACGGCCTCGACGACACCGGCACCCTCGTGGCCCAGCACGCCGGGCAGCGGGAAGGGCAGCCCGCCGCTCGCGACGCCCAGGTCGGTGTGGCAGAGCCCGGCCGCGACCATGCGGACCAGGACCTCGCCCTGCGCCGGCTGGTCGAGGACGACCTCGGAAAGGGTGAAGGGAGCGCCCCCGGACTCGACCACGGCGGCACGTGTGGTGGTGGACATGCTCATGAACTCCTTGTTCTGTCGGTGAGCCGCCGGACCGGTCCCGCGGCTCACCGGGTGATCCCGGGAAAAGGCGCTCAGCCGAGCGAGACGACGACGGACTTGACCTTGGTGTAGGACTCCAGGGCCTCGGGGCCGTACTCGCGACCGAAGCCGGAGGCCTTCACCCCGCCGAAGGGAACGGCCGGGTCGAGCATCGGCCACTCGTTGACCCAGACGATGCCGGCCTGGAGGCGGTCGGCGACGCGGTGGGCGCGGGTGAGGTTGGTGGTCTGGATGCCGGAGGCCAGGCCGTACGGCGTGGAGTTGGCCAGCTCGACGGCCTCGTCCTCGGAGTCGAAGGGCTGCACGGTGAGAACCGGCCCGAAGACCTCCTCCTGCACGACCCGCGAGTCGTTGGCGAGGTCGGCGATGACGGTGGGCTTGTAGTAGTAGCCGCCGTTCAGGTCGAGGCGCTCGCCGCCGCAGACGATGCGACCGCCCTCCTTGCGGGCCAGCTCGACGTACTCCTCGACCTTCTTCAGGTGCCGCTCGCCGGCCATCGGGCCGATGACGGTCTCGGGCTGCCGGGGGTCGCCGATGGGGACACCGGGCACGGCGTCGGCGAGGATGCCGAGGACGGTCTCGTAGACGGGCCGGGCGACCAGCAGGCGGGGGCCGCCCATGCAGAACTGGCCGGTGTTGAAGACGAAGCCCCCGATGATGGCGCCGATGGCCTTCTCGATGTCGGCGTCCTCGAAGACGACGTGCGCCGCGTTGCCGCCCAGCTCCATGGTGACCTGCTTCAGGCCCTCCCCGGCGACGCTCGCCGCGTGCCGGCCGGTGGCGGTGGAGCCGGTGAAGGCGATCTTGTCGACGCCGGGGTTGCGCAGCAGCGCCTCGCCCGCGACCGGGCCCGTGCCGGTGACGACGTTGTAGACGCCGTCCGGGACGCCCGCCTCCTTGAGGAGGCCCGCCATGTAGAGGGCGCTGAGCGGGGTCTCCTCGGCCGGCTTGTGGACGACCGTGTTGCCGGCCGCGAGAGCCGGGGCGATCTTGGTGCCGGCCAGGATCAGGGGGAAGTTGAACGGGGTGATCGCGCCGACCACGCCGATCGGGCCGCGCCTGGTGTAGGCGAGGCGGTTGTTCGGGACGTCGCGGGCGGAGCCGTCCAGGGTCCAGGCGAGGGAGGCGTAGTACTCGTAGTCGTTGGCCGTGTTCGTCACGTCGACCGCGTGGGCCAGGGTGATGGGCTTGCCGACGTCCCGGCTCTCGATGGCCGCGATCTCGTCGGCGTTCTCCCGGATGAGCTGGGCCACGCGGTTCAGGATCCGGCCGCGCTCCCGGCCGCTCAGCCCGGACCACGTGCCGCTGTCGAATGCCTCGCGCGCGGCGCGTACGGCGGCGTCGACGTCGGCGAGGCCCGCCTCCGCGACCGTCGTGACCACTTGGCCCGTGGACGGGTCGATCACGTCGGCGCGTGCTCCGTCGGCCGCCTCACGCCACTGTCCACCGATGAACAGCCGCCCGGGCCCGTTCTCGAAGGTGGTCGTCATGGTCCACTCCCCAGCCTTGTCCAGCGATGATCGCCAAGTTTTCAACCAACAGGAATCCTGTTGGTTCGCAGTTTCATTACACACAGGTTTCCTGTCAATGCCTTACGCTGACCCCATGGTCGGCACCAAGGCACCCCCGTCCCTTCTCTACATGGTCAAGCAGGTCGAGCTCGTTGTCCGCTCGCGCCTGGACGAGCTGGTGAAGCCGGCCGGGATCACAGCCCTGCAGTACACGTCGCTCACGGTGCTGGAGCGCCACGACGGGCTCTCGGCCGCCCAGCTGGCCCGCGACTCGTTCGTCACGGCCCAGTCCGTCGCGGATCTCGTCCGCAGTCTGGAGAACCGGGGACTCGTGCGCCGCGAGCGCAATCCGCGCAACCGGCGCGAGCTGCTGATCCTGCTGACCGACGAGGGGCGCGAGCTGCTCGCCCGCTACGCCGAGCCCATGCGTGACCTGGAGGAACGCATGATCAGCGACCTCACCGCGCACCAGGCCGACCAGTTCCGCCAGGCGCTGTCCAAGGCGTGGCACGCGCTGTCGTAGGGGGCACTGCGCAAAACTCCGGACAGCTTGCCGGAGAAATCGAAGACATATGTCAATCGAACATGCTGAAATTCACTCTGACGAGGGTAACTTGCAGGGCGGGGAAGGGTTTTGGCCCTCACACCCTCACAGAGGCCGGTAGGAGGCGATGCCGTCGTGTCGAGCGACCCCACACCGCCCGCGACCGGGTACCTGCGCGTCCGCACGGACCGCGGCCACTCCGTGCTCGAACTGCACGGTGAGATCGACATCGCGGCGGCCGTGGAGATCATCCCGCTGCTCGACGCGGAGACCGGCCGCCCCGGCGCCCGGATCGTGATCGACCTCCGGCACGTCGAGTTCTTCGACTGCTCCGGGCTGCGGCTGCTCTACCGGGCCCGGCAGCGGGTGCTCGACCGCGACGGCGAACTGCGCCTGGTCTGCACCCACCCGCTCACCCTGCGCGTCCTCAAGGTCACCGGCCTCGCCAAGCTGCTGCCGCCCGCCCCGTCCCTGGACGCGGCCCTGGAACTGCCCGAGGCCGCGTCCGGCACGTTATGACCCCGCCCCGGCCGTCAGCCCTCGCGTCACTCGCCGCCCGCCGGCGCGTCGAACAGGGCGCTGACGGACTCGCCGTTGTGGATACGGCGTACGGCCTCCGCGAGGGCCGGGGCGATGGAGAGCACCTTCAGCTTGTCGGTGCGCTCCTCCACGGGGACCGGCACGGTGTTGGTGCAGACGATCTCCAGCACGTCGGGCTGCTCGCTCAGCCGCTTCAGGGCGCCCGCCGCGAACAGCCCGTGGGTGCACGCCACCCGGATCGAACGCGGCCCCAACTCCCGCAGCCGCTCCAGGAGTTCCAGGACCGTACTGCCCTTGGCGATCTCGTCGTCCAGGACGATCACATCCCGCCCGGCGACCTCGCCGATCACCGAGCTGATGCTCACCCGGTCGTCGGCGAACCGCTGCTTGGCACCCGCCGCGACCTGCGCGCCGATCATCCGCGCGAACGCCGCCGCCTCCTTGGCGTTGCCCAGGTCCGGTGACACCACCGTCGTACGCGACAGGTCGTGGCGGCGGAAGTGCGCGGCCAGTTCGCGCAGCGCGTGCAGATGATCGACCGGCACCGAGAAGAACCCGTGCACCTGCGGGGAGTGCAGCGTCATGGCGAGCACCCGGCCGGCACCCGCCGACACCATCAGATCGGCGACCAGCCTCCCGCCGATGGAGATCCGCGGCGCGTCCTTCTTGTCCGAGCGGGCGTACGAGTAGTGCGGCATGACCACGGTGATCCGGCCGGCCGAGGCCCCGCGCGCCGCGTCGCACATCAGCAGCAGTTCGACGAGATGCTCCTGCACCGGCGCCACCAGCGGCTGGACCAGGAAGACGTCCTTCTCCCGGCAGTTGGCCTGGAGCTGCACCTCCAGACAGTCGTTGGCGAACCGGCTCACCCGGGACGGACTCAGCGGTACCCCGAGGTGCGCGCAGACCTCCTCCGCGAGTTCGGGGTGGGCGCTGCCGGTGAAAACGGCGATGTCACGCACGGTCGGCTCCTCGCATGAACATGATCATTACGGGTTGCGCGGCTCATGCTACTGGCCGCTCCCCGCCGGACAATCGCCAACTCGGCGTTCCCCGCGTGCCTTTGAGGGCATTCGTTGAAAGAGGAAGGAGGGCCGTCGACATGACGACGTCCATCAAGCGCACCCGTGTGCCCGGCTGGGCCAAGCTGCTCGCCGCCGTGGTCATCCTCATCGTGGTGCTGCTGGCCGCGCTGCGGATGCTGGTCTTCGGAGGGCTGGACGACGTGTTCGGCACCGAGGAGCACGACCGTTCGGGGCCGACGCTCCTGAAGTCCATCCAGGACATGAGCCGTTACGACGCCGCCTCGGGCAACTTCCAGGTGGTCGTCGACCTCGAGAAGGACGCCAAGTACCTGCCGGACGCGATCCGCGGCACCCGCACGCTGTACGTGGGCGCGGGGACCGTGGACGCCTATGTCGACCTCGGCAAGGTCGGCGAGAACGACGTGAAGATGAACGAGGACCGCACCTCGGCGACCATCGACCTCCCGCACGCCCAGCTCGGCAAGCCGGCCCTCGACACCGAGCACTCCTACGCCGTCTCCAAGGAGCGTGGCCTGCTCGACCGCCTCGGCGACCTGTTCTCGGACAACCCCAACGGCGAACAGGCCGTGCAGCGCCTCGCCGTCAAGCACATCGGGGACGCCGCGAAGGAGAGCAAGCTGACGGAGCGGGCCGAGGCCAACACCACCGACATGCTCGAAGGACTGCTGAAGTCGCTCGGCTTCGAGGAGGTGAAGGTGACGTACGGGTCCTGACCGGACACCGGCGCGCCCTCCCCGGCTGCGGGGAGGGCGCGTCGTACGCCGGCCCGTCCGTGACCTGCGTACGTCCACGCCCTCCCACGCCCCAACCGCTCCCGGGCGCCCGGGCGGCGCCCCTCGAACGGGAGCGGGTCCCTGTCACTCGGGCCCCGGGTGCCCCCGAAGGACGGGCCCAAACCCGCCGGTACCCGGCTGACGACTTTCTCGCGCGCGGGCCCCACGGGCGGGCATCACGGGCCCCTTCGGGGGTAACAGCCTTGATACAGAGGGAAGTTGAATTCGGGAGGGTCGCATGGCCGGCACCACGTCACGTTCCCGTTCCACCGTCTCCAGCCGCCGTGCCCCGACGGCCGAGGGCGGTCGGCGGCCGCTCCCGCTGCCCCTGCGGCTGCTGGTGATGGCCCTGGCGTTCCTGGCGATGGTGGCATTCGGGGCGGTACTGGCCGGGATCACCCTCCAGCCGTCCCCGGCGTCGGAGGCGCTCACCCACAGCAACCTCCGGCCCGGCGCCTCCCTGGAGCTGTACTGGCACCACCCCGACGCGCGCGACGCGCTCAAGCAGGTCGGCGGGAACGTCCTGCTGGGGCTGCCGTTCGGGATCCTGCTGCCGGTGCTGGCGCCCGGCGCGCGCGGTCTGCTGCGCGTGCCCGCGCTGACCGCGCTGATGATGCTGCTGGTCGAGCTGGTGCAGGGTGCGCTGGTCACCGGGCGGGCCTTCGACATCGACGACGTCATCCTCAACACGGCGGGCGCGCTGCTGGGCTATCTGCTGCTGGGCCGACGCCTCGGCCGGGCCGTCCACGCGCGGGCGCAGAAGCCGAAGCCCGCACCGGCGCAACGCAAGGCACCGGCTCAGCGCAAGGCCACGGCTCCGCGGAAGGCAGCGCGCGGCGCCTGGCTCCAGCGCCTGCGGGTGGGCCGGCGCAAGGCGACCGGCACCGCGTCCAAGGGGGCTAGCGCGGCGTCCAGGTGAATTTGTCGCCGCCCACCCAGCGGACCTGGTCCGGGTCGTCGAGGTCGTGCACGACGACCCCGTACGCGGCGGCCGCCTGGAGGACGTCCGTCAGCCGCTTCGCCTCGCCGACCACCTGACCGTCGATCTCCACGATCCGGAACGGCGGCGTACCGGGCTGCACCCCGAGCACCAGGACCCGGGGATGGGAAATGTAGGGGCTCGCGCTTTCGGTCATGTCTCGAGGGTAGGCCGGTCCGGCGGCCGGTGACCGGGTGAGGACGGGCGGGGGTCGCTCCGGACCGTACGACCTCGCCCGTGATCGTACGGCCGCCGTGCGGGTACCCGGGGGCTGGGCGACGCTGGAAGCGGAAGGCAGGAGGCGCCATGGATCCCGTCGAGGCCCTGGACCGGATCGCTTTCCTGCTGGAGCGCGACCTGGCCCCCACCTATCGCGTACGGGCGTTCCGTACGGCCGCCGCCGTGCTCGGCGCGCTGCCCGCCGACGAGGTGGCCGAGCGGGCGGCCGCGGGCTCACTGGAGTCGCTGAAGGGGGTCGGGCCGAAGACCGCGCAGGTGGCGCGTGAGGCGCTGGCCGGGGAGGTGCCGGGCTATCTGCGGAAACTGGAGCAGGAGGCCGAGGCCCCCCTGACGGAGGGTGACGCGGGAGCGGCCCTGCGGGAACTGATCAGGGGCGACTGCCATGTGCACTCGGACTGGTCGGACGGCGGCAGCCCGATCGAGGAGATGGGCCGGACCGCCGCGCGCCTCGGCCACGAGTGGACGGTCCTCACCGACCACTCCCCCCGGCTGACCGTCGCCCGTGGCCTGTCCCCGGAGCGGTTGCGGGAGCAGCTCGACGTGGTGGCCGCGCTGAACGAGACATGGGCGCCGTTCCGGCTGCTCACCGGCATCGAGTGCGACATCCTCGACGACGGTTCGCTGGACCAGGAGCCGGAGCTGCTGGACCGGCTGGACGTGGTGGTGGTCTCCGTGCACTCCAAGCTGCGGATGGACGCGCGGGCGATGACCCGGCGGATGGTCGCCGCGGTGCGCGACCCGCGCTCCGATGTGCTCGGGCACTGCACGGGGCGGCTGGTCACCGGGCGGGGGCGGCCGGAGTCGGAGTTCGACGCGGACGCGGTGTTCGCGGCGTGCGCGGAGACCGGGACGGCCGTGGAGATCAACTCCCGGCCGGAGCGGCTGGATCCGCCTCGACGGCTGCTGCGGCGGGCCGTGGAGGCGGGGGTGCTGTTCTCGATCGACACGGACGCCCACGCACCGGGTCAGCTGACGTGGCAGGTGCACGGGTGCGCCCGGGCGGAGGAGTGCGGGGTGCCGGCGGGGCGGGTGGTGACGACGTGGGGGGTGGAGGAGCTTCTCGGGTGGGCCCGGGACCGGGAGGTTCCGCAGGACAGGGCGCGGGTGTGATCGTCTCCCAGGAAGGTGAGCCATGAAAAAGGCTGCTGTGTTCGATGTCGACGGGACCCTTGTCGACACCAATCATCTCCATGTCGTCGCCTGGTGGGAGGCGTTTCGGCAGGGCGGGCACGAGGTGGCCATGCATGACGTGCACCGGGCGGTGGGACTGCCGTCGGGTGATCTGATCACGCATCTGCTGGGCGAGGAGCTCGACCCCGCGGAGAAGGACGCGCTGAGTGCGGCGCACAAGGCGCTGTACGGGACGTACTTCGACCGGCTGCCCGCGCTGCCGGACGCCGGGCGGCTGTTGCGGCGGTTGGACGGGCAGGGCTGGAGCGTGGTGCTGGCGACCTCGGCGGGCGGTGCCGAGCTGGCCGCTTTGCGGCGGGCGATCGGCGCGGACGACGCCATCATGGCGACGGCGAGCGCCGATGACGTGGCCCGGGGGAAGCCGGCGCCGGATCCGGTCGAGCAGGCCCTGGAACTGGCGGGGGCCGAAGCCGAGCGGTCGGTGTTCGTCGGGGACACCGTCTGGGACATGCGGGCGGGCGCCCGGGCCGGGGTGCACTGTGTGGCGGTGCTCTGCGGCGGCATTCCACGGCCCGAACTGGAGGCGGCCGGCGCGGAGGCGGTGTTCCGGAATCCGGCCCATCTGCTGGCCGCCCTGGAGGAGAGTCCGCTGGGCCAGGAGGAATGACCTGGTGAGAGCCGCTCTGGGGGGCCTGGTGCGACGTGACGCAGATCACCGGCATTGTCCGGATACGGAAGGAACACCCGCTGGTACTTTCCCGTTGAACCAACCGTGGGTGTGGATGGGACAGTGTCCCCGGGCCTCACCTATTGCCCACAGGGACGATCGTTCGGCTGAAGCCCTGTGGAGCCTTTCGCCGAGAGGCGACCGCCATCCGCACCCACACACAGACCGCCCCGACCGCGATTCCCCCGTCCCGGTCGGGGCTTCTCCTTTTCCACGTGCACCGCCGGTGTGGCCGGTAGTGGCCGCGTGCATCCTCCGGGGCCGGGTACTCGTGGGCGGCTCCGGAGGAATCGACGTGCGCGAGAGGAGTCCGCGGTGAACGGAGAATCCAGCGGCAGGATCGTGGTCACTGGCGCCACCGGCAATGTGGGGACGAGCCTGGTGCGGCTGCTCGCGGAGGACGCGCGGGTCGACCGGGTACGGGGACTGGCCCGGCGGGTCCCCGACTGGTCCCCCGCGAAGACGGACTGGTCGGCCGTGGACGTCGGGTCCGAGCAGGCAGATCTGGTCAAGGAGTTCGAGGGGGCGGACGCGGTCGTCCATCTCGCCTGGGCGTTCCAGCCGACGCATGATCCGGCCGCGACCTGGCGGACCAATGTGCTGGGCAGCATCCGGGTCTTCGAGGCGGTCGCGGCGGCCAAGGTCCCGACGCTGGTGCACGCCTCGTCGGTCGGCGCCTACTCCCCCGGGCCGAAGGGCCGCGCCGTCGACGAGTCGTGGCCGACGCACGGCTGGCCGGACGCCGCGTACTGCCGGGAGAAGGCGTATCTGGAGCGGGCCCTGGACTCCTTCGAGCACGAGCACCCCGGGGTGCGGGTGGTGCGGATGCGGCCCGCGTTCCTGTTCAAGCGGGAGTCGGCGAGCGAGCAGCGCCGTATCTTCGGCGGGCGTTTCCTGCCGGGGCAGCTGGCCCGGCCCGACCTGTTGCCGTTCCTGCCCGACATCCCCGGGCTGAAGGTGCAGGCCCTGCACACCGACGACGCCGCCCGGGCCTATCGGCTGGCCCTGCACTCCGACGCCCGCGGGGCATTCAACCTCGCGGCGGAGTCGCCCGTGGACGCGGAGCTGCTCAGCGAGGTGCTGGGGTCCCGTCCGGTGCGACTGCCCCGGGTCGCGGCCCGCTCGGCGATCGCCGCCGCGTGGAACCTCCGGCTGCTGCCGGCCTCGCCGCACCTCTTCGACGCCGTGCTGCGGCTGCCGCTCATGGACTGCACGAAGGCCCGCGACGAGCTGCGCTGGCGGCCCGAGCGCACGGCGGTGGAAGTGCTGGAGGAGTTCCTGGAGGGGCTGCGGCAGGGGGCCGGGGCGGACACGGAACCGCTGCGGGGGCGGAAGGTCGGCTGAGTACGGCGGTCGCTCCGGGCACGGATGTCACGGACATACGTCCCGGACATGACGGCGCCTCCCCGGGTCCCACCGGGGAGGCGCCGAGTCCTCGCAGGGCCAGATTTTCGCGGGCAGCACACGGCCGAGGGGCCGGGCGGCGTGGGTCAGCCGGAGGGCTCGTCGGGGACGGGCTGCTCGGGGTTGGCGGAGCCCGATCGCGGGGCGCCCTGCCGACCGGTCCCGGCCTCGTCCGTGTCGGGCACGTCGGTGGCCTCGTCGCCGGTGTCCTCGTCCCGGTCGTCGTCGGCGGCACGCGTCGGCGCCGCCTCCCACGGGTCCTCGCCCTCGGTCGCCTGCTGGTCGGGCATGTCCCTCGGTATGGGGTCCGGCTGCTCGCCGGGACCCTCCAGGCGGTGTTCGTCCACGGCGTGCTCCTTCCTGCTGTCGTGCACCGCGCGCGGGTACCTCGACCTGATCGACTCAAACACGCGGTGTCAGGCGCTCTCGGCCAGTTCGTCCAGGGCGGCCGTCAGGTGCGGTGCCACCTGCTCCCGCCGCCATGCGAGGTCGTCGCCGTCGATGGCGCGCGGCACCGTCTCCACCAGCATGATCAGGTCGAGGTAGCTGCGGTAGAGGGCGTACCGCCGGGCCGCCGACGGCGTGAACTCGGCGACGCCGCCCGCCTCTTGATACCCGGTCATGAGGTCGGTGTCGTGCCGGACGTCCCCCAGCAGTGCCAGCGAGACGAAGTCCGCGACCGGGTCGCCCCAGAACATGCGCTCGCCGTCGATGAGGCCGCCCACGCGCGCGGGGTCGCCCCGCTCCACGAGGATGTTGCCCGGCCACAGGTCGAAGTGGACCAGTCGCGGCACGGTCACCTCGTCGAGGGCGTCGTACGCGGACTTCGCCGTTCGGGCCACCTCGTCCAGGGGGCGGGGCAGCCAGGCGCCGAACCGGTGGGCGTCGTCGAGGACGGCCTCGTACATGGTGGTGAACGCGGTGCGCCAGTCGGGGGCGAGGGGGCCGAGGGCGCCGGTGGGATAGCCGTGACCGGGTCCGGTGACCCGGTGCAGCCGGGCGACC
The DNA here is from genome assembly GCF_022385335.1 of Streptomyces deccanensis. Lineage (NCBI taxonomy): Bacteria > Bacillati > Actinomycetota > Actinomycetes > Kitasatosporales > Streptomycetaceae > Streptomyces > Streptomyces deccanensis. The sequence continues at coordinate 9,314,079 of NZ_CP092431.1, read as the reverse complement.
AGGCCACCCAACTCCCGTCGTAGCGCTTCGTCCCCGCCGGTGAGCGGACCGTCCCATCCGGTGCCGGGGCAGTGGGTGAGGAGGAGGTGGCGGCCCGCCGGCGCGCTCTCGTCGAAGGCGGCCCCGACCACGCGCGGAACGGGGACGTCGACGGTCGCTGCGGCCCGGCAGAACGTGGCCTCGGCGCCGAGGAGTTCGCGCTCGTGGGCCAGACCGGGCGTGGTGGGCGGCGGGGGGACCTTGAGGACGAGCCGGGTGCCGTCGGTGAGGCGCAGTTCCTCGACCGTGTTGTACGTGCCACCGGTGAGCGGCCTCCGCTCGGCGAGGCTCTCCGGCGGCAGCCCCGCCGCCGTGAGGACCAGCCGCGCGCGTTCCGTTCCGTCCACTGCGATCCCCCTCGTCGAACTGCGCGTGCGGGCCCACTCTGCCAGGTGGGTGGGCAGGAAGTCCGCGTCCGGTGCGTCACGGCCGAAGTAGCGGACGGCGGGGGCGAGTTCGGCACCGGAGGCGGCCGGCGCGGCTGGATCAGATCCAGCCCTGGGGTACCAGGCGTTACACGAGGCGGATGACGCGTTTGCCTCGGGCATGGCCGGTTTCGGTGGCGCGGTGGGCGTCCTGGATCTCGTCCAGGGGGTACACGCGCTCGATGACCGGACGCAGGTCTTGTTTGTCGACGTGATCGGCGAGGGTTTCCAGGTCCGCGCGTCGAGGGCTGGCCATGAGCAGGCGTACGCGCGGACCGGGCAGGACGAGGGACAGCAGGGCGAAGGGTATGGCGCCGGCGGAGGGCGAGGCGATGCGACCGCCGGGGCGGAGGGCGCGTCGGTAGTCGCGGACCGAGGAACCGTGGCAGTCGAGGATGGCGTCGAACTGCCCTTTGAGGGCGCTCGGTGGGGTGGTGGCGTAGTCCAGGGCCACGTCGGCGCCGAGTTCGCGGCAGAACGCGGCGTTGGCGGCGCCGGCGATGGCGGTGACATGAGCGCCCCAGGCGTGGGCCAGCTGGACCGCCGTACTGCCGACGCCGCCGCTCGCGCCGACCACCAGCAGCCGTTGGCCGGAGCGCAGGCGCAGGGTGTCCCCGGGCGGGACCGGGTGGCCGACGAGCAGGTCGCCCATCTGCGCAACGAGTCCTCACTGCACGACCCTCATGTCGCCGTCCTGGCCGACGAGTTGACGGCGGCGGCCGGGGCGCCGTTCAGCGACCGGCTCGCCGCTGTTCCGGCCCCGCCCTCCCGTTTCGGGCTCGAGGTGGTCGAGCATCCCGAGGCAGGTCGCCTGCGCCTGTCGTACGAGACGCTCGTGCTCGCGGACGAGGGCCGTCGCCTGGTGGTGCATCTGCCGGCCGACCAGGCCACGGCCACCGCGCTGGACCGTCTCAACGGCGTCAGGCCGGGGGCCCTGCGGGCAGTGAGCGGCTGACCTTCGCCGGTGCGCCACCGTCGCGCCGACCGAGTGGCTCCGTCGAGCCCAAAACCATTGGCCCCTCCCGAGGATTCCGCGTACCTTAGGTGAAAACCTAGTGCTCCTAGGTTCTGATCCGATCGTCGTCACCCCACCCTCACCGGAGAAGGCCCGTCATGAAGACGCTCACCGAGCAGGACATCCGCACCTCGTTCGTCAACTGCTCGAAGGGGGAGGCGAAGAGGATCTTCGTGCCCCGTGATCTCGAGCAGCGGTCGTGGGCGGATCTGGATTTCCTCGGCTGGCGGGATCCGGGGGCACCCGATCGGAGCTATCTGGTCGCCGAGCGCGAGGGCGGACTCGTCGGCGTCACCCTGCGGCTCCCCTCCGCGCGACGCGGGTTCCTGCACCGCAGCATGTGCTCGGTGTGTCTGACGACGCATCCGGGCGGCGGCGTCTCCTTGATGACGGCGCGGAAGGCGGGCACGGCCGGGCGCGAGGGGAACTCGGTCGGCGTGTACCTCTGCGCCGACCTCGCGTGCTCGCTCTACGTGCGCGGCAAGAAGGCCCTCGACGCCGGAAGCCGGTTCGAGGAGAGCCTCACCGTGGAGGAGCAGATAGCCCGGACGGTGGGCAACCTGTCCGCCTTCCTGGAGAAGCTCTACGACTGAGCCCCCCTGACCTCGTGGTCTCCCGCCCTCGTACCCCCTCACCCAGGTGACTACTGTCTTCGGTCAGGAGTTCGGAGGAGCGGCGGAACGGGAACAGCGCAAGGATGCGAGACGTACGTGATGTGTGGGGCCTGATCGACACCCGGGTCGCGAAGTGGCGACAGGACCCGGTGATCGTCCAGTCGGTGCGGTCGGCGGCGGCCGCCACGGTGGCCTATGTGGTGGCCCTGCAACTCAGCTCGGAGGCGGCGCCCCTGACGGCTCCGCTGACCGCTCTCCTGGTCGTGCAGGTGACCCTCTACTCCACCCTCACCACCGGCATCCGCCGGGTGAACTCGGTGGTCGCCGGCGTCGTCATCGCCATCGGCTTCAGTGTCCTGGTGGGCCTCACCTGGTGGAGCCTCGCCCTGATCATCCTGGCCTCGCTCGCGGTGGGGCATCTGGTGCGGGTGAGCGAGTTCGTGCCCGAGGTGGCGATCAGCGCCATGCTGGTGCTCGGCGTCACCCGGGTCGGCGACACGGCCTGGGCGCGGGTCCTGGAGACCCTGATCGGCGCGGTCGTCGGACTCGCCTTCAACCTGCTGCTCGCGCCCCCGGTCTGGGTGGAGGCGGCCGGTGAGTCCATCGAGGACCTGGCCCGGCGGATGCGGCGGCTGATGATACGGGTCGGCGAGGAGGCCGCGGGCCGCACCCCGGCGGAGGCCGCGGCGGCCCGGCTGCACGAGGCCCGGGAGCTCGACTTCGACATCGTCGAGGTGGACGCGGCCCTCAAGCAGGCGGAGGACAGTCTGAAGCTCAATCCGCGCGTCCGGGAGGGCCTGCTGCACCGGGTGGTGCTGCGCACCGGCCTGGACACGCTGGAGATCTGCACGGTGGTCCTGCGGGTGCTGGCCCGTACCCTCACCGACCTCGCCAAGGAGCGGGAGCCGAGTCCGCTGTTCTCCGCGCAGGCGGGGGCCGCCATCGAGCGGCTGCTCGCCGAGATCGGCGACGCGGTGGTCAGTTTCGCCGTGCTGGTCACCACCGACGTCAGCCGCAGCGCCGAGTCCGCGGAGGACCGGCTCGCCGCCGAGTTGTCGACGGCCGTCGCGACCCGCGACAAGCTCGCCCAGCTGCTCCTGGAGGACGTCCAGCGCGACCCGAGCCACTGGCAGTTGCACGGTGCCGTGCTGACGGAGGTCAACCGCATGCTGGACGAGCTGGACACCGAGCACCGCTCCCAGCGGCTGCTGGAGGAGCTCGACCGCTGCACCCGTGAACAGCGCGAGCGCTCCCCCCGGCTCACCCGTCTGCGCGACCGCGTACGCATCGTGCGCCCCCGTCGGCGGAACCGGTCCGGCCTCGTCGGACGTGCTAAGTGACGCCGGACCGCAGGACGTCGTAGCCGCGTCGTCCTGCCGGGGGACCAGGCACGACGTGACGACGAGGGGAGCGTACGGAATGGCCGAAGGCACCGTGCGGATCGACGGGACCACACTGCGCCTGCCGGGCGGGGTACGGGTGCGGTTCATCCGCACCCTGCGCCTGCCGGAGCAGGGCACGCACCAACTCCCGCCCGGTCTGGGCGACTTTCCGATCCGCCGGGTCGAGGACTACCCGCACACCACCTCCCCGGAGATGCGGGCACGCGGCGGCGTGATGCTCCCCGTGTATCTGCGCGAGGCGATGTGGCTGCACTTCGGCGGTTCCACGGAACCGGCCGCGCTCCAGGTCGGCGTGGGCAAGGTGTGCGCGGTGTCGGGCAAGCCGTGGACCGGCGCGCTCGCCCGCGATCCGCAGAACTACGTCGTCCTCCCGCGTCAGCCGTGGCTGGACGGCATCAACTCCGGCAAGGGCACGGTCCGGCAGTTCGTGGCCGTCCCCCTGGGGCTCGGTGCCACGGTCGAGGGCCAGGTCACCGGCGAGGAGGTGTTCGGCGGGGTGCAGCTGCAGTCGTTCCCGCTGAACGACGAGCAGTTGGCCGTGTGGCGGGAGGAGGAGCGGCTGCGCGCCGAGGCCGAGCGCGGGCTCGGTGGGCTCGCCACCACCACGCTCTTCGCCGGCACGGGCCCCGTCCCGATGCCGCCGCCGGGTGCCGTGCCGATGCCGCCCCCGGCCACCGGGGCTCCCCTGCCGCCCGCGCCGGGTGGCGGGCCGATGCCTCCGGGGGCCGCGTACCCGATGGCGGCGCCGGCCGCGGCCCCGCAGCGCAGTGCTCCGGCGGCCCCGCCCCGGGCGCCTGCGGCGATGGGTCTCGGGGTCGGCGGGTCGATGCGGCAGGAGGTCTACCGGGACACCTGGCCGCGCGGCAGCTGGGCCGAGCAGCCGGCCGGGCGGGTCTTCGTGCACCTGGTCACCCCGCCCGAGTGGCGCCGCATCACCGGGGAGGCCCCACCGCCGTCGCCCGTGGACCGCGCGGCGTACACCCGCGCCGGGCTCCCGTGGTTCGAGTACTACGACAACGACGCCGAGGACCTCGCCCCGGCCGACGCCCTCGGCACCGTGAAGCCCGTCGGTGACTGGCTCGGCGACGACCTCGATCCGTGGCAGGCACCGGCCCCCGGCCAGGTCAAGCCGCTCGGTGACGCTCCGGGCAAGCCGATCCAGGACGGCGACTGGTAGGGCACCGGCGGGAGAGACCGGCGGCGTGCGCGGGCGGCCCCGACCGCCCGCGCACGGACGAACGGCGGGTTTCGCACGGCGCGCGACGCCCGCCTTCGGCTTTGCGCCGGGGCGCCCGTACCCGTCAAGGTGGTGACAGCCGAGAGAACCGACACCCGAGGTGCACGAATGACGAGCGAGACGGTTGGGGACCGGGGCGGCTGGAGCAGGCGCCGCGCCCTGGGGCTGTTGGCGGGAGCGGGAGCGGCTGCCCTGGCGGGCTGCTCGGGGTCCGACGGGACGTCCGGGCCCGCGTCGCCCTCCCCCGCGTCGAACGCCCCGACGGCCCCCTCGGCGGAGGCCGGCGCCGGGTCGGGCACCGAGTCCGCGACCGCCTCGCCCTCCCCCACCCGCACCGGGCCCCGGCCGCTCTACATCGGCACGTACACGTCGGTCGAGGGCGGCGGCAAAGGCATCGGCGTGGCGACGTACGACGCCCGGAGCGGCCGTGTCACCGGCGAGGGGACGATCACCGGGGTCGGCGACCCGTCGTACCTCGCCGTCCACCCGGACGGCCGGACGCTGTACGCCGTGAACGAGCGGCCGGAGGGCGGAGTGACCGCCATACGGCTGTCCGACCGCAAGGTCCTCGGCACCCGGAGCAGCGGCGGCGAGGCGCCCTGTCATCTGTCGGTGCACCCGAGCGGGCGGTGGCTGCTGAGCGCGAACTACGGCTCGGGCAGTGTCGCCGTGCACCCCGTCGAGGAGTCGGGCGCGCTGGGCGAGCGCACGGACCTGGTGGTGCACCGCGCTCCGGCGCCGGGCCCCGGCCAGGACGGGCCGCACGCGCACCAGATCGTCACGAGCCCCGACGGCGGTCATGTCCTCGCCGTCGATCTGGGCACCGACACGGTCTACACCTACCGGCTGGACGAGTCCCGGGGCACGCTCACCGAGGTCTCCCGGGCGAGCGTCAGCCCGGGTGCGGGGCCCCGGCACCTGACGTTCCATCCCGAGGGCCGGTACGCCTATCTCGCCAACGAGGTCGACAACACAGTCGTGGTCTGCGCCTACGAGCCCGACCGCGGGCGGCTCTCGCCGGGCCCGCCGCAGCCCACGGGCACGGGGTCGGGCACCAACTACCCGGCGCAGTTCGTCGTGACGCCGGACGGCGCGTACGCGTACCTCGCCAACCGGGGGCACGACAGTCTGACGCGTTACGCGGTCGAGGCGGACGGCGCCCGGCTGAGGCTGCTGGACACCGTGCCGGTCGGCGGGGACTTCCCGCGCCAGATCGCCCTGTCGCCGGACGGCGGCCTGTTGTTCGCGGCGCTCCAGCGGTCGAGCGCGGTCAGCGTCTTCGAGGTGGACGCGGGCAGCGGTGAACTGCGGCGCGCGGGCGCGCCGTTCGCGTCACCCGTCGCCGTCTGTGCGCTGCCGCTGTAGGGCGCGCGGGCAGGACGCGGCGCTCGCCTGCGAGAGCAGGATGTGCATCCGCTCGGTGAGCTGTGCCATGTCGTCGGCGGGCTTGTGGAACGTCAGGCGTACGTCGCCGTTGCCGCGGGCCCGCTCGATGCGCAGGGTCAGTCCGTGCCGGTCGACGGCGAGCGGCTGGACGCGTACGGCGCCGTGCAGGCTGTCGTGGGGGACGAGCCGGGTGAGGCGTTCGACGGCGTCCGGGTGGGCGTCGGCGAGGTGGGTCAGCAGCCGGGACTCGGCCGTGGCCAGGGGGTCCGGCGCGGCGGCGGCGAACTCGTCGAGGTCGACCACGACCGCCCCCGACGGCTCGCGCAGCACGATGCGGGTCGCCTTGAACTCCAGGTCGCCGTCCTTGGGCGCGAACCAGCCGGCGATCCAGAGCCGGGCCCGGATCCGGTTGCGCACGGGGACGGGCGCGACATCGGCGAACTCCAGCACGGCGGACGGCTCGCCGCGCGGTGCGCAGATCGCGGCGGCGACGAGCGTACTGTCCTCGGGGACGCACAGGATCACCCGGCCGTCCTCCGTGACGCTGTGCGCGCCGACGAACTCCTCGCGGCCGCCTTCGGCGGTCACCGCGCAGGACCACGCCGCCGCGAGCACCGAGCGGGCACGCTCCGCCGCGGCGGGCGCGGCCGTCCAGGTGTGACGGTCACCCATCCCAAACCTCCATTAGGTAAGCCTTGCCTAACCTATCGAAGATCGGGGCGTACGCCAACCACCGTCCGGCAGTCCATGGACTTTTCGTTCGCCGCGGCGAACCGGCCGGGGCACCCGCTCAGGGCACGAGCACCCCGAAAAGGGCCCGCGTACACAGGTCCCGCACCTGTTCCCGGGACAACTCCGAGCCCCTCAGCCACTCCAGACAGACGGCCGTGGTGAACGACAGCCAGCCCCGCACGGCCAGCCGCATCTCCGGCCGCCCGTCGAGCGCCGCCGCGAACTCCGCGTCCGAGGCCAGGGCCGCCAGGATCTGGGCCTCCTGGGAGGCCAGCGCCCGCTGGTAGACCTTGCGCACGGTCTGGTCACCGGTGGCGTCGGAGCGGTGGAAGGCCCGGAAGCCGTGGGCGTGCTCCTCGACGTACGCGAGGAACGCGTCGAGCCCGTTGGCCAGCCGCTCGCGCGCCGAGCCCCCGGGGGCGGGGGTCATGATCCGCAGCATCCGCTCGCTCTCGCGCTCCACGACCGCCGCGAAGAAGACCCGCTTGTTCGGGAAGTAGTGGTACAGCAGCCCGCGGGAGACACCCGCGATCTCGGCCACCTGCTCGATCCACACGTCGTCGTACGGGCTCTCCGAGAAGAGCCGGGCCCCGACCGCGAGCAGTTGCTCCCGCCGCTCCTCGGTGCTGAGCCGGCGACGGGGGCGCTCTCCCTGCCTGGCTGCCATGCCGTCACTTTACTTGACGTGGGTTCAACAGCGGGACGAGACTGATGCCGCTATTGAACCCGAGTACAACAGCCACGCGGTGGCTTCGCCGAGGCGTGCGCGCGAGGGAGGTGTGGTCATGACGGCGACGACAGGGCCCACGGCGGTGAGGGGATTCCGCAGCGCCGAGCTGGGCTGGCCCGAACTGCGCCGCATACCGCACCCGCCGTACCGGATCCCCGTCATCGGCGACGCGCTGGGCACGAACGTGCGGACTCCGGTGCAGGAGTCCGTGCGCCTGGGGCGGCGGCTCGGGCCGATCTTCCGGCGGAAGGCGTTCGGCAAGGAGGTCGTCTTCGTCGGGGGTGCCGCGCTCGCGGCCGAGATGGCGGACGAGTCACGGTTCGCCAAGCACGTGGGCGTCGGCGTCGCCAATCTGCGCCCGGTGGCCGGGGACGGACTCTTCACGGCGTACAACCACGAGCCCAACTGGCAGCTCGCGCACGACGTCCTGGCTCCGGGCTTCAGCCGGGAGGCCATGGCCGGCTACCACCCGATGATGCTCGACGTCGCCGAGCGGCTGATGGAGCACTGGGACCGGGCAGGGGCGGCGGGCAGCGCCGTGGACGTGCCCGGCGACATGACCAAGCTGACGCTGGAGACGATCGCCCGCACCGGCTTCGGCCATGACTTCGGCTCCTTCGAGCGCGACCGGCCGCACCCCTTCGTCGCCGCGATGGTCGGCACCCTGACGTACGCGCAGCGCCGCAACATCGTCCCCGACCCGCTGATGCCGCTGCTGCGCGGCGCCGCCCGGCGCAACCGGGCCGACATGGCGTTCCTGAACGAGACGGTCGACTCGGTGGTGCGGGCGCGGCAGGCGTCCGGTCGCGGCCACCCGGGTGGCCGTGGTGACGGCGATCTGCTCGACCGGATGCTGGAGACGTCGCATCCGGAGACCGGGGAGCGGCTGTCCGCCGAGAACGTCCGACGGCAGGTCATCACCTTCCTGGTCGCCGGGCACGAGACCACGTCCGGCGCCCTGTCCTTCGCCCTGCACTACCTCGCCCGGCACCCCGACCTCGCGACCCGCGCCCGCGCCGAGGTGGACCGGGTCTGGGGCGACACCGCGCGGCCCGGCTACGAGCAGGTGGCCCGGCTGCGGTACGTGCGGCGGGTGCTCGACGAGGCGCTGCGGCTGTGGCCGACGGCGCCCGCCTTCTCCCGGGAGGCCCGCGCCGACACCGTGCTGGGCGGGGTCCATCCGATGCGGCGGGGCGCCTGGGCGCTGGTGCTGACCGCGATGCTGCACCGGGACCCGGAGGTGTGGGGCGCCGACGCCGACCGGTTCGACCCGGACCGCTTCGACGCGGCGGCGGTGCGCTCGCGGGCACCGCACACGTTCAAGCCGTTCGGCACGGGGGCCCGGGCCTGCATCGGCCGCCAGTTTGCGCTGCACGAGGCCACGTTGGTGCTGGGCCTGCTGCTGCGCCGGTACGAGCTGAGCCCGGAGCCGGGGTACCGGCTGCGGGTGGCGGAACGGCTGACCCTGATGCCGGAGGGGCTGCGGCTGAACGTGGAGCGGCGGTCACGTCGTCCAGTGGCCGGGGCGGGTGACTGAGGTCGGCAGCCGGGTGCCGGCGGTGCCGCGTGCCGCGTTGAGCTGGGGCTGGGTGAGGAAGAAGGCGCCGGTCAGGTCCGCGCCGGTGAGGTCGGCGTCGCGGAGGTCGGCGCCTATCAGGTCCGCGCCGCGCAGATCGGCGCCGGTCAGGTCGGCGGCTATGAGGTAGGCGCCACGGAGGTTGGCCTGGCGCAGGTCGGCGCCCTTGAGGCGGGCGCCGATGAGGTCCGCTCCCCGCCGGTTCCGCTTGCGTCCGGCGCCCGCGCGCATGAGGTCGCTGACCTTCAGCAGCAGGGCGTTGACGTCCTGCCGGTGCGCGGCGACGTCCAGCTCCGCCAGCTCCTCGGCCGTCCGCCCGGTCAGCCGCTCGGTCTCGTCGAGCGCGCGGCGCAGGTCGGCGTACAGGGGGCGGGCGGCGGGGAGGGTCAGCGATTCGGTCACGTACCAGAGCAGTTCGTGGAGTTGACGGACGACCGGGAAGACGTCGAACATGAGCCGGGCGTGCTCGCGACCGCCCGCGCGCCAGCTCTCGCCGCCGAACGTGCCCTGCGAGACCTTCTGCCCGGCACCGAAGCAGTCGTAGACGGTGCAGCCGCTGAACCCCTCGGTCCGCAGCCGGTCGTGGACACCGCACCGGAAGTCGTCCCGGAGGTTGCCGCACGCCTTGCCCGCCGGCTTGTCGACGGCGAAGTCCGCCGAGCGGGCGAAGGGCAGGGCGACACAGCACAGGCCGAAGCAGCTGCCGCAGTCCGCGCGCAGATCACTCAGGGCAAGCGGATCGAGGGCTTCTCCGGATCTCTGTTCCATACGGTTCACCCTAACGAGCCGCCGTCGCTCTCCCCGTCAGCGGGCGAACACCTCGAAGGCGACGGCCGGTCTGCCGCCGAACCGCTCCCCCGTGGTCCGGGCGACGCCGGTGAGGAAGTCGCGCACGTACGTCTCGGGGTCGTCCTTCGTCAGCACTTCCAGATACGTGCGGTGTTCGAGGAGGGAGGCGACGGCGCGTTCGAGGCCGGGGCCGGCGTCGACCGCGTGGGTGGGGCTGGAGGAGCCGGCGACGGCGACCCAGCGGACGCCGTCCCAGGGTTCCAGGCCCTGTTCGACGAGTTCGGGGAAGATCCAGCGGTTCCCGGCGTCCCCGGCGGCGTCGAGCGTGGCACGCCCCACCGCCACATGGTCGGGGGTGTTCCAGGCGACGCCGCCCCAGGTGTCGCGGTGGTTGAGGGTGATGAGCAGTTCCGGGCGGTGCCGGCGGATCGCGGCCGCGATGTCCCGGCGCAGCGCGGGCCCGTACTCGACGACGCCGTCCCGGTGGTCGAGGAACTCGACCACCGACACACCCACGACGGCCGCGCTCGCCCGCTGCTCCCGCTCCCGCAGCGGGCCGCACAGCGCGGGCTCCAGCGTGTCGATCCCTGCCTCGCCGCGGGTCGCCAGGACGTACGCGACCTCACGGCCCGCGTCGGTCCACGCGGCGATCGCCGCCGAGCAGCCGTATTCGAGGTCGTCCGGGTGGGCCACGACGGCGAGGGCGCGCCGCCAGTCGTCGGGCAGGGGCTTGAGCTGGTCCTGCTGCGGCTCGGTCATACCGGCACGGTAACCCGGGGCGCGGACGGCCGGCTCGTGTTCACTCCTCGTCGCGGGTCAGCGCCAGCAGCCGGTCCAGCACCCTCGGGCCCCCGGCGCGTACGCCGTCGTGTTCGAACTCGTCCGTGACCCAGGTGCGCAGGCCCCGGATCGAGCGGGCCGTCGCGAGGGAGTGGGCGGTGTCGACGTACATGTCGTCGTGGTAGATCGCGGCGGCGACCGGGACCTCGTTGGCGGCGAGGCGGGCCGGGTCGTACAGCGGGGCCCAGTCGGTGCGGGCGGCCAGTGCCTCGGCGGTGTCGCTCAGGGGGCGCAGGGCCGGGTCGGTGGCGAACGTCCAGGGGTGGACGGACTCACCCGTGAACAGGACCGGCCCGTCGCCGGTGAGCGTCTTGGCGGCGTCGAACTGCGGGAACTCGGCGCGCACCCGCTCGGCGGACCAGGCGGTGGGCCGTTCGCCCTGGCCGTAGCAGGCCTCGTGGACGAGGGCGTACAGGGGGTGCCCGGCGAAGGAGAGCAGGCCCTGGACCGCCTCCTGGAACGCGTCGGAGAGCGCGGGGCCCTGCGGGGTGCGGACGAAGGCGTCCTCCAGCAGGTAGTGCAGCCGGTGGCTGCCGTCACCGCGGCCGAGGAGGATGCCGAGGGACTGGAAGGCCTCGACGGTGAGCCGGTGACCGCCGTGCAGCACGATCTCGTGTTCCAGGAGGTGCTCGGCGATCCGGCGGACCCGCTCGATGTCCTGCGGGTAGCGGGCGTAGTGCGCGGCGACCTTGCGCTCGATGCGCGGGTAGGCGGCGCGGTACACGTCGTCCGCGTGGCCGTCCAGCGTCGGCAGTCCGCCGGTGATGACGGCGGTGCTCAGCCCTTCGGGGGCGATCGAGAGATAGGTGACCGCGCAGAAGCCGCCGAAGCTCTGGCCGAGGACGGCCCAGGGGGCGCCGCCGGTGACCTCGGGACGGATGGCCTCGCAGTCGCGGACGATGGAGTCGGCGCGGAAGTGGGCCAGGTAGTCGGCCTGTTCGGCGGGGCCGCCGCGCAGCGGAAGGGTCTGGCGGTTGGCGGGGGTGGAGGCGCCGGTGCCGCGCTGGTCCAGGAGCAGCACCCGGTACTCCTTCAGGGCCCGGTCCAGCCAGGCCTCACGGCCGACGAAGCGGTTCGCTCCGAAGCCGGGGCCGCCTTGCAGATAGACCAGCCAGGGCAGTTCGGCGTCCGCCTTGTCGCTCGCGACGACCTCGCGCGCGTAGAGCTCGATCCGCTCCCCCGCCGGGTCGTGGTGGTCGAGGGGGACGGTGAAACGGCGGTCGGTGAGGACGACACCGGGCTGCCGGTAGCTGACGGACAACAGGGCTCCCTGAGCGGACGGATTCCAGGCCGTGGTCCAGTCCAGCACAGATTCTCCGCCCGGCCGACCCCGTGGATCAAGAAATTCTCGCTGAACCGGGGCTCAGTACGCCGGCCGCCGCCGGTGCCCGACTACTGAACGGGCGCTCAGCGCGCCGAGAGGCTGGAGCGCCGCACGACCAGTTCCGGCTGGAGGACGACCCGCCGGTGCTCGTGCGGGACGGTCGCGGTCTCGGCCTCGGTCTCCTCCAGCAGGAGTTCGGCGGCGAGGGCGCCCATGGTGACGGCGGGCTGCCGTACGGAGGTGAGGGGGACGGCGGCCGCGGCGGCGAACTCGATGTCGTCGTAGCCGACGATGGCGAGGTCGCCGGGGACGCTCACCCCGGCCGCGTACATGGCCTGGAGCACACCGAGGGCGAGCAGGTCGTTGGCGCAGAAGACGGCGGTGGGGCGGTCGGCGAGGCCGAGGAGGCGGGCGCCCGCGTCCCGGCCGGCGGCCACGTCGAGGCGCTCGGTGGGCAGTTCCCGCAGGGCCTCGGGGCCGAGTCCCGCCTCCTGCAGGGCGTTCAGGGCACCCGTACGGCGGTCGCGGACCTGGTTGAGACCGGCCGGTCCGCTGACGTACGCGATGGAACGGTGCCCCGCGTCCACCAGGTGACGCACGGCGAGGGCACCGCCCGCGACGTCGTCGACGGAGACCGAGCACTCGGTGGTGCCCTCGGCGACCCGGTCGACGAGGACGAAGGGGATGCCGTGGCGGCGGAACGCCGCGATGTTGCGTCCCGTGGCGTCGGCGGGGGTCAGCAGCACCCCGCGCACGCGCTGTTCGGCGAAGAGCGAGAGGTACTCGGACTCCTCCCCCGCGCTCTGCGCGCTGTTGCAGACCATCACGCCGAGTCCGGCGTCGCGCGCGGCCCGCTCGGCACCGCGCGCGACGTCGACGAAGAAGGGGTTGCCCATGTCGAGCACGAGCAGCCCCATGATGCGGCTCCGCCCGGCCCGCAGCTGGCGCGCCGACTCGCTGCGGACGTAGCCGAGGCGGTCGATGGCGGCCAGCACACGGGCCCGGGTGCCGGAGGCCACCGAGTCCGGCCGGTTGATGACGTTCGAGACCGTGCCGACGGAGACTCCGGCGGCGGCGGCGACGTCCTTGATACCCACCGACTGCGACATCGGACGGGGACCTCCAGAAAGGTACGGAGCGGCGGGCATACGTTCACATTACCGCCGGGCCGCCGCGCGAACGGCCCGGTCAGGAGGTGGAACGTTACCCTCGTACGGGGGTGTCAGGCGGGCAGGGCGAAGTCGATCACGCGGAGCGCCGACGGTGTGGTGCCGCTCGACTTCACCTGGTACATCACGGACAGGACGTTGTCCTGGGCGATCCGGCTCTCGTCGAACACGACCTCGCCGAAGGCGTTCAGCCCGGACCCGTCGAACAGGATCTTCCAGTCGGTGTGCCCGGAGGCCGCCGTGGCTCCGGCGATCCGGCCGAACGGGAAGAGCGCGTAGGCGTTGTTGTACTTGTCCATGACCAGCTTGGTGCGCTGGCTGGAGTTCAGCGGCACCGGTATCTCGGTCTTCGTCCAGGGGCCGGAGGCGCTCTTGCGGACGAGGAAGGCGCGGCCGTTGGCGGTGCGGTTGGCGACGTAGTTGGTCGTGCACTGGCCGAAGCGGCCGGGGACGTAGCTGATGATGGCGTGCGGTCGGCCGGCGGAGTCGGTCCACTGGCTCTCCTGGTTCATCAGGGAGTGGTCCGGGTTGAGCGCGTCCACGACGAGGCCGGCGTCGGTGACGGAGACCTTGTCGGAGCCGCCGGTGGTGCCGACGACGGCGCCCGCGTTGTTGCGCCAGGTGCGGCCGAGGTCGTCGGAGTACACGTAGCCGGTGTCGTGGTTGGTGATGCCGCCGCTGTTGCACATCACGGCGTTGTTCTGCTCGCGCCAGGTGAACAGGGCGTGCAGGCGCCCGTTGCGGTCGTAGTCGATGCCGTGCAGGTACATGTTGCGGGCCGTCGAGGAGCCGTGCTCGCTGGTGTAGGTGCCGGTGGAGGACGTCCACTCGCCGAGGTTGGTCCAGGAGGTGCCGTTGTACTCGGCGAGGGCGTTGCGGCCGTTGCCGGAGATGCCGGCGCGGTAGCTCAGCTGGAGCTTGCCGTCGGGCATCGAGATGAACTGCGGGTAGGTGAACTGCGAGGTGAGCGCGAGTCCGTCGAGGGTGGACTGCGGGGCGCCGAAGCGGCTCGTGGTCCAGCTCAGGCCGGCCGGGTTGTCCATGAGCCCGGCGACGGACTTGACGTAGGTGAAGCCGTCGCTGTGCGAGTCCATGTTCAGGTGGAGGCGGCCGTCGACCTTGGAGACGCCCATGGAGATGACGTTGTGGGAGTCGTTGTAGCGCAGCGTGTGGCCGACCTTGACGGTGGACCAGGTGCCGGAGCCGAGGACGCGGCGGCCGACGACGGCGTTGCGGTCGGCGGTGTACCAGACGGCGTACTGGTAGCCCTTGTAGGTGAGCAGGGCGTTCTTCTGGAACGCGTTGTTGTTGACCAGACCGTCGTAGGACACGAAGTAGATGGCCTGGCTGTCGAGCAGGGTGTTGCCGGTCTGGGTGACCGAGGGGCCGGGGTCGGCGGCGCGGGCGGTGGCGGCGCCGAGGGCGGGGCTCACGACGGCACCGGCGAGTGCGGCGCCGAGCAGCGTACGTCTCTTCATCTCGGGGGACTCCGTTGTCGAGCGAGGTGGGGAGGGGGGGGAGGGTGCTGCGTCGGGGGGCTCAGGCGAGGTGGAAGACCTCGGTGAGCGGCTTCATGGCCTCGTCGGGCCGGGCGCCGTCGAGGGACTCGAAGAACGGCGCCATCTCCTTCTGCCAGCGGGCGTTGACCTCGGCGGCCTCCATGCCGGCGAGCGCGGCCTGGAAGTCCTCGGTCTCCAGGTAGCCGACGAGCAGGCCGTCGTCGCGCAGGAAGAGGGAGTAGTTGTGCCAGCCGGTGGCCGAGAGTGCTTCGAGCATCTCCGGCCACACGGCGGCGTGCCGCTCGCGGTACTCGTCGATCCGGTCCTGGCGGACCTTGAGGAGGAAGCAGACGCGCTGCATGAGATACCGCTCCTGGGGGGTGAGGGGGGTGGCTGTAACTCGGCTGCGGTGATCAGAAGTTGAACTTGTCGATGTTCTCCTTGTTGAACACCGTGGGCTTGCCGAGGCTGATGACGCCGTCCTTGCCGATGGTGTACTCGCCCATGTCACCGGCGGTGAAGGTCTCGCCCTCCTTGCCGGTGATCTGGCCGGAGACCAGGGCCACGGCGGTGCGGGCGGCCAGCTCGCCGAGCTTCGCCGGGTCCCACAGCTCGAAGCCCTCGACCGTGCCGTCCTTGACGTACTTGCGCATGTCGTTGGGGGTGCCGAGGCCGGTCAGCTTGACCTTGCCCTTGTACTTGGAGCCCGACAGGTACTGGGCGGCGGCCTTGATGCCGACCGTGGTCGGGGAGATGATCCCCTTCAGGTTCGGGTACTCCTGGAGCAGGCCCTGGGTCTGCTGGAAGGACTTCTGGGCGTCGTCGTCACCGTAGGCGACCTTGACGAGCTTGATGTCCTTGTACTTGGGGTCCTTGAGTTCGTCCTTCATGAACTCGATCCAGGTGTTCTGGTTGGTCGCGGTCTGCGCGGCGGACAGGATCGCGATCTCGCCCTTGTAGCCGATCTGCTCGGCGAGCAGCTGGACCTCGGTGCGGCCGAGGTCCTCGGCGCTGGCCTGCGAGACGAAGGCGTTGCGGCACTCCGGCTTGGTGTCGGAGTCGTAGGTGACGACCTTGATGTCGTTGCTCATGGCCTGCTTGAGCGCGGGGCACAGGGCGCCCGGGTCCTGCGCGGAGACGGCCATCGCGTCGACCTGCTGCTGGGTGAGCGTGTTGACGTAGGTGACCTGGCCGGAGGTGTCCGTGGCGCTGGACGGGCCGACCTCCTTGTAGCTGGAGCCCAGCTCCTTCAGCGCCGTCTCGCCGCCCTTGTCCGCGGAGGTGAAGTACGGGTTGTTGACCTGCTTCGGCAGGAAGCCGACGGTCAGGCCCTTCTTCAGTTCGGCGTTGGGGTCGGCCTTGCCGGTGGCCTGTGCGGAGGCGGAGTCGTCCTTGACGTCGCTCTTCGTGGTGCCGCCGCAGGCGGTGACGCCGAGGGCGAAGGAGGTGACGGCGGCGAGCGCCGCACAGGAACGGCGGAGGGTTGCCTTGCGCATGAGGGGTCCTTTGATACGGAGGGGCGGGCGGGTGTGCGGTGCGGGGGTCGGCGGTGGGGGCCCAGCCGTCAGGGGGCTGGAGTGGGCGCCTTGGTGACCGGCGCCGAGGCGGCTCTGCGGCCGGCCCTGGCGACGGAGATCTGGCGTGCGACCCGGGGGCCGAGCACGGAGAGGACGAGCAGGACGCCGGTGACGACGATCTGCGACTGGGCGGAGACGTCCTGGAGGCTCATGACGTTCTGCAGGGTGCCGAGGAGGAACACGCCGGCGATCGCGCCGCCGAGGGTGCCCTTGCCGCCGTCGAAGTCGATACCGCCGAGGAGTACGGCCGCGACGACCGAGAGTTCGAGCCCGGTGGCGTTGTCGTAGCGGGCGCTGGCGTAGTGCAGGGCCCAGAAGACGCCGGTGAGGGCGGCCATCAGGCCGGTCACCGTGAAGAGGATCAGCTTCTGCCGCTTGACGCGGATGCCGGCGAACCGGGCGGCCTCCTCGCTCGCTCCGGTCGCGAAGACCGAGCGGCCGAAGGGGGTGGCGTGCAGGGCGATCACGGCGATCACCAGCAGGACCAGGAAGGGGATGAAGGCCTGCGGGACGAAGCTGTCGCCGATCCGGCCGGCCGCGAAGTCCAGGTACGGGGTGGGGAAGTCGGTGACCGCGTCGGAGCCGAGGACGATCTGCGCGATGCCCCGGTAGGCGGCGAGCGTGCCGATGGTGACGGCGAGCGAGGACAGGCCGAGCTTGGTGACCAGCAGGCCGTTGATCAGTCCGCAGACCACGCCGAGGGCCAGACAGATCGGGATGATCGTCTCGATGGTCATGCCCTGGTTCCACAGGGCGCCCATCACCGCGCCGGAGAGACCGGCGGTGGAGGCGACCGACAGGTCGATCTCGCCGGAGACCACGAGGAGGGTCATCGGCAGGGCGACCAGCGCGATCGGCAGGGTGTTGCCGATGAGGAAGGACAGATTGAGCGCGTTGCCGAAACCGTCGACGGTGGTGAAGGACAGCAGGAGCACCACGATGAGGAGGGCGCCGACGACCGTGTCCCAGCGGATCGCACGCGACAGGGTGGAGTCAGCCATGGCGGGCGTTCCTCTTCTTCAGAGCGGTCGCCACACGCACCGCGACCACGCGGTCCACGGCGATGGCGAGGATGAGCAGGATGCCGTTGATGGCGAGCACCCACACCGAGCTGACGCCGAGGGCGGGCAGCACGCTGTTGATGGAGGTCAGCAGCAGGGCGCCGAGCGCCGCGCCGTAGACACTGCCGGAGCCGCCGGTGAAGACCACGCCGCCGACCACGACCGCGCTGACGACGGTGAGTTCGTAGCCGTTGCCGGTGCTGGAGTCGACGTTGCCGAAGCGGGCCAGGTAGAGCGCGCCGGCGAGGCCGGCGAGGGCGCCGCAGAAGGTGTACGCCATCAGGATCCGCTTGCGGACCGGGATGCCGGCCAGGCGGGCGGCCTCCGGGTTGGAGCCGAGCGCGTACAGCTCGCGTCCGCTGCCGAAGTGCTTCAGGTAGTACGCCGTGGCCACCAGGACCGCCAGCGCGATCAGGGCGAGGTAGGGCACCGCGGAGATGCCGCCGGAGCCGAAGTCGATGAAGCCGTCGGGGAGTCCGGAGGCGACGATCTGGCGGGAGCCGACCCAGATGGAGTCGATGCCGCGGATGATGTACAGCGTGCCGAGGGTGACGACGAGGGCGGGCACCTGGCCGAGGCTGACGAGCAGCCCGTTCAGCAGGCCGAAGCCGATGCCCATCAGGACCGCCATGAGCACGGCCACGACCGCGTTGCCGCCGCCCTGGAGGTACGTACCGGCGGCGAAGGCGCTGATGCCGAGGGTGGAGCCGACCGAGAGGTCGACGTTGCGGGTGATGACGACCAGTGACTGGCCGACGGCGACCAGCACCAGGATGGTTCCGTTGAGCAGCAGGTCCTTGATGCCCTGCTCGGTGAGGAACTCGCTGTTGCCCAGCTGGGTGACGACGATCATCACCAGGAAGACGACCAGGATGGCGAGTTCGCGCATCTTGAAGACGCGGTCCACCAGCCGGGTGCCGCTGGACTTGGGCACCTCGGTGACGGGGGTGTTCTGAGGGGTGGTCACCGTCATGCGGCGGCCCTCCCGGTGGCTGCGGCCATCACGGATTCCTCGGTGGCTTCGGAGCGAGGGATCTCGGCGGTGAGCCGGCCCTCGTGCATCACGAGCACGCGGTCGGCCATACCGAGGATCTCGGGCAGGTCGGAGGAGATCATCAGCACGGCCACGCCGTCGGCGGCCAACTCGCTGAGCAGACGGTGCACTTCGGCCTTGGTGCCGACGTCGATGCCCCGGGTGGGCTCGTCGACGATCAGCACTTTCGGTCCGGTGGCGAGCCACTTGGCGAGGACGACCTTCTGCTGGTTGCCGCCCGACAGGGTGTTGACGGTGTCGGCGATCCGGGCGTACTTGACCTGGAGCTTGACCGCCCAGTCGAGGGAGCGGCTGCGCTCGGCGCCCCGGTCCATCAGGCCGGCCTTCACGGTCGTACGGAGTCCGGTGAGGCCGATGTTGCGCTCGATGGACATGTCCATCACCAGGCCCTGGGCGCGGCGGTCCTCGGGGACCAGGGCGAGCCCGGCGGCCATCGCGGTGGAGGGGGCGCCGTTGGTGAGCGCCTTGCCGTCGAGGGTGACCTCGCCCGCGTCCCAGCGGTCGACACCGAAGACGGCGCGCGCGACCTCCGTACGGCCGGCGCCGACGAGGCCGGCCAGGCCGACGATCTCGCCCCGGCGGACGTCGAAGGAGACGTCGGTGAAGACACCCTCGCGGGTCAGCCGGCGCACGCTGAGCGCGACCTCGCCCGGCTCGACCTCCTGCTTCGGGTACAGCTCGTCCAGGTCGCGGCCGACCATGCGGCGGACCAGGTCGTCCTCGGTCATGCCGTCGATCGGTTCGCTGGAGATCCAGGCCCCGTCGCGCAGGGTGGTGACGCGCTGGCAGATCTGGAAGATCTCCTCCAGGCGGTGGGAGATGAAGAGGACGGCCGAGCCCTGCTCGCGCAGCGTGCGGACGACACCGAAGAGCCGGGCCACCTCGCTGCCGGTGAGGGCCGCCGTCGGCTCGTCCATGATCAGGACGCGGGCGTCGAAGGAGAGCGCCTTGGCGATCTCGACGATCTGCTGGTCGGCGATGGACAGGCCGCGCGCGGGGCGGTCGGGGTCGAGTTCGACACCGAGCCGCTGCATCAGCGCGAGGGTGGCCGCGTGGGTGGCCTTGTGGTCGATGCGGCCGAGGGCGCGCCGCGGCTGGCGGCCCATGAAGATGTTCTCGGCGATCGAAAGGTCGGGGAAGAGCGTGGGCTCCTGGTAGATGACGGCGATGCCGGCGTCCCGTGCGTCGGCCGGGCCGTGGAACACGGTGGGCTCGCCGTCGAGGAGCACCTGACCGGAGTCCGGTCGGTGCACCCCGGCGAGGCTCTTGATGAGGGTCGACTTGCCCGCGCCGTTCTCTCCGGCTAGTGCGTGCACCTCGCCCGGGAACAGTTCCAGGGACACGTCCCGCAGGGCGCGTACGGCGCCGAAGGACTTGGAGACGCCCTTCAGAGCGAGAACGGGGGCCGGACCCTTGTCGGACCGGTGGGTCATGGGGGCTCCTCGACGACGGCCGGTGGCTAGCGGAGAAGCTGCCTCACTGCGTCGTGAAAGGTTTCAACTTGGTTGCCGGGACGTTAGGCATCACTCGCAGGTCACGTCAATGGGTTTCGGTCGAAAATTTTTCGATATGAGAGGTCACGACCGAGTCACGGAAAGCTGGCTTGACCTGGGGGGTTGACAGCCCGGCGTGTCGCTCATAGTTTCCGGTGCTGAATCGTTTCAGACATCAAAGCCGGTAGGAGCCCTGACGTGACCGAGCTCGCCGCGGTGAAGGCCGCCCTCAAGACACAGGCCGTCGAGACGCCGTCGTGGGCGTACGGAAACTCCGGAACCCGTTTCAAGGTGTTCGCCCAGGCGGGTGTACCGCGCGACCCCTGGGAGAAGCTGGACGACGCCGGCAAGGTCCACGAGTTCACGGGCGTGGCGCCGACCGTGGCGCTGCACATCCCGTGGGACAAGGTGGACGACTACGCGGCGCTGGCGAAGCACGCCGAGGAGCGCGGCGTGAAGCTGGGCGCCATCAACTCCAACACCTTCCAGGACGACGACTACAAGCTGGGCAGCATCTGCCACCCGGACGCGGCGATCCGCCGCAAGGCCGTCGACCACCTGCTGGAGTGCGTCGACATCATGGACGCGACCGGTTCGCGCGATCTGAAGCTGTGGTTCGCGGACGGGACGAACTATCCCGGCCAGGACGACATCCGCGGGCGCCAGGACCGGCTGGCCGAGGGCCTCGCCGAGGTGTACGAGCGGCTCGGGGACGACCAGCGGATGCTGCTGGAGTACAAGTTCTTCGAGCCGGCGTTCTACACGACCGATGTGCCGGACTGGGGCACCGCCTACGCCCACTGCCTGAAGCTCGGGCCGAAGGCGCAGGTCGTGGTCGACACCGGGCACCACGCGCCGGGGACCAACATCGAGTTCATCGTGGCGACGCTGCTGCGGGAGGGGAAGCTCGGCGCGTTCGACTTCAACTCGCGGTTCTACGCCGACGACGACCTGATGGTGGGCGCGGCCGACCCGTTCCAGCTGTTCCGGATCATGTACGAGGTCGTGCGTGGGGGCGGGTTCACTCCCGAGGTCGCGTTCATGCTCGACCAGTGCCACAACATCGAGGCGAAGATCCCGGCGATCATCCGGTCGGTGATGAACGTGCAGGAGGCCACGGCGAAGGCGCTGCTTGTCGACCGGGGGGCCCTTGCTGTTGCTCAGCGCGACGGGGATGTGCTGGAGGCGAACGCGGTCGTGATGGACGCGTACAACACGGATGTGCGGCCGTTGCTGCGGGAGGTGCGGGAGGAGATGGGGCTGGACCCCGAGCCGTTGAAGGCGTACCGGGCGTCGGGGTGGGCGGGGAAGATCGTCGAGGAGCGGGTGGGGGGAGAGCAGGCCGGGTGGGGCGCCTGATCTCCGGGTTCCGTCTGCCTGTTCTTGTTCGTCGCGGGCCGCGGGCCCGGTGGGGGCTGGTCGCGCAGTTCCCCGCGCCCCTGAAAAGCAGGGGCTCCGCCCCGTGCTTTTCAGGCCCGCAGGGCCTGGTCTTTTAGGGGCGCGGGGAACTGCGCGAGAAGCCCCACTCACCCGCACCCGGCGACGCACCCCGAGTCCCGAGCTGAACCCCGTACTCCGTACCCCGTACTCATCTCACCGTAAGGACTGACCGCACATGGCAACCCACCCCGAAGCCGCAGCCCTGCTCGCCCGGTCGCGGCGGCTTGGTGCCGATCCCCGGAACACCAACTACGCCGGCGGCAACACGTCCGCCAAGGGCACCGACACCGACCCCGTCACCGGGGGTGATGTGGAGCTGATGTGGGTGAAGGGGTCCGGGGGCGACCTGGGCACCCTGACCGAGGCCGGGCTCGCCGTGCTGCGGCTGGACCGGATGCGGGCGCTCGTCGACGTCTACCCGGGCGTCGAGCGCGAGGACGAGATGGTGGCGGCGTTCGACTACTGCCTGCACGGCAAGGGCGGCGCGGCGCCGTCGATCGACACCGCGATGCACGGTCTCGTGGACGCCGCGCACGTCGATCATCTGCACCCCGACTCCGGGATCGCGCTCGCCTGCGCGGCCGACGGGGAGAAGCTGACCGCCGAATGTTTCGGGGACAGCGTGGTGTGGGTGCCGTGGCGGCGGCCCGGCTTCCAGCTGGGGCTGGACATCGCGGCCATCAAGGAGGCCAACCCGCAGGCCGTCGGCTGCGTCCTCGGCGGGCACGGCATCACCGCCTGGGGCGACACCGCCGAGGAGTGCGAGAAGAACTCGCTGCACATCATCCGTACCGCCGAGACGTTCCTGGCGGAGAGGGGCAAGGCGGAGCCCTTCGGGCCCGTCATAGAGGGATACGAGGCGCTGGGCACCGCCGAGCGCCGTGCGCGGGCCGCCGCTCTCGCTCCGCACGTCCGGGCGATCGCCTCGCAGGACAAGGCGCAGGTCGGCCACTTCACCGACTCCGACGTGGTCCTCGACTTCCTGGCCGCCGCCGAGCACCCGCGGCTCGCCGCGCTGGGGACCTCGTGCCCCGACCACTTCCTGCGGACGAAGGTCCGGCCGCTGGTCCTGGACCTGCCGCCGACCACCGATCTGGACTCCGCGATCGCCCGGCTCAAGGAGCTGCACGCCGAGTACCGCGAGGAGTACGCCTCCTACTACCAGCGGCACGCCGAGCCCGACTCCCCCGCGATGCGCGGCGCCGACCCGGCGATCGTGCTGATCCCGGGCGTGGGCATGTTCAGCTTCGGCAAGGACAAGCAGACCGCGCGGGTGGCCGGCGAGTTCTACGTCAACGCGATCAACGTGATGCGGGGCGCCGAGGCGGTGTCGACGTACGCGCCGATCGAGGAGTCGGAGAAGTTCCGCATCGAGTACTGGGCGCTGGAGGAGGCCAAGCTCCAGCGGATGCCGAAGCCCAAGCCGCTGGCGACCCGGGTCGCGCTCGTCACGGGTGCGGGCAGCGGGATCGGCAAGGCCATCGCGCACCGGCTGGTGGCCGAGGGGGCCTGTGTCGTCGTCGCCGACCTCAACGCCGAGAACGCCGCCGCCGTCGCCGAGGAGCTGGGCGGGGCGGACAAGGCCGTCGCCGTGACCGTCGACGTGACGGACGAGGGGCAGATCACCGAGGCGTTCAAGGCCGCCGCGCTCGCCTTCGGCGGGGTCGATCTCGTCGTCAACAACGCCGGCATCTCGATCTCCAAGCCGCTCCTGGAGACGTCCGCGAAGGACTGGGACCTGCAGCACGACATCATGGCCCGCGGCTCGTTCCTGGTGTCCCGTGAGGCGGCCCGCGTGATGATCGCGCAGGGGCTGGGCGGCGACATCGTCTACATCGCCTCGAAGAACGCCGTCTTCGCCGGGCCCAACAACATCGCCTACTCCGCCACCAAGGCCGACCAGGCCCACCAGGTGCGGCTGCTCGCCGCCGAGCTGGGCGAGCACGGCATCCGCGTCAACGGGGTCAACCCCGACGGTGTGGTGCGCGGTTCGGGCATCTTCGCGGCCGGCTGGGGCGCCCAGCGCGCGGCGACCTACGGGATCGAGGAGGAGAAGCTCGGCGAGTTCTACGCCCAGCGGACCATCCTCAAGCGCGAGGTGCTCCCCGAGCACGTGGCCAACGCGGTGTTCGCGCTGACCGGCGGGGAGCTGACGCATACCACCGGTCTGCACGTCCCGGTCGACGCCGGCGTGGCCGCCGCCTTCCTCCGATGAGCACGCGTGCGACCGGCGGGTCCGTGAAGTCGTACGCGGCGGTCGACCTCGGTGCGTCCAGCGGGCGCGTCATGGTCGGCCGCGCGGGGCGGGACTCGCTGGACCTCGTCGAGGCGCACCGGTTCCCGAACCGGCCGGTGCGCACGCCCGAGGGACTGCGCTGGGACGTGCTGTCGCTGTACGCGGGGGTGCTCGACGGGCTCAAGGCCTCCGGGCAGGTCGACTCCGTCGGGATCGACAGCTGGGCCGTCGACTACGGGCTGCTGGACGCGGACGGGGCCCTGCTGGGCAATCCGGTGCACTACCGGGACGCCCGTACCGAGGGTGTCGCGGAGAAGGTGTGGGCGACCGTGCCCGCCGCCGAGCTGTACGCGGCGACCGGGTTGCAGTACGCGCCCTTCAACACGCTGTACCAGCTGGTCGCCGCCCGGTCGTCCGCCCAGTTCGCGTATGCCGCGCGATTGTTGCTCGTCCCCGATCTGCTGACGTACTGGCTGACCGGGGAGCAGGGCACCGAGCTGACGAACGCCTCCACCACGCAGCTGATCGACCCCCGCACCCGTGACTGGTCGCGGGACGTCGCGGACCGGCTGGGCATCGACCTCGGCCTGTTCGCACCGCTGCGGCAGCCCGGTGACCCGGCGGGCCTGCTGCGACCGGACGTGCTGGAGGCCACGGGGCTCTCCGGCCCGGTTCCGGTGACGACGGTCGGGTCGCACGACACCGCCTCGGCGGTGGCGGCCGTGCCGGCGACCGGCGAGCGGTTCGCCTACATCTGCACCGGCACCTGGACGCTGGCCGGCCTGGAGCTGGACGCCCCGGTGCTGACGGAGGCGAGCCGGGCGGCCAACTTCACCAACGAGCTGGGGCTCGACGGCACGGTCCGCTACCTCCGCAACATCATGGGGCTGTGGCTGCTGCAGGAGTGCGTACGGGCGTGGGGTGACCCGGATCTGGGTCAACTGCTGCGGGAGGCCGCCGCGGTGCCCGCGCTGCGGTCGGTGGTGGACGCCGGGGACGCGGCGTTCCTCGCGCCCGGCCGGATGCCCGAGCGGATCGCGGAGGCGTGCCGGGAGTCGGGGCAACCCGTCCCGGAGACGCCCGCCGAGATCACCCGGTGCATCCTGGACTCCCTCGCCCTCGCCCACAGGAGGGCCGTCGCCGAGGCCCAGGCGCTGGCCGACCACCCCGTCGACGTCGTCCACATCGTGGGCGGCGGCACCCGCAACGCCCTGCTCTGCCAGCTCACCGCCGACGCCTGCGGGCTGCCGGTGGTGGCCGGACCGGCGGAGGCCGCGGCCCTGGGCAACGTCCTCGTCCAGGCCCGCACCCACGGCCTGGTCGGCGACCGCGCCTCGATGCGGCGGCTGCTCGCCCGCACCCAGCCGCTGGTGCGGTACGAGCCGCAGGGCGACCCGGCGGCCTGGCACGCGGCGGAGGCCCGGCTCACCCAGAGGTGAGCGGGGCCTCCCCCGGCGGGGCCTCCCCCGGCGACGATCGGCGTGCGGATTCGCCCGTCCCCGCCGATCGTCGCGCGGGACCCCTCGCTCTTCGCGTACGCGCGTCGTAGTCTGCACTCATCCGATGACCGACCCCCGAGGAGCCGCGATGCGTGTCGCTCTGTTCCTGACCTGTGTCAACGACACGCTCTATCCCGACACCGGCAGGGCCGTGGTGAAACTGCTGACCAGGCTGGGTGTGGACGTCGACTTCCCGATGGGTCAGACCTGCTGCGGGCAGGCGCACTACAACACCGGGTACCGCCACGAGGCCGAGCCACTGGCCCGGAAGTTCTCCGATGTATTCCGGGATTACGAGGCGATCGTGACGCCATCCGGCTCGTGCGGGGCGATGGTGCGGGAGCTGTATCCGCGGATGGGCGAGCGGGCGCGGGCGGAGGGGCGCGGTGACGGCCTGGCGCGGACGCTGGCACCGGTCGTGCCGAAGACGTACGAGCTGACCGAGTTCCTGGTGGACGTGCTGGGGGTGACGGACGTCGGCGCGTACTACCCGCACAAGGTGACCTACCACCCGACCTGCCACGGGCTGCGGAGCCTCGGCCTCGGGGAGCGGCCCCGACGGCTGCTCCAGGCCGTGAAGGGGCTGGAGCTGGTGGAGTTGCCCGGTGCCGACGAGTGCTGCGGCTTCGGCGGCACGTTCGCCGTGAAGAACTCCGACGTCTCGGCGGCGATGGGCGCGGACAAGGTGCGCAACGCCGAGTCGACGGGCGCCGAGGTGCTGTGCGCGGCCGACAACTCCTGCCTGATGCACATCGGCGGCACGATGACCCGGTTGCGGACGGCCGTCAGGCCGGTCCACATCGCGGAGATCCTGGCGAGCACGGAAGAGGAGCCGCTGGTATGAGCGGGACATTCGTCGGGATGCCGGCGTTCCCGAAGGCCGCGCACGAGGCCGTCCACAACACGACCCTGCGCGGGAACCTGCGCCACGCCACCCACACCATCCGCGCCAAGCGCGCGACCGCGGTCGCGGAGGTGTCCGACTGGGCGGAGCTGCGCGAGGCGGGCAAGCAGATCAAGGACCACACGCTCCGTCATCTCGACCGGTATCTCGAGCAGTTGGAGGAGTCGGTCACGGCGGCGGGTGGCACGGTCCACTGGGCCGCCGACGCGGACGAGGCCAACCGGATCGTCACCTATCTCGTCAAGGCGACCGGTGAGAGCGAGGTCGTCAAGGTCAAGTCGATGGCCACGCAGGAGATCGGGCTGAACGAGGCGCTGGAGGCCGAGGGCATCCACGCCTACGAGACCGATCTCGCCGAGCTGATCGTGCAGTTGGGCAAGGACCGGCCCTCGCACATCCTGGTCCCGGCGATCCACCGCAACCGGGGCGAGATCCGGGACATCTTCACGCGCGAGATGAGCGAGTGGGGCCGCCCGGCCCCCGAGGGTCTGACCGACACGCCGGCCGAGCTGGCGGAGGCGGCGCGGCTGCACCTGCGGGAGAAGTTCCTGCGGGCCAAGGTCGGGGTCTCCGGCGCCAACTTCATGGTCGCGGAGACCGGCACGCTGGTGGTCGTGGAGTCCGAGGGCAACGGCCGGATGTGCCTCACCCTCCCCGAGACACTGATCTCGGTGGTCGGCATCGAGAAGATCGTGCCGACCTGGCAGGACCTGGAGGTGTTCCTGCAGACCCTCCCCCGCTCCTCGACCGCCGAGCGGATGAACCCGTACACCTCCACCTGGACGGGCACGACCGACGAGGACGGGCCGCAGAACTTCCACCTGGTCCTCATCGACAACGGCCGCACCGACACGCTCGCCGACGAGGTCGGCCGGCAGGCCCTGCGCTGCATCCGCTGCTCGGCCTGTCTCAACGTATGCCCGGTGTACGAGCGGGCGGGCGGCCACGCGTACGGCTCGGTGTACCCGGGCCCGATCGGTGCCATCCTCAGCCCTCAACTCCGGGGCACGGGAAGCGAGATCGACTCCTCGCTGCCGTACGCCTCCTCGCTGTGCGGCGCGTGCTACGAGGTGTGCCCGGTCGCCATCGACATCCCCGAGGTGCTGGTGCATCTGCGGGAGCGGGTCGCGCAGGGTGGGCCGGTGACGGAGAACGGCAACAAGGTCGTTCTCAAGCCCGCGAAGGGGCACGGCGCCGAGCGGGCGGCGATGCGGGCGGCACGGTGGGCGTTCAGCCGCCCCGGCGCGCTGCGCACCGGGCAGCGGCTCGCGTCGCGCTCGCGGCGCTTCCATCCCCGTACGCTGCCGGGCCCCGGCAAGGCGTGGAGCGCCAGCCGTGATCTTCCCGCGCTGCCCCCGGAGCCGTTCCGGGACTGGTGGCAGAGGACGAACGGCGGAAAGGACACGGGCAAGTGAGCAGCAGGGATCTGATCCTGGGTCGGGTGCGACGCGCCCTCGCCGACGTACGCCGGGACGACACACCGTACGAGCAGGCCGTGCCGCGGGGTTATCTCCGCGAGCACGGGGAGCTGGCCCCCGCCGAGACGGTGGAGTTGCTGGCGGAGAACCTGGCGGACTATCGGGCGCTCGTGCACCGCGCGGACGCGGACGGGCTCGCGGAAATGATCGCCGGGCTGTTGCACGCGCACGGCTCGAAGACGGTGCTGGTGCCGCCGGGGCTGCGCGAGGAATGGCTGTCGGCGACCGACCTGGCACGGGTGCCGGACCGGGGCGAGAGCACCGCGCACGAGTTGGACCGGGTCGACAGCGTCGTCACCGCCTGTGCCCTCGCGATCGCCGAGACCGGCACGATCGTGCTGGACGGCTCCCCCGACCAGGGCCGCCGCCGGATCACCCTCGTGCCCGACCACCACATCTGCGTCGTCCGGGTACCGGACCAGGTGGTGTCGTCGGTGCCGCAGGCACTCGAACTCCTGGACCCGACCCGCCCGTTGACGTGGATCTCGGGCCCGTCCGCCACCAGCGACATCGAACTGGACCGGGTGGAGGGGGTGCACGGCCCGCGCACCCTGGAGGTGGTCCTGGTGACCGGGGGTGACGGCCAGGGCTAGGGTCGGGATCGCGGGCCACTCTCCGTCAACGCCTCGGCGGCCACCCTGAGGTCGGACACCAGTCCCGCGTACGCGGCGTCGCGGTCGTCGGCGCGGAGCACGGCGGAGGGGTGCAGGGTGGCGACGACGTACGATCTCGGGCCGGACCAGGCGGAGTTCGGCGAGCAGCCAGGGGCGGCAGGCGGCGACCTCGCGCAGGTCGGGCGCCTTGTGGATACGGCGTTTGCCGCCGCCCGGGGGCCGCGTGAACTTGAAGTGCTTGACCGCGTTGGTCACATAGGTCGTGTCCGCGTCGATGCCGGCCTCGTCGAGGGCGCGCCGCAGCAGCCGCCCGGCGGGGCCGACGAAGGGCTCGCCCTGTCTGTCCTCCTGGTCCCCAGGCTGCTCACCGACGAGGAGGAGCCGGGCGGACGCGTCGCCCTTGCCGAAGACGGTCTGGGTGGCGTCCTCGTACAGGGGGCAGCCCCGGCAGTCGGCCGCGGCCCGGCGGTGAGCGGGGAGGCCGCCGCGGTCAGGGAGGAACGGCTCGGCGTCGTACGCGCGCGGGTCCGCGGCGGGCGCCTTGGTGGGGCGCGCGTGCTCGATGGGGCTCATCCGGGGCACCTCCTCGGGCGGGAAGCCCGGCCGGAGCGCTTCGCCGGGGCGGCAGCGCTCGACGGAGCCCGAGCGCCGCGCAGGGGTCCGGCTCGGGGCTGATTCCGGGTACCCCTCTCCCACCGGGATGCACCATGGATCGGCTCCCGTGGGGCACCCACGGACGGATGGCCGCCCTTCTCGCGCTCACCTCCGCCGCGCTGTACGGCATCGTCGACTTCGCAGGGGGGATGTTGTCCCGCCGGGTGCACTTCGCCGTGGTCACGCTGCTCGGCCAGGCGGGCGGCCTGCTGCTGGCTCTGGTGGTGGCGTTCGCCGTGCCGGCGCCGGACGTTCGACTCGTGGACGTGGCGTGGGGCGCGCTCTCCGGCCTCGGGAGCGCCATGGCGATGACGTATCTGAACCGGGGTCTGAGCCGGGGCGGCATGACCGTGGTGGTGCCGGTCAGCGCGCTCACCGGGGTCGCGCTGTCCGTGCTGTGCGGTGTCCTCCTCCTCGGTGACCGGCCCGCAGGTGTGGCGTGGCTGGGCATCGGCCTCACGGTGCCGGCGCTGTGGCTGGTGTCGTACGGCGGCCGGCCCGACAGCCGGGCCGGGTCGGGCGGGGTCGGGCACGGTGACGCCCCCGCGACGGGGGCCGGTGACGGCGGCGGGGTGCCCGGGTTCCGGGCGGGTGCGGCCCTGGACGGGCTGCTCGCCAGCGTGGGTGTCGCGGTGCAGTACCTCGGGCTGGCCCAGGCCGGTGCGGGGAGCGGGGTGTGGCCGGTGGTCGCGGGGCGGGCGGCGGCGGTCCTCCTGCTGGTACCGGGCCTGTGGCGGTCGGCCGGACGGTTCCGGCAGCCGGTGGCGGTGTGGGGTGCGGCGGCCGCGATCGGGGCGGGGGCCGCGCTCGCGTTGATCCTCTACCTCTGGGCGGCCCAGCGGCAGATGGTGTCCGTGGTCGTCGTCCTGGCGTCCCTGTACCCGGCCGTCCCCACGGTCCTCGGTCTGACCCTGCTCCACGAACGGGTGAACTTCCGGCAGACGGCCGGACTCCTCGGCGCCATGATCGCGATCCTGCTGCTCACTTTGGGCTGATCCCATGGACCGATGCCGTCGCCCGGCGCGAGCCACCCCAAAACTTGCACAGTTCGTTTTCTTGAACTGTTCGTGTTTATGGGGGTAGGTTGGTCGCCATGACCGCATCCCAGCCCCCGAACACCGCCGAGGAGCTGCGCGGTGCCGGCCTGCGGGTGACGGCCGCGCGCGTGGCGCTGCTGGAGACCGTCCGGGACGGCGACCACCTCGGCGTCGAAGCGATCGCCTCGGGCGTGCGCGATCGTGTCGGCCACATCTCGCTCCAGGCCGTGTACGAAGCGCTGAACGCGCTCACCGGCGCGGGGCTCGTGCGCCGCCTCGAACCACCCGGCAGCCCGGCCCTGTACGAGGGCCGTGTCGGGGACAACCACCACCACCTCGTGTGCCGCTCGTGCGGTGTCGTGGTCGACGTCGACTGCGCGGTCGGGCACGCCCCGTGCCTGACCGCCTCCGACGACCGCGGCTTCGCGATCGACGAGGCCGAGGTCATCTACTGGGGCCTGTGCCCCTCATGCTCCACAGCCGGCAGTTCAGCACCGTGATCCACCCCCGTTTTTCGGAAGGACTCCCCCGATGACCGAGAACCACGACGCGATCGTCACCGACGCGAAGCCCGAGGAGACGGGAGGCTGCCCGGTCGCTCACGGGCGCGCCGCGCACCCCACCCAGGGCGGCGGGAACCGGCAGTGGTGGCCGGAGCGGCTCAACCTGAAGATCCTCGCCAAGGACCCCGTCGTCGCGAACCCCCTCGGTGAGACGTTCGACTACGCCGAGGCGTTCAACAACCTCGACCTCGCGGCCGTGAAACAGGACATCGCCGAGGTGCTGACCACCTCGCAGGACTGGTGGCCCGCCGACTTCGGCAACTACGGCCCGCTGATGGTCCGTATGGCCTGGCACAGCGCCGGCACCTACCGCATCCACGACGGCCGCGGCGGTGGCGGCCGCGGCCAGCAGCGCTTCGCGCCGCTGAACAGCTGGCCGGACAACGGCAACCTGGACAAGGCCCGCCGTCTGCTGTGGCCGGTGAAGAAGAAGTACGGCCAGTCCATCTCCTGGGCCGACCTCATGATCCTCACCGGTAACGTCGCCCTGGAGCAGATGGGCTTCGAGACCTTCGGCTTCGCCGGCGGCCGCGCCGACGTCTGGGAGGCCGACGAGGACGTCTACTGGGGTCCCGAGACCACCTGGCTGGACGACCAGCGCTACACGGGCGACCGCGAGCTGGAGAGCCCGCTCGGCGCCGTCCAGATGGGCCTGATCTACGTCAACCCGGAGGGCCCGAACGGCAACCCGGACCCGCTCGCCGCGGCCCGCGACATCCGTGAGACCTTCCGCCGGATGGCGATGAACGACGAGGAGACCGTCGCCCTCATCGCCGGTGGCCACACCTTCGGCAAGACCCACGGCGCCGGCCCCGCGGACAACGTGGGCGACGACCCCGAGGCCGCCTCCATGGAGCAGCAGGGCCTCGGCTGGAAGTCCACCTACGGCACCGGCAAGGGTGGCGACGCCATCACCTCCGGCCTGGAGGTCACCTGGACCACCAAGCCGACCCAGTGGAGCAACGACTTCTTCGACATCCTCTTCGGCTACGAGTGGGAGCTCACCCAGAGCCCCGCCGGCGCCAACCAGTGGGTGGCCAAGGACGCGCAGGCGATCATCCCCGACGCCCACAGCGACGCCAAGAAGCTGCCCACGATGCTCACCACCGACCTCTCGCTGCGCTTCGACCCGATCTACGGCGAGATCTCCAAGCGCTTCCACGAGAACCCCGATCAGTTCGCGGACGCCTTCGCCCGCGCCTGGTTCAAGCTGACCCACCGTGACATGGGCCCGAAGTCGCTGTACCTCGGCCCGGAGGTCCCGGCGGAGACCCTGATCTGGCAGGACCCGCTGCCGGAGGCCGAGGGCGAGGTCATCGACGCGGCCGACATCGCGGCGCTCAAGAGCAAGCTGCTCGCCTCGGGTCTCACCGTGTCGCAGCTGGTGTCCACCGCGTGGGCGTCGGCCTCCACCTTCCGCTCCAGCGACAAGCGCGGCGGCGCCAACGGCGCCCGGATCCGCCTGGAGCCGCAGCGCGGCTGGGAGGTCAACAACCCGGACGACCTGCGTCACGTCCTGAGCGTCCTGGAGGGCGTCCAGGCGGAGTTCAACTCCGGCGCCAAGAAGGTCTCCCTGGCCGACCTGATCGTCCTCGGCGGTGCCGCCGCGGTGGAGAAGGCCGCCAAGGACGCCGGGTACGCGGTCGAGGTGCCCTTCACCCCGGGCCGCGTGGACGCGACCGAGGAGCACACGGACGCCGAGTCCTTCGCCGCGCTGGAGCCGGCGGCCGACGGTTTCCGCAACTACCAGGGCAAGGGCAACCGCCTGCCCGCCGAGTACCTGCTGATCGACCGGGCGAACCTGCTCTCGCTGAGCGCCCCCGAGCTGACGGTCCTCGTCGGTGGTCTGCGTGTCCTGGGCGCCAACCACGCCCAGTCCTCGCACGGCGTCTTCACCGACACCCCGGGCGTCCTCACCAACGACTTCTTCGTCAACCTGCTCGACCTGGGCACGACGTGGAAGTCCACCTCCTCCGACCAGACCCTCTTCGAGGGCCGTGACGCGGACACCGGCGAGGTCAAGTGGACCGGCACCCGTGCCGACCTCGTCTTCGGCTCCAACTCCGAGCTCCGTGCCCTCGCCGAGGTCTACGCGAGCGACGACGCCAAGGAGAAGTTCGTGAAGGACTTCGTCGCGGCCTGGGCCAAGGTCTCCGACCTGGACCGGTTCGACCTGGTCTGACGACGCGATCACGGCGGCCGGGCCGGCTCCTCACGGAGCCGGCCCGGTCGCTTTTTCGCGTGCGCCGCGGCATTCGTCGGACGAGACCACCCTGACCGCCTGGGACCCCGCCTCGAAGCAGCCGCTGCTCAAGACGGCCGCGGCGGCCCTGACGCGGGTCGGCCCCCGGTCCGTCCCGACCGGGTGGGGGCGATGACGAGTTCCTCGATCACCGTGCGCGGAGGGAGCGTGGCGCACAGCAGTACGGCGCGGGCCACGTCCTCCGGCCGCACCATGGCAGCCCGCAGCTCCGCGCCCGGTGGTTCCGGGCGGCTGTCCAGGACCGGGGTGTCGACCGCGCCCGGCAGGACGCAGGTGGCGCGGACGAGGTCGTCGCCGTAGGTGTGGCGCAGGTAGGTCATGAAGTTGCGCACGCCCGCCTTGGCCGCGCCGTAGGGGGCTCCGCCGAGGGATGTGGGCCGTACGGCGGCGAGCGAGGAGATCGTGATGATCGAGCCGCCGCCGCGCTCCAGCATGTCCGGGAGGACGGCGCGGGTGAGCAGATAGACCGCGGTGAGGTTGACGTCGACGACGGCGTGCCACTCGTCCTCGCCGACCCGGCGGACGTCGCCCGTCCGGCCGGCTCCGCCCGCGTTGTTGACGAGGACGTCGACGGGGCCCGCCGTGTCCCGGGTCCAGCGGATCAGCTCCTCCACGTCGGCGGCGTTCTCGACGTGGGCCGGGCGGGCGAGGGCGGTGCCCCCGGCGGCGACGACCGCGGCGGCCACCTCGTCGAGGGGGTGGGGTCGCCGGCCGACGAGGACCACCGTCGCGCCCTCCTCGGCGAGCATCAGGGCCGTCGCCCGGCCGATGCCGGTGCCGGCGCCGGTGACCAGTGCGGTCTTCCCGTCGAGCGGTCCGGCGCTCCCCCGGTCCGGGTCTCCCATGTCCGTCAGCCCCCTCAGCCGTGAACTCGCCCCCGACTCCGGGCAGTTCACCGCAGACGGGGGCCGGGGTCAACGGGCCGGCAGCCGGACGCCCAGCTCGGCCGCCGCCGACCGCAGCAGCGGCACCATGGCGACCAGGTCGTCCATGCCGCGGCGGAAGGCGGGCGCGGCGGTGGAGAGGGCGGCGAAGACGGTGCCGTCGGGGCGCAGGATCGGCACCGCCACGGCGCGCAGGCCGGGATGGTGTTCCTCGTCGGCGGTGGCGTAGCCGAGTTCGGCGGCGCGGGCGACGTGGGCGCGCAGGACGTCGCGGTCGGTGACGCTGTTCGGCCCGTGCGGGGTGAGGTCGACGCGGTCCAGGAGGTCGGCGCGTACGTCGGCGGGGGCGAAGGCCATCAGGACCTTGCCCATCGAGGTGCAGTGCAGCGGGCCGTGGTGGCCCGGGTCGCTGCGGACGCCGACCGGGAGGGGGCCGTCCACGTAGTGCACGTACAGGTGCCGGGTGCCGTCGAGGACGGACATCAGGGTGGCTTCCTCGGTCTGCCGGGTCACGCGCTGCATCACGGGGAGGGCGGTGCCGGCGAAGCCGTACACCTGACCGGCCTGTTGGCCGAGCTGGAAGAGCCGCAGACCCGGTTTGTAGCGCTTGCCGTCGGTCTCGAACTCCACCAGGCCCTCGCGGCAGAGGGAGTTGACCAGCCGGTGGGCCGTGCT
Source organism: Streptomyces deccanensis (assembly GCF_022385335.1). Classification (NCBI taxonomy): domain Bacteria; kingdom Bacillati; phylum Actinomycetota; class Actinomycetes; order Kitasatosporales; family Streptomycetaceae; genus Streptomyces; species Streptomyces deccanensis. The sequence continues at coordinate 9,279,869 of NZ_CP092431.1, read as the reverse complement.
GACGGGGACACCGCTGGCTCGGGCCAGTGCGGACAGGGTGATGCCGTGCGGGTGCTCGCCGACCAGGACGAGCAGCCTGATCGCCCGTCCGACCACGTCCGTGGGTACCTCACCGCCGCTCACGCCGGAAAGTTACCACTGAGTGGAAAAGCCTTCCACGGTTGACAGCGACCGTCCGCCGCACCCACGATGTTTTTCCGTTGAGCAGACAACTTTTCCACTCAGTGGGAAAATAGGGAGACCCTACGCATGACGAGCCACCCCCTCTTCGACGTCACCGGAAAGGTCGCCCTGGTCACCGGGTCGAGCCGGGGCATCGGCCGCGCGCTGGCCGTCGGTCTCCTGGAGGCCGGCTGCACGGTGGTCCTCAACGGCCGGGACACGGTCGCCCTCGAGGGCACCCGCGAGGAGCTGGCCGGCACGTTCGGCGACGCGGTCCTCGCGGAGGCCTTCGACGTCACCGACCCCGCGTCGGTCGCCGGCGCCGTCGCCCGGATCGAGGACGGGGCCGGCCCCCTCGACATCCTGGTCAACAACACCGGCGCCCAACGCCGCGCCCCGTTCCTCGACTTCACCGACGAGGACTGGCACACCCTGCTCGACACCAACCTCACCAGCGCCTTCCTCGTGGGCCGCGAGGTCGCCCGCCGGATGGTCCCCCGGGGCCACGGCAAGATCGTCAACATCTGCTCGCTGCAGAGCGAGGCGGTACGGCCCGGCATCGCGCCCTACGCGGCCACCAAGGGCGGCCTGAAGATGCTGACCAAGGGCATGTGCGCCGACCTCGGGCCGCACGGCATCCAGGTCAACGGCATCGGCCCCGGCTACTTCGACACCGAGCTGACCTCGGCGCTGGTCGCCGACGAGGAGTTCAGCTCCTGGGTGCGGGGCCGGACCCCGGCCGGCCGCTGGGGGAAGGTCGAGGACCTCGTCGGCGCCCTGCTCTTCCTCGCCTCCCCCGCCTCCGACTTCGTCAACGGCCAGTTGCTGTACGTCGATGGCGGCATGCTGTCCGTCCTGTGACCCGGCCGACCCCCAAGGAGCCCCCCATGCACGCGTGTGTTGTCCACGGAGCCGGTGACCTCCGGGTCGAGGAGCGGCCGTACGACGGTCCGGCGCCCGGTGAGATCGAGGTCGCCGTCGCGCTCGGCGGGATCTGCGGGTCCGATCTGCACTACTACCACCGGGGCCGGGTGGGCGACTTCGCGGTGAGCGAGCCCATGGTGCTCGGCCACGAGGTGGTCGGCCATGTCGCCGCCCTCGGCCCCGGGGTCGAGGGGCCGGACGTCCCGGCGGTCGGCGCGCCGGTCGCGATCCATCCGGCGACGCCCTGCGGGGTCTGCCCCGAGTGCGCGCGGGGCACCCGCAACGTCTGCGCCCACACCCGCTATCTGGGCAGCGCGGCCCACACCCCGCATGTGCAGGGCGGCTTCGCGCAGCGCCTCGCCGTGCCCGCCGGTCAGGTGCGGGAGCTGCCCGCCGGGCTCGACCTGCGCCGTGCAGTGCTCGCCGAGCCGCTGGCGGTGGCACTGCACGCCGTGCGCCGGGCGGGCGAGGTACGGGGCAGGCGGGTCCTGGTCACGGGGGCCGGTCCGATCGGCTGTCTGGTCGTGGCCGCGCTGCGGCACGCCGGAGCCGCCGAGGTCGTCGCCGGCGATCTGCACGAGGAGCCGCTGCGGATCGCGTCCGAGGTGGGCGCGACCGCGACCGTACGGGCGGACCGGCCCGACGACCCGAACTGGGCCGGGGTCTTCGATGTGGCCGTGGAGGCGTCCGGCGCGCCCGCCGGGCTGCGCGGCTGTGTGGAGCGGGCGCGGCGGGGCGGCACCGTGGTGATGCTGGGGCTGCTGCCGCCCGGGGAGATCGGGCTGCTCGGCAATGTGGCGGTCACCCGTGAACTGGAACTGCGGGGTTCCTTCCGCTTCGACACCGAGTTCGACGAGGCCCTGTCCCTGCTGGCCCAGGGCCTCCCCGTCGATCCGGTCGTCACGCACACCTTCCCGCTGGAGCGGTCCGTGGCCGCCTTCGAGACCGCCCAGGACCGTACGGTCGCCTCCAAGGTGCTGCTGGATCTGACCGATCGTGCGTGAGTTGACTGTCGTAGGCGGTGATTCAAGGGGTCACCCGAGGACAGACATCACATGACTCCCACGGTGCAGGCGTCGGCGATCGATGGCTCGGTGGCTCGATGGCTCGGGGGCCGGGGGTCAGCGGTAGAGGGCGGGGCGTTCGACGAGTTCCACCTCCGTGCGGACACCCTCGTACTGGGCGCGGACGCCCGCCTCGGAGATCGCCGCGACGGCGTACCCGTCCCAGATGCCGGGCCCGGTGACCTCGCCGCGCCGGGTGGCGTCCACCCAGGCCTGGACCTGTCGGTCGTAGGCGTCCTCGAACCGCTCCAGATAGCTCGGGGTGACCGTGCCACCCCAGCGGCCCGCCGCGTTGACGAGCATGTCGTGCCCTTCGCCGATCCGGGCGGTGCCGTCCTCACAGACGGCCTCGGCCTGCACCTGGTAGCCGTAGCGGGCGCTGAGGAAGATCTCGACGTCGACCACCGCGCCGCCGTCGGTCTCGAAGAGCACGAGCTGCGGGTCGCTCAGGCCCTCGGGGGCGTGCGCGGACGGCCGGGGCCGCAGCACGGTGACGGCGGTGATCTCCTGGCCGAGCAGCCAGCGGGTGACGTCCATCTCGTGGGCCACGGAGTCGTTGATGGCCATGGCGTCGGTGAAACCGGGCGGGGGCGCGGCGTTGCGGTGCCGGTGGTGCAGCAGCAGCGGCCTGCCCAGATCGCCGCTGTCCAGCAGGGCCTTGAGCTTGACGTACTCACGGTCGTAGCGACGCATGAAACCCACCTGCACCCGGCGCCGACCCAACCGCTCCTCCGCCTCCAGCAGCCGCAGCGCGGAGGCGGTGTCGGGGGTCAGGGGCTTCTCGCACAGAACGGGCAGGTCGTGGGCGAACGCGGCGAGCAGAGCCGCCTCGTGCGCGGGGCCCGGGGAGGCGACGAGGACGGCGTCGACGCCCGGCGCGGCCAGTGCCTCGGCGAGGTCGCCGTAGGCCGCGCACCCCTCGACGCCGGCGGCGATCGCCCGGACGCGGTCGGTGTCGGGGTCGACGACGGCGGCCACATGGGCGCCGCTGATCACCTCGGAGATCCGGCGCACGTGATCCGCGCCCATCCGGCCGGTGCCGACGACGGCGACGCCGAGGGAGCCCTGCTGGGTCATACCGGTTCTTCCTTTCGTGGGGCCGCGACGGCGCCCGTCGTCGGCGGGCGCACAGGGTGTCGGTCTCCCCTGGGAAGCCCTTCCTCACGCCTGTGCGGCGGGTTCGCCCGCGAGGGGAGCGGCCCGCGCGGAATTCCGTTTCCCCTCGGACGATCACCGGTTAGGCTCCCCCGGCGCACGTCAGGCGTGTGCACATCAAGGTGGGGGCACGGGGGACATGGTCGACGATTTCGCCGATTCCGGAGCGGGCTCGACAGCGGATCAGGACACGGGGCGGCGAACGGATTCCCGAGGGGGTCCGCCGAAGGAGATGGGGACGGCGGCCCAGGTGGTCTCGGCGGTGGCGACCGTCGGTGTGCTGCTGGGCGGGATGTGGTTGCTGGCGGACCTCCTCGACACGACCCCGGAGAGCGTGGGTCCGGCCGTCTGCTCGTCGTCGGACGACGCCTCTCCGGCGGCCCGGGGCAAGGTCTCGGGCGCACAGCTGTGCACCGCGCTGAACCGCGCCGACCTGCCGAAGCTCCTCGGGACGCCCACCGAGCAGGCGGTGACCGCGTCGGGCAGCGAGAACGAGTCCACCTGGTTCGACGGCACCAAGACCGTCACCCCCGAGGCGAGCGTCGAACTCGACACCTACACCGTGGAGTTGTCGGCGTCGGACGAGGACCTCCCGGTCGCCGAGTCGGTCGGCTATCTGGGGGCGGGGGTCGAGACGAAGACGGTCCTGGGACACGCGGCGGCCCTGTACTCGGGCCAGACCATCTCCATCTCGTTCCGGCTCGACGGCAGTGACGCGCAGTCCGGCCCCGGCGGGGTCGCCCGGCGGCTGCTGGTCGCGACCGACCCGAAGGACAGCGGCGGCACCTTCGAACTCGTCATCTACCGCCAGGACACCCAGATACCCGACGATGAGGCCCTGTTCCGCGTAGCCGAGAAGGTCCTGCCGACACTCCCGGGCTGGAAGCCCGCGACCTGACGCACCGTCGGGCTCCGCCGCGGTCCGGCGGCCTGCGCTCCGCTCACCGACGCCGTCGGGCGGGGGCACACGGACTCGACGCCCGTCCGGGACGACATCGTGGGGACCCTTCACCAGCGGCGCGATCACCGCCTTGATGAGCCGCACGAAGCCGTCGCCCAGTGGCTGGACGGCCGTGCCCACGTCGGGCCAGAGCCGTCCCACGAGAAGCCCGAGGACGAGGGCGAGGCCGATCTGGAGGAACAGTGAGGTGCGCAGCAGACGGGCTGCGCGCCGGGGCTGCGACGGTGACGGGCACTCCGTGCCGTCGCGCACCGGTCGTGTCGGTCTCGAACGGCCGCGCCCCTTCCCCCGGCCTACGCCGACGGCTCCTCGAACGCGTCGACTCCCCAGGCGCCCGCGTGGGGCCCGAACCCGTTCTCGGCGGCCCCCGCCGCCATGCGCGCGTTGCGGGCGTCGGCCTCCGGTCCGTCCGGCAGGTGGTAGTCCTCGCCCGCCCGCGCGGAACCGGCCTGCACCCGCGTGGCGGTGGCCAGTCGGCGGCTGACGTACCGGTCGAGCGCTTCGGGTACGTCGGCGGGTGTCGCGCCGGCGAGGCAGTCCCCGAGCACGGCCGCGTCGACCAGGGCCTGGGCCGCGCCCTGCGCCTGGAAGGGCACCATCGCGTGGGCGCTGTCGCCGAGCAGGGTGATCCGGCCGGTGTTCCAGCGGGCGAGCGGGGCGCGGGTGTGGATGCCGTGGCGCAGGACCGTCCCCGCGCGGCCGAGGACGTCGAGGACCCGGGGGTCCCACCCCTGGAACGCGCGCAGTTGCTCCTCCGGCTCGGCGCGGGCGGTCCACGACTCCGGCGCGGTGTCGATCCCGACGACGCCGACGGCGTTGAGCAGTTCGCCGCGACGGACCCAGTAGTGCACGAAGTGCCGGCCGGGTCCGAGCCAGAGCGCGTACTCCGGCAGGTCCAGATCCGCCACCGTCTCGGCGGGCAGCAGGGCCCGGTAGGCGGCGGTTCCCGAATACAGGGCCGCGTCGGCGCCGAAGAGCCACTGGCGGGCCGCCGACCGTATACCGTCCGCGGCGACGACGAGGTCCGCCCGCAGGCGCTCTTCCCCGGCCGTCGTCACCCACGCCGACCTGTCGTCCTGTCCGATGCCCACGACCCTGGTGTCCAGCCGCACCGAACCGGCCGGAACGGAGTCGGCCAGCGCCCGGTGCAGATCGGCCCGGTGGACCTGAAGGTACGGCGCCCCGAAGGCCTCCTCGGCCTCGCGTCCGAGCGCGTAGTGGCAGATCTCGGTGCCGTCGGACCAGATGCGAAAGCTCAGCCGGGACGGCCGGACGGAGTGGGCGTCGACCGCGTCGAGCAGGCCGAGCCGGCGCAGGACGCGGGTGGCGTTGGGCGCGAGCTGGATGCCCGCGCCGACCTCGGTGAACCGGGGCGCCTGCTCGACGAGCGTCACCTCGCAGCCGGCGCGCCCGAGGCTCAGGGTCGCCGCCAGTCCGCCGATGCCCGCCCCCACGACGATCGCCCTCATGCCCCCACCCCAGGTCGACGTCGTTCCACGCTACCGGCGGACGAGAGGCGGGGGCAGCCGCGCGACGACGCGAAGTCACCGCGCGCGGGTGCTCAGAGGCTCAGAGCGAGGGCCTGCCGTTCAGCTCACGCCTGCTCCGGGCGACGGCGCCCTATGGCCGCCGGTGAGCGGGGCGCGACGCGGCAGATCCGCGCGCCAGGCCCCGCAGGGTACGGCAGACGCGCGTCCCACACCCACGCGGACACAACTGACGCGCGTCCCACGCCCCACGGGCACCGCAGACGCGCGTCCCACGCCCCGCACCGGACATGAGCCGACCGACGACGCTAGCCCCGCTCCACCGGGATCCACAGTTCCGCGTCGGCCTGTGCCGCGTCGGGTGAGAGCCTGGTGCGCAGGATCTCGGGGCCCGGACGGCTCCGGTACGGGTTGGACGGGAACCACTGGGTGAACACGTCCCGCCACAGATGCTGCAGCGCCTGCGGGAAGGGCCCGGAGTTCTCGAACACGGCCCAGGTCCCGGCCGGGACGACCAGCTCGTCCATGTCCTCGGGGGCGGCAACCCGTGTCACCGCCCCGTGGAAGTAGTCGAGTTCCGTGCCCTCGGCCCGGCCCGCGTCGATGTTGTCGCTGATCGAGACGATCCCCTTCGGTTCCTGGTCGGACAGGCTCTCGATGCGGTCGAGCGTCTCCCGTCCGAGGCCCCGGATGAAGTCGGCGATCGCCGGGTTCATCCCCTCGTGCACGAGCGGGACACGGGTCTTCCTCCCCACCACCCGGAACTCCTCCTTCTCCACGATGCGGTATCGCATGCTGCTGCTCCCTTCGACGACGAGGCGGAAGGACATCCGGGGCTGCGACCGCAGACTCGCACCGGTCCGCCGGGCCTCCCCGGGGCCGACGCCGTGCAGGGCGCGGAACGCCCGTGCGAACGCCTCCCCGGAGCCGTAGCCGTAGCGCACCGCGATCTCCAGCAGCGTCCGCTCGTCGGCCAGCACCTCGGCACCGGCCACGGTCAGCCGCCGTCGTCGCACGTACTCCGACAGCGGCATGCCCGCGAGCGCGGAGAAGAGCCGCCGCAGGTGGTACTCCGACGTCACCGCGATCCGCGCCAGGTCCGCCACGTCGATCGGCTGATCGAGATGGCGTTCGATGTGCTCCATGGCCTGGTTGAGCCGCTCCAGCACCCCGGCCTCCTTCCTTTCGACCACCACGCTAGGAAGCGGCCACCCCGCCCCACCCGACATCCTGTGCCCGTTCCGGTCGGGTGGGGACCGCGCCGGTACCGCCGCCCTCGATTTGTTGAGACGTCCTGACATACCCGTTGACATCACCGGGGGACGGCTCCATAGTCATGCCACTAGAGCGCACTAGTCGAGCGCGCTAGTCATCGGGCCCCGGTCCACACACCCACCCTGACCAGCACAGCGAGGTGCGAGGGACATGCACAGACACCATCGAGTCGCCGCTCTGACCGCCACCGTCCTGACCGGCGCCCTGCTCGCCGCCGGCTGCTCCAGCAGCTCCGGCGGCAAGAAGTCCACGGAGAGCGGGGACTCCGCGGCCGAGGGCAGGGCCGACACCCCCCGCATGACCGTGGCCGTGATCACCCACGCCGCCCCCGGCGACACCTTCTGGGACATCGTCCGCAAGGGCGCCCAGGCGGCGGCCGCCAAGGACAACATCGAGCTCGTCTACTCCGCCGACCCCAACGCCGGCAACCAGGCCAACCTGGTGCAGAACGCGATCGACCAGAAGGTCGACGGCATCGCCCTCACCGCCGCCAAGCCCGACGCCATGAAGGACGTCGTCGCCAAGGCCACCGCCGCGGGCATCCCGGTCGTCGGCTTCAACTCCGGCCTCGACGACTGGAAGGAGCTCGGCATGCTGGAGTACTTCGGCCAGGACGAGAACATCGCCGGCCAGGCCTTCGGCGAACGTCTGGACGAGGCGGGCGCCCGGCACGCCCTGTGCGTCATCCAGGAGCAGGGCCAGGTCGCCCTGGAGGCACGGTGCGCCGGGCTGAAGAAGGGCTTCGGCGGGACCACCGACATCCTCTACGTCAACGGCACCGACATGCCCTCCGTGAAGTCGACGATCACCGCCAAGCTCAAGCAGGACTCCTCCATCGACCGGGTGGTCACCCTGGGCGCCCCGATCGCCCTGACCGCCGTGCAGTCGCTCGCCGACGCGTCGAGCAAGGCGAAGCTCGCGACCTTCGACCTCAACAAGGACCTGGTGCGGGCCGTCAAGGACGGCGAGGTCGAGTTCGCCGTCGACCAGCAGCCGTACCTCCAGGGCTACCTCGCCGTCGACGGACTGTGGCTGCACCGGACGAACGGAAACGTCAGCGGCGGCGGCACCGCGCCCGTCCTCACCGGGCCCGCGTTCATCACCCCGGAGAACGTGGACGCCGTGGCCGAGTTCGCGGCGAAGGGCACCCGCTGACCGCCGCGCCCCCACCCCGGTACGACGGCGACGAAGGCGGCCGGCGGCGCGCCCGCGGCGTCGGCCGCTCCCCCGCCGTGGATCACCCCTACCGCGTCGGCGCCCGCCCGCTGGTCCCCCGGACGACGAGCTTCGGCTCCAACACCGCCTCACGCGGCTCCAGTTCCGGCCGCTCCAGCCGTTCCACCGCGAACCGCACCGCGTGCTCGGCCATCAGCACGGCGTCCTGCCGGACGGTGGTCAGACCGATCGGCATGAGGTGGGAGAGGTGGCTGTCGTCGTAGCCGACGACCGACAGATCGCGCGGCACCTCGACCCCGGACCGGGTCAGCGACATCAACAGGCCCATCGCGCTGCGGTCGTTGCCCGCGAGGACCGCCGTCGGCAGGTCCTGCCCCCGGTCGCGTTCGGCGAGCAGCAGCCGGCCGGTCTCGATGCCGGACTCCTCCGTGTGGTCGCCGGGCACCACCCGGGCCTCGGACTCCAGACCGTGCCGGCGCATCGCGGCCCGGTAGGCGCGCCGCCGCTCGGCCGAACCGGGCCCCCGGCCGCCGTCGAGGTGCGCGATCCGCCGGTGTCCCAGCTCGACGAGATGGTCCATCGCCTGCCGTACGCCCTTGCCCTCGGCGGAGTGCACGAAGTCGACGTGGGCCCCCGGGACCCGGCGGCTGACGGAGACGGCGACCGTACGGCGGCCCAGCTCTTCGAGGAACGCGGGCTCGGCGAAGGAGCCGAGCAGGATGAGGGCCTCGCAGCGGTGGCTGAGCAGCGCCTCGACGGCCTTCTCCTCGCTGCGCCCCCGGGTGGCGCCGGAGAGCAGGACCTCGTAGCCGAGGCGTTCGGCCTCGGGGTAGATGCCCTCGATGAGGTTGGTGTGGAAGGTCTGGTGGACCGTGAACATCACGCCGAGCGTGCGGCTGCGGCCGCGTGCCAGCAGCCGGGCCGCGCTGTCGGGCCGGTAGCCGATCTCGTCGGCGACCCGCAGCACCCGCTCCCGCGTCTCCTCGCTCGCCCCCGGCTGGTTGCGGAACACGATCGAGACGAGCGCCCGGGAGACGCCCGCCTTCGCGGCGACGTCCGCCATCGTGGGCCGCTGCTTCCCCGATGCATCCACCTGTGAACCCACCCTCCGTCCGCCGCCCACCTTAGGGCCTGTCCGGGGCGGCCACCTGGGGCGGGCCCTGACCGGGGTCGCGCATTCTTCCGGCGACAGGCTATTGACATGACATTTGGACAGGGGTCATCGTACTCGAACTAGAGCGCGCTAGTAGAGCGCGACAACTTCTACTTCTCGTCGTCCGTCGGCGTGGTCTCTCGGCCACGGCCCGACGGGTACCCGGCGTCCGACCCTCGAACGGTAGGAGCGCGCATGGTTGTCAAGGACGGCACCGCCAAGTACGGCACGACAGGCCCGGGCCCGGTCACGGACGACGCGTCCCCGGCCGTCGCGCGGCGGCTGCGGCTCATCACACTCATCGCCACCTTCGGCGGACTCCTCTTCGGCTACGACACCGGCGTGATCAACGGCGCCCTGCCGTACATGTCCGACGACCTCGGGCTGACGCCCTTCACCGAGGGCATGGTCACCAGTTCGCTGCTCCTGGGCGCGGCCCTGGGCGCGATCACCGGCGGCCGGCTGTCGGACGCGCGCGGGCGGCGCCGGACGATCCTCGTGCTCGCCGTGGTGTTCTTCGTCGGCGCGCTGGGGTGCACGCTGGCGCCGAACACGGCGGTCATGGTGGTCGCCCGCTTCGTGCTCGGCCTCGCGGTGGGCGGCGCGTCGGTGACCGTGCCCGTCTATCTCGCGGAGATCTCCCCCGCCGAACGACGGGGCGCGCTGGTCACCCGTAACGAACTGATGATCGTCACCGGGCAGTTGCTGGCCTTCACCTCCAACGCGGTCATCGCCCGTGTCGGCGGGGAGTCCGGGGAGGTCTGGCGCTGGATGCTGGTGCTCGCGACGCTGCCGGCGGTCGTGCTGTGGTTCGGCATGCTGGTGATGCCCGAGAGTCCGCGCTGGCTGGCCTCCAGGACCCGGTTCGGTGAGGCGCTGGAGGTGCTGCGGCAGGTGCGGTCCCGGCAGCGGGCCGAGGCCGAGCTGAGCGAGGTGTCCGCGCTCGCCGTCCAGGAGGAGCGGGAGAGGCTCGGCGGCTGGCAGGACATGAGGGCCACGCCGTGGGTGCGCAAGCTGATGCTCGTCGGCTTCGGCATCGCGGTCGTGCAGCAGATCACCGGCGTCAACACGATCATGTACTACGGCACCGAGATCCTCACGGACGCCGGTTTCACCTCCGACGGCGCGCTCACCGCGAACATCGCCAACGGGGTCATCTCCGTGCTGGCCACGTTCGTCGGCATCTGGCTGCTGGGCCGGGTCAGTCGCCGCCCGATGCTGATGACCGGTCAGATCGGCACGACGGTCGCCCTGTTGCTGATCGGCGTCTTCTCCCTGACGCTGCCCGCCGGCGACGGCCGGGCGTACGCCGTGCTGGCGATGACGGTCACCTTCCTCGCCTTCCAGCAGGGGGCGATCTCGCCGGTGACCTGGCTGATGCTGTCGGAGATCTTCCCCATGCGGATGCGCGGCTTCGGGATGGGGGTCGCGGCGGTGGTGCTGTGGCTGACCAACTTCCTGATCGGGCTGGTCTTCCCGTCGCTGGTCGACGCGATCGGTGTCTCCAACACCTTCTTCCTTTTCGTGGTGGCCGGTGTCTTCTCGCTCACCTTCGTGAAGCTCTGCGTCCCCGAGACCCGGGGCCGTTCGCTGGAAACCCTCGAAGCCGAACTCCGGTCCCGCTTCTCCTAGTTCACCCCCCTGTGAGGAAACAACCATGACCGTACGTGTAGGTGTCGTCGGCGCCGGCTGGATCGGCAAGGACCACATCCGGCGGCTCACCGAGACCGTCACGGGTGCCCGCGTCACCGCGGTCACCGACATCGACGCCGCCCGCGCCGAGGAGGCGGCGGCCCCGGTCGGGGCGCGGGTGCTGCCCGACGGCGCCGCCCTGATCGCCGCCTCGGACGTGGACGCCGTCCTCGTGACGTCCTGGGGCCCGACGCACGCGGAGCACGTACTGACCGCGATCGCCGCCGGCAAGCCGGTGTTCTGCGAGAAGCCGCTGGCCACGACCGCCGAGGACTGTCTGCGGATCGTCGAGGCCGAGACGGCCCTCGGGCGCCGTCTGGTCCAGGTCGGCTTCATGCGCCGCTACGACGCCGGCTACCGGAGGATGAAGCGGGTCATCGACTCCGGCCGCATCGGCGCACCGCTGATCGTGCACTGCGCCCACCGCAACCCGACGGTCCCGGAGTCGTACACCTCGGCCATGGCCGCGCTGGACACGGCCGTGCACGAGGTGGACGTACTGCGCTGGCTGCTCGACGACGAGATCGTCTCCACGCAGGTGGTCACGCCCCGCCCGACGAGCAGGCGGTTCGCCCATCTCAAGGACCCGCAGATCATGCTCTTCGAGACCGCGAAGGGGGTCCGGATCGATCTGGAGGTCTTCGTCAACTGCCAGTACGGCTACGACATCCAGTGCGAGGCGGTGGGCGAGGAGGGTCTCGTACGGCTGCCCGATCCGGCGACGGTCGGGCTGCGCACCGCCGGACAGCACAGCACGGAGGTGCCGGGCGACTGGGTGGGCCGTTTCGCGGACGCCTTCGACACCGAGTTCCGTGAATGGATCGCGGGCGTCGCCGCCGGCGCGGAGCCCACGGGCCCGTCCGCCTGGGACGGCTACGCCGCCACCGTCATCACCGCGGCGACCTTCGAGGCCCTGGAGTCGGGCCGGATCGTCGCCACCGACCTCAAGCCCCGTCCCCCCTTCTACGGAGGTGCCGCGTGAAGATCGCCCTCGACCCGTACATGTTCCGGGCCCTGCCCATCGACGAGATGGTGCGCACGGTCGCCGAACTCGGCTACCGGTACATCGAGTTGTCGCCGCGCGACGATTTCATGCCGTTCTTCCTGCACCCCCGCGCGGACGACGCGCGCGTCGCGGAACTCAAGAACTCCCTGCGCGCACACGGCGTCCAGCTGTCCTCGGTGCTGCCGCTCTACAAGTGGTCCTCACCGGACGAGACCGAGCGGCAGGCCGCGGTCCGCTACTGGAAGCGGATGATCGAGATCACCGCCGACCTCGAATGCCCGCTGATGAACTCGGAGTTCAACGGCCGTCCCGAACGGGCCGCCGAGAGCGAGGCGGCGTTCTGGCGTTCGCTGGAGGAACTGCTGCCGCTGTTCGAGCGGGAGGGCATCGCCCTGAACCTGGAGGCGCACCCGGACGACTTCTGCGAGGAGAACACCCCGGCCGTCGACCTGGTCCGCGCGATCGACAAGCCCTGGGTGAACTACCTGTACTGCGCCCCGCACTCCTTCCACCTCTCCGGCGCCTCGCAGGTCGGCGCGGACATCGCGGCGATGATGCGGTACGCCGGCGACCGGCTGAAGCACGTGCACATCGCCGACTCCTTCGACCACAAGGGCTCCAGCGGGCTGCGCTACATCCTCAACCCGCCCGGCACGACCGCCCGGATCCACCAGCACCTGGACATCGGCCAGGGCGAGGTGGACTGGGACGCGTTCTTCGGCACCCTGCGCGAGCTGGACTTCGACGGGGTGGCCACCGCCTGCGTCTTCGCCTGGGAGGAGCGGGCGAAGGAGTCGTCCGCGTTCATGCTGGAGCGCATCACCAAGGAGCTGGGGTCCCGCTGACGCTCAGGCCAGGGTCACCTCGACCGGCAGCTTCTTGATGCCGTTGACGAAGTTGGAGCGGACGCGCGGGACGTCACCGACCAGGCGGATGTCGGCGAGGCGCGGGATCAGCTCCTCGAACATGATGCGGATCTCGGTGCGGGCCAGCAGGTTGCCCAGGCACAGGTGAGGGCTGCCCTTGCCGAAGGTGACATGGTCGTTGTCGGCGCGGGCGACGTCGAGGTCGTAGGGATTGCCGAAGACCTCCTCGTCGCGGTTGCCGGAGGCGTACCACATGACGACCTTGTCGCCCTCCTTGATCCGTTTGCCGCCGAGTTCGACGTCACGGGTCGCGGTGCGGCGGAAGTGGTAGACGGGGGACGCCCAGCGCAGGAACTCCTCCGTCGCCACCGGGATCAGGGAGGGGTCCTCCTGGAGGCGGGCGAGCTGCTCCGGGTGCTGGAGCAGGGCCAGCATGGAGTGGGTGATGGTGTGGCGGGTGGTCTCGTTGCCGGCGACGACCAGCAGCAGGAAGTAGTTGTCGAAGTCCTGTGCGGAGAGCGGGACCCCGTCGCGCGGGGTGGTGTTGACCAGCCTGGAGACCAGGTCGGTGCCGTCGCCGCCGCGGCGCTGCCGGGCCAGTTCGCGGCCGTACTCGAAGACTTCGAGGGAGGCGGGCGAGCGGAACGGCAGATGCTTGAACCGCTCGCTCTCCGCGCTGTTCAGCAGGACGTCCGCGTAGTCGGGGTCGGTGTTGCCGATGATGCGGTTGCCCCAGTCGATGAGCTTCTGGTTGTCCTCCGGGGGGACGTCGAGGAGGCGGGCCAGGACGTTGATGGGGAAGTCGGCGGAGACGTCGGCGACGAAGTCGAAGGTGCCCTTGGCGAGGGCCGCGTCGAGGGTGGTGGCGGTCAGGCCGCGCAGGAAGTCGGTGTAGCTGTTGATGACGCTCGCGCCGAACTGGCGCTGGATCACGCTGCGCAGGGCGCGGTGGCGGACGCCGTCCAGTTCGAGGATGGAGGCGCGGGTCCTGATCTGGTCCTCGTCGACCTCCTCCAGGTTGACGAACCTCGTCGAGGTGAAGGTCTCGGCGTCGCGGTCGACGCGGGCGATGTCGACGTGCCGGGTGACCGCCCAGAAGCCGGAGTTGGGGGCCTCCTCCGGCTGCCAGTGGACCGGGTCCTGGTGGCGCAGGGTGTGGAACATGCGCCACGGGGTGACACCGTCGGTGAAGTTGTCGAGGTCGGCGAGGTCCACGTCGTCCAGCGGCATGGGTTCCTGCACGGCCTCGCGCACGGAGGCGGGGCGGGCTGAAGTGGTCATGATGGAGGTGCTCCCAGGCGTCACAGGTGGTAGGCGTACTCGGTGAACTCCCAGTCGGTGACGTGCCGTTGGAAGCGTGCGACCTCGTCGCGCTTGTAGCTGAGGTACGAGGTGGTGAAGGCCTTGCCGAGGATCTCGGTGAGGGCGGTGTCCGCCTCCAGGGCGTCGAGGGCGGCGGCGAGGTTCGCCGGCAGCACGGCCGACCTGGCGGTGTCGTAGCCGTAGCCCTCCAGCGGGGCCGGGGGTTCCTCGCCCGCCCGGACGCCGAGCAGGGCGGCGGCGATCGTGCCCGCGATCAGCAGGTACGGGTTGGCGCCGGCGTCGCCGAGGCGCAGTTCGAGCCGGGCGCCGGAACCGCGCTCGGGCGGGATGCGGACCATGGCGCTGCGGTTGTCCAGGCCCCAGTCGATCAGCCAGGGGGCGAGGGTGTCCGGGCCGAAGCGTTTGTAGGAGTTGACCGTCGGGTTGGCGAGGGCGGCGAGCGCCGGGGCGTGGGCGAGGACCCCGGCGATGGCGTGGCGGGCGGTGTCGGACAGTCCGTGGTGGCCCTCGGGGTCGTCGAAGGCGTTGCGGCCGTGCTCGTCGTCGCAGGACAGGTGGAGGTGGAAGCCGGAGCCGCCCGCGTCGTTGAAGGGTCTGGCCATGAAGGTGGCGAGACGGCCCTCCTTGCGGGCGAGTTCCTTGACGGCGGCCTTGAAGCGGAAGGAGCGGTCGGCGGCGGACAGGGCGTCCGAGTGCGTCAGGTTGATCTCGAACTGGCCGCCGTCGAACTCGTGGTTGCCGTTGGTGACGCCGATGCGCAGGTCGCGGAGGTGGCGCAGGGTGGGCAGCAGATGGTTGTCGGGGTCGGCGCGCAGGCCGGCGGTGTAGACGGCGCCGGTGGTGCCCGAGTAGCGCCGCCAGCCGCTCGGGGAGGCGGGGTCCGCGTCGCAGAGGAAGTACTCGAGTTCGGGGCCGACCACGGGGCGCAGACCCTCGTCGGCGCAGTGGGCGAGCACCGAGCGCAGCAGGTCGCGGGGGGATTCGGGGGCGGGTGCCCCCGTCGCGGGGTCGATGGCCTCGCCGAGGCAGGAGGCGACGCCGGGCTCCCAGGGGAGGGCGACCAGGGTGTCGAGGTCGGGCCGTACGTGGATGTCGGGCAGGCCCGCGTCCAGACCACCGGCCACGGGGACGACGTCGCCCTGGGGCGAGGTGTGGTAGACCGCCCGGCAGAAGGCGAGCCCGTGCTCGCAGGCCGTCGGCAACTGGTCGAGCAGCACGTCCCGGGCCCGGTCGGTACCGATCAGGTCGGGATAGGTCACCCGGACCACGTCGATGCCCTCGGCGGCCAGCCGCTCCTGGTGTTGCCGGACGGCCGGTGTTTCGGATGCGCTCACCGTTGACTCCTCGACGACTGAGGCCGTTTGTTTGATGCCAAACGATAGGAACGGGTGAAGCGGCCCGCAAGGGGCCGGGGCCGAAAAAATTATCCACTCGGACAGGTATTGACCAGGGGTGGCCCGGTTCATATGTTGTTTGGAGTCAAACGAGCTACCCCCGGAGGACCGGCCATGAAGGTCGTCGTCGACATGAACAAGTGCCAGGACCACGGACAGTGCGTCTTCGCCGCCCCCGACGTCTTCCAGCTCGACGCGAACGGGCGGCTGGCCTATGTCAGCGACCCCGACGACGCGCTCCTGGACGAGGTCGAGGAAGCCGCCGACGTCTGCCCGCTCCAGGCCATCCGGATCGAGGGCTGAGCCCCATGACAGGGACGGACACGGTGACGGACGCGGGGCCGGGGACGGTAGCGGACGCGAGGGCGGGCCGCGTGGTCGTCGCCGGCGCTTCCATGGCCGGGCTGCGCGCCGCCGAGCAGCTGCGCGCAGCGGGCTGGACCGGGGCGATCACCCTGGTCGGCGAGGAACCGCACATGCCCTACAACCGGCCTCCGCTCTCCAAGGAGGTGCTGGCCGGGCAGGCGCCCTTCGAGTCGCTGGCCTTCCGGCCGCGCGCGAGCGTGGCCGACGTGGAGTGGCGGCTCGGCACGAAGGTCGTCGCCTCCCGCCTCACCGAGCGGACCGTCGTCCTCGACGACGGGTCGCGGCTGGCGTACGACGGTCTGGTCGTCGCCACCGGTATGCGGCCCCGCCGCCTGTCCTGTCCCGGCCCGCTCGCCGGACGACACACCGTCCGCACCCTCGCCGACGCCCAGGGCCTGCGGGTCGAGCTGACCCGGCCCGGTGTCCGGGTGGTCGTCGTCGGGGCCGGGTTCATCGGCTGCGAGGTGGCCGCCACCGCCGTGGGCCTCGGCGTCGCCGAGGTGACGGTCGTCGATCCGCTGCCGCTGCCCATGGTCGGCCCGCTCGGCGAACTGCTCGGGCACGCCCTGCGGCGACGGCACGAGGAGCGCGGGGTGCGGTTCGCGCTCGGCACGGGTGTCGCCGGGTTCGAGGGCGGGGACCGGGTCACGGGTGTGGCGCTCGACGACGGGACCGTGCTGGCCGCCGACGTGGTCGTGGAGTCGGTGGGCTCGCTCGCCAACGTGGAGTGGCTGGAGGGCAACGGCCTCGACCTGACCGACGGGGTGCTCACCGACGAACAGCTGCGGGTCGGCGGCCACGCGAACGTCGTCGCGGTCGGCGACGTCGCCCGCTTCCCCAACGCCCGCTACGACGGCGTACCCCGCCGGGTCGAGCACTGGTCCATTCCCACGGACACCGCCAAGCACGCCGCGAAGGTCCTCACCGGCGGCGAGCCCGCACCCTTCGCCCCGCTGCCCACCTTCTGGAGCGACCAGCACGACTTCCGGTTGCAGTCCTTCGGCGCGCCCGTCCTCGGCAGGGACGACGTACGGGTCCTGGACGGTGACCCCGACGGCGACGTCCTGGTCGGCTACCACCACGGCGGCCGGCTGGTCGGGGTCGTCGCGCTCGGTGGACCCGCGACCGTCTCCGCCGCCGCCCGCCACCGCGCCGCACTGCTCCGGCAGCCCGCCCTCACCGCGTAAGGACCTCCCGACCATGACCAGTGTCCGTGGATACTTCCACCCCAAGACGGCGAGCGGTGCCTCGTCGCTGATCCCGTCGCCGCCGTGGCACTACTCGGGCGACCTGCTCACCGTCGAGTACCGCACGGATCCGGCGCGGGTGCGTGAACTGCTGCCCGAGCCGCTGGAGTTGGCCGACGAGGACCCCGGTGCGGTCGCGCTGATCTGGGCCGACTGGCAGTCCTGCTCGGCGTCGGGGACGGAGCTGCTGGATCCGGTGCGCTCCCAGTACAAGGAGGCCTTCGCGGTCGTCCGCTGCCGGTACAAGGGGCGGACGTACTCGCGGTGCGTCTACATCTGGGTCGACAAGGACTTCGCGATCGCCCGCGGGCTGCACCAGGGGTATCCGAAGAAGCTCGGGTCCATCCACCAGACGCGGCCCCATCCGTACGGGCCCGCTCCGCGGATCGCGGCCGGGGCCCGGTTCGGGGCGACCCTGGCCGCGGCGGACCGGAGGTTGGCCCAGGCGGTGGTGACGCTGCGGGAGCCGGCGGAGACGAACGGGTTCGTGAACGCGCATCCCATGGCGCATCACCGGTGGCTGCCGTCGATCGAGGCCGGGAAGGGGTTGGCGCTGGACGAGTTGATCGAGACCGGGGCGGCGGCCTTCGAGGGAGGTCAACCGTGGGTTGGTGACGCCGAGTTGGAGTTGTTCGAGGCGCCGACGGAGGAACTGGCGCGGCTGTCGGTCGAGGAGCCGATCGCCGCGTACTACCGGCAGGTGGGGGTCGTTTGGGACGGGGGGCGGCTGCTGGAGTCCGGGACGTCCGAGGCGGCTGCCGGGTGAGGTTCGTGGGCGGCTGCGGGTCGCTCGTGGCTGGTCGCGCCCACGCGGCGGAGCCGCACATCGATACAGCCCCGCGCCCCTGAGTAGGCGCAGTCACCTCCGCTAGAAAGGCACCCTCTGTCATGGATCACAAAATCACCGTCGCCGGCGTTTCCGTCGACACCCGGCACTGGATCGGTGGGCGGCGGGTCGGCTCTGCCGAGACCTTCACCGATGTCTCGCCCATCGACGGGCAGGTGCTCGGCGAGATCGCTCGCGGTGGTGCGGCGGAGGTCGAGGCCGCTGTCGCCGCCGCCCGGGAGGCGTTCCCCGACTGGGCCGCCACCTCCCGCGCCGAGCGCGCCCGCGTCCTGCACGCCATCGCCGACGGGGTCGAGAAGCGGCTCGAAGAGCTGGCGATCGTCGAGACGCACGACAACGGGGCGCTGTTGCGCTCCCACCGGCGCGGCGTCATGCCCCGGGTGGCGCACAACTTCCGGTTCTTCGCCGACTGGCTGCTGACGCTGGAGCACGAGGACTTCGAGACCCGCGGGCACACCAACCACGTGAGCTGGGACCCGGCCGGGCCGTCCGTGCTGATCACACCGTGGAACGCGCCGCTGATGCTGGCCACCTGGAAGGTCGCCCCGGCCCTGGCCGCCGGCAACACGGTCATCCTGAAGCCGGCCGAGTGGACCCCGCTCACCGCGTCGCTGCTGGCGGACATCTCCGCCGAGGCGGGGCTGCCCGCCGGGGTGCTCAACGTCGTCCAGGGGTACGGCTCGGAGATCGGCGACGCGCTCACCTCGCACCCGGACGTCCGGCGGATCAGCTTCACCGGATCGGTACCGACGGCCCGGCGGATCGCCGCGTCGGCGGCACCGAACCTCACCCCGCTCAGCCTCGAACTGGGCGGCAAGTCACCGCTGTTGGTGTTCGCTGACGCCGATCTGGACCTGGCGGTGGACCTCGCGGTGGAGCAGTACGACAACGCCGGGCAGGTCTGCCTGGCCGCGACCCGGTTCCTCGTCGAGGAGTCGGTCGCCGAGGAGTTCACCCGGCGGTTCGTGGAGCGGGCCGGCGCCCTGCGCCAGGGCGACCCCCGGGACGAGTCCACCGACATCGGGCCGAACATCCACCCCCGGCAGCTGGAGAAGATCGACGGGTTCGTGCGGCGGGCCGTCGCGGCGGGGGCCCGGGTGGTCATCGGCGGGCACCCGGGCGAGGGCCAGTACTACGCGCCCACGCTGCTCACCGATGTCGCCCAGGACTCGGAGATCGTGCAGGAGGAGGTCTTCGGGCCGGTGCTGACCCTGCAGACCTTCACCGACGAGGAGGAGGCCGTCCGGCTCGCCAACGACACCCGCTTCGGGCTGGCCGCCACCCTCGCCACCGGTGACCCCGAGCGCGCCGCACGGGTCACCGAACGGCTGGTCGCGGGAACGGTGTGGGTGAACTGCTTCTTCGTACGCGACCTCCAGGCGCCCTTCGGCGGCTCCCGTCAGTCCGGGGTCGGCCGGGAGGGCGGCACCTGGAGCTTCGACTTCTACTGCGACCTGAAGAACACCGTCACCGCACCGAACGGATGGAACAGCCATGGGTGAGATCGTCGGGGCGGGTCTCCTAGCCCACGTCCCCACCATCGTCCTGCCGGAGGCCGACCGGCTGGAGCTCAACGAGGGCAAGGAGATCACCCTCGTCACCGGCCTGCGGGAGCTGCGCCGGGACGTCTTCGACCGTGACGACTACGACACCGTCGTCGTCCTCGACTCGCACTGGGCGACCACCGTCGAGTTCGTCGTCGCCGCACAGGCGCGCCGCGCCGGCCTCTTCACCTCCGAGGAGCTGCCGCGCGGGATGTGCCGGATGCCCTACGACTTCCCCGGCGACCCCGAACTCGCCCTCAACATCGAGAAGTTCGCGGACAAGCACGGCACGTGGATCACCGCGATCGAGGACGAGTACCTGCCCATCTACTACGCCACGATCAACCTCTGGAAGTTCCTGGGCGAGGGGCTGCCCGACAAGCGGTGGGTGACCATCGGGGTCTGCCAGACCGGGGACATGGAGGACCATCTGCGGCTGGGGCGCGCGCTCGCCGACGGCATCGCCGCCACCCCCGGGCGACGGGTGCTGGTCATCGCCTCGGGTGCCCTGTCGCACACCTTCTGGCCGCTGCGCGAGCTGCGCGACCACGAGGCCAGCGATCCGGTCCACATTTTCACCCCGGAGGCCCGCGCGGCCGACGAGGAGCGGATCGCCTGGTTCAAGGAGGGCCGGCACGACAAGGTCCTCGACACCATGGACGAGTTCTGGAAGTTCAAGCCCGAGGCCAAGTTCTTCCACTACCTGATGATGGCGGGCGCGCTGGGCGAGCGGGCCTGTGTCGCCAGGGCCCGGCAGTACGGGGAGTACGAGAACTCCGTCGGTACCGGTCAGGTCCACCTCTGGTTCGACCGCCCCGCCGACGGCTGGACCGGCGGCATCCCTACGACCACCACGGAGCCCACCCATGCCTGAGTACCGCCGCATCCTCCTCGACGGCGCCGCCGTCCAGGTCACCGTCGACGGGGACGAACTCGTCGCCGGGGACGGCCGTCGCGTCAAGACCGAGGAGGCGCACCATCTGCCGCCGGTCGTGCCGTCGAAGGTGGTCGCCGTCCACCTCAACCACCGCAGCCGCGTCGACGAGTTCCGGATCGAACTTCCCGACACGCCCACGTACTTCCACAAGCCGACCTCGTCCCTCAACTCCCACAGGGGCGCGATCGTCCGCCCCGAGGGCTGCAAGTGGCTCAACTACGAGGGCGAGGTCGCCATCGTCATCGGGAGAACGGCGAGGAACATCGCACCGGCCGAGGCGGGCGCGTACATCGCCGGCTACACGATCGCCAACGACTACGGCCTGCACGACTTCCGTGACACCGACGCCGGTTCGATGCTGCGGGTGAAGGGGTCCGACACCCTCTGCCCCCTCGGCCCCGGCCTGGTCACCGACTGGGACTTCCACGGCAAGCGGCTGCGGACGTACGTCAACGGCGAGGTCGTCCAGGACGGCTCGACCGACGAGATGAAATGGGACATGCACTACCTCGTCGCCGACATCGCCCGCACCATCACGCTGTATCCGGGTGACGTGCTGCTGTCCGGCACCCCGGCCAACTCCCGGCCCGTGCGGCCCGGTGATGTCGTCGAGGTGGAGGTGGAGGGTCTCGGCCGACTCACCAACCACATCGTGACCGGGCCCACCGCCGTGCGCACCGACGTCGGCGCGCAGCCCACCGAGTCCGAGGAGGTCCTGTCCACCGCGCTCGGCGGCGACTGGGAGTTCCGCGGCATCCGGCCGCCCCGGCGGTGACGTCGCGACGGGTCCCGAGGAGCCGACGGCCACGCACCCGGCTGGTCTCCGGCGCACTCGACGGTCTCGTCCCGCAGCCGCTCGTCCTCGACGAGCCCCAGGTCATGACCCCGGGCGTCCGACGTCCGGGGCCTTCCGGCGTTCCCGCGCACGCCTGTCGCACCGGCCGAAAATCTTCCCCCGACCCCCTTGCCAAACGGATAGGGCGAGCCCACGATGAGGCAACTCGTTTGGGCCTAAACGAACCCATCCTCCCCGTCCCCGACAGGTGATCCGAGTGGACAGTCAGACGGCGGTCGCCCCGCACAGCTCACAGGAACCATCCACCGCAGGCAGGCTCAAGCCCGATTCCCTCGGCGTCCTGGGCATCCTCTTCTTCGTCCTTTCCGCCCAGGCCCCGCTGACCGGCATCGCCGGAGCCGTCCCCATCGCCGTCGTCATCGGCAACGGGGCCGGCGTCCCCGCCGCGTACCTCGCGGCCGGCGTCGTGATCCTGCTGTTCTCCATCGGCTTCGTCGCCATGGGCCGCCACGTCGTGGACGCCGGCGCCTTCTACACGTACATCGGCAAGGGGCTGGGCCGCTCGGCCGGCTCCGGCAGCGCCGGCGTCGCGCTCTTCGCCTACTGCGCCATCCAGGCCGCGATGTACGGGCTCTACGGCGCCACGGTGAGCGGCCTCGTCGAGCACTACACCGAGGTGCACATCGCCTGGTGGGTGTGGGCGCTGGTCACGATGGTGGTGGTCCAGGTCCTCGGCGCCGCCGGGATCGAGATGGGCGCCAAGGTCCTGGCCGTGTTCGTCCTGGCGGAGTTCAGCGTCCTGATCGCCTTCGCCGTCGTCACCTTCGTCAAGGGCGGCGGCCCCGAGGGGCTGGGCTTCGCCGACAGCTTCTCGCCGGACGCGGCGCTCCAGGGTGCTCCCGGTGTGGCGCTGATGTTCGCCGTGGCGTCGATGTTCGGTTTCGAGGCGACCGCCATCTACGGCGAGGAGGCCCGGGAGCCCAGGAGGACCGTCCCGCGCGCCACCTATCTGTCGGTCGCGGTGGTCACCGGTTTCTTCGCCTTCACCTCGTGGATGCTGGTCTCCGCGCACGGCGCGTCCCGGGCGACGGCCGAGGCGGGCAAGGCGCTGGAGGGCGGCGACGCCGCGGGCTGGGTCTTCGCACCCATCGCGGCGGAGTTCGGCGCCTGGACCGGCGACGTGCTGCCCGTACTGCTGGCCACCTCGCTGTTCGCCGGCATCCTGGCGTTCCACAACTCCGCCAACCGCTATCTGTTCTCCCTGGGCCGCGAGGGCCTGCTGCCGCGCGGGCTGACCTCGCTGAACGGGCGCCACTCCCCCTGGGCGGCCGGCATCGTCCAGACCGTGATCGCGGCGGGCCTGGTCCTACCGTTCGCCCTGCTGGGCAAGGACCCCGTGCTGACGCTGTTCTCCTGGTTCAGCGGTGTGGCCGTCCTCGCGATGATGCTGCTGTACCTCCTGACCTCCGTCTCCGTGGTCGTCTTCTTCCGCCGCTCCCGTGCCGACACCCGGCCCTGGAACACCCTGATCGCACCGGTCCTCGGCGCGCTCGGCATCGCCGGGGCGATCTGGCTGATCATCGAGAACTTCACCACGCTCATCGGCGGCGACGAGACCACCGCCGTATGGCTCCAGCTGACCGTTCCGGCGGTGTTGGTCCTGGGGCTCGTCGTGGCACGGCTGACCCGGGGCGCCCGGACCGCCACGGACTGACCGCCGCAGCCGTCACACCCGCCCACACAAGGTCAAGAAGAGGAGAGCCGATGCCCGCCCCCGCCCACGACACCCTGCTCCGTCGCGCCAAGGAACTGGAGCTGCCCGGCCGGCACCACATCGACGGGGTGGACGAGCCGGGCGGGGGCGCCTCCTTCGCCGTCGTGTCACCCCGAGACGGGCAGGTTCTCGTCGAGGTCGCCGACGCCGGCAGCGCCGAGGTCGACCTCGCCGTGACCGCCGCCCGCCGGGCCTTCGACTCCGGTCCGTGGCCCCGCCTGGCCCCCGCCGACCGGGGCCGCGTCCTCCTCCGCGTCGCCGAACTCCTCGAAGAGCAGCGGGAGAAGCTCGCCCTGACCATCACCCTGGAGATGGGCAAGCCGTACACGGAGGCCCACGACATCGAACTGCGGGCCGCGATCAACACGTTCCGCTGGTACGGGCAGCTGGCCGACAAACTCACCGACGAGTCGCCCCACACCGCCCCCGACGCCCTGGCCCTGGTCACCCGGGAGCCCGCCGGTGTCGTGGGCGCGGTGGTGCCGTGGAACTTCCCTCTCACACTGGCGAGTTGGAAGGTCGCCCCGGCGCTGGCGGCCGGCTGCACGGTGGTCCTGAAGCCGTCCGAGAACTCCCCGCTGTCCGCCCTGCTGCTCGGTCGGATCGCCACCGAGGCGGGACTGCCGCCGGGCGTCCTCAACGTCGTCACCGGTGACGGACCGACGGCCGGACGCGCTCTCGGGCTCCACCCCGGCGTGGACGTGCTGGCGTTCACCGGGTCCACGGCGGTCGGCCGGCACTTCCTGCGCTACGCCGCCGACTCCAACCTCAAACGCGTCTGGCTGGAGCTGGGCGGCAAGTCGCCGAACATCATCCTGCCCGACGCCCCCGACCTGGAGAAGGCCGCCGCCACCGCCGCCTGGGGCATCTTCTTCAACCAGGGCGAGATGTGCACCGCGCCCTCCCGGCTCCTGGTGCACTCCTCCGTCGCCGAACGCGTCACCGAGGCGATCGTGGCCCGCGCCCGGGAACTGCGCGTCGGCGACCCGCTCGACCCGGCCACCGAGATGGGCGCCCTGGTCGGCGAGGCCCACCTGGAGCGCGTACGGGACCACATCGCCGGCGGTCTGACCGAGGGCGCCCGCCTGCGCGTTGGCGGCTCCCGGGCCCACGCCGAGACCGGAGGCAGCTACCTGGAGCCGACCGTCTTCGACCGGGTGGACCCCGGGATGCGGCTGGCCCGCGAGGAGATCTTCGGCCCCGTCCTGTCCGTGCTCACCTTCGACGACCTCGACGAGGCCGTGAGACTCGCCAACGCCACCGAGTACGGCCTCGCCGCCGGCCTGTGGACCTCCGACCTGTCCACCGCCCACCGGGTCTCGCGCGCGCTGAAGGCCGGCACGGTGTGGGTCAACTGCTACGAGGAGGGCGATCTGACCGTCCCGTTCGGCGGGATGAAGCAGTCGGGCAACGGACGCGACAAGTCCGCCCACGCCTTGGAGAAGTACACCGAGCTGAAGACGACCTGGATCCAGTTGTGACCCGACCCACGGGCCGGCCCCGACCACTGATCGCGGTACCCGCCCGTTTCGCCGCCACGACCTCCGCGCTGCGGTACGCCGCCGAGGTCAACGCCCGCGCGCTGATCGAGGCCGTGTGGCGGGCGGGCGGTGAACCCGCGAGCATCCACCCGGCGCCCGACGGCGACGCGGCCGCGCGTCTCGCCCGCTTCGACGGGGTCCTCCTCCCGGGCGGCGGCGACCTCGCCCCGTACCGCTACGGCGCCACCGACACCCACGCCAGCGTCTACGACGTCGACGATGTGCAGGACGCCTTCGACCTCGAAGTCGCCCGCGCCGCCCTGGATTCGGGCATCCCGCTGCTGGCGGTCTGCCGGGGCCTCCAGGTCGTCGACGTAGCCCTCGGCGGCACCCTGGAGCAGGACATGGGCGGCCCGGAACACGAACACCGCCACCTCGTGCACCCGGTGGCGATCCGACGCGGCACCCTGCTGGAGCGGGCCACCGGCGCGCAGAAGGTGGAGGCGTCCTGCTACCACCACCAGCGGGTGGACCGGCTGGGCGAGGGACTGGAGGTCACCGCCCGCGCCGCCGACGGCACGGTGGAGGGGCTGGAACTCCCCGGCTCCCCCGGCTGGTTCACCGCCGTGCAGTGGCACCCCGAGGACACCGCTCACGAGGACCCCGCGCAGCAGGGCCTGTTCGACGCCCTCGTACGGGCCGCCGGGGACCGGTGCTGAACGCGCGCGAGCGGGGGTGCGGGGAGGCGCGAGGCCCCGCACCCCCGCCCGTCGTCAGCTGTCGCCGCCCTCCAGGTCGCCCTCGGTCTCCAGGTACACCTGGCGCAGCCCCTCCAGCACCGCCGGGTCGGGCTTCTCCCACATCCCGCGCGACTCCGCCTCGAGCAGCCGCTCGGCGATGCCGTGCAGCGCCCAGGGGTTGGCCTGCTGCAGGAACTCGCGGTTGGTCTCGTCCAGGACGTACGTCTCGGTGAGCTTGTCGTACATCCAGTCGGCGATCACACCGGTGGTGGCGTCGTAGCCGAACAGGTAGTCGACGGTGGCGGCGAGTTCGAAGGCGCCCTTGTAGCCGTGGCGGCGCATCGCCTCGATCCACTTGGGGTTGACGACGCGGGCCCGGAAGACCCTGGACGTCTCCTCGACGAGGGTGCGGGTGCGGACCGTCTCGGGCCGGGTGGAGTCGCCGATGTACGCCTCGGGGGCCGTGCCGCGCAGCGCGCGGACGGTGGCCACCATGCCTCCGTGGTACTGGAAGTAGTCGTCGGAGTCGGCGATGTCGTGCTCGCGGGTGTCGGTGTTCTTCGCGGCCACCTCGATCCGCTTGTAGGCGGTCTCCATCTCCTCGCGGGCCGGACGGCCGTCCAGCTCCCGGCCGTAGGCGTAGCCGCCCCAGACCGTGTAGACCTCGGCGAGGTCGGCGTCGGTGCGCCAGTCCCGGGAGTCGATCAGCTGGAGCAGGCCCGCGCCGTACGTACCGGGTCGGGAGCCGAAGATCCGGGTGGTGGCCCGGCGTTCGTCGCCGTGCTCGGCGAGGTCCGCCTGGACGTGGGCGCGGACGTGGTTGACCTCGGCCGGCTCGTCGAGCGACGCGGCGAGGCGTACGGCGTCGTCGAGCAGCCCGATGGTGTGCGGGAACGCGTCACGGAAGAAGCCCGAGATGCGCAGGGTGACATCGACCCGGGGACGGCCCAACTCCTCGGCCGGGACGGCCTCCAGGCCGGTCACGCGGCGCGAGGCGTCGTCCCAGACGGGGCGGACGCCGAGCAGGGCCAGCGCCTCCGCCACGTCGTCGCCGGCCGTGCGCATCGCGCTCGTCCCCCACAGCGACAGCCCGACCGACGTGGGCCATTCGCCGTTGTCGGCGCGGTAGCGCTCCAGCAGCGAGTCGGCGAGGGCCTGGCCGGTCTCCCAGGCGAGGCGGGAGGGGACGGCCTTGGGGTCGACGGAGTAGAAGTTCCGGCCGGTCGGCAGGACGTTGACCAGGCCCCGGAGCGGGGAGCCCGAGGGGCCGGCGGGGACGAAGCCGCCGTTCAGGGCGTGGACGGTGTGGCCGAGTTCGGCGGTGGTCGCCGCGAGCCGGGGCACGACCTCGCGGGCGGCGAACTCCAGGATGGCGGCGACCTGTTCACCGCGCTCGGCGGGGACGTTCGCCGCCACGACCGTGGGGACGGCGGCCGGGTCCCAGCCCGCGTCCTCCATCGCCTGCACCAGCGCGCGGGCCTTGTCCTCCGCCTCGTCGGCGGTCGTGCGGGTCGCGGCGGACTCGTCGAGGCCGAGGGCCTCGCGCAGGCCGGGCAGGGCCTGGGTGCCGCCCCAGATCTGGCGGGCGCGGAGGATGGCGAGGACGAGGTTGACGCGGTCGGCGTCCGCCGGGGGGTTGCCGAGGACGTGCAGACCGTCGCGGATCTGGGCGTCCTTGACCTCGCAGAGCCAGCCGTCGACGTGCAGCAGGAAGTCGTCGAAGCCGTCGTCCTCCGGGCGGTCGTCCAGACCGAGGTCGTGGTCGAGCTTGGCGGCCTGGATGAGGGTCCAGATCTGGGCGCGGATCGCGGGCAGCTTCGCCGGGTCCATGGAGGAGATCTGGGCGTACTCGTCGAGGAGTTGCTCCAGGCGCGCGATGTCGCCGTAGGAGTCGGCGCGGGCCATCGGCGGCACGAGGTGGTCGACGAGGGTGGCGTGCACGCGGCGCTTGGCCTGGGTGCCCTCGCCCGGGTCGTTGACCAGGAACGGGTAGACCAGCGGCAGGTCGCCGAGGGCGGCGTCGGGGCCGCACGCGGCGGACAGGCCGGCGTTCTTGCCGGGGAGCCACTCCAGGTTGCCGTGCTTGCCGAGGTGGATCATCGCGTCGGCGCCGAAGCCGCCGTCCTCGGCGCGGGCCGCGATCCAGCGGTAGGCGGCCAGGTAGTGGTGGGAGGGCGGGAGGTCCGGGTCGTGGTAGATCGCGATCGGGTTCTCGCCGAAGCCGCGCGGCGGCTGGATGAGGATCAGCAGGTTGCCGAAGCGCAGTGCCGCGAGGACGATGTCGCCCTCCGGGTTGGCGCTGCGGTCGACGAACATCTCGCCGGGCGGCGGGCCCCAGTGCTCCTCGACGGACGTGCGCAGTTCCTCGGGGAGTTCGGCGTACCAGCGGCGGTAGTCGGCCGCCGGGATCCGGACCGGGTTGCGAGCCAACTGCTCCTCGGTCAGCCAGTCCTGGTCGTGACCGCCGGCCTCGATCAGCGCGCGGATCAGCTCGTCGCCGTCGCCGGAGGCCAGACCCGGCACCTCGGCGTCCGTCCCGAAGTCGTAGCCCTCCCCGCGCAGTCGGCGCAGCAGGGCGACCGCGCTGGCGGGGGTGTCCAGGCCGACCGCGTTGCCGATGCGGGAGTGCTTGGTCGGGTAGGCGGAGAGGACGAGCGCGAGGCGCTTGTCCGCGTTGGCGATGTGGCGCAGGCGCGCGTGGCGTACGGCGATCCCGGCGACGCGGGCGGCGCGCTCGGGGTCGGCGACGTAGGCCGGGAGTCCGTCCTCGTCGATCTCCTTGAAGGAGAACGGGACGGTGATCAGGCGGCCGTCGAACTCGGGGACGGCGATCTGGCTGGCCGCGTCGAGCGGGGACACGCCCTCGTCGTTCTCCTCCCAGGCGGCGCGCGAGCCGGTCAGGCACAGGGCCTGGAGGATCGGCACGTCGAGGCCGGTGAGGGCGCCAGCGTCCCAGGACTCGTCGTCGCCGCCGGCCGACGCCTCGGCGGGCTTGGTGCCGCCTGCGGCGAGGACGGTGGTGACGATGGCGTCGGCGGCGCGGAGTTCCTCGATCAGCTCGGGCTCGGGGGCCCGCAGGGAGGCCACGTACAGCGGGAGCGCGCGGGCGCCCTTGTCCTCGATCGCCTCGCACAGGGCGCCCACGAAGGCGGTGTTGCCGCTCATGTGGTGGGCCCGGTAGTAGAGCACGGCGATGGTCGGGCCGTCGGCGGTGTCGCGGGCGGTGCGCTCCAGTGGGCCCCAGGAGGGCGCGGGCGCGGGCGCGTCGAAGCCGTGGCCGGTGAGCAGGACCGTGTCGGAGAGGAAGCGGGCCAGCTGCTCCAGGTTGGCGGGGCCGCCGTGGGCGAGGTAGGCGTGGGCCTCGGCGGCGATGCCGACCGGGACGGTGGAGGCGGCCATCAGCTGGGCGTCGGGCGCCTGTTCACCGGTGAGGACGACGACCGGGCGGCCGTCGGCGAGCAGCAGGTCGAGGCCGTCCTGCCAGGCGCGGATGCCACCGAGGAGGCGTACGACGACCAGGTCGGTGCCGTCGAGGAGCGCCGGGAGGTCCTCCAGCGCGAGGCGCGAGGGGTTGGCGAAGCGGTAGGGGACCGGGCCGGCGGCCGCGCGGGCGCTGAGCAGGTCGGTGTCGGAGGTCGACAGGAGCAGGATGCGGGGCTGCGCGGAGCGCTCCCCGGACGATGGCTGCATGCGGCTGCTGGCCTTCCTCGGGGTCCGCGCCCCGGGCGGTGTCGAATCGAAAGTCTCCCCTGCTCGGGCGGGCCGAGGGGTACGGGGAAGGGAGTTCCTGACTCGCCCGACCCTCCTGGGACGGGCTCACAGTGGCGGGACCGCGCCGGACTCACACCGGGCTTCCTCCCCTGTCGCCGTGGTGGCGTCGATGGACCGGATGATCCACCGAGCAGCATAGTAAGGGTCGCCTCAAAAGGAAGGCTGCCCCAAAAGGGCGGAGGATACGTCCGATGTGCCGGTGGGTATGCTCGCCGCCATGTCCACGCCTCCCCTGCGTTCATCGTCCCAGGCCACAGCGGTCACACGGGACCGTGGCGACGCCTGCCCGGGGACACTGCGGCTGCATGCGGCGGACGACGGGGCACTGGCCCGGGTCCGGGTGCCCGGTGGTGTGCTGACCGTCCGCCAGGCCGAGGCGCTCGCCGAGGCGGCGCGACGGCTCGGGGACGGTGATCTTCACCTCACTTCCCGGGGCAATGTGCAGCTGCGGGGGCTGCCCGAGGGCTGCGGGGGCGAGCTGGCCGAAGCGCTGGACGCGGCGGGGCTGTTGCCGTCCGCCGGGCACGAGCGGGTGCGCAACATCGTCGCCTCGCCCCTGTCCGGTCTCGACGGACGCGGTCTGCGCGACGTACGGCCCTGGCTGACCGCCCTGGACACCGCGCTGTGCGCGAGCGAGGCGGCGCGGCGCTTGTCGGGCCGGTTCCTGTTCGCGCTCGACGACGGGCGGGGGGACGTGGCCGCGCTGGACGCCGATGTGACCGTCCGGGCGACCGGGGGCGACGGCGCGCTGCTGAGCCTGGGGACGGCCGGCGAGAGCCTGTCGGTCCCCGGTGAGCACGCGGCCCGGGCCGCGCTCGCCGCCGCCGAGACCTTCCTGGAGGCGGCGCGGCAGAGCGGGGCGCGGGTCTGGCGTGTGACCGAACTCCCCTCCCAGGACGCGCTGCTCCACGAGGTCCGGAACCGGCTGACGGCCGTCGGCGTCGACACCGCGATCCGGGTCGGCGACGGGAGCGGGACGACCGCGGCCGGACCCGACGGCCCATCGGCCGCGACCGACGGCCCGCCCCCCGGACCCGACGGCCCGCCGCCGGGAGTTGTCGGCGACGCCCTCTCCGTACACGTCCCGCTCGGTCGCCTCACCCCGCTCCAGTGGCGGGAGTTGACCGCACTGGCGGCCACCGCTTCCTCCCGTGAGCTGCGGCTGACCCCCTGGCGCGGAGTCGTCGTCCCCGTACCGGGTCTGGACGAGGAGCGGGCGACCGACGCGCTCGCCCGGCTCTCGGTGACCGGCCTCGTCACCGATCCCGCCTCCCCCTGGCTGCGCGTCGGCGCCTGCATCGGACGCCCCGGCTGCGCCAAGTCCCTGGCGGACGTACGGGCGGACGCGACCGAGACTCTGGAGGCGGCGGGCCGCGCCGGGCTCCCCCTGTACTGGTCCGGCTGCGAACGCCGCTGCGGCCACCCCCGGGGTGAACACGTCGACGTGGTGGCGGTGGGGGGCGGCGGCTACGAGCTGTCCCGCACGGCTCCCGGTCAGGCCCCGCGCACCGCGTCCATGGCCGACCCCGGGCAACTCGCCGACGCCCTGACGGCGATCACCTCATGAGCACCACGAACGACACCCGCACGAACGACACCCGCACGCACGATCCCCGCACGAACGCCCCCCGTACGACGACCGAGAGCAGCGAGAAGACCACCGTGACCACCTACGACTACGAGAAGGACGGCCCGGCGATCTACCGGCAGTCCTTCGCCACCATCCGCGCGGAGGCGGACCTCGCGGCCCTGCCCGCCGATGTCAGCCAGGTCGCGGTCCGGATGATCCACGCCTGCGGAATGGTCGACCTGGTACGGGACTTGACGTACACGCCCGACGTGGTGGCCCGCGCCCGCGAGGCCCTGCGGGCCGGGGCGCCCATCTTCACCGACGTCAAGATGGTGGCCAGCGGGGTGACCCGCAAGCGGCTGCCCGCCGACAACGACGTGCTGTGCACGCTCTCCGACCCGGCCGTCCCCGCGCTGGCGGCGAAGCTGGGCACCACGCGCAGCGCCGCCGCGCTGGAGCTGTGGCGGGACCGTCTGGAGGGCTCGGTGGTGGCCGTGGGCAACGCGCCCACCGCGCTCTTCCGGCTGCTGGAGATGATCGACGAGGGCGCGCCCCGGCCCGCCGCCGTCATCGGTGTGCCGGTCGGCTTCGTCGGCGCCGCCGAGTCCAAGGACGCGCTGGCGGAGCACCCGTCGGGCCTGGAGCACCTCGTCGTACGCGGCCGTCGCGGCGGGAGCGCCATCGCCGCCGCCGCGCTCAACGCGATCGCGAGTGAGGAAGAGTGAGCGGCAAGCTGTACGGGGTGGGGCTCGGCCCCGGTGACCCGTCCCTGATGACCGTGCGGGCCGTCGAGGTGATCTCCGAGGCGGACGTGATCGCGTATCACTGCGCCCGGCACGGCCGTTCCATCGCCCGCTCGATCGCGGCGAAGCATCTGCGCGCCGACCACATCGAGGAACGGCTGATGTATCCGCTGACGACGGAGACCACCGACCACCCCGGCGGTTACAAGGGTGCGATGGAGGACTTCTACGCGGAGGCGTCGGCCCGGCTCGCGGCACATCTCGACGCCGGGCGCACGGTCGCGGTCCTCGCCGAGGGCGACCCGATGTTCTACGGCTCCTACATGCACATGCACAAGCGGCTGGTCGACCGCTACGACACCGAGGTGATCCCCGGTGTCACGTCCGTGTCGGCGGCGGCGGCCCGGCTCGGCACCCCGCTCGCCGAGGGCGAGGAGGTGCTGACGATCCTGCCGGGCACCCTGCCGGAGGAGGAGCTGACCGCGCGGCTCGCCGCGACCGACGTGGCCGTGGTGATGAAGCTGGGGCGCACCTTCACCAAGGTGCGGAGCGCGCTGGGGAGTTCGGGGCGGCTCGGTGAGGCCCGCTATGTGGAGCGGGCCACCATGGCCGGGGAGCGGCTCGCCGAACTGGCGGACGTGGACCCGGAGTCGGTGCCGTACTTCTCGGTGGCCGTGCTGCCCAGCCAGGTCGACGTCGAGCGGCCCGAGGCGCGGGAGCGGGGCGAGGTCGTGGTCGTGGGGACCGGGCCCGCCGGTCCGCTGTGGCTGACGCCCGAGACGCGGGGCGCGCTCGCCGCCGCCGACGACCTCGTCGGCTACACCACGTACCTGGAACGGGTGCCGCGCCGGGCGGGTCAGGTGCGGCACGGCTCGGACAACCGGGTCGAGTCGGAGCGTGCCGAGTTCGCCCTCGACCTGGCCCGGCGCGGGCGGCGGGTCGCGGTGGTCTCCGGGGGCGACCCGGGGGTCTTCGCCATGGCGACGGCCGTGCTGGAGGTCGCCGCGCAGGAGGAGTACGCGGACGTGCCGGTGCGGGTGCTGCCGGGGGTGACCGCCGCCAACGCGGCCGCCGCCCGCGCGGGCGCCCCGCTCGGCCACGACTACGCCACGATCTCCCTCTCCGACCGGCTCAAGCCGTGGGAGGTCATCGCCGAGCGGCTGCGCGCGGCGGCCTCGGCGGACCTGGTGCTCGCCCTCTACAACCCCGGGTCGCACAGCCGGACCTGGCAGGTGGGCAAGGCGCGCGAGCTGCTCCTCGAACACCGGGCACCGGACACGCCGGTCGTGGTCGCGCGGGACGTGGGCGGCTCCGGTGAGCGCGTACGGATCGTACGGCTGGCCGAGCTGGACCCGGCCGAGGTCGACATGCGCACGATCCTGCTGGTCGGCTCCTCGCAGACCCGGACGGTCCGGCGCGGGGACGGCGAGGAGATCGTCTGGACGCCGCGCCGGTATCCGGAGGCGTGAGCGGGACGAGGGCGTGCGGCGGACGGGCGTGAGCGGCGCGGGAGCGCGTGCGACGAGCGGGCGTCAGCGGGGCGGGAGCGCCTGCGGCGGACGGGCGTCAGCGGGACGGTGCGCGTGCCGCGCACCGGCGTCAGTGGGCGTGGAGGCGCTCGCGCACCCACCGGGTCGCCGCCGCCGGGTCCGTCACCACGGGGACGTCGTCGGGCACGGGCGGCCGGCGCACCACGACCACCGGCAGCCCCGCCTCCCGCGCGGCGGTCAGCTTGGGCGCGGTCGCCGCTCCCCCGCTGTCCTTCGTGACGACGACGTCGACGCGGTGGCGGCTCAGCAGGTCCCGCTCCCCGTCGAGGGTGAACGGGCCCCGGTCGAGCAGCACCTCCATCCGGGCCGGGTGCGGGGCCTCGGGGGCGTCGACGGACCGGACGAGGAACCACAGGTCGTCCAGGGCGGCGAACGCGGCCAGGCCCATGCGCCCGGTGGTGAGGAACACGCGCCGCCCGAGCGTGGGCAGCAACCGCGCGGCCTCCTCCAGTGAACCGACGTCGTGCCAGTCGTCACCGGCGGCCGGCACCCAGCCGGGCCGGCGCAGCGCGAGCAGGGGAACATGGGTCATGGCGGCCGCCCGTGCCGCGTGGAAACTCATGGTCCCGGCGAAAGGATGCGTGGCGTCGATGAACGCGTCCACCCCGTGCTCGCGCAGCCAGGCCGCCAGTCCCTCGGCCCCGCCGAAGCCGCCGACGCGGACCTCGCCCGGGGGCAGCCGGGGGCTGGCGACCCGTCCGGCGAGGGAGCTGGTCAGGCGGACGCCCGGGGTGGCGTGCAGCAGTTCGGCCAGACGGCGGGCCTCCGTGGTTCCGCCGAGAATCAGTACGTGCATGGGAGTCCGGGTCCGTTCATGAGCGGTGACGAGAAGCAGGGTGCCGACGGGGGCGGCGGCGCGGCGAAGGGCGGTCGCGCGGCCCAACTCAAGCACACCGGTCTGCGGCACGGCTGGACGACCGGTGCCTGCGCGACGGCGGCCACGACGGCCGCGTACACCGCGCTGCTGACGGGCGAGTTCCCGGACCCGGTGACGATCACCCTGCCGAAGGGGCAGACCCCGGCGTTCGCGCTCGCGGCCGAGGAGCTGACCGGCGACAGCGCGATGGCGGGGATCGTGAAGGACGCGGGTGACGACCCGGACGTCACGCACGGCGCGCTGGTCCGGGCCACGGTACGGCTGCTGCCCGCCGGGTCGGGGGTGGTCTTCCGGGCGGGCCCCGGGGTCGGCACGATCACCCGTCCTGGTCTGCCCCTGCCCGTCGGGGAACCCGCCGTGAACCCGGTGCCCCGGCAGATGATGCGGGACCACGTCGCCGAGGTCGCCGCCCGGCACGGCGGTACCGGCGACGTCGAGATCACCGTCTCGGTGGACCACGGCGAGGAGATCGCCCGCTCCACCTGGAACCCCCGCCTCGGCATCCTCGGCGGTCTGTCCATCCTCGGCACCACCGGGATCGTCGTCCCGTACTCCTGCTCGGCGTGGATCGACTCCATCCGGCGGGGCGTGGACGTGGCACGGGCGGCCGGGCGCACGCATGTCGCCGGGTGCACGGGGTCGACGTCGGAGCGGACGGTCGTCGCCGAGTACGCGCTGCCGGAGGACGCGCTGCTGGACATGGGCGACTTCGCGGGCGCGGTCCTGAAGTACGTGCGCCGCCACCCGGTGGAGCGGCTGACCATCTGCGGCGGCTTCGCCAAGCTCTCCAAGCTCGCCGCCGGCCATCTCGACCTGCACTCCGCCCGCTCCCAGGTCGACAAGGGCTTCCTCGCGGACCTGGCCCGGCGCGGCGGCGCGGACGAGGCCCTGGCCGCCGAGGTGGCGGGTGCCAACACCGGGCTCGCCGCGCTCCAGTTGTGCGCGGCGGCCGGGGTGCCGCTCGGCGACCTGGTGGCGGAGACGGCCCGCGACGAGGCGCTGGCCGTGCTGCGGGGCGCGCCCGTCGCGGTCGACGTCATCTGCATCGATCGGGCGGGCACGGTGGTGGGCCGTAGTACGGTCCGCTAGCTCTTGGCGGTGACCGTCCGCAGGTAGTCGGCGAGGCGGGCGACGGCCGAGGGGTTGCGGGGGCTCTCGACCAGGTCGACGTAGTCGAGGACGAAGATCCGCTTGTGCCTGATCGCGGAGACGTCGCGCAGCGGGGCGTAGGAGAGCAGGAACTTCTTCTTCTGTTCGGCGGTGACGTCCCCGTAGTCGCAGATCACGATGACGTCGGGGTCGCGCTGGACGACGCTCTCCCAGCCGACGGTGGTCCAGGAGTCCTCGACGTCGTGCATGACGTTGACGCCGCCGGCCTCGGTGATGATCTGCTCGGGGGCGGCGTAGCGGCCGGAGGTGAAGGGCTGGTCCTGGCCGCTGTCGTAGAGGAAGACCTTGGGGCTCTTCTCCGGTGCCCGGCTCCTGACGTCGGCGATCCGCTTCTTGAAGTCGGCGATCAGCGTGGCCGCCCGCTGCTCGACGCCGAACAGCTTTCCGAGGTTGGTGAGGTCGGTGTAGAGCGCGTCGAGGGGCGGCATGATGCCGCGCGAGGTCTCGGTCCGGCCGTTGCGGCAGGACTCGGTGAGGATGTACGAGGGGACGCCGAGCTTTTTCAGGGCGTCCGGGGTGAAGCCGGCGTCCTCGCGGAAGCCGTAGTTCCAGCCGGCGAAGACGAGGTCGGCCCTGGCGTCGAGGACGTTCTCCTTGGTCAGCTGGTCCTTCGACAGCCACTTCACCCTGTCGTAGCCGTCCTTCCAGGGCACCCCGCTCAGATCGCCCTTGTCGTCGGGCATGGCGAACCCCGCCATCCGGTCCTCCAGGCCGAGGGCGAACATCAGCTCGGTGATCCCGACGTCGTTGGTGACGACGCGTTCGGGGACCTTGTCGAAGGTGATCTTCCGGCCGCAGTTGGTGAGCGTGACCAGCTGGTCGGACGACCTGGACTTGGCGTCCCCGGCCGATTCGACGTTCGCGCCGCATCCGGTGGCGGTGACGGTCGCGGCGAGGCAGAGGGCGGCGGCGAGCAGCTTGCGCATGGGCGTGGGTTCCTCAGGTGGTGGGTGAGGGGAGCGGGGTGGGCGGGGCGGCCGGGAGCAGGTCGAACAGGAGTTGGACGGCGCCGGTCTCCGGGTGGCGTACGGGATGGGCGCGGACCCCGAACACCTCGGCCAGCAGCACGGGCCGGAGGACGTCGTCCGGCGGGCCCGAGGCGACGATCCGGCCGCCCGCGATCACATACAGGACGTCGCAGTGCGCGGCGGCGAGGTTGAGGTCGTGCAGGGCGGCGAGCACGGTGACGCCGCTGTCGCGGACGAGGGACAGCACGTCCAACTGGTGGGCGATGTCGAGATGGTTGGTGGGTTCGTCGAGAACGAGCACGCGGGGCCGCTGGGCCAGGGCGCGGGCCAGCAGGACGCGCTGCTTCTCACCGCCGGACAGGGCCAGGAACCCCCGGTCGGCGAGATGGTCCACGCCCGTGCAGCTCATGGCCCGCGCGCAGATCTCCGTGTCGGAGGCGGCCGTCCGCTCCCGGTGCGGCAGCCGGCCCATCGCGACGACCTCGGCCACGGTGAAGTCGAACTCCGCGGACGACTCCTGCGGCAGCGCGGCCAGCAGCCGGGCGGCGGCCCGGGACTCCATGGCGTGCGCGTCCTCGCCGTCCAGCCGTACCGCGCCGGCGGCCGGACGCAGCGCCCGGTACACACAGCGCAGCAGCGTCGACTTGCCGCTGCCGTTGGGCCCGACGAGTCCGACGAACGCGCCGCTCGCGACGGTGAGCCGGATGTCGTCGACCAATCGGGCCCCGGTGGCCTCGACGGTGACCCCTTCGATGTCGAGTCGCATGGTCAGCGGCCTCCGAACGCGTAGCCGCCGCGCCGCATCAGCAACAGGAAGGCGGGCACGCCCACCACGGCGGTGATGACTCCGACGGGCAGTTCGGCGGGGGCGAGCAGCAGCCGGGACAGTACGTCCGCCCACACCAGCAGCACGGCGCCGACGAGCGGGGCCACGGCCAGCACCCGGCGGTGGTCGGCGCCGACCAGCATCCGTACGACGTGCGGCACCATCAGTCCGACGAAGCCGATGGCTCCGCTGACCGCGACGACGGTCCCGGTCACGGCGGCGGTGACGAGGAACAGTTCCCGGCGCAGCCGCTCGGGCCGGACACCGAGCGCGGCCGAGGTCTCGTCGCCCATGGCGAGGGCGTTGAGCGACTCGGCCCGCCGCCGCAGCCACGCCCAGCCCGCCGCGACGGTCACGGCGACGAGCGGCACCTGGGTCCAGGTCGCCCCGCCGAGACTGCCCAGCAGCCACATCAGCGCCGACCGGGCCGCCTCGCCCCGGGCGGCGCCGAACACCATGACCGTGGTGACCGCTTCGAAGCCGTACGCCAGTGCCGTGCCGGTGAGGACGAGCCGCAGCGGGGTCAGTCCGTGCGGTGAGCGGGCCACCGCGTACACCAGGGCCATCGCGGCGAGGGCCGAGAGGAACGCGGACGCGGACAGTGCCCAGACGCCGAGGCCGGCGAACGCGCCGAGCAGGATCACGGCGTTGGCGCCGACAGCCGCGCCGGAGGAGATCCCCAGCACGAACGGGTCGCCGAGCGCGTTGCGCACGATCGCCTGGACGGCCACGCCGACGGCCGCGAGTCCGGCGCCGACGGTCGCGCCCAGCACGACGCGGGGCAGCCGGATCTCCCAGACGATCGTGTACGAGGCGGCGTCGGCGGCGTGCACGGTGCCGCCGGTGAGGCCGGCCCACAAAAAGCGGAGGACGTCCGGCCAGGCGATGCCGGCGGCGCCGAGGCCCGTGCCGGCGATCAGTGACAGCACGAGGAGGAGCGCGAGGCCGAGGACGAGCGGGGGCAGGGGTGTACGGCTCGGGGTTCGGCGGGATGTGGGGCTGCGGGTGGGGCTGCGGCGCACGGTCGGGGCGGTCCTTCACCTCGGGCCGCCTGGTCGGACGTCGGTCAGGAGCAGCCCGTACGGCATGCCCGCCGTGCGGTCCCCTCTCGCAGTCCACGGCGAGCGTTCAACGGGTCGCACCACCCACGGGCGATCGGGCTCGCACGACGGGGCCGTCTCGGCCGTCGCACACACCGTTGCGGGTCAGCGCCGGGTTCACACCGGACTTTCCCCGCGGGAGGCGAGGGGAGCGTAACAAATGGGGGGTGCGTTGTCGGGTGCGGGTGAGTGGGGGCTGGTCGCGCAGTTCCCCGCGCCCCTGAAAAGCACGGGCTGCGCCCCGTGCTTTTCAGGCCCGCAGGGCCGTGGTCTTTCAGGCCCGCAGGGCCTGGTCTTTTAGGGGCGCGGGGAACTGCGCGAGAAGCCCCACTCACCCGCACCCGACAACGCACCCCACCCGCCCCTCAACACCCGTGCCGATCCCGCTCGGACGAGTACAGGTGGCTGTCCCGGAACTGCCGCGCACCCAACGTGCGGCCGACCATGATGACAGCCGTACGCAGTACACCCGCCGCCTTCACCTGATCGGCGATCTCGTCCAGAGACCCCCGGATGATCAGCTCCTCGGGCCGCGAGGCATACGCCACGACCGCGGCGGGGCAGTCGGCGCCGTAGTGCGGGAGGAGTTCCTCGACCACACGGTCGACGTACCGCGCGGCGAGGTGGAGCACGATCAGCGCCCCACTGCGCCCGAGCGTGGCGAGGTCCTCGCCGTCCGGCATGGCCGTGGCCTGCTGGGCGATCCGCGTGAGGATGACGGTCTGCCCGACCGTCGGCACGGTCAGCTCCCGCTTCAGCGCGGCCGCGGCCGCCGCGAAGGCCGGTACCCCCGGCACCACCTCGTACGGCACTCCCGCCGCGTCCAGCCGCCGCATCTGCTCGGCGACCGCGCTGAACACGGAGGGGTCCCCGGAGTGCAGCCGGGCCACGTCGTGGCCCTCCTCGTGCGCGCGGACCAACTCGGCGGTGATCCGGTCGAGATCGAGCTGCGCGGTGTCCACGAGCCGCGCGTCCGGCGGGCATTCGGCGAGCAGTTCGCGGGGGACGAGGCTGCCCGCGTACAGGCAGACCTGGCAGGCGGCGAGGGTGCGGGCGCCGCGGACCGTGATCAGGTCGGCGGCACCGGGGCCGGCGCCGATGAAGTACACGGTCATCTGTCTGCTCCCGGAGCGGTGTCGAGGGGGTCGCCGATGTGGCGGGGGTCGCCGGTGGTCTTCCGTACGGCCCACTGGGTCACCGGCATCGCCTGCCGCCAGCCGGTGAAGCCGCCCACGGGGACGGCCTGCGCCACCGCCAGCCGGATCAGTTCGCCGCCGTGGCGGCGGTGGGCGGCGGCGAGCACCGCGTCGGACTCCAGTGTCACCGTGTTGGCGACCAGCCGGCCGCCGACCGGTAGCGCGTCCCAGCATCGGTCGAGCAGGCCGGGCACGGTGAGGCCGCCGCCGATGAACACGGCATCCGGGGGCGGCAGTTCGGGGCATGCGGCGAGTTCGGTCAGTGCGGCGGGCGCGGCTCCGGTGACGACCCGGAGGCCGGGGACGCCGAGGCGGTCGGCGTTGCGGGTGATGCGGTCGGCCCGTACCGGGTCGCGTTCGACCGTGACCGCCCGGCAGGAGGGGTGCGTGCGCATCCATTCGATCGCTATGGAGCCGGAGCCTCCGCCGACGTCCCAGAGCAGTTCGCCGGGCGCCGGGGCGAGCGCGGCCAGGGTGGCGGCGCGGACGTACCGCTTGGTGAGCTGCCCGTCGTGCTCGTACGCCTCGTCCGGGAGGCCGGGGACGGCGCCGAGCCGCAGCGCGTCGGGGGCTCGTCGGCACTCGACGGCGACGATGTTGAGGGGGTCGCCGGGCGGGTCGGTCCGTGCCGTCCAGGCGTCGGCGGTGGTGGCGTCGGTCGTGTGTTCCTTCTCGCCGCCGAGCTGTTCCAGGACGCGCAGCCGGCTCGGGCCGAAGCCGCGGTCGCGAAGCAGGGCGGCGACCTCGGCGGGTGTGCCGGCGTCCGCGCTGAGCACGAGGAGCCGGCGGCCCTCGTGCAGGGCGGCGGCGAGGCGGGCGGTGGGTCTGCCGACGAGGGTGACGACCTCGGTGTCCTCCAGCGGCCAGCCGAGGCGGGCGGCGGCGTAGGAGACGGAGGAGGGGTGCGGCAGGACGCGCAGCCGGTCGCCGGCCTCCTCGGCGAGGGCCCGGCCGATGCCGTAGAACATGGGGTCGCCGCTGGCCAGGACGGCGATGCGGCGGCCGGTGTGGGCGGCGAGGAGCGCGGGGACGGCGGGGCGCAGGGGCGAGGGCCAGGCGATCCGCTCGCCCGCGCACTCCGGGGGCAGCAGGTCGAGTTGGCGGGGCCCGCCGATCAGGACCTCGGCGTCGCGCAGGGCCGCCCGGGAGGCGTCGGGGACGCCCGGCCAGCCGTCGGCGCCGATCCCGACGACGGTGACGGCGTACGGCGGTCCTGGTGGGGCGGGGGTCACTGCGCGGTACCTCGGTGGTTCGGGGGCGGTGCTCGGGGGCTGCTCCCGTCGGACGGCAGGCGGCTCCCGGGGGCGACAGACGCGCACTCTACTGGGCGGTGACCTGCGCGGCCGTGCCCGGGTGGGGTGCGCGTCCGCCGGACCGTCCCCCGCCCCGTACGGTCCGGCGGTGGGCGCGGTCAGCGCCTCCAGTAGGTGATGTCGCGGAAGCGGGCCTCGGCGCGGCCGGAGCCGTGGTGGTAGACGCCGTTCTTGAAGTAGCGGGTGGCGGGGCCCCGGTCGGCGACGGTGAGGACGAGGGAGTCGTCGAGGTAGACCTTGATGGTGCCGGTCCCGCTGCTCGCCTGGTGGGCGATCTTCACGTTGAACCAGGTGTCGTAGGCATTGGTCTTGAGGACCGTGCCGTCGTAGCGGCGCACGGTCCCGCCGCCGGTGTCGTACACGTTGAGCATGATGTCGGTGGCCGGGGTGCCGGAGGGGCGCCGGGTGCGCAGGGTCTGGACGAAGGACGCGCCGTCGGTGCCGGCCGGGAGGTAGACGTCGGCGTCCCACATGTGGTCGCCGGTGCTGTAGTCGTTCTTCCAGCGCATCTCGGTGCGGGGGTCGGTGGAGCTGCCCTCCTCGAACGGCTCGTCGGTGGCGTACACCCACATGCGGTGGACGCCTCCGGTGAAGCTGTGGCGGTCGCTCAG
The DNA here is from genome assembly GCF_022385335.1 of Streptomyces deccanensis. Classification (NCBI taxonomy): domain Bacteria; kingdom Bacillati; phylum Actinomycetota; class Actinomycetes; order Kitasatosporales; family Streptomycetaceae; genus Streptomyces; species Streptomyces deccanensis. The sequence continues at coordinate 9,238,804 of NZ_CP092431.1, read as the reverse complement.
GTCGAGGTTCCAGGGCTTCTGCCAGCTGTGGGTGAACGAGGTCCGTGTCCAGCCGTCGGTCGGATCGGCGGCCGGGGCGGCGGCGACCGTGCCGCCGGCCAGCAGGCCGGCTCCCGCTCGCAGGACCGTGCGTCTCTTCATCGGAATGTCCTCCCGCACAGGAAACATCGGATGGGTGAAAACGTCTGGACCATGTTGCCAGAGTGAGCATGGAGGCCGATCCGCACGATAAACAGCCTATTTTCAGCCCGCGTTGCGCGGGAACTCGCCACCGTCCCGACCATTGACAGGTACACGAGCCCTGCCTAGGTTCGCCGATACACCCGATGTATCAATGATCCGATCCGTCAGGTCTGGAGGACGACGATGACCTCGCAGTCGGCGAACGACTCACCCCTGCCCCGCCGTTCCGTGCTCGGCACGGCCCTGGGCGGAGCGGCGGTGGCGGCCCTGCCCGGGACGGCCCACGCCGGACCGTCCTTACCGTCGGCGGCACCGTCCGCCCGCACCGAAGCGGTGGCCGCGGGGGCACGACGCCCCTGGAGACTCCGCGACACCATGACCACCGACCGTTCCTGGGAGCGGTTCCTGCGCGGCCAGGACCTCCGCTGGAGCAGACTGCCCACGCGCTGGTACGAGGGCCCGTTCCTCGGCGACGGGCTGCTCGGCAGCATGATCTACCAGGAGCCGGGCGCCAACCGGATCCGCTTCACCGTGCAGCACGGCCGTGTCCAGGACCACCGGCCCGAGTTCGGCAGCGGCTGGGGCACCTGCCGACTGCCCGTCGGGCACCTCACCCTCGACCCGGTCGGCACCATCACGGCCGTCGACTGGCGGCTGAGCCTGTGGAACGCCGAGCTCACCGGCACCGTCACCACCACCGCCGGCACCCTCACCCTCTCCGCCCTCGTCCACGACGAGGTGCTGGCCACCCGGGTCACGGCCGAGGGCGACGAACGGGTCGTGTGGACCTTCCACCCCGAGGAGGCCGTCAGCCCCCGGAAGATCAGCGAGGCGCCGCCCGCCGGGTACACCCCCAACCCGCCCTGGACGACCCGGACGCGCGACGACGGCACCGAGCAGGTGCTCCAGCCCCTGTTCACCGGCCAGACCGCCACCGCCTACCGGCGCGACGGCGACGAACTGCTGCTCGGCGTCGGCCACAGCTCCCCCTCCGAGACCGCCGCCGAGGCCGACTCGCTACGGCTGCTGCGGCGTGCCCGGTCCTACGACGCGCTCCGCCGACGACACCGGCGCTGGTGGCACGCCTTCTACCCGAAGAGCTTCGTGTCGTTCCCCGACCAGCGGCTGCAGAGCTTCCACTGGATCCAGCTCTACAAGGTCGCCTCCGCCAGCCGCGCGGGCGGCCCCGTCATGGCGACCTCGGGCCCCTGGCTGGAGCCGACGCCGTGGCCCGCGGTGTGGTGGAACCTCAACATCCAGCTGGAGTACTGGCTCGTCCACGGCTCCAACCACCTGGAGCTCGACTCGCTCGCCACCACCGTGCGGCAGAGCCAGGAACAGCTGATCGCCAACGTGCCCGCCGCCTACCGCGCGGACAGCTCCGGCGTCGGCCGCAGCTCCGACATGTTCGCCAACCGGGGTGTGGGCCGACCGGGCCAGGCCACCGAGGTCGGCAACCTCACCTGGGCGTTGCACAACGTCTGGCTGACCTACCGCCACTCCATGGACGAGTCCCTGCTGCGCGACACCGTCTTCCCGGTGCTGCGCCGGGCGATCAACTATTACCTGCACTTCCTCACCCCCGGCAGCGACGGCAAGCTGCATCTGCCGAGCACGCTCTCCCCCGAGTACCCGGTGGTGCCGCCGCAGGACACCAACTACGACCTGGCCCTCATCCGCTGGGGCTGCCGGACGCTCATCGAGTCCGCCGAACTGCTCGGCGTCGACGACGAGTTGCTCCCGCGCTGGCAGGAGGTGCTGACCCGGCTCACGCCGTACCCGGTCGACGCCGACGGCTTCATGATCGGCGCCGACACCCCGTACGCCCAGTCCCACCGGCACTACTCGCATCTGCTGATGATCTATCCGCTGTACCTCGTCAACTGGGAGCAGCCGGAGAACCGCGAGCTGATCACGAAGTCGGTGGCCCACTGGCACGCGCTGCCGAGCGCGCACCGCGGCTACAGCTACACCGGCGCCGCCTCGATGTACGCGATGACCGGCGACGGCGACACCGCGCTCGGCTATCTGCGGAAGTTCTTCGACCCGAGCACCCGTTACCCCTGCCAGGCCAACACCCACTACACCGAGGCCGGTCCGGTCATCGAGACGCCGCTGTCCGCCTCGCAGTCGCTGCACGACATGTTCTGCCAGAGCTGGGACGGAGTGATCCGGGTCTTCCCGGCCGTCCCGACCGCCTGGGCGGACGTCACCCTGCACGACTTCCGCACCCAGGGCGCCTTCCTGGTCAGCGCCGTCCGCAAGGGCGGGACGACCCGCTTCATCCGGATCAGGAGCCTGGCCGGCGAGCCGCTGAGGCTCCGGCACGGGCTCTCCGGCCGGCTCACCGTGCTCCTCGACGACGGCACCCCGGCCCGCACCCAGGACCTGGGCGACGGCACCCTCGGCATCGAGCTGCCCAAGGGCCGCGAGGTGCTGGTCCACTCCGGGGCCCGGCCCGACCTGGTCGTCGCGCCGGTCGACATCAGCGCGCCGGGCGCGGCCTGGGGACTGCCGTAGGCGCCGCACCACCGACCCGTCGCTCGTCCGCACGCACCACAGGAAGGTTTCCATGGCTGTTCCGATCAGGACCGCGGTCGCCGGGCTCTGCGCCGGGCTGGTGGCCACCCTTCTCACGACCGTGCCCGCACGGGCCGAGCCGCACGACCGCGCCTGGTCGGTGTCCGCCTCGGCCTCCGCGCACGCGCCCCGCGCGCGGGTGTCCCTGGACGCGGACACCGGCGCCCTGAGTCTCACGGTGTCCCGCGGCGGCCGTATCGTCGTCGAACCGTCACCCGTCGGCATCGTCACCGAACAGGCCGATCTGTCCCAGGGGTTGCGGTTCCTGCGCCGCGGGGACCGGGTGATCGACGAGCGGTACCGCACGAAGGCCGGCAAGCGGCTGGAACGCCGGGTGCGGATGCACGAGAGCCGGCTGTCGTTCGCGACCGCCGCCGGTGCCCGGCTCGATCTCGTCGTCCGCGCCGCCGCCGACGGCGTCGCCTACCGGTACGTGCTGCCCGCCGGCCACGGCGACGTGCTCGGCGAGACCTCAGCGTTCCACCTGCCGGCGAACGCCGACGCCTGGCTCGGCGCCTACCGGGCCGACAACGAGGGGCAGTTCGTCCATTACACGGCCGCGGGCGCGCCCACCGGCGCGTACTCGGACCAGGCCCTGTTCCGCACCGACGGCGGCTACACCCTGCTCGCCGAGTCCGACCTCACCGGCGCCTACTCCGGCGCCCGGCTCATCCACGAACAGGGCAGCGGCGCCTACCGGATCAAGCTCGCCGACGACCGGGTGACGACCGACGGCCCGCTCGCGACCCCCTGGCGTGCCCTGGTCACCGGCGACCTCGCCACCGTCACCCGCTCCACCTTCACCGACGACCTCGCCCCCGCCTCCAAGGTCCGCGACCCTTCCTGGATCCGGCCCGGCACGGCCCTGTGGACCTGGCTGGCCGGTGGGCGACCGGCCGGACAGAGCCTCACCGCGCAGAAGGCCTACGTCGACTACGCGGCCGAACGCGGCTGGCCGTACGAGGCGGTCGACGCGGGCTGGTACTTCCGGCCGGACGCCTGGGACACCACCGACCCCGACTGGCCGACCAACAGCTGGATGCCCGACCTCGTGGAGTACGCGCGGGCCAAGGGCGTCGGCATCATCGTCTGGATCCATCAGCGGGACCTCGACACGGCCGAGGAACGTGCCCGGTGGCTGCCCACCCTGGAACGCTGGGGCGTCAAGGGCGTCAAGATCGACTTCATGGACTCGGAGGCGCAGGCCACGCTGAAGTGGTACGACGCGATCCTCCCGGAGACCGCCGCCCACCACCTCCTGGTCAACTTCCACGGCTCCACGATCCCCAAGGGCATCCAGCGCACCTGGCCGCACGTCATGACCCTGGAGGGCGTCGCGGGCGAGGAGAAGCGCACCAACACCGCCGCCCACCTCACCACCCTGCCGTTCACCCGCAACGTCATCGGCTCCATGGACTTCACGCCCGGCGCCTTCCAGCGCGTCGGGCTGCGCCCCAACTCCGACGCGGCCGAGGTCGGCCTCGCCGTCGCCTACGAGTCGGGCCTGCAGATGTTCGCCGGCACCCCCGAGTCGTACGACGCCCGTCCGCTCGCCCGGGCCTACTTCGACCAGGTCCCCGCCGCCTGGGACGACACCCGGCTTCTCGCCGGACAGCCCGGCCGGGAGGCGGTGCTCGCGCGGCGCAGCGGCGACCGCTGGTTCCTGGGCGGCGTGTACGCCGGCGCGGCCCGCACCGCCGAGGTACCGCTGTCCCTCGGGCCGGGCCGCTGGCTGGTCGAGACGGTCCGGGACGGCGCCGACGGTCTCGTCCAGGACCGTCAGGTGCGCCGCGGCGGCGACACGCTCACGGTGGACGTCGTCGCGAACGGCGGCTTCGCCGCCCTCACCTGCCCGTGGCGCCCGGGACTCACCACGTGCCACCGCTGACCGCGCCCCGACCCCACGCCGGCGGCTCCGTGCCGCCGGCGTGGGGTCTCAGGCGTCCGGTGGGCACCGGCCCACGCGGCGGGCGAGGAGCAGCGCCACATCGTCGCTGCGCTCGCGGTCCAGGGCGCCGAGGAGCATGTCGCAGGTCTGCTCCAGGGGAAGCCGGGCGTCGTCCAGCAGTCCGAGCAGGCGCCGCAGCCCTGCCCCGACGGGTGTCGCGCGGCTCTCCACCAGGCCGTCCGTGAACAGGACGAGCAGCGCTCCCTCGGGGAGTTCCCGTTCCTCGACGGTGAACGGCACGCCCCCCACCCCGAGCGGCACCCCGCCGGCGACGTCGAGGAGTTCGGCTCCGCCCTCCGGGCCGACCAGGGCCGGGGGCAGGTGGCCCGCGCGGGAGAGTTCGCACCGGCCGTGCCGGGGGTCGCAGACGACGTAGAGGCAGGTGGCCAGGGTGTCGGAGTCGCCGAGGGAGGTGGCGAGGTCGTCGAGGTGGTGCAGCAGCTCGGCGGGCGGCAGGTCGAGCCGGGCGAGGGCGCGGGTGGCCGTGCGGAGCTGGCCCATGATCGCCGCTGCGTGCACACCCTTGCCCATCACGTCACCGACGACGAGTCCGACCTTGCCGTCCTTGAGCGGCAGGACGTCGAACCAGTCCCCGCCCACCTCGCTGACGGCGGGCACATAGCGGGAGGCGACCTCGATGCCGCCGTGCTGCGGTGGCTGCTGGGACAGCAGGCTGCGCTGGAGGGTGAGCGCGATGTCGCGCTCGCGGCCGTACAGGCGGGCGTTGTCGATGCAGATGGCGGCGCGCGCGGCCAGTTCGCCGGCGAGGGTGAGGTCCTGGTCGTCGAAGGGCCGGGGGCCGGCCGTGCGGTACAGGCTGAGTGTGCCCAGGACCTCGCCGCGCGCGATCAGCGGAGCCACCAGACAGGAGTGGACACCGGCGCGCCGCAGGGCCCGCGCCGCGGTCTCGTCCCGGGCGATGTGCCGGATCGCCGCGTCGTCGACGTGCTCCAGGAGGATCGTCCGCGCCTCGCGTACGGACCGGGTGACCAGCCGGGACGAGCTGTACTGGGCGGGCTCCCCGACCGGGTCCAGGGCCTCGAGCGCGTCGGTGGGGCGGTTCGCCTTGAGGGCGAGCGCCCAGAAGTCGAGGGAGCCGTCCGTCCGGGGCGCGGCCGTGCCGCCGGGGTTGACCACCGCGTCCAGGACGTCGACGGCCGCGACGTCGGCGAGCTCGGGAACGGCCACGTCGGCGAGTTCCTGTGCCGTCCGGCGCAGGTCGAGCGTGGTGCCGATGCGGACGCCGGCGTCGGCGATCACCGCCAGGCGTTCGCGGGCCTTCGCGACCTCGCTCGTCGCCCGCTGCCGCTCGGAGATGTCGATGATCGCCATCGCCAGGCCCAGGACCCGCCCGTTGGCGTCCTGGATCCGGTGGTACGACTCCGAATAGGCGTGATCCTCGCCGTCGGCGGCCGTCCTGCCGACCGTCTGCTGGTCCAGCAGCGGCTCGCCGGTCCGCAGGACCCGCCGCATGCGTGACTCGATGGCCTCGACGTCGAGCGCGGGCAGCACCTCGCCGACGCGGCGGCCCAGCACGGCCGCCTCGGGGACGCCGTTGATGCGTTCCAGTGACGGGTTGACCCGCACCCACCGCAGATCCGTGTCGAAGACCGCGATGCCGACGGGTGACTGGCTGACCAGGAGTTGCGAGAGGGCCAGGTCCCGCTCCACATCGCGCACGGTGTCGGCGTCGGTGCCCAGGCCGAGGGCGTGGATGTCGCCACGGGCGTCGCGCAGCTGCATCGTGCGGAACTCCACCCGGCGGGTGGCGCCGTCCTTGTGCCGCACCGGGAAGACGCCGGCCCAGCGGGCGCCCGTACGCACACGGTCGAACAGCTCGTGCGCCAGTGACCGGTGATCGGGGTCCACCAGCAGCGCGCCGGCGTCCTGCCCCAGCGCTTCGGCCGCGCTGAAGCCGAGCAGGGCCTCGGCCTCAGGGCTCCACAGCACGATCCGGCCGTCGCTGCCGAGGACGAGGGCGGCCACCCGCAGCACATCCAGCAGCCCACCCGGCGCGGCGGTGACGCGGTCCTGCCCACCGCTCCCGCTCCGGGTCTCTTCCTCAGGCATACCGGGGCTCCTTCCGGCGGCGCACAGGGGTGCGCTCACCCCGTCCGCCGGTCCCTGTCAGTCTTACCTCCCTCGACGGGAGACCGCACGCCCGCACGGGACGACGCGGGACGGCGCGGGCGCGTGCCGGGCCCCGCCTATTGCTTGTCGGGGCGGTCGTCGTCGGCTTTCTCGGGGGTTTCGCAGGTGATCTCGTCGCGTGGGGTGTAGTGGGTGCGGAAGGGCTCCCGCTTCACCACCTTGCCGTCGTCGTGGAAGACCCGTTCGACGGTGACGTCGAAGCCTTCGAGCGGGGTCTGCGGCACACACTTCTCGTCGGTGCTGACCTTCTTCGCCGGTGGCTTCACATCGGTCCGGGGTCCCTTCACCGAGGTGATCTCGTCGTACTTCCGGGTGCCGAGGAAGGTGACGGTCACCGAGGTGTCGGTGGCCTCGGCCTGGATGTAGAGGGCCTTGCCGGAGTCGTTGGTGAACCTGAGGTCGAGGCTGCCCCAGGCGACCGTCGCCTCTCGGCCCTCCGGGTACCGCTCGATGTAGAAGGAGTGGGCGCCGTGCTCCACCGGCTTGACCCCGGCGAAGTACATCGCGTTGAACATGGTCGTGGCCACGGCGGAGACCCCACCGCCGGCCGCCTTGGTGAACTGGTCGTCGAGGATCATGACGCCCTCGACGAAACCGTTGGCCTCGGTGCGCTGCCCCACGGTGCGGTTGAAGCTCCAGGTCTCGTCGGGCCTGACGAGGGAGCCGTTGATGAGTTCGGCGGCCCGACCGATGTTCTTCGTGCGGTACGGGGCCGGTTCGAACTTGACGGTGAAGGACGACATCTTCTCCGTCAGCCCCAGCCGTGCCGCGTTCTCCCGGGTCACCTCGGGCTCGACGTGTCGTACGGCCACTTCGCCGGTGCGGGCCGCGCCCGTCTCGGTGAGCAGCGGCAGCACGGCGCCGCTCAGCGCCTCGTCGGTGACCTGTGCGCCGGGCCGGGCGTCGTCGGCCACCACGACACGGTCGCCGTCCAGCCGCAGGCGGGCGTCCTCGGCCGTGGCGGTGACGTCCGCCAGGGGGCCGGCCACCTCGGGGGCGGAGCGCAGGCCCTTGCCGTCCAGCTTCGGGACCAGCCTGCCGGAGTCGTCCGGCCGCATCGTCAGGTGCTCGCCCACGACGGCCGGGCCGATGGTGAACCGGCTGCCGCCCGTGGTGAGGGTGACGGGCGCCGACATGGCCGGCCGCGCGAACTCGCGCACCGCCCGCCGCACCTCCGCCGCCTCCACCCTGGGCTCGGTCATGTGGGTGGGCAGTGCGGTGACCGTGTCCCCCGTGGTGTGCGGGAAGGAGGTCCGCAGGGTGTCGACGGCGGCGTCCACGTCCAGCGCGTAGCCCCGGTGCGGAGCGACCTGCTCGACCCGACCGTCCTCGAAGGTCACGGCCCCGTCGCGGACCCGCTGGTCGAGGGTCTTCGCCAGTTTCCCGAGAGCGGCGCGGGTCTTCCCCTCGTCCAGGCGTACGACCGGCTCGATGGCACCCCCGGAACGGAAGAGCCCGCCGATCAGCCCGACAGGGTCGGAGGCCGTGCGCGCCGCCCGGTCGACGGTCCGCTCGACGTCGAAGGCGAGTCCGGCCTGCCGCGGGTCGACGGTCCCTTCGCGGTCGCCGACCTTCACGGCCAGTTCCCGCGAGCCGGCCGCCGCCAGGTGGTCGTCCAGCTTGCGGACGGCTTCCGCGCGGCTGAGGCCCCCGATGTCCACCCCGCGCACCGTCGTACCCGCCTCGATCTCACCCCCCAGGACGAGCAGACCGGCCAGGTACAGACCGCCGAGACCGACGGTCAGCGCACCGCCCGCCAGGGCGAGGGGCGGCACGGAGGCTATTCGAGGGCGCATGGGTCTCCCGGACCGGGGATCGGCGTGGCGGTGCGTTCGACACGCACCGCCACGGACGGGGCAAGCACCTCAAGCTACCCATAACGCGCGACCAGCTCATATGTCGCAGATCACTCGCGTTTCCGCACAAAACGGAACCGGGAGGCAGAGCGATGCCCCGTCGCGGACCGATAAACCGCATCGCGCCGATTGTCACCGCTTCGAGGTAAGCATCTCGTCCGCCCGCTCGATGGGGCCGGTCCGGGGGCTAGGTTTCTGCAGGTGGACGGATTCCCCGTGATCCTTCTCGCCCGTTGCCCACCCCTCCCTGTCTCCCGGTCGGCGCACCCGTGTGCGCCGGACGACCCGTCGCACAAGGAGAAAGCCCCCGATGTCCGTCGACAGCGTCCCGGAAGCGCGGACCGCACCCGACACGCCTCAGCAGCCCCAGCAGTCCCTGAGCACCGCCGCCGCCCGCAACCTCGCCACCACCACGAAGTCCGCCCCGCAGATGCAGGAGATCACCTCCCGCTGGCTGCTGCGGATGCTGCCCTGGGTCGAGGCCGGAGGCGGGGCCTACCGGGTCAACCGACGGCTGCGCCACACCCTGGGCGACGGGCGCGTCGAGTTCGTCCAGGAGGGCGCCACGGTCCAGGTGATCCCCCGGGAACTCGGTGAGCTGGCCCCGCTGCGCGGGTTCGAGGACACGGACGTCCTCACCGCCCTCGCCGGCCGCTGCGCGCAGCGCGACTTCGCGGCGGGCGAGGTCCTCGTCGAGCGCGGCAGCCCCGCCGACCGGATCCATCTGATCGCCCACGGCCGGGTCCACCGGACCTCCGAGGGCAAGTACGGCGGGGAGGTCGCCGTCGCGGTGCTCGCGGACGGCGACCACTTCGGCGAGGAGGCGTTGTCGAACCCCGACGCCCGCCACGACTGCACGGTCACCGCCGAGACCGCCGGCACCCTCCTCACCCTCTCCCGTGCCGACTTCGCCGCCGTCCAGGCCGCCGCGCCCCAACTCCGGGCGCACGTCGAGGCGTTCGGCTCCCGCACCCGGCAGCGGCAGAACAAGCACGGCGAGGCCGAGATCGCCCTGTCGGCCGGCCATGTCGGCGAGGCCGACCTGCCGGGCACCTTCGTCGACTACGAACTGCGCCCGCGCGAGTACGAACTCTCCGTCGCGCAGACCGTTCTGCGCGTCCACACCCGGGTGTCCGACCTCTACAACGGCCCGATGAACCAGAGCCAGGAGCAACTCAGGCTCACCATCGAGGCCTTGCGTGAACGCCAGGAACACGAGCTGATCAACAACCGCGAGTTCGGGCTGCTGCACAACGCCGACTTCAAGCAGCGCATCCAACCCCGCTCGGGCCCGCCGACCCCGGACGACATGGACGATCTCCTCTGCCGTCGGCGGGGCACCAAGCTCTTCCTCGCCCACCCCAGGACCATCGCCGCCATCGGACGCGGCTTCAACGCCTGCGGCCTCCACCCCGACCACGTCGACCTCGGCGGGCAGACCGTCCCCGCCTGGCGCGGGGTGCCCATCCTGCCCTGCGACAAGATCCCGATCAGCCCGGAGCAGACCAGCTCCATCATCGCGATGCGCACGGGCGAGAAGAACCAGGGCGTCATCGGCCTGCGGCAGACGGGACTGCCGGACGAGTACGAGGAGGGTCTCTCCGTGCGGTTCATGGGCATCGACGCGAAGGCGATCACCTCCTACCTCGTCAGCACCTACTACTCCGCCGCCGTGCTCCTGCCCGACGCCCTCGGCGTGATGGAGAACGTGCAGATCGCGGCCAGACCGCGTTGAGGCCCTGATCACGCCCTGATCGCGGCGGGTCAGCGCCCGACCCGCCCCGCCGAACACACGCACGCACCTGCCTCGCACGCGCGTAGGCACGCATGGACGCACGCACTTACGCACGCATGGACACGTGCATCCCCGCGTGCGCGCACCACGGAGCACCCACCCCACCGCAGCACAGCAAGGAGCCGTCGATGCCCGACTCCGGGCCCCTCGGATCATCACCCCCCGAGCAGCGGCCGACACCGCCCACAGCCGTGCCGGACGCCCCCGCACCGGTGGTCGCGGACCCTACCCCTACGGTCACGCCGATCCCCGCCGGCTTTCTGGCGTCACTGCATCCCCCGGTGACGATCCCGGGCCCGCCACCAGCACAGCCACCGCCCCCGCCCACGGCCCCGTCCCCGCTGCCGTCCCCGGCGCCCGTCACCGCCGTACCGGACGCGCCCGACACGACGGCAGCCGACTCCGCGCTCCGGGCGATCCTGCGCGGACCGACCGGACCGGGTACGGCCTCGCTCGCCGTGGCCTCCCGTCTGAACCCCCCGCTCCCGGGTCCGGCGTCCCCGGCGTCCGCTCCGTCCGCCGAGGGGCGAGCGGTCCCCGGCCTCTACCACCATCCGATTCCGGAGCCCGACCCCGTACGCGTCGAGGAGGTGAGCCGCCGCATCAAGCGCTGGGCCGAGGACGAGGTCCAGCTCTATCCCGAGGAGTGGGAGGGGCAGTTCGACGGTTTCTCCGTCGGCCGCTACATGGTCGCCTGCCACCCCGACGCCCCGACGGTCGACCATCTGATGCTCGCCACACGGCTGATGGTCGCGGAGAACGCGGTGGACGACTGCTACTGCGAGGACCACGGCGGGTCACCCGTCGGCCTCGGCGGGCGCCTCCTCCTCGCGCACACCGCGCTCGACCACTGCCACACCACCGGGGAGTACGCGCCGGCGTGGCGGGAGTCCCTCGCCTCGGACGCCCCGCGCCGGGCGTACGACAGCGCGATGGAGTACTTCGTCCGCGCGACGACGCCGTCCCAGGCCGACCGCTACCGGCACGACATGGCCCGGCTGCACATGGGGTACCTCGCCGAGGCCGCCTGGGCGCAGACCGGTCACGTCCCGGAGGTGTGGGAGTACCTGGCGATGCGCCAGTTCAACAACTTCCGCCCCTGCCCCACGATCACCGACAGCGTCGGCGGCTACGAGCTGCCCGCGGACCTGCACGCCCGGCCGGACATGCAGCGGGTCATCGCCCTGGCCGGCAACGCGACCACCATCGTCAACGACCTCTACTCGTACACCAAGGAACTCGACAGCCCCGGCCACCACCTGAACCTTCCGGTGGTGCTCGCGGAACGCGAGCAGCTCTCCGAGCGCGACGCCTATCTGAAGGCCGTCGAGATCCACAACGAACTGCAGCACGCCTTCGAGGCCGCCGCGACCGAGCTCGCGCAGGCCTGTCCCCTGCCCACCGTGCTGCGCTTCCTGCGGGGCGTGGCCGCCTGGGTCGACGGCAACCACGACTGGCACCGCACCAATACCTTCCGCTACAGCCTGCCCGATTTCTGGTAGAGAACGGATATTTTCCATGACCACTGAAACGACCGCCCCCGCCACGGCCACCGCTGCGACCACCCCGAAGATCCCGGCCCCGGCATCGCCGTACCAGGAGGACATCGCCCGCTACTGGAACAACGAGGCACGACCCGTCAACCTCCGCCTCGGCGACGTGGACGGGCTCTACCACCACCACTACGGCATCGGCGCCGTGGACCACGCCGCGCTCGGCGACCCGGCCGACAGCGCGTACGAGAAGAAGCTGATCGCGGAGCTGCACCGGCTGGAGTCGGCGCAGGCGGAGTTCCTGCTGGACCACCTCGGCTCCGTCGGCCCCGACGACACCCTCGTCGACGCCGGTTGCGGGCGCGGCGGGTCCATGATCATGGCCCACCAGCGCTTCGGGTCCAAGGTCGAGGGCGTCACCCTGTCCGCCACGCAGGCCGACTTCGGCAACAGGCGCGCGCGAGAACTGCGCGTGGACGACCACGTCCGCTCCCGCGTGTGCAACATGCTCGACACCCCCTTCGACAAGGGCAGCATCGCGGCGTCGTGGAACAACGAGTCGACCATGTACGTCGACCTCCACGACCTGTTCGCCGAGCACTCCCGCTTCCTGAAGGCGGGCGGGCGGTACGTGACCATCACCGGTTGCTGGAACCCCCGTTACGGGCAGCCGTCGAAGTGGGTCTCCCAGATCAACGCCCACTTCGAGTGCAACATCCACTCCCGTCGCGAGTATCTGCGGGCCATGGCCGACAACCGGCTGGTGCCGCACACCATCGTCGACCTCACCGCGGAGACGCTGCCCTACTGGGAGCTGCGGGCCACGTCCTCGCTGGTCACCGGGATCGAGGAGGCGTTCATCGAGTCGTACCGGGACGGCTCCTTCCAGTACGTCCTGATCGCGGCCGACCGCGTCTGACCCCGACCTCGCGGGGCCGGGCGGCACACCATGCCCGTCCCGGCCCCGTGGCTTCGGCGTCAGGTCGTATCGAAGCGGTGGCGGGCGGTCTCGATGGCGCCCAGATAGCGGTGGGTCCAGTCGCACATGGCGTCGACGGTCGCGCGCAGGGCCCGGCCCGGCTCGGTGAGCGTGTACTCGACGCGTGGCGGCACGGTCGGATACACGGTGCGCTCGACCAGGCCGTTGCGCTCCAGCAGGCGCAGGTTCTGCGTGAGCATCTTGTGGCTGATGCCCTCGATCTCGCCCCGCAGCTCGGTGAAGCGCAGGGTGCGCTCGCCCACCGCCTCGATGATCAACAGGGCCCACTTGTTGGCGATGTCCGTGAAGATCTCCCGCGCGAGGGAATCCGCCCGCCTCACATCGGCTTCGTCCTTGGCCGAGCCCTCGACCTGCTTGGTCACCATCGGGTTCCCCAGTCACCAGAAAGTGCGTTCTTCCATGTCAGCGCTCACTCTCCTACGGTTTCCGAGTAACCACAAGAGAGCACGAGGAGCTGTATCCCCATGGCCATCACCCTGCTGAACCCCGACGGACTGCCGAAGACCGACATCTACCGGCAGGTGGCGATCGCATCCGGTACGAGAACCGTCTTCATCGCCGGCCAGGTCGCCTGGGACGCCGACGGCGTCACGGTCGGCGAGGGCGACCTGGCCGCCCAGGTCGAGCGCTGCTACCTCAACGTCGGCACCGCCCTGGCCGGCGCGGGCGGATCGTTCGAAGACGTCGCGAAGCTGACCGTCTACGTCGTCGACTGGACGCCCGACAAGATGCCCCTGCTCTTGGACGGCATCTCCCGGGCAGCCGCGAAGCTCGGCGTCACCGCAACACCACCGGCCACACTGATCGGCGTGGCGGCACTGGACGTACCCGAGCATCTGGTCGAGATCGAGGCCACGGCGATCCTCGACTGAAGGGGGCGCCGGCTGCGGCGTGCTGCGCGGTGACGACCTCGCGTAACGCTGACCGGTACGAGTGGCGTGGGCAAGACACGGCTGCTGGTGGAGGCGGCCCGCGCGTTACCGGGCGGGGCCCGGCTGCCGAACCTAACGCCCGTGCGCGATCCGGCGATGGTCACGGACACGGCGGCGGGGCACTGGAGGTGACCGATCAGGGCACCCGCCCGGCCCTGGAGCTGCTGACGGCTCATAAGCCGGGGCACAAGCGACGGCGCCCCGGCCGAGGGCGGAGCCGACGTCGCCGCTCAACAACTCACTTCGTGAGCGGGAGAATCAGACGAGGTCGGCGTGCTTGTGCATGACGCACATGTAATGCCGGTCGCGGTGTGGAACGTGGTTGTCCCGGCCCGGGAGGCTGAAGACCGCGCACACGCCGGCGGGCCGGGTGAGGATGCTCGACTGCTGCCCGAACGTGAGGACGCCGTTGACGTCGTGCCCGCAGCCCGCGTCGTCGAGGGCCGTGATGAGTTCCTCGCGCTGGACCGTGGCCTCGTAGGTCGTCGATGCGGGCAGGACGAGCGGGGGGAGTTTGGTGGTGGAGCCGGGCTGGAGGTCGATGCAGAGGCCGCTGACCCGCCGCCGGGTGACGTCCAGCCTCAGTCCGTCCCAGGAGTAGGGGTAGCCGTCGATGTCGGGCCCCTTCATGACGATGGCCGGGTGCGGACGCCCCGGCCCAAGGAGGTCCTCGGCCTCGGCCAAGGGCATCCCGCAGTGCAGCGGCCCGATCCGGCCGGTACGGGCGAAGTCGACGAGCACGTCCATCAAGGTCACGACAGCGACTGTGGCACTCCCGGGCCCCTCTGCGCACTCCGATAAACCTCCACAGAGCGACACCACGCCCTGAGCCGCAGTCCTACCCGCTGACTGCGCCACCGCCCGATCCCCACCTCGTCGGCAGCGACGTCCTGCGGCGCGACATGGCCGGGCTCCATGGTGCATCGGCGTGTGTAAGTCGCTCAGCTTGTCTCTTGACCTCTGCGCGCTTGTGTCTGCGGGTGCTTCCCCGTAGACCGCGGCTTCTGATCACGCGGAAGGGAGAGCTGATCGCGCACCCATTCGGGCTCTCACCTCTGCCGCTCCTGTCGGGTCGCGCCAGATGTCGACCCAGTGCGACTGGCGGGCGCCGCGGCCCATCCGGATGCGCAGTCGTACGCAGTACTTGCACCCCGGCCGCCAGAAGACGACCGGTCGGCCGTCGTCCACGCTGCGGCGTTGTGCCTCCTGCGCACCGATCGACCTCGGGAAGATCAGAGGTGAGTTCAGGCCGGCGAGCGCGAGGAACACCAGCAGAAGTGCGGCGGCCGCGAGGACACCGACACGGGCCCATGGGTTCTTACGGCGATTGTCAATCGCGGCATCGAGCGCTGCAGTTCGGTGCGTACAGCGATGAGTGGCCTGGCAAGCGCTGGGAGTTGCTGCCCCACGGCCCCTTCATCGGCTACGGCCACGACGGTGCCCAGGAAGTTGCCACCCATGGTCATAAGTATCTCTGATAGTGGAACGATGATTTCTCGTTGGACTAATAACTGCGGGCTGCGCACGATGAGTTCATGGAGAGCACCGACGAGACGCATACAGCGAAGGTGGCACTCGTGGGCGACCGTTCGCCGCACGTGCGGTCCCACACGCGGACAGCCGTCCTGCTGGACAGCCTGCGGCGACGCGACAAATTCGCCTTGGACGCCTACTGGGTACCGACCGAGGAGGCGCACGCCACCACGCTGGACCGGTTAGACGCCATCTGGCTGCTGCCCGGCAGCCCGTACCGCAGCGGGACCGGCGCGCTCGGCGTGGGCGCGATCATGGAGCGCCACCACTGCGGGTACGGCACGCTCTTCCCACCCGAACTCGCCGTTGACGACGGAGGGTGCCATCCGATGGTGCGGGCCTTCGCCCACGCCGCTGTCGCACACGCTGCGGGCCGGGCCACCGTGCCTGCCGCAACCGGCAGAGGGTAGGGCGATGCGACCAGGAACGCTGGCCGCGATCGGCAACACGCCGCTCGTGGAACTGCGGCACCTCGCGCCCTCGACCGGTGCCCGGGTGCTGGTGAAGCTCGAATACCTCAACCCGACTGGCGCCATGAAGGACCGGCTGGCGTTGGCGATGGTCGAGGGAGCCGAACGTGACGGCAGGCTCGTCCCGGGGATGACGGTCGTCGAGTACACCGGCGGCAGCACCGGCCCGGGGCTCGCGCTGGTCTGCGCGGTCAAGGGGTACCGGCTCAAGATCGTCACGTCGGCCTGCTTCAGCGACGAGCCGCGGCGGCTGATGCGGGCACTCGGCGCCGACGTGGAGGTGCTCGACGCCGCCGTCGCACCCGGTACGGTCACGCCGACCGACGTCGACGCGATGCGCGCCCGCGCGGCAGACCTCGCCCGACAACCCGGCCACTACTTCTCGGTGTGGCCGCAGCGATCCGTCGGCGCGACCCGCGCCCCCGAATCGTCGGCCTGGAGCCGGCCGGATCGCCCGGTATCACCGCCGGCACCCGGGGCGTCTTCGCGATGCAGGGCTGGAGCGGCTTCGCCCCACCGCTGTTCGACATGGACGCCGTCGACGCGGTCGACCTCATCAGCGACGACGACGCGTTTGCGACAACGTCCCGCCTGGCCGAGGAGGAAGGCATCTTCACCGGCGTCTCAGGCGGCGCCAACGTGTACGGGGCGCTGCGCCTCGCGGCCCGACTGCCGCGCGAGGCAGCCGTCGTCACGCTGGCACCCGACTCCGGCTACAAGTACCTGAGCAGCGGCCTCTTCGGGTAAGCCATCCAGCAGCGAGGCCGGCGTGCGCGTCCCCTACTTGTCCAGCAGCGACATGTGGTGCTCGTTGTAGCGGTCTCCCTTGACCCCGATCCGTCCCGCGAGTTCGTTGAGGTCCGACAGGTCGTCTGCGGAGAGTGGAACGCGTGTGGCGCCGGCGTTCTCCTCGATGCGGGTGGTGCGCCGGGTTCCGGGGATGGGCACGATCGATGGGTGCTGGGCGAGCAGCCAGGCGAGGGCCACCTGCCCCGGTGTGGCGTCCTTCGCCTGCGCGAGGGTGGCGACGTGCTCGACCAGTGCCTGGTTCGCCGCACGGTTCTCGGCAGTGAACCGCGGGATGGTGGTGCGTACGTCGTCGGAGGCGAACGGTGTCGAGGCGTCCACCGCCCCTGTCAGGAACCCCTTGCCCAGCGGGCTGAAGGGCACGAATCCGATGCCGAGTGCCGTGCACGTCGGCAGTACCTCGGGCTCGGGGTCCCGGGTCCACAGCGAGTACTCGCTCTGCACCGCTGTCACCGGGTGGACGGCGTGGGCGCGCCGGATGGTCTGCGCACTGGCCTCGGAGAGCCCGAAGCAGCGGACCTTGCCCTCCTGTACGAGTTCGCCCACCGTGCCCGCGACGTCCTCGATGGGCACGTCCGGGTCGACGCGATGCTGGTAGAACAGGTCGAGCCTCTCGACCCCGAGCCGTTCGAGGGAGGCCGTCGCGACGGAGCGGATCTGCTCGGGTCGGCTGTTCAGTCCGACGGACGCACCGTTCTCGATGCGGAAGCCGAACTTGGTGGCGATGACCACCTGGTCACGTACCGGGGCCAGGGCCTCTCCGACAAGTTCCTCGTTGACGTAGGGGCCGTACACCTCCGCGGTGTCGAAGAACGTGACCCCCAGATCGACGGCTCCACGGAGCACGGCGATCATGTCGCTCCGGTCGCCGGGATTGGGACCGTAGCTCTGGGACATGCCCATGGCGCCGAGGCCGATGGCGGAGACCCGCAGGTCGCGTCCGAGGCTGCGCGTGTGCATTTCTTCCTCCTTGTGCATGTTTCAGTGGGGCGGGATCTGCGGGAACAGGCGCAAGGCGTTGGCTGTCGTGAGTGAGCGCCATGTGGCACCTTCGGCCGGCGGGTCGGCCGCGTCGATCGCCGCGATGTGGGCGTCGGCAAGGGGCGGCGGAGTCCAGCAGTAGTCGCTGCCGAAGAGCACGCGTTCCGGATCGACGAGCTTCAGCAGTGCGGGGACCTGGCGAGGGAACGCCGTGCCCGCCATGTCGTAGTACAGGCCCTGTAGTTGCCGCACCGCGTCCTGGGCGGGGAGCGTCCCCGGGGGCAGGAACAGCCGCATGAACTCGTCGATGCGGTCGGCCAGGACGGGAACCGCGCCACCGCAGTGGGGCACGATCACCCGCAGCCCGGGATGACGGGTCAGGACGCCCGCCATCACCAGGTCCGTGACGGTGCGGGCCGTGTCGAAGATGTACTCGACCATCGGACGCGGCCTGCCCAGAGCGGACTGCTCCCAGCACACGGGGGAGGTGGGATGCAGGAAGACGACGGCCTTGCGGCGGTCCAGCTCCGCGAACACCGGCTCCAGGCGGGCGTCGCCCAGGTACACACCGTCGGTGTGCGTCAGCAACGCCACGCCGTCGGCGCCCAGTTGGTCGAAGGCGAAGGTGATCTCCTCCAACGCGCCGTCCACGTCCGGCAGTGGAAGCGACACGAAGGTGCCGAAGCGGCCGCGGTGGTCGCGTGCCAGTTCGGCGGTGTACTCGTTGACGCGCCGGGCGAGGAGGCGGGCCGCCTTGTCGTCGCCGAAGTGCACGCCGGGAGAGGACAGGGAGAGCATCGCGGTCTCGATGCCGTTGCGGTCCATCAGCTCCAGATGGTCGCGCACGGACCACGACGGCCAGCCGCCCATGCCGTCGGGATGGGCGTGGCCCGCCGCGGTCGCCTGCTCGACGTAGAAGTCGGGCAGGTGGTGGGCGTGGACGTCGATGAGGCCGGAGGTCATGGCGGCGGGCTTCCTTCTGGTGGGCGTGCGACGTGGCGGCCAGGTGGTTGCTGCCTCTACTCCGCCTGCTCGCCTCCGGCCAGCCGGACTTCTTCGGCGTCCAGGGCGGCCTGGAGTCGGCGGAGCACGGTGTCGTCGATCCGCGCCTCGTCCCTCAGACGGACGACGGCCGCGCGTTTGGTGGAGATGAGGGCGAGGCGGAGGTCCGTGTAGTGGCGGTTGTGGAGCAGGGCGGGATCGTCGTCCGTGCCCGCGCCCCTGGCTCGTACGGTCGCCAGATTGGCCTCGTACTCCTGACGCAGCCACTCCATGACCTTGGGGGTGGTGCCCAGTTCGGCCGCGAGCCGGGGCAGCGCCTCGATGGCTTCCTCGGTCGCCGTGGTCTCGGCGAGGATCTGCTCCTCGTCGACGGAGGTGTCGCGAGGCAGTCGGGCCCAGCGCACCACGGCCGGCAGCAGCAGACCCTGCACCACGAGGGTCACCACGATGACGCCGGAGGTGACGAAGACGATGAAGTCCCGGTCGGGGAAGGGCGTTCCGGAGTCGAGGGCCTCGGGCACCGACAGGGCCACGGCCAGGGACACCGCGCCCCGGAACCCCGCGAGCCCGCTGACCACCCGTGCCCGGTCGCTCATCCTGCGCGAGCGCTGCTCGGGACGCCGGTCGACCGCGCGGATCAGGTAGGCGGAGGAGAACAGGAACGCGAACCGTACCGCGACGAGGACCGCGCTGACCGCCCCGATCGCGACGAGGGCGTCCTGGAGGTCGGTCCTGCTCAGGTGGTGCAGCGCGTACTGCAGTTCCACTCCCACCAGGACGAACAGGGCGCCGTTGATGATGAACGTGGCCAACGGCCAGAAGGCCAGTGCCTGGCGGCGGTGCTCGGCCCGGATGAGACTGGGCGCCACCTGGGCCATGATCAGGCCGCTCACCACGACCGCGAGGACGCCGGAGGCGTGGATCAACTCGGCCAGCAGATACGCCGTGAACGGCGCGAGGATCATGACCAGATTGCCGAGCAGGGGATCGTCCAGTCGGCGGCGCAGGTTCATGTTGACCCAGGCGACCACGACGCCGACCGCGGCCCCACCGCCGTACGCCAGCAGGAACAGCCCGCCCACGTGCGGAAGGGTGAGGTGCTCCTCCCCCACGGTGATACCGACCGCCAGACCGAAGATCACCAGTGCGGTGCCGTCGTTGACGAGGCTCTCCGCGCGCAGGACCGTGATCTGACGGCGGGGCAGGGAACCCGCCAGTGCGCTCACCGCTGTGGCGTCGGTGGGCGCGACAGCCGCGCCCAGGGCCCACGCCGGTCCCCACGGCAACCCGAGCGCGTGCCCGGCGACCGCGACCGCCCCCGCGGTGAGGATCACCAGCACGGTGCTGAGCAGGACGATGCCACGCAGGTTCGTCCGGATCTCCCGCATCGACGTGGTCAGGCTCTCCCAGTACAGCAGGACGGGGAGGAAGAGCAACAACACCACTTCGGGCGGGAGTTGGGTCTGGCGGACGGCCGGGACGAGTCCGATGAGGGCGCCCAGGACCAGGAGGACGACAGGCGGGGCGACGCGGAAGCGCTGTCCCAGGAAGTTGCCCGCCAGCACCGCCGCCCCCAGGACGACGACGAGTTCGAGACCGATCATGACGCTTACTCCGGTGCGGGGCCGGCCGGCGGTGACGGCTCAGCCGAATCGGCGGGGGTCTTCCGGGTCATCTGGGCAGCAGCCGCAGCGTCGTGCCACGCGCCGCCACCATGGGATCGACGTACGCCCCGCCGAAACGGCCGTACTTGCTCCGGTACGCCGCGTCGACGCGGTCGTTGATCCCCAGGTCCGGCACCTCGGCGAACGTGACGTCCCTGTCGACCCCGCCCGAGCGGACATGGCCCGCGTGGGTCGCGACGGCGGTACGCCACCAGCCGCCCGCCGCGCCGCGGAAGGAGCGGACGTACAGGTCGTCGCCGTCGCGGACCACCCAGATCGGCACCGGTGCGCGCAGTGTGCCGTCACGCCGGAGCGGGGCCATCTCCAGTTCGTCCGCCTCGGCGATGCGCTCGAGCTCGTCGCCTGTCCAGGGATTCATGGCAGCCACCTCACGGACGCAGCAGCGTCTTGATGGCGCGGCGCTCGTCCATCGCCTGGTAACCCTCGGCTGCCTGGTCCAGGGACAGGGTGAGGTCGAAGACCTTGCCCGGGTCGATACGACCGTCGAAGACGCGGTCGATCAGGTCGGGAAGGTAGGCCCGCACCGGAGCGGGGCCACCGCGCAGGCCGACGTGGGAGAAGAAGAGTTCCTGGCCGTCGATCTGCGTACCGTGCGGGAAGCCGACGAAGCCGACGTTGCCGCCCGGGCGCGCGGCCCGCAGGCCCTGGCGCATCGACTCCTGCGTGCCGACGCACTCGAGGACGGAGTCGGCGCCCACACCGTCCGTCAGCTCCTTGACGCGGGCGACACCTTCCTCACCCCGCTCGGTGACGATGTCGGTGGCGCCGAACTCCAGGGCCAGCTTCTGCCGGGACTCGTGCCGGCTCATGGCGATGATCCGCTCGGCGCCCAGCTCCTTCGCGGCGATGACCCCGGACAGACCCACCGCGCCGTCACCGACGACCACGGCCGTCGAACCGGGCCTGACCTCGGCGGCCCTGGCGGCGTACCAGCCGGTGCCCATGACGTCGGACAGGGTCAGCAGGCTCGGGATCAGCTCCTCGTCCGGCTGCTCCGGGGTGGCGACCAAAGTGCCGTCGGCGAGCGGGATGCGGACGTACTCGGCCTGGGCGCCGTTCACCCACTGCGCGTGCCGGCAGGAGGTCTGGTAGCCGGCCCGGCAGTTGGGGCAGGTGTTGTCGGACGCCACGAAGGAACCGATGACGAACTGCCCGGGCCTGACGGTCGATACGTCGCTGCCGACCTCCTCGACGACGCCGACGTACTCGTGGCCGATCGGCTGTGGCCCGGCGACCGGCAGGACGCCCCGGTAGCTCCACAGGTCGGAGCCGCAGACGCAGGCGGCGACGGTGCGGACGACCGCGTCCGTCGGAGCCATGACGGTCGGCTCGGGGGCGTTCTCCACCCGGATGTCACCCGGCGCGTGGATGATGGTTGCTCGCATCGTGCCTTTCCAGCTCTCTTCGTGTCTGTCGTGCCGTCGAGCGGGTGCGTGGGCGCGTCCCTCAGGCGTCAGCCCGACTGCTCCGTCTTCTCCACGATCTCCTTGAGCTGTGTCATCGCGGTCATGGCGTTCGGCCATCCGGTGTAGAAGGCCAGATGGGTGATGACCTCGATCAGCTCGTCCTTGGTGACACCGTTCTCCAGGGCCTTGCCGAGGTGGAAGTCGAGTTGGTCGGTCCGGTACAGGGAGGCCAGCGCGGTGACGGTGACGAGGCTGCGATCGCGCGGAGACAGGCCCGGCCGCTCCCAGATGTCGCCGAAGAGGACGGTGTCGGTCACCTCGGCGAGTTTGGGGGCGAATTCCTGGATGGCAGGCGGCGCGAACTTCTTCCGTTCCGACATGAGGTGGTGCTCCTGCGTGGATTCGGGTGGGGGGTGTGCGAGGCACCGAATTTGTCACTTTCCCGGGAACCCGCAAAGGGGAGAATTCCATTCGGGTAAACGCTTATCCAGGGGAGAAATCCTTACCCCCCTCCCGGCGGCCGGGTGCTGCCACACTGGCGACATGACCGGCTACGCGCGACCGAACGAGCTGGGAGAATTCCTCAAGGCGCGGAGGGCCGAATTGACCCCGCGCACCGTGGGTCTGCCCGACACCGGTGGCCGACGTGTGCCCGGGTTGCGCAGGGAGGAGGTCGCCCTGCTCGCCACCATCAGCGCCGACTACTACACACGGCTGGAACAGGGCCGCATTCAGCCGTCCACGTCAGTGCTGGCCAGGCTCGCCCATGTCCTGCACCTGTCCGATCACCAGCGGGACCACCTGTTCGAGCTGGCGGCGGAAGGCACCCGCGCGTCGCGCCGTCGACCGGCGCAGAGGGCTCACCCGCAGCTCAGACGCCTTCTGGACGAGCTGGCCACGACCCCCGCACTCGTCATCGGCCGACACCTGGACATCCTCGCCTGGAACCCTCTGGCAGCCGCTGTGCTCACCGACTTCGACAGGATCCCCGCGAAGCAGCGCAACTACGCGCGGCTGATGTTCACCGACCCCGCCTTCCGGGAGCTCTGCCTCGACTGGAGGACCAACGCCCGGACCTGTGTGACCCAGCTGCGCCTGGAGGCCGCACGGCACTCCGGCGACACCGAACTTGCCGCACTCGTCGGCGAGTTGTCGGTGGCCGACGCCGATTTCCGGCAATGGTGGGCAGGCCGCCAGATGAACGGCCTGCGGATGGGCACGAAGCGGCTGCGCCACCCGGTCGCCGGTGACCTCACCCTGGACTGGGACAGCCTGACGTGCGCCGCCGACCCCGCACAGAAACTGCTGATCGCCACCGCCGAACCCGGGACCCCGTCGCATGACGCGCTTGTCCTCCTGGCGTCGTGGATCACCGATCCGGACCAGCCGGCCCAGGACGCGTCAGCCTGAATCCGCGCGCGGTGCGTTCGGGGCCGACCGTAGGGGCCCGACCTTGGGAGAAGGCTCAGGTAGCCGCGTCGGACGCCGTCGGTTCTTGATCGGCGGTCCAGGACGCCAGCAGGCGCAGCCCGTCGTGGGAGGGGGTGCCGGGTTCGGCGTTCCACACGATGATGTGCTGGTCCGGGTCCGTGCCGCAGGTGAGCGTGTTCCAGTCGAGCGTCAACTCGCCCACCACCGGGTGACGCAGCTTCTTGACGCCCTTGCCCCGCACGGCGACATCGTGTTCGGTCCACCACTGCCGGAACTGCGCGTCACGGGCGGAGAGTTCCTCGACCAGCGCGGTCAGCGGCTGGTCGTCGGGGTAGCGTGCGCTCTCCATGCGCAGTTGGGCGATGGCCAGCCGGGTGACCTCTTCCCAGTCGACGTACAGCTCGCGCATCCAGGGTTCGGTGAACAGCAGCCGGACGAATACCCTCTCCTGCTCGGAGTAGCGTCCGAAGTCGGTCCACAGGGCGGCGGCGAGCTGGTTCCAGCCGAGGATGTCGGTGCACCGCCCGATGACGAAGGCCGGGGAGGCGCTGAGGTCGTCGAGCATGCGCTGCAGCTGCGGGTCGACCTGCTGGCGCTCGCGGTACGCGGACGGACGCACCCTCTCCTTCGCCGCGAGGTCGAAGAGATAGGCCCGCTGGGCGTCGTTCAGTTGCAGCGCCTGGGCGATCTCGTCGAGGAGGGGGGCCGATGCCTGGAGCCGACCCTGTTCGATCCGGGTGTAGTACTCGGTGCTGATCGCGGCGAGGAGTGCCACCTCCTCACGGCGCAGCCCCTTCACACGCCGTCGCTGCCCGCCCCGGAGGCCGACATCGGAGGGGGTGAGCTCAGCGCGGCGCGCCTTGAGGAACGCACCCAGTTCGTTCAGATGAGGGTTGCGGTTCATGGCTTTCAGCCTGGCACAGACGCGGCATCTTGTGGGGGGTACGGATTCCTCCCCTGGCTGATCGGCCAGAGGGCGACGTTCCTCTTGAGGCCGTGGTCCAGCCTGCAATGTCCGGTGGCCCCGGTGCACGCGCGTGCACCGGGCCGAGTCCGGGCCCCGTCGGCTCCTGGATGGCGCCGTCACCATCTCGGCGGTTCCCCGGATCTCGATGGCGGTGTGGGGGTTGGCGACACGGTGCGGAGCGGGGGCATGATCGACAAACGACGGGCAGCGAAGACCAGGGACGGGCTGCGACGTCCTCGGCGGCATCTGGCCGACGACCGGGGCGAGGGCGCGATGTACTGGCCGCGCTCGTTCGCCGAGGCTGCCGGATCAGGACCGCGCTTGCGTCAGCCCGTCAGCTGAGTGCTTTGACCAGTTCCTGGGCGAGAGGGACGGCCGAGTAGGGGTTCTGGCCGGTGTAGAGGGTGCGGTCGACCTGGACGTGCGGGGTGAAGGGGTCGGCCTCCCGGTAGTCGGCCTTGAGTTCGCCCACGAGGCGGTCCTGGAGCAGCCACTTCGCGCGGTCCGCGAGACCGTTCTGCTTCTCCTCGGCATTGGAGAGGCCGGTCATGCGGTAGCCGGAGAAGGGGGACGTGCCGTCGGGGCCGATCGTCGCGAGCAACGCCGCAGGTCCATGGCAGACCAGGGAGACCGGCTTGCCGGAGGCGAGCCAGTCGGTGAGCAGCCTGCCGGAGGCGGCGTCGTCGGGCAGGTCCTCCATGGGACCCCAGCCGCCGGGATAGAAGACGGCCACGTAGTCGTCGATGTCCACGTCCTCGATACGCATCGGATGCGCCAGCTCGGTGGCCTCCCTCAGCGCGGTCCGCATGCGCTCGGCGCCTTCCTCGCCGCCGTTGAAGTCGGGGGTGAGGCTGAGGGCGTCAGCCGTGGGCGGCACTCCGCCCGGTGTCGCGGCCGCGATCTCGTATCCGGCCTCCTTGAAGACCTGGTACGGGCCGAGGGCCTCCTCGGCCCAGAAGCCGGCCGGCTGGCGGGTGCCGTCGGCCAGCGTCCAGTGGTCGGACGCGGTGATCACGAAGAGGATCTTCGCCATGGGGAGCTCCTGATGAGGGGAGGATCAGCCCTTGAGGGCTTCCTGGAGGACGTGGCTGTCGGCGATCTGGCGCATCCGTACGGCCTGGCCGTCGCGGACGGTCCACAGGTGCAGGAAGCGCACGTCGGCCGTGTTCCCGGTCTTCGTCTCCGCGTGGTAGCGGCCGTAGACGAAGACGTGGCCTTCGTCGTCCGCGTAGAACTCCTCGGGCACCGCGCCGAAGGACTCGTAGTTCGGCATCGTCCTGCCGAAGAAGTCCGTGGCCACGCTGTCCCAGCCGTGGTAGACACCGCTGTTCGGGAAGCCGGGGGTGATGTCCCAGACGAAGTCCGCGGCCATCACCTCCTTGGTGACCTCGGGTGCCATTCGGGACTCGTAGACCCGCCGGATGAGGGCGAGGCTGGGGGAATCGGACAAGGCGTACTCCTTGCGGGGCGTGGATGAAGCGGAAAGCGGCGAAGGTTCCTGTGATCAGGCAGCGAGGGCGGCCAGCCCCGCGCGGAAGATCGCGGCCTGGCGTGCGACGCGCGCGCCGAGGTGCTCCGCGGTGGCGATGTCCGACGTGTGGACCGCCTCGGGGCCGGCGTCGGTCGGGCTCTGCGCACCGGCGCCCAGGAAGAAGCCCAGCCGGTTGATGTCGTCCTCGCTGCCCTTGGTGGAGTCCCATCCCGGCAGCAGACCCAGACTGATCCAATGCATGCCGTGCTGGGCAGCGAGGGTGGCGAAGTAGCCCAGCGTGGACGACTTGTCGCCGCTCTTCGCACCGGAGTTGGTGAAGCCCGCGGCGAGCTTGTCCACCCACGCGTGCGGGAACCACCGCTTGCTGCTGGCCTGGGCGAAGGCGTGGAAGGCGGCGGAGGCGGTGCCCATGTACGTGGCGGCGCCGAAGATGATCGCGTCGGCGGCGTCCAGCTGGGCCCACTGCTCGTCGGTGATGGTGTCGACGGAGATCGAGACGACCTCGGCGCCGGCTTCAGCGGCACCACGCGCCACGGCTTCGGCGATGACGGCCGTATGGCCGTAGCCCGAATGAAAGGCGACGGCGACGATGGGCCGACCGGGATGGGACATGGTGGTGGTTCTCCTTGAATGATTTCCTCGGCGGGCCTAAAGAACGGCGAAGAACTTCACCATCTTGGTGATCGCCTGATCCATGTACTCGGGAACGTCGTACAGGGCGATGTGCGTCGCACCGTCGACCACGAACAGTTCCTTCGGGCCGTTGGAAAGCTCGTACGCCTGGTCGCTGAAAACCTTCGTGTCCGCCTTGCTTCCCGCGATGAGAAGCAGCGGCTGGGTCAGCAGTTCCGGGATCTGGTCGAACGCCGAGAAGGCGTACATCTTGTCCATGCTGGTCAGCAGGAAACGGCCCTTGGAATTCGGATGCCGGCCACGAGGAGTCCGGTAGTAGTCGTATCCCTCACGCAGGAGGTCCGGCGTGTTGTCGTCGATCTCCTCCAGCGTCTCCGGGACGAAGGGAGCGTAGGCGGGTGCTGCTCCTCGCGCCTCCGCCGTGCGCTGCTGGGCGACGATCTCCAGGGTCTTGATCTGCTCGGCCACCGGGGACATGTGCCCCAGGAAGCCCCGCGAACCCTCCCCCATCGGGGCCGCGCTGACGGTGGCGACCGCCTTGAAGCGGCGTTCGGTCTGCGCCACGCTGATCGCGTAGCCGCCGCCGGCGCAGATACCGAAGACGCCCATCCGCTCGGTGTCGACGTACGGGAGGGTGGTGAGGAAGTCCGCCGCGCAGCGGGCGTCCTCCACTCTGGCCGTCGGGTCTTCCAGCAGACGCGGTTCGCCGCCGCTTTCTCCCTGGTAAGTGGAGTCGTAGACCACGGTGACAAATCCCTGGGCAGCCAGCCGCTTCGCGTACTGGCCGATGGTCTGCTCCTTCACGCCACCGGCCGGGTGAATTCCGACCAGAGCCGGGTACTTCTTTTCTTCGTCGAAGTCGTCTGGCAGGTGCAGGTGGCCCGCGATTTCTATTTCTTTGTTCCTGAATGAAACGGACTCGACCATGGGACCTGTCCCCTTTTTCGCCCCTGTTCCGCCGATTGGCGGTCCGCACACCATGATTCGCCGGTGTCGAGGTGATGTCCACACGCCATGGGGGGAAGAAAACGTCCCCTGGATATGAATGACCGGGCAGACGCTCGCAGCGCGTTATCGCCGCCGTTCAGAGTCTGTTCTGAGGTGGTGCCGGCGGCGCCGGCGGGACCAGTTCAGCGCGTGGCGGGTGCGTCGACGTGGGGTGGCCCGTTGCCAGGAGTCGCCGGATTGCGACTTCGGCGCACAGCGTCTGCAGGCTCGCCCGGCGCGCGAGCCGGGTCACCACCGGGCGCGCAGTACGCCGTCGCTGTCCGGGAGAGCAGCACAGAACAGCGGGTGGTGTTCGGCGAGGGGCAGGGCGCAGGCGGCGCGGGCATCGGCCACGTGGGCGCTGAGCGCCTGGTAGTCGGTGTCGTCGACGATCGCGTGGCTGATCGTCCCGTCCTGCGCCTCCCAGACGAAGATGATGGACTCCTCCGGGGGCAATGCGGCGAGGACGGCGCCGACGTCCGGGGTCAGGTCGGGCCAGACGGTCAGCAGGGCGCGCGGGCCGAGACCGGCGCGCACGGTGTCGAGGTTCTCCGGTGTGATGCGGTGCCAGCGTGCGGCGTTGCGAACGTGGCTTTCCTCAAGGAGCAAGGCATGCCGTGAGGCCAGCGCGGAGTGCACGCGTATCCAGAAGTGCTCGTCCGCCGGCTCCGTCACTTCCGCTTCGTCGGCCTCGGCCGCATAGGGCGAGGCAGTGAGCGGTTCCGGGAAGAGGCCGAGTTCCCGCGTACGGGCCACGGCGTCCGCACAGGGCCGGTCACTGCCCACGTACACGTACTGGTCCCACCCGACATGCACGGTGAACGAATCCCCCACCTCCAGTCGGCACCAAGCGCCTTGGTCGCGGAGCATGGCCCGGACCAGTTCCAGGGCGACCGGAAGAGGGACCTCGGCCCCGTCGTGGTAGCCGGTGAGGTCGGGCGGGAAGAGCCCGCCGAGGCCGTGCCCCTCAGCCGGCGGCTCCCCACCGAAGTGGACGAAGCCGGTGACCGCGGGCTCGCGGATCTCCAGCCGGTCGATGTCCGATGCCTCCGCGAAGGCGGCGACCGCCGCCAGGTACGCCGCTTCGACAGGCCCATGGTCGCTGACCGTGCTTTCGACCCCGGTGTAGTGGCCGTGCTCGTCGCGGTCGGCGGGGTCGTATTTGGTGATCCGGTGGACGAAGGCCGGCGGCACGCTACTCCTCGGACGGGGCGGAAGGAGAGCCCAGCTTAGATACCGGTCCCGATTCCATATGCCGGGGGAAGGCGCCTCGGTCGCGGCGGCGATTCCAGCGACGCGTTGAAGTGCCTCCTGGTGGACGTCCGCGGTGCCTGACCCTACCGCCGACGAAAATTCCTAGGCACAGCCCCCCGGTTCATCCTCGGTCGGTACGAATTGCATCGTGGGCATCCCGGCGGCGTCGAAATTGGCGGTATCCGGACCGATCAGTGTCATGTAGCCGGCGAGCCTCTGGCTTGCTTGTGAGCGCGGCTCCCCCTTGACCTGCTCAGCGCCGAGGAACACGGAGTCCAAGACCCACCAACGGCCACCGAACTTCACCCACTTGATCCCACAATGCGTATAGATGTCGTACGGGTACGGCTTGTGCTGCTCGGGATCTGCCGGCCCTTTCTGCCACTTGCCCTCGACGACGGTACGGGCGGGCAGGGTTGGGCCGGAGGAGTCGTCACCCCGCTCGTCGAACGGTGACGAGCACCCTGAGAGCAGCAAACCGGCACTCAGAAGCAAGACTGCGAAATGGCGCGATACCTTCATGAATCTCAGACGCTACAGGTGCGTGTTCCGTTCAACCCCTGCGGGGCAAACGCCAAGCTCAGGGCTCGGGGGGCGAGGCCGATCGGTGAGTGCGGGCGGGGCAGTTCGACTTCCGACCATGCACCGGCGGTTCGTGAACCGCCGCTCGGGACAGCGCGGCCTCCGCCCCGGGGCACCGGAAGCACCGTCTCCCCGCCCACCAACCAGTCCTCCACCGCGGTGTCCGGGACACGCGCGTCTGCCGACGACCCGCATCAAGTCCAGGTCGTTTCGCCGACCAAGGAGACAGGGCCCCCACGCCTCGAACCCGAGGAGGATCAGGCCGGATCGACGAATATGTCGAGCGCGAGGTCGCCCTCGAAGCCGGCCGGGCTGTAGACGGACAGGTCGGTGACGCCTTCGGCGAGCAGCACCTCGTCGTCGATGAACAGGTTGGCGGTGCACTCGCGCGCGTCACGCGTGAGGACGGCGTACGCGGCGTCGGCCATGATCTGCGGGCTGCGGGCCTGTCCGGCGCCGCCGACCACGTTGCGCACGGCGGCGGTGTCGATCAGGGTTCGGGGCCACAGCGAGTTGGCGGCGATGCCGTCGGTGGCGAGTTCCTCGGCGAGGCCGATGGTGCACAGGCTCATGCCGTACTTCGACAGCGTGTAGCCGAGATGCTTGCCCACCCAGTGCGGCGCGAGGTTCAGCGGTGGCGAGAGGGTGAGGATGTGCGGGTTGTCCGCTTCCCGCAGGTGCGGGATCGCGGCCCTGCTCAGCAGGAACGTGCCCCGCGTGTTGATGTCCTGCATCAGGTCGTAGCGCTTCATCTCCAGCCGCTCCGACGACGACAGGTCGATCGCACTGGCGTTGTTCACCACGATGTCGATGCCACCGAAGGCGCTGACGGCGGCGTCGACGGCGGTGTGCACGTCGTCCTCGTTGCGGACGTCGCCGACGACGGCCAGCCCCTTGCCGCCCGCGCGCTGGACCTCCTCGATGGCGGTGTGGACCGTGCCTTCGAGCTTGGGGTGCGGTACGGCGGTCTTGGCGAGCATCACGACGTTCGCCCCGTCGCGGGCCGCGCGCAGGGCGATGGCGAGTCCGATGCCTCGGCTGCCTCCCGACATCAGAACGGTCTTGCCCGTCAGCGTCCGTGTCATGGTCGAACCTCCAAAGTCGATTGGTGAACTAATAATACGCGGTACGAATGATATGGTCCGCGCATGACTTCCACTCCCGTACGCCAGAGCGACCGGCTCTACCACGAGCTCCTCGCCCCCAAAGAGACCCAGTCCGTACGCGCCGCCGTGCGCCGCGTCGCGGAGCGAGAGGTGGCTCCGCACGCCGCGGCGATCGCGAACGGCGACGAGCGCACCGACGGTTTCCCCCGCCAGGTGTTCGACGCACTCGCGTCGGCCGAGGTCCTCCGGATCCCCTTCCCCGTCGAGGTCGGCGGCGACGGCCTGATCCACCCGGCCGCCGCCACCGCCGCGGCGATCGAGGAACTGGCCTACTACTCCAGCAGCGTCGCGGCCGTCTTCGACGTGCACTGCATCCTGGCGGGCAACGCCCTGCGGCAGGGCACCGAGGAGCAGCGGCAGCGCTGGCTGCCCAGGGTCGCGCAGGGTTCGGTGGTCGGCGCGTTCGCCACCACCGAGCCGGACGCCTCCAGCGACCTGTCTCCGCAGGCCGTTCGGACCGAGGCCGTACGCACCCAGGCCGGCTGGGTGCTGAACGGCCACAAGCGGTGGATCTCCAACTCGCCCGTGGCCGGGTTCGTGGTGGTACTCGCCCGCACCGGCGAGCGGCTGAGCATGTTCATCGTCGACACGGCGCTGCCGGGCGTTCACGTCGGTCTCGCCGACCGCAAGATGGGCAACCGTGGCCAGCTCACCGCGGACATCCACTTCAAGGACGTCCACCTGTCCGACGACTACCTCCTCGGCGGCACCGAGGGACACGGGCTGCGCCACGCGCTGTCCACACTGACGTACGGCCGGATCGGCATCGCGTCCGCCGGGGTCGGCATGGCGCAGGCCGCCTTCGACCACACCGTGGCCCACCTGTCGACGCGACACGCCTTCGGCAGGCCGGTGGCCGCCAACCAGCACTGGCAGTTCCTGCTCGCCGAGCGGGCCACCGAGATCGACAACGCCCGCACCCTCGTCACCAAGGCCGCCCTGCGCCTGGACGCCGGCGATCCGTCCCCGGAACCCGAGGCCGCGATGGCGAAGTACTACGCCACGAAGCTGTCGGTGGACATGGCGCGCGACGCCGTCCAGGCATTCGGAGGCCTCGGCTTCGCCCGCGAACTGGGCGCCGACGGCAGCCCCGGACCCGTCGAGGCGATCTACCGGGACAGCAAGATCGGCGAGATCTACGAGGGCACCAACGAGATACAGAAGTGGGTCATCGCCCGGCAGATCTTCGGCCGGACCATCACCGGTTGAGAGCGACGCCCACGGAGCGACGACCGCCGCCGGCGTACGGGCCCCGCCCCGCGCACCGAAATCGCCGCCCGGTCAGGCCACCCCGGGCCTTCTCGTACGATGGACGCGGACCGTACGCAGAACCAACCATGGGCGGGATAAACGATGTCCGAGGCTCCGCTGGTACCGGGGACAGTGGCCGAACACACCATCTGCCTGCTGGTCAAGCTCGGGCAGGTGGCCTTCAGGATCGCCGAGGACGGCATCAGCGGTACCGGCCTGCGGGTGCGCCACTACAGCGTCCTCCAGGCCCTGGCCGACAACGGTGCCATGCCGCAGCTGGCGCTCGGCTCGTTCCTGCGCATCGACCCGGCGACGATGGTGACGAGCCTCGACGACCTGGAGCGGGCCGGTTACGCCGAGCGGACACGCGATCCGCAGGACCGGCGTCGCTACGCCGTGGACATCACCGACGAGGGGCGCGAGGTCCTGGCCGTCCTCAACCGCACGCTCGCGGGCCTCGACCACGACATCCTCGCCGACCTGGGCTCCCCCGAACGGCACACGCTGCACACCCTGCTGTGCAGCCTCGCCGAGAGCCCCGCTCTCACCGCCATGTTCGACGCCGTACGCGAGCAGAGCGGCGCGAAAAGGGCCTGACAGGCATCCGCTCCAGCCCCCCGTAACCGAACGGCAGACAGGTGCGACAAGTCTCTTGTGCTCCATCGATAACGAAGTTATGTTTCCGCCATGAAACGTGACTTGCTGGGCAGGAAGCTGGTTGTCACCGGAGCGGCACGCGGCATCGGCGAGAAGGTGGCCCGCCTGGCCGCCGCCCGAGGGGCCCGGGTGACCGTGATCGGTCTCGAAGCCGACCGGTTGCGCGCCCTCGCCGACGAGCTGGGTCCCACCGCTTCGTGGCGTGAGGCCGACGTACGCGACGGGGCCGCCCTACGGTCGGCGATCGACGAGGCCGCCGAGGTCATGGGCGGCATCGACCTCGTCGTCGCCAACGCCGGCGTCGTGGCGTACGGGACGGTGCGGCAGACGGACGAGGCATCGTTCGAGCGGGTGCTGGACATCAACCTGAACGGTGTGTTCCGCACCCTGAAGTACGCGACGCCGCATCTGGAGCGCAGCCGGGGCCACGTGCTGGTCGTCGCGTCCGCGCTGTCGTTCATGCCGCTGGCCGCGATGGCCTCCTACGGCGCGAGCAAGGCCGGGGCCGAATTGCTCGCCCTGACCTACCGGCAGGAGGTGGCCCACCTCGGGGTCACGGTCGGCGTGGTCCACCCCTCCTGGATCGACACGGACCTCGTGCGCGGCGCCGAGGCGGACCTCCCCTCGTTCCAGGATCTGCGCACGCGGCTGCCCTATCCGGGCAATGTCACCACGAGCGCAGACCGGGCGGCCGCCGCGATCGTCGACGGACTCGTACGCCGGCGCAGCCGCGTGTACGTCCCGCGCGCGGTCGTCGTGGCCAACTGGGCCAAGGCGCTGCTGAATTCACCGCCGGCCTGGCCCTGGGCGAGGCGTTTCGCGGCCCGGGCGGTTCCGTCCCTCGAACGGGAGGTCGCGGCGCTGGGGAGGCACGACCAGCTCACGCCGGGCACGGATGCCCCTGCCGAAGAGCCCAGGGCGTCCTAGCCGCGACGGGGCAGAGCCCAGCCACCCGGCATTTCAGCCGCCTTGAACGATCGAGTCGTACAGGCGCACGCCGGCCGCGTGGGAGGCCTCGGCACGTTCCCGCCGGTCGCCCAGTCCGACACAGAAGTTCACACCCAGCGGCAGGAGCACCTGGGCCACGGCGTCGTCGAACTCCGCGAAGTGCTCAGCCAGTTCGAGGGTGATGTAACCATGCACGTAACTCCACAGCTGGGCGGCGATGGCTTCGGGTTCCTGTCGCTCGACCCTGCCCAATCGCACCAGCCGTTCGCACGCCGCGGTGACATGAGCGTGGGCTTCCTGAAAGGCCGGGGAACGCCCGCTCAGGCGACGGTCCGTGTCCGGCAGAGGCCGGTACGTCGCCCGGGTGGACAGTCCGAACATCAGGTCGTAGAGGTGCGGGTTCTCACGGGCCTGCCGACGGCAGGTCAGAGCCATGGCGAAGAGATCCGCGATCGGGTCCTCCGTCACCGGCACCCGGGCGAACGCCGCGCCGAGTTCCCTGAACCCGTGGTCGGCGACAGCGCTCATCAGCTCGGGGATCCCGCCGAAGTGGCTGTAGACCACCATCGTCGACAGTCCGCTCGCGGAAGCCACCGCGCGCGCCTTCAAGGCCGACGGACCCTGTTCGGCCAGCAAGCCGATGGCCGCCCGCACAAGTCGTTCCGGTGCGTCCTCGACCTTCGCCCGCCCTGCCATGTCCCGTACCCCTCCACCGTTGACACATCGGAAATAACTTGGTTATGTAATTCTTCACGGCAATAGTACACATCTCATGTGACGTGCCTCTTCGGACACCCGCGTCCGCCTTCGGGCACGTCATCACGCGCTGGTCCAGTCTCCTGCCGCCCATGCGCACCCAGCACGTCGGGGCGGACCCGACCTCATCGCTGCGACACGCATCCGCGGCCGTCCGCACGCACTGTCCCATCCCCATGAACTCAGCACGGGAGCAGAACTCATGCCATACAAAGACAAGGGCCGTCTGACGATCGAAGATCGGGGGGCCGTCCTGATCGTCCGGGTGGACGGCGGCCCGCTCCAGGAGTTCGGCCTCGACATCGCCCAGCAGTTGGACAGGCTGGTGGCACGAGCCGACCGTGATCCGAACATCCGTGCCGTCGTCTTCACCGGGGCGCATCCCGAGCGGTTCGTCAGCCATGCCGCGGTCCGGTGGCTGCAGGAAGAGGGCGCCGCGAGTCCCACGGTCGGCCGGCGCGCCGCCTCAGCCGTCGTCCGCATGGCCAAGCACGTGGACCGGTCCCGCCTCCTCGGGCCCGTGATGCGCAGGACCCCGATGCGCGGGGCACTGCAGCTGGAACGTCTGCACAGGAGCTTCCTGCGGATGAACGCCAGCGGTGTGCTCTACGTCGCCGCCCTCAACGGTTCCGCCCTCGGCCTCGGCGCGGAGTTCGCCTGGGCGTGCGACCTGCGGGTCATGGCCGACGGAGACTTCTTCATCGGGCAGCCGGAGATCCTCCTCGGCATCATCCCGGGCGGCGGCGGCACCCAGCGGCTGACCCGCCTGATCGGCACCCACCGGTCCCTGGCCGCGATCCTCGAAGGCAAGCCGTTCACGCCCGAGGAGGCCCTCGCCAACGGCGCGGTGGACAAGGTCGTTCCGCAGGACAAGGTGGTCGCGCAGGCGGTCGATCTCGCCGAGCACTTCGGGAAGCGGTCGAAGGGGTCGGTCGCGGCCGCCAAGAGGTCGGTGTATTTCGGCGGCTCGATGTCCCTGGAGGACGGCCTGCACGTCGAACGCGCCGAGTTCTTCGTCCAGATCATGTCGAAGGAAGGCCAGGAACTGATGCTCGACTACCAGGCCACCACCGCCGCCACCGGCGAACTCCCGCTCTACACACCGGGCACCTACGCTCGGGCTCTCGCCTCGGGCAGTGTGCCGGGCCGTCGCCCGACGAGCGGGCGGTGATCCGACGATGACCACGCAGCAGTCCTTCACCCGGCACGACATCACGTTCCCTTCCGGCGACAGCAGATGCGCCGGATGGCTCTACCTCCCCACAGGCGTCACGTCTCCGCCCGTCGTCGTCCTCGGGCACGGCCTCGGCGCCGTCCGCGAGATGCGCCTGGACGCCTTCGCCGAGCGCTTCGCACAGGCCGGCATCGCCGCGGTGGCCTTCACCTACCGGCACTTCGGCGACAGCGGCGGCCACCCGCGCCAGCTCCTGTCGATCAAGCGTCAGCTCGCCGACTGGGACGCCGCCCTCGCCTACGTCAAGACGCGCACGGACGTCGACCGGACGCGTATCGCCGTGTGGGGCAGCTCGTTCGGCGGCGGCCATGCCATCACCGTCGCCTCCCGCCATCCCGAACTGCGCGCGGCCGTGGCGCAGTGCCCGTTCACCGACGGTCTCGCCGCGGCGCTCGCGCTGGGCCCCGCCGCCTCGCTCAAGGTCCTCCCCGTGGTGGCCCGCGATCTGGCGGCGCGAGGTCGTGGGAAGCCGCCCGTCATGGTTCCGATCGCCGCCGCCCCCGGCGCAACGGCGCTCATGAACGCTCCGGACGCCCTGCCCGGATACCAGGCGCTCCAGCCCCCGGGAACGACGTTCCGCAACGAGGTGGCGGCCAGGGTCATCCCGACCATCCTCACCTACCGGCCCGGGCGCGCGGCCAAGAAGATCGCCTTCCCGATCCTCTTCTGTGTCAGCGACACCGACTCCGTCACGCCTCCCGCCCAGACCCTCCGCTACGCGCGCACCGCGCCCAGAGGGGAGACCAAGAGGTACGACGCCGGCCACTTCGACTTCTACACCGGCGAGACCTTCGAGGTGCTGGTGCGCGACCAGATCGAGTTCCTCACCCGCCAACTGGACCCGGCGGCCGCCGCGTCGGCTGCGTGACCGGACGGCGTCACACCGAGGCACCGCATCACACCGAGACACACCGAGACACCGAGACAGGGACGCCCCGCCATGAACTTCGCATCTCTGCCCGACCGCCGCGCGGCCCTCGACCCCGACGGGGCCGCGGTCTCGGACGGCCGTCAGGCGCTCACCAACGTCCAGTTGCTGCGTCGCGTCCAGGCGGCGGCACGTCAGCTCCAGGACCTCGGGATCGGCCCCGGCGACGTCGTGGCCCTCAAGCTGACCAACCGCGTCGAGTTCGTGCTCCTGCTGTTCGCCGCCTGGCGGCTCGGCGCCACCATCACGCCGGTCAACCCGAGCATGACCGACGTCGAAGTGGCCCGACAGCTCAAGGACTCCGGCGCACGCCTGCTGGTGGGCGAGGACGGTGAGGCCGCCGCAGTGGACGGGACCGCCGTCCTCGCCGTCGGCGAACTGCGGGAGGGTGGCGCGGCGGAGCCGGGCGAGGCCCCCCTTCCGGACCCGTCCGCGCTGGCCCTGCTCATCTACACCAGCGGCACGACCGGGGTGCCCAAAGGGGTGATGCTCGACCACGCCAACATCGACGCCATGGCGGACATGGGGCGTCGGGCGCTGGAGGTCGGGCCGGCCGACCGGTGCCTGCTGATCCTGCCGCTCTTCCACGTCAACGGCATCGTGGTCAGCACCCTCATACCGTTGCTGGCCGGCGCGAGTGTCGCCATCGCCGACCGGTTCCGTCCTGAGACCTTCTTCGACGTCGTCGAGCGCGAGCGCCCCACCTTCTTCAGCGCCGTCCCGACGATCTACACGATGCTCGCGGCGCTCCCGGACACCGTCCGGCCCGACACCTCGTCGCTCCGCTTCGGAGTCTGCGGCGCGGCACCCGCCTCCGCCGAGCTGCTGACCCGGTTCGAGGCCCGTTACGGGTTCCCGCTCGTGGAGGGGTACGGGCTGTCCGAGGGGACCTGCGCGTCCACCATCAATCCTGTCGCGGGCCCTCGACGCGCGGGAACCGTGGGACTGCCCTTCCCCGGCCAGGAGATCCGGATCGTCGACCCCGGCGGCAGCGAGGTGCCGCCGGGCGTGGACGGAGAGGTCGTCGTGCGGGGCCCCAACGTCATGCGGGGCTATCTCGGACGCCCGGAGGAAACAGCGAAAGTCATCGTCGACGGCTGGCTGCACACCGGCGACGTGGGCCGGGTCGACGCCGACGGCTACCTGACCCTGGTAGGACGTTCCAAGGACATGATCATCCGGGGTGGGGAGAACATCTATCCCAAGGAGATCGAGGACGTCCTCGTCGGTTACCCGTCGGTGCTCGAGGCCGCCGTCATCGGCGTCCCCGACGAGAAATGGGGAGAGGTCGTCGTCGCCTACGTCCAGCCGCGACCGGGTGGGCACGTCGATCCGTCGGCTCTGCAGGCCCTCTGCGCCCGCAGCCTCACCGGCTTCAAGCGCCCGACCGCGTTCTTCGTGGTGGAGGCCATCGCGAAGAACGCAGTCGGCAAGATCGACAAGGTCGCGCTGCGCGCCGCCCACGCGGAGGTCGCCGCGCGGTCCTGACCTTGATGGGTGTGCACTGTGGGCCGCTTCCCGGGGCGCGGCCTCAGTGCCATCTGGTGCGGCCGGGTCCGGCGTCGGGGTGGTGGTTACTTCGACTCCAGTCGGCCCAGCGGGTGGGAGTCGCCGGTGAGCGCGACTTGCGCGGTTTCCCAGTCGGTGTGGTCGATGCCGGTGACGTGGCGGAGGTAGGCGAGGGTGACTTGCCGGACGAGGGCGACGCGGCCGGGTTGTTCGTCGGTGGTCTCGGCTGCCTCGTAGCCCGCGATGCCGCCGAGGGAGTGCCGGCCGCCGTAGACCGTCAGCAGGCTCTTGCCGCCGGGGCTGAGGGTGTACGGGTCGGTCGTCCAGGACGGTCCCCGGGTGGAGAGCGGGAGTTCGTCCTTGTCCCCGGCGACGACGAGTCCGGGCGCGGTGATGTGGGAGAAGTCCTGGCCGAGCAGCCAGGGAGCGTTCTCGAGGGCGAAGGGGGTCAATTCGTCGCCGCCCCTGCCGGCGGTGGCCAGTTGGACGCTGCCCATGACCCGGCGGTCGGACATGTCCTGCGCGATGCCAGTCATCGGATCCATGACACGCAGGCCGACGAGGACACCCGCGGTCTGGCCGCCGAAGGAATGCCCCGCCGCGACGATGCGGCTGCGGTCCACCCGGCCGGCGAGGGCGGGTACGGACGCCTCCAGGTGATCGAGTTCGTCGAGGATCTGCTTCATGTCCTGCACGCGGTAGCGCCACAGGTGGGGCCTGCGGGGGTCGTCGGCGGGGAGACCGTAGCGCCGGGAGTCGAGGTGTGTGGCCTGGATCACTACGAAACCATGGGACGCCCAATGGTCGACCAGCGGCGCGTAGCCGTCCAGATGCGAACCGAATCCGTGCGCGAACACCACGATCGGCAGCTTCGTACCGGTGACGGGTGCGGAAACGCGCACGGGCAGATCCTCGCCGCGATACGGCGCGGGAAGCACGACCGGCTTGACCGACACGGTCGGGGTGAACGGGGGGTCCGTGAGGCCGGTCATCTGGCTCGCGGTCATGCGCGCGTCCTCCTTGCGTTCGGGCTTCGTGCGCCGGGAGACGGCCGGGGAATCGAACCCGGAGACGAACCGGTGGACGTACCGGTGGACGTACCGGTGGACGTACCGGTGGACGTACCGGTGGACGTACCGGTGGACGTACCGGGCGAGCCTTTCGGTGAGGCGCACGTCGGTTACGCTAAAACCTGACGTTGACGTCAGAGGCAAGTCGCCTGACGGAGTCGCCCAGGAGACGAGATGCGCGTCGGAGAACTCGCCGCCCGGACCGGCGTCAGCGTCCGGGCCCTGCGCTACTACGAGGAGCAGCACCTGCTCAGCGCCGAGCGCAGTTCCAGCGGCCAGCGCCACTACCCCGAGAGCGCGGTCGACCGGGTCCAGCTCATCCAGCAGCTCTACGCCGCCGGGCTGTCCAGCAGGACCATCGCCGAGCTCCTGCCGTGCGTCATCGACGCCCGAGCCACACCCGCCCTGCTCGAGCGGCTGACGACAGAGCGCGGTCACGTCGACCAGCGCATCACCGAACTCCTGCACGCCCGGGACCGGCTCGATGCGGTCATCTCCGCCGCCACCGGCAACATGCTCACGGGCACGTCTTGCGGACGGGAGGCCGAAGTCCAGATCCAGCGCGACGGAGGCTGAGGGGGCGTCGTTTCGGCCGGGAGGGCAGACACGGTGCTGTCGGCGTCAGCCGCTCGTCGACGCGCTCCTGCCCGCGCCACCGACACCACCGTACGGCGCCGCGTATGGCCAGGTCACCGACGAGCGGGGGTTGAGAGTCGCCCACCTCGCCGTTTCCTGCAGCTCAGCGCACCCTCCCTCGCGGCTTCAACGGCAGAGGCGGCAGCTCCGGCGCAGGCAGCGGGGCACCCTCGTACCCCTTCACCTCGCCGAAACGGGTCCCTTCCATCCAGTCCTGGCGGGCCT
Source organism: Streptomyces deccanensis (assembly GCF_022385335.1). Taxonomy (NCBI): domain Bacteria; kingdom Bacillati; phylum Actinomycetota; class Actinomycetes; order Kitasatosporales; family Streptomycetaceae; genus Streptomyces; species Streptomyces deccanensis. The sequence goes on along the minus strand of NZ_CP092431.1, from coordinate 9,199,256 downwards.
GTGCGATTTCTTCCTGGGACCGGCCGACCCAGTTCCCGAACGCAGCTGACCGTGCGCGCGTCTTCGCAGGTCAGTAGCGATCTGATTGTCTGGCGGTCAGCAGTTATGGGTTCGGTTGTACTGAAGCTTTGGATGGGGTCGGTTTTTTCAGGAACTGCGCATCCGCGGTCGCGGTGATCGAGGTGTCCGAATCTGCACAAAGTCCGGTACCGGACGGCGGGTGGGAAGCAGGTGGAGGAGCGGGGATCGCGACACAGGATGCGGCTGTCGAGCGGTGCGGAGGTCTACAACGCGACGAGACGGCCGCCCTGAGCGTCTTCCGGGGTCTCCAACGGATCGTGGCGGGTAGGGGTAAGGAACGACTACCGACCGGTGTCGGTTCGGATCATTACGGCCGAGCAGGTACACGTTCAGGAGTATGTGCCGTACGTGCCGCCTGTGAGCCTTTTCAGCGTTGGCTCTCCAGGGTGAGGACGGCTTGGGCGATGGCGGTCATCCGGTTGCGACTGATACGGCATCTGCGGAAGATCTGCCAGGGCTTCAGCCGGGTCATGCCGCGTTCGACTGGTTCCCATTAGCTTTCTGTGAATCGTTTAACGGGGTCGCTCTCAGCATGGGTCGCGATGGCTCGAATCCGGCAGTCGAACAGGTCTCGGAGAGCTTCGTGAGCGGCCTCGCGATCCTGCTGGGTGTTCCGCGCGAGGAGCAGTCGGGCCCCCGCTTCAACCTCAGACCATGCCAGACGGCTGCGTCGGTTTTCGGCGCGTCTTACGTCGCAGCGGAGGAAGCCAGCTCCTGCTGATAGGCCGGCGGAGAGGAGGGCGAGCAGCGCTGCAGGGACACGGAGCCCCGACGAAGCAAGTCCCGCAGCTCCTGCGAGCCCGGCGAGGACTGCGGCCGGAAATCCGAGTGCAATGTCTGTCACACCCCAAATGACCACGCGTTTGTGGGCAGCGCGTTCCAGACGCTGCGCTTCGATTAGCAGGCGTTCTGCTTCGGCCCGAACAGGCGTCACCTGCCCCTGTGAGTTGTCTTGATGGTACGTGTCGTCTTCTGCCATGGATTTGAGGGTCGCATCGAGGCGTTCGGGCGAGGGCAAGGATCACCGTGCTAGGAGAGGAAGATCGTTCCTTAGCGCTAATGGCTGCGCGGGAAGGGTGCCCGAGCACCGAGCGTTCTCAGCGCGGCCACTGATCGGGGGAGGCCGACTGCATCGAGGTGAGGGCCGCAAAGCACAGAGCCCTCGTACCGTTGGGGGAGGCATTCGAAGTCCCAACCTGTCAGCACAGAAGCCTCGTTGGTCCCCCTTCCTGCCCCACTCGACCTCCCGCATGCCCTCGTCGAGTGGGTCACGATGCTCATCGTCACCCGTGAGGGTGACCGGCGGCGCGAACTCCCGCCGCATCAGCGGGCGCCCGCCGCTCGGCCAAGCACCGCCAACACGGTGTGAATGTCCAGGTCGTCACCGACCCGCCCCGAGACCGGGGCGGCCGACGGTCCGCCGCCGTGCCGCGACGGCGTACGCCACACACCCACCGCCGATCTCGCCGCGCTCTGGCAGTCCCTGCGCCGCTACCGGGCCCGCCGCCCGCCCGTCCTGGAGCAGCTCGGCGGGCGGCTGCTGCTGATGACCGGCACATCCCCGCCGCCCGAACCGCACAGCTGGCCGACCGTCTGACCGGCGCCCGCTTGGAGATCCTGCCCCGCACCACGCACACCCTGCCCGCCTCGCTACCGGGCCGCACCCCGATGTCCGCTTCCCGAAGGACCCGTCATTTCCGAACGTCCCGCTTTCCGAGCCATTTCACTAGGCGCTGGAGTGCAGTCCAGCGCCATGCTCGCCCTGTCAGCCGAAGGCATTCTCCCGAAGGTCGACTACGCGATCTTCGCCGACACCGGCTGGGAACCGGCGGCCGTCTACGTTCACCTGGACCGCCTGGAACACGAGATAGCCGAGCCCGCGGGAATTCCCTTTCTACGCGTCTGCTCAGGCAACATCCGCGAGGACGCCCTCAACCCGGATCACCGTTTCGCTTCCATGCCTCTGCATGTCCTCAACAAGGACGGCAGACCCGGTATGACCAGGCGCCAGTGCACCGGGGAATACAAGATAAAGCCGATCAAGAAGAAGGTCCGGGAACTCCTCGGTCACCCTTACCCGCAGCGCATCCCGAAGAGTACATTCGTCGAGCAGTGGGTGGGTATCTCCACGGATGAGTTCCACCGGGCCAAGGACACCGACGTCCATTACATGCGCAACCGGCATCCGCTCATCGAGCTGGGCTGGTCCCGCACGGAATGCGTCCGCTAAAGCCCGTTGCAGAAGGCCGTGATCAGGGCATTTTCCTTGTATGCGTGGGGTGTTGAGGGCTGATCCGTTGTGGGTGGAGACGTTCACGGGGCTGCGGATGACGCAGTTCGAGCGGTTGCTGAAGGCGGTGCGGGAGCGAGGTGGCGATGGGCCGCGGATCGGCCGGCCGTGGTGTCTGCCGCTTGCCGAGCGGGTGCTGGTGGTAGCGGTCTACTACCGGACGAACCTCACCATGCGGCAGCTCGCGCCGCTGTTCGGCATCTCGCCGGCGACGGTGTGCAGGGTCATCCGGCGGCTCGGACCCCTCCTCGCGATCGCGCCGACCTCGCGTCCGGCCGATGCCGCGGACCGGTTGTGGATCGTCGACGGCACGCTTGTGCCGGTCCGCGACCGCAAGGTCGGCGCCTCAAGCCGCAACTACCGGTTCTCCGTGAACGTGCAGGTCATCATCGATGCCGACACCCGCTTGGTCGTGGCGACGGCCCGTCCGGCTCCGGGCAACAAGGCCGACGCCCATGTCTGGCGGAACTCCGGCCTGCCGGAGCAGTGTCGGGGAGTCACGGTGCTCGGCGACGGCGCCTACATCAATACCGGGCTGGTCGTCCCGCACCGCAAACGACCCGGCCGGGCGCTGCTGGCTGGTGAGGAAGCCGACAACGCGGAGCATCGCCGTGTCCGTGCGCGGGTCGAGCATGCGATCGGCCGACTGAAGAACTACAAGGCCCTTCGTGACTGCCGACAGCACGGCGATGGCCTCCATCACGCCGTCCAAGCGGTCGCGCACATGCACAACCTCGCCCTGTCCGCGTGATCAGCACAGCCGTAGACGGGCCCTGACCTGCAAACTCACGGTCTTCTGCAACGCGCTTTAGACGTCATTTCAGTTGGCGTGATCTTGCGGCGGTCTGGGGTGATGACTGCTGCGCTTGTCGAGCGGATGGCGCCGGAAGAGTTGTGGACGTTGTTCCAGCGGGTGGTGCCGCCGGCACCGGTTCGCCCGCAGGGTGGAGGGCACCGCCGGCGAGGGGACCGCGAGGCGCTGGCCGCGATCGTCTTCGTGGCCACCTCGGGCTGCACCTGGAACCGACTGCCGCCGGGCTTCGGGCTGTCGGGGGTCACCGCCTTCCGGCGGTTCACCGAGTGGACAGAAGCCAGGGTGTGGGCCAAGCTGCACCGCCTGGTCCTGGACGAACTCGGTGCCCGGGGTGGCCTTGACTGGTCGCGGTGCGCAATCGACTCCGTCAGCGTCCGTGCCCTCAAAGGGGGCAGCTGACGGGACCGAATCCGACCGACCGCGGCAAAAGGGGATCGAAAATCCACCTCATCGTGGACCGCCAGGGCCTGCCTCTGTCGGTCGGCATCTCCGCCGCCAACCTTCACGACAGCCAGGCACTCATCCCGCTGGTCCGCGGTATTCCGCCCATCCGTTCCCGACGCGGACCCCGACGCCGGCGGCCCGGCAAGCTGCATGGCGACAAGGGATACGACTACCGCTACCTGCGGCAATGGCTCGCTTCCCGCGGCATCCCGCACCGTCTCGCCCGCAAGGGCGTCGAGTCGTCCCAACGCCTGGGCCGGCACCGCTGGGTCGTGGAGCGGACCGTGTCCTGGCTGTCTGGCTGCCGACGCCTCCACCGCCGCTACGAGCGCAAGCCGGAACACTTCCTCGCGTTCACCGCCATCGCCGCCACCCTCATATGTCACCGCAGACTCACCAAGTGAAATGACGTCTAAGGAGAGGTAGACCACTCCCACGTGCCCGGGGTGGAACTGCTGGAGCGTCGCCGCCGCCAAAGGTACGCCGCCGCCGGGTGAGCTTTTCAGCGAGACCTGACATTTTTTAGCAAGAACTGTCTCTATCTGGGCTGCCGACCTTGCTGAAGTCACCCTTGCCGTAAATCTGGCCGACTCAGGCCGATCATGAAAACCTTAAGTCACACGCTCACAGCCCTGCAGAACCAAGGTCAAGTAGGCCAACAGGCATGAAGATTATATCGACTCGGCATGGGCTTGATTGGCCGAAAATCTATCTATTCGATAGCTGGGCTGCACTCGTAGGATCCGCGCAATTGACCTCAGCCAGGACTTCTGGAGCCCTGACGGTTAGACAAGGGGGCACGTGAAGCGAGCAATTACCTAAATCGGTGTGACGGTCGCCGCCGTTGCGGGCACGACCATGGGGCTCACATCATCCGCGTCGGCGGCACAGGTATGTACCACGATAACGGGAAGTGAGGGCGCCTGCCGATATGCAAGAGCTGGGTTTGGGAGGGAAAGCACTACGACGGGAAGTGGTGGTTGAATGGGGTAGCCACGCTGCCGTCGTATAGCTACCTGCAACGCTTTGCGGACGGCACAGTCTACAACTCTGCGTACTCAGGCAGCTATAACGATCGCGACGCCGTGCACTTCCGGGTCTGCAGCAGCCTTTCTGGTGGGTGCACTTCCTGGTGGTAACCTGCCCAGCACTGCCGCCAGTTCGATGATGCAGCCCCTGGTGGATACCGTTCGAAATCCAATCTGTCAGAGCTGTATCGTGATGTCAGCCCACTGAAAATCTCAGCGAGACATGACACCTTTCAGCGGGAATTGGCACCGCTTTCGATTGGGTTCAAATCCAGGGGTTGGCGTCGATCGACGGTGTCTCGCCGTGGTTGATGATCGGATTGAGATAGGCATCGCACTCCTCGAACGCTCGAATTTCGGCAGGGTCAAGCGTTGGGTTTGGCCTAGATCAGTGGAGGAACAATGAGAACGAAGATGCGGGCGGCAGTTGCCTTGGCCGCTGCGGCAGTCAGCTGTGCTGGCACGCTCACATTGAGCCCAACTGCTCAAGCCTCGACACCAACTCCTGCGGCGGTCATGGGCGGATGCGGCACGTGGACCCCCTGCGGGGAAGTCACGAACCTCACGCCCTGGGGGATGTACATCACCACCACCCTCGGGACGGGAACGTCGGGCTACTGCGACGTGTGGAACAAGGATGGCGGCTCCACCCCTTCGTGGTGGCACGCGCCGTGTAACCAGCTGTACCTAGCACCGGGCGACCACTACGGGGGCGGGAACATCGACGTTGACGCTTTCACGTTCAACAACCGGGGCCACTACATGACCTTCTCCACCCGGGCCTGGCACGGGGCGGGGGTCTGGACCAAGATTACGAACCTGCAGGATGCAAAGTGCGACGACCGGAACGGCGTTCCGGAGTGCTGGATCAGCTGAATAGTCCCGAAGGTGCAATAGGGCCGACCCTCAAAGACGGCTAACACAAAGAGGTGGATCGGCCCTGATCGCCGTGTCCGAGGCGGCAGTTGTGCGTTCGGTTGGGGGTGGGGACGTCGCCATGGATCGTGTCTGATGAGTTGTGGGACTGCCTGGAGCCGTTGTTGCCGCAGCGTGAGCGGCGCTTTCGCTATCCGGGGCTTAACAGTGGCTAACACAATGAGCTGATTTGTCGGTGGCTGATGAGGCAGCAGGCGAGTTCGAAAAACGCTTCGTGGATGTCGGCCCGCCGTTCCCATCGGATCCGCAGGCGTCGAAATCCGTGTAGCCAGGCGGAAGGTCCGCTCGACCACCCACCGATAGGTGCCCAGGCCGGTGCCTGTCGTGTGCCTCGGCTGGCGATGTCGGGCACGATGCCGCGGGCACGGACCTGGGCGCGGTAGATGTCGTGGGCGTAACCACGGTCGGCGAACAGCGAGTCGGGCTGCGCCGTCGTGCTGCCATCGGATGCATCCCAGACGCAGGCGCGCGATCTCATTGCCGCGCTGACCGGAGAACAACCAGGTCAGAGTGATGGCCCAAAGCAACTCGACGAGGTAGACCAAGCCGGCTCTGCTGTGCGGCATGTCGGCGGCCTCAAGGTTGAGGCCGGCCCTCTTCGCTTCCAACACCGTCGCGTCGCTGACCTCGAAGCCCAAATCACCGCTCCAGGAATGATGCCGTGATGACGTCTGTCCTCGGCGCAGAGGGCATCTACATCGGCCGCGATGTCCACGCCGAGGCATCGTTCGTCTTCGACCCCTTCGCCCTGTACAGCGAGGTCGAGGGGTTCACCAACCCGAACCTGCTGCTCGCCGGGGTGATCGGTCAGGGCAAGAGCGCCCTCGCCAAGAGCTTCGCCCTGCGCTCGGTGGCCTTCGGATACCGGGTCCACGTCCCGTGCGACCCGAAGGGCGAGTGGACGCCGATGGCGGAATCCCTCGGCGGCCGGTCCGTCGCTCTCGGCCCCGGCCTGCCCGGTCGGCTGAACCCCCTGGACGCGGCCCCGCGCCCGGAAAGCGTGGCGGAGGCCGACTGGGCCGGCGAGATCCGCGAACGGCGCCTGATGTTGCTCGGCTCCCTGGCCCGAACCGTTCTGGGCCGGGACCTACCAAAGGTCAGGCGGGGCACCGAGGGCGCCACTTCGGACGCACGCTGTCGCCCGTTCCCCGGGATCGTCAGACGGCGACGATCTGCCATTGCTGACGCGTCAGTGACGCGTACGGCTGCTGCTCGATCTTCGCCCCGTCGACGGTGCTGCCTTCGTCGACGGCGAGGCAGAGCCCGCTGTAGCGGTTGATGAGGAAGTAGTAGCCGTCGCCGGTGGGGGTGACGGCCCATTGCTGCTGGGGGGCGCCGGCGTCCGACCAGATGTCGACGTAGCCACCGTCGTCGCGGGAGAGTGCGCCGACCTCCATGAGCTTGCCGCTGCCCGCACCCTTGATCTTGTAGTAGCCGTCGCCGGTGTTGGCGAAGGTCCATTTCTGGTTCGCCGCGTTGAGCCACGGCCACTGGAGGATGCGGGTGTCGTTCGCGGTGCCTCCGCCCTCCACGTCGGCGACCTTGCCGCTGTTGCGGTTGACCAGCCGGTAGACGGTGGCATTGCCGGGGAGCGTCGTGGACACCAGTGCCGGCTTGGCCGTCCGGCCGCCGATGTGGACGCCGCCGACGTTGGCGTAGCCGCCGGTGGCCGCGGTGGCCCGGATCCGTACGAAGCCCACGTTCCGGGCGGGCCATTCGGCCACCTTGGTGGCGCGGTTGCCGGCCCAGGTGCCGGTGGCGACCTGGGTGAAGTTCGTGCCGTCGGTGCTGGTGGAGATGGTGTACGAGGTGATGTCGCCGTCGGTGGAGTCGTTGCGGTTCCACTGCTTGGGCAGGTACTCCAGGGTGGAGACGTTGCTCCAGACCCCGCCCAGGTCGATGGTGATCGAGTGCGGCAGGGCCGAGGAGAGTCCCCAGGTCGACCAGCAGGTCTCGTATCCCTTGTCGCTCAGCCCGTCTATGGCGTTGAGCGGTCCCTCGCCGGTGCGGAAGCCGGTCGCGTAGGCGCTGACGGGGGTCACGGGGTGTTCGGCGCGCAGCATCTGGGTCGGCAGCGCCGGCCGGGAGGTGTTGGGGCTCCATGCCGCGCCGACTTCGGCGAGCCGGTTGACGATGTTGGTGTCCAGCTTGCCGTTGCGGTTGGGCGGGCAGTTGAGGATGAACGAGGTGTACTTCGGCTCCAGATCCGCCAGGTGGGACAGGATCGCGTCCTTGCTCATCAGGCCCTCGGTGGGCGTGGAGGGATGCCAGAACCAGCCGTTGCTGATCGTCTGCCCCTGCGTGGCGGCGTAGGTGTTCCCGGCCGGGGCGGAGACACCCAGCGGCTCCTCGAAGTAGATCGCGTCGCCGAGGAACGGCACCGACAGCGCACCGTGGTCGATCATGACGATGTCCGGCTGGAGCGACTTCACGTGCTCCCGGATGCGTTGGTAGGAGAGGGCCTGCTGCCCCATCTGCCACGCGTACCCGTCGGTGATGAACAGGTCGATGGTGCCGTAGTTGGTGAGCAGTTCGGTGATCTGGCCCAGGATGAAGGTCATGTCGGCGGGCTGGATGGCGTCCGTTGTCTCGAGACCGGACACCCCGTGCCGGCTCTCCCACGCCTCGACACCGAAGGTGCGGTCCCAGATCGAGTAATAGAGGCCGACCTTCAGCCCCCTCGCCCGGAAGGCGTCGCAGTACGCCTTCACCACGTCCTGCTTGTAGGAGCTGTTCGCGACGTTCTGGGTGCCGTAGGCGCTCGGCCACAGCGCGAAGCCGTCATGGTGCTTGGTCGTCAGGATGCCGTAGCTCATCTTCGCCGCTGCCGCGGCCGCCGCCCACTGGGCACAGTCCACGGCTGTGGGCGCGAACAGAGCGGGGCTCTGACTCGGGGCGGCCCACTCCTCGTTGGTGAACGTGCCCAGGCTGAAGTGGTTGAACATGCCGAACCGCATGTTCACCAGGTTGCTGAGATTGGTCTGGGCGTCCGCGGCTGCCGCCCGCGTGAGCAGAGGCGACAACGCGGGGAGCACGGGCAGCGCGGTGGTGGCCACAGCGGCCCCCGCCGCACCCAGCAGCGTGCGGCGGGACAGTCTTCCTGACGACATGGGCGTACTCCAGGTTGAGGGGACTCCGGCATGCCGGAGCGAACCGGTCGGGGTGACCGTCGGAGAGGTTCGGTCTGGGGCTGGGAATCTCCCGGAGCCTCAAAGTGCCGAATGTTACGCATGAAGTTCAGTGATGTGACGGCTCCATGTCAACCTGTTGAAGGGATGTAAGTGCCTTCATCTGTAATAAATGGCGCACGATTTGCGAGTTAAATTGCTTATGACTGTTTCAGACATGCCATGTCTTATCGAGGCGCACTCGCGACTCAAGAGATCCCATGACAGGGGCGATCAGCACGCGACCAGCCTCGTCGTCGTACGGCGCCCGCGGCTTTTCGCCCCCTCACGCACCGACGGCGAGTACGGGCACATGCTGCACTTCAACAACGGAGGCTTCCCCGGCAAGGCATGGACCGGCGGCGCCGACTGGCTCCTGTATCCCCTGCTCGAGTACTACCAGGTCACCGGCGACGCAGACTTCTTCAACAACAAGCTCGGTCCTGCCCTGATCGAACTCGGCCTGGAACAGGGCAGTGGCCAGGGCGTGCAACGCTGGAGCGCCCTGTTCGCCAAGTCGTCGCCCGACTACACCATCAACAGTGACGGTGCGCTCGTCGAGTGGTCCTGGGCCGGTCTGACCGCCGCTACGACCACCGGCACGTCCAGCACCTGTACGGCGCGTGGCCGCTGCACGAGATCAACCCCGAAACAAGCCCGACCCGGTCAATACGCCCGCAAGCCCCGGATCTGCGCGGTGACCAGAACTACTCCGCCCACGGCAGCCTGCACCGGGCCCCGGCCCGCGCCCGCCTGAAGGACGGCCCCGGCGTCTACAACGACTTGCTGAAGATCACGGCAGGAACATGGTGTGGCGGTCCCTGATGACCTCACACGAGCCAGGCCTGGCCATCTACAACTGCGACGCCGCCAACGCCCTCCCCGGCGTCCTCGGCGAAGCCCTGGTATACAGCCGCCCGGGCGTCCTGGAGATCTTCCCCGCCCTCCCCGACCAGCTGAACAAGGGAACCAATCGAGGGTGTACGCGGCCGCAACCGCATCACCGTCCAGTCACTGACCTGGGACACGACGGTCCGCACTGCCACCGTCAAGCTCACCTCGGACATCGGCCAGGACATCACCTTCATCTGCCGGCGCGGCATCACCTCCGTCGCCACCTCCGCCACGGTCACCACGTCGTCCCTCGGCGACCACGCCAGGGTCGTGTCACTGACCGCCGGAACCAGCACCACCCTCACGATCGGTTCCACCTCCAACGGCGCCTCGATCATCCAGTGGGCACCGCCTGTCCCATGCCAGGAGCGGCAAGGTGTTGGAGTCGGCGCCCCCACTCAGTGGTGGAAGCTCGTCCCTGCGTCCAACGGCTACTACCGCCTCGCCAACGCACAGAGCGGCCCGCGCGCGGACGTGCAGAGCGGATCCGCAGCGGGAGCACCAAGGTCTCCGCGCAAGCATCAACCCATCACAGATCCACATCATTGATGGGATGGATCTACGCGCGAGAGAACGTAACGACGGGCGACCTGGATCGCGAGTCTCACTTTTCCAGCAAGTTTCCACCTCGCTCTAGACAACGCCACGAAACGCGACCTATAAACATCCCATCTCCCCTGCTGCGACACACAGCCGTCGCACCGGTGTCACAGCCCCGCTACGGGACCAGCACAAGGAAGTGCCCATGAGACTCAGAACCGCACTCAGCTCCACCGCCTCCGTCGTCTGCGCGCTGACGCTCCTCAGCGCCTGCGGCAGCGGCTCCACCACCACGTCGTCGTCGGGTGACAAGCCGCTCGTGGGCGTCGACTACCCGCGGTCCGACACGGACTTCTGGAACTCGTACATCAAGTACACGCCGGAGTTCGCCAAGGAGCTGGGCCTGGATCTGAAGACCACCAACTCGCAGAACGACGTCGCCAAGCTGACCGCCAACGCGCAGACGTTCATCAGCCAGGGCGTCAAGGGCCTGGCGATGGCCCCGCAGGACACCGCCGCCATCGCCCCGACGCTGGCGCAGCTGGAGGCGAAGAAGATCCCGGTCGTCACCGTGGACACCCGTCCCGACAGCGGCAAGGTCTACATGGTCGTGCGCGCCGACAACCGCGCGTACGGCGAGAAGGCGTGCCAGTACCTGGGCACGAAGCTGGGCGGCAAGGGCAAGGTCGTCATGCTGCAGGGCGGCCTGGACTCCATCAACGGCCGTGACCGCACCGAGGCGTTCAACGACTGCATGAAGAAGGACTACCCGGACATCACCGTGTTCGGCGAGGCCACCAACTGGGACGGCGCGGTGGCCGCGCAGAAGCTCCAGACCCGGCTGACCCAGCACCCGGACATCAAGGGTGTCTACATGCAGTCCAGCTTCGCGCTGTCCGGGACGCTGCAGGTGCTCAAGCAGAAGGGTCTGCTGGTGGACCCGAAGGACAAGAAGCACGTCTTCGTCGTCTCCAACGACGGCATCCCCGAGGAACTCAAGTCCATCGCCGCGGGGAAGATCGACGCCACCGTCTCCCAGCCGGCCGACCTCTACGCCAAGTACGCCCTGTACTACCTGAAGGCCGCGATCGCCGGGAAGACCTTCAAGCCCGGCAAGACCGACCACGACAGCACCATCATCCAGGTCCGCGACGGCCTGCTGGAGGACCAGCTGTCCGCCCCGCTCGTGACAGCCGACGGCGGCACCTACGGCGGCGTGCCCAGCGTCAAGAGCGACGACACGTCCCTGTGGGGCAACAACCTCGGCTGACCTGCCTCTGTACCACCCAACGGCTAACCATCACAAGGCGGTTGAGATGAGCGACGGGGAGCGAACAGTCACTCCCGCGCCCGCCCCGGCGGACGACGGGCGGGCCTCGGCAGCCCCGCCCGTCGTCGAGGCGACGGGCATAGTCAGACGATTCGGTCCGACGGTGGCGTTGAACGGCGCCCGTATCACGATCAGGCCCGGCGAGACCCATGCGCTCGTGGGCCGCAACGGGGCCGGCAAGTCGACGCTGGTCTCCGTCCTGACGGGGCTGCACGCCCCCGACGAGGGAACGGTCGCCTTCGGCGGCGCCCCCGCACCACGACTGAGCGACCGCGACGCCTGGCGACAGCGCGTGGCCTGCGTCTACCAGAAGTCGACGATCATTCCCACGCTGACCGTCGCCGAGAATCTCTTCCTGAACCGGCACCACCACGGACGTAACCGGCTGATCAGCTGGACCGGCGTGCGCCGCCGGGCTCAGGAACTCCTTTCGACCTGGTCGGTGGACGTCGACCCGCAGACACCCGCCGGTGACCTGAGCGTCGAGCAGCGGCAGTTCGTGGAGATCGCCCGGGCACTGTCCTTCGGGGCACGGTTCATCATCCTCGACGAGCCCACCGCACAGCTCGACGCCGCGGCGATCGACCGACTCTTCGAACGCATCCGCGACCTGCAACGCCAGGGCGTGACCTTCCTGTTCATCAGCCACCATCTGCAGGAGGTGTACGAGATCTGCGACATGGTGACGGTGTTCCGGGACGCGGCGCACATCGTGACCGCCCCGGTGGCGCAGTTGCCGCGCACCGAGCTGGTCGCCGCGATGACCGGCGAGGCGGCGGCCGACCGCCGGCAGGAACGCGCCAGCAGCATGGACCGCAGCGCCGCACCCGCGCTGGCCGTGCACGCCCTGGGGGACGAGGGCACATACGACGACGTCTCCTTCCAGGTGGGTGCCGGCGAGATCGTCGGCCTCGCGGGAGCCGCGGCCAGCGGTCGCACCGAGGTCGCCGAGACCGTCGTCGGACTGCGCGCCGCGGCCACCGGCGACGTGCGGATCGCCGGCCACCGGCCGCAGCCAGGTAGCGTCCCCGCCGCGCTCGCCGCGGGTGCCGGGTTCGTACCCCAGGACCGACATCACCAGGGCTACGTCCCCGACATGTCGATCGCCGACAACGCCACTCTGTCCGTACCGAAGCGGCTCGGCAGGAACGGCTTCCTCAGCCGCGGCCGCAGGGACCGGCTGGCCGGGGGCATGATCGAGAATCTGGCCATCAAGTCGCCGGGACCCGAACTGCCCGTCTCCGCCCTCTCGGGCGGCAACCAGCAGAAGGTCGTCATGGCCCGCGCCCTGGCCGACGATCCGAAGCTGCTGGTCCTGATCAACCCGACCGCCGGCGTCGACGTGCGGTCCAAGGAGTTCCTCCTCGGCAAGGTCGAGGAGACCGCCGAGTCCGGCACCGGAGTGCTCATCGCCTCCGACGAACTCGACGACCTGCGTATGTGCGACCGGGTCCTGGTGATGTTCCAGGGCCGAGTGACTTCGGAGCTCGCCCGCGGCTGGCACGACCACGACCTCGTGGCCGCGATGGAAGGAGTGGACCTCAATGCCTGAAACCGTCCTCGCGGACACCGTCGCCAAGGCCGCGGAACCCGAGCGGAAGCGGACCGTGCTGCTCGGCGGCCGGATCCCCCTGGCCCGGCTGCGCGACCTCGCGCTCGTCCCCGCGATCATCGCCATCGCGATCGTCGGACAGATCGTCAACCCGGTCTTCCTCCAGGCCGACAACCTCATCAACGTCCTGCAGACGATGTCCGAGATCGCCCTGCTGGTCCTCGCCCAGACGATGGTCCTGATCGTCAAGAAGATGGACCTCTCACTGGAGTCCACCATGGGCCTCGCGCCCGGTGTCGCGGCCTGGCTGACCATCGGCAGCGCCGGACACGGTCTCGGCCTGCTGCCGGGCGCCTGGTCGGTCCCGGTCACACTCGCCGTGGGCGTGCTCGTGGGGGTGATCAACGCCCTGCTGATCATCCGCTTCGGCCTCAACGGCTTCATCGTCACCCTCGGCATGCTGATCGTGCTGCGCGGTGTCCTCACCGGTATCTCCGGCGGCCAGACCTTCTTCCAGTTGCCGGAGTCGATGCTCTACCTCGGCACCGCCCAGTGGCTGGGGATGCCCGCCTCCATCTGGCTCTGCCTCATCCTGTTCGGCGTCGCCATCGTGGTCCTCGGCTGGACCAGCTTCGGCCGCTCGCTCTACGCCATCGGCGGCAACGTCGACGCCGCCAAGGCCGCCGGCATCCGCACCGACCGGGTGCTGTGGATCGTCATCGTCACCGGCAGCCTGCTCGCCGCCCTCGCCGGACTGCTGCTGTCCGGGCGGCTCGCGTCCGTCGCCTCCGCGCAGGGCAACGGCTACATCTTCACCGTCTTCGCCGCCGCCGTGATCGGCGGGATCAGCCTCAACGGCGGCAAGGGCACCATGTTCGGGGCCTTCAGCGGCATCCTGTTGCTCTTCATGATCCAGAACGTCCTCACCCTCGCCGGCGTGCCCGCGCAGTGGATCGGAGCCCTCAACGGCCTGATCATCCTGGTCGCCCTGACCATCTCCCGCATCACCGGCGGCAAGGTCCAGGAGTGACCCGGGCGGCCGCGCAGGCCGCCTGATCCATGCCGCGTTCACGTCTCGCCGCAAGGGGACCCTTCCCCCAGCCCTCACTGGAGTCGCCGCCATGTCCTCATCTGCCCGCATCATCGCCCTCGACGTCCTGGACGTGCGGTTCCCCACCTCCGAACACCTCGACGGCTCGGACGCCATGAACCCCGAGCCCGACTACTCGGCCGCCTACGTCGTCCTGCGCACCGACGCCGGCGACGGGCTGGAGGGCCATGCCCTGGCCTTCACCACCGGACGCGGCAACGACGCCCAGGCCGCCGCCATCGCCACCCTCGCCCCCCATGTCGTCGGTCTGTCCGTCGAAGAGGTCTGCGGCGACCTCGGCGCGTTCTCCCGCTCCCTGGTCCACGACCCCCAACTGCGCTGGCTCGGCCCGGAGAAGGGCGCCATCCACATGGCCACCGGAGCCGTCGTCAACGCCGCCTGGGACCTCGCCGCCAAGCGGGCGGGCAAGCCCGTCTGGCGGTTCCTCGCGGAGATGTCCCCGGCGGACCTGGTCGCCCAGGTCGACTTCCGCTGGCTCAGCGACGCCCTCACCCCCGAAGAGGCGCTCGACATCCTGAAGCGCGCCGAACCGGATCGCGAGGAGCGCATCGGTCGTCTCCTCGACCAGGGTTACCCGGCCTACACCACCACCCCCGGCTGGCTCGGCTACTCCGACGAGAAGCTGTCCCGCCTCGCCCGCGAGGCGGTGGCCGACGGCTTCACCCAGATCAAGCTGAAGGTCGGCGCGGACCTGGAGGACGACGTCCGCCGTATGCGCACCGCCCGCGAGACCGTCGGCGACTCCATCCGCATCGCCGTCGACGCCAACCAGAGATGGGACGTCCAGCCCGCCATCGACTGGATGCGCGAGCTGGCCCCGTACGACCCGTACTGGATCGAGGAGCCCACCTCCCCCGACGACATCCTCGGGCACGCCACCGTCCGCCGGGCCGTCGCCCCCATCAAGGTGGCCACCGGCGAGCACATCGCCAACCGTGTCGTCTTCAAGCAGCTCCTCCAGGCCGGCGCGGTGGACATCGTGCAGATCGACTCGGCCCGCGTGGGCGGCGTCAACGAGAACATCGCCATCCTGCTGCTCGCCGCGAAGTTCGGCGTGCCGGTCTGCCCGCACGCCGGCGGGGTCGGCCTGTGCGAGATGGTCCAGCACCTGTCGATGTTCGACTACATCGCCGTCTCCGGCACGACCGAGGACCGCGTCATCGAATACGTCGACCACCTGCACGAGCACTTCGTCGACCCGGTACGCATCGCCGACGGCCACTACCTCGCACCGACCCGCCCCGGGCTGAGCGCGCAGATGCATGCCGAGTCTGTGAAGGAGTACCTCTACCCCGACGGTCCCGTCTGGTCCGCCCGTGTCTGAGCTGCTGCCCCTGGTCGACGCCCACCACCACGTGTGGGACCTCGACCGGCGACCTCAGCCCTGGCTCGACGAACCGGGCCACGAACCGATCCGCCGCAGCTTCGGCGTCGACGACCTGCGACGGGCCGTGACCCGGCCCGTCGCCGGACGGTGCCTGACGAGCACGGTGGCCGTCCAGTGCGTTGCCTCCGTGCCCGAGACGACCGAGCTGCTGGACCTCGCCGGCCAGGACCCGCTGATCGGCGCGGTCGTCGGCTGGGCAGACCTCACCGCGCCCGGGATCGGGGAAGTACTCGACGGACTGCTCTCCCGGCCTTCGGGCCGGTACCTGCGGGCCCTGCGCCACGTCGTGCAGGGGGAGCCAGATCCGGAGTGGCTGCAGCAGCCGGCTGTCGAGCGGGGCCTGCGCGCCGTTCAGGAAAGGGACCTCGGCTACGACGTGCTCATCCGCAGCCACCAGTTCCCGCAGGCGATCCGCCTCGCCCAGCGCTTCCCCGACCTCCCCCTGGTCCTGGACCACGCGGGGAAGCCACCCGTCGCCCACCCCACGCTCTCCGACTGGGTACGCACCGTGCACGTGCTGGCCGGCTACCCGCAGGTGCGGTGCAAGGTCTCCGGCCTCATCACCGAGGCCGACTGGGGCAAGTGGACCGTCGACGACATCCGCCCGGTCTGGGACACCCTGCTGACCGCCTTCGGCCCTCAGCGGCTGATGTTCGGCTCCGACTGGCCCGTCTGCGTCCTCGCCGGCGGCTGGGACCGCTGGGCCGCCACCGTCGAGGAACTGCTGGACACCTGCTCCGCGCACGAGAAGCAGGCGATTCTCCACGACACGGCGAGCGCCTTCTACCGACTGGCCGACACATAGGGAGAGAGTCCGTGCTGCTGACCGAACTGATCCACCCCGGCATCCTCGAAGCGCTCGCGGGAGCCGGCCACGGCGCCCGCGTCCTGCTCGCCGACGGCCACTACCCCGCCAGTACCGCCACCGGAGATCGGGCCAGAACCGTCCACCTCAACCTGGCGCCGGGCCTGCTGGACGTCACCACCGTGCTCGAGGTGCTGCTGCGCGCCCTGCCCGTGGAGTCGGCCCAGGTGATGGTGCCGCCCGAGGGCGAACCCGAGCCGGCCGCCATCGCCGAGTACCGCTCGATGCTGGCACCGGCCCCGGTCGACACGCTCGGCCGCTTCGAGTTCTACGACGCCGCCCGCTCCCCCGACCTGGCGCTGGCGATCGTCACCGCCGACACCCGCACCTACGCCAACCTGCTGCTGACCATCGGCGTCCGCGCTGAAGGGACCCTGACCTCACGATGACACTCGCCGTCCGTTACACCTCGGCCCGCACCCTGGACACCGCGCCCGCCCGCACTGTGGAACCGGGCCCCGGCCAGGTGGAGCTCGCCCCCGCCTACGTCGGCATCTGCGGCACCGACCTGCACATCTTCCACGGCGACATGGACGCCCGCGTCAGCACACCGGCCGTCCTCGGGCACGAGATGTCCGGCCGCGTCGTCCGCGTCGGGCCCGGAGTGGAGGGCTGGCAGCCCGGCGACGCCGTCACCGTGATGCCCCTGCGCTGGGACGACACCTGCCCGGCCTGCCGGGCGGGCCACCAGCACATCTGCCAGCACCTGGACTTCATCGGCATCGACTCCCCCGGCGCCATGCAACAGCGCTGGACCGTGCCCGCCTCCACCCTGGTCCGGCTCCCCGAATCCGTTCCTCTGGACCAGGCCGCCCTCGTCGAGCCCACTGCGGTCGCCGTGCACGACGTGCGGCGCGCCGCCGTCAGCGAGGGGGAGAAGGTCGTCGTGGTCGGCGGCGGCCCCGTCGGCATCCTCATTGCCCTGGTCGCGCGGGCCGCCGGCGCCGAGGTGCGGGTGGTGGAACTCAACGCCCACCGCCGCCTGCTCGCCGAGGAGCAGGGACTGACGACCTGGGACCCGGCCGTCACCGATGTGACCGACCGGGTCGCGGAGTGGACCGCGGACGCGGGCGCCGATGTGGCCTTCGAGGTCTCCGGGGCCGCCGGTGGTGTGGCCACGGCCGTCGACGTCCTCGGCGTGCGCGGACGGCTCTGCCTGGTCGCCATTCACCCCCGGCCCCGCGAGATCAACCTGCACCGCTTCTTCTGGCGTGAACTCACCCTCGTCGGGGCCCGGTTGTACGACCGCTCCGACTTCGAACGCGCGGTGGCGCTGGTGGCGGACGGCACCGTCCCCGCCCAGCGCCTGATCACCAGGATCGTGCCCATGGGCGAGGCACCTGCCGCCTTCGAGGCCCTGGAGAGCGGCGGCGACGTGATGAAGATCCTCGTCGACTGCACCGACGACACCTACAAAGCTCAGGGAGCCGACGCATGACCGCCTTCGACCTCACCGGGAAACTCGCCGTGGTCACCGGGGCCCGGCGCGGTATCGGCCGGGCCATGGCCCGCGCGCTCGCCGAGGCCGGAGCGGACGTCATCGGGGTGAGCGCCTCGCTGGAGACCTCCGGCAGCGGCGTGGAGAAGGACGTCACCGCCGCTGGCCGCACCTTCGAGGCGATCCGTACCGACTTCGCCGATCCCGACGCCGTACGGGCCCTCGGCGAGGACCTCGCCGGACGCGAACGGCCGGTGGACATCCTGGTCAACAACGCGGGCACGATCCGCCGCACACCGGCAGCCCAGCACAGCGACGCCGACTGGGAGCTGGTGCTCCAGGTCAACCTCAACGCTCAGTTCGCCCTCACCCGGGCCGTCGGCGCCGCAATGGTCGCCCGCGGCCACGGCAAGGTCATCTTCACCGCCTCGCTGCTCAGCTACCAGGGCGGCATCACCGTGCCCGGCTACACCGCCGCCAAGCACGGCATCGCCGGCCTCACCAAGGCACTGGCCAACGAATGGGCCTCGCACGGCGTCAACGTCAACGCCATCGCGCCCGGCTACATCGCCACCGACAACACCCAGGCCCTCCAGGACGACCCCGCCCGCAGCAAGGCCATCCTGGAGCGCATCCCCGCCGGACGCTGGGGCACCGCCGGCGACCTCGCGGGTGCCACCGTCTTTCTCGCTTCCCCTGCCGCCGACTACATCCACGGCACCGTCCTGCCCGTCGACGGCGGCTGGCTCGGCCGATGACCAGCCACGACGTGACAGCCGTCCTGGCGGGAGCACGTCTTGTGCCCGTCCTCACCGTGCCGTCCGTCGCGGGTGCCGGCCCCTTGGCCGACGCGCTCGCGGCGGGCGGCGCCCGCTGTGCCGAGATCACCTTGCGCACTCCCGGCGCCGAGCGCGTGGTGAAGGCGATGGCGGCACACGGCGGCCTGGCCGTCGGCGCGGGCACCGTCCTCACCGCCGAGCAGGCCGAGCGGGCCGTGGCGGCCGGCGCCCGCTTCCTCGTCTCGCCCGGCTTCGACGACGAAGTCATCACCAAGGCAGGTGAGTTGGGGGTGCCGGTGGTGCCCGGCGTGGCAAGTGCGACGGAGCTGATGCGTGCGCTGAAGGCAGGCGTGGACACGGTCAAGCTGTTCCCCGCCGAGCCGCTCGGCGGTCTTGGGATGCTCCGCGCGCTGGCGGCTGCCTTCCCCCAGGCGCGGTTCGTGCCGACCGGCGGCATCGATGTCGGCCGGCTGCCCGCCTACCTCGCCCACCCGTCAGTGCTCGCCGTGGGCGGGAGCTGGATCGCCACCCCCGGCCATCTGGAACGCGGCGAGTACGAGGAGATCCGCCGGCTGACTGCCGAGGCAGTGAGGAGGAGCGCGCCGTGACCGACGTGGTCGCCCTGGGAGAGGTGATGCTGCGCTTCGATCCCGGTGAGGGCAGGATCCGCACCGCTCGCAGCTTCCAGGTGTGGGAAGGCGGTGGCGAGTACAACGTCGTACGCGGACTGCGACGCTGCTTCGGACATCGCACCGCCGTGGTCACGGCGCTGGCCGACAACGCGGTCGGCCGCCTGGTCGAGGACCTGGTGCTGCAGGGCGGCGTCGAGACCTCGCTGATCCGCTGGGTGCCCGACGACGGCATCGGCCGCGGCTCTCGCAACGGCCTGAACTTCGTCGAGCGCGGTTACGGCATACGCGGCGCCCTGGGGGTGAGCGACCGTGCGAACACCGCCGTCTCCCAGCTGCGCAAGGGGGATGTCGACTGGGAGGCGGTCTTCGGAGGCGGGGTGCGGTGGTTCCACACCGGTGGCATCTTCGCCGGACTGTCCGACACCACCGCCGACGTCGCCGACGAGGCCATGGCCGCCGCCCGCCGCCACGGCGTCACCGTCTCCTACGACCCCAACTACCGCCCCAGCCTGTGGGCCGGACGGGGCGGCGCGGAGCGGGCCCGCGAGAGCGACCTGCGGCTCGCCCGGCATGCCGACGTCGTCGTGGGCGCCCTGGGCCTGGCGGGCAGCCGTCCCGGCGCCGTGCGCCTGACGGAGGAGGAGGTGCCCGACGCGCTCGCCGCGGTCGCCGCACTGCTGCCGGAGGCGAAGGTACTGGCCACGACGCTGCGGGCGGTGCCCTCGGCCGGGATCAACGACTGGTCCTCGGCCGCCTGGTCGGCCGACACCGGCCTGGTCACCGGGCCGCGGATGCCCGGCCTGCACGTCCTGGACCGCATCGGCTCCGGCGACGCATTCGCCGCGGGCCTCATTCATGGACTGCTCACCGGCGCCGGCCTGGAACGCGCACTCGCCTACGGCACCGCCCACGGCGCCCTCACCATGACCACCCCCGGAGACGTCTCCATGGCCACCCTCGCCGAGGTCGAGGCACTCCTCGCGGGCTCCACGGCCCACGTCCGACGCTGACCCCCACGCCGATCCGCATCCCCAGGAGCACGCCTTGCACCGCCGAAAGATCCGCCCCACCGGCGTCGAACTCACCGAGCTCGGCTTCGGCGCCTCCGTCATCGGCAACCTCTACCGCACCACGCCGGCCGAGGACGCCGCCGCCGCACTCGACGCCGCCTGGGACGCCGGTATCCGCTACTTCGACACCGCACCCCACTACGGCCTCGGCCTGTCCGAACGCCGGCTGGGGGCCGCCCTGCGCCACCGGCCCCGCGACGAGTACGTCGTCTCCTCCAAGGTGGGCCGCCTCCTCGTCCCCAACGAGCATCCGGCCGGCGTCGACACCGAGGGCTTCGTCGTCCACGACGACCTGCGCAGACAGTGGGACTTCAGCCGCGACGGCGTCCTGCGCTCCATCGAGGACACCCTCACCCGCACCGGCCTGGACCGCCTCGACGTCGTCTACCTCCACGACCCGGACGACCACTGGCAGCAGGCCGCCGACGAAGCCATGCCCGCCCTCGCCGACCTGCGCGATCAGGGCGTGATCGGCGCCATCGGCGCCGGGATGAACCAGTCCGCCATGCTCGCTCGCTTCCTGCGCGAGAGCGCCGCCGACGTGGTGATGCTCGCAGGCCGCTACACGCTCCTCGACCAGTCCGCCCTGGACGATGTCCTGCCCGCCGCCGACGAGCACGGCAAGAGCGTGGTCGCTGTCGGCGTCTTCAACTCCGGCCTGCTCTCCCGCGACCGGCCCGCCGACGGCATGAAGTACGACTACCACGACGCCCCACCCGAACTCGTCGCCCGCGCCCGCGCCATCGCCGACGTCTGCGAGGCTTACGGCACCACCCTGCCGGCGGCCGCCATCGCCTTTCCCCTCACCCACCCCGCGGTCGTCAACGTCACTCTCGGCATGCGCAACGCCGAGCAGGTCACACGCAACGCACGACTACACTGGACCCCCGTCCCCGGAGCCCTGTGGGACGACCTGCGCACCCGAGGACTCCTCAGGGACGACGTGCCCGGCGCAGCAGGCATCCGCGGTCCGGCCGCAGGACGGAGCCCACAATGTCCCTGACCGACAAGGCGATCGCGCAGATCCGCGAACTCATCGCCTCAGGAGCGCTGCCTCCCGGCGCCAAACTGCCCCCGGAGCCGGAGCTGGCCGCCCAGCTCGGGCTCTCCCGCAACCTCGCCCGCGAAGCGGTGAAGGCGCTCTCCGTGGCACGCGTGCTGGAGGTAAGGCGCGGCGACGGCACCTACGTCACCAGCCTGCAGCCGAGCCTGCTCCTCGAAGGCCTCGGCGGAGCGGTGGAACTGCTGCAGGGCGATCCCGGGGCCGTACTGGACCTCATGGAGGTCCGGCGCCTTCTGGAGCCCGCTGCCACCGCGCTGGCCGCCACACGGCTGTCGGACGACGGCCTGGCCGAGGTGAAACGGCATCTGGACGCCATGCGGGAAGCGAGCGAGGACGTGGAGCGGCTCAACGCCCACGACATGGCCTTCCACCGCGCCATCGTCGACGTCACCGGCAACGAAACGCTGATCAGCGTGCTCGAGGGCATATCGGGCCGCACCCTACGAGCCCGGATCTGGCGCGGCCTGGTGGACACCCGCGCGGCGGGACGCACCCTGGCGGAGCACGAGGCGATCTACGCGGCCCTGGCCGCTCGGAACGTCTCACTGACCCATGCCGCCGCGCTGCTGCACGTCAGCAACACCGAGCAATGGCTGCGCGAGCACCTGAAGTCCGCATAGACCCTGCATGCTGCCGCCACACGCCACTGACACACCCACCAGCGGGCGAGGGCCGGAATGACGCCTCGCCGTCCGGCGATGACTCACCGCCGCCGACGCCCCGACTGCCGGCCCAGTTGTGTCGCTCGGCGGAACTGGCCATGGGTGCCAAAGCCGGCGTTGTTGATGAGACTGGTGACGGTGATCCCGCGCCGGGCGATCTCCGTCGCCAGAGCCTCTCCAGCGGCGGGGTGATGCCGTGCTGCGCGGACAGTTCGGCGGCCAGTGCCGCCTCCAGCCGGTCGGCCCGTCGAGCGACAAGCACGAGGTTCGAGCGCGCTCGGCGAGCCGCCGGGCGAACTCCGCGCCCAGGCCCGACTCGCACCGGTGATCAGTGTGGTCTGGGTGCGGTAGTCGATCGCGGTCATCGGTTCTCGGGGTCGCGGCGGCTCTTGAGCAGCCCGCCTTCCCCCTCCCCTTTCTGTCGAGCGGTCGTGCGGGCGCAGGCTGTGGCGTGGGCGGCCCGCAGGGAGGGATTGTCGATCGTGCCCAGGGCGTTCTTGGGAAGGGTGTCGAGCACGACGTACGACGTCGGCCGCTCGTAGCCGCTGGGGTGGCGCCCAGTCCTTGGGGTAGATGTTCTCGCCGCCGCGGATGATCATGTCCTTCGACCGTCCGACGAGGAACAGGTAGCCGCCCGCGTCGAGATGGCCGACGCCGCCCGTGTGCGACCAGCCGTCCACGATCGTCCTCGCCGTCCCCTCCGGCCGACCGAGGGAGCCGCGCATGACGTTGGGGCCGCACACGACGACCTCGCCGTGCTGGGATCGAAACGGTCGGCGATGGCGATACTGGCGCCCACGAACAGCGGGATGAGAACGCTGATGACGATCGCGTTGACGTGGAAGAGCGGCAGGATCAGCAGACACCGGTCGTCCGGCCCCAATCCAGCGCCTCGCACCCCGTCGCCGCTGTCGCGTCGAGGTTGGAGTGGTCGAGCATCACTCCCTCCGGCACGCCCGTGGTCCCGCTGGTGTAGATCGGCTGGCTCGTCCCGCGGGACGAGCCAGCCTTGCGCGTCTATGGGGTCACGGTCAGCCCGGGCGTCATGTCGGCGCTCGCGTTGGTGAGCTTCCTGGAGCCGGTGGCGCCGTCGGAGCTGACGAAGCGCAGCTCGTGGTTGGTGCCCCCCGCGTTGCAGATGGCGAGCAGGAGCGTGGACTGATTGGCCGCGTAGGCGCTCTGGACGAAGGAGGTGATGTCGACGGTGATGTCGCGGCCGTCGATGGCGTTGCCCTGGTGGGTGCCGCCGCCCTCGGGGATGAGGGTCGAACCGAGGGTGAAGGTGGCCGACTTCGCGACGGAGGAGGTCGTGGCGTTGAAGCTCGGCCGGTTCTGCCAGGTCATCGTGTCGACCGGGCAGGACGCGCTGCCGCCGGTGCAGGTGGTGTCGCTGACGGCTTGCACGAGGAGCTGGTCGGTGTCGGTCGACGGCACCGTCGCATAGCGGTGGCCGACGTAGGTGAGATGGAGTGTCGCCTGGCTCGGTGATCTGGTGAGGCTGCCCAGGGGGAACCGGACGTAGGAGAGCTTTCCGTCTCCGGATCCGGTGGTGTACTGCTCGCCCATCAGGCCGGCGCCGGTGTTGCGGGTGATGAGGGTCAGGTCCGAGGAGTTGTTCGCGGTCTGGTCGCCGGTCCACGCACCCACCCAGGTGTCACCGTTGGTGGGGGCGCCGGCCTTGACGTTCTGGGTCTGGCCGCCGGCGTCCGTGTAGGTGGTGGTCAGCGTGCCGATGCCGCTCGTCGTCAGCGGGAGCTGGCTGGTGTATTCGACGAGCTGGCCCGCGACATAGGTGTTGTTCAGCGTGGCATTCGTGACCCCGGTGATCGTGCCGCCCGTGTTCGGTTTCGAGAACCACACGTTGTCGAGCTTGGCGGTGCCGATCGGGGTCCTGGCGTACGAGTACGTGGTGCCCGACCCGTCGGGGTTGGGGGCGTACCCGTAGTTCGCCTGCTGGTCGGCGGTGATGGTCTGGGGGGTTCCGTTGCCGCCGTTGATGCTGATCGGTCCCGATGCGTACCGGGAGTTGTCGATCGAGCTGTTCTTCACCACGATGCTCTGGATGCGCGGGTAGGTGTTGCTGTTGTTCATCGCGAGGATGCCGCCGGCCGGGGCCGACAGGGAGTTGAAGTTGTCGAACGTGTAGTTGGTGAGCTTGTATCCGTTCGTCTGGTAGCCGATCCGGATCGCGTTGCCCGCATTGACTGTCCAGTTCAACGTGTTACTGACGGATATGTTCTTTGAGTCCTCGTTGTCCCACTCGTTGGCGTTGAACCCGAGCTCGTCGGTGACGGTGTCGTAGGCGCCCACCGCGTTGACATAGCCCTGGACATCGGCGCTGGAGGTGCCGAGCTTGA
Source organism: Streptomyces deccanensis (assembly GCF_022385335.1). Lineage (NCBI taxonomy): Bacteria > Bacillati > Actinomycetota > Actinomycetes > Kitasatosporales > Streptomycetaceae > Streptomyces > Streptomyces deccanensis. Next base: position 9,174,816 of record NZ_CP092431.1, on the reverse strand, counting down.
AGTTGTTCCACACGCCGGAAGCCAGCGGGGTGAACCCGTTGCTGGGGTTGTAGTGGCCGGAGGCGAACGCGTCGTCGTTGCCGAGGGTGAAGACGCCGTTGGCCGTGATGTCCTGCCCACTCGCGAAGTCCGTGCCGTCCACCCACGGCTGGCGGTAGGGGGTGAGGGCCTTGATGTTGTTGAACGTCACCCTGTGGGCGCTGTGGGTCTCGTAGTTCCACTGCTTCGCGTTGCGCTCGTAGGTGTCGTTGAACGTGATGTCCGACGAGTGCATGACCATGACACCGCCCTGGTGCTGGCTGCGGTAGGCGTCGTGCAGGTCACCGCTGTTGACGGCGTTGTAGTTCGCCACGCCGTTGGCGTCGAACATGCCGCGGCCGTCGATCTCGATGTTGCTCGAGTTGATGATTCCGATCGCCGGCTCGAACGCCTCCATGTACGCCTGGATGCGGTTCTTCAGCAGGGCCCCTTCGTCAGTGTAGATCCGCAGCTTGCCGCCCTTGAGCTTGCTGCCGTCCACACCGTTGACCAACAGACCGGACCATATGTACGTGCCGTTGGGGAAGTAGAGCGTGTTGAGCGCCGTGGGGTTGGCTTTGATCGTCGCGATGGCGGCCTGCAGGGCGTAGGTGCTGTCGTTGGCGGCCATCACCCGCTGGTTCGGGTACCGCACATTGACGCTGCCGGCGCTCACCAGGCTCCCGGCCGAGGTCTTCTGGCCGGCGGGGATGGCGGTGCCGTTGATGGTCCGGCCAGCCATGGAACTCGTCGTCGCGGCGGGAGCCTTCTGAGCCGCGCTGTTCGGGTTCGCAGCGAGGTAGTTCGCGGCGAACTGCTGGAAGTTGAGGACACCGGTCTGCATGTTGACGCCGGAACCGTCCGGTGCGCTCGTGGCGTCCGGACGCTGCCCGGGGTTTTCCAGAGGGTCGTTGACGACCGCGAGGTAGGGCTGTCCCGCGGCGTTGGTCGAGTCGCCGTTGACTATCACGATCGCTTGGTTCAACCCTGCGGCGGCTGACATCTGGAACGTCAGGGTGTGCTTGTCCGTGCTCACCGTGACGCTGCTGGACGGGTAGTAGCGCGCCGGGTAGACGTTCACCGTGTTGATCGTGGTGCTGGGCAGCGTGATCGTGATCGTCGGTGTGCGGGAGTCCGACGCGAAGCGCGCGATGTCGAAGTTGTGGCCGTTCTGGGTGTACTGGACAGCCTGAACCGTCGTGCCGGCGACTTGCACTCGGTACTTGGTGGACGCCACGTCCGGGGACGTCGTGGTACCGCCTCCCACACCCGTCGGTGCGTACGTGTGGACGGTGGTGGCGGCCTGTGCGGGCACAGCGCCCGTGAGCATGAGGCTCGCCACGGTGATGGTGGCGCCGGCAAGGGCCGCGATGATGCGGTGCACGCGCGATCTGCGTCGCGCCGGGGCGGGATTCGGGGCGGCGTCGTCGCCGGCCGGTCTGATCATGCCTGTCCCTCCTCAGGACGAGACCTTTCCAGGTCTGTTCAGGCGCTCCCCGTCTGGAGACGGCACGGAGCAGGTGCGCTGCCGGGCTGCGGCCGTTGGCGCTGTCGCGACTGAGAGGACCACCACGACGCCCCGAGGACAGCCTGGCGCCGAGGTGACATCGGTGTGTGTCGCGCGGTGGCCGCGACGACTCCTCGTCTTTGACCGATCCAAGTGCTCGGCGTGGCCGGGATGTTAATGCGGCATTTCCGGGCCCGTCAACGCCTCACCGTCGTTCAGAACGAATTCCGCGTGTGACATGCGGCGTTCTCGCCGAGTGCCCGGCAACCGCGGTTCGCGACCTCCGGCGAAGTCGAAGTCTTGCTCTGTTGCGACAGGCCGACCTACGCTGAGTCTGTACGTGGATCGATACATGTTGTGGGGTGCGCATGGTGACGATGGCAGAGGTCGCCTCTCGGGCAGGAGTCGCCAAGCAGACCGTGTCCAACGTGGTGTCCGGCAAGAAGGTGCGGCCGGAGACCCTGGCGAAGGTGAACGCGGCGATAAACGAACTCGGCTACAAGCCGAACCTGGTGGCGCGCTCACTGAGAACCGGCAGCACGTCGACTGTGGGACTGTTCGTGCCGTCGGTGGCCAACCCGTTCTACTCCGAGGTGGTCGAAGAGGTCGAGAACGTGCTGGTCGGTCGCGGATACAACCTGCTGCTGGCCACGACACGCGACGACCCCGGCTACACCCGGACCCATTTGGAGAACCTCGCCGCGCGCTCGGTGGACGCACTGCTGGTCGCCGGGGACAAGGGCGTCATACAGCAGCTCCCGATGCTCGCCGAGGCCGCCTTCCCGGTCGCGCTGTTCGCCTGGGAGGGAGACCCGCCGACCACGTTGCCGGTGGTGTCCATCGACTACGAGCACGCCGGGTTCCTAGCCGGGCGCCACCTGAGGGAGCTCGGCCACCAGACCGTCGCGGTGATCGCCGATCTCCCCTCGCACGCGCCGCGCGTGCGCGGGTTGCGCCGGGCATTCGCCGACGACGGTCTGACCATCGACGACCGCAAGGTGTTCCCCTGCACCAGAGACGACGCCGTCGGCGGGTTCGCCGCGGCCCGTGCGGCGCTTGAGGCGGACCCGCGATTGACGGCGATCTTCGCCACCCACGACATCCTGGCCGTCGGCGCAGTCGAGGCGGTGGTCCGGTCCGGGCAGCGCGTCCCCGGCGACGTCAGCGTCGTCGGCTTCGACGACATCGCCCAGGTCGTACAGATCCAGCCAGCGCTGACCACGATCACCTTCCCGAAGCGGGAGATGGCCCAGCAGGCCGTCGAGCTGCTGCTGCGCGCCGTCGACTCCGGCCGGCCACCGACCAACGTCATATCACTGCTGCGCCCGACCCTGACCATCCGCGACAGCAGCGCCCCGCCCCGGGCTACCGGATAACACCTGGCCTGCTCGACCTGCACCCCCATGCGCTGCCGGCACGGGCCTGCCCGCCGGTTTCCCGCCACCACTACCAGTCACGACAGGAGGCACCTCCACGTGGGCCGGGCGGGCTTCGACGTCACCGATGGCCCAGGCTGGTCGGTCACCCCTGAGTGCGGGCCTGAGGTTCCCCCGAGATGCGGGGAAAGGTGACAGCAGGTCAGATGGGTCTCATGAGAGGAGCCCAGACGATGCCTGCCCCGAGGAAGTACCCGCTGGAGTTGCGTGAGCGTGCGGTGCGGATGTATCGGACCGCCGAGCCGAAGCCGGTGATCCGCCGCATGGCTGAGGAGCTCGGCGTGCATCACGAAGCCCTGCGGAACTGGATCCGGCAGGCCGAGGCCGACGCCGGCGAGCGGGATGACCTGCTCACCACCGAAGAGAAGAACGAGCTCGTCCAGCTGCGGCGCGAGGTGCGGGACCTGCGCCGGGCGAACGAGGTCCTGCGGACGGCCTCGGCTTTTTTCGCCGCGCAGCTCGACCCGACCCGGCCCAGGTGACCGCACTCCTAGACGAGCACCCGCACCTGGGGGTCGAGCCCGTACTGCGGGAACTGCACATCCCCTCCTCCACCTACTACCGCTGGCGCCAGGCTGAGAAGGACCCCTGCGAACGGATCCGCCAGGACACCGAGCTGACCGGGCAGATCCGACGGATCCACCAGGACTCCGGCGGGATCTACGGATCGCCCAGGATCCATGCCGTCCTGAAGCGCGAGGGCGTCCACGTCGGCCGCAAGCGGGTCGAGCGGCTCATGCGCCAGGCCGGCCTGGCCGGGATCAGCCCCCGCAGGAGCAAGGGCTTCACCCGCCGCGACCCAGACGCCGACCTCGCCCCTGACCTGGTGCAACGCGACTTCACCGCACTCGCGCCGAACCGGTTGTGGGTCACCGACCTGACCATGATTCCCACCCTGGAGGGGCCACTGTGGCTGTCGGCGATCCGCGACGCCTTCTCCCGCAGAGTCGTGGCCTGGGAGACCTCCGCCCGCGCGGACGCCGACCTGGTCCTCACCTCGCTCGAGTACGCACTGGCCAGCCGCGAGGTCGCCCCTGGCGAACTCGTCCACCATGCCGATCACGGCACGCAATACACGTCTATCAAGCTCACAACCCGCCTGGTCAGAGCAGGTGTTCAAGCGTCCATGGGCTCGGTCGGCGACTCCTTCGACAATGCCCTGGCGGAGAACCTGTGGATGCTGATCAAGACCGAGTGCATCCGCGGACGGACCTTCGACACCAGAGCCGAGGCGAACCTCGCGCTCTTCGAGTACATCGACGGCTTCTATAACCCCCGCCGCATCCAGAAGCGCCTCGGCTACCTCAGCCCCATCGAGTTCGAGGAGAAGCACTACGCCGACCAGGCAGCGGCCGAACAAGTGAACCTGAAACCACGTCAACCCGCCCTGACCTGCTAGTCAGCCACTCCCGCGCAGCGGGGGAACCTCAGCCAAGGGGCGCTCGTCGAGTCCGCCCAGGCCCGCCGGCGGGCCGTGAAGGCGCCCGCCAGGTCCAGGTGGCCTTCGGTGGCAGCCGGGTCGGATCGGTGGGGCCACGACCAGCCGGCGGGCCTGCGGGTACTGATGCCGGACGGCAACGAACAGAACCTGCAGCGAACGTGAATCAGCCCACCTGAGACCCGATGCCGGAGCACGGGCGGGCGGATCTTCGAGCGGATGCGGCCGCTGGCCATCCTGACGGCCTAGCTGGCTGTGCGGCGACAGCCTAGCAATACATCCCATGACTAAGGAAGGTGCGGTCGACACCAGTATCACCCATGGTGACATCTACACAGCTAAAAGCCATCATCAGGAAATATGCGCGCCCAGCATGGACACAACCCCTCCGTTGACTCTTAAATCCATCCCATGTTCGCTTCCTGTTGTGGCGCAGGGGACCTGTGCCGACCCATGACGACAGGTGGATGCCGTGTTCTCAAACAGACGCCGTGGCCCTCGGTCCGGAACAGCCGAGCACCGGCCTGGCTCCTTCCGGGCGGCTGGTCGGTTTCCGTCACCCTGGCCTGCGGCATGCCGTTCCGCGCGGTCAACGCCCTGTTCATCATCCGGTTCGGCCTCAACGGCTTCCGTGGCGTCCGCGCAGGGCAACGGTTACGTCCTCACCGGGTTGGTCGCGGCCGTCATCGGCGGAATCCGCCTCATCAGCGGCTAGGGATCCATCTCGGGGCGTTCACCGACCTCCTGCCTCTCCGCATGGGTTAGAACCTCGTTCCCTCGGTGGTGTCGCTGCCCAGTGGATCGGGGCCCTGAATGGCGGGATCATCCTCATCGCCCTGGCACTGTCCCGGGTCACGGGAGGCAAGGTCTTGGAGTAGGGCCGCCTGTCCGGCGGATCAGACGGGCTCCGCAAGACAGCCCGCCCCGCACCCGCGCCGATCCGGGTGGCGGTAGGTAGGCATGCCCCGCGCTCACGCGCACATCACCCCCGGCACCTCCCCGTACAGCCCAGCAGACAAAGGAGTTCGCGTAATGGACCACTCCCTCCATCGGACGCTTCCTCCCCTCCGCAGCACTGACGATTACCGAGCCGTCTACTACGGTGCGCCGACGCTGGAGAAGGTCATCTGCAACCCCCTGGGCATCCATGCATGCGCTCAAGGTCGAGCTCACCGCCGGGCAGTGGTTCAGTCGCCCGCCACCGGACGCTCCTGGTCAGCCCCAGGGGTTCCGGCCAAACCGCCCCACTCGACCGATGGCACGACACCACCGGCAACAACCAGTGGTGCAAGCTCGCCGACGTAGGCGGCAGCTACCACCGCCTCGTCAACGCCCGCAATGAAACCTGGTGCGCGGACGTGGACAGCGGGTCGATGACCGTCGGCGCCCGTGTCATCCCATGGCCCGCCGGCACCAACACGAACCAGGAGTGGCAGATCGTCGGCCTGTGAAGGCATGACGAAGCCGAGAACACCCCTGCCGCACACGAATCCGACCCCGCACCCCGCACCCCGCACAGCAGACGAAGGAGTTTGCGTCATGGACCTCTCCCTGGACCGCAGGCGTTTCCTGACCGCCGCAGCACTGACCGCCGGAGCGGCCGCCCTTCCCGGCGGCTTCCTTTCGGGTAAGGCCTCGGCCGCCGTACCACCGCAGATCACCGTCCCCAGCCGCGGAATCTACGACACCTCCCCCGCCTCCTCCTGGACCGACGGCTTCCTCACCGGCAACGGCGAGTACGGCGCCATCCTCCATGGGGCGGCCACCCTGGAGAAGGTTGTCTTCAACTACCACCGCCTGGTGCTCCCGAACGGCACCCGCAGCGTGAAGCCGCCCGTTCTCTCCGGCCGCCTGGAGGGCGTACGGGACAAGGCGCTGGCAGGAAACTACGCCGGTGCCAACAGCGACTTCGCCTCAGGATGGTCACTGCGCTGGACGCAGACCTACCACCCAGCGTACGAACTGCGCATCAGCACCCCCGGTATGACCACCGTCAACGACTACGGCCGGGTCAACGACTTCCGTACCGGCGAGGTCAGCTCCAGCTGGACCGACCAGTACGGCACCTGGACCCGCAGGGCCTTCGTCTCCCGCGCCGACAACGTGATCGTCCACGAGCTGACCCCCGCGCCCGGCCGCACCGTCGACACCACGCTCAGCGTCAACACGGCGCTCGACGGGCTGCCCGGCAGTCTGAGCTTCACCACCCGCGCCACCACGAGCAACGGCTCCGGTTATCTGAACCTGCGCGGCACCTACCCCGCCGGACAGGGCGCCTTCGGCTACGAGGGCGTCACCCGCGTCGTCGCCACGGGGTCCGGCTCCTCCGTCAGCGCCAGTGGTTCCACCATCGTCGTGGCCAAGGCAACCAAGGTGATCCTGCTGACCAAGCTGGACCGTTACGAGTCCTCCACCGCGTGGAACTCCGAGCCGTTGCACGCCGAGCTGGCCGGGCTGGGCACCGATTACACGGCGCTGCGGTCGGCGCACTCCGCCCTCCACACCGAGCTGTACGACCGTTCCCGCCTCGACCTGAACGTCTCCGACGCCGACCGCAAGCTCTCCGTCAGCGAGCTGATAGCCCGCCAGAACGCCAACCGGAGCGTCATCGATCTTGCCCTTCTGGAGCGCCTCTACGACTCGGGCCGTTACCTCTTCATCAGCTCCAGCGGCGTACTCCCGCCTCGTCTCACCGGCATCTGGACGGGCGCGTGGAACGGCGCCTGGGCCGATGACTTCACCACCGACGCCAACATCAACCTCCAGGTCGCCGGCAGCAACATCCTCGACCTCACCGACGTCATGGAGGGCTACTTCGACCTGATCCTCGACCAGCTCGACGACTGGCGCACCAATGCCACCAACCTCTACGGCGCCCGTGGCTTCCTCGCCCCCTCCCGCACTGACGGCGAGTACGGCCACATGCTCCACTTCAACAACGGCTCCTTCCCCGGCCAGTGTTGGACCGGTGGCGCCGACTGGCTGCTCTACCCCATGTTGGAGTACTACGAGGTCACCGGCGACAGCGACTTCTACCGCACCAAGCTGGCCCCCGCCCTGATGGAACTGGCCCTGTTCTACGAGGACTTCCTCACCCGCACCGACGCCAACGGCAAGGCCGTCTTCGTGCCGTCCTTCTCCATGGAGAACTCCCCCGGCAACACCGGCGTGTGCCTGTCGATCAACGCAACCGGCGACATCATGGCCGGCAAGCACGCCCTGCAGGCCGCCATCGACGCCGCCAACACCCTCGGCGTCGAGCAGGGCAGCGGCCAGGGCGTCGCCCGCTGGACCGCGCTCCTGCAGAAGATCCCCGACTACCGCATCAACAGCGACAACGCGCTCGCCGAATGGTCCTGGCCCACGTTGAGCGACCGCTACGACCACCGGCATATCCAGCACCTGTACGGCGCCTGGCCGCTGCACGAGATCAACCCCGAGGAGGAACCCGCACTCGTCCGCCCTGCGCTCAAGGCGCTCGAGAAGCGCGGCGACCAGAACGTCTCCGCCCATGGCAGTCTCCACCGCGCCCTCGCCGGCGCCCGGCTCAAGGACGGCGCGAAGGTCTACGACAACCTCAAGAAGATCATCGGCAACAACATGGTGTTCAAGTCGATGATGACGTCCCACAACCCGAACCTCGACATCTACAACGCTGACGCCGCCCACGCCTTCCCGGGCGTACTCGCCGAAGCCCTGCTCTACACCCGCCCCGGTGTCCTGGAGATCCTGCCGGCCCTTCCCGACCAACTCGCCAAGGGCGCCATCACTGGTGTGCGGGCCCGCGGCCGGATCCGGATCCACACCTTCGACTGGGACCTGTCCGCCCGCACCGCCGCCCTCTCCGTCACCTCCGCCGTCGACCAGACCATCACCCTCATAAGCCGCCGCGGCCTGACGTCCGTGGACACCACGGCGAGCGTCGCCTCCTCCCCCCTGGGCACCCACGCGCGCAAGATCACGCTCACCGCCGGGCAGCGCACGGACATCACCGTCTCTCTGCTGACCGGCTGGTTCAAGCTCGTCAACCGACGCAGCGGCAAGGCCTTGGACGTCCAGGGGGGCGGCACGGCCAACGGCGCGAAGATCATCCAGTACGCCTCGTCGAGCGCCACCAACCAGCAGTGGCAGTTCCTACCCAACGCCGACGGCTCCTTCCGTTTGCTCGCCCGCCACAGCGGCAAGGTCCTTGACAGCCCCGGCGGGTCCAACCAGGGCACCCAGCTGGTCCAGTGGCAGGACGCGGGCGGCGACAACCAGTGGTGGAAGCTCGTCGACGCGGGCGGCGGCTACCACCGCCTCGTCAACGCACGCAACGACACGTGGTGCGCGGACGTGGAAAGCGGGTCGATGACCGACGGCGCGCGCGTCATCCAATGGCCCATCGGCACCGGCACGAACCAGGAATGGCAGATCATCGGCCTGTGAAGCATATGAACTCGCCACATCGAACACCATGGTGAGTCGCATACAGAGAGGGAGCACGGGGCCGTCTCCCTCGGTCCACGGTGTCAACGCGAACATGTCGATGACATCGCCGAGAAGCTGCGAGGAGGCACGTACCTCATTTCGAGAACGAGCAGGTCCTGGAGATTCGGCGGCGTCTCGACGGCCGGCGGAGCCGCCGTCAATCAGTGGATAGCATTGAACCAGTTCAATCAGGCCTGGACGATCCAGTGACAAAATGATCGGACGCCACCGAAGCAGTGGTGGAGAGGCCGGCGGCTCTGCTTTGCGGCCTCTCCACCGCGCGGCCTTCGGACCAATGCCCCGGTCAGCTCGGCAGCGGTCGCTCCGCCCGGATCGTCTTGCCCGGGGGACTGTCGGCTGCCCCAGCGCTCAGCGAGCTGGGCTACGAGCAGCAGTCCGCGTCCGCCCTCGTCGCACGTGTCGAAGCCTGTCTTGCCGTCGAGATGCTGTTCGACGTACTTCATTCCTCCCTCTGGCCGACTGCTCCGAGGATCGGGCTCACGGCACGAGACACTGTCATCCACAAGTGGTTGTCCGACGTCTGCTCACTGGTGTACCTGGTGGGTCTGACGAAAGGCGCCGGGGGTCACGCCGGTGTGGCGGGCGAAAAACTTGCCGAAGTTGGTGGGTTCGGGAAAGCCGAGGCGGCGGGCGATGGTCGCCACTGGCTCGTCGGTGTGGGCGAGCAGACGCCGACCCTCCAGGGCCACGCGGCCGTCGATGACGTGTTTCACGGGTTGTCCGGTGGCGGCCATGCAGGCGCGGGTGAGCGTCTTGACGGTGTATCCGAGGCTGTGCGCGTAGTCGGCGGCACGACGGGTGGTGGCGTAGGAGCGCTCCAACTCGGCGCGGAACCGGGTGTAGACCTCGCCGCCTGCGTGCGGGTCACCGCTGCCCTCGGGGTGAGGCAGCCGGTCGATCTGCAACAGCACGGTGGCCAGCAGGAGTTGAAGGATCTCCGCCGAGACCGTCTGCTCCGGACGGTCGTACTCGGCCCGCAGTTGGCCCAGCAGGGTGGACAGCACCGCGTACGCGGGACGCGTGCCCAGCTGCCAGCAAGCCGAGCCGTACCACTCGTTCACCAGCCGGTCCGCGCTGCTGCTGTGCGGGGGAAACGCCGGCGTGAACAGCAGGTGGGTGCCGTTCGCCGTGCCGGGCCGGACGTAGCTCTGGACCTGGCCCGGCCGGACCCACAACAGGGTGCCGGGGCGGCACGGGTAGGTGACGAAGTCGATCGCATGCTCCCCACTGCCCTCCGTGATCAGCGTGAGGGTGTGGAAGTCCACCCGGTGCACCAGGTCGGGCCGTCGGCCCCGCCGCCGCCGTCGATCGTGCAGCGTGGCGAGATCGATGATCTCGAAGCCCGGGACCCGCTCCTCGGGCGGGTGGAAGTCGAGCCGAAGAATGGCGCCACCGAAGGCGGGATCACCGTCGCCTAGGTCTGCAGGACGCATCGCGATCTCCAGATGTCCTCGAATTACCATCCTCCGTCCTCAGCGTATCTCGCCTGCCTGCGGTTTCACGGAGAGAGTGGAGGACGCCAAGGCGGCGCGAAGCCGCCCTCCACCTCAAGGAGATTCCCCATGAACGGCACGGTCACGGTCCTCGACAAGGGCGCGGTGCGCATCCACAGCTACATGTCGCCGGCGGACACCTTCCACACCACCACCCAGCTGATCGAGACCCCGGCCCGCGTCATCGCGATCGACGCCCAGCTGATCCCCGCCTACGCCGACGAGGCCGTCGCCTACGCCCAGGGCCTCGGCAAGCCGATCGACCGCCTCATCGTCACCCACGCGCACCCCGACCACTACAACGGCGCCGCCCGCTTCGGCGTGCCCGTCCACGCGCTGCCCCAGGTGCGCGAGCAGATCATCGCGCGCGGCGACAGCAACCTGCCCACCGGCCAGGTCATCCCCCTCAGCGACTTCACCCCGTCCGTGGACATCGCCCAGGGCACCGAGGTCATCGACGGCGTCCCGTTCGTCTTCGAGGCCGTCTCCGGCGGCGAGGCCACCGACGAACTGCTCATCAAGCTGCCCGAGCAGCGTGTTCTGGTCGCCCAGGACCTCGTCTACAACGACGTCCACCTCTACCTCGGCAACAACGACATCACCGGCTGGCAGCAGGCCGTCGACGCACTGGCCGCCGAGTCCGGCTACGACACGATCCTCGCCGGTCACGGCCTGCCCACCGGCCCAGAGGTCTACGAGGACGTCCGCCGCTACCTCAGCGACGCACGCGAACTGCTCGGTGATGACGGCGACGCCTACAAGAAGGCCATCGTCGACCGGTACCCCGCCCACATCGGCCCGTTCATCATCGACATCGCCAACCGCTCCCTCTTCCCCGTCGGCAGCTGAACGCCGTAGGCATGTGCCGCCCGCGCCGCGCGGATCCGGGGCAGTTCGCGCGGCCCGCCTCCCCTCTGCGCAACGCCCCGAGTTTGTTGATCACTTCCTCTTATTCGCTCACGCACTCGTGCACGGAGATCCGTCATGTCTCACACCCGCCTCCCCCGTTCCCGTGCCGCCGCCGCAGCGGTCGCCTCCCTCCTCGTCCTGGGTGGCGCCGCCCCGGCCCTGGCGGCCTCCAGCAGCGACCCGCACCATGCCGCCGCCTGGCATCACCGGGAACCGCTGCCGACCAGTTACACACTCCCCGGTGACAAGACCTATCCCGAGGGCATCGCCCGCCAGCAGGGCACGCCGTACTTCTATGTCGGCAGCACCACCGATGGCACCATCTACCGCGGCGACGTCCACCACAGTGCGACCAAGGTGTTCCTGCCCGGTGGCCAGGACGGACGTGCCTCCGTCGCCGGCATGAAGACGGACCGCGCCGGACGTCTCGTCGTCGCCGGCGGCGCCACCGGCAAGGTCTTCGTCTACGACACCCGAACCCGCGCCCTGCTGCACGTGTTCGACACCGGCCGCACCGACACCTTCCTCAACGACGTCGCCCTCGCCCCCAACGGCGACGCCTACATCTCCGACTCCATCCACCCCGCGCTGTGGCACATCACCGCCGCCGAGCTGAAGAGCAAGCAGGTCCAGCAACCGCTGCACGTGGGCGTCGACCTGACGCACTCCCCGATGGTCTACGACGACGGCTTCAACGGCAACGGCCTGGTGGTCACCGGCGACGGCCGCTACGTCCTGCTCTCCGACTACAACGACTACGCCTTCTACCGCGTCGACATCCGCACTCACCAGGTCGTCCCGATCGACCTCGGCGGCGCCCATGGCGTCTCCGGCGACGGCCTGCTGCTGAAGGGCGACACCCTCACCGCCGTCACCGAACTCGACCACCCCGAGGGCCAGATCAGCATCCTCAAGCTCAGCCACGACTGCACCAAGGCCAAGCTCATGCGCACGGTCCACGGCCGCGGCATGCACAGCCCCTCCACGGCCGCCGTCGACGGCCACGACCTGCTGATCGTCAACTTCCAGTTCCAGATCACCGACCCGAAGCTCCCGTTCAACGTGGTGCGGGTCCACGTCTGACAGCGGGCAAGCGCGGCAGGAAAGGACACCACTCCCATGCAGATCACCATCATCGGTGCCGGCAACATGGCCCGTGGCATCGCCACCCGCGCTCTGGCCGGCAGCCACTCGGTCACCATCACCGCCAAGGACCCCAGCAAGGCCGTACGACTCGTCGACGAACTGCGCGGGCAGGGACCCGGCGAGGGCCGGATAGCCGCCGCCGACGAATCCGCCGTGCAGAGCGCGGACATCGTGGTTCTCGCCGTCCCCTTCGACGCCGCCAAACAGCTCGCCGCGTCCTACGGCCCGCAGCTGAGCGGCAAGGTACTGATCGACATCAGCAACCCCGTCGACGCCTCCCTCGACTCGCTCGTCGTCGCCCCCGGCACCTCCGCCGCCGAGCAGATCGCCGAGGCGGCGGGACCGGACGTGCGGGTCGTGAAGGCCTTCAACACCACGTTCGCCACGACCCTGGTCACCGGAGCGGTGAACGGGACTCCGCTCGATGTCTTCGTCGCCAGCGACGACGAGGCCGCTCGCAAGCAGGTCGCGGACGTCGTCGCCTCCGGTGGACTGAACCCGGTCGACGTCGGCGCGCTCAAGCACGCCCGCGAACTGGAGGGCTTCCAGCTGCTGCACATGGCCCTGCAGATCAGCGAGGCGGGACACGGCTGGGCCAGCACGATCAAGATCGTCGCCCCCTGAGCGGCACGGACACGGCCCCACCGAGTCCCTGCCGGCCCGAAAGCCCCACGGGCCGGCAGGGGACCGTCAGCACCATCCCCACAGGAGATCCATCCATGCACATCCGCATCTTGTTGACCACGTTCGCAGCCGCCGCGGCCCTGCTGACCTCCGCGGCCACCGCCACCGCGGCGACCGAGCCCCTTTCCGCCCCGCACATCGCCAACCACTTCGACCTGGCGGCCTCGCAGCAGCCCGAGAACATCACGGTCGACCGCACCGGGGCGGCGTATCTGACCTTCTCCTTCGCCCGGCAGATCGTCCGGGTCACGCCGGGCGGCCGGCCGCACGTCCTCGCCACCCTGCCGGCACCCGCCACACCCAACACCCCCAACCTGGGCAAGGCGTTCGTCGGCGGCATCGCCCGCGCCGACGACGGCACCCTCTACGTCACCTACGCCACCGGCACCGCCGACCTCACCGGCATCTGGGTCGTCCGCCCCGGCGGCCACCCGCACCGCATCGCCGCCCTGCCCGCCGACGGGCTGCCCAACGGCCTCGCCCTGGACCAGCACGCCAAGAAGCTCTACGTCACCGACTCCGTGCACGGCGTCATCTATCGCCTGCCCGCACGCGGCGGGAAAACCACCGTCTGGGCCAAGGGCCAGAAACTCGAGCGCACCACCTTCGCCGGCGCCAACGGCCTGAAGCTGCACAACGGGGCCGTGTGGGCCACCAACCTGGACCGGGGCACCGTCCTGCGCATCCCGATCACCGCACGCGGCACCGCAGGAAAGACACAGGTCCACGCGACCGGCATGCCCTACATCGACGACTTCGCCTTCACCGGCCACGGCGACACCCTCCTCGCGGCCCGCGACGACAACCAGGTCGACCTCGTCCGCCCCGACGGCACCCACACCGCCGTCCTCACCGAGGCCGACGGCCTGCAGACCCCGACGTCCATCGCGGTCCACGGCAGCAAGGTGTACGTCCCCAGCGCCGCCTACATGACCGGCAAGGACCCCAACCTGCTCCTCGCCCACCTCGACCGCTGACGCGACCTCAAAGGGCGCACTCCATCAGGCCGGTGCCGCGCCGACCGCGCGGCACCGGCCCGTGCACGAACGGCAGACCAGCGGTCCGCACGCTCCTCTCTCCCCGACAGCCCTGGAACCGACATGTCCCCACCCTCCCTGACCGGATCCGCCGGGACAGCGGACACAACCCACCCCTCGTCCCCGGACCGCCGCCCACGCCGTCTCTTGCTCGTCCTGATCCTGGGCTCCCTGACCGCGCTCGGCCCGCTCACCATCGACCTCTACCTGCCGGCCCTCCCCCAGGTCAGCGCAGACCTGCACGTTTCCCAGGCCGTCACCCAGCTCACCCTGACCGCCTTCATGCTCGGCATAGCCCTGGGCCAGTTGGTCATCGGCCCGCTCAGCGACACCCTGGGCCGGCGCCGCCCCCTCCTGATCGGCCTGACGGTGTACGTCGCGGCGAGCGCCCTGTGCGCCCTCGCCCCGAACCCGGCGCTGCTCGTCTCCATGCGCCTGGCCCAAGGCCTGGCCGGCGCCGCCGGCATCGTCATCGCCCGGGCCGTCGTCCGCGACCTGTACGACGGGCTCGCCGCCGCCCGCCTGCTCTCCTCGCTGATGCTCGTCTCCGGTACGGCGCCGATCCTCGCCCCCGTGCTCGGCGCCCAACTGCTCCACCTGACCTCCTGGCGCGGCGTGTTCGCCACCCTCACCCTGCTCGGTCTGGCCGTCCTCGCCGCCACCGCCGCCCTGCTCCCCCAGACCCTCCCCACCGCACACCGTCGGCGCGGCGGCCTCCCCGACACTCTGCGCACCATGCGCGGCCTGATCAGCGACGGCCGCTTCTCGGGCTATCTGCTCACCGGCAGCCTCGGCTTCGCAGCGCTGTTCGCCTACATCGCCGGCTCTTCCTTCACCCTGCAGCAGGTCTACGGCGCCTCCCCGCAGACCTACAGCTTGCTCTTCGCCCTCAACTCGATCGGCCTGGTCGCCACCGGCCAGCTCAACGGCAAACTGCTCCTCGGCCGCTTGCCCTCGCACCACATTGTCGCGACCGGCCTGGCCGTTCTCGGCGCCGCGGGCACCGCCCTGGTCGTCCTGGCCACGACCACGCACGCGGGCCTGCCGTGGATCGCCTCCGCGCTCTTCTTCACGACCTATCCGGTCGGAATGATCCTGCCGACCACTACGGCTCTGTGCCTCCAGCGTGCCCCGCACGCGGCGGGCAGCGCCTCAGCGCTCCTGGGCACCACCCAGTTCCTCATGGGCGCCCTCGCACCGGCCCTGGCCGGCCTCGGCGGCCAGGACACCGCACTGCCCATGGCGCTGTCGGTCCTCGGCCTCGCGCTGGCCGCGACGGGCTGCTTCCTCCTCCTCTGCCGCCCGGAGCACCCCGCCCCGAACCCGCTGGCCCGGTGAGCCGCCACTCCAGGCCAAGCCAATCGCACTCGTTCGCGCACACGAACACATCACGAAACGAGTTTGCCCCATGCAAAACGCCCCCCTGTCGGCGGATATTCGGGCCTACGAGACCGTCGCACTGTTCGGCCGCCTGCTCGAGACGTCGGTGAACCGTGTTCTGCGGCAGCAATTTGATATCACCTGGGAGGAATACGCGTTCCTTTCCGCCCTCCACAGGTCTCCGCACCAATTCCTCCACATGACCGAGATGGCCACCGCACTCGGGTTCTCCAGAAGTCGCATGTCGCGCGCCGTCGCCCGCCAGGAACTCCGAGGGCGGGTCACCCGCTCGGCATGCCCCAGGGACGCACGCGCGACCCACGCGGCAGTCACCGTGCAGGGCACAGCCCTCCTCGACCGGATCAGCGACACCTACGAGACCGCCGTGCGCACCGGCTTCACCAGGCTCAGCATCGGAGTGGAGCAGGTGGAGCAGTTGGTGAAGCAACTCGAACCGCTTTCCGACCTACGTCTCCGGCCAGAATCCACCAACACTTGCGCGAGGCGCCGGTTCCCTGCCGCGCCCCCGTCATCACGATGATCACCCAGAGACGGGTTACCAGCGGGTCGCGTCACCGATTTACGACCGAGCGGACCTTTCTGACGGTTACACGCGTCACATTGGGGACTCGCTTTGTCGGTCGTCACCGCCCAAGTAAAGCCCCGGCCCGCTAGGTTGATGACCACGCCGCCGATACGCAAGCAGGCGGATCCCTCACCCTCACGGCGACGGCCCCACTTATGCCTTGACCAAGGCGTCGCCCAGATCTCCCGGAAGCCTCAGCCGCATGGTGCGCAACGTCGACCATGCTGCGCTATCCGGTATCCCCCTACAACTGGAAAGCGTACGCAAGTGATGAAATTGCTTCAGCGATTCAGCACCGGACTGGCAGTCTCCGCGATGGCAGTCGTGCTGAGCACGCCCGGACCGGCCTCAGCCGACGACACGGCCCGGAGCAGTGACTCCACGTACTACATCTCGCTCGGTGACTCCCTGGCGTCCGGCTATCAGCCGGATGTCGACAAGGACACCGGCATCGCCTACACCGACCAGCTCTACGCGCAGCTCAAGCAACACGACCCCGGGCTGAAGCACATACGCCTGGGCTGCACCGGCGAGACCACGACGTCGCTGCTCAAGGGCGGCACGTGCGACTACCCGCACGCCAAGTCCCAACTGGACGCCGCCCTGAAGACCCTGGCCCAGCACCACGGCAGGGTCGTCCATGTGACCCTCAGCGTGGGCGCCAACGACATCCAGGCATGCGTCGGGGCTGCCGGCACCCTCGACGGAGCGTGCCTGGACAAGGTGAGCCAGACGATGGGGCAGAACCTCGCCCGGATCGCGGGAGCGCTCCGCAAGGCGGGCACGAAGAACACCCAGTTCGTCGGCTCGACGTACTACAACCCGTTCCTGGCGACCTGGTTGCTGAGCGACGCGGGACAGCAGGCCGCCAAGGAGTCGGCTCCCCTCATCGACGCCGGCAACTCGGGCATCGCCCAGGTCTACAAGAGCGTCGGCTTCAAGGTCGCGAACGTGGCCGGGGCCTACCACTCGGACGACTTCGGCAACCCCGTCAACCTGCCCGGGGCGGGCGAGGTGCCTGCGAACGTCGCCGAGATCTGCAGGCTGACCTGGGCGTGCACGAGGCAGGACCCGCACCCCAACGCCGCCGGACACAAGGCCATCGCAGCCGCGTTCGCGGCGCAACTCTCAAAGATCCCGCAGGACCCCGCGCGTCCCACCCCGTCCCCCACACCCGGAGGCGCCGAGAACGCGGGGGCGAACAAGCCGACGACCAACGGGAACCTTGCCGAGACGGGCGCGCCGGGCAGCGCTCCCGTCCTCGCGGGTGCCGGTCTCGGGGTCGTGCTAGTCGGCACCGCCGCGGTCTACCTCGCGCGCAGGCGCCGTACATCGGCGCAGAGCTGACGGGGCAACAGCACCGCCATACCAGGAAGCGGGCCGCTCGCGATGTGTCGCGGGCAGCCCGCTCCTCTTGGAACCACAGTGCGGTCGGTCCTGCCCCTCAAGCCGCTCCCCAGCCCAACCTCACGGCGCGGTTGGCAGCCGCCAACCGGTGTTGCACGGCCTGCAACGAGACGATCTTCGTCCGGACCGAGCCCGCTCCCTGAGATGGAGACTGGTTCCCTGGTCACTCAGTGAATGTGGGATCCGCCATTGATGTCGTAGGTGGCCCCGGTGATGTACCCGGAGCCGGGCCGTGCCAGGAACGCGATGACGTCCGCCACGTCCTCGACGCCGCCGATCCGGCGCATGGGGATATCCGCTGTCATGGCGGCCTTGCGGGCCTCGTCCAGCTTGCCCTGCGTGATGTCGGTATCGATCAGACCGGGCGCGACGCAGTTCGCCGTCACCCCCGAAGGGCCCAGCTCGCGGGCGAGGGCACGGGCGAAGCCGAGGAGCGCGGCCTTGGCCGCCGAGTAGGCCACGCCACCGAAGACTCCTCCCCCACGCTCGGCGGAGACCGAGGAGAGGAACACGATGCGGCCGAACCCGCACTCGGCCATGCCCGCGGCGACGCGCTGGGTGACCAGGAAGCTGCCGCGGACGTTGACGTCGAAGATCTTGTCCCATTCGCCGGGGGTGACGTCGAGGAACGGCACGGGAGAGGTGATGCCCGCGTTGTTGACGAGGGCACCGATCGGCGGCAGCGCGGCTTCGGCCTGAGTGATCGCCGCGTCGACGGCGTCGGCGTCGGTGACGTCGGCGGCGAGGGCCAGGGTCTGCACTCCGTGACGGGCCGCGACCTGGCGGGCGGTGTCTTCGGCGGCTTCCTTGTCCAGGTCCAGGACGGCGATGTGGTAGCCGTCGGCGGCGAGCGCGTGGGCGGCGGCGCGGCCGATCCCGCGACGGGATCCGGCGCCGGTGACGAGAGCCGTGCGGGGGGTGTGCTGGGAGGCCATGCGAGCTCCGTATGTTGTGGGGCGGGTTGGTTCACAGCTCTCGGCGGACACGGTCCTTGATCGCCTCGACGGACAGGCCGTACCGGTCGTGCAGCGTGGGCAGCGCGCCCGCGGCGAGAAACTCGTCGGGAAGCCCTATGGGGACGATCCGTGCGGTGGTCCGGGCGAAAGCGAGGCTGGAGGCGACGCACTCGGCGAGGCCGCCGATGACGCTGTGGTTCTCCAGGGTGACGACCAGGCGTCCCTTGCCCGCCTCACGCACCACGGTCTCGCGGTCGAAGGGCTTGATGGTCGGCACGTGCAGTACCGCGACATCGATGTGGTCACGTTCGAGTTCCCGGGCCGCCGACAGCGCGCGAACGGTCATCAGACCGGTCGAGATGAACAACACGTCGCGCCCGCCGCGCAGTTCGGCGGCGCGCCCCAGCTGGAAGGTGTAGTCGTACTCGTCCAGCACCGTGGGCACCGCGCCGCGCAGCAGCCGGGTGTAGGTGGGGCCGGGATGCGAGGCCAGGACGGGCACGGCCTGCTCGATGTCGACCGCGTCCGCCGGGTCCACGATCGTCAGGCCGGGCATCCCGCGCAGGATCGCCAGATCCTCCGTGGCCTGGTGGCTGGGACCGTAGCCGGTGGTCAGGCCGGGCAGGGCACCGATGACGTTGACGTTGAGTCCGGGCTCGGCGATGTCCAGGCAGAGGAAGTCGTAGGCACGGCGGGTGGCGAAGACGGAGTAGGTGGAGGCGAACGGGGTGAGCCCGGACTCGGCGAGACCGGCGGCCGCGCCGAGCATGACCTGCTCCGCCATGCCCATCTGGAAGAACCGCTCGGGATGCACGTCACGGAAGACGTGCATGTCCGTGTACTTGGCCAGGTCGGCGGAGAGGCCGACGATGTCGGGGCGTTCCTCGGCGAGCCGGGCCAGAGCGTGACCGAAGGGCGCCTTGGTGGTGCGCTGGCCCTCCTCCGCGATGGACGCGATCATCGCCGAGGTGGTGAGCCTATGGCTGGGGGCGGTGGCGTTGGGGGCGGTGGCGCCGGCGGCGTTCATACGGTGTGCTCCTTGTCTGCGGTCGCTGCGGACCCACCGTTCGCGCTCGCTGCGGACCCGTCGCCCCGCCCGGCGCGAAAGCGCTCGGTCAGCTGGTCGCGGGCGATCTGCCACTCGTGCTCCTCGACCCGCATGAAGTGCGCCTTCTCGCGGCTCTCCAGCAGCGGCACACCGCGGCCGACGCGGGTGTCGCAGACGAGCACGGTGGGCGATCCCCGGTGGCCACGCAGGTCGTCGAAGGCGGTGACGAGCGCGTCGACGTCGTTGCCGTCGACCCGGATCGCGTGCCAGCCGAACGCCTCCCACTTGGCGGTGACCGGCTCGGTGCGCAGGACGCCCTGCGTCGGTCCGTCGGCCTGGAGGGCGTTGACGTCGACGATGGCGGTGACGTTGTCCAGACCGTGGTGGGCGCAGGCCAGGGCGGCCTCCCAGGTGGAGCCCTCGTCGAGTTCACCGTCTGAGAGGAGGTTGTACACCCGGGCCTCGCTGCCCTGGTGGCGCAGGCCGAGCGCGAGGCCGGTCGCGATGCCCAGGCCGTGTCCTAGGGAACCGCCGGAGATCTCCATGCCGGGGGTGTAGGAGGCCATGCCCGACATGGGCAGGCGCGAGTCGTCGCTGCCGTAGGTCTCGAGTTCGGCCAGGTCCAGGACGCCGGCTTCGGCGAGGGCCGCGTACAGGGCGATCGCGTAGTGACCGACCGAGAGAAGCAGCCGGTCCCGCTCGGGCCATCGCGGGTCTTGGGGGCGGTGGTTGAGGACGTCCTGGTAGACGACAGCGAGGATGTCGGCCACGCCGAGTGCCTGTCCGATGTAGCCCTGGCCCTGGACTTCGGCCATGTTCAGGGCGTTCAACCGAATGCGGTGGGCGGACTCCTTCAGGGCGCGCAGTCGCTGCGGCCGGGGCGGGGGTGGGCCGGTCCGCCGGTCGACGGCGAGGGCCGTGGTGGGGGTGGAGGTCACGTCGTTCCTTCTTCTCGGTGGTGCGTCAGTGGAGTTGGGCGGCCGGGACAGCGGTGCCTGCCGCGGTCTGTGCCGCGAGTTCGGCCTCCCGTCGCTCGGTCGGGCCCCACGTCTCCCGGGTCACCAGGGCGGCGACGAGGCCGAGGAGCCCGTAGAAGCTGAAGAGGAGGGCCGGGCCGGTCCACCCGACGGCGGAGTACAGGGCGGTGGCGATCATGGGTGTGAACCCGGAGACGACCGCCGAGAGCTGGTAGGCGAGCGAGGTTCCGGCGGTGCGGGTCCTGGTGGCGAACAGTTCGCAGAACCAGGCCCCTTGTACGCCTGCGAGCGAGTTCTGGCAGACCGCGTAGCTGATGACGAAGGCGAGCATCACGAGAGCGGCGGTCGCGGTGTTGACCAGCAGGAAGAGCGGGACGCCCCACAGCAGGGTCACGGCGCAGCCGAGCAGGTACACCGGTCGGCGTCCGATGCGGTCCGACAGCACGCCCCACCCGGCGGTGGCGAAGATGCCCAGCGCCGCGGCGGTCACCAGGGCGGTGAGGCTGACGGCGCTGGACACGTCGGGGGCATGATCGTCGTTCAGGTACGACAGGACGAACGTGACCGAGACGGCGTATCCGGCGGTCTCGGCGATCCGCAGGCAGAAGGCCCGCAGCACGCCGCGCCAGTCCTCGCGGAGTACCTCCCCCAGGGGGTTCTTCGCCACGTCGCCGGTCTCCTTCAGCTCCTCGAACTGGGGCGACTCGTCGATCTTGAGGCGGATGAAGATGCCGACCGCGATGAGGACGGCACTGAACAGGAAGGGCACGCGCCAGGCCCAGCTGTCGTCCAGGGTGTTCCGGCTCAGAAGGAAGGCGAGGTTGGCCAGCAGCAGACCGACCGGGAAGCCCGCCTGGGTGATACCGGTGTAGAGACCGCGTCGCTGCCAGGGGGCGTGCTCGAAGGTCATCAGAATGGCGCCGCCCCACTCGGCGCCGAAGGCGAGTCCCTGGACGACACGCACGGCCACGAGGAGTACGGGAGCCCACACGCCGACCATCTGGTACGTGGGCAGACAGCCGATCAGGACGGTGGCCACACCCATCAGCAGCAGTGAACCGACCAGAACCGGCTTCCGTCCGATGCGGTCGCCCAGGTGGCCGGCGATGATCCCGCCCAAGGGACGCGCGGCGAAACCGATGCCGAGCGTGGCGAAGGACAGCAGTGTGGCGGACAGAGGGTCGGAGTCGGGGAAGAACACGTCGCCGAAGTAGAGCGCGGCGGCTGTCCCGAAGCCGATGAAGTCGTACGTCTCGATGGTCGCGCCGACGCCACAGCCGACGGCGACTCTCAGCCGCTCGGGCGAGCCCTGAGCCGCCGACTGCCCCTGAGGTGGGGAAGCAGACATGTCGATCCTCCTTGATCGCTTACGGAGCGGTTCATCCCCACCACTCCCTGCTGTCTGTTGACTGTTAACAGTCGAGAGATGATGCTGGGGAGTGCGCGAACTCATGTCAACCCCTGGCGCCGAAAAAAAGATGGCCCACCGGGTCTCCCGGTGGGCCTGTGAGAAGGAGGGACGTGTCAGTCTTCGGCTGAAGCACCATCCGCCACGCCGAGCTGTTCGACGGCAGCGGCCATGTGAACGTGCAGCACGGCCTGCGCCGCCGCCGCGTCACCCCGCTCGATCGCCTCCACGACCGGCAGGTGAGCCGACGCCGCCATGGCCACCTCGCGACGGTCCGTCGAGGCGTTCATGATGACCACCCGGATGGGCCCTTCGAGCTGGCGCCAGGTACTGAGCAGGACCGAGTTGCCCGACAGCTCGCACAGCAGGAGGTGGAAAGCCAGGTCAGCGTCCACCTTGGCACTCAGATCGGCGCCCGACGCGACGGCCTCCCGCAACCGCGCCACGGCCTCCCGGAGCGCCCTGACGGCCTCCGGTCCACGCGAGGACTCGATGATCTGCCGGATCGCGAGACCCTCCAGGACCTCTCGGACCTGGAAGAGTTCACGGACCTCGACCGGCGACAACTGAGACACCCTCAGCATTCCCCGGGCTCCGGCGGTGACCAGCCCCTCCTGCTGGAGGTGCCGCAACGCCTCGCGCACAGTTCCGCGACTGACGGACAGTCGCTCCGCGATCTCCACCTCACCCAGATGATCACCTGGACGGTACTGACCACTGGTGATCGCCGATCGCAACGCCACGAGCGCCTGCTCACGCAGAGTCGTCGAACGGGCAAGACTGGAAAGCGCCGGACCAGTCACGGACGAGGCCTCCTTCGGGGCTCCAGGGAGACTCATCGTAACGGACCGCGTGTCATCTGTTGACAGTTGTCATTGGACTCCATGCACCGGACGAAACCCGTCCACGCGAGCGTTCGAACAGTCCCAGATCGGCCGGTTACCGGTGGAGTGGACCAAGATCCAGCGCAGCCGATGCACCGGGTCGCGTTCAGGCCGCCCGGTCATGCCGTGGACGTCCTACAAGCCCTCGTCGTCCAGCCCGCGTGGGCACTCGGCAGGGGGCAGGCAGAGCGCCCACGCGCCTCTCCAGCACGGGAGTCGGCTACACCCTCATCAACGAGCTGCGGCCGGTCGGGCAGCGGGCACATCGTCAGATCATCTGAACCTGCCGGGTGCGGAGCATGGGACCAGCTCATTCCGGGTCGCCCACCTTGAGCAGCAGTTTGCCGGGCTGTTTGCCGCTGAACATCGTCGGCAGCAGGGCAGGCGCGTTCTCGAAGCCCTCGACGACGTTTTCCGCGACGTACAGACGGCCCTCCTTCACCCACTGGCCGAGTTGCGCGGCCCCCTCGGCAAGGCGATCGGCGTAGTGGAACAGCAGGATGCCCCGTACGGTCAGCTGGTGGGTGGCGATTCGCATGTAGTTGGTGGGGCCCTGGAGTCTGACATCGGTGTAGCCGGACGACATGGCCCCGCAGATCAGCACCCGCCCCTGCGGTGCCATGCTCAGCAGCAGAGTGTCGAGCATGTCGCCGCCGACGTTGTCGAAGTAAGCGTCGACGCCGTCCGGGCACAGTTCCTGAAGCCGTTCGTCGAGCTTGTCGTTCTTGTAGTCGATGGCCGCGTCGTAGCCCGCCTTCTCGACCACCCAGCGGCACTTCTCGGGGCCGCCGGCGATGCCGATCACCTTCTTGGCGCCGAGCGCCTTGGCGATGCCGCCGGCCAGCGACCCGGTGGCACCGGTCGCTGCCGAGACCACGACGGTGTCGCCCGCTTTCACCCGCAGACCGTCGGTGACGCCGAAGTACGCGGTCAGTCCGCCGACCCCGAACACGCCGAGGTTCCAGGACACCGGGTGGTCGCCCGCGGGCAGGACCCGCAGGGGCATAGGGCCGTCGGCTCGTACGAGAACGTAGTCCTGCCAGCTCATGAAGCCCTCGACCAGGTCGCCGGGCTGATACGCCGGGTCGCGTGAGGTGATGACCTGGCCGATGCCCATGGTCCGCATCGGCTCACCCACCTGGATCGGCGGCATGTAGCCGCCGTCGTCGGTGAGCCAGATGCGCTGGCTGGCGTCGTAGCCGAAATACAGGGTGCGGACCAGTACGTCACCCTCTCCGGGTGTCGGCGGGTCCGACTCGGCGTGGCGGAAGTCCTCGGTGGTGACGGCGCCGACAGGGCGGCGGGCCAGCAGCCATTGACGGTTGACGGTGGGCAGAGCCATGGCTGGTTCTCCATCCGGGAAGTTGAGCACGGAAATTACAAGCCCAGGTCGCGACCGATGACCTCTTTCATGATCTCGTTGGACCCGGCCCAGATCTTCGTCACGCGGGCGTCCCGCCATGCGCGTGCGATGCGGTACTCGTTCATGTAGCCGTAGCCGCCGTGCAGTTGGACGCACTCGTCCAGTACGGCGTTCTGCGTCTCGGCGGCCCACCACTTGGCCTTGGCCGCGTCCACGTGGGTGAGTTCGCCCCGTGTGTGCGCGAGGACGCACTGGTCGACGTACGCCTGGGTCACCTCCACACGCGTGACCAGTTCCGCTATCCGGAACTTGTTGTGCTGGAAGGAGCCGATGGCCTCTCCGAACGCGCGGCGCTCCTTGGCGTACTCGATCGTTTCACCCAGGAGCCGCGTGACATGGCCGACGTTGGTGACGGCGGTCGACAGCCGTTCCTGCGGCAGGAGCCGCATCATCGAGACGAATCCCTGACCGACCTCCCCGAGGCGGTGGGTGTCCGGGACGCGGACGTCGGTGAAGAACAGTTCGGCGGTGTCGGCCTCCTCCTGTCCGACCTTGTCCAGCTTGCGGCCGCGTTCGAAGCCCGGCGTGCCGGCCTCGACGACGAACAGGCTGATGCCCTTGGCGCGCTCGCCAGGGCCGGTGCGGGCGGCCACGATGACGAGGTCCGCCTGGTGGCCGTTGGTGATGAAGGTCTTGGAGCCGTTGATCAGCCAGTCTCCGCCGTCCCGGACCGCGGTGGTCTTCAGCGCGGCGAGGTCGGAGCCGCCGGAGGGCTCGGTCATGGCGATGGCGCTGATCAGGTCCCCCGAGGCGATGCCGGGCAGCCAGCGCTGTTTCTGCTCCTCGGTGCCGAGTTCCACGAGGTAGGGCGGGCAGGTGTCGGTGTGCAGGGCGAGACTGGCCCCGACGCCGAAACTGAAACCGGCGAGTTCCTCGTCCGCGACGGCGTTGAAGCGGAAGTCGCCCGCGCCCGCTCCACCGTACTCTTCCGGGACGGACAGGCCGAGGATGCCCAGTGCGCCCGCCTCCTGCCAGATGTCCCGGGGAATGGACTTCTGCCTGAGCATCTCCTCGTGGCGGGGCGCGAGAACGCGTTCGGTGAACTGGCGGACGGCGGCACGGAAAGTGTCGTGGTCCTTGTCGAAAAGGCTGCGGTGCATGGGGTGCTCCGATCCTCAGATCTGCCGCTCGTGGCCGCGCCAGAAGGGTTCGCGGACGTCCTTCTTGAGGACCTTGCCGTTGGCGCTGCGCGGGAGTTCGGGCACGAACACGACCCGTTTCGGTGTCTTGATACCGCCGAGTCGTGGACGGCAGTAGGCGATGAGTTCCGTCTCGGTGAGTTCCTCGCCGTCGTTCAGTTCCACGACGGCGGTGACGGCCTCGCCCCAGTCCTGGTGCGGGATGCCGATGACGGCGCAGTCCTGCACGGCCGGGTGTTTCCAGACGACCTGTTCGACCTCGCTCGGGTAGACGTTGAAGCCACCCGAGATGATCATGTCCTTCTTGCGGTCGGTGATGTGCAGGAAGCCCTCGTCGTCGAGGAATCCGATGTCACCGGTGTGCAGCCATCCGTCGACGATGGTCTCGGCTGTCCTGGCGGGGTCCTTGTAGTAGCCCTTCATGACGAGATCGCCGCGTACACAGATCTCGCCGCTCTCGCCCGACGGCAGCTTCCGGCCCTCGCCGTCGAGCACCTCGACCTGTACGAGGGGGGCCGGGCGGCCGGCGGCCGACAGTCGGAAGTCACTGTCGTCGCCGGTCGTCAAGTGCTCCTCGGGGCGCAGGAACGCGATTCCCGAGGGCGCCTCCGTCTGGCCGTATCCCTGGAACATCACCGGTCCGAACACCTCGATCGCCCGACGCAGTTTCTCGGTCGACATGGGTGCGGAGCCGTACATGAGGTACTTGAGCGAGGAGAAGTCGCGTTGCTCGATGCCAGGGGTCTCCAGCAGGCGGTAGATGACGGTGGGCGGGAGGAAGAGTTCGGTGACCCTGTGCTTCTCGATCAGGTCGAGGAGCCGGAGGGGGTCGGGACGTGTCGTGACGACAACCGTGCCGCCGCGTGCGGTGCAGGGCAGCGTGAGGGTGCCGGCGGTGTGGGTCATGGGGGCGGCGAGCAGGTTCACGATCGGTTCGTCGGCCGAGTAGGGAGCGGCCAGCATCTGGTGGACCGCGCTCACGCTCAGGCCGCGGTGCGTGTTCATGACCCCTTTCGGGGCGCCCGTCGTGCCGCCGGTCGGCATGATGCCCGCCACCGCGTCGGGCCCCGGAACGTGGTCCGGAAG
This sequence comes from Streptomyces deccanensis, assembly GCF_022385335.1. Taxonomy (NCBI): domain Bacteria; kingdom Bacillati; phylum Actinomycetota; class Actinomycetes; order Kitasatosporales; family Streptomycetaceae; genus Streptomyces; species Streptomyces deccanensis. Next base: position 9,148,363 of record NZ_CP092431.1, on the reverse strand, counting down.
GTCGGTGGACGCGTCCTTGAGGAAGTCGTGGAGGGTGACGGCACCCGCCCGGGACGCCAGGCGAGGGTCCTCCCCCAGGGAGACCACGATGCGCAGCCCCTTCAGGTCGGCGCGTAGAGGCTCGACGAGAGGGAGTAGGACCTCGTGGCAGAAGAGCACCTCGCAGTCGAAACCGGCGAGGAGCCGGCCGATCTCGGCACGGGGGCCGGCCGGGTTGACCGGCACCCATGCGAGTCCGGCCCGCCATATCCCGAGTACGCAGGCCCAGCCGACGGGATCGTTGGTCGTCAGCACGGCGCCCTTCGCCTCGGGCTGGAGGCCCGAGGCGAAGAGAGCGTTGGCGACGCGGTGGGAAAGCTCTCCGATTTCCCGGTAGGTGAAGGTCCGCTCGTCCATGACGAAGGCGGTGCCCTCAGGCTGCGCACGCCATCCGCGGTCGAAGAAGTCAGTGATGGCCACAGCGATGTCCTTCCGTCCTGTGCGGGTCAGCCACGGAACCGGCCGTCCTGGTGCAGCAGGCTCGCCAGGTGCCCGAACTTCATGGTCAGCAGGTGGTTCTCGCCGTCCTCGATGCGCGCGGCACGGGCGTCGCGGAACAGCTTCTCGGCGGGGTACTCGCGGGTCAGCCCGTTGGCCCCCATGAGCTGCAGTGCCTCGTCGGCGACCTGGAACGCCAGGTCGGTGCACATGGCCTTGGACTGGGCGGTGTAGTAGGGGTGGCGTGCAGGGGTGAGCGCGGTGTACTCGGTGGCTCGGCGGGACACCGCGCGAATGGTCTCCACCTGGCTGCCCAGGCGGCCCAGCCGGTACTGGACGAGTTGGTGCTCGGCCAGCAGCGCACCGCCCTGACGGCGCTCGTGGACGTAGCCGAGTGCCATTTCGAAGGCGGCGCGGGCGAGCCCGGCCATCACCTGGCCCATCGCCGCACCGGCCGAGGACCAGGTCGCGGCGTGGCCGCGCCAGTAGCCGTCCCGGGCCGACAGGGCATAGCGCAGCGGTATCTTGACCGAGTCGAAGAAGATCTCCCCCTGGGGCAGGGCGCGCTTGCCGAGCTTCTCCAGCGGCTTGCCCCGACTGACTCCGGGCAGGTCCAGCGGAACGATCACCTCGATCCCGTGCGGGTGGCCTTCCTCGTCGTAGAAGCCCTCGCCGTAGTCGGCGCAGACGGACGCGAGGCCGACCTCGGCGACAGGACCGTTGGAGACCCAGGCCGAGCTCTGACCGTCGATGACGACTTCCCCGCCCCTCACCCTGGCGGTGAGGTTGCCCTTGTTGCCGTGCGTGGCGTGCGGGTGCCGCTCGTTCGGGTAGAGGCTCAGTCCGTCGGAGCCCCGGTCGGGCTGGCTTCCGATCCAACAGCCGAGCCGGCCCTCGCAGAGGTCGATGAGTTCGGCGTTGCCGGTGCGGCGGGCGAAGAGCGAGGGAAAGCCGCCAACGCCGAGGGAGACAGCCAGGCCCGCGTCGCCCCAGCCGAGTTCTTCGACGGCGATCGCCGTCATGCGGGCCCGTCTGTCCGGCGGCAGACTGTCGTCCTCCGCCTCGGGGCCCAGGCCGGACTTGGCGGCGATGGCGTGCACGTCCCAGAACGGGGAGCCCTGGCCGACGACCTCCTGGGCCGTCATGCCGTCCAAGGTGCGTCCGGCCGGCCGCAGGACGTCCACCGCGAAGGCGTGGACGGCCTGCTGCAGCGTCCGCTCCTCTCCGGTCAACTCCGGCTCGAAGCCGCTGAGTTCGGTATGCGGCAGGCCGGGACGCACGACCGACTCATTGCCCCGCAGGCTCATCAGGACACACCGGCGATCGTCGCCGGCAGATCCCGCTCGTGTTCGATGTCCTGGAGCTGTGCGAGCCTCTTCAGGCGTTCCATGACCGCAGGCACCGCAAGCAGGGTCCGCATGGCCTCGCTCTCGACGGCGAAGCCCGCGAACTGCGCGTCCGCGGCGCCGTCGAGGACTCGGGCCAGGACCTGGTTGACCGCCGCCACGGACTCAGCGGACCGGGCGGCGGACCGCTGGGCGAGCTCGTCGACGTAGGCGCGGATGTCGTCGGCGGGCAGGCAACGGTTGACGATGCCGTACGCGGCTGCCTCCTCGCCGGTGAAATCCCGTGCGCTGAAGATGACTTCACGGGTACGGGCGGGGCCGATCCGGAGCGCGAGGCGAGTGGTGCCGCCGCCGGCGGGCAGGAATCCGCCGCTGGACTCCGGGAGACAGAGCCTGCTCCGCGGGGTGGCGAAGCTCATGTGCGTGGCGAGCAGGAACTCCAGGCCGCCACCGCGCACGATGCCGTCGAGAACACCGATCGTCACCTGCGGCAGGGCTTCCCACATGGTGGTCAGCGCCTGGACGACGTTGATGTCCGGGTACTTGCTCTGCGGCACGTCCGGGTCGTTCATCGACCGGAACATGTCGTCGAGGTCGAAGTGGGCGAGGAAGAAATCGGGGTTGGCGCTGCCGAGGACGACGACGCCCGTGTCCCGGTCGAAGACCAGCTTCCCGGCGAGGTCGAAGAGTTCACCGACCATCTGGATCGTCATCAGGTTCAGCGGGCCGTTGTCGAAGTCGACGTACAGGATCCGGCCGTCGCGGCGGAGGGAGAGGTTCTGGTAACTCATCAAAGCTCCAAGAGGGTTGTTCAGGCACCGAGCAGGGTGACGGCTGCGACGGCTTCCTCGCCGGCGTACATGCCGCCGCCGTTCTCGGCGAGCGCGATCCGGGCGCCGGGCACCTGGCGGGTGCCGCACTCGCCCCGCAGCTGCCGGACGAGCTCATGGACCTGGGCGAGACCGGAGGCGCCCATGGGGTGGCCCTTGGACTCCAGGCCACCGGAGGGGTTGACCGGCAGTCGTCCGCCGAGGGTGGTGGCGCCGGAGTCGGCGAACTCGCCGCCCGCGCCGATCGGGCAGAAGCCCATCAGTTCGGTCTGGAGGAGCTCACCGAAGGCGGCGGCGTCGTGGACCTCGGCCACCGAGACGTCGTCGGGGCCGACCCCGGCCTCCTCGTACGCTCTCTGGGCTGTGAGGCGGCTGACGGAGGTCGCCCAGTCGGTCGGCTCGCGCAGGGTGCCGGTGCCGAGCACGCAGGCGAGCACACGCACCGCCCGCGCCCCGGTGAGGCGGCGCAGTCCGGCTGTGCTGACCACGACCGCCGCCGCCGCGCCGTCGGTGAGCGGGGCGCACATGGGCACGGTGAGCGGGTCGTTGACCGTGCGGGCGGCCAGGATGTCGTCGGCCGTCATGGCGGTGCGGTAGTGGGCGAGCGGGTTGTCGACCGCGTGAGCGTGGTTCTTGGCCGAGATCCGGGCCAGTTGCTCCCGGGTGGTCCCGAAGTCCCGCATGTGGGCGCGGGCGAGTGCCGCGTAGATGTCCATGAACCGGCTGCGCGGGACCGTGTTGTCCGGCACCTCGCCACCCAGTTCACGCAGGACCGCGTCGACGCCCTCGGGGTCGTGGACATCCATGCCGCCGTCGAAGAGGGAGAGCATGCGCTGCTTGTCGCCGGTGTTGGTCTTCTCGACGCCGACGGCCAGCACGGTGTCCGCCGCGCCCGAGCGGACATGCAGCACGGCCTGGTGCAAAGCGGTGGTAGCGGTGGCGCAGGCGTTCTCGACGTTGATCACGGGGATCCGCTCGAAACCCATGGAGCGCAGCGCCATCTGGCCGCCCACGACGTTCTGGCCCTCCAGGACGTCCTGGCAGGTGTTGCCGAAGTACGCCGCCTGTACGTCGCCGAGTTCGGCACCCGCGTCCTTGAGCGCCTCGGTGACGGCCTCACGGGTGAGTTCCTTGACCGATGTGTCGCGGCGCACGCCGAACGAGGTCATGCCCGTGCCGACGATCCACACCGGCTCGGCCGCGCTCATGCCCGGGACTCCTCGGTGATGCGGGCGAAGCCGTAGGACTCCAGGGCGCCCATCAGCTCACGGTGGCCGAGGAGCTCGGCGGGCGAGCGGAAACCAGTGCCGTGGTAGGTGTTGCCGAGCAGGCGCATGGCCGCGTACGCCTGGATCAGTCCTGTCATCTGGTAACCGGTGGTGCCGTGGATGACGACCCGGGCGGTGGCGGTGTTGCCGCGGGCGGTGCACCAGTCGATGGACCGCTGGTGCTGGCGGTTCTCGCGCGGCGGGCTGTCCGCCGTCATGCCGGACGCCATCTTGTCGAGGACGGGATAGAGGGCTTCCTCCGGCAGCCACTGGAGGGAGACCTTGAAGAGCCGTTCCAGGTCGACCACCCGTCGCCAGATGGTCTGGTTGCGCATGGCCACGAACATCCGGCAGTCCCGCACCCGGCGGTCGTCCCGGAAGAACACCGGGAGGGCGGTGCCGCCCCAGTTGGTGCCGGTGAGCACCATGCCCGAGCCCGGTACGACCACGTCCTGAACCACGACGCCGTCGTACTTCTTCAGCAGGCCGTCCTCCAGGTAGAAGGCGTCGGCCCGGATCACGTCGAAGATCGACTGGGTGGAGCCCACGGTGGGGATGGCGTTGGCGTACGACCCCAGCTCGAGCGTGTCGACTCCAGGTGTCTCGAGACAGATACGGGCGGCGATGTCGTGGACCGCGTACTGGACGGACATGGCGCTGGACGCGGCCCGGCCGACGGCGGCGAACCGGGGCCCCCACTCGTCGAGGAAACGCAGCATGTGTGTCTGCTCGCCGGCGGTGTCGATGTAGTGGCACCCGGCCGCGATGGCCGCCTCCACGACGGGGGGCGCATAGCGAAGGAACGGCCCCACCGTGTTGCAGACCACCGAGCGGCCCTCGAAGAGGCGAGTCAGGGACTCGACCGAGCCGTCCGTCTCGGCGATCTCGTAGTCGGCGGTCTCGATGCCCGGTACTCGGTCCATCACCTCCTGCAGCCGCGCCTTGTTCCGGCCCGCGGCGACGAAGGGAATGTCGTACTCGCGCAGATACTCGGCCACCAGTCGGCCAGTGGAACCGCTGGCTCCGTAGATGACGACCGGACGCAGGTCGGTCACGGCTGCTCCCTTCCGTGGTGTGCCGGGAGACCTGCCCCAAGGAGGCGACTCCGGCTGCTGTGACGGTGAGGAGAACAGTGCGTCACGCGGGGCCGTGGTGCTTGCACGGCAGCGCAACCGGCGTTGTTCATTCGTGCAAGGGGCGAGCCACGACGCTCGCCGACGGGTGGACCTGACACCGTTCATTGCGCGGAACCGGCCACTTGCGTTAACTAGGCTGCCTGGAGGTGGTGCGCGTGAACGCCACGGTCACATGGTCGACGCGGGGGCTGCCGTCGACATCGGTCCGGGACGCGTGGAGCGAGAAGATGGCCGAAGTCCATCTGCCGTGGAACCTGTCCTTCTCCCGGCGGGACCACCTCGACGCCACCGTCCGCTACCGGCAGCTCGACGCTCTGATCGTCTCGGAGTTCCGCGGCGGGGGGTACTCCGGGTACCGAAGTACCGAGACGGACGCCCGGCGCGGCGGCCCGCGGATCGGCATCATGATCAATCTCAGTGGTCGGCTGGTCTGCCGCCAGGGGGACGACACGCTGATCCTCGGTCCTGACCAGCTGCTGCTGTGGGACAGCGAAACGGCCGAGGGCTTCGAGGCAGTCGAACCTCGCCGCGAGCTGTCGCTGCTGCTCCCCCGGGAGCAAGCACCCCGCGCGCTGGCAGAGGCGGCGACGAGCGGTCGCGGAGCGGTGTCCGTCGCCGCGGGATCCGGACTGGCCTCGATAGCCGCCGACCAACTGCGCGCCATCACCCGCGAACTCGACCACCTCAGCGACGCCGGGCTCGCGATCGCGTGTCAGAGCCTCTTCGACACCCTGGACACCGCCCTGGCCCCGGCAGGCACCCGCCCAGCCGTCCGCGAAGCCCTCCTGGTGCGTCTGCGCCGGTACATCGAGGACAATCTCGACGACCCCGACCTGTGCGCCTCCTCCGTCGCCGAGGCCCACGACATCTCCGTACGCACGCTGCACCTGGCGTTCGCGGACACCGGCACCACGGTCAGCCGATGGATCCGCGCACGGCGGCTGCGGGCCGCCTACCGGCACCTCACCCGGCCCGGCAGCACGGCCACGGTCACGGACGTGGCGTTCCGGTGGGGCTTCAACGACGTGGCGCACTTCAGCCGTGTCTTCAAGCAGGCGTACGGCGCTACGCCCAGCAGTGTCCGGAGGGGCTCTGCCCGGTAGTGAGGTTCCCCTCGTGGCGCGGAGTCCATGACAGCAGGGGACGTTGGTTGTCACGGCGGAGAAGCGTCGCAGGTTCACGGCGGAGTTTCGTGAGGGGGCGGCACGCAAGGCCGAGAGGACCACGCCAAAGGACAGAGCGCGATGCCCTCAAACGCCGCATGGTCCAGTGGATGAGACAGCTGCGACGGACCCGGCCACCGTGGCCGGGATGATCAGCGACGACAGGACCGAGCACGGCATCCCGCACAAGGTCTCGTGCCGTGCCCCGGGCGTGAGCGAGTCATGGTTCCACAAGTGGCGCGAAGCCCACCCACTAGCTAACCCCGGGTCGTAGCACAAGGGGGTCGAGGAAGCGGGTGGCGAGGCGCTCGGTGAACCAACCTCGGAGGCGTAGTGGGAGCGTGAGTTGGTGTGCAGGCCGACCGCCGCCGCGGACACCCGCCGGGCGCGTTTGCGAGTGTCCGGTGGGCCGTCTGCGAACGGCCCACCGTCGGTCTTCACTTCTGCCTGTCGGCCCGTGTCTCCTCCCGAGAAGGAGGCATCGGCGCAGCCGTGCGTCGGCGTCAGGTGGAGGATGCCTGCCCTGCGGGTGCGAACAGACGCTCGTACTCCTCGCGTTGCGGGCGCTTGTGGAAGCGGCCGCCCTGCATGATGTGGGTGATCCGGTCGCGGTCGCGCAGGAGGGAGATGTCCTGGAGCGGGTCGCCGTCGACCAGCAGCAGGTCGGCGAGGTAGCCCTCGCGGATCAGGCCGAGTTCGTCACCCATGCCCATCAGTTGGCCGCCGTACATGGTGGCCGCGGTGAGCGCCTCGGCCGGGGTGAAGCCGTACAGTTCGACGAAGTACTGCAGGTCGCGTGCGTTGGCGCCGTTGGGGTTCCACAGGAAGCCGTAGTCCCCGCCGGGCAGCACGCGGATGCCCCGACGCCGCATCTCGGGAATGACCTTGCTCCAGCGTTCGAGTGTCTCCAGCAGTCCCTTCTCGGCGGCGGCCTCCTGGGTGACGCCGAACTGCTGGGCCTCGTGGGCGCCGGTGTAGATGACGCCGACCGCCGGTGCCACGAAGATGCGGTCCTTCGCCTCTTCGAGCAGGTCGAGGGCTTCCTCGTCGGCGTGCGTGCAGTGGTAGATGATGCGGAAGCCGCTGTTCACGGCCTGCTTGATCGAACCGGCGGCGTGTGCGTGGCAGGCGAGCCAGACGCCCGACTCCCTGGCCTGCTCCCCGGCCGCCTTGACCTCGTCGTCGGTGTAGAGGAGCTGCTGGGAGCCTCCGGGAACGAACGCGTCGTCGCTGGACAGCAGGAACTTGATCGTGTCCACGCCGTTGGCGGCCCACTTGCGGACGAAGTCGCGTACGGCCTCGGGGCCGCGGCGGTGGTCGTCCGCGTCGTGCACGTCCGGCACCGCGGTGTCGCCCTCCGGCGCCCGCTCGATGCACGAGGCGCGGAGCCTGGGTCCCGGCAGCCACCCGCCGTTGATCTCCTCACGCAGCGCGATCTCGAACCGCGGTCCGAGGGAACCGGCAGAGTAGGCGCTGGTGAACCCGGCGTCCAGCAGGATTCTGGCGTTGCGGGCGGTGATCAGCAGATGCTCCTCCACGGGCAGTTCCATCGTGGGGATCGGCCGGTCCACCGCAGACGGCCAGGAAATGTGCGCGTGCGCCTCGATGAGGCCCGGCAGCAGGGTCTTCCCGGCGGCGTCGACGACGTCGGCACCCTCCCGGCTGACCTGCCCCCAGTCGGCGGCCAGTTGGGTGATCCGGTCGCCCTCGACGCGCACTTCCCCTTCGAAGGCGTCGCTTCCGCTGCCGTCGAAGATCCTCGCGTTGGTGAACACGGTGGTCATCGGTTTCCTCCTGAAGGTGTGCCTGCGTACAGGCGCCGTCCGGCGAATTCGAGAGCAGAGGCGACGAGCGGCCCGGTGTCGTCCATGCCGAACCACCCGTGCTCGGCGCCGGGCACCGCGATCAGTTCGGCTTCGGCCCCGGCCCGGGTCAGTGCCTCGGCCAGCGTCCGGCTCTGTTCGAGGGGCACGAGTGAGTCCTCGGTGCCGTGCATGATGAGGAACGGCGGGGCGTCCGGGTGAGCGTGGGTGACCGGGCTGGCCGCGCGGGCCTCGGCGGCGCGTTCTCCTAGCGGGCCGCCCACCAGCAGGGCCTCACGTGTGTGCGGGTCGGCCGGGTCACCCATCGCCGACAGGTCGGCCGGGCCGAACCAGTCGACGACTCCCGCGATCGTCAGGCCCGTCGCCTGGGCGGGGGCGTCCTGTCCGGCGGGCGCGCCCAGGCCGGCCAAGGCCGCGAGGTGAGCGCCCGCCGACTCGCCCCAGAGCACGGCACCGGAGACGTCGAGGTCGAGTTCGGGGTCCTCGCCACGGGCGGCGAGCCAGCGCAGTCCGGCCTGGACATCGGCCAGCTGGGCAGGGAAGAGGGCCTCGCCGCTCAGCCGGTAGTCGAGGCACGCGAGCGCGAACCCGGACGCGGTGATCTCGGCCACCGGCAGCGAGTGTCTGCGCCGCGAACCCCGCGTCCACCCGCCTCCGTGCAGATAGACGAGGAGCCCGGCGGGGCCCGGGGGAGCCGGACGGTGCACGTCCAGCAGCAGCGGCCGGTAGCCCTCCGGGGCCTCGAACTCGATGTCACAGTAGGAGCGAGTTCCCGGGTACAGCGTCCGCGCGGCCGGGAGGGGCTGGCCGAGCGGGTCGGGCTGGACCGCCTCACGCAGTGCCGCGAGCAGTGCCGGAGTGATCACGACCGGCCTCCCCGAGCGTGGACGGCGTCTGCCATGACCGGCGCCTCCTGGCTGACACCGTCCGCCGCGTCGGTGTCCGTCATGGTGTGGGCCATTTCGCCCACACCCTCGATGCGGCTGACCAGCCGGTCACCGGGCCGCAGAAAGCGCCGCGGGGTGCGGCCGAGGCCCACGCCCGCGGGTGTTCCGGTGAACAGGAGGTCCCCGGGCAGCAACGGCAGCACTCGGGACAGGCGGGCGATGAGCTCTCCGACGCCGAAGAGCATTGAGGAGGTGCGGTCCCGCTGCATCACCTCGCCGTTGACGGAGCACTCGAGGGCGAGATCGTCGGGGTGGGGGACGTCGCCCGTGCCGACCACGTACGGCCCCACCGGGCTGAATCCGGGCGCGGACTTGGCCAGGCTGAACTGCGGGGGCGAGTCGGTGAATTGGCGTTCCCGGTCGGACAGGTCCTGGCCGACCGTCAGGCCGGCCACGTACTCCCAGGCCCGCTCCGCGGGAACCGACCGGGCGGTGCGTCCGATCACCACGACCAGTTCGATCTCCCAGTCCACCGACGTGCTGGTCAGGGCGACGGAGCCGGTCGGGCCTGTGAGACTGGAGGCGTATTTGGTGAAGACCATCGGTTCCTTCGGCGGTTCCACTTCTGCCTCGTCCGCGTGCGCCCGGTAGTTGAGGCCGATGGCGAAGACTTGCCGGGGCATGGGCACCGGGGTCAGCAACTCCTCGGTCCGGAAAGGCCGCCCGTCGCCGAGGTCGCGTCCGGCGGTCCAGTCGGTCAGCTCGTCCCAGCGGGCGTAGAGGGCCTGCGGATCCGGTGAGAAGCGGCCGGCACTGGCCTGTTCGAGGTCGAAGCAGAGTCCGGCGGCGATCAGGTGCGCCCGCCCGCCGATGTTGGCGAACTTCATGTGCTTGGGTCCTTTGCTCCTTGGGGGCCTTTGGCGGTATACGGCGAGGAGGTGGGCCTCCGGTCGGCGTGGTGCCGCGACGGAGGCCGCGGGTTCGTCACGAAGGGTTCAGTGGCCGACCGCAGCGGTGGCCGGCTCGCCGGGGGACGGTGCCAGCGGGTCGTTCTGGCGGCGCAGGCCCAGCAGCACCGTCGCCGCGAGCAGGGCTGCCAGGACCGCCAGGACGGCCAGAGCCGGCCGGAGGCCTCCGGCCGCGGCACTCAGCCCCGCGACGACCAGAGGGCTGAAGAACTGCCCGAGGGTCAGCGCGCCGCTCCACCAGCCCGTGCCCCGGCCCCGCTGGGAGTGGCTCAGCCGATGGACGGCCCACACCAGCAGAGTCGGCAGCAGGACCCCGGTGCTGAATCCGGTGATCACCGCGCCGACCACGACCACGGGCAGCGCCCCGGTCGCGAAAACGGTGGCCAGGCCGATGGCCACACCAGCGAACTCAAGGGGAACGAGTACCCGCGCCGGTCTGCCGGCCAGCCGGGGGAAGAGTGCCGAACCGGCGGCCGTGGCCAGCGCCATGACAGCGGAGACGGTACCGACGGTGGCGCTGGAGCGGATGCCGATCCCATCCAGGACGAACGGCAGTTCCACGACCAGGACAAAGAAGTACACTCCGCCGACCAGCGAGATGAGGCACGGAACCAGGACCAGACGGCGCGGCAGCGGCTCCAGACGCGTCTTGACACCCGGGGCACCGGTGCGGGGCGGCTGCCACAGCAGTCTGGCCATCGGCACCAGCAACAGCAGCGGCAGCACGTACATCCAGAACGGGGTCCGCCAGCCCGACACCCCGAGAAGCCCGCCGATGGCCAGGAAGACCGTCGCGGCGAGCGAGGTGGCCAGCGTCGATATGGACAGGTACCTCGCCCGCCGCGCCCCCGTCCAGTAGTCGCCGATCAAAGACGTGCAACAGATCAGGATCACTCCCTCGCAGGCCCCCAGCAGGACCCTGCTGATGTTTATCGCCATCAGCGAGTCCAGGAGGAGCGGGGCGCTGCCGACCACGGCATAGAGGGCCATGGCGATCAGCAGGAGTGTTTTGCGGTTGGTTCGGTCGGCGACGAAACCGAGGAGCGGGGCGAACAGGGCGAGGAACAGTCCCGGCAGGGCGACCACCATGGGGACCATGACATCGCTGCCCGGTGTGTCATGGAAATGCCGTTGCATCTGCGGCAGCACGGGCGCGATCAGGGCGGAGCCGAGCACCGGCATGCAGATCCCCGTCACCAGCAGCGCCAACTGGGCACGTCCTGCTGAGCGTCCGGCCGGCATGTGGACCGCCTGGTCCGGTGCGGTCGCCTGGTCCGGTGCGGTCGCCTGGTCCGGTGAGGTCGGCGACAGCTCGGTCTGCGGCCGGTCACGGTCGATGGCGTCGGTCATGATGACACACCTCCTTGTGATGTCACGAGCGGGGGACGTGGGGGGGCTGTTCGGTGGCGGCCGTCACCGGCAGGCCGGCGACGGCCGTCGGGGACAGTGGCTCAGAGCTTCGCCACCGGAAGGTCGTCCGGAACGAACTCGGGTTCCTGCGCCCGCGGGTCGGACGCGGCACGCAGGATCGGGAAGACCTCCGCCCGCATCTCCGCCTCGTACGCGGCGATCGCCTCCAGCAACGGCGTCTCCCCGCGGGCGACCCGGCTCAGGGTCTCGGTCAGGGCGGCGGCATCGCGCAGGGTGGTGTTGGCGCCGGTGCCGTAGGTGGGCGGCATGCCGTGGATGGCGTCGCCGAGCAGGGTGACCCGGCTGGTGGGCCAGGGATCGGCCGGCTCCAGGTGCCGCACCGCCACGGGGAAGACGGTCGACCGGTCGGCGCGCTCCACCAGGGCGGACAGGCCGGGATGCCAGTCCTTCACGACATCGCACATCAGCGCGTGGCGGGCCTCACTCGTGGCCTGACGCAGTTCCTCGTCGCCGAGGAAGAGATCTCCGTGCGGCGGAGCGAACAGACCGGCCATCACATACGGTCCCACGGGGTCCACAGCCGCGCCGGGCGCCAGCTCGGCCACGGCCTCGGCGATCGGCCTGCGCGGCTGGTAGACGCCGGCCACGAGCACCACCCCGTTCGGGGCGGAGGCCATGGAGAACCCGTCGAAGACTCCTTCGGGCAGCGCCGCCGCCAGCGCGTCGGTGAGCGGGGCGATGGCGTACAGGCCCCGCAGGCCGGAGTCCACGACCGGTACCTCGGGAAGCAGTTGTCCGCGTACGACGGAGTTGATGCCGTCGGCGGCGACGAGCACGTCTCCGGTGGCGGACGAGCCGTCCTCGAACAACAGCCGTACGCCGTCTTCGTCGGCCTCGAACCCGGTTGCCGTGTGGCCGAAGTGGAGCACGTCCTCCAGGCCGACCGCCATGATCTGGCGCAACGTTCGCCGGTTCACCGCCGTGTGGGGGCGCACGGGGTCGTTGGGCGGGTCGATGTGGGGGCGGGTGCCCACTTCGTTGCCCAGGTGGTCGAAGTGGACCATGAGCGGGCGGCGAGGGGCGACGCGCGAGGTCTGGGCGTACAGCTCGTACAGCGGCTCGGGCAGGCACCGCTGCAGGGCCCGGCCGCCGTCACTGTTCATGTGCAGGCGGTACCCGGTTTGCACGATGTCCGGAGCGCTCTCGTACACGGCGCAGCTGACACCGGCCTTGCGCAGGCCCTGGGCCAGGCACAGGCCACCGATGCCGCCTCCGGCGACGATGACGTGGAACGACGGCATGGACAGCTCCTCGGCAGATGGGTGGGCCGCGCGGGTCCGCTGCCCGGTCGGCCTGATCGTCCTCAGGACGCGGAAAACGCGGACCAACCGCACCGGCGGGTGACATCACGAGGGGGGCGGTCCAGAGGGTTTTCAGCGGCTCACGCACAGTTCTAGCCGCGAGCCGCGGTATCGGGGAATATGCAATCGCCGATGGCGGTCATCGGTGAAACCGATAACGCCGCGGAGGCCGCACGCCATGAGTCTGGACCTGAACCTGCTGGTGTCGCTCAACGCCCTGCTGCAGGAGCGCAGCGTGACCCGGGCGGCTCTCAGGCTCGGCCTGAGCCAGCCCACGCTGAGTACCGCGCTCGCCCGGCTGCGCCGCCACTACGGCGACGACCTGCTCACCCGGGTCGGGAACTCCTATGAACTGACACCACTGGCCGTGCGCCTGTCCGAACGCACGGCGCAGGCGCTCGCGCTGGCCGACCGGGTCTTCCAGACCGGCCCCGGCTTTGATCCCGCCCACGCCGAGCACCAGTTCACCCTGGTGGGTACCGACGCCCACCTGGCCCTCTTCGGCCGAACGCTGACCGGCCTGATGCGCGAGGTCGCGCCGGGAGTGCGGGTGCACTTCCAGCACCTCACCTCGCAGATCGTCCGACGGGCCCAGGAAGACCTGCGCAACGTCGACGGCATACTGCTCCCGCAGGGCCTGCTGGCCACCGTCCCTGCCATCGACCTGTACGAGGACCGCTGGGTCTGCGTCCTCTCCTCGAACTCGTCGCGACCGACGACCCCCGCGGAACTCGCCGCGCGTCCCTGGGTGATGCCGTACAACGCGCCGGGGTACGCCCTTCCGCCGCTGAACTGGCTGCGCGCCCGAGGAATGGAGCCGCTGCTGGAACTGACCAGCGAGAGTTTCCTGACCGTGCCCCACCTGGTCGCCGGGACCGACCGGGTGGGCGTGGTCCCGGAACGCGCCGCCCGCCTGTTTCCCGATGGCGCCGGCACGGTCATCATCGACCTGCCCTTCGAGGCGGGGCCACTGGTGGAGTCCCTGTGGTGGCATCCCCTGCACGAGCGTGAACCCGCGCACATGTGGCTGCGGAATATCGCCTCCGAGGCGGGACAGTTGGTTGCCGCGAGGTGACATCGCATGGGAGACGCACTCGGCCTGGTCCGCGAGGGATACGTGGGCGCCGGTGTAGATGACGCCGATCGCCGGCGCCACGTGGTGATCGGCCGTGGCGAACTGACCGACCAGATCGAAACCGTCGGCAGTGCCCGTGAGGTACTGGAGAGCGCGCTGGACGTCTTGGGACGGGGTCAACCCGTCGCTCTGTGACCGGCGTTCGAGGGGCCCGTACCGCGGTGCGGGCACCTCGACATGTCCTGGTGGGAGGTCAGCCGAACAGGCGACGCTGGATCTCCCGCCGGTAATCCTCCAGCGTCCGGTCGAGGTGTACGGCCGTGGCCTCGGCGGCTTCGTCGGGCCGGCCGTCGCGAATGGCGCGGTAGATCGCCTCGTGCTCCTCCACCGCGGCCGCGGTGCCCTCTCCGAAGGTGTTGTGTATGCCGATCGCGCTGGACTGGCGCTGCAGCCGGCGGGCGTCACGGACTGCGCTGCCGAGGAAGGTGTTGTGCGAGGCCGCGGCCAGTGCCGCGTGGAAGTCGTCGTCCGCCTGGTTGAAGACGTCGACCTCACCGTGGAGGTACCCGTGCCGGCACTGCTGCATGGCGACCTCGATGGTGCGCAGTTCGGCGGGCGTGGCACGGGTGGCCGCCAGTCTGCTGGCGGCCATCTCCTGAACCCTGCGGAACTCGAACAGCATGAGCACGTGATCGAGGTCCACGGGCCGGAAGAAGCCCCCCCAGCGGCTGGTGATCAGCATGCCGTCGTCGTCCGCGACGAACAGCCCGCGCCCCTTGTGCGCACGGACCCGGCCGAGCGCCGAGAGGATCTTCACGGCCTCCCTGACGACTGCGCGGCTGGTGTCCAGCTGCTGGGCCAGGTCGTTCTCCGTGGGCATCCGGTCGCCGGCGACCAGGCGCGACTCCGCGATGAACTCGAGGATCCGCTCCGCCACGACCTCGTAACCGGGCCGGTAGTCGCGCCGCTCGTCCGCGCCGTTCACCACTGCCGTCACGGCGGGCGTGTCCTTCATGTGTCCTGCCTCCGGGTGACTGCGACGACGGTGACCGATCGGCCCTGAAGCCGTGCCCATCGTACCCCAGGCCCTAATGAGTCGTACTCATTAGGCAGACCTTGATCACGAATCCATAGGCAGGTTCGGAGGGTAAATGACAGTTTCCATAGATTTATGACCTACAACTGTCGCCTTGACATGCACGCCACGCCTCAGAGAAAGACCTACACACCCTCTTGACTCACCCTTCGATATGGCGGCTAATTTCATCCGCAGCGGTAACGCCAGAGCCGTCAGAAGCCCTCACGCACACCCAGTGGAGTCGCTCATGTCCGTCTACAAGCCTTCGGCCGCCCAGGAGACAGGGACCAGCAGGAGACGTGCCGCGTTGCTGGCCGGCTGCGCCGCCACCGTGCTGTTCACCGTGGCCGCCTGTGGCAGCGGCGGCGGTACCGCCAGTACGACCACCAAGGACGGTTTTGCCCAGGCGCCGCAGAAGGACGGAGCGTTGACCGTCTGGGTGGACGCGACCCGCATGGACGCCGCGAAGCAGTACCAGCAGCTGCACCCGGGCGTGAAGATGAACATCGTCAGCTACGACGGCAACGCCAACGGCTCCAACTACCTCCAGACGAAGGTGCAGCTGTTCAACCGCACGGGCAAGGGCTGGCCGGACGTCGTCTTCAGCTCCCAGAACAACGAGGCGAGTTGGGCAGTCGACGCCGGCTTCGCGGCGCCGCTGAACAAGGGGCTGATCCCGGACGCGACCCTCGGCGGGTTCGCGAAGGGCGCCAATGACGTCTGCACGGTCGACGGGACCCTGTACTGCCTGCGCAACGACCTCTCCCAGGCGGTGCTCTGGTACAACGCGCCGCTGATGAAGAAGTTCGGCTACACGGTCCCGACGACCTGGGAGGAGTACCAGAAGCTCGGCGAGAAGGTCGCCAAGGAGCACCCCGGCTACCTCGTGGGCGACGCCGGCGACTCCTTCACCCCCGAGATCTACCTGTGGGCGAGCAAGTGCGGCGCCAACGACATCACCGGCCCCAAGTCCGTGTCGGTCAACACCACCAGCGAGGCCTGCACCAAGATGGCCAAGCTGCTGGACGTGCTGATCAAGAACAAGTCGATGTCGATCAGCGGCGTCTTCAGCACCGACTTCGCCAAGAACGAGGCCGACAAGGTCCTGCTCATGCCCGGTCCGGCCTGGTTCGGCGGCGCGGTGTTCAAGGACGGCCTCAAGACCCCGGCCAAGCAGATCGCGGTGGCACCCATCCCGCAGTGGAAGGGCGAGACCTCGCCGTCCACCGGCAACGTCGGCGGCGGTACCTGGCTGCTGTCCAAGCACTCCGCTCACATCAAGGCGGCCACCGACTTCCTGAAGTGGGTCACCACCGACGACGCCTACCAGGGTGAGAAGGCCCCCGGCTTCCCTGCGTACGCGCCCGCCGCCGAGAACTGGCTGAAGGCGCAGGCCGCCTCCGGGTACTTCGCCGGTGATCTCACCGCCCTCAAGGACGCCTCCTCACAGGTGTGGTCCGGCTGGGGCTCGGGCCAGTTCAGCCAGGAGGCGATCTGGGCCGCCACCGTCAAGCCCGGCATGACGCAGGGAAAGACCATCGAATCGCTGCTGCCCGCCTGGCAGGACTCGATCGTCAAGTACGCCAAGTCCAACGGATACAAGGTCTCCCAGTGACCGTCGCGCACTCCTCGGCCGGCTCTGTCCGGGGGCGCCCTCGCGGCACCTCCCGGGAGAGCCGGGCCGGCGTGGCATTCGTCGCCGGCTACGTACTGCTGCTGATCGCCTTCGGCGTCCTTCCGACCTGTTACGCCATCTACTTCGCGTTCACCAACGCCGGAGGCGCGTTCACCGGGTTCACCAACTTCGTC
Source organism: Streptomyces deccanensis (assembly GCF_022385335.1). NCBI lineage: Bacteria > Bacillati > Actinomycetota > Actinomycetes > Kitasatosporales > Streptomycetaceae > Streptomyces > Streptomyces deccanensis. The sequence goes on along the minus strand of NZ_CP092431.1, from coordinate 9,131,771 downwards.
ACCACGGCACAGGACTTCCGCTTCATCGACTCCCTGGGCCACGTGGCGCTGTACCTGGTCTTCTGGCTCCTGTCGCTCGTGGTGTTCGTGGTGGTCCTGGCGCTGCTCCTGCACCGGCTGTCCTCCGGGCCGGTCAGCCAGGCACTGCGCTTCCTCTACTACATCCCCGGAGCCCTCGCCGGCGCCGCGAGCGTCCTGGTGTGGCTGTTCATGCTCGACCCGACGGTCAGCCCGGTCAGCTCCCTGCTGGAGACGCTCGGCTTCCACACCTTCGGTGAGGTCATCGCCCCCGGGAACCTGGCGCTGCTGTTCACGATCATCGCGTTCTGGACCGGCGCGGGCGGCTGGATCGTCGTCATGTACGGCGCGCTCAACAACATCCCCAAGGACGTCATGGAGGCCGCCCGCATCGACGGCGCGAACGGCTGGCAGACCGCCTGGCGGGTGCAGATCCCGATGCTCCGCAAGTGGATCGTGTACATGGTGATCCTGGCCTTCGCGGGCGGCGCGCAGCTCTTCGTCGAGCCTCAGCTGCTCTCCCTCGCCAGCACGGGCGTGGCCGGCCGGGACTACTCGCTCAACCAGCTGACGTACGACTTCGCCTTCCAGATGAACAACATCAACGGGGCCGCCGCGGTCTCGGTGGAGCTCCTGGTCATCAGCATGTCGGTCGCCGGTGTCTTCGTCGCACGGTCGGGGTTCTTCGATGCCGACTGAGACACGGCCGACTGAGAGTCGACCCACTGCCCTTGCCAACGTCCCACGTACGGAACGGGATCCGAACGTCATGAGCCGAACCCGACACGGGGATCCACGGCAGCGCAGGCTGCCCCCGCGGCACATGGCGTCCCGGCTGCTGGCGGGCTCGGTGCTCACCGTGTTCGTGGTGTTCTTCGTGCTGCCGGTGCTGTGGCTGCTGCTCGCGGCGACCAAGACCGACCAGCAGCTGGTCCACGACAACCCCCTGTCCTTCGGGTCCTGGGACGCGCTCACGGCCAACTGGCACGCGCTCACGGCCTTCCAGGACAACGCCATCCTGGTGTGGCTGCGCAACTCCGCCGTCTATGCCTCGATCTCGCTGGTCATCACGCTCTGCCTGGCCATTCCGGCCGGATACGCGCTGGCGATGACCGAGTTCCGCGGCCGGCGCACGCTGCTGATCGCGACCCTCGTCGTGATGCTGATGCCGAACGCCACGCTGGTGGTGCCGCTGTTCCTGGAGATCAACGCGGTGCACCTGATCGGCACGATGTGGTCGATCATCCTGCCGTACTCGTTCTACCCGTTCGGGGTGTACCTGACGTACATCTACTTCACCACCGCCGTGCCCAAGGACCTCCTGGCCGCGGCACGGATCGACGGCTGCTCCGAGTTCGGCGTCTTCCGCCATGTGGCCCTGCCGCTGGCGACCCCCGTCATCGCACTGGTCGGGTTCTTCAGCTTCGTCGCCAACTGGACGAACTACTTCCTGCCGTACGTGATGCTCCCCGAGAGCGACCAGATGCCGATCCAGGTGGGCGTCGGCAGCCTGCTCAGCAATGTGCCGTCGTTCAACCCGACCGTCGGTTCCCTCGCGATCGAACGCCCGCAATTGGCACTGGCGACGCTGGTGGCCATCACACCGGTGCTCGTCGTGTTCCTGTTCGCCCAGCGCTTCCTGGTCAGCGGAATGCTCGCCGGCGCCACCAAGGAGTGACAGCCCTCATGCCCTTCAGCCCTGAGCCCCACGTTTCCGGCGACGACACCCCGGACGCCGACCGGCCTGCAACCGCGCCAGATGTCCAGGCCACGGTGCCGCTCCTCGAACCCCCCGGCTGGGCGGTCGCCCAGCGCTCGCTGTTTGAGCTGCTCGACCACGCCTGGCGCCGCTTCGAGCACAGCTTCACCGGCCCCGACGGACGGCTGAACTACAACGACCGGCTCACCAGCCGCGACGGTGTGGACGACTTCTACGAGGTCTTCTTCAACTGGCCCCAGCTGTACCTCCTCGGCGGCGCCGACGACCTCCTGCCCGCCAGCGAGCGGCACTGGGAGGGCGTCACCCGGCAGCTGACCGAACTGGACATGCTGCGCGACGAGTACGAGCGCGGTTACGACTGGTTCCACCAGGGCGAGAGCCTGCTGCTGCTCTACTTCCTGTGCATGGCCGCCCCGGACCGCTGGGCCGAACGCGCGCTGCGCTTCGCCGAGTTGTACGTCGACCCCGCCAAGGGCAACTACGACCCCGAGCACCGCATCATCACTCGCCCGCACAACGGCAGCGACCCCGAGCGCACCGGCCTGTTCGACGCAGACGTGTACCCCTGGCTACAGAAGGAGGCCGAGACCTACGGCTTCCCGCTCGACTGGCTGCCCGAGGCCGCCGACGGACCCTTCCCGCTGTCGGCGGACCCGCGGCTCGGTGACCAGATGCGGGACCGGATGGGCGTCGGCGACACCGCGCTCAACCTCGCGGCGGCCGGACTGGTGCTCAACGCCTGGATCCTGACCGGCGAGGAGCGCTACCGCGACTGGATCGTCGAGTACGTGGGCGCCTGGCGCGAGCGCACCCGGGAACAGGGCGGACTGATCCCGGACAACGTCGGCCCGGACGGGGTCGTCGGCAGTCTGCTGGAAGGCCGCTGGTACGGGGGCCACTACGGCTGGTCCTGGCCGCACGGCTGGCACAGCGTCGGCCACGCGGCCTGTGTGGCGGCGCTCGCGGCGGCGACGGTCACCGGGGACGACGACTACCTCTCCATGGTCGCGACTTCGCTCGACGCCCTGATCGACCGCGGCAAGGTCATGCCCAACACGGAGGCGGACTCCAGCCTGCCCTCCAAGTGGGTGGCGGAACTCGGCCCGGACCGCGACACGCCCACGCTCCACCTGCCGTTCCGGCACAACGACTCGGGCTGGTTCGACTACAACCCGGCCACGCCCCCCGTTCCGGTTGCCCTGTGGCACCACACCTCCTCGGAGGCCGACCGCGCCCGGCTGGAGCGGCTGCGCGAGGCCGACGGCATCGACTGGCGCACCGTACGGCCGTTCCGTGCCAAGGAGGAGTCCGGTCACGAGAAGGCGTGGTTCGCCTTCCTCGCCGGTGACGACCCCGGCTATCCGGAGCGGATCCTCGCGGCGGCCCAGGCCCAGGTCCGGCACCGGCTGCGGCGCATCGACCGCTACGGCGACCTGGACGTGCCGGAGGCGGACATCCACGTGTGGCAGCAGTGCAACCCGGTGGCCACCGAGGCCCTGGTGCAGCTGACCTGGGGAGGCCCGCAGGTCCTGTACAACGGGGGCCTGCAGCAGGCGAGGCTGCGCTACCACGACGCCGACGCCCGCCGGGCGGGTCTGCCGACGGACGTCGCCGCCCTGGTCACCTCCATCGATCCCGAGGCGACCACCGTCGAGCTGGTCAATCTCTCCCCCGGCACCGACCGCACGGTCGTCGTCCAGGCCGGCGCCTTCGCCGAGCACACCATCACCGGCGTCCGGTACACGACCTGCGCGGACGACGGCTGGATCGGAGACCTGTACGACTACGGACACACCGAGCCGGTGATCTCCGAGGCCACTGTCCCGTGTGACAGTGCGTTCCTGACGGTCCATCTGCCCGCCTCCACGCGTATTCGGCTCACCCTGCGGCTGGGGTTGCGCACGCGCACTCCCAGCTATCGCACGCCGTTCGACGCTGCGGCCGACCGGCCCTCCGCGGGCTCGCACTCCACCGAGACGAAAGGGGAATCGGCGTGAAGCGCATCGCCCAGACCATCAGGCTCCGCCCCGAACACCGCGAGGAGTACCTCCGGCTCCACTCGGCCGTATGGCCCGGAGTCGAAGCCGCTCTGCGCCGGGCGAACATCCGTAACTACAGCATCTACCTCCACGGTGACGTGCTGTTCGCCTACATGGAGTACCACGGCGAGGACTTCGAGGCGGACATGGCGTCCATCGACGCGGACCCCGAGACCCAGCGCTGGTGGACGCTCACCGACCCGTGCCAGGAGCCCTTCCCCGACCGGGGCGAGGGACGCCAGTGGACCGAGCTCCCCGAGGTCTGGCACCTCAGCTCGCTCGACGACGACGCCACCGCCTGACCCGGCCCGCACCAGCCCGACCCGACTTGGATCACCTCGTGAACGCACCCGTGCTTGTCGACGCGCACCACCACCTCTGGGACCTCGCACACCGTCCGCAGCCCTGGCTGGACGACCCCGGCGTGGCATCGATCCGCCGCACTTTCACCCCCGATGACCTGCGCTCCACGGCCACCCGCCCGATCGCGGGCCGGCGGCTGCACGGCACCGTTGTCGTCCAGTGCATCGCGGAGGTCGCCGAGACCGAGGACCTGCTCGAACTCGCCGAGCGGGAGGCTCTGATCCAGGCCGTGGTCGGCTGGGCCGACCTCACGTCCCCGGCCATCGGTGGCGTGCTCGACCAGCTGCTCGCCGGGCCGGGTGGCGGGTACCTGCGCTCCCTGCGGCACCTCGTCCAGGGCGAGACCGACCCCGACTGGCTGCAACGCCCGGACGTGGAACGCGGGTTGGAGGCGGTCCGGGATCGAGGACTGCGCTACGACGTGCTCGTCCGCGACCACCAGCTCGACCAGGCGGCCCGGCTCGCGGAACGCTTCCCCGAGCTGCCCCAGGTACTCGACCACGCGGGCAAGCCGGACATCGCCCGGCAGGACATCGCGGACTGGGAACGCGGAATGCGGCAACTGGCCGCACACCCGCAGGTGGTCTGCAAGGTCTCGGGGCTGATCACCGAGGCCGACCACGCCCACTGGACCACCGCCGACATCCGCCCCGCCTGGGACGTACTGGTCTCCGCCTTCGGGCCCGAGCGGCTGATGTTCGGCTCGGACTGGCCGGTCGCCAACCTCGCCGGCGGCTGGAACCGGTGGGCCGCCACCGTGGACGAACTACTCACCGGCTGGAGCGACAGCGAAGTCCACGCGCTCCTCGCCGGCACCGCGACCGCGTTCTACGGCCTTCCTACCGGCGCCGGAGAGGGCGACACCGCCACCCGGGCGATCTGATCAGCTCCCCTCCCGCGGCTGGAGCCACCGCCGCGGAACGACACTCCACCGCACGAAACCAGCGCGGGACACACAGCCACGGATGCCGAGCCACTCGGCATCCACCGGCACCGATCCGCGCCGAAGGGACCCTGACCCCCATGACGCTAGCCGCCCGTTATCTGTCCGCCCGCACCCTGGACACGGCCCCTGCCCTCAGCGCGCCGCCGGGACCCGGTGAGGTGGAGTTGGCCCCCGCCTACGTCGGTATCTGCGGTACCGACCTGCACATCTTCCACGGCGACATGGACGCCCGCGTCACCGCGCCCGCCGTCCTCGGGCACGAGATGTCCGGACGGGTGGTCCGGGTGGGCCCGGACGTCGAGGGCTGGGCACCCGGTGACGCGGTCACCGTGATGCCGTTGCGCTGGGACGACACCTGCCCGGCCTGCCAGGGCGGCCACCAGCACATCTGCCAGCACCTGGACTTCATCGGCATCGACTCCCCCGGTGCCATGCAGCAGCGCTGGACCGTGCCCGCCTCCACTCTCATACGGCTGCCCGAGTCGCTCCCGCTGGACCGGGCCGCGCTCGTCGAGCCCACCGCGGTCGCGGTGCACGACGTCGGCCGCGCCGGGGTGGGCGAGGGCGAGCGGGTCGTCGTGGTCGGCGGTGGCCCGGTCGGCGTCCTGATCGCGCTGGTCGCGCAGGCCGCCGGCGGGGACGTGCGGGTGGTGGAGCTGAGCGCCCATCGGCGGCTGCTCGCCCGGGAGTTGGGGCTGACCGTGTGGGACCCGGCCGCCAAGGACCTGGCCGAGCTGGTCGGTGAGTGGACCGGCGACGCGGGCGCGGACGTCGCCTTCGAGGTGTCCGGCGCCGCGGGAGGCATGGACACCGCGGTCGAGGTGCTCGGCGTGCGCGGCCGGCTGTGCCTGGTCGCGATCCACTCCCGCTTCCGCGAGGTGAACCTGCACCGCTTCTTCTGGCGCGAACTCACCCTCGTCGGGGCCCGGTTGTACGACCGCTCCGACTTTGAGAAGGCGGTGGCGTTGGTGGCCGACGGCACCATTCCCGCCGACCGGCTGATCAGCAAGGTCGTGCCGCTCACCCAGGCACCGGCCGCCTTCGAGGCGCTGGAGGGCGGCGGCAACGTGATGAAGATCCTGGTGGACTGCACCGACGAGGCTCAGGAGGCCGCCGTATGAACGCCTTCGACCTCACCGGACGGCTCGCCGTCGTCACCGGCGCCCGGCGCGGGATCGGGCGGGCCATGGCTCACGCGCTCGCCGAGGCCGGCGCCGACGTCATCGGGGTGAGCGCCTCGCTGGAGGAGTCCGGCAGCGCGGTGGAGAAGGACGTCACCGCCGCCGGCCGTACCTTCGAGGCGATTCGTACCGACTTCGCCGACCCCGAGGCCGTCCGGGCCCTGGGCGCCGACCTCGCGGGCCGGGAGCGCCCGGTGGACATCCTCGTCAACAACGCCGGCACGATCCGCCGGGCCCCCGCGGCACAACACCCAGACGCGGACTGGGACCTGGTCCTCCAGGTCAATCTGAGCGCCCAGTTCACGCTGGCCCGCGCGGTCGGCGCGTCGATGGTGGCGCGTGGCCGGGGGAAGGTCATCTTCACGGCCTCCCTCCTGAGCTTCCAGGGCGGCATCACCGTCCCCGGCTACACCGCCGCCAAGCACGGCGTCGCCGGTCTCACCAAGGCGCTGGCCAACGAGTGGGCGCCGCACGGCGTCAACGTCAACGCCATCGCGCCGGGTTACATCGCCACCGACAACACCCAGGCTCTGCAGGACGACCCGGCGCGCAGCAAGGCGATCCTGGACCGGATCCCGGCCGCGCGTTGGGGCAGCGCCGACGACCTCGGCGGCGCCACCGTGTTCCTCGCCTCGGACGCGGCCGCCTACGTCCACGGCACCGTCCTCCCGGTCGACGGCGGATGGCTGGGCCGATGACCGCCCACCTCACCGACCTGCTCGCCGAGGCGCTGATCGTGCCGGTCCTGACCGTGCCCGACCCCACCACGGCCGCCCCGCTGGCCCGCGCGCTGTCCGCGGGCGGCGCCCGCTGCGCGGAGGTCACCTTCCGCACCCCGGACGCCGAGCAGGTAGTGAAGGCGATGGCCGCCGAAGGCGGTCTGATCGTCGGCGCCGGTACGGTGCTGACCGCCGAGCAGGCGGAGCGGGCCGTTGCGGCCGGGGCACGCTTCCTCGTCTCGCCCGGCCTCGACGACGAAGTCATCGACGCGGCAAGGGCGTTGGGCATCCCGGTCGCGCCAGGCGTGGCAACCGCCACCGAGTTGATGCGCGCGGTCAAGGCGGGCATCGACACGGTCAAGCTGTTCCCCGCCGAACCGCTCGGCGGCCGGGCGATGCTGCGGGCACTCGCCGCGCCCTTCCCCGGGGTGCGGTTCATGCCGACCGGCGGGATCGACGCCGCCGCTCTGCCCGGCTACCTCTCCGAACCGGCGGTCCTCGCCGTTGGCGGCAGCTGGATGGCCACACCCGACCTCCTCAAGAGCGGCGACTACGCGGAGATCCGCCGGCTGACCGCCGAAGCCGTGGAGCGGAGCATGCCATGGCCGACGTGATCGCCCTCGGCGAGGTCATGCTGCGCCTCGACCCCGGTGAGGGCCGCATCCGCACCGCCCGCAGCTTCCAGGTGTGGGAGGGCGGCGGCGAGTACAACGTCGTACGAGGCCTGCGCCGCTGCTTCGGACATCGCACCGCCGTCGTCACCGCGCTGGCGGACAACGCGGTCGGACGCCTCGTGGAGGACCTGATCCTCCAGGGCGGGGTCGACGCCTCGATGATCTGCTGGATGCCCGACGACGGCATCGGCCGCACCGCCCGCAACGGTCTCAACTTCGTCGAGCGCGGCTATGGCATCCGCGGCGCGCTCGGCGTCAGCGACCGCGCCCACACCGCCGTCTCCCAGCTACGCAAGGGCGACGTGGACTGGGACACGGTGTTCTCGGCCGGGGCACGCTGGTTCCACACCGGTGGGATCTTCGCGGGCCTGTCGGAGACCACGGTCGACGTCGCCGACGAGGCCATGGCGGCCGCGCGCCGGCACGGTGTCACCGTCTCCTACGACCCCAACTACCGCTCCAGCCTCTGGGCCGACCGCGGCGGACCGGAGCGGGCCCGCGAGGTCGACCTGCGCCTGGCCCGGCACGCCGAGGTAGTAGTGGGTGCCCTCGGCCTCGCGGGCGAGCATCCGGGCGCCGTGCGGTTCGCGGCCGACGAGGTGCCGGACGCGCTTGCCGCGGTCGCCGACCTGCTGCCCGGTGCGGGGGTGCTCGCGACGACCCTGCGCGAGGTTCCCTCGGCGGGTGTGAACGACTGGAGCTCGGCCGCCTGGTCCGCCGAGACGGGCTACGTGCCCGGTCCCCGCATGCCCGGACTGCACGTCCTGGACCGCATCGGCTCCGGCGACGGCTTCGCCGCCGGACTGATCCACGGCCTGCTCGCCGGTCACTCCCTGGAACGTGCCCTCGCCTACGGCACGGCCCACGGTGCTCTGGTCATGACCACTCCCGGCGATGTCTCCATGGCCACCCTGTCCGAGGTCGAAGCGCTCATCGACGGCGGCTCGGCCCACGTCCGACGCTGACCGGTGTCCCCCACCCCTGTCCCCAGGAGCACGTCTTGCACCACCGGAAGATCCACCACACGCCGGTCGCCGTCACCGAGCTCGGCTTCGGCGCCTCGGTGATCGGCAACCTGTACCGGGTGACCGCCCCGCAGGCCGCGTCGGCCGCGATCGACGCCGCCTGGGACGCGGGCGTCCGCTACTTCGACACCGCTCCCCACTACGGCCTCGGCCTCTCCGAACGCCGGCTCGGCGCCGCCCTGCGCGAGCGGCCCCGCGACGAGTACGTCGTCTCGTCCAAGGTGGGCCGGCTCCTCGTCCCCAACGAACACCCCACCGGGGTCGACAGCGACGGGTTCGTAGTCCGGGACGACCTGCGCCGCCAGTGGGACTTCAGCCGCGACGGCGTACTGCGCTCCATGGAGGAGACGCTGGAGCGCACCGGCCTGGACCGCCTCGACATCGTCTACCTCCACGACCCCGACGACCACTGGCAACAGGCCGCCGACGAGGCCATGCCCGCCCTGGCCGAACTGCGCGACCAGGGAGTGATCGGCGCGATCGGCGCCGGCATGAACCAGTCCGCCATGCTCGCCCGCTTCCTGCGCGAGACCGCCGCCGACGTGGTGATGCTGGCCGGGCGCTACACGCTGCTCGACCAGTCCGCCCTCGACGACGTCCTGCCCGCCGCGCAGGCCCACGGCAAGAGCGTCGTCGCGGTCGGCGTCTTCAACTCCGGCCTGCTCTCCCAGGACAGGCCAGCCGAGGGTATGAAATACGACTACCAGGACGCCCCGAGCGACCTCGTGCAGCGGGCCCTGGCCATCGCCGAGGTCTGCGAGCGGTACGGCACCACGCTGCCGGCCGCCGCCATCGCCTTCCCCTTCGCACACCCCGCCGTCGTCAACGTCACCCTGGGCATGCGTTCCCCGGAACAGGTCCGGCGCAACGTCGAACTGCACGCCCAGCGCATCCCCGACGGACTGTGGGACGAACTGCGTGCACAGGCCCTGATCAGGGCCGACGTGCCCACTGCGGGCGGCGACGGTCGCCCGCCCCGAAACCCTCAGAGCCTAAGCGCTGAGTGATCCGACCAACCCGTGACAACAACTCCCTGGACCGCATCAACCGAACACCAGCACCCCCGTGGAGCCGCCCCATGTACACCAGTCCGAGCACCAGAACCACCAGGAGAGGCAGACACCCCGCCTCCTCCGTCCGCCGTCTCCTGCCGGCGACACTCGCGGCGGCGGTCTCCGCCGCTCTGCTGACCTCCCTCACCACGCCGACCCCGGCCGCGGCCGCCACCCAGGCGACGTACTACGTCTCCCCCAGCGGCAGCGACACCAACTCCGGGACGATCTCGGCGCCGTTCAAGACCCTGCAGCACGCCCGGGACGTCGTGCGCACGGTCAACGACGACATGACCGGAGACATCAACGTCTATCTCCGGGGCGGCACCTACCCGGTGAGCAGCACCATCAACTTCACCTCGGCCGACTCCGGAACGAACGGGTACCGAGTCGTCTACGCCGCCTATCAGAGCGAGAAGCCGGTCCTGGACGGAGGCGTTCCGGTCACCGGCTGGACACAGCACAGCGGGAACATCTGGAAGGCCACTCTCAACCGCGACAACAAGCTCCGCGCTCTCTACGTCAACGGCAAGCGCGCCGAGATGGCCTCGAAGACGATCAGCTCGGCCGGATGTTACGGGGAGAACTACAAGGTCCAGACCCCCTTGCCCTCCTGGGCCTGGGAGACGGGTGAGGCGTGCGACGCGGCCAAGTACAGCCTCTCCGCGCTGCCGGCCATCGCGTCCAACCAGGACGACGTGGAGATCAAGACGGCGACGACCTGGACCACGGCGATCGTGGGCGTCAGGGAGGTCACCACCAGCTCGGACGGGGCCAACCGCGTGGCCAAGTTCCAGCAGCCGGGCGCGGCGATAGCCCAGTTCGCGTTCAACGGCGACTTCCAGGCCACCGGTACCCAGACGTTCATGAACGCATACGAGTTCCTGGACCAGCCGGGCGAGTTCTACTTCAACAAGACCACCGACACGGTGTACTACTACAAGTCCAGCTCCGAGGACATGACGACGGCGGACGTCTTCGCGCCGAACAACGTGTCCACCGTCCTCAAGATCGCCGGCGCGTCCAGGACCGACCACGCGCGGAACATCACGTTCTCGGGGCTCACGGTCGAGCACTCCGACTGGAACCTGGTCCAGGTGGGGGACTCCGTCTTCCGGCAGGGCCAGCAGGGCAACGTCAGCGCGAACGTGTTCGCGGATGACAACTTCCACGCCTTCACGTACCGCAACGTCGACCTGCACCCGGCGATGATCCAGATCGAGAACGCCGACGGGATCAGCCTGCAGCGCAACACAGTGCAGCACACCGGTGCCGACGGGATCACCCTGGCCAACGACGTGACCGACTCGCAGTTGACCGGTAATTACGTCAATGACATCGCCGGGTCCGCCATCACCGTGGGTCACCCGCAGCACGTGTACATCGGGGACCACACCTCGACCAACCACGAGAAGTACCCGGTGAACGTCGAGGGTGTCTGCAAGAACATCACCGTCAGGAACAACTACATCTACGACAGCGCGGTGTTGTTCAACGGCTCCAACCCCGTGTCGGCGTACTTCGTCGAATCACTGGCCGTGGAGCACAACCGGATCGAGAAGTCCCCGTGGGCGGGCATCTCGCTCGGCTGGGGCTGGTGGAACTTCAACGGAGACTCGGACTCGGTCGTGCCCGGCACGCCGACCACCACGGCGAAGAACAACTCCATCAGGTACAACGAGATCGTCGACACGATGCAGACGCTCGCCGACGCAGGTCCCATCTACACGCTGGGCAAGCAGCCGGGAACGGAGATCAGCGGCAACTACATGCAGGGTGTTCCGGCCGGCCACAAGTACGGCATCCACCCCGATGAAGGCTCCGCCGGCATCAACTTCCACGACAACGTGCTCGACGTGGACCCGGGTCTCACGTCCACCATCCACTCCGGCGAATGGGGCCGCCAGAAGGACCTGACGATCACCAACACCTACGGCACCGTCAACAAGATCTTCGACCAGACCGTCACGTCCAGCACCATCCAGGACGTGCGCGCGTACTCGGACAACGTGTGGCCCTCCGAGGCGTACGGCATCGCCCTGGACGCGGGCCTGGAAGACGCATACAAGGATCTCGTCCCCCGGAGCAGGGTGGCCCTGCAGGACTACGTGCTGCCCGCCAGTACCTTCGCCGGCAAGGGTGTGTCGTCCGTTCCCGTCCGCGGCACGGGTGACTCGACCAAGACCCTCTGGCTCGCTCCGTCCGGTACGACCACGTTCGCTGTCGGTCCCACGATGACCAAGGCGAGCGGAACCGCGACGGCTATCGCCGTTCCCGGGACGGCCGGTGACTACCGCCTCTACGTCGTGGACGCACAGGGCAACGCGTCCGCCGCGTCGAAGGCGCTGGTGCGGCAACGCTGGGCCTACGTCGACGACAAGGCCGCGAGCGTGACCTACTCGGCCGGCTGGTCGAACTGGAACGACACGCAGGACTTCGGCGGGTCCGAGAAGTTCACGAGCGCCTCGGGCAACTCCGCCGAGTACTCCTTCACCGGCACGGGCATCCGCTACCTCGGCATGAAGCAGCCGAACATGGGCAAGGTGGACGTCTACCTCGACGGCGCCCTCGCACAGGCGGGTATCGACGCCTACGCCTCGACGGTGACGAAGCAGGTGCCACTGTTCGAGAAGACGGATCTCGCCGCCGGCCCCCACACGATCAAGATCGTGTGCACCGGAACGAAGAACGCGTCCTCTTCCAACACCGTCTGCGCACTGGACGCGTTCGCCCACATCTCCTTCCCCGCCAAGAACGCCTTCTACAAGATGCTCAACAAGAGCAGCGGCAAGGCGGTCGACATCAACGGCGGATCCAACGCCGACGGAGCGAACATCATCCACTGGAGCGACAACGGAGCCCAGAACCAGCGCTGGCGGTACGTCCCGGTGGGTGACGGCAGTTACGAGATCGTCAGCCAGGACACCGGCAAACTGCTGGACGTCAAGGACGGGCTCACCACGGACGGCGCCGGCATCGTCCAGTGGACCGACAACAACGGTGTGAACCAGCACTGGACACTGGTCGCCGCCGGCAACGGGTACTACAAGATCAAGAACATGAACAGCAGCAAGCTGCTCACCGTGTCCTCCGGAGGGACTCAGCTCGTCCAGTCCACGGACACGAACGCCGACAGCCAGCTGTGGAAGATGGTGAACGTGGACTGACACCTCCACCGGAACCACTCGGCGGCCGCACCGTGAACGGTGCGGCCGCCGAGTGGTTCCGGTGGAGGTGTTCAGCGGGCCGGCAGCCACGCATCAATGACGGCCGCGAGTTCATCCTGGCGCTGGAAGACGTGCCCGTTCAGGCCGACCGCCTGTGCCGCGTGGACGTTCTCCTCGCGGTCGTCGACGAAGAGGAAGTCTGCGGGCGCGGACTGTAGGGCGACGACGCAGTACTGGAAGGCGGCCGGGTCGGGCTTGGCCGCCCCGATCTTCCCTGAGAACGCCACGTGGTCGAGGTCGTGCAGCCAGGACTGGGCGGCGAGGAAGGCGTCCGCGTGGTCCGCCGGGATGTTGGACAGCAGGGCGACCCGGGCGCGGTCCCGCAGGTCCCGTACGTAGGAGACCATGCGGTCGTCGACGCGGGACCAGCTGTCGATGTCGGTGAGCCGCAGCTCCTCGATCGTGTCGGCGTCGGCGGGCCGGGACAGCGCGGACAGCACGTCGGTCCAGTACGCGGACGCGGTCCGCCGGCCGGCGTCGTAGGGCGGGCGGTGGGTCCAGTAGGCCGTGGTGAAGGCGTCGGCGGAGGCCTGGCAGCGGGCGGCCATCTTCTCCAGGGCGCCCGGGCGCTGGTGGCGGGCGATGACCCCGAAGAGGTCGAAGAGCACGATGCGGCGGCGGTCGGTGGACATGAGGGTCGGTTCCCTTGCGGTCGCGGGGCGTTCGGGTCAGTGCCGGTGGGGCAGGGCGCGGGCGAGCGAGTCCAGTGCGGCCAGGCGGTCGGGGCCCGCCGGGGCGAGAACGACGCTGGTCGCGCCGGCGGCGTGGCGCGCATCGATCGCCGCGCGGGCCTGGGCCGGGGTGCCGGCGATGCTCAACGCGCGGATCCAGTCGGCGGGCATCGTCCGGGCGAAGTGCTGGGCGTCGGGGCTGGCGGCGCGGTGCGCGCGCAGTTCCTCGGCGAAGGGCAGGGGGTCGATGTGCGCGGCCCACTGCGGCTCACCGACCGATTCCAGGACGGTGCGGACACGGGCCAGGGCGGCTTCTTCGGCGTCGTCCACGGCCGCGGCGTCGTAGACGACGATCTCCGGGGCGTTCGCGGAGGCGGAGGCACCCAGGTTGCGCAGCGACGCTTTGATGTAGCCGGGTGCGGCGGGCTCGGCCAGGAGGAGACCGTCGGCGACCTCGCCCGCGACGGCCTGCGACTTGGGGCCGCGGACGCCGAGAATCACCGGGGGGACGATGTCCGGGATCTCGGTCAGGACCACGCCCTCGCAGCGTACGTACCGGCCGTTCGCGGGAACCGGCTTGCCGGCGATGAGCAGGCGGAGTGCTCTCGCGTACTCCTTGATGAGCGTCAGGGGGCTGGCGGGCCAGGACCCGACCTGGCGCATCCAGGCGGGCATGCCGTGGCCGATGCCCGCGATGAGCCGGCCGGGGTGGAGCTGGGCGAGGGTGGCCAGCTCCATCGCGGCGAAGGCCACGTTGCGGGCGCCGGCGGGCATGATGCCGATCCCGACGGTGAGGTTCGTCGTGGAGGCCAGGATCGTTGCGGCCTGGGCCACACCGCCGCGCCAGCCGAGGTCCTCCACGACCCAGACCTGGTCGAACCCCAGCTCCTCGGCACGCCGGACATAGGGCAGCACCTCGCCGACGGGGAGGTCGAGCGGCAGCATGACACCGACACGGCCGCGGGCGGGCACTGCGGGGGACTCGGACATCGGGGCTCCTTCGGTCAGGCTGAGGGCTTTTCCCGGCCCTGGTGACCGGGGAGGGAAGGGCTTGTGCGGCACGGTTGTCAGGGACCGTGCCGCACAAGCGGTCATGGGCTGCTGGCTGACGTCTCGCGCTCGCGGGTGCGGTCGGCCTCCCTCTCGCCCTGACGGACGAGGACGGGGTCGGTGCGCAGGACGCGGGCGCCCACGGCGGTCGTCACGCACAGCAGGGTCAACAGGACGAAGGCGTGGTTGAGGGCGACGAGGTGGGTCAGCCAGCCGATGACGGCAGGGCCGGCGAGCATGCCGACGTAGCCGAGTCCGGCGACGCGGGAGACGTTGGCACCGGCCGCCGAGGGGTCGGCGTGCCCGGCCGCGCTGAACAGTTGCGGTACACACCCGGACAGGCCCAGGCCGAACAGTGCCCAGCCGGTGAACGCGGTCCACATCCACGGGCCGAGGGCCACGAGTGTGCTGCCGACGGCGGCCATGGCCGCGCCGTAGCGCAGGATCGCCACGGAACCGAGCCGGGTGACGAGGCGGTCGGTGAGCAGCCGGCCGATGGTCATGGCCGCGGCGAAGGTGCCGTACGCGAAGGCCGCCGTGCCGGCGGACGCGCCCAGGACGTCCTTCAGGTGCAGGACGCTCCAGTCGTGGGCGGCGCCTTCGCACAGCATGGCCATCAGCGCCAGGACGGCCAGCAACCAGACCCGGCCCGTGGTGCCGCTGTGCTCGACGGCCGGTGACGTCCCCGTCTCCTCCGTGGAGCTGGGGCTGTCGACGGCGGGAGCGGCAGGCAGCAGGGAACGGGCCGAGGTCAGGGTGATCACGACGCCCAAGGCCCCGATGGCGGCCATGCTCGCGGCCGGGTGCAGGCCGGCGCTCGCGGCGCCCGCTCCGGCGAGTGCGGCGAGGACACCGCCGACGGAGAACGTGGCGTGGAAGCCGGACATGACGGGGCGGCCGTACGCCTTCTCCACGTGCACGGCGTGGGCGTTCATGCTCACGTCGAGGCAGCCGTTGCAGAGGCCGAAGACCAGCAGGGCGGCGGCCAGCGTCCACGGATCGTGGGCGAGACCGGGCAGGAACAGGGTCGTGCCGCAGAGGACACCGCCGGCGGGCACCACGACACGGGTGCCGAGGCGGTCGGTCAGCGGACCCGCCACCTGCATCCCTACGAAAGCCCCGAGCCCGAGCACCACCAGCAGGCCGCCGAGCGCGGCGTGGCTGATGCCGACGCGTTCCTCGATCGCGGGGATGTGCACCACCCAGGTGCCCAGCAGGGTGCCGTACAGGACGAAGTAGACATAGGTCGCCACGCGGGCGGCTCGCAGGGAACGTTCCATGCCGACCAGCGTAACGAACATTTCTAGTGTTCGTGAATTGCCGTTATGAACAAAATTATTGTTCATATCACAGGTGGTGTTCAATCGCGGTATGAGCAACGCAGACCGCCATGGGCTGATCGCGAAGGTCGTCAGGGACTCGGGACGGGCCACGGTCCAGGAGCTGGCGGAGCTGACCGGCGCCTCGGAGATGACCATCCGGCGCGACCTCGACGTCCTCGCCGCCCAGGGTGTCCTCGAACGCGTCCGCGGCGGGGCGCGCACCCTGCTGCTCCGGGGCGAGGAGCCCCCCTTCGCGCTGCGCGCCCACGAGGCGGTCGACGCCAAACGCCGGATCGCCTCCGAGATCTCCGCGCTCATCGCCGACGGCGAGAGCGTCCTGCTGGACAGCGGCACCACCTGCCTGGAGGTCGCCCGCCTCCTGCGCGAGCGGCCCGTCACCGTGATGCCGCTGTCCCTGCAGGCCATCCACCTGTTCGGCGAGACACCCGGCCCGGCCACCCTGGTCGTACCCGGCGGCCAGCCTCGCGCCGCCGAGGGAGCCCTCATCGGCCCCCTCACCCTCGCCTCCCTGGCCGCCCTGCGCTTCGACACCGCCGTCATCGGCTGCTGCGGGCTGACCGCGGCGGACGGTCTCACCGCGTACGACCTCGACGACGCGGCGGTGAAGAAGGCGAGCATCGCCTCCTCCCGCCGCGTGATCGCCGCCGCCGACGCCGGCAAACTCGGCCACACCGCCTACGCCTACGTCGGCCCGGCGGCCGTCCTGCACACCCTCGTCACCGACACCACGGCGGATGTCGGCGAAGTCGCCGCACTGGAAGCCGGCGGCACCGTCGTCCGGACCGTGTGACGGACTCGCGCACACCGCCCGACGGGCCTCCGTGCCTCGTACCGGTCCGGTGACGGCGGCTGGGGCGAGCGGGAGCGCCGGCTTCACCCGGCCGACGCCCGGATGAACGCGGCGGCCCTCTCCCCGATCATGATGGCGGGAGCGTTGGTGTTCCCGGTGACGAGGGTCGGCATGATCGACGTGTCCGCCACGCGGACGTTCTCGAGTCCCCGCACGCGGAGTTCATGGTCGACGACCTTGCCCATCATGCAGGTGCCCGACGGGTGGTAGAACGAGAACGACTGCGTGCGAATGAAGTCGTCGATGTCCTGGTCGCGGTCCGAGACGGGGGCGAGTCCGACATCGGCGGCCGCACGCAGGTCCGCCTGCAGCAGGGAGGTCAGCCGCTGCTCGCGCGCGATGCGCATACACAGCCGGACGCCCTCCCGCAGCCGTCGGCGGTCGTCGGGGTCGGCGAGGTAGTTGTGGAAGATGCGCGGCTTGGCGTAGGGGTGGGAGTGCCGCAGCCGCACCGCGCCGCGGCTCGCGGGCCGCGCCACGTACGGACCGAAGGACATTCCGGGCTCCAACGGGGCGGCAAGCCCCTCGTCACGGACGATGCCCAGTGCGGCATGCACCTGGATGTCGGGCGCGGGGACGTCGTCGCTGGAGCTGAAGAAGCCGCCGGTCTCGTTCCAGGCCATCGGTCCCATGCCTTCCCGACGCAGGAGTTCCTCCTCTCGCGAGGTGTCCGGGCCGAGCAGCGGCTCCGTCTCGCTGAAGAAGCTGATGAAGCACCCGGTGTGGTCCTGCATGTTCCGGCCCACGTCCGGCAGGTCGTGCAGCGGGGTGATCCCTCCCGCGGTCAGCTCGTCGGCCGGTCCGACACCGGACTGGAGGAGCAGGTGGGGCGAGTTGTACGCCCCGAGGGACAGCACGATCTCACGGTCGACCCGGATCGTCCGGACGGTACCGAGGTGGTCGACCTCCAGGCCGCCGGCCCGTGAGCCGTCGAAGCTCAGGCGCAGAGCGGTCGTCGAGGGCAGGACGGTGAGGTTCGGGCGCCCCGCGGCCGGCTCCAGGAACGCTCGCGCGCTGCTGCAGCGCAGACCGTTCCGCTGGGTGACCTGGTGGTAGCCGACGCCCTCCTGCTCGGCTCCGTTGAAGTCCGCGTTGTACTTGTGGCCCGCGTCCTGGGCGGCCTCGACCCATGCCGTGAGCAGCGGATGGACGGAGTGGGGGTTGCTGACGGTGAGAGGGCCGCCGACGCCGTGGAAGTCGTCCGCCCCGCGCTCGTTGTCCTCGGACTTCTTGAAGAACGGCAGGACGTCGTCGTACCCCCAGCCCGGGTTGCCGAGCCGCTCCCAGGTGTCGTAGTCGTAGCGGTGACCGCGGACGTAGAGCATCGTGTTCATCGAGCTGGTGCCGCCGACCACCCGGCCGCGGGGCAGGTAGGCACGGCGCCCGCCGAGCTGCGGCTCGGGGTCCGTCTCGAAGTCCCAGTCGTACGCCGTCTTGAGCTGCTGCGAGAACAGCGCGGGGATCTCGAAGAGGCGGCCCCGGGCCGGCGGTCCCGCCTCGATCAGCGCCACCGTGACGTCCGGATCCTCGGACAGACGGCCCGCGATCGCGCAGCCGGACGAGCCCGCCCCGACGACAACATAGTCATACGATTCGCTGGTCATTGCGCCTCCCTGGAGTCCGGCGGCCCTGATCGGCGCCGTGGCTCCTGGAGACGCTAGGGACGCCCGGGACACCCGGCACATGCACGACGTGAGCAAAGTACGGCCGGGTCCCTACACACCATGAGCGCCTGAGACCGGTGACAGGGCCGACGGGACGGACGATCCGCGGAGCCGGCGACCGTGCCCGAGGGCTGGTGCACACACTGTGTGCCTCGGTCCGCCGTCATTACCCATCTCGTGCATGGGACGAATCCCTACCGCTGCCTAGGCTCACGGAGAACCATGGCGACAGGAGCTCGTTTTCTCGCCTCCCGAGCCCGTACCCGAACCTCCAAGGGGATGCCGACCCATGTCCGACCCGGTCCGTCAGGATTACACACCCCCGGAGCTCCGGCCCGAAGCCCTCGTCTCACCCGGCACCGCAGCCGAGATCAGCACCGACGTCCTGATCGTCGGCTCCGGCATGGGCGGATCCTCGCTGGCCTGGGCGCTGAAGGACTCCGGACTCGACGTCCTCGTCGTGGAACGGGGCCGCTTCCTTCCCCGCGAACCCGAGAACTCGCAGCCCGCCGAGATGTACATGAAGGGCCGGTACAAGAACGCCGGCTACTGGTACGACGGCAGCAACGGCGAGCCGTTCGCGCCCGGCGTGTACTACTGGGTGGGCGGAAACACGCGCTTCTACGGCGCCATGCTGCCCCGCTTCCGCCGCAGCGACTTCACCGAGGTCGAACACCACGAAGGCGTCTCGCGGGCCTGGCCCTTCGACTACGACGACCTGGAGCCCTTCTACACCGCGATGGAGGAGTTGCTCCAGGTGCACGGGCAGACCGGCGAGGATCCGACGGAGCCACCCCGCTCCAAGCCCTACCCGTACCCGGCGCTCCAGCACGAGCCGGAGATCGAGCGGTTCGCCCGGTCGCTGCGCCGACAGGGCCTGCACCCTTTTCACACCCCGAACGCCCTGAACATCGAGACGCAGGCCGACCGCGCCGCCGTGACCACCGCCGACGGCTGCCCGGACGAGACGGGCATGAAGTCCGACGCCGAGAACCGGATCCTGCTCCCCGCGCTGCGCGACGGCGTGCGGATCCTCACCGGCGCGGAGATCACCCGTCTCATCACCTCTGCCGACGGCCGGAGAATCGTCGCCGCCGAGGCACGGTACGCGGGCCGGACCCTCCGTATCAACGCCAAGTCCTTCGCCCTGGCCGGAGGCGCCGTCAACTCGGCCGCCCTGCTGCTCCGTTCGGCCGACGACGCGCATCCCCAAGGACTCGCCAACTCCTCGGGCCTGCTCGGCCGCAACTACATGGTCCACAACAGCACGTTCTTCGTCGGGGTGAACCCCCTGCGGACCAACCCCACGAAGTGGCAGAAGACGCTCGGCCTGAACGACTTCTACGAGGCCGGACCGGGAACCCGCTTCCCGCTCGGGAACCTCCAGATGCTGGGCAAGCTGCAGGCCCCCATGCTCAAGCCCGCGCGTCCGTGGGCGCCGACGTGGGTCCTGGAGCTCATGGCGGCCAGAAGTCTCGACATCTACCTGACCACCGAGGACCTGCCGTCCCGGAACAACCGGGTACGCGTGGACGGAGACCGCATCCTCATCGACTGGAAGCCGACCAACCTGGCGCCCCACCACGAACTCGTGCGCCGGGTGACCCGGGCCGTCCGCAAGGCCGGCTATCCGCTGATCTTCACCCAGCGCATGGGGATCGAGACCAACTCCCACATGTGCGGAACGGCCGTGGCGGGTCACGACCCGGCCGAGAGCGTGCTCGATCCCCTGTGCCGCAGCCATGACATCGACAACCTCTGGGTGACCGATTCGTCGTTCTTCCCGTCCTCCGCGGCACTCAATCCGGCACTGACGATCGGGGCGAACGCCCTGCGCATCGCCCCGTCCCTGGCCCGGGCCACGAAGAGCTGACAGCGTGGAGGGCTGGGCCTGCGGGAACAAGCCCGTCCCGCAGGCCCGGCGGTCGGCCCCGCGGGTCAGGTCCGGCCCACCGGTCAGGTCCGCCGCAGTGTCGGCTTGCGCAGCAGATCGTGTCCGCGGACGGCCAGTTGCAGCCGCTGCTGGTTGCTGACCTGCGAGAGGTCCAGGCCGAGGATCTCGGAGAGCCTGTCGAGGCGGTGGTAGAGGGTACGCCGCTGGATGAAGAGTTCCTCCGCGGCCCGCGCCTTGTTGCCACCGCAGTCGAGGAACGTCCGCAGGGTGGGCAGCAGAGGGTTCTTCGCCAGCGCGTCGTGCTCCAGCAGCGACCCGAGCTCGTCCTCCACGTACCGCCGGAGCTCGGGCCCCTCGGAGAGGGCGACGAGCAGGCGCAGCGCCCCCAGATCGTCGAAGTGACGCACCTCCGCGGTCGAGGCCGCGGCGGCGACGGACGCCGCACTGCGGCTCTGGCGCAGCGCCAGGGGCAGCACCGGCGGCTCCACGATCCGGCTGATGCCGCCCCGTACCCCGTGATCGGCCAGCAGGGTGCGCACATGGCCGGCGTCGGCGCGGGTGGGCAGGCCCACGACCGCCACGTCGAAGTCCCCGGTGTCGCCCACGACGGCCGGCCAGCCCGCCTCCTGCAGCAGGTGTGCGAGGAGGTGGTCCTTGGTGGGCTCCTCGTCCCCGGCCCAGGCCGTGACGACGACCAGGTCCCGCCCGCGCAGGTCCTGGCCGAGCGCCAGTGCGAGGGTCACGAACCGTTCTCCCGTGATGTCGCCGAGCAGCAGCCGGTTGAGCAGGGCCGTCTGGCGCTGGGACGCGCGGGCGCCGCTCTCCCGCTCGCTCAGCAGCGAGATCGCGATGGCCGCGGCGGCCCGCTCCAGCGTGCGCAGTTCGGGCGGGCTCGGCCGTGCTCCCTCGTGCAGCAGATGGAGCCACCCCCATGACTCGCCCCGCAGCACCACCGGCTGGCGGGCGCACGGGGCGACCTCGCGGAACGACGCCGCCGGCGCGGTCGGAACCCCGGGACCCTGCGCCGAGACCGTGGGGTGGCGCTCATGGATCGCCCGGGAGTGCGCACTCCACTCGTCCACGATCCGGTCGGCCTTCGCCGTCGCGCCGCCGTACGCCAGCATCTGATGGGCGACGTCCTCCAGCACGACCGGGTGCCCCGTGCGGCGGGCCAGTTCCCTGACGACCCCGACGTAGTCCTCGTCCGCCAGCAGCAGATCCATGAACGCCTGGCTGGTGGCCTCCTCGGCGATCAGCTGCTTGACGCGCATGCCGACGAGCACCTCGTGGACCTGGGCCGACGTCTCGACGAAGGGAATCTCGTCGGCGAGTCCCACCAGGGGCAGGCCGACCGCCTCGGCCTCCTCGATGGCGGCCTCCGGCATGGAGTCGAACATACGCCCGGCCAGTTCCACCACGAGGACGGCCGCGTGGGCGTCCGCGAGCCGCCGGATGAAGGCGCGCTGCTCATGGTGTGTCACGCCCATGCCGAGGCCGGCAGTCAGGAGCATCTCCTGCCCGGTGAGAAAGCGGTGGATGTCCGGGATCTCGCCGGTGTGCACCCAGCGCACCGGGCGGTCCAGATTCCTCTCCCCGGCGTACACCCGCACCGTGGTGCGCGTGAACACCTCCAGCTCCAGAGCGGCGCGGACAGTCAGGACTTCAGCCATGAGCCACTACCTCGGTGTGTGCAGTATCCACGGCCAATATTGCACACCCTGCGCCTGTCGTCCCACCTCCCGTTTCTCCAGACTTCAGGTCAAGCCCGCAGGCAAGACCCCTGCAAGGAGTGCAGAGTGTCAGCAACACACCAGACCATCAAGGCTCCTGCCGCCGCGAAGACCCCGCGGACCAGTCGGCCGGAAATCATCGAGACCGTCGCGGACGTGATCGCCGACGTACGCGCCAACGGCGACGCTGCCGTGCGTCGCTGGTCGCAGAAGTTCGACGACTGGAGCCCGGAGTCCTACCGACTGGGGCCCGACCAGATCGCCTCCGTCGTCTCCTCCGTCCCCGAGACGGTCCTCGACGACCTGCGCTTCGTCCAGACGCAGGTCCGCGGCTTCGCCCAGGCGCAGCGCGACTCGCTCACCGACTTCGAAGTGGAGACACTGCCCGGAGTGTTCCTGGGGCAGCGCAACATCCCCATCGGCGCCGCCGGCGCCTATGTGCCCGGCGGGCGCTACCCCCTCACCGCGTCGGCGCACATGACCGTCCTGACCGCCAAGGTCGCGGGCGTCGAACGGGTCGCCGCGACGACCCCGCCCGACCGAGGAGCTCCGCCGCCCGTCAGCATCGCCGCGATGCACCTGGCCGGCGCCGACGAGATCTACGTCATGGGCGGTGTCCAGGCCGTGGCCGCGCTGGCGCTGGGCACCGAGACGATCGACGCAGTCGACATGCTCGCCGGCCCCGGCAACGCCTATGTGGCGGAGGCCAAGCGCCAGCTCTTCGGCGAGGTCGGGATCGACCTCTTCGCCGGTCCGACGGAGGTGCTGATCGTCGCGGACGGGACCGCGGACCCGTTCGTGGTCGCGACGGACCTGCTGTCCCAGGCCGAGCACGGACCCGACTCCCCGGTCGTGCTCATCACCACCTCGCACGACGTGGCCACCGGGACCATCGCCTGGGTGGACAAGCTGCTGCCGGACCTGTCCACCGGAGAGGTCGCCGGGCGCGCCTGGCGCGACCACGGCGAGGTGATCGTGGTCCCCGACCTGGACGCCGCCTACGCCCTCGCCGACGAGTACGCCAGCGAGCACGTCCAGATCCTGACCGCCGAGCCCCGCGAGGCCCTGCACCGGATGCGCAACTACGGCGCCCTCTTCCTCGGGGACAAGACCTGCGTCGCGTACGGCGACAAGGTCATCGGCACCAACCACGTACTGCCCACCCTGGGAGCGGCCCGCTACACCGGCGGTCTCTGGGTCGGCAAGTACCTCAAGACCGTGACCTACCAGGAGATCGGCGACGCCGGGTCCAGCGCCCGCCTCGGCGAGATCTGCGGCAGGGCCTCACGCATCGAGAACTTCGAAGGACACGCGCGCTCGGGAGACGTCCGCGCGGCGCGCTACGGATCGGCCCGCCTCGACTGGACCGACCACACCTTCGAGCAGAGCTGATCCGCGGTGACGGATCGAGCCTTACGCCGGACCGCCCTCGCGGCACGGCAGCCGTTCGACAAGGAGCACGTCCCCCTCGACCCACGGAGATCGTCATGTCAGCTACGGACAACGAGGCGCACGCGGCGCCCACATCCACCCCCGGCGGCCCCTCGGGCGGGGCCGCGGGTCCCGTCTCGTCGGCCGCGGACGCGGAAATGCTCGCCGTACTCGGCTACGAGCAGAAGTTCGACCGCAAGGTCAGCCTGTGGGGCAACTTCGCCCTGGGCTTCGTCTACCTCTCGCCCCTCGTGGGTGTCGTGGCCCTCTTCGCGGTCGGTCTGGCGACCGCCGGCGGGCCGTCCGTCTTCTGGATCGGCATCGTCGGGGCCGGGCAGTTCCTGGTCGCGCTGACCTTCGGCGAGGTCGTCTCGCAGTTCCCGCTCGCGGGCGGGCTCTACCAATGGGTCAGACGCCTGTGGAACGGGCGCTACGCCTGGTTCAACGCGTGGACCTACATCTGTTGCATCACCATCGGCATCACCAGCACCGCACTCTTCAGCTCGGACTTCGTGGCCAGCCTCTTCGCCGGAACCGCCGACGCGCCCGCCATCAGCTCCACCCCCGCCCAGCGGCTGTGGATCGCCATCGGCATGGCCCTCGTCTGCCTGATCTGCAACTGCTTCGGTACCAGGACACTGGCCCTGATCTCGAAGATCGGACTCGCGGCGGAACTGATCGGCATCGTCGTCGTGGGCCTGTACCTGCTGATCTTCGAGCGGCACAACTCGTTCTCGATCTTCTTCGAGGCCAGCAGCGCCCACCACGACAGCTACCTGATGGCCTTCATCTTCGCCTCGCTCGTCGGGCTCTTCCTCTTCTACGGCTTCGAGGCGTGCGGCGAGATCGCGGAGGAGGTCCCCAACCCCTCCCGCAGCATCCCGCGGGCCATGCAGCTGACCGTGGCCGTCGGCGGAGTGGCCGCCCTGCTCGCGTTCGTCGGCTACGCCCTCGCGGCCCCGGACCTCGCCTCGATCCTCTCGGGCAAGGACACCAACCCGATCCCCTCGATCCTGCAGAACTCGCTCGGCACGGTGGGCACCAAGGCGGTGCTCACGGTCATCATCACGTCCTTCATCGCCGGTGTGATGAGCCAGCAGGCCGCCGCGAGCCGGATCGTCTTCTCCTTCGCCCGCGACGACATGTTCCCGGGCTCCCGTGTCTTCTCGCAGATCACCCGCAGGCACCGTGTCCCCATGAACGCGCTGCTGGCTGTGAACGTCCTGCCGCTGGTGATCTTCGTCTTCATCTACTACTCGCCCGACTCCCTCACCAAGATCGCGGCGTTCCAGATGCTCGCCGGTTACGCCGCGTTCATGATGGTCGTACTGGCCGCGCTGCGGATGCGCCTGAAGGGCTGGCGTCCCGCCGGAGCCTGGACCCTCGGCCGCTGGGGTCTCGTGGTCAACGTGGCGGCCCTGGCCTACGGAGTGTTCGGGATGGTCCTTCTCGCCTGGCCCACCGGCGACTCCGCAACCCCGCTCCTGGACCGGTGGATCGCGCTCGTCGGCTTCCTCGTCGTCTCGGCCGTGGGTCTGGTGTACCTGCTGGCCGCGAAGCCGGAGCGCAAGTCCACGGCGCCGGAAGGTGACGCGATCGAGGTGGCCGAGCGCCTGCGCAGCCGCGCCGCGGCCCTCGCCGGCACGAGCGGAGGAAGCAGCGCATGACCCGCGTCCTGTATCTGTACGGAGGCTGGCCGGGGCACAAGCCCTACCAGGTGGCCGAGGAATGGGCCCTCCCGATCTTCAAGAACCTCGGGTTCGACGTCGACGAGACCCATGACATCTTCGCGCTCGACGCCGACCTCACCGGCTACGACCTCATCGCCCTCAACTGGAACAACGCCCTGCTGTCCGAGGGGCTGACCGCCGCCCAGGAGTCGAACCTGCTGGGCGCGGTGGAAAGCGGCACCGGGATCGCCGCCTGGCACGGCGCTGCCGCCGCGTTCCGCACCAGCCTCAAGTACCACTGGCTCCTCGGCGGCAGCTTCCTCGAACACCCCGCGGGCGAAGGAGTGAAGTACCCGTACGAGGTCACGATCACGGACACCGACCACACGATCACCGCCGGGGTGCGGGACTTCCGGGTCGCCTCCGAGCAGTACTACATGTCGGTCGATCCCAACAACCACGTCCTCGCCGAGTCCACCTTCACCGGCGAACACCTGCCCTGGCTGGAGGGGAAGACGATCCCCCAGGCATGGACCAGGACCTGGGGCGACGGCCGCGTCTTCTACAGCGCGGTCGGACACGATCTCGACGACCTGCAGAACCCGGACGTCACCCGCCTGTGCACCCAGGGCTTCGCCTGGGCCGCCCGTCAGAACGCCTGATCTCTCCGTCCGACCCAAGCTGATTGGGAGCACACCATGCCTGTCCTCACCGGAGGCCAGATCGTCGCGCGGACCCTGCGCAACTACGGGGTCGACGTCGTCGCCGGCATCCCCGGCCACGGCATCTGGTCACTGACCGACGCCTTCCTCGACGACGAGTCCAGGATCCCCTTCATCCAGACCTTCCACGAGCAGAGCGCCGTCCACCTCGCCGACGGCTACTACCGCGTCACCGGCCGCCCGCAGGCCGCCGTGACCTCCATCGGCGCCGGCGCCAGCAACACCGTCATCGGCATGGGTACCGCGTTCACGGACTCCACCAGTGTTCTCGTCGTCACGGGCGGCCCGCCGACCCACATGCGCGGCCACGGACTGCTGCAGGAACTGGACCGCTACACGGCCAACGACTTCCCCAAGGTGGCCGAGGCCGTCAGCAAGCGGCACTGGGTCGTCACCCGCGTCGAGGAACTCCCCTTCGTCCTGCACCGCTGTTTCAACTCCATGCTGACCGGCCGCCCCGGCCCGGTACACCTCGAAGTCCCCATGGACGTACAGGCCGAGGCGGCGGACGTGCAGCTCCACGACCTGGAGCGGCGCATCCCCGTCGGCCGCCAGCACCCCGACCCGGAAGCCGTGGAGCGCGCGGTCGACGTGCTGCTCGCGGCCACCCGGCCGGTCATCGTGGTCGGCGGCGGTGCGATCACCTCCGAGGCGTCCGACGAGGTCCTCGCCCTCGCCGAACTGTGGCAGATCCCGGTCGTCACCACGTGGAACGGCAAGAGCGCCTTCCCCGAGGACCACGAGCTGTTCGCCGGCAGCGTCGGCCAGACCGGCACGATGACCGGCAACGCGATCGCGAGCTCCGCCGACGTCGTCATCTCCGTCGGCTGCCGCTTCACCGACTGGTCCGCCTCCAGCTACGCCAAGGGCATCAGCTTCTCCATCCCGCCCGCGAAGCTCATCCACATCGACATCGACCCGCACGAGATCGGCAAGAACTACCCCGCCGAGGTGGGCATCGTCGCGGACGCGCAACGCGCCGTGGCCGCCATCGTCGACTCCCTGCCCTCCCAGGGCGTCGACCGCTCCGAGTACCTCGCCGAACTCGCCCGGCTCAAGCAGGACTGGGAGGAGAAGCTCGCCGGCCGCCGCGACAGCGACCGCTTCCCCTTCACCTCCCAGCGCCCGCTCGGGGCCCTGCGCAACGTGCTCCCGCGCGACGCGATCATCGTCGCCGGCTCGGGCAACACCCAAGGGGCGGTCAAGCAGACCTTCCCCGTCTATTCCCCGCGCACCCACCTCACCTCCGGTGGTTTCTCCTCCATGGGCTGGGCCATCCCGGCGGCCGTCGGCGCCAAGCTCGCCCGACCGGACAGCCCGGTCGTGTGCGTCCTCGGCGACGGAGACTTCCTCATGACCTCCCAGGAGATCGCCCTGAGCGTCACCGCCGGCGCGCCGGTGATCTTCGTGATCCAGAACAACGCGGGCTACATGTCGATCCGCGGCGGCCAGCGCAAGCAGACCTCGCGTCACATCGGCACCGAGTTCTCCCACCCCGACGGCTCGCCGTACAGCCCCGACTTCGCGGCCATGGGCCGGGCCTTCGGGATCGAGTCGTGGAAGGTGAACGACGCCGCGTCCCTGGAGCCGACCCTGCGCAAGGCGGTCCAGTCCGGGGCGCCCGCCGTGATCGAGGTCCCCACGGACCGCGACGCCGCGGGCCCCTGGGTCCCCGGCTGGTGGGACTTCCCGATCCCGGCGTACATCAAGGACGAGCGCCAGGACGAGTACGACCGCATCAGGGCCACCGAGCAGCATCTCTGAGACGGCCCCGCGCCACCGTACCGACCACCGCCCGTGCGGCCGAGACCCGGCCGCGCGGGCGGTCCGCGTGCCCGCACTCACCTCTCGCGCACACCCGCTTCCCAGTGGCACCTCGACGAGGTCTTCATCATGATCAACGGCGAGCCGAAGTACCTATGGCGCGCGGTCGACCAAGACGGCAACGTGCTGGACATTCTCGTCCAGAACCGGCGCAACAAAGCCGCGGCCAGGCGTTTCTTCCGTCTGCTCCTCAAAGGAGTCGGGGCCGTGCCGAGGTGATCGTCACGGACAAGCTCCGTTCCTACCGCGCGGCCCACCGCGAGGTGATGCCCTCGGTCGAGCACCGCTCCCGCAAAGGCCTGAACAACCGGGCCGAGAACTCCCACCAGCCAACGAGGCAGCGCTAACGCGCCATGAAAGGCTTCCGCAGCATCGGAAAAGCCCAGAGATTCCTGTCCGCGTTCAGCGGCACTTCACCCCACTTCCGGCCATGCCGCCACCGGATGACCGCCACCCACTACCGCGCCGAGATGACCGTCCGCTTCGCCATCTGGGACCAGATCACCAACGTCGTCTGCCTGCCTGCCGCAGCCTGAGCACGGAGCCGGAACCCGGCCACACCACACCCAACACACCGTCAGGCACTCACACACCCAACAACGTGACAGTGCCGCGAGAGTGCGCTGTCGAACAGGTCTATCCAGGGCCGGTGGCCGACGTAGCGGGGTTCGTAGTCGAAGGCAGGAAGATGATCATCTTCGAGCGTGCGCAGAATGATGAGTCTGCTGCTCGCCTCAACGGCACGGTTCGCTTCCTCAACGCTCTTCGGCCGCCGACATCCGAGGCCAGCTACTGGCCGAACGATGTCTTTGCTACGCCCCCGTCGCAGCTTGACGACCAGCGGCAGGTGCGTCGGTGAACGACGCGTATGGAGAAGGCGGGAGGGGTAGCCGGGGTCACTCGTCCGAGACCAAGATCCGGGCCATCTCCGGGCACGTGCTCACCTGCCTACCGGCATCGCCCCGTCACCGCAGGTCAACTGGGGTACTGCTCGTGTACCACCAGGAGACCAAGAACCTGCTGTTTTTCATCCTGCCCCTGGCACCTCTGACAGACAGGGCAAATGGCGCTTGCCACGACGAACATCCACCCCTTGTCGACTCCCGACAAGACGAGGGGTCGAGCGGCAGACTCTCCTGCCGACGAAGGCCCAACCGTTCGCCAGGCCGTGATTCGTCCGGCGGCCCCTGAGCAGCCAAGCCCTCATCCCGTCCCAAAGTATCGGCGTGAGGGCAGCAACAGAACCTGACGAACCGTCAGGAAAGTTAGCATCGAGTGAGCAAGAGTCCTGCCACAGCTACCCACAGACAGCCAGACTGTGGAGTCACTCGGCAGCGCCCATTGGGCCCCCCACGGGTTGAGCCGCCCTCCTGAGACCCGACGAAACGCTGTCGGAGGCACCCCGAGCTGGGTCGCTCGCCCGTGACCGACGAGTCAGCATTTTTCGCAGGTCAACGGGCCCTTCCTCGTGGCTTCAGGGGCGTCGGTGGCAGCTCCGGGGCCGGCAGCGGATCCCCGTCATACCCCTTCACCTCTCCGAATCTCGACCCTTCCATCCAATCCTGACGCGCCTGTACGATTTCTTCCTGCGACCGTCCGATCCAATTCCAGAACATGATCAGTTCTTCCTCGAAGGGCTCGCCGCCGAGGAGCATCAGGGAAGCGTGTGCGTTGGCGCGCAGGGGGAGTTCGGTGCGGCCGCAGCCGAGGTAGAGCATGGAGCCGGGGAGGACGGGGACGTCGTCGACATGAGCCTCGCCGGACATGGAGAGGACGGCGTACTCGAAGTCGGGTTCGAGGGGCAGGCGCAGGTCGGCGCCCGGTGCGAGCGTGAGGTCGGCGCCGACGAGCGGCGTGAACGTCGTACCGGGCGAGGTCGCGCCGTCCAGGCTGCCGAGGATGAGGGTGGCGCTCAGACCGGCCGCCGTGACGACGGGCAGTTCGGCGTGGTGCTCGAAGCGCGGGTCGGTGTGCCGGTGGCTGTCGGGCAACGCCACCCAGAGCTGGGCGCCGTGCAGGAAGCGGGCGTGCGACTTCGGGCTCTCCTCGGAGTGGCTGATGGCACGGCCCGAGGTCATCAGGCCCAGTTCGCGCGGACGGATGGTCTGCAGGCTGCCCGTGGAGTCGCGGTGCAGCACCTCACCCTCGTGCAGCCAACTGACCGTCTGCAGACCCATGTGCGGATGCGGCGGCACCTGCATCCCGGGCTCGTCGGCGATGTCGTCGGGACCGTAGTGGTCGACGAAGGCCCACGCGCCCACCATGCGGCGGCCCAGGTTGGGCAGCAGTCGCCGCACCTCGGTGGACTCGCCGAGCTTCACCCGGCGAGGACTGAGGAGTTCACGGACGGGCTCGGCCACCACGAAGCCCCGGCCGCCGCACACCGCGGGCACCGCCTCGCGATCGAGATTGCTCATGCCCCACAACTTAGCCCCGCCCGGGGTGACGCGTGGAGTGCGCGGCCCTCCCGAGCAATATAGTAGCCATGGCTATAGTAGCCATGTACGGTATCCGGCATGAGTTCGGTCATCGAGGGCGCGACGCCCGGTTTTCTCGTCTGGCGGCTGTCCATGAAGTGGCGCGTCGCCGTCGACCGCGCGGTCGCTCCGCTGGGGCTGACGCACGCGCAGTACGCGCTGGTCGCGTCGTTGTACGGCATGCGCCGGGACGGGCTGCGGCCCAGTCAGCGGCAACTCGCCGACCACACCGGCCTGGAGGCCCTGTACGTCTCCAAGCTGGCCCGCGCCCTGGAGACGGCCGGACTGCTCGAACGCGCCCGGGACCCCCGCGACCCCCGTGCCGTACAGCTGGCCCTCACCGAGCAGGGGCGCGAGGTCACCCGGCGCGCGATCGAGGTCGTCCAGGGGCTGATGGGGCAGCTGCTGGAGCCGCTCGGGGGCCTCGACGGCGCCCGCGCCCAGGAGTTCGCCCGCGAGGTGACCACGCTGCTCGCCGTACCGCTCGACATACCGCTCGTCCCGTCCACCGAACAGGCACACGAGAAGGAGCAATCATGACCACCACCGCACCCGTGCTGAATTCCCGGGTCCTCGGCCTCGCCCATTACGCCGCCCGCGCGGTGCTGGAGAAGGTTCTGGCCGGGTACGGTCTGACGTTCCAGCAGTCGGTGGCCCTCCGGGTCGTCGCGGTCGCCGACGCCCCCGTCGACCGGGAAGTGGTCGTGGACACGGTCGTCGACTCGCTCAAGGTCGAGAAGGCCGAGATACGGTCCGCGGTCGAGGAGTTGGTCGCCGCGAAGCTGGTGGAGACGGACCCGGCGCGGCCGTCCCGACTCAGAATCACGGACGCCGGGCGGCACGCCCACAGCGGATCCACCGCCGAGGTCGCACCGATCTCCGCTCGGATCTACGCCGGCATCCCGGCCGAGGACCTGGCCGCCGCCGGTCGCGCGCTGACACTCATCACCGAGCGCGCCGACGCCGAGTTGGCCGCGATGAGGTAGGGGGCACGGCCTTGGGCGCCCACCGTTCGCGCGCGCCCCCGGCACCACCGGCACCTCCGACCCGCGCACAGCCCCGCCGCCCACGGCCACTGCCCCTGCGAAGCCTCAGCGCCCACGGCCTACCTACGGCCCCGACGCCCCGCCCGCGTCCTACTTCGCCTCCACCCGCCCGCCGTACGACCGCTTGCCGCGTCGGTGGGCGATCTCGCCCAGGACGATGTCCACCGCGATGAACACGGCGAGTGGGATGCCGAGCAGGGGCACGAAGTAGCCGAGGACGGCGATGACGGCGAGTGCGGGGACCAGGATCTGGGGCGGTACGTGCTGCCACGCGCCGCGCGGGATCGGGCGTCCGAAGGACGAGGCGCGGCCGCGCTGCCACCACATGCGGTAGCCCCAGACGATCAGGACGACGAGGGAGGCGGCGAGGGCGATCAGGACGAGCTGGTTGGCCAGGCCGAACAGGACGCCGGTGTGGGCGTCGATGCCCCAGCGCGACAGCTTGGCGAGGATCGGGAAGTCGGCGAACCGGAGGGTGTCGGTGACCTCGGCGGTCGCCGGGTCCACGGCCACCGCGTCCTGCTTGGTGGGCCAGCTGCGCTGGACCTGCTTGACCACGTACGTGGAGGACGCGTCGGCGGGCGGCACGATCTCCACCGGGTCGCCGAGGCCCTCGGTCCGCGCGGCGGCCAGGATCTTGTCCAGGTCTCCCTCCGCGGCCGTCGTTCCGTCCGTCGAGCCGCCCCCGTGGGCGCCGTGGTCGCCCGCCGCGGACGAGATGGCCGGGGTCGCCTGGTGGAGTTCCGTGCGCAGGACCTCGATGTTGGCGCCCGCGTACGTGGACCACGTCAGACCGGTCGCCGAGAGGAAGAAGAAGCCGAGGGCCGCCCAGACGCCGACCGTGCCGTGCAGGCCCAGGGTGCGGCGCCGGCCGGAGGTGCCGCGCACCTTGCGCCGGCCGCGCCGGCGGGCGAACCAGAGCACCAGGCCGCCGCCCGAGATGACCCACAGCCAGCTGGCGGCGAGTTCGCTGTAGAGCCGGCCGGTCTCGCCGAGCTGGAGGTTGGCGTGGAACTTGTCGATCCAGGTCCGCACCGGCAGCGCGCCCGTGGAGCCGTACTGCTCCAGCGCCCCGCGCACCTCGGCCGTGTACGGGTCGACGAACACCGCGAGGGTGTTGGTCTCGTCGATGCCCTCGACGCCCGTCAGCATCACCCTGGTTGTCGCGTCGTCCTCGGGCGAGGGGCGTACGGCGGAGAGGGTGCCCTCGGGGTGCGCCTTGCGGGCGGCAGCCACCTGTTCGGAGATCGGCAGCTTCTCGTCGCCGGTCTTCGCTACGGTCATCTCGTCCGCGTAGACGATCCTCTCGACCGTGAACGAGGCGGCGTACAGGCCACCGGTCAGGGCGGCGACCAGCAGGAACGGGGCGACGAGGACGCCCGCGTAGAAGTGCAGCCGCAGGACGAGCGGTCGGAGCGAGGCCCAGCCCCTCGTCGAGCCGTCCGGCTTGGCGAGGGGTTTCTGGGGCTCGTCCGTCTCGGTCGAGGGGGCGATGGTCATCGGCGGGTGCTCCGGGATGCGGGGACGTCGTGGCGGTTCAGTAGTCGGGGCGTGCCCCCTCCGAGTTCCCGGCACTTCAAGTGATGTGGGTCACACGCCTGTCGGCGGTGTCGCGTCTCCCCGCGGGCGCCTACACGAGAACCGCCCCGCGCCTCGAGAACGGCCCCCGCCTCGAGAACGGCCCCGCGCCTCGAGAGCCGCCTCGCGTCGCGCGAGCCCGGTTGGCATCCTGGCCCGATGGCTTCCGAACGTGATCGCATCGAGTCCCGCCCCCTGAGCGACCGGGTCGAGGAACTCCTCGCCCACGAGGGACCGCTGCCGATCGTCGCCGCGGGCGATCCGGTCCTGCGCCGCACCGCCGAGCCCTTCGACGGCCAGCTGGAGCCGGGGCTCCTGGCCCGCTTCGTCGCCGCCCTGCGCGCCACCATGCACGCGGCCCCGGGCGTCGGTCTCGCCGCGCCCCAGGTCGGCGTCCCCCTGCGTCTCGCGGTGATCGAGGACCCCGCCCCGGTTCCGGAGGAGATCCGGCTCGCCCGGGGCCGGGTGCCGCAGCCGTTCCGCGTCCTGGTCAATCCGGCGTACGAGGCGGTCGGGCCGTACTGTGACGCGTTCTTCGAGGGCTGTCTCAGCGTGCCGGGCTGGCAGGCCGTGGTGGCCCGGCACGCCAAGGTGCGGCTCCGGGCGCTCGACGAGCACGGGCGGGCGGTGGACGAGGAGTTCGCGGGGTGGCCGGCCCGGATCGTCCAGCACGAGACGGACCATCTGAACGGCACGCTCTACCTGGACCACGCCGAACTCCGGTCCCTCTCCTCGAACCAGGCGATGGCCGACCGCTGGAACGACCCGACGCCGGCCAGGGCCGCGCGGGAACTGGGCTTCCTCCTGCCCGAGTAGCCACGCCGGCCCGGCCGCCCCCCGTTCCGCCAGGTCAGCCCCGGTACGCCTCCAGCAGCCGCAGCCACACCTCGCTGATCGTCGGGTACGACGGCACCGCGTGCCAGAGGCGGCTGATCGGGACCTCTCCGGCGACGGCGACGGTGGCGGAGTGGATCAGCTCGCCGACGGCGGGGCCGACGAAGGTGACGCCGCGCAGGATCTCGCGGTCCAGGTCGACGACCATGCGGGCGCGGCCCCGGTAGCCGTCGGCGTACAGGCCCGCGCCCGCGACGGAGGAGAACTCGACGTCGACCGCGCGGACGCGGTGGCCGGCCTGTTCCGCCTCGGCGAGGGAGAGACCGACGGCGGCGGCCTCGGGGTCGGTGAAGACGACCTGGGGGACGGCGGCGTGGTCGGCGGTGGCCGCGTGGGCGCCCCACGGGTCGCTCTCCAGCAGTGGGACACCGGCCGCGCGGGCGGCGATGGCGGCCCCGGCGATCCGGGCCTGGTACTTGCCCTGGTGGGTGAGGAGCGCCCGGTGGTTGACGTCGCCGACCGCGTACAGCCAGTCGCTGCCCGTCACCCGGAGGCTGTCGTCGACGGGCAGCCAGGAGCCGGGTTCCAGGCCCACGGTGTCGAGGCCGAGGTCGTCGGTGCGCGGGGCGCGTCCGGTGGCGAAGAGGATCTCGTCGGCCTCCAGGCGGTCGCCGGTGTCGGTGAGGGCCACCACGGTCCCGTTCTCGCGGGAGACCGCCGTCACCGAGGTGCCCGTGCGGACGTCCACGCCCGTCTCGGTGAGCGCCTCGGCGACCAGTTCGCCGGCGAAGGGCTCCATCCGGGGCAGCAGGCCCTTGCCGCGGACGAGCACGGTGACCTCCGAGCCGAGGGACCGCCAGGCGGTGGCCATCTCGACGGCGACGACACCGCCGCCGACGACGATCAGCCGGCCGGGGACCTCCTGCGCGCTGGTGGCCTCCCTGCTGGTCCAGGGCCGGACCTCGGCGAGTCCCGGCAGGTCGGGCAGGAGGGCGCGGCTGCCGGTGGAGACGACCACCGCGCGCCGTGCGGTGAGGACCTGCCGCCCGCCGTCGGGGGCGTCCACGACCACGCGGCGCGGCCCGGCCAGGCGCGCGTGCCCCCGGTACAGGGTGGCTCCGATGCTCTCCAGCCAGCCGATCTGGCCGTCGTCCTTCCAGTGGGCGGTCTCGTAGTCGCGGTGGGCGAGCACCTCGGCGGCGTCCAGCGGGCCGTCGACGAGGTGGCGCAGGCCGGGGACGCGGCGGGCGTCGGCGCGGGCGATCGCGGGGCGCAGCAGGGCCTTGCTGGGCATGCACGCCCAGTACGAGCATTCGCCGCCGACCAGTTCGCTCTCCACGATCGCGGTGGACAGTCCGGCGGCGCGGGTGCGGTCGGCGACGTTCTCCCCCACGGGTCCGGCACCGAGCACCACGACGTCGTACTCGATCGCCGTCGCTTCAGCCGTGCTCTCGGTGGTTCCGGTGTTTTCCGTATCCGTCATGGGCCCAGTCTGGTTGGTGGTGTGCGCCGTGGCCACACGGGTACGCGCGCGGAATACGCCACCGTGAGGTCGCGTTGTCGAGAGCGGCTCGCCCGAGCACCTAGACGCACCAGGAAGAGGGATGTACGCCATGAGCAGCACCGTGGAGCTCACCAAGGAGAACTTCGACCAGACGGTCACCGACAACGAGTTCGTCCTGATCGACTTCTGGGCGTCGTGGTGCGGGCCGTGCCGGCAGTTCGCCCCGGTCTACGAGAAGGCGGCGGACGAGAACCCCGATCTGGTGTTCGGCAAGGTCGACACCGAGGCGCAGCCGGAGCTGGCCCAGGCCTTCGGCATCCAGTCCATCCCGACGCTGATGATCGTCCGTGATCAGGTCGCCGTGTTCGCGCAGCCGGGCGCGCTGCCGGAGGCCGCGCTGACCGACGTCATCGGTCAGGCCCGCAGGCTGGACATGGACGAGGTCCGCAAGGCGGTCGCCGCGCAGCAGGAGCAGGTCGAGCAGAACGGTCAGTGAGCCGGGACGGCCGGGCGTGCCGCCCGGTGGCGGGGTGAAGGGCGCGACACGTCGAACATGCCCCGCTCCGGGGCCCGTTGGGCTCGGCTCGTTCGGGTGCGGCTCCTTCGGGTCGCCCCCGCTCGCCTTGTCGGCTCGGCGCATCGGGTCGCCCCGCTCGCCTTGTCCGGCTCGGCGCATCGGGTCGCCCCGCTCGCCCTGTCCGGCTCGGCGCGTTCGGGTCGCCCCGCTTGTCCCGTTCGGCTCGGCTCCTTCGGTCGCGTCGGGTGGGTCGTTCAGCTCGACTCGCGGTGGACGATCCGCGCGGCCAGGACGTCGTGCGTCGTGGGGAGGGTGGCGGGGTCGCGCACCACGCGGTCGACCAGCTCCGCGAGGTCGCGTCCGGACGGCAGTTCCAGGTGGACGGTGCTGAGGCGCGGCCGCAGCAGCCGTCCGATCATCAGGTCGTCGGCCCCGACCACGGCCGTCTCGTCGGGGATGCCGATGCCTTCGTCCTGAAGGGCCCGCATCAACAGCATCGCGTACTCGTCGTTGTACGCGAACACCGCGTCCAGGCCCAGGGAACGCCAGTCACGGGCGAGCCGCGCCGCGGCCGCCTCGTCGTACGTGAGCGGCAGTTCGGTGACCGTCGCCTCCGTGCCCCGCACCGCGCGTCGTACGCCCGCCAGACGGGGCTGGGAGAAGACCCCGAAGCCGGGCTCCTCCGGCACGACGACCCCGATGCGGCGACGGCCACGCTCGACCAGGTGCCGTCCCGCGCTGTGGCCGACGCCCGCGTGGTCCAGGATCAGCGCGTGGGCGCCCTCGACGGGTTCGGGGGTGAGGGTGACGACGGCCTTGGCCCCGGAGCGCTTGAGGACGGCCACGCCCTGCGGACCGATACCGACACCGGGCACGATCACGGCGACCGGGCGCAGTTCGGCCCAGGCGCGGGCGGCGTCGTCGCCGCGCAGACCGATGCCGCCGTGCTGCACGACGGTGTAGTCGAGTCGGCTCAGGGCCCACTGGATCTCGTTGATGAACTGGCTGTAGAGCGGGCCGATGGGCACGTTCGGTGTGGGCATCAGGACCAGGCGGCTGTGGCCGGCGCGCAGGCTGCGGGCCGCCGCGTGGGGGACGTAGCCGAGTTCCTTGGCCGCCTCGTGGACCCGGCGGCGGGTCGGTTCGCTGATACGGACCGCGCTGGTGTTGTTCAGGACGTAGCTGACCGTCGCGCGTGAGACACCCGCGAGTCGTGCCACGTCGGCGCTCGTGGGCACGGATCGCTGCAGGGGCGAGGGCGGGGCGGGCTCTTTCGGTATCTGCACCATGAGGACGGCATCCTTGCAGAAGCTGTGAAGGTCGTTCCGGCCGGGGCATACCGGCCATGCGGGAGCTCGGGTCGGGCCACCGATCTTTGTGGCAGGGCAGTTTGGCGAATGTGTTCGAAATCTGTGCAACCCGGCAGCCATTTCGCGCCATCGCCGCCGAGGCGGGCCGAAGGTCGCCCCGTACGCGCGTACGACCGGTCGAACCACGTGCCCGACGGGCGACCCCGTACCTGGCCACGGCCGTATGACGGGGCTGCGGCAGCGCACTCGGACGCGCCCCTCCCCCGTCCGGTGTCCGGTCACCCGTGTGGGTGTCCTGTGGCGATGACACCCGAAAGCTATGGCGTGAACTGTGTGTTGGATGTGGGCGCGACGCCGCTCCCGGCCTCCCACGGCCACCCGCCGATCGGCGGGCAACCCCCGCCGTACGACGGCGTCCGCGCGCCCCGCCGCGACACTCATAGTCACGGTACGAAACGGCCGCGCCCGTTCGCGGTACGCACCGTGGACGCGGTACCCGCACGAGGAGAAGCCCATGACCATGATCCCGCCCCCCTTCGATCCGGAACTCGCCGCGGCTCTGGAGGCGTTGAAGGACATGGTCCCGCGCGAGCTGAGCATGGACGACATCCCCCTGATGCGCCAGGGGCCGGGCATCGAGCTGCTGGCGCGGCTGGACCTGACCATGGACGGGTTCTTCGAGGTCGAGGACCGGCTGGTGCCGGGGCCCGAGGGCGCGCCGGAGATCTCGTTGCTCATCTGCCGTCCCACCGCCCCCGTGCAACGGGGTCCGCTGCCGGTGATCTATCACGTCCACGGCGGCGGCATGGTCGTCGGCAACAACCGGGTCGGGGTGGACGAGCCGCTGACCTGGGCGCGGGAGCTGGGCGCGGTCGTGGTGTCCGTGGAGTACCGGCTGGCTCCCGAGCATCCGCATCCGGCGCCCGTGGAGGACGTCTACGCGGGACTGCTGTGGACGGCCGAGCACGCGGACGAGTTCGGGGGCGACGCCGAGCGGATCGTGATCGCGGGGGCCAGTGCGGGGGGTGGGCTGACCGCCGCGCTCGCGCTGCTCACGCGGGACCGGAAGGGGCCACGGCCGATCGGGCAGGTGCTGATGTGCCCGATGCTCGACGACCGCAACGACACGCCTTCCGTGCACCAGATGGCGGGGCTGGGGGTGTGGGACCGGACGGCCAACGAGACGGGGTGGACGGCGCTGCTGGGGGCGCGGCGGGGTGGGCCGGAGGTGTCCGCGTACGCGGCGCCGGCGCGGGCGGAGGATCTGACGGGGTTGCCGCCGGCGTTTCTCGATGTGGGGTCGGCGGAGACGTTCCGGGACGAGGTCGTCGCTTATGCGTCTCGGTTGTGGCAGGCGGGTGGGGTGGCGGAGCTGCATGTGTGGGCGGGGGGATTCCATGGGTTCGACGGGTTGGCTCCGCAGGCTGCGGTGTCGCGGGACTGTCGGGAGGCTCATGTGCGGTGGTTGCGGCGGTTGATCGGGGAGTAGTTTTTCTCGCCCCCTCCGCCCCTACCCGTCCCATCCCCAGGGGCTGCGCCCCTTCGACCCCCAGACGTCCGTCCGGTGGGGGCTGGTCGCGCAGTTCCCCGCGCCCCTGAAAGGCCTGCGGCCTTTCGGGCCGAAAAAGCAGGGGCGCAGCCCCGCTTTTTCAGGGGCGCGGGGAACTGCGCGAGAAGCCCCACCGGGCCCGCGGTCGAACGCGCGGCGCTACCGGCGGAGCCATGGCGCACTATGGGCTTATGAAAGAGCTGGCTGGGCGGCTGACCGCGGTGGATCCCGATGCCGGGGCCGCCGTGCGGGTCATCGCCTACTTCGACGCGCTGGCCGAGGCACGGGCCGGGCTGGAGGCGTTGGTGCGCGGGGCGGCCGTGCTGGCCGGGTGCCCCGCGCGGCTGGTCGACGCCGAGCGGCGCGTGCGGGTCCGGGTGGAGCCCGACGGGCGGCGCCGGGACAGTGATCTGCCGCCGGACCCGGCCTGGCCGTCCGCCGCGCTCGCCCCGGGCGGTGTGCCCGCGCTGTGGCTGGAGCGGGCCGGGGGTGCCGAGCCGAGCGTCGTGGACGCGGTCATCCTGGAGCGTGCCGCCGGTGTCCTCCGGCTGGTGCTGGACCGGACCCGGGGCCGTGCGCCGGTCGCCCCCGACGACGACCCGGCGCTCGTCGAGACCGTCCTCGACGCCACCGCCGCCGAGCGGGACCGACTGCACGCCGCCCGGCGCCTCGGCCTCGACCCCGACGATCCCACGACCCTGACCCGCGCCGTCGCCCCGCTCGGGGGCCGCCCCCGCATCCTGCGCGTGAGTGGGGACGAGCAGCCGGCCGGACTTCCCGAGGGGCGGGTCGGGGTCGGGCCCGCGGTGTCCGTGCTCGGGCTGCCCGGGTCGTGGGAGGCCGCGCGGACCGCGTTGCGGTTCACGGCCGAGGGCACCGCGCGGGACCCCGGTGAGCGGGTGGTGTTCG
The DNA here is from genome assembly GCF_022385335.1 of Streptomyces deccanensis. Classification (NCBI taxonomy): domain Bacteria; kingdom Bacillati; phylum Actinomycetota; class Actinomycetes; order Kitasatosporales; family Streptomycetaceae; genus Streptomyces; species Streptomyces deccanensis. The sequence continues at coordinate 9,092,234 of NZ_CP092431.1, read as the reverse complement.
CCGACGACCTCGGCGGCATCGCCCTCCTCGCCGAGCTGACCAGTCCCGGGGCCGAACCCCCGCCCGATGTACGGGACTTGGAGCGGGCGGCGGCGGACTCGCCCTGGATGCTGGCCACGCTCCACGCGGTCGCCTCGACGTCGAGCCTGCGGTCCGCGGCCACCGCCGTCAACGTGCACCACTCCACCCTCCAGGACCGCCTGATCCACGCCGAGGCCCTCCTCGGCTGGCCGGTCCGCACCCCGCAGGGCCGGCTCCGCCTCCAGCTGGCCCTCACCATGCGCCACCTGGCCCGCGGCTGAGCGCCCCCGCGAGGCGCCGGCGACCGCGGCGCTCGTACCTCCTCCCCGCGAATCGCCGCCCCCGTCAGCGAACTCGTCCTCTCCGTACCCCCGTGGCCGCGCGGACGTTACCGTTCGGTAGAAAGTCCTGCTTCCGGAGGTGTTCCGTATGGGTGTGGACCGTGCGCCGGGTCTCGTGGAGTGTGCTCGGGCGCTGGCCGCCGGGGAGGTGACGTCGCGGGCCCTGGTGGAGGCGGCGCTGGCCCGGATCGAGGCGACTCAGGGCACCGTGAACGCGTTCCGGCGGGTGCGGGCCGAGGCCGCGCTCCTGGAGGCGGACGCGGCGGACAAGGAGCTGGCGGAGGGCGGGCGGCGGCCGTTGCTCGGTGTCCCCGTGGCCGTGAAGGACGACATGGACGTGGCGGGTGAACCGACCGCGTTCGGGTGCCGGGGCGAGTTCCCCTCGCTGCCCGAGGACGGCGAGGCCGTACGGCGGCTGCGCGCGGCCGGGGCGATCGTCGTCGGCAAGACCAACACCTGTGAACTGGGCCAGTGGCCGTTCACCGAGGGGCCGGCCTTCGGCGCCACGCGGAACCCCTGGCACCCGGACCACACCCCGGGCGGCTCCTCCGGTGGCTCGGCGGCGGCCGTGGCCGCCGGGCTCGTACCGGCCGCGCTCGGCTCGGACGGCGCCGGGTCGGTCCGCATCCCGGCCTCCTGGACCCATCTCGTCGGCATCAAGCCCCAGCGCGGCCGCATCTCGACCTGGCCACACGCGGAGTCCTTCCAGGGCATCACCGTCAACGGCACCCTCGCCCGCACGGTCGCCGACGCCGCCCTCCTCCTCGACGCGGCGAGCGGCAACCACGAGGGCGATCTGCACCGGCCGGCCGCCATCGACGCCTCCGCGGCCGTCGGGAGGGACCCGGGACGGCTCCGTATCGCCCTGTCCCTGAAGCCGCCGTTCACCGCGCTGCCCGCACGGCTCGACGCTCGCGTGGAGAAGCGGGTGCGGGCGGTGGCGGAGCGGCTCGCCGCGCTCGGGCACGTGGTGGAGGAGGCCGAACCCCGGTACGGGCAGATCGGGCTGACGTTCGTTCCGCGCGCCACCGCCGGGATCGCCGAACGGGTCGGCGCCCTCACCGAGCCGGGCCTCCTCGACCGGCGCACCCTCGACGCCGCCCGCCTCGGCCGGCTGCTCGGCGGGGCGCCCCTGCGGCTGGCCCGCCGCGCGGAGGTCGCACTGCAGGGGCGGATCGGCGCGCTCTTCTCGTCGTACGACGTGCTGCTGGCGCCGACGACCGCCGCTCCCCCGCCCCGTGTCGGGTCCATGCTGAACCTCGGCGGACTCGGCACCGACCGCGCGATGATCGCGGCCTGCCCGTACGCCTGGCCGTGGAACGTGCTGGGCTGGCCCGGGGTGAACGTACCGGCGGGGTTCGTGGACGAACGGCTGCCGGTGGGCGCGCAGTTGCTGGGCCCCGCGAACAGCGAGCCCCTCCTGCTGTCGCTGGCCGCGCAGTTGGAGGCGGACCAGCGCTGGCACGAACGGTGGCCGCCGGAGCACACCACCGCGAACTCGCCCGCCGTGTGAGCGGGTTCGGTGCCCGGGGCCCGACCCGTACGCTGTGACCATGGACGAAGCGTCGATGGTCGGGCTGATGGGACGGGTGACCGGTGCGGTCGGTCCCGGGCTCGTCGGGGAGGTGATCGTCCGGGTACGGGGCGGCGCCGAGCATTTTCTCGCCTACCCCGCCTCCGCGAAGGACCGGATCGAGCCGGGGACCCTCGTGATGGTGATCGAGTACCTGCCGCCGCGCACCGTGTACGTGTCGGCGGCGTACGACAGTTGACGGTGTGTGAGGTGTCCGGGCCGCGCTCTGTCGGCTTTCGGGCACCGGTTGGCATCAGGACTGCAACAACGGTCTCCCGGTACCTGTACCACCGCTGGACGACGCGGGACACTCCCGACGTTCGGTGCCGAAAGGGCACCTGGCCAAGGGGGGTGTGCCGATGTTCGTCGGCATCATCGCGGGGGCGACCGCAGCGGTCGTTCTGGTACTGATCGCTCTGTTCAAACTCATGTGGCGTGTCGCCGAACCGAACGAGGCTCTGATCATCTCCGGCTCCAAGCACAAGATGGAGGGCCTCACGGAAGGCATGAACTTCCGTATCGTCACCGGGCGCGGCACTCTCGTACTGCCCGGGATGCAGGCGGTGCGCAAGCTGTCGCTCGATCTGAACCAGACCGAGTTGGCCGTGGAGTGCGTGACCTTCCAGGGCATTCCGCTGAAGATCCGGGGCGTGGTCATCTTCAAGGTGGGCGACGACTTCGTCTCCATCGCCAACGCGGCCCGCCGCTTCCTCGGCCAGCAGAAGCGGGTCTCGGAACGGGTGCACAACGTGTTCGCCGGTCATCTCCGGTCCATCGTGGGCGGGTTGACGGTCGAGGACATGATCCGTGACCGCGAGAAGCTGACCGGCCAGACGCGGGCCGCGTGCGGTACGGAGATGGAGAAACTGGGTCTGATCGTCGACTCGTTGCAGATCCACGAGATCGAGGACCCGACCGGATACATCAAGAATCTGGCCATGCCGCACGCGGCGGCCGTCCAGCGGGACGCCCGGATCGCGCAGGCCGAGGCCAACCGGCTCGCCACCGAGGCCGAGCAGCAGGCGGCCGCGCGCATGGCGGAGGCCACCCGGGACAGCGAGATCCTCCAGGCCGGGTACCAGGCCGAACGGGACAACGCCTCGGCGCGGGCCAAGCAGGCCGGTCCGCTGGCCGAGGCGGCCGCCCTGCAGGAGGTCGTCGTCCAGGAGACCCGGGTCGCGGAGCTGGCGGCGGCCCGGCGCGAGCAGCAGCTCCAGGCGGACGTCCGCAAGCCGGCCGACGCCAAGGCCTACGAGAAACGAACGCTCGCCGAGGCCGAGCGCGACGCCCGTATCTCCGCCGCGCAGGCCAAGGCCAAGGAGACCGAACTGGCGGCCGCGGCCGAGGCGACCGCGACGCAGGTCACCGGTGAGGCCGAGGCCGCCGCGCGGCAGGCCAAGGGACTCGCGGCCGCCGAGGCCACGCGGGCGAAGGGGCTCGCCGAGGCCGAGGGCATCAAGGCGCGGAGCGCCGCGCTGGCGGAGAACCAGGAAGCGGTGATCGCACAGCAACTGGCCGAGCGGTGGCCGGAGATCGTGCAGGCGGGCGCGTCCGCGTTCGGGAACGTCGACAACATGGTGCTGCTCAACGGGGCCGACGGGATGGCGGACATGTTCGCCAAGGCGCTCACGATGGGCGGGACCGGGTTGGGGCTGGCACGGCAGTTGCTGGCCTCGATGAACCAGAACGGGGTGCCTGCGGGCGGCCCGGCCGGGGTCAATGGGGTGCCTGTCGAGAAGGTTGCCGTGGAGAAGGTGCAGGTCGACAAGGAGTCGTAGTGCGCCGTAGCTCCGGCTGTGAGTGGTCGGCTGCGGGTCGTACATGGCTGGTCGCGCCCACGCGGCGGAGCCGCACATGGACACGGACCCGCGCCCCTGCCGGGGCGCGGGTCGCCGCAGCGGCTAGCGTGAGGACGTGACTTCCTTTGCCGAGCAGGATGTGCCGGGGCGCTACGGGCCCACCGCGACCACCGAGGCCGAGCCGCGTGAGGTGGGGCGGGTGCGGACCGAGTACTCGCCCGCGTACGACGGGGACCCCGATCCCGGGGAGATCGTGTGGACGTGGGTGCCGTTCGAGGAGAACGACGGGCGGGGGAAGGACCGGCCGGTGCTGGTCGTGGCCCGGGAGGCCGGAGGGACCCTGCTCGCCGTGCAGTTGTCGAGCAAGCGGCACGACGGGGACCGGGAGTGGGTGCCGATCGGGAGCGGGCCGTGGGACCGGTCGGGGCGGGACTCCTGGGTGGACGTGGACCGGGTGCTGCGGCTGCACGAGGCAGGGATGCGGCGGGAGGCGTGCGCGCTGGACCGGATGCGGTTCAACTCCGTCGTACACCGGCTGCGGGAGCGGTACGGGTGGCGGTAGGGCCGTGTGTCGGCTGCGGGTCGGTGGGGGCTGGTCGCGCCCACGCGGCGGAGCCGCACATGGACACGGACCCGCGCCCCTAGAGGGGCACGGTTGCCGCGAACTCTCGTTCGAAGGCGCTGCGGACCGCCTTGTCCTTCGTGCGGTCCAGGATTCCGAACACCACGTGCGCGAACGCGCCCTCGAAGCGGCCGCCGTCCGTGAGCAGGGCACGGAAGGCGGTCGCGACCTGCGTCGGGTCGTTGCCGAAGACGCCGCAGCCCCAGGCTCCGAGGACCAGGCGACGGTAGCCGTGAGTCACGGCCGTCTCCAGGACGCGTTCCGCGCGTACGGCCAGGGCGCGCGGGAGTTCCGGTGCGCGCTCCGGTGTCGTACGGCGCACGACCGACGCGTTCGGGGCGGCCGAGGTGAGGAAGCCGGTGGTGTACGGGGTGTCGAGGAGGGTGCCCCGGTCGTCGCGGAAGACGGGGACGGCGGGCGAGTGGATGACCCGGTCCGTGTAGAACGGATCGCGGTGGGCGCGGTGGTGGTCGTAGAAGGCCCGGCCCTCGCGGACGCAGGTGTAGAGGGCTGAGGCCCGGCAGAGGGCTTCCTCCTGGGCCTGGGCGCCGTTGAGGTAGCCGCCGCCGGGGTTGCGGGCGGAGGAGAAGTTGAGGACGGCCACGGGGGTGGTGCCGGTGGTCGTGAGCCGGTGGGCGGCCTCCAGGCTGCTTTCGCCGGTGACCTCGACGGTCGACGGGACCGGGTCGACCGGTGGGGTCGGCACCGGGGCCGGGCCGTACAGGCGGGTGCCGGAGCGTGCGGCCTCGATCTCGGCGGCGAGGGAGACCTCGTGGCCGGCGGGGGCGCGATAGCCGCCCGCCGCGACGATCCGCTCGGTCTCCTGCGCGATGCCGCGCAGGCGGGCGCTCATCGCCCCACCGCCGTGTCTCCCGCGACCGCTGACCGCGCGTGCTCCCCCGTCGTGCTCATGTGCGCATCCTGGGCGATGCTGGTGAGTGACCGCAACGGAGTTTCCTCGTGTGAATGAACCGCTACGGGCACGGGAAGAGGTGCCGGAGTCCCCGGAAACGGAGATCGTCGATCCGCATTGCCACGATGTGCCCCCTTGTGCGAAAGCGGCGCGAGGGTTTTGGGTGGGACGAGCGCCGCCGGTCCCGCCCCACCGGGCGCGGACGGCGGCTTGGCAGATGGCATCTCAGGAGGATCCCGACATGTCAGATTCGACGAGTGGCTGTACGGAGCACCGCTCCCCGGTCACCGAGGCGGAGGTGGAGGCCCTGGTCCGGGGCATCTGCTTCAAGACCGGTCCACCCCGCACCCTCGGTGTCGAGCTGGAATGGCACATCCACGAGCTGCGTGATCCGCGGCTCAAGGCAACACCCGCACGACTCGAAGCGGCCTACGCCGCACTGCGGACCCTGACCCTGAACTCGGCCCTGACCGTCGAACCCGGCGGCCAGCTGGAGCTCAGCTCGGCACCGGCCGCCTCCCTGACGGAGTGCGTCGGGTCCGTCTCGGCCGACCTCGCCGCCGTACGCGCGACACTGCGCGAGGCGGACCTCGGCATCAGCGGCCACGGCCACGAACCCTGGAACCCCCCGACCCGCTACCTCCACGAGCCCCGGTACGACGCGATGGAGATCTATCTCGACCGCTTCGGACCCGAGGGGCGGGCCATGATGTGCTCCTCCGCCTCGGTGCAGGTATGTCTCGACGCCGGGTACGAGGAGCCGGGCCCCCTCGGCCACCGGCGGCGCTGGTGGCTGTCGCACCAGCTCGGCGCCGTGCTGGTGGCGGCGTTCGCGCACTCCCCGCTGGCACGCGGCCGGGTCACCGGCTGGCGTTCGACGCGGCAGGCGCTGTGGGCCGCCATGGACCCCGGGCGGACGGACGCGCCCTCGCTGGACGGCGACCCGCGCGCGGCGTGGGCCCGGCTGGTGCTGGACGCGCCCGTGATGTGCGTCCGGGCCGAGGACGGCCCCTGGGGGGTGCCCGGAGCGATGACGTTCCGGGAGTGGACGCGGTCCGGCACCCCGCCGAGCCGCGCCGACCTCGACTACCACCTGACGACGCTGTTCCCGCCGGTGCGCCCGCGTGGCCATCTGGAGTTCCGCATGATCGACGCCCAGCCCGGCGAGGACGGGTGGATCGTGCCGCTCGCCGTGACGACGGCGCTGTTCGAGGACCCGGAGGCCGCCGAGACCGCGTACCGGGCCGTCAAACCCCTCGCGGAGCGGGCCGGTTCGCAGCCGCCACCGCGCAATCCGCTGTGGGAGTCGGCCATCCGCGACGGGCTGACCGATCCCGAACTGCGGGAGACCGCCGCCGTCTGCTTCGCCGCCGCGGCTGAGGCGCTGCCCAGACTCGGGGCGAGCCCCGAGGTGCGGGACGCGGTCGCGGCGTACACCGACCGCTATGTGGCGCGGGGACGCTGCCCCGCCGACGATCTGCTCGACCTGTTCCACGGGAAGGACATCCCCGCATGACCGCACCCGAGACGCCGGCTCCGACGACCGGCGCCGATCCCGACATACTCCGGGAGCGCGCGCTGGCGGCGCTGACCACGGCCCGGGCCCGCACCGCGCTCCTGACCACCGCCGTCGACGAACCCGATCTCACCGCGCAGCACTCGCCGCTGATGTCGCCCCTGGTGTGGGACCTCGCCCACATCGGCAACCAGGAGGAGCTGTGGCTGCTGCGGAACGTCGCCGGGAGGGAGGCGATGCGGCCCGACATCGACGGGCTGTACGACGCCTTCGAGCATCCGCGCTCCGAGCGGCCCTCGCTGCCGCTGCTGCCGCCCGAGGAGGCCCGCGGGTATCTGGCGGAGGTGCGCGGCCGGGCGCTGGACGTGCTGGAGAGCATCGACTTCCACGGCACCCGGCTCACCGACGCGGGCTTCGCCTTCGGCATGATCGCCCAGCATGAACAGCAGCACGACGAGACGATGCTGATCACCCATCAGTTGCGCAAGGGACCGGCGGTGCTGTCGGCCCCGGACCCGGAGCCGGTCCCGCTGTTCACCGGACCGGTCGAAGTCCTCGTCCCCGGCGGCGAGTTCACGATGGGGACCTCGGACGAGCCGTGGGCGCTGGACAACGAACGGCCCGCGCACCGGCGGACCGTCCCCGCGTTCCACATCGACACCACGCCGGTGACGAACGGCGCGTACCAGGCGTTCATCGAGGACGGCGGGTACGACGACGCGCGCTGGTGGACGGCCGAGGGCTGGGACCACATCCGGGCGCACGGCATCCACGCGCCGCTGTTCTGGCGGCGCGACGGCCGGCAGTGGCTGCGGCGGCGCTTCGGGGTCACCGAGGTGGTACCGGCCGACGAGCCGGTGCTGCACGTGTGCTGGTACGAGGCCGACGCCTACGCCCGCTGGGCGGGGCGGCGGCTGCCCACGGAGGCCGAGTGGGAGAAGGCCGCCCGGCACGACCCGGTCACCGGACGCTCCGCCCGCTACCCGTGGGGTGACGCCGACCCGGAGCCCGAGCACGCCAACCTGGGTCAGCGGCATCTGCGCCCGGCACCGGCCGGCAGCTATCCGGCGGGGGAATCCCCCCTGGGGGTACGGCAGTTAATCGGTGACGTGTGGGAGTGGACGTCGAGTGACTTCCTGCCCTACCCGGGGTTCACGGCGTTCCCGTACAAGGAGTACTCGGAGGTGTTCTTCGGCCCCGAGTACAAGGTGCTGCGCGGTGGCGCGTTCGCCGTGGACCCGGTGGCGTGCCGGGGGACGTTCCGCAACTGGGACTATCCGATCCGGCGGCAGATCTTCAGCGGCTTCCGCACGGCGCGGGACGCCTCCCCGGAGGTCGTCTGATGTGTCGTCATCTCGCTTATCTGGGGCCGGAGTCGGCGCTGGGCCGGATTCTGGTGGATCCGCCGCACAGCCTGTTCCGGCAGTCGTGGGCGCCCCGGCGGCAGCGGCACGGGACCGTGAACGCCGACGGTTTCGGGGTCGGCTGGTACGCCGAGGGCGACCCGGTGCCGGGGCGCTACCGCCGGTCCGGGCCCATCTGGGGGGACCTGTCCTTCACCGACCTGGCCCGGGTGGTCCGTTCCGGGGCGCTGCTGGCCGCCGTGCGGGACGCCACGGTGCCGGGCGCGGACAACGAGGCCGCGGCGGCGCCGTACGCCGCCGGGCCCTGGCTGTTCAGCCACAACGGGGCGGTCGCCGGCTGGCCCCGGTCGCTGGGGCACCTCGCGGACGGTCTGCCCGCCGCGGACCTGCTGTCGATGGAGGCCCGCAACGACTCCGCGCTCGTGTGGGCGCTGGTCCTGAACCGGCTGCGCGCGGGCGACGAGGAGGGCCAGGCGCTGGCCGACACGGTCCTCGACGTCGCCCGGGCGGCGCCCGGTTCGCGGCTCAACCTGCTGCTGACCAACGGGGAGGCGATCGCCGCGACGGCCTGGGGCGACACGCTCTGGTACCTCGCCGAGCCCGGCCGCAGCACGGTCGTGGCGTCCGAGCCGTACGACGACGATCCGCACTGGGTGGAGGTCCCGGACCGCACGCTGCTGGCGGCGAGCCGTACGGACGTCCTGCTCACCCCGCTCAAGGAGCTGGAGGAGCCCAGCCGCCCGCACGACGAGACCGACTCCGCACCGTCGAAGGAGCCTTCCGCGTGAGCCCGTTCCTTCTCACCCGCACCCTGCCCGAGGACGCCACCGACGCGGCCCTGCGCGCCGATGTCCTCCAGGGCCTGACCCGCACGCCGAAGACACTGCCGCCGAAGTGGTTCTACGACGCGCGCGGCAGTGAACTGTTCGAGCAGATCACCGAGTTGCCCGAGTACTACCCGACCCGTGCCGAGCGGGAGATCCTCGTCGGCCGGGCGGGCGAGATCGCCGCGGCGAGCGGTGCGCGCACCCTGGTCGAGCTGGGGTCCGGTTCCTCCGACAAGACCCGGCATCTGCTGGACGCGATGCCGGGCCTGCACACCTATGTGCCGGTCGACGTGAGCGAGAGCGCGCTGCGGCAGGCCGGGGAGGCGCTGGTCGCCGAGCGGCCGGGGCTGAACGTGCACGCGCTGATCGCCGACTTCACCACCGGGCTCGTCCTGCCCGAGACGCCGGGGCCGCGTCTGGTGGCGTTCCTCGGCGGCACGATCGGCAATCTGGTGCCCGAGGAGCGCGCGGCGTTCCTGGCCGCCGTACGGGGCCTGCTGGCGCCCGGTGACACGCTGCTGCTGGGCACGGACCTGGTCAAGGACGAGGGCGTGCTGGTCGCCGCGTACGACGACGCGGCCGGGGTGACGGCCGAGTTCAACAAGAACGTGCTCAGCGTGGTCGACCGGGAACTGGGGGCGGACTTCGACCCCGACGCGTTCGACCATGTCGCCCTCTGGAACGCGGAGTGCGAGTGGATCGAGATGCGGCTGCGGTCCCGTACGACGCAGACCGTGAAGATCCCGGCGCTGGACCTCGCGGTCGATTTCGAGGCCGGGGAGGAACTGCGGACCGAGGTGTCAGCGAAGTTCCGCAGGGAGGGGGTGCGGGCCGAACTTGCTTCTGCGGGGCTGGAGTTGACGCGGTGGTGGACGGATGAGCAGGGCCGGTTCGCGCTGTCGTTGAGCGGGGTGCGGTAGGGGAGGGCGGCGGCGGGGTGTGCGTTGTCGGGTGCGGGGCGGTGGGGCTTCTCGCGCAGTTCCCCGCGCCCCTGCACTCGTCGTTTCAGGGCTGAGTTGAGTCGCCCTGACGACCTGTGGGAAGGGGCGCCCCCGCCGCAGGCCCCGGCGCCTGTATGCCGACCGGGGCCAGGATGCTCTTCACGTACGGCGGGCGTGGAGAACGGCCAGCGCGGCTGCGGCGCAGATGACCATGGTGGTGCCCATGGCGACTGCGGTGACCTGGCCGCCCAGGCTCATGGCGAAGGCGGCGAGGCCGCCGACGAGGAATTGCAGTAGTCCCTGCAGGGAGGAAGCGGCTCCGGCGGCGGAGCCGTGGCCGCTCAGCGCCAGGGATGTGGCGTTGGCCAGCACGATACCGATCATGGACACCACCAGGAAAAGGCAGGCCAGCAGCAGCGGTAGCGGGAGGCCCAGCATGGCGCAGGCCAGGACGCCGGCGGAGCCGAGGGTTGCCACGGTCAGACTGACGCGCAGCAGTGTGTGCTCGTCGGCGGCGCGGCCGACGAGCCGGCCGCCGACCTGCCCGAGCAGCACGATGCCCAGACCGTTGAGGCCGAAGACGAGGCTGAACTGCTGGGCCGTGAGCCCGTAGGCGTCTTGCAGGACGAACGACGATCCGGAGATGTAGGCGAACACGGCAGCGAACATCAGTGCCGCGGAAAGCACGTACCGCAGGTAATGGAGGTCGGTGACCAGCGTCCGGAAGGTCCGCAGCGTCGCGCGCAGGTGGGCCGGCGCCCGCTTGGCGTCCGGCAGCGACTCAGGCAACGCGAAGACGACCGCGAGCAGCAGGACGGCCCCGATGGCGGCGAGCACCAGGAACACCGCACGCCAGGTGGTGAGCGTCAGCAGTTGTCCGCCGATGACGGGCGCCAAGACCGGGGCGACACCGTTGACGACCATGAGGGTGGAGAAGAACCGGGTCATGGCGGTGCCGGAGAACAGGTCCCGCACGATGGCCCGCGCCAGGACCGCGCCCGCGGCCGCACCCAGCGACTGCAGTATCCGGCCGGCGATCAGGTAGCCGACGGTGGGCGCCAGCGCGCACCACAGCGACCCCGCCAGGTACAGCGCCATACCGGCGAGCAGCGGGCGGCGCCGGCCCCATGCGTCCGACAGTGGACCGACGATGACCTGGAAGAGGGCCAGGCCGACGACGAACGCCGTGAGGGTCATCTGAACCAGCGGCGCACTGGTGTGCAACTGGTGGGCCATGCTCGGCATGGCGGGTAGGTACATGTCGATCGTGAGTGCGCCGAAGGCACTCAGCGAGCCGAGCAGCAGGGCCAGCCGCGCCCTGTGCCCCAGGTTCACCGGCTTCGGGACGTCGGTGCTCTCCGCCGTGGCGACCGTCTGCCGATCTTGCGCATCACCATGAGTTATGGACATATAATTATGCTGCCATAACTCGATAGGGTGGTGCCATGCCCCGCGACACGAAAGACGCCGTCGGCGCGGACACCGGTGGCCCGCTCGCCGACCTCGCCGACCTCGCCGACCTGATCCTCAACGTCGGCCGGCTGGTGCGTGCCCGGACTCCGGAAGACCCGCAGGTGGTGACACTGACCGAAACCGAGCGGCAGGTGATGCGGGTCGTCGACCTGCACCCGGGGGCCGCGCCGAGCGAGATCGCCCGCCGCACCCGGCTGCAGCGCACCAACGTCAGCACGGCGCTGCGCAGCCTCGAGGGCAAGGGGATGGTTTCCCGCGCCGCCACCAACGGCCGCGGCATCGCCGTGCGCCCGACCGAACTCGCGGCGGCCAACCTCCGGTTGCTGCGCGCCGCCTGGGCACAGGAGCTCGCCGACATCCTGGGCGACGACCTCGACACGGTCCGGAAATGCACCCACCTGCTCAGCCACCTGGAACAGCGGCTCACCGCCGACGACCAAGGCGGTCCATGACCACACGAGACCTGTTGGGCCGTCGAGCGGGCCTGGCCTCATAGCCCCTGCGTTTCAGGGGCGCGGGGAACTGCGCGGCCGGCCCCCACCGAACCTGCACCCGACGACGCACCCCCACCCACCCCGGCCCCCTCGCGAACCGGCGGAGCCTGAGGCACCGTGGAGTGACGTGTGGCCCGTCGGCCACCGGTGGAGCACGCGACAAGGAGAACCCGCATGACCGACCACGTGTACCGGGTCACCGAGATCGTCGGCAGTTCGGCCGAGAGCGTCGACCACGCCATCCGCAACGGCGTCGCCCGCGCCTCCCAGACCCTGCGCAACCTGGACTGGTTCGAGGTGACGCAGGTCCGGGGCCACATCGAGGACGGCCAGATCGCGCACTACCAGGTCGGCCTCAAGGTCGGCTTCCGGCTCGACGACGCCGGCTGAGGGACCGGGGCCGCCCGCCCCTCAGGTCCGCCCCTCCCGCTCCTGTGCCACCTGCAGCGCGGCGGAGGTCGCGGCCCAGCGCGCCCGTACGACCGTGAAGCCCGCCCGCTCCGCGTCCTCGCAGACCAGTTCGTCGTCGTCCACGAGGACGCGGATCTCGCGGGTCCGGGCGAGGTCGCGGAGGATCTCCAGCTTGGTGCGGCGGGCGGGCCTGCGGTCGTTGTTCCGGCGCATCCAGATCCGTCCCTCCGGCAGCTCCTGCGCGGCCAGCCAGTCGACGGTGTCGCGACGGCAGCGCTCGGGGCGCCCGGTCAGATACACGACCTCGCACTCCTCCGCGCTCTCCCGCGCGAGCGCCACCCCCTCGGGCAGCGGCGGGTCCTGCGGCGCGGCGGCGAAGAACGCGTCCCAGTCGCGCGGGCTGCGCTCCAGGAACCGCTGCCGGTGCGCGGTGTCGGCGAGGGTGTTGTCCAGATCGAATACGGCGAGGGGCCGGTCGTTGTCGGTCACGGCACCAGCCTAGGCAGCCGCTGACTCGTGTCGTCCCTCGTCGCTTCACACAACAACCACGAACCCCGCCAGTAGCTTGAGGTTTCAAACGTTATGGTCGTCATCTCTCCCCCCACCCAGCACAGGAGAATCGGCGTGCCTGACGGCGAAGTGATCGTGATCGGCGGCGGATACGGCGGCATCCGCCTCGCCAAACAGCTGGACGAGATAGCCCGGGTCACCCTCGTGGACCGCAAGGAGGTCTTCTTCCACCGCATCGCCGCACTGCGCGCGGGCGTGCGCGAGGCCTGGACGTTCACCCCCTTCATCCCGTACGACCGACTGCTGCGCCACGGCCGTGTGGTCGTCGGCAAGGCGGTCGACATCGACACCGGCGAGCGGCAGGTGAAGCTCGCCACGGGTGAGCGCCTGCCGTACGACGTGGTGGTGATCGCGACCGGCGCGGACTATCCCGAGCCGGCGCGTTTCCTGGGCACCACCCCCGATGAGGCGGGCAAGACGTTCGCCGCGCACCAGGAGAGCGTGGCCGCCGCCGAGCACGTCCTGATCGTCGGCGGCGGGCCCGGCGGTGTGGAGCTCGCCGCCGAGATCCGGCTGGCCCGGCCGGACGCGCGGGTCACCCTCGCGCACGCGGGATCGGACCTGCTCAGCTCCACCGGCAGCAAGTGGGCCGGGCGGCGTGCCCTGAGCTGGCTGGAGGCGCACGACGTGGACGTGCGGCTCGACTCGTTCGTCTCCCAGGGGCCCGACTTCGGCACGTACCGGGACGGCCGGGGCGGACTCATCGAGGCGGACCTGTCCTTCTGGGCCAACGGCACCACGCCGAACACGCTCTGGCTGCGGCTGGCCGGGCACGGGGCGTGGCTGAACTCGGCCGGGCAGGTGACGGTCGACCGGATGCTGCGGGTCGACGGGCGGCTCGACGTGTTCGCGGTCGGTGACGTGAACGATGTGAGCGAGCTGAAGGTCTCCCCCGTCGCGTTCGCCCAGGCGGACATCGCCGCCCACAACATCCGTGCGTATCTGGAGAGTTCGGGCCGGCACCGCAAGGAACCGCGGGTGTACCGGCCGATCCGGCGGACCCCGCTGATCATCCCTCTCGGTTCGGCCGACGGGATCACGCTGGTGCCGGTGCCGGGTGGTGAGACGGCCGTGCTGGGGGGTCGGACGTCGACACTGGCGAAGGCCAAGACCCTGATGACGCCGTATGTGCGGAGGCAGTTGGGCTACTGAGGGGCGGGGGCGGGGAAGGGTTCGTCGTTCGGGTGCGGGTGCGTGGGGGCTGGTCGCGCAGTTCCCCGCGCCCCTGAAAAGCAGGGGCTGCGCCCCGTGCTTTTCGACAACGCACCCGAGCCGGCCCTCAATCCCCCCGCACACCCCCCGCCGCCTCCTGCTCCACCACTTCGTTCGCGTGTGTCAGGAAGTCGTCGACCATCCGGTGGAACAGCCCCGCGAGCTGGCGCAGCTCCTCCGGGGACCATTCGGCCAGCGCCATCTGCATCCCTCGGACCCCGGCCTCGCGGATACGCCCTATCGCCTCCTGGCCGGCCGCCGTCAGCTCGATGCGCTGGGCGCGGCGGTCGTCCGGGTCCGGTACGCGGGTGACGTAGCCGGTCCGCTGGAGCTGCTGGACCTGGCGGGTGACATGGGAGGCCTCGACGCCGAGCCGGTTGGCCAACTCCCCCGGGCGCAGCGGCTCGGAGTCGGCGATCTGCCGCAGCAGGGCCACGGCGGCGCGGTCCAGCGGCACACCGGCCAGGCTCATCAGGCGCTCGTGCGCCCGCGCCCGGGTACTGAGGTAGGTGATGCGAGTGAGGGCTCGCTCGATCTCGATCACTTCCGCCGAGGCGGGGTCGGAGGGTAGCGGTGATGGGGACATGGGAGCTACTTTACCATCTTGTTGCCTGACTCAAGTAAATTCATCGCCTCGGGTAACCCCCGCGACCGAACGGAGCCCCATGTCCCTTCTCGCCCGTCCGGCGGTGGCCGCCTTCGCGGCCAAGGCGATGCAGCGTATCGCGTCAGTGGCGAGCCGCCGGGCCGGCGGCCCGGGTTCCGCCGCCGCGTGGCGCGCCCGGCTGCCCGAATACGCCTGCGCCACCCGCGAGTTGACCGTCCCCACCGCCTACGGGCCGACCCGCGCCGTCCTGTACCTGCCCGCCGGTGACGGCACCCCTCCCCCGCCGGTCCACGTCAACTTCCACGGCGGCGGGTACGTCCTGCCCCAGATCGAGCTGGACGACGCGCTCTGCCGCTGCATAGCCGTCGAGGCGGGGGTGGCCGTCCTCAACGTGGACTACGTGGTCGCCCCGCAGCACCCGTTCCCGGCGCCGCCCCGGCAGGCGTACGAGATCGTGCGCTGGGTCGCCGGACACGGGGGCGAGCACGGCTGGGACGGCGACCGGCTCTCGGTGGGCGGCCAGAGCGCGGGCGGCGGGCTCGCGGCGGCGGTGGCCCGCCAGGCCCTGGAGGAGGGCGGCCCCTCGATCGCCCTCCAGGTCCTGCACTACCCGCCGCTCGACCTCGCCACCGCCGCCCGCGACAAGCGGGCCGCGATCGCCAGGCCGCTGCTGCGCCCGTGGATGGCGGACGTCTTCGACAGCGCGTACATCCCGGACCCGAAGCGGCGCGCGGACCGGCTGGCCTCGCCGGCGAACCCCTCGGACACGGCCGATCTCCGGGGCATCGCCCCGGCCTTCGTCGTCACCGCCGAGTTCGACCTCCTCAAGTCCGAGGGCGTCGCCTACGCCGACCGGCTCCGCACCGCCGGGTCCCTGGTCGGTCACCACGACGTGGGGGGCGCCGACCACGGCTACGACACCGGCGACGAGGCCCGGGCCCGCGAGGTGTACCCGCTGATCGCCGCACGCGTGCGGCAGGCCTTCGCCGCGGAAGGGTCCGAGGGAGCGGCCGAGGGGGCGGTGTAGAGCGGGCGTGTTCCGGGACGCGCTCGTTCTCACGAGGTTCGCACGGCTACACGGTCCGCACGGCTGGGGCGCTCAGCGGCGTGGCATCAGCATGCTGAGCGCGTTCGCCGAGACGACCGCGCCGATCGCCGCCCACTCGATCCCGCCCAGCTGCTGCCCGAGCATGATCCAGCCCGCGAACGCGGCCAGGACCGGGTTGACGCTCATGAAGAGCCCGAACACCTGGGCGGGCACACGGCGCAGGGTGAACACGTCCGCGAGGTATGGCACCGCCGAGGCCAGGACCCCGGCGGCGATCGCGTACCCGACGGCCCCGGCCGTCGGCGGGTTCCGTACGACCACGACGGCACCGACCGGCAGGAAGGCCAGCGCGGAGAGGCCCGCGGCCGCCGCGGAGCCCTGCGCACCGGGGATACGGCGGCCGACGGTGCGGTTGAGGAGGATGTAGGACGCCCAGCAGACGGCGGCCAGGAGTCCGAGGGCCATACCGAGGTGGTCGGCGGACGGCTGCGGTCGCATCAGGGTGACCACGCCCAGGCCGGCGATCAGCGCACAGCACGCGTCCACCCGGCGGCGCGAGCCGGCCAGCGCGATGGCCAGCGGGCCGAGGAACTCCAGGGTCACCGCCAGCCCGAGGCCGATGCGGTCGATGGCCGTGTAGAGCGACAGGTTCATCGTCCCGAACACCAGCGCCAGCAGCACCACAGGCCACCACTGCCGTGCGGTGAAGGACCTCAGCCGGGGCCGGCCGACGGCCACCAGCACGATCGCGGCGACGTACTGCCGGATCGCGACGACCCCGGCGGGCCCGAGCACCGGGAAGGCCAGCGACCCGAGCGCCGCACCGACCTGGTTGGAGACACCGCAGCCGACCATGGTGAGGACACCGGCCAGCCGCGAGCCGCCCGGCTCGGGAAGCGCGTCGGGAGCAGGGGCCGGTGCGGCGGGCACGGGGAGCGGACCGGAGGGGGCGGGCGCGGAGCCGGCGGCGGAGAGGGCGGCGGTGTCCATGAGCCGATCGTGCGCCCGGCCCTCCCTTGCGCAAAATGCATCCGCTTCGGGATCCATACGCTGGAGTCATGGATGGCAGAGATGACAGGGATGCCAGGGATGACAGGGATGACAGCGGTGATGACTCGGCGTCCGGCGCCGGGAAGGTGGAGCTGCGGCAGCTGCGCTGTCTCGTGGCGATCGTCGACGAGGGCACTTTCACCGACGCGGCGATCGCGCTCGACGTCTCCCAGGCGGCGGTCTCCCGCACCCTGGCCTCACTCGAACGGGCCCTGGGCGTACGGCTGTTGCGGCGGACCTCACGCGAGGTGACGCCCACGCCGACCGGGCTGCGGGTGGTGGCGCACGCGCGGCGGGTGCTCGGCGAGGTGGACGACCTGGTGCGGGAGGCGACCTCGGGGCAGGTGCGGCTGCGCGTCGGGTACGCCTGGTCGGCGCTCGGCCGGCACACGCTGACGTTCCAGCGTCGCTGGCGTGCCGCGCACCCGGAGACGGACCTGCAGTTCGTCCGGGCCAACTCCCCCACGGCCGGGCTGGCGGAGGGTTCGTGCGACCTGGCGGTGGTCCGGCGGGCGGTCGACGACCGCCGGTTCGACTCGGCGATCGTGGGGCTGGAGCGGCGGCTGTGCGCGATGGCGAGCGACGATCCGCTGGCCCGCCGCCGCTCGGTACGGCTCGCCGATCTCAGCGGGTACACCCTGCTCGTCGACCGCCGCACCGGCACGACCACCACCGACCTGTGGCCGCCCGGCTCCCGTCCCGCGACCGAACGCACGCACGACGTCGACGAATGGCTGACCACGATCGCGACGGGCCGCGCCGTCGGGGTGACCGCGGAGTCCACCGCCAACCAGTACCGGCGGCCCGGCGTCGTCTACCGGCCGGTGCGCGACGCCGAGCCGATCGCCGTCCGGCTGGCCTGGTGGCGGGACGACCCGCATCCCGCCACCCCGGCCGCCATCGAACTGCTCACCGCGCTCTACCGCACCGGCTGAGCCGCCGTCCCCTCCCCCGCCCTCGGCGTCAGCCGCAGCACGGTGCCCTCACCGTTGGCGGACAGCAGGAGGGTCCCGTCCGGGGCGGCCGCGAGACCCGCGAAACGCCGGGCCATCCCGGGCATGACGTCCGCGAACGGCGCCGGTTCGGTGCGCGGGACGACACCCGGCGGCGGACCCACCGGCAGGTCCTCCGCGTCGGTCCGCCGCGCCCCGGTGGTGAGGGAGACCGCGCTCAGCCTGCGGGGCCCCGTCTCCACCACGAAGAGGTCGTCGCCGAGGACCGTCAGACCCTGGGGTGCGCCCAGCCCGTCCATGACGACGCCCGTGACGCCGTCCGCCTCGATGCGGAGGACGGTCCCGAGCTTCTCCTCGCTGACGTAGAGACGGCCCTGCGCGTCGAAGGCCACGTCCGTGGGCCGGTCGAGGCCCTCGGCGAGCACGGTCACGGTGCCTTCTCGGTCTTCTCCGTCTTCTCGGTCCTCTCCGTCGCCGAGGGCCACGACCCGGCCCGCGCCCGTCTCGGCGACCACGAGGCCGCCGTCCGGTGCGACCGCGATGCCGATGGGTCGGTTCAGCCCCCGCGCCCGCTCCCGGAGCGCCCCGCTCTTCGGGTCGTAGGTCTGCACCATGCCGAACTGCGAGGTGTAGTGCAGCAGTTCACCGTCGGCGGTGATGCCGTGGGCGAAGGGCAGCAGCAGAGGCGTCGTCACCCCCTCGGGTGCCGGGCTCGCCAACCGGTAGTGGTCGGCGGCGTAGACCGTGCCGCCGAGGTCGATCGTCACGCCGTAGGGGCCGTCGAGACCGCGGCGCACGATCTCGCGGGTGCGGCCGTCGGGGTGCATCTCCGTGACGCCGCCGGTGGCGTAGCTGGAGACGAACATGCGGTTCTCGGCGTCGAACGCCGCGTTGTCCAGGCCCGTCAGCCCGCTGGTGACGAGGGTGCGGGTACCGGAACCGTGCAGGTCGACGCGGGTGACGATGCCCTCGGCGCCCCGGGAGAGGACGTGCAGGACACCGGCCCGGTCGAAGCGGACCGCGACCGGCTCGTGCACGTCCTCGGCGACCACCTCCGGCGTCCCGCCGTCCGGCGGGATCCGCCAGACCTGACCGGTGATCATGTGCGGGTAGTAGAGGTGCCCGTCCGGGCCGAGCTGCATCGCGTTCCCGAGGGCGAGCCCTGCCGTGAGCACGACCGGGTCGCCACCGTCCGGGAACAGCTCCATCAGCCTGCCGTCGGGCTTCATCTCATTGACGAAGAGCCGGTCGCCGACACAGGTGATGCCGTTGGGGTTGGTGACGTCGTCGGAGACGAGGCGGTACTCCCCCGCCGTGCTCCGCCGCCACACCCGGCCCGGCACCAGGTCCGCTATGTACATCGAGCCGTCCGCGCCGAAGGCGAGGTCGTCCGGCGACTGCACGGGACCGTCCATCGGGACGACGACCTCCACGTCCCCGGTCGCCGGGTCGACGGCGCTGATCTGTCCCGCGAGGAACTGCGCGACGTACAGCCGCCCGTCGGGGCCGAACGCGACCCCGTTGGAACCCCACAGCGGATTGGGCGGGTTGAGCCGCCGCGCCTGCCAACGGGCGCTGGTGGTACGGAGATCGCCGGACGCGTCGTACCGGTTGGGTCGTGTGCTGATGTCGTCCACCGTCGTCTCCCCCGGCCTCACTCGGCGCCCACGAGGACGTCGTCCATGCCGCCGTCCGCGCGCCACCGGCGCAGCAGTTCGTGGAAGGCGACCGGTCCGTCGCCGTACGACTCGCTGCGCTCCCTCGGCCGGCCCTCGTTGTTGTAGTAGCCGGGGGTGCACTCCGCCTGGAACGTGTACAGGTCGGCGGCCTTCTCGCGGATGGTGGCGACCCAGGCGTCCTGGGCCTCGGCGCTCGGCTCGACGTAGCGGGCGCGGCGCCTGCGGGCCTCGGCGACGACCTCGCCCACATGGATCGACTGCTGGTCGAGGATGTGGACGTAGTTGACGGCGCTGGCGTTCTGCATCGGGCCGAGCTGGAAGAGGTTGGGGAAGCCGTGGCTGTAGAAGCCGTGGAGGGTCTTCGGGCCGGCCGTCATCCAGGTCTCCAGCAGGCCGACGCCGTCGCGGCCGTACGCCGGGAGGCGGCCGGAGAGCAGGCCCGAGACACCGACCTCGAAGCCGGTGGCGAAGATGACGCAGTCCACCTCGTACTCGACCCCGCCGACCACCACGGCCTTCTCGGTGATCCGCTCGACGCCGTGGGTGTCGGCCGTGTCGACGAGGGTGACGTTGGGCCGGTTGAACGTCTGGAGGTAGTGGTCGCTGAAGGTGGGCCGCTTGCACATGTAGCGGTACCAGGGCTTCAGCTTCTCTGCGGTCTCCGGGTCCTCGACGATCGTCGCCACGCGGTCGCGCAGCTCGTTCATCTTCTGGAAGTCGGCGATCTCGTAGGCGCGTTCACGTTCGTCCGCCGGGACGTCCGCGTACGCCTCGGTCGGGATCAGCTTCTCCTGGAGGCGGGCGCTGCTGGTCCAGGCGTCGTTCACCAGGTCCGTCCCGACCCGGACCCCGGTGACGGTCTTCAGGAAGTTGTCCATCCGCGCGGCCTGCCAGCCGGGGGTGAGCGTCTTCGCCCACTCCGGGTCGGTGGGCCCGTTGCCGCGTACGTCGACCGTCGAGGGGGTGCGCTGGAAGACGTACAGATGGGCCGCGTCGGCCCCGAGGTGGGGGACGATCTGGATGGCGGTGGCGCCGGTGCCGATCACGGCCACGCGCTTGTCGGCGAGGCCGGTGAGGCCGCCGTTCGCGTCGCCGCCGGTGTAGTCGTAGTCCCAGCGGCTGGTGTGGAAGGTGTGGCCCTTGAAGGTCTCGATGCCGGGGATGCCCGGGAGTTTGGGCTGGCTGAGCGTGCCGCTGGAGACGACCACGTACCGGGCGCGCATGCGGTCGCCCCGGTCGGTGGTGACGATCCACTCCAACTCGGTCTCGTCCCAGCGCAGTTCGGTGGCGACCGTCTGGAAGGCGGCGTCCCGGTAGAGGTCGAAGTGACGGCCGATCGCCCGGGTGTGCTGCCGGATCTCCTCGCCGGGCGCGTACTTCCACTTCGGGACGTAGCCCAGCTCTTCGAGGAGCGGCAGATAGATGTACGACTCGATGTCGCAGTGGATGCCGGGGTAACGGTTCCAGTACCAGGTGCCGCCGAAGTCGCTCCCCTTCTCGATCACCCGGATCGACTCGACGCCCGCCTGGCGCAGCCGGGCCCCGGCGAGCAGCCCGCCGAAGCCGCCGCCCACGACGATCGCCTCGACGCGGTCGGTGAGCGGTTCCCGGGTGAACTCCCCGTCGGCGTACGGGTCGTCGTCGTAGTGCTCGAACTCGCCGGCGATCCGCTGGTACTGCCGGCCGCCGTCCGGGCGGATCCGGCGTTCACGCTCGGCGCGGTACCGGGCGCGGAGGGCGTCCGGGTCGAAGCCCAGCTCCTCGGGGTCGAGGGACGGGGGGCCGGACGGAGTGTGGGGGGTGGACATCGGTGTCCTCTCTGCGGTCCTCGGACGTCTGTGGTCGTGCGGTGGTGCGGTGGGGCCCCGGTGGGGCCGGGGGGTCAGGCCGTTCGGTGGTGGCGCATCCAGGCGGCCTGGCCGCCGTCGACGAGCAGGTCCGTGCCGGTGATGTAACGCGCTTCGGGGCCGATGAGGAATGCCACGGCGTCGGCGATCTCGGCCGGGGTGCCGGTGCGGCCCGCGCCGCTCGCCTCCACCATGGCCAGCATGCGCGTGCCGCTCGGGCCGTCGGCCTCGGCCTTCGCCATGGCGGTGGCGACGACCCCCGGGCTGACGCTGTTGATCCGGGCACCGCGTCGGCTCCAGGCGAGCGCCGCGGCCTCGACGCGCAGTTGGTTGGCCCGTTTGGACACGACGTACGCCCGCGCCGCGCTGTCCCCGACGGCTTTCACGGCACCGATGTCGAGGAGTTCCGCGGCCGGGACCGTGGCGAGGGCGGTTTCGTCCTCGCGGCCGAGGGAGGCGACATGACCGGCCATGCTGGAGACGCAGACCATGGCCGTGCCCGGCTCCGCCACGCCCTCGAAGGCGTCGATGACGTGGGCGGTGCCCAGCAGGTTGACCGCGAGGATCGTCTCGGCGGTCGCCTGCACGGCGGAGACTCCGGCGGTGTGCACGACGGCGGCCGGCCGGCCCGCATCGGCGGCCTCCGCCGCGAGCGCGTCGACGGACCCGCGGTCGGACACGTCGGTCAGGACGCCCCGCGCCGTGTATCCCTCATCATTCAACGCACTCACCACACAGTCGAGTTGACCGCGTGAGGCGTCGGCGAGCAAGACCGTGCGTCCGCTGCCGATCCGGCGTGCGACCGCCACGCCCATGCCACCCGCGCCGGTGACGACGACCACCTCACGCGCCGGGCCGGATCGCTGTTGCGCCATGGTCGATCTCCTCTCTTGCCGCCGGCCTCTCCGGCGGGAACGTCTCGTGCCATCCGGCGCCGGACGCGATGGCCTGTCGCCACTGCCGGATCGCCTTGGGCGGCATGCCGACCGCGAGCGCGCCGGTGACCCGGTCGTCGGTGCGGTAGACGGCAACGAAGCGGCGCTCGGCAGGGTCTCCGGCGACGATCGACACCTCGTCGTGGCCGCGCAGCCAGCCGTAGGCCTGCACCTTCATGTCGTACTGGTCGGACCAGAAGTACGGCACCGGGGCGAAGGCCCTGCGGGCGTCCGGATCGGCGGCGAGCAGATTGCGGGCGACCGCCATGCCCTGCTCGGCGGCGTTCGTACGGTGCTCGACCCGCATCGAGGTGCCGAACAGCGGGTTGTACCAGCGGGCCACGTCCCCGGCCGCGTACACGTTCTTCGCGGCCTCGCAGTACGCGTCGCAGAGCACGCCGTCACCGACGCCCAGGCCGCTGTCCGCGAGCCACTCGGTGTTGGGCCGCGAGCCGATGGCGACCAGCACCTCGTCGGCCTCGATCACCTCGCCGTCCGCGAGCCGCACCCCGTCCTCGGTCACCTCCGTGACGGTGACGCCGGTGCGCAGGTCGACCCCGTGGTCGAGATGGGCCCGGGACAGCACCGCGCCGACCTGCCCGCCGACCGCGTGCGCCAGCGGCACCGGCGCCGGTTCGAGGAGGGTGACCTCGACGCCGAGCCGCCGGGCGACGGCGGCGGCCTCCGCGCCGAGGAACCCGGCGCCGACCACGACCAGCCGCGTCCCCGGTGTCAGCCGCTCCCGCAGGCCCAGCGCGTCGTCCAGGGTGCGCAGCACGTGCGCGCCCTCACCGGGCAGCCTGCGCGGCCGTACACCGGTGGCGACGACCAGCGCGTCGTACGGCACGGTGTCGCCGTCGGCGAGCCGTACTCGGCGTTTCCTCAGGTCGAGGCCGGTCGCGGCGGTGCCGAGCCGCAGGTCCAGGTCGAGGCCGTCGAGGTGGTCGGGGGTGCGCAGGGTGAGCCGGTCGGGGTCCCACTCCGCGGAGAGGAGCTGCTTGGACAGCGGGGGCCGGTCGTAGGGGGCGTGGGGTTCGTCGCCGACGAGGGTGAGGGTGCCGTCGTAGCCCTCGCGGCGCAGTGTCTCGGTCGCCGCCAGTCCGGCGGCCGAGGCACCCACGACCACGATCCGCCTCACCGGTCCACCAGTCGGATCGCGGCGGCGGGGCAGATCGCGACGGCCTCCTGCACCCCGTCCATGAGGTCGTCGGCGGGGTGCTCCTCCAGCAGGATCGCGACGCCGTCCTCGTCACGCTGGTCGAACACCTCGGGGGAGGCCATCACGCACTGGCCGGAGGCCACGCACTTGGGTTCGTCGAGTTCCACACGCATGGGGCGCTCCTTGGTTCGCGTACTCGTGGGGGGGTGTCACCAGGCGACCGGCAGGCACTTCACGCCGTAGGTGGTGCCGGTGTGGTTGAAGGCCAGCTGGTCGAGGGGGGCGGCCGGGCGGAGGGTGGGGACGCGGCGGTAGAGCGTGCCGTAGACGACCTGGAGTTCGAGGCGGGCGAGGTTCTGGCCGAGGCACTGGTGGGGGCCGTAGCCGAAGGCGTTGTGCCGGCGGGCGGGGCGGCTCAGGTCCAGGCGCTCGGCCTCCGGGAAGGCGCTGGGGTCCCAGTTGGCCGTCTGGAGGTCGAAGAGGAGGCCGTCGCCCTTGCGGATGAGCTGGCCGCCGATCTCGATGTCGTCCTTGGCGACCCGGCGCAGGCCCGAGTGGACGATGGAGAGGTAGCGCAGCAGTTCGTCGACGGCGCCGGCGACGACCTTCGGGTCCTCGGTGTCGCGCAGCACGGCGAGCTGGTCGGGGTGCTCGAACAGGGCGAGCGTGCCGAGGCTGATCATCGTGGCGGTGGTCTCGTGCCCGGCGATCAGCATGGCGACGCCCATGCTGACGGCCTCCTCGTGGGCCATCTCGCCGCTCTTGACCCGGCCGGCCATCTCCGACAGCACGTCGTCGCCCGGCTCGACGAGCTTCTCCCGGAACAGGGCGTCCAGGTATCCGCCCAGGTTGCGGGCGGCGACGGACGCCTCCTCCGCCGACAGGGCGCTGTCGAGGGCCCGGTTGCTGTTCTCCTGGAAGAACTCGTGGTCCTTGTACGGCACGCCGAGCAGGTCGGCGATGACCAACGAGGGCACCGGCAGCGCCAGCGCGGTGAGCAGGTCGGCCGGGTTGGGTCCGGCCAGCATGTCGTCGATCAGGTCGTCGACGATCTTCTGCACCGCCGGGCGCATGGTCTCGATCCGCTTCACCAGGAACGGCGCGTTGACCGAGCGACGCAGCCGGGTGTGCTCAGGGGCGTCCGTGTTGGTGATCAGTTTCGGGGTGTGCGGGGCGATGTCCGCGCGGTGGGCGTTGACGTGGGGGAAGTCGGGCTCGTGGTCGTCGTTGCTGACGCGCGGGTCGGTGAGCAGGGTGCGCTGGTCGGCGTGGCGGGTGATCAGCCACGGGGTGCTGCCGTTCCAGATCCGCACCTTGGTGATCGGGCGTGCGCCGCGGAGTTCGGCGGCGGCCGGGGGCGGGGCGAGCGGGCAGCCCGCGGCCCGGGGCATCGGATAGTCGGGGCACGGTCCGCTGCTGGCGGACGCGGCGTCGGTCAGGGTGTCGGCCATGGTCTCTCCTCGGTGGTGGGGGTTCCGGTGGGGCGGAGCGCCGGGGGATGTGTCGAGGCCTCGATGAGCACATGCAAACAGAGCGGTCTGACGGCTCCCGGCCAGTTGCCTGACAGGAAGCTGACGTGAGCTGGATCACATTCCAGGGAGGGGCTGCGTCCTGGGCGGAGTGGCCGGGGTGGGCACCGGCGGCGACCATGGGTGGGTTTTCGGCCAATCAACACCCCTTCCCTGTCGGCCTGTTGACGTCGATGGGCATGTTCGACGCGGGATCACCGCGGGCACGAAGAAGGGCGGCGCCGGAGGGGTCCGGTGCCGCCCTTTCGGTGGCGCGGCGGGGTGTCAGGCGCTGCCGC
This sequence comes from Streptomyces deccanensis, assembly GCF_022385335.1. Classification (NCBI taxonomy): domain Bacteria; kingdom Bacillati; phylum Actinomycetota; class Actinomycetes; order Kitasatosporales; family Streptomycetaceae; genus Streptomyces; species Streptomyces deccanensis. The sequence continues at coordinate 9,067,072 of NZ_CP092431.1, read as the reverse complement.
GCGGCCGGGATGTGTTTGCTTCCCTGAGTGTGCTCCGGGGGCCGTACGCCGGGAACGGGCCTTCAGCCGTCCTCGGCGGCGATGCCGAGCCAGTAGCCGAAGCCGCGGCGGGTGTGGATGAGCGGCGGGGCCTCGCGGTCCACCTTGCGGCGGAGCCGGGAGACCAGCTGTTCGATGGCGTTGTCGCCGTGGAAGTCGCCCCAGACGTAGCGGCCGATCTGCTCCTTCGACAGCACCTTGTGCGCGTTGACGAGGAGGTAGCGCAGGAGGCGGTACTCCGCCGGGGTGAGGTTCAACGCCCGGCCCGCGCGCAGGGCCTGGCAGGCGGGGTCGTCCAGGACCAGGTCGCGGTAGGCCAGTTCACTGTCCCGACGGACGGGTTTTCGGCCACGGAGCAGGACTTGGGCGCGCGCCAGGACCTCGGCGATGCGGAAGGGCTTGGTGACGTAGTCCTGTTCCCCGAGGCCCACTTCCGGCAGCAGCTTGCCGAGGGAGTCGTACCGGGTCAGGAACAGGACGGGCGGGCGGTGGGCCAGGGGGCGGCGCTCCCGGCCGAGTCCCTCCAGGTCCGGCAGCCCGAGGTCGAGCACGACCAGGTCGAACCGCTGCTCGGTGAGCCGTGCGACGGCCGCCGTGCCCGACTCCGCCGCGTGGATCCGGTATCCCGCCAACTCCAGCGTGGTGGAGAGGAGTTCGGCGACGTCCGGGTCGTCGACGACGATCAGGACGTGCTGGCCCGCGCCCCTGGGGAGCGACGGTTTCTCGCTGGCACTGCCGTACCTGGTCAAGGCCATTCGCGTCGGCTCTTTCCTCACGGGGCGGGTCGGGCGTCGGTCGACATGGACAGCACCCTACCCCTCTCGTTGCTTGACTCAAGTAAGTCTCGTGTGCTTGCCTCACTCAAGCAAGAAGGTGGAGCAGTCTCAGAAGAGGAGCCTCATGAGCAGCAACGGTCTCGACGGCCGCGGTGTCGTCGTCACGGGAGCCGGTTCCGGCATCGGCCGGGCCGCGGCCCTGAAGTTCGCCGCCGCGGGGGCGCGGGTGCTGGTGGCCGACATCGACGAGAAGGCCGCCGAGGAGACCGTCGAGGCGATCGCGGCGACCGGCGGGACCGCGCTCGCGGTCGTCGGCGATCTCAGCGACCAAGCGGTCGTGGACGAGGTCGTCGCCCGTGCCGTGGAGACCTTCGGCGGGCTGGACGTCCTGGTGAACAACGCCGGGATCATGGACCGGATGTCCGCCCTCGCCGACGTCGACGACAGCGAGTGGGAGCGGGTCATCCGGGTCAACCTGACCGCGCCGTTCCTGCTCACCCGCGCCGCCCTGCCGCACATGCTGGAGGCGAAGCGCGGTGCGATCGTCTTCACCGCGTCCGAGGCGGGGTTGCGCGGCAGCGCCGCCGGTGCCGCGTACACCGCGTCGAAGCACGGCGTGGTCGGCCTGGTGAAGAGCCTGTCGGTGATGTACCGCAAGCAGGGCATCCGGGCCAACGCGATAGCCCCCGGCCCCACGATGACCAACATCAAGGTCGACGCCGACCAGCAGGCGCACGGTCCGGCGGTCATCGGCGGGCTGATCGGCGCCACCATCGGCCGGCTCGGCACCGCCGAGGAGCAGGCCGACGCGATCGTCTTCCTCGCCTCCGACGCGGCCGCCTTCGTCAACGGCGTGGTGCTGCCGGTCGACGACGCCTGGGCCGCCGTCTGACCTCCCGGGGCCGGGCCCGACCGGCGCCGCCTCCCTCCGCACGCCCCTTCGGCGGCACCCCTTCTCCATCCAGAAAGTGAGTCTCCCCATGGCGACTATGAAGTCCGTCCGGACCGCCGGTGTCGGCAAGGTCGAGGTCGTCGACGTCGAGCGTCCCGTGCCCGGCCCCGCCGACGTGCTCGTACGGGTCCGCGCCTGCGGCATCTGCGGCACCGACGTCACCTTCCTGCACATGGGAGGCGTGCCGTCCCGCGCCCACCTGGGCGGCGAGCTGATCCCGGTGGCGCTCGGCCACGAACCGGCCGGCGAGATCGTCGAGGTCGGCGCCGAGGTCACCGGTCTCGCGGTCGGCGACCGGGTGGTGGTCAACCCGCAGGACGCGCCGACCGGCATCATCGGCTGCGGCGGCGCGTACGGCGGGATGAGCGAGTACCTGCTGATCGAGAACGCCGAGGTCGGCAGGAGTGTGGCGGTGTTCCCGGACTCCGTGCCCTTCGACGTGGCCTCCCTCAACGAGCCCATGGCGGTGGCCCGGCACTGCGTCAACCGCTCGGAGGCGGGCCCCGACGACAAGGTCGTGGTCTTCGGCGCCGGACCCATCGGCCTCGGCGCCGCGATCTGGCTGAAACTGCGCGGGGTGAAGCACGTGGTCGTGGCCGACGTCATCCCGTCCCGGCTGGAGAAGGCACTGGCCGTGGGCGCGGACGCCGTCGTCGACTCGGCGCGGGAGGACGTCGCCGCGCGGCTGACCGAGCTGCACGGACAGGCCGCCAACGCGCTCGGGCAGCCCCGGCCCGGCACCGACATCTACATCGACGCGGCCGGGGTGCCGGCCGTGTTCAACACCGTGGTGGGCTCCGCCAAGTGGGGCGCGAAGCTGGTCATGGTCGCCGTGCAGAAGAAGGGGTCGGAGATCGACCTCGGCGGCATGCTGCGCAGCGAGCTGACCCTGATCGCCTCCCAGGGCTACCCCACCGAGATCTTCGAGGTCACCCCCGAGATCGTCGAGCACCACGAGCGTTTCGCCCGGCTCATCAGCCACCGGGTGCCCGCCGACGACGTCGACCGGGCCTTCGAGCTGGCGCTGACGCCGGGGGCGGCGGAGAAGGTGGTCGTGACGTTCGACGAGTAGAACTCGGCGGTCCCGGGTGATCACGGGGGCCTGTCGCCGGTCGTCGCCGGGGGCAGGCCCCCGTTCCTGTCCCCGAGTTGCACGGACGGCGCCAACTGGGTCCGGATTGGGGCCACTTGCACGGTTCGCGCATGGAGGATGCTACGAATCTGAGGATTCGCTGAGCATTCGGTGTACCCCTTACGTAGACGAGGACGCGCTTGACCCGTGCCGGATGTCCCGCCGGTGCCGGAGTTGTCCTTGAGAGGCATGATGAGACGCAACACGCGAAGAAGATCGAACACCGCCCGCCGACTGGTGGGCGCGGCAGCCGCAGTGGCCGTCGGTGCCGGCGGACTGGTCGCGGTCAACATCTACGCCTCGGCCGGCGAGACCGGCGCCTCGAACGGCACCGCGCAGAACCAGGTGCTCGCGGCCGGCACGTCCACCATCGAGTGCCCCGACGTGGGCCAGAAGTTGACGTCGGTGCCGGCCCAGGCCAAGGCTCAGGTCGACAGGGAACTGGCCCTTCTCGACAAGCAGATCTCCGAGGCGTACCAGCGCCTCTCCACCTCGCAGAGGGCGATTCAGCAGGACCCCAACTTCGCGCAGAACGCGATCGTGGGTCCGCTGAAGGACAAGCGGAAGGCGACGATCGACCGGATCGCCACCGCGATCGGCCGGGTGGCGGCCAAGCCGCAGGGCCTCGACGCGCTGGCGGCCTGCACGCTGCGCGCCACCGGCAACCAGCCCGCCCCCGCGCCGAGCGGAGGAGCCAACCAGGGCGGCAACAACACCAATGCCGGAGTGGCCGGCAACGGTCCCGTCGCCGCCGACTTCGTGGACATCACCAAGGTGCGGCCCAACGTGCGCACGCCCGCCAGATCGGCGCAGGCGTCGAAGGGCACCTTCGTCACCAAGTGCGGTGTGAACGCCAACAAGCTGTACAACAGCGACAACGTCATCGTGGCGCCCGGTGTCACCAACGGCGCGCACCACATGCACGACTACGTCGGCAACCAGGACAACGACGCCTTCTCCAGCGACCAGGACCTCGCCAAGGCGGGGACCAGCTGCCGGAACAAGGGTGACAGGTCGTCGTACTTCTGGCCGGTGCTGCGACTCCAGGACGGCACCAAGGAGTTCGACGCCGCGAAGCAGGGCGGCGGCGCCGAGGGCAACACGGGCCGGATCCTGACGGCGAAGCAGGCCACCCTGAACTTCGTGGGCAGCCCCCGCGGCAAGGTGGTGGCGATGCCCAGGCTGCTGCGCATCATCACCGGTGACGCCAAGGCGTTCGTCAACGGCCCCGGCAACGCCAACGCCTCCTGGAGCTGCACCGGCTTCGAGAACAAGGTGCAGTTGAAGGACAAGTACCCGCTCTGCCCCGCCGGCAGCGACGTGGTGCGCACCTTCAAGTTCCAGAGCTGCTGGGACGGCAAGAACATCGACAGCGCCAACCACCGTACGCACGTGGCCTTCGCCGACGCGAACGGTAACTGCGCGGCCGGCTTCAAGGCCATCCCGCAGCTGGTGCAGCGGCTGGTGTACGACGTGGACGCGCCCAGCGTGAAGGACAACGGCAAGACCCGTCCGTTCTACTCGCTGGACAGCTTCCCCGAGCAGCAGCACAAGCCGATCACCGACCACGGCGACTTCATCAACGTCTTCGACCAGAAGCTGATGAACAAGGCGGTGCAGTGCATCAACACCGGACGTAAGTGCAGCTGAGTCCGGTCAGCAGCAGGTGGGGGCGCCGTCGTTCTGACGGCGCCCCTACTTGTTGTTCAGATACGCCAGCAAGGCCAGTACCCTGCGGTGGCCGGTGTCGCTGGTCGGCAGGCCGAGCTTCAGGAAGACGTTGCCGATGTGCTTGCTGACGGCGCGTTCGGTGACGACGAGGGTCCGGGCGATGGTGGCGTTGTCGTGTCCCTCGGCCATCAGCGCCAGCACCTCCCGTTCGCGCGGGGTGAGCGCGTCCAGCGGTGAGTCCCTGCGGCGGGTGAGCAGTTCGGTCACCACCTCCGGGTCGAGCGCGGTGCCGCCGGCCGCGACCCGGTCGAGGGCGTCCAGGAACTCGTCCACCCGGCCGACCCGGTCCTTGAGCAGATAGCCGACCCCGCCCGCTCCCCCGCCGAGCAGTTCGGCCGCGTACGACTCCTCCACGTACTGCGAGAGGACCAGCACCGGAAGGCCGGGGAGCCGCCGGCGGGCCTCCAGGGCCGCGCGCAGTCCCTCGTCGCGGAAGCCGGGCGGCATCCGGACGTCCAGGACGGCGACGTTCGGGCGGTGCTCCAGCAGGGCGGGGAGGATCTCGGGGCCGCTGCCCGCGACCGCGGCCACCTCGTGTCCGGCCGAGGTCAGCAGCAGGACGAGGCCCTCTCGGAGCAGGGCGTTGTCCTCGGCGATCACCACACGCACGGCAGTCCCACCTCAGTCACCGACCGCCGTGTGCGCGATGTCCCCGGATCGGTCGTGGATTCCGTTTCGCTCACCATACGCAGGGCAGCTCCACCGTGATCACGGTGGGCCCGCCGACGGGGCTGGTCACGGTCATGGTCCCGTCCAGCGCGGCGACCCGCCGCCGCATCCCGAGAAGCCCGGATCCGTCTGCCGTGGCGGGCGGGGAGGCCGTGGCAGGCGTGGCGGGCGTGGGCGGCGTGGCAGGCGTGGGCGGCGTGATGAGTGTGGCGGCCGAGCCGGACGTCTCCGCGCCGCCCCGGCCGTCGTCACGCACCCGTACGTCCACGCCCCGGGCCGTACGGGTGAGGTGGACCTCGGCGTGGTCGCATCCGCTGTGCTTGGCGGCGTTGGTGAGGGCTTCGGCGACGACGAAGTACGCGGCGGCCTCCACCGCGGCGGGCGGGCGCGGACCGTCGGCGTCCTCCAACCCGCTCACCTCGACACTCACCTCCAGGCCGCTCGCGGCGGCGAGGGCCCGTACGGCGCCGGCCAGGCCCCGGTCGGTGAGGATCGGGGGGTGGATGCCGCGGACGACGTGGCGGAGTTCGGTCAGCGCGGCCTCGGCCTGCTCCTGGGCGTCGAGCAGCAGCCTGCGCGCGGCCTCCGGGTCACGGTCGTACGCGCGCCGGGCGAGCCCGATCCGCATGGAGAGCGCGACGAGGCGGGCCTGGGCGCCGTCGTGGAGGTCGCGTTCGATACGGCGGAGTTCGGCGCCGTGGGCGGCGATGGCGTCGGCCCGGGTCGCCGTCAGTTCCTCCACGCGTTCGGCGAGGCGGGCCCTGGGTGACGGCCGGAGGAGGGCCTCGGACCAGTCGGCGTCCAGGTCGGCGAGCCGGCCGATCAGCGGCAGGACGACGGCGTCGCGGCGCAGCAGTCCGCACCACACGCCGTCGACGACCAGGCCGAGCAGCCACAACGGCACGGCGAGGAAGAAGAGGGCGCCGTAGACGTAGTACGCGAGCATCCAGCGGGCGTCGGTCAGGGTGCCGGGGTCGCGGACGGCGATCCGCAGGCGTTCGCGCAGGGCGCCCTCGATGGGCTGGTAGGCCTCGGGGATCGGCCGGCCCGTCCAGGCGGCCACCTGGTGACGCTTCGCGCCCGCGATGCGGCGGATCAGGGTCACCGTCTCGGGCAGCATCCAGGCACCGACCACGGCGAGGGTGGCGACGGCGGTGATCAGCAGCACCGTGATGAACAGGTACGTCCCGAACGCCATCGCGGCGGCGACGCCCAGCTGGACCGTCCCTCGCGCGGCCCTGCGCACCGTCGTACCCATGCGGGCCAGATTAGGCGACCTGGTGCGGTGGGCGCGGTGGGTACGGATGTGGTGGGGGGCGGGCTCCGGAGTACTAGGCCCCGGGGCCCGAGCCCGTCAGGGGCAGGTGGACCGTGAAGGTGGTGGTGCCCGGCCTGCTGGTCAGGGTGATGGTGCCGCCGTGGGCGCGGACCAGGGAGTGGGCCACGGCCAGGCCCAGGCCGCTGCCGCCCCGGTCGCGGCTGCGGGCCTTGTCGACGCGGTAGAAGCGGTCGAAGACCCGTTCCTGGTCGTCGGCCGGGATCCCGGGCCCCGAGTCGGTGATCCGCACCTCGGCCGTGCCGGACTCCGCGACGACCTCCAGGGCGACCTTCGTACCGGGCGGGGTGTGCACGGCCGCGTTGGTGAGGAGGTTGTCCAGGACCTGTCGGAGGCGCAGGGGGTCCAGACGCAGCCGGACCGGGCCGGAGCCGGTCGTCACGGTCAGCGGACGGTCGGGATGGCCGGCCCGGAAGCCGTCCGCCGCCTGCCGCGCCAGCTCCACCAGGTCGGCCTCCTCCAGCCGCAGCGGTGCGTCCACGTCCGCCGCGTCGAGGCGGGCCAGCATCAGCAGGTCGTCGAGGAGGACACCCATCCGGGCCGCCTCGGCGCGCAACCGGGCCAGGTGCTTGTCGCGTTCCTCGGGGCTGTGCGCGGCGGCGTACTGGAAGAGGTCGGCGTAGCCGCGCACCGACATCAGCGGGGTGCGCAGTTCGTGGGAGGCGTCGGCGACGAAGCGGCGCAGGCGCTGCTCCGCCTCGGTGCGGACGGCGAGCGCGTCGTCGATGTGCTCCAGCATCGTGTTGAAGGCGGTGCGCAGCTCCTCGACCTCGAACCCTCCGTCGCGGTTGTCGTGGCGCACCGGCAGCCGCGCCGAGTCCGTCAGATCGTGCGAGGTGATGCCGCGGGCGGTGCGCGCCATGTCGCTCAGCGGTTTCAGGCCGCGTCGCAGCATGGCCCGGCCGAAGACGACGAGCGCCATCAGGGCGAGGACGAAGGTGACGACCTGGATCGTGATCAGCTGGCCGACCGTGTCCTCGATGTCGTCCATCGGCGCGGCGCTGACCAGGATCACCCCGGGCTCCACCTCGCAGGCCCGCAGCCGGTACTGGCCCTGTCCCTTGAGGTGCTCGGTGCGGGTGACCTCCGTGCCCTCGACGGTCAGCGCCTTGGCCACGAGGGTGAAGTCGTCGATGTCCTCGGGCAGGTCACCGGGGTCCTCGGGCTTACGCAGGACCGGGGTCCCGGCCGAGGTGTCGTACACCGCGTAGTACCAGCGGTAGTACTTCTTCCCCTTGAGCGTGCCGTAGTCGGCGATGCTCTTGGACTGGGCGATCTGGGCGATCTTGAGCTGTTCGTTGAGCTGCGCGGACAGATAGTCGCGCATGTACATGGTCAGCGCGCTGCCGACGACGGCGAACACGACGAGCGCCAGGGCACCGAGGCCGAGGGCCAGCCGGGTGCCGAGGCGCATACCGCGATAGCTCTGCTTGAGGCGGGCGATCACTCGGTGGCCTGCCGCAGGACGTAGCCGAATCCGCGGACGGTGTGGATGAGCGGTTCACCGGTGTCGTCGAGCTTGCGGCGCAGCCTGCTGACGACCAGTTCGACGACGTTGGAGCGGCCGCCGAAGCCGTACTCCCAGACGTGGTCGAGGATCTGCGCCTTGGTGAGGACGGTCGGGGACTTGCGCATGAGGTAGCGCAGGACCTCGTACTCGGTGGGCGTGAGGGTGAGCAGCTTGTCGCCGCGGCGGACCTCGCGGGTGTCCTCGTCCATCGACAGGTCGGCGACCTGGAGGACGGAGCGCTGGAAGGCGGGCCCGGCGCTGCGGCGCAGCACGGTGCGCAGGCGGGCCATCAGCTCCTCCACGGCGAACGGCTTGACCAGGTAGTCGTCGCCGCCCCGGGTGAGGCCGGCGACCCGGTCGGCGACGCCGTCGCGGGCGGTCAGGAACACCACGGGCACCATCGTGCCGGACCGGCGGAGCCGGTCGAGCACGCCGAAGCCGTCCAGGCCGGGCAGCATCAGGTCCAGCACCACGATGTCGGGGCGGAACTCGGCCGCCTGCCGCAGCGCCTCCTCACCGGAGTGTGCCGTGACGGCGTCCCAGCCCTCGTAGCGGGCGACGGTCGCCACCAGGTCCGCGATCGGCGGGTCGTCGTCCACCACGAGCAGTCGCACTTTTTCCACGTGCTCATACTGCGCCACCGATCGCCGTGCGCCATAGCCGCTCACGGCCCGGGGGCACGATCGATAAATACTTGAAAGTTGTCCGACAGCAAAACGACAGCAGTCACCGGAGAAGCTCGTATCCCCCACCCGATCAAGGAGCCCTCCCCGTGACCACTGTCCAACAACCCCCCGCGGCCGTCAGCCGCTCGGGAGCGCGTCCCAAAGTGGTCGCCCGCACCGGTCTGTACGCGGTGCTGGCGGCGAACGTCGCCGTGGTGACCTTCTTCTTCGTGCAGGCCGGCTTCGCCTCGAACGCCCTCATCGTGCTGGGCCGCCTGACCGGTCTGTACGGCGCGCTGCTGATGGCGTTCCAGCTGGTGCTGGTGGCCCGACTGCCGTGGTTCGACCGGCGCATCGGCATGGACCGGCTGACCTCCTGGCATCGCTGGACCGGCTTCTCGGTGCTGTGGCTGCTGGTCGCGCACGGGGTGTTCATCACCTTCGGCTACGCGCAGTCCTCGGACCTGGACCCGGTCAGCCAGCTGGTGGACCTCGCCGAGACCGTCGAGGGCGTGCTGCGCTCGATCGTCGCGCTCGGCATCATCGTCGTGATCGGTGTGGTCTCGGCCCGCTTCGCCCGCCGCCGACTGGCCTACGAGACCTGGCACTTCATCCACCTGTACACGTACGTCGCGGTGGTGCTGGCCTTCACGCACCAGGTCGCGGCGGGCACGTCGTTCGCCTCGTCGCAGACCGCGACGGCGTACTGGTACGTGCTGTGGGGCGTGGCCCTGGCCTCCGTGTTCATGGGCCGGCTGGTGCTCCCGCTGTGGCGCAACTGGCGTCACCAGCTCCGCGTCACCGCGGTCGTCCCCGAGGCCGACAACGTCGTCTCGATCTACATGACCGGCCGCGACCTGGACCGGATGCCCGCGCGGGCCGGCCAGTTCTTCCTGTGGCGGTTCCTGACCCGGGACCGCTGGTGGCAGGCCAACCCCTTCTCGCTGTCGGCCGCGCCCGACGGCAGTCAGCTGCGGCTGACCGCGAAGGCGGCCGGCGAGGGCTCGGCCGCCCTGCGTCACGTCAAGGTCGGCACCCGGGTCTTCGCCGAGGGCCCGTACGGCGCCTTCACCGCGATGCACCGCACCCGGCCGGAGTCCGTGCTCATCGCCGGTGGCGTCGGGGTCACCCCGATCCGGGCGCTGCTGGAGGAGATCGAGGGGCACGCGGTGGTCATCTACCGGGTCGCCACCAAGCAGGACGCGGTCCTCTACGACGAGCTGCAGCGGCTCGCCTTCGACAAGGGCGCCGAGCTGCACCTGGTCTCCGGCCCCGTCAGCCCCGATCTGCTGGCGCCGCGCGAGCTGCTGCGGATGGTGCCGGACATCGCCGACCGGGACGTGTTCCTGTGCGGGCCGCCGCCGATGATGAACGCGGTCCTGGGCAGCCTGCGCGAGCTGGACGTGCCCAAGCCGCAGATCCACTTCGAACGCTTCAGCCTGGCCGGCTGAGGACACAGGGACACGAGGACAAGACTGTGAAGCGAGCCATACCCGCCCTGGTCCTGAGCGCCGCAGCGCTGGTGCCCGTCTGGCGTTACGCCCCCTCGACCGACACGACGTCCACGACGACGACCGCCGAGCCCGCCCCGTCGGCCTCCGCGTCCACGTCGTCGGGGTCCACGGTGGTCACGGGTCCGACGATCGACACCGAGAAGGGCCCCGTCCAGGTCCAGGCGACCTTCCAGGGCGACAAGATCACCGCCGTGAAGTTCCTCCAGCAGCCGGACCACCCGCAGACCGAGGCGGCGGTGCCGGTACTGATCGAGGAGACCCTGACGGCGCAGAGCGCCGACATCGACACCGTCTCCGGCGCCACCATCACCAGCGACGCGTACCGGGAGTCCCTCCAGGCCGCGATCGACGAGAACGAGAAGGCGGCGGGGTCGTCCGACTCCGGTTCCGACACCGCTTCGGGGGACTCGGCGGCGGAGAACGCGAGCCAGACCGTCGCGGGCCCGACCGTCGGCACCTCCAAGGGGGACGTCCAGGTCCAGGTGACCTTCGAGGGCGACAAGATCACGGCCGTGGAGATGCTGAAGCAGCCGGACCACCCGCAGACCGAGGCCGCCGTCCCGGTGCTGATCAAGGAGACCCTGACGGCGCAGAGCGCCGACATCGACACCGTCTCCGGCGCCACCATCACCAGCGACGGCTACCGGGAGTCCCTCCAGGCCGCGATCGACGCGAAGGCCTGATCCGGTGCGCCGCGTCGAGCACATCATGGGGTTCCCGATCTCACTGCTGATCGAGGACGAGGAGGCCACCGCCGAGGCCGCGGAACCGGCGTTCGCGTGGCTGCGCGAGGTCGACGCGCGGTTCAGCCCGTTCCGCGCGGACAGCGAGGTGTCGCGGCTGGACCGGGGCGAGCTGGCACCGGAGGAGATCAGCCGGGACCTCGCCGAGGTGCTGGCCCTCTGCGAGGAGTACCGGGTGGCCACGGGCGGCGCGTTCGACGTACGGCTGCCGGGGCGTGGGCTCGACCCCTGCGCCATGGTGAAGGGGTGGGCCGTGCAGCGGGCGGCGGAGCTGCTGACGGGGCTGGGCGCGAAGCGGCTGTGCCTCAACGCCGGTGGTGACGTGGCGGCGACCGGTGGGCCGTGGCGGGTGGGGGTGCGGCACCCGGAGCGGGCCGACCGGCTCTGCGCGGTCCTGTCGGTCACGGACGGCGCGGTCGCCACGTCCGCGCGCTACGAGCGCGGCGACCACATCCTCGACGGCCGCACCGGCCGCCCGGCGACGGGTCTGCTCAGCCTCACGGTGGTGGCCCCGTCCCTCACCGAGGCCGACGCGACGGCCACGGCGGCGTTCGCGATGGGGGCGGAGGGTGTGGAGTGGGCCGCGTCGCGGGAGGGGTGCGAGGTGTTCGCGGTCGACGCCCGCGGACGGGTCTTCCGGACGCCGGGGTTGCCGGTGGCGGCGTGAGGGCGCCTCATGGGTCGGGGGTGCGGGTCGTTCGGCGACTGCGGCTCGTACGTGGCTGATCGCGCAGTTCCCCGCGCCCCTGAAGGGGCCTGCGGCCACCTTCAGCACCTGCGCCCACCCCCGCCCGACCAAGGCCACCGGGCGCCCCGCTGCTCCCGGCCCACCGAAATCCCGTTGCGGCCCCCGCCCCCGCCCCCCGACAGTGGCCCCATGACCACGACGCACCCCACCCCCCTCCCGCCCGGCCTCACCGTGCGTCCGGCGACGCTCGACGACGCGGAGGCCGTGTGCGCGCTGCTCAACGAGATCGACCTGCTGGAGATCGGCCGCGCCGAGACCGAACTCGTCGAGGTGCAGGCCGATCTGAAGCATCCGGAGGCGGACCTGGAGCGCGACTCCTGGCTGCTGTTCGACGGGGACCGCCTCGTGGCGTACGGCCTGCAGTGGGACGAGTCCGGCGGCGAACGCATCGACATGGACCACTACGCGCTGCCGGACCAACCGCTCGGCGCGCTGCACCTGTTCGACCTGATGGAGGCCCGCGCGGCGGAGCGCGCGGCGGCCAACGGCGCCGACCGGGCCGTGGTGCACATGCACCTCAACATCACGCCCACGATGGACCTGGACGCGTTGCGCGGACGCGGCTGGCGCACGGTCCGCCGCTACAACGTCATGACCCGCCCCCTGTCCCCCGCCGAGCCCCTGCCGACACTCCCGCCCGGCGTCACCCTGCGCACCTGTGCCGCCGAGGAGGACCGCAGGAAGGCCTACTCCCTGCTGCAGACGGCCTTCGCCGACCACTTCGACTTCCAGCCGCGTACGTACGAGCAGTGGCTGGACGACATCGACGCCGAGAACGTCGACTGGTCGCTGGTCTGGATCGCGCACGTCGACGGCCTCGGTGACGTGGCCGCCCTGCGGTCCCGCAACGACCGTTCCGCCGCGGCCTGGATCTCCAGCGTCGGTGTCCTGCGCGAGGCCCGCGGCCGCGGGCTCGGCAGTCTGCTGCTGCGCCACACCTTCGGTCACTACGCGGCCCTGGGCCGCGACCGCGTCAGCCTCGGCGTCGACACCGACAACAGCACCGGAGCCCTCGCCCTCTACGAACGGCACGGTATGAAGCGGGACTTCGCGGTCGACACGTGGGAATTGATACGCCCCGTCCGGTAGGCACCGGTACCTCAGCCCCCGTTCTCCCTGGAGAACGGGGGCTCTTCGTTCGGCCTGTCGGACATTGTTCGAAACCTCTTGACGCCTCACCACATGCCGATTGACACTCTCGCAACACGACGTCACACGGCCGAAACAGCGGGACCCCGGGGCGAGGGTTCCCGCCCTTTCTCGACCCCGTTCCGCCTTGTCCTCCCCTCACTTCTCGCCTCCCTTCCTCTGTCGTGCTCTCAGCAGGGATATTCCACATGACGTACATCGCACGTCTGCGCGGCCGCGCGAGACGCTGGGCGGGTCCGCTCGCCGGACTGACCGCCGCGTCACTGCTTCTGGGCCTCGCCGGCCCCGCCGCTCCGGCCGCCGCGGACGACGCCGACCTCACCGACGGCCTGGCCCTCTGGTACAAGCTCGACGCCACCTCCGGCACCACCGTCACCGACGCCTCCGGCAACGGCCGCGACGGCACGGTGAACGGCACCGCCGGCTGGACGGGCAACGGACAGGGCCTCGCCTTCAACGGCTCGGACACCTACGTCAAGGTGCCGAACGACGTCATGAAGGGCATGGACTCGATCAGCGTCTCCATGGACGTACTGATGGACGAGTCGCAGACCGGGCCGTACTTCATCTACGGCTTCGGCAACACCACCAACGGCGCGGGCAACGGCTACCTCTTCGCCACCGGCAACTCCCTGCGCACCGCGATCGCGTCGGGCAACTGGTCGACCGAGCAGAACACCCGGCCCTCCGACTCGCACAACCTGACCCGTTCGGTGTGGAAGCAGCTCACCTACACCCAGACCGGCACCACGGGCGTGCTGTACGAGGACGGCGTGGAGGTCGGCCGCAACACCTCGGTCACCACCACCCCGGGGTCCATCGGCTCGGGCACCACGACCGCCAACTACATAGGCAAGTCGGTCTACACCAGCGACAAGCTCTTCAAGGGCAAGATCCGTGACTTCCGGGTCTACAACCGTGCCCTCGCCGGCTCCGAGGTCGAGCAGCTCTCGCTCCCCATCGCCGCGGAGGGCGTCGCCGCCGACAAGGCCGCCCTCACCCTGGGCGACACCAGCGCGGTGACCGCCGACCTGGACCTGCCGAAGACCGGCACGGCCGGCGGCTCGACCATCACCTGGGCGAGCGACAACACGGACGTGGTCTCGAACTCCGGCGCGGTGACCCGCCCCGCCGCCGGCCAGCCCGACGGCCACGCCACGCTGACGGCGACCCTGAAGAAGGGCCCCGCGAGCGCCACCAAGACCTTCGAGGTCACGGTCCTGCCCGCCTTCGACGACACGACCGCCGTCGACCAGGCCACCGAGGCACTGACCGTGCACAACCTCGACGACGCACGGGGCAACCTGACGCTCCCGACGTCCGGCGACTTCGCCACGAAGGTCGCCTGGTCCTCCGCGAACGCGGACGTCGTCTCCGACGACGGTGTGGTGAAGCGTCCCGCGCACGGTGACGGCGCCACCACCGTCGAGCTGACCGCGACCGTCTCCAAGGGCGACGCGAAGAGAACCCGCGTCTTCACCGCGAAGGTGCCGGAGCTGCCGAAGAAGGAAGCCCTCAAGGGCTACATGTTCAGCTACTTCACCGGCGAGGGCACCTCGGACGGCGAGCAGCTCTACGCGGCCCTCAGCAAGGGCAACGACCCGCTGAAGTGGCGGGAGTTGAACGACGGCAAGCCCGTCCTGACGTCCACGCTCGGTGAGAAGGGTCTGCGCGACCCGTTCATCATCCGCTCCCCCGAGGGCGACAAATTCTACCAGATCGCCACGGACCTCAAGATCTACGGCAACGGCGACTGGGACGCCTCGCAGCGCACCGGCAGCAAGTCCATCATGGTCTGGGAGTCGACCGACCTGGTGAACTGGACCAACCAGCGCCTGGTGAAGGTCTCCCCCGACTCGGCCGGCAACACCTGGGCCCCCGAGGCGTACTACGACGACGAGCGCGGCGAGTACGTCGTGTTCTGGGCGTCGAAGCTGTACGACAACGAGGCCCACTCCGGCGACACGTACAACCGCATGATGTACGCGACGACCCGCGACTTCTACACCTTCAGCGAGCCCAAGGTCTGGATCGACCGCGGCTACTCGGTCATCGACTCCACGGTCATCCGGCACGACGGCGAGTACTTCCGCCTCTCCAAGGACGAGCGCAACAACTCCTCCTCCACGCCCAACAGCAAGTTCATCTTCGAGGAGAAGAGCGACACGCTGCGCAACCTCTCCTGGACCGCCGTCGCCGAGGGCATCGGCAAGGGCGAGATGAGCGCGGCCGAGGGCCCGCTGGTGTTCAAGTCGAACACCGAGGAGAAGTGGTACGCGTTCCTCGACGAGTTCGGCGGGCGCGGCTACATCCCCTTCGAGACGACCGACCTGGCCTCCGGCGTGTGGACCCCGTCCACCGGCTACGACCTGCCGTCAAAGCCCCGGCACGGCACGGTGCTCCCGGTCACCCAGGCCGAGTACGACCGGCTGCTGCAGACCTACCAGCCGGACCAGATCATCACCGACGTCGAGGACGTCAAGGTGAAGACCCGCGTCGGTGACGCCCCGGTCCTGCCGGCCACCGTCATCGCCGAGTCTGCGGACGGCGTGAAGCGGCCCGTCGCGGTCACCTGGGAGGCCGTGGACGCCTCGCAGTACGCGCAGGCCGGCACCTTCACGGTGAAGGGCGACATCGCCGGCGACTCGGCGATCGAGGTCACGGCGGAGGTCACGGTCTCCGCCGAGGGCCCGGACGTCCCCGCCGACCTGCTGCTGCACTACGACTTCGACGAGACCGGCGGCAGCATCGCCCGCGACTCCAGCGGCCACGGCTACCACGGCACCTACGTCCGTACGCCCGACTTCGGGACCGGCGTCGACGGCGGCTCGTTCAAGATGTCCGGCGGCAACAGCGGCTCCAGCTCGCCGTACGTCAAGATCCCGAACGGGGTCCTGAAGGGCGCGAGCAGCGTCACCGTCTCCACGTACGTGAAGTGGAAGGGCGGCGACAACTTCCAGTGGCTCTTCGGGCTCGGCCCGGACAGCAACAAGTACCTGTTCGCCACTCCGTCCAACGGCGGCGGCAAGCTGTTCTCCGCGATCACCAAGGCCACCTGGTCCGGTGAGAAGCAGATGCTCGGCGGCTCCCCGCTCACCCCGGGCGAGTGGAAGCACCTCACCGTCACCCTGAACGGCGCGACCGAGACGGCGGTCCTCTACCTGGACGGCGCCGAGGTCGCCCGCGTCGGCGGGGTCACCGTCAAGCCGTCCGATCTGTACGACTCGGCGAAGGACCACTCCGGCTACATCGGCAAGTCGCTCTACTCCCCCGACCCGTACTTCGGCGGCGAGGTCGACGACTTCCGGATCTACAACCGGGCCCTGACGCCCGCCGAGGTCCTGGAGCTGGGCGGCAACACCACCGGGATCGCCGCGGCGACCCACCCGGCGCTCAAGACCGACGCGATCATCACCGACAAGGACAGCAAGGTCGTCCTGCCGCTGGCCCCGGGCAGTGATGTCACCGCCCTGGCACCGGAGTTCACCCTCGCCCACGGCGCGACCATCAGCCCGGCCTCCGGCACCCTGCGCGACTTCAGCAAGCCGGTCACGTACGAGGTCACGGGCTCGGACGGGAAGAAGCGCACCTGGACCGTCTCGGCGGTGGTCATGAAGAGCCCGGTCCTGCCGGGTCTCAACGCCGACCCGAACGTAGTCCGGTTCGGTGACACCTTCTACATCTACCCGACCACCGACGGCTTCGAGGGCTGGAGCGGTACGCAGTTCAAGGCGTACTCCTCCAAGGACCTGGTCAACTGGACCGACCACGGCGTCATCCTGGACCTCGGTCCGGACGTCTCCTGGGCGGACAGCAGGGCCTGGGCGCCGGCGATGGAGGAGCGGAACGGCAAGTACTACTTCTACTTCTGCGCCGACGCGAACATCGGTGTCGCGGTCTCCGACTCGCCCACCGGCCCGTTCAAGGACGCGCTCGGCAAGCCGCTGCTGAAGGCGGGCGACTACCGCGGTCAGATGATCGACCCGGCGGTCTTCACCGACGACGACGGCACCTCGTACCTCTACTGGGGCAACGGCCGGGCGTACGTGGTCCCGCTCAACGACGACATGGTCTCCTTCGACGCCTCGAAGGTCACCGACATCACGCCGAGCGGCTACAACGAGGGCACCTTCGTCATCAAGCGCAAGGGCACCTACTACTTCATGTGGTCGGAGAACGACACACGTGACGAGAACTACCGGGTCGCCTACGCCACCGGCTCCTCGCCCACCGGTCCCTGGACCAAGCAGGGCGTGATCCTGGAGAAGGACCTCTCGCTCGGCATCAAGGGCCCCGGCCACCACTCGGTGGTCCACGTCCCGAACACCGACGACTGGTACGTCGTCTACCACCGCTTCGCCATCCCGGGCGGAGACGGCACGCACCGCGAAACCACCATCGACAAGCTGGAGTTCGACGCCGACGGCCTGCTGAAGAAGGTCGTCCCCACCCTGGAGAGCATCGACCCGGTCACCATCGCCCGGGCCGGCGCGGACGCCTCCGGCAAGGAAGGCGCCAAGATCCAGCTGAACGGCACGGTCTCCGGCGCGGGCGGCGCCCAGTGGACGATCGGCAACGACGTGCCCTGCGTGTTCGCCGACGCCAAGTCCGCGAAGACCACGGTCACCTGCGCCGACAACGGCACGTACACGCTCACCCTCACCGGCGGCCGCAGCTCCGACACGGCGACCGTGACCGTCACCAACGCGGCCCCGAAGATCACCTCCGCGACCGGCCCGAAGTCCCCGGTGGCGGTGGGCAAGGGCACCTCGGTCTCGGCGAAGTTCACCGACCCGGGCACCCGCGACACCCACACCTGCAAGGTCGACTGGAAGGACGGCACCAAGCCCACCGCCGGCAAGATCGCCGTCGGGGTCTGCAAGGCCGAGCACACCTACCGCAAGGCCGGCATCTTCCGCCCGGTGGTCACCGTCACCGACGACGACGGCGCCTCGGCGAGCAGCACGCTCCCCGAACTGATCGTCTACGACCGGGCCGCCGGTTCCGCGACCGGCAAGGGCAGCTTCACCTCACCGGCCGGGGCGTTCCCGGCGAGCCCGAAGCTCACCGGCACGGCGGGCTTCTCCTTCAGCGCCAAGTACGGCAAGGGTGACACCCGGCCGTCCGGCAAGGCCGCGTTCGACTTCGCCAAGGCCAAGCTGAAGTTCCGCTCCACCGGCTCCGACTGGCTGGTGGTCACCGGTTCGAAGGCGGTCTACCAGGGCTCCGGCACGGTGGGCGGCAAGACCGGCTACGCGTTCCGCATCACGGCCACGGACGGGCCGGACACCTTCAAGATCAAGATCTGGAAGAAGTCCTCGGGCGCGGTGGTCTACGAGAACAAGTCGGCCGCGAAGACGAAGGGGGTCGTGGTCGGCCGCAAGTAACCCCCGAGCGGCACCTTGACCGAGCCGCGTCCGGATTCTTCCGGGCGCGGCTCGGTTTTTTTAGCGTCAGGCCCCTTCGGGCCTGAAAGGCGACGGGGCTGCGGGCCTGAAAAGCACGGGGCGCAGCCCCTGCTTTTCAGGGGCGCGGGGAACTGCGCGAGAAGCCCCACCCACCCGCACCCCGCGACGAACGGGAATCCCCCCACCCCCCAAACGTTGAACCCCATATGCGCCTCTCCGTCCTAGACCGCTCCCGCACCCGCGAAAACCACACCGCCCCCGAGGCCCTGCGGGACACCGTCCAGCTGGCCCGAGACGCGGAACGGCTCGGATTCCACCGCTTCTGGGTGTCGGAACACCACGGCGTCCCCGGCGTAGCCGGCTCCGCCCCGACCGTCCTGGCCGCCGCCGTCGCCGCCGCCACCCACACGATCCGCGTGGGCACCGGAGGGGTCATGCTCCCCAATCACCGCCCCTTGGTCGTCGCGGAGCAGTTCGGCGTGCTGGAGTCCCTGTTCCCGGGCCGGATCGACATGGGCCTCGGCCGTTCCGTCGGCTTCACGGACGGCGTACGGCGGGCGCTGGGCCGGGACAAGGACGATGCCGACGATTTCGCGGGCCAGTTGGACGAGCTGCTCTCCTGGTTCCGGGGCACCTCCCCGACCGGCGTGCACGCCCGCCCGCCGGAGGGCCTGACCGTCCCCCCGTTCGTGCTCGCGATGGGCGAGGGCGCCGACATCGCCGCGCGGGCGGGCCTGCCGATGGTGATCGGCGACCTCCGCGACCGCGAGCGGATGCGGCGCGGCATCGACCGCTACCGCGCGGGGTTCCGTCCGTCCGAGTGGGCGGCGGAGCCGTACGTCGTCGTCTCCGGCACGATCGCCGTCGCCGGCACCCCGGAGGAGGCGCGCCGGATCCTGCTCCCCGAGGCCTGGGCCATGGCCCACTCCCGCACGCACGGCACGTTCCCGCCGCTCGCCCCGGCGGAGGAGGTCGAGCGGCGGACGATGACGGCCAGGGAGCGCGGCTTCTACGAGGCCGGGCTGACCGGCCAGGTGTACGGCACCGAGGAGCAGGTGGCGTACGAACTGGAGTCGCTGATCAAGGAGACGGGTGCCCAGGAGGTCCTGGTCACGACGAGCACGTACGACCGTGAGGCGCTGCTGGACTCCTACACGAGGCTCGCCCGGATCGCGGGGCTCGGCTGACCCGACCGGCACCCGTCCACCGCTTCGGGCGCGTGTTCGACCATGGCCGCCACGTCGATCACCGCCGTCTGCGCGGCCCTCGCCAGCGCCCGCCGGTCGACGTGACCGGCCGGGCCGATGACGGGCCGTACGTCCACCTCGGCGACGACGCCGCGTGCCGTCACCACCCGCCACACGGAGGCGAGCAGCGAGTCGTCCCCGACGTAGGCGGGTGTGGTGCTCGCCCCGCCCTCGGCGAACCGGTAGCGGACGCGGACCGGCTGCACGGGCACGTCGGCGTCCAGCGCGGCCTGGAAGACGGCCCGCCGGAAGCGGCCCTGGGCCCGGCCGCACCAGGTGCTCCCCTCGGGGAAGGCGACGACGGCCGCCCCGCCGCGCAAGGAGTCGGCGATGCGGGTGACCGTGTCCGGCAGCGCGCGGATCCGGTCCCGCTCGATGAACAGCACTCCGCTCCGCGCCACGAGAGCGCCCGCCACGGGCCACCGCCGTATGTCCGCCTTGGCGAGCATCCGCGCCGGACGCACCGCGCCGAGCAGCGGTACGTCCAGCCAGGAGACGTGGTTGGCGACGAGCAGCAGCCCGCCGTCGGGCGGGGCGCCGCCGGAGATCCGTACCCGGACGCCGGACGCCCGTACGACCGCCCGGCACCACAGCCGTACGACCCCGGCCGGAGCCCGCAGTCCGACGGCGCTCACCAGCACTCCGACGAGGACCAGGGCCACGACCGCCGCGAACCGGGCGACGGCCCGGGGCACGGCGGCGATCGACGCCCCGGTCTGCACACAGGCCTGCGGGCTGCAGGGCGCGCTCGGCAGCCAGACGCTCATCGGGTCACGCCGCCGGTACGAGGGAGAGGAAGTGGCGCAGGTAACGGGCGTTGACCCGGCGCATCGACAGCAGCACGTACAGGTCGGCGACCCCGAAGTCCGGGTCGTGCGCGGGCTCGCCGCAGACCCAGGCGCCGAGCCGGAGATAGCCGCGCAGCAGCGGCGGCAGTTCCATGCGGGCCACGGGGGTCTCGCTCTTCGGGATCCAGGGCAGCAGCGGGCGTACCCGGTACTCCTCGGGCGCCAGGTGCTTGTCGCGCACCCGGTCCCAGGTGGCGGAGGCGAGCGTGCCGCCGTCGGCTAGGGGGATGGAGCAGCAGCCGGCGAGCCACTCGTGGCCCCGGTCGAGCATGTAGCGGGCGATGCCGGCCCAGATGAGGCCGATGACCGCGCCGTCGCGGTGGTCGGGGTGGACGCAGGAGCGGCCGACCTCCACCAGTCCGGGCCGGATGCCGTCGAGCCGCCCGAGGTCGAACTCGGCCTCGGAGTACAGCCGTCCGGCGACGGCGGCCCGCTCGGGCGGCAGCAGCCGGTAGGTTCCCACCACCTGCCCGGTCAGCGTCTCCCGCACGAGGAGGTGGTCGCAGTACGCGTCGAAGGGGTCGACGTCGAGGCCCGGCTGGGGACCGGTCAGCAGGGCGCCCAGCTCGCCGGCGAACACGTCGTGCCGCAGCCGCTGGGCGGCCCGCACATCGGCTGCGTCACGGGCGAGGGTGACGGTGTAGGGGGTAGGGACCGCAGACGGGGACGGCAGGGCAGGGGTGTCCAGAGCGGGTACGGCGGTCATGGCTCACTCCAGGTCACGGGCCGGTTCGGCCTGAGCGGAAGGACAGGCCGGTCGGGTACGGCCTGCGCGTACCTGTTCTTCCGACGCCGTCTGGCCTTCGCGTGACCGGTGGCGGGAGCCCGGATGTGCGCTTGCTGAACGGAACGGTCCCGGTGACCGCCGTCTGGCCGGGACGCGACCGTCGAGCCACGCGCGGGTTTCCGGCCCCGGAAAACCCAGACGGGGCCGGGGATGAGCACCACTCCCGGCCCCGCCCGTCCGCACGATTCGGCGAACGCTTTTCAACCGCCGTCCACGACAGCGCGCCCTTCAGGGGCGCGGGGAACTGCGCGACCAGCCACAACGAACCCGCGGCCCGAAGACGTCAGGCCCCCGACGGCGCTACCGCTTTCCCGCTTTCCTCGTGGCCCTCAGCCACTCCTTGTTCATACTCGTGATCGACACCAGCGGAATCCCCTTGGGGCAAGCCGTGGCGCACTCCCCCGCGAGCGTGCACCCCCCGAACCCCTCGTCGTCCATCTGCTCCACCATGTCCAGCACCCGCGTCTCCCGCTCGGGCGCCCCCTGCGGCAGCACGTTCAGATGGTTGATCTTGGCCGAGGTGAACAGCATCGCCGCCCCGTTGGGACAGGCGGCCACACACGCGCCGCACCCGATGCACTCCGCGTGCTCGAAGGCGAAGTCCGCGTCCGGCTTGGGGACGGCTGTCGCGTGCGCCTCCGGCGCGGCTCCGGTCGGCGCCGTGATGTACCCGCCGGCCTGGATGATCCGGTCGAACGCGGACCGGTCGACGACCAGGTCCTTGATCACCGGGAACGCCGACGCCCGCCACGGCTCCACGTCGATCGTGTCGCCGTCGGAGAAGGACCGCATGTGCAGCTGGCAGGTCGTCGTCCGCTCCGGCCCGTGCGCGTCGCCGTTGATGACGAGCGAGCAGGCCCCGCAGATGCCCTCGCGGCAGTCGTGGTCGAAGGCGACCGGGTCCTCACCGCGCAGGATGAGATCCTCGTTGAGCGTGTCGAGCATCTCCAGGAAGGACATGTCGGGCGAGATGTCGTCCACCTCGTACGTGGACATGGCGCCGTCGGCGTCGGCGGCCCGCTGCCGCCATACGCGCAGGGTGAGCTTCATGCGTAGCTCCGCTGGGTGGGGTGGACGTACTCGAAGACCAGGTCTTCCTTGTGCAGTACGGGGGCCGTGCCGGTTCCCGTGAACTCCCAGGCGGCGGCGTACGCGAACTCCTCGTCGCGGCGCTCCGCCTCGCCGTCGGCCGTCTGGGACTCCTCGCGGAAGTGTCCGCCGCAGGACTCGGCGCGGTGGAGTGCGTCGAGGCACATCAGCTCGGCCAACTCCAGATAGTCGACGATGCGGTTGGCCTTCTCCAGGGACTGGTTGAACTCCTCGCCCGTCCCCGGCACCTTGATCCGCCGCCAGAACTCCTCACGGATCTGCGGAATCCGCTCCAGGGCCTTCCGCAGTCCGCTGTCGGTGCGGGCCATGCCGCAGAACTCCCACATCAGTTCGCCGAGTTCACGGTGGAAGGAGTCGGGCGTACGGTCGCCGTCGACGGCGAGCAGCAGGTTCAGCCGGTCCTCGGTCTCGGCCAACGCCTCCTGGACGGCGGGGTGTTCGGGTCCGATCCCGCCCTGCTTCGGATGCCGGGCGAGATAGTCGTTGATGGTGGCCGGGAGCACGAAGTACCCGTCGGCGAGGCCCTGCATCAGCGCGGACGCGCCGAGCCGGTTGGCGCCGTGGTCGGAGAAGTTGGCCTCCCCGATCGCGAACAGTCCGGGGACGGTGGTCTGGAGGTCGTAGTCGACCCACAGCCCGCCCATCGTGTAGTGCACGGCCGGGTAGATCCGCATGGGGACCTCGTACGGATCCTCGTCGGTGATCCGCTGGTACATGTCGAAGAGGTTGCCGTACTTGGCCTCGACCGCCTTGCGGCCCATCCGGGCGATGGCGTCGGCGAAGTCCAAGTAGACGCCCTGCCCGCCGGGCCCGACGCCCCGGCCCTCGTCGCAGACGTTCTTCGCGGCGCGGGAGGCGATGTCACGGGGGACGAGGTTGCCGAAGGAGGGGTAGATCCGCTCCAGGTAGTAGTCGCGCTCGTCCTCGGGGATCTGGTTCGCCGGGCGCTGGTCACCCCGCGCCTTCGGCACCCAGATGCGGCCGTCGTTGCGCAGCGACTCGCTCATCAGCGTCAGCTTGGACTGGTGGTCGCCGGTGCGCGGGATGCACGTCGGGTGGATCTGGGTGAAGCACGGGTTGGCGAACAGCGCGCCCCTGCGGTGCGCCCGCCACACGGCGGTGGCGTTGGAGTTCATGGCGTTGGTCGACAGGTAGAAGACGTTCCCGTACCCGCCGCTCGCCAGCACCACGGCATCGGCGAAGTACGTGTCGATCTTCCCCGTGATCAGGTCCCGGGCGATGATGCCGCGCGCCCGCCCGTCGACGACGATCAGGTCGAGCATCTCGGTGCGCGGGTGCATCTCCACGTTGCCGGCCGCGATCTGCCGGCTGAGGGCCTGGTAGGCGCCCAGCAGCAGTTGCTGGCCCGTCTGCCCCCGGGCGTAGAAGGTCCGGGACACCTGGACGCCGCCGAAGGAGCGGGTGTCGAGCAGCCCGCCGTACTCGCGTGCGAACGGCACGCCCTGTGCCACGCACTGGTCGATGATCTCGACGGAGATCTGCGCGAGGCGATGGACGTTCGACTCCCGGGCCCTGAAGTCGCCGCCCTTGACGGTGTCGTAGAACAGCCGGTGGACCGAGTCGCCGTCGTTGCGGTAGTTCTTGGCGGCGTTGATGCCGCCCTGCGCGGCGATGGAGTGGGCGCGGCGCGGGGAGTCCTGGTAGCAGAACTGGACGACGTGGTAGCCCTGTTCGGCGAGCGTGGCGCCGGCCGAGCCGCCGGCCAGGCCGGTCCCGACGACGATCACCGTGTGCTTGCGGCGGTTGGCGGGGTTGACCAGCTTGGCCTCGAAGCGGCGCTTGTCCCAGCGCTCGGCGATCGGTCCCTCGGGGGCCTTGCCGTCGACGACCGGGGCACCGGTCGCGTAGTCCACGTAGGCGGAGTACTCGGAGGATGTGGTCATGGTCAGCTCACCACTCCGGTCATGACGGCGACGGGTACGGAGACGAAGCCCACGGTCAGCACCAGGGCGAGGACGTTCGCGGTGGTCTTCAGCGCGCGGTCGCGGGTGCGGCTGCCGGCGCCGAGGGTCTGCGCGGCGCTCCAGAAGCCGTGCCGGATGTGCAGGCCGAGCGCGAGCACCGCGACGATGTAGACGACGTTGCCGTACCAGGTGGAGAAGGTGTCGATCACGTTCTGGTACGGGTGTCCGGCCTGGAAGCCGCCCGGGTGGACGGTGCCGGTCGTCAGGTCGAGGATGTGCCAGACGATGAACAGGCCGAGGATGACGCCGCCCCAGCGCATGGTGCGGGTCGCGTAGCTCGCCCGGCGCTTGCTGTGGACGTACTTGGCCGGCCGGGCCTTGATGTCGCGGCGGCTGAGCTGGTAGGCGGCCGTGGCGTGGGCGACGACGGCGGCGACGAGCACCACGCGGACGATCCACAGGGCCCACTCGTAGTGCAGGAAGGGCTCGCCGAGGGTGCGCAGCCAGTGCGCGTAGCCGTTGAACTCGTCCGAGCCGAAGAAGATCTTGAGGTTGCCGAGCATATGGACGACCAGGTACGCCAGCATGATCAGTCCGCTGACGGCCATCACCGTCTTCTTGCCGAGGGAGCTGTCCCACACCGAGCGCGCCCGGGACGGTTTTCGTGCCGACCGTTCCGCCCGCTCCGCCCGTTCCGTCCGCGTTGCCAGAGCCATGCCCATGACGCTAGAGCGGCCTCACCCCATCGGTCCAAGACATGAAACAGCTCGTTTCGATAGCGGGAAACTATCGTCCCGTATCGTGGAGGGATGCAGTTCCAGCAGCTCCAGTACTTCGTGGCGGTGGCCGAGACCCGGCATTTCACCCGCGCCGCCGAGCTGGTGCATGTGGCGCAGCCGTCGCTGTCGCAGCAGATCAAGGCGCTGGAGCGGGAGTTGGGGGCGGACCTCTTCCAGCGGGCGCGCGGCAACATCACGCTGACCGACGCCGGTGAGGCCCTGCTGCCGCTGGCGCGGCGCATCCTCGCCGACACGGACACCGCCCGGCACGAGGTGCAGGAGCTGGCGCAGCTGCGGCGGGGCCGGGTCCGGCTCGGCGCGACCCCGAGCCTGTGCACCGGTCTGCTCCCGGACGTGCTGCGCGCCTTCCACGACCGCTACCCGGGCATCCGCCTGCTGATCGAGGAGGGCGGCTCGCACGACCTCGTACGCCAACTCGCGCGCGGCGCGCTGGACCTGGCCCTGGTGGTCCTCCCGCTCCCCACGCCCTCCCCCGCGCTCACCACGGTGGAGCTGCTGCGCGAGGACCTGGTGGTGGTCTCCTCCCCCGACGCCCCCAAGCCCGGCAACGGCCGCCGCACGGTCCGTGTCCCCGATCTGGAGGGCGAGCGGCTCGTGATGTTCCGCCACGGCTACGACCTGCGGGAACTCACCGTCGCCGCGTGTCGCTCCGCGGGGTTCGAGCCGGATTTCGCGGTGGAGGGCGGGGAGATGGACGCGGTCCTGGGGTTCGTGCGGGCGGGATTGGGCGTGGCCGTCGTCCCGCGGATGGTCGCGACCCGCTCCGGGCGGGGCCTGCGGGTGACCCCGCTGGCCCGGCCGGGGCTGCATCGGACGATCGCGCTGGCCCACCGCAGCGATGTGGCTCCGCCTCGGGCCGCGCGGGAGTTGCAGCGGATGTTGGTGGAGCGGTGAGCCGGGGCCTCGGCCTGGGTCCCGGTCTCGCCGTGAGTGGTGCGGCCGGTTCGGGGCTGCGGGTGCGTCGTGGCTGGTCGCGCAGTTCCCCGCGCCCCTGAAGGGACGAACCGGTGGCCGAAAAGACCCCCCTATCCCGTCGCGTCCACCAAAGCCAGTTCGTGCAGGCGGTCCGGGGGGCCCGGGCGGGCGTAGTACCAGCCCTGGGCGGTGTCGCAGCCGAGTATGCGGAGTTGTTCGGCCTGGGCACCGGTCTCCACGCCCTCCACGGTGACCGCGAGGTCGAGGCTGTGGGCGAGGGAGACGATCCCCTCGACGATCTTCAGATCGACGGGGTCGGCCGGGAACTGCTGCATGCTCTGGGTGAAGGACCGGTCCAACTTCAGGACGCGGACGGGCAGTCGGCGCAGGTTGGCGAGGTTGGAGTAGCCGGTGCCGAAGTCGTCGAGGGCGATGTCGACGCCCATCTCCGAGAGCCTGCGCAGCGGTTTGAGCAGATCGTCGTCGGCGCCGATCAGGGCGGACTCGGTGACCTCCAGGCACAGGGCGTCGGGGTCGAGGCCCGCGCGCTCCAGGATGTCGACGGTGTCCTGGACCAGTCCGGGGTGGGTCAACTGGCACGGCGACAGATTGACGTTGACGCGCAGCGGCCCGGTGGCCCCCGTGCCCCCCTGGCGCTCCTGCCACTCCCTGGCCTGGCGCACCGACTGCTCCAGGACCCAGCGCCCGAGCGGCACGATCAGTCCGGTGCGCTCGGCGAGCGGGATGAACCGGTCGGGGCCGAGGACGCCGTGCTGCGGGTGCAGCCAGCGGACCAGGGCCTCGGCGCCGCGCACCGTGCCGTCGCCGAGGTGGACCAGCGGCTGGTACTCGATGAAGAACTCGCCCCGGTCCAGGGCGGCGGGCAGCGCGGTGGTGAGGCCGTGCCGGGTGATGGCGCGGGCGTCGGCCTCGGCGTCGGCGACCTCGTAGCGGTTGCCGCCCGCCGACTTGGCGCGGTACATCGTGATGTCGGCGCTGCGCAGCACCTCCGCCGGGCCGCGCTCCCCCGCCGGGCCCTCGACGATGCCGATGCTGCCGCGCACGAGCAGTTCCCGGCCGTCGATGCGGACGGGGGTGACCAGCGCGTTCATGATGCGGTCGGCGAGTTCGTCGACCTCGCGCTCGGTGTCGGTGCCGGTGGTCAGCGCCACGAACTCGTCGCCCCCGAGGCGGGCGACCATCTCGCCGGGCGCGGTTGCGCAGGACTGCAGCCGGTCGGCGACCTCGACGAGCAGCCGGTCGCCGGCCGCGTGCCCGAGGCTGTCGTTGATGGTCTTGAAGCCGTCGAGGTCGAGGTAGCAGAGGCCGAAGCGCTGGCCGTCGCCCGCCGCGAGGGCCTTCTCCAGGCGCTCGAAGAACAGGGTGCGGTTGGGCAGTCCGGTCAGCGCGTCGTGGGTGGCCTCGTAGCGGAGGCGGAGGTTGAGCAGCCGGCGCTCGGTGGTGTCCTCCATGAGGGCCAGCTGGTACTGCGGCCGGCCGTCCGCGTCCCGCAGCAGGGAGACCGTCAGATTGGTCCACAGGACCGTGCCGTCGGGGCGGGAGAACGCCTTTTCGGTGTGGTAGTGCTCGCGCTCGCCGCGGACCAGCTCGTCGTAGAGGCGCCAGACCTGCGGCGCGTCGTCGGCGTGCTTCCACTCGGGGACCGGCCGGCCGCGCATGGCCTGCTCGGTGACGCCGAACATCCGCAGCAGCGCGCCGTTGACCTGGAGGACGTTGCCGTCGAGATCGGCGATGCCGATGCCTATGGCGGCGCCCTCGAAGACGGCGCGGAAGCGGGCCTCGGTGGCGTGCAGCGCCCGGGCGACGGCGCCCTGGGCCTCCAGCGCCGCGCGGGCGATCGCCTCCTGCTCGGCGAGGGTGCGCTGCCGCAGTGCCTCGGCGTATCCGGCGGCCATCGCGGACTGCAGTCGCGCGGCACGGGCGCGCAGGTCGTCCTGGGGTCCGTCGCCGCCGCAGTAGAGCACCAGATAGGCGTCGACGCAGTCCAGGGTCCGGCTGAGCGCCTCGGGTTCGGTGCAGTGCGCCGCGACGAGATCGGCGCCGACGGCCCTGCCCTCCTCGGCGTCGTACGTCCTGGCCCGCAGCGCCTCGCTGAGCCTGCGGGCCAGCGGCAGGAGTTGTTCCTCGAACTCGGGCCGGGTCAGCGAGGTGGAGGTGGCGGGGAAGACCGCCCGGCTCCAGATCGTCGCGAACCTGCGGAGTCTGTCCTCCGGCCCGTCCGGCTCCGCCCTCACGCTTTGGTCCCCACGCCGGCGAACTGTGCGTAGGCGTACGGATCGTCGTCCTCGGAAGCCGTGTCGGGCCGCCACTTCGCCATCGGCACCACTCCGGGTTCCACCATGTCGTACCCCTCGAAGAACCGCGCGACCTGGTCGGACGAGCGCATGGTCAGCGGATTGCGAATGTTCCGGTACACGTCCACCACGCCCGCCGCCCGCTCCTCGGGCAGCGGGATTCCCTCGCGGCAGGCGTGCGAGACGACGAGCAGGCTGCCCGGCGCGAGCGCGTCACGCAGCTCGGCCACCGCTCCGTACGGGTCGTCCGTGTCCTCCACGAAGTGCAGTATGGCAACCAGAAGCAGTGCGACCGGCCGGTTCAGGTCGATCAGTTGCCGGACTCGGGGGCTCTCGAGGATCTCGCGGGGCTTGCGGAGGTCGGCCGCGACCACATCCGTGTCGTCGTTCCCCTCGAGAACGGCCTGGCTGTGTGCTACGGCGACGGGGTCGTGGTCGACGTACACGACGCGTGCCCCGGGGCTGGCCTCCTGGGCGACCTCGTGCACGTTTCCGAAGGTGGGGATCCCGGATCCGATGTCCAGGAACTGGGTGACGCCCGTGTCGACGGCGTATCGCACCGCGCGGCGCATGAAGGCGCGGTTCGCCTGCATGATCTTGGGCAGACCGGGCACGAACTCCATGGCCCGGCGGGCCGCCTCGCGGTCGACCTCGAAGTTGTGCGAACCGCCCAGGTAGTAGTCGTACATGCGGGCCACGGACGGCATCGAGATGTCGATGCTCCGCGGCGCCCAGGCGGGACGCTCCATCAGTGTTCTCCAACGCGTCGGGGGTGGCGTAGGCGATCCGGTGTTCGAGCTGAGGCTACTGATCGTCCGCCGAAGGAGCGAGCGAAAACGGAAATTGACCGTCCGTTCAAAGCCGCTGCCGATGGCACATGCCCAACCACCGCCCCGCCCATGCCTGTTCGACCCCGGGCATGCCAAGCGGTCCACCCCCTCCGGTGCGGTGCGGAGGGGGCGGACCTGGATCGGCCGCGCTGGTGCGGTGCGTGGGGAAGACGCGGCCTACTTGTCGGCGCCGATCGGCTCGCCGTCTCCGTTGATCGCGAACCAGGTGCCGCCGACGCCCTGGCCGTTGGTGTCGCCGGGGGCCTTGTCGTTGGCGAAGGTGTAGAGCGGGATGCAGTTGATGGTCTGCTGCTTGATGCCGTCGGGGCGGTCGAAGACCGTGTAGCCCTTCAGCAGGATGCCCTTGGTGTCGTTCTTGTCGACCGGGGCGACGACGGGCCACTTGTCGAGGCAGTCACCGACGCACTTGGTCGACATCGGCCACTGGGTGTCCTTGAGGAACCGGTAGACCGTCATGCCGTTCTTGTCGACGACGATCTCGCCGAGCTTGGGGTCGTTGCGGGTGGTCAGACCGGCCTGCTCGACCGCCCCGGCACCGTTGCCGTTGCCGCCCGCGCCGGCTCCGCCGCCGCCCTTGACGGAGGCCTTCTTGCCGTTGGGGGCCGACGCGAACCATGTGCCCTTCAGGCCCTGGCCCTTGATGTCACCGGCCTTGGTGTCCTTGGCGAAGTAGTACATGGGCCAGCCGCCGACCGTCAGCTGCTTGGTGCCGTCGGGACGGCTGACCTCGCCGAGCAGGGCCTTGTCGACACCCTGGGCGGCGGTGGCGCCCGAGGCGGGCACCGGCGGCCAGGTGGTGGCGCACTCGCCCTCGCAGGTCGTCTTCGGCGGCTCGAACGAGTCCTTGTCGAAGCGGTACAGGGTGCGACCGGCGCTGTCCGTGAGGACCTTGCCGTACTCGTCGCTGTTCCACACCGTCAGCTGGCCCGCGGAGGCCGCCGTGGTGGACTGGGCCTGCTCCGAGGTGCCGGACCCCGCCGCGCCGGCGCCGGCCGTACCGGACCCGGTGCCCGCGATGGTGCCCGTGCCCAGCGTCGGGGTGGAAGCGGCGCCCACGTTCTGCGCGGACGTGGACCCCTGTTCCTGACCGCACGCCGTCGTCAGCACCAGTACAGCCGCAGCTGTCGCTACGAGTGAGGCGCTCCGCCAGGAGGTCTTCATTCCAACTCCCCGTGTATCCGGTGGGTGTTGCAGCGCCCTACTGCGCCGCTTGCTGGCCCTAGGTACGCGTGGGAGTGCCTGCTGTGTTCAACGCGGGAGGAATTTCTTTCGGAAGTCTGTGTCGCGGTGTTCGGCGCGGCGTGCGGCGCGGCCTGCGCCGGTATCGAAAAAGGGGTCAGCGCCGGGCATCCGCACTCAAACATTCGGGGCGCGCTCTTCGCTCTTTTGGAGCAATCCCTCCGTCCTCCCGCGTACGCGGGCGCGCGAGCACGGATGATCTCCGACGTGCAAGGACCCCAGCGGACCCGATCCGCTCTCGCCCTACGGCTGTCGGCCCTGCTCGCACTGACCTGGCTCCTCAGCGGAACTCCGAGCGGCACGGCGGTCGCGGACGCCTGCGCGTACGCCACCGTCGGCCCGGGCGGCGGGGGCGGGGTCGCCGTGGCGATCGGGAGCACCGACTCCTGCGAGCCGACCCCGTCGCCCACGCCTCCGCCCCCACCGACCCCGTCGTGTCCGCCGGAGCCGACGCCCACCCCGACGCCTCCGCCGCGGCCCGAGCCGCCGTCGCCCACGCCCACCCCTGAGCCCACTCCGGACCCCACCCCGGATCCCCCGCCCGCCCCGAAGCCGACACCGCCCCCGCCCCCGAGGCCCGCACCGCCGCCGCCTCCGCCACCACCGCCCGTCAGGGAGGCGCCCCGGCCCGTCCCCGCCCCGACCCCCACGCCGAAGCCGAAACCCACGCCGAGCCCCCGCCCGACGGTGTCGCCGACGCCGGTGAGCTATCCGCCGTACCGGGCCCCGTCCCACTCGCGGGCCAAGCGCTCCGGCCCGTCCCTCGTCTCCCTCGCCCTGCTCGTCACGGTGCCCGCGGTGTTCGCCGCCGCCGCCCTGCGTCCGCGCTGATTCCTGGAGGAACCTCTTGTCGGAATGGCTTGTTCTCACCCTCGCGATGGGGGCGGCCTGTCTGGTCGTCCTCATCGTGGCCGTAGTACGGCATCACGCCGCACCCGCGGACGAGGACCCGTCCGAGACCCCGGACGTCATCGAGTACATCACCATGATGATCGGCGTGGTGTACGCCATCGTGCTGGGCCTGGCGATCGCCGGTGTCTGGGAGGCCCGCAGCGCCGCCCAGGACCAGGTCCAGGCGGAGGCGCAGGCCCTGCACGAGATCAGTGAGCGGGTGCGGGTGTACCCGGAGGACGTGCGCGACCGGATCCGCGCGGACATCGACGCCTATGTCGGCCACGTGGTGACCACCGAGTGGAAGGTCATGGCCGAGAAGGGCGAGGTGACCGAGCGCGGCACCGAACTGTTCGACACCGTGCGCCACGAGGTCACCGACTACGAGCCGCGGAGCGACTTCGAGGCGCAGGCCTACCAGCCGTTGCTGGACCAGGTAGCCGCGGCCGACGCCGCGCGCGGCAGCCGCGCGGAATCCACCGGCGAGACGATGCCCGGCGTGGTGTGGTTCGGCCTGATCATCGGTGCCGTCGTGACGGTCGGCATGGTGTTCGCCCTGCAGATCCGGCGCACGGCGCGCGAGCTGATCCTCGCCGGGCTGTTCTCCGCCCTGATCGCGTTCCTGCTGTTCCTCGTCTGGGACTTCGACGCGCCCTACAGCCGGGGCCTTTCGGCCACCGCGGATCCGTTCCTCGCCCTGTTCCCGAACGCGGGCGACTGACCGTCCTCCGCGCCCGGCCCACGGCCGGGGGACGGCGCCGCACCGCGCCCGTCCCCCGGCCGTACGCATGCCGGTCCCCTGTGCGGAGCACACGCGTGCCCCATTCGCGCTACTGCGATCGCGCCGACCGGCGCGCCTTCTTAGCGTTCGGTCATCGAGGTGCATCTCAGGCGCAGGCGGAAACGGTCCGCAGCAGGCTCCTCGGGGACCCGGAGGCTTCACCATGCGCGCGATACGCGTCGCCTCGGCCGTTCTGTCGGCCGTGACCGCCCTCTCCGCCCTCTCCCTGGCCGCCCCCGCCGCGCACGCGGCACGGGTCAGTGACCTCACGTCGTTCGGCTTCGGGGTGACGCCGTCGGCCGTCGTCCCCGGCGGACAGGTGATCCTGCGCGTGGACGGCTGCCACCGACGGACGACCGTCTCCTCGGGAGTCTTCGACGCCGTCACCATCCCCCGGGGCCAGTCCTCGGCGACGGCGACCGTCGACCGGGACGCCCGGCCCGGCACGGTGTACGAGGTGACGTTCCAGTGCGGCGACGAGATCGGCCGGACGGATCTCACCATCGTCGGCGGCCGGCCCACCCAGCACCCCACCCTCCACCCCTCCCGGGGCTCCCACGCCGGGGCCGGCGGCACCGTCGCGGGCTTCGACCTCTCGGACATCGGCCTCGGCGCCGCGCTGGTCGCCGGGTCGCTGGGCGTGGCCTGGCACTGGTCGCGCCGGCGCCCCGAGGACGGCGGCCACTCCTGACCGCCGCCCGCGGGGCACCACACCCTGTTCCCGTCGGCCCGGGCTCAGATCTTGTTCTCGGAGCGCCGCCGCATCCAGAAGACGCCACCGCCGACGACCGCCGCCGTCACCAGTCCGCCGCCGATCGCGATGTCGGTGGTGGTGGCCCCGCTGGAGCTGCTGCCGCCGAGCCCGCCGCGGACACCGCCGATGACGGTGAAGACGCCGGTGAACGTCTTGCGCTCGCCCTCGCAGTGGGTGGTGACGCTGTACGAGCCGGGACTGGCGTCGGAGTTGACCCGTACCGTGGCCGTGGCGGTCGTACCGCCCATGGAGGCGAGGTTGGTGGTCGGGAAGGCGTTCGAGCTGATCGTGCTGCCGGCGGTCGCGCACGCGTCACCGCCCTTGACGGTGAGGACGAGCTGCCCGCCACGGGCGATGACGTTGGGGGCGGCCGTGACCGAGCTCGGTTGGTCCCAGGCGGCGGCCGTCGGCGCGGCGACACCGACCAGGGCGGCCGCGGCGGCCGAGGCCGCCAGGACACGAGTAGTACGCATGTGATCCTCCGCGGAAGACGCCCCGGGTCCCGTCCCCGGTCGATCGGCGAGAAAGCGTCTCCCGGAACGACCCTCAGATGCCGTGCGCGGGGCCGCATTTCGGGGCTGGTCCGTCCTGGTGAGCCTCGGTGAGAGGACACGCCGGGGATATCTCCGCATGATCGGATATCACCGCAGGTCACGGACCGTCAGAAAATTTCCGGCGGGCTGCGGACCCGGATGGCGCACAACCCCGCCGCGCCGCCACCCGTTCGTACCCGCCCCCGTCGCCGTCGCGCCGCGGCGCGCTTAGCGTTTTCGTACGCGCGACGCACACGGTGACGGCCGTGTCGAGAGGGGATGGCGAATGTCTGCGTCCGAACCGGCCGAGGCCGAATGGGAGGAGCGGCGCACGAAGCGCGCTCCGTGGGGCGTGATAGCGCTTGTTCTGCTGACCGGTCTCGCTCTCATTCGCAACGGCTCGGGGGAGTTCGACGTGGGTCCGCCGCAACCCGCGTCGGCGGCGGCCGCCGACAGCCGCAGCACCCCGCAGGACACGTTCGCGCACGCCCCGGACCCGCTGCCGTACGCCATGGTCGACCGGGTGCGGATCCCGTCGATCCAGGTGGACGCGCCGGCCGTGGCGGTCGGGCTGGACGCGCAGGGCTGGGTGGACGCGCCCCCGGCCCGCGACCCGAACCTGGCGGGCTGGTTCACCGGCGCTGTCTCCCCCGGGGAGAAGGGCACGGCGGTCGTCGTCGGCCATGTCGACAACGATCAGGGCCCCGCCGTGTTCTACGGGCTCGGGGCGCTGAAGAAGGGCGCGAAGGTCGAGATCCGGCGCGCGGACCGCAGGACCGCCGTGTTCGAGATCTACGGCGTCGAGGTCTTCGCGAAGAACGACTTCCCCGGCGACCGGGTCTACGGGAACAGCGGGATCCCCGAGTTGCGGGTCATCACCTGCGGGGGCGGTTTCTCCAAGCAGAACGGCTACGACGGGAACGTCGTCGTGTTCGCCCGCCTGGTCGAGGTGCGCTGAGCGCTCCCGCCGGGCGGGCGAAAGCCTGGGGACGTGATCGGGTCCTTATACGTACTGCCGCTGCGGCACCGTGACGCGGTAACCGTCCTCCAGCAGCTCGGGCAGGTAGGCGCGCAGGGCCGCCACGCTCTGCGAGCGGTCGCCGCCCGCGTCGTGGGAGAGCACGACGACTCCGGGAGCCGCGCCGTCCTCCACGCGCTCGGCGATGGTGCGCGCGCCCGGCCTGCGCCAGTCGAGGGTGTCCACGGTCCAGCCGAGCGGCTCCATCCCCAGCTCGGCGCCGAAGCGGAACGCGGCCCGGTTCCAGGCACCGTAGGGGGCCCGGAACCACAGCGGCGGTTCGCCGTACGCCTTCTCGATGATCTCGCTGGTGCGGGCCATCTCCGTGTGGACCCTGGAGCGGGAGAGGGTGGTGAGCAGGGGGTGGGACCAGGTGTGGTTGCCGACCACATGGCCGTCGTCGGCCATCTCGCGCAGCAGGTCCTGGTGCTGGACCGCCATCTCGCCGCAGACGAAGAACATCGCCCGGACGTCGTGGTCGCGGAGGATGCGCAGGATGTCCGGGGTGTAGCGGGGATCGGGGCCGTCGTCGAAGGTCAGCACCATGCTCCGGCCGCGGCCGTCCACCCGCAGGAACGGCTCGCGTCGGACGCCGGCCGGGACGAGTGTGCGGCGGCGGGTGCGCGGGCCGTACCCGGCGATGGGCTCCAGACGGTACGCGGAGGGCTCGAGCGCGGGCCGACCCGCCGGACCGGCGGCCGGGGCGGGGGCTCCGGCCGGTGCGGGGCCGGAGCCCCCGTCGCCGAGGAGCAGGGCGGCGGTGCCCGCCGAACCGGCGGTGCCGAGCAGGGCGGCCCCGCCGGTCAGCAGGCGGCGACGCGTGAACATGCGGCGTCCCGTGGGCATCTGATCCTTCGTCATGACTCATCAGTCGACCAAGGCGAGGACGGCGCACCACCACGACACCAAGGCGGCGGCATGGAATCACACGATGAGAGTAGTTTTCCGCGCCCCTGCTGACCGCCCGGCGCACGCCGGAGGACGGATGCTCGGATAGCCTCGCGACCGTGACCGATCAGCAAGCACACCGGTTCGAACGCGGCACCGACGGACCCAAGGTGATCCTCGTCGGACTGGACGGTTCCGACACCTCCCTGCGCGCCGTGGCCTACGCCGCCGGTCTCGCCCGCCGCCAGCACGCGCTGCTCGCCATCGTGTACGTGCAGCCGCCGCTGGCGACGAGCGCGGCGCTCGGGGTGCCGGTGGCGGGGACGACCGAGGAGATCGCCGAGCAGCTGGTGGCGGAGATCCGGGAGGCCGCCGAGCAGGTGAAGGGCGTCTTCGAGGTGCGCTGGGAGTTCCACACCTTCCGCGGCGACCCGTACGGCGGCCTGGTGACGGCGGCGGACCGGCTCAAGGCGGACGCGGTCGTGGTGGGCGCCTCCCAGCAGGCCGGTCACCGTATCGTCGGCTCGGTCGCCCTGCGTCTGGTGAAGGCGGGCCGCTGGCCGGTGACGGTGGTGCCGTAGATCCGCGGCGGGGGCCAGGGCCCCGACGGCGGGCCGCCCGTGGGGGCGCCGACCGTTCGTCGCACCGTTCGTCGACAGGTTCGACCGCCCGCCGCACATCCGTGACCGCCCTCTGTCCCCGCGCGGCGCCCCGCGTTCCCATACGGCCATGACGGCCGGAACCACGATCACCAAAGGGACGACCGCCGAACGCGAGCTGGCCGAGCTCCAGCGCGAACACGGCCGCCCCCTCTTCGCCCTGCTGCTGCGGCTCTCCGACGGGGACCGCCATCGCGCCGAGGACCTGGTGCAGGAGACCTTCGTGCGCGCCTGGCAACACCCCGAGGCGCTGCGCGCCGACGACTTCGACTCCGTACGCCCCTGGCTGCTCACCGTCGGGCGGCGACTCGCCATCGACGCGCGACGGGCCCGGCAGGCGCGCCCCGCGGAGGTGGGGGACGCGGTGCTGGAGAACGCCCGAGTGATGTCCGATCACGCCGAACGGTCGGTGGCGACCCTCGATGTACGGGAAGCTGTGAAGACACTCACTCCCGAGCACCGTGAAGTACTGGTGCAGGTGTACTTCCAGGGGGCGAGTGTGGCGGAAGCCGCCGAAGCCCTCGGGATCCCGCCCGGTACGGTGAAGTCCCGCGCGTACTACGCACTGCGCGCCCTTCGCCGGGTGCTTCCTGGATACGCGGCCGACCTGCGGTGAAACCCATGGCCGAGTCAAACCTCCGTAAAGCGCCTTGCTGAGGACCCCTGTTGAGCAATCAGCTGTCTTCTATCCGTGTTCCGGATGGGGGCCGGGGCCTGGTCTCCAGGCCCGGGGTCGGGCGACGCGCACGCACCGGAGGAAGGCAGGAAGGGATGCTGCACAGAGGTCAAGAGAGCACGGACGGCGCCGGCGGCGGCGAACTGGCCGTCCCGATGGCGTGGTTCTATGCCGAGTACATCGCGGAGGAGCTGCTGCGGACGGGCGACCTGATGCCGCCGACGTCCTTCGAGTTCCGTGCGGGGCGGGAGGCCCTGGCGCTGACCATCTTCCTCTCGGACGCGGGCGGTGAGCTCTCCGGCATCCGGGTCGTCACCCAGCTGGAGACCTGGCTCTCGCTGACGGCGTACGACCAGCCGTGGCAGGACTGGGTGTGCGAGCGCATGGCGGACTTCACCGCCGAGGCGCTGGAGTCGGGCGGCCCGTCCCCGGATCTGGAGCTGGCGGCCGCCGCGTGGCGCTGGCTGGAGGAGACGGAGCTGCTCGCGCCGGACCTGGACGCGGTGCCGGGCGGCGGTGCGGGGCTCGGAGAGGACGACGGCCCAAAGGTCTGGACGCCGGCGTGGCGGCTCGGTCTGCCGCTGGGGCACTTGGCGATCCACCTCTTCTAGCCGGGACGCCCCGGGTCCGGGTGTCGGCTGTCGACGTGTCCCGGCCTTGGTGAACCAACTTTTTCGGTTCCGGACCAATCCGCCCGGCGGAGGGCTCCGAATCTTTTGGTTGGCATTGTCGCGGGGCTTGAGTGATTCGCCGGTCTGGTCCGTACCGGTGGGGGCAGGAAGCAACCCCCACCGCACACCGGCCCGAGGAATTGCCATGTGGTCCCAGGATCGTCATCACGACGTCGGCGCGTACGCGCTGGGCGTGCTGGACGAGGTGGATTCGTTCCACTTCGAGGACCATGTCCGCGGCTGCCCGCAGTGCGCGGTACAGGTCACCGAGTTCCGTCCGGCTGCCCGCCAGCTGATGTTGTACCGCAACGCGACACCGCGTGCCGTGCACCCGTTCGCGGCGCCCGGCCCCCGGATGCTGGGTCGGCTGCTCGACGAGGTGGCCGCGCGCCACCGGGCCAAGCGCAGGCGCTGGCTGTTCGCCCTCGCGGCCTCCGTGGTCATCGCGATCGGCGGTCCCGCCGTGGCCGTTGTCGCAGGTCAGAGCGAGGCTCCGAAGACCGCAGTCACCACGGTCGCGGCCACCGACGCGAAGACGGGCGTGTGGGCCGAGGTCAAGGCAGAGGAGCGGCTCTGGGGCAGCGACATCGAGCTGAAGGTCAAGGAGGCCGACGGTGCCCACGCCTGCCGGCTCGTCGTGATCGGCAAGGACGGCTCCGAGGAGACGGCCGCCAACTGGAAGTCCCCCGAGGGCGCCGACAAGGCTGCCGAGATGGTGGGGGGCACCGCCATGCAGCTCGAGGACATCGACCACTTCGAGGTACGCAGCCAGGACGGCGAGCTCCTGGTGACCATCGAGGCCCCGGCCGCGCGCTGAGCCGGTCCATCGGCCCCGCGCGGGCCCCGGAATCCGCCCCTGTTCCACACCCGAGTCCGCCGAGGATTGGTCCGTACCTTCAATGGTTGCGGATCATGACCGGTCGTCGGTTCCGGGCTGTTCGATCACTCGACCGGGGCTACTTGAGCAACCGTGACAGCCGTCGGTCGGCGAGGGGTTTGCCACCCGTCTGACAGGTCGGGCAGTACTGCAGCGAGGAGTCGCTGAAGGAGACCTCCCGGACGGTGTCACCGCACACCGGGCAGGGCTCGCCGGTACGGCCGTGCACCCGGAGTCCGCTCTTCTTCTCCGCCTTCAGCCTCCCGGCCGCCAGCCCCCGGGAGCGCTCGACGGCCTCAGTGAGCGTGGTGCGCAGCGCCCCGTAGAGGTGCCGGACCTCCTCCGGCTTCAACGACGAGGCCAGTTTGAACGGCGACATCCTCGCGGCGTGCAGGATCTCGTCGCTGTACGCGTTCCCGATCCCCGCGATCAGACCCTGGTCCCGCAGCGCGCCCTTGATCTGCCGCCGCTCCCCCGCGAGCAGCCCGGCGAAGCGGGTGACGTCGAAGTCGTCGGCGAGGGGGTCGGGGCCGAGCCGGGCGATGCCGGGGACCTCCGCCGGGTCCCGTACGAGGTGGACGGCGAGCCGCTTCTGCGTCCCGGCCTCGGTGAGGTCGAAACCCTCGCCGGTCTCCAGGGCGACCCGCAACGCGAGCGGGCTCTTGCCGCCGGGTCTCGGCGGGCCGTCCGGCAGCCGGTCCTTCCACTGGAGCCATCCGGCTCGCGCCAGATGCGTCACGAGATGCAGCTCGCCGCCGTCCGCCGCGAGGTCGAGGAACTTGCCGTGCCGCCGTACGCCGGTGACCTCCCGGCCCTCGAGGGCGCTCAGGGGCGGGTCGTACGTCTTCAGCACGCTGATGGCCACGGGCAGCACGCGGACCACTTCATGACCGACGAGCTTGCCGACCAGGAAGTCCCGGAGAGCCTCGACTTCGGGCAATTCAGGCATACCCCCAGAGTGCCATGCGGCTCCGCCGGGTGCGGGGGCGGTTCGGGTGCGTTGTCGGCCGCGGCTCCGGTGGGGCTTCTCGCGCAGTTCCCCGCGCCCCTGAAAAGCAGGGGCTGCGCCCCGTGCTTTTCAGGCCCGCAGGGGCCTGGTCTTTTGGGGGCGCGGGGAACTGCGCGAGAAGCCCCACGCACCCGCACCCGCCGACGCACCCGAACCCCCGAGCTATGAGGCGCCGGGCAGCACGAACTCGCACCACACGCACTTCCCCCCGCCCCGCGCCTCCACCCCCCACACATCCGTCAACCGGTCCACCAACAGCAACCCCCTCCCCGACACCCCCGCCTCCCCCGCCTCCCGCCGCCGCGGCAACGCACTCGACGAATCCTCGACCTCCACCCGCAACCGCCGGTCGGACCCCGCTAGCGCCCGCAACGTCACGATCGCGGAGCCCTCCGTGTGCATCAGCGCGTTGGTGATCAGCTCGTCCGCGACGAGCTCGATCTCGTCGGCCCGATCCCGCGCCCCCCACGCCCGCACCGCCGCGCCGATCATGTGCCGCGCCTCGGTGAGCGCCTCCGGATCGCCGGGCGCCACATGCTGCTGGAGCCGCCCGCCGGGCTCCGCGCTGCGGCTGCGGCGTCGCAGCAGCAGAAGGGCCACGTCGTCGTCGCCGCCCCGCTCCTCCGCCACGTCGATGAGCCGGTCGGCGAGATCGTCGACGTCGTCGGGTCCGGTGGCGATCAGCGCCTTCAGCGTCCGCATGCCGTCGTCGAGGTCGGCGCCGGGCTGTTCGATGAGGCCGTCGGTGCAGAGCAGCAGCGTCTGCCCGGGGAACATCTCGACGGTGGCGACGGGATACTCCAGGCCGCCGAACTCGGCGGACAGCCCCAGCGGCAGGCCCCCTTCCACGCCGACCCGGTGGCAGGTGCCGTCGGTGTGCCGTAGCAGCGGGTCGATGTGCCCGGCCCGGACGACCTGGACCACTCCGGTGGACAGGTCGGCCTCCGCGTACAGACAGGTCGCGAAGCGGTCGGTGTCGAGCTCGTGGAGGAAGGCGGAGGCGCGGGCCATCACGGTGGCCGGGGTGTGGCCCTCGGTGGCGTAAGCCTTCAGGACGATGCGGAGCTGGCCCATGACGGCCGCCGCGTGCGTGTCGTGGCCCTGCACGTCGCCGATGACCGCGCCGACGCGCCCGCCCGGCAGCGGGATGAGGTCGTACCAGTCGCCGCCGATGTCCCGGCCGAGCGAGCCCCCGAAGGACGCGGCCCGGTAGCGGACGGCGACGTCGGCGCCCGGGACGCTGGGGATGGACCGGGGCAGCATGGCCTGCTGGAGCCCCTGGGCGAGGTCCTTCTCCTGCTCGTAGAACATGGCCCGCTGGAGGCTCTGGGCGATGCTGCTGCCGAGCGCGATGAGGACGTCGCGTTCCTCGGAGCTGAAGCCGCGCCGGTCGTTGTAGAGGAGACCCATCGCCCCGATGGGTCGGGCCTGCACGATCAGCGGCAGATACGCGGCCG
The DNA here is from genome assembly GCF_022385335.1 of Streptomyces deccanensis. Lineage (NCBI taxonomy): Bacteria > Bacillati > Actinomycetota > Actinomycetes > Kitasatosporales > Streptomycetaceae > Streptomyces > Streptomyces deccanensis. The sequence goes on along the minus strand of NZ_CP092431.1, from coordinate 9,026,449 downwards.
AGGTGATCTTGAGGTCGGTGATGTGCGGCCACAGCAGCGGATAGGACTCGGCGAACTCCTCCGGCGACTCGATGAAGTGCGGGGCGAGGTGCCGTACGACCTCGTTCATCGGGTACTTCACGTCGAGGCGGGTGATCCGGGTGCCGGGCACATAGCTGTCCTGGGGTCCCGCGGCGACCATCCGGACGCGTCCGGCCTCCACCAGGCCCATGACGAGGCTGGTCGCGCCGAGGTGGGTGAGTCCGTCGGTGTCCTCCAGGACGTCGATCACGTCCTGCACGGTCCGGGCGTGGGCCAGGGCGGCCGTGATGACCTGGACGACATTGGTCTGCTTGCGGCGGACCTCGTCGAGGGAGGCCTGCTCGGTGCGGGAGCGTATCTCGCTCAGCTCGCGGGTGGCGTCACGGACGATGCCGATGACGCGGTACGGACGGCCCGAGGCGTCGCGGCGGATGTAGCCCTGACTGTGGGTCCAGCGCAGGGTGCCGTCGCGCAGCCGGATACGGAAGTAGGCGCCGTAGTTCTCGCTGCCGTCCTTGAGTGCCTGCGAGACGAGGGTGTCGAGTCTGCGGCCCTCCATCGGCGGCACCCGCACCGACAGACTCTCGGGTTTGCCGTCGTACTCGTCCGGGCGTAGATCGAAGACCTCGTGGGCCGTGGCGTCCATGTGGAACGCACCGGCGTCGAGGTCCCAGTCGAAGGTGCCCATGAGATTGAGCGCCAGGACGGGGTCCGGGTGGGAGAGCCAGTCGTCCGGGACGTCCGAGTCGCTCGCTCCCCGATCAACCATGGGGCCACTTTGACAGCATTTGCCTGATTATTCGAGTGGAGAGAAGCAGAGGGAAGTGGAGGGATCGGCATCGGACCGGACAGCGTTCCGTTCACTATCGTCGGTACCGTGGACTGGTTCACCGCACCCGACCTCTGGCTGAGCCGCCTGCTCTTCCAGCGGTCCCTGGCCGTGATCTACGCGGTCGCCTTCCTGGGGGCGGCTCTGCAGTTCCGCGCGCTGATCGGCGAGCGCGGCATGCTGCCGGTGCCCCGTTTCGTCGAGCGGGTGCCGTTCCGGCGGGCGCCCAGCGTGTTCCACCGCCACTACTCGGACCGTTTCTTCGCGGCGTGGGCCTGGACGGGCTGTGCCGTCTCGGTGGCGCTGGTCGCCGGGCTGGACTCCCTGCTGCCCCTCTGGGCCGGCATGCTGCTGTGGCTCGTGCCGTGGGTGATGTACCTGTCGATCGTGAACGTCGGCCAGACCTGGTACTCCTTCGGCTGGGAGTCGCTGCTCCTGGAGGTCGGTTTCCTGGCCGTCTTCCTCGGCAACGACGAGGTGGCACCCCCGGTCGTCGTGCTGTTCCTGCTGCGCTGGGTGCTCTTCCGGGTCGAGTTCGGGGCCGGGCTGATCAAGATGCGCGGCGACGAGTGCTGGCGGAAGCTCACCTGCCTGGACCACCACCACGAGACCCAGCCGATGCCCGGCCCGCTCAGCTGGTTCTTCCACCACCTCCCGAAGCCGTTCCACCGCGTCGAGGTGGCCGCCAACCACGTCACCCAGCTCGTCGTCCCCTTCCTGCTCTTCGCCCCGCAGCCGATCGCCACGGCCGCCGCCGCGCTGATGATCGCGACGCAGCTGTGGCTGGTGCTCTCCGGCAACTTCTCCTGGCTGAACTGGATCACCATCGTGCTGGCCCTGTCCGCCGTCGACTTCGGCACGACCGCACCCGAGACCGCCGGCCCGCCGCTGTGGTACGCGGTCGTCGTGCTCGCCGTCGCCGCGCTGGTCCTCTGGCTCAGCTACCACCCGGTCCGCAACATGATCTCCCGCCGCCAGGTCATGAACCGCTCCTTCGACCCGCTGCACCTGGTCAACACGTACGGGGCGTTCGGCAGCGTCAGCCGGGTGCGGTACGAGGTGGTGGTCGAGGGGACAGCGGACGACGTACCGCGCGAGGACTCCGAGTGGCGGGAGTACGAGTTCCGGGGCAAGCCGGGGGACCCGAGGCGCTGGCCGCGTCAGTTCGCCCCGTACCACCTGCGGCTCGACTGGCTGATGTGGTTCGCCGCGCTCTCCCCCGCGTACGCCGGCTCCTGGTTCGGCGCCCTGGTGGAACGCCTCCTGGAGAACGACCGCGACACCCTCCGCCTGCTGCGCCGCTCCCCCTTCCCCGCCGACGCCCCGCCCCGCTTCGTCCGCGCCCGCCTCTTCCGCTATCGCTACACGACCTGGCGCGAGCTGCGGGAGACCGGGGCGTGCTGGGAGCGGACGTACGTACGGGAGTTCCTGCCGCCGACACGACTGACCACGTCGTCCGTGCGCAACCCCTGACCGGGCAACGTGCCCGGTCAGGCCCACGGGCCCCCTGGCTCGCCGCCCGCCCCTGTAATCAACCGCGTCCGTCTCATTGACATCCAACCCAGGATATCTACCGTTGGGAGCGCTCCCATGACAGCCTCGCAACCGGAAGGAGCTCCCCCCACATGCGCACACACAGTCCGTCCACCGGGCGTTCGCGTTCGCCCCTCCGCCGGCCCCTCCAGGCGCTCGTCATGCTGTTCGCCGTGGTCGTCGGCGCACTGACCTGGTCGGCCCCCGCTCAGGCCCACGGCACCATCGTCGGCCCCGCTTCCCGCGCGTACCAGTGCTGGAAGACCTGGGGCAACCAGCACACGAACCCGGCCATGCAGACCGAGGACCCCATGTGCTGGCAGGCCTTCCAGGCCAACCCCGACACCATGTGGAACTGGATGAGCGCGCTCCGGGACGGCCTCGGTGGCCAGTTCCAGGCGCGGACCCCCGACGGGACGCTCTGCAGCAACAACCTGTCGAGGAACGCCAGCCTGGACAAGCCCGGGCCGTGGCGGACCACCACCGTCGGCAACAACTTCTCGGTCCACCTGTACGACCAGGCGTCCCACGGCGCCGACTACCTCAGGGTCTACGTGAGCAAGCAGGGCTTCAACCCCAAGACCCAGACCCTGGGCTGGGGCAACCTCGACTTCATCACGCAGACCGGCCGCTTCGCCCCGGCGCAGAACATCACGTTCCCCGTCCAGACCTCCGGCTACACCGGACACCACATCCTGTTCGTGATCTGGCAGGCCTCGCACCTCGACCAGGCCTACATGTGGTGCAGCGACGTGAACTTCGGCTGAGCCGGGGAGCGCCGGACACGGTTCCGGCCTCTGCCGGGCGCCGGTGATCCGCCGCCGGCCGACCGAGTCCCGCCGGGGCGGGGACCCATGCGGTCACCTGCCCCGACGGGGCTTCCCGCGCTCCGGGCGCCGTCCGGCACCCGGGACCGGTGGCATCACAGGGCCTTGTACATGATGTGCAGCCCGACCAACCCGTCCTTCGGATGCTCGAAGGCGTCGGGGACCGTGCCGATCACGGTGAAACCGAGCGAGGTCCACAGCCGTACGGCGGGGTTGGTCTCGACGACGGCGTTGAACACCATGCCCCGGTAGCCCTGGGCACCGGCTGCGGCGAGGACGTGTGCGGCGAGGGCGCGGCCGAAACCACGTCCGCCGTGGTCGGGGTCGACCAGGAAGCCCGCGTTGGCGATGCGGGCGGCGGGGCCACCGTAGTTGGGGGTGAGGTAGGCGGAGCCGACGACGGTTCCGGTCTCGTCCTCGACGACGAACACGCGCTTGACGGGGGCCATCCAGAGGCCGCGGGCGGCTTCCTCGGAGGTGTCCGGGTCCCAGGTGTAGGTCTCGCCCGCGGCGACGACGCGGTGCCAGAACGGCCAGATGCCGGGCCAGTCGTCGGCGGTGGCTTCTCTGATCTGCATGGGCGTGAGTCTGGCACGCCCATGCAGACGCGATCGCGATCCTCCCGCTCAGTCCACGCTGGGCAGGATGTGGGGCTCGGCGAGGTCGTCCTCGTAGCCCGCCAGCCGGATCGGGGCGGACCTGGCCCACACGTCCAGGCTGCCCAGCTCCTTCTTCGACCGGCCGCCGCCCTCGGTGTGTTCCTCTGGGCGTGGCTCGCGATTCGTCTTCTCTGGTGTCACCGCGCACTCCTTATGTGTCGGGTCACCCTCGGGGCGTCGGCCCAGCCTGCCGCTGTGCGCCTGACGCCCGCTCGGGTCTGAGTCGATGTCAGTACGGACGCGGTGGCGCCGGATTGCCTGGATGTGAGAGCAGGCCGTGGTGACCGGCTTGTCCCGGGACGGACCGTGGGTGTGGGTGGGACCCATATAAGGCTGTCCGTCCGGTACAGAGTAACCAAATGAGCGGGCTGCCGCTCGATGGGGCTGAAAACCAGGGGTAACTGTCTTGTGTCGTTCAGCGCCCAGCAAGCCTTACCCTAAGGCGATTTGACCCATTTGTTCGGTTTCTCATCACCCGTTCGGCTCAGCGGTCGCACCCCGCACCGATCCGACGACCCATCGGATCGCCGTGCTCGGTACGTAGTTCAGGTCCTGTTGGCCGAATCGCAAGCCGACCATGATCTGCTCATGTGTCGCAACGGCATTTCTCGCGGGCGGACTCGGGAGGACCGGCGGATGGAACTGCGCAGCGTCGAGGAGCTCATGGATCTGCTGCACGCCTGCCGGGGCGGCGGCACGACGCCGGACCACCGCCGGGACACCGCGGTCGATCCGCACGAACACGCGCTGCAGACCGCCGCGCTGCTGCGCCGGGGCCGGCCGGCCGACAAGGAGCTGCAGGTGGCGGGCCTGGTGCACACCCTCGGGGGGCTGCTCCGTCCGGGTGACGACACCGGCCACGCCGATCTGGCCGCCGACACGGTGCGGCCGTTGCTCGGCGAGCGGGTCGCCCGGCTCGTACGCCTGCACGCCCTCGGCGCCGACGACCTCGTGCGGCTGCACGCGGGCGGGTCGGGGACGCCGCGCTCGTCGAGGACGTGCTGGCCCTGCGGCACGCGGACGAGGCGAGCTGGATCCCCGGCATGGACGCCGGGGTCCTGGAGGACTGGCGGACGGTACTGGAGCTGGTGTCGGACCGGGCGAGGGCGACTCACCACTTGCCGGGCGCGTAGTCCTTCAGGAAGACGCCGTACAGGTCCTCGCCCTGCTCGCCGCGGACGACGGGGTCGTAGACGCGGGCCGCGCCGTCGACGAGGTCGAGCGGGGCGTGGAAGCCCTCGTCGGCGAGGCGCAGCTTGTCGAAGTGGGGGCGCTCGTCGGTGATCCAGCCGGTGTCGACGGAGGTCATGAGAATGCCGTCGGTCTGGAACATCTCCTGCGCGCTGGTCCGCGTGACCATGTTCATCGCGGCCTTGGCGGCGTTGGTGTTGGGGTGCCCCGCGCCCTTGTAGCCACGGCCGAAGACGCCCTCCATCGCCGAGACGTTGACGACGTACGCGCGTCCGCTGGTCGCCTTCCGGGCGGCGTCGGCCATGACCGGGCGGAGCTTGCTGATCAGGATGAACGGCGCCGTGTAGTTGCACAGCTGGGTCTCCAGCAGCTCCACCGGGGAGATCTGCTCGATGGTCTGCACCCAGGTGTTGCTGTCGACCACGTCGGGGACGAGGCCGCCCGCGTCGATGGCGGTGCCGTCGAGGTGCCGGGCGACGCTGGCGTTGCCCGCGACCAGGGCGAGGTCGGCGACCTGCTGCGCGTCGAGGCCGCTGGTGCCGACGGGCAGCGCGGCGAGGCCGTCGACGGCGCCGGAGTTGAAGGCGCCGATGACGTGGTACGGGGGCAGCTCACCGGCGGGCAGCGGGGCGCTCTCGCCGTCCACCAGGGCGGCGTAGGCGGAGGGCAGGCGGCGTACGGTCTGGGTCGCGTTGTTGATGAGGATGTCGAGGGGACCGGCCTCGGCGACCTGGTCGGCGAGGGCGACGGCCTGCGCCGGGTCGCGCAGGTCGATGCCGACGACCTCCAGACGGTGCATCCAGTCCGCCGAGTCGTCCATGGCCTTGAAGCGGCGGATGGCGTCCTTGGGGAAGCGCGTGGTGATCGTGGTGTGCGCGCCGTCGCGCAGCAGCCGCAGGGCGATGTACATGCCGATCTTGGCGCGGCCGCCGGTGAGCAGGGCGCGCTTGCCGGTGAGGTCGGCGCGGACGTCGCGCTTGGCGCGGTTCACGCCGGCGCACTCGGGACAGAGCTGGTGGTAGAAGTAGTCGACCTCGACGTACCGGGTCTTGCAGGTGTAGCAGGAGCGCGGGCGCTGGAGTATCCCCGCGATCTTGCCCGCCTCGGTGACGGACGACGGCAGGATGCCCTCGGTCTCGTCGTCGATGCGCTGGGCGGAGCCGGTGGCCGTGGACTCCGTGACCGCCTTGTCGTGGGCGGTCTTGGCGGCGCGGCGTTCCTGGCGGCGGCGCTGCTTGACGGTGCGGTAGACGCCGGCGGTCGCGCGGCGCACCGCGATGGCGTCCGGGTGGTCGACCTCCAGCTTGTCGAGCTCCTCCAGCACGCTGAGGCACACGGCGAGCCGTTCCGGGTCGATGCCGGGGCCGTACGCGACCTCGTCCGTGGTCGCGGGGCCGTCCTCTGTCACCGTCATCGCGCTGCCGTTTCCCTGATCACCGCGGCCCGCCCACCGCGTCCGCCACCGAACGCGAAATTGTACGGAGCCCCGCCCCCACTCACCAAAACCCGACCCTGAAGGGGCTGCGCGCCGCCTTCGACCCCCGCTCACAGACTCGGGGCTCCGCCCCGGACCCCGTTCGCGCAGTTCCCCGCGCCCCCATAGGGGCGCGGGGAACTGCGCGAGAAGCCCCACCGGGCGGACGGCTGGGGGTCGAAGGGGCGCAGCCCCTGGAGGATGGGACGGGTAGGGGCGGCGGGGGCGTGAGACGGGTGTCAGGGTTCACATGCCGCCAGCAGGTCGCGCACCTCCCGGACGACCGCCCCGGACAGCCGGTCCAGGTCCGGGACGGCCTCCGCGTCGGCGACGAGGCCGTAGTGGACACTCCCCCGGTACGTGGAGACGGCCACGGCGAGCGACTGCCCATGAGCGAGCGGAGCGAGGGGGTAGATCTCGGCGAGCGGGCAGCCCCCGAGCCGCAGCCCGAGACTGGGCAACGGGACGCTGGTGACGAGGATGTCGAACCACAGACGCGCCGCCTGGCTGACCAGCGGCCCTCCGAGCCGGTGCCCGAGCGGCAACACATGGTCGGCGAGCAGGGCCACCGCGCCCGCGCCCCGGTTCGGCCCCGCCTCCTTGTTGCGGTCCATCGCCGCCCGCACCGTACGCAGCCGCCGCAGCGGATCCGGATCGTCGACGGGCAGTTTCATCAGGTATCCGGAGAGCCGGTTGCCCTGCGGGTGCGCCGTGCGGGGCCGGCGCTTGGAGACGGGGATCAGCGCCCGGGGCGCGACCCCGTCGCTGCCGTCCCCGCGCTCGTCCAGCCACCGCCGCAGCGCCCCCGCCACGACCGCGATGAGGACGTCGTTGACGGTGCCGCCGACGGTCTTGCGGATCCGGTGCACGTCGTCGAGGTCCACGAGGACCCCGGCGGTGCGACGGGTGCCGCTGGCCTCGGAGGTCAGCGCGGCCGGGGAACGGGCCCCGAGGCTCGCGTCGAGCGTGGTGCGGGCGACGGAGGCGCCGATGTCGAGGGCGCGCCCGAGGTCGGAGAGGGTGCCTCTGACCAGGTCGGGGAGTTTGCGCACGTCGCGGAGGAGACCGCGGGGCGGCTCGGCGGGGCGCGGTCGGGGCGCGGGCATGTCGATGGGGTCCATGACGGCCGCGGCGAGCGTCAGCGCCCGCAGTCCGTCGGCGAGGGCGTGGTGGAACTTGAACAGCACGGCGAAGGAGGTGCCGTCCGCCCCCGGCAGCACGTGCGCCTCCCATGGCGGCCGGCCGCGCTCCAGCGGGCGTTCCATCAGCCGTCCGGCCACCGTGTGGAAGTCGGCGACCGGCGCGTGCAGCCGTACGTGGTCGAAGGGCTCGAAGTCGGCGACGGGCTCCCGGGTCGCGCCGCCGAACGCCAGGGGCAGCCGGACGTCCGGGAACCACACGTCCCGGATCCGCATCCGCAGCGCCGGCACCGCGGCGGACCGCGTGGCGAGCAGCTCGGCGGCATGGGCGCCCGCGGTGGGCGAGTTCGCCGTGAAGACGCCGAGGGCGGCCAGGTGCATGGGGTGTTGGGCGGACTCGATGTTCCAGAACGCAAGGTCGAGGGGGGCGAGCAGGTCAGGAGTCAAGGGCTTGCCTCGCGTCGACGACGGGTGAGTCGGTAGTCAATCGCTGTTGGCCGATTACGGTCAAGTACGATCAAGCTACGCACAGTTAACAACAGATTAAGTCCCGCCCTTAAAGAAAGGCGGGACTCATGCGACATCTGTGTGCACTCCGGTCACCCTGAAGGGCTAGGCCCTGCCCTAGGACACCTGCTGCCCCTTGCCCAACGCGATCACCCCGCCCCGGGAGACGGTGTACAGCTCGGCGTCTTTTTCGGGGTTGACTCCGATGGTGGCACCCGGAGGCACCTGGACGTTCTTGTCGAGCACCGCGCCCCGGACGACCGCGCCCCGCCCGATGTGGACGTTGTCGTGCAGGACCGAGCCCTGGACGACCGCGCCCGGGTCCACGACGACCCCCGGGGAGAGGACGGACCGCGTCACCTGGCCCCGTATCAGACAGCCCGCGCTGATGATCGACTCGCTGGCGATGCCGCCCGCGTTGAAGCGGGCCGGGGAGAGCTGGCCGGAGCTGGTGTAGATGGGCCAGCTGCGGTTGAAGAGGTTGAAGGCGGGGCGCTCGGCGATCAGGTCCATATGGGCGTCGTAGTAGGCGTCGAGGGTGCCGACGTCCCGCCAGTAGCCCTGGTCACGGGTGGTCTCGCCGGGTACGTGGTTGGCGCTGAAGTCGTAGAGCTGGGCCTCGCCCCGGTCGGTGAGCTGGGGCAGGATCGAGCCGCCCATGTCGTGGACGGAGTCCTCGTCCTCCGCGTCCCGCTGGAGCGCCTCCACCAGGGCCTTGGTGGTGAAGATGTAGTTGCCCATCGAAGCGAACACGCATTCGGGGTCGTCGATCAGGCCCGGCGGGTCGGACGGCTTCTCCAGGAAGCGTTCGACGGTCCGGCCGTCGGAGCCGGGCGTGATCACGCCGAAGGACGGCGACTCCGCGCGCGGCACCCGGATCCCGGCCACCGTCACGCCCGCGCCACCCTCGATGTGCTGTGCCAGCATCTGGCGGGGGTCCATGCGGTAGACGTGGTCGGCGCCGAACACGGCCACGTACTCGGGCTGTTCGTCGTGGACCAGGTTCAGGGACTGCAGGAGCGCGTCGGCGCTGCCCAGGTACCAGCGCGGGCCGAGCCGCTGCTGGGCCGGGACCGGGGTGACGTAGTTGCCCAGCAGGCTCGACATCCGCCAGGTCGTCGTGATGTGCCGGTCCAGCGAATGCGACTTGTACTGCGTGAGCACGCAGATGCGCAGGATGTCCGCGTTGACGAGATTGGAGAGAACGAAATCCACCAGGCGGTACGTGCCGCCGAAAGTCACCGCCGGTTTCGCGCGGTCGGCCGTGAGGGGCATCAGCCTCTTGCCCTCACCGCCCGCCAGTACGATTCCCAGCACCGAAGGTCCACCGCGCCGCATCCCGCCGCCCCTCTACGCCCGGTCGTGCCGAACGCTGATCCTGACTGCCCTGTGACTACCCCTGTTTGAGGACTTCCTCGTAAAGCCGGACCGTCCGCCGGGCGACCGCGTCCCAACCGAACTCCCGCACCGCGCGCTCCCGGCCGGCCTCGCCCAGCCGGGCGGCCGTCGCGGGATCGGCGAGCACGGAGTCCAGGGCTCGGGCCAACCCGTTCTCGAAGTCGTCCCCGCTCGGCACGAGCAGGCCGGTGACGCCGTCCTCCACGACTTCCGGGATACCGCCCACCCGCGACGCCACCACGGCCGTACCGCAGGCCATGGCCTCCAGGTTGACGATGCCGAGCGGCTCGTACACCGACGGGCAGACGAACACGGCCGCGTGGGTCAGGAGCTGGATCACGTCCGGGCGCGGCAGCATCTGCGGGATCCAGAACAGACCCTCGCGGACGCGGCTCAGCTCCGCGAAGAGGTCCCGGAACTCCTGGTCGATCTCCGGGGTGTCGGGCGCGCCCGCGCAGAGCACGACCTGTGCGGCCGGGTCGATGTCCCGTACGGCCCGCAGCAGATGAGGCACGCCCTTCTGCCGGGTGATGCGGCCGACGAACAGGACGTACGGGCGGGCGGGGTCGACGCCGATCCGGTCGAGGACGTCCGTGCCGTGATCCGGCCGGTAGAGCGAGGTGTCGATGCCGTTGTGCACGACGTGGAGCCGTGCCGGGTCCAGGGCGGGGTAGCAGCCGAGGATGTCGTCGCGCATGGCGCCGGAGACGGCGATCACCGCGTCGGCGGACTCGATCGCGGTGCGCTCGGCCCAGCTGGACAGGGCGTAGCCGCCGCCCAGTTGCTCGGCCTTCCAGGGGCGCAGCGGCTCCAGCGAGTGGGCGGTCATCACATGGGGGACGCCGTGCAGCAGCTTGCCGAAGTGACCGGCGAGGTTGGCGTACCAGGTATGGGAGTGGACCAGTTCGCGGCCTTCGAGGCCGGCGGCGATGGCGAGGTCCACGGAGAACGTGCGCAGCGCGTCGTTGGCGCCGTCGAGCGCGGACCAGGGCCGGTGGCGTACGACACCGCCGGCGGCGCCCTCGCCCCAGCAGTGCACGTCCAGGTCGACCAGGGACCGCAACTCGTGGGCGAGGAACTCGACATGGACGCCCGCGCCACCGTAGACGTCGGGCGGATACTCCCGGGTCAGCAGGCCGACTCGCACCCGGAACCCCCTGTCTCAGCGGCTGGTTCCCACATGGTCACCCAGAAGGGTCGGTTGCGGAAGACCACGATGTTGGCGCGGGCGCACGCCCGGGGGTCGGGCAGCGCGGACCGGGGGCGTGGTCAGGCGCGAGGACCGCGGCGGGAGCGGGTGCCGGGCGGCCGGTCGAAGCAGCAGTCGCCGCACAGCCCGCCGTCCGGCAGCCGGTAGTACAGGCAGCAGCTGCGGCGGCGACGGGTGACCGGGTCGAGCGTGCCGGTCAGGGTGGGGTGCGCGAACAGGTCGGTGGCGGCGGCACGGGCCCGACTCGCCGCCTCCGTACGGCCGTTGGCCGCCGTCCAGCGGTCGATCTGGCGCACGGCCCCCATCAGCGCGGAGGCCACGTTTCCCCACAACAGGCGCTCGGAGAGCCCCAGTTGAGCGCGCAGGGACGCCGCCAGCGGTACGAGGTGGCCGTCCCGAACGATCTCGCCGATCCGTTCGGCGGGCAGGCCGCGCACCTCGGCCAGCCACAGCTCGTCCGGGGCGCTCGCGTCGGCGTCCCAGCGCAGGAGACGGGGGTCGAGGTCGGGGACGCGCCCGTACAGGGCGACCGACCCCAGGGTCACCGACCACAGGCGCGCGGCGAAGCCGAGGTGGGCGATGGACGCGGCCACGCGCGGCTCGGGCGCCCGCAGACTCCGCGCGACCTTCCGGACACGGAAAATTACGGGATTCGCGTAAACCTCCTGTTTCACATCGGCATCCCGTGCCGCGTACGCCTCCGCCAGGGTGGGCGGCTCGCCGTGCGCCGGTCGTCCCGTGCGTAGTACGAAGAAGCCGCCGAGGGCCGAGAGGGCGGTGAGGCCTGGGTCGTGATCCACGAGGACGAGTAGTACCAGGGCACGGCTACGTCTTCGGGCGGCGGCATGCACCCCGTGTCGCCCCCCTGGGGTATGACGACGGGACCCTCGTACTCCAACGGCAGTAGGACCTATTGAGTGCTCAGGTACGACGACGCGGAGGCGTATCGGAGGCATCGTGGTCACCATGAAAGCCGAGCGTTCACCGCGCCGGGCCGGGAGCCCCCGCACCGCGCTGAGGAGCCGCACATGAGCGCCCTCGCGTTGTCCGTCCTGCTGTCGTTCGTCTCCGCCGTGGCCTACGCGGGCGGGGCGATCGTCCAGGAGCGAGTCGCGGTGTCCTCCTCCGGCCAGTCCTACGCACCGCTGCGCCGGCCGGTCTGGTGGGCCGCCGTGGGACTGAACGGCCTCGGCGGCCTGCTGCACGTGGTGGCCCTCGCCTACGGCCCGCTGAGCCTGGTGCAGCCGCTGGGCGCGCTGACCATCGTCTTCGCCCTGCCCATGGCGGCGCTCTTCGTGGGCCGCAGGGCGGGCGCGACGGCCTGGCGGGGCGCGATCATGGCGACGGTGGGTCTGGCGGGCCTGCTGTCCCTGGTCGGCTCGGCCGACGCACAGTCCCTGGACACCGCCCAGCGGGTGCTGGTGGCCGTGGTCAGCGGGGGCGCGGTGGCCGCGCTGATGGTGGCGGGCCACGCGGCGCACCGGCACCCGGCGGTCCGCAGCATCCTGCTCGCGGTCGCCTCCGGTGTCGCGTTCGGCATGTCCTCGGTCTTCACCAAGACAGTCGCCGTCGACTGGACGGACGGCGTCACGCTCTCCGACCTGCCGACCCTCGCCCTCATCGGTGCCTTCGCGACGGCCGGTCTGCTGCTGTCCCAGGCCGCGTACCGGGGCGGCGGCCTGACGGCCCCGCTCGCCACGCTGACCGTGGTGAACCCGGTGGTGGCGGCCGCGGTCGGCATCACGATGTTCGGCGAGACGTTCCGCTACGGCACGACCGGCACCCTGCTCGCACTGGGCTGCGGTGTCGTCGCGGCGGGTGGCCTGATCCTGCTGACCACCGAGCGGCTCGCCGACGAGGTACGGGCGGACGGGGCCGGCGAAGGCGCGACCGTCACGACCGCCGACCGGGACTCCCTGGCCCTGGAGGAGCTGCTCGCGGGGCTTCCGCGCCAGACCGCCGGGACCGCCGGGGTGCCGGACACCGGGGACGCGATCGGACTGGAGCAGCGTGTGGTCGTACCGGCGCCGTTCCTGGCCAGGAGCGCGGCGGACGAGGAGGGAACCCCGCACGGACTGCTGCCGCTGCCCTTCCAGGATGAGCTGTATGTGCCCAGGGCACTCCTCGATCGGCATCGCGACCGCGTGAAATCCTGAGCGGGAGGCCCGGACCGGGCCTCCCGCACCACGTCAGGCCGCCACGTCAGATCCGAACCCCTCCCGCCCGCAGATAGGCGATCGGATCGATGTCGCTGCCGAAGCCGGGCCCCGTCCGCACCTCGAAGTGCAGATGCGGGCCCGAGCTGTTGCCCGTGGAACCGGAGCGGCCTATGCGCTGTCCGGCGCTCACGTTCTGCCCGGTCTTCACGGAGATCGCCGAGAGGTGGGCGTACTGCGAGTACCGGCCGTCGGTGTGCCGGATCACCACCTGGTAGCCGAAGGAGCCGCCCCAGCCCGAGGTGACCACCTCGCCGGCGGCCACGGACTTGACCGTGCTGCCGGTCGACACGGGGAAGTCGACGCCCGTGTGGTAGCCCTTCGACCAGGAGGAGCCCGAAGCGCGGTACGGCGTGCCGAGGGAGGCGCTCACGGGGGCGACGAGGGACGCCGACTCCTGCCGCTTCTCGGAGGCCTGCTGCTTCTGTTGCTTCTGCTGCTTCTGTTGTTTCTTCTCCTGCTTCTTTTCTTGTTTCTTCTCCTGCTCGGCCTCTTGCTTCGGTTCCTGCTTGTGGTCCTGCTTCTGGCCGGCCGTGTTCAGGCTCAGGCGCTGGCCAGGGATTATCACGTTCGGGTCGGAGCCTATGGTCGAGCGGTTGGCCGCGTAGAGCTTGCGCCAGCCGCCCCTGACGTCCTGGGAGTCGGCGATCTCGGAGAGGGTGTCGCCGCGGACCACCGTGTACATCTCGACCTTGCCGGCCTGCGACTGAGGGGTGGTCTGGGGCTTCACGTCCTCGATCTGGCGGGTCGGCCCGCCGCCGCCACGGGTGAGGCCCGCGCGCTCCGAGCAGACGGGCCAGGCGTCGGGCCCTTGTCCGTCGAGGACCTTCTCGGCGATCGCGATCTGCTGTTCCTTGGTGGCCAGGTCCGCGCGGGCGGCGTACGCCGTGCCGCCGAAGGCCTCCCAGGTGGACTGGCTGAACTGCAGGCCGCCGTAGTAGCCGTTGCCGCTGTTGATGTTCCAGTCGTTGGTGGACTCACAGGCCGCGACCTTGTCCCAGGTCTCGACATCGGCCGCTTCCGCGACACCGGTGCCGATCAGCGGGAGCGCCATGCCCGCGCCGCCCGCCGTGACGGTGAGTGAGGCGCGGTTGATCCTGTTCGGTTGGTACCGCCGGTGCCGACCGCGTACGGCCATGGAGTATCCCCCTCGCCTATGCAGTGAGCCGCAAAAGTAAGCGCCGCGAACCGGCCAGGACAAGACGAAAATTCAGCCGCTCCCGTCCCGCGAGTGGCGGGTAAGCGACCTGCTCCGGCGCATAAGTGCGCCCGTCCGGCGCGCGAGTGACCAGGGACGGCGCGCAATGCGTCGGGTTGCGCGCCCCATTGAGGCAGGTAGGGCCCTTCCTGCGTACTCAAGCCCGGCAGGCCGCGCAGTGCGGACGGGGCCGGTGCACGTCAGGATGGCCGGAAGGACAATACTGATGCAGGAACGGCACCACCGATATCAGGATCCATAGGAGCCAACCGTATGAGCACTTCAGCCCAGATCGGCGTCACCGGCCTCGCGGTCATGGGGAGCAACCTCGCCCGCAACTTCGCCCGCAACGGCTACACGGTCGCGGTCCACAACCGCTCCGCGGCGAAGACCCACGCGCTGATCAAGGAGCACGGGCACGAGGGCGACTTCATCGCGGCCGAGACCGCCAAGGACTTCGTCCAGGCGCTGGAGCGCCCCCGGCGTCTGGTCGTCATGGTGAAGGCGGGCGGCCCGACGGACGCGGTGATCGAGGAGTTCGCACCGCTCCTGGAGCCCGGCGACATGATCATCGACGGTGGCAACGCGCACTTCGCCGACACCCGCCGCCGTGAGGCCGCACTGCGCGAGCAGGGCATCCACTTCGTCGGCGCGGGCATCTCCGGCGGCGAGGAGGGCGCGCTCAACGGGCCGAGCATCATGCCCGGCGGCCCGGTCGAGTCGTACGACTCCCTCGGCCCGATGCTGGAGAAGATCTCCGCGAAGGCAGCCGACGGCGCGCCCTGTGTCACGCACGTCGGTCCGGACGGCGCCGGGCACTTCGTGAAGATGGTGCACAACGGCATCGAGTACGCCGACATGCAGCTGATCGGCGAGGCCTACCAGCTGCTGCGCGACGTGGCCGGCTACACCCCCGCGCAGATCGCCGAGATCTTCCGCACCTGGAACACCGGGCGCCTCGACTCGTACCTGATCGAGATCACCGCCGAGGTGCTGGCGCACGTGGACGCGGCCACCGGCAAGCCGTTCGTCGACGTGGTCGTCGACCAGGCCGAGCAGAAGGGCACCGGCCGCTGGACCGTGCAGATCGCGCTGGACCTGGGCGTTCCGGTCTCCGGCATCGCCGAGGCCGTCTTCGCGCGCTCCCTGTCGGGCCACGCCGCGCTGCGCGACGCCTCGCGTTCGCTGGCCGGCCCGAAGGCCACCCCGCTCAGCGCGGCCGAGGCCGGCGCCTTCGCCGACCGGGTCGAGCAGGCGCTGTACGCCTCCAAGATCGTGTCGTACACGCAGGGCTTCCACGAGATCGACGCCGCCCGCGACGAGTACGACTGGAACATCGACCTGGGCAAGGTCGCGTCGATCTGGCGGGGCGGCTGCATCATCCGCGCGGCCTTCCTCGACCGGATCCGCGCGGCGTACGACGCCCGCCCCGACCTGCCGAGCCTGCTCTCCGACGAGACGTTCGCCCAGGAGATCGCGGCGGCGCAGGACGACTGGCGCGAGGTGCTGGTCGCCGCGACGCGGCAGGGCGTGCCGACCCCCGGGTTCGCGGCGGCGCTGGCGTACTACGACGCGCTGCGTGCCGAGCGGCTGCCCGCCGCGCTCACGCAGGGGCAGCGGGACTTCTTCGGCGCGCACACGTACCGCCGGGTGGACCGCGAGGGCTCGTTCCACACGCTGTGGGGGCAGGGGCGCGGCGAGGTCGAGGCCTGAGCCTGAGGGTGCCTGAGGGTTCCTGAGGGGGTGGGGGCGCCGATCGGTCGGCGGCCACGGGTTGCCCGTGGCCGGTCGCGGCTTGTCGGTGGCCGGTCGCGGCTTGTCGATGGCCGGTCGCGCTATCGCGGCGGGGCCGCGTATGTGACGCCCCGCGCCCCTGACTCTGTCGTTGCGGCCCGGCGTGGAAATGTCCACGCCGGGCCGCACTTCTTTTCCCTCTCTGTGCCTACGAGCCCTACGCGCCCTACGACCCCTACGACAGCGGGCCCGGCCTCGGTTCACCGGGGACGGGGTCCGGGCCCGGCGGGTTGGGCACGGGGTCCGGGTCGGGGGTGGGGACGGGGTCGGGGAACGGGGGCGGTGGGAAGGGTTCCGGTCGGTCGGGGCCCGGGCCCGGGGTGGGGCCGGGCTTCACGGGGTCCGGGTCGGGGTGTGTCATCACGTCCTCCAGCCATGGGTACGTCGGCCATGGACCTGTGCCACGGGTACCCGTCGCCCGCGCGGCCACTCACCCGGTCGGCCGCGCCGCCCCGCCCCTCCTCGCCCGCCGGTCGCTCAGAAGCCCTCGGGGTGGGCGATCAGCCAGTCCTTCGCGGCCCGCAGCAGCTCTGGATCCGCGGCGGGGGCCTCGTCGGGGTGGCGTTCGGCCCACTTCACGACGTACGGGCACAGCGGGGCGACGACGGCGCCCTCGCGGGCCGCGATGCCGTACAGCTCGCGGGCCAGCGAGCCCGCGACGCCCTGCCCCTCGTACGCGGGCTCGACGATCGTGTGGACCGGGACGAGCGCGTCCTGCGGGGAGGCGAGGACGAAGTACTGGATGTGACCTGCCCGTTCGTCGCCGGCGAAGGCCTCCAGTCGGCCGGCCGCCCGGTCGTCGCGGATCTGTACGTCGCTCATGGGACTCCTCGCGTGCGGATCGGAGATGCCGGGCGGCTGCCCGAGACCTCAGACGGTGGCGGCCTGCGGGCTTCGCCGCTGGTCCGAACCCGGCACCGGCTCGGAGGCGTCCGAACCCAGCGCCACGATCCGGTTGCCCTGGTCCACGTGCACGACCCTGGGCCGCAGGGCGCGGGCCTCGGCGTCGGAGACCTGAGCGTAACTGATGATGATCACCAGATCACCGGGATGGACGAGGTGGGCTGCGGCCCCGTTGATCCCGATCACCCCGGAGCCCCGCTCGCCCTCGATGACGTACGTCTCCAGCCGGGCGCCGTTGGTGATGTCGACGATGTGCACGAGCTCACCCGGCAGCAGGTCGGCGGCGTCGAGCAGCTCGGCGTCGATGGTCACGGACCCGACGTAGTGCAGGTCGGCCTGGGTGACGGTGGCGCGGTGGATCTTGGACTTGAACATGGTGCGCAGCATGTTGGACTCCTGAAGATGGCTCCCTGCCAGCTTTCTGCAGGTCAAGGGCGCCCAACACTGTACATGGTCCTGCCTTCGACTCGAAGACCTCCAAGAAGATCATGTATTGCTACGACCTAGCTTCCCGCCTGCGCATTTCCGCGCCGTCTAGGCTGTCGGGGAGCCTCCGAGCAGGCGTGTGCGCGAAGCGCCGCATGGACTGATGCTGAGCTGATGCCGACTTGCCTGACGCTGCATCAGGCAGTGCGTGAATCGGAAATCTTCGGCCCGTCCGGAGGCGATCTGACCTCGGCCTGCCGGTTCACGGGTTCTGACCGTTCGCCGACGGTTACCGGAAGGCTCCGGGCTTCCTCGGTACGGGCCTGATACACGACCGGCGCCAGGCCCACACCTTGTACTGATCAGCGAAGTACAAGACGAGAACATCCGCGATGAGGCCAGCACACTGCGCTGGCTGGAGCGGATAGATACCCCACGGCATGGCCACGGTGTTGTGCGCCGCGCTGTCTCCGCTCCTGAAGCACACTCAGCAGGGACATATGGGTGGCGTAGGGCACGCCGGTCTCGACGAGAACGGTCTTGTCCGGACCGGGGAACGGCCCGCCTGTATGCAGTGTCTCCGCCGCCCACCGGGTCCGTGTCGGTTGGGTGCTCTCCCGCCGCCTCGGATTCGTCTTCAGCTCGTGGAGTATGTACGAACGCCACGTCTCCCAGGGGCTGTTCGGCCGTGACCAAACGGGGTGGAGCCAGGATCATCCTCATCCTGGCTCCACCCCGTGATGCGGGGTGTCACTGGAACTGTGCGAAGAACCTCCAGATCTCTGCTTTGGTCCAGGTGGTGACGCCGCTTTCGCCGGTGGAGCCGTCGACCGGGCCGGGTATGTGGCCTCCGTCGAACGCGGCCCACTGGACCGGGTATCCGGCACGGCAGCCCGAGTAGGTGGTGGTGATGTGCGTTCGGCTGCCCGGCCCGGGCTCGCGCGGGCTCTGGGGGTTGCAGCCGTTGTTGCTGACGAACTTGTCGCGCAGGGACCGTCCTTGCCCGATGTTGAGGACGTTGTCGCTGATGCCGTGGATTCCGAAGTAGGCGATGGGCTGGGTGCCGCCACTGCATCCGCTGATCTGGGCGCCGGATATGACCGCGACGGCCCTGAAGACGTTCGCCCGGCTGCATGCGAGTGCGTAGCTCATACCGCCGCCCCAGCTGAATCCCGTGGCGAAACGCTGTGCCGGGTTGACACAGAGGCCGCTCTCGATGCGCCGGATCATGTCGTCGACGAAGGTGATGTCCTCACCGCCCGCATTGGCCCAGCCGTTGCCGAGGCCCTGGGGGGCGACGAGGATCGCACTGTTGTTCGACTGTTCCTGTTGGCCGTAGTAGGACCAGGCGTTCCCGCTCATGCCGCCCGAGGCGACCTCGCCTGCGGTTCCACCCCGCCAGTGGAATGCGAAGATCAGCCGGTAGCGGTGGCTGTTGTCGTAGTTGGCGGGAACCCTGAGGATGAAGCTGCGGCTCTTGCCGCCGCTCTGCATCGTGTGCGTACCGCTCGCCAGAGTCGGGGCGCTGCCGCAGCCGCCACCGCCACCGCCACCGGACGACAGCTTGACCATCTGCCACTGCTGGTTGGCGCCGCCCCAGTCGGTGTACTGGACGACGTTGCCGCCGTCGGCGGTGGAGGCGCCCTGGATCTCCACCGCCTTGTTGCTGGTGCGGTTGATCAGCCGGACATGGCCCGCGTCGGAGTCGGCCAGGCGGAACTGCTGGTTGGCCCCGTTGTGGTCGGCCCACTGCTGGATGGCGGCACCGTCGGCGGTCGAGGCGCCGGCCACGTCGAGAACCTTGTCCGAATGCCGGGCCTTGAGGCGGTAGAAGCCACCGCCGGAGTCCACGAACTGCCACTGCTGGTTGGTACCGTCGCTGCGCGTCCACTGGCCGACCCGCGCGCCGTCGGCGGTGGACGCGCCGGAGACGTCCAGCGCCTTGCCGCTGTTGCGATTGACCAGGACGTACCAGGCATTGGTGTCCACCGTCGCCGCCTCGGCGGGTGCCGGATTCACCGCGGTGAGCATGCCGATCGCGAGGGTCCCCGCCACCACTGCGGCGACCCGGGACCACCAGCGATGTCGTCGTGGAGGGGCGGGGGAAGCCGCACCGTAGGTCTTCATCGATTCACCCTTTCGTCTGTGGCAGGTCCCATCAGGTGCGGGTCCAGCGCTGGTTGCTGCTGTTCGAGCAGGAGTAGAGCTGGATCAGGGTGCCGTTGGCCGTGCCGCCCGCGACGGCGTCGAGGCAGAGGCCGGACTGGACGCCGACGATGGATCCGTCGGAGTTGAGGCGCCATTTCTGGTTGTCGCCGCCCCAGCAGCTGTAGATCTGGACTTTGGTGCCGTTGCCGGTGCCGGCGGCGTCCAGGCACTTGTTGCCGTAGACCCTGAGTTCGCCGGCGGCGGTGTGCGTCCACTGCTGGTTGGTGCCGTTGTGGCAGTCCCACAGGTGGAGCTGGGTGCCGTCAGTGGTACTGGTGCCGGGCACGTCCAGGCAGCGGCCCGACCCGACGCTCTTGATCTGTCCGGAACCCGGAGGGGGCGTGGAGGAGCCGCCGTTGAGTGCGTTGAGGACGGCGGTGTAGGCGGGCTTCTTGCTGCCGTCGTTGTTGAACAGCAGCGGTGTGTGCTGCGGCCGCCAGGAGTCGCTGTCGCGCACGCCCCAGACGGTGATGCCCAGGCAGCGCGGGACGGCCAGGCAGTCGTTGGTCACGTTGGCGTAGGTCGTGGCCGAGGCGCCCTGGATGTCGAGTTCGGTGATGGCCACGTCCACGCCGAGGGCGGCGAAGTTCTGCAGGGTGGTGCGGAAGTTGCTGTTGTAGGGGCTGTCGTTGTTGAAGTGGGCCTGGAAGCCGACGCAGTCGATCGGTACGCCGCGCTGCTTGAAGTCCCGGACCATGTTGTACATGGCCTGGGTCTTGGCCCAGGTCCAGTTCTCGACGTTGTAGTCGTTGTAGCAGAGCTTGGCGGCCGGGTCGGCGGCGCGCGCGGTGCGGAAGGCGACCTCGATCCAGTCGTTGCCGGTGCGCTGCAGGTTGGAGTCGCGCCGGGCTCCCGAACTGCCGTCGGCGAACGCCTCGTTCACGACGTCCCACTGGGCGATCTTGCCCTTGTAGTGGGCCATCACGCCGTTGATGTGGCCGATCATCGCCTGGCGCAGGTTGCTGCCGCTGAGGCTCTGCATCCAGCCGGGCTGCTGGGAGTGCCAGGCCAGGGTGTGACCGCGCACCTGCTTGCCGTTCTGCACCGCCCAGTTGTAGACGCGGTCACCGGCGGTGAAATTGAACTGACCCCGCTGCGGTTCGGTGGCGTCGATCTTCATCTCGTTCTCGGCCGTCACCGAGTTGAACTCGCGGCTCGCGATCGACGTGTACGCCGAGTCGCCCAGCCTGCCCGAGGCGATGGCGGTACCGAAGTAGCGGCCGCTCTGCGCCGCTGCGGCGCCGAGCGTGTTCTCGGCGGAGTGCGCGGTCGGCGGCGCGACCAGTGCGGCGACCGAACCGAGGATGCCGACGACCAGCGCCAACAACAGGGTGCGGATCTTCCGGCGGACAACGGGTCTGGGAAGGACATACGAGCCCATGGCTGTGCCTCCAAGGTAGACATCACGCAAGGACTGAAAGCGCGGGGGGAATGCCTCATCGGCTCCCGCTCGGCAGACGGACGGGGCGGGCGGGCCGGAACCCGGGCAGCACGGAATCGCCGGACACCGCGGTCATGGGACCGGGACGATCTGCAACCGGCACGAGAGGGCACCCGGTCGGCCGTCGGGTGACCTACGGCGGGCGGTGGCTGTGTTTGGACACACGCATGGGGTACTCCATCGCGGCTCGGCCGGGGGATCGTCACGCGGCGCCGCATACCTCTCCAACTGCACGAAGAGCCAGGATGCGCTGGTGCGAACCTCACCGGGACAAAACGGGGTGGCGCAGTGCTTCGGTGCGCGGATCTGCGGTGCGGCAGTGCGTGGATCCGCCGTGCAGCACCGTTTGCTCAGGCGACTTGGTTCGGAATCTCGAACTGCGGCCGGTCGCCCAGAGATGGATGATTGAAGGATTGACTGTGAATCGTCAATCCTCACAGCACAGAAAATTTCCGCTTGTTGATCGAAACATTCGGGATCACGTCGAGCAGGACGCCGACCCATTAGGCGCGGTCGTCGGCGGATGCCGCAGGGCCTGACCGGGCCGGGACCAGGGCAAGTGTGCGGGCACCGCTTGGTCAACATCCCCTCTGCACGGCCCCTTGGAGGAGCTGTTTGTGGACAGATCGGTAAGAGACCTTGACCAAAGGGCCCCGCATTCCTAGCTTGTGGCGTCAAAGAATCGGTGAACTCTTCGAAAGTTTCGAATCTGTCCCCTGCATCCCTCGATACGACCGCTCCTCGGTTCATCGGCGTCACCTCGCCCCGCCCCCAAGGAGGTCCTCTGATGCGGTTTCGCCACCGGCCCCCGGTCCGTCTGAGACACCTACTCGCTGTTCTCGCGCCCTTGCTGCTGATGGCCACCTTCCTCGGTGCCCAGCCCGCCGCCGCGGCGACCGTAGACCCCAACGCCTCGTATGTGCTGGTCAACCGCAACAGCGGCAAAGCCCTTGATGTCTACAACCTGGCGACCAGCGACGGCGCCCGCATCACCCAGTGGACCAGGAACGACCAGAACCAGCAGCTGTGGCAATTCGTCGACTCCGGCGGCGGTAACTACCGCATCAAGTCCCGCCACTCCGGCAAGGTGCTGAGCGTCAACAACGGGTCCACCGCCAACGGCGGCGCGATCGTCCAGTGGACCGACTCGAACAGCACCAACCAGCAGTGGCGGCTGGCCGACAGCTCGGACGGCTACGTGAGGCTCATCGCGCGCCACAGCAACAAAGCCCTCGAGGTACAAGGCGCCTCCACCGCCGACAACGCGAACATCGTCCAGTACGACGACTGGGGCGGCAGCAACCAGCAGTGGCAGTTCGTCAAGGTCGGCGCCGGCAACCCCGGCACGTGCGATCTTCCGTCGACATACCGCTGGACATCGACGGGCGCGCTGGCACAGCCCAAGGCCGGGTGGGCCTCGCTCAAGGACTTCACCGTCGTCCCCTACAACGGCAAGCATCTCGTCTATGCGACGACACACGGCGCCGCGGGAACGGGAGTGGGCTGGGGTTCGATGAACTTCAGCCTGTTCAGCAACTGGCCGGACATGGCCTCGGCCAACCAGAACACGATGTCGAACTCCGTCGTGGCGCCCACGCTCTTCTACTTCGCGCCGAAGAACATCTGGGTGCTCGCCTACCAGTGGGGAGGTGGGAGCGCCTTCTCCTACCGGACGTCGAGCGACCCTTCCAACCCCAATGGCTGGTCCGCACAGCAGGTGCTCTTCTCCGGAAGCATCACCGGCTCCGACACCGGCCCCATCGACCAGACGCTCATCGCTGACGGCCAGAACATGTACCTGTTCTTCGCCGGTGACAACGGCAAGATCTACCGGGCCAGTATGCCGATCGGGAACTTCCCGAGCAGTTTCGGCTCGACCTACACAACGATCATGAGCGACACGAAGAACAACCTGTTCGAAGCCCCGCAGGTCTACAAGCTCCAGGGCCAGAACCGCTACCTCATGATCGTCGAGGCGATCGGCTCGCAGGGCCGCTACTTCCGCTCGTTCACGGCCACAAGCCTGAACGGCTCATGGACACCCCAGGCCGCGACCGAGAGCAACCCCTTCGCCGGCAAGGCCAACAGCGGCGCCACCTGGACCAACGACATCAGCCACGGCGAACTGATCCGCACCAGCGCCGATCAGACCTTCACCGTCGATCCCTGCAACCTGCAGTTCCTCTACCAGGGACGCAACCCCAACTCCGGTGGCGAGTACGGCCACTGGCCCTACCGGCCGGGTCTGCTGACACGGCAGCGCTGACGGCGTGACACGAGTTTGGCTCCGGTAGGGAGCTGACGTGGCGGGCTCGGTTGAAGGCCGAGCCCGCGCATGCCAGGTGACAAACGAAGAACCTGCTGGCAACCGCAGTCCAATCAGGCGGCTTCTCACAGACCGGCATCCAGGATGCGGGCGGCCTTGTTCGGTCAGCTGTCGCCGGGTGTCTCAGGACTCACACTGACCGGCTGGGGCCCTTCCTTCCCTTCATGGCTGGGTACACATGGCTGAGTACACAGGCTTGGTACACATGACCGACAAGAAGCTGTCACACACGGACCGGAATGCGGGTTCGGCCGAAGCCCGTTCTGACTGACATGACTCTTGGAGTAGCGCTCAACGCATCCGACGCGCCGAACCAGGTCGACGCGACCGTCCAACTGGCCCAGGAGGCAGCGGAGTTCGGGCTCACGTCGGCTTGGTTCGGGCAGACCTTCGGCGCGGACTCACCCCAGCTCGCGGCGATCGTCGGGCGGGCGGTCCCCTCACTGCAGGTCGGCACCTCCGCGATCCCCGTCTTCGGCCGCCACCCCCTGCTGGTCTCCAGCCAGGCCCAGACCGCCCAGGCCGCGACCCACGGCCGCTATCACCTCGGTCTGGCACTGGGCACGAAACTGCTGACCGAGACGGGCTTCGGCCTGCCCTTCGACCGGCCCATCGCCCGGCTGCGCGAATTCCTCACCGTCCTACGGCAGTTGACCGAGACCGGCACCGCCGACTTCCACGGCGAGCTGCTCACCGCCACCACACCGATCCCGGCGCGGGTACCGGGTGCCGAGAGCGGTGTGCCCCTGCTCGTCGCCGCGATGGGGCCGCAGGCTCTGCGGGCCAGCGGCGAGCTGGCCGACGGGATCCTGCCCTATCTGGCCGGACCGCGCGCCCTGGCCGACCACATCGTGCCCGCCCTGACCGCCGCGGCCGAGGCCGCGGGCCGTCCCGCGCCCAGGATCGTGGCCCTGGTGCCCGGCGTGGTCACGGACGACGTCGACGCGGTGCGGGCCGAGGCCACCGAGAACCTCGCCTTCTACGAACAGATCCCGTCCTACGCACGCGTCATCGAACTCTCCGGCGGCTGGCGAGCCGCCGACCTGGCCGTGATCGGCGACGAGAAGACAGTCGAGGCCGAGGTACGCCGTTACCGCGACGCCGGCGCCACCGAGGTCGTGTTCTCGACCACCGAGATCGCGGGAGAAGCCGACCGCCGACGCACCTGGCGCCTCCTCGGCGAACTGACCGGCTGACCGGACGTCCGGGCGACCGTCTAGCCGTCTGACTCGCTGACCGGCTGAGTGGTCTGGAGGCCCACGACGCGGCCGACTACGCCGAGTGGCACGCAAGAGGGCAGACCCAGCTCGAGCCCGAGGAGCGCGCCGCGGCCGAGCGAGCCGGCCATGAGCGGCTGTCCGCCCTCCCCGTGCCCCTCAACGGCAAGGAGATCATCGCCCTGCTCGGCCTGCCGCAAGGTCAGACGATAGGGGCGGCCGTCCGCCACCTCCAGCAACTCCCACCTCCACCGCGGCCCCCAGTCCCGCGAAGAAGCCGAAGCGGCGCTGCGCACCTGGGCAGCGGAGCGGGGCTTGGCGCCTGCTCCTTCGGGGCGCGTCGTCGGCGCGGAACCGACGCCCCGCCCCACGGTGCGCAGGGCCTCCCCGCCGGGTGCCATGAACTCGGCCATCGCACAGCGGGCTCGCTCGTGTCCCCCTCTGAAGCAGAATCAGCGAGTCATCTATACGATCGTCCTACACGACCGTATAGTACGGCTCATGGCTACCGATCCGTCACTGAAGGCGACCGGACGGGAGTGGGCCGGTCTCGCCGTGCTGACCCTTCCGGTGCTCCTCATCTCCATGGACATGACCGTCCTGTATTTCGCTCTGCCCTTCCTCAGCGCCGACTTGGAACCGAGCGGCACCCAGCTGCTCTGGATCATGGACATCTACTCGTTCCTGCTGGCCGGCCTGCTCATCACGATGGGTACGCTCGGCGACCGCATCGGCCGCCGGAAGCTGCTCATGCTGGGTGCCGCCGCGTTCGGCGCCGCCTCGGCCGCGGCCGCCATGGCCGACAGCGCCGACATGCTCATCGCGGCAAGGGCCTTACTGGGTGTCGGCGGGGCGACGCTGATGCCCTCGACCCTCTCCCTGATCCGCAGCATGTTCCGCGACGACCAGCAGCGCCGTACCGCCGTCTCCGTGTGGACCGCCGCCCTGGCCGGCGGCGCGGCACTCGGCCCCCTCCTCGGCGGGGCGCTCCTGGAGCACTTCTGGTGGGGCTCCGCGTTCCTGGTCAACGTGCCCGTCATGGTGCTGCTGCTCGTCCTCGGGCCGCTGCTGCTGCCGGAGTTCCGCGACCCCGATCCCGGTGAGTTCGACCTGCTCAGCACCGCGCTCAGCCTCGCAGCCGTACTGCCCGTCATCTACGGCATGAAGAAGATCGCCGAGGACGGCGTGGCGGTCGTCCCGCTGGCGACCATGTGCGTCGGGCTCCTGGTGGGCATCGTGTTCGTGCTGCGCCAGCGCAAGCTCACCCATCCCCTGCTCGATGTGTCGCTGTTCCGGCAGCGCGCCTTCAGCACCTCGGTGGGCACCAACGTCCTGGCGATGTTCGCCATGGTCGGCTTCGGCCTGTTCACCTCGCAGTATCTGCAGCTGGTGTACGGGCTGCGGCCGTGGAGCGCCGGTCTGTGGACCCTGCCGGCCGCCGGCGCGACCATGGTCGGCGCGACCCTCGCCGCCGTCCTCGTGCAGAGCATCCGGCCCGCGTACGTCATCTCCGCCGCGCTCCTGCTCGCCTCGGCCGGGTTCGGGGTCATCGCGCGGGTCGAGGCCGATTCCGAACTCGCCCTCGTCATCACGGGCGCCACGATGATGGCGGCCGGTGTGGGCGTCGTCCTGACGCTCGTCGCCGACCTGATCATCGCCGCCGCGCCACCGGAGCGCGCGGGCTCGGCCTCCGGACTGTCCGAGACCTGCGCCGAGTTCGGTGGCGCTCTCGGTATCGCGGTCCTCGGCAGCATCGGTGCCGCCGTCTACCGCCGGTCCCTGGACGACGACGTGCCGTCGGGGATCCCCGAGGCGGCGAGCGAGGTCGCGCACGAGACGCTGGGCGGGGCCGTGCAGGTCGCCGCGCAGTTGCCGGACGACGTCGCCGAGCTGCTGCTGACGGCGAGCCGGGAGGCGTTCACCGAGGGCATGCGGCTCGCCTCCTACGCGGCGGCCGGAGTGATGTTCGTCGCCGCGGTGCTGGCCGGTCTGATGCTGCGTCATCTGCGGATCGACACGCCGTCGGCCGGGGACCCGCACGCCCCGCCCCCGGCCCCCGCCCCCGCCCCGTGTTCGCGTTCGCAGGGCCACGACGCCAAGCTCCCCACACGCTGAGCGGCGCGCTCCACCGCCCACGCCGACTTGCGCGGGCACCGGCACCGACACCGACACCGGACCCGAGCCCCACCGCTCCGACCTGCCATGATGACTCAAAGTTAGCTCGCGCGCCCGCACGTATGGCCATCGGCCGGGGTCGCACTATCGTGGAAGGCATGGGCGATCTCGCCGGCCCGGACGACGACGGGCTCCCTCCCGATCGGACCCAGGCCATCCTCGAAGCGGCCAAGGAGGTCGCTTCGCTGCTCAAGGCCGGTGGGCATCCCTTCGCGCTGGCGGGCGGTGTCGCGGTGTACGCGCACGGCGGCCCCGGGACGCTCCAGCACGACGTCGACTTCTGTGTGCTGCCGGAGGACATCGAGGCGGTCACCGGCACGCTGGAGGCCGCGGGGCTGACCGTGGTCGAGCCGCCCGAGGACTGGCTGCTGAAGACCCGGAGCCACGGCCAGGAGGTCGACCTGATCTTCCGGCCGTCCCGGGCGCCGGTCAGCCGCGAACTGCTGGACCGGGCGGAGATGCTGTCGGTCCAGTCCGTCTGGATGCCCGTGCTGGCGGCGACGGATCTGCTGGTCGGGCGTCTGCTGGCGTTCTCCGAGCACTACTGCGACTTCGGTGCCGTGCTGCCGATCGCCCGCACACTGCGCGAGAAGATCGACTGGGGCCGGGTGCGGCAGGAGTGCGGCGCCGAGCCGATGCCGGCCGCGTTCCTCTTCCTGCTGGAGCGCCTCAACGTGATCGAGCCGGAGGAGACCGGCGATGGCGACAGGACATGACCCCCTGCGGGCGGACGGCCCGGAACAGCACGCCGCACAACCAGCGGCGGGCACCCCAACACACCACGCCCCACAACCACCGGCGGACGCCCCCACACACCACACCGCGCACCCGCCGGCGCACACCGAGTACCGCATCGCCCATCTGGAGGAGCGGCTCGCGCGGAGCGACCTGGCCGAGCTGGGGATGCGGATCGAGGCGCGCGGCGACGCCGTGCACATCACCGGTACGGCGTCCACGGCGGCCGATCGCGAGGCGATCCTGCGTCTCGCGGCGGAAGAACTGCCGGGTGTGCCCGTGCGGGCGGACATCGCCCTGGCCGACGTCACCGCGCCGGACCGTCCCGAGGAGCTGTCGTGATCCGGGTCGCGGCCGTCGGGGACATCCATCTGGGGCCGGACAGCCGAGGTCTGCTCCGCCCGGCGTTCGACACCCTCCCCGACCACGCCGACCTCCTGCTGCTCGCCGGGGACCTGACCCGGCACGGCACACCGGAGGAGGCGCGGGTCGTCGCCGACGAGGTGGCGGGGCTGCCGGTGCCGGTGGTCGCCGTCCTCGGCAACCACGACCACCACGCCGAGCGGCCCGATGACGTGACGGCCGTGCTGCGGGAGGCGGGGGTGACCGTGCTAGAGGGCGAGGGAACCGTCGTCCGGGTCGACGGGATACGGGTCGGGGTGGCCGGCACGAAGGGGTTCGGCGGCGGCTTCGCCGGGCGCAGCGGCAGCGAGTTCGGCGAACCCGAGATGAAGGCCTTCGTCCGTCACACCCGAGGGCTCGCGGACGGACTGCGCCGCGCGCTGGACGAGTTGGCCGAGGACGGCTGCGCTGTCCGTATCGCACTCACCCACTTCTCCCCCGTACCGGACACGCTCGTCGGTGAACCGCTGGAGATCTACCCGTTCCTGGGCAGTTACCTGCTGGCCGAGGCGATGGACGAGTCGGGGGCCGATCTCGCCGTCCACGGTCACGCCCATCTGGGCACCGAGCACGGCATCACCAGCGGTGGGGTGCGGGTGCGCAATGTCGCCCAGCCGGTGATCCGGCGTGCCTTCGCCGTGTACCGGCTGCCGGTGGGCGGGGACCGCGGCGCGGGCGGGGACGGGTCGTAGCGCCGGTTGCCCCGGCCGGGGGACGACGGGCTCGGCCTGTCGCGCGGCACCCGGGCGTGGGCCGGGCGCCGGGGTTACCGTCCGTCGACATGTGTGCGCCGACAGGTGTGCGGACGGCATGTGTGCGGACGGCCGGACGGGAGGTCCCGGATGCCCTGGCGGTGGCGGTGGCGGTGGGGGGTCGCGGCGGGTGCCGTCCTGCTGGTGACGACCGGCTGCGGGTCGGTCGAGGAGCGTCGTACGGCGGCCCGGGACGCGGCCGTCGACTTCGAGCGGGCGCTGGGCGCGGAGGACGGGGTCGCCCTGTGCGCGGTGCTGGCGCCGGGGGTCCGGGACGAGGTCGAGCAGTCCTCGGGGACGCCGTGCGAGGAGGCTGTCGTCGAGGAGGACGTTCCGTTCGTCGCGGCGGCGGAGGACGCGGTCGAGGGCGTCGATGTCGCCGGACGCCAGGCCCGGGTGGAGTTCTCGGCGGACACCTTGTTCCTGTCGCGGTTCTCCGACGGTTGGAAGGTCGTCGCCGCCGGGTGCGCCCCGCGTCCGGAGCGGCCCTACCAGTGTCTGCTGAAGGGTGGGTGAGGACGTCGTGCGCGTCATGTTCGTCCTGTGCCTGCTGGTGATCGCGGGCGGCCTGGCCTACTGCGTCACGGTGGGGGCGTTGCACCGATGACGGGATCCCTCCGGCGGTTCGCTCGGGACAACGGCCTGGGGCTCGTCTTCCTGACGTTGTTCGTCCTCGCCCTGGTCGGCCAGGCGTTCGCCGGTCACGCCGACTTCGACAACCAGCTCGCGGCGGAGGGCCTCCAGCAGATCTCGCTGGGCGAGTACGTGACGTCGTCCGACTTCGCGGTCGACGTGATGGAGAACTGGCAGTCCGAGTACCTGCAGTTCTTCCTGTACGTCTTCCTGACGGTGTGGCTGGTGCAGCGCGGCTCGCCGGAGTCCAAGCACCCGGACGGCATCGGGGTCGAATCGGACGAGGAACAGCGGGTGGGGCGGCACGCCCGCCCGGACTCCCCCCGCTGGGCGGCGGCCGGCGGACTGCGTCTCAAGGTGTACGCAAGCTCGCTGGGTTATGTCATGGGGTTGGTGTTCGTGCTGTCGTGGCTGGCCCAGTCGATCACGGGTGTGGCGGCGTACAACGAGGAGCAGTTGCGGCAGCTCCAGGCTCCCGACAGCTGGGGCGAGTACCTCGTCTCGGCCGACTTCTGGAACCGTACGCTGCAGAACTGGCAGTCCGAGTTCCTCGCCATCGCCTCGATGGCGATCCTCTCGATCTATCTGCGCCAGCGCGGTTCCCCGGAGTCCAAGCCGGTCGGTGCCGCCCACACGACGACCGGCGTCGAGGGCTGAACCCCGGGGAACCGCACGGCCGTCAGACCGCCGCGACCGGTGCCTCCGCCGCGGTTTCATGGGCCGTCGACCTCTCGAACTGGGTCCGGTACAGCTCCGCGTACCGTCCGCCCGCCGCGAGCAGTTCCTCGTGCCGGCCGCGCTCCACGATCCGGCCCGCCTCGACGACGAGGATCTGGTCGGCGGTGCGGACGGTCGACAGGCGGTGGGCGATGACCACGGCGGTCCTGCCCTCCAGCGCCTCGGCGAGGGCCTCCTGGACGGCGGCCTCCGAGGTGTTGTCGAGGTGGGCGGTGGCCTCGTCGAGGATGACGACGCGCTGGCGGGCCAGGAGCAGCCGGGCGATCGTCATGCGCTGGCGTTCGCCACCGGAGAGGCGGTAGCCGCGCTCGCCGACGACGGTGTCGAGGGCGTCGGGCAGGGAGCGTACGAGGTCGTCGAGGCGGGCTCGGCGCAGCACCTCCCACAGCTCTTCGTCCGTGGCCTCGGGGCGGGCGAGGAGCAGGTTGGCGCGAACGGTGTCGTGGAAGAGGTGGCCGTCCTGGGTGACCATGCCGAGGGTGGCGCGCAGGGAGGCCGCGCCGAGGTCGCGTACGTCGACACCGCCGATCCGGACCGTGCCCGAGTCCGCGTCGTAGAGCCGGGGCAGGAGTTGCGCGACGGTGGACTTGCCGGCCCCCGAGGAGCCGACGAGGGCGACGGTCTGGCCGGGTTCGGCGCGGAAGGAGACGCCGTGCAGGACCTCGGTGCCGCCCCGGGTGTCGAGGGAGGCCACCTCCTCCAGGGAGGCGAGGGAGACCTTGTCGGCGGACGGGTAGCCGAAGCGGACGTCGTCGAACTCGACGGCGACCGGGCCCTCGGGGACCTCGCGGGCGTCGGGCTTCTCCTCGATGAGCGGCTTGAGGTCCAATACCTCGAAGACACGCTCGAAGCTCACCAGGGCGCTCATGACTTCGACGCGCGCCCCGGCCAGCGCGGTCAGGGGCGCGTACAGCCGGGTCAGCAGCAGGGCGAGGGACACGATCGCGCCGGCCTCCAGGGTGCCGCGCAGCGCGAACCAGCCGCCGAGGCCGTACACCAGGGCGAGCGCGAGGGCGGAGACGAGGGTGAGGGCGGTGATGAACGCCGACTGCGCCATCGCCGTACGGATGCCGATGTCCCGTACCCGGCGGGCCCGTTCGGCGAACTCGGCGGACTCGTCGTCGGGGCGGCCGAAGAGCTTGACGAGGGTGGCGCCGGGTGCGGAGAAGCGCTCGGTCATCCGGGTGCCCATGGCCGCGTTGAGGTCGGCGGCCTCCCGCTGCAGCCGGGCCATGCGGCGGCCCATGCGCCGGGCGGGGACCACGAAGACGGGCAGCAGGACGAGGGAGAGCAGGGTGATCTGCCAGGAGAGGGTGAGCATCACGGCGAGGGTGAGCAGCAGCGTGACCAGGTTGCCGACCACTCCGGACAGGGTGTTGCTGAAGGCGCGTTGGGCGCCGATGACGTCGTTGTTGAGACGACTGACGAGCGCTCCCGTACGAGTACGTGTGAAGAACGCGACCGGCATGCGCTGCACATGATCGAAGACGGCGGTCCGCAGATCGAGGATGAGGCCCTCGCCGAGCGTCGCCGACAGGCGTCGGGCCACGAGGCCGAGCGCTGCCTCGGCGACGGCGATGACGGCGATGAGCACGGCAAGGCGGACGACGAGGTTCTCGTCCCCGTCCGAGACGATCACGTCCACGACGTTCCCCGCGAGCACCGGCGTCGCCACGGCGAGCAGCGCGGTCACGACGCTGAGGCCGACGAACCACGCGATACGGCGACGATGTGGACGGGCGAAGGCGCCGATACGCCGTAACGTCGTCCGGGCGAGGGGGCGGCTGTGCTGCTGGGCGGTCATCATGCCCTGCAGCTGGGTCCAGGCGGTGGTCTCCATACTCATGCGGACGACGCTAGAACCTCGACCAAGCTTAAGGTCAAACGTATTTCGGCGTATGTCGGCGCGCGTATGTCGGCGTACGCCGGAGCGCGGTGACTGTCCGCCGCCGGTCAACCGCCGTCCTCGCGCCCGCAACCCCCTGTTGGCCGGGCGCGGAGAGCCTCTCCCGGTGTGACAGCGACCCAGCTTCCCCGACCACTCACCCGGCGCGTTCCGGTACGGCGGATCCTCTGTCTGCTTCCCCTCGCGCTGGTCCTGGTGGTGGCCGTGCGGCACCGTTCCGTTCTCGCCGAGGGCTTCGCCCATCTCGCGACCGCGCGGTGGCCGTGGCTGGTCGCGGCGGTCGGCGTGACCTGTCTGACCTGGGTCGCGGCGGCCGTGACCCGGCAGGGGGCGCTCGTCGAGCGGCTGCCCGTGCGGCGGTTGCTGGCCACCCAGTTCGCGGCGGGCGCGGCGAATCACCTGCTGCCGACGGGCCTCGGCGCGAGCGCGGTGAACCTGCGGTTCATGATGGTGTGCGGGGTGTCGGCCGCGCGTTCGTCGGCGGCGCTCGCGCTATATCTGCTGGCGGAGTCCGTCGCCCGCGTCGGCCTGCTGCTGGCGCTGCTGGTGGCGTTCCCCCGGGCCCTGCGCCTCGGCCCGCTGCTGCCCGCGGGCACGTCGACCCCCCTGCTGGTCGCGGCCGTCGTCGTCGCGTGCGGGGCGGTGGCCGCGGTGTTCCTGGTACGACGGCTGCGTTCGGCCGTGTTCGGTTTCGTACGCACCGCGCTGGGCGAGGCCCGCGCGGTGCACGCGCGCCCGACGCGGGTGCTGGCGCTGTGGGGCGGCTCGCTGGCGTTCCCGGCGCTCCAGGCGGGTGTACTGGTCACCGTGGGGCTGGCGTTGGGGCTCGACATCCCCGTGACGCACATGGCGCTCGCCTATCTCGCCGCCACGGTCGCGGTCGCCCTCGTCCCGACGCCGGGCGGGCTCGGTTCGGTGGAGGCCGCGCTCGTGGTCGCGCTGGTGGCGGCCGGTGGCCCGACGGCCGTGGCGACGGCGGTGGTGCTGGCGTTCCGGGTCGTCACGGTCTGGCTGCCGTTGCTGCCGGGGGCGTTGACGCTGGGTGCGCTGGTCCGGCTGAAGGTGATCTGAGGAGGAGGTCGCCCCACCGCCGAGCACATCCGGACATTCCCGCCGGCGCGGGGCCTGTCGTCGGCCGATCCACGCAGGTCCGGTGCCGATCAGCCGTACGGATACGGCAGGATGAGCGGTCGCGCCCGTTGTCGCACACGCGTCCGGGCAAGCGAGAACACGCACTCCGGATTCGAGCAGGTGGCAAGGTGACGACACATCACATACGGCCCTCGGGACACGACATACGGTTCCCCGGCCGCTCCCCGCGTCCCTCGGGAGGCGAGCGATGACCCGGACCCTCACCCTCGACGACTACCTCGTGGCCGGAATCATCCTGGCGGCGGGCCTGTTGGCCGCGTTCCTGCTCCGACTGCTGCTGCGCTGGCTCGGCGGGCACGCGACGAAGACCCGCTGGGGCGGTGACGACGTCATCGTCGACACGCTGCGCTCGCTGGTGCCCTGGAGCGCGTTCGTCGGCGGCGCGGCGGCCTCGGCGGCGGTGCTGCCGCTGACCAAGACCGTGCAGCACAACGTGAACCAGTGTCTGACGGTGCTCTTCATCCTCGTCGCCACGGTCACGGCGGCCCGGGTGATCGCCGGTCTGGTGCGCACGCTCGCCCAGTCCCGGGCCGGGGTCGCGGGCTCGGTGACGATCTTCGTGAACATCACCCGGGTCACGGTCCTCGCGATCGGTGTCCTGGTGATCCTGCAGACGCTGGGCATCCCGATCGCCCCGCTGGTCACCGCCCTCGGCGTCGGCGGTCTCGCGGTGGCCCTGGCCCTCCAGGACACCCTCGCCAACCTGTTCGCGGGCATCCACATCCTCGCGTCCAAGACCGTCCAGCCCGGCGACTACATCAAGCTGAGCAGCGGCGAGGAGGGCTATGTCGTCGACATCAACTGGCGGCAGACCACCATCAAGTCGCTCTCCAACAACCTGGTGATCATCCCCAACGGGCAGCTCGCCGGCACCAACATGACCAACTTCAACCAGCCCGAGCAGGACATGACCCTGCTGGTGCAGGTGGGCGTCGGCTACGACAGCGATCTGGAGCACGTGGAGCGGGTCACCAACGAGGTCATCGCCGAGACGATGAAGGAGGTCGAGGGCGCGGTCCCCGACCACGAGCCGGCCGTGCGGTTCCACACCTTCGGCGACTCGCGCATCGGGATGACCGTGATCCTCGGGGTCGGCGAGTTCAGTGACCAGTACCGGATCAAGCACGAGTTCATCAAGCGGCTGCACAGGCGGTACCGGGCGGAGGGCATCAGCGTGCCGGTGCCGCGGCGGGCGATCACGCTGCAGACGGGGGGCGGCGGCGTGGAGATCCCCCACCAGCGGGAGTCCTCGGTCGAGGTGGCCCCCTAGCGGTTTCCTCGCCCCCGCCGCCCCTACCCGTCCCATCCCCAGGGGCGCTGCCCCTTCGACCCCGGGGGTGCGTTGTCGGGTGCGGGTGGGTGGGGCTTCTCGCGCAGTTCCCCGCGCCCCTAAAAGCAAAAAGCACGGGGCGCAGCCCCTGCTTTTTGAGGGGCGCGGGGAACTGCGCGACCAGCCCCCACCGAAGGGACGCTTGGGGGTCGAAGGGGCGCAGCCCCTTGAGGATGGGACGGGTAGGGGCGGCGGGGGCGAAAAACACCCGTGGTGAGCCCCCGCACACACCGACCCCTGTCGAGTCCCACCCCCACACGAGATATCTTGATGTCGAGCAATGTTGCAGACGTGGAGCGGAGCACCCGGTGACTGACTCGACCATCATCTACACGCACACTGACGAGGCGCCCGCCCTGGCGACCCACTCGTTCCTGCCCGTGATCAAGGCGTACGCCTCGCAGGCCGGTGTCTCCGTCGAGACCCGTGACATCTCGCTGGCCGGACGCATCATCGCCGTCTTCCCGGAGTACCTGGAGGAAGGGCAGCGCATCCCCGACGCCCTCTCCGAGCTGGGCGAACTGGCGAAGACCCCCGCGGCGAACATCATCAAGCTGCCGAACATCTCGGCATCGATCCCGCAGCTGAAGGCCGCCGTCGCCGAGCTGCAGGGCCAGGGCTACGCGCTGCCGGACTACCCGGACGACCCGAAGACGGACGAGGAGCGCGAGATCCGCGCCCGCTACGACAAGATCAAGGGTTCCGCCGTGAACCCGGTCCTGCGTGAGGGCAACTCGGACCGCCGCGCCCCCGCCTCGGTCAAGAACTACGCCAAGACGCACCCGCACCGCATGGGCGCCTGGTCCGCCGACTCCAAGACGAACGTCGCGACCATGGGCGAGAACGACTTCCGCTCCACCGAGAAGTCCGTCGTGATCGACGAGGCCGGCTCGCTGAAGATCGAGCTGGTCGGCGACGACGGCTCCACCACCGTGCTGCGCGAGTCCGTACCCGTCCTCGCGGGCGAGGTCGTCGACGCCTCCGTGATGCGGGTCGCCGCGCTGCGCGAGTTCCTGACCGCGCAGGTCGCCCGCGCCAAGGCCGAGGGCGTGCTGTTCTCCGTGCACCTCAAGGCCACGATGATGAAGGTCTCCGACCCGATCGTCTTCGGTCACGTGGTGCGCGCCTTCTTCCCGAAGACCTTCGCGCAGTACGGCGAGACGCTGGCCGCCGCCGGTCTGTCCCCGAACGACGGTCTCGGCGGCATCTACAAGGGCCTGGAGGCCCTGCCGGAGGGCGCCGAGATCAAGGCCTCCTTCGACGCCGAGCTCGCCGAGGGCCCGGCGCTGGCGATGGTCGACTCCGACAAGGGCATCACCAACCTGCACGTGCCGTCCGACGTCATCGTCGACGCCTCGATGCCGGCCATGATCCGTACCTCCGGCCACATGTGGGGCCCGGACGGCCAGGAGGCCGACACCCTCGCGGTGCTCCCGGACTCCTCGTACTCCGGTGTCTACCAGGTCGTCGTCGACGACTGCCGCGCCAACGGCGCCTACGACCCGTCGACCATGGGCTCCGTCCCGAACGTCGGCCTCATGGCGCAGAAGGCCGAGGAGTACGGCTCCCACGACAAGACCTTCGAGATCCCGACCACCGGCACGGTCCGCCTCGTCGACCAGGCCGGCAACGTGGTGCTCGAGCAGACGGTCTCCGCGGGCGACATCTTCCGCGCCTGCCAGACCAAGGACGACCCGATCCGCGACTGGGTCAAGCTGGCCGTCACCCGCGCCCGCGCCACCGGCGACCCGGCCGTGTTCTGGCTGGACGAGACCCGCGCGCACGACGCCAACCTGATCGCCAAGGTCAACGCCTACCTGCCGGAGCACGACACCGAGGGCCTGGACATCCGCATCCTCGCCCCGGTCGAGGCCACCAAGCTGTCGGTGGAGCGCATCCGCCGCGGCGAGAACACCATCTCGGTGACCGGCAACGTGCTGCGTGACTACCTCACCGACCTGTTCCCCATCCTGGAGCTGGGCACCAGCGCCAAGATGCTGTCGGTCGTCCCGCTGATGGCGGGCGGCGGCCTCTTCGAGACGGGCGCCGGCGGCTCCGCCCCCAAGCACGTCCAGCAGCTGGTCAAGGAGGACTACCTGCGCTGGGACTCGCTCGGTGAGTTCTTCGCCCTGGTGCCGTCGCTCGAGCAGTACGCGACGGCCACCGGCAACACCAAGGCCAAGGTCCTCGCCGACACCCTGGACCGCGCCACGGCGACCTTCCTCAACGAGGACAAGTCCCCCTCGCGTCGCGTCGGCGGCATCGACAACCGCGGCAGCCACTTCTACCTGTCCCTGTACTGGGCCCAGGAGCTGGCCGCCCAGACCGACGACGCCGACCTGGCGAAGGCCTTCGCCCCGCTCGCCGAGACCCTCACGACGAACGAGCAGACCATCGTCGACGAGCTGATCGCCGTCCAGGGCAAGCCGGCCGACATCGGCGGCTACTACCAGCCCGACCCGGTCAAGGCCGCCGCGGTCATGCGCCCGTCGGCCACCTGGAACGAGGCGCTGGCGAACTTCGCCTGAGCCCTCGCCTCCGCATGACGCCGACCCCGGCCGGGACCACTCCCGGCCGGGGTCGGCCGCTTTCCGCCCGGCGCCACGCTCAGTCGGTGCCGAGCGCCGTGCGCAGGGTGGCGATCGCCTGCCCGATGGCGGCCTCGGCCGCGTGCGTCCCGCGCAGGGCGTCGAGCATCACGAAGTCGTGGATGATGCCCTGGTAACGGACGGCGGTGACCGCCACCCCGGCCTCGCGCAGCTTGTCCGCGTACGCCTCGCCCTCGTCGCGCAGGACGTCGGCCTCGGCGGTGATCACGAGGGCCGGCGGCAGCCCCTGGAGCTGCTCGGTGGTGGCGCGCAGCGGTGAGGCGGTGATCTCGGCGCGGTCCTTCTCGCTGGTCGTGTACTGGTCCCAGAACCACCGCATGGCGTCGCGCCGCAGGAAGTAGCCCTCGGCGAACTCCTGGTAGGAGCCGGTGTCGAAGGCCGCGTCGGTGACCGGGTAGAAGAGCACCTGCTGGACCAGCGGGACATCGCCCCGCTCCTTGGCCATCAGGGTCAGCGCGGCGCTCATGTTGCCGCCGACGGAGTCACCGCCCACGGCGATCCGGTCGGCGTCCAGACCACGGCCGGCGCCCTCGGTGACGATCCAGCGGGCCACCGCGTAGTTCTGCTCGACGGCGACCGGGTAACGGGCCTCGGGCGAGAGGTCGTACTCGGGGAAGACGACCGCGGCCCGCGCGCCCACGGCCAGCTCGCGCACCAGGCGGTCGTGGGTGTGGGCGTTGCCGAACACCCAGCCCGCGCCGTGGATGTACAGGATCACCGGCAGCACGCCCTCGGCTCCCGCCGGGCGGACGAGGCGGGCCCTGACCTCGCCGGTCGGTCCGCCCGGCACGGTCACCCATTCCTCGTCCACGGCCGGCTTCGCGATGTCGCCCGACTGCACCTCGTCGACGACCTTCCGGCCCTCGATCGGACCGAGGTCGAAGAGGTACGGCGGGTTCGCGGTCGCCTCCGCGAAGGCCGCGGCGGCGGGTTCGAGGACGGGACGGCGGTGGGTGGTCTCGGTCATGACGATCTCCTCGGAGCGGGTGCCGCGGGCGGGGGGGGTGGGCCGGCGTCGTTCGCCGGGTCGGCGGCACACCACGACAGTAGCGCGCGATTCAGTCGTGCACAACTAATCCGCCCACGATTTTTTATCGCGCTATCATTTTGGGCCCGACACAACTCGCGGGTAGAGTGGGAGATCGTCATGCAGAGCACGGGACCGAGGAGCGACACCGTGAGCACAGTCGGCGAGATCGTGACCGCCGGGGCGGATCCGGCACCGGAGCACACCCTGCTCCTGGACGACCAGCTCTGCTTCGCCCTGTACGCCGCCTCGCGCGCGGTCACCGCCCGCTACCGACCGCTGCTCGACGAGCTGGGCCTGACCTATCCGCAGTACCTCGTCATGCTGGTGCTCTGGGAGCGGGACTCCATCTCCGTGCGCGACCTGGGCGCGGCGCTCCAACTGGAGTCCAGCACCCTCTCCCCGCTCCTGAAGCGCCTGGAGGCCGGCGGTCTGCTGCGCCGCGAGCGCCGTACGGACGACGAGCGCTCCGTCGCCATCCGCCTCACCGACGCCGGCGCCCGGCTGGAGGAGCGGGCCCGGACCGTCCCCGTGGACATCGGCGAGGCCATGGGGCTCTCCCCCGAACAGCACACCATGGCCAAGCAGTTGCTGCGGCTGCTGACCGCCAACGTCAGCCGGACGTGACCGGGCGGGTCCCCGCGCCTCAGCTCACGGCGTCGAGCCTGGCCCGCTGCTCACGCGTCAGCTCCAGCTCCACCGCGCCCAGGTTCTCCTCCAACTGCGCCACCGACGACACCCCGGCCAACGGAACGATCGGGAACCGGCCCCCCAACTGCCAGGCCAGCACGACCTGGTTGACGGTCGCGCCGGTCTCCCGCGCCACCTCGCCGAGCACCTTCGTCCGGGCGGGGGTGCCCGGGTGGTCGTAGTCCGACGGCAGGGTCTCCGGCCGTACGTAACCGCCCTTGAGCAGCGGTGAGTAGGCGACCAGGGTGAGGCCGGGCTCGGCCTCCAGATAGCTCAGCAGTTCGGCGGTGGTCGCGCCGAGGGTGCCGTCCGGCCAGAGGTCGCCCGGGACGTCGGTCCGGGGCCGCAGATAGCTGTGGTGGTACTGGAGCACCTCGTAGCCGGGCAGGCCGGCCGCGGCGGCGAGGGCCCGCGCCCGTTCCACCCGCCACACGGCGTGGTTGCTCACCCCGAGCAGCCCGACCGTGCCCTCCGCGACAAGCGCCGCGAACCCCTCGACGGTCTCCCGCGCCGACACCGTACGGTCCTCGATGTGCGCGTAGAGCAGGTCGAGCCGCTCCACCCCGAGCCGTTCCCGGCTGCGCTCCGCCGACTCCCGGATCACCTCGGCCGACAGGCCCTCGGCGTTGTCGACGTAACTGGTGCCGGGCGCCAGGGGACGGGCGCCGAGCTTGGTGGCGATGACGATCTCGTCGCCGACGCCCCGGCTGCGCCGCCACCGGCCGAGCAGTTCCTCGCTCTGCCCGCCCTGCCCGCCGTCGATCCAGAAGGCGTAGTTGTCGGAGGTGTCGATGAAGTTCCCGCCCGCCTCGACATAGCGGTCGAGGATCGCGAACGACGTCCTCTCGTCCGTCCGCGAGCCGAACAGCATCGCGCCCAACGCGAGCACACTGACCTCGCGACGGGTTCCGGGGTCGCTTCCGATGGTGCGGTACCTCATGCCGTTGCCTCCCGTTCCGCCCGGCTCTCGGGCCCGCACAGGAGTCTGCGACTTGAAGCGCACGCGAAGTCAACGCCCTTCGCGACCACTACTCTTCAGCCGCGACCACTACTCTTCAGCCGTGACCTCGACCGAACCGACGCACCGTCCCGAGCTGCGGCTTCCCGACATGCCGCTGCACGATCCGTTCGTGGTCGCCGACGACACGACCCGCACGTACCACCTCTACACGTCCAACGACCCGAGCGTCTCGGGCGTAGACGGCACCGGCACGATGGTCTACCGCAGCACCGACCTGCGGGAGTGGACCCGCCCCGTCGTGGTCTTCCGGACGGCCGACCAGCCAGGGATCTGGGCGAGCGACGGCGCGTGGGCGCCGGAGGTGCACGCGTGGGACGGCCGGTACTACCTGTTCACCACGCTGCACGACGAGAACGCGCCGCTGCCGGTGCCGCCGGCCGCCCGGTGGGGCACGCCCTTCCAGCTCCCGAACCACATGCGCGGCACGATCACCGCCGTGTCCGACTCCCTGCTGGGCCCGTTCACCGTCGTGGACCCCACCCGCCCCACCCCGCCCGAGCACCTCATGACCCTCGACGGCACGCTCTACGTCGACCCGTCCGGGCAGCCCTGGATGGTGTACGCGCACGAGTGGCTGCAGACCGTCGACGGAACCATGGAGGCGATCCGGCTGGCGCCGGACCTGACCCGGACCGTCGGGGACCCGGTGTTCCTCTTCAAGGCCTCCGACGCGTCCTGGCTCACCGAGCAGATCCCCGCCGGAGTGCCGCACCAGCTCGCGCCGTACATCACCGACGGCCCCCAGCTGTACCGGACGCCCGACGACTCCCTGCTGATGCTGTGGTCGACGTACGAGAAGAACGTGGCCGGCGACGACGGCACCGTCAGCGGGGGTTACGTGCAGACCTACGCGGTCTCCCGGACGGGCGACCTCGCCGGGCCGTGGGACCAACGGCGGCCGCTGGTCCGGGAGGACAGCGGCCACGGCATGTTGTTCCGCACGTTCGACGGACAGTTGATGATGATCGTCCACCGCCCCTTCGAGAACGCCCGGGGCAAGCTCTACGAGATGCGGCTCTTCGGCAGCGAGCTGCGCGTGCTGCGCAGGCGTGCCGATCTCGACGGCGGCGGCTGACCGAGGCGTGCCCGGCCACCGCGCATGCCCCTTCCCCGGCAAGGGGCATGCGCGGCCCGACGTTCGCGAGGGGACCGTGCGGCCCCGAGTGGATCAGGTGCAGGTCAGGTAGTTGTAGCCGGCGAGCCGCGTGGTGCCGTCGCCGTCGGGGAAGCTGTAGTTGCCGTCCGCGTTGCGGCTGAGGTTGAAGTCGCGCACGATCCCGTCGTAGCGCAGGTTCGCGGTCTGACCGTCGGCGGTGCTGCCGGACACGAAGTACAGCCACTTGTCCATGTGCCCGAAGGTCTCCTGGCCGACCGATCCGTCGACACCCAGGTCGAAGTATCTCTGGAGGGCCTCGGTCGCCGCCTTGGTGTCCGAGCCGAACCTGCCGTCGATGTCCGAGGCGGAGTTCAGGAAGCCGTCCGCCCAGAGGATCTTCTGCCAGAGGCAGGTGGCGTTGGAGTTGGTGTTGGTGCCGGTCGACAGGATGCCCTCGTTGCCCCAGTCGTCGACGTAGCTGTCGGCACCGTAGACGTAGGCGAGCCCGCTGTACGTCCCGCTCGCGGCGGCCGGCGTGGTCCCGAGCGCGAGGGTGGCCGCGGCCACGGCGCCGACGGTGCAGGCGGCCAGCTTGAATCGCGTGCGCAAACTCATGGGAATCCTCTCTTCGAGCCACCGGACCGGTGCCCGGCGAGCACCGCAGACTCTGGCGACGGCGCGGTCGACCCGGCAAGGAAAACCGCAGGTCACGGGAGAGTGGGATGCCGTCCCCCGCACTGCCTGCGCCGTTCCCTCGGCTCTGGGACGCCGGTGGGACATCGATGGGGCGTGCACCGAACACGCACACGATGAACACGAGATGCGCACGAGGCGTAAATGGTCTAGGGTCCCGAATTCCGAACGACCGATTACTAGGGGTAACCTGTGACAGCCACCGTCGATCCGGAGCGATTCGCGGCGTTCCTGCGGTCGTTGAAGGAGCGGTCGGGTCTGAGTTACGAGGCACTCGCCCAGCGCACCGGCAGCAGCAGATCGTCTCTGCACCGCTACTGCTCGGGCTCGTACGTGCCCCCGGACTACGGCCCCGTACACCGCTTCGCGCTGATCTGCGGAGCCTCCCCCACCGAGTTACGAGAGCTGCACCGGCTCTGGGCCGTGGCCGACATGAGCCGGATGACCCCCGACGAGACGGAAGGCGCGGGGGAAGAGGAAGCGGAAGGCAAGGCGGAAGGGAAGACCGCACCGACGGCGGGGGCGGACGCGGAGGCAGACACCGGACTGCCGGCGGCGGACACCGTGCTCCCGACGGCGAGTGAGGCCGTGCCGACGGCGGGGACCGCGGACCTACCGACAGCGGTGTCGGAATCCGGGGCCACGGCGGCCGGGGCCCAGGCGGCGGTGACCCCCTGGCGTCGGCGTGCGGTGCCGATCCTCGCGGTGTGTTTTCTGCTTCTGGTGGCCGGCGGGACCTGGATGACGCTGGCGACCCGTCAGCAGGCCGCAGCCGAGGACGCGGACGACGGCCGGCTGCTGTTCTCCGCCGCGTGCGCGGAACCGGTCGGCATGGGACAGCACGACACCTGCGTCAAGGAGGTGCAACGACTGCTCGCCAAGGCAGGCGCGGACATCTCCGTGGACGGCTCCTTCGGACCCCAAACCCTGCGCCGGGTCACCGCGTTCCAGGTGCTGCACGACCTCGATCCGGACGGCGTGGTCGGCGCCGAGACGAAGCGGGCGCTCTACGATCCGCA
This sequence comes from Streptomyces deccanensis, assembly GCF_022385335.1. Taxonomy (NCBI): domain Bacteria; kingdom Bacillati; phylum Actinomycetota; class Actinomycetes; order Kitasatosporales; family Streptomycetaceae; genus Streptomyces; species Streptomyces deccanensis. The sequence goes on along the minus strand of NZ_CP092431.1, from coordinate 8,983,954 downwards.
GGCACGGATACGGAGTTGGTCGCCGAAGAAGGTGCGACAACGCGTCCGCCAGGTGTTCGCCGAGGACCCCGACCACGCGGTCGCGATCGCCGACTGCCAGTCCTTCCTCGACCCCCTCCACATCCTGCCCAACACCAACGGCACCAGGAACTGGGGCGTCTTCCAGATCTCCGACACCCGGCTGCGCGAACTCGGCGGCACCCCACGCGAGGCGCTGCAACCGGAGTGGAACATCCAGGCGGCCCACCGCCTCTGGAAACGCGCGGGGAACTTCGACGACTGGCCCTACTGCGAGCGCGCGTACAAGGAGTCCTCGAAGAAGTCGTCGAAGGAGTCCTCGAAGAAGCCCGCAGAGGACCCTTCCGAGGAGCCCTCCTGAACGAAAGCGCGCTTGTGAGGCGTGGTCGCGCAACAGAGAGCCGACGTGCAGCCCCCGTCCGGGGCGGTGTCAGCGGGGACGCGGGTTGTCCTGGGCTCGCTGGCCCATCCGCTCCCAGAACCGGCGCAGTTCGGCCACGTCCGTGCGTTGCTGCCAGGGGGCCTGGGGGTGGAGGAACGACCGTGACAGCACACTGGACTGCGCCCGGCAGAAGGCCTCGCTCAGCTCGACACGGTGGCTGTCGAGACCCTTGGGCGGGTACGGGCACAGCTCGAAGGAGCAGTCGTCACGGCAGTTGGAGCCCGCCTGGGAGGTGGCCGTCCGGACGACCGTGCGCCCCGGGTCGAGCGGGCTGCGGTCCCGGCTCAGGCACGGCGGCAGGTCCGGCCGCGCCGTGTGCCGCAGGCGTCGGAGGCGGTCCTTGGGCCAGTCGCCCCGCTCGGCGAGGTTGAGGAGCAGCAGCACGTCCGCGAGGAGCTGCTGGGCCCGCGGGTGGAGGGTGCTCCAGCCGGTCGAGGGCGGGATCCACAGCTGGTGCTTGCGCGCCTCGCCGCGCGGTGCCGTCTGCGAGCCGACGTGGGCGGCGACACCCGACTCGTCGATCCACAGGAACCGCTCCGGCTGCCGGGTCTCCAGGGCCCGGACGCAGAGCCGGGCGGCTTCCTCGACGAACGGGTGCTGCTCCTTGCCGTCCGGCAGGGCCAGCCACTGACGGACCTGTTCCGCGGGGTGGGAACCCCGGCCGTGCGCGGGGCGCGTCACCGTGACCCCGTCGGGCAGGTCCCACAGGGTCAGCGCGTGCAGCAGGGTGAGGCGGGTGAACCAGAACCGGGTGCGCTTGAGCATGTCCCAGGCCTGCCCGCTCAGGTACTCGCGTGCCTCGGCGCGGGCATGCGGATGGCGGTGGCGGCGGTTCGCCGCGTACTTGAACCCCTGGGCGAGGGCGATCTCCACGGTCAGGTCGAGCGCCGGCGCGCCGGACCCGTCGGGCGCGCCGACCCGGCGTACCCAGCTTTCCAGATACTCGTAGGGCGTGTTCTGGTGGCGCTGTGTCGTGACCGAGCCGACCAGCAGGGGAATCAGCCAGGCGCACATGGTGTTGTCCCGCCACCGCTGTTCCTCCTCCTCGCGCTCCGACTCCTCCTGCCTGCGCTCCTCGCGCCGCCGCTCCCGTTCGCGCGCCTCCCAGGGGCTGCGCGACCCGTCGCGCTCGGCCGGACGGTGCCCCCGGCGCTCCGCCTGCGCGTCCCTGTCCGCGTCCGGCTCCTGCGCCCCCCACAGGTCGACCATCCAGTCCCGGGCTCGCTCCAGCGTCTCGTCCCGGTCGGTCTCCGGGCCGCGCAGCCGGGCCTGCAGCACCGCGAAGGCGCTGTCACCGCCCGCGCCGATCTCCTGCGCGATGGCGACGCGGATGGGGTACGAGGGCTCCAGACGGGCGATCTCGAAGAGCTCCAGGTACGCGGGGACCACCGTGCGGCTCCGGGCGACGCCGCGCATGGCGTCGCCGAAGCGGGAGACGAGCAGAGCTTTCGCGACGCGCAGCGTGTGCGGATCGCGGGCGCGCAGATCGGGCCATGACGTGGCCAGCCGCATGGCGATGCCTTGCTGCTGCGGCTCGGCGTCCACGCTGTCGATCTCCAGCGCGGCGGCGTACAGCTCGAGGGCCTTGGTGTGCAGCGTGCGACCGTACAGCCGCTGCCCGTCCGGGATGTGCCGCCCCGAGAGCTGCGGGGCCGGTTCCTGTGCTTCGTGTGCTGCCCGGCTCCCCGCCCCGGCCGGTCGCCGCAGCGGGGAGCCGGGGCGGGAAGCCTCTTCCCTGATGTCCATCTGCGCCTTGCAGGCTGCCCGTACCAGCAGGTCCCGCGCGGCGGACACGGGACACCACGGCTGCCCGTCGCCGTGCGCCTCTTCCCCGTGGCGGCACGAACCCTCGGGCGTGCGGGAGTGGAGCACCATGGCGATCAGCAGTTCGCGGCCCGGCTTCTCCAGCGCCGCCGGGAACACGTATCCCTCCGTGGGCTCGGCGGGCACGCCCGGATGGATCACGGCGTTCATGAACCGCGCTCCGAGGTGGGCCTGGATCACGCTGTGCTGGAAGCGGACCCTGTCACCGCCGACCTCCACCAGCCCCATGCGCGCGCCCCAGTGGGCGGCGAGGCGAATGTCCAGTTTGCTGTCCTCCACCCTGCGCACCAGTTCCGCCAGGATCTCGGGGTAGCGGGGCCGAGAGGGGTTCTGCTCGTCCACCACGTCGGTGAAGTGCACCTCGCAGGAGTCCGACGCCAGCCCCGCGCACGCGAGCGCGGAGAGGTAGTGCACGGCCGCCCGTCGCTCGTCCTGCCCCAGCGGCAGTTCCGGCCGGAACCGTCCGCTGATCAGGGCGGCGATCCAGGTTTCGACCAGGTGGTGGCGCAGGCCCGCCCGGTCCCCGCCGCGCGTCTCCACCGCCTCTTCCTCGGCGCTGGCGTTCAGGGCGCGCTCCAGCAGGCCCTCCTCGTGGAGTTCGCCGGCGATCTGCAAGTAGGTGGGCGCCTCCGCGATGCCGGCCTTTTCCACGATCCAGTCCAGCCGCTGCCGGTCCTCCCAGGCACTGCCCGAGGAGATGTACGCGAGCGCGGCCTCCTCACTCAGCGGTTCCAGGTCCGTGAGGGAGGCCTCCATGCCCCGCAGGGAGTCGTGCGGGCGGGAGGTGATGATGAGCGGCAGCCGCTCGTCGGTGGCCCGCCGGATCGCCAGCCGGATGACGGTGTCGCGTTCCTCCGCCATGGTGTCATCGGTCAGCGCCTCTTCGAGGCCGTCCGCGAGGACGACGATCCGCCCCTGCTGGCACAGCCTGCGCCACACCTTCTCGGCCTCCGCGTCGGAACGGATGTAGCCCTGCACCTCCCGGCAGAACCGTCGGAACGCCATCTCGCGGAAATCCAGGTCCGCGTCGGCGTTCCGCAGCCGCAGCGGCACGGGAAGGGCCTTGCGCCGGGCGAACTGCTCCGTCAGCAGCACGATCAGCGCCGTCTTGCCCGTGCCGACGCCGCCGACCACGACATGCGTACGGCGGAACCGGGCGTCCCGCTGGTCCTCCATGAGGACCTCGCACAACTGATCGCGGCCCACCACTTCTCCGAGGATGCCCCCCGCCGTCTCCACCAGTTCGTGCGGCGTCGTCCGGGCCTTCCTCAGGTACGCCCTGCGCACCCTGGTGAACCGGAAGGAGAGGTACGCGACCGTGGCCAGGGAGAGGGTGAGGAAGGGCATGATCAGCGACTGGAGGACGGTGCAGGCATTGCTGCTCTTCTTGCAGTGCTGGTCGAGCCACAGGACCGGTGTCCAGAACGTCCGGTCGTTCGCCAGCGTGACCAGTGCCGTCACGGCCAGGAACAGCAGGAGCAGCGCGCCCAGCAGCGTCGCCACGAGCGAGAGGTAATACCACCCGCTCTTGCGGACCCGCCACGGCCGAGCCCTGCCGTGCCCCTGCCGTGTCAGCCGGCTCGATGGTCTCCTTCCAACGTTCACGTGGTGACTGATTCCGTATCGGGTGGCTGCCCCACCGTCATTCACCCGGCCGGTCCAGCAGGGTCCGTACGCGGAGTGCGGCCGCGTTCATGACACCCATGACACCCGCATCGCGGGGGACGTCATGCGGCCACCCGGCCGAGAACGCGTCCCGCCGCCGACCGGCGCGCTCCGACCTTCGGACGATCGCCGCTCCCGCAGTGCTCGGACGTGCCGGCTGCCTGATCACACACCGGCACGTCCGGAGGCCTTGTCAGGGCCAGTTGGCGACCGCCCCGTGGCATGACCGAGTCAGGGTGCGCCACCGCCCCGTCAGGCGCCCTGGTCCCCGAGCGGTCCCCAAGAACGATCGAGGGGCCGCTTCAGATTTCCTCTGAAGCGGCCCCTGACCTGCGACTTCGTAAAGTCGGGACGACAGGATTTGAACCTGCGACCCCTTGACCCCCAGTCAAGTGCGCTACCAAGCTGCGCCACGTCCCGTCGCGCTCGTCACGGAGTTCCGTGTGAACGCGCAGGTAAACCCTACCCTACGTGCCCCTGACGTCGAGTTCGGGCAGGCCCAGCGGTGCCCCGGGGAGGTCGGCCCGGACCCGGCCCCGGATGTGGAGGATCAGGGCGGCCAGGTCGGCGCAGTACACGGAGGGGTTGCGGAAGCCGCTGCCGGGGGCGTACCGGTGGGCGAAGAGGCCGCCCCCGCACACGGTGACCAGGGGGCAGCGTCCGCAGGTGGGTCCGAGTCCGGCGGCGCCGGACTGCCGCTGACGGACCAGCGGCTCGTCCAGGACGTCGTCGAAGCTGTGGCGGAAGACATCGAGCCCCGTCTCCGGCGCCCCTTCGTAGGCGACCTTGAGGGAGTCGGACTGCTCGATGGAACCGTCGGTCTCGATGACGGCCAGCGTCGCCGGGGCCAGACCGACGGACTCGGTGCGCATCGAACCCCCGAGGACGCCGGCCATCAGCTCTTCGAACAGCCGGATGCCCGTCTCCCGTACGGGTGCGTCGTACCAGCGGTCGAACACCTGCCGCAGCCAGTCGGCGTAGGGGGTCGCCGCCGTGGGGGCCGGCACGTCCCGGGCGGTCACGGGCGGGACGGTGGGTATCCGCCGCCGCCGATCGGCGAGTCCCGGGGGCAGGGTCTCCCAAGTGCCGTGCGGCAGGAGGAGGTCGACGCGTGGAGGGTGGGAGGCCAGCAGGGCCTCGTAGGTCTCGACCGGGTCGTTGGCGAGGTCGATCGTGCACAGCAGACCGGCGTACAGGTGCCGGTAGTCGGTCGCGCCGAGCCGAGCGAGGCCCTGCGTCACCCGTCCATGGCTCCCCCGGCCCCGGGGGAAGCGCCGGTGCCGGTCGTGTCCGGCCCGGGTGCCGTCGAGGCTGACGCTGACGCCGACCCGGTACCGCCGCAGCACGTCCAGGATGTCGGGGGTGAGCAGCACGCCGTTGGTCTGCACGGAGAAACGGACGGGCACCCCCGCCTCCGCGGGCCCCCGCTCGACCACCCCGAGCAGTTCCCCGAGCCGCCGGGCCCCGAGCAACAGCGGCTCCCCACCGTGCAGCACTACGCGCACCTCGGACAGCCGATGGGCCACGGCGTGCTCGACGACACGCCGCCCCACCTGCTCGGCGACGGTCAGGTCCATCACCCGGGGTTTGGCCTGCCAGCTGGTGTCGGCGGAGTGGTAGACGTAGCAGTAGTCACAGTCCAGGTTGCAGCGACTGTGGACTTTGAGGATGAACTGGCGCAGGGGCGCCGGAGGCGGCGGAACCGGCGGAGAGGTCACCTCATCGGCGCTTCAAAGTCGATCGACGACTCGAACTCGGCGAAGTGCGTGCTGTCCGGATCGGCGGCCTCGTGTTCCACGCGGCGCAGGACGTGCCCCAGAGCGTTGTCCGCGACGACAAGGTCGGGATCTGCGGGGGCGGTTGACGGAACCATAGGGCTGACACCGTTCTCCCGGGAACCTGAACAGATGGGGGACATATGCGGCGGTGGCGATCACGCCGTAACTCCGAACGGAGAATAGCAACGAACCGCCAGTAAACATCAGGAATTACCATAAACCGCTCAGAAGGTGGATCCAGTCGCCGGTGGTGCGCGAGAGGGCCTCGCCCCGGCCCGTCGGATGTGAGGCTGTGGCCAGTGTGCACCGGGTCCCGCAGACCAACTGGTCTGCGGGACCCGGGCGATGTGTCGTGTTCACTCGGCGGAGGTCAGGTCACCGGCGGCTCGATGTCCGCGTCGATGGGGTGCCAGCGCGTGACGGCTCGGGTCATGGGGTGGTCGCCCCCCAGTTCCGGGCTGTCGACGGCTCGGCGCTCCGCCTCGTCGTGAAGTCGGCCAGCTTCCTCCTGCGACCGCTCCGCCGACTCCGAATCGTCGCGGCGGAGTTCGGCCGCGAGGTTCGACGCCGCGGCGATGGCGAGGTAGTGCTCGGGTCCGAGCACCTCGGTCAGCCCCTCGTGCGCTTCGCGGCCCACCGCCACCGCCCCGGCGTGGTCCCCGCTCTCGGACAGGTCCGTGGCATGGTTCAGCAGGCAGGTCAGGGTGTAGGGGTGGCGCGGCCCGAGGAGTCGGCGGAAGCGGTCGACCGTCCGGGTCGACAGTTCCAGAGCGGCCTCCGGCTCGCCGGTCAGCCGGAGCAGTACGGCGAGGTTGGCTCCGCAGGCGAGGGTGAAGACATGGTCCGGGCCGAACCTGTCCTGATAGCTGTCCAAGGTTTCCTTGGCGAGCTCCCGCCCCCGCACGGACTCACCTCGGTCGTACAGGTCCGAGCAGAGGTTCGTCGCGATGGCCAGGGTGTCGGGGTGCTCGGGGCCCAGCTGTTTCAGCGCGCGCTCGTAGATCTCGTCCGTCAGCTTGTACGCGTCCTCGTACCGGCCGAGTCGGCGGTAGAGGATCGCGGCTCCGAGGGAGGCGCGGAAGGTGATCAGGTGGTCCGGGCCGAGCGCGCCCCGGCTGCGCTTCAGTGTGTCCTCGATGAGCTTCAGCGCCTCACGGAACGCGCCGGCCGCGCGCAGGTCGCGGGCGTAGTTGGTGGCGGAGTTGAGGGTGGCGCGCTGGTCGGGTCCTGAGATCTCCCGGCGCTGGGTGAGGATGTCCCGGTTGGTCTCGCGGGCCGCCCGCCTGTTGCCCGAGAGGAACTCGGAGACGGCGAGGTTGTTGGCCGCCGCGAGCGCACGGGGGTGGTTCTCGCCGAAGACCCGGCGCGTGCGCCGCAGCGTCTCCCGGTCGCTCTCCATCGCGTCCGCGTACCGGCCGACGCTGCGCAGGTCAGATCCGAGGCTCATGGCCGCGCCGAGCGTGTAGGGGTGCTCCTCCCCCAGGATCCGGCTGCCCCGCTCGTACACGTCGCGGGTCACCTCGTACGCCTCGGCCAGCCGGCCCTGGTCGCGCAGGGCGTTTCCGAGTTCGGTGCGCAGACGCAGTACGAGGGCGTCGTCCTCGCCGAAGCGTGGCAGCCAGCTCTCCAGCACCCGCTCGGCCGTCTTGTTGGCCGTGTCCGCGTCGCCGCTGCGCCACAGGTAGCGGACGGTGTCACAGATCCACTGGCGTACCTCGAGGTTGTCGCTCTCCTCGGATTTGGTGGGCCAGAGGTGGGGGAGCAGCGCGGCGTAGCTCTTCCAGTTCTCGGACTCGTCCGGGTCCTTCGGATTGGCCTGGCCCAGTACGGCCTGGGCCCGCCCCCTCATGGTGTCCTGCTGCTCGCCGGGGAGCTGGTCCCGGAGCACGTGTTGGATCAAGCGATGCATGGTCAGAGTGTCCGTCCGCTGGTCGGCCTGCGCGAGTCCATTTCGCACAATTTCGCCATAAAGACGACTCATCAGCAGGGGATCGGAGAGGCTCCGGTCGTGGCGTTCCAGCAATTCGAGCGCGGGTCGACTGCTGAGCAACTCCCGCGGGATGGGGTCCGGCCCGAAGAACGCGCACAGTTCGAGGAGGACGGCTGCCGCAGGTGTTCGAGCCTTCAACCGTTCGAGTGACCAGGTCGCCGCCGCCGACGTCGGGTAGTCGGGAGCGGAACGGCTCCCGAGAATGTCCGACATCTTGGTGCGCAGCATGTCCACATAGGCGTCCACCGGCGTGGCCGACTCCAGCAGTGACGCGGCGGCCAGGCTCACCGCGAGCGGGAAGTCCCCGAGTTCCTCGGCCACCCGGGCGGCTTCCGCGGGCTCCAGCCCCTCGTTGTAGCGCCGCAGCAGAGCGACGCTCTCCGAGCGGGTGAAGAGGTCCACCTCGATGCGTGCGGCGCGCTCCGCCCATGCCGGGTCCCGCGAGGTGATGAGGATGTGCTTGCCCGGCCCACTGGCCGGAACCAGATTGTCGAGGTCGGCCGGTTTCTCGGCGTTGTCGTAGACGAGGAGCCAACGGGCGTACGGCGTGCCGCGCCTCAGTCGCTCCAGCACCTCGTTGCACACCGCGGTCAGGTCCTTGCCGGCGACGGGGATGCCGAGCTGCACGGCCAGCGCGTTCAGGTCCTGTCGGATCTGGGTCCGATCCGCGGCCTTGATCCACCAGATGAGGTCGTAGTCCGACTCGAAGCGGTACGAGTACTCGAGCGCGACCTGTGTCTTGCCCACACCCCCGAGTCCGAACAGCGCCTGCGGGAGTACGGCCGTGGTGCCGGCGAGCAGACTGTCGCGCAGTCGTTCGATGGTGGTCCGGCGACCGGTGAAGACGACATTGCGCTGGGGACGCCCCCCTATGACCTGAGGCGGTGTCCCCGGGATCCGCGCCGCGGCGGCCAGACCCGCGACGGCCGCGTGCGACCCCGGATCCGCTCCCGAGCCGCCACGGTCGACGGCGGCCAGCAGTCGCGCCACGGCCTCCTCGGCGGAGACACCCGCGAGACCGACCGCCAGGGGGGAGGCGAACTCCGGCGAGGGCGGCGAGTCGTCGATCCGCAACGGGACGACCATGCCGATCTGCCCGACCGGGTCCCTGCGGCTGGTCTGGCGCCAGATCTCCCGCGCGGGCGGGAGCGCGACATAGCGCGGGGACAGCAGGACCAGCATGCGGCCCTCGCCGGCCAGTGTGCGTTCCAGCGCCGTCGGAGTCGTGGAGGTCGCCGCCACGTCGTCCGACTCGATCGGGGCGAGCGTCGCCTCGTAGCCGACCGCCCGCAGCACCGTGACGACCCAGTCGGCCCACAGCCGGTCGGTCGCGGCGTAACTGACGTAGAACGCCTTGCGGATCATCGGCGAGGTGCGCTCGTACTCGGCGCGCAGCGTGAGCCGGTAGGCCTCCGGCATGTTGCTCAGACGGGAGACCCGGTGGTCGGTGAGCCGGGCGGTGAGCCGTTCGAAGGCGACGAGCAGGGTGCCGTCCTGGCGGCGCTCCCCCACCGTCGCGGGAATCTCCTCGTACGCGTAGCTGGCCTTGTAGGGGATCTCGACACTGCTCCAGTACTGGTCCTGCTCCTCGGGCGGCACCCAGTCGAGGAAGGGCGCGAACAGGCTGCGCGCCTGGTAACGGCCCGCCTCCAGACGCTCGGCGCCCGCGTCCTCCACGCGCATGGGGACGGGCACGATACGGATGTCCCGGTGGTCGTGGAAGTTGCCGGTGTTGCGTCGCTCCTCCACGTTGCGGCGGATCGCGTTCGCCACGCGGGCCGCGCCGTTGATCCCTTGGCGACTGAGCGTGAAGCAGTCCACGACGATGTCCGGCATGACGACCGTGCAGATGCTCGCGGTGTCGCTGAGGCCGGTCCTGCTGTCGATCAGGACGTAGTCGTACCGGGCGGCCATGTCGTCGCGCAGGGCCCTGAGGAAGTCGGAACCGCCGGTGAGGAAGAACGTGCTCCAGTCGAAGCTGCTGACGGCGGCCGCGTAGCCGGAGGCGTCCTGCACTCCGGCGGGCAGGAGGTCCAGCTTCCCGCCCGGTGGCAGCCGTAGTTCCGTGCCGACGACATAGCGGTCGACCCGGGCCTGCTCGCGGTGGTCGGGGGGCTCGGACAGTCCGCCGCCGTTCGACTGGTGGCCGGCCGTCCGCCCGTTCTCCACTCCGGAACTCACCTGCGCCTCGCGCAGGGCGAACGCGCTCACCATCTCTATGATGCCGGCGCTCTCGGTGAGTTCGGGGTCGGCCAGCAAGGGCTGGAGATAGGTGTGGAGCCCGGGCGCTTCGAGGTCCCAGTCCACGACGAGCACCCGCAGACCGTTGCTCGCCAGGATCCAGGCGGTGTTGACCAGCGCCATGGTGCGCCCCGTGCCGCCCTTGAAGGAGTAGAAGGTGATGATGGTGCCGCGGCCGCGGTCGTCATGGGTCATCTGTCCTGCTCCTGCTCTTCAATGGGAATCGGTTCGAAGACGGGGCGGGCAGGTGTCGGTGGAGGTGCGAGCCTCGGCCGGTCGGGCGGCGGTGCCGCGGAACTCAGGACCGGGAGGGAAGGGGGCAGGCTCTGTGACATCTCCAGGAGACTGGTTCTGAGCGTGCCGAGAAAGGAGACGAGGTGGTTCTGCACCTTGACCACGACGGCATGCAGCGCCCCGTCGAACTGGTCCGGGCCGACGCCGGATTGGAGCAGCGGCAGGGGATCCCCCACTCCTTTCGCCCAGTTGAACGGCAGAGCGCTCCGTACCGCCTCCCAGTACGCCTTGCTGCGCGGTCCGTCACCTGCTTCTTCCGGAGCGCACGGAACGATCGCCGCGCTGCCGGGGTGGTTGCTCCGGTCGTAGTCGCGAAGAGCCCTTCCGAAGGGTTCGTCCGCGGCTGCCAGCGCCTCCACCAGGAGGACCGCGACCTGCCCCTGCCCACGCGCCTCGTCCAGACTGGCCCCCATGGCGTCCGAGACGATCTCGGTCCGTACCGCGAATCCACGCTCCTCCAGAAGCCGGCTCGCCCTCACGGCCAGCGGGTCCGGACTGTCGGCGTGGTAGGGGTTCCAGTCCGTCGGACTGTCCCCGTGGCACCCCGGATCCGTCGCCCCGTTGTGCGCTTCCACCGAGGTCCGGGCGGCTACGAGCAGCAGGGCGTGGCTTCCGGGCTCCGCGCGTTCGCCGGCGGACGGGAACGGGCCGGCGGCCTCCGGTGCGGTGAGGTCCAGGCCACTGACCGGCAGTATGCGGAAGTGCTCCGCGGCGATGAGGACCTGGTGCGCGATGAGGTTGACGATGCGGCGGTACTCCTCGCCTCCCGGGTCCGCGACCAGGATGCGGCGCAGGCCCCAGCGCGCGTAGTTCTCGCCGAAGTCGAAATTGTCGTACTGGATGTGGGCCGCGCCCGACGGAATGTTCTGCACCGGTTCCCACAGAACGGGGATGAGAGCCTTCGCGTCCACACCGGTGACTGTTCTGTGCCTGCGCTGTCTGTCCTCGAACGCCTTCCATTCGCGACCGCAGAAGTCGCTTCTGAAGTAGTCGGGCGTGTACAGCGCCAGCATGGTCCGGCAGCGGCCGAGCGCCTCCCCCAGGGCGGCGTTCCAGTCCTGCCCCACTTGAATGGACTGGACGTCGAAAAATGGACGGTCGAAAGGAACGGTATTGCCCTTGTGTAATCGCCGCAGTTCTTGGCGTAATTCCGCGCACAGATCGTCGTAAAACCGCTTGACGAGGACCCGGGGTCCGCGCCTGCGCGCATAGCTCAGGAAGAAATACGGTTCCAAGGAGCCCCCGACGTGCCGCGTCAGCGGGGTCCTTGTCGTGGGGTGGATGGATTCTCGCGCCTCGGAAGGTGGCCGACTCCGGCGGAAGTGCACGCGGATCGGTCGCCTCCCACACCTCCTCACCCCCCAACCGGTACCCCTCAGCCATAGCCATTGGTTGAGTCGTGCCGAGACAGCAGACGATACCCCTGTCCGGCGCGACGGGCCCCGTTCCGGTAGGACCCGAAAGCATGCTTCCCAGTTCTCCGCGTCCGACTCCCGTTCTCGGTGTGTCCGTACGCGAAATGCGCGCACGCGTTGCGCGTGCGCCCTGAGTTGCGCCCCGGCTCAGAAGGGAGCTGACGGGTGTTCCGGTCCGATGCGTGGTGCGCCCCCGGCGAGTTGTGCCACGGCGGTGCCGACCCGGGAGCGGACGTGACCGATGAAGGCCGCCAGGTCGTGGCAGTAGACGGACGGGGTCTCGAAACCGGTGACGGGGTGGTGGCGGTGGGTGTAGAGACCGCCACCACAGACGTCGGCCAGGGCGCAGTCCCTGCAGACCGGGCCCAGGCCGCGCAGCCCTGCCTGCCTGCGCCTGATGGTCTCCGTCGCCAGCACCTGCGAGAAGGAGTGGCGGAAGATGTCGAGTCCCGTCTCGGGAACCCCCTCCCCGACGATCTTGAGCGAGTCGGAGTGCTCCAGCGCCCCGTCGGCCTCCACCACCACGAGGTCCACCGGCTCCAGTCCGAACACCTCGGTGTGCACGGCGCCCCCGAGCACACCGGAGATGACCTCCTCGAACATCCGCACCCGTGTCTCCTTTCGTGGGGCGTCGAACCAGCGGTCGAACGCGGCGACGAGCCATCGCGCGTACGGGGTCGGCTCCCCGTCCGGGACGACGTCGGGAGGCCGCGTCGGAGGGGCCGTCCGGTGCTCCAGACCGGGCGGCGGATGCTGCCAGTCCCCGTGCCGAAGGGTGAAGTCCACCCGGGGCGGGGCGAATTCGAGAAGCGCCTCATACGTTTCGACGGGGTCGCTGTCGAGATCGACGGTGCACAACAGGCCCACGAACAGGTCCCGGTGGCGCGGTTCGCCGAGCCGGCGCAGCGCCGCGGCCACGCGCTCGTGGCTGGCACGCCCGTTCGCGAACCGCCGGTGCCTGTCGTGGCCCGCGCGCGTGCCGTCCAGGCTGACCGCCACGCCGACCCGGTGGCGACGCAGCAGCGCGAGGAAGGCGTGATCGAGGAGAACGCCGTTCGACTGCATCGACCAGCGCACCTCCACGACCGGTGCGAGGCGCTCGGCGACGATGTCGAGCAGGTGGGCCAGGTGCCGCTTGCCCACCAGGAGGGGCTCTCCCCCGTGGAGGATGAGACGCACGGTGGAGAGCTCGTGCTCACGGGCGTGCTCGGCGATCCGGTCCACTGCCTGCCGCATGGTGTCGAGGGTCATCACCGGCGGCCTTCTGCGCCAGCTCTGGTCTGCGGCGAAGTACATGTAGCAGTAGTCGCACGACAAGTTGCATAAACTGTGTATTTTCAGCAGGAACTGCCGGAAGGGAGCTATAGGTAAGCCTCCCGGTTCCGGATCCGCCGTCATCACAGCGCACTTTCGAAGACGACGTCGGTCGTCCTCGACGAGCCGTCCCGCTCCTGGAGGTGACGCCGTACTGCCTGGCCGAACGCCGTGTCCTTGCCGGCCTCCGCCTCCAGCAGAGCCGGCGACACTTCGCGGATGTCGACCAGCTCTGTGCTGTTGTGGCTGTTCCGAGGCGCGTCCATGCCTTGCTGCCTCCCTGAGAGCCCATGGGCGCGGAGAAGCCGCCCCGCTCGGATGTATTCCCTGTCCATGCTCTGTCAGTGCTCTTCGCACGTCCACAAGGCAGTTGGAGCCAGTTGGCCCCTGCACACATCGGCTGCGGAGGACAATGAATGGTCGGCCGGATTCGTACGGGGATTGAGTGGATTTCGCGCCGATTTCACGCCCTGAACCGGCTGCTCCGGCGGGTTGGGTGTGTGTTACTCCGGCGGCGTGGGTGTGTCGTGGGTGCGGTACATCGCCTGGACGTCCAGTTCGAGTTGGATCGTGGGGCCGACGACCGCGATGCCTCGGGCGAGCATGGAGCGCCAGTTCAGGGTGTAGTCCTCGCGGTGGAGTTCGGACTTGGCGAGGGCGGCGCAGCGGAGTTCCTCGCCGTAGCCGCCGTTGACGGTGCCGAGGTAGGTGGTGTCGAGGGAGACGGAGCGGCTGACGCCGTGCATGGTGAGGCTGCCCTGGAGGGTCCACTTGCTGCCGCCTCGGTAGGCGAAGCGCGTGCTGGTGAAGTCGATGTACGGGAAGCGTTCGACGTCGAGGAAGTCGGCGGACCGCAGGTGTGTGTCGCGGGTGTTGTTGCCGGTGTTGATGCTGGACGCGTCGATGCGTATATGGACGCGCGACCGCGTCATGTCCTGGGCGATCGCGAGGCCGCCCTCGAAGCGTTCGAAACGGCCGTGCACATGGGCCATGCCGACGTGCCTGGCGATGAAGCGGATCGCGGTGTGCGGCGGGTCGAAGAGCCAGGTTCCGGGGGGCGGGAGTTCGAGCGCGCGGGCCGACTGGAGCCACACCCGTTCCCGGGAGACACCGGTGTCCGCGGTGACCTCGACCGTCTCGCGGTGCGGCTCCAGCCCTTCGGCCATGATCAGCATGCTGTACGTGCCCGGCGGCAGGGCGGCCGTGAAGAAGCCGTACGGGTCGGTGGCGCCGCGTGCCGCGACGCGGTGGCTGCTCAGCTCCGTCACCGTCACATCGGCCGCCCCCATGGGCTGGTTCACGGGGTCCAGCACCTCACGGAGGACGACACCCGCGCCGTCCGGCACCGGGAACGTGGCGCCCGCGGCGCCTCCGGGGGCATTCCTGCGTCGCCGCCGGAGCAGTCCGAGGGGCATGGTGTTCACCTTTCGGTTCTCGTCGTCGGTTCTCGTCGTCGGTTTTCGTCGTCGGTTCTCGTCGCGCCGGCTCTCGTCGTCGGTTCAGGTCCACACCGGAGGCCGGTCGCCGGCGTGCGCCGCTCTCAGGATCTCCAGGGCGTCCGCCGTCGTGATCGGGCGCGGGTTGGCGTACGCCTGTGCCGTCACCTGGGCAGCGGCCGTCGCCAAGTCCGCTTCGGCCAGGCCGAGTTCCGCCAGGGAGCGGGGGGCTCCGAGGCTGCCGGAGAGGTCCCGGAGGGCCTGTGCCGCGTTGTCGGTGGTGAGCGCCCGGCCGAGCGCCGTCATCGCCTCGGGCGCCGCCGGGGCGTTGTACGCGAGGACGTACGGGAGGACCACCGTGTGGGTCTCGGCGTGCGGCAGCCCGAACGTGCCCCCGAGGACGTGGCACAGCTTGTGGTGCAGGCCCATCGTGGTCGCGCCGAGCGCGGTGCCGCAGAGCCATGCGCCGTAGAGCGCGCGGCCGCGCGGCTCCAGGTCCCCGGGGTCGGCCGCCACGCCGGGGAGCGCGCCGACCATGGCGCGGGCGCCCTCCTCCGCCGTCAGCGACACCAGCGGCGAGGCGTCCGGCGCGTAGAGGGCCTCGGCGGCGTGGGCGACGGCGTTGACACCGCTGGTCACGGAGAGGGGCACCGGGAGGGAGAGGGTGAGTTCGGGGTCGTAGACGACGCTGCGCGGCAGGACCGTCGGGGCGCGGCCGGTGCGCTTGGCGCCGTGCTCGGTCAGGCCCCAGACCGGGGTCATCTCGGAGCCGGAGTAGGTGGACGGCACGGCGATCAGCGGCAGTTCGGTGCGCAGCGCGATCGCCTTGCCCAGTCCGATCGCGGAGCCACCGCCGACCGCGACGCAACCGTCCGCGTCCGTGGCCCGTGCGAGGCGTACCGCCTCGTCGGCCACCTCCACCGGGACGTGCTGGCGGGCCCCTGCGAACACTCCGGCGCACGCGGTGCCGAGCGCCTCCGCGACAGCCCGCGCGGTCTCGGCGCCCCTCGGTCCGCAGACCACCAACAGGCTGCGCAGTCCGAGCCGTTCGGCCTCCCCCGGCACTGCCGTCACCGCCGCGCCGGGGCGCATCACGACCCGCGCGGGCTGAGCCTCGTACACGAACTCCATCGCGCTCACGCCCCCTCCGGGGCGCGCGCGCCCGGCGCGTCCGAGGTGTTGAGCACGAGGTCGAAGCGGGCGTGGCGGAACGGGTTCGGGATGCCGAAGCGCCGTGCCAGCGACGGGTCGTCGGTCTCCGTGAAGTCCTGGACGAGGCTCTCCTTCACCGCGAAGACCGCGTCCGAGTCGAGGTGCTCGCTGCCGGCGACGAAGATGTGCGTGGTGACCGGGGTGTGTCCCTCGGCCGAGACGATGAAGTGGATGTGGGCCGGGCGGTAGGGGTGCCGGGCCGTGGCCCGCAGGAGGTCGCCGACCGGGCCGTCCGTGGGGATGGGGTACGGGCTCGGCACACAGGTGCGGAACCAGAAGTGGCCCTCGTCGTCCGCCGTGAAGAGTCCGCGGCCGTTGCCCGCCGGCTGGACGTCGGGCTGCTGGACGTCGTAGTAGCCCTCGGCGCTCGCCTGCCAGACGTCGAGGAGCGCGCCGGGCAGCGGGGTGCCGTCCGCGGACAGCACGCGTCCGCTGATCACGCACGGTTCGCCGCCGCCGACCAGGTCGATGTCGGCGCCGAGTTCCCGGACCGGGGACTCGGTCATGTGGAACGGGCCGAGGACCGTCGACTCGGTCGCGCCCGCGCGGTCGTCCGACTCGGTCGCGCCCGTGCGGTCGTCGCTGTTGATCGTCTCGACGAGCATCGAGACGCCGAGGACGTCCGACAGGAGGACGAACTCCTGCCGGGTGTCCGTGCAGGCCTGCCCGGTGGCCGTGAGGAAGGCGATCGCCCGCTCCCACTCAGCCGTCGTCGGCTCGGTCTCGCGGACGAAGGCGTGGAGGTGGCGGGTGAGGGCGGCCAGCAGCTCGCGCAGGCGTGGATCGGCCGTGCCGTCGAGGCTGGCGACGACCGCCTCGGTGATGCGGGTGGTGAATTCGGTGCTCATGTCCGTGGTCATACCACTGCTCACGTCCTCGTTCGCGCCGGTACGCGTGCCTGGCTCGCGCCGGTACCCGTGTCACGGCTCGCGCCGGTGCTTACGTCCGTGCTCGCGCCGGTTCTCGCGCCCGCGCTCGCGTCGGTGCTGGTCATGTCTCGGTCCCCTTCGGTCAGGCGTGACCGAGGATCCGCCGGACCGCGTCGGTCAGCAGTCGCTCGGCCTCCTCCGGGGACGCGGCCGCCGTCGCGTGGCGGAAGGCGACGTATCCGTCCGGCCGTACGAGGAGCGCTCCCCCGTCGGCGGTCTCGCGGAGCCGTGCCCAGTCGCCGTACGGGTCCTCGTACTCCTGGCCGGGGCCGATGACGGCGGTGGCGATCTCCAGGTCCTGGGACTCGGCGGCCCGGAGCCAGTGGGCGCCTCCGATGCCGGTGAGCAGGGTGAAGCGGCCCCGGCCGACGGTGTCGAGGGTGGAGAGGGTGCGGGTGCCGGCGGTGATCCAGGCGTGCGGGAGTTTGGCGCCGGGGCGGGACGTCGGCTGGTGGTACAGCTCGGGGTCGCGGTCGAAGCCGGGGTCCGGCGTGCCGTCGGGGACGACCGCCGCCGAACTCGTCGCGGAGTAGCGCTGGTTGAGGTCGACGCCGTGCGCGTTGAACTCGTACACCTTGAACGCGATCGCCTCCCGGAGTCTCGCTCGCTGCTTCTCGGCCGCCTCGGTGTCGTCCTTGCGGGCGGCGATGTTGGCCCACAGCTGTTCGGGGGTCTGCGGGGAGAGCCCGTCGAGGGCCTCGAAGACGGGGGCGGTCTCGCCGATGGACTTGTTGGCGCGGGTGACGATCTGCCTGCCGATCGGGGCGCGTTCGGCGGTGTAGGTGTCGAGCAGCGCGGGGGACGCGGTGCCGTCGAGGACGAGTTTGAGCTTCCAGGCCAGGTTGTAGGCGTCCTGGATGGAGGTGTTGGAGCCGAGGCCGTTGGACGGCGGGTGGCGGTGGGTGGCGTCGCCGGCGCAGAAGACCCGCCCGTTCGAGTAGGTCTCGGCGTACATCTCGTTGACGGTCCAGGCCGACGACGACTTGACGGTCACCGGGATCTCGTCGTCGCCGACCAGCCTGCGGACGATCGACTCGGCGTACTCGGTGGTCAGGTCGGGCGCGCCCGCGGTGACGTCGTAGCCCCAGACGATCAGCCACTCGTTCCAGGGGCGCACGCAGCGCACCAGGCCCGCGCCGATACCGCCGACCGTGGCGCCGGGGGCGAGCACCCAGTAGAGGGTGGACGGGCGGTGCGCGGTGTACTTCGACAGGTCGGCGTCGAAGACGATGTTGATGCTGCCGGCCACCCCCATCTGACCGCCCATCGGCAGCCCGGCGTCCTCGGCGACCTGCGAGCGGCCGCCGTCGGCGCCGATGAGGTACTTGGCGCGGATGGTGTACTCGTCGCCGCGCAGCCGGTCCTCGACGGTGACGGTGACGCCCTCGTCGTCCTGCACGAAGGACTTGTAGACGGTGCTGAAGCGCAGGTTCGTGCCGCGCGCCACGGCCGCGTCGACGAGGACGGGCTCCATGAGGTGCTGCGGCATGTCGCACATGCGGGTGGGGCTGGCGAGTTCGTGCGCGGCCTGGACGAGCGGGTCGTTGCCCCAGGAGCGGATCCGGCCCAGCTCCTCCCCCGCGAGGCTGGTGCAGAAGGTCGTGTCGCCCATCAGCCGCTGCGGGGTGGCCTTCGCGACGACCTCGTCCTCGACACCGAGGTCGCGCAGTACCTCCATGGTGCGCTGGTTGGTGATGTGCGCCCGGGGCGTGTCGGCGAGGCTCGCGTAGCGGGTGACCACGATGTTGGGGACGCCGTACGTACTCAGGGCGAGCGCGGCGGAGGCGCCCGCGGGGCCACTGCCCACGATCAGTACATCGGTCACGACATCGGGCTCGGGCGCGACGGTGTGCACGGGAGACGCTCCAGGGAATGAGGACGGGCACCGACCGTTCACGATCATGGAGGGCGGCGCGGGAGCGTGGGTGTCTCAGTATGAGACAGTGCGCGCGGTTTGCTCAGGGGGGTTGTTGCCTGTTCAACCTCGCCGGGTACGGTGAGTGGTGTCGTGACCACCGCTGAGCATCTTCCCGTCGCCCCCGCCCTGGCGTCGCTGCGCAGGGCCCGTCAGTCGTTCCTCGAAGGACGCCAACTGCCGGACGGGGTCCCGGAGGAGATCGTCGCCGCCTGGAGGCGGGCCCGGTTCTTCGGCGTACGACACGACGGGGTACGGCCCGAGGGTCGGCGACCCGACCCCGTACGGCCCGAGGGCGAGCACCGCGGTGGCGTACGGCCGGACGAGTCGGACCTGTTGGCGGCCGCGCGGCCGGTGCTCGAACGGCTGGCGCCCGCCGTGGGTACCGGGAGTACGGCGCTCCTGCTGACCGACGAGCGGTTGCGGGTGCTGTGGGCGGCCGGGCGCGTGCCGGGCGATCCGTGCCGCGGGGACCTCTCCGAGCAGGTGGTCGGCCACAACAGCGCGGCGCTGGCGCTGCGTACCCGGCGGCGCGCCGAGGTGCACGGCCCGGAGCACTTCCTCGACCTGTGGCAGGACGTGTCCGCCGTCAGTGTGCCCGTGCTCGGGCCGGAGACCGGGCGGACGGTCGGCACGGTGACGGTCACCTCCGAGTTGTGCGCGGAGTGCGCGCCGCATCCGTGGGCCTCGCTCGCCGAGGCGGCCGCCGGTGCCGTGGAGGCGGAACTCCTCGCGCGGTCGCGGCCGGCCGAGCGGGTCCTGCTGGACGCGTACCTGCGGGCCGCGCGGGAGCGGGGGCGGGCGGTGGTCGCCCTCGACGGCCGCAACCGGCTGGTGAGCGAGGCCGCGGGGCGGCTGTTGTCACCGGAGGGGCTGGAGGCGTTGGAGCGGGGCGTGATCGCGCTGCTGCGGGACGTGGAGGGGCAGGCGGTGACGGTCCCGGCGGGGGAACCGACGCCTGGCGAAGACCTGGTCGGGGCGGGCGAAGACCTGCTCGGTGCGGGCCCGGACTCGGACGTGCGGGTGACGGCGCAGGGCGAAGGGCCGGTCGGGCCCGGCGCGGACCCGGATGCACGAGCCATGCACGAGACCGCGCAAGGCGAAGGCCCGGTCGGGCGCGGCGCGGACCCGGACGTGCCGGAGGCCGCGCAGGGCGAAGGTCTCGTCTGGGCCGGCGCGGACGCCGGCGTGTATCGGGTCCGGCTTCCGGACGGGGTTCGGTGTTCCGCGACGGTCGACCCGGTGTCGCACCGTGGCGCGGTGATCGGCGCGGTGGCCGTACTGGAGCCGCTCGGCGCCGACGCCGTCGCGCCGGTCGGGCGAGGGGTCGTGGCGCTGGCCGGGCACTCGGTGCCGTGGCGGCACGCGGTCGGTCGCGCCACGGAGCTGGCCAGGTCGCCGGAGCCGCTGCTGCTGGTCGGCGAACGCGGCACCGGCAAGACCGCCCTCGCCCACGAACTCGCCCCCGAGCTGCTGGTCGTCGACGCGGCGGAAGGCGAACTCGGCTCTGTCGTCGAGGCGTTGAAGGAAGGACACGCTCTCCTCATCCGTCATGCCGAGCGCCTCGCGCAGGCCGACACCGCGACCCTCAACTCACTGCTCGAAACACATCCGGGCACCCCCCTGCTGGCCACCTACACCCCCGGAGCGCCCCCGGGCCCCTGCCTCCAGCGGCTCCTGGACACCCTGGCCGCCCGCACGGTCAGCCTGCCCGCGTTGCGTGAACGCCCTGAGGACATCAGGGAGTTGCTGACGGCCCTGGCTCCGAAGCCGGCTCCCGGGCAGCCCCCGCTGACCTGGACGCTGGACGCCCTGCGCGCCCTGGAACGGCATCCGTGGCCCGGCAACGTCACCGAACTCGTCCATGTGGTAAGGGCGTTGACGGAACAGCGGCGTGCGTCGGGCCCCGTCCGCCGCGCCGAGCTGCCGGACCACCTCCGCGAGGGCCCGGCCGCCCGGCGGCTCAGCCCCATGGAACACGCCGAACGCTCCGCCATCCTGGAGGCCCTGCGCCGCAACGGCGGCAACAAGGCCCGCACGGCGGCCTCCCTGGGCATCGCCCGCGCCACGCTGTACCGGAAACTGCGGGGTTATCGGAGCTGAGCGTGGGCACACGGACGCGTGCGTGCAAAGACGCGTGCAGGGAGGGACGCATGCAGGCATGACGCGTGCCCTCGGGCACGTGGGTCCCGTCGTGTGGCGATCAACGGGCGGTCGCACGACCATGGGAATGCTGGTTGCCCGTTCGGCCCGCTCGGCGGAGGTGGTTGGTCGATGTGCCGGTGGCTCGCCTACTCGGGAACGCCGATCCTGCTCGACACGATTCTCTACAGGCCGGCGCACTCCCTCATCGACCAGAGTCTGCACTCGCGGCTGGGCGTGGAGACCACCAACGGTGACGGGTTCGGCGTCGGTTGGTACTCACCGGATCTGGAGACCCCGGCGGTCTTCCGCGACATCGGTCCGGCCTGGAGCAACCGCAACCTGCGGGAGATCGCCGACCACGTCCGCTCCCCGCTGTTCTTCGCCCACATCCGGGCCTCGACCGGTACTGCGGTGCAGCAGACCAACAGCCATCCGTTCCGGCACGGCCGCTGGATGTGGATGCACAACGGGGCGATCGCCGACTTCCACCTGGTCCGGCGGGATCTCTCCCTGGCCGTCGACCCGGAGCTCTTCGCCCACATCGAGGGGTCCACGGACTCCGAGCTGATGTTCTACCTGGCACTGACCTTCGGCCTGGAGGAGGACCCTCCGGGCGCCGTCGCGCGGATGGCGGGTCTGGTGGAGCAGGTCGGGCACGAGCACGGGGTGGAGTACCCGCTGCAGATGACGGTGGCCGTCACGGACGGCGAGTCGCTGTGGGCCTTCCGTTACTCCAGCCAGAAGACGTCACGCTCGCTGTTCTACAGCACCCGGGTGGAGACGCTGCGCTCGCTCCACCCCGACCTGGCCTTCCTGCGGGAGGTCTCCGACGAGACCCGGCTCATCGTCTCCGAGCCCCTGGGCGATCTGCCCGGCGCCTGGAACGAGGTCCCCGAGGGCAGCTACGGCATGGTCCGGCCCGGCGCCGACCTGCTGCGTTCCTTCACCCCGCAGCCCGTGGCGGGGCGAGCCCGGGTGTGACCGGGCCCCTTGTCCGCCTGTCCCCTGACCCGTTCCGGACCCCCGTCCCCGCCTCCCGGCCGGCCCCCGTCTCCGCTGTCAGCCGTAGCGCAGGACGCGCGGCGCGAAGGTGCCCTCGGGGCCGTCGGCGCGGCCGACCGACCACACCGTCCCGGTGCCCGGCACCGGGGCCAGCCGCAGCAGCGAGGAGCCGCCCTCCCCCGTCACCGTCGGCTCGTCGTACCCGGTGAACGCCTGCCCGTCCCAGGCGAGGAGGTCCGGCCCGGGGACGAACGGCGGATTGCTGCCCGGCGGGCCCCACTTCTGGGACCGGGACACCGCGACCCAGCCCAGCGCGCCGGACGTGGTGGGCGTCATCGACGTGATCCCGCCGAAGTCGGTGGGCATGGTCACCCGGTTCCACGTCTGCCCGTCGAAGCGGACCAGCAGCGGCGGAATCGGCCGGCCCACGGGCCCGCCGACGAACCCGGCCGTACCGCCCGCCCACACCTCCGTCGGCGAGACCGCCAGCACACTGCCGACGGCCGAGCGCGGGAACCCGTCCACGATCGTCTGCTGCCACGTCCGGCCGTCCCAGTGCGACACGGCCGCGCCCGTGGCGGCGGCGCCGGCGGCCCAGACGTCGTCGGCCGCCAGGATGTGCAGGCCGTACACCGCTCCCGGCGGCACCGGCAGGTCGCGCCAGCCGCGTCCGTCCCGGCGCAGCAGTACCTGGGCGCCGTCCCGGGAGCCGATCAGCCAGGTCTCGCCTCCCCCGGCGACCGCCTTGGTCAGGACGACACCGCTCGGCGGGCGGCTCTCGCGCCAGGCGGTGCCGTCGTGGCGGAGCAGCCGGGCGCCGCCCGCCGCGTCGCGGCCGACCGCCCAGACCTCGGTCGGTGAGGTCGCGGCGACGGACAGCAGCTCTCCCTGCCAGCCGATCCCGGTCAGCGCGTGGCGCTGCCAGGCGGTTCCGTCCCAGCGCAGGACCAGCGGGAAGCCCGGCGCCTCGCGGCCGACGGCGTCGGCGCCCACCGCCCACGCCCGGTCCGGCCCGAACGCCACGGCCTCGTTCAGCCCGGCCTGGGGGCGCACCTGTGCCGGGACCGGAACGTGTCGCCAGGACAGGGTGTCCGCCGTGGCCGCCGTCATGAGGACCAGGAAGGCCAGGGTGGCGGCGAAAGCGGTGACGAGAAGTCGGCGTGCCACGGTCAGCCTCCCAGCCGCTCGCTCATCAGGTTCGGTTTGGAGCCGTAGATCTCGACGGTCCCGAAGGCCAGCAGCGCGGGCCCGGCCTTCGCCAGGGCCTGCGGTCTGACGACGATCGCGTTCGTGCGCTCGGGACCGTAGGAGTAGGTGGTGCGCCGCCCTTCCACCCGCGCGTACTTCGACTGGAACGCGCGGTCGCTGCGCACGGGCAGCCACAGCGCGCCGTCCGGGCCGCGCACCATGCCCTCGGTGGAGGTGTCGCCCAGCGGTGGGTGGGAGGTGCGCCAGGTGCGCCCGTCGAAGGTCATCAGGTAGGTGGTGGCCGCGCCGTCGGTGTACTGGCTGCCGCCGAGGGTGACCCGGCCCGACGGTTCGAGCAGGAGGGTGTGCACGTTGCTGTTCGGCGGCAGCGGCACGTTCGCGTCGCGCCACGCCGTGCCGTCCCAGTGCAGGACGGTGGTGCCGGTGGTGGTGTCCGCCCAGGCCCAGGCGTCGTCGGCGGTGCGCGCGGTGATTCCCATCAGGTAGAGCACACCGTCCGGGGTGGGCTGCGCGGTCCAGCCGGAGCCGTCGTGGCGCAGTACCTTCGGTCCGGTGTCGTCCTCGCCGACCACCCACGTCGCGCCCGGTACGGCGGTGAAGTCCTGGTGGACGCGCAGGGTCTGCGGCAGCGGTACGGCACTCCACGCGCCCGCCGACCTGCGCAGGATCTCCCCCGCCCCGGCGCGTTCGTGGAGGATCCACACCTCGTCGTCGACGAACTGCACCCTGCCGAGCCGGCCCACTTCGTCGGCGCCGGGGAAGGTGGTGTCACGGCTCCAGGTCGTGCCGTCCCACCGGTACAGCGTGGGCCGGGGCCCGTCGGCGGCGTGCTCGGACCCGGTCGCCCACGCCTCGCGCGGCCCGCGGGCGGCGAGATCGGCCACGGCCATCGGTGGGGTCGCCGCCGGCACCGCCAGCGCCGACCAGCTCGGCCTCGCGGCCGGCGCCCCGCCCACGGCGGATGACGGCGGGGCGGCGGGTGAGGCCAGGGCGGCGGGTGGCGTCCCCGCGGCACACGTGATCACAAGGCAGACGATGACCGCACGGAGACCGTTCACGAGACCCCCCAGGACGCGACGGTCGCACAAACTACTGGCGTTCACCTCTCCGTGCACAGACCGCATCCGGCCGAACACGGGCCCCTCCGAAGGCCCGCCGTCCCGTCAGGCGGGCGCGGTCGGGTCCTTGCGGGCGAGCAGATGGACCTCCTGGAACTGCCGTGCGTCGGTGGGCTCCGGCTCGCGCACCAGCCGGGCCGCTTCGGCCAGTCCCGCCTCGCGCAGCAGCGCTGCGAGGTGATCGGGCGACCACCGGTAGGCGGGCGCGACGGCGTGGTCGAAGACCTGCGTGGGGTGAGCCGGGCCCTCGGTCGCCGAGAAGCCGATCAGCAGGTGACCGCCGGGTGCCAGTATCCGGTGGAACTCGGCCAGGACGGCGGGGAGTTCACGAGGTGGCGTGTGGATGACGGACCATCGGGCGAGTACGCCGTCCAGCTCGCCGTCGGGGATGTCCGACGCGGCCATCGAGCCCACGTCGAACCGCAGCCCCGGGTGGGCCCGCCGAGCCAGTTCGATCATCGCGGGAGAGGCGTCGATCCCGAACGCCGCCAGCCCCAACTCGGCCAGATGAGCGGTGACATGGCCGGGCCCGCACCCCAGGTCGGCGACCCGGCCCTCTCCGGTCACCCTGACCATCTCGGCGAAGGCACTCAACAGCGCCCGTTCCAGGGGACGTTCACGCAGCGAGTCGTGGAACAGCTGCGCGTAGGTGGCGGCAGCGGCGTCGTATGCCTCGCGAGTGGCACGGAGAACATCGTGTTCGACCATGCGCGTGACAGTAGCTCCTGGCGTGCCTGCGTATGGGTGTACGGGATGTACGGGCGGACGTCACCGTGACCGGAGTGCCGGCGAAGGCCGAGCGGTACTGGGCGGCCCCTCCCCCTGCAACCGCCTCCCCCGCTCGACACAGGCCCCGCCGACAGGACGCGCCATTATGCCCCGTTTCGGGATGGTGTGTCGGACACTGGCAGAAGAAGAGGGGAGGCCGAGCGTGCTGACCGTAGTCCGTGACCAACTGAGCCAGGCCCTGTTCCGCCGTGTCGCCGGGCCCGACGGACCGGCGGTACGGGCCCGTATACACGACACCCCCGGACCGCGCTGGTTCGGGCCCGACCGTCCGATCCGCACGGTGCACGGTGACGCCTCGATGTTCATCGGCGGGTTGAGCGCACTGCTGCTGCAGTCCCTCCACCCGCTCGCCATGGCGGCCGTGGCCGGGCACTCCGGTTACCGCGGCGACCCGTGGGGCCGCCTGCAGCGCACCAGCACCTTCCTGGCCATGACCACCTACGGCACCGCCGCGGACGCCCAGCGCGCGGTCGATCGCGTCCGTGGCATCCACGAGCGGATCCGGGGGGCGACGGGCGAGGGGGTCCCCTACCACGCGGCCGATCCGCATCTGCTCGGCTGGGTGCACGCCGCCGAGACGGACAGCTTCCTGCGGGCCCACGAGCGCTACGGAGCCCACCCACTGGACGCCGACGGCTACGACGCCTATGTCGCCGACACCGCACGCGTCGCGGAGGCGCTGGGGGTGGCCGACCCGCCGCGTGACCGCCGCGAGCTGTCCGAGCGCCTGCTCGCCTACCGGCCCGAGCTGCGGGCCACGCCCGAGGCCAGGGCCGCCGCCCGCTTCCTGCTGTTCCAGCCTCCCCTGCCCCTCGCGGTACGGCCCTTCTACGGCGCCCTGGCCGTGAACGCCGTCGCACTGCTCCCGCACTGGGCCCGCGGCATGCTGTGGCTGCCCCACGTGCCGGTCGTCGAGAACCTCGCCGTACGCCCCACCGGCCAGGCCGTGACGCGGACCATCCGCTGGGCGATGGCCCCGTCCCGCCCCTCCGGGAGCACCGGGAAGTGAGGCACACGTGACGGACCCCTCCGGCTCCGGCCCCGGCTCCGCGCGGGAGCCGCGGCCGCACCACCATCGACCGCAGGTCCGGCCGCGCCACCATCGACTGCGCGCCCGGTGGCACGCCTCGGCCGTCGGACGGCTCTGGGAGCACGGGAAGGAACTGGAACTGCTGCACCGGGCCATGGGGTTCTCCGCGTTCGGCCTCGTGACGCTGGTCCCCCTGTTGATCGTCGTGGCGGCGGCGCTCCCCATCCAGGAACGGGGCTTCGCCCTGTGGGTGATCGACGCGATGAGCCTGTCCGGGCGCCCGGCGGACGCGGTGCTCGAACTGTTCGCCACACCTCGCAGGGTGCTGAGCGCGACCAGCGTCCTCAGTGGGCTGCTCGTCGCGCTGTTCGGCGTCACCTTCGCCGCGAGTGTGCAGAACGGCTACGAGAGGATCTGGGAGGTGCCCGCCGGCCCCTGGCACCATGTGTGGCGCCGCGTCGTGTGGCTCGCCGCGCTCACGGGATACCTGCTGGCCGAGACGCGGAGCGGGGCGCTCCTGCGGGACGGGGCGGCACAGTCGGCCGTGCGGATCATGCTCGTCTCGCTGCTCGGGGTGCTGTTCTTCTGGTGGGGCCAGCACTTCCTGCTGGGCGAGCGGGTGCCGTGGGGCGCCCTGCTCCCGGGCGCGGTGGCCACGATGGCGGGCCTGGGTGGCCTGCGCTGGTTCTCGGACCAGGTGTTCTCACCACTGATCGTGAGCAACGCGATCACCTATGGGGCGGTCGGCACCGTTCTGATCGTCCAGTCCTGGCTCATCGGCGTCGGCTTCGTGGTGTTCGGCGGCGCGCTGCTGGGCCGCCATGTGCACGAGACGCGGCGTCGACACGGTTGAGCTGGATCAACTGTTCAGTCGCAGCAGTCGCAGCAGCACTTGCACGGGTTGCAGCAGCCACCGCCGCAGCCGTCACCCGAACCACCGCCGGAACCGCCAGACCCACCAGACCCACCAGACCCACCGGACCCGCCGGACCCACCGGAGGATCCGCCCGAGTTGCCGCTGCCCTGGCCGCCGAACCAGCCGTCACCCCCGGAGCCGTTCTGGCCCGAGCCGCCGCCGCGGTTTCCCTCGCCGAACTGCCAGGGCTCCCCTTCGCCCGGGTCGGCGTCCTCGTCGCAGGTGCAGCAGCTGAGGCACAGCCCGCACCGGCCGCACAGCTGGCGCCAGCGGCCACAGCGCCGGCACTCCCCTTCCCGCGGCCGTCCCGACGCCGTCGCGGCGCCCTCCGGGGCCGCGCCCGCGAGCACCCCGACGCCGCAGGTCTCGCCTGTGACGGTCTCCGTGGACGGATCCGTCATGTTCCGGCGCCCCAGCCAGGGCAGCATGCGCGGGCCCCGTGCCTGGTGGCGGCGCTGGTGGTGGCGGTGCCGGGGGTCGAAGACGCGGTCGACGGCACGCTGCAGCTCGTCGCCCAGAAGCGCCTGGGCCAGCCGGCCGTCGACGAACTCGGTGTCGGACAGGGCCAGTCGGATCCCGTGGACGGCGTCGTCACAGAGACGGCGCACCTCGGCGCGGTCCGCGCCCGTCACGGCGATCGGGTTCCACGCGCCGGACGCCTCGTCGGCGTCGAGGTCCTCCACCGCGTCCAGCAGGTGCGCCAGGCGACCGAAGAGACGGCCCGCCTCCGCCAGCGGTCCGGCGTTGGCCGGGCGGTCGGCGAGCACGGCGGTGTGGGCGAAGGCCGCGGCGGTCGCCGTCTCCGTGGGCTCCGTGACCCTCAGCAGCGAGCCACCGGGCCCGGTCGTCCGCTCGATCTCCGGCTGGCGTTCGACCGCGGCGAGCATGACCTCGGTGTCGAAGCCGAGTCGTTCGCCGCCCGCGGCGCCCGCGCGGTCCCAGCCGTGAGCGACGCGGCGTGCCGCCAGCGTCACCGGGCGGCGTCCCAACAGGCCGTCGCCGTCGGCCACATGGTCACGTATCTTCGCCGCCGCCAGCACCAACGAGACCGTCGCCGCCAGCCGCGCG
The DNA here is from genome assembly GCF_022385335.1 of Streptomyces deccanensis. Lineage (NCBI taxonomy): Bacteria > Bacillati > Actinomycetota > Actinomycetes > Kitasatosporales > Streptomycetaceae > Streptomyces > Streptomyces deccanensis. The sequence goes on along the minus strand of NZ_CP092431.1, from coordinate 8,956,204 downwards.
CCCTCGCCCTGCGCCACGTTCGCCGACCGCATCCCGCGCAGCGGGCAGGGACCGGCGTCGCGCCGCCAGTCCCCGGTGCGCTCCGACTGCGCCTCGGTCAGCACCGAGACGATCAGACCGTCGTAGTTGGTGGCCACCCGCGCGAACTGCCCGTACTCGCCGCGCAGCGCCAGGCACAGCCCGCACAGGTGCGCCATCCACTCGGTGCGCATGCCCTCGCCCAGACGATGACGGCATGGCCTGATGATCCCGAACATCGAAAGTTCTCCCCCGTAGACACAATCAAGGGGCTGTTTCGGAGTGATCCGAAACAGCCCCTTGATCCGCGACTCTTTCAAGTCGGGACGACAGGATTTGAACCTGCGACCCCTTGACCCCCAGTCAAGTGCGCTACCAAGCTGCGCCACGTCCCGGTGCGCTGTCCGCGGAGAACCGCGTGATCGCGCACTGAGAACTTTACCGTACGTCGGCCACTGCCCCGTGGCCGGTGAGCGACGAGGGACAATCGAGGCATGAGCGGGACAGCGCAGGACGGGACGGCGCCGGAGCGGGACCGGGACGAGGAGGGGCGGGCGCGGAGCGCGCGGCCCCGGGACGGGCTGGGGCGCCCGTTGCCGTACGGGGCGCCGGGGGTGGAGCGGCAGCCGGAGGGGGTGGTGCGTGACCCCGAGGAGACGGTCGTCGAGGCGCAGGCGCTGCTGGACGCGGGGAAGCCGTTCCACGCGCACGAGGTCTTCGAGGACGCCTGGAAGTCCGGTCCGGACGAGGAGCGCGCGCTGTGGCGCGGTCTCGCCCAGCTCGCGGTGGGGCTCACGCACTCGGCGCGCGGCAACGCCAAGGGCGGGGCGCGGCTGCTGCGGCGCGGGGCCGGGGCGGTGGAGGAGTGGGGCGCCGGGAGCGGGCGGCCGCGACCCTACGGGGTCGATCTGGCGGGAGTGGGAGCGTGGGCGCGTCGTTTGGCCGGCGTCGTGGAGGGGGGTGGGGAGGCGGTCGACGCGGGGGCGTGGGCGCCTCGGTTGCGGGGTGACCAGGGGGACGCCTGAAAAGCCGGGGCTGCGCCCCGTGCTTTCAGGGTCAGCGGAGGAGTAGTTGCAGGCCGCCGACGATCGTCGCCGCGATCACCAGTTGTTCGAACAGTTTCTGGTTGATGCGGTTCACCGCCCACTTGCCGAGGAACGCGCCCGGTACGACGAAGAGGGCGAGCGCGACGTCCAGCAGGAGCGAGTGCGCGTCGATGAGGCCGAGGCCCACGCTGAAGGGGACCTTGGAGACGTTGACGATGAGGAAGAAGAACGCCGAGGTGCCCAGGAAGCCGAGCTTCCGGAAGCCCGCCGAGAGCAGGTACATGGACATCACGGGGCCACCGGCGTTGGCGACCATCGTGGTGAAGCCGCCGAGGACGCCGTACGAGCGGGCCTTCGCGCGGCCGGCGCGGGTGGTGATCGCGTCGGGTTCGTCGTCCTGCTCGGCCGTGCGGCGGCGCCAGATCGTGACGGCCGCCATCAGCAGCAGGATCGCGCCGATGGAGGTGCGGACGATTCCGTCGTCGGCCCAGACCAGGAACAGCGTGCCGAGGAGGACGCCCGCGCCCACCGCCGGGAAGAGCTTCCAGAGCGTGGGCCAGTGGGCGTGCCTGCGGTAGGTGAGCACCGCGAGGACGTCGCCGACGATGAGGATCGGCAGGAGGACGCCGGTCGAGGCGCGGGCGGGCAGGACGGCCGCGAAGATCGCGAGGCTGACCGTGTTGGCACCGCTCACGGCGGTCTTGGAGAAGCCGACGAGCAGGGCGGCGAAGGCGAGGGCCGCGAACTCGGCCGTGGACAGGTGCCAGAGAGTCATCGTGTTCATGCGGGGTCCGATGCTATGCGCACCTATCGGCGGCCGACAGGACCGTCTCGCCAGTTGACCCTGCCGCCGCCGCGTCCCCTGCCCCGCCGTCGGGGTGGCGCTTTGGCCCCGGACGGCCCATGGACCAGCGTCCGGTGGGCTGGCAAGATCCCCCGGGTACCTTCACCGACGTAGTTGGAGGAGTCATGGCCGACTCGCGCGAGCACAGCTTCGCCGGTACGCGGGGCGGTGTCACCGCGAGGGAATGGCCGTGCGAGGGGGCGCGGTACGTCGTGCTCCTGGTGCACGGCTACGGGGAGCACATCGGCCGGTACGAGCATGTGGCCGACGCGCTGGTGCGGCACGGCGCGGCGGTGTTCGGCCCCGACCACATGGGGCACGGCAGGTCGGCGGGCGAACGGGTGCTGATCGAGGACTTCGAGGCCGTGGTCACCGATCTGCACGCCGTGGAGGTGCTGGCGCGGGCGGCGTACCCGGGGCTGCCGGTGGTGCTGATCGGTCACTCCATGGGCGGTCTGATCGGCGCGCGGTACGCCCAGCGGTACGGTGCCGGGCTCGCGGCGGTCGTGCTGTCCGGGCCGCTGATCGGGATCTGGGAGCCGCTGCGGGCGCTGCTCGCGCCGCCCGAGGTGCCGGAGGTGCCGCTCGATCCGAAGCTGCTCTCGCGGGACATGGCGGTCGGTGCCGCGTACGCGAAGGATCCGCTGGTGTGGCACGGCCCGTTCAAGCGGCCGACGCTGGAGGCCATCGACCGCGCCCTGGAGACGATCTCGAAGGGCGGGTCCCTCGGTCCGCTGCCGCTGCTGTGGCTGCACGGCGACGACGACCGGATCGTGCCGCTGCCGGGCAGCCGTACGGGGATCGAGGATCTGCGGGGCACCGAGTGGACCGAGCGCGTCTACCCGGGCGCCCGGCACGAGGTGTTCAACGAGACGAACCGGGACGAAGTACTCACGGACGTCAAGGAGTTCGTGGACGGCGTACTGGGTCGCTGAGCCCGCGTTTTCCGTCGTCCGCGCTGGGCACCCGGCCCCGCATGGAGTGGTTGCGGAGAGCGGCCTGCGTGGGAGAGGACCCCGAACTGTTCTTCCCCGTGGGCTCTACAGGACCGGCGCTGGACGACGTCGCCGCCGCCAAACGTGTCTGCGGCCGCTGCCCGGTGCGCCGCGAGTGCCTGATGTGGGCGCTCGGCAACGGGCAGACGGCCGGCGTGTGGGGCGGCATGGGCGAGGAGGAACGCACCGACCTGCTCCGCAGAACCGGGAGCGCCGACGCCGCTCGGCACGAGGCACTCGCCGGAACGAAGCGATGAGGAGTGACGCGTAGATGACGATGGTGAGGAGCACGCTTCCCGAGCCCGCCCGCCGGATCGCGGGCGACGCGCTGCAGGAGAGCCTGGTGGATCTGCTGGGGCTCTCGCTGATCGGTAAGCAGGCCCACTGGAACATCGTGGGACCGAGGTTCCGCTCGATCCACCTCCAGCTCGACGAGGTGGTGTCCACGACACGGTCCTACGCCGATCAGGTCGCCGAACGCGCGGCCGCCATCGGGGTCTCGCCGGACGGCCGGCCGGAGACCGTGGCGGCACGGTTCGACCTGCAGGGGCCGAAGGAGGGCTGGCTGCGGGACACCGAGGTCGTCCGGATGCTGGTCGAGGCACTGGAGGCGGCGATCGGGCGGCTGCGGGAGCGGATCGAGGCGACCGAGGAGGCCGACAAGGTCACCCAGGACCTGCTGATCTCGCTGACCTACGAGTTGGAGAAGCAGCGCTGGATGTTCGATGCCGAGAACTGGCCGCGCGAGGACTGACGGCGGCACGGCCCGCGACGTCGTTCGCACCGAGCCGGCCGGCACCGACACCCCCGACCCGCCTCGCCGATGACCGCGGACCGCCGAGGCCCCCGACCGCCGTGCGCGGTCGGGGGCCTCGGCGGTCCGGGTGTCGCACGGTTCGTCAGGCGGCGCGCTTCCCGGACGCCACGGCCGCGAGCAGCCGGTCGCGTGACTCCTCGACCAGGCGACGGGCCCGGTCGACGTCGGCGAGCAGCCTGCCGTCGCGCTTGTGGATCACGCCGTCGACGATGACCGTCTCCACGTTGGAGACGTCCGCGCCGAGCGTCACGGCGGCGGTCGCGTCGTGCACGGGCGCCATGTTGAGGGCGGTGGCGTCGAGGGCCACGACATCGGCGCGCTTGCCCGGGGTGAGGGAGCCGGTACGGTCCTCCAGGCCGGCCACGTGGGCGCCGTTGAGCGTGGCGATCTCCAACATCTGACGCGCCGTCAACATGCTGGCGGGGACGGGCAGGTTGGCCTGCCAGCAGTCGGCGTTGACGCGGGCGCGTTCGGCGCCGAAGGCGGCGCGGATCTGGGTGAACATGTCGCCGGGCACGGTGGTGACGACGTCGATGCTCAGGGACGGCCGCAGTCCGTGTTCGAGCGCCTGTGACACCGGCGGCCAGCCGTGCCCCATCTGGGTCTCCACCTGGGCGGCGATGGAGACCGTTCCGCCGCTGTCGGCCACCATCCGCCACTCGTCCTCACCGAGGTAGCAGCAGTGGACGTAGGTCGTGTCGGGGCCGAGGAGGCCCATCTGGTGCAGTCGCCTCACCATGCCGAAGCGGCCGGCGAGGCGCCCCATGGCGACGTGCACGGTGATCGGGATGCCCAGTTCGCGGGCGAGGCCCCACTCCTGCTGGACCACGTCGTCGGTGCAGAAGCCGGGGCCCCGGGTGGCCAGGGCCATGGTGAGCAGGCCCCCGTCGGAGGCGAAGTGCTCGGCACGGATCCGGCGCACGTCGTCGCCGGGTACCGCGATCGTGCTGTCGAACCAGTAGTCGGCGAGGGAGGTGTTGGCGCTGCCGTACGCGTACTGGGCCCGGATGCCGGTCTCCTTCAGCGCCTGGATCGCGGCGTCCGGGTGCTCGGGCGTGTTGTTGATGTGGGACCAGTCGACGAGGGTGGTGATGCCCGCGTTGAGGCACTCCAGGGTGCCGGCCAGGTTGCCCGCGTACACGTCCTCCGGGGTGAAGACGGGCGCGAAGGTGTCGAGGACGTCGACGAAGTAGTCGTCGAGGGTGGCGTCGGGAGCGCAACCCCGGATCGGGGCCTCCCAGGTGTGGCGGTGGGTGTCGACGAAGCCGGGGACGACGATACGGCCGGTCATGTCGAGCACCTCGGCGTCCACGTCCGCGTCGATCTCCGGCTCGACCGCCGTGATCGTGCCGTCCTCGATGAGGATGTCGCCTCGGGGCAGGTCGCCTACGGCCGGGTCCATGCTGACGACATGGCCCGAGCGCAGGAGCATCCGTGTGGTCATCGCCATTCCTCCCAGAAATGGGTTCCGCACAAGAACTGACGGAATGTCAGTATGCGACGTCCTCACGGCGACCTCACGGATGCTCCGCATGACCCGGCCGACGACGGTCCGGCCCGTCGGGAACTACGAGCGGGGCAGTGGGTCCAGGCCCAAGTGGTCGCGGAGGGTCGTGCCCTCGTAGTCCGTGCGGAAGACGCCCTGTTCCTGGAGGAGGGGGACGACCTTGTCGGCGAAGGGGTCGAGGCCGGTGGGAGTGATGTGGGGGACGAGGATGAAACCATCGGCGGCGTCGGACTGGACGTAGTCGTTGATGGTCCGCGCGACGGTCTCGGGCGAGCCGACGAAGTTCTGGCGGTTGCCGGTCTCGATGACGAGGTCGCGGATGGACCAGCCGTTGGCGGCGGCCAGCTCCCGCCACTCCCGGGCCGTGGCGAGCGGGTCGCGGTACATCCGCACCTGGGCGCGGCCCTTGGAGATGTGCGTGTCCCCGGTGTTCGGGTCGATGTCGGGGAGGGGGCCGTCGGGGTCGTAGGAGGACAGGTCCCGGTTCCAGACGAACTCCAGGTGCTTGATGGCGGTGGCGCCGCTGACCTGGAGCCGGCGTACCTCCCTGGCGAGTTCCGCGGCCTCGGCGTCGGTGTCGCCCAGGACGAAGGTGGCCGCGGGCAGGATCAACAGCTGGTCGTGACGGCGGCCGTGGCGGGCGAGGCGGTTCTTGACGTCGCTGTAGAAGGCCCGCCCCGCGTCCAGGGTCGCGTACCGGCTGAAGATGGCGTCGGCGCTCGACGCGGCGAACTCGCGGCCCTCCTCCGAGTCTCCCGCCTGGAAGATCACGGGCCTGCCCTGGGGTGAGCGCGGGACGTTGAACCGGCCCTCGATGTCGAAGTGCCGGCCGGTGTGGACGAAGGCCCCGGCCTTGGCGTCCCGCAGGAAGACGCCCGACTCCTGGTCGGCGACGATCTCGTCCCCGTCCCAGGAGTCGAAGAGTTCGGTGGCCGTGGCCAGGAACTCCTTGGCCCGGGAGTAGCGCTCCTCCTGCGGCAGGAAGCCGCCCCGGCGGAAGTTCTCGCCGGTGAAGGCGTCCCAGGAGGTGACCACGTTCCAGGCGGCGCGCCCGTCGGAGAGGTGGTCGAGGCTGGCGAACTGGCGGGCCACCTCGTAGGGCTCGTTGAAGGTGGAGTTGATGGTGCCGGTCAGTCCGAGGCGCTCGGTGACGGCGGCGAGCGCGGCGAGGACGGTGAAGGTGTCGGGGCGGCCGACGACGTCCAAGTCGTAGATCTTTCCGCCCTGTTCGCGCAGCCGCAGGCCCTCCGCGAGGAACAGGAAGTCGAACTTGGCGCGTTCGGCGGTGCGCGCGAAGTGCGCGAAGGAGCTGAAGTCGATGTGGCTGCCGGCCTCGGGGTCGCTCCAGACGGTGGTGTTGTTGACGCCGGGGAAGTGGGCGGCCAGGTGGATCTGCTTCAGGGGCTTGCTCATGGGGGTGGGTCTCCCGTCCGGCTCAGGCCGTCGCGGCGGCGTAGCGGTTGGCGGGGCGGGCCAGGCCCAGCAGGCCCCGCAGGGTGTCGGCCTCGTAGCCGCGTCGGAAGGCGGCTCGGCGTTGCAGTTCGGGTACCAGGCCTCGGGTGATCGCCGGGAGGTCGTGGCCGAGCACGGCGGGGCGCAGCCGGAAGCCGGACAGCCCGGCGCTCGCCAACTCCTGCAACAGGTCCGCCAGTTGGGCCGGGCTGCCGGTGAAGATCCGGGCGTCGCTCGTGTACGGCTCGCCCGCGAGTGTGTCGAGGCGTTCCCGGCGGGACGCCGCCTCGGCCGGGTCGTGGTCGAGGAAGACCACCAGGTCCCCGAAGAGGTGCAGCGGCTCGTCGGCGCGCCCGGCGGACGCCTGCTCCGCGCGGATCTCGGCGACGATCGCGCGCGCCTGGCCGGTGTCGTGCGGGGTGACGTAGCCGATGTCGGCCTGGCGGGCCACCAGCCGGTAGGGGACGGTGTCATGGGCGAGCGCGGTCACGACGGGCTGGCCTTGCGGCGGACGGGGGGTGATGGAGGGCCCCTTGACGCTGAAGTGGCGGCCCTCGAAGTCGATGTAGTGCAGTTTGTCGCGGTCGATGAACCGGCCGGTGGCCGTGTCCCGGATCTCGGCGTCGTCCTCCCAGCTGTCCCAGAGGCGGCGCACGACCTCGACGTGGTCGGCGGCCTCGTCGAACAGCTCGCTCACCGTCTCCCGGGCGTCCGGGCTGTCGTAGGCCTCGATGCGGGGGATCGCCCGGCGGCCGAAGTGGGCCGCCTCGTTCGGCCGGGCGGTGATCTGCACGCGGAGGCCGGCGCGGCCGGAGCTCACGTGGTCGAGGGTGGCGATCGCCTTGGAGATGTGGAAGGGCTCGGTGTGGGTGGCCACGACGGTCGGCACGAGGCCTATGTGCCGGGTGAGGGGGGCGATCCGGGCCGCGATCAGGACGGCGTCGAGGCGGCCGCGGACCTGGTCGGTGCGCTCGTCGGGGTCGAGGAAGTGCGAGGACTGCGGGCCGAGGCCGTCCTCCAGGGTCACGAAGTCGAGCAGTCCGCGCTCGGCCTCGGCGACGAGGTCGGCCCAGTACCTGGCGGTGAACACCTCACGGGGGCGGGCGGTCGGCTCGCGCCAGGAGGCGGGGTGCCATCCGGTGCCGTCGAGGGCGACCGCGAGGTGCAGTTCGGAGGTGGGCGCGGTGGAGGAGGAGGGGGTGGGCGCTGCTGGGGACACGGGTGGGTACCTTCCTAGGAAGTTCGTACGGTCCTCGCGGGAGGTGTTCCCGGGCTCCGGACCGTGCGGATGGTGGAGCTGCGGCGCAGGGTGAAGCCGAGGGACTCGTAGAGCCGGATCGCCGGGAGGTTGTCCACGGAGGCGTGCAGGAAAGGGGTGTCGCCGCGTTCGCGGATGCCGGCGGCGACGGCGCGGACCAGCCGGGTGGCGAGGCCCCGGCCGCGGTACGCGGGGTCGGTGCAGACGGCGCTGATCTCGGTCCAGCCAGGCGGGTGGATCCTTTCCCCGGCCATGGCGATCAGCCGTCCGCCGTCCCTGATGCCGAGATAGGTGCCCAGTTCGATGGTCCGCTTCAGAAAGGGGCCCGGTCGGGTGAGGGCGACGAGGTCCAGGATCTCGGGGACGTCGTCGAGCCCGAGTGGCACCGCTTCGGGGGCGGGCTCGGCCTGGACGCCGGTGTCCACCAGTTGGACGCCCTGTCCGCCACCGAGCACCTCCCAGCCGTCGGGGACCCGGTCGACCGGCTTGACCCGGACGACGGCACCCGCGCCGACGAGCGTGTGCAGGTCGGCCCAGGCGGCCGGGTCCTCGGGATCGGCGAGGGCGGCGAAGGCGTAGACGTCGGCGGGATAGCAGGCGGCGCTGCCGACCCGTTCGGCGAAGGGGGCGTGCGGGCCGTCGAGGGAGGTCCAGACGGCGTTGTCGAGGACCGACGGGTCCGGTGCGAGCGGGACTCCGCCCCCGTGGAAGTCGGTCTGGTGGGCCACGGGGGCGGAGTCCTCTCCTCAGTCAACGGGCTTGTCGTGCGGATGGGGTGACGGATGATCAGGAGTTGGTGAGCGGCAGGCCGGGCGGGTTGACCTCGGACTTCTCCACGGCTTCGTTGGAGAGGTTCCAGGCCTTCAGCCACTCGGCGTACTGGCCGTTGTCGATCAGGTGGTTGATGGCCTCGGCGAGCGGCTCGGCGAGGCCGCTGTCCTTCTTCGCGGTCGCGGCGATCAGGCCCTGGAGGGTCTCACCGGCGCCGGAGAACTGGCCCGCGATACGGGTCGCCTGGGGCGTGCCGGCGGTCTTGGCCGCGTGGTAGGCGAGGTTGGGGCTGGGGCCGAAGTAGGCGTCGATCTTGCCGCTGCTCAGCGCCAGGTAGATGCTGTTGCTCTCCTGGAAGTACTTGACGGTGAGCGGCTTCTTGCCCTCCTTCGCCAACTTGGACTTCCACTCCAGGAGGATCTTCTCCTGGTTGGTGCCGTTGCCGACGGAGACCGTCTTGCCCGCGAGGTTCTCGTAGTTCCCGTCGAAGTTCCAGGCGTTGTCCTTCTTCGTCTCGAAGGCCAGGTCGTCCTTGCGGTAGGAGGCGAACTCGTACTTCTGCTTGCGCTCCTCGGTGTCGGTGATGTTGGAGAAGCCGACGTCGACCTTGCCACTGTCGATCCCGATGAACAGGTTCTCCCAGGTCGACTGGCGTATCTCGGGTTCGAGACCGAGCACAGCGGCCACGAGTCTGGCGAGGTCGGGCTCCGAGCCGGTGACGGTCTTCTGGTCGCTGCCGATGAAGCCGAGCGGCGGACTGCCGGACGGCAGCGTGCCCGATCCGATCACCAGCTTGCCGCTCTTCTTGATCGCGGCGGGCAGCTTGGCGCTGATCGACTTCACCTCGGTGACCTTGATCTCGGTCTCCTCGGCGGCACCGTTGGCCAGTTGTCCCACGGTGACCGTGCCGGCGGCGTCGGTCCTGGTGGCGGCCTCGGTGTCGCCCCCGCAGGCGGTGAGCCCGGCGGCGAGAGTGGCGGCGGCGGTCGCCGCGGTGATACCGCGCAGCAGGCTGCGCCGGGAGAACCGGGTGTACGTGGGCATCGCTGGGTGTCCTTGTCGTGTCGAGAGAGTGGTGCGGGCGGTGTGGGGGCGTGGGGAAGCGTGGGGGCTCGTGGTCACACGGGGTCAGAGGACCCTGCTGAGGAAGTCCTTGGTCCGTTCGTGCCGCGGCTTGTCCAGGACCTCCGCGGGCGGGCCCTGTTCGACGATCCGGCCGCCGTCGATGAAGACGACCCGGTCGGCGATCTCCCGGGCGAAGCCGATCTCGTGGGTGACGATCACCAGCGTGGTGCCGCTCCTCGCCAGGTCCTTGATGACCTCCAGGACCTCGCCGACGAGTTCGGGGTCGAGGGCGGACGTCGGCTCGTCGAAGAGGATGACGCCGGGGCGCAGGGCGAGGGCGCGGGCGATGGCCACGCGCTGCTGCTGTCCGCCCGACAACTGCCGTGGATAGGCGGCCGCCTTGTCGGCCAGGCCGACCCGGTCCAGGAGTTCGCGGGCGAGTGCGTCGGCCTGGGTCCTGCCGAGCTTCCCGGTGGCCACCGGCGCCGCCGCCACGTTCTCCAGGACGGTCAGGTGCGGGAAGAGGTTGAAGTTCTGGAAGACGAAGCCGATCCGGGAGCGCTGGTTCAGGATCGCCCGCTCGCTCAGCTCCTTCAGCCGGTCGCCGTGCCTGCGTACGCCGATCAGTTCGCCGTTGACGCTGACATGGCCGATCTCGGGCTTCTCCAGGTGGTTGATGACCCGGAGCAGCGTGGACTTGCCGGAGCCGGACGGACCGAGGATCACGGTGACCTCGCCGGGCCGTACGGTCAGGTCGACACCGTTGAGCACGCGGTGGGCGCCGTACCACTTGTGCACGTCGTGCACCTCGACGGTGGCGGCGTCGGCCGGTGTTCCCGGCGTCGTGTCGAGCGTCCCGGCGGTCATACGGCGGCCTCCTTGCGGACGCGGGCCCGGAGGTCGGTGATCCCGGCCCGCAGTTTCTGGAGCGGCGTCGGCGGCAGGGTGCGGGTGGCGCCCCGGGCGTAGTACCGCTCGACGTAGAACTGGACGACGGAGACGACGCTGGTGAGGATCAGGTACCAGACGGTGGAGACCATCAACAGCGGCACGATGTCGCCGGGGTAGGTGGAGCCCATGGCCTGGGCGGTGCCGAAGAGGTCGAGCAGGGAGACGTAGAAGACCAGCGAGGTGCTCTTGATCAGGCCGATCAGCTGGTTGACGTAGTTCGGGGTGATCGAGCGCAGCGCCTGCGGGAAGACGATCCTGCGGAACTGGTAGCGCTTGGGCAGGCCGAGCGCGGACGCCGCCTCGTGCTGGCCCTGGTCGACGGAGAGGATGCCGCCCCGGACGACCTCGGCGGCGTAGGCGGCCTCGTTGAGGCTGAGGCCGATCACGGCGACGGCCATGTCGGTGGCGAGGCGCGACTCGTCGAAGGTGAAGAACGCCGGACCGAAGGGGACGCCCAGGCTGAGCGTCTGGTAGAGGGCGCTGAAGTTGTAGAGGAACAGCAGGACCACGATCAGCGGGATCGAGCGCAGGGCCCAGATGTAGACCCAGCTCACCGAGCGCAGGACCGGGCTGTCGGAAAGCCGGGCCAGGGCCAGGAGGATGCCGCCGAGGAGGCCCAACACCGCGCTGTAGGCGGTGACTTCGAGGGTGATGAGGAGCCCGTCGAGGATGGTCGGCCGCAGGAACCAGTAGGCGAAGCGGTCCCACTGGTAGAAGGGGTTGGAGATCAGGCCGTGGACGAACTGGGCCGCGAGGACCAGCACGACCGCGGTGGCGATCCAGCGGCCGGGGCGGCGCAGCGGCAGCACCCGCTGGGCGGCGAGCCGCTTCGACGGGGTGTCGTCGGCGGGCGGCGGTGCCTCGGTCAGGGACACGGCGGCGCCTGGGGGTTCACTCATCAAGGGCTCCGGAGAGTGTCGAAACCCCAGGCGACGCGGGCGACTTGACTTCGGTCGTCCGGCGAGCGGGCGACGCTCGCCGTGGGAAGCACGGCGGGCGACACTCGTCGGACGGGGGCTCACGGGCGACATTCGTCGTCCGCGGGCACCGAAGTCACACGGATGCGCACGGCACCGGGGCTGGCGGAGAGAGGGCGGACCGCTGGTGCGGTGCCTCAGGGGTTCGGGGAACCGTCAGCCTCGACGGGAGCGCGGCGCCGGGCGGGACCCGGCCGCGCGCTAACGTGCGCTACACAGTGCGCTGTTGACCCGGAGCAGATCGACGGCGCGGTCGGCGCAGAGCGGCACGCAACCGTGGCGGCGCCATGCGGCGGGCCTCGGGGTCGCGTCCATGTCCGTCACCATCGTCTTCCGGCCCTGGGGGCCTCGTGCTCATCGGGTCGCCGTAAGTAACTCAGGCCCGGCGGGGCGCTGTCAACGTCAGTCCAGCACATGGGACGCCTGTCCGTCTGCCGATACGCCCTGGTCCGGGACGTGGGAGGCCCAGTCCAGGATCTGTACGGCGGCGCCGGCCGCCTCCAGGCCCCGGCAGTGCGCGTGGTGCCGGCGGGCGATGCCGTCGAGGTCGAGGTGGGGGCCGAACGCGGGATGGGCGGCCAGGCGGCGGGCGTACGCCCACAGATGCGGGTGGTCGGCGACGCGGTGCACGGCGGAGGCGTCCAGGTGCCAGCGGTGCACGGTGTCGAGCCGCACCAGAGCCACCCACAACTCGACGTCCGCGACGGTGAGTTGGTCGCCGAGGACGTACTCCTGTCCGGCGAGCCGGGCGTCCAGGGAGCGCAGGGTGCGCAGCAGGGAGCCGAGTGCGTCGCGGCGTTCCAGGTCGTCGGCGTCGGCCCGTCCGGCGCGCTGGGCCGCGCCGTCCATGCCCTGTTCGCAGAGGCGCGCTACGCCCTCGATCTCGACCTCCGCGCCCTCCGGGTACAGCTCGGGCCGGCCGGCGCCGCCGAAGCGGCGGGCGAGGTCGCGCATGATGTCGGGGGCGTGGGTGCTGACGATGCGTCCGGACCAGTCGTCGCTGAGCACCGGTGCCACGGCCGCGCCGGGATAGCGGTGGGCGCTCGCCTCGTACAGCGGGCGCAGCGCGGAGTGCTCGCCGTTCGGGCCGTCGGGCACGGCGGGCAGGAGGTTCACGGGACAGGCGTCGGCCAGCCCGAGGAGGCTGTGGACGACGGCGATGCGCAGGGCGCCCGGACAGGAGAGCGACAGATGGAGTCGGTAGCGGCGCGGCACGGCGTAGTGGCCGCTGCGCGCGTCGCAGCCGATCCGGCCCCGGAACGAGGGCAGGGGCCGCGGCGACGGGACGGCGTGCAGGGCGTGGACGGGCATGGCGGACATGTGTCTCCCCGGGAGCTCTGGTGCGTGGTGGCGCGGTGGCGCGACGACGCGAGGGACGGTGGTGACGCGAGTACACGGACGCGCGAGCGTGTGGCGCGCCACGCCGGCGGCTCGGGTCGGCTCGGCCCGGTCGGCTTGGGTCGGCCCGGTCGGCTCGGTCAGCTCAAAGGGCTTCCGGCGCTGCAGACGCGCAGCAGATCGATGTGACGGCGGGAGGTCAGCAGAAGGGACTGCCGGCGCGTGCGCGGCACACGAGTGACCACCGGCTCCATGCGCCCCATCATTCCCTACCTGTTCACTAGGAAATACCCCACCTGGAGTGTCGAGCCGCCCACGCCCCGCGTCAAGAGGGTGTCCGGGAATTGGTCGCGCCGTCCGAGGGGTGGACATCCTGTGCTTTCCTCGGGTCTTCGCGGCGGGCGTGCGGGGCGTGCAGATCGAGCTCGTAGGCGACCCGGATCAGCGGGACATGGGTGAACGCCTGCGGGAAGTTGCCCAGTTGGCGGCGGGCGCGGGGGTCGTACTCCTCGGCGAGCAGTCCGACGTCGTTGCGCAGGTCCAGCAGCCGTTCGTACAGGGCGCGCGCCTCGTCCTCCCGGCCGATCGCCAGCAGGGCGTCCGCGAGCCAGAAGGAGCAGGCGAGGAAGGCCCCCTCACCGCCGGTGAGTCCGTCCGGGGAGTCGGCGGCGCCCGCCGAGTAGCGGGCCACCAGCCCGTCGGTGAGGAGTTCGCGCCGCACCGCCTCGATGGTGCCGATGATCCGTGGGTCGTCCGGCGGCAGGAAACCGGTCTGCGGGATCTGCAGCAGCGCGGCGTCCAGCTCCCGGGAGCCGTACGACTGGGTGAAGGTGTTGCGTTCCGGGTCGTAGGCCCGCTCACAGACCTCGCGGTGGATACGGTCACGGACCGCGCGCCATCGGTCCACCGGGCCGGGACGGGCGTGCGCCTCCGCCAGCCGGACCGCCCGGTCGAAGGCGACCCAGCACATCACCTTGGAGTGCGTGTAGTGGCGGGGGGCGCCGCGCATCTCCCACAGCCCCTGGTCGGGCTCGGACCAGGCCCGCTCCAGGTGATCGAGGAACACCGCCTGGAGCGAGACCAGGTGCTTGCGGGGCCGCAGTCCGCAGCCGATCGCCAGATGGATGGCGTCCATCACCTCCCCGGGCACGTCGAGTTGCCGCTGCCCGGCGGCCGCGTTGCCGATCCGCACCGGGCGCGATCCCTCGTAGCCCGGCAGCCAGTCGGCCTCCCACTCGGTCAGCCGCCGCTCCCCCGCGATGCCGTACATGATCTGGACGTCCTCGGGCCGTCCCGCCACCGCCCGCTCCAGCCAGCCCCGCCAGGCGTCCGCCTCGGCCTTGAAACCGCTGCGCAGCAGGGCCTCCAGCGTCATGCCCGCGTCCCGCAGCCAGCAGAACCGGTAGTCCCAGTTCCGGACGCCGCCGATCTCCTCCGGCAGGGAGGTCGTCGGGGCGGCGACGATGCCGCCGGTCGGCTGGTACGTCAGCGCCTTGAGCGTGATCAGGGAACGGGCGACGGCGTCACGGTAGGGCCCGTCGTAGGTGAGTCTGCGCAGCCAGCGGCGCCAGTACGACTCGGTGCTGCGCAGCGCCTCGAAGGCGTCCACCTGGTGCGGTGCGGACAGGTGGGAGGGGTGCCAGGTGAGGACGAAGGGGATCTGCTCGCCCGCCCGGACCGGGAACACGGCGGTGTGGGCCGTGCCGTGGGCGACCGGCCGCACGGGGCTGCGTAGCCACACCGACTCGGGCCCGGCGGTGCCCGTCAGCGCGCCGCCGCGCCGGCGCATCCAGGGCAGGACACGGCCGTAGTCGAAGCGGAGCCGCAGGTCCATCCGCATGTCGACGGTGCCCGAGAGGCCCTCGACGATGCGTACGACGCTGGGGGCGCCCGTCTTGCGGCACGGCATGAAGTCGGTGACCAGGACCTGCCCGGCGGTCGTCTCCCACTCCGTCTCCAGGATCGCCGTGTCGTCGCGGTAGCGGCGGCGGGCGTACGGGCCGTGCTCGTCGGCGGGGGCGATGCGCCAGCGGCCGTTGTCCTCGTCGCCGAGCAGGGCGGCGAAACAGGCGGGCGAGTCGAAGCGGGGCAGACAGAGCCAGTCGATGCTGCCGTCCTTGCCCACGAGGGCGGCGGTGAGCAGGTCGCCGATGAGGGCGTAGTCCTCGATGCGGCTGGGCTGTCCTGGCATGGGGTCAGTGTCGGGGGATCGGGGGTGGGCGGCATGCGGGGTGGGGCGTTCGAGTTCTGGCCGGGCGGACCCGTGCGAGGGAGGCATGCCGGGGGGCCACCTCGGTACTCGGCCGGGCGGGTGATGGCGGTCGTACGGGTTACACGGGTACTGCGGGTGAGGGGGCTCAGGGGTGGACGGCGGGGCACGACCGAGGTTCTTCACCTTCCGGACGGTCGCGGGCCACGCCACGGCAAGGGCCGCTCCCCCGCACGGCCCGAAGCTGCTGACGACCCTGTTCCGAGTACCGCGCACCACCTACCGAGCACCGAGCACCGCGCACCGCGCACCGCGCACCACGTACGGAGTCACGACGGCTCGACCACGACACCGGTGAACGCCACGGAGAGGACGCGGCCCTTGAACGCCTCCACGGAAGCCTCGGAGATCTCCCCGACCGAGCGGATCCGCACTCTCGCGGACATCCTCTCCGGCAGGATCACGGCGCAGGAGGGCGCGCGCCGCCACGACCTCCCGGTGCGGGTCGTCCGGCAGTGGTTGCGCGAGATCCCGGTGGCCGAGCGGAGGGGCACGGCTGCCCCGGCGCCCCACACGGACCGGACGGATCCACCCGATCCACCGGGCCCACCGGGCCCAGTGGATCCAGTGGACCCAGCGGACCCAGCGGACGCGGCGGACCAGGTCGGCCCGGCTTCCGGCGAGGAGTCGGCGCCGGCGCGGGCGGGCCGGCGGCCGTTGCCTCGGTGCCGGGTGGTCGTCGACGAGATGGTGCAGGGGCTCGGGCTCTGATCGCCGCCTCCTCAGCCGCTACCCTCCCGCCATGAGACTGCGGAACATCCGCCCCCTGGACATCAGTTCGGCTCATGTCATCGTCACCGGCGGGTCGAGCGGCATCGGTCTCGCCACGGCCCGGCTGCTGGCGGCGCGCGGAGCGAAGGTCTCGCTCATCGCGCGGGGCGCCGAGCGCCTGGAGGCGGCGGCGAAGGAGCTGGCGAAGGAGATATCGACCGCCGGCACACCGGACCCGGCCCGCACGCGGGCCTCGGTCGCCGCGCGGGCCGCCGACGTCGCCGACCGGTCCGCCCTCACCGGCGCCATCGCCGATCTGGAGGCCGAACAGGCGCAGCCCTGCGACATCCTGGTCACGTCGGCCGGACTCGCCCGCCCCGGCCACTTCCTCGAACTGTCCGACGACAACTTCCGGCAGATGATCGAGGTCGACTACTTCGGCACGCTCCACGCCGTACGCGCCGTCGCCCCCGGCATGGTGGAGCGCGGACGCGGCAGTGTGGTCGCCGTGTCGTCCGCCGCCGGACTGCTCGGCATCTTCGGCTACAGCGCCTACGGGCCCGCCAAGTTCGCCGTACGCGGCCTGATGGAGTCGGTGCGGGCCGAGCTGACCCCGCGTGGGGTGCATGTCGGCGTCGTGTTCCCGCCGGACGTGGACACCCCGCAGCTCGCCGAGGAGAACCGGTGGAAGCCGGAGGAGACCCGGGTCGTCGGCGGCACGATCCGACCGCTCACGGCGGAGAAGGTCGCGGCGGCGATCGTGCGGGGCATCGACCGGCGGCGTTTCACCATCTGCCCGGACACGGGCACGCGCGCGCTGGCCCGCTTCGGCAGCGTGCTCACCCCGCTGCTCAACCGTGAGTTCGACCGACGGGTGCGGGCGGTCCAGCGGTCGACGCCGAGCGCCTGAACGTCGACGGGCCCGCCGAGACGGCCGGCGTCGAGACGACGGGCGTCGACACGGCCGACGTACACGCGACACGCACCGGCACAACCGACATTCTGATGCGGCGGTTCGCCGTGGTTCAGGCCGCCGCCGCAACCCGGAAGCCGATGTTCCCGGCCGCGCTGTCGGGGGTGTTGGAGGAGCGGGCGGCGACCCGGTAGCGGTTGCAGTACGAGGCGTGGCACAGGTGGGAGCCGCCGCGCATCACCCGGGCCGGGCCGTCGGGCGGCCCCGTCGGGTCCGTGCGCGGGCCGGTGCGGTGGAAGTCGGGGCTGAACCGGTCGGCGCACCACTCCCACACATTGCCGACGGTGTTGTAGAGGCCGAACGCGTTGGGCGCGAAGGCGTCGACGGGAGCCGTCGAACGATGGCCGTCGGCCGCGGTGTTGTCGCTCGGAAAGGTGCCGCGCCAGATGTTGCAGGTGTACCGGCCCTCGGGGGCGAGGTCGTCACCCCACGGGTAGCGCCGCTGCTCCAGACCGCCGCGGGCCGCGTACTCCCACTCGGCCTCGGTGAGCAGACGGGTGCCCGACCAGGCGCAGTAGGCCTGCGCGTCGTTCCAGGAGACGTGGACCACCGGGTGGTCGGGGATCGCCTCGGCCGAGGAGCCGGGCCCCGCGGGCCGCCGCCAGTCGGCACCTCGGACGCCGCGCCACCACGGGGTGCCGGGGACGCGCGGGGAGACGGCGCGCAGTTCGTCGGTGAGGAAGCCCTCGAAGACGAACGAGAAGTCGAAGCGCTCGGACTCGGTCACGTACCCGGTGGCGTCCACGAAGGCCGCGAACCGCTCGTTGGTGACGGTCGTGGCGGCGATACGGAACGGGCTCACCTCGACCTCACGGACCGGGCCCTCCCCGTCCTCCGGGTAACCGACCTCGTCCTCGGACCCCATCAGGAAGGTCCCGCCGGGCAGCGCCAGCAACCGTTCGCGGTTCGCCGCCGCCGACCGCCGGGCTCCGACCGGCGGCACGGCGAGCGGACCGGCAACCGGCTCCCGGCCGGGGGCGCAACAGGGCTTGTCGTGGGACATCGCACTGTCCTCGGTGACGAAGGGGACGGTTCTCGACCGGTGGGGCGTGGAGTGGTGCGGCGTGAAGTCGTGCGGCGCGGTGGGAGCGTGATGCCGTCCCCTGCTGATCCTGAAGACTAGCAACGCGCTTGTATCGAACGGCTTTCGACGGCACCGCCCGGCCGGACCACAAGGGACTCGCGGTGCACGTTTGTCGTACTTGGCCTCGGCGTGAGTCCGCGCGCTCTGCCAGGGAGCGAGTCGGTGACGGGAAGCTGTGGGCATGGAGCATTCGCGTGAGTTCACCCTTCCGCCGTTCTACTGTCCCTTGCCGGCAGCGTACGGTCCTCTCGCTGAGGCGGCGGGGGCCGAGGCCGTGGATTGGATGGCGTCCCACGGGCTGTGCGACGACCCGGCGACGCTCACCCGCATCCGGGAAGCGGAGGTGCACCGGCTGATGGGCCTGATGATTCCTCAGCCGGAGAACGAGGAGGTCTTCCGGACGCTGACCTGCTTCGCCCATCTGGTGCTGCTCGCGGAGGACCTGCTCTTCGACGGCTCTCCGTCGGCTGGCGGGTTCGGGGCGATCATCGAGCAGGCGGGGAGAGTCATGCGGGTGATGGAGTCGCCCGGATACCGGGTCTCAGGGGCGGACGATCCTTACACCCTGGCCCTGGTCGACGTGATGAACCGGCTCAGGAAGGCCAGCTCACCGGGCCGGGTCGGCAGACTGACCCACGAGATGCGGCGCTGCTTCGCGGGCGCGGTTCGCGGCATCAACGCCCTGCACGGCCCCGACCCGCTGACTGAGGACCAGTACCTGTCCATCAGGCTGGACGACGTGGCGGGCCATCTCACGATCGTGCTCATCGAGATGTGCGGCACCGAGCCGCTGCCCGAGGACACGTGGCAGTCCCCGGCGGTGCTGGCGTGCCTGGAGAGCGCCGGAATGGTCGGCGCGCTCGACAACGACCTGTTCTCGTACCGCAAGGAGTCCGTCCACGACCTGAATCTGATCAATGTCCTGCAGGCGACCCGAGGGCTCTCGGTGCAGCAGGCTGTCGACGAGACGATGAAGGTGCGGGACCGGGTCATGCGGTTGTTCCTGGCTCTGCGCGAGGAGCTCCTGGTCGGCGCCCCCGCGCCCCTGCGCTATCTGCTGGAGCAGTTGGGCCAGGCCCTGCGGGGCCATGTGGAATGGGGGCTGACGGCCCCGCGTCACACGGGCGCGTCAGCGGAGAACGGGGCCGCGGAGAACGGGGCCGCGGAGAACGGGGCCGCGGTCGGGCCGGTCGGTTCGCTGTCCGGCTGCTGGGCGGATCAGCCGTCGAGCGACGACCCCGATCCGCTGCCCTGTCCGAGCGTTTCGTGGTGGTGGGGCCAGACCGGGCAGGCGTCAGGAAGGGCGCTCACCCAGCAGCAGTGAGTAGAGCTTGGACTCCACACCGCCGGAGAGGTCGATCGAGACGGCCTTCGCCTGGGTGTACTCGTCGAGAGCGTGGTCACCGCTCTCCCGGCCGATCCCGCTCTTTTTGCAGCCCCCGAGCGGGAAGTGCGGTGGGAGCGCGTACCAGTCGTTGATCCACACCACGCCGGTCTCCAGCCGCTCGGCGATGTCCAAGGCGGCCTGGTTGTCGCGGCTCCAGACACCGGCGGCCAGGCCGTACTCGGTGCCGTTGGCGATCTCCACGGCCTCCTCGGTTGTGCGGTAGCGCATGACCGCCAGGACCGGCCCGAAGACCTCCTCATGGGCGATCCGCATGTCCGGGGTGACGTCGGTGAGGATGGTGGGCTCCATCCAGTGCCCGCGCGTGAACGACGGACCGGACGGCACCCCGCCGCCATGGACGAGGCGAGCGCCCTGCTCGACGGCGGTGGACACGCAGGCCAGCGCGTGATCGCGCTTGTCGCGTGAGATCAGCGGGCCGAGATCGGTCAACGGGTCCAGCGGGTCGGCGATGCGCAGGGCCCTGACCCGTTCGACCAGCTGGTCCACGAACGTGTCGTGCAGGGATTCGGGGAGCAGCAGACGGGTCCCGGCCGCGCAGATCTGACCCGAGTAGGTCATGCACGCGAAAAGGGCACCGTCGACGGCGGTCGTCACCTCGGCGTCATCGAGGACGATGTTGGCCGACTTGCCTCCCAGCTCCAGGGTGAGGTGCCGGAAGCCGCCCGCGGCCCGGCGCAGCACGTCGTGGCCGACACGGGTGGAACCGGTGAAGCCGATCTTGCGGACGTCGGGGTGTTCGACGAGCCGTCCCCCGACCTCGGGGCCGTCCCCCGTGACGAGGTTGAGGACTCCGGGTGGCAGCCCCGCCGCCTCGAGTTCGCGTACGAGCTCCACGATGGTGAGCGGAGCCCGCTCGTCGGGTTTGATGACGACGCTGTTGCCCGCTGCCAGCGCGGGGAAGACCTTCCAGCCGGCGTGCACGAGCGGGAAGTTCCACGGCACGATCGCGGCGCAGACACCGAGCGGCTCACGCCGGACCAGCCCGGCCGCCAGCACGGGCGAGACCATGGCCGCCGGCCGTTCGAAGTCGTACCGCTCCACCAGGTCGACCTGGTAGCGGAGATGGGCCAGTGACGTTCCGATGTGCAGTGCCTCGGCAAGACGCACGGGAGCACCGTTCTCCCTGACCTGCATCTGCACCAGCTCGTGCGAGCGTCGCACCAGGCGGTCGGTCGCCTCGCGCAATACGGCCGCCCGTTCGGCGGGCGGTGTGGCACGCCAGGTCCTCTCCTCGTACACGGCCTGCGCGGCGGCGACCGCTTGGTCGACGTGTTCACGACGGCCCTTGGCGAGGGTCGCCACGATTTCCTCCGTCGCCGGGCTGCGGATCTCGTAGCGGTCCGGACTGTCGATCCACTTTCCGTCGATGTGCATCATGGCGTGCGGAACTTCCTGCACGGGCGGGCCTCCTGCCCTGTCGGTGGCGGACACGGTTCGCGATCGGGAGTGGGGAAGTGCAAGTCCCGGTCAGTCGAAGACGAGCACGGGTTTGACGACCTTCCCGGCGCGGGCCGCGGCCACGGCGTCCTCGATGCGGTGGAACGGGTAGCGCTCGACGAGCCGGTCGAAGGGGAAGCGTCCCTGGCGCCACAGTTCGATCAGCCGGGGGACGAGGACGCGCGGCTCCGCGTCCCCCTCGATCACACCGGTCAGGGTGCGGCCCATCAGCAGGTGTCCCTGGTCGATGGTGATCTCGTTCTCCAGGGCCTGGAGGCCGAGCGTCGCGCAGGAACCGGGGGTGCGCAGGGCTTCCAGCGCCTGGCGGACCACCGCTCCGGAGCCGACCGTGTCGACCGTGAAGTCCGCTCCCAGGCCGGCGATCTCCGCGAGGGCCCACCCGAGGTCCTCCACCGAGGCGGGATCGAGGGTGTGCGTGCATCCCAGGGCCTCCGCCGTCCGACGGCGATCGGGGTTGGGGTCGACGCCGACGAGGGGGTCGCAGCCGGTCACGGCAGCTGCCATGACAGCGCTCAGCCCGACCGTGCCGAGCCCGAAGACGACGATGCTCTGTCCGGCCTGTGGGCGCAGGACCCGGAAGACGGTCCCGGCGCCGGTCAGCAGCCCGCAGCCGAGCGGACCGAGCAGGTCGAGGGGCGGGCCGTCCGACCCGGCCGGGACTTTGACGGCGTTGCGGACGCTCGCGACGGCATGCGTGGCGAACGAGGACTGGCCGAACCAACTGCCGTGCACGGGCCGTCCCTTGAGCGTCATGGTCGTGGTGCCGTCCGGCCGGGTGCCGGTGTAGTTCAGGGCGGCGGACAGGACGCAGTAGGCGGGATGGCCCGCCCTGCACTGCGGGCAGGACCGGCACGCGTCGAAGCTCAGCACCACTTGGTCGCCGACGGCCAGAGTGCTCACCTGCGCGCCCACCGCTGCCACGGTCCCGGCGCCTTCGTGCCCGAGGACGTAGGGGGTCGGCAGCGGAACGGTGCCGGCGGCGGCCGTCCAGTCCGTGTGGCACACGCCCACCCCGGCCATCCGGACGAGGATCTCGTCCGCAGCCAACGGGCCGAGCTCCACCGACTCCAGCGAGAAGGGCGCACCGGGCGCGTGCTGCAGGGCGACTGTCGCCTCAACGGCGTCCTGGGACACGGGAGTTCACCGCCCCGTCTTCCGGTCCTTGGCGGCGACCATCTCCCGGTAGAGCGGGAAGACCGGCTTGGCCAGGGGCAGCAGACCTAGCAGCTTGCTCACCGGCCCCCGGGCACGGACCTCCCCCGTGGCGAGACCGACGGCCGCGTTGTACTCGCCGCGCCAGAAGCGGTCGCCGTTGTCGGCGGACATGGTCAGCCGTACGTCCGGGCGAACGTCCGTCGCCCCCTCGATGACGTCGATCCCCTCCGGCAGCATCCGGACCGTGAGGATGGCCGTCGGACGGAAGTAGTCGATGCGGAAGGTGAGATGGGAGGACCGCAGCCGGGGGCCCACGTCAGGGTGGGAGTCCGCCTCGCGGAAGACTCCACCGAGATACCGGTAGACGTCGGACGCGTCGTCGAAGTACGCCATCATTCACCCCTCGTGAGGTAGCGCTCGAATGCCTGGCCGGCGTCCGGCACGAGTGGCCAGTGGACCGCTGACCTGCGGTACTCGGCGAGCGTCAGCCAGCCGCTCCAGGAGATCTCCCGCGCGTCCGGCACCACGGCGCCGGTCAGCACCGCCTCGTGGATCCCGAACCAGTACGGGCCGACGGCGCCCGCGCAGATGAACTTGAACAGGTGCCGCACCGAGGCGTGGACACCGAGTTCCTCGCGCAGCTCACGGCTCGCGGCGTGCGCGTAGCTCTCCCCGGGCCTGACCGCTCCGGCGATCAGCGGCGCGTACTCGCCGGCGAACCACGGCGCGTGCGGCGACCGCCGGTTGACCAGGACCCGCCCCTGGTCGTCCCGGCACACCACACCGGCCACCCGGTGCAGCCAGCCCTCGCGCACGGCGTCGACACGCCGCACGACCCGCAGCACCCGGTCGTCGATGTCGACCTGCTCCACCTGCTCCACCTGCTCCACCTGCACCTGCTCGCACGCATCGGACACCAGCGACCTCACCACTGCCGGATCCCGGGCACGGCAAGGTCCGTCAGCCGCATGAGGGCTTCTCTGGCGACGGGATGGAACGGGGCGGCCGCCAGCACGGTCAGTGCTTCCCTGCGGCGCTCCAGCACCATCCGCCTGACCATGCCCGGCGCTCCCGTCGCGGCGATCAACGCCCGTGCCTCCGCGAGTCCCTGCTCGCTCAGGGAGGGGTCGCCGACCAGCGCGCGCAAGCGTTCCGCCGCCGCGGGCCGGGCATGGCGCAGGGCCAGCGCCAGCACCACCGTGTGCTTGCCCTCCCGCAGATCACACCCGTCCGTGCCCCGTCCGGTGCCGTCCACGACCACGTCCTCCAGGTCGTCGTACATCTGGAAGGCCTCGCCCAGCGGCCGCGCGTAGGCGGCACAGGCGTCGAGGTGCTTCTGATCCGCGCCCGCGAGGGCGGCGCCGATCTGCAGCGGGCGCTCCACGGTGTACTTGGTGGTCTTGTAGTGGATGACGCGCAGCGCGTTCTCCACGCTGCCGCAGTCGTCACCCGAGGCGAGCAGATCGAGGTACTGGCCCAGGACCAACTCGCCGCGCATGCGGTCCAGCAGGCCCCGTACGACCGCTTGTTCCGCCTCGCCGCCCAGGCCTCCCAGCAGTTCGGCCGACCAGACCTCGCACAGGTCGCCGAGCAGGACGGCCGCGCTGTCCCCGAACCAGGCGGCCCGCTCCCGGGGCGCGTGCGTCGCGAAGGCGCGGTGTGCGGTCGGGCGGTCGTGCCGGCGCTCCGACCCGTCGATCAGATCGTCGTGCACGAGGGCGAAGGTGTGGAACAACTCCAGCCCCGCGGCCGCCCGCAGCACCGTCGAGTCGATCGGGGCGTTCGCCACGGAACTCCAGCCGAGGCAGCAGTAGAGCGGTCGTACCCGCTTGCCGCCGCCCCCGAGAAAGTCCCGGAGCACGTCGAACATCTTGCCCAGCAGGGGGCCGTCCGGGCCGCTTTCTTTCTGCCGGAGGAATGCGAAGAGCGCGTCTTCCACGGTGAGTCGGAGTGCGGCCATGTCGAACTGATACGAAGCCGTTGCCGGCGCGACCATGTGACCTCCTGAGTCATCGCGGAATTGAATGTCCGCGGGGTGGTGGCGCAAAACGGGACGGGCCACGAATCGGATAATCGGCAGGCGCACGCCGGTGCGGCATTCCACGCCGCAGGCGGCCGGTGGGTCCATCGAGCGCCCCGTTGACTCGGGGCATGAATACGGGGAGAAACGAGGCATGGAGGGCGAGGGTGCTCGTGGGAGGCTTGTGGTGGAGGTCAGGGATGTGCGTCACTCGTATCGTCGGCGCACGGTCCTACGGGGCGTCGACCTCCACTTGCGCGGTGGAGTCCTCGCGGGAATCGTCGGGGAGAACGGCGCGGGAAAGACCACGTTGCTGAAGATTCTCGCCGGTGAGATTCGGCCCGAGTACGGCACTGTCCACCGCAGCGGCCGTTTCGGTTACTGCCCTCAGCACGCGGTCCTGAATGACGCGCTGACCGTCCGGCAACACCTGCGTCTCTTCGAAAAGGCATTTCGCCTCACCCATCTCCGCCATGCCGAAGAGATCATGAGTGTCCTGGGGTTGACGGCCCATGTCGACGAAAGGGCCGGCGAACTCAGCGGAGGAACCCGGCAGAAACTCAATCTCACCCTGGCCCTCATGCATGACCCCCGAGTGCTGCTGCTGGACGAGCCGTATCAGGGCTTCGACTGGGACACCTATCGCAGGTTCTGGGAGCTCGCCGCGCAGTTGCGGGACACCGGTCGTTCGATCCTCGTCGTCTCTCACCTCGCCTACGACACCGACCGCCTGGACGAGGTGTGGACGCTGAGCGACGGGCTACTGCGGCCGGGGCCGGTGAACGCCCCATGAGGGGACACGTGGCCCTGTTCTGCACCGTCACCCGCTACGCGCTGATCGAACACGCCCGCAACCGGTTCGCCTTGGTCCTGGTCGCCGTCTTCCTGCCGCTGTGGACGTCCCTGACGTATCTGGCGATGCCCGACACGCCCTCGCCGGTGCGGCTGCGGGCCACTGGGCAGTGGCTGACGCCTCCGGGCAACGAACTGACCGCGATCAGCGGGGCGCTCAACGCCGTCACCCTGATCGCCGGGTTCATGATGTTCGCGGCGACCTTCGAGCGCAGCGCTTTCGACCGGCGCCTGGCCTCAGCCGGCTACCCCTGGCCGCACCTCGTCCTCGCCAAGGTGGCCGCTCTCGCCCTGTCCGCGGTAATTGTCTCGGCCTATGCCACCGCGGTCACGTTCCTGCCCCTGTCGCCCAGGCAACCCCTGGCGCTCTTCACCGCACTGTTCTGCGCCGCCCTGACGTACGGCGCCCTGGGCGTGGGGTTCGGCTCCGTGCTCACCCGGGAGGTCGAGGGCATGTTCGCCATCGTGATGACCAGCATCATCGATCTCGCGCTGCAGAACCCCGTCATGAGTTCCGGGGCCGACAGTGGGCTGGTCCGCCTGCTGCCTTCGTACGGAGCCATGCAGACCGCCACCGCCGCGGGCTTCTCCACCACGTTTCCGCTCTGGGACCTGGGGGTTCAACTGACCTGGTTCGCGGGCGCGACCCTCGCCGTCCTGCTCGTCTTCCGCCACCGCGTCCGCGCCGTGCCCCCGGCCGACCCCGGTGGCGAGTTGTCGCCCCCATACCCGTCACGCCTATGACGGGTCACGACAAGGCGGAAGGCGAGTGAGGGCGCCAGGAACCCGTCGTAGGCGGCGGTGGCGTCGCCGGCCACCGCGACGTCGAAGCGGGGCCGTCGAACTTGCCCAGGGAATGACTGATCACGTGACCACGCGTTCCCGAAGGGCTCCGGCTGCGGTCGCCACCACCACGGAGGACGGGATCGACGCCCGCTTCACCGGCCGCTCGGTCACCTTCCGCCCGGGCTCGTCGTCCGCCCAGGTGTCGTCAGTCGAGGTCGGGGAGGGGGCGCCGGGCGACCTCGTGGGCGTCGTCCGCCGGTAGGCCCAGCATGCGCAGGACCATCTCGGCGAGGCTCACCGCGGCCTCGTCGCCGTCCACCTCGGGGCGGGCGAAACGCAGCTCCACCAGGGACAGCAGGGTTCCGCCCAGCGCGGACAGGGCGACCGTCGGGTCGAGGGTGGTGAAACGGCCGGAGGCCATGCCGACCTGGAGATCGCGCAGCGCCCGGCGGGCCAGTCCGTTGTCCGAGTAGATGTGCCCGAGGCCGCGGCGGCGCAGGACCTGCATCAGCTCCGGGTGGGAGTCGGCCATCCGGGCGCTGAGTCGGAAGCCGGCCGCGAGAAGCTCCGCCGGGTCGTCGATTCCGGCCAGGCGCTCGTCGAAGTTCTGGCCGAACTCCTCCAGGGCGTCCACCACAGCCGCCTCGAACAGCGCCGTTTTGGACTCGAAGTGGTTGTAGAAGGAGCCGAAGCCGACGTCGGCGCGCTCGGCGATCGCCTGGATGCTGGCGCTCGTGTCCCCGGTCTCGGCGAGTATCTGCCGGGCCGCTCGTACGAGAGCCCCGCGGGTCTCCGCGCGACGCCGCTCGAACCGGTTGCTGGGCGGGGCTGACGTAGGCATGCGCAGAGTCTAACCGCCGGGGCGATGACGGTCGCAGACCTGATGACTTCATCATTTCCAGCCGCGAACACCTTGACGACGAAACCATCACAGTTGATGATTTCCTCAATACGGCAATGTTGCTCGGAGGGCACCATGTCTGAAAACCGCGTCAACGAGGCCGACGTCATCACGGCCCACCAGGACCTCCACAGCGCGCAGGGCGCCCTGCGCGGCGAACACCCCGGCCGCTCCCGCAACCCGGTGATCAAGGTGGCGGACCTGGCCTGGCTGGAGTTCGAGAAGCCCGACCTGGACCGGGCGGAGGTCTTCGCCCGGGACTTCGGCTTCGGCGTCTCCGCCCGCACCGAGCGGGAGCTGTGGCTGCGCGGCACCTTCGCGGGCTCCCCCTGCATGGTGATCCGGCGCGGTCGTACGTCCCGCTTCATCGGTCCGGCCTTCCGCGCCGCCGAGCGGGCCGACCTGGACCGGCTGGCCCGCGCCACGGGCAGGGACATACGGGACGCCGACGTTCCCGGAGGCGGCAAGGGCGTCGACCTGCTCGACCCCTCCGGCTTCCCCGTGCGGGTCGTGCACTGCGGCGAGCAGCTCCCCGCCCTGCCGGAACAGCAGCCGCTGCTCCTCAACTTCGGCACGGATCACCGTCGTACGAACGCCACGCAGCGTCCGCCGCGCGAGCCCTCCCGCATCCAGAGGCTGGGCCATCTGGTTCTGGAGACCCGCGTGTTCGCCCGCGCCCTGGACTGGTACCTGGACACCCTCGGCATGATCGTGTCCGACTTCCTGTTCCTGGACGGACAGCGCGACCGGGGCCCGACGATGGCGTTCATCCGCTGCGACCTGGGCAGCGTACCGGCCGACCACCACACCCTCGCGATGCACCTGGGCCCGGGCACGGGATACGTCCACTCCGCCTACCAGGTCACCGACCTGGACTCCATCGCCGCCGGCGGCGAGTACCTCAAGGAGCGCGGATACAAGCGCAGTTGGGGCGTCGGCCGGCACATCCACGGCAGCCAGCTCTTCGACTACTGGCGCGACCCGGACCGCTTCATGCTGGAGCACTTCGCCGACGGCGACCTGTTCACCTGCGACGTCGAACCCGGCTGGGCCGCGATGTCCACCAGCGGCCTTGCCCAGCGGGGGCCGCCGGCCACCCGGGACTTCCTGGGCGCGAGCCCGTCCCCGCAGCGGGTCCGCGACGTCATCGAGGCCCTGCGCGGCGACAACGAGATGGACCCGGCACGACTGTTCGGCCTGCTCAAGGCCGCCAACTCCTGACCCCCACCCGCACATCCCCCTCACAAAGGCACTGACATGAGCACCAATGTCCTGCGCACCGCCGACGGCTGGTGGGTCGTCCTGGGCGACCGGGCCGTCCCGGTCGACACCAAGGCCGTGACCACCGCCGAGCTGCTGGCCGACCGGCCGGCTGTCCGCGAGGCCGCCGTCTCCGGTGAACCGGGCACGCCCGTGGCCGAACTGGTCGCGCTCTCGCCGGTCACCACGCCCTGCCGGGTGGTCGCCCAGATGGTCAACTACCGCAGCCACGCCCGGGATTCGGGCTTCACGGGCGACATCCCGCCCGCCTTCTTCCGCAAGGCGTCCGGCTCGGTCAGCGGCCCCGGCGACGCCGTCGTCCGCCCCGCGCACGTGAAGTTCCTCGACTACGAGATCGAGTTGGGCCTCGTCATGGGCGCGTCCCTGCCCGTCGGCACGGTCGTCGAGGAGCGGGACCTGCCGTCGTACGTCGCCGGGCTCGTGATCACCAACGACGTCAGCGCCCGGGAGGTGCAGCTGACCAAGACGCAGTTCTACGAGAGCAAGTCGTACCCCACCTTCACCCCGACCGGGCCGTACCTGGCCCTGCTGGAGCCGGAGGACTTCGCCCATCTCCTCGACCTGCGGCTGAAGCTGAGCGTCAACGGCGAGCTGCGCCAGGACCGCACCCTCGCCGACATGATCGTCCGCCCGGCGCAGGCCCTGACCCTGCTGGCCCGCTTCCAGACCCTCGACCCCGGCGACCTGCTGCTCACCGGAACCCCCGGCGGCACGGCCCTGAAGGCCCCGCCCAAGGCGGTGGAGAAGATCGGCGCGCTGCTGCCGCCCGCCGTGAAGTGGAAGGCGTTCTTCAAGAGCCAGGCGAAGAACCCGCGCTACCTGCATGCGGGTGACGTGATCAGGGCGACGATCGCGACCCCGGACGGCCGGATCGACCTCGGCGAGCAGCGCACGCCCGTCACGGACGCGAAGTAAAGCCCGAGGTGAGCCGCACATGACCATCGATGAAGCCGCACGTGTGCCCGTCGTGATCGTCGGCGCCGGACCGGTGGGCGTGACCGCCGCCCTCCTCCTGGCCCGACACGGAATCCGCAGTCTCGTCCTCGAACGCCACCAGGACGTCTACCCGCTCCCACGCGCCGTCGCCACCGACGACGAGGTGCGCCGGATCCTCCAGGCCGCGGGCGTCGGCGAGGAGTTCACCGCGATCGCCCGCCCGGCGAACGGCCTGCGGCTGCTGGACGCCCGGCACCGGGTGATGGCCGAGTTCCGCCGCACCGGGCACGGCCTGCACGGCTATCCGCAGACCAGCATGTTCGACCAGCCCGAGCTGGAACGCGTACTGCGCGACGCGCTGGCCCGGCGCCCCGAGTGCGAGCTCCGGGGTGGCGTCGAGGTCATCGGCATCGGCCCCGACACCACCGGCCCCGTACGGGTCACCTACCGCGACGGCGACGGTGAGCACGAGGTGTGGGCCGACGCGGTGCTCGGCTGCGACGGCGCGGGCAGCCTCACCCGCGAAGCCATCGGAGCCGTATGGGAAGACCTGCGCTTCGAGGAACACTGGACCGTCATCGACGTCCGCACGACGGCCGATGTCCGTTGCTGGGAGGGCGTCGACCAGGTCTGCGACCCTGACCGGCCGGCCACCTTCATGCGGGTGGGCGAGGACCGCTACCGCTGGGAGTTCCGGCTGCGCGAGGGGGCGGAGCAGCCGGTCCGCGAGCTGGTCGCCCCGTGGCTGCCACCCTCGTACGACGGGGACTTCGAGGTCGTTCGCGAGACGCAGTACACCTTCCGGGCGCGGGTCGCCGACCGATGGTGCCGCGGACGGGTCTTCCTGCTCGGCGACGCCGCCCACCTCACCCCGCCGTTCGTCGGGCAGGGCCTGTGCTCGGGCCTGCGCGACGCCTACAACCTCACCTGGAAGCTCGCCCGCGTCCTCCAACAGGGCGCTCCGGCAGGGCTGTTGGACACCTACGAGAGCGAACGCAAGCCACACGCCCGGCATGTCATCCGGCTCGCGGTCGCCATGGGCTGGGCCATGACCGGCGGCCAGGACGGCGCCGCCGCCCTCCGCCGCAGGGTGCTGGCCGCGGCCTGCCGTATACCTGGCCTGACCGAGCTGGCAGGCCGCGACCTCAGCCCGCCGCTGACCGCCGGACCGCTCGTGCGACGCGGGGTCCGCCGAGGCCTGGCGGCCACGCACTGTCCGCAGCCATGGGTGAACGTCGACGGACGGCGTACCCGTCTCGACGAGCTGCTCGGCGACTCCTTCACCGTCCTGACCGCCACCGAACCCAGCCCCTCACTGACCGCGCTCGCCCACAGCCTCGGCATACGCGCGCTCTGCGTGACCGACCTCGGCGACGACGGCACCCTCGTCGCCTGGCTGCGCGCCGGACGCGCGGACGCCGTACTGCTGCGGCCCGACCGTGTCGTCATGGACGTCGTCCCGGCGGGGGGACGCGGCTTCACGTCGACCGCCGACTGGGCGGCCCTGCTGCACACCACACGAAGCCCTGTTCCTGCCGAACGGCCGTCCCTGAAAAGCCTGTTGAGGAGTACGCCGCGATGAGCACGCCCTTCTTCACACCCGATCCGCAGACGGCGGCCGCCAGTCGCATCGCGGAGTTCGCCCGGCTCCAGGGCATCGACCCGGACGATTACGCCGCCCTGCACCAGTGGTCGGTCACCGACCTGGAGGGCTTCTGGGGCGCGGTGTGGGAGTACTTCGACATCGACGCCGACACCCCCTACGAGCAGGTGCTGGCCGAGGAGAGGATGCCGGGCGCCCGCTGGTTCCCCGGCGCCACCCTCAATTACGCCCACCACGCCCTGCGCAACCTGGCCGACGAGGACGTGGCGATCATCGCCCTCGACGAGACCGGCACCGGGTACGAGGTGACGGGGGAGCGGCTGCGCGCGCTGGTCGCCTCCGTCGCCGCCACCCTGCGCGAGCTGGGCGTCGTCAAGGGCGACCGGGTCGTGGGCTATCTGCCCAACACCCCCCACGCGATCGTCGCGTTCCTGGCCGCAGCGAGCCTGGGCGCCGTGTGGTCGGTGTGCGGGCAGGACTACGCCCCCGAGGCCGCCGCCGACCGGTTCGCCCAGCTCGAACCCACCGTGCTGATCGCCGCCGACGGCTACCTCTTCAACGGCACCACCCACGACCGCCGCGACGCCACCGTCGAACTCGGCCGCTCCCTGCCGACGCTGAAGGCCACCCTGCTGGTGGACCACGTGAGCCTGCCCTGGCCGTCGCAGGCGTACCCGTCGCTGGTCGTCCCATGGGAGGACGCCGCCAACCGCACCGAGGAACTCACCTGCACGCCCGTGCCGTTCGACCACGCGCTGTGGGTGGTGTTCTCCTCCGGCACCACCGGCCTGCCCAAGGGCATCGTCCACGGCCATGGGGGCGTCCTGCTGGAGCACCTCAAGACCCTCGGCCTGCACTCCGACCTCGGCCCCGGCGACCGCCTCCTGTGGTACACGACCACGCACTGGATGATGTGGAACCTGGTCGCCTCTACCCTGCTGACCGGCGCGACGACGTGCACGTACGACGGCAGCCCGGCGCCCTTCGCCACGCTCGACGTCCTGTGGGAACTGGCCGCCCGCCACCGGATCACCGTCTTCGGCACCAGCCCCCAATACCTGCTGGGCATGGCCAAGTTCGGCATCGACCCGTCCGGCCATGACCTGTCGTCGGTCCGCGTGGTCGGCTGCACGGGATCCGCCCTGCCGGCGTCCGCCTACCCGTGGGTCCGCGACCATGTGGGGGAACGGGTGCTGCTGGCCTCCATCAGCGGCGGCACGGACGTGGTGTCGGGCTTCGCGGGCAGCGCGCCCAACACCCCGGTCTGGGCCGGGGAGTTGTCGGCACCGCACCTGGGGGTGGCGCTGGCCGCCTACGACGCCGAGGGCCTGCCGGTGGTGGACCGGGTCGGCGAGCTGGTCGTCACCCGACCCATGCCGTCGATGCCGCTGTCCTTCTGGAACGACCCCGACGGCAGCCGCTACCGCGACGCCTACTTCTCTCACTGTCCCGGCGTCTGGCGGCACGGCGACTGGATCACCCTCACGGGCCACGGCTCGGTGATCGTCCACGGCCGCTCCGACAGCACGCTCAACCGCAACGGCGTCCGGCTCGGCAGCGCCGACATCCACGACGTCGTCGAACGCCTCCCCGAGATCACCGAGGCCCTGGTCATCGGCGCGGAGGAACCCGACGGCGGCTACTGGATGCCGCTGTTCGTGGCCCCCGCGGCAGGGGTGACGCTGGACGACGCCCTGCGCGAGAGGATCAAGGAGGCCATCCGCACCGGCGCCTCGCCCCGCCACGTCCCCGACGAGATCCTCGAAGTCCCCGGCATCCCGCACACCCGCACCGGCAAGAAACTGGAGGTCCCGGTCAAGCGCCTGCTCCAGGGCGCCCCGGTCGAGCAGGTCGTGAATCCGGCCGCTGTGGACGCCCCCGAACTCATCGCCTACTACGCCGACTTGGGCGAGGAGCGCCGCAAGGGCAGGAGCACCGCATGAGAACAGTGCTCGCCGTCGCCCTGTCCCTCGTCTTCCTTCCCCTGGGCCTGGCGAAGATCGCCGCGGTGCCGTCGATGCGCCAGGCGGCAGCCCACCTCGGCATGTCACCGGGCCTCTACCGCGTCGTCGGCGCACTGGAGGTGGCCGGGGCCGCCGGTCTGCTGCTGGGACGGGTGTCGCTCCCGCTCGGCGTGGCCGCCGCGACGGGACTGGCGTTGCTGATGGCCGCGGCGGCGGTGGTCCACCTGCGCCACGGCGACCCGCCGCCCCGGGCGCTCCCAGCGGCCGTACTGGCCCTGATCGCCGTGACGTACGCGGCAATGGCGGTGGCCGCCGGCTGACGTACGTCCTGTACGGGCCGGACAGGGCAGCCCTTTGTGAGGGTGGCGGCTGCCCTTCCCCGGCTCCCCGCGGGCCGCCGTCGCAGACCGGCCTCCCCTTCCCCTCGGGGCCGGTGTGGCCCGCGTCGGCGTCCGCCTGCGAGACGACCGGCTCGACAGGCCCCGGACGTAAGGCCGAGGGCGTCGAACCAGGCGTCGGGGTAGCGGGCGTGGTCGTCGATGGAGTGGGCGAGGTCGGGCTTGCCGGAGTCGCCCCTGCCGATGAGGTCCGGGGCCAGCAGGCGCCGGCCGGCGGGCGGCGCGGCCACACCCGCCAAGATGTTCCGCCCTACAGCGCCATGTGACATAGTACTGGCGTGACCGAGCGACTGACCTGCGACGTCGTGGTTGTCGGAGCGGGAATGGTGGGCGCGGCCTGCGCCCTGTACGCGGCCCGGGCGGGTCTGGACGTCGCCGTGGTGGACCGTGGCCCGGTGGCCGGCGGCACCACCGGTGCCGGTGAGGGGAACATCCTGGTCTCCGACAAGGAGCCCGGCCCCGAGCTCGAACTCGCCCTGCTGTCCGTCGCCTTGTGGGCGGAGCTGGCCGCCGAGCCGGGCCTGGGGACGGCGTTCGAGTACGAGCCCAAGGGTGGGGTCGTCGTGGCGTCCGCGCCGGAAGGTCTGGCCGCGCTGGAGCGGTTCGCCGCCGGGCAACGTGCCGCCGGCGTCGAGGCGATCACCGTCCCCGCCGGTCAACTCACCGACCTCGAACCGCACTTGGCCCCCGGCCTCGCGGGCGGCATCCACTACCCCCAGGACGCCCAGGTCATGCCCACCCTGGCCGCCGCCCATCTCGTACGGGCCTCCGGGGCCCGGCTGTTCACCGGCCGGACCGTGACGGAGGTGCTGCGCACCCGGACCGGTGCCGTACGCGGCGTGCGGACCGACCGGGGCGACGTCCACGCCCCGGCGGTGGTGAACGCCGCCGGGACCTGGGGCGGTCACCTGGCCGCGCTCGCCGGAGTCGGCCTCCCGGTCCTCCCCCGCCGCGGCTTCGTGCTCGTCACGGAACCACTGCCGCCGATGGTGCGGCACAAGGTGTACGCCGCCGACTACGTGGCCGACGTGGCCAGCGACTCGGCGGCGCTCCAGACCTCCCCCGTGGTCGAGGGCACGGCCGCGGGACCCGTGCTGATCGGCGCGAGCCGCGAACGGGTCGGCTTCGACCGGTCGTTCTCGCTCCCCGTCGTACGGGCGCTGGCGGCGGGCGCGACCCGGTTGTTCCCGTTCCTGGAGGAGGTGCGCGCGATGCGGACGTACGTCGGCTTCCGGCCGTACATGCCGGACCATCTGCCCGCGATCGGGCCGGACCCCCGGGTGCCGGGCCTGTTCCACGCCTGCGGGCACGAGGGCGCCGGGATCGGACTCGCCACCGGTACCGGACAGCTGATCGCCCAGGTGCTCGCCGGAGGGACGCCCGTTCTGGATCTCGCGCCGTTCCGCCCGGACCGGTTCGCGGAGTGCGAGGGGGACGCGGCATGAATCCGCTGGAGTTGGCGCGTGCGGAGCCGGGGCCGGCTTTCACCGTCACCCTCGACGGGCGTGAGCTGGAGGCGCTGCCGGGGCAGACGGTCGCGGCCACGCTCTGGGCCGCCGGGGTGACGTCCTGGCGCACCACCCGGGGCGCGGGGCGACCACGCGGGATCTTCTGCGGCATCGGTGTCTGCTTCGACTGCCTCGTCACCGTCAACGACCGCCCCAATCAACGGGCTTGCCTGGTCCCGGTCCGACCGGGCGACGCGATCCGCACCCAGGAGGGCACCGGCCATGAGCACTGAACCCGGGCCGCCCCGTCTGACGATCGTCGGCGCCGGCCCCGCGGGGCTCGCCGCCGCGCTGGCGGCGGCCCGACGAGGCGTACGGGTCACCGTGGTCGATGCCGCGCGGGCAGCGGGCGGCCAGTTCTACCGGCAGCCCTCGGCCGGGCTCGGCGCGCGGCGCCCGCAGGCCCTGCACCATCAGTGGCGCACCTGGCGGCGACTGCGCGACGGCCTCGCGCACGAGGTCGCCGCCGGACGCGTCACCCACCTCCCGGACCACCATGTGTGGTGCGTGGAGCGGCACGTGGACGGCCCCGCGCGCTTCACCGTCCACGCGCTGCTCGGGCCCGACCGGGAGAAGCCCGTCGAGGTGCGCGCGGACGCCGTCCTGCTCGCGACCGGCGGCTACGAGAAGGTGCTGCCCTTCCCCGGCTGGACCCTGCCGGGCGTGGTCACCGCCGGGGGCGCACAGGCCATGCTGAAGGGCACGCTCGCGGTGTCGGCCCGTACGGCGGTCGTCGCCGGGACCGGCCCGCTGCTGCTGCCGGTGGCGACGGGGCTCGCGGCGGCGGGCGTCACGGTCGCCGCGCTGGTGGAGTCCGCGCGTCCCGGGGCCCTGGTGCGGCGGGCCGGGGCGCTGACCCGCCGGGCGGACAAGCTCGCCGAAGGGGCCTGGTACGCGGCGGAGTTGCTGCGCCACCGGGTACGGACCCTCGTACGCCACACCGTCGTCGAGGCGCACGGAGAGGACCGGCTGGAGGCCGTGACCGTCGCCGAACTCGACACGGAGGGGCGGGTCCGGCCCGGCACCGGGCGGCGTATCCCCTGCGACACGCTCGCCGTCGGCCACGGCCTGCTGCCGCACACCGATCTCGCCGAGGCGCTCGGCTGCCGGATCGACTCCACCGGAGCGCGCGCGTGGGGGGACGAGAAGCAGCGCACCGATGTGGCGGGCGTATGGGTGGACGAGGAGCAGCGCACCGATGTGCCGGGCGTCTGGGCGGCGGGCGAGACCACCGGGGTCGGCGGCGCGGCCCTCTCCCTCGCCGAGGGCCACATCGCCGGCCGGTCCGTCGCCGCCCGTCTGCGCGGCCGGGTGCCGGACCCGGACGAGTGGGCGCGGGCCGCCAAGTCCCGTGCGGAACTGCGGCAGTTCTTCGGTGTCCTCGACGCCGTGTACGTCCCACCGGCGCACTGGACCGAGCAGGTCACGGACGACACGGTCGTCTGCCGGTGCGAGGAGGTCACCGCCGGAGCCGTCCGCGAGGCCGTCGGGGAGCTGGGCGCCGGGGACCTCCGGACCGTCAAGCTCCTCACCCGTGCCGGGATGGGCTGGTGCCAGGGCCGGATGTGCGGGCCGGCGGTCGCGGGCATCACCGGATGCGACCAGGCCGTGGCCCGGCGTCCGTTCGCCCAGCCGGTCCCCCTCGGCGTGCTGGCGCGGGCGGGCGGGACCGGAGAGGGCCCCGACATCGACGCCGACGCAGACGCCGACGCGCCACCCTGAGCCCCGCACCCACACATCCGGACCCACACCCACATCCACAACTCGCACCCAAACCACCAGTGATATGTCACACCTCATGGAGAGGGCGTCCCACACATGGCCACCACCGAGAACCGTCCCTGGCGCGGCGTCCTCGTCGCCACCGCGCTCCCCCTGCGCGACGATCTCTCCGTCGACCACGACGCGTACGCCGAGCACTGCGCCTGGCTCGTCGAGAACGGCTGCGACGGTGTCGTACCGAACGGCTCGCTCGGCGAGTACCAGGTGCTGACGCCCGAGGAGCGCGCCGCGGTCGTCGAGACCGCCGTGGCCGCGATCGGTGGCGCGCGGGTGATGCCGGGGGTCGCGGCCTACGGTTCGGCCGAGTCCCGGCGCTGGGCCGAGCAGGCGCGGGACGCGGGCTGTGCGGCGGTGATGCTGCTGCCGCCGAACGCGTACCGCGCCGACGAACGGTCCGTGCTGGCGCACTACGCCGAGGTGGCGAAGGCGGGCGTCCCGGTCGTGGCGTACAACAACCCGATCGACACCAAGGTAGACCTCGTCCCCGAACTGCTCGCCAAGCTGCACGGCGAGGGGTACATCCGGGCCGTGAAGGAGTTCTCCGGCGATGTCCGCCGGGCCTACCAGCTCGCCGAACTCGCCCCGGAGCTGGACCTGTTGATCGGCGCGGACGACGTCCTGCTGGAGCTGGCGCTGGCGGGCGCGAAGGGCTGGGTGGCGGGCTATCCGAACGCGCTGCCCGCCGCGACGGTGGAGCTGTACCACGCGGCGGTGGACGGTGACCTCACCACCGCCAAGCACCTCTACGCGCAACTGCACCCGCTGCTGCGCTGGGACTCCAAGGTCGAGTTCGTGCAGGCGATCAAGTTGTCGATGGACATCGTGGGCCGGCACGGAGGACGCTGCCGTCCGCCGCGTGTGGACCTGCTGCCGGAGCAGGAGGCCGTGATCCGGGCGGCCACCGAGAAGGCCGTCGCGGCGGGGCTCGCGTAACCCACAGCAGAGAGGTAGGGCCGGTCATGCGCAGCAAGCTCGTCCTGCACGCCGTCGACTCGCACACCGAGGGGATGCCCACCCGGGTGATCACCGGCGGGATCGGCACGATCCCGGGCGCGACGATGAACGAACGCCGGCTGTGGTTCCGTGAACACCGCGACGACGTCAAGCAGTTGCTGATGAACGAGCCGCGCGGGCACGCGGCGATGAGCGGCGCGATCCTCCAGCCGCCGACCCGCCCCGACTGCGACTGGGGCGTGGTCTACATCGAGGTCTCCGGCTATCTGCCGATGTGCGGCCACGGCACGATCGGGGTGGCGACCGTGCTCGTGGAGACCGGCATGGTCGAGGTGGTCGAACCGGTCACCACCATCCGCCTAGACACCCCGGCGGGCCTCGTCGTGGCCGAGGTGGCGGTGCAGGACGGCGCGGCGAAGGCCGTCACCCTGCGGAACGTGCCGTCGTTCTCCGTCGGCCTCGACCGCAAAGCCACGCTGGCCGACGGCCGGACGGTGACCTACGACCTCGCGTACGGCGGGAACTTCTACGCGATCCTGCCGCTGGAGCAGTTCGGGCTGCCCTTCGACCGCGACCGCAAGGACGACATCCTGCGGGCGGGCCTCGACCTGATGGAGGCCATCAACGCGGAGGGGGAGCCCGTGCATCCGGAGGACCCGTCGATCCACGGCGTCCACCACGTCCACCTTTACGCCCCCGGGGCCACCGCCCGGCACTCGCGGCACGCGATGGCCATCCACCCCGGCTGGTTCGACCGGTCCCCCTGCGGGACAGGCACCAGCGCGCGCATGGCCCAGCTCCACGCGCGCGGTGAACTCCCGCTGCACACCGAGTTCGTGAACGAGTCCTTCATCGGCACCCGCTTCACCGGCAGACTGCTCGGCGAGACCGAGGTGGCCGGCGTCC
Organism: Streptomyces deccanensis; assembly: GCF_022385335.1. Lineage (NCBI taxonomy): Bacteria > Bacillati > Actinomycetota > Actinomycetes > Kitasatosporales > Streptomycetaceae > Streptomyces > Streptomyces deccanensis. The sequence goes on along the minus strand of NZ_CP092431.1, from coordinate 8,918,216 downwards.
CGGCCGTGCTCCCCAGCTTCACCGGCCGCGCCTGGATCACCGGCACGGCACAGTACCTGCTCGACCCGTCCGACCCGTTTCCCTCCGGGTTCGTCCTCTAGGAGTGGCCCGATGGCCCTGTCAGCCCCTGCCGCCGGCCCCGCCCTGCCCGTGCTCGGCGGCAAGAAGAGCAGCTACCGCGAGCGGGTCGCCGACGCGTTGCGGGCCGCGCTGATCGCCGGTGAGCTGCGGCCGGGCGAGGTGTACTCCGCGCCCGCGCTCGCCGGCCGCTTCGGTGTCTCGGCGACGCCGGTGCGCGAGGCCATGCTGGATCTGGCCAAGGAGGGACTGGTCGACACCGTGCCCAACAAGGGGTTCCGGGTCACCGCCGTCACGGAGAAGCAGCTCGACGAGTACACCCATGTCCGCTCGCTCATCGAGATCCCGACCACGGTCGGCCTGGCCCGGTCCGCCGACCCGGTCTCCCTGGAGGCGCTGCGGCCCGCCGCCCGGGAGATCGTCGCCGCCGCGGCCGCCGGTGACCTCATCGCGTACGTCGAGGCCGACACCCGCTTCCATCTCGGTCTGCTCGCCCTCGCGGGCAATACGCACCTCGTGGAGGTCGTCGGTGACCTGCGCAAACGCGCCCGTCTCTACGGTCTGACCGCCCTCGCCGAGTCGGGCCGGCTGCCGGCCTCGGCACAGGAGCACCTGGAACTCCTGGACGCGCTGCTCGCCCGCGACGAGGAGGCCGTACGCGCGGTGATGACCCGCCACCTCGGTCATGTGCGCGGAATGTGGGCCGCGCACGACTGATCGTCCACGCCGCGCATGGGACGGAGCGACGGGGGCATCTCTGACAGGTGTGATCGGAGCGACGCGCGCTCCGCCTGACGTTGAAAGTATGATCGGCCAATGTCTGACATGACCGAAACCACGCCCGGCTGGCTGCCGTCCGACGAGCTCGAGTCGGCGCGCGCCCGGATGCCGATCCTGTACGTCGAGGCGGTGCCCGTGCGCGTCGACGACAGCGGCGAAGTCACCAGCATCGGGCTGCTGCTGCGCATCGGCCCGGACGGGACGGTCAGCCGCAATCTGGTCTCCGGCCGCGTGATGCACCACGAGCGGGTGCGCGACGCGCTTCTGCGGCACCTGGAGAAGGACCTCGGGCCGGTGGCGCTGCCCCGCGTCCCGTCCGCGCTCCAGCCCTTCACCGTCGCGGAGTACTTCCCGACCCAGGGCATCACCCCGTTCCACGACCCGCGTCAGCACGCGGTGTCCCTCGCCTACATCGTCCCCGTGGCCGGCGACTGCCGTCCCCGCCAGGACGCGCTCGACCTGGTGTGGTTCAGCCCCCAGGAAGCGGCGTCGGCCTCCGTGCAGAGCGAGATGCCGGGCGGCCAGGGAGTCCTGCTGAAGCAGGCCCTGGCGCATGTGGGCTGTCTGTCCTAGCGGGGCGGGACGGAGCGGCCGGGCTCAGGTTTTCCGGGTGAGGTACGTGTCGTGCGCGTTCCCGCTGAGCCTCGCCGCGGCGGGGGCCGCCAGTTCGGTCGCCGTGGCGCGGGCCACGGCCGCGCGGCCCGCTTCTCCGAGGGCGTCGGCAAGGCGGGCCTGCCCGAGCCAGTTGTAGGGGCTGTGGGGGCTCAGGCCGGCGCGTTCGCCGAGCAGGCGACGGGCCAGGCCGTCCCGGCGTGCGCGGAGGGCCGCCTCCAGCAGGGTCCGCTGGACCGCGTCCCGCTGGGCGTGGCTGCCACCGAAGGTGTGCAGCCGGCGGCGGATCGGCCACAGCAGGTCCACCACCGTCGCGTAGTCCGCACGGGCGAACGCCACCAGCGCCTCGCAGACGGGCAGTCCGATCTCGGCGGTCATCACGCGGTTGGTGTGGGGCCGCCCGCCTTCCCGGGCCGTCCGCAGCCAGCGCCGCCGGTCGGCCACGAACGCGTCCGCCGTGTCCAGCCGCCCCGCGCCCGCGAAGGCCATGACGGCGTGCACGTCGTTGAAGGCGTAGAACGGCGGGTCCTCGCGTGCGGCCCACGCGTCCGCCAGGGCCCGCCAACGGGCCTGCTGGTCCGAGCCGTCCAGGAGGAACCGCCACAACAGCGAGGCGGCGTCGAGGAGTTCCATGACGAACCCGGACGACTCCTCGTGGTGCAGTACGGCGTCGTAGATCCGCAGGGCCGTGGCGGTGTCGCCCGCCTCCAGCGCGTAGAGGGCGTAGTGCCACCAGCTGTGCACGGTCAGCAGGCTGCCGCTCGCCCAGTCGTCGAGGCGCGCGTCGAGGAAGCCGAGCCCCTCGGCGAACCGGCCCTGCATCTCGTGTACATGGACGACGGCGTGGATGGCCCAGATGTCACGGGGGTTCCGCTCGACGGCGGCGCGGGCCACCTCCTGGGCCCGGTCGTAGTGACCCGACTCCTCCAGGCCGAACGCGTACATGCCCAGCAGCGGCCCGCGGTGGGGGTCGTCCGGGTCCCACGCCGGGAGGGCTCCGCCGATGCGGTCCCGCAGCCGTGTGGCGTCCCCGGTGAAGAAGTCGAGCTGATGGCCCACCGCCAGGGCGAGCGGATCACGCGGGCACTCCACGACCAGATCCTCCAGGATCCGGCCGGCCCGCCCCAGATCGCCGCCGAGCCAGGCCTCCGCCGCCGCCATGTGCATGCGCTCCCGCCGGGGCAGCGCCGCATGGTCCAGCCCCGCGCTGAAGGCCAGGAACCCACGGCCCGCCTCCTCGGCGTCCCGCGCCTCGGTACCCAGCACCCCCAGATACGCCGCGAACGCCTGGGCCAGCGGCGACCGCGGACACGCGGCCACGGCGTCCGCGACGGCGGTCGGGAACTCCGGTCGGAAGAACAACAGCCCCTCCACGGCCCGGTCCAGGTGCGCCGCTCCCTCGGCGGTGCACTCGTACAGGCGGTTGCCGTACCGGTCGGTCACCATGGCAGCTCATCTCCGGCGCGTGTCGGGTGTCGTAGGCCGGCCCCGGGTCGTCGGCCATGACGCCGCGGACCGGCCCGAGTCCCCATCCAACCGACCGCCCCACGGCCAAGTCCACCGATCACCCCCGACGCGCCCCCCGGTCACCACCGCGCGCAGCAGCCACGTCCCGCGCGCCGGCGCCTCCCTCCGCCGACCGGGGTCCGGTACGTTTCCAGCAGTGCGCCGACCTCGGCGACGGGGCCACGGACCGGTGACCTGGCCCCCTGCTCTGCTCTGTTCTGCTCCATTCCGCTCCGCTCCGGAAGGACAGCCATGCATCCGAGACACTCGACTCCGTCCGACGCCTCCGACTCCTCCGACTTTTCAAGCGCCTCAAGCTTTTCGGATCCCTGCCACTCCCCTGATTCCGTCGGCGCATTACGTCGGCGGAGCCTGCTGGGGGCTCTCGGCGCCGTCGCCGTGACCGGGGCCCTTTCGCACCCGGCCGCGGCCGCCGGTTCCGCGCGCGCCGGCTCCGCCCGGTCCGCCGCCTACGTCCTGCGGTCGCGGCAGGCCTGGGGCGCGGACGAGAGCCTGCGCTTCGGTCCGGACGGCAGGGAGACCTGGCCTGCCGACTACCACCCGGTGCAGACGCTGTCCGTGCACCACACCGGCAGCGCGAACGGCGAGGCCGACCCCGCGGCCCGGGTCCGCGCGATCTACCGTGACCAGGCGGTCGGTCAGGGCTGGGGCGACATCGGCTACCACTATCTGATCGACGCGGCCGGACTGGTCTACGAGGGACGCTGGTCCGGCAGCGACGGGGACCCCGCACACGACGCGGCGGGACGGCTGGTCACCGCCGCTCACATCGTCACGTACAACACCGGGAACGTCGGGATCGCCCTGCTGGGGACGTTCACCACCAGCGCGCCCACGTCCGCCGCGCGTGGCGCGCTCGTCCAACTGCTGGCGGAACTCGCCACCCGGCACGCCATCGACCCCCTCCAGGGGAACGTGGCCTACGTCAACCCGGTCAACGGCGCCGTCTGGAACGGCCCCGCCATCTCCGGCCACCGCGACTGGGCGGCCACCGCCTGTCCCGGCGGCGTACTGCACGCCCAACTACCGGCGATCCGCGCGGACGTGGCGGCCCTGACGAGGTGACGCGGCGGGCCTGACGGGGTGACGCGGCCGTCGTGCTCGCACGAGCGCGTCGGCTCGACGGGGGACACGGCGGCCGCGCCCCACACGCACCGGTACGCCGTCGGCGCGCAACCGGTACGCCGTCGGCGCGCTGCCCATACGCCGTCGAGACGCCACCGGTACGCCTGTACGCCGTCGGCACGCCACCGGCGCCACGCCCCCGGGCAACGGTCGAAGAGACGCTCACCGCACGGTGATCACCGCCTTTCCCCGGGCGTGGCCCCGCTCCACGTGGCGTACGCCCTCGGCCGTGTCCGCCAGGGGGTAGGTCCGGTCGACGACCGGGGTGAGTGCGCCGGTGCCGATGAGCGCGGTGACGGCGAGCAGGTCGTCGTGGGTCGGTCCGGACGGGGGCGAGGGCAGGATGGGGCGGAGCCGCTGACGGGTGAACAGGTCGGCCGCGCCCAGTCGCGCCATGGAGCCCATCGCCCCGAACACCCGGCCGGGCGAGCCACCGCCGTTGGCCACCAGGGTCCCCGCCGGCGTGAGCGCCCGGCGCAGTCGCCCCAGCGGGTGGTTGCCCACGTTGTCCAGGATGACGTCGTACCGCGTGGGCCCGCCGGTGAAGTCCTCGCGGGCGTAGTCGACGGCGTGCGCGGCGCCCAGTGAGCGCACGAGATCGAGGTTGCGCGCGCTGCACACACCGGTCACCTCGGCCCCCAGGGCCACGGCGATCTGTACGGCGAACGTGCCGACGCCCCCGCCCGCGCCGTTGACCAGCACCCGCTGCCCGGCCCGCACCCGCCCGACGGTCCGGATGCCGCGCAGGGCGGTCACCGCCCCCAACGGCACGGCCGCGGCCTGCTCGAACGTGAGGTGCGCGGGCTTGCGCACCAGCAGATCCGCGGTGGTGCGCGCGAATTCGGCGAAGGAGCCCGAACAGAAGCCCATGACCTCGTCACCGGGCCGGAGCCCCCGCACCGTGGCGCCGACGGCCTCGACCTCGCCTGCCGCGTCGGTCCCGGCCACCCGGGCCTTCGGCCGGGTCAGCCCCACGACCCCCGACAGCCGCGCCACGTAGGGGTCGCCGCGCATCATGTGCCAGTCGTACGGGTTGAGCGCGGCGGCGCGGATCCGTACCAGCACGTCGTCGGCTCCGATCTCCGGACGGTCGATGTCCGCCAGCCGCAGGATGTCCGGCGGCCCGAACCGCTCCTGAACGATCGCCTTCATCGGTCTCCCCCTTGCTCCCCCGGGCAGGTGTACGGCGTACACCTTCTTCAAGGCAAGCTAGGTGTACGCCGTACACCCGTCAAGGGTTCAGGCGGTCGTACGACGGATCAGGGCGCGCCGAGGAGCCGTTCCAGGCCGTCCAGCGTCAGGTCCAGGGCGAACTCGAACTCGAACTGGTCGTCACAGCCGGAGCCCACGATCGAATCACGGTCGTGGGCGACCGCCATGGCCAGCGCGGTGATGTGGGGGTAGCGCGCGGCCATCTCCTCGGGCGACAGGGCGTCCGGGTCGGGCTCACGGCCGGAGGAGTCCTCGAACAGCTCCTGCGAGAAGCCCAGCAGACGGCTTCCCATGACATGCATCGCGTGATGCGTCAGGTCGAGCGAGAAGCCCCCGGCCCGGAAGATCCCGATCATCGAGTCCAGGTACTCCATGACCACGGGCGTCGGGGTGGTCCGTGCCTTGATCCGCGACTCGATGACCTCGGGCGCCCACGGGTGACGCAGGAGCATACGGCGGGCCGAGAGGACCCGTCCTCGAATGGCGGCCTTCCAGCCGACGCCGGCGACCGGCGGATCGATCTCGCCGACGAGGACGTCGATCATGCCGTCCAGCAACTCGCTCTTGTTCGCCACGTGTTTGTAGAGCGCCATGGGCACGACGCCGAGCGCCTGCGCGATCTTGCGCATGCTCAGCGCGTCGACTCCACCCTCGTCGGCCAGGGCGACGGCGGTGTCCAGAACACGCCCTCTACTCAAGGGTGTTCGCGGCTGCCCGGCGGAACCCGCCCGCTTACTCGTCTCCACGATCCCCTCTCGTACGGCCGAGGTCGCCACCCGAAGCGAACTGGCCGGCCGCCCGTCGCCGACGGTACAGCGTGCCGCGACGCCGACCGAAGTCGCACCGGAACGCACCGGCACGCACCCCACATGACATCAACGGATGATCGCACCATGGGATCCGGTGGCCGAATCTGCTCACTCTGCGGCGGGATTACTACCGACGCTTATCGGACGACTTCACCCATTTCCGATTCCTTCCGAGAACCCCTCGCATCCGAGCGGTGAACACCCTTAGTATCTGAACGAACACTGTCGGTGACTGTCCGGCGGCGGTCGCAGGGGGGCGGCATGCGCGGGCAGTGATCGAGGACGCCGGTCCCGTCGTGACCGCGCCTCACTTCCCGCCCTCGCGCACAGCCGCACACTCCGACAGCGCAAACCGACCCGGACCACTGTGCCCTCGCTCCTCCGCTTCGGCTGCCCCGGCTCCGCCCGCACGGATCCGGGAGCGCGGCCACCGTCCCCATGCCCGTGCGACTGAACGCCACCCGAGCCGCACGCGCGACGCAGCGTCTCAAGGACTCGCCCATGACGGACTCATGCATCGGTACCTTCTCGGAACCCTCGGGCTCCCCGGACCCTTCACACCCTCCTCTCCCCCGCTCCCGCCCACCGCACCCGGCCTCCGCACCCACGGGCCCGCCGCTCGCCGACGCCGTCGACACCGCGCGCGAGAAGATCGCGATCATCGGAATCGGCTGCCGGCTGCCCGGCGGGGCGTGCGACCACCGGGCGTTCTGGCAGAACCTGGTCGACGGCAAGGACTGCATCACGCCGACCCCGCCCAGCCGTTACGACGTGGCCACCCTGGGCAGCCGGGACCGGGGCAAGCCGGGCCGGCTGGTCGGCGGCCGGGGCGGATACATCGACGGCTTCGACGAGTTCGACCCGGCCTTCTTCGGCATCAGCGGCCGCGAGGCCGATCACATGGACCCGCAGCAGCGGAAACTGCTGGAGGTGTCCTGGGAGGCGCTGGAGGACGGCGGGCAGAAACCGGCCGAGCTGGCGGGCCGTGAAGTCGGCGTCTACATCGGCGCGTTCACCCTGGACTACAAGATCGTCCAGTTCTCCGACCTCTCCTTCGAGACCCTGGCCCCGCACACCGCCACCGGCACCATGATGACGATGGTGTCGAACCGCATCTCGCACTGCTTCGACTTCCGCGGCCCCAGCGTCTCCATCGACACCGCCTGCTCCTCCTCCCTGGTCGCCGTCCACCTGGCCGCGCAGGGCCTGCTGCGCGGCGAGACCGACCTCGCACTGGCCGGCGGCACCCTGCTGCACATCGCGCCGCAGTACACGATCGCCGAGACCAAGGGCGGTTTCCTCTCCCCACGGGGCCGCTCCCGCACCTTCGACGCGGACGCCGACGGCTACGTACGCGCCGAGGGCGTCGCGGTCGTCGCCCTCAAGCGGCTCTCCGACGCCGTCCGGGACGGCGACCCGATCCACGCCGTCGTCATCGGCAGCGGCGTCAACCAGGACGGCCGTACCAACGGCATCACCGTGCCCAACCCGGACGCCCAGGTCGCCCTGATCGAACGGGTCTGCGCCCAGGCCGGGATCGTCCCCGGCAGCCTGCAGTACGTCGAGGCGCACGGCACCTCCACCCCGGTCGGCGACCCGATCGAGGCGAACGCGCTGGCCCGTGCCCTGGCGGTCGGGCGGCGGGCCGGGGACAAGTGCTACGTCGGCTCGGTCAAGACCAACATCGGGCACACCGAGTCGGCGGCGGGCCTGGCCGGGCTGATCAAGTCGGCGCTGGCGCTGAAACACCGGCTGATCCCACCGCACATCAACCTGGAGCGGCTCAACCCCGCGATAGACCCGGCCACGCTCCCCTACGAGATCCCCACCGAGCCCACCCCCTGGCCCGCGCACCAGGGGCCGGCCAGGGCCGGGGTCAACTCCTTCGGCTTCGGCGGCACCAACGCGCACGTCCTGCTGGAGGCGGCGCCCACTTCCGAGCCGAAGTCGCAGCCGCAACCGCAACCGCACGCCGCGGTGGAGTCCGAGCGCGCCGGGGAGCCCGTCTGGACCGTGCTTCCGCTCAGTGCCCGGGAAGCCGCCGCCCTGCCGGAGCTGGCCGCCGGCATCCAGGCCGAGCTGGCCGGGGTGCGGGGCGGTACCCCGGCCCGGCCCGCCGACCTCGGTCACACCCTGGCCCATCGCCGCCAGCACCACGGCGCCCGGCTCTCGGTCGTCTACGACTCCCGCGACACCGCCGCCCGCACCTCGCTGGACGAAGCGTTCACCGCGTACCTGCGGGGAGAACCACACCCTCGCGTCCTGACCGACCACCGCCGGGATCCCGGACACCGGCGCCTGTGCTGGGTGTTCACCGGCATGGGCCCGCAGTGGTGGGCGATGGGCCGCCGGCTCTTCGCCACCGAGCCGGTCTACCGGGAGGCCGTCGAGCGCTGCGCCGAGCACATCGCCGAGCTGACCGGCTGGTCGCTGACCGGGGAACTCGCCGCCGACGAGGCGCACTCCCGGATGGCCGAGACCTGGCTCGCCCAGCCCGCCAACTTCGCCGTCCAGGTCGGGCTGGCCGCGCTCTGGCGCAGTCGCGGGGTGCGGCCGGACGCGATCGTCGGCCACTCCACCGGTGAGGTCGCCGCCTTCCACGAGGCCGGTGTCCACGACCTGGCCGACGCGGTCAAGGTGGTCGTCCACCGCAGCCGCCTCCAGCAACAACTGGCCGGTACCGGTGGCATGCTGGCCGTCGCGCTCACCGAGGCCGAGGCCCGCAGGAGGCTGCGCCCCTACGGCGACACGGTGTCGGTGGCCGCGGTCAACAGCCCCGGCTCGCTCACCCTCGCCGGGGACACGGCGGCCCTCGCCGAGTTGGCCGCCTCGCTCACCGCCGAGCAGGTCTTCACCCGTCAGCTGTCCGTGGAAGTGCCGTACCACAGCGCCAAGATGGAGCTGATCAAGGGCGAGCTGCTGGAGTCGCTCGCCGATCTCAAGGCCCGTCCCGCCGTGGTGCCGCTGTATCTCACGGGCCGCGAGGGCACCGCCCACGGCACCGAACTGGACGCCGGGTACTGGTGGCACAACGTCCGGGACACCGTCCGCTTCCGCCAGGCGGTCGAGCGGCTCACCGACGACGGATACCGCCTCTTCGTGGAGATCGGCCCGCACCCGGTGCTCAGCCGGTCGATCGTCGAGACGGTCGAGGCCCGGTCCGCCGGGACGGCAGGTGACGCCTGGGGCGGGGACACGACGTCCCCCGAGGTGCGCACCCTGCCCTCGATCCGGCGTCACGAGGACGAACAGGGCACGTTCACCGCGTCGTTGGCCGCCCTGCACAACCTCGGGGTCGAGGTCGACTGGTCGGTGCTGCAGCCCACCGGGCGCGTGGTCCCGCTGCCGCGTCACCCGTTCCGCCGGGACCGGCACTGGGTCGAGCCCCGACCCGTCGCACAGGTCAGGCGGGGCCGGCTGGACCACCCGCTGCTCGGTCGCCGGCTGCCCGGCGCCGAACCGGCCTGGGAGGCCCGGCTGGACGCCGAGGCACTGCCGTATCTGGAGGACCACCGGATCCAGGGCACCGTGGTCTTCCCCGCCGCCGGGTTCCTGGAGATGGCCGTCCAGGCGGTGCGGACCCTGACCGGCGGCACCGACGCCGCGCTCGCGGACGTCGAGCTGCGCAAGGCGCTCTTCCTGCCCGACGGCGAGAGCCGCGCCGTCCACCTCACCCTCTCCACCGAACAGGGCGGCTTCACCGTGGCCACCCCCGCCGGGGACGGGACGGAGCGGGCCGTGCACGTCGTCGGCACCGTCCGGCCCGGACAACGCCGTTGCCCCGTACGGATGTTGGACACCACGGCGATCCGTGCGCGAGCCGTTCGCCGGCTGACGGGGCCGGACTGCTACGCGGAACTGGCCGCGCTCGGCTACCACTACGGCCCGGCGTTCCAGGGCATCGAGGAGGTCTGGGTCGGCCCCGGCGAGGCGTTGGCCCGGGTCCGCCCGACAGTGGCGGCCGTGGGGCGGGGCGTGGACCACCAGGTGCACCCGGTGGTGATGGACGCCTTCTTCCAGACCCTGCTGACACCCCAGCTGTCGACGACGGGGCAGGTCGGCGCGGGCATCCGGCTGCCGGTCGCCCTCGAGGAGGTCCGGCTGGACGCGATCGGCGACCGGTCGCTCTGGGTGCACGCGACCGTCGTCCGGGACACCGGCACCGAACTCCTCGGCGACCTCGCGGTGTACGACGAGGAGGGCGTGTCGCTCGGCGGGATCAACGGCTTCCGGGCCGCCGACGTCGAGCAGGCCGCCACCGCCGTCGGACCGGCGACCATCGACGGCTGGCTCGCCGAGCCGGTCTGGACGGAGCTGCCGGACGCCCCGGTGGCCACCGACGGCGCCGAGTCGGCCGCCGGGGACCAGGGCAACTGGCTGCTGTTGGCCGACCGCCGGGGCGTCGCCGCCGCGCTGGCCGAGCGGATCTCCGCGCGTGGGGGCAGCTGTGCGCTGGTCGTGCCGGGCAGCGGCTACCGGCCCGCCGAGGACGGTCGCCCGGCCACCGTCGAGCCCGGCTCCCCCTCCGACCTCGCCCGGCTCCTGGCCGACCGACGCGCCCACGGCCTGCCCGACCCCACCACGGTCGTCCACCTCTGGAACCTCGACCACCCGACCCTGGCACCCACCGCCCACACCAGCACTGACTCCCACGCCACCGCCCGCCCGAACACCGGCCCCGCCGACAGCACCGGCACCGTCGCCTACAGCCTCGTCCCCCTCGCCGCCCTCCTGTCGGCCGAACTGCCCGGCTGTCGGCTGCACATCGTCACCCGGTCCGCGCAGGCCACGACGGTCGGCGAGCACGTCGAACCGCTGGGCGCCCCCGCCTGGGGCATCGGCCGGGTGCTGCGGCACCAGGAGTTGCCGGGGCACCCCGGGAAGCTGGTCGACCTCGGGCCGGACGGGGAGGCCGGAGCCGAGGCGACCGCGCTGCTGCGTGAGTTCGCGGTCGACGACGAGACCGAGATCGCGCTGCGCCCCGGCCGCAGGCTCACCTGCCGACTGCGCCCCGCCGAGGGACTGAGCCTGCCCCTGCCGCCCAGCCTCCGCCCGGACGCCGCGTATCTGGTGACCGGTGCCTTCGGCGCGCTCGGCAGGCTGCTCTGCCGCACCCTCGTACGGCGCGGCGCCCGCCGACTGGTCCTGGTCGGCCGGGGCCCCCTGCCACCACGTGAGCGGTGGCGCGACCTCGACCCAGAGGGGCCGCAGGGACAACGCGTCGCCTTCCTGCGCGAGCTGGAGGCGCTCGGCGCCGAACCGATCCCGGTGACACTGGACATCACCGACGAGTCCGCCCTCGCCGCCTGGCTGGCCGACCACCGGCGTCTGGAGCGGCCGCCGATCCGGGGGGTCTTCCATCTGGCCGGGCAGGTCCGGGACACCCTGGTGGGCGACCTCGACCGGGAGATGTTCGACGCGGTGTACGAGCCCAAGGTGCTCGGTGCCCTGGCCCTGCACCGGCAGCTGGCCGGCGAACCGCTCGACCACTTCGTGCTGTTCGCCTCGATCGCCTCGCTGCTGACCACCGCCGGACAGACCAACTACGCCGCGGGCAACGCGTTCCTGGACGCGCTGGCCCACCACCGCCGGGCGCTCGGTCTGCCCGCGCTGAGCCTCGACTGGGGCCCCTGGGCCACCGGCATGATCGAGGAACTCGGGCTGATCGACCACTACCGGAACAGCCGGGGCATGAGCTCACTGGCCCCACGCACCGGAATGGCCGTGCTGGAACGCGTACTCGGGCAGGACCGGGCCCAGTTGCTGGTCGCCACCGTGGTGGACTGGCCGGTCTTCCTCGCCTGGTACCCGGCCCCGCCACCGCTGGTCGCCGAACTGGCGGCCACCGCCCGGGAGTCCGCGCCGACGACCGAACGGACCGGCCCGTTGGAGATGCTGCGGGCGGCCGGTGAGGCGGAGCGCCCCGCGCTGCTCACCGAGTGGTTCACCGCGCTGGTCGCCGGAGTGCTCCGGGTACCCGCCGAGCAGATCGCGGCGGACAGCGGGCTCGGCGGCCTCGGCCTGGACTCCCTCCTCGCGATGGAGCTGCGGGCCCGCCTCACCACCGAACTCGGCACCACCCTCCCGTTGGTGGCACTGCTCAGCGACGCCCCCGTGGCCGAGCTGGTCGCCCAACTGCACGGCGCACTGGTCGAGTTGCTCGACGAGGAGCCGCCCGACACGGACAGCGCCGGCATCGAGCGGTACGAGGACGAGACGGCGTATCCGCTGACGCAGAACCAGAAGGCGCTCTGGTTCCTCAAACAGCTCGACCCGGACGGCTTCGCCTACAACATCGGTGGCGCGGTCGAGGTCCGGGTGGAGCTGGAACCCGAGCTGATGGCCGCCGCCTTCCGGGCCATGGTCGAGCGGCACCCCGGTCTCCGGGCGAACTTCGTACTCGACGGCGGCCGGGCGGTGCAGCGGATCTCCGCCTCGGTGGAGCCCGACTTCGGGGTCCTCGACGTCGAGCACCTGGACTGGGACGAGATCCACGCGATGATCGTCCGCGAGTACCGCCGACCGTACGACCTGGAGCGCGATCCGCTGGTGCGGTTCCGGCTGTTCCGGCGCGGCCCGGCCCGGTGGGTCATCATGAAGGCGGTCCACCACATCGTCTCGGACGCCATCTCCACCTTCACCTTCATCGAGGAACTCCTCGCGGTCTACGAGGGGTTGCGGCGGGGCAGGACGCCCGAGCTGCCCCCCGTCACCGCGCGCTACCTGGACTTCCTCAACCACCAGACCGAGTTCCTGGCCGGCCGCGAGGCGTCGCGGATGCTCGACTACTGGCGCGCGCACCTGCCGGCCGAGGTCCCGACCCTCAACCTGCCCGTCGACAAGCCGCGCCCGGCGGTGCAGACCCACAACGGCGCCTCCGAGTTCTTCGTCCTGAACGAGGAACTCAGCGCCCGCGTGCACGCCCTGGCCCGCGAGCACAACGTCACCGTCTTCATGGTGCTGCTCAGCGCCTACTACCTGCTGCTGCACGCCTACTCGGGGCAGGACGACATCATCGTCGGCAGTCCGGTGACCGGCCGTACGGACGAGAGGTTCGCCGGCGTCTACGGCTACTTCGTCAACCCGCTGCCGCTGCACGTGTCGCTGGCCGACGAGCCGACCGTGGCCGAGCTGCTGGACCGGGTGCGCACCACCGTGCTGGGCGGGCTGGACCACCAGGAGTACCCGTTCGTGCTGCTGGTGGAGAAGCTGGGGCTGCAGCACGACCCGAGCCGCTCGGCGGTATTCCAGGCGATGTTCATCCTGCTCCATCACAAGGTCGCCGCCGAGAAGTACGGCTACCGCCTGGAGTACATCGAACTCCCCGAGGAGGAGGGGCAGTTCGACCTCACCCTGTCCGCGTACGAGGACGAGGCGGAACACCGGTTCCACTGTGTCCTGAAGTACAACACCGACCTGTTCGAACCGGAGACCATGACCCGGCTGGCCGGGCACTACGTCAACCTGCTGGAGGGGCTGACCAGGGCCGTCCCGGAGCGCGCGGCGACCGGGCTGGAGCTGCTCGGCCGCGAGGAACGGGCGCTGGTCCTCGGCAGCTGGAGCGGCGCGGACCGCCGGGTGCCGTACGGGACGCCGGTGCACGAGCTGATCCTGCGCGCGGCGGCGGCCGACCCCGAGGCGCTCGCGGTGGTGATGCCGGACCGCTCCGGTGACTCCGACCGCCTCACCTATGGCGCACTGGCCGAGCGCTCGGCGCGGGCCGCCGCCCGGCTGCGGGCACTGGGCGCCGGCCCCGGCGCCGTGGTGGCCCTCTGCATGGAGAAGTCGCCCGAGCTGATCGTCGCCCTGCTCGCCGTGCTCCGCACCGGCGCCGCCTATCTGCCCCTCGACCCGGCCGACCCGCCCGACCGGCTGTCCCACCTGGTCCGCAACGCCGGAGCCGAACTCGTCGTCGGCGACGATCGGGACCGGCTCGGAGCACTACCGGCCCGCTCGGTGACCGCGCCCGAACTCCACGCGCCCCCGTCCCCCACAAGCACGGACGAGGTGAAGGAGGCGGCGGAGTACTCCGACGTCCCGGTGGTTCCGGACGACCCGGCCTACGTCATTCACACCTCCGGTTCCTCCGGCCGACCCAAGGCCGTGCGGGTCTCGCACGGCAATCTGGCCTCGGCGTACCAGGCCTGGCGGACGGAGTACCGGCTCGACACGGAGGCGCGGATCCACCTGCAGATGGCCGCCCCCTCCTTCGACGTCTTCACCGGTGACGTCGTACGCGCCCTCTGCTCGGGCGGCTCCCTGGTGCTGGTCGGCCGGGACGTCCTGTTCGACACCGCGCGGCTGCACGAGGTGATGCGCGCCGAGCGGGTGGACACGGCGGAGTTCGTCCCGGCGGTGGTCCGCCTCCTGGTCGAGCACTGCGAACGCTCCGGCCTGCGGCTGGACTTCATGCGGCTGCTGGTGGTCGGCTCGGACCTCTGGAAGGTCGAGGAGTACGAGCGGCTGCGCGCGCTGTGCGGGCCGGGGACCCGGCTCGTCAACTCCTACGGGCTCACCGAAACCACCGTCGACAGCGCGTACTTCGAGGGGCCGGTGGAGGGGCTGGAGCCCGGCGGGACGGTCCCGATCGGACGGCCGTTCCCCAACAGCGCCTGCTATCTGCTCGATCGGCACGGCCGTCCCGTTCCGCCGGGTGTGACCGGCGAACTGTGGATCGGCGGCTCGGGGGTCGCACTCGGCTACGCGGGCGACGAGGAGCGCACCGCCCGCCGGTTCACCACCCTGCCGCTGGGTGGCGCCGACGGCACCGAGCCTGTCCGGCTCTACCGCACGGGCGACCTGGCGCGCTGGGACACGGACGGCTGTCTGCATCTGCTCGGCCGGGCCGACGCGCAGATCAAGGTGCGCGGACACCGGATCGAGCCGGGCGAGATCGAGAGCCGGCTCGCCGAGTGGCCCGAGCTGAAGAACGCGGTGGTCACCGTCCGTGCCGATCGCAGCGGGGAGAAGGTGCTCTGCGCCTACTGCGTGCCGGCCCCCGGCCGGACCCTCGACCGGCGCGCGCTGCGTCGCCGACTGGCCGGCAGCCTGCCGACGTTCATGATCCCGACCCACATCACCGAACTGCCCGCGCTCCCCCTCACCGCCAACGGCAAGGTGGACCTGGCCGCGCTGCCCGCCCCGGCGGCCGAGACGGAGGACCGGGACGCCGAGCCGCCCGCCACCCTCTACGAGATCCGGATGGCCGCGCACTGGCAGGCGCTGCTGGGCATCGAGAAGCCCGGTCTGCGGCACGACTTCTTCGAGTCGGGCGGCTCCTCGATCAAGTTGATCGAGCTGATCCACGGCCTGCAGAGCGAGTTCAACATCGCCGTCCCGGTCAGCCGGCTGTTCGAGGTCACCACCCTGCACGGTATGGCGCGGACCGTCGAGCACATCATCACGGGCCGGATCGAAGGCGGTAGGCCCTACCTCTGGTTCAACGGGAAGCAGCCGAGCACCCTCTTCTGCTTCCCGCCGGCCGGCGGCCACGGTCTGGTGTACCGGCAGTTCGCGGCGCACCTGCCGGAGTACCGGCTGGTCGCGTTCAACTACGTGACGGGGGACGACAAGGTCGACCGGTACGCGGACCTCGTGGAGTCGCTCCAGCCGGAGGGGCCCTGTGCCCTGCTGGGGTACTCGCTCGGCGGCAATCTCGCCTTCGAGACGGCCAAGGAACTGGAGCGGCGCGGACGGACGGTGGCCCATGTGGTGATCGTGGACTCGCACCGGATCGCGGAACCCTTCGACCTCGCCGACGAGCACATCGAGGTGTTCGAGCGTGAGCTCGCGGAGCATCTGCGGCGGCACACCGGTTCGGCCGTGGTCGCCGAGGAGACCCGCGCACACGCCCGTGACTATCTCAGGTTCTGCGGCCGTACGCCCAACCTCGGGGTGGTCGCCGCCACGATCGCCGTGATCGCCGACGCCGAGAAGGCGGCGCTCCACGAGGCCGGGCACGACGGTGCCTGGCACGGCAGTTCGACCACCGGGACGACCGTCGTCCAGGGTCTCGGCACCCACGCCGAGATGCTCGACGGCGAGTTCGTCGCCCACAACGCCGGGCTCGCCCGGTCGATCCTCGACGCGGGAGCAACCCATGCGCCCTGAGACCGCCCTGCCCTACCCCTTCGAACCCCGTGGCCTCGAACTTCACCCCGCCTACGCCGAGTTGCGCGCCCAGCCGCTGGCCCGGATCAGGATGCCGTACGGCGACGGCGCCTGGCTGGTCACCCGGTACGAGGACGTACGGGCGGTACTGGCCGACCCCCGGTTCAGCCTGGCCGCGGCGATGGGCCGGGACCAGCCCCGGATGCGTCCGGTGGCCCGGACCGGCGCCGGTCTGTTCTCCACCGAGCCGCCCGAGCACACCCGGCTCCGGTCGCTGGTGGCCCGGGAGTTCGGTGTACGCCGGGTCGAGCGGCTGCGGGCCCGGGCCGTCGAGCTGGCCGACGAACTGCTCGACGGGATCGTCGCGGCGGGCCAACCGGCCGATCTGGTCGAGGACTTCGCGATCCCGATGCCGACCACCATCATCTGCGAGGTGCTCGGCCTGCCCGCCGAGGACCACCGGATGCTCTGGGCCTGGGCCGAGACGGTGCTCTCCGCCGTCACACCCGGCGAGGTGCTCGCCACCGAGGGCCGGGCGTTCATGGACTACATGACGGATGTGCTGGAGCTGCGGAGCCGTGAGCCCGGCGACGACCTGCTGACCACGCTGGTGCGGGCCTGCCGGGAGCAGAAGCTGATCGCCGAGGAGGAGTTGCTCTCGATCGCCTGCGACCTACTGATCGCCGGTTTCGTCTCCACGACCAACCAGATCGGCAACTTCTTCCACCAACTCCTTTTCAATCCGGCGGAGTTGGTCCGATTGCGGGAGCGGCCGGAGCTGATCCCCAGGGCGGTCGAGGAGCTGATGCGGTACGTGCCGCTGCTCACCGGCTTCAGCCTGCCCCGGTACGCGACCGCCGACGTCGAGCTGGGCGGGGTCACCGTGCGCGCCGGCGAGGCGGTGATGATCGCCACGGCGGCCGCCAACCGCGATCCGGAGGTCTTCCCGGAGCCGGAGCGCCTCGTCCTGGACCGCCCGGCCAATCCGCACATCGGCTTCGGCCACGGCGTGCACTACTGCGTCGGCGCGCACCTGGCCCGGCTGGAGCTCCAGGTGGCGATCGAACGGGTCCTGGCCCGGCTCCCCGGCCTGCGGCCGGCCGTCCCCGAGCACGCCCTGCGCTGGAAGCAGGACGCGATGGTGAACGGCCTCCAGTCACTTCCGGTCGCCTGGTGAGCGGGCGCCCGGACCACCACCCGTACGACCGGCCAGGACCACGAGAGACGGGAAGGGAGAGGCACTTGGCACGCCGACGCGAAACCATGATCATCATCGGCGGAGGTCTCGGCGGTCTGTCCACCGGGTGCTACGCCCGGATGAACGGCTACCGGACCCGGATCTTCGAGATGCACGAGATCCCCGGCGGCTCGTGCACCGGCTGGGAGCGTGGCGACTTCACCTTCGACTGGTGCGTCAGCTGGCTGCTCGGCAACGGACCGGGCAACGAGATGTACCAGATCTGGCTCGAACTGGGGGCGCTCCAGGGCAAGGAGATGCGGCACTTCGACGTGTTCAACATCGTCCGGGGCCGGGACGGCCGGGCGGTGCGGTTCTACTCCGACCCCGACCGGCTGGAGGCCCATCTCCTCGCCCTCTCGCCGAGGGACAGCGCGCCGATCCGTGAGTTCTGCGCCGGCGTCCGGACCTTCCGCAAGGCGCTCGCGGTCTACCCGTTCCTCAAGCCCGTGGGACTGATGAGCCGCAGGGAGCGATGGCGGATGATGGCCTCGTTCGCCCCGTACTTCGCCACCATCCGCAGGTCGATCACCGTACTGATGACCGACTACGCGCAGCGGTTCCACGATCCGCTGCTGCGCGAGGCGTTCGACTTCATCCTCTACGAGAGGCATCCGGCCTTCCCGGTGCTGCCGTTCTACTTCCAGCTGGCCTCGCACGCCAACCGGGCGGCCGGGGTGCCCGAGGGAGGCTCGCTGGGGCTCGCCCGGTCGGTCGAGGAGCGCTACCGGGGGCTCGGCGGCGAGATCACCTACAACGCCAAGGTCGAGGAGATCCTGGTGGAGCGGGACCGCGCGGTGGGCGTGCGACTCAGCGACGGGCGGGAGCATCGCGCGGACATCGTGGTCTCGGCGGCCGACGGTCACACCACGGTGATGAAGCTGCTCAAGGGCCAGTACCTGAACGACACCTACCGCAGGCTCTACACCTCGCTCATCGACCAGCCCGGCCAGCTCTCCCCCGGATACGTCTCCCTCTTCCTGGGGTTGCGCAGGCCGTTCCCGGACGGCGACCCCTGCACCACCTACCTGCTGACGGAGCGTCAGGCGAGCGGGCTGACCGGGATCCGCTGCCCCTCCATGAACGTGCAGTTCCGCACCCGGCACTATCCGGAGCTGGCCCCGCGCGGGTCCACCGTGGTGTTCGCTACGTACTTCTCGGACATCGCCCCCTGGCGTGCGCTGCACCGGGGCCCGGAGCAGTCCCCCCGGGTGCGGCGCGGGCAGGAGCTGCACACGCTGCCGGTCAGGCACGGCAAGGAGTATCTGACCGCCAAACGCCGGGTCCGGGCCGGCATCGTCTCCTTCCTCGACGAGCGGTTCCCCGGCTTCGCGGACGCGGTGGCCGTCGCCGACGTCTCGACCCCGCTCACCCAGGTCCGCTACACCGGCGTCTACGACGGCACCTTCCCCGGCTGGAACCCGTTCGTGGAGGGCGCGGAGACCCTGGAGGACGAGATCAGGCGGAGCGGCCCGGTGCTGCCGGGGCTGTCGAACTTCTACCTCTCCGGGGTCTGGGCGACGATCGGCGGCCTGATCCGCGCGGCGGCGGCCGGGCGGCACGTCATGCAGTTCGTCTGCCGGGACGACGGCCTGGCCTTCACGGCCGAGATCGACCGGAGCGCGCCACCACCCACCCATCTGGTCATTCCCGTGGGAGACGCGGAGGCCGTCGAGACAGGAGCCCGCACATGAGGATCGAGAAGTGGGTCGTCCGTGAGCACCTGGGCGGGGTGCCCGACGTCGACCGGATCTACGAGAAGGTGGTCGAGGAGGTCGAGATCGCCCTTCGCCCCGACGAGATGCTGCTGCGCACCCGGTACGTCTCGGTCGACCCGTACCAGAACGGGCTCGCGCTGGAGACGCCGCTCGGCCACCACATGGGCGGGGACTCGATCATGGAGGTGCTGGAGGCGGGCCCGGAGGCCCGGTTCCGGGTCGGCGACCTCGTGCAGGGCTTCGGCGGCTGGCGCAGCCACGTCGTCCACGACGGCGCCGAGGAGGTGTGGCGCACAGGTGTCTTCCCGATGGTCCTCCCGGCCTATCGCCGGCTCGACCCGGACGCGTACGACGAAGTGCTGCCCCTGTCCACGGCGCTCAGCGTCATGGGCGCGCCCGGGATGACCGCCTGGGGCACGTTCACCAGGTTCCTGGCCGTGCGCCCCGGCGACACCGTGGTGATCAGCGGGGCGTCCGGTTCGGTCGGTTCCCTGGTGGGCCAGTTGGCACGACGGGCGGGCGCCGGGCGGGTGGTGGGCACGACCTCCTCCCCGGGCAAGGCCGCGTACCTGCGCGAACTCGGTTTCGACGAGGTGGTGCTCTACGACCGGGCCGACGACGCGGAGAAGGTGCGCCAGGCGCTGCTGCTCGCCGCCCCCGACGGGGTGGACCGTTACTTCGACAACCTCGGCGGGACGATCACCGACGCCGTGTTCACCATGCTCAACGTGGACAGCCGGGTGGCCGTCTGCTGGCAGTGGGCCACCACGGTGAACGGCGAACTGACCGGACCGCGGCTGCTGCCGTACATCATGTTCCCGCGCACCACGATCCGGGGGATCTTCGCCCAGGAGTGGTTCACGGAACCGCTGTTGGCGGCCATGCACGGGGACCTGGGCGACCTGGTCCGCGGCGGCGCGATCCGCTACCACCAGACCGTCCACCACGGCTTCGACGCCATCCCGCACGCGTACCGGACCCTTTATTTGGACCGGGAGGGGACCCGGGGCAAGGTCTTGATCGAACTCTGACGGACCGAGGCCGACGCCGGCGTGATCGGTGTGTACGCGTCTCGATGGTGACGCCGTGCTCGAGAATGACCGAAGGCCGGTTTCGGATGCCCCCGAAACCGGCCCTGATCTGCGACTGTCTCCAGTCGGGACGACAGGATTTGAACCTGCGACCCCTTGACCCCCAGTCAAGTGCGCTACCAAGCTGCGCCACGTCCCGATGCCCGTCTGACCTGGGGTTTCCCCTGGCTGAACGTGCACCGAAACAATACCGCACTCGGGCCCGTGGTCGCGCACGCGTTTATCGGCGCGAGGGATGAAAAGGGGCGCCGCCAGGGGCGAGGCGGGGCGACCGAAGGGGCCTCCGACGCCGCCGCTTGACCTGAAGTTTGGTTGAGGTTGCAGGCTCTTCCGCATGACAACGACGACGTACGGGTTCACGGAGCTGCCCGAGCTGATGGGGCTGATGACGGGCGCGGAGAAGCACGGACCGGCGGCCACCTCGACGCTGGACGTGCTGTGGGTGCTCTACGACCGGGTGCTGCGGGTGGGGCCGGAGCGGATGGAGGACCCCGAGCGGGACCGGTTCCTGCTGTCGAAGGGCCACGGGCCGATGGCGTACTACGCGGTCCTCGCCGCGAAGGGCTTCCTGCCGGTCGAGTGGCTGCCCGGCTTCGGTTCGTACGACTCACCGCTCGGCCACCACCCGGACCGGGTGCTGGTGCCGGGCGCGGAGATCGGCAGCGGCTCGCTCGGGCACGGCCTGCCGATCGCGGTCGGGACGGCCCTCGGGCTGCGGGCCCAGGGACGGCTCGACCCGGCGGTGTGGGTGCTGGTCGGGGACGCGGAGCTGGACGAGGGCAGCAACCACGAGGCGATCGCGTACGCCGGTCCCGCCGGGCTCGACCGGCTGCACACCGTCGTGATCGACAACTCCTCCGCCAGCCATGCGCGGCCGGGCGGGATCGCCGCGCGGTTCGAGGTGGCGGGCTGGTCCGCCGAGACCGTGGACGGGCGCGACCACGACGCGCTGCACGCCGCCTTCACCACGCCGCACCCGGGACGGCCCCGGGTCGTGGTGGCCCGGGTCGAGCCGAAGAACGCCTGAACCCGCCCCCAGAAGCCACGCAACCACCCTGGAAGGACGAAGACTTCATGGACACCATGCGTGACCGTTTCGCGCCCGTCGTCACCGGCATGCTCGACGAGGATCCCCGCGTCGCGGTGGTCCTCGCCGAGATCGGCCGGGACGGCTTCGTGGAAGCGACGCGCCGCCATCCGGACCGGGTGATCAACGTCGGCATCCGGGAGCAACTGCTGATCGGCGCGGGTGCGGGCCTGGCGCTGGCCGGGATGCGGCCCGTGCTGCACACCTTCGCGAGCTTCCTCGTCGAACGGCCCTTCGAGCAGGTGAAGCTGGATCTGGGGCATCAGGACGTGGGCGCCGTGCTGGTCAGCGCCGCCGCGTCCTACGACTGGCCCGCCGGCGGCTTCACCCACATGGCACCCGGCGACGTGGCCGTCCTGGACACGCTCGACGGGTGGACCGTGCACGTGCCGGGACATCCCGACGAGGCCGAGACGCTGCTCCGGCACGCGGTCGGCGCGGGCGAGGGCAAGGACGACAAGGTGTACGTACGGCTGTCCGCGCACTCCAACGAGCAGGCGCTCCCGGTGGACGGAGAGCGGTTCCTCACCGTGCGGGAGGGGCGCCGCGGGGTCGTCGTCGCCGTCGGGCCCCTGCTCGACGCCGTCCTCGCGGCCACGGAGGGGCTCGATGTGACCGTGCTGTACGCATCGACCGTGCGCCCGTTCGACTCGGCCGCGTTGCGCGGGGCCACCGACGCGGCCGGCGCGGACGTGGTCCTCGTCGAGCCCTACCTGGCGGGCACGTCGACGGCTGCCGCCAACGACGCGCTCGCGCACGTCCCGCACCGCGTGCTCGGGCTGGGGGTGGGCCGACGCGAACTGCGGCGCTACGGGCAGCTCGGGGAGCACGTGGCCGCGCACGGGTTGGACGCGGCCTCGCTGCGCGAACGGATCACGGGGTTCCTGCGGTAGCGGTACGCACGGGCCGGGGCGACTCAGTCGGCGGCCGGCAGCCCCAACTCGGGGTAGGCGTCGAGGAGTTTCGTCGGTGCCGCCTGGCGCCAGGAGTCGGCGAGGACGTCGCGCAGCTCGGCCTCGTCCTCCAGGGCGGACAGCCGCACCCGCACCCAGGCGAACCCCGCCTCGTGGTCGGCGATCCAGAACTTGCCGGGCTCGGCGAGGACCAGTTCGTCGCGCTCCACCTTGGGACAGCGCACGGCCATGGACGTCTCGTCCTCCGGCAGGGTCGCGAACATCTTCCCCGCCACCCGGAAGGTGGGCATGCTCCAGGCGACCTTCTCCGTACTGTCGGGCAGGGAAAGGGCGACACGTCGTACGTCTTCTGCGTCGGGCATGCAACGCACGGTAGCGCCGACCACTGACAAGCACCTCACCCCGCCGCCTCCCCCAGCGCCTCCAGCACCTGTCGGATCAGCGGGTGCCCCTCCGCGCCACGGCGTACGGCGGCGAAGACGCGGCGCGTGGGGGCCACACCGTCGACGGGGCGTACGACCACGCCCGTGAGGTCCGTGCCGCGCAGCGCCGAGCGGGGTACGAGGGCGACTCCCGCGTCGGCGGCGGCCAGGGCGACCACGGCGCGGAAGTCGTCGGAGGAGTGTTCGAGACGCGGCTGGAAGCCGGCGTTCTCGCAGGCCAGGACGACGACGTCATGGCAGGGGTTGCCGGGATAGGGGCCGATCCAGGGGTCCTTGGCCAGTTCGGCGAGCGGCACCTCGGCCGCGTCGGCGAGGCGGTGGCTGACGGGCACGACCGCGTCGAACGGCTCGGCGTACAGCGCGACATGGGTGAGCCGGGGGTCGTCGGCGGCCGGCGCGCCCCGGTACTCGACAGCCACGGCGATGTCGACCTGCCGGTCCAGGACCATCGGCAGACTCGCGTCGCCCTCGGCGTCCTGGACGCGGAGGCGGATGCCGGGCGCGGACTCGGCGAGGCGGGCCAGCGCGGGTGCCACGACCTGGGCGATCCCGGTGGCGAAGGAGGCGACCGTGACGGTGCCGGCCTCGCCCGAGCTGTACGCGGCCAGTTCCGCCGCCGCCTGTTCCAGCTGGGCGAGGACCGCGTTGGTGTGGCCGAGCAGGATCTCGCCGGCCGGGGTCAGCCGTACGCCCTTCGCGCCCCGCTCGACCAGACGGTGACCCGTCTCCTGTTCCAGCGCGGTGAGCTGCTGGGAGACGGCGGAGGGGGTGAGGTACAGCGCGGCGGCAGCCGCCGTCACCGTGCGGTGGTCGGCCACCGCACGAAGGATGTGGAGCCGCCGCGCTTCGATCATGGGATCGATTCTCTCAAATGCCCGCTTTCCCCCTGAACCGGTCCGCCCGGAGGACCGCCCCGGGCTCCGGCTCAGGCCTCCAGCTCGGCCCGTGCCGCCACGAACGCGTCCACCGCCCGGTGCACGTCCGCCGTCGAGTGCGCGGCGGAGAGCTGGACGCGGATGCGGGCCTGGCCCTGCGGGACGACCGGGTAGGAGAAGCCGATCACATAGACGCCGCGCTCCAGGAGCAGCTCGGCCAGGCGGCCCGCCTTCGCCGCGTCGCCGATCATGACCGGGGCGATGGGGTGATCGCCGGGAAGGATGTCGAAGCCCTCCTCGGTCATACGGCGGCGGAACAGCGCCGTGTTCTCGGCGAGGCGGACGCGCAGGTCGTCGGCCGACTCCAGCAGGTCGAGCACCTTCAGGGAGGCCGCCGCGATCACCGGGGCGAGCGTGTTGGAGAAGAGGTACGGGCGGGAGCGCTGCCGCAGCAGGGCGACGATCTCGGCGCGGGCGGCGACGTAGCCGCCGGAGGCGCCGCCGAGGGCCTTGCCGAGGGTGCCGGTGATGATGTCGACGCGGTCCATGACGCCGTGCAGCTCGGGGGTGCCGCGGCCGCCGGGGCCGGTGAAGCCGACGGCGTGGGAGTCGTCGACCATGACCATGGCGTCGTGCCGGTCGGCGAGGTCGCAGATCTCGCGGAGGGGCGCCACATAGCCGTCCATCGAGAAGACGCCGTCGGTGACGATCAGCTTGCGGCGAGCGCCGCCCTCGGCCGCCTCCTTCAACTGCCGTTCCAGGTCGGCGAGATCGCGGTTGGCGTAGCGGAAGCGGCGGGCCTTGGAGAGCCGGATGCCGTCGATGATCGAGGCGTGGTTGAGGGCGTCGGAGATCACCGCGTCCTCGGGGCCGAGCAGGGTCTCGAAGACGCCGCCGTTGGCGTCGAAGCAGGAGGAGTAGAGGATCGTGTCCTCTTGGCCGAGGAACGCCGACAGCCGCGCCTCCAGTTCCTTGTGCACCTCCTGCGTACCGCAGATGAAGCGGACGGAGGCCATGCCGTAGCCCCAGCGGTCGAGCGCCTCGTGGGCGGCGGCGATCACCTCGGGGTGGTCGGCGAGGCCGAGGTAGTTGTTGGCGCAGAAGTTGAGGACCTCACCGGGCCGGCCGCCGGCGGTGACCGCGACGGTCGCCGACTGCGGACTGCCGATGACCCGCTCCGGCTTGTGCAGCCCGGCGGCACGGATCTCGTCGAGGGTGGTGCGCAGATCGTCGCGCACGGAGTCGAACATCGGGAAGCTCCTAGGGTGCGATGAAGAGCGAGTGAGCCGAAGGGGCGCGCCTGTGTCGAGAGGGCGAACGCGCGGAGGCCCGACGAAGGAGGGTCGAGCACGATCGGCCTCTCGACACAGGCTTTGGCGCCCCGGAGGCGAACCGAGCCAAAATTCAAACAGCCCAGTCGAGGATGACCTTGCCGCCGTTGCCGCTCGCCGCGTCCGCGAACGCGGCCTCGTGGTCGCGGTAGCCGTAGCGGCCGGTGATGACGGGGGCGAGGTCGAGGCCGCCCTCCAGGAGCACCGTCATCGCGTACCAGGTCTCGAACATCTCGCGGCCGTAGATCCCCTTGATGGTGATCATGGACGTGACGACGCGGGACCAGTCGACGGCGAACTCCTCGGACGGCAGGCCGAGCATGGCGATCCGGCCGCCGTGGGTCATGTTGGCGATCATGTCGCGCATCGCGGCGGGGTTGCCGGACATCTCCAGGCCTATGTCGAAGCCCTCGCGCAGGCCGAGGGTCCGCTGCCCGTCGGCGATGGTCGACTCCCGCACGTCGAGCGCGAGGCTGACCCCGATCTTGCGGGCGAGTTCCAGCCGGTCCTCGCTGACGTCCGTGACCACGACGTGCCGGGCGCCGGCGTGCCGGCCGACGGCGGCGGCCATCAGACCGATGGGGCCCGCCCCGGTGATCAGGACGTCCTCGCCGACCAGCGGGAAGGACAGCGCGGTGTGGACGGCGTTGCCGAACGGGTCGAAGATCGCGGCCACGTCGAGGTCGACGGGGACCCGGTGCACCCAGACGTTGGTCGCGGGCAGGGCCACGTACTCGGCGAAGGCGCCGTCGCGGCCGACGCCGAGGCCCACGGTGGCACGGCACAGGTGACGGCGGCCGGCGAGGCAGTTGCGGCACTTGCCGCACACGAGGTGGCCCTCGCCGCTGACCCGGTCGCCGACCCGGATGTCGGTGACGGCACGGCCGGTCTCGACGACCTCGCCGACGAACTCGTGGCCGGCCACGAGCGGGGTGCGGATGGCCTGCCGGGCCCAGCCGTCCCAGGCCCGGATGTGCAGGTCGGTGCCGCAGATCCCGGTCCGCAGGACCTTGATCAGTACGTCACCGGGGCCGATCTCGGGCTCCGGGACGTCGACGAGCCACAGCCCGGGCTCCGCCTTCTCCTTGACCAGCGCCTTCACGCTACGGCTCCTGTGGGGTGCGCCCCCGGCGCAGGACATGACGAACGGACCCGTACCGGGGAGAGGGGTGGGATCGCCGATCAATCTGCCGCACGCCGGCACCCCGGGTCCATCGAGGTTTTCTTAACCTCCGCCGCAGCTTTCCTTCACACCCGCGCCTACACCCGCACCTCGCCCGGCACCAGGAAGCGCGATCTGGATCGCCGACGGGTGGCCTCCCCTCGGCGATCCCCTCGGCGATCCGCCATGAAGTGCCGCGCGTTTCCCCGGTCAGGGGAACGCCTCCCGTCCCCCGATGCGGGCGGCGAGTTCCGCGGCCATCGACTTGATGGTCTCCAGGCCCGCCCGGCCCCAGGGGCGCGGCTGTACGTCCATGACGCAGACCGTGCCGAGGGCGATGCCCGTCCGGTCGAGGAGGGGCGCGCCGAGGTAGGAGCGGATGCCGTGGTCATCGACGACGGCGTTGCCGGCGAACTTCGGGTACTCGCGCACGTCTTCGAGGACGAGCCCTTTGCGGCGGACCACCACGTACGGGCAGAACCCGTGGTCACGGGCGAGGCGGCGATCGACGCCGAGCAGCGTGGTGTCCGCCGTGGGCTGTGCCGACACATGCAGGCCGGCGAAGAACTGCCGTTCCCCGTCGATGAAATTGACCGTCGCGTACGGCACCGCGGCGACCTCCGCGAGCCGGTCCGCGAAGGCGTCGAAGGCGGGTTCGGCGTACTCGCCGAGCCCCAACGACCGCAGCCGCGACACGCGTTCGGGGGCGTCCCGGTCCTCGGGGGTGAGCAGCAGCCGGCCGACCGGACGCGGCGGGTCGTACGTCACGTGTGGGCTCCGTGGCTCGGCAGCTGGGCCGGGGTGTGGGCGAGGAGGTGCCGTACGAGGGTGAGCAGGGTCTGCACGCCCGAGCTGGAGATACGGGCGTCGCAGCAGACGACGGGGATCTCCGGGTCGAGGTCGAGGGCCGCCCGCACCTCGTCGGCGTCGTAGCGGTAGGAGCCGTCGAACTCGTTGATGGCGACGATGAAGCCGAGGCCGCGTTGTTCGAAGAAGTCGACGGCGGCGAAACAGTCCTCCAGGCGGCGCGTGTCGGCGAGGATGACCGCGCCGAGGGCGCCTTCGGAGAGTTCGTCCCACATGAACCAGAACCGCTGCTGTCCGGGCGTGCCGAACAGGTAGAGCACATGGCGCGGGTCGAGGGTGATACGGCCGAAGTCCATCGCGACGGTCGTCTCGACCTTGTTCTCGATGCCGTCGAGATTGTCGGTGGCGGCGCTCACGGTGGTGAGCAGTTCCTCCGTGCTCAGCGGCGCGATCTCGCTCACCGCGCCGACGAAGGTCGTCTTGCCGACCCCGAACCCTCCCGCCACCAGGATCTTGAGTGCGGTGGGGAAGGGGTCAGAGCTGTCGTCGTAGTCCATCGAGCACTGCCTCCAGAAGAGACCGGTCTGTCGGGTTGTGGTGGAAAACCGGGGGCTTGGTGGTGAGGGCTCCGCAGTCGACGAGGTCGGACAGCAGCACCTTGGTGACCGTCGCCGGCAACTTCAGGTGTGCGGCGATCTCGGCGACCGAGACGGGTGCCCGGCACAGGTCGAGTGCGGTCGCGTGCTCGGGGCCCAGATAGCCGAGGGGGGTCGCCCCGGTGGCCATCACCTGTGAGAGGAGATCGAGCGCGGTGGTCGGCCGGGTCCGGCCGTTGATGACGGTGTAGGGGCGCACCAGGCGCCCGGCGGCGTCGTCGTACAGGGGTCCGTCGCCGGCCGCGGGCACGGTCAAGGCCTCATCGCGGAGGGTTCGACGGCTTGCCGGGGCTGGGTGACCAGGTACGGGCGGACGCTCTTGACCAGCATCGCCATCTCGTAGCCGAGGACGGCGGCGTCGGCCTCGCGCCCGGCGAGCACGGCGAGGCAGGTGCCGGAGCCGGCGGTGGAGACGAACAGCAGGGTCGAGTCGAGTTCGACGACGACCTGGCGGACGTCGCCGCCGTCGCCGAAGCGGACGCCCGCGCTGCGTCCCAGGGAGTACAGGCCGGAGGCCAGGGCGGCCATGTGGTCGGCGCTGTCCGGGTCGAGGCCGTGGACCGACTTCACCAGCCCGTCGCAGGAGAGCAGCACCGCGCTCGTGGTGTGCGGTACGCGCTGGACGAGGCCGCTCATCAGCCAGTCGAGGTCGGATACATGGCCGGTCGGCGCTTCGCTCGCCATGGTGGATCGACTCCTTGGGGTGCGTTGGTCTGCGGGAGCGCAGGGGGTGGGGGCCGTGGTGGGGGTGGTGAGGGGCGTGGTCATCCGGCCGGTGTGCTCCCGTCCTGCCGGGGCGTGAGGTCGTGGGCCGCGTCGCGGGCCGACGGGGGTACGGCTATGGGGGCGCCGCCCCTGGGGTGTCCGCCCAGGGGCTGTGCGGCGTCCTTGTGGGGTGCGTCCATGTGGGCCAGCTCCATGTGGAGTGCGTCGGCGGCGTCGGCGCCACCGTGGGGTGCCGGGCGCGGGTGGCCCGTGTTCGGGCTCGTGCGCGGCTGTCCCGTGTCGATGCGGGACGCGGCGTCGGGGGCGGGGGGTGGGAAGTCGGCCGGGGATGCGAGGTCCGCGGAGGAGGCGCGGTCCGTGCGGGAACCGAAGTCCGCGGACGGTTTGCGGTCCGTGCGGGAACCGAAGTCCCCGGAGGATGCGCGGGAACCGAGGTCCGTCGGGGACGCGAGGTCCGCGCCGGACGTGAAGTCCGTCGAGGCCGTGTCCAGGGTGGAGGTGTCCCAGTCGGAGTTCTCCATCTGGCGTGCCTCGGCGAGTCCGATGCCGCGCTGGAAGGCGGCCATCAGCCCGGGGTCGTGCCCGATGTAGTGGTCCGGGTCCTGGCGGGGCGTGGGCGCGGGGCCGCCGCGGAGCTGGGGCACGATGTGCTGCTGGGCGCGGCGGCGGGGCAGTTGCGGCTTGCCCATGGTGCCGCGGACGGCGCCGCCGACCCGGGGGGTCGGGGGCGTCCCGGCGTTCTCCGCGACGGTCCGCCGGTCGTCGGGGCGGATGCCGGGCACGGCCTCGGCCGGGTTGGGCCGCTCCGCCCGGGCGCCGCGCACCGGCAGGGGGGTCGGGCCGGTGCCGCCCCTGCCCGAGCCCTGCTGGCCGCTGCCCCGGCCGGGGCCCTGCTGCCGGGGCACGGTGGCGCGCGGGGGGTTGGGGGCGCCGCGGTGGCCGGGCTCGGGACGCGTGGGCTGCGCGGGGGCCGGACGGCCGGGCCGGTCGTCCGGGTGCGCGGCGCGGGCGGATCCGCCCGTGGTCGGGCGGTCGGTGGAGCCGGGGGCGGACGCCCTCGGGGGCGTGGCGGACGACGTGTGGTGCGGCCCGGCGGCCCGGCGTGCGCCGGTGTGCTGCTCGGGGACGGCGTGGGTCTGCGGCAGGGTCTGCGGCAGGTCGCCGGGCTCGCCGCCGAGGAGCCCCTGGGGGACGACGAACGCGGCCTGGACCCCGCCGTAGATGTTGCTCTGGAGGCGGACCTGGATGCCGTGGCGGCGGGCGAGCTGGGAGACGACGAAGAGGCCGATGCGGCCGTCCTGGAGGAGGCTGGCGACGTTGACCTGGTCGGGGTCGGCGAGCAGGGCGTTCATCTTGTTCTGCTCGGTGACGGGCATGCCGAGGCCGCGGTCCTCGACCTCGACGGCGAGGCCGGAGGTGACGAGGTTGGCGCGGAGCAGGACCTGGGTGTGCGGGGCGGAGAACACCGTGGCGTTCTCGACGAGTTCGGCGAGGAGGTGGATGACGTCGGCGACGGCGTGCCCGCGCAGGGTGCCGTCGACCGGGGGCACCAGCTTGACCCGGGAGTACTGCTCGACCTCGGCGATCGCGGAGCGCAGCACCTCGGTCATGGAGACGGGGTTGCTCCACTGGCGGCGGGAGACGGCGCCGCCGAGGACGGCCAGGTTCTCGGCGTGGCGGCGGATGCGGGTGGCGAGGTGGTCGACGTGGAAGAGGCCCTTGAGCAGGTCCGGGTCCTCGATCTCGTTCTCCAGGTCGTCGAGGATCGAGATCTCGCGCTGGACGAGGGACTGGAGTCGGCGGGCCAGGTTCACGAAGACTTCGAGCTTCTGCTCGCTGCCGGCGTGGCTGGAGAGCTGAGAGGCCTGGACGACGGCGGTGACGGCGCTGTCGTGCGCGCGGGCGAGGTCGGCGGCGAGCGGCTCGAAGTCGTCGGCGCCGGCGGTGTTTCTGACGCGGGGCCCGCGCGCGGGCGGCTGCTCTCCGCGCCGGAGCGCGTCGACCAGGGAGCGCAGGTCGTCCTCGCTCTTGCTGCTGGCCTGACGCAGGCTGCCCAGCCGTTCGCGCACGGACTTGGCGGTGCGCCCGGCGGCCACGGCACCGATCGCGATGCCGGCGAGGGCCACGGCGGCGGCTCCGGCGAGGACGGCCCACAGGGTGAGGCTGGGCCGGGCGCCGCCGGCGCGGAAGGTGAAGAGGACGGCCGCGCAGGCGCTGAGGGCGACCGCGGTGGGGGGCAGGACCGCGAGGCGCACCAGCTGTGGCCGTATGTGGATCTCGGGCAGCGAGGGGACGGCGGCGCGGGCGGCCGATCGCCCGTGCCGCCCGCCCTCACGGCGGTCTGCGCGGGCGGCCGGTGCGCGAAGGTGAGACATCAGCGTCCTCGTACTGGTCCGTCTGGGGTGTGGGGGGTGCCGCGTCTGGGCGACTTGGGCATGCGCCATCGCGTGTCGGTCGCGAGAGTCGAAGAATTCGGCACAGCGTCGCCCGACGGCAACTCACAGTAGTCGCCAACGCGTCATGTGCGGTGCGCAGTTGACAAAGACTGCCGCAATGCTTCCCGCTCTGGTATGAGGCTTCGTGCGACAGTCCGATAATTCTTCGGACGCTTGTTCTTAACGGATTCTTTTTACGCCCGAATTTCGATCAGATTTGCGCAGAACGGGTCGGCAAAAGACGTCGAGGGTCGGGGAGCACGGTGCTCCCCGACCCTCGACGTCCATCGAAAAATCACCCTGTCGGGAGAATTCCCGACCGGTTTCTCAGCCTTCCGCCACCAGGTCCAGCCGCTCCCCCACCGGGGGCCAGGCGGCCCAGCCGCCGACCGGCTGCTGCGAGACCGCGCGCCACCACGGATCCACCGGCGGGGTGTTCTTCGGCTCGAACGGCTCCCCCGGCCGCGGCGCGGCCATCGTGACCCCCGCGCCGTGG
The DNA here is from genome assembly GCF_022385335.1 of Streptomyces deccanensis. Taxonomy (NCBI): domain Bacteria; kingdom Bacillati; phylum Actinomycetota; class Actinomycetes; order Kitasatosporales; family Streptomycetaceae; genus Streptomyces; species Streptomyces deccanensis. The sequence continues at coordinate 8,886,985 of NZ_CP092431.1, read as the reverse complement.
GTGGCCCACATCATGCGCTCGCCCGGCTCCGCCCAGGCGTGCAGGGCCAGGTTGAACGTCGCCCAGTGGATAGGCATCATCACGCCGCCGGGTTCGCCGCCCTGGAGATCGAGGTGGGTCCGCAGCCCCTCGTCGGGCGTCATGTGGATGTCGGGCCAGTACTCCGAATACGCGCCCACCTGGATCATGGTCAGGTCGAACGGGCCGTGCGCGGCGCCGATGTCCTTGAAGCCCTCGAAGTACCCGGTGTCGCCGCTGTGGTAGATCCGGTGCTCGTCACCGGCGACCACCCAGGAGGCCCAGAGCGTGTGCTGGGTGTTGCGCAGGCCCCGGCCGCAGAAGTGCCGGGCGGGGGTCGCGGTCAGGGTGAGGCCGCCGACCTTGGTGGCCTCGTGCCAGTCCAGCTCGCGGATCCGGTCCGCGGAGACACCCCAGTGCTCCAGATGGGCGCCGACGCCGAGGGGCACCGCGAAGAGCGTGTCCGTGCCCGCCAGCTCCTTGATCGAGGGCATGTCGAGGTGGTCGTAGTGGTCGTGCGAGATGACGACGACGTCCACCGGGCCGAGCGAGGCCAGGGGCAGCGGTACGGGGTGCAGCCGCTTGGGCCCGGCGAAGGCGAACGGGGAGCAGCGCTCGCCCCAGACGGGGTCGAAGAGCACCCGGTGGCCGTCGATCTCGGCGAGCACGCTGGAATGTCCCATCCAGGTGGTGCGCAACCCGCTCGCCGGGGGCCGGGCCAGGTCGGCGAGGGTCGTGGAGTGCACGGGGATCAGCCCCGCCGGGGCCCGCCGGACCCGCTCGTCCTTGCGGAAGTAGCTCTTCGCCATCTCCACGGCGGCGCCCCCGGAGGGGCGCACCTGGGCACTCTCGGGGTTCACGAAGACCCCGTTCGCGAAATGCGGGGATCTGCGGATCCGCTCCAAACGGGCACCGCTCGGATCCGCGCCGAAGGCGGCGGGCCGCGCCGCGCGCAGCGCCGAGCTCAGAGAACGGGATCCGGAACCGGACACGGCACCTCCAGGTGGATTCGCTCAGGCATCCCATTATGGGCCGCCCCTCCGACAACGCCGGGTCCGACTGTCCCCGCACGGTGCAATACTGACCAACTATTCAGTAGATCCTTTTGTTCCCGGGGAGCCCTATGACCTTCGCCCCTTTCATGTCGCTCAGCTGGACCGACCACCTCACCGGCCGCCGGGGCTTTCTCGTCGTCGACCGGTTGGTGCGCGGCGTCTGCAGCGGCGGCCTGCGGATGCGTCCGGGCTGCACCCTGGACGAGGTCGCCGGGCTCGCGCGCGGCATGACCATGAAGGAGGCGCTGCACTACGCCCCCGAGGGGCGGTACGTCCCGCTCGGCGGCGCCAAGGGCGGCATCGACTGCGACCCCCGGGATCCGGAGGCCTACGGCGTCCTGGTGCGCTACCTGCGCGCGATGCGCCCGTACATCGAGAGCTTCTGGACCACCGGCGAGGACCTCGGCCTCGCCCAGGACCTGGTGGACCGCGCGGCCGCCGAGGCGGGCCTGGTGTCGACGATCCAGGCGGTGTACCCGCTCCTGGACGACGAGGGATCGGCCCGCCGACGCCTCGCGGACGCCTTCGCCGTCGAGGTGGACGGCATCGGCCTCGACGAACTGGTCGGTGGCTGCGGTGTCGCCGAGTCCGTGCTCACCGCCCTGGACCGGGCCGGTACGCCGTACGCCGGGACCCGGGTCGCCGTGCAGGGCCTGGGCACCATGGGCGGCGCCACCGCCCGCTTCCTCGCCCGCGCCGGCCTCACGGTCGTCGCCGTCGCCGACATCAAGGGCACCGTCACCAACCCGGCGGGGCTGGACGTCGAGGCCCTGCTCGCCGCGCGCGACGCGCACGGCACGATCGACCGCGCCGCGCTGCGGCCCACCGACCGCGAGGGTCCTGCCGACGCCTGGCTGGCCACCGAGGCCGAGGTGCTGGTCCCCGCGGCCGTCTCCTACGCGATCGACACCACCAACCACCATCTCGTCACCGCCCGGCTGATCGTCGAGGCGGCCAACATGCCGGTGCTCCCGGAGGCGGAGGAGCGGCTCACCGCCCGCGGCGTCACCGTCCTGCCGGACGTCGTGGTCAACTCCGGTACGAACGCCTGGTGGTGGTGGACCCTGTTCGGTGACATCGGCCCCACCGCCGACGAGGCGTTCACCCACACCCGCCGCTCCATGCGCGCCCTCGTCGACCTGATGCTCACCCGGGCCGCGACCGACGGCACCACGCCCCGCGCCGCCGCGCACGCCATCGCCGCCGACCGCCTCCCGGCGATCACGGACCGCTTCGGCTGGCACCGCTGACGGGCCGGCCCGCCGCCGGGTGGCTCGAAGCCTGCGGCGCCCCGCGGGGGCCTGGGTAGGGTTGCCGGGTGGGCAGGGTGCGGTTGAGCGTGGCCGAGCGGCGGGCGGAGCTGCTCCGGGCCGCCATCGAACAGATCGAGGAGCGGGGCGTCGCGGCGGTACGGATCGCCGACGTGGCCGCCGTCCTCGGTGTGAGCAACGCCTTGGTGCTCTACCACTTCTCCACCAAGGAGAGGCTGGTGGCCGAGGCCTTCCGCCATGCCGCCGAGGACGACCTGGCCCATCTCCGCAAGCTCCTGGGCCGCCGCACCACGGCCCTGCGCCGGCTCCGGGCGGCCGTCCGCTGGTACGCCCCCACCGGCCAGGCCAAGGGCTGGCGCCTCTGGATCGAGGGCTGGGCCGCGTCCCTCCGCGACCCCGCCCTGCGCGAGGTCACCCGTGATCTGGACCGGCAGTGGAAGGCCGCCCTCACCGAGGTCATCGAAGCCGGCGTGGCCGCCGGGGAGTTCCCCTGCCCGGACCCCACGGCGACGGCCCTGCGCCTCACCGCCCTGCTGGACGGCCTGGCGGTACAGCTCACGGCCTACGACGGAGCCGTATCCCGCACCCGCGCCCAGGAGTGGGCCGACCGTGCCCTGGCCCACGAACTGGGCCTGGATCCCGCGTCATGGACGACGGCACCTCGCTGAGAACGGCGAATCCCCGCGCCCCGAAAGGGGCGCGGGGAACTGCGCGAGCAACCACGACATACGGAACGCCGCCGCCGAAGCGGCGTTGCCACGGCGAGGAAGCGCCCTTCCCCGATCTCAGGCCACGGTCGCGATCCGCAGCCTGATGTCGTCCGGCGACAGGTGCCCCTTCGCCGACACATGGTCCCCGGAGGACTCCCCGCGCAGCCGCCGGCCGATCCACGGCACCAGGTACTCCCGCGCCCACTGGATGTTGTCCCGCCGCATCTCCAGCGTCCCGCGCGGCGGCAACGGCGGCCACGGCTGGTCGGGATCGGCCGGGACGTCGACCCCCAGCACCTGCCCGGCCCGCAGCGCGACCCGTGTGTGCCCCTCCGGGGACAGATGCAGCCGGTCCAGGTCCCAGGCACGCCGGTCCTGCACCGTCTTCAGCGACCACAGGTCCAGTACGGGACAGCCGTACCGGTCGGCGATGGCCCGCACATGCAGGTTGTACGTGGCGATCTTGCCCCGCAGGTGCTTCAGCACCGGCACGTCACGGGTGTCGAACCCGGTGGTCACCATGACCGTGCCGACGGCCGAGGTGAGCCGGACCACCGCCCGCTCGAACCGCTCCGCGACCTCGTCGGGATCGGTGCCCGGCCGGATGATGTCGTTGCCGCCCGCGCAGAAGGAGATCAGATCGGGGGCGAGCTCCAGTGCCCTCGGTACCTGGTCCTCCACGATCTGGTCGAGGAGCTTCCCCCGCACGGCCAGGTTGGTGTAATCGAAGTCGCCCTCGGGCAACCGGTCCGCGAGAAGCACCGCGAACCGGTCGGCCCAGCCGACGAACCGCCCATCGGGCCCGGGGTCGCCGACACCCTCGGTGAAGCTGTCCCCCAGCGCCACGTACGACCCGATCATTGCTCTGCTGCCATTCGAATCGTCTGCCACATCGGCACATGATTCACCTTCGCCTGTGACCTACGCGACCGTAATAAGGGCTTGACGGACGGTGAGATAGACCACGTGTCAAGTGTGGGTCAACCCGGAATACACCAGGTCGGGTCAGTGGAGACCCCACACACGGAAGTCCTCGATCCGGAAGTGGCTCCAAGTGGTCCGGAAGGCGAAATGCCCACCCGTGTACGGCTCGGGGTCGCGGTAGTCGAACACGAGCCGCCCGTTGTTCCACCACTGCACCTTCGACCCGTCCGAGACGACGCGCACGCGATGCGGCTCGTTCGCGACGAGCAACGGCTCGGTGTAGTCGTAGACCAGCGGCCGCACCCCCGCCTCCCCCACATAGCGCCGCAACCGCGTCGTCGTGTTGGTGTTGGCCCCGTAGCCCACGTAGTACGTCTTCAGAAGGTCGTACTCGGCGAGCGCGCCCCCGCGCGGGGTGGCGAACAGATCGTCGGGCGAGCGCACGTCGACGGCGTTCCAGAAGTTGTTCAGGTCGGACACCCGGTCGTTGACGCCGCCCGCGGAGACCGGCGTGGCCGTGTACTCGATGACGTACGGTCCTTCCAACCGCCGCCTGAACCAGAGGGTGGCCCCGGCCGGTACGTCGACCTCCAGCACACCGCGCGAGGCCGTGACCGTGCCGCCCCGCTCCAACTCCACGGCCCACTGCCGGAGTCCGCGGCGGAAGCCGTCGGCGGCGATCAGGCGGCCGCGGCGCCGGGAGGTGCGGGCGGACGCGGTCCCCGCCGGGGCGACGGCCGCGAGGGCGGCACCGGCGGCGAGCGCTCCGAAAGCTCTACGGGTGGCCATACGACGCTCCTTCTGTCCTTCTCTCGACGGGTGACGTTCGGGGATGTTCAACGGGACCGGGCCTCGATCTCGGGCCTCGGCACCCGACGGGTCTCGGTGCCGAGGTAGTAGTCCGTGTACGTCGACTGGAGGTAGCCCCGGACGGTCCATCCCAGCCGGTACGCGGGGTTGTGGGCGAGCGTGTAGAGACGGGTTCCGGTCGGCTCGGTGGTGGTGTGGAGGCGGAGGGCGGTGTGGTCGGCGGTCTCGGCGAGGATCTCCTCGCGCCAGTCGCCGAGGATGTCGCCGTAGAAGGGGGTCGCGTTGCGGGCTCCGGAGACGACGCCGGCCGGATCGAAGATCCGCGTACTGGTCTCGGTCGCCGGGTCCCAGTCGGAGACGTGGGTGAAGTCCAGCAGCTCCGAGCCCTTGTCGCCGTCCCACCAGATACGGAAGTTGACGCTGGGCGTGGTCGTGGCGACCTTGCCGTCCCGGACGTTGCGGACTCCGGCGCCGGGCGCCGTGACGTCGGCGGTGGACGTCCAGTACTCGTAGCCGCGATGGCCCGGGTCGATGTCGCCGGTGCTGCCCCGGCCGACGTCGATCTCGGTGTCGTTCTCCCAGTCGGCCGGGTGCTGCCCGGTCACCAGGCGCTCGCCGGTGTCGGCGTCGTAGTAGTACCAGGGGAATTTCGGTACGACGCCGAGCTCCGCCTGCTGGATGGCGAATCCCTCCAGGCCGGGGCGGCCGGGGTCGAGGTCGGCGATGTGGAAGCGGTCACCGTGTCCGGCGCCGTCGACGACGTACCGGAGGGTGCCGTCGCCGTTCACCACGTAGTTGCCGTCGGCGATCTCGTCCTTGCCGTCGCGGTCGACGTCGACGGTGCGGATCTGGTGGAAGCCGGTCGCGCCGCTGTCGGCGGGCACCACGTACTTCCAACGGCGGGTCAGGTCCGTGCCGTCGAAGTCCCAGGTCTGGAAGAGGACGCGGAAGGCGCCGCGCCGGGCGCCGACGCGGGTGACGAGCTTGGTGACGAGGCTCGGGTGGACCCCGTCGAGGTAGGCGATGCCGAAGTGGCCGCCGGACGGGCCGTCGGCGGCGAAGTCGTCGGGCACGGGCTGCCGGTCGCGCTCGGTGCCGGTCGCGCCGTCGACGACGGAGACGAACTGCCGGGCGGGCGAGTCGGCGGTGACCCGCGTGCCGTCCGCGAAGGTCGTGCCGGCGGCCGTGTGCGCCAGCACCTCGGCCCGGCCGTCGCCGTCCAGGTCGAACACGGTCACGTTGTCGTCGTTGCGGTACCCGCCGATCGGCGTGGATCCGCTGATCGCGGCCGGTGCCGGGTCGTTGGCGCCGTTCCCGCCGACCTGGGTGTACGAGCCGGGTCCGAGGTCGACACGCCACAGCCGCTCGCCGGTCAGCGTGTACGCCTCCAGCAGGTCGGGCCGGTCCCTGGTCTGCGAGAGCCGGCTCACCACCAGCTCGTACCGCCCGTCCCCGTCGAGGTCGCCGGGCCAGGCGTGCTGCACGGTGTAGCCCTCCGCCGCGGCGAGCGGGATCTCGGCGTACCCCTGATCGAGCGGCAGCGCCGAACTCGGCTTTCCCTCCCGCCCGTCGACGACGGCCCGCACGCTGTACGCGCCCGTGCCCGGGCTGGTGTCCCGGTAGGTCGTCGAGCGGGTGATCGGCGCCCGGTTCAGCCGCTTGCCGCCCTTGTAGACGTTGAAGCCGATCGCGTCGCCGCGGCGCGCGTACTCCGTGCCGAGCAGCCGCCAGCTGAGGAAGGTCCCGCCGTCGAACGGTACGGCGACCAGGCCCCGGTCCAGGTTCTCCACGACCCGGCGAGGTTTCTCCGCGGCATGGCCGCCGGGGGCGGAGAAGAGACCGGCGAACAGGGCGGCGGCGGTCAGGAAGACGGTTCTCCGACGTCGGGCAGTGCGCACCGACACTCCTTCACAGAGGCAGAAAGCGCTTACGCGGATCACTGTCCCCGCCCCTCGCGGCACTGTCGAGGGTTCGATCGGCCATGCCACACGACCGCAACACGGCGATCATGAAACGCCGAAGACCGGCCCCTGATCACAGGGACCGGCCTTCGGCATGCGGGCGCCGGGTGGAGGTGGCGTCAGCCGCTTGGGGACGGTGACGTCAGACGCCGGTGGAGGTGATGTCAGACGCTCGGGGGCCGGTGTCGTCAGACGCCGACGCCCTTCGAGCGGAGGTAGGCCAGCGGGTCGATGTCCGCGCCGTAGTTGGGGCTGGTGCGGATCTCGAAGTGGAGGTGCGGGCCGGTGACGTTGCCGGTCGCGCCCGAGAGGCCGATCTGCTGGCCGCCGCTCACGGACTGACCCGCGGAGACGGAGATCGAGGACAGGTGGGCGTACTGGGCGTAGTAGCCGTCGGCGAGCTTGATGACGACCTGGTTGCCGTACGCGCCGCCCCAGCCGGCGGAGACGACGGTGCCCGCGCCCACGGCCTTGAGGCTGGTCCCGGTCGGGGCCACGAAGTCGACGCCCGTGTGGTAGCCGCTGGACCACATGCTGCCGGCGGTCTTGTACGCGGTACCGACGGTCCCGCTCAGGATCGGCCTGCTGAAGCCCGAGGCGTTGGACGACGAGGACTGGCCGCTCGCCGTCGAGGTCGACGCCTTGGTGTCCTTCGACTCCTGCTTCGCGGGAGCGGAGGGCTTCGACGTCTGGGACGACGCGGGCGACTCGGCGGGCTTCGAGGACTGCGACAGCTGCGGCTTGGACGAGGAGCGCGACGTCTCGCTCGACGCGGCCCGCTCACCGATCGACAGCTTCAGCCCCGGGTGGATGAGCGAGGGGTCGGAGCCGATCGCCTCCCGGTTGTCCGAGTACAGCTTCTTCCAGCCGCCCTCGACGTCCTGCTCGTCCGCGATCTTCGCGAGGTAGTCGCCGACCTTCACCGAGTAGGTCTTGGCCGCCGCCTTCTTGGTGGCGGTCTTCTCCGCCTGCGCGGCCTTCTCGGCCTGCTCGATCCGTGCGCTCGCCTCGGCCGCGGACTTCTCGGCGGCGATCGTGGTCGGCTTCTCGGAGACACCGGAGACGGTGGCGCTCGGGGTCGCGGCGTGGGCGCCGGCGGCTCCGATCAGCGGCAGCGCGAGCGCCGCGCCACCGGTGCCGGCGGCGGCGATCGAGCGGGTGAAGCGCTGGGACTTCGGACGGCGGTGCTTACCCTTCGCGGGCATGACGAATTCCTCTCCGGCGCCTGCGAGGTGAGCTGTCGGGTGCGGACTGGAGATGTCCGGCCGTGCTTGCGCACGGCTTTACCCCTAGCCGTTCCGGAGACCGGAACAGGCGGTGATTCCTGTGGGTCCCCCGCTCCTGCCGTGGATCGGGTCGGTACGCGGCTCCGGTCGGCGGCAGGATTGGGCGTCCGTCCGGATTGACGCCGAACGTAAGCGACTTGTGCCCACAGGGACAACCTTTGGGACTTCCTGTGCGTCTTCCGCACTGATCCTTACATCAATTCACCATCACGCTCCGTAATAGACCGGTCTAGGGTGCATTCCAACCTCCCTGGAAATCTGCGCGAATTACGTGGACATGACGGCAACGGAACGTCACGAATATGACGCTGCTCACGCACCTACGGCCCAGTAGGCTTTATTCCAGGGCTTGTTGGATTTACAGCTACATTTCAGACAGAAGGCTCAAGTCCGACGGAGACGGACAACCGTCGCATCGAAGTCGCCGCGCAGACCGGTCCGCAGTCCGTGATGCACCAGCACGGCACCTCGGTGCGTCTCGCCCGTTTCGCGGCACTCGTACGTCGCCGTCGGGTCCAGCCCGCGCAGTCGCAGCGGGGCGAGCGGCTCGCCGTAGTGCTGGGCCTGGAGCCAGGCGAGGACGACGACCTCGTCACCGTGCACGTACTGCACGGCGCTCAGCCCGCCCGTCGGCGGCCGCAGCCGGTACAGGTCGCCGCGCTGCACGACCGGCCGGATCCCCTTGTACAGCTCCACCCACTCCCGGGCCTCGGCCAGCTCCTCCTCGCTCCACTCGGTGAGGTCGCCGCCCACGCCGAGCACGCCCGCCATGGCGCTGACGAACCGGAACCGCAGCGAGCTGACCCGCCCGTTCAGCTGGTTGTTCGGGCTGTCGGTGACCCACGCGGCCATGGCCCGGGCCGGATGGATCTGACTGAAGCCGTGCTGGATGGCGAGCCGGTCGAGCGGGTCGGTGTTGTCGGAGGTCCACACCTGGTCCGTCCGCGCCATGACCCCGAGGTCGATCCGGCCGCCGCCGCCCGAGCACGACTCGAACGCGACCCCCGGGTGCGCGGCCCGCAGCCGGTCCAGCAGGGCGTAGAAGGCGTGCACGTGCTCGACCCACAGCTTCTGCGGATAGGGCTCACCGGGCCAGCCCGCGTCGGTGAAGCAGCGGTTGAAGTCCCACTTCACATAGTCGATCGGCGCGCTGGACAGGAGCGTGTCGAGCCGTTCCCAGAGGTATTCCTGGACGTCTTCCCGGGCGAGATTGAGGACGAGCTGATTGCGCAGTTCCGTCCGCTTTCGGCCCGGTTGGAACTGCGCCCATTCGGGATGCGCCCGATACAGCTCACTGTCCGGATTGACCATTTCCGGCTCGACCCAGATGCCGAACTGCATCCCGAGGGAGTGCACACGCTCGGCGAGCGGACGCAGCCCCTTCGGGAAGCGGTCGGGATTGGGCGTCCAGTCGCCGAGGCCGGCCCGGTCGCTGGTGCGCGCCCCGAACCAGCCGTCGTCCACCACGAACAGCTCGACCCCGATGGCGGCCGCCCGGCGCGCCAGGGCCTCCTGCTGTTCCTCGGAGATGTCGAACTCGGTGGCCTCCCAGGAGTTGAAGAGGACCGGCCGGTCCTGGTCCGCGTCCGGGATGACGTACGTCCGCTGGTAGGCGTGCCAGGCGCGGCTCGCCCCGCCGAAGCCGCCGTCGCTCCACAGGCCGGCGAAGACGGGTGTGGTGAAGGTCCCGCCCGTCTCCAGCCGCAGCAGTCCGGACTCGTCGTATCCGGCGCCGCCGGTGATCTGCACGCGCGCGTCCGGGAGTTGGGCCACCGCGATCCGCCAGGAACCCGACCAGCCCAGGGCGCAGCCGTAGACCTCGCCGCGCTCCTCTGTGGCGTCGGTGTCGAGGGCGACCCAGGGCAGGTGCTGGTGCCCGGTGTGGCCGCGGCGGCTGCCGATGACCTTCTCGCCGTAGGTGAGGTCGGCGCGCACGAGCCGGGACTCGGCCGCCCATCGCCCGTGCAGCTGGGAGAGGCGCCAGGTCTCCTCCGCGCGCGGCAGCGTCCAGGTCGCCGAGTCGGCCCGCAGCAGCTCCACCGCGGGCCCCTCGTTGGCGAGGGTCACCCAGCGCTCGACCACGTCGTCGCGCATCCGGTAGTGCAGGGTGATCCCGAGTCCGTCGTCGGTGAACCGCAGCCGCAGCTCGTCGCCGTCGGCCTCGTACGCCTGGAAGGTCCACTCGGTGCCGCGCCGCTCGTCCGTGCGCACGGACAGGGCCGGGCGGGTGAAGCGGGGTCCGCCCTCGACGGGGTACTCCTCGTGTCCGTCGACCGGGGCCTCGAACGGCCAGTACGGCAACTGCAGCCGTGCTGCCAGCTCCTCGGCGTCCGCGAGGGCGATCCGGGGACCCCAGTGCAGGTGCAGCAGCTCGTCGTTCTCGGTGAGCCGCAGGGCATAGCTGCTCCTGGTCCCGGTGAGAAGCCAGGTCCGGCCGTCTGCGCCGATTTCCAACATCAAGCCCCCACAGATTCGAACAGGTGCAATCGGGCTTCAACATCATCGCAGGTCGCCGCGGGCGCTCGACGGCGCCTGTGGACAACCGCGCCGCGTCCGCCGAGCGGCCTGTGGACAACCGCTCCGGGCTCCCGTACCCGGCTGTGGACAACTCATTGGCGTACGCACCCATGTCGTATCGTCGAGGGCGCGCCTCGATGTCGAGTGCGTGCCCGTCGGCGCTCGGCGCGGACGGGCGGATGGGAGGGAGCCCCAGTGACGCAGCAGATCCCGTCGACCGAGCCCGAGCTGACCGGGGTGCGCAATTTCCGCGATGTGGGGGGTCTGCCGACCGTGGACGGCCGCCGGGTGCGTCACGGGGTGCTGTTCCGCAGCGGCCACCTGGCGCACGCGACCGACGAGGACGCCGCCTTCCTCTCCTCCCTGGGCCTGCACACGATCTTCGACTTCCGCAACGCGGCCGACCACAAGCTGGAGGGCCCGGACGTCGAGCTGCCCGGTGTCCTCAATGTGAACCTGCCGCTGAGCGACCCGGCGGACGGCGCCGAGTTCTGGAAGCTGGTCCGCGACGGCGACCTGGACCAGCTGCGCGCGCTGCTGGACGACGGCAAGGGGGCCGGCCGGATGATCTCGTCCTACCGCCGGATCATCAAGGACCGCACGGCCGAGCACTCCCGGGTGCTGCACGCCCTGGCCGAGGACAGTGTGCCCGTGCTGATGCACTGCGCGGCGGGCAAGGACCGGGCGGGCCTCTCCGTCGCCATCACCCTGCTCACCGTGGGTGTGGAGCGCGAGGCCATCGTCGCCGACTACCTGGAGTCGAACGCCAAGCACCGCCGCTACAAGGTGCACCGCAGCAGCCGCGCGGCGAACGCCTACTCCCCGGAGGTCATGGAGCTGCTGAGCCCGCTCTTCGACGCCCGCGCCGAGTATCTGCAGGCGGCGTTCGACACCATCGAGGAGACCTGGGGAGATGTGGACACCTACCTGGAGCAGGGTCTGAAGATCACCCCGCAGATCCGGGAGCGCCTGCGCGAGCGCCTGCTGGACTAGGCACGGCGGCCCGCCCGGTGGTCACTGGTTCGCGCCCACCTCGAACAGCAGATAGATGAAGGCCGCGAAGACGTGGCCGACCGCGATGTAGATGATGAGTCGCACCCACAGGGCGCGGGGGAACTTCTCTTCCAGGTCGCTCATGGCGTCTCTCCGGACGTGACGGGCCCGAGGCACAGTGCGGCGGTCGGGCTCTGCAGAAGGGTGTGGACGAACAGGAGGTCGGCGCCGTCGGGGTCGGCGGCGGCGATGCGGTGCGGGGTCAGCGAGTCGAAGTGCGCGCTGTCCCCGGGCGCCAGCAGATGCGCGGCGTCCCCGAGGCGCAGCCGCAGCCGCCCCTTGAGGACGTAGAGCCACTCCTCGCCGGGATGCACCCGCACGATGTCGCCCTGCGAGCCGTGCGGCACATGGACGCGCAGCGCCTGCATCCCGCGCCCGGACGCACCCGCCTGCCAGTACGTCCAGCCTCCGGCCCGGGTGGGCTCCATGTCGGGCGCCCGCAGCACGGCGTCCCGTTCGGCGACGGTCTCGCCCAGCAGTTCGGAGACGGTCGTACCGTAGACGCGGGCCAGCGCGAGCAGCATCGGCAACGAGGGCTGTCGCTGCCCGGTCTCCAGCCGGGAGAGATGGGCGGGCGACAGACCGGCGGCGCGGGCGGCCGCCTCCAGGGTGAGGGCGGCCCGGCGGCGCAGACCCCGCAGCTGCGGGGCGACGGCGGGCAGTTCCGGGTCGACCGGGGGCTCGGGAGGGTGCGTACCCTCGGAGGGGCTCATGCCCTCCATTCAGCCGGAGCTTTGCCTCTGCGGCAAATTTCTTGCCTCAGAGGCAAAGCCGATCGGAAGCGGCAGGTTCAGCCCCCGCCCCGCCTCAGCGGTGGGCGACCGCCTGCTTCACCAGCGTCTTCCCGAAGTCCCACATCAGTCCGCCCCCGCTGTGCGCGTCGTCCATCACCTCGGTGAAGGCGGCGACGAACCGGTCCACCTCGCGTTCCCCGATGATCAGCGGCGGGATCAGCTTGATCACCTCCAGGTGGTCGCCGGAGACCTGGGTGAGGATGCGGTGCCGTCGCAGCAGCGGGACGACGACCATCTGCGCGAAGAGTCCCTTGCGGGCCGCCTGGAGCATGGTCCAGCGGCTGCGCAGCGCCAGCGACCTGGGCCTGCCGAACTCGATGCCGATCATCAGGCCCCGGCCGCGTACGTCGCTCAGCAGCTCGTACCTGTCGATGAGCGCCGTGAGCCGGCTCTTCAGCAGCTCCCCCGTGGCCCGGGCATGGGCCACGATCTGCTCGTTCTCCATGACCGAGAGGACGGCGAGCCCGGCGGCCATGGCTTGGGCGTTGGAGCCGAAGCTCGCCGAGTGGACGAGGACCCGGTCCATCGACGAGTAGACCTTCTTGAAGATCCAGTCCTTGCCGAGGGTCGCGCCGACCGGGACATAGCCGCCGGAGAGCGCCTTGGCCACGCAGACGAGGTCCGGTTCGACGCCGTCCTCGTGCTGGTAGGCGTAGAAGTCCCCGGTGCGGCCGAGCCCGGTCTGCACCTCGTCGACGATCAGCAGCGCCCCGTGCCGGTGCAGCAGCTCCTGGGCGGCGAGCAGATAGCCGGGCGGTGCCTCGTGCACGCCCTTGCCCTGGATGGGTTCGACGACGAGGGCGGCGACGTCCCCCTTCTTCAATTCCCGCGCCAGCGCGTCGAGATCACCGAGCGGTACGGCCGTGTCGGGCAGCAGCGGCGCGAAGCCGTCCCGGAAGCCGTCCTCGCCGTTCACGGAGAGCGAGCCGGTGGTGAGTCCGTGGAAGGCGTGATCGCAGTAGAGGACGCGGGGTCTGCCGGTGGCGTACCGGGCGAACTTCAGCGCGGTCTCGACGGCCTCCGTGCCGCTGTTGCCGAAGAACACCCGGTCCAGGTGCGGGCTGTGGGTGAGCAGCCGCTCGGCGAGCAGGCCGGGCAGCGGCGGGCAGTCGAAGCGGGTCAGGTCGGCGAGCCCCGCGTCGAGCACGTCGTGCAGGGCCTTGCGGACCACGGGGTGGTGGCGGCCGAGCCCCATCACCCCGAACCCGGCGAGCATGTCCAGGTGGTCGGCGCCGTCCGCGTCCCAGAAGTACGCGCCCTCGGCTCGCTCGTAGACCTTGTCGAAGCCGATGGTGCGCAGCATGCGCGGGAGCTGGTGGTTGAGGTACCGGGCGTGGAGTTCGTAGCGCTCGGCGCCGCGCTCGGCGAGGAGTGCGCCGAGGTCGAACTCCTCGGTGCCCGCCGCTGGTTCCAGGGTGGTCATTCCGGTTTCTCCTTGGCGGGCTCGGCCTCCGACAGGTCCCCCCGGGCGAACTCGTCCCGGGCGGCGAGCGACGCGCTGATCCGCCCGGCGATCTCGACCGGCGTCAGCCCTATGTCCGCCAGCACCTCCGCGCGTTTGGCGTGGGCGAGGAACTGCTCCGGGATGCCGAACCGCCGTACGGGGACGTCGACGTCGGCGTCCCCCAGGGCGAGGGCGACGGCCGAACCGACGCCGGCGGCCCGGCTGTTGTCCTCCACGACCGCCACCAATCGGTGTTCGTCGGCGAGCCACGGCAGCGCCGGATCGACCGGCTTGACCCAGCGGGGGTCGACGACGGTGCAGCCGATGCCCCGGGTCCTGAGCAGCTCGGCGGTCCGCAGACACACCGTCGCCATCACGCCGACGGCGACGAGCAGCACCTGCGGTCGGTCGGAGGTCGTGGCCGTCGCGACGGACGGGGAGCGGTACAGCACGTCCATGCCGCCCACCCGCTCCAGTGACGGGATCTCGGGTCCCACCGATTCCTTCGGGAACCGGATCAGGGTGGGGGCGTCGTCCACGGCGACCGCTTCCCGCAGCTGCGCGCGCAGTTGGTCGGCGTCGCGGGGCGCGGCGATCCGCAGCCCCGGCACGACCTGGAGGACGGAGAGGTCCCACATGCCGTTGTGCGAGGCGCCGTCGACGCCCGTCACCCCGGCCCGGTCCAGGACGAAGGTGACGCCGCACCGGTGCAGGGCCACATCCATCAGCAGTTGGTCGAAGGCCCGGTTGAGGAAGGTCGCGTAGACCGCCACGACCGGATGCAGCCCGCCCGTCGCCAGTCCCGCCGCCGAGACCGCCGCGTGCTGCTCGGCGATGCCGACGTCCCACACCCGGTCGGGGAACTTCTCCGCGAACCTGCCGAGCCCGACCGGGTGCAGCATGGCCGCCGTGATCGCGACGACGTCCTCGCGCTCGTCCCCGATCCGCACGATCTCGTCGCCGAAGACCGACGTCCAGGACGGTCCGCCGGCGGGGGTGAGCGGCTCGCAGGTCAGCGGGTCCATCACGCCGACGGTGTGGAAGTGGTCCTCCTCGTTCGCGAGGGCGGGCTCGTAGCCGCGGCCCTTCTGGGTCAGGCAGTGCACCAGGACGGGGCCGTGGAAGCGCTTGGCGCGGCGCAGCGCCGACTCGACCGCCTTAATGTCGTGCCCGTCGATCGGTCCGACGTACTTCAGGCCCAGGTCCTCGAACATGCCCTGCGGCGCGAAGGCGTCCTTGAAGCCCTTCTTCGCCCCGTGCAGGGCCTCGTAGACCTCCTTGCCGACGACCGGGGTGCGCAGCAGCACGTCCTTGCCCCAGGCGAGGAACTGCTCGTAGCCGTCGGTGGTCCGCAGGGTCGCGAGGTGGTTGGCGAGGCCGCCGATGGTCGGTGAGTAGGAACGTTCGTTGTCGTTGACGACGATGATCAGCGGCCGGTCCTTGGCGGCGGCGATGTTGTTGAGCGCCTCCCAGGCCATGCCGCCGGTGAGCGCGCCGTCGCCGATGACCGCGACCACATGCCCCTGTTCCCCCCGCACCTCGCGGGCCTTGGCGAGGCCGTCCGCCCAGCCGAGGGCGGTGGAGGCGTGGCTGTTCTCGACGATGTCGTGGTCGGACTCCTCGCGCGAGGGATAGCCGGACAGGCCGCCCTTGCCGCGCAGTTTCGAGAAGTCCTGACGACCCGTCAGCAGCTTGTGCACATAGCTCTGGTGACCGGTGTCCCAGACGATGCGGTCCACGGGTGAGTCGAAGACCCGGTGGAGCGCGACGGACAGTTCCACCACCCCCAGGTTGGGCCCCAGGTGACCACCGGTCCTGGCGACCGCGTGCACCAGGAACTCCCGGATCTCTGCCGCCAGTTCACCGAGTTCCGCCTCGGTCAGCGCCTTCAGGTCGCGCGGTTGCCGGATGTTCTCCAGAATCGTCACGTCGGGCCCCCTCTCGATCCGTGCTCTTCAGCCCGTGTCGTCAACTCACGGTGACCGCCGGTTCGCCCGACGCGACGCCGTCCTTCTCCATCTGCTCGGCGATCTTCATCGCCTCGTCGATGAGGGTCTCCACGATCTTCGACTCGGGCACGGTCCTGATGACCTCGCCCTTCACGAAGATCTGCCCCTTCCCGTTGCCGGAGGCGACCCCCAGGTCCGCCTCCCGCGCCTCCCCGGGTCCGTTGACGACGCAGCCCATGACCGCGACCCGCAACGGGACCTCCATGCCTTCCAGCCCGGCGGACACCTCGTCCGCCAGCCGGTACACATCGACCTGCGCCCGTCCGCACGACGGGCACGAGACGATCTCCAGCCGCCGCTGCCGCAGGTTCAGCGACTCGAGGATCTGGATGCCGACCTTGATCTCCTCGACCGGCGGGGCGCTCAGCGAGACCCGGATCGTGTCGCCGATCCCCTCGCTGAGCAGCGCCCCGAAGGCGACGGCGGACTTGATCGTGCCCTGGAACGCCGGGCCGGCCTCGGTGACGCCCAGGTGCAGCGGGTAGTCGCACTGGGCGGCGAGCTGGCGGTACGCCTCGATCATCACGACGGGGTCGTTGTGCTTGACCGAGATCTTGATGTCCCGGAAGTCGTGCTCCTCGAACAGCGACGCCTCCCACAGCGCGGACTCCACCAGCGCCTCGGGCGTCGCCTTCCCGTACTTCTCCAGCAGCCGCCGGTCGAGCGAGCCGGCGTTGACCCCGATCCGGATGGGGGTGTCGTGGTCCTTCGCCGCCCGCGCGATCTCCTTGACCTTGTCGTCGAACTGCTTGATGTTGCCGGGGTTCACCCGTACCGCCGCGCAGCCGGCCTCGATCGCCGCGAAGACGTACTTGGGCTGGAAGTGGATGTCCGCGATCACGGGGATCTGCGACTTGCGGGCGATCGTGGCGAGGGCGTCCGCGTCGTCCTGCGTGGGACAGGCGACCCGGACGATCTGGCAGCCTGACGCGGTGAGTTCGGCGATCTGCTGCAGGGTGGCGCCGACGTCCGACGTACGGGTCGTCGTCATCGACTGCACCGACACCGGGGCCCCGCCCCCGACGGCCACCGGGCCGACCTGGATCCGCCGCGAGGTGCGGCGTTCCGCGATCGGTCGGGCGGGCAGCTCGGGGACGCCCAGCGACACGGCGGTCATCACATCACCCCTGGTTCGCGTGGTTCGAGGAGACGGTCTCGCGCAGGGCGCGCAGCGACTCCTTCAGCGACCCCATGGTGGCGAGGACGGCGGTCGGCTCGTACCCGCAGTGCGCCATGCAGTTGGCACAGCGCGGGTCCTTGCCCCGGCCGTACGCGTCCCAGTCGGTGTCCTCGATCAGCTCCCGGTAGGTCGTGACGTACCCGTCGCTCATCAGGTAGCACGGCCGCTGCCAGCCGAAGAGCGAGTAGTTGGGGATCGCCCAGGCCGTGCACGGGAAGTCGACCCTGCCCTCGAGGAAGTCGAGGAACAGGGGCGAGTGGTTGAGCCGCCAGCGCCGCCGGTTGCCGCCGGCGAAGGCCTTCTTGAACAGTTCGCGGGTCTGCTCGACGCCGAGGAAGTGCTCCTGGTCGGGCGCCTTCTCATAGGCGTAGGCGGGCGAGATCATCATCTCGTCGACCTTCAGGTCGTCGTTGAGGAAGTTCAGCACCTCGATGACGGTCTGCGGGGTGTCGGTGTTGAAGAAGGTCGAGTTGGTGGTCACCCGGAAGCCGCGTCGCTTGGCCTCCTTGATGGCCGCCACGGCCTCGTCGAACACCCCCTCCTTCGCCACCGACTCGTCGTGCCGCTCCCGCAGCCCGTCGATGTGCACCGCGAAGGCGAAGTACGGCGAGGGCTTGAACTTGTCCATCTTCTTGCGCATCAGCAGGGCGTTGGTGCACAGGAAGACGTACTTCCTCTTCGCCACCAACTGCCGCACGATCTCGTCGATCTGCGGGTGCATCAGGGGCTCGCCGCCGGCGATGGACACCATCGGCGCTCCGGACTCCAGGACGGCGCCCACGGCCTGCGCCACCGGCATGCGCTGCTTCAGCACGCCCGCCGGATGTTGGATCTTGCCGCAGCCCTCACACTTCAGATTGCAGGCGTAGAGCGGTTCCAGCTCGACGATCAGTGGGAACTTGTCGCGCTTGCGGAGCTTCTGTTCGGCGAGATACGTCGCCACCTTGATGGACTGGCGGAGCGGCATGGCCATCTGGCTCACCTCCGGGGGAGCAGCAGGGAACGGTGCCATTCGTAGTAAGCGGGAAGGACGGCACGAAGGACGCGGAAGGCTGATATTCCACCGCGTACCGTGCCGATCCGGACCAGTTCATGTTCTGGAGCGTCCACGACCACCCGGACGGCCGCAACGGGGCGTGCGCCCGCCCTCACGGCGTGGTGGAGCGTGACCGCGGACTCCATGTCGACCGCGATCGCGCCGGTCGCGAACAGGTCCGACCGCTCCTGACCACGGACGACGTGGTCGGATCCGGTGAGCGGCCCGGTGTGGATCGTGCGCCCGGGCACGGCCCTCGCCAGCTCCTTGACCAGCAGTTCGGTGCCCACGCAGGGCGTGACGGCGCCGTCGGGGCCCCGGGTCTCCTCGGCGACGACCATGTCGCCGGGGTGCGTGCCCGGGGCGAGTCCGGCGCAGAACCCGGTGGCCAGGACCGCCGCGTCGCGCAGCTCCGGGCCCGCGAGCAGCCGGGCGACGGACCGCTCGGCGGCCCTCGGACCCATGCCGGTGCGTACGACGGTGACCGGGCCCCCGGCGCCGCCCCGGTCGCCGCTGCGCAGGGCGAGCTGCTCGATGCCGAGCGCGCAGGCGATCAGCAGCGGGGCCGGGGCGGCGGGCGTGTTCATCAGCGCCCCTGGGGTTTCAGGACGGCCGGTTCACCGTGGACGTACCGGCCGAGCGCGGTGAGCGGGAAGACCTGCCGGTAGAGGTGGTAGTTGATGGAGAAGTCCCAGGGGAACCCGGTGCCGGTGAAGTACGGCTCGTCCCAGGAGCCGTCCTCCCGCTGGGTCCGGGCCAGCCACTCGACACCGCGTTCGGTGGACTTGGCGTCCCGCTCCCCCGCCGCCAGCAGCGCGAGCAGCGCCCACGCGGTCTGGGAGGCGGTGGAGGCGCCCTTGCCGCCCCACTCGGCGGGGTCGGGGTAGGAACGCAGGTCCTCTCCCCAGCCGCCGTCGTCGTTCTGCACGGTCTCCAGCCAGGCCACGGCCCGGCGGATCGCGGGGTGCGCGGCGGGCAGCCCGGCCGTCACCAGCGCGGGGACCACCGACCCCGTGCCGTACACGTAGTTGACGCCCCAGCGCCCGAACCACGCGCCGCTGGGCTCCTGTTCGGCGAGCAGCCACTCGATGGCGCGCCGGGTGCGCGGGTCGTGGGACAGGCCCTCGACCGCGAGCATCTCCACCACGTGCGCGGTGACATCGGCGGACGGCGGGTCGATGACCTCGCCGAAGTCGCAGAACGGCAGCCGGTTGGGGAAGGGGCTCGTGTTGTCGACGTCGAAGGCGCCCCACGCGCCGTTCCTCGACTGCATGCCGAGGGTCCAGCGCACCCCTCGCCGAACGGCCTTCTCCACGCGCTCCGGGTCGTGGTGAGCCACCCGGCGCAGCGCGAGGACGACCTCGGCGGTGTCGTCGATGTCGGGATAGTTGTCGTTGTGGAACTCGAACGCCCAGCCACCGGGAGGGAGTTGGGGCCGCTTCACCGCCCAGTCGCCGGGGCGGACGATCTCCTCGCCGAGCATCCAGTCGGCGGCCTTGACGAGTTGGGGGTGGTCGGCGGGCAGACCCGCGTCGGCGAGCGCGATGGTGGCGAGGCAGGTGTCCCACACCGGCGACTGGCAGGCCTCGATCATCCGGGCCCCGTCCTCGCGCCACACGGCGAACCGGTCGAGCGACGCAAGCCCGGCCCGCATGACGGGGTGCTGGAGGTCGTAGCCGAGCAGCCGCAGCGCGATCAGCGAGTACACGGCCGGCGGCTGGATGCCGCCCCAGCAGCCGTCGTTCTCCTGCCGCTCGATGATCCAGCGGGCGGCGCTGTTCATCGCGGCCTTGCGCAGCCGCTTCAGCGCGACCTTGTGGTAGCCGTGCAGGACCTTGTCGAGCCGCTGGAAGGCGCCCTCCCAACTGCCGAGCGGATCCAGGGGTCTGGGCGGGTTCGGCCGGCCCGGGTCGGTGTGCAGCTCGTCCAGCGGGAACGGCGCGGGCCGCACCGGACGCATCGCCGAGACCACCGTCAGGGGCACGATCGTCTGCCGGGCCCAGCATCCGAAGTCGTAGATGTTGAGCGGCATCCACTTCGGGAACCAGACGATCTCCGGCGGCATCTCCGGCAGGTCGTCCCACTTCCACCAGCCGAACAGCGCCAGCCAGATGCGGGTGAAGACCCGGGCGGCGGCGATCCCGCCCCGCTCCCGGATCCACGCGGACGCCCGCGCCATGTGCGGGGCGCCGGGGTCGTCCCCGGCCAGTCGCAGCGCGACGTACGCCTCGACGGTGGCGGACAGGTCGGGCGGGCCGCCGTAGAACGTGGCCCAGGTGCCGTCCGGGCGCTGCTCGCCCCTGATGAACAGGGCGGCGGCCCGGGTGGTCCTCTCGTCGCGGATGCCGAGGAACTGACGGAGCAGCAGGTCCTCGGCGTCCATGGTGACGTTGGTCTCCAGGTCGCCCTTCCACCAGCCCTGGTCGTCCTGCCGGGAGAGGAGGAAGTCGGTGGAACGCCGTACGGCGTGCGCGGCGGCGTCCTGGACCCCGGCCGCCTGCGGGGTGTCGTGGTCGGTGTCGCTGGCCGAGGGGGCGCGGGGCGGCAGGGCCCCGGTGCTTCCGTCGGTCGTCGCTGTCATGGCTTCCCCTTCGTGCAGTGGACGGATCTCTCTGCGGTGGGTCAGCCGTCGGCCGGTGCGTCTCCGGTGACGGGCACCGGCCGGCGACTACGCGAGGGCTATTCGACCGATGACGGTCGGCTCCTGGGGGATGGTGCTCATCTCTTCCGTACGACGACGAAGTCCGCGAGCGCCGCGAACTCCTCCCGGACCCGCTCGGGCATCCGGATCGAGTCCAGTGCCTCGATGGCGATCGCGTGCTGGCGGCGGGCCTCCTCGACGGCCCACTCACGGCCGCCCGCCTCCTCGATGAGGGCGGCGCGCGCGGCGAACTCCTCCTCGGAGAAGTTCTCGAAGTCGCTGGCCTTGGCGTCGGCGGCGAGGAGTTCGCCCAGTTGTTCGGAGGCCGGGCCGCCGGCCGCGAGCGCGGCCACGACCGGCAGGGACTTCTTGCGCTGGCGCAGGTCGCTCCAGGTCTGCTTGCCGGTGGAGACCGGGTCGCCCCAGATGCCCAGCAGGTCGTCCACGGCCTGGAAGGCGAGGCCGAGGTGGTAGCCGTACCTCTCCAGCGTGTCGGCGGTGCGGTCGTCGGCGCCGCCGAGGACCGCGCCGATGGAGCAGGCGCAGGCGAGCAGGGCGCCGGTCTTGTTGCCCTCCATCTCCAGGCACTCCTCGACGGTGACCCGCTCGCGGTGCTCGTAGGAGATGTCCTGGGCCTGTCCGTCGATGAGGGCACGGGTCGCCGTGGTGACGCGGCGGGTGGCGCGGGCCGCCTCGGCGGTGCCGAGTTCGAGGAGGATCTCGTTGGCGAGGACCATCAGGGCGTCGCCGACGAGGATGGCCTGGGCGGGGCCGTGCACCTTCCACACGGTGTCGCGGTGGCGGCGCTGTTCGTCGCCGTCCATCAGGTCGTCGTGCAGCAGCGAGAAGTTGTGCACCAGCTCCACGGCGACCGCGCCGGGGATACCGACCTCGGGCGCGGCGCCGGTGACCTCGGCGGACATGACGGCGAGCGCGGGGCGTACGGCCTTGCCGCCGTCGCCGTCCGCCGGGTTGCCGTGAGCGTCGATCCAGCCGAAGTGGTAGGCGGCGACGGTGTCCATGGGGGGCGCCAGCCGGTCGACGGCCGCCCGCA
This sequence comes from Streptomyces deccanensis, assembly GCF_022385335.1. Lineage (NCBI taxonomy): Bacteria > Bacillati > Actinomycetota > Actinomycetes > Kitasatosporales > Streptomycetaceae > Streptomyces > Streptomyces deccanensis. Next base: position 8,865,222 of record NZ_CP092431.1, on the reverse strand, counting down.
GCACGGGGGTGGCCAGGGTCCGCCCGCGCTCCAGGAGCGCGGTCACGTCCACCGCGGTCCTCGCGGCGGCCGTCACGGCCGGGGGCACAGTGGGCACAGTCTCTCCAGATGTCGATGTGTTCGTGGTACCGAGAGTGCGGGATCCGGTCAGGTGCGCTTCGAGCGTCACGCCGCCTCCTCAAAGCGGAAGAGGTGTTCGCGGGGGCGGCCCAGCGCGGCGAGGGCGGCGTCCGCCGCGCCGATGCCGCTGCGGACCGCACTCTCCATGGTCGCGGGCCACCCGGTGGCGGTCCACGCTCCGGCCAGGTACAGGCCGGGTGCCTTGGTGCGGGCGCCGGGCCTGAGCCGTCCGACGCCGGGGGTGGGAGCGAACGTCGCGGTGCGCTCCCGGGTCACGAAGAAGTCCTTCACCTCGGCGCCGCGCGCGCCGGGCAACAGCCGTTCCAGCTCGGGCAGATACCGCTCGCGCAGGACGTTGACCGGTGCGTCGATCTCGCTCCGCGCGGCCGACTGCGACAGCGCCAGGTACTGGCCGTCGCGCAGGCCCGAGGCCTCGGTCCGGTCGAAGACCCACTGCACGGGCGTGCCGAGCGCCGCGAAGAAGGGCTTGCCGAGCACCTTCCGGTCGTACACCACGTGGACGTTGAGGATCGGCGCGGTGCCGATCTCCAGCAGCCGTCCGGGCTCGTCGAGGGCTTGCTCGGGCAGCAGGTCGTGCGTCTCGCGCTGGGGCACGGCGAGCACGACCGCGTCCACGTCGAGGGTCTCGCCGGGCACCTCGACCCGCCAACCGCCGTTCTCCGTACGGGAGACGGAGGTGGCGCGGGCGCGGAGCACGGTACGGACGCCCGCCGAGTCGAGCGCCTTGCGGGCCTGCCGGTCGTGCAGTTCACCGAGCGGGACCCGGGCCCAGCCGATGTCGGCGGCGCCCGGCTCGGACAGCAGTCCCGTCTTGAACACCATCGCGGCGAGCGCGAGGGACGCGTCGCCGGCGACCGCGTTGAGGGTGGCGACCCCCACGAGGTCCCACAGCGCCTCGACGGCCCGCGCCGACTGCCCGTGCGCGGCCAGCCAGCCGCCGAAGTCCCGTTCGTCCAGCGCGGGATCGTCGAGGTCGAGCGCCTTGAGTGCCAGCGCGGCCCGCCCCACCTTCGCGCGCTCGGCGAGCGAGAGATGGGTGTACGTGGCGAGGCTGCGTCCCAGGTGCAGCGGTACGGGCAGCGCGTCGCGCCGCAGTCTGCCGAGCCGCCTGCCCGGCCGCCCGTCGGCGTCGAGGACCGGCACGTCGAGACGGTCCTGCAGGGGCGCGAGCGCGGTCGCGTCGACCCGGTCGAGGAACCAGCGGTAGGCGGTGCAGCACCGCAGGTAAACATGCTGTCCGTTGTCGACGGTCAGGTCGCCGCGCTGGAAGGAGAAGGCGAGACCGCCGAGGCGGGGCCGCCCCTCCAGGAGGGTGACCTGTACGCCCGCGTCGGCGAGCGAGAGCGCGGCGGTGATGCCCGCGAGCCCTCCGCCGACCACCACGGCCGTGCTCCGGGGCCGGCCCTCGCGGTCCGCGTCCCGGGGTTCCTCGGACTGTGCGCCGTCGGTCATCGTGCACCCTCCCCTGCCGGTCCGCCGGGGTGCCGGAGCGGTGCGCGGCGGGCCGTCGCATCCTGGGACGCGCTGTCGGTGCGGAGGGTTGCGTACCACTTTTCGCCGATGGGTTCGCCTTGGGCCGTATTGTCCCTCACACGCGCCTCCTGACGGTACGGCGTGACACATGGCGGGCGTCCAGACCGGAGAGGCCGCGCACGGCGACGTAGGCCTTCTCCCTGCCGGGCAGTGAGACGCGCCCGCGCAGCACGGCCTCCGGCTCGCGCTCGATGCGGTCGAGCAACCGGCGGTAGATGCCTGCCATGGCGGCGACACAGGCGCCGCTGCGGCGGTCGAGCATCGGCAGCAGCCGGTACCCCTCGGCGAACAGGGCGCGGGCCCGGCGCACCTCGAAGTGCACCAGACCCGCGAAGTCGGAGTCGGCGGGTGGCAGCGGCCCGGCGAACCCCGCCGAGCAGCCGAACTTGGCGAGGTCGTCGGACGGCAGATAGGTGCGCCCGCCCTCCGCGTCCTCGCGAACGTCCCTGAGGATGTTGGTGAGTTGGAGCGCGAGTCCGAGGGTGTCGGCGTACTCGGGCGCGCGTTCCGCACCGCGCGCCCCGGGTTCCGTGCCGAAGACACCGAGCGAGAGCCGCCCGATGGCTCCGGCGACACAGCGGCAGTAGACCTTCAGGTCGTCCCAGGTCTCATAGTGCTCGCCTTGTACGTCCATGAGGACGCCGTCGATGAGTTCGTCGAGGGCGTCGAGCGGGATCGGGAAGGCGGCCGCCGCGTGGGCGAGGGCGACGGCGACGGGGTCGGTGTCGTCCTCGTCGACCGAGCCGTCCCTGACGCGGGTCAGCAGTGCTCTGGTCTCCTCCAGGCGGGCCGCCTTGACCTCGATCGCGAGGGCGCCGTCACCGATGTCGTCGACCCGTCGGGAGAGCGCGTACAGCGCGGACATCGCGCGGCGCTTGGGCGTCGGCAGCAGCCTGATGCCGTAGGCGAAGTTGCGGGCCTGCTGTCCGGTGACGGCCTCGCAGTAGCTGTAGGCGGCGAGTACCGGCGCGGACACGTGTGGTTCCGACTCCACGGTCCGGATCACCCCTCTCCTCGCAGGGTCGCGCCCACCTCGCGCAGCAGCCGGAGCTTGCCGGGCTTGGGCGGGCCGGGAAGTACGTCGAACTCGGCGGCGGCGATCGCGTGGACGGCCGCCCTTCCGCCCGCCACGAACCCGGCGAGGAGCAGCCTCAGCCTGCCGTGGACGCTGCCCACGAGGGGGGCGCCCTCGTCGAGGAGGGCTCCGGCGCGTTCCGCCTCGTACGCGATCAGCGCGCGCACCGACGCGCCCGCGGTGGGCGCGGCGAGGTCCGTCTCCTGGACGTGGAAGCGCTTCAGGTCCGCGGCGGGCAGATAGACCCGGTCGCGGCGCAGGTCCTCGGCGACGTCCTGGAGGTGTTCGACGATCTGCAGCGCGGTGCAGATCGCGTCCGAGTGCCGGACCCGCTCGGGGGTGGTCGCTCCGGTGACGGCGAGGACCAGCCGGCCGACGGGGTTGGCGGACAGCGCGCAGTAGGCGAGCAGGTCGTCGTAGGTCTCGTACCGCTTGACCAGCTGGTCCTGGCGGTTGGCGGCGATCAGCGCGAGGAACGGCTCGGGGGCGAGGGAGCGGCGGCGGACGGTGTGCCGCAGCCTGCGCAGCAGGGGGTGGTTCGGGGTGCCGTCGAAGACCTTGCCGAGGTCGGCCTCGAAGGCGTCCAGGAGGAGCAGCCGGTCGTCGGCGTCCTGCGGGGCGAGGCCCAGGAGGCGGGCGTCGGCGCCGCCGGGGGCGAGGTCGCCGTCGCCGATGTCGTCGACGAGGCGGGCGAAGCCGTAGACGGCCATGAGGTCGTCGCGCCAGGCCCTGGGCAGGAAGAACGGGGCGACGGGAAAGTTCTCGGCCCCGGCCTTGTCGAGGGTGTCGCGCTCCGGGTCCGCGGTGCGCGCCGTCCCGGTTTCGGTCACCGCTCGTCACCCGGCGCGGGAACGGCAGAAGCGTGGTTGCGCTGGGGAGTCTCCGTAGCCATGGCCGTCACATCTCCCGTTCTACACTGCCGACCCAATACCCACTATTTCGGACACGCCGCCCGGTGGGCGGCGTCTGCGGCTGATGCCGGGTGTCGCGCATTATGGACCTACTTGCCGCGATTCGGCACCGGTACAGCTTACGTTCTACAACGCACCATGCTCCGTGGGGGTGTCCTGCACATCACAAGAACGCACCGATTGCCCCCAAGATTCCTATGGGCGGCCGGAGTTGACGCTTCCTTGCCGAAGTTGGCGTTTCCTTTGCGGATGCCGTCCCCGGTGTGCCGGACGAGCGCCTCCCCCGGTATCCCTTGCAGACGCCGGGCCCCGCCGGAGCAGTTCCGGCGGGGCCCGGGTCGTGCGGGGCTACTTGCCCGTGAACTTCTCGTATTCCTTGAGCACCTCGTCGGTCGGGCCGTCCATGCGGAGTTCGCCGCGTTCCAACCACAGGACGCGGTCGCAGGTGTCGCGGATGGACTTGTTGTTGTGGCTGACCAGGAAGACCGTGCCGGCCTCCTTGCGCAGTTCGCGGATGCGGGCCTCGGAGCGCTTCTGGAAGGCGCGGTCGCCGGTGGCGAGGGCCTCGTCGATCATCAGCACGTCGTGGTCCTTCGCGGCCGCGATGGAGAAGCGCAGCCGGGCCGCCATGCCGGAGGAGTAGGTGCGCATCGGCAGGGTGATGAAGTCGCCCTTCTCGTTGATGCCGGAGAAGTCGACGATCCCCTGGTAGCGCTCCTTGATCTGGTCGCGGGACATGCCCATCGCCAGGCCGCCCAATATGACGTTGCGCTCGCCCGTGAGGTCGTTCATCAGGGCGGCGTTGACGCCGAGCAGCGAGGGCTGGCCGTCGGTGTAGACCTTGCCCTTCTCCGCCGGCAGCAGACCGGCGATCGCCCGCAGCAGGGTGGACTTGCCGGAGCCGTTGGAGCCGATGAGGCCGATGGCCTCACCCCGGTAGGCGACGAAGGAGACGCCCTTGACGGCGTGCACCTTGCGGACGCCCCGCTCCTCGCCGCGCTTGAGGATGCGGCTGAGGGCGGCGGTCGCGCTGCCCTTGCCGGTCTTGGCGCCGTTGACGCGGTAGACGATGTGCAACTCGTCCGCGATGACGGTGGGGATGAGTGACTCAGCCACGGCCGTACCTCTCCTCCGCCTTCCAGAAGTACACGAAGCCGCCGAGCGCGATCAGCACGGCCCAGCCGCCGGCGACCGCCCACACGTGCGGGGGCAGGTTCTCGGAGCCGTAGCCGTCGATCAGCGCGAAGCGCATCAGGTCCATGTAGATCGCCGCCGGGTTCCACTGGAGGACGTCGGCGATCCACTTGGGGTGGTCGGCGAGCATGACCGGGATGGAGAACATGACGCCGGAGGCGTACATCCAGGTCCGCATCACGAACGGCATCAGCTGCGCGAGGTCCGGGGTCTTCGCGCCCATGCGGGCCATGATCAGGGCGAGGCCGGTGTTGAAGAGGAACTGCAGCACCAGCACCGGGATGATCAGCAGCCAGGACAGACGCGGATAGCTGCCGAAGCCGACCGCGACGCAGAACAGCACGATCATCGAGAACATCAGCTGCTGGAGCTGCTGGAGCGCGAAGGAGATGGGCAGCGAGGCGCGCGGGAAGTGCAGGGCGCGCACGAGGCCCAGGTTGCCGGAGATCGCGCGGACGCCGGCCATCACCGAGCTCTGCGTGAAGGTGAACACGAAGACACCCGTGACCAGGAACGGGATGTAGACCTCGCGCGACATGCCCCGGTCGGCGTTGAGGATCAGGCCGAAGATCAGGAAGTACACCAGCGCGTTGAGCAGCGGGGTGGCCACCTGCCACAGCTGGCCGAGCTTGGCCTGGCTGTACTGCGCGGTGAGCTTCGCCTGGGAGAAGGCGAGGATGAAGTGGCGCCGCCCCCACATCTGGCGGACGTACTCCACGAGTCCGGGCCGGGCGCCGCTCACGGCGAGCCCGTACTTGGCGGCCAGTTCCGTCGCGGAGAGCCCGTCGTCGGGCGACGGACGGTCGCTCACCACAACCCTGCCGTCATGCGTTGTCTCACTCACAAATGGAAACTTTCGTCCTCAAAGTGCGCAGCCTGGTCGGGCCGAGGCGGAAACCTGGACCGGGTACGGCCGAATGCTCTCAGATTTCGAGCTTGTCAGATGACGGGAGGCCGTCCCAGCCGGGTCAGCCGCCACACCGTACGCCACTTCATGGGCCGGCGGAGACCGCAGGTGCTCGTCCAGCCCTCCTTGAAGCCGCCGAACCAGGCCTTCAGCGCCGGTCCGGACGGCTTGCGGAGAAGCGTCAGCAGCAGCCAGACGCCCAGGTAGACCGGGACGAGCGGGGCCGGGAGGTTGCGGCGGGCGAGCCAGACGCGGTTGCGCGCGACCATGCGGTGGTAGACCGCGTGCCGGGAGGGCGCGGTCGTGGGGTGGTACAGCACCATGTCGGACCGGTAGTCGATCATCCAGCCCGCGTCGAGGGCCCGCCATGCCAGGTCGGTTTCCTCGTGCGCGTAGAAGAATTCGTCCGGGAGACCGCCGACTTCGGCGAAGACCTGGGTGCGGACGGCGTTGGCGCCGCCGAGGAAGGTGGTGACCCGGGAGGAGCGCATCGGGTCGGAGGCCCGCAGCCGGGGCACGTGCCGGCGCTGGGTCTCGCCGTTGTCGGGGTCGGCTATGCGGAAGCTGACTATGCCGAGCCTCGGGTCGGCCTCGAAGGCCTGCCGGCAGAGTTCGGCGGTGTCGTGGTGGGCGAGCAGGCCGTCGTCGTCGAGGAAGAGCAGGACGTCGACGTCCCGGCCGCTGGGGCCGAACGCCTCTATGCCGACGTTGCGGCCGCCGGGGATGCCGAGGTTCTCGGGCAGCTCGACCGTCCGGACGCCCTCGGGGACGTCCGGGACGGGCGAGCCGTTGCCGACGACGACCGCCTCGACCCGGTCGCCCTCCTGCTTGGCGACCGAGTCGAGGAGGGCGCGGAGCTCGTCGGGGCGGTTGCCCATGGTGATGATCACCGCGCCGACCTTCATGCCGCCGCTCACTTCAGCCTGCTGGAGACGAGGATCGACACCAGGTGCAGCAGGGTCTGGAGCAGCGCGATACCGGCCAGGACGGCGACGCCCACCCGGGAGAAGAAGAGGTCGCCCCGGATCTGGTCCACGACCGCGAGGGCCAGGATCAGCAGGGAGGCCTCGACGCCGAGGATCAGCCGGTGGAACTTCAGGGCGGCGGCGGCCCTGCGGGCCAGCGCCATGCCGGAGGAGCGCGGCTCGGCGGCCGACTCCTGGACCGGCGGCTTGCCCGTCTGGTGCCGGGCGACGCCGACGAGGTCCGTCTCGGCCTTGATCAGGATCGCGCCGAGCGCGGCCAGCGTGCCGAGGAAGGCCCACAGCCAGTCGATGCGGCCGGTGCCCCACAGGTCGGCCGCGCGCAGCCCGAAGCCGACGAGGACGGCGGCATCGCACAGGTAGGCGCCGACCCGGTCGACGTAGACGCCGGTCATCGAGTACTGCTTGCGCCAGCGGGCGAGCTCGCCGTCGACGCAGTCGAACAGCAGGTACAGCTGGACCATCAGCACACCGAGGACGGCGCCCGGGATGCCCGGCACCAGCAGGGCCGGGGCGGCGAGGACGCCGAAGACGGTCATCAGGTAGGTCAGCTGGTTGGGCGTGACCCGGGTGTTCACCAGGTGCCGGTCTATCCGCAGCGAGATCTCGCGCATGTAGAGCCGGCCGGCCCAGTGCTCACCGCTGCGCCGGTCCTTCACACCCGGGGGGTGCACGACCGGGCGCAGCTCAGCTACTGATGGCTTTGGCATAGTCGGCGTAGGCGTCCTTGATCTGTTCGGTGCTCAGTTCGAGGTGTTCCAGGATGGTGTAGCGGCCCGGCCGGGTCTGCGGGGCGAACTCCACGACCTGGACGAACTCGTCGACCGTGAAGCCGATCTCGTCCGGGAGGACGGGCAGGCCGTGGTGGCGCAGCACCTCGGTCATCTGGCCCGCGATCTCGTGGTGGCCGCGCAGGAAGGTGGCGAACGCGCCGCCGAGACCGCACTGTTCGCCGTGCAGGGCGTTCCGCTTGGGGAACGTCAGGTCGAACGCGTGGCTGATCTCATGACAGGCGCCCGAGGCGGGACGGCTGTCGCCGGCCACGGACATGGAGATCCCGCACAGCACGAGGGACTCGGAGAGCGTGGTCAGGAAGTCGTCGTCGCCGACCCCGCCGGGGTGGCGCAGGACTGCCTCGGCGGCCTGGCGGGCCATGGCGGCGGCCAGTCCGTCGACCTTCTCACCGGTCTCCCGGCTGGACAGCTCCCAGTCGGCGACAGCGGAGATCTTGCAGATCACGTCGCCGATGCCGGCCCGCACGAAGCGCACCGGGGCCTCACGGATGACGTCCAGGTCGATGACGATGCCGATCGGGTTCGGCACCCCGTAGGAGCCGCGGCCCGCGTCGTTGTCGAGGGTCGCCACCGGGGAGCACAGACCGTCGTTGGCCAGGTTGGTGGCGACGGCGACCAGCGGCAGGCCCACCCGGGCGGCCGCGTACTTGGCGCAGTCGATGACCTTGCCGCCGCCGAGCCCGACCACGGCGTCGTAGTGACCGCCCTTCTTGATCGAGTCGGCGAGCCGTACCGCTCCGTCGATGGTGCCGTCGGCGTCGCAGAACCAGTCCGCCTCCGGCAGCGCGGGGGCGAACCGGTCGCGCAGCGCGGCCCCGGAGCCGCCGCTGATCGCGAAGGCCAGCCGGCCCGACGGCGCGATGCGCTGGTCCGACAGGATCGTCGCCAGATCATCGAGCGCGCCGGGACGGATGTCCACGACGACCGGCGAGGGGATGAGCCTCGTCAGTACTGGCACGCGATCTCACGTCCCTTGGCGAGGTCGTCGTGGTTGTCGATCTCGACCCACTTGACGTCACCGATGGGCGCGACGTCGATGCGGAAGCCGCGGTTCACGAGCTCCTGGTAGCCGTGCTCGTAGAACTGCTGCGGGTCCGTCTCGAAGACCGTCTTCAGGGCGTCGGCCAGCTCGTCGGCGGCCTCGCCCTCGATGAGGGTGACGCCGATGTACTCGCCGGTCGCCTCGGCCGGGTCCATCAGCTTGGTGATCTTGGTCATGCCGCCCTCGGGGCCGACGACGACCTTCATCTCCTCGTCGGCGAGGGACTTCACCGTGTCGAGGGCGAGGATGATCTTCTTGCCGTCGCCGCGGGCGGCGAGCAGGGTCTTCTCGACGGAGACCGGGTGCACGGTGTCGCCGTTGGCGAGGATCACCGAGTGCTTGATGGCGTCACGGCCGCACCACAGGGAGTAGGCGTTGTTCCACTCCTCGGCCTTGTCGTTGTCGATCAGGGTGATCTTGAGCCCGTACTTGGCCTCCAGCGCCTCGCGGCGCTCGTAGACGGCCTCCTTGCGGTACCCGACGATGATCGCGACCTCGGTCAGGCCGATCTCGGCGAAGTTGCCGAGGGTGAGGTCGAGAACCGTGAGGCTCTCCTCGTCGCCCTCGGGGCCGACCGGCACCAGAGCCTTGGGGAGGGTGTCGGTGTAGGGGCGAAGACGCCGTCCGGCGCCGGCCGCCAGCACGAGGCCGATCATGCGGGTTCTCCTTCATCGTGTACGGCGGGTGCGCCTGTTTTATGGGCGGTCACCCAGAAGCGGATGCTCTCGAGGAGCACCAGCAGGGCCACGGCCACGGCGAGAGCCGTGAGCGCGACTGTGAACTCTGTGGGCGCGAGCAGCGCGGCCAGGACGGTGACCAGCAGGGTCCTGCCTTCGTGACCGCCGATCGCCCGCACCAGCCACCGCGGCGGCGCGCCGGCGTCGCCGCGGATGCGGTACACCGTGTCGTAGTGATGGTAGGCGACGGCCGCCACCAGCCCGAAAGCCGCAGGAAGGGCGCCGTTCACCTCGGCTTTGGCCGCGAGCAGCAGGACGACGCAGTACTCGGCGGCGCGGAAGAGGGGCGGAACGAGCCAGTCGAGGGCGCCCTTGAGGGGGCGCTCGACGGCTTCCGCCGACAGCAGGACATGGAGCCCGGCCGCGAGGACGACCTGCCAGGAGGGGCCCCAGACCCAGGCGGCGGTCACCACGGCCACGGCTCCGAAGGCCGCGCTGAGCAGTGCCGTCTTGCGCGGCGGGCTCGGCAGGAGCCGCGCCAGCGCTTCGGCGAGCGGGCCGGTGTCCGCGAGGTCCGCCAGCGCCCGCGCCGCCCGGTCCGTGCGCTGCGCCTTGCGGGTCAGCGAGCGCAGCACGCGGCCCGCCGTGGTGTAGGTCGCGGCGAAGGCGCAGCCGATGAGCAGCGCGTAGAAGGTGATGCGGGGTGTGGTGACCGCCGTGAGGACCGCGATCATCGCCCAGCGCTCGCCGATCGGCAGGACGATCATGCGGCGGATCCAGACCGTCCAGCCGACGCTGTCGAGCTTGCCGGAGAGGGCGGCGGTGGGGCTGGTGTTGGCGGTGGCGTCGTGGTTCGCCTCGTTGAAGGAGAAGTCGACGACGTGACGGCAGGTCTGCAGGACCATCGCGCCGAGGGCCAGGGCCCATACGTCGTCACCGCCGCGCGCGGCGCCGAGGGCGAGGCCCGCGTAGTAGGCGTACTCCTTGGCGCGGTCGAAGGTGGCGTCGAGCCAGGCGCCGAGCGTCGAGTACTGCAGCGAGTAGCGGGCCAGCTGGCCGTCGGTGCAGTCCAGGACGAAGGAGAAGAGCAGGAGGAGGCCGGCCGCGACGAACCCGCCGCGCGTGCCGGTGGCCGCGCAGCCGGCCGCGATCAGGGCGGTGATCAGCGAGGCCGTGGTGACCTGGTTCGGGGTCAGGCCCCGGCGGGCGCACCAGCGGGCGATGTAGCGGGAGTACGGGCTGATGAAGTACGTGGTGAAGAAGCCGTCGCGGGACTTCACCGCCGTGCGCAGCCGTACGGCCTCGTCGTCGACGGCGGCGACCGCCTGGCGGGCCTCGTTGCGGGCCTGCGGGTCGGCGGGGACGGCGGCGACCAGGGTGCCGAGTTCGGGCCGGTGGAGGCTGACGCCGTCGGCGTCGAGGGCGGCGACGACGCGGTCGGCGACGCTGTCGACGGCGACGGCCGTGGTGCCGCCGGCGTCCGCGCTCTCGCGGGCCAGCGCCCGGGTCAGCGCCTGACGGGCGGCGGGCCGCACGGTCACGGCGCCCGGGAGGGCGGCGGCCTCGAAGCGGGGGTCGGTGAGTCCCAGGCGCAGCGCGTGCACATGGCCCACGAAACGGGCGTCGACGATCGCGACCCGCTGGTCCGCGGGCACCGTCGCCAGGAGCGTCTCGGTGTCACCGGCGTCGGAGGCGGTCCGCACGTCGAAGCCGAGCGACCGCAGATCGCCCTCCAGCGACGATCCGGGGACCGGCTGACCGGTGAGGATGGCGGTCGACAGACGAACTCACTCCCTGGGTGCCGACGCGACCGCGCCGGACGTGTACGTGGTGGAGGCGCCCCGGCCCGCTGCGACCCGGCGGCGTGTCGGCAGAGGTTATCGGATGAAGAGAAGCGGGCGTTCACCGCCCGTTCACGCCCGGATCAGTTCGGCCTGCTCAAGCCGTCGGCCCTCCGCCGCGATCATCATCGGGGATGTGGGGGTTACGCCACAAACTCCGGTGCGTATATCGGTGGATAGGGGATGAAGGTATGGTCCGACTCCTCGACGAGGGCCCGGATCCGCGGCCCTTCAGGGGCGCGGGGAACTGCGCGGGCAACCACCGACGACCCTTCACCCGCCAACCCTGCACACCCCCTACGGCGAATAGGCACACCACACCCCCCGCATAAGGTGACCGCATGACATGGCTGATCACAGGCGGGGCGGGCTACATCGGCGCACACGTGGCGAAGGTCATGACCGAGGCCGGCGAACGGGTCGTCGCGCTCGACGACCTCTCCGCGGGGGTCCGCGGCCGCCTCTCCGAGGACATCCCCCTGATCCACGGCTCCGCCCTCGACGGCGACCTCCTCAAGCGCGTGCTCGCCGAGCACGCGGTGACCGGTGTCGTCCACCTCGCGGCCCGCAAGCAGGTGGGCGAGTCCGTCGCCCAGCCCACCCGGTACTACCAGGAGAACGTCGGCGGTCTCGCGACGCTGCTGGAGGCTGCGGCCGCCGCCGGGGTGGAGCGCTTCCTCTTCTCCTCCTCCGCGGCCGTCTACGGCAACCCGGACGTGGACCTCATCACGGAGGACACCCTGTGCGCCCCGATGAGCCCGTACGGCGAGACCAAGCTGGCCGGGGAGTGGCTGGTCCGGGCGGCCGGGCAGGCCCACGGCATCGCCACCGTGTGTCTGCGCTACTTCAACGTGGCCGGCGCCGCCGAACCCGCCCTGGCCGACACCGGCATCTTCAACGTCGTCCCGATGGTCTTCGACCGTCTCACCCGTGACGAGGCCCCGAGGATCTTCGGCGACGACTACCCGACCCCGGACGGCACCTGTGTCCGGGACTACATCCACGTCGCCGATCTGGCCGACGCGCACCTCGCGGCGGCCCGACGGCTCAGCGCCGGCGGCGTCTCGGGCGACCTGACCGTGAACATCGGCCGGGGCGAGGGCGTTTCGGTCCGCGAACTCGTCGACCTCATCGGCGAGGTGACCGGGGACCGCCGTACCGCGCTCGTCGAGCCCCGCCGCCCCGGGGACGCCCCGCGCGCGGTCGCCTCGGCCGAGCGGGCCCGGCGCGAGCTCGGCTGGACGGCCCGGCGCGGGGTGCGCGAGATGGTCGAGTCGGCCTGGGCGGGCTGGCGACTGCATCGCGGTCTCTGACCTTTCCCGGCCTTTCCCGGCAGCCGTCCCGATCATGGCAGCGCTCTGACCTGCGTATCGTTTCCGCAGGTCAGAGCACATGACAACGGTGTTCAGTGCCGCGTTGCCGGATACCCCCCACCCGTAGTTCACTGTGATCCGGAGCCGAACACACGGACGCATGGAGAGAGGCGGATCCCATGGGGGCCGGTCACGACCACGGGCACGCGCATCACGCGCCGACCAGCGGTACGGCGGCAGCCGCGTACCGCGGGCGGCTGCGGGTCGCGCTGTCGATCACGCTCACCGTCATGGTGGTCGAGATCGTCGGCGGCGTGCTCGCCGATTCGCTGGCGCTCATCGCCGACGCGGCGCACATGGCGACGGACGCGGTGGGCCTCGGCATGGCGCTCCTCGCGATCCACTTCGCGAACCGCCCGCCGAGCGGCAACCGCACCTTCGGCTACGCCCGCGCCGAGATACTCGCGGCGCTCGCCAACTGTCTGCTGCTGCTCGGCGTGGGCGGCTATGTGCTGTACGAGGCGATCCAGCGGTTCATCACACCGGTCGGGACCCAGGGCGGACTGACCGTCGTCTTCGGCGCGATCGGTCTGGTCGCGAACATGATCTCGCTGTCCCTGCTGATGCGGGGCCAGAAGGAGAGCCTGAACGTCCGGGGCGCCTTCCTGGAGGTGGCCGCGGACGCGCTCGGCTCGCTGGCGGTGATCATCTCCGCGACGGTCATCCTGCTCACCGGCTGGCAGGCCGCCGACCCGATCGCCTCGCTCGCCATCGGTGTGATGATCATCCCGCGTACGGTGAAGCTGCTGCGCGAGACCCTCGACGTCCTGCTGGAGGCGGCGCCGAAAAACGTCGACATGGCTGAGGTGCGGGCCCATATCCTGGCGCTGCCCGGCGTGGAGGACGTGCACGATCTGCACGCCTGGACCATCACCTCCGGCATGCCGGTGCTCTCCGCCCATGTGGTGGTCAGCTCGGAGACGCTGGACTCCATCGGCCACGAGAAGGTGCTGCACGACCTCCAGGGCTGCATCGGCGACCACTTCGACGTCGAGCACTGCACCTTCCAACTGGAGCCGGGCGGCCACGCGGAACACGAGGCGAAGCTGTGTCACTGACCACCGACTGGATCACCCGAGCGGAGACGTCCGCCGACCGCGAGGGGGTGTACGCCGTCAACGCCGCCGCCTTCGAGACCGACGCGGAGGCCAGGCTGGTCGACGCGCTGCGCGAGGACCCCGGCGCCTGGCTGGCGGACCTGTCGTACGTCGCCGAGGCCCCGGACGGCACGATCGCGGCGTACGCGCTGATCACCCGCTGCCATGTCGACGAGACGCCCGCGCTGGCGCTGGCCCCCGTCGCGGTGCTCCCGGACCACCAGCGGCAGGGGGCGGGAGCGGCCGTCGTACGCGCCGTGCTGGAGGCGGCACGCGCGCGTGGGGAGGGGCTCGTCCTCGTCCTCGGGCATCCCGAGTACTACCCGCGGTTCGGCTTCGTACGTGCGTCCGAGTACGGCATCCGGCCGGGGTTCGAGGTACCGGACGAGGCGATGATGGCGCTGGTCCTCGACGGTTCGGCGCCGGTGGCGTCCGGCACCATCAGGTATGCGACCGCTTTCGGGGTCTGATCCACGGGCCCAGGTGTCTTCGGCGGGGGTGCGCGGGTAGGACATGCGGGTCGACCGCGAAGTGCCGGGTGCGCCGGTTTCGTGCGGCAGACTTGAGGCTCGAAGAACGAGGCGAAGGATGGGCATGCCGATCACACCTGCCACCGCGATGCACAGTCCCGAGAGCGGCACCACGGAAGCGATCCTGCTGGAGCTGGTCGACGAGGACGGCACCACGATCGGCACCGCGGAGAAGCTGGCCGCTCATCAACCGCCCGGTCAGCTGCACCGGGCGTTCTCCGTCTTCCTCTTCGACGAGCGCGGGCGGCTGCTGCTGCAGCAGCGGGCCCTCGGCAAGTACCACTCCCCCGGTGTGTGGTCGAACACCTGCTGCGGCCACCCCTACCCGGGCGAGTCCCCGTTCGCGGCGGCCGCGCGGCGCACCCACGAGGAGCTGGGGGTCTCCCCGGCGCTGCTCGGCGAGGCGGGCACGGTCCGCTACAACCACCCGGACCCGGACTCGGGTCTGGTGGAGCAGGAGTTCAACCACCTGTTCGTCGGGCTGCTGCAGTCCCCGCTCCGGCCGGATCCCGAGGAGGTCGGGGACACCGCGTTCGTCACCCCGGCCGAGCTGGCGGAGCGGCACGCCAAGGCGCCCTTCTCGGCCTGGTTCATGACGGTCCTGGACGCGGCGCGGCCGGCGGTCAGGGAGCTGACGGGGCCGGCCGCGGGCTGGTGACCGGGGCCTTCGGCCCGGGGCCCGCGCCCCTCACCCCTGGATCAGATGTGCGGGTTTGAGCGGCACGGCCACCCAGACCACCTTGCCGCCGCTCGCGGTGTGCTCCACGTCGCAGACCCCGCCCGCCTCCAGCGTGATCTCCCGCACCAGGAGCAGACCACGGCCGCCCAGCCGGCCGTGGTCGGTCTCCAGGGCGGTCGGGCGGTAGGGGTGGTTGTCCTCCACCGAGACCCGCACCCACTCGGCTCCGACGGCGACCTCGACGGCGAGCGTGGGCGACAGGAGCGCCGCGTGTTTCACGGCGTTCGTCACCAGCTCGGAGACGATCAGCAGGAGTCCTTGGACGAGGTCGTCCGAGATCGGCACGCCCTGCCGGGCGAGCAGGTCACGGACGGCGCGCCGCGACTGCGGCACCGAGGCGTCGACGGCGGCAGCGGTGAACCGCCAGACCCCTTCGTAGGGCAGTGGCTCCGGCGGCCTCGGGGCGTCGGGGCCGTGCCCGCCGCCGTCAGGGCGTGGGTCGCTCCCGCGCCCTTGGTCGTCCATGGTCCGGTCGCCACCCTTGCGCTCGATTGTCACCACATGTCGAGTGTTGGTAACTCGACGCCGCATGCGGAGGACTGAACAGAAGTCAGCGTGTATCGACGACTTCTGGATCACTCATGAGCGAGTCGGTCGGGCACATGACCGCGCCTTTTCGAGCTGCGTCGCTTTCGGAACTATTCGGGTTGTACGGGTTTGACGCCGGTCTCGCCCGAATCCTCCCTCGGGCCCTCACTCTCCGTGCACTGCCCGGAGGGCGAGTGGTTAGCATCCGGGGCATGGAGCCTCAACTGCTGGACACCGTCGCCGACGGGATCGCGACCGTCGTCATCCACCACCCCGCCAAGCGCAACGCCATGACGGCCGGGATGTGGCGGGCGCTGCCGCCGCTGCTCGACCGGCTGGCCGCCGACCCCGGGGTACGGGCCATGGTGCTCACCGGGGAAGGCGGGACGTTCTGCGCGGGGGCCGACATCTCCACGCTGCGGGGGTCCCCCGACGAGGCCCAGACGCTGGCGTGCCGCGCCGAGGAGGCTCTCGCCGCCTTTCCGAAGCCGACCTTGGCGGCGATCCGGGGGCACTGCGTGGGCGGTGGCGCCCAGTTGGCGGCGGCCTGCGACCTGCGGTTCGCGCAGGAGGGGGCGCTGTTCGGGATCACCCCGGCGAAGCTGGGGCTCGTCTATCCGGCCTCCTCCACCCGGCGGCTGGTGGCGCTGGTCGGGCCGAGCACCGCCAAGTACCTGCTGTTCTCGGGCGAGTTGATCGACGCGGAGCGGGCGCTGCGCACCGGGCTGGTGGACGAGGTGCTGCCCGACGGCGAACTCGCCGAGCGGGTCGCGGAGTTCACCCGGGTGCTGGTCTCACGCTCGCGACTGACCCAGGCGGCGGCCAAGGAGTTCGCGAACGGCCGCACCGACCGCGACGCCCACTGGGCGGAGCAGGCGCGCGGCAGCGGCGACACCGCCGAGGGTGTCGCCGCGTTCCTGGAGCGCCGAGCGCCCCGGTTCACCTGGTCGGTGTGAGGGCGGGGCCGCCGGCGGTCACATCAGGGCGAAGCGGCTGTTGGTGCGGAACTCCTCCACGAGGTGGGCCGGCGCCTTGTGCGGGGCGCCCGCGTCGTAGGGCGGCTGCGGGTCGTACTCGGTCATCAGCTGTACGGCCATGGCATGCTCGTCGCCCGCGATCCTGCCGACCAGGGTCAGGCCCATGTCGATGCCGGAGGACACCCCGGCCGCGGTGACGTACTTGCCGTCGAACACCACCCGCTCCCCGGTCGGTTCGGCGCCGTACTGCTTCAGGAAGTCCAGCGCCAGCCAGTGCGAGGTGGCGCGGCGGCCTTCGAGGAGCCCGGCGCCGGCCAGGATCAGGGAGCCGGTGCACACGGAGGTCGTCCAGGTGCTCGCGCGGTCGGCCGTGCGCAGCCAGTCGAAGAGGGTCTCGTTCTCCATCTGGGCGAACTGGCCGGGGCCGCCCGGCACCACGACGACGTCGGGACGCGGGACCTCGGCGAGCGTCCTGTCGGCGACGAGCGCGAGCGCGCCGGTGTCGGAGCGGACGGGGCCCGCCTCCTCGGCGACGAAGACGAGTTCGGCGTCGGGGAGACGGCCGAGGGTCTCGTAGGGGCCCACCGCGTCGAGCGCGGTGAAACGGTCGAAGAGGACGATGGCGATCTGCATGGGGTTCCTTACGTTGTAGGTGGGTTGGTTTCGGTCACTCGTAGGATCGAAAGACCCGGGGATGCTGGGTGTGGCTCATGGGTTTCCGCCCACTGGTGGCTTGAAAGGATTGGCCGCTCGGCATCCCGCGACGACTCGACCACTCATTGGGATGCGCGGCACAAGATCGCTTGGTAAGGACACGCTGGCGAGGTCGTCTGCTGGGCTGTGAACGGATACGACTTCGGAGGTGGCCGTGCCCGAGCTGTGGGCCGGTACGGATGCGGGCAAGGCCGCGCATCACTGCGTGGTGCTCGACGCGGACGGCAAGCGCCGGCTGTCGCGGCGGGTGGACAACGACGAGACCGCGCTGCTGAAGCTGATCGCCGATGTGCTGGAGCTGAGCGACGGCGCCCCGGTGACCTGGGCGATCGACCTCAACGCCGGCGGGGCCGCGCTGATGATCGCGCTGCTGACCGACAACGGCCAGCAGGTCCTCTACATCCCCGGCCGCACCGTCCATCACGCCTCCGGCTCCTACCGGGGCGACGGCAAGAGCGACGCCAAGGACGCCTTCGTCATCGCCGACCAGGCCCGCATGCGCCGCGACCTGGAACCTGTGCACCGAGGCGACGACATCGCCGTGGACCTGCGCATCCTCACCTCGCGCCGCCTGGACCTGGCCGCCGACCGCACCAGGACCATCAACCGGCTGCGAGCCCAGATGCTGGAGTACTTCCCCGCCCTGGAACGCGCCTTCGACTACAAGACGTCCAAGGCGGCCCTGGTGCTGCTGACGCAGTACCAGACCCCGGCCGCCCTCCGGCGCGTCGGCAGGACCCGGCTCGCGACCTGGCTGAAGAACCGCAAGGTCCGCAACTATCAGCTCGTTGCGGCCACCGCGGTGGAGGCCGCCGAGGCCCAGCACACCGCCGTCGCCGGGGAGAAGCTGGCCGCCGCCATGGTGGCCAGGCTCGCGAGGGAGGTGATGGCCCTCGACGAGGAGATCGCCGAGACCGACGCCCTGATCGAGGGCCGGTTTCGCGACCACCCGCACGCCGAGGTCATCCTGAGCATGCCCGGCCTCGGCCCCGTCCTGGGCGCCGAGTTCATCGCTCACACCGGCGGAGACCTGAGCGTCTTCGCCAGCGCTGACCGCCTCGCCGGCGTCGCCGGCCTGGCCCCGGTCCCCAAGGACTCCGGACGCATCAGCGGCAACATGCGCCGCCCACGCCGCTACTGCCGACGCCTGCTGCGGGTCTTCTACATGTCCGCCATGGTCGCCGCCCGCTCCTGCCCCGTCTCCAAAGCCTTCTACGAGCGCAAACGAGCCGAGGGCAAGGGCCACAAGCAGGCAATCATCGCCCTCGCACGACGCCGCCTGAACGTCCTGTGGGCACTCATACGCGACGGCCGCGCCTTCGAACTCACGGCACCGCAGACCCCCGTCATGCTGGGCTGACACGCTCACAGCGAGTCACCAACGCGGGTTGACAACTCCATTGGGAATCCTTTCAGTGGGCGGGCGAGGCGGCCGGGCGGAAGCGGCGGCGGTACTCCGCCGGGGAGGTGGCGAGGGCCTTCACGAAGGCGCGGCGCATGGCCTCGGCGGTGCCGTAGCCGCAGGTGCGGGAGATCTCCTCCACTCCGTCGGAGGTGTCCTCCAGCAGACGGCGGGCGTGTTCGAGACGGACGCGGTCGACGTAGCGGCCCGGGGTCATGCCCGTCTCGGTCCGGAAGGCGCGGGCGAAGTGGCGGGGCGAGAGGCGGGCACGGGCGGCCAGGTGCTCGACGCTCAGGTCGTCGCCGGGGTGCTCGGTGATCCATCGCTGGACCTCGCGCAGCGGTTCCCGTTGCGCGGTCTGGGCCGCGAGCTGGGCGCTGAACTGGGCCTGGTTGCCCGGGCGGCGCAGGAACACGACGAGATGACGGGCGAGGGTGAGGGCGGCCTCACGGCCGATGTCCTCCTCGACGAGCGCCAGGGCGAGGTCGATGCCGGAGGTGACGCCGGCGGAGGTGGCGATGTGCCCGTCACGGACGTAGATGGGGTCGGGGTCGACCTCGATCGCCGGGTGCCGGCGGGCCAGTGTCTCGCAGTACGCCCAGTGGGTGGTCGCCCGGCGGCCGTCCAGGAAGCCCGCCTCGGCCAGCAGGATGGCGCCGGTGCAGACCGAGACCAGCCGCTCCGCGCGCGGACCGTGCTCGCGCAGCCAGTCGACGACCCCGGGGGCTGGATTCCGCGTGCCCTGGCCGCCCGGGACGAGCACGGTGTGCGGGGCGGGAGCGGCGGCGAGGGCCTGGTCCGGGACCAGGGTGAGGCCGCTGCTGGTGCGCACGGGTGCGCCGTCCAGGGAGGCCGTGCTGACGCGGTAGGTCCCCGGCGTGTGCTGTTCCGCACCGGCGAAGACCTCCAGCGGGCCGGTGACGTCGAGGCTCTGCACGCCGTCGAAGAGGAGGAACAGGACTGTTCGCATGCCTTCGATTCTTGGGCGGCCGGGGCATGACCGCAATGACGAGTACCCCACCTTTCCTGCCATCGCGGGAGTCGGGCAGGACCGCCCTCCGCCCGCGTACCAACCAGTCGGTAACCTGCTGGTATGACCTCATCCCTGCCGGAGCGCGCCGGGCGGCGCTGCCACAGCCTCCTCAATCCGTTCCACTCCGCGCACTACTTCTCGCCGGACCTCGGGCGGGAGCTGGCCGCCGTGGGGATCGAGGACCCGAAGGCGGCGTACTTCGCCGTACGGGCCGCCGCGCTGGGCGGCGTCGGAGCGGGCGTGGTGACGGCGACGTTCTTCAACTTCCGTCACGAGCTGGTGGCGGAGCACGTGCCCGCCGTGTGGAAGACCGCGTCGCCGGCCGTGGTGCTGGCGGCCCGTGAGCGGGCCGTCGACGCCACGCTGCGACGACTGCTCGGCGAGGAGCTGATCGCCTCCGAGGAGGTCGCCGAGGCGGCGGAGCTGGCGCTGCGCGCCACGGAAGCGTGCGTGCGGACCGCGCGCCCCCTGTACGCGGCGCACGCCGATCTCCCCGTACCCGAGCGCCCCCATCTCGCGCTCTGGCACGCGGCCACCCTGCTGCGCGAGCACCGGGGCGACGGACATCTCGCCGTGCTCCTCGACGCCGGTCTCGACCCGGTCGAGGCGCTGGCCAGCCACGCCGCGACCGGGAAGGGCATGTCCCCGAAGTGGGCCACCGCCACGCGCGGCTGGACGCGGGACGACTGGGACGCTGCCTGCGCCCGGCTCCGGGAGCGCGGGCTGCTCGACACCGAGGGCGGGCTGACGGAGGCGGGCGTCGCCCTCCGCGGGGAGATCGAGGACGCGACGGACCGACTGGACCTGGCCCCGTACGAGCGTCTGGGCGCGGCCGGGGTGCAGCGGCTCACCGAGCTGATGAGCGGCCTGGTGACGACGCTGCTCGGCGCGGGGGCGTTTCCGGCGGGGATGATCGCCAAGAGCTGACGCACGGATGACACAGGCATGAACGGTGCCGGGCGCGGTACCCGATCGTTCCTGGCCCAGCCAGCCGGGAGACGAAAGGGGAGTTACGTGTTCCGTGCGATCGCAGACGTGTTGCGGCAGATCGGTGGAGCCATCGCGACGGTGGTCACGCTGCCGTTCCGGGCCGTGGCCCGGCTCTTCGGAGGCGCGTCGAGTTCGACGCGCCGCACCGGGCGGGCCCGCCGGGCCTGAGGAAGGCCGGCCCGAGGACGGGCCGGGCGTGAGCATGGGAGCCGGACGCGCGATCGCGTCCGGCTCCCCGCTGTCCGGCTCCCCCGCTGTACCGGCTCTCCCGCCATCCGGCTCTCTCGCCGTCCCGGCCGTGCGTTTCCCTCCCTGAGCCCCCGGTGTCCGTGCCACCTGCCACAATTGCCGCGCAACCTCAGTGGAGAAGGCGGTACGGGAACGTGACGACACCCGGGTCCATCGAAGTACGGTCCATCGAAGGCAGGATCGCCGAGGAGCTCGGCGTACGGGAGCGGCAGGTCAAGGCCGCGGTGGAGCTGCTCGACGGCGGTTCGACCGTGCCCTTCATCGCCCGCTACCGCAAGGAAGCGACCGAGATGCTCGACGACGCGCAGCTGCGCACGCTCGAGGAGCGGCTGCGCTATCTGCGGGAGCTGGAGGAGCGGCGGACCGCGATCCTGGACTCGGTGCGCGAGCAGGGCAAGTTGACGCCCGAGATCGAGGAGCGGATCCGCGGCGCCGAGACCAAGGCCCGCCTGGAGGACATCTACCTCCCCTTCAAGCCGAAGCGGCGCACCAAGGCGCAGATCGCCCGCGAGGCCGGTCTCGAACCGCTGGCCGACGGTCTGCTCGGCGACCCGGGCGTCGAGCCGCTGGCCGCCGCCGCGGCGTTCGTGGACGCCGACAAGGGCGTCACCGACCCGCAGGCCGCCCTGGACGGCGCGCGGGCGATCCTCACCGAGCGGTTCTCCGAGGACGCCGACCTGATCGGCGAGCTGCGCGAGCGCATGTGGGTACGGGGCCGGCTCGCCGCCAAGGTCAAGGAGGGCAAGGAGGAGGCGGGCGCCAAGTTCGCCGACTACTTCGACTTCGCGGAGCCGTTCACCGAGCTGCCGTCCCACCGCATCCTGGCGATGCTGCGCGGTGAGAAGGAGGACGTCCTCGATCTCGTCCTGGAGCCGGAGGAGCCCTCCGACCAGCCTGGACCCTCCTCGTACGAGGGGATCGTCGCGCATCGCTTCCAGATCGCCGACCGCGGCCGGCCGGCCGACAAGTGGCTGACGGACACGGTCCGTTGGGCGTGGCGGACCCGCATCCTCGTCCACCTCGGCATCGACCTGCGGCTGCGGCTGCGGACGGCCGCCGAGGACGAGGCGGTGAACGTGTTCGCGGCGAACCTGCGCGACCTGCTCCTCGCCGCCCCGGCCGGGACCCGCGCGACGCTGGGCCTGGACCCCGGCTTCCGCACGGGTGTGAAGGTCGCCGTGGTGGACGGCACCGGCAAGGTCGTCGCCACCGACGTCATCTACCCGCACGTCCCGGCCAACAAGTGGGACGAGGCCATCGCCAAGCTGGCGCGCCTGGCCAAGGAGCACGCGGTCGAGCTGATCGCGATCGGCAACGGCACGGCGTCCCGGGAGACCGACAAGCTCGCCGGTGAACTGATCACCAGGCACGCGGAGTTGAAGCTCACCAAGGTGATGGTGTCGGAGGCGGGGGCGTCGGTGTACTCGGCGTCGGCGTTCGCCTCGCAGGAGCTGCCCGGGATGGACGTCTCGCTGCGGGGCGCCGTCTCCATCGCGCGCCGTCTGCAGGACCCGCTGGCCGAGCTGGTCAAGATCGACCCCAAGTCGATCGGTGTC
Source organism: Streptomyces deccanensis (assembly GCF_022385335.1). Classification (NCBI taxonomy): domain Bacteria; kingdom Bacillati; phylum Actinomycetota; class Actinomycetes; order Kitasatosporales; family Streptomycetaceae; genus Streptomyces; species Streptomyces deccanensis. The sequence goes on along the minus strand of NZ_CP092431.1, from coordinate 8,842,936 downwards.
GGTCAGTACCAGCACGACCTGTCCGAGGTGAAGCTGTCGCGTTCACTGGACGCAGTGGTGGAGGACTGTGTGAACGGCGTGGGCGTGGACGTGAACACGGCCTCCGCGCCGCTGCTGGCCCGGGTCTCCGGCATCTCCTCCGGGCTCGCGGAGAACATCGTGGCCCACCGCGACGCCAACGGCCCCTTCACCTCGCGCTCCGAGCTGAAGGGCGTGGCGCGGCTCGGCCCCAAGGCGTACGAGCAGTGCGCGGGCTTCCTGCGGATCCGGGGCGGCTCCGACCCGCTGGACGCGTCCAGCGTGCACCCCGAGGCGTACCCCGTCGTACGGCGGATGGTGAAGACCTCCGGGCAGGAGGTGGCGGCGCTCATCGGCAACACGGGCGTGCTCCGCTCGCTGAAGCCGCACGACTTCGTGGACGAGACCTTCGGTCTGCCGACCGTGTCGGACATTCTGAAGGAACTGGAGAAGCCGGGGCGTGACCCCCGGCCGGCCTTCAAGACGGCCACCTTCAAGGAGGGCGTCGAGAAGATCTCCGACCTTGAGTCCGGGATGGTCCTGGAGGGGGTCGTGACGAACGTCGCGGCGTTCGGGGCGTTCATCGACGTCGGTGTCCACCAGGACGGGCTGGCGCATGTCTCCGCGCTGTCCAGGACGTTCGTGAAGGATCCGCGGGACGTGGTCAAGCCCGGGGACATCGTGAAGGTGAAGGTGCTCGACGTCGACATTCCGCGGAAGCGGATCTCGTTGACGCTGCGGTTGGACGACGAGGCGGCGCCGAAGGGGGCGTCCGCCGGGCAGGCCGGCGGTGGAGGGGCTCGGTCTCAGCGGGGTTCCCGTGGGGGGCAGGCGCCTCGGCAGCAGGGGCGTGGGGGTGGGGGCCGGCAAGGGGGTCGTCCGCGCCGGCTCCTTCGAACAGTGCGATGGCTGATGCGTTGCGGCGGGCGGGGTTGGTGGACAAGAAGCGGGGCTGAGGTGTCGGCGGGGGTTTTCTCGCCCCCGCCGCCCCTACCCGTCCCATCCCTCAGGGGCTGCGCCCCTATGACCCCCAGGCGTCCGTCCGGTGGGGGCTGATCGCGCAGTTCCCCGCGCCCCTGGAAAAAGCGGGGCTGCGCCCCGGCTTTTTCCAGGCCCGCGAGAAGCCTCCACCCACCCGCACCCGGCAACGCGCTCTCAGTTCTCCGTCACCTTGCCCGACTCCACCGTCAATCGGCGGGTCACCCTCACCGCGTCCAGCATGCGGCGGTCGTGGGTCACCAGGAGCAGCGTGCCCTCGTAGGTGTCGAGGGCCGACTCCAGTTGTTCGATCGCGGGGAGGTCCAGGTGGTTGGTGGGCTCGTCGAGGATCAGGAGGTTGACTCCTCGGCCTTGGAGCAGTGCGAGCGCCGCGCGGGTGCGTTCTCCCGGGGAGAGGGTGATCGCCGGGCGCAGGACGTGGGCCGCCTTGAGGCCGAACTTGGCGAGCAGGGTGCGGACCTCGGCGGGCTCGGTGTCGGGGACGGCCGCGCAGAAGGCGTCGAGGAGGGACTCGGGGCCGTGGAAGAGGGCACGGGCCTGGTCGACCTCGCCGACCAGGACACCGGAGCCCAGGGCGGCGTGGCCCGAGTCCAGGGGGACCCGGCCGAGCAGCGCGCCCAGGAGCGTCGACTTGCCGGCGCCGTTCGCACCGGTGATGGCGATGCGGTCGGCCCAGTCGATCTGCAGTGAGACCGGGCCGAAGGCGAAGTCGCCGCGCCGCACCTCCGCGTCGCGCATCGTGGCGACCACGGCACCGGAGCGCGGGGCCGCCGCGATCTCCATGCGCAGCTCCCACTCCTTGCGCGGCTCCTCCACCACGTCGAGCCGTTCGATCATGCGCTGGGTCTGCCGGGCCTTGGCGGCCTGCTTCTCGCTCGCCTCGCTGCGGAACTTGCGGCCGATCTTGTCGTTGTCGTTGCCCGCCTTGCGCCGGGCGTTCTTGACGCCCTTGTCCATCCAGGAGCGCTGCGTCTGGGCGCGGTCCTGGAGGGCGGCCTTCTTGTCGGCGTACTCCTCGTAGTCCTCGCGGGCGTGCCGGCGGGCCGTCTCGCGTTCCTCCAGGTAGGCCTCGTAGCCACCGCCGTAGAGGTTGATCTGGTTCTGGGCGAGATCGAGTTCGAGGACCTTGGTGACCGTGCGGGTGAGGAACTCGCGGTCGTGGCTGACGACGACCGTGCCCGCGCGCAGGCCGGAGACGAAGCGTTCGAGTCGGTCCAGGCCGTCCAGGTCGAGGTCGTTGGTGGGCTCGTCGAGGAGGAAGACGTCGTAGCGGGAGAGGAGCAGCGAGGCGAGTCCGGCGCGGGCGGCCTGGCCGCCGGAGAGGCTGGTCATCGGCTGGTCCAGGTCGACGCCGAGACCGAGGGTGTCGGCGACCTCCTCCGCCCGCTCGTCGAGATCGGCGCCGCCCAGATCGAGCCAGCGCTCCAGGCTCACCGAGTACGCGTCGTCGGCGCCCGGCGCGCCCTCCACCAGCGCCTGGGTGGCCTCGTCCATGATCCGCTGGGCCTCGGCCACGCCCGTGCGCCGGGCCAGGAACTCCCGTACGGTCTCGCCCGCCCGCCGCTCCGGTTCCTGCGGCAGGTGTCCCACGGTCGCCGTGGGCGGGGACAGCCGCAGCTCGCCCTCCTCCGGTGGGAGCAGTCCGGCGAGGAGGCGGAGGAGGGTGGATTTGCCCGCGCCGTTGGCGCCGACCAGGCCGATGACGTCTCCGGGGGCGACTACGAGGTCCAGCCCGGAGAAGAGCGGGCGGTCGCCGTGTCCGGCGGCGAGGTTCTTGACGACGAGGGTGGCGGTCACAGGGGGAGATTTTACGGCCCCCGGCACCGCCTCGGGGCTCTGCCTCGGACGCCGTGCGCGCGGTTCCCCCGGCCCCTACTGGGCCATCGGTTCCACCAGTACCGTTCCCGTCGTGCGGGCCACGATGAACGATTCTCCCTTCACCGCCTTCGGGTCCAGGCCGATGCGGTGCCGGCCGGCCGGGAGGATGCCGTCGAAGAAGCGGTAGGTGTGGGGGCGGTAGAGACGGTCGAGGCGGTAGGCGGTGAGCTCCACCCGGCAGGTGGAGGTGATCTCGATGCCGGCCTGTCCACCGGCCGCGACGAGACGGGTGAGACGGCGCTGTTCGGCCGGGCTGCGGTCGAGGGCGTTCTCGATCTGGGCGACGAGGAGCGGGATGATCGGGGCGAGGCCGTCGACGTAGGCGACCTGGACCCCCGCGCGGTCGAAGGCCAGCCGTACGGCGGCGCGGTCCGCCTCGCCGACGGCCCGTCCGAAGGCCACGGCGCCGTAGGCGCGCAGTTCCTCCGGCAGCACGCCGGTGGCGTCCTGCGCTATGTCGGCGCCGATGCCGATGGCGCGCAGGGCGGCGGCGAGTCTGGCGAGCACGGAGACGCGGGCGCCGATGAGGAGGACCCTGCGCCGGGCCGACGGCTCGGCGCCCGACTCGCGCAACAGGGACCGCAGGGCGCCGCGGTACTCGGAGCCGTGGAAACGGAAGGGGCCGATGCCGGTGTAGCCGTTGAGCTTGAGGTCGGCCTCCTCCTCGGTCTGCCAGGCGAAGTCCCGCCACACGAAGTCCTCGCCGTCCCGCTCTATCACCGCGGTCACCGCTCCGCAGGCGAGGTCGGCGCATTCGGGACAGCCGTAGATGACGTAACGGCCGCTCGTCAGGGGTGGTTCGGCTTCCAGGAGCAGACTGCGCACCTGGGCGGTGAAGATCGAGGGCGGGACGTCGGAGGCGAGGGGGGAGACGGCGTCGAGGTCGGAGAGCTGGAACAGCAGCGGGCGTCCGTCGACGATGAAGTCCACGAAGTCCCGGTGCACTTGGTAATCACCGTTGGCGAGGACGCCACCGGCTCGCATCGCCGGTGCCAGGCCGAAGGTCGCGTACTCGGCAGACATGGTGTGAGTATCCCCACAAAGGCAGACTTGTGAGCACGGCATGACATATTCCGTTAACGTCCCCGGGTGACCAGTGAATCGAACAGTGATGTGATCGTGGTCGGTGCCGGAGTCGTCGGTCTCACCAGCGCCGTCGTCCTGGCGGAGAGCGGCCGGCGGGTCCGGGTGTGGGCGCGGGAGCCCGGGGAGCGCGCCACGTCCGGCGTCGCGGGCGGACTGTGGTGGCCCTACCGGATCGAGCCGGAGGAACTGGTCGGCGCGTGGGCGCTCGACACCCTCGCGGTGTACGAGGAGTTGGCGGCCCGGCCGGACGAGACAGGCGTACGTGTGGTCGAGGGCGTACACGGCGGGACGTCGCTGGACACGCTCGGCGCGTGGGCCTCGCGCGTGGCCGGGCTGCGCGCGGCGACGGCCGGGGAGTACCCGGGGGTCGGGCTGTGGGCGCGGCTGCCGCTGATCGACATGCCGACCCATCTGCGGTGGCTGCGCGAGCGGTTCGTCGCGGCGGGCGGTGCGGTGGAGGAGCGCACGGTGACCGATCTCGCGGCGGTCGAGGCACCCGTGGTCGTCAACTGCACGGGGCTGGGGGCTCGGGAGCTGGTGCCGGATCCTTCCGTGCGGCCGGTGCGGGGGCAGTTGGTCGTGGTGGAGAACCCCGGGGTGACCACCTGGCTCACCTCGGTGGACCACTCCGGTTCCAAGAGCACGTACTTCATGCCGCAGCCGGGCGGGCTGATCCTCGGCGGTACGGCGGAGGAGGACGCCTGGTCGCTGGCGCCGGACCCGGTGATCGCGGAGGAGATCGTGCGGCGGTGCGCGGCGATGCGGCCCGAGATCGCGGGGGCCCGGATCATCGAGCACCGGGTCGGGCTGCGGCCCGCGCGCCCGGCGGTCCGTCTGGAACGCGAACTCCTGCCGGGCGGGCGGACGTTGGTGCACAACTACGGGCACGGCGGGGCCGGCGTCACGGTGGCGTGGGGATGCGCGAGGGAGGCCGCACGGCTCGCGGCGGGCTGAGCACGGCGTCCCAGGCCGTGGGGCCGGTCGCGCGGTGTGGGGCGTCCGGCCGGTCGCGCGGTGCCCCGCGCCCCGAAGGGCGCGGCACACCGGCTTCGTCGCGTGCCTACTCGGCGCGGTGACCGATCGGGTCGCCCTCGATCTCCGTGCCCTGGCCCGGGCCGACGCGGATCTCGAACTCGCCGTCGTAGCGCTTGTGGCCCTCGATGACGGCCAGTTCGACCGCTTCGGAGGCCATCTCCTCGCGGACCATCACGGGGTCCCGGCGCAGGTCGCGCATCATCGCCACACACATGCCGATCATCACCAGGACGAATGGCGCGGCGGCCAGGATCGTGAGGTTCTGCAGGCCGGTCAGGGCGTCGCCCTGACCGCTGCCGACGAGGAGCATGATCGCGGCGACGGCCCCGGTGACCATGCCCCAGAACACGACGACGAAGCGACCGGGTTCGAGGGCGCCCCGCTGGGACAGCGTGCCCATGACGATGGACGCGGCGTCGGCGCCGGAGACGAAGAAGATGCCGACGAGGATCATCACGAGCAGGCTGGAGACCGTGGCGAGGGGGAACTCGTGCAGGACGGCGAAGAGCTGGCCCTCCGGTGTGGCCTCCTCGCCGAGCCGGCCCTGCTCCTGGAGCTTCATCGCCGTGCCGCCGAAGACCGCGAACCAGATGAGGCTGACCGTGCTGGGCACGAGGATGACACCGCCGACGAACTGGCGGATGGTACGGCCGCGGCTGATGCGGGCGATGAACATGCCGACGAAGGGCGTCCAGGAGATCCACCACGCCCAGTAGAAGACGGTCCAGCTGCCGAGCCAGTCGGCCACGCCCTCGCCTCCGGACGCCTCGGTGCGGCCCGCGAGCTGGGGCAGGTCGCCCAGGTAGGAGAAGAGCGAGGTGGGCAGCAGGTCGAGGACGAGGATCGTCGGGCCCGCGACGAACACGAAGATCACGAGCAACAGGGCCAGCACCATGTTGGTGTTGGACAGCCACTGGATGCCCTTCTCCACCCCGGAGACGGCGGACGCGACGAAGGCCAGGGTCAGGACGGCGATGATGGCGACGAGCAGCCCGGTGCCCGCCTTCTCCATCCAGCCCAGTTCGCGGAAGCCCGAGCCGATCTGGAGGGCGCCGAGGCCCAGGGAGGCCGCCGAGCCGAAGATCGTGGCGATGATCGCCAGGATGTCGATGGCCCGGCCGACGGTGCCGTTCGCGTGCTTCTCGCCGATCAGCGGGGTGAAGACGGCGCTGATGGTCTGGCGGCGCTGCTTGCGGAAGGTGCTGTAGGCGATGCCGAGGCCGACCACCGCGTAGATCGCCCAGGGGTGCAGCGTCCAGTGGAAGAGGGTGGTCGCCATGGCCGTTTCCATGCGTTCCCCGGAGCCCTCGGGGCCCGTGCCCGGCGGGGGCGTGGTGTAGTGGGCGAGGGGCTCACTGACGCCGTAGAACATCAGGCCGATGCCCATGCCGGCGCTGAACATCATGGCGACCCAGGAGACCGTGCGGAACTCGGGTTTCTCGCCCTCGACGCCGAGGTGGATGCGGCCGTAGCGGCTGACCGCGAGCCACAGGGCGAAGACGACGAAGCCGGAGGCGGCCAGCATGAACGCCCAGCCACCGTTGTGGAGCAGGCCGTTCAGCATCTTGTCGGAGGCGGTCTCGAGCGCGTCGGTCCAGATGGCGCCCCAGAGCACGAAGGCCAAGGTCAGCGCCGCCGTCACACCGAACACGACGCGGTCCGTCCGGGGCCGCCCGCCGCCGGGGAGACCCGCCTCCGAACCTGGAAGCGCGCCTCCCCCGTGGTGGGTGGTGTGATGATCGTGCGTCACAGGTGGAACCTTTCAGCGAGTGGCTGGAACTGACCTTCTCCTGCCCAGGAACCCCTACCACATGTGACCGCGATCCTTTCTCTTTCAACAGGCGGTGTCGGGCACCCCCACCGCCAGGCGGTACGGCGCCCGCTCGTCGAACAACAGCGGGACCAGCGCGCGCAGCGGCTGGCGCAGCGGTACGAGGACGCCGTCCCCGACGCTGCCACCGTCGCTGTCACCGTGGCCGTCACCGTTGCTTTCCGGCCGCACGCGGACGCCGTGCAGCGCCAGCTCGTCCGCGAACTCCTCGTACTGCTGTGCGGTGAGCCGGTAGCCGCAGGGCGGGTCCTGGATCACCTCGGCGGGTTCCGCGGGGTCGTTGTCGGCGCCGCCGACGTAGACCGGGCCGGTGTCGCGGAGGCCGGCGAGACGGGCCGCGCCGGTGGCCTGGTCGACCTGTCGGCCGCGTTCGGTGGCGAAGCCGAACAGGCCCTTGAGGGCGGCGAGTTGGGAGTGCACCCGGCGCAGGTTGTTGACCGGTTCCGGGGTGTCGGCCGTCGGCGGTTCCACCCGGCTCTCGATCAGCAGGCCGACCGAGTGCTTGATTCCGGACATGTTGCGCAGGATGCGTTCCTGGCCGTCGCCGGCGACCTGGCGGATCGGGTCACCGGTGACCGGGTCGGTCCAGATGCCGTAGGTGCCGGTCGTGTAGCCGGCGGTCCCGGCCGTCGGGCGTACGTGGTCGAGGGAGAGCTTGCGGGCCTCGGTGTGGACGGCCGGGTCGGTGTTGAGGTTGCGTGGCCAGAGGTCGAAGAGGTCCTTGTCGTAGTACTGCGGGGTGGCACCGTATTCGTGCAGGTCGTAGACGATGTCGGGCTTGCGGTCGCGGAGGACGGCGGCGAGGGCCCGTGCCTCGGCGGTCCGCAGGGCGAGGTGGTCGCGGTTGATGTCGACGCCGTCGCCGTTGCCCCGGGTGTCGGCGGCGCGGCCGTCGGGGTTGGCGGTGGGGACGACGAGCACGGTGGTCGATCTCAGCAGCCGTGCGGTCCGCGCGTCCCTGGCGAAGGCGAGGTCGCGCAGGGTGGTGAGGCAGGCTTCGCGGCCGGAAGGCTCGTCGCCGTGCTGACTGCAGATGAGCAGGACCGTGCGCGAGGTGGGGCGGGTGCCGATCCGGACGAGTTGGAGCGGGCGCCCCTGCTCGGTGGTGCCGATCCGGGTCGTCGACACCCGGTCGCTCGCCCGGTCGACGGCGGCCAGGAACGTCTGCTCCTCGGGCTGGCTGGTCCAGCGGGCGCCGCCCGACCGCTCGAATCCCGTGCGCGGCGGGGCGGTGTCCGTCGCGTGCGCGGGCGTCGACAGCAGGGGCACGGTGAGCGCCGTGGCGATCAGCGCCGCGATGCGGGCCCTCATGCGCCATCGCCCGGGACGCGGGCGGCCCGGCCCGGGTCGCGTACGCCGTCGAGGACCGAGGTCTCCGGGCGTGCGGTGGCGCCCGAGGTCGCCTTCTCGAAGGCCGCGCTGCCGCCGACCAGCGGGACCTGCGCGGAGGTGCGCCGGAGGTCGATGGTGAGGGTGGGGGTGCTCGACGGCGGGTCGATGAGGTCCTCGTCGGTGCCCGCGATGATCAGCGCGAGGCGGTGCCCCGCCGGGACGACGTGATCGCTCGCGTGCAGGTCGAGGGTGATCGTGTACGGGGTGCCGGGGGTGAGCGGGGCTCCCGTCGCGGAGGAGTGGTTGCCGAGGTCGGCCCAGCCGCGACTGAAGATCGTGTAGTCGACGTCGGCGGTCCTCGCCTTCGTCTCCCGGAAGCAGGAACTGTCACCGGCGGTGCTCGGTCCCCAGCAGGTGCGCTCGGTGAGGGTGGTGATGCCCTCGCCGGTGGCGGAGTAGTCGCGGATGGTGTCCGGGCCGAGGTCCACGAGGACCGCCGAGAGATGGGCGGTGGACGTGGTCGGCGTGGCGGTGACGGTCACCCTGGAGGAGCCGGACAGACGCAGGTCCTTGGTGAGGGGCGCGGTGACGAAGCCCGCCTTCTCCGGGGTGGACCGGTCGACGTGGGCGGCCCAGTCGGTCTCGTTCAGCGCGGGGTCGTCGGTGAAGGTCTCGGTGCCGGACCGTTTGCGCAGGCCGAGGGTGCCGACACCGGGCGCGTCGCCCTCGGCCGGACGCAGGGTCGTGGCCTTGGTGGCGCGCGGCGGCCAGACCCTGGACGTCTCCCACTGGTCCGGGTGGCGTTCGATGTCGGCCATCGGCTCGTCGTCGATGCCGTTGTCGTAGCCGAGGAGTTCGTGGTCGAACCAGCGGTGCAGGGTGTCGACCCAGGCGGCGCGGCGGAAGTCGAACGGGTCGACGTGGCCGACCTCGGAGAGCCAGATCTTGCGCTCGACGCCGTGCTTGGCCAGCGCGTCCCACCACTGGCCGAAGTGCTTGGGACGGACGTTGAGGTCCTGCTGACCGTGGACGACGAAGACGCTGGCGTCGATCTTCCGGACGTCCTTGACGTAGTCGCGTTCCGTCCACAACGGGGTCCAGTCGCCGGTGCGCGGGGCGCCGGCGACGAGTTCCCGCTGGACGTGGCCGCACTTGGCGCGGGCGTCGGGGCTCTCGACGTAGTCGGACAGCCACTCGGGGCCCGAGTTGTAGAGAGGGGCGCCCTTGGCGAAGTAGTAGTCGTACCAGGAGGAGATCGCGCCGATCGGGACGATGGTCTCCAGGCCCTCGACGCCGGTGGCGGCCACGCCGTTGGCGATCGTGCCGTCGTAGCTCTTGCCGATCATGCCGGTCCTGCCGTTGGTCCAGCCGGCGGCCTTCGCCTTCGTCGCGCCCGTACGGGTGGTGTACGCCCTGCCGCGGCCGTTGAGCCAGTCGACGACCGCCTTGGCCGACTGGATGTCGGAGCGGCCGCCGACGTCGACACAGCCGTCGGAGCGGTTGGTTCCGGCGAGGTCGACGGCGACGAAGGCGTAGCCGCGGGGCACGAAGTAGTTGTCGTAGAACAGCGGCATCTGGACGACGTTCCCGTTCGCGTCGTACGTCTTGCGCTGTCCCTCGTTGCCGCGTCCACAGCAGGAGTAGTAAGGGCTGGCGTCCATGATCACGGGGATCCTGCGGCCCCGCTGAGCGGGTTCACTCGGGCGGACGATGTCGACGGCGACCCGGTCCGGCTTCCCGTCGCGGTCGCCGTCGAGCCCGGTGTCCACCCAGACGGATTCGCGGACGGCGTCGTCGTAGGAGTAGATCGGCTCGCTCTTCCGGGGTGCCGGGGTGCCGGCGGCCGCCGGGGTGAGGAACGTGGCCGTGAGGGCGGCGGCCACGGCCGCCGTCGCGAGCGTTCTCCAGGTCGTGAGGTGTGTGCGTCGCACAGGTATCGGCATGCGCGGACGGTACTGCGGTCAACTCCCGTGCGACAGAGGGACTGTTGGGAACTCGTGGGACTTCGGCCACGGTGTGGCCGGAAAGGGGCGTGGGACGGGATCGCTCATGGCGGCCGAATGGCGATCGTGCGACGGGGGCGGCCATGGACACGGCCGGGCTCACAGGGACTGAATGGGCTCCGAACAGCTTCGCGCGGCGGCGTTCCCCACGGACGCGCACGCGCTCCCCGACACGTCGCTGTACCAGCCGGTGAAGCCGGGGGTGGCGGAGGCCGACGAGGTGGGGGTGGCTGCGGCCGGTGCTCGTAAGGCGCCGAAGTCCGGGAAGGGGATCGCGGCGACGAACTCCGTTCATGAGCGTGAGCGGGGGCACGGACAGGGGCACGGGCGCTGAGGGCTCGGGAGGTTGCGGTCGGTTTCTGGCCTCGCGTTCGTCGTGGCTCGTCGCGCAGTTCCCCGCGCCCCTGAAAGAAGGGCTGCGCCCTCTTTCACGGCCTTTGGCGGGCCTGTGCCTCGATCGGTTCTCCGATGATTCTGCTCGCCAGGTTCGAGGCCAGTTCGGATACCTGGACGCGGAGTTCGGCCTCGGCCGTGGCGCGGTCCTCGGTCAGGCGGGCGTGGCCCTGGGCCAGGAGGGCGGTGTGCTCGCGTCGGCCGTCGGCGCGGGCCTCGGCGATCAGGGCGGCGCCCTCCTCGAAGGCACGCTGACGGATGCGCGCGGCCTCGTGCCGGGCTTCGGCCAGGGCCGCCGCGACCTCCTCCCGCTTGATCCGGGCCTGCTCCCGCAGCGCTTCGGCCTCCGCCTCGGTGCCCTTCGTCGCCGCCTCCCGTTCGTCCAGGACGTGCTGGATCCGGGGCACGAACCGGACGAAGAAGAGGAACACGAGCGCGAACAGCACGGCCGCGACGACGAGTTCACCGACGACGGGGTTCAGCGGGCCGATGTCCATCGGGAGAAGATCCATACCGGTGCCCTACCCGTTCGCGGGCGTGCGGTACCGCGCCGCGCGCCCCGGGTTCGGTCCCCGTGGTCGTACACCGTCACCGCTGTCCCGTGCCGGGGCGGCACCGGCAGTCGGTGCCGTTCGAGGTGTCACAGCGCTGGTGGGACAGCGATACTGCTGTGCATGACGACCGACATCGGGGAGAGCCCGGGCTCCGGCTCCGAGGAGATCGTGCTCACCGTGGACGAGCTGGCCGCGCGGGCGGGGGTCACGGTGCGGACGGTCCGCTTCTACGGCACCCGGGGCCTGCTGCCGCCGCCGGAGATCGGGCCCCGCCGGGTCGGGCACTACGGTCGGGGCCATCTCGCACGGCTCGCGCTGATCGAGGAGCTGCAGCGGCAGGGCATGACCCTCGCGGCCATCGAGGGGTACCTGCGCCGGCTGCCGCCGGACCTCACCCCGCACGAACTCGCCCTCCAACGCGCGGTGGTGGCCTCCTGGGCGCCGGACGCGGTGGCGACGGTCACGCGGGAGGAACTCGACCGGCGGGCGGGGCGGCCCCTGGGCGAGGAGGACGTGGAACGGCTCGTGGCGATGGGCGTCGTCGAACGGGTCGATGACGGTCTCCGGGTGGACCCGGGGCTGCTGCGGTTGGGCGTGGAGCTGCTCGGCGTCCCCCTGTCGGAGGAGTCGATCCGGGCCGCGCGGACCGTGCTGATCGAGCACTCGCGCGCGGCGGCCCAGGCGTTGTCGCGACTGTTCCGCGACGCGGTGGCGGAACGCGATCCGCAGGCCGTGAAGTCTCTGTCGGCCCATATGCAACCCCTCGTGGTGCAGGCGCTGTTGACGACCTTTCAGCGCTCGCTGAAGGACGAGCTGAGCCAGTGGGCGGCGGAGTCCTGAACCGCGGGGGTCACCGCACGGCGCGGTCCAGGTGGGTGATGACGGCGGACACGTCGTCGCTCTCGGTGCTCCGGATCAGCTGCAGGGCGGGACGGACGAGGCCGCCGGGGCGGGCGATCAGGCGGGCGAGGACGGCGGCCCGGATGTCGAGCCGTTCGATGGTCGCCGCGCGTTCCTCCTCGCTCTGGCCGGCGAGCAGCACCGCGTTGAACCAGGCCTCCTCCCTCGACCGCCGCACGCTGAAGTCGAGGATCCGCTCGTCGGTGCGGGCTCCGATCTGGTCCAGCAGCGACATCAGGGGCGACAGGGCGCCGAGCGATTCCTGCACGGCGAGCACGACCCGCCCGAGGATGTCGTTGATCAGCAGGAAGTCGTGCCGCAGGGCGCGGATGTCCTCGCCGGGGCTGGTCCGCGCCGCGGCGACCGCCAGGTCCAGGTTGATGTGCGCGTTCACGCCGAGGAGCAGGTGCTGGACGATGACGGTGTCGGCGTCGTCGAGCAGCCCGAACGTCTCGCGCCAGCAGCGCGGCCCGCTCCGGTCGCGGCGCCAGGCGTCGTACGCCTCGAAGTAGCGGTTGCCGAAGAGGGTGTCGAAGCGGTCCATCCGGGCTCCGTCGTCGAACAGCCCCTCGTGAATGGCCCTGCGGACCTCGACGGTCACCTGTCGGTACAGCGCCGCGAAGTACCCCACCCGATCACCGCCCCGCCGCGCCTCCCGCACGACCCCGGCGAGCCCGTCCACCACCTCGTCGATGTTCCCGGCCACCACCACGCCCAACTCCCTCCCACGACCCACTGGTTGGACCACACTCGACCAAAACCGAGCGCTCCGCCAGGGGCGCGGGGATCTGCGCCCCGTAAGGGGCGCGGCGAACTGCGCGAGAAGCCCCACCCACCCGCAGCCGAAGTACGCACCGAGGGGGTCGAAGGGGCGCAGCCCCTGGGGACGGGATGGGTAGGGGCGGCGGGGGCGAGAAAAAACCCGAGCCGCCCCACGCAACCTCACCCGTCCCCGAACCGCTCCCCCGCCTCCGCCTTCTCCACCAACAGCCCCGGCGGCTCGAACCGCTCCCCATACAGCCCGGCCAACTCCCGCGCCCGCGCCACGAACCCCGGCAGCCCACCCTCGTACCCGTTGATGTACTGCAGCACCCCACCGGTCCACCCCGGGAACCCGATCCCGAAGATCGACCCGATGTTGGCGTCGGCGACGGACGTGAGCACCCCTTCCTCCAGCAGCCGCACCGTGTCCAGCGCCTCGGAGAAGAGCATCCGCTCCTGCATGTCCCGGAACGGAATCCGGTACCCCGGCTTCGTGAAGTGCTCCCGCAGTCCGGGCCAGAGCTTGGCACGGCGCCCGTCGGGCCCGTAGTCGTAGAACCCGGCACGCCCGCTGCGGCCGGTTCGTCCGAACTCGTCGACCATGCGGTCGATCACGGCCTCGGCGGGATGCACGGTCCAGGTGCCGCCCGCCTCCTCCACGGCCCGCCGGGACTCGGCGCGGATCTTGCGGGGCAGGGTGAGGGTCAGCTCGTCCATGAGGGAGAGGACCTTGGCGGGGTAGCCGGCCTGGGCCGCCGCCTGTTCGACGGAGGCGGGCTCGATGCCCTCGCCGACCATCGCGACACCCTCGTTGATGAAGTGGCCGATGACCCGGGAGGTGAAGAAGCCGCGCGAGTCGTTGACGACGATCGGGGTCTTCTTGATCTGGCGGACCAGGTCGAAGGCGCGGGCCAGTGCCTCGTCGCCGGTCTGCTCGCCCTTGATGATCTCGACCAGCGGCATCTTGTCGACGGGTGAGAAGAAGTGCAGACCGATGAAGTCGGACCGGCGGACGACGCCCTCGGCCAGCTCTGTGATGGGCAGGGTCGAGGTGTTGGAGCAGAGCAGGGCGTCCGGTGCCACGACGCCCTCGATCTCCTGGAAGACCTTGTGCTTGAGCTCGGTGTTCTCGAACACGGCCTCGATGACGGCGTCGCAGCCCGCGAGGTCGGCCGGGTCGGCGGTGGGGGTGATCAGGGCGAGGAGGGCGTCGGCCTTCTCCTGGGTGGTGCGGCCCTTGGCGACCGCCTTGGCGCAGAGCTTCTCCGAGTACCCCTTGCCCTTCGCGGCCGCCTCGGGGGTCACGTCCTTCAGGACGACCTCGATGCCCGCGCGGGCGCAGGAGTACGCGATGCCGGCGCCCATCATCCCGGCGCCGAGGACGGCGACCCTGCGGACCTGGCGGGGCTCGATGCCCCGGGGGCGGTTGGCGCCGGAGTTGACGGCCTGGAGGTCGAAGAAGAAGGCCTGGATCATGTTCTTCGAGGTCTGCCCGGCGGCCAGCTCCACGAAGTAGCGGGCCTCGATGACCTGGGCGGTCTCGAAGTCGACCTGGGCTCCCTCGACGGCCGCGGCGAGGATGCGGCGCGGCGCCGGATAGGGCGCGCCGTTCGTCTGCTTGCGGAGGGTGGCGGGGAAGGCGGGCAGGTTCGCCGCGAACTTCGGGTGGGCGGGAGTGCCGCCGGGGATGCGGTAGCCGGGCTTGTCCCAGGGCTGCTGGGACTCGGGGTTGGCGTCGATGAACGCGCGGGCCTTGTCCATCAACTCGTCCCGGGTGGCGGCCACTTCATGGATCAGGCCGTTGTCCAGGGCGCGCCGCGGGGAGTACTGGGTGCCCTGGAGGAGCACCTTCAGCAGGGCGTCGGTGATGCCGAGGAGCCGGACGGTGCGGACGACGCCGCCGCCTCCGGGGAGGAGGCCGAGGGTGACCTCGGGGCAGCCGATCTTGGAGCCGGGGGCGTCGAGGGCGACGCGGTGGTGGCAGGCGAGGGCCAGCTCGTAGCCGCCGCCGAGGGCGGCGCCGTTGATCGCCGCGACGACCGGCTTGCCGAGGGTCTCGATGCGGCGCAGGTTGCGCTTGATCTCCAGGCCGCCGTCGAACAGTTGCTGTGCGGTGTCGGGGGTGACCTTGATGAGGTCGCGGAGGTCGCCGCCGGCGAAGAAGGTCTTCTTGGCGGAGGTGATGATGACGCCGCGGATGGTGTCCTTCTCGGCCTCCAGGCGGTCGGTGATCACCGCGAGGGAGTCGCGGAACGCCTGGTTCATGGTGTTCGCGGACTGGTCGGGGTCGTCGATGACGAGGGTGACGAGGCCCGTGCGGTCCTGTTCCCAGCGGATGGTGGTGCTCTCGGTCATGGCGGGGTCTCCGTTGAAGTCTCTTGGTTCCGCTGGGGTGTCAGACGCGTTCGACGATCGTCGCGATGCCCATGCCGCCGCCCACGCAGAGCGTGGCCAGCCCGTACCGCTTGTCCTGGCGCTCCAGTTCGTCGACCAGCGTGCCGAGGATCATCGCGCCCGTCGCGCCGAGCGGGTGGCCGAGCGCGATCGCGCCGCCGTTGACATTGACCTTGTCGAGCGAGAGACCCATGTCCTTGACGAAGCGGAGGACTACGGCGGCGAACGCCTCGTTGATCTCGACGAGGTCGATGTCGTCGATGGTCAGCCCGGCCCGGGCGAGGGCCTTGCGGGTCGCGGGCGCGGGGCCGGTGAGCATGATGGTGGGCTCGGAACCGGAGACGGCGGCGGAGACGATCCGGGCGCGCGGGCGCAGCCCATAGCGCTCCCCGATCTCCTTGCTGCCGATGGCGACGAGGGAGGCGCCGTCGACGATGCCGGACGAGTTGCCCGCGTGGTGCACGTGGTCGATCTCCTCGACCCAGTGGTACTCCTGCAGCGCCACCGCGTCGAAGCCGCCCAGTTCGCCGATGTCCGCGAAGGACGGCTTCAGCTTGGCGAGCGAGTCGGCGGTGGTGCCGGGGCGCAGGTACTCGTCGTGGTCGAGGACGACGAGTCCGGCGCGGTCCTTGACGGGGACGACGGAGCGGTCGAACCGGCCGTCCTTCCAGGCGGCCGCCGCGCGCTCCTGGGACAGTGCCGCGTACTCGTCGACGTCGCGCCGGGAGAATCCCTCGATCGTGGCGATGAGGTCGGCGCCGATGCCCTGCGGTACGAAGTTGACCTCCAGGTTGGTCATCGGGTCGTTGAACCAGGCGCCGCCGTCCGACGCCATCGGCACCCGGGACATCGACTCGACACCGCCCGCGAGCACCAGGTCCTCCCAGCCCGACCGGATCTTCGCGGCGGCCATGTTGACGGCCTCCAGGCCCGAGGCACAGAAGCGGTTCTCCTGGACGCCGGCCACGGTGTCGGGCAGTCCGGCGGCGATCGCGGCGGTCCGGGCGATGTCGGAGCCCTGGTCGCCGACCGGGCCCACGACACCGAGCACGACGTCGTCGACGGCGGCCGGGTCGAGGCCGGGGAAGCGGCCCCGGACCTCGTGGATCAGTCCGACGACGAGGTCGATGGGCTTGGTGCCGTGCAGGGAGCCGTTCGCCTTGCCGCGGCCGCGCGGGGTGCGGATCGCGTCGTACACATACGCTTCGGTGCTCACGAGTCTGGCCTTTCCAGTGGCGGGAGGGTGCGGCCCGGGGGCCGGTGTCAGTCGGTGTCCTTCGCGGCGGCGGCCTCGGCGGAGGTGGTCTGGGCGGAGGCGGTCTCGGCGGACCCCTCCGGCAGGAGGCCCGCTATGCCCCAGTCGTGGGCCACGTCCGCCGTGTCGGCGCCCGGCTGGGCGGGACCGGTGCGGATCGAGGTATGGGTGGCGGAGAAGCGGGGCGCGGGGGCGGGCTGGGTGATGCCGCCGAAGTCGGTGAAGGTGCCCCGGGCCGCGAGGTGCGCGTGGTGCGGTGCCTCGCGCAGCGACAGGACGGGGGCCACACAGGCGTCGGAGCCCTCGAAGACGGCCGTCCACTCGTCCCTCGTACGGGTCTTGAAGCGGGCCGCGACCGTCTCGCGCAGGTCGCCCCAGGCCGCCGTGTCCTTGCGGGCCGGGGCCCGGTCCGCAATGCCCAGGAGCTCGACGAACTCCGCGTAGAACTGTTGCTCGAGGGCGCCCACGGCGACGTACCGGCCGTCGGCGGTCTCGTAGGTGCCGTAGAAGGGGCAGCCGCCGTCGAGGAGGTTGGCGGCGCGGCGGTCCTGCCAGCCGCCGGCGGCGAGCATGCCGTGGAGCATCGCGGAGAGGTGCGAGGTGCCGTCGACGATCGCCGCGTCCACGACCTGCCCGGCGCCGGTCGCGCGGGCGTGGTGGAGGGCGGCGAGGACGCCGACGACGAGGTAGAGGGAGCCGCCGGCGTAGTCGCCGAGGAGGTTGGCGGGGGCGACGGGCGGGGTGCCCGGGGCTCCGGTCATGCCGAGGGTGCCGGTCAGGGCGATGTACGCGATGTCGTGGCCGGCGCGCTGGGCGAGCGGGCCCTGCTGGCCCCAGCCGGTCATCCGGCCGTAGACCAGCCTCGGGTTGCGGGCGTGGCAGGTCTCGGGGCCGACGCCGAGGCGTTCCGCGACGCCCGGCCGGTAGCCCTCGATCAGGATGTCGGCGCGTTCGGCCAGGTCGAGGACGGTGTCCGGGCCGTCGGCGGACTTCAGGTCGACGATCACCGACCGCTTGTTGCGGTTGGTGACGTCGTACAGCGGGTTCACCGCGAGGCCCGCGCCGCCCGGTCGGTCGACGCGGACGACGTCGGCGCCGAGGTCGCCGAGGAGCATGGCGGCGAACGGTCCCGGGCCGATGCCCGCGAGTTCGACCACGCGCACACCGGCGAGCGGACCGTGCCCGGGCGTCTTCGCCACTGACATCGAGCCCCCAAGCTCTATGACACAAACGATGTAACACCAGTGATGCTAAGAACGTGTTCCACTCCGCACAAGCCCCGAATGAGCAAACGCTTAGTCACCTGCTCGGTCATTGTGCCCGGAGTCGCGGCAGGTGTCAGCCCGTCCCCGCCGCGCCGCGTGCGCCGCACTCAGCGGGCCTCCAGCTCCGCTATCAGCCGCTTCGGGGCGATCACGCGGTAGCTCTCCTCCACCCAGTCGCAGAGCAGCTCCGCGCCCGGGGCGCCCTTCTCCTCCAGCGGCACCCGCACCCAGCCGGACCTGCCCAGGCCGTACCCCGCGGGTTCGGCGCCGGGGCAGCTCAGGGCGTGGGCGTGCGTCTCGTCGTCCTTGAGCTTCACGGTGACACCCAACGGATAGCCGCCGTCGTCCGTCCCGAGGAACACGAACACCTTCTTGTTGACCTTCGCGACGCTCTCGCCCCACGGGAACTCCTCGACCGCGCCGGGCATCCCGAGGGCGAACTCGCGCACCTTCTCCCATTTTTTCAGGGCGTTCTTCGGTACCGTCACGGCCACCTCCGGATCCCGCGCACTCGATCGCTCGTCCTTCACGCTAGCCTCAGCCACCGACAACGGCGCGTGGGCGGGCCGTGGCGAGTGCTGAGGGGTTCCATGAGCAACGGGCAGGACAGGGCGGAGCGGCCGTACGACATCGTGCTCTACGGGGCCACGGGGTTCGTCGGGGAGCTCACCGCGGAGTATCTCGCCGCGCACGCCCCCGACGGACTGCGCTGGGCGATCGCCGGGCGCAACGCGGAGAAGCTCGCCGCGCTGCGCGAGCGGCTGCCCGGCGGCGCGGGGATCGGTGTGCTCCGGGCGGACGGGTCCGATCCGGACGCCGTGCGCGAACTCGCCCGCCAGGCGCGGGTGGTGGCCACGACCGTCGGCCCGTACATCACCCACGGCGCGGAGTTGGTGGCGGCCTGCGCGGACGAGGGCACCGACTACCTGGATCTCACCGGTGAACCCGAGTTCGTCGATCTGACGTTCGTCCGGCACGACGCCCGCGCCCGGGAGACCGGCGCCCGCATCGTGCACGCGGCCGGCTTCGACTCGATACCGCACGACCTGGGCGCGTACTTCACGGTGCGGCAGCTCCCGGAGGACGTGCCGATCACGGTGGACGGTTTCGTGCGCGCCGAGGGCATGTTCTCGGGCGGCACGTTCAACTCCGCGCTCACCGGGTTCTCCCGCGGCCGGCAGACGATGGCCGCCGCGCAGGACCGCAAGCGGCACGAACCGCGCCTCGTGGGGCGCCGGGCGTACGCGCCGGTGAGCGCGCCCCGCTTCGCCAAGGAGGTCGGGGCCTGGGCGCTGCCGCTGCCGACCATCGACGCGCAGGTGGTGCAGCGCTCGGCGCGCGCCCTGCCCCGCTACGGGCCGGACTTCCGCTACCGCCACTACGCCGCCGTGAAGACCCTCCCGTTCGCGGTGGGCGGGGTCGCGTTCGTCGGCGCGGTCGTCGCCGCCGCCCAGGTCCCGCCCGTACGGCGCTGGCTGGGCGACCGGCTCAAGCCGGGTGAGGGGCCGAGCGAGGAGAAGCGGGCGAAGAGCTGGTTCTCGGTGCGGTTCGTCGGCGAGGGCGGCGGGCGCCGGGTCTTCACGGAGGTCGCGGGCGGCGACCCCGGCTACGGCGAGACGGCGAAGATGTTCGCCGAGTCCGCCCTGTGCCTGGCCTTCGACGACCTCCCGGCCACGACGGGGCAGGTCACGACGGCGGTGGCGATGGGCGACGCGCTGATCGAGCGGCTGCGCGCGGCGGGGATCACGTTCCGGGTGGCGGCGACCCGCTGACCCGGGGCTACTGCGCCCACCCGGTCAGCGTGTAGACCATCCCGGCGATCCAGGCCAGTCCGGCGAGCAGGGCGAGGAGCAGGCCGGTCGTCACGGCCCGCTCGACGGACTGGGTGGGGCTGGCGGCGGGCTTCGGGGCTCGGTGCGTCGTCATACGGCACAGCCTGCCGATCATGACGACGCACCGGCATCCGTACAGGTACTCAGTTCGTACTCAGGTACTCGAGCACCCGGCTGGCGGCGAGCCCCTCCCGTCGGGCGAGCGCCGGTCAGGCCGTCGTGGTCCGCAGAGCGCGGCGGCAGAGGGAGTCGGCTCTGCGGGTGGTTTCCGGGAGGCGGTAGGCCGGGGTGAGGGCGAGGGTGTGGGCGCAGGCGTTGTCGAGGGCGACGCGGTGGCCGACGGAGACGAAGACCGGCTTGACGGCGTCGCGGGTGCGCAGGGCGCGGCCCACCTCCTCGGTGCCGGCGAGGAGCGGGGACGTGTTGCCGCGCGCGGCCCCCGGGTCGTCGTAGGTGAAGGTGAACGGGTTCTTGGCGACGCCGATCGTGGGCAGGCCGGTGAGGACGCCGAGGTGTGCGGCGAGGCCGAAGCGGCGCGGATGCGCGAGACCGTAGCCGTCGCAGACGACGAGGCCGGGGTCGCACGGCAGCGCGTCGAGGGCGGCCAGCACGGTCGGGGTCTCGCGGAAGGCCAGCAGGCCGGGGACGTAGGGGAAGGAGACCTGCCCGATCGCCGTGGCCTCGGCGACCACGTCGAGCGTGGCCGCGTCCAGCACCACGGCCGCCGCCGCGACCACGTCCCGCTCGTCGTCGTACGCCACGTCGACCCCGGTGACGTGTCCGGTGCCCGGCGGTGGTCCGGTCTCGTCGAGCACCACCTTCCCCCGCAACTCGTCCTGCACGGCGAGGGCTTGCTCTTCGGTGGCGGGCCAGCCCGCCGGGATGCGTACGGTCGTCATGGTGCCGACGAGCGTACGCATCCGGGCAGGGGCGCGCGGCCCCGGGCTACTTGTTGCCGAGGGCGCGCTGGAGCTGGCTCTTGTTCATGTCCGAACGGCCCTGGATGTTGCGCCGCTTGGCCTCGGCGTAGAGCTGGTCGTACGTGGGCCCCCCGGATCCCTTGTGGGAACGCTGCCCACCACGCTTGCCCGACGACATGTCCTGGGTGGAGCTGCGGCTCGCGGTCTTGGACTCGCCGGAGCGGGCGCGTTCCTTGTTGACGGTCCGCGCGGCGATCTCCTTGGCGCGCGACTCGCTCTCACCGCGGTCCTCGGCGCTCTCCTTGATGTGCTCGTACTGGCGTTCCCTCTTCGGGCTCGAACCGCGTGGCATGACCGATCACTCCTCTCGTAATTCGAACACGCCACAAGTACCCCTCTCGGCCGGAACAACCCCGCACCCGCCCACCTGCGGGAACGCCGCCGCGCGGGTCAGTTCTCCAGCCGGGCCACCCGCCCCCGCTCCCCCGCCGCCCAGCAGCCCCGGTCCGGTGTGCAGTCGACCGTGTCGTAGGACCCGGTGTCGACCGTGCGCCAGGTGCGGCCGCCGTCGGTGGTGAGATCGGTGCCGGTGGGGCCGACGGCGAGGGCGGCGTCGCGGCTGTACGGGAGCCAGGCCACGCCGGAGCGGTAGGCGGGCGGGGGCTGCGCGGCGGGCTTCCAGGTGCGGCCCGCGTCGCCGGTGGTGGCCGCGGCCCGCGGGGACGGCTGGTCGGCGCGGTAGTCGCCGCCGACGGCGATGCCGTGGGCCCGGTCGCGGAAGGCCAGCGCGAAGACGCCCCGGGCGGGGTCTCCGGCCGGCACGGGAGTGTCGGCGACCGTCCAGGTGCGCCCCCGGTCGGCGGAGTGCAGCACACGCGCGCGTGCCGCCCCACCGGTCGCCAGCCACACGTCGCGGGGCCCCGAGCTGACCAGGCACTGCCCGCTCGCCGCGAAGCCCGCCTCACCCTCCAGAGCGGGCGGCATGCCCTCGTTCGGCAGGACCTCCCAGGAGCGGCCGCCGTCCTGCGTGGACAGGATGCGGAATCTCCCGTCCACCGGGTCGCTCATGGCGAGCCCGTGGCGGGGGTCGAAGAAGGTGAGGCAGTCGTAGAAGGCGCGCGGATCGGTGTTGCGGAAGGACTCGGTCCAGGTCGCCCCGCCGTCGTCCGTGCGGTACACGCGGGAGGCCTCGCCCTCGCCGATGGCCAGGACGACCGCCCTGCGTGCGTCGAATGCCTCGATGTCCCGGAACTGCAACTCCTGTGCGCCGGGCGGTGAGACATCGCGCCAGGTCCTGCCCCCGTCGCCGGTGCGGAGCACGGTGCCCGCGGAACCCGCCAGCCACGCGCTGTTCCGGCTGACCGCGGCCAGCCCGCGAAACCGCACGTCAGTGCCGGTCTCCTTCAGTTCCCAGTGCGGGGGACGGCCCTCCCCGTGCGCCTGCGCGGGCACCGCCAGGGCGGCGGCGAGTGCCGCCGCGGCCAGGCCCGTCGTCATCGTCCGACTCGTCCGACTCGTCCATCTCGACTGCCCCAAGCCCCTCATGGCGGGCGAAGCTAGTGCACCGCCGAGGTGTCGTCCAGATGGCCTCGGCCGGGAACCGCCGGGCTGCGTCCGGTGTCCTCTCCCATATCCCGGAACGCGGGATGAGAAATGGATCACCACAGTGATTGGGCCCGGTGACAGAGGTCACTCGACCCTCATGTGCACGGATCGGCCCGATCCGGCGTCTTTGCACATGCCCGGCCGCAGTCAACCGGAATCCGTCCACCCGTCACAAGGGAGCAAGGCGTTGTCCACCGTCATCGAGCAGCCCGTAGAGGCCCGTCTCGTCGCCGCCGCGCCGCGGATGCCGAGCATTCCCGCCACGCTCCACTACGACCGCAGCGACCCCTTCGCCGTCCGTATGACCTTCCCCGCCCCGGCCACGCTGGAGGGCGTCGAGGTCTGCTGGACCTTCGCCCGCGAACTGCTCGTCACCGGCATGGAGGACTCGGTCGGCTACGGGGACGTACGGGTCCGCCCGTACGGCTACGACCGGCTGGTCCTGGAGTTCCACGCCCCCGAGGGCACGGCCGTGGTGCATGTCCACGCCGACGAGGTACGCCGTTTCCTGGAGCGTTCGATGGACCTGGTGCCGCTCGGTCTGGAACACCACCAGGTCGACCTGGACCACGACCTGGCCGAGCTGATGCGCGACGCCTGCTGAGGGTGCCGGTCCAGACCCGGTTGCCGGTCGGTGATTAATTGCGTTGACACCCTTCCGGCCCCTCCGTACGTTGTTACACGGTCCTGTTGCCGTCGATTGGAGAAGGACGTTGCTCGTCTGAGGTCCTGAGACACCGCGTCACACACCCCGCCGTATCCCGGCGTCCCTGTGTGCGTAGCGTGCGACCTCGGCGTACGAGCCGTCCCTTCGGCAGCGGGCTTTCTCTTGCCCTCGTCGTGTGTCGCCCTCGCGGTGTTTCGAACGCGTCGCCCCTGGCCGCTTCCCGCACCCGCGAGGTTCCTCATGTCTACTCCCCTTTCCCTCACCTGCACCTCCCTCTCCTTCGCCTGGCCCGACGGCACCCCCGTCTTCGAGGATCTGCAGATCGCGTTCGGCCCCGGCCGGACCGGGCTCGTCGGCGTCAACGGATCAGGGAAATCAACCCTGTTGAAGCTGGTCGCCGGTGAACTGACCCCGTCCGAAGGCACCGTTCGGGTGGCGGGCGAGGTCGGCTACCTCCCGCAGAACGTCACGCTCGACACCGGCCTGCGGGTCGACGAGGCGCTCGGTATCGCCACCGCCCGCGCCGCGCTGCACGCCATCGAGGCGGGCGACGTGGCCGAGGAGCACTTCGCGGCGGTCGGCGACGACTGGGACGTCGAGGAGCGCGCCCTCGCGACCCTCGGCCAACTCGGCCTGGGCCACGTCGACCTGGACCGCACCATCGGCGAGGTCTCCGGCGGCGAGTCGGTGCTGCTGCGACTGGCGGCGCTGCTGCTGCGCCGCCCCGACGTCCTCCTCCTGGACGAGCCGACCAACAACCTCGACCTGTACGCGCGGCGTCGGCTGTACGACGCGGTCGAGGCGTGGTCCGGGGTGATGGTCGTGGTCAGCCACGACCGTGAACTCCTGGACCTGGTCGACCAGATCGCCGATCTGCACTCCGGCGAGGTCACCTGGTACGGCGGCAACTTCTCGGCGTACGAGGAGGCGCTCGCCACCGAACAGGAGGCGGCCGAACGGATGGTGCGGGTCGCCGAGTCCGATCTGAAGAAGCAGAAGCGTGAACTGGTGGACGCTCAGGTGAAGTTGGCCCGGCGCAAGCGGTTCGGGCAGAAGATGCAGGAGCAGAAGCGGGTTCCGAAGATCGTCGCGCACGCACGCAAGCGGGCCGCCCAGGAGTCCGCCGGCAAACATCGCATCCTGCACGAGGAGCGGCTCGCCGGTGCGAAGGAGCGCCTCGACGAGGCGGTGGAGGCCGTACGGGACGAGGACGAGATCCGCGTCGAGCTGCCGTACACGGCCGTGCCGCCGGGCCGCGGCGTCCTCACCCTGCTGGACCTGGAGCTGAAGTACGGCGCCCGGGTCAACGGCGGCTTCGACCTGCGTGGCCCGGAGCGCGTCGCGTTGATCGGCCGCAACGGTTCGGGCAAGACGACGCTGTTGCGGACGATCGCGGGCGAGTTGGAGCCGCTGAGCGGTGAGACGAAGGCACATGTGCCGTTGCGGTTCCTGCCGCAGCGGCTCGATGTCCTCGACGACGAGCTGACGGTCGCCGAGAACGTCGCCCGGTTCGCGCCCGACGCCACCAACAACCGGATCCGGGCGCGCCTGGCCCGCTTCCTGTTCCGGGGCGCCCGGGCCGACCAACAGGCGGCCACGCTCTCCGGCGGGGAACGCTTCCGGGCCGCCCTCGCCGCCCTGATGCTCGCCGAGCCCGCCCCGCAGCTGCTGATGCTGGACGAGCCGACGAACAACCTCGACCTGGCGAGCGTGCGGCAACTGACGACCGCCCTGGAGGGGTACGAGGGCGCGCTGATCGTGGCCAGCCACGACCTGCCGTTCCTGGAGTCGATCGGAATCACCCGCTGGCTGCTGATGGAGGAGGGAGAGCTGCGGGCGACCACCCCGGAGGAGATCGCGGCGGCCGAGTCACGACTCGCCTAGGAGCGCGCATAGGGCCGCTTTAACTCGATCGTGTGATGGTCGGCTTCCTGGCTTGCGTCGCCCTGGGCCGTCCGGGTTAACGTCATCGCGCGATCTGGGACACCGGATATGGCGCCAGCGTGCGGGGCCCCGCTCCACCAGAGAGATGGTCCGGGGCCTCCCCGTCGCCACTGGCCGTACCCACCTGGCCAGGTCGCACAGGGAACCGACCTCCCGGGATCGGACCACGCACAGGATGCGTGTCGCTGCCTCGGGGTTGAGTACGCCGGGGACCAGCTCGCCCAAGACCGTTCGGGGCGCGCGGCTGAGCCAGGCTCACTCCTGCCCAGTCTTCAGGAACGGTTTTGTCCTCGTGGGCCGGGACTGCATGATGGCGGACCGGCGTCGCTTCATCGGGCGCCGGAAAACCGTCGTTCGATTCGGAGTCACCCACGTGCCCAGCAAGAAGGCCCTCGTCCGCCGCCCCAGCCCCCGCCTGGCCGAAGGCCTCGTCACGCACGTCGAACGCACGGAGGTGGACGTCGACCTCGCGGTCGAACAGTGGGAGGCGTACGGCGAGGCCCTGCGCGACCACGGCTGGGAGACGATCGAGGTGGACCCGGCCGACGACTGCCCGGACTCGGTGTTCGTCGAGGACACCGTCGTCATGTACAAGAACGTGGCGCTGATCGCGCGCCCCGGCGCCGAGTCCCGGCGGGACGAGACCGAGGGGATCGAGGAGGCCGTGGCCGCGCTCGGCTGCTCGGTGAACTGGGTCTGGGACCCGGGCACACTGGAGGGCGGCGACGTCCTGAAGGTCGGCGACACCGTGTTCGTCGGGCGGGGCGGACGCACCAATGCGGCCGGGGTCCAGCAGCTGCGGGCCGCGTTCGAGCCGCTCGGGGCGCGGGTGGTCTCCGCGCCGGTGAGCAAGGTGCTGCATCTGAAGTCGGCGGTCACGGCGCTGCCCGACGGCACGGTCGTCGGGCACATCCCGAAGATGGACACCCCGTCGCTGTTCGGGCGCTTCCTGCCGGTGCCGGAGGAGGCCGGGGCGCATGTGGTGCTCCTCGGCGGCCACAAACTGCTGATGGCGGCGAGCGCGCCGAAGACGGCCGAGCTGTACGCCGACCTCGGCTACGAGCCCGTCGTGGTCGACATCAGCGAGTTCGAGAAGCTCGAGGGCTGTGTGACATGCCTCTCGGTGCGGCTGCGTGGACTGTACGCCTGACGGGTGATCGCTTCACCCCTTCGGCCCCGGGACCTGCGGGTCCTCGGGGCCTTCGGCATGCCCGGGGATCATGGGCGGGGACCCCGCTGATCAGGGATCTTTACAGCGCACTTAACCTACGGCATCGTAACCTACGGATTCGTAGCCTACGATGCCGTAGGTTCAGGTCGCCCGTCCGCGGCGGCGCCGCATGTCCCGTCCCCGCACGTCCCCCTGGAGCCTCTGTGTCGATCACTTCTCCCCATCTCGGCAGCCCGTCCGGCGAATGGACCGACGCGCGGCTGCTGTACGCGCTGGAGGAAGTCGTCGAGAAGGAACTCAACCGGCATCTGAAGGTCACCAAGGACTGGATGCCGCACGAGTACGTGCCGTGGAGCGACGGCCGCAACTTCCCCGGTTTCTTCGAGGACGGCGAGGCGTGGGAGAAGGGGCAGTCGAAGGTCAGCGAGGTCGGCCGGATCGCCCTCGTGGTGAACCTCCTCACCGAGGACAACCTGCCCAGCTACCACCACGAGATCGCCACCCTCTTCGGCCGTGACGGCGCCTGGGGCACCTGGGTGCACCGCTGGACCGCGGAGGAGGGCCGGCACGGCATCGTGATGCGCGACTACCTGCTCGCCTCGCGCGCGGTGGACCCGGACAAGCTCGAAGAGTTCCGTATGGCGCACATGAGCGAGGGCTTCGAGTCGGACAACCGGCACTCGATGCTCCACACGGTCGCGTACGTCGCCTTCCAGGAGCTGGCCACCCGTGTCTCGCACCGCAACACCGGCCACCACTCCGGTGACCCCGTGTGCGACCGGATGCTGGCGCGCATCGCGACCGACGAAAACCTGCACATGATCTTCTACCGGAACCTGCTGAAGGCCGCGTTCGAATTCGCCCCGGACCTCACCATGCAGGCCGTCCGGGACGTCGTCGTCGGCTTCCGTATGCCCGGCCACGGCATGCCCGGCTTCGAGCGGGCCGCCGCGCAGATGGCCATCGGCGAGGTCTACAACATGCGCATCCACCACGACGACGTCCTCGCGCCCGTCATCCGCTTCCTGAAGATCATGGAGATCGACGGCCTCGGCCCCGAGGGCATGAAGGCCCAGGAGGAACTCGGCCTCTACATGGGCGGTCTCGACGCGGAGGCCCGCAAGTTCGACGAGAAGCTCGCGGCACGCAAGGCACGAATGGCGGCGCGCGCGGGAGCGTGACGACGGCAGGTGCGTGACGACCGCGGGCGCGTGACGACCGCGGGGACCGTGACGACCGCAGGCGCGTGACGCCCACGCACGCCGGTGCGTGGGCGCCGGTGCAGTGCGGGTGCAGGTGGCGCGGGTTCCTGCGGCGCGGGGTGCCTGCGGCGCCGGGGTTCCTGCGGCGCAGGGGGGTGGGGCGGCTGGATTCGAACCAGCGTGTTCCGGTTTTGGAGACCGGCGCGTCTGCCTCTGCGCTACGCCCCACCCTTGGCCGTGAGCCTAGCCGCTGCCCTCACCACTCCGCCTCCCGGTAGTCCTTGAGGAACACGCCCGACAGCGGGTCGCCCGCCTCGCCGCGCACGATCGGGTCGTAGACGCGGGCCGCGCCGTCGATGATGTCGAGCGGGGTGCGGAACCCGGCGCCGGCCATCCGGCGCTTCTTGGGCGCGGGGTTCTCGTCGGTGATCCAGCCGGTGTCGACGGCGCACATGTGGACGCCCTGCTCGGCGAGTTCGGCGGCGCTGGTGCGGGTGAGCATGTTGAGGGCGGCCTTGGCCATGTTGGTGTGCGGATGCCCGGCCGTCTTGTTCCGCACCGCGAAACGGCCCTCGACGGCGGTCACGTTGACCACGTAGCGCCGGGGGCGCGGGGCGGCGAGCAGCAGCGGCAGCAGGCGGTCGCAGAGGAGAGCCGGGGCGAGGGAGTTGACCAGCTGGGTCTCCAGGACCTCCGCCGGGTCGAGTTCGCCGAGCCGCGCCGACCAGGAGTTCTCCGGGGAGGGGTCGGGCAGCAGCCCGGCCTCGTCGGCCTCGCGCAGCGCGACGGGCAGTGTGGCGGCCCCGGCGCCCAGCATCCGCATCGGTGTGAACCCCGGTGCCTGCCGCGCCCCTTCGGGCAGCGCGTCGTACTCTCCGGCGGCCAGCAGCGCGTACGACTCCGGCGGCCGCCGTATCGTCTGGGCCGCGTTGTTGACCAGGATGTCCAGCGGCTCGCCTTCCTGCCGCAACTGCTCGCACAGGCCCAGTACTTGGCGTGGGTCCCGCAGGTCGACGGCGACGACGGTCAGCCGGTCGAGCCACTTCGCGCTGCCCGGCTCGGCGCGGAAGCGGCGCACGGTGTCGTGCGGGAAGCGGCTGGTGACAAGCAGTTCGGCGCCGTCGCGCAGCATCATCAGCGCCAGCTGGAAACCGATCTTCACCCGGCCGCCGGTGAGCAGCACGCGGCGCCCGCTCAGATCGGTGCCGAGGGCGCGGCGTGCGGTGTTGTCGGCGGCGCAGTCCGGGCACAGCCGGTGGTAGAACGCGTCGACCTGTCGATAGAGCGACTTGCAGACGTAGCAGTGACGGGATTTCAGGAGGCGTCCCCCGCCGCCCGCCGCCCGCTCCGACAGCGGGGCGTCCTCGCGCCGGTCCAGGGCTCCGGTGGCCGTCGCGGCCAACACGGCGGCGTCCGCGGCGGACTTCCGGGCGCTGTGCGCCTTGCGGCGCCGCTTCCAGCCGTCGCGCGCGAAGGACGCGGCGACCCGCTCGGTCCGTAGCCGCACGGGGTCGTCCACGGGCAGCGCCCGCAGTCTGCCGACCGTACGGTGGAAGGCCGCCAGCTCCTCCTCGGTGATCCCAGCGCTCTCGCCCATGCCTGCCCCCCGCTCGATCCGTCGAGCACGGTTCGGACGACCGGGTGGGTACCAGCATGTGCGGCCTGGCCGAGGCGGTGCGCCTGCCTCCGCGTCGCCTCCGAACCGCGCCCCCGGATCCTATGCGACCGCTCTGGGCGGGGCCCATCGAATATCAAGAGGGGTCAGCCGTTGTCGGTGCGCCGCAGGCGCAGTCTCTCCTTCTCGGAGAGTCCGCCCCAGACGCCGAACCGTTCGTCGTTGGACAGCGCGTACTCGAGACAGGCGGTGCGCATCTCGCACATACCGCAGATGCGCTTCGCCTCACGCACCGAGCTGCCGGGCTCGGGAAAGAAGAAGTCGGCCCCCGTCTGCGCACACAGCGCCCGCTCCTGCCAGGCACGGTCGATCGGGGTGATCGTTTCGTTGAGCATGCACAGCATCGTGCCGGGCGCCGAAAAACGTTCGATCAACGCGCCATCAACACAACGCCTCGTGTGGCCCTACCGGGGAGCGGAGCCGATCGGTGATCCGCGCCCGATGGGGCACTAGTACGTCGGCTTCGTGGAGGAGGTCGGCTCCGATGTCACCGCAGCCAGCGCCCAGGCCGGCGGCGGCCTTTCGGGGAACCACGGCGAACCGTTCGCGGCGCGTCCGTCCGTTGCGTGGGCGATCGCGCGTGCGCGGTGCCAGACTCGGCGGTACGGACGACGGGCCATCTCGGACCTCCTCAGAGGAGCACAGCCATGCTCACCACCCGCTATGTCACCGGCTCCCCGAACTGGATCGACCTCGGCACTCCCGACATCGAGGGAGCCGCCTCCTTCTACCACCATCTCTTCGGCTGGCAGTTCGAGTCGGCCGGCCCCGAGATGGGCGGCTACGGCTTCTTCCGGCTCGACGGCCGTACCGCCGCGGCCGGTATGCAGAACCCCCCGGAGCAGGGCCCGCCGTCCTGGAACATCTACTTCCGGACGCCGGACGCCGACGCCACGGCGAAGGCGGTCGAGCAGGCCCACGGCACCGTGCTGATGCGGCCGATGGACGTGGCGGACGAGGGTCGGATGGCGATCCTCGCCGACCGGGCGGGGGTGCCCTTCGGCGTGTGGCAGCCCGCCCGCGTCACCGGGCTCGACGTCGTCATGGCCCCGGGCTCGCTGTGCTGGCTGGAGCTCTACACGCCGGATCTGCCCGCCGCGGCCGGGTTCTTCAACTCCGTGTTCGGCTGGGAGACTTCCGCGATCGACATCGCGGGCTCCACCTACACCTGTGTGAACCCGGCGGGCACCGAACCTCGGTCGATGTTCGCCGGCATCGTGCCCCTCGACGAAGACCCCGGCGAGGCGGACTCGGGGCCGTACTGGCTGCCGTACTTCGAGGTCCCGGACACGGACGCCGCGGTCAGCAGGGCGCTGGAGCGCGGCGGCGTCCTCCGGTCGCCAGCCACCGACCTCCCGGGGGCGGGCCGTTTCGCCAAGCTCACCGACCCGTACGGCGCCCGGTTCGCGGTGATCAGGAGCGAGCAGCCGCAGGGTTAGGGCATCTCCGCTCCCCGGCGGCATGTCGGGCGAGGTTCCATGGGGGTACAAGCGCGACCCCTCATGCGCAAGCGCGCCCCCAGCGGCGGAGCGCGCCCGCGATGTGGAAGGCCGTCGGCGGTTCCGCCGACTTCCAATCACCTCCTGAACCCATCCCAGTTCTTGAGAGCGCTCTCAGTCATAAGTCTTGACGGCTCAACTTCCCCTGGCAACAGTGGGGGAACCACAGCAGGGGCCCCGTCCGCTGTGCCTCCACTCCCCCACGTCCAGGAGGCCATCGTGATCTCCCGCCGTACGTTCCTGTCCACGGCCGCCGCCGCGGTCGGCGCCACCGCCGTCGGGGGTGCCCTCGGCGCGCCCGCCCAGGCCGCGCCCGCGACCTGCCAACTCGCCCTTCGGAACGCCTCGTTGCCGGGCACGGTCCGGGCGTACGTCACCGGGCACGAGCAGTCGACGGGTGCCTGGGTGCTGCTGCGGGCCGACGGGAGCGTGTACCGGCCGACCTCGCCCTCGGCGCCCCAGACGCCCCTGCCGGTCGACTGTGCGATCCCGCTCGGCGCGGCGGGCTCGGCGCCCAAGGTACTGACGCTGCCTCAGATGTTCGGCGCCCGTGTCTACTTCGTGCGCGACACCACTCTGGAGTTCTTCCTCAACCCGGGCCCCGCCCTGGTCGAGCCCGCGTTCGCGACACCCGCCGACGCCAACTACGGCAAGACGTGGTCGTTCTGCGAGTTCACGTTCAATCCGACGCAGCTGTTCGCCAACATCAGCTATGTCGACCTGGTGACGGCCCTGCCGATCGGGCTGACGCTGGAGGGTGACAGCACCCACACGGTCGCCCCGCTGCCGAACGGGGCGGTGGACCGGATCGCCGCGGACCTGGTGGCGCAGTCGGCGCGGGACGGCCAGCCCTGGGACCGGCTCGTCATCCGGGGCGGCGACGGCCGGGTGCTGCGGGTCATCTCACCGCAGAACCTGATGGCCCCGTACTTCGACCGGCCGGACCAGATGCCGTTCCGCGCCTACTGGAACTCCTACGTCGACCAGGTGTGGGAGAGGTACCGGTCGACGGACCTGAGGATCGACCTCCAGGGCGGCCGGGGCGTCCTCGCCGGGCGGGTGTCCGGGGACACCCTCACCTTCGCCGGCGGCCACTCCTTCGCCAAGCCGGCCTCGAAGGACATCTTCACCTGCAACCACGGCCCGTTCGCCAACAACCCGGGCGACCCCGACGACAAGAAGGCCCTCCTCGCCCGGCTCGCGGCGGGCTTCAACCGCTCGATCATGCTCACCCACCCCACACAGCCGAACGGCGCGACGGCGGCCGACTACTACCGGGGGACGGTGACGAACCACTGGTCACGCGTGGTGCACGCCAACTCGCCCATCGGATACGCCTTCCCGTACGACGACGTACGGCCCGACGGGCAGCCCGACGTGTCGGGCGCGGCCCACGACGGCAATCCGCGCCGGTTCACGGTGACGGTGGGCGCCTGAGCGCTCAGCCGGTGACGCCGCCCCTCACGGGGCACGGCCGCGGCTCCTACGCGGAGGCGCGCCGTACCAGGGTGGTCGGCAGGACCACACTGGACGGCGTGCCGACCAGACTCTGGCCGCCCCGGCCGTCCGGCTCGCCCGGCTCGCCGGGGGTCCGCCGTTCGAGGCCCCGGAGCAGGAGCCTGGCCATCAACCGGCCCATCTCCTCTATGTCCTGACGGACCGTCGTCAACGGCGGATCGGACTGCTCGGCCACCGGCAGCATGTCGTCGAAGCCCACCACGGCGACGTCCTCGGGAACCCGTCGCCCGAACTCCCGCAGCACGCGCAGCGCGCCGGACGCGGACACGTCGTTGGCGGCGAACACCGCGTCCACCTCGGGGCAGCGGCCGAGCAGTTCCCGCATCGCCCGCTCCCCACCGGCGGGGGTGAAGTCGCCCTCCACGATCAGCCGGGGGTCGGCGTCCACCATGACGTCCCGGAACCCGTCGAGCCGGTCCACGGCGGAGGTCTGGTCGAGGGGCCCGGTGATGTGGGCGATCCGGGTGCGGCCGAGACCGACGAGATGGCGTACGGCGTCCCGCGCGCCGCCCCGGTTGTCGCTGTCGACGTACACGGTGGCCGTGTCGCCGCGCGCGCCGTCGGCCCAGCCGGGACGGCCGCCGAACACGGTGGGGACGCCCGCGCCCCGGATCAGCGCGGGCAGTTGGTCGTCGAGGTGCAGCGAGAACACGAGCGCCCCGTCGACGTGTCCGCCCGCGAGATACCGTCCCACCCGGGCGTAGTCCTCGGGTCCTTCGGTGAGCAGCAGCACGAGCTGCGAGTCGTGCGTGGTCAACTCCTTGCTGATGCCCCGGAGTTGCAGGGCGAAGAAGGGATCGGCGAAGACCCTGGTCTCCGGCTCGGCGATCACCACGGCCACGGCGTCGTGCCGTCGGGTGACGAGGCTGCGGGCCGCCTGGTTGGGCACGTACCCGAGCTCCTCGACCGCCTTCCGCACCCGCTCGACCAGGGGCTCCCGCACGCCCTCGCCGCCGTTGACGACCCGCGACACCGTCGCCCTGGACACCCCGGCCCGCGCGGCCACGGCCTCCAACGTGGGACGCGACGCTGTCTCGGTCACTACGAAACACTCCTCCGGGCCGGCTCCGCCCAGGATAGCCCTGGGAAAGAGCCCGCTGAGAGCGCTCCCGACCCTCGGCCACCGGTCGTCGCCCACTACGCGGCGGATCTCCACACCGGCCGAGCGGGTGCGGCCCGGTCAGCCTTCCCCTCGGTGAGTCTCAGTGGGCGTGGGACGCCTCGGACCCCCCGGACGCCTCCGACGCCCCCGACGCCTCCGAGTCGCGGCGCTCGTGCGGCTCGTGCGGCTCGTACCCCGGGATCGTCCCGTCCGTCCTGCGCACCAGGAAGAGGCCCACCATGCCCATGTCGGAGTGGCTCTGGACGTGGCAGTGGTACATCCAGGCGCCCGCGCCCACCCCTTCGCCCGCGACGACCTGGAAGCCGAAGGAGTCGGCGGGGCCGACGATCTTGTTGTCGACGACCTGGCTGGGGTCGTCGGGGCCGGTGAGCATGCCGGTGCGGTTGTCGGCCCAGCGGTGACCGTGCAGGTGGAAGGTGTGGTAGTACTCCCCGTGCGTGAGGACGACCCACTCGACGCGATCGCCCACCGTGGCGTCGAAGTTGGGGCCGGAGTGCGCGGGTTTGTTGTTGATGAGCAGGTCGTTGAAGACGACGGTGACGGTCTTGTCGGGCAGGACGTCACCCTTGCGGCGGACGATGACGGGGCCGTAGAGGCCCTTGCGGACGCCGACCGTGCCGTGTTCGGTGCCGACGACATGGTCGTGGTAGTGCCAGTAACCGGCGCTGCCCGCACGCCAGGTGCCGTCCTTGCGGACGCCGGGGGCGTGGGTGCGCCAGGTGTAGGTGCGGGTGCCGCCGGGTTCGACGTGGCTCTTGTTCTGTCGGGTGCCGTCGCTGGAGATCTCGTAGTCCAGGCCGTGGACGTGCAGGCTCGCCGCCACGTCCATCGTGTTCTCGAACTCGATGTGCAGGGTGTCGCCCTCGTTGAGTTCGATCAGGGGGCCCGGTATCGAGGCCTTGCCCTTCTCGAAGCCGTAGCCCATCTGCCCGTCGGGCAGCTTCTCGGCGTACATCTTGAGGTGTCGGACCACACCGCCCGCCGGGGCCGTCCTCACCTGCGTGGCGGCGCTCGCGGACCCGGAGGTGCCGACGGTCTCGATGGCCACGGACAACGATGTCGCGGCGGCCGCGCCACCCAGCAGCATCCGCCGGTTGAACCCTCGTCTGTCCATCCCGTCCATGCGGAACTCCCCACGCCGATACGGATCTTGCGGAGACGCAGCTGTGATCAACCTGTGAGACGGTAGCGGCCGCGCGACTGTTTATCCACACCCAGGACAAAGTTCAGACCATTCCGGTCATAGCTATTGGCGAGTCGCGTCAAAGCGGGCTAGCTTCCTTGGCGCTGTTGCTGTGACCGAGGAGGTGCCCATGTACTTACGAGGGTTGAGCGACGCGAAGAGACGGGCCTGGGCGGCCACCCTGACCGCCTCGGTCGTCACCGCCGGACTCCTGTCGGGCCCCGCGGCCCAGGCGCGACCGGCGCCGGAACCACCGCTGACAACGATGTCGATCACGTCACCCCCGGGCGGCTCGGGCCCTCGGGTGCTGATCTTCCACGGCTCCGCCGCGGCCGGGGACGAGTCCCCCGTCGTGAACGCCGGGATCGAGGCGATCGAACGGATCGGCCTGTCGGGGCCGGCCGCCGAGCGGTTCGGGGTCGTGGCCACCGACGACGCGTCCGTCTTCACCGACGAGGCCCGGCTGAGCGGGTTCAACGCCGTCGTCTTCCTGACCGGCGGCGGTGACGTCCTGGATCCGGAGCAGGAGGCGGGCCTGGAGAGCTATATGGAGGCGGGCGGCGGTTTCGTCGGCGTCCACGACGCGGCCCGCGCCGAGCCGTACTCGGACTGGTTCACCGGACTGATCGGCGCCCGGCCGGCCCCGTCGAGCCCGACCACCGTGCAGCGGGCGACCGTCGAGGTCGGTGACCGGCGACACCCGGCCACCAAGGACCTGCCGACGCAGTGGAAGCGGCCCGACAAGTGGCTCAACTGGACGAAGAACCCGTCGGGCTCCGTGCACACCGTGGCCCGGGTGCGGGAGTCGACGTACCAGCCGGGCACCGGCGCCAACGGCTGGGACCACCCGGTGAGTTGGTGCCGGGACTACGACGGCGGACGCTCCTTCTACACGGGCATGGGCGGGACGGTCTCCGCGTACGACGAGACCGACTTCCGTACGCATCTGCGCGGCGCCCTGCTCTGGACCTCCCGCCTCGCGCAGGCCGACTGCAAGGCGACCATCACCGCCAACTACAAGGCCGAGCGGCTGACCCAGCCCAACCAGCCCGGGCAGAACGACCAGATCGGTGAACCGCACGGCCTGGTCACCGCACCCGACGGGCGAGTCCTCTACATCGGCCGGGGCGGCGCCGACTCCTCCCAGCCCGTGGTCACCGACTGGAACAACCCCGACATCGGCAAGGGCAAGGGCGAGATCCACGTCTACGACCCGAGGACGAAGAAGGTCACCCTCGCGGGCGCCCTCACCGTCTTCGGCAACAAGGGCGGCGGCGACGAGCTGATCAAGGTCGAAGAGGGCCTGCTGGGCATCGAGTTGGACCCCGCCTTCCAGCAGAACGGCTGGGTGTACCTGCACTACACGCCGCACTCGCGGATCGACCGTGACACCCGGATGGCCGAGCGCCGCGTCTCCCGCTTCACCCTCGACCTCGCGAGCAACAAGCTGAACCTGAGCAGCGAGAAGGTCCTGCTCAAGTGGCCCGTGCAGATCCACAGTTGCTGCCACTCCGGCGGCGGGATGAGCTGGGACTCGAAGGGCAACCTGTACATCGCGACCGGCGACAACAACTCCAGCGGCTTCAGCGCCGGTTACTCGGGCAACAACCCCGAGCCGAACTACAAGGGCGTCTCCTTCGCCGACGCGCGCCGCACCGCCGGGAACACCAACAACCTCAACGGCAAGATCCTCCGCATCCACCCGGAGCCCGACGGCACCTACACCCTGCCCGCGGGGAACCTCTTCACCGGCAAGGAGACCGCCGAGGGCGGGGGCAAGACACGCGGTGAGATCTATGTGATGGGGGTCAGGAACCCCGCCCGCATCTTCGTCGACCGGCAGACCGACGTCCTCTACGCCGGCTGGGTCGGCCCCGACGCGAGCGCGCCGTCGACGACCTGGGGGCCC
Organism: Streptomyces deccanensis; assembly: GCF_022385335.1. NCBI lineage: Bacteria > Bacillati > Actinomycetota > Actinomycetes > Kitasatosporales > Streptomycetaceae > Streptomyces > Streptomyces deccanensis. The sequence continues at coordinate 8,806,983 of NZ_CP092431.1, read as the reverse complement.
GCCAAGTACGACACCTTCGCCGCCATCACCGAGGCGGGCAACCGGGGTTGGCCGTACTGCATGGGCAACAAGCAGCCCTACCGGGACCGCAACCTGCCGGACCCGTCGAAACCGCTCGGCTGGTACGACTGCGACCGCCCGAAGAACGAGTCCCCGAACAACGACGGGCTCGTCAACCTGCCCCCGGTGACCGGCAACAACATCTGGTACGCGCCGCAAGGCGGCGCCCCCGACTTCCCCCGGGACGCGAGCGGCATCCCCTCGTACAAGAACGAGGAGGCCACGTACCTGCTGCCGTGGCTCAAGGGCGGCGGCCAGGCGACGATGAACGGGCCGGTCTACCGGCACACCGAGTCCGTCGACAACTCCGTCCGGTGGCCCGCCTACTGGGACGGCAAGTGGTTCGTCGGCGACTTCTACGACGCCGACCAGCCGCGCCACGCGGTGGTCATGGACCCGAAGAACCAGGGCAGCGGCGGACTCCCGGTCCACGCGGAGTCCCTGAAGAAGATCGTGCCGGTCGGGGCGGACGGCATCAGGAACCTCATGGACTGGAAGTTCGGTCCGGACGGCGCGCTGTACGTCCTGGACTACGGACGCGGCTTCTTCACCTCGGACGCCAAGTCGGCGTTGTGGCGCGTGACCTACACGGGCGGCGGCCCGACACCGGCGGCCGGCGAGCTGGCGAGGAAGGCGGAGTGATGCGGGAAAGACGTCTGTGGGCGGCCCTGGTGGCGGCCCTGCTGATGGTCCTCGGGCTCACGTCGACGCCCGCCTCCGGCCGCACGGACGCGGCGCCGGAGAAGGCCGCCGCCCAGGTGCTCACCTGGACCGCCGGTGACGACATCACCAAGTACCTGACCGCGCCGCAGACCGCGGTGGCGGGCCCGACCACGCTCGTGTTCGAGAACAGCAAGGCCACGGGCAACACCATGGGCATGCCGCACACGTTGACGTTCGACGTCTCCGACCCGGAGTACAACAACGACGTGCCGCTCAACATCCTCGCCAACCCCGGCGACGACCAGGGCGGCCGCCACACCGCCGAGGTCACGCTCACCCCCGGCCGCTACCGCTACTACTGCACGATCCCCGGGCACGGCCAGATGCAGGGCATCCTCGTGGTGACCGAGGGCACCGGCGAGGACACCACCGCGCCCGAGACCTCGGCCCAGGTCGCCGGGACGCAGAACTCGGAGGGCGCGTACGTCGGTTCGGCCTCCGTGGCGGTGAGCGCGAGCGACCCGGGCGGCTCGGGTGTCGAGCGGATCGAGTACGCCGTCGGTGACACCGGAGCCTGGCTGCCGTACACCACGCCGGTGGTCGTCGACCAGGTCGGCACGCACAAGATCCGCTACCGCGCGGTCGACAAGGCGGGCAACACGGCGGCCGAGAAGAGCGTCGGCTTCACCGTCGTGGCACCGCCGACCGACGACGCGACCGCGCCGGAGACCTCGGCGACCGTGGCCGGCGAGAAGAACCCGCAGGGCGACTACGTGTCCATGGCGACGGTCACCGTCTCCGCGTCGGACACCGGGTCGGGGGTCAACACCATCGAGTACGCCCTCGGCGACTCGGGGGCCTGGCAGCCGTACACCGCGCCCGTGATGGTGCACGAGGTCGGCACGCACAAGGTGCGGTACCGGGCCACGGACAAGGCGGGCAACGTCGCCGCCGCGAAGAGCGTCGGCTTCACCGTCGTCGCCCCGCCCGCCACCGACACCACACCCCCGGTGACGGGCGTGACCGTCGAGGGCGACCGGAACTCCGCCGGGGCGTACCTGAAGAGCGCGAAGGTCACCGTGAGCGCGACCGACCACGGTGGCTCGGGCGTGGCCGCCGTCGAGTACTCGCTGGACGGCGGCCCCTATCTCGCCTACACCGCCCCCGTGGTGGTCGACCGGGCGGGCACCCACACGGTCGCGTACCGGGCGAGCGACAAGGCGGGCAACACGGCCGCCGCGCGCTCGGTCAGCTTCACCGTCGTCGCCGGCGGCGGGGTCCCCGCGCCCAACTGCGCCGAGTACGACGAGCGGTTGACGGTCTTCGTCGGCACGGTCGACTCGGGCGTGCCGAACCGGGTCACCAACAACCGTTGCCGCATCAACGAGTTGATCGAGGACGAGAAGGAGTGGACGTCCCACGCGCTGTTCCTGAAGCACGTGGACACCGTTCTCGACAAGCTGTTCCGGGAGGGGGTCGTCGACCTGCGCGAGTACACCGCCGTGAAGGAGGCGGCGGAGGAGTCCGGCATCGGCAGGCCCGGCCAGACGGAGGGCTACCGCACGATCCTGGACGGCACGGCCGAGTCGTTCGCCAAGTGGCAGCAGGTGGGCGGCGGTTCGTTCGGGCTGAACACCGACGGCTCGATCACCTCCGGCACGACGAAGGCCGGGCTCGGCATGCTGTGGTTCCCCGAACGGAAGTACGGCGACTTCTCCCTGCGCCTGCAGTGGCGGGACGACGCGCCCGGCACCGGCAACGCCAACTCCGGTGTGTTCGTGCGCTTCCCGGGCGTCCACGACCACCCGGAGGAGTCACGGCCGGAGTGGGTGGCCATCAAGTACGGCCATGAGGTGCAGGTCCTCGACCGGCCCGACGGCGACATGTACAAGACGGGGTCGGTCTACGGCTTCGACCGGGTGGGGCTCGCCGGGGCGGGCGTCACCCAGAAGGGCACCTGGAACGACTACGAGATCAGGGTGGTCGACCAGCGCTACTCGGTCTACCGCAACGGCGTCCTGATCAACGAGTTCGACAACACCGGCGGCCAGGACTTCACCCCGCCCCGCTCGGACGACCCGGGCACGGACGGGCGACGGTTCGCCTCCGGCTACATCGGACTCCAGGTCCACGGCACGACGGACGTCGTCTCCTACCGCGACATCCGGATCAAGGAACTGTAGGGAACCGAAGGTGGCCCGTGTCCCGCGAGGGGCACGGGCCGCCGTCATGTCTTCTTGGCCCTGCTCGGCTGCACCCGCTTCGGCTCCCCCGGCATCTTCGGGTACTCCGGCGGATACGGCAGGTCCCCGAGCCCGTGGTCGTGTTCGTCCCGTGCCGCCAGCTCCAGCAGCGCTTCCAACGAGAACGCGTGCTCGTCCATGTCGGCGTGGACGTCACCGACCTCGGCGAAACGCCCCGGCATCGTCCCCAGGTCGAAGTCACGCGGCACGGCGACCCCCACCTCGTCCCAGGTGAGGGGCGCCGAGACGGGGGCGTACGGGCGGGGGCGTACGGAGTAGGCGGAGGCGATGGTGCGGTCGCGGGCGGTCTGGTTGTAGTCGACGAAGATCTTCGCGCCGCGTTCCTCCTTCCACCAGGCCGTGGTCACCTGGTCCGGCATCCGGCGCTCCAGTTCCCGGGCGACGGCGATGGCCGAACGGCGTACCTGGGTGAAGGTCCAGTCGGGCCGGATCGGCACGAAGACGTGCAGACCGCGGCCGCCGGAGGTCTTGGGCCAGCCGCGCAGTCCGCCGTACTCGTGGAGGACCTCCCGCAGTTCGTGCGCGGCGCGCACCGCGTCGGCGTAGTCGGTGCCGGGCTGCGGGTCGAGGTCGATGCGGAGTTCGTCGGGCCGGTCGACGTCGTCGCGGCGGACGGGCCACGGGTGGAAGGTGAGCGTGCCGAACTGGGCGGCCCAGACGACGGCGGCGACCTCGGTCGGGCACATCTCGTCGGCGCTGCGGCCGCTGGGGAAGGTGATGTGCGCGGTGGGGATCCAGTCGGGCATGTTCTTGGGGGCGCGCTTCTGGAAGAAGTTCTCGCCCGTCACGCCCTCCGGGTAGCGCTCCAGGGTGGTGGGCCGGTTCCGCAGGGCGCGCAGGATGCCGGGGCCGACGGCGATGTAGTACTGGGCGAGGTCCAGCTTGGTGAAGCCGCGCTCCGGGAAGAAGATCCTGCCGGGGCTGGACAGCCGTACCGTCCGTCCCGCCGCCTCCAGTTCCACCGCTTCGCCCATGCGAGCCACGGTAGGCGGAACGGTCGGATGCCGCATACCGGACGAGGTTCGCCGAGCGGCGGCTCCCGCGCGGTCGCAGAATCGGAGGCATGGATCTTCCGGTGATGCCGCCCGTGAAACCGATGCTCGCCAAGTCCGTGGCGAAGATCCCGCCGGACATGCACTACGAGGCGAAGTGGGACGGGTTCCGGGCGATCGTGTTCCGCGACGGGGACGAGGTGGAACTCGGCAGCCGTACCGGGAAGACGCTGACCAGGTACTTCCCCGAGCTGGTGGCGGCCCTGCGGGAGCGGCTGCCGGCGCGTTGCGTGCTGGACGGCGAGATCGTGATCGTCCGGGACGGGCGGCGGCTGGACTTCGACGCCCTCACCGAGCGTATCCACCCCGCGGACTCCCGCGTCCGGATGCTGGGTGCGACGACCCCGGCCTCCTTCGTCGCCTTCGACATCCTCGCGCTGAACGACGAGGCGCTGCTCCACGTCCCGCTCACCGACCGGCGTGCCCTTCTGGAGCAGACCCTGTCCGGGGTGACGGCCCCGGTGCATCTCGCGCCGGCGACCACGGACCGTGAGCTGGCCGAGCAGTGGTTCGAGCAGTACGAGGGGGCGGGGCTGGACGGGGTGATCGCCAAGCCGCTCACCCTGCTCTACCGGCAGGACGAACGGGCCATGTTCAAGATCAAGCACGAGCGGACGGCGGACGTGGTGGTCGCCGGGTACCGCTTCCACAAGAGCGGACCCGTGGTCGGCTCCCTGCTGCTGGGTCTCTACGACGACGGGGGCACGCTCCAGCACATCGGCGTGTGCGCGGCCTTTCCCATGAAGCGGCGCGCGGAGCTGGTGGAGGAGCTGGAGCCGCTGCGGCTGGAGGACATCCGCGAGCACCCCTGGGCCGCCTGGTCCGAGGAGGCCGCGCACGAGACGGCACGGCTGCCGGGCGCGCCGAGCCGGTGGTCGGCGAAGAAGGACCTCTCCTGGGTGCCGCTGCGCCCCGACCATGTGGCCGAGGTGGCGTACGACCACATGGAGAACGGCGTCCGCTTCCGCCACACGGCCCGTTTCCGGCGCTGGCGCCCGGACCGCACGGCGGAGAGCTGCACCTACGCGCAGCTGGAGGAGCCGGTGACCTACGACCTGGCGGAGATCCTGGGCACCTGAACCCGGTCGCCGGGCTCAGGGCTCAGATCTGAGGCGCTCAGGGCTCCATGATCACCTTCACGGCCCCGTCCTCCTTGCGCTGGAACATCTCGTAGGCGTGCGCGGCGTCGGTGAGCGGCACCCGGTGGGTGGCGAAGTCGTCGACGCCTAGGGGGTCGTCGTCCGTGAGCAGGGGCAGGATGTCGTCGCTCCAGGTGCGGACGTTGGCCTGGCCCATGCGCAGCCGGATCTGCTTGTCGAACAGGGTGAGCAGGGGCAGCGGGTCGACCTTGCCGCCGTAGACGCCGGAGAGGGAGATCGTGCCGCCGCGTCGTACGAGGTCGATGGCGGTGTAGAGGGCGGCGAGCCGATCCACGCCGAGGCGTTCCGTGAGGCGTGAGCCGATGGCCCGGGGCAGCATCCCGGTGGCGTTCTGGGCGAGCCGGGCGGCCGCGCTGCCGTGGGCCTCGGTGCCGACGGCGTCGATCACGGAGTCGGGGCCGCGTCCGGCGGTCCGGTCCTGGATCGCGCCGACCAGCTCCTTCTCGCTGTCGAAGTCCCTGAGGTCGAAGGTCTGCACGCCCCGCTCGCGCGCCCTGCGCAGCCGCTCGGGCACCAGGTCGACCCCGAACACGTGCTCGGCACCCCGCTGCAGGGCCACCCGGCAGGCCATGTCGCCGATGGGGCCGAGGCCGAGCACGGCGACGCTGCCGCCGGGCGGGACGTGCGCGTACTCGACCGCCTGCCAGGCGGTGGGGAGCACGTCGGACAGGTAGAGGAACCGGTCGTCGGGCGGCCCCTCCGGCACCTTGATCGGCCCGAACTGGGCCTGCGGGACGCGCAGATACTCGGCCTGGGCCCCGGGGACCGCGCCGTACAGCCGGGTGTAGCCGAAGAGGGCCGCGCCCATGCCCTCGCCGGTGCACTGGGTGGTCTCGCACTGGGTGGGGAGCCCGGTGAGACACATCCAGCAGCTGCCGCAGGCGATCTGGAACGGCACGACGACCCGGTCGCCCGCCGCGAGGTCGGGCACCCCGGCGCCGACCTCCTCGACGATGCCCATGGGCTCGTGGCCCAGGATGTCGCCCGGTGTCATGAACGGGGTGAGCACCTCGTAGAGGTGCAGGTCGGAGCCGCAGAGCCCGGTGGAGGTGATTCGGATGATCGCGTCGGTCGGCTCCTTCAGCACCGGATCGGGCACGGTCTCCACGCGTACGTCCCGCTTGCCCTGCCACGTCACTGCCTTCATCGTGCCCACACTCCGTTCCCTCGCCTGATTCAGCAGGTGGCGGCCGAGTACCCGGCGCCTCACTCCCGAACCAGTCAGAAACAATCCACTATGGCCATCCATGAACGGATAAGTGCACAATCGGATGCATCATGAGCGACTTGAGTACGGTGCGCGACAGATCGCGGACGCGAGGGGCCCGGCGCGGCGCGACGACAGGGGCACTGCTCGCCGCCGCGATCGCGGCCACCCTGCTGGCGGGATGCACCTCGACCGGCACGGACAGCGACGACGGGAAAGGACAGGGCGACAGCCGCAGGGACGACCCGATCAGCGCCCCACCGGTCGGCTCCGTACTCGCGGTGAAGATCGACAACGTCTCCCCCGCCCGCCCTCAGACCGGCCTCGACGCCGCGGACATCGTCTACGCCGAGCAGGTCGAGGGCGGCCTCAGCCGACTGATGGCCGTGTACGCGACCCGGTTCCCGGAGGCGGTCGGACCGGTGCGCAGTGCCCGCGAGTCCGATCTGGAGCTGCTGCGCCAGTTCGACGAGCCGACCCTGGCGTTCTCGGGCGCGCAGGGCAAGCTCCTTCCGCTGATCGACAAGGCGCCCCTGCACGCGAAGACCCCCGAGGACGCCGACGACGCCTACTTCCGGGGCGACGAGAAGCCCGCACCGCACAACCTGTATCTGCGGCCCGCTGAACTGATGGGCTCCGCGCCCGGCGCCGACGCCCTCACCACGGGCTTCCGCCACGGCCCGGCCCCCTCCGGCGGCACCCCCGAGGACTCCCGCACCGTCCGCTACCCGGCGGCGCGCTTCACGTTCACGTGGTCCGACGACAGCCGCCGCTGGCAGGTCTCGATGGACGGGCGCCCTACGGTCACCACCGACGACGTCCGCGTCGCCCCGGCCACGGTGGTCGTCCAGTACGTGAAGATCCGCGAGTCCCGGTTCCACGACTTCCTCGGCAACAACACCCCGTACACGGAGACGGTCGGCTCGGGCCGCGCGGAGGTCCTGCGGGACGGCAGGGTCTTCGAGGCCGGCTGGGAGCGGAAGACCGCGACCGACGGCACGGACTTCACGACGACCGGCGGCGAACCGATGAACTTCGCCGAGGGCCAGGTGTGGGTGGTGTACGCCGCCGACCGCTCGTAGCGGGGTGCCCGGGCCGTGTCCGCGACGCCCGGCACCCGGCCCCGCGATGCCCGGCACCCGGCACCCGGCACCCGGCACCGCGACGCCCGGCACCCGCTAGCGGAGCGCCTCCACCGGGCTGCGCAGTTCCTCCGCCGCGTCGGCCACCCGTCGGATCAGGTCGAAGAACACGTCCTGTTCCTCCGCCGAGAGCGGGCCCAGGAACACCTGGTTCATCCGCGCCGTCCGCACCGTGAGCCTGCGGTGCGTGCGCACCCCGTCGTCCGTGAGCCGCAGCAGGAACCGTCGCCCGTCCTGCGGATCGCGCACCTTGTCGAGGAGCCCCCGGCGCCCGAGCCGGCTGATGACCTCGGACATCGTGGACCGGTCGAGCCCCACCCGCTCCCCCACCGTGCGCTGGTCGAGCCCCGGTTCGGCGACGAGGGTGTTGAGGACCGCGAACTGCGGCGAGGTGATCTCCTCGGAGACCATCACGTTCCACAGCAGGTAGTGGGCCTGCTGCAGCCGTCGGGCCAGGTGCCCGGGGTGGGTGGAGAGGTCCACCGCGGCCATGTTCGCTCCTCGGCTCGGCAATTCGTCCGTGCACTGAACGATACCCGCCGACCCTCGGGGTGTGTCCATAACGCGCACCCCGCCTTCCCACCCTTTTCGCAGCTCTTGACGACGGAGCCGACGAGTGGCAGCGTGAAAGAAACTTCACCCAAATGCTCAGTGCCCTGATTAATGGTCACCGGATGCGCGGACGAGATGGGGCCTCACGGATGGACAAGGTGGTCGCCACAGCCCTGGAGGCAGTGGCCGATGTGCCGGACGGCGCGACCCTCGCCGTCGGCGGATTCGGGCTGAGCGGTGTGCCGAACGCACTGATCCAGGCGCTCCACGAGCGCGGGGTGTCGGGCCTCGGGGTCGTCTCGAACAACTGCGGAGCCATGGAGTCCGGCCTCGCGGTCCTGCTCGCGGCCGGCCGGATCGCACGGGTGACCGGTTCGTACATCGGGGCGAACAAGGAATTCGCGCGGCAGTACCTGGCCGGTGAGCTGGAGGTCGAGATGATCCCGCAGGGCACGCTCGCCGAGCGGCTGCGCGCGGGCGGCGCGGGCATCCCGGCGTTCTACACCCCCGCCGGCGTCGGCACCCAGGTCGCCGAGGGCGGCCTCCCCTGGCGCTACGACGGCAGCGGCGGCGTCTCGCTGGCCTCGCCGCCCAAGGAGGTCCGCGAGTTCGACGGCGTCGAGTACGTGCTCGAACGCGGCATCCGCACCGACTACGCGCTCGTCCGCGCCGCCCGGGGCGACCGCCACGGCAACCTGGTCTTCAACAAGTCCGCCCGCAACTTCAACCCTCTCGCGGCGATGGCGGGCAAGGTGACGATCGCCGAGGTCGAGGAGCTGGTCGAGCCCGGCGGGATCGACCCGGACGCCGTGCATGTGCCCGGCGTCTTCGTGCAGCGCGTCATCGCCCTCACCCCCGAGCAGGCGGCCGACAAGAAGATCGAGAAGCGGACGGTCTCCGTCGCGGCACAGGGCACGGTGAGCGAGTGATGGCCTGGACCCGTGAACAGATGGCCGCCCGCGCCGCCCGCGAACTGCGCGACGGCCAGTACGTCAATCTCGGCATCGGACTGCCGACACTGATCCCGAACCACCTCCCGAACGACGTCGAGGTGATCCTGGAGTCGGAGAACGGCATCCTGGGCACCGGCCCGTACCCGACCGAGGACCAGGTCGACCCCGATCTGATCAACGCGGGCAAGGAGACCGTCACCGTCCTGCCGGGGGCCTCCTTCTTCGACTCGGCGCTGTCCTTCTCGATGATCCGCGGCGGCCACATCGACGTCGCCGTCCTCGGCGCGATGCAGGTCTCAGCCCGGGGCGACCTCGCCAACTGGGCCGTCCCGGGCAAGATGATCACTGGGATCGGCGGTGCCATGGACCTGGTCCACGGCGCGCGTACGGTCATCGTGGTCATGACCCACACCGCCAAGGACGGCTCGGCGAAGATCCTGGAGGAGTGCGCGCTGCCGCTGACCGGCAAGCGTTGCGTGAACCGGATCATCACCGACCTGGGCGTGCTCGACGTGACCGACGAGGGCCTGGTGCTCTTGGAGACCGCGCCCGGAGTCACCGTCGAGGAGATCGTCGCCCAGACCGCCGCGAAGGTGCGCGTCCCCGAGGAGGGCCAGTGATGAGCAACGGCACGAAGGACGTCTACATCGTCGACGCGGTCCGCACCCCGATCGGCCGCTACAACGGCGGCCTCGCGGCTGTGCGCCCTGACGACCTCGCCGCGCACGCCGTCCGTGAACTGCTCGCCCGTACGCCGGACCTGGACCCGGCACGGATCGAGGACGTGTACTTCGGCAACGCCAACGGCGCGGGCGAGGAGAACCGCAACGTCGGCCGCATGGCCGCCCTGCTGGCCGGGCTGCCCACCTCCGTGCCGGGCGTCACCGTCAACCGGCTGTGCGCCTCGGGTCTGGAAGCCGTGATCCAGGCGGCGCGCGCCATCGCGCTGGGTGACGCGTCGATTGCCGTCGCCGGCGGTGTCGAGTCCATGACCCGCGCCCCGTACGTCCTGCAGAAGAACGACCGGCCCTTCCCCGCCGGGCACACCGAGCTGTACTCGACCACGCTGGGCTGGCGCATGGTCAACCCGCGGATGGACCCGCAGTGGACGATCCCGCTGGGCGAGTCGGCCGAACTCATCGCCGACAAGCACAAGATCAGCCGGGAGCAGCAGGACGAGTTCGCCCTCTCCTCCCACCGCAAGGCGGCCGCGGCGCGGGCGGCCGGGGCCTTCGACGACGAGATCGCGCCCGTCGCCCTCCCCCAGCGCAAGGGCGACCCGGTCGTCTTCGGCGCCGACGAGTGCGTACGGGCCGACGCGTCCCTGGCCGCCATGGCCAGGCTCAAGCCGTCCTTCCGTCCGGACGGGGGCACGGTCACGGCCGGCAACGCCTCGCCGCTCAACGACGGGGCCGCCGCGCTGCTGCTGGTGGACGAGGAGGGGCTCGCGGCCACCGGGCGTGAGCCGCTCGCGCGCGTCTCGGCGACCGGGGTGAACGCCGTCGACCCCGACTACTTCGGGCTCGCTCCCGTCGAAGCGGTCACGCGTGCGCTGGCCAAGGCGGGGAAATCGTTCGACGACCTGGACGTCCTGGAGCTGAACGAGGCGTTCGCCGCGCAGGTGCTCGGCTGTGTCGCCGAGTGGCCCGAGTTCGACCCGGCGATCCTCAATCCGCAGGGCGGGGCGATCGCCCTCGGCCATCCGCTGGGCGCGTCCGGCGCGCGACTCGCCGGGACGGTCGCGCACCAGCTGGCGCGCAGGGGCTCGGGCGTCGGCGTGGCCACGCTGTGCATCGGGGTCGGGCAAGGACTCGCCCTCGTCCTGGAGCGTTGACGCTCCGCTGTAAGCGCCGTTCGCCGACTGCGGGCCGTACGTGGCTGGCCGCGCAGTTCCCCGCGCCCCTGACGGGGCGCGATCCAGCCGCCGACTTCGACGAGACCGACAAGACCTCAGGAACCTCCATGACTCTCACCCAAGCCGACATCGATCGGGAGATCGCGGCCGAACACGCCGCCTACGAGAAGCGGCTCGCCGAGGGCGCGCCCGTCGAGCACCAGCCCCGCCGGGACTACGCGCCCTACCGGTCCTCGGTGCTGCGGCACCCCAAGCAGCCGCCGATCTCCATCGACGTCACCAAGGATCCCGAGCTGGTGGAGCTGTCCTCCCCCGCCTTCGGGGAGCGGGACATCACCGAGATCGACAACGACCTGACCCGGCAGCACGACGGCGAGCCCATCGGTGAGCGGATCACCGTCTCCGGGCGGCTCCTCGACCGCGACGGACGCCCGCTGCGCGGCCAGCTGGTCGAGATCTGGCAGTCCAACTCGGCCGGCCGCTACGCCCACCAGCGCGAACAGCACGACGCGCCCCTGGACCCGAACTTCACGGGCGTCGGCCGCACGCTCACCGACGACGACGGCCACTACCACTTCACGACGATCCAGCCGGGCCCGTACCCGTGGCGCCAGCACGTCAACGCCTGGCGGCCGGCCCACATCCACTTCTCGCTCTTTGGCTCGGCGTTCACCCAGCGGCTCGTGACGCAGATGTACTTCCCGAACGACCCGCTCTTCCCGTACGACCCGATCATCCAGTCGGTGACGGACGACGCGGCCCGGCAGCGGCTGGTCGCGACGTACGACCACAGCCTGTCCGTGCCGGAGTTCTCGATGGGCTACGTCTGGGACATCGTGCTCGACGGCCCGAAGGCCACCTGGATCGAAGAAGGACGCTGACCTGCCATGACGAAGATCGACACCAGCCGCCCGGAGACGGTGCTGCCGACCCCGTCGCACACGGTCGGCCCCTTCTACGGCCACGCCCTGCCCTTCCCCGGCGGCGGCGACATCGCTCCCCTCGGCCACCCCGACACCATCTCCCTCCAGGGCCACATCCTCGACGGCGAGGGCAACCCGCTGCCGGACGCCTTCCTGGAGCTGTGGGGCCCGGACCCGGACGGCAACGTCTCCCGGGTCGACGGTTCCATGCGCCGCGACTCCGCGAGCGGCGGCTTCCTGGGCCGCAACGGGGTGGAGTTCACCGGCTGGGGCCGAGTCCAGACCGACGCCAGCGGGCACTGGACCGCGCGTACGCTGCGCCCCGGCGCACGCGGGCGGAACGCGCCGTACCTCAGCGTGTGCGTCTTCGCGCGGGGCCTGCTGGTCCACCTGTACACCCGGATCTACCTGCCGGGCGACGACGCCGCACTGGCCGCCGACCCGCTGCTCTCCCGGGTGGACGAGGCGCGCCGGGGCACGCTGATCGCCGAGGACCAGGGTCACGGCACCTACCGTTTCGACATCCGCCTTCAGGGCGAAGGCGAAACGGTCTTCCTGGAGTTCCAGTGACATCTGCCGACGCCGACACCGGTCTGCTCGCCCCCGGGTGGGCCGGTTCCCCGGCCGCGGCCGCGACGAGCGACACCGCCTATCTGCGGGCGCTGCTCGACGCGGAGGCCGCGCTGACCCGCGCCCAGGCCGCGCTGGGGCTGGTCCCCGCCGCGGCCGGCTCCGCGGTGACCTCGGCGGCGGACGCCGCCGTCCTGGACGTACGCTCCCTCGCGGAACGCGCGCGCGGCGGCGGCAACCCGGTGATCCCGCTGGTCGCGGACCTCACCGAGGCGGTCGGCACGGAGTACGGCCGGTACGTCCACCGGGGCGCGACCAGTCAGGACATCCTGGACACGGCGACGATGCTGGTCGCCGCGCGCACCCTCGATCTGGTCCTGGCCGACCTCGGCGGTACGGAGGCCGCGCTGGCGGCGCTCGCCGCCGCGCACCGGGACACCGCGATGCCCGGCCGCACCCTCACCCAGCACGCCGTGCCGACGACCTTCGGGCTGAAGGCCGCCGGCTGGCGCTCCCTGCTCCTGAACGCCCGGGACCGGCTGGCCGTCGTACGGGCGACGCTGCCGGCCCAACTCGGGGGCGCGGCAGGCACCTTGGCGGCGTTCACCGTCTTCGGGGCGACCGACACCGCCGCCCTGAGCACCGCCTACGCCCGTGAACTCGGCCTCCACGCACCCGAGTTGCCCTGGCACACCCTGCGTACCCCGATCGCGGACCTGGCCGGAGCGCTGGCGTTCACCGCCGGCGCCCTGGGGAAGATCGCGGTGGATGTGCTCACCCTGGCCCGTACCGAGATCGCGGAGGTCGCCGAGGGCAGCGGGGGCGGATCGTCGGCGATGCCGCACAAGGCGAACCCGGTACGGTCGACGCTGATCGCGGCGGCGGCCCGGCGCGCGCCCCACCTGGCGGCGACCCTGTACGGGTCGCTGGCGGCCGAGGACGAACGGCCGGCCGGGGCGTGGCACGCGGAGTGGGAGCCGCTGCGCGAGCTGCTCCGGCTGGTCGGGGGTGCCGCCCGGGACGCGGTCGAGCTCACGCGGGGGCTCCGCGTGGACACCGACGCGATGCGCCGGCACCTGGACCTCACCCACGGGCTGATCGTCTCGGAGCGGCTGGCCGCCGAGCTCGCGCCGGTGCTGGGCAGGGCCCGCGCCAAGGAGCTGCTGACCCGGACGGCCGAGCGCGTCTACGCCGAAGGCCGTCCGCTGGGCGAGCTGCTCGCCGAGGAACCGGAGTTGAAGGACCTCGACCTCGCGGACCTCACGGACCCCACCCGCTACACGGGCTCCGCCGGAGCCCTCACCGACCGCGCCCTGGAGCGACGTTGACCGACCAACTGCTCAACCACCGTGCGGAGGGCGCCCCTTCCGCTCCCCCCCTCCTGCTCGGCCCCTCCCTCGGTACCTCCACCCGGCTGTGGGACAAGGTGGCGCCCGAGTTGTCGATCACGCACCGGGTGATCCGCTGGGACCTGCCCGGGCACGGCGGCTCCTCCGCCGGGCTGATCGCGCCGGGGGCGACGGTCGGTGACCTGGCGGCCCTGGTGCTGCGCCTGGCGGACGCGCTGAGCGTCGAACGGTTCGCGTACGCCGGGGTGTCGCTGGGCGGCGCGGTCGGTCTGTGGCTGGCCGCGCACCACCCGGAGCGGGTCTCGTCCCTGGCGGTGCTCTGTTCCTCGGCCCACTTCAACGGCTCCAAGCCATGGGAGGAACGGGCGGAACGGGTGCGCCGGGAGGGACGGGAAGCGTTGGCCGGGCTCGCGGAGACGGCCGACGCGCGGTGGTTCACGCCCGGTTTCACCGTACCGGAGCTGGTGGAGGACCACCGCCGCGCCGACCCCGAGGCGTACGCCGCCTGCTGCGACGCGCTCGCCGCGTTCGACATCCGCGCGGAGCTGCCCGGGATCACCGTGCCCACGCTCCTCGTCGCCGGCCGCGAGGACCCGGCGACGCCGCCCGCGCATCTGCGGGAGATCGCGGACGCGGTGCCCGGGGCGACGCTCACCGAGATCCCGGGGGCGTCGCACCTCGCCCCCGCGGAGCGGCCGGAGGCCGTACTGGCGGCACTGCGCGGGCATGTCGACGGATACCCGAAGCGCGGGATGGAGGTACGGCGCCAGGTGCTCGGCGACGCGCACGTGGACCGCGCCCAGTCCCGGCAGACGCCCTTCACGGCCCGCTTCCAGGACTTCATCTCCCGCTACGCGTGGGGCGAGATCTGGACCGACCCGACGCTGTCCCGCCGTGAGCGCAGCATGATCACACTGACCGCGCTGATCGCCCACGGCCACTACGACGAACTGGCCATGCACATCCGCGCGGCCCGCCGCAACGGCCTCACCCCGGACGACATCGGCGCCGTCCTCCTCCAATCAGCGGTCTACTGCGGCGTACCGGCCGCGAACTCGGCGTTCGCCGCTGCGCAGAGGGTGTTGGCGGAGGAGGAGGGGCAGGCCTGAGCTACACCAACCGGTCCAGGGCCTCCCTCGCCCGCCTGACCAGCCCGTCCGCTCCACAGGACTCCGCCAGGGTCAGACCCCGGTTGAGTTCGGAGGCCGAACGGATCGCGATGCCGTAGTCGACACGCGCCGCCGCGTGTTCGTAGGCGGAGGGCGAGGCCGCCAGGTAGGTGACCGCCTTGGCGTACAGGGAGGAGGCCTGTTTGCCGGTGGCGAGGTAGGCCTCCAGCCGCAGGGCCTCACCGATGGCGGTGTCCGTGCCGAGGCGTTCGGCACGGCGACGGACGTTCAGGGCCAACTCGGCGGCACGGCGCGGGTCCTCGGTGGCGAGGGCCCGGGCGAGGTCCCCGCCCCAGGGGGCGATGACCGTGTTGTGATGCCCGCGGGAGGCGGCTGCCTTCTCCGCGGCCTCCAACTCGTTGATGCCGTCCTCGGTTCGGCCGACGGCGAGCAGCAACCGCCCGCGGACGGAACGGGGGTCGGGCAGCACCACGGTGGACGGGTACGGTGGCGCGAAGCCGTGTTCCTCGGCGACGTCCCACGCCTCCTGCACATGACCGCGGGCGAGCAGCGTGTCGACGAGGTTGCAGGTCGACGACCAGTGCAGCGGCAGCCCGCGGCCGACCCTCTCGGCGAAGGCCAGTGACTTGCGCAGCGACTCCTCCGCCTGCTTGAGGCGGCCCCGCATGCGATGCCCGTGTCCGACATAGGCATGGGCCAGAGCGAGATGACCACCGCTCCACCCGGCCGTCTCATAGGTGCGCAGAGCCTCTGTGTAGAGGCTCTCCGCCCGGTCGAGCCGGTCCGCGTAGGCGTACGCGATGGCCAGCATCAGCGGCAGTTCGATGTCCCATTCGCTGTCGGTCCAGCCGAGGCCGGGCGCCAGTCGGCCGTTGACGAGGGCGCGGTCGCAGAACTCGACGACCTCTTCGGCGTTCTCGCCCCGGACCACCGCCTCGAAGCCTCGCAGGATGAGCAGCGCGCGCTCGGAGTTGTCCTTCCCCGTGCAGGTCGCGGCGAGGGCCGAGAGCTCCTGGGAGTGGGTGGGCGAGAGCTCCACGTCGGCGTGGATGACCTCCCACATGTAGTGGGCGGCCTGGAGTCGCATCCGGGCCGGCCCCGGTTCCAGCCGGGCGGCCTCGGCGTCGACCGTGCGGACGGCCTCCTCCAACTGGTCGTTGTGGAGCAGCGCCTGGGACAGCCTGAAGACCGCGTCCACGCGTTCGTCGTCGTCGAGCCCCGGTTCGGCGAGCGCCGAGCGGAGGTACTCGACGGTGGTGGCGGGCGAGGTGAGCAGAGTGGCACAGCCCAGCTCGTACAGCACGCGGGCACGGACGTCCGGCTCCGGCGGCTCCTTCAGCGCCCGCTCCAGACAACGACGGGCGGCGTCCGGGGCGCCCACGGCGAGGTGCTCGCGCGCGGCGGCGCGCAGCTGCTCGACCAGTTCGGGGTCACCGTCGGCGTGCACTTCGACGAGGTGGCGCGATGCCGCCGCGGCTCCGCGACCGGACTCGCTGACGACGGTCGCGGCCACGCCGTGGAACGCGGTCCTGATGCCCGGCGGGATCGACTTGTAGACCGCTGTGGCGATCAGAGGATGCACGAACTCGAGATCGCCGTCCTCCGCCCGGCGGTTCACCGGACTCGGTTCCGTAAGAATGCGCGCGTCGGTCAGCAGGCGGGCGCACTCGGCCGCCGTCTCCCTGCTCAACGAGGCGAGCCGGGCGACGATGTCCACAGAGATACCGGTGTGCAGGATGGCCGCGGCCCAGGCGAAGCGAGTGGCGTCGACACCGAGCGTCTCCAGCCGGGCCACAAGGCCCCGGCCGCGTGCCGAGCGGTTCAGATCGCGCAGTTCGGCGGCGGATCCCTCGACCGGTTCGAGAGGGCTGTCCTGCACCTTGGCGAGCAGTTCGACGGTCTCGTACGGGTTGCCGCCGGTGACGGCCCAGACCTCGCGACAGAACGGATCGTCGGCGTGCTCACCGACCGTGGCACGGGTGAGTCCGGCGGTGGCGTCGGGGGTGAGCGAGCTGAGCGGGGCCAGCGGGCGGGCCTTCGAGGCGATCCGGGCGAGGTGGCGGGTGCCTTCACCGGTGGCCTCACCAGGGCGGCGGGCCACCACGACGAGGACACACATCTCCGTCAGACGGTCGACGACTGCGGACAGCCAGTGCAGCGTCTCCTGGTCGGCCCAGTGGGCGTCGTCGATGAGCAGCACGAGCGGCCAGGTACGTCGGGAGAGCCGGTTCACCGCGGCGACCAGCCCGTCGCACACGGCCTGCGGGTCGGCGGTGCCCGCGCCCGGCTCCGTGAGCCCCAGCGCCGGTCCGGCCATGTCGTACCAGTCGCCCAGGTACTCGCGGATCTCCTCTTCCAACAGCCCGATCAACGCGGGCTGCAGCAACTGCCGTACGACATTGAAGGGGACGGAGGCGACGGTCTCGCCGCCGCGTGCGTACCACACCGTGCAGCCCCGTGCCTCGGCGAGCCGGCGGGCCTCGGTCAGGAGGGCGGTCTTGCCGATGCCCGCCTCACCGCTGAACACCAGAACACTGCCCGGGGATGCCTTGTCGACCCGGAGTTCGTCGATCGCCTGTGCGACGGCGGCGATCTCCGTGTCGCGCTCCCACAGGGGAGCCGAGGCGGCCTCGTCGGGCCGTCCCTCCGTCATCCCGTTACCTCCCCAGCGTCGCCCGAACGACGTACAGGTCATTGAGCGTAGCCCTCCGACCGCCCAAGTGGAGGCTGGTCCGGGCACCTATTGCCGTGTCGGGTGACGACGGAAGGCTCCGGGACGACGCATCCCGGCGCCCACCTGGCGCGTTGGTCGTGACGGGTAGTCAACTTGCCGTGATCGAAAGATGATTTGCCGGACTTCCGGTGGTGGCGGGTCCCCACACTTCGCCACGATCATCGCCGCGCGCTTCGTCACCCCGGAGGGCGGCGGCGAGGCGGAGGCACTCGTGCGACGTACGCCTCGTTCGCGCTGGCGTCTTCTTCCGGCCGGTGGGCACCGCCCCGTCGAGCACGGGCGCCTGCCGTCCCAGCGTGCTGGGATCGGTGACGCCGGGGGCACCGGGGCCTCCTCCTCGTGAGTCACGGGGGCGGGCTGCGGTGGAAGCCGCCGGGTATCGGGGCGGCTCGGGGGCGAATCTCCGCCCCTCTCATCCGGTTTTCACTCCGGCCTCATACGGTTGCCCCATGACGCAGGTGACTCCTCCCGGCTGGTACCCCGACCCGGGGCAGACAAGTGACGCGCCCGCCACCGAACGCTGGTGGGACGGCAAGGCGTGGACGGACCAGGTCCGCCCCGTCGGCTCGGCCGCCGCGGGGTTCGGTCCGCCGGCCTACCCGCCGGGGGCCGGCCCCTATCCGCAGGGGCCCGGCGGCCACCCCGGATACCCCGGGTACCCCGGATACCCGGCCCCGGCTCCCACCCCCAAGCGCGGCCTGCGCGTCGGGATAGCCGTCGCCGTGGCCGCCGCGGTGCTGGCCAGCATCGGGGTGGGCGTGTACGCGCTGACCAGCAACGACGGTGGCAGCGAGGGCAGTACGACCTCCCAGGGGCCCGGCGGGCAGAACGGCGGGCCCGGTGACGACGGCGGCCAGGGCGGCAACTCCGGTGGCCAGGGCGGCCCCGGCGGCTCGGGTGGTTCCGGTGGTCGGACGCCCGGGCCGGACGGGTCGGGGCAGCCGCCGCAGGAGGACGGGTACGCCACCGACACGACCAGCGGCATCAGCATCCCCGTGCCCGAGGGCTGGGTCACCTCACCGCTGCAGGTCGGCGCCCAGGTGACGACCGAGGCGTCGTACGACTGCCCGGCCGACCCCTCCAAGACCTGCACGCGCGGCGGCGCGTACTCCACACCCGCCGAGTTGCTCAAGCTCAAGGCAACGACAGCCGAGGCGGCCGCCAAGGAGGACATCGCCCAGAACGCCGAGGACGCCTACGGCAGCGAGGGCTACGGGAAGATCACCTCGCACGAGGAGCTGGCCTCCAAGGCGGTGACCGTGGCCGGCGAGAAGGGGTACTACGTCCGCTGGAAGGTGGTCACGGGCAAGGGCGACGACGGCTATGTCGAGTCCCTCGCCTTCCCCTCCCCGGCCGACTCCTCGCGGCTCGTCGTGGTCCGCTTCGGCATCGACGTGAGCGACAAGGCGCCCAAGCAGTCGGTCATCGACGAGATCACCAAGGGCATCAAGAAGGCGTCGATCAGCGGGGGCGGCAGCGGCCAGGAGGTGTGAGGCGGGGTGCGGCCGCGGGGCGGTGGCGGGGCGGCGTGCGGCCTCGGGGCGGCGGCAGCCGTAGGCGGTGGCGGCCGTGAGGCCAGCCGCGCCCGCCCGCATGAACCGTCGGCCGTCGACGCGATCGGCCGGCACTGGATCCGCCAGCACTGCGACGCGATCCGCCCGCACTGCGACGTGATCGGCCCGCACAAAAGGTCGGTCAGACAAGTCGGCCGGGTGGGGTTCCTCTCCGCTCCAGAGGAATCCCACCCGGCCGGGGTTACGCGCCGCCCCCGTCCCCACGGTGCGGCGCGATCAGGTCGTCGTCCGGTCGACTCACGGACGGCGGCCTGAGCCTTATGAGAGGCCGAGCGTCGGCAGCACGGCCGCCTCCATGAACTTGGTGATGTACGTCTCGTCCGCGTCCTGGCCCTCCAGGACCGGCCGGGCCCGCAGGACGCCGAAGATCTGCGCCGGGACGAACTCCAGCGCCGGGTGGTCCGCGGGGACCTCGCCGCGCGCCACCCCACGGGCGATCATCGCCCGCAGCGCGTCGATCTCCGGCTCCACCAGCGCGTCACGCAGGGCCGCCTTCAACTCCTCGTCCTGCACGACGGCATGGCCGAGGGCCTGGAACAGCCGCCCCTCAAGAACGTAGCCCTCTCCCGCCTGCCTGGCCACCTCGCGCAGGTCGCCGGCGAGAGTGCCGGTGTCGATCCCCGCGAAGCGGACACTGCGGCGCGCGCGCAGCGCGGCCGCCACGAACTGCGGCTTCGTCCGCCACTGCCGGTAGAGCGTCGACTTGCTGCACCGCGTGCTCGCGGCGACGCCCTCCATGGTCACCGAGTCGTAACCGCACTCACGGATCTGTTCGAGCACAGCGTCGAAGAACTCCAGCTCGCGCTCGGGCGTGAGCTTGGAGCGGCGCGAGGCGGCGGCCGTCTCCGGCCCCTCCGCTGCCTGCGACGTCATGACTCGTGTCTCCTTCGGTCGTCCCCATGCCGAAAGGCCTGTCGAAACGCCACTGTACCGGAACGGCTCCGTATCGGTACAGTGGCGTATCGATACCCCCTCGTTTCGGTACGGGAACGTATCGGTACACTCTCGTATCGGTACCAGCACGTATCGGTACTACGGCGTGTCGATCGTCGTGGGGATCGTCGTGTCGATCTTTGTGCCGCCAAGGGAACCAGCGCCACCAGCGCCGTCAGTGAAAGGGCCGGGGATGGAATGCCGCACCGCGCCTGCGCGAGAGCCGGCCGCCGCGATACCGCGGCCGCCCCTCGTCCGTGAGTTCCTGCTCGTCGCAGGGCTCTTCCTCGTCTACAAGTTCGGCCGGCTGCTGGCCAACGGGCACACCGCCGAGGCCTTCCGCAACGCCCACGACGTGTGGAGCTGGGAGCGCGCCCTCGGCCTGCCGGGCGAGGGTTCCGTGCAGGCCGCGCTGCTGCACGGCGACACGCTGATCCACGTCGCGAACGTCTACTACGCCACCGTCCACTTCCCCGCCACCGCGGCCTTCCTGGTCTGGCTGTACCTGCGGCGCCCCGGGCACTACGTCTGGGCGCGGCGGGTCCTCGCCGCGCTCACCGCCGCCGCGCTGCTGCTGCACCTCGCGTTCCCGCTGGCCCCGCCGCGGATGCTGGACGGCGCGCACCTCCTCGACACCGGGCAGGTGTACGGGCCGTCGGTGTATTCGGCGGCGCCGGCGACCGACTCGCTGGCGAACCAGTTCGCGGCGATGCCCTCGCTGCACTTCGGCTGGGCCCTGATGGTCGCGGTCGGCCTGATCGCCGCGACCCGCTCCCGTTGGCGCCTGCTGTGGCTGCTGCACCCGCTGGTGACCCTGGTGGTGATCGTCGGCACCGCGAACCACTACTGGCTGGACGCGATCGTGGCGGGCGCGCTGCTGGCCGTCGTCCTCGCCGTGGTCCCGCTCCCGCACCGGACGGCCACGGCCGCCGGGCAAAACTCCGCAACCCTCGTTCCGGTCGAGGAACCCGTCCTGGTGGGAGCGGCCCGATGAACGCCACCCTCGTCGCCGTCGCCCTGTCGCTGGTCTCCGCCGTGGCCTACGCGGCCGCCGCCGTGGCCCAGGAGCGGCTCGCCTCGCGCAGCGCCGGCTCGGGCGTGGGGCGGATGCTCGCCAGCGGCGCCTGGTGGAGTTCGGTCGCGCTCAACGCGGGCGCCGCGCTGCTGCACGTCGTCGCCCTCAAGTACGGCCCCCTCACGGTCGTGCAGCCGCTGGGCGCGCTCACGCTGGTGGCCGCGGTGCCGCTCGGGGCGCGGGTGGCGGGGCGCCGGGTCACCTCGACGGAGTGGCGGGGCACCGCGCTCACGCTGGCCGGTCTCGCCGCGATCCTGGTCGTCGCGTCCGGGTCCGCGCCGGACGACGTACTGAGTCTTCCGGAGGCCGTCGCCGTGGCCGGCGCGACCGTCGCCCTGGTCGGACTGCTGTCGCGGCCCGGCGCCAAGCCCGGGCTGCGCCACGCGGGTGCCTCGGGCATGACCTCGGGTGTCGCCTCCGCGCTCACCCAGACCGTCACGGTCGCGGCGACGGACCGATCGGGGTCGCTCCTCGACGTGGAGGTCGTCGTGGTGGCCCTGCTGGTGGCCGCGTTCGCCGTGGGCGGGCTGCTGCTCTCCCAGACGGCGTACCAAGGGGGCCTCGGCGCCCCCCTCGCGGTCGTGACCCTGGCGAACCCGCTGACCGCCGCCGTGATCGGCCTCTCCCTCCTCGGGGAGGGCCTGCGGGGTGGGGTGGCGGGGGCGCTGCTCGCGGGGGCGGGGGCCGTGGTGGCGGCGCGGGGTGTGGTGCTGCTGACCCGGGTGACCCCCGAGGCCGTGATCCGGCCCACGGACCCCGACCGGCCGGTGAGTCCCGCCCCCGTGCCCGAGGACCACCCCGTGGCGGCGGTCCTGGCCCTGGAGCCCCACCACGCCCCGACAGAACCGTCCTTGCTACCGCGCCACCCGCGCACCCCGACACCGGGGCACCTCACCGCCCTCTGAACCAAGACGGCAAGGCACGCCCCAGCACTCACAGGCCACCGCGCGCCCACACCGGGGTTGGCCCGGCCCTGCGGGCCTGAAAAGCACGGGGCGCAGCCCCTGCTTTTCAGGGGCGCGGGGAACTGCGCGATCAGCCACATCCGGCCGCTCGCCGCCCGCTCACAGCCCCCACCGAGCTCTCAGGCGCCCCAAGCCTCAGGCACGCCGAGCCCCCACGCGCCCTACCTGACCCCCAGCGCCGGATCGCTCACCCCGGCCCGTCCGTTCTCCACGTGTCCGGCGAACCTCCGGAGGAAGCCCTTCTCGCCGGTCACCGTCAGGTCGTACCAGCGGCGGCTGGACCGGAGTTCCACGACCTGCCGGACGGTCGCCCCGGCCCGCACCCGGACCGTACGGGCCCGGCCGCCGTACGCGCTCGCGACCTTCAGGCTGACCGCGGCGGAACCCTTGTTGGTGAAGGTGAGTTCCACGTCGTCGCCGACGTGGCGCGCGGTGACCTCGGGCCCGCCCCCGACCGTCCGCCCCGGCCCCGCGAAGACCCGTAGGAAACCGTTCGGCCCGTGGACCGTCAGGTCGTACGAGCCGCCGGAGACCGCGGAGTCCCAGGTGTCCGACACGGTCCGGCCCGCCTCGGTGGTGTACGTCCACGGCCCGTCCGTACGGTTGCCGGACGTGACGAGGAACGCCGCGCCGGCCTTGCCGCCGGAGGCGAACGTCAGGGTGAGGGTCCCGGCCTTCGGATCGGCCGAACCGTCCACCCGGGGCGCGTACTTCAGCGGCCGGGCGGGCCGCAGCCCCCGTTCCTGCCGGGGCATGCTCGGGTCCGCCGGCACGGTCGGCCGGTAGTCGGGGTGCCGCTCTCGGTCCGGCGGCTCGTACGCGTCGGTGTCCGGCAGCGCCGCGGGCCGGGTGTCCTTGCGGGAGAAGTCGAACGCGGAGGTCAGGTCACCGCAGACGGCCCGCCGCCACGGCGAGATGTTGGGCTCGCGCACCCCGAACCGCCGCTCCATGAACTGCAGGATCGAGGTGTGGTCGAGGGTCTCCGAGCAGACGTAACCGCCCTTGCTCCAGGGGGAGACGACCAGCATCGGCACGCGCGGGCCGAGGCCGTAGGGCCCGGCGACCCGGTTGGCGTCGCCCTTGTAGAGGTCGAGGGACACGTCTACGGTCGACTTGCCGTGGGCCGCGCCGCGCGGCGGCAGCGGCGGCACGAGGTGGTCGAAGAAGCCGTCGTTCTCGTCGTAGGTGATGAAGAGGGCTGTCTTCGCCCAGACCGCCGGGTTGGACGTCAGCGCGTCGAGGACCTGGGAGATGTACCAGGCGCCGTAGTTCGAGGGCCAGTTGGAGTGCTCGGAGAAGGCCTCGGGCGCGGCGATCCAGGAGATCTGCGGCAGCTTCCCCGCCTTGACGTCGGCCTTCAGCAGGTCGAAGTAGCCGTCGCCGGCCTTGGCGTTCGTACCGGTGCGCGCCTTGTCGTACCAGGGGTCGCCCGGCTTGGCGTTGCGGTACTTGTTGAAGTAGAGCAGCGAGTTGTCGCCGTAGTTGCCCCGGTAGGCGTCGGCTATCCAGCCCCAGGAGCCGGCCGCGTCCAGGCCGTCGCCGATGTCCTGGTAGATCTTCCAGGAGATCCCGGCGGCTTCGAGGCGTTCGGGGTAGGTGGTCCAGTCGTAGCCCAGCTCGTCGTTGCCGAGGACGGGGCCGCCGCCCTTGCCGTCGTTGCCCGTGTACCCCGTCCACATGTAGTAGCGGTTGGGGTCGGTCGAGCCGATGAACGAGCAGTGGTAGGCGTCGCAGACGGTGAAGGTGTCGGCGAGGGCGTAGTGGAACGGGATGTCCTCACGCGTCAGGTACGCCATCGTCGTGGTGCCCTTGGCCGGCACCCACTTGTCGTACTTGCCGCCGTTGTAGGCGGCGTGCCCGTCCGGCCAGCCGTGCGGCAGGCCCTCCAGGAACTGCATGCCGAGATCGTCGGCCTCGGGGTGGAACGGCAGCACGTCCTTCGTGCCGTCCGACTGGTGCCACACGCTCCTGCCGTTGTCCAGCGTCACCGGATGCGGGTCGCCGAAGCCCCGTACGCCTCTCAGCGAGCCGAAGTAGTGGTCGAAGGACCGGTTCTCCTGCATGAGGACGACGATGTGCTCAACGTCCTCGATGGTGCCGGAACCATGGTGCGCGGGCAGCGCCGCGGCCCGCTCGATACTGGCCGACAGTGCGCTGAACGCCGTCGTGGCGCCCGCGACTTGGAGGAATCGCCGCCGGTTGACTTCAGGCATGGGTGAAAGACCTCTTGTCCTGACGTGGTGCGTCGGATGTGACCTGCGCGCAAGGAATGGTCCAAGAGGAACGAACGCCGGGGAAGGGTCCGTGGCGCGGGTGTGACGCGCCGGGGGCCGCCGCGCGAACAGCGCCGGGCGGGCGTGCCACGGCCGGGCAAAGCCGTACGCGGCGGCCCTTCCGTCTGACGGAAGCGGTCTTGCCCGGGTCCTGGCCCGCTCAGGAATGTGGTGGCACGCGGGGTGACGTGGCCCCGCTCACAGGGTTCTCAGGGTTCTCAGGGACGGGATCGCCATGCCTCACATGACCGCCTTCGCCAGGAATCAGTGGTACGTCGCCGCCTACGCCGAAGAGGTCGGGCGGGAGCTGCTGGGTCGGACGATCCTCGGTGAGCCGCTCGTGTTCTACCGGACGGAGGAGGAGGGGACGCCGGTCGCGCTGCACGACCGGTGTGTGCACCGCCGGTACCCGCTGTCGAAGAGCGGGCTGGACGGGGATCGGATCGTGTGCGGCTACCACGGCTTCACGTACGACACGACCGGCGCCTGCGTGTACGTGCCGGGGCAGAAGCGGATCCCCCGGACGGCTCGGGTCGCCTCCTACCCGGTGGTCGAGCAGGACTCGCTGATCTGGGTGTGGATAGGCGACCCGGCGCTCGCCGACCCGCAGACCATCCCGCGCGCCAAGCACCTGGCCGCCCCCGGCTGGACGACCGTGCGCGGCATGGAGCCGATCGACGCCGACTACGGCCTCCTCGTCGACAACCTGCTCGACCTGTCCCACGAGACGTATCTGCACGGCGGCTACATCGGCACCCCCGAGGTCGCCGAGACGCCGATCACCACCGAGGTCGACGAGGGCGCGGGCGTGGTGCGGGTGAGTCGGCACATGGACGACGCGGAGTGCCCCCCGTTCTACGCGAAGTCGACCGGCATCGAGGGCCGCATCACCCGCTGGCAGGACATCGAGTACTTCGCGCCCTGCCTGTATCTGCTGCACAGCCGGATCGCGCCCGTGGGCGTGCTCCCCGAGGCGGACGGCAGCGACCCGAACGGCTTCCACACCGAGATCACCTACGCGATCACCCCGTCCACGGACGGCAAGGTCTACGACTTCTGGATGGTCTCCCGGGACTGGGCGACCGACGACGACGAGGTCACCGAGTTCCTCAAGGGCAACAACCACACGGTCGTCATGCAGGACGTCGTCGCGCTGAACCTGCTCCAGGAGACGCTGGGCTCCGAGCGCACCGGCTACCAGGAGCTGAGCATCAACATCGACACCGGTGGTCTGGCCGCCCGCCGCATCCTCGCCCGGCTGGTCGAGCAGGGCGAGAAGCCGGTGGAGAAGGTCCAGTGACCACGTCGCCCGGGTTCCGGACCGGGGAGGTCTACCGCATCGCCTGGCTGCCGGGCACGGACATCCTGCACGGCACCTGTCACTGCGGGCGCGAGCACACCGCGCAGGACCCCATCGAGATGTGGGAGTGGATGCTCGCCCACCCGCAAGGACACGAGCCGCAAGGAAACAGCACATGACCTCGTCCTCCACCGCATCCTCCACCTCGTCCGTCTACGAGGCCGAACTCGTCGTCGACAGCCGGGAGTTCGCCGCCGACGGCGTTCTCGCCCTCACCCTGCGGCATCCGCTGGGCGAGGAGCTCCCGGTGTGGGAGCCGGGCGCGCACATCGATGTGCTGCTCGGTCCCGAGCTGGAGCGGCAGTACTCCCTGTGCGGCGACCCGGCGGACCGGCACACCTGGCGGATCGGGGTGCTGCGGGAGCCCGACGGGCGCGGCGGATCGGCGTACGTGCACACGGAGTTGGCGCGGGGCGACAAGGTCCGGGTGCGCGGGCCGCGGAACAACTTCGCGCTGGAGCCGGTGCCCCGCTACCGCTTCGTGGCCGGCGGCATCGGCATCACGCCCATCCTGCCGATGCTGGCCGCCGCCGAGGCGGCCGGCGCGGAGTGGTCACTGCTGTACGGCGGACGCAGCCGTGCGTCCATGGCGTTCCGGGAGGAGTTGGCCGCGTACGGGGACCGGGTGACGGTCGCCCCGCAGGACGAGACCGGGCTGCTCGACCTCGGGTCCGTGCTGGACGGGCTGCCCGAGGACACCCTCGTCTACTGCTGCGGTCCCGGCGCGTTGCTCGACGCCGTCGAGGAGCGGTGCCCGGGGACGTCGCTCCGGGTCGAGCGGTTCCGGCCGAAGGAGCAGGAGACCGGCCCGGACGGCGAGTTCGAGGTCGTGCTGGAGCGGTCGGGGAAGACCGTCACGGTTCCCGTCGGGGTCTCCGTGCTCGACACCGTGCGGGCCGCCGGGGTCGAGGTGCTGTACTCCTGCGCCGAGGGCACGTGCGGCACCTGCGAGACGGACGTCCTGGAGGGCACCCCGGACCACCGTGACTCGGTGCTCAGCGAGGACGAGCGCGCGGCCGGGGAGACCATGCTCATCTGTGTGTCCCGCTGCCAGGGGTCACGGCTGGTGCTCGACCTGTAGTGGCGGTGGCGCGGGCCGGGCGCGAGCCGTGACCCCCGGCGTCGGCCCGGCCCGGCCGGGGCACCCCGGCTCAGGCCTCACAAAGTGCGGTCGCCGGCCGCGCCGCACCGCTCGGGATCGAGCAGCGACTGTCAACCGCCGTGCGCAGCACGGCCATTGACCCGCAACCGACGGCGTTCTACCTTCCCGCTGAGCACTTCTGTGCGGTGTGCGCACAGCATGTCGAGGTAACCCGTCGAAGCGCGGTTCCATCAGGGGGAGTCATGCGTCGTCTGCTCATCGGCCTCGCGGCCGGGATCTTATGCACCGCCGCGACCGGCTGCGGTTCGTCCGACTCCGGCTCGTCGGACTCCGGTTCGGACGGCGGAGGTTCGGCGTCCGGCGGCACCACCACCCTCAAGCTCGGTGTCATCCCCATCATCGACGTCGCTCCCCTGTACCTGGGTGAGAAGAAGGGCTTCTACGGCGAGCGCGGGCTGAAGCTGGAGCCCACGCTCGCCCAGGGCGGGGCGGCGATCGTGCCCGGTGTCGTCTCCGGCCAGTTCGACTTCGGCTTCAGCAACATGACCTCCCTGCTGGTCGCCCGGTCCAAGAACATGCCGGTCGAGGCCGTGGTGAACGGGGTCGCCTCCACCGGGAAGGCGGGCGCCGACTTCGCGGAGATCGCCGTCCCGAAGGGCAGCCCCCTGAAGTCCGCCAAGGACCTGGAGGGGAAGAAGGTCGCGGCGAACACCCTCGGCAACATCTGCGACACCTCGGTCAACGAGTCGGTCCGCAAGGACGGCGGCGACCCGTCGAAGGTCGAGTACGTGGAGATGCCCTTCGACCAGATGCCGGCGGCCCTGTCCAAAGGGCAGGTCGACGCGGCCTGTGTGGTGGAGCCCGCGCTCGCCACCATCAAGTCCCAGGGCGGCACGGTCCTCGCGTCGAACTTCGTCGACGTGTCCCCCGACCTCACCGTGGCCATGTACTTCACCTCCCAGGAGTACGCGCGGAAGAACCCGGAGTTGGTGAAGAAGTTCCAGGAGGCCACGGCCGAGTCGCTGGCGTACGCCGACGAACACCCCGACGAGGTACGGGAGATCATCACCACGTACACGAAGATTCCCGAGAGCCTGCTGGAGACGGTCGTCCTGCCCCGCTGGCCCGCCGAGCCGGACCGGGCGTCGATCGAGCGGCTGGCCGAACTGGGGCAGCGCGACGGCCTGTTCGAGAAGTCCCCGGACCTGGACGAGCTGCTGCCGTGAGGGGTTCCCACGCCGTCCTCGGCGCGGCGGGCCTCGCCGGATTCCTCGCCCTGTGGGAGGCGGTCCCGCGGCTCGGCGTCGTCGAGGACGACTTCCTGCCGCCGGTCAGCCGGGTCGCGGGCGCGCTCGGCACCGAGTTCGCCGACGGAACTTTCTGGACGGCGCTCGGCGACACCCTCACCGGCTGGGCGGTGGGGCTGCTGATCGCCGTCACGGCCGGGATCGCGGTGGGGGTCGTCATCGCCGTCGTGCCGTATCTGCGCGAGGCGACGTCCTCCACGATCGAGTTCCTGCGCCCGATCCCCTCGGTCGCCCTGATCCCCCTCGCGGTCCTGCTGTACGGCACCGAGCTGCGGTCGGTGCTGCTGCTGGTGGTCTACGCGTCCTTCTGGCAGATCCTCATCCAGACGCTGTACGGCGTCCAGGACGTCGACCCGGTCGCGGAGGAGACCGCCCGCTCCTACGGCCTCGGCACCTGGGCGCGGATCCGCCATGTGCTGTGGCCCACCGCCCTGCCGTACGTCATGACGGGCGTCCGGCTGGCCGCCGCCGTGGCCCTCATCCTCGCCGTGACCGCCGAACTGGTCATCGGCGCACCGGGGTTGGGGCAGCGCATCGCGGTCGCGCAGACCTCGCAGGCGGTGCCGGAGATGTACGCCCTGGTGGTGGTCACCGGACTGCTGGGGCTGCTGATCAACGTGGGGGCGCGGACGGTGGAGCGGCGGGCGCTGGCCTGGCACCAGTCGGTGCGCGGGGAGGTGGCGGTGTGAGCCGTGTCCTGCTCCGGCTGCTGTTCGTCGTCGCCCTCCCCCTCGTCCTGGTCGCCGTGTGGTGGCTCGCGTCGGACGACAGCACCGATGTGTACTGGCCGCCGCTGCGCACGATCCTCGACACCTTCCCGGACGTCTGGACGGCCGAGCGGCTGCGCGCCGACGTCCTGCCGAGCCTGCTGCGGCTGACCGCCGGTTACGCCCTGGCGGCGGTCGTCGGTGTGGCGCTCGGCACGGTCATCGGCTCCTACCGGCGGGTGCGGGCGGTCTGCGAACCGGTCCTGGAGTTCCTGCGGGCGGTGCCGCCGCCGGTGCTCGTCCCGGTCATCATGCTGTTCGCGGGCATCGGCGACACGATGAAGATCGCCGTGATCGCGAGCGGCTGCGTCTGGCCGGTCCTGCTCAACACGGTCGAGGGCGTGCGCGCGGTGGACTCGGTGATGGCGGAGACGGCCCGGTCGTACGGCATCACGGGCGCGGCGCGGCTGCGGCACGTCGTGCTGCGTTCGGCGAGCCCGCAGATCTTCGCGGGGCTGCGCCAGGCGCTGTCCGTCGGCATCATCCTGATGGTCATCAGCGAGATGACCGCGTCCAGCAACGGACTGGGCCACACCATCGTCCAGTTCCAGCGCGGTTTCGCGATCCCCGACATGTGGACCGGCATCCTCGTCCTCGGTCTGCTGGGGTTCATGCTGTCCGTCGTCTTCCGGCTGGTCGAGCGGCGCGTGCTCGGCTGGTACCACGGTCTGCGCGCGTCCTCCCGGCGGTCGTAGTGGAACTCGAGAAGGGGCGGCAGGCGATGCACGCCTTGCTTGACGTGGCGGGCCTGAAGAAGGTCTACGAGGGTGCGGGGCGACGGGTGGAGGCGGTGCGGGACCTCACCTTCACCGTCGACCGGGGTGAACTGGTCTGTCTGGTGGGCCCGTCGGGCTGCGGCAAGACGACCCTGCTGAAGTGCGTGGCCGGGCTGCTGCGGCCGACGGCGGGTGAAGTCCGTCTGGGGGGACGGCCGGTGGAGGGGCCACCGCCGGGCATGGCGGTCGTCTTCCAGGAGTACGGGCGCAGTCTCTTCCCCTGGATGCGGGTCCGCGACAACGTCGAACTGCCGCTCAAGCAGAAGAGGTTCGGCAGGGAGCGGCGGCGCGGGCTGGTGGACGACGCGCTCGCCTCGGTCGGTCTGTCCGACGCCGCGGGCGCGTACCCGTGGCAGTTGTCCGGGGGCATGCAGCAGCGCGTGGCCATCGCCCGCGCGCTGGCGTACGAGCCGGAGATCCTGCTGATGGACGAGCCGTTCGCGGCGGTCGACGCCCAGACCCGTGCCGAGCTGGAGGACCTGGTACGGGTGCTGTGGCGGGAGCGGGGGATCACGATCCTCTTCGTCACCCACGACATCGACGAAGCCGTCTACCTGGGCGAGCGTGTCCTGGTGCTTTCCGCCCCCCCCCACGGTCGTCCAGGAGCGGCTGACGATCGATCTCCCGGCGGAGCGCGACCAGTTGCACACGCGGGTGGCACCGCGCTTCGCGGAACTGCGCACCCAGGTGTACGAGCAGATCCAGGCGGCCAAACGGGGGGTCGTCGTGGACAAGGGTTGACCTCCGGCGCCGTCGGCGACCTGAACGCCGGCGGCGCCGGAGGGGGTGTCCCTCACCTCTCGGGGGAGGGCACCACGCTCAGGTGGGTCGATGCGGCGCGGCGGGGCCGGCGGGCCCTGCGGGCGGGGTCGGTCGGGCGGCCCACTTCGCGCAGGACGAGGGTCATCCGGTGGTAGCCGAGGTCGTGGAGGGCGTCGGGGCTCTCGCCGACGACCCGGCAGAGGGTGGCGCCCCAGCGCGGATCGGGGTGGACCACGGGGCGCACGGCGCCGTCGTGCCGGCCGGCGCCGGGGCCGACGGTGCGCAGCCAGTGCGGCAGTCCGTGGCGGTAGGCGGCGTCCATGATGGGGTCCTGGGCGATCTCGCGGCGGATGGACTGCAGGCCCCGGTCCTGGGGGTGGCGTTCCACGGCGGCGGCGAAGTGGGCGAGCATCGGCAGGCACCAGCTGGACTCGTGGTCACCGAGGACGGTGGCGGCGTCCGGGTGGAAGAGCACGAAGCGGAGGAAGTTGTCGTCCGGCATGGCCGTCGGGTGGGGTCCCACGCCGGTGAAGAGCGCCCGGAACGCGGCGTTGCTCAGGACGACGTCCCAGCGGTGGTCGAGGACGACGGACGGGAACAGGACGGAATCCAGCAGTACGGCGTAGTCCTGGAGGTATGCCTGTGCTTCCTGGGCTTCGAGAGTGTCGGGGACGGGCCGCGGTACCGACCGCTGCCCTCCTGCCTGATATGCCATCGGGAGGTCACCCCTCTTGCCTATGCGGCCTTCACGCGGCTCCTTGATCCTCCTGCCCTGGACGGAGGCGTGTCAACTATCGTGGCATTCGGCGACGGTTGACGGCTGAATCTCGCCACAGTTGTGGCGAGACCTGGATGTGAGTTCGACCGAACCGCTAGTCTCCCCGCAGTTCACGGTGTACTTGCCGGGACCAGGGTCTCGCGCCAGGCTTGGATCCACGGATTCCGCAGTACCGCGAAATTGGCCTGAGAGAGACGTAGGAGATCTGTCGGTGACGGATGGCTTCGAGGTTCCGGACGCCGCGGCGACGGTTCTGCTGCCGGCCGTCGTGGCCCGTGTCACCGCGCTGGCGGACAAGTTGCGCGTGGGGCACGCGGAGGTCTTCGACACCCGGCGGCTCTCGGTGGCGTCGGGTGTGCCGGAGCCGGTCGTGAAGGCCCTGCTGAGCGGCCGGCGCGCCGGTGAGCCGGACGTCCAGGCCCGCTTTCTGCAACGCCTCGACCTGCTGCGACGCACCCGGCTCAAGCCCAACGGCCGCAAGTACACCCAGCAGGAGATCGCCGACGGCGCGGGCATGTCGCGCCAGCAGGCGGGTGCCCTGATCAACGGGGACCGGCGTCCCACGATGGAGCACTGCGACGCCATCCAGCGCTTCTTCAGAGTGCACGCCGGTTTCCTCACCGCCGAGGATCCCGAGGCGCTGGCGAGCGCCCTGATGCGGACCGAGCAGGAGCTCCTCCAGCAGCTCGCCGACCGCGAGCGGGCGGCGGCCGAGGCCGCGGACGACCCTCTGCAGCGGCTGCTCCAGAACCACGGTGTGCGTTCCATCGCCTGGCGGGCGGCGCAGCTGCCCACCGACCAGCACCGCGACAAGGTCGCGGAGTGGTTGGACATGCTGCTGGAGAGCGTCAAGCGGCCCGAGTCCTGACCGGGGGAGATCTGTGGGCATCGGAAAGGAAATGCGCCGCCTGTGCGGCGAGTTGGTCGGCGAACTCACCCTGCCGGCACCGGCGGACCCCGCCGACCTCTACAGCGCCCTGTGCGACGCCATGAGCAGACGCCGCGGCCGCCCCGTCCACTACCGCACCGCCGCCTTCCCGCCCGGTACGGCCAGTGGGCTGTGGCTGGACATGGCCGAACAGGACCTGGTCGTCATCGAGGAACGCACCGCACCCGACCACCAGTTGGTGATCCTCGGCCACGAGCTGTGGCACATGCAGGCGGGGCACTGCGGTCAGCACGTGGACGGTGCCGCCGTCGCCGCGCGCTTATTGAGCCAGGACGCCGATCTGCGGGAGACCGTGCTGCGAGTCGCCGCCCGGACCCGCTTCGACCTGTCCGACGAACAGGACGCCGAGAGCTTCGGACTGCTGCTGGCCAGCAAGTGCCGTACCTGGCTGGCCGGTTCGGCGCTGCGCGGGCCGGTGCGCCGCGATCACCTGGCGGGCCGTATCGGCGCCTCGCTCGGCTACCGCGGGCCGCAGGGCTGAGCGGCCCCGGAACGCCGAGACGCCGAGACCGAGAACACCGAAGCCATGGACGGGTCCAGCTACTACATTCCGGCCGTCGCGATGACGATCGCGCTCGCCCTCAAGACGCCCGCGCTGCTGCGGAACTGGGGCGATCCGCTGATCAGATCCGTGTGCGCGCTGATGACGCTGGCCGCCCTGGTCTTCTGCTTCGCCGCGCCGCCGACGATCGTCGAGCTCAACCGCGTCACCGGCGTCACCAACGTCTCGGCCGCCGTGGTCTATCTGCTGCTGAGCGCGTTCAGCGGCTCCTGTCTGGTGCTGATCACCAACTGGCGGGGCGGCCCGGCCGAGACGACCCGTCGCCTCTCGCGCCGCTGGATCGCCGGGTACGGCGCGGTGTGCGCGGCGATCGTGACGCTGTTCGTGCTCGGCGACGCCCCCGTGGAGCGGGTGCGGGACTTCGACACGTACTACGCCAACTCCCCGTTCCTGCGCGAGATGATCGTGCTGTACCTGACCGGGTTCATGGTCGCGGGCCTCGCCATGAACGTGATGTGCTGGCGGTGGGCGCTCCAGGTGCGCGGCTGGCTGCGCGCCGGGCTGCTGATCATCGCGTTCGGCTTCCTGCTCAACGTCCCGTTCGCGGGGGTCAAGCTGATCGCCGTGGTGGCCCGCTGGCAGGGCGGCGACCTGGACTATCTGAGCACGTACGTGGCGCCCGTGCTGTCGTCGGTCGGCGCGCAGGTCTGCGCGGTCGGCTTCTGTCTGCCGCTGGCCGGCGAGCGCCTCGGCGACTCCTGGACCATCTGGTCCATGTACCGCCGGCTCGGCCCGCTCTGGCGGGAACTGCGCCCCGTCTGGGCCCAGGCCAGCCACGAGGTGCGGATCTCCTGGTGGGCGCCGGCCCGGCTGCAGATGACCCAGCGCGAGTCCGACATCCACGACGGCATGCTCAGCCTGTACCCGTACTTCGACTCCGCGGTGCGGGCCAAGGCCTACGACGCGGCCGTCGCGTCGGGCTCCGAGCCCGTCCAGGCGCGGGCCGAGGCCGACGCGGCGATGGTGACGGCGGCGGTGCGGGCGAAGGCGGACGACCCGGAGGGCCGGGTCATCAGCTCGGCCCCGGCCGACGCCCCCGCCCCGCCGGCCGAGAACCCCCGTGATCTCGTACGGATGTCCATCGCCCTGCGTCAGTCACCCGTCGTAGCGGCCGCCCGCGAATGGGCCGCCGCGACCAGGTCAGGAAGCGACTTCCATGAGAGAACCCGTTAGCGGCCCGCACGACAGCGCGAGCACGACTCCCCGGCGTGCCGTCGTCGTCGGCGCGGGCCTGGCCGGCCTGCTGGCCGCCGCCGCGCTGCGCGACCACGCCGAGGTCACCGTCGTCGAACGCGACGCGCTGCCCGAGGGGCCGGAGCCCCGCAAGGGCGTGCCGCAGGCCCGGCACGCCCATCTGCTGTGGTCCGGCGGGGCCCGGGCGATGGAGGAGTTGCTGCCGGGTGTCACCGACGCCTGGGTGGCCGCCGGCGCCCGGCGCATCCCGTTGCCGACCGGGCTGGTGTCCCTGTCGCCGCAGGGCTGGCTGCGCCGCTGGCCGGAGATGGAGTTCATGATCGCGTGCAGTCGCGATCTGCTGGAGTCGGTCGTCCGTGACCGGCTCGTCGCCGACGACCGCGTCACCGTGCTGGACCGCACCGAGATCCTGGGCCTGGCGGGCGACGCCTCCCGGGTGACGGGGATCCGGGTCTCCTCCGCCGACGGTGAGGAACGGGTGCTCACGGCCGATCTCGTGGTGGACGCCGCCGGGCGCGGTTCGCGGGGCACGGCCTGGCTCGACGCGCTCGGGGTGGCGCCCGCGCCGATGGAGGAGGTCGACTCCGGGCTCGTGTACGCGAGCCGGATCTTCCGTGCGCCGGCGGGCACCGAGGAGTTCCCGGTGGTCAATGTGCAGCCGGACGGGTCGCAGCCGGTGCCGGGGCGCAGCGCGACGCTCGTGCCCATCGAGGACGGGCGGTGGCTGGTGACGCTGTCGGGCACCCGAGGGGGGCAACCGACCGCCCGTGCCGAGGAGTTCGAGCCGTTCGCCCGGGACGACGTCCGGCATCCCGTCGTGGGCGAGCTGATCTCCCGCGCCGAGCCCCTGACGGACGTCGTGGTCACCCGCAGCACGATCAACCGGCGGCGCTTCTTCGAGAAGGTGTCCGGCTGGCCCGACGGCTTCGTCGCGATCGGCGACTCGGTCGCCACGTACAACCCGATCTACGGCCACGGCATGTCGGTCGCCGCGCAGAGCGCCCTCGCGCTGCGGGAACGGGTCGCGGCGCTCGGCCTCACGGCGCCGGGGCTGGCGCGCCGGGTGCAGAGGGCCGTGGCGAAGCCGGTGTCCCTGGCCTGGGAGCTGGCCACCGGCACGGACATCCGGTACCCGGAGGCCATCGGCAAGCGGCCGAACGCGGCCCAGAGGCTCTTCGGACGCTATGTGGAGCGGCTGATGCGGACCGCGCTCGGCCGGCCCCTGGCCTTCAGGCCGTACCTCGGCGTGGTCACCCTCACCGCGCCGATCAGCGCCCTCGTCCGGCCGGAGGTCGTCCTCGCCGTGCTGCGCGGTCCGCTCAAACCCCCTTTGACGGAACCGCCCCTGACGGACGATGAACGCAGGGCGGTGCTGGGAGCGGGCTCCTAGGGCGACTTGCGCGCGCGGGAGAGCGGGATTGTCAGTGGTGGACGGCAAGCTGGGAGGGTGCCACCCCTCTGCCGGGGCGGGCACGGAGTTTCGCCGATCCGACCAGGGGAGAGCCGTTCGATGCCGACCGCCGTACTGACCGACCGCGAACGCGCCGCCGTACAGGCCTATCTGCGGCTGCTGGGCACCGTACGAGCAGCGTTCGACGGGCCGCCGGAGTCCCGCCGACCACCCGTGGTGCCGCCCGCCGCGCTCGCCGAGGCGGAGCGGGCGCTGGCGGCGGCGGGCCTCTCGGGCAACGAGCAGGAGTTCTTCGAACTGCTGCGGAGCTGGTGCCCGGAAGTCTGAGCGCGCGGGTGGTGACGGTCCGCCGGGTGTTCCTCCGGCGGGCCGCCGCCGGTTCCGGACCAGGGCCGCCGCCGGTCCCGGTCCAGGGCCGCCGCCGGTTCCGGACCAGGCCGTCGCCGGTTCCGGTCTAGGGCCGGCTCTCGGTCAGGTACATCCCGGCGGCCTGGTCGACCAGTTGTCGCAGGGCCGGGAGGTAGGTCTCGTCGCCGCCCAGTGCGTCGAGGACGCGGTGCGCGTCGTCGCGGAACGCCGCGAGGTCCTTCTCGAACCGCCGCAGCACGGCGGGAGCGAGCAGCAGGGCGCGCAGGCGCGCACGGGCCTGTTCGGAGTCGCGCGCGGCGCGTCCGAGTTCCGCGATGCGGTCCCCGGCGCCGGGGGACGCCTCCTCCAGGGCGCAGGCGAGGAGGTAGGTGACCGTGCCGTTGCGCAGGTCCTCGTCACGGCCGGAGAGCAGGTCCTCCTGGTCGTTGAAGAGCTGCCAGAGGATGCCGAACACGTCGCCGAACTCCCGCCACAGTTCGGTGCGTTCGGTTGAGGCACCGGAGAGGATCGCGGCCATCGCCGTGATCATGCCGAAGGGGGCGCCGGACTTCCCGCGATAGGCGGCCACGACCGCGTCGCGGGAGGCGTTCGCCAGGTCGCCGCGCAGGTCCCGCAGTTGGCCCTCGACGGCGTCGATCCAGCAGTCGACGATCTCGCGGGTGAGGGCGTTGCGCACCGCGTCCGGCACCGACTGGGCCTGCACGACCCTGATGGGCAGGGCCTGTCCGCTGAGGACGGACGCCAGCAGCGCCTCGTCCGTGCCGAGTCCGGCGGGGGTGTGCGCGCCGTGGCCGTCGGCGAGGTCGTCGAGGTAGCAGGCGGAGGTCCACCACAGGACGTGCACGGCCGACAGGGGGACGGCCGGTCCCGGGGCCCCGGTCTCGGAGCCGTGCACCAGGAGCGGGAGCACGGACAGCGGGTATTTCATCTGCTGGTGGTCCAACAGCCCGGATATGGATCTTCGGACCGACGCGGCCGACGGGCCGAGGCCTTCCAGGGCGCCGGCGATCTCCGCGTCGATGTCCGACGCGACCTGTCTGTGCAGCTCCGCATAGGAAAGCGTGTTCATCTGGCGTCCTCGTCGTCCGTCGGAAAGGGAACCGAAACCGCCGTCGCCACCAGCCCCCGCCGGACGGTCCAGCGTCCGTCGAGAACACCGACACGACGGCCGTCCACCACCGGTCCTGGCACGAGGAGTTCGGCGCGCAGCCCGCCGGAGCGGCCGTCGGGGTCGACGGTCAGCTCGATGTCGGCCTCCGAGAAGTCCAGCCACCGCCGGGTGAGCGGGAACCACGCCTTGTAGACGGACTCCTTGGCGCTGAAGAGCAGCCGGTCCCAGTGGACCGAGGGGTGGTCGGCGGTCAGACGGCGCAGTCGCGTCTCCTCGGCGGGGAGGGCGATCGCCGTCAGGACGCCCTCGGGCAGGGCGTCGTGGGGCTCGGCGTCGATGCCGAGGGAGGCGAGATCGACGGCGCGGACCAGGGCGGCGGCGGCGTACCCCTCGCAGTGGGTCATGCTGCCGGCCAGACCGTCCGGCCAGCCGGGAGCACCGCGCTCGCCCGGCACTATCGCCCGCGGGGCGACCCCGAGCTTCTCCATGGCCCGCCGGGCGCAGGCACGGACGAGGGTGAACTCACGGCGCCGCTTCGGCACCGCCCGGGCGATGACCGCCTCCTCCTCGGGGTACAGCTCGACCCCCTCGACGGCGGCGGCCGCTTCATGGGCGTGCGCCTCCACGACCACGACCGCTCCCGGGAGCAGTTCCTCGATCACCGGCTCCGACCTCCATCGGCAGAATGCGGCGCAGCCTGCCCGGGGGTTCCGGACGCGGTCGCCACTCGCGGGGGTATCCCACGGACACCTCTTCGAAGCGGACCCCGTCCAGCCAGGTGGTCCGCGGGATGTGCAGATGGCCGTAGACCATGACCTCGACGTTGAACCGCCGGTGCCAGTCGGCGGTCAGCTCGGTGCCGCACCACATGGCGAACTCGGGGTACCACAGGACGTCCGTCGGGTGCCGGTCGAGGGGGTAGTGGTTGACCAGCACCTTCGGCAGGTCGGCCGGCAGTTCGGCGAGCCTGCGTTCGGTCTCGGCGACGCGGGCGCGGCACCAGTCCTCGCGGCTCGGGTAGGGGTCGGGGTACAGCACGTGCTCGTCGGTGCAGACCACTCCGGTGCCGTGCGCGTACTCCAGGCCCTCCGCCTTGGTGGCGCAGCCCTCGGGCAGGAACGAGTAGTCGTACAGCAGGAACAGCGGCGCGATCACCACCGGGCCGCCGGGGCCCTCCCAGAGGGGGTAGGGGTCCTCGGGGGTGACGACGCCCAGCTCCCGGCAGAGGGCGACGAGGTGGTCGTACCGTTCGACGCCCTTGTACGGGACGGTCTCGCTGGGGTGGGTCCACAGTTCGTGGTTGCCGGGGACCCAGACGACCTTGGCGAAGCGGTCGGCGAGGGTGCGGAGCGCCCAGCGGATGTCGGCGACCTTCTCGGAGACGTCGCCGGCCACGAGCAGCCAGTCGTCGTCGCTCTCCGGGCGCATCCGCTCGACCAGCGCGCGGTTCTCGGGATAGCCGATGTGCAGATCACTCACGGCCAGCAGATTTCCGTGACGGCCGACCCTCGACTCCACCCGCGCTCCCTTCCGGACACCGAACATCAACACGAGAACACAGGTGCGCACCCGTGGACAAGCCCGACCTGCCGTGCCACCGCCCCGTCTCTCCGGGGAGGCCGTCGGCACGTACGGGAGCGCCGTCGGCCCGTACGGGAGCGCCGTCGCCCCGCCCGAAACGCCGTCGCACGAGGATTAACACGCGCGTGACAGAAACCTGGGCCCCGGTGGCCGTATGATCCGTCCTACACCACCGCCACGCCCGTCCTTCGCGTACGGCGGTTCGGCGTACCTCCATCCCCCCTGGCCGGGCACGGCCTGCTTCGCCCTGCCCGCGAACCTTGGAAAGGCGGCCTGCATGGTCTCTCGCGTACGCGTCTGGCTCAACCGCACGTACGCGGAGAATGTCTTCTTCATGGATCAGCTGCGGCATAATCCGCACGCTCGTCCGGTGGACATCCATGCCACGCACGGCGACGCCGACTCCCCCGTACTCGCCGCCGCCGACACCGCCGACCTGGAGCCCGAAGGCCTCTCCCCCGCCGCGTACGTGGAGTACGCGCTGGACCAGTGCGCCAAGCGCGGCATCGACGTGTTCGTGCCCCGGCTGCACCAGGCCGCCCTCGCCGCGCACCGCGAGGAGTTCGCGGCCGTCGGTACGGCCCTGCTGGCGCCGAGCGCCGGGGCCATCGAGGTCTTCGAGGACAAGGTGACCGCGTACGAGGCGGTCCAGGAGCACGGGGTGCCGGTCCCGCCGTGGTTCCGCGTCACGAACGCCGATGAACTCGTGGCCGCGGTCGAGGAGTTGGAGGCCGGGGGGCACAAGGCGTGCTTCAAGCCGGCGTCCGGGGCGGGCGGTGTCGGCTTCCGCGTCGTCACGCGCGCCCCCTTCTCGCTCGATCACCTCAGCGGTTTCCCGAGCCCGTACGTGCAGCTCGACATGGTCGTGGAGGCGGTGCGGGCGGCCGAGGAGCCGGTCGACTGGATGGTGATGCCGCGGCTGGAGCAGCCTGAGGTGTCCGTCGACTGCCTCACCGGCCCCGACGGGCGGGTCCGGATGGCCGTGGGCCGCACCAAGAACGGCCGTCGGCGCGGGTTCACGCTCCATCCCGCGTGGATCGAGCCGGCGCGGCGGATCGCGGAGCGGTTCGGGCTGCACTACCTGACGAACATCCAGTTCCGGATGTACGGCGACGAGCCGGTCCTGATGGACGTCAACACGCGTCCGGCGGGTGGGCTGCACCAGCTCGCGCTGTGCGGGATCAACGCGCCGTGGGCGGCTGTGCGGTTGGCGCTCGGCGAGGAGCCGGGGGAGGTGCTGCCGGCGCGGTTGGGGCAGGACTACACGGTGGTGTCGGGGCCGCGGCCGGTGCGGCCGGTGTCGTTGCCGCATCAGGTGGCGGAGGTGCCTGTGGCCGAGGTGCCGGTCGCCGAGGTGGCCGTCGCGGTGGATGCGCGGCCGGTGGCTGTGGCGCCGCCGGTGGCCTGCAAGCCGACCGCCGCGGACCGGCCACTCGCCGTCTGAGCCTTCTCGCCCCCGCCGCCCCTACCCGTCCCATCCTGAAGGGGCTGCGCCCCTTCGACCCCCAGCCGTCCGCCCGGTGGGGCTTCTCGCGCAGTTCCCCGCGCCCCTTTCAGGGGCGCGGGGAACTGCGCGAACGGGGTCCGGGGCGGAGCCCCGAGTCTTTGACGCGGGGGGCGAAGGGGCGCGCGGCCCCTGGGGATGGGACGGGTAGGGGCGGCGGGGGCGAGGAAGGTCAGGGGGTGTAGCCCCAGGCTTCGGCCAGTTTCTGGAGGCGGGGTGGGAGTTCCGCTGTCGGGTCCGCGGGGCGGGCCGGTTGGATGCGGCCGGACTTGATCGTGGTGGACCAGTCACCGAGTTGGGGACGGAAGGCGCCATGGTCCTGGCTGCCGTAGTCGAGCATCCCCGCCTCCCACTCCACCCCCAGGTACTCACAGATGCCCCGCGTGACCTTCTCCGGCTCCGCCGTCAGCTCCTCGTACCGGATCACGTGCACGGGAAGGTTCGACCGGGCCTCCTCCAGCTTCTCGCTGTAGGCGAGGACCTCCGCGCGGATCGCCTCGTGGTCGGGGTCGGTGCGACGGCTCGTGAGGGACTGCACCACCGCCCCGGGGTGACGCAGCAGCAGCAGATAGCGGGCGTTCGGCCAACATCGGTGCAGCCGTGGCCAGATCAGCGTGTTGGGCGGGGTCTTGTCGACGATGACCTGCTTGCCGCTGCGGGTGAGCTCGTGGTGGAGGATGCGGTCCCACAGGACGTGCTCCAGCTCGGTCTTGTCGAGTTCGAGCGCCTTCATCGCGTCCCCGGTGAAGTCCCGGGAGAGATGGACGTGGACGGTCCGCAGGTGCATCTCGTGCGGCGCGCGGATCTGACTGTGGCTGTTGAGGATCACCCGCAGCAGCGTCGAGCCGGAGCGCACCGAGGACAGGACGAAGACCGGGGCGTCCACCAGCCGGGTCGCGCGCGGGGCGACGTACGGCGCCTCGGCGGGCGCGCTGTCGGTCCGGGGCGCGGGCACGGCGTTCAGCGGCTTGCGCGGCGGGCTCACCGCCTCGGCGATCAGCCTGCCACGGCGCCTGAGCCCCTTGCCGATCACGGACATGCGCGGATCTCGCACGATGACACCTCACAACTTTCTTCGCACTGTCGCGTTGCCCCGTATCACAGGGGCAGTGGGCGAATTCCAGGTGTCGTGGAGGGAACGCGCAGTGGTCGCGGCGGGCGGTGCACCCGCCGCGACCAGCCGATTTACCGGTTCCTTAATTCTTCGTGGGAAGAACCGCCAGCCGCAGCGTCTGCACCTCGAACGGGCGCAGTGTCACCGGGACGCCGTCGCCGTCCGTGGCCGCCTCCGACAGGGGGCGTTCCAGCAGGTCGGTGAGCTGGGCCCCGGCGAGCGGGAAGCCGGTGCGCAGGACGCCCCGGGCCCGGCCGCCGCTCGACTCGTAGACGCGGACCACGACGTCGCCGGAGGCGTCGTCGGCGAGCTTGACCGCCTCGACGGTGACGCCCTCGCCGTCCACGGACACGACCGGTGCGGGGGCGCCCGCCGCGTCCGCGACGCGCAGCGGCAGGTTGAGGGCGTAGCCCTCGGCGACCGCGTCCTCGATGCTCGCGCCGGGGAGGAGCGAGTACGTGAGGCGGTGCCTGCCCTGGTCGGCCTCGGGGTCCGGGATGCGCGGGGCGCGGACCAGGCTGAGGCGGACCGTGGTGGTCGTACCGCCGTCCTCGCGGACGGTGCGGGAGACGTCGTGGCCGTACGTCGAGTCGTTGATGACCGCGACGCCGTAGCCGGGTTCGCCGACGTGCACCCAGCGGTGGCCGGAGACCTCGAAGCGGGCCGCCTCCCAGCTGGTGTTGGTGTGGGTGGGGCGCTGGATGTGGCCGAACTGGATCTCGGCGGAGGAGTGGGCGGCGCGGACGTCGATGGGGAAGCCGGCCTTGAGGAACTTCTCGGCCTCGTGCCAGTCGATGTCCGTCTCGAAGTCGATCCGGGGGCTGCC
The DNA here is from genome assembly GCF_022385335.1 of Streptomyces deccanensis. Classification (NCBI taxonomy): domain Bacteria; kingdom Bacillati; phylum Actinomycetota; class Actinomycetes; order Kitasatosporales; family Streptomycetaceae; genus Streptomyces; species Streptomyces deccanensis. The sequence goes on along the minus strand of NZ_CP092431.1, from coordinate 8,765,076 downwards.
GGCGCGCAGGGTGATCGTCTGGGTGATGCGGGAGCCCTTGCCGAACGCGCGCTCGACGCGGATGGCCCCGAGGAGGGGGTCCTCCTCGACCACGGTGATCGAATCGGCGTCCAGCAGGTCCGTGTAGCGGTTCCTGTAGTGCTTGTCGACGTCCCAGGCGTCCCAGTAGTTGGGGAGGTCGGTGTGCAGGCGCAGCAGGTTGCCCTTGTCGCCGAGGACCTCGCGGTCGGCGACCAGGTCGCGGACCGAGGCGAGGGTGCCGTCCTCGGCGATCTCGACCCGGACCAGGCCGTTGTCGAGGACGCGGCCGGAGACGGTGACGGGGTGCGGGGGTTCGGCGGGGGTGAGGGGGCGCTGCCGTTCGCGGGAACCGTGACGTACACGGGCGCGCCCCCGGCCGTGCGGACGACCTCGGCACGGTCGCGCGGGCTGGTGTTGAACACACGCGGGTCACCGCCGCCGAGCGCCGCGACGGCCTCCCGCGTCAGCTCCTCCAGCTCCTTCGCCACCCGTGCGTACTCCGCCTCCGCCTCGCGGTGCACCCAGGCGATCGAGGAGCCCGGCAGGATGTCGTGGAACTGGTGGAGGAGGACCGTCTTCCAGAGGCGGTCGAGCTTCTCGTACGGGTAGTCGTAGTCCGGCGCGTGGAGCGCGGCCGTCGTCGCCCACAGCTCGGCCTCGCGGAGCCGGTGCTCGCTGCGGCGGTTGCCCTGCTTGGTGCGGGCCTGGGAGGTGTAGGTGGCGCGGTGGAGTTCGAGGTACAGCTCGCCGTTCCAGACGGGGGCGTCCTCGTACTCGGCGCGGGCCTTGGCGAAGAACTCGTCGGGGTGTTCGACGACGACCTTCGGGGAGCCTTCGAGGTCGGCGAGGCGGCGGGCGCGTTCCATGATCTCGCGGGTGGGGCCGCCGCCGCCGTCGCCCCAGCCGAAGGGGGCCAGGGAGCGCGTACCGGCGCCCTTCTCCTGGTAGTTGCGGACCGCGCGGTCCATCTCCTCGCCGCTGAAGCGGGCGTTGTAGGTGTCGACCGGCGGGAAGTGGGTGAAGATGCGGGTGCCGTCGATGCCCTCCCACCAGAAGGTGTGGTGGGGGAAGCGGTTGGTCTGGTTCCAGGAGATCTTCTGGGTGAGGAACCAGTCGTTGCCGGCGAGCTTGGCGAGCTGCGGGTAGGAGGCGTTGTAGCCGAAGGAGTCCGGCAGCCAGACGCCCTTGGTCTCGATGCCGAAGTGCTCGATGAAGAACCGCTTGCCGTGGACGAGCTGGCGGGCGATGGCCTCGCCGCCGGGCAGGTTGCCGTCGGACTCGACCCACATGCCGCCGACCGGGACCCACTGGCCCTTGTCGACGGCCTTCTTGATCCGCTCCCACACCTGCGGGTAGTTGTCGCGCACCCACTCGTACTGCACGGCCTGGGAGCAGGCGAAGATGAAGTCCTCGTACTCGTCGGCCAGCGCGGTGACGTTGGAGAAGGTGCGGGAGGTCTTGCGCTTGGTCTCGCGGATCGGCCAGAGCCAGGCGGAGTCGATGTGGGCGTGGCCGACACCGGAGATGGTGTGGGCGCTGGCGTGGGCGGGCTTGGCGAGGACCGGGGCGAGGATCTCGCGGACGGCCGTGGCGCTGCCGGAGACGTCGTCGAGGTCGACGGCGTCCATGGCCCGGTCCAGGGCGTGCAGGATCTCGTGGCGGCGGGGCTCGTGCTCGCCGAGGTGGACCATCAGCTCGCGCAGCACTTGGAGGTCCAGGTCGAGGTGGAAGACCTCCTCGTCGAGGACGGCGATGTCGGCGCGCCGGAAGGTGTAGAGCGGCTTGTCGCCGGCGGTGAGGATGTCGCCGAGCGGGGTGATCTTGGAGAAGTTGTCGGCGAGGATGTCGGGGTTGGAGGCCGCCTCGACGAGGTAGTCGATGCTCTCGCCGCCCCGGACCGGGTTGCCGATCGGCACGTACTGGTTGAGCGGGTTGACGGCCTTCAGCGGGGTGCCGTCGGCGAGGTGGACGAGGGCCTCGGCCTGGTTGCCCGGCCAGTCGCCGACGAAGCCGAGGTCGATGACGGCCTCGACGCGGCGGCCCGCCCATTCGGCGGGGACCTGTCCGCGCATCCGGAACCAGGTGGTGCCCCACGGCGGGCCCCAGGGGGTGTCCATGGCGAACGGGGCGTACGAGGCGGCCGCGGCCTCCTCGAAGGGGACCGGTTCGCCCGGCGCCTGCCAGGCCGCGACCTCGAAGGGGACGGAGGCCGCGTAGACGGCGGGCTTGATGCGTTGGGTGTGGACGCGCTCTACGCGTTCCTCGATCCGGCGGCGTTCGTCATGCATGTGAGGTCTCCAGAGAGGGCGGTGCGGGAGCGGGTGGAGAGGCAGGGACGGGACAGGTCGGAAAGCGCTTTCCGGGCGGGAGCCTACTTCAGGTACCCCAGGCCAGGGTGCACGGCCGTGTAACCCTCGACCAGACGGCGGGCCACGTTGACGGAGTCCACCAGGGGGTGCAGGGCGAAGGCCTTCACGGCGGTGGTGCGGGAACCCGCCTCGGCCGCCGCCAGGACCTCGCGCTCGACGGCCTTGACCGCGCAGACCAGGCCGGTGGCGTGGTCCGGCAGGGGCGCGACGGAGACCGGGTGGGCCCCGTTGGCGTCGACCAGGCAGGGCACCTCGATGACGGCCTCGGTGTCGAGGGTCGTGAGGGTGCCCTTGTTGCGGACGTTGAGGATGAGGGTGGTGCGCTCGTCGCGGGCGATGGCCCGCATCAGGGCGAGGGCGACCTTCTCGTAGCCGCCGGAGAGGTCGTCGGCGTCGCGTTCACCGGCGCCGGCCGTCTCCCGGTTCTCCGACATGTAGGTGGCCTCGCGCTCGGCGCGGGTGCGGTCCCAGGCCTTGAGGGCGTGGGCGTCGGGGCGGCGCATCTCCTCGTAGAAATGGGCCTGTTGCTCCTTGAGGAAGGCGCCGCGGGTCTTCTCGACGGCCTGGTAGGCGCGGACGGCCTCGCGGTTGAAGTAGTAGTAGTGCAGGTACTCGTTGGGGATCGCGCCGAGGGACTGGAGCCAGTCGACGCCGAAGAGCTTGCCCTCCTCGAAGGAGCCGAGCAGGTCGCGGTCGGCGAGGAGGCGGGGCAGTTCGTCGCGGCCGGCGATGTGCAGACCGCGGACCCAGCCGAGGTGGTTGAGGCCGACGTAGTCGATCCAGGCCTCGGCCGGTTTGGCCGCCCCGAGGACGCGGGCGATCCGGCGGCCGAGGCCCACGGGTGAGTCGCAGATGCCGATGACGCGGTCGCCGAGGTGGCGGGACATGGCCTCGGTGACCAGACCGGCCGGGTTGGTGAAGTTGATGACCCAGGCGTCGGGGGCGAGGCGGGCCACGCGCCGGGCGATGTCCACGGCGACCGGGACCGTGCGCAGACCGTAGGCGATGCCGCCGGCGCCGACGGTCTCCTGGCCGAGGACACCCTCGTCGAGGGCGACGCGCTCGTCGTTCGCGCGGCCCTCCAGGCCGCCCACGCGGATCGCGGAGAAGATGAAGTCAGCGCCGGTCAGGGCCTCGTCGAGGTCGGTGGTGGCGGTCACCTCGGGGGCGTCGGGGACGTCCGCGGCCTGCTCGGCGAGGACGCGGGTGACGGCGGAGAGCCGCTCGGCGTCCAGGTCGTGCAGGACGACATGGGTGACCCGGCCCTCGGCGCGGTCCCCGAGGAGCGCCCCGTACACGAGGGGCACCCGGAATCCTCCGCCGCCCAGAATCGTCAGCTTCACGCAACTACCACCTTTGCCGATCGTGCGTTTGTGCGGGCCGTTCGGACACTGCTCGTCCGGGCCGTTCCGCCACCGTGCGCGGGCGGGGCCCGACACGTGTCAGCCTCCCCGCCCCGGGGGCGGTCATGGCGTGACCACTTCGACCCCCGCCTCCTCCAACGACGCCCGGGTGGCCTGCTCCACCGGCCCGTTGGTGACGACGACGTCGAGTTCCCTGGGTCCGCAGACCTTCGCCATCCCCGTGCCGGGGAACTTCGCGGAGTCGGCGAGCAGGACGACCCTGTCGCTCGCCCTGATCATCGCGCGTTTGACGGGGACCTCGACGACGGTCGTGTCCATCACCTGTCCACCGGGGCGCACTCCACTCGTACCGAGGAAGAGCCAGTCGGCGTGCAGTTGACGGAGGTTGTCCTCGGTGAGGAAGCCGACGAGGGAGCGGTACTCGCGGCGGACCATGCCGCCGAGCAGCACCAGTTCGATGCCCTCGTCGTCGGCCAGTTCCTCATAGACCACCAGGTTGCTGGTGATCACGGTGAGGCGGCGGCCGTGCAACTGCCGGGCCAGGCGGTAGGCGGTGGTCCCGATGTCGAGCAGCACGGACTGGCCGTCGTGGACCATCGACGCGGCCTTCGCCGCTATCGCGTCCTTCTCGGCCACCCGCACCTCGGCGACCTCGGCGAAGGGCTGGTCGCCCTCGTCCACGACCGCGCCGCCGTGCACCCGGGTGAGCAGCCCCTCCTCCTCCAGCCGGACGAGGTCACGCCGGATGGTGGCGGGGCTCACACCGAGCTGTTCGGACAGGTCGGTGACCGCCGCCGGCCCGCCAGATCGCAGGGCCCGCAGGATGAGTTGGTGTCGTCTCTCTGCCAGCACGCGCTGAACAGTACTCGTCATTCCCAATCAAATCCATGCTCACTTCTGCTCGACTCTTGCCAAACCTCTCGGAGGCGCGCACGATCTGTGCACCGAAATTGAAGACTTTTGAAGAGTGATCTTCGAAGGCCTTCCCCAGGTCTCGACGAGAGGGTGCACGCGTGGACGACGACCGGCCCGACGTGCTGCTGACCGGGCTGCTCTTCTACGACCTCGTACTCACGGGGCTGGGCAGGCCGCCCACACCCGGCGAGGAGATCTGGACCGACGGCATGGGCTGCGGTCCGGGCGGCATCGCCAACCTGGCGGTGGCCACCGCCCGTTTCGGCCTGCGGACCTCGCTGGCCACGGTCTTCGGCGACGACTACTACGGCCAGTACTGCCGTGAGGTCCTCGCCGGGCAGGAGGGCGTCGACCTCTCCCTCTCGCGCACCGCCGACGGCTGGCACACCCCCGTCACCGTCTCCCTCGCCCACGGTCACGACCGGGCCCTGGTCACCCACGGCCAGGAACCGCCCTACTCGCAGGACGTCCTGATGGGCGACCCGCCCGAGGCGCGCACGGCGCTCGTGCACATCGAGGCCGAGCCGCGCGAGTGGCTCGCCAAGGCCGCCGCGAACGGCACGCTCGTCTACGCGGACGTCGGCTGGGACCCCACCCAGCAGTGGTCGCGCGACCTGCTCGACCAACTCGCCCTGTGCCACGCCTTCCTCCCCAACGAGACCGAGGCGATGGCCTACACCCGCACCGACAGCGCGGTCGCCGCGCTCGGCACCCTGAGCGAGCTGGTGCCGGTGGCCGTGGTCACCCGCGGCGGCGAGGGCGCGGTCGCGGTGGACCAGACGACCGGGGAGTACGCGGAGGTGCCTGCCCTGGACGTCGACGTGCTCGACGCGACGGGCGCCGGCGACGTCTTCGGCGCGAGCTTCGTCGCCGCCTCCCTCGGCGGCTGGCCCCTGACGGAACGGCTGCGGTTCGCCGTCCTGTCCGCCGGACTCTCCGTGGGCCGGCACGGCGGAGGCCTCGCCGCGCCCGGCTGGTACGGCGTCGAGCGCTGGTGGCGCTCGCTGACCGACCCCGAGCTGAAGCAGGCCTACGGCTTCCTCGCGGACCGCATCCCCGCCGACGTCGGCCCACCGGTGCGCCACGCCCCGGTCACCCCGCCCGCGCGGCCCCACTGACCCCACGAACAAAAGCCCTGAAGTACCACGAACAGGAACAAACAGGAGTGACCGTGGACCTTTCTCGTAGAGGCTTCCTCCAGGCCGCCGTGTTCACCGCGGCCGCCTCCGGCCTGACCGTCGCCTGCGGCGGCGGCTCCGATTCCGGCGGCACCAAGAACGGCAAGAACCTCACCATGTGGTACTGGGGCGGAGCCCTCAGCGACAAGGTGGTCGCCGAGGCCAAGACGCACTTCAAGAGCCAGATCAAGCTGACCAGTTCCTCCATCGGAGGCGACTTCAAGCAGAAGCTCACCACCACGCTCGCGGCGGGCGGCTCCTCCGTGCCGGACATCACCGGCATCAAGGGCGAGGACATCGCCTCCTTCCTGCCCAACGCGGACCGCTTCCTCGACCTGAACGACCTGGGCTTCAAGAAGATCTCCTCCCAGTACCTGGAGTGGAAGACCAAGCTCGCCCAGACCGAGGACGGCAAGCAGATCGGCTTCCCGATCGACATCGGCCCCACCGCGCTCTTCTACCGGGCGGACCAGTTCGAGAAGGCGGGGCTGCCCTCCGACCCGGCGAAGGTCGCCGCGGAGGCCAAGACCTGGGACGACTACTTCGCGCTCGGCACCGAGCTGAAGAAGGCGCTGCCCGGCACCTTCCTCATCAACAACATGGGCTCGGTGTTCAGCATCGCGGTCGGCCAGGGCACCAAGCGGTTCATCGACCAGGACAACCACTTCATCGGCGACCAGGACCACATCCGCGCCGCGTGGGACCACGCGATCCGTGCCTACACGCTCGGCCTCGACGCCAAGATCAACGACCAGAGCTGGAACGCCGCCGTCGGCAAGAGCCTGACCACCGAGGTCGGCGCCGCCTGGCACGCGCTGGACATCGAGTCGGCCGCGCCGAACACCAAGGGCAAGTGGCGGGTCTGCGCGACCCCCGGCGGACCGGCCAACCAGGGCGGCTCCTATCTGACCCTGCCCAAGCAGTGCCGGAACCCCGAAGAGGCGTTCAAGATCATCAGCTGGATCCTCAGCCCGGAGAACAACGCCAAGAGCTTCGCCGACGCCACCATCTTCCCCGCCTCCCCGGAGACGTACGCGATGCCGGCCATGACCGGCCCCGACGCCTTCTTCGGCGGGCAGAAGATCATCGAGGTCTTCGGTCCGGCCGCCGAGGCCATCCCCGTCAGCTACGAGGCGCCCGCCGACTCCGCGGTCATGGCCCCCTTCATGGCCGAGCTGACCAGCATCGAGGCCAAGGGCAAGAAGCCCGACGACGCCTGGAACGACGCGGTCTCCCAGGCCAAGCAGATCGCCAGGCGACAGGGGGTGAAGTGAGGTGTCGTCACCTCCGGTGACCGGTCCCGCCACGGTGCCCGAGCACCGTGGCGGGCCGGGCCCGGCCCGCTTCCGCCCGCGGCGCACCCCGCCCGCGGGCGTCGCTCGGCCCACGCGTCGCGGGGTGCTGTCGTACTGGCGGCAGTACCTCGCGATCTCGCCCTTCTATCTGATCTTCCTCGGCTTCTCGTTCGTCCCCGTCTTCTACTCGCTGTACCTGGCCTTCCAGCGCTACGACGGGCTGGGCACCAAGGAGTTCGTGGGCCTCCAGCAGTTCGAGTTCCTGTGGAGCGACCCGGTCTTCTGGCTGTCCATCCGCAACACCCTGATCATCTGGGTCCTGTCCACCGTTCCCACGCTCTTCGGCGCGCTGGTGCTGGCGACGCTGCTGCACTCGGTGCGCCGCTTCAAGGGCTTCTACCGCATCGCCCTCTACGTGCCCAACGTGACGTCGATCGTCGCCGTGGCGATCTTCTTCGGCGCGGTGTTCAGCAACGACTTCGGTCTGGTCAACGCGATCCTGGGCACGGTCGGCATCTCACCCGTGCCGTGGCTGAGCAACCCGTGGCTGATCAAGGTGGTCATCGGGCTGCTGATGACCTGGATGTGGACCGGCTACAACATGATCATCTATCTGGCCGGTCTCCAGGCCATCCCGCAGTCGGTCTACGAGGCGGCGAGGATGGACGGCGCCGGACCGATCCGCACGTTCTTCCAGATCACCATTCCGATCATGCGGCCGATCATCCTGTTCACCGTCGTCATCTCGACCATCAACGGTCTGCAGAGCTTCAGCGAACCCCAGGTGCTCTTCGCCAGCAACGCCGCCAACCAGAACCTCGGCGGGCCGGGCCAGGCGGGCCTGACCACCCTGCTGTACTTCTACCAATCGGCCTTCCTCGACAACGACTACGGCTACGGCGCGGCCATCGTGTGGGCCTTCTTCGTACTGATCATCGTGCTCGTCGTCATCAACTGGCGCATCGTGCAACGAGGGAGGAAGGCATGACGACCGCCACCACGCCCCGGCCGGCCACGGCCGCGAAGCCGAACCCGGGCGCCGGGCGGCCGCGCCGCCCCAAGGGCCTGTCCCCGCACCTCTTCCTGATCCTGGCCGTCGTGATCTCGATCTTCCCGTTCGTGTGGACGATCGTGATGGCGACCAACACCACCCGGGACATCTACAAGAGCCCGCCGAAGCTGACCTTCGGCTCGCATCTGCTGGAGAACATCCGGGGTGTGCTCGACACGGTCGACTTCTTCGGGTCGATGCTCAACACGATCGTCATCGCGAGTGTCACGACGGTCCTGGTGCTGCTCGTCGACTCCCTGGCGGCCTTCGCCTTCGCCAAGTTCGACTTCCCGGGGCGCAAGATCCTCTTCGGCACGCTCCTGGTGTTCATGATGCTGCCGCTGCAGCTGGCCGTCCTGCCGCAGTTCATCCTGATGTCGGAGATCGGCTGGGTCGGCATGCTCAAGGCGCTGGTCTGGCCCGCCCTCTCCAACGCCTTCGGCATCTTCTGGCTGCGCCAGTACATCGAGAACGGGGTGCCCGACGAACTGCTGGACGCGGCCCGCATCGACGGCGCCGGGTTCCTCCGGCAGTACTGGAACGTCGCGCTGCCGATGATCAGGCCCGCGATGTCCTTCCTCGCCATCTACGCCTTCGTCGGCGCCTGGAACGACTACGTCTGGCCGCTGATCGTGCTCACCAACCCCGAGCACGTCACGCTCCAGGTCGAGCTGGCCCAGCTCAACGTCGGCCACAACACCGACTACAGCATGGTGATGGCCGGTGTGCTGATGGCCTCCCTCCCCCTGGTGATCGTCTTCGCCGTCTTCGCGCGGGGCTTCATCGCAGGGGCCACCGAGGGCGCGGTCCAGGGCAGTTGAACCGCGGTACGGCGACAGCCGGGCCGGTGGCGGAACGGAGGGGCGCGGTGGTGGGCACCGGGAGCGACGGGCGGCCCGAACGCGGCAAGGTGCTGGTGGTGGGCATGGACGGGGTGCGCTTCGACCGGCTCGCCCGCTCGCCGGCCACGGCACCGGTGCTGCACGCCCTTATGGCCGCGGGCGCCCACGGCCGCGGTCTGCTGCCCTACGGCGAGGTGGACGGCCAGGCCGAGGGCGGGCCGTCCACCAGCATGGCCTACACCGACTCCGGTCCCGGCTGGTCGAGCGTGCTGACCGGGGTGTGGCCCGACCGGCACGGCGTGACCGGCAACGACTTCGCGGGCGCCGACTACGCCCGTCACCCCGACTTCCTCAGCCGGGCCGCAGCCGCGCGACCCGGTCTGCGTACGGTGGCCGTCGTGTCCTGGCCGGAGCTGATCGACCGCGGCACGCTGGGCCCCGGCGTGGGCGAACGCGTGCGCTACGACGGGGAGTCGGACGGCTACGAGGAGGCGGACCGGCTCGTCGCCGACACCGCCGTGCGCCGGCTCACCGAGGACGACCCGGACGCGCTGTTCGTGTACTTCGGCGCCACCGACGAGGCCAGCCACGCCACGGGACCGCTCAGCCCGGCCTACGACCGTGCCCTGCTCGCCCAGGACGCCCACCTCGGACGACTGCTGGACGCGATCTCCGCCCGGCGCTCGGCCCCCGGCCGCGCGGACGAGCACTGGACGGTCCTGGTCACCACCGACCACGGCCACCTCGACACCGGCGGCCACGGCGGCGACACCCGTGCCGAACGCGAGGTCTTCGTCGTCCTGGCCGAGCCGGGATCTCCCTCGTACGGGACCTCCCCCGGCACCCGTCTGGACTCCCCCCGTCTCATCGACATCGCGCCCACCGTCCTGGACCGCCTCGGGATCCCCCTCGACCCCGCCTGGAACCTGCCGGGGCGGGTGCTGCCCCGGCCGGTCTTCTCTCCCCCGCCCCTGACGACTTCGGAACGGTCATGACCGACGCACTCTTCGCCCTGCGCCCCTGGAACGCACCCGAGGTGACCTCCTGGGGGCGGCTGCCCATGAACGCCGTGGACCGGCGTGCGGGGGCGGTGTCGCTGGACGGCCGGTGGCGGTTCCAGCTGCTGCCGTCGCCCGAGCGGGAGCCCGGGCCCGCCTGGTCCTGGGCCGAACTCCCCGGTTCCTGGGCCCTCGACGTGGCGGAGGACCCGCCGCAGTACACCAACGTCCGTATGCCGTGGGGCCAGTTCCCGCCGGACTGCCCGCCCGATAACCCGACCGGGGTCTACGAGCGGGAGGTCGACATCCCCGCCGAGTGGGCCGGGCGCCGGATCGTCCTGCACGTCGGCGCCGCCGAGAGCGTGCTGCTCGTCCATGTGGACGGACGGCCGGCCGGTGTCTCCAAGGACTCCCACCTGGCCGCCGAGTTCGACCTGTCCGGACTGGTCCGGGCCGGGGCGCGGGCCACCGTGCGGCTCACCGTGGTGAAGTGGTCGGACGCCTCGCACATCGAGGACCAGGACCAGTGGTGGCTGGGCGGCATCACCCGCCCGGTGCTGCTGTACGCCACCGATCCCCTCCATCTCGCGGACGTGACCGTACGGGCCCACCGCGACGGGGAGCTGCGGGTGGACTGCCGGGTGCGCTCGGCGGCGGGGACGGCGACGGGCGCGCTGCCGCCCGGCTGGTACGTCAGCGGGGAGTTGGACGGTCCGGAGCTGGACGGGCTGGAGCTGTCCCAGGACCGGGAGTTCGACCGGCTCAACGCCGAGGACGAGCGGGTCTCCGACTTCCTCGGCGAGGCCCGGCTGGGCACGGTCGTCCCCGGCGTGCGCACCTGGAACGCCGAGACGCCCGAGCTGTACGGCCTCACCGTCCGGCTGCACCGCGCCGACGGCACCGTGGCCGACACCTCGCACCACCGGGTCGGCTTCCGCGACGTCGAGATCCGGGGCCGGGACCTGCTGGTCAACGGGGAACGCGTCTACATCCGGGGTGTGAACCGGCACGACTTCCATCCGCTGACGGGACGGACGGTGTCGTACGAGGACATGCGCGCGGACCTGCTGACGCTGAAGCGGTTCGGGTTCAACGCGATCCGCACCTCCCACTACCCGGGCGACCCGGCCCTGTACGACCTCACGGACGAACTCGGCTTCTACGTGGTGGACGAGGCGGACATCGAGTCGCACGACCACGCGCACGAGATCGCCGACGACCCGCGCTATCTGAACGCCTTCGTGGACCGCGTCTCCCGCATGGTCCTGCGGGACAAGAACCATCCGTCGGTGATCGTCTGGTCGCTGGGCAACGAGTCCGACTACGGGGCGAACCACGACGCGGCGGCGGGCTGGCTGCGCCGCCACGACCCGACCCGGCCGGTGCAGTACGAAGGCGCCGCGAAGCTGGACTGGGCCGCCACGGACGACGCCTCCGACATCGCCTGCCCGATGTACGCGCCCATCGAGGACTGTGTGGCGCACGCCCTGTCGGGCGAGCAGACCAGGCCGCTGATCCAGTGCGAGTACTCGCACGCCATGGGCAACAGCAACGGCACCCTCGCCGACACGTGGGCCGCCATCGAGGCAACCCCAGGTCTTCAGGGCGGGTTCATCTGGGAGTTCTGGGACCACGGCATCCTCCAGCGTGTGAACGACGGACGACCGGCCGGGCGTGGGGGCGCCGGGCTGTACGAGAACGGAGTCGCCGGACCCGGTCTGCGCTGGGCCTACGGCGGCGACTTCGGCGAGACGATCCACGACGGCGCCTTCATCGCCGACGGTGTCGTTCTCCCCGACCGCACGCCCAAGCCGGTGATGTTCGAGCACCGGGAGATCGCCGCCCCGGTGCGGCTGTCGGTGGAGGGCGAGGGCACCTGGCGGGTCCTGCGGGTGCACAACCGCCAGCACTTCCGCGACCTTTCGTGGCTGGTGGCCGAGTGGGAGTTCGCGGCGGCCGACGGCGGCACCTGGACGGTGCCGGCCCAGCTGCCCGCCGTACCGCCCGGCGGCTCGGCGGTCATCGACCGGCCCGAGGTGGCGGGCGGGGCCGGTGAGATCTGGCTGACGCTGCGGGTGACGACGGCCGACGACGAGCCCTGGGCGCCGCGCGGCACCGAGGTGTGCTGCCCGCAGGTCCAGTGGTACCCGGCGGAGGAGGGCGAACCGGTGGTGGGCGCCGAGGAGGACCTCGGCCACATCCCGCCGCCGGAGACGGACCAGGACGGGCTGCTGCTGCACCCGCTGCTGGCCTCCCCGCCGCTGCTGAGCCTGTGGCGGGCGCCGACCGACAACGACGTCCTCGGCGGTATGGCCGAGCGCTGGCGCGCCCTGGGTCTGGACCGCATGGAGCGCGAGCCGGTCGCCGTGGAGCGCAAGGGGTCCACGGTGCGGGTCCGCTCCCGCTGGAGCACGGGTGCGGGCGTCGTCGAGCACGAGCAGGCGTTCACGGCGCTGGTGGACGGCCGGGTGCTCATCGAGGAGACGGCCGTGCTGCCCGAGGAGCTGACGGACGTGGCCCGGGTCGGCACGGTTTTCGAGACCGTCGACGGTCTGGACGACCTCGCCTGGTACGGGCAGGGCCCCTGGGAGAGCTACCCGGACCGTGCGGCCGGGGCACCCGTCGGCCACCACGCGGCCCCCGTGGACGCGTTGTTCACCCCTTATCTGCGGCCGCAGGAGAGCGGGGGCCGGCACGGCGTACGGCACTTCACGCTCTCCGGGGACGCCCATGTCCTGTCGGTACGGCTGGACGGCCCCCGGCAGGTCTCGGTCACCCGCCACCGCGCGGAGGACCTGGCGTCGGCCGCGCACCACGACGAGTTGGTGCCCCGGCCCGGCTGTGTGGTCCGCATCGACGCGGCGCACCGGGGGCTGGGCACCGCCTCGTGCGGTCCCGACACCTCACCGTCGTACCTCGTCCCCCCGGGCGTCCACCGCTGGTCGTGGACGCTGCGGGCGCTCTGAACCACGAACCCTTACGGAGTCACTGTGTGCACCTCGCACGAACCGGGGCAGGAGTCTGCCCAGGCCCGCTCGGGCAGACGTAACTTCCTGCGGGCCACGGCCCTGCTGGGCGCGGCGGCGACGGTCTCGCTGCCCGTCGTGGCGCAGGCGGCGCCCGAGCGCTTCCGGCCCGATCGCACGAGCCGTCGCTTCACGCTCGCCGTCATGCCCGACACGCAGTATCTGTTCGACGGGCCGAGCATCGACAAGGCGCCCGTCGAGGCGTCGTTGAAGTACCTCCTGGAGCACGGTGAGGAGGAGAACATCGTGTTCCTGTCGCATCTCGGGGACCTCACCCAGAACGGCACCGCGCAGGAGATGGGGGCGATCGGCGAGGCCTTCCGGCTCCTGGACCGCAGGGGCGTCGGCTACAGCGTCCTCGCGGGCAACCACGACGTGCGCTCGTCGACCGACGACCAGCGGGGCCCGACGCCCTACCTGGATGTCTTCGGGCCCGACCGTTTCAAGGGCGGGCCGAGCTTCGGCGGTGCCTCGCCCGACGGCTACAACTCCTTCCACCTCTTCGAGGCGGGCGGCCGGCAGTGGATGGTGCTGGCCCTGGACTGGCGGCTCTCCGCGAAGGGCTTCGCCTGGGCGAAGGACGTCCTGGCCCGGCACCCGAAAACCCCGGTCGTGCTCACCACGCACGAGCTGGTCGACGGCGACGACTCCCTGTCCGCGTACGGGCAGACGCTCTGGGACCAACTGATCGAGGACCACGACCAGATCTTCCTCACCCTCAACGGGCACTACTGGCCGGCGGCGCGGGCGACCCGGAAGAACGCCGCCGACAACGATGTCCATCTGCACCTCACGAACTACCAGAACCGGTACTTCGGCGGCGCGGCGATGATCCGGCTCTACCGCTTCGACCTCGACCGGAACACCATCGACGTGGAGACGATCTCCCCGTGGATCCTGGGCCGGGCCGGGAAGGGGCTCAACGAACTGGAGCGGCAGGAGAGCGAACTCTCCGGCGACGCCGACCGGTTCACCGTCGAGATCGACTTCGAGAAGCGGTTCTCCGGTTTCGCGCCGGTGCCCGCCCGTGCGGCCCGTCCGGCGTCGAAGATGCTGATACCAGGCACGGTCGCCTACTGGCGGTTCGACGGTCAGCAGGACGGGGCGAAGGTCGCCGGCACCGTCCCGGACCGCTCCGGGCACGGCAACGACCTCACGCTGGTGACCGTCGGCGGCGGCTCCCTCACCTGGTCCGCCGACCACCACCCGGACCAGCCGGGCCACGGCAGCCTGGAGTTCCAGGGCGGCAAGCCCCCGCTGACGGGCGCGTACCTGCGGACGGTCGACGGGGCGCCCCTCAACTCGGCGACGTTCAGGAACGGTTACACCATCGAGGCGTTCTACCGGCTGCCCGCCGACTGGAACCCCTCGCACCACGCCTGGGCGGGTCTCCTCGGCCGGACCGGCACGGGCGGCGCGGCCGGCAAGACCGCCGACGACCCGGACGAGCCGCTCGCCACGCTGTCGCTGTCGAACGATCGGGAGCCGCAGTGGGCGGTGCGCCCGCTCAACCAGCAGGGCATCGCGACCAACTGGGGTCAGGAGACCCCGCTGGAGACGTGGTGGCACCTCGCGGTCGTCAACGACGGCAGGCACACCACGCTCTACGTCCAGGGCTGCCCGGTCGTGCGCAACCCGAAGGCCACCGCCGTGGGGCTCACCTCCGTCGGCCTGCCCTGGATCCTCGGGGGCTACGAGTACGCCGGGAAGATCGACCAGATCCTGCACGGGCGCCTCGGTGACGTCCGCGTCGTCGAACGGGCGCTGCCCGTCAAGTCGTTCATGAACCACTGAGACGCGAAGGAACGCAGACCATGTCCGACCTGTCCGGCACACCCGAACAGCAGCTGCCCGCCTGGGCCGATCCGTCCGTCTCCGCCACCGACCTGGACGCGCAGGGGGTGTCGCGCCGGGGACTCCTGCGGGGCGCGGGCCTGTTCGGCGCGGCGTTCGCGATGGGCGCGACGGGTGCCCTGACGACTCCGGCCGCGGCCGGCACCCGCCCGTACGGGGGCGAGGACCCGCGGCTCGCCTATCTCGTCGGCGACCACCACATCCACACCGTCTACAGCCACGACGCCAAGTACACGTTCTCCCAACTCGCCTCGGCGGGCGCGACGTACGGTCTCGACTGGATGGTGTTCACCGAGCACTCCAACTTCGGGCACGCCGACTTCGGGGCCGCGCTGGAGCACAAGGAGATCTTGAAGGCCCGCGCCGAGAACCCTCGACAGCTGATCTTCCAGGGCCTGGAGTGGTACATCCCGGCCGCCGAGCACTGCACGGTCTTCACCACGCCCGGCCGGCACGAGGTCGACCTGCTCACCCGTTTCGAGCGCGCGTACGACGGCAAGCTGCTGGGCTACACGGACGGTTCCGTCGGCGGCGCGGACACCGCCCGCAACGAGGCGCACGCGGTCAAGGCGATCAAGTGGCTCGCACAGCAACGCCGTTCGGGCTACGTCGACGACGTGCTGGTCCTCGCCAACCACCCCCTGCGGCTGGGCATCGACTCCCCGCACGAACTGCGCAACTGGCGCGACGCGGCACCCGAGATCATGATCGGCATGGAGGGCGCCCCCGGCGCCCAGGGCGCGGCCATCCCCGGCTGGCGGGGGACGACCTCGATCCGGGGCGAGTACGAGAACAAGCCCTCCGCCCAGTCCTGGCCCGGTTATCCGGCGGAGGCGTACCTGACGTACGGCGGCTTCGACTGGTCGACGGCGACCGTGGGCGGACTCTGGGACGCGATGCTGGCCGAGGGCAGGCTGTTCTCGATCACCACGAACTCCGACGCCCACCGGATCGTCTTCGACACCTGGAAGAACGGTGACTGGCCGGCCGGGCAGAACTTCGACAACACGGGCAAGCTGCCCGACCCGGTGAACACCGACACCCCGCAGCCGGGCAGCGACTTCTGGCCCGGCCAGTTCAGCCGCACCCACGTCGGCGTCACCCGCCACGGATACCGCTCGGTGATGGCGGGCCTGCGCGCGGGCCGCGTCTGGCTCGACCACGGCCACCTACTGGACGGCCTGGACGTCCGGGTCAAGCGCGACCGTGACCACGGCCGGGGTGTCACCCTGGGCGGCCGGCTGCGCGTCCGCAAGGGCGAGAGGCTCACGCTGAACGTGACGGTGACGACCGCGTCCCGCGCCAACCCGAAGGGGATCCTGCCGGAGTTGGCCCATGTCGACGTCATCCGGGGCGCGGTGCGCGGTCCGGTGACCGACCGGGACGTCTGGAAGGCCCCGGACACGAGGGTCGTGCACACCAAGGACGTGAGCGGTCGCAAGGGCACGTACACCCTGCGTGTCCCGGTCACGGCGGGCGACGAGTCCTTCTACCTCCGCCTGCGCGGCAGCGACGGCAAGCGCAACGGTGCCGGCTACCTGGGCGCGTCCGTCGACCCGCACGGCCCGATCCCCCACGCCCCGGGCGACGGCGACCCGTGGGAGGACACGTGGTTCTACTCGAACCCGGTCTTCGTGGACGTGAGTTGAGCGGCGGATTCTGTTAGGGGCGCGGGGAACTGCGCGACCAGCCACGACGGTCCGCAGTCCCCCACGTCCCTCAGGTTCTACGGCGCTCAGGCGTAAAAACGAGACAGGCTCTGCAGCACCGCCGCCGGCTTCGGCGCCCCCTCGATCTCGATCGTCCCGTCGACGGTGATCTGCACCCCACCCGGCACGTCCTCCACGGACGCCAGCTTGCCCACCAGCCGGATCTTCGACCCCACCTTCACCGGCGAGGGGAACCGCACCTTGTTCAGGCCGTAGTTGACCTTCGTCGAGACGCCCTCGACGTCCAGCAGCTCGGTGAAGAGCGGGATGAACAGCGACAGGGTCAGGTACCCGTGGGCGATCGGCGCGCCGAAGGGGCCCTCGGCCGCCTTCTCGGGGTCGACGTGGATCCACTGGTGGTCCCCGGTCGCGTCGGCGAACGTGTCGATGCGCTCCTGGGTGACCTCGATCCACTCGCTGGTGCCGAGGTCGCTGCCGGCGAGCTTCTTGAGCTCGTCGATGCCGTTGACGGTGATGCTCATAGGACGTTCCTTAGCTAAGAGTTGGTGCCGTAGCGCTTGCGCACCCGGGCCTTGAGGAGCTTTCCGGAGGCGGTGCGCGGCAGTTCGTCCGCGATCACCACCGACTTCGGGATCTTGTACTTGGCGAGCCGCCCGGCCAGCGAGGCCAGCACCTCGTCGGCGTCCAACGAGACGCCCTCGCGGGGTACGACCACGGCTCGTGGCACCTCGCCCCACTTGTCGTCGGGGACGCCGATGACCGCGCACTCGACGATGTCGGGGTGGGCGAGGAGCTGGTCCTCGATCTCGGCGGGGTAGATGTTCTCGCCCCCGGAGATGATCATGTCCTTGATGCGGTCGACGATGAAGACATAGCCGTCCTCGTCGACCCGGGCCGCGTCCCCGCTGCGGAACCAGCCGTCGGCGAACACCGCGGCCGTCTCCTCCGGCAGCCCCCAGTAGCCGGGCATGACGTGCGGGCCGCGGACGACGACCTCGCCGGGCTCGTCGACGTCGACCGGGGTCATGTCGGGCCGTACGACCCGTACGTCGCTGAAGAAGTGCGGGACGCCCGCCGACCCGGCCTTGCTCACGGCGTGCTCGGCGTCGAGGAAGAGCGTGCCGGGGGCCGCCTCCGTCATGCCGTAGCCCTGGAGGAAGGTGAGCCCGCGCTCCTGGAACCTGGCGATGAGCGGGGTCGGGACCGGGGAGCCGCCGCAGGAGAGCATCCGGAGCGACGACAGGTCGGCGTCGGCCCAGCGCGGGTGCCGGGCGATCTGGTCGAACATGGTCGGCACGCCGAACATGAAGGTGATCCGATGCCGTTCGATCAGGTCGAAGGTGGCCTCCGGGACGAACGCCTCGACCAGGACGCAGGTGCCGCCCTTGAGCAGCACGGGCAGGGTGAGCATGTTCAACCCGGCCGTGTGGAACAACGGCGCGGAGACCAGGGCGCGTTCGTCGGTGATGACGTCCTGGTCGACGAGGACGTTGACGGCGTTCCAGGTGATGTTGCCGTGGGTGAGCATCGCGCCCTTGGGGCGGCCCGTTGTCCCCGAGGTGTACATGATGATGCAGGTGTCGTCGGCGGTGACGGGCTGGTCGATCGGCTCGGCGCCGGCCCCCGCGAGCAGCGCCTCGTACTCGGTGCCGATCTCCACGAACGTGCGCACGTCGGTCTCGCCGCCGGGCAGTCCGGCGACGAGTCCGGTGAACCCGGCGCCGTACACCAGTGCCTTGGCCCCGGAGTCCGCCAGCTGGTAGGCGATCTCGGGGCCCGCGAGGCGGGTGTTGAGCGGGACGAAGACCGCGCCGAGAGTGCCGGCGGCGAACAGCGTCTCCAGGTACGAGGGGTGGTTGGGCCCCAGGTAGGCGATGCGGTCGCCGCGGCGTACGCCGGAGGCGCGCAGGGCGTGGGCGAGGCGTGTGGTGCGCTCGTACAGCTCCCCGTAGGTGAGGCTCGTGTCGCCGTGGATCAGCGCGGTGCGCTGCGGGGTCTTGCGGGCCCGGCGGGCGGGCCACGACCCCAGTCCCTCATTGCGCATGTCTGTGCCCCTGTCCGTCGTTGCACATGGGGAGGTCCATCTGCGTCCTCTACGGTTTCGTCAGGCCGAGCAAACGGGCGGCGTTCTCCTTGAGGATCTTCGGCTTGACCTCGTCCTTGATCGACAGCTTCTCGAAGTCGGCGAGCCAGCGGTCGGGGGTGAGGACGGGGTAGTCGGAGCCGAAGAGCACCTTGTCCTTGAGGAGGGTGTTCGCGTACTGCACGAGCTGCGGCGGGAAGTACTTCGGCGACCAGCCGGACAGGTCGATGTGCACGCCCGGCTTGTGCGTGGCGACCGCCAGGGCCTCGTCCTGCCAGGGGAACGACGGGTGCGCCAGGATGATCTTGAGGTGCGGGAAGTCGGCGGCGACGTCGTCCACGTGCAGCGGGTTGGAGTACTTCAGGCGGATGCCTCCGCCACCGGGCACGCCCGCCCCGATGCCCGTCTGGCCGGTGTGGAAGAGGGCGATGGTGCCCGTCTCCTCGATGACCTCGTACAGGTCGTACGCCACCGAGCGGTCGTTGGGGAAGAAGCCCTGGATGCTGGGGTGGAACTTGAAGCCCTTGACCCCGTACTCCTCGACCAGCCGGCGGGCCTGCTTGACGCCGGCCTTGCCGCGGAAGGGGTCGATGGAGGCGAAGGGGATCAGGACGTCCGCGTTGGCGGCGGCGGCCTCGGCGACCTCCTCGTTGGGGACGGGCTCGGTGCCGGTCGCGGACTCGGCGTCCACCGTGAAGATCACGGCGGCCATCTTCCGCTCACGGTAGTACGCGGCCGTCTCCTCGATGGTCGGCTTCCGCTTGCCCTCGACCTTGAAGTACGCGGAGGAGGCGTCGTGGAGGTCGTCGTCCAGGGAGGAGTTGCCCTTGGAGGACACCTCCGCGTGCGTGTGGACGTCGATCGCGACGAGTTCCTCGACGTTCATGGCCTGGCTCATCACGCCTCCGGGATCTTCGGGGCGGGGATGCCCACGGTCTGCGGCTCGGCGCCCAGCGAGGTCGGCCAGACGTCGGCGAGGGCCTCGGGGGTCCAGCCGCCGTTCGCGTACGCCGTCTTGATCTCCTGCGGATGCGACCAGAGTGCCACCTTGTCGCCGCCGATGCCGATGGCCTGGCCGGTGACCCCGCGCGCCGCCTCGGAGGCGAGGAACGGGATCAGGGCCGCGCAGTCCTCGGGGGTGCCGAAGCCCTCGCCCTTGCGCAGGAAGTCCGGGAACGGCTTGCCCTCGCGCAGGGCCTCCACGTACGGGGCGAAGACCGGGATGGTCTCGGTCATCGCGGTGGCGGCGACCGGGATGATCGCGTTGACGGTGATGTTCGCGCGGCCCAGCTCCATCGCCCAGGTGCGGGCGAAGGCGGCGATGCCGGCCTTGGCCGCGGCGTAGTTGGTCTGGCCGAAGTTGCCGCGCTGGCCGGCCGGGGAGCCCACGAGGATCAGCGAGCCGCCCTCGCCCTGCTCGCGCATGCGGATCGCGGCGGCGCGGGCGCAGGTGAAGGTGCCCTTGAGGTGGGTGGTGATCACGGCGTCGAAGTCGTCGTCGGACATCTTCCACAGCACCTTGTCGCGGAGGATGCCCGCGTTGGTGACCAGGATGTCCAGCCGCCCGAACTCCTCCACCGCCCGGCCCACCAGACGGTCGGCGGCCTCGGTCGTGCCGACCGGGACCACCTCGGCCACGGCCTTGCCGCCCGCCTCGGTGATGGACTTCACGGCCGCCTCGGCCACGGCCTCGTCGATGTCGTTGACGACGACGGAGGCGCCGGCGGCGGCGAGGGCCTGTGCGTAGGCGAGGCCCAGGCCACGGCCACTGCCCGTGACGACGGCGACCTTGCCGGTGAGATCGATGCTGGACACGAGTGGGTCCCTTCGAGTGGCGGAGCGGCTTCGAAATCGAAGTTAAGAGCAATAGTTGTTGACGTCAATAGTTGTTGTTCCCCGGGCGTTGCGCCATGCTGGTGCGGTACGTACGCGCCGCCCCTGCTCGGGGCCTCGACCAGGGAGCCCGCCATCGCCCGCCAGCAGACGCAGGACGCCGCCTCGATCGACGCGCACGAGCCGTGGATGCGCGGGCTGCACGCGGACACCGGCTATCTGCTGTACCGGCTGGGGCTGCGGTCCGGACAGCTGTTCAACTCGACCCTCCAGGAGTCGGGCCTCCGGCTGCGGCACTACGCGCTGCTGCGTTTCCTCGCCACCTCCCCGGGCGCGCTCCAGCGCGAGCTGAGCGCGACGCTCGGCTACGACCCGAGCGCGATCGTCGGGCTGGTGGACGACCTGGAGAAGCTGGGATTCGCCGAGCGGCGCCCCTCCCCCGACGACCGCCGCAGCCGTATCGTCGTGCTCACCGAGGACGGCCGGTCCTTCCTCCGGGACACCGACGAGGCCGGACAGCGGGTCTCCGACGAACTGGTGGAGCCCCTCGACGCCGCCGAACGCGAGACGCTCCACGCGCTGCTGCAGAAGATCGCCGAGGCCGGACTGGGGTGACGCCACGATGCCGATGACCACCGACGCGCTCGCGGGAGCCGCCCGCTCCGCGCCCGACCGGCTGCTCGCCGTGCTGGCCGCCTTCGACCACGACCACCCGGCGCTCTCGCTGACGGACATCAGCCGCCGGGCCGGGCTGACCCTCACCACGGCCCACCGGCTGGTCGGCGCGCTCACCGAGTGGGGCGCCCTGGAGCGCGACGCGGGCGGGATCTACCACGTGGGGCTCCGGCTGTGGGAACTCGCGGCGCTCGCCCCGCGCGGGCTCGCCCTGCGCCAGATCGCGCTGCCGTACCTGGAGGACCTGTACGAGGCGACGCACGAGAACGTGCAGCTCGCGGTCCGCGACGGGGACGAGGTCGTCTACATCGAGTGGCTCTCCGGACGCTCCGCCGTCGGCGTCCACATCCGGGTCGGCGCCCGCTGGCCCCTGCACGCCACGGGCGTGGGCCTCGCGCTCCTCGCCCACGGGGACACGGCTTCCCAGGAGGCCTACTGCCAGGGGCCGTTGGCCTCCTTCACGCCGTACACCATCACGGACGGGCCCCGCTTGCGCCGGGTGCTCGCCGAAGTACGGCGCACGGGCGTGGCGGTGAGCAGCCGTCAGGTCACCGAGGACGCGCTGTCGGTGGCCGCGCCGGTACGCGGGCCTGGCGGGTCCGTGGTGGCCGCCGTGTCGGTCGTGGTGCCGCAAGCCGGCGCCCAGGTACCGGTGTTGACGCCCGCAGTACGGGTGGCGGCACGCGGGATCTCACGCGCCCTGGGCTGGCAGCCGGACGCGCCCCGGCGGGGGTCGCTGATCCCGGGCCGGGGCACGTCCGCCTCCTGACGAGGAGCCGGCCGCTCGGCGGGCGTCCCGTCGCCCCGCTTCCGGCCGTCTACTTCCCGACCGACGCCTGTGCGGTGTACGTCACCGCGGCGCCCGCGTGGGTGGCGGTGGCCCGGGCCGTGAGCCGGCCCTGGTCGGCGTCGGCGGCGGGGGTGACCTCCCAGCGGGCGACGAACCGTCCGCCGGGGCGGATGCGGTCGGCGGTGACCGTGCCGAGTGCGCGCGTCTGCCAGCCGTTCGGCGCGGTGAGGGCGAGACGTGCGGCGGTCCAGGGGCGGGCGGAGCCGTTGGCGCAGGTCGCGGTGACGAGGAACGTGCCGCCCCGCCGGGTCACGTGGAGGGTGACGCCGTAGGGCTTGCGCCGGTAGTCGTCCACCCAGGAGGTCCGCATCAGCCGGACCAGCGCGTCGGCCTGGGCGGGCCGGGCCGCCGCCAGGTCGTTCCGCTCACCCGGGTCGCGGGCCAGGTCGTACAGCTCGACCTGCCACCGGTCGTCCGGCGCCGTCCGGTCCTCGCCGGGGGCGAACCGCACCGCCTTGAGGTCGCCGCGCCGCACCGCCTCGGCCAGCCGTCGCGTCCGGCCGCCGTCGACCCGGTCGGCGCGCGGGGTGACGCCGCTGTGGTTGCGGTAGAAGTACAGATGGCCGTGGCGGGCGGCCTCGGCGCCGCCGGCCCGCAGCAGGGGAGCCGCGGAGAGCCCGTCGATGTCCGACGGCGCGGGCGCGCCCGCGAGTTCGGCGAGGGTCGGCAGCAGGTCGATCAGCGGGGTCGGACGGTCGGTGGTACCGGCGGGGACTCGCTGCGGGGACCAAGCGATGAGGGGGACGCGGATGCCGCCCTCGTACAGATTGCGCTTGTAGCCGCGCAGCGGGCCGTTGCCGTCGAAGAGGTCCGGGTCGGTGCCGCCCTCCTCGTGCGGGCCGTTGTCGCTGGTGACGAGGACGACGGTGCGCCGGTCGATACCGTGCTCCCTGAGCCGGTCGACGAGAGCGCCGACCAGGGTGTCCAGACCGGTGACCTGCGCCGCGTGCGCCTTGTCCGGGCGGCTCCAGGGCTCCTCGGCGTACGCGCCGAGCTTCGGGGCGAGGCTCGGGGCGTGCGGCACGGTCGGGGCGAGGAACAGCAGGAACGGCTCGTCCTTGTGGGCGTCGACGAAGCCGAGGGCCCGCTCCTCGATGAGGTCGGGGGCGTAGACCTCGCGGGCGCCGTCCCGGTTCTCCGGGATCTCCTGCTTCTCGCCGTTGTCCCAGAGGTACGTCGGGTAGTACTCGTGCGCGTGCCTGTGCGTGAGATAGCCGTAGAACTGCTCGAAACCACGCGAGTTGGGGTGGCTCGGCTGGTTCGGGCGCTCCGGGCCGAAGCCCCACTTGCCGATGAGCGCGGTGCGGTAGCCGAGGGCCCGCAGCGCGTCGGCGAAGGTGAAGTCCCGCTCGGTCAGCGCGCCCTGGCCACCCGGGCCCCAGGGGTTCTCTCGGACGGTGGCGTGGCCGCTGTGCAGCCCGGTGAGGAGGGAGCAGCGGGAGGGGGCGCAGACCGGGGCGGCGGCATAGGCGTCGGTGAAGCGCAGCCCCTCGGCGGCCAGGGCGTCCAGGCGCGGGGTGTCGATCAGTTTCTGGCCGTAGGAGCCGAGTTCGCCGTAGCCGAGGTCGTCGGCGAGGACGACCACGAAGTTGGGGCGCTGCGAAGGGGTGCGGGCCGCGGGCACGACCGGCGCGGACGGCCGGCTCCCCTCGGGATCGGCGGCATCGTGGGCGCCGCCCCTGCGTCCGTCGTGCGCGACACAGCCGGCCGCCGCCCCGGTCGCGCCGACGGCGGCGGTCCCCGCGAGGAAACGGCGGCGGCTGGGCATGCGAACTCCTGGGTGGTGATCGGCGGGTGGTCGTGGGTCCGATGGTGAAGGGGGCACCCGGAGCAGAACCATGCACAGGGCATGAACAGCTTGTTGCGGCAGGTCGGTGGAGGCCGCGGTGGTCGACTGCGCGTCCTCCGCCTCTGGAGAGGGGGAACGCGGGGTTCTGGTTCCACCGGGTGCGGGGTGATCTTGCCAGACGTCCGTGACATGCCGCGCACCGGCCTCGGGGGACTTCCGGGGCCGGTGCGTGATGCCGTCGATGCGGTTGTGCCGTGGGTCCAGGGCAGTTCAGGCCGACAGGCCCTCGTAGGCGGCCGCGAGGATCGCGAATCCCCGCTCGTCGCCGAGGCCCCCGTCGATCATCCGGTTCATCATGTACGCCACGGTCATCCGGGCGTCGAGGTCGACCAGGACGAGCGAGCCGCCCCAGCCGCCCCAGAAGCAGGTGCGGGGGTTGGGCAGTTGGCCGCCGTTCAGGCCGTAGCCCATGCCGTAGCGCATCGGGACACGCAGGACGCTGTCGACGCCGTCGAACTGTTCCTCGAAGACCCGCGCGCACCCCTCCTCCGACAGCAGCCGCACACCACGCGCCGCGCCGCCGCAGGACAGCAGCGACTGGACGGCGGCGACCGAGCGGGCGTTGCCGTGACCGTTCGCGGCCGGGATCTCGGCCCTTCGCCAGGCGGTCGTGTTGGGGGCGCCGTCCGGGATGGCCGGGTTGGGCGGCGGGCCGTCCTGGGTCGGCGAGGAGGGCGGCATGATGACCGGCGCCACCCGGTGGTCGTGCTCGGCGGGAAGCCCGATGTGGAAGTCGGCGCCCAGCGGCCCGCTCACCTCCTCGGCGAAGAAGGTGCCCAGACTGCGGCCGGTGACCCGGCGGACGATCTCCCCGAGCAGATAGCCCTGGGTCATCGCGTGGTAGCCGGCCTCGGTGCCGGGTTTCCAGGCCGGTGCCTGCGCGGCGAGCCGCGCGGTGACGGTCGGCCAGTCGTACAGGTCCTCCAGCGTCGTGGGGGCCTCGAAGCGGGGCAGGCCGGCCGTGTGCGAGAGCACATGGCTGACGCGTACGTCCTCCTTGCCCGCCGCCGCGAACTCCGGCCAGTACGTCGCCACCGGGGCGTGCAGGTCCAGTGCGCCCCGGTCGGCGAGCATCAGCACGCACAGGGCCGTCATCGTCTTGGTGGTCGACCACACATGGGTGAGGGTGTCCCGCTGCCACGGGACGGTGCGGTCGATGTCGGTGTACCCGCCCCAGAGATCGACCTCGGGCTCACCGTCCACGTACACGGCGACCGAGGCACCCACGTCCTTGTCGTCCAACGAGGCCGCCAACGCCTCGCGCACCGCGCTGAACCGGTCCGTGCACATGCCCTCAGTCGTCGCCATGGGGGGAAGGTAACGGGCCGCGTCGCGCGCGGCCATCGAATAAGCCGGGCCCCGACGGGGCCCGGTCACCGGTCCGGTGCGGTCCCGCGGTGCCCCTGGTCGGGCGGTCCCGCGCCGATCGCCTAGGCTGCTCCGTGCGGGGCTGTCGTACGGACAAGAGCGTGGTGGGAAATGCCGCTGAGGGACGACGATCCCACCGTCATAGGCGGATACGCCCTGGAGGACCGGCTCGGCTCGGGCGGCATGGGGGTCGTCTATCGCGCCCGGTCCGCGTCGGGACGACTGGTCGCGATCAAGCTGGTGCACGCGCAGTACCGCGACGACGAGGAGTTCCGCTCCCGGTTCCGTCAGGAGGTCGCGGCGGCGCGGCGGGTGAGCGGGGCGTTCACGGCCGCCGTGGTGGACGCCGATCCGGAGGCGGCCAGGCCCTGGATGGCGACGCAGTACGTCCCGGGTCCGACCCTCTCCGATCTGGTGCGCGAGGAGGGGCCGCTGCGCGGCGCCCGCATCCGGGGCCTCGCGCTGGGGCTCGTCGAGGCGCTGCGCGACATCCACCGGGCGGGGGTCGTGCACCGGGACCTGAAACCGGCGAACGTCCTGATGGCCGAGGACGGCCCGCGCGTCATCGACTTCGGCATCTCCCGCGCCGGCGACAACCTGCCGCTCACGGTGACCGGACGGGTGATCGGCACGCCGCCGTTCATGTCACCGGAGCAGTTGCGCTCGCCGAGGGACGTCACCGAGGCGTCGGACGTGTTCTCGCTGGGGTCGCTGCTGGTGTACGCCGCCAGCGGGCACAGCCCGTTCAAGGCGGAGAGCCCCTATCTGGCGGGCTACCAGGTCATGTTCGAGGCCCCGAAGCTGGACGCGGTGCCCGAACCGCTGCGCACCGTCGCCGAACGCTGCCTGGACAAGAACCCGATGACCCGCCCGGACCTCACCGAACTGCACGGCCTGTTCCTGGAGTTCGCGACCTCGCCCGCCACGGCCACCGGCACGCAGGGCGCCGCGCCGACGCCGGTACCGATACCGGAGACGGGCACGGACAAGAGCACGGGCACGGCAACCGGCACAGGCGAAGAAGCGGATCTGGCGACCTACCCGGACGACGCCGGCCAGGCCGACACCGGCCCACGGAACGCCGCTCGGGCCGACGACACGACCACGAGCGACCGGCAGCCGGACCGTCGCCCCACGAGCGGCGGTTCACCGGACCGCCGCCCCACGGACGGCGGTTCGCCGGACCGTCGCCCGGTCGGCGGACGCCTCCCCCGCCCGCGCGGCGGACGGCGGTTGCTGCTCGTCGGGCTCGGCGCCGCCCTGACCGTCTCCGCGCTGACCGCCGCGCTGCTCCTCCACCCGGGGGCCGAGGACACCTCGACGGCGTCCGGCGGCACCGGCGCCACTGTCGACTACCGTGCCGCGTCGCTCCCCGAGGGCTGGCGGCCGTGGCAGACCCGGCTGCGGGCCGACAGCGGCCTTCCCGCCGACTACATCCCGGTCAACTACGACGACACGGGCTGCCGGACGGACGGCACGGACCTGTACTGCGGCGGTACGGGCTTCCTCGTCGCGAAGCTGGACGCCGCCACCGGCGAGACGGGATGGCGGTACGGCCAACTCCCGCAGACCGCCCGGCCCATCGGCGTACGGGACGGCCTGGTCTTCGTCTACACGGAACCCGACAGCACGCAGCGGCGCCTGGTGGCCCTGGACACCCGCACGGGGAAGCAGCGGTGGTCCCGGCCCATCAGCGCGAGCGAGGTGGCACCCCTCTTCGACGGCGGCGTCCTCACCCTCGCACCCGACCACTACGACGTGATCGCCTACGACACGGCGGGCAAGGAGCTGTGGCGGACGTCCGAGCCCGCCGGAATCAACTGCGTCCCCACGGTGCTCGGCGACGCCCCGTACGAACTGTGCTGGGAGGGCGACGACTTCCTCGACACCCGCCCGTTCACGCTGGTACGCCTCGATCCGGACGACGGCACTCCTCGGGAACGCACCCCGATGCCCGAGAAGTCGCTCGCCCTGGGCGCCGTCGACGGACGGCCGCTGTTCCTGAAGGCGGAGACCACCGAGGAGGTCTACCAGGCCGGGTACGAGCGGCCGTACGACGCGTTCCTGCGGGTGGACCCGGACACCGGGAAGGTCACCCGGATCCCGTTGAAGCGCGCGCTGCGGGGCGCGGCGACGCTCGTGGACGGGGTCGTGTACTTCGTGCGGACCAGCGGCTCGGTCACCGCCGTGTCGGCGACGAGCGGCAAGGTGCTGTGGGAGCGGACCACCGACATGGAGAACCTGTCCGCGCCGGTGGTGTCGGCGGCCCGTGACGAGATCTACTTCGCCAACCGGTTCGGCCGGCTGCTGGCCCTGGACAGCCGGACGGGCGCCGAGGTGTGGCGCACGGACGCGCTCGACGACCCGGGGGACATCGCGACCGAGACCCCGCCCCGGGTGCTGCTCGTGGACGACGCGATCGTGGCGACGGCCGGGAACATGGCGTTCTCGGTGAACCCGGACGAGCCGATGAAGACCGGGGCGACCGTGTCGACCTTCGGCGACTGACGGCCCGTCATATCGGCGAGCGGGTCCGGTCACCGGCCGAGACAGCGCGTCTTCAGATCGTGAACTCGGCGCCCCCGCAAGGACTTTCTCCGCTTTAACTCTTGACGCCCGCAGCGCCGGAGCGCACATTGACCGCACGCTCTTCTTTGAGAGCGCTCTCAGGACGGGACTCCACGGAGCGCTCCCCCCACCCGCGCTTTTCACTCCGTACACCGAAGAGGCCGCCATGAGTGAAGCCCCCGGCACACCCGACACCGGAACACCCGCAGGACGTCGCCGCCCGCTCCGCCGCCCGCTCCGGCGCGCGTTCCTCGCCGTGGCCACCGCGCTGGCGCTGGCCACGGCGTGGGCGACGACCGCGCAGGGCGCCGCCCCCACCCCGCCCGCCGGCTGGACGCAGGTCTTCGTCGACGATTTCAACGGCGCCGCCGGCACCGGCGTGAACACCTCCAACTGGCAGTACGCGACCGGGACTTCGTACCCGGGCGGGCCCGCCAACTGGGGCACCGGCGAGGTCGAGACGATGACGAACAGCACTGCCAACGTCTCCCTCGACGGCAACGGCAACCTCCGCATCACCCCGATCCGGGACGCGGCCGGCCGCTGGACCTCGGGCCGGATCGAGACCAACCGCACCGACTTCCAGCCCCCGGCGGGCGGCAAGCTGCGGGTCGAGTCCCGGCTCCAGATGCCGAACGTCACCGGAACGGCCGCCGAGGGCTACTGGCCGGCGTTCTGGATGCTGGGCGCGCCCTACCGGGGCAACTACCAGAACTGGCCGAGCGTCGGCGAGCTGGACATCATGGAGAACGTGCAGGGCCGCAACCAGGTCTGGGCCACCATGCACTGCGGCACCAACCCCGGTGGCCCGTGCAACGAGACGACCGGCATCGGCAACTCCACGGCGTGCCCCGGCACGACCTGTCAGTCCGGGTTCCACACGTACACCATGGAGTGGGACCGCTCCGTGACCCCGGAGACGATCCGGTTCTCCGTCGACGGCACCCAGTTCCACTCGGTCAACGCGAACCAGGTCGACGCGACCACCTGGACCAACGCCACCAACCACGGGTTCTTCATCATCCTGAACGTGGCGATGGGCGGCGCCTTCCCCGACGCGTTCGGCGGCGGGCTCGACGGTGACACCCGCTCCGGTGTGCCGATGGTCGTCGACTACGTGCAGGTGCTGTCGGCCGCCGGGGGCACCACCACCCCGCCGCCGACGGGCACCCGGGACGCGTACAGCGCCATCCAGGCCGAGTCGTACAACGGGCAGAGCGGCACCCTCACCGAGTCCACGTCCGACACCGGTGGCGGCCAGAACATCGGCGCGCTGGCCAACGGCGACTGGGCGCTCTTCCAGAACGTGAACTTCGGCTCCACGGCCGCGACACAGTTCGTCGCCCGGGTGGCCTCCGGCGCCAACGCGGGGGTGAGCGGCCTGGTCGAGGTCAGGCTCGACAGCCGGTCGAACGCGCCGGTCGGCAGTTTCTCGATCGCCAACACCGGTGGCTGGCAGTCATGGCGGACGGTGCCGGCGAACATGAGCCGGGTCACCGGCACCCATGACGTGTATCTGACCTTCACCAGCGGTCAGGCGCAGGACTTCGTGAACGTGAACTGGTTCAACTTCGGCCGCTGACAGCCGGGTTGTGCGAGGGGCGGACTCCACGGCGGTGGGGTCCGCCCCTCGTCGCGTGTCATCGCATCTCCGCCCGGAACGCCACCGGTGTGGTCCCGGCGTGCAGGTGGAAGAACTTGGAGAAGTTCGCCGCGTCGGGGAAGCCGACGGCGACGCCCACGCGGCCGATCGGCAGGTCCGTGTGGGCCAGCAGCCGCTTCGCCTCCAGGACGACCCGCTTGTCGATGAAGCCCTTCGGGGTCTCGCCGGTCGCCGAGCGGACCGCGCGGACCAGGGTGCGGCGCGAGTAGCCGAGCGCGTCGGCGTAGGCGCTGACACTGTGGTTGACGGCGAAGTCCCGCTCGACGGCGTCCCGGAAGCGGGTGAAGGTGGAGTCGTCGAGCCGGTGCGCCTCCTCCGTGGCGCCGGCGGCGAGATGGGCGAGGCGCAGGAGGAAGGCCGTCAGGGAGTGCCGCAGGACGGCGGTGTGCAGGGCGGGCGGCAGGGTGACGGTGTCGGCGTACTCGCGTTCCAGCTGGGTCAACGAGGCGCGCAGGCCCGCGAGTTGGGTCTCGTCGGGGCGGAGCAGCGGCGGCAGGTCGTAGCGGTAGAGGCCGGTCGTCTCGACGGTGGCGCGGGGCAGGAAGCCTGGTTGCATGGTGAGGACGGTCCCGCGGTACTCGGTGGCGTGTGAGAAGCGATGCACCTGCCCCGGCCGTATCCACAGCAGCTCGCCCGCGACCGCCTCGTACTCGGTGAAGTCGATCATGTGGCGTACCGGGCCGCCGTCGAACAGCATCACCACGTGGAAGTCGATGCGGTGGACCCCTTCCAGGGGTACGCCCGCGTCCAGGGGTGTGTCCGCGTGCCAGGGGCCCCGGCCGTCCATCGGGCCGATCCGCATGCCGACGCCGGAGAGGCCGCGGTCGGCGGGGAACGGGAAGGTCTTGATCCGGTCACCGTCGGGGAAGTCTCTGTCCGTCATGTCCTCGCCGTCGCGTCGTCGGTGTCCCAGTTTCACCGAAGGCTGGCACACCGCCACCTCGCCTCATAAAAGTCAGACTTTTACTTTTGAAGACGCCAGAAACCTTTCCGCCGTCTCATCGAGGACTTCTTGAAGATGAACTGGACAGAACTCGACCGACGCGCCGTCGACACCGCCCGCCTGTTGGCCGCCGACGCCGTGCAGAAGGTCGGCAACGGGCACCCGGGCACGGCGATGAGCCTGGCGCCCGCCGCGTACACGCTCTTTCAGAAGGTGATGCGTCACGATCCCGCCGACCCGGAGTGGACCGGCCGCGACCGCTTCGTCCTCTCCCCCGGCCACACCTCGCTGACCCTCTACACGCAGCTGTACCTGGCCGGGTACGAGCTGGAGCTGGACGATCTCAAGGCGTACCGGACGCACGGTTCGAAGACGCCGGGTCATCCGGAGTACGGGCACACCGCCGGGGTCGAGACCACCACGGGTCCGCTGGGCCAGGGGGTCGCCAACGCCGTCGGCATGGCGATGGCCGCCCGCTACGAGCGCGGCCTGTTCGACCCGGACGCCCCCGAGGGGACCTCCCCGTTCGACCACACCGTCTGGACGATCGTCTCCGACGGCGACCTGGAGGAGGGCATCTCCGCCGAGGCCTCCTCCCTGGCGGGCCATCAGAAGCTGGGCAACCTGGTCTTCCTGTACGACGACAACCACATCTCCATCGAGGGCGACACGGCCACCGCGTTCTCCGAGGACGTGCTGAAGCGGTACGAGGCGTACGGCTGGCACGTGCAGCGGATCGAGCCGGCCTTCAACGGCAACGTCGACGTGCACGCCCTGTACGACGCGCTGTCGGCCGCGCGGGAGGAGACCTCGCGTCCCTCGATCATCGCGATGCGCACGATCATCGCCTGGCCTGCCCCGAACGCGCAGAACACCGAGGCCTCCCACGGCTCCGCGCTCGGCGAGGACGAGGTCGCCGCCACCAAGCGGGTCCTCGGCTTCGACGCGGACAAGACGTTCGACGTCGCCGACGACGTGCTCGCCCACACCCGGCGCGCCCTCGACCGGGGCGCCGAGGCGCACGCCGCCTGGGACAAGCGGATCGCCGAATGGCGCGCCGCCTCCCCCGAACGGGCCCGGCTCTTCGACCGGGTGGTCGCGGGCCGCCTGCCCGAGGGCTGGGAGCGTGCGCTGCCCGTCTTCGAGGAGGGCACCTCCGTGGCGACCCGGGCCGCGTCCGGCAAGGTCCTCCAGGCGCTGGGCGCGGTGATCCCCGAGCTGTGGGGCGGCTCCGCCGACCTCGCCGGGTCGAACAACACCACCATCGACACGACGTCGTCGTTCCTGCCGGCGGGCAACCCGCTCCCCGAGGCCGACCCGTACGGCCGCACGATCCACTTCGGCATCCGTGAGCACTCCATGGCCGCCGAGATGAACGGCATCGCGCTGCACGGCAACACCCGTGTCTACGGCGGCACGTTCCTGGTGTTCTCGGACTACATGCGCAACGCCGTCCGCCTGTCGGCGCTGATGCAGCTGCCGGTGACGTACGTCTGGACGCACGACTCCATCGGTCTCGGCGAGGACGGTCCCACCCATCAGCCGGTCGAACACCTGGCCTCCCTGCGCGCCATCCCCGGACTGAACCTCGTCCGCCCGGCCGACGCCAACGAGACGGCGATCGCCTGGGCCGAGATCCTGAAGCGGCACACCACGAACCCGGCCCCGCACGGGCTGGCACTCACCCGCCAGGGCGTACCCACATACGCACCCGACTCCCGTACGGCGAAGGGTGGTTACGTACGGGAGGAGTCCTCGACCGCGACCCCGGAGCTGATCCTGATCGCCACCGGCTCCGAGGTGCAGCTGGCCGTGGCCGCGCGGGAGCGGCTGGAGGCCGAGGGGGTCGGCACCCGGGTGGTGTCGATGCCGTCGGTGGAGTGGTTCGAGGAGCAGCCGCGCGCCTACCGGGAGAGCGTGCTGCCGCCGTCCGTGAAGGCCCGCGTGGCGGTCGAGGCGGGGATCGGTCTGACCTGGTACCGCTACGTCGGTGACCACGGCCGCATCGTCTCCCTCGAACACTTCGGCGCCTCCGCCGACGCGAAGACCCTGTTCGCCGAGTACGGCTTCACCGCCGAGAACGTCGTCGCCGTGGCGAAGGCCGTGCTCGCCCGCACGACGCGGCCCGACGCCGTCCACGGCTGAGGCACGCACCTGAAGGAAGATGATCACTGTGACCACCGAAGCGACCGTGGCGGCCGCCGACGGCCGGGGCTCCGACCACCCGGACATCGCGGTGAGCAAGTCCTCGAACAGCAAGGGAGTTGATGGGGAATGACCGCCGAGTGGCTCAACCCGCTCCGGGACGCGGGCGATCGCCGGCTCCCGAAGATCGCGGGCCCGTCCGGGCTCGTCATCTTCGGGGTGACCGGCGACCTGTCCCGCAAGAAGCTGATGCCGGCCGTGTACGACCTGGCCAACCGAGGTCTGCTGCCGCCGGGCTTCTCGCTGGTGGGGTTCGCCCGCCGGGACTGGGAGGACGAGGACTTCGCGCAGATCGTGCACGACGCGGTCCGCGAGCACGCCCGCACCGAGTTCCGCGAGGAGGTCTGGCAGCAGCTCGCCGAGGGGATGCGCTTCATCCCGGGCGACTTCGGTGACGACGAGGCGTTCAAGCGGCTCCGCGAGGCCGTCGAGGAACTGGACGTCTCGCGAGGCACCGGCGGCAACTTCGCCTTCTACCTCTCCGTGCCGCCGAGCATGTTCCCGAAGGTCGTCAAGCAGCTCAAGAAGCACGGTCTGGCCAGTCCGCCCGAGGGTTCCTGGCGGCGCGCGGTCATCGAGAAGCCGTTCGGCCACGACCTGGCGAGCGCCCGCGAGCTGAACGCGGTCCTGCACGAGGTGTTCGACCCCGAGCAGGTCTTCCGCATCGACCACTACCTCGGCAAGGAGACCGTCCAGAACATCCTGGCGCTCCGCTTCGCCAACCAGATGTACGAGCCCATCTGGAACCGGAGTTACGTCGACCACGTGCAGATCACCATGGCCGAGGACATCGGCATCGGCGGTCGCGCCGGGTACTACGACGGCATCGGCTCGGCCCGCGACGTCATCCAGAACCATCTGCTGCAGCTGTTGGCCCTGACCGCCATGGAGGAACCGGCGGCCTTCGACGCCGAGTCGCTGCTGACCGAGAAGCTGAAGGCGCTCAAGGCCGTGCGGCTGCCGGAGGACCTGGGCCGGCACACCGTGCGCGGCCAGTACGCGGGCGGCTGGCAGGGCGGCGAGCAGGTGCTCGGCTATCTGGAGGAGGAGGGCATCGACCCGTCCTCCACCACCGACACCTACGCGGCGGTCAAGCTCGGCATCGACAACCGCCGTTGGGCGGGCGTCCCCTTCTACCTGCGCACCGGCAAGCGGCTCGGCCGCCGGGTCACCGAGATCGCGGTCGTCTTCCAGCGCGCCCCGCACTCCCCGTTCGACTCCACCGCCACGGAGGAACTGGGGCAGAACGCGATCGTCATCCGGGTGCAACCGGACGAGGGGATGACCGTGCGCTTCGGTTCGAAGGTGCCGGGTACCTCGATGGAGATCCGGGACGTCACGATGGACTTCGCGTACGGCGAGTCGTTCACGGAGTCCAGCCCGGAGGCGTACGAACGGCTGATCCTTGATGTGCTGCTCGGCGACGCCAACCTCTTCCCCCGCCACCAGGAGGTGGAGGAGTCCTGGAAGATCCTCGACCCGATCGAGGAGTACTGGGCGAGGCACGGCAGGCCCGCGCAGTACGCCTCGGGCGGTTGGGGGCCCGCGGAAGCGGACGAGATGCTCGCACAAGACGGACGGAGCTGGCGCAGGCCATGAAGATCGACCTGACTGACACCACGGCAAGCAAGATCAACAAGGCCCTGGTGCAGGGCCGCCGGGCCATCGGCACGCCGGCCGTGGGCATGGTCCTCACGATGGTGATCGTGACGGACGAGGAGAACGCGTACGACTCGATCAAGGCCGCCGAGGAGGCCTCGCACGAGCACCCCTCGCGCACCCTGGTCGTCATCAAGCGGCACGCCCGCACCCCGAAGGACCGCACCAAGTCGCACCTGGACGCCGAGGTACGGGTCGGCGCCGACGCCGGCACCGGCGAGACGGTCGTGCTGCGGACGTACGGCGAGGTGTCCGACCACGCCGACTCGGTGGTCCTGCCGCTGCTGCTGCCGGACGCGCCGGTGGTGGTGTGGTGGCCGGTCGACGCGCCGGAGAACCCGGCGAAGGACCCGCTGGGCGCGCTCGCCCAGCGCCGGATCACCGACATGTACGCCGTGGAGACCCCGCTCGCCGCGCTCGAACAGCGGGTCGCGGCGTACACCCCCGGCGACACCGACCTCGCCTGGACGCGGCTCACGCCGTGGCGCTCCATGCTCGCCGCCGCGCTCGACCAGGCCAAGGAGACCATCACCACGGCCGCCGTGGAGAGCGAGGCCGACAACCCCAGCGCCGAACTGCTGGCCCGCTGGCTGGAGGCCCGCCTCGGCGTGTCCGTGGAGCGCGTCCTGACCGCCGGACCGGTGGTCACGGGGGTACGGCTCGGCACCGCGAAGGGCGAGATCGTCATCGACCGCCCCGAGGGCCCGCTCGCCACACTCACGCTGCCCGGCCAGCCGTCCCGCACCCTCGCCCTGAAGGTGCGCGCCACCTCCGAGTTGATCGCCGAGGAGCTGCGCCGCCTCGACGCCGACGAGATGTACGCCGTCGCCCTGCGCGGCGGCGGGGGCGACGGGCAGACCGCCGCCGATGACTGACACGCCTCTGCTCGACTCTCGTATGGAACAGGTGAACTGACATGGCAACGATGCAGCTGGGTCTCATCGGTCTGGGCAAGATGGGCGGCAACATGCGCGAGCGGCTCCGCCGCGCCGGCCACACCGTCATCGGCTACGACCGCAACCCCGAGGTGTCCGACGTGGGCAGCCTCGCCGAACTGGTCGAGCGCCTCGACGGGCCGCGCGTGGTGTGGGTGATGGTCCCGGCGGGCGGCGCCACCCAGTCCGTCATCGACGAGCTGGCGGAGCTGCTGTCGCCGGGCGACACGGTCGTCGACGGCGGCAACTCCCGTTGGACGGACGACGAGAAGCACGCCGCGGAGCTGGGCGCGAAGGGCATCGGCTTCGTCGACGCGGGTGTCTCCGGGGGCGTGTGGGGTCTGCAGAACGGTTACGCCCTGATGGTCGGCGGCGACGAGGAGCACGTCGAGCGGCTCCAGCCGATCTTCGAGGCGCTCAAGCCGGAGGGGCCGTACGGCTATGTCCACGCCGGCAAGGTCGGCGCCGGCCACTTCTCCAAGATGGTCCACAACGGCATCGAGTACGCCATGATGCAGGCGTACGCCGAGGGGTGGGAGCTGCTGGAGGCGGTCGACTCGGTGACCAGCGTGCGGGAGGTGTTCCGCTCCTGGCAGGAGGGGACCGTGATCCGCTCGTGGCTGCTGGACCTCGCGGTCAACGCGCTCGACGAGGACGAGCACCTGCAGAAGCTGCGCGGCTACGCCGAGGACTCCGGTGAGGGCCGGTGGACCGTCGAGGCGGCCATCGACCACGCGGTGCCGCTGCCGGCGATCACCGCGTCGCTGTTCACCCGGTTCGCCTCGCGCCAGGACGACTCCCCCCAGATGAAGATGATCGCCGCACTGCGCAACCAGTTCGGTGGCCACGCGGTCGAGGCGACGGAGAAGTAGCGGCACCGCCGGTCGGACGGTTCCCCCGCGCCCCTCGGGTGCGGGGGAACCGGACGTTCTTGAGCATTGTCGGCAGATGCGTACATGGCGTGAACTGTCGCTGTGACCGGAACGCCTCCACCGGTAGCGTGCGGCCCCTGTCCCGTATGCACGGCGTGCGCATGAGCGCCCCTGCGTACGCGGCGCGTCCGTAGGGGGAAACGGCGATGGCAGAGACAGAGCGGCGCGACCAGCGGTACGAGCGCTACGACGGGGGCAGCCCCGAGGCCGAGCGGCTCGTGTTCGAGCGGTTGGCCCGGGAGCTGATGCAGGTCCAGGTCAGGAACCGGCGGGCCGGGGGCGGCGGGATCACGCGGGCGTTCCACGCGAAGGCGCCGCTGGGGGTGGAGAACGCCCGGCTGCGGTTCCACGACGATCTGCCGGTGGCGTTGCGGACCGGTTTCGCGCAGCCGGGAGCCGACTATCCGGCGACCGTCCGGCTGTCCAACGCGAGTGGGATCCGGCAGGGCGACGGTGCGCCGGATCTGCGGGGCGCTGCGGTGCGGGTGCGGGTGTCGGAGGGGGTGAGCCATGACCTGCTGGCGACCAGTTTCCCGGTGTCGCACGCGCGCGACGCCCGGGAGTTCGTGGCGTTCGCCAAGGCCATGGCCGGGGCCCGCACTCCGTTGCGGAAGGCGTTCGGGCTGTTCGTGAAGCTGCCGTTGGCGGTGGGGCTCAAGACGGCCGCGCGGATGCGGCGCAATGTGACGGCGGCCGGCCGGCGAACCGTCAACTCCCTTGCCAACGAGACCTATTGGAGCCGGGGCGCCATTCTGTGGGGCGAGGCCGGGCCGGTGCGGTATCTATTGCGGCCCGCGCCCGGCACACCGGCGGCGGTCGCGCCCGATCGCCGGGACCCGGACTTCCTGCACCGGGAGCTGGCACGGCGGCTCGGGCAGGCGGACGTGGCGTTCGATCTGTGCGTGCAGCGGTACGTGGACGAGCGGCGCACCCCGGTCGAGGACGCGGCGGGGGAGTGGAAGGACGCGGTGGCGCCGGCGGTGCCGATCGCCCGGCTCACGATCCCCGCGCAGGAGCTGGACACGGCCGAGGCGCGGGCGGCGGCGCGACGGATCGAGGACCTGACCTTCAACCCCTGGTACACCACCGATGACTTCCGGCCATTGGGCCATATCAACCGGGCCAGGAAGGCCGCGTACCGGGCGAGCGGCGCACACCGTCTCGGCGAGCGCTTCGTCACCGAGGAACCCTTGCGCAACAAGCTGCTCGGCCGTCTCGTGGGCCCCGCTCTCGGGCTGCTGAACCGTGCCGTGCCGTGGCACCGGCTGCCGTTGTCCCTGAGCCTGCTGAACCTGGTGTTCCTGCGGAGGGCGCTGCGCCGGCTGAACCTGATCGACACCGAGGTCCGCGAGGCCCCGCCGAAGGCCCAGCCCGTGCCGGAGCCGGTCCCGGAGCGGCTGCGCACGGAGCGGTCGTACGACGGGACGTACAACGATCTGTCGGAGCCGGCGATGGGCGCGGTGGGGACCGCGTTCGGACGGAACCTGAAGCCGGACTACCGGCCGGACACCTTCGACACACCGAACCCGGTGACGGTCAGCAGGCAGCTGCTGCACCGGGAGAGCTTCGTGCCGGCGACGTCGCTCAATGTGCTGGCGGCGGCGTGGATCCAGTTCCAGGTGCACGACTGGGTGAACCACCGGCGGTACAGGACCGGCGAGCGCAGTGTGGAGGTGCCGCTGCCGCCCGGCTTCGACGGGTACTGGCAGAACGTGCCGGGCGGGCCGACCGAGCGGGTGATGCGGTTCGCCGAGAACGAGGGCCTGGAGGTGCCCGGCCGCCCGCCGATCCTGTTCGCCAACTCCGCCTCGCACTGGTGGGACGGCTCCGAGGTGTACGGCGAGAACGAACGCACCGCGCGCTTCCTGCGCGAGCCGGACGGGGGAGCGAAACTCCGCTTGGAGGACGGCCATCTGCCGGGCGGGGCGAACGGCGTCCCGCTCACCGGTTTCAACGAGAGCTGGTGGATGGGGCTCAGCGCGATGCACACCCTCTTCGCGCGGGAGCACAACGCGGTCTGCGACGCGCTGCGGGCCGCGTACCCGACGATGAGCGAGGAGAAGGTCTACCAGACGGCCCGGCTCGTGGTGTCCGCGCTGATCGCGAAGATCCACACCGTGGAGTGGACACCGGCGATCCTGAACACCGAGGCGATCGACCTCGCGTTGCGCACCAACTGGTCGGGGCCGCCGAGGAACTGGCTGAACCAGCTGGGGCTGTGGCTGTTCGAGGCGCACTCGCTGACCGGCATCCCGAAGACGCTGCCGGACCACCACACGGCGCCGTACTCGCTGACGGAGGACTTCACCACCGTCTACCGCATGCATCCGCTGATCCCGGACGACTTCGAGCTGCGGGAGCACCAGTTCGGGCGGCGGCTGGAGACGGTGGGCTTCCTCGACATCCAGGGCGGGGCGGCCGAGGCGCAGATCCGCAAGACGGGCCTCGCGAACGCGCTGTACTCGTTCGGCATCGCCCACCCCGGCGCGATCACCCTGCACAACTTCCCGCGCTCGCTCCAGCGTTTCGAGCGGGACGGGGAGATCATCGATCTGTCGGTCGTCGACCTGGTCCGGACGCGTCGGCGGGGGGTGCCGCGCTACAACGACTTCCGGGCCGGGCTGCACCGGGGGCGGATCCGTTCCTTCGAGGAGCTGACCGAGAACCCCGAGACGCTGGCCCGGCTCAAGGACGTCTACCGGGACGTCGACGAGATCGACACCGTGGTCGGGCTGTTCGCGGAGAACCCGCCGGAGGGCTTCGGCTTCAGCGACACCGCCTTCCGGATCTTCGTCCTGATGGCCAGCCGACGGCTGCAGAGCGACCGGTTCCTCACGGTCGACTACCGGCCGGAGGTCTACACACCGCTCGGCATCGACTGGGTCGAGCAGGGCGGCATGAACACGGTGCTCCAGCGCCACTGCCCGGAGCTGGCACCGCTCCTGCCCCGCGACGCGAGTGCCTTCGCGCCGTGGCGGACGGTGCCCACGACGGGCAACACCGGTACGGGTGACGGCGGCACGAGCAACGGCGATACGAGCGACGGCGGTTCAGCATGACGCCGTGACACGACGGCCCGGGGTGGTGTGAGGCCCCGGGTCCGAACCACAACGGGGGAAACACGCATGACGTTCACCGACAACCACTCCGAGCTGCCCGGAAACCCGGAGCTCTCCGCGATACCCGGGGCGGGCGAACAGCTCGCGCTCCAGGAACAGCCCGGCACGACCACGGCCGCCACCCACCCGGGGCTCGCCGACCTCTTCGACCGTCCACTGCTGCGGACCGTGTGGCGACGCCGCACCCACCGCGTGAGCCGGGGGGCCAAGGTGTCCGCCGGGACCATGACCTACACCTCCCGCAACGCGGCGCAGCCCCTGACGGAGCTGGAGGAGGCGGTGCTGATCGCGATCACCGGCACCACCGGCCTCACCATGCCCGACCGGCCCTTCGAGGACCCGAACGACGGCACCCCCATCATGTCCAAGCCCAATCTGACGATGGCGGGCCGTACGGCGGGCAGCCCGGACAACGCGCAGGGCACCCACTTCTTCCTCGTCAACGACTCGGGCACCTACTTCCTGCGCAGGCTCGCACCGGCACCGGACGAGCCGTTCGACGCCGAGACGCTGATGGCGCGGGCACGCGAGGCGAAGGTGAAGGTCCTGGACCACCGCCTCGACGTCGCACCGGACAAGCGGGACTTCCCGGCGTACCTGGACTCCAACCGCTTTCTGTCCAACCTGCCCGGAACGACACTGCTGTTCCCGGTGGTCGACCTCTCCCACCAGTACGTGAACGCGCTGATGTATCTGCTCACCCAGCCGGACGGAGCCCGTCCGACGCTCGTGGACGACCGCAACTTCTACCGCGCCGCCGGGGTGCGCAAGTGGGTGCGGAACGGGTTCCTCAACGGGGACCTGAAGCTGCCGCTCGGCGCCCTCGGCCCCATGCGCACCCAGATCGAGGCGGACCTGCTGCTGCAGAACCTGATGCTCACGGCCGAGGCGATGGGTCTGGGCGCCTGGATCCACGCCACCATCAATCCGCAGATCGCTCTCGGCGACCCGAAGTTCTCCCGGGAGTACGGCAGGATGCTCGGTTTCGACTTCGTCACCCCGCGCTGGCGCCCGGCGGACATCTGGCGCTGGCACATCCCGCTGCCGAAGTACGCGAAGGTGCGCTCGCACCCGGTCCGGCTCCCCTCCCCCGACGGCGGCGCCCCCCTGATCGCCGCCGCGTGCCCACCGGTGGTCGGGAGCATGTCGGAGGCGGTGGAGGGAATCGTCCGGGAGAAGTTCGGCCGCGGCGGCGTCTACACCGACCGGGACGTCTTCGCCCGGATCTACCGGGAGGACTACGGGCAGCGCTATCTCACCGAGGCCAGTGAGTACGAGGAGCGGGTGGTCGAGTGCGCCCGGGACATCTGCGAGTACATCCTCCGCACGCACGGCCGCTTCCCCGCCCACACGGACGCGATCCACGTCCCGGGCGTGTGGCTCCAGGTCCACCACGTGGAGAACGAGTACTACGAGCGCTTCTTCACCAACGGCCTCACCGACGCCCACCGCGCGCACGCGGGTGCCTGGGGGCACTGAGCCTGGGGGCACCAGGCGTGGTTGACAGGTACAGGCATCGCGGGTGAGATTCCCGTTGATGATGATCAACGATCTGACGGCGGCCGAGCGGCGGGTGTGGGACGCCTTTCCGCTCGGCGCGGCGGTGGACTTCGGGGCCGGGGACCTCACCACCGTCGAGGAGGGGGCCGTCGCGGACGGCTCCGGCTGGGGGCCCGAACGGACCGTCCGGGCCCGGGTGTTGCGGGCGTTGCTGTTGACCGCTCCCCAGGAGGAGGGCGAGGTGGCCGCCCTCAAGATCGAGGGTGCCCGGATCACCGGCCGGCTGGAGCTGAAGTACGCGACGGTCGAGAGCGTCGTACGGCTGAGCGGCTGTCACTTCGACGAGGTCCCCGACTTCTCGGGCGCGCACTTCAACTATCTCAATCTGTCCAAGTCCACACTGCCGGGCCTGCGTTCGGCGCGGGCGCGCGTGGACGGCGGGCTGCGGCTGACGGGGTGCCGGTTCCGGGGGCCGGTGAAACTCACCGGGGCGCAGATCTCGGGGACCCTGTTCATGGAACGCGCCGAGTTCACGGGCCCGGACGGGGAGCCCGCGCTGCGGCTCAACCAGGCCGAGATCGGGGAGGAGTTGTGCGCTCCCGGGCTGCGCGCGGACGGTGAGGTCCGGCTCGGCGGCGCCCACGTCGCCGGCAAGGTCGACCTGCGACGCGCCCGGCTGCACCGGCCCGGCGGCATCGCCCTCGGCGCGGAAACCCTCGCCACCGAGTCCGATGTCGTCCTGCGCCACGCGGACGTGCGCGGACAGGTCGAGCTGCGCGGGGCACGCGTGGGCGGCTGGCTGGAGCTGTCCTACGCCCGGTTGTCCAACCCCGGCGGCACGGCGCTGCGCGTGAGCAGCAGCGTCATCAGCGAACTCTGGCTGCGCGAGGGCCCACCGGTGGAGGGCGTCCTGAATCTGCGCCGCGCCCAGATAGAGGTGCTGTTCGTGGAGCCGGACAAGCTGCCGGACCAGGTCCTCCTGAACAGCCTCACCTACACCTCCCTGATCCCGCACGTGCCCGCCGAGCGGCGGCTGCCGATGCTGGAGCGCGACGGGGAGGGGTATCTGCCGTACGCCTACGAGCAGTTGACCGCCGCGTACCGCAGGATCGGCGACGACGACGCCGCGCGGCGTGTCCAGCTCGCCAAACAGCGCCGGCATCGCGCCACGCTCCGCTGGCACGGACGGCTCTGGGGGTACGCCCAGGACGCCACCGTCGGCTACGGCTTCCGTCCGCTGCGCGCGGCGATCTGGCTGCTGTCGCTGATGGCGGTGGGTTCGGTGGCGTACGCGGTGCGCGCGCCCAGCCCGCTCAAGGCGGACGAGGCCCCGGTGTTCAACCCGGTCGTCTACACCCTCGACCTGCTCCTGCCGATCATCGACTTCGGGCAGGAACGGGCCTACGCGCCCGAGGGCTGGTCGCAGTGGCTGTCGTACGTCCTCGTCATCACCGGCTGGATCCTGGCGACGACGGTCGTCACGGGGGTGACCCGCACGGTCAGCCGCCAGTAGCCTCCGGCTCCCCGTCCGCTGCCCTCAACCGACCGGTCGTCGCACGTGCTGGGCGGCGAGGCGCACGGGCGCGTTCTGCGCGCCGTAGCCCTGGTACCCGGCGTCGCGCTGGACGAGTTCGAAGAAGACGCGGCCGACGGTCTCGGTGTAGCAGTGGCGGAACGCGCCGTCCGCGTCGCGGTCGTAGAGGATGCCGAGTTCCCGGTACGTCTCCAGCTCGCCGTCGGCGAACTCGAACCGTGCGGCCAGGTCGTCGTGGTAGTTCGCGGGGACGGCCAGCAGCCGGCCCCCGGCCGCGCGGAAGGCGCGGGCCGCGGCGACGACGTCGTCCGTGGTGAGGGCGATGTGCTGGGCGCGGGCCGCCTCGTCGGTCGGGGCGGGGCCGACGCTGAGGGCGATCCGGACGCTGCCGTCGTCGTTGGTCACCGGACGGCTGCGGAACAGGCCGTAGGGGTCGGCGACGTCGACGCTGTCGCTGGCGTGGAGGCCGAGCACCGTGCGGTGGAAGAGGGCCGCCTCGTCGAACTGATGCCAGGGCTGGGTGAGGGCGAGGTGGTCGACGCGGCGGACGTGACCCGCGGGTTCGGGGTGGGGCACGGGACGGAAGTCGCTTGTCCAGCTGGGGAGTTGGGGGCGGTCCGTGGCGCAGAAGAAGAGTTCGGTGCCGTCGGGCGCGGCGACCGCGTCGAGCGGCGCGTCCTCGGCGGCCCGGCGGCGCGGCAGCACCGGCGCGAGCAGGGCCTCGGCGCGGCGGGCGGCGCCGGCCGGGTCCGGCGATTCGAGTCCGACGGCGGCGAGCTGGGTGCCGTCGCGCCGGGCGGCCGGGCCGGTGTTGACCAGCACCCGTGCCTCGCCCTGCTGCCACAGGTCGACGGGCTTGCTGCGGTGGCGTGCCGTGCGGGCGAAGCCGAGCGCGCCGAGCAGCGCGGCCACGGGTTCGGCGTCGGGGGTGACCAGTTCGGCGAAGGCGACGCCGGTGGGCACCACCCGCTCCGGCAGCGCGGCGATACCGGCCGCCTCCTGGAGCATCAGCAGCGAACGGTGGGCGTCCACGGCGGTGGGCCCCGCCTCGGCCTGCCGGAAGACGTCGTTGAAGACCTCCAGCGACAGCGGCCCGCCGTATCCGGCCGCCCGCACATGTCGGACCAGTCCGGTGACGTCGAGGCCGCCCTGCCCGGGGAAGCAGCGGTAGTGCCGGCTCCACTGCAGCACGTCCATCGCCATCAGCGGGGCGTCGGCGAGCTGGAGGAAGAAGATCTTCTCGCCCGGGATGTCCTCGATGCCCTTGGGATCGGAACCCCGGGCCAGGATGTGGAAACTGTCCAGGCAGGTCCCGAGCGCGGGATGGTCGGCAGCCTCCACGATGCGCCACGCGTGGTCGTACGTACTCACGTGCCGACCCCACGCCAGTGCCTCGTAGGCGACCCGGATCCCGAACTCCTCGGCGAGCACTGCCAGTTGGCGCAGATGGTACGCGGCGAGCGCGTCGTCGTCCTCGGCGAGCGGATGGACGCTGGAGCAGACGAGGACGGTGTCGCAGCCGAGCCGGCCCATCAGCTCGAACTTGTGCCGGGCGCGCCACAGGTTCCCCGCGAACACCTCCGGCGGCACGGCCTCGATGTCCCGCATCGGCTGGTAGAGATCGATGCTCAGCCCGAGATCCGCACATCGGGCCCGCACCTCCTCCGGCGTGAGCGGACTGGCCAGCAGATCGTTCTCGAAGATCTCCACCCCGTCGAACCCGGCCCGCGCGGCAGCGGCGAGCTTCTCGGTGAGCGACCCACTGAGGGAGACGGTGGCGATGGATGTACGCATGGGGTGACTCCTTGAGGCAGGGGCGCGCCCCGTAAGGGGCGCGGGGAACTGCGCGACCAGCCGCGACGGACCCGCAGCCGACACACCGGACCGACCACCGCGGCGCTTAGTTACGGGCTCCCGCAACCCCGGCCAACTCACCGATGTCCGCCAACATCCGCGAAGCGTCCGGCTCACACCCGGTGAACAACCGAAACGCGTCGGCCGCCTGAAACACGGCCATCCCCCCGCCGTCGAGCGTGGCGCAGCCAACCCCCCGCGCGACCCGCAGCAACTCGGTCTCCAACGGCCGGTACACCACCTCCGCCACCCACAGCCCGGGACGCAGCAGCTCCGCGGCGAACGGCAGCCCGGGGTGCGCCGCCATCCCCGTCGGCGTCGCGTGGACGACCCCGTCCGCCGCCCCCAGCAGCACCGGCAGCGCGTCCGGCGTGGCCGCGGCGGCCCGACCCGGGCCGAAGTGGCGGTTGAGGGAGGTGGCGAGGTCGGTCGCCCGGTCGGGCATCGCGTCGACGACGGTGACGTGCTCCGCGCCGAGCGTGAGCGTGGCGTGGGCGACCGCCGCGCCCGCGCCCCCGGCGCCCAGCTGCACCACCTTCTCCAGCGGGGCGTCGGGCAGCCCGCGCGCGAAGGACGCGGCGAAGCCGGTGACGTCCGTGTTGTGGCCGACGGCGCGGCCGTCCTCGAAGACG
The DNA here is from genome assembly GCF_022385335.1 of Streptomyces deccanensis. NCBI lineage: Bacteria > Bacillati > Actinomycetota > Actinomycetes > Kitasatosporales > Streptomycetaceae > Streptomyces > Streptomyces deccanensis. Next base: position 8,720,291 of record NZ_CP092431.1, on the reverse strand, counting down.
ACCGTGTTGACCGCGCCGAGCGCGGCGGCCTGCGGGGCGAGCCCGTCGAGGTGCTCGATGACCAGTTGCTTGCACGGGTGGGTGATGTTCAGCCCGTCGAAGCCCAGGTCACGGGCGGCGCGCACCAGGTCACCCACCGCCTCCGGCCCGACGCCGAGGTCGTCGATGTCGATCAGCCGGTACAGATAGCGCAGGCCCTGCCGGTCGGCCTCCCGCTCGTGCAGGGCGGGACTGAGGGACGGCCCGATGCCGGACCCGATGAGGCCGACGAGATACGAGTCCTTGGCCACGGCGGCCCTCCCGCGAGATCTAATGTACGAACTAGTACGTTAGTAATAGCAGCCGTTCCCTCCCGAGGGAAGAGCGTCGTCGCAGCTCCTAGAATCACGGGCACCGGCCGCACTCGCCCGAAGGAACCCGATGACCAGCGTCGAAGAACCGGCACGACCGAACGGGCGCATCCGTGACGCCGCCCGCACCAAGGCCGAGATCCTCTCCGTCGCGACCACGGAGTTCGCCCGTTCCGGGTTCGCCGGCGCCCGGGTCGACGAGATCGCCGCCCGCACCCGCACCACCAAGCGGATGATCTACTACTACTTCGGCGGCAAGGAGCAGCTGTTCACCGCCGTGCTGGAGCGGGCGTACTCCGTGATCCGGCAACAGGAGCAGGAGCTCGACGTCGAGCACCTGGACCCGGTGGCGGCCATCCGCAGGCTCGCCGAGGTGACGTTCGACCACCATGAGGCGCACCCCGACTTCATCCGCCTGGTCAGCATCGAGAACATCCACGAGGCCGAGCACATCGCCTCCTCCGAGATGCTCGCCAAGATCGGCTCGCCGGCGCTGGACGTGATCCGCCGGATCCTGGAGTCGGGCCAGGAGTCGGGCCTGTTCACCGCCGACGTCGACGCCGTCGACCTGCACGCGATGATCAGCGCGTTCTGCTTCTTCCGGGTGGCCAACCGGCACACCTTCGGCGCCCTCTTCGGACGCGACCTGATCGACGCCGGACGCCGCGACCACTACCGCCAGATGCTGGGCGACATGGTGATCGCCTATCTGACGGCGGACCGCGCGGCGGATTGAGGCCCGCGGGGCTAGACGCACGGGACGGGGCGCACGGGACAGGGCGCACGGGGCGGGGCGCACGGTCTCGGTCGGGTCTCGGCCGCAAGATCCTCCGGCGTCACCTCTTGACACCCGGGAAACGTCGGCGCAACATCCGTAGCCAACCGCTACTAACTATCCAGTGCGTTAATTAGCCGCGTAGCGCCCGGCACGACCGCCCCGTCACCCCAGGGGCCGGCCCCTCCCCCCGCTGTGATTCGCCCCGCCTCGCCTTGCCTTCCTCCGCTTCACCCCCCTCTCATGGGGGAGATCCCTCGAAGGAGTCACGCCGTGTCCGTCCCCGCCGCACCTCCCGGCCAGCCCAAGAAGGCCGCCACGGCCGCCTGGATCGGCAGCGCCCTGGAGTACTACGACTTCTTCATCTACGGCAGCGCCGCCGCCCTGATCTTCCCGACGGTCTTCTTCGACGAGTCCGACCCGGCCACCGCGACCCTGCTCTCGCTGGCCACGTTCGGTGTCGCGTACGCGGCGCGGCCGATCGGCGCGCTGTTCCTCGGGCACTACGGCGACCGCGTGGGCCGCAAGAAGATCATGGTCTTCACGCTGATCCTGATGGGCCTGTCGACGTTCCTGATCGGCTGCCTGCCCACCCGCGACCAGGTCGGCACCCTCGCCCCCGTCCTGCTGGTGATCTGCCGTGTCCTGCAAGGCATATCGGCGGCCGGTGAGCAGGCCAGCGCGAACTCGATGACGCTGGAACACGCGCCGTCGGAGCGGCGCGGCTTCTTCACCAGCTTCACCCTGAGCGGCACCCAGGGCGGGCAGCTGCTCGCCACCCTGGTCTTCATCCCGATCGCCGCGCTCCCCGAGGACCAGCTGCTCTCCTGGGGCTGGCGCGTCCCGTTCTGGATGAGCATCGCCGTCGCCGTCGTCGGCTACGTCATCCGCCGCACCCTGGACGAGACCCCCGCCTTCACCCAGCAGACCGAGTCCGAGGGCGTCGCCAAGCTGCCGCTGGCCATCCTGCTGCGCGAGCACTGGGCGGACGTGCTCCGGGTGATCGCGGGCGCGCTGGTCGCCTCGGTCTCCACGATCTTCACCGTGTGGGCGCTGGCGTACGGCACGAGCGAGTCGGTCGGCCTGTCCCGTTCCTCGATGCTGTGGGTGGGCGCGCTCGCCAACCTGGTCGCGCTCGCCGCGATCCCGCTGTGGGCCACGCTCTCCGACCGCATCGGCCGCCGCCCGGTGTTCCTGATCGGCGCGGCCGGCAGCGCGGTGATGATGTTCGTCTACCTGTGGGCGATCTCCACCGGCGCCTACCCGCTGGTCCTGGTCCTCGGCATCGTCACCTTCGGTGTCGTCTACAGCGCCGCGAACGGCATCTGGCCCTCCTTCTACGGCGAGATGTTCTCCACCCGGGTCCGGCTGTCCGGCATGGCCATCGGCACCCAGATCGGCTTCGCCATCGCCGGTTTCGCCGTCACCTTCGCCGCGCAGATCGCCGGTCCGGACGGCGACGACTGGTTCGCCGTGGCCCTCTTCACCGCCGCCCTGTGCGTCCCGCCGGTCCTCGCCGCCCTCACCGCCCGCGAGACGCACAAGATCCCCACCGAGCTCCTCGGCACCCGCGCGCCGCACGAGAAGAACGACCGGGAGCGCGTCGCGGCCTGAGCCACGGCCCGGTTCCGCCCCGAGTCCCCGGGCGCCCGCGAGGGTGCCCGGGGACTCCCGCGTGGTGCCCGGGGACTCCCGCGTGGTGCCCGGGTCCGCGCGCCACCCCGCCGCGAAGGCGCGCGCGGCTCGGCGGCATGATGATCGCACCGCCGCGACTCCGCGGCACCACACCGCAGGGGGACGATGTGCAGCGCGGCGAGGACCCTTACAGAGCCACCCCGCCTCCCTGGCAGGGATGGCCCTCGGCCGAGACGAGCCGACGGCGCTGGCGGATCGCCCTGCTCGTCCCGCTCGTGGGCGCGGCGGGGTGCGGTGTGCTGTTCCTGCTCGGGGTCGGCCTGTCCTTCGGGCTGGTGATCCTGAGTGGTCTCGCGCTCCCCGTACCCGGCGGCAAGCCCCTGACCATGAGCACGGCCGAGATCACGGGCACGTGGGTGGACGAGGGGGGCGGGCGTCTGGTGCTGAAGGAGGACGGGACGTTTACCTCGACCGAGATCTGCGGAGACTTCGACGACAACGACGACGACGGCTTCGACGACGTCCTCGCCCCGAACCCCGGCACAGGCACCTGGGAACGGGACACCCGCAACGGCGTCGGCACGGACAACCCCGTCTCGACGGTCCACCTCACGTTCACGCCGAGCGGGATACGGGGCGAGTACGAGACGCGGGGCACGAAGAAGAAGCCCGACCTGTGGACGTACATCGGCGACCCCGACGAGAAGAGACTGTGCATGCTCGAACGCGCGGAGACCTCGCGCTGAGGTGATCAGCCCCTGTGCAGGACCCGCAACCGATGCGGTGCCGCCGGATCCCGGTCGACGACCTGGACCGGAGCCCCGGCCCACTGCCACACACCGACGCCCGGTACCCGGGAGAAGCTGATCCGGCCGCGGGTGCCCTCCACCGTGACGTGCGGCCAGGACGCGGCGACGCTCGCCCGGTCCGTGCCGTACGAGCGCATGGCCTCGGCGAGGACCGCGACCGTGTCGTAGCCCTCGAAGGCGACGAAGGAGGGCGCTTCGCCCAGCCGGTCGGCGAGGGCCGTCCCGACCCGTGCGCCGAGGGGACCGAGCCGGTCGGGGTCGTAGCTCAGGAACGGCACTCCGGCACCGTCCGCCCCCAGCGAAGTCAGCCAACTGGCGAGCTCCGGTTGCCCGGCCGGAGCGCCGATCAGTACCTCGGCGAGGCGGCGGTCACGCCGTACGGCCCGGACGATCGGCACCGCCGGGTGCGGGTGGCCGACCAGCAGGAGCAGGGCCGTCGCGCGCCGGTCGGCGAGCGCGTCGCACACGCCGGCGGGGGTGAGCGCGCCGACGTCGATTTCGTCGACGGTGCCGCCGTACGCGGCGAGGTGGTCCCGCAGGACGCGGGTCCCGGCCGCCCAGTAGACGCTCGGCTGGGTGACCACGGCGACACGGCTGTGTCCCTCGCCGAGGAGGTGGTCCGCGTAGATCCGCCAGCCCCGGGACTGCGGCGGGGAGAGGCGTGCGACGCGGTCCGTCGGCTGGTCGGTGAGCGCGTCGAGGACCGCCGACGAGCAGAGGTACGGGAGGCCGAGGGCGTCGGCCCGGCCCGCGGCGGCGCGGGCGACGACGCTGTGGTACTCCCCGACCAGGGCGGCCACCCCGAGCTGCGCCAGTTCCTCCACGGCCGCCGAGGCCCGCAGCGGGTCGGCGGCGGTGTCCCTGACCACCAGTTCGAGCGGCCGCCCGGCGACACCGCCGGAGTCGTTGACCTCGCCCACGCCCACTTCGAGACCGGCGAGCAGGTGCCTGCCCGCCTCCGCCCAGCCGGGCGGGCTCAGGGGGGCGAGTGCGCCGATCCGGATCGGTCCCCCGGTGTCGTCCGTGTGCCGCCTCGGGCCGGGCTCGCCTGTGATCATCCGGACATTGCATCCACCGTCACCGCAGACAGGCAACCGAATATCGCAGTAGACACTGTCTACCGCCTCCTGGTAGACAGTGTCTATGGAAGAACGCAACACGGGGCTGCGGTCCCGACTCGTGGACGTCGGGGTCGAGTTGGTGACGGCGGAGGGCGTGCAGGCCCTGTCGTTGCGGGAGATCGCACGGCGGGCCGGGGTGTCGCACGGGGCGCCGCGCCGCTACTTCCCCACGCACCTGGAGCTGCTGTCGGCCATCGCGCGCCGGGGGTTCGAGGAGCTGGCGGACCGGGGGGTCGCGGCCCTCGGGGACGACACGGCGGGTCCCCGGGAGCAGATCGCGACGCTGGGGCGTGTGTACCTGGACTTCGCGCTGACCAACCGGGGCATGCACGAGCTGATGTTCCGTCACGATTTGCTGGAGAGCAACGAGTTGGGGCTACGGGACGCCAGTCTCCCGATCTTCGCGCTGCTGGTGGATCTCGTCGGGCGGGCCCGGCCCGACGCCGACGCGCGGCTCGTCGCGGGCGCCCTGCTGGCGAACCTCTACGGCATCGCCCAGCTGTGGACCTGGGGCAGCCTCCAACTCACCACGGGGGCCGACGACTTCGCGCCCCTGCTGCACACCGCGCTGGACGCGCACCTGGGGAGCGAGGAGCGGTGACGGCGCCCACGACGGAGGCCGGGGTCGACCGGCACGGACCCGTGTCCGTCTCCCCGTATCACCGCCGCCTCACCCTCGCGAGCAGCGTGCTCGGCGCCATGCTGGTCGCCCTCGACGGCACGGTGCTGACGATCGCCCAGCCGACCCTGCGGCGCGACCTGGACGCCTCGCTCACCGAGGTGCAGTGGACCAGCACCGGATATCTGATCGCGGTGGCCGGGCTGCTGGTGTTCGCGGGGCGGCTGGGCGACCGGTTCGGGCATCGACGGGTGTTCGCCTGGGGTGTGCTGGGGTTCGGCGCGGCCTCCGCCGGGATCGGGTGCGCCCCCGGGGTGGGCTGGGTGATCGGGCTGCGGGTGGTCCAGGGCGTCTTCGGCGCCCTGCTGCAGCCCGCCACGCTGGGCATGCTGCGGGCGGCCTTCCCGCCCGACCGGCTGGCCATGCCCATCGCGCTGCGGACCAGTGCCATCGGGGTGGCGGTGGCGGCCGGTCCGCTGGTCGGCGGTGTGCTCGTCGACCGGCTGGGCTGGCGGGCGGTGTTCTTCCTCAACGTCGTACCGGCCCTGATCATGGGCCTGCTGGCGCTGGCGGTGCGCGCCCCGCTTGCGCGAAGCGCGACGCGGACCCCGCTCGCCCGGCTCGACTTGCCCAGCGCCGCGCTGCTCGGCGTGACCCTGGCGGCTCTCGTGCACACGCTGGTCGGGGTGCCGGAGCACGGCTGGACGGCCACCGGTGTGCTCGGCGTGCTGATCGCCGCCGCGTCCGCCCTCGCCCTCGTACGGCACGAGCGGCGTGCCCCCGACCCGCTGCTGCCGTCCGCCGTACTCGGTTCCGCGCCGGTGCGCGCGGCGCTCGGGGTGCTGGTGGCCGCCTCCGCCGCGATGCTGGGCGCGCTGTTCGTGTGCAGCTTCGTCCTCCAGGACGTGCTCGGCCTGGACCCCCTGCGCACCAGCCTCGTCGCGCTGCCCGGCGGCGTGACGATGGTGCTCGGGGCGCCGCTGTCGGCCGTCCTGCTGCGCCGGTGGGGCGCCCGTCCGACGGCCCTCGCGGGGACCGTGCTGCTCACCGCCGGTGTGCTGGCGCTGTCCCGGCTCGGCCCCGGGTCGTCGACGGTGCTGGTCGGGGCCGGGTTCCTGCTGCTGGGGGCCGGTTTCGGCGCGCTGATGGTCACCGCGACCGCCGTCGTCGTACGTCATGCTCTGCCGGAGGCGGCCGGGGTGGCGGGTGGGCTCCAGCAGACCGCGATGAACGTCGGCCCGGCGCTCGGGGTGGCGGCCGCGACCACCCTCATGCCGCTGGGCACGGGCCCGGCGCTGCTGTTCCTGGCCGCGGTGGCGGCGCTGGGTGCGCCTCTCGCCCTGCGAATGCCCCGACCCGCCCGCCCCGCGAGGGATGGAACGCGATCAGTACGGAACGATGAGAACAAGGAACGTGAAGGCGACAAGCATGATCGCGAGCCGTGACCCGGGCCACCGGAGGAGAACCACCATGGAACGACTGAGCCGAGAGGTCGAACCGCGCGAGGCCGGCCTCGACCCGAAGACCCTGGCCCGCCTGGACGAGTACCTCGCCCTCCAGGTCGACGAGGGCCGCCTGCCCGGCTACCTCCTCTCCCTCGCCCGCGGCGGCCGCGTCGCCCATCTCACGACGTACGGAGCGCGCGACCGCGAGGCGGGGCTGCCCGTCGGGACGGACACGCTGTGGCGGGTGTACTCCATGACCAAGCCCGTCACGTCCGTCGCCGCGCTGATACTGATCGAGGAAGGACGGCTGTCGCTCGACGACCCGGTCTCCCGTCACCTTCCGGAGTTCGCCGAACCCCGTGTGTACGAGTCCGGCGAGGGCGCCGACGTCCGGACCCGCCCGGCGGAGCGGCCGCTGCTCGTCCGGCATCTGATGACCCACACCTCGGGCCTCACCTTCGGGTTCTACTACGACCACCCGGTGGACGCGCTCTACCGCGACGCGGGTCTGGAGAGCTCGGTACGGCCGGGCGCCACGCTGGCGCAGACGATCGGGGAGTACGCGCGCCTGCCCCTGCAGTTCGAGCCGGGCACCCAGTGGAACTACTCCGTCTCCACCAACGTCCTCGGCCGGATCGTCGAGGTGGTCTCGGGCCAGGACCTCGACGTGTTCTTCGCCGAACGGATCCTCGGACCGCTCGGCATGACCGACGCGGGTTTCCAGGTGACGCCCGAACAGGCGGAGCGGCTGGCGGAGTTGTACGGGGAGCAGGAGGACGGCTCGATCGCGCCCGTGCCCGGTCTCCCGGTACGCGGCCGGCCGCGCTTCCTGTCCGGCAGCGGCGGGATGGTCGCCACCGCCCGGGACTACCACCGGTTCGCCGAATTCCTGCGGCGGCGCGGTGAACTCGACGGTGTACGGCTGCTGTCCGCCGAGTCCGTCGACATGATGGCGACGAACCAGCTGCCGGGCGGTGTCGACATCCACACGTACGGCAGCGCGTTCCATCGGCAGCCGGGAAACGTGGGCGTCGGTTTCGGGCTCGGAGTGTCCGTCGTGATCGACCCCTCGGTGACGGAATCCCCGTCCTCCCTGGGGACGTTCGGCTGGACCGGGGCGGCGACGACCATCTTCTGGGTGGATCCTCGGCGTGATCTGACGGTGCAGTTCATGACGCAGGTGCGGCGGCGGTCGTCGTTCTCGGTGTATCCCGAGTTGAAGCGGTTGGTGCATGAGGCCGTGGTGGGCTGAGAACATCGCTCGGCGCCTCTAGTCGATGCGCGCGGTGAACTCCACACCGGCCTCGGCCAGTTCGGCGACGAGCCCCGCCCGCGAGCGCTCCCCCGTCTCCGCCGCCCTGTTCAGACCCGCCGGCAGGGAGCCGTCCAGGATGTGTCCGACTCCGAGGGCCAGGGGGCGGGAGACCAGGCGGGCCATCGCGCTCTCCTCCTCGGTGCCGACGGCGTCGAGGAGGTAGCGGCCGGACCACTGCTCGCCCGCGTCGGCGCGCACGTCGAGGGAGACGGCGAGGACGACCCGGTCGCGGTCGGCGTCGGTGGTCGGGTGGCGGGCCGCGAGGTCACGGGCCAGCTCCGCGATGCGCCGGTCGTCGCCGTGTTCCAGTTCCGCGAAGACCGGCGCCCAGGCGGTGAGCCAGCCGTCGAGGCGGAGGGTGCCGCGCACGAAGGTCCTCGGGGTCCAGGCCGACGGCAGGCCGTACTGGGCGACGAAGGGGACGCTGTCGCGGTTGGGGTAGGCCTCGAAGGTCTCGCCGTCGACGACGTGGGCGCGGGTGGCCGTCCAGGGCCGGTCGGCCGTCGTCACGGCGCCGTCCTCGATGTAGCGGGCCGGTGAGCGCAGGGCGTTCAGGACCCCGGCCGGGGCCCAGCTGAAGCGGTACCGGAAGTCGTTGGGGACGGCCGGGACGCCGCCGCAGTACGAGGTGAGGGTGTACGTGGCGGGGGTCTCGGGCCCGATCGCCCGGGTCGCCCGGTCGATCAGGCTGTGCGCGAAGAGGTGGTCCACGCCCGGGTCCAGGCCCGCCTCGGTGAGGACGGTGACGCCCGCCGCCCCGGCCGCCGGCACCTGCTCCAGGACCGCGTCCGAGACATAGCTGGAGCAGGCGAAGTGGGCCCGCGCCCCGACGCAGGCGGCGAGCAGGGGCGCGTGGTCCGGTGCCGGGAGCATGGAGACCACCACGTCTCCCGGCGCGAGGTCCGCCGCGAGCGCGGGCAGCGTGTACGCCCGGGGCTCGGCCCTGCCGGTCAGACCGCGTGCGGCCAGCGCCTGCTCGGCGCGCTCCTCGGTGCGGTGCCACAGCCGCACCCGGGCGGCCGTGTCGCACAGCGCCGCCAGGCCGCTGCCCGTGGACAGTCCGGCACCGACCCAGTGGACGGTGCCGCTCGCGGGGACCACCTCGGTCATCGGGCAACTACCCTTCTGTGAGGCCCAGTTCGGCGCTCGCCCGCCGGAAGCGGTCGAGGCAGCGCCCCCATGCCCCGCCCGTCTCGAAGTCCAGCAGCTGCGGCAGCAGCGCGGCCGAGAAGTCGGTGCTCGCCTCGCGCGGCAGCAGGGAGGGCAGGTTGTCGATGGCGATGAGATCGAGCGGGGGGTGCTCGCGCAGCCGGCGGACCGGGTGGTCCCACTCGGTGGTCGTGTCGTAGACGGGCAGGACGTTCATGGGTGAGCCGACGTCGACCGTGACGTCCGAGAGGGTGCGCAGCCTGCGGTCCGGTGTGTCGAGGTCCTTGTCCGTCAGGAACGGCGGGACCGGGCTGGTCGTCAGGACGGTGTTGACCAGCAACTCGTGGGCCAGCAGGGCCGGTCGGTCCAGATCACGGGTCTCGGCCAGGTCCCAGCAGGTCGGCTCGACGCCCGCCTCCCCGAGGGCGGTCCGCGCGCCCCGGCCGCTGCGTCCCAGCGCGCCGATCACCAGCGCGGTCAAGTCACCCCGCGAGGACCGGAGTTCGGCCTCCATCTCCTCCTTGGTCGTGGGGACGAGCGGAGCCCGCAGCGCGCCCCGGTGGTGCAGCACCGCGAGGGCCGCGCCCAGATAGCCCGCCCAGAAGCCGAAGGCGGCGAGCCTGCGGCCCTGGTCGTCCACCAGGTACTCCAGGTCGAGCAGCGCCCCGCCCCCGGCCGCGAACCTGCGCAGCAGCGCCTCGGCGCCTGGCTGGCCCTTGTAGGCGTGCCCGAAGAAGATATGACGGTGCGTCAGCACAGCGGGGGTGTCCGGCAGTTCCTTGAGGCCGACGATCACCGCGCGCGCCGACGCCGACACCCACGAGCCCGGCTCCGCGACCTGGCAGCCGGCCTGCTCGTACTCCTCCCTGGGGAAGATCCGCTGAGGGGAGTCCTCGACGGTGATCCGTACGCCGCTCTCGACCAGCCGCCGGGCGTCGGACGGCACGATCGGGGTGCGGCGTTCGGTGGTGCGGGTCTCGTGGCGCAGCCACAAGTGCAGATCGGTCATACGAGGTTGGCCTCCGGGCGCAGCGCGTCGGCCGTGAACCGGTCGACGTTCAAGGGGCTGATGTCGACGAAGGGTACGCGGCCCAGGTACAGGTCGCGGACCACCTCGCCGACCGCCGGGCCCTGGAGGAAACCGTGGCCGGAGAACCCGGTCGCGTACAGGAAGCGGGAACAGGAACCGGCCTCGCCGATCAGGGCGTTGTGGTCCGGGGTGATCTCGTACAGGCCCGCCCAGCCGCCCGTGCGGCGCAGGTCCAGGAGGGAGGGGGCGCGGCGGCGCATGGCCTCGTACAGGCGCGGGATCCAGCGGTCGTGGGTGTCGGTGGCGAAGCCGGGGCGTTCGTCGGGGTCGGACATGCCGACGAGGAGGCCGGGGCCCTCGGTGTGGAAGTAGAGGCTGCTGGTGAAGTCGATCGTCATGGGGAGGTTCGGCGGGAGTCCGGGGACCGGCTCCGTCACCGCGATCTGGCGGCGCAGGGGTTCCACCGGGAGGTCGACGCCGACCATGGCGCCGACGGACCGGGACCAGGCGCCGGCCGCGCACACGACCGTGTCGGTGACGATGCGGCCCTTGCTCGTGACCACGGCCGTGATCGTGTCCCGCCAGGTCTCGATGCCGAGGACCTCGCAGTTGCGCAGCACGGTCGCCCCGTGGCGGCGGGCCCCGGCGGCGTAGCCGTGGACCACGGACTCGGGGGTGCAGTGCCCGTCGTCGGGCGAGAACGCGGCCGCCAGCAGGCCTTCGGTGGAGATCAGCGGGGAGAGCTGCCGGGCCTCTTCGGGGTCCACCATGCGGCTGGGCACGCCCAGGTCGTTCTGGAGCTGGACGCCCGCCTCGAACTGGGCGACCTCGTCGGGGGTCGTCAGGAGGAAGAGGTAGCCGACGCGGTGCAGGCCGATGTCGTGGCCCAGTTCCTGCCGGAAGCGGCCGAACGCCTCCAGGCTGCGGGCGCCGAGCTGGATGTTGAGTTCGTCGGAGAACTGCGCGCGGACCCCGCCGGCGGCCCTCGCCGTCGATCCGGAGGCCAGTTCGTCGCGTTCGACGAGGACGACGTCGTCCACTCCGGCGGCGGCCAGGTGGTAGGCGATGCTCGTCCCGATGACTCCTCCGCCGATGACGACGACCCGTGCGCTGCGGATCACGAACGCTCCCTTCGTCCGACCGTGGTCGCGATGCCCGACGGAGTCAGGTCTTCCACCCGGGGCGAACGTTCATGCGGGGCGCCGGTGGACTTGCCCGAAGGGGCAGCGCGCGCGGGCCTCCGGCGGGCGCGGCGGCCGGCGTTCGGAGTCGCCTCCGAGGCGGCCGCCGCGCGGATCCCGGCGCTCAGGACGAGTGGACCACCGCGTCCAGGTGCGGCAGGTAGTGGTCGAGCCGCTCCCGCTTGGTGCGCAGGTAGGTGATGTTGTCCTCGCACGGGGTGATGAGCAGCGGCACCTGCTCGGCGATCTCGATGCCGTGGCGCAGCAGCGCCTCCCGCTTGCGCGGGTTGTTCGACATCAGCCGGACCGACCGTACGCCGAGGTCGTGCAGCATCTCGGCCGCGACCCGGTAGTCACGGGCGTCCACCGGCAGCCCGAGGGCGAGGTTGGCCTCGACGGTGTCCAGGCCCTCCGACTGGAGCTTCATCGCCTGGAGCTTGGCGAGCAGGCCGATCCCGCGGCCCTCGTGGCCGCGCAGATAGACGAGGACGCCCCGCCCCTCGGCGACTATCGCGCGCAGCGCGCTGTCGAGCTGTTCGCCGCATTCGCAGTGCTGCGAGCCGAACGCGTCACCGGTCAGGCACTCCGAGTGCAGCCGGATGAGAATTCCCTCACCACCGCTGATGTCGCCGTACACGAGTGCCACTTGTTCTTCGCCGCGGTCCTGGTCGAGATAACCTACGGCCTCGAAGTCGCCGTAGGTCGTGGGCAGGGGGGCGTTCACCACACGTACGGCGCCGGAGGACTGGGCATTCGTGCCGAGTACACCAACATTTTCTGTCATGATCTGGTTCCTATCTGGTGAGTCCTGACGTCATGCGAAAATGACGGAGCATCAGCAGAGACGAAAGGCCGTGAAAAGATGAGCAGTTCGAGTCTTGTACCGACGGACACCACCGCGGACGTCCGGGCGCGGGGGGCGGCGGCGGGCCGGCAGGTCGCGGTGCTTCCGGTCGGCAGCTACGAGCAGCACGGTCCGTATCTGCCCCTGGCCACCGACACGCTGGTCGCCTGCGCGATAGCCCGGGAGATAGCCGCCGCGTACCCGGTGCACCTCCTGCCGCCCGTGACCATCGCCTGCTCGCACGAGCACGCGGCCTGGCCCGGCACCGTCAGCATCTCCGCGACGACGCTGCACGCGATGGTGCGGGACATCGCCGCGTCCCTGCGCGGGTCGGGCGTCGAGGCGCTGGTGGTGGTGAACGGACACGGTGGGAATTATGTGCTGGGAAATGTCGTCCAGGAATCCACCGCGACGGGACATCGAATGGCGCTTTTCCCGGCGATGGAGGACTGGGACGCCGCGCGCGAACGGGCGGGCGTACAGACCTCGTTGCTCAGCGATATGCATGCGGGAGAAATCGAGACCTCCATACTTCTGCATTGCCACCCCGAATTGGTCCGTCCCGGTCACGAGACCACCGATTTCCTTGCCGACGACCGCCGTCATCTCCTCTCCCTCGGTATGTCGGCCTACACCGATTCCGGTGTGATCGGCCGTCCGTCCCTGGCGTCCGCCGCGAAGGGGAAGGAGTTGCTGGCAGGGTTCGTGGAATCCTTCGGGGCGTACTTCTCGTTGCTCACCGCGGACGACTGACGGCGGGCCCGCAGGGAGCCGTACCAGCGTCCGACGAGCACGAGCGCGCCCGGCAGGGCGGCCGCGAAGCTGAGCACACCGTAGACGACGGCCACGGTCAGCCCCTGCGAGGCGCCCAGTCCGGCGGCGCCGAACGACCAGGCGGTGACGCCCTCCCGGGGGCCCCAGCCGCCGACGTTGAGCGGCAGACTCATCGCGATCAGGGCCAGCAGCGCGAGGGGCAGCAGTTCCCGCGCGGTCGCGGCGGAGCCGGCGACGTGGGCGGCGAGCAGGAACGTCGCCACGTATCCGGCCAGGACCGCCACGGACGAGATCAGCACGGCGGGCCCGCTGTCGCGGTGCAGCAGCACGCCGCGCGCCTCGGTGAGGACGGCCCTGATCCTGCGGCCCCGGCCTCCCGCGGACGCGCTCGGCCTGCGACCCATGCGGACCGCCGCCCAGATCGCCAGCGCGCCCAGTGCGGCGAGCGCCGTCACACCGGCCGCGCGGCGGGTCTGCTCCAGCACCGGGGACGGCAGCACCAGCAGGACCGTTACGCCGACGACTGCCAGCACCAACTGGCCCGCGGTGCGCTCGATCACCACCGCGCGCACGCCCCGGCCCATGTCGCCGGAGCTCTGTCCGTGCCGCACCGCGCGGTGCACGTCGCCGAGGACGCCGCCGGGCAGCGCCGCGTTGAGGAAGAGCGCCCGGTAGTAGTCCGCGACGGCCGGACCGAGCGGCAGCCGCAGCCCCAGCGCCCGCGTCACCGCGCACCACCGCCACGCGCTGAACACCGTGGTCAGCACGCCGATCCCGACAGCCGCCGCGAGCGTCCCCCCGTCGATCCGCCGCAGCCCGTCGACGAACACCCCGGTGCCCATCCGCCAGAACACGACCACGAGGATCACGGTCCCGGCGAGGGTGCCGAAGTGGGTGCGCAGGGCACGGACGAAGGTGGAGGCGGGGGTGAACTTGACGGAGACCGCCGGGGGTTCGACGTCGCCCGGCGCGGCGGGCACCACGACGGGGCCCTCGGGCCCACCACCGCTCGCCGTGACGGGCGAGGACACGCGAGCTTCCTTGGAGGACGCCGAGCCCGCCGGGGATGCCGCGACGCTCGCCTCGGCGGGCGGCGAACCCGCACGGGTCGCGAGGCTTGTCTCGGAGAGTGCCGGGGCTGCCTCGGGGGACGCGGGGCCTGCCTCGGCGAGCACCGGGGCTGCCTGGCGGGACGTCGGCGCTGTCCGCGAGCCTGCCGCCGGGACCCCGCCCCGACTCCGGCCACCGGCCGAGTCGTCGGTCGCGTCCACCGCGTCGGCCGCGTCAGCCACCGCCGAGTCGGCCGCGTTCGCCTCGGCCGCCTGGAGGCCTTCGGCGGACGCCGGTTCGCCGGACCGCTGCACCGGGACCCCCGCCGCCGCTGCCGCAGCCGTGGGCGGCGGTTCGGGGGAGCGCGTGCCGGGCGTCAGCGCGCGGACCCTCGCCCGCGCGGCAGGCGCGCCCGCCTTCACCCGGGCGCGGACTCCGCGTGGGCGCAGGCGTATGCGGTCGGCCGTCGTCGGTGGATGGGTCTCGACCGTCTCCTCCACCGGTGCCGTCATGAGGCTCCACCCGTCGGTCGGGGCAGCGCCAGGAGGTCGCTGTGGTGGACGACGACGCGGAGTTCACCGGCGGCGTTGGCCGCGAGGCGGTCGCGGAGGTAGGCCTCGGCACGCTCGGTGAGTTCGGGGCGCTGCTCGCAGGCGGCGCCGACCCAGCCCCGCAGCCACTCCTCGGTCAGCGCGGTGTGCCGCGTGTCGAGCTGCCAGGGGCTCGGGTTGACCCGGACCGTGGCCCCCCGCTGGGCGAACGCCTCGCACGCCGTGGTGATCGCGTCCGGACCGAGCAGATCGCTCGCGCGCTGGTGGGCGTTGAACGCCTCGGCGATCTCGGCGTCCATGGGGTGCGCGGGGACGAGGTCCACGCGGCCCACGACCGAGAGCGTCAGCAGCGCGGGGACACCGGCGCCCGCGCAGGCCGCCGCGAGCGCCTCGATCTCCTCGCGGGTGAGGACGTCGAGCAGCGCGGACGCCGTCACCAGCGAGGCCCCGTCGAGGTCGGCCGCCGTCAGCCGGCCGATGTCACCGCGCCGCGTGGTGACCGTGACCGGGCTGCCGTCGGCGGCGGCGCGCGGCGCCCGCGCGACGGCCAGCCGCAGCAGGTTCGGGTCCTGGTCGTGCAGCACCCAGCGCTGGGCGCCGTCCAGTCGGGGCGCGAGCCAGCGGCCCATGGAGCCGGTGCCGCAGCCGAGGTCGTGCACGGTCAGCCCGGTGGCACGACCGGGCAGGTTCGCGAGGCGGATCCGCAGCGGGTCGAGCAGATCCACCGCACGGGCGTCGGCGTCGGCGCTCTCGCGCAACTCCAGCCACTGCGGCGCGTACTGGTGGTCCTCGGGCGCCGGCGTGTCTCCCCCGCGTCCCGCCATGCTCAGCACCCCGCCGACGGGGGCCCCGGCGGCGACACCGGCCGGGCCGACCGGCCCGGCCGCCGCGGGCGTACCCGAAGAGCCGGTCGCGCCCGTCGACAGCGGTCCGCCCGTCGACAGGGGCCCGCCCGCGGACATGGTCATATCGGCAGAAGTGGTCATGCGGCCCTCCGAGGTTCGTGCCGCAGCCTGCCCAGCACATGGGCGAGGCTGCGGGCCGTGGTCGCCCACCCGTCCAGCGCGGCCCGGCGTCCGCGCGCCGCCGCCTTCAACCGGCGCCGCACGTCGGCCTCCCCGAACCAGCCGCGCAGCTCCGCCGCGATGGCCGCGGGGTTCTCCGGCGGTACGAGGATGCCGGGCACCCCGCCGTCGGGGGCGCGGCCGACGGCCTCGGGGAGTCCGCCGACGTCCGTGGCGAGGACGGGGATGCCGCGCGCGAGGGCTTCGGTGACCGCCATGCCGTAGGTCTCGGCGTAGGAGGTGAGGACCATCAGGTCGGCGGCGGCGTAACTGGCGTCGAGTTCCGCGCCGGCCTGCGGTCCGGCGAGGTGGAAGCGGTCCTCCAGGCCGAACTTCGCGATCAGCGAGCGGATGTGGTCGACGTACTCCGGGTCCTGGTCGAGGCCGCCGACCAGGACGCAGCTCCAGCGCAGTTCGGTGACGGTCGCGAGGGCCTCGACCAGCCGGTGCTGCCCCTTGCGCGGGGTGACCGCGGCCACGCACAGCAGCCGGGAGACGCCGTCGGTGCCGGAGGCGAGGGGGGCGATGTCGGCGCCGGGGGCGGCGACATGGACCCGCTCGGGGGCGAGCCCGTGGTGGGACACGAGTCTGCGGACCGCCCACTCGCTGGTCGCGATCACGGCGGACACACCCCGCAGGGTGGTGCGCTCCTTGGCGTCGAGTTCGGCGGCGAGTTCGGGCTCCAGGCCGGTCTCGTCGCCGAGCGGCAGGTGCACCAGCACGGCCAGGCAGAGGCGTTCGGCCTCGGGAAGGATGATCTCGGGGACGCCGCAGGCGACCAGCCCGTCGAGCAGGACGACCGTGCCGTCGGGGAGTTCGCTCAGCGTGCGGGCGAGTTCGGCGCGGGCCGTCTCGTCCGGGCGCGGCCAGCTGCCGCCGATCGCGTGCTTGTGCACCTGCCAGCCGAAGCCGGGCAGGTCGAGGCAGATCCGCCGGTCGTAGGCGTTGCCGCCGCTGGGCCGGGTGGGGTCGTCGACGCCGCCCGGCATCACGAAGTGCACGGAACGCAGCGACATGGGGATGATCGCGGCGTTCTTCAGCGCCGCGTTCTGCACGGGCACATAGCCGAGCCTCACGTGCTCTCCCCCGTTCGCCTGAGCCCCGCCCTTCACCTGGGCGCCGCTTACCCCGTCCGTGGCACCGGATGCCTGGGCGGTGGTGCCGACGACAGCCCGGTCGATGGTCACGTCGGTCACAGGGCACGCTCGTAACTCGCCCAGGCGATGTGCGACTCGTGCAGGGTGACCGTGAGGTTCGCGATGCCCTTGGCGTTCTCCCCGAGGGCGCCCTTGTGGATCCGCTCGGCGAGCCGGTCCGCGATCACCTTGGCCAGGAACTCCGTGGAGGTGTTGGTGTTGGCGAAGGCGGGCTCGTTGTCGAGGTTGCGGTAGTTCAACTCGCTCACCACGGCACCGAGCTCCTGGGTGGCCAGCCCGATGTCTACGACGATGTTGTCGTCGTCCAGTTCGGCGCGCCGGAAGGTGGCGTCCACGAGGAACGTGGCGCCGTGCAGGCGCTGCGCGGGTCCGAAGACCTCCCCGCGGAAGCTGTGGGCGATCATGATGTGATCGCGAACGGTGATGCTGAACAACGGACGACCCTCCAGTGCGGTACGTCTGCCCCCGGGCCGGGGCATGCCGTGTAGTACGGCTGCTCCCTACCCGTTGTTCAGCCGAGTTTTCCGGTTTCTTCGGAGGTCAGCGTTCCGTTCGGGCAGTTCAGGGGCGGGTGGGGCGAACCGGAACGCTCAACTCAGGGGCTCACTCGACGTCGTAGCGCACCCGGTGGCACATCCCGGGCAGCTCTCCGCTCGCGAGCTTCGGCAGCACGTCCGGGAGTTCCTCGAAGGCGCACTCCCCGGTGACGAGGGCGTCGAAGCGCGCGTCGGCGAGGAGTTCGAGGGCGAGCGCCAGCCGGTCCGCGTACGTCCGTCCGACGCGTCCGGCCGGGGAAACGGTTCCCACCTGGCTGCTGCGGACGGTGAGCCGGCGTGAGTGGAAGGCCTCGCCGAGCGGCAGGGCGATGCGGCGGTCGCCGTACCAGCTCAGCTCGATGACCGTGCCCTCGTCGGCGAGGAGTTCGAGGGAGCGCACGAGGCCCTGTTCGCTGGCGCTGGCGTGCACGACGAGGTCGCACTCGCCCAGCGCCTCCTCGGGCAGCGCGAAGTCCACGCCGAGGGCGCGGGCGATATCGGCGCGCGCCGGGTCCGCGTCGACGAGCTGGACGCGCACGCCCGGGTAGCGCGCGAGGAGCGCGGCGACCGAGCAGCCGACCATGCCGCCGCCCACGACGGCGATCCGGTCCCCGATGAGGGGCGCCGCGTCCCACAGGGCGTTGACGGCGGTCTCCACGGTCCCGGCCAGCACGGCACGCGCCGCCGGAACCGACTCCGGCACCACGGTGACGGCGCTCACCGGAACGACGTAGCGGCTCTGGTGCGGATACAGACAGAAGACGGTCCGGCCGAGCAGTGCGTCGGGCCCCTCTTCCACCCGACCGACGCTGAGATAGCCGTACTTCACGGGAGCGGGAAAGTCGCCCTCCTGGAAGGGCGCGCGCATGGCCGCGCGCTGGTTCTCGGGCACGCGGCCGCGGAACACGAGCGTCTCGGTGCCCCGGCTGACTCCTGAGTACAGCGCGCGGACCAGGACCTCGCCGTCGGCGGGCGCCGCGAGGGCCTCCTCACGGATCTCGCCCTGCCCGGGGGAGCGTAGCCAGAAGGCATTGGCTGTCGGTTTCATGTGCGTCTCCGTGAACGGTCGAGCGGTTCGCCACGTACGCAGCGGTGGAAGTTCGCGGACACGGTACGCGGCGATGATCCACTTGTCACACGTTCGGAAGGTATGCGGTGGCCCTGATCAACACATACGACGGCCGGCTGTTGCTCTCGGAGACGACCGTGGGCGCGGGCGCCCAGGTCCTGCTCCTCGCCTTCCTGGGCACGGCGATCGGACTGGGCCCGGCGGGCTGGCTGACCGGGCTGGCCTTCGGGCTCGCCACCTGGGCGGTCCTCAACCGCGCCCTGCTGCGCACCCGGACCCGTACCTTCGGCCCCGCGAACCGGGTCACGCTCGGCAGGGCGATACTCGTCGGCGCCGTGACCGCGCTGGTCGCCGACTCCTTCCAGAGCTCGCCGCCGGTCTCGCTCTTCGTGGGCCTGACCGCCGTGGCGCTGATCCTGGACGGCGTCGACGGCAAGGTGGCCCGCCGGACGGGGACGTCGACCGCGCTGGGCGCCCGCTTCGACATGGAGGTCGACGCGTTCCTGATCCTGGTGCTGAGCGTCTACGTCTCCATGTCGATGGGCCCGTGGGTGCTGCTGATCGGTCTCATGCGGTACGTCTTCGTGGCCGCCGCCAAGGTCGCCCCGTGGCTGAACAACTCCCTGCCGCACAGCATGGCCCGCAAGACGGTCGCCGCGGTCCAGGGTGTGTTCCTGCTGGTCGCCGCGTCCGGTCTGCTGCCGTACGCGGCGGGCTTCGGCTTCGTCGCGCTGGCCCTGGGCTCGCTGCTCTGGTCGTTCGGGCGGGACGTCGTCTGGCTGTTCCGCAACCGCGAGGGCGCCGCCGAACCGACGGCCACGACGACGGCAACCGCCACGGCAACCGCCACGGCCAGGGCCACGGCCACCGTGCACGAGACGGTGACCGTGACCATCGAGCCGGCCGTCGAGCGCCGGACGGCCGAGCTCGTCACGAGCTGAGCGGGACGGACCCGGCGGTCCGCACGCGGCGGACCGGGGTTCCAACGCCCCCAGCGGCTCCGGGGCTTCAGCCGACCGTGAGGACGATCTTCCCGGTCGTCCGGTCGGTCTCCCCCAGGGCGTGCGCCTTGGCCGCCTCGGCGAGCGGGAAGACCGCCTCGACATGGGCCCGCAGCTTGCCCTGCCCGACGAGTTCCGCGATGGCCCGCATACCTCCGTGGTCGGCCTCGACCAGCAGCTTCTCCAGCCGTGCGCCCCGCGCGGCGGCCCTCTCGGCATCCTCCTCCCCGCCGAGCGGCAGGATCGAGACGAGGGTGCCGCCCTTCCCGAGCACGTCCACGGATCGCGTGCGGACGTCCCCGGCGAGGGTGTCCAGCACGACGTCCACCTCCCCGGCCACCTCCACGAAGTCCGTGGTCCGGTAGTCGATCAGCTCGTCCGCGCCCAGTTCACGCAGCAGTTCGTGCTTGCCGGCGCTGGCCGTACCGATGACGTACGCGCCGCGCGCCTTGGCGATCTGCACGGCGAGATGGCCCACTCCCCCGGCGGCGGCGTGGATCAGGACCCGCTGCCCCTCCCGGACGTCGGCGGTGTCGACGAGCGCCTGGTACGCGGTGAGCGCGGCCAGCGGCAGCGCACCCGCCTGGACGTGGTCGATGTTCGACGGTTTGTGGGCGAAGGCCCGGGCGGGCGCCTTGGCGTACTCGGCGTACGCGCCCGCGCCGTGCGGGTAGGGCAGCATGCCGAACACCTCGTCGCCGGCCTTGAACAGGGTGACCCCGAGGCCGACCTCCTCGACGACGCCGGAGACGTCCCAGCCGAGCACCGGCAGCGGCTCGGGCTGCCACAGTCCGAAGGCACGGTTCTTCCAGTCGGTCGGGTTGACGCCGGCCGCGTGCACCCGGACCAGGATCTCGCCCGGTCCCGGCACGGGACGCGGCAGTTCGGCCTCCCTCAGTACCTCCGGTCCGCCGAAGGCGTCCTGGGTCATCGCTCGCATGGTGGCCTCGTCGCGGCCGGTGTCGTTCACGGTGGTTTCGGTCATGCCGTCCAGCCTGCGGGGGACCGACGATCACGACAATGGCACGATGGCCATCATTCGATGAGATCGTGCCACACTGGTCGTATGAGTCGCCTGACCGGTCGTACGACCTCCCCGCACCGTGTGGCGGTCCTCGCCCTCGACGGGGTCTACCCCTTCGAACTCGGTGTCCCGAGCCGTATCTTCGACGCGACCGAGGGGCTGTACGAGGTGCTGACCTGCACCGTCGACGGGCGCCCGGTGCGTTCGGCGGCCGACTTCGCCATCGCCGTCGAGCACGGCCCCGAGGCGCTGTCCACGGCCGACACCGTGATCGTTCCGTCGTTCGGCGTCTCTCCGGCGGCGGCCCGGCTGGTCTCCACGGAACTGCCGGAGCCCGTGGCGGCGGCCCTGGCCCGGATCAGGCCCGGCACCCGGGTGGTGTCCATCTGCACGGGTGCCTTCGTCCTGGCCGCGGCCGGTCTCCTCGACGGCAGGCCCGCGACCACGCACTGGGCGCTGGCCGAGCTGTTCCGCAGCCGCTTCCCACAGGTCGACCTGGACCCGGACGTCCTGTTCGTCGACGACGGCGACATCCTGACCTCGGCCGGCGCCGCCTCCGGCATCGACCTCTGTCTGCATCTCGTGCGCCGGGACCACGGCAGCGAGGTCGCCAACCGGGTCGCCCGCCGCTGCGTGGTGCCGCCGTGGCGGGAGGGCGGCCAGGCCCAGTACATCGAACAGCCCGTCCCCCAGGATCCGGCCAGCGGCACCGCGGCCACCCGGCAGTGGGCCCTCGAACGCCTCGACGAGCCCCTCGCCCTGGCCGACCTCGCCCGGCACGCCCGGATGAGCCTGCGCACCTTCGCCCGCCGCTTCAACGACGAGGTCGGCGTGAGCCCCGGCCGCTGGCTCGTCCAGCAGCGGGTGGCCCGCGCCCGTCATCTCCTGGAGTCCACCGACCTCCCGGTCGACGAGATCGCCGGCCACGTCGGCTTCGCCACCGGCACGTCGCTGCGCCAGCATCTGCACGCGGCGATCGGGGTGTCCCCGCTGACGTATCGGCGTACGTTCCGCGCCACGGCCGAGACGCCCGTCCCGGCCGGCCGGTGACGCCGGCCGGTGACCGCTAGCCGGTGACCGCTCCCGCCCCCGGCGGCATGTTGTACGGCGTCACCACCTGGATCGCCGACGGCAGGAACGGGCCCTCGTCGGGGAGGGCCTGATGGGCGCGCATGATCGTTTGGCAGGCGCGGCGGACGTCCTGGCGGAGGTCGTGGTGGAGCACGGCGGAGAGCCGGTGCTCGCGCAGCAGCCGGGTGTTGTCGTGGTCGAGGTCGTGGGCGACGAAGACATGCGGCGCACGGCCGAGCGCGGCGAAGGCGTCGAGCGTCGCGGTGTTGCCGCCGCCGATGGAGTAGACGGCGGCGATCTCCGGCTCCCGCTCCAGCGCGTCGAGGACGAGGTCCCGCTGGGTCGCGTCGAGGCCGTCGCTGTCGGTGACCTCCACGAGGGCCCGCTGCGGCGCGACCGCCCGCATCACCCCGCGGAACCCCATCTCGCGCTCCTCCTCGTTGCGGTAGAAGCTGCGGCTGATCGTCACCAGTACGGCCCCCGGCCGGTCGCCGAGCCACTGCCGCAGCAGATACGCGGCGGTCGCCCCGGCGGCCCGGTTGTCGATGCCGACGTAGGCGCAGCGCGGGCTGCCCGGCAGGTCCGTCACGTAGGTGACCACCGGGATCCCGGCCGCGACCAGCCGTTCGACGGCGGCGGTGACCTCCGGGACGTCCGGCGCCTTGAGGATCACGCCCTGCGAGCCGCGCCGCCCGATCCGGTCGAGCACCCGCACCATCTCCGCGGCCGGCCCCGTCTCCCGGAAGTGGAAGCGGGACCGTACGACCGCCGGGTGCAGGGACGGCAGTTCGGCCTCCAGCGCCTCCCGGACGGCGGTGGAGAACCGGTCCGGGGTCTGCATCACGATGTCGACCATGAACGTACGGCCGCCGATGCGCACCTGCGTCCGCTGCCGGTCCAGGTCCCGGACGGCCTGGTGCACCTCACGGGCGGTGCTCTCGCGCACTCCTCCCCGGCCGTTGAGGACCCGGTCGACCGTGGCCTGGCTCAGCCCGGCCTGACGGGCGATCTCACGGATCGTGTAGGGGTGCGCCATGCGGTGTGTCCTGGATCTCGACGGGTGGCCGGCGGTGAACCGGATGAGGGGTTTTTGATGGTCCGCTGCGGGTTGTACGAGGGGACCGCCGCCCCAAGACTGGCAGAGGCGAAGGCGCTGTGAAAGGCCCTGCGCCAGGACCGCCACAGGCCCCGGCACGGCCCGCCGGAGCCCGTCGAAAGGAAACACCCTCACATGGCACTACTGGAGGACAAGGTCGTCCTCGTCAACGGCGGCAGCCAGGGCGTCGGCGCGGGCGTCGTCCGTGCGGCCCTGCGCGAGGGCGCGACCGTCGTGTTCACGGGGCGCCGCGCCGAGGTCGGCGAGCGGCTCGCGGCGGAGACCGGCGCGACGTTCGTCCGGGCCGACCTGGCGGACCCCGCGCAGGTGCGCGACGCCGTGGAGCGGGCGATCGCCGCGCACGGCCGGGTCGACAGCCTCGTCAACGCGGCCGGCCTGACCTCACGCGGCTCGCTCCTCGACACCTCGCCCGAACTCTTCGACGCGCACATCGCGATCAACCTGCGGGCCCCCTTCTTCGCCATGCAGGCCGTGGTCGAGCACCTGGTGGCCCGCACGGCGCCCGGCACGATCGTCAACATCGGCTCGAACTGCGCGCACGGCGGCCCGCCGTTCCTGGCCCCCTACTCCGCCGCGAAGGCCGGCCTCGCGGGCCTCACCCGCAACGCCGCCCACGCCCACCGCTGGGACCGGATCCGGATCAACGACCTCAACATCGGCTGGACCGAGACCGAGGGCGAGGACGCGATCCAGCGCGAGTTCCACGACGCGGCCGACGACTGGCGGGAACGGGCCGCCGAACGCCTCCCGATGGGCAAGCTCGGCCAGGTCGACGAGATCGCCGACTTCGTGGTCTTCCTTCTCTCCGACCGCAGCGGCGTGGTCACCGGCTCCGTGATCGACTGGGACCAGAACGTCGTAGGCGCCCAGGACTGACCGCCCCATCCCCCTTCTCCCCTCACTTCCCCCGCTTCTCCTGCTTCTCCTGCTTCTTCAGCACATCCGAAAGGGACTCTCGATCATGCGCATTGGCATCCTGGGGCTGGGCCGCATCGGCGCCTTCCACGCGGGGACTCTCGCCGGGCTGGACGTCGTGGAGGAGCTCGTGGTCTCCGACCCGCTGGCCGCCGCGGCGCAGGCGGCCGGCGAGAAGTTCGGCGCGACCGTGGCCGACTCGCCCGAGGCGGTGTTCGCCTCCGGGATCGACGGTGTCGTGATCACCGCCGCCACCGACGCGCACCCGGGCCTGATCCTGGCCGCCGTCGAGGCGGGCATCCCCGTGTTCTGCGAGAAGCCGGTGGCGAAGACGGTCGAGGAGAGCCTCACCGTGCTGCGCGCCGTCCGCGAGAGCGGCATCGAGGCCCAGATCGGCTACAACCGCCGCTTCGACGCGGGCTGT
This sequence comes from Streptomyces deccanensis, assembly GCF_022385335.1. Classification (NCBI taxonomy): domain Bacteria; kingdom Bacillati; phylum Actinomycetota; class Actinomycetes; order Kitasatosporales; family Streptomycetaceae; genus Streptomyces; species Streptomyces deccanensis. The sequence continues at coordinate 8,696,265 of NZ_CP092431.1, read as the reverse complement.
GTGGCCGCCCGCGACGCCGTCCTCAGCGGTGAGCTGGGCGCGCTGCACACCGTACGGTCGACCACCCTCGACCCGGCCCCGCCGCCGGCGGCGTACGTCGCGGTGTCGGGCGGCATCTTCCGGGACTGCGCGGTGCACGACTTCGACGTGGTGCGCTGGGTGACGGGCCGCGAGGTCGTCGAGGTGTACGCGACGGGCGGCAACAAGGGCGCGGAGTACATCAAGGAGGCGGGTGACGTCGACACGGCGTCCGCACTGCTCACCTTCGACGACGGCACCATCGGCGTCATCTCCAACACCCGCCACAACGCCCGGGGTTACGACGTCCGTCTGGAGGTCCACGGCATGAAGGACAGCATCGCCGCCGGCCTCGACTCCCAGCTCCCGCTGCGCTCCGCCGAGCCCGGTGTCACCTTCCCCTCCGGCGTCCCGCACAACTTCTTCATGGACCGCTTCGCCCCCGCCTACCGCGCCGAACTCACCGCGTTCACCGAGGTCGTCGCCGGCACCCGCACCTCCCCCTGCACGGTCGCCGACGCCCTGGAGGCCAGCTGGATCGCCGAGGCGGCGACCCTGTCGGTGGCGGAGCACCGGGCGGTCTCGCTGGACGAGGTGCGCAAGGCGGCTTCCTGATCCCGCGCACGGCCGACTTGAGACGGAGAGGTACCCCAGCCCTGGCTCCTCTCCGTCTTATCCGTGCCCGTCACCCGGCGAGCCTTTCACCACAGCGATCACGAACACTGAGACATCAGGACATGTTCCGGATTCGGCCTGGAGTGTCGCCAGAACCGTTACGGCGGGGGCGGGATCCGCGGTCGTCCGTCCCTGGCCGATGTCACCCGCGCAGCAGCACGCTCGTCCCCACTTGTGCGAGCAAGGGCGGTTCGGACTCTCCCTCGTACGCAAGGTGAAGGTCGAACCGGGCACGCGTGGCAAGGACGTAGTAGGTCATGCGCAGGGCAGCCGAAGTGGGATCCGTGGCCGCGTCGGCGTGCGTGTCGGGTATGACCACCGTGTCGAATCCGAGCCCCTTGGCGCTTCTGCGGTGGACCAGCACGATGCCGGGACGGCCGAGGTCGAGCGTGCGATAGCGCCCGCCCCTGGCATCGGAGGTGTACAGCTGTGGTTTGAGCCTCGGTGCTCGGTGTTGCAGGGTGCCGAGCAACGAGAACTGGGTGTGTTTCGAGTGGACGATGACACCGATGCTGCGTCCCGGCTGTCTCTCCGCCAACAGGAGCAGCAGGTCGGCCGCGCCGCGTTCTGGCAGGTGATGGAGTCTTGGCGGGGGCCCCTGCCGGTCCGGCAACGGGGGTGAACCGGCGCCCGTGTGGAAGTGAGCCGCGAACGACGCGGTCTGGTAGGTGTTGCGATGGTTGCCCTCGACATGGTGCCGGTCGCACCGGCCGAGGCGCTCGGCGATCTCGGCGAGCGTGGAGTTCGTGTCGGTCAGCCGTTGACACTCGTCCGCGAACACGGTCACCCGTGCTCCCAGGAGTCGGCACAGGCGGTAGAACCCGGGCGGCAGGTCCTGCCCCTCGTCCACCACCAGGGTGAGTCCGGGGACGGGCCCGCTCTCCGCGGCGCGTTCATAGAGAGCCGGCCAGTCGAACCATCCGTCCTCGCCCTTCGGGGGCGTACCGCCGTACCACTCGCCGAGCCATGCGTGCGCGGTTCTCACCCGCACGCTGCGGTCCTCCGGGCCCAGCGTGTGTACGGCCCCGGCCAGTGACTGACGCAGGAGGTTCGAGTACGTCAGCAACGTCGTCGGAGTACCGGTGAGGGCGAGCATGACGGCTCGCTGGACCGCCAGGAGACTTTTCCCGCTGCCGGGTGGCCCACTGATCAGGTGGTTGCCGTCGAAGGGCAGTCCGTCGAGGCAGGAGCGTTGTTCCGCGGTGAGGTCACGGTAGGTGAGTGTCACGTCTCCTCCAACGCGTCGGCGGCTGCGGAGCGGGCGGCGGCGACGATGGACTGCAGATAGCCCGGCACGTGCTCGCCGCCGACGACGAGGGCACGGTCGAGGAGGGTGTTGCCGGTCTCGCAGCTGGTCTCGGGCAGAAGCGCACAGGCGTGGCAGGCCGCCCGGTTGAGGTTGTCGAATCCCTGACCCGTGTGTTCGGCACACAGCGGGTCGGCCGAGCACCAGGCGGCGGCCTCCGTCATCCGCAGCAGTGTCTCGGCCAGGCGCGGAGGCTCACCCTGGCGTACCAGCCCGCCCAGTGTGCCCTCGGCGTCCCCGGCGGCCGTGTACACGAGGATGCCGTACTGGTCCTGCTCGGGGCGGGCGTAGATCCTCTCCCGCAGACTCGCCGTCGTGTAGCCGGACTCGAAGGAGAGCTGACGGATCAGCAGGTGCGCGAGGGTGTGCAACAGCACGAACCTCGGCGAGAGTTCCGGCCCCGTCACGGCTTCGAGACGGTCCTTCTGGAACGAGCGGTCGAGGTCGGCACGCATGCCGGACACCTGTTGCCGTACCCGCGCGTCGCCTTCCCAGGAGGCGAGTGCGTCCCGGTCGAGGGTGAGGAAGACGCCCTCACCGTAGACCTCCACGGCAGGCAGCCACTTCAGGCGCCGCGCGCTGTCGGCGGGCACGACGGAGGCGTCCGGGGAGACCCTGGTGAAGCCGGAGAGGGCGCGGACCTCGCGCAGTCGGTCGGCGAGGACGATCCGACCGAAGCGTCGGCGCATGCCCGACCAGGGCTCCGCGCTCTCGCCGGCCAGGCCGAGCGTCGTCTCACGCAGCGCGAAGTCGCGGGTGACCGGCGGTGCCGGAGCCGTGAAGGCGGCCCATTCCTCACGGCTCAGGTCGGGCCGCGCCGGAGCGTCCGAAGAGGCGGGAACAGCCTCCGAGGCCCCGCCTGTCTCCTCGGCGACGAGGGCGTCCAACAGATCGTCACCGGCACCGGTGTCGTCCTGGATCATGGTGCGCAGCGCCTCGGCGCGCGGAGTTCCGGCCGTGCGGCACAGAGAGACCCACAGGTCGTGTTCACGCACCCGTTGGGCGAGGGCGTCGTCCGCGTGGGCCGGTAGGTCCGTCTCGGGAATGTCGAGCGCCGAGTGCACGAGCGGGTAGTACAGGTTGCCCGCAGTGCGCTGCACGATCTGCACCGGCCGCACGCACTCGACGGCCTCGCCTGCCCGCTGCCAGGGGTTCCGGCCCGAGCAGCGCATGCCGTGGGTGCCGAGGACGTCGAGCAGATCGCGGGCCGCACCGCACCCCTTCGCGGTGCATGCCACGGAGAGTGCCTCAAGACCCGAGGCACGGTCGGAGACGAGGAAACTGAGCCTGTCCCGCTCTCCGCACTGGCGCCGTTCGGCGGCTTCGCGTCGGGAGTGGGCCCAGAACCACCAGTCGATGTCGCTGAGGTGCCCGGCCGCGCAGATCTGCACGAAGCGCATGGGTGCGAGTGTCCGGGCCGGTGAGCAGGAAGGGCATCGCGGCGCCTGCCCGTGCTTCTCGTCGGCGATGCGCCAGCGCTTCATGCGCCGACAGGCTCCGCAGAACAGCCAGGAAGGAAAGCGGATGTACGGCGCGCCGGGCGCGTCCGGAGTGTCGAACCGGTCGTTGGCGGTCGCGGGGGCGGCGTAGAAACCGGTCGCCCCCAGCCTGGAGGCCAGTCTGGGCGAGTCGATCCGCTGCCTGCCCCGGGTCGGCCAGTCGCCGATTCCCGTGGCGACGAACGACTCGCCCTGGATGTCGAAGACGGCTCCGACACCGAAGGGCACCACCGTCTGCGACTGACGTACCCGAAGTGTGCGACTCACAGGTCGGCTCCCTTCACTGTCACCTGGCATTCCCGGTCCACGTTGCGCATGGAGTTCGGGGTCTCCCACAGGCCGTAGATGTGCTCGAAGCTCTTGATCAGGTTGGACTGTCCCTTGCCCTGGCTGCGGTAGTACAGCTCGCGGCCGTCCTTGCGGGCCTGGCGGGCGGCGTCCTCCCAGTCGGCGAGGAGCGCGGACAGTTCCTTGCGCACGTCGTCCCCCACACCCGGCTCCCGTGCGTCGGCGCGGGCAGCCAGGTCCACGACCAGCCTCTCCACTTCGGGCAGCCGGTCGATCACCTGCCCGGCCTGGTTCTCGGCAGCCAGCCCCAGCCCGTGCCGAACGAGGATGACGAGCGCGGCGTGCAGGGCGCGCCGCCGCGACGGTACCGACCAGGGGGTGACGCTGGTCGGCTCGACGTGCCGGTACAGCGAGCGGTGGTAGACGTCGAAGGTCTCGTAGTGCGAACGGTCGCGCGGGCGGGTGGCGTTGAAGAAGGTCACGACGAGTCCCGGCACGGTGTGCCGGCCCACGCGACTGGTGGCCTGGATGTACTCGGCGGTCGTCTTGGGCTGGCCCTGCATCAGCATCAGCGCGAGGCGCTTCACGTCGACGCCGACGGACAGCATGTTGGTGCAGGGCAGGAAGGACACCGACTGCGGGTCGTCCCACGGCTTCTCCAGCCGGTCGAGCAGGACGGGCTGTTCCGCGCGCGGCAGGTTGCTGGTGAGTTCCTGCACCTGGTGGTCCGGCAGCCTGCGCGTTCCCGCGCCCGTGTCGAGTCCCGCGATCTGGGCGGGGATGTCATCGGCGGCGGCGGTGACGGTACGGCCGAGTTCGCGCAGGCTGTGGTGGTAGGCGACGAGCGTCCAGTACGCGTCCCGATGCTCTTCGGGCAGTTCCCAGGCGCCCTGCAGCATGGCGGCCGCCGTGGCCACCGCGGCGCGACCGGCCGTGTGTCCCTGGGCCATGACGCCGAGGTAGCGCCGCCCCGTGCGGGAGGTGTCGGGTTCGGCGAAGTACGAGTGGCGCGCGTCGAGCCCGGCCGGCGGGAACAGCTGGGCGGCACCGCCGTAGAGGGCCTGGATCTGCTCGCCGGAGCGTCGGATCGTGGCCGTCGAGGCCACGATCTTCGGCCCGGTCCCGTCGGACGTGGTGCACAGCCCCAGGACGGCCGATTCGTACAGGCCTACGGTGGTGCCGAGGGGGCCGGTGAGGAGGTGCAGCTCGTCCTGGATGACGAGTGACGGCGGTTGGTTCGCGGTTCCCGCGCCGAACAGGCGTCCGGCACGCGGCTCCCACGCCAGGCGGGCGAACTTGTCGACGGTACCGAGCACGAAGGTCGGCGGTCGGTCGTAGAGATGCTCGTCGACGACGGCGACGGGCAGTTCGTCGTGGAAGGCGCACTCGTCACGTGGACAGAAGAACGCGAACGCGTCCGCCGACGCTCGCACCCCGTAGTCTCCGATGTCGGGCGACTTGCGGGCGGGCAGGATGCGGGTGCCGCACCAGGGGCAGCGGTCGAGAATGAAGACGTCGTCGGGCCGGGCGGCGGCACGGACGTCGTCGAAGGCCGCTCGTGCCTTTTCGTACGTGTTCGGTGACGTGGCCTCGCCCACCCACAGGCCGATCGTGAAGGGCTCCTCGCCGTAGGTGTCCGGGTCGTCACGGCGGAAGGTCTCCAGAGCGCAGACCGTGGTGGCCGCGCGCTGGAACTGCTGGGTGGTGAGGAGACTGAGGGTGTAGCGGCTGAGCACCGCGGTGCCCCGGCCGTCGGGGTCGCCGCGCCGCAGCACCATGGCGAAGGCGGCGAGCAGCAGATACGCCTCCGTCTTGCCACCACCGGTGGGGAACCAGATCAGGTCCGTGGTGTCCCGGTCCGGGTGCCGTGGGTCGGCCACACCGTCCAGAGCGAGCAGGAAGAACGCCAGCTGGAAGGGGCGCCAGGTGGCCCGCGGGTCCGGTTCGGGATCGAGAAGTACGGGGTCGCGGCGGGAGCGGCGTTCTCCGGCCTGGTCGCGTGCCGAGTGTCGCATCTGCAGGGCCATGGCGCGGTTCGCGGCGCGAAAGGCACGGAGCAGTTCGGGGCGGTCGGGGTCGCACAGGGTGCGTACGCCTGATTCGATCCTGGAGACCGCGGCAGCGATACGGTCCAGGATCCGGTGGGCGGCATCCCGGCCCCAGGAGGGGATTTCCGTGGTCAGCTGGCCTACGTACCAGGCACGGTAGTCGGCCGCGAACTCGCCCAGCTCCTCCCGCAGTTGTGCGAGAGGCACGTCGGGGTCGGCCAGGTGCCGAAGGTCGAGCACCTGGGAGCCACTCGGACCCGCCGCACGGACACCGCTCACCTCGGCCTCCGGCATGACCGCGGCCCTGATCCCGGTCACCCGGTCCCCTGTGCCGCCGTACTGCTCTTCGACCGCGCAGCCATGGCCGACTGCGTGGGTCCGGACGTGCCGGTACTGCAGACGCAGTTCCTGCTCCTCCGGATCACGGCTGGCCAGACGGACACTCGGGTACTGGAGGACTTCGCCATCCAACGGCCTTGCTTCCAGTGCTACTTGAAAGAGCATGCGGTCCCAGTGGGCAGTCTTGCCGAGGGCCGGCTCATGGCGAGCGGTGTTGACGAGAGCGACGGTGACCAGTTGGCCGACGCCGAAGTGACGGCGCCGGACGCGCAGTTCGGCCCTGCCGTCGAGGACTTCGATGTGGTCGCGGTCGGGGCCGAGCGTGTGCTGCTCGGCCGGCAGCGCCACACGTTCCCAACGCCTGCCGCGTTCCCCCGTGGCGGAGTGGGTCACATAGCGGGCACCGGCACAGCCGACCTCGACGGTGGCGGCGTCGGTGTAGAAGCTGAAGCCGAGGGAGGAGGGAAGCCAGGCGTTGGATTCCGGGATCGGATCGCCCGCCGGGGCGGTGTCCTCGGCCGCGCGTTCGGTGCCGGCCCCTTCCGGGTCCTCCGCCGCAAGGACCAACTGGCGTTGCAGGTCTGCCTCTTGGGGATAGAGGGTGCCCATCAGGTACTGCCGGTCGGGCGGGGCGTCGAGCATCTCGTGCTCTCCCCCTGCCGGGCCGACGAGTTGGCGGTGCAGATAGGCGACGAGTTCGTGTCTGGGATCCATGGTCTTCCTTGGGAAGTGCTCGGGTGAGGGGGCCTGCGGCGCGGGTCAGGACCGGCGCCGGCGGTCCCAGAACGATGTGCGGCCCTCGTCGTCTCCGCGTGCCGCGGCGAGCTGCTCCTGGAGTTCGGTGATGCGGGCCCAGGCCTCGTGCTCGATCCGGGCCGCCTGCTGCGCCGTCCGCTGCTCGGCGGCCTCCACCTGGGCCTGTGCCTGCTGCCGTACGGCGATGAGGGCCTGGTCCCGCTCGATCAGCTGGGCCTCGACCCGCTTCAGCCGGGATTCGAGATCCTCGGCGGACGCTTCGGCTGCCTCGCGCTGCCGTCGCAGGCGCTGGTCGCCCTCGAACACCTGGTGCTCGGCACGTGACGCACGCCGGACCGCTTCCACTGCGCGCCGCTCGGCTTCGACGGCCCGTTGTTCCGCCTGGGCGGCGCGCAGCCGTGCCATCGTCAGCTGTTGCTCGTCGCGGGGAGAGCCCTGGGCGTCTGCCGGTGCCGTCTCCGCGACCCGCGCCGCCCGCTCGGCCATGGTGCGCCGTACCTCGCGATGCTCCTCCCTCAGGCGGGCGAGTCTTCCCTCTGCCTGTCCCTTCAGAAACTTCTCCTGCCGCGCCAGGGCTTTGTCCACACGGTGCAGAAGCACGTCTTCCAGATCTTCGAGCTGCCGCTCCGTGTCCGCCACCGCGGCGGCGAACCGGGCGTCCGCGGCCTGCCGTTCCTCGACGAGCCGCAGTTCGTGTTCGCGTTGTACATGGGCCAGGCGAGCCTCATGTGCGCGGCGCTCCTCGTCGAGGCGGCGTTCGGATTCTGTGCGCAGTCGCGCGAGTCGCTCCTCAGCAGTGGCTCTTTGCCGGGCGAGTTCGTCGTCCGCGTCCGCCTGAAGCCGGGCGAGCCGCTGCCCGACGTCGTCCAGGGCAGGGTTGGGGTGCTGCCCGACGTCGTCGAAGGCAGGACTGGGGTGCTGCTCGGATGTGTCGTGGCTCGACAGCGCGCGTCGCCCGTCCTCGCCGGGGGACGGTTCCGACTCCTCGCCGACCTCGTCTGCTCCCGCTCGCCCCGCTGTCTGCTCCACCCTGCTTTCCGGGTCCTCGGAAGCGCCTTCCGTGGCAACTGAGGCAGCGCAGACGTCTGCGGCAGCCGGGGGCGTCCCGTGCGCGTCGGCGGCCTCTGCCGTGGCTGGTTCGGCGCCCGCTTCCCGGCTCGGCGCAGCGGCGACGAACTCGCGCAGCGCGTCACGCGTGGCAAGGCGCGACTCCGGCTTCACCAGGGGTCTCTTGGTCAGGTACTCCCGTGGTGTCAGGCCGACCAGCGCCTCGGCCGACCGTTCGAAGAAGTCCTCTGGCCGGAGTCCGGCCGACTTCAGCGTGTCGAGGACGCGCTGCAGGACTTCCAGGGCCGTGAGCACCTGGCGTTCCGGCATGACGCGTTCGCGCGCCGCCCGCACGACCGTCTCAGTGGCTGCGGCCCCGAGGAGGACCACCAGTTGGGCATGTCCGAGCGCCAACAGCACGTACTCGGCCAGCCAGTCGATTCCGCCGCGAAACTCCGCCGACATGCGCTGGGCCTTCTCCCAGTCCGCCATGTACAGCGCCTGCCGGGCATCGGTGACCGGAGCGTGAGGTGAGGCGTCCGCGTCACTGTCGAGCTTGTCCTTCTCCATGCGCTGCCCGGCCTCCTCCGCCGCTGCCGTCTCCTCGTAGGTCCGCGTCGACGGTTCCTCGGCCAGTTCCGGCTCCGGCTCCAGCACCTCCTCGGGCAGCGGCTCCCTTCGCTCGGTCGGGCTGCCGCCCGTGTCGCCGACCACCGCGACCACGGCTCTCGCCTTGGCGCGGACGCGCCTCGACGGGCTCCGCTTCCCGGCGTCTTCCGCCTCGCCCCGGGCCCCGTGACCGCTGAGCAGTCCGGCCGCCCGCAGCCTGAGCCAGAATTCCGGGCGAGCCTTGTTCTCCAGTTGTCTGATGCGCTCGCGGGTCACTCCGAACTCCCGCCCCAGTTCGTCGAGCGTCGAGGGTTCGTCCCCGTCGAGGCCCAGCCGCCGGACGAGGATGCGGGCGCTGCGTTCGGAGAAGGTGGCGACGACGGCCATGACCTCTTCCATCAGGAGCGCGTTCACCACGTCGTTCTCCACCGGCGGCAGCGCGTCGCGTTCCCCCACGAAGTCGCCGAGCGTGGCCCCGTCGCCGATGACGCGGTCGAGCGAGTCGGTACGACGGGTCAGCTTCCGGATCTCGGCCACCTTGTCCACGGTCATGTCGCACTGGACCGCGACGTCGACGACCCCCGCCGGCCGCCCCTGCGCCGCCAGTACGCGTTCGGCCGCCGCCACCTTGCGCATCTGCTCGTGCATGTGGACGGGGACCCGGATGAGGGCTCCCTCGTCAGCGATGGCGCGGGTCACCGATTGCCGGACCCACCAGGTCGCGTAGGTCGAGAACTTGTAGCCCTTCGCCGGGTCGAACTTGCGGGCGGCCCGCATCAGACCCAGCGCTCCGTGCTGGACCAGATCCTCGTACTCCAGCCCCTGCTCCAGGTAGGAACGGATCAGCGAGTGCACCAGGCGCTGGTTGTGCAGGACGAGACAATCCCGCGCCCGGATTCTGATGTCGTCGGACGGCAGCATGCTCAGCTCCTCGTCCTGGGGCTCCTGCCCGACACGGTCCGCACCGCCCCGCAGCAGAACCGCGAGACCGACCTCCGCCTCGGCCTTCAGGATGTGGTCCCCAGGACGTCGACGGAAGCGGTCCTCCCGCAGAACAGCCATCGCCGCAGCCACGGCAGCATCACTGTCGCCCCCGGCCAGGGCACGTTCCCGCTCCTCATCCGACGGCGGATCGCCCTCCTCGCCCGTCCCCGCATCCACTGACGCGTCGGACATGGCCTCGACGTCCCGGACCTTCACCCCCGCCCGCAGCGCCGCCGCATCCCGCTCGCCGAGCCCGGCCAGTCGCGCCACCCCCTCCACGACCCCGGACGTCACCGATCCGTCGGTGTCCGCGTAGCGGAGGAGGAGCGCCCGGACCTCAGCAGCCCCGGGGAACACGATTTCTCCACGAAATCGTGCAACCTTTTCCATATCCGGGATGTCCGCGTCATTGTGTACATGCACGTTCCGGACGGGCAGCCCCAATCGGGCCAGTTCGTCCCGCAGCCGCTGCTGCTCGGCACCACCGAGCCCCAAGGCATGCACATGCTCCACGAAGGCGACTTCCGGCACGACTCCTTCCACCGCGGCGCTCCGGAGCCGCGCGAGCAGCGCCCCCAGCGCGGCCTTCAGGCCAGGCACTTCCGTACTGGCGACGGATTGGTGTCTCATCACGGCCACCCCCAACCGATTTCACCACGAGGGTAGAGGTAGCGCGTTGACGTCGTCAACACACTGAACACCTATCAAATGCCCCCTCGGTCGTGTACGGTGGCGGCGGCCACAGCGTCCCCTCTGCCACGATGGGCGGTGGCACAGTCAGGTCAGGGGGCGCATTCCGTTTCGGAACGGCGACAACCCGTGGAAACAGGGACAGAGGAGCGGGGCGTGAGCCACGAGCTGGTCGACGGCAGATTCCGTATCGGGCGCGTCATCGGCAAGGGCAACATGGGCGAGGTCCACCGGGCCGAGGATGTGAACGCTCTCGCGGGGTCACGCGGGCGCGTGGTCGCGCTCAAGACCATCCTTCGCCGCCGTACCGGCCTTCAGATCGACACCAGCGCCGACCCCAAGGCGGTACAGCGCTTCGCGCGCGAGGTACGCATCATGCGCCGCCTGCACCATCCCAACCTCACCCGGCTCGTCGCGGGCGGAGTCGCCGAGGACCACGGCGGCCTTCCCTACCTCGCCATGGAGCTTCTGGACGGCGAGACCCTGCGCGACCTCATCGAGGAGGAGCCGCAGCTCCCGATCTCCTGGGCCGCGGCCATCGGCGCGCAGGTAGCCGCGGGTCTGGCAGCCGCGCACACCGCGGGTGTCGTCCACCGTGATCTGAAGCCCGCCAACCTCATGCTGACCCAGGGCGGCACGGTCAAGGTCCTCGACTTCGGCATGGGCCGCATCGTCGACGACCCCGACGAGACACGGCTGACCAGCACCGGGGTCAGTGTCGGGACCGCCCGCTACATGGCTCCGGAACAGTTCGAGGCCAAGCAGGTCACCCAGGCCGCTGATCTCTACGCGCTGGGTTGTGTGCTGTACGAGATGCTGGTCGGCGTTCCCCCCTTCACGAGCGAGTCCCCGTTCGAGCTCGCGGACAAGCACACCAGGCAGGACCCCGCGCCCGTCGCCGGTATCCGCGGCGGTGTCCCCAGCGAGCTCGCGCGTCTCGTCCACCGATTGCTCGCCAAGGACCCGGCGGCCCGGCCGGCGGACGCCGTCGCGGTGCGCGACGCGCTCCTGCCGCTGGCCACGGCGGACGAGGCCTCCGTACGACTGCCGCACTGGAGCGCCCTGGACCCCACCGTTCCACTGCGCGCCGCCCCCACCACAGGCGTCCCCGTCCCCGAGGCAGTCGTTCCGAAGCCCGCTCCGGTCGCCCTCGCCGCCTCCGGAATGGACGTCTTCGGCGTGCATCGCGCGCTGATCAAGGACTACCGCTCCTTCACCGAGGGTGGCACCGTCGTCCGTGACGACCGCATCGCCGCGTTCGTGGAGGAAGACCTCGACAAGAAGTCGCAGTGGCCGAACCCGTGGGTGTCGCTGAACCCGTTCTTCCAGAGCGGTGGCACCGTCGTCGAGCTCGCCCAGCAGAAGGTCCTGCACGAGGAGTGCGCCCGCATCTTCCAGGCGAGGAAGACCGAGGGGGGAACCGTCCCCGACGGCCGCCCTCTCACCCTCCACCGGCACCAGCGCGAGGCCATCGACGCGGCCGCGTCCGGCGCGTCGTACGTACTGACGACCGGCACCGGCTCCGGCAAGTCGCTCGCCTACATCGTCCCGGTCGTCGACAAGGTGCTGCGCCGGCGGGAGGCCGAAGGCCCCAAGGCTCCCAAGCGGGTCCGGGCGATCATCGTCTACCCGATGAACGCCCTCGCCAACAGCCAGCTCAAGGAGCTGGAGAAGTACCTGCGCGACGGCTACGGAGCGGGCCGCGAGCCGGTGACCTTCGCCCGGTACACAGGGCAGGAGGACGACGAGAGGCGCAAGGAGATCCGCGACAACCCGCCGGACATCCTGCTCACCAACTACGTGATGCTGGAACTGATGCTGACCCGCCCCGCCGACCGGGCGAGCCTCATCAGGATGGCGCGGGGCCTTGAGTTCCTGGTCTTCGACGAACTGCACACCTACCGTGGCCGCCAGGGCGCCGACGTGGCTCTTCTGATCCGCCGCGTGCGCGAGGCCTGCCAGGCCGTGGATCTGCAGTGCATCGGCACATCGGCCACCATGTCGACGGAAGGCACCTTGGAGGACCAGAAGAAGGTCGTCGCCGACGTGGCGAGCACCCTCTTCGGCACGACGGTCAGCCCCGAGCATGTCATAGGCGAGACCCTGGTCCGCGCGACCGGGGAACCCCCGGACACGGTGCCCGCCGAGCGCCTCAACTCTCCCACGGCACCGCGGGCGTACGACGATCTCGTCCGGGACCCGCTGGCCCGCTGGATCGAGACCCGCTTCGGTCTCAAGGAGGACGAGGCCACGGGCAGCCTGGTACGCAGGGCCCCGGCCAGGATCGAGGACGCGGCGAAGGAGTTGCACGAGCAGTCCGGTGTCCGTGAGGACCAGTGCGACGCCGCGATCCGCGCCACCCTCGAAGCCGGTTCGCAGGCGCTGCATCCCGTGACCGAACGGCCGCTGTTCGCTTTCCGGCTGCACCAGTTCCTCTCCAAGGGCGACACCGTGTACGTCACCCTGGAGGACAAGCTCTCCCGCCACCTCACGCGCTCGTACCAGCTCGAAATGCCGGGCAGCGGCGGCAAGTTGCTGATGCCGCTGGCCTTCTGCCGCGAGTGCGGCCAGGAGTACCTGACGGTGTGGCGGACCGAGAAGGACGGCGAGTTCCGGTACGAGGCGCGCCGGGACACCTCCGCGACGGGCGGACGGCAGGGCGACGGCTATCTGTACATCGACCACGAGCGTGCCTGGCCGTCCAACGTTCAGTACGCGGTCGACGACCGTCGACTGCCGGAATCCTGGCTGGAGTTGGACGACAAAGGCCAGGAGGTCCTGAAGAAGTCCTACCGCGACCGGGTGCCGCGCGCCGTCACCGTCGACCCGCTGGGCCACGAGGGTCGCGGCGAACTCCAGGCCGCGTTCATCCCCTCCCCCTTCCTGTTCTGCCTGCACTGCGGAGTGGCGTACGAGCAGACGCGCGGCCGGGACTTCGCGAAGCTGGCGACGCTGGACCAGGAGGGCCGGTCCTCGGCGACCTCACTGATCTCGGCCTCGGTGGTGAAGTCGCTGAAGTCGGTGCCGGAGGAGGTGCTGGACAAGGAGGCGCGCAAGCTCCTCACGTTCGTCGACAACCGGCAGGACGCTTCTCTCCAGGCCGGCCACTTCAACGACTTCGTGCAGATCACCCAGTTGCGCGGCGCGCTGTACCGGGCGGCGCTGGACGCGGGCGAGGACGGCCTGCAGCACGAGGAGCTGGCCTCGGCGGTGACGAACGCCCTCGCGATCGACCCGGCCGACTACACCGGCGAGAGCGATCTGCCGCCCTCGCTCGCCCGCAACGCCGCCAGGACACTCCGCGACGTGATCGCGTTCCGGCTCTATCTCGACCTGGAGCGCGGCTGGCGCATCACCATGCCGAACCTGGAGCAGACGGGTCTGCTGGAGATCGGCTATGAGGACCTCGACTGGGTGGCGGCCAAGCAGGACCGGTGGGCCGGCACCCACGAGGCGCTGCGGGACGCCGACCCGGTGCTGCGGGCCGAGGTCACGAAGGCGCTGCTCAACGAGATGCGCCGCTCGCTGGCCATCGACGTGTCGTACTTCCGTGACGACTTCGACGCGCTGCAGCGGGCGAGCGAGGAACGGCTGATCGACCCGTGGGTGCTGACGGCCGCCGACAAGCCCAAGGTCGGCACCGCCTATCCGCATCCGTCCAGGCCCGGTATGGACCGCTCGGCCCTGTTCCTGTCGGCGCGCGGCAAGTTCGGCAAGTACCTGCGGCGCGCGGACGCGACGTATCGTAGGCTCGACCCGGCCGATCTCCAGCTGGTCATCGAGCAGTTGCTGAAGGTCCTGGCCAAGGCGGGGTTGGTGAAGGAGGTCATGGAGGCCCCTCAGCGCGCGGGCCGGTACCGCAGGTCCTCCGCCCCGGCCGCGACCGGTTACCGGGTCGCCGCGCAGTCCCTCGTCTGGCGCGCGGGCCGGGGTGAGACCGGGACGCACGATCCGCTGACACGCACGTACCAGAGCGGCGACGGTCCGCGCGTCAACACGTTCTTCCGTGATCTGTACCGGGACGCGGCCGGCACCCTGTCCGGTCTGTTCGCGCGTGAGCACACCGCGCAGGTCTCGCCGGAGGACCGGCAGGAGCGCGAGGAGGCGTTCCGCAAGGCGGAGTTGAAGCTGCTCTACTGCTCCCCCACGATGGAACTGGGCGTCGACATCTCCTCGCTGAACGCGGTGATGATGCGCAACGTGCCACCGACTCCGGCCAACTACGCACAGCGCTCGGGCCGCGCGGGCCGTAGCGGTCAGCCCGCGCTGGTGACCACCTACTGCGCGACCGGCAACAGCCATGACCAGTACTACTTCCGCCGTTCGGACCGCATGGTCGCGGGCGCGGTCGTCCCGCCGCGCCTCGACCTCGCCAACGAGGACCTGGTGCTGTCCCACCTCCAGGGCATCTGGATCGCGGAAGCCGGCCTGAAGCTCGGCCAGTCCATCCCGCAGGTGCTCGACGTGTCGTATCCGGACACCGGCGAGCGGCCGAACCCCGCGCTGGAGCTGCTGCCGGACATTCTCGCGGCGTCCCTCGACGAGAGCGCCGGGCGTCGCACGGTCGACGCGGCGCTGCGCGTCCTCGGCCCGCTGTTCAGGGACTTCAGCGAGACCACGTGGTGGCACGACGACTGGATCCAGGATCGCGTACGGACGGTGGCGGAGCGCTTCGACCGGGCCTTCGACCGTTGGCGGCAGCTGTTCCGTGCCGCGCTCTACGACCAGTACATCCAGAACAAGCGCCGCCTCGACTACAGCCTCACCGAGGGCGACCGCATCCGCGCCAACTCCCGGCGCCGCGAGGCGGAGACGCAGCTGAACCTGCTGATGAACGAGAGCGTCGACAGCAAGTCGGTCCTCTCCGACTTCACCCCGTACCGCTATCTGGCATCCGAGGGTTTCCTGCCCGGATACAGCTTTCCGCGACTGCCGCTCGCCGCCTACATCCCCACGATCGGACGGCGGCGCGGAGACGGCGACTACCTCCAGCGACCTCGCTTCCTCGCGATCCGTGAGTTCGGCCCGGGTGCTCTGATCTACCACGAGGGCGCCCGCTACCAGGTGACCCGTATCCAGCTGCCGCCGGACGCCTCGGGCGACCTGACGACCGGTGAGGCGCGGCGCTGCGCGAACTGCGGCTACCACCACGCCCCGGAGGAGCTGGAGGACGTCTGCGGTTTCTGCGGGGAGCAGTTGGGCCAGGCCACATACGGTCTGCTGCACCTGCACACCGTGTACACGACGCGCCGGGAGCGGATCTCCTCCGACGAGGAGGAGCGCCGTCGGGCCGGCTTCAAGCTGGAGACGTCGTACCGCTTCCACGACCACGGCACCCGCAAGGGCCGCCTCAACGCCGACGTGACCGACGCTTCCGGCGCCCCGCTCGCCAAGATCACGTACGGCGATTCGGCCACCGTGCGCATCACCAACACCGGCCGGGTCCGGGCCAAGAGCAACGAGCCGGCGGGCTACTGGCTGGACCTCGCGGACGGCCGCTGGATGAACGACAAGGACGCGGCGGAGGCGTCAGGCGACTCCAGCGAGCTGCCGGTGATCGACCCGGACGGCCATGAACGGCGCCGCAAGAAGCGAGTGATCCCCTACGTGGAGGACCGCCGCAACATCCTCGTCGTCACCCTCGACGAGGCGCTCCCCGAGCCGGTCGCC
Organism: Streptomyces deccanensis; assembly: GCF_022385335.1. NCBI lineage: Bacteria > Bacillati > Actinomycetota > Actinomycetes > Kitasatosporales > Streptomycetaceae > Streptomyces > Streptomyces deccanensis. The sequence continues at coordinate 8,680,336 of NZ_CP092431.1, read as the reverse complement.
CTGTCCTTGATGTACGCCCTGGAGCGGGGGATCGAGGCGGCGTTCGAGCTGGAGGACGCCGAGCTGTCCAGCGAGCTGCTGCCGCCGGACGACGGCCCCCGTCGGCGCATCCTGTTCACGGAGGCGGCCGAGGGCGGTGCGGGCGTGCTGCGTCGGCTCCAGGCGGAGGGCGACGCCCTGGCGAAGGCGGCGCGACGCGCCCTGGAGATCTGCCACTTCGGCGAGGACGGCACGGACGAGGGCGGCGAGCAGCACCGTCCTGGCCGGGCCTGCGCGCTCGGCTGCTACGAGTGTCTGCTGACGTACGGCAACCAGCTCAACCACACGCTCATCAACCGGCACTCGGTGCGGGACCTGCTGGTGCGGCTCGCGTCCGCGACCGCCCGGAAGGAGTCGCGCGGCGAGTCCCGCTCGGAGCAGTACCGGCGACTGCTCGACCGGTCCCCCGCCGCCGACCCGACGCCGGTCGAGGTGTCCGCCGCCGAGTTGGCGGCCCAGGGTGACTTCCTGGGCTGGGCGAAGGCGCGCGGACTGCGGCTGCCGGACGAGACCGGCTCGTTCCTCACCGAGGCGATGGCGACACCGGACTTCGTCTACCGCCTGCCCGGCGTGAACGTGGCCGTGTTCGTGGACTTCCCGGACCGGGAGCAGGACACGTCCCGGGACGAGGACGCCGAGGACCGGCTGTTCAGCGCCCGCTGGGACGTCGTCCGCTTCCCGCTGGGCGAGGACTGGGACGCCATCGCCGCCCGCAACTCCCGCTACTTCGGCTCCCCGGCCGCCCCCTGACCGCCCGCCCCTCGCAAGGACTGACGACTGACATGGCATTCAACTATTCGGCCGGCGCCCTGGTGAAGGCCCGTGGCCGCGAATGGGTGGTACTCCCCGAGAGCAAGCCCGATCTGCTGGTCCTGCGGCCCTTGGGCGGCTCGGACGACGACATCGCGGCCGTGCTCCCGTTCGAGCCGGTGGAGGAGGCCCGGTTCGCGCCGCCGGAGCCGTCCGACCTCGGTGACCAGCGCGCGGCGGGTCTGCTGCGGACGGCGCTGCGCGTCGGCTTCCGCTCCGGCGCGGGCCCGTTCCGTTCGCTGGCCGGTATCGCGGTGGAGCCGCGCGCGTACCAGCTGGTCCCGCTGCTGATGGCGCTGCGCCAGAAGACGGTGCGGATGCTGATCTCCGACGACGTGGGTATCGGCAAGACCATCGAGGCCGGGCTGATCGCCAAGGAGCTTCTCGCACAGGGCGAGGCGACGGGCCTGGCCGTGCTCTGCTCCCCCGCGCTGGCCGAGCAGTGGCAGCAGGAGCTGCGCACCAAGTTCGGCATCGACGCGGAGCTGGTGCTCTCCTCCACGGTCACCCGTCTCGAACGGGGCCTGGACCTGGGCCAGTCCCTCTTCGACAAGTACCCGCACGTGATCATCTCGACGGACTTCATCAAGTCCCCGCGCCACCGCGACGACTTCGTCCGGCACTGCCCCGACCTGGTGATCGTCGACGAGGCACACACATGTGTGGCCGCCGACGACACGTCGGCGAGCGCGCAGAACCAGCTGCGCTACGAGCTGCTGCGCCGCGTCTCGGAGGACGAGACCCGGCATCTGCTCCTGGTGACGGCGACGCCGCACAGTGGCAAGGAGTCCGCGTTCCGTAACCTCCTCGGCCTGGTGAGGCCGGAACTCGCCCGGGTGAGCCTGGAGTCGGAGGCGGGCCGGAAGCAGCTCGCGCAGCACTTCGTGGCGCGCAAGCGGGCGGATGTCCGCCAGTACCTCACCACGGAGGACGGGCTGGAGGACGACTCGCTCGCCGAGCGGACCGCGTTCCCCTCGGACCGCTACTTCAAGGACGAGAAGTACAAGCTGTCCCCCGAGTACCGGGCCCTGCTCGACGACGCGATCGCTTACGCGAGCGAGCGCGTCGAGGAGGCCGGTACGCAGGGCAAGCGCGAGGCGCGCATCGCCTGGTGGTCGGCGATCGCGCTGCTCCGCTCCCTCGTGTCGTCGCCGCGCGCCGCCGCGCAGACCCTGCGGACCCGCTCGGCGGCGGCCATCGCCGCGTCCGCCGAGGAGGCGGACAAGCTCGGCGCGCCGCTCAACAGCGACGCGGCCGACAGCGACGCGATGGAGGGCATGGACGTCGCGCCGGGCGCGGAGACCACGGAGACGGAGGACGACGACTCTCCGCTGGGCCGGCTGGCCGTCCGGGCGAAGGCCTTGGAGGGCCCGGCCCAGGATCTGAAGCTCAAGGCGCTCATCAAGCATCTCAAGGCACTGCTCGCGGACGGTCACAACCCGATCGTGTTCTGCCGCTACATCCCGACGGCCGAGTACCTCGCCGACCATCTGGAGAACGACAAGGAGTCCGGCAAGCGCGGCCCGCTCGGCGCGCGGACCGTCGTGAAGGCGGTCACCGGCACGCTCTCCCCGCAGCAACGTATCGAGCGCATCGAGAAGCTCGCCGAGGAGGCCGGTGAGGACGCCGCCGCCCGCCGCGTCCTGATCGCCACCGACTGCCTCTCCGAGGGTGTCAACCTCCAGCATCACTTCGACGCCGTCGTCCACTACGACCTCGCCTGGAACCCGACCCGCCACGACCAGCGCGAGGGCCGTGTCGACCGCTACGGCCAGCGCAAGGACCAGGTCCGTGTCATCACGGTCTACGGCGACGACAACGGCATCGACGGCAAGGTCCTCGAAGTCCTCATCAAGAAGCACCGCCAGATCAAGAAGGACCTCGGCATCTCCGTCTCCGTGCCCGACGAGACCTCGACGGGCGTCACGGACGCGATCGTCGAGTGGCTGCTGCTGCGCGGCCGTGAGGGACAGCAGGACACCCTCTTCGGCTCCGACGCCTTCGAGGACGTGGCGGCCAAGGTGGAGAACGACTGGAACTCCGCGGCCGAACGCGAGAAGGCGTCGCGTTCCCGGTTCGCCCAGCGGTCCGTACGTCCGCAGGAGGTGGCCCGCGAGGTCGCCTCGATCCGCGAGGCACTGGGCGGCACGGGCGAGATCGACACGTTCGTACGGCAGTCCCTCGGCGCCCTCGGTGCGGTGCTCCGCGAGGCCGGCGAGGACTTCACGGCCCAGGTCGGCGGCACGCCCATCGGCCTCCAGGACGCCCTCGCGCCGACCGTCGGCGCGGACGTCATCAAGAAGGACCTCCCGATCCCGTTCCGCGCGGACCCGGCGGTCGCGCGCGGCGAGGCGGCCCTGGTCCGCACGGACCCGGTCGTGGGCGCCCTCGCGTCCCACGTCCTCAACGCCGCCCTGGACACCCGGGTGGACGGGGCGCGCCCGGCCCGCCGCTGCGGCGTGGTGACGACGGACGCGGTCACCACGATGACGACCCTGCTCCTGGTCCGCTACCGCTTCCACCTCACCTTGCCCTCCCGCAGCGGGGAGCGGCAGCTGGTCGCCGAGGACGCCCGCCTGCTGGCCTTCGAGGGCCCCGCGAGGAAGGCGGAGTGGCTCTCGCAGGAGCGGGCACGAGCGCTGCTCGACGCGAAGGCGGCCATCAGCACGGACCGGCAGTACAGCGAGAACACCATGTCCCGCCTCATCAACGGGCTTTCCGCCGTCCAGGGTCATGTGGACGCGTACGGCAAGGAGCTGGCGGCCGAACTCGACGCCTCGCACCGCCGGGTCCGCCAGGCCTCCGGCGAGATCGTCCGAGGCCTGTCCGTCACCGCCCAGGAGCACGCCGACGTCCTCGGCGCGTACGTCTACCTGCCCCTCACCCCCGCCGCCCCCGGCACCGCCACTGGAGCGTCCGCCTGATGTCCGCCACCACCCGCCACCAGGTGTTCACCGCCGTCCACACGGTCGGGGGTCTGATCCCGGCCGACATGCTGGTACGGATCTCCGAGGGCAAGTCGACCAAGGACCTCAAGGGCCTCACCCCCGCCGACTACCGCATCCCCGGCTCCCGTTCGGTGCGGGACGAGGCCGAGCGTCACTGGGACAACCTCAAGTCGCTCTGGCGCGAGCTGCGCGTGAAGCTACCCGCCGCGCCCGAGCAGGAGGTCCCTCTCGACAGCACCGGGTACGCCCGCGCCAACTGGGTGGAGCCGCTCTTCGAGGCGCTCGGCTTCGGCCACCTCACGCCCGTGGGCGCGGAGGGAATCAAGGCCGCTGACGACGAGACCAAGAAGTTCCCGGTCAGCCACCGCCGCGACGACACCCTCGTGCACGTGACCGCGTGGAACGTGAAGCTCGACAAGCACCAGGGCGCGGGCTCCCCGGCCCCCCAGTCGCTCCTCCAGGAAGCCCTCAACCGCACCGAGCCCCATTTGTGGGCCCTGCTCACCAACGGACGTCAACTCCGCCTCCTCCGCGACTCGAACGCGCTGGCCACCGCCGCGTACGTCGAGTTCGACCTGGAGGCGATCTTCGACGGCGAGCTGTTCAGCGAGTTCGTGGTCCTGTACCGCCTTCTCCACGCCTCCCGCTTCGAGGGCCGCGAGGGCCGCACGCAGTGGACCTGCTGGCTGGAGGTGTGGCGGGACGCGGCGATCCGTCTCGGCGCGCGTTTCCTCGACGACATCAGCGTGGGCGTGCAGCTCGCCATCGAGGAGCTGGGCACGGGCTTCCTCGCCCACAAGGACAACAGCGCCCTGCGCGAGAACCTCGACCGCGACGAGTACCACAAGGCACTGCTGCGCCTGGCCTATCGCCTGCTCTTCGTCTTCGTCGCCGAGGACCGCGACGCCCTGCACCCCCCGGAGACCCCGGCCGACGCCCGCAAGCGGTACGCCGACTACTTCTCCACGGCCCGGCTGCGCGAGCAGTCCCGCCGTCGACAGGGCACGTCCCACTCCGACCGGTACGAGGCGCTGTGCCTGGTCCTGGACGCCCTCAGCAAGGAGGAGGGCCTGCCTGAACTCGGCCTCCCCGGCCTCGGCGGCCTGTTCGACGACACCCCGGCCGATGTGCCGCTGCGGGGTCTGTCACTGGCCAACTCACACCTGATGGCTGCCATACGGCACCTCGCCGTCGTCCGCGACACGCAGGCGCAGCGCTGGCGGTCCGTCGACTACCGCACGCTCGACGCCGAGGAACTCGGCGCGATCTACGAGTCCCTCCTCGACCTTGTCCCCGAACGCGTGGACCACGCCTTCAAGCTGGTGCCCCGCGCGGGCAACGAGCGCAAGAAAACCGGCTCGTACTACACGCCGAGTTCACTGGTCGACGTGCTCCTCGACTCCACGCTCGACCCCGTGATCGACGCGGCACAGCAGCGGGGCGAGCGGAAGGCCGCCGAGGCGAAGGAGGTCGACGGCCGGGAGACCGTGGTCGCCGAGCTGCTGTCGCTGACCGTGTGCGACCCGGCGTGTGGCTCCGGGCACTTCCTGGTCGCTGCGGCCCGCCGTATCGCCAAGCGGGTGGCGGCCGTGCGTGAGCGTACGCCGGAGCCTACGGCGGAGCGTGTACGGGAGGCTCTGCACGAGGTCATCGCGAGGTGCGTCTTCGGCGTCGACCTGAACCCGATGGCTGTGGAACTGGCCAAGGTCTCGCTGTGGATGGAGGCGTTGGAGCCGGGCAAGGCGCTGGGCTTCTTGGACGCCCACATCAAGTGGGGCAACGGGCTCATTGGAGCGACGCCGGCGCTCCTTCGGGGCGGTATTCCGGAGCAGGCGTTCAAGGTGGTGGAGGGCGACGAGAAGTCGGTCGCCACGGAGTGGCTGAAGCGCAACAAGGAGGAACACCAGGGGATCGTCACGCTGGACGCCGCGCTGGACGAGTCGGTGAGCGTGACGAACGTGGCCTTCGCGTCGGAGCTGCGGGACCTTCTGGACACGTCCCCGACGGAGAAGCTCGGCCAGGTCCGCAAGCTCGCGGACCGTTACAAGGAGTGGGCCGAGTCCCCTGCCTATCTCAACGCCCTGCACATCGCGGATGCGTGGTGCGCCGCGTTCATGTGGGAGAAGACGGGGGACGCGCCGTCGCCGGTGACCCAGCGGGTGTTTCTTTCGCTCCAGTCGACGGAGGAGGACGGGGGTGCGCTGCCGGAGACGCACAAGGAGATCGTGCGGCTCAGTCAGGAGTACCGGTTCTTCCACTGGTATCTGGAGTTTCCCGAGGTCTTCCGGGTGCCGGACAACCCGTCGGAGGCTGGGGTTGATCCGGTGACCGGGTGGGCGGGGGGCTTTGACTGCGTGTTGGGGAATCCGCCGTGGGACAAGGTGGATTTCAAGGATCAGGAGTACTTCAGTGTTGTCGAGCCGTCGCTGGCCCAGTTGTCGGGGCAGAAGCGCCGCGCGGAGATCGTCAAGTGGGCAGCGGAGAACCGTGAGGAGGCTGCGCGCTACCACGCTGCACGGCGCCGGGTGAAGTCTTCGTTCCTCTTCCTTGGTGCATCTGGGGCTTACCCGCAGCTCCGGCAGGGGCTGGCGGTCAAGGGTGTCAACTCCCTCCAGACAGATCAGCTGTTCACGGAGCGGTTCGTCTCCATTACCTCCTCGATGGGTCGCTGCGGCACGGTTGTCCCCACGCAGATTGCTACGGGGGCGGGGGCACAGTTCCTCTTCCAGGACTTGACTCGACGAGGCGCAGTAGCACACCTCTACGACTTCGAGAACGGCAAGCGGGAGAGGCTTTTCCCGGCCGTGCACGCCAGCTACCAGTTCGCTTTGGTCTCTCTCACAGGGCGAGGGCTGACCGAGTCGGCAGCACGATTCGCATTCTTCCTTGGCCACCCGGACGAGCTCGCAGACGGAAATTCCGTGTTCGCGCTATCGCCTGACGAGATCAACCTCATCAATCCGAACACCGGGACCCTCCCAGTGTTCCGAACGCGACGGGACGCCGACCTCACTACGGTCATCCAGCGCCGAATTCCGGTTTTGGTACACGAGAGGGAGGTAAAGGGCAACCCTTGGGGCCTCATTTTCAAGCAGTTCATCAACCTGACGGACGACTCCGACCTGTTCCGTGAGCAGTCACAACTCGAATCAGAAGGCTGGCACTTGGAGGGAAACGTCTTCGCAAGAGGCGGTGAGCGTATGTTGCCGCTGTACGACGCGAAGATGGCGCATCTATTTGATCATCGCTGGAACAGCTACTACGGTCTCGGCAACGACGACTACGAACGCGTGCCGCTGCCGGTTAAGCAGGACTCCTACGGCGTGGCGCAACCGCGCCAGTGGATCCAGGACGCCGGACTTATCGCAACTACCCGCAACGGCAAGGGGACCAAAGTCGCCGGTGTCGCAGAGCGATTGAGCGATCTGGGGTGGCGCCATGGCTGGCTGATGGGTTGGCGTCGGGTGGCTCGCGTAACAGATGAGCGGACCGCCATCCCAGCGTTCATCCCCCGGGTCGGGGTGGGCAACACGTTTCCCCTGATGTTTCCTGACGTGTCTGCCGAACTGAGCGCCGCTCTCGTGGCGGCCCAGAGCTCGCTGGTCTTCGACTATGTGGCGCGCCAAAAGGTCGCCGGGATTGATGCTGGCTTGAGGACCTGGAAGCAGCTCCCTGTCCCCCACCCGGACGACTTGGTCCGCCACACCCCCTCTATCACTCCGCGAACCCTGGAACTCGTCTACACCTCCTGGGAAATGCAGCCCCTGGCCGAAGACCTCGGCGACACCAGCGCCCCCTTCATCTGGAACGAGGACCGCCGCGCCCAGCTCCGCGCAGAGCTGGACGCCTACTTCCTCCACCTCTACGGAGTCTCCGCCGAGGACGCGGACTACATCCTGGAGTCCTTCCAGACCGAGAACGGCGGCCTCAAGAACAACGAGATCGCCAAGTACGGCGAATACCGCACCAAGCGCCTGGTCCTGGCCGAGTACGACCGCATGGCCACCGCCGGCCTCACCCTGGAGACCCCGCTCGTCGAGGGCGAGAACTACACCTCCACCCTCACCCCGCTGCCGGGCCACGGCCCCCGCCACCCCAAGGCGGCCTGACGATCGGTTGGTGGGCCGGACTACTCGGCCCACCAACCCGCCGCACCCCTAACCGCTTCGCCACACCCCCGCCCCGTTCCGCCCGGAGCCCCCATGCCGTTCTCACAGGAAGACACCCGCAAGGTTCAGACCGCCGTGTTCGGACACGTCGGCTCGGACCTGCCGGTGTTTCTCCCCATGGACGCCGACGACTTCGGCACGTTCATACGAAACCATCCTGAGCGCACCTTCTTCTGCGGCACGCTCCTCGGCGGATGCGGCAAGAAGCTGGCACCCAAGCAGTACCGGGACCGGAAGTGCCACTTCGCCCACGTGTCCGATGCAGCCAACTGCCGTCGTACGGAGGGCGACGAGAGCAGCGCCGACCACTTGTACATCGGGCGAGCCGTCGCCGACTGGCTGAAGCGGCAGAGGCAGCGGGCGGATCAGCCCGCATACCGGCCCAAGGGGCACCAGGTCCGCGATGTCGTCGACGTGTCGTGCGAGGCCGGGCGTCGGCTCATACGCGTCCAGCTCGCCCGGCGGTCGAAGCGGGAGTGGGAGGAAGCAGACGCAGAGCTGCGAGCCAGGTACACGGGACTCGACTGGCTGTTCGGGCCGGACAGCCTCCTCGCCAACTGGCAGGTCGAGCGGCAGGGGTACGCCCTCCGCGTGCAGTGCCGGTCCGCCGGGGCGACCCGCGAGGTGGAGATCGGAACCCAGTTCCCGGACCGGCCCGTCGATTGGACCTCCCTCTCGGAATGCACACTCGAACGTGAAGGCATCGTCACGCCGAGTCTCCTCCACACACCCGACGGCATCGTTCCGCGTCATGCCGCCACCACACAGGCCGACACTCCCCCGTCCTGCCTGCCGCTCACCCCGGCCTCGGTCCTCATCACCGATGCCACGCTGTCCCACGTCACCGGCACCCACCTCTGGTTCGATGTGTCCGTTCGCGTCAACGCCCGCCTGGCGCTACCTGTCAACGCGGACGCACCCGACGCTCAGTCCGCGTACCTGCCCATGGACGCCACTCTCTCCCTCGACGGTGACGGCACATGGCTGATCGAGGCCAGTGCACTGCAGCGCATCCAGACCGACACTCCCGACCGGACCACGGACAGCGCCGCCCCCTCGTCCGACACTCACGATCCGTCACCCGAAGAACAGCGCTCTCTCCCTGACGCCGACCTCGTCACCTCTTTCCGCAAGACGCTGGAGAACACGGCGCGGAGCAAGAACATCGTGACGATGGCAACCCTCTGCAGGGGAGCGTCCCTCCCCGTCCACACACTCTCCGTAGCGCGGTGGCGGGACCTGCTCCTCCAGGTCGAGCAGCCCTGGACACCCGGCAAGCCCGTTCTGTCAGCCCTCATCAAGGGTCGCGACGGCGGCCCAGCCCCGTTTTTCGGAGAGATACTGCACGGACTCGGCTGGACGAAGGGGTTCTCCGACGCCAAGTTGCTCGACATCTGGAACCGCGAGCGTGGCCGCGTCCACGCGGCGTACTGCAGAAGCGGCCAGGCGAACCCACCATCGCTTCCCCGTCCGGAAACCCGCCGGGAGCCGCCGGGCCGTGTCGGAGGAAAGCGGACCGATTCCGTCGCCGCCCGACGCCGCGCCGCCTTCGACGCTCTGCTTGACGTGGCTCAGGAGGCACGGCAGGCCGGTGACCTCGATACCTTCGAACAGAACCTGTTCCTGGCGGAACGGGCAGCGCAGTCGACCGATGACCAGGAGACCCTGCGGGACCATACGGACTGGCTGGTGGACCGGCGCGCCGACGAGTTGTACGAGACCTGGGAGCGCCTGTCAGCGCTCATCGACACGATCAACCGAGACGGAGACGATCTCCTTCCGGACCAGTTGCGCCGTGCGGTCCGGAGTGCCGAGGAACTCGCCGTAGAGCTCGGAGACGATCTGGCGGCGGAGGAACGTCGCGACATCGCGCGCTGGCGACAGCACCTGGAACGGATGGCTGACCGCCTCACGCTGCCGCAGATACGCGGCCATGCCGTCGCCGTCCGCGTCGCACTGCGGCAAGCCGCGCGTGAAGGGCGTACAACGACATGGGGCGAACTGGCCCTGCGGATCGGATCGCCCCTCGCGGCCCTCCACCCCGACGACAAGACCGCCGTCCTGGTCGAGGCGGACCGCGAGACACCGGACGAGAGACCTCCACTCTCCGCACTGGTCACCGCGCACGGAGGCGATCGACCGCATCCGCTCTACCTGCAGATCCTCTTCAACCTGGACCGGATCGCTCCCCCACCCGACGCCCTGTTCATGCACTGGCGCATGGCACTGCGTCGGCACTCCGAACTACGGTGACGCCTCCGCCTCACGCCTCCGCACGACACATCGCCCCCACAGAGACCGCCGCTCCGACGGATACGAACCTGGGAGAACCCACCATGACCGAAGCTGTGATCGACGCTGGTGATGGAGACGCCGATACCGGTGCCGACCACGAGGCTGTCGAGCAAGAGCGTTCTGAAGTACGCGAGTTCGTCAAGGGCCTGAGCGCAGATGACATCAAGTCGGGCAACTGGTTCACCAAGCTCTGTGCTCAGGCCATGAGTTCCTACACCGCAAAGGTCGATTGGCAGTACTTCCAGGAGCGATATGAAGGCGTACCCCCGGATGCCATCGTCGATCAGCGGATCAAGATGGCGGCCCGGTACGCCGCGCTCGAAGGCGGTCTCTCCGCCGGGGCCTACACGGCGACCGTCATCGCCACTCTCGGAAGCCTTGGCGGTGCCTCGCCGGCGACTGTCCCAGCCGCCGTCGCGACCCTGATGGTCGACGTCGTGTTCATCACCCGGCTCCAGCTCCGCCTGGCCTACGACATCGCCGTCCTCTACCGGGTCCCGCTCGACCTGTCCGACCCCGATGACATGTGGAAGCTCATCCGAGTAGCCTTCACGATCAAGAGCGGGGAAGCGGTCCGGGAAGGTGTGGCCAAGGCGGTCCCGGCCGTCGTGCGGCCGCTGATCAAGCGCTTCTACTCTGGAGAGGTACTCAACGCCGCGAAGGCGCTCCCAGTCGTCGGGAAGCACCTACTGCAGAAGAACGTCATCAAGATCGGTATCCCTCTGGTCGGCGTTCCTCTCGCGGTGATGTTGAACCGCTACACCACGCTGGTCACGGGGCGGCACGCGCGAGCCGTCTTCCGGAACGAGGCTCGGGTGATCGAAGTTGCCGAAGGGCTGAGCAAGCGGACTCGGCACCCGGAGTCAATGTTGTGGGTCGCGTGGCTCGTCATCAGGGCGAACCGCAAGATCGCCGACGATGAGGCGCTGTTGATGCGCCATCTGGTGAGGCTGGTCCGGGAGCAGCATCAGGTCGTCGACGAGCAACTCGCTCGCCTTGTCGACATCGACCCCGCCGAGGTGTGGCGACGCCTGGACGCCGAGTCAGGCGATCTGAGCGACCTCCTCGACGTGGCCAACCGGGTGGCCGCTGTGGATGGTGACGTCAACGCACGCGAGAGAGCCGTCATCTCCGAGCTTCAAGATCGCTGCCATCAAGGCTGACTTCGTCGTACGCCTCCTCCCACAGGTGCGGCCACAGTCAGGTGACCGTCGCAAGGTGGAGGGGCTCGAACTCCGATGGCTTCGGCGGCGCCTACGCGGTGTCCCGCCCGCCCTGCCCGTATCCCGGAGTCGGCGGGCGGCACACACCGCTCAGTGCCCGACGAGAACCGCACGAACCGCGCCCATCTCTCCCGCCCGACCGCGAAGAGGGCTGGGGCGGCTCATGCCACCCACGCTTGTTGCTCTGGCGCGCCAAGTACTCAAGCTGGGACCGTCGTTCGGGGTCCTCGACCTGGTAGAGGACCAGGAGGATACGTACGTCCCCCACGCGTGGTGCTGACTGGCCGGATTCGAGACGGCTGATCTTGGACTGTTGTCCTGTGAGGGGAGCGCCCCGATCTCTCACTCCGGCGTGGTCGAATACCGCTCGATGCTCGCGCGGCCAGTCGACCGGTCGAGGAGGCGCAGCTCCCACGGGCCCGTGTTCACGTCGAAGTCCTTGCCGAACCCGACCCACTTGCCCGCCATACGTCGGCCCGTCGGCTCGACGAGTAGCTGAATCGCACCGTGATACCGGGCGCCCTGGTAGTACCCGTCGGCAGCCGTCTGCTCGATCCACGTACCAGTGACTACATTTCGATCAACGGTGAGGTCCAGAGACAACGGGCTGTCAGGGTTGGTTGACGCACCGGGCAGGCTCTGTGCTGTCAGCCGGTTGCCATGCTGGACGATCACGATGTGATGCTTGCAGTCGTACGTTTCGTCACGGCTGGACGAGTAGAACTCGTACCGGGACAGCCAGATCCCTGCGTAGTCACTCTGCGACTCTGGCTCTGGTTCCAGGCTCGCGACAGCATCCGCTGTGCCGGCTTCCCCAGCTTGCATGTCGTGGCCTCCTGTGCCGTCTGATTGGACGCGTGCCATTGGAATGGCGAACCCCAGTGACTCAGGGGCGCGCCCGGTGAACCGCTTCAGTGCCCGCGCATACAACGGGCGGCATGTCCTGGTCTCCCCGGACTCCCAGCGTTGCACGAGTCGCTTGGAGGCGTCGTTCGGTTCCCCCAACGCCTCGCCTGCGTCACGTAAACCTCGGGCGAACTCGTCTTGGCTCAAGTTCATCGACTTGCGTACGGAGGTCAGCACGTCGTTGGGGACTCGCGCACGCTCGGCCGTAGTCGTCATGATCCGAGGGTAGCCATGCCACACCCCTAATGACATCGCTTTGACGCCCTCCGGGTGACGCCGACACGACGCCCGAGAGACGCCTCGAACGTCGCCGCAATGGGCAAGGCCGATCCGGAACATGGTCGTCATGACCATCCGCACGGGTGGCATGACCTGAGCACCACGGACCCCCAACTACGTGGAGGCAAACCAGCATGAGTACGGCAGTAGTGATCCGCGACCCGAAGGCGTACGTCACACCTGACGTGTGGGAACGGGAGGTAGCCCTCCTCCTCCGCAACCCGGAGAACACGCGCGAACTCGCAGAGACCAAGTTCGGACAGGCCATCGCCTACCTGGTCACGTGCGGCGAGAACCCGGACCTTCTCATGAGCCCGTCCAAGCAGGTGGACGAGGCATGGCACTCGTTCATGCTCGACTCGATCCCGTACCACCACTTCACCAGCCGGCACTTCGGCCGGTACATCCACCACGTGCCGGAGCTCCCGGGATCGACGGCCGGTGTCCAGTGCGTCAGCGACGACGAGGCGAAGCAGGACGGGCACGACCGCAAGGGCGGCGGCGGCCCGCTCGTTCTGGAGCAGACGATCAAGGCCATCAAGGCGGCCGGGTTCGAGATCGACGCGGACCTGTGGGGCATGGCTGACTCGGCCGACTGCAACCAGTGCCACGCCGGATGCCACGATTCGCCCAAGTAGCAGCCGCTCGTGAGTGAGTTGGGGCCCGCTGCCGTACGTTGGGCGTGGGCCCCGCTCACCGGGAAGGATCACGCATGTCATTGGCTGAGTCCTGGGACAGGTACGCGGTCGAGAGCAAGCCACGAAGGACCGTCAACGCCAGGGGCGAGACGACCTGGCTGAACTGGACTCAGTACACCGATCACGGACCGGACGAGAACGTGCTGGGGCCCGTGGCCGGACGCCGGGTGCTGGAACTCGGCTCAGGGAGTGGCAGTAATCTCGCGCACCTGGTCACGCTCGGCGCAACAGGTCTAGGGGTGGACGTCGCTCCCCTCCGTGAAACGGTTGCGCGGGAGCGATGGAGCAGCCTGCCAGGCCTTGAGTTCCGTGCAGCGGAGGCGACTGAGTTCCTGAGCCAGACGGACGAGACATTCGATGTCGTGCTGTCGATCTTCGGTGCCGTGTGGTTCGTCGATCCGGACACCCTGGTCCCGCTGATCCGCTCGCAAATGGCGGCGGGCGGAGTCCTGGCGTTCTCGCACCTGCCTCCAGGCAGCCAGGGATCCCAGGCGGCCAGATCCGGGCTGCGGCAGGACCGTACACCGGAGGAGTGGAGGCGCATCCTGACGGGGCACGGCTTCTCTGACGTAACCGTGTCGCTGATTGAGCCGCCAGAGGGCATGGCCGCGGGCACGATGCTTGTCCGCGCGATGGCTCACTGATCGCGTTTGCCTTCCACGGGGCCCTGTACGCCAGCGCCCCTGACGCCTTTGCGTCAGGGGCCTGCCGGAATGTCTGTGCGCCTGCCTCAAGCACTCTGCCGACGGGCCGAGCACACCACGGCGCTGCGGCAGGCAAAGCCCAACGTCACCAGCAGCTCACCCCGGAAGCGACCCGCGTCCAACCCCGGATCGCCGGCGGGAAGCCTCGCCCACCCCTATCCACCCTGCTGATGGAAGTCCTCTCCGAGGCTGCCAGCCGACCGCCCACTCCCGGTGATCTCGCCATGACAGCCACGGGTCCGGCGCTGGACGGCATCAAGCCCCCGCTGCTGACCGAGGCAGCCTGCCGGGCCCTGGGGCGAACTCCACTCGACTGCCGCCTTGGTGTGCCCGCAGTCGCATCTGAACCAGGCGAGTGCCGTCCCGCCGAGGTCCACGTCGGCCCCTCCCCCACGGTCTCGCCAGTGCGGGCCGGGCCGTACACCGGACGTCAGTCTGCGGACCTGCTGCTCTCAGGCGCACTGGCGGGCGGCTGCTCAGCAACAAATGTTCCTCTCTGCGGAAGCGTGATCACCCATCCTTCGGAGCGCAGTAGCGCAACGGCCTGACGCGCGGTGTCCCTGGCAACGCCATAGTCAGCGACCATCCTCGACTCAGACGGGATCGGGTCCCTCGGTCGGAGTTCGCCGGACTCGATCTTGGCGCGGACAACTCGCGCCACCTGTTTGTAGATGGGCGTCGGATCGAAGCGATCAATTTCCATGACTAGGACGTTAGATACGTTCCATATGGTGCGCATATTGGCAACGTCGCAGACGTCCTAGACCCACGGGCCCGGTGTACGAGGCGTGCCGTCGGACGCGCGACATGCCCCGGCCCGGGGCCGTCGGTCTCCTGCCGATGCGGCGCTGCCCGCTCCCCTGCCACACGTCGAGGGTGAGCGGTGAACGCCGGAACCCGTCCCGAACCGGACAAGTCCCGCATGACCATCAGCACTTACCGCCTCGATGGCGACGGGCGCCGGGTCGGCGTGGCGGAGCCGACCGCGTACGCCCCCGGCACGGGCACACTCCCGCCGGTGTCCCTCGCTTGGCCCCCCTGCCGCTGCCCACACTGTCGGACCGGCCACGATCCACAAGGCCGGTAGCGGCTCCCACAGACAGGCCTTCGGGCGGCGTCCTGCGAGGCGCGCTGCCGTATCCCCCGTCCGGCCGTCGGGATGGCGGAGCACGGACGACGGCTCCCAGAGCGCGGTTCCGGGAGCCGTGCACTGCACGACCAAGGACCTCCAATTTATTACCCCTGCATGATATCATGCAGGGGTAATAAATGAGAGTGGTATGCCCTTCAAGATTGTCGTGGTGGAACCAGCAAGAAGCTGGTTGCACCATCTCCGTCAAACCGACAGGGGCACGCTGATCCAGATCACGCAGGCATTCAACGTTCTGCAGATCGAAGGCCCCGCCTTGGGGCGCCCTCTCGTTGACCGGATCACCGGCTCGGCCGTGCCGAACCTCAAGGAGCTACGGCCCGGCTCATCCGGAGCCAGCGAGGTGAGATTGTTGTTCGTGTTCGATCCCGAGCGGAACGCCGTGATCCTGGTCGGCGGCGACAAGGCCGGCAACTGGTCCGGGTGGTACCGGACGGCGATCAAGGAAGCGGAAGAGGCGTACACGGCGTACAGGGAGGAGTCATGAGCGTGAAGAAGCAGAGCACTGCGAACGCCGTCGACTGGGATGACCTCAAGGAAGAGTTCGACTTCTCCCCGGAGGAGAAGAAGGAGATCGAACAGGGCACCGCCGCGCTCCTGTCCGAAGTGCGCGCTTACCGCCTCGCCGAGGTCCGCAAGCGCCAGCACATGACGCAGACGGCGGTGGCCAAGATCCTCGGCGTCACCCAGGGGCGCGTCTCAGCCATCGAGAAGGGTGCGCTCAGCCGCTCCGAGGTCGACACGCTTGCCGCCTACGTCGAAGCCCTCGGCGGAAAGCTCAAGCTCGTGGCCGACTTCGGCGACGAATCGCTTGTGCTGGGGTAAGGCGAAGCGTCGCGCTGTCGGACGCGACGGGACTTCACCAAACCGGTCACCCGCACCACCGGCCTGCTGCGCAACCAGGGGAAGATCCCGCAGTCGGCCGTCCAAGTCCTGAGGGCTCTCTCAGGTCCGAACGGTCCCCGCGCGAGTGCCAACCCAGTGCCAGCAGCCTGAGGCCATCGAGCGCATGGGCAAGCACCGTGAACCGCCCCGGCCCCGGGGTGACGTGGGGATGTCAGGTCTCCCGGTGCCCGCTCAGAACAGTGCCAGGCCCTCGCCACTGGTGTCCGCGATGACTGGCCGGGGCTGGGCGGGGAGGCCGTCCACGCGGTCAGGACCGGCCGCGGCGGCCACGGCAGGGGCCGTCTCGGCCAGCCAGCTGCGAAACCGCTCGGCGGCTTCGCGGTAGGGGACTCGCGCCAGGACACGGTGCTCGCCGGAGGGGCAGCAGTCGACGGCGACCGTGAGCAGGCAGGAACGGGGCGTGTTCTGACTGCCCGTCCAGGACACGCGCAGGACACCGCACGGCGTGCGCCCGCGCGGGGCCCGGTGGGTCGGGCGCAGCGATCGGCAGGCTATGTGGGCCGTCCATGCGGCGAGGTGTGGCAGAGGCAGGGTGGTGCGGGCGCGGCAGCCGGGGCAGCGGTGCCAGTGGCGGAGCCAGTCGTCGGTGCCGGTGTGGAAGAAGCGGGTGTAGCGGTTCGCCACCCGGATGTCGTTGCTGTACAGGTGGTCGGGACGTTCCAGTGTGTTGCAGGACTGGCAGACGGGGGCGCGGACGTAGCCGTGTTCGTGGCAGTGGTCGAGGACTGCGGCGGGCGCGTCGCGGCAGACGGCGCACGCCCAACCGGCCACCCTGCGGGAGGTACCGGGCTTCCTGCTGAGCACCGAGTACAGCTGACCTTCCAGCTCCGCGTTGTACGGGCGTGGTGCGGCGGTGGGGCCCTCGGGACTCGCCGTCTGCCGGCCGTCGGCGTCTCGCCGGCCGTCGGCGTCATGGGCCCGTCGGGGGTGGGAGGGCGGCTCGGTGGCGGCGGCGCCTGCCCGGCGGGTCCGTGCCGCTTGCACCCACTGCGCTTCGGCGTGCTCGGCCGCGTCGAGCAGCCTGACCACGGCGCGCGGCAGCCACCACGTCCGCTGCGTCCCGTCGCGGGTCCGCTCCACGAGCAGCTGTCGCCAGTCGATGCCCGCCAGATGGTACGGCCGGCCGAGGTCACGTCGTGCTGCCCGCTCGGGGCCGCCCAACTCCCGCAGTTCCCCCGTGATGCGCCGGCGCCAACGTAGCGGCGTCTCCTCGTCGCACTCCTGCGTCGGCGCCCCACGAAACGGACCGATGCGGACCAGGTCCTGCCGATCCATCCCCACCGCGTTCAGTTCCGCGGCCGCCCGGCGCACCTCACTCTCCGGGACACTCCACCGACCACCGCTCGCCCTCACCGTCGCCACCACATGCCCGCCGAGCAGGACGTACCCCACCCGGGCATGGGCAGGAGAGCGGGTGAATGCCCCAGAAGCCGTCGGCACAGCGCTGTCGGCCGTCAGATCGACCCACAGAGTGTCCGCGGCACCCAGGGTGATCAGGCCGCCCGCGCGACCGGGCATGGCACGCTCTGACATACCGACAGGCTAACGGCGCCGACGCGGCAACGGGCTTCCGAGCACCGACCGTTGGGGCCAGGAGCCGTACCCGCCAAGCGGCAGGACCGCCCGGACCGACATCGGCAGCCCCGAAGTGAGGAGGCGGTCACGCCCAGAGGGCGCTCCAGGTGCGCGGCCCCGAGGACCTGTTGGGCGTCATTCGCGTCCTCGGCGTCGACACCCGTGTCACAGCGGAGCAGGCGACGGCGTGGATCGGTTCAGTACTGCGCTGCCCCACCACAGGCTTCCCGGTCGGCGACAGCGGCCTCAGTGGTGTGTGGGCCGAGGTCTTCCCCGGCCCACGGGCCTTCCGGATCACTCGACGCGGGAGTTCAGTACGCGAGTTGCGTGAGCTGGTCCTCCTCGTCGGAGTCGAAGGCCGGACCCCCGATGTCGGCCTCCCGCCCGTCGGCGACCCCTTGCCAGTAGCCGGTGCCCTTGAACTTCGTCGGACGCGCTTTGCTCAGCTTCGGGTACCGCGCGTCAAGCTGCGCCTGCACCACCGTCGTGCGGTCGGCGAGCACGAGGGCCACGCTGCGCCCGCCGGACAACTGCTCCTCGTCCGCGCCGGCTTCCTCCTCGGCGGCGGCCCTCGCGGCCTGCTGGGCGGCGGCGATCCGGGCCGTCACCTCGCGGATGAAGCCGAGCATCCAGGACCGCTTGTAGGCGCGGGCGTCCTCGCCCGCAGGGCGGTGTCGGCGGTCCGCCCGGTCCGCGCCTTCCAGCATCTGCAGGCGGAGGCTCGCGAACAGCACCTCGGTGGCCTGCAGGTCGGTCTCGAAGCCGAAGAGGTGGACACGGTGGCGGTTGTCCTTGCCGCCGGGGTACACGGACCGGCATCGCATCTCGTAACCGATCCTGGCGAGCAGCCGGCGCCCTTCCTTGACGTAGGGCGGGTACAGATCGACGATCCGGTCCACGGGCCGCTCGGGCTCGGTCACGGCGTCGTCGAGCATGGCCTGCTCGATGCCGTACTTGGCCATGAGCTCGGTGGCCTTGTCCAGGTAGGCGCGGGCCTCCTCCTCGGTGGCCCCGCTGTTCTCCGCCTTCCGCAGCAGTGACCTGACCTTGATGAGCAGTGACTCCGGCAGCGCCTCGCGTGCGCGCCCTGGGACGTTCGGAGTCACACCGGAGTCGGGCGACGTACGGTCGTCGTCGGCGCGCGTACGGCCGTCCGCCGCGTCGCTCTCATCCGTGTCGTCCTCGTCCTCCCGGGCGATCAGGTCGGCCAGATCCTCCGGGTCTGGGACCAGGTCCGACAGGACTTCGAGCGCCCAGCGCCGCCAGGCGACGGTGTCGTCCTCGCGGACCTGCGCCCGGACAGAACGCAGCCGCTGGAAGCGTCCGTCACCCAATGGCGTCAGAAACTCCAGCCGCGCGTGGCCGAGTTGAGCGACGGCGAGCAGCGCGCACAGGTCGAAGGCACTGTCCGGGGCGTAGTCGATCTCGATGCCGGGTGCGGGATACCACTCCTCGTGCGCGTCCCCCGAGCCCTCGAATCCGAACAGGTCGGACAGCAGGCTCTGGGGCTCCGCGCCGGTCCTGACCTGGAGGACCGACCTCGCCGGCTTCCCCGAGTAGGCCAGCGCCGCCGCCCGTTCCTCCCGGGAGGTGACGACCCGGTACCAGACCGGGACCGTGCCGAGCATGCCGTGCCAGGTCTTCTCGCCCAGCTCGTCGCGTACGCGCGCCTGCTGTTCGACGTCCGCGCTCAGCCGGTCGTCCCGCCAGGCCTCCGCGTCCGGCTGTTCCGACGCGTCGAGGAACGCGTCCAGGTAGTCGGCGGCGGAGCGCCGCGCGCCGTGCCTGCTGTCGCCCAGCAGGGCACGCTCGCACGCGGAGAGAGCGTCGACGACCGGCTGGAGTACGAGCGACATGTATCGCTTGACGGCTTCGGACAGCTCCGCGAGGAACGCCCGGATGGCTTCCGATCCCCTGGCCTGCTGCCTGCGGCGCCACGCTTCGAGCTGTTCCACGCACGCCTGCTGCTCGGCCAGCCACATCAGGTGCCCGGCGCCCTGGAGATGCTCCTCCCGCAGCAGAACGGCGTCCTGGACGCCGGCGGCCGTGTCGGGAGCGTCCAGCACCGCCCGCACCAGCAGCCGTACCGGCTCGGGTTCGTCGGCGAAGAACTCCGCGGGCGTGACGAGCCGCCGCCCGTGGCGGCGCGGCGCACGCTCCGGCCAGTCGATGTCCCCCACCCCCGGGATGTCCGCCGACCAGCGGACCCGCCATTCCGCACGAGCACGTGACAGATCGTCAGTGGCGGGCTGGTTCCACCTCCACCGCCACAGCAGCATCTCCTCCCAGCCCTCGGCGTTCCACGACCAGAGAGCGGGCTCACCGCTGGTCGCGAGCTGGGACCGGAGTTCGCGTACGGCTCCCTCCAGGTCGTACAGGTGCCCCCTGGGGATCAACCGCTCCAACCAGCGGACCGTCTCGGCCACGGGCTGGGCTCGCGCCTCGTCCGCGGCGACCCGCGCGACCGTCACCGCGGCGACCAGGTTCCGGTCGCCGAGATCGGTGGGAAGTAACTCGTGCAGCCGGGGTTCGGCGGTCTCCAACAGGGCGGCGAGGTCCCCGGCCCTGATCTCCAACCAGTCCCCTCGCGCCTGCCGGAACTCCTGCTCCGACAGCCCGTCCGTACCGCTCACCGTCATGTGATCCCCTCCCGGATACGAGAGGACATCCTAGGAAGGCCGACCGGGGGCAGGCGAAGCAGGGCTGTCGGCCCGGCAGCCTCCGTGCAGGAGTGTTCCGACGCCCGGGGGCGACCGCCTCACCCCCGCGACCACCGCGACGATGTACGACGAGGAGTCGGGCGGAATGTCACCGAGGCCGGCCTGTCAGTCGACTGCCCTGAGGTAGACCCGGCTTTCGCTGCCGTCCAGCCTGTGCACCGCGATCGTCAGGGAGTTCACGTCACCGGCACACGGGGCACAGACCTGCCCTTCGCGCACGTCCGGCAGCGACTCCGGTTCGGGGAGCCCGAGGTGGGAGAAGGGAGTCATGGGCTTCGCGACGCTCTCGCGGGGCTCGTCGCGCAGCCTCAGCTCCCTCTCGGGACCGAGCTGTTCCACGAAGGCGTCCACGCCGGAGGTGGGGAGGGTGAAGACCAGCAGCAGCCCGTCGTCCTGGAAGCCGTTCTGACGTGCGGCACGCTTGTCGGTGGCCTTGGGCGGAAGGTCGATGTTCAGCTGCCGGCTGACCGTCGTCGGGGTGGCCTTGTCGTCCCATTCCGGAACCCCACCCGTCCGGTCGGCCGCGCCGGACTCGGCCGCACCCGATTCGGCCGTGGCCGAACAGGCGGTGAGGGCCGGGCCGGTCAGGCAGAGGGCGGCTACCGCTCCGGCGGCGAGGACGACACGCTTTCCGCGGGGCCGGTGGAGGGGGCGCGTCATCGGGCGTCCCCGTTCCGCCCCGGATCGCTGCGCGTCCCGTCCCGTCCCGGGGCCTCGGGGGCGGGCAAGCCGCCGTTCGAACTCAGGTCGTGGTGTTGCACCGATCCGCTGCCTCGCATGTCGAACTCTCTGGCCAGACCTGTGGTGTGCAGCCGGGCCATGTCGGCATCGGTCACCTCGGTCGGACCGATGGGGGTTGTCTTGCCGGGGTCCCAGTTGTACCGGTCCCACACATTCACCTGGTAGTCGAGACTGATTTTGGGCTCGCCGTTCTCGCCCGGCACGACCGTGACCGTGCCCGTCGTGTTCGTCATGCCGCTGCCGACGGCCAGGTACCAGTTGCGGTCGCTGTGGGTGTAGCCCTGCGGCGGGGTCTCCACCGGGAACGCCACGGGCTGCCCACCCGACTTCTCGAACTCGGCGAGCGCCTGCTCGCGCCACCTCTCCTGCTCGTCCTGGATGGCGTACTCAGCTGTCTGCCGCAACATCGCGTCGTCCGTGAACATCCGGTCCACGTCCAGGTCCACCGGGGTTCCGAGCCCGCGCAGATAGTGATCCATGTGGGAGGCGGCATCGGTGTTCCCGACGAAGTCGCCGGCGTTGGACATCGCCACCGCCTGGGTCTGGATCCACTGGTCGCGTGCGGTGGGGGACTCGACGCCGTACGCACCCGCCCCCGAGTCCGCGGCGATGCGCTTCGATGCGGGCATGAGGAGCCCGGCGGCGAGAAGGTCGTCCCTATGTCCCGCCCACAACTGCCCCCGCGCCTCCGGGCTCAACGACTGCCACAGCCGCCGCAGTTCCGCTCGCTGCTGGGCGTTCGCGTCCTCACCGAGCGAGGCGAGCTTCATCGCCCGCGGCAGCTGGTCCTCGTCGAGCGAGGTGTACGTGGCGTGGCCGGCGTTGTGCGGGTCACCGCCGTGGGACTTGCGCAGGGCTCGGGTGACCGCGGCGTCGATCTCGGCGGCGTGGGCGACCAGGCCCGTGAGGGTGTCGGCGTACCACTGCATCCTGTCCTTCGTGCGCTGTGAGGTTCCCTCCACGTCGCACACCGCCTCGATCACCTTCACCGTTCCGTTCCCACCGTCCATCACGAGCAGGGCCGGTTCGGCGTCGGGGTGGGGACCCGCACCCCCCTTACGGGCCTCCTCGGTCAGGGCCTTGGCACGCTTCTGGATCTGCGAGAGCTCGGCGTGGGCGTCGGCGAGCACGTTGTGAACGCTCTGCGCCTCCTTGAAAAGATCGTCGAACTCCTTTGCGGCACTGCGCACGAAGTCCTTGGTGACCGTGGCGTTGACGCCCTGCCAACGGGCCCCTTCGGACTTCTTCAGCAGTCCGTCCCTGGCCTCGGTCCGCAGCCTGGCCAGGTGCCCGACCATCGTCTCCCAGTCGGTCACGGCCGTGTTCAGCCTGCCGAGGTCCAACGCGATGAGATCGGAATAGGTGAGCGCGCCCATCGTGTGCGACCTCCCGTCAGCGCACGTACTTGGAGATCTCGGAAACCGGCATGGCGGTCCCGTCCCGGCCTCGGATGGCGGCCGCGATCGCCGCGTCCTCGTTGCCGTGCAGCTTCTTCGAGTAGTCGAGGTGGTTCGAGATGTGCGCGCACATCTGCAGGACCGTCTTCACCTGCGAGTCCCACACCGACAGCGTGGTGTACAGCTCGCCGCCCATGGTCATGTTCCGCTCCGCGAACTCCCGGGCCGCCCGCGCGGTCGACCCTTCTCCGTTCTTGTCGGCGCCCGCACCCACGATGTCCGCTTTCTCGTGCAGCTCTCCGTGGAGCAGGAACGCCTCATGACCGACCGCCCCGAGATCGTCCTGCGTGACCACCAGATCCTTGCCGGCACCGGCGGATCCCGGCTCCAGCTGGTTGAGCCGCATCCCCACGGGCTGACGCTGCTGTGCCTCCGCGACCAGCCGCGCCCACTCTTCACCGAACGTCATCGTCTCCCCCGTTTCCGCTCGCCGCCTCCCTCGCCACGTTAGCAACTGTTCAGATCATGAACGGAGTTGCCGACGTCGCACGAGAAAGTACGTTGACGTCGCTAACACGATGATGCCATGCTCATACTGCACACAAATTTCTGACGTGCCGTCATGTCCGTGCCGCCATGCCTCGATCGACCCGCCGCTCGCCCTCGCCTCCGGAGAACGCCCATGTATCTCGAACGACTTCACCTGCGCGGGTTCCGATCGGCCGCGGACACCACCGTCTCCTTCCAGCCGGGCGTCACCGTCCTGGTGGGCGAGAACAACGCGGGCAAGTCCAACGTGATGGACGCGATCCGGCTTCTGACGCTCCCGCTGGACGTCAAGGGAGGCGGGCTGTATCCGGACCGGGACGACCTGCACCGCGACAGCTGCGCGAAGGACGAGCATGGCGAGCACTGCCGGACCACGATCGAGCTGTCCGCCCGCTACCGGTCCACCGTCGAAGGCGATCTGGACCGGTTCAGTCAGGCATTCGACCAGGACGGGCAGAGCGCTGGTTACCACCTGACCATCACCCCTCCGCCCACCGGATTCCGGCGGGCCACGCTGTCCTGGCAGGCCGGGGACGGCGCTACGACCGACCACGACCCCGAGCCGAAGGCCCGCGAAGGCATCCGCCATCTCTACCTCCCACCTCTGCGTGACGCACAGCGTGAGCTCGCCTCCAGCAGCGGCGGGCGCATCCAACTCGTCATCGAGCGCCTTCTCCAGGACAACGCCGTACGAGAAACCTTTCTCCAGGACGTCGGTAAGCAGTTCGAGGCCGTGGAAGCGATCCAGCCGCTCCCCGACGCCGTCAAGGCCGTACGCAAGCGGCTCACCCGGCTCACGGAAGGCGCCCACGCGCAGACGGCCGATCTCGGGTTCGCGGACGCGTCCATCAGTTCCATCGCGCGCGGACTGCGACTCCGCATGGAGCAGGCCGGGCTCGACCCGCGCGACCTCGGCGAATCCGGCCTCGGCTACGCGAACCTCCTGTACATGGCCACCGTGCTCACCCAGCTCCAGGACGCGGCCGAAGCCGACCTCACAGTGCTCCTGGTGGAAGAGCCCGAAGCCCATCTGCATCCACAGCTCCAGACCATCCTGCTCAACCACCTCGCGGAGGAGGCCGAAGCGAGCCGTCGACGGCAGCCCGAGCCCGGCAGTCCCTGGCTCGGCAGGATCCAGGTGATCGTCACCACTCACTCGCCGCACGTGGCCACGGCCGTCGACCCGCGGAACCTGGTCGTTCTGCAGCGCCGACCGTGGAAGGCCCCGTCGGCCACCGACGGTTCGCGGACCACCACCGCCCGGCACCGGCCGTCGTACGAGACCACGGCGGTCGCCGTGGACCGCCTCGGGCTGGACCGACGCGATCACCACAAGGTCCGCAGCTATCTCAACGCGACCCGCAGCACACTCCTGTTCGGGCAGCGGGTCCTGCTCGTGGAGGGCATCGCGGAAGCGATTCTGCTGCCCGAGTTCGCGCGGCTCACTCTTACCGACGAGGGTCTGCAGCGGTTCCACGGGACGGCGCTCGTGCCGATCGACGGCGTCGACTTCGAGCCGTACCTGCGTGTTCTCCTGTACCCGGACAGCGAGAGCGGGCACCGGATAGCCCGGCGCGTGGCCGTGATCACGGACGGGGACGACGGCGACCGGACCGCCCAGGGCAGGATCCGGAAGCTCGACGCGCTCCTCACGTCATCGAGCGCGCACGGCCTGGCCAAGGTCTTCCACAACGAGTTCACCCTGGAGCCCGAGATCCTCCGGGCCGGCGGGCCCAACCGGGAACTCCTCGTCAGTGCCTGGAAGGAGCAGCGCCCACAAGGCTGGATCGACGACTGGAAAGGGGTCGGGAGCGGTCCCCTCGACGTACAGGCGAAGGCTTTCGCCGAGCTGTTGAGGGAGAAGAAGAGCAAGATCCGCAAGGGAGACCTCGCGCAGGCTCTGCTCGCCGAAGCGGCGGTCAGACCGGACGGTGCCCCGCCGCTCGTCGTCCCCTCGTACCTGCGCGAAGCTCTACTGTGGATCACCGAGGAGCCTGCCCGATGACCGACCTGACAGACCTCGTGACAGACCTGACAGACCTCGATGTGCCGAGCCTGCGAGAGATCACCGTTCTGCGGGCCGAAGCCGAAGCAGCGCAGCGCGCCCTCGTGGACCTGAACACCGAGCCGGGGCGCGTGATGAACGCGCAGGCGTGTCCGGGCGCGGGCAAGACCCGAAGCGTCGTCGAACGCCACCTCGACCGGCCTGTCCCACCGGGGCGGGGACGAGCCGTCCTCTCCTTCACCAAGGTGGCCGGCTCCGAGGTCAGGAAGCGGTGTGTACGGGCCGGCCGCCCCGAGCTGACGCAGTTCCCCCACTACATCGGCACCTTCGACACCTTCGTCTGGCGTCACCTCGTCCGGCCGTACCTGCGCCCGACGGAAAAGAAGACCTGGCATCGCCTGGAGTCCTGGGACGACCATCCACAGGCCCGCCGCGAGGGCGTGACCCTGGACGATTTCGTGTTCCACTACGCGGAGCACGAGGCCGTACGCCTCGTGCGGCCCGCCCTCAGGCCGGGAGGCCTGCCGCACAGGCTGCGCAACGACGAGAAGGCGGCGGCACGTCTGACCTCCTGGGCGGGGCGGGCCATGCGCGAGCTGTGGCAGGCGGGATACCTGTCCGGCGATCAGCTGCGCGACATGGCCCACTCGCTGCTGACCCGCGGCAGCCGCCGGGAGCGCATCGCACGCGTGCTGAACACGCGGTTCGCCGAGATCGTCATCGACGAAGCGCAGGACTGCTCCGACGACGACCTGATCCTCGTGGACCTGATCCGTGCCGCAGGTGTCCCCCTGCTGCTCGTTGGAGACCCCGACCAGAGCATCTACGGCTTCCGTGACCACCATCGACGCGCGGGAGGCGACCGCACCCGACTGGGCTTCACCACCGAGCCGGACCACCGACTGAGCCACAACTGGCGCAGTACGCAGGTCATTTGCGACCTCGCCCACACCTTGCGCACCTCCGACGCTCCACGCGACGTCGCCACCGGCCCCCACCACGCCGAGACGGCACCGGTCCTCCTCATCCCCACCACGGACCGTACGGACACCGAGTGGATCGGCGACTTCAACCGGGAAGCGACGCGGCTCGGCATCCCGCCGCAGGAACGTCTGGTCGTGGCGCACCGCCGCTCCCTCCTGCCGAAGGCGATGACCGGGACACGGACCGTGCCGACGGCCAAGCTCGACCGCCTGATCTGGGCGACGGCCGTGCTGCGCTCCCCGGCGGCGGCCACGCGTCAGCGGGAGCTCGCGGGACGGACCCTGCGTGAGGCCGTGCTGGACCACTGGCACGGTGTGGCACCGGACGAGCCGGAACCGGTCGGGCTCTCCCGCCACCACCTCACCGGCGGCGAACTCCGTATCGTCCAGCAGACGTTGTTGCGGAAGTTTCCCCCACTGAGCATCCCGCCCCGTGACTGGAGCCGTGCGGCGTGCCAGGCCCTCCGGGAGGAGGCCGTTCGCCTCGGCATGGAGCCGAAGACCACGGGCGCGTACCGCTGCACGCGTCCCAGGGCCGAGGCGTGGGAGCTTGTGGGATTCGGCGATCCGCAATCCGCGCGAACCGCCGTCGGCCGCGCGGGTACCGTACACGCGGTGAAGGGCCAGGAAGCCGACGCCGTCCTGATCATCGTCCCGCCGGTCGGCAAGGCGAAGGAGGACGATCGCCGCTCGGACCTGCTGATCAAGGCATGGACGACAGGTGCCGCGGCCCAAAGCACCCCCGAGACCGCCGAAGCGCTGCGCGTCCTGTACGTCGCCGTCACCCGGGCCCGACGCCTCGTCGCCCTCGCCCTGAGCGACACCCATGTGCTCGCGGTGAAAGCATTCCTCACCGAACGGGCCACCCCTCACCGAGCCCTGCACGACAACATCGGGGAACAGACCATGTTCCCGTGGTGACGTCGCCGTGGGATCGGAGCCCGGACACTCCTCGGGCCGATACCCACAACCGCCGGCACCTCGCGACCCAGGTGCGTTCCGGACAGAACGCTCGAACAGGCGTACACAATCCCACCGTCGCGACTTCTCCAAGTCTGTTGACGACGCTAACAAGCTACCGTCATGCTCGGATCACAACGGCTCAATGTCCCCGCGTCACCTTGGGGCCCCCGCCGCACAGTGAAGGGCTTCCAGGGCCCCACCGTGCGGAGGAAGCCGGAGAAAACCCCGGCGAAGTCATGCACGACGTGATCGACCCCGAGCAACCGCACGCATGAGGAGCTCATTGATGGACGCCCGCCGCTACCGCATGGTGGTTACCAGCCGTACCGGTTACGTGCGGACCGGTGCTCTGGTCGACGAGCAGCTGCGCCACTGGCTCACTCAACCGCCCAAGCGCTACAACGTCGCCGCACTGGCCGAAGGTCGTAACGAGATAGCCCGCGGAGTCACACTCGACCACGACTCCGTCACGGGTGTCACCGGCGCATACGGACGATGGCGGCTCCGGGAGACCGCGCCCGGCGGCACCTGGCAGACCACCGTCGTGACACGGCAGATCGCCGACGGGCCGACCTGGGTCCAGCTCGACGTCGAGCACCTCCCCGACGACGCCGACGCGGCCCCCGTCCCCGCCAAGACACCCCGGCTCGCAAGACATTTGCTGGAGGCACTCGACACACACGACGGCCTGGCGGACGTGACGCCCATGCCCCAAGTCGTCGAGGCGGAGGATGTCGAGGCGGTCATAGACGAATTGTGCGACGCCGACCGACGCCTCCCCGTCGTCATGGCGAGCACGCCGCACGACGTCGACTTCGACGCCTGGCTGGAGGGGACGATCGACCCACTCGTCCGGCCCCTGGTGGGATTGGCGATCCTCTACGTGCTCACCCCAGGGGCCGAGTCGGTCTTCAACCGGGCGATGGAACATCACCGCGTGTACAACGGGGGGATCCGCACCTACCTGCCCGGCGTCGACCCGGCCTGGCCGGCCGACGGCCAGCGGCATCGTGTGATGTCGAAACGGCTGATCACGGAGAACCCTCGCCTGGCCGCCCGTCTCCTGAACCAGCTCCCGCAGGGACTCGCCACCCGTCTGCCGCTGCCCGACGCTCTGGATTCCGTGCCACTCATGCGCACACGGGCCAGGGACGGGATCGGCGGCTCCGAACAGGAGCGGCTGCGCGACGAGAACGACGCCCTGCACGAGATCCTGGAAGAGGCGGCACGCGAACAGCGTGTCAGAGCGGACGAGATCCGTGACCTCAAGCGGGAACTGCGTCAGGCGGAGAACAACGAGGCCCAGGTCGTCGTCGACTACGACGAGCAGTACAAGGAACTCCACCGGGCCAAGGCCCAGATACGGGAACTGCAGAAGGAACTGCTGAGGCTGGGCGCCGCCGAGCAGGCGTACAGGACGGTGGACCCGTCGGTGGACGCGCCCACATCCTTCGCCGAGATCCTGGACCGGATCGAGGGCATGCGACGCGTTCACTTCAGCGGCCGGCGCAAGTACACCTTGGAACTCGATGACCAGGCCTACGGTTCGTCCTGGGTCCGCATGGCCTGGGACTCCCTGCTGGCACTTCAGGACTTCGCGGAAGCCGTCGCGAACGGCAAGGCGAACAGCGACTTCAAGCAGTGGTGTGCGGACGCGCCCGAGGGAGCCCACGTGATCTCGCCCCGCAAGGTCGTCAGAGACGAGTCGAAGTCCGTCAAGGCGAACGGCGACTGGAGCCGGGCACGCACGTTCCCCGTACCCCGCCACGTGCATCCGGACGGCAAGCTGTTCATGGGTGCCCACCTGCGGATCGGCGGAGGCAACACCATCGCGCCGCGTCTGCACTACTACGACGGAGCCTGTACCGATCACGGAATCTACGTCGGTTACATGGGCCCGCATCTGAACAACACCCTGACCTGACGCGACCCACCCGCCACGACCCCGCGCCCCGGCTGGTCATCGGACCCCGGACCACACGAGTCCACGCCCGGCCGCACCACATCCGTACCAGAGGAGCACAGCGCCACGTGAACCCTTACAACGCCCCAGCCCCACCCCGCCCTTGGTGGAGGGCCACACCCGCCGTGCTCGGCATCCTCGCCCTCGTCGCTCTGCTCGGCGCGTTCAGCTTCGGGCTCGGCTTCGTCGTGATGATCGCCGCCATGGTGGCGGTCTGGGTGCTGCCGAAGTGGCCCTGGTTCGCCAAGCTGGGCGCGACGTTCGGGGCCTTCGTGCTGCTGTCGGTCGGCGCGGGCCTGGGCGGGCAGCTCGATGAGAGCGGAACGAAGCAGCCCGACGCCAAGGCACGGGACGACGGAGGGGTGAACGCCGAGGCCGCGTCGTCCCCGACCCCGGCGAAGGCCCTCAAGGCCGCCGACCACACCGGGAAGCCACTGGACGAGGCGGAGAAGGACGCACGTTCCGCAGGGTTCACCACCAGCTCCCACGACGCTGCCGAGGACGACCGCTCGATCATGATGCGGTCCCTGTGGACGGTGTGCTTCCAGAAGGCCGACACCACCGCGAAGAGCATCAACTTCGCTGCCGTCAAGAACGACGAACCGTGCCCCGAGAAGGACGGCGGCCCGCTCCCGTGGCCGAAGATGCCGGGTGTCGTCGGTGCCACCTACACCACAGCGGCCAAGGATCTGAAGCAGGCCGGCATCGATCTCGACAGCGTCACGCTCGACGACGTCTACCTCGACCTCGACGCGCCCACCGCCGAGGAGGCCGCCGAGGACGGCGACGAGTGGCGGGTGTGCTTCCAGTCCCCGGACGAGGGGGCCGAGGTCACCTCCACCACCACGATCAGCCTCGACCTGGGCCGGTGGACCGACGCCGACCTCGTCCAGGACTGCCCCAAGGCCAAGGACACGACCTACAAGATCCCGGCCAACGATCCCGACTACGAGAACGACAACAACACCGGAAGGGAGGACAGTTCGACTGGTGGCGGCTCCACGTCCTCATCCGGCGGCTCCACCGGAGGCGGTGGCGTCGGCACCGTCCACCCCGGCTCGTACTGCTCTCCGCAAGGCGCGACCGGCGTCACCACGAAGGGCACCCCCATGGTCTGCGGCCCCGGCTCGGACGGCCGCAACCGCTGGCGCTCCTCCTGACCAGCCCCATCTGTCCTTCACGAAATTCGACCGCTGATGGAGAACTCCAATGAGCACCGACACCGACCCGCTCGTCGACGACGACGCGACCCCGATGAGCACGTACGAGGAGCAGGTATGGGAGACGCTCAACGAGCACTGGGAGCGCCGCAACAACCGTCGCGGTCTGCCCAATTGGGCGAGCAACGCGCTCGGTCGCGCCGGTGAGGCCGCGGGAAACGCGGCGAGACGGGTTACGGACGCTGTGCCAGAGGCGGTCACGGAACCGATCCGTCGCGCGGGCGGCGCGGTCGCCGACAAGGCCATGCGCCCGGCGCTCGCAGGCGCGGCAGCGTTGCTCGAACTGGTCAACGACTTGGCCATGGACCTGAACGATCCCAAGAGCGTCGAGAAGCTCGCCCGCAAGCAAGGCCTCGAACTCGACAGTTTCGCCGAACTGCGGCAGCAGGATCTCAGGTTCTGCGACCGGCTTCTGACCCGGAACTCCCTCAAGTGGCGCACCGCCGGCGCGTTCGAAGGTGGGGCCATGGGTCTGCTGGCCATGGTCCCCGTCGCCGGTATACCCGTCGCGATGACAGCGGACATCCTCGTCATCCAGGTCCTGAGCACGTCGATCGCCTCGCGCATCGCGTACTCCTACGGCTACGACGCCAAAGACCCAGCTGAGCAGATCTTCATCCAACGCCTGGTCCACCAGTCGTTCATGGCACAGGCGGCCAAGGCCGAGCCGCTGCGAGAGACCGCGATGGCAGCGAACGCGATCAAGGGACGCGTGAGGTGGTCGAACAAACTTCGCCAGGACCACCGCCTCCTGGCCGCCCTTGAGAAACTGATGCAGCAGCTCGGCCCGGCCGGCTCCAAGGTGCCGGTCAAGAACGTCGCCAAGGTCGTGCCGTTCGTGGGCGTCCTTATCGGCGCCGGCATGAATGCCGCAGTCCTCGGCAGGGTGGCCGCCGAGGCCCAGCGGTACTGCCAGACCCGATTCCTGTGTGACAAGTACGGGATGCCGCTGCCGGCCGCACTGGCGACCCACCAGGACGACGACCCCCCGACCGATCCGACGTAGGTGATGGCCGCCGGGTCCACGAACGCCTGTACCACTCGCGCGTCAGGTACGAAGCCGGCGGAGTGTGTCCGGAGAGGGCTGTCAGTCCCGGCCAGTACGCTGCAGGCAAGATCGGAGCGGTGGGTATTGAGGGGGATTTCCATGGGCGACGAGTCTCCGGAGTTCCGGCTGAGGTTGCCGAACGGCAGGATGGTGGCCCGGGGGCGGCTGCTGGCGGAGAAGGGCGCGAAGGGAAGCCGGAAGTTCGTCGTACTGGCGGGTTCGCCGGTCCGCGCCAACATCGTTCCGTCGTTCGCCGCGCGGAGGCCACCGTCGTACTACACGCGGCAGCAGCTGATCGACACAGGGGTGATCCGCAGGTCCGAGCGTTGGGCCGGTTGTCTGGAGACCGTGTCGGACATCGAGTGCACCTCGCCGTCGGCAGCCGCGGAAATCCTCATGGGATGCAGCGTCAACGGGTGGGGGGTGTGGAAGTCCGCCGACGGCCGCTCGCTCATCGAGTTCCTCGGACAGTCGTCGGCCGTCCCCAACCGGCCGTGGCTGGTACGCGGCTCGAACGTCACCGGGCTCGACCTGGTCAAGCGCCTCTGGATCCCGGAGGGACTCGTCACCCTCGCCGCCTCCCGTCTGCGCCAGGGCCTCCGGCAGGGCATCGGGAAGGACGAGCTGCGCACCCTGGTCCAGGAGGACTACGAGTCGACGGCCACCTACAGCCAGCAGCAGCAACTCGTCGAGGACGTGCACGCCTTCCTGTCCCGGATGAAGCCGGGCGACACGGTGTGCACCATCTCCGGAGGGCACCTGTACGTCGGTGAGATCACCGGCGAGCCGGAGCAGACTCAGTCGGACGACCGGCGGTCCAATCTGCGGCGGCCGGTGGAGTGGCA
Organism: Streptomyces deccanensis; assembly: GCF_022385335.1. Taxonomy (NCBI): domain Bacteria; kingdom Bacillati; phylum Actinomycetota; class Actinomycetes; order Kitasatosporales; family Streptomycetaceae; genus Streptomyces; species Streptomyces deccanensis. Next base: position 8,648,200 of record NZ_CP092431.1, on the reverse strand, counting down.
GCCGACGGGGCACTCCTACGACGAACTTCCGGAAGAGCTCCAGCAGAAGCTGTCCGTCCAGCATGACGTCGTCGACCTCACCATGGTTCAGGCCCACATCGAAGGCCTTGGCCTGACCGACCAGGAACTGGTCGAGGAGGCGGAGGCCATAGAGCGGGACCCCAGCCTGGAGATCCCGGCCCTCACCGCCCGGCGCGAGCTGGAGCTGCCCGAGCCGACGCACGAGCTGGCCGACGAGCTTCTCGTGCACGAGACGGAGTGGCTGCGTGAGGTGCGCGATCTGCTGTGGGACGAGCGGCAGTTGGTGCTGTACGGGCCGCCGGGCACCGGAAAGACGTATCTGGCGCTGAAGCTGGCCGAGTTCCTCGGCGGCGGGCCCGAGCAGGTCAAGCTCGTGCAGTTCCATCCCTCGTACGCCTATGAGGACTTCTTCGAGGGGTTCCGGCCGCAGGAAGACTCACAGACGAGGGAGGTCGCGTTCCGTCTCACCGCCGGACCGCTGCGGGAACTCGCCGACCTCGCCTCCCGCGAGGGCAACCGGCACATCCCGCACTTCCTGATCATCGACGAGATCAACCGCGCCAACCTGGCGAAGGTCTTCGGCGAGCTGTACTTCCTGCTGGAGTACCGCAACAAGTCGGTGCGGCTGACGTACTCCGGCGACGACTTCGCCCTGCCGTCGAACCTGTTCGTCATCGGCACGATGAACACCGCTGACCGCTCGATCGCCCTTGTGGACGCGGCGATGCGGCGCCGGTTCGCGTTCGTGGAGCTGTCGCCGCGAACCGAACCGACAAGCGGTCTGCTGCGCCGCTGGCTGGAGAAGGAGGGCAGGAACACCGAGCCCGCCGACCTGCTCGACGTACTCAACTCCCGTATCGACGACGCGGACTTCCGCATAGGACCGTCCTATCTGATGAAGAAGGGTGTCTACCGGGAGGGTGGTCTGGAGCGGACCTGGCGGACGAAGATCCTGCCGCTGCTGGAAGAGCACCACTACGGGGAGGGCCTGGACATCGAGAAGCGGTACGGGCTGGCCGCGCTGCGGGAGTCGCTCGGGTGACCGCCATCGCGGAATCCGTGAACTCCGTGGCGCCCGTCGAGCTGGTGGAGCACGCGCCGGCCGTCCGCCGTGCCCTTCCCGACCCTGTCGGTCGGGCGCTGGCCGACGCCGAGATCGTGGAGGCGACCCGCGACCCGTACTCGCCCGGGCACTGGTCGCTGCGGGCGGGCAGCAAGGTCGGGGCGGTGACGGTCACTGTCCCGGGTGGCGCGCCGCTCACCGTGCGCGTCACGTCCAAGGTGCCCATCGTCCGTCTCTTCTTCCTGCTGGGCTACAGCCTCGATCGCAAGAGCAGTTGGCGGGACGGGGAGGTCGAGATCGCCGAGCACCGCGACCTGGTGCCCGCGCTCGCCCACGCTGTGGAACGGCAGGTCGACCGATCACTGCGGCGAGGACTGCTGCAGGGGTACAAGGCAACGGAAGAAACCGCTCTCGTCATACGGGGACGGCTTCGGGAGGCCGAGCAGATACGGCGCCGCTTCGGGGCGACACTGCCGGTGGAGGTGGCGTACGACGAGTTCACCACCGACATCGCGGAGAACCGCATCCTGCGTACAGCCGTCGAGCGTCTCCTGCGGCTGCCCGGTGTCCCGCACGAGGTACGCCGCAGGCTGCTGCACCAGCGGATCCGGTTGGCCGACGTGACCGCGATCGTACGTGGGAAGCCGATCCCCAACTGGCAGCCGACTCGTCTCAACGCCCGGTACCACCATGCACTGCACCTCGCCCGCGCGGTCCTGGACGGCGTCTCCGCCGAGCACGCGCCCGGAGGGCTCCGCGTCGACGGGTTCATGTTCGACATGAACAAACTCTTCGAGGACTTCGTGACCGTCGCGCTGCGGGACGCCTGTTGCGGCACCGGGCACACGGCCCGGCTCCAGGACCCGCACCACCTCGACGAGGCGGCCGCGATCCGCATGAAACCCGACTTCGTGCTCTACGGGCCGGACGGCACCCCGTGTGCCGTCGTGGACGCCAAGTACAAGGCGGAGAAACGCGGAGGCTATCCCGACGACGACCTCTACCAGATGCTGGCGTACTGCACCGCGCTGGGCCTTCGAGAGGGACATCTCGTGTATGCGAAGGGCAACGCCGCGCACGCGGCCCACACCGTGCGGCACGCCGGCATCGTCATCCACCAACACGCGCTCGACCTGGACCAGGAGCCCTCCGGTGTACTCACGGACATCGAGCAGATCGCACTCCGACTGGTGAACACACCGCGCGTATGATCGACTGCGGAGTGTCCGTCCAGGGTGGGGAGTTCACCTCGTGCCGCAGCTCGCGTTCGCCAACAGTTTCTGGGAGAGCTACGACCTCCTGGAGAAGCCCGTCAGGGCCGGCGTGCGCAAGGCGATGCAGAAGTTCCAGCAGCTCACCGTGGCCGAACTGCACGCGGACAAGGGACTGCACCTGGAGTCCGTGGAGAACGCCCGCGACCGGCGCATGCGGACGATCCGCGTCAACGACTTCTGGCGGGGCGTGGTCCTCGCCCCGGACGACGGCAGCGATGTCTTCCTGCTGGTCAACGTCGTCCGGCATGACGACGCCTACACATGGGCGGCCAAACGCCTGTACACGACGAACTCCGCGACGCGGGCGCTGGAAGTCCGCAACGTGGCCGCCATCGAGCAGCTGACCCCGGCGCTGGAGAAGGCGGCGGCCGCCGCGCCCTCACTGCTGTTCGCGAAGTACTCCGACACCGTGCTGCGTGAGCTGGGCATCGACGACCAGGTCATGAGGGCTGTACGGACCATCGTCGACAAAGCGCAGCTGGAGGCGTTCGGCACACTGCTGCCCGAGGACCAGTTCGAGGCGCTGCAGTATCTCGCGGAGGGGTTCAGCGCCGAGGATGTGTACCGGGACGTGGTGGCCGTGCGGCGACCGGTCGACGCCGCTCCCGACCCGGACGAGAGCCTCGCCGTCGCCATCGCCAACACCACCAGCCGCATCACCCTGGTCACCGGCCCGCAGGAACTCTCCGACATCCTGGAGAAGCCGTTCGCGGCCTGGCGGGTGTTCCTGCACCCGTCGCAGCGCCGAGTCGCCTATCGGGTGTCGTACGGCGGGCCGGTCCAGGTAACCGGTGGTCCGGGCACGGGCAAGACGGTCGCGGCACTGCACCGGGTCAAACACCTCCTCGCCCGTTCCCCCGACACCCGCGTCCTGCTCACCACCTTCACCAATGCGCTGGCCTCCTCCCTGCGCGAGAGCCTGTCCCTGCTCCTCGACGGCGACGTCTCGCTGCTCGACCGGGTGGACGTGACCACGGTCAACGCCTACGCGCACGGTGTGGTGACCCGCCACGACGGCAGGGCTCCTTCTCCCGTCAACGACCGGGAGGAACGGCAGCTGTGGGAACGCGTCGTCAAGAAACTCGGCCTACCGTGGACCGAACAGTTCCTGGCGCAGGAATACCGGCACGTCGTCCTTGCTCAGGATCTGCGAACCCTGGACGCCTACCGCGCCGCCTCCCGGCGCGGTCGCGGCAGCGCGCTGCCGTCCGCGCGACGGGACCAGCTCTGGCCCGCCGTCCAACTTTTCGAGTCGATGCTGCGCGAGCAGCGAGCCACGACGCATCTGGGGGTGTGCTCGCGTGCGGCAGAGCTGTTGAGCGGCTCGGCTCCCACCCATGACCACGTCGTGGTCGACGAGGCGCAGGATTTGCACCCCGCCCAGTGGCGAGTACTGCGTGGCGCGGTGGCACCCGGCCCTGACGATCTGTTCCTCACGGGCGATCCCCATCAACGCATCTACGACTCGAAGGTGTCGCTCGGTTCGCTGGGCATCCGGGTGACCGGGCGCGCCCATCGCCTCCGCATCAACTACCGCAGCACGGAGGAGATCCTCGCCTGGTCGACCGGCATTCTCAGCCCGGTGACCATCGACGACCTGGGCGGCGACGGCAGCGACAGCCTCGCCGGTTACCGCTCACTGCTGCACGGCCACCGACCGCACACCGACGGGTACGGCTCCGAGCAGGCGGAGGTCGCGGCTCTCGTCGACCGCGTCCAGGCATGGATCTCGCAGGGCGTCCGACCGTCCGAGATCGGCGTGTGCGCCCGTTTCAACGTCCTCCTCGACAAGGTCCACGACAAGCTCGCCGCGTCCCGGGTGCCGGTGGTCCGGGTCCGGGACGACCCCGGGCCGGGCGTGGAGGGTGTACGGCTCGCCACGATGCACGCCATGAAGGGATTGGAGTTCCGCTGTGTCGCCGTCCTGGGGGTGACCGCGAGCGCCGTACCGTTCGCCCGCGAGGTGACACCCGCTTCCGTGGACGCGTTGCAGCACGATTCGGATCTGCTGCGGGAGCGGTGCCTGCTTTTCGTGGCATGTACGCGAGCGCGGGAAGCACTGGCTGTCTCCTGGAGCGGGGTCGGCAGCCCGTTCCTCAACCCCGCGGGGTGAGAGCTCCGTTGCCCAACCCGTCCCGTGCCAGCGCCGCCGCCTCCCGGCTCAGCTCGGTCACCCGCCGCGCCCGCTCCTCGAACTCCTGGAGGGCTCGGAAGACGGCTCCGAACCGGCGTTGTTGGGCGATGTCCATCTGTGGGACACGGGCGCCCTTGCCATCGAGTCGGAAGGTGCCGCTCGCGCTCGTCGAGCGCCGGGTGTTCACCGCGCTGCGCAGAAAGCCCTGTAGGTAGTCGGTGTCGAGGTGCTCACTGACAGAGACCGGCTCCGGACGTTCCGGACCGCCGTACTCGACAAGACCGGCGCGTGCGAGGTCCGCGACGCTGACGGAGGGGCCGTCCAGGACGCCGGGATCCTCCCCCGCGGCCAACGCCGGCAACAGCTCGGCCAGCAACCGAACTTGTTCCGTCAACTCCTGTCGCAAATTTTCGTATTCAGACGCGTAGTTACGGTGTGACTCCTCGACATGGCGGCCGGGAGTAAGGTCCACCGTGTCGTCCAACAGGTCGATCAGCGGCACGTCCGCGGCTTGGCCGGGCCCTGGTTCCAACGTGCCGTCGGGATCGTTCGCGGTCAGGTCGACCATGCGCACAGTTCCCCCGGTGTCGCCGAGGGTTCGAGGGCGACGCAGGTGCCACAGGTGGACGGGCAGCGCGTGCGAGGAAGCGGTGCCAGGCGCAAGGGCGGTGATCTGGGTGAGAATGCCGCGCCGTACGAGCTCGGCACGGATGCGACGGCCGGCCTTGCGGTAGGCCACCGAGGCCGGCATGACCATCAGCACGCGGCCACCGGGCGCGGTGTGCGCGTAGGCGTGTTGCAGCCAGGCGAGCTCGCCTTCGGCACGTGAGGGGGTGCCGAGCTCCCAGCGAGAGTCGAGCAGCAGTTCCTCACGGCCCCAGTCCGTGTCGCCGACCGGCGGGTCACAGACGACGAGATCGGCCTTGAGGTCGGCCCAGCGGTCGTCCCGCAGGGAGTCACCGGTGGCGATGTCCACCCCGCCGCGTCCGGCCAGGTCGACACGCGATTGGGCGAAGGAGGCGCTGCGGGCGTCGGACTCCTGGCCATAGCGCCTTGGCCCGCGCTCCGGGCCGACGGCCAACAACAGTGTGCCGATACCGCAGGCCGGGTCGAAGAGCGTCGTGTCCGCCGACACCTCACCGGCGCAGTGGCGAACGGCACGGACCACGCGCGGTGACGTGACCTGATCCGATCCGGCCCTGCGTACCGAGTCGGTGAAGCGTTCGGCGAGCGCGTCGACGACCTCGGCGGCCGATCCCTGCGCTGCCAGTTCCCGCGCCAACCGGACGGCCTCGTCCGGCAGCCCGGTCGGCACCTCCGCGTCGGAGTGGGCGAGGAGCTGGGCGACGTCGGCGAGAGCCCCGACCATCTCGTCTCCGTACGCTCCGCGCAACGCCTGCCACAGTTGGACCTCCGCCGACACCTGCTGCCCCTTGCGCTGGCTGTCCAGCCAGGCCTGCACCTCGGCCAGATCGAAAAGCGGGCTGTTGACTCCACCACCCGCGGGCGCGGGGAAGTCGTCGTACCGCCGCCTCCAGTTGGATACGGCGGCACGGGTGACGCCTGCGAGCCTGGCGATCTCAGCGCCCGTGACCAGTGCGTTGACGGGAGCCGCAGGGGTGTCTGACATACCTGCCACCGTACACAGCGCAGCCGGACGACATCAATGAAGAACATTGTTGACGGCGTCAACGAGACACAGCAGTTTAGTTGCACACGCGCTGTGAATGAGCCCTCACTCGTTGAGTGGGGCCTCGAACAAGCGAGCTGCCCCTCGTCGTCGCTCTTCGCGCATTCCGGTGAACCCTCCGGACCAGGCGCGGCGTCCTCCACCCCTCCCCGTCCTCACGCAGCTCTGCCGTCGGCTTCTCCTTCCCGTCGGCCGTGGTGTCGTCCCTCCGCGCGGGGAGCACACACCGCGCGCCGGTGGCCGCCCCCCGACGGTCACCGGGACGAGGCTGTCAGGTGATGGGGGGCACGTCCTTGCAGTCGGGTACGCCCGCCAGCCAGGCCGGTCCCTTGATGTAGATGTTGGTGACCCAGGCCCGGTAGTCCGGCAGGTAGGACCAGACGTCGTTCTCGTAGCCCTCCGCCCTGACCATCTCCGCGTGCTTCTGGCAGTACACGCGGATGGTGGTCGAGTACGGGAAGGCGTAGACGCGGCGGGCCGCGAGGCTGGGCTCGGCCTTGGTCCAGACGCCGGTGCCCCAGGTCTGGTGGATGTTGCCGGTGGGCGCACCTGTGTTGACGCGCACGGCGCCGAAGTAGGTGCTGCCCAGGCGGACGTCACTGACCATCAGCTTGGTGCCGGACTGCCGGGCCTCGACCATCCTGCCGGCGCCGAGGTAGATGGCGATGTGCTGCATGTCCGTCGAGTCCTTGCCGTAGGCGAGGAGATCGCCGGGCAGCAGCGGGGCGAGACCCTGGGCGGCGGTGAAGCGGGCGGCGGCGCGGTGCGTGTAGAACTGCTGGCTGGCGACGCCGTTGAGGATGTCCGTGCCACCGGTGGCCTGGGCGTACGCGTACCGGACGAGGCCGGAGCAGTCGAACCCGCGTCGCTCGGGGTCGTGCTCGCTGGCCGGGTCGCTGGGGTCGACCTGCCCGTAGGTGGCCCCGGGGGTCGCGCCGTGGCCGCCGCCCCAGGTGTACCAGGTGCCGGCCGCGACCTCGGCGCAGGCGGCGGCGATCGCCCGCTCGGCGGCCGCGGACGCGCCGGGGGCGAGGGGGCGGCAGTCGCCGGCGGCGGGTGCGGCCGGTGCCGCGTGCGCGGTGGCGGTCGTGGCCACCGGTACCCAGAAGAGGACGGCCAGGAGTGCGATCAGTGTGCGTGTGATCAGTGTGCGGTTGAGTCCGGTCCGGCTCACCATGCCGGGACCCCCGATTCCTGGTTGACGTGGATCATGCGGTCGTTGTGGTCGTGCGGCGCTTGCGGTCGTGCAGCAGCTTGCCGTTTCTCCGCCCCGGCGCGGAGGCCCGGGTGTCGCCCCATCGGATCGGGCAACCGGGAAACACCTGGGAAACCCCCTGTGAGCAGGGCCGTCGGCCACTCACGTCCTCCCGCACCTCGGTCCCGACGAGACCGGCGTGCCCGGCAGCAGGCTGCCGCGTTCGGCGGGGCCGAGCCCGGCGCTGACGCGGCAGATCTTCTCCAGGCGTGCCCCGGGGTCGAGATCCCACAGCCGTACCGTCCCGTCGGTGCTGCTGCTGGCCACCGTCCGCCCGTCGGGCGCGAAGTCCACGCCCCACACGGCGTTGTTGTGGCCTGACAGCGTCGCCCAGGGCTGCCGCGCCCGCATGTCCCACAGCCGCACCGTGCGGTCGTTGCCACTGCTGGCGAGCATGCGGCCGTCCGGTGAGAAGGCGAGGCCCCGGGCCGAGCCGGTGTGTCCGGTGAGGGTTGCCTCGAAACGACGCGTGCGCACGTCCCACAGGCGTACGGCGCCGTCGTTGCCGCTGCTGGCGAGGGTACGGCCGTCCGGGCTGAACGCGACGCTGCGTACCGCGCCGGTGTGGCCGGTGAGTTCGTCCAGGGCCCGGTGCGAGGCGACGTCCCACAGCCGTACGGTCAGGTCGTCGCCGGCGCTCGCCAGGGTGCGGCCGTCCGGGCTGAAGGCGACGGCGTTGGCGTAGTCCTCGTGTCCTTCGAGGACGGCGATGTCGCGTCGTGCGGCGACGTCCCAGAGGCGGACCGTGCGGTCGGCGCCGGCCGAGGCGAGGGTCCTGCCGTTCGGCGCGAAGACCACCGAGAAGACCTCCCCGGTGTGGCCGGTGAGCTTCGCCAGGGCCTTGCGCCCGGCCACGTCCCACAGGCGGATCGTGCCGTCGGAGCTCGCTGAGGCGAGGGTCCTGCCGTCGGGGGCGAACGCCACCGAGAAGACCGCCTCGGTGTGGCCGGTGAGCCTCTTGAGGAGGCGGTGCGTGCGTACGTCCCAGAGCCGCACCGTGTGGTCGGTGTCGGCGGTGGCCAGCAGCTTCCCGTCGGGGCTGTAGGCCACCTGCCAGACCTCCGTGAACGGACGTGCCGTCAGCACCTGCCCGCCCAGGTCCCACAGGACGACGGACTGGTCGAAGCCGGCCGTGGCCAGCCGGGTCCCGTCGGAGGTCACGGCGACCCCCAGGACGTAGTCGGTGTGTCCGGCGAGCACGGCGGTCTGCCGACCGCCGCGCACGTCCCACAGGCGGGTCGTGCCGTCGCCGACCGCGCCGATCACCGCCGTACCGTCGGGCGTGTAGGCGACGGCGTTGATGTCGTCGCTGCTCCCGGTGAACACCGCTGTCTGCTCGCCGTCGCGCACGTCCCACAGCCGTACGGTGCGGTCGATGCCCCCGGAGACGACCTGCCGTCCGTCCGGGGAGAACGCCGCGCCCAGCACTTCGTCGGTGTGCCCTTCGAGGACGTCGAGCCGTTTCGCTCGGTCGGTGTCCCACAGGCGTACGGTCCGGTCGGCTCCGGCGGAGACGAGTTTCGTGCCGTCGGGGGCGTACGCCAGCGCGTTGAGGGTGCCCTTGTGACCGGTGAGCGAGGCCGTGCGCCGGGGCGTGCGCCCGGTGCTCCAGAGTTCGACGGTCCCGTCGGCGGTGGCGACGGCGAGCGTGCCGCCGCGCGGGTCGAAGGCCACCGCCCGGTCGCCCTTGGTGCCGGACGGGAGGGTGGCCGTCCGACGCCGGTCGCGGACGTCCCAGAGGGTCACGGGGCCGTCCGTCGACGTCGCCGCGACGGTCCGGCCGTCGGGGCTGAAGGCGACCGAGCGGACCCGGCCGGGGACGGTGAAGGTGGCCAGCGTCCGGTGGTCGCCGGTCGCGCGGCGCACGATGACGGTGCCGTCGGAGCTGGCCGTCGCCAGGGTGCGGTCGTCGGGGGCGAAGGCCACCGCGTTGACCGGGCCCCGGTAGCCGCCGAGCCGGGCGGAGAAGGGCTGGGCCTGGGTGCTGAGGAGGGCGCCGCGTGCCTCCACGGTGGTGTCGGCGCGGTAGGCCTCCTCCGCGAGCAGCATCGACGCCTCCGGCCGGCCCCCGGCGAGGGACGCGGACCGGACGGCGAGGGCCTGGGAGCGGGCGGCGCGCTCCTGGTCGAGGGCGCCCTCGCGCTGCTGGTAGGCGAGGCCGCCGGCGATCACGGCGAGCCCGAGCAGGACGGCGAGCGTGGCCAGCAGGGACTGCCGCAGCCGGACCTGCCGTGCGGCCTGTCGGCGGCGGCCGTCCTCCTCCGCCTGACTGGCCCTCAGGAAGGCCTCCTCGCCGGGGCCGAGGCGGCGCCGACCGTCGGACTCGTCGGCCCAGGCCCGTACGGTCTCCAGCCGGGTGCCCCGGTAGAGGGCGGACGGGTCGCGTCTCTCGCGCTCCCATTCGACGGCGGCGTGGGCGAGTTGCTGGTGCAGGAGGAGGCCGGCACGGTCGGCGTGGATCCAGTCGCGCAGCCGGGGCCAGGCGTGCAGCAGGGCCTCGTGGGTGATCTGGACCGTGTCGCTGTCCAGGGTGATGAGCCGGGCGCGGACGAACGCGTCGAGCGCGGCGGCCGCGCCGTCGGCGTCGCCGAGCTGTGCCATCAGCGCGGCCCGGCTCGTCCGGCGGCGGGTCGCTCCGGCGCCGTCCGCGACGACCACGAGCCGGGACAGGATGCGGCGGATCGTCCGCTGCTCGGCCGGGTACAGCCGGGCGAAGACGTTCTCGGCGGTGCGGGCGATGGCTCCCTGGATGCCGCCGGCGCGTTCGTAGCCGTCGACGGTGAGGGCGGAGTCCGTACGGCGCTGCCAGGTGGCGAGCAGTGCGTGGGAGACGAGCGGGAGCGCGCCGGACGGCGTCTCGTCGGCGCCGATCGCGGTGGGGTGCGCGGGGCCCGTCCCGGTGGGGAGCGCGGCGCCGGCCCCCGTGGTGTGCGCGGCGCCCCGGAGCGTCGCGTCCGGTGCGTCGCGCAGTCCGGCGTCGCGCAGGAGGAGCGGGACGAGGCCGGGTTCGAGGGTGACGCCGGCGAGTTCGGCGGGCCGGGTGATCGACTCCCGCAGCTCCGCCACGGACATGGGCGCCAGGACGAAGAGTCCGTCGGTGAGCACCGGGGTCAGTTCGGGCAGGCCCAGACAGCTGCCGGTGAAGTCGGCGCGGACGCCGAGCACCACGACGGCCGGCGCGTGCGTGTCGTCGCCCGGTCCGGTGGTCGCGAGGGCGCACAGCACCCGGACGTAGGCACGGCGTTCCTCGTCGTCGGGGCAGAGCGTGAACAGTTCCTCGAACTGGTCCACGATCAGGACGGGGCGCGGGGGCGGGGGTCTGCGGCTCCCCGGGGCCGGCGGCGGTTCGTCGGCCATCGCGCGTACGGCGGCGAGCAGGGCGGCGGGGTTCTCCCGCACCGTCTCCACGCTGACGCCGAGGTCGCCGCCGACGGCCTTGGCGGTGCGTTCCAGCAGTTCGTCGAGGGGGCGTGAGGTGGGGGTGAGCAGCACCACCGGCCAGCGGTCGGCGCCCGGCATGGGGAAGTCGCCGCGTTTCAGGGCGGGCACGAGTCCGGCGTTGAGCAGGGACGACTTGCCCGCGCCGGACGGGGCGACCAGCATCAGCGGCCCGCTGCCGACCCGTTCGAAGACCCGCTCCACCAGGGCGGCCGTGGCGCGCTCCCGCCCGAAGAACCACTCGGCGTCCTGCGGGGTGAACGCCGACAGGCCGCGATACGGACACGGGGCGTCGGACTGCCGCGCCGCGCTCTCCCCGTCGGGTCGCGCGTCACGGGGCGGGGCCTGCTGCACCAGCCGTAGCAACTCGCCCTCCGCGCGCAGTACTTCGTCGCAGAGACGGGCGACGTCGACGGTGGCGCGCTTGGCACCGGTCTCGATCTTGCTGAGGTAGCCCTTGCTGTAGTGGGTGCGGCGGGCCAGGTCGGTGAGCGACAGTCCGCGTTCCCGTCTCAGGCGTCTGAGTTGCGCGGGGAAGGACGGCGTGGTCAGCGCGGTCCCGTCCCCGTCGTTCCGGCGGTCCGGGTCCTCTCCGAACGGCGGGTCCCCCAAGGTGTCCCCCAAGGCAGTGCGGGCCGTGAGACGGCGGATGCCCAGGTTACTGTCGGGGCGGCGAGGACGACCAAACCTTTCACTCGGAGTGGCGAAAACACGAGCGTCCGGAACCGCGGGCCGATGCGGTTCCGGACGTCGTCCCCCGTTCTCCCCGTGGGGAGGCTACGGGCGGTTGAGGCGGATCGAGTTGATCGGCGTCATGTCCTTGTCGATCGACCAGCCACCGCCCGGGAGGTGCCCCTCGCAGCCCGTGCCGTTGTACCCGGTGCAGGTCTGCATGGTCGCGCCGCCGGTCTGGTTGTTGATGATGCGGTGGATCCCGTACATGTTGCTGAGGTTGTGGTAGCCGTACGTGTAGTACTTGTGCGACGGCACGTCGTTGTTCCAGCCCGCGTTCTCGGGATAGATACACACGTAGCCCTCCGGGCAGCCGTGAATGGTGGCTGCGGGCTTGGCCTGTGCCTGGGTGACGGAGGCGGTCATCACCGCGCCGGTCGCCAGTACGAGTGCCGCCGCGGTCCGCATCGCCTTGAGCTTGCGCATCGTTCCCCCTTGGTCATGGGTTCTGGGTGACGCATCCAGAGTTGCCCGGCCGCACCCCAGGGGTCGACGGGTTTCCTGTTGCCCGCCTGTGAGGCTGCCGGGAAACCGTTCGCGACCTGGGACGACGCCCCGTCGGAGGCAACCGCGGCGCCCCGGTCCGCGGAAAAGCGGAACCCCGTCTCGCACAATCAACGCTCAACCCATTGACGCGCTCATGCCCCCCTCTTATCTTCTGACCGAAGTTCCGCACGATGTACGACATATCGAACAAAACAACATCCCCACGCCTCAGGGCAGTTCACGCAGAAATGGGACGAGCGTTGAACAGAACCCTCAGGGCGGTCCTCGCCCTCCTCACCTCGGTGGCCGCCCTTCTGGGGCTCACCACCGCCTTCGCCGGCGCGGCCGGAGCCGCCCACCCGCCGGCGGGACAGGCGACGCGGTACACCATGACCGCGTTCACCAACAGCAGCGAGTCGAACATGTACGTCTACGACTCGCCGGACGCGACCGGGTTCACCCTCCGCAAGGGCCCCGCGTACACCCCGCCCTCCGGCCTCATCCGTGACCCCAGCATCTTCAAGCACACGGACGGCTACTACTACCTGACCTACACCACCCGCACCTGGTCGGCGCTCTCCACCACCATCGGCTTCGCCCGCTCCACCGACCGCCTCAACTGGACCTTCCTCTACGACTACACGGTCCCGATCAGCGGTCTGCAGCGCGCCTGGGCGCCGGAGTGGTTCGTCGACACCAACGGCAGCGTCAACATCATCCTGTCCGCGTCGATCGCCGCCGAGGGCGAGTACATCTTCAAGCCGTACAAGCTGACGGCGACGAACTCCGCCCTCACCGCGTGGTCGGCGCCCACCCGGCTTTCCGGCATCGGCCCGAACTACATCGACACCTTCATCGTCAAGATCGGCTCCACCTACCACGCGTTCACCAAGAACGAGACGACGAAGTACATCGAGTACGGCACCGCCTCCAGCCTCACCGGCCCGTACACCATCACGAAGACGGGCAACTGGGCGGGCTTCGGCTCCGGCATGGAGGGCCCGGCACTGGTCCAGCTCGACAACGGCGGCTGGCGGATCTACTACGACGCCTACGGCGCCGGGCAGTACTGGTACAGCGACAGCTACGACAACTTCGCCACCTGGTCGACCCCGACGCAACTCCCGGGCCTCACCGGCTTCGTCCGCCATCTGACGGTCCTCAAGGAGACGGTCTCCGGAGGCGTCACCCTCCCCACCAACACCACCCGCTCCCTCCAGTCCGTCAACTTCCCGGGCCGCTACGCCGTCGCCCGCACCGACAACCTCGGCTATGTCGACCCGGTGACGTCCTCCAGCACCACCGCCGTCAAGCAGAGCGCGACCTTCACCGTCGTACCCGGCCTCGCCGACGCCAACTGCTACTCCTTCCGCAACTCCGCCGGCCGCTATCTGCGCCACTGGGACTACCGCCTCCGCTTCGACCCGGACGACGGCACCACGGTCTTCGACAAGGACGCGACGTACTGCGCCCGCCCGGGCACGACCTCCGGTTCCGTCCGCCTGGAGTCGTACAACTACCCGGGCCGCTACATCCGCCACTACAACTACGAACTACGCCTGGACACCTACCAGGCCACGGACACCTTCCGAGCCGACAGCTCCTTCGCTGCGGTGAGCCCCTGGGCCTGACGCCGAGGAAATCCCCGCGCCCCGTCAGGGGCGCGGGGAACTGCGCGAGAAGCCCCACCGAACGGACGCTTGGGGGTCAAAGGGGCGCAGCCCCTTGAGGATGGGACGGGTAGGGGCGGCGGGGGCGAGAAAACCCCCACGCACCCCCACCCACCGACTCACCGCACCCGACTCACCCCTCACTCACCACCACACCCGGCGCCCGCACATACCCCGCCGGCCGAGCCGTGAACGTCCCCCGCCCCTGCGTCCGACTACGCAACCGCGTCGCATACCCGAACAGCTCCGCCAACGGCACGGTCGCGGTGACGACCACCGCCCCACCCCGCGCGACGGAGTCCGACACCCGCCCCCGCCGCGCGGCGAGATCCCCGAGCACCCCGCCCACCGCGTCCGAGGGCACGGTCACGGTGACATCGGCGACAGGCTCCAGAACCCCCATCACCCCGGCCCGCATGGCCTCCCGCAGAGCGAACCGCCCCGCCGTACGGAACGCCATCTCCGAGGAGTCCTTGGAGTGGGTCGCCCCGTCGACCAGCGTGACGGCGACCCCCGTCACCGGGTGCCCACCGAGCGGCCCCTCCACGAGCGCGTCCCGGCAGCCGGCCTCGACCGCGCGGACGTACTCCTGCGGCACCCGGCCGCCGACGACGGCCGAACGGAACACGAAGCCCGTCGCGGCCCCGTCGCTCTCCGCCTCCAGCGGTGCCACGTCCAGCACGACATGCGCGAACTGCCCGGCCCCGCCGTCCTGTTTGACGTGCCGGTACACCAGCCCGGCCACGCCCTGGACGAGGGTCTCGCGGTAGGCCACCCGGGGCCGGCCGACGGCGACGTCGAGCCCCTGGCTCTGCCTGACCTTCTCCACGGCGACCTCCAGATGCAGTTCACCCATGCCGGACAGCAGGGTCTGCCCGGTCTCGGGGTCGGTCCGTACGACCAGCGAGGGATCCTCCTCGGCGAGCCGTGCGAGGGCCGTGGCGAGCCGGTCGGTGTCGGTGCTGCGGCGTGCCTCGACGGCCACCGACACCACCGGGTCGGCGACGGACGGCGGTTCGAGGAGCAGCGGCGCCGCCGGAGCGCACAGCGTCGTCCCCGCGCGGGCGGACTTCAGCCCGACGACCGCGACGATGTCGCCGGCCACGGCCCGCTCCAGCTCGGCGTGCCGGTCGGCCTGGACCCGCAGGATCCGGCCGATCCGCTCGGTGCGCCGCGTCCCGGCGTCCAGCACGGTGTCCCCCTTCCGGATCGTGCCCGAGTACAGCCTTATGTACGTCAACCGTCCCGTGGCCGTGGCGCTCACCTTGAACGCCAGGGCCGCGACCGGCGCCTCGGCCTCGGCGGCGCGCTCCTGCTCAGTACCGTCATGCGTGCCGCGCACGGCCGGCACGTCCAGGGGCGACGGCAGATACGCCACCACCGCGTCGAGCAGCGGTTCGATGCCACGGTTGCGGTAGGCGGAGCCGCAGAGCACGACCACTCCCTCACCCGTGCGGGTGAGGTCGCGCAGCGCGGCGGCCAGCGTCGGCGCGGAGAGCGTGCCCTGCGCGCAGAACTCCTCCAGCGCCGTCGGATGCAGTTCCGCCACGGCCTCTTCCAGCCGCCGCCGTCGCAGCCCGGCCTCGTCCCTCAGCTCGTCGGGGACCGGGCCCTCCACGGCCGTGTCGGAACCGTCCGCCCACACCAGCGCCCGCATGCGCACCAGATCCACCACACCGACGAACCCGTCCTCCGTACCGATCGGCGACTGCACCACCAGCGGCGCCGGATGGAGCCGCTGCCGGATCGACTCGACGGCCGTGTCCAGGTCGGCGCCCGCGCGGTCGAGCTTGTTGACGAAGGCGATGCGGGGCACGCCGTGCCGGTCGGCCTGCCGCCAGACCGACTCGCTCTGCGGCTCGACGCCCGCGACGGCGTCGAACACCGCGATCGCGCCGTCGAGCACCCTGAGCGAACGCTCCACCTCGTCGGCGAAGTCGACGTGGCCGGGCGTGTCGATGAGGTTGATCCGATGCCCGTCCCAGGCGCAGCTGACGGCCGCCGCGAAGATGGTGATCCCCCGGTCGCGCTCCTGCGGATCGAAGTCGGTGACGGTCGTCCCGTCGTGGACCTCGCCCCGCTTGTGCGTGGTCCCGGTGGCGTACAGGAACCGCTCGGTGACGGTGGTCTTGCCGGCGTCGACATGGGCGAGGATGCCCAGGTTGCGGACGGCGTGCAGAGGGTTGGCGAGGGTGGTGACGTTGCTGCGCATGGCCCGTGGCCTTTCAGCTGAGCTGTTTCAGGGCAGCGCGATTCCCGTGCGTGGGCGCCATGCGAGGACGTCAGGCGTACGTCACGGGCTCCGGTACCGGCCGCGCAGCGGGCACCGGCCGGACGAGGACACGAGGATCACCTCGTACAGGGAACGGGGAACGACGACAGCGGTGCGCTCACACACGGCCGGCTCCCCTCATCTCGTCGTTTCGGTGGGGCGAGTCTAGAGAGATCGACGGGGCCGGGGCATCGCATTTTTCCGGGGGCCCCGAGCAGCCCGACGACAACGAAAAACCCCACCGACCGGAAACGGTCGACGGGGTCGATTCGATCTATGTGCTTGTTCTCTGTGCTTCTGTGGTGTCCGAGGGGGGACTTGAACCCCCACGCCCAATAAAGGGCACTAGCACCTCAAGCTAGCGCGTCTGCCATTCCGCCACCCGGACCAGGTGTCTGTCGCCTGGACGGGGGTGTTCCCCGCGGCGACATGGACAACAATACCAAGGTTTCGGAGTGCCCTTCACCTGCATATCCGGGCTCCGGGCGGGGTCGTGCGGGCCCCCGCGAGCGGGGCCGCACGACCTCACCTGGGGTGATCGGACGGTCACGATCCGGACAGGTCCGGCGTGGGTCAGGCGACGGACGGCATGAGGTGGTAGTCGGGGAAGTTGCCCGGCAGCCGCTCCCCCGCCGGGCCCCGGGTGACCGCCTTGACGAGCAGGTCGCCGCCGACGAAGGCGCCCCGCCAGGAGGCGCCGAAGCCGCCGAAGAGCTCGTCGCGGTCGCCGCGTGAGCGGGGCCTGCCGTGGCCGACCTTGAACGCCCGGATCTGGGGTGCGAGCCGCTCGTACGTCGCCCGGTCGTCGGTGGAGAGGGTGGCGACGAGCGCGCCGTTCGAGGCGTTCATGGCAGCGAGCAGCTCGGCCTCGGTGTCGACCAGGACGATCGTGTCGACCGGGCCGAAGGGTTCCGCGTGGTGGAGCGGGGAGGACGGGGGCGGGTCGAGGAGGGTGACGGGCTGGACGTACGCGCCGGTGTCCTGGCCGGGCAGGAAGCGCGCGTCGGCGAGCCGGCCCCGGTGCAGCGGGACGGCGCCCCGGTCGACGGCCTCGGCGACCTGGTCGGTGAGTTCCTTGGCCTTGGCCGCGTTGATGACGGGGCCGAAGTCCAGCGTCGGGTACGGGTCGTCGGGGTGCTCCACGGCCAGTGGGTGGCCGACCCTGAGGGTGCGGACCGCCGGAAGGTAGGCCGCCAGGAACTCGTCGAACAGTTCCCGCTGGACGACGAAGCGCGGGTACGCCGTGCAGCGCTGTTTGCCGTAGTCGAAGAGTTTGGGGATGACGGCGGACAGGGTGTCCCAGTCGGTGTGGTTCCAGATGCCCCAGGTGTTCAGGCCCTCCTGTTCCAGGACGTGGCGTTTGCCGAGGTCGGCGACGGCGGTGGCGACCGCGGCGCCGGTGTCGCGGCCGCCTACGAAGGAGACGCAGCCGATCTCGGGGGCGCGGACCAGCGCCTCGGACAGCTCGCGTCCGCTGCCGCTGACGAGGGTGACGGGGATGCCCTCGCGGGCGGCCAGCGCGGCGGCGAGGGTGAGGCAGGCGACGCCGCCGTCGGTGGGAGTCTTGGCGATGACGGCGTTGCCCGCCAGGGCCTGGACCAGCATCGCGTGGACGAGCACACTCATCGGGTAGTTCCAGCTGGCGATGTTGGAGACCGGGCCGTCGAGGGGGACGCGCCCCTCGACCATCGGTTCGATGCCGTCGACGTACCAGCGGACGCCGTCGATGGCCCGGTCCACGTCGGCCTGGGCCAGTCGCCAGGGTTTGCCGATCTCCCAGACGAGGAGCAGGGCGAGCAGTTCGCGGTGCTGGGTGAGGGCGTCGAGGGTGGCGGCGACCCGGGCGCGGCGTTCGGCGAGGGGGACGTGGCGCCATGCGCGGTGCTGGTCGAGGGAGGCCCGGACGGCGTGGTGCGCGGTGGCGCCGTCCAGGCGGGGCGGGCCGGCGATGGGGCTGCCGTCGACGGGGCTGGTGGCGGGCAGGGTCCGGCCGTCGGGCTGCCAGGCACCGTTCCAGAGGTTGAGGACCCGGTCGTCCCGGAAGGCCTCGGGGGCGACGGCCTGGCAGCGCCGCCAGGCGTCGGTCCAGGCCGTGCCGGACTTCAGGGTGAGGGTGGCGGGCGTGAGGGTGGGTGGTGCCATGGGTGTCTCCGCTCTCGGTGCACAGTCGGGGGCGGGAGGTGCGCCGGCCCCGTGCGGGGCCGGGCGGGCAGGGTGTCGTGCGGGAGGGTCAGGCCTCGGTCTCCAGGGCGGCGAGCACCAGCCGGGCCGTTTCGGTGGGCGTGCTGCCGACCCGCACCCCGACCGCCTCCAGCGCCTCCTTCTTCGCCTGCGCCGTGCCGGTGGAGCCGGAGACGATCGCGCCGGCGTGGCCCATCGTCTTGCCCTCGGGCGCGGTGAACCCGGCGATGTAGCCGACGACGGGCTTGGTGACGTGGTCGCGGACGTACGCGGCGGCCCGTTCCTCGGCGTCGCCGCCGATCTCGCCGATGAGGACGATCAGTTCGGTGTCGGGGTCGTCCTGGAAGGCGGCGAGGCAGTCGATGTGGGTGGTGCCGACGACGGGGTCGCCGCCGATGCCGACACAGGTGGAGAACCCGATGTCGCGGAGTTCGTACATCAGTTGGTAGGTGAGGGTGCCGGACTTGGAGACCAGGCCGATGCGTCCCGGCTTGGCGATGTCGGCGGGGATGATGCCCGCGTCGGACTGGCCCGGGGTGATCAGGCCGGGGCAGTTGGGTCCGACGATCCGGGTCCCCTTGGCCCGCGCGTACGCCGTGAAGGCGACGGAGTCGTGGACGGGGATGCCCTCGGTGATGACGACGGCGAGGCCGATGCCGGCGTCGGCGGCCTCGACGACGGCCGCCTTGGCGAAGGCGGGCGGGACGAAGACGACGGTGACGTCGGCGCCGGTGACCTCGATGCCCTCGGCGACCGAGCCGAAGACGGGGACGGCACGCTCGTCGAAGTCGACGGTGCGGCCCGCCTTGCGGGGGTTGACGCCGCCGACGACGTTCGTGCCGGCCGCGAGCATGCGGCGGGTGTGCTTCACGCCCTCGCCGCCGGTCATGCCCTGGACGAGGACCTTGCTCTCCTTGGTGAGGTAGATGGCCATGTCCGGGCTCCTCAGTTCGCGTGGGCGAGGTCGGCGGCGCGGCGCGCGGCGCCGTCCATGGTGGTGGCCTGGTGGACGAGGGGGTGGTCGCGGTCGTCGAGGATCGCCCGGCCGCGCACGGCGTTGTTGCCGTCGAGGCGGACGACGAGCGGTTTGGTCAACTGGACGCTGTCCAGCGCCTGGACGATGCCGTCGGCGACCGCGTCGCAGGCGGTGATGCCGCCGAAGACGTTGACGAGGACGGACTTCACATCCGGGTCGGAGAGGACGACGGAGAGGCCGTCGGCCATGATCCGGGCGGAGGCGCCGCCGCCGATGTCGAGGAAGTTGGCGGGGCGCGCGCCGCAGCCCGCGACCACGTCGAGGGTGGACATGACGAGTCCGGCGCCGTTGCCGATGACGCCGACCTGCCCGTCCAGCTTCACGTAGTTGAGGCCCTTGGCGGCGGCCGCCGCCTCCAGCGGGTCGTCGTGCGCGAAGCCCTCGTCACCCCAACGGGTCTGCCGGAAGCTCGCGTTGTCGTCGAGGGTGACCTTGCCGTCGAGGGCGAGGATCCGGCCCTGTTCGGTGCGGACGAGGGGGTTGACCTCGACGAGGAGGGCGTCCTCGCGGGTCAGCACCTCCCAGAGCCGCATCAGGACGTCGACGGTCTGCGGCGGCAGACCGGCCGCCTCGGCGATCTCGGACGCCTTCGCGGAGGTGACGCCCTCGACGGGGTCGATCGGGATGCGGGCCACGGCCTCGGGCCGGGTCGCCGCCACCTCCTCGATGTCCATGCCGCCCTCGGCCGAGGCGATCGCGAGGAAGCGGCCGGCGGCGCGGTCGAGGACGTACGAGACGTAGAACTCGCTCTCGATCGCGACGGGTTCGGCGACCATCACCGTGCGGACGGTGTGGCCCTTGATGTCCATGCCGAGGATCTGCCGTGCGGTCAGTTCGGTGGCGGCGGGGTCGGCGGCGAGCTTCACCCCGCCCGCCTTGCCGCGTCCGCCGGTCTTCACCTGGGCCTTGACGACGACGCGCCCGCCGAACCGGCGGGCGATCTCGCGTGCCTCCTTGGGCGAGTCCGTGACCTCGGCGCGTGGCACCGAGATGCCGTGTTCCTCGAACAGTTGCCTTGCCTGGTGCTCGAACAGGTCCATTCCGGCTCCTGACTCAAAAGTGCCGCACGCCCCCTGGACACCACCCACCGGATGCGGGATAACAAGCTTCATACAGTATTCGTCGACTGTATGCAATCAACCGCGAGCACACTCCAATCCCCTACGAAGGGACAGGACTTCGCCATGCCCGACGGCAACAGCCAGGACCTCATTTCCGGTGGTCACCTCGTCGCGAAGGCACTCAAAGCGGAGGGTGTGGAGGTCATCTACACCCTGTGCGGCGGCCACATCATCGACATCTACGACGGCTGCGTCGACGAGGGCATCGAGGTCGTCGACGTCCGCCACGAACAGGTCGCCGCACACGCCGCCGACGGTTACGCCCGCATCACCGGCAAGCCCGGCTGCGCGGTCGTCACCGCCGGCCCCGGTACGACCGACGCCGTGACCGGTGTCGCCAACGCCTTCCGCGCGGAGTCCCCGATGCTGCTGATCGGTGGTCAGGGCGCGCACACCCAGCACAAGATGGGGTCCCTCCAGGACCTGCCGCACGTCGACATGATGACGCCGATCACCAAGTTCGCGGCGACCGTCCCGGACACGGCCCGCGCCGCCGACATGGTGTCGATGGCGTTCCGCGAGTGCTACCACGGCGCCCCCGGGCCCTCCTTCCTGGAGATCCCGCGCGACGTGCTGGACGCCAAGGTGCCCGTGGAGAAGGCACGTGTGCCGAAGGCCGGCGCCTACCGGGCCTCGACCCGCTCCGCCGGTGACCCCGAGGCGATCGAGAAGCTCGCCGACCTGCTGGTGCACGCCGAGAAGCCCGCGATCCTGCTGGGCAGCCAGGTATGGACGACCCGGGGCACCGAGTCCGCCATCGAACTCGTCCGCACGCTCAACATCCCGGCGTACATGAACGGCGCGGGGCGCGGCACCCTGCCGCCCGGCGACCCGCACCACTTCCAGCTCTCCCGCCGGTACGCCTTCTCCAACGCCGATGTCATCGTCATCGTCGGTACGCCCTTCGACTTCCGCATGGGCTACGGCAAGCGGCTGTCGCCGGACGCCACCGTCGTGCAGATCGACCTCGACTACCGGACCGTCGGCAAGAACCGCGACATCGACCTCGGGATCGTCGGCGACGCGGGTCTGGTGCTCAAGTCCGTGACGGAGGCGGCTTCCGGGCACGCTTTTAATGGATACAGCAACGGGGGCGCGTCGAAGCGCAAGGAGTGGCTCGACGAGCTGCGGGCCGCCGAACAGACCGCCATCGAGAAGCGGCTGCCCAGCCTGAAGTCGGACGCCTCACCCATCCACCCGTACCGGCTGGTGAGCGAGATCAACGACTTCCTCACCGAGGACTCCATCTACATCGGCGACGGCGGCGACATCGTCACCTTCTCCGGGCAGGTCGTGCAGCCCAAGTCGCCCGGGCACTGGATGGACCCGGGCCCCCTCGGCACGCTCGGCGTCGGTGTTCCCTTCGTGCTCGCCGCGAAGAAGGCGCGGCCCGACAAGGAGGTGGTGGCACTCTTCGGCGACGGCGCCTTCTCCCTCACCGGCTGGGACTTCGAGACCCTCGTCCGCTACGACCTCCCCTTCGTCGGGATCATCGGCAACAACTCCTCCATGAACCAGATCCGTTACGGCCAGAAGGCCAAGTACGGCGAGGAACGCGAGCGCGTCGGCAACACCCTCGGCGACGTCCACTACGACAAGTTCGCCCAGATGCTGGGCGGTTACGGCGAGGAGGTCCGCGACCCCGCCGACATCGGCCCCGCGCTCCGGCGCGCCCGGGAGTCCGGCAAGCCGTCGCTCATCAACGTCTGGGTCGACCCGGACGCGTACGCCCCCGGAACCATGAACCAGACGATGTACAAGTGAGGTGCCCCCGATGACCCCTACCGCAGGCACGTCGACCAAGGCTCTCGAAGGCATCCGCGTCCTCGACATGACGCACGTCCAGTCCGGCCCGTCCGCCACCCAACTGCTCGCCTGGCTCGGCGCGGACGTGGTGAAGCTGGAGGCGCCGACCGGGGACATCACGCGCAAGCAGCTGCGCGACCTCCCGGACGTCGACTCCCTCTACTTCACGATGCTCAACTGCAACAAGCGGAGCATCACCCTCAACACCAAGACCGAGCGCGGCAAGGAGATCCTCACCGAGCTGATCCGGCGCTCCGACGTCATGGTCGAGAACTTCGGGCCGGGCGCGGTCGACCGCATGGGCTTCACCTGGGACCGTATCCAGGAGATCAATCCGCGGATCGTCTATGCCTCCATCAAGGGGTTCGGGGACGGTCCGTACACCAACTTCAAGGCGTACGAGGTGGTCGCGCAGGCCATGGGCGGGTCCATGGCGACGACCGGCTTCGAGGACGGACCGCCGCTGGCGACGGGGGCCCAGATCGGGGACTCGGGCACGGGCATCCACGCTGTGGCGGGGATCCTCGCGGCGCTCTACCAGCGGGAGAGCACCGGGCGCGGGCAGCGGGTCAACGTGGCCATGCAGCACGCCGTCCTCAACCTCTGTCGGGTGAAGCTGAGGGACCAGCAGCGGCTGGCACACGGCCCGCTCCGTGAATATCCCAACGAGGACTTCGGCGACGAGGTTCCCAGGTCCGGGAACGCGTCCGGCGGCGGCCAGCCCGGCTGGGCCGTGAAGTGCGCGCCGGGCGGCCCGAACGACTACGTGTACGTCATCGTGCAGCCCGTCGGCTGGCAGCCCATCAGCGAACTCATCGGCCGGCCCGAACTGGCGGACGACCCCGAGTGGGCGACCCCGGAGGCCCGCCTGCCCAAGCTCAACAAGATGTTCCAGCTGATCGAGGAGTGGTCGTCCACCCTGCCCAAGTGGGAGGTGCTGGAGCGGCTCAACGCCCACAACATCCCGTGCGGGCCGATCCTCTCCACCAAGGAGATCATCGAGGACGAGTCGCTGGTCTCCAACGAGATGGTCGTCACCGTGCCACACCCCGAGCGCGGCGAGTTCGTGACCGTCGGCAGCCCGCTGAAGCTGTCCGACTCCCCGGTGAACGTGGTCAGTTCACCGCTGCTCGGCGAGCACAACGAAGAGGTCTACGTCGGCGAGCTGGGGCTCGGCGACGAGGAGCTGCGCCTGCTCAAGTCGAACGGAGTGATCTGATTGATGGCCGAAGACCGGGTGCTGAGGGTGCGCGGACTCCTCGACGCCGTACGGGCCGAGGGCCGGAGCGCGCTGACCGCTCCCGAGGGCAAGGTGATCGCCGACGCGTACGGGATCGCCGTACCGGGCGAGGAGTTGGCGCGGGACGTCGACGAGGCGGTGTCGTACGCGGCGCGCTTCGGCGGGCCGGTGGTGATGAAGATCGTGTCGCCGGACATCCTGCACAAGACCGACGCGGGCGGTGTGATCGTCGGGGTGGAGGGCGCGGCCGACGTGAAGGCCGCGTTCCACCAGATCGTGGACAACGCGCGCGCGTACGCGCCCGCCGCCCGTATCGAGGGCGTCCAGGTGCAGGAGCTGCTGCCGAAGGGGCAGGAGGTCATCGTCGGCGCGGTGACGGACCCGACGTTCGGGAAGGTGGTGGCGTTCGGGCTCGGCGGGGTGCTGGTGGAGGTCCTCAAGGACGTCACGTTCCGGCTCGCGCCGGTCGACGCGGACGAGGCGCTCTCCATGCTGGACTCGATCCGCGCGGCGGAGGTTCTGCGCGGGGTGCGCGGGGCGGCGGCGGTGGACCGGTGGGCGATCGCCGAGCAGATCCGCCGGGTCTCCGAACTCGTCGCGGACTTCCCGGAGATCGCCGAGGTGGACCTCAACCCGGTGATCGCGACCCCGGAGGGGGCGGTCGCGGCGGACATCCGGGTGATCCTCGCGGAGTCGGTGCCCAAGCCGAGGCGCAGGTACTCGCGTGAGGAGATCCTCACCTCGATGCGCCGGCTGATGCAGCCCGCGTCGGTGGCCGTGGTCGGCGCCTCCAACGAGCAGGGCAAGATCGGCAACTCGGTGATGCGCAACCTCGTCGACGGGGGTTTCGCGGGCGAGATCCATCCGGTGAACCCCAAGGCCGATGACATTCTGGGCCGCAAGGCGTACAAGAGTGTCACGGACGTTCCCGGTGAGGTGGATGTGGCGGTCTTCGCGATCCCCGCCAAGTTCGTGGCCGCGGCGCTGGAGGAGGTGGGTCGCAAGGGCATCCCCAACGCCGTACTGATCCCCTCGGGTTTCGCGGAGACCGGCGAGCACGAACTCCAGGACGAGATCGTGGCCATCGCCGAACGGCACGGCATCCGGCTGCTCGGGCCGAACATCTACGGCTACTACTCGACCTGGCAGGACCTCTGCGCCACCTTCTGCACGCCGTACGACGTCAAGGGCGGGGTGGCGCTGACCTCGCAGTCCGGCGGCATCGGGATGGCCATCCTGGGCTTCGCGCGGACCACGAAGACGGGTGTCTCGGCGATCGTCGGGCTCGGCAACAAGTCGGACTTGGACGAGGACGACCTGCTGACCTGGTTCGGCGAGGACCCGCACACCGAGTGCATCGCCATGCACCTGGAGGACCTGAAGGACGGGCGGGCCTTCGTGGAGGCCGCGCGGGCGACCGTCCCGAAGAAGCCGGTGGTGGTCCTGAAGGCGGGCCGTACGGCGGCCGGGGCGAAGGCGGCTGGCTCGCACACGGGCGCGCTGGCGGGCGACGACGCCGTGTACGAGGACATCCTCAAGCAGGCCGGTGTCATCCGCGCGCCCGGCCTGAACGACATGCTGGAGTACGCGCGCGCGTTGCCGGTGCTGCCGGCTCCGCAGGGCGACAACGTCGTGATCATCACGGGGGCCGGCGGCAGCGGCGTACTGCTGTCGGACGCGGTGACCGACAACGGGCTGCACCTGATGGAGATCCCCCCGGACCTGGACGCCTCCTTCCGGACGTTCATCCCGCCGTTCGGGGCCGCGGGCAATCCGGTCGACATCACCGGCGGCGAGCCTCCGTCGACGTACGAGGCGACGATCCGGCTGGGCCTGGAGGACCCGCGCATCCACGCGCTCGTCCTCGGCTACTGGCACACCATCGTCACTCCCCCGATGGTCTTCGCGGAGCTCACCGCGCGCGTGGTGGCCGAGTTCCGGGAGCGGGGCGTCGAGAAGCCGGTCGTGGCGTCGCTCGCGGGTGACGTCGAGGTGGAGGAGGCCTGCCAGTACCTCTTCGAGCGTGGGGTCGTGGCCTACCCGTACACGACCGAGAAGCCGGTGGCGGTGCTCGGCGCGAAGTACCGGTGGGCCAGGGCCGCGGGACTGTTGGGGGGCGGTCGATGAGCTGAGCGACTGCTCGAACCACGGGGCCCGCGGACGACCGCTCGCCGCGGGCCCCGGCGCAAAGAAGCACGGACAGGGGGCGCTGGCCAGACTTACACGCGGAGGGTTCGATCGACATGGCAACAACTGACATCTCCACACCCGTCCCCTACCGGGAGGTGACGGACGCCAACGGCCGGATGTACCGGATCGGCGAGTCCGACCTGGACATCATGGGGCGCAAACGCAAGTGGATGGTCATCCTGCCGTGGGTGGGCATGATGGGCATCAGCTCGGCGGAGTACGCGTTCGCGTCCGCCGAGGAGACCCTGCACACGGCGCACAGCTGGAGCAACCAGCACATCTTCTGGATGCTGGGCGTCTGGGTGTTCTTCCAGGCCGCGGTGGCCTTCCCGGCCGGGAAGCTGCGTGAGAGCGGCAAACTGCCCGCCCGCTGGGCGATGATGCTGGGCGCCGTCGGCACCCTCCTCGGATACGTGTCCCTCGCGTTCGCGCCGCACGTCGTCGTCGCGTACATCGGGTTCGGCATGTTCAGCGGCATGGGCGCCGGCATGGTCTACGCGACCTGCGTCAACATGGTCGGCAAGTGGTACCCGGAGCGCAAGGGCGGCAAGACCGGCTTCGTCAACGGCGGTTTCGCCTACGGTTCGGTGCCCTTCGTGTTCATCTTCACCGGGTACATGGACCTGACGAACTTCCGCTGGGTGCTCGTCTCCGTCGGTGTGTTCCTCGCGGCGGTCGTCGCCGTGGCGGGCTACTTCTTCCAGGACCCGCCGAAGAACTGGTGGCCGGCCGAGGTCGACCCGCTGCGCAAGCCGGACGACCCGCGCGCGCGGCGCGCACTGGAGAAGAACCCGCCGGCCGTGAAGCAGTACACGCCGAGCGAGGCCTGGCGCACGGGCCGGGTGGCGCTGATGTGGTTCTGTCTGCTGTGCACCTCGGGTGTGAACATCTTCGGTATCGCCTTCCAGGTGCCGTTCGGCAACGAGGCCGGTTTCGCGGGCGGGATCGTGGCCACGGCGATGTCCTTGAAGGCGATCGTCAACGGCACGGGACGCGGTGTCATCGGCTGGCTCTCCGACCGCTACGGCCGCAAGCAGTGCCTGATCTTCGTCTGCATCGTGCTGGGCCTGTCCCAGTACGGCATCCTCTGGTCCGGCAACATCGGCAACCTGCCGCTCTTCCTGGTGTTCTCCAGCATCTCCGGATTCGGCGGCGGCGCCATCTTCCCGATGTTCGCGGCGATGACCGCGGACTACTTCGGCGAGAACAACAACGCCTCCAACTACGGCCTCGTGTACAGCTCCAAGCTGGTGTCCGGTCTGCTCGGCTCCGGGATGGGCGCCGTGGTCGTGGGCGCCTGGGACTACGCGGGCGCCTTCGTGCTCGCCGGTTCCATCTCGTTGTTCGCCGGTTTCGTGGCGATCTTCCTGCACCCGCCGGGGCGGCCCCGCTCCCGGCACATCGCTCCCAACCCCCGTCCGCTCGGTGACGAAGTGGCCTGACCGATGGCCTGACGCCTCCGCGTACGGCAGCAGGCGGCCGCCCCGTGGTCCCGCACCACGGGGCGGCCGCCTGCTGCCGTTGTCGCCCGGCGTCGGTCAGCACTTCTCCCGCAGCGAGTGCAGGTGCTCGCTGGAACGGCGGGCGAAGGTGAACGACTCGGAGGGGTTGTCGTGCTCGGCCTGCCAGTGGTGGGCGAGACGGTGGCCCTTCAGCCGGGTGACGGCCGAGATGAACTTCTGGTAGTCGATGTCGCCGTCGCCGACGTCGACCATGCGGTAGCCGAAGGGGTTCGACGGGTCGCTGTCGCCGTCCTTGACGTGGAAGAGCGGGTAGCGGTTCGGGCGGCGCAGGACGTAGTCGAGCGGCTCGAAGGGCGCGGGGGTGCCGTCGGGCCGCTTGGAGAAACGGAACTGGGCCACATACGCCCAGAAGATGTCCATCTCCAGGAAGACCAGGTCGGGGTCGGTCTCCCGGAGCAGCACGTCGTAGAGGCGGACCTTGGGGTTGTCGGTGGCGAAGGAGAACTCCTCGGAGTGGTTGTGCTGGTAGAACTTCATGCCCCGCGCCCTGGCCGCCGCGCCGTAGGTGTTGAACTCGTGGGCGGCCCGCTTCATCGCGTCGACGGTCATGCCGTAGCGGAAGGGACCGGCGGCGGTGCCGATGTGCTTGAGGCCGAGGGCCTGGGCGTCGTCGAGGACCTTGGTGAGGTTCTGGGCGAAGGTGTACGCGTTCGGGTCGCTCGCGTAGTAGCCGACGTGGCTGCCGATCGGGGTGAGCCCGTGGTTGCGGGCCAGGCGCTTGAGCTGGGCGAGGGTGATGGGGCCCGCCGAGCCCTGGGTGTAGCCGGCGAACTCGACCTCGTCGTAGCCGTACTTCTCCAGTTCGGCGAAGACGGGGGCGAAGCCGAGGGTGGAGACCTTGTCGCGCAGGCTGTAGAGCTGGATGCCGAGGCGGCCGGGCGGGAGGACGGGGCGGCCCCGGCCCTTGCCCGCTGCTCCGGTGGCGGTCGCGGCGTCGGTGCCCGCGGCCTGTGCCGGGGCGGCCGCGCCCAGCAGGGCGGCGACCGTGGCGCCGGCGGCCACGCCGAGCATGCCTCGTCTGCTGAGGCGGTGGGTGAGTTCGGGATCCGGCTGGTGGGTGCGGCTCATGCCTGGAACTCCTCTGCGTGGAAGGGCGTTGTCAGTGGTGGGTGCTTCACTTGTGACCAGTCAGGACCCGTGGGTCCTGGGCACCGGTCAGGACAGACCGGCAAGTCGGAGCAGGAGTGCTTTCACATCGGTGGCCGCGACACGGTCACCGACGGCTCGGGGGGTGGAGCAGATGATGAGCGGACCGTCGTCGTCGCTCGCGGGAAGGCGGCCGTGGCTGCCGCGAATAGGCGAGGGATCCAGCGGCACGACCGCCATGCGGTAGCGCAGCCCGAGTTTCTTGCGGGCCAGTGCCGTGGCCGCCTTGAGCTTCACCAGCGGGTCGAGCGGGTCCATGAACAGCTCGACCGGGTCGTAGCCGGGTTTGCGATGGATCTCGACGGTGCGTGCGAAGTCGGGCGCGCGGTCGTCGTCGAGCCAGTAGTAGTACGTGAACCAGGCGTCCGGCTCCGCGACGGCGACGAACTCGCCGGAGCGCGGATGGTCGAGGTGATGGGCCTTCTTGCCCTCGTCGTCGAGGAGTTGATCGATCCCGGGCAGGTCCGCGAGGGCTTCCCGGGTGGCGTCCAGGTCCTCGGCGCGGCGTACGTACACATGGGCGATCTGGTGGTCGGCGACGGCGAAGGCCCGTGAGGCCATCGGGTCGAGGTACTCCATGCCGTCCTGGGTGTGCACGTCGAGGAGGCCGGCGCGGCGCAGGGCGCGGTTGATGTCGACGGGGCGGTGCACGCGGGTGATGCCGTACTCGGAGAGCGCGACGACGGTCCGGCCTTCCGCGCGGGCGTCGTCGAGCAGGGGCGCCAGGGCCCGGTCGAGGTCGGCGGCCGCCTTCAGGGAGCGCGGGTCGTCGGGGCCGTGGCGCTGCAGGTCGTAGTCGAGGTGGGGGAGGTAGCAGAGCGCCAGGTCGGGGCGGCGGGTGCGGAGGATGTGGCGGGTCGCGTCGATGATCCAGCGGCTGGAGACCAGGTCGGCGCCCGGTCCCCAGAAGTGGAACAGGGGGAAGGTGCCGAGTTTCGCGGTGAGTTCGTCGTGCAGGGCCGGGGGCCGGGTGTAGCAGTCGGGTTCCTTGCGGCCGTCGGAGTAGTAGATCGGACGGGGGGTGACGGTGATGTCGGTGTCGGCGCCCATGGCGTACCACCAGCAGATGTTGGCGACCGTGTAGCCGGGGTGGGCGCGGCGGGCGGCGTCCCAGAGTCGGTCGCCGGCGACGAGGCCGTTGTGCTGGCGCCAGAGCAGGACGTCGCCGAGTTCGCGGAAGTACCAGCCGTTGCCGACGATGCCGTGCTCGGCGGGGAGCGTGCCGGTGAGGAAGGTGGACTGGGCGGCGCAGGTGACGGCGGGCAGGACGGTGCCGAGCGGGGCACGGGAGCCGGACTGTCCGAGCGCCTTGAGGTGGGGCATGTGGTCGAGGAGACGGGGGGTGAGGCCGACGACGTCCAGGACGAGGAGAGGGGTGGGCCCGGTGTCGGGCGGGGGCTCCGGGGTGGTGCTGCTGTTCGGGTTCACGGCAGCTCCTTGAGGCCGAGGTCGGTCAACAGGTCGCGGGCGAGGACGAGTTCGGCGGCGATGCCGTCGGCGAGCTGGGCGCGGGTGCTGGGGCGCAGCTCGGGCGGCAGGGCCTGCCAGGTGTAGGTCTCGACCTCCAGATGGCGGGTGAGGGGGTGGGCGCCGCCGACCAGGTGGGCCAGGGCGGCGGTGAGGACCGGGAGGGTGGAGGTGAGGGGTGCGGTGGGGGCCGCGTGGAGCGGGACGTGGAAGTGGGAGCGCCAGGGGGAGGCGTCGGGCAGGGTGTCGCCGCCGAGGGCTTCGCCGAGGTCGTCGGTGCCGCGCAGTCCCGCGGCGGTGGCGGTGCGGGTCTGGTGCAGGAAGCGGGGCT
This sequence comes from Streptomyces deccanensis, assembly GCF_022385335.1. Classification (NCBI taxonomy): domain Bacteria; kingdom Bacillati; phylum Actinomycetota; class Actinomycetes; order Kitasatosporales; family Streptomycetaceae; genus Streptomyces; species Streptomyces deccanensis. Next base: position 8,618,124 of record NZ_CP092431.1, on the reverse strand, counting down.
CGTCGAAGGCGGCGAGGGCTTCGCGGACCTCGGGGAGGTGGGGGTGTTCGGCGTGCAGGGCGGCCGAGAGCTGGGATTTGACGACCGGGACGCCGGCGCGGGTGAGCGCGTCCAGGGCGGTGTGCGGGTCTTCGAAGGAGGTGGCGAGGTGGCAGGTGTCGACGCAGATGCCGATGCGGTCGTGGCCTATGTCGGTCAGGGGGCCGATGGCGTCGGCGGTGGTCTCGACGGTGCAGCCCGGTTCGGGCTCCAGACCGATCCGGATGGAGCGGCCGGTCAGCTCGGCGACGGCGTCGAGGCGTTCGGCGAGGGTGCGCAGGGCCGTGCGGGACCGGGTGGCGCGGGTGTCGTCGTAGGCGGTACGCCAGGCCAGGGGCAGGGTGGAGACGGTGCCCTCGGTGACGTCGTCCGGGAGGAGCCGGGCGAGCACCCGGGCGAGGGAGGTGGTGTGGTCGAGGCGCTCGGGGTCGGCCCAGTCCGGCTTGTAGACGCGGTACTTGACCTCTTCGGCGCCGAAGCCCTGATAGGGGAAGCCGTTGAGGGTGACCACTTCGAGGCCGCGCCGGTCGAGTTCGGTGCGCAGGCCGCGCAGCGCGGACGGGTCGGTGACCAGGGCCGCGGCGGCGTCCCTGGCCAGCCACAGGCCGATGCCGAGGCGGTCGCGGCCGAGGCGGCGGCGTACGGGCTCGCAGTGGTCGCGGAGTTGGGCGAGGACGCCGTCGAGGGTCTCGGCGGGGTGCACGTTGGTGCAGTAGGCGAGGTGGACGGTGGAGCCGTCGGGGTGGCGGAAGCGCACGGTTCACTCACCGCCGCGCAGGATGCTGTTGCCCTCGTGCGTGGCGTCGGTCGCGGTGACGTCGAGGTCGAGTCGGCCGCTGAGTCCGTAGAAGGCGACCGGGTTGCGCCACAGCACCAGGTCGACGTCGTCCTCGTCGAAGCCGGCGGCGAGGAGCGCGTCGGCGACCCGGCGGGTCTTGAGGGGGTCGCTTCTGCCCCAGTCGGCTGCGGAGTTGACCAGCACCTTCTCCGGTCCGAACTTCCGCAGGACGGCGACCATGCGCTCCTCGTCCATCTTGGTGTCCGGGTAGACGGAGAACCCGAGCCAGGCGCCGCTGTCCCTCGCCTCCTCGACGGTGGTCTCGTTGAGGTGGTCGAGCAGCACCCGCTCGACGGGCAGGGCGGAGGCCCGTACGACGTCGAGCGTGCGGCGCAGACCGGCGAGCTTGTCCCGGTGCGGGGTGTGGACGAGAGCGGGCAGGCCGTGGTCGGCGGCCAGCTGGAGCTGGTGTTCGAGCGCGTGGTCCTCGGCCGGGGTCATGGAGTCGTAGCCGATCTCGCCGACCGCCACGACCCGGTCCTTGAGGAGGTAGCGGGGCAGCAGGTCCAGGACGGGTGTGCAGCGCGGGTCGTTCGCCTCCTTGGGGTTGAGGGCGAGGGCGCAGTGGTGGGCGATGCCGTGCTGGGCGGCGCGGAAGGGTTCCCAGCCGAGGAGGGAGTCGAAGTAGTCGACGAAGGAGGCGGGCGAGGTTCGGGGCTGTCCCAGCCAGAAGGCCGGCTCGACGACCGCGCGGACACCCGCCTCGTGCATCGCCTCGTAGTCGTCGGTGGTGCGTGACGTCATGTGGATGTGGGGGTCGAAGATGCGCATCAGGACTCCTCGGCGTCGGCCGGTGGGGGCGCGGTCAGGGCCAGGACGCGGTGCAGGTCCTCGGGTACGGGACGGCCCGCGGCGGTGCGTTCCTCGGCGAAGGCGCGGAGCATGCGGGCGAGTTCGGTGTCGCCCCGGGCCCGGCGGGTCAGGTCGGCGACCTCGTCGACGCGCACCCCGGTGAACAGGCACTTGAGGACGGCGTGCCGCCAGGGGTGCGGGGCCAGCCGGCGGGCGGCGTACGGGCCGAGGGCGGCGGCGACCAGGCGGGTGTCGTTGGTGCGCAGGGCGTCCTCGACGAGGTGCAGCGCCTCGGGGCCCGGCACGAGGTGGGGCAGGGCGTGCAGGACGGCTCGGCGTTCGTCGGCGGTGCCCTGGCGGTAGACCCGGGTGAGCGCGTCGGTGTCGGCGCGGGCCGCGTGCAGGATCAGGACGCGGACGGCGTCGGCGTGCTCGGTGCCGCAGCGCCGGCCCGCCTCAGCGAGGCGCAACTCCCAGACGGCGATGGGCCCGTGGCTGCCCGGATGGTCGGCGGCCTCCTCCAGCGCCCGGCCCAGCCAGGTGCGGGCGGCGGCCGTGAGGTGGGCATCGAGGTGGCGGCGCAGGTCGGCGGGGGCGGTGTGGGCCGGGTGGTGGATCTGGTGGGCTTCGTGGTGTGCCTGGTGGTGGGCCGCGTGGGCGTGGTCGGTCGTCGGCGCGGCCGGGGTGCGGGGGTGGGTCACGAGGTGCTCCCGGGGTCGGCGGTGCGGCCGGTCGTGCCGTGGCTGAGGGCGAGGGACTGTTCGAGGAAGGAGAGGGACTGCTCGGCGAAGTGCGGGCCGACGTGGGAGTGGCGGGGCAGTTCGACGACGGTCAGGGCCCGGTAGTCGGCGGCGGCGAGCGCTTCGAGGACGGGCGGGAAGTCGATCTCGCCCTCACCGAGGGGGAGGTGTTCGTGGACGCCGCGCCGCATGTCCTCGATCTGGACGTGCCGCAGCCAGGGCGCGGCGGCGCGGACGCAGTCGGCCGGAGGGAGGGGTTCGAGGCACTGGCAGTGGCCGATGTCGAGGGTGAGGCCGAGTGCGGCGGGGCTGTCCAGGGCCTCGCGGAGGCGGTGGAAGTCGGCGAGCGTGGCGAGGAGGTGACCGGGTTCGGGTTCGATCGCGAGGGGGACACCGGCGGCGGTCGCGGCGTCGAGGACGGGGGCGAGTGCCTCGGGGAGGCGTTTCCAGGCGGTGTCCTCGTCCGTGCCGGGCGGGGTGATCCCGCTGAAGCAGTGCACGGCGTGGGCGCCGAGGTCGGCGGCGACCCGCACCGCCCGGATCAGCAGGTCGGCCCGGCGGGCCCGGTCGTCGGGGTCGGCGTCGAGCAGGGTGGGACCGTGCTTGCGGCGGGGGTCCAGGACATAGCGGGCCCCGGTCTCCACGGTGACGGACAGCCCGAGCGCCTCCAGCCGCCGCGCGAGCCTCCGGGTGCGGGCGGCGAGGTCGGGGGCGAGCGGGTCGAGATGCATGTGGTCGAGCGTCAGCCCGACCCCGTCGTAACCGAGGTCGGCGAGGAGCGCGAGCGCGTCGTCCAGCCGGAGGTCGGCGAGCCCGTTGGTGCCGTAGCCGAAGGAGAGCTTCGGTCGAGGTGGCCGCGCGCTCATGCCGGGCTCCCGTCCGAAGGTCCCGGGTCGCCCGCGACCGAAGGCCCCGGCTCGCCCGCTTCGAAGCCGTGCGGCGGCTGCGGGTGCAGCGGGTTCGGCCTCAGGCGCGGGCGCAGCCGTTCCGCGAAGCCCGCCAGTGCCGCGTACTGCTCGCCCAGTGCCGCCGGGGCCTCCCCCGTGGGGTCCTTGAAATAGAAGCCCAGCTCGGTCAGGGGGCCGGAGAGGCCCGCCTCGTGGGCGCGGGACAGGAGGCGGGCGAGGTCGAGCACCAGGGGCGCGGCCAGGGCCGAGTCGCAGCCCTGCCAGGTGGTCTGGAGGAGCATGCGCGTGCCGAGGAAGCCGTCGAAGGCGATGTGGTCCCAGGCGGTCTTCCAGTCGCCGAGGGCGGGGACGTCGTCGATGTGGGTCTCGCCCTCGGGGGTCGCCCCGAGGCTGTCGGTCAGGACGCGCTCCTTGCCGGCGTTCTTGGCAGCGGCGGCGGCCGGGTCGGCGAGGGCGGCGCCGTCGCCACCGCCGAGCAGGTTGGTGCCGGACCACGCCCGGACGGTCAGGGCCCGTTGCGCGAACATCGGGCCCAGGACCGAGCGGAGAAGGGTCTGGCCGGTCTTGCCGTCGCGACCCGCGTACGGCAGTGCGGAGGAGGCGGCGAGGTCGGCCAGGGACGGGTGTTGGAGGCCGGTCGACGGGGTGAAGTTCACATAGGGGCAGCCGGCGCGCAGGGCCGCCGCCGCGTAGAGGGAGCTGGGCGGCAGGTCCGCCCCGGTGGGCGCGGGTTCCGTGGAGGCGACGTTCACCACCACGGCCCGGTCCAGGCCCCGGCGTCGTACGAAGTCCTGGATGTCGGTGGCGTAGGAGGAGATCAGCTCGTCGGGGGTCCTCGTGTCGCCCGGGAGGGGGCCGCCGGACCGGATCTCCCGGTCGGCGGCGGCCAGTTCGGCTCCGACGGCCCCGGGGAGGCCGTGGGGCAGGACGCCGCCGGCCGCGAGGGCTTCGGCCCGTTTGGGCAGGGGGCAGTCGACCGTGTCGTGGCCGCCGAAGACGAGGGAGGAGAGGGGCGGAAGGTGTGCGTCGGCGAAGAGAGGGGTCTCGGTGACCATGCCCGTCGGGGCGTGCAGGCCCGCCGTGACGGCCGCGCAGCCCGCGACGACGGTGGTGGCGACGGAGCCTCGTGCTCCGATCAGCCAGACACCGACACGCGGTGGGGAATCGGACGCGGACACGGGCGCGGACACGGACACGGCCGTGGACACGGGCGCGGGCATGGGCAGCCTCCTCGTCGAACCGGTGGTGGGAAAGCCGGTGGCCCTCCGTGGGGAAGAGGGGGAAGGGGGTGAGGGGAGAGGAAAGGGGCGAGACGGCGGGCGGAGGTCCGGCGTCCCCCGCCCGCCGTCGCTCAGTCGCCCGGCGGCGGGTCCGCCCGGTCGGCGGCCCGTGCGGGCAGTTCCTTGATCCGGATGTCACGGAAGGACACCTGATCGGCGGATCCGTGGTTCTGGATGCCGAAGTGGCCGTCCCGCAGGCTCCGTACCGGATCGGTGTTGGTGAAGTCGTTGATCTTCACGCCGTTGAGCCAGACACGGAGGCACTCGCCCTCCACGCGGATCTCGTACGTGTTCCACTCCCCCGGCGGGTTCAGGGCGCGGTCGCGCTTCCCGATGTCGGCGGAGCGGAAGCCGTAGACGGACCCGGTGGTGCGCTCGGGTACGTCCGTGGCGTCGATCTGGACCTCGTAGCCGTTGTTCACGGCCGACCAGGGGTCGTCCGAGGGCGGGAAGCCCACGAACACACCGGAGTTGTCGTCCCCGGAGGCGCCGGACATCCGCCAGTCGAGCTTCAGGGAGTACGACCCGAAGCTCCGGTCGGCGTACCAGAGCATCCCCATGCCACCCGCCGACGTGATCGTGCCGTCGTCGGACAGGGTGAAGGAGCCCGGACCGGCCTGCCGCCACGCGGAGAGGGAGGCCGCCGTGCCGTCGAACAGCGACCGGTAGCCGTTCTCCGGGCGGCAGTCGGCCTGGGCCTCGCCGATCGCCCACCGGATGCCGCCCAGCAGGTGCTGCCGGAAGGCGGGTTCGGCGAAGGACTCCTTCGTGTGGCCGCCGCCGGTGTAGAACGCGCGGCCGCCCTGATAGTCCTGGCACCAGGCGATGGGATGGTCGCCGTTCATGGTGCCGCCGGTGTACGACGACTCGTCGAGCGAGGCGAGGACATGGGCCCGCGCGCGGGGGTTGGAGCGGTAGTTGTACCACTCGTCCGTGCGGTTCCAGGTCGCGCCCAGGCCGGCGGTGGCCGGGTGGGCGTGGTCCTCGACGTCGACCGTCGCGGGCTGGATCGCGGGGTGCGACTGGAAGTACGCGCCGGCGAGCCCGCCGTAGAAGGCCCAGTCGTACTCGGTGTCGGCGGCGGCGTGGATGCCGACGTACGCGCCGCCGCGTTTGATGTACCGCTCGAACGCGCCCTGTTGGGCCGCGTTCAGGACGTCACCCGTCGTGGAGAGGAAGACGACGGCGTCGTAGCGTCCGAGGTTGCGGGCGGTGAAGGCGCCGGCGTCCTCCGTGGCGTCGACCGTGAAGCCGTGGGCGGCGCCCAGTTCCCGTACGGCCGTGATGCCGTCGGGGATGGAGTCGTGGCGGAACCCGGCGGTCTTGGAGAACACCAGCACCCGGCGCTCGTCCCGCTGTTCCCTGGAGCCGCCGGCCTCATCGGACACGGCCGGCCCCGACACGCATCCGATCAGCAGGGCGGCGCCTCCCGCGGCGGCCCACACGCGTCCTTGCTTCCGCATGGCCACCCCTCACCGCTTCGTGAAGGTGAAGTCGTCCACGTCGAACAGGCCGCCGGAGCCGCTCCCCTTGAACACCAGGTACAGCGTGGTGGTGCCACGCGGGGCGCGGGACAGGTTCGCGGTGACGTCCTGGAAGTTCTCCCAGCCGCCGGTCGGCGGCACGGTCGCGCTGCCGAGGAGACGGCCGGTCGGGGAGCCCGCCCGGACCTCCAGCTTGCCGCCGGCGCCCCCGGAGGAGACACGCGCGGTGATCTTCGTGGCGTTGGAGAGGACGTACGGCTCGAAGGAGATCCAGTCCCCGTTGGAGATGTCCCCGACGGTCTTGCCACCGTGGGCCGTCGGCTTGGACTGGACCGCGATGCCGGAGGAGTCGCCGTAGTGCTCGGCCTGGCGGTGGGTGGGCTGGACGACGTTCTGGTCGTGGGTGGTCAGCGGTGCCTGGCCGCCGCCTCCGCCGTCGGTGTACTCGGCGTCGAACACCCCGAAGATGTTGGCGTTCTCGTCGTGGCCGCCGTCGGCGCTGGTCTGGATGGTGCCGGTGCAGCCGTTGGCGGAGGTCACGGGGTGGCCGTGGCTGTCGTGGCCGAGGATGAAGGTGACCTTGACCTTGGCGCAGTCGATCGTGCGGCCGTCCTCCGGGTCGCTGACCTTCACCTTGAACGGTACGGCGTCACCGAAGGCGAACAGCTGCCCGTCCGCCGGGAGTTGCAGCTCGACCTTGGGCGCGGTGTTGCCGACGACGATCTGCACGCTCGCGCTGCCGGTGCGGCCGGTGGCGTCCTTCGCGGTCACGGTCGCCGTGTAGGTGCCGTTCTTCTTGTACGTGTGCGACGGGTTCGCGGCCGTGGAGGTACCGCCGTCGCCGAAGTCCCAGCTGTAGGTGAGGGCGTCGCCGTCCTGGTCGGTGGTGCCCGCCGAGGAGAAGCGGACCTTCAGTTTCGCCTGGCCGGAGGTGCGGTCGGCGGCGGCCTGGGCGACCGGGGAGTGGCCGTCGGTGGCGTTCTCGATGCGGTACAGGGCGGAGTTCTCGTCGCCCCCGAACCAGGCGAGTCCGTAGTCGAGGACGTACAGCGCGCCGTCCGGGCCGAAGGCCATGTCCATGATCTGGGTGCCGGTCCAGGGCACGTTGTTGATCGACTGGACGGTGCCGTCGGCGTCGCTGCTGATCCGCTTGATCCACCGGCGGCCGAACTCACCGGCGAAGAAGTCGCCGTCGTACGCCTCGGGGAACTTCACCGGGGAGTCGAGCGCGGCGTCGTAGTCGTAGACCGGGCCGCCCATGGGGGACTCGGAGCCGTCGCCGAACTCCGGGACGGAGTTGCCGTTGTAGGGGATCCAGGCGGGCTCGGCGGGCGGCAGGTCGGTGAGGCCGGTGTTGTTCGGCGAGGTGTTCTTCGGGGCCGCGCAGTCGAAGGCGGCGCCCGAGGTGCCGGTGGCGAAGTCGTAGTCGACATAGGCGTCGTTCTTGCCGGTGCAGTACGGCCAGCCGAAGTTGCCGGGTTTGGTCACCCGGGCGAACTCGACCTGCCCGGCCGGGCCGCGCGAGGGGTTGGCGGCGCCGGCGTCGGGGCCGTACTCGCCGACGTAGAGGATGCCGGTCTTCTTGTCGACGCTGAAGCGGAACGGGTTGCGGAAGCCCATCGCGTAGATCTCGGGGCGGGTCTTGTCCGTGCCGGGCGCGAAGAGGTTGCCGTCGGGGACGGTGTAGGAGCCGTCGGCGCCGACCTTGATGCGCAGGATCTTGCCGCGCAGGTCGTTGGTGTTGCCGGAGGTGCGCTGGGCGTCGAAGGCCGGATTGCGGTTGGCGCGTTCGTCGATGGGGGTGAAGCCGTCAGACTGGAACGGGTTGCTGTCGTCGCCCGTCGACAGATACAGGTTGCCCGCCGCGTCGAAGTCGATGTCGCCGCCGACGTGGCAGCAGATGCCGCGTGAGGCGGGGACGTCGAGGATCTTCTTCTCGCTGGCGTTGTCGAGGGTGCCGTCCGCCTTCAGGACGAAGCGGCTCAGCCGGTTGACGCCGTCGAAGGGCGCGAAGTCGGCGGCCGTACCGGTCTCGGGGGCATCGCCGGCCGGGGTGTTCAGCGGGGGCGCGTAGTACAGGTAGATGAAGCGGTTGTCGGCGAAGCCCGGGTCGACGCCTATGCCCTGGAGGCCCTCCTCGTCGTGGGAGTACACGTCGAGCTTGCCCGCGAGCCTGGTGTTGCCCGCCGCGTCGGTGAGGCGCAGTTCGCCGTCGCGCGAGGTGTGCAGGACCGAGCGGTCCGGGAGGACGGCGAGCGACATGGGCTCGCCGACCTCCGGCTCGCCCTTGGCGAGGGTGACCTGCTGGAAGTCCTCGGCGGCGGCCTTGGGTCCGGCGGCGGCCTGCTGTCCGGCGGCGGACCTCGGTCCGGTGTCGGCCGCCCCCGCCGCCGGCGCGGTGAGGGAGAGCGAGGCGCCCGCGAGCAGCAGACCGCTCAGCAGGGCGATCGGCCCGCGCAGTCCACGGCGTCTGAAGAGGCTGGTGGTGCTGGTAGTGCTCGTGGTGCCAGTGGTGCGTCTGGTGTCGTCGTACGGGTGCACGAAATGCCTCCAGTAAGGGGCTGGTCGTACGGAGGTGTACGGGTGTGTGCGGTACGCCGGGGTGCGCCGTCACCCCGGAAGACAGGAGCCGTTGTGGCAGGGAACCGTTACTCGTTGCCGCCGAACGCGGCGTCGAACGACGCCGTCGGCGGTTCGAAGTCGAACGCCTTGAGGTGGGCGAGCGCCTCGGGGGCACCCTGGAGCCGGTCCATGCCGGCGTCCTCCCACTCGACGGAGATCGGGCCCTGGTAGTCGATCGAGCGGAGCATCCGGAAGACGTCCTCCCAGGGCACGTCGCCGTGGCCGGCCGACACGAAGTCCCAGCCCCGGCGCGGGTCGCCCCAGGGCAGGTGCGAGCCGAGGCGGCCGTTGCGTCCGTCGAGGCGCTTGCGCGCCTCCTTGCAGTCGACGTGGTAGATCCGGTCGCGGAAGTCCCACAGGAAGCCGACCGGGTCGAGGTCCTGCCACACGAAGTGCGAGGGGTCGAAGTTCAGCCCGAACGCAGGACGGTGGTCGACCGCCTCTAGGGCGCGCTGGGTCGTCCAGTAGTCGTAGGCGATCTCGCTCGGGTGGACCTCGTGGGCGAACCGCACGCCCTGGGCGTCGAAGACATCGAGGATCGGGTTCCAGCGGGTCGCGAAGTCGTCGTAGCCTCGCTCGATCATCGACTCGGGGGCGGGCGGGAACATCGCGACCAGATGCCAGATGGCGGAGCCGGTGAAGCCGATGACGGTCTCCACACCGAAGGCGGCCGCGGCCCGCGCGGTGTCGGCCATCTCGGCGGCGGCCCGCTGCCGTACGCCCTCGGGCTCGCCGTCGCCCCAGATACGGGCGGGCAGGATGGCCCGGTGGCGTTCGTCGATGATGGCGTCGCACACCGCCTGGCCCACCAGGTGGTTGGAGACGGCCCAGCACTTCAGGCCGTACTTCTCCAGGAGTTCGTGGCGGGAGGCGAGGTAGGACGGGTCGGCTAGGGCCTTGTCGACCTCGAAGTGGTCGCCCCAGCAGGCGAGTTCGAGGCCGTCGTAGCCGAAGTCGCGGGCGAGGCGGCAGACCTCTTCGAGGGGGAGGTCGGCCCACTGGCCGGTGAAGAGCGTGAAGTCGCGCGGCATGTGCGGGGCCTCCTCAGACCGCTGTGGGGGTGTGGGTCGGGGTGTAGACGGAGTTCTTCTCGGCGCTCTCCTCCACCGCCGCGAGCACGCGCTGCACCTGGAGCCCGTCGGCGAACGACGGCTCGGGGCGCCGGCCCTCCGCGACGGCGTGCATCAGGTCGCGGGCCTGGTGGACGAAGGTGTGCTCGTACCCGAGGCCGTGCCCCGGCGGCCACCAGGCGTCGAGGTAGGGGTGGTCGGGCTCGGTGACGAGGATGCGGCGGAAGCCGGCGTGGGCGGCGGGCTCGGTGTGGTCGTGGTAGGCGAGTTCGTTGAGCCGTTCCAGGTCGAAGGCCAACGAGCCGCGCTCGCCGTTGAGTTCGATGCGCAGGGCGTTCTTGCGGCCGGTGGCGAAGCGGGTGGCCTCGAAGGAGGCGACGGCTCCGGAGGCGAAGCGGCCGGTGAACAGGGCCGTGTCGTCGACGGTGACCGCGCCCCGGCCGGCCGTGCCGCCGGAGGAGGCGAGACCGCTGGACACCCCGGCCGGCAGGGGCCGTTCGCGCACGAAGGTCTCCATCAGCGCGGACACCCCGACCACCGGCTCCCCCGCCAGGTACTGCGCGAGGTCGACGATGTGGGCGCCCAGGTCGCCGAGGGCTCCCGAACCGGCGGACTCCTTGCGCAGCCGCCAGGTCAGCGGGAACTCCGGGTCCACGAGCCAGTCCTGAAGGTACGTCACCCGCACGTGCCGCAGGGCTCCGAGCCGCCCCTCGGCGACCATGCGGCGGGCGAGCGTGGTGGCGGGCACCCGGCGGTAGTTGAAACCGACCATCGCCAACCTGCCGTTGGCGTAGGCCTCTTCGGCCGCCGCCGACATCTGCTCCGCCTCGGCGACCGTGTTGGCGAGCGGCTTCTCGCAGAGGACGTGCTTGCCGGCGGCCAGCGCGGCGAGGGCGATCTCGGCATGGCTGTCGCCGGGGGTGCAGATGTCCACGAGGTCGATGTCGTCGCGGGCGATCAGCCGCCGCCAGTCGGTCTCCGTCTCCGCCCACCCGTGCCGGTCCGCCATGGCCCGCACCGCGTCGCCGTCGCGCCCGCAGACGGCGGCGAGCACGGGGGTGAGCGGCAGGTCGAAGACCCTCCCCGCCGTGCGCCACCCCTGGGAGTGCGCGGCCCCCATGAAGGCGTAGCCGACCATCCCGACCCGCAGCTGCGGACGGTCCGCCCCACCGGCGATCCCGGCGGGCCAGGTCCCGGCGCGCGGACCGTCGCCGGCCGGCGTACCGGTGGGCGGGGCCACGGCTCCGGGAGCGGTCCCGGCCCCCGCGTCGGGCCCCGGTGCTCCTGACTCCTCCGCCTCGGCCTGGTCGGGCTGCTGCGGCTGTCCCATGCGTGTGTCCTCCTCGTGGTGGCGCGGTGGGGGGTGGGGCCCGACCCGGCGGTGGGGAGTCGTGTCCTGACTCGCCGTCGGGCGGGGCCCGTCACTTGAAGCCGGTGGCCATGTACTGGTCGACGTTGTCCTTGTCGACGACGGCCGAGTACAGCGTCAGCGAGGACGGGATCTCGAACTCGGCGAGGCCGCTCACCCCCTTGGCCTGCCCGAGGGCGCGGGCGAGGTCGATCGCGGAGGCGGCCATGGTCGGCGGGTAGAGGACGGTCGCCTTCAGCACCCCGTCGTCCTTCTTGATCGCCTGGAACGCGGAGAGCGCGCCCGCGCCGCCGACCATCAGGAAGTCGTCGCGGCCGGCCTGCTCGATGGCGCGCAGGGCACCGACGCCCTGGTCGTCGTCGTGGTTCCACAGCGCGTCGAAGTTCGACTGGGCCTGGAGGAGTTGGGCCATCTTGGCCTGCCCGGACTCGACGGTGAACTCGGCGGCCTGCCGGGCCACCTTCTTGATGTTCGGGTAGTTCTTCAGGGCGTCGTCGAAGCCCTTGGTGCGCTGCTTGGTCAGCTCCAGGTTGTCCAGCCCGGCGAGCTCGATGACCCGGGCGTCGCCCTTGTCCTTGAGCTGCTCGCCGATGTAGTGACCGGCGTTGAGGCCCATGCCGTAGTTGTCGCCGCCGATCCAGCAGCGGTACGCCTGCGGGGAGTTGAAGATCCGGTCGAGGTTGACGACGGGGATGCCGGCCCGCATCGCCTTGAGGCCGACCTGGGTGAGCGCCTTGCCGTCGGCGGGCAGCACGACCAGGACGTCGACCTTCTTGTTGATGAGGGTCTCGATCTGCCCGATCTGCTGGGCGGTGTCGTTCGAGCCCTCGGTGATCTCCAGGGTGACGTCCTCGTACCGCTCGGCGCGGCTCTTGGCGTTCTGGTTGATCGCGTTGAGCCAGCCGTGGTCGGCCTGCGGTCCGGCGAAGCCGATGGTGACCGCCTTGCCGGGCTTGTCGTCGGCGGCCGGCTGATCGGCGGCGGCCGGGTCATCCTTGGTCTCGTTGCTGGTGCAACCCACGAGGAGGGCGCCGGCCGAGACGGCGGCGGTCCCGAAGAGCAGTCCTCTGCGGCTGGTGAACTCTGGCATGGCGGTGGACCTTTCGCGTGTCGGCTCTTCGGTGGGTCAGGTCGTGCTGGCCGTGCGTCGCTGGACCAGGACCGCGGCGACGATGATCGCGCCCTTGGCGATCTGCTGGACGTCGCTCTGCAGGTTGTTGAGCGCGAAGATGTTGGTGATCGTGGTGAAGATCAGGACGCCGAGGACGGAGCCGGTGATGGTGCCCCGGCCGCCGCTGAGCAGGGTGCCGCCGATGATCGCGGCGGCGATGGCGTCGAGTTCGTAGAGGTTGCCGTTGGTGTTCTGGCCCGAGCCGGACAGCACGATCAGCAGGAAGGCGGCGATGCCGCAGCACAGTCCGGAGAGCAGGTACAGATAGAGCCGCTGGCGGCGGACGTCGATGCCCGCGAGCCGGGCCGCCTCCGCGTTGCCGCCGACGGCGACGGTGCGCCGCCCGAAGGTCGTGCGGTTCAGCACGAGCCAGCCGATGATCGTCACGAGTGCGAAGACCAGCACGAGCGGCGGGATGCCGAGGACATAGGCGTCGCGCTCACCGAGGTCGAGGATGGCGTCGACGGTGACGACCTGGGTGCTGCCGTCGGTGATCTGCAGGGCGAGACCACGCGCTGAGGCGAGCATGGCGAGGGTGGCGATGAAGGGGACCATCCCGCCGTACGCGATGAGCAGCCCGTTCACCAGGCCGCAGCCGACGCCGACGATCACCGCCGTGAAGAGGATGCCGGCGAAGCCGTACTCCTGTGTGGCCACGGTCGTCGCCCAGACCGAGGCCAGGGCGACGATCGCGCCGACGGACAGGTCGATGCCGCCGGAGGTGATGACGAAGGTCATGCCGACGGTGACGACGCCGATCACCGAGGCCTGGGTGAGGACGAGTTGGAGGTTGCGGGTGTCGAGGAACTCGTCGGGCCTGGTGACACCGCCGATGAGGATGAGCGCGGCGAGCACGCCGAGGAGGGAGAGCGTACGGACGTCGGCCCGGAACAGCATGGTCCGCCAGGCCGGGGGCTCGCTCGCCGCGGGGGCCTTGTCGATGCTGTCCCTGGGCGGGGACACGGGCTGGGTCATGACGCCGGGCTCCCTTCGCCGGTCGCGGGGCTTCCCGCCCCGGCCACCGGACTTCCCACACTGGCCACCGGGCTTCCTTCCATCACGAGGTCGAGGACACGGTGTTCGTCGAGTTCACGGGCGGGCGCGGTGTGCACGACCCGACCCTCGCGCAGGACGAGCACCCGGTCGGCGAGGCCGAGGACTTCGGGCACCTCGCTGGAGACCAGCAGGACGGCGAGTCCCTCGTCGGCGAGCCGGCGGACCACGGCGTACAACTCGGCGCGGGCGCCGACGTCGACGCCCCGGGTGGGTTCGTCGAGCAGCAGGACCCGGCAGCCGCGCAGCAGCCAGCGGGCGAGGACCGCCTTCTGCTGGTTGCCTCCGGAGAGGGTGCGGACGGGTACCGCCGGGTTGTCGGGGCGCAGGGACAGCTCGCGGGTCGCCGCGCGCGCCCCTTTCAGTTCCGCCGCCCGGTCGATCCAGCCGACGCGCGCGAAGCGGGACATCGACGACACGGAAACGTTTCTGGTGACGGACTCCAGCATCAGCAGTGCCTGCGCCTTGCGCTCCTCGGGGGCGAGCCCGAGCCCGGCCCGTACGGCGGCCCGCACACTGCCGAGCCTCAACTGCCTTCCGCCGACGCTGACTTGACCGGCCGTGGGCCTGCGGGCGCCGTAGATCGTCTCCAGGATCTCCGAGCGCCCCGAGCCGACGAGTCCGGCGAGCCCCACGATCTCACCGGGCCGCACCTCCAGGTCGAGCGGCTCGAACTCCCCGTCGCGCGCCAGTCCCCGCACCTCCAGGACGGGCGCGACCGAGGTCGGGGGCGTGGGCGGCCGATCGGGGAAGACGTACTCGACGTTGCGCCCGGTCATCAGTGCCACGACCTCGCGCGTCGGTGTGGACTTCGCGGGCAGCCCGCCCGCCACGGCCCGTCCGTCCTTCAGTACGGTCACCCGGTCGCCGATCCGGCGGATCTCCTCCAGGCGGTGCGAGATGTAGACGACGGCCACGCCGTCGGCGGTCAGGTCGCCGACGATCCTGAACAGGTTGTCGACCTCGTCCGGGTCGAGCGCGGCCGACGGTTCGTCCATCACGATCAGCCGTACGTCGTGGGAGAGCGCCCGCGCCATGGAGACGATCTGCTGCTGGGCAGCCGACAACTCCCCGACCAGCCGGGCCGGATCGACCTCCGGGTGCCCAAGTCGCTTGAGCAGAGCGCCAGTCGAGGCGCGCGCCGCCTTCCCCCGTACGACGAAGCCGGCGGCCGTGGGCTCGTGCCCGAGGTGGACGTTCTCGGCCACCGACAGGCCCTCCACCAGGTCGAGTTCCTGGTAGATGGTGGCGATGCCGAGCCGCATGGCGGCGATCGGGGATTTCAGGGTGACGGGTTCGCCCCGCCAGGTGATGGTGCCGTCGTCGGGCTGGTGGGCGCCGGCCAGGACCTTGATCAGGGTGGACTTCCCGGCGCCGTTCTGGCCGAGCAGACAGTGGACCTCGCCGGCCTGGACGTCGAGGTCGACGCCGTCGAGGGCCCGGACTCCGGGGAACGACTTGGTGATGCCGGACATGGTGAGCAGCGGTGGTTCTGGTGCCATGAGTTCCCCTTGGCGGGCGTGCGGGCCGGTTTCAGGGCGAATTCCGTCTGCTGGGCAGGCGTTTCGGGGCAGGGCGAGGCTGAGCGCTGTGCTGGTGGGGCCCGGCGGAGATGGGCCTAGGCGTGTGCGAACGGAAGAGGGCTCACGCGGGTGAGAACAGGTGGTCGCTGATGAGACGGGCGGCGCCGATGACTCCGGCGGTGGGCCCCAACTCCCCCAGCACGATGGGCAGATTGTTCGTCGCGAGGGGCAGTGACTGACGGTAGACCTGGGTGCGGATGGCGGCGAGCAGGGTGTGGCCGAGGCCGGTCACCCCGCCGCCGATCACCACCAGGCCGGGGTTGAAGAAGCTGACGAGTCCGGCGATGACCTGGCCGGTGCGGTTGCCGCCCTCGCGTATGAGGTCGAGCGCGGTGGCGTCGCCGGCGGCGGCCGCGGCGGCCACGTCGACGGCGGTCAGGGTGCCGTTGGTGTCCAGACGCGAGGCGAGTTCCACCGAAAGTCCCTGCTGGGCCGCTTCCTTGGCGTCGCGAGCGAGCGCGGCGCCGCTGAAGTGGGCCTCCAGACAGCCTCGGTTGCCGCAGGCGCAGGGGCGGCCGTCCGGTACGGCGAGGATGTGGCCGATGTCGCCGGCGCTGCCCGTCGTACCGCGGTGGACCTCACCGCCGACGACGATTCCGCAGCCGATGCCGGTGCCGATCTTGACGCAGAGGAAGTCACCCACGGAACGGGCCACGCCCGCGTGCTGCTCCCCCATCGCCATCAGGTTCACGTCGTTGTCGACCATGACGGGGCAGCCGAGTTCCTGGCTGAGCGCCTCGCGGACCGGGAAGCCGTCCCAGCCCGGCATGATCGGCGGGGCGACCGGGACGCCCTCCGGGAAGCGGACGGGTCCGGGGACGCCGATGCCGGCGCCGTCGAACCCTTCCGCGAGCCCGGAGGCCTTCAGCTTGGCCGCCATGGACAGCACCTGCTCGAAGACGGCGACCGGGCCCTCCCGCACGTCCATCGGCTGGTTGATGTGCCCGAGGATCTCCAACTCGGCGTTGGTGACGGCCACGTCGATGGAGGTGGCGCCGATGTCGACGCCGAGGAAGCGCAGCTGGGGAGCGAGTCGGATGTTGTGCGACCGGCGGCCACCGCGGGAGGCGGCGAGCCCGTCGGCCACGACCAGTCCCGTTTCCAGGAGCCGGTCCACCTCCACGGCCAGCTTCGACCGCGAGAGGTCCACCCGATCGCCCAGCTGGGCCCGAGAGTTGGGCCCTCCGTCGCGCAACAGCCGCAGCAGCCGTGCCTGGTGCGCGTTCGCGGGTCGAGCCGTCATACGTCTCACAAGCCCCTCCCCGCCTCAACCGGACGCTACGTCAGTCGGGTTCCGGCCACACCATCGCGACCGACCTTTCGCAGGGGAACGTAGCAGCGGCCGCCGGGGCTGGGAAGAAGTAGCGCACAGATTGCCGTCAACTTTCTCCACTCACAGGACAAAGCATCGCCCGACGACAAGTCCCGCAGGGCGCCCCGACAAGCATCCGAACATGCGACAAGCCCCCGTACCGAGCAACGACACCCGGGCGCCCGCGACTTCAGCGACCCCGACTGACCTGCGACGACCCGTCAGGGGCGACCTAGGCGGGCGGGGCGGGGCGGTGTAGGCGGGCGGGCGGCGTAGGCGGCAGGCGGGCGACGAAGCGGGCGGGGGCGCAGGCGCGCGGCGGGTGTGGATGGGCGGCCGACGCCAGACGCGGCGCGCTGGCTACGCAGACCGCCGACCGACGCACGCGCGCGGGCGAGGCAACCGGGCGGCGACAGCTGGCGCATGCGGGCAGGCCACGCAGCAGGCGGCGCGCGCAGCCGCGCACCGGGGGCAGTCGGGCGGCCGACGCCAGAGCCGCCGACGACGCAGACCGGCGACCGACGCAGGCGCGCGGGCGACGTAGATGGGCAGGCGACGCATGCGCGCGGGCGACGGCTGGCCTGCGCCGCGGGGCAAGGCTGGCCCGTGATTTGGGCGGGCGGCCGACGCAGGCCCCGGGGCCGACGCAGGCAGGGGGGCCGACGCAGGCAGCGGCCGGCCTCGCGTGGGCCCCGGCTACTTTTCCCGTTCGTGGTACGTCTTGCGCGTGTGTTCCGTGTGGGTGCGCATGACCTCGGTCGCGCGGGTCTCGTCGCGGGCGGAGATCGCGGCGATCAGCTCCCGGTGTTCGATCCAGGACTGGTGGCCGCGTTGGCGGGCGACGGGGGTGTAGTACCAGCGGACGCGGCGGTCGACCTGGGCGGCGAGTTCGGCGAGGACCGTGTTGCCTGCCAGCTCCATGACCTTGGCGTGGAAGCGGGCGTTGAGGGCGACGGTCGCGTCGACGTCGTCGGCCTCGACGGCTCGCTCCCCCTCCGCGCAGAGCTCCTCCAGTGCCGTGATCCCGGCCGTACCGGCGTTCGCCGCGGCGAGCCGGGCGGCTTCGGCCTCCAACAGGGTGCGGACCGTGAGGAGTTGGTCGGCCTCCGCCTCTGTCGGCTCGTGCACGAACGCGCCCTGGGCGGGCCTGAGATCGACCCACCCCTCGGTGTTGAGGCGCTGCAGCGCCTCGCGGACGGGCTGCCGGGACACCCCGAGGTGCCCGGCGAGTTCGCTCTCGACCAGGTGCTGGCCGGGCCGCAGCGCGCGCGTGGTGATGAGTTCGAGCAGGGCCTCGTAGACACGGTCGCGCAGTGGACCGGGGCGTTCGAGCTTGGGCACGGCTCCTTGCGGTAGTCCTGCCGACAACATCGCGATCCCCCTCCAGAGCGCCACCGGGCACTGCAAACGGAAAGTCGGCCAGAGGCAAAATCAAAGGCCAGTATGGATTGGCTTTCGTCTACAGTCTACGGCCCACAATTTCCAGCCCGATGGAGGGTCGGACTCGTCACACCGCCGCACCGCGCCCCGAACTCCCTGCTCAGGGGCAGCGCACCACCTGTCCCGCGTACGACAGGTTCCCGCCGAAGCCGAACAGCAGCACGGGGTCGCCGGAGGTGATCTCGCCGCGTTCGACGAGCTTGGAGAAGGCGAGGGGGATGCTGGCGGCCGAGGTGTTGCCGGAGTCGACGACGTCCCGGGCGACGACGGCGTTCACCGCGCCGATCTTCTCGGCGAGGGGCTCGATGATCCGCAGATTGGCCTGGTGGAGGACGACCGCGGCGAGGTCGGCCGGGGTGAGTCCGGCCTTCTCGCAGGCGGCGCGGGCGAGGGGCGGCAGCTTGGTGGTGGCCCAGCGGTAGACGCTCTGCCCCTCCTGCGCGAAGCGCGCGGGGGTGCCCTCGATCCGCACGGCGTTGCCCATCTCGGGCACCGATCCCCACAGCACCGGCCCGATGCCGGGCTCCTCGGCCGCCTCGACGACGGCGGCGCCGGCCCCGTCCCCGACGAGGACACAGGTCGTACGGTCGGTCCAGTCGGCGACCTCGGACATCTTGTCGGCGCCGATGACGAGGGCCCGGGTGGCGGCGCCCGCCCGCAGGGCGTGGTCGGCGGTGGCGAGGGCGTGGGTGAATCCGGCGCAGACGACGTTGACGTCCATGGCGGCCGGGTTCGGGATGGAGAGCCGGTTCGCCACGCGGGCCGCCATGTTCGGGGAGCGGTCGACGGCGGTGGAGGTGGCGACCACGACCAGGTCGACGGCCTCCGGACCGAGTCCGGCGGCGGCGAGCGCCTTGGCGGCGGCGTGCCCGGCCAGCTCGTCCACCGGCTCGTCGGGTCCCGCGATGTGCCGGGTGCGGATGCCCACTCTGCTCGTGATCCACTCGTCACTGGTGTCGACCAGACCCGCCAGGTCCTCGTTGGTGAGGACCTTGGCGGGCTGGTAATGGCCGACGGCGGCGATCCGCGAGCCGTTCATGGGTGGTTCCCCTCGTTGCCTGTGGTCAGCGGGATCCACCAGTCTGATCAGTGACCCACGGGTACGAGGACGGGTGAGGCGACAGTAAAGCGCGGCCCGAGTTGTGGGCTTCTGTCAGAGCCGCGACGAGCTCCGGCATGAACAGCGTGCCCGGGTCGGCGTGACCTCAGCAGAGATCGAGGCGGTTGAAGTCGTACGTCTCGTGGTCCGGGACCTCGTGCCGCGAGTTGTCCGCCGGGATGTAGGTCTGGTACCTGGGCCCCCAGAAATGGACTTGGGCCCCGCCGGTCTGGTGGTTGACGACAGCGAGCGCGTCGATGAAGTTCGAGAGCGACCGCGTATCGCACTTGTACAGGTGGAAGATGCTGTGTTTGCCGTCGCCTTGGCCGACCGAGACGCAGGCGATGCCATTGCGCGCGGCGCAATAAGCCAGCTTGATGTTCCGAGTGAGACTCGACACATCCCGCTCCACCGACTCGCCCGAGAGCAGCGGGTAGATCTCCGGTGTCCAGGCGGCCGTTCCGTTCGTACCGTTCGACGCCGCCTGTGCCGGTGCCTGCGCCGCCAGCGGCAGGGCCACTGCGGCGACCGTCGTCGCGACCATCGCGGCCGCCCGCTTGCTGATCCTTCTCAACCTCATGTGATCTCCTCCGTTGTCACGACCGATGCGGCTGTGAACCGACGGTGCGCAAGCTAGCCGCGGGACGGCGGGACAGGGCATCCGGAACGTGCGGGAGTCCGTTTCCCCGCCGCATCGGGCACCGTGGCGACGCGACAACCACGGAGACCGGTGACGGGGAGGGGTGGGGCTACATGCGGTTCCGACGAGGGAGAGGGCCGGGCAGGGGGGCGGCCGCGGTTCTGGCCGCGCTCGTCGCGGTCCTGACGACTCTGGTGGCCACGGCGCCGGCCACATCCGCCGCGCCGGGAGCCGCGCGCTCCGCGCCCGCCGCGCCGGCCGCCAGACCCGACTTCAGACTGCCCTTCGCCTGTGGGCAGACGTGGCAGCTGCAGACGTACTGGGGCCACGCGCCCGATGACAAGAAGCTCGACATGTACCGGGTCGGCGGGAACACCCTCGGCTCCCTGGTGGCCGCGTCCGCGGCCGGCACGGTCACCGAGTTCTTCGAGCCGGGCGGGCTGGAGATCAACCACGGCAACGGCTGGTTCACGGTCTATCTGCACATGGACCGCAGAGACGTACGGGTCGGGCAGCAGGTCGCCTCCGGGGCCACGATCGGGCGGCTGGGCCTGGTCGGTACCACCTCGGCCCACCTGCACTACGAGCAGCTCTACGACACCAACGGGGACAACAACGGCGAGAACGACGAGATAGTCCACCCGGTGATCCAGGGCACCGAGTACCGGCTCTCACCGGACAGCGACTTCCCCAAGGTGACCAGCACCAACGCCTGCGGCGGAGGTGGCGGTGAACCCGCGCGGTACTGGGTGGACACCTTCGCCGACGCGCCCGGTTACGCCGCCGTCGACTGCGTCGGCGACACCAGGCCCGCATGCGCGCCCCAGGGCAAGCTGTACAAGGGCACCAACTACGTCCTGTGCAAGAAGTGGGGGGACAAGGTACAGGTGGGCACCTCGTACAACCACTACTGGCTGCTGACCGATCTCGACGAGGTGGCGCCCGGTGGGAAGGGCCGTGCCTACGTGTCGGCCTACTACCTCCAGCGCTGGGGGAACGACGAGGCGAAGGACAACGACGGCCGGGTCATCCGCGACTGCGACCCCGACGAAGTCCCCAGGTGACGTCTCATCGTTGCTGAACTCGGTTGAGCTGCCGCACGGATGTCGGGGAGGGTCGGGGCATGGAGTACTTCTGCCACCACCGCGACCGGCTCGGATCCCTCCCCCTGCGCGAGGAGTTGACGGAAGCGCACTGGTCCTACATGGACGGGTACGAGAAGGAGCTGATCGCTCGCGGTCCGACCTTCACCACCGACGGCGAGACACTCACCGGCAGCGTCCACATCGTCGACCTGCCCGATGCCGCCGCCGCCCGCGCGTTCGCCTTCGACGAGCCCAACTACCAGGCCGGCGCGTTTCGGGACGTGCTGGTGCGCCGGTGGCGCAACCTACTGGGGCGCACCATGTGGGAGTTCCCCGGCGGCGCGAGCGGCGGCAACCGGTATCTGGTGCTCGGCCTGGGTTCGGGGCGGGCCGCCGACGTCGACGTGCCGTCCGACCGGGACGACCTGATCGCGTACGGTCCGCTGCTGTCCGACGACGGCGCCGCGTGGCTGGGAACGGCGGTGCTGCTCCGCGCCCCGGACCCGGCCACGGCACGCGCCGTACTGACCGCCGCCCGGTACGCCGACGTCGAGGTCCACGCCTGGGAGTTCGGCGGACGCCGCTGACGGTTCGGGCCCCGTGACCCGTGGGTCCGACCGCGGCGCCGCGCGCCCCGGTCCGTCAGCGACGCCCCGGGGTGTGCCTTGCGGGCACGGGGCGGGTGCCGGGGCGGGGCCCGGTGTAGCGCGGTGGGCGGCCCGGTGCCGCGTAGGCGAGGTGCACGAGCCGGGAGTGTTCCTGACGCATGTGCATGAGGGACTCGAGGATGTACCCGACGAGCAGCACGAGCACCGCGATCGTCATGATCGCGGCGGCGAGGATCGCCGTGGGGATGCGCGGCACGGTGCCCGTGCGGATGAAGTCGGCGATGACGGGGATGCCGAGGACGACCGAGACGAGGGCGAGGACCCCCGCGACCACGGCGTGGACGAGCGAGGGCCGCTCGCGCCGGGCGAGGTCGAGGATGACCCGCAGGATGCGCCAGCCGTCCCGGAAGGTGTGCAGTTTGCTCTCGCTCCCGGCGGGTCTGACCCGGTAGTCCACCTCCACCTCGGCCGTGGGGAGCCGCAGGTGGAGCGCGTGGACGGTCATCTCGGTCTCGGTCTCGAACTGGCGGGCGAGCGCCGGGAAGGACTTGACGAAGCGGCGCGAGAAGACGCGGTAGCCGCTCAGCATGTCGGTCACGTCGTTGCCGAACAGGAAGCGCACCGCGCCCGTGAGCAGCCGGTTGCCGGTCGCGTGCCCCATCCGGTAGGCGGCGCTGACCGTCTCGCGGCGGGCGCCGACCACCTGGTCGTAGGGACCCTCGAAGAGCAGGTTGACCAGGTCGCGGGCCCGGGAGGCGTCGTAGGTGTCGTCACCGTCGATGAGGAGCAGGGCGTCGGCGTCGACATCGGCGAAGGCACGCCGGATGACGTTGCCCTTGCCCTTGCGCGGTTCCTCCCGGACGATCGCGCCCGCGTCACGGGCGACCTCCACCGTGCGGTCGGTCGAGGCGTTGTCGTACACGTAGATGTCGGCCTCGGGGAGCGCCATCCTCAGGTCGCGCACGACCTTGCCGACGGTGGCCTCCTCGTTGTGACACGGCACGACACACGCGATCGTCGGTTGCACGGCCACTCCCTACCTGATCCCTGCCTGACCCTGCGTCGGATGACGACAGAATTTTCGGATGACGATAGGAAATAATGCGTTATGGGCGCGTCCGGGCGGTCGGGACGCGCCGGGTCGTTACTCTCGCCGTGTGCTGGTCCTCGTATCCATGGCGCTGCGTGTGCGTGACGCCGTCCGGGGCGTCTGGCGCGAGGCCGCCAAGTTCGGGGTCGTCGGGGCGCTGGCCTTCGTGGTGGACAACGGCGGCTACAACCTGCTGGTGTTCGGCCTTCCCGGCGGCGCGGAGGGCGGGGTGATGCGGTCCGCCCCCGTGTGGGCCTCCGTCGTCGCGACGGGCGCGGCGGCGCTCTTCAGCTGGGTGGGGAACCGCTACTGGACCTACCGCCGGCGGCATCGCGAGAACATGACGCAGGAACTGGCCCTGTTCCTGTTCGTGAACGTGGTCGGTGTCGCCCTCACCGCGGGCACGGTCTTCGTCTCGCGGCAGCTGCTCGGGGTGGATTCGATGGCCGGCGACAACACCGCCCGCGTCCTCGGCTGGGTCCTCGCCACCCTGTTCCGCTTCTTCACCTACCGGCGCTACGTCTTCGTCACGCCCTGACCCGCGTCACGCCCTGACCCACCTCGCGCTCTGACCCGCGTCGCGCCCTGCCCCGTACGGCCCTGTTGGCGCTGTTAGCATCCGCCGCATGGGACAAAAGGTGCGCATTCGGGGCGAAAAGCACTGGAACTGGTGGCTGACGGCTGTCGCCGTGGTGTGTTGCCTGACCACGGCCGTCGTCTTCAACCCGGGGTACATGAGTCCCGACAGCATCGACCAGCTCCGGCAGGCCATGGGCAGAACGCCGCTGACCGACTGGCATCCGCCCGTGCTGAGCCTGGTGTGGCGCGCGCTCATCGCCGTCACCGGCACGCCCGCGGCCATGGCCGTCCTCCAGTCCGTCGTCCTGTGGGGCGCGCTGTGGGTGCTCGCCCGCTGCGTCTGGGAGATGACCGCGAGCCGTGCCGGTTCGCTCGCCGTCCTCGGCCTCGGGCTGACTCCCCCCGTGCTGACGTTCGTCGGCGTGGTATGGAAGGACGTCCACGCGGCGTGCGCGCTGCTGGCGGCCTGCGCGGTGGCCTTCGTCGGGTTGCTGCTGCGGGACCGCGGCATCTCCACGGGGATGCGCTGGGGTCTGCTCTGGCTGGGCGTGCTCTTCCTCTCCTACGCCGTGCTCGTGCGCAAGAACGCCTTCCTCGCCGCGATCCCGATGTTCGTCCTGCTCGTCCTCGCGCTGTGGCGCTCCCCCGGGCGTCGCACATGGGCCGCGTGCACGGCGGCGCTGGTGGCTGCCGTCGTCGTGCCCGCCGCCGCGATCTCCCTGTTCGCGCGGCCGGTGCAGACGGATCAGGGCGCGCAGATCCTGCTCGACGACCTCGTCCACGTCCTGACCGTGGAGGAACTGCGGTCGGCCGACGTCCGGCCGGAGCTGCGGGACCGCCTGGTGGCAGCCGCCGAGGAGTGCGACCGGGTCGACGCCCTGTCGGACGCCTACTGGGCCTGCTACCAGCGCTCGGCGGACGGACTGTCCCGGGACGCGGACCAGCTCACCTCCCTGTGGCTGCGCGAGATGCGCGGACACGTCTCCGGCTATCTCCAGTACCGGCTGCGGGTCTTCACCGCCCTGCTCTTCGAGACGGGCTACGTGTACCAGCCGGGGGTCTTCGCCAACGAGCTCGGCATCGACGTGACCCGCCCCCGGCTGGAGGCCACCCTCGCCTCGTACGTCAACGGCTCGGCCACCGACCTGAAGCCGCTCTTCCGGGGGTGGTTCTGGCTCGCTGTCGCGCTCGTGCTCGCCGTCCGTCCCGGCAAGGGGACGTTCTCGCTGCCGATCCGGGCGCTGGGCATCAGCTCGGTGGCGTACGTGCTCGGCTATCTGCCCATCGTGCCGGCGACGAACTACCGCTACGTGTACTGGCCGGCGCTCGCCTGCGCGCTCGGCCTCCTCCTGCTCTGGCTGGACCGCGCCAGGCCCGGCCGGTCCACGGCCGGCTCCGGCGTCCGGCGCGACAGCGCCGCCGTCGCCGTCCCCAGCGGCGTGACGGCGCATCAGCCGACGGCCCCGGCGGAGCAGCCCCCGGCGTGACTGTGCCGATGCCGGGACCCCCGGCATCGGCACAGGTGGTCGGAGCTGTCAGCCGGTGAACAACTGTGTGGCCTTCCGTACGAGTTCGTACAGCCCGTAGGCGAGCGGTACGCCCACCCAGATCCAGGCGAAGGCGATCAGGGGGCGCCGGTCAGGCGGGTTCGGACTGCTGTCGCTGGACGACATCGGCGGCCTCCCTCGGGGCGGGGATGTGGAAGCGGGGGTGGACGGGGCGGACCAGTTCGTTGGCGACGAAGCCGATCACGAGCAGCCCGATCATGATGAAGAAGGACGTGCCGTAGAGGTCGGCGCCGGACTTGCCCGCCTCCTCCTGCCGGTCGGCGATCCAGTTGACGATCAGCGGTCCGAGGACACCGGCCGTGGACCAGGCGGTGAGCAGTCGGCCGTGGATGGCGCCGACCTGGTAGGTGCCGAAGAGGTCCTTCAGATAGGCGGGGATGGTGGCGAAGCCCCCGCCGTAGAAGGACAGGATCACCAGGGCGCAGACGATGAACAGGGGCTTGGAGGCGTCGCCGAACTGCGCGATCAGCAGATACATCAGCGCGCCGACGCCGAGGTAGACGCGGTAGATGTTCTTGCGTCCGATGAGGTCGGACGTGGAGGACCAGACGATACGGCCGGTCATGTTGGCCGCGGAGAGCAGCGCGACGAATCCGGCGGCCGCCGTGACGGTGACCGGGGTGGAGGAGTCGGCGAAGAAGTCCGTGATCATCGGGGCGGCCTTCTCCAGGATGCCGATGCCTGCGGACACGTTCATGCAGAGGATGACCCACAGGCACCAGAACTGGGGGGTGCGGATGGCGTTGCGGGCCGAGACCTGTGGGCCCGCGAGGACGCTCGGTCCGCTGTCGACCGGCCGCTCGGTACGCGGCACCCGGACCAGCAGCACGCCGAGCAGCATGAACACGGCGTACGACAGGCCGTGCACCAGGAAGGCCAGGGCGATGCCGGAGGAGTCGGCGCCGAAGGACTCCAGCATCTGGGCGGACCAGGGTGAGGCGATCAGCGCGCCGCCGCCGAAGCCCATGATCGCGATGCCGGTGGCCATGCCGGGCCGGTCCGGGAACCACTTGATCAGGGTCGAAACGGGCGAGATGTAGCCGATGCCGAGGCCGATGCCGCCGACGAAGCCGTAGCCGAAGACGATCAGCCAGTACTGCTCGGTGGCCGCGCCGAGGGAGGCGAGCAGGAAGCCGGAGGAGAAGCAGATCAGCGCCACGGTCATCGCCCAGCGCGGCCCGTTGCGCTCGACGAGGGTGCCGCCGAACGCGGCGGACAGGCCCAGCATGACGATGCCCAGCTGGAAGGGGAGGGCGCTCTGGGTGCCGCTGAGGCCGAGGGCGGATTCGAGCGGAGGCTTGAACACGCTCCAGGCGTAGGCCTGTCCGATGGAGAGATGTACGGAGAGTGCGGCCGGGGGGACGAGCCAACGGCTCCAGCCCGGAGGTGCGACGGGGGGACTCATGATCCCGGACGGTAGGGAGTGGCGGGGGCGTTGAGAAGGCGGCACGTCGACCGTATGCGATGAACGGTATCCACCGCGCGCCGAACGGTTGCGCGAACCCTTGTCGGCCCAACTTCCATACTGTAGACAATATTTCGTCGACAGATTCTCCCAGCGCCCAGGGCAGCGCAGCTCGGTGCGCCATCTCCGCGGTATCCCTCGACCGAACGGAGCTTCCTCACCATGAAAGTCGCAGTTCTCGGCGCCGGTGCGATCGGCGCCTATGTCGGCGCCGCGCTCCACCGCGCCGGCGCGGACACGCATCTCGTCGCCCGTGGACCGCATCTCGCGGCCATGAGGCGGGACGGGGTGCGCGTGCTCAGCCCGCGCGGGGACTTCACCGCCCGCGCCCACGCCACCGACGACCCGGCCGAGATCGGCCCGGTCGACTTCGTTTTCCTCGGCCTCAAGGCCAACTCGTACGCGGCGTGCGGGCCGCTGATCGAGCCCCTGTTGCACGGCACCACGGCGGTGGTCGCCGCCCAGAACGGCATCCCCTGGTGGTACTTCCACCGGCACGGCGGCCCGCACGACGGCCACCGCGTCGAGAGCGTGGACCCCGGCGGCGCGGTCAGTGCGGTGCTCGCGCCGGAGCGGGCCATCGGCTGTGTCGTCTACGCGGCCACCGAGCTCGAAGGGCCGGGCGTCGTACGGCACTTGGAAGGCACCCGGTTCTCCATCGGCGAGCCCGACCGCGGCGTGTCCGAGCGCTGCCTCGACTTCAGCGAGGCGATGACGGCCGGCGGCCTGAAGTGTCCGGTGGAGCCCGACATCCGGGGCGACATCTGGATCAAGCTGCTCGGCAACATCTCGTTCAACCCGATCAGCGCCCTGGCCCGCGCGACCATGCGGCAGATGTGTCTGCACGGCGGCACCCGCAAGGTCATCGAGACGATGATGGCCGAGACGCTGGCCGTCGCCGAGGCCCTGGGCTGCGAGGTCGGGGTCTCCATCGAACGGCGGATGGCCGGCGCGGAACGCGTCGGCGACCACCGCACCTCCACGCTCCAGGACCTGGAGCGCGGCAAACCGCTGGAACTCGACGTCCTGCTTGCCGCCGTCGTCGAACTGGCGGACATCACGGGCGTCGAGGTGCCCACACTCCGCACCGTCCACGCCATCTCGGACCTGCTCGCGTTGAGGAGCGCCGCGTGAAGAACCGGCAGAACCGGCAGAATCGGCAACCGAAGACCTACACCCGGCTCACCCACCCCCTCGTCCGCGACTCCCGCGACGAGCCCTTCCGGCAGGCGAGTTGGGAGGAGGCCCTGGACCGGGCCGCCCGCGGCATCGAGCGCAACCGCGGCGCGTTCGGCATGTTCTCCTGCGCCCGCGCCACCAACGAGATGAACTACGTGGCGCAGAAGTTCGCCCGCGTGGTCATGGGCACCAACAACGTCGACTCCTGCAACCGCACCTGCCACGCCCCGAGCGTGGCCGGCCTGTCGGCGGCCTTCGGCTCCGGCGGCGGCACCTCCTCCTACGAGGAGATCGAGCACACCGACGTCATCGTGATGTGGGGGTCCAACGCCCGCTTCGCGCACCCGATCTTCTTCCAGCACGTGCTGAAGGGGATACGGAACGGCGCCCGGATGTACGCGGTCGACCCGCGCCGGACCTCCACCGCCGAGTGGGCGGAGAGCTGGCTGGGACTGAACGTCGGCACCGACATCCCGATGGCCCACGCGATCGGCCGCGAGATCATCCACGCGGGCCTCGTCAACGAGGCGTTCGTCGAGCGGGCCACCACCGGCTTCGAGGAGTACCGGGCGCTCGTCGAGCCCTGGACGCTCTCCCTCGCGGAGAAGGTGACGGGCGTACCGGCCGCCGCCATAAGGGAGTTGGCGCACGCGTATGCCCGCGCCGAGCGGGCCCAGCTGTGCTGGACGCTCGGCATCACCGAGCACCACAACGGCACCGACAACGTCCGCGCGCTGATCAACCTCTCGCTGCTGACCGGGCACGTGGGCCGCTACGCCTCCGGGTTGCAGCCGCTGCGCGGCCAGAACAACGTGCAGGGCGGCGGGGACATGGGCGCCATCCCCAACCGGCTGCCCGGCTTCCAGGACATCCTCGACCCCGGCACCCGGCTGAAGTTCGAGTCGGCGTGGGACACCGTCATCCAGCCGCACTACGGGCTGAACCTGACGGAGATGTTCGAGGCCATGGAGGAGGGCTCACTGAAGGCCGTGTACTGCGTCGGGGAGAACCCGGCGCAGTCCGAGGCCGACAGCGAGCAGGCCGTCCGGCGGATGAAGGAGCTGGACTTCCTCGTCGTGCAGGACATCTTCCTGACGAAGACCGCCGAGTTGGCCGATGTCGTGCTGCCCGCGACCGCCGGGTGGGCGGAGACGGACGGCACGACCACCAACAGCGAACGGCGCGTCCAGCGGGTGCGCAAGGCGGTCACCCCGCCCGGGGAGGCCCGCGAGGACATCGACATCATCTGCGACCTGGCCGCACGGCTCGGGCACGAGTGGAAGTACGCCGACGCCGAGGCCGTCTGGAACGAGCTGCGGTCGGTGTCGCCGGACCACTACGGGATGACGTACGAGCGGCTGGAGGAGCACCAGGGCATCCAGTGGCCCTGCCCGGACACCGACGGGCTCGAACCGACGTACCTGCACGGCCGGTTGTGGGATCCGGACCCGGCGCGGCGGGGAAGGCTCGCACCCTTCGGGCTCGTGCGGCACGATCCGCCGGTGGATCTGACGGATGAACAGTTCCCGATCCGGCTGACCACCGGGCGGCGCCTCGACTCGTACAACACCGGTGTGCAGAGCGGGGGTTACGCCTCGCCGCTGCGGCGCGGGGAGTACATCGAGCTGTGCCCGGAGGACGCCGAGCGGTACGGGGTCACGGTGGGCGAGGAGGTCCAGGTCTCCTCGCGGCGCGGATCGGTGGTGGCGCCGGTCTGGATCGACCTCGGGCTGCGGCCGGGCCTCGCCTTCATGACCATGCACTTTCCCGACGAGGTGGACACCAACCAGCTGACGATCGAGGCCAATTGCCCGATCGCGGGGACGGCGGAGTTCAAGGCGTCGGCGATCCGGATCGAGAAGCTGCCCGTCGCGACCATCGTGAGGTGACACAGAGTGGACCTGCACTTCGGTGACAGCAAACCGACGGACGAGGAGAAGGCGGCGGTCGACGCGCTGCTCGGGCCGCCGGAGTCCTCCTGGGAGGGCGCGGCCCGCGACGAGATGCGAGCCGCCGATCTGCGGTGGGCACGGGGCGGCCGGGAGGCCCGGGAGCGCCGTGATCTGCTGTTGCCGGGGCTGCACGCGATCAACGACCGGATCGGCTGGATCAGCGAGGGTGCGCTGGACTACCTCTGCCGACGGCTGACCGTGCCGCCGGCGGAGGCGTACGGCGTGGCCACCTTCTACGCCATGTTCTCGGTCAAGCCGCGCCCCGCGACCGTGCTGCACGTGTGCACGGACCTGGCGTGCGCGGCGGCCGGGGCATCCGACCTGTGCGCCGGGATCGAGTCACGGCTCGGCCTCGGCAGCGGGGTGGGCGTGCAGCGGAGCCCTTGCCTCGGGCTGTGCGAGCGGGCACCGGCCGCGCTCGCGATCAAGGCGGGGGATCCCGTGCGTACGGCGGTGGCGGCGCCCGCGACCGTCGAGGCGGCCGTCCTCGCGGCGAGCGCGCCCGACTCGGCGGAGGAGGAGCCGGCGGCGGCCATGGCGGTGCCCCAGGCCGGGGACCCCTCGCTGACCCTGCTGAGCCGCGTCGGCGTCGTCGACCCGTCCTCGCTCGACGACTACCGGGCCCACGGCGGCTACACCGCCCTGCGCCGGGCCTTCCAACTCGGCCCCGCCGGTGTCATCCGCGAGGTCACCGACTCGGGCCTGGTCGGGCGGGGCGGCGCCGCCTTCCCCACGGGCCGGAAGTGGCAGGCCACGGCGGCGCAGCCCGACCACCCGCACTACCTCGTCTGCAACGCCGACGAATCCGAGCCGGGCACCTTCAAGGACCGGGTGCTCATGGAGGGCGACCCGTTCTCCCTGGTCGAGGCGATGACGATCGCCGGGTACGCCACCGGCGCGCACCGGGGCTACCTGTATCTGCGCGGCGAGTACCCGCGAGCCCTCGCCCGCCTGGAGAACGCCCTCGCGCAGTGCCGGGCCCGGGGGCTGCTCGGCGACGACGTCCTCGGACAGGGGTACGCCTTCGACATCGAGATCCGCCGGGGCGCCGGGGCCTACATCTGCGGCGAGGAGACGGCGCTCTTCAACTCCATCGAGGGCTACCGGGGCGAGCCGCGCTCGAAGCCGCCGTTCCCGGTGGAGAAGGGACTGTTCGGCAAGCCGACGGTGGAGAACAACGTCGAGACGCTGGTCAACGTCCTGCCGATCCTGACAATGGGCGCGCCGGCGTACGCGGCGATCGGCACCGCCCGCTCCACCGGACCCAAGCTGTTCTGCGTCTCCGGCAGCGTCGACCGGCCCGGCATCTACGAGCTGCCCTTCGGGGCCACGCTCGGCGACCTGCTGACGCTCGCCGGGGTACGGGACCGCCTCCGGGCCGTCCTCCTCGGCGGCGCGGCCGGGGGTTTCGTACGGCCCGACGAGCTGGACATCCCGCTCACCTTCGAGGGGACGCGGGAGGCGGGCACCACGCTGGGCTCGGGGGTGGTGATGGCCTTCGACGACACGGTCCCGCTGCCCCGGCTGCTGCTGCGGATCGCGGAGTTCTTCCGCGACGAGTCCTGCGGGCAGTGCGTGCCGTGCCGCGTCGGGACCGTACGGCAGGAGGAGGCCCTGCACCGGATCGCCGAGCGGACCGGGGCGGCCGCGGCCGGGGACATCGCCCTGCTCAGGGAGGTCGGCCGCGCCATGCGGGACGCCTCCATCTGCGGTCTCGGACAGACCGCGTGGAACGCCGTGGAATCCGCGATCGACCGCTTGGGGGCGTACGAATGACCACGCATCGTCAAACCCGTCCTGCCGGAGCCGCCGTATGACCGTGATCCCGCTGGGAGTGCCGCGTCGTCTGCTGGAGTTCACCCTCGACGGGGAGCCGGTGCGGGCGCCCGAGGGCTCGACGATCCTGGACGCCTGCCGGGCCGCCGGCAAGGACGTGCCCACCCTGTGCGAGGGCGACACCCTGACCCCGAAGAACGCCTGCCGGGTCTGTGTCGTCGAGGTCGAGGGCGCCAGGACCCTCGTCCCGGCCTGCTCCCGCAAGGCCGAGCCCGGGATGGAGGTACGCACGGACACCGAGCGCGCCCGGCACAGCCGCAAGGTCGTCCTCGAACTCCTCGCGTCGTCGGTCGATCTCTCGACGACCCCGAAGGTCGCGGAGTGGATCAAGGAGTACGAGGCGAAACCGGACCGCTTCGGCCCGGACGCGGCCCGGCTGAACGAGGAACCGAGGGTCGACAACGAGCTCTACGTCCGGGACTACGACAAGTGCATCCTGTGTTACAAGTGCGTGGACGCCTGTGGGGAGCAGTGGCAGAACACGTTCGCGATCTCCGTCGCGGGCCGGGGTTTCGACGCCCGGATCGCCGTGGAGCACGACGCCCCGCTCACCGACTCGGCCTGTGTGTACTGCGGCAACTGCATCGAGGTGTGTCCGACGGGCGCGCTGTCCTTCAAGTCGGAGTTCGACATGCGGGCGGCGGGCACCTGGGACGAGGCGTCGCAGACCGAGACGACCACGGTGTGCGCGTACTGCGGTGTGGGCTGCAACCTCACCCTCCATGTGCAGGACAATGAGATCGTCAAGGTCACCTCGCCGCACGACAACCCGGTGACCCACGGCAACCTCTGCATCAAGGGCCGTTTCGGCTACCAGCACGTACAGAACCGGGACTGAGACACGACATGGGACGAGTCACGGAACGACGCAAGGTGATCCGCATCCGGGACGGCGCGGTCTCCACCCGCCCGGACACGCTCGTCGCCGAGGAACCGATGGAGATCCGGCTGAACGGCAAGCCGCTCGCGATCACCATGCGCACCCCGGGGGACGACTTCGCCCTCGCGGCGGGGTTCCTGGTCAGCGAGGGGGTGCTGGCCGAGCGGTCGGACCTGCAGAACATCGTGTACTGCGCGGGCGCGACGGAGGACGGGTCGAACACGTACAACGTGGTGGACGTGAGGACCGCGCCCGGGGTCACCGTCCCCGACATCACGCTCGAACGCAACGTCTACACGACCTCGTCCTGCGGGCTGTGCGGCAAGGCGTCGCTGGACGCCGTCCGGACGACCGCGCGCTGGCCCGTCGACGACACGAGCGGCGGCGAGGCTCCCCCGGTCCGGCTCGACCCCGACCTCCTCGCGGGCCTCCCCGACCGGCTCCGCGCGGCCCAGCGGGTCTTCGACCGGACCGGGGGTCTGCACGCGGCGGCCCTGTTCAGCGAGGACGGCGAACTGCTCGACGTACGGGAGGACGTCGGGCGGCACAACGCGGTGGACAAGCTGGTGGGGCGGGCCCTGCAGAGCGGGGCGCTGCCGCTGTCGAGGGCCGTGCTGCTGGTGTCGGGGCGGGCCTCGTTCGAGCTGGCGCAGAAAGCGGTGATGACGGGGATCCCGGTGCTGGCGGCCGTCTCCGCGCCCTCGTCCCTGGCGGTCGACCTGGCGGCGGAGACCGGGTTGACGCTGGTGGGGTTCCTGAGGGGGGCCTCCATGAACGTGTACGCGGGCGAGCACCGCATCGCTCTGCGGGCCGCGGCCGGGGTCGACCAGGGCGGCTGAGCGGTGCCTCCGCGACACGGCGGCGGGGCCCCTTGCGGCGGGGAGCGCCCCCTGCGCCCTCGGGGCTCCGCCTTTTACCGCCGGGTTCGCGCCATGGGCCCACCGGTTTCGTCGCCGGGTGCGGGTGGGTGGGGCTTCTCGCGCAGTTCCCCGCGCCCCTGAAAAGCAGGGGCTGCGCCCCGTGCTTTTCAGGCCCGCAGCCCCGTCGTCTTCCAGCCCCGCAGCCCCGTCGCTTTCCAGCCCCGCAGCCCCGTCGCCTTTGAGGCCCGCAGGGCCTGGTCTTTTAGGGGCGCGGGGAACTGCGCGAGAAGCCCCACGGACCCGCACCCGCCAACGACACACGCACCCCCGACCCATCAGGCGCCCCCCTGACCGATCGTCAGCTAGTCGTACGACACGCCCCGTCACGACCGACGCACGGTTCTTGTGGGGCCCGGAACCCCCGCGTACCGTCTGTGCCCGCACGTCGGACATGGGACGTCCGACGTCCCACCACCCCCAGACGGATGAAGGGCTGGCCACCGTGCCGTCGATTCTTCGCGCACGCCACAGATCCCCCCGCAGATCTCCCCTCAGCTCATCCCTCACCGCACTCCTCACCACCACCGCCCTCCTCACCCTCGCCCACCCCGCAGGGGCCGAGCCCCAGCAGGTCGCCGCCGCCGCCGAGTTCGAGCAGCAGGTCCTCTTCAAGGCCTCCCAGGACCCCGGCTACGCCTGCTTCCGCATCCCGGCGATCGTGCGGAGCACCACCGGCACGCTGCTCGCCTTCGCCGAGGGCCGCGTCCTGAACTGCGGTGACGCGGCGGACATCGACCTCGTCGTCAAGCGCTCCACGGACGGCGGCCGCACCTGGGGCCCGCTGCGCGTGGTCAACGAGGGCCGGGGCGACACCCACGGCAACCCCGCCCCCGTCGTCGACCACAGGACCGGCCGGATCCTGCTGGCGGAGACGTACAACACGGGCCGCCTGGACAGCGCCGGCTGCGACGTCCCCTGCGACCGCGCACCGCATCTGCAGTACAGCGACGACGACGGGCTGACCTGGTCCGAGCCGCGCGCCCTGAGCGACCAGATCCGCCCGGCCGGCTGGAACTCCTGGTACGCCACCGGCCCCGTGCACGGCGTCCAGCTCACCCGGGGCCGCCACGCGGGCCGGCTCGTGTTCGGCGTCAACGCCGAGAGCTGGGCCGACGGCCGGGTCACCGCCAACCACGCGGCGCTCGTGACCAGCGACGACGGCGGGGAGAACTGGCGGATCGGCGCCACGGACACCTGGCCGATCGCGGCCGACGGCACCTTCCGCCAGAAGCCGTCGGAGGTGACGCTCGCCGAGCGCGCGGACGGTTCGCTGCTGGTCAGCGGCCGCGAGCAGGACGGCATGGACCTGGGCCACCGCAGCCAGACGGTCAGCCGGGACGGCGGCACCACCTTCGCCGCGCCCTTCCGGGCGCTCCCGGACCTCTACACGCCCCAGGTGCAGGGTTCCCTGCTGCGCCTCGGCGACCGCATGCTGCTGGCCGGACCCGCCGATCCCGACCGCCGCCGCACGATGGCGATCCGCTCCTCGTACGACGGCGGACGCACCTGGGAGAGCGTGGACCGGGGCACGGTCGTCACCACGGACTGGTCCGGCTACTCGGACCTGGTCCGGATCGACGGCGGCCGGGCCGGCGACGACGTGGTAGGGCTGCTGTACGAGGGCGGCGCGGTCGACGCCCGGGACGAGATCCGCTTCGCCCGGTTCACCGAGGGCTGGCTGAAGCCGCGTCGCGGCCCGGACCCGACGACGCCCGACAGGGCGCCCGGTGGCCGGCCGGCGGCCGTGCTCGGTGGCGCGCGGCCCACGGACGGCGTGGCCGGCGGCGCGCTCGAGTTCGACGGCGCCGACGACGCCGTACGACTGCCGTACCGGTCCCGACTCCCGCTCGGGGACCGGGACTTCACCGCCTCGCTCTGGTTCCGCTACTCGGCGACCGCCGGGGAGCAGCCGCTGCTGTGGATGGGCGGGGTCGGGACCACGCAGCCCCAGGTGTGGCTGCGCGGGGAGCCGGCGTCCGGGCGGCTGACGGGGCTGATCACCGTGCGGGACGGGGCCGCGCCGCCCCGGACCGCCTCCGTGCGGTCCACCCACGCGTACAACGACGGGGAGTGGCACCGGCTCGTGCTGCGGCGAGGTGGGGGGCAGCTCACCCTCTTCGTCGACGGCACCGCGTTCAGCACCGCCGACGTCCCCGGATCGGTCAGCCGGAACTCGCCGTTCGGGGTGCACATCGGGCAACGGGTCGACAGCCGGGCCCACTTCACGGGCGCGATCGACGACGTACGGGTGTACGACCGGGCGTTGAGCGACGCGGAAGCGGCCGGGCCCGCCCCGCAGGACGCCGCGGCGCGGGGCGAGATCCTGCGACTGCCCATGGACCGGGTGGACGCGGGCAACTAACGTCCCTCCCGTGCCCGACGACGCGCGCGTGCGACAGCGGACGGGGGCCGGACCGGTCCTGATCCTGGCCCTGGTCCTGGCCCTCGCCGCCGTGCTGCTCACCGCCCTCCCGGACGACGACCGGGAGGGCGGCGTCGCGTGCACGGCGCGTACCATCCGGGACTGGGACCCGGACGCCGCGCTGACCGGCGAGTTCGCCCGGTACGGCGACGACGCGACCCGGACCGACGACTGGACGGGCGGCGACGGCACGCACTCGGTGCGGCTCCCGGACGGCCGGGTGCTGTGGCTGTTCTCGGACACCTATCTCGGTCAGGTGTTCCCGCCGCCCAACCCGGCCGGCGAATCGGTCACCTGGCGGGACGTCTCGACCCCCCTGGTGCGCAACTCGGCCGTGGTGATGTCCCCTTCGGGCCGCCTCGAAGCGACGCTCCCGGCGCCCGTCTTCCCGGACCCGGGCCCGCAGCGGTGGCGCTGGCCGGTGGCCGCCCGGGTCGAGCCCCGCTCCCCCGGCTCGGCCGAGAAGGTCGTACGGGTGCTGCTGTGGACCCGTACGGCGGGCCGGTCGCCGTGGATCTACGGGGTGCCGACCGCGACCGAGGTGGCCACGCTGTCGCTGCCGGATCTGCGGCTGGAGGGGATCACGACGGTGCTGGACCAGGCGTCGGTCGCCGATCCGGCGCGGCGGGTGCTCTTCGGGACGACGGCCGTGGACGCGGGCGACTGGACGTACGTCTTCGGCGGCACCGACGCCCAGGCCGCCTCCCGGCCGACCTCCCACGCCTATGTGGCGCGGGTGCCGCGCGGCCGGCTCGGGGAGCCGGGGGCCTGGGAGTACTGGGACGGCTCGCGGTGGGCGGTGCGGGGGCGGCCGGGGGCGGTGCTCGGGAACGGGGACGACAAGGGGGTGGGCAGCGCCTTCACCGTCGTCCGGGACGGGCGGACCTATGTGCTGCTCACCATGGCGGCCGGGACGGCGGGGCTGACGACCGTGACCGCGTACTGGGCGTGCTCCCCCACCGGGCCCTGGCACGGGCCCACCAAGGGGTTCAGCCCGCCGCTGCCGAACAGCGGTGTCGCGGCGTACAACCCGCAGGCGCACCGCGCGGTCGGCGACGGGCGGCTGGTGCTCAGCTACGACGTCAACTGGCTGGACGCGGACGCGGCGGCGGCGCAGCTGAACATCACGCGGAACGTGTCCCTGTACCGACCGCGGTTCGTATCGCTTCGTCTCGCTGCTCCGTGACCGCCGGTTCCTCCACCGGGTCGTGGGAGCGGCGCTTGGCGATGACCGCGCAGACCATGAGCTGCATCTGGTGGAAGAGCATCAGCGGCAGGACGGCGAGGGACGCCTCCGGGCCGAACAGGACGCTCGCCATGGGCAGTCCGGAGGCGAGGGACTTCTTGGAGCCGGCGAACTGGATGGCGATCCGGTCCGCACGGCCGAAGCGCAGGGCCTTGGCGCCGTACCAGGTGAGCAGCAGCATCACCGCCAGCAGGACCGCCTCGACGACGAGGAGTCCGGCGAGCCGCAGCGGGCTGACCTGGCTCCAGATGCCGCGCACCATGCCCTCGCTGAAGGCGACGTAGACGACGAGGAGGATGGAGCCCCGGTCGACGAGGCCGAGGATCCGCTTGTGCCGGGTGACGAAGGCGCCGATCCAGCGGCGGGCGAGCTGTCCCGCGACGAACGGCACCAGCAGTTGGAGCACGATCTTCAGCAGCGAGTCGGCGGAGAAGCCGCCCGCGCTGCCGCCCAGCAGGCTCGCGGCGAGGAGCGGGGTGATCACGATGCCGGCGAGGGAGGAGAAGGAGCCCGCGCAGATCGCGGCGGGGACGTTGCCCCGGGCCATCGAGGTGAAGGCGATGGAGGACTGGATGGTCGACGGGACGAGGGTGAGGAAGAGCAGTCCGGTGTAGAGGGAGTGGCTCAGGAACACCGGTTCGAGGCCGCGGGCCGCGAGGCCCAGCAGCGGGAAGACGACGAACGTGCAGGCCAGGACGGTGACGTGGAGCCGCCAGTGCTTGAGGCCGTCGAGGGCCTCGCGGGTGGAGAGCCGGGCGCCGTAGAGGAAGAAGAGGAAGGCGATCGCGACCGTGGACGCCCCGGACGCGACCTCGGCGGCCCCACCCCGCGCCGGGAGGAGCGCCGCGACGCCCACCGTCCCCAGCAACAGCAGGATGTACGGGTCGATCGGCATCCAGCTCGGCCACGTCAGGCGTTTCACGGTGCTCCACGTACTTTCGATGAGGGTGCGTCGGGGCCGGAAGGCCCCTCTCCATCGTCCTCTCCCGGCCCTTGATCGGGAATCCTTCATACCGCTCTGACTGTCATCGCGTTCCACGATGAGCGAGTAGGGTGGCGATCGTGTACGACCCCTCCCAGCTGCGCACCTTCCTCGCCGTGGCCCAGACCCTGAGCTTCACCCAGGCCGCGCGGCGACTGGGGCTGCGCCAGTCCACGGTCAGCCAGCACGTGCGCCGACTGGAGGACGCGGCCGGGCGGCAGTTGTTCACCCGGGACACGCACTCCGTGGAGCTGACGGAGGACGGGGAGGCGATGCTCGGCTTCGCCCGGCGGCTCCTGGAGGTGCACGAGCAGGCGACGGCGTTCTTCACCGGGACCCGGCTGCGCGGACGGCTGCGGTTCGGCGCCTCGGAGGACTTCGTGCTGACCCGGCTCCCGGAGATCCTGGAGGCCTTCCGGCACGACCATCCCGAGGTGGACCTGGAGCTGACCGTCGAGCTGTCGGGCACGCTGCACGAGCGGCTCGCGGCCGGCAAGCTCGATCTGGTGCTGGCCAAGCGCCGCCCGGAGGACCCCCGCGGCGAACCCGTCTGGACGGACCGCCTCGTGTGGATCGGCGCGGAGCGGCTCCGCCTGGACGCCGACCGTCCCGTCCCGCTGATCGTCTACCCGCCGCCGGGCATCACCCGCGCCCTGGCCCTGGAGGCGCTGGAGCGCGAGGGCCGGGCCTGGCGGATCGCCTGCACCAGCGGCAGCCTCAACGGCCTCGTCGCCGCCGCCCGCGCGGGCCTCGGCGTGATGGCGCACTCCCGTCGTCTGGTGCCGCCCGGTCTGGTCCGCGTCCCGGAGCGGGCCGGCCTGCCGGAACTCGGCGAGGTCGACTTCGTCCTCGTCCACGGCAGGCGCCCCGGAGCGGCGACGAGCGCGGCGGACGCCCTCGCGGCGGCCATCCTCTCCGGCGGCGACCGGCTCCACGGCCGCGCGCGGACCTGAGCGATGCTCGCGTTTCCCCAGGCCAGACCGTGTTCAGGGGGACGCGCACCGTGACCGGAGCGTGCGGGTTCGGTGGAGATTACGGTCCCGAAACTTACTGACGCGTCAGGAATTGTGCCGGAGACCTCCCCATCTGCGGGTGTTTTCCGGCACCGCCCCCGGCCGCGCCTCCCAATGCGCCCCCTCCACAACCCTCCCGCCCGTTCTCCCGGTGAGGTAGCTTTCACGCGCTGTGCGGAGCGCCACGAGGAGCGGGTTTGCGCGAGTTCACCAACCCCCCGTTGGCGTCGGCGCCGCCGGTGGGCGGTCTGGCCGACGTCGTCTTCGAGTACGCCCAGGAGGACCCGACGTACATCGCGCTCGGCCGCAAGGACGAGCGGGGCGAGTGGCGCGACGTGACCTCGGCCGAGTTCCGCGACGAGGTCCTCGCGCTGGCGAAGGGTCTGCTGGCGCAGGGCATCCGGTTCGGCGACCGGGTCGCCATCATGTGCCGTACGCGCTACGAGTGGACCCTCTTCGACTACGCGCTGTGGACCGTCGGCGCCCAGGTCGTCCCCGTCTATCCGACCTCCTCCGCCGAGCAGGTCTTCTGGATGCTGTACGACTCCCAGTGCACGGCGGCCATGGTCGAGCACGAGGACCACGCGATGACCATCGCCACGGTCATCGACCGGCTCCCGCAGCTGCGCAGGCTCTGGCAGTTGGACGTGGGCGCGGTGCAGGAGCTGTACGAGTCGGGGGCGCACCTCGACGACGAGGTGGTGCACCGGCACCGGCGCGCGGTGACCCCCGAGTCGATCGCGACGATCATCTACACCTCCGGCACGACGGGCCGTCCCAAGGGCTGTGTCATCTCGCACGCCAACTTCATGGTCGAGGCGGACACGGTCATCGAGCGCTGGGCGCCGCTGTTCAAGTCCCGCAAGGGCGACGAGGCGGCGACCCTGCTGTTCCTGCCGCTCGCGCATGTCTTCGGCCGGATGGTGCAGGTCGCGGGCATCCGGGGGAAGGTGAAGTTCGGCCATCAGCCGCAGCTCAACGCGGCCGTCCTGCTGCCCGACCTCGCCGCGTTCAGGCCGACGTTCTTCCTCGCCGTGCCGTACATCTTCGAGAAGGTCTTCAACGCGAGCCGGCGCAAGGCCGAACGCGAGGGCAGGGCCGGACCGTTCGAGAAGGCCGTCGAGGTCGCCGTGAAGTACGCCGACGCGATGGAGGCCAAGGCCTGGGGCATCGGGCCCGGCCCGTCGGCGGGCCTGCGGATGCAGCACCAGTTCTTCGACAAGGTGGTCTACGGCAAGATCCGGGAGGCCATGGGCGGCCGGATCAAGTACGCGATGTCCGGCGGCTCGGCGATGGACCGCCGGCTCGGCCTGTTCTTCGCCGGCGCCGGCGTCCACATCTTCGAGGGTTACGGCCTGACGGAGTGCACGGCGGCCGCGACCGCCAACCCGCCGGAGCGCACCCGGTACGGCACCGTCGGCCAGGCCATTCCCGGCATGACGGTGCACATCGCGGACGACGGCGAGATCTGGCTGCGCGGCCCCAATGTCTTCCAGGGCTACCTCAACAACCAGAAGGCCACCGACGAGACCCTGCACGACGGCTGGCTCGCCACCGGGGACCTGGGCTCCCTCGACGAGGACGGCTATCTCACCATCACCGGGCGCAAGAAGGAGATCCTGGTGACCTCGGGCGGCAAGAGCGTCTCGCCCGCGATCCTGGAGGAGCGGGTGCGCGACCATCCGCTGGTCGCCCAGTGCATCGTCGTCGGCAACGACCGCCCGTACATCGCCGCTCTGGTCACCCTGGACGGGGAGGCCGTCGAGCACTGGCTGCAGATGCACAACAAGGTGAAGCTGTCGGCGGCCGAGCTGGTGCGCGACCCGGAGCTGGAGACCGAGGTGCGGCGGGCGGTGGTCGCCGCCAACACCCTGGTCTCGCAGGCCGAGTCGATCCGTACGTTCCGCATCCTCGCCCACCAGTTCACCGAGGAGCACGGTCTGTTGACGCCGTCGCTGAAGCTGAAGCGGAAGGCGATCGAGAAGGCGTACGCCACCGAGGTCGAGGCGCTGTACCGGGCGTGAGCCCGCTCAACCGCCTTGCCTGTCAGACCAGTTGGTAGCCCCGCATGTTCCGCAGCAGCAGATGGCAGTTCTGCAGGGAACCCGACGTGTCGCCCAGCGAGCGGTAGATGCCCCACTTGGGGCGCAGCCGGTCCGCGAGGAAGGTGTCGACGCCGGTGCGCGAGACGTCGATGAGCGTGGTCGAGCCCTTCTTGAGGATCCAGCGCACCGAACCGGCCGAGCCGTTGCCGACCTTGACCTGGAAGTCGACGTCGACCCAGGAGTTGTGCAGGGGCGCCAGATCGGTGCGGCCGACGAGGATGTCGTCGATCGGCAGCTTCAGTTCGATGGTCTGGGCGCCGTTCACCCGGCGCAGTGACTGCACGACCAGGGGCGAGGTGCCGGCTCCCGGCTGCTTCATCTGCATGATGTGCGTGAAGCTGGTGGTCGCCTTCAGCGAGGTCGGGATGTACATCTGGTAGGTGACGCGCCAGGTCTGCCCCTCGGTCCAGCGCAGGAAGCCGCTGCCGGTCCGCAGCCCGGTGACCTCGTGGCGCTGACGGTCGGTGGAGGTGTCCCGGTCGACGGTGTGCATGTCGAACCGCCAGGTGTCACCGGTGGCGTAGATGTGCGGGGCGGCGGAGGTGTGGGAGTCGGCGCGGTCGTCCTCGAGGGTCTCGAAGGCGCGCAGTCCGTCGGCGCTCGCCGAGGGGGACCACTTCAACTGCCAGGTGGCGGCGTGCGCGGCGGGGGCCGACAGTCCGACGGCGGCCGCCGCGGCGCCGCCGAGCGCGGCGCCGAGGACGTTCCTTCGGGTGGGGGTCATGAGCCATCCATTCACGTATGTGATTGCCATTCACCGACGTGCGCTACAGCTACGACAGACTCCTCGCGTGACCGTGTCCGGTCAATGGTCCAGACCGATACGCTTGAACCACCGGATCCATTTCCGGCCAATCTGCGATTCGGGGTGCGAGCGAGCCGCTCAGGAATGCATCGCACGCCGTGATCGTTGACGATGGGAAGTACCACCCGACGACTTAAAGGATCGAGAGCTCGTGAGCAGCAAGGTCCCCCCGATCATCCTGAACAACGGCGTCGAGATGCCCCAGCTGGGCTTCGGCGTGTGGCAGGTGCCGGACGACGAGGCCGAGCAGGCGGTCACCACCGCCCTGGAGGCCGGCTACCGGAGCATCGACACCGCCGCGATCTACGGCAACGAGGAGGGCACCGGCAAGGCCCTCGCCAAGGCCGGCGTCGCCCGCAAGGACCTCTTCGTCACCACCAAGCTCTGGAACAGCGACCAGGGCTACGACTCCACCCTGCGCGCCTTCGACGAGTCCCTGGACAAGCTCGGCCTTGAGTACGTGGATCTGTATCTGATCCACTGGCCGCTGCCGGCCCGGGGCACGTTCGTCGACACGTTCAAGGCGTTCGAGAAGCTCTACGCCGACGGCCGCGCGAAGGCGATCGGTGTCTCCAACTTCCTTCCGGAGCACCTCGAGACGCTGATCGAGGCCACGAACGTCATCCCGGCCGTCAACCAGATCGAGCTGCACCCGCACCTCCAGCAGCTCGCCGCCCGCGCGTACCACGCGGAGCAGGGCATCGCCACCGAGGCCTGGTCGCCGCTCGGCCAGGGCAAGGGGCTCCTGGAGGTCCCGGCGATCATCGCGATCGCACAGAAGCACGGCCGCACCCCCGCCCAGGTGGTGCTCCGCTGGCACCTCCAGCTGGGCAACGTGGTCATCCCCAAGTCCGTGACCCCGTCCCGCATCAAGGAGAACATCGAGGTCTTCGACTTCTCCCTGGACACCGAGGACATCGCCGCGATCAGCGCGCTGAACGAGGACCGTCGCATCGGCCCGGACCCGGCGACGTTCAACCAGGCCTGAGACAGGGCCGCCGGCCGGCACCCGTCGGCCGGGCGCCGCTCGCCGAGACGCCACGAGACCGCCGCCGGAAGCCGTCCGACGGCGGTCTCGTCGTGCTCGGACCGGCAGTCCGCGCTCAGACCGGCTGCCCGATCGGCCGTACGACCACGGTGTTGATGTCCACCCCGGCCGGCTGGCGGATCGCCCAGACGACGGAGTCGGCGATCTGGTCGGCGGTCAGGAGATGGCCGGGCGGCAGACTGCCGTAGCTGTCCCAGAACGGGGTCTCCACCCGGCCGGGCGCGATCAGCGTGACCCCCACCCCCCACTCCGTGACCTGCCGCCGTGTGTTCTCGGCGAGCCCGGTGACGGCCCACTTGGTCGCCCCGTAGATGTTGCCGGGGCCGTGGATGAAGCCCGCGACGCTGCCGACCAGCATGATGCGGCCCCGGGTCTCCTTGAGGGCGTCGATGGACGCCCGGATGAGCAGGGCGGGGCCGAGCACGTTGGTCAGCACCATCTCCGGCCATCCCGCCGGATCACCCTCGGCGACCGTGTCGTGGGTGCCGAAGCCGGCGTTGGCGAGGACGGTGTCGATCCGCCCGAACTCCTTCAGCGTGGCGTCCACCGCCGCCCGCACGTCCGTGTATTCGGCCGCGTGCCCCGGAAGGGTCAACAGCCCTTCCGGCGACCCGAGTTCGGCGGCGAACGCCCGCAACCGGTCCGTGCTGCGGCCGGTGACGGCGACCCGGTGGCCGAGGTCGAGCAACTGCCGGGCGACAGCGGCTCCGATACCGCTGGATCCGCCGGTGATGAGCGCCACTGGAGCGTCGGTCATGAGATCCCCCTTGGTTCCGGCCGACCGAGTGAGCCCCGGCCGACGTGCGGAGTCCATCACTTGGAGCACTCTCGAAGTCAAGCGCCTTGAGCGCAGGGGGACTTCAGCGGGCGTCCGGGGTGCTCACCGCCGGGCGACATGCACCGTGTGGGCCGCGAGGACGAACAGGTCCGTGCGGTGGTGCACGCTCGCCTTGTCGTCGGGGTCGAGGAGACGGTCGACCGTGGCGAGGTCGGCCGCGTCCAGGAAGTCCGCGAGCGTTCCCCGGGCGCGCTGGAACTGGCTGACGGCGTACGCGCGGGCGGCGTCGGAGACCGGGGCCGGGAGGTCCAGCAGGAAGGTGCGGGACGTGGCGTCGCGCAGGCCCACGGCGGTGAGGAGCCCCGGCCAGTCCTCGGTCTCCGCGACGCTCCCGGGCACCGAGGTCCGCATTCTCTCGGTGAACCACCGGTCCTCCGCCGCGTCGATCCGGGACTGCAAGCCGGGGCGGCCGATGCCGAGGTCACGCGGCAGGAACCGGCTGGGCAGCCCGCCCTCCACGATGGCCAGCGTGCCGCCGGGCGCCAGACGTTCGGCGAAGGCGGCGAGGGCGGCGCGCTGGTCGCCGAGGTGGTGCAGACTGCGGCTGGCCCACATCAGGTCGGCCGGGTAGTCCAAGTCGCCCAGCCCGTCCGGCAGTTCGGCCTCCAGGGTGTCGAACCGGTCCGTGAGGCCGAGCTCTTCCGCGCGGGCCCGCGCCCGCTCCAGCAGGGGCCCGGAGCCGTCCAGGGCGACGACCCGGGCGCCGGGGAACTCCTCGGCGAGCAGACAGCTCACGACCCCCGGGCCGCTGCCGACGTCGACGACCAGCCCCGGCTCGGGCTGCCGCGTGGCGAGCCAGGCGGCGGCCTGCCGGTTCAGCGGCGCGAACAGCTCCGCCTGCCCCACCAGATACTCGGCCAGCTCGGCCCAGTCGAGATCGGTGTGGTGGTGGCCGCCGTGATCGTGGCCCCGCTCGCACTGCTGTCCGTGCCGGTGCGGATCCTGGCCGTGGTGGTGCTGTCCCATGACGGTGAGCCTCTCTTCCGGGGTGCCGTCAGCCTGCTCCGACACACGGCCGAACCGCCACCTCTCTTGCGGTATCGGCAAATCGGCTGT
Organism: Streptomyces deccanensis; assembly: GCF_022385335.1. Classification (NCBI taxonomy): domain Bacteria; kingdom Bacillati; phylum Actinomycetota; class Actinomycetes; order Kitasatosporales; family Streptomycetaceae; genus Streptomyces; species Streptomyces deccanensis. The sequence goes on along the minus strand of NZ_CP092431.1, from coordinate 8,574,007 downwards.
GCCGATTCCGCCCGGTCAGCTCTGCTCCCCCACCCGGTACACACAGACGTTCGCGCCCGTGCTGCTGGTGGTCGTGGAGACCAGTTCCAGAGGGTGCTTGGCGCCGTCGGCGGGGAAGATCGTCTTTCCGCCGCCGAGGAGGACCGGCATGACGATCAGGACGAGTTCGTCGACGAGCCCTTCCTGGAGGAGGGTGCGGGCCAGGGTCGGGCTGCCTATGACCAGGAGGTCGCCGCCCTCCGCCGCGCGGAGCTCGCGGATCTCGGCGACCGCCTTCGCGCCCGGGATGAGCGTGCTGTTGTCCCAGGTCAGCTCGGAGTCGGTGAGCGTCGAGGACACGACGTACTTGCGGATGGAGTTCATCCGGTCCGCGAAGGGGTCGCCCGTGCGGTCGGGCCAGGCCCCGGCCATGGCCTTCCAGGTGCGACGGCCGTACAGCAGGGCGTCGGCCTTCTCCAGCGCGGCGTCCCAGGCGCCGCCGACGACCTCCGGGTCGAAGAACGGGTGGGTCCAGCCGCCGTGGGCGAACCCGCCCTCGGTGTCCTCGTCGGCACCGCCGGGCGCCTGCACGACACCGTCCAGGCTCATGAACTCGCAGATGACGATGCGCATGGGGTTCTCTCCTCGTTCTCGCTCGGGCTTACGGCGATGAAGACCGCCGTGCCGCCCGGAACTCATCGCCCCCTCTCACCTCCCTCATCGTGACGTGGCTCACACGGACATGCCACCGGTCCGCCAGGGGGTGGGGGAAGCGTGAGCGACCCCTCGCGGACCGGTTCGCGGGAGCGGACTCAGAGCGCGGGGTACGCGTTCTGCATCAGCTGCTGGAACTGGGCGGAGAACCAGTGCCCGGAGAGCGGCGAGTTCGGCAGGGCGCCGGACATGTTGTTGCCGTTGCGCGGGTTGCCCGTGTATGTCGGGTCGCACATGCGGTCGAAGCCCTTGCCCTCGTCGTTCGGGATGGCGGAGCTGGACCCGTCGGACTCACCCGGCGGCTTCATCCACACGTAGGCGTCGATACCCGGCTCGGGTGAGGCCTTCGGCCGCTCACCGAGTCCGGCCCCGGACTGGTTGCACCAGTTGCCGATGTGGATACGGCGGTCGTAGCGGCCACCGTTGACGAAGGTGTCCACATTGGTCGTGGCACCCGGACCGGTCGGCCGCGCGCTGCCGCCCCAGCCGTTCCTGGAGGTGTCGATCAGCATGCCGATGTTCGAGTTGAACCCGACCGAGACCAGCTGGTTGCGGAAGGCCTGGGCGAAGGACAGCTCGTCAACGTAGCGGTTCCAGTCGACCCACTTCGACTCACGGACGGAGGTGCCGCCCACGGTCGAGTTGATGGTGAAGTTGTTCTCCTTCAGGGCGCTGTAGTTCGCCGTGTTGGTGATGAAGCCGTGCACGTCGTTGACGGTGGCACCCTCGGCGGTGGCCGCCTCCTTGAAAATGTTCGCGGAGGCACCGAAGTTGTCGTCCCACCCGATCCAGCCGTGGTGGCCGGCGTCGACGTAGTTGTAGACGTTCGGCACGTCACCGAGCTTGTTGAGCGCGTAGCCGACGCCCTTGACGTAGTTGCCGTTGGCCTTCATGACGTCGCACTGGGGGGTGGCCGTCGGGCGGCTGCCGGTGTTGGTGACCAGGTTCGGCAGCGAGTCGATCTCGACGGTCGTGACGATCCGCAGGCCCGCGTACTTCGGGTCGGCGAGGATCGCCTTGATCGGGTCGATGTACTGCGTCTTGTACTTGTCGATCTCCGTCGGGCCCAGTTCGCCGTTGGAGGCGAGGGCCGCGCAGTCACGGCCGGGGAGGTTGTAGATCACCAGCTGGATGGCGAGTTCGCCGGAGCCCTTCTGCCGCAGCGCCTCGTCGAGGTGGGCCCGCAGGCCCATCTTGCCGCCGGTGCCCGCGATGGCGGCGATCCGGTCCAGCCAGACGCCGGTGGGCTGGTTGGAGATCCGGCTGCCGCCCGGCTCGGCGGCGGCCTTCGCGGACCACTCCGGGTTCACGTACACCTTGGCGCCGGAGTACGGGTTGTCGACCTTCGTGCCCGGTGTGCCCGGGCCGGGGTCGGTGCCACCGCCGCCGCCGTCGTCGACGTTGCAGGTCACGCCGTCGAGCGTGAAGGTCGTCGGGAGCGCGTTGGTGCCGCTGTAGGAGGCCTGGAAGCCGAAGCTGACCGAACCGCCGGTGGCCAGCGTGCCGTTGTACGACTCGTTGGCGGCGGTCACCGCCGTACCGCTCTGGGTGATCCGGGAGTTCCAGCCGCTGGTGACCTGCTGGTTGCCCGCGTACGACCACTTCACGGCCCACGAGGACTTGGCGGCGCTGTTGTTGGTGACCGTGACGGCGGCGGTGAAGCCGGTGGACCACTGGTTCTGCACCTTGTAGTCGACCGTGCACGGGATCGCCTGGGCGCCGACGTCGTCGGGCACCGCGGCCATGGCGGTCCCGGCGGCGCCGGCGACCAGCGCCATCGCCGCGAGGAGTGCTGTTCTGGTACGGCTCATGAGTGCGGGTTCCTCTTCCGTAGTGGGGTGTACGAGGAGGAGTCGTCGCGCTGTCGCCGAGGCGAGTAAAAGACCTGAACGCTGGGGGTGCTCGGAGCGTCCCTCGCGGCTCGGACACGCCTGGGACGGGCGCGCCGACGGGTGGAACCGCTCCCACTGGTGCTGGTGAAGGTAGCGCCAAGTGACGGTAAAAAACAGAGGTGTTGCGTTATTGCGCCCGAGGAATTCTTTCTGCCTGATCGAATCTTTTCGACTCTTCAAACACCTTGACCCTCTCGGCCCTCCTCCTCAATATGGGAGCGCTCCCACTGGTTCAAGGCTTGTTGTTGCTGCTCCGCCCCCACCTTCGCAAGAGCCGCACGGAAGGAACCAGAGCATGCACCCCAGACGGAGACGCCGTGCCTCGCGGCGCCTGTGGACGGCCGTGGTCGCGGCCCTCACCCTCCCCTTGACGATGCTCGGTACGGGCTCGACTCCCGCCAGCGCGGCGGCAGTCGCCTGCAACGTCGACTACAAGACCAACGACTGGGGCTCCGGTTTCACCGCCGAGCTCACCATCTCCAACCGTGGCACCGAGGCCATCAGCGGCTGGACCCTGACGTACGACTACACGGGCAACCAGACACTCACAGGCGGCTGGAGCGGTACCTGGTCGCAGTCCGGGAAGACCGTGACCGCCCGCAACGCCTCCTGGAACGGCACGATCGCCGTCGGGGCCGCGGTGTCCACCGGCGCCCAGTTCACCTACAGCGGCACGAACGCGGCGCCGACCAACTTCGCGATCAACGGCACCGCGTGCGTCGGCGCCCACCAGCCCCCGATCACGGTGCTGACCAGCCCGGCGCCGGGCGCGGTGTACTCGCAGGGCACGGCCGTGCCGATGGCGGCCACCGCCGCCGCGGCGGACAACGCGACGATCACCAAGGTCGAGTTCTACGACGACACCACGCTGCTGGGCACGGACACCACCTCGCCGTACACGTACTCGGCCACGGCCCTGGGCGTGGGCAGTCACTCGCTGGTGGCCAAGGCGTACGACAGCCTGGGCGCGTCGGCGAACTCCACGCCGGTCGGCATCACGGTCGCCTCGGGTCCCGCCGTGGTGGTCTCGCCGACCCAACTGGGCGTGCGCCAGGGCCAGTCGGGCACGTACGACGTGAAACTTTCGACCCAGCCGTCCGGCAACGTGACGGTGACGACCGCGCGGGCGTCCGGCAACAACGGACTGTCGGTGACGGGCGGCGGGTCGCTGACCTTCACGCCGTCGAACTGGAGCACCGCCCAGAAGGTGACGATCACCGCGAACGCCTCCGGCACCGGCTCGGCCGTCTTCGACTCGACGGCGACCGGCCACGCCAAGGCCTCGGTGACCGTGACCCAGCTGGCCGCGTCGAGCGAGTACGACGAACGGTTCCTGGAGCTCTACGGCAAGATCACCAACCCGGCGAACGGCTACTTCTCACCCGAGGGCATCCCGTACCACTCGGTGGAGACGCTGATGGTCGAGGCGCCGGACCACGGCCATGAGACCACCTCGGAGGCGTACAGCTACCTCCTGTGGCTCCAGGCCATGTACGGCAAGGTGACGGGCGACTGGTCCAAGTTCAACGGGGCCTGGGAGATCATGGAGAAGTACATGATCCCGACCGCGCCCGACCAGCCCACCAACTCCTTCTACAACGCCTCCAAGCCGGCGACGTACGCCCCGGAGCACGACACCCCCAACGAGTATCCGGCGCAGCTCAACACCGGTGTCTCGGTCGGCCCGGACCCCATCGCCGCCGAGCTGAAGAGCGCGTACGGCACGGACGACATCTACGGCATGCACTGGCTGCAGGACGTCGACAACGTCTACGGCTACGGCAACTCGCCCGGCAAGTGCGAGGCGGGGCCGGCGGACACCGGGCCGTCGTACATCAACACCTTCCAGCGCGGGCCGCAGGAGTCGGTGTGGGAGACCGTCCCGCAGCCCACCTGCGACCAGTTCAAGTACGGCGGCCCGAACGGGTACCTGGACCTGTTCACCGGGGACGCGCAGTACGCCAAGCAGTGGAAGTTCACCAACGCGCCGGACGCCGACGCGCGGGCCGTGCAGGCCGCGTACTGGGCCGACATCTGGGCCAAGCAGCAGGGCAAGGGCGCGGACGTCTCCGCGACCATCGGCAAGGCCGCGAAGATGGGCGACTATCTGCGCTACGCGATGTACGACAAGTACTTCAAGAAGATCGGGAACTGTGTGGGGGCCACGTCCTGCCCGGCCGGCACCGGCAAGGACGCCTCGCACTACCTGATGTCCTGGTACTACGCGTGGGGCGGCGCCACCGACACGGCGGCCGGCTGGTCCTGGCGCATCGGCTCCAGCCACACGCACGGCGGCTACCAGAACCCGCTGGCCGCTCACGCCCTCGCCAACTACGCCCCGCTGAAGCCCAAGTCGACGACCGGGCAGGCGGACTGGGCCAAGTCCCTCGACCGGCAGATCGAGTTCTACCGCTGGCTGCAGTCGAACGAGGGCGGCATCGCGGGCGGCGCCACCAACAGCTGGGCGGGGCGGTACGCCACTCCCCCGGCCGGGACGCCGACCTTCTACGGCATGTTCTACGACCCGAAGCCGGTGTACCACGACCCGCCGTCCAACCAGTGGTTCGGCTTCCAGGCCTGGTCCATGGAACGGGTCGCCGAGTACTACCAGCAGACCGGCAACGCGGCCGCCAAGACCGTGCTGGACAAGTGGGTCGACTGGGCGCTCTCCAAGACGACGATCAATCCGGACGGCACCTACCGGATTCCGTCGACACTCCAGTGGTCGGGCGCACCCGACACCTGGAACGCGTCGAGTCCCGGCTCCAACGCGGGACTTCATGTCACCGTCGCCGACTACACCGACGACGTGGGCGTGGCCGCCGCGTACGCCAAGACGCTGACGTACTACGCGGACCGCTCCGGTGACACGGACGCGGCCCGGGTCGCCAAGGCGCTGCTCGACGGCATGTGGGACCACCACCAGGACGGGCTCGGGATCGCGGTCCCGGAGACCCGCGCGGACTACAACCGGTTCGACGACCGGGTGTACGTGCCGAGCGGGTGGACCGGGAAGATGCCGAACGGCGACACGATCAACTCGAACTCGACCTTCACCTCCATCCGGTCGTTCTACGAGGACGACCCGGCCTGGTCGAAGATCGAGGCGTATCTCGCCGGCGGGGCCGCGCCCTCGTTCACGTACCACCGGTTCTGGGCCCAGGCCGACATCGCCTTGGCCATGGGTTCGTACGCGGAGTTGTTGGAGTAGCTCTGCGGTCGACCGACGGCCGCGGGTGGTCCGTGGCTGGTCGCGCAGTTCCCCGCGCCCCTGGAAGACGGGCGCGGGGGCTGTGCGCGTAGCGCTTCGCACCTTTCCCCCCACTCTTGAAGGAGAGGCCCCCCTGTGCGAAGAACCCGCATCCTCACCACCGTCCTGGCCCTCGCGGCCGGCCTGCTCGCCGGATCCCCACCCGCGCTGGCCGCCGACAAGGCGGAGAAGCCCGTCTCCATCGCCGCCGACACCTACACCTGGAAGAACGCCCGGATCGACGGGGGCGGCTTCGTCCCGGGCATCGTCTTCAACCGCAAGGAGAAGAACCTCGCGTACGCCCGTACCGACATCGGCGGGGCCTATCGCTGGGTGGAGTCGTCGAAGACCTGGACGCCGCTGCTCGACTCCGTCGGCTGGGACGACTGGGGGCACACCGGTGTCGTGAGTCTCGCCTCCGACCCGGTGGATCCGAACAAGGTGTACGTGGCGGCCGGGACGTACACCAACAGCTGGGACCCGGGGAACGGGGCGATCCTGCGGTCGTCGGACCGGGGGGCCAGCTGGCAGAAGGCGAACCTGCCGTTCAAGCTGGGCGGGAACATGCCGGGTCGGGGCATGGGCGAACGGCTGGCGGTGGACCCGAACCGCAACAGTGTGCTGTATCTGGGCGCGCCCAGCGGGAAGGGGCTGTGGCGGTCCACGGACTCGGGGGCCACCTGGTCGCAGGTGACCAACTTCCCCAACGTCGGCAACTACGTGGCCGATCCGTCCGACACCAGCGGCTACTCCAGCGACAACCAGGGCATCGTCTGGGTCACCTTCGACGAGTCGACGGGCACCTCCGGGAACGCCACGCGGACCCTCTACGTCGGGGTCGCCGACAAGGACAACGCGGTGTACCGGTCGACGGACGCGGGCGCCACCTGGTCGCGGCTGGCCGGGCAGCCGACCGGCTATCTGGCCCACAAGGGCGTCCTCGACACCGTGAACGGCCATCTGTATCTGTCCTACAGCGACAAGGGCGGGCCGTACGACGGCGGCAAGGGCCAGCTGTGGCGGTACGCGACCGCGTCGGGCACCTGGACGAACATCAGCCCGGTGGCGGAGGCCGACACCTACTACGGCTTCAGCGGGTTGACCGTGGACCGGCAGGACCCGGGCACGGTCATGGCGACGGCGTACAGCTCCTGGTGGCCGGACACGCAGATCTTCCGCTCCACGGACAGCGGCGCCACCTGGACCAGGGCCTGGGACTACTCGTCGTACCCGAACCGTGCGAACCGCTACACCATGGACGTGTCCTCGTCCCCCTGGCTGACCTGGGGCGCGAACCCGTCGCCGCCCGAACAAAGCCCCAAACTCGGCTGGATGACCGAGGCGCTGGAGATCGACCCGTTCAACTCGAACCGGATGATGTACGGCACCGGCGCGACGATCTACGGCACGGAGAACCTGGGGAACTGGGACAGCGGCGGCCAGTTCACCATCAAACCGATGGTGCGGGGCCTGGAGGAGACGGCCGTCCTCGACCTGGCCTCTCCCCCGTCCGGCGCGCCGCTGCTCAGCGCGCTCGGTGACATCGGCGGCTTCCGGCACACGGATCTGACGAAGGTCCCGTCGATGATGTTCACCCAGCCGAACTTCACGACGACGACCAGCCTGGACTACGCCGAGTCCAACCCGAACACGGTGGTGCGCGTGGGCAATCTGGACTCCGGCCCGCACATCGCGTTCTCCACGGACAACGGCGCCAACTGGTTCGCCGGGACCGACCCTTCGGGGGTCAGCGGTGGCGGTACGGTCGCCGCGGCCGCGGACGGCAGCCGGTTCGTGTGGAGCCCGGCGGGCACGGGCGTGCGGTACGCCACCGGTTTCGGCACCTCCTGGTCGACGTCCAGCGGCATCCCGGCCGACGCGATCGTGGAGTCCGACCGGGTGGACCCGAAGACCTTCTACGGCTTCAAGTCCGGGAAGTTCTACGTCAGTACGGACGGCGGGGCCACCTTCACCGCGTCGAACGCGACGGGGCTGCCCAGCGGTGACAGCGTCCGCTTCAAGGCGCTGCCCGGGGTGAAGGGCGACGTCTGGCTGGCCGGTGGCGCGACCGACGGGGCCTACGGACTGTGGCACTCGACGGACGCAGGCGCGACCTGGACCAAGCTCTCCGGTGTCGAGCAGGCCGACACGATCGGCTTCGGCAAGGCGGCGACGGGAGCCTCGTACCAGACCCTCTACACCAGCGCCAAGATCGGTGGCGTACGCGGCATCTTCCGTTCCACGGACAAGGGCGCGACCTGGACCCGTATCAACGACGACGCCCACCGGTGGGGCTGGACGGGTGCGGCGATCACCGGTGACCCGAGGGTGTACGGGCGGGTCTACATCGCGACCAACGGGCGCGGGGTCATCTACGGCGACTCCTCCGACACCGGGGGCGGCGGCGGAGGCGGGGGTACGGATCCCGATCCCGAGCCGACGGGGGCGTGCGCGGTGACGTACACGATCACCAGCCAGTGGTCGGGCGGCTTCCAGGCGGACGTCAGGCTCGCCAACACGGGCGCGAGCGCCTGGTCAGGCTGGGCGCTCGGCTGGACCTTCCCCGACGGCCAGGGCGTCTCCCAGATCTGGAACGCCGCCCATACGCAGACGGGGTCGGCGGTCACGGCCCGGAACATCGGCTGGAACGGCACGGTGGCGGCGGGTGCGTCGGTGAGCTTCGGCTTCACCGGAAGCTGGTCGGGGACGAACGGCAAGCCGACCGCGTTCAAGCTCGGTGACCAGTCCTGCACGGTGACCTGACACCCGCGCAGGACGAGAAGAGGGCGCGCGTCCGGGTCGGCGCGCGCCCTCTTCGATCCCCGTACACCCGCCTCTAGCGACATGTTCATGGCGGGCGGGGAGGGGCATCCCAGAATGTGTACGCACGGCTCGCCCGGAGACCTTCACAGAAGGAGCCCCTGTGCCGCACCACAGCCGCGTCACCCGCCGACTGGGCCTCAAGACCGCCCTGGCCGCGGCGGTCCTGCTGCCGTTGTCCCGCACGACCGGACTCTCCGGCGCACCCGCCGCCGCGCAGGAGGAGGCCGCCGCGGAGGAGGAGGCCGCCGCCCCGCCCTTGTCCACCATGTCGTTCAACCTGCGCTACGCGAGCACCGTGCAGCCCAACAGCTGGGCCGTGCGCAGGCCGGTGACGAGGGCACTGCTGCGGCAGGAGGCGCCCCATGTCATCGGCACCCAGGAAGGGCTGCACCAGCAACTGCGCGACATCGAGGCCGACCTCGGGACGGACTACCGCTGGATCGGCACCGGCCGTGCGGGCGGCAACCGCGACGAGTTCATGGCCGTCTTCTACGACACCCGTCGGCTCGCGCCCCTCGAGTACCGGCACTTCTGGCTCTCCGACACCCCGGAGGTGCCGGGGTCGAACACCTGGGGCGGCGGCTCCATCCGGATGGTCACCTGGGTCCGCTTCCGTGATCTGCGGGACGGTGACAGACAGTTCTACGTCCTCAACACCCACCTCGACAACGCCAGCCAGTACGCCCGCGACCGGGCCGCCGCCCTGATCGCCCAGCGCATCGCGGGGCTCGACCGGTCGCTGCCCCTCGTGGTCACCGGCGACTTCAACGTGGCGGCCCACCGGAACACGGTCTACGACACGATGCTGGGCGCCGGGCTCGTCGACACCTGGGACGCGGCGGCCGCGCGCAACGACCTCTACGCGACCTTCCACGGCTATCGCCCGCTGACCCCGGGCGGCGACCGCATCGACTGGATCCTGACCACTCCGGGCATCACGGTGCACCGGGCGGCCATCAACACGTTCGCGTCCGGCGGCCAGTTCCCCAGCGACCATCTGCCCGTGCAGGCTTCGCTGACGCTGGGCTGACGACCTCCATCCCGGAGTCCGTGGGCGGGCGGGACCCGCCCACGGACCGGTTTTCTATGGGGTGTACACCGTCGGCCGGGGCGCCGTCGGCATGTTGTTCCCGATGAAGAAGCTGGTGTGCGGGGGCTGGTTGTAGGCCGTGTTCTGCCAGGCCAGTCCCGTGCGGTACATCGGGTCGTGCAGCAGGGTCGTGATCTTCGTGTTCGTCTCGATCGGCGTCGAATAGATCCGCAGCGCCGTGTTGCCACTGGTGCGCCAGACGACCTCCTCACGCCAGTCGCCGAGGATGTCACCGGAGAGCGCCGGGGTGGCCTTGGTGCCGTTGTTGGAGGAGACCCCGGATCCGGTCAGCAGCCGGGTGTCGGCGGAGGTGCCGTACTTGTCGATCCGGGTGCCGTCGAGGAGTTCGCGGACCGGGTCGCCGTCCCACCAGGAGAGGAAGTTGACGGACGAGGGCTCACGGCCCTTCGTCGCGCCGGCCTCGTCGCGGACGGAGGTGTCGGAGGCCGACCACATCTCGGGCCCGTCGTTCCCGGCGTGGATGTCACCGGCGACGCCCCGGCCGTTGTCGCAGCAGGCGGCGAGCTGCCAGCGCACGGCCCCGTTGGCCGGGTTGATGTACAGCTCGGCGGGCTGGGAGGTCGACTCCGAGACCTTGAAGTACTCCAGGCCCGGGGTGGAGGCGTCGAGGTCGCCCAGGTGCTGGGCGTCGCCGTGGCCCGTCCGGGTCGTCCACAGGGCGTTCCCGTTGTCGTCCACGGCCATCGAGCCGTACACGATCTCGTCCCGGCCGTCGTTGTCGACGTCACCGACGGAGAGGCTGTGCGAGCCCTGGCCGTCGTAGCCCCGGCCGGAGTTGGTGGAGGAGCTGGTGTCGAAGGTCCAGCGGCGGGTGAAGGAGCCGTTCCGCCAGTCCCAGGCCGCGATCACCGAGCGGGTGTAGTAGCCGCGCGCCATGATCAGGGAGGGGCGCGCGCCGTCCAGATAGGCCGTCCCGGCGAGGAAGCGGTCCACGCGGTTGCCGTAGGAGTCGCCCCAGGACGAGACCGTGCCCCGGCCGGGGACGTAGTCCACCGTCTGCATCGCCCGGCCGGTCTGCCCGTTGAACATGGTCAGGTACTCGGGCCCGGACAGGATGTAGCCGCTGGAGTTGCGGTGGTCGGCGGAGGAGCTGCCGATCACCGTGCCCGCCCCGTCGACCGTGCCGTCGGCCGTCTTGGCGGCGATCTCCGCCTTGCCGTCGCCGTCGTAGTCGTACACCTGGAACTGGGTGTAGTGCGCGCCCGAGCGGATGTTGCGGCCCAGGTCGATGCGCCACAGCCGGGTGCCGTCGAGCTTGATGCCGTCGATGATCGTGTTGCCGGTGTAGCCGGACTGGGAGTTGTCCTTGGCGTTGGTCGGCTGCCACTTGAGGACGAACTCCAGGGCTCCGTCGCCGTCGAGGTCGCCCACGGAGGCGTCGTTGGCCTCGTAGGTGTAGGCGACGCCGTCCGGGGTGGTGCCGCCCGCGGGCGCGCTGATCGGCACGTCCTTGTAGCCGGTGCGCAGTTGCACGGCGTGCACCGAGTCGCCCTGCTCCACGCCGTTCACGATCGCGCGGACCGTGTAGTCGGCCTGGGCGGGGGCGCCGGCGTGGAAGTAGTTGGTGGAGCCGGTGATCGGGGTGGAGTTGACCTTCGTACCGGCCCGGTAGACGTTGAACGACACGTCGTTCGGGTCGGTGCCCAGCCAGCGCCAGCTGACCAGGTTGCCGCTGTCGACGTGCACGCTGACCACGCCCCGGTCGAGGCGCTCGACCTGGCGGGCGGTGGCGGCCTCGGCGGGCGTGCCGGTGAACGTGGTGAGTCCGGCGGCGACCAGGGCCGCTGTCACCAGTGAGCGCAGGGCTCGGCGTCTGTGGTGCCTGTGCGGGTGGGGCACGTGACGAACCTCCAAGCAGGACGGACGGGTTCCGCACCTTCAGTCGCCGCCGTTCCCGGCCACGTTGCCGTATCTTTCGGCCAGTTCGGCCACGGTCCGGGCGATCCTCCGGCGCAGTTCGGCCGGTTCCAGCACCTCGATGTCCGTGCCCAGCCGCAGGAACTCGCCGTGGGCGTGCTCGACCGACTCGACGGGCACCCGCACCGTGGTCCAGCCGCCCTCCCCCGGGCTCCTCTCGACCGGCACGGCCCTGGGCAGGGTCACACCTGGCGCCAGCCGGACCAGCGCCTCGAACCGGTGCAGCCGGGCGTGGAAGTCGCGCTGGTACGCCGTCCAGTACGCGGCCAGGTCGAAGCCGTCCGGGCGGGTGAACTCCTCGGCGGGGGCACCGGAGTCGTCGGAGGCGTCGGGTTCGAGGATGTCGAGGATCTGGTCCACGCGGAAGGTCCGGGGCCCCGGGCCCGCGACGACGTACCAGCGGCCCGCCTTGAGGACCAGCCCGTACGGTTCGAGGCGGCGCCGTACGTCGGTCGGCTCGGCCCAGCGGCGGTAGAGCACGTGCAGCACCCGGCCGCTCCAGACGGCGTCCGCGACGACGGCCAGGAACGGGGTGTCGTCGGCCTCCGCGTACCAGCCGGGGGCGTCGAGGTGGAAGCGGCCGGCGATCCGGTCGGCGTGGACCCTCAGCTCGGCGGGGAGGGCCGCGCGGACCTTCCGCTGGGCGGCGGCCAGCACCGCGCCGAGGCCCAGGTCGGCGGCGGGCCCGGGGGCGCCCGCGAGGAACAGGGCCTCGGCCTCGTTCCTCGTCAGCCCGGTGAGGCGGGTGCGGTAGCCGTCCAGGAGGCGGTAGCCCCCGGCGTGGCCCGCGTCGCCGTAGAGCGGGACGCCGGCCGCGCCCAGCGCCTCGACGTCCCGGTAGACCGTGCGGACGGAGACCTCCAGCTCCTCGGCGAGCTCGGCGGCCGTCATCCGTCCCCGGGTCTGGAGCAGCAGCAGGATCGAGACGAGTCGACTGGACTTCACTGACACATGGTGTCAGTGAAGCGGCCCTAACGTGCGGCCATGCCCTTCACCGAGAAACTGCTGACCGTGCCGCCGCCCGTCGAGGTGGCCGGTCGGCGGATCAAGCGCTATCACGTCACCGCGGATCCGGCCGGCCTCGCGCCCGAGGTCGCGGAGGCGGCGTACGCGCTCCTGCCGGAGCTGCTGCCGGAGCCGGACGCCACCACCCCGCCCGCCACCTTCGTCGTGCTGCACCGGGGCGGCGACACCGGCGCCTACCTCAACGTCTACAGCTGGGTGTGGGACAACGTCCTGCACTTCGCCGGCGCGGCGGCGGGCCAGCCGGTGCTCGGCTGCCCGGACACCGACCCCACGCACTTCGTCCCCACCGACCGTCCGTGGATCGGCTGCGTGTGGGAACTCCCGCCGATCCAGCACGAACGCGACGCCTGGGTACGGCACATCCTCGCCCCCGAACGCCCCGACCTTGAGGCCTACTTGACCGATTCCCTGCCCGCCGGCACCACCGGGGGCCACCGATGAGCGGCCCGCACGACTTCGACTTCTTCCACGGCGTGTGGGAGGCGCACCACCGCCGCCGCACCGACTTCCTCGACCCGGACAGCGCGTGGGAGGAGTTCACCTCCACCAGCTGGTGCCGGCCGCTCTTCGACGGGGCCGCGAACATCGACGAGATCGACATGCCGCACCTCGGATCCAAGGGGCTGACCCTGCGGCTGTTCGACACAGAGGCGCGGACCTGGTCGCTGAGCTGGGCCTCCAGCCGCAGCGGCACGCTGTTCCCGCCGGTCACGGGCCGCTTCGAGGGAGGCCGGGGAGAGTTCTACGGCGACGACACCCACGAGGACCGGCCCGTGCGGGTGCGCTTCGTGTGGTCGGACACGTCCGAGTCCTCGGCCCGCTGGGAGCAGGCCTTCTCCGTGGACGACGGGGCGACCTGGCTGACCAACTGGATTATGGAGTTCCGACGTCCTTCCGGAACGCCCGCAGGGTGAACTCCGGGTCCGGGCGCGGCACTTCCTGGTCGGGCAGGGCCGCGAGGCGCAACGCGAAGTCGTCGGCCAGCGGATCGCCCGGCGGCAGCGTGACGAACCAGCCCCGGCGCAGGTCGGCGACCGTGCGGCGGGGGCTGCGGCCCTGGCCGCGCCCGGGGAAGCGGGCCTGCCCGGCGGGCCGCAGACCGTGTTCGACGGCGTACTTCTCGACGGCCCCGGCGGGGTCCATCGCCGGGGCCCGGGGCCGTGCGGCCAGCACGGCGTCGATGTCGCTGCCCACGTTGTGGGAGGCGGCCTTGTCGACGGTGGTGACGTACACGCCGCCGGGGCGGAGCACCCGGGCGCACTCCCCGACCACGGCCCGTACGTCCTCGGGGCCGCCCAGCAGATGCAGCAGCCACACACTGGTGACGGCGTCGAACTCCCCGTCCCGGAACGGGAGTCGGCGGCCGTCGCCGATCACGACGGAGCCCGGCAGCCGGGCGGCGGCCCGGCTCGCCATCGCGTACGTGAGGTCGACCCCCGTGACCCGTGTCCCGGGCCGCGCGGCCGCGAGCCGCCGGGTCACGATCCCGGTGCCGCAGGCGATGTCGAGCAGCCGGCGGGCGCCCTCGGGGACGAGGCCGAGCACGGCGCGGGCGGCGGCCTCGGCGCGGGGCTCGCCGCCCCGCAGGGCGTCGTAGTCTCCGGCCTCCTTGTCGTAGTCCAGCACCCGCCTCAGCTCGCCCCGTGGCCGGGGGCGAGCGCCTCCACCCTGCGGGCCAGCTCGAAGTCCTTCTCGGTGACGGCACCGCCCGCGCTGTGGGTGTGGACGGTCAGCGACACCGTGTTGTAGCCGAGGGTGAGGTCGGAGTGGTGGTCGAGCTCCTCCTGGGTCTGGGCGATGTGCACGACCAGCGCGGTCGCCGCGAAGTGCGAGTCCAGCCGGTAGGAGCGGGTGATCCGGTCCCCGTCCAGCGACCAGCCGGGCAGCTCCGCCAGCCGGTCCTCGATCTCCTTCTGCGACAAGGGTGCGACGGGCATGGCCGACTCCTTCCGGGACGTCCCCTCCGTGAGGTGCGGTCCCTCCCAGCGTGCCACAGACGGACCGTCGCGTCCCTGGTCAGGAGCCCGGACCCGCCACACCTCGATCGGCTCGGCTACGTTGTGCGCATGACCACTGTCCCGACCGGCACCCCGGGTCGTCCCACGGCGCCCGCCGTCCAGGGCGTGGGCCCGCTGCTGCGTGCCTGGCGGGAGCAACGGCGGGTCAGCCAGATGGAGTTGGCGTTGCGCGCGGGTTCCTCGGCGCGGCACGTCAGCTTCGTCGAGACGGGCCGCTCCCGCCCGAGCGAGGAGATGGTGCTCCGGCTCGCCGAGCACCTGGACGTACCCGTACGGGAGCGGAACGCGCTGCTGCTCGCGGCCGGTTACGCCCCGCGCTACCCGGAGACCCCGCTCGACGATCCGTCGATGGGCGCGCTGCGGGAGGGCATGGAGCGGCTGATCCAGGGCTACGAGCCGTATCCGGCGCTGGTGATGAACGCGACGTACGACGTCCTGGCCGCCAACCGGGGCATCCTCATGCTCCTCGACGGGATCCCCGAGTCGCTGCTCGTCCCGCCGCTCAACGCGATGCGGCTGACGCTGCATCCCGAGGGCATGGCGCCGCGCATCCGCAATCTGCGCGCCTGGCGCGGGCACCTGCTGGAGCAGATGGAACGGCAGGTGGCGCTGCACCGCTCGAAGCCGCTGCGGGCGCTGTACGAGGAGGTGGCGGCGTATCCGCTGCCACCGGGCACGCCCGAGACCGAGCCCGGCGGGGACGCGGGGGCCGGCGCGGAGCCGAGTGCCTGGTTCGCGCTGCCGATGCGGATCGAGCACGAGGGCCGGGTGCTGTCCTTCGTCTCCTCGGTCTCCACCTTCAACACCCCCATGGACGTGACCGTGGCCGAGCTGGCCATCGAGACGTTCCTCCCGGCCGACCCGGCGACGGTCAAGTACCTGCACGCGCTGATGTCCTGACGCTCACCCGGCGTCCGTCCGGTCCCCGGCCGCGCGGAGGGCGAGGTACTGGACGGCCGCGAACCCGGCCACGGTGACCGCCTGGAGCAGCGTCCACACCGCGCCCGCCGTGCTCGGCGTCAGCCACAGCACGAGGGCGACGAGGCTGAGGACCGTCCAGGCGAGGTTGACCTCGATCACGGCCCGGACGGGCAGCGTCGGCGGCCGCTCACGGCCGGCCAGCAGGGCGACACCCGCCGCGTACGCCGTGAGGAACGCGCCGAGCCCGACGAGCAGCCCGGAGTCGACACCGAGGAAGCGGCCGAGCGGGCCGGATGCCAGCAGGTAGGCGAGCCCGTTCGCCCCGGTCACCGCCGCGTCGGCGGCCAGGAAGCGGCGCAGCATGGTGCGGGGGTCGGCACTCCGGGCGAGCACGGCGAGCCGGGCGGTCGGGATGGTCATAGACATGGCAATCACGCTCCGTCGAGGCGGTGGATGGGCGGTGACCTCACCTTGCCTCGCGGGGTGTACGGCGGTCGATTACCTCCGAGGTCATGGCTCCCGTACCCTGCGGGGGTCGCCGTACCGGAGTCCGCCGGAGCATTGCCTTCCGGTCACCCCTGTGAGAGGTCACCGGGACATGACAGACTGGTGGGGTATCTCGGCGCGTGGGGAGGCGTGGCGTGAGTGAGCGGCGGGCCGCGCCCACCGTGGGTCAGGTGGTGCTCGGAAGACGGCTCCAGGAACTGCGGGAGTCCGCCGGGCTCAAGCGCGAGGAGGCGGCACGCGTCCTCCGGGTCGCCCCGGCGACCGTACGGCGCATGGAGACCGCCGACGTCGCGCTCAAGATCCCCTACGTCCAGGTGCTGCTGACGACGTACGGTGTCGCCGAGCACGAGGTCGCCGCGTTCGTGGCGCTGGCCGAGGAGGCGAACAAACCGGGCTGGTGGCAGCGGTTCCACGACGTGATGCCCGACTGGTTCAGCGTGTACGTCAGCCTGGAGGGCGCGGCCCATCTGATCCGGCATTACGAGCCGCACTTCGTGCCGGGGATGCTGCAGACGGAGGAGTACGCGCGGGCCGTGATGGAGGCCGGGACGGTCGGGCAGACCGGTCCCGAGTCGATCGAACGGCATGTGTCGCTGCGGATGGCGAGACAGAAGCTCCTCACCCAGGAGAAGCCGCCGCACCTATGGGTGATCATGGACGAGACGGCCCTGACGCGGCCGGTGAGCATCCGCTCCCAGGTCATGCGTGACCAGATCGACCGCCTCCTCGACGTCACCGAGCAGGACCATGTGATCCTCCAGGTCTGCGAGTTCGCCAGCGGCCCGCACCCCGGCACCTACGCCCCGTTCTCCCTCTTCCGCTTCGCCGAACCCGAACTCCCCGACATGGTCTACACCGAGTACCTCTCCGGCGCCCTCTACCTCGACTCCCGCAAAGAGGTCTCCCTCCACCTCGAGGTCCTCGACCACATGGCGGCACACGCCGCGTCCGCCGAGGCGACGAGGGACATCCTGAAGCGCTACCGCGACCGGTACTGAACCTCCACCCCACCGCCGCCCACAGTCGCCGCTCGCCGTCGCCGCCCGCAGCCGGTTCGGCCCCGGAAGGCCTACGCGGCGCCTCCCTTCGGCCCCTTCTCGTCGTCCACGATCTCCGCGTCGACCACGGTCCCGTCCTCCGTCCCGTCCTCGGTCCCGTCCTCGGCGGGGCCGGGGGGCGGTGTGTCGGCCCGGCCGGCGGCCGCGGCCGCGTACATGGACTGGCCCATGCGTTGGCTGACGGTGGTGAGGTGGTCGGTGGCGGTGCGGAGGGGGGCGATGTCCTCCGGGTGCTCCAGGAGGCGTTTCACCTCGGCCACCGCGGCCTCCACCTCGGCCCTGCTGTCGGCGGGGACCCGGTCCTCGTTGTCGCGGAGGAACTTCTCGGTCTGGTAGGCGAGTTGCTCGGCGTGGTTGCGGGTCTCGGCGGCCTCACGGCGCCGGCGGTCGTCGTCGGCGTACTGCTCGGCCTCCCGCATCATGCGGTCGATGTCGTCCTTGGGGAGCGCGGAGCCGCCGGTCACCGTCATCTTCTGTTCGCGGCCGGTGGCGAGGTCCTTCGCCGAGACGTGCATGATGCCGTTCGCGTCGATGTCGAAGGCCACCTCGATCTGCGGGACGCCACGCGGCGCCGGGGGCAGCCCGGTGAGGTCGAAGACGCCCAGCTTCTTGTTGTACGCGGCGATCTCCCGCTCGCCCTGGTAGACCTGGATGCCGACCGAGGGCTGGTTGTCGGCGGCCGTGGTGAAGATCTCCGAACGGCGGGTCGGGATGGTGGTGTTGCGTTCGATGAGCTTCGTCATGATGCCGCCCTTGGTCTCGATGCCCAGGGACAGCGGGGTGACGTCGAGGAGCAGCACGTCCTTCACGTCGCCCCGGATGACGCCCGCCTGCAGCGCGGCGCCGACCGCCACCACCTCGTCGGGGTTCACGCCCTTGTGCGGGTCCTTGCCGGTGAGTTCCCGCACCAGGTCGCTGACGGCGGGCATCCGCGTCGAACCGCCGACGAGGATGACGTGGTCGATCGCGGCCAGCTTCACCCCCGCGTCCTTGACGGCCTGGTGGAACGGTGTCCGGCAGCGGTCGAGCAGATCGGCGGTCAGCTCCTGGAACTGGGCGCGCGTCAGGCCCTCCTCCAGGTGGAGCGGCCCCTCGGCGGACGCGGTGATGTACGGGAGGTTGATCGACGTCTCGGAGGAGCTGGACAGCTCGATCTTGGCCCGCTCCGCCGCCTCGCGCAGCCGCTGCAACGCCATCTTGTCGCGGCCGAGATCGACACCGTGCTTCCCCTGGAACCGTTTGACGAGGTGCTCGACCACCCGCTGGTCCCAGTCGTCGCCCCCGAGCCGGGTGTCGCCGTTGGTGGCCTTCACCTCGATGACCCCGTCGCCGATCTCCAGGAGGGAGACGTCGAAGGTGCCGCCGCCGAGGTCGAAGACGAGGACGGTCTGCTCCTCGCCCCGGTCCAGGCCGTACGCGAGGGCCGCGGCCGTGGGCTCGTTGATGATCCGCAGGACCTTCAGGCCCGCGATCTCCCCCGCCTCCTTGGTCGCCTGCCGCTGCGCGTCGTCGAAGTACGCGGGCACGGTGATGACGGCGTCAGTGACGTCCTCGCCGAGGTACGACTCCGCGTCCCGCTTCAGCTTCTGCAGGACACGCGCGGACAGTTCCTGGGCCCGGTAGCGGGTGCCGTCCACGGACCCTTCCGCCGGGAACCGCCAACTCGCGCCGCCCATATGGCGTTTGACGGAACGCGCGGTGCGCTCCACGTTCGTCACGGCCTGCCGCTTGGCCACCTCGCCGACGAGCACCTCGCCGTTCTTGGCGAAGGCCACCACCGACGGTGTGGTCCGCTGCCCCTCCGCGTTCACGACGACGGTCGGCTCACCGCCCTCCAGCAGGGCCACCACCGAGTTCGTCGTGCCGAGATCGATCCCGACCGCACGCCCCATCGCCGTCCCCTTCCAGCGGAGTCCACAAGGACCCGCGAGGTCCGCCAAGTGTTCCCACCACCAGCACAAAACTTGAGTGGGTTCCTGTCAATGGGGCGGAGACGGGGCGCACGAAGCAGTCGGTCAGGCCAGCTCGGCCGTCAGCGTGATCGTCGTGCCGGTCAGAGCCTGGCTGACCGGGCAGTTCTTCTTTGCGCCCTCGGCCGCCTCCTGGAAGCCGGCCGCGTCCAGGCCGGGGACCTCGCCGCGGACGGTGAGGTGGATGCCGGTGATGCCCTCACCCGGCTGGAAGGTCACGTCGGCCTTGGTCTCCAGACGGGTGGGCGGGGTGCCCGCGCCGGTGAGGCCGTGGGAGAGCGCCATGGAGAAGCAGCTGGAGTGGGCGGCCGCGATCAGCTCCTCGGGGCTGGTCTTGCCGTTCGCCTGCTCCGCGCGCGACGGCCACGACACCGGCTGCGAACCGATGCCGGAGGAGTCGAAGGTGACGGTGCCGGTGCCCTTGAGCAGCTCGCCTTCCCAGACGGTGTGTGCGGTGCGCGTGGTGGCCACGATGAGTCCTTTCTGTGGGTCATGATGCCGGAGTCCCGTCGCCGGGGTTCCGTGCCCTTATCCGATCACATTCCGGCGGGTCCGAGGCTCATCTCACCCTGAACACCGGCCCCCGCGCGGTGAACGGCAGGCGAGCACCTTGTGGAATCAGGTACGCGTGCTCCCGCCGCACCCGCAGCACGTCGATCCAGCCGTCCGTGATGACGAGGACCGGCGCGCGCGGCGGGAAGTCCTCGGCACGGTGCAGCAGATCGACGCCCGGCTGCAGCTCCGTACCGCCGCGCCCGCGCACCCGCACCCGTCCGGCGATCTCGGTGACGGGCAGGAACCCCGCGTCGTGCGGGGCCGCGTCGCAGAAGACGACCCGGGCGGCCGGTACGTCACGGGCCTCGGCGTACGAGGCGATCGCGCCCAACGCCTTGCCGAGCAGCGTGCGGTCCATGGAGGCGGAGGTGTCGAGCACGACGCCGAAGGTGCACCGGGTGATCTCCTCGGGCGGGAAGTACCGTCCGGCGCGCGGGATGTCGGGGGTGGCGGACTGACGGCGCGAGGGACGCGCGTAGGTCCGTACCGCCTGCGGGCGGGGCACGAACTCGTCGAACCAGCGCGCGAGTTGCGCGTCCCAGGGCAGGGGCGGATGGCTGAGGGCGCGGATCTCCTCGACCAGACCGGCGGGCAGCAGGCCGCGTTCCTGCCGCTCGTGCAGGTCGAAGCCCCGGGCGAGGCCGCGGCGGTAGAACTCGTCGAGGTCGACGTAGTCGCGCGGCGAGCCGAGCGGGCCGCCGAGGATGTCACCGGCGCCCCTGCCGCGCAAGGTGGCGAGCCGGCGCATCCGGCGCAGGTCGCCGGCGATCCGGTCGTAGACCTCCTCGGCCGACAGCCCGGACAGCCCGGGGTCGTACAGCAGCCCCTCGGGCATCGTGCCGACCCGCATCTCGCGCAGCCAGTCGTTGATGACGTAGTCGGCGGCGATGTTGAACAGATACGGGTCGCGGGTGCCGCAGCGGTCGCCGTGGCGCAGGGCGGCGTGCAGCATCTCGTGGGCGAGGATGAAGCGCCACTCCTCGTCGTCGAACTGGCGCAGCGGGTTGATGTAGATCTCCCCCGCCTCCGCGTCGACGGCCGCGATGGAGATGCCGTGGGCGTGGGCGAGTTCGACGTCGGCGACGATGCGGATACCGGCCGCGATGCCGCCGAGCAGCGGGTAGGAGGAGATGAACCAGCTCAGTGCCTTCTCCCAGGGACGCCTGAGGATCGGCTCGTCGTCCAGGGACTCGCGGCGGCCCCCCGCCATGTCCATCGCGGCGGACATCGTGCGGGTGAGGGCGTGCGCGAAGGCGAGCTGCCAGTCCGTGGGCGTACCGCGCCACTTGGGCCAGGTCAGCAGGAGCTGGTCGGGCTCGTCACCGGCCGTGCCGCAGTGCGCGTACGCAGCCGGGAGCCCGTCCCGGCGCCAGCGGGCGGCGAGGCGCTCCTCGTCGCCGTCCGGGTAGCGGGCGGGCAGGTCCTCGGGCGTCAGGCCCACAGGGAAGGTGAGCAGGAACCGGTTGACGGCGACGCAGCGGGCGGCGAGGTCGTACCGGTCGGGCTGGGTCCGCACGCCCTGCGCCGCCGGGACGTGCCCGAAGCCCAGGTGGACGGCGGCGTGGGCGATGGCCCAGGCCCAGGCGTCGGGGGCGGCGAGCCGGTCGGGGTGCGCGTGCAGCACGCCGTCGGAGTCGACCCGGACGAGACCTTCGCGAGGCGCGAGGTCGCACTTCTCCGTGCGGCAGACGGTGAACCCGACCGCCCGCAGCGCGGGGTTGTGGCGCACCGCCTCCAGCCCGGCCTCGAACGCCTCACCGGCGAGGTCGCGCTTGGTCTTCTTTCCGCCCTGCCGCTTGCCACCGGACGTGCTCACCGGCGGGCCTCCACCAGCCGGGGCATGTCGCGGGCCGCCTCGACCAGGAACCAGGCGGGCAGCACGGGATTGCCGTCGTTGTCGTCGGCGATGACGGTCTGGGCGACCTCGACGGAGATCTCCGCGAGCCGCACCAGGAGGGACTTGGCGCGGTACGCGGTCTGCCGCCCGTTCGCCGACATGTGCTGCTTGCTGACCGGCAGTTCCTTGATCAGCCGCCCGCGGAACGAGTCGGCGAGGTAGTACAGCAGGTCGCGGTCCTCCACGCGGTGGGGCCAGCCGGCCTCGCCCTTGAGGATCGCCTCGATGCCGAACCTGCTGCGCACGATCTTGACGTAGCCGCAGAAGGCCACCGCGTGCGCGGGCGTCAGCGTGCCGTGCGCGAGGACCTTCAGGGTCTCCTCGTCGAGGTCGCGCCCGAAGGAGTGCAGCGCGTCGGAGAGCATGTGCCAGGAGCGGGGCGTCGAGAACGGCTCCTCGCTCTTCGGCGGCTTCGACCACAGGTGGTCCGGGCGGTCGGTGAGGTGGTCCAGGATCCAGGGGTGGATGCCGTTGTCCTCCGCCCACACGAGCCAGTCCTTGGCCGAGGCCTGGAGGTGGACGTGGGTGAGACGGTTGACCAGCGCGGAGGCGATGGGACGGGCGAGGGCGTTGTCGGTGGCCCGGTTGCCGGCGCCGATGACGATCGAGCCCTTCGGCAGCTCGTAGGTGCCGATACGGCGGTCCAGGATCAGCGAGTAGAACGCCTTCTGCACATCCGGGGTGGCCGCGTTCAGCTCGTCCAGGAACAGGCAGTACGGCTCGTCGCGGGCGATCGCCTCCGGCGGGCAGAACACGGAGCGGCCGTCGCGGATCTGCGGCACGCCCATCAGGTCCTCCGGCGCGAGCTGCGTACCGAGGAGGCTCACGCACTCCAGGCCCAGCGACTCGGCGAAGTCCCGTACGAGGGAGGACTTTCCGATGCCGGGGGCGCCCCAGACGAAGACGGGGCGGACGGTGGCGAGGCCGAGCAGCAGCTCGGGGATGCGGGAGGGGGTGACGGTGACGGCTGCCTGCAAGGCGGGGGCTCCAGGGGTTGGTCCTGCGGACGTTGCGGACAGTGTGGGTGACCGCTTCGCCGGAGCGCAGCCGAATTTTTGTGGGGCGGGGCGCCTATGCGTCTGCCGGGTTCTGTTCGGGGGCGGGCGCGGGTTCGTCGTGGCCGGTCGCGCAGTTCCCCGCGCCCCTGAGGGGCGCGCTGCCGTGGGCCAGGGGTACTTGGGGGCCGTTCGCCTCCCGTAGCCATCTTCTGAGTACCCGGTGGATGTGTTCCGCGCCGACCAGGTCCTCGTTCTCCTCGGCCGGGGCGGAGAGGGCCAGGGGGGACATCAGGAAGGGGCGGGACTGACAGCCGCCCAGGCCTCCGTGGGAGCCGATCTGTTCCTCGAAGGCGAGGACCTCGCCGTCGGTGGGGTCGTACCAGGAGTTGACCATGATGTCGGCGGTGTGGGGGAAGCCGTGGGTGCGGCGTACGGCGTCGGCGGCGCCGGGGCCGAAGTCGGCCAGGGGGCCCGGGTGTTCGTCGCTGAGTTCGTCGATCGGGATCTCCGCGCCGTGCGCGCCGAGGACGACGCCGCCGTGCTCCTCGCTGCGGACGAGGACGAAACCGATGCCGGGGTGGTTGGCGAGGGTGGAGAGCAGGGCGGGGTGGCGGGCGTCGATCTCCTCGCGGCTCAGCCGGTGGGAGACGTCCGGGAAGGAGACGAGGCCCAGGTTGCCGGAGGCCAGGGTGATGGGCTCGGAGCGACGGGTGGGGCGGTACTCCTCGACGCCCTCCTCCACGGGGATGCGCAGCGCGGCCCGGACCGCCGCGCGGGCCTCGGCGCCGCTGTGGGTGCGCTGGGCGCGGCGCGGGACGGGCAGGCCGCAGCCGGCGCGGACCAGGTCGCCGAGGGTGAGGCCGTAGCGGCCGAGGAAGGTCTCGCCGGGGGTCTGGCCGTGGTCGGAGAGGAGGACGATCCGGTAGGCGCGCGGGGCGTGTTCGGCGACCTGGGCGATCAGCGCGAGGGAACGGTCCAGGCGCTCGAGGATCTTCGCGGCGTCCCGGCTGTGCGGTCCGGAGTGGTGCGCGACCTCGTCGTACGCCACCAGGTCCGCGTAGATCGCCGCGCGGCCCGCGAACATGTCCCCGATCACGGCGGCGACGACGACATCGCGCTCTACGACGGTCGCGAAGGCGCGGATGAACGGGTAGAGCCCGCCGCGCTTGACGCGGGGGCGCTGCTGGGCGAACCGGGCCCGGGTGGACTGGCCGATCTCCCGCAGGACGTCGGCGACGAAGGACATGGCGGTGCGGACGGCGTTGGCCGGGTCGGAGAAGTAGGCGAAGTACCCGGCGCGGGACCGGTTGCGCCGGCCCCGGCGGGCCGCCATCGACAGGACGAGAGCGAGCTGCTCGGCGCCGCCGCTGAAGAGGTTGCCGCGGCTGGCGCCGTCGACGGTCAGCAGTCCGCCGTCGCCGGTGCGCTCGACGGCCCTGCGCTGGAGTTCGGCGGCGCTGGAGGGCCGGTTGCAGACCATCACCTCGCGGGTGTCCTTCTCGTACCAGCGGAAGGCGGGCACGTCGTGGTTGGTGCCGTGCAGGATGCCGAGCTGGCTGGCGCCGGTCTGGCTGGACCAGTCGGTGCGCCACGGCGTGAGCCGGTGCGTGGGCCGGGGGCGGGCGGTGCCGGCCGACGCGGGCGGCGGCGCGAG
The DNA here is from genome assembly GCF_022385335.1 of Streptomyces deccanensis. Classification (NCBI taxonomy): domain Bacteria; kingdom Bacillati; phylum Actinomycetota; class Actinomycetes; order Kitasatosporales; family Streptomycetaceae; genus Streptomyces; species Streptomyces deccanensis. The sequence continues at coordinate 8,549,717 of NZ_CP092431.1, read as the reverse complement.
GCCCAGCCACTCGGCCACGGTCGGCATCAGCCCCTTCTCCGTCGCCGCCTCCAGCACGTCGTGGCCGACGCCGTCGAGCTGGAGGAAGACGGTGCCGGGTCCGGCGGGCCCCGGGCGGCCGTCGGCGTGCCTGCGGCGGCGGTAGGCCAGGCGGTACAGCCGGCGCCGGTAGGCGTCGTCGTCCCGCACGGCGAGGGCACCGCCGGTGGCGGAGGCGACGGCGGACATCACGGCGGCCACGACCACGGCGGTCTCGGGCGCGGCCGCGCCCTGGCCGGAGGGGTTGAGCCGCAGGGCGAGGAGGAGCAGGGAGCCGTTGAGGAAGAAGACGAGCAGGCCGAGGACGAGCGCCGGGACCAGCAGCAGGGCCCGCACCAGCAGCGGCCACACGAGCGAGGACAGCAGACCGAACGCGCCGGCGCCGAACGCCGCGGTCACGGCGATCTGTGTGGCGCTCTCATCGCTCTCGGACCGGAGCCGGAAGTCGGGCAGCGCGCCCGCGAGCACGAGCATGGTCAGCGTGGACACCGCCCATACGGCGAGCATGCGCCAGATCCCGCTCAGCACCCTCCGCCAACGACCACCGCCCACGTTCTGGCCACCTTTACCGTCACGATCCTGGGGTCAGCCTGTCATAGGGGGTGGGGGCGCCGGGGTGGCATTTCGGGGTGGCACGGGGGCACGGCTCTCGGAGGGCCGGGGAGGGGTCAGGGCTTGCCGTACTTCGCGGGCCGCAGGGCGTCGGTGGCTGGTCGCGCAGTTCCCCGCGCCCCTGACGGGGCGCTCAGCGGCCGTCGTAGCCCGCCGTCGGCATCGACAGGCGGCGGTGGACGTGGGCCTTCATCTGGGCGTCGTAGGCGGGTTCGGCGTGGCCGACGGTCTCGACGCGGATGCCGCGTCGGACGCACTCGGCGGTGAACTCGTCGACGGAGGCCAGGGCGCGTTCCAGGACGCGGCGGCTGGGGGCGACGAAGAGATCGACCAGACCGGCGTCGACATCGGCCCAGAGGGCGCAGTGATCGGGGCGCAGACCTCGCACGAGCAGCTCGCGCGTCACCACGTAGCCGCGCTCGGCCGCCCAGCGGGCGCACATGGCGTACTGGCTGCGGGAGTCGACCAGGAACGGATCCGCCTCCAGTTCCTCCAGCGGCGTCAGGCTCGCTATCGCCGCGACGCGCACCACGGCGCCGCGACCCGCCGCGCCGCGTCCCGCCGCGCCCCCCGCCACCGCGCCGCGCCCCTGAGCCGCGTCCTGGCACGCCACGCCGGAGACGCCGCTCCTGTCTCCCATGTCTCCCATGCTGTTCCCCCCTCCCCCGGGTCCGCGCCCCGTCCTGCGGAGCGAACCGCGGACGCCGGAACCGGCATGCCCGCCCACGGCATGATCCACCGGACGGGCTCAGGCCGCAGACCCTACTCCAGCCCGTAGGCTCGGGGGAGTAGCGCGAAGGAGGCGAACGGAGTGCCGGTGGAGATCACCTGGTGGGGTCATGCGACCTGCACCGTGGAGGACTCGGGAACGAGGGTGCTGACGGACCCCCTGTTCGCGCGCCGGCTCGCGCATCTGAGAAGGCGCCGGGGCGCGCCCCCTCCGCCGGCGGCCGCGGTCGCGGACGTCGCGCTGGTGTCGCATCTGCACGCCGATCATCTGCATGTCCCCTCCCTGGCGCGGCTCGCCCCGGGGACCCGGGTCGTGGTGCCGAAGGGCGCGCCGCGCCAGGTGCCGGGGTTGCGCAGGCTGGCGCATCTGCGGCTGTCCGAAGCGGTGCCCGGGGACCAGGTCAGGGTCGGTGACCTGGTCGTACGCGCTGTCTCCGCCCGGCACGACGGACGGCGGCTGCCGGTCGGGCCGCATCGTTCGCCCGCCCTCGGCTTCGTCGTCGAGGGCGAGGCGCGGACGTACTTCGCCGGGGACACCGGGCTGTTCGAGACGATGTCCAAGGAGGTCGGGCCGGTCGACGTGGCGCTGCTCCCGGTCGGCGGCTGGGGGCCGTACCTCGGCGAGGGGCATCTGGACGCGGGGCGCGCGGCGGAGGCGCTTGCGCTGCTCGCGCCCCGGAGCGCGATTCCGGTGCACTACGGCACGTACTGGCCGATCGGCATGGACGCCGTGCGCCCCCATGAATTCCACGCCCCCGGCGAGGAGTTCGTGCGCCTCGCCGCCACACGGGCTCCCGAGGTGGCCGTGCACCGGCTGGGGCATGGGGAGAGCGTACGACCGGGGGTGGCGCGATGAGACGCCCGCCGACGCGGGTCGCCGTGGTCGCGAGGGAGGCTCGGTGATCGTCCTGGCCGCCGTGAGCACCCCCGTGCCGTACGCGTCCACCCAACAAGCGATCGGCTACCCCACGCTGTTCCTGCTGGTGCTGGTCGGAGCGCTGGTGCCAGTGGTGCCGACGGGGGCGCTGGTCAGTTCGGCGGCCGTGGTGGCGTTCCATCAGACGGCGCCGCTCTCGCTGCTGATGGTGTTCGTGGTGGCGTCGGTCGCCGCGTTCCTCGGGGACATCGCGCTGTACTGGCTGGGGCGGCGCGGGATGGGTTCCAAGAACGGTTCGCGCTGGCTGGAGGCGATCCGCCGCCGGGCGCCGGAGGACCGGCTGAGCCAGGCGCAGGCCAAGCTCGACGACCACGGGGTGGCCGTGCTGGTGCTGTCCCGGCTGATGCCGGCCGGGCGCATCCCGGTGATGCTGGCCTGTCTGCTGGCGAAGATGCCGTTGCGGCGGTTCGCCCGGGGGAACCTGCCGGCGTGCCTCGCGTGGGCCGTGACGTACCAGTTGATCGGCATCCTGGGCGGGTCCCTGTTCAAGGAGCCGTGGGAAGGGGTGCTGGCGGCGGTCGTGTTGACGGTGCTGATCAGTGTGGCGCCGAGTGTGTGGCGCCGGGTCGTCGGCTGAGCCCTCGGGCTTCGGGTGAGACCGGTCGGTCAGTCCAGTACGCGGGAGCCGCCGATCGGCAGGTCCCACAGGTGCTCGCGGGGCAGTCCGGCCGCCTGCCATGCCGCCCGCACCCTCTTCAGGGGTTCGAGGACCGGTTCGGCCGACAGGACGAAGGTGGCCCAGTGCATGGGGGCCATGTGGCGGGCGCCGAGGTCCAGGAAGGCGCGGACCGCCTCCTCCGGGTCGCAGTGCACGTCGCTCAGCCACCAGCGGGGGTCGTAGGCGCCGATGGGCAGCAGGGCGACGTCGATGCCGGGGTGGCGGCGGCCGATGAGGGAGAACCAGTGGCCGTAGCCGGTGTCGCCGGCGAAGTAGAGACGCCTGCCGTCGGGGGCCGTGAGGACCCAACCGCCCCACAGGGAGCGGCAGGTGTCGGTGAGGGTGCGCTTGGACCAGTGGTGGGCCGGTACGAAGTCGAAGCGGACGCCGTCGAGTTCGGCCGCCTCCCACCAGTCCAGCTCGGTGACCCGGTCGAACCGGCGCCGCCGGAACCAGCGGCCGAGCCCGGCGGGCACGAACACCGGGGTCCGGCGCGGGAGTCTGGCCAGGGTGGGGGCGTCGAGGTGGTCGTAGTGGTTGTGGCTGATGACGACCGCGTCCACGCGGGGCAGCGCGTCCCAGTCGACGCCCACGGGGGTGATCCGTGCCGGGGTGCCCAGGATGCGGCGGGACCAGACGGGGTCGGTGAGGACGGTCAGCCCGCCGATCCGCACCACCCAACTCGCGTGCCCCGCCCAGGAGACGGCGACGGTGCGGGCGTCCACGCTCGGCAACGGGCCCGGCTCGTACGGCAGTCGAGGGATGTCGGCGAGCCCGTCGGCCCCGGGCCGTACCGAGCCCTCCCGGGCGAACCGCGCGAACGCCTTCAGCCCGGGGAGGGGCGTGGTGAGCCGGTCGGCGAACGACCGCGGCCACCGGCGCGGCTCACCGAGCGGGCGGGGCTCCGCGAGCGGGGGGAAGGGGGTCGTCGTGGGGGTGGTGCGGGTGGTCGTGGAGGTGGTGGTGCTCGACTCGGAGGGGAGGGTCATCGCAGGTCCTCCAAGGTCGCGCCGAGGTGGGCCAACGCCCGTTCCACATGCGGGAGTTCCAGGGGGTCCGGCGCGGCCAGGGCCTGGGCGCGCTCCGTGTCGGTGGTGCCGAGGAACGCGTCGGTCGACAGCCGGACGCGCAGCGCCCCGAGGTCGTCCCCGAACCGGTGACCGCCGGGCGCGGGCATCCCGAGCCGGTCGGTGAGGAAGTCCTCCGCCTCCTGGGCGTCGCCGACGCCGTGCCCGGCGAGGGCCGAGCGCAGCGGGGCGAGGTCGGCGTACAGATGCCGCCCGGCGCGCGGCGGCAGGGCGAGCGCCCCGGCGGCCACCACGGCCCGGTGCGCGGCGTCGGCGAGACGCGCGTGCAGGCGTACGGCGGTGGCGAGCCGTTCGGTGACGGGGGCGGGCTCGTCGAGGGCGTGCGCGGCGGCCGCCGCGACCGGGGTGGCGACCCGGGCGCCCAGCGCGGTGAGCACGTCCAGGACCCGGTCGCGCAGCCCCGCACCGCCCCCGTCCCCCGGGAAGCGGGCGACGGCGGCCGGCCAGCCGGCCGGCAGGAAGGCGCCGGCGAGGTCGGCGACGACGGTGACCCGGTCCGGCACCATCTCGGCGGGGCTGAACAGCACGGTGTCGTGCGGGTCGTGCACGGTGTCGCGCCAGGTCTCGTCGCTGACCAGGTGCAGCCCCTCCCCCAGGGCCGCCTCCATGGTCTCGTGCACCAGTTCGGGCGGAGCCACGGTCGCGGTCGGGTCGTCGGCGACGCACAGCACGAGCAGCCGGGGATCGCCTCCCTCGGCCCGGATCCTGCGGACGGTCTCCAGGAGCGCGTACGGGTCCGGCACGCCCCCGCACTCGGCGGGTGTGGCCACGTGGAAGACGGATCTCCCGAGCGCCCGCGCCTGCGGCTCCCACCAGGCGGCACACGGCCGAGGCAGCAGCACGTCGCCGCCGATCGCGGCGGTCAGGGCGAGAAGCAGGGCGGGAGCGCCGGGGGCGGCGAGGACCCGGTCCCGGGTGGTGGCCAGTCCGCGTCGGTCCCAGTAGCCGCAGGCGGCGTCCAGGAGGGCGGGATCACCACCGAGGGGGACGGGGTCGGGGCGGCCCGCCGCGGCGGAGAGGACGGCGGTCAGTTCGGGCAGGACGGGCAGTCCCTGGGTGGGAAGGGGCGGGCCGTAGCGGACCGGACCGTGTCCTTCCGGATCCGTCCGCCGCATATGTGCCTCCGCCCGCTCCTGGTGCGTGGCCCGGCGCTCACCCCTCCGGGATCGCTCCGGGATGTCGATGATGCTCCCTCGTGCGTCGGGGTGCGTCGGCGTGCCGTGTCGAACACGGCCGGCGTCGCGCGCACCCTCGGCCTGTCAGTACCCAGGCTCACGCGCCCCATGGGCCCCGGTACGGGTTGCGCCGGTCACACGCTCACGGCGTCCAACGGTCCCGGCGGCGCAGCCGGTGCACGGCCGCGCCGAGCGCTCCCGCGACGAGGAGGCCACCGGCGACCATGGCGGGGACGGAGTCAGTGAAGGCACCGCCGTCGCCCGCGTGGACGCCCCGCTGGACCGGGGCCGGTTGGTGGGTGGAGTCGTGGGAGGGCTGGTGCGTGGGCTGATGGGTCGGCTGGTGCGAGGGCTGGTGGGTGGACCAGGACTGGTCGCCGCCGACGGAGACGTCGAACGCGGCGCTCCACTGTTTGCCCTCGCCGCCGGGGGCCCCGGGGCACACGCCGTCGACGCCCCACTCGGTGGCCGGGGCCGCCGCGTCGACGCCGGTCTCGAAGTCCGCGGCGGGCGCGATCTTCGCCGTGCCCTGGTAGGAGGGGCCGGCGGCGGAGTCGCCGTCGCCCGGGAGGCGTTGCAGCGTGACGGTGCCCTGTTCGAACGCCTGTGAGCTGGCGTCGATGGTCTCGGGGGCGGTGCCGCCGGTCGGGTCGCAGGCGACGGAGAAGGTGAGGGTGCCGCCCGGTTCGACGGACTGCGGGTTCACCTCGGCCGCGGGATCCGCGTGGGCGGTCGGGGCGGCGGCGCCCAGGACGACGCCGATCAGGGCGGTGGCGGACAGGACACGGGCTCTGCGGCGCATGGGCGGACGCGTGGGCGGGGGCATGGATGGGACTCCTTCGGCCGGCTCCGGCGGGGTGGGGGCACGACCGCCGTGCCCCGCGTCCATCAGAGCGCCGAGCCCGGCGGGGCGCGCGCCGCCGGGCACCATTCGCGGGACACGGGGGGCCGACCGGGTGACGGTGCGCTCCGCTGGGTTGAGCCGGTGGGCGCCGGGGCTGTGGGGTTCGTTGTCGGCCGCGGGTTCGTCGTGGCTGGTCGCGCAGTTCCCCGCGCCCCTTCGGGGCGCGCTTCGGTTCGACTCAGTCGGAGAGGGAGACCAGTTCCTTTTCCAGGCCCCTGCCCCGCTTCTCGACCACGGCCGACGCGACGTCCGAGAGTTTGCGGTTGGTGCCCTGGGAGATGCGGCGCAGGACGGTGAACGCGGCGTCCGCGTCGCAGCCGAGGACGTGCATGACCATGCCGCAGGCCTGGTCGACGACGGGGCGGGAGCGCAGGGCGGCGCCGAGCTGGTCGAGTTCGGTGAGGGCGGCCCGGTAGGAGCGGTCGCGGACGATGCAGGTCGCCGCGAGGTCGCCGAGGGCGCGCGCCGGACCGTGCGGGGCGTCCTCCAGAGCATGGGGGCGGAAGCTGTAGAGGCTGAGGGTCACGGTGAGCCCGGAGCGCCTGAAGGGGAGCGTGATGCTGGACCGTACGCCCGCGTCGAGGGCCACCGCCCGGTACTCCGGCCAGCGTTCCTCCCGCAGCAGATCGGCGGAGTCGACGGGCTCACCGCGCTCCAGCGCGGCCGGGAGCGGTCCGTGACCCGAGTGCAGTTGGACGGCGACGAGTCCGGCGAGGTCGGGGTGGGTGACCGCGGCCGGCTGCTCGGTGCCGCTGTCGGACACCATGCCGCTGGCGCCGCAGCAGTCCTGGGTGCAGCGGGCGGCCTGCTCGACGAGTTCGGAGAGCCTCCTGCCCGGATGTGCGGATTCCGCCGACTCCCCTACCACGCGGCCGAGTTGTTCGCTTTCCGGCATGATGCACCCTCCTCCTCCGATCGCCTTCCCACGCACCCGCGCGGAAAACGATTCTTCGGCTTTCGGTCCGGCCGTGCCTCACCGCCCGTCAGGCGCTACGTTCGTCGCATGACGCAGACGGACGAATTCGGTGAGGAACTCGCGGATTTCGTACGCCGTGTCGCTGAGCTCAAGGCAGCACGCTCGGTACCGACGGGAGATCTCCCGACGGTCCTGGACGCGGCCTTCTTCGAACTCGACCATGTCGCGGCCCAGTTGTGGCCGTGGTACGAGCGGCTGACCGCCTCGGGGCCGGTCGGCGGCACCTCGTCCGCCGCGCAGGAACACCAGTTGCTGAAGACCGTGTTCCAAAGCCTGCCGCTGCCGGTGGTGTTGGTGGACCGGGAGACGGTGGTGCGGCGCCTCAACCGGGCCGCGACCGCCTTCACCGGCGTACAGTCCGGTTATGCGACGGGCCGTCCGCTCAGCGGTTTCCTCGCCCATTCCGACCGGGGGGCGTTCCGGTCCCAGGCGGCCGCCGTGGCCCGGGGCGAGGGGGACCGCAGTCTCAGCGTCCATCTGCAGCAGCGCCCGTCGTTGCCGGTCCGTGCCACGCTCACCAAGCTGCGCCCCGGCAGCGGCGAGCCGCGCAACACCGTCCTGGTCGTCCTCCAGCCGGCCGGGCACCGGATGCCGACCGTCGAGCCGCTGCGGCCGTTGCCCAATCTCACCGAGACCACCCGTCACGCGGCCCTGATGGACCTCGTCGACGCGATGACCACGGCCCTGCTCACGGCGCCCGCCGGCGCGGCCCTCGATCGTGCGGCCCGTGTCCTGCACGGCCGCTTCGCAGACTGGGTGGTCGCCGACACGGTGAGCCCCGGCCTCGCGCGCTCGACGGTGCTGGCCCCTTCGGAGGAGGCGGCGAAGCTCCTGGTGTCCCAGGACCCCGCCACCTGTCCCCTCGTCGTCACGGCCGCCCGAGGCGGCTCCCCCGCTCTCCAGATCCGCCCCGCCGACCCGGCCGCCTTCGGCCACGACGGCTCCGGGGCCCCCGTCCTGGTGAAGGCCGACGTGACCTCCCTGCTGGCGGTGCCCCTGGCACTCCCGGAAGGCCCGGTCAAGGGCGTCCTGACCCTCTTCCGCTCAGGCGCCCGCCTGGCCTTCTCGATGGCCGAGGCCCAGGCGATGGACACGATGTCCCGCCACATAGCCCTGGCGATGCAGACCCGGACCAGGTAGCCGGGGCCGCGCCCCGTAAGGGGCGCGGGGAACCGCGCGACCAGCCACGACGAACCCGCGGCCGACCACGCTCCCCACTCCCACGGCGCCCCCGGCCAACCTGCGGAGCTACACCGCGTCCTTCATCACCTGGTCCCGCAGCCGATCACAGCACCGGCTGATCAACCGCGACACATGCATCTGCGAGATCCCCAGCTGTTCGGCGATCCGGCTCTGCGTCATGTCGCCGAAGAACCGCATGTAGAGGATCGCCCGCTCCCGCTCCGGCAGCGCGGCCAGCCGGGGCTTGACGGCCTCCCGGTCCACGACCGTGTCCAGCGCGGGATCGGGCGACCCCAGCGCGTCGCTCAGCGAGTAGCCGTCCTCGCTCCCCGGCAGCTCCGCGTCCAGCGACAGCGCCGTGAAGCTCTCCAGGGCCTCCAGTCCGACCTGGACGTCCTCCTCGCTCATGTTCGCGTGGGCCGCGATCTCCGCGACGGTGGGCCGCCGCCCGGAGATCGTCTGGGACAGGTCCTGACTGGCGAACCGCACGCGGTTGCGCAGGTCCTGGACCCGGCGCGGCACGTGCAGGGTCCACATGTGGTCCCGGAAGTGCCGCTTGATCTCGCCGGTGACGGTGGGTACGGCATAGCTCTCGAAGGCGTTGCCCAGCTCGGGGTCGTAGCGGTCGACCGCCTTGACGAGGCCGAGCGAGGCCACCTGACGGAGGTCGTCGTAGCTTTCGCCGCGGTTGCGGAACCGGCCCGCGAGCCGTTCGGCCATGGGGAGCCACGCCTCGATGATCTGCTCACGCAGGGTGTCCCGCTGCTGACCGGGCGGAAGCGCGGCCAGTCGGCGGAAGGCCTCAGCGGTGTCGGGGGCGTCGTCGTGCGGATGGTGCTTCGCCTGGGTACGCATGGTGCGTCGCAACTCCCTGGAAGGTGCCTCTGGGATGGACGGTCACCGTGGGGGCGCGGGCGTGCTCATGGACAGCACACCCGTGAGGGAGAAATCGCCACTTCCACGGACGTGCCTCCTGTCCGAAGCACTGTTATGCGCCTGCCCCGGATCATGCTCGGCAAACACATTCGGGGTTTTCCATTCCGCCCGCGGGTGACTCGCTCGGGAGACCACACCCCGGGAGGTCCAGTATGAGCACCACCGTCGCCGATCACATCTTGCGGAGGCTGCGCGAATGGGGAGTCGAACAGGTATTCGGCTATCCAGGGGACGGGATCAACGGGCTGCTCGCGGCCTGGGGCCGGGCCGAGGACCGGCCGCGGTTCATCCAGTCCCGGCACGAGGAGATGTCCGCGTTCCAGGCGGTCGGGTACGCCAAGTTCTCCGGTCGGCTCGGGGTGTGCGCGGCGACGTCGGGTCCGGGCGCGATCCATCTGCTCAACGGCCTGTACGACGCCAAGCTGGACCATGTGCCGGTGCTGGCGATCGTCGGCCAGACGCACCGCAGCGCGATGGGCGGCTCCTACCAGCAGGAGGTCGACCTGCACACCCTGTTCAAGGACGTGGCCTCGGACTTCGTCGAGACGGTGACCGTGCCCGAGCAGCTGCCGAACGTCCTCGACCGGGCGATCCGCACCGCGTACGCCCGCCGCGCGCCGACGGCCGTGATCATCCCCGGTGACGTGCAGGAGCTGGAGTACTCGGCGCCGACCCACGAGTTCAAGATGGTCCCCTCCAGCCTGGGCGGCGAGGCCTGGACGGCGGTGCCGTCGACCGAGTCGGTGGAGCGGGCCGCCGAGATCCTGAACGCCGGCGACAAGGTCGCGATCCTCATCGGGCAGGGCGCCGCCGGGGCCCGCGCCGAGGTGGCCCGGATCGCCGAACTGCTCGGCGCGGGTGTCGCCAAGGCGCTCCTCGGCAAGGACGCGCTGAGCGACGAACTGCCGTACGTCACCGGCTCGATCGGACTGCTGGGCACGCGGCCCTCGTACGAGCTGATGCGGGACTGCGACACCCTGCTGACGATCGGCTCGTCCTTCCCGTACTCGCAGTTCCTGCCGGACTTCGGCAAGGCGCGGGCCGTGCAGATCGACATCGACCCGCACATGGTCGGTATGCGCTACCCGTACGAGGTGAACCTCGTCGGCGACGCGAAGGCGACGCTGGAGCGGCTGATCCCGCTGATCGATCCGGAGCGGGGCCGCGAGTGGTACGACGAGGTGTGCGCGGGGGTGGCGCGCTGGCGCGAGGTGACGGCACGCCGGGCGGAGCTGTCGGCCGACCCGATCAACCCCGAGCTGGTGGCCCACGCCCTCGATCCGCTGCTGCCGGACGACGCGATCATCTCCTCGGACTCCGGTTCGGCGGCGAACTGGTACGCCCGCCACATCACCATGCGGGGGCGTATGCGCGGTTCTCTGTCGGGCACGCTGGCGACGATGGGCTGCGGGGTGCCGTACGCCATCGGCGCGAAGTTCGCGCACCCGGACCGGCCGGCGATCGCCCTGGTCGGGGACGGGGCGATGCAGATGAACGGCATGGCGGAGCTGATCACGGCGGCCAAGTACCAGGACCGCTGGGAGGACCCTCGGCTGGTGGTGGCCGTCTGGAACAACCACGACCTCAACCAGGTGACGTGGGAGCTGCGGGCGATGGGCGGCGAGCCGTCGTTCCTGCCCTCGCAGGAGCTGCCGGACGTCCAGTACGCCGCCTTCGCTCGCTCGCTGGGACTGACCGGCATCCGGGTGGAGAAGCCCGAGGACGTGGAGGCCGGCTGGCGGGCGGCCCTCGCGGCGGACGGGCCCGCCGTCGTCGAGTTCCTCACCGATCCGGCGGTGCCGCCGATCCCGCCGCACGCGACCTGGGAGCAGATGGAGTCCACGGCCGCCTCGATCCTCAAGGGCGACGCCGACCGGGCGTCCATGGTCAAGCAGGGCTTCAAGGCGAAGGTGCAGGAGTTCCTGCCGGGCACCCGCGCGAAGGACGACGGCCCCGCGTGAGATCCCTGGGTCCCCGTGTCGGTGCCGGGCGTTCGGGTACGCGGGGGCCACCAACCCATCTGGAGGGGAGTCATGCAGCGAGGCAGCGACCGGCTGAGCGCCCACCGCGACGACGAGATGAAGCACGAACTGCAGGGGTTGCTCCGTTCGGGGCATCCCACCCGCACGGAGGAATGGAACGACCCCGAGCCCTACGCCGAGGACGACCCGGAGGTGGCGTACGGGCCGGTGACGCCGAGCCGGGCGCCCGCACGGGTGGAGGCGCTGCGGCTGGACCTGGCCCGGGTCCTGGGCCGTACGTCGTTCCCGGCGCGCCCCGCCGAGCTGATCCGGGTCCTGCGGGACCGGCACGCCCCGGACGGGCTCGTGGCGCCCTTGGAGCGGCTGCCGCACAAGGCGCGCTACGACTCGGCCCACCGGCTCGCGGAGGCGGTGGTGCAGGCGCAGGACGACGACGGCGAGGCGACCGGGGAGAGCGGGGGCGGGGCCGCACGGCCTCCGGCGGACACCACGGAATCCGCACATGACGGGGACACATAGGCCCCCCGCGCTCGGGTACTGCGGGCAGGGTCACGCCGACGCGGGCGTGCCCCCCGCGGTCGGGGCGGAGCGACGAAAGGCCGGGAGACCATGGCCGAGTTCGTGAGGGAAGTCATGACGCCAGGGGTGGTGGCGGTCCGCCCGGACGCCTCGCTCGTGGAGGCGGCGCAGTTGATGCGCGCCCAGGACGTCGGGGATGTGCTGGTCGCCGCCGACGGGCACGTGATCGGGGTCCTGACCGACCGCGACATCACCCTGCGGGCCGTCGCCGACGGGGCCGACCCGCTGACGGTGAGCGCCCAGGCCGTCTGCACCCCGAACCCGGTCGTGGTCGCTCCGGACGAGGCCGTGTCCGCCGCGGTCGAGCTGATGTGCGATCACGCGATACGCCGGCTGCCCGTCGTGGAGGACGGACACCCGGTGGGCATGGTCAGCCTCGGCGACCTGGCCGTCGCCCAGGACCCCGATTCGCCCCTCGCCCACATCAGCCGGGCGGAACCGGACCCCTGGCCGGGAACGGACCCACGCTCCGGGACCGGACCGGGGACCGGCAAGCCCTTCACGACCACCGCGGGGACGGCCCCGACCTCAGACATCACCACCCCACGTCGGACAGCGACCGGCACGGAGATCATGGACGACGACAGCGTGAGCACCGAGCAGTGGCCCGATCACTCCCGTACCGTTCCTGTGGACTGAGCGGGAGTGAGTCCGTTCAGCCGCGCGCCCCGAACGGTCTTGGGCGAGCTGGTCCCCGGCGTACTCGCCCCCGGGTGGCGACACGCATCCTGTGCGTGGTCCTGGCCCGGGAGGCCGGTTCCCTACGCGACCTGGCCAGGTGGATACAGCCAGAGGCGACGGGGAGGCCCTGTTCCATCCTCTGGTGGAACGGGGGCCCCGCACGCTGACGCCGTACCCGGTGTCCCAGGTCGCACAGCCACGTTAATCCAAACAGCCCAACGCACCGCAAGCCTGAAAGCCGACCCTCACACGATCGAGCTAATGCGACCTCGTACGCAATCCTTGCCAAGCAACTCCAACCCCGTCCTGGAGGCGCTGGAGCGCTACCGGCGCGGCGGGCGTCGGGCTTTCTCGCCGCCCGGTCACAAGGGCGGTACGGGTGTGGACGCGCGGGTCGCGCTCACGCTCGGCCCCGATGTGTTGGCCTCGGACGTGCTCGCCCTCAACGGGCTGGACGACCGGCGGATGTCGGGCCGGGTCCTGGAGCGCGCCGAGGAGCTGATGGCGGACGCGGTGGACGCGGACCGTGCGTACTTCTCCACCTGCGGCAGCTCCCTGTCGGTGAAGGCGTCGATGCTGGCGGTCGCCGGGCCGCACGAGAAGCTGCTGATCGCGCGCAACGCCCACAAATCGGTGATCGCGGGCGTGATCCTGGCGGGCGTCGAACCGGTGTGGGTGCGCCCGCGCTGGGACGCCGAGCACGCGCTGTCGCATCCGCCGGGCCCCGAGCAGGTCGCCGAGGCCTTCGAGCGGGCGCCCGACGCGAAGGGCATGCTGCTGGTCACGCCCACGGCGTACGGCACCTGTGCGGACATCGCCGCGATCGCGGAGGTCTGTCACGCGCACGGCCGGCCGCTGATCGTCGACGAGGCGTGGGGCGCCCATCTGCCGTTCCACGAGGCCCTGCCGAGCTGGGCGATGGACGCGGGTGCCGACCTGTGTGTGACGTCGGTGCACAAGATGGGCGCGGGCCTGGAGCAGGGCTCGGTCTTCCATCTGCGGGGCGACCTGGTCGATCCGGCCGTGCTCAGGCTCCGCGGCGATCTGCTCAACACCACCAGCCCGTCGGTCCTGATGTGGGCGGCGCTGGACGGCTGGCGGCGGCAGATGGTGGAGAGCGGCCATGAACTCCTCGATCAGGCGCTGAGGTTGGCGGCCCGGCTGCGTACGGAGGTGGCCGCGCTGCCCGGACTCGTCCCGCTAGCCGACGACGAACTCACCGGTCCCGGGCGGGCGTTCGCGTACGACCCGCTGATGGTCGTGATCGACGTCGCCGGTCTCGGCACGAGCGGCTACGCGGCCGTCGAGTGGTTGCGCGAGCACCACCGGGTCGATCTCGGGCTCGGCGACCACCGGCGTGTGGTCGCCCAACTCACCCACGCCGACACGGAGGAGAGCTGCGCTGCCCTGCTGGACGCCCTGACGGACCTGGTGAAGCGGCGCGAGTCGCTGCCGCCGCGGCCGGACATGCGGCTGCCCGAACCGGAGGAGCTGGAGCTGGAGAGCGTGATGCTCCCCCGCGACGCGTTCTTCGGGCCGGTGGAGCAGGTGCCGTTGGAGGAAGCGGTGGGCCGGGTGGCCGCGGAGCCCGCCAGCCCCTATCCGCCGGGGGTGCCGGTGATCTGTCCGGGCGAACGGATCGACCGGGCGGTCGTGGAGTACCTCGGATCCGGGGTGGAGCACGGCATGTACGTACCCGATCCGTCGGACCCGGAGCTGCGCACCCTGCGTGTGGTGGCCCGGTGACCGGCGACGGAGACAACCGCGGCACAAGACGCGGAACACGGCGCCGAGCACGGCGCGGAACACCGCAAGGAACACGGCAAGGAGAGGAGACCGAGCAGCCATGCGTATCGCATTCCTGACGGCACCCGAGGGTGTGGAACAGATCGAGCTGACCGAGCCCTGGCAGGCGGCGGAGAACGCCGGTCACGAACCCGTGCTGGTGTCGACGAAGTCGGGACGGATCCAGGCCTTCGACCATCTCGACAAGGCGGACACGTTCCCCGTCGACGCCGTGGTGGGCGAGACTCCGGCCGAGTCGTTCGACGCGTTGGTCCTGCCCGGCGGGGTGGCCAACCCGGACTTCCTGCGCATGGACGACAAGGCCGTGTCGTTCGTCCGGTCGTTCTTCGAACGGGGCCGTCCCGTCGCGGCGATCTGTCACGCGCCGTGGACGCTGGTGGAGGCGGACGTGGTGCGCGGCCGGGTCCTGACCTCGTGGCCGAGTCTGCGGACGGACATCCGCAACGCGGGCGGCACCTGGGTGGACGAGCAGGTGAAGGTCTGCGACCACGGCGCGGGCAAGCTGGTGACCAGCCGCAAACCGGACGACCTCAAGGCGTTCTGTGAGGCGTTCCTCGACGTGTTCTCCCAGGAGGCCGCCTGATGAGCTCGCCCATGGACCGCAAGCGGGAGCAGCGCGAGGCAGCCCACCCGGTCGACCCGGCGTCGGGCCCCCTCACCACCGACCAGGGCGTGGCCGTCGACCACACCGACGACTCACTGACCGTCGGTGAGCGCGGGCCGACCCTGATGGAGGACTTCCACTTCCGGGAGAAGCTCACCCACTTCGACCACGAGCGGATCCCGGAGCGGGTCGTCCACGCCCGGGGCGCGGGAGCCTACGGGTACTTCGAACCGTACGAGTCCTGCGCGGAGTTCACCCGGGCCGCGTTCCTCCAGGACCCCTCGGTGCGCACCCCGGTCTTCGTACGGTTCTCGACCGTGCAGGGGCCGCGCGGCTCGGCGGACACCGTGCGGGACGTACGTGGCTTCGCGACCAAGTTCTATACCTCGGAGGGCAATTACGACCTGGTCGGGAACAACTTCCCGGTCTTCTTCATCCAGGACGGGATCAAGTTCCCCGACTTCGTGCACGCGGTGAAGCCGGAGCCGCACAACGACATCCCGACGGGCGCGTCCGCGCACGACACGCTCTGGGACTTCGTGTCGCTCCAGCCGGAGACGCTGCACGCGATCATGTGGCTGATGTCCGACCGGGCGATCCCGCGGAGCTACCGCATGATGCAGGGCTTCGGCGTGCACACCTTCCGTTTCGTGACCGCCGACGGGCGGGGAACGTTCGTGAAGTTCCACTGGAAGCCGAAGCTGGGCACGCACTCGCTGGTGTGGGACGAGGCGCAGGAGTGCCAGGGCCGGGACCCGGACTTCAACCGCAGGGATCTGTGGGACGCCATCGAGGCGGGTGAGTTCCCGGAGTGGGAGCTCGGCGTCCAACTGGTGCCGGAGGAGGACGAGTTCGCCTTCGACTTCGATCTGCTCGACGCGACGAAGCTCATCCCGGAGGAGCTGGTGCCGGTGCGGCCGATCGGCCGGATGGTGCTGGACCGCAACCCCGAGAATTTCTTCGCGGAGACCGAACAGGTCGCCTTCCACACCGCGAACGTCGTCCCGGGCATCGACTTCACCAACGACCCGCTGCTCCAGGCCCGCAACTTCTCCTACCTGGACACCCAGTTGATCCGCCTCGGCGGCCCCAACTTCAGTCAGCTGCCGGTGAACCGCCCCGTGGCCCCCGTGCGCACCAACCACCGCGACGGCTATCACCAGTCGGCGGTCCACCGCGGCACGAACTACTTCCCGAACTCCCTCGGCGGGGGCTGCCCGGCCCACGCGGGCGTCGACCCGCAGGCCTACACGCACCTCGCCGAGCGCGTCGACGGCGCCAAGATCCGCCGCCGCAGCGAGAGTTTCAAGGACCACCACAGCCAGCCGGCCATGTTCTGGAACAGCATGGCCCCCTGGGAGAAGCAGCACATCGTGGACGCCTTCCGCTTCGAGCTGGGCAAGGTCGGCGCCCTTTCCGTCCGTGCCCGCACGGTGGAGCAACTGACCAAGGTGGACCCGGAGTTGGCGGCCGAGGTGGCGAAGGGCATCGGGGTGCCCGTCCCGTCGGACGCCGAGCCGGTGGCGTACAAGCTCGCCTCGCGGGCCCTCAGCCTGGAGGCGCAGCGCGGCCCTGGTTCCCTCCGCACCCGGCAGATCGCCGTGCTGGTGGCCGACGGGGTGGACGCCGAGCAGGTGACGAGTGTGCGGGAGGCCCTGGCCGCCGAGGGCGCCGTCGTCGAGGCCCTGGCCGCCCAGGACGGCACGGTACGCGGGGCGGACGGCGCCGAGTACACCGTGGACCGGGCCCTGCCGACGGTGGCGTCGGTCCTGTACGACGCGGTCCTGCTGCCCGGCGGTCCCGTCGCCACACCGTCCCCGTCGACCGATCCCGACGCCATGCGCTTCGTCCGAGACGCCTACCGCCACGGCAAACCGATCGGCGCCCTCGGCTCCGGCGTCGGCATCCTCGCCGCGCTCCAGCCCGAGGGGGTCCGCCTCTCCTCCGAGTTCCACCACGTGGTCGCGGACCGGGGCGTGGTCACGGACACCGCCCAGGGCACCGCGAGCGACGACTTCACCAGGGAGTTCATCACGGCGATAGCGGCCCACCGCCACTGGAACCGCCCACCGACCCGCTGCTGATCACGATGGGGGCGCCCCTCGCAACAAGGGGCGCCCCCTCTGCTTTCAGGGGCGCGGGGAACTGCGCGAGCAACCACGACGCACCCGCACCCCGCGACGCACCACCACCCCCACCCCCGAACCGGCCCTCATGCCTCCGGCGCTAGGGCCTCCGCCCGAGCAGACACAACAACCTGGTCTGCGCGTCCGCCCCCACCGGCGGAGCCACCGGCGCCGCGAACAGCCCGCTCTTCTCCAGATCACCGGCGTACGGAGCGATCTCGTCCACCGCGAACCGCACCAGCTCCCCCGGCAGCCGCTCGTCCGCCCCGATCGCCCGCGAAAGATCCCACGCGTGCACGACGAGATCGGCGGCCATCTGGGCGCAGTACGCGGTCGCCGGGGTGTCGCCGTACGACAGGTGGACCGTGCGGTCCAGCGCACCGGGCGCCGAGAGCGCCTCCCGCGCGGAGTGCGCGGCGGTGTCCCAGGAGGCCGCGGGGTCGGACCCCAGCAGGTCCCCGCCGAACGTGTCGCCGACCTCCTCGATCATGCAGCCGTCCCGGACCAGCGAGGGCACCCACAGCTGCTCGGAGACGAGGTGGTTGACGAGGTCGCGGACCGACCACTCGGCGCAGGGCGTGTCCGCCCCCCACTGGTCGTCCCGGACGGCGTGGACCCGCGCGCCGAAGAGGTCCTGGGCCTCGGCGTGCCGGTCGAGCAGCGCACGCCTCCCCGCGGTCGCGCCGGATCTCATGTCGTCGCCGGCCCTCGATCCCGCGCGCCTTCGCGCGTACGGCCCGAGACGACCGGCCGGCGCGGGTGGCGGCGCAGATACTCGCCCTCCAGTTGGGCCATCCGTTCGTTGTGGGTGCGCAGCGCCTCGGTCGAGCCGTGCAGCAGTGTGTCGTGCCGCGTGCGGTGGATCGACTCCAGTTCCTTCATCAACTGCTGGTCGTCCAGTTGGTCCGGGTGCACTCCGGTCATGGTGGTACCCCGATCTCGGTGGGTCCTCCCTCCACTGTACGAAGATCCGGGCCCCCGGGCCCCCGCGCGGGGGCTTCGGAACACTGCTAGCGGGCGCGCTCCACGCGTCGCTCGTCCCAGACCGGCTCCGAGGTCTCCCGGACCCGGCCGTCGGAGCCGAAGACCAGATAGCGATCGAACGAACGAGCGAACCAGCGGTCGTGGGTGACAGCGATGACGGTCCCGTCGAAGGCCTCCAGCCCCTCCTGGAGCGCCTCGGCCGATTCCAGGTCGAGGTTGTCCGTGGGTTCGTCGAGCAGGAGCGCGGTGACGCCCTGGAGCTCCAGGAGCAGGATCTGGAAGCGGGCCTGCTGGCCGCCGGAGAGCCGGTCGAAGGGTTGCTCGGCCTGCCTGGTCAGCTCGTAGCGGCGCAGCCGGGACATGGCGGCGCCCCGGTCCTGCGCGTGCTCCTTCCACAGGATGTCGAGCAGTGCCCGGCCCTCCAGCTCGGGATGGGCGTGCGTCTGCGCGAAGTGGCCGGGGACGACCCGGGCGCCGAGCTTCCACTGCCCCGTGTGGGCCACGTCGTCGCCGGCGAGCAGTCGCAGGAAGTGGGACTTGCCCGAGCCGTTCGAGCCGAGGACGGCGACCCGTTCGCCGTAGAAGACCTCCAGGTCGAAGGGTTTCATCAGGCCGGTGAGTTCGAGTCCCTCGCAGGTCACGGCCCGCACGCCCGTGCGGCCGCCCTTGAGCCGCATGGTGATGTCCTGCTCGCGCGGCGGCTCCGGAGGCGGCCCGGCCTCCTCGAACTTGCGCAGCCGGGTCTGGGCGGCGGCGTACCGCGAGGCCATCTCATGGCTGACGGCGGCCGCCTGACGGAGCGTCAGCACCAGCTTCTTCAGCTGGGCGTGCTTCTCGTCCCAGCGGCGGCGCAGTTCCTCGAAGCGCTCGAAGCGCTGCCGCCGGGCCTCGTGGTAGGTGTCGAACCCGCCGCCGTGCACCCAGGCGTCCGCGCCCGCCGGCCCCGGCTCCACGCTGACGATCTTCTCGGCGGCGCGGGACAGCAGTTCCCGGTCGTGGGAGACGAAGAGGACCGTCTTGCGGGTCTCCTTCAGCCGCTCCTCCAGCCAGCGCTTGCCGGGGACGTCGAGGTAGTTGTCGGGCTCGTCGAGGAGGAGCACCTGGTCGGTGCCGCGCAGCAGCGCCTCCAGGACGAGCCGCTTCTGCTCACCGCCGGAGAGCGTCCGCACCTGCCGAAACTGCGCCTTCTCGTACGGCACGCCGAGCGCGGCCATGGTGCAGATGTCCCACAGGGTCTCGGCCTCGTAGCCGCGCACCTCGGCCCAGTCGGAGAGGGCCTGCGCGTACGCCAGCTGGGCCGCCTCGTCGTCCACGGTCATGATCCCGTGCTCGGCGGCGTCGACCGCCTTCGCGGCCTCCCTGATCCCGGGCTGGGCCACCGACACCAGCAGGTCCCGCACGGTCGTCTCGTCCCGCACGGACCCCACGAACTGCCGCATCACCCCGAGGCCCCCGGTGACGGTGACCGACCCGCCGTGGGGCTTCAGCTCCCCGGAGATCAGGCGCAGCAATGTCGTCTTGCCGGCCCCGTTGGGCCCGACGAGCGCGACGACCGACCCCTCCCCCACCCGGAAGGACACGTCCCCGAGCAGCGCCCTCCCGTCCGGCAGGTAGTACTCCAGGTGAGCGGCTTCGAGATGTCCCATGGGGCGCATTGTCCGAGGCCGCGCCACGCCCGAGCAAATCCATTTCACCGCCCCCCGCTCCCCCGCTCGCTCACCCCCGCCCGACACGTAACCCGCCCCATGGGGTACTCGTGGACCATGACCCCAGACGTCGACCTCACCGTCCGCCCCCCGGGCCACCACATCCTCCGCGACCGTTTCCTCGCCGCGGACAGCCGCCTCTTCAACGCGGTGGCGACCCGTGACTGGCCGGGCGCGCACCCCCTGCTGCCGAAACTGAGCCGCGCCGCGAACCACGGCGTGCTGTGGTTCGCCACGGCGGCGGCGATCGCGGCGACCCGGAGCCCGCGGGCCCGCAGGGCGGCCGTCCGGGGCGTCGCCTCCCTCGCACTCGCCTCGGCGACGATCAACACGCTCGGCAAGCGCTCGATCCGCCGCCCCCGCCCGGTCCTGGACAACGTGCCGCTGACCCGGCAGCTGAAGCGGCAGCCGATCACCACGTCGTTCCCGTCGGGCCACTCGGCCTCCGCCGCCGCCTTCGCCGCAGGTGTCGCCCTGGAGTCGCGCGCCTGGGGCGCCGCGGTCGCTCCGCTGGCCACCGCCGTGGCGCTGTCCCGTGTCTACACGGGCGTGCACTTCCCGAGCGACGTCCTGGTGGGCGCCGCCCTGGGCGTGGGCGCCGCCTACGCCGTACGCGGCATCGTGCCGACCCGCGACCAGCTGCCCCCGCCCGGCCGCCCGTACGTGGACGCGCCCGCGCTGCCCGACGGCGACGGCCTGGTCGTGGTCGCCAACCGTGCCTCGGGGACGTCGGACCGGGTGCGCGCGCTGCGTGACGTGCTGCCCGGCGCCGAGACCGTGGAGTGCGAGCCGGAGGACGTCCGGGCCGAGCTGGAGAAGGCCGCGGCCCACGCCCGCGTGCTGGGCGTGTGCGGCGGCGACGGCACGGTGAACGCGGCCGCCGAGGTGGCCCTGCGCCACGGCCTCCCCCTCGCCGTCCTGCCCGGCGGCACGCTCAACCACTTCGCCTACGACCTCGGCGTGGAGGACGTCCGCGACGTGGGCCGCGCGGTGCGCCGGGGCGAGGCCGTCCGGGTGGACCTCGGGCACTTCACCACCGGCGACACGGAGGGCCACTTCGTCAACACGTTCAGCCTCGGTGTCTACCCCGAGCTGGTGCGGGAGCGCGAGCGCTGGGAGAAGGTGGTCGGTGGCTGGCCCGCGGGCGTCATCGCGGCCCTGCGGGTCCTGCGCTCCGACCGGCATCCGCTGCAGGCCACCTTCGAGGGCCGGCCCCGCCCGATCTGGCTGCTCTTCGCGGGCAACGGCACCTACCACCGGCTGGGCTACGCCCCCGCCCGGCGTTTCGACCTGGCCGACGGCCTGCTGGACGTCCGTGTCGTGCACGGCGGCCGCCGCCCGGCCCTGCGGCTGCTGGCCGCTGCCGTGGCCGGCCCGCTGACCCGGACCCCGGCCCACGCGGCGGTCCGCGTACGACGGCTCCGGGTGGACGGCATCGCGCCGGGCACCCTCCTCGCCTACGACGGCGAAGTCACCGAGGTGCGGGGGGATCTGACGCTCCGGAAGCTCCCGGAGGCACTGACGGTGTACCGGCCCGTGCCGATGAGCTGAGACCCACCTCGTCACCGACCGACACGGGCGTGTCCATAATTCAAGACGGCGGTCTCACTATTCGGCATGGTCGCGTACGGTGCGAGGACGGCCCGCGGTCGTCGCGGTCCTCGGGGAAGGGGAACGGCCATGTCCAAGGCACAGGAGACCGCCGTCTACACGCACGGGCACCACGAGTCGGTGCTGCGCTCGCACACCTGGCGCACGGCCGCCAACTCGGCGGCCTACCTCCTCGATTCGCTGAAGCCCGACATGAGGATCCTGGACATCGGCTGCGGTCCGGGCACCATCACCGCCGACCTGGCCGCCCTGGTCCCGGACGGCCACGTCACCGGCGTCGACCACGCGCCCGGCATCCTGGACCAGGCCCGGGCCACGGCCGCCGAACGCGGCCTGAAGAACACGGACTTCGCCGTCGCGGACGTCCACGCCCTGGACTTCCCCGACGACACCTTCTGCGTGGTCCACGCGCACCAGGTGCTCCAGCACGTCGGCGATCCGGTGCGGGCACTGCGCGAGATGCGCCGGGTCACCAGGCCGGGCGGGATCGTCGCCGTCCGCGACGCGGACTACGCCGCCATGACCTGGTTCCCCGAGTCGGCGGGCATGGACGACTGGCTGGACCTGTACCGCCGGGTGGCCCGCGCCAACGGCGGTGAGCCCGACGCGGGGCGCCGGCTGAAGTCCTGGGCGCTGCGCGCCGGGCTCACCGACATCACCGCCACCTCCGCCACCTGGACCTACTCGACGGCGGAGGAGCGGGCCTGGTGGAGCGGGCTGTGGGCGGACCGGACGGTCGCCTCCGCCTACGCCGACCGGGCCACCGAGGGCGGTCACGCCACGGCCGGGCAATTGCGGGCGATCGCCGAGTCCTGGCGGGAATGGGGAGAGCAGGAGGACGGCTGGTTCGCCGTAATCCACGGAGAAATTCTCTGCCGCAAGGCTGCCTGAAAGCGGGAATTCTGGAAACACGAACCATCAGGAGGTTCGCATAATGGTTCCCATCCTGTTGGTACTGCTTCTGGTGCTCATTCTCTTCGGCGCCGGATTCGCGGTGAAGGTTCTCTGGTACATCGCATTGGCCGTCCTGGTGCTGTGGCTCCTCGGCTTCCTGGTGCGCGGCACGTCCGCCTCGGGAGGAAGAAGCCGCTGGTACAGGTGGTGACGTCACTCCCGCGGTAGCAACGGTCCGAGCGGCCCGAGGTCCAGATTCAGGTCCTCGGGCCGCAGTCCGTAGCGCTCGCGCAGTTCGGTCATGCGATCGTCCAGCAGCATCAGCGTGAGCCCGATGCGCTCCTCCTGC
The DNA here is from genome assembly GCF_022385335.1 of Streptomyces deccanensis. NCBI lineage: Bacteria > Bacillati > Actinomycetota > Actinomycetes > Kitasatosporales > Streptomycetaceae > Streptomyces > Streptomyces deccanensis. Next base: position 8,527,159 of record NZ_CP092431.1, on the reverse strand, counting down.
TCCTCCGTGAGCTCCCCGGTGTCGAAGCGGCGCACCGCCTGCCGCTCCATGAGCTGACGGAGCAGCTCGACGACGGTCAGGACCAGTTTGACCAGGTCCCTCTCGACGGTGTCGGGCTCCAGTTCGAGGCGGTTGCGGCCGCTCACTCGATGCCTCCCCAAGGTGACGGGACCTGTGCGTTCACGGAGCTGATCAGCGCGTTCAGATCGATGCGGACGAGGTCGACGTCCGCGATGCGCAGGGTGAGGTCCCCGGTGATGACGACCCCGCCGGCCAGCAGCCGGTCGAGGAGGTCGACGAGGGCGACCTCACGACGTTCGATCACGGTCACGGGCTTTCCTCCCCGGCCCCGGTCGTCTCACCACTGAAGGAATACGCGGCCCACGGCCCGGTGAGTTCCACGCGCAATCCCGGCTCCTCACCTTTCGTACGGTCCACCAGTTCCACGAACTCCTCGGAATGCGCGCGCGGCACCAAATAGGCCGCGTTCAGCACATTGCGTCCGGGAACGCCGGAGAGTGCGGAATTCTGCGGGGCGTGCAACCGGGTGTCCTCGGCGAATTCCGCGAGAGTCTCGTGCAGTTGCCGGGCGAACCGGTCGGCTTTCTCCCACATCTCCTCGTGGGCCCGGTGGCTCCGCCGCCGCTGCATGAGATAGTCACGCCCGCTGGAGACCTTCGCGGGCGCCTGAGAAGCCTCTCGCTCCTCGGACTCCGCGTAGATCTTGACGCCCCACTCCACCCGGCCCGCGAGCCGGTCCAGGGTGCGCCGGAACGCCTCCTCGCGGGCCTCCAGCATGACCCGTACGCCGCTGTCGTCGCGGAAGACGGTGCCGAGCCGGAGCGGCAGCGGGGTGGTGACGACGGTGAGGGCGTCGATCACGCTCTGGTGGGCCCGGGCCGTCTCGGTCAGCCAGTCCAGGTCCTCCAGATGGGCGCGGAGCGGCTGCTCCGCGAAGTCGCGCTCCGGCACCTCGCTGACCACGGCGATCAGGTCGTGGTGGCGCAGTTGCCGGGGCGGCGCGCCCGCGACCCCTTTGAGCTGGGACTGGAGCGCCGCGTCGAAGGGGCGGCAGACGGCGTACACGTAACGCAGTCCGGTCATGAGGGCTCCTCTCTGGCGCGGCCGCGCTCGATGGCCGGCTCCGGCTCCCGCCGGTACCCGCCGTCGTCCAGCTCCGCGAGCCGGGCGCGCAACTCGGCGTTCTCACGGGAGAGTTCGTCGCGGCGGGCGTTGGACGACAGCGCCGGGTCGGTCTCCCACCAGTCGATCCCCATCTCCTTGGCCTTGTCGACGGAGGCGACGATCAGGCGCAGCTTGATGGTGAGCAGTTCGATGTCGAGCAGGTTGATGCGGATGTCACCCGCGATCACCAGGCCCTTGTCGAGGACTCGCTCCAGGATGTCGGCCAGGTTGGCACTCCCGTTCTGCCCGTACGGCTCGGGGACTCGGCTCGGGAACGTCATCGTCGACTCCCGCCCACGGCGGCCCGCTCCTCGTCCTCATCCTCGTACGGTTCCTCGTCGATGTCCTCCCCGGCGTCGTCCTCGGCCTCGGGAACGTCCTCGTACTCGCCCTCGGGTACCTCGTCCGGGTCCTCCAGGTCGCCTTCCTCGTCGTCGTCGACGTACTCTTCGCCCTCGTCCTCGTCGGCGTACTCCTCGCCCTCGTCGGCGGCCTCGTCCGGCTCGTCGGAGTCACGCGGCTCCTCGTCCGGCTCGGGCTCCTCCTCCGGCTCCTCCTCGTACTCGTCCTCGGCCTCGCCGTCCTCCTCGGCCTCGCCGTCGGGCAGCTCCTCCTGCTCCTGGTCCTCCCGCTCCTCCTCGGCGAGGGCGTCCTCGTGGCTGACGACGACCTCGCCGTCGCGGATCTCCCCGCGCCAGCCGTCCTCGGCCTCGCCCCTGAGCATGATGAAGCGGGCGAAGTTCTTGAGGTCGAGCCGGGCCCGGCGGCCCTGGGCGCGCCAGAGGTTGCCGGTCTTCTCGAACAGGCCCTTCGGGTAGTACTCGATGACGAGCAGGACCCGGGTGAGGTCGTCGGCGAGGGAGTGGAAGGTGACGGCTCCCTTGGTGGTGCCCTTGGCGCCCTCGGACGTCCAGGTGATCCGCTGGTCGGGCACCTGCTCGGTGGTGTGGGCCTTCCAGCTCCGGTTGGACCAGAAGACCTTCATCTGCCAGTCCGAGTGGGTGTCGTCGGCCTGGTTGGCGCTCTTCACGCCCTTGGCGAAGGTGCTGAAGCTCTGGAACTGGGTCCACTGGTCGTACGCGGTCCGCACCGGGACCCCGACGTCGATGGACTCCATGATCACGGTGGGCTTGTTGCCCGAGCCGCCCTTGCGTTTGCCCTTGCCGCCGCCCAGGTTCTTGAGCGCGCCGAGCACGTTGTCCTTGGCGCGTCCGGCGCCCACCTCCAGGGCGGTGCGCAGCGGTCCCTTGCCCTCGGCGAGCTTGCGGCCGCCGTCGAGGGCCAGCTTGGCGAAGCCGGGGCTGTTGCCTTCGGCGATGTCGTTGAGCTTGCCGGTGGTCTCGCCGAGTTTGCGGCCGGCGCCGACCAGCAGGCGCTGGGCCTGCGCGGCCAGGTACTCGCGGGCCTCGGCCTTGAGGTGGTCGACGGCCTCGCTGTGGGCGAGGTCGGAGAGCGGGTTGCCCGACGTCGCGTCCTTCGCCCGGTCCGCGGCCCCGCCGGTCGCGCGGCCGGTGGCCGATCCGAGGGTCTCAGTCATCGCTGCCGCCTCCCCTCGTCGTCCGTGACCGCGTGGCCTTGCGCGCGGTCTTCTTGGCGGCCGTCTTCTTCGCCGGAGCCGCCTTCTTGGCCGGGGCGGTCTTCTTGGCGGCCGTCTTCTTCGCCGGGGCGGTCTTCTTGGCCGGGGGCTTCTTCGCCGCCCGCCCGCCCGACGACCGCCGCGGCTCCTCGGGCGCGTCGCGGCCGGATTCGTCGCGGCCGGATTCGTCGCGGCCGGATTCCGGCTCCTCGTCCTCGTCGCGCCCGGACAGCTCCGGCGTCACCCCGGCGAGCCGGTCGCGCACCTGTGAGGTGCGCCCGTGCAGCCGGCCGGCGAGACCTTCGATCTGCCGCTCGACCAGCGCCCCGGTGGCCGCCTTGCCCGCACCGCGCAGATCCTCGCGGAGCTGGTCCCCGAGCTCCTTGAACTGCGGATTGTTCTGCAGCTGCTGGGACACCAGGTCCGCGAGCGCGCGTGGGCTCAGGTGCATCCGCTTGCCGGCCACCATGGTGCCGACGGCGAACGCGAGTTTCATCTTCTTGGTACGTCCGAGGACGTATCCGGCCCCTACCGCGAGGCCCAGTCCCATTCGATTCATTGTGTCGTCCCGTTGCCGGTTCCTGTGCTCCTCTGCGTGCTGATCTCCAGCCGGTCCAGGAGCTCGTCCTCCAGGCGGTCGAACTCCTCCTCATCGATCTCGCCCGCTTCGAGCCGCTGCTCGAGGCGGGCGAGATCGGCGCGGACGGCCGCCGGGTCGTAGTACTGGCGCTCGGCCTCGGTGAGCACCTGTCTCACCGTCCAGAGGCTGCCGCGCACCGGTGCGAACGGCAGCAGCAGCACTTCGGTGATCAGTCCCATGTACTCGCCTCCTCGGCCGTCGCGCGCTGTCAGTGCGTCGTCTCGGCGGGCTGCGTGGGCCCGGGTTCGACGAAGCTGTACGGCGGCAACGGCCCGTTCACCCGCACCTCGATGTGCGGATGGCTCTTGCGGACCTCCTCCACGGCGTCGAGGAAGACCGCAGCCGACTCCCGGTCCACGAGGAACGACAGGTTGGCCAGCCAGCCGGTCGACTCGGGGCCCGCGCTGACGGTCTCGGCGGCCTGCTCCAGCGCCTGCCGCAACTCCGTCGCGTCGTCGGCCTCCCGGGCCTGCACGGCGGCGACGACCATCTCGCCGAGTCGCAGTCGGTCCTCGTACGTGCCGCCGCCCGCCTGCCGGTTGGCCTCGGTCATGGCCCGCAGCTCGGGGTTCTCCCCCATCACGCGGTGCAGCACGGCCTCTTCGTCGTGGCTGGCCTTCACGTTGTACTCGACCTTGCCGTCGAGGGCGCCGAGCCGTTCCGCGTAGTGCTCCGCGCGTTCGGCGAGCACCGCGGTGACGGACGCGTCGTCCGGGGCAACACTGCCGAACCGCATGGGCAGCAGGGGGCCGCCCGCACCCGCCTCGCTCAGGACGTTCTGGTGGGCGAGCAGGTCCTTGCGCTTGGGGCGCAGCCCCTCGGGGGCCTCGCTGACGATCGCCGCCAGCTTGCCCTCCTTGAGGACGCGCACCGGGCGCGGGGGGTCCCCCACCCCGCCCATGCCCTCGGGGAGGGCGGGGTGCGAGCTCGCGGTGATGCCGTAGACGTACGTGCTCACTCCTGTTCCTCCCTCTTGCGCGAGCTCGTGGTCTTGCGGGCCCGCGGCCTCGACTCGGACTGACCCTCCTCGCGGGCCTGCTTGAAGGCGTCGGAGATCGTCTCGGCGGCGCCGGACAGCGCCCCCTTGGACTTGCCGCGCGCGCCGGACTCGGTGATCTCACCGACGAGGTCCGGCAGGCCGGGGTTCTTGCGCGGTCCGGCCTCCAGGTCGAGCCGGTTGCACGCCTCCGCGAAGCGCAGATAGGTGTCGACGCTGGCCACGACGACCCGGACGTCGATCTTCAGGATCTCGATGCCGACCAGGGAGACCCTCACGAAGGCGTCGATGACGAGCCCCCTGTCGAGAATGAGTTCCAGGACGTCGTACAGGCCGCTGCTGCCGCCTCCACCGCCGGACTGCTGTGCCGGGACTACGGTCATGCCGACCGATCCTCCTTGTCTGTCGATGCTGGGGAGTTGCCGGGAACGGACCGCCGTCTAGCGGCGGTGGGGGTCGGCCCTACCGCGCTCGTATCGGCGGACCCGCCGATAGCCGGTGAGCTCACCCGCGGGGTCGAGTTCCACCCGGTAGCTCGCGAGCAGGCTCATCGTGTCGGGGACCCTGGCGATCTCCAGGACCTCGACCTCCAACGTCCAGCCGTCCTCGGTCTGTTCGAACGACGACACGGACTCGGGCGCCATGCCGGTCAGCTCCGCGAGCTGGGTCCGCGCATGACGCAATACCTGCATGGGGCTGGGTCGCTCGACCGCCGATTCCCGTGCCTCTTCGGTTTCTTCGGTTTCGTCTGATTTCTGTGCTGTACGTGAATTCTGTGTTTTTGATGTGTTCGATGTGTTCGACATGGCCACCTCGAACACCGAGTGGCCCCCCGGCCGTTGGCCAAACCTGTCGGTGTCAGTCGCGCAGCGCCGTGAGCCTGCGCCGCGCGGGGCCGAGGGCCCGCCCTCGGCGCAACGCCCCCGCCCAGGGATCGGTGCGGGCCTGGTCGACGGCGTCCGCCAGGGTCCAGCGGCGGGCGTCGACGGCCGGGTCGTCGAGCTGTTCCCAGGTGAGGGGCGTGGCCACGGGCGCGCCGGGGCGGGCGCGCACGGTGTAGGGGGCGACCGCGGTCTGGGCGTAGGCGTTGCGCTGGATGTCGAGGTAGAGCCGGTCCCCCCGGTCCTTCTTGCGGGGCTCGACGGTGAGCCGCTCGGGATGGGCGCGGACGAGTTCCTCGGCGATCTCCCGGGCGAAGCCGCGCACCGTGTCGAAGTCGTCGTGCCCGTTCAGCGGTACGACGACGTGGACGCCACGGGAGCCGGTGGTCATCGGCACGGACGGCAGCTTCAGCGCCTCCAGCAGCTCCCGTACGTCCCGGGCCGCCTCCCTGACCTGGGCGAAGTCGTCCACCGCAGGGTCGAGGTCGAAAACCAGCCGGTCGGGCCGTTCGACGTCGCCGGTCCGGGAGAGCCAGCGGTGCAGGGTGAGACAGGCCTGGTCGGCCAGGTAGACGAGGGTGGCCGCGTCGTCACAGACGGGGTGGACCACCGTGCCGCCCTCCTTGGGCACCTCGACGCGTTCGATCCACTCCGGGTAGTGCTCGGGGGTGTTCTTCTGCATGAACATGGGCCCGTCGAGCCCGTCCGGATGCCGTTCCAGCATCAGCGGGCGTCCTCGCAGGTGGGGCAGCATGAAGGGGGCGACGGCACGGTGATAGGCGACGAGGTCGCCCTTGGTGTACTCCTTGCCGCCGCCGTCCTCGTCGGCGGGGAACAGCACCTTGTCGGGCCGGTGGATCTCGACGGTACGGCGGCCGACCCGCAGGGTGCGTGTGTCCCCCATCGTCTGCTCCTTCCGGATCGCGCTCGTTCAGGGCGTCAGGGGTTCAGGACCTGCCTGCTGGCCCGGTCAGGGCCTTCGTGGCAGGTCAGGGCGTGATCGCGTGCTCCACCAGCAGCCGTCCGGCCACCGCGATCGCCTCCGCGTCGATGCCGGCCTCGCGCAGCTGCTCCTCGGGGGAGGCCGAGCCCGGCATCGTACGGACGGCGAGGCGCACCAGACGGGGCACCGGGCGGCCGTCGAGGAAGGCGTCGAGGACCGCGTCGCCGAGGCCGCCCTCCTCGTGGTGGTCCTCGACGGTGAGGATGCAGCCGGTGCGCTCGGCGGCCTCCCGCAGGGTGCGGCGGTCGACGGGCTTGACCGAGTACAGGTCGATGACCCGGACCTGGATGCCCTCGCGGTCCAGTGCCTCGGCGGCCTTGAGGGCCTCGTGGACGGTGACGCCTGCCGCGACGACGGTCAGCCGGTCGGTGTCCGAGGCGCGCAGCACCTTGCTGCCGCCGACGGGGAACTCCTCGGTCGGGCTGTAGAGGACGGGCGATTCGCCCCTGGACGTGCGCAGATAGCGGATGCCCTCGAGGCCGGCCATGGTGCCGACGAGCTTGGCGGTCTGGTTGGCGTCGCACGGGTACAGCACGGTGGAGTCGTGCACCGACCGCATCATCGCCAGGTCCTCCAGGCCCATCTGCGAGGGCCCGTCCTGGCCGATGGCGACACCGGCGTGCGAGCCGACGAGGTTGATGCCGGACCCGCTGACGGACGCCATGCGGATGAAGTCGTGGGCACGCGTGAGGAACGCAGCGAACGTGGCGGCGTACGGCACCCAGCCGCGTGCCGCGAGGCCCACCGAGGCAGCCACGAGCTGCTGTTCGGCGATGTAGCACTCGAAGTACCGGTCGGGGTGCTCCTTGGCGAAGAACTCGGAGCGGGTGGAGTCGCCGACCTCGCCGTCGAGGGCGACGATGTCACCGCGGGCGGAGCCGAGCGCGGCGAGGGCCTGCCCGTAGGCGTCCCGGGTGGCGACCTCGTCACCGGTCTCGTAGCGCGGCAGTTCCAGGTGTCCGGTGCGTACGGCGTGCAGCATCCGCGCGGCGGGCGGCTGCCGCACCTCGACGCGCAGGTCGCGGACGCCGCCGAGTTCCGCGATCGCCTCGTCGGCGTCCTTGAGCGGCTTGCCGTGCAGGCCCTCCCGGTCCTGGACGGCCTCGACGCCCTTGCCCTTGAGGGTGCGGGCGAGGATCACGGTGGGCTGGCCCTTGGTGGACTCGGCCTCGCCGTAGGCGCGCTCGACGGCGTCCACGTCGTGTCCGTCGATCTCGATCGTGTGCCAGCCGAAGGCCGCGAAGCGGCGGGCGTAGGCGTCCAGGTCGTGTCCGTGCCGGGTGGGCCCGCGCTGTCCGAGCCGGTTGACGTCGACGATCGCCGTCAGATTGTCCAGGTGCTCGTACGCGGCGTGCTCGGCGGCCTCCCACACGGAGCCCTCGGCGAGTTCGCTGTCGCCGCACAGCACCCACACCCGGTAGCCGGTCCGGTCCAGCCGCTTCCCGGCCAGCGCGATGCCGACGCCGACGGGCAGTCCCTGGCCGAGCGATCCGGTGGCCGTCTCCACCCACGGCAGCCGCCGCGGCGTGGGGTGCCCCTCGAGCCGGCTGCCGAGCTTGCGGAACGTCATCAGCTCGGTCTCGCTGATCGCGCCGGCCGCCTTGTACGCGGAGTACAGCAGGGGCGAGGCGTGTCCCTTGGACAGGACGAAGCGGTCGTTGCCGGGGTGCTGGGGGCGTTCGAAGTCGTACCGCAGATGGTTCGCGAGCAGCACCGCCATCAGCTCGGCGGCCGACATGGACGACGTCGGGTGCCCGGAGCCCGCTGCGCCCGACGCGCGCACGCTGTCGACCCGCAACTGCTGTGCCAACTCGGTCAGTTGACGGCTGTTCATGACTCTCCTTTCGAACCCTCGGCGGGCTTCGGTGGGTCCTCGGACACCGTGCCGAGCTTGCGGCCCGGTGATGCGCTCGGCGACTTCCCGGCGCTCTCCTTCGGCTTCTGGGGTGCGCCCGGCATCCTGGCCAGTTCCGGTGAGGCCGTGTCCAGGGGGACGGACCAGGACCGTACGAGGCCCAACTGGACGCCCTGGCGCGGCAGCACGGCGTCGAGGAGCCAGTCGGCGGCGACCCGGACGCGGTTGCCGGGCATGGCGGCGAGGTGGTAGCCGCGCGTGACGGCCCCGGCGACCGGCCCGGACAGCGGTACGCCGAGCGGGTTGGCGGCGGCCTTGACCCCGCCGAGGTCCACGACGAAGCCGAGGTCGCTGTGGCGGTAGGGCTCGGGCTCGCCCCGGCCGAGGGAGGCGGCGACGTTGTACGCGGCCACCTTGCCCTGCCGCCAGGCGTGTTGGGCGGTCATCGGGGTGTACTGGCCGGGCTTGGTCAGATCGGGCACGGCGGCCGCGTCGCCGCAGGCGAACACGTCGGGCCGCCCCGGCACCTGCAGCGTGGGCTCGACGAGCAGCCGCCCCCGTTCCATCGGGAGGCCCAGCGACTCGGCGAGCGGATCGGGCCGTACGCCCACGCACCACACGAGGGTGCGGGTGTCGACGAACTCCCCGTCGCTCAGCAGCACTCCGCCCGGTGTCGCCTCCTTCACGGAGGTCCCCATGCGCACGTCGACGCCCCGCTGCCGCAGCACCTTGTCGGCGGTCCGCGACAGTTTCTCGTCCATCTCGGGCAGCACCCGGTCCGCTATGTCGAGCAGCATCCAGCGCGGCCGCATGCCCTCCCGCAACGGCTGCTTGCGTACCAGCGCGTCGGTGAACAGCTGGCCGTGGGCGGCGACCTCGGTCCCGGTGTACCCGGCGCCGACCACCACGAAGGTGCAGCGCGCGTCGCAGCTCTTGGGGTCCTCGCTGCCGGCGGCGAGCTCGACCTGCCGGGTGACGTGGTCCCTGAGGTAGAGCGCCTCGGGCAGCCCCCGGAAGCCGTGGGCGTGCTCGGCGACGCCCGGGATGGGCAGCAGCTTGTTGACACTGCCGGCGGCGAGCACCAGCCGGTCGTAGGTGAGGGTGCCGACGCCGCCCTCGGGGTCCGAGTAGCGCACGGTGCGCGCGTCGAGGTCGATGTCGTCGGCCTCCCCCAGCACCAGCCGCACCTGGGGCAGGGTGCCGGTGAGGGAGACGGTGACCCGGCGTGGTTCCAGGATGCCGGCGGCGACCTGGGGCAGCAGGGGCAGGTACAGGAAGTAGTCGGTCGGGTTCAGCAGGGTGATGTCGGCCTTGTTCCGGGCCAGCCGCGCGAGGGTGCGGGCCGTCCGGTAGCCGGCGAAACCGGCACCGACGATCACGATGCGGGGTCGACTCACGGTTCGCCTCCGGCGGGTCGCGTGCGTACGAACCTTCCGCGTCCCCCTGGTCAGGGTGCCCAAACCGGCGGACCACCCGATCGTGCGCGGGTTTCCGCCGTGATCCCCGGGTACTCGGACCGCGTCCCGGCCCCGCCCCGATCGCACCTGTCGCGGAGGTACCCCCCATGCCCGAGTACGGATACTTCCTGGCGACCGAGGAGTTCGGTCCGGCCGAGCTGATCGAGCAGGCGAGGATGGCCGAGCAGGCCGGATTCGACTGTCTGTGGATCTCGGACCACTTCCACCCGTGGAACGACGCCCAGGGCCAGAGCCCGTTCGTGTGGTCGGTGATCGGCGCGCTCTCGGAGGCCGTGTCGCTGCCGATCGAGACGGCGGTGACCTGCCCGACCGTGCGGATCCACCCGGCGATCGTGGCCCAGGCGGCGGCGACGAGTTCGGTGATGACCGGCGGCCGTTTCCGGCTCGGCATCGGCTCGGGCGAGGCGCTCAACGAGCATGTCCTCGGCACCCGTTGGCCCCCGGCGGACGTCCGTCTGGAGATGCTGGAGGAGTCGGTCCAGGTGATGCGGCGCCTGTTCACCGGCGAGGAGGTCACCCACCGCGGTACGCACTACACGGTGGAGAACGCCCGCCTCTACACGCTCCCCGACGCGCCCGTCCCCATCGACATCTCCGGTTTCGGGCCGAAGGCCACCGCCCTGGCCGCCCGCGTCGCCGACGGCTTCATCACCATGAGCCCCGACGAGGAGCTGGTGACCCAGTACCGCAAGGGCGGCGGGGGCGCGAACCCCGTCAGCGGCGGGACGAAGGTGTGCTGGGGCCCCGACCGGGACGCCGCCGTCCGACTCGTCCGCCACCTGTGGTCGAACCAGCTGCTGCCCGGCGAGATGGGGCAGATCCTGCCCACGCCCAGCCACTTCGAGCAGTTGGAGCCGCTGGTCACCGAGCAGATGGTCGGCGAGAACACGGTCTGCGGCGACGACGTGGACGAGCACGTCGCCGAGCTGACCGCCTTCGCCGACGCGGGCTTCGACCGCGTCTACGTCAGCCAGATCGGCCCCGACCAGCGCGGGTTCTTCGACTTCTACCGCACGAAGGTGCTGCCGCAGCTCCAGCGGGGTACGCGCTGACCGGCACCACCCCCCAAGTTCTCGGCCCAGATGGTGTTTCCCTCTCCCCATCGTCTGGGCCGAGTGCACGTTCCCGGCGCGGACCGCCGAGCGCGGGCGCACGGAAAGCACGGCGAGTGGGGCCCGGACGTCCTTGACGTCCGGGCCCCACTCGCCGTGCCGGCTTCTCTTGTTCCTCCGCTCACCGGTTCCGGTGGCGCGGGTCCTCGGGGTCGACGCCGAGCGGGGGCGGTGCTCCGGTCGCGTCACCGGGTGCGACGGGCGGCACCGGCGGGTATCCGGCCGGGGCCGTCGCGCCGGGCGGCATCCCGGGCGCCGTACCGCCGACGGCCCGGTCAGGGCCCCCGGCGACGTGGCGCTCGTGCTCAGCCGTGGGCCGGGGCGCCGAGGGACGCGCCGCGCTCCTCAGCGCATACGCCGCCACGCCGAGCACCACGGCCGTGATGAGCGCGGCGGCCCAGTCCGGCAGGCCCAGCGACAGGGCCAGCCCGAGGGCCAGCGCGAGAGCGGCACCCGCGTACAGGGCGAGCGCCCCGGACGCGGCGTACAGCGCGGCCTTGCGGCGCTGCTTGCGGGTCTGCTGCCGCAGCTCGTCGCGGATGGTCTCGCGGGCCACCAGCGCCAGCTCGTCGACCAGGTGCTTGTCCAGATGTTCGAGATGATCCAAGCGGTCCATTGCGTCCGGGTACCCGAGCCCGCACCCGCGTAACGCGGGCATGCGCCGGGGCGGTATCCCCAACTAGGCTCTGCCCATGGAGATTCTCGGCACCACGCTCCGCATCTGCGTCGACGACCTGGAAGCGGCGGTCCCGTTCTACGAGAGACTCTCGGGCGGGCCGGCGATGCGCTTCGAACGCGGCGGCGTCCAGGTGGCCGCCGTCGGCTGCTTCCTGCTGATGAGTGGACCCGAGTCGGAGCTGGAGGTCCTGCGGAAGGTCGCCGCGACCATCGCGGTCGAGGACGTCGACGAGGCGAACCGGGTCCTCACCTCCTCCGGCGCCCAGGTGCTGGCCGGCCCCATCCCCACCCCCGTCGGCCGCAACCTGATCGCCGTCCACCCCGACGGTTCGGTCTACGAGTACGCGGACCGCCGGACGGTCGGGTGAGCGTCAGGGGGCGAACGCGGCCACGACGAGGTCCGTGAGCAGCGCGCCCGCCGTGCCGTCGGGGTCCAGATCCGGGTCGTAGATGGTGACGTTGAGGCCCACGCAGTGCGGTGAGCGGACCAACGGGCGCAGCAGCGCGGTCAGTTCGTCGGGGAGAAGTCCGTCGGGGTCGGGGCTGTCGACGGCGGGCATGACGGACGGGTCGAGGACGTCGGCGTCCAAGTGCACCCAGAATCCGGCCAGTTCGGGCGTCTCGAAGCTCAGCGCGGTGACCCGCGCGAGGTCGTCCACGCCCCAGGTGCGCAGCTCGCCGACGGTCACGACGGGGATCTTCAGGGCGGCCAGCTCGGCGCGCTCGTCCTCGAACGCGTCCCGGATGCCGAAGAGGCGTACGTCCTCGTCACGCAGATAGGGCCCGAGGCCCTCCAGGTCGGTCAGGTCCGACTGCCCGCGCCCGGTGGCGAGCGCCAGCTCCTCGCCGCCGGCCGCCCCGATCCGGTCGGAGTTCCCCGGATGCCGGAAGTCGGCGGAGGCGTCGACGGCGACCAGCCCGTACCGCCCGATCCTCCGCAGCGCGAGCGAGGCGCCGAGCTGGATCGAGCAGTCCCCGCCGAGGACGACGGGCAGCTCACCGGCTCGGACGTGCCGCTCGATCCGGTCGGCGAGCCTGCGGGTGTACGAGGCGATCGCGCCGGCGTTGAAGACGCCGTCGCCCTCCTGCCAGTCGCCCCGGTCGTAGCGCGGCGGCACCACCACCCCGCCCTCCAGCGCGCCGAGCCGCCGCACGATGCCCTGTTCCCGCAGCGCGCCGGCGAGCTTGTGGCAGCCGGGCACGGTCCCCGGGGCGGGCGGCCGCAGGCCGAGGTTGGAGGGGGCGTCCACGACGACGATGTTCCGCATGGCTCCCATCCTGCGCGACGGCGCTGCCCGCCGGGACGGGAACGGATCATTCCGGGAGCCGGGCCCGGGCGGCCACGGAAGACGGGCCCCGGGCGGCTACGGGAGAGGGGTTCCGCCCGGGACCGGGCGCTCCATCTCCGTGGTGAGCGCCCACCGCTGGTGGTCCCGCCAGGCCCCGTCGATGAACAGGAAGTCCGGCGAGAACCCCTCCAGCCGGAAGCCGCACCGCCGGGCGAGCGCGATGGAGGCGGCGTTCCCGGGCTGCACGTTGATCTCCAGCCGGTGCAGCCCCATGAAGGTGAACGCGTACTCGACCACCAGGGCGAGCCCCTCCCCCATCAGACCGCGCCCGGCGGCATGGGCGAAGGCCCCGTAGCCGAGGGCGCCGCTCTGGAAGCCGCCCTCCACGATGTTGTTGATGTTGATGAACCCGGCGATGCCCCCGCCGTCCTTCTCGCACACCAAGAACCCGGCCTTGGTCGGATCCTCGATGAGCCGTCCCGCGTACGCGGCGTACGCGGCGGGTGTGGCCGGGGGGAACAGCCAGGGCCGGTGCAGCTCCCTGCTCTCCCGCACCCGTGCGACGAACTCCGGCCCGTCCCCGGGGGTGAAGCGCCGGAGCACGACGCGGGGGCCTTCCATGAGGTGACGAACGTTCTCTGACACCCCGCCACGGTACGTCCGGGCAGGCGTCACCTGCGCCGTCTCATGAAGTACGCCCCGCACACCGCCCCGACCAGGCCCGTCCCGAGGAGCGCCAGCCACAGGGGCATGACGACCTCGGAGACCAGCAGCTGGATCTCGGTGCTGCGGGTGTTCTGGAAGACGAAGACGAGCGCGAGGACGGCGAGCAGGCCCACGAGGACCCGGCCGGGGGTCAGCGTCTCGCTCCACCGCTTCCGCCCGTGCGTCCCGACTCGCTTCGATGTCTTCGGGCTCATGTATCCAGGATGACGCGAGCGAGCGGGATGCGCCTGACGGGAGCCGAGCAGTGGGCGGGGCGGGCGTCAGCGCAGGGCCGGCTCGTCCAGGGTCAGCGTGCCCGCCTCCGCGTCCAGCTCCGCCGTCACCCCGAAGGGGATCGTCAGCGCCCCCTCCCCGTGTCCGAATCCGAACTCCTCCACCATCGGCACCCCGAGCCCGCCGAGCCGGTCGACGAGCAGCGCCCGCACCTTCTCGTACGGCTCGCACTCCGCCCAGGAGCCGAGGACGATGCCGGCGACCCCGTCGAGCAAGCCCGCGCGCAGGAGCTGGGTGAGGTAGCGGTCGAGGCGGTAGGTCTCCTCGCCGACGTCCTCCAGGCAGAGCAGGGCGCCCCGCGCGGAGGGCCTGGCGTGGGGGTTGCCCAGCTCGGCGGCGAGCAGACAGAGGCAACCGCCCAGCAGAACGCCCCGCGCGCGGCCCGGTACGAGGGCGGCGCTTCCCTCGGCGGCCCGGATGGTGCGTACCGTCTCGGGGGAGAACAGCGTGGCGCGCAGATGCTCCTGGGCCCGGCCGTTCTTCAGGAAGTCGACGCCCGCGGCCATGGGGCCGTGCAGGGTGACCAGCCCGGCCCTGGTGGCGAACGCCTCGTGCAGGGCGGTGATGTCGCTGAACCCGACGAGTGTCTTGGGCCCCGCCGCCCGTATCGCGTCCCAGTCGAGCAGGTCGACCATCCGCTGGACGCCGTACCCACCGCGGGCGCACAGCACGGCGGACACGGACGGGTCGCACCAGGCGTTCTGGAAGTCGGCGGCGCGGGCGGCGTCCGTACCCGCGAGGTAGGGGAAGTCGGGGTGCCGGTCCAGGGTGTGGGGCGCCACGACGGGATCGAGGTCCCAGCCGCGCAGCAGGTCCAGCCCGGCGCTGAGCCGTTCCTCGACCACCGGCCCGCTGGGCGCGACGACGGCCACCCGGGCGCCGGGCACGAGACGGGCGGGTCTGGTCAGGGGGGTCACGGGCGTCATTGCTGTCACTGGTGTCACTTGGCGAGCTCCAGAGTAGGGATACCCGGAGGATTCAACCCGAAGACCTGCGCGTACAGCGAAAGCTCCGCCTCCAGGACCCGCACCATCGTCTCCGCCCGCCGGAAGCCGTGCCCCTCCCCCTCGAAGGCGAGGTAGGCGTGCGGCACGCGCCGCTCGTCGAGCCGGGCCAGGAACCGCTCGCACTGCGCGGGCGGACAGATCACGTCGTCGAGTCCCTGGAGCAGCAGGAACGGCGCGGTGATCCGGTCCGCGTGCTCGGTGGGCGACCGTTCCGCGTACCGCATCGGTTCCTCGGCCGGGGACCCGACCAGGCTCTCCAGGTACCGCGACTCGAAGTCGTGCGTTTCCCCCGGCCCCCAGTTCGCGAGGTCGAGGATGGGATACAGGATGGTTCCGCAGGCGTACACATCGGTCGAGGTCAGGGAGACGGCGGCGGTCCAGCCGCCCGCGCTGCCGCCCCTGATGGCGAGCCTGGTCCGGTCGGCGGTCCCCTCGTCGGCGAGGGCGAGCGCTACGGCCGCGCAGTCCTCGACGTCGACGACCCCCCACTGCTCGCGCAGCCGGTTGCGGTACTCCCGCCCGTATCCGGTGGACCCGCCGTAGTTGACCTCGGCGACGCCGATGCCGCGTGAGGTGAAGTAGGCGATGGCGAGGTCGAGGACCAGCGGCGCGCGGCTGGTGGGCCCGCCGTGCGCCCAGACGACGTAGGGCGGCAGCTCGGTGCTGAAGGCGACGCAGCCGGGGTTGTGGGGCGGGTAGACGTGTGCGTGGATCTCGCGTCCGGCCGGGCCGAGGAAGCTGCGGATCTGAGGTTCGGGGTAGTGGGAGGGGTCCACCGGGTCGTCGTGCGCTGCCCCGATCACCCGGGCGTCGCCGGTGGCGGCGTCCAGCTCGACGACCTCGTACGCGCTGCGGGGGCTGGCCCCGATGCCGAGGACCCGTCCGCCGTGCACGGCGAGCGAGGGGGCGAACTCGGTCCACGGTCCGGCCGCGTCCACGACCTGCCCGGTCTCCAGGTCGAGGACACCGAGCGCGGTGGCGCCCCGCCCGTGGATCACGGCGACGAGCCCGTCGTCCAGCAGCGCGAACCAGCGCCAGCCGACCTTCCACAGCGGGCCGCCGAACTCCTCCTCACGGGCGCACAGGGCCTGGGGGTCGCCGCCGTCGGGGTCGAGGCGGTAGAGGTTCCAGTAACCGGTGGTGTCACTGGAGTACACGAGGGTGCCGTCGACGGCCCAGTCGACCTGGGCGACGGACTCCTCAGGACCGCCCGCGACGGGCCGGGGCGGGCCGAGCCGGCCGTCGTCGGTCACGTCGGCGACCAGCAGCGACGTGCCGTCCCACGGCATCCGGGGGTGGTCCCAGGCAAGCCAGGCGGCACGGCGGCCGTCCGGCGAGAGACGGGGGCAGGTGACGAACCGCCTGCTGTCGTCGGTCAGCTCCCGCACGGCGCCGCGGTCCTCGGCCGCCGAGCCGTCCAGCGGTACCGCGGCGACGACCCGCCGCACGTCGGTGGGTCCCTCGCCGGTGAACTCCTCCAGGACGCACCACACCTCGTCCCGCTCCGGGTGGGGCAGCGGGTCCACCCAGCGCAGCCCGCCGCCGACCGGCGACACCGGGGTGAGCGGGCGGGGCTCGCCGCCGGGCTCGAAGCCGTGGAGACGCTGGTCGGCGTGGTTCACGAAGACCACGAAGGGGCCGCCGTCCCGGGAGACCCCGGCCCAGGGCTGCCCGCCGTACTCCATGACCCGGCTGCGCACGTTCCACGGGGCCGGCAGGACCGACTCCTCCGTGCCGTCGGCCGTGCGCCGCACCAGGGTGCGTCTGCCGCCCTCGGTGGGCCGGGGCTCGGTCCACCAGGCCTCCTCGCCGACGAAGCCCACGAACTCGGGATGCCCGTCGTGCGCGGCGGCTAGCGCCGCGTCGATCGGCGAGGGCCACGAACCGTACGCCAGGGTCTGCACCTTGTCCCCCATGTCCCTTGGTCCCCCGAGTCCCATCGGTCAGGCCGTCCGCAGGAAGCGGTCGAGCACACGGACGCCGAAGTGGAGCGCCTCCACCGGGACGCGCTCGTCGACGCCGTGGAAGAGCGCCGCGTAGTCGAAGCCCTCGGGAAGCTTCAGCGGCGAGAAGCCGTAGCCGGTGATGCCGAGGCGCGAGAACTGCTTGGCGTCCGTGCCGCCCGGCATGCAGTACGGCACCACGTGGCCCTCGGGCGCGAACTCCTCGACGGCGGCCCGCATCCGCGCGTACGTGGCCGAGTCCACCGGTGACTGGAGGGCCACCTCCCGGTGTTCGTACTCCCAGTCCACGTCCGGTCCGGTGAGCCGGTCGAGGGTCTCCTGGAACTCGTCCTCGCCGCCGGGCAGATACCGTCCGTCCACGCGGGCGACGGCCTCCCCCGGGATGACGTTGATCTTGTAACCGGCGTCCAGCATGGTCGGGTTGGCGCTGTTGCGGACGGTCGCCTCGACCAGGGCGGCGGCCGGACCGAGCTTGTCGAGCAGCCGGTCGACGCCGCCCGGATCGTCGAGGTCGGCCTCGACGCCGTACAGCGCGGCGAGTTCGGTGAGGGCCGCGCGGACGGTCGGGGTGAGCCGCAGGGGCCACTCGTGCGCGCCGATCCGGGCGACGGCCGCGGCCAGCCGGGTCACCGCGTTGGCCCGGTTCACCTTGGAGCCGTGGCCGGCCCGGCCGCGCGCGGTGAGCTTGAGCCAGCCGGTGCCGCGCTCCCCCGCCGCGATCGGATAGATCTGCCGACCGTCGCCGTCGTGGAAGGTGAAGGCCCCCGATTCGCTGATGCCCTCGGTGCAGCCCTCGAAGAGGCCGGCGTGGCGGTCGGCGAGGAACCCGGAGCCGTCCTCGGCGCTCGCCTCCTCGTCGGCGGTGAACGCGATCACGAGGTCCCGGCGGGGGCGTACGCCGGTGCGCGCCCACTGCCGTACGACGGCGAGGATCATCGCGTCCATGTTCTTCATGTCGACCGCGCCCCGCCCCCAGACCACGCCGTCGCGGATCTCCCCGGAGAACGGGTGCACGGTCCAGTCCGCGGCCTGGGCGGGCACGACGTCCAGATGACCGTGGACGAGCAGGGCGTCCGCCGAGGGGTCCGTGCCCTCGATCCGCGCCACCACGTTGGTCCGGCCGGCGGTGCGCTCCAGCAGTGTCGGCTCCAGGCCCGCCTCGGCCAGCAGCGCGGCGGCGTACTCGGCGGCCGGCCGCTCCCGGCAGTCCCCGCCGCCGCGGTTGGTGGTGTCGATCCGGATGAGGTCGGAGGTGAAACGGACGACCTCATCCAGCGCCCGCTGGTCCACGGGTGCCGTCTGCTCAGCCATATGTCTCCTCCACCGCGGCCGAGACGATCGTGGTGACCGCCTTGAAGGTGCGGATTCCCTCGTACATGGTCGGGCTGGTGTACGCGACCTTGCGTTCACCGGTACGGACCACCCCGGGCACCACGGTCGCGGCCATCGCCAGGTGCTCGGCGTCGAACTCCAGCGCCACGGTGAACGGGCCGCCCCCGACCGGTGTGTGCCGGACTGCGAGCGCCGCGGCCTCCTTGGCCGCCGCGCGGATGTCGGCGGCCGTTCTCGCCGGGGTGCGGCACACCGCCGCGTAGCGCGAGACATGGTCCTTGACCGCGACTTTGAGCGCCTCGGGCGCATAGCCCAGGGCGTCCTCGCACGCCACGTCGTCGCCGGTCACCAGCACCACCGGTACCCCGTACTCGGCCGCGACATGCGAGTTGAGCAGCCCTTCGCTGGCCCGCTCGTCGTTCACCCACACGCCGGTGATGGAGTTCGCCAGGTAGGTGTGGGCGAGGACGCCCTCCATCCCGGCGCCCGCGTGGTAGCCGACGAACGCGATGCCGTCCACGTCCCCGTGCTGCACGCCCTCCACCATGGACAGCGCCTTGTGCCGCCCGGTGAGCATCTGCGCGCGCTCGTCCAGCTCCTCCAACAGCAGATTGCGCATGGTCCAGTGCGCCTCGTTGATCAGCACCTCGTCGGCGCCGCCGTCGAAGAAGCCGAGCACGGCGGCGTTCACGTCCGAGGTGAACAGCGAACGGCACCGCTCCCACTGCGGTGTCCCCGGCAGCACGTCGGCCGGCCAGGTGACACCGGTGGCGCCCTCCATGTCGGCACTGATGAGGATCTTCATGGCTCGAACCGTACGCGCTCGCACCGATCCGTGGCAGACCTGTGGATAACTCTCACCGACCCGGCCCACCGGGGCGGATTCCCGGTGCCGCGGCGCTAGGCCGTGCGCCCTGCCACGTACCACCTCGACGGCAGTTCGAGGCGGGTTCCCCTGGCCGTGTGCTCCGTGGTGACCAGGGGGAGTTCGCCGCTGGTCACGACGGTGAGGCCGGCGGCGCTCAGGTACTCGGGGACCGCGGCGTCGGTGACCTCGCCGGGAGCGATGCCGTGGCGGAAGATCGGGGCGAGCTTGGCGGGAGGGCCCGCCGGATCGGCCGCGAGGCCCATGAGGACGGGTTTCGCGGCCTCGGAGAGTTCGACGAGGCAGACCCGGCCGCGTTCGCCCAGCAGCGTGGCGACGGTGTCGACGAGGCGTTGGCGGTCGTCGGGCTCGCACTGGTGGAGGACGCCGCGCACATAGACGTTGGCGTCGCCGAGTTCGGCGTGGAGGGCTTCGGCGTCCGTCTTGTCGGCCGCGTCGAGCACCCGGTACTCGGCCCGGCCGTCGGGGTCGGCCCGGCGGGCCCGGTCGAGGGCGGCGGTGGAGAGGTCGGCGCCGATCACGCGGGGAAAGCGGTCGGCCAGGTAGCGGGTCTGGGTGCCGTTGCCGCAACCGAGGTCGACGAGGGGGAGGTGGGCCGCGGTCAGGTACGGCTCGAAGAGCGCCAGATGGACGGCGGCGGTCCGTTCGGGTCCGGCGTCCCAGAAGACGGCGCCCGGCTCGTCAGGGGCCTCCCGCCAGAACCCCTCCCAGGCCTCCCGGTACCGACTCGTCACGCTCATGCCACACACCCCCGGACCAGCGACGCGGCCGCCGCGGCGGCGGCCCAGATCGGTCTACCGTGCCCGGCGTCCACAGACAAGCACCGTGCGCGTACCTTCACTCGTCGTTCAGACCGCACGCGCCCCCGAGCGCCCCTCACGCCCCTCTGGCCGTAGCCGGTGCGGCGGACGGCCCGTCGGTGTCTCAGCGCCGCCGGGGCAGGGTCAGTTCGAACCACACGGTCTTGCCCGCGCCCGTCCGGCTGGTCCCCCACTCGCGGGCCAGGGTGGTGAGGACGCGCAGTCCCCGGCCGGACTCGTCGGTCGGCGCCGCGCCGAGCAGGGTCGGCAGGGTGGGGTCGTCGTCGTAGACCTCACACAGCAGGGTGTCGCCACGGACCAGGCGCAGTTCGACGCGGCGCCCGCGCGCGTGCCGTACGGCGTTGGTGACGAGTTCGCCGGCCAGGAGCACGGCGGTGTCCGTGAGGCTGTCGAGGCCCCAGACGCAGAGCTGTTCGCGGACGGCGGCGCGGGCGCGGGCCGCCTCGACCGGGTCTCGGGAGAGGCGCCACTCGGCGACGTCCTCGGGCTCGATGCCGTTGAGCCGGGCCATCAGCAGGGCCACGTCGTCCTTGCGGCCGCCGCGGGTGTTGAGGGCGCGGATGATGGTGTCGCAGGCGTCGTCCATGGAGGCGGCCGGGTGGGCGGCGGACTCGCAGAGCGTGGCGAGGCCCACCCCGATGTCCTCGCCGCGTACCTCGACCAGCCCGTCGGTGCACATCACGAGCCGGTCGCCCGGGTCCACGCGCACGCGTACCGCCTCGAACGCCACTCCGCCGACGCCGATCGGGGCGCCGGTGGGCAGGTCGAGGAGTTCGCTGCGGCCGTCCACCGCGCGGACCAGCACGGGCGGAATGTGCCCGGCGTTGGCGAGGTGGAGTTCGCCGGCGATGGGGTCGTAGACGGCGTAGAGGCAGGTCGCGAGATAGTGCTCGCCGAGGCGCTGGGCGAGGTCGTCGAGGTTGCGCAGGAGCTGTGCGGGCGGCAGGTCGAGGGCGGCCATGGTCTGCACGGCCGTGCGCAACTGGCCCATCATCGCGGCGGAGTTGAGGCCGTGCCCCATGACGTCCCCGACGACCAGGGCGGTGCGGGCACCCGGCAGTTTCACCGAGTCGAACCAGTCGCCGCCGACCCGCCCGAGCAGGGTGCCGGGGAGATAGCGGGTGGCGATGTCGCAGCCCGCCATGTGGGCCTCGATCTGCGGGAGCATGCTGTCCTGGAGCGTCTCGGCGACGTTCTCCTGGTAGGTGTACATGCGGGCGTTGTCGAGGACGAGGCCCGCGCGGGCGGCGAGTTCGGCGCCGGTGACGCGGTCCATGTCGTCGAAGACCTCGCGCTCCGGGTGGCGCAGCAGGATCATGAAGCCGAGCACGACGTTGCGGGCCTTCAGGGGCACGACCAGCATGGAGCGGCCCGTGATCAGCGGGCGGATGTCGCGCTTCTCGAACTGCGCGGCGATCGCGTGCCCCATCTGCTCGCTGATGCGCGGCACGAGGACGGGCTCGCCGGTGGTCATGCACTGGAAGAACGGGGTGTGCGCCGGGAACGGCATGGCCTCGCCGACGGGGACGACGTCGTCCCAGCGGCCCGGCTCGTCCGTGTGCTCGACGGCGACCCGGTGCCACATGGTCGTCGTGTCGGGCACCCCGTCCGGGAACCCCTCACCGGCGACGACCTGTTCGCGCAGATACGTGCCGGCGACGTCGGTGAAGCGGGGTACGACCGCCCGGCTGACCTCGACGATGGTGCGGGAGAGGTCGAGGGAGGTGCCGATGCGCCCGCTGACCTCGTTGAGGAACTCCAGGCGCTCGCGTACGGCCGCGTGTTCGAGGTCCTCGCCCTCGTCCCGCGCGTCCTCCGGCACCGGCAGCCCCTCCGCGACAGCGCGCGCGGCGCGTTCACGGCGGGCCCGCCGCTCCGCGCGCCGGGGCACGCCCCAGTCGGGGGTGACGGGCACCCGGTCGTTCTGGCTGAACTCGAGCACCGGATAGCCCAGTTCGAGGACCTGGGCGACGATGCGGGCGCTCTCGCCGACGCTCATG
Source organism: Streptomyces deccanensis (assembly GCF_022385335.1). Taxonomy (NCBI): domain Bacteria; kingdom Bacillati; phylum Actinomycetota; class Actinomycetes; order Kitasatosporales; family Streptomycetaceae; genus Streptomyces; species Streptomyces deccanensis. Next base: position 8,505,456 of record NZ_CP092431.1, on the reverse strand, counting down.
CTGGGCAGGATCTCGGGGAGCCTGCGGGCGAGTTCCTCGGCGCCGGGGAAGTCGGTGTGCAGGGCGAAGCCGGGGGCGATGCGTTCGACGGCGACCTCCACCCCGTCGTCCCGCCGCAGTGTCCCGGCGTCGGCGGCCAGTACCAGGAGCCGTTCCCGGCCGGGGCCGACCAGGGGATAGGCCCACCACAGGACGTCGATCCGGCCGCGTTCGGGAACGGTGAGCCGGGCGCGGCCGGCCGCCGGGTAGGACAGGTGTCCGTCGAGCGAGGTCTCCAGATCGTGCCCGAACGCGTCGTGCCCGAACGCGTCCTGCCCGAACGCGTCATGGCCGATCGCGTCGTGCCCGAGGGCGTCGTACGCGCCGTGGACGGTGTGGAGCGGGGGCTCGTCCTCGTCCGGGAGGGCGCCGGAGACGGGCAACAGGTCGAGGGCGGGGTGGCCCACCGCGTCGTCCTTGGTGGTGCCGAAGAGCCGGCGTGCGCCGGAGCTCCAGTGCGACACGAGTCCGGCGCGGTCGACGACGACCACGGCCAGGGGAATGCGGCCCGCCGCGGCGTGCTCCGGCGCCTCGTCACCGGCTCCGAGGCCGGTAGTCGCGCCCGTGTCGGTGCCACGGTCCATGGCCAAGGCCCTTTCTCCCCACGGCTCGCAAGATCTGCGCCGCCTTCACTACCGTACGGCTGCGTAGCGTTGCGATGTGTGGCAATACGCGAATTGCTCCGTAGGAGGCTCCGGCGCACGCGCGGTGGACGCGGGCGGCGCACGATCACTCGCGCGCCCCCGCCTGTCCGGGCCTCCCTCAGTCCGCGTACCCCAGTTGGAGGTCCTGCTCCGTCCTGGAGCCGGAGGCGACCTGGAGCACCGTCGCGACGGGCGGGTACCCGGTGGCGATGACCGTGTACTCGCCGGCGGAGAGGTCGACGAACCGGAAGGTCCCGTCGATGCCGGTGGTGACCGTGTCGACGACGTCCCCGGTGGAGTCGAGGAGGGTCACCCGCGCGTCCTCCACCGGTCGGCCGCCCCCGGCGCGGACCGTGCCCCGCAGGACGGCACCCCCGGCGAGCTCGATGTCCTGGCGCGTCTCGCGGGCGGCCCGGACGGTGACGGGCAGCGCGGCCGGCCGATAGGAGTGGGCGCCGGCGGCGAGGGTGTACTCCCCGGCGACCAGTTCGGTGATGAGGTACTCGCCCTCCTCCCCGCTTCGGGTGGTCACGACGACGTCGCCGTGCACGTCGGTGAGCGTGACGGTCGCGTCGCTCACCGCCCGGCCGTCGGCCGTCCGCACCCGCCCGGCCAGACGCCCCGCGCCACCGAGGACGATGTCGACCTCGACGGGCCGGTCCCCGATCGTGACGCTCACGGCCTGCGGCTGGTGGCCGCCGGCGGCGGCGATCAGCACGTACGCCCCCGGGCCGGGCGCGGGCAGCGCGTACCGCCCGTCGTCACCGCTGCCGCCGCGCCCGGTCTGCCGGCCGCCCGCGTCGATGAGGGTGAGCGCGGCCCGGGGCACGACGGAGCCGTCGGAGTGCTGGACCGTGCCGCGCACGGGGACCCCGGAGCCGTACGGCGAACGCGCCTGCGGGATCTGGACGGAGGGCGCGGCCGTGGGGACGGGCTCGGGATCGGGCGTTGCCTCGGGTGTCGGGTCGGCGGGCACCTCGTCGAGGGGCACCGGCGTCTGCTTGAGGAAGCAGGCGACGAGGAGCCCGGCGACGAGCACCGGCGTGAGGTACAGGAAGATCCCCGGCATGGCCTCCGCGTAGGCCTGGACGTAGGCCTCGCGCAGCGGGTCCGGCAGGGTGTGGACGAGGTCCGGGGTGAGGGAGCGGGGGTCGGGGAGGACGGCGCCCGCGTGCTCGGGGAGGCGGTCGGTCAGCCGGGCCGTGAGGAGCGCGCCGAAGGCGGCCACGCCCACGCTGCCGCCGATCTGCCGGAGGTAGTTGCCTGCCGCGGTGGCGGGCCCGAGGTCGGCGGGGCGCACGGAGGTCTGCACGGCGAGGATCAGGACCGGCATCACCATGCCGATGCCCGCGCCGAGGACGGCGGTCCAGATGCCGAACTGGAGCCGGGGCGTGTCCGCCCCCGGACGGGACAGCAGCCACACGCCGAGCGCGGTCAGGGCGCTGCCGAGGACCGGATACGTCCGGTAGTGCCCGGTGCGGCCGATGAGTCGGCCGGCGATCACGGACGCGCCGACGATGCCGGCCATCATCGGCAGCATGAGCAGCCCGGTCTCGGTGGCGGAGTGCCCGCCGGCCATCCGCAACCAGGTCGGCAGGTAGCCGGCGGTGCAGAAGAGGGCGATGCCGATGGCGATCCCGACGAGACCGGTGACGACGAAGACGGGGTCCTTGAACAGCCGTGGCGGGACGAGAGGTTGGGGCACGAACCGCTCGGTGACGAGGAAGAGGGTGAGGGCGGCGCCCGCGCCGGCGGCGAGGCCGAGGACGGGGCGGGCGTCCCAGGCGTACGTGGTGCCGCCCCAACTCGCCAGCAGGACCGCGCAGGTGGAGGCGGCGGCGAGGAGCAGGGCCCCGAGGACGTCGAGGCGTCCCCCGGCGGTGGGCGGCGGCAGTCGAAGGGCGAAGGTGACGACGGCCAGCGCGAGGAGCCCGACGGGCACGTTGAGGAGGAAGCACCACCGCCAGCCGACGTGGTCCGTGAGGAGACCGCCCAGGAGCGGGCCCGCCACGGAGGCGAGACCGAACACGGCGCCCACCAGGCCCAGATGGCGGGCCCGGTGCCGGGACGGCAGGACGTCGGCCATGATCGTCTGGACGCCGATCATGAGGCCGCCCGCGCCGACGCCCTGGAGTGCGCGGAACGCGATGAGCTGGTCCATGCTCCGGGAGAAACCGGCGAGCGCGGAGCCGGCCACGAAGACGGTGAGCGCGAACTGCAGGGCGCCCTTGCGTCCGTGGAGTTCGCCGAGTCTGCCGTAGACGGGGAGGGTGACGGTGGCGGTGAGCAGATAGGCCGTGACCGGCCAGGCCAGGCGGTCCGCGCCATGCAGTTCGCCGACGATGTCGGGGAGCGCGGTGGCGACGACCATCTGCTCCAGCGCGGCAAGGAGCAGGACGAGCAGCAGCGCGGAGAAGACCAACCGGGCCCGGTGCGGACCGAGTCGGGGAGGTCCGTCCGCCGCCGGCGGTGGAGCGGGTGTGGTGGTCGGCTCGTCCTTCACCAGTGTGGTCGCGCCCATGCGTACCGCTCCCCTCGTCGCACTCACCGCACAATTCCCGCGTTAAGCGGCAACTGTCGGTAAGTGCGGCGAGTTACGGCATTCCGGGGAGCGTCACGGAGATCCACTCGAACCGGTGAGGACGGCAACGCGCCCCGGATGATCGCCCGTTGGACCGGGCATCCTTTCCGCTCCGGGTTACTTCTCGACCTCGGCGGCGAGGTTGGCGAGCAGGGCGTCGTAGATGCGGGCGAGGCCCTTGGGGGCGAAGGTCTTCTCGAAGAAGCCGCCGATACCGCCGGCACCCTGCCAGGTGGTGGTGACGACGACGCGAGAGCTGCCTTCGCCGGCCGGGGTGACCCGCCAGACAGTGACCATGGAGGAGTTGCGGTCCTTCTCGACGAGCTCGCCGTCGGAGGGCTCGGTGACCTCCAGGAGGCAGTCGCGCACGCGCTTCTTGGTGGCCTGGAGCTTCCAGTGGACGAGGGTGCCCTCGCCGTCGCCGCCCTCGCGCACCTCGTACTCGCTGAAGTGCTGCGGCATCAGCTTCTCGCGCGCGCCGTTGTACTCGGCCAGGGTGTCGAACACCGTCTCCGCGTCCGCCGCGACGACTCGTTCAGTCGTGGCCTCGACCTGCGCCATTGCCATTCCTCCAGCACTTGGTAACTCGGGGATGTGCGGAAAGCCAACCACCCCCCGGCCGGAGGGCCCAAATCGGGGTGCCCCTAGGGCCCCCAGGGGGCGGCCCCGAGGCCTCGGAGCGAGCCGTCCCGAGGGCCCCCGACGAGACCTCCACACGATGTTCGAAAACCAGTTCGCACGATCAAGGGAACGTGTGTTCTATTCTGGGGCGAGAGCAACCGAGGAGGCGTCCATGCGCTGGGACCATCTGGCCGAGAACCCCGCCACGGCCCGGGACGCCGCGCTGTTCGGCGCGGATCTGGTGACGAGCCGCACCTTCGACACTCCCGAGTTCCGCGGCATGACCTTCCACGAGGTCCGGGCGAAGACGATCGTGAACCGGGTCCCGGGAGCCTCCCGGATGCCGTTCGAATGGACGGTGAACCCCTACCGGGGCTGCTCCCACGCGTGCGTCTACTGCTTCGCCCGCAAGACCCACAGCTATCTGGACCTCGACACGGGCCTCGACTTCGACTCGCAGATCGTGGTGAAGATCAACGCGCCCGACCTGCTGCGCCGGCAGCTCGCCTCACCGCGCTGGCACGGCGAGCACATCGCCATGGGCACCAACGTCGACTGCTACCAGCGCGCCGAGGGCCGCTACCGCCTGATGCCGGGCATCATCGCCGCCCTGCGCGACCACGCGAACCCCTTCTCGATCCTGACCAAGGGCACGCTGATCCTGCGCGACCTGGAGCTGATCCGGCAGGCCGCGGAGGTCACCGAGGTCGGCATCTCGGTCTCCGTCGGCTTCACCGACCCCGAGCTGTGGCGCACGGTCGAGCCGGGCACACCCGCCCCGGAGCGCCGGCTCGACGTCGTGCGGGCCTTCACCGACCTCGGTATCGGCTGCGGGGTGCTGATGGCCCCCGTGCTCCCCTTCCTCAGCGACCACCCCGACCGGCTGCGCGCCACCGTGCGGGCGATCGCCGCCTCCGGCGCCACCTCGGTCACCCCGCTGGTGCTGCATCTGCGGCCCGGCGCCCGCGAGTGGTACATGGCCTGGCTGGAACGCCACCACCCCCATCTCGTACGGCGCTACGAGCTGCTGTACGCGGAGGGGGCCTACGCCCCCAAGTGGTACCAGCGGCAGATCACCCGTCAGGTCCACGAACTGGCCCAGGAGTACGGCATGGGTCCCCGGCGCGCGGAGCTGCCGCGGCGGACACCGGCACGCGAGCCGGCCGCTCAGGAGCCGGTCCGGGACACAGCGCCGACACAACTGACACTGCTCTGACCTCCCTGGGGGCATCCGGGCGCTTCTCGCGCCCCGATGGGGTCAACTCTCACGGGAACGAGTTCCTTCAAGGGTCTGCTCCGGGACGATGCGACGAAGGCCGTGGTGTGCACGGCCCGCAATCCTCCGTCCTGTGAGGCCTGACGATGAAGAAACGCGCAGCCGCTCTGTGCGGTGCCGCCGCCGTGCTGGCCGGAATGGTCACGGCGGTTCCGGCCGGCGCGAGCGGCGCCCTCGCCGCCGCGCCGGCGGCGAAGCTCGCCTGGAAGAAGTGCGCCACCGGCGACTATCCGACGCTCCAGTGCACCACCCTGAAAGTGCCGTTGAACCACGGTGAGCCGAACGGCAGGAAGATCACGCTCGCCCTGTCCCGCGTCCCGCACACCGCGAAGAAGTACCAGGGCCCCCTGGTGGTCAATCCGGGCGGCCCCGGCGGCAGCGGCCGCACCCTGGCCGGCTTCGTCGCGTCCTCGCTGCCGAAGAAGGTGGCGGCGCAGTACGACGTCATCGGCTTCGACCCGCGTGGCGTCGGCGCCAGCAAGCCCGCGCTCAACTGCCGGCCCGGCCATTTCGCACCGGTGCGCGCCGACTCCCTGCCGGTCGACGCGCAGGCCGAGCGTGCCAACCTCAAGCGCGCCAAGGCCTTCGCCGACGCCTGCGCGAAGAAGTACGCGGACGTGCTGCCGTTCATCGACACGGTCAGCTCGGCCAGGGACATGGACGCCATCCGCGCGGCCCTCGGCGCCAAGAAGATCAACTACTTCGGATACTCGTACGGCACCTACCTGGGCGCCGTGTACGCCAAGCTCTTCCCGCACCGGGTCCGGCGCGCGGTGCTGGACTCCGTCGTCGACCCCTCGGGCGTCTGGTACGACGACAACCTCCAGCAGGACCGGGCGTTCAACGACCGCCACCGGGCGCTGATGGCGTGGATCGCCAAGCACCACAGGACGTACAAGCTGGGCACCGATCCGGAGAAGATCGAGACCAAGTGGTACGCGATGCGGGCGGCGCTGGCCCGCAAGCCCGCGGACCGCAAGGTGGGGCCCGCCGAGCTGGAGGACACCTTCATGCCCGGCGCCTACTACGACGGCTACTGGCCCCATCTCGCCGAGGCGTTCGCCGCGTTCGCGAACAAGAAGAACGACGACCCGCTGGTCGAGGCCTACGAGAACTTCGGCGCCGTCGACGCGGCCGGCGACAACGGCTACAGCGTCTACACCGCGGTGCAGTGCCGCGACGCGCGCTGGCCGCGCGCCTGGGCCGAGTGGCGCGACGACAACTGGGCGATGTACGAGAAGGCGCCCTTCATGACCTGGAACAACGCCTGGTACAACGCACCCTGCGCGTTCTGGCCGACCGAGCCCCTGACCCCGGTGGACGTCTCCAACACCGCGCTGCCGCCGGTCCTGATCCTCCAGGCGACGGACGACGCGGCCACCCCGTACGAGGGCGGCGCCGTCACGCACCAACTGCTGCGGGGCTCCAGCCTGGTGGTCGAGCAGGGCGGCGGGAACCACGGCATCTCGCTGAGCGGCAACGCCTGCCTGGACAAGCACCTGGCGGCGTATCTGACCGACGGCAGGGTGCCGCGCGGCACGGGCGGGGCCGACGCCGTCTGCGCGAAGCTCCCCGATCCCAAGCCCCTGAGCACCAAGGCCGCGTCCGCCTCGTCCCGGGGCTCGACGCTGCACGGCCTGCTGGGCCTCCGCGGCTGAGCCCCGGCCGTGGGAGCCCCGCCGAAAATCACGGGACTCCCACGGCCGCCCCGCCTAGGGTGCGGCCATGCACGACACTCCTCATGACCTCCGCATACGCGAGATGACCCTCGCCGACTGCCGCGCCGTCGCCGAGATCCGCGTGGGTGGCTGGCGCAGCGCGTACGCCGGGCTCGTACCACGGTCCTACCTCGACGCGATGGACGTGGCGGAGGACACCGAACGCCGACGCGCCATGCTCCTGAAGCCCGGCAACCCGGTGGTGAACCTGGTCGCCGAGCGGGCCGGCGAGATCCTCGGCTGGGCGGCGTACGGCCCCTACCGCGACGGCGAAGTCCGCACCGACGACGCCGAGTTGTACGCGCTCTACGTCCGGCCGGGCCACTGGGGCAGCGGAATCGGCGAAGCACTCCTGCACGCCGCCACCGAGCGCTGCGAGACCGCCGGGCACCCACGCATGCTCCTGTGGGTGCTGAAGGACAACGCCCGGGCCCGCCGCTTCTACGAGCACCACGGCTTCACACCCGACGGCGCGGAAGAACCCTTCGAGGCAGCCGGGGTCGAAGTGCCCGAGGTGCGCTACGTACGCGCCCCGTAAGGGGCGCGGGGAACTGCGCGACCAGCCCCCACCGAGCCCGCACCCGAGTCCACGCCCCCCAAGCGGAGCGCTACCGCTGGCGGGGAATTTTCGTCAGCGCCCGCACCGCCGCCTCCGCGAGTCTCGGATGGGCGAGGGCGTCCTTCAGCACGGGTTCGGCCCTGCTGTCCCCCAGCGCCCCGAGCCCCTCCACGCAGGCGAGCGCCACCCGGCGGTACGGATCGTGCGGGGTCAGTCGGCGCCGGAGCGTGGTGATCAGCGCAGGCACCGCCTCGGGCGCCCGGAGTTCGACGAGCAGCCGCACGGGGTGCAGGGCGTAGGCGACGCGCAGCTCGTTCGTGGCGAGCGCGGCGGCCGCCCGGGCGGTGCGCGGGTCGCCGAGCCGGGCCAGCGCGTACGCGGCGGAGGCGCAGCGCGGCGGATCCCGGTGGTTGAGGAGCAGGACCAGCGCCTCGAAGGCCCGGCGGTCCCCCGCCACGCCCAGCCTGAACGCGGCCACCTCCCGCGCCCACAGGGGCTGCCCCGGCTCGGTGAGCACCGCCGCCAGCTCGTCCGTGGACTCGGTCGTGACGAGCCGCTCGTATCCCGCCGCGCCCCCCGACTCGCTCCGCACACGCTCCGTGAGTGATCGCAACTCCTCGTCCATGCCACCGAGCGTACGGGCGTGACCGCGTCTGAGGGACGTACCTCACAAAGACGAGGGCTGGCGCGCTCGTTACCCACCGGTTAAGCTCAGACGAGCGAGTTACCCACTCGTGTTCGCTCTCGACGGTTTGGTGACGCAGCCGTCGCGAGCACAGTCGGTTCGGTGCCCGGAGTTTCGGTATCCGGCGTACCAGTACGGCTCGGCCTCGGGACAGGGCCGGTCGGTTCAGCCGTTCCCCGTGGGCGTGTGCACGCCCCGTGGCGACGGCACCGGGCGTGTGCGTTCATCAGCCCGGCACCACCCACACCCGCGCCCCACGCGCCGCTTGCGCGCTCTTCGCGTATCCGCGGCGCTTCCCTCAGTCGTCACCCTCATTCCTGGAGTCCCGCGATGGCCACTCCCCTTTCCGACTCGTCGGCGTCCCCGCAGTCCCCGTTCAAGACGATCGCTGTCGTCGGTCTCGGCACCATGGGCACCGGTATCGCCGAGGTGCTGACCCGGGCCGGCCGTGAGGTCGTCGGCATCGACATCAGCGAGGCCGCCGGCGCCCGTGCCGTCGCGGCGCTGGAGGCCGCGACCGAGCGTGCCGTGGCCCGTGGGCGGATCACCGAGCGGGAGCGCGGTGACGCCCTCGCCCGCTTCCGCACCTTCACCGACCTCCAGGCCGCGGCCGACGCGGACCTGGTGATCGAGGTGGTCCCGGAGTCGTACGAGATCAAGCAGCAGGTTTTCCGTGAACTCGACGCGATCGTGCGGCCGGAGGCCGTTCTCGCCACCGGCACCAACGCCCTGTCGGTGACGCGGCTGGCCGCCGAGTCGGCGCGTCCGGAGCGGGTCCTCGGGCTGCACTTCTTCAACCCGGCGCCCGCGATGAAGCTGGTCGAGGTCGTCTCCTCCGTGCTCACCGCGCCCCAGGCCGTCGCGGCGGTCACGGATCTCGCCCTCGACCTCGGCAAGGAACCCGTCGCGGTCGGCGACCGGCCCGGTTTCGTCGCCGACGGGCTGCTGTTCGGCTACCTCAACCAGGCCGCCGCGATGTACGAGGCCAAGTACGCCTCCCGTGAGGACATCGACGCGGCGATGCGGCTCGGCTGCGGTCTGCCGATGGGCCCCCTGGCCCTGCTGGACCTCATCGGCGTCGACACCGCCCGTACGGTCCTGGAGGCCATGTACGCGGCCTCGCACGACCGGCTGCACGCGCCGGCGCCCATCCTCCGGCAGCTCAGCGAGGCGGGCCTGACCGGCCGCAAGTCGGGGCGCGGCTTCTACTCCTACGAGGCGCCCGGTTCCGCCACCGTCGTGCGGGACGCGCTCACGCCGCTGGACGGGGTCGCCACGGTCCCCGGCCGCACCGTCCGGTCCGTGGGTGTCGCGGGCTCGGGGACCATGGCGTCCGGGATCGCCGAGGTGTTCGCCAAGGCCGGGTACGAGGTCGTGCTGGCGGCGCGCAGCGAGGAGAAGGCGCAGGCAGCGAAGGCGCGGATCGGCAAGTCGCTGGCCCGCTCCGTCGACAAGGGGCGGATGACCGTGGAGGCCGCCGCCGAGACGCTGGACCGGATCACGCCGGCCGGCACCTACGACGCCTTCGCCGACGTCGATCTGGCGCTGGAGGCCGTGGCCGAGGACCTGGAGGTCAAGCGGCAGCTGTTCGCGACCTTCGACAAGGTCTGCAAGCCGGGCGCGATCCTCGCCACCACCACGTCCTCGCTGCCGGTCGTCGCCTGCGCCCGCGCCACCTCGCGCCCGCAGGACGTGATCGGGATGCACTTCTTCAACCCGGCGCCGGCGATGAAGCTGGTCGAGGTGGTCCGCACGGTGCTGACCGCCGACGACGTCCACGCCACGGTCCGCGAGCTGTGTGCGAAGGTCCGCAAGCATCCGGTGGACTGCGGCGACCGGGCCGGGTTCATCGTGAACGCGCTGCTGTTCCCGTACCTGAACAACGCGATCAAGATGGTGCAGGAGCACTACGCGACGCTGGACGACATCGACGCGGCGATGAAACTGGGCGGCGGCTACCCGATGGGCCCGTTCGAGCTGTTGGACGTGGTCGGGCTGGATGTCTCGCTGGCCATCGAGAAGGTGCTGCACCGCGAGTTCCGTGACCCGGGGCTGGCCCCGGCGCCGCTGCTTGAGCACCTGGTGGCCGCGGGCTGCCTCGGCCGCAAGACGGGCCGTGGCTTCCGCGAATATGCCAAGCGCTGAGCGGTCGGGCGACGAGTTCGGCACGGCCGGGGGCGCGGCGTCCTCGCCCCCGGCCCGGCTGTCGGGCCCGGAGACGGGCCGGGCCTCCCCGTCGGCGGCCGACACGGACTGGGGCGGGCTGCTCGGGCCGGGCAGCCGCTCCTCGTCGGCCCGTTCCGCCGCCTCCACGCCCGGCCCGTCCCCCGGCTGCCCGGCCGCCGACCTGGTCCCACCCCTGTCCCGACCGGGCGGCCGGAGGGACGGACACGCGCACTCTCCTGCACGGATGCAGTACGTTCGGGGCATGTCCCAGCCCGCCAAGTCCTCACGTACACCAGCTGCGCCCGACGCTCCGGAGAGCGCCGCGGGAAGTCGTGCCGCCGCCCAACGCCTCAAGATGCGCAGGGAACTGGCGGCCGCGGCCATGGAGCTGTTCTCGACCAAGGGGTACGAGGCGACCACCGTCGACGAGATCGCGGCGGCGGCCGGGGTCGCCCGCCGCACCTTCTTCCGCCACTTCCGCTCCAAGGAAGAGGCGATCTTCCCGGACCACGACGACACCCTGATCCGCGCCGAGGCGGTGCTCAACGCGGCGCCCCCGCACGAGCACCCGCTCGACACGGTGTGCCGTGGGATCAAGGAGGTCATGAAGATGTACGCGGCCCGGCCGGAGATCTCGGTCGCCCGCTACAAGCTGACCCGTGAGGTTCCCACCCTCCGGGAGGCGGAGATCGCCTCCGTGGCCCGCTACGAGCGCCTCTTCACCCGTTATCTGCTGGGCCACTTCGACGAGCACGCCCACCACGACGCCGGCAACGACGACCCCCTGCTCGCCGAGGTGGCCGCGTCGGCGGTGGTCACCGCGCACAACCACGTGCTGCGACGGTGGCTCAGATCCGGCGGGCACGGCGACGTCGAGACCCACCTCGACCACGCCTTCGCCATCGTCCGCAAGACGTTCGGCACGGGCATCGGCGCGGGCCGCACCCTGGCACCCGAGCCGGCCGCCGCGACGACGTCCACGCACGGCGAGGTCCTGGTGACCGTGGCCCGCACCGACGCCCCGCTCGACGAGGTCATGCGCACCATCGAAGAGGCGCTCCGCGACCGCTGACACCCCTCGGAACCCCGATCCGACGACGATCTACTCAACGGTAACTGTGAGAACGGCCACCCTCCAGGGTGGCCGTTTTGGCACGTCAGAGGCCCTTTTCTACCCCCGCATGATCGATCATCGCTCAAGTGTTACGTAAAGATTTCACCTGAGCGAACTTTCTGGCACTCGGTGCCTTGCGGGGTGACACGGCGTGCCATACGTTGAAGGAGTCCGGGCGGCCGGCGTACAGCGAAATCCCGTACGCCGACTGTCCCCGCGAACCACGGTCCGCGCGCCCGGACGCCTGCGTCACAGGCAACCCTCCGCGCCACACACAGCGCCGCCGAAGCACCACCTCCGCCGAACCGACGGCATCACCACACAGCTCTGCAGCACCCGACGTAACCCTCAACAGCGTCCTTCCCTCAAGGACGCTCGTCGCCGGAGGCACCACGTGAAGGACATCCTGGACGCGATCCAGTCGCCGGACTCCACGTCCGCCGACTTCGCCGCTCTGCCGCTCCCCGAGTCGTACCGCGCGATCACCGTGCACAAGGACGAGACGGAGATGTTCGCGGGCATGACGACCCGCGAGAAGGACCCGCGCAAGTCGATCCACCTGGACGAGGTCCCGCTCCCGGAGCTCGGCCCGGGCGAGGCCCTGGTGGCCGTCATGGCCTCCTCGGTCAACTACAACTCGGTGTGGACCTCGATCTTCGAGCCGCTGTCCACCTTCGGATTCCTGGAGCGCTACGGCCGCACCAGCGAGCTGGCCAAGCGCCACGACCTGCCGTACCACATCATCGGCTCCGACCTCGCGGGCGTCGTCCTGCGCACCGGTCCCGGCGTCAACGCCTGGCAGCCCGGTGACGAGGTCGTCGCGCACTGCCTCTCCGTCGAGCTGGAGTCGTCGGACGGCCACAACGACACGATGCTCGACCCCGAGCAGCGGATCTGGGGCTTCGAGACCAACTTCGGCGGGCTCGCCGAGGTCGCGCTCGTCAAGTCCAACCAGCTGATGCCGAAGCCGGACCACCTCAGCTGGGAGGAGGCCGCCGCCCCTGGCCTGGTGAACTCCACCGCCTACCGGCAGCTGGTCTCCCGCAACGGCGCCGCCATGAAGCAGGGCGACAACGTGCTCATCTGGGGCGCCAGCGGCGGACTCGGCAGCTACGCCACGCAGTTCGCCCTCGCCGGCGGCGCCAACCCGATCTGTGTCGTCTCCAGCGAGCAGAAGGCGGACATCTGCCGCGCGATGGGCGCCGACGCGATCATCGACCGCAACGCCGAGGGCTACAAGTTCTGGAAGGACGAGAACACCCAGGACCCCAAGGAGTGGAAGCGCTTCGGCAAGCGCATCCGCGAACTCACCGGCGGCGAGGACATCGACATCGTCTTCGAGCACCCGGGCCGCGAGACCTTCGGCGCGAGCGTCTTCGTCACCCGCAAGGGCGGCACCATCACCACCTGCGCCTCGACCTCGGGCTACATGCACGAGTACGACAACCGCTACCTGTGGATGTCGCTGAAGCGGATCATCGGCTCCCACTTCGCGAACTACCGCGAGGCCTGGGAGGCCAACCGCCTCATCGCCAAGGGCAAGATCCACCCGACGCTGTCCAAGGTCTACTCCCTGGAGGAGACCGGGCAGGCCGCGTACGACGTGCACCGCAACCTCCACCAGGGCAAGGTCGGCGTCCTCGCGCTGGCCCCCGAGGAGGGCCTGGGCGTCCGCGACCACGAGAAGCGCGCCCAGCACATCGACGCCATCAACCGCTTCCGGAACGTCTGAGGTCCCGAGATGAGTGAGCGTCAGAAGGACCGGCCGTGGCTGATGCGGACGTACGCCGGTCACTCCACGGCCGAGGCGTCCAACGAGTTGTACCGGCGCAACCTCGCCAAGGGGCAGACGGGTCTGTCGGTCGCCTTCGACCTGCCGACCCAGACCGGCTACGACTCCGACCACATCCTCGCCCGCGGCGAGGTCGGCCGGGTCGGCGTCCCGGTGGCCCATCTCGGTGACATGCGCAGGCTGTTCCAGGACATCCCCCTGGAACAGATGAACACCTCGATGACCATCAACGCCACCGCCATGTGGCTCCTGGCGCTCTACCAGGTCGTCGCGGAGGAGCAGGGCGCGGACATCACCCAGCTCCAGGGCACGACCCAGAACGACATCGTCAAGGAGTACCTGTCGCGGGGCACCCATGTGTTCCCGCCGGGGCCCTCGCTCCGGCTGACGACGGACATGATCGCGTACACGGTCTCCCACATCCCGAAGTGGAACCCGATCAACATCTGCAGCTACCACCTGCAGGAGGCCGGGGCCACGCCGGTGCAGGAGATCGCGTACGCGATGTCCACGGCGATCGCGGTGCTGGACGCCGTGCGCGACTCGGGCCAGGTGCCCGAGGAGCGCATGGGCGACGTCGTCGCCCGGATCTCGTTCTTCGTGAACGCGGGCGTCCGCTTCGTCGAGGAGATGTGCAAGATGCGGGCGTTCGGCCGCATCTGGGACCGCGTCACCCGCGAGCGGTACGGCATCGAGAACCCCAAGCAGCGGCGCTTCCGGTACGGCGTCCAGGTCAACTCCCTCGGCCTGACCGAGGCGCAGCCGGAGAACAACGTCCAGCGGATCGTGCTGGAGATGCTGGCCGTGACCCTCTCCAAGGACGCGCGGGCGCGTGCGGTGCAGCTGCCGGCCTGGAACGAGGCGCTGGGCCTGCCCCGGCCGTGGGACCAGCAGTGGTCCCTGCGGATCCAGCAGGTGCTGGCGCACGAGAGCGACCTGCTGGAGTACGAGGACATCTTCGAGGGCTCGCACGTCATCGAGGCGAAGGTGGCCGAGCTGGTCGAGGAGTCCTTCGCCGAGATCGAGCGGATCCAGGAGATGGGCGGCGCGATGGCCGCCGTCGAGTCCGGCTACCTCAAGTCGCAGCTGGTCTCCTCGCACGCCGAGCGCCGGGCCCGGATCGAGTCCGGCGAGGAGAAGATCGTCGGCGTCAACATCTACGAGTCGACCGAGCCGAACCCGCTGACCGCCGACCTCGACGCGGCGATCCAGACGGTCGACCCGGCGGTCGAGGCGCGGGTCGTCGCGTCGCTGCGGAACTGGCGCGACACGCGCTACCAGCCGCCCTTCAACCACCCGCGCCCGTGCAAGGCGCTGGAGCGGCTCAAGGAGGCCGCGAAGGGCACGGACAACCTCATGGAGGCCACCCTGGAGTGCGCCCGCGCCGGAGTCACGACCGGCGAGTGGGCCGGGGCCCTCCGTGAGGTGTTCGGCGAGTTCCGCGCGCCGACCGGTGTCTCGTCGGCGCCGGTGGCGGTCTCCGCCGAGGAGGGCTCGGCGATGGCGGAGGTCCGCCGCAAGGTGGACCGCACGGCCCAGGATCTGGGCGTCGGCAAGCTCCGCTTCCTGGTCGGCAAGCCGGGTCTGGACGGGCACTCCAACGGGGCCGAGCAGATCGCCGTGCGGGCCCGCGACGCGGGCTTCGAGGTGGTCTACCAGGGCATCCGGCTCACCCCGGAACAGATCGTGGACGCCGCCCTCGCCGAGGACGTGCACGCGGTCGGGCTCTCCATCCTCTCCGGCTCGCACGCCCAGCTCGTCCCGGACGTGCTGGAGCGGCTGCGCGAGGCGGGCGCCGGTGACATCCCGGTGATCGCCGGCGGGATCATCCCGAACGCGGACGCCGACCGGCTCAGGGCCGCCGGAGTGGCCGCCGTGTTCACCCCGAAGGACTTCGACATCACCGGGATCATCGGCCGTATCGTCGACGAGATCCGCAAGGCCAACAAGCTCAGCCCCCTCATCAGCACGGAGGTCCCCGCATGACCAGCCCTGTTCCCCAGGTGAACCGCCTTCGCCCGCGGCGCTCCTGCCTCGCGGTGCCGGGAAGCAACCCCCGCTTCCTGGAGAAGGCCCAGGGCCTCCCGGCGGACCAGGTCTTCCTCGACCTGGAGGACGCCTGCGCCCCGCTCGCCAAGCCCGAGGCGCGGCACACCATCGTCAAGTTCCTCAACGAGGGCGACTGGACGGGCAAGACGCGGGTCGTGCGCGTCAACGACTGGACGACGGAGTGGACGTACCGCGATGTCGTCACCGTCGTCGAGGGCGCGGGCCAGAACCTCGACTGCATCATGCTGCCGAAGGTGCAGACGGCACAGCAGGTCGTCGCCCTCGATCTGCTCCTCACCCAGATCGAGAAGACGATGGGCTTCGAGGTCGGCAAGATCGGCATCGAGGCGCAGATCGAGAACGCGCAGGGCCTGAACAACGTCAACGAGATCGCCACGGCCTCCCAGCGCGTGGAGACGATCATCTTCGGCCCGGCCGACTTCATGGCCTCGATCAACATGAAGTCGCTGGTCGTGGGCGAGCAGCCGCCCGGCTACCCGGCGGACGCCTACCACTACATCCTGATGAAGATCCTGATGGCGGCCCGCGCCAACAACCTCCAGGCGATCGACGGCCCCTACCTGCAGATCCGCAACATCGACGGCTACCGCGAGGTCGCCCAGCGGGCCGCCGCGCTCGGCTTCGACGGCAAGTGGGTGCTGCACCCGGGCCAGGTCGAGGCGTCCAACGAGATCTTCTCGCCCTCGCAGGAGGACTACGACCACGCCGAGCTGATCCTGGACGCGTACGACTACTACACGTCCGAGGCGGGCGGCAAGAAGGGCTCGGCGATGCTCGGCGACGAGATGATCGACGAGGCCAGCCGCAAGATGGCGCTGGTCATCTCCGGCAAGGGGCGCGCGGCCGGCATGCAGCGCACCTCCAAGTTCGAGACCCCCGACAACTGAGGAGCCCTGAGCGCGATGCAGTTCGGACGCACCTACGAGGAGTTCGAGGTCGGGGCGGTCTACAAGCACTGGCCCGGGAAGACGGTCACGGAGTACGACGACCACCTCTTCTGCCTCCTCACCATGAACCACCACCCGCTCCACATGGACGTCAACTACGCCGAGAAGACGACCGACTTCGGCAAGAACGTGGTGGTCGGGAACTACATCTACTCGCTGCTGCTGGGCATGTCCGTGCCGGACGTCTCGGGCAAGGCGATCGCCAACCTGGAGATCGAGTCGCTGCGGCACGTGGCGCCGACCTTCCACGGCGACACGATCTACGGCCAGACGACCGTGCTCGACAAGTGGCCGTCGAAGTCGAAGAACGACCGCGGCATCGTGTACGTCGAGACCAAGGGCTACAAGCAGGACGGCACGTTGGTGTGCGTGTTCCGTCGCAAGGTCATGGTGCCCACCGAGACCTACATCAAGGAGCGCGGCGGCGAACAGCCGGGCCGCCCCGAGCTCAGGGAGCAGGAGAAGTAGCCATGGCACGACTCGCCCAGACCCACGGCCTCACGGACGTCCAGCAGGAGATCCTGTCCACCGTCCGGGACTTCGTGGACAAGGAGATCATCCCGGTCGCGACCGAGCTGGAGCACCGGGACGAGTACCCGCAGCAGATCGTCGACGGGCTCAAGGAACTCGGCCTCTTCGGCCTGATGATCCCCGAGGAGTACGGCGGTCTGGGCGAGTCCCTGCTCACGTACGCACTGTGCGTGGAGGAGATCGCCCGGGGCTGGATGTCCGTGTCCGGGATCATCAACACGCACTTCATCGTGGCGTACATGCTCAAGCAGCACGGCACCGAGGAGCAGAAGAACCACTTCCTGCCGAGGATGGCGGCCGGCGACGTCCGGGGCGCCTTCTCGATGTCGGAGCCGGGGCTCGGCTCGGATGTGTCGGCGATCACATCGAAGGCGGTCAAGGACGGCGACGAGTACGTCCTGAACGGTCAGAAGATGTGGCTGACGAACGGCGGAACGTCAACCTTGGTCGCCGTTCTCGTCCGAAGTGACGAAGGACACCCCGAGGGCACGGCGCCCCACAAGTCGATGACGACCTTCCTGGTCGAGAAGGAGCCCGGCTTCGGAGAGGTCCGCCCCGGCCTCACCATTCCCGGGAAGATCGACAAGATGGGCTACAAGGGCGTCGACACGACCGAGCTCATCATGGACGGACTGCGCATTCCGGCCAATCGTGTACTCGGCGGCACCACGGGCCGAGGGTTTTACCAAATGATGGACGGCGTCGAGGTGGGCCGGGTGAATGTGGCCGCACGTGGCTGCGGTGTCGCTCAGCGTGCATTCGAACTCGGTGTCCAGTACGCCCAGCAGCGCCACACTTTCGGCAAGCAGATCGCCCAGCACCAGGCGATCCAGTTCAAGCTGGCCGAGATGGCTACCAAGGTCGAGGCCGCGCATGCGATGATGGTCAACGCAGCACGCAAAAAGGACTCGGGCGAACGAAACGACCTCGAGGCAGGGATGGCGAAGTACCTCGCCTCCGAATACTGCAAAGAGGTCGTCGAGGACGCTTTCCGGATCCACGGCGGTTACGGCTTCTCCAAGGAGTACGAGATCGAGCGCCTCTACCGCGAGGCGCCGATGCTGCTGATCGGTGAAGGTACCGCCGAAATCCAGAAAATGATCATCGGTCGTCGACTGCTCGAAGAGTATCGATTCCAGGGCTAGTACGCGGTTGGTCCGGGGTCGGTTGTCTGGTTCGGGGTGTTTTCTTCGAGAAGAAGATCACACCCCGTCAGCACGCTTCGGTCGTCGACTCGGCTTCCTGGCTTGCCCAGTTGCGGTCCGCGACCGGTACGATCCCGTGAAAGCCGCCGTCCCCAGTCACCGCGCGGCATCATCCGCTACGAAGGTCATCCATGCCCCACAGCCAAACCTCTGCACCACGCGACAGCCTGGCAGGCGTACGTCTTGCGCGCGGAGCATCGCCGTGGCTTCTCCCGACCGTCGCCACCGCAGCACTCAGCCTCGCCCGTTCGCGCCGCTCCGGCGCCGCGCGCGCCGTGGCCGTACCCGCCACCGCGCTGGCGGCGGGCATGCTGTGGTTCTTCCGCGACCCCGAGCGTGAGATCGCCCAGGGCCGGGTCATCTCGCCCGCCGACGGAGTGGTGCAGAGCATCATGCCGTGGAAGGACGGCCGCACCCGCGTCGCGATCTTCATGAGCCCGCTCAACGTCCACGTCAACCGCGCGCCGCTCTCCGGCACGGTGACGTCGGTGGAGCACATCCCGGGTGGGTTCGTACCGGCGTTCAACAAGGAGAGCGAGAACAACGAGCGCGTCGTCTGGCACTTCGACACCGAACTCGGTGACATCGAGATGATCCAGATCGCCGGCGCCGTGGCTCGCCGCATCGTTCCGTACGTCCCCGAGGGCACCAAGGTCGAGCAGGGTGACCGGATCGGGCTGATCCGCTTCGGCTCCCGTGTCGACATCTACCTGCCCGAGGGTGTGGAGATCGACGTCGAGGTGGGCCAGAAGACCGTGGCTGGGGTGACTCGCATTGACCGTGATTGATCCGGAGACCCAACCCGGCCAGACCGGGGCCGGCTGGGTGCCCGACGTGGACGAGGTGGAGGACGACGCGGAGGAGATGCCGCTGTCGCTCCGCCTGTCGATAGCGGACACCCTCACGCTGGGCAACGCCACGTGCGGCTTCATGGCGGTGTACTTCACCACCACGGGCATCCTGATCCCGCACCTCACCGGCAGCCAGGAGTCGGGCATGGCCCGGCACAGCGCGGCCACCGCGGTGATCCTGATGCTGTGCGCGGCGATCTTCGACCTGTTCGACGGCCTGGTGGCGCGCAAGCTGCGCTCCTCGCCGATGGGCGCGGAGCTGGACAACCTCTCCGACCTGATCAGCTTCGGCCTCGCGCCGGCGTACTTCGTCCTCGTCTACGGCATGGTCGCCGACGACGCGCACCAGCGGGTGGCGGCGGTGGGGGCGATCGTCGTGCTGCTGGCCGTGGTGCTGAGGCTCGCGAGATTCTCCTGCGTCACGGTGAAGGACGGCACCTTCCAGGGCATGCCGTCGCCGTTCGGCGCGCTGACGGTCATCTCGATCGTGCTCCTGGAGCTGCCCTTCGTGGCGACGCTCCTGGCCATCGTCGGCGTCGCGTGGCTGATGGTGAGCCGTGTCGAGTACCCGAAGCCGCGTGGTCCCCTCGCGGGCGCGGTGCTCACCTGGATCGTCCTCGCCATGGGTCTCCTGGCGGCCTGGGCCTTCGACGCCCCCGGCGGTCAGCTCCTGCTCCAGACCGGCTGCGCGCTGCAGCTCGTCATGGGCGCGGTCATCCCGCTCTTCGCCACGGCACGCCGCGTGAACAACTTCCGCGACAACCGCCGCGAGGCACGGGCGACGCAGCCGTAACGCTCCGCTTGGAGAGCCCCGGGTCCGATCGGATCCGGGGCTCCTCGCGTTTCGGGGCGGGGTGCGGGTTCGGTGGGGGTTGGTCGCGCAGTTCCCGGCGCCCCTCAAAGGGGCCTGCGGCCCCTTGCGGGACGAAAGCATGGGGCGCAGCCCCTGCTTTTCAGGGGCGCGGGGAACGGCGCGAGAACCCCCACCGATCCCGCACCCACCCACCAGCCCACCCCTGACCCCACCCCCGGCCACTCGGGGGCGAAGGGGCAGCGCCCCTGGGATGGGACGGGTAGGGGCGGAGGGGGCGACAGAGCCCTGATCAGGTGAGGAAGTCCTGCGCGATCCGTTCGGCGACGGCCTCGAGGATCGGCCCCGGATCGGCGAGGCACCGCTCCACGTCCGGCTCGACCTCGGTCAGGGGGTACGCCCGACGGATCCCGGCCTGCCCCAGCACCTCCGGTGCCAACGCCAGGCGGCCGCAGACCGCGACGACCTCCTTGCCGGCGGCGCGGGCGGCCGCGGCGACCCCGGCGGGGGCCTTGCCGTGCAGGGTCTGCTCGTCGAGGGAGCCCTCGCCGGTGATCACCAGCGTGGCCTTCTCCAGCGCCGACGCGAAGCCCAGGACGTCGAGCATGACCTCGATGCCGGGGCGGAAGCGGGCGCCGAGGACGAGGGCGCCGTAGCCGATGCCGCCCGCGGCGCCCGCGCCCGGCGCGAGGGCGTGCTCGGTGGCGCTCGGTCCGACCGTCTTCTCCAGGACGGCCGCGAAGTGCGTGAGGGCCGCGTCCAGCGTCGCCACGTCCTCGGGGCTCGCGCCCTTCTGCGGGCCGTACACGGTCGGCGCGCCCTTCGGGCCCGTGAGCGGGTTGTCGACGTCGCTCGCGAGGACGAGGTCGACCGCCGTGAGCCTCGCGTCGAGGCCCGACAGGTCCGCCGTCACCAGGTCGCGCAGGCCTCCGCCGCCGGGACCGACGGGCTCCCCCGCCGCGTCCAGGAACCGTGCGCCGAGCGCGGCGAGCATGCCCGCGCCGCCGTCCGTCGTCGCGCTGCCGCCGACGCCGAACACGATCGTGCGCGCGCCCGCGTCGAGCGCGGCGCGCAGCAGTTCGCCGGAGCCGTACGTGGAGGCCGTCAGCGGTGCGAAGACCCCGGCGGGAAGGCGCTGCAAGCCGCTCGCCTCGGCCATCTCCACGACGGCCGTGTCACCGCGCAGCGCGTACGCGGCGATGACGGGCTCGCCCAGCGGCCCGGCGACCCGTACCTCGCGGCGCTCGAAACCGGCCGCGACCGCCGCGGCCACCGTGCCGTCGCCGCCGTCGGCGACCGGCAGTGCCTCGACCTCCAGGTCGGGCCGGACCCGGCGCATGCCCGCCGTGACCCGCTCGGCGACCTGGACGGCCGTCAGCGTGCCCTTGAACTTGTCCGCGGCGATCAGCACCCGCGGGTCGGTCGCGTCCGTGTCGCCGGACATTCGCGTGTCGCCGGACGTGTTCGTGCCCCCGGACGTGTTCGTGTCCCCGGGCATGTCGATCCCGTCCACCGCGGCGTTCGCCACCTTGCGTTCCCCTCGCTCGTCGGGCCTTGCGCACGTCAAGGCAGTCGCGCCGCTGCGACCCTAACCGGCCCGGCCCCGGTACGTCATGCCCCGTCCCGCCCAGCGAACACCGACCCGAGCGGGTTCCGCCGGCCCCCGCCGGGCCGCCGTGCGCGGAATCGGGCGGAATCGGGTAGACCTTCGGACATGACGCCCACGACCACGACCCCCCTCGCGCCCCCGGTCGGTGCCGAGCTCGCCGACCGTGTGCTCGGGGGCTGGCTGGGCCGGATCGCGGGGAACATGCTCGGGAAGCCCGTGGAGCAGGGGGAGGTGTGGACGCGGGAGCGGATCGACGGCTATCTGCGGCGGGCCGGGGCCCTGCCGCTCACCGACTACCTCCCGGAACCGCCCACCGAGAGCGACGGGCGCGCGCTGCGGCCGGAGTGGCGCGACTGCGTACGCGGCCGGATCCACGGCAGCTGCCGCGACGACGACGTGGACTACGCGATCCTCGGGCTGCACCTGCTGGAGACGCACGGCTTCACGTTCAGTACCGAGCAGGTCGGTGACCTGTGGCTGCTGCGGCTGCCGTACCTCCAGACGTTCACGGCGGAGCGGGCGGCCTACCGCAACCTCGCGAGCGGACTGAAGCCGCCGCTGACGGCAACCTACGACAACCCGTACCAGGAGTGGATCGGCGCCCTCATCCGTGCCGACGTCTTCGGCTGGACCTCCCCGGGCCTGCCCCGGCGCGCGGCCTCGCTGGCCCGGCGCGACGCGGTGCTGTCGCACACCGGCAACGGGGTGTACGGGGCGATGTGGGCGGCGGCCCTGATCGCCGCGGCGTTCACGGCGCCGGGGGCGCGGGCGGCCCTGGACGAGGCGCTCGCGGTGGTCCCGGCGAGCAGCCGTCTGGCCCGGACCGTGCGGCGGGTCGTGTCGCTGCACGAGGCCGGACTCGCCTGGGAGGAGACGCTCACGACGGTGGGCGAGGAGACGGCCGGGCTCGGCTGGATCCACGTCGTGCCGAACGTCGCCGTGCTCACGGCCGGGCTGCTCTACGGCGACGGCGACTTCACCCGCACCCTCGCGCTGACCGTCCGCGGCGGCCTGGACACCGACTCGAACGGGGCCACCGCCGGTTCCGTGGCCGGGGTGCTGTGCGGGGCGGAGGCGATCCCGGACCGGTGGAAGGACCCGTTGGAGGACACCGTGCGCAGCGCCGTGTTCGGCTTCGACGGGGTGCGCGTCAGTGAACTCGCGGAGCGCACGGTGCGGTTGGCGGAGTCCTTTGCCTCCTGAGCGCCGGCCCTTCCGCTCCCCGAGCGCCGATTTCCCGCCTTCGGGGGCCGTCTACGCTGTGAGGATGACCACTTTGGACTTCGCCGCGTACATCGCGAGCCTGCCCCGTGTCCTCGCCGGTGCCGCCGCGCTCTTCCGGGACGCCGAGGGCCGTGTGCTCCTGGTCGAGCCCAACTACCGCGAGGGATGGGCGCTTCCGGGCGGGACGATCGAGTCGGACGACGGCGAGACCCCGAGGCAGGGGGCGCGGCGCGAGACCCTGGAGGAGATCGGGCTGGACATCGAGCCGGGACGGCTGCTCGCCGTGGACTGGGTGCCCGGGGTGGGGCGGCCGCCGCTGGTGGCGTACGTGTACGACGGCGGGGTGCTCGACGAGGAGGATCTGAAGCGGATCCGGTTGCAGGAGGAGGAGTTGCTGTCGTGGCGGCTCGTCCCGCGCGACGAACTTCCCGCACATCTCCTGGGGCAGCTCGGCCGGCGGGTGCTCGCCGCCCTGGACGCGCTGGTGGAGGGCACGGGACCGGTCGAGTTGGAGAACGGCGAGCGGGTGGCCTGAACCGTCGAGGATCGGCCACCAGCGGTGTCGTTCCGTCGCCGCCCGCCGTTGACAGGAGTCAGCTGACATCGCGTCAACTCACCTTGTACGGAACGTGAAGTGCGTGAACCTTCCACTTAATGGAAGTTTAAAGCGCTGGCTCAAAACGCTGCCCGTTGGTCACTCCAGCATCTAGGCTGACGCCAACCCCGTCCGAGCGATCGCCCCTCGTCGCCTCGCTCGACCACCGGGGCAGCACTCGGGACACCCGTGACCGGCGGCCCGGGAGCGGGCCGTGGCGCCGGGAGATCCGGAGCCCCTGGGGGAACGGTCACCGGGAGCCGCCCGGAGCAGTCGGTCTCCCCCCCACCTGCGGGCCGATTCGCCCGTCCTCACCGAACAGGCAGCTGAGGTCATGGAACCACTGGGCTCAGACGATCCCGAGGAGCTAGGTCCCTACCGTCTCGTGGCACGGCTCGGCGCAGGAGGGATGGGACGGGTCTATCTGGCGCGCTCCCCTCAGGGGCGGACCGTCGCGGTCAAGGCCATCCGTCCCGAGCTGATGGGGGACAAGAACTTCCGCATCCGCTTCCGTCGCGAGGTGGAGGCCGCCGGGGCGGTCGGCGGCAGATACACGGCGCCCGTGGTCGACGCCGACCCCGAGGCGCCCATCCCCTGGCTGGCCACCGACTACATCGCCGGCCCCACCCTGGCCGAGGCGGTGGCCGCGCACGGCCCGCTGCCGGTGGAGTCGGTGCTCGTGCTGGGTGCCGGCATCGCCGAGGCGCTGATCTCGGTCCAGGCGGCCGGGCTGGTGCACCGCGACCTGAAGCCCTCCAACGTGCTGCTCGCCGCCGACGGCCCGCGCGTCATCGACTTCGGCATCGTCCGGGCGAGCGACGGCTACGACCTCACCCGCTCCGGGGCGCTCTTCGGCTCTTTCGAGTACATGTGCCCCGAGCAGGCCACGGGCGAGCCGCTGGGCCCCGAGGGGGACGTCTTCTCGCTGGGCTCGGTGCTCACGTTCGCGGCGTCCGGGCACGCCCCGTTCAGCGGCAGCGCGGCGGCCACGCTGCTGTACCAGGTGGTGCACAGCGCACCCGATCTGACGGGTGTGCCCGAGCCGCTCGACAAGATCATCAGCCTCTGTCTCACCAAGGACCCCCGGCTGCGGATCACCCCGGACAAGCTGGCCGCCGCCTGCGCGCCCGGCGGGGTGGAGCAGCTGGCGGCCGACGGCTGGCTGCCGCCGTCGGTGACCTCCTCGATCGCCCTGCGCGCGGCGGCCGTACAGACCCTCGACAGCGGACCTGACGGTCCGGTCGTCCTGCGCTCCACCGAGTCCGACCACGAGCGGGACGCGTACGACTTCCAGCAGGAACGTCTCACCTACACGCCCCGGCCGGACCGGGCCACGTACGGCGCGGGGCGGGGGCGCGCCGCGTACGGCTTCGAGGGGGCCGAGGCGCCCCCGGGCACGGACGGCCCGTCGACCCTCGGCACGGACGCCTCGTCGACCCGCGACTCCGGCGGCCCGTACGACGGCTCCGGCCACCCGGGCCGAGGAGCCGAGGTGCCGCCGACCGACAGGGGCGGCATGGGCGGCGGGTACGGCGTGGGCGACGGCGCGGACCGGACCGGCGGCGAGTCGCCGTCCGCAGCCGTGCCCCCCGCGGGCGCGGAGCCCTATTCCGCCCCCGAGGAGCCGGAGCCGTACCGTGCCTCCGGGCACCGTCGTGCGGTACCGCGGCCCGGTCCGTCGCGGCGCACGGTCCTGACCGTGTCGGCGGGTTCCGCCGCGGCCGCGGTCGGCGCCGGTCTGGTGCTCAGCCGCCGCAAGGAGCCGAGCGTGCGGTCCCTGGAGCCCGCGGGCCCGGCCCCCAAGCCGCTGTGGACCTACCGCGGCGGCCCGCTGCTCCAGGCGCCCGCCGTCTTCCAGGACGGCGCGGCCCTGGTGAAGACCCGCCCGGGTGACCTGGTCTGTCTCGACCTGAAGGACGGCACCCGGCCCAAGTGGGTCTACGAGGGCATCAGCCAGTCGCCCACCCCGGCCGTGCTGGCCTTCGACGCGGCGATCGCGCTCGGTGAGGGGTCGACGGTGATCGGCGTCGACCCGGTCGACGGAACGGAACGTTTCACCATCGACTTCGGCCCGGACTTCCGCTTCACCACACTGCTCGGCGCCGTCGACGACCGGGCCATCTCCGTCATCGGGGTCCGGCTCCGGCGCGAGTCCCAGGAACAGGGCGTCGCGACGTCCACGGACACGGTGTTCGGTGTCGACCTCGCGGCCCGCCGCGCCGAAGTGATCCCCATCAGCCCGGAGGACGTCGGCATCAAGCTGGCGCCGGTCATCATCCCCGGCTATTTCGTCTACGCCGACGGACTGCGCAACGTCACGGTCCGGGACACCGAAGGCTCCGGCGTGCTGTGGCGCCACCCGGTCGGCTACGACCTGCGGCCGGGGCTCGCCGTGATCAACGGCACGGTGTTCGCCATCGGCCGGGAGCTGAAGGCCCTGGACCTCGGCACCGGCGGACTCCGCTGGCGGGTGAGGCCCGAGCGCGGCATGTTCGCGTCCCTCGGCGGCTACGGCAACACCGTCTACGTCACCGGCACGGACCCCGCCGGTGTGTACGCGTTCAACGCCGGTACCGGTGCCCGCCGCTGGTTCTGCCCCACCCCACGCCTCAACATCGACCAGCCGGTCACGGCGGGCCCCGACGCGGTCTACGTCCCGGCCTACAAGAACAAGAACGGCATCTACGCGATCGGCGCCGCAAAGGGCCGGCTCCTGTGGAACTTCACCGACGGCCTGGAGACCGGCGTCAACGACTGGCAGCTCGCCTGTGACCACAGCGGTGTCCTGGTCGCCCAGCACTACGACCGCACCTACGGCCTGCCCGCCCCCTGACCCCGCCACGCCGATATCCGCTCGCCCCGGCGGGACGGCCGACCTACCCTCGCCCCATGAACAAGCCCCTCGTCGCCCTGCTCAGTGGCGCAGGCATCTCCACCGACTCCGGCATCCCCGACTACCGAGGCCCGAACGGGCTGTGGCGGCGGGATCCGGAGGCCGAGAAGCTGGTGACGTACGAGTACTACATGGGTGATCCGGAGATCCGCCGGCGCGCGTGGCAGATGCGGCGGCAGAACCGGACGCTGCGGGCCGAGCCGAACGTGGCGCACCGGGCGGTGGCCGAGCTGGAGCGGTCCGGGGTGCCGGTGCGGGTCATCACACAGAACGTGGACGGGCTGCACCAGCTGGCCGGGATGCCGGCCCGCAAGGTGCTCGAACTGCACGGGTCCGCGCGGTCCGTGGTGTGCGTCGGGTGCCACGCCCGGACGCCGATGGAGGACGCGCTCGCCCGTGTCGAGGCCGGTGAGGAGGACCCGCCGTGCCTGGAGTGCGGGGGCGTGCTGAAGTCCGCCACGGTCATGTTCGGCGAGCGGCTCGACCCGGTGGTCCTCGGTGAGGCCGTCGCGATCACCAAGGCCTGCCAGATCTTCATCGCCGTCGGGAGCAGTCTCCAGGTGCAGCCCGCCGCCGGGCTCGCCGGCGTCGCCGCCGATCACGGGGCCCGCCTGATCATCGTCAACGCCGAGCCGACCCCGTACGACGAGCGGGCGGACGAGGTCGTACGGGAGCCGATCGGGACGGCGCTGCCGGAGGTGCTGCGGGGGATCCGCGAGGCGAGCGACTGAGGGGACGGTGTTGCGGGACCCTTCAGTAGACCCGTGGGCCCGGGCCGCTCAGAACAGTGCCGTGCCCCGCTCGAAGTCCAGCAGGCGCTGTTTGCGCTCCGTGCCGCCGCCGTATCCGGTGAGGCTGCCGTCGGAGCCGACGACGCGGTGGCAGGGGACGATGATGCCGACGGGGTTCCTGCCGTTGGCCAGACCGACCGCGCGGGACGCCTTGGGGTTGCCCAGGGCGCCCGCGAGTTCGCCGTACGAGCGGGTCTCGCCGTAGGGGATCCGGACGAGCTGTTCCCAGACCTGCCGTTGGAACGGGGTCCCCGCCAGCCGGAGTTCGAGGGTGAACACCTTCAACTCGCCCGCGAAGTAGGCCGCCAGCTGTTCCCGGGGCTCGGCGAAGGCCGTGTCGTCACGTGCGCCGAAGTTCTCCTGCGGCGGGCGGTGACGCTGCTCGGTCATGTAGAGGCCGCACAGCACGCCGTCGTCGGCGACGAGGGTGAGGGGGCCGTAGGGGCTGTCGACGACGGTGTGCCGCTTCTGCTGCTTCATGGGTGGGTCCTCTGAAGGTCAGACGGGAAGGAAGTTGATGGGGTGGCTGTCCGTCGCCCAGAGGTACTGGACCGCGTACGCCCGCCAGGGCCGCCAGGCCTCGGCCCGCGCCGCGAGGGCGGCCGGGGTGGACGGCAGGCCCAACTCCCGTGCCGCGCGCCGGATTCCGAGATCACCGGCGAGGAAGGCATCCGGGTCGCCGAGGGCACGCATGGCGATGACGTCGACGGTCCAGGGGCCGAACCCGGGCAGCGCGAGCAGCCGGGCCCGGGTCTCGGCCCAGTCGCTGTCGACGCCCAGGTGCAGTGTTCCTTCGGCGAGTTGCCCTACCAGGGTGGTGAAGGTGTTCCGGCGGGTGCGCGGCATCGCGAGGGTCTCGGGATCGAGGGCCGCCAACGCCTCGGGGGACGGGAAGAGATGGGTGAGGCCCCCTTCCGGATCGTCGACCGGTTCGCCGTGCGCGAGGACCAGCCGGGCCGCGTGGGTCCGGGCGGCGGCCGTGGAGACCTGCTGGCCGAGCACCGCGCGTACGGCGAACTCGGCCTCGTCGACGGTCCGCGGCACCCGGCGCCCGGGCGCCTTGTCGACCAGGGGCGCGAGCAGGGGGTCGGTGCGCAGCTGCTCGTCGACGGCGACCGGGTCGGCGTCCAGGTCGAGCATGCGGCGGCAGCGGCTGATGGCGACGGGCAGGTCGCGCAGGTCGCCGAGGGTGAGCCGGCAGGCGATGTGGTCGGGCTCCGGGGCGAGGGCGACGATGCCGTGGCCGTAAGGCAGCCGGAGCGTGCGCCGGTACGCGCCGTCGCGCCACTCCTCCACGCCGGGTACGGCGGTCGCGGCGAGGTGGCCGAAGAGGTTGTCGGGGTTGAGCGGGGCCCGGAACGGCAGCCGGAGGCTCAACGCCCCGGAGGTGCCGGGCGAGTCGGAGCGCTGCCGGGCCGACCGTGCGGCCCGCTCGCGCAGTTCGCTGGGCGACAGCGCGAAGACCTCCCGCACGGTGTCGTTGAACGTCCGGATCGACCCGAACCCGGCGGCGAACGCGATCTCGGCCATCGGCAGCGCGGTCGTCTCGATCAGCAGCCGCGCGGTCTGCGCCCGCTGGGCCCGGGCGAGCGCCAGCGGGCCCGCGCCCAGCTCGGCCAGCAGCTGCCGCTCGACCTGCCGGGCGCTATAGCCGAGCCGCCGTGCCAGTCCCGGCACGCCCTCCCGGTCCACGACCCCGTCCCCCACGAGCCGCATCGCCCGCGCCACGAGGTCCGCCCGCTGGTCCCACTCCGGTGATCCCGGGCTGGTGTCCGGGCGGCACCGCTTGCAGGCCCGGAAGCCGGCCTGCTGGCACGCCGCCGCGCTCGGGTAGAAGGTCATGTTCTCCGCCTTGGGCGGCACCACCGGGCAGCTGGGCCGGCAGTAGATCCGTGTGGTCACCACGGCCGTGAAGAACCAGCCGTCGAACCGCGCGTCCTTCGACCGCACGGCCCGCACACACCGTTCCGTGTCCGCGTACATCCCGTTCCGCATGCCTCAAGCATCGGGGAGCCGCGAACGGAGGGCTGGCGGAAATCCGACATCAGCGTGGGTTGACCTGCGACCACCGGAAGCCCCCCGCCACCCTGAAGGGGCGCGGGGAACTGCGCGACCAGCCCCCACGGACCAGCAGCCGCCGGACGACGGACAGCCCCTCCCCCTCAGGCGCCCTCAACCCCGCGCGGCGCGCCCCCACGCCGCCTCCCGCAGCAACCGCAGCCCGTTCAGGCCCACCAGCACGGTCGACCCCTCGTGCCCGGCCACCCCGAGCGGCAGCGGCAGATGCCCCACCAGGTCCCACACCACCAGCACGGCGATGCACACCCCGGCGATCACCAGGTTCTGCACGACCAGCCGCCGGGCCGCCCGGGACAGCCGCACCACCGCCGGGATCGCACGCAGCTCGTCGCGCACCACAACCGCGTCCGCGGTCTCCAACGCCAGATCGGAGCCGGCCCGGCCCATGGCCACCCCGGCGTGCGCGGCGGCGAGCGCGGGCGCGTCGTTGACCCCGTCCCCGACGAACAGGACCTTCGCGCCCCCGTTCTGCAGCTCCCGTACGGCCTCCACCTTGCCGTCCGGCAGCAGCTCGGCCCGCACGTCGTCGATGCCGGTGTCCGCCGCCACCCGGGCGGCGGCACGCGCGTTGTCCCCGGTCAGCAGGACCGGCGACGCACCGGTCACGGCGGTGAGGGCGGCCACCGCGGCGGGCGCGTCATGACGCAGCCGGTCGGCCAGGGTGAGCGTCCCGACGGCGACCCCGTCCCGCTCGACGAGCACGGTCGTCCCTTCGGCGACCGCCCTGTCGGCGAGGGCCCCGCCGGCGCCGGTCCCGTCGGCGGGAGCCCCGTCGCCGAGGTCGCCGCGCTCCCCCGCCCGCCCCACGGTCACCACGTGCCCCTCGACCGTCGCCCGCACGCCTCGGCCCGGCGTGGCCACGAAGTCCTCGGCGGCGGCCATCCGCACCCCCCGCGCCCCGGCGGCGGCCACCACCGCGCGGGCCAGCGGATGTTCGCTCGGGTACTCGGCGGCCGCGGCCAGCGCCAGCAGCCCGTCCTCGTCGAACCCGGAGCCCGGCAGCGGTCGTACGGCGACGACCTCGGGCGTGCCCTCCGTGAGCGTGCCGGTCTTGTCGAGCGCGGCGGCGTCGATCTCGCCCAGCCGCTCCATCGCGACGGCGGACTTCACGAGGACGCCGTGGCGGCCGGCGTTGGCGATGGCGGACAGCAGCGGCGGCATGGTGGCGAGGACGACCGCGCAGGGCGAGGCGACGATCATGAAGGTCATGGCGCGGAGCAGCGCGGCCGTGAGGTCCTCGCCGAAGGCCAGGGGGACACCGAAGACGGCGAGGGTGGCGACGACGACCCCGACGGCGTACCGCTGTTCGATCTTCTCGATGAAGAGCTGGGTCGGCGCCTTGGTGCGCGAGGCCTCCTCGACGAGGCTCACGATGCGGGCGATCACGGAGTCGGCCGGGTCCCGTGCGACGCGGACGCGCAGCGCTCCCGTGCCGTTGAGGGTGCCCGCGAAGACCTCGTCGCCGGGTGCCTTGGGGACGGGCAGCGGTTCGCCGGTGATGGTGGCCTGGTCGGCCTCGCTCTCCCCCTCCAGGACCCGCCCGTCGGCGCCGATGCGCTCGCCGGGGCGGACCAGCACCACGTCACCGACGGCGAGTCGGTCCGTCGGCACGGTCTCCTCCGTCGTCCCGTCCGGCGACAGGCGGGTGGCGGTCGTGGGCGCGAGATCGAGCAGACCCCGCACGGAGTCCGCGGTGCGGGCGGTGGCCAGGGCCTCCAGGGCGCCGGAGGTGGCGAAGATGACGATCAGCAGAGCGCCGTCGAGGACCTGGCCGATCGCGGCCGCGCCCAGCGCCGCGACGATCATCAGCAGGTCGACGTCGAGGGTCTTCTCGCGCAGTGCCCGCAGCCCTTCGAGGGCGGGCTCCCAGCCGCCGGCCGCGTAGGCGACCACGTAGAGCGGGCCGTACAGCCAGGCGGAGACCCCGGCCAGGTCCAGGGGGAACGCGAGCAGGAAGGCGAGGGTCGACGTCAGTGCCCAGCGGGCCTCGGGGAGCGCGAGGACGCGGGTGCGGCGGCGGGGCGCCGTCGCGGCGGACGGTGGGCGGACCGGGGTGGGGGTGAGGGTGGTGGCAGACACGCGGCACACCATACAGGAACACATGAAGACTCATTCATGCCTTCATGTGCGATGAGTAAGATACTCGCCATGGGTCATGGAGCCGTCACCGCAGCGCAGAACGCCACGCAGGACGCCGCTCGTGTGCGTCTGGACGCGGCCAATGTCGCCAAGGTGGCCACCACCCTCCAGGCCCTCTCCACTCCGTCCCGGCTGCTGATCCTGGCCCGGCTGCGCGAAGGGCCGCTCCCGGCCACCGAGTTGGCCGCCGAGGTCGGGATGGAGCAGTCCGCCTGCTCCCACCAGCTGCGCCTGCTGCGCAACCTCGGCCTGGTCGTGGGCGAGCGCCAGGGCCGTTCGGTGGTGTACGCGCTGCACGACCACCATGTCGCCGAACTGCTGGACCAGGCCGTCTATCACGTCGAGCACCTGCGACTGGGACTCAGCGACGCGCCTGACGGGGACTGAGGCGGCGGGCGGGACCGGTCGGGCAACGGGACCCGGTGAGGTGGCGCGCCGAGGAACGGCACCGCCCCGGCCGGTGGCCGGGGCGGGTGTTCGACTCGGGTGTCCTGGCTTGGGTCACGCCGCCGGAATCGCCGGGAGCGTTGTGGCGGGCAGGCCGCCGAGCAGCCCACCGAGCAGGCCGGTGACCAGGCCGAGCACGGGCTGCAGGAGACCGGTGACGACTCCGAGGACCGGGCCGAGCAGACCGGTCACGGCACCCAGGACCGCACCCAGGTCGAGCGAGGTCAGCGCCTTGAGCAGCGCGTCGACGGCGGCCTGCAGCGCGGCCAGCAGATCCGCGACCGGGTCGGCCGCCGCGGCGGCGCGGTCGGAGCCGGCCGGGGCCGCCGCCTCGATCTTCTGCAACCGCTGCTGAACGGTGGCGTGGGCGGTGCGCAGGGCCGCGACGTGCCGGGCCGCCTCGGCGGTGTCCAGCTGGTCGGCGTCCAGCTTGGCGATGGTGGTCATCTCGCCCAGCAGCGGGGCGAGCACGTCGTTCTGGTCCATGCGGTCGAGCAGCTCCAGCTGGTCGAGCAGGTCGTCGACGTCGGTGCCGACGGCGTCGGTCTCCGTGGCCGTGCCCGTCGCCGTGCCCGTAGCCGCTTCCGCGGCCGCGTCCGTGTCGGCGTCGAGGTCGGCCAGCAGCGCGTCCAGGTCGCTCTCGAGCTTGTCGAGGAGCGCCTCCATGTCGGCGATCTCCTTGTCGACGATGGCGTCCGCCTCCGCCTCCTCCTTGTCCACGAGCGCGTCGATCTCCTTCTCCAACGCGTCGAAGAAGGCGTCCAGATCAGGTTCGGGAACCGCGGCGGCGCGGCTCGCGGCACGGTCCGAGGCGGTTCGGCCCGCGTCGACGGCCGCGGTGGCGGTACCGACCGGCCCGAAGACCAGCGCCCCGCAGACCAGAGGTGACAGGAGAAGAGCACGGGAGACGAGGGCGCGCATGCACGTTCCTTTCGAAGCAGCTGTCCTTGCGCTCACCGTGAGAGGCGCCACGACGCGCCGCAACCGAGCACAACGCCCCGGCCGAACCCGACGACCGACCACGCCGACGACCCTGACCAGCGTGTTTCCCACGACGGACCGCTCCGTACGGCGCCGTTCGGCTCGCTTTCGCCGTTCGTCCGTCAGAGTGCGCGAGGGCGACACGCCGGGCCGCGTCCCGCCCTGGAGCCGGTGTCAGCCCGTCTGTTCGGCGAAGGCCCGGTACGCCTCGTCGTCGAAGAGGACGAACCTGACCTCCTCGACCGAGGTCTCGGTGGAGCGGACCGTCTCCACGGCGATGCGGGCGGCGTCCGCCATGGGCCAGCCGTAGACACCGGCGGAGACGGCCGGGAAGGCGACGGTCCTGGCTCCCAACTCGTCGGCGACACGGAGGGACTCGCGGTAGCAGGAGGCGAGGAGGGCGGAGCGGTCGAGGCTCTGGCTGTGGACGGGGCCGACTGTGTGGATGACCCAGCGCGCGTCGAGGTCGCCCGCCGTGGTGGCGACGGCCTGACCGGTGGGAAGGCCCTTGCCGATGGGGGTCCCCCCGCTCGAGCGAAGCCGAGAGTGGGGGAGCGAGGCACGGAGTTTGCGGCAGTCGGCCAGGATGGCGGGGCCGCCGCGCCGGTGGATGGCGCCGTCCACTCCTCCCCCGCCGAGGAGGGAGGAGTTCGCGGCGTTGACGATGGCGTCGACGGACTGCTCGGTGATGTCGCCCCGGACGAGGGTGATGGTGGTCATGCCCGCCTCTATACCAGCCGACGGGACGAGCGGGCCTCCGATTTCGACCGACGCCGTGACGGGCGGAACCGGCCGCGGGGCCGGGCGGGACTGGCCACCGGGACGGGCCCGCCCGCCTGCGCGCCGGGGGCGAAAGTCGGGATCAGGACCCGGCGCGCAGGCGGGTGTGGTCGGGCAGCTCCATCATCAAGAACTGGCCCGGAGCCCGGGGTGGCGACTGCGGGCGGAAGCCGGGGGGGCCGTCGCGGGTCGGGTCGGCGCTGAAGCGGGGGTCGGCGAGGACCGCGCGGGCGTCCTCGTGCCGGGTGATCAGCCAGGGGCTGTTGTCACCCCAGATCGTCACCCGCCGGATCGGCTCCTCGTCACGCCACTTGGCGTACTCCGGCGACGGGTCGAGCAGTGGACGGAGGGGCGGGAGGGGAAGGTGGGGCGTCATGCGTGCGGCTTCTGTTCCGTCAGGCCGGCGAGGCCCAGCAGCAGGGACTTGATCTCGGTGGCGGCGTACGCCTCCCGGGCCGGCTCGGGCGCGAAGCAGAGCAGGACGGGACCGTCGTCGGGGTCGGCGGGGAGGCGGCCGTGGCTGCCCCGGACGCCGGCGGGGTTCAGCGGCACCGTGCTGATGCGGTAGCGGAAGCCCAGTTTCTTGCGGGCGACCTGGCCGACGGCGCGCAGCTTCACCGCGGGGACGGTCTCGTCGTAGAGCAGCTCGGCGGGGTCGTAGCCGGGCTTGCGGTGGATCTCGACCTGGCGGGCGAAGTCGGGGGCGCGCTCGTCGTCGAGCCAGTAGTAGTACGTGAACCAGGCGTCCGGGTCGGCGACCGCGACGAGTTCGCCGGAGCGTTCGTGGTCCAGGCCGTGCGCGGCCTTGCCCTCGGCGTCCAGCACCTCGTCCACGCCGTCGAGTCCGGCCAGCAGCTCGTCGACCTCCGCGGTGTCGGCCGGGTCCCGGACGTACACGTGGGCCACCTGGTGGTCGGCGACCGCGAAGGCGCGTGAGGTCCAGGGGTCGAGGTACTCCATGCCGTCCTGCGTGTGCACCTGGAGCAGTCCGGCCCGGCGCAGGGCGCGGTTGATGTCCACGGGGCGGGAGACGGGCGTGATGCCGTATTCGCTGAGCGCGACCACCGTGGCGCCCTCGCGCTGGAAGTGGTCGAGCAACGGGCGCAGCGCGTCGTCGAGTTGGCGGGCGGCGCGGATCGTGGCGGGCGAGTCCGGGCCGGATCGTTGCGGCTCGTAGTCGAGTTGGGGGAGGTAGACGAGGGTGAGGTCCGGGTCGTGCTCGTCGAAGACCTGGCGTGCGGCGCCCAGGATCCACTGGGTGGAGGGCATGCCCGCGTTGGGGCCCCAGTAGGTGAACAGGGGGAACGGGCCCAGGCGGTCGGTGAGTTCGTCGTGCAGGGTGGGCGGCCAGGTGTAGCAGTCGGGTTCCTTGCGGCCGTCGGAGTAGTAGACCGGGCGCGGGGTGACGGTGAGGTCGACGTCCGCCCCCATCGCGTACCACCAGCAGATGTTGGCGACCTTGTAGTCGGGGTCGGTCCTGCGGGCGGTCTCCCAGATCTTCTCGCCGCCGACGAGCGCGTTGTGCTGGCGCCACAGCAGCACCTCGCCGAGGTCGCGGAAGTACCAGCCGTTGGCGACCGCGCCGTGCCCGGTGGGTGGTTCGCCGGTGAGGAACGTGGACTGGACCGTGCAGGTCACGGCGGGCAGGACGGGGTCGAGCCGGGCCCGGAAGCCGCGCTCGCCGAGGGCGGCGACGGCGGGCATGTGGGCCAGCAGCTTGGGGGTGAGACCGACGATGTCGAGGACGACGAGCCGGTGGGATCGGGTACTCATCGCAGGTGCTCCTTGTTGCCGGGCCGAAGGCTCATCGCTGCTTCTCCTCGAAGGGGGCCGGGGCCGGTCGGGGGCTCCCGGTGGGGCGGTCGCGGGCTCGTCATCGGTCGTCCTTGAGGCCGAGGTCGGTCAACCGGTCGCGGGCCCAGGCGAGTTCGGCGGCGATGCCGCCGGGCAGGTCCGTGGGCGGTTCGGGGAGGACGGACCAGGTGTAGGTCTCGACCTCGATGTGGTCGCAGTCCGCCGAGGGCCCGCCGAGGAGTCCGGCCAGGACCCGGACCAGCTGGTCGGCGGTGGTGCGCAGCGGCGGTTCGGGGTCGGCGTGCAGCGGTGCGTGGAAGTGGACGCGCCAGGGACCGGTGTCCGTGGGCAGCCCCCCGTCGAGCGCGTCCGGCAGATCATCGACACCCCGCACCTCCGGAGCCACGAACCCGGCCACCGCCCGCCCCTCCGGCGTACGCGGCTCCCCGCCCGTCCCCGCGATCGCCGCCGTGCGCGTCTGGTGCAGGAAGCGTGGTTCCGCGAGGCGGCGGAGGGCCGTGCGGGCGGTGGGGGCGGCCGGGTCGGCGGCCTCGATCGCGCAGGACGCCTGGAGCTTGACCACCGGCAGCCCGGCCTCGGCGAGGCGGCGCAGGGCCGCGCCGGGTTCCTCGAACTGGACGGCGAGATGGCAGGCGTCGAGGCAGACACCGAGTCGTTCGGGGTCGAGGCCGCGCAGTTCCCGTACGGCCTGGGCGGTGGTCTCCACGACGCAGCCGGGCTCCGGTTCGAAGCCGACGCGGACGCGGCGCCCGGTGTCCGACTCGATCGTGGCGAGCCCGGCGGCGAGCCGGTCCAGGGCGCGGCGCGCCGTGTCGGCGCGCTCCGGCGGCCAGGGCGTGCGCCAGGCCAGCGGCAGGGTGGAGACACTGCCGCGTTCCGCGTCGTCGGGCAGGAGCGCGGCGAGGACACGGGCGCAGTCCAGGGTGTGCGTCAGGCGGGCCTCGTCCGCCCAGTCGGGGAGGTAGACGTCCTTCTTGACCACGTCGCGGTGGAACCCGGCGTAGGGGAAGGCGTTGAGGGTGACGGTCTCCAGGCCCCGGGCGTCGAGTTCGCCCTTGAGTCGCGCCAACTCGCCCGGTTCGGCGGTCAGGCGGGCGACCACGTCACGGGCGAGCCAGAGCCCGATGCCGAGCCGGTCGACGCCCAGCCGCTCCCGCACCGGTTCGGCGTGGTCGGCGAGCTGCGCGAGGACGCCGTCGACATCCTCCGCCTGGTGGACGTTGCTGCAGTAGCCGAGGTGGACGGCGGTGCCGTCCGGGTGACGGAAGCGCATGGGTGGTCCTCACTCCCCGCCGCGCCGGACGGAGTTGCCCTGGAAGCTGGACTCCTCGTCCGGCTTGGGTTCGTCGAGGTCCAGCCGTCCGCTCTGGCCGTAGAAGGCGACCGGGTTGCGCCACAGCACCCGGTCCACGGTGTCGTCGTCGAACCCGGCGGCGAGCATGGCGTCCGCGGTCCTCCGGGTCTTGAGCGGGTCCGAACGGCCCCAGTCGGCGGCCGAGTTGACGAGGACGCGCTCGGTGCCGTGTTCCTGGAGGATGGTCACCATGCGGTCCTCGCTCATCTTGGTCCTCGGGTAGATCGAGAACCCGGCCCAGCAGCCGCTGTCGAGGACCATGCCGACGGTCAGTTCGTTGAGGTGGTCGAGGACGACGAGTTCGGGGGCGATGCCGGACTCCCGTACGACGTCCAGGGTCCGCCGGGTGCCGGTGGCCTTGTCACGGTGCGGGGTGTGCACCAGGGCGGGCAGTTCGTGCTCGATCGCGAGCTGGAGCTGGAGCGCGAGGGCCTCGTCCTCCTCGGGCGTCATGGAGTCGTAGCCGATCTCGCCGACCGCGACCACGCGGTCCTTGGCCAGGTAGCGGGGCAGTTCGTCCAGGACGGGCCGGCAGCGCGGGTCGTTGGCCTCCTTGGGGTTGAGGGCGATCGTGCAGAAGTGCTGGATGCCGAACTGGGCGGCCCGGTAGGGCTCCCAGCCGAGCAGCGCGTCGAAGTAGTCGTAGAAGCTCTCGGGCGAGGTGCGGGGCTGGCCCAGCCAGAACGCCGGCTCGACGACGGCGCGCACGCCGGCCGCGTGCATCGCCTCGTAGTCGTCGGTGGTGCGGGAGGTCATGTGGATGTGGGGGTCGAAGATGCGCACGGGCAGGCCTTTTCCTCGAGTGGTCGGTGAGCCGCGCCGACTGTGGCCGGGCGGGTGACGATGCGTGGAGGTGGCGATGGCGGTGGCGGACGGCCACGGTGACCTGCGGAGGCCGTGGGCGCGGGTTGCCCTGGCCTGGGGGAGGCCGTGGACGGGGGTCCCCCGGCTAGGGGGAGGCCGTGGTCCGGCGGAGTTCCGCCAGGGCACGTTCGGCGGCCTCTCGGCGCTCGGGTGCGGCGGCCCGCGTCTCGGCGGCGAGTCCGTCGGTGAGCCGGTCGGCGGCGGGGAAGGGGCGGACGACGGGCCAGATGTCCGTCGGCACGTCACGCCCCGCGGCGACCCGTTCGTGGGCGAAGTCGGCGAGCATGCGGGCGAGTTCGGCGTCGGCGCGGGCGGGGAGACCGTCGATCCGGTCCAGGGGGATCTCGTGGAACACGCACTTCAGCACGGCCTGCCGGTACTCGGCGTCCGGCAGCCGGGCCGCGCCGTACGGGCCGAGGGCGGCCTCGATGATGCCGCTGTCGTTGCCCCGCAGGGCTTCCCGGACGAGGGGCAGGGCGAGGTCGCCGAGGGGTTCCCGGGAGGCGTCGCCGCGGTCCGGGGCGGCGAGCAGCGGCAGGGCCCGCAGGACCGCCCGTTGTTCGGCCGGGTCGCCGTGGCGGTGCAGGCCGGCCAGTTCGTCGGCGAGCGGCTGTCCGCCCAGCGGCAGCGCGGTGAGCAGGACCGCGCGGGCGGCCTCGTCGACGGTCCAGCGCGCGTCCAGCCGGGCACGCCCGACGCGTCTTCGGGCGGCGGGGAACAGGGTGCGGACGGCTGCGGGGCGCTCGGTGACCCGGGCCTTCGCCTCGTCGAGCCAGGCGCGGGCGGGCGGATCCAGGGGGTGGCGGGCGAGGAGGGTTCGGGGGTCGGAGAGTTCGGCCGTCTCGGCGGGCGGCATTCCGGTGGAGACCATGACGGAACAACCTCCTGTGGGGGTGGAGGACGCGGGGGCGTCAGGACGTGCGGGGACGGACCGTCGCCGCGCGCAGGAAGTCGAGCGAGCGGCGGGCCACTTCGGGGGCGTCGAGGGAACCGCCCTGGATCTCCACGGAGACCAGTCCGCGGTGGTCGAGGTCCTGGAGGGCGGCGAGCACGGGCGGGAAGTCGATCTCGCCGGTGCCGAGTTCGAGATGCCGGTGGACGCCCCGCCGCATGTCCTCGATCTGCACGTTCAGCAGACGCGGGGCGGCGAGGCGGACGCACTCCAGGACGGTCCGCTCCTCGACGCAGTGGGCGTGCCCCACGTCGAAGGTGATCCCGAACAGCTCGTGCCCACCGACCAGTTCGGCGAGTTCGAGGCACCGCTCCACGGTGTCGACGAACATGTACGGCTCGGGTTCGAAGGCCAGCGAGACGCCGTACTCCTCCGCCGTCTCCAGGACGGTCTCGACGCCCGCCGCGAGCCGTTTCCACGCGTCCCGCTCCGGCAGACCGTCGCCCGGTGCGGGGCCGCTGCACAGGTGGACGGTGGGCGAGCCGAGCTCGGCGGCGATGCGTACGGCCCGTCGCAGCAGGTCGATCCTGCGTTCGGCGCCGTCCGCCATGAGGGTCGGATGATGCTTGCCCCAGGGGTCGAGGAGGTAGGGCGCGCCGGTCTCCACGGTGACGTCCAGTCCGTGCCGGGCCAGGTCCCGGGCGATCGCGGCCACCCGCCGGGGCAGGTCGTCCGCGTACGGGTCGAGGTGGCCGTGGTCGAGGGTGAGGGCGACGCCGTCGTAGCCGAGGTCGGCGAGGACCGCGAGGACATCGCCCAGCCGGTGGTTGGTGAAGCCGTTGGTGCCGTAGCCGAATCTGAGGGGGGTGGGGGGCGGGGTCATTCCGGCTTTCCTCCTGCGGAGGTCCGTGCTGTTCAGGTGGGGGATATGCGCCGGGCGAGCCGCCGCGCGAGGGGGTGTACGACGCCGAGGGCCGCCGCCGCTGCCGTGGCTCCGCTGCGTGCGGTCAACGCGGCCTGCAGCGGCATCAGCCCGAGGATCCCGGCCCCGACGGCCCGCCGTACGTTGTCGCCCGACGGTTCCCTCACGGCCCGGGCCTGAGCCGTTCCGTAGCTGCCGAGGTAGGCGAGGGCGCCCGCGGCCACCACGGCGGCCCGGACGGCGGCGGTGGTGCCCGCGCGCCCCTGAAGTCGCCCGGCGCGCCAGGCGACGGCGGTGCGGGCGGCCGGGAGCGCCGTGGCGAGGGCGGTCGTCGTGGAGGCGGCGAGGGTCGCGGCCGGCAGCCGGGCGGGGGCGCCCGAGATCTCGTGGCGGCTGAGGGCGGTCAGGGTGTAGGTGTGGGCGCCGACCAGCGCGGCGGGGACGGCGCCGCGCAGCAGGGCTGCACCGGTCCCGGTCGTGCGGTCCGGTCCGCCCCCGGCGGCCAACGCGCCCGCGAGGACGTCGAGGGCCCGCGCTGAGGCCATGGCGGCGGGGCCGGCCGGGGTGGACTTGAGCTTGAGGTCGTACGCCCAGACGGCGGCGGCCAGCGGAAGCGCTCCCATGAGGCTCCGGCGGCCCCCCGAGGCGGCGGCGAGCGCGAGGCCCCCGGCGGTCAGGGTGCCCGCGACGGCGAGCGCGGTGCGGCGCGGGATCCGGCCGGACGGGACGGGGCGCTCGGGGCGTTCGACCGCGTCGACCGTGGCGTCGGCGTAGTCGTTGAGGGCCATGCCGGCCCAGTAGAGGCAGACGGACGAACCCATCACGCCGACCGTCCGCGCGCCCAGCGGGTGCCCGGCTGCGGCGGCGCCCGCGAGCACGTCGCCCGGGACGCTCAACGCGGCCGGGGCGCGCACCAGTTGTGCGAGGTCGGCGAGGCCCACGCGAGGCCGCGGGCCGGAGCCCGCCCCCGCTCTCCGATCTTTCATGGCGGCAACTTACCCACGCGACTTGGACATTCACATGGAGAAAGCGTGAAGACCTTTGTCGATTCGTGATGTTGTCCGTGCTGCCGCTCGGCGCGCCGGTGAACTCAGGGTTCCTGCCGCAGCCTGCGCCACACCGCCTTGGCCGCGTTGTGGCCCGACATGCCGTGCACCCCGGGTCCCGGCGGGGTCGCCGAGGAGCAGATGAACACGGCCGGGTGCGGGGTGTCGTACGGGCGGAGCGAGAGCCTCGGGCGGAGCAGCAGTTGGAGGCCGGAGGCGGCGCCGCAGGCGATGTCGCCGCCCACGTAGTTCGCGTTGTGCGCGGCGAGTTCGGGCGGGCCCGCGGTGGCGCGGGCGAGCACGCGGTCGCGGAACCCCGGGGCGAAGCGCTCCAGTTGGCGCTCGACGGCGTCCGTCAGGTCTCCCGTCCAGCCGTTCGGGACGTGGCCGTAGGCCCAGAAGACGTGCTTGCCCTCGGGGGCCCGGCCGGGGTCCACCAGGCTGGGCTGGACGGTGATCAGGAAGGGCGGGTCGGGTGCGCGGTTCTGCCGGGAGGCCGCGTGCAGCGCCGCCCCGATCTCGGCCCTGCTCGCCCCGACCTGGACGGTGCCCGCGCGACGCGCCTCCTCGGCGGTCCAGGGCACGGGGCCGTCCAGGGCGTAGTCGAGCTTGAAGACGCTCGCGCCGTAGCGGTAGGCGTCGTAGTGGCCGCCGAAGCCCGCGATCCGGGCCAACGCGGTGGGTGAGGTGTCGAAGACGTAGGCGCGGGCGGGCGGCAGGTCGTCGAGCCGCTTGACCTCGTAGTCCGTGTGCAGGGTGCCGCCGAGGTCCACCAGATAGGCGGCGAGCGCGTCCGAGATGGCCTGTGAGCCGCCCCGGGCGACCGGCCAGCCGGCCGCGTGCGCCGCCAGGGCGAAGACCAGGCCGACGGCGCCGGTGGCGAGGCCGCCGAGCGGGGCGATGACATGGGCGACGAGTCCGGCGAACAGCGCCTTGGCCCGCTCGTCCTTGAAGCGGCGCATCAGCCAGGTCGACGGCGGCAGGCCGACGAGACCGAAGCGGGCGAGGGTGACCGGGTCGCGGGGCAGCGCGGACAGCGGCAGCGACATGAAGTCCCGGGCGAGCGTGTCCCACTTGGGCAGGAAGGGCTCGACCAGTCGGCGGTACGCGCCCGCGTCACGCGGTCCGAACGAGGCGGCCGTCTCCCCCACCGAGCGCGACAGCACGGCCGCCGAGCCGTCGAGGAAGGGGTGCGCCATCGGGAGGTCGGCGTGCAGCCACTCCAGGCCGTGGCGGTGGAGCGGCATCGCCCTGAACGCGGGCGAGTTGACGCCGAGCGGGTGGGCGGCCGAGCAGGGGTCGTGGTGGAACCCGGGCAGGGTCAGCTCCGCGGTGCGGGCGCCCCCTCCCACGGTGTCCTTCGCCTCGAACACGGCCACGGAGAACCCGCGCCGGGCCAGCTCCACGGCGGCCGTCAGGCCGTTCGGCCCCGCCCCCACCACCACCGCGTCGAGCATCGACGGCACGTCCGGACCCCTTCGTCGTCGGCCGATGACCACCGGGCCCCGCCACCGCAATCCCGCCGACGGCAAAACCCGCGCCAAAACCTGCGCTCAGGATATGCCGCACCACCGACGCCACCGATGACGGGTGGGCCGCGCCGACTCGGCTCGGGGGCCGCACGGATGTCGCCCGCCCTCGGCCCCGGCGACGACGGCGCGCGTCCCCGGTCCGACGGCGAGGACCCGCTCGCCCAGCCCGTGCGGCTCGCGGCTCGTGGGCCGGGCCGTGCTCATCGCGGCGCCGCGGCGCCCCTTCGCTCAGGCGCCGCCCGTCAGCAGACCCCGTACCCGGCGGGCCGTGGCCGCGTCCCGGGCCGTGGTGAAGGGCAGGGTGTTGCCGCCCGTGATGCGGAAGGGCTCGCCGGTCAGGGTGAGGTGGGCGCCGCCCGCCTCCTCGACCAGGAGGAGGCCCGCCGCGTGGTCCCAGGCCGCTTCCCAGCTGAAGGCGACCGCGTCCAAGTGACCCCTGGCGATGGCGAGATACTCCAGCCCGGCCGAGCCGCAGGCGCGTGGGGACACCCCGTCGGACCAGAGGCCGAGCAGGGCCCGCTTCTGCTCCTCCGTGGTGTAGTCCGGGTGGGAGGTGGCTATGTCGAGGTCACGGCCGGGGTCGGGCGACCCGGCACGCAGCGGCTCGCCGTCGAGCGTGGCCCCCTGCCCGCGGATCGCCACGGCGAGCGTGTCGAGGGCGGGCGCGTACGTCCAGGAGGCGAGCAGCACTCCGCCCCGGGCGAGGGCGACGAGGGTGCAGAACCCGGGCTCGCCGCGCACGAACTGCCGGGTGCCGTCCACCGGGTCGACGATCCAGACCGGTGCCTCCCCCTGGAGCGCCTCGTACGACGCGGGGTCGGCGTGCACCGCCTCCTCGCCGACCACGACCGAGCCGGGCAGCAGCTCGGAGAGCGCCTCCGTCAGATACAGCTCGGCCTTG
This sequence comes from Streptomyces deccanensis, assembly GCF_022385335.1. NCBI lineage: Bacteria > Bacillati > Actinomycetota > Actinomycetes > Kitasatosporales > Streptomycetaceae > Streptomyces > Streptomyces deccanensis. Next base: position 8,462,982 of record NZ_CP092431.1, on the reverse strand, counting down.
CGGTCGGCGTCGGTCACCAGGTCGTGCGGGCCGCTCTTCTGGTCGACCTCGTGCGCGGCGAGCTGCCGGAAGCGCGGCATGATCTCCGTGGCGGCGGCCTTGCGGATCGCTTCCTCGACGTCCGAGGCGTGTCGGGCGAGAAACTCGTCGATGGTTTCGTTGGCTTCGATCATGCCCCCCATGACAGCACGCGGCACTGACAATCCCCACCCGTTCGGTGTATTCGGTAGGGAATCGCCGTGAATTCCCGGGGCGGACCGCCGCCGGTCGGAAGCCGGGGCTCGCCCCCGCTCAGCGCCCGACCGCGTACCCCTGCATGCCGCGCGGGTTCGCCGCCGCCGACAGCACCCCGGTCCGCGGGTCGCGTGCGACCGCGCACAGCCGGCCCTCGGACCACGCCTCGCCGACGACCACGTGATGGCCGCGCCGGCGCAGTTCCTCCACGACCGGCGGGGGCGTCCGGGACTCGACGGTGACGCTGCCGGGGCGCATGCCGCGCGGGTAGAAGGAGCCGGGGAAGCTGTCGTTGTGCCAGTTCGGGGCGTCGATCGCGCCCTGGAGGTCGAGCCCGCCGCGCACCCGTGGCCGGAGGGCGGCGGCGAGGAAGAAGTGCAGCTGCCACTGGTCCTGCTGGTCGCCGCCGGGCGTGCCGAAGGCCATGACGGGCACCCCGTCGCGCAGCGCCAGCGACGGGGTGAGCGTGGTGCGCGGGCGACGGCCCGGGGTGAGGGTGTTGGGCAGGCCCTCGTCCAGCCAGGCCATCTGCAGCCGGGTGCCGAGCGGGAAGCCCAGTTCGGGCACCACCGGGTTGGACTGCAGCCAGCCGCCGCTGGGCGTGGCCGCGACCATGTTGCCCCAGCGGTCGACGACGTCGAGGTGGCAGGTGTCGCCCCGGGTACCGCCGTCCGCCGCGACCTCCGGCTCCCCCGGCACCGGCGACCTGGGGCTCTTCGCCACGGTGGGCTCGCCCCCTCCCCCGAGGCCCTTGGCGACCGTGGGCTCGCCGACCCCCAGCGCGCTGAAGCCCGGTTCGTCGGTGGCCACCACGTGCGCGTGCGCGCTCAGTCGCGGGGTACGGCCGCCCGGGGCGCCCGGCAGCAGCTCGTACGACGCCGTGTCGCCGACGAGCGCCCGCCGCGCGGCGTTGTACTCGTCGGACAGCAGCTCGGCGAGCGGCACCGGCGCCGCGTCCCCGTACCAGGCCTCCCGGTCCGCCATGGCGAGCTTGCAGCCCTCGACGAGGAGGTGCACGTACTCGGCGGACCCGTACGGGGGCAGTTCGGGCGGCAGCAGGGCGAGTTGCTGGAGGAGGACGGGGCCCTGGCTCCAGGGGCCGGCCTTGCACAGGGTCCAGCCGTTCCAGTCGTACGTCGCCGGTGCCTCGTAGGTCGCGGACCAGGCGGCGAGGTCGGCCAGGGTGAGCGTGCCGGTGTGCCGTTCGCCGCTGGTGTCCAGGGTCGGCCGGCCGGCCTGGCGGACGAGGGCCTCGGCGACGAAGCCGGAGCGCCACACCGCGCGCGCCGCCTCGATCCGGGCCTCCCGGTCCCCGGCCCCCTCGACCTCGGCGAGCAGGCGCCGCCAGGTCGCGGCCAGGGCGGGGTTGCGGAACAGTTCGCCGGGCCGGGGCGCCCGTCCGTCCGGCAGGTACACCTCCGCCGAGGACAGCCACTCCTTCTCGAAGAGGTCCCGTACGGACTCGACGGTCGCCCCCACGTTCTCCACGGGCGCGTGTCCGTCCTCCGCGTAGCCGATGGCGTACTTCAGGACGTCGGCCAGGTCCTTGGTGCCGTGGTCGCGCAGGAGGAGCATCCACGCGTCGAACGCGCCCGGCACGGCGGCGGCCAGGGGGCCCGTGCCGGGGACGAGTTCCAGGCCCAGCCCCCGGTAGTGCGCGGCGGACGCCCCGGCGGGCGCCACGCCCTGTCCGCACAGCACCCGGACCTCCCCGCCGGCCGGGGCGAGGATGATCGGCACCTCGCCCGCCGGGCCGTTCAGGTGCGGTTCGACGACATGCAGGACGAAGCCCGCCGCCACGGCCGCGTCGAACGCGTTGCCGCCGTCCTCCAGCACGGCCATCGCCGACTGCGAGGCGAGCCAGTGCGTGGAGGACACCATGCCGAAGGTCCCCTGGAGCGTCGGGCGGGTGGTGAACACGGGCGGACTCCTCACTGCGCGACGGGCGTTCGGTGATCGTACGCAGCGGGCGACGCACCGCGTCTCAGCCGAGGCCGCCCTCCAGGTCTTCTCCCGGCCTCCGCCCCACCGTCAGCACATGTCCGCTCGCCCCCAGCAGCGTCGGCTCCGACTCGATACGACGGGTCGCCGCCAGCACGGCCTCCCGGCGCTCCAGGTCGTCCAGCCACTCCTCGATCCCGCCCATCAGCCAGGCGACGCCCTCGACGCCGTACTGCCCCTCGGGTACGAGCCCGGCCTCGGCGAACTCGCCCGGCACGTCGGCGGGATCGGCGAAGTAGGCGGTGGTGAAGTGCGGATCGGCCGACGAGTACCGGTGCCTGCCGTGGCCCGACACGGCGTCGGTGCGCTCGCGGCGCTCCGGGATGAAGTAGTTCCCCTGCATGAGGGTGTCGTTGAGCCCCGCGAAACGGTTGATGGTGGCCGCGACCACCACCCCGCCCGGCCGAACCGCCCGTCGGGCCTCGGCCAACGCCCGTACCCGGTCGGGGAGTTCGGGAAGGTGGTAGAGCGGCCCGAGGAACAGGACGACGTCGTACCCGGCGTCCTCGACGGGCAGCGCGCGGGCGTCCCCGAGGCGGGCGGTGACTCCGGGAAGCCGCCCGGACCGCTCCACGTGCAGCGGCACGGGATCGACGACCTCGACCTCGTACCCGTCCTCGGCCAGCCACTCGGCGTGGATCCCCGTGCCGCCACCGACGTCGAGCACGCGCGCGGGAGCCCCCGGCAGCAGCCGGCGCAGGAGGTCCTGGGTGCGCCAGAACTCCAGCCGACCGGCGCCCTGTCTGAGGCGGGTGAGCTCCCCTCCGCGCTCGTAGTAGGCGAGTATCTCCTCGGGCAGGGAAGGGAGTTGGGACTCGGTGTCGTACGGTGACCGGCTCATGGCACCAGGGTGCTGATCACCTCTGCGGACCCGCAACCGGTTAAGGACCCGGACACGTCAGAAGTCCGGGGCGAGCTGCGTCCACGCGGTCGTGCCGAGGCGGCCCGTGTTGCCGAGGTCGAGGCCGCCTTCGAGGGTGAGGACTTCGGCGGGGCGGCCGGGGAGCGGGGCGATGCGCAGGGCGGGGGCGTTGACGGCGGGCACGGCCACCTCGGTGACCGTGTTGCGCCAGACCAGGGTGGTCTCGGCGGACTCGCCGGGTTTCAGGGTGACGCGGTGCGGTCCGAAGTCGGGCACGGCGGTGGTGATGTGCCGGGCTCCCTCCAGGACGCGTACGTCGTCGTGAGCCTCGCCGTCCGCGTCGAGCAACTGGATGAAGGGGTACCCCTTGACGGTGTACGGCTTCTCGCCGCAGTTGGTGAGGGTCACGCCCACCACCCGCAGGCCCATCGCCGCGTCCACGAGGCCGGGCAGCATGCGCACACCGGAGGTCGGGCAGGCGGCTGTCGGGTCGGGCGGGGGGACAGCCCTCGTATCCGCTCCCAACTCCGCCTCCACCGCTTCGGAGGGCACCGGGAGCTCCAGCTCTCCGGGGGCTTCCGTCTCCGCCGACGAGGCCGCGGCGGAGGGCCCGGCACGGTCCGGGTCGAGCTCGCGGTCGAGTTCCCCGGAGAGTCCGCAGCCGGCGACGGCCAGGGTCAGCGCCGTGACCAGCAGGGCGCGGGAGGCCGTTCGGCCGCGTATCGGGATCATGGGCCGATCCTGACACGGACGGCACGCGGAAGCCGTGACTCCGCGTGGGACGCCGTGATTCCACGCGTACGGGACGCCGTGACTCCGCCCGCGGGACCCAGTCACCGGTTATGCACGGAGCGAGTTCGCACTTTCGTCCCACAGACAGTCGTGTGACACTTGCGTACCCCACCGACCGGCGGTACCGCCGCCTCGACCCCGAGAAGTGCGCTGTGCGTGATCTCCCTCTGCCGCTCGCCCTCACCGCGCGACTGATGCCGGTCGTCGTACTCGCCACCGCCGGCTGGGCGATGTCGTCCGGTCCGCTGTCGTCGAGCCCGGCCAAGGAGGACTCCGCGCAGGAAACCGCGTCGGGGCCCGTCTCGACCGACGAGTCCGCGCCGTCCACGGCGACGGTGACCAAGACGTACGAGAAGGCGCCCTCTCCCTGCTCCGGCGTCACGGAGAAAACGGTCAAATCGCTTGTCCCTGGGGCGAAGACGGCCGGCAAGGAGATCGCGTCGACCAACGAGTCCGTGCGCCGCACGTGTTCGTGGAACGCGCTCAAGGGCTTCGACTACCGCTGGCTGGACATCTCGTACGAGATTCAGCAATCGGACGAGAAGGCCGAAAGCGCCTACAGGACGCGCACCACGGAGAAGAGCGGCGGCGGCGCCGTGCCCGGTCTCGGCGACGAGGCCTACTCGGTGGTGAACCTCACCACCGAGGACAAGCAGCAGACCCGTGAGGGTGTGGTGTACGTCCGGCTGTCCAACGCTTTGGTGGTCGTCACCTACAACGGCAGCGACTTCGAGTCGCAGAAGGCGCCCGGCACGGACGAGATCAACAAGGGCGCCATCAAGGCCGCGAAGGAGGCGGCGGCCGTACTGGAGGACTCCGCGTAGGACGTCCTCCAGCAAGGCCACCGCCGCTCCGGTCACGGCCGGGAGAGATTATCGGCCGGGCAGATCACTGCCGGGTCGGGTCACGGCCGGGGCAGAGGGTCACCCGCTCCTTCGGTCCGGACCTTCTCCCGCTCGCCGGCCATCAGCACCACGTACAGCAGCATCGACGCGCCCAGGCCCACCGCCCAGCCGTAGTCGGCCAGCGGCTTGAGGAACGGGATCAGGCCGTCGTGCGGGAACGGCCCCGAGGACACGCCGTCCTCGGAGACGGTCGAGTACGAACCGCCGACCGCGAGGACACCGCCGACCACGAAGGCCGCTATGGCGCGCCAGTTCCAGCCGGAGGAGTACCAGTAGCGCCCGCCCGGCGTGTACAGGTCCGCCAGGTGCAGGACGGTACGGCGGACGATCCAGTAGTCGGCGATGAGGATGCCGGCGACGGTGCCGAGCAGACCGCCGACCACGCCGAGCCAGGTGAAGATGTAGAACTCGGGCGTGGAGATCAGCTTCCACGGGAAGATCAGGACGCCGACGACACCCGTGATGAGCGCGCCCGTACGGAAGTTGATGAGCTTCGGGGCGAGGTTCGCCAGGTCGTACGCCGGTGAGACCACGTTCGCCGCGATGTTCACGGAGATGGTGGCGACCAGCACGGTGATCAGGGCGAAGAGGAGCCCGAAGACGTTGTCGGCCTTGGCGGCCAGCGTGACCGGGTCCCAGATGGCCTCGCCGTAGACGACCTCGGAGCCGGAGGTGACCAGCACGGCGAGGATCGCGAAGAGCGTCATCGTGGTCGGCAGACCGAGGGACTGCCCCCAGGTCTGCGCCTTCTGACTGGCGCCGAACCGGGTGAAGTCAGGGATGTTCAGGGACAGAGTGGCCCAGAAGCCGATCATTCCCATCAACGAGGGGAAGAAGACCGGCCAGAAGTCGGGGCCCCAGCCGAGCTTGGAGGGCTGGTCGAGCAGGGCGCCGAAGCCGTCGGCCTTGACGGCGATCCAGATCAGCAGCACGAGCGCGCCGACGATCACGAACGGCGCCGCCCAGTTCTCGAAGTGCCGCAGGAAGTCCATGCCGCGGTAGATGATCGCTATCTGCAGCGCCCAGAAGAGGATGAAGCAGAGCCACAGCGGCCAGGGGTTGCCGGCGATCTTCCCCGCGTTCTCCCACTCACCGCCGGTGAGCTTGGAGCCGAGCGCGAATATCCCGGAGCCGCCGATCCAGGTCTGGATGCCGAACCAGCCGCAGGCCACGGCCGCCCGGATCATTGCCGGGATGTTGGCGCCCCGCAGACCGAAGGAGGCACGGGCCAGCACCGGGAAGGGGATGCCGTACTTGGGTCCGGCGTGCCCGGTGGCCAGCATCGGCAGCAGCACGATGACATTGGCCAGGGCGATGGTGAAGACGGCCTGTTTCCAGTCCATGCCGAGGGCGACCAGGCCGGAGGCCAGGGTCCAGCTGGGGATGCAGTGGGCCATGGAGATCCACAGGGCCGCGAAGTTGTACGTCGTCCACTTGCGCTCGGAGACGGGTACGGGGCGCAGGTCCTCGTTGGCGAAGGGGCTGTCGGCGGGGAAGGCCCCGGGCGCCAGCTCGATCCGCCCGGACGGGTCGGCGGACTGGGCTGTCGGCGACCCCGTGGGTGCTATGTCGGTCATGGGCAGGCCAATCAGGGGAGGCGGGACGGGAAGAAAGGCCGTGCGGAGGCCTTGGGCCCTGCCCTTCCGGGACGGCGGAAGGGCAGGAGACAAGGTGTGGGGGGTCGGGGAGGGAGGGTGGAGGAGTGGATCGGAGCGGTGGATTCCGGTCTAGCCGTTGACCGCCGGGATGACCGTCGAGCCGTACACGTCGATCACCCTCTCCTGGGCGTCGTGCATGTCGTAGACGGCGAACTGGTCCACGCCGAGCGCCCGCAGCGCGTTCAGCTTCTCGATGTGCATGGCGGGGGTGCCGATGACACAGAAGCGGTCCACGATCTCGTCGGGCACGAACTGGGTGTCGGGGTTGTCGGCGCGCCCGTGGTGGGAGTAGTCGTACCCCTCACGCGCCTTGATGTAGTCCGTCAGCTCCTCCGGTACGGCCGCGGAGTGCTCGCCGTACTTGGACACCAGGTCGGCGACATGGTTGCCGACCATCCCGCCGAACCAGCGGCACTGCTCCCGCGCGTGCGCCAGCGCCTCGGGCGAGTCGTCCTCGGTGACGTACGCGGGGGCGGCCACGCAGATCTTCACCTCGGACGGATCGCGCCCGGCGGCCACGGCCGCGTCCTTGACCGCCTTGACCATGTACTCGGTGAGGTAGAGGTCGGAGAGCTGGAGGATGAAGCCGTCGGCCTCCTCACCGGTCATCTTCAGGGCCTTGGGGCCGTACGCGGCCATCCAGACCGGGAGTTCGGCGCCCTCCTTGATCCAGGGGAACCGGATCACCGTGCCGCCGAGGTCGGCCTCTCCCCCGCTGCCCAGGGCGCGGATGACCTTCATCGCCTCGCTGATCCGGGCCAGCGTGTTGGGCTTGCGGCCCGCGACCCGCATCGCCGAGTCGCCGCGGCCGATGCCGCAGACCGTGCGGTTGCCGAACATGTCGTTGAGCGTGGCGAAGGTCGAGGCGGTGACCTCCCAGGTGCGGGTGCCCGGGTTGGTGACCATGGGGCCGACCGTCAGTTTCGTCGTGCTGGACAGGATCTGGCTGTAGATGACGAACGGCTCCTGCCAGAGGACGGCGGAGTCGAAGGTCCAGCCGTACGTGAAGCCGTTGTCCTCGGCGCGCTTCATCAGCTCGACGACGCGCGAGGCCGGGGGGTCGGTCTGCAGGACGAGTCCGAAGTCCATGTGCTCCGCTCCTAGTTGAGGTACTGACAGGTGGAGCGGGGGGTGTAGACACCGTGCCCCGCGTGCCCGGTGTACTCCCGCTCGGTGATGACGGGGACGCCGCGCGAGAGGACCGTCTCGACCCGGCCGGTGGTGCGCTTGCCCTCGTACGCCGAGTAGTCGACGTTCATGTGGTGCGTCTCCACGGACATGACCTGCTCGGCGTGCGGGTCGTAGATCACGATGTCGGCGTCCGCGCCCGGCGCGATCGTGCCCTTCTTCGGGTACATGCCGAACATGCGGGCCGGGGTCGCGCAGGCGATCTCGATCCAGCGGCGGCGGGAGATGTGCCCGTCGACGACCGCCTGGTGGAGGAGGTCCATCCGGTTCTCCACTCCGGGGAGACCGTTGGGGATCTTGGAGAAGTCGCCTCGGCCCAGTTCCTTCTGGCCGACGAAGCAGAAGGGGCAGTGGTCGGTGGAGACCACCTGGAGGTCGTTGGTGCGCAGCCCCTGCCACAGCTTGGCCTGGTGCTCGCGCGGCCGCAGGGGGGTGCTGCACACGTACTTGGAGCCCTCGAAGTCCGGCTCGGCGAGGTTGTCCGTGGAGAGGAACAGATACTGCGGGCACGTCTCGCCGAAGACCGGGAGCCCCTCGTCACGCGCGCGTGCCAGCTCGGCCACTGCCTCCATGGCCGAGACGTGCACGACGTACAGGGGGGCGCCGGCGACCTGGGCGAGCTTGATGGCGCGGTGGGTGGCCTCGGCTTCGAGCAGGGCCTTGCGGACCTCGCCGTGGTAGCGGGGGTCGGTCTCGCCGCGGGCCAGGGCCTGTTCGACGAGGACGTCGATCGCGATGCCGTTCTCCGCGTGCATCATGATCAGGCCGCCGTTCTCGGCGGAGCGCTGCATGGCGCGCAGGATCTGGCCGTCGTCGCTGTAGAAGACGCCCGGGTACGCCATGAACTGCTTGAAGGAGGTGACGCCCTCCTGCACCAGCAGGTCCATCTCCTTGAGCGTGTCCTGGTTCACGTCGGAGACGATCATGTGGAAGCCGTAGTCGATCGCGCAGTTGCCCTCCGCCTTGGCGTGCCAGGCGTCGAGGCCCTCGCGCAGGGTGTGGCCGACGCTCTGCACGGCGAAGTCGACGATCGTGGTCGTGCCGCCCCAGGCGGCGGCGCGGGTCCCGGTCTCGAAGGTGTCGGAGGCGAAGGTGCCGCCGAAGGGGAGTTCCATGTGGGTGTGGGCGTCCACGCCGCCCGGGATGACGTACTTGCCGGTGGCGTCGAGGGTGCGGTCCGCTGTCCAGGCGTCGGCGGTGGGGGTGCCGCTGGCGGCGAGGGCGACGACGCGGCCGTCCTCGATCAGGACATCGGCGTGGATCTCATCCGAGGCTGTGATGACGAGACCGCCGCGGATGACTGTACGGCCGCTCATTCGGTCACGCTCCGTTCGGTTGTCGGGACAGTGCCGGTCGTTCGTGGCTGGTCGCGCCCACGCGGCGGAGCCGCATATCAGGCGCTGCCCCGCGCCCCTTGAAGGCCCCTGCGGGGCCCTCGGGGGCGCGGGTCTAGCGTTGCTACGGCGCCGTCAGAGGGCCGTACGCGTCCGGGCGGCGGTCGCGGAAGAACTGCCAGCGGTCGCGGACCTCGCGGAGCTTGGCCAGGTCCAGGTCGCGGACGACGAGTTCGGTCTCCTTGTCGCTGGCCACCTCGCCGACGAACTGGGCCTCGGGGTCCACGAAGTAGGAGGTGCCGTAGAAGTCGTTGTCGCCGAGTTCCTCGACGCCGACCCGGTTGATGGCGCCGATGAAGTACTCGTTGGCGACGGCCGACGCCGGCTGCTCCAGCTGCCAGAGGTAGCGGGACAGGCCGCGCGAGGTGGCGGAGGGGTTGAAGACGATCTCGGCGCCGCCGAGGCCCAGCGCCCGCCAGCCCTCCGGGAAGTGCCGGTCGTAGCAGATGTAGACGCCGATCCGCCCCACGGCGGTGTCGAAGACGGGCCAGCCCGCGTTGCCGGGACGGAAGTAGAACTTCTCCCAGAATCCCGGGACTTGGGGGATGTGGTGCTTGCGGTACTTGCCGAGGTACTTGCCGTCCGCGTCGATCACGGCGGCGGTGTTGTAGAGGACGCCCGGCTGTTCCTCCTCGTACATCGGCAGCACGAGGACCAGGCCGAGTTCCTTGGCGAGTGCCTGGAAGCGCTTGACGATGGGGCCGTCGGGGATCGCTTCGGCGTACTCGTAGAACGCCTTGTCCTGGACCTGGCAGAAGTAGGGCCCGTAGAACAGCTCCTGGAAGCACATGACCTGGGCACCCTGCGCGGCGGCGTCGCGGGCCGCCTGCTCGTGGACCTGGATCATCGACTCCTTGTCGCCGGTCCAGGCCGTCTGGAAGATGGCTGCGCGGATGACTCTGCTCATCGGGACCTCCGGTCACTCGGTGTGCAGCGAGCGTAGGAAGCCCGGAGATCGGGTTTGAGTTGCACGGTGTCACGTCTGCGGGCGTTCTCCGTTCCACCGTGTCACCTCTTCGTGGGCGCATGTTTCACCGCTGTTTTCGCAGGTCCCGGCATGTTTCAGCCCTGTTGCGCGTCGTGGGCGAGGAGGGCGATGTGGACGGAGGCGGCCTGTTCGAAGTCGTCGAGGTCCACCCCGAGGCGGGCCTCTATGGCCTCCAGCCGCCGATACAGCGCGGGCCTGCTGACGTGGTGCAGCTGGGCGGTGTGCGACTTGTTGCGGCCGGTCGCCAGATAGGTCCGCAGGACGGGCAGCAGATCCTGCTCGGCGTGCCCGTCGCCGCACAGCAGTCCGTCCAACTCCCGCTCGGCGAAGGCCTGGACGTGCGGATCGTCGCGCAACAGCCGGATCAGGCCCCGTAGATGGACGTCGCGGAGGCGTACGACGACGGGGAGGTCGAGACCGGTCGTGGCGGACTGGGCGACGGCGTCCGCCACGTGCCGTGCCTCCCGCAGTCCGCCCGGCACGTCCTCCCACGTGGTCCGCGCCTCGGCGGCGGCCACGACCGTCCGGCCCACCCCCGACTCGGACCGCAGCCGGGTCGCGAAGTGCGCGGTGAGCGCGGTCGCGTCCTGGTCCCGGGCCAGGCTGAGAAGCACGGCGGTGGCCCCCTCCGCCAGTTCGGCGACCAGCCCCGGCAGTCCCAACATCCGCAGGACACGGTCGAGTTGGGCGGGGTCACCGTCGCGTACGACGAGCGGCACGAAGGTACGGCGGTTGACGGGCAGCCCCGCCGCCCGCGCCCTCGGCAGCAGTTGACGGGCCGGTACGACGCCGGAGACGAGGTCCGTCAGGAGGCTCTGCGCGGACTGCTCCTCCCAGGAGTGCGCCGCGCCCCCGAGCATGCGGTGCAGGACGAGCGCCTCGGCGGCCCGGTCGGCGAGCAGCCGTCCGGTGGCGGTGTCGCCCCGGTAGCCGCACAGCACGATCTGACCCCAGCGCTCCCCGCGTCCGCCCAGCTCGGCCCGGACCCAGCCGTCGCCCTGGGTGCCGCCCGCCTGGCGGGAGATGCGTTCCCAGTCGCGCAGCACGTCGTCGACCGCGGACCGCTCCCCCGCCGTGGCGAGGACGCGGTGGGCGAGGTTGGTGACGACGAGCGGACAGCCCGCGTGGTGGGCGATCTCGTCGAGGAGCCGTTGCAGCGGGGCACCGGCGGTGATGAGCCCGGTCAGGGCGGTGCGGACGGCCTCGGACAGGCTCACGGCGGCGAACTTCCTTCGCACGAGCCGGGACTGGACCTCTTCGGTCAGTTCGGCGAAGGGGGACGGCCGGTGCAGCACCACCATGGGCAGTCCGCACCGCTCGGCCGCCCGCCGCATCACGTCGGGCGGCGTCGGGAAGGCCCGGCCGAGGCCGAGGACGACCGCGGCGGCCTCGGCCCGGTAGAGCGAGCGGATGTACTCGGCCTGGGCCTCCTCGTCGCCGGCGAGCAGGACCCCGGTGGTGAGGACCATCTCGCCGCCGCTGAGCATCACGCCCACGTCGGGCGCCTCGGCCACGTGCACCCAGCGCACGGGCCGGTCGAGCTGACCGGCCCCGGCCACCACCTCGGGCTCCCCGGCGAGGACCCGGTCCAGGGCGAGGACCTGGCGTACCGACAGGGCGGGTTCCGGAGCGGTGGCCGAGGTGGTGGTCATGGCGGTGTTCCTCAGATCTGTTCCTCTGGTGCTACTGGATGCTCCTCAGAGCCCGTTCGAGGGCTTCGGCGCCCTCCTCGGCCTCGGCGACGGTCAGCGACAGCGGGGGCGCGATCCGCAGCGCGCTGGTGTTGTGGCCGCCGCCCTTGCCGATCAGCAGGCCCTCCCGGCGGGCGGCTTCGAGGACCGCCGACGCGGCCTCGGGGTTGGCCTCGTCGGTGCCGGGCTTCACCAGCTCGATGCCGATCATGAGGCCCCGGCCGCGCACCTCCTTCACCGCCGGGATCTGCGCGGTGATCGCCCGCAGCCGCTCGATGAGCAGCCCGCCGACGCGGCGCGCGTTGCCCTGGAGGTCGTGCTCGACCAGGTAGTTCAGGTTGGCGAGGCCGGCTGCCATGGTGATCTGGGTGCCGCCGAAGGTCGAGATCGAGTTGCTGTCCAAACAGTTCATGACCTCGGACCGGGCGACGACACCGCCGATGGACATGCCGTTGCCGATGCCCTTGGCGAAGGTGAGGATGTCCGGCGGCCCGTTCTGCCCGTGCGCCTGCCAGCCCCAGAAGTTGTCGCCGGTGCGGCCCCAGCCGGTCTGCACCTCGTCGGCGATCCACAGCACGCCGTGTCGCTGCAGCACCTCGCGGAACGCGGCGTACAGCCCGTCGGGCGGTGAGGTGAAGCCGCCGACCCCCTGGATCGGTTCGGCGATCAACGCGGCCGGCGGACGGCCGTGGCCGAGCAGGTCCTCCAGGTCGGCGACGCAGGCGGTGATGAAGTCGGCGTCGCTGAGGTCCGCGTACGGGCCCCGGGTCCGGACACCGCCGTGCACGTACAGCGTCTGCAGCGGGGAGAGGGAGGTCGGGGACCAGCCCTTGTTGCCGGTGATGCCGACCGCGCTGAAGGAGCGGCCGTGGTAGCTGTTGCGCATCGCCAGGATCTGGTTGCTGCGCCGGTACGTCGTGGCCAGCATCAACGCGGTGTCGTTGGCCTCGGTGCCGGAGGTGGTGAAGAAGACGCGGGCGTCCGGGATGCCGGACATCTGCGCGATCCGCTCGGCGAGTTCGACCATCGGGCGGTTGAGGTAGAGCGTGGAGGAGTGGATGATCCGCCCGGCCTGCTCGCTCACCGCCTTGGTGACCTCGGGGAGCGCGTGCGCCGTCATCGTGGTGAGGATGCCGCCGAAGAAGTCGAGGTACTTCGTGCCGGCGGCGTCCCAGACGTGGCGGCCCTCGCCGTGGGTGATCTCCAGCGGGTCCGCGTAGTAGAGCGCGAGCCAGTCGGGCAGTACGGCCTTGTGGCGTCCGAGCAGTTCGTCGGTCACGGCTGCACCACTCCTTTCACTGCGGTACGGGTTCTGCGGGTGTCACGGCTGTACGTGCCCACGTCAGGGCGGTACGAGTCCTTCCCGGGCGATCACGGCCGCACGAGCCCCTCGTACGCGTCGGGTCGGCGGTCCCGGTAGAACGCCCACTGCTGACGTACCGCCTCGACCAGGTCGAAGTCGAGGTCCCGTACGACGAGTTCCTCGTCCTGGTCGCTGGCGACCTCGCCGACGAACTGGCCGCGCGGGTCGACGAAGTAGGAGGTGCCGTAGAAGTCGTTGTCCCCGTACTCCTCGACGCCCACCCGGTTGATCGCGGCGACGAAGTACTCGTTGGCGACGGCCGCCGCCGGCTGCTCCAGCTGCCACAGGTGGGAGGACAGACCCCGGTGCGTGGCGGAGGGGTTGTAGACGAGCTGGGCGCCGTTCAGGCCGAGCTGGCGCCAGCCCTCCGGGAAGTGGCGGTCGTAGCAGATGTAGACGCCGACCTTGCCGACGGCCGTCTCGAAGACCGGCCAGCCGAGGTTCCCCGGCTTGAAGTAGTACTTCTCCCAGAACCCCTTGACCTGGGGGATGTGGTGCTTGCGGTACTTGCCGAGGTAGGTGCCGTCGGCGTCGATGACGGCCGCGGTGTTGTAGTAGAACCCGGACTGCTCGACCTCGAAGACCGGGACGACGATCACCATGCCGGTCTCGCGGGCCAGCTCCCGCATCCGGGTCACCGTCGGGCCGTCGGGGACGGGTTCCGCCCAGGCGTAGTGCTCGGGTTCCTGGACCTGGCAGAAGTAGGGCGCGTTGAAGACTTCCTGGAAGCCGATCACCTTCGCGCCCTGCCGGGCCGCCTCGCGGGCGTGCTCGATGTGCTTGTCGACCATGGACGCGGTGTCGCCGGTCCAGGTCGCCTGGACCAGGGCGGCGCGTACGACGTTGGCCATGTCAGGTGCTCCTTCGACAGGGACCTCAGCGAGCCTCTACGCCCGTAGGGGCTTGAAACTAAGCCCCGTCGACGGGCTGGGCAAGACCATCGTCGTCAACCGGCCGAGTCGATCTCGTTTCGCACTCCAGTGGGCGATTACACCCGCGTTTCGCACCTGGAACCGGTCGTACGACCGCCCGCGGGGCCGGGCCGGCGACGGGTGGGGCGGGGGTGCCGGGTGGGGTCGGGCGGTGGCGGGTGGGGTCGGGCGGTGGCGGGCGGGGTCAGGTGAGGCCCTGGACCCGCAGGGCGTGGGCGACGTCCCGGTGGCGGTCCTCCGAGACACCGCGCGCCGCCGCCAGGACGAGGGGCGCGAGTCGCCGGGGGTCGGCCTCCGCGCTGCGGGCCGCCTCCTCCGGCGTACGCACGCGCACGTACACATCGAGCAGCGCACGCGCCTCCCGTACGCGCCCCTCCGCGACGAATCCGAGCACCGCCTCGCCGATCTCCTCGGCGGGCCGCGTGACACCCTGCCGCAGCATCTGCTCCCCGTCCGCCGCGCGACCGACCGCGTTGAGGGCGTCGGCGACCGCGACCAGCCGGTCGGCGGGCAACGAGCCGGCCTCCCACAGCAGGGTCGCCCAGTCGGCGCCCAGCCCGGCGCGGTGCAACTCGGCCGCGAGCAGCGGGAAACGGGCGGCGGGCCCGTGCGCGACCTCCACGAGGAGAGCGTGCGCCTCCCCGCTGCGGCTCTCGCGGCGCAGCCGCACCAGCCGCTCCACGGTTCCGGCGACCTCCCGCCGCGCCTCGTCGTCCAGCGCCTCCCGCGCCTGCGGTTGCTTGGGCGCCGCCGCCTGGGCCTGCTCCGCGACCCCGGCGTACCGGGCACCCCGAGGGGCACGCCCCTTGCGACCCCCGCTCGGCGCGGCCTGGGGTACGGCCACGGGCGCCGCCTCCTCGGCCTCCGCCGCCCCGGCGAACCGGGCACTCCCTCGGGGACGGCGCTTGGAACGCTGTTTGGCCGGAGCGGGGGCGGGGGCAGCGGACTCCGGAGCGTGCCCCCCAGGGTCGGGGGCGGGTGCCGGCGCGGGGCGGCGGTCGTCGGCTCCGCCGCCGGCGGCTCCGGGGGCGCCGTTCCAGGAGTGCGTGGAAGCGTCGGGGGCTCGTTCGGGTTCGCCGGAGCCCTGGAAGGCGCCCGCGTGGCCGTCACGCCGGGCCTCGCGCGCCCCTTCGCCGCCGGGTCGATCCGTGTACGTACGGGCGGGGTCGAAGCCGTCCGTGTGCGTGCGCGGGGCGGGGCGGGTCCCCTGATGCTCCGGGCGTCCCCCCGCCTCGGGCACGCTGCGTACGTCCCCGACGGCATCCCCCACGACGCGCGAAGCGCCCCGCACGGGGTGGTGCGGGGCGCGGAGGTCGGCGTCTGCGATGCGGGTGCGCAGTTCCGTGCAGCGGGCGGTGGCGCGCTCGTGGTCGTCGTGGGCCCAGGCCAGGTCCAGTCGGAGGGAGTCGGCCTCCTCCTGGCTGGTGGCGGCCTGGAGCCTGCGGGTCAGTTCGGCGGTGCGATCGGCGGCGTAGCGCTGTTCGCGGAGCATGACGTCGAGCCGGTCGCCGAGGGCGTCACGGCCGCCGGGCCGGGAGTCGTACGCGGCGAGCGAGGCGCGGTGCAGCGCACGGGCCCGCTCGGTCTCCTGGGCCGCCGCGGCGGGTCCGTACGCGGTGTGGAGGTCGTGCATGAGCGCTTCCACGACGTCCCAGGGCGGCACCTCCAGACCGTCCAGGCAGGCGCGCATGCCTTCGGGATCACGCTGCCAGAAGACGGCGCACCAGCCGCCGCCCTGGTCGAGCTTGCTCATCAGCTTGTTCAGGTATCCCGCGAACTCCCGCACCTGACCCGGGAGTTGATCCACAGCCATCGCATGCTCCCCGGCCGACTGGAGTGCTCCGGTCCGCAAGAAAACACCAGTTGTGTTACAGACGGGCTACGTGAAGTTTTCAGAGCGGACGCAGTGTCGCCCGAGGGCGGCCCGTGTCAGGCCACCGCGGTCTGCGGCGCGACGACAGCCGGGCCGCACCGTGTCACGAGGTCGTCCATCGACAGGCCCAGCGTGCGGGCGAGGGCGGCGATCGTGAAGAAGGCCGGGGTGGGGGCACGGCCGGTCTCGATCTTCCGGAGGGTCTCCGCGGAGATGCCCGCGCCGGCGGCGATCTCCGCCATGCTGCGACCGCCACGGGCATCGCGCAGCAACCGGCCGAGCCGCTCGCCGCGTTCGCGCTCTTCGGGGGTCAGAGGGGTGCGCACCATGACCCCATTCTAATACCGACCCCCTCCGGTGGACCGGTATTAGAATTGGGCGCCTAGCGGTATAGTAATTGGCATGGTGGAACTGAAGACGGACGAGTCGATCGAGGCGATGTACGAGGCGGGGCAGGTCGTGGGCCAGGCGCTCACAGCCGTGCGGGACGCGGCCGACGTGGGGGTCTCCCTGCTCGACCTGGACGAGCTGGCCCACGAGGTGCTGCGGAAGGCGGGTGCCACCTCACCCTTCCTGGGCTACCACCCCTCGTTCGCGCCCACCCCGTTCCCCGCGGTGCTCTGCGCCTCCGTGAACGACGCGATCGTGCACGGCATCCCCACGGCGTACCGGCTGCGGGACGGGGACCTCGTCTCCCTCGACTTCGGCGCGCAACTGGGCGGCTGGGCCGGGGACTCGGCGATCAGCTTCGTGGTGGGCACCCCGCGCACGGCCGACCTCCGGCTCGTCGAGACGGCCGAACGCGCCCTCGCGGCGGGCATCGGGGCGGCCGTCGTCGGCAACCGCATCGGTGACATCGCGCACGCGATCGGCACGGTGTGCCGGGCCGCCGGGTACGGCATCCCCGACGGGTTCGGCGGACACGGCATCGGGCGCAGGATGCACGAGGATCCGGGGGTGCCGAACGAGGGGCGCCCCGGGCGGGGCATGAAGCTGCGGCACGGGATGGTTTTGGCGATCGAGCCGATGCTGATCGGCGGTGGGACGGACGGATATCACGCGGCCCCGGACGGCTGGACGTTGCGCACGAACGACGGCTCCCGCGCGGCGCACGTGGAGCACACGGTGGCCATCACGGAGGCGGGGCCGCGGGTGCTGACGTCGCGGGCGGCGTTCGAGCGGGGCTGAGCTTTGGCGGGTTGTTCGAGTGCGGGTGGGTGGGGGTTGCTCGCGCAGTTCCCCGCGCCCCTGAAAAGCAGGGGCTGCGCCCCGTGCTTTCCAGGCCCGCAGGGCCTGGGCCTTTAGGGGCGCGGGGAACTGCGCGAGAAGCCCCACGCACCCGCACCCGCCGACGAACCCCGCACCCACCCCCACCCCCGGCGACAAACGTGTATCCCCCCGCCACGCGGGAACCCGGCGGCGAATGAACAGCGGATTCCCGGGGCCGCAGGGCTACGGTCCGGACCCCTTCACTGAGTTCTTCGCCCGTTTCTTCGGCGGCCCACGCCCGCAGCGGATCGAGATCGGCCGGCTGATGAGCGGCCAGGCCCGCCAACTCGTGGCCGACGCGGCGGCGTACGCCGCGCGGCACGGCAGCACCGACCTGGACACCCAGCACCTGCTGCGCGCCGCGCTGACCGCCGAGCCGACCCGAAGTCTGGTGGCCCGCGCGGGCGCCGACCCCGACGCGCTGGCCGGCGCGATCGACGAGCGGTCGGGCCCGGAGCGGCACAAGCCGGGCCAGGGCCCGGCGCCCGCGTCGCTCGCGCTGACCCCGGCGGTCAAGCGCGCGCTGCTGGACGCGCACGAGCTGGCCCGGGTCACCGGCTCCGGCCACATCGGCCCCGAACACGTCCTCAGCGCCCTCGCCGCCAACCCGGACTCGGCCGCCGGACACATCCTCGGCGCCGCGCACCTGTCGGCCGGCGCGCTGCCCCCGGACGCGGCGGACCCGTCGGCGCCGACCCCGCCCGTCGGGATCCCCCTGTCCGGATACCCGCGCTCCGACCTGCCGCGCCGTACCGGCACCGCCACCCCGACCCTCGACAAGTACGGCCGCGACCTGACCGACCTCGCCCTCCAGGGCCGTATCGACCCGGTCATCGGCCGGGAGGCAGAGATAGAGCAGACCGTCGAGGTGCTCTCCCGGCGCGGCAAGAACAACCCGGTACTGATCGGTGAGGCGGGCGTCGGCAAGACCGCGATCGTGGAAGGGCTGGCCCAGCGCATCGCCGACGGCGAGGTGCCCGATGTGCTGGCCGGGCGCCGCGTGGTCGCCCTGGACCTGTCCGGCGTGGTCGCCGGGACCCGTTACCGGGGCGACTTCGAGGAGCGGCTCACCGGCATCATCGACGAGATCCGCGCGCACTCCGCCGAACTAGTCGTCTTCATCGACGAGTTGCACACCGTCGTGGGCGCCGGCTCGGGCGAGGGCAGCGCGATGGACGCCGGCGACATCCTCAAGCCGGCCCTGGCGCGCGGCGAGCTGAACATCGTCGGGGCGACGACGCTGGAGGAGTACCGGCGGATCGAGCGCGACGCGGCGCTGGCCCGCCGGTTCCAGCCGGTGCTGGTCCCCGAGCCGGACAGCGGTGACGCCCTGGAGATCCTGCGGGGGCTGCGCGACCGGTACGAGGCCCACCACCAGGTCCGCTACACCGACGAGGCGCTGGTGGCCGCCGTGGAGCTGTCCGACCGGTATCTCACCGACCGCAGGCTGCCCGACAAGGCCATCGACCTGATGGACCAGGCCGGGGCCCGGGTCCGGCTGCGGGCCCGCACGAAGGGCACGGACGTACGGGCCCTGGAGCGGGAGATCGAGCAGCTGACCCGGGACAAGGACCAGGCGGTCACGGGTGAGCGGTACGAGCAGGCGACGCGGTTGCGGGACCGGATCGGAGAGCTGCGAGAGCGGATCGACGCGGGGCGCGACGAGACGCGGGCCGACGACGGGCAGAGCCTGGAGATCGGTCCCGAGGACATCGCCGAGGTCGTCTCCCGGCAGACCGGCATCCCCGTCAGCAGCCTCACCCAGGAGGAGCGGGAACGACTGCTGGGCCTCGCGGCGCGGCTGCGTCGGCGGATCGTCGGACAGGACGAGGCGGTGGACGTGGTGGCGGACGCCGTGCTGCGGTCGCGCGCCGGACTCGCCAGTCCCGAACGGCCGATCGGCAGCTTCCTGTTCCTGGGCCCGACCGGCGTCGGCAAGACCGAGCTGGCCCGCGCGCTCGCGGAGGCCCTCTTCGGCAGCGAGGACCGGATGGTGCGGCTCGACATGAGCGAGTACCAGGAACGGCACACGGTCAGCCGACTGGTCGGCGCCCCGCCCGGCTACGTCGGGCACGAGGAGGCGGGTCAGCTGACCGAGACCGTACGACGCCACCCGTATTCGCTGCTGTTGCTGGACGAGGTGGAGAAGGCCCACCCGGACGTCTTCAACCTGCTGCTCCAGGTCCTCGACGACGGCCGGCTCACCGACGCGCAGGGCCGCACGGTCGACTTCACCAACGCCGTGATCGTGATGACGAGCAACCTGGGCTCGGACGCCATCGGCCGGGGCGGGGCCGGGCTGGGTTTCTCGGCGGGCGGCGCCGAGGCGGACGAGGAGGATCGGCGGGAGCGGATCCTGCGGCCGCTGCGGGAGCACTTCCGGCCCGAGTTCCTCAACCGCATCGACGAGATCGTCGTCTTCCGCCGGCTCGGCGACGACCAACTGCGGCGGATCACCGATCTGTTGCTGGAGGGGACACGGCAGCGGCTGCGCGCGCGGGGCGTCACGATCGAGTTCGGTGAGCGGGCCGTCGACCATCTCGCCCGCCACGGCCACCAGCCCGAGTACGGCGCCCGGCCGCTGCGCCGCACGATCCAGCGGGAGGTCGACAACCCGCTGTCCCGGCTGCTGCTCGACGGGCGCCTGCCGTCCGGCAGCCGGGTGGTGGCGGAGGTGGAGGACGGGCGGCTGGCGTTCCGTACGACACCGCCGCCCGTCTCCGGGAGCGCTACCGGAGGCGCTACCGGGAGCCTTACCTGACGGGGTGCACGACCATCGCCGCGCCGCCCCCGCGTCGTACGGTCTCGGCGGCGGCCAGCCACTTGCCGTTCGGCAGACGCTGGACGGCGGTGGCGGCGCCGATCTCCGGGTTCTGCCGGAAGCCGTGCCCGATGGCTTCGAGCCGGGCCTTCAACGGGCTGTTCCACAGGCCCGGTTCGAGTTCGGTGGTGGTCTGGTTGCGCTGACTGGCGCGCGGCGCGGCGATCGCGTCGACCAGCGGCAGGCCCCGGTCGAGGAAGCCGGTCAGGGTCTGCAGCACGGTCGTGATGATGGTCGCGCCGCCGGGTGAGCCGAGCGCCACCACGGGCTTGCCGTGCTGGTCGAGCACGATCGTCGGGGACATCGACGAGCGCGGCCGCTTGCCCGGTCCCGGCAGGTTGGGGTCGTGCACGGCCGGGTTGGCCGGGGTGAAGGAGAAGTCCGTCAGCTCGTTGTTGAGCAGGAAGCCACGGCCCGGCACGGTGATGCCGCTGCCGCCGGTCTGCTCGATGGTGAGGGTGTAGGAGACGACGTTGCCCCACTTGTCGGCGACCGTGAGATGGGTCGTGCTGTCGCCCTCGTACGTCGTCGGCGCCGCCGTGCCGCCGGTCGCGCAGGGCGCCGGGTTGCGCGGGTCGCCCGGTGCGACGGGGCTGGTGAGGACCGCGTCGTCCTTGATCAGGCACTCACGGGAGTCGGCGAAGCGCTGCGAGAGCAGTCCCTTCGTCGGTACGTCCTCGAAGGCGGGGTCGCCGACCCAGCGGCCCCGGTCGGCGAACGCGATGCGGCTCGCCTCGATGGAGCGGTGCAGGTACTGGACGTCGCTCGCCTTCGTGAGGTCGGTCCGCTCCAGGATGTTGAGCGCCTCGGCGACCGTGGTGCCGCCGGAGGAGGAGGGTGCCATCCCGTAGACGTCGAGGCCGCGGTACGACGCCTTGGTGGGGGCCTGGCGCTTGGTGCGGTACCGGGCGAGGTCGGCCGCCGTCAGGTCGCCGGGCCGGGCGTTGTATCCCGAAGCCGGGTCCACCGGCGGCTTGTTGACCGTGTCGACGATGTCCCGGGCGATCCCGCCCCGGTAGAGCGTGCCCACTCCCTTGCGGCCCAACTCGGCGTAGGTGCGCGCCAGATCGGGGTTCTTCAGGGTCGTGCCGACCACCGGCAGCCGGCCGCCGGGGAGGTAGAGGTCGACCGTGGCCGGGAAGTTGCGGAACCGGGCCTCGTTGGAGGCGGTCTGCGCGCGGAAGGTCTCGTCGACCACGAACCCGTCGCGGGCGAGCTTCTCGGCGGGCTTCAGCAGCTTGGCGAGGGGCTTGCTGCCCCAGCTCTTCAGCGCGGTCTGCCAGGTGGCGGGGGTGCCGGGGGTGCCGACGCTCAGCCCGCTGGTGACGGCCTCCGCGAACGGAATCGGCTGCCCGTTCTCCAGGAAGAGGCCCTCGTCGGCACTCAGCGGCGCGGTCTCGCGGCCGTCGACGGTGTGCACCGTACGGGACTTGGCGTCGTAGTAGACGAAGTAGCCGCCTCCGCCGATGCCCGCCGAGTAGGGCT
Organism: Streptomyces deccanensis; assembly: GCF_022385335.1. Taxonomy (NCBI): domain Bacteria; kingdom Bacillati; phylum Actinomycetota; class Actinomycetes; order Kitasatosporales; family Streptomycetaceae; genus Streptomyces; species Streptomyces deccanensis. The sequence goes on along the minus strand of NZ_CP092431.1, from coordinate 8,441,526 downwards.
CGGTGACGCCGAGCGCGGCGGCCGTGGCGACCGCGGCGTCCACCGCGTTGCCGCCCTTGCGGAGCACCTCGATGCCGGCGGCGGAGGCGTCCGGGTCGACGCTGGAGACGGCGCCGCCGTAGCCGACGGCGACCGGGCTCTTCGTGGGGGTGTCCGTCGCGGCGGAGGTCGGCGGGGCCGCCCCCACCGACACCACGGCGGACGTCGCCGCCAGTACAGCCAGTTTCCGCGCGACAGGGCGACGCAGACGCATCCGTACCTCCAGTCAAGGACCGTCCGCGCAGACTAACGCGGTTGCCATGGTCCCGTCAGGAGGCACTCCGGGGCTCCGAACCGGACATGGATTCGAGCACTGTTCGACGGCGCCCGCTACCATGCGCGGCCATGAATGACGACGTGCGCAATATCGTCCTCGGCGTGATCGCGGCCGGGCTCAGTGCCTCGCTGGGCTGGTTCTTCCGGACGTACCTGTGGAAGCGGAAGCTGCGGCGGAAGCAGGCGTTCTTCGGGCTGCCGGAGAACTCCGAGTCCCTGCTGGTGGTCAACCGTGATCCGTCCAGCGCGGACCTGGCGGTCCACCGCTTCGACGTGTTCGCGCTGCTGGAGCTCTCCGCACTGATCAAGGACTGTGGCGCGCACGCGCAGATGATCACGCAGGAGGCCGTGCGGCAGGGCTTCGGCGAGCGCACCGAGTTCTGCGTGGGAGGACCCGGGTCCAATCGCCGGATGGCCGCCCACATAGCGGCCATGCTGCCCGGCATCCGCTTCAACACCGACCCCGAACCCGGCCCCGACCGGGCCGCCTTCGAGATCGGCAGCGAGCGCTACCGCCTGGAGGCCGGTGTCACCGAGCACGTGATCCTGGCCCGGATCACCACCGGCCAGCCGGACCAGGCCCGGCCCGTGTTCCTCTTCTGCGGTCAGCGGGCCATCACCAATCAGGCCGCCACCCGTTATCTCGCCCGCAACCACGAGCGCCTGCACCGCAAGTACGGCACCGGCACCTTCGTGCTCCTGCTGAAGGTCGTCAACTCCCAGGCGTACGGCGCCGACGTGGTCGAACTCGTCGCGGACGTCACCCGCGCGGCTCAGGCCCCGGCCCCAACCCCGACCGCTCCCGCCCAGATCTCACACCGCGCCTCGTAGTCCCCGGCCGAACAGTCCACACGGTCCACGGCCGAACCGTCCACAACCGAACAGTCCACCGTCGAACGTTACCGTCACGTAACTTACCGGGGAGTTACTTCCGGTAAGGATGTCCGGTTACCGTCGGGTCACTTTGCACTTACACGAGTGAGGAGCGACCCGTGAGACACCCGCACGGCACCACATCGCGTACGACCAGGGCGCTGCGGACGAGCGCCGTGGGCGCCGTCTCGGCCACCCTGGTCGCCGGCACGGCCCTCGGCCTGGCCCCCGCCGCCCAGGCGGCGTCAGGTGCCACCGCCGCCCCCACGACCCGCTTCGTCGACATCAAGGGCGAGGGCGGGACCGTCCTCAAGGCCAACGTGGTCGCCCCGGCCGACGCCTCCCGCACGTACCCGCTCCTGGTCCTGCCCACGAGCTGGGGCCTGCCCCAGGTCGAGTACCTGGCCCAGGCGCGGAAACTGGCCGAGGCCGGTTATGTCGTGGTCAGCTACAACGTGCGCGGCTTCTGGGAGTCCGGCGGATACATAGAGGTCGCGGGGCCACCCGACACGGCCGACGCCTCCAAGGTGATCGACTGGGCCCTCGCCAACACCCCGGCCGACGCGGCGCACATCGGCATGGCGGGGCTGTCGTACGGGGCGGGCATCAGTCTGCTCACCGCCGCGCACGACAAGCGCGTCAAGGCGGTCGCCGCGCTGAGCGGCTGGGCGGACCTGATCGACTCGATCTACGGCGGCCGCACCCAGCACCTCCAGGCCGCCGCTCTGCTGGACGGCGCGGGACGGGTCACCGGCCGTCAGGGCCCCGAACTCCAGCAGATCTTCGAGAACTTCTACGCCTCGAACCTGGCCAAGGAGGCAGACATGATCGCCTGGGGGAAGAAACGTTCCCCCGAGACCTACCTCGACCAGCTCAACACCCACGGCACGGCCGTCATGCTCGCCAACGCCTGGGGCGACTCGATCTTCCCGCCCAACCAGTACGCCGACTTCTACGAGAAGCTCACCGGCCCCAAGCGGCTCCAGCTGCGCCCCGGTGACCACGCCACGACGGAGGTCACCGGCCTGTTCGGGCTGCCCAACGACGTGTGGACGGACACCCGGCGCTGGTTCGACCGCTATCTGAAGGGCACCGCCAACGGCATCGACCGCGAGCAGCCCGTCCAGCTCAAGTCCCGTACGGGCGGCGCCTTCGAGGGCTACCCGGACTGGAAGTCGGTCACCGCCACCCGGAAGAAGATCGCCCTGGCGAGCGGCACCACGATCCGCGCGAACGTCGACTCGGGCGCGAACGGCGGGGTCGTCTTCCTCTCCAGCATCCTGGACCAGGTGGCCCAACTCCCGCCCGTGGCCTCGATACCGCTGCTGCCGCGCCGCTGGGCGGCCGTCTGGCAGTCGGAGAAGTACCCGACGGCGCAGGCCGTGCGCGGCACCGCGAAGCTGCACACCACGGTGACGGCCACCAAGGAGAGCGGCACCCTCGTCGCCTACCTGTACGACGTGGGCCCGCTCGGCCTCGGCAAGCTGGTCAGCCACGCGCCGTACACCTTCCACGGCCAGACGCCCGGCAAGCCGTTCGGCGTGGACCTGGAGTTGCTCTCCACTGCCTACGACGTTCCGGCGGGCCACCGTCTCGCCCTGGTCGTCGACACGGTCGACCCGCTCTACATCGAGCACAACCCGACCGGCGCGCAGCTGACCTTCTCCTCGCCGCCGAACGACCCGTCGTACGTGTCGATCCCGCTGCGCGAGCAGTGATCTCCGGCTGCCGCCGGGCGGGCCTGGCCCCTGGCTGCTGCGCGCCCGGCAGCAGCGTCCCTGTTCGGCCGGGGGTGGCGTCCACGGCCTCGCTCACCCCAAGTGGATGAACCGCTCATCGTAGTCGAGGCCCGCGCCCGGTCCAGCGCCGGTGTCAGTGCTTGAGGATCTTGGAGAGAAAGTCCTTGGCGCGGTCGCTCTCCGGGTTCGTGAAGAAAGCGTCCGGAGCGCGGTCCTCGACGATGCGGCCGTCCGCCATGAAGACGACACGGTTGGCGGCGGAACGGGCGAAACCCATCTCGTGGGTGACGACGACCATGGTCATGCCCTCGCGCGCCAACTGCTGCATCACTTCGAGGACTTCGTTGATCATCTCCGGGTCGAGGGCCGAGGTGGGCTCGTCGAACAGGATGACCTTGGGGTCCATGGCGAGGGCGCGGGCGATGGCCACCCGCTGCTGCTGGCCGCCGGAGAGCTGGGCCGGGTACTTCGGCGCCTGGTCGGCGAGACCGACCCGGTCCAGGAGTTCAAGGGAGCGTCGGTCGGCGTCGTCCTTCTTCCGTTTGCGGACCTTGATCTGACCGAGCGACACGTTCTGCAGCACGGTCTTGTGCGCGAAGAGGTTGAAGGACTGGAAGACCATGCCCACGTCCGCGCGGAGCGCCGCGAGGGCCTTGCCCTCGCTCGGCAGCGGCTGCCCGTCGATCCGGATCACGCCGGAGCGGATGGGTTCCAGCCGGTTGATCGCCCGGCACAGCGTCGATTTCCCCGACCCCGACGGGCCGATGACGACGACCACCTCCCCCTTGCCGACGGTGAGATCGATGTCCTGGAGGACATGCAGCTCGCCGAAGTACTTGTTCACGTCGTGCATCTCGATCAGCGGTTCGCCCGCCATGCCCAGCCCGCCCTACTCGCCCTCGACCGTGTGGTGTCGCCGGTGCCGCAAACTATCCGGACCGAGGGGACCTCAGGACGCGACACGCACTCGCGGGGATTAGCCGTATTGTCGGGAAGCGACCGCGTCGAGGAGTGCGCGCCGGGTCCTCACTGCTCGGCGACCTCGGCGTAGAGCTGGGAGAGTTCCGGTGCGCCGCTGGCGGCCCACGCCTGGCCGGCCTCGACCACGTCGATCTCACGGCCGGAGTCCAGCCGCACCACGGGCTGGCCGTTGGGCCAGATCTCCCAGCGGGCGCCCGGGACGGTCCGCACGACGACCGTGCCCAGGTAGAGCCCCGCGTCGTTCCCGAGCCAGGCCGCGGTCTCCTCGTCGTCGCGCCAGCGCGGGACGAGCTGGTCGATCGCCTCCAACGAGGCGGCGGAGTCGTCGAGTTCGACGCCGGCCAGGGCGGCCTGGGCGCGCAGCAGTTCGCATTCGGAGAGGAGTTCGGCGAGTCCCTCGTGGCCGTCGTCGTCACCGTCGCCCCCGGTGAACACCGCGACCCCGAACGCGGGGTCACGCCTCTTGCGCCAGTTGCCCAGGAAAGAGATGTTCATGCGCTCAGCGTGTCATCCGCCTCACCCTTCGCACCACAGGCGCGCGGAAACCGCTTGTTCGCCGGGAGTTCGGCCGTGGTTCCCGCCTGCCTCATTGACGGGTCCCTGACGCCTCTTTAGCTTCATGGCACACCTGTCGTCACGGCGGCGCATGCGGTCATGACACATCCGTCCGTCCTGACTCAACCGTCGTCATCACACATCCGTCGTCTCGTCGTTGTACCGGTGCCGTGCCGCATCCGTCGGCATCGTCGCCCTCGTGGTGTCCAGCGAGCAGAAGGGATCGCGCGTGCGCCGACGCGTCTGGAGAACGGCCGTCGTCCTGGCACTTCTGGCGGCGGTCGCACCCGTCGCCACCGCTCGGGCCGACGCGCGCCCGGCAGCCGAACCGGCGCCGCTGGAACGCCTCTTCGACAACAGGGCCGTCAGCGAGGACGCGCGGCCCACCGAGGCCGACTTCGACGGCTCCGGCGCCTCCCTCTCCGCCACCGACCTGACGGCTGCCGGATGGACGCCCGGGCGCACGCTGACCGTTCAGGGCGCGCGCCTGACCTTGCCGCCCCGTGCGGCGGGCGAGCCCGACAACGTCCGCGCCGCCGGCCAGTCGGTACGGGTACGGGGCCGGGGCGACGCCCTCGCCTTCCTGGTCGCCGGCACGGGCGGCGCCGACGCGACCGGCGGCGGGGAGGTCCGCTACCGGAACGGGACCCGCTCGTCGTACCGGCTGGCCGCCCCCGACTGGCGTACCGGCCCGCTCGCCACCAAGGCCGTGGCCCTCCCCCATGTGAACACCCCGGGTGGTCAACTCACCGAGAAGGCACGGCTGTACGTCGTCACCGTGCCGCTCGTGCGGAGTCGTGAGGTCGCCTCGGTGACCCTGCCGCGCAACCGCGACCTGCATGTGTTCGCCCTGGCGGTGCGCCCCGACCCGGCGGCGTGGAGCGGCAGTTGGGCCGCCTCCACCTCCGGCTACCCGGCCGTCGGCCCGTGGACGGACCGGACCCTGCGGCTCGTGGTCCACACCTCGGTGGGCGGGCCCCGGGTGCGCATCCGGCTCGACAACACCTTCGCCTCGGCGCCGGTACGGGTGGGCAGCGCGACGGTGGCGCTGCGGGCGACGGGCGCGAGCGCCCGGAGTGCGCCGGTGCCCCTGTCGTTCCGGGGCGCGGCCGGCACCGACATCCCGGCGGGCGCGCAGGCGTTCAGTGATCCGCTGGGCTTCGAGGTGCCGCCCGGCACGGACCTGCTGGTGAGCTTCCACCTGCCCGGCACGGTGACGGCCGCCCCCGTGCACCGGCTGGCCCGGCAGACGTCGTACGTCAGCGAGCCGGGCGACCACGCGGCGGACGGCTCGGGTGCGGCGTACACCTCCACGATCTCGACCTGGCCGCTGCTGACCGGGGTGGACGTGGGCGGCGGGCCGGGATCGGTCGTGCTGCTCGGGGACTCGATCACCGACGGGGAGGCGACGACGGTCGACGCGAACCGGCGGTGGCCGGACGTCCTGGCCCGGCGGCTGCTGAGCCAGGACGAGGTCCCGCACTACGGCGTCCTCAACCAGGGGATCTCGGCGAACCGGGTGGTCGCCGACCGCTACCCCGGTGACGGTGTCTCCACCGACACGGGCGGCGTGAGTGCCCTGCACCGCTTCGACCGCGATGTCCTCGCCCAGACCTCCGCCCGTACGGTCGTCGTCTTCCAGGGCGTCAACGACGTGCGCTGGGGTGCGACGGCGGGCGAGGTCGTCGCCGGGCTGCGGGAGATCGCGGCCCGGGGGCACGAACGGGGCCTGCGCGTGCTCGTGGCGACCGTGGCGCCCTGTGAGGGCGAGGCGCGCTGCACGGCCGCCGTCGACGCCCAGCGGGTCGCGGTGAACGAGTGGATCCGGGGCGGTGAGGCGGGCGAGGTGTTCGACGGGGTCCTCGACTTCGACGAGGTGCTGCGTGACCCGGCGCGTCCGGCCAGGCTGCTGCCCGCGTACGACACCGGGGACCACCTGCACCCGAACGAGGCGGGGCTGGCGGCACTCGCCGACTCGGTCGACCTCGGCCTGCTGTGACGGTCCGCGCGGCCAAGGGGCGGTTCGGCGGTCCGGTGCGAGGCCGCCGGACCGGCCCCGTGCTCAGACCTCCAGGTCCACCACGACCGGCGCGTGGTCGGAGGCGCCCTTGCCCTTGCGCTCCTCCCGGTCGACGTACGCGTCGGTGACCGCCTTGGCGAACGGCTCGTTGCCGTAGACGAGGTCGATGCGCATGCCCCGGTTCTTCGGGAAGCAGAGCTGGCGGTAGTCCCAGTACGTGAAGGGGTGCTCGTACTTGAGGGGCCGGGGGACGACGTCGGTCAGGCCCGCCTCGCGGAGGGAGGCCAGGGCGGCGCGCTCGGCGGGGGTGACGTGGGTGAGGCCCTCGAAGGCGGCGACGTCGTACACGTCGTCGTCGGTCGGCGCCACGTTGTAGTCGCCCATGACGGCGAAGGGGCGGCTGCCGGCCGCGTCACCGGCGACGGCGGCCTTGAGGGCCTCGAACCACTGGAGCTTGTACGCGTAGTGCGGGTGGTCGACCTCGCGGCCGTTCGGCACGTACACCGACCAGACGCGGACCGGGCCGCAGGTCGCGGAGATCGCGCGGGGCTCCACGGAGCCGTCGTAGCCGGGGTCGCCGGGCAGGCCCTTGACGACGTCCTCGATGCCGACGCGGGAGATCACCGCCACGCCGTTCCACCGCCCCGTGGCGTGCACGGCGGCCTCGTAGCCCGCCTCGCGCAGGGCGTCGAGCGGGAAGCCGTCCTCGGCGATCTTGGCCTCCTGGAGGCAGAGCACGTCGGTGCCGCTGCTCTCCAGCCAGGCGAGGAGCCTCGGGAGGCGGGCGGTGATCGAGTTCACGTTCCAGGTCGCGATGCGCATGCCCCACAACCTACCGGGCGGGTCCGACAACGCCCGGCCCGCCCGGTGAGGGTGCCCGCGCTCAGAGGTCCGCCGAGGCGCCGGGCGCCAGCCGCAGGTGCTCCGCGCCGCCCAGGGCGCCGATCTGGCGGTCGTAGATGGGGCGGGCGAGGTCGGTGAGGAGGGCGTCGTGGATGTCGTACGCCCGCTGCGGCGCGACCTCGCGGACGTAGTCGATGACCTCGGAGATCTTGCTCCAGGGGGCCATGACGGGGAGCATCAGCGTCTCGACGGGGAGGTCGGGGACGGTGAGGGCGTCGCCGGGGTGGAAGACGCGGCCGCCGTCGACGAGGTAGCCAACGTTGGTGATGCGCGGGATGTCCGGGTGGATCACGGCGTGGAGTTCGCCGTGGACCTGCACGTCGAAGCCGGCGGCGGTGAACGTGTCGCCGTGGCCGACCGTGTGCACCCGGCCCGGGAAGGCGGCGGAGATCTTCTCGGCAACCGAGCGCAGGGTCCAGATCTCGGCGGCCGGGTTGCCCTCCAGGGCCGCCCGCAGCCGTCCCTCGTCGAAGTGGTCGGGATGCTCGTGCGTGACCAGCACCGCGTCCGCGCCGAGCGCGGCGTCCTCCTCGCTGAACCCGCCCGGGTCGATGACGAGCGTGCGCCCGTCCTTCTCCAGCCGGACGCAGGCGTGCGACTTCTTCGTGAGCTTCATGGTCATGGATCCATCCTGCCCGGGCGGGAGGTGCCGGGCCCACCGTGGCCGGCACCCCGACCGCGCTCACTCCTGCGGGGTGGTCTCCTCGCGGATGACCTGCTGGGCCACGCGGAACGCGCTGTTCGCGGCCGGCACCCCGCAGTAGACGGCCGCCTGGAGGAGGACTTCCTTGATCTCGTCCGGCGTGAGGCCGTTGCGGAGGGCGGCGCGGGTGTGGAAGGCGAGTTCGTCCAGGTGCCCGCCGGCGACGAGCGCGGTCAGGGTGACACAGCTGCGGGAACGGCGGTCGAGGCCGGGCCGGTCCCAGATCTCGCCCCAGGCGTAGCGGGTGATGAACTCCTGGAAGTCGCCGGAGAAGTCGTCCGCCGACGCCAGCGCCCGGTCCACATGTGCGTCGCCGAGCACCTCGCGGCGGACCTTCAGCCCGGCGTCGTACGGGTCCGGTCTGCCCATGGCCTCCGGCTGGACGGCGGCCGGGGCGATCTCGGCGACCGGTCCGGTTTGCGGCGGGACGGCCGCGAGGGCCGGCTTGACCGGGGCCGCCGGGATGGCGACCTGGCCGGTGGTGGAGTCGTAGGCGGGCTGCCAGGCGGTGGAGAAGTGGCGGACGAGCAGGTCGGTGACGGCGGCGGGCTGCTCGACCGGGACGAGGTGGGAGGCGCCCGGGACGACCGCGAGCCGGGCGTCCGGGATGCCCGCGACGAGCGTCCGGGCCTCGGCGGGGCCGGTGACCTGGTCGTCGGAGCCGACGAGGACGAGGGTGGGGACGCCGATCCGGCCGAGTTCGGCGCGGACGTCGAACGAGGCGAGTGCCTCGCAGGCGGCGATGTAGCAGCCGGGGTCGGTGGTGCGGACCATCTGCACGGCCCACTCGGTGATCGCGGGCTGCGCCGCCGCGAACCCGGCGGTGAACCAGCGGTCCGGGGACGTCCGGGCGATGGGGTCGAGGCCGTTGGTCCGCACGATCACCCCGCGCTGGCGGAACTCGTCGGCCGTGCCGAAGCGGGGCGAGGCGGCGATCAGCGCGAGCGAGGCGAGCCGTTCGGGGTGGCGCAGGGCGAGTTCGACGCCGATGGCGCCGCCGAACGCGCAGCCCGCGTAGCCGAAGCGCTGCACACCGACGGCGTCGAGCGTGGCCAGCAGGCGGGAGGCCAGTTCGGTGACCGAGCCACCGGGGTACGCCGGCGCGCCACCGTGCCCCGGCAGGTCGAAGCGGAAGATCCGCCACTGCTTGGTCAGTTCGGGGATCTGACGGTCCCACATGTGCCAGGTGGTGCCCAGGGAGGGGCCCAGGATCAGAACAGGGGCGTCTTCCGGGCCGTCGAAACGGTATTGCAGGGTGTTCGGTGGTGTCTCGCTCACCCGTCAGACCCTCTCATCTCTCACGGGTTCTCATATGGCCGGTCCCAAACTAGCGGCTCCCGGCACGCTGCCCGGGCAAGGTCCGGCACTGCCCGCGATCCCACGATCGCGCAGGTGTTCGCGGCTCATCGGCGACGAGCGTCGCGCCGCCCGGCGTGGGTGCGGCGCCCGCGGCCCGCACGACGGGCCCGAAAGTCTTCCGGAACCTCCCCAACCGGCCGCCCGAACTCCACACGGTGAACGCGTTCCGTCCTCACTCGGCGGACGGACGGGGCCGCAGCCGTGGACGGCCGGCCGGGAGGGACGACGGCGACGGTGTGGACGAGGGGTGGGTGTGGGCGGAGCGCAGGAGCGTCGCGGCGCCCCGGACGGCCGCGGTGTGAGGAGACGGGACCACTCGCGGCGGCGTCGGCAGCGGGCCGGTGAGGTGGTGGGTGATCTCGGGGCGGAGGGCGCCTCCGCCGGCCAGGAGGACGCCCCGGTGCAGGGCGTCGACGGTCAGGGAGGTGTGGTCCTCGCGGAGCATCGCCGTCAGCATCGAGGACACCGCCTCGGCGATCTGCCCGGGCATGGTCGTCCCGTCCAGGTCAGCGGTGCCGAGGGTGGCGCGGCGGGCGTCGGCGACGGCGCCGTCGCACAGCAGGACCACCTCGGTGAAGTGGGCGCCGATGTCCACCACGAGCAGCGGCCCGGCCAGGTCGGCGTCGGCGGCCACGGCGATGCTCCGGGCGCTGGACACGGTCAGGACACCGCACGGTCGCAGCACGTCGACCACCGCGCGTGCCCGGGTGCGGTGGGCGGGGCCGTCCAGGACGGGCGCGGTGACGATGACCAGGGGGCGGGTGGAGCGGGGCAGGTGGGGGCCGAGCAGCTGCCGCAGGGTCCCGGCGCTCCCCGGGGGCTCTGCGCGGATGCCGGGCCCGGCGGGGTACGGCGCCCCGGCATCGCGGCGGGACGCACTCGGCAGGTCGACGACCACGCCCCTGCCCGATATCCAGGCGCGGGTGCGGGCGCTGCCCAGGTCCAGGGCGAGGCCGCAGCAGAGGGGGCACCTCGGCCAGGGCCGGTGCCGGTGCCGGTCCTCGACGGTGCGCGGGTCGGGGGCGCCGGTCACGGGACCGCCTCCTTCACCTGTTGGCAGCGGGCGCAGTAGCGGGCCTGCGGCACGATCATCAGCCGTTCCCGCTCGATGGGGCGACGGCACAACCGGCAGGTGCCGTAGCCGCCCTCGTTCATCCGGGCGAGGGCCGCTTCGACGTCGGTGAGGACCATGCGGGCGGAGGCCGCGAGCTGGACCTGCACTTCGGTCTGCGAGGCGGCCCGTTCCCGCAGCCGGCTCTCGGCGCGCGAGGTGACGGGGCCGGTGAGCCGGCGCAGCTGCTCCTGGCGGAACAGACGCTGCTCGTGCAGGTTCTCGCGCAGTGCGGCGAGGTCGTCGGCCGACAGATGGGAGGTGCTGTCGCCGATGGTCTGTTGGTTCACCACGTCACCCCTTGTGAGGCAGGCCGTAGGAGGTCGGTACGGAGGCGGTTCGGGAGATGGGTCGGGAGGCGGTAGGAGAGGTGGGTCGGGAAGTGGTGCGGGCGGTGCTTCAGGTGGCGCGGCGGCGGCAGGCGACGCAGTGGCGGGTGTAGGGGAGGATCTCCAGCCGTTCCGCCGGGACGGGCCTGGCACAGCTCAGGCAGGCGCCGTAGGTGCCGTTCTCGATCCGGGCGAAGGCTTCCTCGATCTCTCGGAGGACGCCCCGCAGCGCGGTCCTCTGCGCGGACAGCAGGTGATCGTCCGTGGTCCGTCCGGCCTCGTCGAGCTCGTCGAGCGCCTGAAGCTGTGCCAGCCGGGAGGAGCGGGCGCTCTCCAGGCGTTGCCGGGCCTCGTCCAGGTGGGGGTCGGTGTGGGGTACATGCGTTGACATGGTGTCCACTCTGGCCGGGTCCGCGGCGGACGCCCATCGGGCGCGGTACCCATTTCGCACCGGGTCGAGGGCTCCACGCGGCGGGTCATGGGTGGTGCGCGCCCCCGGAAATGGGCACCGGGTCCCATCGACGGGGCACCTCGCGAGGGGCAAGCTGGCAGCAGTACCTCGCAGGCACCCCCGGGGCGGCGAGCAACGGATGTGGAAGGCGAGGCGTGCGGTCCGGTGTCCTTGTTCTGGCGGATCTTCGCCCTCAACGCCGTGGTGCTGGGCACGGCGACGGCCCTGCTGCTGTGGGCACCGGTGACCGTATCCGTACCGGTTCTGCTCACCGAGGCGATCATCCTGGTGGGCGGCCTGGTGGTGATGCTGGTCGCCAACGCCGCGCTGCTGCGGTTCGGGCTGGCGCCGCTGGACCGGCTCACCAAGCTGATGACCACCGTGGACCTGCTCCGCCCCGGCCAGCGGCTGCCCGCCGACGGCGGCGGCGAGGTCGCCGAGGTGATCCGCACGTTCAACGCCATGCTGGAGCGGCTGGAGCACGAGCGGGCCACCAGCAGCGCCCGGGCCCTGCTGGCCCAGGAGGCCGAACGCCGCCGTATCGCACAGGAGCTGCACGACGAGGTGGGCCAGAGCATGACCGCGATCCTGCTGGCACTCAAGCGGGCCGCGGACGACGCGCCCGCGCCGCTGCGCGCTGAGCTGCACGAGGTGCGGGAGATGACCCGGGCCGGTCTGGACGAGGTACGCCGGCTGGCGCGGCGGCTGCGTCCCGGTGTGTTGGACGACCTGGGTCTCGTCAGCGCGCTGACCTCGCTCACCGAGGACTTCGCCACGCACACCGGACTGCGGGTCGACCGCCGCTTCGACACCGACCTGCCCGGCCTCGCGCCGGAGACGGAACTGGTCGTCTACCGCGTCGCCCAGGAGTCCCTGACCAACGTCGCCCGTCACGCGGAGGCCGAAGAGGTCACCGTCGCCCTGCGCCACGCCGACGACCGGGTGGTCCTGGAGGTCACCGACGACGGCAGCGGCGTCCAGGCCCCCCGCGAAGGCGCCGGCATCCGGGGCATGCGCGAGCGTGCCCTGCTCATCGGCGCCACCCTGGACATCGCCCCCGCGCCTCGCGCGGGCACCCAGGTGAGACTCACCGCGCCCCTGCCCAGGAAGCAGCCGTGAACATGCCCGAGACATCCACGATCCGTATCCTCCTGGCCGACGACCACGCTCTCGTCCGCCGCGGCGTGCGGCTCATCCTCGACCAGGAACCGGACCTGGAGGTGGTCGCCGAGGCCGGGGACGGCGCGGAGGCCATCGCGCAGGCCCGCGCCCACGACGTCGACCTGGCCGTGCTCGACATCGCGATGCCCCGGCTGACCGGCCTCCAGGCCGCCCGTGAACTGGCCGTCGTCAAGCCGGGGCTGCGGATCCTGATGCTCACCATGCACGACAACGAGCAGTACTTCTTCCAGGCCCTGAAGGCCGGCGCGAGCGGGTACGTGCTGAAGTCCGTCGCCGACCGTGACCTCGTCGCCGCCTGCCGGGCCGCGATGCGGGACGAGCCCTTCCTGTATCCGGGCGCGGTCACCGCCCTGATCCGCAACTACGTCGACCGGGCCCGTCGCGGCGAGGAGGCCCCCGACCAGATCGTCACCCCGCGCGAGGAGGAGGTCCTCAAGCTCGTCGCCGAGGGCCATTCGTCCAAGGAGATCGCCGATCTGCTCTTCATCAGCGTCAAGACCGTCCAGCGGCACCGCGCCAACCTGCTGCAGAAGCTCGGCCTGCGGGACCGCCTGGAACTGACCCGCTACGCGATCCGCGTCGGCCTGATCGAACCCTGATACCCGAAGCCGGCACACATCACGACGAAGACGAAGGGGGGACGGGGCATGCGCCACGGCTCGCGTACCGCCCCCCTCGCGGTGCTGGCGGCTGTCGTCCTGGCGCTGCTGGCGACGCTCGGCGTCGCCGGACCCGGCGCGACGGGCGGTCCGTCGGCCGGCGTGGCGACGGCGGTCGGCCACCACGGGGACGGCCCGCCGCGCGCCGATGCGGGACAGGGCCTCGACCACGTCCTACGGGCGTCCGTCCGCCACCAGCGGCACGGCGAACACCCCACCCCGCGCGAACACCTCGCCCTCCGCGACCAGGGCACGCCCGTCGTCGTCCTGCCCCGGCTCGGACGGCTCGCGGCACCGACGGGGGACGTCCCCTTCCCGGATCCTGACCCGACCCAGGACCGTGGTCGGGCACCCCCGGTGCTCTCCGGCACCTGAAACCCCTTCTCCTCGTTCACCTCCACCCGGCCGGGCCGAGTCTCTCGGCGTCGTGGCCGTGGTGTGCCTGCCGGAGGCTCCGTTGAACCGTTCCTCGCGCGTCAGGGCGCTGCTCGCCCTGGCCGTGCTCGCCCTGTCCGTGTACATCGCCGCGACCGTGCCGGTCCGCCTCGGACTGGACCTGCGCGGCGGCACGCAGATCGTGCTCCAGACCCGTTCCACCCCCACCACCGAGGCCGACGGCGAGGCCACCGACCGCACGCTGGAGGTGCTGCGCGGCCGCGTCGACGCGCTCGGCGTCGCCGAACCCACCCTCGTCCGCTCCGGCGACGACCGGATCATCATCGAACTGCCCGGCGTACGGGACCCGAAGCGGGCCGCCGACGTCCTCGGCCGTACCGCGCGGCTCTCCTTCCACCCGGTCCTCGGCCCGGCCGAGGACGCCGAGCGCACCTCGACGACGCCGAGGCAGCCCGGCGAACGCGTCCTGCCCGACGAGTCCGGCGCACCGCTGCGCCTCGGGGCGGCGGAACTGACCGGTGAACACGTCGAGAAAGCGGCCGCCCTGATCGACCAGCAGGGCGGCGCCGGATGGCACGTCACGATCGACTTCAAGGGCGCGGGCGCCGACAGTTGGGCCCGGCTGACCGGCGAGGCCGCCTGTCGGCCGGCGGGGGATCCGGCCCGCCGGGTCGCCATCGTCCTCGACGACAAGGTCATCTCCTCCCCGCAGGTCGACCCGTCCGTGGCCTGTGGGACCGGCATCCGCGACGGCGCCACACGGATCACGGGCTCCTTCGGCCCCGAGGAAGCGCGCGAGCTGTCGCTCCTCGTCAACGGCGGGGCGCTTCCCGTGCCCGTCGAGACCGTGGAGCAGCGCACCGTGGGCCCGACCCTGGGCGCGCGGGCCATCACCGCCAGCGCCTGGGCCGCCGTCGTCGGTACCGCCCTGACCTCGCTGTTCATCGTGGTCGTCTACCGGCTGATGGGCGTCCTGGCGACCGTCGCCCTGCTCTGCTACGGCCTCCTCTCGTACGCCGCTCTGGCCGCGCTCGGCGCCACCCTGACCCTGCCGGGCCTGGCGGGCTTCGTGCTGACCATCGGCATGGCCGTGGACGCCAACGTGCTGGTCTTCGAGCGGGCCCGCGAGGAGTACGCGGCCCGACGCCGCGCCAGTGTGCGCTCGGCGCTGGCGGCCGGGTTCCGCGACGCCCTCAGCGCGATCGCCGACTCCAACATCACCACGCTGATCGCGGCGGCCCTGCTGTTCTTCCTGGCCTCCGGGCCCGTCCGCGGCTTCGGCGTCACCCTCGGCATCGGGGTCCTCGCCTCCATGTTCAGCGCCCTGGTGATCACCCGGGTGCTCGCCGAGTACGCCGCAGGCCGCCCGGGACTGCGCCGCCTCCCCCGGATCAGCGGGATCGCGACCACGGGCCTCGTCCGGGACCGCCTCACCCGCCGCGACCCCCGGCTGATGCGCCGCTCCCGCCGTTGGCTGGCCACCTCGGCCGCGCTGCTCGTGCTGGCCGGCGCCGGTGTCGCGGTGCGCGGGGTCGATCTGGGTGTGGAGTTCACCGGTGGCCGTCTCCTCGAGTACGCCACGACCGCCCCCGTCGACCCCGACCGGGTCCGCTCGGCACTGGCCGACACCGGATTCGAACGCGCGGTCGTGCAGTCCTCGGGCGACAACGGCCTGACCGTGCGCACCGATCCGCTGACCGACGCGGAGGAGGCCGAGGTGACCGGAGCCGTGCGCGACCTCGCCGAGGGGGCGGACAAGGTCCGCGACGAGCTGATCGGCCCCAGCCTCGGCGAGGAGCTGCGGCGGGACGCGCTGATCGCTCTCGCCGTCGCCCTCGGCGCGCAGCTCGTCTACCTCGCGGCACGTTTCCGCTGGGTGTTCGGCACCGCCGCGGTCGTCGCGCTCGCCCACGACGTCGTGATCCTCGTCGGCGTCTTCGCCTGGCTCGGCAAATCCCTCGACGGGCTGTTCCTGGCGGCCCTGCTCACCGTCATCGGCTACTCGGTCAACGACTCCGTGGTCCTCTTCGACCGGGTCAGGGAACTGGTCCGCCGCACTCCCTCGGCACCCCTGTCCGCGACCGTGAACCGGGCGATCCTGCAGACGATGCCCCGCACCGTCAACACCGGCATGGGCGCCGCCTTCGTGCTCGCCTCGCTCACCGTGCTCGGGGGGTCCTCGCTCACCGACTTCGCCCTGGCCCTCCTGATCGGCCTCGCCGTCGGCACGTACTCCTCCGTCTTCACCGCCGCGCCCCTGGCGATCGAGCTGCGCGGGCGTCCCAGGTCGACGGGCGACGGGCGTCAGCCGTCGGACCGCTGATCCGGACCGGCCGGTACGACGACGACGGGGAGCCGGGCGTGGTGGACGACCTCGGTACTGGTGGACCCCAGGGTGAGGCGCCCCCACGCGCCTGATCCCCGGGTGCCGACCACGAGGAGGCAGGCGTCCTCGCTCGCGTCCAGCAGGACCTGCGAGGGGCGGCCCTGCTCCGCCCTGACCTCCACCTCCACGGGTGCGCCGCCCAGCTGCTCCTGGGCCTCCGCCAGGGACGTGGTGACCGCGTCCAGGGTGAGGTCGCGGAGTTGGGCGTCCGCGTCGCGGACGCCGGAAGCGGTGGGCCACTCGATCCCTCGGTGCCGGGCGGTGAAGTCGTACGCGCAGACGGCGCGCAGGCCGGTGCCGCGCAGTCGCGCCTCCTGGAGGGCGAAGCGTACGGCCGGCTCCGAGGCGGCGGAGCCGTCGGTGCCGACCACGATCGGTGCGGGAGGGGCGACGTGGGTCATGAGGGAGGCCTCCAAGCCGTGTCGTCGTGTCCTGCCGTCCCGGAAAGCGTCCGCTTCAGGCTGCCGCAGCCCACTGTCCGCCGCAATCGGATGCGCGGGCGGGTGAGCCGGTGCGGGCCCACCCGCCGTGCCGTGTTCCGCCGCGCCGTGTTCCGCCCGTGTGGGTTCCGCCGTGCCGCGTTCACGTCGCGCGCCGGCCGTCGTCAGCGGGTGGGGCGCGCCCCGTGGTAGCGCTGTGCGAGCCGGGCGAGGGCGACGGCCGCGAGCAGGAGGCCGAAGTCGCGCAGGGCGATGTCGTAGTGGCCGGGGATGGTCAGCAGGTTGACGATGATGCCGGCCAGCCAGCCGGCCACCAGCCAGCCCCCGAACCTCGGTGCGAGGGCGACGACGAGACCGGCGACGATCTCGACGACGCCGACGGCGTACATCGCGGCCTGGGCGCTGCCGGGAACGAGGTCGTCGATCCACGGGGCGAGGTAGACGGGCCAGTCCACGAGCAGGTTGGCGAACTTGTCCAGCCCGAACAGGATCGGCGCGACGGTGAACCCGACCCGCAGGACGACGAACGCCTGGTAGCCGGGGTCGGTGAGGGTTGCCCGCCGGGGAGCGGCGGACGTGGTGGTTGTGGTCGCGGACGACATGACGCCCTTCTTTCTATCGACAACTTTCACTATCGATAGAAGCGCGCGGATTCTCTTTAGTCAATGGCTGTGGGTTTTACACTGGTGTTCGTGGACCACTCGGAAGAAGTACGGCCCCGCCCCGACGTCTCCGCCGTCGCCGCGCTCGACGAGCCGACGCGCAGGAGGCTCTACGACCACGTCTGCCGCCGCTCGGACCCGGTCGGCCGGGACGACGCGGCGGCGGACCTCGGCCTGGCCCGGCAGACCGCGGCCTTCCATCTGGACCGCCTCGCCGAGGAAGGACTGCTCGACGTCGTCTACGAGCGCCGCAGCGGGCGCTCCGGCCCGGGTGCGGGACGGCCGGCCAAGCTCTACAAACGCTCCTCCAGGCAGGTCAGCGTCAGCCTGCCCGAGCGGCACTACGAACTCGCCGGACGGCTCCTCGCCCAAGCCCTGGAGGAGTCCGAGGCCACCGGCGAGCCCGTGCGCGCGGTGCTGCACCGCACCGCCGACGACGTCGGCGCGCGCATCGCCGGCCAGGGCGACGGGGACGTGACCGAACTGCTGGAGCGGTACGGGTTCGAGCCACGGCACGAGGGTGATGCCGTCGTGCTGGGCAACTGCCCGTTCCACGCGCTCGCGCGGGAGCACACCGAAACGGTGTGCGGCATGAACCTGCACCTGCTCCGCGGCCTCCTGCGCGGACTGGGCGAGGACGACCTGCGCGCGCTCCTGGCGCCCGGCCCCGGGCACTGCTGCGTCCGCCTCCAGCCGGCCTCCCCCGCGGCTACCTGACAGCGCGCTCGGGATCACGGCTCCACGCGTCTCCGTCGGCGGGGCGTCGCGCGTGCCGTCAGTCGTCGGCCGCTCCCAGGCCGGTCAGGGCGCCCACCGGGTCGAGGTCCGGGGTGCCTCTCGGCCACCAGTCGTCGTGGCCCGGGTCGGACTCGTACGCGTACCAGAGGCCGTCGTGGCCGAGGCGGAGCTGGAGGTGGCCGTGGGGGTGGGTGAGGTGGTTGCGCCAGGGGCGGAAGGCCGGGAGGTCCGCGGCCAGGAGCAGGGGGCGGGCGCGGTCGAAGCGGCCCGCCGGCGGGTCCCAGGGCTCCTCCAGGACGGCCAGCCCTTCGAGGCCGCCCTGGCGCCAGGCGGCGACCGCGCGGGCCAGGTCGGCCGGGGTGCGACCGGTGGCCGCGGCGAGTGAGGAGTAGAGGGCGCGGGTGGTGGCGGTGAGACCGGAGCCGGGGCGGGCGGCGGCGAGCCGTACCGCGTCCTGCCACAGCGTCAGTTCGGCCACCGGGTCACGTCCCGTGGTGAGCAACGCGTGCGCGCGGGCCGCCGCGTCGGTCGCCAACTGGTCCAGCGCGAACGGATCCGGGCCGCCGGGCGCGCCCGGATACACCGGCGGCTGCTCCGGGTGCGGTGGCGGGGGCAACGGGGCGGGCAGCGGCGGGAGGGTGCGCGGGGCGAGGGCGTCACGGGCCCGCACACCCGGGAGCGGTGCGGGCTCCTGCTCCTGCGCGGCGCGCGCCGCACGGGCCGCGTTCCGCCGTGACAACGCGTCGAGCAACTCCCGCTCGCCCCGGCCCCGCAGCAGCAACAGCACGAACGGGTCCTCGTCCAGCAGCCGCGCCGTCTGGTAGCAGAGCGCAGCCGCGTGCTTGCAGGGGTGCCCGAAGTCGGGGCAGCTGCAACGGGGGTCGAGCTCCCGAGGGCCGGGCAGGAGACGCACGCCCCGGTCAGGTGCGGGTCCGGCTCCGGGGTCGGCCAGGCCGGGGGGCAGTTCCTTGTCCAGCAGCGCGGCGATGTGGGCGGGCTGTTCCGCCGCCGCGTCCAGGAAGCGGTCCCATTCGGTGTCGTCCAGCGTCCGCAGGCGGAGCTGCACCCGGTACGGCCGGGGCCTGCTGCCGTGCACGTAGGCCAGCACAAGCCCGGGCGTCACGGTGATCGCGTCGACGTTCCCCTTGTCGGCGTACGCCCGTCCGCGCGCCAGCCGTGCCGCGTCCAACGCGCCCTCTTCCAGCGCCGCCACCCACGCGTTGCCCCACCAGCTCTCCGCGAACGCCTCCCCGGCGGAGGCGCGCGGCGGGAACGGGCGGAAGGTGCGCCGCAGTTCGCCGTCCCGCGAGGGCGCGGCCATGGATCGCGGGACACGCGGGGCGGCCTGAGGGACGTCCGCCCCGTCGCCGGACGCTCTTGTCGTGGTCACCCCGCCGCTCACCCATGCGGCCGCCCCGTCCGTGGCTCTCGCGGCTCCCGTGGCGTCCTCGTCCGCCGTGCCGTCGGCCGCGAGACCGGGCGTGCTCGTCCGTGCCGCTTCGCCCTCCGTGACACCAGGTCGGTGATCCGGTCCCCAGGCCGCCACCGCCACCGGGCCCGTCGTCTCCGCGCCGCCCGCCTCCTGGACGTCGTCGGCGGGCATCTTGAAGGCGTCGGCGAGCAGTTCCCGCACAGCGCGGGCACGATCGGCGGCCACGCGGTCCCGGCGGGGCGCTCCGGGCCTCCGGCCCTCCGAAAAGGCTCCAGGGCCACGCCCCGCGCGGTCCCCCGCCGGAGCCCCGTCGCCGATCCCGCCCCGCGCCTCCCGCAGGCGACCGGACTGGCCGACGGCCGGCCGTGAGCCCCGGCCGCTCCCCCGGCCCACCCGCTCGGCAGAAGCCTCCTCCGCCGCCAGGCGGGCACCCTCGGCCGCGTCCCGTGCGGCCCTCAGGGCCTCCCGGGCAATGTCACCGGGACGGGCACCGGGCGCGCGCCTCTCACCCGTCCCACGCGGGTCACTCGTCTCACGCCGATCACTTGTCTCACGCGGGTCAGTCGTCTCCTGCCGGTCGTCCCTCTCCCGGGGTTCGCTCGCCGACTGCCTCCCACTCGACTCCCGTCCCGCGCTCTGCTCCCGCTTCGCCGGCTCCGCCCACTTCGCCTGCTCCTCGCTCTCGTCACCCGGGGCGGTACGCCCAGCGTCAGGAGTTGCCGTCCTGGACTCCGACGCCCTCCGCAGCGCCTCCCGGGCAGCGTCCCCCGGGCGCGCACCTCCGGCCTCCCCGGTCGGCCGACGCTTCACCGCACCGGGGTCGGTGCCGGGCCCGGTTTCCGGAAGCGCACGTCCGTCCGCGTCCGCCCCCGCATCCCGCGCGGCGCGCAGCGCGCGGCGGGCCGCGTCGGCGGGGCGGGCGCCCTCCGTACCCTCGGGTGTCCCCGCTGCCCCGCTGACGTCCGCCCCACTCACGTCCGCCCCGCTCACGACGACCTCCGCAACGACACCAGGTCCGTCAGCTCCCGGTCGGTCAGCTCCGTGAGGGCCGCCTCGCCCGAGCCGAGGATGGCGTCGGACAGGGCACGCTTGGACTCCAGCATCTCGGCGATGCGGTCCTCGACGGTGCCCTCGGTGATGAGGCGATGGACCTGGACGGGCTGGGTCTGGCCGATGCGGTAGGCGCGGTCGGTGGCCTGCTCCTCGACGGCCGGGTTCCACCAGCGGTCGAAGTGGACGACATGGCCGGCGCGAGTGAGGTTCAGGCCGGTGCCCGCCGCTTTCAGGGACAGGACGAGGACCGGTGTCGCCCCGCTCTGGAAACGGTCCACCATGTGTTCGCGGTCCTTGACCGGCGTACCGCCATGGAGCAGTTCGACCGGGACCGCTCGGTCGGCGAGGTGCGCGGTGATCAGCCGGGCCATGCCGACGTACTGGGTGAAGACCAGCGCCGAGCCGTCCTCGGCGAGCAGCGTGTCCAACAGCTCGTCCAGCAGGGCCAGTTTGCCGGAGCGCGCGGCGAAGCGGTCGCCGGTGGCGGCGCCGGGCTCCTCCTTCAGATACAGCGCCGGGTGGTCGCAGATCTGCTTCAGGGCCCCCAGGAGCTTCAGGACGAGGCCCCGGCGGGCGATGCCCTCCGCCGTCTCGATGGCGAGCAACGACTCACGGACGACGGCCTCGTACAGCGCGGCCTGTTCGCGGGTGAGGGGGACGGGGTGGTCCGTCTCGGTCTTGGGCGGGAGTTCGGGCACGATGCCCGGGTCCGACTTCTTGCGGCGCAGGAGGAAGGGGCGGACCAGACGGGCGAGACGGGTGACCGCCTCCTGGTCCTCGCCGTTCTCCACGGCGCGGGCGTGCCGGGCCCGGAAGGACTTGAGCGGGCCGAGGAGTCCCGGGGTCGTCCAGTCGAGGAGGGCCCAGAGCTCGGAGAGGTTGTTCTCGACCGGGGTGCCGGTGAGCGCCACGCGCGCGGGCGTCGGGATCGTGCGCAGCGCCTTCGCCGTCGCCGAGTAGGGGTTCTTGACGTGCTGGGCCTCGTCGGCGACGACCATGCCCCAGCGCTGGTCGGCCAGGTGCGGGGCGGCCGCGCGCATGGTGCCGTAGGTGGTGAGGACGAAACCGCCGTCGAGGGCGTCCAGAGAGCGGTCGGTGCCGTGGAAGCGGCGGACGGGGACGCCGGGGGCGAAGCGGGTGATCTCCCGCTGCCAGTTGCCCAGCAGCGAGGCGGGGCAGACGACCAGGGTGGGCTCGGGGCGGGCCCGGCGCAGATGCAGGGCGATGACGGTGATCGTCTTGCCGAGGCCCATGTCGTCGGCGAGGCAGCCGCCGAGGCCGAGGGAGGTCATGAGGTCGAGCCAGGCCAGGCCCCGGAGTTGGTAGTCGCGGAGGGTGGCCGCGAGGCCGGGCGGCGGTTCGACCGGGGCGACGCCGGCCGTCAGACGGTCGCGGAGGGCCGCGAGGGCCCCGACCGGCACCGCTTCCACCGTCTCGCCGTCGACCTCGGCCTGGCCGGTGAGGGCCACGGACAGGGCGTCCACCGGATCGAGGAGGCCCAGTTCGCGTTTACGGGCCTTGCGGACGAGGGCCGGGTCGACGAGGACCCACTGGTCGCGGAGGCGGACGATCGGGCGGTGGGCCTCGGCGAGGGTGTCCATCTCGGATTCGGTGAGCGGGTCGCCGCCGAGCGCCAACTGCCAGCGGAACCGCAGCAGTTCCTCGCTCTCGAAGAACCCGGTGCCGTCCGTGGCGGAGCCCGGCGCGGGGCGCACCTCGGCGCGGGCGCTGAGGTCGTGGGCCAGGTCCCGGGGCCAGTGCACCGCGACGCCGGCCGCGCCGAGCCGGGTCGCGGCGACGCCCAGCAGGTCGGACAGTTCGTCCTCGGAGAGGGCGAGGACGTCGGGGACGTCCTGTTCGCCGAGGCGGTCCAGGGGCGGCCAGACGCGTGCGGCGCGGCGGACGGCGAGGGCGGCGTCCACGCGGGCGCGGGGCCCGAAGGCCGCGTCCGCGTCGCCCGCCCAGAGCGCCGCCGCGTCGACGACGAGGGTGGGGTCGGCGAGGCTGTGCACCTGGACGACGGCCGCGCCCGCCCGCGGGGCCCGTTCGGCGTCGTCGAAGAGGTCGTACGCCGACAGGTCCAGGCGCAGGGAGATCCGTACGCCCGCGTCCATGCCGGCGGCGACCTCGGCGGCCCAGTCGCGCGCGTGCGGCAGGCGCTGTGCGGTGTGCGCCGCGAACGGTTTCCCGGAGACGTACGGCGCCGCCGGGCCGCGCGGGAGCGTGTCGGCGACCGCGTCCAGGAAGGACCGCATCAGGGCCTCCGGCTCGGGCAGCCGGAGCGGGCCCTTGCCGGGCAGCGGCACGGCGTGGCCCTCGTACGGCAGGGCCGCGGCGACGGCCCTGAGGTGGGCGATGTCGTCCGGGTCAAGGGGGCCCGCCCGCCACGCGTCGTACCCCTCGGCGGTCAGTCCGGGCAGCAGCCGACCCCGGACGACGAGCCGCAGCGCGTGCAGCGCGGCCGCGCCCCAGCAGGCCGTGGCGGGATGGGCGGCGGGGTCGCGACGAGCGCGGGTGAGCAGGGGAAGCGCCTCGCCGACCGGCAGGGACAGGGCGGGGACGGTGCCCCTGCGGGCGCCCGAGCCGTGGGGTCGTACGACGGTGAGGTCCTCGTCGGCACCCGGTGGCGGCTCCGCGCCCGCCGGATCCCAGAACGCGAACCGGCTGTGCCGGGGAAGCGGGGCGGGAAGGAACACGGCGGCCAGCCGGACGGGCACGGACCGCCCCGCAGGCAACACGGACGCCCCCTCAGCCACGGACGCACGCGCTGGCGCCCCCGCACGCGCAGGAGCATGCGCGGACGTCTCCTCCGGCACGGGTGTACGCCCGCTCGCGGGCATACGCGCGGCAGCGGACGTGTCCGTCTCGGGGACAGCCATGTCCCGCATGCCTCCGGTCACCTCCCGCCCCTCCTCCGATGCGCCGTCTCCGGTCCGGCTCCGATCGGCCGCCTTCGACTCGATCAGCTGCCTCCGACTCTACGGGCGGGGTCTGACAATGGGCCGCCGCGAGCGGGCGGGGAGCCCGCCCGCGGCGGTGTCCGGGCAGGTCAGGGCACGGTTCGCGACACCACGTACACCATCGGATGGTCCGGGTTGGACCGGTTCACGACGATGTCGTGCGTGGGCGCGGGGTTCTTCTGGTCGTTGACGAGGCCGTACCAGGGGCCGGTGCCGGTGAAGTCCCAGCCGACGATCCCCCGGTCGCGCGCGTTGATCGCGGCCTTGTCCTCGACCAGGTCACCGGTGCCGGCGCCGATCTGGTTGAGGAAGCTCTCCAGGCCCTCGTTGCTCGTATAGAACTGCACGTAGAGGCGGCTGGTCTTCCAGTTGTTCGTCTCGTAGTACGCGACGTGCTTGGAGTACGGCGGGATCGGCACCTGGTAGAGGCGCTGTTGGACCCGGGAGGGCCAGTGCGCGGTGAGGCCGGTCGCCGAGTACTTCTTCTCCTTGTCCTTGCCGCTGTCGCGGCTCTGGTTGGCGGAGATCACCAGATAGCCGGCCGGTACACCGATGAGCACCACGATGATCGCCAGGGTGAGGGCCCGGCGGCGGATCTTGTGGCGGCGGCCCTCGGCGGGCCGCTCCGGTTCCTCCGGGGAGGAGCCCTGGTGGGGCACCGAGCCGCTCACGCGGAGTCCTGGGTGGTGCGACGGGCCTCCACGTACCGCGCGTAGCGCTCGTACCGCTCGACTCTGCGCCGGTTGGCGCGGCGGAAGCGGCGGGCGACGAGTCTGGCGAGGTCGGCGGCGCCCACCATGCCGGCCTCGGGCCCGAGCTGGGCGCGGGCGATCCGGGCCTCGGGGCGGTAGCCGCGGCCGGTGAGGTGGCGGCGGAAGGCGTCCCGGGCCGGGCCGATGAGCAGGTCGTCGGCGGCCGAGACACCGCCGCCGATGACGAAGCAGGACGGGTCGAGGGCTGCGGCGAGGTTGGCGATGCCGACGCCGAGCCACTGGCCGATGTCCTGGAGCAGCTCGATGCACATCGCGTCGCCCTCGCGGGCCAGCTCGGTGATCATCGGGCCGGTGATGTCGCCGATGTTCCCCTTGACGTGCTCGATGATCCCGTACGCCACCGGGGAGTCGGCCGCCGCGAGTTCGCGGGCCTCTCTGACCAGGGCGTTCCCCGAGCTGTACTGCTCCCAGCAGCCGCGGTTGCCGCACGGGCAGCGGTGGCCGCCGGGCACGACCTGCATATGGCCGAACTCGCCCGCGACGCCGAACTTGCCGCGCTTGACCTGGCCGTCCTCCAGGATCGCGCCGCCGATGCCGGTGCCGAGCGTGATCATGACGAGGTGGTCCTCGTCGCGGCCGGCGCCGAAGCGCCACTCGGCCCAGGCGGCGGCGTTGGCGTCGTTGTCGACCAGGACCGGCACGGCCAGGCGGCCGGCGAGGCGGTCACGCAGGGGTTCGTTGCGCCAGGACAGGTGGGGGGCGAACAGCACGCGGTTGCGGTCCGCGTCCACCCAGCCGGCGGCGCCGATGCCGACGGCGTGCACGTCGTGCCGGTCCGAGAGGTCCAGGACCAGTTCCGTGATGGTGTCCTCGACGACCTGGGGGCTCTTCGACTTGTCCGGGGTCTCCGTGCGGAGCTTCTCCAGGATGTTGCCGTCGGCGTCCACGACGCCCGCCATCACCTTCGTGCCGCCGATGTCGATGCCGACGGTGGGGACGCGGGGGGCCGTCAGGTGGGAGCGGCGCTCGCGCGTTCCCACGGTCCGCAGGACGGTGGCCCGCGCGGAGCCGCGGTGGGTGAAGTCGCGGTAAGTGCTCATCGGGCCGATTCTGCCTTAGCGCTCCGCTCGGTGCGGCGTGGGGGCGGGGGGTGCCATCGGTTGTTTTTCGGGTGCGGGGCCGGTGGGGCTTCTCGCGCAGTTCCCCGCGCCCCTGTGAAAGCAGGGGCTGCGCCCCGTGCTTTCACGGGTCCTAGCCCCGTGCTTTCACAGGTCCTACGTCCTCACCAGCAGTTGGAAGTCGAACGAGTAGCGGGAGGCCCGGTAGATGTGGGTGCCGTATTCGACGGCTCGGCCCGTGTCGTCGAACGTGGTGCGCTGCATGGTGAGCAAGGGGGCGTTCTCCGGTTCTCCGAGGCGGTCGGCCTCGTCCGGGGTCGCCGATCTCGCGCCGATGGTCTGGCGGGCGCTGTGGAGGGTGATGCCGGCGGTGCGCATGAGGCGGTAGAGACCGGTGGCCTCGAGCTGGGGGGAATCGAGGTCGAGGAGGTCGGTGGGGAGGTAGTTGCAGAGGTAGGCCATGGGTTCGCCGTGGGCCAGACGGAGTCGCTCGATGCGGTGGACTTCGCTGCCCTCGGCGACGGCCAGGGCGGCGGCGACCTCGGCGGTGGCGGTGACGGTGATGTTGACCAGGACGCGGGTGGCCGGACGCTGGCCCGCGGCCTCCAGGTCGTCGTAGAGGCTGCTCAGTTCCAGGGGGCGCTTGACCTGGCTGTGGACGACCTGGGTGCCCACACCTCGGCGGCGTACGAGCAGGCCCTTGTCGACCAGGGACTGGATGGCCTGGCGAACGGTGGGGCGGGACAGGCCGAGGCGTGCGGCCAGCTCGATCTCGTTGCCCAGCAGACTGCCGGGGGTCAGCTCGCCGTGCTCGATCGCGGCCTCCAACTGCTGGGACAGCTGGAAGTAGAGCGGGACCGGGCTGCTGCGGTCGACGCTGAGCTGGAGCGACACGGTCGGATCCACTTCTGGTTTCGGCACGGGCCGAGCGTAGCCCCGGTGCTGGTTGACGGGAAGTTGCGTAGTTCGGTTGTCCGGACAAACCATTGACAGAGCGGCAGGTACGACCCCACTTTGTTTCCCATGCGCATCGGACTCATCGGGGCGGGTCGCATCGGGACGTTTCACGCGACCACCCTCAGCCGCCACCGTGATGTCGGCTCCCTGATCATCACTGACGTCGATACGGCTCGGGCCCATGACCTCGCGGATCGCCTCGGCGAGACGGTGGCGCCGGGCGTGGACGAGATCTTCACCTGGGGTGTGGACGCCGTGGTGATAACGGCCGCGACGTCGGCCCACGGCGAACTGATCGGTCGGGCAGCACGCTCCGGACTGCCGGTCTTCTGCGAGAAACCCGTCGCCGTGGACCTGCCGGGCACCTTAAGCGCGCTGGCCGAGGTCGACGCGGCCGGGACGGTGCTGCAGATGGGATTCCAGCGGCGTTTCGACTCGGGCTATGTCACGGCCCGCGAGGCGGTGCGGGCGGGCCGGCTCGGTCGGCTGCACACCGTACGGGCGCTGACGGCCGATCAGACGCCGCCGCCTCCGGAGTATCTGCCGGTCTCCGGCGGGATCTACCGGGACACCCTGATCCATGACTTCGACATCGTGCGGTGGGTGACGGGGCGCGAGGTCGCCACCGTCTACGCGACCGGGTCCGACGTCGGGCACCCGATGTTCCGGGAGGCGCACGACCTCGATACGGCCGCCTCCGTGCTCACACTGGAGGACGGCACGCTCGTCACGGCCACGGCGGCGCGGGTGAACGGGGCCGGGTACGACGTACGGCTGGAGCTGGCCGGGGAGCTGGACACGGTCGTGGTCGGACTGGACGACCGTACGCCGGTCGCGTCCACGGAGCCGAGCGGGCCGCCGCCGGCGGACAAGCCGTGGACCGGGTTCCTGGAGCGGTTCGCCGCCGCGTACGAGGCCGAGATCGCCGCGTTCGTGGAAGTGGTACGCGGCGAGCGGGCGAACCCGTGCGACGGGCGAGAGGCGCTGCAGGCCCTGCGGGTGGCCGAGGCGTGCGAACTGTCCCGCCGGGAGCACCGCCCGGTCAACCTGGGCGAGATCCCGGGGGGTCGGGAGTAGGCACACGGCCGGGGGTGAGTCGACGGGTGCGGGTGAGTGGGGCTTCTCGCGCAGTTCCCCGCGCCCCTGAAAGGCCTCCGGCCTTTCGGGCCTGAAAAGCACGGGGCGCAGCCCCTGCTTTTCAGGGGCGCGGGGAACTGCGCGACCAGCCCCCACCGGACGGACGCTTGGGGGTCGAAGGGGCGCAGCCCCTGGGGATGGGACGGGTAGGGGCGGCGGGGGCGAGAGAACGCCTCACCACCGCACCGGCAGACTCCGCACCCCCCGTATCAACATCCCCGGCAGCCACTCCCCCGCCGGACCGTCCGTCGCGAGATCCGGACACCGCCGCAGCAGAGCCCGAAGCGCCACCCCTGCCTCCAGCCGCGCCAGAGCCGCCCCCAGACAGAAGTGGATGCCATGCCCGAACGCGAGGTGCCCCCGAGTGTCACGGTGGATGTCAAAGCGGTCGGCATCGGCGTACCGGGCGCCGTCACGATCGGCCGCGGCCAGCCCGATCAGCACCGCGTCCCCCGCCGGGACGACCGTCCCGCCTATCTCCAACGGCTCGGCGGCGAAACGGAACGTCGCGTTCTCCACCGGCCCCTCATAGCGCAGGGTCTCCTCCACGACCGCGTCCACGAGACTCATGTCGGCCCGTACCTCGGCGAGTTGCCCGGGGTGGGTGAGGAGCGCGTGGACGGCGCCGGTGATGAGGTTGACCGTGGTCTCGTGGCCGGCGATCAGAAGGATGAAGGCCATGCCGCGCAGCTCGGCGGGTGACAGGCGGTCCCCGTCCTCGTCGGTCGTCCGGATCAGCGCGCTGAGCAGATCGTCGGCGGGCGGCGAGCATCGCTTGTCCTCGACCAACTCCTCCAGGTAGGCGGCGAGTTGGGCGAAGGCCTGGTACTCGCTCTCCCCGCTGGTGGGTGCCACCGCCTCGGTGGAGAGCTTGCGGAAGGCCGCCCGGTCCATCTCGGGCACGCCGAGCAGTTCACAGATGACGGTGAGGGGCAGCGGGTAGGCGAACGACTCGACCAGGTCGGCGCGGCCGCGCGGCACCATCTCGTCCAGCAGGGCGTCGGTGATCTCCTGAATTCTCGGCCGCAGCCGCTCGACCCGGCGTCCGGTGAACTCCCGGGCGATCAGTCTCCGCAGCCGGGTGTGCTGGGGCGGGTCGGCGACCAGCAGATACTTGCCGATCAGCTCCTCGTCGAGGAAGGTCACCCCGATCTTCGAGCCGTCCTTCGACAGTCGGGGATCGGCGAGCGCCGCCCGCGCCTCCTCGTACCCGACGATCAGCCAGACCTCGTGGTGCGCGTCGGGCTTGGGCAGCCTGACCCGGTGGACGGGGCCGCGCGCCCGCAGTTCGGCGTAGACGGGATGGGGGTTCTCGGTGAACCCCGGTCCGTACTCCGCGAGATCGATCACGTGCTCATGCCCCATGGTTCCCCCTTCACCCCTCCAACGCCCGTGGTCGCTCATGAGTGCCCGCCTCGGTCAGGAGTGCGCACCGTCCGTCAAGGCCGCCCGTCGTCCTCCAGCAGCCCGGCGTCGTAGGTCAACAGGGCGATCTGCACTCGGTTGTTGAGGCCGAGCTTGGCGAGGACGCGGGAGACATGGGTCTTGACCGTGGCGACGCTCAGGAAGAGCTCGGCGGCGATCTCGGCGTTGGAGGCGCCGCGGCCGACGGCGACGGCGACCTCGCGCTCCCGGTCGTTGAGGAGGGCGACCCGGGAACGAGCGGTGCTGCGGCGCGTGTCGGGGGCGCCGCCCGCGGCGTGGACCATGAGCTGGCGGGTGACGGCGGGCGAGAGCACGGGGTCGCCGGCCGCGACCCGCCGTACCGCGTCGACGATCTCGGCGGGCGCGGTGTCCTTGAGGACGAACCCGGCGGCGCCGGCCCGCAGGGCGCGCAGGACCTGGTCGTCGGCGTGGAAGGTGGTGAGGACGACGACCTCGGGCGCGTCCGGGCGGGCGCGCAGCCGCTCGGTGGCCGAGAGACCGTCGACGGTCGGCATCCGGATGTCCATGAGGACGACGTCGGGGCGCGTACGGTCGACGAGGGCCTCCACCTCGTGGCCGTCGGCGCCCTCGCCGACGATCTCGATGTCGTCGGCGCCGCCCAGCATGAGGGAGAGGCCGGTACGCACGAGGGGGTCGTCGTCGACGAGGAGCAGTCGGATCGCGGTCATCGGCCCACCGTTCGGATGTCGGTCGTGGAGCACCACCGTAGGACGCTTCGCCCCGACGGCCGCGTCGGCGCGGTCGGACCCGTTAGTGTCGGCCGGTACGGCATTCAACTGACGGAGGTTTTGGGTGCGTTACCGACTCCTGGGCCGGTCGGGGCTGCGGGTCTCCGAGCTGTTCCTGGGCGCCATGACGTTCGGGGAGCAGGGCGGGGTGGGGGCGCCGCCGCAGGAGTGCGCGCGGATCCTCGACGTGTACGCGGAGGCCGGCGGCAATGTGATCGACACGGCGGTCAACTACCGGGGCGGGGAGAGCGAGCGGATCGTCGGCGAACTGCTCAAGGGCCGGCGCGACCGGTTCGTGCTGTCCACCAAGTACACCGTGTCCCGGGACGGCGCCGACCCCAACGCCGCGGGCAACCACCGCAAGAACCTCGCGCTCTCCCTGGAGACGAGCCTGCGGCGGCTCGGGACGGACTACATCGACCTCTACTGGGTGCACATCTGGGACCGCAACACCCCGGTCGAGGAGACGATGCGCGCCCTCGACGACGCCGTACGGTCCGGGAAGGTGCTGTACGTCGGCATCTCGGACGCCCCGGCCTGGGTGGTGGCGCGCGCCAACACCCTTGCCGAATGGCGGGGTTGGTCGCCGCTGTCGGCGCTGCAGGTGCCGTACAGCCTGCTCAACCGGGACATCGAGCGGGAGCTGCTGCCGATGGCGGAGGCGTTCGGCATGTCGGTCGCGGCGTGGAGCCCGCTGCAGAACGGTGTGCTGTCCGGCAAGTACACCCGCCCGGGCGGGGTGGCGCCGGGCACCGCGACCCGGCTGTCCGCCGAGGCGGTCGGCGCGCGCGAACGCGCGGTGGCGGAGGCGGTGCAGAGCGCGGCGGACGAACTCGGCGCCACCCCGGCGCAGGTCGCCATCGCGTGGACCATGGCCCACTCCCCCGCCGTGCACCCCGTGTTGGGTGCCCGCCGCGTCGAACAGCTGATGGACAACCTGGGCGCCGCCCGGCTGGTCCTCCCGGAGGAGATCCTGGCCCGGCTGGAGGAGACCACCGACTTCCGCCTGGGGTTCCCCGGGGACTTCATCGACGAGGCGTCGGCGTGGGTGTACGGGTCGGTGGGGCAGCGCGTGGTGCCGCGCACGGCCTGACCGGGGCCGGGCCCAGGCCGGGCCGGGTGCCAGGCCGGGGGCGTCCGTCAGGCGCGCAGCCGTACGCCGTGGCGCACGCGCAGCCGGTGGATCTCCCACCACGCGACGGCCGTGACCGAGGCCGGGCCGCCGACGAGGGCGGCGAGCTGGACCAGGGGCGGGCCCGGCGGCAGTCCGCCGACGGCCAGGTTGATGGCGGAGAACTCCCACACCAGGGCGCCGGTGAGCAGCGCGGGAAGTGCGGGGTGCACATCGACGGTGTTGAAGGCGCTGCGCACGGCGGGTCCGGTGGCGAAGACGATGAAGAGCAGCACCCAGAGCAGCGGGACGAGGAGGGCGAGGGGCGCCCACAGGTTCATGTCCGGCTCCAGACGGGTGCGTGCGTAGTAGATCGCCCCGCCGAGGAGCGGGACCGCCGTGAAGGCGCCGACGTACCACAAGGCGGATTTCCCGGCGGTGCGCAGCGGGGCGCGCATGGCCCGGCGGGCGCCGGGTGAGGACCAGCGGAACAGGGCCGCGACGACCACGGGCGCGCTCAGGAGCAGCAGCCAGGGGCTGACGGTCAGCCGCATCATGAACTGCTGCTGCGCCTGGTCGACGTCCTCGGGCTTGCCGTACACCGCGAGGATCAGCAGCGACATGAGGGTGGCCGTCCAGGCGCGTCTGCGCTGCACCCGCGTCACGTCGTCGTCCGGGGCACGGTGGCGGGAGCGGGAGGGGAAGACGCGCCGGGCGGGGCGGCGGGCCGAGCGGGCCAGCGGGTAGCCCACCAGCAGACCGACCACCAACGGCCACGCGCACATCGCGGCCATCGCCCAGATGCAGCCGTGCACCCGGAGCCCCTTGAGGAACTCCCCGAGCGGCGGCCACTCGTCCTCCCGCAGCCGCCGCACGAGGGTGGGCGGCGGGCCGTAAGGGGGATACGGCGGACCCTGCGGAGGATAGGGCGGCAGGTGCGGGTGAGGCGGCGCGTACGGTCCTCCGTCCGGCGGCGGCCAGGGTGGCTGGTATGGATCGCGTCCCCCGAAACTCACTCCGCTGTCCCCTCCACAGACGCACCTGGCGTTCCTCAACTGGCCATCATGGGGGACGGGATGGCGGGGCGCACCCCGATAAGGGAGTTCCGTTCGAAGGCGGTGCCGGGGTACCCCGGCAGGGGGCTTCCGATCGAACGCGGTGCCCGGGCAAGGGTGTTCCGGTCGCACGCGGTGCCCGGGGTCAGTCCCAGGGCAGCCAGGCCCGCACCGCGAAGCCGCCGTCCTCCTCGGGGCCGTGGTCCAGGCGGCCCCCGGCCAGTGTGGCGCGTTCGGTGAGGCCGATGAGGCCCTGGCCGGAGCCGGGCACCGGCGGGACCTCACCCGGGGGCGCGGTGTTGCGTACGAGGATGGTGAGTCCGTCGCCCGGGGCGCCCGTGACGGTGACGGTGACCTCGGCGCCGGGGGCGTGCTTGCGGGCGTTGGTCAGGCACTCCTGGGCGATGCGGTAGGCGGTGCGGCCGACGGAGGTGGGGACGGCGGCGCGGTCGGTGACGTGCTGGTCGAGCACGACCTTCGTCCCGGCCTCTCGGCACTCGGAGACGAGGGTGTCGAGCGCGGTCAGCGTCGGCTGGGGGCGCCCCGCGTCCTCGGGCTCGCCCGCGCGGAGCACCCCGATGATCTCCCGCAGGTCCTGCAGCGCCTCGTGGGCGCTCTCCCGGATGACGCCCGCCGCGCGGACGATCTCGGCCCGTGGCGCGTCGGGCCGGAACTCCAGCGCGCCCGCGTGCACGCTCAGCAGGGTCAGACGGTGCGCCAGGACGTCGTGCATCTCGCGCGCGATGGCCTCTCTGGCGAGCCGTTGCGCCTGTTCGGCCCGGAGCGCCGCCTCCGTCTCGGCGCGTCGGGCGCGGTCCCGGAAGCTCAGCATGAGCTGCCGTTTGGAGCGCACGAACATGCCCCAGCCGACGATCGCGGCGGTGAGGAGTACGGCGAGGAAGACCGCCCAGGGGTAGGGGACATCGGGGTCGGGGCGCAGCCAGAAGAACAGCGGGGTCAGCAGGAGGGATACTCCGCCGATCCAGGCCACGTACCGGAAGGGCCGGTGCACGGTGAGGGTGAAGAACGCGACCAGGCCGGCGCCGCCCGCGGTGTTCGACACGAAGCAGACCGGGACCATCGCCACGGCGAGGCCGACCGGCCGGCGTCTGCGCAGCCAGACGGCGGCGCAGGCGAGCGCGCCCAGCACCTGGTCGAACACGGCGAAGGCCTGCGGCAGGTCGGGCTCGTTCCTGACGGTGTCCGCGCCCAGGAGACCGAGGAGCACGGCCAGCAGGAAGCAGGTGAAGTCGACGGCCCAGTCCCGTGCGGTGCGCCTGGGCGGCCGGGCGGGGCGGCCGTCGCCGGGGGCGTCGTCGGAGTCGAGGAGGGCCGACGGCAACAGCCAGCTCCGCCCCGGGAAGGTCGGGGGCTCGGGTACCGGCTCGTCACCACTCACGGTCGACAAATCTATGCACAGCCGGCCTCTGCCACCTCCCCTCCGGCGGTGATCGCGACCAAAGTCGCGGCGTCGTCGACCTTCGGCTGTCCGCCGCGCCACGGACCGGTACTCGTGGCGCGGGATCCTCGCCCCGCGGCCGATGAAGGTGGGGGGACCGCGGGGCGAGGATCCTGGACATGAAGCAGTTGTTGGAGTTTCTCGGGTTCATCGCCCTGCTGCAGGGCACCGGCGGCCTGGTGTACGAACTCACCGGCAAGCTGAGGTGGGGGGTGACTCAGCGGTGGAGCGCCCTGGACGGCTACGAGATCTATGTGAGCATCGCGCTGATCGTCCTGGCGATCGCCCTGTTCGCGGCGGCGGAGAGCCGTAGGTCCGGGTGAGTGTCCTGGCGGCGTCCGGGTGACCGGCGGCCGCCCGGCCGTCCGTCCGGTGGGGGGAGGACGGACGGCCGGGCGGCTGGGACCGGCCCGACCTGGTCAGCAGTCGTAGTCGACCAGGTCGAAGGACGCGTAGTGGTCGGCGGTGTAGTAGTCCTCCTCGTTCTGCTGGCCGGTGACGATGCGGCGGGCCCCGCGGGTGGAGGAGCCGGGGGTCTTCACCGTGTACTCGTGGTAGTAGCCGGTGGACCGCGACGGCAGGATGCGCTCCCGGTTCTGGAAGACGCTGCCGTCCTGCGCGTACGGGTAGGGGCCGCCTCGCGCGATCAGGTCGAGCGTGGTGTGCGCCTGCGACGGCAGGTCGCTGTAGCAGATGCTGCCGACCGCCGCGGCAGCCGGGGTGGCGGTGACGGTGCCGCCGACGAGGAGAGCGGACAGGAGGGCGGCCGCCACTCCGATGCGTGGTGCTCGTGGGGGGAATCTCATGGCCTCATGATGACGCGCGTAGACAGTGACATGTCAATGACAAGTTCCATGATTTTCCCGGCACGTCCAGTAAGTTTTCCGGGAGTTAACCGGAGTCGGCGGGGCTGCCCGCGATCTTCACAGCCTCGACCGCGGGCAGGTCCGCCGCAGGTCAGGCGTTCTCCGGGAGCGCGTACGAGCCGTACTCGGGGCGCCCCACCCGGTCGTAGCTCTGGATCGAGACGCCGGTGCTCGTGATGCTGCCCCCGGCGTGGCGGAACGCGGTCGGCAGGGCGCCCTCGGCGAACAGGCGGCGGCCGGTGCCGAGGACGACGGGGAACGTCAGCAGGTGCACGGTGTCGACCAGGTCGAGGGCGAACAACGACTGGGCGAGGCGGCCGCTGCCGTGCACCTGGACCTCGCCGTCGGTGGCCTCCTTGAGGGCGGTGACCTCCTTGGCGAGGTCGCCGGAGAGCACAGTCGTGCCGCGCCACTCCGGGTGGGTGACGGTGTGCGAAACCAGGTACTTCGGCAGGGAGTTGAGCTTCGCCGCGACCGGGTCGCCCGGGTCGGTGACCTTCGGCCAGTGGGCGGCGAAGATCTCGTACGTCCTGCGGCCCAGCAGGAAGGCGCCGACGCGGCCGAAGACACCGTCGATGAACCGTCCGAAGTCCTCGTCCCCGTACGGGACGCTCCAGCCGCCGTGCTCGAAGCCGTCGCGGCGGTCCTCGTCGGGGCCGCCGGGGGCCTGGTGGACGCCGTCGAGGGTGACGAAGGAGGTGAGGGTGAGCTTGCCCATGGCGGTACCTGCTTTCGGTGCGGGTCTCCTGTCATCAGGGCAGACCGCGCCGGGGGCCGCAACTCATCGGTGGGACGGCACATCGGGGCGACGCACACGGCGACAGCACGTCGAACGGCGCCTCGGGGGCGACGCGCGGTCCGGTTGACGCCGTAGGGGCCCGGACCGTCGGGACGGCGCCTCAGGGCGACGCGCGGTCCGGTTGACGCCGCAGGGGCCCAGACCGTCGGCACGGCGCCTCAGGGCGACGCGCGGTCCGGTCGGCGCCGCAGGGGCCCAGACCGTCGGGACGGCGCCTCGGGGCGACGCGCGGTCCGGTTGACGCCGCAGGGGCCCGGACCGTCGGGACGGCGCCTCGGGGCGACGCGGGCGGGTCCGGTCGGCGCCGTAGGGGGCCCGGCGTGATCCTCCGCGCCCCCTCAAGAGCCCTCCCTAGCCGCCCAGTTCCTGGTGGCGGGTCGTCAGGTGGGTGCTGCCCTGTTCCGTCAGGGAGCCGAAGAGGCGGAGGCGGGAGATGCCGCCGTCGGGGTAGATGTCGACGCGGGCGTGGGTGGCCCGGACCGGCGCCGGGAGGACGAAGCGGTGGTTGGTGTCGGGCTGGAGGCGGGTGCGGGGGAGGATCTCCGTCCACTCGCCGTCCTCTCCGTCCTTCACCGAGACCGTGGCCCAGCCGGCCGCGTTGCCCTTGAGGTAGGCCGTGTCGATCTCCAGGGCGCGGATCTCGGACTGGGCGGCGAGACGGTAGCGGATCCAGTCGTTGCCCTGGTCGCGGCGGCGCCGTGTCTCCCAGCACTCGTGCATCACCCGGGCGCGGCCGGGCTGGATGGTGTTGGTGGCGGGCGAGTAGAAGAGGTTGGAGGCGTCCTCGGCCCGGCCGCCGTTCTCCAGGGCGACCACGTCGAAGGTGCCGAGGGCGGCCAGCCAGGCGGGGTCCGGCACGACCTCGCCGTGCACGCGGAGGCGGGCGATCCCGCCGTCGGGGTGCTGGTTCAGCCGGAGGTGGGTGAAGCGCTGCTCGACGGAGACCGCGAAGCCGTTGGCGGCGTGGCCGCCGACGGGGGTGCGCGGGACCAGGGTCGTCCACTTCACGTCGTCGGCGAGCAGTTCCTCCGGGGACGGGGAACCGGCCACGCAGGCGCCCTCGACGGACACCGCCTGCGGGTAGTTGCCGCGGAAGTGGGCCGTGTCGACGACGATCCCCCGGATCACCCCGGGCGCGCCGAGGCGGATCAACGCCCAGTCGTGGTCGTCGGCCGTCGGCCAGGGGTGCTCGGCCGAGGCTCCCCGGCGGCGGCGCGTCTCCCAGCCGTCCATGACCTTGCCCTTGTGCCCGAAGTGCTCGGGGTCGAACTCGGCGCGCTCGGGCACCAGCAGGTTCTCCCGGTGGGCGAAGAACTCGTCGTTGGCGGCGATCACACCGGCGCCGAGCCTGCGGTCGGCGAGGTCGGCGTACTGGGTGAAGGGGAAGTCGGCGGTGCGGTAGTCCGCGTACGGGTCGCCGCCGACGTAGGGGTTCGCGTCGCCGGTGAAACCCGCGGGCGGGGTGTGGTGCTGCGCCGTCACGATGATCAGGTCTGCCTTTCGGTGGTCGTCCGCCGCGCGGGCGCGGGGTGGATCAGGGGGTTCGGGTGAGGAGTTGTCCCTTCGGTGCGGTGAACTCGCCGTCCGCGACGATGCGTTGGCCGCGCAGCCAGGTCGACTTGACCACGCCGTACAGGGTCTTGCCGGCGTACGCGGTGACGCGGTTGCGGTGCTGGAGTGCGGCCGGGTCGACGGTGAAGGTCGTGTCGGGGGCGAGGACGGCGAAGTCGGCGTCGCGGCCGGGCTCGATGGCGCCCTTGCGGTCGTCGAGACCGACGAGGGCCGCCGTGCGGGTGGACATCCAGCGGACGACGTCCTCCAGACCGTGGCCGCGCCTGCGGGCCTCCGTCCAGACCGCCGCGAGGCTCAGCTGCAGGCCGGAGATGCCGCCCCAGGCGGTGGCGAAGTCGTCGGTCTTGAGGTCGGCGGTCGACGGGGAGTGGTCGGTGACCACGCAGTCGATCGTGCCGTCCGCGAGGGCCTGCCACAGGAGGTCCTGGTTGGCGGACTCCCGGATGGGCGGGCAGCACTTGAACTCGCTGGCCCCGTCCGGGACTTCCTCGGCGGTGAGGGTGAGGTAGTGCGGGCAGGTCTCCACGGTGATCCGTACGCCCTCCCGCTTGGCCTCGGCGATCAGGGGGAGCGCGTCGCTGGAGGAGAGGTGGAGCACGTGGACGCGTGCGTCGAGCCGCCGGGCCTGGGCGACGAGGGCCGCGATGGCGGTGTCCTCGGCGTCCCGGGGGCGGGAGGCGAGGAAGTCGACGTACCGGGGGCCGCCCTGCTGCGGTGCCGCGTCGAGGTGGTGCGGGTCCTCGGCGTGCACGATCAGCAGTCCGCCGAAGCCCGCGATCTCGGCCAGGGAGCGGGCGAGCCCGTCCTGGTCGAGGTGCGGGAACTCGTCCACGCCGGACGGCGACAGGAACGCCTTGAAGCCGAAGACCCCGCTGTCGTGCAGCGGCCGCAGGTCCTTGACGTTGTCGGGCAGGGCGCCGCCCCAGAAGCCGACGTCGATGTGGGCCTTGTCGGCGGCGACCTCGCGCTTGATACGGAGGTGGTCGACGGTGGTGGTCGGCGGGAGGGAGTTGAGGGGCATGTCGACGAGGGTGGTGATGCCGCCGGCGGCCGCCGCGCGCGTGGCGGTCCAGAAGCCCTCCCAGTGGGTGCGCCCGGGGTCGTTCACGTGGACGTGGGTGTCGACGAGGCCGGGCAGCAGGACGTCGTCGCCGAGGTCCTCCAGACGCGCGCCGGACGGCAGCTCGGCGTCGTACGGGAGGACGGCCGTGATCCTGCCGTCGGTGACGGCGACCGCGGCGGGGCGCGATCCGTCGGGGGTGATGACGCGCGTCGAGCGCAACACCAGTTCAGCCTCGGACACCGGGACCCCTCTCGACGTACCGCTCTTCACTTCCGAGCGACAGGTTTACTTCCACGTAACGGAATTCAACTTTCTGTTGAAGGAGTTTTCACCCCTCCCCCGCCCCCGTCAAGGCCACCCCTCCACTCTGCCTCCAGCGCGCCCACACTGGATGTTTCCACAAGACGGAATTACGATTCCACTGAACAGAACGTAATGACGTACGAGCGAGTAGTCAACGAACCGCCCGGTAGGCTGCGACCTCGCCCGCCATCTCGAAAGGACCGCGCCCGTGCCGACGTCCAGCGCCAGCGCCCACACGACCGACTCCGCCAAGTCGTCCTCCGGTGGTGTCCAGTCCCTCGAGCGCGCCTTCGATCTGCTGGAGCGGATGGCGGACGCGGGCGGCGAGGTGGGCCTCAGCGAGCTGTCCGCGAGCAGCGGGCTGCCCCTGCCGACCATCCACCGGCTGATGCGGACGCTGGTCGTCTGCGGCTACGTACGCCAGCAGTCCAACCGGCGCTACGCCCTCGGCCCGCGCCTGATCCGCCTCGGCGAGTCCGCCTCCCGACTGCTCGGCACCTGGGCGCGCCCCTACCTCGCGCGACTCGTCGAGGAGACCGGCGAGACGGCGAACATGGCACTGCTGGACGGGGACGAGATCGTCTACGTCGCCCAGGTGCCGTCCAAGCACTCGATGCGGATGTTCACCGAGGTGGGCCGACGGGTGCTCCCCCACTCCACGGGCGTCGGCAAGGCGCTCCTCGCCGGTTTCCCGGCCGACGAGGTGCGCGCACTGCTGGCCCGTACGGGCATGCCGGCCGCGACGGACAAGACGATCACCACGCCCGAGGGCTTCCTGAGCGCCCTGGAGGACGTCCGGCGCCTCGGCTACGCCGTCGACGACAACGAGCAGGAGATCGGCGTCCGCTGCCTCGCCGTCTCCGTCCCCAACTCCCCCACCGCCGCGGCCATTTCGATCTCCGGCCCGGCCGGGCGCGTCACCGAGGCGGCGACCGAGCGGATCGTGCCGGTGCTGCAGCAGGTGGCGGTGGAACTGTCGGAGGCCCTGGCGAACTCGGGGACGAGTGGCTGAGCGGCGCGTTGGGTGCGCGTTGCTGAGGGGCGTGTCGTCGGGTGCGGGTGAGTGGGGCTTCTCGCGCAGTTCCCCGCGCCCCTGAAAAGCGGGGCTGCGCCCCTGCTTTTCAGTGCCGGCCCACCGTGCGGTCAGCGACGAGGCGGCTCCCCGAACAGCTCCACCGCCGTACGCACGTCCGCCAGCCCTTTCGCCAATGCGCTCACCGACCCGATCGACCCCGCGATCAGCAACAGTGACCGCCTCAGGCGCGGCACCTCCGGCATTCCGGTGACGGCCATCGCCGCGAGTGCCGCCAGCTCGTCCTCCGCTATGCCCCGGTCGGGGAACTCCGCGGGATGTGCGGCCAGTTCACGACGCAGCCGGGACACGGCCGAGCTCAGCTCCGCCACTCTCGGATCCCTGTCACTGCCGGTCACTGGCCTCTGCCCCAAGCTCCGCAACACAGCCCTCTCCCCCCTCGCCCACGCCCTTGTGCACGAGCCGTGGCCGCGCACCCGAGCACGGCCGTCCACCCCGTGGCGTCGGTCGGGCGCCGGGGGTGGCGCGGGCCAGTAAACGCCAATCGGTGCGGCGAGCGCCACCACGGGGACCGAAATTCAGTCCCCGGGCATCGCAAAGACGGCACCCGGCCCGTGGGGCTTCACGCGACACCTCCGCCCGGTCGGGTATGCAGGGGGACATGACGCACCACCAGTCCCGGAACAGGGCCCAGGACGCGACCCACCCGACCCGCGAGAGCGAGGTCGTCGGACTGCTGCTGGCGGCCGGCGGCGGGCGGCGCCTCGGCGGCCGCCCCAAGGCCCTGCTCACCCACCGCGGCCGCCCGTTGGTCGAACACGCGGTCGGCGTGCTGCGGGCGGGCGGCTGCGCCCGGATCCATGTGGTCCTCGGCGCCGAGTCGGCGGCCGTCCGCGCCCGCGCCGAACTGGCCGACTGCGTCCTGGTCGACAACCCCGACTGGGCCGAGGGCATGGGTGCGTCGCTGCGGGCCGGACTGGAGTCGCTGACGGGGACGGGCGCGGACGCCGCCCTGGTGTCGCTGGTGGACCAGCCGGGCATCGGGCCGCAGGCCGTGGCCCGCGTCCTCGCCGCGCACGGTTCGAGCGGATCGCTCGTGGCGGCCGCGTACGACGGTGTGCGGGGCCATCCCGTGCTCTTCGGCTCCGACCACTGGCCCGGCATCGCCGCGACCGCCACCGGCGACCGGGGCGCCCGTGCCTACCTGAAGGCGCACGGCGACACGCTCACGCTCGTCGAGTGCGGGGACGTGGCCCGGCCGTACGACATCGACACCGAGGCCGACCTCGTCCACCTTGAGTGAACGGGGTGACACTCAGCGCCACGCTGCCTCGACTCGAAGAATCTCGACATCAACAAAACATTGAACTTCCACCATGAGGAAACTACTATCCACTGTTCAGAAGCGTTCCCCTCAGCCGGGGGCGCCCCCAGCCCGACCCGGGTCGACTGACACCCGGTGCCACGCCCGCTGAAGGAAGTGACAGCTCATGTCCGCACCAGCGCCGTCCCCGCTGGCCATCGTCGACGCCGAGCCCCTGCCCCGCCAGGACGAGGTCCTCACCCCCGCCGCACTCGCTTTCGTGGCCGAGCTGCACCGCCGCTTCACCCCCCGGCGGAACGAGCTGCTGGCCCGCCGCGCGGAGCGGCGCGCCGAGATCGCCCGCACCTCCACGCTCGACTTCCTCCCGGAGACCGCCGCGATCCGCGCCGACGACTCCTGGAAGGTGGCCCCCGCCCCGGCCGCCCTGGACGACCGCCGCGTCGAGATCACCGGCCCCACCGACCGCAAGATGACGATCAACGCGCTGAACTCCGGCGCGAAGATCTGGCTCGCGGACTTCGAGGACGCCTCCGCGCCCACCTGGGAGAACGTGATTCTCGGCCAGGTGAACATGGCCGACGCCTACACGCGGAACATCGACTTCACCGACGAGCGCACCGGCAAGTCCTACGCGCTGCGCCCGAACGAGGAGCTGGCGACGGTCGTCATGCGCCCGCGCGGCTGGCACCTCGACGAGCGCCACCTGGTGGACGCCGACGGCCACGCGGTGCCCGGCGCGCTCGTCGACTTCGGCCTGTACTTCTTCCACAACGCCCAGCGGCTGCTGGACCTCGGCAAGGGCCCGTACTTCTACCTCCCGAAGACCGAGTCGCACCTGGAGGCCCGCCTCTGGAACGACGTGTTCGTCTTCGCCCAGGACCACGTCGGCATCCCGCAGGGCACCGTCCGCGCCACCGTGCTCATCGAGACGATCACGGCCGCGTACGAGATGGAGGAGATCCTCTACGAACTCCGCGACCACGCCTCGGGGTTGAACGCGGGCCGCTGGGACTATCTCTTCTCCATCGTGAAGAACTTCCGTGACGGCGGAGCCAAGTTCGTCCTCCCGGACCGCAACGCGGTCACGATGACGGCCCCGTTCATGCGGGCGTACACCGAACTCCTCGTCCGCACCTGCCACAAGCGGGGCGCGCACGCGATCGGCGGCATGGCCGCGTTCATCCCCTCGCGGCGCGACGAGGAGGTCAACAAGGTCGCGTTCGAGAAGGTCAAGGCCGACAAGGACCGCGAGGCGAACGACGGCTTCGACGGCTCCTGGGTCGCCCACCCCGACCTGGTCCCGATCGCCATGGCCTCCTTCGACGCCGTCCTCGGCGACAAGCCGAACCAGAAGGACCGCCTCCGCGAGGACGTCGACGTCAAGGCCGCCGACCTGATCGCCGTCGACTCCCTCGACGCCCGGCCGACGTACGCCGGACTCGTCAACGCCGTCCAGGTCGGCATCCGTTACATCGAGGCCTGGCTGCGCGGCCTCGGCGCCGTCGCCATCTTCAACCTGATGGAGGACGCGGCCACCGCCGAGATCTCCCGCTCGCAGATCTGGCAGTGGATCAACGCGGGCGTCGAGTTCGAGCACGACGGCACCACCGTGAAGGCGACGCCGGAGCTGGCCCGCGAGGTCGCCGCCCAGGAACTCGCCAACCTGCGGGCGGAGTTGGGCGAGGAGGCGTTCGCCGCCGGGCACTGGCAGCGGGCCCACGACCTGCTGCTGGAGGTCTCCCTCGACGAGGACTACGTCGACTTCCTGACGCTGCCGGCGTACGAGCAGCTGCGGGGCTGAACCAGGGGAAACACCCCTAGGACCCGCCGATCCTGTCCGAGTGGCCCAGGGACTTTCCCGGGGCCACTCGGTCGCGTACGGCCTGCTTGACGGCGACCGGCTCCGGGAAGCCCTGCTCACGGCGGTCCCAGACGACCTCGTCGCCGACGCGGACGACGAAGACGCCACCCGTGCCGGGCTTCAGGGACAGCTCGGTCAGTTCGGTCTCGAAGGTCGTCAGCAGCTCCTGCGCCAGCCATGCGGCGCGGGGCAGCCAGCGGCACTGGGTGCAGTACTCGATCTCGACTCGCTGTGTCCGCGTCATCCCAGGTGCACCGACCAATCCTGTTCCGCCGCCGGCTTGCCGTGCAGGTCGGGGACCCGCTTCAGCCAGTCCGGGCGGCCTCGCTGTGTCCTCGCCGCGCGGAGGGCCTCCTCGGCGGCGAGTTCCTCCCGGGTGGGGAAGTCGGTGGGGAGCCAGACGGCGGAGGCGCGCACGCGCGCGTGGAGGTACCGCACATAGGCGTCGCGGACCTCCTCGGGCGAGGCGAAGCCGTCCTCGACGGGCAGCCAGCCGTCCGGGACCTCCGCGAGGATCCGCCGCAGCAGCTCCTCGGTCACCTTCGGCGCGAGCTCGGCGTCGGCCGCGCGCACGTCGGGGGCGTAGTGGCCGAGTGCGTGGTGGCGGAAGTCGTACGCCTTCGTGGGGTCCGAGGCGTCCCACCGGTGGTGGAAGACGAGGGCCGCGCCGTGGTCGATCAGCCACAGGCGCGGGGGCGCGATGCCGAACGTGGGCCAGATCATGAGGTTCGAACTGTGCACGGTGCGGTCGACGTTGACGGTGAGGGCGTCGAGCCAGACGATCCGCCCGGCTTCGAGCGGGTCGACGCGGAACTCCTTCGCGACGTCCGGGGTGAAGTCCGCGGCGCCCGGCAGATAGTCCATGCCGAGGTTGAGACCGGCGCTCGCGGCGTGCAGTTCCCGCACCTCCTGGTGCGGCTCGCTCCCGGCGATCGACGGGTCGAAGTGCGCGAGGACCAGCTCCGGGAACCGCAGCCCGAGCGCCCGCGCCAGCTCCCCGACGATCACCTCGGCGACCAACGCCTTGCGGCCCTGCGCGGAGCCGGTGAACTTCACGACGTACATGCCCAGGTCGTCGGCCTCGACGACGCCGGGAACGGAGCCGCCTGCCCTGAGGGGTTCGACGTAACGGGTCGCTCGGACTTCTCTCAGCATGTTTCTCAGGCCACCTTCTCAGCCCCGAAGAGGATCCGGTGGGTCTGGACCGGCACGCAGAGCATAGTAACCGGGGGGTGATCACCGGCGAGGAGTTTGCCAGCCGTCGTCAGCTCGGGGGTTTGCGCACCGGCACCGGCACGCCGTGCCGGATGGCATGTCCGGCATGGACGCCGTACGCGACGTCTCGCACGAGATTCCACACATGGTGAAGCAACATCCTCATCGCGGCTCTCCAAGCAGTCTCGATCGCCGAGCAGAACATGAAAGGCCTCTCGGGATTGAGTATACCGACCTGTATGGTTACTGCCTCCGGACAGCGAAGATATTTGCCCGGACGGTTCCCCACCTGCGCACGACTGTTGTAGCTATACCGCTGGGTGTACCTTTGGACTGTGACTGGCAACAGCAACAGCGTGGGCCGAAACAGCAGGCGCACCGGCGTGCAGCACCTCACTCCGGCCGGTGTGAAGATCCTTGAGACTGCCTCGCGGCTCTTCTACGACCAGGGGATCCGCGCCGTCGGCGTCGAGGCGATCGCTGAGGAAGCGGGCGTCACCAAGAAGACCCTCTACGACCGCTTCGGTTCGAAGGAGGAGCTGG
The DNA here is from genome assembly GCF_022385335.1 of Streptomyces deccanensis. Lineage (NCBI taxonomy): Bacteria > Bacillati > Actinomycetota > Actinomycetes > Kitasatosporales > Streptomycetaceae > Streptomyces > Streptomyces deccanensis. The sequence continues at coordinate 8,397,976 of NZ_CP092431.1, read as the reverse complement.
TCGTCGCCTATCTGCGCGCCCGCGACGGCCTGTGGCGTTCCACGCTGGTGAAGTACGTCAACAGTCATGACGGCCCGCCGGAAGAGAAGCTTCTGGCCACGTTCGGCGCCCTGCGCGCATGGATGCGCGAGCGCAACCTGCGGGGCTGCGCCTTCATCAACGCGTCCGTGGAACTGCCGGCGGGTCACGCGGGCCGGGAGGTCGCGCACGACCAGAAGGCCTGGCTGCTCTCCTACCTGGAGGGGCTCGCCTCGGTAGCGGGCGCCGAGGACCCCGCCGGGCTGGCCGCCCAGATCCTGATCCTGCACGAGGGTGCCTGCGTCGTCGATTCCATGGGGTCGCTGGACCGCGCCGTCGACCGTGCCGAGCAGATGGCCAGGGTCCTCATCGCGGGGTCACTGCCCGGCTGACCGCTCCCGGCCGCCCCGGTCGCTGGACTGCCGGAGGCGTTCCGCGCGGGAGTCCGTCGGCACCCGGGACCACAAGCTCAGCGAACCGCGCCCGCGTCATCCGCCGGAACGGCGGAAGGGGTTGGGCAGGGGGAGGTAGCGGGCGGCCGCGCCGTCCGCTCCGGTCCATCTGAGCAGCAGGTTCGTCTTGCCCGGCAGCGTGGGTGAGTCGAGCAGGTCGGTGACCTCCGGTACGTCGGCGTGGCGTTGCAGCTCGCGTCGGACGGCGGGCCAGGGGTCGACCGTCGGGTGGTGTTCGGTCAGGGCCGCCGCGACCTCCAGGAGGTTGTTGACGAACAGGCAGTAGACCAGCCGTTCCCAGCCGGCCGCGCGCGTGACGTCCGGCAGGAGCTTGACGCCCTCGGCGTCGCGGTAGACCGCCCGGACGGGGGTGCCGGCGGCGTCGCAGGCGACGACGGTGTTCTGCAGGTGGGCCTCCAGCACCACGCCGTGGTCGTGGAAGGCTGCGAGGGCCGGGGGGACGACCGCGCGCAGGTACGCCTCCCACCAGGCCTCGGGGTCGGTGGCGTGGGCCGTCGGGTTGTCCGGGAAGGCCTCGGCGCTCTCGGTGAGGGCGGCGGCGAGGAAGGGTGTCGTGCCGGGTGGCACATGGCCGCCCAGACCGTCCCGCACCAGGACCGCCAGCTCCTCGAACGCGAACGCGGCCGTGCGGTAGCCGCGGTCGCTCAGCCAGGCCCCCGATGACGCCCCCGATGACCCGGCGAAGGCCTCCGTGACCGCCCGGTCGGTGCGGCGCAGCTTGAGCAGGTCGTGCCGCCACAGCCGACGGATGTCGTTGGTGATCCGCACGTCGAGGCTGAACTTCAGGAAGAGGTCGGGGGTGGCGGCGTCTCCGGGGGCGGGGGCGCCGCCGGCCACCGGCTTCGTCCCGGACGAGGCGGCGTCATGGGCGTTTCCGGTCACCGGCTCGGCTTCGGCCGCTGCCGCGCGCCCGCCCTCGGGGACGTACACCGTGCGGATCGCCGCCGTCGGCCACACCGTGCCCTCCGTCCGGCCCAGCCGTACGAGGCGGCCGTCCGCGAACGCCTCGGTCAACTCGCCTTGCAGGAGGTCGAGTTGCCAGGGGTGGGCCGGAAGGAGGCGATAACCGGGCGGGGCCGAGCCCAGCGAGTCGAGGGCGGTGGTGTCGCCCTCCTCGACCACCGTGTCCTCGCGGACCCCGAGGAGGACCAACGGGAACCGGACGTACGCCTCCGGCGCGTACGGCAACCAGGCGGCGACCGGGCCGCCGCCGCGGGCCTTGGGGGCGGGGTGGTACGGATGGCCGGTGATCAGTGACTGCTCGGAGCGCCGGTACGGGTCCTCGGGCACCGGGGTGCGGGCGCGCTCGGCGAGGAGGGCGGCCACGGCCTCGCGGCTGTCCAGCATCTCGGCGGGCAGTTCGGAGTTGGCCAGGCCGGTCAGGGCGCGCAGTTCCTCGGCGACGAGTTTGACCAGGTCGGTGTGGGTGAGGGCGTGCCAGACGCCCGCCGTGCGCACTTCGGGGTGGGTGGGACGGCGGGTGCCGCGCACCCGAAGGAGGCGGCCGCTGCCCTTGAGGCGGTGCACCCCGTCCGCCTCCGCGTCCGGCGACTCGACCGGCTCTCCCGCCTCCCGCAGAAGACAGTTGAGCAGCGGTGCGGCGGCGTGGGCGTCGGCGGCGGCGCCGATGCTGTCGCGGGGCGGGTTGGCGTCCACGGGGTCCATTCGTTCCTTACGGTGCACTCGTGATCAGTATGTCTGCCCCTCACGCCTCGTCGCGAAGCAGCCATGAGGCGTCCCGCCGCGAGGCCCACATGCGTCACGGCGGAGGCGGACGGGCAGTGGTCGTACGCCGACGTTCGCACCGACATCCCTGCCGTCACCCGTACCCGCCCGACAGCGCACCCGCACCCGCCCCCGCACCGCCCCTGCCCCGCACCCGTCCCGCACCCGAGGAGCCCCTCCGTGGCCCGTCACCCCTTGACCGACGCCGATGCCGACCCGGACCCCGGCTCCGACGCCGGCTCCGACGCCGAGGCCGCGCTCGGCGCCGAGTTGGGCGCCGTACGCCCTGATCTGACGCTGCCGTACACGGCCGCGCTGCCCGGCGCCCGGGCGGCCGTGCTGTCCCGGCTGTGGCGGGGCCTCGTCCACGAACCGTTGCCCTGGGTGGTCCGGCGGGACATGGCCGGAGGGGACGGGGTCACGCTCCACCTCGCCGACGGCCGCCGGCTGCACGGCCCGGCCGTGGATCCGTACGGCACCACCGCGCAGGTCGAGGAGGTGTGGTTCGACGAGCGGTCCCACCGTCGCCCGGCGCGGCTGATGACCGCCCTGGCCGTGCCGCACAGCGCCGCCTTCGCCGCCGAACTCGACCACAGCGTGGCCTCGTTGGCGCTGTCCCGCGCCAACCAGGGGCTGTCCGACGCCTCGTTGGTCGACGACTCCGCAAGGACGGGCTGGGAGTGGGAGCAGGCGATCGTCGACGGGCATCCCTTCCACCCCAACTGCCGTTCTCGGCCCGGTTTCTCGGCGGGCGACCAGCTCGCCTACGGGCCGGAGCACCGGCAGGTGGTACGGCTGGGGCTGGCGCCCGTCGAGGACGCGCTGGTCGTCGGGGAGTGGCCGAAGGAGCTGCGGGACGGGGGTCGGGTGCTGGTCCCGGTGCATCCGTGGCAGGCGGCCCATGTGCTCAAGTGCCCCCTGGGGGAGGTGATCGAGGCGCATCCGCTGATGTCCCTGCGCACGCTCGCCCTCGCGGACGGCGGGCCGCACGTCAAGACGGCGCTGAGCGCCCGGCTGACCTCCTCCGTGCGGGACATCTCCGTCTACTCGATCGAGACCTCGGCGACCGTGTCGGACTTCATGGCCGAGGTCGCGGCCCGCACCGACGGCCTGCTGCACGTGACCCGGACGCTCGGCGCGGTCACCGCCGGTTCGCCGGATCTCGCGGCGGTGTTGCGCGAGTCACCGGACACGTACGCGGACACGGCTGCCGGTGAACGGGTCCTGCCGGTGGCCGCGTTGGCCACGACCGAGCTGCCGCGGACGCCGTCCTGGCTGGCGGACTTCACCCGTCTCGCACTCACGGTCTCCCTCCGGCTGCTCGATCTGGGCGTGGCCCTGGAGGCGCACGGTCAGAACCTCCTGGTGGTCCTGTCACCGTCGGGTGCCCCCCGCCGCCTCGTCTACCGCGACCTCGCGGACATCCGGGTCAGCCCGGCGCGCCTCGCCCGGCACGGCATCGCGGCCCCGGCGATGTCCGGCCGCATCATCACGGACGACGAACGCACCCTGCGCCGCAAGCTGTTCGGCGCCCTGATCACGGGCACGCTCGGCGCGACGGCCGGTTCGACGCCCGTCCTGCGCGAGGCGCTCGCCACCGCCGTACGGGATATGCCGCGCACCGCCGATCTGGGCACGTTGCTGGAGGGGCCGGTACCGACGAAGGCGTTGACGCTGATGCGACTTTCGCCGGAGCGACCCGGCGACATCTGGGCGGAGGTGCCGAGCCCGCTGCGGTGAGCGGTGTCGACGGAGGGACCGGGCCGCCCAGGTCGGTCCGGTGAACGGCCCGTCAACAGCGGGTCTCGTTTTGAAGCGCGGCCCTCCGGATCAATAGGATCCGCCGATGATCACAAGACAACGGCTGGCAGCAGGGGTGTTCGCCCTGCTCGCCGCCCTGACGGCCGGGATCGCGGTCCCGTCCACGGCCGTCGCCGACGAGACCACGGCCACCGCGCCCAAGGTCAACCTCCTGCTGGACGTGAGCGGTTCGATGCGGGCGAAGGACATCGACGGCCAGTCCCGCATGGCCGCGGCGAAGCAGGCGTTCAACGAGGTGCTGGACGCCACGCCCGAGGAGGTTCAGCTCGGCATCCGCACGCTGGGCGCCAACTACCCGGGCGACGACCGGAAGACGGGCTGCAAGGACACCGCGCAGCTCTACCCGGTGGGGCCGCTGGACCGCACCGAGGCGAAGACGGCGGTGGCGACGCTCGCGCCGACCGGCTGGACCCCGATCGGCCCCGCGCTGCTGAAGGCGGCGGACGACCTGGAGGGCGGCGAGGGCACCAAGCGCATCGTGCTGATCAGCGACGGCGAGGACACGTGCGCCCCGCTCGACCCGTGCGAGGTGGCCCGCGAGATCGCGGCGAAGGGCATCGGCCTGACCATCGACACGCTCGGCCTGGTCCCCAACGCCAAGATGCGGCTGCAGCTGAGCTGTATCGCCGAGGCGACCGGCGGCACGTACACCTCGATCGAGCACCGCGACGAACTCACCGACCGGGTCAACCAGTTGGTCGACCGGGCCGCCGACCCCGTGGTCGTGCCGAAGGCCGTGGAGGGCGCCGAGGCGTGCGCGCAGGCGCCGACGCTCACGTCCGGTCTCTACACGGACCGCGAGGAGTTCGGCAAGGAGCGCTGGTACCGCGTGGACGTGAAGCCGGGCCAGGAGCTGCGGGCCTCGGTGAGCGTCGCGGCGGACCGTGACGTCAACCCGGACTACGGGGTCCTGCTGCGCGCGGTGACCACCAAGAACCGCGAGATCGTACGCGGCGAGGCGGCCGGCACGGGCCGTACCGATGTCATCTCCACGGGTCTGCGCCACCCGAAGCCGGAGGCCGAGGACGAGGAGGACGAGGACACCGCCGAGACGGTCTGCCTCCAGGTGACCCACTCCTACTCGCCCGCGAGCGGTGTGAAGACCACGCCCGGACTGCCGCTGGAGATCACCGTCGACGTCGTGGACGGTCCCGACCAGGCCGCCGACGTGGCCTCCTTCGGCCTCGGCCGTGGCTGGTGGCTGCTCGGAGTGCTGGTGCTCGTCGGGTTCCTGGCGGGTGTGCTGTGGGGCTGGCTGTCACGCTGGCGGGTCGCGGTCTGGAGGACCAACTGATGCGGATCACACGTGTGTTGAGCGCGGCTCTGCTGGCGCTGGGCCTGGCGGTCTCCCCGGCCGTCGCGGACTCCACGCCCTCCGCGAGCCCCTCGGACGGCGGTGACGCGCCCACCGAGGCGGGCACCTCCTTCCGTACGGCCACGGAGTTCGAGCAGGGGCAGACCGCGACGGCGAGCGCCTCGACCGGGGACTACCTGTACTGGTCGTTCCCGGCCGACGCGGGGCAGCGGCCCAACGTGCGGGCGAGCGTGAAGCTGCCCGAGGGGGCCGCGTCCTCCTCGACCTGGCAGATCGACGTGTACGACGGGCTGCGGCGCCGCCAGGCCTGCCAGTACGGCGCGCAGACGCGGACCGCCGGGGCGGGGGCCGGCACCGTGGAGCTGTCGTGCACCCTGCGTACGGTCCGCGCCTGGTCGGAGGAGTGGGCCGACGACCCCCTGCCGGGCACGTACTACCTCCGGCTGACCACGACCCGGCTGGCCACGGCGGACCTGGGACTGCCGGTCGGGGCGGAGGTCGAGGTCGACTCCAAGGACGTCGGCGGGTCGGCGGCGGTCGACGGGGCGCTGGCGGAGCCGTTGGTGCCGGGGATCGCCGTCACGTCGGAGCAGGAGGACGAGGAGGACTCCTCGGCCGGGGCCGTCCTCTCCTCCCTCGAACCCGACGACGGGTGGGCCTCCGGCTGGTGGAGCGACCGCTGGGTGTGGACGGCCCTGGGGGCGGCGCTGGCCGCGCTGGCGGGGATCGGCGGGTACACGCTGACGCGCGGGTCGGGCCGACCACGGCACGTCCCACCGCCACCGGGCGCGTAACGGCTGCCGCCACGGGCCGTTGAGCGCCGCTGTCGGGTGCGGGTGCGTGGGGGCTGGTCGCGCAGTTCCCCGCGCCCCTAAAAGCACCAGGCGTCCGAGGCCTGAAAGGCAACGGCCGCCTGCGCCGGAAAGACCACGGCCCCGCGGGCCTGAAAAGCAACCGGACTGCGGGCCTGAAAAGCACGGGGCGCAGCCCCTGCTTTTCAGGGGCGCGGGGAACTGCGCGAGAAGCCCCACGCACCCGCACCCGGCGACGGCGCGCAAACGGCCCCCACCCCTACCCCTCCCGCAACTCCTTGGCCAACGCCCCCTCCCCACGCACCTCCACCCGCCCCACCCGAACCGCCTCCCGCAACCCCAACTCCCCCCGCCCGAGCACACCGCAGGTGTCGGCGTCGAGGGTCAGTCGTACGTCCGCCTCCCCGGGCGCGGGCCCGTCCCCGTACACCGGCCCCTCCTCCGCACCGGCCCACACATGGAACGCCCCCTCCTCCAGCCGGACTTCGACCAGCCCGGCGCCCGCACCGCGCAGCGCCCGCAGCAGCGGCAGCGCGAACCAGTGCGCCCGTACCGCGTCCGTGGCCCGGCGCTCCCCGAGCGCCGACTCCCCCCACGCCCCCAGCGCCTGCAGCACCGGCAGCAACTGGCGCCCCCGGTCGGTGAGTTCGTACACATACGCGGCCCCCGGCGGCGGCAGCCGACGCCGCGTCGACAGACCGTCCCGCTCCATGTCCTTCAGCCGCGACGCCAGCACGTCCGTGCTGACGCCCGGCAGGTCCGCGTGCAGATCCGTGTAGCGGCGCGGCCCGGCCAGCAGTTCGCGCACGATCAGCAGGGTCCAGCGGTCACCGACGAGGTCGAGCGCCCGCGCGGCGGAACAGTACTGGTCGTAGCTTCGGCGAGGTGACATGGGACGCAGTCTAGACATGTCGTTGGACTTTCCAAGCACCTACTTGGTAAAACCAAGCAACACAACAACCGGAGGGCGAGGGCGCATGGAGTTCCGGCAGTCGAGCAAGCTCAGCGAGGTCTGTTACGAGATCCGCGGCCCCGTGATCGAGCACGCCAACGCGTTGGAGGAGGCGGGCCACAGCGTCCTGCGCCTCAACACCGGCAACCCCGCGCTCTTCGGCTTCGAGGCGCCGGAGGAGATCATCCAGGACATGATCCGGATGCTCCCGCAGGCCCACGGCTACACGGACTCGCGCGGCATCCTCTCGGCCCGCCGCGCGGTCGCCCAGCGCTACCAGGAGCGCGGCCTCGACGTCGACGTGGACGACGTCTTCCTCGGCAACGGCGTCTCCGAGCTGGTCTCCATGGCCGTACAGGCGTTGATCGAGGACGGCGACGAGATCCTGATCCCCGCCCCCGACTTCCCCCTCTGGACGGCGGTGACCACCCTCGCCGGCGGCAAGGCGGTCCACTACCTCTGCGACGAACAGGCCGACTGGTACCCGGACCTCGACGACATGGCGTCGAAGATCACCGACCGCACCAGGGCCGTCGTCATCATCAACCCGAACAACCCCACCGGCGCGGTCTACCCCAAGGAGATCATCGAGGGCATCCTCGACCTCGCCCGCCGCCACGGCCTGATGGTCTTCGCCGACGAGATCTACGACCAGATCCTGTACGACGACGCCGTCCACCACTCGGCCGCCGCGCTCGCCCCCGACCTGGTCGTCCTCACCTTCTGCGGGCTCTCCAAGACGTACCGCGTCGCGGGTTTCCGCTCCGGCTGGCTGGTCGTCACCGGCCCCAAGCAGCACGCCCGCAACTACCTGGAGGGCCTGACGATGCTGGCCTCCATGCGGCTGTGCGCCAACGCGCCCGCCCAGTACGCCATCCAGGCCGCGCTCGGGGGCCGCCAGTCGATCACCGACCTCACCACACCGGGCGGCCGCCTGCACGAGCAGCGCAACGTGGTGTGGGAGAAGCTCAACGAGATCCCCGGCGTCTCCTGTGTGAAGCCCAAGGGAGCCCTCTACGCCTTCCCCCGGCTCGACCCCAAGGTCCACCGGATCCACGACGACGAGAAGTTCGTCCTGGACCTCCTCCTCCGCGAGAAGATCCAGGTCGTCCAGGGCACCGGCTTCAACTGGCCGACCCCCGACCACTTCCGCATCCTCACCCTCCCCCACGCCGACGACCTGGACGCGGCGATCAGCCGGATCGGCCGCTTCCTGAGCGGATACCGACAGTAGCCGACTGCCGAATCCGCGGTCGCCGACGGCCGGTACCCACGGTCCTCGACGACCCGTACCGGTGGCCGTCGGCGGCGGTACGGCACCGTCGCGTACGTGGACCGGGGCGTCGGCGTACGCGGGTGTGCGGGCATCGGTGCCCACCCGGCATGGGTAGCCCTTCCCCATGACCGATCGCCCGCTGCTCCTCCTCGACGTAGACGGCCCCCTCAACCCCTTCGGCGCCCGGTGGTGGCGTCCTGACGGCTATGTGACCCACCGGATGCGCCCCGCCAACTGGTCCGCCCGGCAGAAACCGGGCTCCCGGCGGCTGCGCCGGGGCCTGCGCGTCCGCCTCAATCCGGCGCACGGCGAGCGACTCCTCGCGCTGCCCTACGAGTTGGCGTGGGCGACGACCTGGATGCACGAGGCCAACGCGATGATCGGCCCCGTGATCGGGCTGCCCCGCGATCTGCCGGTCATCGAGTTCACCGACCTCTTCACCGAGGACCCCGACGGGCTGTACTGGAAGACCCGGCAGGTCCTGCGGTGGGCGGCGGGACGACCGTTCGTCTGGGTGGACGACATGATCACCGATCTCGACGCACGCCATGTGGCCGAGCACCACGACACCGCCGCGCTGCTGCTGCGCATCGATCCGCGCCGGGGGCTGCGGGAGGCGGAGTTCGCGGAGTTGGAGCGGTGGGCCCGTGCCCTGTGAGAGACGGACGCCGTCGGCCGCCGGGGGCTCGTAGCCTGGGGGCATGGGTGATCTTCTTCTTGTGCGGCACGGTGAGACCGAGTGGTCGTTGTCCGGGCAGCACACCAGTTGGACCGACATCTCACTGACGGACCGGGGCCGCGAGCAGGCACGCGGCCTCGCCCCGCTGCTCGGTTCGCACCGCGTCGGGGCCGTGTTCGTGAGTCCGCTGAAGCGGGCCCGGGAGACGGCCGACCTGGCCGGGCTCAGCGGGGCGCGCGTCGACGCCGACCTCGTCGAGTGGGACTACGGCGGGTACGAGGGCGTCACGACCGTGGAGATCCACCGCACCCGGCCGGACTGGTTCCTGTTCACGGACGGGGTCGCACCGGGACCGCCGGAGCACCCCGGCGAGAGCCCGGAGGAGGTCGGCGCGCGGGCCGACCGCATGCTGGCGAAGGCGCACGCGGCACTGGGGAACAACGAGGGGAGCGTGGTGCTCGTGGCCCACGGGCACTTCCTGCGGGTCCTCACCGCCCGCTATCTCGGACTGCCCGCCTCCGGGGGCGCGCTGTTCCAGCTGGCCACGGGCACGGTCTGCCGACTCGGCACGGAGCACGGGCGGCCGGTCGTCGCGGGGTGGAATGTCAGACCCCCCTCGTAGCCTTCAGAAGGGTCGGACCACAACCGGTTCGGGCGGGGGCCCACGGCCGGGCGAGGTGAGGGAGGGTGCCGTGACACGACCGCCGACCGCCGCGCAGCGGCGGATCATCGACGCCGCCGACCCCGTGACCGGGCGCCTGACGGGCACGGAGTACCAGCTCGCGGCCCTGGTGAAGCGGGGGCTGGCCTTCCGGCATCCGCGCCCGCCGCACGACCACTTCCTCACCCCGGCCGGACACCGCATACGGGAGACGGCACCTGCACCGGTCCCGGAGACGGCCCCCCGCGAGCCGGCCCGGACGGACACCGCTCCCGTCGGTACGGGCGTCTTCGCCGCGCGGGTCGGCGGTGAGGAGGCCGCCGCCACCGGACCGGCTCGGGCACGTGAGGTCCACAGCGCCTGGCAGGGGCTTCTGGAGCTGCGCCGGATGACCAACACCGACGGCGCCACGGACCGCCCCTGCGGCTGGGAGCGCACGCATCTCGTGCAGGCCGCCGCACTGGCACTGGAGGCCGCGGGCCACCGGCCCGCCGGAACGGACCCGGCGGGCGGGGGTTACCGCGTGCGGGCCACGCCCCAGCCCGAGGCCGTCGCCGTGCGGGAGCCCGACGCGGAGGCGCTGCGGGCCTGCGGGGCGACGCTGGTGGAGGCGGGCTGGCAGGTGGGCGAGCACACGGACCCACGCACACGCGAGCGGTATCTGCTGGCCTCACCGAGACGGGCGTAGCCGACCTGGTCCCCGGCGTCGCGGACCATGGGCTCTCGCTCACGGTTCGCGACGCCGGGGCTCACGACTGGTGGCCGCTCATCCCAGCGGGTTCAGCAGCTCCGGGTCGTTCTCGAAGGCGAAGAGCAGCAGGTCCGCCATGGTGAACCTGCCCTTGCGGTGGGACGGGAGGCTCGGGCGCCAGCCAGGGTGCTTCACGATCGACCTCCGGCTGCCCTCCATCGCCCGGTGGAACACCTCCGCGACGAGGGTGCCGCCGACACCGGTGAGGCTGCCGGGGCGTGCTTCGTTCACCTCGGCCTCGCGCAGCACGTAGAACCACAGCGGGGTGTGCTCCACCAGCTGGGCGCGCTCGGTGTCGGAGAGCCCCTCCAGTGCGGCTCCGCCGTTGCCGCGCAGGATCTGGTCCTCCGTCAGCGGCTTGAAACCCATCTGGGCGGCCAGTTGCGGCCCGGTGGCCAGCTCGACCATCGAGGCCCGCACCAGGTTGCGGAACGCGAGGTTGCGCTGGATCGGCGGCGGGGCCGGGCGGCCTCGACCGTCGAAGGTGCCGGTGGGCAGCGTGGACAACGGGTCGACGAGGAGCGTGTCGAGCCGCTTGGCCACGTTGAACTCGGCCTCGGGCACGACCAGGTCGTCACGGCCGATCTCGCCGAAGTCGAACAGCCGACGGAAGTCGACGATCCAGTTGCTCGGCAGCCGCAGGTTCTCCCCGGAGTTCGGGTCGTCGAGGTCGCTCAGGTCGTCCGGGCCCGGTGTGAGGTTGCCGGCCGTGCCGCTGAAGCGGAACAGCAGGCCGAGCGAGGCGATCGGCCCCGGGCCGCCCGCGCGGAACACGCTGTTCCACTGGTAGGCCCCGCGCACCATGCTGTGGCCGAGGCGGTAGGCGGCCACCGAGAACTCGATGGGCATCGTCGGGAAGTCGCCGGGGCGCACGTATCCGGGCCGCTCGAAGTGCTTGCGCCCCCGGGTGAAGACCCGCTCGACGATGTCCGGGTCGACGATGCGCGGCAGGAAGTCGGTGCGCAGCACCCACTGGTAGTGCTTCACGACGATGTCCCGGGCCGCCTGGAACAGCCGGTGCTCGGGCACTCCGCGCTCGGCGAGGAGGTCGACGACACGGTTGTGGAAGCGGATGAACGCCAGGTGGAGCTGGCCGACCGCGAGGTTCTCGTCGTTGCGCGCGTCCGGGATGAGCGGGGCGCGCCTGTCGGCCCGGGTGCCCCCGGCCGCCTCGCCGGCCCTCGGCAGGTCGAAGCCCGCGTGGTCGATGTTGGACGTCGACTCCGGCGGGAAGGGCACGCCGAGCGTGGTACCCATCCGCAGGCGGCCGTCGGACTCGTAGAAGCGGGCACTGCCCGCGTGGCGCGGGCCCATGCCGTAGAGCGAGTCCAGGTCGAGGGCGGGGCTGCGCCCCTGCACCAGGTCCTCGACCGGGACCGGTTCGCCCAGTCCCACCTGGGTGCGGTCCAGGGTCAGGTCGTGGTCGACGAACTGACCGAGATAGGTGAACCCCGCCGGGACCGACGCCCCGGGCTCCCCCGAGTCGGGGTCGGCGCCGCCGGTGCCCGTGGTCATGGCCACGGCCAGCTTGCCGAGCAGTTCCTCGTCGAGCTGGACTCCCTTCTCGCCGAACCGGGAGAAGCGGAAGGCCATCTGCTGCTCGGTCGCGCTCGGTACGCGCGCGACCGCCGCCCCCTTCTCGAACTCCAGGATCCGGCCCTCGTTGACGACGTAGTAGGTCTCGCGATGGTGTCGATGCACCATGGGTGTCCCCGTTCTGTCCCCCGGCTCCGCGCACGGTCACAACCGGACTTACCGGTTCCTGTCCGCCGGTACCGGCCCCCACCGGACGCGAAGCGATCTTTCGGATAAATCCCTGTTTCCCGACAACGCGTCGGAGGCGGGGAGCGGTTCCCGAAGTGGTGCAGGGACCGAGAAATCTACTCATATTGACGTAGGAAGGAGCCGTTCACGTCAGGTTCTCCCCCATGTGGCCGCATGTCCGCGCGCAAGTGGGGTGTCGGCGGGTATTCCTCCCCCTGCGTACCCCCACCGCATCCCCGGAGACACCATGCCGCTCGCTCGCCGTGCCCTGCTCACCGCGCTCGCCGCCGGTTCCGCGGCCGCCTGCACCTCGGCCCGCGCCGTCCACTCGGACGACGCACCCCGCACCGACAAGGCACAACGCACGGCCTCGGTGGCCGCCAGAAGGCTGCTGCCGGACCACTGGCGGCAGATCATCTTCACGGAGGGCAAGGAGAAGGACACCTTCCGCGTATCGGGGAGCACCGGGCGCATCACCGTCGCCGGTGACACTCCGGCGACGCAACTCACCGGCCTGAACTGGTACTTGAGGCATGTCGCGTACGCCGAGATCAACTGGGCGGGCGAGCAGACGAACCTCCTGCCGCGCGAGCTCCCCGGCCTCGACGGGACGGTGAGCCGACGGGCGAACGTCGTGCACCGCTTCGCCCTCAACGACACCAACGACGGCTACACGGGCGCCTACCTGGACTGGCCGTACTGGGAGCGCGAGCTGGACGTGCTGGCGCTGCACGGCTACAACGAGGTCCTCGTCTACGCGGGCGCGGACGCGCTGTACCACCGCGTGTTCCAGGAGTTCGGGTACGGGGAGGAGGAGCTGCGGGCGTGGGTGCCGGGCCCCGCCCACCAGCCGTGGTGGCTGCTGCAGAACCTGTCCGCCTTCCCCTCCCCGGTCTCCCGGCAGCTCCTGGACGCGCGGGCCGTGCTCGGCCGCCGTATCGCCGACCGGGCGCGTGAGCTGGGGATGACACCGGTGTTCCCGGGCTACTTCGGGACCGTCCCGCCGGGCTTCGCGGAGCGGGTCCCGGGGGCGCGGACCGTGCCGCAGGGCGAGTGGATGGGTTTCGCGCGCCCCGACTGGCTGGACCCGCGCGGGGACGAGTTCGCGCGGGTGGCGGCGGCCTTCTACCGGGTCCAGGACGAGCTGTTCGGTCCGTCGACGCTGTACAAGATGGATCTGCTGCACGAGGGCGGCGACCCGGGGGACGTGCCCGTGGCCGACGCGGCGAAGGGCGTCGAGAGGGCGCTCCAGCGGGCTCACGCGGGGGCCACCTGGGTGATCCTCGGCTGGCAGCACAACCCGCCGCGCGCGATCGTCGACGCCGTCGACAAGGAGCGCATGCTCGTCGTCGACGGTCTGTCCGACCGGTTCCCCACCGTCACCGACCGCGAGGCCGACTGGGGCGACACTCCGTACGCCTTCGGTTCGATCTGGAACTTCGGCGGGCACACCGCGCTCGGCGCCAACACCCCGGACTGGGCCGCGCTGTACGAGAAGTGGCGCACCAAGGACGGCAGCAGGCTGCGCGGGATCGCGCTGATGCCGGAGGCGGCGGACAACAACCCGGCCGCCTTCGCGCTCTTCTCCGAACTCGCCTGGCGGGAGGGTGAGTTGGATCTGAAGAGCTGGTTCGCCGAGTGGGCGCACGCCCGGTACGGCGCCCGCGATCCGCATGCCGAGGCGGCCTGGGACGTCCTGCGCCGCACCGCGTACGGCACCACCCGCGCCGACTCCTGGAGCGAGGGCGCGGACGGCCTGTTCGGCGCCCGGCCGGCGCTGAACGTCGTACGGGCCGGCCGCTGGTCGCCGAAGCAACTCCGCTACAGCGCGGCGGACTTCGAGCCCGCGCTGACCGAACTGTTGAAGGTGCGGCCCGAGTTGCGCGTCTCGGCTGCGTACCGCCGTGATCTTCTCGACGTGGCACGCCAGGCCCTCGCCAACCGCAGCCGGGTGATGCTGCCGAAGATCAAGGCGGCGTACGACGCCGGGGACGCGGCGGCGTTCGCGAGGTCGAGCGGGGACTGGCTGTCGCTGATGGACCTGCTGGACGCGTTGGTGGCCACCGACTCCCGTCATCTGCTGGGCCGTTGGGTCGCCCAGGCCCGGTCCTGGGGAGCGGACGCGGCCGAGCGTGACCAGTTGGCGTACGACAACCTGTCGCTGCTGACCGTGTGGGGGACGCGGGAGGGCGCGGACGCGGGGCTGCGGGACTACGCCAACCGGGAGTGGGCGGGGCTGGTCGGCGGACTCTACCGGTTGCGCTGGTCGACGTACTTCGCGGAGCTGAGGACCGCGCTGGCCGCGGGCCGGGCGCCGGCGAAGATCGACTGGTTCGCCCTGGAGGACCGCTGGGCGCGGAACCCGGGGACGCTCGCGACCGAGCCGACCGGGGACACGTACACGGTCGCGACCCAGGTCAGGGACCGGCTCGCGGCACTCTCCTGACGGGTCTCGGCCGTCCTGGGACCGTTCCGGGGCGCGCAACTCTCGTGCGCGCCCCGGAGACGGCCGCCGTGGACCTCGCCGAGGTCCACGGCTCTGGTCGAGGGCCGTCCCCCTCGACCAGAGTTCAGCGGGTCAGGCCTCGGCGGCGATCCGTGCCAGCCGCCGCGCCTCCTCCCTGGTGGAGCGGGCGATCTCGTCCTCGTCGACGTGCAGCAGGCGATCGTTCTCCACGATCTGCCGGCCGTTCACGAACGACGCCGTCACCGGGGCCGCCGCGCCGAGGACCAGGGCGGCCACCGGGTCGGCGATCGACGCGTGCGCGAGGGTGTCCAGCTTCCACAGGACGAGGTCGGCGAGCTTGCCGGGCTCCAGGGAGCCGATCTCCGTTGCCCTGCCCAGGACTTGGGCGCCGCCGAAGGTGCCGAGCCGGAGGGCCTGGCGGGCGGTGAGGGCGGCTTCGCGGTGGGCGCCGAGGCGGTTGACGAGGAGCGCGTTGCGGAGCTCGGTGTGGAGTTCGCCGGACTCGTTGGACGCGGTGCCGTCGACGCCGAGGCCGACCGGGACGCCGGCCGCCAGCATGTCCGAGACGCGGGCGATACCGGCCGCCAGCCGGGCGTTGGAGGAGGGGCAGTGGGCGACACCCGTCCCCGTGCGGGCGAAGGCGTCGATGTCGGAGTCGTTCATGTGGACGCAGTGGGCCATCCACACGTCCTCGCCGAGCCAGCCCGTGGACTCGAAGTAGTCGGTCGGGCCCATGCCGAACAGCTCGTGGCAGAACTTCTCCTCCTCCACCGTCTCCGAGCCGTGAGTGTGCAGCCGCACCCCGAGGCGACGGGCCAACTCGGCTCCCTGGCGCAGCAGTTCGGTGGAGACCGAGAAGGGCGAGCAGGGGGCGACGGCGACCTGGGTCATCGCGCCGAAGGAGGCGTCGTGGTGCCGCTTCACCGTCTCCTCGGTGGCGGCGAGCGCACCCTCCAGGGTCTCGACCGCGAAGTCCGGCGGGAGGCCGCCGTCCTTCTCGCTGCGGTCCATCGAGCCACGGGCGAGCGTGAAACGGACGCCCGTCTCGCGGGCCGCCCGGATGATCGAGCCCGACAGGTCGCCGGAGCCCCGGGGGAAGACGTAGTGGTGGTCCATGGCCGTGGTCACCCCGCCGCGGGCCATCATGGCGAGCGAGCCCTGGGCCGCCGCGTACGTCATGCGCTCGTCGATGCGCGCCCAGGTCGGGTAGAGCGCGACGAGCCAGTCGAAGAGGTTGTGGTCGGTGGCGAGGCCCCGGGTGATCCACTGGTAGAAGTGGTGGTGGGTGTTGACCAGGCCGGGGGTGACCAGGTGGCCGGTGGCGTCGATCCGGCGTACGACGTCCGTCAGGCCCTCGGGGGCGCGGCCCTCGCCGACCGACTCGATGACGTTGTCCGCCACGACCACGTGACCGGACGTGTACTCGGTGTCCCGCGCGTCCACGGTCGCGATCGCCGCGTTCTCGATGACGAGGCGCTGGGTTGCTGCCATGGTTGGTTCGTCCTTCGGAAGTCGCTCGGGATCTCTCAGAGGTTGGTGAGGTCGGCCGGGATCCGCGCCTCGCAGCCGTCCCGCAGGACGGTGGCCTCGATGAGGCCGTAGGGGCGGTCGGCGGCGAAGTACACCTCGTTGTCGTTCTTGAGGCCGAACGGGGCCAGGTCCACCAGGAAGTGGTGCTTGTTCGGGAGGGAGAAGCGGACCTCGTCTATCTCCTCGCGGTGGTCGATGATCCGCGCGCCCATCTGGTAGAGGGTCTGCTGGAGCGAGAGCGAGTACGTCTCGGCGAAGGCCCGGAGCAGGTGCTGCTTCACCTGCGCGTAGGACGCCTCCCAGTCGGGGGCCGGCTGTTCGTCGTCGGTCCAGTTGAAGCGCCAGCGGCCGGAGACGTCGGTGGCGAGGATGCGGTCGTGCGCCTCGGGCAGGGTCGTGTACTTGTCCTTGACGTAGCCCCAGAACTCGGAGTCGGTCGAGTTCATGACCGTGAGGTCCTTGAGGCCGGAGACGACCTCCCACGCCGAGCCGTCGTAGGTGACCTGGGTCAGCCGGGTCTCCTGGCCCGCGCGGACGAAGGAGTGCGCGCCCTCGCCGCCGTGCTCGACGCGCTCCCACGCGTACTGCTCGATGCGGATGCGGGCCCGGTGGATGGCCGGCTGGGAGGTCACGAAGTGCCGGGCGAGGTGGATGCCGAACTGCTCGGCGGAGTCGATGCCGTGCTCCTTGGCGAAGGCGTACACCGTGTTCTTGGTGGTGTCCGTCGGCAGGACGTTCGCGTTCGAGCCCGAGAGGTGAACCTCGTCCATGTCGCCGCTCAGCGACACCGAGACGTTGAGGTCCTTGATGTGGTGGGTGGCACCGTCCCGCGTGATGCGTACGACGCGGTTCTCGGCCTTGCCGTACTGGTTCGGTCCAAGGATGGGCATAGCTAGCTCCCTCGATAAACGGAGTAGCCGAACGGGTTGAGCAGCAGCGGTACGTGGTAGTGCTCGCCGGGCGTCACCGCGAAGGTGATGACGACCTCGGGGAAGAACACGGCACCGCTGTCCCGGTTCGCGGGGGCGTCCTGCTGCGCATCGGCTTGCGTCCGCACGGGCTGTGCGGCGGTCTGTGCGAGGTACGGCTCGACCTCGAAGTCGAGGCGTACGTGGGTGGTGCCCTCCGGCAGGGCCGGGAGGTCCTTGCAGCGGCCGTCGGCGTCGGTCGCCGAGCCGCCGAGGGCCTGCCACTCGGCCTCCCGTCCGGAGCGGGCGGCGACGCGGACGGCGACGCCGGCGGCGGGGCGGCCGACGGAGGTGTCCAGGATGTGCGTGGACACCGAGGCGGTCGTACGGGTGCTCATGAGCGGGCTTCCTCTTCGACGTCGACGAGCCGGGCCAGGCGGATGCGGTTGATCTTGCCCAGTTCGGTGCGGACGATCTCGCGTTCCCGCTCCGGCGCGTTGCCGATCCGGTCCCGGACGGCGTCGCGCATCTGCTCGCCGGTCCGGCCGGTGGCGCAGATCAGGAAGACATGGCCGAACTTCTCCTGGTAGGCCAGGTTCAGTTCGAGCATCTCGGCCTTGAGCGCGTCGGAGGCGCCGGCCATGCCGCGCTGCTCACGGGCCGAGGTGGGGTCGCCCGGCTTCGGGCGGCCGATCGGCGGATGCCCGGCCATCGCCTCCGCCAGATCCGCCTCGCCCAGCTCGGCCATGGCGGCGTCGCTGGCGGCGAGGAGGTCCTCGACGGCGGTGTAGGGGCGGCCGGCGAGCAGTCTGCGCCCCCATTCCGCCGAGGCGCACGCCTCGTGGAGCGCGGCGGCGGCCGCGTGCTCCTCCAGGGCGTTGAAACGGGCGAGGCCCGGTGTCGAGGAACGCGAAGTCACGGGAGCCTCCGTCGCCGTGGTGCTGGACTGGCTACGGCAAGCTAACGCCCCGCGACGACACCGCGTCAACAGTTTGTTGAAAAATCGCGGTTACGGCGAGGGCGCCGCGACCGCGACCGCCCGGCGGGACGACGTCGCCCCTCAGGCCTCTTTCTCGCGGTTGAGGTAGTTGTAGACGGTGAAGCGGCTGACACCGAGGGCGGTCGCGACGGTCTCCACGCCGTGGCGCACGGAGAAGGCCCCGCGCGCCTCCAGGACGCGTACGACCTCCTGTTTCGCCTTGCGGTCGAGGTCGGCGAGCGGCCGGCCCTTCTGGCGCTCCATCGCGGCGAGGATGTGATCCAGCGACTCGGCGAGCTGCGGCAGCCGTACGGCGACGACGTCGGCGCCCTCCCAGGACAGGACGACGTCGTCGGGGCCGGCCTCGCCGGGCGGCAGTATGAGTCCGCCCATGGCGTCGACCAGCGGCTTGACGGCCGCGACGAAGCCCTCGTCGCCGGCGCCGGTCACTCGCCGCCCTCCCCGATCACGTTGACCTGGAGCGAGATCCGAGTGGCGCCGGACTCCAGGGTCCGGCGCAGCAGGGCGTCCACGGCCGTGAGCACGGCGTCGGCCCGCCCCTCCGCCGTGTTGCCGAACGGGCCGACGTCGACCGCGTCCAGATCGGCCGCCTCGACGACCTCCCGCGCCACGAGCGCGTGCGCCGGGGCCTCGTCGAGATCGAAGGGCTCGGTCGTGAACTCCACTCTCAATCGCACTATGCTCCCATGGCGTCGCTGACCTGCACATTCTCTTGATCCTCCGACCAAGAGGGCACATCCAGGGCACATTCCCCCGTCAGGGCGCTGAACGCCCGGTCCACAGCCGCCCTGGCTCGTTCCTCCGACTCAGGGAAGAGATGGCTGTAGACGTTCAGGGTCATCGCGGCGTTGGTGCGCCCCAACCGCTCCGACACGACCTTAACGGACTCCCCTGCGGCTACTGGCAGAGATGCGTAGGCATGCCGTGGGGCGTGGGGCCCGGCACCCTTGGGGAACTTGACCTTGGCGATGGCTGGACGCCAGATCTCGCCCTTTTCATTTTGGAGCATGCGGGCGCAGACGTGCTCGACCCGGGCGCGGTCGTGCTTGTGGGACCTACTGTGGCCCTCTTTCCAGTCCGGGAGTTCGGTCTGGCCGCGCTGCCGACGGTGCGGGATGACCAATTCGGTGCCCGGGTGGCCGCCGTCGGCGCTTCCCGGCACCGCGCTCGCCGCGTGCCGCCACGCGTTTCGGGCATCGCGCGACGTCTCAAGCGATTTCACATGGTCGGCCCGCGTGGTGACAGTGCGCGACGATCGGCGCCATCTGACGTAGGCATAGCCTCTGAGCGTGAAGTGCAGCGCCCCCGCTCTTACGGTCACCGCACTGTGCCGCGCACTCGCCAGCGCGTCGAACGCACGGCGTCGCCGTTAGGGTCCTTCTCGGCGGCGATCCCGTTCTCCTCGCCAATGAAGACTGGAGCTAATAAGCTATGCCTATGTCTGAACTCGCGAGCGAGCGCTACACCGACCGCCTCGCCACCGGACCGCTCATCCTCGTCCAGGAGGTCTTGAACACCCGCGCCGCCGGCAAGCCCGCGCTTCAGGACCTGCTTTCGACGCCGGATTCCGCGACGTCTTGGCTCGCCGGCGCGCTGGACGAATGGAGTCGACGTACGGGGGCGGAGGCGCCGGCGATCGAAGTCGATGAACCGGGGCTGGTGCGGCTTCAACAGCTGCGCGCGTCGCTGCAGATGACCGTGTCGGGTGCGGTGCGCGACACTCCGACCCGATCCGCGCCGAAGGGGGTGAGCGGCGCGCTCGAGGTGCGGATCGACGCCGATGGTGTCTTCTCGGTGGCGCCGCGCGGCAAGGACGTCCCGTGGGTCGTCGCGGCCGTGCTCAACGAGATCACGAACGCCCAACTGACGGGGACGTGGCGTCGTTTGAAGATGTGCCGTAACCGGGTCTGCTCGGTTGCGTTCTACGATGGCACGAACCCCAACAACGGCGCCTGGCATGACGTGCGCATCTGCGGTAACGCCGTGAACCTTCGGGCCTCGCGGGCCCGTCGGGCGGCCGCGAGCGCGTAGCGCGCCGCAGGCCGACCGACCGTCGCTCCGACTACTCAGCCTTTGGCTGCCCGGCAGGAGCCCCACAGCGCACCGGGATTGATGCGGGACGGGTGACGCTCCAGCATGTACTCGTAGAGTTCGAGGGTGCTGCCGGTGCGACGCACCCCGCTGTTGAAATCGAGGATGTAGCGTCGGGTCTCCTCGATGTGACGCGGATCGTCATCGGCAGCCGGATCCTTGTGCCCCGCGACGATCGCGGTCGGCCCCAGCGCCTCGACCGTGTCGAGAGCCCTCAGCCACTCGGCTCGCCCGTCCGCGTCCGATTGGGCGAGCATGAGGTGCACGTTGTTGTAGATCACGTCGCCCGCGACGACCAGCCCCAGGTCGGGAACATGCAGGCAGGTCGTGTTGTCGCAGTCGGTGTGCCCCAGGCGGACCGGACGGACCTCCGCCCCGCCCACCGTCAGGACCTCCTCCGCGAGCGGTTCGGCGAGCACCAGGTGCTCAGGGAGCTGGCCGGGGAACCATGCACGCCAGACCGCCTTGAGAACCTCGGGCGAGGACTGGTGGGCCATGTCCTCGACGACCTCGGGCAGCGCGAAGGCGCGCGCGCCGGGGTACTGCTCCAGAACGGCTCCGAGACCGAACCAGTGGTCGCCGTGGCCGTGCGTGACGTACACGCTCGCCACAGGGGCGTCACGCTCACCGAGCCAACGCAGCAGGTCCTTTGACTGCGCGACCGTGAAGAGCGGATCCACCAGCAGCGACTCTCCCCCGTTCGAGATCAGGACGCTCGACGTCGGTGACCAGCGACGCTCCCCCTGATCGGGCGGCACGTCGGCGTTGGTGGTCGGCATGCCGTCCTCGACGTGCACGGCGTAGGTCAAGGCGTTCGACGTCATGGGTGGACTCCTCGGATTCTCGGGTGGTCGCTTCCGCTCTGGGCCGGAACGCGGAGTGAGCCGGAAGGACCAGCCCTCATTCCGCCACTCACCGAGCGATGACATTGACGTAAGCATAGACCCTATGCTTACGTCATAGCGCTCGCGTCGGCCGAGAATCTCGAGAGCCGCTGACTTTCGGTTCGTCGCCGCAAGAGAGCGATCGTCAAAGGAGACACGAGATGAACAGCCCAGCGACGCACGCACCGACCGCGGTGCTCGTCCACGGATACCTGGACGACGGCCCCATCTGGAACAGCGTCCGCACCGTCCTCGACGAGCAGTCGATCCCCTCGATCGCGTTCGAGCTCGCCGGCATGGGTGCGCGCGCTTCAGATCAGGGGCCGTTCACGCTCGCCCGCTGGGCCGACGACCTCGAGTCCGTCGTGCGCGCGACGGAGGGCCCCGTCGTGCTCGTCGGCCACAGCATGGGAAGTCAGATCGCCGAGCTCGTCGCCGCCCGCCTGGCCGATCAGGTGCGCTCGCTCGTCCTGGTCAACCCGATCCCGCTGGCGGGCACCCACCTGCCCCCGGAGCAGATCGCCCCCTTCCAGGCACCGGATCTCGGACTCGACGCGCAACGCGCCTTCCGCAGTGCGCTCGCCACCGCGTTCCCCGCCGAGGAGAACGACCGGCTCGCCCAAGTGACGCTGCGCGTCGACCCGTCGACGATCTCCGACACGGCGACGGCATGGAACAACGGCCACCCGGACGGACAGCAGCCCAGCAAGTTCCACGGGAGCGTCACCGTCCTGCGCGGCGAGAACGACCCCTTCGTCACGGAAGAGATCGTCTCCGCGTATGTCGCGCCCCGCTTCCCCGGCGCCGCCACGCAGACGATCGCCGGCGCGGGTCACTGGGCGCACGTCGAGAACCCGGCGGCGGTCGCCGCCGCCATCACCTCGGTCATCGAGGCGTCGAACTCCGCCGACGACCGTCCGGCCGAGGCCTGGACGAGTGCGTTCAAGCAGCGCACCCAGGAGTCCTTCGGGCTGGCGCTCTCGCCGAACGTGCGGATGGAGGCCAGCGCGCTCGCCAAGCCGGTCGAGCGCAAGGAGCACGTCGAGGCCCTCATGACCGCGGTGAGCTCCGTGTACGAGCGGCTCGAGTTCGT
The DNA here is from genome assembly GCF_022385335.1 of Streptomyces deccanensis. NCBI lineage: Bacteria > Bacillati > Actinomycetota > Actinomycetes > Kitasatosporales > Streptomycetaceae > Streptomyces > Streptomyces deccanensis. The sequence goes on along the minus strand of NZ_CP092431.1, from coordinate 8,375,756 downwards.
CCGGAAGGCGCAGGACGGCCCGCGGACGTATCTGGAGTGGGAGGCCGCCGCGTTCGGCGGCTTCGAGATGAAGGGGATCACGATCCTCACGCGTGATGACGAAGGGCTCATCACCGAGATCGCCATCCACCACCGGCCCATCGGCGCCGTGCTGCAGATCAACGCGAAGGTCGGGGGACCCCTCATCGAGGCCGGCCTCATCCCCGCCGAGTACTTCAAGTTCACGGAAGGCGAATGACCATGACAGAACGCATCGACGTGGAGTTCACGGCGGACGGGGGCGTGACTCTGCGCGGCTGGCTCTACCTGCCGGACGCCGAGGGCCCCCGCCCCGCGATCACGATGGCGCACGGATTCGGCGCCAACCGGGAGATGGGCCTCGACCCGTACGCGCGCAAGTTCGCCGACGCCGGGTTCGTGGTGCTCGTCCACGATCACCGCACGTTCGGCGCCAGCGACGGCGAGCCCCGCAACGACGTCGACCCCTGGCGTCAGATCGCGGACTGGCGCCGCGCGATCAGCTTCCTGGAGGCCCGGCCGGAGGTCGACGAGGACCGCATCGGAGTGTGGGGCTCGAGCTTCTCAGGCGGTCACGCGATCGTTCTCGGCGCGACCGACGTGCGGATCAAGGCCGTGGTGTCGCAGGTGCCCACCATCAGCGGATTCGAGCAGTGGCAGCGCAAGGTCCCGCCGGACCGCATCGCCGCCTTCGAGCTCGCCCAGGCCGACGACGAACGCGCCCTGGCCGCCGGCGGTGAACTGCGCTACCAGACCTCCATCGGCGACGATCCAACCGACCCGGCCCTGTACAACAGCCCGGACGCCGTGCGCTTCTACCACGACCTGGTTCCCCCGGGCCGCGAGCACAACACGGTGACGTTGCGCTCCAGCCGGGCCGCGCGGCTGTACGAGCCGGGCGTATGGATCGGCCGGGTCTCGCCCAAGCCACTCATGATGATCGTCGAGACCGGCGAGACGGTGGTCCCGGCCGACATCCAGCTGGCCGCCTTCGAGCGAGCCCTCGCCCCGAAGGAACTGGTGCTGCTGCCCGGCGGTCACTTCGACGCCTACAAGGTGCACTTCGAGGAATCCAGCGGCGCCGCGCTGTCGTGGTTCCACACTCACCTCGACCCGGTCCCGGCCTCAACCGGCTCGTGAGACGGAGGCGGTTCCAGCTGGTGCTGGAACCGCCTCCCCAGGCGGGTGACCGCCGCCGCTTCTCTCCCTGGCGGAGCGCTTCCGGAACGTGGCAGCCACGTTCACACTCCACCTGACCCGTTCACCGCCGCCGTGTGTGTACCGGCGCGGACATGCCGAAGACCCGTCGCAGGCGGCGGCTGTAGCGCTTGGGACGGTGCAGTTTGGAGTGCTCGCGCCGGCATCTGAGGCGCGCCCGCGACGCACGCGGTCGGCGAGCATCCGCAGGACAGCCGGTTGGCGAGCGGAGTGCCTCGGAGGCGGCCTGTTTCTCCAGGCTCTGACCGCATCGCCGACACCCCGCGGCTAAACCGGCGTCAGCCGTCGTTTCCACTGACGGACTTGACCTCTGCCTATTGCACGAGATCCAGCTGGCCCGATCGTCACGGCGTGCCGATGGCGACGTCTTCGGTCGCACCGAGCCGGCGATCGCCTCGTAGGTGAGCGTGTCTCCGTTGGGGCCCTGGCTGTTGCGCCGGACTACGCCGTCGTCGACGCCAAAACCAGAACAGGCCGTTGTCGCGCGGCAGGGTGTCCGGGATGGCGGGGACGATGTCCCGGCGCTCGGCGAGCTTGCCGTCGGCGACACGGAACAGGTCGAAGGCGACCATCGGGTCCGGACCGAAGCCGTAGTAGACGCCGTGGACCGCGACCAGGTCGCCCTCGGCGCTGACCCGGGCGACCTCGTGACGGACGTCGTCGGTGAGTGACCCGATCAGCCCACGCAGTCCTTCGGGGCCGTCGGGCGCGGCCGAGCTGTGCCGGCGGTAGTCGGCGGCGACCCACCGGTCGACGGCGGTGACGTCCCTGTCGCCGAAAAGCTCCCGACGGCCAGGAGCACGCCGATGGGAGGCGCCGCCGACGCGGCGGGCACGGCGCCGGTGCTCCCCATGAGGCCAGCGACTGCGGACCTACATCACCGACCTGGCGGATTGCTTTCCGTCGTCGGCCCCACCCGTGAGCCGCAGCGGCCGTGATCCGGCGTGGTGGAAGCGGGATCCCGCCGCCCGGCGAGGAACCTACTGGAACACAAAGGGGCGTCCGGACGTTGAACGCCCCTCAGATTCAACAGATTCAGAACATCGTGTTGCCGTTGGCGGAGGTGGCCGGCACGTCCTGCAGCACGTCCCAGTGCTCGACGATCTTCCCGCCCTGTACCCGGAACAGATCCACGACGGCCTGCCCGCGCTCGCCGGGCGCGTTCACGTAGTGACTGTGGACGGCGACCAGATCCCCCTCGGCGACCACGCGCTTGCGGGAGACGGCCAGCTCCGGGAACGCCCCGAAGTACGCCCCGAGCCCCTCCCGCGCACCGGCCGCACCATCCGCGATGCCGGGATTGTGCTGGTGGTACCCGGCGCTCCAGTACGTGTCGAGGGCGGACAGATCCTTGTCGACGATGAGCCGGTCGAATGCCTTGATGACGAGCTTCCTGTTGGAGGCGGTGAGCGAGCGCGGACCAGGTTGTCCGGTCTGCGGCCGGCTGATGGTGGAGAACATGTCGTTGCCGTTGACACTGCTGCCGGGGACGTCCTGAAGCACGTCCCAGTGCTCGGCGATCTTGCCGTCCTGGAACCGGAAAATGTCCATGACGGCCGAGCCTCGACTTCCCGGCGTCAGTACGAGGTTGGAGTGCACCACGACGAGGTCGTTCTCGGAGATGACCCGCTTGACGTCGTACTTGGTGTCGGGGAACTGCTGATGCAACCCGGCAGCGAAGTTCTTCAACGCCTCGGGGCCATCGGACGCGAGGGGGTTGTGCTGGATGTAGTCGGCCCGCACGAACCTGTCCACGACCGTGGTGTCACCCCGCTCGAACGCTTCCTTGAGGACGCGTACGGCAACGGTCTTCTGGTGGTCGAGCCGGGCGCCGTCGACGTGCCCGAAGGCGTGACCCGCGCTGACGGGCGACGAGGCGAAGGCGGGCACGGTCGCGGCGCCCAGCAGGGCGGACGTGGCGACCGTGGCGAGGAGGATGCGACGGGTGGCCGTGCGCCGGCCGGACATGCGGGAAGTCACGATGTTCTCTCTACAGGGATGTGGGCGCTGTGCTGGAAGGTCGGAGCGGACTTCAGCTCTTGGGGCCGAACATGTAGGCGTTGGCGACGTCGATGAGAGCTGCGCCCTGGTAGGCGGGGTAGCGCTCGGTGATGGCCTTCTTGTAGGCGTCGCCGTCGTCACCGAGCAGTTCCCGGCCGGAGTTGACGTAGTCGGTGAGCTCGGCCCAGACGGCGGGGGTGGTCGGCTCGCCGTGGCCGGGCAGGATGGTGTCGTACTCGGTCTCGGCTGCGAAGCGGTCGATGTTGGCCTGCCAGCCGTCGAAGTCCTTGTCCAGGAACCACAGGTGGGTGTGGTTGTAGACGACGTCCTGAGCGACCAGGACACCCTGCTCGGGCAGCTTGATCACGAGGGTGGTGTGGATCTCGCCGCCGGTGACCTTCTCGAACACGAACGGGATGCCGTCGACGACCTCGGTGCCCGGGATGATCTCCACGGTCGGAGTCATGTCGGCGAGCGGGATCGCGGCGCCGGTGGGCAGGTCCGTCTTGGCGCCCATGGCGACGATCTCCGCGGTGGTCTCCGGCAGCGCGTGCACGGGGACGCCGAAGCGGGCCGCGCCCTGGTAGTGGTCCGGATGCGCGTGGCTGATGACGAGGCGGTCGAGCGGCTTGCCCAGGCTCTTGGCGTAGGCGACGACCTCGTCGGCGTAGGCCAGGACGAACTGCGCGTCGACGGCGATGATCCGCGACGGCGTCTCGATCAGCTGGGTGGTGACGCCCAGGCCGTCCTCGGGCGAGACGTAGCTGTGGATGCGGACCTGGCCCTTGTCGATGACCGTGAGGGTGCCGTGCATGACTGTGCTCCTGTCGGACTGCGGATGAGTGGTGATGAGGGGACGCGGGGAGGGCGGATCGCTGATGGCCGGCTCACGACCGACCATCGGCCGCAACGGACACGGCCGGCTTTTCCATCCCCACGGGCCCGCGCCCCTGGAACAACTCCATACTGGGACGGAACCGGAGGTCGTGCGAGGTACGCTGCGGTCTCGTGATGGTCCACAGGCGACAAGCGGGGCAGAAACCCGGTCGACGGGAGACGGGCCTGCCGAAGGTGGCTTTCCAGCCTCCGGCCGGAACCCCGGCGGGCATCGAGGTCATGACCCTGGCCGACTTCCGCGACCGCATCCGTGACTGGCCCTGGCACATCGCCACCCCGCACCGGCAGGACTTCCATACCCTGATGCTGGTCACCGCCGGCACCTTGCGCCACCGCGTCGACTTCACCGGATACGTACTGCCGCCTGGTTCCTGGCTGTGGATCAGGCCCGGCCAGGTGCACCAGTGGCAGAACCCTGAGCAGGCCGAGGCCGTCCTGATCTTCTTCCAGGAGGAGTTCGTCGCCCCCGAGACCGCAGAACTGGCCGGACTCGGCACCGGCTCCGCCCCGATGCCCTTGTACAGCCCCGATCCTTCGGAGGCCCCCGTACTGGCAGCCGCGGCCGAGCAACTGGCCGCGGACTTTTCCCAGTGGGACCGCCATCCGCTGCCGGTGCACACCGCCCTGTTGCACCGCCTGCTCGACGTCGTGCTGCTGCGCCTGGCCCACCTGCGGCAGCACGACCAGGCCGCGGAATCCGTCCCCGAGCCCTTCCTGCGCTTTCGCGACGCTGTCGAACGAGGTTTCTCCCGCACCCATCGCATCGACGACTACGCCCGCGAACTCGGCTACTCCACCCGCACCCTCACCCGCGCCACCCAGGCCGCGGCGGGCCTCAGCGCCAAGGACTACCTCGACCAGCGCCTCGTCCTGGAAGCCAAGCGACTCCTCGCCCACGGCACAGAGCCCGCCTCCACCATCGCAGCCCACCTCGGCTTCACCAGCGCCACCCACTTCGGCAAGTTCTTCCAGCGCCACACCGGCCAGACCCCCCTGGCATTCCGCGCCTCTCAACGTGCGTCGCCGCCTGCGTAGCCGCTCACGCCACTGCTGTGCAAGGCGAGGGGCTGCAAGGTGGGGTGCCTCGGCCTCAGCCTCCGAGCACCTCCGGCGGCACTCCGAGTTCCTTGGGTCCGACGAGTCCGAACGAGGGGCCTCGGGTGAGCCAGAGCAGCATGGGCAGGGCACGGTCGGGGTGTCGGCGGCTCATTTCGCGGGCGATGTCGGCGACGGGTACCCGTGGCCTGGCCACCTCCTGGTAGTCCTCCAGCCAGGCACGGGTGTCGTCGAACACCTCTTCCCCGCCCACCGGGCCATGGCCCGGGACCACGATCCGGTGTTCCCCGAGCGCCTGGACCTGGTCCAGGGCGGTGAGCCAGGACGCGGGGTTGTTGGTGTCCGCCATGTAGCAGTGAGAGTGGTGGTTGAGCAGGTCCCCGGCGATCACGGCTTGCGCGTCGGGCACGTGGAAGGCGGTCGCGTGCACCGTCTCGGCCACCGGGAGGTCCACGAACACCACTGCGTGCCCCTCCAGGGAATAGCTGTCCCCGGTCAGCGGCTCGGGCACCGGCATCTCGTCCGGGATCTGGTCTCCGTATGCTTCCTGCCAGTGCAGGCGCTTGGCCGGCCACTCCAGGATCCCGTCGATGACGCCCTGCCGGGCCAGGATCCGGGCGTCGGGGAAGGCGGAGGCGATCTCGCCCATGCCGCCGTAGTGGTCCGGGTGCGCGTGGGTGATGAAGGCCGCCTTGAGCTGCTTACCGCTGTCACGAACGCGGTCGGCGAGTTCGCGTGCCTCGTCGATGACGAACTGCACGTCGATCAGGATCGCGTCGTGCTCTCCGCTGATGAGGACGCAGTTCGGCGACAGAGCCGCCTCCGAACCCGCGAACACATCAAAACGAAGCCCGTTCCGCTGCTCCGAGAAGATATTGGTGATCATCGGTCACTCCTCTCTGAACGGCCCTTTTCGCGCCACTCCCTGCGTGGCATCCTCTGAGCCGTGCGGTCACGCTAAGGAAACCTGGGAATCCATGACATGACTGGGAGCGCGCCGTTTCCGGCACCACAGCGCAGCGACGACGCCGGTGCGGACGCCGAGCGGCGTTTCACCACGCTCGGCCTGGACCATGACCCGTGGGACTACTGGAACGAGGTGACCCGTACGGCGTTCGTCGCCATGCGCACGGCCGCACTGCCCGACACGGTCCCCGTCCCAGGCAAGCACAGCTTCGCCGCATCCGCTGTCGCCCAGGTGACGGGCGGGCTGCTGGTCAGCACCATGCGGGCGGATCCGCATGAGGCCGCTCGTACGCCTGACCTGGTCAGGAGGGCGGCGGGAGAGGACTTCTTCCTGACGCTGCTCACCGAGGGATCGGCCAGGCTCCAGCAAGGCGACCACGCCGCCGAGGTGGGATCGGGCGACTTCGCTCTCGTGGACAGTGCCCACCCCTACGTGTTCCGCTTCGATCGCCCGTTCCGCTCGGTGGTCCTTCAGATACCCCGCGCGATGCTCACCTCCCGCTGCGCCGTCGCCGAGCACGTCACCGCCGTGCCGTTCCGGACCGCGCGCGGCACGGGCGCCTTCGTCAGTCCCGTCCTGCGCGCCCTGGCCGAACAGGGCCATGACCTCGGTGAGGCGACGGCCGCGTCCTTCATGAGGAACCTTCTCGATCTCCTGGCCACCGCGTGTGACGCTCTGGGCTCGGACGTCTCAGGGAGAGCGAGTGCGGCCGTTCATCGACGTGATCTTCGCCGGGCCAAAGCCCACCTCGCCGACCGGCTCCACGACCCCGGCCTGACGCTGCTGGCCGCCAGCCATGATCTGGGCTTTTCACTGCGTTATCTGCATGCGCTGTTCCGCGAGGCCGACACCACACCGCGCGCATGGCTCTACGCCCTGAGACTCGACCGCGCCCGCGCGATGCTGTCGGGGGCCGGACACGACGCGCAGAGCATCAGCGGCATCGCGCTGCGCGTCGGGTTCAAGGACGCTTCCCACTTCTCCCGGGCGTTCAAGTCCCGCTTCGGGACCAGCCCCGCCACCTACCGCAGGACGACGGTCGTGCCGCCGGGGCACGCGTAATCCTTTTCGGGTCTGGCCAACAAGGTGCTGACCGACCCGCGAGCGTGACCTCGGGCTGACGCCGGGCAGGCCTAATAAAAAGCCGTACGCCACGGCGGCGGCCGAGCAGTGTGTCACCGACATCGATGAGGCGCGGTCCGTGGGCACGGATCTGTATCACGCGCATGATCTCGACGTTCTCGGCGACCGGAGCCGCTTCGCTCTGCGGCTCGAGGCGGTCCGTGTCGGATCGCTCACCGTGGGGTGGCTGTCCTACGACACCGAGGTCCGGGTCGAGGCGACCGCGCCGGAGTCCGCCTACCAGGTCAACGTGGCCTGCACCGGCAGCGTGCTGACCTGGTCGGGCGAGGACCGGATGGTGGCCTCGCCGCTGCGGGCGGCGGTGTACCGCGCGGACCGGGCGCACGCGTTGCAGGGATGGGACCGGCCGTGCCGGACCTTCGGGCTCAGGATCGAACGCGATTTCCTGGACCGGCGGTTCGGATGGTTCGCCGGCGCACCGACGAGTGGGGCACCGACTACGCCGCGCAGTTCACCATCGGCCTGCGGGAGATGCACCACATCGGCCTCTTCCTCTACGACACCCACGACCCGAATTCCCGTCAGGAGACCCTCGACCTGACCAGGCTCCTGATCCGCGACAACTGGGGCGACGGCGCCCTGCTGAAGTTCCACGAGCGCGTCAAGGACGCCCTCGACCCGCGCGGCGTCATCGCCCCCGGCAAGTCCGGCATCCGGCCCGAACGCTTCCGCGGGCAGAGCCACTGAACGGGCACGGCGGACGGGTGCGCGCGGAGTGGCCGCGAGGGTGGCGCACGCCCGCCCGCCGGGGCGGCGTGGCCACTGCCTCAACCGTGCGGCCGCCCCGTGCGACAGGGGCCGGCCGGGCTGGAACGTCGGCAGTGCGTCGACTCTCCTGAGATTCTTCGCTTGATGTCGCCCGTTACCATCCCTGACCTGCGGTGGTAACCCGTCCAACCGCCCGGCCACAGCCTCACCGGGTCAGCAAGGGATTATGGCGAGGGCTTCCACCTCCAGCATGAGCTCCGGCCGGTACAGGGCGGCCACCTGCACTGCGGTGCTGGCAGGCGGACGCGCGGTGTCGATGTGCGCGTCGCGGGCCGCCCGTACCTCCGGCAGTATGGCGACGTCGGTGACGTAGTAGGTGAACTTGGCGACGTCGGCGAACGTTGCGCCGCCTGCCGCCAGGCAGCGCCGCAGGTTCTCGAAGACCTGACGGGCCTGGGTAGCCGCGTCGCCTTTCCCGACCACATTTCCCTGTTCGTCCAGTGCGACCTGCCCGGAGATGACGACCAGTCGGCCTTCGCCCACAACCACATGGCTATAGCCGTTCCCTGAGGCGACCCCGTCTGGCGAAATGTGGGTGAGCATGGTCTCCACTGACTCATCTGACACAGGTGGCCTCCACGAACGACGGGTAACGAGACAACGGTATACGGCACCAATTCCGTCCACTTCAGCGCGCGTTGGGTCATGGGCTCAACGTGCGCCGCGTCTGAGCTGCGTGCATCGTGGAAGGCCCGGCAAGAAGTGATCTTCGAGCGAAGCCGCCTTTGCCCCAGGCATCGCCGCGGCTCTGGGCTGGGGCACGCGACATCACGCGACGAATCCCAGTAACTGGGGTACTTCATCCGACCCGCGTCGGAGACCAGCGTCGTTCTTCGCCGAAGGAATGGCTTCGGTGGGGCGTGCAGGGGGTGCGTGCCGGCTTGCGTCGCAGCCGCGGGATGCGGGAGTCCATGCGGGCTCCTCTCTCGTGTCGCCCGTGATCTACCGCGCGGCGCAAGAGAGCAACCTGCGAGCAGGACTCACTTTCGCAGTAGCTGGAAGCCGGCCCGGCCGAACATCTTGTGCTTGAGCATCTTGATCCGGGTGACGTGCCGGCGCCAGAGATGGTGGCGCGGGCGGGGTCTCAGCCACCGCCCGGCTGTCGGCTCGACGGAGGCTGATCAGGACTTCCGCTCTCCCTCGCCGGCGCCACGCTTTTCGACCGCGTAGCCGTCGAGGAACAGCTTCACCGCGCGCTCGATCGTCGCCGCGATCTCCTCTTCGGTGATCGTCTCGCCGAGCAGCATGCGCTCGCCGAGTTCGCCGTAGGTGAGCATCCTGAACTGGCCGCACGCGACCTCGGGGTCGGGAATCGCCAGCCTGCCGGCCCTGACCTGCCCGCGTAGGTATGTCTCGAGCGTCGAGCGCATCACCCCCATCGCTGTCTTGGGGATCTCCGCGAGCTGAGGGAGGCGATCGACCTCGCCGATGACGAGCCGGTAGATGGCCACTCCGCGTGGGGTCATCCAGTCGCGGGCTATATGCATCGCGAACCTGGTCAGCACTTCCTCGGGTTCGCCGGTCATGGTCGTCTTGGCGTCCAGCATGGCCGTGCATGTCCGCGCGGCGAGGTCCTCGACCACGGCGACGAGCAGTGCGTCCTTGGTCGGGAAACGGGCGTAGATGGTCTTCTTCGACACCCCGGCGTCCTGTGCGATGCGCGAGATCCTGGCCTCGGAGAACCCCTGTGTGACGAACTCGTCGCAGGCGACCGACATGAGGTGGCGCATGCGCGCCGCGAGCGCGGCCTGCGGCGGCCGGCCCGGACTGACACCTGCTGGTCGTTGCCGTTTCGAGTTGGCGGACTCTTCCGTCGACATGGCTCCAAGACTGACACACCGCCGGAGTCACGGAAGCCACGGGATTGACAAAGGAACTGCTGGTTCCTTTAATCGTCAAGCACTGGCGTGGCCGCTTCGTAGACCCTGCGTCGCAACGGCACCCAAGGGCTGGCGCCCCCCGCTGTCGGCCATCGATCCTCACCTCCAAGGACGTGACCCCATTGCCCGAGCTGCGACTGCGGATCAACGGCGAAGACCACATCGCGGACGTCGCGCCGCAGGTCAGCCTGCTCGACGTGCTCCGTGAGCACCTGTGGCTCACCGGCACCAAGAAGGGCTGTGACCAGGGAGCCTGCGGCGCCTGCACGCTGCTGGTCGACGGTGCGCGCATCGTCTCCTGCCTGGCGCTGGCGGTGCAGTACGAAGGAAAAGAGATCACCACGATCGAGGGCGTCAGCCATCCACTGCAAGAAGCCTTCGTCCGCCACGACGGCCTGCAGTGCGGATACTGCACACCGGGCCAGATCTGCTCGGCGGTCGGGATGATGAGCGAATACGCCGCCGGCGCACCGAGCGCTGTCACCGAGGGGCTCACCGCCGAAACACTGACGCCCGCGGAGATACGCGAGCGGATGAGCGGCAACCTGTGCCGCTGCGGGGCCTACAACGGCATCGCCGAGGCAATCCAGGAAGTCGCGTCATGAAGACATTCAGCTACCTCAGCGCCCAGGACGTCGACGCCGCCCTGCAGCGCATCACCGCCGAACCCGGCGCCAAGTTCCTCGGCGGCGGCACCAACCTCGTCGACCTCATGCGTGAAGGCATCGAGGCGCCCGAGACGCTCATCGACATCACCCGGCTGCCGCTCGACGGCATCGAGGAACTCCCCGACGGAGGGCTGCGGATCGGTGCCCTCGTACGCAACAGCGCCCTGGCCGCCCACCCGGTCGTGCGCAGTCGCTATCCGTTCCTCTCCCAGGCCATCCTGCTGGGGGCCACCGGACAGATCCGCAACATGGCCACGGTCGGCGGAAACCTCCTGCAGCGCACCCGCTGCCTCTACTTCTACGACGAGGCCTCGGCATGCAACAAACGTGAGCCCGGCGCCGGCTGCTCGGCCCGCGAGGGCTTCAACCGTGGCAACGCGGTGCTCGGCACGAGCGACGACTGCGTCGCCACCCATCCCTCGGACATGGCCGTGGCGCTGGCCGCGATCGACGCCGTCGTGGAGGTCCGCAGCAGCCGCGGCGCCCGGCGCATCGCGCTGACCGAGTTCCACCGCCTACCGGGCACGACACCGCACCTGGAGTCCGAGCTCGCACCCGACGAGCTCATCACCGCGATCGTGCTTCCGCCGCTCCCGATCGCCGCCCGGTCGCACTACCGCAAGGTACGTGACCGGGCGTCGTACGCCTTCGCCCTCGTCTCGGTCGCCGCCGCGCTCCAGGTCGCCGCCGACGGCCGCATCGCGGAGATCCGACTGGCGCTCGGCGGCGTCGCCACCAAGCCGTGGCGGGCACGGATCGCGGAAGAGCTGCTGCTCGGCGCCGAAGCGACCGACGAGAGCTTCGCCCGGGCCGCCGCCGCCGAACTCGCCCCCGCTCTACCGCTGTCCGGGAACGCGTTCAAGATCGACCTGGCCCAGCGGACGGTCGTGGCCGTGCTCCGCAAACTCACCACGGATCGGAGCGCATCGTGACCACCCCCGCCAAGACCCACATCGCCCCCGGCACGGACGCGTCCGTGCCCGTCGGTGGTGCGGTCGGCCACCCCGTCGACCGCCGGGACGGCCGAGCGAAGGCGACCGGCACGGCGCGGTTCTCCGCAGAGCACCGCTACCCGGATCTCACATACGCCACGCTGGTGCATGCCACCATCGCCCGCGGCACGATCACCCACATCGACACGGCCGCCGCGGCCGCGGTCCCCGGCGTCGTGGCGGTTCTCACCCACCTCAACGCGCCGAGGATCAAACCACCTCGGAAACCCAACATCGTGCGGGACCTGGGACCCGACGTCTCGGGAACCGACGTCGACTATCTCAACACCGACCAGGTCTTCTGGGACGGCCAGCCGATCGCCGTGGTGATCGCCACGACCTCGGCCGCCGCGAACGAGGCCGCCCCACTCGTCGAAGCGACCTACGACAGGCTGCCCGCGCGGGTGGACTTCGCCACCGAGCAGAACGACGCCACCCCGGCCAAGGGCGACCTCACCTTCGCCGGGGTGGCGAAGAAGGGTGACGCCGAGGCAGCGCTGGCCGCCGCGGAAGTCTCGGTCGACCTGCGCTACACCACGCCAGGCCTGCAGCACAACGCGATCGAGCCGCACGCGACGGTCGCCGTCTGGGACGGTGACCATCTCACCGTGCACGACACCACCCAGTCCATCACCCAGAGCCGCCGCTACCTGGCCTGGCGGTTCGGTGTGCCGGCGTCCCACGTCCGCGTCCATGCCGAGTTCCTGGGAGGCGGCTTCGGCGGGAAGTTCGCCGTCTGGCCCGGCACGGTCATCGCGGCGATGGCGGCCAAGGCCGTCGGGCGGCCCGTGCGCCTGGCGCTGACCCGCACGGCCGTCAACCGCGCCACCGGCGGGCGTACCGCCTCGACCAACCGCATCGCGCTCGGCGCGACCCGCGACGGCCGGCTCACCTCGCTGATCCAGGACAGCATCACCCGCATCGGCTCGACCGGGGGCCAGTTCGAGCCGACCGGCTCACCGGCGCGGCACCTCTACGGCGCCCAGAACATGCTGACCCGGCAGGACCACGCCGTAATGGATCTGATGCCGAACACCTGGCTGCGCGCCCCCGGCGAGGCGATCGGCACCTTCGCGCTGGAATCAGCCATGGACGAACTCGCCTACGAGCTGTCCATGGACCCGATCGCCCTACGGATGCGCAACGAACCCGAGACCGACCCGACCAAGGGCAAGAAGTTCTCCCAGCGCATGCAGCGGGAAGCCTTCGAGAGGGGTGCCGAACGCTTCGGCTGGGCGGACCGCGACCCCGAACCCCGCTCCATGCGGGACGGCGAGTGGCTCGTCGGGATGGGCACGGCCGCCGCCTTCCACCCGGTCCTGCGCCTGGTCGCCGACGTCAAGGTACGGCTGAGCGACGACGGCAGCGCGCTCGTGCAGTGCGGTTTCCACGAGATGGGCATGGGCGCCGCGACCGTCCAGGCACAGATCGCCGCGGACGCGCTCGGCATCGACTACGAGAAGGTCCGGGTCGAGTACGGAGACTCGGCCCTGCCGTCCGGTCCGATGGCAGGCAACTCCAACCAGACGGCGACCGTGGCCACCAGCGTCCTCGCCGCGTGCGCCGAGCTGACCCGCAAGATCACTGCGCTGGCCCGGCGTACGGGCACGACTGGTCAGGAACCGGCGGCCGCCCTGCGCGCGGCGGGCACCCCGTTCCTCGAGGCCTCGGTAGGGTCGGCGACCCGGCTGGGCGAGCTGCGGAGTCAGGGGCGCTTCCTGTCCACCTTCCTGAAGGACCAGCGCCGGTCCAAGGCCGCCCGCGGCGCGCAGTTCTGTGAGGTGCGGGTGAACGCCGACACCGGCGAACTGCGGATCTCGCGCTGGCTCGGCATGTTCGACGTCGGCCACATCATCAACCCCAAGACCGCCGCCAGCCAGCTTCGCGGGGCCGTGGTCATGGGCATCGGCATGGCGCTGTCGGAGCAGAGCCTGATCGATCCCCGCAACGGGCGCACCATGAGCGCCGGACTCGACTCCTACTACGTTCCCGTCCACGCCGACATCCCCCCGATCGACGTCGACTGGCTCGACGAACCGGACAGGACGATGCCCCTGGGAATCATCGGGCTGGGCGAGGTCGGCACGACCGGGGTGGCGGCAGCGATCGCGAACGCCGTCTTCCACGCCACCGGTCGGCGCGTACGGGACCTACCGATCACCTTGGACAAGGTGCTGTGACCGGCGCAGCCTTGCTCCACCGTCCGGCTCGAGCGCCGCACCACTGCCGTCGTCGCCTCGAACGAGACCCGCGGCCTCGAGCCGGACGACGGAATCGGGACGCCGCGACCATGCCGCTTCCCGGCCGACCGGCAGCTCTCTGACGCGGTGCTCAGCCGAGAGCTTTCGACAACGCCCCTCTTGGCTCACCACGTCGGCCAACAGGCCTGATCGCACTGTCCTGTTCAGGAGACGACATGTTGGACATCGCCCAAGAGCTCAGCGACTGGGCCGCTCGCGGGCGCGATTTCGCCGTCGCCACGGTGGTGGCCGTCACCGGCAGCGCACCGCGCCCGGCCGGCGCCACCCTCGCCGTCGCCAGCGACGGCACGGTCATCGGTTCCGTCTCCGGCGGATGTGTCGAGGGCGCCGTGTACGAGTTGTGTCTGCAGGCACTCCGGGACGGCGCGCCGGTCCTCGAACGCTTCGGATACAGCGATGCGGACGCCTTCGCCGTCGGCCTGACCTGTGGCGGCATCATCGACATCCTGGTCACCCGGGTACGTGCCGGGACGGCGGACGCCGACGTTGTCGCGGCGGCGCTGGCCGAGGCCTCGGCCGGCGCGCCGGTGGCGCTGGCCCGCATCGTCGACGGGTCCGGCGAGCTGACAGCGCGGCCCCTTCTCGTACGGCCTGATGGTTCCCACGAGGGCTCCCTCGGCGGCCGCCCTGCGCTGGACGCCGCCGCGGCCGCCGCGGCCCGCGCCATGCTTGACGCAGGCCGGACCGGCACCATGACCATCGCCGAGGGTGGCTCGCACTGCGAGGGCCCAGTCACGTTGCTCGTCGAATCGAGCGTTCCACCTCCCCGCATGATCGTCTTCGGGGCGATCGACTTCGCCGGCGCGCTGGTGCGGATCGGCAAGTTCCTCGGCTACCGCGTCACGGTCTGCGACGCCCGCCCCGTGTTTGCCACAGCCACCCGGTTCCCGGAGGCGGACGAGGTCGTCGTCGACTGGCCCCACCGCTTCCTGGAGACCGCCGACGTCGACGGCCGAACCGTGCTGTGCGTGCTGACCCACGACGCCAAGTTCGACGTACCCCTGCTCCGGATCGCGCTGCGGCTACCGGTCGCCTACGTCGGCGCGATGGGTTCACGCCGCACCCACGAGGACCGCACACGACACCTGCGTGCGGCCGGAGTCACCGAGCTCCAACTGGCCCGCCTACGCTCGCCGATCGGCCTGGACCTGGGCGCCCGGACACCGGAAGAGACCGCCCTGGCCATCGCGGCGGAAATCGTCGCCGACCGGCGCGGCGGCAGCGGCATGCCGCTGACCGGTACGGACGGCCCGATTCACCACGACGCGAGCGTGTTCACCCCTGCCTGACGCGCGACCAGCGGTCCTCGAAGCGGCCCATGAGCGCCACGCCCACGAACCAGGTCGCGCAGAACGGCGACTTGGCCAACTGGGCCATCCCCGGCAAGCTGGTCAAGGGCATGGGCGGCGCCATGGACCTCGTCCACGGAGCCCGGCGGGTCATCGTGCTCTTGGAGCACGTCGCCGAGGCCTGGCGTTGTTGACACGCTCTTGCTCGCTGGTCCGGCTCACGTGATGCGTCGCAGGATGCGGTCCTTGCCGCGGGTGTAGGGCGGAGTGGCCACGCCCAGTGTGTCGGGCTTGAGTGGCTTGTCGAGGACGGCCTTGATGTGGCTGAAGGTGTCCAGGGAGTACGAGCCGTGGTAGCGGCCCATGCCGCTCTCGCCGACGCCGCCGAAGGGCAGGTCGAGCGCGCCGAGTTGGAGGAGCGAGAGGCCGAAGACCAGGCCGCCGGAGGAGGTCTCCGCGGTCAGGCGCCGCTTGGAGCGCTTGGAGGCGGTGAAGGCGTACAGGGCCAGCGGCTTGTCCCGTTCGGTGATGAAGGCGATCGCCGCGTCCAGGTCGGGGACCCGGACGATGGGCAGGATGGGGCCGAAGATCTCGTCGCGCATCACCGGGGAGTCGGGGTCGACGTCGGCGAGCACGGTCGGGGCGATGTAACGGGTGTCGCGGTCGTGGTCGCCGCCGACGACGGTCCGGCCGTCGTTCAGCAGCGCGGCCAGTCGGTCGAAGTGGCGCTCGTTGACGATACGGCCGTAGTCGTTGCTGCGGGCCGGATCGGTGCCGTACATCTCGTGGACCGCCTGCGTCAGGTGCGCCTCTATCTCGGCGCCCGCCTCACCTATCGCCAGCACGTAGTCGGGTGCGACGCAGGTCTGGCCCGCGTTCATGAACTTGCCCAGGGCGATGCGGCGGGCGGCCGTGGCGAGGTCGGTGCCGGGTTCGACGACGGCGGGGCTCTTGCCGCCCAACTCCAGGGTGACCGGGGTGAGATGGCGGGCCGCGGCGGTCATGACGATGCGCCCGACCGCGCCGTTGCCGGTGTAGAAGATGTGGTCGAAGCGCTGTTCCAGCAGGGCGGTCGTCTCCTCCACGCCTCCCTCGACGACAGCCACGGCCTGCGGGTCCAGGACCCGGGGCAGCCAGTGGGCGAGCACGGCCGAGGTCGCGGGGGCGACCTCGCTGGGCTTGAGGATGACGGCGTTGCCGGCGGCCAGGGCGCCGATGACCGGCGCGAGCGCCAGGTTGACCGGGTAGTTCCAGGGGGCGATGACCAGCACGACGCCCAGCGGCTCACGCACGGTCCAGGCCCGGGACGGCATCAGCGACAGGGGCACGGAGGCCCTCTTCGGACGCAGCCACCGGTCGAGATGACGCAGGGTGTGGTCGATCTCCCTGACGAGGAAGCCGATCTCCGCCATGTGGGACTCGGTCGCGCTCTTGCCGAGGTCGGTGTGCAGCGCCTGAGCGAACGTGTCCTCATGCTCCGTCAGCAGCCGCCTCAGCGCCTGCAGTTGCTGCTTGCGCCAGGCGACGGGCTTGGTGCGGCCGGTGTTGAACGTGGCACGCAGTCGCGCGACGGTGTCCGCCGCAGGGGCGATGTCCGGCTGACCGCCGGTGAGTGCGTTGGTCTTCATACCCAGAAGCATATACGAAACGAAAAGCTTTCGTTTCGTTTGCTTGTACACTGGTCGTGTGACCTACCGCACCCTTACTCGACGTTCCGTACGGCAGCCCGACCATCCGGTCCGCTCCGTCACCCACGCGGCCCGCCGGATCTCTTCGGGAGCCGCCCGATGACCGGGGCCCAGGCCCGTCGGGGACGCCCCCGCGATGCCTCTCTCGACCGTGCGCTGCTGGACGCGACTCTGGCCGTTCTGACCGAGAGCGGTTACAGCGGGCTCACCACCGCAGCCGTCGCGGCCCGGGCCGGAGTGTCCACCGCGACTCTCTACCGGCGGTGGCCGTCCAAGGAGGTCATGGTCGTCGACGCCGCCGCCGCGTACGCCAAGGAACTCACGGCGCAGCCGGACACCGGCACCCTCGAAGGTGACCTGCGTGCCCTGCTCCGGGACAAGGCAGCTTCGCTGACCGGCAGCGAGGGAGGGGTGCTGCGCACCCTGATCGGGGAGGCCGCGTACAGCCCCTCCCTGGCCGAGGCCCTCACGAACGCCTTCATGGAGCCCGTGCGCCAACGCATGGAGGAGATGACGCAACGCGCCGTGGACCGGGGTGAGATCCCACCGGTGGAGCACGCCGAGCTGCTCGGCGATCTGGTGATCGGTCCCATGATGAGCAGGTTCTTCCTCACTCCCCTGCCGCCGAGCCAGGTCGACGCCGCCACCGCGGAGCAGACCGCCGACCGCATGCTGCGCTTCCTTCTGCGCGCCTTCGGACACCAGGGGCACGGTGGCGAGCATGGGACGAGTGACGCGCACGCCCGCCAGGTCAGCGGCCCGTGAAGTCGACTGGCGCTGGCGGGCGCGGTCCATCAGCCGGGCATGTTCGGCCAGAGAAGCATGAGTGATGGCTCAGTTGTTCAGAAAGCTCAGGATGTGATCGGCGACCGTCCTGGGCTGCTCAAGGTGGAGGAAGTGCCCGGCGCGGGGTACGACGACGCGTTCGAGGCCGTTCTTGAACACGGCGTCCATGCCGTCGCTCACCTCCACGGAGAAGCAGTTGTCGTCGGCCCCGTGGAGGTAGAGCGACGGGACGGTGATGGCACCGCTCGCCCGGGCCTCCAGGGCTCGCGACGCCTCATCGGCGGGGGGTGAGAACAGCTGGCGGTAGTAGCCGAGGATCTCGGTCAGGACTCCCGGCGCACGGAGGGTTTCCTTGAGCGCGGCACGTTCCGCCTCCGGCAGCTCGTAGCCGGGTGACCACTCCCGCCAGAGCCGGTCGATGAAGGCGAAGTCATCGAGCGCGACGGCCGGCTCGGCCAGGGCCGTCTGGAAGAAGAACATGTACCAGCTGCGTCGCTGCTGGTCCCCGTCGGTGAGCCAGGCGGTTCGCAGTTGCGGCCCGTACGGAACCGCCATGCCGACCAGCTTGCGCACGCGTGTCGCGTCGAGGCCGGCCGCCGCGTACGCCGCCCGGGCGCCGAGGTCGTGACCGACGAGATCCGCCCGATCACGCCCCAGCGCCTCGACCAGATGCAGGACGTCCTGCCCGGTCGCCGACGCGCGATAGGAGCCGTCGGGCGCCGCGCCGTCCGGCCAGTATCCGCGCTGCGCGGGAGCGACCGCCCAGTAGCCGTCCTTCGCGAGGCGGTCGAGCATCCCCGCCCAGGAGCCGGCATGGTCGGGGAAACCGTGGAGGCACAGGACGAGCGGCCCGCTCCCTGCCTCCAGGATCGGTACGTCCAGTCCGCCTGCCTGAATCGTCCGACGGCGGATACCGTCACCTGCGGCGAATCCCTCTGTCGTCGACTCCTTGCCGGACGGATGCGTCGGCGGTCGCTGCGTCTCGGGTGCCATGCGTTCAACCTCCAGGCCGCTGTCGCGGCGTCGCGGGCCGGCCTTTCGCCGGAGCCCTCCCCAGGAGGCAACAACCGTATGACTTTCGCTTATTTCAACACAAGAGAAATCCGTGCTCACATCGAAAGGAGCAGAATCACCATGCCGATTTCGCTGGAGGCCCGGCCGGGCGACCGACCCGGGAGGACTTCTACAACCCGGTGGTACGGACCCGCTGCCGGGCCCGGTGGGCACGCAGGTTCTCGGGGTTGCCGCAGGTCTTGGTGGAGTGCCATACACCGCTGTTGTTGCGGGAGCGGTCGAAGAACGCCGTTGTGCAGCGCGTATTGCGGCAGATCTTGAGTCGGCGCCAGGTGTCCGCCTGCTGAGCCTGGAACACCTCGAGGAGCACCAGGGCGGCCACATACCGCCAGCCCTGGCCGCGAGGCTCCAGGACAGCCCGTCCGTTGCGGTCCATCCGCACGGCCGCCGCCGCGACATGAACGGTGGGCGCGACGGTCTGGTCGTCGGCGTCCGCGCCGCCGTCGTTTCGTGAGGCGAGAAGCCGCCGCAACTCTGCACGCAGGCCGCGCAGTTCCTCTAGATCGCTCTCGGTGAGATGCACCTGTGCGGCAGCCTGCCCCCTCTCCTGCGCCCAGCAGGCCAGCGCCTGATCGACCCAGGCCTGCGCGTCACCGAGGCCGTCCAGGAGATCCGCCGCCCGGGGCCGGCCGGCGGGGATGGTGTTGAGCAGGTCGTGCACGAGCGCCAGTCCGAGCGGCGCCGGATCGACCTCGTACCGCGTGGACGCGGACCACACCATGCCCCTGCCTCGCCTTCGCTGGCCGTTCGGCTCTACCGACGTGACCGTGACCGTTTGGCCACTGACTCAGGGTACGGCACCGCCGCCCCCTTGAAGTGAAAGTAGCTAAAGGCGTAAGGTCCTTTCATCTTGATGGGCAACGCAGCCACACGAAGGGTGTCGTTCATGAAACTCGTCCGGCCCCAGAGCTCCAGGAGGCTCTCCCTGCCGCCGAGGGACTGGGCGGCGCTGCCGTACGGTCGCGCTTCCCGACGTACGGGCTGTCGTCGCGGGCGGGGCAGACCGCCGGCAGCACCTGGAGCGCCCTGAAGCGGTCGCCGCGCACCTCACACCCGGTCGCCACCATGACCCACGGCTAGGGCGGAGCGGTCCGCGAGTCCCGGACGACCACCTCACCCCCACCGACCTCGCGCCGGCGGCCCACGAACGAGCCCTGGACCCCAAGCGGCCGACGCTCATCGCGGCGGGCACTCGGCCCGTACAGCACGCAGTTCCCATCCGCACAGTCCGCCCCGGACTGGTTCCGCGAGCACTCACCCGACCGACGGCGAGCCCGCCCGCACTGTCCCGAGCCAAGGAAGTCCCATGTCCGTTCTCACCCACTCCATCGACGGCGATGTCGCCACGATCGTCATCGACAACCCCCCACAGAACCGCTTCGCACCCGAGTTCACCCAGGAACTCAGCCAAGCCGTCGACGCCATCACGCGCAGCCGGGCCCGCGCCGTCGTGCTGCGGGCCGAGGGACCTGACTTCAGTTACGGCGGCGACTTCCGGCCCTGGCTCGACGCCGACCGCACCAGCCTGCGAGCCGACTTCGACCACATCCTGAGCGTGATCAACCGGTTCGAACAGCTCCCCATCCCGGTCGTGGCCGCGGTCCAGGGACTGTGCTTCGGCGGCGGGTTCGAGCTCGCGCTGCGCGCCGACATCATCTTCGCCGGAGAGAGCGCCCGCTTCGGCCATCCCGAGCAGTCGCTCGGCATCGTCACCCTCCTCGGCGGGATCCACCGTGTCGCCGAACGGGCCGGCCGGGCCCGCGCCTACGAATGGGCACTGACCTCCGAGCAGGTACCCGCCACGGTCATGGCCCAGGTCGGCGTCATCAACCGCGTCGTCCCGGACGACGAACTCCGCGCCGAGGCCGAGGCCTTCGCCCAAAAGATCGCCGAAGGCCCCACCCGGGCACACGTCGTGCACAAGGCGCTGCTGCGCTCCTGGGCCACGGGCGGCATCCCCGCCGCCGACCAGCACCTGTTCGACCTCGCCGTGCCGCTCTACGAGACCGAGGACGTCAAGGACGGCCTGGCCTCCGCCGCCAAGGCCCTCGCGGAGGGCCGCCCCCGCCCCGTCCTCCCCTTCAAGGGCCGCTGAGCCGCAATTCTCCCCCCACACCGACCATAGGGACACCACATGATCATCGACTCCGCCGACCTGGACGCGAAGTCCGCCTACAAGCTGCTCATCGGCAGCGTCATCCCCCGCCCCATCGCCTGGGTGAGCACCCTGTCCACCGAAGGCGTGGGCAACCTGGCACCCATCTCCTTCTTCACGGTCGTCGGGCGCAAGCCGCCCCGGATCTCGCTGTCGATTCAGCCGCGCTCGGACGGGGCCACGCTCAAGGACAGCTTCGTCAACATCCGGGACACCGGCGAGTTCGTCACCAACATGGCCACCCTGCCGCAGATCAACGGGCTCAACCGCAGCGCCTTCGAGTTCGAGCCCGATGTCGACGAGTTCGACGCGGTCGGGCTGGAGAAGGTGCCGTCCGAGGCCGTTCGTCCGCCGCGTATCAAGGGGGCGCCCATCGCGTTCGAGTGCACCGTGGAGCACATCTTCTCCTCGCCCGACGGACTCAACAACGTCGTCTGGGGCAACGTGGTGCGCTTCTACGTCCGGGACGACCTCTATGTGGACGGCCGGGTCGACTTCGGTGCCATCGCTCCGGTGGGACGACTCGCCGCCGAATACACCGTCGTGGACAACGCGTTCGAGACTCCGCTCGACGCCGAAGTGGTCCAGGAGCGCGCCGGTCGTCGTATGGTGCGTCTCGATCGCAAGGACACGCACTACTCGCCGATCGACACGCCGGCCTGGTCGCCGTCGGGCTCCACCACCACGCTCGACTGACCTTCGGCACGTGACGTGGTGACACCCCTCAGGGGTCGGCTGACCGTCTGTCCGACACTGCGAGGCCGGGCCGCGCCGACCCGGCGGTGTGTCGCCCAGCACCCGTCCGCTCACTTGCTCGTGACGTCATAAGCGTTTGGTCCAGAGGGCCCGTCACTGCCCCGTTCACCCGCCCGACCGCGCAGCCGCCATCAGAACGGCTCCGAGTCACCCGTTCTCAATGAGGAGAGCACGTGTCACGGAAGAACTCTTCCACGAAGCCGAACAAGCAGAGAGACGACTCCGCGTACGACTACGACGTAGTCGTCGTCGGTTCCGGTTTCGGCGGCTCCGTCACCGCCCTTCGGCTCACCGAGAAGGGCTACCGCGTGGGCGTGCTGGAAGCGGGCCGCAGGTTCACGCCCGACTCGCTGCCCAAGAACTCCTGGGACGTCAGGAACTATCTCTGGGCACCCAGGCTCGGCATGTACGGCATCCAGCGCATCCATCCGCTGGGCAACGTGGTGGTGCTGGCCGGGGCCGGGGTCGGGGGTGGCTCCCTCAACTACGCCAACACCCTGTACGAACCGCCGAAGCAGTTCTTCGACGACCCGCAGTGGAAGGACATCACGGACTGGGAAACGGAGTTGAAGCCGTATTACGACCAGGCCCGGCGGATGCTCGGGGTGCGGCTCAACCCCACGACGACCCAGGCCGACGTACATCTCCAGGCGGTCGCCGAACGGATGGGCGTGGGCGACACCTTCCACATGGCCCCCGTAGGAGTCTTCTTCGGCGACGGCCAGGACGCCGACGGGTCGGCGAAGTCAAAGCCGGGAGAGGAGGTGGCCGACCCCTACTTCGGTGGCGTCGGCCCGGCCCGCAAGGCCTGTGTCGAGTGCGGTGAGTGCATGACGGGCTGTCGCCGCGGCGGGAAGAACAACCTCAACGAGAACTACCTCTATCTCGCCGAGCAGGCGGGCGCCGTCGTCCACCCCATGACGACCGTCGTCTCGATCACGGACGACTCGCCGGACGGGTACACGGTCAGGACCCGGCCGACGGACCGGAAACGCAGGAGCGTCGGCCGCACGTTCAGGGCGCGGAACGTCGTCCTGGCGGCCGGCACCTACGGTACGCAGACGTTGCTGCACCGGATGAGAACCGGCGGCCAACTCCCGCACCTCTCCGAGCGACTGGGCGATCTGACCCGCACCAACTCCGAAGCCCTGGTGAGTGTGCACGCAAACGTCCGGCGGCACCGCAGAGTCGCTGGAGGACAGAGCATCGACTTCACGCGGGGTGTGGCGATCACCTCCTCGATCCACCCCGACGAGAACACCCACATCGAGCCCGTCCGCTACGGCAAGGGATCGAACGCGATGGGCGCCGGGTTCGTCCTGCAAGTCCCGTACGCCGAGGGCTCGTCGAGGTTCCTGGGCTGGCTGGTCAACGTGGCGAAGCACCCGGTGCTCATGGCCCGCTCCCTCTCCAACCGCCGTTGGTCGGAGCGGACGATCATCGGTCTGGTCATGCAGTCGCTGGACAACTCCCTCACGACCTATCTGAAGCCGAAGGGCGTGGGCAAGGGACTGTTGCTGGCCCGTCAGGGCCATGGGGCGCCCAACCCCAAACAGATCAAGGCGGCTTCGGAAGCCGCCTCCGTCATCGCCGCCGAGGTCGACGGCTTCGCGGGCAGCAATGTGGGCGAGCTGATGGGTACGCCGCTCACCGCTCACTTCCTGGGCGGCTGCCCCATCGGCGACACTCCCGAGACCGGCGTCATCGACCCGTACCACCGGCTGTACGGACACCCTGGCATCTCCGTCGTCGACGGAGCGGCCATCTCCGCCAACCTCGGAGTCAACCCGTCCCTCACGATCACGGCCCAGGCCGAGCGCGCGATGTCGGCCTGGCCCAACAAAGGCGAGGAAGACTTTCGTCCAGCACAGGGAACGACCTACAAACGCCTGACGCCTGTGGAACCCCGTCACCCGGCAGTCCCCTCCGACGCCTTCGGCGCCCTGAGGTTGCCCTTCCTGGGGATGCCGACGGTGCCGCCGAAGAGGTAGCCACACCGCGCCGCGCCTTCCGAGATGGGGCTCGGACGGACACGGGATGCCGTGGGCGTCGACCAGGCCAACAGCGGGCTCGCGGGCGCTTGTTGCAGGCCGTCCGCTGCGGCACCTACGAGGAAATCCCGTGCGAGCAAGCATGCGGGAAGCGCAGCCGGCGGGCCTCGCGGGCAAGCCCGGCATCGCCTGGGCCGGCGCCCAGGTCACCGGCTCGCATGCACGTGAAGTGCCGTCACGAGTGGGCCGGATCAGACACGAGGTGCGTCAACGCACGCCTGCACTGTCGAGCAGGACTCCCACGGTGGGCCCGATGAGCCCAGCCAGGTTCTCGGCTCTGACGCTCGCGCGGGCTACGGCGCCGTCGAAGGTGAGGCTGAGCTGCCTGGCCAGCAGGTCGGGATCGCTCGCCCCGCCCCGTTCGGCCTCGGTACGGAAGAAGGCCGTCAGATTCCCCTTGACCCGGCGGACCACCTGGCTTGCGGGATGGCCCTCGTCCTTGAGCTCGATCTGTACGGCGAGGTAGCGGCAGCCTCGGAATTCCGGCGCGCCCGCCTGGGACCCCACTTGCTCGAACACGTGCAGGATCCGCTCGCGCGGCGGACGACCATCGTCCGCCGCGGGCAGGAGTTGCGCCGCGAAGGCAGTGATGCGTTCCTCCAGGCTCGCCGTCAGGAGTTCGTCCTTGCTTTCGAAGAGCTGGTACATGGACCGCTTCGACACCCCTGCGGCCTTGCACAGCGCGTCGACACCGACGCCCACGCCTTCTTGGTAGGTGAGCGTGGCGGCTGCCTCCAACAGTCGCTCGCGGGGAGTCACCTTCGCCTGGGTTGTCATAGTGAGAGGTCAACTCCATTCCATCGAAGAGAACCGATCGGTTTTCAGGGGAGTACGGTCCGCTACGCCTTGACGGCAGGCCCCTTGGGCTGCGCCTCAGCGGCGGTGGTGCGGTGCAGCCCCTTGCGGTCGTACCAGCTCGTCGTACCGAAGCCGAACAGTGCGGCTGCCGCGAGGCCGGCTGCCATCATGACCCAGCCCCGGGTCAGGCCCGCGTCGCCCTGGGCGTCGTAGTAGAGGATCGAGCGGACGCCGCCGGTGATCTGCCGCAGCGGCTCGAACTCCGCGAGGAAGCGGTAGAAACCGGGCAGCGACTCGATCGGGGTGGTGGCGCCGGCCGTCGGCACGGCCATCGCGATGAAGACCAGCGTGACCACCAGCATGCCGGGCGTACCGAAGACGGCGAGCAGAGCAAGGGCGCCGATCCCGGAGACGGCGATGGCGGCCACCGAGTACAGCCACAGCAGCGGCAGATGGGAGGCGTCCATCCCCATGATGCCGATCGTCCCCACCATGACCAGGGTGCCCATCAGCAGGGACAGGGCCACCATCAGGGTGCTGCTCATGGCGAGGCTCTGCACGCGGGTGGCCTTGATCAGCGGGCGGTGGATGCGCAGCGGGCCCATGTCGTTGTGGGTGTAACCGAGGGCGTGGTCGACCTGGCCGCTGATGACGTTGGCGGAGAGCATGCCGCAGACCACGAGGACGAGCGCGTAGTAGAACGCCGACAGGCCCAGGCCGCTGTGCGAGTCGAGTGGATGCCCGTCCTTGACGGTCACCGCGGCCGGATCGGCCAGCAGGACGCGGGCCGCCGTCGGCACCTTGGCCTGTTGAGCTTGGGCCTGCGCGGTCAGCTGCTTGCCCACCTGGAGCGAGGCGCCCTCGGCCGCCGTCGTCGCCGCCTGCCGGGCGATGTTGGAGCCTATGCTGCCGGCGGACTGGTTGGTCAGCACCGTCAGTTGCGGGCGAACCGGATCACCGGTTGCCGAGGATCCGGTCAGTGCGCTGACGGAGGAGGTGAAGTCGGCGGGGACGACCAGCGCGCCGAAGAGCTTGCCCTTGCCGAGCTCCTCCTTCACCTGCTTCTCGTCCATCACCTTCCAGTCGATCTTGTCGCCACTCGCGGTGGACGACTTGATCGACCCGGTGATCTGCGCCCCGAGATTGATCTGCTTGCCGCCGACACTGGCCCCCTTGTCGGAGTTGACCAGGCCGACCGGCAGATTCTTCGTATGGCCGGCCGGATCGATATTGGGGCCGACATAGAAGATGCCGAACAGGAGCGCGAGGACGCCTGTGATGACACCGCCTGCTATCCAGAGGGGCCTGGCGCGCAGCACGCGGAAGGGGTGAATTCCATTCATGACTTACTCCGGTCTGGACAGCACAGTTACATCAGCGAGGAGACCGGACGGCGCCATTGCAGGCCGGGAGTTCTCTGGGGGTTCAACCCTCGGCTTGCACAACCGCAGGGGAACACGGTGACCGCTCGGCAACCTCACTGGGCACGGTCGTGACCGCCCCTGTGGGAAGCCAGCCGGTTTCACCGCCATCGTAAACCGATCGGTTTCGAGCCACCAAATCGAGAGGCACTCCCGAGGGGGCGGCGGTGGGCAGTTCACCGCCGCAGGCGATCGGTCGGCGTCGCCTGTGGTCAGGTCGTGGTCTCGCCGGCGCGGCAGAAGCCGGGGCCCTCCGATTGGCGGTGGTCTGGAGCAGGTCAGTGGCCGGGCCCGCTCGAGCGCATCTGCCACTGGGTCATCGCGCCGAAGGCGAGAACGTTGGCGCGGCGGGTGGTGAAGCGTGAGGTCAGGGTCATCAGCCAGTTGAAGGTGCCGGAGACGACGCTGGGTGGGGGGTTGCGCTTGTCCAGGGTGCGCAGTGCGGTGGTGACGACCTGGCGTGGGGTCTGCAGCCGGACGCCGCGGGCCATGTTGTCGGAGCCGGCCGTGTCGAAGAACTCGGTGCGGGTCGGGCCCGGGGAGAGGGCGAGCACGCGCAGGCCGGT
The DNA here is from genome assembly GCF_022385335.1 of Streptomyces deccanensis. Classification (NCBI taxonomy): domain Bacteria; kingdom Bacillati; phylum Actinomycetota; class Actinomycetes; order Kitasatosporales; family Streptomycetaceae; genus Streptomyces; species Streptomyces deccanensis. The sequence continues at coordinate 8,349,303 of NZ_CP092431.1, read as the reverse complement.
TCCTCGCGATTCCTGCCACAGTGCTTCGGTGAAGCTCAGTACGAAGGCCTTGGTCGCCCCGTAGACGGCGGCGTTGGGCCAGGGCTGGTAGCCGAGGGAGCTGGCGATGTTGATCAGGACGCCGGTCAGCTGGTCGATGAAGGCCCGGGTGACGTCGACCAGGCTGGCGACGTTCAGGTTGATCTCCTGCTGGACGCGTGCCGGGTCCTCCTGGCGGAAGGGGCTGTGGGTGCCGAAGCCGGCGTTGTTGACGAGGCTGGTGACGGTGATCCCGCGCCGGGTCATCTCCGCGGCGAGCGCTTCGCCGGCGGCCGGCGCGGTGAGGTCGAACGGCACCACGGTTGCGGTGATGTGGTACTTCGCGGACAGTTCGTCGGCCAGGGCCTGAAGCCGGTCCGCGCGGCGGGCGACCAGTACGAGGTTGGAGCCGCGCTCGGCGAACTGGCGGGCGAACTCCGCGCCGAGGCCGGCACTCGCGCCGGTGATCAATGTGGTCTGGGTACGGTAGTCGATCTTGTTCATGGCAGTCGGGGACACGGCGCCCTCGCGGGTACCTCTGCCCCTTCTCCTTTCGATTCTTGCGACGGTCTGTGACCGTCATCGGGTGTTCGTCTGTTGCCGGGGCGGGCTCTCAGCCCGCCTGGGCGATGGCCGGGGCCGGCGGGCGCCGGGGAGGGCTCCGTTACCGGAGCAGGAAGTTGAGGAGGGTCTCGGTGCGCTTGGTGAAGGGGGCGCGCAGCAGGCGGGTGGCGTTCCAGCGTCCTTGGACGTAGATGCCCTTGGGGTGGCTGAGGGTGCGGAAGCCTTCGATGCCGTGGTACTTGCCCATGCCGCTGGCGCCGACGCCGCCGAAGGGGAGGTCGTCCTGTGCGACGTGCATGATGGTGCCGTTGACGGTGACGTTGCCGGAGGTCGTGCGGTCAAGGACCTTGCGCCGGTCGGGGCCGTTGTCACCGAAGTAGTACAGGGCCAGCGGCCGGGGCCGTGCGTTGACGTAGTCGATGGCGTCGTCGATGTCGCGGTAGCCGAAGATCGGCAGGATGGGGCCGAAGATCTCCTCGTGGGCGATGCGCATGTCGTCGGTGACGCCGAGCACGACGGTCGGCGCGAGGGTGTGCGGGCGGAGCGCCGCCTCTTCCGGCCGATGTCCGACCTCGATGATCCGCGCCCCGTGGGCACGGGCGTCCTCTATCAGGCCGGTCAGGAGCCGGTACTGCTTGTCGTCGATGATCGAGGTGTAGTCCTCGCCGGTGGGGCCGTCGGGGTAGGCGGCCTGCACCAGTCGGTCGTAGGCGGCGACGAAGGCGTCGATCTCGGATTCGTGGACCAGGGCGTAGTCGGGGGCGATGCAGGTCTGCCCGCCGCTGAGCAGCTTGCCGAAGACGATGTCGGACACGGCCCGGTCGGTCACATGTCCCTTGGCCACGATGGTCGGGGACTTGCCGCCCAGTTCCAGCGTGACGGGGACGAGGTGGCCACTGGCCGCCTTCATCACCGCCCGTCCGACCTCGGTGCTGCCGGTGAAGACGAGGTGGTCGAACGGCAGGGAAGAGAACGCCGAGCCGTCGCCGGTCACCATCGTGACCTGCTCCGGCGGGAACAGCTCGCCGAGCATCTGCGCGAGCACCGCGTTCGTCGCCGGGGTCAGCTTCGACGGCTTGAGCATGACGCGGTTGCCGGCCGCGATCGCGGTGACCACGGGCATCAGCGACAGGTTGACCGGATAGTTCCACGGCGAGATGACGCCGACCACGCCCAGCGGCTGGTACTCGATGCGGTTGCTGCCGTTACGCAGCAGCAGCTCGATGTGGCGGTGGGTCGGACGCATGAACCGGCGAAGGTTGCGGTGCAGGTAGTCGATGCCCTGCACGACCCCCACAACTTCCATCAACGCGCTCTCGTGCCGCGAGCGATGCCCGAAGTCGGCGTCGATCGCCTCCTCGATGGCGCCGCGCCGAGCTATCAGCGCCTTCTTGAACCTGGCCAGATCGCTGCGCCGCGCCTCCAGTGAAGGCGCTCCGTCGCGGAGGTAGGCGGCGCGCTGGGTCTGCAGGATGTGCTGGAAGCGCTCCGCGTCGGTGAGCCGTGCGGTGACGTCGGTGATGGTCATGATCGCGTTCCTTCGCTGTCGATGAGGGCGGCGGGACGGGGGCGGCCGTCGCTCATGGCATTCACTCTACGCACACCCTTGCACTGAGTGCAAGTAGATGCATGACGTGAGACGAAGTACCATCGGTGCATGACTCAGAAACCAGCCCCCATCCGGGAACAGACCCGCACCGTGGTCCGCTCCCTGCTCGCCCGGACCGCCATCGAGCTGTTCGGCGCCAAGGGCTTCGACAACACGACCCTCGATGAGGTCGCCGCCGCCGCGGGCGTCTCCCGGCGGACCCTGTTCAACTACTTCCGCAACAAGGAAGACCTCGCGCTCAGCGGCCTGGACGAACAGGGCGAACTGATCGCCGCGCGCCTCGCCGAGCGCCCGGCCGATGAGGACGCCTGGACGGCGCTGCGCGCGGCGTTCCAGGTGCTCGAGGAGATCGACATACCAGCCGAAGGCCGCCTGGAGTTCATCACGCTGCTGTTCGGCAACGACTCCCTGCGCGCCGGACACACCGAGAAACAAGCCCGCTGGCAAGACCTGTTCGCACCGCACATCGAGCCGCGACTGCCCGACTCCGACCGCCGCACCCTGCAAGCCCGCGCGATCGCGGCCGCAGCGATCGTCTGCATGCAGGCAGCCAACGAGGAATGGGTACGCGAGGGCGGACAGGCCGACATGTTCGACCTCTACGACAGCGCCGTACAGGCCATCCGCCGCCCCACCTGAAACCGGCTGTTTGTAAGCACTTCTTTGGGCTCCACCACTCGGAACAGAAGTGGCTCCAGGCGTAAGAAGTTGATCTGGCTCCACCCCGCGAAGCGATGCGCAGATCTTGGACGTTGGATAGGGTCCTGCGGGAGGTGCGGGGATGAGTTTCCGGCTGGCGGCGTACGCCGTGTGCATCGAGGACGGGCGGGTGCTGCTCGCCCGTCACGTATCACCGGAGGGCGAGAGCAGCTGGACCCTTCCGGGCGGCAGGGTCGAGCACGGGGAGGATCCATTCGATGCGGTGATCCGGGAGGTCGCCGAGGAGACCGGCTGCGCCGCGGTGGTCGATCGCCTGCTGGGCGTGGACTCGAGGGTGATCCCCGCCGCCGTCGCACGGGCGGGAGTCGAGCACCAGAATGTCGGCATCTTCTACCGGGTCCGCATCACCGGCGGCCGACTCCGGCCTGAGCCGAACGGCGAAATCGCGGAGTCGGTCTGGACTGCGATCCCCGATGTCGCTTGCCTGCGCCGTTCATCGCTGGTCGACATCGGCCTCGCGCTGGCACAGACCCTTCCGGCAACCGGTCACGTCGCTCCTGTCCTGGTCGGCGGCCTGATCCAGCACTGAGGCAGCATCACCATCTGCCTGGCTTGCTTCATTGGGCGATGTTGGTGAGGGGGCCGGCCAGGAAAGTCTGCAACGTGCCCTCTTTGGAGTGAATGCGCTGGTCCGTCCGCCCGACGACGGCAGGGTTTGTGTGTCGATCACGGTCATGTCGGAGGCCGTGTTGGTTGATCACGGTCCTGTCGGGAGGCCGGGATGGGTTTGTCGCGGGCAGAACTGTTCGCCGCGATCCGGAGGGACAAGCGTCTCGATCCGGGAATGTCACAGCGGGCGCTGGCGGCGAAGTACGGGGTCCACAAGCGGACGGTGCGGCAGGCGCTGACGTCCGCGGTCCCGCCGCCGAGGAAGAAACCGGCGCCGCGGGCCACGGTCCTGGACCCGGCCAAGGCGTGGATCGACGTGATGCTGCGGGAGGACACGACCGCGCCGCGCAAGCAGAAACACACCGCCCGAAGGATCTACCAGCGTCTCGCGCAGGAGTACGGCTTCGACCAGGCGTCGTACTCCACGGTGTGCGACTACGTCGCGATCCGCAGGCCGCAGATCGAGGCGGAGGCCCTGGAAGGGCGCCGGCATCTGACGGGCATGGTCCCGCAGGTCCATCTGCCCGGCGAAGAAGCCGAGGTGGACTTCGCCGATGTGTGGGTTCGCCTGGCGGGCGAGGTCGTCAAGTGCCACCTGTTCACGCTGCGGCTGTCGTTTTCCGGAAAGGCCGTCCACCGCGTCTATGCATCTGAGGCCCAGGAATCCTTCATGGAAGGTCATGTCGAAGCGTTCAACGTCCTGGGCGGTTATGTGGGTGACAACTCTTCCGCGATCTCACGTTCCCGGTCAGGATGGTCGCTCCCGCCGAGGAGCTCGGATGGCCTGGCAACCGCAGTTGGTACGACGCGTCGATGCGGCGGGAAACCCGACGGCATCGCTCGGACACGCCTTGGTAGACGACTACCTGGAGTTCGTGGCGGCACGCTGCCGGCCCAACACCTTGCTGGCCACCGCCTACGACCTGAAGGTCTTCTTCTCGGTCGTGCCCAAGGAACCGGCCGACGTCGTCACCGCGGACGTCTTCGCGTTCATCACCGCGCAGAAGAAGCCGCGGCGAGGGCCGAAGGTCGTCCGGCTCGAAGACGGTGAAGCAGGGCTCTCGGCCCGCACTATCAAGCGCCGACTGGCCAGTATTTCCGGGCTGTTCGGCTACCTGATGACCCGCGACGACACGACTATCGACCGCAACCCGGTGCCGACGGGGCTGGCCAACCGCCGTCGCAGCGGCAACCGCGGGGCACCGCTGCTGCGCACGCCACGCACCCTTCCGCGGGTCCTCGGGCCGAGTGAGGTCGAGGCGGTGCTCGGTGCGGTGAACACTGCTCGGGACCGGGCCATGATCCTCGCGATGCTGCTGGGCGGACTGCGTCGCTGCGAGGTCCTCGGCCTGAAACTGGGCGACCTGTCACCGGGCGAGCGGCGGGTCTTCATCAGCGAGGGCAAGGGCGGGCACCAGCGCCTGATACCCATCTCCGCGCAGTTCTTCACCGCGGTCGGCGACTACCTGGACCGTGAGCGTCCACCGGTCGACCACGACCACCTGTTCGTCGTCCTGCGCGGACCGACCCGCGGTCGGCCGCTCTCCGCCGACGGCCTCGACGAGATCCTCGACGGCGTCCGGAAGCGCACCGGACTGCCGAAGCTGACCTGCCACCAGCTCCGCCACACCTGCCTGACCCGGCTGCGCGAGGCCGGCATGGCCCTGGAAGCGGTACAGGCCCAGGCCGGACACCGCTCCATCGAATCCACCCGCGTCTACATCCACCTGGCGAACAGCTGGCTCGTCGAGCAGTACCTGCAGGCGAGCGCGGCCATCGACGCCGACCGGGCGGACAGCTGATGCGCCGGGCCCGCGCCGCGGCCCTGCCGATCGTGCGCCCGGACCTCGTCGCGGACTACCTCGCCCACCGGGCCGCGCAGGGCATGAACACCGACCACAAGGTCCGCTGGGGAGCCCGTGCCCTGCTCGCCGCAGTGCCCGACCTGACTGACTTCTGCCGGCTGCCGCTGGACCGGCAGCTCGCTTTCAACCACGAGACCCACCGGTTCATCAGCTGGCTGGCGGTGACCGGACGGATGCGGCCCGGCGCCGATTATCTTGTCGCCCGCCGTCCGCGACTGGGCATCGTGCTTGCGCGAACGGAGCCGGAACTGCATCTGCGGTTCATGGAGACCGCCCACACGCTCGGCTTCCGCGACGCGGTGGCGATGACCCAGTTCAACCTGCTGGGCCACTTCATCGCGCTGTTCGCGAAACGGCCTGACCAGCTGCAGCGGATTGACTGGGACGAGGGGCGCCGCCTGCTGCTGGAGGCGGCCCGCCGCATCCCCAACCGCGGCGTCAAGGCCCTGTCCACCGCCCTGTTCAACCTTGAAGCGACACTGTTCCACTGCGAGTTGACCGACCAGCTTCCCCGCCGCCGTTCCCCGGACCGGGCCGACATCCGAGCCCAGGAGTGGGCCCGGGACCCGGCCGGAATGGCGGAAACGATGCAGCACTACCTGCGGCAGATCGCCGGGACACTGCGGCCGGGCACCGTGAAGAACGCAGAGCTGACGCTGCGGGAGTTCGCCCTGCTGGTTACCACCGAGGACCCTGCCGTGACCTGCGTCGCCCAGCTCAAGCGGCGGCACGTCGAACGCTACCGGCAGTGGCTGCTGGAGCGGCCGGCCGCCCGCGGCGGACCGCTGCACCGCCACACCGTCCGCGACCGCCTCAGCAAACTCTGCGGCTTCTTCCGCCGCCTGGACGAGTGGGATGCCGCCGACCGGCCGCCCCGCCAGTTGGTGTTCGACAGCGACTTCCCGATCGCGGACGAACCGCTGCCCCGCTTCCTCGACGACGCCGCGGCCGCCAAGCTACTGACCGCCGCCCGCCGGCGATCCGTTCGCCCGGCTGGCCATCGAGATCCTCGCCCGCACCGGGATGCGCCGCAGCGAGATGCTCGGCCTCACCATCGACGCGGTCGTGCAGATCGGCTCCGCCTACTGGCTCCGCGTCCCGGTCGGCAAGATGCACACCGACCGCTATGTTCCCCTGCATCCGCAGCTGAAGACGCTGCTGGACGACTGGCTGCTGCACCGGCCCGAGGGACTGCGCTCGAACCTGCTGTTCACCGACCACGGCCGCCCGGTCAATGCCTCCCGCATCGAGGCCGCGGTCCGCAAGGCCGCCGAGCGGGCCGGTCTGGGCCGGGTCACCCCGCACCAGCTCAGACATACTCTGGCCACCCAGGCGATCAACCGGGGCATGTCCCTGGAGGCCATTGCCGCACTCCTCGGCCACCGGTCGTTGTCCATGACACGTGTTTACGCGCGGATAGCCGACCGGACCGTCGCCGACGAGTACTTCGCCGTCTCGGAGAAGGTCGAGGCCCTCTACGACGCCCCGCGCCAGCTCCCGGCGGACGCCGAGGGCGCGGAGATGGCCAAGCTCCGCCGGGAGATGCACCGCCGGATGCTCGGCAACGGCTACTGCGCTCGCCCCGTCGAAATGGACTGCCACTTCGAGTCGATCTGCGAGTCCTGCACCTTCTTCATCACCACGATCGAGTTCCGGCCCACCCTCGAACGCCAGCGGGATGATGCGGCCGCCAAGGGACAGGTCGCCCGCGAGCACATCTTCGACGGACTCCTCAGCCGACTCGACGGCGAAGCCTCCTTACTCCCACAACTCGCCGCATCTGCACCGAGGTTGCCCGCCTCACTACGCATTCCCAGCAGCTGCTTGGATCCGCGCAATCTCGGCATCGTGTTGGGCTTCGGCAGCGGCGTCCACATGCTCCAGGCGGTTCCAGCGGCCGATGTCGTATCCGTCGCGATACTCCCACCAGCTGGCGGTAGTCCGCAGCCGGTTCCATTCGCGGAGCATGGCGGACCGCTCCTCCTGGCCGCGACCGCCCCGTTCGAGGAGCGCCAGCAGGAGCCCTGCCGAGTCACAGACCAGGATTTCCAGAGAACGCAAGGCACAGAACGTGTCCCCGGTCTCGCCAGCCGCGTCCTGGACTGGCCGAAGCTGGGAGTAGATGAACGCCTCCAGGGCGAGGACGTCATCGCGAGTGATGTCGTCCACATAGCGCAGGCTGCGATGCGACTCAGTGCTCACCAACGAACTCTCTCCGAATCGACGATGGCTTGACAACGAGACCCGCATATTAGAGGCATCCCGACCCGGCACATTCGCTACGACAACCTGAAACCAGCGGTCAACCGCGTCTGCACCGGCCGCAGCCGCATCGAGTCGGAGCGGTGGCTGTCCTTCCGGGCCCACTATGGCTTCGATGCCTTCTACTGGGTCCCCGGCGAGGACGGCGCCCATGAGAAGGGCGGGGTCGAGCACGAGGGCGGCCGGTTCAGACGCACGCATCTGGTCCCGGTCCCCGACGTCGCCACCTTGGAAGAGCTCAATCCCCGGCTTGCCGAGATCGATGCGGCCGAGGACGAACGGATCCTCGCGGGCAGGCTGACCACTGTCGGCTTCAACTTCGTCGCCGAGACTGACCAGCTGGCGCCGCTGCCGCTGGAAGAGTTCGAGTGCGGCATCACCATGACCCCGAAGGTCGACCGCAGCAGCAGGATCACGGTCAGGCAGTGCCATTACTCGGTGCCGGCCCGTTTCATCGGCCAGAACGTGCGGGTCCTGCTGCGGGGCAACGAACTCCTCGTCTTCGAGCGGCGGGAGATCGTCGCCCGCCACCCGCGGCTGACCCGCCGGGGCGACTTCCGCGACGAACTCGACCACTACCTGGAGATCCTGCTGGCCAAGCCCGGGGCGATGGCCGGCTCGACCGCGCTGGTCACGGCCCGGCAGAACGGTTCGTTCACCGAGGTCCACGAAGCGTTCTGGGCCGCAGCCCGCGCGGCCCACGGCGACGCGGCCGGAACCCGCGCGCTGATCGAGGTTCTGCTGCTGCACCGGCGGATGCCCGCAGCTGCCGTCGAACAAGGCATGGCCGCCGCGATCCGGGCGGGTTCCAGCAGCCCGGACGTGGTTGCCGTCGAGGCCCGCAGAGCAGCTGCCCTGGCCCCGGCCCCACCCGAGGACCCAGACGACGAAGGTGACCCGCCGCCCTGGGCCGAGCCCAGCGGCGTGGTGTCGCTGACGGCCCGTCGGGCCCAGCTGCCCGAGGACAAACGACCGCTGCCGACCGTCGCCCACTACGACCAGCTTCTGACACGTCAACCGAAAGGCACCGCATGAGCACGACCGGCACCACGGCCACCCAGGTTCCTCCGCCCCGCCAGGACACGGGACCGGAGGAGGCCGTGGACACGGCCATCGACGAAGCCTGCCGGGCTCTGCACCTGCCCACAATCCGCCGCAGGGTCCAGGAGATGGCCGCCGACGCCATGCGGCAGCGGTCCAGCTACAAGGACTTCCTCGCCGACCTGCTGGAAGCCGAGTGCGCTGATCGCGAGGAACGACGAAAGCAACGGCTGGTCAGGGACGCCAACTTCCCCCGCCCCAAGCGGCTGGAGGACTTCGACTTCACCGAGAATCCGAATGTCACCCCTGAGATCGTCGGCACTCTGTCCGACCCTGCCTGGGTCAAGGCGGGGCAACCGCTCTGCCTGATCGGCGACTCCGGCACGGGTAAGTCCCACCTGCTCATCGGGATCGGCACGGCGATGGCCGAGGCCGGGCTCAAAGTCCGCTACACGACCACGGTCAACCTGGTCAACGAACTAGCGGAAGCCGCGGACGAGAAGAAGCTGACCCGTCTCCTCGCCCGCTACGGCCGCGTCGACCTGCTCTGTCTGGACGAGTTCGGCTACCTCAACCTGGACAAGGCCGGAGCCAAACTGCTGTTCCAGATCTTCACGGAGCGAGAGGAACGACGGGCCATCGCGATCGCCTCGAACGCCCCGTTCTCGAAAGCGCACACGTTCCGGCGAACCCGTGCGAGGTGCTGCCTGAACAGCACGGGTTCAAAACGAATGGGCAGGCCGCCGGGTTGGACGTACTCTGCGGGCTGTGACAGTGAGATATGTGCTGGACGGCAGCCAGGTCAGGTCGCTGGAGGACTTCTGGCGGGTCGCCGGCGAGAGCATCGGCTGCGGCGGTTACTTCGGCCGGAACCTCGATGCATTCGCTGACTGCCTCCGCGGCGGCTTCGGGACACCGGACGATGGCGACTTCATGATCGAATGGCGTGACCACGAAGCCTCCCGCCAGCATCTCGGGCACCCCGAGACTGCCCGGCAGCTCGAGATGTGGCTCGCCCGCTGTCATCCGACGAACAAGGAACACATGGCCGCCCGGCTGGCGGAAGCCCGCGCCGGCCGTGGCCCGACCGCCTTCGACTGGCTGGTCGAGATCATTGAAGAGGAACTTCCGGGCGGCCTGCGCCTTTCTTAGCCAGGCCGACTGGTCACGGTGCCGGCAGACGGCCCTCGTCGACGTGGTCGGCGAGATAGATCAGGGTGGCCTGCGGGTCCATTCCGAACGCGGCGGCGACGAGCTTGGGGTCCATCGTGTTCACCATGTCGACAAGGCGGGTGCTGCGGATCATCCGGGGCGGGAAGCCGCAGTCGTCGAGGACGTGGGAGAGGTAGGCGGTGGAGGCCGGGCTTCGCCCGGCCTTTGTCCCTTTGGTGACTACGACGTGTGGGTTGTCGGTCCGCCATGCCTGGCGATGGTCCAGGCAGCGCTGAAGCACTGTCCATGAGGCGGGATCGAGCGGGACAGGATGGGGCCGCTTGCCGAGCCGGACCGTTTGGGCCTGCTGGTCCACGTCGTTGACCTGCAGCATCCGGGCCTCCGAGCTGGAGGCACCATGCAGCAGAGCGAGCATCCCCACGACTGCCTCGTGGGGATGGACCTCCTCGTTGGTCGTCCAGCGGCGGAAGAGACAGCGCTGCTGGTCGAGGGTGAGGGTCCTGCCGCGGAAACCCTTTGAGCTCTTGGAGGTCATGTTCCGGGTCGGATCGATCAGCACGATGTGCTGGGCACGGGCGAAGCGGAAGAACTGGCCCAGCACGACCAGTCGGCGCTTGCGTGCTTTGGGCAAGGTGGCCAGGAACGCTTCGACGTCGTGAACATCGACGAGGGCCCAGTCGTTCTTGTTCCGCTGGCTGATCAGGAAGAGCGCCAGGTCACGCAGGATGGTCAGAGCTGTTTCCAGAGTGTGGTTGCTGCGGGGGCGGGTGCCGGCCCGCCGGGCCCGCTGCTGGGCCCGCGTCCGGAAGGCGTCGAAGGCGATGACGGCCTGCTGCAGCGGTTCGGGGACCGCGTCGATGCGGCGTCTGCGTCGGCCGACCGCGAGTCGTTCGGCCTGGTCAGTGGGCAGGGCCAGGCCATGGAGGGTGAAAAAGTCCTCGAGTGCACGGGCGAACGAGCCCATCGACCGCCCTGGCCTGCGGGACCGCTCCAACAGCGCCTGGGGCGAGTTGGAGTGCTCGTCTCCCAGGAGTCGGCCCAAGTCGGTGACGAAGCCGCAGGCCCTGGAGACGCAGTGGGTGCCCGCAACATGGGCGATGAAGGTATCGAGCCACTCCGGCGGGTCGGCGAGTTGGTCTCGGAGGTGTTCACCGCGGATGAAGGGGCGGCCGGGATGCTTCTGCCAGCATGCTGAGCACAGCCCGAGTCCGGCATGCCGCCGCACCTGGCCGCACTCGCGACAGGTCCGCGGTGGCTGTTTGTCTTGGCGGGGCCGGGAACAGTGGCCGCACCAGCCGGTGTCTTCTCGCAGATAGCCGGGCCTGCCGCAGCGGGGACACACCTGCTGGGCCGCGATCTGCTCGGCTTTGCGGCGGCAGTCCCGGCACAGCCGGGTGTGGGACGCTCGGACTGGATGGCCGCATTCGTCGCAGACGCGGGAGCACGTGATGCACCGGCCGGTGTCCTGCTGGAGAACGCGAGCCTTGCCGCAGGCCGGGCATGTCGCCTTGGCCGCCTGTTCCTCGATCCGGCGCCGGCATCGGCAACAGTGCAGGCGGTCGAGATATCCGACGGGAGCTCCGCAGGTGACGCAGTCTCGTTGCCTCTTGCCCATCGTGCTCTCCGCTGGTCACAGGGGTGGCATGGACCGGCCCCTGGCTGAGGCGGCTGGCGGAAGGTCGGCGACCGGCCGGGGTGGTGCAATGGGTCGCTCGACGGGGGTGGTGTCGACCTCGATCAGGTCGTTAGGGGTGCACTCCAGCGCGGTGCACAACGCGGCCAGCGTGGTCATCTTCATCTGCGAGGGCTCCTTGGTAAACAGGGCGGACACCGACGCCGAGGACAGCTCCAGGCCGGCCTTCTCGGCCAGGAGCCGCCGCAGTTCCGTTCCGGTCCACACCTCGCGCTGGGCTGCGGCCATCCGCAGCCGCCATCGGATCTTCATGCCGTGGTGTCCTTCCCCGTCAGCTCGGCCAGCGTGCTGGCGACCGCCCGCTGATACGCGTCCTCGATGAAGGTCGCGGAGGGCCGGACATATCGCATGGTCGAGCTGACCGTCCAGTGACCGAGCATTTGCTGGATCGCCACCAGGTCGACGCCGCGTTCGTAGTTGTGCGTCGCGCAGGCCCGCCGCAGCGCATGCGGGCTGAACCGCTCGTCCGCCGGCCGTCCTTCCAACTGCATGAGATACCGCAGCCGGTTGCGGATCGTCCCGCGGTGCAGGGGGCCCGCCGGACTCGTCGGCGAACAGCACCGGCGAGTTGGGGAACTTGGGCCGTACGTCTTCCAGGAACCACCGCAGCACGAGGTCGAGACCGTCGAGCATGGGAACCCAGCGAGGGCGAGGCCCGGAGGTGTGGGCGCCTTTGAACGAAACGGACATGCAGCTTGCCGAACGGGCCACGGGTGAAGTGCGCGTCCGGCTTTTCCAGCAGCGAGGGTTCTTCCGAGCGGAGCCCGGCGTGATACAGCGTCCGGAACATCGCATAGTCACGGGCCGCGGGTCCGTACTTCCGGGCGGTGGCGATCCGCTGCTTCATGAAGTCGAAGAACTCGGCCACCCTTTCGGGTGTCGGCGGCGGAAGCAGAGCCGGGGACTCGTCGCCGACATGCCGCGAAGCGTTGAACTCGTCGACCGGGCAGACCAGCCGGACGCCGAACGCGGCCTCGATCTCGGCCGCCTTACGGGCCTGCAGGAACCGGTGGAAGCCCTTGAAGATCTGCACGTACTCCCGCCGGGTCGAGGTCTTGCGGCCCTGGACCGCGAGGTCACCGACGACGCGGTCGATGTCCTCGGGCGTCACGTCCCACGCGGGTCGGCCGAGCGCCGTGAGCGTCCGCTCCAGCAGCCCGATGTCGTTGTCGATGGTCACCGGGCTGAACCCGCGGGCCCTCCACGAAGCGACGAACGCGTCAACACACGCCGCCTGGAACTGCCACGGATCCGTCGTCAGCGGCGTCTGCGGGACGGCCCCGCCCGCGATGACCTGCAGTCTCGCCTCGGCCACCGGCACACCTTCCTCGCACCTGAACGGTCAAGGCAGCACCTTGAAAACCAGGCTGCTACCGCGAGAACCAACGAGGACCGCAGGAACGGGAAACGGCCAGGTGGCAGCGGCAACCCGTGTGAGGGAACAAATGCCAGCCCCAGATGAATGGAAGCAGACCTTCACCGATCCCCGCCTCTGCACGGCGATCGTCGACCGGGTCACGTTCAACGCGCACATCGTCGAGACCGGCACCCAGTCCTACCGTTTCGCCCAGAGCCAGCGGAAACGCCGTCGCTGACCCGCCTGGACAACTGCGGCCGGCCTCCCTTGCGGGAGGCCGGCCGCAGCCATTTCGGGCCCGGCCGTCAAGTCCCAGTGCCGACCGCACCATCGCCCGCTCTCGTCCAGCCGCCGCGGACACTGGGCGGTCCGCGGCCTGAGTCGAGTCGGGTCGGCAACCCTCCACGCACCTGTCGGGGGCGCGCTGACGGAGGTCCACCGAGGCTTCAAAACTACCGTGACCACCCCCCGTCCAGGCCAGTGGAACCACCCGATCGAAGTGGGGCCAAATCACCTTGCTACACGGGCGTGAATCACACCAATACACGCCCCCTCCAGCCCGCCACTGGGGCCAAAACAAGTGCTTACAGACAACCGGCCGCATCCAGCTCCACCACGCTCGCCGGAGTGGAGACATGGGCCCAAACCGCGCAACCACGCCCAGCAGGACCGGACGAGCCGGCCACCCCAGTGGCGCAAGGAGACGCAATGGCCCCTGGCGCGGGCCGTCGACACGGAGTCCACCTCCGCTCGGACGGACGCCTGACCCCTGAACCACCGTCCGCCGCCGAGCAGCCCGAGGAGTTCACCTACGACCCGAAGGACCCGGTGCCCGCAGTCGACGGCCCCCTGTTGCCGACCGACGGCTTCCGGCCCTACAGACCACCCCCTCACCCACCTCCCACAGGGCACATCCAGGGCACACACACCTGGAAAACGCTGCGAAGTGACGAGAACGGGTGAGGGGCGTTTCTGCAGGTCAGCACGGGTCAGGGCGCGTTCCCGCAGGTCAGAGCCGCGTCACAGCACTCCACTCTCAATCGCACGGGCACAACCTGACGCGCGGCGCCGTTTTCCACCGAGCCCTCTTGACAAGCTCCGACCACCGGCGGCAGGCTTCCGTTAAGCAGAAAATAGATTCCGTAATACGGAATTGATGACTATCCGGAGATCCGGAGAGTGCGCGGAAGGGAGCGTCCGAGGCCCCATGGGATTCACGGAGCAGCGCTACACCGTCAACCTGTCGATCCTCTTCACGGAACTCCCGCTCCTGGAGCGCCCCGCGGCCGCCGCCGCGGCCGGCTTCACCGCGGCCGAGCTGTGGTGGCCCTGGGTCGACTCCCCCACGCCCCCTCGGTCCGAACTCGACGCCCTGCGGGCCTCGTTGGAGGACGCGGGCGTCCGGCTGACCGGGCTGAACTTCTACTCGGGAGTGCTGCCGGGGCCGGACCGGGGCGCGTTGTCGATCCCGGGCGAGGAGGCGGAGCGCTTCCGCGCCAACGTCGACGTGGTCGCGGAGTTCGCCGAGTCCGTCGGCTGCACGGCACTCAACGCCCTGTACGGCAACCGTGTCGCCGGCGTGGACCCGGCCGAGCAGGACGCGCTCGCCCTGGACAACCTGGTCCTGGCCGCGCGGGCCGCCGACCGGATCGGCGCGGTCCTGCTGGTCGAGGCGCTGAACGAGGTGGAGTCACCGCTCTACCCGCTGGTGTCCGCACCGGCCGCCGTCGCCGTCGTCGACCGGGTCAACGAGGCCTCGGGCCTCGGCAACGCGCGCTTCCTGATGGACCTTTACCACCTGTCCATGAACGGCGAGGACCTGCCGCGGGTGATCGCCGACCACGTCGGCGGCACGGGGCACGTGCAGATCGCCGACAGCCCAGGCCGCGGCGCTCCCGGCACCGGCACCGTCCCGCTGGAGGACCTCCTCGACCAGTTGGGCAAGGCGGGTTACGAGGGTCTGGTCGGCCTGGAGTACAAGCCGGGCGACCGGCCGAGCGCCGAGGCCTTCGACTGGCTCCCCCGCGAGGCCCGCGCGACCAGCACCGCGCGCTGAGCGCCACCGCGCCGGCGGGCGCCGACCGCCGCCGCGCGCCGCCCCCGCCGGGCGCCCACCCCACCGCCGTAGCAGAGCAGTCAGAGAGGCACCCTCACCATGAGCAATCTCCCCAAGGTCGCGTGGATAGGCCTCGGCATCATGGGCTCCCCCATGTCCGAGAACCTGATCAAGGCGGGTTACGACGTCACGGGCTTCACGCTGGAGCAGGACAAGCTGGACCGGCTGACCGCCGCCGGCGGGACCGCTGCGGCGTCGGTCGCCGAGGCCGTGCGCGACGCCGACGTCGTCATCACGATGGTGCCCGCCTCCCCGCAGGTCGAGGCCGTCGCGTACGGCCCCAACGGCATCCTGGCCCACGCCCGGCCCGGCGCCCTGCTGATCGACATGTCGTCCATCACCCCGCAGACCTCCGTCGACCTGGCGAGGGCCGCGAAGGAGAAGGGCATCCGGGTGCTCGACGCCCCGGTCTCCGGAGGAGAGGCGGGCGCCGTCGAGGCCGTGCTGTCCATCATGGTCGGCGGCGAGCAAGCCGACTTCGACGAAGCCGAGCCGCTCTTCGAGGCGCTCGGGAGGACGATCGTGCTGTGCGGTCCGCACGGCGCGGGGCAGACCGTGAAGGCCGCGAACCAGCTGATCGTCGCCGTGAACATCCAGGCGTGCGCCGAGGCCGTGGTCTTCCTGCAGAAGTCCGGCGTCGACCTGAGGGCGGCGCTCGACGTGCTGAACGGCGGCCTCGCGGGGTCGACCGTGCTGACCCGGAAGAAGGACAACTTCCTGAACCGGGACTTCGAGCCGGGCTTCCGCATCGACCTGCACCACAAGGACATGGGCATCGTCACCGACGCCGCCCGCACCGTGGGAGCCGCCCTGCCGGTCGGCGCCGTGGTGGCCCAACTGGTCGGCTCGCTGCGCGCCCAGGGCGACGCCGGCCTCGACCACTCAGCCCTGCTGCGGGCCGTGGAACGCCTCTCCGGCGCCCAGGTCTGAGGCGACACCTCACCGAACTTCCGGTCCGCGGCGGCGCCGACATCTGTCCTGTCGCGCCCAGGTGCCGCCGCGGGCCGGAACCGCCGTCCCGGGTACGCCGACTTCCTCAGGGTCGTCGGCGGGCCCCTCGCGATGTTCGTACGACTCTCGACGGTGGGTGAAGCTCGGGCCGTCGCCGACGGGTGTGCCGACCTCTCCACCCCGGCGATCGACTTCTTCCATCCTCTTCCATCCTCTTCCATCCCCCGATCGGCGTCCGGTCCCTGGTGGACACCCATCAGCCACCGGACGCACCGCCCGCGACCGTTTCCGACCGACCCGGATGAGGGGTGAGCGTCGGTCACGCGCGGGCAGGGCACGGACCGCGGCGGCGTCGCGCGCCAGTGCGGTGGTGAAGGCCCCGGCCCGCGTCTCGACGTGAGGGACACGGAACCGGTGCCGCGCGGCCGCCGCGGTCCGACCCGTCGACGCCCAGTGATCACCCGGCCGCGTCCACTCCACGCCCCTGCCTACGCAAGGGTGCGTAGGCCGTCTACGGAACCCTCAAATCAACCTCTGAAACCCTGCATGGGGGCTTCAACTACCCCTGGGGCAGGGCACATTCTCGTCACACGAGGCCCGCCGGCACGGGGGCGGCGGGCCTCGACGGGGGAACAGCCCCACGGGGGAAACAGGGGCACGGGGGAACAACGGGGGAACCCATCGGGGGAAGCAAGGGAGCACAGGAACGGGGGAACGGGGAAAACGGGGGCCCGGGGATCGGGGGTGAACCGGGGAAGCAGGGAGGCCCTGCTCCAGCGCGACAAAGCGGCTCGCATCATGCGAGGTCGCGCTGGAGCAGGGCCTCCCCTTTCCCGTGCCCTCGGACGAGCCGCCCCTCCGACGACGGTGGAGCCGACGTCGACCACGCGCTGACGCCGGTGGAGCCGGCGATGGACCACGCGCCACCGCCGGCTCCTTCCGTCTCGCGACCGTCAGACCCGCAACGGCCTGATCGACGTCGGCGCGTGTCCCGGCTCCGTCGCGAGTTCCTCGAACTCGACCACGTTACCGATGTCGTTCGTCGTGGACATCGAGATGTTGGTGACGCGCTCCAGGATCGCCTCGACGACGACCGGCACCCGGTACTCCGCCGCGAGCTTCTTGGCCTGTTCGAAGGCGTCGGCCAGGTCGGCCGGGTCGGTCACCCGGATCGCCTTGCAGCCGAGGCCCTCGGCGACCTTGACGTGGTCGACGCCGTAGACGCCCAGCTCGGGCGAGTTGACGTTCTCGAACTCCAGGTTGACCTGGAAGTCGATCTCGAAGGCGCGCTGGGCCTGCCGGATGAGGCCCAGATAGGCGTTGTTGACCAGGACGTGGACGTACGGGATGCGGTGCTGCGCCCCGACGGCCAACTCCTCGATCATGAACTGGAAGTCGTAGTCGCCGGAGAGGGCGACGACGGACGCCTCGGGGTCGGCCTTGGCGACGCCGAGCGCGGCCGGCACGGTCCAGCCCAGGGGGCCCGCCTGACCGCAGTTGATCCAGTGGCGGGGGCGGTGGACGTGCAGCAGCTGGGCGCCGGCGATCTGCGAGAGGCCGATGGTGGAGACGTACCGGGTCTCGGGGCCGAAGGCCTTGTTCATCTCCTCGTAGACGCGCTGCGGTTTGATGGGGATGTCGTCGAAGTGCGTACGGCGCTGCAGCCGGGCCCTGCGGTCCTGCGCGTCGGCCGCCCAGACCGAGCGGTCCGGCAGCCGGCCCTCGGCCTTCAACTCCCTTGCCACGGCGACGAACAGCTCCAGCGCGGCCTTGGCGTCGGAGGCGATGCCGTAGTCGGGGGCGAAGATCCGGCCGATCTGGGTGGGCTCGACGTCGACGTGGACGAAGGTGCGTCCGGCCGTGTACACGTCCAGTTTCCCGGTGTGCCGGTTGGCCCAGCGGTTGCCGATGCCGAGGACGAAGTCGGACTCCAGGAAGGTGGCGTTGCCGTAGCGGTGCGAGGTCTGGAGGCCGACCATGCCGGCGTTCAGCTCGTGGTCGTCGGGCAGGACGCCCCAGCCCATGAGGGTGGGGACCACCGGCACACCGGTCAACTCGGCGAATTCGACGAGCAGTTCGCAGGCGTCGGCGTTGATGATCCCGCCGCCGGCGACGATCAGCGGCCGCTCCGACGCGTTCAGCATCCCGATCGCCTTCTCGATCTGGGCGCGGGTGGCGGCCGGCTTGTAGACCGGGAGCGGCTCGTACGTGTCCGGGTCGAACTCGATCTCGGTGAGCTGGACGTCGATGGGGAGGTCGATGAGGACGGGCCCGGGACGGCCGGAGCGCATCAGGTGGAAGGCCTGTTGGAAGACGCCGGGCACCTGCGCGGCCTCCAGGACGGTGACGGCCATCTTGGTGACGGGTCCCGCGATGGAGGCGATGTCGACCGCCTGGAAGTCCTCCTTGTGGATGACGGCCGTGGGTGCCTGGCCCGTGACGCAGAGGATCGGGATCGAGTCACCGATGGCCGAGTAGAGGCCGGTGATCATGTCGGTGCCGGCGGGCCCGGAGGTGCCGACGCAGACTCCGATGTTCCCGGCACGGGCGCGGGTGTACCCCTCGGCCATGTGCGACGCACCCTCGACATGCCGGGCGAGGGTGTGCTGGATCCCGCCGGCGGCCTTCAGGGCCGCGTAGAAGGGGTTGATCGCGGCGCCGGGGACCCCGAACGCGTCACCAACTCCTTCGCGCTTGAGGATCTCGACTGCCGCGCGGGCAGCGGTCATACGAGCCATTGCGTACTCCTGCTTCAGCTGCCGGACTCGCGCCACCGGCGCCCCGCGGTGAGCACTTCCGTGATCTCGTCAGTGTGCTTTCCGCAGCCACTTCTATTCCACATTGCGGAAAGTATTTTCTGCTATCTGGAAGCAATGTAGGGGGCGGGTCCAGGAGCGTCAAGGGCGTGGTCCGTGGAATCCAGCGGGCCCTGTCGGGGTGTTTCCCTGCCGGAGAGGCCCTGCCTGGAGGACGATGAGGAGGCGTTTTCGACGGGGCACGGCGGTGGGGTGGGGAGCATGAGCGAGAGCATGGCGGTGCGGTGCCCGGACTGCGGGCGGGAGCATCAGTTCGCGGCCCCGGCCTACCCCTGCGTGTGCGGCACCCCGGTCGCCCCGGCCCTGAACCACCGCGCCGCCCCCACCTCGGTCACCCACCGCACCTGGGACGAGGACTGGGTCACCGTCCGCTGCGGGAACTGCGGTCGCGCCGACCAGTGGCCCCACCCGGAGCTGGGCTGCTCCTGCGGGACCGTGCTACGCGTGCCGGTGGCCGGCTCCCTACGGCCGCTGGGCCCGGCCGGCGCCGTGGGCACGACCGGGGCGCCCACCGCCCCCCGGGCGACCTTCCGGCCCGTCACCATCCGCACGGCCCGCGACGCGGTCACCGCCGTCGCCCTCTATCTGCGCTGGCTGGGCTACCACGACATCCGCCGCGCCGACCAGCGCCAGCCCTCGGGGATCGGGCTCGCCGCGCGGGGCGTCCTGGCCCAGGTGGACCCCTCGGTGCGCCCGGCCTCGCTGCGCGACGTCGAGTGCCTGTGGCTGACCGCCATGACGGAGTCCACCGACTGCGTCTACTTCTCCCTCGCCGGGTACACGGACGACGCCCGCGACCGCGCCGACGGCCTGGGCGTCTCCCTGTTCGTCCTGGATCTCACGGGCACCCCGCAGCCGGTGAACCGCGCGGCGACGGACCTGGTCGCGACCGGGGCCGGCATCTGATGTGGTTCGCCGTCACCCGGCGGTGTACCGCTCCCGCAGCTCGATCTTCCGCACCTTCCCCGACACCGTCATCGGGAAGGCGTCCAGGATGCGCAGCGCGCTCGGGATCTTGTAGTGCGCCAACCGCCCGTCGCAGTAGGCCCGTAGCTCCTCCAGCGTGGGCGGTTCCGCGCTCTCGCGCGGGATGACGCAGGCGAGCACCTCCTCGCCGTACCGCTCGTGCGGCACGCCCACCACCTGGACGTCGGCGATCTT
The DNA here is from genome assembly GCF_022385335.1 of Streptomyces deccanensis. NCBI lineage: Bacteria > Bacillati > Actinomycetota > Actinomycetes > Kitasatosporales > Streptomycetaceae > Streptomyces > Streptomyces deccanensis. The sequence continues at coordinate 8,329,348 of NZ_CP092431.1, read as the reverse complement.
CGGGTGGCCGTACAGGAACTCCTCGATCTCGCGCGGGTAGATGTTCTCGCCACCTCGGATGATCATGTCCTTGATCCGGCCGACGATCTCGACGTAGCCGTCCTCGCGCATCGTCGCCAGGTCCCCGGTGTGCATCCACCGCCCCGCGTCGACGGCCTCGGCGGTCTTCTCCGGCTCCTCCCAGTAGCCGAGCATCACGCTGTAGCCGCGGGTGCACAACTCCCCTGCGCTGCCGCGCGGTTGTGTCACTCCCGTCGCCGGGTCGACGATCTTCACCTCGATGTGCGGCAGGACGCGTCCGACGGTGCCGGTGCGGTGGGCCAGGTCGTCGTCGCGCCGGGTCTGGGTGGACACGGGCGAGGTCTCGGTCATGCCGTAACAGATCGAGACCTCCGTCATGTGCATCTCGGCGACCACCCGCTTCATCACCTCCACCGGGCAGGGCGAGCCGGCCATGATCCCGGTGCGCAGGGAGGAGAGGTCGTACGCGGCGAAGTCGGGGAGGTTCAACTCCGCGATGAACATGGTCGGTACGCCGTACAGGGAGGTGCAGCGCTCCTGCTGGACGGCCTCCAGGGTGGCCTTCGGGTCGAAGGAGGGCGCCGGGATGACGACGCAGGCGCCGTGCGAGGTGGCCGCGAGGTTGCCCATCACCATGCCGAAACAGTGGTAGAAGGGCACGGGCACACAGATCCGGTCCTGCTCGTCGTAGCCGAGCAACTCCCCTACGAAATAACCGTTGTTGAGGATGTTGTGGTGGGAGAGGGTCGCCCCCTTGGGGAAGCCCGTGGTGCCCGAGGTGTACTGGATGTTGATCGGGTCGTCGCAGGACAGGTCCTCGTACGGCACCGGCGTCCCGCGCGCGAGCAGCGCGTCCCAGCCGGGGTCGTCGAAGTAGACGGTCTCCCGCAACTCCGGGCAACGGGACCGCACTTGCTCGATCATGGACCGGTAGTCGCTCGTCTTGTGGCGGAGGGAAGCGAACAGGAACGAGATCCCGGCCTGCTTGAGGACGTACTCGACCTCGTGGGTGCGGTAGGCCGGGTTGATGTTCACCATGATCGCGCCGATACGGGCGGTGGCGTACTGCACGAGCACCCACTCGGGGCAGTTGACCGCCCAGATGCCCACCCGGTCTCCCTTGGCGACGCCGCTCGCGAGCAGCGCGTACGCCAACCGGTCGACGTCGGCGGCGAACTGGGCATAGGTCCAGCGCCGCCCGGACGGCACGTCGACGAGCGCCTCACGGTCCGGCCAGGCGGCGACGGCCCGGTCGAGGTTGGCGCCGATGGTGTCGCCGAGCAGCGGGGTCGCGCTGGTCCCGTGGGCGTACGAAGCGGTCGTCACCGGAAGTCCTCCTCGCGGTACTCCGCGTCGGAACCCGCGGCCGTGGCCTCGCGCAGCTCGATGCGGCGGATCTTGCCGGAGACGGTCTTCGGGAGGTCTCCGAACTCCAGGCGGCGCAGGCGCTTGTAGGGGGCGAGGACGGTCCGGGAGTGCTCGAAGAGCACCTTCGCGGTGTCCGGGCCCGGCTCCCAGCCGGCCGCGAGCACGATGTACGCCTTCGGCACGGCGAGCCGTACCTCGTCCGGCGCGGGCACCACGGCCGCCTCGGCGACCGCGTCGTGCTCCAGCAGAGCGCTCTCCAGCTCGAACGGGCTGATCTTGTAGTCGCTGGCCTTGAACACGTCGTCCGCGCGGCCCACGTAGGTGAGGTAGCCGTCCGCGTCCCGGGAGCCGATGTCGCCGGTGCGGTAGTACCCGCCGGCCATGGCCTCCGCCGTACGGTCGGGGTCTCCGTGGTAGCCGGTCATGAGGCCGACGGGGCGGTTGGAGAGGTCGAGGGCGATCTCGCCCTCGTCGGCGTCGGGGGCGCCCGTGACGGGGTCGAGGAGGACGACCTTGTAGCCGGGGCCGGGCCGGCCCATGGACCCGGTCTTCAGCTCCTGGCCGGGGCTGTTGGCGACCTGGACGGCGGTCTCGGTCTGGCCGAAGCCGTCCCGGACGGTGACGCCCCAGGCGCGGCGGACCTGCTCGATGACCTCGGGGTTCAGGGGCTCCCCGGCGGCGACGACCTCGCGGGGCGGGGTCCGCAGCCGGGTCAGGTCGGCCTGGACGAGCATCCGCCACACAGTGGGCGGGGCGCAGAAGGTGGTGACGCGCGCGCGGTCCATCTCCGCGAGCAGCCGGCTCGCGTCGAAGCGGGTGTAGTTGTGGAGGAAGACGGTCGCCTCCGCGTTCCACGGGGCGAAGAGGTTGGACCAGGCGTGCTTGGCCCAGCCGGGCGAGGAGATGTTGAGGTGGACGTCGCCGGGGCGCAGACCGATCCAGTACATGGTGGCCAAGTGGCCGATCGGGTACGACACATGGGTGTGCTCGACCAGTTTGGGCCGGGCGGTGGTGCCGGAGGTGAAGTACAGCATCAGCGGGTCGGAGGCGTTGGTCGCGCCGTTCGGCTCGAAGCGGGCGGGCGACGCGTAGGCCTGCTCGTAGGGCCGCCAGCCGTCGACCGTGCCGCCGACCGTGGTGCGGGTGTAACGGCCGGGCACATCATCGAACTTGGACGTCTCCTCGGCCCGTACGATCACATGCCGGACCCGGCCGCGCTCCACCCGGTCGCGCAGGTCGACGGGGCCGAGCAGCGGGGTCGCGGGGATGACGACGGCGCGCAGCTTCATCGCGGCGAGCGCGGTCTCCCACAACTCCGCCTGGTTGCCGAGCATCACGAGGATGCGGTCGTCGGCGCGGACACCCCGGTCCCGCAGCCAGTTGGCGACACGCGAGGACCGTTCGGACATCTCGGCGAAGGACAGCCGGGTCTCGGTGCCGTCCTCCTCCACGATGTGCAGAGCCGTGCGGTCGTTCCCACGTGCGATCACGTCGAACCAGTCGAGCGCCCAGTTGAAGTACTCGGGACGGGGCCACTCGAAACCCTTGTAGGCCGTGGCGTAGTCCTCGCGGTGGGCCAGCAGGAAATCCCGGGCCGCCCGGAACTCCTCCGTGGCGCTCGTCCTCGCCGACATGTGTCCTCCTCATTGCCGGACCGTTGCCTGGCATCGTGTAATGCGTGATACACGTCTCGCCACCCCCGAACGGGGGTGCGCCGCGCGGAAGGGGCGAGTTCGTGGCACTGGATCCCTCGGATTCCGTCGGGACGGCCCTGTCGGGCCGGGCGGACCTGCGCGCCGCGCTGCACCGGCTGCGGCAGGCCACCGGGCTGCCGCTGGCCTTCGCGGGGCTGGTCGAGCCCGGGCCCGGGCAACTGCGCATCAGTGAACTCCAGGGCACCCGGACCAGCTCGCTCCAAGGTCTCGCCGTGCACTCCGGGAACGGCCTCGGCGGCAAGGCGGTGGCCCTGGCCCGCCCCTGCGGGGTGACCGACTACTCCGCGTCGCGCCGTATCAGCCACGAGTACGACGCCGCGGTCGCCGCCGAGGGCATCCGCTCCGTCCTCGCGGTCCCCGTCGTCGTACGGCGTCAGGTGCGCGGGGTCCTGTACGGCGCCCTGCGCACGGCCCAGCCGCTGGGCGACCGCACGGTCTCCGCCGCGCTGGACGCGGCACGGGACCTGAAGCAGTCCCTGGTGGTCCGGGACGAGGCGCGCGGCCTGCTGGCCGCGACCGCGCCGCCCGAGGGTGACTCGCCCGGGGCGTGGGAGGAGGTCCGGGAAGCGCACGGCGCGCTGCGCGCGCTCGCCCCCCGCGTCGACGATCCGGAGCTGCGGGCGGAGCTGCTGCGGGTGTGCGGGCGGCTCGTCGGCGTGGCGGGCGGGGAGAACACCGGGACGGAGGGGGCGCCCCGGATCACGCTCACTCCGCGTGAGACGGATGTACTGGCCTGTGTCGCGACGGGTGCGACCAACGCGGTCGCCGCGGAGCGGCTGGGGCTGCGGCCCGAGACGGTGAAGGCGTATCTGCGGTCGGCCATGCGGAAGCTCGGCGCGCATACGCGGTGGGAGGGGGTGGTGGCTGCTCGGCGGGCCGGACTGTTGCCGTAGCGCTCCGCTGGGTTCGGCCGGTCGCGTCGTTGGGGTGTCTGTCCGGTTCGGACCGCGGGTCCGTCGTGGTTGCTCACGCAGTTCCTCGCGCCCCTACGGGGCGCGCCCTCCGGGGCGCGGGGCCCTCGGGGGCATTCATGTAACCGGCATGTGAATTTCCCTATGCCGTACCCTTCCTGTTATTTCCCACACCGGGCCGCGTTCCGAAATTCAAAGACCGGACGCCTAATATTGGCCCGGACACGACACTCGAGGGGAGCGGTGGCCCGTGCGACGGGAGTTCAAGGAGCCTGGGAGACCCCGCCCCGACCTGGTGATCGGCAGGGAGGAGCTGTTCGCCGGCGCGCGCGAACAGCTTTCGCGCGGCGGCAGCGTGCTGGTGCACGGCTCCGCGGGCATCGGAAAATCGACCGTCCTGCGCGCCCTGGCCGCCGAATACGACGAATCGGCACGGACGGTGCTGCGCTGCTCGGCCACCGAGTCCGAGTCCCATCTGCCGTTCCTCGCCCTGACCGACCTGCTCGGGCTGGTCATGGACGAGGTGTCCGACCAGCTGCCGGCGCCGCAGCGCACCGCGCTGGAGTCCGCGCTCACCGGCCGTGGCGAGTCCACGCTCCAGCGTGACGGGCTGGCCCTGCGGCTGGCCGTGCTGTCGACGCTGCGCGCGCTGGCCGCCAAGGGCCCGGTGCTGATCGTCGCCGACGATCTGCAGTGGCTGGATCCGGCCAGTGTGGAGCTGCTCGGGTTCGCCGCGCGGCGGCTCGGCGAGATGCCGGTGCGCATGCTGTGCGCCGTACGCACCTCGACGGACCCCCACGGTCACGAGCAGGACAGGTATCTACGCGCGTCCCCGCCCGACACCCTCGCCCTCCGGGTCGCCCCGCTGTCCCGTACGCACGTCGCCGAGCTGCTGGAGAACCGCGGCTACACCGGTCTGCCGCGCTCGACCGTGCGGGACATCCACCGCACCAGCGGCGGCAACCCGCTGTTCGCGCTGGAGCTGGGCCGCGCCCTCGCCGACAGCTCGACCCCGCCGCGTCCGGGCGAGCCGCTGCCCGTGCCGACGTCGCTGCGGACCCTGGTCCTGAACCGGCTGGACATGCTCTCCGCCGAGGCCCGCCGCACCCTGCTGGTCGCCAGCGCCGGTGCCCGGCCCACGGTGGCACTGCTGCGCGCCGCAGGGCGGGACAACGCCGAGGCCGAGACCGCGCAAGCCGTCGAGCTGGGACTGCTCGCGCCGGAGCGGGAGGGGCCCGGTGTGCGGTTCGCACACCCCCTGGTCTCGGCCGCGCTGTACGCCGAGGCCACCGCGCAGGAGCGGCGGGCCGCCCACGCTGCGCTGTCCACCGCCGCCATCGACCCCATCGAGCGCGCCCGGCACCTCGCGCTGTCCACCCAGGGCACCGATCCGCAGGTCGCCGCGCGGCTCGGCGAGGCCGCGGCCGTCGCCCGGGACCGGGGCGCACCGTCGGTCGCCGCCGAGCTGGGGCTGCTCTCGGCCCGGCACACCCCGGCGGACGCGAAACCCGGCCCGGACGAGCGGCGGCTGCAGGCGGCGGAGGACGCGATCACCGCCGGGGAGAACGACCTCGGCCGCGACATCGCCCGTGAAGTGCTGAGCCGGGCAACCGAGCCCGCCGAACGGGTCCGGGCCTGGATGGTGGTGATCGACGCGGCCGGGCAGTCCCTCGCCGAGGTCGACGCCGTCTATCCGCAGGTCCTCGCCGACGCGGGCGACGACCCTCGGCTGCTCGGGCTGGTCCGCTACCAGCTGGCCTGGCGGGCGCTGGTCCTGGAGGGCGACTTCGCGCAGAGCCGGGAGGAGGCCGCGCGCGCCGCCGAGCTGGCCGGACGCGCCGAGGACCGGCGCACCGAGCTGCTCGCGCTCGCCTTCCAGGCGCAGACCGAGATGCTGATGGGCCACCCGGACGCGCCCATGACGATCAAACGGGCGCTGAAGGAGCCGCAGGACCCGCTGCTCGCGTGCCACCACAACGGGGCGGGCGCGACCCGCTTCCGCTGGCTGCTGATGAGCGACCAGCTCGGCGAGGCCCGCGCCACGATCACCTCGCTGCTGCGGGAGGTCCGCCGGCGCGGCATGGTCGAGAGCGAGGTGCACTACGTGCGCTTCCTCGCCGAGACCGAGCTGCGCTCCGGGCACTGCGGCCGGGCCCTCGACCTCGCCCGCGAGGGCTATGTCCTGGCCCGGGACTCCGGCATCGGCGAGGGCGCGTCCGCCATGCTCACCTCCCTCGCGGAGGCCGCGGGCGGCGACGTGGAGCGGGCCCGGGCTCTCGCCCGCGAGGCCGCCGACCGCGCGGAGCAGGACGGCGACCTCATGTACCTCTCCCGCGCCCTGGGCGCCCTCGGGCACGCCCAGTTGGTGGCCGGGGACGCGCCGGGGACGGTCCAGTCCCTGCGTCGCGTACGGGAGTTGGAGGACGGGCTCGGGATCAACGACCCGGCGCGCGGCCGCTGGCACGGCGACCTCGCCGAAGCCCTGGTGCGGGTGGGCGAGTTGGCGGAGGCGCAGGACGTCATCGACGTCACCCGGCAGCAGGCGTTGCGGCTCGGCCGGGAGAGCGTGCTCGCCGTCCTCGACCGCGCCGAGGCCCTGGTGCGTGCGGCACGGGGCGAACAGGACGCCGCGGTACGGCAGTTGACGTCGGCTCAGGACCGGCTCGCCAAGCTGGGCTACGGCCTGGAGGAGGCGCGGGCCGCGTACGCCCTGGCGGGGCTGCGCGCCGTCCCGCAGGGCCTCGCCGCGCGGCCCGGGACACCCGCGCCGGGCGCGTACGACGAGGCGTCCCGGCTGTTCCGCCGGTGTCGCGCCCTGCCGTGGCTGCGCCAGGTGGAGGAGGTCTCCGTCGCTCCGGCGCCCCCGCCGCAGCCCGCGATCGCCCCGTCGGCGCTGGACGCCCTCGCCGTGCTCGCGGCGACGGAACGCCAGGTCGCGGAGCTGGTCATGGAGGGCGCGACCAACCGGGAGATCGCCGGCCGGCTGTACATCAGCGTGAAGACGGTCGAGGCGACGCTCACGCGCGTCTACCGGAAGCTGGGTATCCGGTCGCGTGTGGACATCGTGCGTCTGGCGGCGGGACACCGTACGAACTGACCTCCCCGGGACCGGCTGACGAGCCCCCACCGGGGGCTGGGCCCTGTCGTCGCGTTCCCGTCGGCTCCTCGTCTGTCGCGCGTCGGAGGCATCCGTGGCGGTACGCGGACATCGCATCCATGGCATCCGTGCGTGCGGCGACCTTGCGGCTCCAGCCTAGGCTCAAACCCCGGCCCGGGTCATCGAGGGTTTTCCCTCCCCAACTCCCTTAGGGGGATCCCCCCTTGGGAGGGGATCACTCCGGCTCATAGTTTTTGTGACGTGCCCACGCCAGGGCACACAGTCCGGCCCGCCGTCCCGCTCGGCTCCCCCGAGCGGGACGGCACCGCGGGATCTGTGCACCGCTTCTCCCCACCCGCGCGTCCCCCACCCCGGCAACCCCCCATGAGGAGAACCATGTTCGGGTTCAACCGCGCCAAGAAGACGCTCGTCGCCGCCGCCGCGACCGCCGCCGCCTCCGCGGCCGCTCTTCTGGCCGCCCCCGGCGCCGTCGCCGCTCCCCAGCCCATCGTGGGTGGCACCACCACCACCGCGAGCGCGTACCCGTACGTCATGCAGATCACCAACGCCTCGCAGAGCCAGTTCTGTGGCGGCACCCTGGTCTCCCCCACGAAGGTGATCACCGCGGCCCACTGTGTCGAGGGCAGAACGACCTCCAGCACCCGCGTGGTCGGCGGCCGCACCTACCGCAACGGCACCAACGGTACGGTCAGCCAGGTCAGCCGCATCTGGATCCACCCGAACTACTCGTCCGCCGAGACCGGCTCCGACGTGGCCGTGCTGACGCTGTCGACGTCGATGCCGTACACCACGCTCCCCTACGTCACGTCGTCGCAGACCGGCGTCTACGCGGCCGGCACCACCGCCCGCATCCTCGGCTGGGGCACGACGTCCTCGGGCGGCTCCTCCTCCAACCAGCTGCGCACCGCGACCGTGCCGATCGTCGCCAACTCGGTCTGCGGCAGCTCCAGCTCCTACGGCTCCGAGTTCATCGCGAGCGACATGGTGTGCGCCGGCAACGCGTCCGGCGGCGTGGACACCTGCCAGGGCGACAGCGGCGGTCCCCTGGTCATCGGGGGCGTCCTGGCAGGCATCACCTCCTGGGGTTACGGCTGCGCGGACGCGCAGTACCCCGGTATCTACACCCGGCTGACGACCTTCTCCAGCGCGGTCGCCGCGCAGGTCAACTCCTGACCTGACGGGGAGAAGCCGGCCCACGGACTCCTGAGGCACAGCCTCAGGTGATACCAGGGGGCGCCGCGAACCTGCCACGAGCGGTTCGGGGCGCCCCCTCTCCACTGTGCGACGGCGTCGCGGCGCCGATGGTCGTGACGGTCACCGGCCGGTGGCCGCCACCGTGCCGAAGCGGATCTTGTACGAGCGGCCGTCGTGCAGGGTGCCGAGCAGGCGGCCCGCTTCCTCCACCAGCTCCGTCCGCTGCCGAGCGGTGAGGGACCCGAAGGGTTCGAGGGTCACGGAGTCGGCGTCGAGCTTCCAGATGCCGGCCAGGAACCCGTCGACGAGGAACGTGCGGTAGGCCTGGTTCCCCTGCCAGGAACGGCCCTTGAGGTCGGGCGGGACCACCCGGGAACGGTCGGCGTGCGAGAGCAGCAGATTGTCGAACTCGGGGAGCAGCCGGGGCGGCGCCGGGGTCTCCGGGTCCGGGCGGGGCGCGTCGGGGAGGTCGAAGAGTTCGGTGCCGCGCTCGTCCCGGAAGGTGACCAGCTCCGGGCGCAGCCGCTCGAACGCCTCGCGCAGCCGCGTCAGTCCGGCCCAGGCCTGCATGTCCTTCACGGAGGCGGGCCCGAAGGCGGCGAGATAGCGCCGGACGACGGCCTCGGCCGGCGGGGCCTCCTCGGCGGGCCGGCCGAGCCAGTGCTCGGCGGTGGTCAGGGCGACCTGGCCGCTCCTCCCCCACAGGCCACGCGGGGTGACCTGGACCAGCGGCAGCCGACAGCGCGCGGCGAGACCGAGGGCGAACGGGTCGGCGTCGGGCCACTCCACGGCCAGCGCCTCACGCAACTGCTTCAGCGTGCGGGGCTCGGTCTCCACGAGTTCGCGGGAGATGGCCTCCAGCCGGTCGAGATCGACGCCGACCAGCCCCTTGCGGAACAGGTTCAGCTCCCGCTCCCGGGCCGGCTGCACCAACGGCCGCAGGGTGAGGCAGTCCTCGGCGGTGTGCGTGTGGATCGTGGACCGCATGCTGACGATACGGACGACCCGCCGCTCGGCCATCAACGCCGACAGCCACTCGGGCACGAACCCGTCCAGCCGGGCCGCGAGCGCGTAGTAGGGCGGCTGGACGTTCTGCGCCTGGAGGCCGAGGAGATGCTCGACGGCGTCGTGGGCGGTCATCTCCACCCGGTCCAGGAGGAGTTGACGGGCCAGGGTCGCACGGTTGAGAGCGCGAGTGCCGAGCAGGGGGGCGGCGGTCCGGGAGGCCTTGTTCGTCATACGGTGCACGCTAGCGGGGGATGCGGACAGTTGCTGTCCTCGATGGTCGGGTTCCTGCTCCGGGGCGGGGGCGGGCGGCGTTCCGCTCTTGCGGTGCAAGGTGAGTCGGGCGGCCGGGCGGCGGAACCTACCTTTCCCGCACCCGAGGAGTCACCGTGTCCGGGGAACTGCACTTCTACGGAAGCGACAACGGCGCGATCGCCACCGGCCGACTGGACAGCGACGGCTTCTTCACCGGCCTCGCCGAGGGACAGCTGAGCCCGAACTGGAACATCATCATCACCGGCGTCGCAAGAGTGTCACCGGCGTGGACAGGAATAGCCGCAGGCCCGCCCCGCGTTGCCGCGATCATGACGACGAATGCGCCGCGGCCCGAGGTCCTGCGATACACCGCTTTCTCCAGCACCCCCGACGGCGGGAACCCCGCCGGTGTCGTCCTGGACGCCACCGCCCTGGACGACAGCGACATGCTGGCCATCGCCGCCGACCTCGGATACTCGGAGTCGGCGTTCCTGACCGCGCCGCCGGAGGGTCTCGGCGGTCAGGCGGGACGGGCGTACAGCATCCGTTACTTCAGCCCCAAGGCCGAGGTGCCGTTCTGCGGACACGCCACCGTCGCGACCGCCGTCGCGCTCGCCGAGCAAATGGGCCCCGGGGAACTGGTGTTCGCCACGCGCGCCGGCACCGTACCGGTGGAGGTGACCGAGGAGGGCGGGACGGTCAGGGCCACCCTCACCAGTGTCGAGCCGCACATCGAGGAGATCGCCGACGCCGACCTCGCGGAGGCGCTCGCCGCGCTCGACTGGCCGGCCGCGGACCTCGACCCCGCCTTCCCGGCCCGTATCGCGTTCGCCGGTGCCCGTCACCTCGTGCTCGGGGCGGCGACCCGCGCGCGGCTCGCGGATCTGGCGTACGACTTCTCCCGTCTCGAAGCCCTGATGCACCGCTTGGAACTGACCACCGTCCAGTTGGTATGGCGGGAGTCGGCCACCGTCTTCCATGTCCGTGACCCGTTCCCCGTAGGCGGCGTCGTCGAGGATCCCGCAACCGGCGCCGCTGCCGCCGCGTTCGGTGCGTACGCCCGTGAACTCGGCCTGGTCCCCGAGGACGCCGTCCTCACCCTGCGTCAGGGCGAGGACCTGGGCCGACCCGGCGTGCTCACGGTGACGCTGCGCGCGGGCGACCCGCGAGTCCGCGTCGGCGGCACGGGAACGCGCATCGGCTGAGGCGCGAGCCGTGACGGCAGAACACGGCAGGGAGGGCAGGGCAGGGGAGGGCCGACACAGGCCTTCCCCTGCCGTCATCACGCTCCTACCGGCTGTCAGCCGTTGATGGCGAAGAAGATCGTGTCCAGCACGGCCCGGTAGGCGCCCGCCGCGTACTCGGCGTCCGAACTCGCGTGACCGGCCACGAGGTGGTCCAGCGCGTCAGGGATGGACAGGCCCCAGTCGATGCCCTGATGGTCGAGGGAGATCTGGCTCTGCTGTGGCCTCTCGCGTATCGAGCCGAGGATCCGTCGCTGGTCGGGGGTGAGGTTCCCGCCCGCTCCGAGGAAGGCCAGGACGTCGGCGTACGTGGCGGTGTCGTACGAGATGATCCGGCTCATGGTGGTCATGCTGCCGGCAGCCACTGTCAATCGACGCGCGCGGCCCGCGCCCACCGGCTCCCGCGGCGTTTGCCCCGTATATCCTGCTCGTTGATCACATAGTCGCACGTGCAACTCGGGAGGCATCCACGATGGCCGATCGACGCGCCCGCCCGGCCCCGAAGGACGCCGGCCCCGACTCGAAGGGCAACCGAAAGCCCGTCTGGCGCCGCGCGCTGCCCCCTCCGTCGACACCGCCCGCCGGACCCACACCGCCGAAGCCGACGGCTCGGGACACCGCCGAGCGGGCGGCCAGCGTCGTCGAGGCGGCCCTGTACCAGGACGGCGTACGCGTCTCCTCCCCCGACACGCTGGCGGAGACCTACCGTGAGCTGCGGGAGGCGCCGTCCGGGATGGCGTGGATCGGGCTGGCCCGGCCGACGGAGGGTGAACTCCTGTCCCTGGCAGCCGAGTTCGACCTCCATCCCCTCGCCGTCGAGGACGCGATGGAGGCGCATCAGCGCCCCAAGCTGGAGCGCTACGGCGACACGCTCTTCGTCGTGCTGCGCGCCGCGCGCTACCTCGACGCGCAGGAGGAGGTCGACTTCGGCGAGCTGCACGTCTTCGTGGGGCCGGACTTCGTCATCACGGTCCGGCACGGGGCGGCGCCCGATCTCTCGGCCGTGCGCCGCCGGATGGAGGAGACCCCGGAACTGCTGAAGCTGGGGCCCGAGGCGGTCCTCTACGCCATTCTCGACGCGGTGGTCGACGGGTACGCGCCCGTCGTGGCCGGTGTGCAGAACGACGTCGACGAGATCGAGACGGAGGTCTTCCGCGGCGACCCGGAGGTCTCCCGCCGCATCTACGAACTCTCGCGCGAGATGGTCGAGTTCCAGCGGGCCACGCGGCCGCTCGTCGGCATGCTGCACGGCCTGATGGCCGGCTTCACCAAGTACGAGACGGACGAGGAACTCCAGCGCTACCTCCGCGACGTCGCCGACCACGTCACCCACACCAGCGAACGCGTCGACGGTTTCCGCCAGGCCCTCACCGAGATCCTCACGGTCAACGCCACCCTCGTCACCCAACAACAGAACGCGGAGATGCGCGCTCTGGCGGAAGCGGGCTTCGAACAGAACGAGGAGATCAAGAAGATCTCCTCCTGGGCGGCGATCCTGTTCGCGCCGACGCTGGTCGGGACGATCTACGGGATGAACTTCAGGCACATGCCGGAGTTGGGCTGGAGCTTCGGATACCCCTTTGCGATCTGCCTGATGGGGGTGGTTTGCGTCAGTCTGTACGTGATTTTCAAGCGGCGAGACTGGCTCTGAGTCCCTCTTGCCGAGCTCAGATCTTGTGCGGCCTTTACTCTCGCAGCGGTCACGAACCCATCCCACGCACACTGCCGACTCGAACCTCCGTGATCACCGGGCAGGCATTTGTCGTACCTCACGGCGCCGAACCGATCCCCATGGCCCGTGGCTACTGACGCACACGACGCCCGGCGCCCACGATGTCCGGTGCTTGCAGTTCGACGGCCTGCAACGCGGCAAACGGGCCATCTCCGGGGGAACGCCCTTCAGGTACGCCAAAACCGACGACGGCGTCGACACCCCTGCGGTCAACCATCCCGATGGGACAGAACAAACGTTGTCCCAATGGACCGCCGCGTGAAACCCAGACAGCTCGTAGGTGCCGGAGACGGTGTCGCCGGTGATCTCGCCGTGGTCGGCGACAGCGTCGAGGGTGGCCTCCGGCATGGTGTTGACGGTACCCGGTGCCACCAGCCCGGTGACGTACAGCGTGTCGGGGCGGGAGGGGTCCTTGACGCCCGTCGAGGCCCAGAGGGGACGCTGGGTGTTTGCCCCGGCCTGGTGGAGTGCGGCCCAGCGCCCGGAGGGCTGTCTCCATCCGTCGGCAGAGCCGAACACCTCCTCATATGCCTGGTAGCCGAGACGGGCATTGGCCAGGGCGGCCTTGCCGCGGGCCCGCAGTGCCTCGGGGGTGCCGATCGCGTCGAGGCGCCGGCCTGTCTCGGTGTCGACGCGGGACACGAAGAACGAGGCGACGGAGTGGATCGCGGAGACGTCCAGTCCTCGCTCCCGGGCTTTCCCCAGGCCGGTGAGGTAGGCGTCCATGACAATGCGGTCCGGACGTCCGAGCTGCCGACGGTGTCCGGAGCCGTCGTCGACGCGCCCTGGTACGCCCCGACGGCTACATCTGCTGGGCCCGAGCGGCCCGGAACGACGCCGCACCCACAGAATTCTTACCGGCCCAGGACGGACTGCCGACTCCCTGCACCGGTGGTTCGGGCACCCGGAACGCTGACTCCCTGCGGACGAGGCCCTGCACGCCCAGGCCTCCAGGTGCGGTTCCTCCTCTGCCGCGAGCGCCGTCGTGATATCAGGTGGCGCGCTTCACGTGGCGGACCAGCCACATCAGCAGGGCGTCCAGGTCGGCGGCGGCCGAGAGGACCCGGTCGACCACTTCGGGGGTGTGCAGCCACTCCTCGCAGCCGAGGGAACGGGCGGCGATCAGCGAACGGTGGCGCAGCAGGTTTGCACGGGAGTGGTCCCCCGGATAGCCGCGCGGGGGGCGTTTCATCACGTCCCCGGAGATGTCGTAGCCCTTCTTCCGCACGTCCTCGACGATGGCGGACAGTTCGCGGCCGCTCCCCTCGGAGGCCACGGCCATGCGGAACATCTCCACCTGGCCGGGATCGGGATACCACCAGGCGCCCTGGATCCGCAGGCCGTCCAGATCGAACCGGAGACCGATCTCGATCTTGCGGCCGAGCCGGATCACCGCTCCCTGGTGCTGCCACCACCAGGAGTCGGTGCGGTAGTGCCAGACGGAGAAGTCCTCGTACCGGGGGTCGGTGTCCGCGACCTCGTTGAGCAGGGCGATCATCGGCTGCCGGACCAGGCGTTCGCGGTCCACGCGGTAGCGCTCGCGGGTCGCGTGGGTCGGTTCGCCCTGGAGCTGCCACAAGACGTCCATGGCCTGCTCCGGCCAGCCGGTGAACTGTCCGCGCATGCGCGGAGGATAGCTCACGCGGTCTTGCACCGCGCCCGCCGGCGCCGGCCTGGCGGACGGGCGGACGGGCGGACGGGGGGGGGGGACGTCACGCAGGGACGGCGAGCAGCGGGTGCTCGAGCACGCGGGGCTTGTACTCGACCAACTGGATGCGGCCGTCAAAGGTGCGGTGCTCGATCATCTCGAGGGCAACGTCCGGATAGCCGTCGTAGATGCGTTCCTCGCCCGTGGCCCCCGTGATCACCGGGAACATCACGACCCGGAACCGGTCGACGAGTCCGGCTCGTAGCAGGGACCGGCTCAGGCTGAGGCTGCCGATCGTGCTGAGGAGCCCCGAGCCACTCGACTTCATGGCGCGGACCGCCTCGACGGCGTCGTCGCGGACGAGCGTGGAGTTTGCCCACGTCAGTGGCTCCTCGAGTGAAGAGGAGAACACCACCTTGGACGCTTGCGTGAGCTCGTCGACGGACGCCTCTTCCTCGGGCCGGAACTCGTCCTGGCCCTTCGGGACCTCGCCCGCGGCGAAACCCGACATCAGGCGGTAGGTGTTCGCTCCCATCAGATAGGTGACCTCGGGCTGCTCGCCGAGCCACGCGAGGTACTCCGGGCCCTCGAGGCCCCAGAAACCGGGCCATCCCTCGCCCGATGCGCAGCCGTCGAGGGAGGTGATGAAGTCGACGAGAAGCTCCGACATGGCGGTGTCCTTACGTTGTAGGTGGGTTGGTTTCGGTCACTCGTAGGATCGAAAGACCCGGGGATGCTGGGTGTGGCTCATGGGTTTCCGCCCACTGGTGGCTTGAAAGGATTGGCCGCTCGGCATCCCGCGACGACTCGACCACTCATTGGGATGCGCGGCACAAGATCGCTTGGTAAGGACACGCTGGCGAGGTCGTCTGCTGGGCTGTGAACGGATACGACTTCGGAGGTGGCCGTGCCCGAGCTGTGGGCCGGTACGGATGCGGGCAAGGCCGCGCATCACTGCGTGGTGCTCGACGCGGACGGCAAGCGCCGGCTGTCGCGGCGGGTGGACAACGACGAGACCGCGCTGCTGAAGCTGATCGCCGATGTGCTGGAGCTGAGCGACGGCGCCCCGGTGACCTGGGCGATCGACCTCAACGCCGGCGGGGCCGCGCTGATGATCGCGCTGCTGACCGACAACGGCCAGCAGGTCCTCTACATCCCCGGCCGCACCGTCCATCACGCCTCCGGCTCCTACCGGGGCGACGGCAAGAGCGACGCCAAGGACGCCTTCGTCATCGCCGACCAGGCCCGCATGCGCCGCGACCTGGAACCTGTGCACCGAGGCGACGACATCGCCGTGGACCTGCGCATCCTCACCTCGCGCCGCCTGGACCTGGCCGCCGACCGCACCAGGACCATCAACCGGCTGCGAGCCCAGATGCTGGAGTACTTCCCCGCCCTGGAACGCGCCTTCGACTACAAGACGTCCAAGGCGGCCCTGGTGCTGCTGACGCAGTACCAGACCCCGGCCGCCCTCCGGCGCGTCGGCAGGACCCGGCTCGCGACCTGGCTGAAGAACCGCAAGGTCCGCAACTATCAGCTCGTTGCGGCCACCGCGGTGGAGGCCGCCGAGGCCCAGCACACCGCCGTCGCCGGGGAGAAGCTGGCCGCCGCCATGGTGGCCAGGCTCGCGAGGAGGTGATGGCCCTCGACGAGGAGATCGCCGAGACCGACGCCCTGATCGAGGGCCGGTTTCGCGACCACCCGCACGCCGAGGTCATCCTGAGCATGCCCGGCCTCGGCCCCGTCCTGGGCGCCGAGTTCATCGCTCACACCGGCGGAGACCTGAGCGTCTTCGCCAGCGCTGACCGCCTCGCCGGCGTCGCCTAGCCTGGCCCCGGTCCCCAAGGACTCCGGACGCATCAGCGGCAACATGCGCCGCCCACGCCGCTACTGCCGACGCCTGCTGCGGGTCTTCTACATGTCCGCCATGGTCGCCGCCCGCTCCTGCCCCGTCTCCAAAGCCTTCTACGAGCGCAAACGAGCCGAGGGCAAGGGCCACAAGCAGGCAATCATCGCCCTCGCACGACGCCGCCTGAACGTCCTGTGGGCACTCATACGCGACGGCCGCGCCTTCGAACTCACGGCACCGCAGACCCCCGTCATGCTGGGCTGACACGCTCACAGCGAGTCACCAACGCGGGTTGACAACTCCATTGGGAATCCTTTCGTGGGGTGTCACGAGCTTGGACCGACCGGGAGCCACAAACTCATCGGCCGCGCCGCGGAGCAACGAGAAAGACCCATGACGCTGCAGCCGATCAGGTCGGCGCAGCGGCACTGCCCCGGAGAGCCGGTGGCCCTGGTGGACGAACCCGACGCCGACGCCGGTGCCGGTGCCGGTGCCGGTGCCCGAGGGCGTCGCGCCGTGGCCGCATGATCCGGCCCGCCATTCGAGACATGGCCGGGTCCGGCATCGGCGACGCCGGTCACGGACGCCGCGCCCTGCCCGGCGGACGCAGCAGCGCGCACGATCTGCCACCTCATGGCCACCAACCAGGACGCGTTGGCCGGGCGTTGGCCGGATACGGCCTCGTGCTGGTCCCCGCGCGGCGCGGCGCCGATGTCCCGGCACTTCTCGGCTGGGATGCGGAGGCTCCGCTGCCGCTGGTGCGCGCTGCAGCGCATCTGGGAGAGCGGTTCGGCGCTCGGTGGCGGCAGAGAGAGCGGCGCGGCGCCTGCCGGCCGTTACCCCAACGACAAGGCCCTGCGCGAGCTCATCGGTGCACTCTCCACCCTCAGCCCCGAGTTCCGCACCCGGTGGGCGGCTCACAACGTGCGTATCCCTCACGGCGGCGTCAAACGCTTCCGCCACCCCGAGGCCGGAGACCTGGAGGTCACCTTCCAGCCCCTGATCTGCCCATGTCCGCCCCCTGCCCGCGGCGCACTCCCTCACCATCTACACCGCCGAACCCGGCTCCGCTTCCGAAGACAGCCTGCGCCTGCTCGCATCCTGGGCAG
The DNA here is from genome assembly GCF_022385335.1 of Streptomyces deccanensis. Taxonomy (NCBI): domain Bacteria; kingdom Bacillati; phylum Actinomycetota; class Actinomycetes; order Kitasatosporales; family Streptomycetaceae; genus Streptomyces; species Streptomyces deccanensis. Next base: position 8,312,179 of record NZ_CP092431.1, on the reverse strand, counting down.
CCACCCACTAGCCTCACCCACCCGGCAGTCCCCGGCACGCTGAAAGCCGTTCAGCACAGCCACTCCAGGTAGCAAGGGAGCCCCTCCGTGAAGCACACAGGACGAGCATGAGCCGGATCCTCATCACCGGTTCCACGGACGGCCTCGGATACGCCACCGCCGAGGCGCTGCAGTCCGCCGGGCACGACGTCGTGGTCCACGCCCGCACCCCTGAGCGGGCCAGAGCCCTCCACCTGCTCGTCGGCCGCGGAGCGGGTCTCGTCGTAGCCGACTTCACCGACCGTGACGCCGTACGGCACATTGCCGCCGAACTGAACGACACCCCGCCGCTCGACGCGGTCGTTCACAACGCCGGTGTCTGGAGCGGGCCTGCGGTCATGCCGGTCAACATCGTCGCCCCGTACCTGCTCACCGCGCTCGTGCGCGGGCCGCGCCGCCTGGTGTACCTGAGCAGCGGCTCGCACTTCGACGGCCGCCCCTCAGCGGACGGCGTGGACTGGCGCGGCACGAAGCCCGGGTCATACGCGGACAGCAAGCTGTTCGTCACCACGCTCACAGCCGCAGTGGCCCGCCTGTACCCCGACGTGCTGAGCAACGCCGTGGACCCGGGCTGGGTGCCCACGAAGATGGGGGGACCCGGCGCACCCGACGATCTTCAGCTCGGTCACCAGACACAGCAGTGGCTGGCCTCCAGCGAAGATCTCCAGGCGCTCACGACCGGGGGCTACTGGTACCACCGCGAGCGGCAGCAGCCTCACCCCGCCGTACACGATGAGGCGTTCCAGGACCGGCTTCTGCAGGCGCTGGCCGAGGAGACAGGCACTGCCCTCGACGTGTGGTAGCAACACCCTTCCACGGGTGGCTGCGGCACTCGCCTCCTCCGGCAGCACGCTCCTCGGGGTCAGGGCCACCCCAGCGTACCGGCCTTGATCAGGGGGGTGTCGTTGGTTTCCGTCCACTCCATGCGGGCCTTGAGGTCCTGGATGCAGATCTCGTGGCACGTGCGGATGGCGGGAGGAAGGTGCCCCGCAGGATGAAGACGCCCCCGCCCCTGACGAAGAGCGGCTTGGTCACCGGCGTGGGGCCGGTTCGGAATCCGCTGCCGTTGCCTTTGATCAGGCAGCTCGCGTCCACCGTCACTCGGATCTTGCGCACCTCGAAGACCTCGTGCTGGATCGCGGTCCACATGTCGGCGAAGCCGGCCGCTGCTTGTTCCTGGCCGGGCCGGACGACGAGCGACGTCATGCCGAGCGGCTGGACAGAGACCTGCTCCGCAGCCCGCGTCACGGCGGCCAAGGTCTGGGCCATGTTCGATGAGTAATGCGGAGCGCGGAGGAACCCTGTGCGCCCCGAGTCGGCGGCCCGCCCCCGAGCCGCGGTCGTCATCAACGCGGAGGCCGCAGCGGCCGAGATGCGGGCCTGCGGATTCGAGCCACTCGTGCCGTATCCCCGCCGCACCAACGCGACGTGCCCCTCACGCTGCATGACCTGCGGGCACGCGGGGCTTTTCGACGCTCAACGCCGTCCGTAACGCGGGCCCGCGCTGTCGAATCCGCCGAGCGAAGGCGACCCAGGCGAAACGCGCCGCCACGAACGCGCCCAAGGCCGGAGAAACCATGCACGCGGCCGGACTCGAACCGCTGGAACCCTACCCGGGCAGCCAACCCGGCTCCGCCGACCAACCAGTTTTGGGAGATCGCTGCCATCCCACGGCATCCTCACCCATCGACCCCCTGCGAAGATGCGTTCGGCGGATTGTGAACGCCTCGGCCTCCAGGGATGTGGCCGACGTTCTGTCGACGGTGATGGGCTCTCAGCTGACAAGGGCAGGCTGCACAGTCTTCAATGGCGTGTGGCCACGCCGATACCACTACCCCCGCCCCCGCCCCTGCCCGCCACCCTGGAGATGATCGCGGGTGGCGCTGCGTTGGACGAAGTCCTGGAGTGTCTGCGCGCACGGCGGCCGGTGTTCCACTCCGAGGCCGATCTCCAGCACAGTTTCGCCCTCGCCGTGGGCGAGGTCGCGCCGGAGGTCAGGTGCCGTCTCGAGGTCCCGGTGCGCGGGAGCGACGCCTCGGAGTACCTGGACCTACTGTGCCTGGGGCCTGCGGGCCGTACGGCAATCGAATTCAAGTACGTGACCCGGCAGTGGTCGGGTACCGCCGGGGTGCCTCCCGAGGAGTACGCCTTGCGCGGACACAACGCGCCGGACGTCGCGCGTAGGGACTTCCTGCGGGACGTAGGAAGGCTGGAACGCTTCTGCGACCGCGAGGACCAGAACGGGCTGGCCCTACTCATCACAAACGAGACCGCCCTGTGGCGCCCCAGGCAACGCAGGATGCCCACCAGGGACGAGGAGTTCCGGATCCACCACGGCCGGGAACTGAGCGGCACCTTGCTGTGGGCCGGCGGTTCCTTCCCGGACAACACCCGAGTGCTGCGGGGCGCCTACATGCTCACCTGGCGTCCATACACCCAACTGGATGGCCCGAATAGCGAGTTCCGCTGCCTCGCGGTGTTCATCACTCCGAACCCAGCGCTGCCCCAGGGCTCTTGGAGTGGGCGCCCAACTGGCGATTCGCCCAGCTAGGCGCCGACATCTCCGTCGCCCGCACAGCGCCCCGGTCGACGTTCATCCATTCATCCCGATATACCGAGTTCCTAGCTGGCGGAGAGTCCGGCCTTGGGCGCGGATCCGGTTCCGTTGGGCCAATACATCCGGTACGCCGGCGCGGGGTGGGGCCAGTGTCCTCCGAGACACTGGCCCCACCCGTTGCGACGGACTCGGACGAACTGCCCGACCTGGTCAGCCGACGAACTCGACCATGGCGGTCGCCGTGCCGGGCACATGCCGGGCGTCGCCCGCGTAGGTGACCGTGTAGTGGGGGTAGGTGTTCCAGTCGGGCGGGAGGTCACTGAAGCTGAAAGTGCCGTCCCGTCGGACCTTCACGTCCGGCAGTTCCACACCGTCGCGCGTCACCGTGACCGCTCTGTGCTTAGGGAAGGGGAGCAGCGAGGTCAATTTCCCCGTCACGGTGACCGGCGTGCCAACGGGATTCGTCGGCGGGGCGGACACAGTGATCGTGCTGGATGCCTTGGCGACGTCGGTGACGATGTCGAGAACGACATCGCCCGAGTAGGGGAAGCGGGTGGTGAACAGTCTGTTGCCGTCGGGCGCCCAGGCCACGCCTCGGTCGAGGAGATCCGCGTACCCCGGCGACAACGCGACCGTGCGGTACGCGGCGGTCTCTCCCAGGCGGTAGAGGTAGACGTCCCACTCCCCTCCCGCCACAATCCCCGCGGCAACCGTGCCGTGGGAGTCGACGGCGACGGAGTTGGGGTAGGGGCCGGTGTCGTACTGCGCCTCCTCCGTCAGGTCCGACAGGCGCCACCGCTGGTGGTAGTAATTGGAGCCGTTCGCGGTGATCACACTGCTGCCGTCCGGCGTCACCGCGACGTCCTCGACATCGGCGACGGCGTCGCTGTAGGCGGTCTCCTTGAGCGTGCCGGAGCCCACGTCGTACACGCGCATGCCCAGCGCGCCCTGGCTCTCAGCAGCGACGAGGCGGTCGGGCGCGCCCGGCGACGAGGCGAGTCGCGGCTTTCCGTACCAGACAGGGTTGTCGTCCAGGCTGACGGTCGGGGTCGCCTCGGCGATGGCGACCGACCCAATGCCGGCGTCGAAGACGGTGGCCTGGTAGCCGAAGAACAGCCGGCCGCCAGCGAGGGCGAGCGTCTCCGGTTCGGTGCCGGCCCCGGTAGAGATGCGCCGCTTCTCCGTCAAGGTTGCGGTGTCGATGACGGAGATCGCGTCAGCGTTCGGGAGTGCCACGTACAGGGTGGACCCGTCGGCCGACTCGGCCATGCCACGCGCCCCGTCGAGCCCCTCCACCTTCTTCACGACCTGCCCGTCGTGGTCGGTGGCCAGCACCGCGTCGTCGCCGGGCGCGCTGACGTATACGTGGCGGCTGTCGGCGAGGGTCTGCCAGTGCGACCGCACGGGCAAAACGATGCCGCCCTGGGACTGTGCCGCTGCCGTGCCGGGGGCACCGAGTAGATTTAATGACGCGGTCGCCAAGACCAGCGCGACACCCGCCGCACGTCTTCCTATACGCACTTCAGGGGCTCCTTCGGGTAGGGCTCCGGCCGCACGGCGCGGTCGGCGGACCAACTGTATGTATCCGCAGTGACATTGGGCCCACAGGATGACCGCGTGCAGAGCGCACGCGAGGCCACGCCGCAGCCCTCGCCATCTGGCTCCGCACATGCTCGACCGGACAAGTCCTCACCGTGACCGACACCTCGATGGGACCCAACGCCCCGGACTGGGTGGAGCAGTACCCGAAGTAGGCGGGACAAGGACAACAGCGCCCCGGCTGGCATCGTCGCGATGCCGAAGGCACGCTGACAACAACCACGGGAAGACCATCGGCGACACGGCGTACGGCATGACCCGCGCCGACGGCTGGAGCAAGGCACCCGACGGGCTGTTCGGGGCCCGTCCGAGCCTGGGCGCGAACAAGGCGGCGGCCTGGGGACCGGAGGCGAACCGCCACGACACCGCCGCCTTCGACCTGGCCCTGACCGAGTCCCATCAGGTGGCGCCCGCACTGCGCGACAACTCGGCGTGCTGCTACGACCTGGCCGATGCCGCCCGGCAGGTGCTGTCCAACCAGTACTGGCCTGGGACTCCGGTCAGGACCGGATGTTCGAGTCGATCAGGCTGGCCGGTTCCTTCGCCGCACCAGTGTTTTTGCGCCTGACCCGCGCCGGCTGCGCCTACACGGGCGAGGCCAGCGCCGACGACGCGACCTGGACCACCATCGGCACGGCCACGCTGGGCGGCGCCGACCACGCCCAGGACGTGGAGGTCTTCATGCGGCGAACTGCTGGACCAGCAGTGGGATCGCGGAGTTCAAGGACTTCACAGTCTCCTGACCCCCAGCTCCCCGCCCGGCTCGGGCTCGGGCTCACGTCCCGGATCGCGCTACGTATCAAGATCCGGACCATGCCCGGGCCAGCTGCCCGCTCGTGGTCTCGATAGGAGCTGTCTTCGATGGTCAGCATCCTGCCGGACACGTACCACCAGCAGACGAAGAACTTATGGGCAGCTTCTGCCCTGCCTGCGGCAACCACTCAGCGTGCCCACGGACCGCCCCAGTTCGACTGGCTTCCCTCCTCGCCAGTGGCCGCAGCGCGGGCCATCTCTGGGGAGAATCTGGGGAGTACGAGCAGCTCTGGGGAGCGCGGGGGGGGAATCGGCTACCTAAGCGGACACGAGTCTGAAAGAACGCGAAAGAAAGATCAATGCAGGTCAGAGACCTGATCACCCGCATATCTGCAGGTCAACGCCACCTGGGAGACAACTTCAAGCGGCGAGACTGGCTCTGAGTCCACCTGCCTCCGTTACGCCTCCGTGTGCTGGACCTGTGCGATAGCGGCTCTCTCCAACGTCCGTGGAAGCGACGGCAGTTCGGGCCGGTGGCCCGGCTCGCGGAGCGGGCATCCATGCCCGCTGTGGCCAACGGAAGGGTCCGGGACAGCAGGCGGGCGAAAGCGTCGCAGGCCGCGCGGGGCTTCGCCGCACCACGTCAGGGTCTCGTCCAGCGCGCCGAGGTGGACAGGAAGCGGGCGGAAGACGTCCCGACGCATGTCATCGCGGACCGTGACGTCGGCGGCCGGGGCCTGGTCGCGCCACCAGTCCCGCACGATGTCTGGGACAGAGGCGGCCTGCTGCCCGCTGCTCAGCGCTCTCCGTACGGCGTCCCTCACGTTTCGCCGGATCACGCTCCGGGCTGGCCGGGCGCCGGCAGATCAGCCCGCCGCGGCCCAGTGTCCCCGGCGGCGATGCACTTCCTGGACAGAGCCGACGGAACCGCGACGGAACCGCAGTGAAGCCGCCTTATAAGGCGCCCCTATAAGGAACATCGGCATTGCGTCTTGGACGCGCTGCCCGGCCCGTTGCTGGAATCGGCCCTATGACGTACCCAGAACCACCGCAGCGCCCTCATCCTCGGTGACGGCATCGGGCCCGCGGGGCATCGGCTTGGTCACCGTCCTCAACCCGTACATCGGCCACGAGGCGGCCACCGGCATCGCCAAGGAGGCCCTCGCCACTGGACGCGGAGTCGCCGAACTCGTACGGGACAAGGGCCTCCTCCCCGCCGGCACCCTCGCCCAGCTGCTCCGTCCCGAGACCGTCGCGGGACTCGTCAAGCCCTGGTGTGACGTGATCAGGCGCGACCTCGACTGACGTTCCCTCAACCACTCGTAACAGACCAGGAATTCGCCATGCCCCTACCCCTTCATGCCCAGACCGGTCCCGTCCCCGAGGCAGCGGTGCTGGGAGAGCTGCCTCCAGTCCACGCCGTGAGCGCCGCGGAAGTGGCCGCCCGCATATCCGGCGGCCCCCGTCTCGTCGTCCTCGACGACGATCCGACCGGCACCCAGACGGTCGCCGACGTGCCCGTCCTGACGTCCTGGACGGTGGACGACCTGCGCTGGGCGCTGCGCCAGGACAGCGCCGTCTTCTTCGTCCTCACCAACACCCGCAGCCTGTCCCCCGAGGACGCGGCCGCCCGCAACCGCGAGGTCGTCCGCGCCCTGCACGCGGCGTCGGCGGCCGAGGGCACCGGCTACGTCCTGGCCAGCCGCGGGGACTCCACGCTTCGCGGTCACTTCCCGCTGGAGACCGATGTCCTCGCAGAGGAGCTGACGGAGCTGGGCGCAGGTGCTCCGGACGGCGTCGTGGTGGTCCCCGCCTACATCGAGGCGGGCCGGCTGACCGCCCGCTCCCACCACTGGATGCGGACCGCCGACGGACTGCTCCCGGTCGGGATGAGCGAGTTCGCCCGCGACGCCACCTTCGGCTACCGCAGTTCCTCGCTGCCCGAGTGGGTCGAGGAGAAGACGGGCGGACGCGTCCCCGCGGACGAGGTTCTGCGCGTCACCCTCGACGACCTGCGCGGCGGCGGCCCGGCGCACACGGCGCGGCTGCTGTCCTCGCTGCGCGGCGGACGTACGGCCGTCGTCGACGCGGTGTGCGACGACGATCTGCGGGTGCTGGCCCTGGCACTCGCGGAGGCGGAGGAGAACGGCACGCGGCTGGTGTACCGGGTCGGGCCGTCCTTCGTCAGGGCCCGCGCAGGACAGGCCGGGCGGGCACCGCTCACCCCGACCGAACTGCGCCCGCTGCGCGGGGACGCGCCGCACGGTCTCATCGTCGTGGGTTCTCATGTCGCGCTGACGACACGGCAGTTGGACCGGCTGCGAGAGCGAGGCGGGATCGCCGAGTACGAGCTGGACGTGGCCCTGCTACTCGACGAGGAGCGGCGTGAAGCCCACATCGCAGAGGTCGCGGCCGCGGCCGCCGGCGCGCTGGACTCGGCGGACGCCGTGATCCGTACCTCGCGCGTGCTGGTGACCGGTGCCGACGCGGAGGACAGTCTCGCGATCTCCCGCCGGGTCTCCGCCGCGCTCGTTCAGGTCGTGCGCCAGGTCAACGCCTCGCGGCGGCCCGCTTTCGTCCTCGCCAAGGGCGGGATCACCTCCAGCGACACCGCCACCCACGGCCTCGAGATCCGCCGTGCCTGGGCCCGGGGCACCCTGCTGCCGGGCATCGTCTCGCTCTGGGAGCCGGTGGACGGCCCCGCCGCCGGCATCCCCTACATCGTCTTCGCCGGGAACGTCGGGGGCCCCGACGCCCTCGCCGACGCCCTCGACCTGCTCAGGAGTGCCTGATGCTGCTGCACGGAACCGATGCCCTGAAGGAGGCGGCGGCCGCCGGTCACGCCCTGCCCGGGTTCGTCGCCTACAACCTGGAGACGGTGCAGGGCGTCACGGCAGCCGCCGAGGCCGCCGGAGGGCCGGTCGTCATCCAGGCGGGCTCCAGTCCCTTCAAGCACGCCGGCCGCGAGGCCCTGATACGGCTGGCGCTGGACGCCGCCGCACGCTCCACGGCCTCGTTGGGGGTGCACCTCGACCACAGCCGGGACCTGGACGAGATCTCCGCCTGCCTGGAGGCGGGCTACACCTCCGTCATGGTCGACGGCTCTCACCTGCCGTTCGCCGAGAACATCGCGCTGACGAAGGAGGCGGTCCGCCGGGCCCGCGACCACGGCGCCTGGGTGGAGGCCGAGCTCGGTGCCCTGCCGGGTGACGAGGACGTCTCCACCGACGCCGTCGCGCGGGCCGCGGCGATGACCGACCCGCAGCAGGCGGCCGAATTCGTGTCCGCGACGGGCGTGGACGCGCTCGCCGTCGCCGTCGGCAACGTCCACGGCTTCACCGAGCACCCGGTCCGCCTCGACCTGGCACGGCTCGCCGCGATCCACGAGGCCGTACCGGTCCCGCTCGTCCTGCACGGCGCCAGCGGTCTGCCCGTCGGCGAGCTGCACTGCGCCCTCGCCCGAGGCGTCGCCAAGGTCAACGTCAACGCCGAACTGCGCCGCGCCTATCTGGAGGCCACCCGCGCGACCCTCCCGTCCGCGTTGCCCGGCTCCGACGTCGTCGCCCTGTGGGCGGCCGGCCGCGACGCGGTCCGGGACGCCGCCCTGGATGTCATCAGCCGCCTGAGCCCCCACGCCGAAGGGGGAAACCCGCGGGCTCGATTGTGTCCCCGGTGAACCCATGACCTGAACGCAGCCCCGCTGACCTGGCCCGCACCGCTTCGTCTCGTGCTCTCGTGCCTTCACCGGCACGCGGCCCGATACCTCACCCTGTTGGAGACACCATGTCCACCACTGCCTCGATCGCCGTGCTGCACACCAGCCTGCTGTTCATCAACCCCGATTCGGTCATCAACGAACACCTCGCGGAACTCACGCCGGACGCCCACGTCCTGCACTTCGTCGACAGCGACGTGCTCGCCGCCGTGGTGCGCGACGGCGGGGTCTCGCCTTCCAGCACGCAGCGCATGGTGCACCTGGCCCAGGCCGCGGAGGCCGCGGGGGCCGATGTCATCTTCTCCGCCTGCTCCTCGGTCGGTCCGGCCATCGACGTGGCCCGACGCCTGGTCTCCGTCCCGATCGTCAAGATCGACGACGCGATGACCGCGTCAGCGGTCGAGACCGCTGACGCCATCGGCGTCCTGGCCACGGTCCCCACGACGCTGCCGCCGACCCGTGCCCTCGTCGAGGAGAAGGCCCGGGCGGCCGGTCGCGACATCACCGTCCGAGAACGGCTCTGCGAGGGCGCCTTCTCGGTGCTGACGTCCGGTGACCGCGACCGCCACGACGCGATGGTGCTGGACGGGGCACGGGCGCTGGCCACCGAGGTCGACGTGATCGTGCTGGCCCAGGCGTCCATGGCGCGGCTGGCTCCCGCGATCGCCGAAGCCGTCGGCAAGCCCGTGCTCTCCAGCCCACGCAGCGGAGCGGAAGACGCGGTGCGTGTGCTGAACGGGCAGGCCGGCTGAACCTGTCCGTGCCACAGCCAGAGCCTTCGAGACCATGGAAGGGCAGGGACGCCGAGGAGCCGCACAATGCCGTCGCGGCGGACCGGGCGACCTCCACCAGACCACTGCCCTTGGCCGTCCCCGGCCAGAACACAGGAGCCAGCATGCCGAGGTTCGCAGCGAACCTGTCCATGATGTACACGGAGCACGATTTCCTCGACCGCTTCGCCGCGGCCTCGGCTGACGGCTTCGAGGCCGTGGAGTACCTCTTCCCTTACGCGTACGACGCCGCCGAGCTGCGCCGCCGGCTCGACGACCACGGCCTGAAGCAGGTGCTCTTCAACGCCCCTCCCGGGGCGTGGGAGTCCGGAGAGCGCGGGATGGCGGCGCTGCCCGGACGTGAGGCGGAGCTGCGTTCCGGGGTGGACCAGGCGCTGGAGTACGCGGCGGCGCTGGGCTGCCCTCGGGTGCACCTGATGGCCGGGCTGGTCCGGCCGGACGCGTCACCGGTCGAGCGGGCCGAGCATCGTGACACCTACCTGACCAACCTGGCCTGGGCCACGGAGCGGGCCGCCACGGCCGGCGTCGACATCCTGATCGAGCCGATCAACGGCCGCGACATGCCCGGGTACTTCCTGAACACCCAGGCCGAGGCGCACGCCGTGGTGCGGGGGGTGGGAGCCTCGCATCTCAAGGTGCAGCTCGACCTCTACCACTGCCAGATCGTCGAGGGTGACCTCACCGCGACTCTGCGCCGCGACCTGCCGAGCGGCCGGGTCGGTCATCTGCAGATCGCGGGCGTGCCCGACCGGGGTGAGCCCGACCAGGGTGAGCTCAACGTCCGCCACCTGTTCGACGTGGTCGACGAGCTGGGCTTCGACGGGTGGATCGGCTGCGAGTACCGACCCCGCGCCGGCACGAGCGAAGGTCTCCGTTGGCTCCACGACCACCGGAGCCGACGAGGGCAGAACGCGTGAAGACACGGTCCGCTCCTGGCCATGCCCCTCTGGCCTCTCGCCTGACACAACGTCCGAACATCGTGCCCACGACGGACAGATCACACGTGGGCTCCGTGCGCGGCGTCAGAAATACTCGATGGGCCGGGGCAGTCGTACGCTCCACACCGCTGGTGCGGGCCGCCGTCCAGCAGGTCGCCTTCGATGCCGATCGTCCGGCATTTCATGTCGGAGTCAAAACCCGTGGCGGCAGCCGTCAGGCCCTGCTCCGAGACGTGCGATGAGTCTGATCGGACTCGGCCCGTGACGCCTCATGCGTCCGCTCCCGATTTCGTCGTTGTCACATCCAGTAGAGGAAAAGAAATGTCACTCCTGAAGACCATCGATCCCAACCCCTCCTTCGCGCCCCAGGAGTCCGGCCCGCTGCCGGAGCGCCTGATTTCCGGCGACCCGACCTACAAGACCTGGGCCCAGGACGCCGCCCGCGGGGAAACGATCAAAACGGGCGTCTGGGAAGCCACGCCCGGCGAGACGCACTCGATCAAGGGCGAGCTCTTCGAGTTCTGCCACATCCTTTCCGGCGTCATCGAACTCACACCGGAAGGCGGCGAGCCGGTGGTCTACAAGGCAGGCGACAGCTTTGTCATGAAGCCGGGCTACGTCGGTGTCTGGAAGACCATCGAAACCGTGCGCAAGATCTACCTGACCGTTTCGTAGGCCCGGCTCGGCGCAGCGGTACGGGGTAGTCGGAGAGAGAAAAGGCGAGTAGCACGCGCCCCGACCGGTTTTGCGTCACCGGTCGGGGCGCGTGCTACTCGCCTTCAGGCTGGGGGCGTGTCGTCGACCACGTATCCGCGCCGCTTGTCCACCACGTTGCGCAGCGGCCGGCCCTCGATGTGCCGGGCGAAGTTGTCGAGGAACACCTCGATGAGCGCCTCCCGCTCGCTGGTGGTCTCGCCCGCCGTGTGCGGGGAGACGATCACGCCGGGCATGTCCCACAGTGGTGATCCGGCAGGCAGCGGTTCTTGAGCGAACACGTCCAGGGCCGCTCCGGCGAGCCGTCCGGCGGCGAGGTGGTCGACCAGCGCCTCCTCGTCGACGAGTCCGCCCCGGCCCACGTTGATCAGCCGCGCCCCCGGCTTCATGGCGGCGAGCACGGGGGCGTCGACCATGCCCCGGGTGCCCTGGGTGAGGGGCGCGGCCAGGACGACGTAGTCCGCTTCTGTCAGGGCGGAGCGCAGGGTCGTCGCACCGTGCACAGTGCCGAAGTCGGGATCGTCCGAGCGGGACTCGCGGCCCGCACCGCTCACCCGCATCCCGACGGCGCGCAGCAGGCGGGCGATGGCCCGGCCGATCGGCCCCGTCCCCCAGACCAGCGCGGTGCGTCCGGTGATGCCGTCACTGGGGCGCGGACGCCACTCGCGGCGCCGCTGGTGCTCCCACGTGCCGGGGAAGTCCTTGGCGAGGGCGAGGATCAGGCCCAGGACGTACTCGGCCGTCGGCTGCTCGTAGACCCCGCGGGCGTTGGTCAGGACAACCTGCGGATCGTCCACCAGGGCGGGGAACAGCAAGGAGTCCACGCCTGCGGACGACGCGTGGACCCAGCGGGGCGCCTTCTGCGGATCATCGGGCCATGCCTCCCGGATGGCCGGGGTGATGGTCACCCAGGCCAGGAGGACGTCCGCGCCGGGGAGGAGGTAGGGCAGTTCCTCCTCCGTGGCGTAGACGGTGTCGGCGAGGCCTTCGATGCGGGCGGTGGCGGGGGGCCGGTTGCCGCGGTAGAGGACGACGAGTCGCTCGCGCATGTCAGGCTCCGACGGGGACGGCCATGTACTTGTACTCCAGGAACTCGTCGATGCCGACGAGTCCGCCTTCGCGGCCGAGGCCGGACTGCTTGACGCCGCCGAAAGGCGCGGCGGGGTTGGAGACCAGTCCGGTGTTGATGCCGATCATGCCGCTTTCGAGACGTTCGGCGACCCGCAGGGCACGGTCGAGGTTCTGGGTGAACAGGTAGGCGGCCAGACCGAATTCGGTGTCGTTGGCGACGGCGACGACCTCGTCCTCGGTCTCGAAGGTGCGGATCGCGGCGACGGGGCCGAAGATCTCGGAGTCGATGATCGCGGCGTCGGGGGCGATGCCGGTGAGGACGGTGGGCGGGTAGAAGCAGCCCGGCCCTTCGGGGAGTTCACCACCGGTCAGGACGGTGGCACCGCGCTTGACCGCGTCCTGCACCAGGTCGTGCGCTTTGCTGCGGCCGGCGAGGTCGATGAGGGGGCCGACGTCGATGCCGGGTTCGGTGCCGGGCCCGACGGTGAGGGCGGCCATACGCGCGGTGAGGCGCTGGGCGAACTCGTCGGCGACGGAGGTGTGGACGAAGATGCGGTTGGCCGCACAGCAGGACTCGCCCATGTTGCGCATCTTGGCGACCATGGTGCCCTCGACGGCGGTGTCGAGGTCGGCGTCCTCGAAGACGATGAGCGGTGCGTTGCCGCCCAGTTCCATGGAGGTGCGGATGACAGTGTCGGCGCACTGGGCCAGCAGGATCCGCCCGACCTGGGTGGAGCCGGTGAAGGAGAGCTTGCGGATCTTCCCGCCGCGAAGGAGGGGTTCGACGACGCCGGCGGCGTCGGTGGTGGTGACGATGTTCAGCACCCCGGCCGGCAGGCCCGCTTCGGTGAGGATCTCCGCCAGGGCGAGGCTGGTCAGGGGGGTCTGGGGGGCGGGTTTGAGGACGATGGTGCAGCCGGCGGCGATGGCGGGGCCGATCTTGCGGGTGCCCATCGCCAGGGGGAAGTTCCAGGGGGTGATGAGCAGGCAGGGGCCGACGGGCTGACGGGCGACCAGCAGCCGGTTCCTGCCGTCCGGGGCGGTCATCATGCCGCCGTCGATACGGACGGCTTCCTCGGAGAACCAGCGGAAGAACTCCGCGCCGTAGGCGACCTCGGCACGCGCCTCGGCCAGGGGCTTGCCCATCTCCAGGGTCATCAGCAGCGCGAGGTCCTCGGTGCGCGCGATGATGATGTCGTAGGCGCGGCGCAGGATCTCGCTGCGCACGCGCGGCGGGGTGGCGGCCCAGGCGGCCTGCGCGGCGACCGCCGCCTCGAGGGCACGCCGACCGTCGGCGGGTGACGCGTCGGCGACCTGGCACAGTTCCTCCCCGGTGGCCGGGTTGTCGACGGACAGGGTCCGGCCGGACTCCGCGTCCTGCCAATCGCCGCCGATGAACAGCTGCTTGGGAACATCACGGACGACAGTCATCGTGGGTACCTCCTTGTAGGTGTAGAGCTGCCGACCGGTCAGCGGATGCGGTCGAGCGTCTTGTAGTAGGCGCCCGCGAAGGGCAGGAACCAGGCAGTGCCGTTGTAGAGGGGGATGCGGGGCGGGGCGATGTCGCGGACGGGGCTGACCTCGGGGTGGCCGTCCATCACCTCGGCCATGACCTGCCCCATGTGGGTGGCCATCTGCACGCCGTGACCGGCGTATCCCAGGGAGTAGTAGACGCCGTCCTCGGTCTGCCCGGCGTGCACGATGCGGTCCATGGCGAAGCCGACGGAGCCGCCCCACACGTACTCGATCCTGGTGCGGGAGAGCTGCGGGAAGATCTCGCACATCTCACGGAACAGAACGGCCCCGCTCTTCTTGTCCGAGGTGGGGTCGGACGGGGCGAAACGGGCACGGCCGCCGAACAGCAGCCGGTTGTCCGGGGTGAGCCGGAAGTAGTGGCAGACCTTGTTGGAGTCGACGATGAGGCGGGCCTTGGGGATGATGTCCCGGGCCAGCTGCTCGCCGAGCGGCTCGGTGACGATGATGAAGCTGCCCACGCAGACCTGCTGCCGGCGCAGCCAGGGGAAGTTCTTGTCGGTGTAGGCGTCGGTGGCCATCATGACCTGCCCGGCACGGATGACACCGCGCTCGGTGCTGACCTCGAACCGGCCGGCGGCGGTACGCCGCACGCCGATGGCCGCGTTGCGCTCGTGGATCTCGACACCGGTGCGCTCGCACGCCTCGGCCATACCGCGCACGAAGCGGCCGACGTGCAGGGCCGCGCTGAACGGGTCGAGCAGGCCGCCGTGGTAGGCGTCGGATCCGATCTCGGAACGCAGCTCGGCCTTGCCGATCAGAGTGGTCTCGTGTCCGAAGTGCTTGGCCAGGAGGCGCTGTTGGGCCTTCTTGCTCTCGAAGTGGGCGGGGCGGGACGCGACACCCAGGCGTCCTACGCGGCGGAACTGGCAGTCGATGGACTCCTCGTTCACGAGCCGCTCGACGGTGTCCACGGCCTCGCCGTAGGAGTTGTAGATCTCGCGGGCCCGTTCGAGTCCGTACCGGCGGATGGCCTGGCTCACGCCGATGGTGAAGCCCAGGTTCGCCATGCCGCCGTTGCGGGCGGAGGCACCGGAGCCGATCTGGCCCTTCTCGACGAGGGTGACGCGGGCGCCCTTGCGGGCGGAGTGCAGGGCGGTGGACAGACCCGTCAGGCCGGCGCCGACGACCACCACGTCGGTGTCCTCGGTCACCGGCTTGCCGGATCGGTCGGGAAACGCCCCGGCGGTTTCTATCCAGTAGGGAATCGTCTTCATGTCGGGTCCTTAGCGGGGAGTTTCGAAGGAGGCGCGGCCGGGCAGCACCAGGTGCCCGGCCGACGGCGATGTCGGGTGCGAGGGCGGGGACGCCAGGGCGATGAGGACCGCGGCGACGGCTGTGACAGTCGGGGCCACGTCGAGACGGCGGGCGTCGGAGACCAGGGACCGGCAGGGCGCGGGTGTCACGTTCACCGCGGTCGGTCAGCTGCTCCTGCAGCCTCGCTGCCGGAGCCGCTGCCACCTGTCCGTGTCACTGCCTACAGCACTCTTTCGAGGAAGGCCTGGGTTCGTTTCTCACGGGGGTTGCCCAGGACTTCGCGGGCATCGCCGCGTTCGACGGCGATGCCTTCGTCCATGAAGAGCACTTCGTCGGCGACCTCGCGGGCGAAGCCCATCTCGTGGGTGACGAGCAGCATGGTCATTCCGTTGCCGGCGAGGTCGCGCATGACGGCGAGTACCTCACCCACGCGCTCGGGGTCCAACGCGCTGGTGGGTTCGTCGAACAGCATGATGGTGGGTTCCATCGCCAGCGCGCGGGCGATGGCCACGCGCTGCTGCTGGCCGCCGGAAAGCTGGGCGGGGTACTTGTGGCCGCAGCCCTTGAGGCCGACCTTGGCCAGCAGCTCTTGTGCCTGCTCCCGGCAGGTGGCGCGGTCCTTCTTCTGCACCAGCACCGGTCCGGACATGACATTGCTTTCGGCGGTCATGTTGGGGAACAGGTTGAACTGCTGGAACACCATGCCGATGCGGGCGCGTTGCTCGGCCAGCCGTTTCGGGCGGACGGCGTGGTAGGCGTCGTCCTTCTCGACGTAGCCGAAGTCCTCTCCGTTGACCTTGAGGACTCCGCGGTCGACGGGCTCCAGACCGTTGATACACCGCAGCAGGGTGGATTTGCCGGATCCGCTGGGCCCGATGATGCAGGAGATCTCCCCGGCCGCGACGGTCAGGTCGATGTCACGCAGAACCTGGTGACGTCCGAAGCTCTTGCACAGCTTGCGTGCGACGATCGTTCCGTCGGCGTTCACAGCAGGGACTCCCTCGTGGTGGGAACGGGCTGGCCCGCCCCCGGCCCGGCCGGCGTGGCGGCCGGGGTCAGCCGCGTCCTGGTCGAGCGGGAGAAACGGCGCTCGATCATGGACTGCGGCACGCTCAGCGCCAGCGTCATGATCAGGTACCAGAGGCTGGCCACGATCAGCAGCGGGATCGTCTGGTAGTTGCGGGCGTAGATCGACTGTGCGCTGTTCAGCAGGTCGGCGACGCCGAGCACGCTCACCAGCGAGGTCTCCTTGAGCATGCCGATCACCTGGTTACCGGTGGCCGGGATGACCGCCGGCATGGTCTGCGGGATGATCACACGCCGGAGCTTGGTGAACCCCGACATGCCCAAGGACTCCGCCGCCTCGTGCTGTCCCCGGGGAACCGAGGCGAACCCGCCGCGGATGATCTCCGACATGTACGCGGCCTGGTTCAGCGTCAGCCCCACCACGGCCGCGGTCATCGGCGTCATGATCGCGTTCACGTTCACCGGCGTGGAGATGTCGGTGAACGGGACACCGATGGAGATGTTCGGGTACAGCGCCGCGATGTTGAACCAGAAGATCAGCTGCACCAGCACCGGGGTGCCGCGGAAGAAGGCGATGTAGAGCTGGGCCAGCCCGGAGACGGGCCGCAGGTGCGACATCCGCATCACCGCCAGCACCAGCCCCAGCAGCGTTCCCAGAGCCATGCTCGCCACGGTCAGGAGGAGCGTGATCAGCAGGCCGTTGAGGATGGTCTCGGTGGTGAAGTAGCTGAACACCACCGGCCAGCGATAGTTCTCGTTCGTCACCACGGTCCACACCAGACCGGCGACGATCGCGATCGCGACGGCCCAGGCCACGTAGTCGCGCGGACGTTTCGGCGTGATCCGCTTCTTTTCTTCGGCCAGTAGTGGTGACACCGGTCGGCTCCTGGTCTTCGTACCGATCAGATCCGTGGACATGTCAGTCCTGCGGGACGGCCATGGCCGCGGTCTTGATCCCGAGGTCCTTCAGACCCCAGCGGCCCAGCGCCTCGGTGTACTTGGGGTCGTCGATGATCGACTGGATGGCAGCCTGCACCGCGGGGGTCAGCGGCGAGTCCTTCTTCAGCGCGACGGTCGCGCGCTTGGTGGCCACCAGGGGCTTGAGGACGTCGAACGTCTTGGGCTGCTGTTCGGCCGCCCACCCGAGCGAGACGAAGTCGTACATCACCGCGTCGACCCGCTTGGAGACCAGCTGGGTCAGCGCGTCGTTCACGCTGGGCAGGGTCACCGACTTGATGGCCGGCTTGCCCTTGCTCGTACAGTCCTGCTCGGACAGCTGGGGCAGCCACTGGAGCTCCGCGGTGCTGCCGGAGGGTACGGCGACGCGGTGCCCGCACAGCGTGTGGGTGCTCAGCTTCTGCGGGTTGCCGTAAGGGACGGACACGCCGGTCCCGGAGTTGATGTAGTCCACCATGTCGAGCACCTTCAGCCGGTCGCTGGTGGCACCCATGGTGGAGGCGGTGAAGTCGTACCGGTTGGCTTGCAGTCCGGTGATGATGGTGTCGAACTTGACGTTGTTGATCTGGAGTTTCAGGCCGAGCTTGGCGGCGATCAGCCGCGACATGTCCGGGTTGAACCCGATCGGCGTCTTGTTGTCCGATGCCATGAACGTGGTGGGCGGGTAGGCCAGGTCCATGGCCACCGAGAGCGTGCCCTTGGCCTTCACCGCCGCGGGCAGCAGCTTCACCGCCTTCGCGTCCGGCGTCACGCCCACCGAGATGTCGTCGGTGTGCTCGGCCGACGCGCCGGATCCCCCGCCCTGCGTCGTGCTCTTCGCCTCCGCGTTCTGTGCCGTGCCGGTCGCCCCGCACGCGGCGAGCGCGAGGGCCAGGGCGGTGGTGACGATCGGGATGCTCAGGTGCCTGTTGACCTGCATAGCGGCGGCCACGGCGCCTGCGGTGCGGAATACGTTTCTGGGGCCTGTCCGGTTGGTTTCCATGGCGGTGCCTCCTGGGGTATGGGGATACGGGAATCCGTGATGCGGGGACGACGTGCGGATCGGCGGGGGGCGGGTGAGCGGGTGCGCGTCGCGCGTCAGATGCCCAGCATCTGGTTGAGTTCGTCCAGGGACTTGACGGTCACGTAGTCGTAGCCGTGGGTGACCGGGTCGCAGCCGCGGTCCAGCAGGACGAGGTTGCGGAAGCCCATGTCGTGCATCGGCATCAGGTCGTAGCGGGTGTGCGAGGACACGTGGACGAAGTCCTCGGGGGCCGCGTCGAGCTGGTCGAGCATGTACTCGAACGCGGCGTAGCGGGGCTTGTAGTAGCCGGCCTGCTCCGCGGTGAAGACCGCGTGGAAGTCCGCACCGAGCCGGGGCACGCTCTCCGCGAGGAAGGAGTCGTCGGCGTTGGAGAGGATCACCAGCTTGTAGTTCTCGCCCATCTTCTTCAGGGGTTCCGGCACGTCGGCGTGCGGGCCCCAGCTGCGCACGCCGTCGGCGAGCCGCTTGCCCGCGTCCGGGGCCGCCTCGATGCACCACTTGCGGCAGACCCGCTCGAAGGCGGCCTGCAGCGTCTGCTCGTAGGGGTAGTACTTGTCGAGGATCGAGTCGTAGCGGTAGCCGCGGAACTCCTTGACGAACTGGTCCCAGTGCTCGGCCTGGATCTGGTCACCGACGAGCTCACGTGTGATGGGGGTCATCGGCCACTCGATCAACGTGCCGTAGCAGTCGAACGAGACGTACTTCGGGCGGAACTGGAACGAGGGAATGGGCATGGAAGTGCTCCACTTCTTGCGTCGGGGAACGAGGCCGGGGAACGAGTCAGGGCCGGCGCGGCCCTTTTTGGGCATGCTCACGACAGAGACGTCAGGAGTGGGGGGGTGATGACGTCGACAACCGCCGAAGATCAGGCGGCGCCGACTTCTGCCGGAGCCAGGAAGTCGACAGGGTGCCGCGTGGTGCCGTCGAGCGCCAGGTCGGCGGCGATCTCTCCCATCGCGGGCGAGAACTTGAACCCGCTGCCGGAGAACCCGGCCATGACGATGATGTCGTCCTCGCCGGGGAGATGGCCGACGAGCGGGTTTCCGGACTCCGTGTAGCCCTCCATGTAGGCCGACATCCTGATGGGGTCGGGGTTCAGGTCGGGCATGAGTTCACCGATGAGCTCGCGGAAGACACCGAGTTCTTCGGGGCGGACGGTGCGGTCGAGCCGATCGGGCTCGGGCACCGGCGCATGGTATTTGAAGGAGAGACCGAGCTTGACGGAGATGCCGTCGGGCGACGGGATTCCGAAGCAGTCGTGGGGTGCGGCGCGCACGAAGGAAGGGGCACCACCCGCGAACCAGTCGTAGCGGGTGGGCAGGTGCCAGGAGCAGACCACCCGGCGGACGTCGACGGTCCGGGGGAGGTCCGGGATCAGGGTGTTGATCCAGGGACCCACGGTCACCACGGCGGCGTCCACGTGGTCCGTGCCCAGGTCGGTCACGACCCGCACCCCGCCGCCCGCCGCGGGGACGACCTCGCGCACTGTGGTGTAGCGGTGCAGCCGGGCGCCCAGTTGCTCGGCACGGGCGGCGGCGGCTTGGATCGATGCCTCCGGCCTGATGACGGCGCCCAACCGGTCGAGGAGAGCGGTGTGTCCGTCCGGGAGCCGGTGCTGGGGGTGGCGGCGGGCCAGTTCCTCCCGGTCCAGGACCTCGTGATCCAGCCTGTGGGCGGCGCTGGTGGACAGGAGGAGGCGCATGGACGGTGAGGCGGTCTCTCCCATCACGAGGCTGCCGCTGCGGCGTCGCAGTGGCAGGCCCGTCTCCGCCTGGAGCTGCTCCCACATCCGGTCCGCCAGCCGCAGCAGCGGGATGTAGCCCGGCTCGCCGAGGTGGGCGGCTCGGTAGATACGGCTCTCGCCCCCGGCCGCGCCGCGGTCGTGACCCGGTGCGTAGCGGTCGTAGCCGATGACCTCGGCTCCGCGGGCGGCCAGTCGCCACATGGCCTGGCTGCCCATGCTGCCGGCACCGATCACGGCGACGCGCTTCGGGACGCGCATGAGGTCGCTCCTCTCGATGGTGTGGTGGGTGGCAGTCGGGCCCCAGCACTGTCCGGAAACCGTGCGGACCTTCGCGGTTCGCGTCCTGCTGGGGATGGCGTTCACTCTCCGCCCGGGGGAAGCTGCGGGGCAACCCACACTGTGTTCCGCCTCGCGGCCTTCTTGAGACGGTCTGTCACTGCGGACGACCGGGCGGCGCCAAAGCCGGTCCCCCTCTTGTCACGATGAGTGGCCGATGCGAAGGTGAGCCCCATTCCCCTCGGATGAAAGCACCACCTATGCCACCCAGACGTCACGCAACCGGCCACTTCCCCACACTTCGGGAGGTACTGCGCCTGCCCGTGCTCGCCGAAGGGATGCCTCGCGTGCTGGCAGGCGAGGCCCGGCTGGACAGCCCGGTGCGCTGGGTGCATGTCACCGAGCTGCTCAACCCCGCCGATTTCCTGGAGGGCGGCGAGCTGGTACTGACGACCGGCAAGCCGCATCCCGAGAACTCCTCCGAGCTGCGCGGTTACGTCGACCAGCTCGCGGACGTCGGCGCGGCCGGCCTGATCGTGGAGCTCGGTTACCGCTACCAGAAGGTGCCCCAGGAGCTGGTGGCGGCGTGCCGTGCCCGTGATGTGCCGCTGGTCGAGCTGGCCCGTGGCGTCCGGTTCATCGACGTCACGCACACGGTGCACGCGCTCATCCTCGACGCCCAGGGAGCCCTGCTGCGCCGCGGGCGGGACATCCAGGACATCTTCACGGCCCTGACGCTGCGGGGCGCGGACCCCGAGGAACTGGTGCACACCACTGCGGAGCTCACCGGAGCCCCCGTGGTGCTGGAAGATCTCACCCACCGGATCCTGATGTGCGAGCTGCTCGGCAGGCCGTACGAGCCGGTGGTGTCGGCCTGGTCGCGGCGATCACGGGCCGCCCCGACGCCGGAGAGGATCACGCCGAGCGGCCCGGAGGGGTGGCTGATCGCGCCGGTGCAGGACCACCACGGCCCGTGGGGGCGGCTGGTCCTGCTGGGGGACCGGCTGAGCGCCGAGCCCGACCCGGAACACGTTTTGGTGCTGGAGCGTGCGGCGATCGCGCTGACCATGGCACGTCTGGCGGGGCAGGCCTGGTGGGAGCGCCGGGCCCACCGCTCCGTGCTGCGGGACCTGTACGAACGGCGTTTCCGCTCCCCCGCGGACGCCCGCGCCCGCGCCGAGGCACTGGGACTGCCCACCCTCGGACACCGCCTGTTCGCCGTGGTCATCCGCCACCCGTACGCCGGCACCGAGGGGGAGCACCTCGACGAACGGATCGCGAAGGCGCTGACGCACACCGGTGTCCGCGCTCTGGTCGGCGAGACGGCCCCCGGCCGCATCGGTGTCCTCATGGCTCTGGCACAGGCGAGCGCCTGGCAGCCGGTCGCCGAGCGGATCGGCCGCCTGGTCCGGGAGGAGCTCGGGCCGCGGGCAGTCGTCGCCGTCGGCCCCGGGGTGACCGACCTCGGCGGGATCGCCCGGTCGTGGCAGGAGGCGGAGCAGACGGCGGAGGCCATCACACCGGCCTCCCCCGAGCGATGGTTCTACGTCCCCGCCGACGTCCGGCTGCCGGAGTTGCTGGGCGTCCTCCGCGAGGACACCCGCCTTCAGCGGTACGCCGAACGGCAGCTGACCCGCCTCATCGAGCACGACGACCGCAACAGCGGCGATCTGCTCCCGGCACTGCGCGCCTATCTGGCGGCGGCCGGGAACAAGTCGGTCGCGGCGAAACGCGCCGGCATGTCCCGGCAGGCGTACTACCAGCGCCTGCACACCATCGAGCGGCTCCTCGGCTGCGACCTGGAGTCAGGTCTGGAGCGCACGTCCCTGCACGTCGCGGTGCTGGTTCTGGACGCGGGAGAAGCAGCGGCAGAGGGCGCGCGGTAGTCGACCGGTGGGCGGCGTCGTCCCTGCCGCCCACCGCGGAAGAACACGGCTCAGAGGAGCTCGATCAGCCTGTCGGTGAACTCGGCGGTGGTCGCGGTTCCGCCCAGGTCACGCGTGCGGGTATCGGTCTTGGCCAGGGCCGACGCGATCGCGTCCGTGATGTCTCTGGCCGCGGCTGGATGGCCGAGGTGGTCGAGCATCATGGCCGCGGACCAGATCGCGCCCACCGGGTTGGCGATGCCCTGGCCCGCGATGTCGGGCGCTGAGCCGTGTACCGGCTCGAACATCGAGGGGAAGTCGCCCTCGGGGTTGAGGTTGGCCGCCGGGGCGATCCCGATGGATCCGGCGACCGCGGCCGCGAGGTCGCTGAGGATGTCGCCGAAGAGGTTGGAGGCGACGACGACGTCGAAGCGGGCGGGGTCGAGGACGAACTTGGCCGCCAGCGCGTCGATGTGCTCCTGGTCCCAGGTGACGCCGGGGTGGTCGGCGGCCCGCTCGGCGATCAGCTCGTCCCAGAACGGCATGGTGTGAATGATGCCGTTGGACTTGGTCGCGGACGTGAGCTTCCCTCGGCGGCGGGCGGCGAGCGAGAACGCGTAGTCGGCGATACGGGTGACCCCGGCCCGGGTGAACACCGCTTCCTGGACTGCCAGCTCCTCCGGCGTGCCCTGGTTCAGCCGTCCGCCGATCTCGCTGTACTCACCCTCGGCGTTCTCCCGCACGATGACGAGATCGACCTCGCCCGGCTGTGCGCCGCGCACCGGACTGTCGATGCCTGCGAAGACGCGGACGGGCCGGAGGTTGACGTACTGGCGGAAGCTGCGCCGTATCGGGATCAGCAACCCCCACAGCGAGACATGGTCCGGCACTCCCGGGTAGCCGACGGCGCCCAGCAGGATCGCGTCCTTGTCGCGCAGCTGGTCGATCCCGTCGGCGGGCATCATCGCGCCCTCCCGCAGGTACCGCTCGCACGACCAGTCGTACGACGTGTAGGACAGGCTGAAGCCGTGGCGGCGGCCGAGAACATCGAGCACCTGCTGTGCTGGGGGCAGTACCTCGGCGCCGATGCCGTCGCCGGGGATCAAAGCAATGCGGTGATTGGTCGTCATGCCGTCGATTGCAGCAAGGCGGTCCGCGGGGCGTCCAAGACGCAAAGCGGATATCCCTTATAGGGGGCGCCTATCAGCTGCCGGAAGCCGAGATGGCGGCCGTGACGAACGCGGCAGCCGCCGGCGACAGGCGGCCACGGCGGCTGACGAGAGCGATGTCCAAGGTGCTCTCCGGCTCGATGTCCAGGACGCGGGCGCCCAGCTGCCGGGCGAGGTCCCGCCAGGAATCCATGACCACCGCGAGCCCGACCCCGGCCAACACCAGGGGCATGAGCGACACCCGGTGCTCGGTCTCGGCGGCGACGGTGAACTCGATGCCCTGTTCCCGCAGCGCGTCGACGTAGGCGCGCATCCCGGTACCCGGCTGCCCGACGATCAGTCGCTGACCGGCAAGCTCCTGGCACCCCACCGCCGTCCGATCAGCGAACGGGCCGTCGGCCGGCACCATCAGCACAAAGCGCTGCCGCCCCAGCGCATGGCAGAC
Organism: Streptomyces deccanensis; assembly: GCF_022385335.1. Classification (NCBI taxonomy): domain Bacteria; kingdom Bacillati; phylum Actinomycetota; class Actinomycetes; order Kitasatosporales; family Streptomycetaceae; genus Streptomyces; species Streptomyces deccanensis. The sequence continues at coordinate 8,288,706 of NZ_CP092431.1, read as the reverse complement.
GACCTCCTTGTCGGAGAACGGCCCGGCGGACGCCAGGAGCCCCAGTTCCACGGCACCCGTGCGCACCATGTCGATCACATCACGCGAGGTGAACGCCGCTTTGATGGCCACGGAGACGCCGGGATACCGGTGGCTGAAGGCGCTCACCAGACTCGTCAGCGGCTCCACCGCCTGCGACGGCACGGACGCCACGTCCAGGCGCCCCTCCCGCAGCTCATGCACCGCCGCGACACTGGCCCGCGCCGTCTCCAGACTCCGCACGGCCTCCCGGGCAGGCTCGATCAGAGCCCTTCCGGCCTCCGTCAGCACTGCCCTACGCCCGATGCGGTGGAACAACTCGGAACCGAGATCACGCTCCAGTGCGCGCACGGCCTGCGACAGCGACGGCTGCGACACGTACAGAGCCGAGGCCGCACGGTTGAACCCCCCACGGTCAACGATCGCGAGGAAGTACTCCAGCTGCCGAATGTCCATTGCGCACCCTCTGCCCCTCAGCAAAGCAGCCGAGACTCGATGGTCCCGACCATGGTCGCGTGAAGGACCGCCTCGACGAAGCACGGACCCCCGCTGCGGTCACCGTTTCTGTCACCGCAGCGGGGCCACGGCCGATCGAGGCGGTCGTCGCCACCAGGCGGACCGTCGCCGCGGTGACGACCGCGCAGGAGCCCTCGGTGCGCGCAGGCCGGGTGCGGCCGGTAAGGACGGCACCCCGGCCCGGTCACGTCATCGCGGCGCCGCTCCCGATGTACCGGCCTCCACCGCGGCCGCCCATGCCTGGAGTCCCTGGTCCACCGCCGTCTCGTCGATCACCAGGGCCGGGATCATCCGCACGACCTGGTTCCAGGCGCCGCACAGAAGCAGGAGAAGGCCCTGGTCGACAGCGGCACGCTGCACGCGGGCGGCCGTCTCGGGGTCCGGACCGCCGTCCTCGGTGACGAACTCGGTGGCGAGCATGAGCCCGAGGCCGCGTACGTCGCCGATGCCTGCGGTCCGGTCGGCCACCGCCTCCAGGCCCTGGCGCAGGCGCTTGCCCATGGCCTCGGCGTTCTCGACGAGCCGCTCGTCGCGGACGACGTCGAGGGTGGCGCAGGCCGCGGCGCAGGCGACGGCGTTGGCGCCGTACGTACCGCCCTGCGAGCCGGGCCACGCCTTGGTCATCAGCTCCTCGGAGGCGGCGATACCTGACAGCGGGAAGCCGCTGGCCAGGCCCTTCGCGGTGACGAGGACGTCGGGCGTGACGCCGAAGTGGTCGTGACCCCAGAAGCGGCCGGTGCGGCCGACGCCCGTCTGTACCTCGTCGAGGATCAGCAGGAAGCCGTGGCGGTCCGCCCGCTCCCGCAGACCCTCCATGAAAGCGCGGTTGGCGGGGACGTATCCACCCTCGCCGAGCACCGGCTCGACGATGATCGCGGCCGTGTCGGCGGGCGAGGAGATCGTCTGGAGCGTGTAGTCCAGCTCCTTCAGGGCGAAGCGGGTCGCGGTCTCCTCGTCCCAGCCGTACCGGTACGCAGACGGGAACGGAGTGACGACGACACCGCTCATCAGCGGGGAGAAGCCGGACCGGAAGCGGGTGCCGGAGGTCGTCATGGAGGCGGCGGCGACCGTACGGCCGTGGAAGCCACCGTGGCAGACCAGGATGTTCGGCCGACCGGTGGCCTGCCGGGCCAGCCGCAGTGCCGCCTCCACGGCCTCACTTCCGGAGTTGGTGAAGAACAGGCTGTCGAGCCCCTCGGGCAGGACCTCGCCCAGCTTGTCGACCAGCCGCCGCAGCGGCTGGTGCATGACGGTCGTGTACTGCCCGTGGACGAGGGTGCCCACCTGTTCCTGGGCGGCCGCCACGACCTTGGGGTGGCAGTGGCCGGTGCTGGTCACGCCGATGCCGGCGGTGAAGTCGAGGTAGCGGCGGCCGTCATCACCGTAGAGGTGGACGCCCTCTCCCCGGACCGCCACCACGGGCGTGGCCTGGCGAAGGTGCGGCGACAGTGCAGTCATGTTCGTCTCCCGGCGGGTCGTCGGTCTGGCTCCGGTCCGGTCGAGCATCTCCGCGTACCTCGACGACGCCAATGCTCGATCTGTCCGCCCGCGCCGCGGCATCTGGACGTTGTGTCAGCCACACCCGGCAGCACGCCCCGCTCGTCCTGCTCACAGCGGCCCTTTCCGAGCTCTTGCGCAGGTCAGCGAGGATTGTCAGGGTGAGGCAGCGCCCAGGGAGGTCCCATGCACGAGAAGCACCACACTGCTGCGAGGCCCGTCACCGACGGTCCTGACTCCTCCTTGGCAGGCCCGGACATGGCCACCGCCGGCCATCCGCTCACCGTGGCCGACGTTCTGACCCTTCCCGTCCTCGCCGCCGGGCAGCCACAGGTCGTCACCGGAGCAGACCTGCTCGACCGCCCCGTCCGCTGGGTTCACATGACCGAGCTGACCGATCCTGCTTCTTTCCTCAAGGGCGGCGAGCTCGTCCTGACCACCGGTATGCCCCTGCCCGAGGAGCCGGCCGGTGTACGCCGCTACGTGAACGAACTCGCCGACATCGGCGCGGCGGCCTTGGTCATCGAACTGGTCCGCCGTTATCACCGCCCGCCGGACACCCTGGTCCATGCCTGCGAGGTCCGCGGGCTCCCCCTCGTGACCCTGGTCAAGGACGTCAACTTCCTCGAGGTGACACAGGTCGTCCACGCTCTCATCCTCGGCAACCAGGCCGAGGAGATGCGCCGGACCCAGCGCATTCACGAGGCGTTCACCGCCCTCACCCTGCGCGGCGCTCTGCCCGAGGAGGTCGTACGTGCCGCCGCTGAGATGAGCGGCCACACCGTCGTACTGGAGAACCTGACCCACCAGGCACTGATCTGCGCGCCCTCCGCGGACACGGTCGAGGCGGCGCTCAGCGACTGGGAACGGCGCTCACGAGCGACACCTTCCGCCGGCCGCACCTCCGTGTCCGGACCCGGCGGCTGGCTCGTGTCATCCGTCACGTACCAGGGTGAAAGCTGGGGCCGGGTGGCCATGCTGCCCGCTCCGTCGGGCCGGCCCACCCCCTCGACATTCGGCCCGACGGCTGTGACGGTTCTGGAGAGAGCTGCGATGGCCCTCACCATCGCCCGCGTCATCCACCCCGTGCCCTGGGAACGCACCGCACACCGCGATCTCCTGCGCGACCTCGTCGGACAACGTCACCACTCTTCTGCGGACGCCGATGCCCGGGTCGCCGCACTGGGTCTGTCCACCAAGGACCGCAGCTTCATGGCCGTGCTCGCGGACTTCCCTCAGGAGACGGACGCGACGACGAGCGAGGCCCTCCTCTGCGAAGAGCTGAAGAAGCAGGGGACACAGGCCCTCGTGGGCGTTCTCAGCCCCACGCGCCTCGGCATCCTCCTGTCCCTGCGCCCTGGCCGGCCCTACCCACCCGTGGTCGAACACCTGAGCCGCACCGTACTCGAGGCGGTGCCGGGGGCCACCGTCAGCGCGGGCAGCGAGGCGACGGACCTCTCCGATGTCGCCCGATCCTTCCGCGAGGCGACCCGCGTCACCGAAGCCACCGAACCCGGCCGGCCGCTCCCGCCGGGACGCTCCTACCACCAGCCCTCCGACATCGGCCTGCGCCGCCTTCTCTTCGCGCTCCGGGAGGACACCCGGATCCAGGACTTCACCGAGCGCCGACTGAGCCGGCTCCTCGACCATGACGTCCGCCACGGGACGGACTTGCTGACGACCCTGCGCCACTACCTCGACGCGGCGGGCAACAAGACCCTGGCTGCCCGCTCCGGCTGTCTGTCCCGCGAGACCGTCTACCAACGTCTGCGCAGCATCGAGCGGATACTCGACTGCGATCTCGAGTCCGGCGAACACCGCACCGAACTGCACGTGGCACTCACAGCGCTCGACGTCCTACGGGCCAGGTGAGCCGGACGCCGGCGGAGACCATCGGCCTGGGCTGGTCGGTGACCGCCACCGTGGACGCCGGCAGCACCGCAATCGCGACGGCGAACTTCGGAACCTCCGGGATCGACTTTTGCTGGTCAAGAGTAGGGGCGGTGGTTTTGCGGGAGTCGTGACCTGTCATGTCGTCGCTCCCCGGGAAGTTGCGGACGCCGTCGGTTGCCGGACTGCTGGAACAGCACGAGCTCGCAGCTCGCTGTCGGGTCGACGGGCTGCGTGAGGAGGCCGACCGTATCCAGGCCGAGCTGGCAGTGGCCGAGCTGGCAGTGGCAGGAGTGGGTGATCGCCCGCAGGCGGGTCGATGCGGTGCTGGCTCCGGACTGCGGCAGCACCGCCGACACCGAGGACGTCGCGGATCCGCGGGCTGTAGGCGGGCCGCCGACGTCCCGGGATGCGGCGAAGCCGAAATCGCCGGTGCCGGTGTGGCGTGAGGGGCTGGCCTGGGCGGTGCTGTCGGTGGACTACCAGCGCATCCTCACCGTGCTCGCGGACTGGGCCCGGCTCCATCAAGGGCCGCTGACCTGCCAGGAGTTGGCCGTGTGGTCGGTCTGGACGCGGTGCCGGCCAAGGTGGAGGCACTGCGGTCGTTTTCCAAGGCCCGGCTTGTCACGACGAGTCAAGACCGGGACATGGCTGTGCACTTCCGGCCACGACTGACGACGCAAGCGAGCGCCTTGCGGTCACCCGATCCCGAGCTCGCGACGTTCGGCGTGCAGCACGTCCTGGTCGTCGCGCCTGTCACTCGCCCATCCCATCGGCGCCTCAAAGGGACGGGCGGCCGGCAGAACGACCGTAGGACCAGCGACCAGCGTGCGGCGGATGATCTTCCACTCGCCGTCTCGGCGGAGCATGCGATCGACGAAGCGACCCCAAGTCATAAAGTGGAGCGCCCCATCCGGCCTGACGGCACCCTCGCCGAGGAACTGTTGGAGGGAGGCCCTGGCGTCAGCGGGGTAGTGCTGCACGATCGAGTTGTAGCTCTCGACCAGGGCCAGGTCGTCACCTGCAAACTCGATGAGGATGTTCCCACTGATGTGCAACGAGTACGGGATGGTCTCGTGTCGGTGAGCGATCCAAGCGATGAGTCCGTCGATGTCGCCCTGGTAGGCGCCGTGATGGTCATAGGCGTCGTGGTGGTAGCAGCGCCGGAGCTCGTCCAGGTCGAGCCTGTCGACTGATCGGCAGTACCGGTTGAGCACATCTCGGATGGCCTCCCGGTCGATGAGGCGCCTGAGGGCCGGGTCGAGAGAGTCACTCGTCATCGGTGAGCACCTGTCTTCGCGGTCGACGTCGTGCCAGGCCCACCCGGCGAGCTCTGAGGAGGCAGGGCCGACCTGAGCCACATGCCCCTTGGGTATCCGGCGGCGGTGCTACCCCGCGGCTCGAGATCCGATGTCCAGACGCCTGTCATGGCAATCTCCTCTTCTGTGGTTTTCGAAGTAGTGATGTCCAGAGGTACAGGACGGGTCGTCGCTGGATCAGCTACAACAGGAAGACCTCCAAGTCCGCTGGGCGCGCGAAAGCCCGAGGCTAGGCACGGGCGGCCGCGGGGCTGAGAAAGAGTTCTGCGGCGATCTCGTCGTTCGTGCGTCCGCGGACGACGAGCGCGAACATCTAGCCGCGCGGTTCGCCGAGCTTCGCCCTGTCGACCCGGGCACGACGGCAGCTCCCTCATGCGCGATGTAACGCACGGTGTACGCGGTCCGGCCCGGCAAGATTCGCGGTCTCTCCGAGTTCGTCGACGACTCGTTCAGGTGGGGCAGTTGAGCGGCACTCAGTCTGCCCAGGACGAGGATCGCATCTACCCCGTCGGGGCCGCCCCAGCCAGGAATCGTGCCCTGCTCCACCGACGGGAAGCAGGGCACGAGCGGTGTCATCCCTGGTTCAGAAACTCCTTGGTCGTGACCGCATTCGCGTAGAAGGGGATGATGTCGGTCACGAACGAGGCCTGCTGCTCCTTGGTGAACGCCGCAGACGCATCCCATATGACATTGGTGTGGTAGCCGAGGTCGTGAGCGTTGCGCATGGTCGACTCGACGCACTGCCGCAACGCGAAGCCCATGACATAGATGTCGTGAATCTGGTTGTGGCGCAAGTAGCTGTCCAGCGTGGTGGCGGCGAATGCGCTGCTGCCTCCGGTGCGCTCGCTGATCACGTACTCATCCGCGAGAGGCTCGAATCCGGGGAAGAACTCCGTCTGCTCGCCCAGGAAGGAGCCGTAGTCGCGCATCATTTTGCGCAGACCGTACTTCGCTGCGCCTAGCGTTCGGTACGTCGGCTCCAGCACCATCTGCACATGGATGACTTCCATGTTCCGGCGACGAGCCTCGGCCAGGACCTCCTTGGAGTTGGCAACAGCCGCGTCGAGCTGCTCGCGGTCCTGGAACTGCCCATTGATGGTGCCGGTGGGGGCGAGCCAGTCGTTCAGGTACTCGATCAGGATCAGCGCGCTCTTCGTTGTGTTCTGCTCGCTCACTGAATTGCTCCTCGTGTTGAATGGGTATTTCCGCCGCCCGAGCCGATCTTGGTGCGCCACGTTCAGCGGGCCAGCATCGCGATTAGGTGGGCGGGTTGTTTGCTGCGACGGTCCGTATATTGCGCTTCTATCCCGTCACATCAGGACGCAGTCGTTCCGTCAGCGCGATGAGAGACCGATCACCACTCACGCCTGCGTCAACAGTGCTCTTTGGTGGAAGGCCGTAATTTGGCAGGGTTGCGGGTGTAAGTTCCTAGCCCGTAACTGCGACTTCGTTGAGCGGTACCGGTTCCGTGTTTCGGTGCGCTAGTGCGCGACCAATCATATTCGGATCAATTGCGCCAGCCATCAAAATCCTGCCTCACAGAACCAGCTCGCACCAATCAACGTACGTATTCACGTTGAACCCCTGCGGTCCGGTGCTTTGATCGCGCTGTGGTCCATTGTCAGGCCAGTGGGCGGGAGACAGCCGTCCATCAGATGGGGCCCGGTACTGGATCGTCTTCAGCTTCCGCTTGACCACGCAGCAGCTCGACCCGCTTCAGCGTCCAGCCCAGGCACCGGACATCACGGGTTCAACCTGAGTAACGCTTGCGCGACAGGTGCCGACGCGCGGGCTGGCTCACTCGCCGCGTCCGAAGGCTGCTTTGGAGTCAGTGCTGATCCAGGCGAAGGGCGCGTCGCCGTTGAGCGCGTCCTTCGCACACTTCGCGACGTACTGGCCGAAAGGTGTAGCCGCCTTCGCACCGCATTGAGGAGATCATCATCGTGACCTGGCCACCGTTGCCATGGATCGCCATCGAGCCTTCAGCGAGCTCGACCGCGTCCAGGACCGAGCCGCTGAGAGTGCCACCACCGAGTCCGTTCACATCGCCGATCACTGCGAGGCCTCCTTGCGCGTTCGATCTGCGCCTACTCGAGCCCTGGTGCGCGGTCGCGCGTTCTTAGCGCCAGCGATCATCTGTCAAGCCCTTGGACGGCGTGGCCCCCGGAGGGCGCGATCCGGTCGATGCGGGCGAGGTCCTCGGCGGTGAGCTCGAATCGTGCGGCGCCGTCGTTCTCCGCGACCCGCAGGGCGTTGCCGGATCCGGGGATGGGGACGATGTAGGGCTTGCGGGCGACCAACCACGCCAGCGACAACTGCGAGAGCGTCGCACCCTTGCTTCGGGCGAGGTCGGTCAGGTTTTGCACGATTTCGAGGTTCGCTGCGAAGTTCTGCGGCGCCCACCACGGCGAGCGCCGTCGGAAGTCCGTGGCTGGGAAGGCATCGAGGGGCTGCACGGTGCCGCCGAGGAACCCCCGTGCGAGCGGTGCGTAGGCGACTAGGCCGATCCCGAGCTCCTCGAGCAGCGGGAGGATCGTCTCGGTGCCGCGGTTGAAGATCGAGTACTCCGCCTGCAGGACGCTGATGGGATGCACCGCGTGCGCCTTGCGGATGTTTTCCGGTGTCGTGTTCGACAAGCCGAGGAACCGGACCTTGCCGGCGTCAACGTACTGCTTCATTACCCCCACGACGTCCTCGACGGGCACGCTCGGGTCGTCGATGTGCTGGTAGAGCACGTCGATGTGGTCGACCCCGAGATGACGCAGGCTGTTGTTGACGACGTCGCGCACGTGGCTTGGCCGGGAGTCAGGGCTGAAGGAGGGCGTGAAGCCGAACTTCGTGGCAATCGTGACCTCGTGGCGGTCCGACCCAAGGGCGTCCCTGAGCAGCCGCTCGCCCCGACCCCAGCCGTATAGCTCCGCGGTGTCGAAGTGGGTGACCCCGTCGTCATAGGCGCGGCGGATCGCGGCGATCGACGCAGCGTCCGTGCTCTGCTCGCCGAGGGCGATGCGCATGGCGCCGTAGCCGATGACCGAGGTGGTCAATCCCTGTTGGCCCAACTTGCGTTCCTGCATAACGGTTCCTTTGGTTGCCGTGGTGTCACTCTACGCCATACGTGTCAGGCTCTGACAAGTACTACAGTGTGCGTCATGGAACACACTGGTCGTCGTGGTGGTGCGCTGCGTGAAGTCGCCCGGGACGCGGCTCGCCAACGCCTCTCCGACATCGCGATCCAACTCTTCGCCGAACGTGGCTTCGAGGCCGTCACCATCGAGCAGATCGCCGATCGCGCCGGGGTATCGGCGCGCAGCGTGCACCGCTATTTCGCGGCGAAGGAGGACATGGTCATCGGCATGTTCGAGGCCAATGGAGAGTTCGTCCGCGATGCGCTCCTCGCCCGTCCTGTCGAGGAGCCCGTCCTGGTTTCGATACACGCCGCATATACAGCGCTTGTCGAACGCGGACCCGATCGCCCGGGCGACAGAGTCGCGATGCGTCTCCTCGCCAGCACCCCGTCGTTGCGCGCCCGCAACGTCGAAAAACACCTGGTCTGGGCCGACCTCCTCACACCGGTCGTCGCTGGACGAATCGGCGGCGAGGACGCCCCGCTTCGGGCCCACGTTCTCGTGGAGGCCAGCCTCGCGGCATTCCAGCTGGCACTCATCGCCTGGGCCGACGACCCCGCTGGCCGCACCATGGCGCAGATGCTGGACATCGCATTCAGCGACCTCGAGCAGTAGGCCGACCAGCTCGCTCCGGCTCGAGCGGCGACGGCACCCGACGACGATCCCCGATCCACAAGCTGCCCTGCGGCCGATCTGATCCTCCGCGACTTCCAGCCCGATCCTGCCGGCCTGGATGCCCGCTGGTGCGGCGACATCACCTACATCGCCACGGACGAGGGCTGGCTCTATCTGGCCACCGTCATCGACATCGCCTCCCGTCGCGTGGTCGGCTGGGCGACGGCCGACCACCTGCGGACCGATCTGGTCGCCGATGCCCTCACGTCCGCCTGTCGAAAGCGCCGCCCCACCGGTCCGGTGATCTTTCACTCGGACCGCGGCTGCCAGTACACCAGCCACCAACTCGTCACGCTGGCGGACCAGTTGGGTGCGTCTGCCGGTCGGCCGCACCGGACGGTGCTGGGACAACGCACTCGCCGAGTCGTTCTTCGCCACCATCAAACGGGAGCTGCTCGGCACCAGCTCCTGGCCCAGCCGGGCCGCCGCCCGCACCGCGATCTTCGATTTCATCGAGGGCTGGTACAACGTGCACCGTCCGCACAGCAGCCTCGGCTACCGCAGTCCCGCCGAATACGAGACCGCACTCGCAGCCTGACCACCTCACCGATGGTGTCCGTCAAAGCGGAACAAGCTCACCCGGGCCGTTCCTCGCCCGGCCGTCCTCACGCACCGGGAGCGCGGCCAGCGCCGACGCCCAGCGCCGGCGCAAAGGCACTGGGCCTGCCTCAGGGCCCGGGAATCGGGTTCCGAAGCATCCTGATCGGTTGACTCTATTACCTGACTCAGTCGCTATGATCAATGCATGGCACATGTCTCGGCGGCCGAGCGCCGTCCTCAGTTGATCAAGGCCGCGATCGCTCTCATGACCCGGGAGGGAGTGGCCGCCGGGAGCACACGCGCCATCGCCGCGGAGCTGGGCGTGGCCCAAGCCACCGTCCACTACACCTTCGGCACCAAGGAAGGCCTCTACCACGCCGTGATGGAGCAGCTCACGGACGAGCTGGTCGCCCTGGTGAAGCGAGCCGCACCGAACGACGCGGGCTTCGAGGAGACGTTGAGCACTCTGGCCGCGGCTCTGTGGAAGACCGTGCGTGAGCAGCCCAGCAGCCATCAACTACTGGGGGAACTGACCCTGTTCGCCCTGCGCACGCCGGCCCTCAGCGGCGCCGTCGAGAGCCACTACCGCGATGTCACAGAGGTGGCGGCCGGACTCATCGCCGATGCCGCCGCCCGCACCGGTCACTCCCTGGCGCATCCCGCGACGACCATCGCCCGGTTCTTTCTCGCCGGTGTCGACGGCCTGACGACCCAACGCCTCTCGATGCCCGACCAGGAGGCCGAGTACGCCTGCCTCCAGGCCCTGGTTTCCTCCACGGTAGCCCTGGCGGGAGGGCAGTTGCACCTGGTCGCCGTAGACCGTGATCTGGCTGTCGGTACGCGTTCGGTCGCCTGAGCCGGGCCAGCCGTCGCCGCACGCGACGCACAGCGGCCTGCCGACGGCCCGCCCGTCGATGTCGGTGAGGTCAACGACTTTCGCGCCACGCATCGCGGACCGCACGTGATTCCCATCTGGAACGTGGCGGCGCCGGCTCGCCGTTGGTCCGCTGGGGCCAACGGCGTTCTGTAGGTGCGGGTCCGCTGGAGGACCGCACCACGCACCCCGACAGCCGCCGGTTCACGGGTGACAGCCGCGCCGGCGCCGGGTCCCGCGCGAGCACGACGAGGTAGGCGCCCACCGTCCTATCCACCTGCTCACTCCAGGACGCCTCAGGATCGAGGACCACCCTGCCCGCCCGGCCCGCCTCGCCCGCCCGGACGACAGCCAGGACCCGGCGGCACCCCTTCCCCGATCCGGTCATCGGCGCCGGCTTGTCCGGCCCGGGAGCGACGCGCGCCCACCCCCGGGGAGGGGAGCCACAAGGCGCACTGGGCCGGCTCGCCGGTTCGGTCGGTCCCGCGCGAGACCAAATCGACGCCCGGCACTCCCCGCGGCGCGCTTCCCTCCTGACCCTGCTCAGCAAGGTCGGTATCGGTCGAAGATCACCAAGCGGTCGCTCTCGGTCACGGGCTTGCCCGACCCACAGGACTCAGTCACCCAACCTCGTCGCTCAACTGAATCGATAGACATTGTCACTCGACAAAGTTAGCGCTACATTGAGTGCACGCCGCAGGCAGCGAGACGGAGTTCGTCCGAGCGGCCGAGAAACCAGAGAGACGAGCGGGAGTGAACCCATTCATGACGGCGCACGACACCACGAGCACTCATGTGCTTTCCGCGCCCGACCAGCGCGAACGTCAGCAGTGGCGGGCCACGGGCCCCACATCAGGAGGCCGGACATGTCGTTGATCGCATCCATACCCGTCGACCGGATGGAAGGGCCTTACCGCCGCCGTTGGTGGGGGTTGCTGGTGCTGTGCCTGAGTCTGCTGATCGTGGTGATGGCCAACACCTCACTGATCGTCGCCGCCCCGGACATGACCCTCGACCTGGGCCTGGACAGCGGCGAGCTGCAGTGGGTGATCGACGGCTACACCGTCCCGTACGCGGCGCTGATGCTCGTTCTCGGCGCGGTGGGCGACAAGTACAGCCGCCGAGGGGCACTGATCGCCGGGCTGGCGATCTTCGGTAGTGGATCGGTGATGGGCAGCCTGGTGGACAGCGCCGACGCGGTCATCGCGGCCCGCGCGATCATGGGCCTCGGCGCCGCACTCATCATGCCCGCCACCCTGTCCCTGTTGGTGGCCATGTTCCCGCGCAAGGAACGGGTGCAGGCGATCACCGCCTGGGCAGCCACCTCGGGGCTGGCGATCGCGGTCGGCCCACTGCTCGCCGGCTGGCTCCTGGAGGACAACTCCTGGGGCTCCACCTTCCTGATCAATGTGCCCGTCGTCGTGATCGCGATCGTGGCCGCGCTGATGCTCGTGCCCCCCTCCAAGGCGCACGGCATGGGAAAGCTGGACCTGGTCGGCGGCGTACTGTCCATCGTCAGTGTCGCCGCCCTCGTCTACGCGATCATCGAGGCACCGCACTTCGGCGAGGACGTCACCGCCGTCATCGCGGCGGTCGTCGCGGCGATCGGGCTGGCGGTCTTCGTCTGGTGGGAGCTGCGCCACCCCAGCCCGATGCTGGACCTCAGCAAGCTGCGAGAGCGGGCTGTCGCCGGCGCCACCCTGGCCGTGCTGCTCTTCTTCCTGGCCGTCTTCGGCTCCATCTACTACTCGACCCAGTACCTGCAGTTCGTCCTCGGTGACAGTCCGCTGGAGACCGGCGTACGCCTACTCCCCCTGGCCGTCGCGGTCTTCGCCGGATCGGCCGTCACCGGTTGGCTGACCCCTCGGATCGGCATGAAGGTCACCATCATCCTCGGCATGGTCCTGGGCACGATCGCGATCCTTCTGCTGCTCGGCATCGACAGCCGGTCCGGTTACGGAGACTTCCTGGCCACCCTGATCCTGCTGGGGCTGGCGATCGGACTGAGCGTCTCACCGGCCACCGACACCATCATGGGCGCCTTCCCCGAGAGCGAGCTTGGCGTCGCCGGCGGTACGAACGACACCGCCATGGAACTCGGAGGCTCCCTCGGTATCGCCATCCTCGGTTCCGTCCTGGCCGCCACCTACAAGGACGAACTCGCCGACACCGTCGGCGGACAGATCCCGGCCGCCGCGCTGGAAGCGGCCAAGGACTCCATCGGCGGGGCGCAGGCCGCGGCCCAGCACATCATGACGGACCCGGCCGGCGGCGTAGCGCAGGGACAGGCGCTCCTCGAAGCGGCGAACAAGGCCTTCGCCGACGCCATTTCGCACACCAGCCTCATCGGCGGCATCATCCTGGCCGTCGGCACGGTCGCGGTCGGCCTGCTGCTGCCGGGCCGCCGCTCCAGCACGGGCGATTCGCCGGCAACCACGGTCGACGCGGAGGCTGCCGACGTCCCCGTACCGGTGCCCCTCGGAAAGTGATCCACGGGGCACGATCCGGGCACCGTCCGGCAGTCCCATCCGCACGGGCACCCGCGGGTTCCGCATCCGCTCCTTGCATCGGGGCGTGCGGTTCGGTTGCCGCAAGGTTCTCGGTCACTGGGGCAGGTTGGCCTCGTCCGCCTTGCGGAAGATGTCTCCGCACGTGGGAGAGCGCACTGGCTCGCGGGCTGCAAGGACGTTCAGCGTATGGCGCACTTCCGTGCTCAGCCGAACCAATTGGAGACTGGTCTCGCCGCCCTTGTAGGCGTATAGGCGGACGACTTTGACCGCAACTTCGTCGCGGGCATCGGCGAAGGTGTCTGGGAGCCCGGCGAGTAGTTCGAAATCCTGCTTGCCGGTCGCCGCGTCAGCCACGGTGCTGAGAGGCAGGGTCTCCAACTCTGCTGCGGACAAGGCAGCGTCCACCGCGACAGCGTGGGCGGCCAAGGCCGCGATCACCTCACCGAGGCGTTCCCCCACCGCCGTGTCGATGTCCCAGGACCGCAGCCTCTCTCGGCGGCTGTCCCGACGCCACAGCTCCTGGTCCAGCAGCGGTAGCAGGACGCGACCCAGGTACGCGCAGCGACGCCACAGCACGTCGTGGTCCGAGGTCATGATCGATCCTCTCGGCAGCAGTTGGAGGACCCGCACTCGATCAACTGCGGGCTACCACGCGTCATGCCTGGTCCGCCGGCTCGTCTGTCAGCCGCCTCCGAGGTGTCCGAGGTGTTCGACCCATAACGGCGCGGACGATGCACCGCGACGCACCCACCCACAAGGCATCGATGATCGACATGACCATCGACAACGGACGCCGGTTACTTCACAGGCTCTAACAGTCGTCTCAGCTTCGCTCGTTAGGAAGTAGGCCATCGGACAAGCGATGTAACTCGTATGTAGGAGGCTATTGATGGCAGTCGACGCAGCACCGTCCGGGGAAGCGCCGGCCGGTCGGTTGGCAGGCCGGTGGGTGCCGTGGCTGGTGATCGGCTTATGGCTGGTGCTGGCGGCGGGCATGGTGCCGCTGAGCGGGAAGTTGAGCTCGGTCACCACCGACAGCGCCGCGGACACCCTGCCGGCCAGTGCCGAGTCCACCAAGGTGGCGGTGCTGGACGACAGTCTCCCCGAGGGTGACGCGAGCGAGTTCGTCTTCGTGTACCACCGCGACAGCGACATGACCGACGCCGACCGCGCGACGGTCGAGCGCCACTACGACACCCTTGCCAAGCGGTACCCGCCGAAGGCGACGGCGGAGGCCGACGAGGACGACGAGGGCCCACCGATGAGCCGCTCCGCCGACGGCAAGGCGATGACGTTCACCCTCGAGGTGAGCACGACCTACGGCGCACCGGAGGACATCGTCGGCCCGTTGCGTGACGCCGCGAAGGACCGCCCCGCCGGCCTGGAACTCGACGTGACCGGCCCGGGCGCGATCGACGGCGACATGGATGCCGTCTTCGACGGCATCGACGTGCAGGTCCTCCTCACCACCATCGTCGTCGTCACGCTCCTGCTCATCCTCACCTACCGCAGCCCGGTGTTGTGGATCATCCCGCTGGTGGCCGTCGGCGCGGCCGCACTGACCTCGATGGGGACCGTCTACCTGCTCGTCAAGGGCTTCGGCATCGTGGTCAACGACCAGAACTCGGCGCTGCTGACGATCCTGGTGTTCGGCGTCGGCACGGACTACGCGCTGTTGCTCATCGCTCGATATCGGGAGGCACTGCACCACCACGAGAACGTCCGGGTCGCGATGGTCCACGCGCTGCGCGGCGCGGCGCCGGCCATCGTCGCGTCCGCGGCCACCGTGGTCGCCGGCCTGCTCTGCCTGCTCGTCGCCGACCTGAACAGCACCAGCGGGTTGGGCCCGATCGGCGCGGCCGGCATCGTGTGCGCGCTGGTGGCCATGCTGACGCTGTTCCCGGCGGTGCTCGTGGTGCTCGGCAGGCGGATCTTCTGGCCGGCCGTCCCGCGGGTCAGCACGGCCGTGGAGGAGAAGCCGGGGCTGTGGGGACGGCTCGGCACCGCCATCAGCCGCCGCCGGTGGGTGGCGACGCTTGGCTCGCTCGGAGTCCTCGGCGTGCTCGCCCTCGGGCTGGCGGGCAACACCGGCAACCTGCGGGAGCAGGACCAGTTCCTGTCCGCGCCGGAGTCGGTCACCGGCTTCACCGTTCTCCGCCAGCACTTCCCTGAGCTCGGCGGCCAGCCGATGACGATCTTCACGCGGCCGGCGCACCAGGAGCGGGTGCTCGACATCGTCAAGGACACTCGCGGTGTGGCCCAGGCCGTCCCGGAGCAGACCAGCGGTGGCTGGGCCAACATCTCCGTGTTCCCGAAGGACGCGCCGGACACCGTCGCGGAGTACGACACGATTCTGCGGGTGCGCACCGCCGTGCACGCGGTGAGCGGGGCGGAGGCGATCGTCGGCGGGCCGAGTGCGGAGAACCTCGACACCGAGGTGACCACCAGGAGCGACGAGAAGCTGGTGATCCCGCTGGTGCTCGTCGTCGTCCTGATCGTCCTCGGGCTGCTGTTGCGCGCGGTCCTGGCCCCGCTGGTCCTGATGGCCACCGTGATCGTCTCGTTCGCCGCTGCCTTCGGCGGGAGCGTGTTCGTCTTCGACACGATTCTCGGGTTCAAGGGCATCGACAATTCGGTGCCGCTGCTGGCGTTCCTGTTCCTGGTGGCCCTCGGCGTCGACTACAACATCTTCCTGGCCAGCCGGGCCAGGGAGGAGACCGTGCGCCTCGGCACCAGAGAGGGCATGCTCAAGGCACTCTCCGCCACCGGTGGCGTCATCACCTCGGCAGGCCTGGTCCTGGCGGCCACGTTCGCGGTCCTCGTCACGCTTCCGCTGGTGATGCTGGTCGAGGTCGGGTTCCTGGTCGCCTTCGGCGTGCTGCTCGACGCCCTGCTGGTGCGGTCGGTGCTGGTGCCCGCCCTCACCCTGCTGCTCGGCCGACGGATGTGGTGGCCGAGCCGGCTGTCCCGGCCGGCGGCGGAGCTGCCGGCCGGTCGACAGCCGCTCGCCAGCGAGGAGGAGGAGCCCGCGCTGCAACGGTGAGCGCGGCGGCACGGACGAGATCCGGGACGGGCACCCAGGCCCGTCCCGGATCTTTTCGTGGGCCCGACGGTCGCCGCCCCTGCGCCACGCGCCGGGGCCGGGGTCGGCGTATCGCGGTGTCATGCCCGGTGGTGGACGGCTTGTCCTGCGCCGCGGTGGTGGACGGCTTGTCCTGCGCCGCGCGGCCGCGGCTGGGGTCGGCGCACCGCGGTGTGCTGCCCCGGCGGTGAACCGCGCGGGGCCATGCACGCGGGCCGCCCGCCGCCCCTTGTCCCGCGCCGCGCCCCCGGAGCGGGTCAGCACACCTCGGTATCCTCCCCGGCGGTGAAGCACCTCGGTATCCTCCCGGGCGGTGAGCCGCGCGGGGCCATGCACGCGGGCCGCCAGCCGTCCCCTGTCCCGCGCCGCGCCCCCGGAGCGGGTCAGCGCACCTCGGTGTCCTCCCCGGCGGTGAGGCGTGCGATCGGGGCGGGCGGGGCCGCGGCCGGAAGGTCGAGCCGCAGCAGCGCGCCACCGCGTGTGGAGCGGGCGACGGTGGCCCGGCCGCCGTGGGCGTCGACGACCCGCTGCACGATCGACAGCCCCAGACCGGATCCCGGCAACGACCGGGCGCTGTCGGCACGGTAGAACCGGTCGAACACCCGCGGTACGTCGGCGGCGTCGATACCCGGCCCGGCGTCGTCGACCTCGAGCACCGCCGACGTGCCCTCGGCACGGAGCCGGATCTGGACCGGCTGGTCCGCGGGGGACCACTTGCCGGCGTTGTCGATGAGGTTGAGCACCGCCCGCTGAAGCGCGGCGGGACGCCCGCTCACCCACACGGAGGTCACGTCGAGCGCGACCTCGATGTCGGGCACGCGGGAACGCGCCCGGGTCGCGGCGGCCACCACCACGTCGGCGAGGTCGAGCAGCTCGGTGTTCTCGTCGCTGACGTCACCGCGTGCCAGGTCGGTCAGCTCGGCGGCAAGCGTGCTCAACTCGGCCACCTGGGCGCCGAGATCGTTGAGCAGCCGGGTCCGGCTCTCCGCCGGCAGCGCGCTGTCCAGGGTGCCGCGCCGATCGAGCCGGATCAGCAGCTCGACGTTGAGGCGCAGGCTGGTGAGCGGGGTCTTGAGCTCGTGGGCGGCGTCCTCGGCGAGCAGCCGCTGGGCCCGCCTGGAGTCCCGGAGCGCGGCGAGCATGTCGTTGATCGACTGGATCAGCCGCCGGATCTCCCCACCGCCCTCATCCGGGATGTCGGCGTCGAGATCCCGGGTGCGCGCGACACGTACCGCGGCGGCGGTCAGCCGGTCGATCGGTGCCAGCCCGGCCCGCGCCACGGTCCGCCCCACAAGCGCGCCGCCGGCCACGCAGAACAGCCCGATGAGCAGCATGCCGAACCCGAACTGGTTGATCGGGCTGTCGTCGGCGACGCGGGCCACCTGGACCGCGCCGTCGCCCGCCCGCAGCGTGTAGATGAGGTAGCCCTCCTCCTCGCTGCCGTTCGACTCCATCAGGTCGGCCGACGCGCCCCGCGCCACGCGCCCGGCGTCCTCGCTGACGGGGGGCAGCGCGGGTTGGCCGGCCGGAGTCCGGGTCGAGCCGTCGGGCAGGACGACCCGCACCAGCCGACCGGACCCGGGATACGGCGGTAGCCGGACCTGCGCCGGGCCGGCGCGCTGCGCGTCCGCCGCCAGGACGCGGGAGTCGGCGCGCAGCTGATTCTCGGCGGTGTCCCGCAGCTCCCAGTCCATCAGCTCGCTGGCCACCTGGAAGGCCACGAACACGCTGACCGCGATGGCCGTCGCCGCGATCGCCGTCAGCCTGGTCCGCAGGGACCGCCGGCGCCACCATCGGGTCAGCCGACGCGGTTCCCGGCCGGCGGGCCCGCTCACGGAGGAGTCTCCCGCAACGTGTATCCCAGGCCGCGCAGCGTGTAGATCAATCGCGGCTCACCCTCGGCCTCCATCTTGCGGCGCAGGTAACTCACGTATACCTGGAGGTTGTTGGCGGTGGCGCTCATGTCGAAGCCCCAGATCGCCTCGAACAGCGCGTCGCGGGTCAAGACCCGCGTCGCGTTGCGCATGAGGACCTGCAGGAGGGAGAACTCGGTCCGGGTCAGGCGCAGCGGCCGCCCGCCCCGCCACGCCTCGAACCTGTCGGGATCGAGCCGGACGTCGGCGAACGACAGGATCTGCGACTCCTCGTCGGTCGGCGTGCGCCGGCGCAGCAGGGCCCGCACCCGGGCCAGCAACTCCTCGGTGGCGAACGGCTTGGGCAGGTAGTCGTCGGCGCCCGCGTCCAGCCCCGTGACCCGGTCGGAGACCTGGTCACGGGCGGTCAGCATCAGCACCGGCAGATCCCGACCCGCGGCCCGCAACCGCCGGCAGGTCTCCAACCCGCCGAGGCGGGGCATCATCACGTCGAGGATCAGCAGATCCAGCGTGTCACCGTCGGCCCCACCGACCCCGTCGAGCACGGCGAGACCGTTGGCGACGGTGCTGGTGTCGTAACCCTCGACCTGGAGCACCCGCTCCAGCGACTCACGGATGGCCGCCTCATCATCCGCGATCATGATCCGCACGCCGGCCCGCCCCCTTCCAGTCGATGCTTTTTCCGCTCATTGTCCCCGATCAACCTGAAGCCAGGATTAGAGCGTTGCTGGGGAACCGATCAGCAGCCGAGGGTTCGCCAGGAGCTGAGCCGAGGGATCTTATGCCGGTCGAGACAGCTCTGGAAGGCCGTCGGCTGTCGAGGCATGAGCTCACCTCCGGTCGGTGGCAGTCCGCCAACAGGCCCTGGCTGATCAACGTGTTCGCCGCTTCCCGCCGCTGGACGACCGCCGAGCTCGAGGAGTTCGGCCGGTGCCACGCCCGACGGCCTCTTCGAGTGTGAGGACCTCCGGCGCCATGTGGACCGACGACGAAACCCTTCACCGCCGACGGCCTCGCGACGCGACTCCTCGCAGAGTCCGGTGACCCAGTTCGGGCGCACCCTCACTCGACGATGCCATGAGATGTGGCCTACTCGTACGTCTCCTTCCAGCGAGCACGGTGCCTACGATCGCCCTGCCCCGCCCCGTTCAGCTCGATGAGCGACAGGAGTGGGGCGCCGTTGTTCCATGAACCGAGGTGGTCGCGGTGGACCGCGACAACGCCGTTCTGTACTGCGGTCCGTTCAGAAGGCCCGGTGAAGTACGTGGTCGTGACGAAAATCGCGACATCGACCTTGAAGTGGACTCCCGCACCGAGAAGGTCGCGGACCTGGTGGCTTGGGATCCTGCTCTTCGGTGAGTAACGCTTGCACTGAATCACCATGCTCCGGCCGTCCGGCAGACACCCCAACACATCCGCGCCATCGTCGTGCGAGCCGCCCACCCGGCGAACTTCGGTGCACCCGTCACGTCGGCACAGATCCACGACGAAGTCCTCGAACTCGCCGCCCGACATCGTGTCCACCTCTGTGAGGGAGCGGCGGCCGGCCTTGAGGGCGTCCTCCCGCCTCCATTGGTGATCACGTCCCTTGACCAGTCGGTGTGTACGCCACAACCACCATCCACCGCCGGCACCCCCGACGAGGACGAGACCACCGACGAGGTACGGCCAGATCACCTGCCAGAACACGACGAGCAGGGCGAGGCAGCCCACACCGCCGATCACGCCCACCTTGACTCGCTCCTGGCGGCGCTTCCGCGCGACCGAACGGCGTCGATTCCGTGCCGCCACCCAAGCCCTCCCCACCCCGTCCTGAGTGGCAGTCTGAGCAGACGCGTGGATGTCGTTAAGGGCGCGAACCAGCCAGTGGCTGAGCACGGCGTCGATCCGGCGGGGACCGTTTCGCGACGTGCCGCGAACGACCCTGACGAAACTCGCGGGAGTTCCTGTGGCCGGCCAACCTGCCCGCCTCCATACGACGCCCGTCGGACCAGGTGGACGGTCCATGCGGACTGCGGTGATCCGCCTCTCGCCGTCGAGGAACCGGGGCGGGAGATGGTTCGCGCCGAGGACGGTCGTCATCGGTGGGAGGAAGCGGAGGATCCCTTCGGTCCGGGCTCGATCGCTGGAGCCCGGTCGCAGGTCACCCGTAGCGCTCGGATCAGCGTCCAACCTCTTGACTTCGGTTTCGGCGCGTAGCTACCGTCTCGCAGCATTTCGAACAATGTTCGTCATTTCGAACATTCGAACCATCGCATGAGTGCCCAATGGAGGACACCTCTATGCGTCATCCCCTCAGACCCAGGCGCCGCACACTGGCCGTCCTGTGCGCCTCGGTGTTGTCCGTCGGTCTGCTGTCGGCCGGTCCGGGAGCGAGCCCGGCGCTGGCCGCCGACGACCCCGACGCGGTGGCACTGGACAAGGACGCGATCCTCGCCGCCAACCAGCTCGACGAGCGCCAGTGGTACAAGGACAACATCCCGTTCCTGGACACCCCCGACAACGACATCGACGAGGTCTACTACTACCGGTGGAGCACCTTCAAGCGGGCGCTGCGCTACACCGTCCCGGGCACGGGGTACGTGTCGACCGAGTACGACGTGCCGATCGGCTACGCCGGGAACCCGTACACCGCGCTGCCGGACGCGACCGGCTACCACCTGCTGGACGGGCGCTGGCTGCACAACCGCGACTACGCGGGCGACTACCTGGACTTCTGGCTCCGCGGGGCGGGCAACTCGGGTGCGCGCAACTTCAGTGAGTGGATCACGAGCGCCGCCTACCAGCGCTATCTCGTGACCGGTGACGCGGCGCAGATCAAGTCCGCGCTCCCCCACCTGATCGCCCTCTACAAGCGGTGGGACTCCAACTTCGACACCGACGTCACGGTCAACGGCACGCAGTCCTCCAGCGACCTGTTCCACCAGACCCCGCTGTCCGACGCCACGGAGTACACCGAGACGTCGATGCACAGCAGCAACTGGTTCAGCGGCGGCCGCGGTTACCGGCCCACGATCAACGCGTACATGTTCGCCGCCGCCCAGACCATCAGCAAGATCGCCACGATGAACGGCGACACCGCGACCGCGAACGAGTACGACGGCAGGGCCGCGCAGTTGAAGGCCGCCGTCCAGAACTCCCTGTGGGACCCGCAGCGCAGTTTCTTCATGCAGGTCTACAACACTGACGGCACCAACGGCACGCTGAAGCAGACCCGTACGACCTGGCGCGAGGCGATGGGCTACGCCCCCTGGGCGTTCAACCTCCCCGACGCGCAGTACTCGTCGGCGTGGAAGTACCTGACCGACGCCAAGCGGTTCAAGGCGCCGTTCGGGCCGACGACCCTGGAGCGGGTGCACGACTTCGAGGCCGAGCAGGCCGCCGTCGTCCACGCGAACACACGTGACTCCTCGACGGCGTCGAACGGCAAGTACGTCGGCCAGATCGACTTCGACGACAGCGCGGTCACCTTCACCGTGGACGCGCCCGGGGCCGGCACTTACCCGGTGACGGTCCACTACGCCAACGCCACCTCCGGTACGTCGACGCACAAGGTCGTCGTGAACGGGGACACGGCCAACCCGGTCACGGTCAGCTATGCGCCCGGCGGCAGTTGGGGCCAGTTCTCGGAGTCGAAGTCCGTCACCGTGCAGGTCCCCATGAAGGCCGGCGCCAACACGCTGAAGTTCACCAGGGGAACGGGCTTCGCCGAGCTGGACCGGATCACCGCCAACCCGTACTTCAACCACCAGGCGATACCGGCCGAGCAGAAGCGCGACGACGCCAACTGCTGCCACTGGAACGGCCCGAGCTGGCCCTACCAGACGAGCCAGATCCTCACCGGCCTGGCGAACCTGCTGCAGGACTACCCCGCGCAGAGCTTCGTCACCAAGGCCGACTACCAGACGATGCTGGCCCAGTTCGCCGACCTCCAGCACAAGGACGGCAAGCCCTACGTGGCCGAGGCCGCCAATGGCGACACCGGCGAGTGGATCTACGACGGCTTCAACTTCAGCGAGCACTACAACCACTCCAGCTTCAACGACCTGGTGCTGAGCGGTCTGCTGGGCATCAAGCCGCAGGCGAACAACACGCTGGTGCTGAAGCCGCTGGTGCCGTCCGGGTGGGACTGGTTCGCGGTGGAGAGCCTGCCGTACCACGGGCACACCTACTCGATCCGCTGGGACCGGGACGGCTCGCACTACGGCAAGGGCAGCGGTCTGCAGATCTTCCAGGACGGCGTTCGTATCCACCAGTCCTCGACGCTCGGTACCAGCACGACCGTGAACGTGGCCGCGCCCGTCACCCCGGCGCAGCCGGCCCGCCTGATGAACGTGGCCGCCAACCCACTGACCGCCGAGCAGGACTGGCTGGGCCGCACGGTCACCCAGCCGTACCCGAAGGCCTTCGCCTCCTACACCAACACCGTCTCCAACGGCCCGCACTGCCACAGCGGCCAGACCTGCAAGCCCACCACCTTCGACGCCCCGCTGCGGGCCACCGACGGCTGGATCCGCTACGACAAGATCCCCGACAACCGCTGGACCAACTCCGGTTCACCCAACGCCACCGACCACCTCGGCGTCGACTTCGGAGCGCCACGCAAGATCAACGAGGTGAAGTTCTACACCTACGACGACGGCGCGAACATCCGCGTCCCGGCGAGCTACACCGTGCAGTACCTGAACAACGGTTCGTGGGTGAACGTCCCCGGCCAGACGAAGAGTCCGGCCGCGCCGGTCGCGAACAACCCCAACGAGGTGACCTTCCCGACGATCACCACGTCCCAGTTCCGCGTGGTCTTCACCCCGCAGACGGGCAAGTTCGTCGGCGTCACCGAGTTGGAGTCCTGGTACCCCGAGACACCCCGGGTGAAGATCACCAACAAGAACAGCAGCCTGGAGCTGGGCGTCGACGGCTCCTCCATCGCCCCCGGAGGCGCCGTACAGCAGCAGACCGTCAACAGCACGGCCAACCACTGGTGGAAGGTCGTCCCCGCCGAGAACGGCTACTACAAGATCTTCAACACCCACAGCGGACAGGTCCTCGGTATCAAGGACGCCTCCAAGGCCGCCGGCGCCACGGCGCTCCAGTGGGGTGACACCCTGACCGCCGACCATCTGTGGTCGATCGTCGACGCCGGCGGCGGCTACGCCAAGATCGTCAACAAGAACAGCGGCATGGTCCTCGGCATCCAGAACATGTCCACGTCGTCCGGGGCCCAGGCCCTGCAGTGGGACGACACCGGCACCGCCGACCACCTGTGGCGCATCACCGCAGAGGACGGCTCCACGCCCTTCACTTCCTGACCGGATGTCCCCTGCCGCCCCGCGAGGAGCCGCAGGGGACCCCCTTTTTAACGTCTCCCACCCGCCCGACGCCTGGTCAGACAGGGGTGACCAGCTGGTCCAGAAGCTGTGCCACGCTTGCCGTCAGGTCGGCGGCGGCACTCTCGCCGCCGCTCAGATGCCTCAGCAGTGCCTGCTGGAACAGTCCGTCGAAAAGCGCGTACGCGACCGGAGATGACACGGCCACGGGTGAACCGGCCAGGTCCGCGTACTGGCTGACGATGCGCCAGATCATGCGTTCCAGGCTCTGGTCGATGTCGAGGACGTCGTCACGGAACGACTCCTCGAACAGGCTCTGGTTGCGCAGGTCGTACCAGAGCCGGTGCATCGCCGCGTCGTCACGCAGGGTCCCGGCCATCGCCTCGGCGAAGCCCTCCTTGAGCGCCGGGGCCGAGTCGGCGGTGGCGACGATGCCGTCGTAGCGGGTGACGCACTCCGCCTTGTACTGCCGCACGCAGTAGGTGATCAGCTCGACCTTGTCGCGGAAGTAGTAGTGCAGCACGCCGTGGGAGAACTCGGAGTTCTGCGCGATCTCACGCAGGCTCGTACGGGCGTAGCCCAGCTCGGACAGGGTCCGCAGCGCGGACGCGGCCAGCTGGGCCCGGCGCTCGGCGAACTTGTCGACCTGCCGCCGGGAGATCCGGTCCGCGTTCTTCCCGTCCCTGCCGTCCTTGACGTCCCTGTCCTTGACGTCCTTGCGCGCGGTCTGCGTCACAGCTGCATTCCCGTCACACCTCTCCACCTGGCCCCGCCCCGCGCGGGCTCCGCCCCCACGGTAGCGCGGCCCGGACGGTCACGCACCGATTCCCTGGACACTCGTCCAGCAAAACCTTGACGACTGTCCAAGAAAGTCTTGACGACTGTCCAGAAATGGCCGACGCTGACGCCACTCAGCCATCTCGACGAGGAGAGGTTCCATGAGCGTGTACGACCTGACCGGGCGCAAGGCGCTGGTGACGGGCGGGGCCCGAGGACTGGGCGCGGGGATGGCCGAGGCGCTGGCCCGCGCCGGTGCCGCCGTCGTCATCGGGGACATCCAGGAGGAGGCGGGCAAGGCGACCGCCGACGCGCTGAGGGAGTCCGGCGCCCGTGCCGGGTTCGTTTCCCTCGACGTCACCGAGGACGCGAGCTGGGAGTCAGCGGTCGCGCAGACGGTCGCCGAACTCGGTGGCCTGGACATCGTCGTCAACAACGCCGGGGTCGAGATCTCCGGTCTGGTCGTCGACCTCGACCCGTCCGACGTCCGCCGGATGCTCGACGTGAACGTCCTGGGCACGGCACTCGGCATCAAGCACGCGTTCCGCGCGATGCGCCCGGGCGGTCCGGCAGGCGCCGGCGGCGCGGTCGTCAACATCGCGTCGGTCGCGGCGACCATCGCCTTCCCCGGCATCGCGGGCTACTCCGCCACGAAGTCGGCGGTGGACCGGCTGACCCGGGTGGCCGCGCTGGAGTCGGGCAAGCTCGGCTACGGCGTGCGCGTGAACTGCGTGTACCCCGGGCTGGTCCCGACCGAGATGGGCGCCCGGCTGGCGGCGGACATGGAGACGCTGGGGCTCTTCCCCAGCGCGGAGGCGGCGGTCGGCAGCGTCATCGGGCTGACCCCGCTCGGCCGGCTCGGCGAGGTCACCGACATGGCCGACGCCGTGGTCTTCCTCGCCTCCGACGGCGCCCGTTTCATCACCGGGGCCGGTCTGCCGGTCGACGGCGGCATGGGCATGTGACGGGACCCCACCCACCCCTCGGCCCACCCCTCCGCCCACCCCCGCACCCACGAAAGGTCGACCGATCATGAGCACCAGCAAGCCCGTCGTCGTCTACGGGGCCTCCGGCTACACCGGTCGCCTGGTCTGCGAGTACCTCCGCGAGTACAACATCCCCTTCATCGCCGCCGGACGCGACAAGGCCCGTATCCGCGAAGTCCTCGACAAGGTCCCCGGGATCGACACCGTGGACCACGAGGTCGTCGAGGTCGAGCACGCGGTCGGACCGCTGACCGAGCTCTTCCGTGGCGCCAAGGTGGTGAGCAACATGGTCGGGCCGTTCATCAAGTACGGGCCGGAGGTCGTGGAGGCCGCCCTCGCGGCCGGCTGCCACTACCTCGACACCACGGGCGAGCAGGACTGGGCCCTCGACGCCGAGGCGCGGTGGGGCGACGCGTACGCCGCGAAGGGCCTGCTGCTGTCCCCCGGCATCGCGCAGATGTACACCACCGGCGAGATCGCGGCCAACATCTGCCTGGAGACCCCCGGCCTGGACACCCTCGACGTCCTGGTCCTGTGGAAGGGCTTCCCCACCTACGCGTCGACGCAGACGATCTTCACCATCCTCAAGGCCGACTGGCACTACCTGGAGGAGAACCAGTACCGCAGGTGGGACCCGCTGACCGCCGCCGACGTCGCCGTTCCCGGACAGCACGAGACGGCACTCGCCCTGCCGTGGGGCGGCACGCTCCACCCCGTGTGGTTCAAGAACGATCCCAGGGTGGCCACCTGCAAGGCCCTCGGCGGCGTCATGGACCGGGGCGTCATGCAGGGCGTGGTGGAGACGGTCAAGATGGTCGAGTCGCAGATCAAGACCCTCCCCGCCGAGCAGCAGGACGCCGCACTGGCGGAGGTGGCCGCCTCGGTGCAGGCCGGCATGCCGCCCCGGGAGAACCCGCGCGTCAACACCTCCGTCGACTCCGTCCACGCCTCGGGCCCGCTGGGACGCGCCCACTGCGTGATCCACGGCCACAGCAACTACAAGCAGACCGGACTGCTCCAGGCGTACGCCGCCCGCAGCCTGCTCCAGCAGCCGCCCCGGCGCGTCGGTCTGGCCTCGGCGTGCCAGGCGTTCGGCCACCGCGAACTGCTCGGCCAGCTCAAGGCCTTCGGACTCGTCCTCGACCCGGTCCTCACCGTCCACGGCTGAGTCCCGGGCCGAGCCCGGCAACCCCGAGAACCTTGCGACACCCGGAACCCGGAAGAACGAGGATGACGCCGTGCGTCTGACCGACTATCTCGACAAGGGCGCGTCCCTGGGGCCCGACGCCCCCTGTCTCACCACGCGGGGACACACCCTCACCTACGGCGAGGTCCAGGAACTCTCCTGGCGGGTGGCCCGCGCCCTGGACCGGTCGGGCGTACGGCCCCGGGACAAGGTGGCGGTGCTCTCCGCCAACGATCCGACCGCCTTCTCCTGCGTGTTCGGCATCTCCCGGGCCGGCGCGGTCTGGTGCCCCGTCAACCCGCGCAACGAGGCCGCCGAGAACCGCGAGTCGCTGGACCTCTTCGACTGCGTCTGCCTGATCTTCCAGAAGGCGTACGCCCCCCTGGTCGCCAAGATCCTTCCCGACCTGCCGAAGCTGACCACACTGGTCTGCCTCGACGGATCCCCGCCCTTCGCGACCTCCCTGGACGCATGGCTGGACGACCTGCCGACCGACCCGTGGGAAGCGGCACCGGCCGACGACACCGTCATGCTCGTCGGCACGGGCGGCACCACGGGCCGGCCCAAGGGCGTGATGCTGACCGACCGGAACATCGAGACCATGTCGGCGCTGACGCTGATGAGTTACCCGTTCGGCACCCGCCCGGTCTACCTGGCGCTCGCCCCGCTGACGCACGCCGCCGGGGTGCTGTGCTTCCCCGTCATGACGCTGGGCGGCGAGATCGTCATCATGCCGACGCCGGACCTCACCGAGTTCCTCGCGCTGGTCGAACGGCATCGGGTCACGCACACCTTCCTGCCACCGACGCTCATCTACATGCTCCTCGGCCACGCGGACCTGCCCGCCACGGACCTCACCTCGCTGCGCTGCCTCTGGTACGGCGCCGCCCCCATGTCGGCGGCCCGGCTGGAGGAGGCCATCGAACGGATCGGCCCGGTCATGGCCCAGCTCTTCGGCCAGTCCGAGGCCCCCATGATGATCTCGACGATGGCCCCGGAGGACCACTTCCACCCCGACGGCTCGCTCGCCGTGGAGCGCTTCACCTCCGCCGGACGGCCCTCACCGCTGGTCACCGTCGCCATCATGGACGGCGAGGGGCGGCTGCTGCCGCCCGGCGAACGCGGCGAGATAGTGGTCCGCGGCTCGCTGGTGATGGCGGGCTACTACAAGAACCCCTCGGCCACCGAGCAGGCGTCCCGGCACGGATGGCACCACACCGGGGACATCGGCCATCTCGACGCCGACGGCTACCTGTTCATCGTCGACCGCGCCAAGGACATGATCATCAGCGGCGGATTCAACGTGTACTCCGCCGAAGTCGAACAGGCGGTCATGGAGCACCCCGCCGTCCAGGACTGCGCGGTCGTCGGGCTCCCCGACGACACGTGGGGCGAACGCGTGACCGCCGTCGTCCAGCTCCACGCCGGAGCGAGCGCGGCGAGCGTCACGGGCACCGGCCTGCGCGACTTCGTCAAGGCCCGGATCGGGAGCGTCAAGGCCCCCAAACAGGTCGAGGTATGGCCCGACCTCCCCCGCTCCAAGGTGGGCAAGGTCCTCAAGAACGAGGTCCGGTCCCAACTGCTCGGGAACGCGCATGACTGACACGGTCCGCACGGTGTACGTGGCCGGGGTCGGCATGGTCCCGTTCGGCAAACCCGGAGCCGGTGAAAGCTACCCGGTCATGGCCGAACGCGCCACCCGCGCGGCTCTGCACGATGCCGGCCTGCCGTACGAGGCCGTCCAGCAGGCCTACGCCGGATACGTCTACGGGGACTCGGCCGCCGGTCAGGCCGCCCTCTACTCCCTAGGCCTGTCCGGCATCCCCGTCGTGAACGTCAACAACAACTGCGCCACCGGCTCGTCCGCCCTCTGGCTCGCCCGTCAGGCAGTGGCCTCCGGTGCCGCCGACTGCGTACTGGCCCTCGGCGACCGCATGACCCACTTGCAGGGCCATGACGAACGGACACCGGTCGCGGCCCCGTTGTTCGGAGGCGCAGGAGTCGCCCACATGGACAGGCACGGCACCGATCCCGCCACAAGCGGATACGGCCCGCGGGACGTCGACGTGGTCGAACTGCACGACTGCTTATCCGTCGAAGGGACACCCCCTCGGAGCGGCCGGCCTGGCCCAGTGCGCCGAGCTGGTCTGGCAACTGCGCGGCCGGTCCGGCTCCCGCCAGGTCGAGGGCGCGCGGGTCGCACTCCAGCACAGCATCGGCCTGGGCGGGGCCTGCGTGGTCATGCTGTACGAGAACGCTCCCCGCTGACTCGCTGCTCAGGGCGTCGTGTTCGGGGTTGGGCCGGGTCGGGAGGCTCCCGGTTCAGGGGTGGGTCACCAGGCCAGGTCGCCGTGGCGGTCCCGGAGGGTGCCGGTCGGGCCGTTCGTTCCGATGGTGGCGAGTTCGACGATCGCGTCGGTGCCCTCGGTCACCGTCTGCGGGCCGCTGTGCCCGTTGAAGTCGGTCGCGGTGTAGCCCGGGTCGGCCGCGTTGACCTTCACGTCCGGCCAGGCCTTCGCGTACTGCGTGGTCAGCATGGTCACGGCGGCCTTCGACGCCGTGTAGAGCGGAGCGACGGCCCGGCCCTCGACGCGCCCGGTGTCGTGGGTGGCCGCGAACGAGCCCATGCCGCTCGACACATTGACGATCACCGGGCTCGCGGACTTGCGCAGCAGTGGCAGGAACGCGTGTGTCACCCGGACGATCCCCACGACATTGACGTCGAAGACCGCGCTCGCGTCGTCGGCCGTCACCTGGTCGGCGGGGGCGTGCGGCCCGAAGACGCCCGCGTTGTTGATCAGGACGTCGACGGCGCCCTCGTGGGCGGCGATGTCGGCGGCGGCCGCGGCCACCGACGCGTCGTCGGTCACGTCGATCCGGACGAAGCGGGCGCCGAGTGCGTCGGCGGCCGCCCGACCGCGCTCCGGATCACGGGCACCGACGAGGACGGTGTGGCCGACCTCGATCAGGCGGCGAGCGGTCTCGTACCCGAGGGACTTGTTGGCTCCGGTGATGAAGGTTGTCGTCATGCGTCCACTCTCGGCCGGGGACGAGACGGCAACCAGTGCCCCCCGCGACGGTAGGACGGCCAGTACCAGGCACGACGGCCGTACGGCGGACACAATGGTTCGGTGGACGAGACCCTTGGCACGGCGTTGCGCCGCTGGCGCGACCGGCTTTCCCCGACCGACGTCGGGCGGACCTCGCGGCCCGGACGGCGTGCGGTGGGGTTGCGACGCGAGGAACTGGCCGAGCTCGCGGGGCTGTCGGTCGACTATGTGGTGCGGCTGGAGCAGGGGCGTGCCACGAGCCCTTCGGCGCAGGTCGTCGCGAGCCTGGCCAGAGCGCTGCAACTGCAGCCCGTGGAGCGCGATCACGCGTATCGGCTGGCCGGCCTTCTCCCGCCGCAGGAGGGGACGATCTCCACGCATGTCCCGGCGGGGGTCCAACGGATGCTGGCTCGCCTCGGGGAGTTCCCGGTGGGGGTGTTCAGCGCCGACTGGACCCTGTTGTCCTGGACCCCGGCATGGGCCGTGCTCCTCGGCGACCCCAGCGCACGCTCCCACGACCAGCGGAACCTGGTGCGGGCGGTCTTCGCCGCCGGGCCCTCGGGGCTCGCGGCCTGGCCCGTGCTCCAGGACGGCGACGCTCTCGACGCCGCCCTCGTCGCCGATCTGCGCACGGCCCTCGTCGCCTACCCCCGGGACCGTGGTCTGCTCGGCCTCGTCGAGGAACTGCGCTCCACCAGCGCGGAGTTCACCCGGCTGTGGGACGAGGGCACGGTCGGACCGCATGTCTCGTCCCGCAAGACGGTCGTGCACCCCCAGGTGGGTGAGGTGGTCTGCGACTGCGACGTCCTCACCGTCCCGGGCTGCGATGTCCGCCTCGTCGTCTACACGGTGGCGGCGGGTTCCCCCGACGCGGAGAAGCTGGAGTTCCTACGCGTCACGAACGGCCTCCGCACCGACGGCCCCCTGCCACCGGGGTCCGGCCTGTTCTCCACACCGTGACCGCCAGGGGCGGGCGGCCGAGGGCGCGCCGGTCCGTTGCGGGGGCCCCGTCAGCGCGTGTCGATCGCCGCTGCGGTGGCGCGTAGGGCAAGTGCGGTGCGAGGGAGATCGGCGTGGAGCAAACGGCCCGCGAAGGTCGCCGAGGCCTTGGCGCGGGTGCTGCGGCTGACGGAGGACAAGCGGGCGTACCTCTTCGGCCTGGCCGGGCTGGTGCTGCCCGGCCGACGGCCTCGTCGCCGCGCGCCTCCCTCCCCCCTGTAAGAACGCACATGCCATGCCGAGAAGAGGAGAACCCCGGCTTGTGCGATGCCCCTGATGACTTCTGCCTGGCACTTGCGGCAGAATCATCAGCGCAGCGCAGACCAGAGGGAGTGGACCGTGATGACCCGTTCCGTACGCCGGAGCCGTCGCACTCGTCGGAGCACGCGGGCCCTGCGGGCAGCCGGGGCCGGTGCCGCCGCCCTGCTGGTCCTGAGCGCCTGCGGTTCCTCCGACTCCGGCTCCTCCGCGCAGTCGGGGCCCGCCGGCGCGGGAGAGCTCTCCGGAGAGGTCATCGTCTTCGCGGCGGCCTCACTCAAGGAGAGCTTCACGACGCTGGGCGAGCGGTTCGAGAAGGAGCACCCCGGGACGAAGGTGACGTTCAGCTTCGGCGGCAGCGACGCGCTCGCCGCCGGCATCACCGGTGGCGCCCCGGCGGACGTCTTCGCCTCCGCCAGCCCCAGGACCATGGCCGTCGTCACCGAGGCCGGTGACGCCTCCGGCACCCCTCAGACCTTCGTACGCAACCAGCTGGAGATCGCCACCCTCCCCGGCAACCCGGACGGGATCTCCTCCCTCGAGGACCTGACCGACCCCGGCCTGAAGGTCGTGCTCTGCGACGAGGCCGTGCCGTGCGGCGCGGCCGCAAAGAAGGCGCTCGACGCGAGCGAGCTGAAGCTGACGCCGGTGTCGTACGAGGAGGACGTGAAGTCCGCGCTCAACAAGGTGGTGCTGAAGGAGGCCGACGCGGCGGTCGTCTACCGGACCGATGTGAAGGCGGCCGGTGAGAAGGTGGAGGGCGTGGAGTTCCCCGAGTCCGCCGACGCCATCAACGACTACCCGATCACCCTGCTCAAGGAGTCGAAGAACTCCGGCACCGCCAAGGCGTTCATCGCACTGGTGCGGTCCGCCGAGGGCCAGAAGGTGCTGACCGAGGCCGGGTTCCTCAAGCCGTGACCTCCCCCTCCGATTCCGCCTCCTCCCCCGCGAGGGAAGCCGACGCCCCGGACACCCTCGGCGGGGGCCCGCGGCGCCGGCGCGTCCACGGCGGTGGGGCCCTGCGCGGGCGTCGCGGGGGTGTCCCGCTCCCTCTGCTGCTGCCCGCGCTGATCGGCCTCGTCCTGCTCGTCCTCCCCCTCGTCGCCCTGCTGATCAGGGCGCCCTGGCGCAGCATGCCCGACCTGCTCACCAGCCCCGAGGTGTGGCAGGCGCTGCGGCTGTCCCTCGTGTGCGCCACGGCGGCCACGGCGGTGAGTCTGGTCGTCGGGGTGCCGTTGGCCTGGCTGCTGGCCCGGGTCGACTTCCCCGGACGCGGTCTCGTACGGGCCCTCGTCACCCTCCCCCTCGTCCTGCCCCCGGTGGTAGGCGGTGTGGCGCTGCTGATGGCGCTCGGCCGCAACGGGGTCGTCGGGCAGTGGCTGGACGACTGGTTCGGGATCACCCTGCCGTTCACCACGGCCGGGGTCGTGCTCGCCGAGGCGTTCGTGGCGATGCCGTTCCTGGTCATCAGCGTGGAGGGCACGCTACGGGCCGCCGACCCCCGCTACGAGGAGGCCGCGGCCACGCTGGGGGCCTCCCGGTTCACCGCGTTCCGCCGGGTCACGCTGCCGCTGATCGCGCCCGGGGTCGCGGCGGGCGCGGTGCTGGCGTGGGCCCGTGCGCTCGGCGAGTTCGGCGCGACCATCACGTTCGCCGGCAACTTCCCCGGCCGTACCCAGACCATGCCCCTCGCCGTCTACCTCGCCCTCCAGAACGATCCGGAGGCGGCGATCGCCCTCAGCCTGGTCCTGCTGGCCGTGTCGATCGCGGTGCTGGCGGGACTGCGCGACCGATGGATGACCGCCTCATGACCGGCACCGAGAAGACCCCCGACAACGCCGCCGCCCCCGCCTCGGCACCTCCCCCGGCCTCCGCGCCTCCCCCCACTCCCGCCTCGGCCCCGGCGTTCGGCGAGGGCCTCGACGCCCGGCTCGTCGTCGAGCGTGGCCCGTCGTTCCGCCTCGATGTGACGCTGACCGCCGCGCCCGGCGACGTGGTGGCGCTGCTCGGCCCCAACGGCGCTGGCAAGACGACGGCGCTGAGGGCGCTCGCCGGACTCGTCCCCCTGTCGGACGATGGCCGTCTGCGGCTGGACGGCGCCGAGCTGGACCGTCGGCCGCCGGAGTCGCGCCCGGTCGGAGTGGTCTTCCAGGACTATCTCCTCTTCCCCCACCTCACCGCCCTCGACAACGTGGCCTTCGGCCCCCGCTGCCACGGCGCGAGCAAGGCGGAGGCCCGGGCGCAGGCCGCGGAGTGGCTGGAGCGGATGGGTCTCGCCGCGCACGCCGGAAGCAAGCCCCGGCGGCTCTCCGGCGGCCAGGCGCAGCGTGTCGCCCTCGCCCGCGCCCTGGCCACCCGTCCCCGTCTGCTCCTCCTCGACGAACCCCTCGCCGCCCTCGACGCCCGCACCCGCCTCGACATCCGTGCCCAACTCCGGCGCCATCTGGCCGACTTCGAGGCCGTCGCCGTACTCGTCACGCACGATCCGCTGGACGCCATGGTCCTGGCCGACCGGCTGGTCGTCATCGAGGACGGCCGGATCGTCCAGGAGGGCACGCCCGCCGACATCGCCCGCCGCCCGCGCACCGACTACATCGCCCACCTGGTCGGCCTCAACCTCTACCGGGGCGAGGCGGAGGGCCACTCGGTCCGTCTCCCGGCCGGCCCCACCCTCACCACCGCCGACGACCTCACCGGACCGGTCTTCGTCGCCTTCCCGCCCAGCGCCGTCACGCTCCACCGGGAGCGGCCCACCGGCTCCAGCGCCCGCAACCTCTGGCACTGCGAGGTCACCGGCATGGAGGCCCACGGCGACCAGATCCGCGCCGCCCTGGCCGGCGAGCTCCCCCTGGCCGTCGACCTGACGACCGTCGCGGCGGCGGAACTCGGCCTCCACCCCGGCAGCGAGATCTGGGCGACGGTCAAGGCGAGCCAGACCCACGCCTACCCCGCCTGACGCCCCACCCGGACCACGGTGGTCACACGGCCGTCCCGTAGCCGGTCGGACTCCCCGCTCCCCCACCCGCTGCGAGGCGTACAGGGCCCTTCGGCGTGTGGGTCGTCTGCGGGCCGGTGGGGGCTGGTCGCGCAGTTCCCCGCGCCCCTGAAAAGCCGGGGCTGCGCCCCGTGCTTTTCAGGCCCGACCAGCCCCCACCGGACCCGCGCCGTCACCGCCCTCTTCAAGTCGACCGAGGTCTCGCTCGCGACGGCGTAGACGGCGAACGCGTGAGCGCGACCGCCTGAGCGCGTCAGCGCAGGGCCGCCAGGACGTGGCTGGGGCCCACCTGCCAGACCGGGCCGACGTGGTCGAACCCCGCGTCGCGCAGCAGGGCGACATGGCCGGAGAGGGTCAGATCGTTGCCCTCGCAGCGGGGGCGTCCGGTGTCCGCGCGGTGCGAGAGGAGCCGGGCGAGTTCCGGGTCGGCGGCGGCGCCGGCCCACCAGGAGTCCCAGTCCTCGACGAGCGGCACGGCGGTGCGTTCGCTGCGGCGGCGGCCGATGTCGATCGCCAGCTCGGACACCTTCGTGGAGTCCGGGCTGATGTGGTCGCCGTTGATCAGGATGCCGCCGGGCCGCAGCAGCCCGGCGAGGTCCCGGTAGACGCCCCGCAGGGTCTCCGTGCCGAGGTAGTGCAGCGCGGTGGTCGACACCACCGCGTCGACGGGGCGCTCCAGGGCGAGCGCGTCGAGCCAGCCGGGTTCACCGATCACGGTGCGGACATAGCGCAGGGCGGGGCCGTAGTGGGCGCTGCCCAGTTCCAGGAGAAGCGGGTCCGCGTCGACGGCGAGCACGTCGGCCGTCGGCAGGCGGGCGGCGAGGCGCGCCGCCAGGCAGCCCGGGCCGCTGCCCAGATCGAGGACGAGCGGCGCGGCACGGTCGCGTGTCACTAGCTCGACCAGATCCGCGATGACCTCGAACCTCTCCTCGCGGTCGACCGCGTACAACTGCTGCTGGCGTTCCCAGCGCTCCACCCATCGCGCCGCTGTCGTCGTACTCAGACCCATGCCTGTCGCACTGCCCCCGTCTTCGGAACCTGCTTCTGTTAATGGAAATCATTGCAGAGTGGCGAGGGTGGTGAGCAGTTCTTGGATCTCTTCAGGGGTGTTGTGCACGTGCAGGCTCACCCGTACCGAGCCGTCCTCCGCGTCGCGGCCCGCCTGGCAGTGGCCGTCGGTGCGCACCATGAACCCCCGGCTGAAGAGGATGAAGCCGAGGTCCTGCGAGCCGATCTCGCGGTGCCGGAAGGTGACGAGACTGCGGCGCCGCTGCACCTCGGTGTCGGCCCGGAGGCTCGTCCGGCAGCCGAGCACCTCGTAGGCGTCCATCCGGGACAGCCCGTCGGTCAGCAGGGAGGTCAGCGCCACGGTCCAGCGTTCGATCCGGTCCGGCCCGGCGGCGGCCAGCCAGTCGAGCGCCGCCGCCAGCCCGGCGACACCGACCGTGTTGGGTGTACCGCTCCAGCCGCCGGGCCGGAGGGCCGGTCCGCGCCGGCCCCGTGCCCAGACCGCGCCGGAACCGGGCAGGGCCATCGTCTTGTGGCCGGAGAACACCACGAAGTCGACGTCGAGTTCGGCCATCGAGACCGGCACGTGCCCGACGCTCTGCGCGGCGTCCAGACAGATCGGCACCTCCGGCCCGACGACCTGCCGGAGCCGGTGCACGTTCATGTCGACGCCGTAGACGTGGTGGACGTGGGTGGCGGCCACGAAGCGGGTACGGGGGCCGACGAGCGCGGCGAGCGCTCGCGGATCGTAGTCGCCGGATCCGGCCTGGTACGGCAGCGGCCGGACGCGGACGCGTACGCCCTGTCCGGCCAGCAGCTCCGCGGCCTCCAGCCACGGCGACAGGTTGGCCTGGTGGTCGGCGTGCGGGACGACGATCTCGTCCCCGTCGGTGAGGAGGGCGGGCAGCCAGTCCAGGGCGATCGTGCGCAGCCCCGCCGTGGTCCCGCTGGTGAAGTGCACCGACGACCGGTCCGGGTCGGGGTCCCCGAGGAACTCCTTGATCCGCTCCCGGGTGCCCTCCACCAGCGCGGTGGTGGTGTTGGCCCAGGGATAGGACCCCCGGCCCGCGTTGGCGTTGGTCGTGGTCAGATACGTCTGTACGGCGTCCAGGACGCGCCGCGGTTTCTGGCTGGTGGCCGCGCTGTCCAGGTAGGCCAGGTCGGGGTGCGCGGCGATGATCGGGAACTGGGCGCGCAACGGCCGCTGCCACGCCGCCAGTTCCGCCAGCTCCGTGGCGGGATCGGTCATCTCAGTCACGCACCAGGGGTGCGCCCGCGTCCCGCCAGGCGATGACGCCGCCGGCCAGACTGCGCACGTCGGGGTGGCCCATCCGGGTGAGCAGGGCCGCGTACCGGGCCGACTTCTCGCCGACCGGGCAGGCGAGCAGTACGGGCTGCCGCTTGCTGAACGGCAGCCCGCCCCGCACGAGTTCCTCGAAGAGTTCGTCGACGATGTTCACCGAGCCGTCGATGTGGAGCGCCGCGTACGCGAACGGGCCGCGCAGGTCGATCACGAGGGGGCGCTGCTCGGCGATCCACTTCTGGGCCTCGTCGACGTCGACGACCTTCACCGAACGGATCTCGCTGTCGGTCGGGGCCGTGGCCGCGTTCCTCGCCGGAGGACGGCCCAGCAGGTCCGGGCGGCGCTGCCGGACGTAGCCGAGGTAACTCTCCGCCCGGTCGCAGACGATGAAGACGGCTGTCTTGCGCTGCGTCAACTCGGCGTCCACGGCGGCCAGATGACGGACGGCACCGTGGTAGGCCGCCCCGCCGGTCGGGCCGGCGAGCAGGGCGCAGCGGCGGAGCAGGGTGAGCATCCCGTCGATGGCCTCGTCGGCGCTCACCGATTCCAGCGTGTCGTAGGTGGCCGGGTCGAAGATGCCGACCTCCTGCACCTCGTCGACGGTACGGATGCCGGGGATGAAGTCCCCTTTCCGGCCGACCAGTCCGACGACGCGCACCGCCGGGTCGTGCGCGCGCAGCGCCCTGGCGACGCCGGTGGACGATCCGGCGGTGCCCACGCAGGCGATGAAATAGTCGGGGGCGCGGCCGTCCAGGTCGGCGATGATCTCCGGGCCCGTTCCCGTGGCGTGGGCCTCGGTGTTGAGGGCGTTGAAGTACTGGTCGGTGTGCAGGTGGGCGCCGCCCGGGCGGTTCAGCCGCTGGTGGAAGAGGGTCAGGGGGTCCTCGGTGTCGGTCGGGTCGAGGCATTCGGTCTGGCCGGGGAGTTCCTCGATCTCGGCGCCGAGCAGCAGGAGCAGGTCCTTGATCTCGGGGACACGCATCCGGTTGGTGACGCTCTTGAACGGCAGTCCGTGCAGCCCGGCGATGAGGGCCAGGGCCTTGGCGGTGTTGCCGCTGGACAGCTCCACGATCGTCTCGCCGCGCTCCTTGGCTCCGGTGATGTCGTGCCGGGTCATGCTCCACGCGGCCCGGTCCTTGAGCGACCCGAAGGGATTGAGCATCTCCAGCTTGGCGTAGAGGTCGATGTTGCGCAGGCCGTGGACGGCCGGGTCGATACGGACCAGCGGTGTGTCGCCGATGGCGTCGGTGATGGTGTCGTACCTCATGGCTGCGAACCCCCCGTGCGGCCGAGCGGCCAGTACTCCTCGTCCAGACACCACCGCCACTGTCCGTCCTGCCGGTGGACGGCCACCTTCCGTGCGAC
The DNA here is from genome assembly GCF_022385335.1 of Streptomyces deccanensis. NCBI lineage: Bacteria > Bacillati > Actinomycetota > Actinomycetes > Kitasatosporales > Streptomycetaceae > Streptomyces > Streptomyces deccanensis. Next base: position 8,251,532 of record NZ_CP092431.1, on the reverse strand, counting down.
GGGCTGCTGTTGGGCGTGGGTGGCGCCGAAGTCCATGCAGTAGCCCGCCGTGTTGACGAAGGCGAGGAGGTCGCCGGGGCGCGGGAGCCGGGGCAGGTGGACGGTGCGACGGGTGATCAGATCCGCCTCCAGACAGAGGTTTCCCATGAGGTGGACGGCGACGGCGCCCGTGGGGGAGGTCGTGTCGCGGGGCAGGACCAGGGGGTCAAGCAGCACTCCGTGGGCCTCCAGGCCGACGTCCCCCGCGTTCATCGCGAGGCGCACCAGATGCGGCCCGGTGTCCGCGGGCCGGACCTCCAGGACCCTGCCGAGGGTGAGGCCGCACTGGTCGACCAGGGCGCGGCCGGGTTCGGCGTAGAGGTCGTACAGGCTCTCCAGCAGCAGGACGCCCAGCGGGCGCCCCAGGGTCGGTGACGGGTGCGAGAGAAGTGCGTCGAGGTACGCGGCCCCGGCGACGGGGCGATGGGCGGGGTAGAGGCTCAGCGCGCCCCTGAGGGTGCCGTTCTCGGCCCGTAGGCCGTAGCCGTGGCCGCCCCAGGTCAGGGGTGGGCGGCTGCCCATGACGGCGCCGGTGAGTTCGCTGGTGTAGCGCTCCCACTGGGCCGCGTGCGCCAGGTAGTCGATGCCGAAGCCGCCGCCGACGTCGATGACACGCGGGTGGAAACCACGGATCCGCAGCTCCTCCATGGCTCGCAGGCATCCGTCGAGCGCGGCGGCCTTCTCGTCGAGGCCGGTGGTGTCGAGGTGGTAGCCGACGCCGATCGGCTCCAGGACCCGCCGGTGGCGGTCGAGGACGTCGAGCAACTGGTGCAGGGATTTCACCGGGGTGCCGAAGCGGCTTCGGCGCGAGAGCCGTGCGGCGCCTGTCGCCTCGAACCCGGAGAGGCGTAACAGCACGCGCAGCGGCGGCAGTTCGTGGGTGCGGACGAGGTCGGCGGCCTGTCGCAGTTCCTCGGGGCCGTCGACGTTGAGGACGGCCCCGCAGCGTGCGGTGAGCCAGAGGAATTCCGGGTCCTTGGGGCCCGTCGCCATGATCCGGTCGCCGGTGAAGCCGGACCCGAGCGCGTGCTGGAGTTCACGGAGCGAGGCGACGTCCAGGGCGGCGTCCGTCGTGGTGAGCCGGCGGACGAGGGAGCTGGACCGGTTGGCCTTGTGGGCGAAGAAGATCCGCCCGCCGAGATGGTGGCGGTCGAAGACGGAACGGAACCGCCGCACGTTCTCGGCGATCCCGTCCGGCAGGACGATGTTGAGGGGTGAGCCGAGCGCGTCCACGAGGGTGTGGAGGAGCGGAGCCGACTCCAGGAGCGCCGCTGTGGGCGGTGCCAGCCGTGGCTCCAGGTACAACGGGTCGTCGCTCATACCAGCGGTTCCTCCCGCCGAGGAGTACGTACCGGTGTCGGCAGACAGTCATAACGACCGTAACCAGCACCGGCCCCTCTCAATCCGGCATGGGGGACGGGCGGCCGTTTCCGACTGTTTCCGGATGCCGGACGGCTGGAACGGGACGGTCGGGGCGGGACTTGAACTCAGAGGGGCAGGCCCGGACGGGCAGGCTCAGAGGGTGAGGCTCATCAGGATGGCGTCCCGGTCGTCGCCCGGCGCGATGCGCAGCGCGCCGGGCCAGCGACCGACCTCCACCCAGCCGATCCTGCGGTAGAAGTCCTCCAGCCCGACGCCGCCCCGGGTGGAGAGCGTCAGCCGCTCCAGACCCATCTCGTCCCGCGCGATGTCATGGGCGCGCCGCATCAGCGCGACGCCGACGCCCCGGCCGCGGTGGCGGGGGCGGGTCTGGACGTGGTTGACCGTGCCGCAGTGCAGGCTCAGTGGGTGCTGCTCCCGGCGCAGGATCAGCCAGCCCGCGAGCGAACCGCCGACGGTCGCGACGAGCAGCCTGCCGTGCTCCGGGTGCAGTCGGCGGACGAGCCCGTCGACCACGGGGGCGACGTCCCGTGCGCTCACCGGCAGCGGCGGGAACTCGGTGGCGAGCACCGCGCCGCCCGCGTTGGCGACTTCTCCCCAACAGTCGACGATCTCCTGTCGGAGATCACCGGTGACCTCGTCGGGACAGGTCAGCTGCGACAACTCGGGATCTTCGCGCACCGTCATGCCCCTCAGCCTCCCAGAGGAGAGGGCACCGGCACACGTCCATGAGCGGCCCGGCGGCCGTGGTTCAGAGAGTCGTCGTGCCGGTGGGGGCTCCCGCGCCCACCAGGTGAGCCGTGGGCGTCTGGGTGAGTTCGGCTCGGCCGAACAGCAGGGCGTAGCCGGGCGGGAGTTGGGCGAGGACGCGGTCGAGGAGGTCGTCGCCCGCGAGTTGCGCGACGATCCGCAGGACGGTCCCGGTGTCCCAGCGGGTCGTGGCCGCCGTACCGCCGGTGCGGGACGCCAGGTCCTTGACGAAGCCCCAGCCGGTGACCGGTTCGGGGTCGGGGATCTCCGCCGTGAAGCAGCGAGCGGCCTCGTGGGGAAGTCTGGCCGCGAGTTCGACGCGCTCGTCACCGGTGAGCCGGCGACCGAAGGCGGTCAGTACGGAACGCACGGCCTCCTCGGCCCGTGCGCGGGTGGGGTAGGCGCCCTCGTAGCGCACTCTTTCCAGCATCTGCTCGAACGTCATGCCCACGGTGTGCCGGCACGGCTCTTGCAGGGAGAACATCGTGAAGCGATCGCCTTTCTCGTCCGAGGGGGGGCGCGAGGGGGCGGCGGCCAGGGGCTGAGTCCCGGCCGCCGGTGGGACGGGCGGAGGACGGCGGAGGGGAGCCGTCCTCCGTATCGGCGCGACCGACCGGGGTTCAGCCGCGGATCTCCCGGTGGGCGGTGCCGCCGCCGATGGCGACCTTGCGGGGCTTGGCGCGCTCGGCGATCGGGATCCGCAGGGTCAGCACACCCGCGTCGTAGTCCGCCTTGATGTGCTCGGTGTCCAGGGTGTCGGCCAGCACGACCTGGCGGGAGAAGACACCCAGGGGCCGCTCGGAGAGCTCCATCTGCACGTCGTCCGCCTTGGCGACGGGGCGCCGCTCGGCCTTGACGGTGAGCATGTTCCGCTCGACGTCGACATCGATCGCGTCCGGGGACACACCGGGCAGGTCGAGGGCGATCACGTACTCCTCGCCCTCGCGGTAGGCGTCCATCGGCATCGCCGACGGGCGTGACCAGGTGCCGGTCGTGTTCAGGAGCTGCTGGGTGAGGCGGTCCAGCTCACGGAACGGATCGGTGCGCATCAACATCGTCAAACACCTCCAGTGTTCGGGTCAGGCACGTTCTGCCAATGCGTTTCACCTGCCTTCGTTGTAACATGTCATCCAAGTGATGACAAGTGGAAAGTCGTCGATACGACGACATCGTGTTGGAGGGCCCATGACCACCACTCCTCAGCCCGCCTCCGACTCCGGCGGTCTCACCCCCACGTCCTTCCTCGCGGCCGCCGCCGCGCTGGACACGATCCACGAGGCCCTGCACACCGCCCGGACGCCCCGGGACGGGGAGCGGCCCGAGCCCGAAGCGACCAGCTCGGAGCAGGCGCTCGCCGCGCTCCTGTCGCTCCGCGAGGCGCGCGATCAGCTCGCCGAGTGGGAGGCGGGTCTCATCGAGGCCGCCCGGGAGGCGGGCGCGAGCTGGGCCGACCTCGCGCAGCCCCTGGGGGTCTCCAGTCGCCAGGCCGCCGAGCGCCGCTATCTGCGGGTACGCCCCGGGCGGCCCGGATCCACCGGCGAGCAGCGCGTACAGGCCACCCGCGACCGCCGCGCCGCCGACCGGACCGTGACCAGCTGGGCCCGCGCCAACGCCGCGGACCTGCGCGGGCTCGCCGGTCGGATCGCCGCGCTCACCGACCTCCCCGCCGCCGCCCGCACCCCCGTCGTCGAACTCACCGCCGCCCTCGCGAACGACGACGCCGCCGCCCTCATCGCCCCCCTGGCGGACACGCACTCGTACCTGACCCCCGGCCACCCCGAGATCGCGGCCCAGGTCGACGACATCACCCGCCACACCACCAACCTCCGCCGCACCAGCACCGACCACCGCCAGAACAGGGCGTGACCGCCTCCGGCGAGCGGGGCGGGGGTCAGGACGGCGGGGGTGCTTGAGGGCCGAGGGTGCGGGGGCGCGGGGGCTCCGGGGGCCGCGGGGGCACAGGGGGTCCGAGGGGCGCGAGGGCCGACAGGCGTTGCACAAGGCTGCCGCCGACGCCGGAGCGATCACCGGCACCGGCACCGGCACCGGACGGGGACACCGGGCGGGCCCGGGGCCACGGCGTGCTGGGCGCCGAGAGCGGGTGCCAGGGTGATGGGCTCGGGGTGCCGGCGACGCGCGGGTACGAGCGGATCCAGGGCCTCATGCGCGCAGGACCCCGTCAAGGAACGCGGGGCACCGACGGGTGACGAAGCTGCCGCCGACGCGAAGTCCCCATCGTCGCGGGCCCGAGGCGCCCGACGCCCTCGCCGACCGGCTCGTCGCCGCCGCGCCGTGCGTGGTTCTTCGCCGCGCCGTGCGCGATTCGTTCGTCGAGCCGTGCGCGGTTCGTTCGCCGGGGCGTGGAGGGTGTCGGTGTGGGCCACGGTCCGTGTGGTCGGCGGGCGGCGTTCCGCGTGTCCGGCACGCGTGGGCCTGGCGTGTCGCGCCGTCACGGGCGTTCGGCGCGGATGACGACCAGTTCCTCGTGGCTGTCGGTCTCGTCGATCAGGCCCTGGCGGACGAGCCAGGGGCGGCGGGAGCGCAGTACCGGGCCGTAGGGCACCTCGGCCCGGTCGACGACCGAGGCGCGCAGTCCGCCCTGCTCGAGCCCCCGCAGTGTGGCGTCGGTGCCGCACAGGCCCGAGTGGACGACCAGCAGCACCCCGCCCGGTCGCAGCATCCCGGGTGCCGCCACGCAGAGGCGGTCCACGAACACCCGGCCGTCCCGTCCCGCCTCCCACGCCCGCGCCGGGCCGCCGCGCGGCACCCGGTCGGCGGGCGAGGGCACGTACGGCGGATTGCTGATCACCAGGTCGTACGCGCGTCCGGCGACCGCCGTGGTGAGGTCACCGTGCCGGACACGGACCCGCCGACGGGCGAGCAGCGCGTTGACCCGTGCCGTGAACACGGCGAGCCGCGAGATGTCCACGGCGGTCACCCGGGCGCCCAGACGCGCCGCCTGTACGGCGACGGCGCCGCTGCCGGTCCCCAGGTCGAGTACGTCGGTGGACGCGTCGACGTCCTCTCGGCACAGGGCGCGCACGAGCAGTTCGGTGTCCCACTGCGGGGCGTACACACCCGGCGGGGTGAACAACAGCGTCGACGTCGACATCAGCGTGAGCGCCGCCATCGGTCACCTCCGTTCTCTCGGGCACAACGGCGACACCGCCGCCACGAGCTGCCCGGTGCCGGATCGGCACACCCGACACACCCGACACACCCGTATCGCGCCTCACGCGAGTACCCGGGGATCCGGGGACCACACGGCGACTACGGGTGGTCCGGCTGCTGACCCGGCGGCACCCCTCCTCCCTTGCCGCCGCCCTTGCCGCCCTTGCCGCCCTTGTCCGTGCCGTGGGCGTGGCCGCCCTTCGTCTCCGACTGCCGGGCCTTCAGTTCGGCGCTGTCCTGCGGTGTGGCACCGCCCTTGTCACTGCGCCGCTGTTCCGGCTGCTGCGGGTTGGACATCTGTGACACCTCGCTCACTTCAGGAATGGTCAGGGTTGGTTGGGATGGTTGAGACCGGCGGGTTCCCCTGAGGAGGCTTCCGATGCGAGCGCGTGGGGTTTTGTCGCTTATGGGGTACTCGGGAGACCGAGCGGCGGCGAAGGCGCCGTCCCACTCCACGGAGGGATGGGTTCCCATGACTACGCATGTCAGCGAGCTGATGACAAGCGCCCCGGTGACCGTCGAACCGCAGACGTCGGTGGCGACCGTGGCCCGGATGATGCGGGACGAGGACATCGGCGCCGTTCTGGTCACCGAGGGCGAGCGGCTGCGGGGGCTGGTCAGCGACCGCGACCTGGTGGTCCGCACGCTGGCCGAGGGCGGCGACCCGGACCGGACGACCGTGGCCGACGCGTGCAGCGACGACCTCGTCACGGTGGGCCCCGACGACGACGTCAGCCGAGCGGTGGAATTGATGCGCGAGCACTCGGTCCGTCGTATGCCGGTCGTCGACGCGGAGCAGCACGCGGTGGGCATCGTCTCCCTCGGGGACCTGGCCATCGAGCGCGACCCCGAGTCGGCCCTCGGCGACATCAGCTCCACCAAGCCCAACAAGTAGCCGCTCACGCCGCCGAAGGGAGCGTGCGCCATGACGAGTCCTGATCCCGGCCCCCGGCGAACGCCCGGAGCCGACGTACACGGTGGGGTACCGCCCGGTGAGACACCACCCGGCGAAGGGGGGACCTCCGGGATCTCCCATCCGGAGCCGCCCGCACCACGCACGGGATGGGGCTCGATGTCCCTCGTGCTGATGATGGTGGTGGTGGCACTGATCGTGGTCGGCCTCGTCGGTATGGCCGTGGTCCTCTGATCTCCCCCGCCGCTACCGGCCGCTGCCGGGGGGCGGCGGGTCCGCCAGGGCGATGCGTGCCGTGATGCGCTTGCCGACCGGTTCCTGCTCGATGAAGAGATCCTCGGTCACGGCCTTGACGATCTCCAGCCCGTGCTGCCCGACCCGGTCGGGGTCGGCGGCCCGGGCCGCGGGCACCGTGGGATCGCTGTCCCAGACGACGATGTCCACGCTGTCGGCGGTGACACGCAGTTCCAGGAGCACGGGCCCGGGGGCGTACTTGCGGGCGTTGGTGACCAGTTCACTGACCACCAGCTGCGTGAGGTCCCGTACCCGTGCCGAGACGACCAGTCGATGGTCGGCGTGGGCGCGGTCGAGGAAGGCGAGGGCGTGGTGGCGGGCATCGGCGATGCAGCCGTCCTCGCCACCCAGGGCGTATCCGGCCCGCATCAAGCACCTCTCCGGTCCGCTACAGCCGTCACCGTCGGCATTCGATCCCACGTGTCCCGCCCTCATTCCCCCCTCACATACGCGCCCGTACCCGCGATGGTTTCATCCATGCCACCCCATCGGCCTCGGGAGGGCCGGCCTCGCCCGGACCGGACGAGCGGCGAAATGGCCGGAAGGTGCCGCCCCTGCGAGTTCGGAAGCGGACGCCCGGGGCATTCGGACGGCGGAGACGTGCTTGCGCTCATGGAGCCTCAGGGGAGGAGAGGTCATGTATCTGGCACGGGGAGGGAGCGCGGACGGCACCGGGTTGCTGTGGGCCATGGGCGCTCTGGCGCTGTACCTGCTGATCAGTTACGGGCTGCACTACCGGGCCCGGGCCCGACGCGGCTCCGGGCGGGCCGCCCGGGAAGCCCTGCACGACCTGAAGGACCGCGAGGACCCTCAGCCGCAGCAGCGCTTCGTCAGCCGCATGATCATGCTGTGCGGCGGGGCGGCCACCGGTCTGGCCGCCTTCGCGACCAGTGGCGTCGTCCGCGTCGTGGCCGTGGGGCTCACCGCCGTGGTGGGCGTGGCGGTGTGGGCGTACTACGACCACCGCGTGGAGACGCGCACCCCGGCCACGGACCGATGACCCGCCCGCCCCGACCGGGATCACGGCCCCGGCCGGCGTCACAGCCCCGGCCGGCGTCATGGTCCCGGCCCCGGATCCGGGCGTACCGCCTCCGTGATTCCGGCGCGGGCCGCTTCGAGTTGGGCGGCGAACGCGATGCCCAGGAACAGCACCACACCCGTGAGGTTGGCCCACAGCAGGAGGGCGACGAACGCCGTCAGCGGTCCGTACACGGCGCCGAACGATCCGCTCTTCGCGACGTAGAGCGCCAGCAGCCACGTGGCCGTGACCCACAGGACCAGGTGGACCGCCGAGCCGAACGCCAGCCAGGTGTAGCCCGGTTGATCCCTGCGCGGGGCCCAGCGGAAGATCACCGCCGACGCGACCCAGGCGAGCAGGACGCCCAGCGGCACGTCGAGAGGGCCCCACCAGTCGAGCCACCCCTGTGACCAGTTGAGGGCCTCCACCACCGCGGCCCCCACGGCGTCCCCGGCGACGAGCACGAGGAATCCCAGCACCATCGGCATGCCCGCCGCGAGGGCGAGGAGCAGCGCCCGCCCGTACTTGGCCAGGAAGGGCCGGTCGCGTTCGACGCCGTAGATGCGGTTGGCGCCCCGCTCCACCTGCCCCATCGCCGAGGCGAGGTTGAGCAGGGCGAAGGCCAGTCCCAGCCACATGGCGACGGCGTTCCAGAAGCCGGAGCCGGCGCTGCGCGCGGTGGCGTCCAGCGCGTCCTCGACCAGACTCGCGCTGGCGCCCGGCACGATCCGGCCCACGGTCAGCTCGATGATCCGGCCCACGCTCTCCGTGTGCACGGTGGTGGCCACGCCGACCAGCGCGATGGTGAACGGCACCAGGCCCAGCACGATCTGGAAGGCGAGCGAACGGGAGTGCGAGAAGCCGTCCGCGTAGCGGAACCGGGCGAACGCGTCGAGGAGCAGCCGGCGGCCCCCGTAGCGCCTCAGCGCGGTCAGCGCCTCGTCGCCGGACAGTTCCTCACCGATCATGTCCCGTGTCTGCGGGACGTGGACCACGGTCCCCATCGCGGGCGTCTCAGCCGCTCGCCGCGGCCGTCACCGTGTCGGGGTCCATCCCCGTCAGTTCCACGATGCGGTGCGGCGGCACGCCCGCGGCCAGGGCGCGGCCGATCAGGCCGTCCCGGCCCTCCGCGCTGTCGCGGTAGGCGAGCAGTTCCTCCTCGATCCGGGCGAGCGGCTCCGGCGCCAGTCGGTGGCGGACCCGGCTCAGTTCCTCGTCGCTCAGCGGGACGGGCAGCCGTTCCGCCCCCTCGGGAATGGACCCCGTCTCCTCCGGCGGCAGCAGGCGCAGGCGCGCGGAGGTCGGCGTGGTCCCCTGGGCGTCCAGCCACGCGCGCACGGCGGGAGTCTCCATGCAGGCGAGATCCTCGACGGCGGCGGGGGCCACGCCGAGCGGCACGGACTCGTCGTCGAGCAGGAACAGATAGGCGTCGTCGGTCATCCTCGATCCTTTCCCCACGGCTGCTGACCGACATCCGCATACCCCCTCGTGGCCGATTAACCGTCCGACGGGCCCGGGCTCACCCGAACCGGGCCCGCGTCGACTCCCGGGGTCAGGCGGTGGTGCCGCGACGGCTCCGGAACCACCACACTCCGCCGCCGACCGCGACGAGGACGGCCGCGCCGATGCCCAGCGGCACGGCCGGGGAGAGACCGTCGTCGCCGTCGGTGCTCTCCGCCGCCGGCTCGGCGGCCGGCGTCCCGGCCTCCGACTCCTTCGTGGCGTCGGTCGTGGGGGCGGCCGTCGTGGGTTCCGCGGAGGGCGTGGGCGTGGGGCTGACGAGCTTCGCACCGGGCGCGGCGGGCTTCAGGTCCAGCCGGGGCGCGGGGTGGCCGTGCCCGTGGCCGTCGCCCTCGGACTCCTCCTCCAGTTCGATCCAGCGGTCCACCTTGCCGTCGCTGTAGGACTGCAGGGTCTTGAAGGCCAGCGACTTGGCGTCGGGCAACTGCCGTACGGTGACGACGTATTCGACGTCCTCCCCCACCGCGCGCTTCTCGCCCGAAACGGTGTAGCCCCGGCTGGTGGGGGCGAACTTCCAGCCGTCCGGGCCCTTCTCGTAGGTGATGTCGCCGGGGGCGATGCCCTCGGGCAGGACGACCTCCAGCTTGGTGATGCCGGCGGAGGCGGACTCCGACTCCGCGGAGAAGGTCAGTTCGACGTTCTGGTCGAGGGCGCGGGCGCCCTCCGCCTCGACCTCCGCGTGGGCCGCGGCGGGCCCCGCGCCGGCGAGGACGGACGCGAGGGCGACGGCGGTGAGCGCGGCGGAACGACGCAGGGTGCGCGGCATGGTGGAGCGAGGCACGGGGGAACTCCCTTGAACGGGCGGGCTGAAGACTGTGGTGGGACACGAGGCGGCCCCCGCGCACGCGGATCGGCCGGGGGGCTGATGCGTCGGGCACGCGGGTGCGGCGCCTGCCCGGGGCCGTGGAGCCGACAGAGCGTCGTCTCCGGAGGCGTCCCCGGGTGACCGGCTGTCGTCAGACGGCGACAGCGGTCCCGACCGGCGGCCCCCGGGAGGTGATCGCGTGGATGAGGAGGTAGCGCCGCGGCTCGCGGTCCGTACGGGCGCGGCGGGCGCGGACCCGCGGACGGTACGGCGGGGCGGACGGCCGCAGGACCAGGCGGAGCGGCGCGGTCAGCCAGCCGGAGAGCGCCCGCAGGATGCGGAAGGCGGCACGCTCACCGTGGGCGAGCCAGAGGCCGCAGAGCAGCGCGGCCAATAGATGGGCGGCGAGCATGCCCGTCGGGGGCAGGTCGCCCATGACGTGATGCGTCGCGTGCGCGACCCCGGCGCCCGCGTGGTCCATCGACGGCGACGAGGGCGGGGCTCCCGTCGGGTGGTCCATCGGCGCCATGGCGGGTGCGGCGCCCGTCGCCGTCTGGGCGAGCGAGAACATGACGTGGAGGGCGGCCTGGGCCGTGACCGCGGCGGAGCCGACCAGGAGCGGTCCCCGCTCCCGGGCGCCCGACCACCAGGCCGCGCCGCCGGTCGCCACCGCTCCCGCGACCATCGCCCACCAGGGCACCGGGGTGCCCGACATCATGACGTGCCCGAGGGAGGTGAGCAGCACGCAGACCGCCGCGAACACGGCGGCCCTGAGCGTGCGGGAACACCCCCCAGCGGTCATCGAGCCACATCCTCGCAGTCCTGGTCCCATGCGTCACGAGAGGGTACGTGAACGCCCCGGGCCCCCCACTCAATCCAGCCGCGGTGACACACGCCACACCGGCTGGGCCCGTGGGCACGCGATGGGAAGCGACCGTGCGCGACCGTATGCGGCCCTACGCGGCCCCCGTGGGCGGTTTCTGATGCGGCATCAAGCCAAAGTGACGCGGGCCGCGTCGGTCGCCTTCCGGGATCCGTGTGCCGCTCCTATCTTCGTACGCCAATGGTTACCGACGGTAAGGGGTGGGCGATGGGCACATGGGCCGGCACCACACGCAGAGGGTTCCTGGGTACGGCGACGGCCGCCGGTGGCGCCGTCGCCCTGGGCACCACCGGGCGCGCGGCGGCCCGGGAGGCTGCCGCCGCACCGACCGTGGCCGTCCTGGGCGGGGGTGTCGCCGGGCTCACGGCCGCGCACGAACTCGCCGAACGCGGTTTCCGGGTGACGGTCTACGAACGCAAGGCGCTCGGCGGCAAGGCCCGCAGCATGGACGTGCCGGGCAGCGGTACGGGCGGTCGTGCCCCGTTGCCCGGGGAGCACGGCTTCCGCTTCATCCCGGGGATCTATCACAACCTGCCCGACACCATGCGCCGCATCCCCTTCCCGGGCAACGCCCAGGGCGTGCACGACAATCTCGTGGCCCCCAAGGAGATGCTGTTCGCCCGGTCCGGCGGCCGGGAGGACATCAGGATCCCGCTGCCCTGGCCGGACAACAGCCCCGCCGAGCTCACCCCCGACGAGATCCGCCGCGCCGTCACCTCGGTGCTGGACACCGCCTTCCACCTCCCGCTCCACGAGGCGCTCTACTTCGCCAACCGCTTCCTGGTCTTCCTCACCAGCTGCGACGAACGCCGCGACGAGACCTGGGAGCGGACGCCGTGGTGGGAGTTCGTACGGGCCGGGCAGATGTCGTTCGACTACCAGCGGATCCTCGCCGTAGGCATCACCCGCAACATCGTGGCCACCAAGGCGGAGGAGGCCAGCACCCGGACGGTCGCCACCCTGCTGGAGGCCTTCGCCTTCAACCTGCTGGGGCGGGGCGCGGACGGCCCGCTGGACCGAATCCTGAACGCGCCCACCAACGAGGCCTGGATCGACCCGTGGGTGACACACCTGAGGTCGCTCGGCGTCGAGTTCCGGGTCGGCTGGAGCGTACGGGACCTGACGCTGGAGGGGGGCCGGATCGGCGGGGCCGTCGTGGAGGACCCGGCGGGCGCCCGGCGGACCGTCACCGCCGACCACTACATCTCGGCCATGCCGGTCGAGCACGCCCGGCGCACCTGGAACGCCGCCGTGCGCGCCGCCGATCCCCAACTGGCCGCGTGCGACCGGCTGCAGACCGACTGGATGACCGGCATCCAGTTCTATCTGACCGAACGCACGCCGATCCTGCACGGTCATCTCGACCTCATCGACTCCCCCTGGTCGCTCACCGCGATCGCGCAGGCGCAGCACTGGCCGGGCCACGACTTCCCCGCCGACTTCGGCGACGGCACGGTCGCCGACTGCCTCTCCGTAGACGTCTCCGAGTGGGACCGGCCGGGCATCCTGTACGGGAAGACCGCCAAGCAGTGCACCCGCGCCGAGGTCGCCCGCGAGGTGTGGGCGCAGCTCAAGGCCGCGCTCAACGACACCGGCCGTACGGTCCTGAAGGACTCCGTGCTGCACTCCTGGTTCCTCGACCCGGCCGTGGACGGTCTCGGCACCCCGAACCCGGTCAACGACGAGCAGTTGCTCATCCATCCGACGGGGACCTTCCACCACCGGCCACGGTCCGCCACACGGATCCCCAACCTCTTCCTGTCCGGCGACTACGTGGCCGTACCCATCGACCTGGCCACCATGGAGGGGGCCAACACCTCGGCCCGGCAGGCCGTCAACGCCCTGCTGGACCGGATCGGTTCGTCCGCCGAACGGTGCGCCGTCACCCCGCTGTACCGGGCGCCCGAGTTCGAGGCGCTCAAGCGCCACGACCGCACCCGGTTCCTCCTGCGGCTGCCGAACCTGTTCGACCTGGGCTGACAGCGCGGTCCGGCACGAGGGGCGACACCTCACCGCCCGGCGCCGGGGTCTCGCCGTTCGCGTGCCACGCTTGCCGGGACGGAAGGACGGTCTGTGACAGCCGAGCACAAGAGTCGAGGGCTCCTCTCCCGGGTGCGGGCGGTTCCCGGGGTCCGCGCGGTGGCGTCCTACCGGCGCGAGTGGCTGGTCAAGGACCTGGTCGCGGGGGTCGTCCTGACCACGCTGCTGGTGCCGCAGGGCATGGCGTACGCCGAACTGGCGGGCCTGCCGCCCATCACCGGTCTCTACACGACGGTGCTCTGCCTGCTCGGGTACGCGGTGTGCGGGCCGTCCCGGATCCTGGTGCTGGGCCCCGACTCCTCGCTCGGGCCGATGATCGCCGCCACCGTGCTGCCGCTGGCGGCGGCGGACGGGGACCCCGACCGGGCCGTCGCGCTGGCGTCGGTGCTCGCGCTCATGGTGGCGGCGATCATGATCCTGGCGTCGGTGGCGAAGCTCGGCTTCATCGCCGACCTGATCTCCAAACCGACGATGATCGGCTACATGAACGGCCTGGCCCTGACCATCCTGATCGGTCAGCTGCCCAAGCTGCTCGGCTTCAAGGTCGAGGCGGACGGTCTGATCGGCGAGTGCGCCGGCTTCTTCCGGGAGCTCGCCGACGGGGCGGCGGTACCGGCCGCCGCCGCGGTCGGCATCGGCGGGATCGTGGTGATCCTGGTCCTCCAGCGTTTCCTGCCGAAGGTCCCCGCGGTGCTCGTGATGGTGGTCCTGGCGATTGCCGCGGCCACGGCCTTCGACCTCGGCGCGCACGGCGTCAGCCTGGTCGGCGAACTGCCCGACGGTTTCCCGCCGTTCACGATCCCCGACGTCCGGCTCGCCGACCTCGGGCCGCTGCTCGGCGGGGCCCTGGGCATCGCCCTGGTGTCCCTCGCCGACACGATCTCCAACGCGTCGGCCTTCGCGGCCCGTACCGGGCAGGAGGTCCGCGGCAACCAGGAGATGGCCGGGGTCGGGGTGGCGAACCTGGCGGCCGGTCTCTTCCAGGGCTTCCCGGTCAGCACGAGCGGGTCCCGGACGGCCGTGGCGGAGCGCGCGGGAGCGAGGAGCCAGCTCACCGGGGTCGTGGGAGCGGCCCTCATCGTCCTCATGCTGCTGCTGGTTCCGGGCCTGTTCCGCCATCTGCCTCAGCCGGCGCTGGCCGCCGTGGTCATCACCGCGTCGCTCTCGCTGGCCGACGTGCCGGGGGCCGTACGGCTGTGGCGGCAGCGGCGGGAGGAGTTCCTGCTCTGCCTCGCCGCCTTCCTGGGCGTGGCGCTGCTCGGCGTCCTGTCCGGCATCGCCGTCGCCGTGGGCCTGTCCGTCCTCAATGTCTTCCGGCGCGCCTGGTGGCCGTACAACACCGTGCTGGGGCGGGTGCGGGACCTGGAGGGCTACCACGACGTCCGCTCCTACCCGCAGGCCCGGCAGCTGCCGGGCCTGGTGATCTACCGGTTCGACGCCCCGCTCTTCTTCGCCAACGCCAAGGCCTTCCGCGACGAGGTCCAGCGCCTGGCCTCGGCCGAGCCGCGGCCGAGCTGGATCGTGATCGCGGCGGAGCCGATGACCGACGTCGACACCACCGCCGCCGACGTCCTGGAGGAGCTCGACGAACAACTCAACGCCCGGGACGTCCATCTGGTGTTCGCCGAGCTCAAGGATCCCGTACGACGCAAGATCGAGCGGTACGGCCTGACCCGCACCATCGACCCCCGGCACTTCTTCCCCACCGTGGAGGCGGCCGTCGCCGCGTTCCGTCTCCGCACCGGAGCGGACTGGGCTCCGCCACCCACCGAGCAGCGCTGAAGCCGGGGTCCGGGCCCGGTGCCGGCCGTACGCTGTGCGCCAGGTCTCCCCGACACCCGTAAGGCGGTACTGCCGTGAAGGTGCACCACCTCAACTGCGGGACCATGCTCCCGCTCACCGGCGCGCTGGTCTGCCACGTCCTGCTCGTCGAGGCGCCGGGGGGACTGGTGCTGGTGGACTCCGGGCTGGGGCTGCGTGACATCGCCGAGCCCGGGCGCCGGGTGGGGTACTCCCGGCATCTGATCAGGCCCGTGCTCCGGGCCGAGGAGACTGCCGCGCGTCAGGTCGAGGCCCTCGGGTTCCGGCGGGACGACGTACGGCACATCGTCGTCACGCACTTCGACTTCGACCACATCGGCGGCGTGGCCGACTTCCCCCAGGCCCAGGTCCACACGACCGCGGCCGAGGCCCTGGCGGCCATGGTCTCCCCGTCCCGGCGGGAACGGTCCCGGTACCGGTCGGCGCAGTGGGCCCACGGACCGAAGATCGTCGAGCACACTCCGGACGGCGAGGCGTGGCGCGGATTCGCCGCCGCCAAGGAACTCGACGGCGTCGCCCCGGGAATCGCCCTGGTGTCCCTGCCGGGGCACACCCGCGGCCACGCCTGCGTCGCGGTCGACACCGGAAGCGGCTGGATCCTGCACGCCGGCGACGCCTTCTTCCACCGCGGCACGCTCGACGGACGCTCCCCCGTCCCGCGTGCGCTGCGCACCGTGGAGAGCCTGCTGGCGCACGACCTGAAGCAGGTGCGCGCCAACCACGCCCGCCTCGCCGAACTGCACCGCCGCGCCGACGCCGATCTGACCGTCGTCAACGCCCACGACCCCGTCCTGTACGAACGCGCCCGCACCGCACGCTGACCAGTCGGCCGCCCGCGCCGCCCCGGGGGCTCCTGCCGTCAAGCCGCCGCGTCGGGGACCGTCGCGTCGAAGGCCGTGCGCAGGGAGGTGGCCATCAGGTCGATCGCCTCCTTGCCGGCCGGCACCGGGCCGGTGTGGGTGAAGTAGTGGTCGACGCCCTCGAAGACGCGGTGGGTGACCGGGACCCCGGCGGCCGCCAGGGCCTCGGCGTAGGCGTCGCCCTCGTCGCGCAGGCGGTCGTTCTCGGCGGTGATGACGAGGGCGGGCGCCAGTCCGGAGAGGTCGTCGACGAGGCCGGGTGAGGCCAAGGGGTTGGCGAGGTCGGCCGGATTCGGGACGTAGGCGGCGGTGAAGATGCGCATGAGCCCCGGGGTGAGCAGCGGCTTGGCGATGCGGGACCGCTTGGTGGCCGGGTCGGCGACCTGGTCGAGCAGCGCGGAGTCGATGATCTGCAGACGCGGGGTGAAGGTGCCCCGGGCGCGGGCCGTCTGGCAGACCACGGCGGTCAGGTTGGCGCCCGCGCTGTGTCCGCCGACGGCGACCCGCGAGCCGTCCCAGCCCTGGGCCTCGCCGTTCTCCACGACCCACGCGACGACGTCGTAGGCCTGGGTGACGGCGGTGGGGAAGACGCGCTGCGGGGCGACGGCGTAGTCCACGTTGACGACGACGCAGCCGGCCGTCGCGGCGATGTAGCGGCAGATGTGGTCGTCCTGCTCGGGGCGGGCCACGATGAAGCCGCCGCCGTGGAAGTTGACGTAGACGGGAGCCGGGGTAGCGGCAGTGGTCGGCGGGCGGTAGACGGTGCAGTCGACCGGGCCGGCGCCGGTCTCCACCCGAAGGGCTTCCGTCCGCTTCGGGACGTCGGTGAAGCGCAGGTCCTGGTGGACGCGGGACATGACGCCGCTGAGCAGCAGCTGGACCCCTCTGGCCTGGATTCTGGCACCGAACGACATTGATCGCACCCGCCCATCGTTCCAACATTGAAATAACAGGATTCCTGTTGGTGGGATGATGGACGCTGTTCCCGTTTTCCGCAACGGTGAGCACGCCACCGTCCCGGGGACGGTGGCGTGAGGAGGTACGTGGGAGGGGTGCGGGCGGGGTGCGGGCGGGTCAGCTCTCGGCGGCGAGGACGACGAAGTCGGCGTCCGACGGGTCGAGGCAGACGGCCAGCCGCCCGACGCCCGGCGCGTCCTCGGGGCCCATCTGCACACTGCCGCCGTTCCCGGTGACCGCCGCCACGGCCGCGTCACAGTCGGTGACGGCGAAGACGGGGTGCCAGTACGGCCGTCCGCCGTTCAGGCTGAGGTCCTCGGCGCGGAGCTGCATCAGGCCGCCCTGCATCCGCTCCTCGGGGAGCCCGGCGGGGGTGACGAGCGTGTACGAGCCCCCGTCGCCCGGCATCGGCATCTCGCCGAACTGCCAGCCGAGCACGCCGCCGTAGAACTCCTTGGCGGCCGCGACGTCGGTCGTGTAGAGCTCGGTCCAGGACAGCGAGCCGGGCTCGTCCGCGAGTTCGAAGCCGGCGTTCGTCCCCGGCTGCCAGACGGCGAACTGGCCGCCGAGCGGATCGCTGTACTGCGCCATCCGCCCCCAGTCGCCCAGGTCCCTCGACGGCACCCGCACCGTGCCGCCGGCGCCCTCGACGGCCCGCGTCGTGGCGTCCGCGTCGGTGACGGTGTAGTAGATCATCCAGGCCGAGCGCGCGCCCTGTTCGGTGAGTTCGCCGAGCCCGCCGACGACCTTGCCGTCCTTGCGGAAGACTCCGCCCGAGCCCTCCGCCTCCTCCCCCTCGGCCTCGCCGCCCATGGGCTCGTACTCCCAGCCCAGCACCGCCCGGTAGAAGGCCGCCGCGGCCGGGATGTCGCGCACGCCGAGGTCCAGCCAGCAGGGGGAGCCGGGCTTCAGGTCAGTGGTGATCACGGGATTCCCCTTCGCGTTCTCGGTGCCTGTGCCTGTACCTGTACCTGTGCCTTCAGCCTGACACCGCGCGCGGACGCCCGCGCGCCGACTGTACCGACCGTGCCGACCGTCAGGCGTCGAGGTCGTCGGCGAAGTGCCGGAAGCCGTGGCGGTCGCGGTGGATGCCCCAGAGGGTGTCGGCGAGGACGGCCGGATCCTTGCGCGGGTGCCCGGGGACGATCGCGCCGGGCACCACCAGCTGCGCGACATGGACGCCCTCGGCCCCGAGGGTGTCGTGCAGCAGGTGGCCGTAGGCGCTCTCGGCGGCGAACGCGATGGACGTCCCGGCCCGGTCGGGGTGCGGGACCACGGCCGTGCCGCCGTTGACGAACAGGATCGTGCCGCGGCCGAGGGCGCGCATACCGGGCAGCACCTGCCGTACGGCGGCGACCGCGCCGTAGACGGAGAACTCGATCGGGCCGACCAGGTCGGTGTGGCTCGTCTCCAGCACGGGCCGCATGAAGTCCGGGTGCGGCAGCGGGCTGTACTGGAGGACCTCGATCGGACCCAGCGCCGCGTGCGCCGCGTCCAGCGCGGCGGTCAGGGCCCGCGGGTCACGTACGTCGGCGGCGAACCCCTGCGCGGTGACGCCTTCGTCGGCCAGTTCGGCGGCGAGTGCCTTCGTTCGCTCCGGGTCCCGGGCGACCAGCGCCACGGCGAACCCCTCACGGCCGAAGCGACGGGCGACGGCCGCGCCGAGACCCGGCCCGGCTCCGATGACGGCGATGGTGGTCATGGCTTGTGTGCCTCCCTGACGGAACGGGCTCGACGGTCCCCACGGTTGTTGACGGACCCCACTGTCCCCGAGCTGTCAATGTTGTGCACTTTCTTGACGACGATCAGACAAGCACCTAAGTTCGCGGTGTCCTTCCCCCGGCCCAGGGAGACCGCGATGCCCTCGTCCCCCGTCGCTTCACCACCCCCGAACTCCGCACAGGCCGAACAGACCGAACGCACGCGTCAGTTGCGTCGCGTGGCGCTGTCCGGACTGCTCGGCACCGCTGTCGAGTTCTACGACTTCCTCGTCTACGGAACGGTCGCCGCGCTGGTGTTCGGGGAGCTGTTCTTCCCCGGCGCGGATCCGGCCGTGGGCACGATCGCCGCGTTCGGCACGTTCGCCGCCGGGTATGTCGCCCGTCCGCTGGGCGGGATCGTGTTCGGGCACTTCGGCGACCGGCTGGGCCGTAAGTCGATGCTGCTGCTGACGATGGGTCTGATGGGCGGCGCGAGCTTCCTCATCGGTCTGCTGCCCACCTACGACACCATCGGCGTGTGGGCGCCCGTGCTGCTGATCACCCTGCGGGTGGTGCAGGGCGTCGCCATCGGCGGTGAGTGGGGCGGGGCCACGCTGATGGTCGTCGAACACGCCGGTGAGCGGCGGCGCGGCCTGTGGTCGAGCTTCACGCAGATGGGAGCGCCGCTGGGCTCCCTGCTGTCCTCGCTGGTCGTGACGCTCGTGGTGGCCATGCCCAGGGACCAGTTCGCGGCGTGGGGATGGCGGGTGCCGTTCCTGCTGAGCGTGGTGCTGCTGGGCGTCGGGCTCTTCGTCCGCCTCAAGGTCGTGGAGAGCCCCCTCTTCACCAAGGTCAAGAAGGACCGGGCGGAGGCCCGGATGCCGATCGTCGACGTGCTGCGCCGGCCGCGCGCGCTGGTGCTGGCGGCGTGTGTGGGGATCGGCGCGTTCACCGCGCAGTCGCTGCTGACCAGTTATCTGATCGCGTACGCGACGGGGATCGGCTATCCCCGGCCGCAGGTGCTCACGGCGTTGACGGTGTCCGCGGCGGTGGCGCTGGTGGTGCTGCCGTGCGCGTCGGCGCTGTCCGACCGTGTCGGGCGCCGCCCGGTGGTCCTGGCCGGTGCCGTCGCCTCTGCCGCCCTCGCCTTCCCGGTCCTGGCACTGGTGGACTCCCGCTCGCCGGGGCTGCTGATCCTCGCGGTCGTGCTGGGGCACGGCATCGCCCAGTCGGTGATGTACGGGCCGCTGGGGGCGCTGCTGACCGAGATGTTCGGCACGCGGGTCCGCTACACCGGGGCCTCGCTGGGCTATCAGCTCGCCACGCTGATCGGGGCGGGGTTCTCCCCGATGATCGCCGGGAGCCTGGTCGCGGCGAACGGGGGTTCCGGGACGCCGGTCGCCCTGCTGATCTGCGGGGGTGCCGCGATCACGGCGGTGACCGTGTGGTTCGTACGCGAGACGCACCGGGAGTCCCTGGGCGAGGCGACGGTCGCCGAGGACGCCGTGAAGGAAGGGGTGGCGTCCTAGAAGGTGGCGCTTCTCGTGCGGTTCCCCGCACCCCTTCCGGGGCGCGGGGAACCACGTACGGCGGGCGGTCGTACGCTTGCCCCCGTGGAGGACTACGACATCCTGGACACCCCGGACAGCGGCACCCCCGACGGCGACGCCTCGGACGGCCCGCAGCCGCGCCCGCAGTCGCTCATGCTCGCCTTCTTCGGCAACCACGTGCTGGAGGAGGGCGACGGTGATCTGTGCGTGTACTCGGGCAGCATCATCGACGTGCTCGGCCGCGTCGGCGTCGGTGAACAGGCCGTACGTTCCACCCTGACCCGGATGGTCAACCGCGGTCTGCTGCGGCGCCAACGCGAGGGCCGCAAGATGTACTTCGGCCTCAGCCCGCAGGCGTCGCGCGTCCTGTGGGACGGCCACACCCGCATCTGGGAGCAGGGCGCGGTCAACGACGACTGGGACGGCACCTGGACCCTCCTCGGCTTCTCCCTCCCCGACTCCTGGAAACGCCAGCGGCACGACCTGCGTTCGCGGCTGACCTGGTCCGGGTTCGGCGCCCTCTACAGCGGGCTCTGGATCGCTCCCGGGAACGTCGACATCGCCGGCGTCGTCGCCGAGCTCGGGCTCACCGACCACGTCAAGATCTTCCACGCCCAGGCGGACGTGGCCACCGACATCGAGCTGATGATCCGCGACACCTGGGACCTGGAGAGCATCGCCGCCCGCTACGTCACCTTCGACAAACGCTGGACGGCCCTCCTGGGATCGGGGGCCGGCCCGGGCGGCGATCCGATCGGCACCCGGCTGCGGCTGGTCAGTGAGTGGCTGTGGACCATCCGCACCGACCCCCGGCTCCCCGCCCGGCACCTCCCGTCCGACTGGCCCGCCCGCCCGGCCGAGGAGACCTTCCGCCACCTCGCCGAACTGACGGCCACCCCGGCCCGGCGGACAGCCGTCGAGCTGCTCGACACGGTGCCGCTGCGCCGGGACTGACCGGCCCGCCTCCGCGAGCCACCGGGACCACCGGGACGCCCACGGAGGCCACCGAAAGCCACCGGTCGGCGGATCCGTAGCGGCGGCTCGGCTCGGCCTCGCAGAGCCCCGGAGAGCCGCAGCCCCTCCTGTCGTCCGCCCCGGCGTCGGCCCCGCTCTCCCCCCGTACGGCTGGAACGCTCCCCCCGAGTGGCGGGAGTGTGGGGCCCGGTCGTCGTTCGGGGGCGGTGCCGCTCTACGGTCGGAGGGGTGGCAGTGGACGGTGAGGTGCGGGCGGCGGCGCGCGCACGGGACGACGAGGCGGGACGCGTGTGATCCGGGTGATGGTGGTCGACGACGAGGCCCTGGTGCGGTCCGGCTTCAAGCTGATCCTGAGCGCGGCGCAGGACATCGAGGTCGTCGCGACGGCGACGGGCGCGGACGCGGTCGAGACCGTGCGGCGGGAGGCGCCGGACGTGGTGCTGCTCGACATCCGGATGCCGGACGTCGACGGCCTGACCGTGCTGCGGGAACTGCGCGCGCTGCCGGAACCGCCGGTGGTGGCGATGCTGACGACGTTCGACGCCGACGAGTACATCCTCACCGCGCTGCGGTCCGGCGCGGCCGGCTTCCTGCTCAAGGACACCGAGCCCGAGCAACTCGCCCAGCTGGTGCGGACGTTGACGGCCGGCGGGGTGGTGATGTCACCGAAGGCCTCCCGGGCCGTCTGGCAGAGCCACCCCGGGGGCCAGGCAGTCGACGACCTGGAGGCCGCCCGTGTGGGACGGCTCACCGGACGCGAGCGGGAGGTGCTCGTGTTGATCGCGGAGGGTCTGTCGAACGCCGACATCGGTGCCCGTGTCCACCTCAGCGCGGGCACGGTGAAAGATCATGTCAGCGCGATCCTCGGCAAGTTGCGGGTGAGCAGCCGGGTGCAGGCCGCGCTGCTCGCACAGCGGGCCGGGCTGCTCGACGGCGGCTCGCGGTGCTCGCCGGAGGCGGGCCGATGACCTCGCGGAGACCGGGGGCGTGGTGGGCCCGGGTGCCGGAGCCGGTGGTGGACGCCGCGGTCGTCGCGATCGCGGTCGTCGACCTCGTGCTCAACCTGTGGGACGCCTCGCCCCTCGCCACGGCGATCGCGGCCGGGGGCTGTGCCGCCCTCGCGCTGCGTCGGCGGTTCCCGCTCGCGGTCTTCGCGTGCACGCTGCCGGCCGCCCTGTTGCTGGAGGTCATGTTCGCCCCGTTCGCGGCCCTGTTCACCCTGGCGGAACGGTCACGCGACCGCCGTCTGCTCGGCATGTGCGCCGTGCTGTTCGCGCTCGCCTCCGCCACCCCCTGGCCGCTGAACGACGTCAGCTCGCACGACCGCAACTGGACGGTCGTGTTCTTCTTCTACCAACTCGCCACCGCCGCCGCCCCCGTCCTGCTGGGCCAACTCGTGCAGGCGCGGCGGGACCTGGCGGGCCGGCTGGTCGAGATCGAGGACGCGCGGGAACACGAGCGGCTGTTGCACTCGCAGGCCGTGCTCGCCCGCGAACGCGCCCAGCTGGCCCGTGAGATGCACGACGTCGTCTCCCACCAGGTCAGCCTGATCGCCGTGCAGGCCGGCGCGCTGCAGGTCGCCGCCCGGGACCCGGAGGCCAAGGAGGGCGCCCGCACCATCCGTTCCCTCAGCGTCGACACGCTCGACGAACTGCGCCACATGGTGACCCTGCTGCGCGCCTCCGGCGGCCGGGCCACGGAACTCACGCCGCAGCCCACCCTGGCCGACCTCCACCGGCTGGTCACCACCAGCGGGATCGAGACCGACCTGACGGGTGAACTCCCGCCGGACATCGGCACCCCCGCCCAGCGCGCCGTCTACCGCACGGTGCAGGAGGCCCTCACCAACGTCCGCAAGCACGCCCCGGGCGCCACCGCCACCGTACGGCTGTGGTGTGCCGACGACGGCGCGTCCTTCGGTGCCACCGTCACCAACACTCCCGCCGTCCGCCCTTCCCTGCCGCTCCCCGGTTCCCGGCAGGGCCTCGTCGGGCTGCGGGAACGCGCCGAACTCCTCGGCGGCACCCTGGAGTCGGGCCCGACGGCCGACGGCGGCTGGGAGGTGGAGCTGCGGATCCCGGCCCACGCGGAGTGACCTCCCGGGGCCCCGGCAGGACGGCCCCGGACTCAGGAGCGCCCCTTCCCGCCCGTCCCGAGCAACCCGTCGAGCACGAGCGACGCCAGTGACTCCGCCGTGGCGGCGATCCGTTCGGGAGAGGAGGCGTCGGTGCGGCCGAGGCGGCGGGCGAGGGGCACGTCGAGCATGCCGGAGACCGTCGGGACGACGGCGAAGAACAGCACGTCCATCGGGACGGGGGCCATCCGTCCGGCGGCGACGAGACGATCGACGCAGGACGCCATCTCGCCCACGACGACACCGATGTAGTTGTCGTAGAGGTAGTCCAACCGCTCGGTGTCCTGGTTGAGTTCGTCGACGAAGAGACGGCCGACCAGGGGGGTGTCGGCGGCGGTCCGGTAGAAGGCGGTGATCAGCCGCCGCAGGTTCTCCTCGTCGTCGAGCGAGGGGTCGGACGCGGGCATACGGGCCACCTGCGCCCCCAGGGCGGAGTCCACCACCGCGCGCCAGAACGCGGCCTTGGAGCCGTAGCGGTCGTTGATGAAGTTGTGGCTGACGCCCAGGCGGCGGGCGAGTTCGCGGGCGGACGCCCGGTCGTAGCCCAGCTCGGCGAAGGCCTCCAGGCCGCGCCGGAGGATGCTCTCCTCCTCCGGCAGGGCGGGAGTGTCCGCGCCGGGACGTCCCGGCCGACGGGCGGATTCGGCTCGTGCTCCCACGCTTGTCTCCATCGCTCGGGCGCCTGCCCGTAGGCGGTGCGGGTGGTCCGCGCCCATTTTAGGGACCCACGGGCCCGTTATTTGACACCTGTCAGATTACCGTTAATCTGACAGGTGTCAGAGCGGGTCGTCGCCCCGCTCGCCCGCCGTGGCTTCCCGCAACGCCGCGGCTTCCCGAACCCTCGCCTCCTCAGGAGTTCCGTCATGCCTCGAACCGTCTCCGGCACCCGGACCGGCACGTCCGGACCCCCGCCGCCCCCGGCGACCGTCGACCCGCCGCACCGCCACCGCTGGTGGATCCTCGCCGTCATCGGCCTGGCCCAGCTGATGGTGGTGCTGGACGCCACGATCGTGAACATCGCGCTGCCCTCGGCCCAGCAGGACCTGGGCTTCTCGGACGGCGACCGGCAGTGGATCGTCACCGCCTACGCCCTCGCCTTCGGCAGCCTGCTGCTGCTCGGGGGCCGCGCGGCGGACCTGTTCGGCCGCAAGCCGACCTTCCTGGTGGGGCTGGTGGGCTTCGCCGTCGCCTCCGCCGTCGGCGGCGCGGCCGGCAGCTTCGAGATGCTCGTCGCCGCCCGGGCGGGCCAGGGCCTCTTCGGGGCGCTGCTCGCCCCGGCCGCCCTGTCGCTGCTGACCA
Organism: Streptomyces deccanensis; assembly: GCF_022385335.1. NCBI lineage: Bacteria > Bacillati > Actinomycetota > Actinomycetes > Kitasatosporales > Streptomycetaceae > Streptomyces > Streptomyces deccanensis. The sequence continues at coordinate 8,227,422 of NZ_CP092431.1, read as the reverse complement.
CGACGTTCACCGACCCCAGGGAGCGCGGCAGGGCCTTCGGTGTCTACGGCGCGATCGCGGGCGCCGGCGGTGCCGTCGGCCTGCTGCTCGGGGGCGTCCTGACCGAGCACCTCGACTGGCGCTGGACCCTGTACGTCAACCTCGTCTTCGCCGCGGCGGCCTTCGTCGGCGGGCTGGTCCTGCTCGGCCGCGGCAGCCGCGACAGGACCGCCAGGATCGACGTACCCGGCGCGGTCCTGGTCTCCGCCGGACTGTTCTGCCTGGTCTACGGCTTCTCCAACGCCGAGAGCCACGACTGGGACGCCCCGGCCACCTGGGGCTTCCTGCTCGCCGGGGCGGTCCTGCTGGCCGCGTTCACGGTGTGGCAGACCCGCTCGCCGCATCCGCTGCTGCCCCTGCGCGTCCTGCTCGACCGGAACCGCGGCGCGTCGTTCGTCTCCGTGCTGATCATCGGCGCCGGCATGTTCGGTGTCTTCCTCTTCCTCACCTACTACCTGCAGCAGAGCCTCGGCTACACGCCCATCGAGACCGGTCTGGCCTTCTTGCCCATGATCGCCGGGCTGATGCTGACCTCGACGCTCGCGTCCACGGTGCTCGTACCGCGCCTCGGCCCCAAGCCGGTGGTCCCGCTGGGCATGGGCATGGCCGCCGCCGCGATGGCCTGGCTGACCGCCCTCGATCTGCACAGCTCGTACACCACCGACATCCTGCCGCCGCTGGTCCTCGCCGGACTCGGCTTCGGGCTGATCATGGCCCCCGCGATGAGTCTGGCCACGGACGGGGTGGCCGCCGAGGACGCGGGTGTCGCCTCCGCCGCCGTCAACACCATGCAGCAGGTCGGCGGCTCCCTCGGCACCGCCCTGCTCAACACCCTCTCCACCAGCGCCGCCGCGGAGTATCTGGTCGGCCGGAACCCGAAGGACCCCGCCGTCGTCGCCCAGGCCGGTCTGGAGGCCTACTCGACCGCGTACTGGTGGTCCGCCCTCTTCTTCGTGGCCGGTGTCGTCGTCAGCTTCCTGCTCTACCGGCGCGGCGCCCCCGTCCACGACCCCGACGCCGCCCCCGTGGTCCACATGTGACCCGACGACTGACCGCACGCCGCTAGAGGGCGGCCGCCTCCGGGAGGGCGAGGTCGGCGGAGTCGTGCAGTTCGGCCCAGACCGTCTTGCCCTGGCGGGCGCGGCGGGTGCCCCAGTGCTCGGCGAGCTGGGCGACCAGGAGGAGGCCTCGGCCGCCTTCGTCGTAGCCCCGGGCGCGGCGCAGGTGGGGGGTGGTGCCGCCGGAGTCGGAGACCTCGCAGATCAGGGTGCGGTCGTGGATGAGCCGCAGCCGGACGGGGGGCCGGCCGTAGCGGATGGCGTTGGTGACGAGTTCGCTGACCACCAGCTCGGCGGTGAACTCCAGCTCCGCGAGGCCCCACGCGGCCAGCTGCCGGGTGACGTACGCCCTGGCCCGCGCGACGGCGGCGGGTTCGGCCTCCAGCTCCCAGGTGGCGACCTGGGTCGCGCCGAGGGCGTGGGTCCGGGCCAGGAGCAGGGCCACGTCGTCGGGTGGCGTGGCCGGGAGCAGCGCTTCGAGGACGGCGTCGCAGGTGGCCTCCAGAGAGGGCGCCGGCCGGGCCAGGGCGGCGCGCAGCCGGGCCAGGCCCGCGCCGATGTCGTGGTCCCGCGCCTCGATCAGACCGTCGGTGTAGAGCGCGAGCAGACTGCCCTCCGGCAGCTCGAACTCCGCCGCCTCGAACGGCAGCCCGCCCAGACCGAGCGGCGGGCCCGGCGGCAGCTCCAGGATGTCGACGGTGCCGTCCCGGCCGACGACGGCCGGCAGCACATGCCCCGCGCGCGCGAGGGTGCAGCGGCGCGACACGGGGTCGTACACGGCGTAGAGGCAGGTGGCCCCGATGTCCCCGCCCCCGGCATCGGCGACGGCGGTCGCGTCGGCCACGGCGGTCGCGGCGGTGGCGGTGGCGGCCCCCTCGTCGCCCGCGTCGCCCTTGCCGTCCCTGTCGTCCGCGTCGCCCGCGTCGCCCGCGTCGCCCGCGTCGTCCTCCTCCACCTCGGCGGCGAGGCGGAGCACGACGTCGTCCAGGTGGGTGAGGAGTTCGTCGGGCGGCAGATCGATGTCGGCCAGGGTGCGTACGGCGGTCCTGAGGCGCCCCATGGTGGCGGCGGCGTGGATGCCGTGCCCCACGACGTCGCCCACGACGAGGGCGACCCTGGCTCCCGAGAGGGGGATGACGTCGTACCAGTCGCCGCCCACACCACCCTGGGCGTCAGCGGGGAGGTAGCGGAAGGCGACGTCGACGGCGGACTGCCGCGGGGTGCGGCGCGGGAGCAGACTCCGCTGCAGGGTGAGGGCGGTGGCGCGGGCGTGGGTGTAGCGGCGGGCGTTGTCGACGGCGATCGCCGCCCTCGCCGTGATCTCCTGTGCGAGCAGCAGATCCTCGTCGTCGAACGCGTCGGGATCGCGGTCCCGGCAGAATTGGGCGACACCGAGCGTGGCCCCCCGCGCCCGCAACGGCACCACCAGCGTGGAGTGCACCGGCCGCCCACCGCCACGGCCGCCGTCCACGGCACGCCCGGCGACTTCGCCTTCGGCCCGCCCGCCGCTGCCCCCGCGACCGCCCCTGTCGGCCATGCCCCGGCCCTCGCCTCCGGCCCCGGCGCACCCGCCGCCCGCGGGCTCGGCGGCCGCGTACGGCCCCCGGCTGCCGCCGTCGAGGCGGTGTCTGGTGGGCTGGCCCGTGGCCAGGGCGCGGGCCTGCGGGGAGCCGGGCGGGAAGGTGTGGGGCAGCCGGGGCGTGGGCGCGGCGTCCGCGCCGGGGCGGGCGGCCGACCGCTGCGCGACCCGGTGGAGCACGGGCGACCTCGGCGGGTCGTCCGGCGGTGTCTCCTGGGCGCCGCCGAGCGCGGAGTCCAGCAGGTCGACGGTGACGAGGTCGGCGAAGTGCTCGGTGGCGAAGTCGGCCAGTTCCTGCGTGGTGCGGGCGATGTCCAGCGTGGTGCCGATGCGGACGCTCGACTCGTTCACCATGGACAGCCGCCAGCGCAGTCGCCGGTCCCGCTCCTCCTCGTAGGCCACGACGCCCTGCTCGGAGGCGCGGTCCAGGTATCCGGTCGCCGACGCGATCAGGCTGCGCGCGGCCTCGCTGATCAGGGCGGCGTCGTCGGTGCACCGGGGCATCTCCGCCAGCAGGTGGTCGAGGATGATGCCCTGGGCGAGCCGGAAGGCCCGCAGCACCGTGCTCACGGGGATCCCGTGCCGGGCGACACGGCGTACCCGCTCCAGTCCGGCGGACGGTGCCTCGATGCCACCCGGTGCGACGCCGTACCGCAGCGCGGACAGTCCCGCGACGACGTGCTCGGCGACGTTGTCCACGGTCATGGCGTCGGGGTGCGCCCACAGTTCGGGCATCTCGCGGCGCAGGCATCGCTCCACCTCGGCGGTCAGCTCGTCCGCTCGGGGGACGAGCTCACGCGCGACACGGGCCACGAGACCGTCAGCCGTGGAGTCCACAGTCACGACGGTACGCCGAACACCCGCCGACACCCCACCGCGAGCCGGCCCGCCCCGTCCGGTCCGCCGCCCCTGCCACCCCGCCCGGTCCGCCGGTTCCGCCGCCCCACCCGGTCCGCCGCTCCCGCCGTCCCACCGTCCCGGAGTGGTCCTCCTCCCTGCTCCTTACCCGGGGCCGGTTATGGTGACGAGGCAAATCGAACGTACGCAGGGCTGGCGGAGGGCACGTGGTGTCGGACGTAGGGCGGCTCGTCGCCGGGCGCTACCGGCTCACGGAGCAGATAGGCCGCGGCGGCATGGGCACCGTGTGGCGGGCCGGTGACGAGGTCCTCGACCGCCAGGTCGCGGTGAAGCGCCTGCACGTGCAGCCGCACCTGTCGCCCGACGACCTCGTCACCCTGTACGAGCGCACGCGCCGCGAGGCCCGCAGCGCCGCCCGGATCGCGCACCCGAACGTGATCGTCGTGCACGACGTGGTGGACGACCACCTGGACGCCGACGCGGGCGACCCCCTGGACGGCGGCCGGGGCCGCGCCCCGAGTGGTTCCGGCGACGGCCGGCCCTGCATCGTCATGGAGTACGTCCCGGCGCCCACCCTCGCCGACCTCCTCACCGACGGCCGGACCGTCCCGCCCGAGGAGGCGGCCCGTATCGGTCTGGGCATGGTCGCCGCGCTGCGCGCCGCGCACGCCGCCGGTGTCCTGCACCGTGACGTGAAGCCCGGCAACGTCCTCCTCGGCGCCGAGGGCAGGATCGTGCTCACCGACTTCGGCATCGCGATGACGGCGGACGCCTCCACCCTCACCAAGACCGGCGAGATGGTCGGCTCCATCCACTACATGGCCCCGGAGCGCATCCGCGGCCAGAAGCCCGGCCCCGCCTCGGACCTGTGGGCCCTCGGGGCCACGCTCTACCAGGCGGTCGAGGGCCGGCCGCCGTTCCGCCGCCTCACCGCGATGGAGGCCGCGTACGCCATCGCCGTGGACCCGCTGGAGCCCCTGAAGCGGGGCGGTGCCCTGGAGCCCCTCATCGAGGCCCTCCTGGCCAAGGACCCCGCCGACCGGCCCACCACCGAGCAGACGGAACGGGCACTGCGCGCCGTCATCTCCGGCCAGGCGACCATGGCCCTGCCGATACCGACGCCGACGCCGGTGCCGACAGCGGGCCCGATGCCTTCGCCGATGGCCGGAGGCCCGGCCGGGGGTAGCACGCGCTCGTACGACAGCGACGCGACCGGCCGTGGCGCGACCGGCGGTGGCACGGTCGGCGTCGACGTCGCCGGTGGCGGGATCGGCGGTCGGCACACGGGCCAGGGCATGCCCCCGGCCGACCACGGCGGCCCCTCGGACGGCGGACGGCCGGAGCACGGCGGCCGCAGGAGACGTCGGCTCCTCGTCCCGGTCGCCGTCGCGGTGACCGTGGCCGCGACGGTCGCCGGCGCCGCGCTCTACCTCGTGTCGAACCCCGCCGGGGAACCCACCTCCCCGAAGGACGGCACCTCCGCCGCCCCCACCCACTCCCCCTCGCCCGTACCCGCCGGTTATCACCTGGTCAGGGACAAGACCCTGGGGATCTCCTTCCCCGTCCCGGACGGCTGGCGGGCCGGCAAGCGGACGTCCGAGTCGGTCACCTACACCGACGAGACGAAACTGGTCGAACTCACCATCGGCGTCGTGGACCCCGCCGGCTCGCACCCCGAGGCCCACTTCGAGGACATCGAGGCGAACACCAAGATCAACTACCCGGACTCGTACCGGCGTCTGCGGATGCAGCGGACCACCTTCCGCGGCGAACCGGCGGCCGTCTGGGAGTTCACCTTCCAGGGCCGGGCCCGGGCCTTCCGCGCCATCGACCTCGGATACGGCCGCGAGGGCGAACGCGAGTACGACATCTACCTCTCGGCCCCCGACCTCGACTGGGACGTCTACCGCCCCGTCTTCGACAAGGTCAAGGACGGCTTCACCACCGACGCCTCCCTCAAGGCCCCGTGAGCGCCCGTCCCCCGGGCGGCGCCACACGCAGCCGGAACCCCGCGACCCGGTGCTCCGGCCACGCCCGCGCGAACTCGGGCGCTCCGCCGCCCGGTGCGACGAGTGCCGCCACCGGCATGCGGTCGGCGGTGCGCAGGATGCCGTCCCGGGTGATGTTGGCGTTGTTGCCGCTGGTGTGGGCGGAGGAGCAGCCCGCGTAGTAGGCGATGGGGATGGCGTAGTCGCCGGTCAGCAGGCAGGGCGGCCGCACTCCGAGGCGCCGCAGCTCGGCGGCGACACGGCCCCAGTCGCGGTGGAACGCGGTGGTGCGTGTGACGGTGCGCTCCAGCACCGCGTACTGCACCGCCAGATGCCCGACGAGCCCGAGCCCCACCACGGCCCCCACGACCGGTCGCCAGGCCCCGCCCGGCCCCCTGACGAGGTCCAGCAGCGCGTCGGCGACCGGGATCGCGAGCAGGGCGTACGCGGGCAGCAGGAAGCGCGGAGCGGCGTACCCGATCAGGAACAGGTAGGGGACGGCGGCCGTGGCGGCGCAGACCAGCGGCACCGCCGTGGGCGTCGGGCGCCCGGCCCGGGCCGCGACGGCCAGGCCGAGAGCGGCCAGCACCGGCAGGACGAACCACCAGGCGATGACCGCCGGGTGCGGCAGGTCGCCGGTGCACGGCCGGCACAGCGTACGCCCCACCAGGCCGCGCAGCTGGTCGTCGACGGCGATGTTCCAGCCCAGCCCGCCCTGGATCCGCGACCCGTCGGCGAGCCGCCGGGCCGGGCCGCCGAACTGCGCGTACGCCTCCACGACCCACGCGACGGCCCCGGTGCCGAGGCCGGCCGCCATCACCCCCAGAAGCCGAGGCCGCCGCCACCGCCGTACGGCCAGCAGCAGCGCGAACAGCGGGAGGGTCACCCAGACGGTGTCGGTGGGCCGCATCCACGCCATCAGCGCCGTGGCCGCGCCCGCGCCCCACAGTGCCGTCCGGTCCCCCGGATCGTTCCGCGCCCGCAGGAAGCACCCCACGCAGCCGAGCGCGCCGACCGCGACCCAGTAGTTGGGCATGGCCTGCGGACCGTAGAAGAGGGTCACCCACAGGGTCGCGAAGAGCGCGCCGGCGGCCGCGAGCACCCGGGCCGGGAAGAGTCCTCGCCAGGCGTACAGGGCGAGGTGGAGCGCCACGCCCGACAGCACCGCCAGATACACCCGCAGCACCACGGTGGAGGACGTCCAGACGACCACCGGGGCCACCAGCAACGGCACCCCCCGGGTGCGCGGGGCGCTGAAGAACGCCGCCGGCGCGTGCGGGCTGACCTGGCTGACGTACACGGTCTCGTCCCAGCCGAGGCCCATCCCCGGTGGTACGAGCAGGAGTTGGGCCAGCGCGAAGGCTCCGGCGACCACGGCGACGGGGCCGGGTCCCGCGGTCGGCCCGGCCGCCGGGACGGCGACGGGCGCGACGACCGGAGCGGCGTTCGAACTCATGCGCATGGACCCATCCCGGGGCGACACCGACAAGCCTCTGACACGACAAAAGCATTTAAAGGGACAAAGGGGCCGTCCGCTCCTCGGGTGGCCATGCGGTGCCCGATGGGTGATCACCCTCTTCCGCACGGGACGCGGGTCTGCCTAGCGTGCGCCCATGGACCATCGACAGCCGCCGCCCTCGCAGCCCTTCGCCGACGCCGAACGCCCCGACCAGCCCGACAGCCTCGGCCGGGCGGCCCGCTTCGACCACTGCCCCTGGCTGTTCGAGAAGGAGGCGACGGAGGAGGAGCGGGCCGCGCAGCGGGAGCGGCAGGGGTCGCTCGACGGCGACAGCGAGGTGGGCGAGCGCTGCTACGTGGCCGAGTCGGCGGCGGTCCTCCCCGACCTCCTCCGTCTGGGCGACGACTCGTACATCGCCGCCCACGCCTATGTCACCGGCACCCTGACCACCGGCACGGACTGCACCCTGAACCCCTTCACCGTGGCCCGCGGCACCGTCTCTCTCGGCACCGGGGTACGCATCGGAGCGCACACCTCCCTCCTCGCCTTCAACCACTCCATGGACCCCGACCGGCCGATCCACCGGCAGCCCCAGACCAGCCGGGGCATCACCGTCGGCGACGACGTCTGGATCGGCTCGCACGTGGTGATCGTGGACGGCGTGACGATCGGCGACCACTGCGTGATCGGCGCGGGCGCCGTGGTGACGAAGGACGTACCGGCCTGGACGGTGGCCGCGGGCAACCCGGCCCGCCCCATACGGGACAGACGGGAGCCGACGGGTCCGAAGCGGGAGACCGCCGGAACGGGAGCGGGAACGGCCGGCCCCGAGGGCCTGGCGCGGTTCGGTGATGCCGCTCGGGCACAGGCCGCCGACCTGCTCGCCCGCTGTTGGGACGGTGACCGGTACGTGGACCGGCCCGGCGTCGCCCCCACCGTGCGGGCCCACTGCGACGCCGTGGAGATCGCCGACCTGCTGCTGTCGGCCGCCCCCGCACAGCTCGACAGGGCGGAACACATCGAGCGCCTGGCGTCCCTCCAGGACCGGGACACCGGCCTCGTACCCGAACTCGGCGAGCGACTGCCTCCCATGGACGCCGACGGCTTCACCGGCGAGGGCCCGGCGCTCTACCACGTCCTGTCGGTGGGCTACGCCCTGGACCTCCTGGGCGGCGCCCTCCCCCAACCCATCAGCGGCGTGCGCGACATGACGGCCCATCAACTCGTCGCCCGGCTGGAGCGGTTGCCGTGGCGCGACGGCGCCTGGGAAGCGGGCGCGTGGATCGACTCCTGGGCCACGGCCGCCCACTGGAACCGCCGGCACCCGGACGGCGCGGCCCTCGTCCCGGGCACCCTGGAAGCCCTCTTCGGCTGGCTCCTCACCCGCGCCGACCCCTGGACCGGCATGTGGGGAACCCCCTCCACCGGCGCCGGCCGCCTCCAGGTGGTGAACGGCTACTACCGGCTCACCCGGGGTTCCTTCGCACAGTTCGGGGTACCCGTCCCGCATCCGGAACGGGTCGTGGACGCGGTACTGGACCACGCCCGTGACACCCGCTACTTCGGTGCGGGCCGGGAGAACGCCTGCAACGTCCTCGACGTCGCCCATCCGTTGTGGCTGTGCGCACGGCAGTTGAGCGGCGGGGGCGGAAGCGACGGCGGCTACCGGTCGGCCGAGATCCGCGGGTGGGCCGAACAGCGACTCACGGCCGTCCTCGCCCGCTGGCAGGACGGAAAGGGGTTCGGGTTCGGACCGGGTACGGCGGGACCGGGCCCGGAACCGGGGCTGCAGGGGACCGAGATGTGGCTGGCCATCGTCTGGCTGCTGGCCGATCTGCTGGGCCGCTCCGACGCCCTGGGCTACCGGCCCCGTGGTGTGCACCGCCCCGAGCCCGCCACGGGGGCGTGAGACACACCACTTGCCGGAACGTCAGCGTCCGTACTGCTCCTTACGGGTGGTCGCGCCTTCACCCAGGTGCCGGGCATCACGGAGGGGCGGAAAGGCCCTCGGGAGCACGGTGAGGCGGCATATCCCATGACGCGTACGGCCACCACGAATTCGCCGCTCGTCCGGCGACCCGTGCCCCGGTGCACTACCTTGGGCCGTGAACAGCCGAGCGGCCCACGTTTACCCAATTCTTGCCATATGAAGCCAGAACGGCTGAGCAGCTACTAGGAGCGGGGCTTTCCATGCGTAATGCTGGGAGGTCCCGCGCTTCACTCCACAGCCGCTGGCACGGGAGGGCATCGGGTGGTTAAGACAGTGAAGACGCCGTCCGGCGGACGGACGATCGCCTACGAGACCTGGGGCGATCCGGACGCACACCCGGTGTTTCTGCTGCACGGAACTCCCGGAAGCCGACTCGGGCCCCGACTGCGCACCTTCGACCTGCACAAGCTCGGAGTGCGCCTCATCGCCTACGACCGGCCGGGGTACGGCGGTTCCGACCGCCACGAGCGCCGCCGGGTGGTCGACGCCGCCGAGGACGTCGCCGCCATCGCCGAGGACCTGGACCTCAAGAAGTACTCCGTGGTGGGCAGATCGGGCGGCGCACCGCACGCGTTGGCCTGCGCGGCACGGAACATGGGCAGCCAGGTGGCGAGCGTCGCGGCGTTAGTCTCGCTCGCTCCGCCGAAGCCCGACAGCGACGACGACAGCCCCGGCGACAGTGCCGTGGACGGACTCGACTGGCCCGACTGGCGCAAGGAGATGTCCGAGTCCAATGTGTCGACCTACGAGCTGCTGCGACGCCACGCACCCGATGTGACCGAACTGGGCGCGCTGCTGGCCCGCAACGCCGAGACCATCCGGCGCGACCCCACCGTGTTCCTCGCGTCCCTGCGCGACGAGATGCCGAGCGTGGACCGGGTGATCGTCGAGGACGCCGGGATCCGACAGCACCTCCTGCGGAACTACCTGTCCGCGGTGGGCGAGGGGGAGGAGGTCGACCCCCGCGCGCCGATGGGCTGGGTGGACGACCTGGTCGCGTTCCGCCGGCCCTGGGGCTTCGACCTCAAGGACATCGACGGTTCCGTGCCCGTGATGCTGTGGCACGGCGAGCGGGACATCTTCGCCCCGGTCGCCCACTTCCACTGGCTGGCCAGGAAGATCCCCTCGGCCAAGGCCATGCTGCAGCCCTCCGCGGCCCACTTCGCGGCGCTGCCCGCCCTGCCCCAGGTGCTGGCCTGGGCCCGGAACACGGCCGGGCCCTCCTAGACCGGACGCGCCTCCCGATCAGACCGGGTACGGCGCCCGAGACCGGGTGCGGCGCCCGGTCAGATCGGACGCGGCTCCGGATCAGATCGGGTGCGGCTCCAGGTCGAGGCAGCTGAGTTTCCAGTCCTTCAGGGCCAGCACACGGGGATGGTCCCTGCCGATGCGCTTGCTCAGCGCGGCCAGCGCGTCGTGGTGCTTGGTGCGGGCCTCGTCGGCCTGGCCCAGATGACTGAGGGCGACGGCGTGGTTCCCGGCACAGGTCAGTGTCGACGGGTGCAGCGGGTCGAGATTCTCCTTGAGCAGTTCGTACGACGCGGCGCTGATCCTGCGGGCGTTCTCCCAGCTGCCGAGCGCCGCCTCCGCGACGGCCAGGTTCGCGTGGCAGATGAGGGCGAACGGGTGCCGTTCGCCGTTGAGTTCGGTGAACCTGGCCTGGGCCCTGCGCAGCAACTCCTGTGCCTCGCCCGCCGCTTGAGGGTGAATGGACCCGATGTCGTGCAGGAGCAGCACCGCGTGGTTGACCGAGCAGGCCACCGTGTGGGAGTGCCCTTCCCCCAGCTTGTCCCTCAGGTTCTCCTGGACCCTGCGGATCAGATCGAGTCCTTCGTCGACCCGGCCCTGGGCGGCCATGTCCCCGGCCAGGCTCATCTCCAGCAGCAGCTCCTCCGACGTCGACTTCTCGCCGTCCGGAGTGCTTCTGAGCACATGCCGTACGAGCTCCTCGGCCTCCGCCGCCCGGCCGGCCCTGCGCAGGGAACCGGCCAGTCCCTTGGCCGTGTTCAGCACGGTCGGTGAGCCCTGGGTGAGGCGGGGATTGCGCAGACAGCGCTCGTAGGCTCGCCGCAGCAGCGCGACGGATTCGTCGTAGTCGCCACAGTCACGCAGATCACGGCCCAGGTTCACCGCCGACTCGATGGTCAGGGGGTGGTCGTGGAGCTGGATCGCCTCACGGAGTTCCAGTGTTCTGCGGTCGAGATCGCGGGCGCGGTAGTAGTTGCCGGAGAGTCTGAGGGCGACGGCGAGGTTGTTGGCCGCGCTGAGCGTGCGCGCGTTGTCCTCGCCGTAGTTCTGGTCGTATCTGCGGTAGGTCTCCTCGTCGTACTGCAGGGCCTCGGTCAGCCGTCCCAGACCGCGCAGGTCGGCGGCGATGCTGCTGGTCGTCATCAGGATGTGCTGGTCGTCGATGTCGTCCAGCACCTCCAACTGCCGCTCCAGGACCTCCTGGTCCAGGGCGAGGGACTCCTCGTACTTGCCCTGGGCGCGCAGGACGTTGGCGATCTGGAAGCGCATGTGCAGCGTCCAGCGTTCGTCGGGCGACTCCTCCGCGGACCAGGCGGCCACGCGCCGCAGGCTGTAGTCCATGGCCTGGCTCAGCTCGCCCCGGCGGCGCAGCTGACGGACCCGGTCCACATAGAGTTCCTTGATGCCCTCGTCGGGGGCCCGCTCCGCCCAGGGAGTACCGAGGTGCGGCCAGATGATGCGGTACTTCTCCCAGGTATTGGGGTTCTCCGGGTCGTCCCCGCTGGGCCGGGCGGCGATCAGCGAGCGGTAGACGGCCTGCTGAGCCGCTTCGCGCTCCTCGGCGGTCATCTCCTCCCGCATCGCGCTCTGCATCATCCGGTGCACCGTCACGCTCCGGGCCTTGCGGTCCAGCGTGACGAGGGAGAACTTGCTGAGTTCCTTGTAGGCGCGGGAGACCGTGCGCACCCCGCCCAGCGCGCGGGAGACCTCATAGCCCTCCAGGAGATCCATGGAGATCTCCTCGGGGCTGTAGTACGAACAGATCTGCAGCAGTTTCACCGCCGGCGGGAAGCTCTCCCGCAGCTGCTTGAGGCCGAACTCCCAGGTGTTCGTACCGGACTTGACGACCGCGCCCACCGAGTTGTCGTCGGGGGCTCCGGTGGCCTGCGGCTGGAGCTTCTTGATGTAGTCGCGTACGTCGGCCCGGGTCTGCTCGATGAAGGCGGCGGCCCGTTCGATCGCGATCGGCAGGTCGCCCAGGGCCTCCGCGATCTGGTCGGCCTCCGTCCAGCCGCAGTCGGGCAGCCGGCTGTGCAGGTGGGCGATGCTCTCGTTCCGCTCGAACACCGGGATGTCCACGGTGTCCACGTGACGTCCCCAGCCCTCGGCGCGCTGGCTGGTGACCAGGATGTGGCCGCTGCGGCCGTCCATCATCCACTCGGGCAGGTGGTCCGCCTCGGGGACGTTGTCCAGGATCAGCAGCCAACTGTCGTACCGGTCACCGTGGTTGAGCGCCTCGTACACCATCTTGGCGGTGTCGGTGGGGTTGGTGCGCGCGGGCAGGCCCAGTTCCTCGGCCATGCCCGCGTACTGCTCGACGGCCAGGATCTTCTGCTCGGCCTGGATGTGCCAGACCACGTCGTAGTCGCTCTTGTAGCGGTGGGCGAACTCCTGGGCCAGCAGGGTCTTTCCCACCCCGCCCATGCCCTTGAGCACCAGGGCCCGGGTGTCGTCCTTCCAGAGCTTCTCCCGGATGCCCTCCAGGAGTTCCGTACGACCGGTGAAGGACGACGTGCGCAGGGGGACGCCGAAGACCGAGGGCTCGGTCTTCGGGAAGCGGGGCAGTTTCGGCTCGTCGCCGGTGAAGTGGTTGCGGGACAGGGAGTCGGCGCTTCGGCCGAACCAGGTCAGCAGGGCGTCCCGGCCCGCTTCGCCGTTGTCGCAGCCCGTCATGTCGGCGAGCTGTTCCGTGAAGGGCGCCTCCAACGACATCTGGTCGACCTGCATCGAGACCAGCTGGTGCGCGCGCCGGTCGCTCTCCGCGTAGACCGCCTCCCAGGTGGTGCGGAAACGGGACGACCTGAGGTAGGCCTCGGAGAAGATGACCAGGGTGTGCGAGGCCGACTCGACGCCCCGTTCGATCTCGTCACGCACCTGCGAGCTCTCCGTGGTGCCTTCCTGTGCCAGGTGCACCTTGAAGCCCGCCTGCTCCAGCACCGCGCCCGCCCAGTTGGCCCAACTGCGGTCCTGCGGGACGAAGCTGACGTACACGTCGGAGATCCGCGGCGGGCGGTGGCGGGTGTACCGGTCGAGGGTCTTGTGACGCAGCGACTCGTCGATGCGCGGCATCGAGTCGACCTGGCCGTCCGTGATGACCTCGGTGAGTCTCTCGTAGGCCGCGAGCAGGCTCTTGGGGTCCCCCGGCTTCTCCCTGAACGGGGCGAGCGTCTCCTCGTAGGAGTAGATGGGCCGGTAGGGGATCTCCACACTGCCCCAGTAGCTCTCCGGGTCCCGGTCGGGGATGTGTTTGCGCACGATGCGGTCGAAGCGGTACTGGATCTGCCCCCGGGCGGCGTCGAGCCGGTCGGCCTCGGCGTTCTCCACCCGCATGGGGACGGGCAGGATCCGGATGTCCCGGTTGCCGTACAGCATCCCGTCGATGCGCTCGGCGACCCCGGCGGCGCCCTCGATGCTCTGGCTGCTCGGGGTGAAGCAGGTGACCACGGTGTGCGGCAGGTTGACCGTGCAGATGTCGGAGATGTCGTTGAGCCCGGTGCGGCTGTCGATGAGGACGTAGTCGAAGTTCTCGACGAACTCGCGCTTGAGCCCTTCCAGGAACCTGGTGGCGAGGGGCCCGTCCATGAAGTCCTTCCAGTCGAACTGGGAGAACGCCGAGAGATAGCCCTTGTTCTTGGTGCCCGCCGGCATGTAGTAGAGCTGACCACCCGAGGGGAAGTTCCAGTCGACCTGGATGAGGCAGCTGTTGAGGGTGATCCCGTCGGCCGCCTCCAGGTCGGACCCGCCCGCGTAGTCGGAACCCAGTTCGAACTGCGGGAGGGTGTCGCCCCTGCTCTGCATCGAGCGCGCGAACTGCGTGGACCGGCTGACCAGTTCGAGCACGCCCGGGGTGGTCCGCAGCTGACTTTCACTCAGGAAGGGGTGCAGGAAACGGTCCAGGCCGGGGGCGTCGAGATCCCAGTCGACCACGAGGACGCGGTTGCCCGCGGAGGAGAGGATCCAGGCCGTGTTGGCGAGCGCCATCGTCCGTCCCGTACCACCCTTGTACGAGTAGAACGTGATGATCCTGCGCGCGTCCTCGCCGGTCATGGCCTGCCCTCCACGCGACTGCCGTCGCTCGATGCCCCGTTGCCCCGGCCGGTGTCGGGCCGTCGGGGCAGGTCCGCACCGGAATCCTGGACGCCCCGGACACCAGTGCCGCTCCGGGGCAATTGCGAGTGAATGTACCGCAAGTAGCGGATCTTGGTTGCCTCAGCCAGTTCGCTGAACCACCGGGTGAAGACATCCGCCCCGGCCAGCCCGCGTACCGCTTCCTGCTCGCCCACCCGGCCCTCGCTGATGAACCGGGGAAAGTTCGCCGCCAGCAGTCCGCGCAGCCGGTCGGACTGCTCCTTCGTCTGCAGATCGTCCCCCGCCAGAGTACTCAGCACCGCCGTCCACGGCCGCCGGGCCCGGTCGAACTCCTTGGCCTGACGCGCCATTTGGGAGTTCTCCAGCGCCCAGGGGTCCACCACCAGGAGCCATGGGGCGGTCGGCAGTTCCGTGTCCCTGAGCTCCGTCTGGAACTTGTCGAAGGGCTTCACGGTGGGCTCGAAGCCCAGATTCCGGGCCAGCGCCTCCATCAGCTCGACCAGCGGGCCCACCGCCGTGCCGTACGGGCGCCAGTCGTCCACCCCCGGTCCGTAGCGCGCGCCGTCACGCCCGACCGGTAACCCCTCCTCGGTCGGGGCGAGCACGGTGATGTGCAGCGGGGAGGCGTAGGGCGGGTCGGCGAAGGCGTCGTCCAGCCCCGCCAGCGTCTCCGGCCGCGGCGCCCTTCCCTCGCCGCCCGGCGTCCGCGGCCGCGCGGGACCCGTGGCCGCCAGGTCGACGATGCGCTGGGCCAGCCAGTCGGTCACCTGGGCGACCTGTGCGGACAACCGGTCCGCCGCGCCCTCGTCCTCCGGGTCAGGCCGTTCGGACAGGTCGAGCGCCTGGTCGAGCAGCCGGTGCAGTCCCATGGACGCGTAGTTCTCGGCGGCCTCACCGATGCCGTCCAGCACCTCCGGGTACGGCTCCGTGACCTTCTTCGGGAGCGACGCGGGCGAGTACGGCGTCCACAGCACCGGGACGATGCTCGGCCGGTCCTCGGGAACCCCCTGGGCGACGGCGGTCCACTGCCGACCGCACTGGGGATTGCTGAAGTACCGCTTGGAGAACAGCGGAACGAAGACCTGGCAGTCCAGCAGCGCCTGGACCGACTCCTCCCCCGGTGTCCCCGGCCGTTCGACGAAGCCGGCCTCCTCCTGCGTCACCCTCGCGCGCCGCGCCACCTTGGCGCACAGTTCGTCGAAGAACCGGAAGACCAGACGGTTGGGATCCTGTGAGGCGTCCCGGTGTCGGGGAACAGGAACCCGCGCATAGCTCATGAAGAACATCGGCATCCTGCTACTCCCCCTCGAAGACGTTGCGGAGGTCTTTGAACAGCTCCACGTCGCACGGTTCAAGGCTGGTCTGCTGAGCCACTTTGACGATCATCTGGGCGAGCGCCCACACCGAGCTGCGGTACTTGGCATGGCGGCCCGCCTGCTTCAGCCCGTAGAGGCCCGACTGTAGGTAATCCTTACCCAGGGCGGGGTGAGCGTACTGCACCTTCGCCGCGACGGGCGGCAGTGTCAGATGCTGCTGTCCCACCCAGAGGACGGGGATGATCGCGTTGCCCGTGTACGGCCGGGTGCGAAGCTGTTCCTCCTGACGTCGTGCGAAGGCGTCCCATTCCTTTCCGCACCATTCCCTCTTGAAGTACCGGCTGGTGTAGATGGGCACGAACACCCGGCAGGTGGCCAGGGCGTGTTTGAGTCTGCTCTGCCAGTCCTCACCGAGATCGATGCTCTGGTCGAGGAATCCGGGCGATTCCTCGCCGTCGTGATCCGTCAACTGCATGATGTCGCTGCATAAATGGGCGTGGAACTGCTCCAACGCCACATCCGACGGGTCTTTCCTGGTCCTTGTGCCCGTCATCGGCAACCGTGCGTAACTCATGAAGAATACGTACGGATCGGAGGAATCCGACGCCGGTGCCGCCTGAGAAGCCGGATGAATCATGGACTCGCCTTTCCACTCCCCCGTCGCCCACCTCGGGTCTCCCCGCCCCGAGCATCACCGCTGAATCTCCTCCAGGATCCATTGGAACGCGAAAACCACTGTGGGTGCCAGGGGTCGACCGGAGCAAGTTGTACCGGACACCGGTGCCAGGAAGGGGAGTTGGCGCGACATCAGACCGCGATCGGACCGGTTTCGGCCACTCCGCCCAGGGTCTCGGCCTCGCCCCGGAGCCCGCGCACGAAGCGGTGTCCCAGGGCGGTCAGGGAGCCGGTTCCGGCCACCGTGTCGAGGGCGTCCAGTACGGCCGTACGCCACTTGTCCGCCTCCGCGCGGGAGCGTTCGTACAGGGCGGGGCCGACGCCGGCCGCACCGCGGCGGACCCTGAGCCGCCAGATGTCGGCGACCGCGAGGTGGGCGTACGCGCCCTGCACGATGGCGTCGAGAGGCCTCGCGTCGGGGCGCCACAGCACGCGGTAGCGCCGGTCGTCGAGGCCGTCGAGCAGGTCGAACATGTCGAGCATCGCGCCCAGTTTGACGTGTTGGTACTCGTGGACGATCAGCATGGCCAGATCCTCGGCCGAGCGGGGCAGCGCGATACCGACCGCTCCGAAGGCGTGCCGCGAGGTGGCGCTGACGTCGTCGCCGGACGCCGCGGGCGCGAGCGGGGTCACGGTGGTCAGGCCGGCGGCGATGCCCTGCGCGTACTCGGCGTACTCGGTCCTGATCAGCTGCCAGGCCTCGCCGAACATCGTCTCCCACCGTCGGAATTCGGCCTCGGACAGGCGGGGCAGGGGCTGGTAGCCGTAGCAGTCGCGGGAGGGGTCGAGGTCGTCCAGGGCCACTCGCAGTCCGTCGGCGGACAGATGACGCAGTGGCTGCCAGCGCATGCCGTCGGGGGGCAACTCCTGTCCCAGGGTCCGTCCTTCGACGGTGAGCGCGGTGTCGGCGGCCGTCACGGTGACCGTCCCGGCGCGCCGGTCGCGGCCGTCGGTGCCCAGTGACAGCCGGCCCAGGCCGGGGAGGTGGATCGCCGACCCCTCGGGCTCGTGCCGCAGCGGGACGGCCAGGGTCAGCCGGCCGCCGACGCGTGCCACGGCCGACAGCGCGGCCTCGGCCGGACGGCCCTCGGCCCGCCGTCGCACCGGCTGTCCGCACGCGAGGGCCCAGACGCGGAGATACGGATCAGCCAGCAGGACGTCCAACGCGGCGGCCGGCAACGCCAGAATCGCCTCCCATCCGGGCCCCGAGCCCACCGGCCCGGCCGCCCTCGCCGCCCCGGCCCCCTGAGCCGCGCCCGCACCCGCCGGGACCGAGATCGGCCCCGCCGTCAGTCCCGGGCCGGGCCCCGGTGCCTCGCTGTCCGCGCGGCGGGCAGCCGCCAGCAGTGCGCGGCGTTGGCTGTTCTGGGCGGCGGCCAGGGAGCGGACGGCCGCCGCGCTGCCGTATCCGGCGGCCAGTTCGTCGAAGTGGGTCCAGGACAGACCGTGCCAGCCGTGGCGAACGTCCGCGGCGTCGCGTTCCGTGGTCTGGACGTACTCGATGATCTTCAGCAGATCGGCGCAGTAGACGGAGGGGTTGTCGAACCCGTTGGAGGCGCGGTGGCGGTGGCCGTAGAGGCCGCCGCCGCACACCGACACGACGGGGCAGGCGCGGCACTGCGCGCTCAGCCCGTCCAGTCCGGCGCGGCGGGCCTGGATGCCCCGGTGCTCGGCGGCCTCCTCCAGGCGGTGGGTGGCGAGGTGCATCCCGGTCGCCGGGGCTCCCTGGTAGGCCGTCTTCAGCCAGTCCGCCTGTTCGAGCGCACCGTCGGTCTCGATCACGAGCAGGTCCGAACTGCCCAGCCCCAGCGCCTCGGTGAGGCTGCCACGGCCTCGGGTCAGCCGGCTGATGGACTCGAACATCCGGATGCGCATGGGCATGCCGTCGGCGGTCCACTGCTTGTGCACGGCGATCAGCCAGTCCGCGTAGTCGGTCTCGCCGCCGGGGCGGGCCGGCGGGAACTCCCAGGTGGCGTGCGGCAGCAGGAAGTCGATGGCCGGCGGGCGGAGTTCGGCCAGCGCCCGGTACACCTCGACCGGATCGTTGTCGACGTCGATCGTGCAGAGCAGCCCGCCGAAGGCGGCGCGGTGGGGCGGCGCGCCGAGGATCCGCACCGCGCGGACCACGTCGCGGTAGGAGCCGGAGCCGTCGCGCCTGATCCGGTGGCGGTCGTTGGACGCCTCGTCGCCGTCGAGCGAGATGCTGGTGACGATGGACTCGTCGACGAGCATCGCGCAGAACTCGTCGTCCAGGCGGAGGCCGTTGGTCTGCATGCGCAGGTCGAGTTCGGCCACGCCGTGCAGCGCCGAGCGGAGGGTGCGGGCGAAGCCGCGCAGGCGTTCCCGCCCGGCGAGCAGGGGCTCACCGCCGTGCAGGACGACGTGCACCCGGGTGAGTCGGTGCGCGGCCGCGTGTTCGGCGATCCGCGCGGCCGCACGACGGAACGTTTCCTCGGACATCGTCACCGGACGCCCGCGCCAGCTCTGGTCGGCGTGCTGGTAGACGTAGCAGTGGTCACAGGCCAGATCGCACCGGCTGTGCACCTTGATCACGAACTGGCGGAAGGGCCGCGCCGCCACCGTCACCGGGACGATCCCTCGTCGTTCCGGCCAGGCCGGTCAGAGCGACGACTGGAAGGCGGCCACCGGCTCTCCGCCACCTGCGAGCATCCTTGCCATGGCCGACTCCTGCGCGGACTCGGGCACCTCGTCCAGTGAGGTGTCGTGCAGGTCCCTGACCACGCTCGTGGCGAAGGGCTGCTCGTACCTGTCCATAGGCGTCGTCTCCTCGGGCGTACGGCTCCGGGCGGCACACCTCATAGTGACGGCCCGGTAACCGAACAGCAAGGCGATCGCAAGCCAAGTACCGCTGACCGGCGAGAAGTCGTCAGCCGACCGGCGAGGGGGCTCCTCGCGGAGCGCCCTCGCCGGGTCGTCGGCCGCGTGACCGCTCACGAGGAGCGGCCGGGGTCAGGCAGCCCCGTCCTTCGAGGAGACCACCGGTGCGGTGAGGTCGCCCTCCTCGGGGAGTTCCTCGACGTCGACGCCGCGGACCTGGGCCAACTCGTGCTTGAGCGCCGCGAGTTCGGTGCCGCCGGCCATGTGGTTGGTGAGTTCCTCGAGGCTGACCTGGTCGCGGGGGGCGGACATTTCGAGGGTGCCCAGACGCAGGACGCTGAAGTGGTCGCCGACCATGTAGGCGTGGTGGGGGTTGTGGGTGATGAAGATGACGCCCAGTCCGCGGTCGCGGGCGGCGGCGATGTACTTCAGCACCACACCGGACTGCTTCACACCCAGCGCGGCGGTGGGCTCGTCCAGGATGAGGACGCGGGCGCCGAAGTAGACGGCGCGGGCGATGGCCACGCACTGGCGCTGGCCGCCGGAGAGGGTGCCGATGGGCTGGTCGAGGTCGTCCAGGACGATGCCCATGTTGCGCAGTTCGGTGTCCGCGGTCTCCTTCATCCGGGCGATGTCCAGGCGGCGGACGGGCCAGGGGCCCTTGGTGAACTCCGAGCCGAGGAAGAAGTTGCGCCAGACCGGCATCAGCGGCACGGTCGCCAGGTCCTGGTAGACGGTGGCGATGCCGGCGTCGAGGGCCTCGCGCGGGGTGGTGAAGCGCACCGGCTTGCCGTCGACGAGGACCTCGCCCTCGGTGTGCTGGTGCAGGCCGGAGATGATTTTGATCAGGGTGGACTTGCCGGCGCCGTTGTCGCCCAGCACGCAGGTGACACGGCCGGGGTGGACGGCGAGGTCGACGCCGTGCAGGGCGCGGACGTTGCCGTAGGCCTTGCCGGTGTTGCGCAGCTCGACCACGGGGGCCTCGCCCGCGCCCGAAGGGGCGGGAGTGGCGGTGTCGTTGCTGGTGGTCATCGGGTGGTTCACCTCCGGGTGGCCTGGCTGCGGACCCACAGATTGACGAGGGCGGCGATCAGGAGCATCACGCCGAGGAAGGCCTTGAACCAGTCGGGGTTCCAGTTGGCGTAGACGATGCCCTGGGAGACCATGCCGAAGATGAAGGCACCGATCACCGGGCCGACCGCCGAGCCGTAGCCGCCGGTCAGCAGACAGCCGCCGATCACCGCGGCGATGATGTACAGGAACTCGTTGCCGACGCCCTCACCGGACTGCACCGTGTTGAACGAGAACAGCAGGTGCATGCCCACGAACCAGGCGCCCGCGCCGACCCCCATGAACAGGGCGACCTTGGTGAAGTTCACGGGCACGCCGACGGCCCGCGCACTGTCCTTGTTGCCGCCGACCGCGAAGATCCAGTTGCCGAACTTGGTGCGCAGCAGCAGCCAGGTCGCGATCGCCGCGAACGCCAGCCAGTAGAAGACCGTGATCTTGACGTTGACGTCGCCGATGCCGATCTCGGAGGCGAAGACGCTCTTGGCCTGGTCGAAGCCGTCCATGTCGCTGATGGAGTCGGACGCCACGTTGCCGGTGAAGATCTTCGTCACCGCCAGGTTCGAGCCCTGGAGGATCAGGAACGACCCGAGGGTGACGAGGAAGCTGGGCAGCCCGGTCCTGATCAGCAGCCAGCCGTTGAACGCGCCCACCGCCAGCGACGCGATCAGCGCGACGATCACGCCGGTCCACACGTTCACCGACAGCTGGAAGCTGAGGATCGCGGCGGTCAGGGCGGAGGTGGTGACCGCGACACCGGCGGACAGGTCGAACTCGCCGCCGATCATCAGCAGGGCCACCGGGATCGCCATGATGCCCATGACGGAGGCCTGGTAGAGCACGGTCGCCAGCGAACTGGCCTCCCGGAAGGACGGGGCCACCGAGAAGAAGAAGACGTACACCCCGATCGCGGCGATCAGCGCGCCGACCTCCGGGCGGGCCAGCAGCCGGCGTCCGAGCGAGCGCTGCACGGTGCGCCCGTCCTTCTGTGTGCCGGCCGGCGGAGCCGGCGGCGAGGAACTCGCCGCCGGTGCCGTTGCTTGGGTCATTCAGATCACCGGGTGCCCTTCGCGGCGAACTCGGCGATCGTGTCGACGTTCTCCTTGTCGACGAACGCGGGGCCGGTCAGCACCGCTTCCTCGCCACCGCCGCTGTAGTTGCCGTTGTTCTTGTAGAGCCACATCGAGTCCACGGCGAGGTAGCCCTGCAGATACGGCTGCTGGTCCACCGCGAACTGGATGTCACCGCTCTTGATCGAGTCCGTCAGCTCCTTGTTCAGGTCGAAGGTGGCGACCTTCGCCTTGCTGCCGGCGTCCGCGACCGACTGGACCGCGGTCAGGGCGTAGGGGGCACCGAGGGCGACCACGTAGTCGATGGCGGTGTCCTGCTTGAGCTTGGCACTGATGGTCGACTTCACGGACGGCATGTCGGTGCCGTTGACGTTGAGGACCTCGGTGTCGCCCTCGAAGGTCTTCTTCACGCCCGCACAGCGCTGCTCCAGGCCGACGTTGCCCTGCTCCTGCACGACACAGACGGCCTTCTTCGCGCCGGCCTCGTTCAGCCGCTTGCCGAACGCCTCGCCCGCCACGCTCTCGTCCTGCCCGAAGAACGACATCAGACCGAGGTTCTGCCAGTCGCTCAGACCGGAGTTGAGGCCGACGACCGGGATCCCCGCCTTCGTCGCCTTGGCCACGACGTCCTTCATCGCGTCGGGCTTGGCGAGGGTGATGGCGATGCCGTCGACCTTCTGGTCGATCGCGTTCTGCACCAGGTTGGCCTGGTTGCCGGCGTTCGGGTCCGCCGAGTAGATCAGCTCGATGTTGTCCTTGTCGGCCGCCGCCTGGGCGCCCTTGCGGACGATGTCCCAGAAGGTGTCCCCGGGGGCCTGGTGGGTGACCAGAGCGACCTTCATCCGGGGGGTGTCGGCCTTGCCCGCGGAGGCGTTCGACCCGCCCTCCTCGGCCTTCTTCCCGCCGGAGTCGCTGGAGCAGCCGGCTATCAGCAGCGCGGAAGCCGCGGCCATGGCGAAGAAGGGGGCCACTCTGCGTGAGCGGGAGTACGTGCGGTCCATCTTTCCTGCACCTCACTGTGCGACAGGGGGAAAGGGAACGGGACAGCGTCGGGCGGATTGCCCGCGCGGGCCCGGACGTTCGAAGTCCGGATCATTGTGCCGGTAGGCCGACTGCGCTGTTTCGTTGGGACGGGATACAAACCCCTGACGGACCCCGCTGTCAAGACTTTGTTAAGACATCATTTCACGAGCAGGTCAGGATGTCAGTACAAACTGTTGACACGGGGTCGGTTCGGGTCCTAAACATGGGATACATCCGGTCCCGGGCGTTCGCATCCCCGCGCGCGGCGGTCTCCGGTGGCCCGCATCCCCCACCCGAGGAGCGACGCGCATGCCCGAGCCCGCCGAATCCTTCGATCCGATCACCAGGGGTCGTATCGGAATCGATCCCTATCCGTTGCAGACCGGCGTCCCGGCGCGACCCCAATGGGGCTTCTCGCGCAATTCCCCGCGCCCCTGAAAAGCGGGGGCTGGTCACCCGCACCCGGCAACGCACCGCCCGAAGACCATCACCACCCCAACCCGCGAGGTCCCGATGCCCCAGTCCCCCACCCGCCGTCTGACCGTCGCCCAGGCGCTGGTGCGGTTCCTGTCCGCGCAGTACAGCGAGCGCGACGGGGTGCGCCATCGGCTGATCGCCGGGACCTGGGGCATCTTCGGCCACGGCAACGTGGCGGGCATCGGCCAGGCCCTCCTTGAGGCCGGGGAGGAGACGATGCCGTTCCACCAGGGCCGCAACGAGCAGTCCATGGTGCACGCGGCCGTCGGTCACGCCCGCCAGCTGAACCGGCTCTCCGCGCAGGCGGTCACCACCTCCATCGGCCCCGGCGCCACCAACCTGGTCACCGGCGCCGCCCTGGCCACCATCAACCGCCTGCCCGTACTCCTCCTCCCCGGCGACTACTTCGCGACCCGCACCGCCGACCCGCTGCTCCAGCAGCTGGAGCACCCGACCGAGGCCGACGTCTCGGTCAACGACACCCTGCGCCCGGTCTCCCGCTACTTCGACCGGATCACCCGCCCCGAGGCGCTGATCCCGGCCGCCCTGAACGCCATGCGCGTCCTCGCCGACCCGGTCGACACCGGCGCCGTCACCCTCGCCCTGCCGCAGGACGTCCAGGCGGAGGCGTACGACTGGCCGGAGGAGTTCTTCGCCGAGCGGGTGTGGCGCGTACGGCGTCCCGTGCCCGACCCGGTCGAGCTGGCGGAGGCGGTGCGGGCGATCCGCGCCGCGCGGCGGCCGCTGATCGTCGCGGGCGGCGGCGTCCACCACAGCGAGGCCGAGGAGGCGCTGAAGGCGCTGGCCGACGCCACGGGCATCCCGGTCGCGTCCACCCAGGCGGGCAAGGGCTCCCTGCGGTACGACCACCCCGCCGACCTCGGCGGCATCGGCCACACCGGCACGGCGGTCTGTGACGACATCGCCCGCACCGCCGACCTGATCGTCGGCGTCGGCACCCGGTACACCGACTTCACCACCGCCTCCCACACCCTCTTCCAGAGCCCGGACGTCCGTTTCGTCAACTTGAACATCGCCTCCTTCGACGCCCACAAGCTGGCCGCCCGGACGGTGGTCTGCGACGCGCGGGCCGGACTCACGGCGCTCACCGAGGCACTGGACGGGCACCGGGTGGACGAGGCGTACGAGGCGGAGTACCGGGCCGGCAAGGAGCGCTGGGAGCAGGTCGTCGAGGCCGCCTACCGCGCCGCCGACGAGCACGCCGTGCCCACCCAGACCCAGGTGCTCGGCGCCCTGGACGCGGTCGTCGGCGACGAGGACGTGGTCATCAACGCGGCCGGGTCCCTCCCCGGTGACTTGCACAAGCTGTGGCGGGCCCGCAGCCCCCGCCAGTACCACCTGGAGTACGGCTACTCCTGCATGGGCTACGAGATCCCCGCCGGGATCGGTGTCCAGCAGGCGGCGCCCGGCACGGCCGTCTGGTCCCTGGTCGGGGACGGCACGTATCTGATGATGCCGACGGAGATCGTGACGGCCGTCCAGGAGAACCTGCCGGTCAATCTGGTCCTCGTCCAGAACCACGGCTACGCCTCCATCGGCGGCCTCTCCGAGTCGGTCGGCGGCGAGCGCTTCGGCACCGCCTACCGCTACCGCGCCGCCGACGGCACCTTCTCCGGGGCGCCGCTCCCGGTGGACCTCGCCGCCAACGCGGCCAGCCTCGGCATGGACGTCATCCGCGCCAAGACCGTGAAGGAGCTGCGCGACGCGCTGGCGGCGGCCCGTTCCTCGGACCGGCCCACCTGTGTGTACGTCGAGACCGACCCGACGCCCACCGCTCCCCCGGCCGAGGCCTGGTGGGACGTCCCGGTCGCCCAGACCGCCTCCCGGCCGGCGGCCGTCGAGGCGCGCACGACGTACGACCGCGAGGTGGCCGACCAGCGCCGCCACCTCTGACGGCCGCCGCCGCACGGGCCGCGCTTGTAAGGACAATGCGATGACAGGGGTTCCTGTCATCCGGACGGACGGATACCCTCATGGGCGTGACCAGCGCGACTACGGGGAGTACAGGGAGTCTCGGCCTCAGTGTCGACCGGAGCAGCCCGGTGCCGCTGTACTACCAGCTGGCCCGGCAGCTGGAGTCGGCGATCGAGCACGGTGCGCTCGGCCCGGGCAGCCTCCTGGGCAACGAGATCGAGCTCGCCGGCCGTCTCGGCCTGTCCCGGCCGACCGTACGGCAGGCCATCCAGTCGCTCGTCGACAAGGGCCTGCTCGTACGCCGCCGGGGCGTGGGCACGCAGGTGGTGCACAGCCAGGTCAAACGGCCGCTGGAGCTGAGCAGCCTCTACGACGACCTGGAGTCGGCCGGGCAGCAGCCCACGACCAAGGTGCTGCTGAGCGAGTTCCGGCAGGCCTCGGCCGAGGTCGCGGCCGCCCTGGGCATCGCCGAGGGCGCCGACGTGCACCTCTTCGAACGGCTGCGCCTCACCCACGGGCAGCCTGTGGCGTTCCTCTCCAACTTCGTCCCGGCCGGGCTGCTGGACCTGGACACCGAGCGCCTGGAGTCGACGGGCCTGTACCGGATGATGCGCAACGCCGGCATCACCCTGCACAGCGCCCACCAGAGCGTCGGCGCCCGTATCGCCACGCCGGAAGAGGCGGACCGCCTCGGCGAGCCGGAGGGCGCCGCGCTCCTCACCATGCAGCGCACGGCGTACGACGACACCGGGCGCGCGGTCGAGTACGGCAGCCATGTCTACCGGGCCTCGCGCTACTCCTTCGACTTCCAGCTGCTCGTCCGCAACTGACGACCGGGCGGCGGGAGTTCGGGGCCGCCCGGCCGCCGGGGGCTCAGAGGTCCACCCACGCCCCGGACTCGGCCGAGCGGCTCATGGCGTCCAGCGCGGTGGCGCTGTGCACGGCGTCGGCGAGGGTGGTGCCGTGCGGGGTGCCCTCGGCGATGGAGGTCACGAAGTTGTACGCCTCGATCACCTTGAGGTCGTCGTAGCCCATGGCGTTGGCGGAGCCCGGCTGGAAGGCGGAGTACGAACCGTGGCCGGGGCCGACGTAGACGGTGTGGACGGACTGGTCCTGGTAGGCGTCGCCCTTGCTGACGCCCAGCTCGCCCATGCGGCGGAAGTCCCAGAAGAGCGCGCCCCCGGTCCCGTGGATCTCGAAGCCGTAGTTGTTCTGCTCGCCGACGGAGACGCGGCAGGCCTCCAGGACGCCCCGTGCGCCGGAGGCGAAGCGGAGCAGGCAGTTGACGTAGTCCTCGTTCTCGACGGGGCCGAGTTCGCCGCCGGAAGCACGGGTGTGGCCGGCCGTGGCGCCGGAGGGCCGGGCCCGCTCGGGGACGAAGATCGCGGTGTCGGCGGTGAGGGAGGCGATGTCGCCGAGCAGGAAGCGGGCCAGGTCCACGCCGTGCGAGGCGAGGTCGCCGAGGACGCCGCTGCCGCCGCGCTGCCGCTCGTACCGCCAGGTCAGGGCACCCTCGGGGTGGGCGGCGTAGTCGCTGAAGAGGCGGACGCGGACATGGGTGACCGTGCCGATTTCCCCGGCGGCGATCAGTTCGCGGGCGGCCTCCACGGCGGGCGCGTTGCGGTAGTTGAAGCCGACCGTGCCCTGGACGCCGGCCTTGTCGACCGCGTCGGCGACGGCGCGGGCGTCGGCGGCGGTGAGCCCGACGGGCTTCTCGATCCAGATGTGCTTGCCGGCCTCGGCCATGGCGACGCCGATCTCCCGGTGCAGGAAGTTCGGCGCGGTGATGCTGACCGCCTGGACGCGCGGGTCGGCGATCACCTCGTGCCAGTCCCGGGCGGTGGTGGCGAACCCGAACTGCCGGGCCGCCTCCTCGGCGCGGCCGGGGACGTCCTCGACGACGGTGACCAGCTCGGGCCGCAGGGCGAGTTGCGGGAAGTGGTGCGGCAGCCGGGCGTACGCCTGGGTGTGCACCCGTCCCATCCAGCCGAACCCCACGACGGCGACACCGAGCCCACTCACCATGACTGCCCTTCATTGGACCGTTCCAAAACCGTATGCCGCTCACACTGCGGGCAGGCCCCCGCACTGTCAAGCCCTTTGACACGGCCGCACCGCTGTGGAACGGTCCAGGCCATGAGACCCGGACCCCCGACCCCGACGATCCGTGACGTCGCCGAGCGGGCCGGTGTGTCCAAGTCACTGGTCTCGCTGGTGCTGCGCGGCTCGGCGCAGGTCCGCGAGGAGAAGCGGCGGGCGGTGCTGGCCGCCGTGGACGAGCTGGGGTACCGGCCGAACGCGGCCGCGCGCAGCCTGAGCGAGCGCCGGACCCGTACGGTCGGCGTGCTCCTCAACGACATGCGCAACCCCTGGTTCGTCGAGCTGCTCGACGGGCTCAACTCCCGGCTGCACGACAACGGTCTGCGCATGCTGCTGGCCGACGGCCACCTCAACCGGCGGCTCGGCGAGGACCTCACCCGCACCTTCACCGAGCTGCGCGTCGACGGGCTGATCGCGGTCGGCACCCTGCCGCCCTCCGAGGCGCTGCGCACGGCGGCCGGGCTCGTCCCGACGGTGGTGGCGGGCGCCCGCGAGCCCACGCTCCCCCAGGTGGACGTCGTCGCCGGCGACGACCAGCTCGGCGCCCGTCTCGCCACCGAGCACCTCATCGGTCTCGGGCACCGGCGCATCGCGCACATCGCGGGGGACGGTGTGGTCGGGGCGCTGCGCCGCCGCAGCTTCGAGACGGTGATGCGCGAGCACGGGCTGGGCGATCTGGCGACCGTCGAACGGGGCGACCTGACGGAGGAGGGCGGCTACCGGGCCACGGTCCGGCTGCTGAACCTGCCCGAACGCCCCACCGCCGTGGTGGCGTTCAACGACATGGCCTGTGTGGGCGCCCTGTCCGCCGCCGAGGAACTGGGGCTGAGGGTGCCGCGCGACCTGTCCCTCGTCGGCTACGACAACACCTATGTCTCCCGGCTGCGCCACCTCTGGCTCACCACCGTGGACAACGCCAGCCACGACGTGGGCCGCACCGCCGCGCAGTGCCTGCTGGACCGCATCGCCGATCCGGCCCGCCCCGCCAGGGTCGTCCTGACCACGCCGACGCTGGAGGTCCGGGGCACCACCGGCCCGCCGGGCGGGCCGTGAGGGTGTGGCGGGCCGTCAGCTCGGCGGCAGGCAGTGGTCGTCGGGCGCGACGCTCTGCCAGATGCGCCGCCCGATGTCCCGCAACTGCCGCTGCTGGGCCTTGGTGAGCGCGTCGAACACAAAGCGGCGTACGGCGTCGGCGTGGCCCGGCGCGCTCTCGACGACCTTGGCGTGTCCGGCGTCCGTGAGGACGGCCAGGGTGTAGCGCCCGTCGGAGGGGTCCGGCTCGCGGCGCACCCAGTCGCTCTTCTCCAGCCGCTTCACGAGGTGGGAGAGCCGGGACAGCGACGAACCGACGTGCCCGGCCAGGTCGCTCATGCGCAGGGTGCGCCCCTCGGTCTGCGACAGCATCGCCATCACCACGTACTCGACGTGACTGACGCCCGCGTCCCGCTGCAGTTCCGCGTCCAGCGCGCTCGGCAGTCTGACCATCACGCCGGCCAGCGCGTGCCAGGTCTCCATCTCCTCGTCGGTCAGCCAGGGGGACTGCTGCGGTGTCTCCATGGCGCCCACTCTACGTGCAGCCTCCACGAACCAAGCGCCACATGACTTGACGCTTCAAGTCGATCGACCCTACGTTGAACCCCCGACCATCTGTTGAATGTTCAAGTCATACTCAGCCCCTCCTCCATCGGAAGAAGCCCGCCATGAACGTCACCCTCTGGATCATCGCGAGCCTGCTCGCCGCCGCCTTCCTCGCCGCCGGCCTGATGAAGACCGCCCAGTCCAAGGAGAAGCTGGCGGCCTCCGGAATGACCTGGGTCGAGGCCTTCTCCCCGGGCATGGTGAAGACCATCGGCGCGCTGGAGGCCCTGGGCGCCATCGGGCTGATCCTTCCGGCCGTCCTCGACATAGCCACGGTGTTCGTGCCGCTCGCGGCGACCGGCCTCGCCGTCACGATGCTCGGCGCGGTCGTCTTCCACCTCCGCCGCGGCGAGACCAAGGAGACGGCACCGAGCCTGGTGCTGCTGATCCTGGCGGCCGTGGTGGCCTGGGGCCGGTTCGGACCGTACGCGTTCTGAGCCCTACCCGGCGTCAGGAACGGCCCCCGCCGTGAGCAGCACGGCCGCCGTCTCGGTGTGGAAGCCGGCAGCCGCCCAGTCGAGCGGGGAGCGGCCCGTGCCGTGGTCCTCGCGGAGGTCGGGATCGGCGCCGTGGGCGAGAAGTTCGCGCACCGCCTCGAGGTGTCCCCAGCACGCGGCGCCGCACAGCGGGGTGCCCTCCGCGCCGTGTCCGCTCTCGGTGTCGGGCGAGGCCCCGGCCACGAGCAGCAGGCGCACGGTGTCGGCGGCCCCGTGGACGGCGGCCGCGTACAGGGGCGTCGTCCCCTCGGCGTCCGTCGTCTCGGCGGGGGCTCCGGCCCGCAGCAACGCGGCGACGGCGGCGGTGTCGCCGACCGCCGCGGCCCACACCAGCCGGTGCGACAGTTTCTTCCGCCGCCGTCTGTTCACCGTCGCGCTCCCCCTTGGCAGGACGTCCGAGGCACGGGCCCGTCATGCGCGTCAGCCCGTCGTGCGGGGGTCAGCCCATCACACGCCCTCCCGCGCGGCGACCTCTTTTCCTCGTACGTCGACGGCCGTGAGCGCCAGCGCCAGCAGCCCCGGTACGAGGAACGCGAGCGGCAGCAGCATCCAGGCGCTCGCCGCGGCCGTCGCCACGGCGAGGACGACCAGGGCGCTGCCGCCCGGATCGCGTACCGTGTCCCGGGCCGCTGCCCGCACCGCCGCCGGCCAGTCCTCGACCGACTCGGGGCGGGCGCAGGCGCGCAGCCCGATCACGGCGGCGCAGGTGCCGACGGCGGCGGCGAGGAGGGCGAAGGCCCGGCCGCCGGGGAGTCCGGCACCGGCGAGCGCCAGATCGACCAGGGCGAGGGCCAGACCGGTGAGGGCCAGCAGCCCGGCGGCCAGGTCGCCGGGGCGCAGTCGCCGGCGCAGCGCCCCGAGGAACCGGGCGGCTGTCACCGGGCGGTCCTCCCGTACGCCCCGCAGGACCGCGCAGGCCGTGGAGAGCGCGGCGGGCAGGGTGACCAGTGGAAGGCTCACCATCACCACGGCGACACCGACGCTCAGCACGTCGGCGAACAGCGTCATGCGCGGGCCGAAGATCTCGCCCGGCTCCCGGTCGGTCCGCAGCGTGCTCACCCCTTGATCCCGGAGTTGGCCATGCCCTCCACCAGGAACCGCTGGAAGGCGAGGAAGAACAGCACGATCGGGAGGAGCGCGATGACGGACATGGCGAACATCGGGCCGAACGCCGAGGTGCTCGACGCGTCCACGAAGGACCTGAGGGCCAGCGTCAGCGTGAACTTCTCCGGCGAGAAGAGATAGATCAGCTGGGTGAAGAAGTCGTTCCAGGTCCAGATGAAGGTGAAGATCGCGGTGGTGATCAGGGCGGGCCGGGTGAGGGGCAGGATCACCGAGAAGAAGCTCCGGAACGGTCCGCAGCCGTCGATACGGGCCGCCTCCTCCAGCTCCCTCGGCAGTCCGCGCATGAACTGCACGATGAGGAAGACGAAGAAGGCCTCCGTGGCGAGGAACTTCGGCAGGATCAGCGGCCAGTAGGTGTTCACCATGCCGAGCTGGTTGAAGATGATGTACTGCGGGATCAGCACGGCGTGGTGCGGCAGCATGATCGTCGCGATCATGAAGGCGAACAGCGGTCCCCGGAACCGGAAGCGCAGCCGCGCGAAGGCGTACGCGGCCAGGGAGCAGGAGAGCACGTTCCCGACGACCGCGCCGCCGGCGATCAGCAGGGAGTTGCCGAGCAGCCGCCCCACCGACACGTCGTTGACGCCGTCGAGCGCGGTCTCGTAGTTGGACCACTCCAGCCGGCTCGGCAGCAGGTCGAGGCTGGCGATGACCTCGTTCGCGGGCTTCACGGAGGTCGCGAGGAGCCAGGCCAGCGGGTACAGCATGACGAGGAGCGCGGCCAGGCAGCCGGCGTGCAGGACCACCCGCCGCCAGGCAACGGGCCTGCGCGCTGCGGGAGTTGAGGGTGTGGTGGTGGTCATCGGTCCCCCTCGGAGGCGTAGAAGACCCAGGAGCGGGACGTGCGGAACAGGATCGCGGTGACCGCGCCGATGGCGAGCAGCAGGACCCAGGCCATGGCGGAGGCGTAGCCCATGTGGGAGGCGACGAAGCCCCGGTCGTAGAGGTAGAGGGTGTAGAAGAGGGTGGAGTCGGCGGGGCCGCCCTTGCCCGCGCTGATCGCGAAGGCCGGGGTGAAGACCTGGAAGGCCTGGATCGTCTGGAGGACCAGGTTGAAGAAGATCACGGGTGACAGCATCGGGACCGTGATCGACAGGAAGCGGCGCCAGGCGCCCGCGCCGTCCACCTCGGCGGCCTCGTACAACTCCCCCGGGATCTGCTGGAGTCCGGCGAGGAAGATGACCATCGGGGCGCCGAACTGCCACACCGTGAGCAGGGCCACGGCGAGCAGCGCCCAGCCGGGGCGGTTGACCCAGCCGCCGGTGCCGAGGAGGTGGTCGACGGTGCCGCCGTCGTTGAAGATCGCCCGCCAGACCAGGGCGATGGACATGGAGGCGCCGAGCAGGGAGGGCGCGTAGAAGGCCGAGCGGTAGAAACCGCGGCCGCGCTTCATGTTCTTCAGGGCCAGGGCGACCAGGAGGGCGAGGGCCAGTTGGAGCGGGACGGCGATGACGACGTACATCAGGGTCGTCACCACGGAGCGCCAGTAGCGCGGGTCCTCGGTGAACATCTGGGTGTAGTTGCGCAGGCCCACCCAGTTCGGGGCGTTGAAGAGGTCGTAGTCCGTGAAGGAGAGGTAGAGCGAGACGGCCATCGGGAGCAGGGTCAGGACGCAGGCCCCGAGCACCCAGGGGGAGAGGAACACCCAGGCCGCGCCCTCGCGCCGGCGGCGTCGGGCGGACCGGTCCGGCTGCTGAACTCCCTTGCCGCGTACGGTGGTCGGCAGTTGTGTGGTGGTCATGACCTCAGCTCCGCCTTCGCCTCGGTGAGGTAGTTCTCGGCCGCCTCGCGGGGGGACATCCGCTCGTAGGACACCTGGTCGTAGTCGCGCTGGAACGTGGTCTGCAGGGCGCTGTCGCCCGACGGGGGCGCCTGGGGCGGCGGGTCGAGCTTTCCTTCGACGGTGGCCTGGTAGTCGTAGATGGTCCTGTCGAAGTCCTTGAGGTCGGCCGCGATGTCCTCGCGGATCGACTCGTTGACGGGGATGCCCCGGGTGGCGCCGAGGATCTTCGCGGCCTCGTCGTCGTTGAGCAGGAAGTCGACGAGGCGGGTGGACTCCTCCGGGTGGCCGGAGTCGGCGGCCACGCCCATGAACATGGAGGGCTTGAAGTACTGGCCGGGCGTGCCGTCCTCCCCCGCCGGCATGGGGGCGAGGGAGATCCCGGTGGGGACGAGCGCGAGGTAACCGCTCGCGGGGGCGTCCCAGTTGACGTCCGAGGCGGCCGTGCCCCGGCCGAGCGGGGTGTTCTCGACCGTGCCGTCGAGCTGGGTGGTCTGCTCGGCGGGTGAGACGGCCCCCTCCCTGCGGAGCCGGTCGGTGAAGGTCCACCAGCGGGTGAGGTCGTCGGCGTCGAAGCCGAGTCGTCCGTCCTCGGTGTAGAGGGCCTTGCCCTGGCCGCGCAGCCAGATCTCGAAGGCGTCCTCGCTCTGGCCGGGGTCGGTGCCGCCGGGCTCCCCGGTCTTCTCGGCCACCGTCCGCATGGCGTCGGCCCATTCGCTCCAGGTCCAGCCCACACGGGGCGGTTCGAGACCGGCGGCCTTCCACTTCTCGGTGTCGTAGACCATGGTCTCGGTGCCCCGCCCCTGCGGTACGGCGTACTGCTTGCCGTCCACCTTGCCGGTGGCGAGCAGTCCCGGCTCGAACTCGGCGGTGTCCAGGGCCTGGCGCTGCTCGGCGAGGTCGAGGAGCACACCGCCGGAGGCGTACTGGTCGATCATCCGGTAGTCGAGCTGCATCACGTCCGGCGCGTCGCCGCCGGCGGCCTGGGTGGCGAGCTTCTGCTTGTAGGCCTCGTAGCCGGCGAAGGAGGTCTGAACGTCGATCCCCGGGTTCTTCCGCTCGAAGAGCTCGACGGCCGCCTGGGTTCTGGCGGCCCGGTCGGGGTTGCCCCACCAGGTGTAGCGCAGGACGACCTGCCCGCCGCCGCCCGAGCCGTCCGCTCCGGAGCAGCCGGTGAGCAGCGCGCAGAGCGCCAGTGCGGTGGCCGCCGCACGGGGCTTCCAGGACTCCCTTGTCCTGATTCGGGGCATGAGTGGGTCACCTCTTTCGCTAGAAAGCGCTTCCACCCCCCGTCCGTAGCGACCCTAGGGAAGGTCCGGATGTCACAACAAGCCCCCTGCACCACCTCCCCACAACCCCGTCGTGCCGCCGTGGTGGGGCTCGGTGCCCGGGCGCGGATGTTCACCGAGGCCCTGACGGGACCCTTCGCGGAACGGGTGGAGCTGGTCGGGCTCTGCGACCTGAACACACACCGCATGGCCGTACACAACGCCTGGATCGCCGCCGACCACCCAGGCCACGCGCCCGTATCGGCGTACGGGGCCGACGAGTTCGAGGGGATGCTGCGCCGCGAGCGGGTCGACCTGGTCGTGGTGTGCACGGTGGACCGGACCCACGACCACTACATCGTCCGCGCCCTGGAGGCGGGCTGCGACGTCGTCACCGAGAAGCCGATGACGACCGACGCCGAGCGCGCCCACCGCATCCTGGAGGCCCGGCGGCGGACCGGGCGCGAGGTCCGCGTCGCCTTCAACTACCGCTACAACCCGGTGCATTCGGCCGTACGGGAACTGCTCGCGAGCGGGGAGATCGGCGAGGTCGGCTCGGTGCACTTCGAGTGGCTGCTCGATCTGCGGCACGGCGCCGACTACTTCCGCCGCTGGCACCGCGACAAGGCGAACTCCGGCGGCCTCCTCGTCCACAAGTCGACCCACCACTTCGACCTGGTCAACTGGTGGCTCGGCACCCGCCCCGAGACCGTCTACGCCCAGGGCGGCCTCTTCTTCTACGGCGACGAGGCGGGCCGCCGCCGGGGCCTGGCCCGCGACTACACCCGCGCCCACGGCTCCCCGGCGGCCGAGTCCGACCCCTTCGCCCTGCGCCTGCGGGACTCCCCCGTCCTCACCGCGCTCTACCTGGACGCCGAGCGGGAGGACGGCTACCACCGCGACCGGAACGTCTTCGGTCCCGGCGTCAGCATCGAGGACGACATGGCGGTCCTCGTCCGCTACGCCTCCGGCGCCACCCTGACCTACCACCTCACCGCCTACTCCCCCTGGGAGGGCTACCGCATCGCCTTCAACGGCAGCGAGGGACGCGTCGAGCTGCTCGTGGAGGAGTCGACGTGGACGCGGCCCCTGGTACGGGTCACCGGCGCGAGCCCGGTCCTGCACGGCGCCGACGCGGGCGAGGCACCCGGCAGGACCCAGCTGCTCGTACGGCGCTTCTGGGAGCCGCCGCGCGAGGTGAAGGTGGAGACGGACGAGGGCGGGCACGGCGGCGGCGACGTCCGCATGCTGGCCGACCTGTTCGGGGAGCGCGTACCGGACGCGCTGGGCCGGGCGGCCGACGCCGTGGACGGGGCCCGGTCACTGGTGACCGGGCTGGCGGCGAACCGGTCGCTGGAGACGGGGATGCCGGTGACGGCGCGGGAGTTGCTGGACGTGTGAGCCGCCCTCGGCCTCCGCGCGCCGCCCCCGCGCTCACGCCGCGCGGATCACCAGACGAGGTCGAGGCGTTCCGGAGAGCGGTGGATCAACGTCGGCCGCATGGTGATCCGCTGGCCCTCCGCCAGCCGCAGCTCCGGGAGGCGGCTGGTCAACAGCTCCAGAGTCAGGCGGAGTTGTTCGCGGGCGAGTTGTGAGCCGGGGCAGGTGTGGGTGCCGAGGCCGAAGGAGAGGTGACGGCTGCCGGAGGGGCGGGCGATGTCGAAGTCGTCGGGGCGCGGATGGCGTGAGGCGTCGCGGTTGGCTCCGGCGAACGCTAGGAACACCGGTGTCCCGGCGGGGAGTTCGGTCCCGGCGAGGGTGACGGGGCGGGTGGTGACGCGACGGAAGCCCTGCAACGCGGTGTCGTAGCGGGCGGCTTCCTCGACGGCGGCCGGGACGCGCTCGGGTTCGGCGCAGAGCAGTTCCCACTGCCGGCGGTCGCGCAGCAGGTGCAGGACGGTGGTCCCGATGAGGGCCGTCGTGGTCAGGTGTCCGGCGATCAGCAGGTTCTGGAGGTGGGCGACGACCTGGTGGCGCTGGTCGAGCGTCAGCTCGCCGGTGCCCGGTCCGGCGACGGACGTGATGAGTTCGGTGCCCAGGTCCTCGCGCGGGTCCGCGCGCCGGGCGCGTACGAACGCGTCGAGCCGGTGGGCGGTGGCGACCACGTCCTCGGCCGCCGCGATCTGCTCGGCCTCCGTCATGGGCCGGAACAGCAACTGCTCGGCCCGGTGCCCGCCGTGCACCAGCGCCGGTACGTCGTCCGGGTCGAACCCGACGAGCCGCCCGATGACCTCCCCGGGCAGCCGCCCCGCGTACGCGGACATCAACTCGACGCGGCCGCCGTCGCCGTTCTTGACGAAGTCGTCGACCAGGGCGGCGGCCCGTTCCGCGGCGTACGGCAGGACGGCGGCCACCCTGGCGGGTGACATGCCCCGCACGATGGGGGCGCGCAACTCCTGATGCAGGGCGCCGTCGGCGGTGACGACGACGGGGCGACCGCCGAAGCCGCCGCCGAGCACGGCCAGGGCGGCGGGCGCGGGCATGACGTCGGGGCGCAGCGCGTTGGCCGAGGAGAAGTCCTCCGGGCGCCGCAGCACCTCCCGTACGTCGGCGTCCCGTGCCACCAGCCAGGAGTCCAGCTCGGGGACGTACGTCAGCCCTTCGGCCGCCCTGGCCCGCGCGTAGAGCGGATACGGGTCCCGCTGCAACTCGTCGAGTCTGCCGTGCAGTTCAGGATCCACGAGTGCACCTTCCGGCCAGGGGCGGGCGTGCGGTCGCGCTCATCGTGCCGTACGGCGCGGCGGGGCGGTAGGGGGTCTGCGGCGGGTGCGGCGGACGGGCCGGAGGGGCGAGGAGGACAGGCCGGGGCGGGCGCGGAGGACGGGCCGGGGGCGGGCCTCGGGGCGCCTGGACACGCGCCCCCGTACGCCGACCCCACCACCCGCCTCGTACGGAATTGTTCCCTTACTCTCACCCCGTGGTTCTCTTCCTCCTGGAACGTCTCTCCCGGCTCCCCGCAGACCGCGCCTGGCAGCTCCTCACCGACTGGCCCCGGCACGCGGACGTCGTGCCGCTGACCCGCGTCACCGTGCGCACTCCTCCGCCGACCGGCGAGGGCACGGAGTTCGTGGCCCGCAGCGGCGTCGGGCCGCTCGCCTTCGACGACCGGATGGAGGTCACCGTCTGGCAGCCACCGGGCGCCGGAACTCCCGGAAAGTGCCGGCTCGTCAAGCACGGTTCGTTCGTCACCGGTTGGGCCGAGATCGAGGTCCATCCGTACGGTGACGGCGGCTCCCGTACGGTCTGGCGCGAGGACCTGCGGGTGCGAGGGCTACCGGGGCTCTTCGACCGGCCGCTGGGAGGGCTGGCGCGGGTCATGTTCGGACGGGCGATGGACGGGCTGCTCGCGGCCGACGCCCGGCGCCCGGGCTGAGCCGCCGCCCTCAACAGGCCTTTCTCCCGCCCCTGTTCGCAGGTCACTGTCAGACCCCCGGACTACTGTCCGAACCATGAGCACAGACCAGCACACCACCCGGGAGTCCTACGACACGGTCGCCACCGACTACGAGAAGCTGCTGAGAGACGAGCTGGCGAAGAGCCCGTTCGAGCGGGCCATGCTGGGGGTGTTCGCCGAGCGGGTGCTGGCAGCCGGGGGCGGACGTGTCGCGGATTTGGGGTGCGGGCCGGGGCGGGTCACCGGGCATCTGGCCTCGCTGGGGCTGGACATCTGCGGCGTCGACCTCTCGCCGCAGATGGTCGCCGTGGCCCGCTGGGCGCACCCGCGCCTCCGGTTCGACGTGGGCACGATGAGCGCGCTCGACTTCGAGGACGGCTGCCTGGCGGGCGCCCTCGCCTGGTACTCCACGGTGCACACCCCGCTCACCGAACTCCCTTCGCTATTACGCGAGTTCCATCGGGTACTCGCTCCCGGGGGGCTCCTCGCGATGGCGTACAAGGTGGGCGACGAGTCCGTCCACCTGACGCACGCCTACGGTCACCCCCTCGATCTCGACGTCCACCGCTTCCCGCCGGACCGGGTCGCCGAGCTGCTGGGGGACGCCGGGTTCGTGGAGTCGGCGCGGCTGGTGCGGGAAGCGGACGGGCCCGGCACCACGGCCAACACCCCACAGGCGTACGTGCTGGCGCGCAAGCCGGCGTGAACCGCCGGCGGGTCAGGACGGGCCCGGGTCTCCGTGGCGGGTGGTGGACAGGCCGTCGCGGCGGTCCCGGTCACCGTCGCCGGTGGTGCTGAGGAGGGTGTCACAGATCTCGCGGAGCTTGTCGGTGGCCTGCTTGGAGAAGAGCCCGCAGAGCCCGGCGATGCCGGAGAAGCCGTACGGGTTGGTCGCCCCGGCGCCGGAGCTGCCGGCGAACAGGCCGCCGCGCAGCAGGAGATAGACCAGGAGCGCGAGGGCCACGCCGATGCCGGCCCGCAGGAGGTACCACCACAGCCAGCTCGCGTAGAGCCGCCGGTTGCCGACATACGTCGCGAAGGACGTGGCCGCGTGGACGAAGCTGCCGAGCGCGCTGCACACGACCACGGCCAGCAGCATCGCCGTGTCGGCGGTCAGTGACCAGTCCCCCAGGCCGAACGGCGACCACCGCGCGGTGGCCGTGGGCTCCGCCCCCGGCTCGACCGTGGCCAACACCACCGGCCAGAGCGTCACGAGGGCTCCGCAGACGAAGACGACGTCGGCGAGGAGGAAGAGGCCCAGGATCGCCGTCGAGACGGTCGACAGTCGGCGCTCGTCAGCGGTGCCGTCGCTTCCGGGGGCGGCCGCGTCGGCGACACCACCCGAGCCGCCGTCACCTGAATTGTCGTCATGCGAGCCGTCGTCGCCACCCGAGCCGCCCTCACCCGAGCCGTCGTCGCCCTCCGAGCTTCCGCTCTCCGAGCCTCCGGCACCCGCGCCGACATCGCCGTCAGCGCCGTCAGCGCCGTCAGCGGTGCGAGGCACGTCACCGCTGTCGACTTCCCCGGCGGTCCTGGTGCCGGCGTTCCCGGCCGCGCTGCCGCCCGACGGTGTGCCGTCGTCGGCGGCGGGCCCGGTGGTGGCACCCCGCCCCCGCTCGTCCGCCTCCGCGGCCGTCGCGAGTCCGTCCTGCCCCTCGGCCCCGCCCCCGTGCGGGCGCCCCCCACCGGTCATCGTGGTCAACTGTCCGCCCCCGTCGTGCTGTTGTCCTGTCGCAACGGTCGGCCCTGCCGCCCCGGGGGGTCAAGTCGGCGGCGCGGTCGGAGTCAGGAGACGCGGAGGCTCGGCAGGTCCGTGAGGGCGGGTGGGCCGTCGTGGTGGATCGGGGTGTGCGCGCCGGTCAGGGAGACCCCGCTGCCACCCCGCCGGTCGGCGACGATCTCGGCGGCGATCGACAGCGCGGTCTCCTCCGGGGTGCGCGCTCCGAGGTCGAGCCCGATCGGGGACCTGAGCCGGGCCAACTCCAGCTCGGTGACTCCGACTTCGCGGAGGCGTTGGTTGCGGTCGAGGTGGGTGCGGCGGGAGCCCATCGCGCCGACGTAGGCGACGGGGAGCCGCAGGGCGAGCCGGAGGAGCGGGATGTCGAACTTGGCGTCGTGCGTGAGAACGCACAGGACCGTGCGGGCGTCCACGGACGTGCGCTCCAGGTACCGGTGGGGCCACTCGACGACGATCTCGTCCGCCTCGGGGAAGCGGGTGCGGGTGGCGAAGACGGGGCGGGCGTCGCAGACGGTCACGTGATGGCCGAGGAACTTGCCGACCCGGACCAGCGCCGACGCGAAGTCGATCGCACCGAAGACGATCATCCGAGGCGGCGGGACCGAGGACTCGACCAGGACCGTGAGCGGCGCTCCGCAGCGTGAGCCCTGTTCTCCGATCTCCAGGGTGCCGGTGCGGCCGGCGTCCAGGAGGGCGCGGGCCTCGGCGGCGACCGTACGGTCCAGTTCGGGGTGGGCGCCGTACCCGCCGTCGTACGAGCCGTCCGGGCGGACCAGCAGGGCCCGGCCCCTCAGTTCCGCGGGGCCGGAGACGATCCGGGCCAGGGCCGCCGCCTCCCCGCCCGCCGCCGCGGCGAGCGCGGCGGCGGCCACCGGGCGGACGGGGTCGCCGGCCCGCACCGGTGTCACCAGGATGTCGATGATCCCGCCGCAGGTGAGACCGACGGCGAAGGCGTCCTCGTCGCTGTAGCCGAAGCGTTCGAGGACGGGTTCGCCGTCCTCCAGCGCCTGGCGGCACAGGTCGTAGACGGCGCCCTCGACGCAGCCGCCGGAGACCGACCCGATCGCCGTGCCGTCGGCGTCCACCGCGAGGGCGGCGCCCGGCTGCCGGGGCGCGCTGCCGCCGACGGCCACCACGGTGGCCACGGCGAAGTCACGCCCCTGCCCGACCCACCGGTGCAGCTCTTCGGCGATGTCCAGCATCTCTCGGTCTCCTCACAGACAACGGTTGCGCGGACGATACTCGGCCCGGGGCCGCGAGGCCCGGTCGG
Source organism: Streptomyces deccanensis (assembly GCF_022385335.1). Lineage (NCBI taxonomy): Bacteria > Bacillati > Actinomycetota > Actinomycetes > Kitasatosporales > Streptomycetaceae > Streptomyces > Streptomyces deccanensis. Next base: position 8,187,902 of record NZ_CP092431.1, on the reverse strand, counting down.
CCTAGTGCACGCCCATCCAGCTCTCGATGGGGTTGAGGGCGAAGAAGACGACGAAGACCGCCGTCAGGGCCCACATGAACGCGCCGATCTCCCGTGCCCGGCCCTGTGCGACCTTGATGGCGACGTAGGAGACGACTCCGGCGGCGACGCCCGCGGTGATGGAGTACGTGAACGGCATGATCACGACGGTCAGGAAGACCGGGATCGCGGTGGCGCGGTCGGACCAGTCGACGTGCCGGGCGTTCGTCATCATCATGGCGCCGATGACGACGAGCGCGGCGGCCGCGACCTCGCCGGGCACGATCGCCGTGAGCGGGGTGAAGAACAGACAGGCCGCGAAGAACAGTCCGGTGACGACGGAGGAGAGCCCGGTACGGGCGCCCTCGCCGACTCCCGTGGCCGATTCCACGAACACGGTCTGGCCCGAACCGCCGGCCACGCCGCCGATCGCGCCGCCCGCGCCGTCGATGAACAGCGCCTTGGACAGGCCCGGCATGCGGCCCTTGTCGTCGGCGAGCCCGGCCTCCGTGCCCACGCCGATGATGGTGGCCATCGCGTCGAAGAACCCGGCCAGCACGAGAGTGAAGACGATCATGCCGACCGTCATCGCGCCGACATCGCCCCAGCCGCCGAACTCGACCTGGCCGAAGAGCGAGAAGTCCGGCATCGAGACCGCGCTGCCGTGCAACTCCGGTGCGCCGCCCGCCCATTGCCTCGGGTCGATGACGTCGAGGGCGTTGAGGAGCACGGCGACGACGGTGCCGCCGACGATGCCGAGCAGGATCGCGCCGGGGACGCCCCGGGCCTGGAGCATGAAGATCGCGAGGAGGGTGACCGCGAAGAGGAGGACGGGCCAGCCGGCGAGTTCGCCGGCTGGCCCGAGGCTGACCGGGGTCGCCTTGCCCTGGTGCACGAAACCGGCCTTGTAGAACCCGATCAGGGCGACGAACAGACCGATCCCCATGGTGATCGCGTGCTTCAGGGCCAGCGGGATGGCGTTCATGATCATCTCGCGGAGGCCGGTGACGACCAGCAGCATGATGATCACGCCGTACATCACGCACATGCCCATCGCCTGCGGCCAGGTCATCTGCGGGGCGACCTGCGAGGCGATGACCCCGGAGACGGAGAGGCCGGCGGCGAGGGCGAGCGGGACCCGGCCGACGACGCCCATGAGGAGCGTGCTGACGGCCGCCGCGAGCGCGGTCGCCGTGATCAGCGCCTTCTGGCCGAGGGTCGCGCCGACGGCGTCCGGGCCGGAGAGGATCAGCGGGTTGAGCAGGAGGATGTACGCCATCGCCATGAAGGTGGTGACGCCGCCGCGGACCTCTCGGGCGACGGTGGATCCTCGGTGGGTGATGTGGAAGTACCGGTCGAGACGGGGCCGGTCGGCCGGGTCGACGGTGCCTTCGGCGACCGTCCTCGGCTTGAGCGACTGTTGGGTCATGGGGCGTTCTCCCAAGGTTCACAGGGACACCCGGCCGTTGCACTGGGCTTCGGCGGGATTTGGGAAGGTGCCCGACCCGGGGGACGGCCCGAGACGAACGGGGTGGTGAGTGAGTGAGCGGGGGTGCGTTGTCGGGTGCGGGTGCGTGGGGGCTGGTCGCGCAGTTCCCCGCGCCCCTTTACGGCATGGGTCGCGCCCGGGGCTTTTAAGGGGCGCGGGGAACTGCGCGAGCAACCACAGCGCACCCGCACCCGCCGACGAACCCGCACCCCCGAGCTCATAGGCGCCCGGCGGCCACTACGCCGTACCGGTCAGATGCTCCGGCCGCACCGGCGTCCGGTTCAACTCCAACCCCGTCGCCGCGCGGATCGCCGCGAGGACGGCCGGGGTGGACGACAGGGTCGGCGCCTCCCCGACCCCACGCAACCCGTACGGCGCGTGGTCGTCGGCGAGTTCGAGCACGTCGACGGGGATGGTCGGCGTGTCGAGGATCGTGGGGATGAGGTAGTCCGTGAAGGACGGATTGCGCACCTTCGCGGTCTTCGGGTCGACGACGATCTCCTCCATCACCGCGATGCCCAGCCCCTGGGTCGTACCGCCCTGGATCTGGCCCACCACGGACAGCGGGTTGAGCGCCTTGCCGACGTCCTGCGCACAGGCCAGTTCGACGACCTTCACCATGCCCAGCTCGGTGTCGACCTCGACGACCGCCCGGTGCGCGGCGAAGGAGTACTGGACATGGCCGAAGCCCTGCCCGGTCCGCAGATCGAACGGCTCGGTCGGCCGGTGCCGCCACTCCGCCTCGACCTCGACGGCCTCGTCCCCGAGGACGTCCACCAGGTCGGCCAGGACCTCACCGCCGTCGGTGACGACCTTGCCGCCCTCCAGCAGCAACTCGGCCGTGGCCCAGGCGGGGTGGTACGTGCCGAACTTGCGGCGGCCCAGCTCCAGCACCTTCTCGCGGACCAGCTCGCAGCTGTTCCTGACGGCGCCGCCCGTGACGTACGTCTGGCGGGACGCGGAGGTCGAGCCGGCCGAACCCACCTGCGTGTCGGCGGGGTTGATGGTCACCTGGGCGACGCCCAGCTCCGTGCGGGCGATCTGCGCGTGGACGGTGATGCCGCCCTGGCCGACCTCCGCCATGGCCGTGTGGACGGTGGCGACGGGTTCGCCGCCGACGACCTCCATCCGGACACGGGCGGTCGAGTAGTCGTCGAAGCCCTCGGAGAAGCCGACGTTCTTGATGCCGACCGCGTAGCCGACGCCCCGGACGACGCCCTCGCCGTGCGTGGTGTTGGAGAGGCCGCCCGGCAGCTGTCGTACGTCGGCCGCCTCGCCCGCCGCGAGCCACTGCTGCTCGGGCGGCAGGGGCATCGCCTTGACGCGGCGCAGGAGTTCGGCGACCGGGGCCGGGGAGTCGACGGCCTGGCCGGTGGGCAGCAGGGTGCCCTGCTCCATGGCGTTGATCTGCCGCAGCTCCACCGGGTCCATGCCGAGCTTCGCCGCCAGCTTGTCCATCTGCGCCTCGTACGCGAAGCACGCCTGGACCGCGCCGAAGCCGCGCATCGCCCCGCAGGGCGGGTTGTTGGTGTAGAGGGCGAGGGCCTCGATGTCGACGTCCTCGATGACGTACGGGCCCGCGCCGAGCGAGGCGGCGTTGCCGACGACGGCCGGGGAGGCGGAGGCGTAGGCGCCGCCGTCCAGGACGATGCGGGCCTTGAGGTGCGTGAGCTTGCCGTCGCGTGTCGCCCCGTGCTCGTAGTACAGCTTGGCGGGGTGGCGGTGGACGTGCCCGAAGAAGGACTCGAAACGGTTGTAGACGATCTTCACGGGCTTGCCGGTGCGCAGGGCCAGCAGGCAGGCGTGGATCTGCATCGACAGGTCCTCGCGGCCGCCGAAGGCACCGCCGACCCCGGCGAGCGTCATCCGGACCTTGTCCTCGGGCAGGCCGAGCACGGGCGCGATCTGGCGCAGGTCGGAGTGGAGCCACTGGGTGGCGATGTAGAGGTCGACGCCGCCGTCCTCGGCGGGCACGGCGAGGCCGGACTCGGGGCCCAGGAAGGCCTGGTCCTGCATGCCGAAGACGTACTCGCCCTCCACGATCACGTCGGCGCGCTTGCGTGCCTCCGCCACGTCGCCGCGGATGATCGGCTGGCGGTGCACGATGTTCGGGTGCGCGACATGGGCGACGTGGTGGTCGTCGCGGCCCTCGTGGACGAGGACGGCGTCCGGCGCGGTCGCGGAGGCCTCGTCGGTGACGACCGGCAGTTCGCGGTACTCCACCTTGATCTTGGCGGCGGCGCGGCGGGCGGTCTCCGGGTGGTCGGCGGCGACGATCGCGACGGGCTCGCCGTGGTGGCGGACCTTGCCGTGGGCGAGGACCGGGGTGTCCTGGATCTCCAGGCCGTAGTTGCGTACGTCGGTCGGGAGGTCGTCGTACGTCATCACGGCGTACACGCCGGGGGTGGCGAGGGCCTCGGCGGTGTCGATGGAGACGATCTCGGCGTGGGCCACGGTGGAGCGCAGGATCTGGCCCCAGAGCATGTCCTCGTGCCACATGTCGGAGGAGTACGCGAACTCGCCGGTGACCTTGAGGGTGCCGTCCGGGCGGAGCGTGGACTCGCCGATGCCGCCCTTGGTGCGGGAGCCCTGGGTGAGGGTGGTGGGCAGGCCGGTGGTTCCCATGGTCAGACCCCTTCGGACTGCCGGGCGGCCGCGAGGCGGACCGCGTCCATGATCTTCTCGTAGCCGGTGCAGCGGCACAGGTTGCCCGACAGCGCCTCACGGATGTCCGCGTCGCTCGGGTTCGGGGTGCGCTCCAGCATCTCGTCGGCCGCGACCAGCAGACCCGGGGTGCAGAAGCCGCACTGGACGGCGCCGGCGTCGATGAACGCCTGCTGGATCGGGGAGAGTTCGGTGCCTTCTCCGGTCTGCGAGTCCTGCCCCCGGGCCGCCCACCGCCTGGCCTCGTCTAGCGAAGTACCGCCCTCCGTGGACGAACCGCAGGCACCCGACGCGCAACCGCCTTGCTCGGCCCGCTGCTTGGCGAAGTCCGCCAGCCCCTCCACCGTGACGACCTCGCGGCCCTCCACCTGTCCGGCGGCCACCAGGCACGAACACACCGGGACGCCGTCGAGGCGGACGGTGCAGGAGCCGCACTCCCCCTGCTCGCAGGCGTTCTTGGAGCCGGGCAGGCCCATGCGCTCCCGCAGCACGTACAGCAGGGACTCGCCCTCCCACACGTCGTCGGCTTCCTGCGGACGGCCGTTGACCGTGAAACTGACGCGCATTACGCGACTCCCTCCGTGTGGGCGGCGGTGCCGCGGTAGGACTCCCAGGTCCACATGAGCGTGCGACGGGCCATGACGCCGACCGCGTGACGGCGGTAGCTCGCGGTGCCGCGTACGTCGTCGATGGGGTTGCAGGCGCCGGCGCACAGGTCCGCGAACTGCTTGGCGACCGACGGGGTGATGATCCGGCCGTTGTCCCAGAAGCCGCCCTCGTCGAGCGCCGCGTTCAGGAACTCCTCGGCGGCCTTGGCCCGGACGGGTGTGGGCGCGGCCGAGCCGATGCCGGTGCGGACGGTGCGGGTGGACGGGTGCAGGGCCAGTCCGAAGGCGCAGACGGCGATGACCATGGCGTTGCGGGTGCCGACCTTGGAGTACTGCTGCGGTCCGTCGGCCTTGTCGATGTGCACCGCGCGGATCAGCTCGTCCGGTGCGAGGGCGTTGCGCTTGACGCCGGTGTAGAAGTCGTCGATGGGGATGAGCCGGGAGCCCCGTACGGACTCGGCCTCGACCTGGGCGCCCGCCGCGAGGAGGGCCGGGTGGGCGTCGCCGGCCGGGGAGGCGGTGCCGAGGTTGCCGCCGACGCCGCCTCGGTTGCGGATCTGCGGGGAGGCGACCGTGTGCGAGGCCAGGGCGAGGCCGGGCAGCTCGGTGCGGAGGTTCTCCATGATCCGCGTGTACGGCACGGACGCGCCGAGGCGGACCGTCTCCTCGCCGACCTCCCACTCGGAGAGTTCGCCGACGCGGTTCAGGTCGAGCAGATACTCGGGCCGACGGTGGTCGAAGTTGATCTCGACCATCACGTCGGTGCCGCCGGCGATCGGCACAGCGGTGGGGTGCTCGGCCTTCGCGGCGAGCGCCTCCTCCCAGCTGGCGGGGCGAAGGAAGTCCATGGACCGGCTCTCTTCTTCGTCTCGGATCGTTCTGTTCAAGCCAGATCGTGTGCGGCGGGCCCGGCTCGTTCATGTGCTGTTCACGTGTTCCGGACCTCAGTACACAGCGCCCTCCCGCACCCCGGTCAGTCACGGAAAACATGAAGGAGTTGGCTGGCCAGGGCCCGCATCTTGTAGATTCGTATGAACAGAGGCCCTCTGCAACCTCTTGGTATTCCCCTGGAAACATCCTTGTTCTCGACACAGGAACGGCGGCGACGAGAATGCGCCTGCGCGCACTGCTGGACACGGACGCGCTGGGTCTGCGGCTGCTCGGCGGCGGGGACGAGCTGGACCGCACCGTGCGCGGTGTGATGACCACCGACCTCAGAGACCCCAGCCGCTACCTCTCCGGCGGCGAGCTGGTGCTCACGGGCCTCGCCTGGCGCCGCGACGCCGCCGACTCCGAGCCCTTCGTACGGCTCCTGGTCGCCGCCGGGGTCACCGCGCTGGCCGCCGGGGAGGCCGAGCTGGGCGACGTCCCCGAGGACCTCGTCGTGGCCTGCGCCCGCCATCGGCTGCCGCTCTTCGCGGTCAACGAGTCGGTGGCCTTCGCAACCATCACCGAGCACGTCGTACGGCAGGTCTCCGGCGAGCGCGCCGGGGACCTGGCGGCCGTGGTGGACCGGCACCGCCGGATGATGACCTCGGGCCCGGCGGGCGGCGGCCCGGACGTCGTCCTGGACCTGCTCGGCTCCGACCTGGACCTGCGCGCCTGGGTGCTCTCCCCCGCAGGCCGGCTCGTCGCGGGCCCCAAGGGCGCCGGACCGGCGCTCCCCGCCGAGCTGCGCGCACGGCTGTCCGCCGAGCACCTGGCGGCGACGCGGACCGGGCGGCGCGGACCGCACCGCGTGGCCGTCGGCACCACCACGTACTCGCTGTTCCCGATCGGCGGCGTGGGCCGGGACCCGGACTCCGGCGGCGCCCCCCGCGACGTGCGCGAGACCCTGCTGTCGGACTGGCTTCTCGCGGTCGAGGCCGATGCCGGCGACTGGCCCGCCGAACGGCTCGACCTGCTGCACGGCGTCACCCAGCTGATCGCGGTCGAGCGCGACCGCCGCGACGCGGCCCGTACGGTACGGCGCCGGCTCGCGCAGGAGGTCCTGGAGCTGGTGCAGGCGGGGGCGGCCCCGGCCGAGATCGCGGCCCGGCTGCGGGTGGCCGCGCCGGTGCTGCTGCCGGGCCTCGGTGCGGCACCGCACTGGCAGGTCGTCGTGGCCCGGGTCGAGTGGGAGGGCGGCGAGGTCGACAGCGGTCCGGTCACCCAGGCGCTCCTGGAGGAAATTCTCGTCGATCCCCTGTCCACGGGCCCCGAGCCCTCCGACCGCATCGCCGTCGCCCACACGGGTGAGGAGGCCATCGCCCTGGTCCCCCTCCCTGCGGTCTCCTCCGAGCACGACGGCTCCGAGTCCGGCATCCACGCCGACGCCCTCCTCACGGCCGTACGCGGCCCGCTGAGCGCCGGCCTCGACGACGACGGACGGCTCACCCTGGGCGTCAGCGCGGCCGTGCACTCCGCCGAGGGGCTGCGCGGCGCCCTGGAGGAGGCCCGGCACGCCCGGCGGGTGGCGGCGGCGCGCTCCGGCCGGGTGTGCGCGGCCGGGCACCAGGAGCTGGCCTCGCACGTCCTGCTGCTCCCCTTCGTCCCCGACGACGTGCGCCGCGCCTTCACGGCCCGGCTCCTGGACCCGCTGCGCGACTACGACCGTCGGCACCGCGCCGAGCTGATCCCCACCCTGGAGGCGTTCCTGGAGTGCGACGGCTCCTGGACGCGCTGCGCCGCCCGCCTCCATCTGCACGTCAACACGCTGCGGTACCGGGTGGGCCGCATCGAGCAGTTGACGGGCCGGGACCTCTCCCGACTGGAGGACAAGCTGGACTTCTTCCTGGCCCTGCGCATGAGCTGAGCCCAGGGGGTGGTGGACGAAGATCAAGTGCGCCGTCCGCACCCCATGACTTTGTGAATTCCTTCACCCACCCCCTTGGCCGGGCCCCGGAATTCGTGCTGAGATGCCGCCACCACTCAAAGCTCAAGGACGTGCTCGGGGAGGGCAACGTGGCGCATACCGCCATGTCTGGTGACGGAACGACAGCCGGTGACGATCCACTCCAGACCGCGGTATGGCGGCTGCGCTCACGCGCCTGCTGGGTCGACGCGGCCGCCCTGATCGAGCCCGACGGTCCACGGGCCTCGCTCCAGCGCACCGCGCTGCTCGTCGAGCGCTGCCTCTACACCGAGCAGGGCTGGGAGGACGCCGAGGACGCGCTGCGCACGGCCGAGGCGCAGGCCCGCACCGACGACGAGCGCGGCGCGGCGGCCTGCGAGCGCGGCCAACTGGCGTACGCGGCCACGCTGCTCGGGGTGCGGGACCGCTCCGACGAGGCGCGGGCCGCGCTCGGCCGGGCGGCGGCCCTGATCGCGCCCGGCGCGCCCGGGCGGGCCCTGCTCGACTTCCGCCGGGGCCTCATCGCGGAGAACCTCGCCCGTTCCCCGCAGGCCGCGCGAGCCGCCTACCGCCGGGCCCATGCCGGTGCCACCGCTCATGACGACCTGCTCCTGCAGTCCTTCACTTGGCGCCATCTCGCCGGGCTCGCGCTGCGGGAGGGCGAGTTGGCCGAGGCGCGGCACGGTTTCGCCGAGTCCCTGCGCATCCGGGAGGAGTTGGGCTATCTGGTGGGCACCGCCCCGGCGCTCGTCTCCCTCGCCGAGACGGAGTCCGAACCGGAGGCGTCGCGACTGCGGGAGGAGGCGGGGCGGTTGTTCCGGCTGCTGGGTGGTGTGCCGACGTGGTTGGCGCGGCAGCTGGCACCGCCGCCGGCGGCGACGGCGTGACGGTTTGACGGCGCCTCATGGCTCGGGGGTGCGGGTGCGTCGGCGGGTGCGGGTGTGTGGGGGCTGGTCGCGCAGTTCCCCGCGCCCCTGAAAAGCCGGGGCTGCGCCCCGCGCTTTTCAGGCCGGCAGGGCCTGGGTTTTTTAGGGGCGCGGGGAACTGCGCGAGCAACCACGGACCACCCGCAGCCGCCGACGCACCCTCAGCCCCCCACCCCGAAATGCCGCTCCACCAGACAGCACGCGGCCTCCAGGTCCCCCGCCACCAACGCGTCCAACAACGCGATGTGCTCCGCGGCGTCAGCCATCAGTTCCACCCGGCCCCCGCTGCCGGACGCCCCCACGGGGCCACCCCCCAGCGGCAGTTGTGTCCGCCGGTGGAGGTCGTCCGTGATCTGCAGCAGCTGCTCGTTCCCGGACAGCCCCAGCACCCCACGGTGGAAGGCCCGGTCCGCCTCCCCGTACGTCGCACGGCACCCGGAGGACGCCGCCCGCGCCGTCTCGTCGGCGAGGGGCCGCAGCTCGCCCCAGCGGTCCCCCGGCAGCGTCCGCGCGAGCCTCATGATCACCGGCACCTGGAGCAGCGCCCGTACCTCCGCCAGCTCTGCCAGTTCCCGGGCACCCCGTCGTACGACCCGGAAGCCCCGGTTGGGCACGACCTCGACCGCGCCCTCGATGGCGAGTTGCTGCATCGCCTCGCGGACGGGCGTCGCGGAGACCCCGAACCGCTCACCCAGCGCGGGCGCCGAGTAGACCTCGCCCGGCGTCAGCTCCCCACCGGCTAGCGCGGCCCGCAACGCGTCGAGGATCTGCCCGCGCACGGAGGCGCGCTGGACGACGGCGCGCCCCTCGGCGCGCGGCAGCGGGATCGGGACCTCGCTGTGCGTGTGCTCGCCCCGCGCGGCGTCGGCGCGAGGCCCGGTGTCGGCGTGGCGCGCGGCCGCGGTGCCGTCGGCCGCGATGCCCCGCTCCCGGTCGACGTCCGCGACCCCGGGCTGCGCGGGCACGCGATAGGCAGACGCCGGACGCGCCGTGGCGGGGTCCGGCGCGCTCATGGCCGTGGCCTCGCGCGGGCGCGGTCCGGCCTGCTCCACGGGTCCTCCTCCGAGCCGAGTCGAGTGTCGAACGGGTCGAGTAGCGCGGCCGACGGGGTACATGGGGGCGGTTAGGTCACTACTCGGGTTGTTACCGGTCGTAAAGCACCATAGGCGCACATGCCCTCAGTTCAAACCTCGACCACCTCGGGTAAGGTAAGCCTTAGTTGGCAGCGACGGCGAAACGGCGGTCTCCGTATGCCCCGGACAGCACCGGCACCGGCACCCACTTCACGCAGGTCGCCCGTGGCGGCGTCGTACGCGCGCCTCACCGAGGTCCTGCCGGTGATGAGCGTGACAGAACTCTCCCCCACGGATCCCCTGCCCGACGGTGAGGGGTGGGTCTCCGCGGCCGGGCTCGCGGCGGCGGGGGCCGAGCTCGACGCGTTCCTGGCGTGGGACGAGGCCCAGATACTGCGGGACCACGGCCGCAAGGGCCGCCCGGACGTGGTGGCGACCTTCGGACTGCACCGCTACTCCTGGTACGCCTGTCTGCTCTTCACCGTCCCCTGGTTCCTCCAGCGCCGGGTGCCGCGCTTCCCCGCCGAGCACGTGGCGTTCCAGCGCGAGCAGAGCCGACTGGTGGTGCGAGGGGAAACGTTCAGCTGCCTGCCGGACGATCCGGCGGCCGGCGAACCCGGCGCCCGTGTGGTGGCGGACGAGGAGGCCCTGCGGGCCGAGGTGCGCTCCGCGTTCGCCGAGCACATAGAGCCGGTGCTGGGCGGCTTCGGCCCGCGGATGCGGCGGCGCGGACGCGCGCTGTGGGGCATGGCGACCGACGAGATCGTCGAGGGCATCTGGTACATCGCCGAACTCCTGGGCCCCGACGAGCAGGAGCGCTGCCGACGCGAGCTGGAACTGCTGCTCCCGGGCGCGACCCGCCCGTACGTGGGCACGGCGGGCTTCCGTGAACTGACCGGCCCCGGCGGCGAGTCACTGCCCACCCGGGACCGGGCGAGCTGCTGCATGTTCTACACACTGGTCCCCGAGGACACCTGCGTCACCTGCCCGCGCACGTGCGAGACGGAGCGGATCGCCAAACTCACGGCCGTCGCCACGGGTTGACGGCGCCTCATCGCCGTCGTGGAGGCCGGGTGCAGGGCGACCCCCCGGCGATCGCCTGCGGCATGTGTCGTAAGATCCACTCCGGGTGGGAGCCTCGTTGGGTTACAGGTGGTTCACAAATTCCTCACTTGTCGCAGGAACTTTCCGTGGAACCACTCGAACGGGTAATCTCACTCGCACTCAACTCCCGTCCCTCGCGCGGTAGTTCGAGCAGAATGCCGCCTAGCGTCACTCATTGCACTTCTTTGGCGGTCTCTTGCCCCGAAACCCCCTGAGGGCCGCGAGGATTGGGCCACTATGGCGGGCGTTACGCCCTATCCCAATGCAAGGGACCCCTGATGAGATTGACCGACATATCGCTGAACTGGCTGCTTCCGGGCGCCGTACTGCTCCTGGGCATGCTGGCGGCGGTTGCGGTGCTCGCGCGCGGCAAGCGCTCCGGGGAGCACGCGAAGACAGAGGATTCGTGGGAACGCAGCGAGGAGCGCCGTAGGCGCAAGGAGGCCCTCTACGGCACGGCTTCCTACATCCTCCTCTTCTGCTGTGCCGCGGTCGCCGCCGCGCTCTCCTTCCGCGGCCTGGTGGGCTTCGGTGAGCAGAACCTGGGCCTCACCGACGGGTGGCAGTACCTGGTCCCGTTCGGCCTGGACGGTGCCGCCATGTTCTGCTCGGTCCTCGCCGTGCGCGAGGCCAGCCACGGTGACGCGGCCCTCGGCTCCCGCATACTCGTGTGGACGTTCGCCGGTGCGGCGGCCTGGTTCAACTGGGTGCACGCGCCCAGGGGCCTCGGCCACGACGGCGCCCCGCAGTTCTTCGCCGGCATGTCCCTGTCCGCCGCGGTGCTGTTCGACCGCGCGCTGAAGCAGACCCGCCGGGCCGCGCTGCGCGAGCAGGGCCTCGTACCGCGTCCGCTGCCCCAGATCCGTGTCGTGCGCTGGCTGCGGGCCCCGCGCGAGACGTACAGGGCGTGGTCGCTGATGCTCCTGGAGGGCGTGCGCAGCCTCGACGAGGCCGTGGACGAGGTGCGCGAGGACAAGCGGATCAAGGAAGAGAACCGGACGCGCAAGCGCGAGCAGGAGCGTCTGGAGCGCGCCCACCTCAAGGCGATCAGCCGGGGCCACCGGGGTCTGCCCGGTCGTGGCGGCGGCGGTGGCGGTGGTGGACGCCAGGTCGACACCACCGTGGAGCGCGTGCCCGCGGCCCAGGTGGCCTCGGACTCCGCCATATCCACGCCCGAGCAACTGCCCGTGCGTACGCGTCCCTCCCTGCAGCCCGTCCGCAACGGCGCTGACAAGTCGATCACGGTCGACCTCACCGCGGAGGACGACACCATGGCCCTGCCGCGGCTCGACTCCCTGGAGCGCAAGCTCAAGGACCTGGAGCAGCAGTTCGGCTGAGCGGTACGAGCCACACATCGGACAGGGGCGCGGCAGCGAGCCGCGCCCCTGTCCGTTGCCCGTCTCATGTCCGTTGTCCGTCCAACGGTTGTCCCTCTGTCCGTCGCGGCGGCTCCGTTGTCCGTCGCGGCGACCTAGGTCAGACCGCCGTCGAGGTCGAACCACACCGCCTTGCCCACCCCGTGCGCCCGTACCCCCCAGGCGTCGGCGAGGGACTGGACGAGGAGAAGGCCGCGTCCGTTCGTGCTGTCGTCGGCGGGCGCGACCCTCGGCCGGGGCCTGCGGCCCACGAAGTCCCGTACCTCCACGTGCAGTCCGCGGGGCGAGACGGTGGCGGTCAGCACCGCGTCGTGGTCGGTGTGGATGATCGCGTTGGTGACCAGCTCGCTCGTCAGCAGCTCCGCTATCTCCGATCTTCCCGGGCGCCCCCATTGCCGCAGCAGCTCCCGCAGCGCCCTGCGGGCCTCGGGCACCGCCCTCAGGTCGGCCCGCCCGAGTCTGTGCCTCAGCTGGCCGGCACCGGCCTTGTCCGCCGCTTCGCCGACCGCCTCCTCCGTCTCCGCCGAGGAGGCCCCGATCGCCGTGGGACCGCCCCCTCGTGCCTGCCTCTTCATGACCCCCGCCCACGCGCCGATGACGTTTCCTTCCTGCTCGAACACGTACACGGGGATCCATGCCCCCGTCCGGATCGCGGCACTCATGTCGAATCGTCAACGACCGTCCGTACGCTTTCAAACGCACAGAGTCAAGCCAGCTGTCGGTACCTTGTGAGAGCGCTTCCCCTGTCGTGAAACCCCCGCACAGCCCTACGAACCCGACGCCCGGCCCTGCTCCGGGCAGCCCTGAACGGCCCCGGCCGCCGGCCCCAACTGCCCATGCGAGGCTGCCGATCCGGCCGTGTGCCCACGGGGCGCGACTGGCGTACGGGCGCCGTGTACCCCGGGCCGGGCAGGCCACTCGCCCCGATGATGTTGATTGGCCGGAATCGCGCGCCGATACCGGCCAACTCAGGCCCCGGTGCGGCTGATTGACGCCCCTCCCGCCCGCCGGTGGTCGCCGTCAGGCCTCCCACACGGCGGCGGCCGTACGGTCGTCCGCGTACCCCTTGACCCTGACCTGGGCGTCGGCGAGGAAGGCGGCGAGGCCGGGCGGTTCGGCGGCTCCCCAGCGGGCCGCCAGATGCGCGGCGAGCGGTGGCTCCCCGCGCAACGGTTCGGCCAGACCGCCCGTGCACAGCAGCAGGACGTCGTCCTCGCGGGCAACGGAGGCACGGAACCGGAAGGGTTCGCGGGGCGGGGCCGAAGCGGGTTCGTACGGGCTCGGGGGTGTCGTGATGCCGAGGTCCATGGTCAGGCGGTCGCCGTCCGGGGTCTCGTGCGGCAGCGAGCCGAAGCCGACCACCGGGGCACCGGCCGTGTCGGCGACGCGGGGCTCTATGTCCTGCCACTCGCCGCCCCGCAGCCGGAACAGCCCGCCCGCGCCGACGCCGAAGAACACCCGCGTACGGCACCCCGGGTCGGCCGGGAGCAGCAGACAGCGCAGGCTCGCCGTGTACTCCTCCGGGTCCAGCCCCTGTTCTACGGCGCTGGCGCGGAGCTTGCCGAGGCTGCGGTCGGTGAGGCGGTGCAGCCCCGACTTCAGATCGCCGCGCCGGGCGGCCCGGATGTCCTCCACCAGCCGCACATGGCTCAGCCCTACGGCCCGGCCGATCCACCGGCACGCCTCCCCCGCCGCGCGGTGCGCGCCCGGGGTGGCACGGGCGCCCGTCGCCATGGCCACCAGGACCAGTGCCTGTTCGCCGAGGCCGAAGCGGGCGGTGAGGAGCGCGTCGCGGCGTGGCTCGCCCCGGTAGCGCGCGGAGTCCCCGCGCAGCGACGCGGCGCGCAGCGTGCACGCCCCGTAGCGCGCGCCGTCCAGCACCGTGTCCGCCACCAGGTCGCCCAGGTCCTCGGGGTCCGCCGGCGGCAGCGCGGTCGGCTCCGCGTCGTAGGTGGGCGGGCCGGACCCCACGTACTCGACCCGCGTCCGCCCGCTCTCGTCGACGAGCGACACCTCGTCGGCCTGGGGGGTGGGCAGGTCGAGCCGGGCGTCGGAGGGCTCCGAGGCGGGTCCGGGGGCCGGGGACGGTGGCTGAGCGGGGATGGGGGGCTGCGCCCGGTGGGGGCTCCGGGCGGGCGTGCGGCGCCAGGGCGCGGCCGTGCGGAACCCCGGTGGCGTGGGCCCGGGCGGAAACGTCACGGGCCCCGACGGCTGAACGCCCGGCGGCTCCCACGGCGCGGGCTGCGGAGTGAGCCCACTGAGCCGGGGGTCCCTGGCGGGCGGGGAAGCCGAGGAGCCGCCCGGTTGACGCGGAACGACCCCGAAGGGCGACCGCTCCCCGGACGCCCCGCCCCCGGCGCGAGACGACCCACGCGGGTCGGCGTCGACAGGAGCGCCGACATCGGGACGCGACAGCGGCCGCGGGGGAACACCGGGCGGCGCGGAGCCGACACCCGCACCGGAGGGCCCACGCGAGCAGACATCAACAGGCGGTACCGGATCCGGACTGGACCACGGCCGCGGAGGAACAGCGGGCGGTGCGGGCGCGGGAGGGGCAGCCCGGCGCGAGCCTTGGTCGCCCTGGTGCCCTCGGCCGTCGCGTCCGGCCGGGTCGCCCGGTGGGCTCTGGGGCGACACCCGGTCCGAGTAGGCCCCCGGCGAGCCCTGCGGCGGCACCCGGTCCGAGGGGCCACCGAGAGTGCCCGAGCCGTCCGAACCGTTCGACGCACCCGCAGAACGCATCGGCGCAGGCGCGTCCGGCGCACCCCACGGGCCCGTCTCGTCCCGCCCACTCGGCGCACCCGGCCTGCCCGACGCACCCGGGACGCTCGGCCCGCCCGGGACGCCGGGGTGTCCCCCGCTCGCCCCTGCCGGGGCCTCTCCCGGGCTCGTCGTCTCGGTCGGGCCGCCCGGTGGCCTCGGGGGCTCCGGCGCCGGCGCCCGCACCGTGTTCGCCGCCGAGGCGAAGCGGTCGTCGAGGGAATCGGCCGCCACCGAGGGGCCCGTGTCCCCACTCGCGTCGTCGTACAACTGCCGCCACCAGTCGTCCTCGTGACCGGTCGGCCTCTCCCCCTGCTGGCTCATGCCCCTAATTGTCCACCTCGGGAGCCGTATGAAAACGGGGCATCCGGAAAATCGGCCCGCGGAGCCGACGCACCGTCGGCGTGTCGGACTACACGCCGAACTCCGGTGCGAGACAAGGGAGTCGAGAGGATGGCGGGAGATGAGGGAAATGCGGGGGATCGGGAATTATGGGAGGTGAGGGCGTCGAGGCCGGGGCGCCCGGTGTGCGCGCCGGGGGTACGTCACTCGGGGACCGCCGGACGGTGCCACCCCCCACAGGAGAGACCGCCCGGCGGCGCCGGAGCGACCGGGGCGCGGTGCGGGCGCGCGGGCCGGACGGCCCGAGTGTGCGGCGCGTTCCTGGGATTCCGCTGTGCGACCCCGCGTGCCGGTGGGAGACGCGGTGCGGTGATGATGGGCCGACGCGGAAGTGCGCCGAGGAGGCGCGGCGAGTGAGGGGCGGCGTCGCCGGATGCTGGGAGCGATCGGTCTCGACGAGACGCACGAGTCGGCGTACCGGGCCCTGGTGTCCGTGGGCGCCGCCGACGTACCGGACCTGGCGCGCCGGCTCACGCTCGGGGAGCGCGACACCGAGCGCGCGCTGCGCAGGCTGGAGCGGCACGGTCTCGCCGCCCAGTCCTCCGCGCGCCCCGGCCGCTGGGTCGCCGCGCCCCCCGGTGTGGCGCTGGGCGCCCTGCTCACCCAGCAGCGGCACGAGCTGGAGAAGGCCGAGCTGACGGCGGCGCTGCTCGCCGAGGAGTACCGGGCGAGCGCGGCCGAGCCCGCCGCGCACGACCTGGTCGAGGTGGTGATCGGCTCGGCCGCGATAGCGCAGCGCTTCCTGCAGCTCCAGCTCGGCGCCACCGAGGAGGTCTGCGCCATGGTCACCGGCGCCCCCATCGCGGTCTCCGGGCCGGAGAACAACCCCGCCGAGGAGCAGGCGACCGGGCGCGGCGTCGGCTACCGCGTGGTGGTCGAACGGGCCGTCCTGGACGAGGACGCCGGCCTCACCGAGCTGTCGGCCGCGCTGGGCCGGGAGGAGCGGGTGCGGGTCATGGACGAGGTGCCCACGAAGCTCGTCATCGCCGACCGGACGCTGGCCATGGTTCCCCTCACCACGCACACCGCCGAGCCCGCCGCGCTGGTCGTGCACGCGAGCGGGCTGCTGGAGCTGCTGTCGGGCCTGTTCGAGTCGGTCTGGCGGCAGGCCATCCCGCTGCGCCTGGGCTCCGGCCGGGTCACGGAGGACATCCCGGACGCCCCCGACGACACCGATCTGGAGATCCTCTCGCTACTGCTGGCCGGCATGACCGACGCGAGCGTCGCCAAGCAGCTGGACCTGGGCCTGCGGACCGTACAGCGCCGGGTGAAGCGCCTGATGGAGCTCGCCGGGGTGACGACCCGGCTGCAGCTGGGCTGGCACGCGTACGAGCGGGCCTGGGTGACCCGGGACTGACCTCACGGACCTGCGCCCCCTCTCGCGGTCCGGCACCCTGGGCAGATGGGAGCGTGGGAACTCCTGCTGGTCGGGGTCGTACTGCTGCTCGGCCTGTGCGGAGTGCTGGTGCCCGGTGTTCCGGGGTCCTGGCTCGTGTGGGCCGGGGTCATGTGGTGGGCGCTGGAGGAGCCGCGGCCCATCGCCTGGTGGGTGCTGGTGGGCGCCACCCTCGTGCTGCTGCTGTCCCGGGCGGTCCGCTGGGGTCTGCCGCCCCGGCGCCTGGCGGAGAGCGGTGCCACCCCGCGCATGGGCGTGTACGCCGGGGCGGGGGCCCTCCTCGGTTTCCTGCTGGTCCCGGTCCTCGGCGCGATCCCCGGCTTCGTCGGCGGTATCTACCTCTCCGAACGCCTCCGCCTGGGCCACCCCGGCGCGGCGAAGGCGGCGACACGCACGGCGATGCGCTCGGGCGGTTCGAGCGTCCTGACGGAACTCTTCGCCTGCCTGCTGGTGACGGGGGCGTGGGTGGGGGTGGTGTTCGGCGGCTGAGCCGGAGCGTCGTACGGCGTGGTCATGCGGTCGCGCTGAGTGTCCGTCCACTGCTTCCCGGTGACGTCGGCGGCCGTGTCGGCTGGAGCACGCCCTCTAGGCCGAGGAGGAGGCGTTTGCGGTCGAGGCCGCCGGCGTATCCGGTGAGGGTGCCGTCCGCGCCGATCACCCGGTGGCAGGGGCGGACGATGAGGAGGGGGTTCGCGCCGATCGCGCCGCCCACGGCCCGGACGGCGGCGCGGGGCGCGCCGATCCGGGCGGCGACGGCGCCGTACGTGATGGTCGCGCCGTACGGGACGTCGTCGAGCGCGGCCCAGACCCGCCGTCGGAACTCGGTGCCCTCGCCGCGCAACTCCAGCCTGAATTCCTTGAGTTCACCGGCGAAGTAGGCGGCGAGCTGTTCCTCGGCCGCCCGGAAGGGTGCCGGGTCGCGCAGCCAGCCCGGCAGCGGGACCCTGCCGCCCTTCTGCTCCGGCACGGACAGGGAGGTGAGGGCGCCGACCTCGTCGGCGGTGAGGAGGAGTTGCCCGACGGGGCTGTCGACGACGGTGTAGTACGTCCGCTGCTCGGTGCTCACGACTGAACTCCCTGCTCCTGTGTCTGAAGATGTCGAAGGGCGTACGACCGCCAGGGCCGCCAGGCCTCCGGCACGGTCTCGCCCGGGGGTGCCACGTCCGGGTCGCCGAGGGCGCGGGTGCGGATCTCGGCGACGGTACGGGCGTCCAGACCCGGCAGCGCGCGCAGGGCCGCCTCGGTGGCGTCCCGGTCCGCGCCGACGTCGAGGCGGCAGGTGCCGTCGGCGAGGGCGGTGGCGAGGGTGCCGAGCGGGCCGTCCGCGTCGGCCAGCGCGGCGGGTTCGGGGAACAGGTGCGTGAGCGTCCCCTGCGGGGCGTCCAGCGTCTTTCCGTACGCCTGTACGAGCCGGGCCGCCTCCGTGCGCCCGACGAGCGCCCGTACGGCGAACTCCTCCGGGTCGGCCGTGCCCGGCGAGCGCAGCCCCGGCCCGGCGGCGACGAGCGGGGCGAGCCGGGGGTCCTGGCCGAGGCGCTCGTCCACGGCGTACGGATCGGCGTCCAGGTCGAACAGCCGACGCAGCCGCTGCACGGCGGTGGTGAGGTCCCGGAGGTCGGTGAGGTGGAGCCGGGCGTCGAGCCAGCCGCCGCAGCGGTCGGCGGGACGGCCTCCCGGTCGCTCGTCGACCTCGGTGATGCCGGTGCCGTACGGAAGGCGGAGGGTGCGCCGGTGGGTGCGGTGCCCGCGCTCGCCGGTGACCTCCTCCACGCCGGTGACGGCCTCGGCGGCGAGGACGTCGAAGAGGGCGGTGGACCGGTACGGGCCCCGATACGCGAGCCGGAGCGGGATCCCGGCCGTGCGCGCCCCGGCGGACCGCCGGGGCGCGCCGGCGCGCAGAGCGCTGGGTGTCATGGCGTACACCGCGCGGATCGTGTCGTTGAACTGGCGCACGCTGGCGAAGCCGGACGCGAAGGCGATCTCGGTGACCGGGAGGGCGGTGGTCCGCAGCAGGACGCGGGCGGTGTGCGCCCGCTGGGCGCGGGCCAGGGCGACGGGTCCGGCGCCGACCTCGGCGGTGAGCTGCCGCTGGACCTGGCGCGCGCTGTACCCGAGCCGTACCGCAAGGCCGGCGACGCCCTCCCGGTCGACGACCCCGTCCCCGATGAGCCGCATGGCACGGCCCACGGAGTCCGCGCGCACGTTCCACTCGGCGGAGCCGGGCACGGCGTCGGGCCGGCACCGTCGGCAGGCCCGGAACCCGGCGCCCTGGGCGGCGGCCGCGGTGGCGTAGAAGCGGACGTTCTCCCGTTTCGGCGTCACCGCCGGGCAGCTCGGCCGGCAGTAGATCCCGGTCGTCTCGACGGCGAAGAAGAACTCCCCGTCGAACCGGCCGTCCCTGCTCCGCACCGCCTCGTACCTGGTGTCCTCGCCCCCCGTGCCGTCCTTGATGCCGTCCTCCATGCCGTCCTTCATGTCCTCAAGTGTCGACGACGCGGAGGCGGCGGGCTGGCGGTATTCGGACACGGGGCTGCGCCCCTGCGACGGCAGAGGGCGCAGCCTCTGCCGTCGCAGGGGCGCGGGGGAACGGGGCGACAAGCCCCCACCCCCACTCACCCGCGCCGGGCACTCACCGCAGACCACCCCGCTTCGCCTCCATCGCCGCGCGCCCCTGCGCACCCTTCCGCTTCCACTCCTTGCGGATCTCCGCCCGCAGCCGCGCGTCGCTCTTCGCGACGATCCGCTGGTTCTCGCGGAGCAGCTTGCGGTAGCTGTCGAGCCGCCGCTCGGGCAGTTCACCGGACTCGACCGCGCCGAGGACCGCGCAGCCGGGCTCGGCGACGTGCGCACAGTCGTGGAAGCGGCAGTCCGCGGCCAGTTCCTCGATCTCGGCGAAGACCTGCCCGACCCCGGTCTCGGCGTCCCAGAGGCCGACGCCGCGCAGCCCGGGTGTGTCGATGAGGACTCCGCCCCCGGGCAGGGCGAGCAGGTTGCGGGTGGTGGTGGTGTGCCGTCCCTTGCCGTCCACGTCGCGGGTGGCCTGGACGTCCATGACGTCGTCGCCGAGCAGCGCGTTGGCGAGGGTCGACTTGCCGGCGCCGGACTGCCCGAGCAGAACGGAGGTGCCGCCGGCGAGCACCGCGGCGAGGACGTCGAGACCCTCGCCGGTGGTGGAGCTGACCGTCAGCACGGGGACGCCGGGCGCCACGGTCTCCACGTCCTGCACGAGATGCCCCAGGGTGGCGGCGTCCGGCACGAGGTCGGCCTTGGAGAGCACGACCACCGGCTGGGCCCCGGACTCCCAGGCCAGTGCGAGGAACCGTTCCACGCGGCCGAGGTCGAGTTCCACGGCGAGCGAGACCGCGACGACGGCGTGGTCGACGTTGGCGGCGAGGATCTGCCCCTCGGCGCGCTTGGAGGAGGTGGAGCGGACGAAGGCGCTGCGGCGGGGCAGGTACGTGCGGACGTAGCGGGGGTCGCCCGCGGGTTCCACGGCGACCCAGTCGCCCGTGCAGACGACCCGCATGGGGTCGTGGGGGGTGACGAACGCGGTGTCGGCCCGCAGCAGGCCGTCGGCGGTGACGACGTCACACTGCCCGCGGTCGACCCGCACGACCCGCCCGGCGAGCAGGCCCTCGGCGGTGTACGGGGCGAAAGCGTCCGCCCAGG
Organism: Streptomyces deccanensis; assembly: GCF_022385335.1. NCBI lineage: Bacteria > Bacillati > Actinomycetota > Actinomycetes > Kitasatosporales > Streptomycetaceae > Streptomyces > Streptomyces deccanensis. Next base: position 8,167,584 of record NZ_CP092431.1, on the reverse strand, counting down.
AGTCGTCCCAGCCGTACGGCACGAGGGGGTGCGAGGAGAACGGGGACGAGCCCGGAAGAGAGGACGAGCCGGAGGAAGAGGAGAGAGACAAGGGGTGACCCTTCACAGGGGTGGCCCCGGCACCGCGTCCACGGACGCGGGAGAAGAGAGAAGTCAGCCGGTGGCCACGGAGGTGGACTGGATGGATTCCTGGATGCGGGCAGCGCCCATCGCAATGACAGCCATCGGTCGACACCTCCTGTCTCACTCGTCGTCGTCGGCGACGGTGGCCTGAACGGCCGCCGTGCTCGGTGGTCTCACCCTAGCGGGGGCCCGAGGGCCCCCGTCAATCGATTTGTCGCGGCGCTCCCCGCGCCGCGCCCCGCGCTCAGTCCGCCCGGTCGCACTTCTTCCCGTTGAGCGTGAAGGACGCGGGAACGGGGTTGTCGTAGCCCTCCCAGATGCCGAGGAAGCCGACGCCGAAGGTGCCGCCGGCGGCGACGGTCTTGTTGTAGTCGGCGGAGGTGGCGACGACCTTGGAGCCCTCCTGGTCGAAGGTGCCGTCCCACATCTGGGTGACGCGCTGGTTCGCCGGGTAGGTCCAGGCGATGTGCCAGCCGTCGAGGGCCTTGGTGGAGGTGACGGTGACGGCGCCCTGGAAGCCGCCGGGCCATTCGTTGACGACCTGGTAGCGGACGTGGCAGGTGGCGTCGGACGACTTGCCCGGGTCGACCGGCTGGTGGGTGACGCGGGCGGGCGTCGAGGCGTCGCCCTGGGGTTCCTCGTGGCTGTTGCCGCCCTTGTCCTTCTTGTCGCCGTCGTCCTCGTCGCCCGAACCGGCCTCCTCCGGTCGCGACGTGCTCTGCAGCTCGGACGATTCGCCGCCGGACGGGGCCCCGGTCACCGGGAACCTCGGGTCCTGCTGCACCACCGACGACTCCCCGGCGGACGAGCCCTCCACAGCGGTGTCGTCGTCGCCGAACGGCATGAGGGAGACGGCGAGCGCCAGGACAGAGACCAGGCCGGCTCCGGCGAGCAGCCCGTTCCGGCTGAACCGAGGCCTCGGTTCCCTGCCCGGGGAGAAGCCCCGGTCGGTGCCGGTGGAGTCCGCGCGCCCGGGGAGCAGTCCGGCCTCGGCCGCGCGGCGGCGGCGTTCCAGATAGGCGAGGCCGCTCCAGCCGATCACGCCGCCGGCGAGTGCGGCGGGCAGTCCGCCGCCGTGCAGACCGAGGCAGGCCGCGGCCTCGGCGCACTGCACACAGGTGGCGAGGTGGCGGGACAGGTCGTCGGGGGTGTCGGTGCCGGGCGAGCGGGTCACCGCGTCCAGCAGCCGGGCGTAGGTGCGGCAGTCGGCGTGCAGGGGCGCGTCGAGCTGGCCGCGGTGGCAGCGGTCCCGGAACAGTGCCCGTACCTGGTCGAGTTCGGATCCGGCGACCGCCGGGTCGAGGCCGAGCCGGCGGGCCACCGAGCCCAGCGGCAGCGACTCGACCTCGGCGAGCCACAGCAGGGCCGCGTCGGGTTCCTGCATGTCCCGCAGGGCACGCAGGGCGAGCGGGCGGTACAGGGGCGGGCCGGTGTACCGGGCGGCCTTGTCCGAGTTGAGCCAGAGGCGCAGTTCGGGGTCGAGCCGGTGGCCCTGGCCACCCGTCTCCCAGGCGGCGGCGCTGGTCCTGACCCAGGTCAGGAGGAACGGTATTCGAGGCAGGCGCTGGGCACGCCGTCCGGCACCGCGTTCGGGACCCGCCTCGAACTCCAGGGCGCGTGCCTCGTGCATGCCGTTCGTGAAGGCCTCGGTGGCCAGTTGGGTCGCCGCGGCCGAACCGGACGTGCACAGGTCGGCGTACGACAGGACCGCGTCCCAGCACTCCGAGAACAGCGCGGCCTCGGCGGCGTCCTGGGGCTTCGGCAGGTCGGGCATGGGTCTCCTGCATCCAACAGAGCGAGGGGGGAAGTGTGCAAAAGTAGTCAACTGCCCTTTAAATCCAAGGGAGTTGGGGGGACCACCTTGCGGTACCCAGAGCTTTTCACGCTTCCCACACAACTGACAAGCTGCGTCTTCTCATGCGGTTACCAGCGGTCACACTGTTGAGTTGTACGTACGCCGACCCCGATCGACTCAACCGCCACAGGAGTTACCCGGCGGGAACCTCCTCGACGGCCGGGAGACTGTCCATGAAGGAGCTGACGGAGAAGACGGCGCGACCGGGTCCGGGCGGGCCGTATCCGGGCGGCGACGACAGCCCGAACTCGTCCATCGTGGCGCGGTAGGCCTGCAGCAGCCGGATGTGGTACTCCAGCGGCGCGCCCTGCGGGTTGGCCTTGCCGAGGGGGGTGGTGGGCTCCGGGCACCAGGTGGTGAAGCGGGGCGTGATGCCGTGCGACATGAAGAACCGCAGCCCCTCCGTGGTCGACGCGATCGCCTCGTCGACCGTCTTGAAGCCGAACGGCTCGGCCATCTCCACGCCCGCCACGAAGTTGGGGATCACGTTGCGCGCGCCGAAGACACCGGCCGAGTCCAGGATGCGCTTGTGCCACTCGTCGCGGCCGACGTACCGCTCCTTGCCGGGGCAGTACATCTTGAAGAGGTACTCGTCCCAGACCTCGTAGTTGGGGTGGTAGATCTTCACGCCGTAGTCGTGGAAGCGCTTGACGTCGTCCAGCGGCAGCGCCTGCGCGACGACCTTGCCGATCCAGCGGTCCGGGAACCGCTCCTCGATGGCCTTGGCGTAGTGGCCGTAGAAGTCGGCCTCGTCACGGCCCGCGACCGTCTTGGTGATGGCACCGCCGGTGAGCGTGTACGCGGTGGACGTCTTCGCCGTGTCGTACCGGTCGATGATCTCCAGGGCCTCGAGAACCTCGTCGACGTCCTTCACGCCCGTGTACGGCCGGCCCGCCGCCTTGTGCTGGCGCCAGTTGTGGTTGATGTCGCAGTACTGGCACTCCTCCTTCGCGCCGAAGTACTGGCAGACGCGGAAGACGGTCAGATAGATGAGGTAGCCCCACTGGATGGTGGGGGCCACCTCCATCACGGACTTCCCGTTGGAGAGAGTGTGCTTGTAGTACTCCGGCATGGGCGGGACGCCGACGTCCGCGATGCGCTTGCCGTCGAGGTACAGACCGAGGAGGCCGTCCTCGTCGGACGCCACCCGGTAGGGCGAGGACGGGTTGACCCGTACGGAGACGACCGTGCGCCGCAGGTCGTACGGGCCGCCGGTGAGGATGATCTCCTCCGGCGGGCGGCGCAGGGCGGCCTCGCCGAGCTCGGGGAGGGTGCCGTGGTCGAAGGAGAAGATGAAGTACGACTTCGGCTTGACCTCGCCCTTCTCGTTGTCGCTCAGCGCGGAGGCGTCGAAGGCCACGCCGCCCCTGAGCAGGTCCTCCTTGAAGACGGCTTCCCGTGGCACGTGGGGGAACCTCTCCATCAGGTCCTCCACCAGTGCGGTGCGGCTGCCATCCATCCCGTTGTCTCCTCGCTCCCGACGTCGCGTGGGGGTTGCCCGTGCGCGTCCTCCACGGTATGCCTCCGGCGGTCAGGGGGAGGGAGCGGGGGGTTGTTCGGGGGTGGCGCCTACCGGGGTGGGAGTGGGGGTGCGTCGGCGGGTGCGGGTGCGTGGGGCTTCTCGCGCAGTTCCCCGCGCCCCTGAAAAAGCGGGGCTGCGCCCCTGCTTTTTCGTCCGATTCACTCTTCCGCCGCGTAGTACCAGAACTCCACCTCGGTCAGGTTGCAGCGCCCGTTGTGCGTGTCGTGGAGGCGGAGCAGGGGGTACGTCGCCGTGGTCGGGAGGGTCGCCTCGTACCAGGCGCCGTCGGTCGTCGCCCCGATCGTGTGCAGGTCGGTCCAGGTCGTCCCGCCGTCCGTGGAGCCGCGCAGCACCGTGCCGGTCGCCCGCGAAGCGAAACCGGCGCGTGGCAGGACGCGGAGCCTGTCGACCCGCAGGGCCCCGCCCGCGCCCGCGTCGATGTCGATCCAGCTGTCGGCGGCGAGGGTGTCCGTGTACGTGGCGGTGTCGCCGTCGAAGGCCCGCCAGCCGTTGCCGGCCTGCGTCCCGGTGCCGGGCCAGGCGATGGTCGAGGCCTTCACCATCGACGCGGTGACCTCGGTGCGCCGCAGCAGCGTCTCCCGGGAGACGAGCAGCTCGTACGCCGCGTACACCGCGTCGATCCGGGCGTCCTCGTCCTTCCCGGTGTCCCCCTCCACCCGGTCGAGCTCGGCGGTGAAGGCCGCGTGGCTCTTCTTGGTCCACCCGGCCTCGTCGGTCGCCCGCGCCCGCGCGAGGACGTCCGCGAAGGTCTCGGCGACGGCCACGGCGGGCGCGGAGACCCGGCTGCCGCCGCCCACCAGGGCCGCCGTGACCCGGTAATGGCGCCTGCCGTGCCGCAGTCCCTTGTCGGCGTGGGCGAGGGACCGGGTGTCCTTCACGAGCGCCTCCCAGGTGTCGCCGTCCACGGAACGCTCCAGCGTGAACGTGAGCGCGTCCTCCGGCTTGCTCCAGCGGGCGGTGACGGTGTCGCCGTCCCGCTCCAGGGCGACCACCAGCGGGGCGTCCCCGAGCCCGTCGACGCCGACCTCCGCGAAGGCCGCGTCGCCCGTGGCCACGACCCCCGCGTGCACCGCGTACGGGAAGGGGCAGAAGAGGCTTCCGACGGTCACCCAGGTACGGCCGTCCGCGGAGACCTGGGCGTGCACGCGGTGGGTGGTGAGGTCGCGGACGAGCCGGAGGTACGGGGTGGCGGCCAGGGTGCGGCCGGGGAGGCCTCGGGTGATCGGGGAGCGGATGTCGTCCTGCCAGTCGTGGCGGCTGTCGCGGGCGCGGTCGTGCAGGACGAGCCGTCCGTCGGCGTCCGCGCCGAAGTACACGTGCCGGGTGTCGGCGGTGAGCCGGTCGCGGAGCATCAGACCGGTCGCGGGGCCCCGGGCGCCGTCCACGCGCGCCGTGAGCGTGAAGCCGCCCACCGCCGGGCGGTTCACGAAATGCAGCGCGTCCTCGATGTCGCGGGACAGCACCCGGTAGTCGTCGCCCTCGCCGAGGCCGTCGCCGTGGGCGCCGAGGACGCGGACGGTCGAGCCGCGCACGATCGCACTGCCCTTCCGGGCGTGGTGGAGGGCGTCGTCGCGCCAGCCGGTCCGGCGCACCCCGGGCGAGGCGGGCCGCTTCAGCTCCGTCTCGATCGCGTACGACGGCAGGCCGCGGCCCGCCGGGTTCACCGCCGTGACCGTGTAGAAGTAGGTCTCGCCCGGTCGTGCGGACGCGTCGAGGAGGTGACGGCCCTTCGTCGCGGTGCCGATCAGCTCGTACGGGCCCCGGCGTCGTGTCGCCCGGCGTACCTCGTAGTGCGTGGCGCCCGCCGTGGTCTGCCAGGTGACCAGGACCGAGGCGTCGCCGGGCAGGGTGTGGACGAAGTCGACGTGTGAGGGCGGGAGTTGGGCGATGTCCTCCGACTCCAGGCGCAGCACGAGTCCCGTCCTGGGCGGCACGCTCACCCGGCCGCCGCGCACCGGCAGCTCCCGGCCGCTCACCAGGTCGAGGACGCTCGCGCCCGCACCCGGCACCTCCACCCGGTACGCGCGCTCGTTCCCGTACGCCTTCCGCGTCGTGTTGAGGACGAAGAGGTAGCGGCCGTAGCGGGCGGTGAGGAGGTCGGGGTAGCCCGAGTAGGCGTGGTCGGCCTCGAAGTTCTCGCGGTGGACCGTTCCCACGCCGGGCTGGAAGGTGATGGGGGCGATCTCGCCGGCGAGGGCCTGGAGGGCGGTCGAGTCGCCCGTCTGCTGGTCCTCCATGAAGTCGACGTCGATGTTGTCCATGCGGGCCCAGTAGTCCTCGTACCGGAAGAGCCCCTCGGTGTGGAGCTGGACGATGTGGTCGCGGTCGGGGTGGCGGACGTGCAGGCGGCCGTTGCGGGCGAAGCCGCGCTGGCGTTCGTTGAGGTGGCCCCACAGATGCGTGTCGCCGTCGCGCAGGGAGACGAACATGCAGTCCACGTCCACCCAGGCGAACCGCTCGTAGTCGGCGGTGCGCACGGCGAGCGCGGTGAGTTCGGCGGGGGTGTAGTAGGCGAAGTCGGTGTGCGGATGGACGATGCCGGTCGGTTGCTGGTTCTTCAACCAGCCCCAGGTCTCGCCGAGTTCGAGGTCGTACTTGTTCTTCGACTTCACGGCGGCGAAGTTGGCGAAGTACTGGTGGTCGGCGATCTGCTGCTGGGCGAAACCCACCGCCTCCCGGGCGTACCGGCGGGTGCGGCTCCACTGCTCGCCCGCGTACCGCTCGGGGTGCTCGGCGATGTGGTGGGCGAGGGAGACGTAGTGGAGGAGCTTGCCCTCGGAGACGCGCAGCACGTAGCCGGGGAATCCGGGGAAGTTGGTGTTGCGCTCGTCGACGACCATCTCCATGCGCATGGTGCGCTTGAGGTCGTCGTCGAGGTCGGTCATGCGGGCGTGCGAGCGGGCGTGCAGGTTGCGGAGCGCCAACTCCAGGATTCTGTCGTTGAGTTCCTCGTCGCCCTGGTGGCCCCGGGTGCGGTGGAACCACTCGGGGAGGTAGTTGGTGGCCTCGCCGTAGTTGGCGACGTAGCCGTTCTCGCGGGTGTGGCCGGCCTCGGTCATGGTCGTGTAGTGGGTGCCGAGCGGGAGGCGGCGTACGACGTTGCCGTCCTTGTCGAGCTTGGAGCGGGCCAGGCCCTTGATGACGTAGTCGACGTAGTCGTCGGTCCAGCGGGCCGTGGTGTCGTGCTGGAAGAGGGAGTGGAAGAGGTCGAGGTCCTGTCCGTCGGGGCCGACCAGCACCTCCTCCCCGAGGAAGGGCTCCCAGCCGAGGGCCTCGCCGACGATGCGGTGGCTGCGGGCCCGGCCCTCGTAGTACGAGGACCCGATCACCCGCAGGCCTTCGTGGGCCTCCCAGGCGCCCTCGTACGTGTACATCACCTGGTTGTAGATGTAGGAGAGCCGGGAGCGGGCGTAGTCGAAGTTGGCCTTCAGGACGCGTTCCCACGCGGCGCGGCGGGTGAGGGGGCCGCCGTCCCAGCCGACGCCCGCGAGGGAGGTGGGCCCTTCCTCGGTGCCGGTGACGAACGGCTCGTCGAGGAAGTCCTCGAAGGCCGCCCGACCGTGGACATCGTTGTCGGCGATGACGTTCTCGACCAGGTACAGCGCCTGTCCGAGGGCCCCGTAGTAGCCGCCCCAGTCGCCCTGGTGCCCGCCCCAGGCAAGGAGCTTGGTGTTGCCGTAGTAGTCCCTGGTGTGGTTGTCCACGCACTTGAAGACCCGCAGCAGCGCCGCCTTCTTCTCGGCCGGGGTCTTCGCCGGACACCAGGAAGCACGGGCCAGCGCGCCCGCGTAGAAGAACAGTTCCTCGACGTACCGGACGATCGACAGCTTGCCGGTGCTGGCCGCGTCCACCTTCGCCGAGAGGGAGTTGAAGAGTTTCACCTGCTCGGCGACATAGCCGTCGACGAGCGCCTGCTTGGCCGTGTCGTCGAGGGCGGCGACGGTGGCGGTGGGCGGGGTGAACTCGGTCCGGGGATCGTCGCTCAGGTCGAGGTGGCTGCCGGTGTGGGTGTAGGCGCGGTAGTAGCCGCGGGAGTTCGCGGTGACCTTGCCGGAGAACGCGCTGTCGTAGGTGCGCAGGGTGATCTCGGCCCGGGTACGGCCCCGGGTGTGCTCCAGCGGCAGCATGATCGTCGCGTAGAAGAAGCGGCCGGGCAGGGGCCGGTTGGTGCCGGTGTTCAGGGCCTCGTAGTCGCCGGAGCGGCGGTAGCCGATCTGCTCGCCGTTGATGTACGCGATCGTCTTGTACGTCGAGGTGTCGCCGCCCCAGAACTTCACGGTGAGGTGGTTCTGGTGGACCGGGTCGACGGCGACGGTGAAGCGGAGGTCGCCGCCCTTGATGCCGGGGGTGGCGAGGGGCCTCGCGACCCGTGCCCTGTCCCCCGCGTGGCCGTCGACGACCTCGGTGTCCGGGCCGTGGAAGTCGTGGGCCGCCTCGGAGTCGGGGTCGCCGAAGTCGACGAGGTCCAGCCGTCCGGCGCCGCCCGCCGTCGCGTCGGCCTGCCGGCCCGCCGCGTCCTCGGCGGCGACCGCCGGGGACCAGCCGCCGGAGAGGGCGAGCGCACTCGTGCCCGCCGCGGCCGTGGTCAGGACGGATCTTCTGGAGATGGGCATGCGGAGTCCTCCCGGCCGGGGCACCTGGCAGTAAACGTTCTCTGCGGAAGGTAGGGGGCTCCGGTCGAGGTCGACAAGATGTCGTGCGGAAGAAAGACTTTCGATCACCCCGGAAAACAGACAACGGTTGTCGGCGTGATCATGCCGACAACCGTTGTCTGTTTTCCGCGACTCACGTGACGCACGTGACGCACTCGACGCGCGTGCGTGTCCGCACGGTCAGCAGTCGCGCAGCGGGTCCGTCTCGCTGTAAATGGCGGTGTCCTTCATCCAGCCGAGCTGACCGTTGTCGGCGACGGTCTTGATCCAGCGGTTCGGGTGCGGTCCGCCCACCCAGGCCTGGTTGTCCATCTTGCAGAAGAACCAGCTCGGATTGGTGTTCATGGTCCCGACGACCTGATGGGGGTTCGGGTACAGCGGGTTGTTGCCCACCGAGCCGTACACCGAGGCGCCGGCGACGTTGTTGCACCACCACCTGATGCCGTCCTCGTGCCGCCAGCAGGCGGACGCGGCGGACGCGGACGGCGCCGCGAGGGTGGTGCCGAGCGCGGCGGCCAGGCCGGCGGTGGCGACCAGCCATCGAAACCTCATGTGCGTGTTCCTCTCCTGTCAGCACGTGCGTGTCCCGCACCGAAGCCTGCCGACCGGCGAGGCGCCGTCGCGCCCCCTTTCGACCAGGGTCGAAAACCGCTGGTGGAAGCGTCACCGACCACCAGCCGGCCGCCACCCACCGACCGCTACGCGGCCCCGGGGCCCACGCTCACGCCATCCGCTCCAGCGCCCCCCGGTCGAGCTCGTACGCCAACTCCTCCCCGGCGGCCAGCCGTTCGGCCTCCTCCGTGACCGCGAGGCCGAGGCGGGCGACCTCGTTGCCCTGGGAGCCGGCCAGATGGGGGGTGACGAAGGCGTTCGGGAGGTCGAAGAGGGGGGAGTCGGCGGGCAGCGGCTCGGGGTCGGTGACGTCGAGGATCGCCGAGAGGCGCCCCGCGCGCAGCTCGTCGACGAGGGCGTCATGGTCGACGAGGGCACCGCGCGCGGTGTTGATCAGGGCGGCCCCGTCGGGCATCAGGGAGAGGGCTCGGCGGTCGATGAGGCGGTGCGTCTCGGGGGTGTCGGGGGCGTGCACGGTGACGATCTCCGAGGTGCGCAGCAGGTCGTCGAGCGGGAGCAGGGGGACGCCGAGGGCGGCGGCCCCGGTCTCGTCGACGTAGGGGTCGGTGAGGCTCACCCGCAGGTCGAAGGGGCGCAGCAGTTCGATGACGCGGCGGCCGATGCGGGAGGCGCCGATGACGCCGACGCGGCGGCCGTGGTTGCCGATGCCGGGGACGAACCCCCAGCCCGGCGAGACGCGCTCGGCGCGCAGGCGTTCGCGGCGGCCGAGGATGTCCTTGCCGGCGAGCAGGATCATGGCGAGCGTGTACTCGGCGACGGGCAGGGCGTTGGCGGCGGCGGCCGTGGAGACGGTGATGCCGCGTTCCCAGACGGCCGGGGTGACGAAGCCCTTCACCGAGCCCGCCGAGTGCAGCAGCGCCCGCAGCCGGGGGGCCGCGTCGAGGACCGTCTCGTCGACGCGGGGGCAGCCCCAGCCGGTGACCAGCACCTCGACGTGCGCCAGCGCCGCCCGCACCTCGGGATCGGCGAAGTCCTCCGCGATCAGGGCGGGGTCGATGTCCAGGGTCTCCCGCAGGCGGGCCAGCACGTCCGGCGGGAAGACCTGCGGAACGTTCTCGGCGGTCATGGCGAACAGGGCGAGCGGACGCTCGGGCAAGGAGGGACCTTCCGGCTGGGCGGGAGCAAGGGGGAACACGGGCGCGGCAGGGGGACAGTAAGCGGTATCTACGGTAGGCAGGCGCTGGTGGGGAGGTCAATGAACCGGCCCGGGCACCGGGCGGAGAGGATGGCCCTCCACAGCTACAGCCGGCGGAGGGCACCAGGCATGACCACCGAGACCATCACCAACTGGGCCGGGAACATCACGTACACCGCCGGGGAGCTGCACCGGCCGGACTCGGTCGACGCGCTGCGGGCCCTGGTCACGGGCAGCGAGCGGGTGCGGGTGCTGGGCAGCGGCCACTCGTTCAACGAGATCGCCGAGCCGGGTCCCGAGGGTGTGTTGCTGTCGCTGACCGGGCTGGCCCCGGAGATCGAGGTGGACACGGCGGCCCGTACGGTGCGGGTCGGGGGCGGTGTCCGGTACGCGGAGCTGGCCCGCGCGGTGCACGCCCACGGCCTCGCCCTGCACAACATGGCCTCCCTGCCGCACATCTCCGTCGCGGGCTCGGTGGCCACCGGTACACATGGCTCGGGTGACGGCAACGGTCCGCTCGCGGCGGCGGTGCGCGAGGTCGAGCTGGTCACGGCGGACGGGACGACGCTGACGATCTCGCGCGGCGACGACCGTTTCGGCGGGGCGGTGACCTCTCTCGGCGCGCTGGGCGTGGTCACCGCGCTCACCCTCGACCTGGAGCCGGCCTTCGAGGTCGGCCAGCGGGTCTACGGTGAACTCCCCCTGACGGGGCTGGACTTCGACGCGGTGTCGGCGGCGGCGTACAGCGTGAGCCTGTTCACCCGCTGGCAGCACTCCGGCTTCGACCAGGCGTGGGTCAAGGGGCGCGTGGACCGGGCCGAGGCGGACTTCCCGTGGGCGGCGCCCGCGACCGAGGCGACGCATCCGGTGCCGGGGATGCCGGCGGTGAACTGCACCGAGCAGTTCGGGGTGCCCGGTCCCTGGCACGAGCGGCTGCCGCACTTCCGGGCGGAGTTCACGCCGAGCAGCGGGGACGAGCTCCAGTCGGAGTATCTGCTGCCGCGTGCGTTCGCCCTGGAGGCGTTGCACGCCCTGGACGGGGTCCGGCATGTCGTCGCGCCGGTGCTCCAGGTCTGTGAGGTCCGTACGGTCGCCGCCGACGAGCAGTGGCTGAGCCCCGCGCACGGCCGGGACACGGTCGCGCTCCACTTCACCTGGATCGCGGACCCGGCGCCCGTGCTGCCGGTGGTCCGGCGGGTCGAGGAGGTGCTGGCGCCGTTCGCGGCCCGGCCGCACTGGGGGAAGGTGTTCACGGTCTCGGCGGCGGACCTGGGGGCGCTGTACCCCCGGCTGGGTGATTTCCGGGCGCTGGCCGAAGTCCTGGACCCGGCGGGCAAGTTCCGCAACACCTTCGTACGGGAGGTGCTCGGCGGCTGAGGCGTCGGGGGACTTCGTAAAGCCCCTTTCCTAACCCCTTGTAGAAAGCCCCTCCGCGCCATAGCCTTGGCGACCGCGCCGGGGCAACAGGCCTCGTCATGGCCTGGAGGGATCGAGGGCATCATGTCGTCGGTGAAGCGCACCTCACGCGACATCCGTACCGCGAACCGCTACGAGGTGCTGCGCCAGATCATCGCCAAGTCTCCCACCTCCCGGCAGGAGCTGGCGGCGGCGACGGGGCTGAGCCTGGCCACGGTCGCCACGCTCGTCGGCGAGCTGCTCGACCTCCGCATGATCACCGAGGTCGGGTTCGAGGACTCGGCGGGCGGCCGCCCCCGTGGACTGGTGGCCGTCAACGCGTCGGGGGGCGCGTTGATCGGCGTCGACATCGCGGAGACGTACGTCCACGTCGAGCTGTTCGACCTGGCGCTGAACGTCCTGGCCCGCGCGGAGGAGAACGTCCGCCCGGGTGAGAGCCTGCCCGAGCAGATGGTGGGGCACGTCGCCGCCGCCGTCGGCTCCGTCGTCGCGCAGGCCGGCACCGAGGGCGCCCGGGTGCTCGGCGTCGGGGTGAGTGTGCCGGGGCAGGTCGACCGCGCCACCGGCATCTCGGAGTACGCGCCCAACTGGGACTGGCACGACGTGCCGCTGCTCGACCTGCTGACCGAGCACATCGCCTACCCGCTGTACCTGGACAATCCGCTGCGCGCGGTCGCGGTGGCCGAGCTGTGGTTCGGTGCCGCCCGCGGCCGCGGGGACGCCGCGGTGATCACCCTCGGGACCGGTGTGGGCGCCGGGCTCGTCCTGGACGGCGGGCTGCACCGGGGGGTGAGCAACAGCGCCGGCGAGTGGGGCCACACGACGATCGTGCTGGACGGCCGGCTGTGCCACTGCGGCAACCACGGCTGCGTGGAGACGTACGTGGGCGCCCCGGGGATCATGCTGAACCTCCGGGAGCTGAGCCCGCGCAGCCCCCTGCTGCATCCCGAGGACCAGACGGCCACCATCGCGGCGCTCGCGCGGGGCGCGGCCCGGCACGATCCGGTGGCGGTCAAGGTGGTGCGGGACACCGCCCGATATCTGGGCGCCGGGATCGCCGACCTGGTCAATCTGTTCAATCCCGAGGTGGTCGTGCTCAGCAGCTGGGTCGCGGCCGCCCTGGGCGAGCCCCTGGTCACGGAGGTGCGCGAGGCCGTCGCCCGGCACGCGCTGCCGCGTCCGATGGCCGCCACCGAGATCGTGCTCTCCCAGATCCCGAGCGATCCGGCGTGCCTGGGCGCGGCGACGTTCGCGCTGGAGGGCGCGCTCCAGTCGGTCGGGCAGAAACCGGGCACCCGGGCCGCGCCGGCCATGTCGCGGAGCAGGCCCGCCGTACGCCGCCGAGGGCGGTCCGAAGAGCGCGACAGCCTGCGCGAACACCCCTGAGCCGAGGGCCGCCGGACCCTGACCCCGGCGGCCCTCTACCCCACACCAACCCCTTTGCGCCGCACGGACGTTCGGAACACCGAACCGAATACAACGCTTCGAACAGACTTCGTCCAACCCCTTGCCGAAGCCTTAGCCGAAGGTTAACGTCCCGCACCGCAAGCCTCTTTGAGCCACTGAGCCAACAGGCACTGAGCCGCCGAGCCATCGGCGCAGAGCCGCAGCCGTACTCGAGACAAGGACGTCAGCATGTCGGCATTCAGCAACAGGAACTTCGACCGACGCACCGCACTGCGCGCCGCGCTGGGTCTGGCCGCCGCCGGCGGACTGGCCGCGTGCGGCGGCAACACCGGCAGGAGCGGCAGCGGTGGCGGCGCCGGCCTCACGCAGTACTTCCACGCGTACGGCGAGGCGGGCACCGAGCAGGCCATCAAGCGCTACGCGAAGGCCTACAAGGAAACCAACGTCACCACGCAGTGGATCACCGGCTCCAACTTCGAGAGCAAGCTGTTCGCCTCGCTGCTCACGGACAAGGCCCCCGACTGCTTCGAGTTCCACCCGCAGCTGCAGATGATCGAGAGCGGCCAGGTCGCGGACCTGACCGACCTGATAGACCCGGTCAAGGACGACTTCAACCAGGCCGACATCCAGTCGCACACGGTCGACGGCAAGATCTACGGCATCCGGATGATCGACGACCCGCAGTTCTTCTTCTACCGCAAGTCGATGTTCGAGAAGGCCGGTGTCGAGGTCCCGCAGACGCTGGAGGAGCTGGCCGAAGCCGCCGCCAAGCTGACCACCAGCAAGGTCAAGGGCGCCTACCTCGGCAACACCCTGCACTCGATGGTCAACCCGCTGATCTGGTCGGCCGGCGCCCAGCACCTGGACGAGAAGAACCAGATCGCCTACCACACGGACGCGGTCGTCGACGGCTTCAAGCAGCTGCGCAAGCTGTTCACCAGCGGTGACCTGCTGCTCGACGCCCCGACCGACTTCTGGGACCCCTCCGCGCTCAACCAGGGTCTGACCGCCATGCAGTGGTGCGGCATGTGGGCGATGCCGCAGATGCAGGAGGCGCTCGGCGACGACCTGGGCATCTTCCCGTTCCCGAAGGTCGGCAGCGCCGGCAAGCAGTCCGTCTACAACGGCGGCTGGTCGATGTTCGTCAACGCCAAGGGCAAGAACGTCGACGAGACCAAGGAATACGTGAAGTGGCTGTGGATCGACCAGAAGGACTACCAGGAGGACTGGGCGCTCTCCTACGGCTTCCACATCCCGCCGCGCACGTCGATCGCCGAGTCCGCCGACAAGCTGAAGTCGGGTCTGCCCGCTGAGGGCGTGAAGCTCTTCAACGAGTTCGGCCACTTCGACAACATCGGCTGGACCCAGGCGAGCATCACCGCGCTGGAGGACGTCCTCGCCAACTCCGTGCGCAAGGGCGGCGACCCGGACAAGGAACTCACCAAGGCCGACGCCAAGGTCAACAAGGAACTGAAGAAGCTCTTCGGCTAGGCCGGCGGACAGGTACTCACGACATGTCGACCATCACCAAGGACGGCGTCTCCAGCCCCGCCCCGGCTCTGGCCTCCCCGGCCAAGCCGCGGCGGGGGCTGCGGGGCTCCCCCACCTTCAACTTCTGGCTCTTCACGGGGCCGTTCCTGATCGGCCTGGCGATCTTCGTCTATCTGCCGATCCTGTGGAGCCTCTACCTGTCGTTCTTCGAGGCCCGCTTCACGGTCACGCCGAGCGAGTTCATCGGCCTCGACAACTACGTGACGATGCTGACCGACGAGGACTTCATCGGATCGCTCGGCACCTTCACCGTCTTCGCCGCGTTGATCGTGCCACTGACCTGGGCGACCTCGCTCGGCCTCGCGCTGATGGTGAACCGGCTGCGGTTCATGCGGGCGTTCTTCCGCTCGGTGTTCTTCCTGCCGACGGCGGTCAGCTACGTCGCCGCCTCGCTGATCTGGAAGATGTCCATCTTCAACGGTGTCCGCTTCGGTCTCGCGAACACCTTCCTGGGCATCTTCGGCATCGACAACACCGCGTGGCTGGCCAGCCCCGACCCGCCGTGGTACTGGCTGCTCATCGTGACCGTACGTCTCTGGCTCCAGGCCGGCTTCTACATGATCCTCTTCATCGCGGCCCTGCAGAACATCCCGCAGGAGATGTACGAGGCCGCCTCGATCGACGGCGCCAAGCCCGGCTGGCAGACCTTCTGGCACATCACCCTGCCGCAGCTGCGGGCGACCTCCACCGCCGTGATCCTGCTGCTGCTCGTGGCGGCCTATCAGGGCTTCGACGAGTTCTTCAACCTGCTGAACAAGACCACCTGGGGCAGACCGCCGCTGGTGGAGCTGTACTACAAGGCGCTCGGTGAGAGCCAGGACTACGGCGCGGGCAGCGCGGGCGCGCTGATCCTCACCGTACTGATCTGCCTCGTGACCCTGCTCCAGGGCAAGATCATGGGATTCGGAAGGGGTGAGGAGTCCAAGTGACCACCACCACGACACCTCCGGCGGACCGGGTCGACCGGGTCGACGTATCGGCCAAGCCGCGCCGGGTCCGCACCGGTAGTGTGATCGGCTCGACGGGGCTGTACCTCGCCACCGGCATCGCCGCGATCCTCTTCCTCATCCCCTTCTATCTGATCGTCCGCAACGCCTTCATGACGGACCCGGAGATCACGGGCGAGGAATGGAAGTGGTTCCCCACCGACATCCAGTGGGGCAACATCAGCGAGCCGTTCGACGACCCGTCGGTCGACTTCGCGCGCTCCCTGTGGAACTCGGCGGTCGTCGGCGTCCTGCACACCGTCGGCACCCTGCTGGTCTGCTCGCTGGCCGGCTACGGCCTGGCCCGGATCCCGTACAAGCACGCCAACAAGGTCTTCTACGCCGTCCTCGGCACCCTGATGGTCCCGACCGCCGTGACGTTCGTGCCCAGCTTCGTGCTGGTGTCGTCCCTCGGCTGGATCGACACCTACCGGGGTCTCATCATCCCGGGCCTCTTCAGTGGTTTCACCTGCTTCCTGTTCCGGCAGTACTTCCTGGGGTTCCCCAAGGAGCTGGAGGAGGCGGCGCGGGTGGACGGGCTCGGCTACATGGGCGCGTACTGGCGGGTCGTCGTACCCAACTCGTTGAACTTCTTCGCGGCGATGGCGACGATCACGTTCATCAGCGGATGGAACTCCTTCCTGTGGCCCCTGGTCATCGGCCAGGACCCGAGCGCGTGGACCGTCCAGATCGCGCTCTCGAACTACACGACCGGCCAGACCGTCAACTTCCATCTGATCTTCATGGCCACGGCCATCTCCATCCTGCCCCTGGTGTTCGTCTTCCTCTTCCTCCAGCGCTGGCTGGTGCAGGGCATCGCGCAGACTGGCATCAAGGGCTAGGGACCAAGCAAGGAGACCGATGTCTTTCCGCACCACCGGCACCACCGCCACGACCGGCGCCGCCACCTCGTCCGTCGACTACGTCGAGGACGTGTCGCCGGGCCGCGGGGCCCTTCCGCCCCGCGCCTGGTACGCGTCCTCCGACGCCCGGACCCTGTCGCTGAACGGCGTCTGGCGCTTC
The DNA here is from genome assembly GCF_022385335.1 of Streptomyces deccanensis. Classification (NCBI taxonomy): domain Bacteria; kingdom Bacillati; phylum Actinomycetota; class Actinomycetes; order Kitasatosporales; family Streptomycetaceae; genus Streptomyces; species Streptomyces deccanensis. The sequence continues at coordinate 8,151,260 of NZ_CP092431.1, read as the reverse complement.
CGGCTGTCGCCGACCGCCGACACGGAGGACGACTCGTTCGCCGCCGAGGGGTACGACGCCGAGGGCTGGGGCCGGGTGGCCGTCCCGGGTCACTGGGTGATGCAGGGCCACGGGGCCTACGGGGCGCCGATCTACACCAATCACCTGTACCCGTTCCCGGTGGACCCGCCGAGGGTGCCGTCGGAGAACCCGACCGGTGACCATCTGCGGTACTTCGACCTGCCGGACGGGTGGCCCGCTCTCGACGAGGGCGGGGCGGTGCTCCGCTTCGACGGGGTGGAGTCGTGCGCCCGGGTGTGGCTGAACGGCACGGACATCGGTGAGTTCAAGGGCTCCCGGCTGCCGCACGAGTTCGCGGTCGGGCATCTGCTGAAGCCGGCGGGGAACGTCCTCGCCGTCCGGGTCCACCAGTGGTCCGCGGGCTCCTATCTGGAGGACCAGGACCAGTGGTGGCTGCCCGGCATCTTCCGGGACGTCACCCTGCTGCACCGCCCGGCGGGCAGCGTCGCCGACTTCTTCGTGCACGCCTCCTACGACCACGTCGGCGGCATCGGGACCCTGCGTGTCGACTCCGACGTCGACGGCCGGGTCCTCGTGCCCGCCCTCGACATCGATGTCGCGACCGGTGAGCCGGTGACCGTCCCGGTGGAGCCGTGGACCGCCGAGACGCCCCGGTTGTACGACGGCGAGCTGGTCACGGCGGGCGAGCGCGTCCCGCTGCGGATCGGTTTCCGTACGGTCGTCCTGGAGGACGGTCTGCTCAAGGTCAACGGGAAGGCGATCCTCTTCAAGGGCGTCAACCGGCACGAGTGGCACCCCGAGAAGGGCCGCTCCCTCGACCTGGAGACCATGCGCGAGGACGTGCTGCTGATGAAGCGGCACAACCTCAACGCCGTGCGCACCTCGCACTACCCGCCGCACCCCGCCTTCCTCGACCTGTGCGACGAGTACGGCCTCTGGGTGATCGACGAGTGCGACCTGGAGACCCACGGTTTCACCGAGCAGAACTGGCGGGACAACCCCGTCGACGACGACCGCTGGACACCGGCCCTCCTGGACCGCGCGGCCCGCATGGTCGAGCGCGACAAGAACCACCCCTCGGTGGTCATGTGGTCCCTCGGCAACGAGGCCGGCACCGGCCGGGGCCTGACCGCCATGGCCGAGTGGATCCACGGCCGCGACGGCTCGCGCCTGGTGCACTACGAGGGCGACTGGGACTGCCGGGACACCGACGTCTACTCCCGGATGTACGCCGACCACGCCGAGGTCGAGCGGATCGGCGAGCGCCTGGACGGCGGCACCCACAAGCGGCGGCAACTGCCCTTCATCCAGTGCGAGTACGGGCACGCCATGGGCAACGGCCCCGGCGGGATCGCCGACTACCAGCGGATCTTCGAGGCGCACGAGCGGCTCCAGGGCGGCTTCATCTGGGAGTGGATCGACCACGGCATCAAGCACCCGACGCTGGGCTACGCCTACGGCGGCGACTTCGGCGAGGAACTGCACGACGGCAACTTCGTCTGCGACGGCCTCGTCTTCCCGGACCGGACGCCGTCGCCCGGTCTGATCGAGTTCAAGAAGGTCATCGAGCCGGTCCGCATCGACGGCGACGGCACGGCCGGCACGGTCCGGGTGCGCAACGCGTACGACTTCCAGGACCTGTCCTCGCTGGCCTTCGAGTGGGCGTACGAGGTGGACGGGAAGACGATCGAGGCCGGGGCCCTCTCCGTGCCCGCCCTGCGGCCCGGCGAGTCGGCCGAGGTGAAGCTGCCGCAGCCGCCGGTCGGCGGACCGGCGGGCGAGGCGCTGTGGACCGTACGGGCGCTGCTGGCCGAGGACACGGCGTGGGGGAAGAAGGACCACCAGGTGGCGTGGGTCCAACTCCCGGCGGTGGAGCGGCCGTTGCCGACCGTGGGCGCCGGTGACGGCCCCACGGCGAGCGAGAAGTTGATCTATCTCGGCCCGGCCTCCTTCGACGTCCGCACGGGCGCGCTGAAGACCATCGGCGGCGTCGACGTGACCGGGCTGCGCCTGGACGTGTGGCGGGCGACCACCGACAACGACGAGGGCGCCTGGAACGGCAACACCTGCTACAGCAGGCTGTGGCGGGACCTCGGCCTGCACCGCGTACAACACCGCCTGGATGCCGTGGAGTTGGGCGCGGACGCGCTCACCGTGCGGACGCGGGTGGCACCGGCCGCCCGGGAGGTCGGACTGCGCACGACGTACCGGTGGACCGCCGACGACACCCGGCTGAAGCTGACCGTGTCGGTGGAGCCCGAAGGCGACTGGACCGTCCCGCTGCCGAGGCTGGGCCTCCGCTTCGGGCTGTCGTCGGCGGACGCGGTGACCTGGTACGGCGGTGGTCCCGGCGAGGGCTACCCCGACACCAAGTCGGCCTCCATGGTGACCCGTCACCACTCCACGGTCGACGACCTGCAGACCCCGTACCTCCGCCCGCAGGAGAACGGCACCCGTCCCGACGTACGGTGGGCGGAGCTGGGCGGACTGCGCATCGACGGCGACCCCGAGTTCTCGTTCACGGCCCGCCGCTGGACCACCGAACAGTTGGACGCCGCCACCCACCTGACGGACCTTCAGGCGGGCGACACGGTCTGGGTCACCCTCGACCACGACCAGATGGGCATCGGCTCCCAGTCCTGCGGCCCGGGCCCCCTGCCCCAGTACCACCTGACGGCGAGGCCCACGGAGTTCTCGTTCGTGTTCTCGGCGACCGGAGCGTAGGACGTCGTCGGACGTCGATGCCGGGCACACACTCTCGTACCGGACGTACGTGGGTGTGTGCCCGGCGCGGTCAGTGGTCGGCGCAGCAGGGCGTCGGTTCCGGGACCTCGAACGGGACGAGGGTGCCGCCGACGGCGGGCATGGCGGTGAGGACCAGTTCGCCGTCGTGCCAGTGCGGGCGTACGTGGTCCTGGGTCATCAAGGGTGTGTCCGGGGCGGGCCGGGCCGGTGAGCCGAGGACCGTCACCCGGGTGATCGCGGAGCGGTCGAGGACGTCCGCGACCGTCAGGGTGCCGGTCAGGGCCGTGACGCCGGGGTAGATGACGGCACGGCCCATGGCGTCCGGGGTGCCGGGCGCCACCTGGTGGGCACGGGCCGCCAGCCGCTCCTGGACGGTGCTCAGGAGCGGCCGGGACGGCACCGCGAGGGACAGGGCGACCCGTGGCCGGTCCCCCCGTATCAGGTGGGTGCAGCCGAACGTGCCCTCGGGGAGGTCGAGTTCGGCCGCCAGCGTGTGGAGCAGATGATCTGCGGCGCGCAAGTCCCTGACCTCCGCGTCCACGGTGAGGGCGTGCGTCGTCACCGTCACGAGGGCAGGACCCAGACCGGGTTGGAGTAGAACCACAGGTCGCGCCACGGGTCGGCGTCACCGACGACGTCGATCGCGGGGCCCGCCGGGTCGACGGCCGCGCCCAGCGCGCCGACGGCCGAGCGGTTGCCGTCGCTGCCCCGCAGCCGGACGTAGAGCGGGCGGTCGACCTTGCCGAGTTCGTAGGTGAGCCGGACCGTGCCGGTGGACTTGTTCACCTCGTACGACTTCACGACCTTGGCGGTCGGCGCGGTGAAGGTGTCCTTGTCGGCGGGTGTGCCGGTCACATCACCCCGGATGACGTCCACGCGGGCCAACTTGGGGACGAATCCGGCCCAGTTGGGTCCCCCGGCCAGGGCCACGTCCACGGTCAGGGTGACCTTGGTGCCCTTCTTGACGTGCAGCGCGCCGCCGAGGGTGGCCCAGCGGCTGCCGCCGGAGACCCGGACGTCGAGGCCGCTGAGGAGCCCGCCGTGGTCGACCCAGATCCGGCCGGCGCGGATGCCGTCCATGACGGCGGCGTAGGAGAAGCCGTCGGCGCCGACGTGCGTACGGCTGTACTGGCCGGGCCAGTAGTCGCCCTGGGTGATGTCGATCTTTCCGCCGTAGACGGGGTCGGTGTGCTTGCCGTTGGCGGTGAAGTCGCTGTCCGGGCCGCCCCGTACGGCGGTGTCCGCGTACACCTGGTGGGAGTCCGAGTTGGCGGTGATCCACCAGGGCTTGCCCTCGGCGAGGAGGCTGTCCCAGAGGCCGCCGACGGTGGCGGTCATCCAGTCGAAGCCGCCCCAGGTGCGGTAGCTCTCCAGGGGGTAGCCGGGGAAGGAGTTGGCGCTGGGGTTGTTGTCGTAGATGCCCCGGGCGCGGGCCATGCCGAGCGGTGCGGGCAGGCCGGCGGCCTGGTGGCCGGGGGCGCCCTCGAAGCCGACGGCTATCTGGCGGCCCGTACCGGTCGCGTCGCGCCAGCCGCGGATCTCGTGCGGGGAGTCGACACCTCGCCGTGCCGGGTGGTTGGCGAGCATCAGGGCGTCCTTGACCTTGCGGCGGCGGACCTGGTCACCGAGGAAGGCGAGACCCGCGATCGCCAGGGCCTCGTTGGCGGGCGTGGAGTCGGAGGCGCCCTTCACACTGCCGTCGTAGTCGGTCTCGAACTGCTTGAGGACGGAGACCTCGTTGCGGCCCGGGTGGACGAAGACCGTGCCGTGCTCGGCGCCCGGGATGTTCCATTCCAGGCCCTGGAAGACGAGCGTGTCCTCGTGCGCGGCACGGGCCGCCTTGATGTCCGGGTTGACCTTCTCCACACCGATTTTGGCGTGCGTGGCGCTGCCGTGGTCGGTGATGACCAGCCAGTCCATGCCGTGCTTGGCGCCCTGGCGGACCTGGTCGACGACCCGGTACTTGCCGTCGCTGCTGTACTGGGTGTGGATGTGGTGGTCACCGGCCAGCCACAGGAAACCGCCGCTGCGCCGCCCGCCGGAGGACGCGTGGGCCGGGGCGGTCGCCGCCGCCTGACCCAGGACGCTCGCGGCCGTCAGACCCGCGCCCAGCAGGCCCGCGCGGCGCAGCAGGGAGCGGCGCGACCGCTGCTCGGGGCTCAGCTCCTCGTCGGGCACGGCGGCGTCGAAGGCCGCGGGGAGCGGGGCCGCCGCGGCCCCGTGGTCATGACCGTGGTCGTGGTCGTGGTCGTGGCCGTGATGGTGATGACCGTGCGCATGCCCGTGCCCCATGTGAAACGCCTCCCGGATGCCGCTGCCTTCGGCGGCTGCCTTCGCGACGCGACCACGCCGCCTGTGGAGGATCGGGGTGAGACATGAACGTCGAACGATCACGGCATGGCCACCGGGTGCCATGGATGCGGCGGATCGCCACGTCCCTCACTGTTTCCCCAACTGCCCTTGCACGTCACACTGGTTGGCGTCGAACCTGAGCACCGCTCACTTCCCCACGCCCTCCGGAGAGCCCCATGAGTCCTACGAGCCCGACGCGTCCCCTGAGACGACTGCTCGGCGCCCTCGCCGCCGGTGCGCTGGCCGTCACCGGTCTCGCCACCACCGGTGCCACGCCCGCCGCGGCCGCCACGAGCGGCACGTTCAACGTGCTGACGTACAACGTCGCCGGCCTCCCGGAGGGGCTGAGTTCCGGGAGCCCGGAGAAGAACACGCCGCTGATCTCGCCGCGTCTCGGGGCGTACGACATCGTGAACGTGCAGGAGGACTTCAACTACCACGCGGCGCTGTACGCGGGTGACAACCACCCCTACCGCACCGCCACGAGTGGCGGAGTGCCCTTCGGCGACGGCCTCAACACGCTGTCGGACTACGCGTTCGACGACTTCCAGCGGGTGAAGTGGAACAGCTGCACCGGCACCAACTGCCTCACCCCGAAGGGCTTCTCGCTGGCCCGCGTGCGGCTCGACGAGGGCGTCTACGTCGACCTCTACAACGTGCACACCAACGCCGACTCCGACGACGCGGCCCTCGCCGCCCGCCGCGCCAACGTCACCCAGCTCTCGCAGTTCATCCAGGCGAACTCGGCGGGCAACGCGGTGATCGTCATGGGGGACACCAACACCCGCTACACGCGCACCGGCGACAACATCCGCTCGCTCGTGTCCGAGAACGGGCTCACGGACCCCTGGGTGCAGCTGGTCAAGGGCGGTGTCGCCCCGGCCCTGGGCGCCGACGCGCTGGTCTGCCCGACGACCGCGCCGACCAACGACTGCGAGGTCGTCGACAAGGTCTTCTTCCGCGACAGCAACGTGGTGAACCTGACCGCCACCCGCTACAACAACGACTGGGCCAAGTTCCTCGACTCCGCGGGCGCCAACCTCTCCGACCACTTCCCGCACACGGTCGACTTCTCCTGGACCCTCAACTCCCGGCTCCGGGCCAGCGACTTCGCCGGCGGCCCGCACGGCACGGCGTTCACCGACGCCGACGACCTGCCCTCGACGGTCTCGCCCCGCACCCTGACCCTGCGCGGCAGCTCCCGCCTCGACGCGGTCTCGCTCACGCACGACGGCGGTACGACGCTGACCCACGGCGGCACCGGCGGCACGGCGACCTCGCTCACCCTGGCCGCCGGCGAGCACCTCACCTCCGTGAAGCTGACGCAGGGCCAGAAGGACGGCCGTACCCGGATCTTCTCCGCCTCCTTCGGCACCGACAAGGGCCGCACCCTCGCCTCCGGTACGCCCACCTCGAACACGAAGACCTTCACCGCGCCCGCCGGCTGGCAGATCGTGGGCTTCACCGGCCGCTCGGGCGACGAGATCGACAAGCTGGGCGTCCTGTACGCTCCGATCGGCTGACCTGCGCTCCAGCGGTCGCACAGCCTCCGGGCCCTTGATCACCGTGGCGGTAGCCTTGGCGTCCCGGGTCCCCGAGGTGAAGAGGTGGTCTCCATGGCCCGTGCCGGGCTCACCGTCGACCGGGTCGTGGAGGCCGCGGCCGATCTCGCGGACGAGATCGGGTTCGAGAAGGTCACCCTGTCCGCCCTGGCGCGGCACTTCGGGGTGAAGGACGCGAGTCTGTACTCCCACGTCAGGAACCTCCAGGATCTGCGGACACGGGTCGCGTCGCTGGCGGGCGGCGAGATGATCGACCGGATCGCCGAGGCCGTGGCCGGGCGCGCGGGCAGGGACGCGCTGGCCGCCTTCGCCGGGGCCTACCGGGAGTACGCCCTCGATCACCCCGGCCGGTACGCGGCCACGCAGATCCCCGTCGACCAGGACCTCGTCGCCGCCTCCCCCGCCTTCCGGCGCACCGCCGAGATCACCTACGGCATGCTCCGCGCCTACGGCCTCGACGAACCCGACCTCACGGACGCCGTACGCCTGCTGCGCAGCACCTTCCACGGCTACTGCGCTCTGGAGGCGGGCGGCGGCTTCGGCGCGGCACGGGACGTGGACCGGTCGTGGGCCAAGGCCGTCGAGGCACTGCACGTGGCGCTGACGCACTGGCCCGGGGAGGGCCCGGAGGGGGCGTAGTCGGAGCGGCCCGGTCGGCCACGACGTACCTCCCCTTCCGTCGGACCTTTGGCCGCCCGTTCGACGCTAGATCGTCACGACCGGCTCGCCGTCGAGGAAGATCGCGTGCGTGTTGTAGAACGCGTCGAGACCCTCGGGGCCGAGTTCGCGCCCGTATCCCGACTGCTTGACGCCGCCGAACGGCACCCCGAGATCGATGGTGATGCCGTTGTTGATCGAGACCGTGCCGCTGCGGATCCTGCGGGCGACCTCCAGCGCGTGCTGCTCGTCCACGCTGAAGACGGAGGCGTAGAGCCCGAACTCGGTGTCGTTGGCCAGCCGGACCGCCTCGTCCTCGTCCTCGTCGCGGTAGGTGAACACCGCGGTCACCGGGCCGAAGATCTCCTCCTGCGCGATACGGGAGCCGGGCGACACGTCGGTGATGATGGTCGGGGAGACGTAGTAGCCCTTGTCGAACCCGGGCGCGCGGTCACCGCCGACGGCGAACGTCGCGCCCTCCTGGCGGGCCGTCTCGAAGAAGCCGAGGACCTTCTCGTAGTGCGCCTTGTTGATCATCGGGCCGACCGTCGCGACCGGGTCGGTCGGATCCCCGACCGTGACGCGTGCGAACGCCTCGGCCAGCGCCCCGACGATCTCGTCCTTGCGGCTCTCCGGAACGATCAGCCGGCTCGGATTCGCGCACACCGCACCGTTGTTGTTGCAGACATTGATCGTGAGCGTGTGGACGATCCGGTCGAGATCCGCGTCCGGAAGGATCACCGCCGGGGACTTGCCGCCGAGTTCGAGCGTGACCTGCTTGAGGGTGGGCGCTGCGGACGCGGCGATCGCGCGCCCGACGCCCGTCGAGCCGGTGAAGGTGACCTTGTCCACGCCGGGGTGGCTGACGAGCTCCTGGCTCTGCTCGGGACCGGCGGTGAGAACGTTGATCACACCGGCCGGCAGGCCGACCTTGAGCGCGGCGTCCGCGACGTAGCCGGCGCTCAGCGGAGAGAAGTCGGACGGCTTCATGATGACCGTGCAGCCGGCCAGGAGCGCCGGGGGAACCTTGAAGGCGGCGAGACCCAGCGGCGCGTTCCACGGCACGATCGCGGCCACGACACCGACGGGCCGCTTCTCGATACGCGCGGTGGCGCCGGTCAGACCGGTGCGGACCTCGTGGAGCCCGGCCGAGTCGGCGAGGCTCGCGTAGTAGCGCAGCAGACCGGCGAAGGCGAGCGGGTTGCCGCGGGCGGCACCGAGGACCAGCCCCGTCTCGGCGGTCACCACCTCGGCGATGGCATCCGTGTGCCGCTCGAGCTCGTCGGCGAGCGCGAGCATGTGGTCGGCCCGCTCCTTCACGGAGAGCCGGGGCCAGGGCCCCTCGTCGAACGCCGTCCGCGCGGCCCGCACAGCGGCGTCCACGTCGGCGCTCGACGCCAGCGCGACCCGGCCGAACTCCTCTTCCGTCGCCGGGTTGACCAGCGCCTGCGAGCGACCGTCCGCGCTCGGGCGCCACTCGTTGTCGATGAACAGGTCCCGCTCGACGACGGGGGCCGACTGATCCTGCGGTGCCATGGCTGACTCCTCTTCCGATCCGCTTCCGATCCACGCGTTCCGTGTGAAAGGCGCGGGTCCGACGTTCGTCCACCGGCGAACCGCGAGGAAGGTCCGCTGTCGCCTGGGTCCAGCAGGGCCAGGCAGGGCTGCCGGCGGCGGCGTACCGTCGACGAGGTGGAGACGACCATCGGTGAGTTCCTGCGCACCCGGCGCGAGCGCATCACGCCCGAACAGGCGGGGCTGCCGCCCAGCCTCACACGGCGGCGGGTGCCGGGGCTGCGACGCGAGGAGGTCGCGCTGCTCGCCGGGGTCAGCCCGGACTACTACCAACGCCTGGAGCAGGGGCGTGCCGCGCAGGTCTCCGACCAGGTGCTCGACGCCGTCGCGCAGGCGCTGGCCCTCTCGGACGTGGAGACCGAGCACCTGCGCAACCTGGCCCGCCCGCGACGAGCCGACACCGGGGCGAGAACCACGCGAAGGGCATCGCGAGCAGTGCCCGACGAGCCGCTGGTCCGGCTGCTGGACGCGATGGGGGACGCGCCCGCCCTGCTGCTCGGCGCCCGCCTCGACATCGTGGCGGCCAACGCCGCGGCCGAGGCCGTGTTCGACGTGAGCGGCATGCCCCAGCCCCGCAACGCGGCACGACAGCTGTTCCTGCACCCGGAGGCCCGAGCCCGGTACGCGAACTGGGAGGCGATGGCCGCGGAGACGGTCGCCCAGCTGCGGCTGCTGACCGGGCGCCGGCCCGACGACGCCGAGCTGGCGGCGCTCGTCGGTGAGCTGGCCATCCGCAGCGAACCGTTTCGGCAGCTGTGGGCGACCGGTGACGTACGGGAGAAGCGGCTCGGCGTCACCCGCGTCGTGCACCCGGTCGTCGGCACGCTCGAGTTCGACTACCACATGCTGACCGTGCCGGCCCGCCCCGATCGCTCACTGATCACCTACCTGCCCCAGCCCGGCTCACCCACCGCCGAGGCCCTCAAGATGCTGCTGAGCTGGGTCGCCGACCGACCCGGCCCGACCGGCCGGGAAGTCCCCAGCGCGGCATCGGAGTCCGACGGACAGACCCGCTGAGGGCCCTTGAGGTATCAATTATCTTGCTCCCGAACGGCAACCTCGTGCCGTTCGGCGGCGACCTCAGGGCATGACACCTGCAACACCCTCCCCCTCCGCCCCGCCCAGACACCGTCGCCGCCGCCTCGCGCGCAAGCCCGTCATCGGGTCGCTCGTGGCCGCGTCCGTGCTGGCGGGGGCCTGGTACGCGACCGCAGGGGCCGCGCCCTCGGCGGCCGGTGATCTCACCGTCACGAACACGACCGTGAGCCTGTCGGCGAAGTTCCCCTACCTCTCGGCGGGCTACAACAACAGCCGGGAGTGGACGCGGACGGCGACGGCCGTCGCGCCGAACGGCACCCTGCGGGTCGCCTGGCCCGCCTCGGACGGCATCCATGTCACGCCGCTGACGGCGGCCGGCAAGCGCTCCGGTGCCGACACGGTCGTCAAGGGGACGAAGGAGGTCGGGGGGCTCGTCGCGCACAACGACGGCTTCGCGCTGCTGACCCGGGTGGCCGACACCAACAAGTGGAAGGAGACGGCCGCCGCGCTCGTCCGCTACAAGAACGGCAAGCAGGCCTGGCGGACCAAGCTCACCGGCGCGTCCTCCGACGACACGGCCCCGCTGCTCGACGGCCAGCTCGCCTGGAACGGCAAGAAGTACGGCGCCTACTTCGTCGTGCACGGCGCGGGCGGCTTCGCCGACGGCCACTTCGGCGACAAGCTCGCCTACGTCGGCTCCACCGGCAAGAAGCTGACCGGCGGCTGGGGCTGGGGCTGCTCCCACAACGAGGGCATAGCCCTGCGCGCCGAGACCAGCGGGAACTTCACCTCCCTCTGCTTCGACGACTGGCGGTCGGGCCTCTTCGTCTCCACCGGCATAGGCGCGCCCGACAACGCGCCCGTCGTCCAGCGCGAGCAGTGCTGGGCCGGTTACTGCGGCGGCACCTTCGCGGGCCGCACCGGCGACCTCGTGAAGTCCTCCAGCGGCCGTTACGCCACCGCGTTCGCCTCGCGCGGCGCGGCCTCCGCCAAGAAGAACCCGGACGACGCGAGCGGACGGGGCTGGACGGTCAAGCCGAGGACCAGTACGCACCAGGTCGCCCTCGCGTTCCTCAAGAACCGGAACACCCCGTCGGGCAAGCCGGTCTACCTGACCTCCGCCAAGGGCACCGAGCACGTCAACGTGCGTGTCGCCCCGTACGGCAAGGACCGGCTCCTCGTCTCCTACGAGACCCTGAAGAACGCCAAGTGCGCGAGCGGTACGTGCACCGGCACGTTCACGGGCACCCACTTCCGGCTCGTGGACTGGAACGGCAAACTCCAGGGCGCCGACAAGGTCGTGAAGGCGCGTATCTCCGGTGACATCGCCGTCCTCAAGGACGGGACGCTGACCTGGGCCTACGCGCCCGTCACCCCGTCCTACACGACCGCCCTCACCGGGGCGTCACCGACCACGAAGACGCTGAAGATCGCCCGTCTGACGCCGTAGCCCCGCGGTCGAAGCGGAACGCCGCCCGTTCCCCGTCGGCCCAGGTCACGACCACGTCGTGCGCCCCCTCCACCGCCACGGACACCAGCTCCGTGAGCGGCAGGGGGTCGGGGTCGGCGGTGAGACGGGCGAGCGCGACGAAGAGGGTGGCGTCCCCGGCCGTCGTGCCCTCGCATCCGGAGCCGTCCGTCTCCGACAGGCCGTGCGCGGGCGCGAGTTCGGCCCGTACGCCCTCCGCCGCCGCCCACCCCGTGATCCGCACGGGGGTGCCGGGCGCCGCGCCGCTCACCAGGTGGGCACGGACCTCGACCGCGCCGCGGGCCACGACGAGGCTGGTGACCCGCACGCCACTGTCGCCGACCGCGTGGCGGGACGCGGCCCACCCCTCCCCCACACCCAGCGGCTCGATGTCGACGCGGCTCGCGTCGCCGCCGACGATCACGCTGTTGTCGTACGTCGCGGCCGGCTCCGCCAGGGGCACGGGCTCCGTCACGGTCGAGTACGCGAGCCGGGTGTAGAAGGGGTCGTAGCGCACGTCCTCGCTGCCGTGGTTGTGGAGGCGGACCAGCCCGTCCGAACGCGTGGACTGCAGGAGCCAGTTGGGCGGGCCGACGGGGCGCTGCTCGTCCTCGCGCTCCACCGGTCCCGGCTCCTCCGTCGCCGTCCACACCTCGTGGTCGGGCGGCAGGAGCAGGCCGAGGAAGCCCTTGCTGGCCCAGTACGGGGAGGCGGGCCCCGAATAGCCTTGCAGGACAGCGGAGTTCGGGCCGTGCCAGCCCAGCGACAGCAGGCCCCGGTCGTCGACGGCGCCCCGGTCGAGGAAGTACTTCAGCGCGCCCGAGGCCAGCCGCCGCGTCTGCCCCGGCGACAGCGGCGTACGGCCGGTGAGGGCGCCCAGCCAGAGCGGGACGGTCGTCGCGAAGCGGTAGGTGAGGGAACGGCCCTGGTGGAGGGGGGCGCCGTCGCCGCCGAACAGACGGGCGTAGTCGCCGAGATGGGTCGCCAGGCGGTCGCCGTAGCGGGCGAGGAGGCGGTCGTCCTGGGCGAGCCAGGCGTGCAGCACCGGGTAGAGGTGCATGGCCCAGCCGTTGTAGTAGTCGAACTTGCGGCCGTCGCCGTCGGTGTACCAGCCGTCGCCGAGGTACCACTGCTCGATCCGGTCGAGGCGCTGCTCGACGACGCGGCGGGACAGCTCCGGTTCGTACCCGATCTCTTCGAGGAAGCCGCCGACGGTCACCGGGAACAGCTCCCAGTTGCAGGGCCAGGGTTCGGCGGTGAGCGCGTCGCCGAGCCAGGCCGCCGCGCGCCGGCGGACGCCGTCGTCGAGGCGGTCCCAGAGTTCCTTCCGGGTCACGCGCAGCGCGAAGGCGATCGACGCGGCCTCCACGAGGGGCTGACTGCGGTCCTCGATGCGCGGCCAGACGCCCGCCACGCCGGCGGCGAGGCCGTCCGCGTAGCGGGCGAGCGCGGTCTCGTCCCGGCGGAAGGCGGCGAGGAGGAGGGTGCGGGCGTAGCCCTCCAGGCCGTCGGAGAGCCGACCGGACCAGCTGGTGCGGTCGCCGGGCAGGTGGTAGAGGGCCCCGTCCGCCGTCGCGTACGGCTCGACGGCGGCCAGCAACGTGTCGGCCGCGGTCTCCCAGTGGGCGCGGGTGTAGCCGGTGTACGGGCTGAGGGTGCGGTCGGCTTGAGGCTGGGGGTGCATGGCGCTGCGCTTTCTGACCGGGGTGAGTTCTTTTCGGGGCGGCTGGGGTGGGTTGTCGTGTGCGGGTGCGTGGGGCTTCTCGCGCAGTTCCCCGCGCCCCTGAAAAGCAGGGGCTGCGCCCCGTGCTTTTCAGGCCCGCAGGGCCGTGGTCTTTCAGGCCCGCAGGGGCCTGATGCTTTTAGGGGCGCGGGGAACTGCGCGAGAAGCCCCACCGGAGCCGCACCCGACAACGCACCCCGCCCGCCAAAACCTGAGGCGCCCCGGTTCCGGTCGGGACGCCCCAGGCGTCTTATCCCACCCTGGTCTTCCCCTCCGGCACCAGCCCCTGGGCGACGAGGGCGTCACGGACGAGGTCGGCGTAGACCGTCGCTCCGTGCACGGACGTGTGGGTGTTGTCCCGCTTCTCGTTGTAGAGGTACAGCGCCTTCGACCCCTCCGTGCCCAACGACTCCACCAGCGCCTTCGTCCCGGCGGTGAGGTCGATCAGCGGCACACCCCCCGCCGCCGCGACCTCCCGCGTGACCGCCGGATGGTCGACACCCAGGCCGTTCACCAGCAGCGCCGTGCCGTTGTTCAGCGTGCCGTCGGCGTTGAACCAGCGGCGGACGATCGGGGTGACCAGGACGGGCCGGCCGCCCTTCTCCCGGACGCCCGCGACCAGTGTCTCCAGGTTGGCCCGGTACGTGGCCTCGTCCGTCTGCTTGTCGTTGTGGGCCAGCTGGATCAGCACCAGGTCACCCCGCCGGATCTGCGGCTGGACGGTGGCCCACAGCCGGGAGTCGGCCAGGTAGGACACCGTGCTCTCGCCGGAGTCGGCGTAGTTGGCGACCGAGAGGCCCTTGCGCAGGTACTGCGGCAGCTGCTGGCCCCAGCCGGAGTAGGGGTCGCCGGGCTGGTCGCAGACGGTGGAGTCGCCGACGAGGAAGATCTGGCGGGCCCGCTTCGCGGGGGTCACCCGGATGTCGGCCAGCGCGGGCGCCGACCCGCCGACGACCAGGTCGAGACCGGGCGTGCCCGCGGGGCCGGTCGGCTCGCCCTCGGGGGTGCGGACGTTCACGGTGAAGCTGCGGAGGACGGTGTCCCCGGCCTCCGTGGCCGTCTCGGCGAGCAGTGTGCGGCGCGTCTCACCGGTGATCTTCGTGCTCGCCGCGGCCTCCCCGCCGAGGCGGACCGTCACGTCGTACGTGCCGTCCGGGACGTCGAAGTGGCAGGCGTTCGCGGCGCAGTTCTCCAGGCCCAGCGCGGGGCGGCCCCGGTGCGCCTCGGCCGGCGCGGCCGCGAGGACCGTGCCCAGGGTCGCGGCCGCCGTCAGCGCGGCGACGGTGAAACGTCTCATTGCGGCTCCTCCGAGGGATGACATGACCCGGCGGCTGGACGGTACATCGTTTGGCAAGCGCTTTCTAGATGTCGGTGCACTTTCACAAGATTGTCAACTTCCCCATCGCGAAAGCCCTTTCGCGAAAACGATTCAACTGTCACCCTTCCGAATCACCCGCACTCCCCCCACGCACCTCCGAGGAGGCACCCCCATGTCCGGATCCCCCGACCGCACGACGCTCGGCCGACGCGGCTTCGTCGTCGGTACCGCCGCCACCGCCGTCGGCGCCGCACTCGCCGTTCCGCTGGCCGGCACCGCCCGCGCGGCCACGTTCGGCTACACCGACGACGGCACCAACTACGTGATCGACACCGGCGCGAACCTCGTGTTCAAGGTCAGGAAGAGCAACGGCGACCTGTCGTCGCTGGTCTACCGGGGCGTGGAGTACCAGGGCTACGGCGGCATGAACTCGCACATCGAGTCCGGCCTCGGCACCTCCACCGTCACCATCCGCCAGTCCGGCTCGACGATCCTCGTCTCCGTCGCCTACGGCACGCTGAGGCACTACTACGCGGCCCGCAGCGGCGAGAACAACGTCTACCTGTGGACCAACAAGGCCGACACCTCGGTCTCCGCGACCCGCTTCATCCTGCGGGTGAAGGCGGGCCTGTTCCTCAACGACGAGCCCGACTCCTACACCTACGCGCCCAGCACCATCGAGGCATCGGACGTGTTCAGGAAGTCCGACGGCCAGACCCGCTCGAAGCACTTCTCCAGACTCCGCGTCATGGACTACGACTACGTCGGCTGGTCGGCGAACGGGGTCGGCCTGTGGATGGTGCGCAGCAACCACGAGAAGGCCTCCGGCGGCCCCTTCTACCGCTCCCTCCTGCGCCACCAGAGCGCGGACGGCGGCGGCCTCTACGAGATCCTGTACTACGGGCAGAACCAGACCGAGGAACAGCGGTTCGGCCTCCAGGGCCCGTACGTCATCGCGTTCACGGACGGCGGGGCGCCCTCCTCCTCGCTGTTCCCGGGGACCCTGACCACCTCGTGGGCGGACTCGCTCGGCCTGTCCGGGTACGTCTCCGCGAGCGGCCGGGGCCGGGTGGCGGGCGTCGGCATCACCGGGCGGAACACGGCGTACGCGTACACCGTGGGGATCGCCAACTCGACGGCGCAGTACTGGGGTTCGGCTCGGGCGTCGGACGGCTGGTTCTCCATCTCCGGGGTGCTGCCGGGGACGTACACCCTCACGGTGTTCAAGGGTGAGCTGGCGGTGTACACCACCTCGGTGACGGTCACGGCGGGCGGGACGACGACCCTGAACTCGATCGCGATCCCGTCCACCAACGACCCGTCGAACGCGTCCGCGATCTGGCGGATCAACGACTGGAACGGCACGCCGAGCGGGTTCAAGAACGCCGACCTGATGACGTACGCGCATCCGTCGGACACGCGGGCCGCCGCCTGGACCGGCAACGTGGTGATCGGCAGCGGGAGCGAGACCTCGGCCTTCCCCTGCTACCTCTGGAAGGACGTGAACAGCGGTCTCCTCGTCTACTTCCGGCTGACCGCCGCGCAGGCCGCCGCCGCCCACACCCTGCGCATCGGGGTGACGACGGCCTACGCCAACGGCCGGCCGCAGGTCGTCGTGAACGACACCTGGACCTCGGCCATCCCCTCGCCGCCCACCCAGCCGAACACGCGGTCCCTGACCAACGGGTCCTACCGGGGCAACAACCACACGTTCACCTACAGCGTCCCGGCGTCCGCCTGGCTGACGGACACGAGTCAGTACAACGTGCTGAAGATCAACGTGGTGAGCGGTTCGGGGACGACCTCCTACCTCAGTGCGGGGACGGCGATCGACGCGATCGACCTGCTGAGCTGATCGTCCGTCATGTACCGCGCGTCCACTGCTGGTTGGTGCCGCTGTTGCACGTGTACGTGATGATCGCGGCACCGTCGGCGGTGGACGCGCCGTTGACGTCCAGGCACTCCCCGGTCGCGCGGGACTTGACGTTCACGTAGGAGCCGGTGGTGGTGAGCGAGAACTGCTGGGCGGTGTTGGAGGAGTTGCAGTTCTCCTGGGTGACCGTGTTGGCGTTCTCCTGGACGCACAGGGAGCTGTGCCGGGTCATCAACTGGTAGTAGCCGCCGCCGACGGACTTGAACCAGTACTTCTGGTTGTTGCCGCCGTTGCAGGCGTACTGCTTGATCTGGGCGCCCGCCCACTGGGACTGGCTGGTGACGTCGGCGCACTTGGAGGAGTGTCGGGCGACCAGCGTGTTGTAGGTGGCGCTCGTCCCGCTGACCGTGCCGGTGGCCGTGTCGATCGTGACCTCGGGGGTCCAGGACATGGACATCGTGGTGGAGGTCGGGAAGGTCAGCGGCAGCCAGACGTAGCGGGAGTCGTTGACCGTGCCGCCGATGGAGTTGCCCCAGCGGTCGCCCATGTAGAGGTAGGAGGTGGTCGACGTGCCCTGTACGGGCAGGACGTAGGCGGTCTGCGAGCCGAAGGTCGTGGAGTCGCCGACGTTGGCCATGGCGGTCCAGGGGCCCGCGATGTTGGTGGCGGTGGCGTACTGCTGCTGGTTGGGGTTCCAGCCGGTGGCGCCCGAGGTCAGCATGAAGTAGACGTTGCCCCGCTTGAACAGGGCCGGGGCCTCGCGGTGGCCGCCGTGCCAGGGGTCGGCGACGAGGGCGGCGATGCCGGTGTAGTCGGCGGTGAGCCGGTAGATCTGGAGGTCGTAGTTCTCGCGGGCGGCCGAGATCATGTAGCCGGTGCCGTCGGTGTCCACGAACGTGGTGATGTCACGGGACATGTGCTGGCCCAGCGGGCGGAAGCTGCCCCGCCAGGTGTAGTTGCCGTCGACGGTGTCGGAGACGGCGACGGCCGCGCGGGCCTCGCTGTAGTCGACGCCGTTCTCCTTGTGCATCCACATCACGAACTTGCCGGTGGCCGCGTTGTAGATGACCTTCGGACGCTCGATGTTGGCGGTCGCCAGTTCCGGGTCGGTGGCCTCGGTCAGGACGTGGTTGCGGAACTCCCAGTTCTTCAGGTCCGTGGAGCGGTAGGCCGAGACGTACCGGAAGGTGTTGTCGGCGTTGCGGTTCTCGCCGAACCAGTAGTAGTAGTTGCCGACCTTGAGGACGCCGCCGCCGTGGGCGTGCAGGGGGTTGCCGCCGCTGTCGGTGAACTGGGTGCCGTTGGTGATGGTCTGCGGCGCCGCCTGGGCGGGGCCGGCCGTGACGAGGGCGCCTGCCAGCGCCAGACAGAGCGCGAGGAGCATCGCGTACGCACGTCTCATCTCAGCTCTCCTTACCGGGTGTGCGGGGTGGGTGAGTCGGCCACGGGAACGCCGAAGTCGGGGGTGCCGTCGGGCTTCCAGCCGAGGCGCTGGATCCGGGTGTGGCGGTTGGGGTCGTTGAGCGGGTCGCCGACGATGTCCTTGTACTGGCGGGCGTGGTAGACGAGGACGTCGGTGCGGCCGTCCTCGGCGACGGTGAAGCTGTTGTGGCCCGGCCCGTACTGCTTGGTCGTGTCGTTGCTGGTGAAGACCGGTGTCGGGGACTTCGACCAGTTGGCGGGGTCCATGAGGTCGGCGTCCGCGTCGATCGTCAGCAGACCCATGCAGTAGTTGAAGTCGGTGGCGCTCGCCGAGTAGGTCATGAAGAGGCGGCCGTTGCGCTTGATGACCGACGGCCCCTCGTTGACCTTGAAGCCGATGACCTCCCAGTCCAACTCGGGCGTGGTGAGCCGCACCTGAGGACCCGTCAGGGTCAGCGGGTCGGCCATCCTCGACAGCCAGACCGCGGTGTTGTTGTTCATCCCGGGCTCGTGCTGCGCCCACGCGAGATAGCGGGAGCCCCGGTGGGTGAAGGTGGTGGCGTCCAGGGAGAAGGTCTCCCAGGCCGTCTTCAGCTGGCCGCGCTCGACCCAGGTGCCCTTGAACGGGTCGCGGTGGGAGTTCTCCAGGACCCAGATACGGATCGCCCAGATGTCCTCGGCGGGCGCGGAGGCGAAGTAGATGTACCACTTGCCGTCGATGCGGTGGATCTCGGGCGCCCAGATGTGCGCGCCCATCACGCCCGTGGCGTGCTTGCGCCAGATCACGGACTCGGCGGCCGTCGACAGGCCGCGCAGCGTGCGGGACCTGCGCAGGATGATCCGGTCGTACTCGGGCGCGGTGGCCGTGAAGTAGTAGAAGCCGTCGGTGTGCCGGTTGATGTGCGGGTCGGCGCGGTTGCGGACCAGCGGGTTGACGAAGGGCGGCCGGGAACCGGCCGCGTGGGCGGCGGTCGCGGGGATCGCCGTGAGGGCGCCGGCGGCCAGGGCGCCCTTCAGGAGCAGACGGCGGTTCGGGGGTTCGGGAACGGTGTGGTCGCGGCCCATGTGGCTGTGGCTTCCTCTCGGAGGGGGGAACAAAAGGAAACAGAAATGTTCGACATATCGCACAAGATCTTTCATTCCGAACGCCGAAAAGGTAAGGGCGTGTTACGAGGAGGTCAACGGGTTGCGCGAGACGAACACAGGCTCACAGGAACGGAACCGGCGTCCGAGGCCCGGATCCGAGGCCCTCAGGAGATTTCTGTTATCGGGGCGGCGCTCGGACCGTCCCCCATGACGTGCGCACCCATATCCACAAGACAGCGTCGGCCGCCGGAGCCCTGGCGGTCACCGCCCTGATGCTCGGCGCCCCGACCGCGACCGCCGCCGGCCCGCGCGACGCGACCGCCGACGTCCTGGCCGGGCGGAACG
This sequence comes from Streptomyces deccanensis, assembly GCF_022385335.1. Classification (NCBI taxonomy): domain Bacteria; kingdom Bacillati; phylum Actinomycetota; class Actinomycetes; order Kitasatosporales; family Streptomycetaceae; genus Streptomyces; species Streptomyces deccanensis. Next base: position 8,132,075 of record NZ_CP092431.1, on the reverse strand, counting down.
TCACACTCGCCGGGGACACGGTGGTGACCGTGCCGCCCGGGACGACCACGTACGACGGTGTGTTCAGCGGCACCGGCACGCTCACCGTGCGGGGCACCGGGACGCTGGTCCTCACCAGGGACAGCGACTTCACGCTGCCGAAGTCCCGGCAACGGCAGAGCGTGCGGGTCCTCGGCGGCAACCACCCGTACGTCACCGTCACCCGGCCTGACCCGCCCGCCGTGACCGTCGCGAAGGGCGCGACCCTGCAGTACGGGAACAGCGGCAGGGCCGGGGTGATCGGCCACTACCCGTACGGCACCCCGGCGTTCCGGCTCAACCAGAACAACATCCGCGTCGACGGCACCCTGCGGCTCGCCCTGAAGGACGTCGCGTACAACCTGGGCACCATCAGCGGCTCCGGCCTGGTCACCCAGCCGAGGTTCCTCTGGGCCACCTGGGACCTGTCGGGCACCCACCCCTTCACCGGGGTCATCGACAACGGCACCCAGGTGAACGCGGGACGACCGGAGTTCGCGACCGCGCTGCCGAACGCGCGCAAGGTCCTCAACCAGGGCACCTGGACCGTGGACACCCCGCTCGGCCAGACCGTCACCCAGGGCATGGACTTCTACCAGCGCGAGTACGGCAGCGACATCAACGTCCAGTCGCGGCCCGGCAGCAAGGTGATCCTCACCGGGCAGTACAGCTGGTCGGACCGGGGCGGCGACACCGACCCCTCGCTCAGCGACCCCGCCCTGAACTGGACGCCCGCGCGCAAGAACGTCAACAAGCGCGGCACCAACATCAAGGGCGCGAACGTCCAGTGGGGCGACGGGACGACGAACAAGATCTTCATGCCGGGCACGGCCGAGACGGTCTACATCAACCTGCTGGCGGCCCGGTCCCGTTCCCTGCTCACGTTCGACTACAACGGGCCCGTCACCCTGGGCGCCCCCATCGGCGGCGGCCGCTTCCACGACACGCTCTCCGCGCCCGGCGCCGGGGACATCGTCATCGCGGGAACCAAGGGCAACGACGTCACCTTCGCCGCCGTGCAGTACTACGACGGCTCGACCACGGTCGAGAAGGGCGCGGTGCTGCGGCTGGGCAGCGGCAGGGCCGGGGGCGACGGCGGGCTCTACACCAAGGGCGACCTGTCCAAGGTGATCAACAACGGTTCGCTGATCGTGCGCAACGTCTCGAAGCCCGTGACGCTGTCGCGCATCGGCGGCAGCGGCTCGCTCACGCAGTCGGGCAAGGCCACCACGACCCTGACGGGCACGGCGGTGACCTACACGGGGGCGACCAACGTCACCAAGGGCACCCTGGCACTCTGTTCGGGGGCCACGCTCGCCCACAGCAGGACCGTCCGGCTCACCACCCCCGGCGCCAAGCTCGACGTGGGCGGCTCCGGGCTGAAGGTGACCAGGTCGCTGTCCGGCAGGGGCACGGTGAAGGGGGCGGTGACCAACGCGGGTGTGGTCGTCGCCGGTCTCACCGTGACCGGCGGCTACACCCAGACCGCCAAGGGGCAACTGGTGCTGCGGGAGCGGCCGTTGAAGGTGAGCGGGGCCGTGCGGCTTGCCGGTGGGCTGGACTTCGCGGCCCTGTCCGACGTCGGCGGGCCCGGCGAGACGATCACCGTGATCGACCACCGCGGCAAGGGTGCCACCACCGGGACGTTCACCGGGCTGCGGGAGGGCGCGAAGGTGAAGCTGGCCGACACCACGTACCGGATCGGCTACAAGGGCGGCGACGGCAACGACGTCGTCCTCACCCGGGCGAAGGGGAACCCGGCGCCGTCCGTGAAGGCCGCCGACACGGGCGGCGGCCCCGACGCGCAGGACCCCCGTACGCAGAACGCGAGCGCCTCCGCCGACGGCGGGCTCGGCTGGTGGCCGTACGCACTCGCCCTCGGTGGCCTCATCGGGCTGCTGGTGCCGGTCACCAGGCACCGCAGGAACAACCGGCGCGGGGGCGGCCGGCACGCGGCCACGGGCTGAGCCGGGACCGCCGAGCGGACTTCAGCCGCCCTGCCCGGCCTTCCGGTCCAGCAGGGCGGCGCCGAGCGGGGTCAGGGTGTGCAGGACCGTGTTGGCGTGGCGGTGACTGGTGATCAGTCCGGCGTCGCGCAGGACGGCGGTGTGATGGCTCGCCGTCGTGGGTGTCACACCGGCCCGGCGGGCGGCCTCGGTGGTGGTGCAACCGGTCGCGCCGGCGCGCAGGATGGCGGCGCGGGTGGCGCCGAGCAGGGAGTTCAGGGGTGGCGAGCCGACGCACCCGGTCGTGCTCGGCAGGTGGTGGACGGGGTGGAGCAGCACGGGCGGGAGTCCCGGGTCGGCCAGGGCGATGGGCGCGTGCCAGCAGAAGTGGGAGGGGATCAGGAGCAGCCCCCGGCCCGCGAGGTGGACGTCACGGTGGTCCGGGTACGGGTCGACCTCCAGGACCGGTGGCCGCCAGCGGATCGTGGGGCCCAGGCCGGCGAGCAGCCCCTCGGTCCCGGTGTGGAACAGGGCGTGCGCGTGCCGGGCGCGTTCGGTGTGCAGCCGTTCCTGGATGCGCTCTTCGTGCGGGGCGATCACGGCACGGTGGTAGGCGCGCAGGGCGGCCACGAGTTGTTCCCGGAGGTCCCGCTCGCCCAGCCGACGCGTCCACGCCGGGGCGCCGACGGTCCGGTCGAGCAACTGGACCTCGCCGTCCACCCTCGCGTCCGGGGTCGCGAGGACGGCGTCCAGCCCGGCGTGCAGTCCCTGGGTGCCCTCCGGTGGTGTCAGGAAGTCGGGGAAGTACCCCGCGCGCGGGAAGAGGGGCAACAGGAAGCTCTTCACGGTCTGTTCGAGCCCCGCCCGGCGCAGCGCGGCCCGCGCGTCGCGGAACCAGGGGGCGTAGGCCCAGCGGCCTTCGCGGGTCTGGAGCCGGTGGAGGCTGACGGCGATCTCCCAGAGGGCGTGGGGCTCGGTCGCGACGCGCACCTTGGTGAGGTCCTCGGGCGTGAAATGGAAGCGGAGCATCCTGTTCTCCGTGGGCCCCCGTCATCGGCCTGCGAAGTGTCACTGCGCTCGCATGAGCATGACATCAGCCGTGCCGGGCGGAAACATGGATTCCCGCCAGCCGTAGATCCGTTGGCACCGTCCACGAGAAAGGGCACGGGATGTTCTCGTCCGAGCAGGAGCAGAGCCGGAAGCCGAGTCGCGCCCCCCGTCCGGTCCGCAGGGGCCTCGCCGCCGCGGCGCTCACCCTGGCCGCGGCCGGCCTGGGCCTGGTCGCACCGGGTTCCGCGAGTGCCGCACCCCAGGCGTGGGAGTGCGGCAGCGGCAATCTGTGCGCCTACACCGGCGGCAGTGGCAATGGCAGCCGGTGTTCCTGGTCCAACGCCGACCCGGACTGGTACAGCGGTTCCATCCAGTGTTCGTGGTCCGACAACCAGAACGTCGGGTCGGCCAAGAACAGCGGCACGTCGTCCGCGTACGACTACGTCATCCTCTTCACCGGCGCCAACTACACCGGTACCGGCTACTGCATCGCGCAGAACGGCGACACCTGGGCCAACCTCAACGTGAGGATCCGCTCCCACCGCTGGGAGGCCGACTGCTGATCCCCGCCGGGGGGCGTACCTAGCCCTCGACAGCGGTCTCGCCGCCCGCTCCCTGGGCCCCCTCCTGCCGCCCCCGCAGCCACACGTACACCGGGATGCCCGCGAAGAGGAACAGGGCGCCCTGGTAGACGGCCGCGTAGCCGGCGCCGGCGATCAGCCAGAAGGAGAAGGCGAAGGAGAGGGCGGCGACGATCAGGTCGCGGACCAGGCCGGCGGGGCGGACCCGCTCCCGGGTGCCGCGGGCCAGCCAGTACAACTGGGCGGCGGCGGACAGCAGATAGGGGACGCAGCCGGTGAACGTGGTGATGAGGACGAGGACACGGAACGCGGTGTCCGGGTCGTCCGCGTAGTTGACGACGATGAGCAGCGTGCCGAGGACGGCGGTGGCGAGGACTCCGAAGCCGGGGACGCCGCCCTTGCCGATCCGGGCGAACGGCTTCGGGAAGAGTCCGTCGCGGGCGGCGGCGTACGGCATCTGGGCGCTGAGCAGGACCCAGCCGTTGAGGCAGCCCACGATCGAGGCGACGGCGACCAGCGCGATCACCGTGCCGCCCCAGCTGCCGCCCGCCATCGAGTTCACGGCGTCGGCGAAGGGCGCCCCGGACTCGACGAGTTCCTCGTGCGGGACCAGTCCGAAGACGGCGATCGTGCCGAGGATGTAGACGACGGCGGAGGCGAGGGTGCCGAGGACGCTGGCGCGGCCCACGTTGCGCTCGGGGTCCTTGACCTCGCCGGCGCTGACGGCGGCCGACTCCACGCCCAGGAAGCTGTAGAGGAGGAGCGCGGCCGCGGCGGCGACCGCGCCCGGGGCGCTCTCGCCGGAGGCGTTGAACGGGCCGAAGTTGTCGGTGTCGACGAAGAACAGGCCGACGGTCGCGACCAGCAGCAGCGGCACGAACTTCAGCACGGTGGAGACGATCTGCACGGCACCCACGTAGCGGGTGCCCGCGAAGTTCGCGGCGGCGGGCAGCCACAGGGCGGCCAGGGCCACCAGCGCCAGGACGACCTTGCTGTCGCCGAGGGGTATCAGCACGTCGACGTAGCCGACGACACCGACGGCGAGCGCGGCGATGCTGACCCAGCACATCGTCCAGTACGACCAGGCCGACAGGAAGCCCGCGAAGGGCCCGAAGGCGTCGCGCGGGTAGACGTAGAGGCCGCCGGTGACCGGGCTGCGCCGGGCCAGCTTGCCGAAGAGCAGCGCCAGCAGGACGGCGGCCACGGAGAGGATGACGAAGGCGAGCAGGCTGACGGTGCCGTAGGGGGCGACGGCGGCGGGCAGGGTGAAGATGCCGCCGCCGATGATGTTGCCCATGACGAGGGCGGTGGCGGCGGCGAGCCCGAACTTGCGGCCCGGGGCGGTCGCGCCGGCGGGCGAGGCCGGTTCGGGCTCGGTGGTCTCGGGGGTGCTGGTGGTGGTCATGGCGGTTCCCGGGGGATGGGGCGGGGTGGGGACGGGGAGGGCGTGATCGTACCGCCGCGGTCCACATGGTGGTCAATCTGTTCATGTACTGGACACACTCGGGTGTCCCCCCGCGCCTGGACTACCGTCGTCGGCATGACCAGCAACGCACCCGGCAGCTTTCCCCACGTCCCCGGTCCTCGCGTCGGCCCCTTCGCCGCGGCCCTCGCCGCCGATGTCCTCGTCCTCGACGGCGGCATGTCCAACCAGCTGGAGTCGGCCGGGCACGACCTGAGCGACGAGCTGTGGTCGGCGCGGCTGCTCGCGGAGCGGCCGGAGGCGATCACCGAGGCCCATCTCGCCTATTTCGAGGCGGGCGCGAGCGTGGCGATCACCTCCAGCTACCAGGCCACCTTCGAGGGCTTCGCGAAGCGCGGCATCAGGCGCGAACGGGCCGCCGAACTCATGGCGCTGAGCGTCGAGTTGGCCGTGGACGCGGCGGTCGAGGCCACGGCGCGGGGCATCACGCGCCCGCTGCTCACGGCCGCCTCGGTCGGCCCGTACGGGGCGATGCTGGCGGACGGCTCCGAGTACCGGGGCCGGTACGGGCTGAGCGGGGCCGAGCTGGAGCGCTTCCACCGGCCCCGGCTGGAGACGCTGGCCGCCACCCACCCCGACGTCCTCGCGCTGGAGACGATCCCCGACACCGACGAGGCCGAGGCGCTGCTGCGGGCGCTCCGCGGTCTGGACGTGCCCGCCTGGCTGTCGTACACGATCGCCGGCGACCGCACCCGCGCCGGGCAGCCACTGGAGGAGGCCTTCGCGCTCGCCGCCGACGTCGAGGAGGTCGTGGCCGTGGGCGTGAACTGCTGCTCGCCCGACGACGTGGACGGCGCGATCGAGACGGCCGTCCGGGTCACCGGCAAGCCCGTCGTGGTGTACCCGAACAGCGGGGAGACCTGGGACGCGTCGGCGCGGGCCTGGACCGGGCGGTCGACGTTCACCACCGAGCAGGTGGCCGGGTGGCGGGCGGCCGGGGCCCGGCTGATCGGCGGATGCTGCCGGGTGGGACCCGAGGCGATCTCGGCCATCGCGAAGTCCCTGGCCTGACGCACCCGGGGCGCCCGCCGTTCACCCGCTGCTAGCCTCCCTCCGGGGAAACCGGTTACCGAGAGGGTGCCGGGAGGCTGGGTGGGGGGACCATGACGAGGAAGAACGCGGACGGCGGCCGCAGCACGATCCGGGACGTCGCCGCGCGGGCGGGCGTCTCGGCGGCCACGGTCTCCCGGGTGCTCGGCGGGGTCTACCCCGTGAGCGCCGCGACCCGCACGCAGGTGCTGCGGGCCGTCCGCGAACTGGACTACGTCGCCGACGCCCGCGCCAAGGCGATCGCCGGGGCCGGCACCCCCACCCTCGGCTTCGTCCTCGACGACATCACCGGCCCCTCGTTCGCGCTGATGGCGCACGGTGTGGAGCGCGAGGCGACCCGGCTCGGCCATCTCTGCCTGGTGTGCAGCACCGACGGGGACGCCGCGCACGAGGCGGACTTCATCGAGACGATGCGGGCGCAGCGGGCCGCCGCCGTCATCCTGGTCGGCGGCGGCGCGGACACCCCCGAGTACCGGGCGCGCACCGCGCGGATCGCCGACGGGCTGGCGGCCGCCGGGTCCCGGCTCGTGCTCTGCGGACGGCCGCCGCTGGACCCCGGGGCGCCGGTCACCGTCATCGAGTACGACAACGAGGGCGGCGCGTACGCCCTGTGCGCGCACGTCCTGTCCCAGGGGCACCGGCGGATCCTGTTCCTCGGCGGCAAGCCGGAGCACACGACCGCGCAGGGGCGTGAGCGGGGGTATCTGGCGGCCCATCGGGCGCGGGGCGTGGAGACGGATCCCGCGCTGCGGCTCACCGGCGACTTCACCCGGGACTCCGGGTACCGGTCGACGCGGCGGGCGCTGGCGGAGGGGCTCGACTTCACGGCGGTGATGGCGTCGACCGACATGGTGGCGGCGGGGGCGCTGACCGCGCTGCGCGAGGCGGGGGTCTCGGTGCCGGGGGACGTGTCCCTCGTGGGCTACGACGACATCCCGTTCGCGCGTGATCTGTGGCCGCCGCTCACGACGGTGCGGGTGCCGTACGAGGAGTTGGGGCGGCTGGCGGTGCGGACGGCGTTGGAGCGGGGGCGCTCCGCTGGGGGCGAGCACTTGTTGCTGGGGACGCATGTGGTGGTGCGTTCATCGGTGGGGGTGGTGGGCGGGGTCTCGTCTGCCGGGTGAGGTGGTTCGCCGGGTGCGGGTGGGTGGGGGCTGATCGCGCCCGCGCGGCGGAGCCGCATATCGACACAGCCCCGCGCCCCTGGAGGGGCGCGGGGTGCGGGAACCTGCTGTCTACTTCGCTTCGCTGTCGTACTTCGACGTCGACCAGAAGTAGCCGAGGACCGTGAGGGCCAGGGACCAGGCGACGGCGAGCCAGCCCTGGTGGCCGATCTCGGTGCCGAGGAGGAGGCCGCGCAGGGTCTCGATGGCGGGGGTGAAGGGCTGGTACTCGGCGATCGGCTGGAACCAGCCCGGCATCGTGTCGGCCGGGATGAAGGCGCTGGAGATGAGGGGCAGCAGGACCAGCGGCTGTGCGCTGTTGGCGGCGGCCTCGGCGTTCGGGCTGGACAGGCCCATGCCGACCGCGATCCAGGTGAGCGCCAGCGAGAACAGCGCGAGCAGTCCGAACGCCGCCAGCCACTCCAGGACCGAGGCGTCGACGGACCGGAAGCCGATGGCGACGCCCACGGCGCCGACGAGCACCACACTGGCCACGCACTGCAGCACACTGCCGGCGACGTGCCCGACGAGGACCGAGCCGCGGTGGATCGCCATCGTGCGGAAGCGGGCGATGATGCCCTCGTTCATGTCGGTGGCGACCGACACCGCGGTCCCGACGACGGTGCCGCCGATGGTCATCATCAGGATGCCGGGGACGATGTAGGCGATGTAGTCGGAGCGGTCGCTGCCGCCGATGCCCGCGCTCATCACGTCGCCGAAGATGTAGACGAAGAGCAGCAGCAGCATGATCGGGGTCAGCAGCAGGTTGAGCGTGAGGGAGGGGTAGCGGCGCGCGTGCAGGAGGTTGCGGCGCAGCATCGTGGACGAGTCGCGGATCGCGAGGGCGACGGAGTTCGGGCGGGCGGTGGCCAGGGGCGCGCTCATCGGACGGTCTCCTTGGACTGGTTCGGCTGGGCGGGGACGTCGGTGCCGGTCAGGGCGAAGAACACGTCGTCGAGGTCGGGGGTGTGCACGGTGAGTTCGTCGGCCTCGATGCCGGCGGCGTCCAACTGGTCGAGGACGGCGCGCAGTTCGCGCTGGGTGCCGCCGCTGGGGACGTGCAGGGCGAGGGCTTCGTCGTCCCGGGTGACCTCGCGCAGCGCGGAGGCGGCCGCGCGGTAGGCGGCGGGGTCGGTGAAGCGGAGGCGGACGTGCCCGCCGGGAATCTGCCGCTTGAGCTCGTCGGCGGTGCCCTCGGCCACGATCCGGCCGCCGTTCAGCACCGCGATGCGGTCGGCGAGTTCGTCGGCCTCCTCCAGGTATTGGGTGGTGAGGAAGACGGTGACGCCGTCGGCGACCAGCTCCCGGATGATCTGCCACATGTTGTGGCGGCTGCGCGGGTCGAGGCCGGTGGTCGGCTCGTCGAGGAAGATGATCCGCGGGCCGCCGACCAGGGTCATGGCGATGTCGAGCCGGCGCTTCATGCCGCCCGAGTAGGTGGAGGCGGGCTTCCCGGCGGCCTCGGTGAGGTCGAAGCGCTCCAGCAGTTCGGCGGCGACCCGCCGCCCCTCCCTCCGGGACAGGTGGTGCAGGTCCCCCATGAGGAGCATGTTCTCCTCGCCGGTGATGAGCCCGTCGACGGCGGAGAACTGCCCGGTGACACCGATCGTGGCGCGGACCGCCTGGGGGTCGGCGGCGAGGTCGTGGCCGCCGACCCGGATCCCGCCGGAGCCGGGGCCGGGCGGGACGAGGGTGGAGAGGATCTTGACGACGGTGGTCTTGCCGGCCCCGTTCGGACCGAGCAGGGAGAAGATCGTTCCCTCGGGGACGGTCAGGTCGACCCCGTCGAGCACGACCTTGTCGCCGTAGGACTTGCGCAGTCCGTTCGCCGCGATGGCCGGGGTGGTCATGATGGGTGCTCCTTCAGAGCCGCAGGTCAGGGGTTGGGGGCTGAGCGGAGGTCGGGCGGGGCGGGGTCAGAGGCTGCGGGCGGTGATGTCGCCGTAGCCGGTGGTCGCGTGGATGTCGAGCCGGGCGTCGGCGTCCCCGGTGTTCCTGAGGGAGTTGTGGATCCGGCCGTGGGAGGTGCCTGCGTCCAGGGAGGCCGAGGCGTCGGCGGCGGCGCCGACGGAGATCTCGCCGTACCCGGTGTGCAGGGTGACCGTGCCGCGGGCGGCCTCGGTGATGCGCAGGTCGCCCTTGCCGCTGGTGATGTCGGCGGGGCCCTCCAGGCGGCCGACCAGTGCGTCGCCGGCCAGGATGTTCAGGCGGGCGCTGCCCACCTCGTCGAGCTTGACCTGACCGTGCGCGCCGTCGATGGCGACGTCGCCCAGCCGCCCGACACCGCGGAACTCGGCGGCGGCCGCCTTGGCCTCGACGTGGGAGCCGGCGGGGAGCTGGACGGTCACCTCCAGGCTGCCGGACGGGCCGAGGATCTCGCTCTTCGCCACCGGGGCCTGGATCCGCAGGACCCCGTCGCCGTACTCGACCGTGGTCCGCTCGGCGGCCCGGACGTCCCGGCCCTTGGCGGCATCGGCGGGCCGGACGTCGACGGTGGTGTCGGCCCGGTCGGCGGCGATGAATTGCACGCGCCCGGCGGGGATGTTCAGGACGGCGGTGATCGGGGCGGGGGTGTCGAACTTCTGCATGGTGTCTCTCCTTGGGCTCTTCGTTCGGCGTTTCGTTTCCGACAACGGAAAAGCTACGTTGCGTTCGAGGATCGAGCAACACACTCGTTGCGAAGGAATGACAAATATGCAGCTCAAAGCCGAGAAATCATTGCAACGGGCTGGAAAGTAACGCAACATCCGTGCGCGTTGCGTTGCAATGGATAGAGCGTGAACGCTATGGTGGGCGCTCCACCGAGCACTAGGGAGAACAGCGATGCCGGGAGGCAGGCTCACTCAGCAGGAACGCCAGCAGATCGCGCTGGGGCTGGCCGACGGCCTCGCCTACGCGGAGATCGCCCGACGCCTGGAACGCCCCACCTCGACGATCACGCGCGAGGTGATGCGCAACGGCGGCCCCACCGCCTACCGCGCCGACATGGCCCATCGCGCCACCGAGCGCCGCGCCCACCGGCGTCGCGGGACCACGCCCCGGGCGGCACAGACCCCCGAACTCGCGCACGGCCGCGACGCCGAGGCCGTACGCGAGTTCGAGGAGACGTTCACCAACGTCATGATGGCCTCGGGCATGCCCACGATGATGGCCCGGGTGATGGCCTGCCTCACCCTCACCGACAGCGGCAGCCTCACCGCCTCCGAACTGGCCCAGCGGCTCCAGGTCAGCCCGGCGTCCATCTCGAAGGCGATCGCGTTCCTCGACAGCCAGGGCATGGTCCGCCGGGAGCAGGGCGAACGCCGCCGGGAGCGCTACGTCGTCGACGACGACGTCTGGTACCAGTCGATGATCGCCAGCGCCCGTGCCATCGCCCAGGTCGTCGAGACCGCCCGCCAGGGCGTCGGCGTCCTCGGCACCGGCACTCCCGCCGCCACCCGCCTGGAGAACGTCGCCCGCTTCCTCGACTTCGTGGGCGAGAACACCGCCCGCGCCGCCGAGCAGGCCCGCGAGATCCTCCACACCAAGCCCCCGACGCGCACGGACGGCACCGCCGCACCCGACACGGACCACGCGTAGGAGCGGCGCCGGCAGCCTGCTTCACGGGCTCCGGCGGAAGCGGCGCAGGGCCGGGAGGGGGCCTCCGCCCGAGGTGACGAAGGTGCCGGCGCCCTGGACCCTGCGCGGTCGCCGCGCGTCCGCGGCCCAGAGGGCGAGCTCGGGGTCGTAGGGGCCGAGGACGACGGGCTCGACGTCCGGGGAGTCGAAGACGCGGACCGGATGGGTGTGGTCCCAGACCGGCCAGCCGGGCGAGCCCTCCGTCGCGAAACCGACCCAGGCGCTGTGCAGGGCGGTGGCAAGGTCGTGCGGCGGGTGCTCGCCGGCGAGCTTGGCGGAGGCGGGGGTGTCGCCGGTGTCGAAGACGAAGCCGAGTTCGAGGGCGTGGCAGGAGCCGAGGGCGGGGAGACCGGAGGACCAGGCGAACTCGTAGACCCAGGACCGGGCCTGGTCGACGCGGGCGTCCGCCACCCGGTGCAGGGGCACCCGCAACAGGTGGTCGGTGACGAGCCGGCCGACCAGGTCGGCGGTGCCCTTGTCCGGATGGAGTTCCCGGTAGGCGCGCGGGACCTCGGGGCCGCAGTGGCAGCGGGCGCGGGCGCCGGCCAGGGCGACGGTCCCGAGGCGGTCGACGCGTTCCTGGAGGCCGCCGGGGACGAGCCAGAGCCGGTGCTCGTCGCGGGTCCACCCCATGAGGAGGTCGGTCCCCGGGGCCGCGCCGTGCTCGGTCAGTGCCTGAAGCGGGTCGGTGGGCAGCAGGTCGCCGTCGACGACGATGCCGAAGGCGGGACCGCCGAGCACCGGGCTGCTGAGACGGCCGACCTCGGCCTGCGCCTCGACGAGCGCGGACCGGTCGACGGCGGCGAAGGCCTCGGCGGTGGCCGGGACCTTGAGCCGGTTCGCCATCCGGCGGACCATCCGGCGCACCTTGTCCCGGTCCAGGGCCTCCGGCGGCCCGCTCTGCAGCACGGCCCGCCGGAACAGGCCCCGGGCGCGGGGCATCGCCAGCAGGGCGCCGACGCTGATGGCGCCGGCCGACTGGCCGGCCAGGGTCACCCGGTCCGGATCACCGCCGAACTCCCCGATCGACTCCCGCACCCACTCCAGCGCGGCCAGCTGGTCTCGCAGCCCGAGGTTGGGCGGGGCGTCCGGGAAGAGGCCGTAACCCTCCACGCCCAGGCGGTAGTTGAGGGAGACCAGCACCACCCCGTCCCGGGCGAAGGCGGCGCCGTCGTAGACCGGGACCGCCGACGAGCCCCGGGTGAGAGCGCCGCCGTGGATCCACACCAGGACCGGCAGCCGGGCCCCAGGGCCCGGCTCCGGCGTCCACACGTTCAGGTTGAGGCAGTCGTCGCCCGGGACGGCGGGGTCCGACAGATAGCGGGCGAACGCCTCCGAGTACGGCGGTTTCGGCGGCGTCGGCCCGAACGCGACGGCGTCCCGCACCCCCGACCAGGGCTCGGGCGGGGAGGGCGGGCGGAAGCGGCGGGGACCGAAGGGAGGGGCCGCGTACGGGACGCCCCGGAACACCGCGATCCGCGTCCCGTCGCCGTCCACGGCCTCGTAGGTGCCGCGTACGTCGCCGTACGGGGTCCTGACCACGGGGTCCCGCCGGTCTGCCGTCATGCGCACCAGCTCCTCACGCCGCCCGCTCGTGAACCGTCGTCCACCTCAGAGCACCACATCCCCTCGCGGTATTCCGGTCGTGCCGGGTCCCGAGCGGCCGTTCGGGCGACAGCGGCCGCTCGGGGGCGGTGGCTACCTGGCGTACATCAGGGTGCCGAAGCCCAGCTGGTCGTAGCCGCCGCTGTTGGGGCCGTAGTCCCCGCCGCCGCCCTCGGGGCGCACGCTCTGCGCCATCCGCGTGATGTACGGGACGGACAGGCCCCGCCGCCGTGCGTAGTGGTAGTGCAGGAGGTCCCACACGGGGCGGACCTGGCCCCGGCCGCTGGAGGAGATCACGGTGTGGGTCTGCTGGGCGCAGTTCTGCCCGGTGCCCCAGGTGTAGGCGGTGAAGGGCACGTCCTCGCCGAGGTTGTACTTGGCGACGTACTGGGCGGCCTTCATGAACCGGTTGTTGTCGTAGCCGTAGAGGTCCTCGCCCTGGGACCAGGCCATCTCGCAGAAGGCCCCCATCTGGCCCATGCCCATCATGGTGTGCCCCTGGTCGCGGCCGGACTCCTGCCACTGGGCGAGGCCCTGGCTGTCGTACAGGAACGGCACGGCCTTGCGGATCGCGCCGTTGCCCGCGCCGTTCTTGAAGTAGTTCACGGCCTGGTCGTACTTGGCGCCGTCGTCGCACAGGATCCCGATCGCGAGGATCGAGTTCATGGTGCACAGGTCCCAGTTGGCCCAGTAGTTGGTGATGCAGGCGTCGTTGTGGTTGTTCAGGAACTGGTTGTTGAGCGGGTAGAAGACGTTGAGCATCATCGTCTTGAACCGGTTCAGGTCGAACCCGGCGTAGCCGCGCATCAGTTCGGCGACGTTCGCGAACTGGTAGCCGTAGATCCCGGCGGCCAGGAACCGGTCCGCGTTGCCGGTGACGGTGGTGAGCGTCGACGACCAGGCGTTGAGGATGCGGACGGCCGTGTCGCCGTGGGCGGTGGTGCCGGCGATCTTCCAGCGCAGCGCGTTCTGGTAGGCGGCGTGGATGTCGTTGTAGAGGATGCCGTAGTTCTCGCCCGTTCCACCACGGATGATCGTGGCCTGCGGGTTGGGCGTCCAGGTGGCGGCGGAGTGGGAGTTGGCGGTCAGCCGGTTCCAGCCGGACAGCCACGGGTCGTCGCCGGCGGCCACCCGCACCTTGGCGCGGTTGAGTTCGCCGTAGGCGTGCAGCATGCCGGGGTGGGTGAAGGTGGCCGGGGCCGCCTCCGCCGTCGTCGTGACGGAGGAGGCGGCGCCCAGCGCGAGGGCGGCGGTGAGACCACCGGCGGTCCGCAGCAGACCTCTGCGGCTCAACTCGCCCTCGGGAGCCAGCCCTTCGGGGCTCGTGTGGGGGGACGTGCGGCTCATTCCGTGTCTCCATTCCATGGAGGAGCCTCGCGGACCCGAGGGCCCGCGAGCTCTAGAGAGGGGTGACGCTCACCTCGCTGAATCGCGCGGTGACGTGGGCCCTGGGATCGCGGGAGCAGACCACCAGGCCCACGTGGTAGGGGGCGTCACCGAAGCCGGGGATCTCTCCGTCGGCGAGGGGGGTGAAGGTGACACCTCCGTCTGTGGACACCGCCGCGGAGAACGCGGTCCCGACGCGTCTCAGCCGCAGCAGGCAGGGGGCGGCGACCGTGGCTCCGCCCGTGAACGCCGACCGTCCGGCCACGGTCGTCCGGAGCATCAGCTGGGCGCTCGTGCCGCTGCTGACGATCGCCCCGGCCGCCTGGTCGAACGGCGACAGCGACTTGGCCATCAGCAACCCGACCCGGTCGGCCGTGGCGCCGGTACGGGAGACCAGCCGGGCGGTGACCTCGCAGTCGCCGGTGACCGGCCGCCGCGTGAACTGCCCGGTCATCCCCTGGTTGTTGACGGACAGATCGACACCGGCGCCCCGTACGACGAAGGTCCCGTCCTCCTCGTACGCCGTGCTGCCGGGCGTACGGACCGCGACTACGCCCAGGGTCCCGAAGGCGCGCTCGTCGAGGACGACGTCGCCCAGATCGCCGTACGTCCAGGGGTCGGGCGGCGGTGTGCCGACGGTCAGGGCGAGGGTGCCGGACGCCTCGCCCGCCGCGTTGCCCGCGGTGGTGGTGACGGTGAACTCGCCGGTCCGGGTGGGGGTTCCGGAGATCAGGCCCGTGCGTTCGTCGACGCGCAGGCCCTCGGGGAGTCCGCTCGCGCCGAAGCGTACGGGTGCGTGCGAGGCACGGATCAGGTACTGGAAGGGGACGCCCCGATTGGCGAACACCCCTGCGGTGGTGGCGAGTTGGGGCGTGGCGGGCGACGGCATGCGCGCGGCGGCCGGCTTCGAACGGGGGCCTGGTCCGCCCTCGTTGGTCTTCGTGACGACGTAGTGGTACGTCGTGCCGGGGGTGCCGGTGGCGTCCGCGTACCGGAGGTGGGCGCCGAAGCCGACCGGGGCGACGCCGGTCGCGATCGTCCGGTAGGTGCCGTCGGCGCGGGTGGCGCGCCGCACCCGGTAGCGGGCGGAGAGGTCGGGGTCGGTCCAGGTCAGTTCGACCGCGTCGGCGCCGGCGGTTGCCTTGAGGTCGGTGACCTGTCGGGCGGGGCGGGGCACCGACCAGACCTCTCCCCCGGTGGCGGAGACCACGGTGACGTTGTCGAAGGCGCCGGTGCCGGTGTCGGCGTACTCCTCGTCCACGCCCAGACAGGACGTGAGGACCAGTCCGGCGTGCGCGGTCCGCCCCAGGTCCACCTCGGCGCTGCCGACCTCGGTCCACCGGACGCCGTCCGGCGAGATCGCCCCGGTGCAGCGGCGGCCCTTGCGGATCACCCGCACCCAGTACGGGGCCCGCAGCCGGTAGCCGTCGCCCGCGCCCTCGACGTACGGGGCCTCCAGGGGGGTCGCCGACTCCGGGAGCGCGCCCAGGCCGGAGATCGGGAACGCGGCGGCCGTGGTGATCGCCTGCTGCTGGGTGGGCGGCACGGGTGTGCTGCCGGTCGCCGAGATGTCGGCCCCGGCCGCCTCGCGGACGGTCCACACCCCGCTCCAGGTGTGCAGCGGCAGCCCCTGGATCAGCATCGAGGCGTGCGCGGCGTCCGGGTCGAGGGCGTCGCGGAGGGTGACGCCGATCTTGGAGTACTGGGAGCTCAGCGGCCACACGATCCGGGCGGTGACCGTGCCGTCGCCCCGCAGCGGCAGATGGGCCAGGTGGTACGTGTTGGCCGTACCGCTCGCCCGGAGCACGAACCGCTCGCCGTCGAACAGGGCGGAACCCGGGATCCGTACCGTCCCCAGGTCCCGGGCGTCCCACGGACCGGGCAGGCCGGCCGAAGCAGCCACGGGCTGCGAACTGCCGCTGTCACCAGGTGCGTTGGAGGCAGTCACGGTGTAGTGGTACGTCCGCCCCCGGCGCACCTCCCGGTCGGTGTACGTCGGCTCGTCGAGGCCGGTGGCGACCTCCTCGTACGGGCCCTCGGGGCGGGTGGAGCGCAGGACGGTGTACCCGGTGGCCCAGGCCGACGGCAGCCACGCCACGGTCACGGCCCCGGGGCCGCCCACCGCCGTGACCCCGGCCGGGGGCGCCGGTGCGGGTGTCGACGCGGGGGCGGTGGCCCCGGCGTAGGCGAAGGTGCCGAAGCTCGGGAGGTCGTCGTTGCTGCCCTCGACGACGCGGGCGCCCCCGGTACCCCGGAAGACCGCCGCCTTCGTCGCGGGGGCGTCGAGGCCGCGCACCCCGGCGTAGTGGGCGAGGTACATCTCGTAGATCGGCGGGAGGGTGCCGCGGCCGACGGCCGAGACGGCCTTCTTGATGTACTTGCCGGTGCGGTCCAGGTCGGGGGTGAAGGGGACGTCGCCGCCGAGGTTGTAGCGGGCGGCGTACTCGGCGTTCGTCAGGAGCCGGCCGCCGTCGAAGCCCCACAGGTCCACGCCCTGGTTCCAGGCCACCTGCGCCGCGTCGCCCATCAGGCCGACCGCGAGCTGCTCGTGCCCCTGGTCGCGGCCGGACTCCTGGCCCTGACCGGCGGCCGTGACGATCCGGCCGGGGACACTGCCGTTGCCGGCGCCCGCCGCGGCGAACCGCAGCGCGTCCTCGAAGAGCACGGGCTCCTCGCAGAACACGCCGATGGCCAGGACGGTCTGGATGGCCGTCAGGTCCCAGTTGCCGTTGGCGTAGAGCATGTAGCCGGAGACCGCCGGGTACCAGACGTCGAGGAACGACCGTTCGCAGCGTGCGATGTCCGCCTCCGCCCAGCCGTCGTACCCGGTGTGCCGCAGCAACTCGGCCGCGTTGACGAACTTGAACGCCTGCAGACCGGCGCCGAGCGGGCCGTCGGCACCCGTGATCATGGTGAGGGAGGCGGACCAGGCGTCGAGGATGTCCCGCGCCTTGTCCGCATGGGCCCGCTCACCCGTCACGCACCACATCAGCGCGTTCTGGTAGGCGGCGGCCGAGTCGGCGACGGCCTGGCTCATGAAGTTGCTGGGGCCGCGCCCCCAGGAGGTGATCTGGCCCGTGTTCTGCACGGCGTAGGTCGCCTTGGAGCGGGCGTGGGCCGCGAGGACGAGGTAGCCGTCGTGGATCGGCGCCTCCTTCGCGGCGACCGCGCTCCTCAGCCGGTCCAGATCGGCCGCGCTGTGCAGGAGGCCCGGGTGGCTGAAGGTGCGGGTCGCCTCGGCGGAGCGCGCCCACGCGGCGGAGGCCGGGGCTGCGGAGGCGGTGGTGGCGGCCGACAGGATTCCGGTGCCGGCCGCGGCCGTGAGTCCGGCCGCGCCGAGCAGCGACCGTCTGCTGAGGGGAAGCACGGATGTCTCTCCTGGTCCTACGGGTGCCGCACGGTGAGCTGGATGGACTGGGTGGCCGTACCGGCGCTGTTGGTGGCCGAGACGGTGACCGTGCAGGAGCCGGGACGGGACGGGACACCGGAGATCAGGCCCGTCCTGGTGTCGAACGACAGGCCCCTCGGCAGACCCTCGGCGGCGAAGGACGTGGGCAGCCCGCTCGCTGTGACCAGGTGGTTGAGGACCCGCTTGGCGGTGGCGGTGACCTCGCCCGCGCTGGTGATCTCCGGCGCGGTGGTGGCGGCCGGGGTGCCGGCGTCCAGGAAGCGGAGGTTCTGGACGTGCTCGTTGGCGAACATCGGCACCATGTCGGTGGTCAGGTACCAGCCGGGTTTCTTCATCTTGTCGTGGACGACCGTCCCGTTGACCGACAGGTTCTGGAAGGTCAGGTTCTTGATCGGGCGGTCCGCGTCGTAGCCGGTCAGGATGGCCATGGAGGCGTGGGTGCCGTCGTAGGCCAGATCGCGGACGTACACGTCCTCGATGCCGCGTCCCGGGGAGGCGTTGTACCGGTTGGCCATCACCCGCATGTTGAGCAACTGGCCCCAGGTGAAGTCCTCCACGCGGACGTCCTGGATGCGGACGTTCCGGATGAGGTTGCTGTCGCCGGGGTTGAGGGCGAAGCAGCCCTGGTAGAGGACCTGCGGCTCACGGTGCTGGAGCACGTCGATGTCGCTGAAGACGAGGTTCTCGATGGTCTCGGGCTTCTCGGGGTTGCCGTGGGTGCCGATGTTGACCGGGTGGGCGACATCGGCCCAGAGGGTGGAGTTCCGGACGGTGATGTTGCGGCAGTCGCCGTAGTAGTCCCAGCGGTGGGCGTAGATGGCGACGCAGTCGTCGCTGTTGCGCATGAAGACGCCCTCGATGAGCACGTCCTCGCTGCTGAAGACGTCGATGCCGTCGCCCCACTGGCCGAAGCTGTAGGAGTGCAGGTTGCGCACGGTGACCTGCTGCGACTGGCCGATGGTGCAGGAGTAGCCGGTCTTCGGGTTCAGGGCGAGGATGCCGTCGATCTCGATGTTCCTGGAGAAGGCGACCAGGGTGGCGGCGTCCGAGTCGTAGATGATGCCGCGGCCGAGCAGCCGGGCGTTCTCCACATGGCTGAACTCCACCCGGGCCTTGAGGACCGCGCCGCCCGCCAGGTACACGGTCTTGCCGCTGGGCACCTTGACCACGTTGTCGGGGACGGTGTGGATGCCGGGCCCGAAGTAGATGACGTCCGGGTCGTCCTCCTCGGGCCGCCACCTCTCGATCGGGTTGGCGTGCAGCTGGAGGTTGTCGTAGAGGTCGAAGGCGCCTCCGTCGGCGTCGCCGAGTTCGATGGAGAGGTTGCGGGGCTCGGTGAGGCTGAAGGTGACCGTGTCCCCGCTCACCTCGTGCGCTATGTCGTACGACAGGGGGCGGATCCGCGCCGAGGGGATGGCGCCCTTGGAGGAGGTGACCTGGACCTCCACGGTGCCGCGGAAGTCGAGGTTGGCCACCGAGGAGCTGCGGACGACGCCCGCGCCGGTCTTCTCGTTGATGGTCTTGGTGCGCGCCCGGATGACGGGCACCGGCTGCCACTCACCGCCCGGCGTACGGGCCTTGACGGAGAAACTGGTGTTCAGGGGCAGCCCGGTCGGGACGGGGTGCACCACCAGCCGGTCGGTTCTCGCTCCGTCGGCCGCGCTCGCGGTGCCGGTGGCCGTTCCGAGCAGGGTGTAGGCGGCGGCCGCGGCGCCGGCGGTCTGGAGGAGGGTGCGTCGGGACAGACCCTGGCCCTGGGTTTCGGTCATCAGCAACGTCCTTGGGTGCGAGGGAAGTCGGGGGTCGGTGGGCGACTGTCGTGGCGGGGGCGGGACTCACTCGAGTCCGGAGACAACAACCGGTTTCTACCGACCGACGGGGCAGAGCTTGTTCCTGACCGCAAACGACGTCAAGAGGCTCGACCAGTTTTCGAAAACTCCGCGTAACCCCTGGGACATGGCCGAACGCCACGCCGAGCGATGGGTCCACCCGTCCGACCAGCGCGAATCCGCCAGATCGGCGGCGGTTTCCGGTCGCCCTCCGAAGTCGGGCCGCAGGCTCCTCCTTCGTCGCCTTCCTGGAACCGGTTGCCCCACCGACGAGACTCCAGGATCCACTGACGAGACTTCTGATCCACTCCCGGAACCGTCTCCCCGGGCCGTTTCGACAACCGACTACTCGGGGTAATCGATTACGCCAGGACCGCCACTCAACCGCCCCCTCCGACACGGCAGACGCCTCTCGCCCCAGAAGAGGCCCGCCGCGACCGTACGGCCGGCCACCCCACGACCCGCCCAGCAGCCGCACTACCTGCACATACGCGGACGAACTCAGGCGAGCACCGGAGCACGACACCAGAGCGCGGCGATTGACCACCCCTCAGAGCCGGATCTACGGTAGAAGACGTTTTCTGCAACTGTCCCCGCAGCGGTCGCCCCTGCGTCCATCCCTGCTCTCCAGGAGAGTCATGCCCAGCGCCCAGTCGACGCGAGCCGTGTTCGCCATGGATCCGGTGCATCTGCCCCTGCTCTTCCCGCCCCCGCTCATGGCACGGCTGCGGGAGGTGGTCGAGATCGATCCCGCGTTCGTGGTGCGGGACTTCACGGATCCGGGCGCCGCCTCCGCACTGGCCGGCGCCGAGGTGCTGATCACCGGCTGGGGCTGTCCGCACCTCGACGCGGAGGTGCTGGCGGCGGCGCCCCGGCTGCGTACCGTCCTGCACGCCGCCGGCTCGGTCCGCGCGCTGGTCGGCGAAGCCCTCTGGCAGCGCGGCGTCACCGTCTCCAGCGCGGTGGCCGGCAACGCGCTGCCGGTCGCCGAGTACACCCTGGCGATGATCCTGCTGGCCGGAAAGGACGCCTTCGACCAGCGCGAGCGCTTCCGGCAGACCCACGCCTACCCCTCCCCCGCCGAGACCGCGGCCATCGGCAACGTCGGCCGCCGGGTCGGGGTCATCGGGGCCTCGCGCGTCGGCCGCCGGCTCCTGGAACTGCTGAGGCCGTTCGACTTCGCCGTCTCGCTCTACGACCCGTACGTCGACACCGCAGGGGCCGCCGCGCTGGGCGCCCAGCCCATGGCACTCGACGACCTGCTGCGGACCAGCGACATCGTCAGCCTGCACGCCCCCGACATCCCCGAGACCTACCGCATGCTCGACCGCGGCAGACTCGCGCTCATCCGGGACGGCGGCGTCCTCATCAACACCTCCCGGGGCGCCCTGGTCGACCCCGAGGCGCTCACCGACGAGCTGCTCTCCGGCCGGCTCAGCGCGATCCTGGACGTCACCGAACCCGAGCCGCTGCCCGTCGGTTCCCCGCTCTACCACCTCCCCAACGTCTTCCTCACCCCGCACATCGCGGGCTCCCTCGGCAACGAGCTGGAGCGCCTCGGGCGTACGGTCGTCGAGGAGTTGGAGCGTCTGACGTCGGGCCTGCCGCCGGCCCACGAGGTACGGCACACGGATCTGGCCCGGGTCGCCTGACCCGCACCCACGCGCCCGACGTGGCGTAAACGTTTTCGCATCCACGGTCCCCACCAAGGCCCCCTCCCCCACGGCCGCACACCGGTCGACGCGACTCTGACCTGCGTACTCACCGTCACCCGCCGACCACCGGGCGACAGTTCCGCGCAACCCCGGCGACCATCCGGCGTAACAATTTGCCGTGGCGCTCTTGCGTGAGCCGATCAGGCGACCTACGTTTCACAGCAACCGTTTACTACGTTCTGCAGGGGTCCGAGACCCGAGCTGACGGTCCGCCTCGCTCGCAGTCGCCCCACCGAGCCGCCCCTCGCTCCCTCTTCCGCGATCGTCTACGTCTCGAAGGATGACCGTTCGATGAACTCCAGCAGCCCCCGGAGAAGGTTCGCCCGCATCGCCGTCGCGAGTGTGGCGCTGACAGGTCTGCTCGCCGCGTGCGGCGGCTCGGACTCGGACGACGACGGTTCCTCCGGAGCCACGGGTCCGGTCACCCTCCCCTTCTGGGGCTGGGCCAACGGCCAGGAGACCCTCGTCAAGTCGTTCAACGCCGCCCACAAGGACGTCCAGCTCAAGTACACCAAGGTCACCGACCAGCTGACCATGCAGAAGCAGCTCAGCAACGCGGTGAAGGCGGGCAACGCCCCCTGTCTGGTGCAGAACACCGCCGAGTACGTGACGACCTGGGTGTCGCAGGGCGCGCTCGCCGACATCACCGAGTACGTCGGGTCGAGCGCGGACAAGTTCAACCCCGGCGCGTGGGCCGGTGTCCAGGTGCAGGGCAAGGTCTACGGCGTGCCCACCAGCTCCGCGCCCGCCTTCACGATCTACCGCACGGACGTCTTCAAGAAGTACGGCCTCAAGGCGCCCGCGACCTGGGACGACTTCATAGCCGCCGGCAAGGTCCTCAAGAAGCACGGCATCCACATCACCAACTACGCCGGTGAGGACCCGAGCACCCTGGAGGTGCTGGCCATGCAGGCCGGCGCCCACTGGTACGCCATCGAAGGCGACTCCTGGAAGGTGAACTTCCAGGACGAGGGCAGCCTGAAGGCGGCCGACGTGATCCAGCAGATCATCGACGGCGGCCTCAACTCCAAGCTCTCCTTCGCCGACTACGCGGCCGTGCAGCGCAACTACGACAAGGGCGGCACGGTCACCCGGCAGATCTCCACCTGGCAGATGGCCGGCATGGTGCAGAACTTCACCGACTCCTTCGGCAAGTGGGCGCTCTCGCCGTGGCCGACGTACCCCGGGGAGGCCGCGAAGACTCCGGCCGGCACCAACCAGAGCGGTGGCATGAACCTGGTCACCGAGCAGTGCGAGCACAAGAAGCAGGCGGCGGAGGCGGCGCTGTGGCTGTCCACGGACCCCGGCGCGGTGAAGTCGATGGCGAGCCCGGAGACCGGTAGCGGTGTGATGCCGGGTCTGGCCGACAGCGACGCGTTCGTGGCGGAGGCGATCTCCGAGAAGCTGCTCGGCGACAACTACGAGCCGGCCGAGAAGATCGTCACGGACAGCCTGGGCACCGTGACCACCGACTGGGTCTACGGCCCCAACTGGACCGCCATGTTCACCGAGCTGCAGAGCGAGTGGGGCAAGGTCGTCAGCAAGGAACAGAAGGTCACCGACCTGCTCGCCCACATGCAGGAGTGGACGGTCAAGGACCTGAAGTCACGCGGCATCAACGTCAAGGGCTGAGGCGTCTTTCGATGATTCGCTCCCAGCGCTGGAAGGGTGCCGCGTTCACGGTGCCCTTCCAGCTCGGATTCGTCTTCCTCTATCTGCTGCCCATCGCGTACGCGGTCTACGAGTCGCTGTTCCAGGAGAAGCGGTCCGGGCTGGGCCTCGGGGGCGCGACCCGCGAGTTCACCGGGTTCGACAACTACCAACTGGGGCTGTCGGACTCGGCGTTCATGGGCTCGATCCTGCGGGTGGTGCTGTTCGCCTGCGTGCAGATCCCGTTCATGCTGCTGGTCAGCCTGGTCCTGGCGCTGTTCCTGGACGCGCTCACCGCGAAGGCCGCGAACCGCTTCCGGATCGTGCTGCTGGTCCCGTACATGATCCCCGGCGTGGTCGCGGCGATCGTGTGGATCAATCTGTACAGCCCCGCCGTGGGGCCGCTGACCCCGATGGGCGACTTCCTCGGGTTCGACTGGAACTTCTTCGCGCCCTCCATGGTGTGGCCGTCCATCGGCAATCTGCTCACCTGGCACGGCATCGGCTACAACATGGTGATCATCTACTCGGCGCTCCAGGGCGTGCCCCGCGAGATGTTCGAGGCGGCCCGCCTCGACGGCGCCTCCGAGATCCGGATCGCGCTGAGCATCAAGATCCCGTTCGTCCGGGCCGCGTTGGTCCTGACCGGTCTGCTGTCGATCATCCAGATGCTCCAGCTCTTCAACGAGCCGGCGCTGTTCCGGAACATCACCCCCGAGACCGTCGACGGCAGCTTCACCCCCATCATGATCATCTACAACCAGGCGTTCAACGCGGGCAACTACCAGTACGCCGCCGCCCTGTCGGTGCTCCTCGCCCTGATCCTCGGCGCCGCCTCCCTCGTCTTCTACCGGCTGACCTCGAAGGAGGTCGACTGATGGCCACGACCACCACCGACTCCCCCAGCAGCACGCCGACGAAGTCGGCCGCGTCAGGGAAGTCCGGCGTGCCTCCCGTACGGCGGATCGCCGACCCCGACCCCGCCGCACGCGGGCGCGGCGGCCAGCGCTTCATCCTGCTCGGCCTGATCCTCGCCAGCGTCTACAGCCTGTTCCCCGTGTGGTGGCTGATCGTCGCCGCCACGAAGGACCAGGTGGGGCTGTACCAGAGCAACGGCCTGTGGTTCTCCGGCATGCACCTCTGGGACAACCTGCACCAGCTGTTCACCTACGAGGACGGCATCTTCCTGCGCTGGACCGCCAACTCGTTCCTGTACGCCGGTGTCGGCTCCCTCGGCGGCACGCTCATCGCCCTGGCGACCGGCTACGGCCTGGCCCGCTTCGACTTCCCCGGGCGGGGCGTGGTCTTCGGGGCCGTGGTGGGGTCCTTCCTCATCCCCATCGCCCTGCTCACGCTCCCGCTGTATCTGATGTTCTCGAAGATCGGCCTGGTCGACACTCCCTGGGCGATGCTGATCCCCTGCCTCATCAACCCCTTCAGCGTGTATCTGGCGAAGGTCTACACCGAGGCGACGATCCCCTTCGAACTGCTGGAGGCGGCCCGGATCGACGGCGCCGGTGAGCTGCGGATCTTCTTCAGCATCGTGCTGCGGATGATGACCACGGGCGGTGCGACCGTCTTCCTGCTGGCCTTCGTCAACACCTGGAACGCCTTCTTCCTGCCCCTCACCGTCCTGCGCGGCGAGGAGAACTGGACCCTCAACCTCGGCCTCTACAACTGGTCGGGCAAGCGTGCCGAGTCCGGCATCGACGTGACCAGCCTCGTCCTGACGGGCGCGCTCCTGTCCATCGTCCCGCTGGCGATCATGATGACGGCGATGCGCCGCTACTGGCGCACGGGCGTCACGCTGGGAGCGCTCAAGTGACCGCCGGGGCGAAGCGGGCCGAGACGGTGACCGCCGGGGCGAAGCGAGCCGAGACGGTTACGGCCGGGGCGAAGCGAGCCGAGACGGTTACGGCCGGGGCGAAGCGGGCCGAGACGGTGACCGTGGCCCGCAATCCGGTCATTCGTGGCTTCGCGCCCGACCCCTCGCTGATCAGGGTCGGCGAGTGGTACTACGTTGCGACGAGTTCGTTCGAGTGGTTCCCGACGATCCCCCTGCACCGGTCCAGGGATCTGGCGCACTGGGAGTACGCCGGTCATGTGCGGGGCGCGGTGCCCGGCGGCTCGCTGCGCGGGGTCCCCGACTCGGCGGGTATCTGGGCGCCCTCACTGAGCTGGGACGGCGACCGCTTCTGGGTGGTCTACACGATCGTGCGGTCGGTCGGCACGCGCTACTTCGACCTGGACACGTACGTCAGCACGGCCGCGGCGGTGGACGGCGAATGGACCGCTCCGCGGCGGATCGCGAGCCATGGCTTCGATCCCGCCCTGTTCCACCACGAGGGCCGGCTCTGGCTGCTCAACATGCAGAGCGACCACCGTCCCGGCGGCGAACGGTTCGCCGGGATCGTCCTGACGGAACTGGACCGCATCACCCTTCGTCCCGTCGGCGACACCCATCTGCTGCTCCAGCACGACCGGTTGATCGAGGGCCCGAAGCTCCTGATCCGCGACGGCTGGTTCTACCTGGTCCTCGCCGAGGGCGGCACCGGGGTCGAACACGGCGTGCGGGTGGCACGCGGCCGCGCCCTCACGGGACCGTACGAACTCGACGACGTGCCGCTGCTGACGACGCGGGACGACCCGAAGGTGCCGCTGCAGAAGGCCGGCCACGCCGAACTGGTCCAGACCCCGACCGGCGAGTGGTTCCTCAGCCACCTCACCGCCCGCCCCCTCCACACCGACCGGGGCATCCGCTGCACGCTGGGCCGCGAGACCGCCGTCCAGGCGGTGACGTGGGACGCGCAGGGCTGGCCCCGACTGCGGCAGGGGGGTTGGCATCCGGAGGTGGAGGTGGAGGTGCCCCCTGTGGGTGGGGCAGTTGCTCCGGCTGCGGGTGGGGCTGCCGCTCCGGCTGCGGCTGCGGCTGCTGATGGGGCTGTGGCCCCGGCTGCCTCTCCGGCTGCTGCGTTCCCGGCCCCGGCTCCGGCTGTGGCGGTCGCTCCGGCGTCGGCCGCCCCTGCCATTGCGTGGCCCTGGAGCACTCTGCGGGCCGAGGCGGATGGCTCATGGGTCGACACGGGCGCCCGCCCCGGCTGGATACGGCTGCGGGGTCGGCACGGTCCCGAGTCGCTGTGGGACCAGAGCCTGTTGGCACAGCGGATCACCGAGCACCGGGCGGAGGTGGAGGTCACCGTGGAAGCCCGGCCGCGCACCTTCGGCGAGGCGGCGGGGCTGACCCTGCGCTACAACACCGCGTCGTACCTCAGCCTCGATCTGACGTGGGCCGAGCCGGAGGGCGAACCGCAGCGCGGCCAGCAGTGGCGGGGCGAGGGCCGTACGGTGCTCAGTCTCCTGGAGCGCGACGAGGACGGCGCCCGGCAGGTGGCCGTCGTCGAGGTCGAGCCGGGCCGGCCGATCACCCTGGGGGCGAGCATCGACGGCGCGGAGGCCCGCTTCTGGTACCTCCGCGAGGGCGTGCGCACGCCCGTAGGCCCGCCCCTCGACTTCACCCACCTCTCCGACGACTACGGCTCCAAACTCCGCTTCACCGGCACCCTGGCCGGCATCCACGCCCAGGACCTGGTCGCGGCGGAGTTCACGGCGGACTTCAGCGGCTTCCGGTTGGTGTGCGCGGCTGAGTGACGGGCCGGGGGCGCGGGTACGGGGTTCCACGTGCCCTTCCCCGGGCGTGTCCACGAAGCGCAGGTGGACGCGACAGACCTCGCCTCCCCACCTCGGCCGTGATGCTCAGCCGCTTGTCATACAACTGCCGTAGGTGTGTACGTCACAGATGCCCGAGAGGCGGACAACGCCTGGATATCGCCAGTAGTGTCCTTGGGGCGTCTCCGCAGCCCACCGGCGGGACGAAGCGGGAGGCACCGGCACACATGGAACTGTTGCTCGTCCTGGTCCTCGCTGTCGGGGGCCTGCTTCTGCTGGGGCGCCTGCTGGGCTGGGGCCGGGACGGTCACCTCACCGACCAGCGGCGTGCGGAGCTGCTGGAGCGACTCCAGGCCTCCGTGCGGCGCGACTGGGCGGCGGAGGCCGACAAACGTGGTCTCACCCCCGACCCGCGGCGGCCCCGGCTGCTGCACACCCAGTGGGCGCCCGCCCCACCCCGGCTGTCGGACGGCCGGACTCGCGGACTCACCGGCAGCACGGCGGACATGGCCGGACTCGTCGAGTCCTTCACCGCGCTCGCGCCGCAGCGGCTGGTGGTCATCGGGCCGGCCGGTTCGGGCAAGTCGACGTTGCTCCTGCTGTTCCTGCTGGAGCTGTGCCGCGTGCGCGAGCAGAACCCGAGCGCGGCGGGAGCCGTCGATCCCGTCCCCGTCCTGTTCTCGCTGAGTTCCTACGATCCACGCCGGTACGAGCTGTTGGACTGGCTGGCCGGGCGGCTGGCCGCGGAGTATCCGGAGGTGGGTTCCGCGGGGTCCGCCCGCGATCTGCTGCGTACGGGTCATGTGCTGCCCTGCCTCGACGGGCTGGACGAGATTCCGCGACAGCGGCTCGTGCGCGTGCTGGGCCGGATCCGCCGGGCGTTCTCCGGCGACCTGCCGGTGATCCTCGCCTGCCGCACCGAAGCCTACGAGCGTGCGCTGAGCGGCGGCCCGGTGCTGTACGGAGCGTCGGTCACCGAAGCGCGCGAACTGGCCTTCCCCCATGTCATGGCGTACCTGCGGGACAGTCTGGGACGCGGTGGGCCGGGCCGCGAGCAATGGGCCGACCTCTTCGACCGGCTGGAGCACGGCTGGGGCGTGCTGGAGGACGAGGTGCGTGCGGCGCGAGCACGGGGCGCCCCGCTGAACGGGCCGAGCTGGTCCCTGCTCACGCCCGGGGCCGCGGCCGAGCAGGTCGCCGCCGTCCAGGTGGGCAGGCGCTGGGCCGTGCAGGTGGAGGCGGCGGCTCTCACCGGCTGGGCCCGGGAGGCGAGCCCTCAACTGCTGGCGGCACTCGGCGAGGCGTTGGCCTCGCCCCTGACGGCGACTCTCTTCACCGACTTGTACAGTCACGCGGACACGGACGAGGAGACACCGTTCGTCCGGCTGCTGCGGGCCGATCCGGCCGAGGTGCACACCACGATCCTGGACAACGCGGTGCGGGTCCTCTTCGACCACCGTCTGGCACCCGACGTATGGCCGGAGGCCCGGCGGCATCTGTCCTTCCTGGCCCACCATCTGGAGCGCCGCGACCGGACCGACCTGGCCTGGTGGGAGTTGAGCGGGGCGCTCCACCACGCCGTCTACGGCCTGCTTCTCGGGCTGCTGGCGGCGGTGGCTGGCGGAGTCGCCACCGCGTCCGCCGTGGACGCGGGCACCGGCGCGCTGGCGGCGCTCCAGCTGGGCGTGGCGGGTCTGGTCGGCGGGATGCTCCTGTCCTGGTGGGGCCCCGACCGGGTGGCCGCATGGCTGGACCGCTCTCTCCATGCGCTCGCCGCGTCGGCGAAATCCGCTCCGGACGAGCCGGGAAGCGGCCCGGCGGAACCGCGCTTCGGGCGAACCTCCACGGCTCTCGCCGTCGGGGTACCGATGGGCGGAGCCATCGGATTTCTCGCCGCCCTCACGGAAGGGCCCGCTGTCGGGTTCCTCGTCGCCATCATCTTCGGTCTGATCGTCGGCGTTCCCGCCGGGCTGCTCGGTGCGGGCGGGCCGGTGCGCGGGCCGCGCTGGTTCCGCCGGGGTACCGGGTTCCTCCGCCGGATCGGAGGCGGAACGGCGATCGGTCTCGGGGCCGGGGCCGTCCTCGGGCTGATGTACTGGGCGTCGATCAGGGCCACCAGTTCGCCGGCCTCGTCGAAGTGGGAGCAGCTCAACCGGCCCACCTATGTGCTGGCCGCGATGCTCGCCTTCGCGCTGCCGGGGCTGGTCCTGGGGGCCCTGTCGGGCTTCCTGAAGTGGCTCCAGGCACCGGCTCCCGCAGACGACGCCACGTCACCGAGAATCCTGTTGCGAGGGGACCGGAGGCTGGTGGCTGGGTGGGGGCTGGTGATCGCGGGACTGTTCGGGCTGGGCACGGCCTGGGTCATGGCGACCTTCCCGGACGCGCCCGGACAGGTCGTCGAGGGCACCGTGCTCTTCGTGGTCCTGACGCTGTGGGTGCCCATCGCCGTCCGTACCTGGCCCCGCTACCTCGTCGCACGGGCATGGCTGTGGCTGCGCGGCGACCTGCCCCGCGATCTCATGGGGTTCCTGGAACACGCCCACCGGGTGTCGGCACTGCGGCAGGTGGGCGGTGTCTACCAGTTCCGCCACAAGGACGTGCAGGAACACCTCAGCCGGGTCTACGCCGACGCGAGGACCCGGCCGTAGCCGACGAGGCGTCAGACGGTGTCGAGGAAGACCACCAGGGCCTTCCCCGCCGTCTCCAGGGCGAGATCCAGGATCTCGACGGCGTCCCGCGGGCCGTCCCCGTCCGGACCGTTTCCATCCAGGCCCTCCCCGTCGGGGCCGTCCCCGTGCGGACGGACTCCGTCGAGGTCGGCGAACGGCCGCTCTTGGGCAAGTCGACCGGGATCAGGCTCGGCGCACAGCCGTTCGATCTCGACCGGGTCGATCCCGGCTCGTGACGCCAGCAGCCGGAACGGAGCGGCGAGCGCGGCCCGTACGACGTCCGTGCCGACCGAGCCGGAATCGGACGGGAGCGCGGCGCGGACACAGAGCAGCGCGTGTCCGCCGCCGGGCACGGTGCCCGAGCGCAGCGCGGCCTGGGCCGCCCGGGCGCCCCGCTGCGCGGCGGCCGCACGCGGTGCCAGTTCCTCCGCCGTCTCCGCGCCGACGGCCAGGGTCACGGCGCGCGAGGTCAGCCAGGCGAGCTGTTCGTCCAGTGCCTCCCGTTCGTCGTCGGAGTCGGCCAGGGCGCGGCGTGCGGGAGCAGCGGCGATCCATCGGTCCAGTACCGCCGGATCCCGGTGGCCGCCCACGAGTACCGTCTCTCGCGCGGTGACCAGCGCCAGGTCGACGCGGCCCAGGACGTCGAACCAGGCGGTTCCCGGGAGCACTTGGGAGTCCTCGGTGAGGGCGGTGGCTCCAGTCAGCAGAGCCAGCGCGCGCAGCCGGTGGTGGCGGTTCGCGACGGAGGCGACGCGGACGACCGTCGGCACGGGACCGTCCGCCGGGTCGCCCAGCGCACGCAGCAGACCGGCTCGGGGATCAGAGGTGTCGGCGGTGGTCAGGATCAGCAGCGGACTGCCTTCGGCGGCGATCCGGCCGCGCAGCCTGGCGAATGCCTCCCCGTCGCCCGTCACACAGTCGAGCAGCAGGACGTACGGCCGTACGAGCCGGATCCGGCGCGTCCAGGGATCGGCTCCCGCGACGGTGGTGTACGGGAACGCGTGTCCGGCCGGCAGCCGCAGGCCCTGGCGGACGACGGGCGTCTCGACCGTGCGGGTCACACCAGGCTCGCAGACGAGGATGCCGTGCGGACCCGCCAGCGACGCGGCGGCCGAGACGGCGTCGGCCAGGTGCCGGTCCGCGGTCGCCGCGCGGGTGACGGCGCCCGGCCGGGTGCAGGGTTCGACGAGGCCGGACAACGCGTCACGGGCCCGTGCCAGCGCCTCGACGGCACCGCGCGCGACCTCTCGTGGGTCGGCGCCCGCCGTACAGCGGTCGGCGGCCTCCCGGATCAGGGCCGCTGCCAGCACGGCCGCGGTGGCCGCCCCGTCCCCGGCCGTCGTGTCCATCGCTCGGGCGGCCTCCACGACCGGGTCGACGCCGAGGGCACGTCGCGGGTCGGCCGTCCGGAAGTGCTCGGCCGTCTCCCGGGCGTCGGCCGCGCGCACGGGCTCTCCGTCGAGGCCGACCGCTGCCGAGCGCGCGGGCCAGGGGCCGAGCAGGGCACCCATGGCCCCGCCGACAGTTGTGGCACCGGCCGCGGCCGGATACTGCGGCCGCGCGTGGTGCGGCAGCGCGTCGAGGGCGCGGCGCAGCAGCGCGGCATGCGGTCCGGCCAGGACGCGCTCGGCGATGAGCCGGGTCGGGACGGCCTGGTTCTCGTTGCCCCGGTAGCCGTGGTGCAGGGCCACGAGGCGGCCGTCGCCGGTGACTACGGGGCTGCCCGAGGAGCCTTCGAGGGTGTTGGCGCCCTGGTACCGAAGGCGTCGGCCGTCTGGGCTGAGACGTTCTCGCCTGCTGCGCCCGTGATCGGGGTCCGGCCGCAGGGAGTGGTGGAACACGTTCAGGGTGCCGCTGCCGAAGGTGTACTCGTCGGGGGACAGCCCGTAGTAGCCCCTCGGCCGCCGGACGCCGGCCGGGTCCAGCACGTCGGGCGGGTGCCGCTCCAGCCGGACGAGGGCGAAGTCGAGGCCGTCCTCCTCGGTGGGCACGCCGTCCGGCGCCGGGTCGTCCGTGGCGGGTGGGCTGGAGTCGAGCAGCGCGGCCAGCGGGATCCGCACACCGTGCCGCGCGAGGGGGTGCCCCGTGTCGGCGCCGTGGTCGAAGACGGCCACCATTCCGCTCACCGGTTCGGCGCCGCACGCCCCGAGGCCGAGCCGTACGGCATGTCCCGCGGTGAGCAGCAGGCCGGGTCCGACCAGGAATCCGGTGGCCACCGGGACCCCGCGGCGCTCCAGCCGGGCGACCTGTTGCTCGGCCTCGGTGAGCATCGCCCTGGACTGCTGGACCGACTGCATTCCGGCGGTGGGCTCGGTGATGGCCTGGAGCCCGGCGTCCGGAGCGGGCCGCGCCCCGTTCACGAAGCGCGCTCGCGCACGAGCCGGGCCACGTCCCGGGCGCGCACCGCGTAGTTGCGCTTCTTCGGCAGACCCGCGAAGTGCAGGCCGAGGGCCCGGCCCGTGTCCAGGTCGACGACGACGGATCCGGAGTTGCCGCCGAGTGTCGTCGCGTCGTGGTGGATCCACCGCTCGCCCTGGAAGGAGATGAGCTGCCCGGGTGCCATCCGCTTGCACTCGAAGATGCCGTCGAAGATGCGCAGCCGGTCCTCGGGGTCGTCGTGCCGGCCGGTGTCGGGGTAGCCGACGACTCCCACCCAACGCCCCAGGGTCAGGCCGTCGTCACCGCTCGTCAGGGGGATCGGTGCGGGCAGGGACTCGCCCTCCTCGCCCGTGGGGGCGACGCGCAGCAGGGCCGCGTCGCACGGTGACGAGTCCGGTTCGATCCAGACCACTTCGGTCACCTTGAACCGGGACTCCTGCTGCCGGCCGTGCTCGTGGTACCAGTCGACGTAGGCGTGCACCCGCGCCATGGGGCTCGCCCGGAACCCGAAGCCGCCCTGGGTCGGCTCCGCGAACTCCCGCGCCACGTGGCGATTGGTGACGAGGAGTCCTTCCGCCACCATCCACGCGGTGCCCACCCAGTCCAGGCGGTGGTTGCGCAGATCGACCCTCCCGACGCTGGGCAGGACGCCGTTCAGCCGGTCCCGGGCGGCGTTCACCCGGGCGGCGACCACCTGGCTCTCCGCGCGGCCGTCAGGTGCGTCCGCGGTCGCCGCCACGGTGTCGCGCTGGACCAGATAGACGGGACGGCCGAACCGTCTGACGATCGCCTCCAACCCGCTGTCGTCGCGCTGCCACGTGCCCTCGATCATCCGCTGGACGCCGACGGCGGCCCGGTCCACGCTCAGGAGGCCCTCCAGTCCTCCCACGCTCTCCAGGCCCCCCCGAGGCCGCGTACGTGTCCCTGATCTCCTCGAAGCGGTCGAGGAATTCGTCTCTCACCTCGGTGTCGGCGAAGATCTGCGTGTACAGCATGTGGAACTCCCCCTGGTGCCGGACCTGTCGGACAGACACGCTACTGGCCGACGGAGCACGCTATGTCCCGTTCGCTCCCGACGGTCCAGCGTGCGGCATGAACGCCCCGACGGGCCCCGGCTTGTTCGAGGTTTCGAAAGTTTTGGCTGATGTGGTCCTCTGAATCCCCGCTTCTTCCCGCCGTGTTGAGTTGGGCTTAACGTAGGAAGCGCTTGCTACGCGGCTCGGGATCCGGTCGTGTGCGGAGCGCTGTTCGAAAATTTCACCGGCCTTCGGGCGGGCCCTGAGAGGTGGAGTCGCGATGGTGCGTGGCGGGAGCGCGACGGCCGGGCCGACGCTGGCGGTGGTGGCGCGCGAGGCCGGGGTGTCCGTGCCCACGGCCTCGAAG
Source organism: Streptomyces deccanensis (assembly GCF_022385335.1). Lineage (NCBI taxonomy): Bacteria > Bacillati > Actinomycetota > Actinomycetes > Kitasatosporales > Streptomycetaceae > Streptomyces > Streptomyces deccanensis. The sequence goes on along the minus strand of NZ_CP092431.1, from coordinate 8,099,475 downwards.
GTGGTCAACGGCCGGGAGGACGTGGCCCCCGAGACCAGGCGCCGGGTCACCGAGGCGTTGGACCGGCTCGGTTACGTCCGCAGACCCCGGTTCGAGGCGTCGAAGCCGCCGCGCATGGTCGACCTCGTGGTGCACTCCCTGGAGAGCTCCTGGTCCGGCGCCGTACTGCACGGCGTCGAACAGGCCGCCCACGATGCCGGTCTGGAGGTCGTCGTCTCAGCCGGCCTGACCCGGACCCGGGGCGCCCGCCCCGAACGCGGCTGGTTCGACAAGCTGACCGCCCGCGGCTCGGCGGGCGTCCTCTTCAACCTCGCCGAACTCTCCCCCGCCCAGTACTCCTGGCTCACCCAGCACCGCATCCCCTTCGTGCTGATCGACCCGGTGCTGGAGCCGCCGCCCGGCGTGGTCTCCGTGGGCGCGGCCAACTGGCAGGGCGGCACGACCGCCACCGACCACCTGCTGTCCCTCGGGCACGAGCGGATCGCCGTGATCGCCGGGTACCGGCGCAAGATGTGCAGCAGCGCCCGGGTGGCGGGCTACCGCTCGGCGCTGACGGCCGCGGGCGTCCCGTACCGGCCGGAGTACGTCCGTTACGGCAACTTCATGGAGGCCACCGCCCGGCACCGCATGCTCCAGCTGCTCGACCTCCCCGAGCCGCCGACCGCCGTGTTCGTCTGCTCGGACAAGATGGCCCTCGGTGTCTACGAGGCGCTGGCCGAGCGGGGGCTGCGGGTGCCGGACGACATCAGCGTCGTCGGTTTCGACGACCTGCCCGAGGCCCGCTGGGCGACTCCCGGCCTGACCACCGTCCGCCAGCCGCTCTCGGAGATGGCCCAGACCGCGCTACGGCTGCTGGTGCGGATGATGGAGGGCGACCAACCGGAGGGCACGCGCACGGAGTTGTCGACGCGGCTGGTGGAGCGGGCCAGCACGGGGGCGCCGCGCTCGGCCTGAGCCGGTGGGGGCCGGGTGCGCCGGGGTTCGGTGAAGTGGTTGCGGCGGACCTTCGTTGGGGTGAACGGTGGGCGTCGTGGGACCGTACGCATAGGGATGTCCCTTCGGGTGTCCCGGTGGTCCCGCGGCCCCCGGCCCACTCCGCACCACCAGCACTGAGCTCCACATGCTCCACAGGGAAGGACCTTCGGGTTGTCGCACATACGCTCTCCGCAGCTTCCGGGACCCACTCCGGCACCGGACGACGACGAGGCCCCGGAGGACGCCGCCCCTCCGAAACGGGACGCGGCCGTGGAGACCGAGCAGGTCGTGGAGACCGAGCAGGTCGTGGAGGCCGAGCAGGAGGAATCGGGCGGGGGAACGAGCGAGGCCCGAACGCCCGAGACCGGGGCCGAGACCGAGCCGGAGCCGGAGCCGGAGCCGGAGAAGTCTGAGGAGCACAGCCCGGGGGCCGAAGCAGCCGCTCCCGAACCTCGGTCGGGCCGGGAGCCCGATGCCGAGGCCCCTTCCGAGCCCGCCCCCGCCCCCGAGCCGGAGCCGCATTCCGAAGCCGAGGCCGAGCGGGAGCCGCAGGCCGAGCCCGCCCCCAAGCCGGAGTCCGGGCCCGACCCCGAACCGCAGCTCACCGCATCCCCCTCCCCCTCCCCCACCCCCGGCTGGCGCTCGCGGCACCCCCGGCTCGCGCGTGGGGTCGCCTGGGCCGGGACCGGGCTGGCGCTCGTGCTCGTGCTGTTCGCGCTCGTCGTGCCGAACGACATCACGGAGCTGGACCCCGGTCGGTTCCTGCGGATCCCGGCCGAGGGCATCCTCGTGGCGGGACTGCTGCTCGTACTGCGCGCGAAAGCCCGACGCGTGGCGGTCGTGGTGGTCGGCGTGCTGCTCGGCCTGCTGACGATCGTCAAGGCGCTGGACATGGGGTCGTACTGGACCCTGGACCGCCCCTTCGACCTGGTACTGGACTGGATCCTGCTGGACGACGCGCAGTCGTTCATGAAGGACTCGCTCGGTGGGGCGGCCGCCCAGGCCGCGACCGTCGGCGTGATCGCGCTCGCGCTCGCGCTGCCCGTGCTGATGACGCTCGCGGTCGTACGGCTGAGCAGGCTGATGGTGCGCAACCGGCACACCGCGAGCCGTACGCTCCTCGTCCTGGGGACCGCGTGGATCACCTGCTCGACGCTGACGCTGGAGATATCCGACGTACCCGTCGCCTCGCACAGCGCGGCCACCCTCGTGGAGAACCGGATCGAGGCGGTCAGCGAGGGCCTGAAGGACGGCGAGGCGTTCCGCAAGCAGGCCGCGGTGGACGCCTTCGCCGACGTACCGCCGGACCAGCTCCTGACGGGGCTGCGCGGCAAGGACGTACTGATCACGTTCATCGAGAGCTACGGCCGTTCCGCGATCGACGACCCGCGGATGGGCGAACCGCTCGGTGAGACCCTCACGCAGAAGACCCAGGAGCTGAAGGACGCCGGCTTCGCCTCGCGGAGCGGCTGGCTGCGCTCCCCCATCACGGGCGCCGGCAGCTGGCTCGGGCACTCCACGTTCCTGTCCGGCCTGTGGATCAAGAACCAGTCGCGGTACAACAACCTCGTCGCGAGTGACCGGCTCACCCTCACCGAGGCGTTCCGCCGCACCGGTGCCTGGCGCACCGTCGGTATCGTGCCGGGCACCCAGAAGACCTGGCCCGAGGGCAAGTACTTCGGGCTTGACCACATCTACGACTCTGACCAGCTGGGTTACCAGGGGCCGAAGTTCAGCTGGTCCACCATGCCCGACCAGTACACGCTGAAGGCCTTCCGGGAGCTGGAGCACGGCAGGAAGGACCGGGAGCCGATGATGGCGGAGATCATCCTGACCTCCAGCCACAACCCGTGGGCGCCCATCCCGAGGACGATCCCCGAGGAGGAGATCGGTGACGGGTCGGTCTACCACTCCCTCCAGAAGGCCGAGGGCAAGGACCCGACGGAGGTCTGGAAGGATCCGCTGGCCGTCCGGGACGAGTACCGCAAGTCCATCCAGTACTCGGTGACCAGCCTCGTCGACTTCGTCGCGAAGTACGGCTCGAAGGACACGGTGCTGGTCTTCCTCGGCGACCACCAGCCGAACAAGACGGTCACTGGCGACAACCCCAGCCACGACGTTCCGGTGTCGATCGTCGCGCAGGACCCCGAGGTGCTGGAGAAGATCGCCGACTGGGGCTGGACGGACGGGCTCAAGCCCGCCGACTCGACGCCGACATGGCGGATGGACAAGTTCCGCGACCGCTTCATGACGGCGTTCGGGCCGCAGCAGCCCGGCGGCACGTCCTGATCGCCGGCGTACGTCGCTGAGCCACCACGCCGGGCCGAGCCCTCGGGCCGTTCTGCTCGTCGGCCTGTCGGGCCAGGCAGTGGGGGGCTGCACAGCGGTTGCGCAGGCGCCTGGCGGCCGTCCAAGGTGGCGTTGGCGAGGCGGAGTGTACGGAGTACGGGGTGCGGTTGGTGTCAGAGGTCGACCGCCGATCGGATGCCTAGTACTGCTCGCAGCGGTGTCGTACGAGGGCCCGGCGCAAGAGGCGGTCGGCGTTCGCGTAGGCGTCACCGTTATGACTTCGCGAACGCCGCACTGAAGATGTTCTGATTCTTCGTCAACTACCTTTCGGTAAGGCTCGTCAGCCGGAATCCGAGGGTTCAGACTGGCGCCACTTCGCATGCCGGTGTCACCGCCGGCGTCAGCTGCCCCCGGCATGCAGGGGTGGTGATCGCCATGCCCAGCACGATCGGGTCGGTCAGCCGCCCCAAGGACGCCTCCGGCTTCGTCGTGTTGCCCCGCCGCTGGGTCGTCGAGCGCAGCCTCGCGTGGATGATGCACGCCCGCCGCCACGCGAGGGACTACGAACGGCTCGTCCAGCACTCGGAGACTCTGATCACCTGGGCCGCCATCACCCTCATGACCCGACGCCTCTCCCGGAAGGAAGCCACCCCCAGCTGGCCAAGGAAGCCGACACTGGCCGGCTGATGCTGCCAGGCGCCTGATCAGCCAGGCAGCCGCCTCAAGGCCACCCCTACGAGCAATGCTCAAGACTTGTGGATCGGTTTTGGGAAGGCACGCGGAGGGCGTACCTTCCCGATGATCCTTTGACGGTCTCCGAGTAGGCCCGCGTTGCAGCGCGGGTCGGGAAGGTACGTCCGTGCTCAGCGTAGTCACCGACGACGGCTCCACCCAGTCCGGCTCCCTGATCGACGAGATCGTGCGAGAAGGTGCCCGGCGGATGCTGGCCGCCGCACTGGAGGCGGAAGTCAACCAGTACATAGCCGAGTTGACCGCCGAGACCGACGAGCGAGGCCGTCGCTTGGTCGTCCGCAATGGTCACCACCGGCCCCGCACCGTGGTCACCGCGGCCGGCCCGGTCGAGGTCACAGCACCCCGGGTGGACGACCGCCGCGTCGATGACGCCACGGGCGAGCGCAAGTGGTTCTCCTCGAAGATCCTCGCCCCGTGGTGCCGCAAGTCGCCGAAAATCTCCGAGGTGCTGCCGCTGCTCTACCTGCACGGCCTGTCGTCCGGAGACTTCGTCCCCGCGCTGGAGCAGTTCCTCGGTGGCACGGCCGGCCTGTCGCCCGCCACCGTCACCCGGCTGACCAAGCAGTGGAGCGACGACCACGCCGCTTTCCAGGACCGGGACCTGTCCGACCGCGACTTCGTCTACGTCTGGGCCGACGGCGTCCACCCGAAGGTCCGCCTCGGACAGGCGCACTCGTGCGTGCTGGTCATGCTCGGCGTGCGACCGGACGGCTCGAAAGAGCTGATCGCGCTGGCCGAGGGGCTGCGGGAGTCCACCGAGTCCTGGGCCGATCTGCTGTGGGACTGCCGCCGACGCGGCATGCGCGACCCCGAGCTGGTCATCGGGGACGGCGCGATGGGCCTTTGGCGGGCGCTCACCGAGGTGTTCCCGGCCGCACGGCCGCAGAGGTGCTGGGTTCACAAAGCCAGGAGTGTCACCAACTGCCTGCCGAAGTCCGCGCAGCCCGGCGCGCTGAAGGCGATGCAGGAGATCTACAACGCGGAGGACCGCGCCCACGCCGGGAAGGCGATCGAGGCGTTCGCGAAGACCTACGGCGCCAAGTTCCCGAGGGCCGTCGCGAAGATCACCGACGACCGGGAGGAACTGCTCGCGTTCTACGACTTCCCTGCCGAGCACTGGGTTCACCTGCGCACCACGAATCCGATTGAGTCGACGTTCTCCACGGTCAAGCTGCGGACGAAGGTCACCCGGGGGGCGGGCAGCCCGGCGGCGGCGCTCGCGATGGTGTTCAAGCTGGTTGAGTCCGCCCAGGCGCGATGGCGCGCGATCACCGGCGCCCACCTCGTCCCTCTCGTCCGAGCGGGTGCACGGTTCGAGAACGGTGTCCTGGTCGAGCGTGAGGAGCAGGCCGCATGAACCTCCACGACATCGTGCAGAATCCGGACGAGCACGTCCGCTTCGCGGCCTATCTCGACCAGCTTCAGCAGGTCGCCGACGCGGACGAGGTCGACCTGGTCAGCCGTGTGCTCACCGATCCGGACCTGACGATGGCCCGTTCCGCCGTGGTGCGGCACCTTGACCGTCGAGCCGCCGAGCTCCACTTCGATCCTGCCTACAACGAGTGGGCACAGGCGATGAACCAGGCCACGATCGGCCACCCCTTCCTGGCCCAGCGCTTGCGGGAGTGGGCACTCTTCCGCGCCATCAAACTCAAGCTGCCCTGGCACCCGGACGACCTACTCGAGTCATCAAACTGGCTCCAGCTCAAGACCGCGGCCGAGGCGAACACCGAGGCCATCGAGATCCTCGCCGAAGCCGGCCGCACCAAGCGGATCCGCAACACAGCCAGGACCAGTCTCACTCAGCGCAGCAAGAACTGAAGATCAGCGCACCCACAACTCTTGACTATTACTCCACCCCTACTTCGAAATCTGTCGTCACGGCAGAGGTTGTGAGCAGGTCACTTATGATCATTGCGGACGGAACGCTCACTCGCAGTGAGTGATGATCCCATCGGCTTGGGGCCTGCCATGATCAAAGAGTTGCTTCAGGAACTCATGTCGACCGCGTTCGGTGGCTGCGATCCGAACGACGGATGCACTGATGCCGAAGTCACGGCTGTCGGGGATCGCTTGGGGATCAGCCTGCCGGACGCATTGCGTGACTATTACGCTGCCGCAGGCCGGCACCCGGAGCTGATGGGCACGAACGGCCACGAGCACACCCTCCGAGTGATGGTTCCCGAGCACCTGGGTGTCGAGGACGGACATCTGATCTTCTGCGGGGAGAACCGATGGCCCGCCCAGTGGAGCGTGCGCCCGGATGATGCCGGCTGGCCCGACCCCAGGGTCTATGGCCGAAGCGAGCCGGGCGGGAAGTGGTACAGCGAATCCCGGAGACTGTCGTCCTTCCTGATCAATGTCGCCGGCAGGCAGGCCGTGAGGTCGCTGCCGCACCAGGCCACCTGCCGGATCCGTGAGCAGCAACTGGGGGTCGTCGAGTCACTGCTCAGCTACGTTGGGTCTCGCGAGATGCAAAAGGGCGGTCACTGGCTGAGCTTCGTCGACCCATCGCGACGCATTCTGGCCAGTTACTCCTACAACACCGACTCCTTGCGCGTCGCGGCCGTGGACCACACCGCACTCGAATCCCTGCACGAGCGTTCAGGTCTGCCATTCGAAGCGGCATGAAGCCGGGGATCGGCTCCACACACTGACGCGGGCGGCTCCGAGAATCTGTGTCCCCGCTCGGGCCCGCCGCTGTTGCGGCTCCGCGATCATGCCTGCTCGACGACGGTCCCGTCCTGGATACATCGCGCCGCACGAAGCACCAGAGACCAGAAACACGCACTCAGCCCGAGGCGCCCACCTCGTTGCGCGGGGCTCCGTCGCCGACCGGGGGCAGATCACCGCGTTCGACCGGCGCACCGTGGGGCGGGGTCTTGTCGCGGTGGTGGCGCGGGAGGAGGAAGGCCAGTTCGGCGTCGGTGGGGCGGTGGGCGGCGAGGGCAGCGGCCCGCAGGACGTCGCGGTCGACGGCGGCCTCGGCGGCGCTGATCCGGACGAGGTGACCGTCCTCCGGGACCGCGTACTCGTGCTGTCCCGCCGAGGTGCGGTACCAGGCGTCCCCGTCGCGCTCACAGCTGACCGCCTCGCCCGTGCCCTGGCCCACCGGCTCCTCGGCGCAGCTCCCGGCGGTCATCGAGCCCCGGTCGACGAGGAGCAGGAGCTGCGCGCTGTTCCTGCGGGACCAGTAGGCGGCGGAGAACCCGTCGGCCCCGTACACGCCGACCGACTGCCGGGCCAGCGTGAACCCGGGGGACTCGGTGACATAGACGAGCCCCGGCGCGAGGCCGAGCGCCTCGGCACGGGCGTGCAGTTCCGCCCGGTCAGGGCGCGGTGCCGGCGGCTCCCGGTCCGCGACCACGACCTTCTCGGCCCCGCAGGCGGTGAGCAGCAACGGCAGCAACGCCAGGGGCAGCAGTACACGCGCGGTACGGAGCATGGACATGCCGTCCATCCTGCCGCACAGATGTTCCACAGGTGAGCCAAAGAGTCCGTTCCGTGAGAGCGCTTACCCTCACACCCGATACGCCGGTGTCCGATTCCTTCAAGACCTGTCGTCGCCGGTCGTCCTACGGTGGCCGCATGACTCCACGACTCGACGCGATCGGGATGGTGGCCTCGGACATGGCCGCCTCCGTCACCTTCTACCGCAGGCTCGGTTTCGCCTTCCCCGAGGGCGCCGATAACCTGCCGCACGCCGAGGCCCGACTGCCGGGCGGGCTACGGCTGCTGCTCGACACCGAGGAGACCGTCCGCTCCTTCCATCCGGAGTACCGCCGGGGGACGGGCGGCGGCGCCGGGCTGGCCCTGTTGTGCGACAGTCCGGCCGAAGTCGACGCGGTGTACGAGGAGTTGGTCGACGCCGGCTACCACGGCGAACTCAAGCCCTGGGACGCGGAGTGGGGCCAGCGCTACGCCGTGGTCCTCGACCCCGACGGCAACGGCGTCGACCTCTTCGCACCCCTGCCGTCGCCCGCCGCCGGCTGATCACTACCGCCCACCGAGCAGCTCGCCGAGCGGCAACCCCGCCAACTCCCGTACGTCACGGGCGAGATGGGCCTGGTCGGCATAGCCGGTCCGGGCCGCCGTCTCGGCGAAGGGCACGCCGTCCCGGGCGAGCGCGAGCGCCCGCTGCAGCCGCAGCACGCGGGCCAGCGTCTTCGGTCCGTACCCGAACGCGGCAAGCGACCGCCGATGCAACTGCCGTGCGCCGAGCCCGAGTTCGTCGGCGGTCGCCGCGACGGGCCGTCCCGCGCCGAGGGCGTCGACGACCTGCCGCAGCACCGGGTCGGGCCGCCGCACCTCGGCCGCCCGCTCCAGGACCACCTCTTCGAGTCCGCTCGCCGGATCGTCCGCCGCGTTCACCCGGGCGGTGAGCCGCCGCACGACGGTGGGCGACCACAGCTCGGCCAGCTCCACCCGCCGGTCCCGCAACTCGTGCGCGGGCACCCCCAGGAAGTCGGGCGCCTGCCCGGGGAAGAACCGCAGCCCCGCCCAACTGCCGGCCCGCCCTTCGGGGACGTACGCCGTCGTGTCCGGCCCGGCGACCAGCAGCCGCCCGTCGTTCCACAACAGGTCCATGCACCCGTCGGGAAGCACCCGCCCCGCACCCTGCGGCCCACTCGGACGGTTGGTCCACACCACGGCCCCACCCAGCCGAGAGGCCCTTTCGCCATACACACCAAGAAGGCTACGCCGGTGACCACCAGGCCTTTAAGGGGCGCGGGGAACTGCGCGAGCAACCACGACCCACCCGCGGACCGCGGACGACCCCGCCCCCACGGCGCTCCCGGGCCCCCGCGCTCCCGGGCACCCGCGCTACACAGCCCGCCGACGCTCCTGCGGACTCACCCCGTACACCCTCTTGAACGCGCTCGACAACGCGAACGCGCTCCCGTAGCCCACCTGTCGGGCGATCGCCTCCAGCGTGTCGTCGCTGTCGCGCAACCGGTCCGCGGCCAGCGCGAGTCGCCACCCCGTGAGGTACGTCATCGGCGGCTCCCTCACCAACTCGTTGAACCGCCGGGCCAGCGCCGCCCGGGAGACCCCCGCCTTCGCGGCCAGCGAGGTCACCGTCCAGGGATGCGCGGGGTCGTCCTGCATCAGCCGCAGCACCCGCCCCACGACCGGGTCGGACATCGCGGCGTACCACTTCGGTGGAGCCGCGTCCGGCCGGGCGAACCACGCCCGCAGCGCGGCGATGACCAGCAGGTCGAGGAGCCGGTCGAGGACGAGTTCCTGACCGGGCTCGTCGCGCACGATCTCCTCCATGAGAACGGGCGTGAGCGGACACGGCCACTCCTCGGACGTCAGCGTGAGCAGCGGTGGCAGCGCGTCGAGGAGGCGTCCGCCGACCTCGCCCTGCCAGAGGTACGTGCCGATCAGCACCACCGCCGAGCCGTCGAGCCGGTCGCCCCAGGAGCGGACGCCGAGGTCCATCGAGCCGTTGAGGGGGCGGCCGTCGGGGTAACTGCACTCGGCGCCCGGCAGGATCACGGCCTGGGGCGGGGTCTCAGGGTCGTCGGCGCAGGTGTACGGGGCGGGGCCGCGTGCGATCGCGAGGTCGCCGGCGCGCAGCCGTACCCGCTCCCCGCCGCCCTCGTCGGGGACGATCCAGGCGTCGCCCCGGACCATGAGCATGACCGTGAGCGGGGCGCGGTCCTCCACGCGTACGGACCAGGGAGGGTCGAAGCACGCACGGATCATGAAGGCGCCACGGGCTCGCGGGCCCTCCAGCAGGCCGGTGAGTGCGTCCATGTCCGTCAGCGTAGACGCGCGCTTATGGGAATGAGCCGTTCGGCGATGGGGTGCGGGAGCGCGGAGCCCTTCACTGGAGGCATGACGGAGAACACGGAGAACACGGCACGTACTCAGGACATGACGGTGGTGGTGACGGGGGCCTCGGGGCGTACGGGCAGCCGGGTCGCGGAGGCGGCGCGGGCCGCCGGCCTCACGGTGCGGGCGGCGTCCCGCGCGAGCGGGTTCGACTGGCTGGACGGGTCCACCTGGGCGCCGGCGCTGCGCGGTGCGGACGCGGCGTACCTGGTGTACCCATCGGACATCGGGGCGCCGGGGGCCGCCGCGGGGATCGGCGGGGTGGCCCGGGAGGCGGTCGCGCAGGGCGTACGGCGGCTGGTGCTGCTGTCGGCGCGCGGGCAGGATCTCGCGGCTCCCGCGGAGGAGGCCGTGCGGGCGTCGGGGGCGGAGTGGACGATCGTGCGGGCGGCGTGGTTCATGCAGAACTTCAGCGAGGGGCCGCTGGTGGAGGGGCTGCGGCAGGGGGAACTGGTGTTTCCCGGTGGTGAGGTTCAGGAACCGTTCGTCGATGTGCGGGACATCGCGGACGTGGTGGTCAGAGCGCTGACGTCGGGCGACGCGTACGTGGGGCGGACCGTGGAGGTCACGGGGGCGCGGCTGTTGAGCTTCCGGGAGGCGGTGGCGGAGATCTCGGCGGTCACGGCCAGGGCGTTCGCCTATGTGCCGGTGTCGGCGCGGGACTACGGGGACCAGTTGCTGGGGTTCGGGGTGCCGGCGGAGGAGGTGGCGTCGTTGGTGGAGGCGTTCGAGGGGCTGCTCGACGGGCGCAACGCGGCGGTCTCCGACGGGGTGCGGGCGGTGTTGGGCCGTGAGGCGCGCGACTTCGGCGAGTTCGTCCGGGAGGCGGCGGGGGTGGGGGTCTGGAAGGGTTGAGTGGCGGCGGGGCGGGGCGGTGCGGTGCGGGGAGCGTGAGCGCCGTGGGGGTGCGGGTGCGTCGCGGGCTGCGGGCCGTGCGTGGTTGCTCGCGCAGTTCCCCGCGCCCCTGAAAACCCTGGCTGCCCGGCACTGACAACGCACCGCCCACCTGTCTGCTGCTTACTCCTCCCCCTTCTTCGCCGGCGACCGCAGTCGCGACGTCACGTCCTCCGGGGGCAGGAAGCGGGACCAGCGTTCCGGGAACTCGGAGGGCATGTCGGGGTCCTCCGGGTCGTGGGAGCGTGCGGCGGCGGCGCGGGCCACGTACTCGGCGGCCTGTTCCTCGCGGAGGCGCTCGTTGGCGGCACGGGCCGCTGCCGTGGCGGCGGCGGGCCAGACGCGGTCGATCGCGGCGTTGACGGCGGCGCCGACGAGGACGGCGAAGGCGCCCACGCCGATCCAGAGGAGGACGGCGACGGCGGCCGCCAGGGAGCCGTAGATCGTCGCGCCCTCGACCGTGTTCGTCAGGTAGATGCGGAGCAGGAAGCTGCCCAGCACCCACATGCCGAGGGCGACCAGGGCGCCGGGCACGTCCTCGACCCAGGGCGAACGGACCGGCACGGACACGTGGTAGAGCGTCGTGAGGAAGACGATGGACAGGACGATGACGACGGGCCAGTAGAGGACCTGCACGACGGTCGCGGACCAGGGGACGATCCGGACGACGGCGTCGGGGCCGGCCACCATCAGCGGCAGGGCGATCGAGCCGATCAGCAGGGCGACGATGAACAGCAGGAACGCCATGAGGCGGGTCTTGACGATGCCGCGGACCCCGTCGAGGCCGTACATGACGGTGATGGTGTCGATGAAGACGTTCACCGCGCGGGAGCCGGACCACAGGGCGAACAGGAAGCCTATGGAGATGACGTCGGGGCGACCGCCCTTCATCACGTCGTCCAGGATGGGCTGCGCGATCTGCGCGACGCCCTTCTCGGACAGGACGGTGCGGGACGCCTCCAGCAGGTTGAGCTCCAGGCTGGCGATGGTGTCGGCGCCGGTCCAGTCGTCGACGTAGCCGAGCAGACCGATCATGCTGAGCAGCAGCGGCGGCACGGAGAGCAGCGTGAAGAACGCCGCCTCGGCGGCGAGGCCCAGGATGCGGTACTCGATGCAGGAGTTGACGGTGTCCTTCAGGAGCAGCCAGGCGGTCCTGCGCTTGGAGACGTCCCGGTAGAGGGCGCGGGCGCGGTGGAGACGCCCATGGGGGCTCTCCGACGGTGGGGGTGACTGACTTGCTGGCTGCACGCCCTAACGGTATCCGCCTGCGCGTGCCGCCCTCACCTCCCGGTGCCGCCTGCCGCGACAGGGGCCGCGTGCGGCGCACGGTCCCCTCCGGTCGCGTCACGGGGCAGCAATGGAAGGGAAACCCAGGAGAAACCAAAGGTGATTCCGAATCGCCTTTTCTGTCATGAACGTGCTGGCTGAATCATTGAGGGGCCGAAAGCGGAACGTGCGAGCGTGTTTGTACCGCCCTTCTGGAAAGTTCCCCGTTGAAGTACTGTGCGGACTCGGTTCCGACAGGTCGGGCGAGATCGGGAAAGGGGCGGGAAAGCGTCAATCACCCGACCTCCCTTGACCGGTTCACGAAGGTACCGAAAGAATCCGGATTGCATTCCGCTGCGCCTCTCTGGACCAGATGCCGGCCCAGCGCACACCGGGGCATCAGCCCAGGCTCCGACCAGGCCTGATCAGTTCCGCCACATACGTCACCGCTTTCCGTTCCCGCAACCCTCCCCCCTCTTTCTGTCATTCCGCGCGCCGTCCCGTCACCCCCGGGCGCCTTCCATCGCAATACCTGTCGCGGAGAAATTCAATGACATTGCCAGCGCCACGACCCGTGGTGGAAATACCGGGCGAGGTCCAGGGGGCCGAGCCGGACGCGGCGGAATCGTACACCGCCGTAGAGCGACTCCTCGCCGAAGTTCTGGCCGGCGTCGCACACGTCGAACACGTGCCCGCAGAAAGCCATTTCTTCGACGACCTCGGTGCCAACTCACTGACGATGGCGCATTTCTGTGCCCGCGTCAGGAAGCACCCCGATCTGCCCTCGGTGTCCATCCGGGACGTCTACGGCCATCCGACCATCCGCAGCCTCGCCCTCGCGTTGACCGAGGCACCGGCACCACCCGCCACCCCGCCCGAGCCGGCCGAGTCCGTGCCCCCGGGCAGCACGTTCCGCTACGTCCTGTGCGGCGTGGCGCAGTTGCTCCTCTTCACCGGATACTGCCTGCTCGCCACCTCCGGATACGCACAGGGGTACGAGTGGGTGGCGGACGCCTCCGGGACGCTCGGGATCTATCTGCGGTCGGCCGTCTTCGGCGCGCTCGCCTTCCTCGCCCTGTGCACCCTGCCGGTCGCCGCCAAGTGGCTGCTGATCGGGCGGTGGAAGCCGGTGGAGTTCCCCGTGTGGGGCCCGGCGTACCTACGGTTCTGGCTGGTCAAGGCACTGCTGCGCACCAGCCCGATGGTCCTGTTCGTCGGCAACCCGCTGTACGTGCTGTATCTGCGGGCCCTCGGCGCCCGCATCGGACCGGGCGTCACCGTCCTCAGCCGCACCGTCCCGGTCTGCACCGACCTGCTGACCATCGGCGCGGGCACCATCATCCGCAAGGACTCCTACTTCCTCTGCTACCGGGCGCGCGCCGGGCGCATCCGCACCGGCCCCGTCACCCTCGGCCGGGACGCCTTCGTCGGCGAGCACACCGTCCTCGACATCGACACCGCGCTGGGCGACGGCTCCCAGCTCGGCCACTCCTCCGCGCTGCGCGCCGGCGAGTCCGTCCCGGCCGGGGAGAGCTGGCACGGCTCACCGGCCCGCCCCACGGACGTCGACCACATCCGGGTCCCCCCGCTCCCCCGCGGCACGCCGCGCCGGGCCGGATACGGGCTCGCCGCCCTGCTACAGACCCTGCTGCTGTACGTGCCGCTGGCCGTCGGCGGCGCCTATCTGCTGCTCACCGCCGCGCCCGAACTGGACACCCTGCTCGACCCGACGTCGCGGCACACCACCTCGGGGCGCTTCTACGTCGAGGCGGCGGCCCTGTCGCTCGCGCTGTTCACGGGCTCGATCCTCGTCGGAGCCGTCCTGGTGTTCGTCGTCCCGCGACTGCTGCGCCCGCTGGTGAAGCCCGACCGCGTCTATCCGCTGTACGGCTTCCACTACTCGGTGCACCGCGCGATCGCCCGCCTGACCAACATCAAGTTCTTCAAGTGGCTGTGCGGCGACAGCTCGTACATCGTCCCGTACCTCAAGACCCTCGGATACGACCTCTCACGCGTCGAACAGACCGGGTCCAACTTCGGCACCGAGGTGCAGCACGAGACGCCGTACCTGGTGACGGTCGGCAGCGGCACGATGGTCGCCGATGGCCTGTCGGTCATGAACGCGGACTACTCCGGCACGTCTTTCCGGCTCTCCCGGACGGCGATCGGCGGCCACAACTTCCTGGGCAACGCCATCGCCTACCCGGTCGGCGGCCGGACCGGCGAGAACTGTCTGCTGGCCACCAAGGTGCTGGTGCCCCTCGACGGCGAGATCCGCGAAGGGGTCGGGCTGCTCGGCTCACCGCCCTTCGAGATACCCCGCTCGGTCGAGCGCGACAGCCGCTTCGACCATCTGCGCGAGGGCGAGGAACTGCACCGCCGGCTCACCGCGAAGAACCGCTTCAACCTGCGCACGATGGCGCTGTTCCTCTTCCTGCGCTGGCTGCACACCTTCGCGCTCACCGTCCTCGGCTTCGCCGCCTTCGACCTGTACGGCCACGGGAACGGCCCGGCGGCACCGCTCGCCCTCGCCGCGCTGCCCCTGGCGGCCCTCGTCCTCACCACCCTCTACTACACGCTGGTGGAGCGCGCCCTGACCGGGTTCCGGCCGCTGCGCCCCCGGCTGTGCTCCATCTACGACCCCGTCTTCTGGCGGCAGGAGCGGCTGTGGAAGCTGCCCGACCAGCATCTGGAGGTCCTCAACGGCACCCCGTACAAGAACCTCGTCTGGCGGCTCCTCGGGGTCCGGATCGGGCGCCGGGTCTTCGACGACGGGGCGTACATCACCGAACGGACGCTCACCGCCATCGGCGACGACTGCACGCTCGCCGCCGGCAGCAAGATCCAGGCGCACTCGCAGGAGGACGGCACCTACAAGTCCGACCACGTCACGATCGGCACCGGCAGCACGCTGGAGGTCCAGGCGTTCGTCCACTACGGCGTGACGCTGGGCGAGGGGGCCGTGCTGGCGCCCGACTCCTTCCTGATGAAGGGCGAAGAGGTGCCGCCGCACGCGCGCTGGGGCGGGAACCCGGCGACGGAGACCACCGGAACACGGTGAATCGGGGGAAGAACATGGAACCGTTGGAGCCGGGCGACGCTGCCCGCACGTACTGGCACGAGGTGCTCACCGCCGGGGGGCGGACCGCGATACCGCGGTGGAGCACCGCCCCGACGAAAGGGGTAGCCGCCTACGAAGTGCCGTTGCCGGACGGGCTGTTGGCCGGGGCGGACGGCACGTCCGCACTGCTCGCCGCGCACGCCGGGGTGCTCGCCGCGCTGTCGGGCGAGGCCGAGATCACCACCGGCTGGCTGGAGGACGGCCGACTGCTGCCCTGCCGGCTCACCGCCGCGCCCGGCGGCACCTGGCGCGCCCTGCTGGAGCACACCCGCCGGGCCACCGCCGAGCTGCTGACGCACGCCGGGTTCCCGGTGGCCGCCCTGCGGCACGAACTCGGCCTGGACGAGGCGCCGTTCGAGACGGTGCTCGACACCGGCGGCGACGGCGACCTCGACGAGGACGTGGTCCTGCGGGTCGGGCTGGTGCACCGGGACGACGGCCCGGCGCTCCGGCTGCGGTACCGCACGGACGTGCTCGACGAGGACGCCGCGGCCCGCGTCGCCGGATACCACGTCACCGCGCTCACCCTGCTCGCCGCCGAACCGGACGCCGAACGCGGGCGCGGGAGCCTGGTGACGGGCGACGAACTGCGCCACCAGCTCGACGGGTTGGCCGGACCGCACCGCGAACTGCCGGACCTCCGGGTGCACGAGCTGTTCGAGCAGCGGGTGGTGGCGCACCCGGACGCGGTCGCCGCCGTGCACGGCGACCGGCGCTGGACCTACCGCGAGCTGAACTCCCGCGCCAACCAGCTCAGTCGGGCCCTGCTCGTCCGGGGCCTCGGCCACGAGGGCGTCGTCGCCGTGGTGACCGAACGCAACCTGGACTGGATGGCGGCCGTCCTCGCGGTGTTCAAGGCCGGCGGCGCCTATCTGCCCGTCGAGCCGCATTTCCCCGCCGAGCGCGTCGCCACCGTCCTCGCCCGCGCCGGCTGCGAGCTGGTGCTCACCGAGCGGGGCAGCACGGCCACGCTGGACCGGGCCCTGGCGGGCCTGCCCGGGGTGCGGCGGCTGCTCGTCGAGGACGCCTACGACGAGGCCCATCCGGACTCCGACCTCGGCATGGAGATCGGACCGGACCGGCTGGCGTACATCTACTTCACGTCCGGTTCCACGGGCGAGCCCAAGGGCGCGATGTGCGAGCACGCCGGGTTGGTCAACCACCTCCACGCCAAGCTCGACGACCTCGGGATCGGCGAGGGGGACGTGGTCGCGCAGACCGCGCCCCAGTGCTTCGACATCTCCCTGTGGCAGCTGCTGGCCGCGCCCCTGGCCGGCGGGCGGACCCTGCTGGTGGAGCAGGAGGCGATCCTGGACGTCGAGCGGTTCGTCGACCGGATCGCCGACGGCCGGGCCAACGTGGTCCAGGTGGTGCCGTCGTACCTCGAAGCGGTCCTCTCCCATCTGGAGCAGCACCCCCGTGAACTGCCCGACCTGCGCCGGGTGTCGGTCACCGGGGAGGCGCTGAAGAAGGAGCTGGCGGAGCGCTGGTTCGCCACCGCGCCGGGGATACCGCTGGTCAACGCCTACGGGCTGACCGAGACCTCGGACGACACCAACCACGAGGTGATGGACCGCGCCCCGGAGGGGGACCGGGTGCCGCTGGGCCCTCCCGTCCGGAACGTCCGGGTGTACGTCGTCGACGAGCACCTCCGCCCGGTGCCGCTGGGCGCGCCGGGGGAGATCGTCTTCTCCGGGGTGTGCGTGGGGCGCGGGTACGTCAACGACCCCGAGCGCACCGCGCGGGCGTTCACCACCGACCCGTACCGCCCCGGTGAGCGGCTCTACCGCAGCGGGGACCAGGGACGCTGGCGGCCCGACGGGAAGCTGGAGTTCCTGGGCCGCCGGGACACCCAGGTCAAGGTGCGGGGGTTCCGCATCGAGATCGGCGAGGTGGAGAACGCCCTGCTCAAGGTGGCGGGCGTGCGGGACGGCGCGGTGGTGGTCGTCAGGGGCGCGCGCCTGGTGGCCTTCCACTCGGGCCGGCCGCTCGCGGGCGAGGCGCTGCGGGACCGGCTGGCGCGGTCGCTGCCGGCGTACATGGTGCCGTCGGTGTTCCACTGGCGGGAGAGCCTGCCGCTGACCGCCAACGGCAAGATCGACCGGCGGACGCTGACCGCTCTGGCCGAGGAACTCGACGCCGTGCGGGGCGAGTCGGGCGAACCGTCGGCGACCCCGACCGAGGAGCGGCTGGCCGCCGTCTGGGCCGAGGTGCTCGGGGTGGCGCGGGACCGGATCGGGCGGCACGACCACTTCTTCGACCGGGGCGGCACCTCGCTGTCGGCGGTGAAGCTGGCGATCGCCCTCGACCGGGCGGTGTCCCCCAAGGACGTGACCGCGCATCCGACCCTGGCCGACCTGGCCGGGCTGATCGACACGAGGGCCGGGGCGGCGACCGACGCCGGGACGCCGCGCACGGCCGCCGGGACCGTGGGGAGGTCGTCGTGAGCTTTCTGAGCCGTCGACGCGGCGGAGCACGCCGCGGCCGCAAGGACACGGCGCCGACGCCGCCCCCGGCCGCGCTCGCCGTGCCGAACATCGAACTGCCGGACATCGAACTCTCGACCGACAAGCCGCCGCTCGTGACCGTCTCCCCCGCCGAACCCGTCGCCCACTGGGCGGCCGCACACCGCGGCGCCCTGCGGGCCGCCGTCGCCGAGCACGGCTCGCTGCTCGTGCGCGGGCTCGGACTGCGGGACCCGGCCGAGGTCGGCGCGGTCTTCCACGAGGTGGCCGACACACTGACGACCGAGCAGGAGGCCTTCGCGCCACGCCGGACGTACACGGACGGCGTGCACTCCTCGACGGCCTGGCCGCCCAACCAACCGATGTGCATGCACCACGAGTCGAGCTACGCGCTGGACTTCCCCGGCCTGCTGCTCTTCGCCTGTCTGGAGGCCGCCGAGCGGGGCGGGGCGACCGGGATCGCGGACGCCGAGGCCGTACTCGCGGCGCTGCCCACCGAGTTGACGGAGCGGTTCGAACGGGAGGGCTGGCTGCTCACCCGCTCGTACAACGACGAGATCGGCGCGTCGGTCGCCGAGGCGTTCGGCACCGCGGACCGGACGGTCGTCGAGGCGTACTGCCGGGCGCACTCCATCGAGTTCGACTGGCGGCCCGACGGGTCGCTGCACACCCGGCAGCGGCGGGCCGCCGTGCGCCGGCATCCGGTGACCGGCCGCCGCTGCTGGTTCAACCAGATCGCGTTCCTCAACGAATGGACCATGGACCCCGAGGTCCGCGACTACCTCGTGGACCTGTACGGGGCCGACGGGCTGCCCTTCAACACCCGTTACGGCGACGGCGATCCGATCGGCCCGGACGTCGTCGCGACCCTGAACGAGGTCTACGAGACGCACACCGTCCGCACACCGTGGCGACCGGGCGACCTGCTGCTCGTCGACAACGTCCGCTGCGCCCACAGCCGTGAGCCCTACGAGGGGCCGCGCGAGGTGCTGGTGGGTCTGGCGGACCCGGTACGGCAGACCGGCCACGACGCACCGGGCCGCCACACGAAGGACCGCGACACACATGTCTCCGACGCGAAGGACGAGGTGAGCTTCCGATGACCGAGGTTCCGGGTTTCGCCGTGATCTCCGGCGCCCAGGTGCGGCAGGCCCTGCGGGGCCGGGAACGGGAGATCGTCGAACTGGTCGAGCACGCCTACCTGTTGCACGGGAACGGGGACACCGGCGACACGGTCAACCCGCCGTCGTACTTCCTCCGCTTCCCCGACCGTCCGTCCTCGCGGATCATCGCGCTGCCCGCCTCACTGGGCGGGAAGTACCAGGTGGACGGCTTGAAGTGGGTCTCCAGTTTCCCGGAGAACACGGCGAGCGGGTTGCCGCGCGCCTCCGCCGTGCTCATCCTCAACGACCACGCCACCGGGTACCCGTTCGCGTGTCTGGAGGCGTCCATCATCAGCGCCACCCGGACCGCCGCGTCGGCGGCGCTGGCGGCCGACCGGCTGAGCGGGGCGCGCCGGGGGGCGCCGCGTCCGACACGGGTCGGCTTCCTCGGCACGGGCCTGATCGCCCGGTACATCCACACCTTCCTCGTGGCGACCGGCTTCTCGTTCGAGGAGGTGGGGGTGCACGACCTGTCCGCGGACAGCGCGAGGGGGTTCTGCGGGTACCTGGAGCGGTCCGGCGCGGACGGGCGCGTGACGGTACACGACAGCGCCGAGGACGTGATCCGGGCGAGCGACCTGGTGGTCTTCGCGACGATCGCGGGCGAACCGCACATCCATGAACCCAAGTGGTTCGCCCACCACCCGCTGGTGCTGCACGTGTCGTTGCGCGATCTCGCGCCCGAGGTGCTGCTCGCGTCGGCGAACTTCGTCGACGACGTCGAGCACTGCCTCAAGGCGAACACGTCACCGCACCTGACCGAACAGCTCACCGGCGCACGGGACTTCCTCGACGGAACGCTCCATGACGTCCTCACCGGCCGGGCGACCGTGCCGGCGGACCGTCCGGTGGTCTTCTCGCCGTTCGGCCTCGGGGTCCTGGACCTCGCGGTCGGCGCTCATGTCCACGAGGAAGTGGCCCGCTCCGGCGGACTGCGGGTCGTGGACGACTTCTTCCACGAGCTGCGCCGCCACGGCTGACCGCCGGGGCGCAGCGCGTACGACAGTGCACAACCAGGGGGGCAGCGGTGCCAGTCATATCCGTTCCCACGGACTTCAACGAGGAGGAGCTGTACGTCGATCTGCGTCAGATCGTCGGACACAGGCTCTTCCTGAAGTGCGAGGGGTTCAACTTCGCCGGCTCGATCAAGCTCAAGGCCGCGTCCGAGATGGTGCGGGCGGCCGAACGGGAGGGGCGTCTCGGGCCGGGGTCGACGCTCGTGGAGTCGTCGTCCGGCAATCTGGGCGTCGCCCTGAGCATGATCGCGGCGAGCCGGGGCTACCGGTTTCTGTGCGTGACCGATTCCCGGTGCAATCCGCAGACCCGGCGCGTGATCGAGGCGCTGGGCAGCCGGGTGCACGTCATCTCCGAGCCGGATCCGCACGGCGGTTTCCTGGGGGCGCGGATCTCGTACGTCCGCGCGCTGTGCGCCACCGACCCGCGGTACGTGTGGCTGGACCAGTACACCAACGAGGCGAACTCGCGGGCGCACTACCGCACCACCGCGCCCGCGATCGCCCGGCAGTTCCCGCGGCTGGACGTGCTGTTCGTGGGCGTCGGCACCTCGGGGACGCTGATGGGCTGCGCCCAGTGGTTCTGGGAGCGGCGGCGCCGGGTGCGGATCGTCGCCGTGGACAGTGTCGGGTCGGTGGCGTTCGGCGGGGCGCCGGGCCGCCGGATGATCCCGGGGCTCGGCACCAGCGTGACCCCGCCGCTCCTCGACGCGTCCTACGTCGACGACGTCGTCCGGGTGGAGGAGATCGACACCGTACGGACCTGTCACCGCATGGCTCGCCGGGGCTTCCTCTTCGGGGGCTCCACGGGCACGGTCGTCAGCGGCGCCGCCGAGTGGCTGGGCCGCAACGGCTCGCCCGACACCACGGCGGTGGCGCTCTCCCCGGACCTCGGCGAACGCTACCTCGACACCGTCTACCGGCCGGGCTGGCCGCTGGAGCAGTACGGGGAGGCCGTGCTCGACCCGGAGGAGCAGTTCGGCACGGGCGACCTGGGAACGGACGAGCTCGCGACACCCGTCTGAACCGCGGCGCACGCTCCGGCGCCGGACGCTCCACTCCGGCGCCGGACACCTGCCCCGAAGACCGGCGAGCGTCACCGTGACGACGCGATACCGAGGGGTACGTTCCGGATATGGCATCGAGTACCCACGAAGTGACCAATCAGGCTCCGCCCCTGGTGGACTACGACGTCTTCGGCGCCGACGCCGTGCTGGCGGAGGCGGTCGAGCGGCATCTGGCGCCGGAGGTCCTGGAGGAGGCGCGGGACGAGCTGACGGGGTTCGGCCGCACGGCGGGCTCCGCGCAGGTGCAGGAGTGGGGGCGGCTCGCGAACGAGAACCCGCCGAAGCTGCGGGCGTACGACCGGTACGGGAACCGGGTGGACGAGGTCGAGTTCCATCCGTCCTGGCACCGGCTGCTCGGCAAGGGGGTGTCGGCGGGCCTGACAGCGGCCTGGAACCGGCCCGGCGGTCATGTGCGACGCGCGGCGGCGTTCGTGGTGTGGACCCAGGTCGAGGCCGGCAACGGCTGTCCGCTGTCCATGACCCACGCGGCGGTGCCCGCCCTGCGGACGGACCCGGCGCTGGCCGCCGAGTGGGAGCCCCGGCTGACGTCGCGGCTCTACGACTGGGACATGCGGCCCGCCGACCGGAAGGCCGGCGCCCTCTTCGGGATGGGCATGACCGAGAAGCAGGGCGGCAGCGACGTACGCGCCAACACCAGCGCGGCGCGGCCGCTGGCCGAGGACGGGACGTACGAGCTGACGGGCCACAAGTGGTTCTGCTCGGCGCCGATGTCGGACGGGTTCCTGGTGCTGGCGCAGGCTCCGGGCGGGCTGACCTGTTTCCTGGTGCCCCGGGTGCTGGCGGACGGCTCGCGGAACGTGTTCCGCATCCAGCGGCTGAAGGAGAAGCTGGGCAACCGGTCCAACGCCTCCGCGGAGGTCGAGTTCGACGGGACGTGGGCGCGCCGGGTCGGGGACGAGGGGGCGGGGGTGCGCACGATCATCGGGATGGTGGCGGCCACCCGGCTGGACTGCGCGCTGGGCGCGGCCTCGTTGATGCGGCAGGCCGTCGCGCAGGCGGTGCATCACTGCACGTACCGGGAGGCGTTCGGCGGGCGGCTGGTCGACAAGCCGCTGATGCGGAACGTGCTGGCCGATCTGGCGCTGGAGTCGGAGGCGGCGACGACGCTGGCGATGCGGCTGGCGGCGGCGTACGACGCGGCGGAGGCGGGCGACGAGAACGAACGCTCGTTTTTGCGGCTCGCGGTGCCGGTCGCCAAGTACTGGGTCACCAAGCGCTGCGCCCCGCTCGTGGTGGAGGCCTCCGAGTGCCTGGGCGGCAACGGCTATGTCGAGGAGTCCGGCATGCCGCGCCTGCTGCGCGAGTCCCCGCTCAACTCCATCTGGGAGGGCGCCGGGAACGTCCAGGCGCTCGATGTGCTGCGCGCCCTGCAGCGCGAACCGCGGGCCCTGGACGCCTACTTGCGGGAGGTGGGCCGGGCGCGCGGCGCGGACCACCGGCTCGACGGCGCGATCAAGGGCCTGCTGACCGAACTCGCGGATCTGGACGGCGTCGAGGCCCGCGCGCGGCGGCTCGTGGAGCGGTTGGCGCTCGTCCTCCAGGGCGCGCTGCTCACGCGGTTCGCGCCCCCGGCGGTCGCCGACGCCTTCTGCGCCTCCCGGCTCGGCGGCGACTGGGGCACGGCCTTCGGCACGCTGCCGCACACCCTGGACCTGGCGTCGGTGGTGGAACGGGCACGTCCGGTGGGCTGAGCGCAGCCGTACGGGGGACATCCTGCCGCGCGGCGGGCGCCCGCTCTTTCGGGTGGTGCGACCGGGCCGTCCGACGCGGGGGTGGTGCTGCGCCGACACGGCACCACCCCCGCTTCTGTGGCCCCTTGGAGCGGAGCCCAGACGCCGTAGCGGGCGACGTTGAACAAGTTTCAAGGAGCACGGGGCGGTCCGCCAGGGTTGCAGGGGGTTGCAACTCGTCGGCGCTCTGTGGCCGGAGGACGCCCCTCCGTGGCCGAAGAGCGGCACACTGGGAGACCCGCAGTCAACGCCGTCGCGCGGATCCGGACTTCCTCGGCCACCAGGGGCCGGGGAGCGGACCGGCCTGCCGGGAGGAACGTGTGCCGCACTCGCCGATGGAAGTCACACGGCTGACCGCTACGGACGCCGCCCGGGCGGCCCGGGTCCTCGGCGAGGTGCGCGCCTCCACCCTCGACGGACGGCCCTCGAAACCGGCCCCGCGCCCCGCGATCCGGGAGTCCTGGGGCCGGACGGTGCGCGGTGGCGTCGACCCCGACCACGACTTCCGGTCCGACCTCCTCGGCCGGGACGAGGTCGAGCGGCGGCGTCGGACCTCGCGGCTGCGCCATGTCCTGCCGGTGCTCCGCGAGGGGCTGCTCTCCCTGGCGGACACCACGCAGCACATCATGATGGTCGCGGACGCGGACGCCCGGGTGCTGTGGCGCGAGGGCAGTACGGCCGTCCTGCGCAAGGCGGACGGGCAAGGGCTGGGCATCGGCTCGGACTGGCGCGAGGAGGTCGTCGGCACGAACGGCGTCGGCACGCCCCTGGTCTCCCGGCGCGCCGTCCAGGTGTTCTCCGCCGAGCACTTCGTGCGGGCCCTGCACCCGTGGACCTGCACCGGCGCCCCCATCGTCGACCCGCGCGACGGCCGGCTCCTCGGCGCGGTAGACATCAGCGGCCCCCTGGAGACCCTGCACCCCTCCACCCTCGCGCTCGTCGACTCGGTCGCCAAGCTCGCCCAGGCGCACTTGCGGGAGCTACACCTCATCTCGCTCGAAGAGCTACGGGCGGTGGCGGCCCCGGTGCTGGCCCGGATCGGGGGCCGCGCGATCGCCGTCGACCGGGACGGCTGGACGGCCGCGGTCACCGGCATGCCGTACACCAGCCGGATCGCCCTGCCCAAGTCCCTCTCCCCCGGCCGGTGCCGGCTGCCCGCGCTCGGCCCGTGCATCGTCGAGCCGTTGCCCGCCGGCTGGCTGATACGGCCCGTGGCGGAGCCGGCGTCCGCCACGGCCGCCACGCACATCACCCTGGACGTGTCCCACCCGCGCGGCTGGACGGTCACCGTCGCCGGCTGCGCGGGCTCCTGGACCCATGAGCTCACCCCGCGCCACGCCGAACTCCTGTACCTGCTGGCCCTGCACCGGGGTGGGCGCAGCGCCTCCGCGCTCGCCGACGACATGTTCGGGGACCCCGCGCGCACCGTCACGATCCGCGCCGAGATGTCGCGGGTGCGCCGCTATCTCGGTCCCTTCCTCGACCATCGGCCGTACCGCTTCACCGAGCGCGCCGACGTCGAAGTCCTGCTGCCCGAGAGCCCGTTGGACCTGTTGCCGCACTCGGTGGCGCCGGGGGTGGTGCGGGCGCGGAGCGGGGTTGCGGGGGGTGCGCCGGGTGGCCTCCTCGGGGCGGACGGGCGTGCGGGGCACGAGCGGGCCGGGCCGAACCTGTGATCCCCCGCCGAACTCCCAACCTCCGTACCGGTGAGCGGATCATGGTGTCGGGGTGAGGGATCTCCCTGTATTTCGCGGGACCTCGGCGTGACACGTGTCCCACTGACGTAGCATCGCTGCCAGGCCGCCCCACCTGCCTCTCCGTCAAGATCTTGTTCTCGGTAGGCAGTTGGCCGTCCCCGGGAGGTTTCATGAAGCACCGCGGCAGGCACCGTCGACGCAGAAGGGGGCGTGCGCTGCGCGCGTCCCTGGCGGGGACCGCGCTGGCGCTCACGGCGGCGGCCACCCTGATCAGCACGTCGCAGGCGGCGGGCGGCGAGACGCCGGGCGCCCTCTCCTCGCTCACCTCGGCCGGTGAGCTGCGCGCGCTCCAGCTCCGGGAGACCCTGACCGACGGGGCGGGGCTGCGCACGCTCACCGACGAGATGGGCGGCGGGGTCGATCTCGACGAGGTGCTGGGCAGCGCGAACCACGCCATGCGCGCCGAGGCCGACTGCTTCAGCACCGAGAAGGACAATCTGCCCGTCGAGCCGGCGGCCGCGCGGGCGTACTGCTGGGAGCCCGGTGACGCGGTCGACGACCGGTGGGTCCCCCGCTCGGTCACCACGTCCCGGAACAACCAGGTGATCGCGTCCGGCTGGACGCACAGCGGCGCCGGGAGCGGCTCCCCCGCGGTCGGCACCACGTCCGACGGCGACGCCCGCGCGGACGCCACCCGCGCCGACGGTGCGGGGCGCGGCGGTGCGGGCGACCAGGGGCTCGCGAGGGTCGCGTTCGTCGACGCCAGTGATCCGGCGAACCTGAGATACCGCTGGGTTCTGCTGGTCGTGCCGACGGCCGGCGAGCGGGGCTTCGAGGGGCTGCGCGCCCGGCTCGGCGGCATGGCCTGGTACGAGGACAAGCTGATCGTCACCGCCCGGGGGCCGCGGAGCCGGGGCGGGCAGGACGACTCCCTGTACGTGTTCGACCTGGCCCGGTTCCTCCGCGCCGACGTGACCGACAGCGAGGCGATCGGCAGGTCCGGCGACGGCTGGTCGGCCCACCACTACCGGTACGCGCTGCCGGCGGTCGCCTCCTACACCCCGTCGAGGGGCGGCGGCTGTGACGCGCGGGACGGCGACGGGGTGCCCTGCCTCGGCTCGCTCTCCCTCGACCGGACGTCGACCCCGCCCACCGTGGTCGCGAGCGAGCGGTCCCGGCCGGGCGGGGAGCGGCCCGCCCGCGTCTGGCGCTACGCCCTCGACATCACCGGCGACCGCACCGGCCTGCTCACCACCACGGGCCGCGACCACGCCGCCGTCGCCACCGAGGCGTACGAGACCGATGCCTCCGGTGTCGAAGGCGTCCTCGCCCACCGGGGCTCCTACTACGTCGACCAGACTGCCGAGGACCGCGAGAGCCACGGCACGCTCTGGCGCCAGGACGAGAACGGCGCCGAGGCCACGAAGTGCCCGGCGGGAACGTCCGCCGAGAAGTCGGACCTCCGGTCGTACGCCTGCTGGGGACGGCACACCTCCTCCCTCTCCTACTCCCCGGAAACCGGCGAACTCTGGACCCTCACCGACCCCATTCCGGAACGGGTCCTGTACGCGGTGAAACTGTCGGACGTCGAGGACACGATCGACTAGCTCGGGCGAACCCGGCCCTCCCTTGGAGGCGGGCCGGGGCGCGTGATTCCCTGGGCCCATGAGCAGCAGTACCGTCACCACCTGGTCCCTGGAGCAGACCTCGCCGAGCGATCTGCTTCCCGCCGCGGCGCCCGAGGGCGACGGCGTGCACATCGTGCGCGCCGAGGTCCCCTCCCCCGAGTTCAGCCGTTTCCTGTACGCCTCGGTCGGCGGGGACGTCCTGTGGATCGACCGGCTGTCGTGGTCGTACGAGCGGTGGCGGGAGCATCTGGAGCGGCCGGGCGTGGAGACCTGGGTCGCCTACGACCGGGGCACGCCCGCCGGTTATGTGGAGATGGAGCCGCAGGACGGCGGGGTCGTGGAGATCGTCTACTTCGGGCTGATCCCGGGGTTCCGGGGGCGGCGCATCGGCGGGCATCTGCTGTCGTACGGCACGGCCCGCGCCTGGGACCTCGCCGAGCGGTGGCCGGGGCTGCCGCCGACCAAGCGGGTGTGGCTGCACACCTGCTCCCGGGACGGGGAGCACGCGATGGCGAACTACCTGCGGCGGGGTTTCGCCCTGTTCGACACGAAGGTGACGGAGGAGCCCGACGCGACGGCGCCGGGACCCTGGCCCGGCGCGGCCCCGTCCACACCATGACCCACATCACATCGTCTCACGATGCGAGACATCCTTGTCCGGAATGTGGATGACGGTGGACTCGGTCTAAAGAGGCGTGCCACGCTTCCGTCATGTCTGGAACTGGAATTGCCTTGGTGAGTCGGCGGCACGTCGACCTCGGCCGCATGTCCAGCGCCATCTGTCCGGTGAGCTGAGCCCGACCCGCGAGGGGTTGGACGACCCCGGGCGACAGCGCCGCACCCTCCCTCTGTTTCAGCCCGCGCAAGGACGCGCAGGCGTCGCACACGCTGCCCGCGTGTGCCCGCATGCGCGCGCAAGCGCGGGTCAGAGCCGCTTCCACGCCTTTCCCGAAGGACATACACACCATGGCCGCCACCCCGCAGAACCCCGCCACGCCCCGCCGCAAGGTGAGCCGTCACCGTGGCGAGGGCCAGTGGGCCGCGGGTCATTTCACCCCGCTGAACGGCAACGAGCAGTTCAAGAAGGACGACGACGGTCTCAATGTGCGGACACGCATTGAGACGATCTACTCCAAGCGCGGCTTCGACTCCATCGACCCCAACGACCTGCGCGGCCGTATGCGCTGGTGGGGTCTCTACACCCAGCGCAAGCCCGGCATCGACGGCGGCAAGACCGCGATCCTGGAGCCGGAGGAGCTGGACGACAAGTACTTCATGCTGCGGGTGCGCATCGACGGCGGTCGGCTGACCACCCAGCAGCTGCGGGTGATCGGCGAGATCTCGCAGGAGTTCGCGCGCGGCACGGCCGACATCACCGACCGGCAGAACGTGCAGTACCACTGGATCCGCGTCGAGGACGTGCCCGAGATCTGGGAGCGGCTGGAGGCCGTAGGCCTGTCCACCACCGAGGCCTGCGGTGACACCCCGCGTGTGATCATCGGCTCACCCGTCGCCGGGATCGCCGCCGACGAGATCATCGACGGCACGCCCGCGATGGAGGAGATCAGCCGGCGCATCATCGGCAACCCCGCCTTCTCGAACCTGCCCCGCAAGTTCAAGTCCGCGATCTCCGGCTCGCCGCTGCTCGACGTGGCGCACGAGATCAACGACATCGCCTTCGTCGGTGTCCGCCACCCCGAGCACGGCCCCGGCTTCGACCTCTGGGTCGGCGGCGGCCTGTCCACCAACCCCAAGATCGGGCAGCGGCTCGGCGCCTGGGTCCCGCTGGACGAGGTCGCCGACGTCTACGAGGGCGTCATCTCGATCTTCCGTGACTACGGCTACCGGCGGCTGCGCACCCGCGCCCGGCTGAAGTTTCTGCTCGCCGACTGGGGCACGGAGAAGTTCCGCCAGGTCCTGGAGGACGAGTACCTCAAGCGCAAGCTGGTCGACGGGCCGGCGCCCGACCAGCCGGTGGCCCGCTGGCGCGACCACGTGGGCGTCCACCAGCAGAACGACGGCCGCTACTACGTCGGGTTCGCCCCGCGCGTCGGCCGGGTGGACGGCACCACGCTGACGAAGATCGCCGACCTCGCCGAGGCGCACGGCTCCGGCCGGGTCCGCACCACGGTCGAGCAGAAGATGATCGTGCTCGACGTCACCGAGGAGCAGGTCGACTCGCTGGTCGCCGGCCTGGAGGCGCTGGACCTCACCGTCAACCCGTCGCCGTTCCGGCGCGGCACGATGGCCTGCACCGGTATCGAGTACTGCAAGCTCGCCATCGTCGAGACCAAGGCGCGCGGCTCCCTGCTGATCGACGAACTGGAGCGCCGGATCCCGGAGTTCGACGAGCCGATCACCATCAACATCAACGGCTGCCCGAACGCCTGTGCGCGTATCCAGGTGGCGGACATCGGTCTCAAGGGCCAGCTCATGCTCAACGACCAGGGCGAGCAGGTCGAGGGCTACCAGGTGCACCTGGGCGGCGCGCTCGGCCTGGAGGCCGGCTTCGGCCGCAAGGTGCGCGGCCTGAAGGTCACCGCCGACGACCTCCCCGACTACGTCGAGCGCGTGCTCAAGCGCTTCCAGGAGGAGCGCGAGGACGGCGAGCGCTTCGCCGCATGGGTCACGCGCGCTTCCGAGGAGGCCCTGTCGTGAGCGAGCGTGCCGCGCCCTTCTACTGCCCCTACTGCGGTGACGAGGACCTGCGCCCGAACGAAGAGGGACACGGCGCGTGGGAATGCGGGGCCTGCAATCGAGCCTTCCAGTTGAAGTTCCTCGGGCTGTTGGCCCGAGGGGTTCAGCGAGCCGACAGCGGAGGGGATCAGATATGACTGCCGTTCAGGCGGATTCCGATACATCCGCGTCCCAGGCGGACGCGGCCGATCAGGACGCGACCGACCCGGACGCGGCCAAGCGCGCCGAGCTCAAGGCGCTCGCCGAGCAGGCCGGCCGCGATCTGGAGGACGCCTCGGCCCTGGAGATCCTCCAGTGGGCCGTGGACACCTTCGGCAAGCGTTTCTGCGTGACCTCCTCCATGGAGGACGCGGTCGTCGCGCACCTCGCCTCCCGGGCCAGGCCCGGCGTCGACGTCGTGTTCCTGGACACCGGCTACCACTTCCCGGAGACCATCGGCACCCGGGACGCCGTCGAGGCCGTGATGGACGTCAACGTCATCACGATCACGCCGCGGCAGACGGTCGCCGAGCAGGACGCCGAGTACGGCCCCAAGCTGCACGACCGCGACCCCGACCTGTGCTGCTTCCTGCGGAAGGTCAAGCCGCTCGAAGAGGGGCTGACCCGCTTCGACGCGTGGGCGACGGGCCTGCGCCGCGACGAGTCCGCGTCCCGGGCGAACACCCCGGTCGTCGGCTGGGACGAGAAGCGCGGCAAGGTCAAGATCTCCCCGATCGCCCGCTGGACGCAGGACGACGTGGACGCGTACGTGGCCGAGCACGGCGTGCTCACCAACCCCCTGCTCATGGACGGCTACACCTCCGTGGGCTGCGCCCCCTGCACCCGCCGGGTCGCCCCCGGCGAGGACGCGCGGGCGGGCCGCTGGGCGGGCAACTCCAAGACCGAGTGCGGGCTGCACCTGTGACCGAGACAGCCGAGACCGTCGGGAACACCGGCCCCGGGACGGGCCGTGCTCCCGCGACGAACCAGGAGAACCAAGTGACGACCGGAGCCACCGGAGCCACCGTCTGGCTCACGGGTCTGCCGAGTGCCGGCAAGACCACCATCGCCTACGAACTCGCGGGCCGCCTGCGCGCGGAGGGCCACCTCGTGGAGGTCCTCGACGGCGACGAGATCCGCGAGTTCCTCACCGCGGACCTCGGCTTCAGTCGCGCCGACCGGCACACCAACGTGCAGCGCATCGGCTTCCTCGCCGACCTGCTCGCCCGCAACGGCGTCAAGGCACTCGTGCCGGTCATCGCGCCGTACGCCGACAGCCGCGAGGCGGTCCGCAAGCGGCACGCGGCGAGCGGCGCCGCGTATGTCGAGGTGCACGTGGCGACTCCGGTCGAGGTGTGCTCCGTACGCGATGTGAAGGGCCTGTACGCCAAGCAGGCGGCCGGTGAGATCTCCGGGCTGACCGGGGTCGACGACCCGTACGAGGCCCCCGAGACCCCGGACCTGCGGATCGAGTCGCAGGACCAGACGGTCCAGGAGTCCGCGGCGCTGGTCCACCAGCTGCTCACCGAGAGGGGTCTGGCATGACGACGACCGTCGCCTCCGTCTCCGGGGAGACCGGCACCCCGTACACCCTGTCGCACCTGGACGCGCTGGAGTCCGAGGCCGTCCACATCTTCCGCGAGGTCGCGGGCGAGTTCGAACGGCCGGTGATCCTCTTCTCCGGCGGCAAGGACTCCATCGTCATGCTGCACCTGGCGCTGAAGGCCTTCGCGCCCGCCGCGATCCCCTTCTCCCTGCTGCACGTGGACACCGGGCACAACTTCCCCGAGGTGCTGGAGTACCGCGACCGCACGGTCGCCGAGCACGGGCTGCGGCTGCACGTCGCGTCCGTGCAGGACTACATCGATCGTGGTGTCCTCAAGGAGCGCCCGGACGGCACCCGCAACCCGCTGCAGACCCTGCCGCTCACCGAGAAGATCCAGGCGGAGAAGTTCGACGCCGTCTTCGGAGGCGGCCGCCGCGACGAGGAGAAGGCGCGCGCGAAGGAGCGGGTGTTCTCGCTGCGGGACGAGTTCTCCCAGTGGGACCCGCGCCGCCAGCGCCCCGAGCTGTGGAACCTCTACAACGGACGCCACGCCCCCGGCGAGCACGTCCGTGTCTTCCCGCTCTCCAACTGGACCGAGCTGGACGTCTGGCAGTACATCGCCCGCGAGGGCATCGAACTGCCCGAGATCTACTTCGCCCACGAGCGCGAGGTGTTCCAGCGGGCCGGGATGTGGCTGACCGCCGGCGAGTGGGGCGGCCCCAAGGACGGCGAGACCGTCGAGAAGCGCCTCGTGCGCTACCGGACCGTGGGTGACATGTCCTGCACGGGCGCCGTCGACTCCGACGCGACCACGCTGGACGCCGTGATCACCGAGATCGCCGCCTCCCGGCTCACCGAGCGGGGCGCGACCCGCGCCGACGACAAGATGTCCGAGGCCGCGATGGAAGACCGTAAGCGCGAGGGGTACTTCTAGCCATGAGCACGCTCACCGCCGAGGAGCTCTCGGCCACCACGCTGCTGCGGTTCGCGACCGCGGGTTCCGTCGACGACGGCAAGTCCACCCTGGTCGGACGTCTGCTGCACGACTCCAAGTCGGTCCTCACCGACCAACTGGAGGCCGTGGAACGGGTGTCCGCCAGCCGGGGCCAGGAGGGCCCCGACCTCGCGCTGCTCACCGACGGCCTGCGCGCGGAGCGCGAACAGGGCATCACCATCGACGTGGCGTACCGCTACTTCGCCACCGCCCGCCGCCGCTTCATCCTCGCCGACACCCCCGGCCATGTGCAGTACACCCGCAACATGGTCACCGGCGCCTCCACCGCCGAGCTGACGGTGATCCTCGTCGACGCGCGCAACGGCGTCGTCGAACAGACCCGCCGGCACGCCGCGATCGCCGCGCTGCTGCGGGTGCCGCACGTGGTCCTGGCCGTCAACAAGATGGACCTCGTCGCGTACGAGGAGCAGGTCTTCGCGCGCATCGCCGAGGAGTTCACGGCGTACGCGTCCGAGCTGGGCGTCCCGGAGATCACCGCGATCCCGATCTCGGCGCTGGCCGGTGACAACGTGGTGGAGCCGTCCGCGAACATGGACTGGTACGGCGGCCCGACCGTGCTGGAGCACCTGGAGACGGTGCCGGTCGCGCACGACCTGAGCCACTGCCACGCCCGGCTGCCCGTGCAGTACGTGATCCGGCCGCAGACCGCAGAGCACCCCGACTACCGTGGCTACGCGGGCCAGATCGCCGCCGGTTCGTTCCGCGTCGGCGAGTCGGTGACCGTGCTGCCGTCGGGCCGGGCGTCGAAGATCTCCGCCATCGACCTGCTGGGCGAGCCGGTCGACGTCGCCTGGACCACCCAGTCGGTGACCGTCCTGCTGGAGGACGACATCGACATCTCGCGCGGCGACCTCATCGTGCCCAGCAAGGACGCCCCGGCGACCACGCAGGACATCGAGGCGACTGTCTGCCATGTCGCGGACCAGCCGCTCACGGTGGGCCACCGGGTGCTGCTCAAGCACGGCACCCGCACGGTCAAGGCGATCGTCAAGGACATCCCGTCCCGGCTGACGCTCGACGACCTGTCCCTGCACCCGCACCCGGGACAGCTCGTCGCCAACGACATCGGCCGGGTGAAGGTCCGTACGGCGGAGGCGCTGCCGGTCGACTCCTACGCCGACTCCCGCCGCACCGGTTCCTTCATCCTGATCGACCCGTCCGACGGCACGACGCTGACGGCCGGCATGGTCGGCGAGTCGTTCGCCTCCCCGGAGCCCGTCAAGGACGAGTCCGAGGACGACGGGTGGGACTTCTGACATGAACCTCCAGGACTTCTACGCGACGTTCGCGAAGGAGGGCGGCCGTGTGGGCAGCGGCGCCCTCGGGAGCGGGCAGGGCGGAGTGGCGCGATGTGTGCGATGACGTACGCGCACCGCTTGCGCGCCCCGTCCCCCCACCCGACGTCCCGGTTGCGACGAAGACCCTTTTCCTGACTTCCCGGCCACGACAGACGAGTTCGTGACCGCCGGGCCTCCGAGAGGACCACCTCCCGTGCCTGCACACCGCTCCGCCGCATTCCGGCGCACCTTCGCAGCCCTCACCGCTCTCCCCCTGCTCACCCTGGCCGCCTGCGGCTACGGCTCCGAGGCCAAGGACGACGAGACCACCAAGGTCGCCGCCGGCGCCGAGAAGATCGAGGGTCTCGACACCGTCAAGATCGGCTACTTCGGCAACCTGACGCACGCCACCGCTCTGGTCGGCCGCCAGGAGGGCATCTTCCAGAAGGAGCTCGGCGCCACGAAGGCCGAGTACGCGATCTTCAACGCCGGTCCCTCCGAGATCGAGGCGCTGAACTCGAAGTCGATCGACATCGGCTGGATCGGCCCCTCCCCGGCCATCAACGGCTACACCAAGTCCGCGGGCAAGGGCCTGCGCATCATCAGCGGTTCGGCCTCCGGTGGCGTGAAGCTCGTCGTCAACCCGGACAAGATCAAGTCCCTGAAGGACGTCAAGGGCAAGAAGATCGCGACGCCGCAGCTGGGCAACACGCAGGACGTGGCGTTCCTCAACTGGATCGCCGAGCAGGGCTGGAAGGTCGACGCCGAGAGCGGCAAGGGCGACGTCTCCGTGGTCCGCACGGACAACAAGATCGTCCCGGACGCCTACAAGTCGGGCTCGATCGACGGCGCCTGGGTGCCGGAGCCGACCGCGTCCAAGCTGGTCGCCGAGGGCGCCAAGGTGCTGCTGGACGAGGCCGACCTGTGGCCGGACAAGAAGTTCGTGATCACGAACATCATCGTGCGGCAGGACTTCCTGAAGGAGCACCCCAAGGTCGTCGAGGCCGTGCTGCGGGGCGCGGTGAAGACGAACGCCTTCATCAACTCCGACACGGACAAGGCGAAGGAGGCGGCCAACGCCCGGCTGAAGGAGGACTCCGGCAAGGCGCTGGACGCCAAGGTCCTCGACCCGGCGTGGACGTCCATCCAGTTCACCAACGACCCGCTGGCGTCCACCCTGCAGACCGAGGCGGACCACGCGGTCAAGGCCGGCCTGCTGAAGGACCCGCTGCTCGACGGCATCTACGACCTGTCGATCCTCAACAAGGTCCTGAAGGCCGAGGGCGAGCCCGAGGTCGACGACGCCGGTCTCGGCGCCAAGTAACCGCGTAGTCCGCCACGTTCCCAGGAGGTGACGACCATGGCCACCGCACTCGCCAAGGCCGCCGACGGCATCGGGGCCGCCGAACACGCGGCCCGTATCGAGCACGTATCGAAGTCCTTCGCCGGGCCGACAGGGCAGCAGCTCGTGCTCGACGACATCACCCTCGATGTCGCTCCGGGCGAGTTCGTCACCCTCCTGGGGGCCTCGGGCTGTGGCAAGTCCACACTGCTGAACCTGGTGGCGGGGCTCGACGCCCCGTCCCAGGGCAGCATCACGACCGACGGGCGCCCCGCTCTGATGTTCCAGGAGCACGCCCTGTTCCCGTGGCTGACCGCGGGCAAGAACATCGAACTCGCCCTGAAGCTCAGGGGCATTCCGAAGAACGAACGGCGCGAGCGCGCCGAGGACCTGCTCTCCCTGGTCCGGCTGAAGGGCGCGTACGGCAAGCGGGTGCACGAGCTGTCCGGCGGTATGCGGCAGCGGGTGGCGCTGGCGCGGGCCCTCGGTCAGGAGAGCAAGCTCCTGCTGATGGACGAGCCGTTCGCGGCGCTCGACGCGATCACCCGGGACCTGCTGCACGACGAGCTGGCCCGGATCTGGGAGGAGACCCAGCTCTCCGTCCTGTTCGTCACGCACAACGTGCGCGAGGCGGTGCGGCTGGCGCAGCGCGTGGTGCTGCTGTCCTCGCGCCCGGGCCGGATCGCCCGGGAGTGGCAGGTCGACATCCCCCAGCCCCGCCGTATCGAGGACGCTCCGGTGGCGGAGCTGTCCCTCGAGATCACCGATGTCCTTCGTGAGGAGATCCGCCGCCATGGCCAGCAGTGAGACGAAGGCGACGGACACGATCGACGCCCCGGCCGGGGACCAGGACCGGCTCGGCGCCGTGGAGGCGGGCCTCGACGCCCTGGAGACGCCCGGCACCGGCCGGCCCCCCTTCAGCCAGACGTTCCGGCAGAAGATCGTGCCGCCGATCACCGCGATCGTGCTGGTGCTCGCGGTGTGGCAGGGACTGGTGTCGTTCGGCGTCGTCTCCGACCCGGGCAAGCTGCCCCCGCCGTCCGCCGTGTGGGACGCGGCGGAGCAGGCCTGGCTGGAAGGCAAGCTGCTCGGCTACGTCTGGACGAGTGTCTCGCGCGGCCTGTTCGGCTTCCTGATCGCGCTGGCGATCGGCACGCCGCTCGGCATCCTGGTCGCCCGTGTGCGGTTCGTGCGGTCGGCGATCGGTCCGATCCTCTCGGGGCTGCAGTCGCTGCCGTCGGTGGCGTGGGTGCCGCCGGCCGTGGTCTGGCTGGGTCTGACCGACGGGATGATGTACGCGGTGATCCTGCTCGGCGCGGTCCCCTCGATCGCCAACGGGCTGGTCTCCGGCATCGACCAGGTGCCCCCGCTGTATCTGCGGGCGGGCCGCACCATGGGCGCCACCGGACTGCAGGGCGCCTGGCACATCGTGATGCCGGCCGCGCTGCCCGGCTATCTGGCCGGTCTGAAGCAGGGCTGGGCGTTCTCGTGGCGTTCGCTGATGGCGGCGGAGATCATCGCCAGCCACCCCGATCTCGGCGTCGGTCTCGGCCAGTTGCTGGAGAACGGCCGCACCAACATCGACATGGCCACCGTGTTCCTCGCCATCTTCCTGATCCTGCTGGTCGGTATCGCCATCGACCTGCTGCTCTTCAGCCCGCTGGAGCGGCGGGTCCTGCGCGGCCGGGGCCTGCTGGTGAAGAGCTGATCCCCATGTTCAACGAGCCGGTCCTCCTCGTCGTCGCCCACGGCAGCCGCGATCCGCGGCACGCCGCGACCGTGCACGCCCTGGTGCGGCGGGTGCGGGCGATGCGCCCCGGGCTGCGCGTGGAGACCGGCTTCCTGGACTTCAACCTCCCCTCGGTCCAAGGGGCGCTGGAGTCACTGGCGGCGGAGGGCGTACGGGACGTGGTGGCCCTGCCGCTGCTGCTGACCCGCGCCTTCCACGCCAAGGCGGACATCCCGGCGGTCCTGCGCGAGGCGCCGCCGGGTCTGCGCGTCCGCCAGGCGGAGGTGCTCGGCCCGTCGCCCCTGCTGCTGTCGGCCCTCGAACGCCGGCTGTACGAGGCGGGGCTGAGCCCCGCCGACAAGTCCTCGACCGGGGTCGTGCTGGCCTCGGCGGGGTCCACCGACCCGGAGGCGATCGCGGTGATCGCAGCAATCGCGCGGGAGTGGCGGCACACCGGCTGGTGCGCCGTGCGACCCGCGTTCGCCTCCGCGTCCCTCCCCCGCACGGAGGACGCCGTACGGGAGCTGCGGGCGCTCGGCTGCGCGCGGGTGGCCGTGGCGCCCTACGTCATCGCGCCCGGCCGGCTGCCGGACCGGATCGCCGCCGGGGCGGACGAGTCCGGCGCGGACGTCCTGGCCGAGGTGCTCGGCCCCGCCCCCGAACTGGCCGCGCTGCTGCTGCGCCGGTACACCGCCGCGCTCCGACAGGATCAGCTGACCGCGGCCTGAGTCGCTGTCGGCGTCCCCGTGGCACCGCCTCGGGTCGCGGCCGTCCGCGGGTTCCGTCCGCTCGACGCCAACGCCCGGTCGAACACCGGCGCGTCGGGCGGGACCGGGACCGGGGCGGCGAAGCCGTCGTACTGGCGGTAGAGGTCGCCGTGGGTCTCGACGACGTCGAGGACGAAGCGGGCGGCCGGTTCGGAGATGGCGAACCTCTGGCCGGTGGCGGTGGCGACGTCCCAGCCGTGGACGGCCATCTCCTTGATGACCATGCCGGCGATGCCGGCGGCGGGGAACGGGCCCATGCCGAGGTCGATGTCCCCCTCCCACACGGACGGGTCGGCCCAGGCCGCGACCGCGCGGTCCAGCTGGGCGGCGTAGGCGTCGGCCCAGTCGGGGCCGGCGGTGAAGTCCCGCTCGGTCAGCTCCTCGGGGAGGGGCGTGCGCAGGGCGCGGTGTTCCAGGCCGTGCGAGGTGTAGAGCACCCAGTGGTTGACCAGCGCACGGACGTCCCAGTCACCGCAGTGGCTGGGACGGTCGAGCTGCTCCGGCGTGACGCCCCGGGCGATCCGGGCCGCCTCGGCGGCGCATTCGGCCATGTACGGGTGGTGCGGATGCTGCCGGTGGTGCGGGTGCGTGCTGTCGTCGTGGCTCATACGGACCACGCTAGGGACGGCCCGCCCGGACCTCTTGAACAAACGCGACGCGAGCAGAGGCGAATACGCGGATCCGGTCAGCCGGCCCGCGTCAGCTCCGCCAGTTTCACCACCGTGTTCCAGTTGCGGGTCGTGGCGGTCAGGCCCTTCAGGAGGCGGGGCCTCGACAGGGTCTCCGCGAGCTTGGAGCGACCGAGGCCGTCAGGCGCGTACAGATACAGCACCCGGTCCCCGATCCTGAACTCCTCGGGCAGGAACGCCTGTTGGTCGATCCCCTCGAAGCGGCCAGCGTCCACGGTCTCCGACAGATACGTCACGTGCAGCTGCTTGCCCTCCAGCTCCGCCGCCGGGAACGGGCACGCCTCCCGGACGGCCTCCAGGTACGCGTGGTCGCGCACAAGGACGTCCACGGTGAAGCCGAAGTGTGTCTCGATGGCGGTCGTGATCTCGGCGGCGTGGGAGTCCTCGTCGCCGTGGTCGCTGGTGAAGACCGCGTTGCCGCTCTGGAGGTAGGTGGCCACACCGTCGTGGCCGAGGCCGGTCAGGAGGGCGCGGAGGTCGGCCATCGGGACCTTCTTGCTGCCGCCCACGTTGATCCCGCGCAGGAGCGCCGCGTACGTCGTCATGGGCTCACGATAGGCACCGGACGGCGGCACCACCCTGAGGTTCGGCCCCGAGAACCCGGGATGGGTGTAAGGGGCCACTGTCCTCCCTCATGAGGAGGGAGCGGGGTCCGAGCGGAGGACCCGTGGGCGGCGGGGTTCACCGGAGAGCACGACGAGATGCCCTTATCCGGCTCATACCTTCGAAACGAAAGGTGGCGGCAGGGGGTCGCCATCGCAGGCGAGGGGGCTGGCCCGTCATGGGGAACGGAGAGGTACGGGTGCGGGGGATCGCCGCCCGGGCGGGCGGCTGGAGCGCCCGGCACCGCTGGGCGGCCGTCGGGATCTGGCTGCTGTTCGTGGTGCTGACGATGGGCATCGGCTCGGCGATGGGCTCGGTCGAGGTCAAGGACAGCGATCAGCTCAAGGGGGAGACCAGCGCGGCCGCGCACATCGTCGAGGAGGCCGGGATCGAGGAGCCGGCCGGTGAGACCGTCCTGGTCCAGGCGAAGGACGACGCCGCCCGGGCCACGGATCCCGCGTTCCGGGCCGCCGTGGCGGACGTGATGAAGGCCGTCGAGCGGACCGGGAAGGTCGCGGACGTGACCTCGCCGTACGACACGGGGACGATCTCGAAGGACGGCCGCAGCGCCCTGGTGCAGTTCGACGTGCGGGGTGCCTCGGACACCGCGGGCGAGCGGATCGAGCCGGTGCTGGACGCCGTCGCGGACGTCCAGAAGGAGCACGGGTCGCTGCGGATCGAGGAGATCGGCGGCGCCTCGATGATGAAGACGTTCGACGACGCCTTCGGTGACGACTTCCAGAAGGCCGAGTACTCGGCCGTGCCGGTGGCGCTCGGCATCCTGCTGATCGCGTTCGGCGCGGTCGTCGCGGCGCTGCTGCCGGTGGCGCTGGCGATCACGGCGATCGTCGCGACGATGGGGCTGATGGCCATCGTCAGCCATGTGATCCCGATGAGCGACACCGCCAACTCCGTGATGCTGCTGGTGGGTCTGGCCGTCGGCGTCGACTACTGCCTGTTCTATCTGCGCCGTGAACGCGAGGAGCGCGCGGCGGGCCGGGACGCGGGGACCGCGCTGCGGGTGGCCGCCGCGACCAGTGGCCGCGCCATCATCGTCTCGGGCGTCACGGTGTGCGTGGCGATGGCGGGCATGCTGTTCACCGGGCTCGCCGAGTTCGAGGCGATGGGCCTGGCGTCCCTGATGGTCGTGGCCGTCGCGATGGTCGGTTCGGTCACGGTGCTGCCGGCGCTGCTGTCGCTGCTGGGCGGGCGGGTGGAGAAGGGCCGTATCCCGTTCCTGCACCCGGACAAGCGGCGGAAGAACGGCCGTACGGGCGACGGTGGTGCGGGAGACGGTGGTGCGGAGAGCCGTTTCTGGAACGCCGTCCTCAGGGTCGTGCTCGCCAAGCCGGCGCTGTCGCTGGTCGTGGCGACCGGTGCGCTGCTCGCCGTGGCGGCGCCCGCGCTCGGGATGAAGACGCAGAACCTGACGCTGGACCAGGAGTTCGGGGACTCGCTGCCGATCGTGCAGACGTACAACCGGGTCAACGAGGCCTTCCCGGGCGGTTCCGAGCCGGCCGAGGTGGTGGTGAAGGCCAAGGACATCAACGCACCCGAGGTGCGGTCGGCGCTGGCCGAGTTCAAGAAGGAGGCCGTCGCCTCGGGTGCCTCGCGCGGCCCGGTGGAGATCAAGGTGCACGACGCGCAGAACGTGGCGTTCGTGTACGTGCCGCTGGTCGGCGGGTCCGACCAGGACAAGGCGGGCGCGAGCCTGGACAGGCTGCGCGACGAGGTGCGGCCCGCCACGCTCGGCAAGGTGGAGGGCGTCGAGGCGCCGGTCACCGGGCAGGTCGCGGGCAACCAGGACTTCAACGACCAGCTGGTCGGCTCCGTCGTCCCGGTCTTCGCCTTCGTCGTGGTCTTCGCCTTCCTGCTGATGCTGCTGTCGTTCCGCTCGCTGACGATCGCGGCGACGTCGATCGTGCTGAACCTGCTGTCGGTGGGCGCCGCGTACGGCATCCTCGTCGCGGTCTTCCAGCACGGCTGGGGTGCCTCGCTGGTGGGCGCGGAGGGCGTGGGCGCCATCATCACCTGGCTGCCGCTGTTCCTGTTCGTGATCCTGTTCGGGCTGTCGATGGACTACCACGTGTTCGTGGTCTCGCGGATCCGTGAGGCGCGGCTGCGGGGCCGTACGACGAAGGAGGCGATCCGGCACGGGGTGGTCACCACGGCCGGGGTCGTGACCAGCGCCGCCGTCATCATGGTCGCCGTCTTCGCGATCTTCGGGACGCTGTCCATGCAGTCGATGAAGCAGATGGGCGTGGGCCTCGCGGCCGCCGTCCTCATCGACGCGACGATCATCCGGGGTGTGCTCCTCCCGGCGGTGATGGCCCTGCTCGGCGAGCGCAACTGGTATCTGCCGAAGTGGCTGCACCGGATGCCGGACCTCACCCACGACGAGTCGCCGGAGCCGACGCCGCTGCCGCCGACCGGCCGGGACGCGCGGGACGAGCGGGTACGGGTCTGATCGGGGCCTGAGCGCGGAGGTGGGCCGAGCGCGGAGGTGGGCCGGGGCGACGTCGTCCCGGCCCACCTCGATGTCCCTACCCGCTCCCGTCAGGCCGCCGCGGCGACGTCTCCCCGGTCGAAGGAGTCGAGGGTGCGGGTGAAGTCGCGGGTGGAGAGCAACAGCTTGTAGACGATGGCCAGTTCGAAGACGAGCAGCAGGACGCCGGAGACGATGGTCGCCGTCATCACCGAGTCGACGAAGGGGCCGATCATGAAGACGCCCATCTGGAACTCGATGCCGCTGATCAGATGGGGGCGGACCCGGTGGCGCAGCAGGAAGGACCGGACGCGCAGATAGAGGGGGAAGCGGCGGCGGAACTCCTGGTGCAGGTCGACGACCTGGGCCTGCGGCGCGGCCTGGGTGACCTCGGCGGCGGCCGAGCGCAGGTCCTGTTCGATGTCGGCCTCGGGGTTCTCGCGCAGCAGGTCCTCCATGAAGGCGAGTTCCCGCTCGTTCTCGGCGCGACGGGCCTCACGGAGCCGGGCCTTGATCTGCTTGCGCATGGTGTGGCGGACCTTGAAGGTCTCCAGCGAGTTGATGTAGCGGAGCGCGTCGCAGCCGATGACGGCGGCGGCGAGCCAGATGTAGAAGGTCTCTCCCGTGCGCTGGTACTGCCCGGCCATCAGGGCGATGGAGCACGCCGCGACCCGGACGCGGTCGAAGACGAAGTCGAGCCAGGCCCCGAACACGGAGCCCTGGCCGGTGAGTCGGGCGACCTTGCCGTCCATGCAGTCGAGGATGAAGCTCAGGTGGTAGACGACGGCGCCGGCGATCAGCCAGCGCCAGTCGCCCAGCGCGAAGAACGCGGCCGAGACCAGACCCAGCAGGAAGGCGCCCCAGGTCAGCTGGTTGGGCGTGATCCTCGTGTACTTCGCGGTCAGCCGCACCAGGGGGGTGGCGACCGGGTCCACGAGCAGCACGGTCCACCAGGCGTCCCGCTTCTTCTGGGTGACGCGGCGCACTTCCGCGAGGTCGGGTATGTCTCGGCGCATGGGTCAACTTCCTGGCGTTCGAAATGAGTTCATCCTCAGCTTGGAAGTCGTTCACCCGAGGCACAAGAACCGCCGAACGCAACCTTTCGGAGGGGGTAACGGTCGAACCCGTTAACAGAGTCAGTGCGCGTTCCGCGCGGACCGGGCGTTACCTGAGCGTTATTGAGTGACCTGATCGTGACCTGAAAAGTGCCGTGATTTCACGATGGACGTGGAACCAACCGGCTTGCCCCGCTATCAGGGGGTTCCGAGTTCCGCCTCGATGAGGTCGGCGGCCCGTCGGGTACCGCCCTCGGCCGCCATCTCCTGCTGGATCTCCTTGAGCCGGCGCGCCACTTCGGGGTCGTCGACGAGGGCGAGGACCGCCTCGCGCAGGGTCTCGGCGGTCGCCTCCTCCTTGGGCAGATGGCGGGCGACGCCCAGCGACTGGAGCATCTCGGCGTTGCCGAACTGGTCGACGGCCTGCGGTACGGCGACCATCGGGGTGCCGGTGGCGAGCCCTTCCTGGCTGCCACCGGCGCCCGCGTGGGTGATGAACGCGTCGGCCTGCCGGAGGACCGCCAGCTGCGGCACCCAGTCCCGCACCTCCACCCCGGCCGGGAGCTCCCCCAGTTCCGCCGGGTCGACATGCCGGCCGACCTGGAGCACCAGGTGCCAGCCGGGCAGCTCACCGAAGGCCTTCACGCATGCGCGGTAGAAGTCGGGCTGCTTGGTGAAGGCCGACCCGAGCGAGACGAGCAGCACCTTCTCCGCGTCGGCCGGCCGCTGCCAGTCGCCCTGCGCCGAGCGGTCGCCCTGGCAGGCGCCGACGAAGGTGTGGCGGCTCTCGTCGACCCGGTCGGCGTTCGGCTGGAGCGCCTTCGGAATGAGGACGAGGGAACGGGCGGGCCTGCCGACGAAGGGGTCGGGGTGCTCGGTGATCCCGTTCTCCTCCAGCCAGGCCTGGAAGCGGGCGTAGTACGCCTTGCCGCGCTCCGTCCTCTTCGGTTCGGCCCACATGGGCTCGGCGACCTCTTCCTCGTAGCCGGTCCAGGCGACCAGGTTCGGGGAGAGGGAGATCGCCTTGACGCCCCAGCGGTGGGCGAGGACGCGCGCCGGGTAGGAGGTGATGTCGTGCAGGACGAGGT
The DNA here is from genome assembly GCF_022385335.1 of Streptomyces deccanensis. Classification (NCBI taxonomy): domain Bacteria; kingdom Bacillati; phylum Actinomycetota; class Actinomycetes; order Kitasatosporales; family Streptomycetaceae; genus Streptomyces; species Streptomyces deccanensis. The sequence continues at coordinate 8,057,280 of NZ_CP092431.1, read as the reverse complement.
CGGGCTCGTCGCCCTCGTAAGCCTCGACGAGCTGCGGCAGGGCCTGGATGGCGTCCTCCAGGAAGGGCTCGACGTTGTCGAGGAGCGTGCTCCCCCACGCCTCGGGGTCGGCGTCGGGGCCGGGCAGCGTCGAACGCCAGAGCTTCGGCTCGGCCCCGGTCTCGGCCACCTTCTCCGCGAAGGCGGGCGGAATCGCGTACGTGACCCGGTGCCCGCGCGCCACCAGCTCGCGGATCACTTCGAGGCTCGGGTTCACGTGACCGTGGGCGGCGATGGAGAACATGGCGATGTGTGAGGTCATGCGCCGACGGTACGCGAGACGAGACGTCTCGTGCAACTTCTTTGGCGGTTGCCGTTGGGGGTTCGTTGTCGAGTGCGGCTCCGGTGGGGCTTCTCGCGCAGTTCCCCGCGCCCCTAAAAAACCAGGCCCTGCGGGCCTGAAAGACACGGCCCTGCGGGCCTGAAAAGCACGGGGCGCAGCCCCTGCTTTTCAGGGGCGCGGGGAACTGCGCGAGAAGCCCCACGCACCCGCACCCGACAACGCACCCCACCCGGCCCGCACAGCTCACCGCTGATAGCGCGCCAGCACCAGGTTCCCGTCGTCCTCCAACCGTTCCCGCAGCTCCCCCAGATCGATCGCCCCGCTGTAGTACTCCTGGTACGCGGGCGTGGCGACCTTGTCCTTCCACTCCGGATAGCCGCGCACGGACTGCGCGGGCGCCGGCCGGAGATACCCGGCGAGCGCGGCCCCCGTGGCCCAGTCGTGCTCGGTGGTGCGCAGCGCGGGATCCCGGAGGGCCTCCGTGCCGGTCGGGAGCATCCAGTCGCCGAGCGCGAGGCGGACCATGTTCTCGGGGCGCAGGAGGAAGTCGATGAACGCGGCGGCCTCCTCCTTGTGCGGGCTGTCCTCGGCGACGGACAGGGTCTGCGGGCTGACACCCTGGGTGAGCCCGCCCGCGCCGGCCGGGGCGGGCAGCACCTGCCAGTCGAAGCCCTCCGGGGCCTGCTGGACGATCTGCTGACGGTACGAGAAGCCGAGCGGCACCATCGCGTACCGGCCCCCGAAGAAGCCGGGCAGGGTGTCGGAGCCGCCCATGCCGAGGGTGGTGGCGGGCGCGCTCCCGTCGGCGTTCACCTCGTCGCGCACGGTTCTCGGGACGACCGCGTCGGCCTCCTCGAAGCGGACCTCGACCTTGCCGTCCGCGTCCCGGTGGAACAGCTGCCCGCCCGCCGAGAGGGAGAGGTTCAGCGTGGCCGACACCGGTTCCTTCAACGGCCAGGCCACGCCGTACTTCCCGCCGCCGCTCAGCTCCTTCGCCACCTCGCGGAACTCCGTCCAGGTCCACGGGTCCGCGGGCGTCGGAATCCGCACACCGGATTCACGCAGCCACGTGGCGTTGGCGATGAGGACCCTCGGCTCCTGGAGGAACGGCACCCCGTAGACGCCCTCGCCGAAGGTCGTCGTCTCCCAGCTGTGCGGCGGGATGTCCGTCCTGAGCCGTTCGGGCAGCAGCTCGCGCAGATCGGCGAGGTAGCCGCCGTAGGCGAAGTCCGCGAGGTCGTCGGAGGCGTCGTGGATGATGTCCGGCGCCTCACCGCCCTCGAAGGAGGTGAGCAGTTGGTCATGGACGCTGTCCCAACTGCCCTGGACGTACTCGACCTCGACGCCTGGATGGGCGGCGTTCCACTCCTCCACCAGTTCCTTGTTGACGGCGACGGACTCCTCCTGCCAGGCCAGGGACTGGAAGCGGAGGGTGATCCGGCCGTCGTCGGAGGTTCCCTCGCCGCCCGTGCAGCCGGCCACGAGGAAGCACAGCAGCAGGGCCGTGATCAGCCGTCGTGCACGCATCAGTTCTTCACCGCCCCGGCGAGCATGCCGCCCGTGATCCGTCTCTGGATGACCGCGAAGACGACCAGCGAGGGAAGCGTCGCGAGGAACGCGGCGGCGGCCAGCGGACCGAGGTCGGCCACGCCCTCCGCGCCGATGAAGTGAGTGAGGACGACCGGCAGGGTCTGTTTCTCCGGCGTCTTGAGCAGGACCAGCGCGAAGAAGAACTCGTTCCACGCGGTGACGAACGCGAACAGCGCCGTCGCCACGATGCCCGGCGCCAGCAGCGGCGCCGTCACCGACACCAGGGTGCGCAGCCGCCCGGCCCCGTCCACGGCCGCCGCCTCCTCCAACTCGGCGGGCACCGCCCGGACGTAGCCGACGAGCATCCACAGCGCGAACGGCAGCGCCCACACCACGTACACCATGACCAGTCCCGGCACGGAGTCGATCAGCCGCAGGTTCTTCAGCACCAGGAAGAGCGGGATGATCACCAGCACGAACGGGAACGCCTGGCTGACCACCACCCACCCGGTCGCCATCCGCGACAGCTTCGTGCGGTGCCGGGCCATGACGTACGCCATCGGAGTCGCGATCAGTACGGCGACGACGGCCGCGCCGACCGCCGCGACCAGCGAGTTGAGCGCGGCCTGCAGCAGCGGCTGTTCGTCGAAGGCCTGCCGGAAGTTGGCGAGGGTCGGGTCCCTCGGGATCCAGGTCGGGTGGAGGCTGCCCAGCTCGCGGGCCGGTTTGAAGGCGGTGGAGACCAGCCAGAGGAAGGGGAACGCGAGAAAGACGAGATACGCGACGAGGGCCAGGTACTGGCCGGTGCGCGCCACCCTGCTGCTCCTCATGCGCCCTCACCCCGCCGCAGCCGGCCGACCAGGACGAGCGCCAGTACGGTCGAGATCACCGCGACCATCACACAGCCCATCGCCGCCGCGTACCCGAACTGGCCGTAGCGGAACGCCTCCTCGTAGGCGAAGAGCATCGGCAGCCGGGTGCGGCCGCCCGGTCCGCCGTTGGTCAGGACGTACACGAGGGCGAAGGAGTTGAAGTTCCAGATCAGGTTGAGCGCCGAGATGGCGAGGGCGACGGGTCTGATGGCGGGCCAGGTGACCGTGCGGAAGCGGCGCCAGGCGCCCGCGCCGTCCATCGCGGCGGCCTCGTGCAGTTCGCGCGGGGTGTTCTGCAGTCCGGCGAGCAGGGCGACGGTCGTCTGGGGCATGCCCGCCCAGACGCCGACCAGTATGACGGCGGGCAGCGCGGTGGCCAGTCCGCTCAGCCAGTCGCGTCCGTCGCCGAGGCCCAGGTCGCGGACGGTCTCGTTGAGGATGCCCGCGTCGGGGTTGTAGACGAGCCGCCACATGATGCCGACGACCACCTCGGGCATCGCCCAGGGGACGATCGCGAGCGCCCTGGCCAGCCAGCGCAGCCGAAGAGGCTGGTTCAGCAGTAGGGCGAGGCCGAGGGCCAGCAGGAACTGCGGCACGGTCACCCCGACGGCCCAGAGCAGACCGATGCGGAACGACTCCCAGAAGAGGGTGTCGTGCAGCAAGTCCTGGAAGTTGAGGGTGCCGATCCAGCGGGTGGGCTCGGTCCGGCCGGACTGGGCGTCGGTGAACGCCAGCGCGATCCCGTACAGCAGCGGTCCGACGCTCAGCACCAGGATGGGGATCAGCGCGGGCAGCACCAGGAACCAGGCACCGTGGTCGATCAGGCGCCGGTCCCGGCCGTCCGCCGGGCCGCTCCGCTTGGCCGGTCGCGGGCGTTTCGGCTTCGCGGTCGCCAAGGTCATGTCCGTCATGGTGCTGAGGTCATGACAGGGCGTCAAGGCACCGCGCACACGGCTCGACCTGTGCGAATGCGAGACTGACCCCTGGATGGCGTGAACCCGACGTCACGAGCTGAGGCGTCGGCGGTACGGACAGGGAGACGACGGATGGACGAGGCACGGGCCCGGGACGCACTGGTCGCGGCCGAGGTGCTGCCCGCCGCGGCCGGTGCGGCGCGGCTGCTCGCGCTGGGCGAGAACGCGGTGTTCGCCGCCGGTGACCTGGTGGTCAAGGTGGGCCGCGACGCCGAACTCCTCGACCGGGCCCGCCGCGAACTGGACGTCGCCGCCTGGCTCGCCGAGGCGGGCGTCCCGGCGGTGCGGCCCGCCGAGGCGGAGGCACTGCTCGTCGAGGGGCACCCGGTGACGGTGTGGCACCGCCTGCCCGATCCGGTACGCCCCGCCGGACCGCGTGATTTGGCCGAACTCCTACGGCTGGTCCATGCCCTGCCCGCGCCTCCCTTCGCCCTGCCCCGCCGTGAACTGCTCGGCGGCGTGGAGCGCTGGCTGCGCCTCGCCGGTGACGCGATCGACCCGGCGGACGCGGCGTACCTCCGTGAGCGCCGCGACGGGTTCGCGGCGGCCGCGGCCGCCCTCGTCCCGCGCCTGCCCCGGGGGCCGATCCACGGCGACGCGCTCCCCCGCAACGTCCACATCGGCCCGGACGGCCCGGTCCTCGTCGACCTGGAGACCTTCTCCGGCGACCTGCGCGAGCACGATCTCGTCGTCATGGCCCTCTCCCACGACCGCTACGGCCTGCCGGCCCACGACTACGACGCCTTCACGGCGGCCTACGGCTGGGACGTGCGGGAGTGGGGCGGCTGCTCGGTGCTGCGGGGCGCCCGGGAGACGGCGAGCTGCGCGTGGGTGGCGCAGCACGCGCCGAGCAATCCGGCGGCCGCGGCCGAGTTCACCCGCCGCGTGGCCTCGCTGCGCGACGGGGACGAGACGGTCCGCTGGTATCCGTTCTGATCCGAGCGGTATCCCTGATCCGAGCGGGATCCGTTCTGATCCGAGCGGTGCCTCCTCAGGCGGCCCGGAGTATGAGCGCCACCATGTCGATCTCGGCGTCACGGGCCAGGGCGAAGCCCCGGTCGTGGCCGGTGACGACGAAGCCGCACTTCTGAAGGACGCGGATCGAGCCGGTGTTGTCGGCGGCCGCGTGGGCGTACAGGGGCCGGGTGGGGACGAGGCCGAGCAGGGCGGTGAGGGCGGCGGTGGCGATGCCCCGGCCCCAATGGGCGCGGTCGATCCAGTAGGTGACCTCGCGCTCGTCCGGTGGGCCGTAGACCGCGACCGTGCCGACGACCTCGCCGTCGGCGACCACCGTGCGGTTCAGCACCCCGGGATCGGCACGGATCTTCGCCCAGTAGGCGTCGAAGAGGGCACGATCGCGGTGGTACGCCCCGGTGAACGCGGCGATCCGCTGCGCCTCGGGGTCGGACGCCTGCCGCCAGAGGAACGGCAGGTCGGTGTCACGGACTTCACGGAGGGAGACCACGGCGGCCGTCATACCGTCTCACCCGCCGGCTCGCGCAGCGGCCAGGTCGCGTCCACGGCCGCTTCGGGGTTGCCCTTGCGGCGCAGGAACGCCTGGAAGTCGGCGGCCCACTCCGCGTACCACTCGATCTGGCGGCGGTGCAGCTCGGCCGGGCCGAGGGCCGCGACCTTCGGGTGGCGCTGGGCTATCGCACGGGCGAGCCGGGCGGCGGCCAGGGCGTCGGCGGAGGCGTTGTGCGCGGCGTCCAGCGGGACGCCGTACTCCCCGCAGACCGCTTCGAGGTTGCGCTTGCCCCGGCGGTAGCGGTCGACGGAACGGTCGATCGTGTACGGGTCGACGACCGGTGCCGGGTCGAGGCCGCCGAGCCGGTCGCGCAGGGACGGCAGGGCGTGCCGGCGCAGCTCGGCGGAGAGCAGGGTCAGATCGAAGGCCGCGTTGTACGCCACGACCGGGACGCCCGTCTTCCAGTAGGAGACGAGGACGTCGGCGATGGCGTCGGCGACCTGGTCGGCGGGTCTGCCCTCGGCCGTCGCACGGGCGTTGGTGATGCCGTGCACCGCCACCGCCTCCTCCGGGATCTCCATGCCCGGGTCGGCGAGCCACTCCCGGTGTCCGACCGGCTCCCCGTCCTTGACCTCGATCACCGCACCCGTGACGATGCGCGCCTCGCGCGGGTCCGTCCCGGTGGTCTCCAGGTCGAAGCCGATCAGCAGCTGCCGGTGCCAACCCATGCTGGCCCCCCTTCTTGGTGGTGCTTTCCCCCAGTGACCACCACCATCGCACGGGCCACTGACAATCCGAGGGCCGCGTTCCGCTTGGCCCCGCGACGGGCCCTTCGGCACGGCGTCGGGGCGCGGTTCACGACACCGGTCGGGAGTCCGCCCATGCCACTTCGAACTCCTCGCGGTATGTGTCGAAAAGGCCGACTTCGCCGTTCTCGTCCGCCTTGAGGACCCGGTTGCCGCCGCGCAGGACGAGCACCGGCGCCTCCATTCCCCGGGTGCGCCGCAGATAGGTCTGGACGACGGCGACCCCGTCCGAGCCGTCGCCGTCGACGAGGTACGCGGTGAAGCGCGGGGTCTCGTCGAAGACCTGGATCTCGAAGGCGCCGGGGTCGCGCAGCTTGGAGCGGACCCGGCGCATATGGAGGATGTTCATCTCCACCGCACGGCTCAACTCCCCGCGTTTTATGCCCAGTTCGCGCTCGCGCCGCTTCACCGCGCTGGAGGCGGGGTTGAGGAAGAGCAGCCGCACCCGGCAGCCGGACTCGGCGAGCCGCACCAGCCGCCGCCCGGAGAAGTTCTGCACGAGGAGGTTCAGGCCTATGCCGATGGCGTCGAGGCGGCGGGCACCGCCGAAGAGGTCCTCGGCGGGGAACTGCCGCAGCAGCCGCACCCGGTCGGGGTGGACGCCGACGACGTCCGCGTACCGGTCGCCGATCAGGTCCTCGACCGCGTCGACGGGCAGCCGGCGCGCGGAGGGCACGTCGCTGCCGGCGCCCAGGATCTCCAGCAGCTTGGCGGAGGCGCGCTCGGCCTGGGCGAGGACGGCCTCGGAGAGGGCCCGGTTGCGGGAGACGACGTTCCGGGTGACCTCCAGCTCGTCCAGGGCCAGTTCCACGTCGCGCCGCTCGTCGACGTACGGCTCGAAGCAGGGCCAGTGCTGCACCATCAGCTCGCGCAGCTGCGGGAGGGTCAGGAAGCTGAGCACGTTGTCGTCGGCCGGGTCGAGCAGATAGCCCTTGCGGCGGCTGACCTCGCGGACGGCGACGGCCCGCTGCACCCATTCCTGTCCGGCGGGTCCGGCGGCGGCGACCACCCAGTCGTCGCCGTGGACGGGCTCGTAGATGGGCCGCAGCACGGCGGCCACCACGGCGCGCAGCCGCTGTTCGACGAGGTTCAGCCAGATGTAGGCGCGGCCGGCCCGCTGGGCGCGCGTACGCACTTCGAGCCAGGCGTCGGCGTTCCAGTCCAGCTCCGGGCCGATGGAGCCCCGCTCCATCGGCCGCGCCAGGGACACCGCGCCGGGTGGGACATCCGTGGGGTCCCCCTCGTGACCCGTGTCGCCCGCGTCACCAGGAGGCAACTCCAGCCCTCCCGAGCCCACCCACGCACCGCCTTCCGCTCCCCCGAGCTCACCCCTACGCAACGATCAAGGAAGGGTACTCCGGTAGCGGGTGACGATACAGCCGGATGGACAGGTCGTTGCTCAACTACCGCACGCGACCTGCCCGTTCCGGGGTGTCACCGCGCGAGGAGTGAGCCGATTCATAGCGATCGGGCCACCGGGACCGACACCGGTGGTCCTCGGAGCGTCACGAAGTGTCCATCGCTGGGCATGAGGGACGTATGTCCTAGGAGGTTGCATCAGTTTGGGGGAGACTCCCCCCGGAGTCGCCCCCAGTGGCGCGCGACAACTGGAAGAGTCGTATCCATGCAGGTCTGGCCTGGACAGGCGTATCCGCTCGGCGCAACGTACGACGGCGCCGGTACCAACTTCGCGGTCTTCTCGGAGGCCGCGGACCGAGTAGAGCTGTGTCTGCTGGACGACGACGGCTCCGAGACGGCGGTGGAACTGCGCGAGACGGACGCGTTCGTGCGGCACGCGTACCTGCCCGGCGTGATGCCGGGGCAACGGTACGGCTTCCGTGTGCACGGCCCGTACGCGCCGGAGCGGGGGCTGCGCTGCAACTCCGCGAAGCTGCTGCTCGACCCGTACGCACGTGCCATCAGCGGCTCGATCACCTGGGGCGAGGAGGTGTACGGCTATCACTTCGGGGCGCCGGAGGAGCGCAACGACCTCGACTCGGCACCGCACATGATGACCTCGGTCGTGGTCAACCCGTACTTCGACTGGGGCGACGACCGGCGGCCCCGCACCGAGTACCACCACACGGTGATCTACGAGGCCCACGTCAAGGGCCTCACGATGCGGCACCCGGGGCTGCCCGAGGAGCTGCGCGGCACCTACGCGGCGCTCGCCCACCCGGCGATCATCGAACATCTGACCGAACTAGGGGTCACGGCGCTGGAGCTGATGCCCGTGCACCAGTTCGTGAACGACCACCGGCTGGCCGACATGGGCCTCAGCAACTACTGGGGCTACAACACCATCGGCTTCTTCGCCCCGCACAACGCGTACGCCTCCTGGGGCGACCGGGGTCAGCAGGTGCTGGAGTTCAAGTCGGCGGTCCGGGCCCTGCACGAGGCCGGGATCGAGGTCATCCTCGACGTGGTCTACAACCACACCGCCGAGGGCAACCACCTGGGTCCAACCCTGTCGTTCAAGGGTCTCGACAACTCCTCGTACTACCGGCTCACCGACGATCCGCGCTACTACATGGACACGACCGGCACGGGCAACTCCCTGCTCATGCGGTCTCCGCACGTGCTGCAGCTGATCATGGACTCTCTGCGGTACTGGGTCACCGAGATGCATGTCGACGGGTTCCGCTTCGACCTGGCCGCGACCCTGGCCCGGCAGTTCCACGAGGTGGACCGGCTGTCGTCGTTCTTCGACCTCGTCCAGCAGGACCCGGTGGTCTCCCAGGTGAAGCTGATCGCCGAGCCCTGGGACGTCGGCGAGGGCGGCTACCAGGTGGGGAACTTCCCGCCGCTGTGGACCGAGTGGAACGGCAAGTACCGGGACACGGTGCGGGACCTGTGGCGGGGCGAGCCGCGCACGCTCGCGGAGTTCGCGTCCCGGCTGACCGGCTCCTCCGACCTCTACCAGGACGACGGACGGCGCCCGCTGGCCTCCATCAACTTCGTGACCTGCCACGACGGCTTCACGATGCGGGACCTCGTCTCCTACAACGAGAAGCACAACGCGGCCAACGGGGAGGACAACCGGGACGGCGAGAGCCACAACCGCTCCTGGAACTGCGGGGCCGAGGGCGAGACGGACGACCCCGGGGTGACGGCCCTGCGGGTCCGGCAGATGCGGAACCTCATCGCGACGCTGATGCTGTCGCAGGGCGTGCCGATGCTCAGCCACGGCGACGAGTTCGCGCGGACCCAGGGCGGCAACAACAACGCGTACTGCCAGGACAACGAGATCTCCTGGGTGCCGTGGCCGTCCGGCGAGGACGGGGACGAGGACGCGCCGTTCGGGGATCTGCTGGAGTTCACGCGGGCGATGGTGTGGCTGCGGAAGGACCATCCGGTCTTTCGGCGGCGCCGCTTCTTCCACGGCCGGCCGGTGGAGGGGACGCACGACGAGCTGTCGGACATCGCGTGGTTCACGCCCGACGGGCGGGAGATGACGCAGCGGGACTGGGACTCGACGCAGGCGGGGGCGCTGAGCGTCTTCCTGAACGGGAACGCGATCTCCGAGCCGGGTCCGCGCGGTGAGCGGATCAGCGACGACTCCTTCCTGTTGATGGTGAACGCGTCCGCGCAGTCCCTGGAGTTCGTGGTGCCGGTCAACCATGGGCCGCAGTGGCAGATGGTGGTGGACACGGGGCGGGAGGACGCGGTGCCGGTGGACGGGGTGAAGGTGGCGGCCGGGGAGCGGGTGGAGTTGGTGGACCGGAGTCTGGTGGTGTTCCGGAGGCCGACGTAGATGTGGATTGCGGCATTCGCCGTGCGGGGTGGCTGTTCGTTGCGGGGTGCGAGCCGTGTGTGGCTGGTCGCGCCCACGCGGCGGAGCCGCACATCGATACAGCCCCGCGCCCCTAAAAGCAGCAGGCGTCGTCGCGTGTCAGGGTGCTCCAAAGCTCGTCTGGCGGGTACGTAGGACTTCATGACCTCTGTCGTGCCTGTCGCCACCTATCGGGTCCAGCTCCAGCCCGACTTTCCCTTCTCCGCCGCCTCGGCCGCCGTGCCCTACATCGCCTCGCTCGGTGTCTCCCATCTGCACCTGTCCCCCGTGCTGGAGGCCGTGCCCGGGTCGTCGCACGGGTACGACGTGGTCGATCACGGGCGGGTGCGGGAGGAGCTGGGGGGTGAGGAGGGGCTGCGGGAGCTGGCGCGGACCGCGCGTGCCCATGGGCTCGGGCTCGTCCTGGACATCGTGCCCAACCACATGGCCATGGCGCCCCGGCACAACCGGGCGCTGTGGGAGGTGCTGCGGGAGGGGCCGGGGTCGGCGTACGCGCGGTGGTTCGACATCGACTGGGAGGCGCAGGGCGGGCGGATGCTGCTGCCGGTGCTCGGCGGGCCGCTGGGCGCGGAGATCGAGCAGTTCGTGGTGGACGGGCGGGAGCTGCGGTACTACGACCATGTTTTCCCCCTGCGGGAGGGCACCGAGAAGCTGCCGCTGCCGCAGCTGCTGGACGCGCAGTGGTACCGGCCGGTGTGGTGGCGGCTGGCCCGTACGGAGTTGAACTACCGGCGGTTCTTCAGCATCTCGGAGCTGATCGGGGTGCGGGTCGAGGACCCGGAGGTGTTCGACGCGACCCATGCGAAGGTCCTCCAGCTGCTGCACGAGGGGGTCGTCGACGGGCTGCGGATCGACCACCCCGACGGGCTCGCCGACCCCGACGCCTATCTGCGCAGGCTGCACGGGGCGACCGGTGGGCGGTGGACCGTCGTCGAGAAGATCCTGGCCGACGGCGAGGCGCTGCCCGGGGCGTGGCCGGTCGCGGGGACCACCGGCTACGACGCGCTGCGGCACGTCGACGGGCTGTTCACCGAACCGGCGGGAGCGGGTGAACTGCTGGGGCAGTACCAGCGGTTCACGGCGGCGCAGTCCGACCGGGGCGGGGAGTGGGACGCGACCGTGCGGCGGGCCGCGTACCGGGTGCTCACGCACGAGCTGGTCGCGGAGGTGGAACGGCTCACCCGGGTGGCGCACCGCTTGTGCGAGCGCTCCCCCGATCTCTCCCTGCGCGACCAGGCGCCGTGGGCGCTGCGCACCGCGCTGTGCGAGCTGCTCGCGCGGATGGAGGTGTACCGGCCGTACGCCTCCGAGGACGCCTCCCGCGTCGTCACCGAGGACGCCGCGGCCGAGGCACGCGCGCTGTTCGTGGTGCCCGAGGAGGCCCGGTCGGTGGACGCCGTGCGGAATCTGGTGCTGGGCCGGAGCGACGAGCCGGACCATGTGGAGTTCCGGGCGCGGTTCGCGCAGACCTCGTCGGCGCTGCGGGCGAAGTCGGTGGAGGACACGGCGTTCTACCGCTACGTTCCGCTGCTGTCGGCGAACGAGGTGGGCGGCGATCCGGGGAGCCCGGCCGTGTCGCCGGAGGACTTCCACGCCTACTGCGCGCGGGTCCAGCGCGACTGGCCTGCCACGGGCACCGTGCTGTCGACGCATGACACCAAGCGCAGCGCGGACGTACGGGCGGCGATCGCGGTGCTCGCGCAGTGCCCGGAGCGGTGGGCCGACCTGGTGGCGGAGGTGACACAGGACGGCGCGGACGTACCGGATCCGCAGCTGGCGTGGGCGGCGTGGCAGACGGCGTTCGGGCTCGGCCCCGCGGCCGAGGAGCGCCTTCAGGGTGCCCTGCTGAAGCATGTGCGGGAGGCCGGGCTGCACACCTCCTGGACCGAGCAGAACCCGGCGTACGAGCGGGAGGTGGCGGACTTCGTCGCACGGGGGCCGGCCCTGGACGCCCGGGTCGCCGCGCTGCGCGAGGAGTTGGCGCCCCATGTGCGGGCGAACGCGCTCGGCGCGGCCCTGGTGCAGCTGACGATGCCGGGGGTGCCGGACGTGTACCAGGGGACGGAGGCCGAGTACCGCGCCCTGGTGGACCCGGACAACCGCCGGGCCTTCGCACCGCACGAGGAGGCGTCGGAGAAGTTCCGGCTCACCGGGGCGGCGCTGCGGCTGCGCGGGCGGCAGCCGGAGGTCTTCGGGGAGGCGGCGACGTACGCGCCGCTGGCGGCGGAGGGGGTGGCTGCCGGGCACTGTGTGGCCTTCGCCCGCTCGGGGGAGGTGGTCACGGCGGTGACCCGGCTGTCGCTGCGGCTGGCCGAGGCCGGCGGCTGGGGCGACACCCGGCTCACGCTGCCCGCCGGGCGATGGGCCGATGTGCTGGGCGGGGAGCGGGAGTTCACGGGCGAGGTGCGGCTGGCCGAGCTCTTCGGGGCCCTGCCGGTCGCACTGCTGGAGCGGGTCGGCGCGTGAGGATGCCTCTCCTGCCCCGGCAGGCGGCGGGAGTGACGGTTCCCGTAGCGGGTGACGGTGAATGCGACCGGGCGCCCCTGGGAGCCGCCCCTTCGGCGCGGCGACACTGGGTACGTCCCCCGCTCGGCCCGGCCGGGCGTGCGGACTCCGGTGCCAGGCGGACAGGACGGGGGTGGGTCTGCTGTCGGAGCTCGGTTATCCCACGGTGGCTGAACTGGAAGCGGCCGCGAGAACCCTGACGGTCCGTCGACCAGGGCTGTGCGCGCTGCGGAGCATCGGCTTCTCACGGGCCGGCCGCCCGCTGCGGCTGCTGTCCGTGGGGCACGCGAGACGCGCCGTCCTGGTCGTCGCGGGCGCCCACGCCAATGAGCCGACCGGCGGCTCCACCGTGCTCGCGCTGGCCGAACGGGTGCTGCGGGAACGGTCGTTGCGGTCCGATGTGTCCTGGCACTTCGTGCTCTGCGCGGACCCGGACGGGGCGAGCCTGCACACCACTCCCCTGCCGCGCACGCTCCTCGACTACCACCTCGGGTTCTTCCGGCCGGCCGGCCCCGAGCAGCCGGAGTGGTCGCCGTCCGTGCTGCCGCCGGACCGGCTGCCGCCCGAGACGTACGCCCTGATGGGGGTGTTGGACGAGGTGCGGCCCTACCTCCAGGTGACCCTGCACGGCACCGATCTGGGCGGCAGCTGGGTGCAGTTGACGAAGGACGTGCCGGGGCTCGCCGAGCCGTTCGCCAAGTCGGCGGCGGAGTTGGGCATACCGGTGGAGCGAGGCGCGTCCGACGCCGCCGGCTGGCCCGTGTCCGGGCCCGGGGTGTTCGTGATGCCACGGCCCGGCGGCCTCGCGGCGTACCCGAGCATGCCGGACGACGCGCGCCACAGCACCTGGTACCACGCCCACCGGTACGGCGGTCTGACGGCGGTCGTCGAGGTGCCGATGTGGGCGAGCGACCTGGTGGACGACACCGCCCCGCATCCGGCCCCGGCGGCGGCGCTGCGGCACCTGGCCCGGCGGCTCGTGACGGACGCGGGCCGGGTGGAGCGGGTCCTCGCCGAGGCGCTGCCCCGGCTGCCGGGTCCCGAGGGACCGCTGCTGCGGGCCGCCCGGTGGGCGCTGGCGCTGGTGCCGGGGCTCGCCCGGGACTGGCGGGACGGGCCGCCGCCGGATCTGTCGACGGCGTACGTGGGCAGTGTGGACGCGTTCGGGCGGCGGCTTCCGCTGCGGGCGGCGGCGATGCTGCTGCGGGTGCTGAGGGAGGCCGACGACCCGGGGGCGCCCCTCCTGGAGGAGCTCGTCGCCGAGTGGTGCGAGTCCTTCACCGACCGGTTCCGTGCGCGGTGGGTGCCGGTGGGGGACCAGGTCGAGCATCAGGTGCGGACGGTGTTGGCGGCGGCGGTGTGTGCGCGGGGTGGGGTAGAGGGCTGAGGCGGCTTGATTCGCCTACTGGGCTGCCTCGTCATGCCGTCGGGCGAGTGCGGGTGCGTCGTGGCTCGTCGCGCGGTTCCCCGCGCCCCTCGAAGAGCCGGTGGTCATCAGTCCGACAAGGCGAACACCGCCCCCGTGCGGGCCGCCATCACGCAGGGGTTGGCGAAGGTCTGCTCGTAGGCGACCTGGCGGCCGCCCCACTGGCCCTCCGCCGTGGCGCGTACGGGGGCGTAGATCTCGGTGCAGATGGTGTCGCGGTGCGGGATGCGGGTGATGTCGCCCTCGGTCCGCCGGAGTTCCGCGCAGGCCTGGGCGGCACGGCCGTGGCCCTGGGGCGGGTCGCAGAGGAGGAGGGTGCCGCGGGTGTCGGAGGAGCGGGCGTCGCCCCGGGTGAGGGTGACGTAGAGCCAGTCGCTCTGTACGGCGGTCGTCCGGTCGGGGGCCGAGGCGCCGAGGGTGAGGAGGGCGAGGGCGGCGAGCAGGCCGCCGCGTACCGCGAGGGTGGGGTTCGTCATTCCCGGTGCATCGGCACGGCGGGCTCGGAACTCCATCCCTGCTCACCCGAATGGGAGTCCGCACGGGTGTCCGCACGGGATTCCGCGCGGGATTCCGCACGTGGGTCCGGGCAGGGCGGCTGCGGGGCGGGCGGCCCGGCCAAGTGCGGACGCCCGGCCGCCAGTTCGAACGCGGCGAGGACCACACGGGCCTGGTACTCCGCCTGGCGGGCGACGGGGATCCAGCGGGCCCCGTAGCCGTCGCGGTAGTCGGCGCACCACGCGTCGATCAGGCGGTCGAGCTCGGGCAGCGCGCCGGTCGGGTCGTGTCCGGCGCGGGTCACCAGCTGGTGCAGCAGTCCGGCGGTGCGCAGGGCGACCCGGCGGCCGGAGATGGCGAGGGTGGTGAGCCGGGCGGTGTCGAGCGCGGGCAGCGGCCGGGCGGCGCCGTCGTGGACGTCGGGGTCCCAGGAGTCGGCGAGGCCCGGCCCGACCAGGACGTAGTCGTCGACCGGGGCGAGGAGCCGGGCCGCGTCCGGGGTGCCGCTCACCGTGGGGCGGACGCGGGCGAGGAGGTCCTCCAGGAGCCGGGTGTCATGGCGCAGGACACCGCTGACGGTGCGCAGCACGGCGTCGGCGTCCGGCGCCGGGGAGTCGTCCTCGACGGCGGCCACGCCCCACATCGGCGCCTCGACGACGGCGGTGACCGTGCCGTGGCGGTGCGGGTGGAACCAGGTGGACTCGACGGCCGCCTCGGTGATGGCGGCGGCCAGATCGCCCCGGCGCGGGGGTGGGATGCGGTAGACGGCGGGGCCGAGGCAGGGCCAGTACAGGGTGTCGTACGGGCGCAGCTCGCGCGGGATGCCGAGGCGGGCGGCGATGCGGGCCACGCGCTCGGCGAGGCCCGGCAGGTCCCGGGTCAGTTCGACGAAGCCGCCGCCGACGTCGACGCCGTGCAGGGAGCACTGGAAGAAGGGCCGCAGTTCGTCCTGGAGGTCGAGCAGGGCGCGGGTCTCCGGCAGCACGGCGCCGGCCGCGCCGTCGGGCAGCCACTCTGGCTGTTCGAGGAAGCCGGGGCGGAAGAAGTGCCGGAAGTGGTGGCCGAGGGTGTACGGGCCGCGCAGCCAGCCCTCGTTGCGGCGGGAGCCGTCGGGGTCGAGGCTCAGCAGCAGGTTCCAGGTGGTGTCGGCGGCCTCGCTCAACCGGGGGTCGGCCAGCGCCCGTTCGGCGAGCCTCAGGACGGTGGCGCCGCCCACGGGCTCGTTGGCGTGCGGGCCGGCGACGATCAGGGTGTGGCGGGTGCCGTGTCCGACGGAGAGCAGCCACATCGGTGTGCCCGCCCGTGAGGTGCCCACGCGGCGCAGTCGGGCGCGGTGCGGATGGCGGGCGACGAGGGCGGCGGCGCGGGCGGTCAGCTCGTCCACGGTCGGGTAGCGGAGGAGGGGCGGCAGGGCACACCTCCACGAATGTGGTGCCGTCGGTTCACCTGGTGTGCATGGTGTCACCACAGTCAGTCATGGCCGAGAACGTACGTCAACACTCCGGAACGGGAGGGAAGTTGACAAACTCGCTGGGTAAATCCCAGGCCAGAGCTTTGCCGTGGGGCCCGTCACAAGGTCACTGCGAGGAGAGACGGAAGACCATGCGGCCGAAACTCACCTGATCGCCGTCGCGGACGACGGCCGCGCCGATCACCCGACGGCCGTTGACGGTGGTGCCGTTGGTGGAGCCGAGGTCGCGCAGGATCCACATGCCGCCCTGCCGGCTCAGCTCGGCGTGCACCCGGGAGACCGTCTCGTGGCTGAGCCGGAGCCCGTTCGCCGGGTCGCGGCCTATGCGCAGGGCGTGGCCGCCCGCCGGGTGCGGCAGCTGGAGCTTGGGGAGCCGCTCGGCCTGCCAGGCCCGGCGCAGCTTCACGCCGAAGCCGGACACCGCGCCGACGGTGCCGAGCACCAGCCGGGACCAGCGGTTCTCGGCGGGCAGGTCGGCGGTGAGCGCGGCGAGTTCGTCGGAGCGGCGGGCGGTGAGCGCCAGCTCCATCCGCCGGATGAACGTGTCGTGGGACAGGCGGCCCAGCGCGACGCCGTCACGGAGCACCCTCAGCGCGCGGTCGCGCTCCGCGTCCGACAGCCGCGCGGGGTACGTGTGGAACTCGAAGGACGACGTCACGCTGGTGATTGTCGGTCAGCGGGGCGGGAGGTGTCCAGACAACCCGTAAACGGTGACCATCCGCGGACATGCGGGCGGACGTGCGGCAGACATGCGGGAGGGCGCCACGACTCGCGTGGTGAAAAGCACCGATCCGAGCGCGCGCCGATCTCGTTTGCCGCACGATGGACGGGCAACCCCCTGACTACCCAGGACCACGACCGGCAGCCGAGGGAGAACCGTTCCGTGCAGTTCGAGGTGTGGGCACCGCAGGCCGACCGACTGACCCTCCACCGGGCGGGCGCCACGCACGCCATGGAGCGCGACCCGGAGCGACCGGGCTGGTGGACGGCCGAGGCGGAGGGCGAGGACGGCACCCGGTACGGATTCGCCGTCGACGACGGCCCGGTGCGCCCCGACCCGCGTTCGCGCCGCCAGCCGGACGGCCCCGACGGGCTGAGCGCTGTCGTCGACCACGGGCGGTACACCTGGCGCGCGGAGTGGTCCGGGCGCGGGCTGCCGGGCGCGGTCCTCTACGAGCTGCACGTCGGCACGTACACCCCCGAGGGCACCCTGGACGCGGCGGCCGCACGCCTCGGTCACCTCGTCGAACTGGGCGTCACCCACGTCGAGTTGATGCCGCTGTGCCCCTTCCCCGGGACGCACGGCTGGGGTTACGAGGGCGTCTCGCTGTGGGCCGTGCACGAACCGTACGGCGGTCCCGAGGCGCTGAAGCGGTTCGTGGACACGGCGCACGGGCTGGGCCTCGGTGTGGTCCTCGACGTCGTGCACAACCATCTGGGCCCGTCCGGCAACTACCTGCCCGTCTTCGGGCCGTACTTCACCGAGCGGCACCACACGCCGTGGGGCGCGGCGGTCAACCTGGACGCGCCCGGCTCGGACGAGGTCCGGGCGTACTTCCTGCAGAGCGCGCTCGCCTGGCTGCGTGACTACCGCCTGGACGGGCTGCGGCTGGACGCGGTCCACGCGCTCAGGGACACCCGCGCGCTGCACTTCCTGGAGGAGTTGTCCACGGCGGTGGACGCCCTCGCCGAGGAGGTGCGCCGACCGCTGTTCCTGATCGCCGAGTCGGACCTCAACGACCCGCGCCTGATCACCCCCCGCGCCCAGGGCGGCCTGGGCCTGCACGCCCAGTGGAACGACGACTTCCACCACGCCCTGCACACCACGCTGACCGGCGAGTCCCAGGGCTACTACGCGGACTTCGCGGACGCCGGTCCAGCGGGCCTGGCGAAGACCCTGACGGGCGGGTTCTTCCACGACGGCACGTACTCGTCCTTCCGGGAGCGCCGCCACGGCCGCCCCCTGGACCGGTCGAGCGTCTCCGCGCACCGGCTGCTGGGCTACACCCAGACCCACGACCAGATCGGCAACCGCGCCCAGGGCGATCGTCTCTCGGCGACCCTCTCCCCCGGTCTGCTGGCCTGCGCGGCGGCGCTCGTCCTCACCGGACCCTTCACGCCGATGCTCTTCATGGGCGAGGAATGGGCCGCGTCCACGCCGTGGCAGTTCTTCACCGACCACACCGATCCGGAGCTCGCGGAGGCCGTACGGCGGGGCCGGCGCCGGGAGTTCGCGGAGCACGGCTGGGCCGAGGAGGACGTCCCCGACCCGCAGGACCCGGCGACCCGCGACCGCTCCTGCCTCGACTGGTCCGAACCCGAACGCGAGCCCCACGCCCGCGTCCTGTCCTGGTACCGCACCCTCATCGCCCTCCGCCGCTCCCACCCCGACCTCTCCGACCCCGACCTCTCCGACGTCAAGGTCGCCCACGACGAGGAGACCCGCTGGTTCGGCTTCCGCCGGGGCGACATCCTCGTGGCCCTGAACCTGGGCAAGCAGACGACGACCATCCCGGTGGGCGTCCCCCACGCCCACGTCCTGGCCTCCTGGGACCCGGCGGAACCACCGGGCGCCGACGGCTCACTGACCCTGGGCGGCGAGTCGTGCGTGATCCTGACGGCGGAGTGAACACAGCACGGCGCGAGGGCGCGGGTCCTGGGGGCCGCAGGCCCTCAAGGGGCGCCGGGGACTGCGCGATCAGCCCCACACGACCCGCAGCCGCCGTCCGACACGCGCCCCCGAGCTGGCGGGCGCAGCCCACACCGGCCGGCTCCTCAATCCTCACCCCGCAAATCGGTCACCCGCTCCAACAGAATCGGCTCCCACGTACGCCGCAGACGATCACGAAGCACCGGCACCGGCGGCCGCGCCCCAACCCCACGCCCCCGCAAACCCTCGGCCAATCGAACGACCGTGTCGCAGCGAGCCAGCCAGAGCCCCCGCAGACAGGGCCGCGCCCCGTACCCGGCCAGCGTCGCGGCCCGCACCGCCGCAGGTGAGCCGACGGCCGCGGCAAGCCCGGCGATGTCCTCGGCGGGGTCACCGACGGCCGCGTCGCCCCAGCCCAGCACCCCCCGCACCCGACCGTCGGCACTGACGACGAGATGGTCACCGGTCAGCCCGTGGTGGACCAGAACCGCGCCCGGCGCCGCCAGCTGCGCCGCCGTCGCCGGCGTCAGCTGCCCGAGCCGCGCCGCGTCGAACTCGTCGGCCTCGGCGAGCTCGCTCGCCGCCCGCGCCGCCGCCGTACGCAACCCCTCCAGCAGGCGCGGAGCCAGCCGGGGCACCCCGAGCGATTCGGCCTGCCGCTGCGGCACCTCGCGCAGCCCCGTGAGGAGCGCCGCCAGATCGGCCTCGCCCACGGCGGACACCTCGTGCTCCTCGGCCGTGCCGCCGGGCAGCCGCGTGTCGAGCGTGTAGGTGAGCCCGCCGGCCCACTCCCCGTGCGCGACGCTCACCGGGACGGCGACGCCGATGTGCGGACGGACCAGGTCCCGCAGCCGCAGTTCGCGTCGTTGCCGCCCGACGGCGTGCCGGTCGGTCGCGAGGCGCAGCACATGGCGGGTGCCGACCCACCAGGTGCCGTGGGTGTCGTCCCCGGCGACGGGCCGCACTTCGGGGCCGTCGCCGCCCTTGCCGCCGGGTCTGCCCTCCCCGTTCTTCAGCAGGGAACGGACCAGCCTGCGGACGCTGTCCGCGGTGGGTGTCGGTGCCTGGGTCATGGTCGCGCCGTCGTCCGGGGTTCGGGAGATCTGGGGAGCGGGAGAGCGTGAGCAGGAGCTGAAGAGCGTGAGCGGGAGAGCCGGTCGGCGCCGGGTCAGTCGACTATCGCCATCTCCCGGGGGGTGTTGTTGAGGCGCCGGCCGCCGTCCTCCGTGACCGTCACGATGTCCTCGATGCGGACTCCGAAACGGCCCGGCAGATAGACGCCGGGCTCGACCGAGAAGCACATGCCGGGCACGAGGGGCCGCTCCTCCCCCTCGATCATGTACGGCGGCTCGTGGGTGGTGACGCCGATGCCGTGCCCGGTGCGGTGGATGAAGCGGTCGCCGTACCCGGCCTCGGTGATGACCGCGCGGGCGGCCCGGTCGACGTCCTGGCAGGCCGCGCCGGGCCGTACGGCGCGGAATCCCGCCTCCTGGGCGGCCCGCACCAGGTCGTGCACCTCGCGCTCCTCGGCGGCGGGTTCGCCGACGTGGACCGTGCGCGAGGTGTCGGAGCCGTAGCCGTCCTTGAGTCCGCCGAAGTCGAGGACGACCATGTCGCCGTGCCCGATGACCCGGTCGCCGGCCTCGTGGTGCGGGTTGGCGCCGTTGGGGCCCGAGGCGACGATGGTGAAGTCCACCTGGGAGTGCCCGAACCGCCGCAGCAGGTCGGCGAGATCGGCAGCGACGTCGGTCTCGCGGCGCCCGGCGAAGGGCACCTGCCGGATCTCCTCGTACGCCCGGTCGGCCGCCGCGCCCGCCGCCGCCATCCGCTCCAGCTCGGCCGCGTCCTTCACGGCCCGGAGCATGGGGAGCGTCTCGGTGAGCGCGAGGAACGTCATGCCGGGCAGCCGGCGCTGCAGCCCCAGCAGGTGCAGGGCCCAGGCGTTGTCGCTGACGCCGAAGCGACCCCGGGGGCCGAGCACGGAGACGGCCGCCTCGTAGGGGTCCTTGCCGTCGGTCCAGTCCCGCAGGACCAGCGCGGGTCCGCCGGGGGCCTCGGCGGCGTCGGGGGCCTCCAGGGTGGGCACCACCAGCACCGGGTCCGCGCCGTCGCGCAGCACCAGCATCGTCAGCCGCTCGGTCTCGGGCGGCCGGTGTCCCGTCAGCCACACCAGGTCCGGGCCGGGCGCGACCAGCAGCCCGTCGAGCCCGGCGTCCGCCGCGGCTCGCGCCGCGCGCCGCATCCGGGCCCGGTAGTCGTCGGTGGTGAAGGCGGCGGGCGGCACACCGGGCGAGGCGGCCTCGGGCACGGTGGCGGGCGTGGCGGTCGCGGGGCCGTCGCTGGGTGTGCCGGTCATCCATGCCTCCGTGTGCTCGGAGTTCCCTGGGGCTACGGGCAGCATCCTGCCCCTCCGTCGCAGCGCACGCGAGCCGATTGGCGCGTGGCGTCAACTGTCGTACAGCCCGGTGTCAGCTCTCCAGCGCGAGACGGGCGCCGAGGAGCAGCAACACGCCGCCGGAGACCTGCTCCAGCCGCCGGCGCACCCCCGCGCGCGACAGCAGGGCCTTCATCCGGCCGACGAACCAGACGTAGAGGCCGTAGTAGCCGATCTCGAAGACCGCCCACAGCGCGGCGAGCCCCACCATGGTGGGCAGATGGGGCGCGCCCTCGGGCACGAACTGCGGCAGGAACGACAGCGCGAAGATCGCCGCCTTGGGATTGGCGAGGTTGAGCAGCAGCCCGCCCCGGTACGACGCCCAGCCGCTCTTCCCGGCCGCCTCCCCCACGTTCTCCGACGGCCCCTTCGTACGGCGTGCCTGCCACAGGGTCTGGACGCCGAAGACGACGAGGACGACCGCGCCGACGATACGCATCACGTCGTACGCCAGCTCGGAGGCGGCCAGCAGCGCGGTCAGACCGAACGCGGCGACGACGCCCCAGACGAAGACCCCGGTCTCGTTGCCGAGCACGGTCAGGAAGCCGGCGCGCCTGCTGCGCAGGGACTCCTTGATGATCAGCACCGTGCTGGGGCCGGGCGAGGCGGCGATCAGGGCACAGGCGCCGAGAAAGGCGAGAAGGCTGCTCAGCATCCCGCCATCGTGCCACCCTCACCCCACTAATGCTTGCGGGTTGCCTCGCCATTAGAACTAATGCTTGGATTCGAGCGTTCCATTAAGGCAACGCCCCGAGGGAGGCGTACGACGATGCTCGTACTCGCGCACATCAGTGATCTGCATCTGGACGGGAGCGACCGGGCCACCCGGCGGGCCGAGCGGGTACGGGATGTGCTGTGGGGACTGCCGGGTCGGGTGGACGCGCTCCTGGTGACCGGGGACATCGCGGACCACGGCACGGAGGCCGAGTACGAGGAGGCGGCGCGCCTGCTCGGGCTGCGCGAGGGCGGGGCGCCCTTCCCGGTGCTGACCTGCCCGGGCAACCACGACCGCCGGGCGCCCTACCGCAAGGCGCTGCTCGGGGAGCCGCCCGCCGACGGGCCGGTCAACAGCGTGCACGTCTTCGCGGACGCCGCCGTACTGATGTGCGACTCCAGCATCCCGGGGCAGGACGAGGGCGAGCTGGACGCTCAGACCTACGCCTGGATCGAGGAGACCCTGGACGGACTCGACGGCGACCGGCCCGTCCTGCTCGCCTTCCACCACCCGCCGGCGGCCCTGCACCATCCGCTGCCGGACGGGTACCGACTGGGCCAGTCCGCGAAGCTCGGCCGCCTGCTGGCCCGCCGGCCGGAGATCGCGGGGATCATCACCGGACACGCCCACACACCGGCCGCGACCACCTTCGCCGGGCGTCCGCTGGTCGTCGGCCCCGGGGTCACCTGGACGCTGCGGCTCCCCTGGGAGGGGGACGCGGTCGCGGACCGGGAGGCACCTCCCGGGCTCGCGTTCCACGTCCTGGACGACGAGGGGCGGCTGACCAGCCATTTCAGGGTCGCCGTGTAGGCGTTCGGCGGAGGGACGGGGAGGGCCGGGGAGGTGGCGAGGGTCCGTCAGGTCACGACGCCGGGTACGGCGACCAGGTGCTGCCGGGTGCCGTTCGCGTGCCGGACGAGGATCTTCAGGGCCACTCCTGGGCGCGCGGCGGTGACGGCCCGGGCGAGATCGGAGGCCGAGCCGGTCCGGGTGCCGCCCAGCGCGAGGACGGTGTCACCCCGGACCAGACCCGCCGTGTAGCCGGGGCCGGGGACGTGGACACCGACGACGAGCGCGCCACCGCCTCGTGCGCCCCCGGGGGCGTCGACGGCTTCGATGCCGAGAGTGGGGCGGGTGGGTGCGCCGATGACCGCGCCCGCCGAACTCCCTTCTGCCTGGCCCGACTTGGGGACGGCATGGTCACCTGCGCGGCCGTCGGCGTCCGGGCGGGCGGGCACACCCGGTACACCCGGCACAGCCGGTACACCCGGTACGCCCGACGCACGCGAGGTGCCCGACGCCGCCTCCCGCAGCTCCGCGAGCCTGCTCATGCCGATCACCGAGGCGCCCATCGTGCCGAGCCCGACGCCCGACAGCACGAGGGCCGCGCAGGTGGCCACGGCGAGCAGCAGGGTGATCAGTCGTTGCCGGGCGCGGCGGGGCGCGGCGTGCGGGCGCCGGGCGGTGCCGGGCGGGCGGTCGCCGCCGGACTCTCCGCCCGGCATGGGCTTGGGCCGCAACGCGGTCTGTTCCATGGTGTCGCCACCTCCGGCGGGAGACCTACCCGGGGCACCGCGGCTCGACGAGCCACGAAAGAGTGAGACTGACGCCCCGTCACATCGAGCGTTCAGAGTGGCCCGGTCCGGTCAGCTCCCGCACCAGTGCCGCCGCCGCTCCGCCGGGCGTACCGCCGTGGACGATCTCCGTACGGTGCACGAGACGGGGCGCGACAAGGGGGACGGCGACCGCGCCGGGGACGTCGGCGGCGAAGCCGCGCGGCAGGACGGTCAGTCCGTGTCCGGCGGCGGCGAGGGTGGTGAGGGTGCGCAGGTCGGTGCCCTCGTAGCGCAGGGCGGTGCGGACACCGCCGGTGCCGCTCGCGGTGCGGAGCCGGTCCAGCGGCAGGCCGGCGCCGGGGGCGTCGAGCCAGCGGGCGTCGACGAGGTCGGTGAGGCGGAGGCCGGGGCGGCGTGCGAAGGGGTGGTCCGCGGGGAGCAGGACGCAGACGGGTTCCTCGCCGACGCCCCGGGTGGTCAGGGGTGCCACGTCGGGGAGCCGGAGGGGGTCGCTGGGGGCGGCGAGACCGTCGACCAGGCCGAGGTCGGCGGCGCCGGTGGCGACGGCCGCCGGGATCTCGTCGCGGGCGAGGGTCCGCAGGGTCACCCCGGCGGCGGGCAGCGCGGCGACGACCCGGGGGCCGAGTGCCGTCGGCGTCACCGCGAGCGTCAGCCCGTGCTCGGGTGCGGACGCGATCCGTACGACGTCGGCGCGGGCCGCCTCCAGACGCAGCAGCAGCGGCCCGGCGTGTTCGAGGAGCCGCTCGCCGGCCGCCGTCGGGAGGACGGGGCGCCGGGTCAGCAGCGGGGCGCCGAGGTCCTGCTCCAGGGCGGCGATGTGCTGGGACACCGCGGACTGGGTGTAGCCCAGCTCGCGCGCGGCCTCGGAGAAGGAGGCGAGCCGGGCCACGGTGACGTACGTACGCAGCAGATGCGGATCCATGGCGGACAGCATCACCCACCGGGCCATCAGGGACGCTTATCGGGGGTGCAGAAATCATCGTTGGACGTGAAGTCGGGGCCGCGCCCAGGATGGCGGGCATGACGAACAACGTGGCGCAGTCCGCCTCTTCCCGTACGACCCCGTCGACCCCGTCGGCCCTGTCCGCCCCGTCGGGCCGGTCCGCCCCGTCCGCCCGGCCCGCACGGCTGGCCGTCGTCGGCGACCGGTCGCCCGACGTCGTCGCGCACAGCCGGATCCCGCTCCTCCTCGACGCGCTCGCCGGACACGACCGGCTGGTGCTCGACGCGTACTGGATCCCCTCCGAGGACGCCGCCGACGACGCGGCGGCCGTACGGGGGTTCGACGCGGTGTGGGTGGTGCCGGGCAGCCCGTACCGCAGCGAGGCCGGCGTGCTCTCCGCGATCCGGACCGCGCGGGAGGAGGGCATCCCGTTCCTGGGCACGTGCGGTGGCTTCCAGCACGCGCTGCTGGAGTACGCCCGGCACGTCTGCGGGCTCACCCGGGTCGCGCACGCCGAGAACGAGCCGGGCGCCGAGGACTTCCTGATCGAGCCGCTCGCGTGTTCCCTGGTCGGGCACGAGGGGACGGTCGTCATCGAACCCGGCTCGCTCGCGCAGTCCGTGATGAACGCCGAGCGGTCGGTGGAGCGGTACTTCTGCGCGTACGGGCCGACCCGCCACCTCGACACGCTCCGCGCCCACGGTCTGCGGTTCTCCGGGCACGACGAGGACGGGCACGTCCGGATCGCCGAACTCCCGGGCCATCCCTTCTTCCTGGCGACGCTGTTCCAGCCGGAGCTGGCCGGTGACGGCAGCCGCCCGCACCCGATCGTGCGGGCGTTCGCCCGGGCGGCGGTCGAGCACGCGACCCGGGCGGCGACGCGTCAGCCGGTGTGAACCGGTCGACGCCGACGGCGTGCACCGGCCGTCACCGGCTCAGCCGGCGTGCGCCGGGGCGAAGGAGAGCACCGGTGGGCGGTCCGGGACGAAGCCGTGGGCCCGGCGGGCGAGGAACTCGGGCTTGTACCGGTCGACGTTCCGGTGCCAGTTGAGGATGCCGGCCAGCCAGTTCCGCAGGTCGTCCACATAGCCGTCCATGATGGTGCGCGCCTCCCGCGACAGCGCGAAGTCGTCGTAGACGACCGGGAGTTCATGGGCGACGACGTGCTCGAACTGGCGCATCCTCTGGGTCATCAGGTCATGGATCACCCCGAGCGCGGTCGGGTAGTCGCAGCCGAAGAAGTTCTGCACGACGAGGATCGCGTTGTGGACCTCGCCCTCGTACTCGATCTCCTTCTGGTAGGAGAAGACGTCGTTGATGAGGCACCCGTAGTCGATGGCCGCGTTCTCCAGGGAGCGGACGGGGCCGCTGCGGTAGACCTCGGGCGGGATCTGCGGACCGTGGCCCATCCGGCAGAGGCTGAGGGTCATGTCGGAGCCGAAGGTGGCGCGCCGCATCTCCAGATAGTCGACCGGGTCGGGAATCCGGTTCTGGATCTGGTTGAACACCTCCCACACCCAACTCTCGGTCATCTTGTCGACGGACGCCTTCAGGCCGCGCCGCTCGTCGGGGGTCATCGCCGCCGTCGTACGGGCCCAGAGGTCGACCAGGCCCCGTTCCATGCCGTTGACCGGGGCGGGGACCGGCTCCCCGTCGACGGGCATGCAGTCGGAGAGCCGGGCCGTGGTCAGGCGTGCGGCGGCGAGGTCGCGGCGGTGTCCGAAGACGAGGGGGTAGTAGTCGTCGCCGTAGGTGCCCCAGGCCAACCACTGGGAGCTGAGGTCGAGTTGGTCGGGGGTGGCGTCCGGGTCGAGGCCAGCGGCGCAGAGCGGCAGGTCGGCGGCGGCGAGCCGCTGCTCGTCCCAGACGCCCTCGCTCAGCATGCCCATCGCGTGCATCCAGGGGGTGAGGCGGCCCCGGGCGCCGTCGAGATGGGGGCACAGCTGCAACGGGAACGGCATGTGGAAGTCGGGCAGCAGGGACGGCCCGACCTTCTCGTACGGCACATGCGCGTGGGCGCGCAGGCGCTCCGCCGCGGCGGTCGCGAGCAGGGCCCCCACGTCGGCGGCGGACGTACCGAACCCGGCGCGGCCGAACCCGGTGCGGCCGACCAGGGCGGGGCCGGAGAGGACCGCGCCGCCGAGGTCGAGTGGGCCGCGTGCGGATTCGGCGCCCTCGTTCATGTACCGGCTCGACCGCATGTGCCACTCGTGGCCGCCGGACTGCCAGTCCTGGAGGCCCTTCGTGTAGGCGGCGACGGCGGCGACCTCGGCCGGGGTGAGGCCCTTCTCCAGGGCCAGCGCGGGGACTTCGGTCAGCGCGGTGTTCTCGAACTGGTGGAGCCGGGAGGTGAGGATGTCGTTGACGGTCTCGGCGGCCTGCTGGGTGCCGCACCCGAAGAAGGTCTCCAGGACGAGGACGCCGTTGCTGTTCTCGCCCTCGTCCTCGACCTCCCGCTGGTACGAGAACAGGTCGTTGCGCAGATGGACGGCGTCGGAGAACGTCTCCATCAGGACCCTGAGCGGCCTCGTCCCCGCGACGGAGGCCGGGACCTCGGCGGTCGCGTACTCGACGAGACCGGCCGACCAGGGCGCGCCGCCCACCTTGCGGCGCATCTCGATGTACTCGACCGGGTTGGCGATCCGGCCCTCGTTGATGTTGGACAGCTCCCACATCGACTCGTTGAGCAGGTGTTCGGTGGCCAGCGCGAAACGGCGGCGCCAGTCCATCGACATCGACGGCACCGTACGCGCCCAGAGGTCGGCGAGGCCCGCCTCCACCGGGTTCCGCGGCTCCGGTACGGGGGTCGAGAGGTCCAGCGGCATGAAGAGCGGGAGCCGGTCGAGGTGGGCCTTGCCGCCGGGGCGGTCCTGGGTGCGTTTGTAGAGCTCCAGGAAGTGATCGTCGAAGAAGAACACCCACACGTACCAGTCGGTGATGAGCGAGAGCGCCGGACCGTCGCAGTCGGGGTGGGTGTACGCGCACAGCAGGCCGTAGTCGTGCGCGTCCAGGTCCGCCTGCTCCCACACGCCGGAGCCCTCCAGCATGCCCATCTCCCGGGCCCACACGGAGGAATGCGCGCGGGCCTCTTCGAGGTGGGGGTTCAGCCGTGCGGGATACGGCAGATAGAAGTGCGGGAGTTCGAACGGCTGCGTCATGGGCGTGGCCCTACCCGCGGCCTCCGGCCGGCATCCGGATGGGCGCACATGATCACACCATCGCGTGAAAGTGGGGGAGTTTTCCGCCCCCGCCGCCCCTACCCGTCCCATCCCCAGGGGCTGCGCCCCTTCGACCCCCAAGCGTCCGTCCGGTGGGGGCTGGGCGCGCAGTTCCCCGCGCCCCTGGGTGGGAGCGGGGGCTGCGCCCCGCTCCCCCCAGGGATCGGTCGGCCTTAGGTCCTGAGCTGGATCAGGGCCCTCGTTCCGCTGCTGCGCCAACGGTCGCCCTCGGCTGTGTTGAGGGTGGTCTCCGTCTCGGGGGTGAGGCCTGTGATGACGTCCGACTTGAGGGTGCGGAGGGCGGCCACCGGGGTGGGGAAGTAGGCGGTGACCTCGGTGAAGGGGGTGGTGGGGGGCCAGCGGCGGTCGCCTACGAGGCGGCGGTAGTTGAGGTCGCCCTTCATCAGGGTCAGGTCGGCGGAGGCGAAGTCCGCGCGCAGGTCGGCGGGCATGTCCGCGTAGGGCAGCGGGGCGCAGGAGAAGGGGTGGGTGCGCAGGGTCAGGCGGCCCTCGGAGAGCGCGGTGTGGAGGCGGTGCCCCGCGTCGGTCTTGGCCGCGACCAGGTGGCGCACCGCGTCCAGGGTGTCGGCGGTCGTGGCGTCCGAGACGAAGTACGGGTACGGCTTCAGGTGCAGGACGGCGCGGTGGAAGTGGCCGTGGGTGAGGAGGTGGTCGACGAGGAGGAGGTCGGGGATCAGTTCGCGGCCCGCGTTGTCGGCGACCAGGCAGAGCGTGCGGCCGGTGGCGCCGTCGGCCGGGCCCGTCAGCAGGGTGAGCAGCGCCTCGCTGTCGTCGGCGACCAGCGGGGAGTCGGCCGATGTCTCCTCGGTGCTCTGGAGACGGAAGCCGAGGTCCGCCCGGTTGCCCCAGAGGGAGCCGTGGAGGAGTGCGCTCAGCTGGTAGGGAAGGGGGCGCTCCGACAGGGGGCCGAGGGCGGTGAGTTCGGCGGCGGCCTCGGGCGTGTCCAGTTCGGCCAGTTTGAAGGGGCGGAACGGGTCGACCCCTTGCCAGGGGCCGGAGTCGAAGTAGCCGACGGCACGCAGGAGTTGGCGGTAGAAGCAGCTCTCGGCGGCCAGGAAGGGGAGGGAGAACCAGGAGCGGCCGGCGTAGCGGCGGGCGTTCCAGGTGTCCCACCAGTCGTCGTCGGCCGGTGGCTCCACGGTGCCGTGGAGGGTGTTCCGCAGCAACGCGTCCAGCGCGCGGCGCTGTTCGGGGCCGTACGGTGTGGCTTCCTGGACCTTGCGGACGAGGGCGGGGTGCCGTTCGGCGAGGACGCTGTGCGGGAAGGAGGCCGGGTCGTCGCCGCGGATCACGGGGGCGTTGTCAGGCATGGTCGGGGGCTCCTCCGGAAGCGGCGGGGCCGGCGGGCGCCCGGGGTGGGAGCTCCAACTGCCGCAGGCGCTCGTCGAGTTGCTTGCCGTAGCCGGCCTCGGTCCAGACGTACTTCCTGAACTGGTCCGTCGTCAGCGGGCCCGGCCACGGGCTGCCGGTGGGGTAGAACACGGACTCGCAGGACGCGCAGTGGTGGGCGGGGGTCCAGAGTTCGTCGGCGCGGGGCCTGCCCGCCGTGACGGTGGCGCGTTCGCGGGCCTCGCCGCGGATCACCCACAGGGTGCCGACGAAAAGGAGGACGGCGAGGACGGCGCCGCCGATCGTGAAGAGGGGTTTGTCGTTCTGGACGCCGTGCTGGGCGAGGCCCGCGCAGACGGCGGCCAGGACCATGCCCTCCAGGAAGTGCAGGACGCTGTCGAACCGCGACTCCGTGCCCGGGGCCTTCGCCAGCCGGTCGGAGAGGCCGGAGGCCGGGGCGTCGGGGGCGGCACAGGCGTCGGGAACCGTACGCACCGACGGGCCCGAAGCTCCGCAGCGGGGGCACACCACCATGAGCGGAGCCGCCCCGAACTCCCCGGCGGACGCCACGTCCGGCACCCCGGCCGACGCCCCTTGCGATCCCCCGGTCGCCGTCTCGTACGGTCCCCCGCTCGGCGCCCCGTGCGATCCCCCGGCCGACGCCTTCCGCGATTCCCCGCTCGGCGCCTCGTATGGCCCCCCGGTCGGCGTCATACGTGGTTCGAACTTCTCTGTCGCCATGCGCATACGCTAACGCCCGCCACGCATGCAGCAGGCGGCCGACCGATGCCCGCTCGCATCGGTCGGCCGCCGCGCAGTGGGGGTGGCGGTCCATCGGTCCGGCCCTGCGGCCGGGGTGCGGGCCTGGCGGCCCAGGCCTCAGAAGGTCAGCTTCCAGTTGTTGAGGCGGCCGGTGTCGGCGGCCGCGACGTCCTGGACCCGCAGCTTCCAGGTGCCGTTGGCGACCTCGCTGGAGGCGTTCACCGAGTAGGTGGTGACGAGGTTGTCGGCGGAGTCCGAGCTGGAGGCCTTGAGCGGGTAGGTCGAGCCGTCCGGGGCCACCAGGGTCAGGACCAGGTCACCGCGGTAGGTGTGGGTGATGTCCACGCCGACCTGGAGGGCCGAGGGCGCGTTGCCGGTGCGGCCGGTGACGGAGATCGAGGACTCGATCGCCGCGCCGTTGTCCGGGATGGAGACGGCCGTGGTGTTGGTGAAGGTGGTGCCCCCCGTGGTGCCACCACCGGTCACCGCCTGCACCGTCTTGGCCGCGTCGGCGAGACCGGCGCCGCAGCCGCCCGAGCAGGCGCCCGGCAGAGCACGCGAGTTGGTCTTGATCGCGGACTCGATCTGGGCCGGGGTGAGCGCGGAGCTCGCCGACTTCAGCAGCGCGGCGAGGCCCGCGATGTGCGGGGCGGCCATGCTGGTGCCCTGGTAGTAGTCGTACGACTCGCTGCCCGGGCCGGCGGTGCCGGCGTTCAGCGTGGACAGGATGCCGCCGGTCTCGACGGTGCGGGTCTCGCCGCCGGGGGCAGCGATGTCGACGACCGAGCCGAAGTTGGAGTAGTACGAGCGGGCGCCGGCGCGGTTGGTGGCCGCCACCGAGATCACGTTGGAGCAGCTGGCGGGCGAGTAGTTGGCCGCGTTGGCGTTGCTGTTGCCCGCCGCGACGACGACCGTGGTGCCGCGGTTCACGGCGGCGTTGATCGCGGTCTGGGTCGCGGTGGTGCAGGCGCCGCTGCCGCCGAGGCTCATGTTGATGACCTTGGCGACGTTGGTGTTGGCGGGCACGCCGGAGACGGTGCCGCCGGACGCCCAGGTGATGGCGTCGATGATGTCGGAGTCGTAGCCGCCGCACTTGCCGAGGACCCGCAGCGGGGAGACCTTGGCGCCGTAGGCGATGCCGGCGACACCCTTGCTGTTGTTGGTGACGGCGGCGATGGTGCCGGCGACGTGGGTGCCGTGCCAGGAGGAGGTGCTGGCCGGTTCGCCCGCGGCGCACTCGTTGGCCGCGGTCCAGTCGCCCGGGTCGGCCGGGTTGCTGTCACGCCCGTTGCCGTCGTTGGCGACGGTGGTGTCGGCGATGAAGTCGTAGCCGCCGACGATGTTCGCGGCGAGGTCCGAGTGGGCGACGTAACCGGTGTCGATGACGGCGACCGTCACACCGGTGCCGGTGGTCTTGTCCCAGGCACCCGGCAGGTTCATGCCGGCCGTGGACTCGTAGAGGTCCCACTGCTTGGTGTACTCGGTGTCGTTCGGGGTGGCCTGCGGCTTGTTCAGGCGGTCCG
Source organism: Streptomyces deccanensis (assembly GCF_022385335.1). NCBI lineage: Bacteria > Bacillati > Actinomycetota > Actinomycetes > Kitasatosporales > Streptomycetaceae > Streptomyces > Streptomyces deccanensis. Next base: position 8,026,446 of record NZ_CP092431.1, on the reverse strand, counting down.
GGACAACGTAGGCGACCTGCGGGTCTGCCCGGTACTCGGAGATGACGTCGGCGACGTCCGTCTTGGTGAGGTCCTCGCCGAGGTCGACGAGGGCGGCACCACTGCCGAGGCGGCGCTGGAAGTCGAGGCTCTCGCCGGCCTCCTTGCCCTTGGCGGCGGCGTCGGCGTCGGCGGCCTTGTTCGAGGTGGCCTCGGCGGCACCGGACTTGTAGCCGACGATCAGGCGCTCGGCGACGGTGCCGGGCGCGGCCTCGGCGGCGCCGGCCACGGCGGGGGCGGCGTCGGCCTTCGCGGACGGGGCCTGGGCGACGGCGACCGAGGAGGTCATGCCCGCCACCAGGGCGACGGAGACCGCGGCGACGGATATGAGCTTCCGTCCAGCGGTGCGAGAGGGGGAAGTACGCAAGGGCTTCGCCTTTCGTGGCCTGCTCATGTCAGGGGAGGAGCGGCGGTGAAACGCTTCTTCATCGAAGCGGCGGGGGGGTCCAGAAAGGGATGGCGCTGAAAGACCGGCCGAGCGCGAGCCTTCCACCAGGGGTTACCTGTGGTTCGGCTGTGCGATGACATTAGGCAAAGCCCAGGTCATGGGGATACGGGGAAAACCCTCGACCCCCTAGGAACTCCCCTACGCCGCCCGGGAGTCGGGGCCCGATGTGCCGCTTCGCCGGGTTTGCCGACCCTCTCCCCCGGCACGGCGCATGGCCGGATCCGACCGGTCGAACAGAGGCGCACCGTTGAACGCGGCGTCCGCGGGTCCCGTACGACTCCGTGGGTCCCGTACGACACCGTGGACCGTCAGCCACTCGAACCCATGGATCGGACGTACCGGATGTACCGCTTGTCCGCAGGCACCGGCCGCCGCGCCGTCACGACCGCCGCAGCCACCGTGGTGGCCCCGCTGCTCCTCACCGTGGGCGCCGGCGGTCCGGCCTGGGCGCACGGTGCGCCGACGGACCCGGTGAGCCGGGTCTCGGCGTGCTCGCCGGAGGGCGGCAGTCAGGCCTCGGCGGCGTGCCGGGCCGCCGTCGCCGCGAACGGGGCGCCCTTCACCGCCTGGGACAACATGCGGATCGCCGGGGTGAACGGGCGGGACCGGGAGGTCGTCCCCGACGGGCAGTTGTGCAGCGGAGGGCTCGCGGACTACAAGGGGCTCGACCTGGCCCGCGCCGACTGGCCCTCGACCCGTCTCTCCCCCGGCACCACGCTGGATCTGACGTACCGGACGACGATTCCGCACACCGGGACCTTCAAGCTGTTCCTGACGAAGCCGGGGTACGACCCCGCGAAGCCGCTGACGTGGTCCGACCTGCCCGAGCAGCCGTTCGCCTCGATCACCGACCCGCCGCTGCGGAACGGCTCGTACCGGTTCTCGGCGAAACTGCCGACCGATCGGACCGGGCGCCATGTGCTCTACACGATCTGGCAGAACACGAGCACGGTCGACACCTATTACTCGTGCTCGGACGTGGTGTTCCCGAAGGCGAAGCAGGCCGACTCCGGTGCGGGCGGCGGGAGTTCGGAGAGGACGCCGGCCGGGGGCGAGGAGGCGGCGGACGAGAATCCGGCCGCCGGGACAGCGGGCGACCAGAAGCCGGGCGACGGCGGGTCCGAGCCCGCGACGCCGACGCCGGCACGGTCCACCGAGGCACCGGCCACCGACTCCGACGACACCGGGGCCGACGCGCGGGCGGCCGACCCCGGCAGCCCCGTCGCCTCCACTACCGACGAGAGCGGCACCTCCGTACCGCTGCTGGTGGCGGGCGGCGCCACGGCCCTGGTGCTCGCCGTGGGCGCCGCCCTCCACTTCCGCGGACGAGGGCGCCGCTCTCGCGTCGACGGCTGATCGGGCAAGCGACCGGGCCGCCGATCGGGGCACCGGCTCGGGCGAACCGATCAGTGCCCCGGGCCGGTCACCGACCGCCGGACCGGTGACCGACCTGCTCGCGCGGTCAGTTGGTGAAGACCGTCGCGCCGCCCTGGTTGGTGTCCGTGACGGGCGCGTACTTCGCCGTGAAGTAACCGTTGGCGAAGCAGAGCGAGGAGCCGGAGGTCTTGGTGAAGGCCTGGGCGACGAAGTTGATGCTGTTGTCGGTGTTGTCGGAGGTTCCGGTGATGCTGGGCGCCTGGTACACGCAGTTGATGGTGCCCAGCAGCGTGCGCAGCACCACGGTGGTCTGGAGGACCGAGCCCGAGGCCGGGCTGACCGTGACGACACCGTCCGAGGTCACGGCGGTGGTGTAGGGCAGGTTGTTGACCGTGACGCTGTTGACGCCGGTCACGCCGAAGACGTTGCTGGTGCAGCTGCCGAAGGTGTGCGCGTCCACGGTCTCGGTGGCGGTGCCGGGCGCCGCCGGGTTGTCCGTGACGGTGGCGGTGAAGGTCGACGCGGCACAGGAGACGCCGCTCGTGCCCGTCGCGCTGGAGTAGAAGGTGGCGGCGGTGCCGGAGGCCAGCGAGGCGCTGAGGACGTCGCCGACCGCGACCGCGTCACCGGCGGGGCCGCCGGTGGTGAGCACGGTGTCGGCGGCGGAGGCGGGGCTGATGGCCGACACCATCAGGGCGGCGGTGCCGGCGGCGAGGGCAAGGAGGGATCGCGTACGCATGGGGGTGCCTCTTCTCGGGAAGTGAGGGCCGACGAGGCCCTCGGAAGGTGCGGGTGACGGCCCACGACGAGGCGTGGGCTGGGGTGATCGCGCGCGAGGGGTCACCGTTCGCGCGGGGTGACGCGGCGATGCCGCACGGCGCGTGACGGCCGCTGCCGATCCGTGGCACGCCTTCTCCGTACGTGACGGATCGACAGCGACAGCCGGGGTCCGGGAACACGGCCCAGTGGAGGGGAAGGCGACCGTGCCCGGCACCGCGGCGAGGGGTGGTGCTGCGTGGGCCGCGCAGCGCGTTCGGAAGTGGTCACCCACGCCCCGTCGGCGACGGGGAGTGCGGGACGGTGACAGACGCTGCGCGTCGGATCCGGCGCCACGGATCCGTGGGGGAAACCCGGGAGAGTTGTAGACCTGAGGAAGAGTCAACGTCAAGGCATCGTAAGCAAGTTGATGAGCGGGAACCGCTTGCGGGTTGGCCGGATCCGGGGGCCTTCGGAGGCAAAACCAAAGGTGAGAGATGTTCACCTTTCACAGGGAGGGCACAACCAACATCCTTTTGCCACAAGCACCTTGACCCTTGAATGTAACCACCGGTAACTTCCCGAATGGCTACTGCGGCGTAGCAAGTAAGCCCTTGCACCACGGGAGGTGCTCTCAGGCGTGCGTCGCAACCGCTGTCCGCGCCAGGACAACGTGCCGTTGCCCCAACTGCAATGACTTGGAAGTCCAGGGAGCACACATGGCCTCGTCCTCGGACGCCACGGCGTCCACCAACGAAAGACCCGAGGGTCCCGAAGCGTCCGGAAGACGCGGGCGGGTCCGTCTGAAGCGCGCCGCGGTGATGGCGGTGCCGGCCACGGCGGTCGCCGCAGGTCTGATGATCATGACCGCGCAGGGCGCGCTGGGTGTCCAGTTCGCCATCTCCGGCATGCCGTTCGTGGTCACCGCCGACAAGCTCGACGGTGAGGGCTTCGCCCAGTTCGGCGCGCTGGACCACATGATCGAGAACAGCCCCAACGAGGGTGACACCGGCGGTCAGGTGCTGGTCGTGACCTCGGTCGTGAAGAACGGCAAGCTGACGAACCTCTGCCAGAGCGTCGACCTCGGCGGCATCCAGCTGGTTCTCACCGCCGGCAACAAGGGCACGCCGGTGAGCGTGAAGAACCTGGCGATCGACTCCGACGACATCTCGGGCGACGCCTCGTTCAACAACATCGAGATCGGCCGGGACTCCAGCACCTTCGACAAGGTGGACCAGAAGGGTCAGCCCGGTGTCTACGGCCAGCAGGCCGACACGGTGACGATCACCGATCTGTACCAGCACAACTACGCCGCCACCGCGGCCGTCTTCAAGCTCCCCGACCTGCACATGCGGTTCGAGAGCGAGGGCTGCGACTAGTGAGCGACTTCCGGGAATGGAGAGGTCACCGGCCGTTCGCCGGTGGTCTGCTGCTGGCGTTGGGCGGCGCCGAGATCCTCTTGACCATGAAGGCGCCGCTCCCGGTCATCCTGAAGATCGGAATGCAGGGGCTGGCGGGCTATCTCCTGCCCTCGCTGATGATCGTGTGCGGATTGCTGATCATCTTCAATCCGGCGCAGCGCCTGTTCTACTCCATCCTCGGGATCATGCTCTCGCTGGGCACGTGGCTCACGTCCAACATCGGCGGGTTCGTCGTGGGGCTGCTGATGGGCGCGGTGGGCAGCACGCTGGCCTTCGGCTGGCTGCCTGATCAGGAACCCCGTCAGAAGCGGGCGGCGAAGCGGGCCGAGAAGGCGGCGCGGGCTCAGGCTGCGGAGAAGTCGGAGAAGCACGCTGCGGGGCTCGGGTAGTCGCGGACGTTCGGCGAGTACCGGTCCGTCGTGGTTGTTCGCGCAGTTCCCCGCGCCCCTGGGGGGTGCGGGGTTCGGCGTTCAGTGGGCGGCCGTCGCCGCCGCGTCCTTCAGGGCCGTGCGCAGGCGGTCCGTGTTCGTCCAGTACGTGTCGTGGGTGAGCGGGACACGCCAGTAGAGGCCGGGCCCCGCGGTGCGGCGCAGCGGCGGGACGGCCACATGGCTGCCCCGGCCCAGGACCTGGACGTCGGGCAGGCGCCAGGTGGACGCGTCGCCCGGCGGGACCAGCCAGTACATGATGCCGCCGTAGCCGTCCTTGATGACGGCGCCGCTCTCGTCGCCGAGGGACTCGAGGGCGAGGCTGCCGAGGGCCATCGGCACCCGTACGGCGTTCCACCAGCGCCCGGCGGGCACGGTGCGTACTTCGGGGCTGTAGGTACACATCCAGCGGGGGGCCCTGCTGACCGTCATGGCACTCACCGGCTCTTCGTGGGGGGTGAGGCCGATCCTAGGAGCGGCCCCGGCAGCCGACTTGCGAGTACGCGCAGGGAAGTTGCCGCCGTACGCAGCGCGCGGCGCATGATCTCGCCCGGCGCCGCCGCCGAGCCGTAGCGTGACCGGGCTTGCACGTTGCGCTGCCGGACCGTCCGCGACCCAGGAGGACCCCATGGGCCACCCGAGCCCCTTAGTGATCGACCCGACCGGCCGTGACATCCACGGTGAGGCCGCCCGTATCCGCGAGGCGGGTCCGGTGACCCGGGTCGTGCTGCCGGGGCCGCCGGCCGTGGAGGCGTGGGCCGTCAGCAGCCCCGAGCTGCTCAAGCGGCTGCTGACCGATGCGCGGGTCTCGAAGGACGCCCGGCAGCACTGGCCGCGGTTCGCCGCCGGTGAGATCACCCCGGAGTGGCCGCTGTTCACGTGGGTGGCCGTGCAGAACATGTTCACCGCGTACGGCGGGGACCACAAACGGCTGCGGACCCTGGTCGCCAAGGCGTTCACCGCGCGCCGCACCAACGCCCTCCAGCCGCGTATCGAGGAGATCACCAAGGGGCTGCTGGACCGCATCGAGGAGGGATTCCGGCGCGGGGGGTCCGTCGATCTGCGGGAGGAGTTCTGCTATCCGCTGCCCATCCAGGTGATCACCGACCTCTTCGGGCTGCCCGAGGAACGGGGCGTGGAGCTGCGGGAGTTGGTGGACAGGATCTTCGACACGTCCGCCGATCCCGGGGAGATGTCCGCCGCGTTCGGGCGGCTGCAGGGGGTGCTGGCCGAACTCGTCGCCGCCAAGCGGGAGACTCCCGGCGACGACCTGGCCTCCGGGCTGATCGCCGCCCGCGACGAGGACGACGCCCGGCTGAGCGAGCAGGAGTTGATCGACACGCTGGTGCTGATGATCAGCGCGGGGCACGAGACCACGGTCAATCTGCTCGACCAGGCCGTCCACGCCCTGCTGACCCACCCCGAGCAGCTCGCGCATGTCCGGGAGGGGCGGGCGACCTGGGACGACGTGATCGAGGAGACGCTGCGGACGCAGGCGCCGGTCGCGAGCCTGCCGCTGCGCTACGCCGTGGAGGACCTCGCCCTCGCCGAGTTCGGTGGGCCCGAGGGTGTGGTGATCGCGCGGGGTGAGCCGATCCTCGCCGCGTACGCGGCCGCCGGGCGCAGCCCCGAACGGCACGGCAAGGACGCCGACGTCTTCGACGTCACCCGGGCCGACAAGGAACACCTCGCCTTCGGCCACGGGGTCCACCACTGCCTGGGCGCCCCCCTCGGCCGGCTGGAGGCCCGCATCGCCCTCCCGGCCCTCTTCACCCGCTTCCCGACACTGCGACTGGCCGCCGCGGAGGACCACTTGGGCCACGTGGAGTCCTTCATCTCCAACGGCCACCGCCACCTCCCGGTCCGCACCGCCTGACGGGGCCGACCCCCCACCCCGCTGACCGGATGCACCTGCGCCCGGCGCGGCTTTCCCGCCCACCCGACCGAGCCGGCACCCACCCGACCCCGGCACCGGCCCGTCGGTCTCCGCACCAGGTCGGCGGAGCCGGCCAACTCCCCGCCGACGTCAGCACGCGGGGCGGGGTCAGCATCGACCCGACGACGCGGCACCGCCTGCCGAGGCGGCGCCGGCCTGACGGAACCGGCCCGCCGGCGGGGCTTTCCCGCCCACGCGACCGAGCCGGCACCCACGCGACCCCGGTCCCCGCCCGTCGGTCTCCGCACCAGGTCGGCCGGCGCGCGGCAGGTGCGGCTTCGTCACTCCCCGCGCCACCAGGACAGCAGGCGGGTCCAGGGGGATGTCGGGTGGTGCGGGGTGGGGGCTTCGGTGAGGGCGGGGCGGGTCCGGGCCTGGGGGGTGGTCGGTCTGCGGGGTGGGGGTCGGCCTGCCACGGGTGCCGGCGGGAAGGTCACCGGCAGTGCGGCCAGGGCCCGGTGGAAGGGGCCGGGGCGCCATTCCAACTCATTCACGGGAACGGCGAGTTCGACGTCGGACAGGCGGTCGAGGAGCTTCTCCACCGCCACCGACGCGATCAGCCGGGCCTCGCTCTGCGCGGGGCAGTTGTGCGGGCCCGCGCTCCACGCCAAGTGCGCCCGGTTCCCCTTGCGCTGATCGTTCGTCAGCGCGGGATCGGTGTTGGCGGCGGCCAGGGAGACCACCAGCGGATCACCGGCCTTCAGCAACGCGCCCTCGTACACCACGTCCCTCCTCGGGTAGTGCACGGCGTAGTTGGCCATCGGCGGATCGGTCCACAGCACCTCGTCGAGCGCGTCCTCCACGGGGAGGCTGCCGCCGGACAGGTCACCGGCGAAGCGGTCGTCGGAGAGCAGCAGCCGCAGGCCGTTGGCGATGAGGTTCTGCTGCGGCTCGGTGCCCGCGCCCATGAGGACGACGAGGGTGTGGATCATCTCCTCGTCGGTGAGCCTCGCCGGGTGCAGGGTCAGCCACGACGTGACGTCCGGCCCGGGTTTCTTCCGCTTGAGCGTGACCAGTTCGAGGAGCGTGCTGCTGAGCAGTTCGTCGGCGCGCTCCGCGTCCACCCCGTCGAAGATGCCGGACATGCCCTCGACCAGCTTCAGCCCCAGCTCGGCCGGACAGCCGAAGAGGTGGTTGAAGACGAGCAGGGGCAGCACCTGCGCGTACTCGCCGAGGAGATCCGCCTCGCCGGTGGGTGTGAACCGGTCGATGAGGGTGTCGGCGCTGCGTTCGACATAGCCGCGCAGGGTGTGCGGCTCGACCCGGGCGAGGCTGTCGGTGATGGCGCCGCGCAGCCGCCGGTGCTCCTCGCCGTCGGAGAAGAGGGCGTTGGGCCGGTACATCATCATCGGCACGACGGGGCTGTCCCGGGGGACGGTGCCGTCGTTGAGGTCGTTCCAGCGGCGGGGGTCCTTGGAGAACGTCTCCGTGCTGCGCAGGACGTGCAGGGCGGCGTCGTAGGAGGTGACGAGGGTGGCCCGTACCCCGGGGGCCAGTTCGACGGGCGCGGTCGGTCCGGTCGTACGCGCGCCCCGGTAGAACGCGGCCGGATCGGCGGCGAACTCCGGTCCGTGCATGGGCCGGTGGGCCGGGCAGCCCGGGGGCGGACCCGACGGATCGGACGCGCCGGACGGCGGTGCGGTGGTCACGCGGGCTCCAGTTCGGTCGTGCGGTCCAGGAGATACTCGACGAGGGCGATCAGCGCCCGGGTGGAGGAGTCCCGGTCGCGGGCGTCGCAGCGCACCAACGGGGTCTCGTCCAGCAGGTCGAGGGCCTCGCGCACCTCGTCCAGATGGTGCACGGGGGCGCCGTCGAAGTCGTTGACGGCGACGGCGTACGGCAGGTCCAGCTCCTCCAGGACACCCATCACGTCGAAGGAGTGGGACAGCCGGCGCGTGTCGGCGAGGACCAGCGCGCCGAGGGCGCCGCGGGTCATGTCCTGCCAGAGCTTGGTGAAGCGCTGCTGCCCGGGTGTGCCGAACAGGTACAGCACCAGGGAGTCGTCGAGGGTGAGCCGGCCGAAGTCCATGGCGACCGTGGTGGTGGTCTTGTCGCGGGTGCCGGCGAGGTCGTCGACGAGCGCGCCGGCCGCGGTCATGACCTCCTCGGTGCGCAGCGGCCGGATCTCGGAGAGCGTGCCGACGAACGTGGTCTTGCCGACCGCGAAGTGACCGACGATCAGCAGCTTGGCCGCCGTTCGCACCGTGGGCCGCAGATAGACGGCGTCAGAGGCGGGCGCGGAGCCCATCGAGGACCTCCTGGAGGATTTTCGCGTCGGACGGCCGGGCGGCCGAGAGGGCTGCTCCGGCGCGCCTTTGTTCGAGCGTGGGGGACGGAGCGCGGGTGACGATGTGGCCGCTGTCCATGAGGTCGGCGACCAGCACCTTGGTCACGCTGACCGGCAGCTCCAGGTGGCTCGCCACCTCGGCCAGGGAGAGCGAGCCGGGCCGGCACAGGTCCATCACCCGGCGCTTCTCCGGGTTGAGGCCGGTCAGCGGCAGATCGGTCGCGGCGACCAGTAGCGTCACCAGGTCCAGGGTGTTGCGGGTCGGGTGGGCGCGGCCGTCGGTGACGACGTACGACCGCACCAGTCGCCCCCGGGGCCGGCGGGGCGTCATGCCCGGCTGCCCGTGTCCAGCCGTGCCGGGCTGGTCAGTTCCCTGCCGAGCCGGTCGACGAGCTTGTGCATGCGGTACGTCACCGCCTCCATGTCGACCTCGTCGCCGGTGGAGACCGCGAGATAGGCGCCCTCGCCGGCCGCGACGAGGAAGACGAAGCCGTGGCCGAACTCGATCAGGGTCTGCCGCCACGGGCGGTCGGCGGGGCCGCAGAACTCCGAGGTGCTGCGGCTGATGGACTGCAGTCCCGAGAGGCCCGCGGCGAGGCGCTCGGCGTCGTCGCGGTCGATGTCGGCGGAGTGGGCGCGGAGCATGCCGTCGGCGGAGAGCAGGATGGCGTGCCGCGCCTCGGGGACCTTCAGCACGTCGTCGAGCATCCAGCCCAGCTCGTTGTTCGTGGGCTCGATCATGCGTGGGGGGTCCCTTCGTTCTGGTGGGGGGCGGACGGCGTGTGACGGTCACCGAGGTCATCACCGACAGCGGGGCCGGGGCCACGGTCGCCGTCGCGGCGGCGGTCCTGGTCAAGGTCGAGGGCGCGGTCACGGCCGTCGTCATGGCCCCGGTCGCCGTCACCGTCGTCGTCACGGTCCCGGTCCCGGTCGTGGGCGGCGTCCACGGCCGCATCGCGGTCGGGGGCGGGTTCCCGGACGTACTCCTCCTCGTCGAGGATCCGTCCCGCCGCCCGGCCGAAGCGGGTGCCGCGGGCGAAGGCACCCATGATGCGGGCGTTCTCCTCGGGCGATCGGCCTGGGGGCTCCTCGGCCTGGGTCGTGGGCTCCGGCTCGGGGACAGCGGTCCGCCTGGGGGTGCGTCGGCGGCGTTTGGGCAGACCGCCCTCGGTGGTCTCGGCGGTCTCGGCGGTCTCGGCGGACGCGGCCTCGACGGTCGTCGGGCGCGGGCCGTCGGCGGTCACGGGCGCCGGCGCCGGGGCGGTCCGTGGTTGCGGCGCCGGGGCGGGCCGTGGCTTCGGGGTGGCGGGCTCCAGCTGGGTGAGCAGCGCGGTGGGCAGGAACGCGACGGCGCGGACTCCGCCGTACGGCGAGCGGGTGTCCACGGAGACGGTGAACCCGTAGCGCCGGGCGAGCATCCCGATGACGGCGAAGCCGAACTGGGGCGGGTCGTCGAGCCGGGTCACGTCCACCTCGCCGTCCCCGGCGAGCAGCCGGGTGGCGCGCTGCACGGTGTGGGCGTCCATGCCGACCCCGGCGTCGTCGATGACCACGCAGGCGCCGTTGTGCACGTTCTGGACGTCCACCTCGACGGTGGTGTTGGGCTGGGAGTGCCGGGCGGCGTTGTCGAGGAGCTCGGCGATCGCGAGGACGACCGGTTCCACGGCACGGCTCTCCACCGCGAGGTCGACCTGTCCGTGGACGCGGACGCGCCGGTAGTCGCGGATGCGCGAGGTGGCGCCCCGGACCACCTCGACGAGCGGGGAAGTGGACCGCTGCCGCCCCGGCCAGGAGCCGCAGAGCACGGCGATGGCCTGGGCGCGTCGGCCGAACTGGGCGTTGGTGTGGTCGACTTCGAGGAGGTCGCGCAGCACGTCGGGGTCGTCGTGCCGCTCCTGCATCTCGGAGATGGACATCTGCTGCTCGTTGGCGAGGGCCTGGATCGAGCGCATGGACGCCTTGAGAGCGGCCTTGGCGGACTGGTCGGCGCGGTGCTGGGCGTGCTCGACGGCGCCGGAGAAGCGGACGAGCACCTCCTCGAGGCCCTTGCCGAACTCCGTGCCGGCGAGGCGGTCGTCGAGCGGTCCGACGCCGGGGACGGCCTGGCCCGGGTGATCGGCGAGAGCCGGCAGGCGGACCGTGACCAGATGGCGCAGCTCTTCCTCCCGGGCCCGCACGTCATCGGCCAGGGCGGCGTTCCTGGCGCGCTGCCGCCTGGTGATCCCGTGCTGGCGCAACAGGAGTACGGCGGTGGCGCACAGGGCCGCCGCGAGGGCCCAGGTCGCCGCCTGCGATATCGGTTCGGTCATGAAGTAGGAGTCCTAACGTCCTCAAGTCCCCAGGCGTCCGGGGGTCCCGGGACGCCGGCGGGAGTTGACGGAGCGCACGACGCTAGCGGCGCGACCGCGTCGGCACTTTCCGTGACGCGCAGGGAAGTTGTCACAGGGCGCATGAGTGACGCGAGGGGCGCGATGCGCGCGGTGAGGTTCCCCCTGGCATGTCCGGCCACTCGGCCCGGGCGGAACGGCAACCGCTTGCCACGCTAGGGTGCCCTCCGAGTCCGACCGGACCATAACTATTCTTGATCAAGCGGAAGTTGAAAACTTCCGCACGGGGGGCCGTAAGAGACCACGGGGGCCGTAGACGACAAGGACGTCGTCGGGGGGCCCGCACCGGGGAGGAGAGCGTTGCCCGCCGGAAGTTACAGCGTCGAGGCGCTGACCACCGAGGAGCTGGCCCCGCGTGAGCGTGCCGACTTCTGGACCGAGCAGATCGGCTCGTACCAGTCCCGGATGGGTTTCGGATACGCGCGGGCGGAGAACTTCCGCGGTGAGACCGTCCGGCAGCGCACCGACACGTACCAGTTGGTGAAGTACCGGTCCGACGAGATCGAGTACACCCGCACGATGCGCCAGGTGCGCCAGGATCCGGACGAGGACTACCGGCTGCTGCTGCCGACGAGCGGCGAGATCGTGCTGCGACAGGACGGCGCGGAGGCCCGGCTGACCCCGGGCACGGCCGCCCTGGTCACCTTCGCGTCCCCGTTCCAGTGCCTGCAGAGCGACGCCATCGACGCGTTCATCCTCACCATCCCGGCCCGTGAGGTGGACGGCCGGCTCAACAGCAGGTCGCCGGTGGCCAGCGGGCTGGACCTCGCGACCGGTCTCGGCCGTATCGTCGGCTCGATGCTGACCGGGCTGTACGAGGAGCGGGAGCACCTCACCGACCCGGAGTTCAACGCCGTCTCCGACCGGGTGGTGGAGCTGGTGTGCATGCTGGCCGCCGGCGACGACCGCCCCGACGCCCCGGGACAGCTGGGCGAGGTGGAGACGATGGTCCGCCGCTATGTGCGCGACCACGCCGCCGATCCCAACCTCACGGGCACGGCGGTGGCGCGCGCCCTCGGCTGGTCGCTGCGTCAGATCCAACTGGCCCTGCAGCAGGCGGGCACCACGCCCCGCGAGTTGATCCGGGAGGAGCGGCTGCGGCTGGTCCGGGACCGTTTACTGTGCGCGGAGTGCGAGCACCTGACGATCACGGATCTCGCCCACTCCGCGGGCTTCTCCTCCGCGAGCGCGCTGAGTACGGCCTTCCGCCGACGCTACGGCGTCAGCCCCCGGGAGATGCGGCAGAGCATACGTTGACTCAACTCCTGATGCGGACAACGGAGTTCGGGCAGGTGAGGCATGACGGACGCTACGCCGCCGAGTAGGCTCTTACATCGATCCACCCTGTCGTTCCATTGAAGTCTAAAGCTTAGTCAAAGCATGACCGTCGGTCGACCTCGGTCACTTTCCGGCCGTCGTGGTGTGAATGTTCCTGGAGTGCGTCGTGCCCACCGTGTGCGACCTCGCCCCTTTCGCACCCGACTCGCCTCGTTCCGCGGGTCGTTGACACGAGGCAACGCGGCGCGCTCTGGCCTGAATCATGCGCTCTCCACGGCCGGGAACAACGGCCGGAACGGCTGAATCCGCAGGTGACCCCCACTCCGGGCAGCCCCTCTTTCACAGTCGACGGGACGCCGTGGCCGAGGTGTGAAGAACTGCTGCGGCGCGGCCTCGCCGGAGACGGTAGAAAGGCGTCGCAGACCCTTGCCGCGCTGACGGCACCTCAGGTGACAGACCTCCCCTGAGCGTCTAGGACCGCTGGTCAGATAGTTGACGTTCTTCGCTACTCTGTCGCGTACTGGCTGATCGAGAGGACTCCGATGCCTGAACCCCCACCCTTCGCGACGACCCCGGATCGCGGTCGGCCGGACACGACGACGCCCCCGGCCCGTCACCGGCACGGAAAGCCCGGGGTGTCGGATTCCGCGAACTCCTCCGCAGCACAGCCCCGACTGACCCGGCTCGCCGTTCTTCCGGCCGCGTTCATGGCCGGAATATCCACCGCCGTCACGGGCACGGTCCTGCGGCTCCAGGAGGGCACCGCCGACGCCGCCACATGGGGGGTGCTGGCGGGCGGTGCGGTCCTCGGCTGCGGCTGTCTGGCCGGAGCCGTGCTGTCGGCCAGGAAGCGGGCGAGGTCCGACGCGCGGCGTGCCGAATCGTTGCGGCAGGCCATCACCAACGGCAACTGGGCGCTCGAGGAGGACCTGGCCCGCCTCAAGCGCGGCGAACAGCTGCTCTCGCGCGGCTTCGCCTACCAGGCCTCGCGCGGCGAAGACCCGTACCAGAAGCTGGAGTACGACGTCACGGAGGCCCAGCACCGGGCCCGGGAGGCGCTCGTCTGGGCGGCGAGCTACTTCCAGGCCGCCTCCGACGACAACAGCGACAAGGTCGAGGTCTTCGTCAACCTGGCCCGTCGGCTCCAGTCGCTCGTCCACCGCACCATCCGTGAACTGGACGACCTGGAGAACCAGGTCGAGGACCCGGACCTGCTCCGCCGGATCTTCGGCATCGACCACCTGGCCACCCGAATACGCCGGCACGCCGAGAACCTGGCGGTGCTCGGCGGGGCGGTCTCGCGTCGCCAGTGGACGAACCCGGTGACGCTGACCGAGGTGCTGCGGTCCTCCATCGCCGAGGTCGAGCAGTACTCCCGCGTCAAACTGGTGCCGCCCATCGAGGGCACGCTGCGCGGCCACGCGGTCGCCGACGTCATCCACCTGCTGGCCGAGCTGGTCGAGAACGCCACGATGTTCTCCCACCCGGACACCCAGATCCTCCTGCGCTCCCGCCGGGTGACCGCCGGCATCGCCATCGAGGTGGAGGACCGCGGCCTGGGCATCCCCCAGGAGGACCAGGACCGGATCAACACGCTGCTCGCCGACCCGGCCCGCATCGACGTCGCCAAGCTGCTCGCCGACGGCCGCATCGGTCTGTTCGTGGTCTCCTCGCTGGCCCGCCGGCACGGCATCGCGGTCCAGTTGCAGGGCAACATCTACGGCGGTGTGCAGGCGATCCTGGTCCTCCCGCAGGGTCTGCTGGGCGACGAGGAGGGACAGGCGCCCCTCCAGGCCCCGGCCCAGGCACGGCCGCCCGCCGCCCCCCGGCCGGCGCAGACGCCCGCGCCCTCCTGGCAGCCCTCGCCGCACGCGGCTCCCCCGGCCGCCGCGCCGTCCCACGCGCACGCGGCTCCCCCGCCCCGCACCGCCTCCCCGGCCGGTCCGCCGCCGGGCGTGCCGCAGCGGTCGGCCGCGCCCGCGCCGCCCCCGCCGGCCGCCCGGCACGAGCGGGCGCAGCCCGTCGCCGACGTACGGTCCGAGTACCGCCCGTCCGGCTACGAGCGTCCGGCGGCTGCCCCGCACGGCTCCGGCGGGCCCGGCGGAGCCGGCAGGCCGAACCTGCCCAAGCGGCGCGCCATGGAACACCTGGCCCCCGAACTCCGCCAGGGGCCCGCTCCGCGTCCCGACACCACCGAGCAGGAACTGAACTTCAGCCCCGGCCTCCTGGCCGGAATCAATCGAGGCTTCGGTCTCGCCGGCGCGACCTCCGACGCGATCCCCGTCGACGACGCGCGCTGGGCCCCGCCCCAACCGCAAGGAGAAGAACCCCACCATGGTGAGCGATAGCCACCCCACCGGGCAGAACATCGACTGGCTGCTGGACAATCTCAAGAAGACCGTTCCCGGTACCCGGCAGGTCCTGTTGCTGTCGTCCGACGGCTTGAGCAAGGCACATGTGGATCTGAGCACCGACGACGCCGACCGGCTGGCCGCGATAGCCTCCGGGCTCAACTCCCTGGGCCGTTCCTTCGGTCACGACAGGGTGCTGGGCAACGGCGGCACCGTCCGCCAGGTCATCGTGGAGCTGCACAACGGCATCCTCATCGTGGCCTCGGCGGGCCACGGCGCCGTGCTGGCGGTCACCGCGGACGCGTCCACGCACACGGAGACGCTCGGCTACGAGATGGGCATGCTCATCCGGGCCGTGCAGCCGTTCCTCGCCACGCCGGCCCGCCGCCCGACCATCGCGCCGTCCAGCGCGGGGATGTGACGCGATGACGGACGAGCTGTTCCTGGACGAGGAGGCCGGCCGCTTAGTCCGGCCGTTCACCGTCAGCAACGGGCGCACTCGACCCTCGACATCCTTCGACCTGCTCACCCTGGTGATGGCCACCGGCATCCGGCCGCTCGCCGACCTCGGCCCCGACCACGACATGGTGCTCGGGCTGTGCGTCAGGCCGGTGCCGGTGGTCGAGGTGGCCGCGCGGATGAACCTGCCGATCGCGGTCACCAAAGTCCTGTTGTCCGACCTGGTGCAGCACGAGGCGCTCACGGCACGGGCGCCCCGTGCCGTAGAGGCGGCCTCCGCCGCCAACCGAGAAGTTCTGGAGGCGGTGCTCGATGGCCTACGCGCACGACTCTGACCCCTTCCCGACCGCCCTGAAGATCCTCGTGGCGGGCGGATTCGGGGTCGGCAAGACGACCTTCGTGGGGGCGGTCAGCGAGATCGCGCCGCTGAGCACCGAGGAGGTCATCACCACGGCCAGCGCCGGCACGGACAGCCTCGCCGGGATCGAGGAGAAGGCCACCACCACCGTGGCCCTGGACTTCGGCCGGATCACCCTCGGCTCGGACCACGTCCTGTACCTGTTCGGCACCCCCGGACAGGAACGGTTCTGGTTCATGTGGGACGAGCTCTCCGACGGGGCGCTGGGCGCGGTGGTGCTCGCCGACACCCGCCGGCTCGACGCGTGCTTCCCCGCGGTGGACTTCTTCGAGGTGCGCGGCATCCCGTTCGTCGTGGGGGTGAACGAGTTCGACGGCGCCTACCAGTACTCCCTCGAAGAGGTACGTGACGCCATCGGCCTGAAGTCCAACGCACCGATCGTGTTCTGCGACGCCCGGCACTGCAGCTCCGGCACGGGCGTGCTCGTCGAACTCGTGCAGCATCTGCTCGGCATGACCCCACCCGTGGCTTCGCACCAGCCGCCCGCGCTGCGTTGACATCAGCTCAACTCGGCCGATCTCGAACGGAGTTCTGATGAACAGCCCCTATTCCGCCTATGAGCCACCGCTCGACCGCCTGCTCCTCACCCCCGAGGACCCGGGGGCGCCGCAGCGTGCCGCGAGGCTCGCCCAGTTGGGGCTCGCCGACACCCCCCGGGCCGAGTTCGACGCGTTCGCGCGGCGGCTGGCCCTGGAGCTGGACGCGCCGTACGCGATGGTCAACTTCGTCGACGACAGGCGTCAGTTCTTCGCCGGGCTCTACACGCCGGACGCCGGGCCCGTGAACATCGCGCAGGGGCAGGCCGCCGAGACGTCGATGAGCCGGGAGATGCGCCTGGACCACGGCTTCTGCCCGCACACCGTCAAGCGGACGGCGGCCCTGGTGCTCGACGACGTCTGCGACTACCCGCGGTTCGCGGGCAATCCGGTCGTCGACGAGATCGGCATCCGCTCCTACATGGGCGCGCCGCTCGTCGACGCGCTGGGCGGCATGAACCTCGGCACGATCTGCGTCGTCGACACCGACTCCCGTACGTGGGGGCGGCAGCGGCTGGAGATCATCAAGCACATGGCCCAGGAGATGTCCGACCGGATCCAGGCCATCGCCACCGGTCACTGAGGCCGACGGGCGCCGCCTGTCCGTCACGGTCGAGGGAAGCGGGCCACCGGGCACCCGGAACACGAAAGCCGCGGACACGTCGTCGTGTCCGCGGTTCTCTGCGTTCCCCGTCCCCGGGGGCGCTGTGACGGCCCCGCGGGCCGGTGGGGGCCGGTCGCGCGCACGCGGCGGTGCCGCGCCTCGGGACAGCCCCCCGCGCCCCGTGCGGGGCGCGGGTGCCGGGCCTCAGACCAGTTCCCCGACCGGGACCGGTTCCGGTTCCGGCTGCCGCTGCTCGACCTGCGGGGTGCGGACCAGTTCGGAGAGCCGTTCGGACCATTCGCCCTTGTTCTCGCCGAGTGCGAACTCGCCCAGCCTGAGGCCCTGGATCTCGGAGGTGCCGGCGGGCGCGTAGATGTGGAAGGCGTCGCGCAGGTAGCGCTCCACGGGGCGGTCGGTGAACAGGCCGCAGGCGGCGTGCATCTTGACGGACTCCTGGGCCGACTCGATGGACGCCTCGACGTTGTAGAGCTTCGCGGACATCAACTCGACGTCGCAGGGCCGCCCGTTGTCCAGCAGGTGCGCGGCGAGATAGGCGCTCTGCCGGGCGAGGGTGAGGCGCTGCAGCATCCGCCCCAGCTCGATCTTGATGTTGGGCAGGTGCCCGAGCGGCTTGCCGTAGCGCTCGGTCTCCCCGCAGTACCGGGCGGTCTCCTCGAACACCGCCTGGTGGATGCCCAGGGACACCGCGGTCAGGTTGAGGCGGCCGTAGAGCACCGACGAGGAGTAGGCGACGGCCAGCCCCTCGCCCTCCTCACCGAGCCGGTTGGCGGCCGGCACCCGGCAGTTGTCGAAGATGAGTTCCCCGAAGCTGAACCCGTGCAGGCCCATGGAGGGCACCTGGGGCGCGAGGGAGAAGCCGGGGCGGTCGGACTCGACGAGGAAGGCGGTCATGCCCTTGGAGCCCGGCCCGGTGCGGACCACGACGCCGTGCACGTCGCCCACATGGCTGTTGCCGACGAAGACCTTGCGGCCGTTGAGGACGTAGTCGTCGCCGTCCCGTACCGCGCTGCTCTCCATGCCGGCCACATGGCCCCCCGACCCCGGCTCGGTGACAGCGATCGTGGGCAGCACCTCTCCCGCGGCGATCCTCGGCAGCCAGTACCGTTTCTGGCTGTCGTCGCCGAAGTGGATGATCTTGGCGACGCCGAGTTGGGAGGCCTGGACCATGGCCCCCATCGCGCCGCTCACCCGGGACAGTTCCTCGATGATGATGGTCTTGGCGAGATGGCCCGCGCCCATGCCGCCGTAGGCCGGGTCGATCGTGGCGCCGATCCAGCCCTGTTGGGCGATCAGACGGGAGAGCCCCACCAGTGCGGTGCGGGAGGCCTCCATCTCGGGTATCAGGGGGCGTACCACCCGCTCGGCGAACTCGCGTACGCGCTGCCGTAGATCTTCGTGATCCTGGGTTGTGAAGACGTGTTCCACGCCAAGCCCTTCTAGGCGTTTCCCCGCGCCCGGGGGAGACGCGGTGGCTGTGCGTCGGATCGTGGTTCCGGTTCGGAAGTCTGACCCACGTGGAACATGGTCTACAAATCAACCTCTTACGCCAAGATCGTTTAGGGGGTTTGGCCGAAACATTGACAGTTGAAATATGAGCCAAAATGTGAGATACGAGTACGATGTTGTCCACATTTTGATACTTTCCGAGCCGAACTTGCGCGACTGCCTCAACTCGGAACAGAGCGGCGACGGACCTGACGACCTGCCAAACGCCGTACGACGCACGTTTCTTCGCGCTGTGCACCGCCAAATACCAAACTGCGGAGCCCCGCGTGCAGGTTTGAGCAGGTAGCCATAAATTTCAAGCCACCCGCCCCGAAGTCGGATGTGGCCGGAGGGTGCCGATCCTGCGAGGCCGCTGTGTCGACAAGTCAGCTTTTCCTGAGCCTCCGGAATCTTCCGCTCCTCCGCCGGACCTTCCGCTCCACCACCCCCGGCACCGGCACCGCGACACCCTCCCGGCCCGGGTGCCAAGTACTCCCGCCCGGTGGCGAGTTGCGCCGGGGCCCGGGAGCGGGTCGAGGCCCGGCAGGTGCTGACGACGGGGCTCGTGTCCTGATACCGTTCCGTCCGCCCGCCGACTTCCGCCGACGGTGCGTCAAGCCGGGCACAGGGGATGCCGGGCGGCACGCGGGCGCACCCCCACCGCCGTCGGACGTTCACTGTCGTACGAGGAATCAGATGCCAGGCACCCTCCCCCGCGCTCGGACCGAGTCGCGTGGCGGGACCCCCACCGGCACCCCACGCGGTACGAGCCGGTGGCCCCGATGAGCGGTGACACGCCCCGCACCGAGACCGGCGCCGCGTCCCTCCCCCGGGGTCTGCCCCGGCGGGCCCGCAGCGCCCCGCCCGCGCCACGGCTCCGCGAGAACGCGGCCGACGCCGCCCCGGCGGCCGACGACGACACCGAGGACACGCTCCGCCCCGACGACCTGGCCCGCGTCATGGTGGCGATCCAGCGGGGCTCGGCACGGGCCCGGCTCGCCGAACCCGATGGCGCCCACGACGCCGACGGCACCCGCAGCACGCACAGCACCGACGGCCGACCGGCACCCCGACCAGGTCCCGAGGCCGCCTGACGGGCGCTGCCCCGGCGCCCCGACGACCCGGCGCCGCCCCTGGCGCCGACCGACCGTGAGGAACACGCACGACATGACAGAGCAGGAACGACCCGGTCCCCAACTGGACTGGCTGCTGGACGGGCTCGTGGAACGCATACCCGAGATCCACTGCGCCATCGTGCTCTCCGGGGACGGCCTTCTCATCGGCAAGTCGAAGGACATCCGGTTCGACGACGCGGAGCATCTGTCGGCCGTCGGCTCGGGCATGCACAGTCTGGCCAGGGGCGTGGCCCGTCATTTCCAGGGCGGTGAGGTCCAGCAGACCGTCATCCAGATGGAGCGGGCGTTCCTCTTCGTCACCGCCGCGGGGCGGGGCGCGCGGCTCGCGGCGATCGCCTCCGAGGAGGTCGACGTCGGCATGATGGCGTTCGAGATGGGCACCTTGGTCAAACAGGTCGGCAAGTACCTGAGCGCGGCGCCCCGTTCGGAAACCCCGTCCGGCTACGTGCAGGACGCGTGAGCCGGGCCGGCGGCCGGGCCTGGAACTCGTCGAAAGGGTGATGGATGGTGTCCGTCAGCTCCGGGCCGGTCGTACCCACCGCCCTGAAGATCCTCATCGCGGGCGGTTTCGGCGTCGGCAAGACCACGATGGTCGGCTCGGTGAGCGAGGTGACCCCGCTGGCCACCGAGGAGCACATCACCCCGGCCGGCAGACGCGTGGACGACCTCAGGGGCGTCGAGAAGAAGGTCTCCACCACCGTCGCCCTGGACTTCGGCCGGATCACGTTCTCGCCCGAGCTGGTGCTGTACCTCTTCGGCACGCCGGGACAGGACCGGTTCTGGTTCATGTGGGACGACCTGTGCAGCGGCGCCCTCGGGGCCGTGGTCCTCGCCGACACCCGCAAGCTCGACGCCTGTTTCCCCGCGGTCGACTTCTTCGAGTCCCGCGACATCCCCTTCGCGGTCGGCGTCAACTGCTTCGACGGCAAGCGTGAGGTGGACGCCGAGCAGGTCCGCCAGGCGCTCGACCTGTCGCCCGAGGTCCCGATCCTCCTCTGCGACGTACGGCAGCGCCACTCCAGCAAGGAACTACTGCTGGCGGTGCTCGGCGCGGCCCGCCGCAGGATGGAGGCCCGCCTGGTGGCGGCGGGTCTCCGCCCGGGCTGAGGAGTCAGGGAGTCAACTCCTCGGCGGTGGCCAGCAGTTCGGTGCGTCCGATCGCGTCGGTGCGGGTCGAGGGGACGGTGCAGGCGTACGCGCCCGCGATGGCGCCGAAGAGCGCGCACCGACGCGGTGGTTCACCGGTGAGCCTGCCGAAGAGATAGCCCGCCGCGAAGGCGTCGCCCGCCCCGTTGGAGTCCACGACCGGGGTCGGCGGGGCCACCGGCGGCACATGACTCAGCTCGCCGTCGACGAGGTGGTACGCGCCCCGCTCCCCGTCCGTGGCGACGACGGTCCGGGCCCGGCCCCGCTCGGCGATCCGGCGCATGGTCTTCTCCGGGTCGGAGAGCCCGGCTGCCGACAGGAAGACCAGGTCGGCGGCGAGGGCGAACGGCTCGTGGTACGGGTTGACGCCGTCCCAGTCGTGCAGATCGGTCGAGACGGTGACCTCCAGCTCGCGCAGCAGCGGCAGCGAGGCCGCGCACGGCTGGCTGATGGAGACATGGACGTGCCGGCTGACCCCGGCCAGCGCGCGGACCGTGTCCGGGGGCAGCTCGTCCACCTCCTGGCTCCGGCTGCCGTCGTAGAGCGAGCAGCGGCGCCCGTCGGGGCCGACCAGGTTCACCGCGCGCCGGGTGCCGCCGGGCAGCGGCGCCTCGGTGAGCGGGATGCCCCGGTCGCGGTGGAGCGCGCGGACCAGGTCTCCCTCGTGGTCGTCGCCGAGCAGGTCGAAGTGGTGCGTCCGCAGGCCGAGCGCATGCGTGGCGACGGCCATGAAGTCGCCGGTCTGTCCGGCCCGGGTCTCGATGGCCGGCACCAGATGGCTGTCGGCGAACGGGAGCGGCAGTTCGGGGACGTAGACGATGGTGTCGACGCCCGCCCCGCCCAGCACGAGGACGTCGATCTCGGACTCGCTGCGCACGCTGCCTCCCACGGGAACGGGCTGACTGTGGGGGCAGCGTACGTCCGGTGCGCCGCCGCGTCCCGAAGGGGCGCGGGGACCTGCGCGGCCAGCCACGACATGCCCGCGGCCGACAGACAACCGGAGCAGGCGCCGTGTTCCGACCGGAGCGTCTACGTCCAGGACGGGTCGGTCACGGGAAACCCTCCGCTCTCGTGCGGAGCCGTCGGAGGGGCGGGCTCGGCGGTTTCCCGGCCCTCCGACGGCAGTTCTGCCCAGACGACACGACCGGACCGTTGTGGGGTGTCGCGCACCCCCCAGTCGCTGCTGAGCATGCCGACCAGCATGAGCCCACGCCCGTTCTGGTCGTCGGGGCCCGGACGACGCCGGGCAGGCTGTGCGTGACCGCTGTTCTGGTCCTCCACCTCGATCCGGAGGCGGCGGCCGGTGAAGTGCAGTCGGCACACGATCCACTCGCTGTCCGTGTGGGTCAGCGCGTTGGTGAACAGCTCGGACGTGATCAGGAGCGCGTCCTCACGGGTCTCCGGACGCACCTCCCACTCGTCGAGCAGCTCGCGCACGGTTCTGCGCGCCTCGCCCGCGGAGGCGGGCACCGCGGGCAGTCCGAACACGCCCGCTCTGTGGGGTTCGTACGCCTCTGTGCCGAGTGGGTACATGGTCGGGGCTAACCGGTCCGGGGACTGGGGGAGGGTGGGCGGAGCCATCGCCGTATGCCTTTCGTTGGCCCTTCGCACCGGTGGGGTGCCGGTGCCACGGCCGCCTCGCCACTCGCCGCGAGCTTGGGCAACTCGCCTCGAACAGCGCTGAGTTGCGGCCACATCTCCCCCAACCTGGCCGCGCGGCCCCAGTGTTCGCCGGGGCCGTGACGGTACGTCCACTGTGGCATCCGCGAACAACACCTCGCAACCAGCAAGTTGAAATTTGCAATTTGTGGGTCGCGTGCTGCCACCGTTCGAGCCAAGATCGTGTCAGACTGCGCACTCGAAGCGACTCGCACAACAACGCGCATTCCTTGAACGAAAGCGCTCAGGACCCGTAATCCAGATCGACATGACCTCTGTGGCTCGGCGTGAGGGGTGGTGGGCGTGACCGCGGAAACGGACTGGGGCGGCGCCCCCTCCGTCCTGCGCATGATCCTCGGCAGACAGCTGGAGGAGTTGCGCACGCGCGCCGGGCTCACGTTCGAGCAGGCGGGTGAGGCGATCGGTGTCAGCCATTCCACGATCCGCCGTCTGGAGGCCGCCAAGGTCGCCCGGTTGCGCCTGCCGGATGTCGAAAAACTGCTCCAGGTCTACGGCGTACGGGACCAGCAGGAGATCGAGACCTTCCTGGCGTCGGTCCGCGAGGCCAACAAGCGCGGTTGGTGGCACACCTACCGCGACGTCCTGCCCGACTGGTTCGCCGCCTACCTCAGCCTGGAGCAGGCGGCGCTCCAGATCCGCGCGTACGAGGCGCAGTTCGTGCACGGCCTGCTCCAGACCGAGGAGTACGCCCGTGCCCTGCTCGGCGCCGGCAACCCGCACGCGGCGACGGAGGACACCGAGCGGCGGGTGGCGCTGCGGATGCGCCGCCAGGAACTCCTCACCCGCCCGCAGCCGCCCCGGCTGTGGGTGGTGATGGACGAGACGGTGCTCAGATGGCCGGTCGGCGGACCGGACGTGATGCGCGCCCAGGTCGACCATCTGATCGAGCTGAACCGGCTGCCGCATGTCACGGTCCAGATCATGCCGTTCCAGAACGGTCCGCATCCCGCGATGCGGGCCGGTGCGTTCCACCTCTTCCGGTTCAGGGCCCCCGAGTTGCCCGACATCGTCTACCTCAGCGGTCTGGTGGGCGCGGTGTACCTCGACAAGCAGGACGACGTCGTCGTCTACCGCGAGGCCCTGGACCGGCTGGGCGCCCAGTCGGCGCCCGCCCGCAAGACCGAGGCCCTCCTCGGCGCGCTACGCAAGGAGCTCTGACGTGCACCACCACATGTCCAAGGGAACGACCCACGGAGTACACCACGACATCCGCAACGGCATGCCCGCCCGCGACCTCGGCGCCCAGGACTGGCACCGGCCGTGGAGCGACGACGCGGGCGGCGCCTGCGTCGAGGTGAAGAAGCTCGCCGACGGCCGGGTCGCCGTACGGCAGTCGACCGACCCGGACGGCCCGGCGCTGCTCTTCACCCCCCGTGAGATGACCACCTTCCTGGCCGGCGTGAAGGCGGGCGAGGCCGACTTTCTGCTCTGAACCTCTCAACCTGCTTGCTGCCACGCCTCGTTGACGCACCACCTGCTGTTTGTGGACCCGGGGTTCTCGTCGCTTGCCGAACCCCTGGTCCCTGCCCGATCGTGCACCTGACAGAACCATTTGATGGGAGGGACGGCGTTGCCCGACAACGGATGGCCGGCCGACCGGATCGACACCGAGCACGCGCACTCCGCGCGTATCTACGACTACATCCTCGGCGGCAAGGACTATTACCCGGCCGACAAGGAGGCCGGTGACGCGATGGCGCACGAGTGGCCGGCGCTGCCGGTCCACATGCGCGCCAACCGCGACTGGATGAACCGCGCGGTGCGCTGGCTCGCCGAGAAGGCGGGCATGCGCCAGTTCCTCGACATCGGAACCGGCATCCCCACCTCCCCCAACCTCCACGAGATAGCCCAGTCGGTGGCCCCCGAGTCCCGGGTCGTCTACGTGGACAACGACCCGATCGTCCTCACCCTCTCCCAGGGGTTACTGGCCAGCACCCCCGAGGGCAGGACCGCGTACATCGAGGCGGACTTCCAGGACCCGGAGACCGTCCTCGGCTCCCCCGAGTTCCGGGACACCCTCGACCTGAGCGAGCCGGTCGCGCTCACGGTGATAGCGATCGTCCACTTCGTGCTGGACGAGGACGACGCGGTCGGCATCGTCCGCCGGCTCCTCGAACCCCTCCCCTCGGGCAGCTATCTGGCGATGACCATCGGCACCGCCGAGTTCGCCCCCGAGGAGGTGGGCCGGGTCGCTCGCGAGTACGCGGCCCGCGACATGCCGATGCGGCTGCGCACGATCGACGAGGCCCACGAGTTCTTCGAGGGCCTGGAACTCGTCGAGCCGGGCATCGTCCAGGTCCACAAGTGGCACCCGGACGGCACGGGCGAGCAGAACATCCGTGACGAGGACATCGCGATGTACGGGGCGATCGCGAGAAAGCCGTGAGCTAGGACGGCGTGCCCCTGGCCCTGCTCTCGACGCCGGGCCGGGGGCGCGACCGTCTGGGGCCCGTCAGGGCCCCTCAGGGGCGTGGGGAACTGCGCGACCAGCCCCCACCGAACCCGCAGTCGCCCGAAAACCCTCCCTGGCAGCCCCGTAGGCGCCCGGAACCTACCTCGCCGTCCCCGTACTGTCACGAACGATCAGCTCGACCGGGATGACGGGGTCCCTCTCCAACGCCTCGCCGCCCTCCTCCGGGTCGTCCAACTGCGTCAGCAGCAGCCGCAACGCCCGTCTGCCGATCTCGGGGAAGTCCGTACGGATCGTCGTCAGCGGCGGCAGCAGATGCGCCGCCTCCGGGATGTCGTCGTAGCCGACCACGCTCACGTCGTCCGGCACCCGGCGTCCCGCCTCGTGCAGGGCGCGCAGCAGACCGAGCGCCATCTGGTCGTTGGAGACGAACACGGCGGTGACGTCCGAGCGGGCCGCGAGCCGCCGGCCCACGTCGTAGCCGGAGTCGGCGCTCCAGTCCCCGACGAGAGGTTCGTGGACGGGCGCGCCGGCGTCCCGCAGGGTCTCGCGCCAGCTCGCGGCGCGCATGTCGGCGGAGGTCCAGCCGGTGGGGCCCGCGATGTGCCAGACGGTGGGGTGGCCGAGGTCCAGCAGATGCCCGGTCGCGAGCCGGGCGCCCGCCGTGAAGTCCGAGGAGACCACGGGGGTGCCGTCGCCGAGGCCGTTGTCCAGCATCACCATCGGGGTGTCCGGGCGGGTCCGCGCGAGCGCGGTGGCGACCGGGCGCTGGGGGGCGATGGCGATGATCCCGTCCGCGCCCTCCGCCGACAGCCGGTCCACCGCCTGGACGACGGTGTCCCGGTCGGCCGTGTCGAGGGCGATGGAGCTGACGAGGTAACCCGCCGTCTGGGCTGCCGTGTTGATCGCGGTGAGGGTGGAGGCGGGGCCGTAGCGGGCCGCGTCGAAGGAGATCACGCCGAGCATGCGGGTGCGGCCGCTGGCCAGGGAGCGGGCGCTGCGGCTGGGACGGTAGCCGAGCGTCCGCATGGCCTCCAGCACGGCCTCACGGGTCTCCGGTCGGACCGCCGGGTTGTCGTTGAGGACGCGGGAGACGGTCTGCTTGGAGACACCGGCGAGACGGGCGACGTCGTCCATCACCGGCCGGGAACCGGCGAAGTTCCGACGGCTGCGGGTGCGGACGGGTTCGCCGGGCTCACGCCCGCCCGCGCCGCCGGCCGTGGTGCTTCGGGGCATGCGGCATCCTTTTCGACGGGGTTCGGGGTTTTCGGTGCGGAGTGGGGATGGGGTGGGTGCGTCGGTTCGGGGCCACAGGATAGGTCCGGCCCCTTCTTCGCCCCCGCCGCCCCTACCCGTCCCATCCTCAAGGGGCTGCGCCCCTTCGACCCCCACACGTCCGTCCGGTGGGGGCTGGTCGCGCAGTTCCCCGCGCCCCTGAAAAGCAGGGGCTGCGCCCCGTGCTTTTCGGGCCGAAAGGCCGTAGGCCTTTCAGGGGCGCGGGGAACTGCGCGAGAAGCCCCACCGGCCCGCAGCCGACGGACGACCGAGCGGGGTCGAAGGGGCGCAGCCCCTGGGGATGGGACGGGTAGGGGCGGCGGGGGCGAGGAAGCGTGGGGTCAGCCTGGGCGGAGGGGCCAGGATCGGACCGTGGCGCACTCCGCGCGCAGCAGCTCCGCCGGGATCGCCGCGTCACCCACCCGGCCGGGCACATACACCGGCGCCCCACCAGCGAGGGGCAGCACCCGCACCCGCAGCTCCCCCACCGGCAACCGGTCGAGCCCGATCTCCCACACCCGCCCCGAGTAGAACTGATCGGCGACCAGCCGCTCCCCCACATACGCACGGGCCACGTCACCGCTCCAGTGCAGCCGCAGCAGGGTCCCGGGAGGCGGACCGTCCGGCAGCGCGACGCGGTACTCCGCGGCCGCCGAGTCGAAGCACCCGTCGGCCGGTACGCTCGCCCGGCCCATGACGCCCGTGGTGACCGAAGGCGCCTCGCCCGCGGGCCGCACCAGGGTGACCGGCAGTACGTCGTCCCCCGACCGCCCGTCGTCCCCCGCGACCACCGTGTAGCGCACGAACACCCCGTCCTCCGCCTCCTTCACCGACGCCCCGGTCACCACCGGAGCACGGCGCGGCGCCG
Organism: Streptomyces deccanensis; assembly: GCF_022385335.1. NCBI lineage: Bacteria > Bacillati > Actinomycetota > Actinomycetes > Kitasatosporales > Streptomycetaceae > Streptomyces > Streptomyces deccanensis. The sequence continues at coordinate 7,999,700 of NZ_CP092431.1, read as the reverse complement.
GCAGGACGGCGAACGACGGTTCTCCGGCCGCGCTGTGGAGGCGTACCTCGTCCGCGTGGGCGTCGAAGACCACTCCGCCGTCCGCCGACAGGATCAACCGCTCGGCGCCCCACGCGGGCCCCCGATAGGCGCCACGGGCCGTCGCCGCGTCCAGGACCAGCACACCGACCCGGCGGCCGTCGGCGGTGTCGACCTCGACCAGGGCGTCCGTGCCGGGGCGCAGCGCCGTCACCAGGGCACGGTCGCCCGCCGTCGTGACCTCGGCGTCCGACGGCGCGGACACGGTCGTCACGGTGCGCAGGTCCAGGGCGAGTTCGGGGGCGACGCCGTCGGTCGCGGCCAGGACCAGGATCGTCCGGCCGTGTCCGTCGTCGACCGTGCAGACGGGCTGCGCGGTGGCCCAGTCGAGCCGCAGCCCGGCCACCTCCAGCCGCAACGGCCAGCAGAAATAGGCCCCTTGGGGGATCGTGACAGGCACGCTCGGCAACGTCAGCACCGGCCCGTCCCCGGGGAACTGCACCTCGAACGACGTGTCCGGGCGGTCCGGCAGCGGCTCGTGCGGCTGGTGGTTGTTGACGAAGAGGAAGCCCGAGCGGTCGTCGGCGCGGACCGCCCAGCGCAGCGTCTCCCGGTCGTGCTGGCCCGTCGGCAGCCGCTCGGGCAGGACCGACTCCATCGGGGCGATCAGCCCGCCGAAGTCGGCCAACAGCAGGTGCTGGAGGCGGAGTTCGTCGTAGGAGGGGCGGTACTGGCCGTACTCGCCGAGGGGGGCCTGGAAGTCGTAGGTGAGGCGGGGGAGGTCGTTGGGGTAGCCGGTGGCGTGGGACTCCTGGAGGGGGGTGAGGTCGCCCGGCGGGTTGGTGCCGCCGTGGAACATGTAGTAGCCCTGCCACACCGAACCGCAGCCGATCTTGGTGAGGCCGAGGGCTCCGACATCGGCGGCGTCGACGCGCGGCCGACGGTGGTACGCCACCGCCATGCCCCCGCCCAACTCGCAGGTCGCCCAGGGAAATCGGTCCGACAGCTCCTCCGGGTCACCGCCCCGCACCGTGGTCGGACGGAGGTCCGCGCCGATGCCCTCGTCGTCCCGCTGGTGGGTGAAGAAGAAGTGCTTGCGGCAGGTGTCGGGCCAGCCGCCGTCCGCCTCGGTCCAGAAGGTCTCGGGGTAGCCGCCGTAGAGAGGGAGGAGTTCGTCCGGCGGCAGCCGCACCCCGCCCCAGGCGGTCGACGTCCACAGCGGTGCCGACAGACCCGCCTCCTGGGCCATGCGTTTCAGGGTGAGCAGATGGTCCGGCTGGTCGTACAGCTCGTTCTCGATCTGGATCGCGACGATCGGGCCGCCGCCGGCTCGGTCCAGGCCCCGGAGCTGCTCGGCGATCGCGGTGTACCAGCGGCGTACGGGGGCGAGGTAGGCCGGGTCGTCGGTGCGTGGGGCTTCCGTGCGAGCCAGGACCCAGTCGGGCAGGCCCCCGTTGCGGACCTCGGCGTGCACCCAGGGCCCGATGCGGGGGATGAAGTCCAGGCCGTGCCGGGCGCAGAGTTCGGCGAACCGGCGCAGATCGCGGTCGCCGTCGAAGCGGACGCGGCCCTCGGTCTCCTCGTGGTGGATCCAGATGACGTACGCGGCGACGACCGTCACCCCGCCCGCCTTCATCTTCAGCAGTTCCTCCTCCCACTCCCCCGCCGGGTAGCGGGAGTAGTGGAACTCCCCGGAGACGGGGAACCAGGGGCGGCCGCCCCGCGTGAGCAGACGGCTGCCGACCTCGATGGGGTCGGACACGCCGGGGGCGTCGGCGAACGGCAGACGGCCTCGGCGTTCAGGCTCGACGGGCCCCCGGAGGCGCACGCGGTGCGGCCGCGCCATCAGGGCTTCACCGGGCCCAGGTCGGGCGTGTCCGTGAACTCCACGCGCGCGCTGGTCGTGGCGTTGAGCTCCAGCAGCACCAGCTCGTTGGCGCCGGCGCGCAGGACGGGACCGGGGACGTACAGGGTGCGCTGGGGGCCACGATTCCAGTAGCGGCCGAGGTGGAAGCCGTTGATCCAGGCCTGGCCCTTGGTCCAGCCGGGCAGCGACAGGAAGGTGTCGGCGGGGGTGTCGACCTCGAAGGTGCCGTGGTGGAAGGCCGGGACGGTGACCGGGGTCGCGTCGGCGGGGGCGAAGGGGACCGTGGACAGGTCGGCCAGCGGGAGGCGGTGGGTGTCCCAGCCGAGCAGGGCGGTGCCGTTGAAGGTGACCGGGCCGAGGAGGCCCTTGGCGGCGCCGATGCGGGGGCCGTAGTTCACGCCGCCCATGTTCTCGACCAGCACGTCGAGCGTGGCGCCGGGGCGCGGCACGCGCAGCGGCAGCGTCTCGTCGTGGCGTTCGCGTTCCAGTACGCCGACGGGGGCGCCGTCCACGAAGACCTGGGCGCGGTCACCGACCCCGCCGCTGAAGTGCAGCAGACCGTCACCCGCCTCGGGGAGGGTGGTGCGGTAGAGGGCGTAGCCGGAGCGCTGGCCGAACTCCTCCATGGTGAGCGGGTGTTCGCTGCGCGCCACGGCGGCGCCGGAGAGGGCGGTCGCGTAGGGCAGCAGGGGCGCCCGGCGGTCCAGCTCCACGGTGATGCCGGAGAGTCTGGGCGCGGGCGCCGGGACGGGCTCGTCCGGGACCGGGGCGTGGCGGGCGATCACCTCGCGGAAGGCGTGGTACTTGGGGCCCGGGTCGCCGGACTCGGTGAGGGCGGCGTCGTAGTCGTAGGACGTGACGATCGGGGCGTAGCACTGGTCGTGGTTGGCGCCGTTGGTGAAGCCGAAGTTGGTGCCGCCGTGGAACATGTAGATGTTGACGGAGGCCCCGGCGGCCAGCAGCGTGTCGAGGTCGGCGGCGGCGCTCTCCACATCGCGCACGTGGTGCTCCTCGCCCCAGTGGTCGAACCAGCCGATCCAGAACTCCGAGCACATCAGCGGTCCTTCGGGCATGTGGGCCCGCAGTGCCTTCAGGTTCTCGTCGATCCTGCCGCCGAAGGTGGCGGTGGACAGGACGCCGGGCAGGCTCCCGGCGGCCAGGTGGTGGGCCGAGCCGGCCTGGTCGCAGGTGAAGAGCAGTTCCTCGACGCCGCGCGACCGGAACGCCTGGTGCACGTGCTTGAGGTACGCGGTGTCGTCGCCGTACGCCCCGTACTCGTTCTCGACCTGGACGGCGATGACCGGACCGTCGTTCGCGGCCATGTACGGCAGCAGCGGGGGCAGCAGGATGTCGAAGTAGCGGTCGAGGGCGTCGGTGAAGCGGGGGTCGCTGGAGCGCAGCCGGATGTCGGCGTCCGAGGTGAGCCAGGAGGGCAGGCCGCCGCCGTCCCACTCGGCGCAGATGTACGGGCCGGGGCGCAGCAGGACGTGCAGGCCCTCGGCGCGGGCGAGGCTCAGGTAGCGGGGCAGGTCCAGCAGTCCGTCGAGGACGAGGTCGCTGTCGGGGTCGGGCTGGTGGAGGTTCCAGGGGACGTACGTCTCCACGGTGTTGAGGCCCATCAGCCGGGCCTTGCGCAGTCGGTCGGCCCACAGGTCGGGGTGGATGCGGAAGTAGTGCATCGCGCCGGAGATGATCCGGAACGGCTCACCGTGCAGGAGGAAACCGTCGGACGTCGTGGTCAGAGCGGGCGAGCGCAAGGCTGTTTCCCTTCGGCTGGAAAGTGCGGGGAGGGGCGGGACGGGTGGGAGGCGACGGGGGCTACGGGGAACCGGGGGTGGAGCGGGTGGCCCGGATGAGCCACAGGGTGGCCGCCAGACAGACGGCCGAGACCGCGCCGAGCAGCAGCGGGACCGCGCGCACGCCGGACCACTCGATGGCCTTGCCGAGCGCCGGACCCGCCGCCACCCCGCCGATCATGGAGGCGGCGATGACGAGCGCTCCGGCGCGGCGGGCCCGGGGTGCGGCCGCGTTCAGCCAGGGCAGACCGGTGGGGAAGATCGGCGCGATGAACAGGCCCACGCCGGCGTAGGCGTACGGGGCGAGCGACGGTACCGAGGCCAGCAGCAGGCAGACGGTCATACCGGCGCAGGAGACGGTGATGATCGTCTGTGCGGAGTGGCGCAGCGCGATGGGGGCGACCAGGAAACGGCCGATCGTCATCATCAGCCAGTACACGGAGGTGGCGGTCGCGGCGGCCCCGGCGCCGTATCCGACCGTCTCCAGGTGGGTGGGCTCCCAGCCGCCGACGCCCGCCTCGATGCCGACGTGCAGCACGTAGAGGGTGACGAACACCCCGAGCACCGAGCCCAGGCTGCGGCCGAGCACCGAGCCGTTCGACGCCGCCGCCGAGTCCGAAACGCCGGTCGCGGCGGTCACGGCGGAGGCCGACTGGGGCACCTGGTCGCGTACGCCCCGCAGGCAGAACAGCAGGGGCAGGTTGGCGGCGGCGAAGGCGAGGAAGAGCGCGGGGTAGTGCTCGGCGCCTACGGCGGCGACCAGGGCGGGGCCCAGGATCGCGCCGATGCCGAAGTGAGCGTTGAGGATGTTCAGCATGGCGGTCGAGCGGTGGCCGAAGCCGACGGCGAAGAGCTGGTTGAGGCCGTAGTCGATACCGCCGAACCCGAGTCCGGCGAGCAGGGCGGCGGCCAGTCCGGCGGGCCAGCTCGGGGCGAACGCGAAGCCCGCCGCGCCGAGGGCCATCAGCAGGTAGGAGGTGCCGAGGATCCGCCGGTTGCCCATCCGCCCGTAGAGCCGGTCGAAGAGCAGCACCCCGGCGACACCGCCGGTGAAGTGGGCGCTCAGTCCCAGCCCGGCGGCCGACGGCGAGAGGTCGTAGGTGTCGCGGAGGGCGGGGATGGCGGGGCCGTACAGCGCCTGCAGCACGCCGATGAGGACGAAGCCGACGCAGGACGCGACCACGGCTGCGGGGCTGAACACCCGTGCCCCCGGGGCGGGTCGGCTGTGCTTCACCTCTTGCGCGGTAGGTGTGTCGGGCACGCGGAACTCCGCCTCTCCGTGACTGGGCCACTCGCAGTGTTACCGGTAACATCACCGCCGTCAAGGTTGCCCGCAGGCCTGGGTGACCGAGCGGTGCGGGTGCGGCGTCAGCCGGAGGGAGCGTGGCGCGGAGAGCGTCGGCCCGGCGCGAAGGGGGCGAGGGACGGCGCAGGGTCGGGCCCGAGCCGGGGGCGGTCGCGCCGGGAGCGCAGGGGCGGGCGCGCCCGGGAGCGGGTGCCGGGCGCGCCCTGTGGTGGGGCCGGTCAGCAGATGGTCTGGGAGCTGTTGACCAGGCGGTTGTTGCGGAAGGTGGTGTTCTCGCCGCAGGGGCTCTCCCTGATGGACGAGTTGGTGACCGTCAGGTTCTGGACGGTGATGTCCCGGTTGTTGGCGAATTCCGACCGCGCCGCGAGCCGGATCTCACCACCGCCGGAGACCGTGCCGCTCTGGGCCGCCAGGTTCACGTTGTAGCAGTTCTCGATCAGGATCGCGTTGTTGCCCGTGTTGGTGAGGTTGATCCGGTCGATGACCGCGCCGCCGCTCTCGGAGACACAGAAGACGCCGCGTCCGCCGCCGCGCGCGATCACCTCGCCGACCCGGATGTTGGTCGGATAGGCGCTGCCCACACGGCCGTTGCGGTTGGCCATGCGGAAGGCCGCGTAGCCGGTGCCGGCGCCCGCGCCGTCCGCGTCGACCTTGGTGACCGTGGCGTTGATCGTCTGGTTGAGGAGCAGTCCGGACTCGCCCACGTTGCGGGCGGTCACCGTGCCCACGGTGAGCCCGTCGACGCCGTACGTCTCGACCGCGTGACTGCTCGCCCCGGACACGTACACGTTGTCGATCCTGACGTTGCGCGTCCACTGGCTGGTGTCGCCCCGGTTGTCGATCCGGACGCCGAGCCCGCGCGTCAGACGCATGTCGAGCTGGCCGAGGACGACGTTCTGGACGTTGCGCAGGAAGATCCCGTACAGCGGGGTGCCGGTGAGGTTGAGGTGCTGGACCTCGATGTCACGGGTGCCCCGGGAGTACACCGGCGCCTGGTCGCCGGAGCCGGTGCCGGTGACGTTGATCGTGCCGCACACGTCGAGCACGGTGTAGCTCGGCAGCGAGACCCGGGAGCCCGCGCCGATGGAGCCGGAACCGCGCACGACGACGCGTTCCTTCGAGGTCCGCCCGGCGGTGAGGCTGTTGACGGCGGCCTGCATCGCCGCGCGCATGTCGGTTCCGGTGTACGTGACCGTGCTGCCGCGCCGGGCGGTCCAGGTGCTGCCGCTGAGCACGGCCTCCGCCTGGTACGCGCCCTCGCCGCACGCCGCGGCCCCCGCCTCGGCGGCGACCGGCGCCGCGGCCAGTTCCGCGGCCGGGCCGGCGGGGGCGGCGGGGGCGGTCAACGCGGCGGCACCGGTGAGCAGGGCGGTGGCACAGGCGGCGGTGACGAGGGCGCGGGTGCGGGCGCGGGTATGGCGGGGGGTCGGACGGGTGGTGGAGGTCGTGGGGGTGGTGGACATGGTGGGGGTGGGGGGCGTGAGGGGTGTCGCGGTCGGTGCGGGGGCTGCGGCTCTGCGGTCGGCGATGCGTCCCATCTCGGCTTCTCCTGTGGGGGGTTCGGCCCGCCTGCCGTGCGTTTCACCGTTCGCCACGGCCTCCTCGTCGAACTCGTTTCGACCGAGTCGTCCACGGTCGAGAGGCTCGGCGGGCCGACGACCTGGAGTGACGCGGATGCGTACGGCGCTCCCGGGTGGTACGGCGGTGCGGCGATGCGGCGGCAGACGATTCCTATGGCGGGCCGCGAGTGTGGCAAGCGCTTTCTGACGTAGTCAAGCCCTGGGGCCGATACGTGCGGGTAACTCTCGGTAACTCGCGGTCTCACGTAAGGTCATGGGGCGCGAGGAAGATACGAGATACGAGATATCAGGAGGGGCAATTGGCGCTGGAGCCGGTGCGGTTCGCGGTTCTGGGGTCGGTCCGCGTGGAGCGGGCGGGGGTGGAACCCGCGCCGGGGCGTCCGCAGGAGAGGGCGCTGCTGGGGCTGTTGCTGGTGCGGGCGGGACAGCCCGTGACGGTGAGCGAGATCGTCGACGTGCTGTGGGGCGGGCGACCGCCGGACAGCGCGGTGAATGTGGTCCGACGCCATGTGGGGTCGCTACGACGGCTGTTGGAGCCGGGCCTGCCCACCCGTGCCGCCGGACGGTGGCTGATACGGGACGCCGGCGGATACCGGCTCCTGGTCGACGCCGACTCCCTGGACCTGCTGGAGTTCCGCCGGCTGCGGGACGAGGCGAGCCGGCTCGCCGGCGACACGCGGGAGTCGGCGGCACGGGTCGTGGAACTCCTGACCGAGGCGCTGGCGCTGTGGCGGGGCCCGGCCGGCGCCGGGCTCCCCGCCGAGGTGCGGGAGCGCGCGGGGTTCCCGGCGGTGGACCGGGAACGAACGGCGGCCGTACGGGACGCGGCCGACGCGGCGCTCCGGGCCGGCACCCCGGCCGCCGTGCTGCACCTGCTCCAGGAGGCCGCGAGCGACGCGCCGCTGGACGAACCCCTGCTGGCGCGGCTCGTCCGCACCCTGGCCGCCACCGGGCACGAGGCGCGGGCGCTGAGCACCTACCGCGCCGCCCGCGCGAGGCTCGCCGAGGAACTGGGCATCGACCCGGGGCCGGAACTCCGCGCCGCCCACCGAGCGGTACTGCACGGCACGGGGCTGCCGAACTCGGCACCGACCCCAACCTCGGCCCCGGCCCCGGCCCCAACCCTGACCCCGATCTCTGCCTCACCCGAGCCCTCAGCTCCCGTCCCCACACCCCCGCCCACGCCCGCGCCCACCCCCACCCCAGCCCCACAGTCGCCACCGACCACCACCCCCGCCCAACTCCCCCACGACCTACCGACGTTCACCGGTCGTCGTGCCGAGCTGGAGCAGGTGCTGGCGCTTCTCACCGACGACGGCGACAGCGGCCCCGGCACCGTCGTCATCAGCGCCATCGCCGGGATGGCCGGTATCGGGAAGACCACGCTCGCCGTGCACTGGGCCCACCGGGTCGCGGACCGCTTCCCGGACGGGCAGCTCTACGTCAATCTCAGGGGCTTCGCGCCCTCGGGCAGGGTGATGGGGTCCGGCGAAGCCGTGCGGGTCTTCCTCGACGCGCTGGGCGTATCGCCGGAACGCGTACCGCACGGCGTCGACGCCCAGGCCGCGCTGTACCGCAGCCTGTTGGCGGGACGGCGGTTCCTGGTGCTGCTGGACAACGCCCGGGACACCGAGCAGGTGCGTCCCCTGCTGCCCGGGACGCCCGGCTGTCTGACCATCGTGACGAGCCGCGACCAGTTGTCGGGCCTGGTCTCCGCGCACGGCGCGCACACCCTGGCGTTGCGTCCGCTGGACACCGCGCAGGCGCGGTCGTTCCTTGAACGCAGACTGGGGGCCGCGCGGCTCGCGGGCGAGGCGCGGGCGGTGGCGGAGATCGCGACCATGTGCGGGGGACTGCCGCTGGCGCTGGCCTGTGTCGCGGCGCGGGCCGCCACGCACCCGGACTTCCCGTTGTCGGCGATCGCGGCGGAACTGCGCGCGGCGCACGGCAGCCTGGACGCGTTCAGCCGGACGGACACGGCGGCGAACGTCGCGGCGGTGTTCTCCTGGTCGCTGGGTGCCGTGTCGGCCGAGGCGGCCCTCCTCTTCCCTCTGCTCGCCCTGCATCCCGGCCCCGACTTCTCCGTGGCGGCGACGGCGTCGCTCGCCCGGCTGTCCCCGCGCCGCACCCGGTCCCTCCTCGCCGAACTGGCCGGCGTCCACCTCGTGGGCGAGCCCGCGCCCGGCCGGTACGCCCTGCACGACCTGCTGCGCGCCCACGCGGCCGAACTCCTGGAGGAGCAGCACCCGGAGGACGCGCGGGAGGCGGCCGCCGACCGGCTGTACGCGTACTACCTGCACACCGCGCACACCGCCGAGCCGCTCCTCGCGCCGCACGCGGATCCGATGCCGCCGGGTCCGCTCCCGCCCGGCGTCCACGCCGAACCGCTCGCCGACCACCCGCAGGCGCTGGCCTGGCTGACCGCCGAGTATCCGGTGCTGCTGGCCGTTGTCGGGGCGGCGGCCCGGTCCGGCCGCGACCGGGTGGCGTGTCTGCTCGCCTGGTCGCTGGAGCCATTCTTCGACCGGCGAGGGCACTGGCACGACTGGACGACCGTCCAGCGGATCGCGCTCGACGCGGCGCTCCGGACGGCCGATCCCTTGTGGGAGGCCAGGGGCCTGCGCGCGCTGGCCCGGGCCGAGAGCAGGCTCGGTCTGCACGGGTCGGCCCGTCTCCGCCTCGACCGCGCGCTGGCGCTCTTCACCGAGTCGGGCGACACCGTCGGGCGGGCCGACACCCATCGCAGCCTCGGCTGGACCCACGACCAGGAGGGGGACCTGCCCGGCGCCCTCCGCCACAACCGGCTGGCCATGGAGCTCTTCCGGGACAGCGGTCGCCGCGCCGCGTACGCCAGTGTGCTCAACTCCGTCGGCTGGTACCACGCACTGCTCGGCGAGCACCAGGAGGCGCTGAGCCACTGCCACCAGGCCCTGGCCCTGCTCCGGGAACTCGGCGACCGCTACGGCGAGGCCGCGACCTGGCACACCATCGCGTACGCCCACCACCACCTCGGGCGCCACCCGAACGCCCTCCTCGGCTACGGCCACGCGCTCGCCCTCTACCGGGAGTTGGGCGTTCCCTACCTGGAGGCCTGCACCCTCGTCAGCATCGGCGACACCCATGCCGCGATGAGCGACCACGCCGCCGCCGTCGAGGTCCGGCAGCAGGCCCTCACCCTCCTCATCACCCTCGGCCACCCGGACGCCGACCAGGTCCGGGCGCTGCTCACCACGAGCGAGCGATACGCGTGACCGAGGACCCGGACCCCGTTCGGCCCCTCCCCCTCGTCCGGCAGGGGGAGCCGCTGCGGTTCGACGTGCTGGGGCCGCTGCGCGTGCGCCGGGGCGAGCGGGAACTCGACCTCGGCTTCCCCCAACAGCGAGCCCTGCTGGGGCTGTTGGTCGTACGGGCGGGCCGCGTGGTGCCGTTGGGCGAGGTCGTCGACGTACTGTGGCCGGAGGGGGCACCGGCGAGTGCGCTGAACGTGGTCCGCCGGTACGCCGGTTCGCTGCGGCGGCTGCTCGAACCCGGGCTGCCGCCCCGGGAGCCCGGACGGCGGCTGCCGCGACACGCCGGCGGCTATCTGCTGGACGCCGACGAGGACGAGGTCGACCTGCTGCGCTTCCGCGCGCTCACCAAACGGGGCAAGCGGGCCGCCGCCACCGGGCGGTCCGAGGCGGCGACAAGGTACTTCGTGGACGCGCTGCGCGAGTGGCGGGGCCCGGTGGCGAGGGGGATCCCGGCCACCGTCCGGGAGCACGCCGTGTTCGCGGACGTGGAACGGGAGTTGGTCCGCACGACCAGGATGGCCGCCGACGCGGCGCTCCTGTGCGGGAGAAGCGAGCAGGTGCTGCCGCGACTGCGCCAGGCCCTCGAACTCGACCCCCTGGACGAGTCGTTGCACGCGGCCCTCGTCATGGCCCTGGCCGCGTCCGGTCTCCAGGCGGAGGCGCTGACCGCGTACGAGCGCGTACGCGGGCTGCTGGCCGAGGAGTTGGGCGTGACACCGGGCCCGGACCTGACGCGGGCGCACACCGGGGTGCTCCGCCAGGAGTGGACTCAGCCACGACCGCACACCGGGGCGCTCCGCGACGAGGGGCCCCCGCCGCGACCACCCGCCCCGCCGACGCCGTCCACACAGCCGGGTGCCATGCCCACACGGCAGGGTGCCCTGCCCACAGGGCCGGGCGCTTTGCCCACACGGCCGAGTGCCCTGCCCACAGGGCCGGTCGCTCCGCCCACCCGTCCCGCCGGCCCGGCGGAGCCCTCGCGTGGGCCGCACGGGTCGCCGGCCGCGCCCTCCGCCGTGCCGCTCACCCACCTTCCGCCGTCCCCCCAGGTCTTCGTCGGCAGACGGGACGAACTCCGGCGTCTTGCGGAGATCACGGACGGGGTCGGCCCGTCCGGAGGGGCACCGGCCACCGTGCTGATCAGCGGGATGCCCGGCATCGGCAAGACGGCCCTGGCGGTGCGCTGGGCACGCACGGTCGCCGAGCGGTTCCCCGACGGTCAACTGCACGTCGGACTGCGGGGGTTCGACCCGCAGGACGCCCCCTTGCACCCGGACACGGCACTGCGCGCGCTCCTCACCGCGCTCGGAGTACCGCCCGCACGCCTGCCGCGCCGCACGGACTCGCTCGCCGGGCTGTACCGGAGCCTGCTGGTCGACCGTCGGCTGCTCGTGGTGCTGGACGACGCGGCCGACACCGAGCAGGTACGTCCCCTGCTGCCCGCGTCCCCCGGCTCCCTGACCCTGGTCACCAGCCGCAACACCCTCTCCGGCCTCATAGCGTCGGGCGCCCACCCACTCCGCCTGAACCTCCCGTCACCGACGGACGCCAGATCCACTCTGACGGCCCACCTCGACCACCCCCACCGGCCTCCGGGCCCCACGGCAACCGCGTGGCCGGGGCAGACCGAGGCAGCCGACGCAGCCGACGCAGCCGACGCAGCCGAGGAGATCGTGAACCGGTGCGGGCGGCTGCCGTTGGCTCTCGTGGTCGTCGCGGCCCGTGCCGCCCAGCAGCCCTCCCGCCCCCTCGCTGATCTCGCGGCCGAGCTGCGGAACTCCCCGCGAGAACTCGACGCGTTCACCGCGCCCGGCGGCACACCCGACCTCCGCGCCGTCCTCACCCGTTCCTACCGCCGCCTGCCGCCGGAGCACGCCCGGCTGTTCCGGCTGCTGTCCCTGCACCCCGGCCCCGACCTGGACGCCGACACGGCCGCGGCCCTGGCCGGACTCCCCGTCCGACGCGCCCGGCACCTGCTCGACGGCCTCGCCGACGCGCACCTCGTCATGGAACACACCCCCGGCCGCTACACCCAGCACGTACTCCTGCGCGCCCTCGCCACCGAGCTCACCGAGCTCACCGAGACATGCGACGACTAGCCCGGCACCCGACCCAGTGACGATCGCCGTCACTTCACGGTCACTCTTCTTTCACATCTCCCTTCCTAGGCTCCGGATGCAGTACTCGACCGGTGTGCTCGAACGGCCTTGGAGGCAGAGACAGATGACCAGGTCCGACATCGCCACCATCGCGCCGGCGGCTCTCCGCATCGCCGTCCTCGGCGGCACCACCGCCGAGTTGCCCGGCGAGGGACGGCCAGGCGTCGGGGCGTACCGACTGACCGCACGGGCCGGGGGCGCGTATCTGTTCGTGGGGGTGCACGGAACCCGCCTCGCGCCCCCCACGCGCATCCCGGACCTCTCGCTCCAGCCGGGGGACATCTGCTTCTACGACGCGCACCGTCCGCCGTTACTGGACTTCCCCGCGCACTGCCGCCTCAAGGTCTTCCTGGTCCCGCACGAGGAACTGGGCCTGGAGGACGGCGGCGACGACCTACGGCGCGTCGTCACGCACCCGGTCGCCCGGTCCTCCCGGCTGGGGACCCTGCTGTCGCCGTTCCTGTCCGAACTGGCCGACACGGCGGTCTCGGCGATCTCCGCGGAGCCCCCGGTCGGCGAGATGCTCGCCCGGAACGCGGTGAACCTGCTGGCCACGCTCGCCGCGGAGCAGCTGGGCCGGACTCGGACCGGTACGCCGGGCGCCGACCCGACGGACACCCCGGTGGGCCGGTCGCCCCTGATGGCGCGTGTCCTGGGGTTCATCGACGAGCATCTGGCCGACGCGGACCTGTCGCCCGAGGTGATCGCGAGCGCCCACCACATCTCGGTGCGCTATCTGCACCGGCTCTTCCAGGACGAGGGGACGTCCGTGGGGCGCTGGGTCCAGCGCCGACGGCTGGAGGAGTGCCGACGCGACCTGGTGCTCGGCGTCCGCAACCGTCGGACCATCGCCTCGGTCGCCGGCCGCTGGGGCTTCCTCAGCGCGACCCACTTCAGCCGGGTGTTCCGGGCGGCGTACGGCATGTCACCGAGCGAGTGGCGGGACTCGGCGGGACAGGGCCAGGCCGGCGGCCGGGGCACACCGCTCCGCGACCGCCGGCCCCGGCCGGCCCCGCCCCCGCCGACGGACGACCCGCTCCGCAGCCCGTCCGTCAGCCCCTCCCTCAGCCCGTCCCTCAGCCCGCCGCGTGCTCGCCGATGACGGCCTCGGCGTAGACGATCCCGAGTCCGTAGGCGCCGCCGTGTTCCTTGACCACCTCGGTGGTGGGCCCGTACGTCTCCGTACGGGCCCAGTCGCGCTGGAACTCCAGGAGCACCTGCAGCCAGGTGACCGGTACCGCGCCCGCCTGGATCATCCGCTGCACGGCGTGCTCGTGGGCCTGCGGGCTGACCCCGCCGGACGCGTCGGTGACGACGTAGACCTCGTAGCCCTGGGTGAGTGCGGACAGGGCGGGAAGCACGACGCACACCTCGGTCCACAGGCCGGCGATGACGAGTTTCGGCCGACCGGTCGCCTTCACCGCCTCGACGAAGGCGACGTCCTCCCAGGCGTTCATCGTCGTACGGTCGATGGTCTTCCGGTCGGGGAAGACGTCCGCGAGCTGCGGCAGGAGCGGGCCGGAGAAGGACTCGGCGGCCACCGTGCTGAGGACCACCGGCACGTCGAAGACCTTGGCGGCCTTGGCCAGCCCCACGGTCGCGTCGATGATCGCGGTGCGGTCACCGCTGCCGGTGCCGAAGAACATCTGCGGCTGGTGGTCCACGAACAGGACCGCGCAGTTGTCGGGGGTGAGCAGATCGGGGCCGGGAGTGGCGGTGACGGCGTCGATGTCGAGGTCGCGGTGGAGGTCGGCCATGGGATTCCTTCCGAGGGGGGTGTCCGTCCGGCGAAACGGATCGCCGGCGATGCCGGAAAGCTAGGCGTGCCGGACGACTCCCTCTGGTCCGGCGGCGCACCGCGTTCGTCCTCACAGCGCACGGGCGACCCCCGCACCCCAAGTCGTGCGCTCCCGGACCGGTTTCGGTGCGCTGGCGGGCCATACGGCACCCGACCGCGGTCCTAACGTGCTGGCCGTGGCGCCGCCCACACGCCCCACCGGACCGAACGCGACCACAGCGACCGGCCCGAACCGGACCGGCTCATCGGACCGGCCCATCGGACCGGCGCATCGGACCGAACGCGACCGGCCCGACCCACTGCACCGAACGCGCTCGGCCCCACCCACCGGGCCGAACCCGACCGGCGCGCCCCACCGATCCGTGGGCCGCTCGCACGAGGCTCGACCCGGGCGGCGGCGCCCGCACGACATCACGACCCATCGGGAGAACCACATGTCCGACACCTCCGAGCCCACCCGCCCGGTCCTGGAACCGGCGGCCGCCGCCTTCGCCGAGGCCACCGCCAACCCTCCCTTCCTCTTCGAACTGCCGCCCGCCGAGGGCCGGAAGGCGGTCGACGAGGTGCAGTCCGGCGAGATCGCCAAGCCGGAGATCGACGAGGAGTGGATCACCGTCTCCGGCGGTCCGACGGGCAGTGTCCGGGCGCGGATCGTCCGGCCCGCCGGGACCGAGGGCGTCCTGCCCGTGATCCTCTACATCCACGGCGCGGGCTGGGTGTTCGGCAACGCCCACACCCACGACCGGCTGGTGCGCGAGCTGGCCGTCGGCGCGCGGGCCGCCGTGGTCTTCCCCGAGTACGACCTCTCCCCCGAGGCCCGCTACCCGGTCGCCATCGAGCAGAACTACGCGGTCGCGAAGTGGGTCGTCGAACAGGGCGCGTCCAAGGACCTGGACGGTGCCCGGCTCGCGGTCGCCGGGGACTCGGTCGGCGGCAACATGACCGCCGCGCTGACCCTGATGGCCAAGCAGCGCGGTGACGTCCCGCTGGTCCAGCAGGTGCTGTTCTACCCGGTGACGGACGCGGGCTTCGACACCGGCTCCTACCACCAGTTCGCCACGGGCTACTTCCTGCGCCGCGACGGAATGCAATGGTTCTGGGACCAGTACACGACCGACGAGGCCGAGCGCGCCCAGATCACCGCGTCCCCGCTGCGGGCGAGCGTCGACCAGCTCAAGGACCTGCCTCCGGCCCTGGTCGTCACCGGTGAGGCCGACGTCCTGCGCGACGAGGGCGAGGCGTACGCGAACAAGCTGCGCGAGGCCGGTGTGGCGGTGACCGCCGTGCGCTTCCAGGGCGTCATCCACGACTTCGTCATGCTGAACGCCCTGCGCGAGACCCACGCCGCCGAGGCCGCGATCACCCTGGCCACGACCACCCTGCGCACGGCCCTGCACGGCAACTGACGCCGCACTGCCCCAACCGCCGCCCTCCCGCACCGCCGCACCACCACGGCCATTCGGCACCCAGCCGGTCGGCCCTCAGAACGGAGAGAACCCGCTTCATGTCCACCACCACCTCCACCCCCACCGTCCTCCTCGTGCACGGAGCCTTCGCCGACGCGTCCAGCTGGGCCGGCGTCGTCGAGGAACTGCGCGGCCAGGGCATCCCGGTCCGCGCACTGCCGAACCCCCTGCGCGGCCTGGCCTCGGACGCCGCGTACGTCGCGTCCGCGGCGGCCCAGGTCGACGGCCCGGTCGTCCTCGTCGGCCACTCCTACGGCGGCGCGATCATCACCGTGGCGGGCGCCGCCGAGAACGTCGTCGGCCTGGTCTACGTCGCCGCGTACGTGCCCGAACAGGGCGAGAGCCTGGGCGAGTTGCAGGGCCGCTTCCCACTGTCCCCGCTCGTCGCCAACCTCGACGAGTGGACGTACCCCGTCGAGGGCGCCGACCCCGGCGTGGAGGTCACCATCAAGCCGGACGCCTTCCCCGGCATCTTCGCCGCGGACGTCCCGGCCGAGGTCACCGAGATCCTCGCGGTGTCCCAACGTCCTCTCTCAGCCTCGGTGTTCACGGAGGCGGCCGCCACCGCGGCATGGCGGACCAAGCCCTCCTGGGCCGTGGTCGCCGACGCGGACCAGGCCATCAACCCCGACGTCCAGCGCTTCGGCGCGAAGCGCGCCGGCGCCACCGTCACCGAACTGGAGGGCGCCTCCCACGCGGTGGCGGTCTCCCGCCCCAAGGAGGTCGCGACCGTGATCCAGGAGGCGGTACGAGCCACCGCCTGACCCACCAAGCCGGACGAGGGCCCCGCGCCCTCGTCCCCCGGCGATACATCAACTCCCCTTGCGCGAGCAGCCGTTGTGCCGGTCTTCCGAGCCTCGGACAGCAGCACGGGGGGTAAGGGGCGCGGGGAACTGCGCGACAGGCCCCCACCGAACCCGCGGACAACGACGCACCCCTCACCGGCTTTTCGCGCGCTCCGCGCGCACCGCCCCCACCACCACCCCCGCCCGCACCGCCCGCGACATCCGGATCAACGACGGCTGCCCGGTGTCCAGCCCCTGCCCCCCGGCCGCAGGCTCCGCGTACCCCCCGCCGAGCCCCACGAGCGCCTCCAGGGCGGCACGGTCCAGGCCCTCCTGACGCGGCCCCCCGGCCCGCCCCCGCGTGCCGGACGCCACGGCGACGGCCACCATCGCCGCGTCCCCGATGGCCTCCGCCTCACCGGCACTGGAGCCGAGGGAGAGCGCCTGCCGGTAGGCACGCTCACGGACCGTCTCGTCGAAGTGCACGGACACGTCCCGCAGTCCGTCCCGTATGGCCGTCGTCCGGTGTGTCAGCCGCAGCTCGACGTCGCCGAGGGAACGCCAGGACAGCAGCACGTTCCGTCCGACGCGGCCGGTGCTCCGGGAGCCGACGAGCCGGAAGAGCGGCCCGAGCCGCAGGAAGGCGATCAGGCTGTCGATACGGGGCCCGAGCAGCGGCAGGACATAGCCGGCCGAGGTGAGGGCCGCACCCACGGCGACCAGCATGGGGGCCAGCCGGGTGCTCAGCGGATCCCAGTGCTGCCCGGTCCAGCGGCCGGAGAGGGCGACCATCTTCAGGACGCCGTACGCGCTGTTGCACAGCCACCCGACGGCGAGCACCGTCAGCGCCCGCCCCGTCCAGCCGCTGATCTGGAGGGTCCAGCGCGAGCAGAGGACCGTGGTGGTGAGGGCCGCCACCAGGTGGGCGACCAGATAGAGGACGATCATCTCGCGGATGAACGGCGTGTCCGCGTAGTAGGTGTCGAAGTCGCTGAGGCGCTCGACGGGCGCGTCACCGACGGCGAAGAGCACCGTCTGCGCCGCGATGATCACGGCGTACGCGAGCAGCCACCGGCGGGAGACCCGGCGCAGCCGCTCGGGGTCGTCGGCACCGCGCCAGTGGACGATCAGCACGAGGGACGCGGCGGAGAAGGCGTTGATGGCCCCGTAGGTGAGGCACGCGGCGGCGTTGGGCACGCCGACGACGCGGTTGACGAAGCCGACGGTGGGCGGGGCGCCGAGGGCGAAACAGAAACCGGCCAGGAAGATCACGGCACAGAGCGCACGCTTCATCGGATCACGCGGCTCGCGCCACAGGCCGGGCAGTTGGGCGGCGAAGCCGGTCCACAGGGCGGCGGCCGCCAGGAAGTAGACCAGTCCATTCACGTCGGGCCCCCCGGCTCGGTCCGAGAGACCTCTCGCGTCAACACCCTTCACACAGTAGTCACGTAGTCAACCCCGCCAACGGGTGGACATGCGACGACAGGTGAAGGGATGTCGACGGCCGCCCCTCAGCCCTCGCCGACGCTCAGCCCTCGTCCGCGGTCAGCGTCAGCGAGATGCTGTTGATGCAGTACCGCTGGTCGGTCGGCGTGGGGTACCCCTCGCCCGCGAAGACGTGCCCGAGGTGCGAGCCGCACCGGGCGCACCGCACCTCCGTGCGCACCATCCCGTGCGACCGGTCGTCGAGCAGCTCGACCGCGTCGCTGTCCTTCGGGTCGTAGAAGGACGGCCAGCCGCAGTGCGAATCGAACTTCGTGTCGGAGGTGAAGAGTTCGGCGCCGCAGGCACGGCAGGAGTAGACGCCCTTGGTCTTGGTGTCGGTGTACTCACCGACGAACGCGGGCTCCGTGCCGGCCTGCCGCAGCACGGCGTACTCGGCCGGCGTCAGCTCCGCACGCCACTGCTCGTCCGGCTTCTCGACGTCGTACGACATGAGCCTCAGCCTCTCAACTCAACTCAGCTGGAAAGACGGTCCAGGATCCGCGGGCCCAGGTCCGTCACATCACCCGCGCCCATGGTGAGAACGAGATCGCCGGGCCTCGCCATTCCCGCGATCACGGCGGGCACCTCGGCCTTGTCGTGCAGGGCGGTGACGTCCGCGCCCGCGGTCCGGGCCGCGTCGATGATCAGCTCGCTGGTGATCCCCGGGATCGGGTCCTCGCGGGCCGGGTAGATGTCGAGGACGACCGACGCGTCCGCCAGCGCCAGGGACTGGCCCATCTCGGCGCCCAGCTCCTGGGTGCGGGAGAACAGGTGCGGCTGGAAGACCACCAGGATCCGCGCGTCGCCGGCGGCGGCCCGCATGGCCTCCAGGTCGGCGGTCATCTCGGTCGGGTGGTGCGCGTAGGAGTCGATGACCTGCACCCCGGCGGCCTCGCCCTTGAGCTGCAGCCGTCGCTTCACGCCGGTGTACGCCGCCAGCGCGGGCGCCAGCTCCGCCGCCGGCACACCGAGCGCGACCCCGGCCGCCAGCGCGGCGACGGCGTTGTGCGCGTAGTGCCGTCCGGGCACGGACACGGTGAACGTGATCTCCTGCCCGTCCAGCAGGACCGTGACCTCGCTCTTCAGCCCCTGCGCCACGACCGACAGCACGCGGACGTCGGCGTCCTCGCGCTCGCCGTACGTCACCGTCCTCACCCCGGACAGCCGTGAGGTCAGCTCGCGCGCGCCCTCGTGGTCGGCGGAGATCACCAGCGTGCCACCGGGCACGATCTTCCCCGCGAACGTCTCGAAGGACTCGTAGATCTCGTCCATGGACGCGTAGTTGGCGTGGTGGTCCAGTTCCACGTTGAGGACGATCGCCACCTCGGGCGCGTACTTGTGGAAGCTGCGGTCGCTTTCGTCCGCCTCGGCGACGAAGATGTCGCCGTCGCCGTGGTCGGCGTTCGAGCCGGGTACGTCGAGGTCGCCGCCGATGGCGTACGACGGCCGCAGCCCCAGCTCGCCCAGCGACACCGCCAGCATGGACGTCGTCGTGGTCTTGCCGTGCGTGCCGGCGACCGCGATCGGCCGCAGCCCGTCCATCAGCCGGGCGAGCGCGTCCGACCGGTGGACGACGGGGATCCCCAGCTCGGCGGCGCGGGCCAGCTCGGGGTTGTCGGCGCGGATGGCCGAGGAGACGACCACGGCCGTCGCGTCGTCCGCGAGGTGCTCGGCGGCGTGCCCGATGTGCACGGTCGCCCCGAGCGCCCGCAGCGCCTCGGCCGTCTCCGACTCCTTGGCGTCACTCCCGGCGACCTTCGCCCCGCGCTGCGCCAGGATCTTGGCGATCCCGGACATCCCGGCCCCACCGATCCCGATGAAGTGCGGCCGATCCATGGCGGAAGGCAGTCCGGGTGCCATGTCTGTTCTCCAAGCGACGGTACGAACACGATCCACGCCCCACAGCAGGCGCGCCCCCACCCTATTGCCTGGTGTCACGGTCCAGGGCCCGTGCCCCGGATGGCGGCGCAGCCGCCTTTCAGGGGCGCGGGGCTGTTTCTCTGTGCGGCTCCGCCGCGTGGGCGCGACAAGCCACGACGCACCCGCAGCCGACGCATCACAGCACCCCCACGGCGCCCCTCCCTCAAACCCGACTGTGCGAGAACAACTTCAACACCGGCACCCCCACCTTGTGCCGAGCCCGCGAAGCCCAGTCCCGATGGAAGAACTCCTCCACGTAGTGCGGATCGGTCAGCACCAGCACCTCATCGGCCGAAACCTCCTCCACCAGCGACTTCAGCGCATCCAGCGGATGATCATCGATCAGCCGCCCCTCCGCCGTGCTCCCGGCCGCACGCAGCGCCTGCAGGGAGACCTCCAGAGCCCGTTCCCCCGCGTCCATCGCCTGTTCCCCCTCCGGCGTCTCCCCCTCCCGCGCCGCCTCGTCCAGCTCACCGAGGGCGAGGTCGTCGATGGCCCGCAGCAACCGGTCGGCCTGATTTCCGCGCGGCTGGAGCAGCACGTGGAAGGAGGCCCGCTCGTCCCCGTGCAGGGTCGTGACGAACTCGACGTCCGCCGACGTCAGAGCCTTCTCGATCATCAATACGCTCGTGAACGACACCACAGGCGCCCTTCTCCTCGGAGGGCCCTGCGGGCCCTCACTCCTCAGAGTTCTAGTGTGCCCGGCGAAAGCTAAACGGAACGGCAGATTCCGCCCGCTTTCACGTGCGACGATCCTGCTTTCACGTACGACGGTAACGACCGAACAGGAACCCGGACTCCTCCAGCAGCGAGGCCAGGGCGAAGCGCTTGGGCACCGTCACCGAGGGCCCTCCGGCGATCCGCTGCGCGTCCCCCGCCGTGAGCATCGGCGACACGGTCAGGCAGAGCTCGTCGAGGACGTCGGCGGCGACCAGCTGCCCCAGGATGCGCGGGCCGCCCTCGGTGAGCAGTCGGGTCAGCCCCAGGTCGGCGAGGGCCCGTACCGCGCGGGCGGGGTCGACGCCCATGCCGTCCCCGGCGACCACCACCCGGACCCCCGCCTTCTCGGCGGTGGCGACCCGGTCCGGGGCCGCGGCGGCCCCGGTGAGCAGCAGGGTGGGCGTCAGCGGCGAGGTGAACAACGGCAGCGAGAAGTCCAGGTCCAGGCTCGCGCTCACCACGGCGACGGCGGGCGCGGGCGTCTGTCCGGCCGCCCGGCGCGCCTCGGCGAATGCCTCACGCGCGCGTGCCGGGCGGTACCCCTCCTGCCGGACCGTTTCCGCGCCGACGATCACCACGTCCGCGAGTCCCCGCAGTGTGCCGAAGATCCGCATGTCGGCGTCGCTGGAGATCGGCTGGGAGCGCCCGCCGTGCTGGGCCGCGCCGTCGAGGGTGGACACCATGTTGGCCCGCAGCCACGGCTCCCGCCCGCCCGGCGCCGGTTCGGGGTACGCGTACGCCGCCGCCAACTCGTCGAGGCTCCACTCCCGGTCGACGAGATCGGACGGACCGGAAAGACCGGAGCGCCCGGAAAGACCGGACTTCCCGGCCCCCGCCGAGCCCTCACCCCCACCAGCCGTCGCCACCTCGGCCGCACTCGCCCCACCGGTCGCTTCCGGTGTCCGGGCCGCTGTCTCTTCGGTCACAGGGAACAGGCGTCGCATGTCGTGCAGTGTGGCACGACCCTTAGACTCGGTAACCGTGTCGTCGTCCTCTGCCACCGTGTCCGGAATCGGTCCGATACCCGAAGCGGCCCCCGCGTCCCTGTGCACCCGCGAGCCCCATGTCCCCGCGGACCGGCTCGTCGCCGAGATGGTGCCGCCGCCGCGTTTCGACTCGGTGCGCTTCGACACCTACCTCCCGGACCCGAACCAGCCGAGCCAGACCGAGGCCGTCCGCGTCCTGAGCGGTTTCGCGGCGGGCCTCGGCGGGGCGCACGCGACCGGCGCCGGCCGGCGCGGCTTCCTCGGCTTCGGCCGGTCGAAGGCCCCCAAGATGCCGGCGGGCCCGCGCGGCGTCTACCTGGACGGCGGTTACGGCGTCGGCAAGACGCACCTCCTCGCCTCCCTCTGGCACGCCACCCCGGCCGAACCCTCCCTCAAGGCCTTCGGCACCTTCGTGGAGCTGACGAACCTGGTCGGCGCGCTCGGGTTCCAGAAGACGGTCCAGACCCTCTCCGGCCACCGCCTGCTGTGCATCGACGAGTTCGAGCTGGACGACCCGGGCGACACGGTCCTGGTGTCGACCCTGCTCGGCAAGCTCGTCGACGCGGGCGTGGCCCTGGCCGCCACCTCGAACACCCTGCCGGGCAAGCTCGGTGAGGGCCGGTTCGCGTCGGTCGACTTCCTGCGCGAGATCCAGGGCCTGTCGGCCCACTTCCGCTCCCTGCGGATCGACGGCGAGGACTACCGCCACCGCGGTCTGCCGGAGGCTCCGGCGCCGTACTCCGACGAGGAGGTCACGAAGGCGGCGTACGCCACCGAGGGCGCCTCGCTCGACGACTTCCCGCATCTGCTGGCCCACCTCGCGCGCGTCCACCCCAGCCGGTACGGCGCCCTGACGGACGGCCTGAAAGCGGTGTGCCTGACGGACGTCCAGCCGGTGCCTGACCAGTCCACAGCACTGCGGCTGGTGGTGCTCGCCGACCGGCTGTACGACCGCGAGGTGCCGGTGCTCGCCTCGGGGCTGCCCTTCGACCGGCTGTTCAGCGAGGAGATGCTGAACGGCGGCTACCGCAAGAAGTACTTCCGCGCCATCTCCCGCCTCACCGCCCTCGCGCGCGACGCGCAGCGACTGGTGTAACAGGACCCGACCCCCGCAGGTCAAGAGGCGTTTCCAGCCAACCCGACCTCGCTTTTCAGGCTCTCTTCAGCTCGCAACGTTAAGTTAACCCTGCAAACAACTTTGCAGGGTTAACGTGTTTCTTGACCAGTGGTTGACCATCGGTTGACCAAGTCGAGCAACTGTCGACGCGTGAGAGACACCTGGAACTGCCAGTGGGGAGGCTCATATTGCGAGGTACGACGACCCGGACCGTCTTTTCGGCCCTAGCCGCCGTCCTGCTCACCCTGGCGTTCTTCACTCCCGCGACATCCTTCGCAGCCGCGCACACGCTCGGCCATGTCAAGGCCAAAGCCGAGCCCGGAAACACCCTCACCGCGAAGCCCCTGCGTGACACGGCGGTCACCCACCGCACGTGCGCGCCCTCGCAGGACCCGACCGGTCCTCATCGCACACGGGACCGGCATCGCCCGGCCACCCACACCGTTCCCGGGACGCCCGCGCGTCCGCCGCTGGGGGAGAACCCGGCGGCCGCGAGCGCACCCGAACGGCCCTCGGCCCCGTACCACCGGGCGTCGAGACCACTCACGGCCCACACCCCGGCCGTTCTCCAGGTCTTCCGCTGCTGAGCCGCGGAGCGCCTGTTCCCCCCACTCTGTCGTGCAAGCCCGACGCGCCACCGAGGCGCGCCAGGAGGAGTCACCACATCATGCAGCCCCTCATCGACAACGCCCGTACGTTCGGACAGCGCCCTGAGGAGTTCGCCAGGCTGGCCGAAGGCCAGTCCCCCGAGGTCCTGTTCATCACCTGCTCCGACTCGCGGGTCGTCCCGGCCCTGATCACGGGCGCCCGCCCCGGCGAGCTCTTCGAACTGCGCACCGCCGGCAACATCGTCCCGCCCTACGCCGCCGACCGCCCCACCGGTGAGACGGCCACCATCGAGTACGCCGTGGAGGTCCTCGGCGTCACCGACATCGTGGTCTGCGGACACTCGCACTGCGGCGCCGTGGGCGCCCTGGTGCGCGGCGACGACCTGGACGCCGTACCCGCCGTACGCGACTGGCTGACCAACGCCACGCCCCGCCCGGAAGGGGCGGTCGAGGACCCGACGGTCGCCGACGGCGTGCAGAACCACGTCCTCAGCCAGCTGCTGCGCCTGCGCTCCTACCCGTGCGTGGAGAAGCGCCTCGCGGACGGACGGCTGCGGTTGCGCGGCTGGTACTACGAGGTCCACACGGGTGCCGTGCGGGAACACCGCGCGGAGACCGACAAGTTCGAGACCCTGTGACCGGCGGCCAGGTGTCCGACATGAACTCCACGACCTCGCCCCCGTCCTCCCCGTCCGCCCTCTCCAGGTTCCCCCATCTGCGACAGGACTTCGGCGCCTCGCTCGTCGTCTTCCTGGTCGCCCTCCCGCTGTGCGTCGGTGTCGCCGTCGCCTCCGGGGTACCGGCCGAACTCGGCCTGGTCACCGGCATCGTGGGCGGCATCGTCGCCGGGATGCTGCCCGGCAGCAGCCTCCAGGTCTCCGGCCCGGCGGCCGGTATGACCGTGCTGGTCTTCGAAGCGGTCCGCCAGTTCGGGCTGCCCGCCCTCGGCGTGATCGTGCTCGCCGCCGGTCTGCTCCAACTCGCCATGGGCGCGCTGAAGCTGGGCCGTTGGTTCCGGGCCATATCCGTCTCCGTCGTCGAGGGCATGCTCGCCGGTATCGGGCTGGTGATCATCGCCGGCCAGCTCTACGCGGCGGCCGGTCTGGAGGCCCCCGCCTCCGGCATCGACAAGATCGTGGGCCTGCCCGGCGCCTTCGTCGACGCCGTGAGCAGCACCGCCGCGCTCGCCTCGCTGGCGGTCGGCGCCGGCACCATCGCGGTGATGGTGCTGTGGAAGCGGCTGCCGAAGAAGGTCCAGCTGGTCCCCGGCGCGCTCGCCGCGGTCCTGCTGGCCACCCTCGTCAGCCTCGCGTTCGACCTGCCGGTGGCGAACGTCGAGGTGAAGGGTCTGCTGGACGTGATCCAGCCGCCCGGCCTGGACGCCTTCGGCCAGCTCGCCGACGTGGCGCTGCTCGGCACGATCCTCGCCTTCACCCTCATCGCCTCCGCGGAGAGCCTGTTCAGCGCGGCGGCCGTGGACCGGATGCACGACGGTCCGCGCACCGAGTACGACAAGGAGCTGATGGCCCAGGGCGCCGGCAACACCGTGTGCGGGCTGCTGGGCGCGCTGCCGATGACGGCGGTGATCGTGCGCAGCTCCGCCAACCTCCAGGCCGGCGCGAGGACGAAGGCCTCCCGGGTGCTGCACGGCGTCTGGCTGCTGCTCTTCGTGGCGCTGCTGCCGGGCACGCTCGCCCTGATCCCGCTCCCGGCCCTGGCCGGCATCCTCGTCCACGCGGGCTTCAAGCTGATCCCGTTCCGCGGGGTCGTCTCCCTGTGGCGCACGCACCGGGGCGAGGCGCTGATCCTGGTGGCCACGGCCGTGGCGATCGTCGCGGTCAACATGTTCGAGGGCGTCCTGATCGGTCTGGCCCTGTCCGTGGCCAAGACCGCGTGGGAGGCCTCGCACATCAAGCTGGAGGTCATCGACAAGGGCGCCGGGCCGGTCCAGGCCTATCTCTCCGGCAACGCGACCTTCCTGCGCCTGCCGAAGATCCTGGACAGCCTGGAGGCCCTCCCCCAGGACCGCCCCGTGGAACTCCACCTCACCGGGCTCCACCACCTGGACCACGCCTGCCGCACCGCCCTGGAGAACTGGGCGGCCCGCCACAGCACGACAGGCACGGAACCGGTCCGCATGACGGTCCCGGAACCGGAAAAGGCGACGTCAGCAACGCTCTGACCTCGCCCTGAACCGTCCACCTGTGCCGTCCCGGCGCACGCTGCCCACACTGCGGGCAATCGTGCCGCTGGGGCGGCACGGGTGGGCGCAGCGGCACCCTGCAAGCGCCGGCAAGCGAAACCCACCCCCGCCCGACCCCAGCCCCGGGGCACACCCCACCCCCGAGCCCCACAGCTCCCCGCACCCCTCCCCCGGCCGACACTCGCCCCACCCCCCATCTCCGGCATATCGTGGTATACGCACCCATCACGCACCGAGAGCGACGGCTCAGGGGGTCGTCATGGTCGAGACGCTGCTCATCACCGCCGCGGCGATCGGCTCCGCCGCGGTCGTCTACGTCGCCGCCGCGGCCCGAGTCGTCAAGCAGTACGAACGAGGCGTGGTCTTCCGCCTCGGCCGCCTGCGCGGCACCCCCAGAACGCCCGGTTTCACCATGGTCGTCCCCGGCATCGACCACATCCGCAAGGTCAACATGCAGATCGTGACGATGCCCGTCCCCGCCCAGGAGGGCATCACCCGCGACAACGTCACCGTCCGTGTCGACGCGGTGGTCTACTTCAAGGTCGTCGACGCGGCGAACGCGGTCGTCCAGGTCGAGGACTACCGCTTCGCCGTCTCGCAGATGGCCCAGACCTCCCTGCGCTCCATCATCGGCAAGAGCGACCTCGACGACCTCCTCTCCAACCGCGAGAAGCTCAACCAGGGCCTGGAGCTGATGATCGACAGCCCCGCCGTGGAGTGGGGCGTCACCATCGACCGCGTCGAGATCAAGGACGTCTCCCTCCCCGACACCATGAAGCGCTCCATGGCCCGCCAGGCCGAGGCCGACCGGGAACGCCGCGCCCGCATCATCAACGCGGACGCGGAGCTGCAGGCGTCGAGGAAGCTGGCCGAGGCGGCGAAGGAGATGGCCGACACCCCCTCCGCCCTCCAACTCCGCCTGCTGCAGACGGTGGTGGCGGTGGCAGCCGAGAAGAACTCCACCCTCGTCCTGCCCTTCCCGGTGGAACTCCTCCGCTTCCTGGAGCGATCCCAGGCGGGCCCCCCACCGGACGCCGCACACGCGCCTCCTCAGGCACCTCCCTCGCCTCCCTCCGCCCCACCCGTCACGCCCCCTCCGACCGGGTGACTCGGGGGACGACTCCTCCTCCGACCTCTCCGCGCGTGGTTCACGTGGCGTTGACCACGTGATACACACAGGCGGGTCACATCCTGTCCGCCAACAGGAAGGTTGTCCCCGTGTCAGTGACCCGCCGTCAGGCCCTCGCCCGCTCGGGCGCGGGTATCGCAGGTATCGCGTTCACCGGAACCCTCTCCGAACTCTTCGTGGGCACGGCCACCGCGCAGAGCCCCCTCGGCCACTCCGGCTACGGCCCCCTGATCCCCGACCCGAACGGCCTGCTCGACCTGCCGAAAGGTTTCCGCTATCGGGTCCTCTCCCGTGAGGGCGACCCCCTCCGCTCGGGCGAGGGCCCGGTGCCCAGCAACCACGACGGCATGTCCGCCCTTCCCGGCAGACACGGCCGTGTCCACCTCGTCCGCAACCACGAGAACCGCCACAACGGCCGTATCCCGGTCCCCACGATCGAGGGCCTGACCTACGACCCGATGGGCAAGGGCGGCTGTACGTCCCTGACGCTCGACGCCCGGGGCAAGGTCCTCTCGGAGCGCGTCGCGATCGCCGGCACGGCGGTCAACTGCGCGGGCGGCCCCACCCCTTGGGGCACCTGGCTGACCTGTGAGGAGAACGAGGACAAGGCCGGCACCAACGGCTACACCAAGGACCACGGCTTCATCTTCGAGGTGGACCCCTCCGACCCGCACCGCTCGGGAGCCGTGCCCCTGACCGCGATGGGCCGCTTCCAGCACGAGGCGATCGCGGTGGACCCGAAGCGGGGAGTCGTATACGAGACGGAGGACGCCTTCGAGCGCCCCTTCGGCCTCTTCTACCGCTTCCTCCCCGACCAGCCCAAGGGCGGCCTCGGTTCACTGCGCGCGGGCGGCCGTCTCCAGGCGATGCGCGTCCCGGGCGTCCCCGACCTCTCCCCCATCCAGGAGCCCGGAGCCTGCTTCGACGGCATCGAGTGGGTCGACGTCCCCGACCCCCTGGCCGCCCGGACCGCCATCCGCCACCAGGACTTCGGCCCCGAGGGCATCACCCACGCGCAGAAACTGGAAGGCTGCTACTGGGGCGGCCGCTGCGTCTACTTCGTCTCCTCCTTCGCCCGCAGCGCGGAGGGCTCGGCCGCCGACCACTACGGCCAGATCTGGCGCTACGACCCCGACCACCGCACCCTCACCCTGGTCATCGCCTTCGGCCCCGACACCGACCTCCAACTCCCCGGCGAATCCCCCGACAACATCTGCCTCGCCCCCTCCGGCGGCCTCATGGTCTGCGAGGACGGCAACGGCGCCCAACACGTCTACGGCGTCACCCGCCGCGGCGAGGTCTACGCCATGGCCCGCAACGCCCAGAACATCGGCACGGCCGACGACCCCGAATGGGGCGAGTTCGCAGGCGTCACCTTCTCCCCCGACGGCGACACGATGTACGTCAACTGCTACACCCCGGGCACGACCTTCGCGGTGACGGGGCCGTGGCGTCGGACCTGAACGAGCTCGTGTGCGGGTGGACGACGACCGCCGTCCACCCGCTCGCCACCTGAGGAAGACCCGCCGACCACGTGCCGGCCATCTCCTGACCACCTGCCCGGCACGCATCCCGCGTAGATTTTTCTGTTCCTCTCCTGAGAGACCTCGAAGGCACCTCTGATCGGTCCCGGCTTCACTGTCCGTTCGGACAGACAGCTCGCTTGTGGGCGTCTCACCGGCGCCCGCTCGACATGGACCGGTGAACCACATGGGCACACCCCCCACTTCGGTGTCCAGCGGCGACAAGGTGACACGTGTCTTCGTCGCCCATGACAAGCTCCCGCAGGCGCTGCGGCTGTACCGGCACCTGCGCTCGGCCGGCATGCGCGTCGCCCTCCCCCGAGGCGGCGTCGGCGCCTCCGCACTGGGACAGATTCGCGAACAGGCGCCTGACGTGGCGCTGTTGTCGGTCACGAGGTCTGCCGCCTCCTGGGATTCCGTGGCGCTGGCACGCGCGCTGCGCGGACAGCGGAAGCGGCCCGGCATCCTCTTCCTCACCAGCGGCCAGTGCCGGGCGGAGGAGCTCAGCCTGGCCGACGACTACGCGCATGAGAACTGCCACCCCGACGAACTGGCCCTACGCGTCGAGGTGTTACTGAGCAGGCGCTCCGCGCCGGACTCCGCCCCGGCCCCCGCATCAGGACTCCAGGTACTTCCGGAGAGCCGCCGAGCCCTGCGCGACGGGCGCGAAGTGGTCCTCACGGCAACGGAGTTCGACATTCTGCAGCTCCTGACGACGCACTCGGGGAAGGTCGTGTCGAAGGGGGAGATCCTCGACCACGTCTGGCACCACGACTTCAACGGCGAGTCCAACATCGTGGAGGCCTACATCTGCACCCTGCGCCGCAAACTCGCCGACTCCGACCGGTCGCTCATCAGGACGGTGCGCGGCGTGGGCTATCTGCTGGCCTCTCCCGGATCCTTAATCCACCTTTAAGGATCACCGCTCCCCCGGCTGCTGAAGTGGTCACATGCACAACGGCCCGACAAGAGGAGCGAACAAGGTGAAGCCCATGAGAGCGCTGACGACCCTGGCCGGCACCGCCGCAGCCGCGGCCGCCCTGGTCGCGGGCACGGCCACACCGTCCGCGGCGGCGGTGCGCGACTGCCCGGACTTCGGCGTCTTCTGCGCCTTCAAGCACGTCAACTACGGCGGAACCCCGGTGTGGACCGAGAGCCGGCCCGGCTACTACAGCTTCACGGGGACCGTGCGGGCCACGACCTCGGTGGTCAACCGGACGGCGTACAAGGTCAGGATCGTCGGCGACAACGAGTTCCTGGGACTGTGCGTCGCACGGGGTCACGCCGTTCGCGATCTGCCGGACGGCTTCGACGACAAGCTCAGCGCCATCGAGATCAACCCGCCCGCCGATTCCACCTGCGACTACAACTACTGAGGCCGTTGAACATGCGCGTACGCACAGCACTCGCCGGATTCGCCGCCGCGGCCGGGCTGGTCGGCCTCGCCTCCGCACCGGCCTCCGCCGCCCCCTACGACGACTGCAGGGGCCTCCAGCTCGCCTGCGTGTTCGAGCACCCCGACCACGGCGGCCTGGCCGTGTGGACCGGCGCGGAGGACGGCACCTATCGGATCAACTACCGCACCCGCACGACCGGTTCGAACATCGTCAACTCCTCCGGCAGCTTCGTGCACGTCAAGGCGTACAGCGGCGGCCGGTCCTGCCACGTCTACCCCGGCCGCGAGGCCAACCTGCCCGGCGGGATCAACGACAACATCGGCCAGATCGTCCTGACCAACTGGAACGGCGGCCTTCCGGCCTGCTGACCACGCGGCATCCGTACACACCTGCACACACCTCAGGAGACAGGAAATGAAGGCCACCACCCCCCGCGCCCTTCGCTCGCTCCTCGCCGGTGGCGTCCTCACCGGCGTCGCGCTGACAGGCCTCGCGGTACCCGCTCAGGCGGCCACGGGCGGCGCGGACGCCTGCAGCAGCTTCACCCGCGCCAAGGTCGTCACCAAGCGCGAGATCCTCAACCCGGTCGTCAACGGCGAACTGCGCAACCGTACGACGACGGAGCAGACGCTCGTCATCGAGCGCTCGGTCAGCGACACCCGCACCACGAGCAAGGAGTTCCGCGCCGACTGGGACCTCTTCAAGGGCGTGTTCACGGCGGGTGTCTCGCGCACGGTGACCGAGGAGCACACCGTCAGCGGCATGCAGCAGGGCCGCATCACCGTGGCTCCCGGGCGCAGGGTCTCGGCCACCGGTTACATCCGTACCTGGCGCGTGGAGAGCGAGGTCACCCGCCGGGACGGCAACTGCAACTACAGCACCCGTCGCGTCACCGGGGATGTGGCCACCACGGACTCCATGGTCTGGGACGCCCGCGACATCGGCGCCGCGTAACCCCACCCGCCCCGCGCCGGACCACCCCACACACGTAACGGAGAACCACCCCCATGAAGAAAAAACTCGCGTACACCCTCACCGCTGCTCTTGCCATGCTCATGACAGTCGGGCTCGGCGCCCCCGCCGCCCAGGCCAAGGCCTCGGACTGCAAGGAGGCCCAGCTCTGCTTCTTCGCCGACCGGAACTTCGAGGGGAAGCGCCTGTACTGGTGGGACGACCAGCTCAAGCTGTCGACCAAGCTCACCATCACTTCCCACGAACCGTCGTGGACAGCCTCCTCGGTGATCAACAGAACGCCGTACTACGCCCACATCTGGAACGCCAGGGGCGAGCACCGCTGCCTCCCGCCCGGCTACAACTTCACGTACGTCGGCGACGCCTACGACAACAAGATCACCCACATCGGCCTCTACGTCGACTGGTGCTGATCCCGGTGACCCGGACCGCGTGTACGGCCCCCTGCCGTACACGCGTGTTCGATGGACAGTACGCGTAACCGTTCGTGACTCTGGGTGAGTTGATCGTGGAGAGATCCGACTCATCTGGAGGTGGCCGAGCATGGGTGTCGACTGGGAGCCGGATCCGTCCGACAGTCTGAAGACGTTCGGTGCGTTCGTGCAGGCGCTGCGCGAGCACCACGGTTATACGCGGGAGCAGTTCGCTCCGCTGGTGCGCTTCAGCGTGCACACGGTCGCCTCGATCGAGCTGGGCAGGCGGATGGCGGACGAGGTGTTCGTGGAGCGCGCGGACCGGGTCCTGGGGGACACGGGCGCGCTGCGCAGGGCGGCGAAACACGTCTCCCGGCAACCGGGCCTGGCGTCGTGGTTCCGCCGGTGGGCCCAGCTGGAACGCCACGCGGTGAGCCTGTGCACGTACGAGTGCCGCTTGATTCCGGGGTTGCTGCAGACCGAGACGTACGCGCGAGATCTCTTCGACAACCGTGTTCCGCCGCTCTCCGACGCCGAGTTGGAGAGCCGACTCGCGGCCCGCACGGACCGGCAGCGGCTCTTGCGAGAACGGCCGCACACCACCTTCGACTTCATCATCGAGGAGGCCGTGTTCATGCGGCGTCTGGGTGGGCGGGACGCCACTCGCAGTCTGTTCGACCACGTGCTGGCCGTCGGCCGACTCCGCAATGTCACCCTCCAGATCATGCCTGCGGACAGCGCGCACCACGCGGGCCTGGCCGGCCCCATCCGCCTGCTCGAAACGCCGGACAGCAAGCGCTACGCGTACTCCGAGGGACAGGAGACCGGTCGCCTGATCGCTGACCGGAAAGAAGTCGCCGCACTCGGGATGCGCTATGCGAGACTGCGCTCACAGGCCCTCTCTCCGCAGGACTCCACGGGCCTGTTGGAGCGAATGCGAGGAGCGCTATGAGCACCGCTGCACAAGCCTGGTTCAAAAGCAGCTACAGCAGCGATCAGGGCGACGACTGCGTGGAAGTCGCCACCCTCCCCTCCGCCGTCCGCGTTCGTGACTCCAAGCGTCCCGCCGGTCCCGCGCTGACCCTCTCCCCCGCCGCCTGGGCCCCCTTTATCGCCCAGGCGGGTGACTTCGGGGCGGACTCCCTGGCGTTCGGCAGTTAGACCGACTGTCCGCTGACCCGATCGCCGTACTTTCGTACGGTGATCAGTCCTGTACGCAGCATCACCGCGCTCTGCGCACTCGGCGCGCTCGGCGCCGCCCTCGCCGCCTGCGGCACCCCGCACGCCTCGACGCGCATCGTCAACGCCACCGCCAGCCCCTCGGCCGTGTCGGCGTCCCGGCCGCCCACGCTCGCGCCGGGGCCGGCCGGGCTGACCCCGGTGTTCGAGCACGGCCTGCGCAGCCGCACCGACAAGACCGTCGCGCTCACCTTCGACGCGGACATGACCGCAGATCAGGGGGACCGGGCCGCCGCGGGCGAACGGTTCGACAATCCGGAGCTGATCGCCGCGCTGCGGCAGCTGAAGGTTCCGGCCACGCTGTTCATGACGGGGCGGTGGGTCGAGGAGTACCCGATCCAGGCGCGGTCCATCGGACGGGACCCCCTGTTCGAGGTCGCGAACCACTCGTACAGCCATCACGCCTTCACCGAGAACTGCCACGGCCTGCCGACCATGGCACCCGCGCGCATGCGGGCGGATCTGGAGCGGGCCTACCGGGTGTTCCGGGAGGCGGGCGTGCGGAACCCGATGCCGTACTTCCGGTTCCCCGGTGGCTGCTACGACAGCCGCGCGCTGCGCAGGCTCAGCGCCTCCGGGGTGACGGCGGTGCAGTGGGACGTGACGAGCGGCGACGCGTTCGCGACGGACGCGGACGACGTGGTGCGGGAGGTGCTGGACGGGGTGCGGTCGGGGTCCGTCGTGGTCATGCACTGCACACGGAGTGGCGCACCGGTCACGGAGCGGGCCGTGCGGAAGATCGTGCCGGCACTGCGGGCGCGCGGTTTCCGGTTCGTGAAGGTGTCGGAGCTGGTCGGCACGACGGCGGCGAAAGCCGTGGCGGCGCGCTGAGCAGGTCCGCGCGCCGCCGCTCTACGCTGGAGATATGAGCGACGACGACTACTGCGGCAGCGGCAGCGGCGAGGGGACGGCCACGACACCTGACGCGGCTCGGGCCTCGTCGTCGGAGACCGTCGGCGGTCCGCCCTTCGCCGAGTGCGTCCTGTGCCGGAAGCCCACCGAGTACCCGGAGTCCCACAAGGGGATCACCCTGTGCCCGGTGTGCGAGTGGAGGGAGGCCGAGCGGGTCGCCTGTTCAGGCTGAGCGGCGCCTGGTCAGGGCGCAGGCCACGGCGGTCGCGGCCGCCGTGAGGAGCCCGGCCGCGAGCAGGGGCAGGACGGGGACCGGGACGGTCGCGTGCCGCGAGCCGTCGACGAGGGCCGAGACCGCCACCCGCGCCGGGGAGCCCGCCACCACCAGGGCCAGCAGCGCCCCGAGCAGGAGCGCGGGGACGGCGCGGCCCGGCGACCGCAGCAGCGGCCAGGTGGTGAGCGCGCCGACGGCCGTGCCGAGCAGGGCGCAGGCGAGGACGGCCAGCAGGCCCGCGCCGCCCGCCGGGAGCGCCTCGACACGCGTCTGGTGGTCCGTGCTCGTGGGCGCGCTGATGAACGTGACGAGGATCGTGGCCGCCGTGCCGAGGAGGGCGGCCGCCGCGAACGCGACCAGGACACAGGCCAGGTGCGCACGTCCGGGACCGGCCGCCGCGCCGGTACAACTGCGGGCCGCGGGCGGCTCGTTGGTGACACAGATCCGCATCAGCCACGCGGAGACGGGCAGCAGCGCGGCGGCCGTGTAGCCGAGGGAGTCGAGCACCGGCTGTCCGCTCTGCACCCCGACGGCGAGGAACGCCGCGTACAGGATGACGGGCGGCAACCAGCGCTGGGAGCGGACGAGGAGAGCGGCGTGGTAACGGAGGAGGGCGGTCATCGGGAGCTTTCCACTTCCAGTTCCGGTTCCGGTGTTTCCTGGGCCGCGGGCTCGGACGCCGGGGTCACCCGCACCACGTGCCAGGGCGGACGCGCTCCCAGCAACGCCCGGAGCAGCGCGTCGGAGCGGGCCGCCGGGACCGTGAAGAGGTGTGTCCCAGACCCTGACTCCTGCACCTCGGAGATCAACTCATCGATTTCGGGCGGCACTTGAGCACCCGACACCCCCTGTCCCTCCACCACGACGGCGACCCCAGCCCAGGGGTCCCCCTCCCCCGACCGGAGTTCGAGCGCCCCGCCGACCACCGCGTACGTCGCGTCGGGAGCCCCGTCGAGCCGGCGCGGGTCGTGGTCGACGAAGACCACGGCGGCGCCCGCGGCGGTCCGCTCCCGTACGACCCGCTCCAACTCCTCGCGCGCGTCGGCGTCCAGGCCCGTCCACGCCTCGTCGAGAACGAGCAACTCCCGTTCGGCGAGCAGCGCCTGGGCCACCGCGACCTTCTGGGTGCTGCCCTTGGAGAGCTCCGCCATCGGCGTACGGGCGTACTCGGCGGCACCGAAACGCTCCAGCCAGTCGGCGGCGGCGCGGGCGGCGGCCGGGCGGCGCAGGCCCTGCACGGCACCGAGGTGGGTGAGGTACTCGACGGCGGTGAACGGCAGCGCGGCGGGGAAGCGCTCGGGGACGTACGCCGTACGTGGGCGTCCCGTCACCCGGCCCCGCGTGGGCGCGTCGAGCCCGGCGAGGACGCGCAGCAGCGTCGACTTGCCGGTGCCGTTGGCGCCCTCCACCCGGATCAGCGTGCCGGGGGCGATCTCCAGGTCGACGCCGCGCAGCACCCAGTCGCCACGGACGCCGTACTGTCGGCCGACGCCCTCCAGTGTCAGCAGTAACTCACGTTCCATGCCCCCATCCTCGTACAGGCGAGCGAGCAGGGGGCCGGGAACGGGTCTCGCGCCTGGCAGACTGGGCGGGTGACCACCGGTGATCCCACTCAGGACAGCCCCTTCCGGGACGAGCGGCCCTCTCGCGACGAGGCGCCGCAGTTCGTGCTGCCCCTGGTCGCGCACATCGAGAAGGCCTCGCCCCCGGCGCGTACGGACGCGTTGGAGACGGCGGCGCGGGCGGTGCTGGTGATGCTGAGCGACGCGCGGTCGCTGGGCGACGGGGAGTGGGCCGAGGCGGTGCGGAGCTGGCAGGACGCCCGGATCCGGAAGGTGGTCCGGCGGGCGCGCGGCGCGGAGTGGCGGCGGGCCGAGGCACTGCCGGGGATCACGGTGACGGGCAAGTCGGCCGAGGTGCGCGTCTTCCCGCCGGTCCCGCTCGACGGCTGGCCCAAGGACCTGGCCCGCCTCCAGGTCTCCGGCACGGACCTCGACGACCCGGAGCCGCCGGCCGACCCCGAGCCCGCGGCCCCGGTCCTGTGGCTGAACCCCGAGGTGGAGATGTCGGCGGGCAAGGCGATGGCCCAGGCGGGCCACGGCGCCCAGCTCGCGTGGTGGGACCTGGACGACGCGGCCCGCACCGCCTGGCGCGACGCGGGCTTCCCCCTCGCCGTCCGCACCGCACCCGCCGCCGTCTGGCACACCCTCACCACCACCGCGCTCCCCGTCGTACGCGACGCCGGCTTCACCGAAGTAGCCCCGGGCTCCTGCACGGTGGTGGCGGACCACCGGCCGCTGCGCGGCTGAGCGGCGGCGGCCCGAAACCCCGGCCGCGCTGAATCGTGTCCGCCTGAGCGCCTTCCTCAGCCGGTTCAAAGGTCGTTGAACAACACCGGCACCCCGCACGTACTTCCCGGTACTGGCCAAGCAACTGCTCCAACGACCAGTTGGCATCATCCGGGAGGATCACTTTGCCTCGTCTCAACGGCTCGGTCTACGCCAGCCTGGCTCTCGTCGTCACCGTCGGCGCGCTGTCGTTCCCGATGTGGTCCTACGAAGACCGTTCGGGCACCGCCCAGGCCAACATGGCCTCCAGCTCGGTGAACACGCAGTGGGGGCCGCTGACGGCCGCCGACCGGGACCTGATCATCCGTGTCCGGCTGGCGGGGCTGTGGGAACTGCCCGCCGCCGAGAAGGCCATGGCGCGGTCGAAGAGCCCCGAGGTCAGGGAGGCGGCGGACCACCTGATCGTGGGCCACAAGGACCTCGACGAGCGGGTGCGGGCCGTGGCCTCCCAGATGGGCGTCGAGCTGCCGAACGTACCGAACGAGCAGCAGCAGGGCTTCCTCGCGCAGATGGACAACGCGACCGACGAGCAGTTCGACCGGGTCTGGGCCAACCTGCTGCGCTCCGCGCACGGCAAGATCTTCCCGGCCATCGGTCAGGTGCGGAACATGACCGAGAACACCCTGGTGCGCCAGCTGGCCTCGGACACCAACCAGACCGTGCTCGACCACATCACGATGCTGGAGAAGACCGGCCAGGTCGACTTCGACGCCATCGCCAACGGCACGATCTGACGCGCCCCCGGCGCCGCCCCCGGGCGGTGGCCCGGAACCGACAGGCACAGCCACACCCCGCGGTCACATTCCGCGCCCAAGCAACAGTTCAGTCCCCAACGATCAGTTGGTTTCCTCCGGGAGGCTCATTTGCGACGCTCCAAGGGCTCTGTGCTCGTCGCCCTGGCGATCGCCGGCACACTCACCGCGGTCGCCTACCCCATCTTCTACTCGTACCCCAACCGCAACGCGACAGCCGCGGCCGCGCTCACCGGTGACACGGTGACCACGCAGTGGGGGCCGCTCACCCCCGCCGACCGCGACCTGCTCGTCCGCGTGCGGCTGGCGGGCCTGTGGGAGCTGCCCGCCGGGCAGCAGGCGCTGGAGCGCAGCGGCAGCGCGTCCGTCAGAGAGGCCGCCGACCACCTGATCGTGGGCCACACCGACCTCGACAAGCGGTCCCGGGTCATCGCCGCGAAGCTGGGCGTCGAGCTGCCGAACCAGCCCACGGCCGAACAGCAGGGCTGGCTGGACCAGATGACCGCCTCCAAGACCGAGGCCGAGTACAACAAGACGTGGGCGAACCTGCTGCGGGCCGCGCACGGCAAGATCTTCCCGGCGATCGCCACCGTGCGGAACTCCACCCGCAACACGCTGATCCGCCAGCTGGCCTCCGACGCCAACCAGACCGTGCTGGACCACATCACGATCCTGGAGAAGACCGGCGAGGTCGACTTCGCGACGATCGCCGACAACTCGGTCAGCGGTACCGCCAGCCCGACCGGCCCGCCGCCGCCCGTCCCGGGCCAGGTGCCGCCCGCCGCGCCCCCGGCGGTGCCGTCGACCAACCCGGACGTGCAGTCGAAGCCGTCGCCCTTCGACAACGGGCCGGTCCCGACCGGTCGTCCGGACCCGGAGGAGATCAACAAGGACCAGGGTCTGCCGCAGGTCCAGTAGAAAGCTCAAATGTTGCTCTGAAGGTCCCCTCCACGGGGTTCGGCCCCGGCTGTCGGGGCCATGACTCCGACACGCCGGAACACAGGTCCGCCGTAAGGAGACACACAGGGTCCTGGTGAAGCCGTGGCCGACGTGACCGAGGAGGGGACGGGGACGATGGAGCAGATCGCACAGTTGGGGACGGGGATCGGCTGGCGGCCGGAGATCGCCGACGCCGTGGAGCGCATGGCCGGTGCGGACGGCGGTGTCGACTGGGTCGAGGTCGTCGCCGAGAACGTCTGTCCCGGCCACATCGCGGAATCGTTGCTGCGCCTGCGGGAGCGGGGCGTCACGGTCGTGCCGCACGGCGTCTCCCTCGGTCTCGGTGGCGCCGACCGCCCCGACGAGCAGCGCCTGCGCTCCCTGGCGGAGCGCGCGGAGGCGCTGGGCGCCCCCCTCGTCACCGAGCACATCGCCTTCGTCCGGGCGGGCGGCGCCCTCACCGCGTCGCCGCTGCTGGAGGCCGGCCATCTGCTGCCGGTGCCGCGTACCCGGGACGCACTCGACGTGCTGTGCGAGAACGTCCGGATCGCCCAGGACGCGCTGCCGGTGCCGCTGGCACTGGAGAACATCGCGGCGCTCATCAACTGGCCGGGCGAGGAGATGACGGAGGGGCAGTTCCTCTACGACCTCGTCGACCGCACCGGCGTCCGGCTCCTCATCGACGTGGCGAACCTGCACACCAACCACGTCAACCGGGGCGAGGACCCCGCGAAGGCGCTCGACGAGCTGCCGGTCGAGGCCATCGCGTACGTCCATGTCGCGGGCGGCTTCGAGCGCGACGGGGTGTGGCACGACAGCCACGCCCACCCTGTCCCGCAGCAGGTCCTCGACGTCCTCGCCGACCTCGCCTCCCGGGTCGCCCCGCCGGGTGTGCTCCTGGAGCGCGACGACAACTTCCCCGAGCCGGGCGAACTGGAGCGGGAGCTGGTGGCGATCCGAGGAGTGCTGGAGAAGGCCGAGGTGCGGGGCCCCGAGCGGCAGGCACCCGCGGGCGCGTCCGTGGCCGACGAGGAGGCCGAGCCCGTCGCACGGCAGCGGCTCGGACTCGCGCAGGCGGCGCTGCTGTCCGCGCTGGTCGCGGGGACCCCGGTGCCCGAGGGGTTCGACCGGGTGCGACTGGGCGTCCAAGCGCGGGCCCTCGCCGCCAAGCGCGCGGACGTGGTGGCGAAGGTGGCGCCGGAGCTCCCGGAGATCCTCGGATCGTCGTACCGGCCGACTTTCATCGCGTACGCGCAGGGCCACCCGATGAACGACGGCTACCGGCGGGACGCCCTCTCCTTCGCCGAGCACGTGATGCTCACGGGGCGCCCGGACGACACGGACGTCCTGCGTGAGGTGCGGCGCTGGTGGCTGGAGCGCTCGGGTCCCGCGCCGCTCTCCCAGCGGCCGACGGCCCGGCTGGCCCGCGCGACCCGCAGGGTGCTGCTACGCCGGTGAGCCGGGGTGTTCACCCGGGGATGTGCTGCGATTAACAGACCCGTGCCCCTCGCACGGGTCCACCGCCCCGTGCGCCACGCTTTGGCGCGATTCGTCCGCCCGCTCGCGTACCCCATCCGACGCGCTTTGTCCCCTCCGCAACCGTTCCTCCTCATACGGCAGTTGGCGTAGACCGGGCAGTAACATGCCGGTGTGTAGGCCAATCAGCACCCGTTGCGCACTAGCGTGCGGTGCCGCGAGCAGGAGGCACCATGCGAACCACCAACGGCAGAGGAGGACTGTTCAGTGGCACAGGACTCATCGTCGCCGGACTGACGGCAACGCTCGTCGCGTTGCTCTTCCCGATCTGGTCCTACGCGGACCGCTCCGGCACCGGAGTCAGCGTGCTCAACGCGTCCACCGTGACGACGCAGTACGGCCCGCTGTCCGCCCTGGACCGGGACTTCGTCACCAAGGTCAGGCTGGCGGGCCTGTGGGAACTGCCGGCCGGACAGCAGGCGCAGACCAAGGGCACCACCCTGGCCGTACGCACCGCCGGGGAGCATCTCGTCGAGGGGCACACCTTCCTCGACGCGCGGGTCCGCGATGTCGCCGCGCGCCTCGCCCTGCCGCTGCCCAACCAGCCGAGCGACCAGCAGAAGGCGTGGCTGGACACGCTGACGGCGGCGCAGGGCGAGACCTACGACCGCGAGTTCGCCAACATCGCGCGCCTCGCGCACGGCAAGGTCTTCTCCGTCGTCGCCCAGGTCCGGGCCACCACCCGCAACTCGCTGGTCCGTGACCTCGCCGAGGACGCCAACACCACCGTCCTGGACCACATCAAGGTGCTGGAGGCCACCGGGCTCGTCGACTACGACGCGATCGCCCGCGACGCCGCCTCGGCGAGCGCCCCGCCCCTCACCAACTCCCCCACACCGCCGACCCCGTTGAACGACCCCGGCTCCCCCGTCCCGGTGACCCCCTCGCCCGTCCCGTCACGACCGGACCCGTCACCGACCTACACCCTGCCGCCGGCCGCCAACGGCCCGGTGGACGACGGCTGAGCGGAACGGCCGCGGCCGCACCCCACGACGACCGCGCCCGCCCTTCGTCCGCCCTCGCCCTCCCCCGTCCGCGCCCGCCCACGCCCCCGGGTCCTGGCAATTGCGGACCGCGACGGCGAACAAACGGAAGAGAGCGGGCACCTTCCCCGCGGATTACGGACATCGCCCGGTGCGGCCCGGGGCCTGCGCATAGAAACGCGCCATGCTCTGGGTCCTCTTCCTCCTGCTGGCCTGGGCCGCCGCCGGCGTGTCCTGTGCCCGACTCTGTCTCACCTCGCTGCGCGCGGCGGCGGCCGACTCCGACGTCCACGCCGACCACGCCGACCACGCCGACCACGCCCACCACTGCCACCGGCTCACGCTGTACGAGGCCGCGTTCCTGTCCGGCGGCCCGGCCCGCGTCGCCGACCTCACCCTGGTCTCCATGGCCGGCCACCGCAGACTCCTGCTCGCGCACACCGGGTGGGTGACCGTGGTGGACCCGGACGGACGGGACGACATCGAGCGCTCCGTGATCGGCGCGATAGGCCCCGGCGGACAGTCCCGGATAGCGCCCGTACGACGGACCGCCGCGACCGCCGACTCCGTCCGCCGCCTCTCCGACCGGCTCGTCGCGGCGGGCCTGGCCGTGCCCGACGCCGCGCGCACGGGCATGGCCGACGCGGTCACCCAGGTACGGGGTGCCGCGCTGGGCGTCTGCGGACTCGGGGCACTGGCGTTGATGCTGCCCTCGCAGGGGTTCGAGGAGCACCGGGTGCTGGTCGCGCTGTGGTTCGCGTTGCCGCTGGTGCTGACGCTCAGCTGCCTGGTCATCGCACGGGTCGAGCGGCACCCGGGTACCCGCTGGGCGACACCGGAGGGGATGCGGGTGCTGCGGACCGTCGCCGGCCGGGGCGGTGGCGACCTGGCGGAACTCGTCTCCGTGGCCGTCTGGGGCGTGGGGGCGGTGGGATCTCCGGAACTGCGGGCGGCGTTCGAGCAGCGATAGCGACCGAGCAGCGACAGCGATAGCGATAGCGATAGCGACCGCGACACTCCCCGACAGTCCTTTACATTCGCCCTATTTAACGCCAAACATCCCTTTGTCGCTGTCGTGCTTCGGAGGGATTCGCCATGCGGGCTGCCGTTCTCTACGGGACCGTCGGGGCGGTGGTGCTGAGTGGCCTCGGTGCCGCGCCCGCCGAGGGGGACATGAGCC
The DNA here is from genome assembly GCF_022385335.1 of Streptomyces deccanensis. Lineage (NCBI taxonomy): Bacteria > Bacillati > Actinomycetota > Actinomycetes > Kitasatosporales > Streptomycetaceae > Streptomyces > Streptomyces deccanensis. The sequence continues at coordinate 7,959,059 of NZ_CP092431.1, read as the reverse complement.
GAACGGCGGCGGAGTCGGTCGCCGTCGCGGCCGCGCGGGCCGCCGACGAGGGCATCCGGTTCGGGAAGTGCCCGGTGGCGGAGGGGCTGCCGGACGGCGTGCGGTGCGGGACGGTCAAGGTGCCGCTCGACTACGCGCGGCCCGACGGCCGGCAGATCTCACTGACCGTCAGCCGCGTCGAGGCCAAGGGCAAGGACGCCAAGGGGAGGAAGGTCGCCCGGCAGGGCGCGCTCGTGTTCAACCCGGGCGGACCCGGCGCCTCCGGAATGTACTTCCCCCTCGTCGGCTACCTCCCGGACTGGAAGCGCGTCGGCGCCGCCTACGACCTCGTCGGCTACGCCCCGCGCGGAGTCGGCCGCTCGGCACCGCTGTCCTGCCAGGACCCGAAGCGCCTGCACCGGGGGCCCGCCCCCGCGCCGACGCACCCCTCGGAGTCGTACAAGAAGGAACGCGTCGCGCGCGCCAAGGCCTACGCGCGGGACTGCGCGCGGCGGGGCGGGAGCGCGCTGCGGCACTACCACTCCCTCAACAACGCCCGTGACCTGGACGTCCTGCGGGCCGCGCTCGGCGAACCACGGCTGACGTTCATGGGGGCGTCGTACGGGACGTACTTCGGGGCGCTGTACGCCGCCCTGTTCCCCTCGCACGTACGCCGGATGGTGTTCGACTCGGTCGTGAACCCGGCGCCCGAGCAGATCTGGTACCGCAACAACCTCGACCAGTCCGCCGCGTTCGAGGGGCGCTGGGCGGACTTCCGGGCCTGGGCCGCCCGGCACCACCGGGTCTACGGGCTGGGCGACACCCCGGACCAGGTGCTGCGGAGCTACGAGCGGGCGGCGGCCCGGCTGGCCGCCCGACCCGCCGGCGGCACGGTGGGCCCGGGCCAGCTGCAGGGCGCGTTCCTCCAGGCCGCGTACTACGACGACCACTGGCCGCAGCGCGCCCTGGCGCTCTCCGCGTATCTGAAGGGCGACCCGAAGCCGCTGGTCCGGATCGCCGGTCCGTCCCCGGAGGCCGCCGTCGAGCAGGAGAACGCCAAAGCCGTCTACACGGCCGTCGAGTGCAACGACGCGCCCTGGCCGACGCGGTGGAGGGACTGGGACCGCGACAACACCCGGCTCGCCCGGACCGCGCCCTTCGAGACGTGGGACAACGTGTGGACGAACCTGCCCTGCGCCTACTGGAGCGGCCCGCGGCAACGGCCGCTCGACGTGCGGACCGGGCCCGGTGAGCTGCCGCCGACGCTGATCCTGGCGGCCGAGCGGGACGCGGCGGCACCCTACGACGGGGCGATCGAGCTGCACCGGCGGCTCTCGGGGGCGGTCCTGGTGACCGAGCGGGACGCGGGGAACCACGGGGTGGCGGGTGGGACGAACAGGTGCGTCAACGGATACCTGGAGGCGTACCTGTTGGAGGGGCGGGTGCCGGAGCGGCGGGCCGCGTGCGCGGGGCGGCCGGAGCCGAGGCCCGGCACTGCGCGATCAGGTCCCGCCGGGTCCCGCAGTCAGGCGGCTGCGGCGGCGGCCCGTCTTGGTTGATCGCGCAGTTCTCCCCGCGCCCCTCTGAGCCGCTTACGCCAGGCCCGCCACCAGCTCGGCCACCGACTTGCGGCGGCCCGTGTAGAACGGGACCTCCTCGCGGACGTGCATCCGGGCCTCCGAGGCACGCAGGTGCCGCATGAGGTCGACGATGCGGTACAGCTCGTCGGCCTCGAAGGCGAGGATCCACTCGTAGTCGCCGAGCGAGAAGGAGGCGACCGTGTTGGCCCGGACGTCGGGGTAGCCGCGGGCCATCTTGCCGTGGTCGGCGAGCATGCGGCGGCGGTCCTCGTCGGGCAGCAGGTACCAGTCGTAGGAGCGCACGAAGGGGTAGACGCTGACGTAGTCGCGGGGCGTCTCGTCGGCGAGGAACGCCGGGATGTGCGAGCGGTTGAACTCGGCGGGGCGGTGCAGCGCCATGTTCGACCACACCGGGGTGAGCGCGCGGCCCAGCCGGGTGCGGCGGAAGAGGTTGTACGCCTCCTGGAGCTGGTCGGCGGTCTCGGCGTGCCACCAGATCATGACGTCGGCGTCGGCGCGCAGACCCGACACGTCGTACGTACCGCGGATGGTCACGTCCTTGGCGGCGAGCTGGTCGAACAGCTCCTGGACCTCGTCGGCGTAACCGGCGCGGTCCTCCGGCAGTACGTCCTTCAGCTTGAAGACGGACCACAGCGTGTAACGGATGACCTCGTTGAGGTCCTTGGCCAGCTTGCCCTTGTTCGGGATGCGGCCGGACTCGGTGGTGGGGGCGTCGTCGCTCATGGCTCTCATTCTCCCGCTCCGCCGTGGAGGCTCTGCACCGGGTGGGCGGTGAGATGCCGCACCGCGCGCAGGTCACCGTGGATCTGGTCGACCGCGGCGGCGGCGCTCGCGACGCACGCCGGGATGCCGACGCCGTCGTAGGCGGCGCCGCAGACCGCGAGGCCCGGCAGTTTGCCGAGGTGCTCGCGGAGGCGGGCCACGCGCGCGTGGTGGCCGACCGGGTACTGGGGCAGGCCGTCGTCCCAGCGGGTGACGCGGGTCTCCAGGGGGGCGGCGGTCAGACCGGTGGCCTCGCGCAGGTCGGTTCTCGACACCTCCACCAGGTGGGCGTCGTCGTGCTCCAGGATCGCCGTCTCGCCGTACCGGCCGACCGACGTGCGCAGGACCAGCAGGTCCGGGTTCTCGTCGGCGATCCAGCCCCATTTCTGGGACGCGAACGTGGACGCCTTGATGGTGCGGCCGTCGACCGGCGGCACCAGGAACCCGCTGCCCTCGGGGAGGGTGACGTCGGCGCGGCGGTAGGCGAGGGTGACCAGGGCCATCGAGGCGTATTCGACGGCCGCGAGCTCGGTGGCGGCCGCGGGCGCCTCGGCCCGCAGCAGGCCGGCGGCGGCCGGGGCGGGGACGGCCACGACGACGGCGTCGGCGTGCAGGACCCGGGGGACCGCATCCCCGGCGCCCCCGCCGCCTCCGGCGACGACGCGCCAGCCGCCCGAGGCCGGGCGGCGCAGTTCCGTGACGGGGGTGCGGGTGAGGATCTCGGCGCCGCGCGCCCGCACCGACTCGGCGACGGCGAGCGGCAGTTGCCCCACGCCGCCCTCGATGCCCATGAACACCGGCCCCGTCTGCTGAGCGGCGGCCGCCCGCTGCTGGATGCCCCGGACGGCCTCGGTGAGGGAGGTGTGGGTCCGCGCGACCTCGAAGAGCTGCGGGACGGCCGAGCGCATCGAGATGCGGTACGCGTCACCGGCGTAGACCCCGCCGAGCAGCGGCTCCACCAGGCGGTCGACGACCTCGCGGCCGAGGCGTGCGGCCACGTACTCCCCCACCGCCACGTCGTCGCCGATCTCGGTGCGCGGCAGGTCGGCGTCGCGCTCGATGCGGGCCAGGCCCTCGTCGGACAGAACCCCGGCCAGGGCGGACGCGGTGCCGGGGACACCCATGACGTGTCCCTTGGGCATGGGCCGCAGGGCGCCCCGGGTCCACAGGGAGGCGGTGGCGGTGGCGGGCGGCTGGAGCCGGTCGGCGAGGCCGACCTCCCGGGCGAGGGCGACCGCCTCGGGCCGGCGGGCCAGGATCGACTCGGCGCCGAAGTCGACGCGGGCACCCGCGATCTCGCCCGGCAGCAGCTTGCCGCCGACCCGGTCCGAGGCCTCCAGGACGGTCACTCTCGCGCCCCGGTTCAGCAGTCCGTGCGCGGCGGCCAACCCCGCGACACCGGCCCCGATGACGACGACATGCCCGGCGTCGCGCCCGGCCTCCGTACCCGATCCGCTCATGGTTCCACCCTCTCAGACGTCACTGACAGTCATGGCGCCGGTCCCGCCCGCCCGGCGGCTCGGCCGTGGCCCGGCCGAGTCCCGACCGTGACCGCTTCGCGACTGCCTCCGCCCAACGTTCCGGTCCGCTCCGGCGTCAAAGGACCGTCAGCACGACAGACAGGCATTTCTCGACGCCCGGGGGGCACACAGCAATGGCCGACACACGCGTACGACGTTCCCGGCGGCCCGCAGGGGCCCTGGCGGCCCTGTTCCTCGCCGCCGCCCTGACGGTCACGGGCTGCACCGCTCGCGACTCCGGGGCCGACTCGGCCAAGAGCGGCACGAGCGACCGCAGCATGGCCCGGCAGGAGGGCGCCCTCGCCGACCAGAGCGGCAACAGCGACTCCTCCGGCGGGGGCAAGAACTCCGACGCGCCGCCGAGCGTCAGCCCGAGCCACATCATCCGCACCGCCACCCTGACCGTGCGGGTCAAGGACGTGCCGAAGGCCCTGGACGAGGCCCGCACCGCCGTCGAGGGCGTGGGCGGCTTCGTCGGCAGCGAGTCCACCACCCGGGACGGCAAGGACCGCGAGCGCACCCGGGTCGTCCTGCGGGTGCCCGCCGAGAAGTACGAGGAGGTCCTGACCGAGCTGGAGGGCACCGGCAAGCTGATCGAGCGGAAGACGAAGGCCGAGGACGTCACGGACCAGGTCGTCGACGTGGAGAGCCGCATCAAGACGCAGCGGGCGAGTGTGGCCCGCATCCGGGAGCTGATGGACCGGGCGACCAAGCTCGGCGACGTGGTCACCCTGGAGGGCGAGCTGAGCACGCGTCAGGCCGACCTGGAGTCCCTGCTCGCCCAGCAGAAGTCCCTGAAGGACCGCACCAGCCTGGCCACGATCACGCTCACCCTGTCCGAGACCGCGGTGAAGAAGGCTCCCGTGGACGACGACCCCGGCTTCGCGGACGCGCTCTCGGGCGGCTGGAACGCGTTCGTCGCCGTCTTCCGCTGGCTGGCCATGGCCCTCGCCGCGGTCCTCCCCTTCGCGGTGACGACGGCCGTGGTGCTGCTCGTGTGGTACCGCCTCACCCGCTCCCGCCGGCCCGCGCGGGCGACGGCGACGGCGGGAGCGGCCGCGTCGCTCCCGGCCGCCGGGCCGGACGAGAAGGAGCAGCGGGAGCCGGAGTCGCGGGAGGAGGGGCAGGGGCGGCAGGAGCGGGAGTGACGCCAGCCCGGCGGACGGCCCCCCGTAGCGTGTCCCCATGAACACGAGCCGCGCTGAAGCACGTTCGAGGGAACGCCTGGTGATCGTCGGGGGCGACGCGGCGGGCATGTCCGCCGCGTCGCAGGCCCGCCGGATGAAGGGCCCCGACGCCCTGGAGATCGTGGCGTTCGAGCGGGGCCACTTCACCTCCTTCTCGGCCTGCGGCATCCCCTACTGGGTGGGCGGCGACGTCCCCGAGCGGGACCACCTCATCGCCCGCTCGCCCGAGGAGCACCGGGCCCGGGACATCGACCTGCGGATGCGTACGGAGGTCGTGGAGATCGACGTCGAGGGCGCCAGCGTCCGTGCGCGGGACCTCGACGCGGGCACCGAGTCCTGGACCGCTTACGACAAGCTGGTCATCGCGACCGGCGCGCGCCCCATCCGCCCCGACCTGCCCGGCGTCGACGCGGCCGGGGTGCACGGTGTGCAGACCCTGGACGACGGCCAGGCCCTGTTGGACACGCTGACCGCGACGGAGGGCCGTCGCGCGGTGGTGGTCGGCGCGGGATACATCGGCGTGGAGATGGCCGAGGCGCTCATCAACCGGGGCTACGAGGTCACGGTCGTCAACCGCGGCAAGGAGCCGATGTCCACGCTGGACCCGGACATGGGCCGGCTGGTGCACAAGGCCATGGAGGGCATGGGCATCACCATGGTCGACGACGCCGAGGTCACCGCCCTGCGGACCGGCGACGACGGCCGCGTCCGCGCGGTCGCCACCGACGACGCCGAGTACCCGGCGGACGTGGTGGTGCTGGGCATCGGCGTCCGCCCGGAGACGGAGCTGGCGCGCGCGGCGGGGCTGCCCTTGGGCGACCACGGCGGCCTGCTCACCGATCTCGCGATGCGCGTGCGGGGCCACGCGAACATCTGGGCCGGCGGCGACTGCGTCGAGGTCCTCGACCTGGTCTCGGGCCGCGAGCGGCACATCCCGCTCGGCACCCACGCCAACAAGCACGGCCAGATCATCGGCGCCAACGTCGGCGGCGGCTACGCCACGTTCCCCGGTGTCGTCGGCACCGCCGTCAGCAAGGTCTGCGACCTGGAGATCGCCCGCACCGGCCTGCGCGAGAAGGACGCCGACCGGGCCGGCCTGCAGTACGTCACCGTCACCATCGAGTCCACGAGCCGCGCGGGCTACTACCCCGGCGCCGCCCCCATGACCGTGAAGATGCTCGCGGAGCGCCGTACCGGCCGTCTCCTCGGCGTCCAGATCGTCGGCCGGGAGGGCGCGGGCAAGCGTGTCGACATCGCGGCGGTGGCCCTCACCGCCGGCATGACGGTGGAACAGATGACCGCCCTCGACCTCGGCTACGCCCCACCCTTCTCCCCGGTCTGGGACCCGATCCTGGTGGCGGCGAGAAAGGCGACGGCAGCGGTGAGGTCGGGCGCTTCCTGAGCCGGGCGCCTGTCAACCCAGGGGCGCGGCCTCCAGGGGCGCGGGGAACCGCGCGACCAGCCACGACGCACCCGCACCCGCACCCGGCGAGGCACAGCACCCCCACGGCGCTCCCCCGGCGCTCCCCGTCACACGGCTGACGTACCGGTGATCCGATCGATGGCCTGCCGAGCCTGCTCCGTCGGCGGCCGCGAGGGCAGCGAGGACACCGACGCGGCTGACGGCATCGCGGACGTCACCGCGGGCGGCGTCGTAGGCGCGGCGGTCGGCTTCGCGTGGGCCGCCGCCGGCCGCGCCGACCGCAACCGGTGGCTCACGGCCTCGTCCAGGGTCACCGGCCGCTGCATCCGCGCGGCCAGCCGCCCCGCCTCCTGGCCGAGCGCGGCCACGTCCTCCCAGGGCAGCCGCACCACCAACGAGATCTCGGCCTCTCCATCCGGGGTGGCGTGCATCGCCGGGGCAACTCGGTCGTTCATCGCCTGTTCCTCACGTAGATACGTAGATCCGCGGTTGAGAAGTCATACGCACCACCCGCCCCGTACGTTCACCGGCCACCGACCCGCCTGATTCCGGCCCCGTATCGCGGGCACAAGTCCGGTGTGGTCATCCCCGTCCATGACGTGAACCCCGTGCGCCGCACGCCCTACGTGACCTACGCACTCATCGCCGCGAACGTCTTCGTCTTCGTCTTCATGCCGGGACTCGCCGGCTCCGTGCCGGGCGACAGCGCGGCGGTCCGGCTGTGCCACACACAGGCGTTCCTGGAGCAGTACGCGGCGATACCCCAGGAGTTGATCCGCCATCAGCTGCCGCGGCTGGTGCCCACCGGCGAACTCGCCCCGTCGGGCGGCTGCGCGCTGGGCCCGCCGGGCTACGACAAGTCGCCCGCGCTGTCCGTCCTCACCGCGCTGTTCCTGCACGGCGGCTGGCTGCACCTGCTGGGCAACATGCTGTTCCTGCTGATCTTCGGCAACAACATCGAGGACCGGCTGGGGCACGTACGGTTCGCGCTGTTCTACGCGGCCTGCGGGTACGCGGCGTCGTACGGCTACGCGTTCCTCAACGCCGACTCCGGGGAGCCCCTGATCGGCGCGTCCGGGGCGATCGCCGGCGTCCTCGGGGCGTATCTCGTCCTCTACCCGAAGGCCAGGGTCTGGATCCTCGTCCCGTTCCTGCTCTTCCTGCCGCTGAGACTGCCCGCCTGGCTGGTGCTGGGCTCCTGGTTCGTGCTCCAGGCCGTCTACTCGTCCGACGACGGCGTCTCCGACGTCGGCACGGTCGCGTACGCGGCCCACCTCGTCGGCTTCGTCGCCGGCATGCTCCTCGCCTGGCCCCTGCGCCCCGGCACCCCACCCCCACCCGAACCACGCGGCCTGCTGTTCGGCAGACGGGCGCGGGCGGGGTGGTGACCGGGAGCGTCTACCGCGCGGTCTGCGTGTGGACGTACTCCACGAGCCGGGTCAGGGCGTCCGGGTCGGTGCTGGGCATGACGCCGTGGCCGAGGTTGAAGACATGGCCCTCCAGACCGGCGGCGGAGTCGAGGACCTCGCGGGTCTTGGTCTCGACGGCCTGCGTGCCGGCGAACAGGACGGTCGGGTCGAGGTTGCCCTGGAGCGCCTTGCCTGGGCCGACGCGGCGCGCGGCCTCGTCGAGCGGGACGCGCCAGTCGACGCCGACGACGTCCGCGCCGGCCTCGCCCATGAGGCCCAGCAGCTCACCGGTGCCGACGCCGAAGTGGATGCGGGGGACGCCGTACCCGGCGACGGCGTCGAAGACCTTCGCGGAGGCGGGCAGCACCGAGCGGCGGTAGTCCGCGGGGGCCAGCGCTCCGGCCCAGGAGTCGAAGAGCTGGACGGCGGAGGCGCCCGCCTCGATCTGCACCTTGAGGAACGCGGACGTGATCCCGGCGAGGCGGTCGAGCAGGTCGGCCCAGAGCTCGGGGTCGCCGTACATCATCGCCTTGGCGTTCTCGTACGTGCGGGACGGGCCGCCCTCGACGAGGTAGCTGGCGAGGGTGAAGGGGGCGCCGGCGAAGCCGATGAGGGGGGTCTCGCCGAGTTCGGCGGTGAGCAGCCCGATGGCCTCGGTGACGTAGGAGACGTCGTCGGGGGTCAGGTCGCGCAGTTGGGCGAGGTCGGCGCGGCTGCGGATCGGCTTCTCGACGACGGGTCCGACGCCGGGCTTGATGTCGAGGTCGATGCCGATGGCCTTGAGCGGGACGACGATGTCGCTGAAGTAGATCGCCGCGTCCACCCGGTGCCGGCGGACCGGCTGGAGGGTGATCTCGGTGACCAGCTCGGGCCGCATGCACGACTCCAGCATGGGGATGCCCTCGCGCGCCTTCAGGTACTCGGGGAGCGAGCGCCCGGCCTGCCGCATGAACCACACCGGTGTGTGCGGCACGGGCTCGCGCCTGCACGCCTTCAGGAAGGCTGAGTTGTACGTGGCGGTCGGCTGGTGGCCCGAGGGGCTGGCGTTGGCACTCACGAGGCAAAGTCTCCCACGCCCACTTGACAGCGACGGCCCGGGTCGGGGACGGCCGGGGCCCGCGCCCTCCGGGGTCGGCTCCCGCGGCCGTCGGCGGGGCCCGCGTTCGCTCAGCGCGATCCGACCGTGACCCAGCGCACGGGTGTCTTGCCCTCCGCAGGGGCCCCGTTCCCCTTAATGTTCCGGCATGGCTGCGGCTCAGGGACGACTGTCGGACGGCGCTGGCGGGATGGACGACGCGAAGGAGGGGGAGCGCGATGCGAGGGAGACGGCACCGCTGCCGTTCCGCTCCGCCGTCGAAGCGCTGAAAGCCACACGGCTGCGGCCGGAGATCGAGATCGAGGCCACCAAGCCGCCCCAGCGGCTCGCCCCGTACGCGTACGCCCTGGAGGCCGCGGTCGTCGAGGGCGACGAGGATCTGGCCGACGGCCGGCTGGTGCTGCTGCACGACCCGGCGGGACACGACGCGTGGCAGGGCACGTTCCGGCTGGTGACGCTGGTCCGGGCGGAGCTGGAGCCCGAGATGGCGGCGGATCCGCTGCTGCCGGAGGTGTGCTGGTCGTGGCTGACCGGCGCGCTGCAGACCCGGGGGCTGTCGTACGGGGAGCCGAGCGGGACGGTGACGCGGGCCGGCTCGCACTACTTCGGCGGGCTGGCGTCGCGGCCGGCCGCGTCACAGATCGAGATCCGGGCGTCGTGGACCCCGCGCGAGGTCCTGGGCGGGGTTCCCGACACCGCCGCGCACCTCGCCTCGTGGTGCGACCTGCTCGCCCAGATCGCGGGCCTGCCGCCGGCGGTCGACCCCGGGGACGCGGCGGTGGTGTCGCTGCCGCAGCGGCGGGGGCCGCAGTCCCGCTGACCCCTCCCCCTGAAGGACCGTGTTCGTGAAGGACCGTGCTCGCCGAGCACGGTCCTTTTCACGTGCGAGCCACCACGCCGATCTCAACCATCTCTTTGTCGATACGGCCACTTTCGGCCGCGTATCGACATGATGCGACACCGTTCGATCTTCGAATGATCGAAGATTTGTCCGAATTGAACGTATTGTTACTCACCAAATCGTGATCATTCTCTAAAGGAGCAGAGGTTTGGTGCCGAAGACCTCTGTGACCTTGAAAGCACGGTTCGTCCCGGCTTCGACCCCACGAGCCCAGCGAGCCGGCCCCCGTCCCGCACCCAGGAGGCCTGGTGTCCGTTCTCCTCGAGCAGCCCGCAAGCCTGGTCGCCTACCGTCCGAACAAGCCGACCGCGATGGTGGTGGTGGCGGATCCCCGGGTCCGGTCCACCGTGACCCGCCACCTGTGGGCCCTCGGGGTCCGCGACGTGATCGAGGCCTCGTCCATCGCCGAGGCCCGTCCCCGCGTCGGCAACCCCCGTGACATCTGCGTCGCAGACGTCCACCTGCCGGACGGTTCCGGCCTCACCCTCCTCTCCGAGACCCGCGCGGCGGGGTGGCCCAACGGCCTCGCCCTCTCCGCCGCCGACGACATCGGCGCCGTACGCAACGCCCTCGCGGGCGGTGTGAAGGGATACGTCGTCACCGGCACCCGTACCAACATCGGGCTGCCCACCCGCCCCGGCGCCGCCCCCATCGGCTCCGCCGCCCGTATGCACCGCCGCCCCCCGGGCGCCCCGAGCCACCCGGGCGGCTACCGGGAACTGTCCGGCCGCGAGGTCGAGGTACTGCGCCTCGTCGCGGAGGGACAGTCGAACAAAGCGATCGGCGTCTCCATGGGCCTGTCCGCGCTCACGGTCAAGAGCCACTTGGCCCGAATCGCACGCAAGCTCGGCACCGGCGACCGCGCCGGAATGGTGGCGGTGGCCCTGCGCACCGGGATCATCCACTGACGCCCGGGAGGCCGGGACAGCGAAGAGGCCGGGATCGTCCCGGCGCGTCCGGCCTCTCCCGGTTCGCCGGGAACATTCACTGACACGTGTGACACGTGACTGGTTTACGACCCCACAAGGCCCGTCGGCGGAACGTTCCGTCGGCGGGCCATGTCCATACACGGATACCCTTGACAGGTGACCGACGCCCAAGAGACCGCAGCAGACAGGACCCTGCGAACCACCGGAGGCGCCCCTCCGGACGACGGCGGATCCTCTGAAGCGGGGGCGCCGATCCCTTTGCTGGAGCCGAGGGACGGCATTCCGGCCGTGATCGCCGACGAGTCCTCGCTCGCCGCGGTGATCGCCGCCTTCGCCGCCGGCTCCGGCCCCGTCGCCGTGGACGCCGAACGCGCGTCCGGCTACCGCTACGGTCAGCGGGCCTATCTGGTGCAGCTGCGCCGTGAGGGCGCCGGCACCGCGCTCATCGACCCCGTCGCCTGCCCCGACCTCTCCGGCCTCGGCGAGGCGCTCTCCGGCGTGGAGTGGGTGCTGCACGCGGCCACCCAGGATCTGCCCTGTCTGCGCGAGATAGACATGGTGCCGACGCGGATCTTCGACACCGAGCTGGCCGGACGCCTCGCCGGGTTCCCCCGGGTCGGCCTCGGCGCCATGGTCGAGGGCGTCCTCGGCTACGTGCTGGAGAAGGGCCACTCCGCGGTCGACTGGTCCACCCGCCCGCTGCCCGAGCCGTGGCTGCGCTACGCCGCGCTCGACGTGGAGCTCCTGGTGGACCTGCGGGACGCCCTCGAGAAGGAGCTGGACCGGCAGGGGAAGCTGGAGTGGGCGCGGCAGGAGTTCGACGCGATCGCGTCCGCGCCGCCCGCCGAACCGCGCAAGGACCCCTGGCGGCGTACGTCCGGGATGCACAAGGTGCGGCGGCGCCGGCAGATGGCGGTCGTGCGGGAGATGTGGGAGGCGCGGGACCGGATCGCGCAGCGGCGCGACGTGTCACCGGGCAAGGTGCTGAGCGACGCGGCGATCGTGGAGGCGGCGCTGGCCCTGCCGGTCAACGCGCACGCGCTGGCCGCGCTGACCGGGTTCGGCCACCGGATGGGACGGCGGCAGCTGGAACAGTGGCAGGCCGCGGTGGACCGGGCCAGGGCCCTGCCGGACTCCGCGCTGCCGGCGCACGGGCAGCCGATGACGGGGCCGCCGCCGCCGAAGGCGTGGGCCGACAAGGATCCGGCGGCGGCGGCACGGCTGTCCGCGGCGCGGGCGGGGGTGAGCGCTCTCGCCGAGCAGCTCGCCATGCCTCAGGAGAACCTGATCACGCCGGACACGGTGCGGCGGCTGTGCTGGGAGCCGCCGGTCACGGCCGACGCCGAGTCGATCTCCGCGGCGCTGGCCGGGTACGGGGCTCGGGCCTGGCAGGTGGAGCTGGTGACGCCGGTGTTGGTGGGGGCGATGCGGGCGGTGGCGAAGGTCAAGGGCGCCTAGTCGCCAGAGGGGCTGGTCAGTGCGGGCGGGTGCGGGTTGTGTGTGGTTGCTCGCGCAGTTCCCCGCGCCCCTGAAAAGCCTGCCGTTCCCTGCGGCGAGTAGGCGCCCTCACTTCGTCGCTCCCCTCGTGAAGCCGTTGTAGATGAATCTCTGGAGCAGCAGGAAGGCGATCAGGGTCGGCAGGATCACCAGGATCGCTCCTGCCGAGATCGTCTCCCAGTGGGCTCCGAAGGGGCCCTTGAAGCGGAAGAGGGACGTGGAGATGACGCCGCGGTCGTCGGAGGGCAGGTAGAGGAAGGGGATGTAGAAGTCGTTGTAGACGGTGATCCCCTTGACGATGACGACCGTGGCGACCGCCGGTCTGAGCAGCGGGAAGATGATCTTCCGGTAGATCGTGAAGGCGTTGGCGCCGTCCAGCCGGGCGGCCTCGTCGAGGGAGACCGGGATCGATCGCACGAACTGCAGGAAGATGTAGATCGAGACGATGTCGGTGCCCATGTAGAGCGCGATCGGCGCCCAGAGGGTGTCGAACATGCCGAAGCTGTCGACGATCTGGAAGGTCGCGACCTGGGTGGTGACGCCGGGGACGAGCGTGGCGACGAGGAAGAGGGCGACCACCAGTTTCCGGAAGCGGAAGGTGAAGCGGTCGATCGCGTAGGCCGCCATCGAGCCGATGAGGACCGTTCCGGTGATGGCGAAGAACAGGATGAAGGCCGTGTTGCCGAAGGCGGTGAGCATCTCGCCGTCGCGGAACGCCGTCGCGTAGTTCTCGAAGTTCAGGAGGCTGTCCGGCAGTGTGAGGGCGCCGCTGTCGTCCGCCATCTCCCGTTCGGTCTTGAGCGAGGTCAGCAGGACCACGAGCAGCGGCAGCAGCACCACGACCGACGCGCCGACCAGGGACAGATAGGTGAGCGTGCGGGCGACTCGCCCACGGGTCACCGGGGTGGGGGTCGTCAGCGTCGTCATACGAGGTCCACCCTGTCGTCGGGGACCAGTCGGCGTTGCAGCCACGTCACCGCCAGGATGATCAGCAGCAGGACGACCGCGGCGGCGGACGCGAGGCCCGTCTTGTTGAACTGGAAGGCGAGCTTCACGGTCTGGATCACGAAGGTCTCGGTGCCGGTGGCGCCGCCCGTCATGATGTACGGGATCTCGAAGACCGAGAGCGAGCCGGAGATCGAGAGGATCACGCTCAGGCTCAGGACGGGCCGGATGCCGGGCGCGATGATGTAGCGGAACCGGTGCCAGCGGTTCGCGCCGTCGAGTTCGGCCGCCTCGTACAACTCCCCCGGGATCGACTGGATCGCGCCGAGGAAGAGCACGAAGTTCAGGCCCATGTAGCGCCAGACCGAGACGCCGGCGAGGGAGACGTTCGCGGAGGTCTCCGTGCCGAGCCAGGCGCGGTCCGACTCGTGGCCGAACAGGGCGAGGACCGAGTCGAGGGTGCCGCCGTCCTGGAAGAAGTAGAGGAAGACGAAGCCGATGGCGACGCCGTTGATCAGGTACGGGAAGAAGAGGATGCCCTTGAAGAGGTTCCGGAAGCGGAGGTTGAAGCTGAGGACGGTCGCGAAGTAGAGGGCGAGCGCGATCTGCACGGCCGACGCGGCCAGGTAGTACCCGCTGACGAAGAAGACCCGGAACAGCTCGGGGCGGGTGAAGATCTCGACGTAGTTGTCCGTGCCGGTGTAGCTCAGCTCGGGGCTGACGCCGTCCCAGTCGGTGAAGCTGTACGCCAGCATGTTGGCGACCGGCGCGTAGGTGAAGGTGATCAGCAGGGCCAGCGGGACGGCCAGGAAGAGCCAGGGGGTGAGCCCGCGCCACAGGCGCACCCCGCGAGGGGCGCGCCGTGGCGTGGGAGGCCGGGGCGCGGCCGTCGAGGGCCGCGCCACCTTCTCCGTCGCGTGCGAGGGGGATGTCGTACGCGCGTGGGGCATCAGGACCCCACGGTCTTCGCTGCCTCGGTCCAGCGCTTGCCGAGGTCGTCGAGGAAGTCGTCGATGTCGCCGTCCTTGGCGCCCCGGGCGATGTCGACCAGCTCCTGGCGGTAGGCGGGCGCGTTGATGCCGACCTCCGAGGCGTTGTCGATCTCCTTGACCTTCGCGCCCTCGGCGTCGTCGAGTTCGATGAGTTCGACGCCCTTCTCCTCGTACGGCTTCAGGACCTCGGGCAGGGGGGCGTCCTTGAGCGTGGAGATCGAGAGGTTGTCCTGCGCGTAGCCCGACTTGTCGGTGAACCAGTCGACCCAGGCGCGCGCCGCCTCCTTGTGCTTGGAGTGGATGCTGACGGCCTGGTTGTAGTCGGGGTTGACGGTCGCGCAGGCCTTGCCGTCGACGCGGGCGGGGAACGGCATGAAACCGATGTCGTCGGGGTCGGCGCCGGCCTTCTCGGCGGCCTGCCGGAACTGGATGACCGCCCAACTGCCCAGCCAGGCCGTCGCGATCTCGCCCTTCGCCAACTGCGGCTTGGAGTTCTCCCAGTTGGTGGTCGTCGGGTCCTTCTCGATCAGCTTCTGGTGCACGATGTCGTACAACAGCTGGTCGGCGACGCGCAGTTCGCCGTCCTCGCCCCACGGGTTGCCCTCGGCGAGCCGGGTGGTGGCCTCGGTGTCGCAGCTGACCGAGCCGTTCACGGCGGTCCACTGGCTCAGCGGCCACTGGGCGGCGAAGTTGGTGTAGTACGGGACCGCGTCGGTCTTGGACTTGATGGCCTTCAGCGCGGTGAGGAACTCCGCCGGGGTGGTGGGCCAGTCGGTGACGCCGGCCTCGGCCCAGATCCGCTTGTTGTAGAGGAAGCCGGGGGCCGCGCCCATCGGGCTCTGGCCGTAGACCTTGCCGTCGACGGCGGTGAAGTCGGTGAAGCGGTACTTCTGGCTCAGCTCCTTCTGGGTGCCGAGCGAGGCGAAGAACTTCGGGTAGTCGTTCTTCTTGATGACGGCCGGGATCATGAGCACGTCGCCGTAGTTGTCCGTGTTCATCCGGATCTTGACTTCGGCCTCGTAGTCGGTGATCGCGTCGAACTTCACCTTCACCTTCGGATAGGTCTTGTTGAAGACGTCGGCGTACTTCTGCATCGTGCCGTCCTGCACGATGTCCGTCCGGTGGGTGAGGACCGTGATGGATCCGGACACCTGCGCCGGGTCGTCGGCCGCCTCGGCGTCGGCGCCCTTGGAGCTTCCGCCGCCGCCGGTGCAGCCCGACGCGAGAAGCGCGGCCGCCAGCAGTGTTCCGGTGAGCGTCTTCCGGTGGTTCATGTGCACCAGCTCCGTTCGGGACGGACGAGCACGGGTGGGATGGATGGTGGATGGCTGGTTCGGCACTCTGGCAGCCGTTCACTGAACCGGTAAAGTCCCTATTTCGCCAAGGCTGCCGAAAGATTTCGCGATCGTGTCGGACCACTGACTGGACCGGTTTAGGAGTGCGCATGCTGGACGCCACACCGCTCACCGAGGGCTGGATCCTCCGGCACGAGCGGGGACCGCTCGCCGCCGTGGTGCCCGGGTGCGTGCACACCGATCTGCTGGCGGCCGGGCTGATCCCCGACCCCTTCCTCGGGCGGAACGAGGACGAGGTGGCGTGGGTGGGGCGCCGGGAGTGGACGTACGAGGTCGAGCTGCCCGGGGGCGCGGCCGGCGGGCACGACCAGACCGATCTGGTCTTCGACGGGCTCGACACCGCCGCCGAGATCCGGCTCGACGGCCGACTGCTCGGCTCGGTACGGAACATGCACCGCTCGTACCGCTTCGACATCACCGGGACGAGCGGTCTGCTCTCGGTGCGCTTCGCCTCCGCGTACGCCGAGGCCGAGGCGGTGCGGAGACGGCTCGGCGACCGGCCGAACGCCTATCCGGAACCGTTCCAGTTCATCAGGAAGATGGCGTGCTCCTTCGGCTGGGACTGGGGGCCGACTCTCGTGACCGCCGGGATCTGGCGGCCCGTTCGGCTGGAGAGGTGGTCCACGGCCCGGATCGCCCGCGTACGGCCGCTGGTGACCGTCGAGGGGACGACGGGGCGGGTGGAGCTGCTCGTCGACGTGGAGCGGGCGGCCGTCGAGGCGGGGCTGCGGCTTCAGGCCCGGGTGGCCGGGGTCACCGCGGCCGCGGAGGTCGAGGGGACGAGCGGCACGGTCCGGCTGGAGGTGCCGGGCGTGGAGCTATGGTGGCCGCGCGGCTACGGTGAACAGCCCCTGTACGAGGTGGAGTTGACCCTGTACGGCGAGGGCGACGCGCTCGATGTGTGGCGTCGGCGGGTGGGGTTCCGGACCGTGGAGCTGGACCGGGGCGCCGACGAGCACGGGACCGGGTTCACCCTCGCGGTCAACGGGGAGCGGCTGTTCGCGCGCGGGGTGAACTGGATCCCGGACGACGTGTTCCCCTCCCGCGTCACCCGCGAGCGGTACCGGGAGCGGCTGCGCCAGGCGGCCGGGGCCGGGGTCGATCTCGTCCGGATCTGGGGCGGCGGGATCTATGAGAGCGAGGACTTCTACGACGTCTGCGACGAGCTGGGGCTGCTGGTCTGGCAGGACTTCCCGTTCGCGTGCGCGGCCTACCCGGAGGAACAGCCGCTGCGGGGCGAGGTGGAGGCCGAGGCGCGGGAGAACGTCGTCCGGCTGATGCCGCATCCGTCGCTGGTGCTGTGGAACGGCAACAACGAGAACCTGTGGGGGTTCCGGGACTGGGGCTGGGAGGAGCGGCTCGCCGGGGAGTCGTGGGGCGAGGGGTACTACCTGGGGCTGCTGCCGCGGGTGGTCGCGGAGCTGGACCCGACCCGGCCGTACACGGCGGGCAGTCCGTGGTCGGGGTCGTGGGACCGGCATCCGAACGACCCCGCGCACGGCACGCACCACTCCTGGGAGGTGTGGAACCGGGAGGACTACGCGGAGTACCGGGCGAACGTGCCGCGGTTCGTCGCCGAGTTCGGTTGGCAGGCGCCGCCCGCGTACGCGACCCTGCGGCGGGCGCTGCCCGGTGAGGAACTCGCGCCCGACTCCCCCGGCATGCTGCACCACCAGAAGGCCGAGGACGGCAACGGGAAGCTGGAGCGGGGGCTCGCGCGTCATTTCGTCGTGCCGGACGGGGACTTCGACCGCTGGCACTATCTGACGCAGGTCAACCAGGCACGGGCGATCGCCGCCGGGATCGAGCACTGGCGTTCGCACTGGCCGGTGTGCGCGGGCACGGTCGTGTGGCAGCTCAACGACTGCTGGCCGGTGACCTCGTGGGCGGCGGTCGACGGGGACGGCCGGGAGAAGCCGCTCTACCACGAGCTGCGCCGGCTGTACGCGGACCGGCTGCTGACGCTGCAAGTCCGGCGAGAGGGGCTGGTGTTGGCCGTCGTGAACCAGGCGGGTGAGCCCTGGGTCCCGGGTGGGCTGCGGTTGCGGCGGATGTCCGTGGAGGGGGTCGTCGTCGCCGAGGTGGCGGTGGAGGTGTCCGCCGGCGCGCGTACGGTGGCCGAGGTGCGGGTGCCGCGTGAGGTGGAGCCCGTGGGCGCGAAGGAGTTCCTGGTGGCCGACGGGCGGGACGGGATGGGGCCGCTGCGGGCGGTGTACTTCCCGGTGTCGGATCGTGAAGTGCCTTATCCGGTACCGGAGTTCGAGGTCGAGGTCGGGCCGGGTGCGGTGACCGTGACGGCGCGGACGCTGGTGCGGGACCTGCTGCTGCAGGCGGACCGGCTGGGGCCGGCGGCGCGGGCCGACACCGGGTTGGTCACCCTGCTGCCGGGTGAGCGGGTGACGATCGGCGTGGACGGGCTGGAGGGCGTGCCGGACGTGGAGGACGTGCGACGAGTGCTGTACTGCGTGGAGCCCGCCCGGTGAGCGCCTCACCGACTCCGCCACCGCCCTCGCCGTCGGGTCCGTCTTCGTCGTCGGGTCCGGTTCCGCCGTCGGGTCCGGCTTCGATCCCGCGCGTGACCATCAAGGACGTCGCCGCGCTGGCCGGGGTGTCCAAGGGGGCGGTGTCGCTCGCGTTCAACCGGAAGCCGGGGCTGGCCGACGCCACACGGGACCGGATCTTCGCGGCGGCACGGCAGCTCGGGTGGGCGCCGAACCTGGCGGCGCGGTCGTTGTCGAGTCAGCGGGTCGACGTGGTGGGGCTGGCGATCTGCCGGCCCGCCCGGCAGCTCGGGCTCGAACCGTTCTACATGGAGTTCATCTCCGGCGTGGAGAGCGTGCTGACCGAGCGGTCCTGTTCCCTGCTGCTGCGGCTGGTGCGGACCCTGGAGGAGGAGGTGGGGCTCCAGGACGCGTGGTGGCGGGGGCGGCAGGTCAGTGGGTCGATCCTCGTCGACTTCCGCGCGGACGATCCGAGAGTGGCCGCGGTGGGGCGGCTGGGGGTGCCGGTGGTGGCCGTCGGGCATCCGTCGCTGACCGGCGGGCTCACGTCCGTGTGGACGGACGACGCGACCGCCGTGACGGAGGCGGTGCGGTATCTGGCGGCGCTGGGGCATCGGCGGATCGCCCGGGTGGGGGGCGCTGCCGCGCTGGGGCACACGGCCATTCGTACGGCGGCGTTCGATCAGGTGGCGCGGGAGTTGCGGCTGGCCGGGGCGTGGCAGGTGGCGACCGATTTCTCGGGCGAGGCGGGGGCGCGGGCGACACGGTCGCTGCTGACCGGGGCGCGGGGTGACCGTCCTACGGCGATCGTCTACGACAACGACATCATGGCGGTGGCGGGGTTGTCGGTGGCGGCGGAGATGGGGGTGCGGGTGCCGGAGGAGGTGTCGTTGCTGGCGTGGGACGACTCGCAGTTGTGCCGGTTGACGCGGCCGACGTTGTCCGCGATGAGTCATGACGTGTACGGGTTCGGGGCGGATGTGGGGCGGACGTTGTTCGGGGTGATCGCGGGGGACGGTGAGGTCGGGGTGTCGCATCCGGTGGCCACGCCTGTGCTGGTTCCGAGAGGGTCCACTGCGACTGCTCCTTGAGGACCGTGGCGGACTGCGGGTTGGTTTCGACTGGTCGCCCCCACGCGGCGGAGCCGCATATCAGACACAGCCTCGCGCCCCTGAGGGCGATGCATGTAACCGGCGGTAACATGGGGAACGCGTGTGACCTTCGCCGCTCCCTCGCCCAGGGGTGGGCAGCACTGTTACTCGCAAGTAGCATGGGCCTGAGCGCGCGCTCAGCGGTTGCGCGTCGCAGCAGTGCCGTCCCGCACCTCTGGAGGAGAGCCATCGTGCCTCGTACCGTCAAGGAAGTCGTCTTCGTCGACGGCGTCCGCACCCCGTTCGGCAAGGCGGGCCCGAAGGGCATCTACCACGAGACCCGCGCCGACGACCTCGTCGTGAAGGCGATCCGGGAGCTGCTGCGCCGCAACCCCGGCCTGGAGCCCGCGAAGATCGACGAGGTCGCCATCGCCGCGACCACGCAGATCGGTGACCAGGGCCTCACCATCGGCCGCACGGCCGGCATCCTCGCCGGTCTGCCGCAGTCGGTGCCCGGTTACTCCATCGACCGGATGTGCGCCGGCGCCCTGACCGCCGTCACCTCGGTCGCCGGTTCCGTCGCCTTCGGCGCGTACGACGTCGCCATCGCCGGCGGTGTCGAGCACATGGGCCGCCACCCGATGGGTGAGGGCGTCGACCCGAACCCGCGGTTCGTCAGCGAGAAGCTGGTCGACGAGTCCGCCCTGTTCATGGGCATGACCGCCGAGAACCTGCACGACCGCTACCCGACGATCACCAAGCAGCGCGCCGACGAGTATGCCGTGCGCTCCCAGGAGAAGGCCGCCAAGGCGTACGCCAACGGCAAGATCCAGGCCGACCTGGTACCGATCTCGGTGCGCCGCACCAACGCCGAGGCCGGCGAGACGGGCTGGGGCCTGGTCACCGCCGACGAGCCGATGCGGCCGGGGA
This sequence comes from Streptomyces deccanensis, assembly GCF_022385335.1. NCBI lineage: Bacteria > Bacillati > Actinomycetota > Actinomycetes > Kitasatosporales > Streptomycetaceae > Streptomyces > Streptomyces deccanensis. The sequence goes on along the minus strand of NZ_CP092431.1, from coordinate 7,938,941 downwards.
CGACCCTGGAGAACCTGTCGGGCCTCAAGACCCCCTTCCGCGTGCACGGCCGGGTCACCGCCGGTAACGCGGCCGGGCTGAACGACGGCGCCACCGCCTCGCTCATCGCGTCCGAGGACTTCGCCCGCGAGAACGACCTCCCGGTGAAGATGCGCCTCGTCTCGTACTCCTTCGCGGGTGTCGAGCCGGAGGTCATGGGCTACGGCCCGATCCCGGCGACCGAGAAGGCGCTCGCCCAGGCGGGCCTGTCGATCTCCGACATCGGCCTGTTCGAGATCAACGAGGCCTTCGCCGTCCAGGTGCTCGCCTTCCTGGAGCACTACGGCATCGCCGACGACGACGCGCGCGTCAACCAGTACGGCGGCGCCATCGCCTTCGGTCACCCGCTGGCCTCCTCGGGCGTGCGTCTGATGACGCAGCTCGCCCGCCAGTTCGAGGAGCAGCCGGAGGTCCGCTACGGCCTCACCACCATGTGCGTCGGCTTCGGCATGGGCGCCACCGTCATCTGGGAGAACCCGCACCACAAGGACGCCGGAGGCGACAAGTGAGCACCACCGCTGAGCTTCTCAAGGGCGCGGCCGAGCTGTTCCCCGACGAGGTCGTGACGTCCGCGCACGTACGCCACCTCGACCTGCCGTTCGGCGCCGGGCGCTTCGCGCTCATCACGCTGGACAACGGCTTCGACCACACCAAGCCGACCACCTTCGGCCCGGCGTCGCTGGCGAACCTGAACACCGCCATCGACCAGGTCGAGAAGGAGGCCGCGGCCGGCGAGATCGTCGGTGTCGGTGTCACGGGCAAGCCGTTCATCTTCGCCGTCGGCGCCGACCTCAAGGGCGTCGAGCTGCTGAAGAACCACGACGACGCGCTCGCCATCGGCAAGGGCGGCCACGAGGTCTTCAAGCGGCTGTCCGCGCTCGCCGTCCCCACCTTCGCGTACTACAACGGTGCCGCGATGGGCGGTGGCGTCGAGGTCGGTCTGCACTGCTCCTACCGGACCGTCTCCGCGGCCCTCCCGGCGTTCTCGCTCCCCGAGGTCTTCCTGGGCCTGGTCCCGGGCTGGGGCGGCTGCACGATCCTGCCCAACCTGATCGGTGCGGACAAGGCCGTCTCGGTGATCATCGAGAACAGCCTCAACCAGAACAAGCAGCTCAAGGGCAAGCAGGTCTACGAGCTCGGGATCGCCGACGCGCTCTTCGAGGGCGCCGACTTCCTGGAGCAGTCGCTGCTCTGGACGGCGTCCGTCCTCAAGGGCGAGATCGTCGTCGACCGCCCGGTGATCGACCGCGGTGAGGCCTGGGACCAGGCCGTCGCCAAGGGCCGGTTCATCGCCGACAGCAAGGTGCACGGCGCGGCCCCGGCCGCCTACCGCGCGCTGGACATCATCGCCGCCTCGAAGAACGGCGACCTCCAGCAGGGCTTCGACGCCGAGGACGTCGCCCTCGCCGACCTGATCATGGGTGGCGAGCTGCGTGCCGGGATCTACGCCTTCAACCTGGTGCAGAAGCGCGGCAAGCGCCCCGCCGGTGCCCCGGACAAGAACCTGGCCCGCCCGGTCACCAAGGTCGGCGTCGTCGGCGCCGGTCTGATGGCCTCCCAGCTCGCGCTGCTCTTCCTGCGTCGCCTGGAGGTGCCGGTCGTACTGACCGACATCGACCAGGAGCGCGTCGACAAGGGTGTGGGCTACGTCCACGCCGAGATCGACAAGCTGCTGCTCAAGGGCCGGATCAACCAGGACAAGGCCAACCGCCTCAAGGCGCTGGTCACCGGTGTGTTGGACAAGGCTGAGGGCTTCTCCGACGCCGACTTCGTCATCGAGGCCGTCTTCGAGGAGATCGGCGTCAAGCAGCAGGTGTTCGCGGAGGTCGAGGCGGTCGCCCCGGCGCACGCGATCCTCGCCACCAACACCTCCTCGCTGTCGGTGACCGAGATGGCGTCGAAGCTGAAGAACCCCGAGCGGGTCGTGGGCTTCCACTTCTTCAACCCGGTCGCGATCCTGCCGCTGCTGGAGATCGTCCGGGGCGAGCAGACCGACGACGCCTCGCTGGCCACGGCCTTCGCCGTCGCCAAGAAGCTGAAGAAGACCGCGGTGCTGGTGAAGGACGCCCCGGCGTTCGTCGTCAACCGCATCCTCACCCGCTTCATGGGCGAGATCCAGAACGTCATCGACGAGGGCACGCCGGTCGAGGTCGCGGAGAAGGCGGTGGAGCCCCTGGGCCTGCCGATGTCTCCCCTCGTCCTGCTGGAGCTGGTCGGTCCCGCGATCGGTCTGCACGTCTCGGAGACCCTCAACCGGGCCTTCCCGGACCGCTTCACCGTCTCCGAGAACCTCGCCGCGGTCGTCAAGGCCGGCAAGCGCGGCTTCTACGTCTACGACTCCGGCAAGCCGGAGCTGGACCCCGAGGTCGCCGCGCTCCTCAAGCAGGGCGACTCCGTCCTGTCCGAGGAGCAGGTGCGGGCCCGGGTGCTCGACGCCGTCGCCCAGGAGATCGGGCTCATGCTCGACGAGGGTGTGGTCGCCGAGGCACAGGACATCGACCTCTGCCTGATCACGGGCGCCGGCTGGCCCTTCCACCTGGGCGGCATCACGCCGTACCTGGACCGCGAGGGTGTCAGCGAGCGCGTCAACGGCAAGAAGTTCCTGGAGGCCGGGGTGGCTTCGGTCCCCGCGTGACCGTATGAACCTCAAGAGGGCCTCCGCCTGCGGGCGGGGGCCCTCTTGACGTGGTCGCCCCGGCAGACGCGCAGGCGCACACGCACCGTCAGACAGCGACCGCCGGCGCCAACGCCAGTCCCGCCTCGTCGTTCTGCCGGGCCACGCGCAACGCGCCCCCCGCGTCGATCACCCCGAGCACGACCCGCCCGTACGCGTCACGGGCCAACGCCGGCGTCCCCACGCAGCGCTCACGGGTCGGCGACCACCACACCCCGGCCTGCTCGTTCTCGGTGCCGCAGGCGGCCAGCAGGACCCGTCCCTCGACGTCGCGACGGGCCAGCACCGTGCAGTCGTACCCGTCGAGCGGCACCCGCAGCACGGCCACCGGGCCCTCCGTCGGAGCCCCGCCCAGCGGGATCACCCCGCCGCCCGGCCGATGGGCGACGACGCCACCGGTCGCCGGGTCGGTCCAGTAGTACGTCGCCCGGTCCGGCGCGGTCTCCAGACCCACCGCGCTGCCGCGGGCCACCGACAACGGGACGGTGGGCTCCTGGGCGAAGGCCCCGTCGGGCTTCTCCTGCGTCCAGCGCATGATGAGGTCCTGACCACCGACCAGTGCCTCGACGCGCCCGGACGCGTACGCGACCACGGCCACCGGGTCCCGCACCAGGCTGCCCTTGAGGTCGGTCCACGCGCTCCACTTGCCGCCCGCCAGCTCCCGGCGCAGCATCACGCCGCCCCCGGCGTTGCGCGCGAAGACATGCACGTTTCCGCCGGCGCTCACCGCGCCGACGGGCATCCCGAAGCGCGCCGCCTTGGTGGCGTCCTTGTGCGGATTGCCCAGCGAACGCCACTCGGTGACCGGTCGGCCGGTCTGGTACTGGATGGCGTGCACGACGTCCACGGCGGGCGGGCCGTCGCCCTTGGCGACCTCACGGCGGCCGAGGAAGTGCACATAGGTGTTCGCGCCCTGCACGACGTGGAGGTCGGTCAGCCCCGCCACGGGGAAGAGGTCCGGACCGGCCCACTCGGCGCCGCCGGGCCGCGTCTGCGTCCAGCGCAACAGGCCCGCACGCGCGCGGGCGTACGCGGTGAGCCTGCCGTCCTTGCCGAGGACGAGCCAGGAGCCGGCGAGCGTGGTCTCGGCCCGGTGCCGCCCGCTCCCGCCGTCCGCCGCGCTGCCGGCCGCCGCCCCCTGAGCCGCGGTGCGCCCGGATCTGGTCCGCATGACGTGACCTGCCCTTTCCGCTGGTGCTCGGCGCGGCTCCCCGCCCGCCTCCGCGCACGGGACACGGAAGGCCGAGCGGGCCCCATCATAAGATGAACGTTTCACCCACCCGGCGGGACCACCGGGCCGGACCGCCCGGCGTGCGACCCTGTCCCCCATGGACGCTCCCCTGCTCGTGATCGTCGACGCCGCCAACGTCATCGGCTCCGTCCCCGACGGCTGGTGGCGCGACCGGCGCGGCGCGGCGGAACGCCTGCGCGACCGCCTGGCCCGCGACGGGGTCCCCGGCCTCGACGGGCCCGTCGAGCTGGTGATGGTGGTCGAGGGCGCGGCCCGGGGCGTGGAGCCGGTCCCCGGCGTACGGGTCGAGCCCGCACCCCGCAGCGGTGACGACCGCATCGTGGAACTCGTCACCGAGGAGGCTCCCGACCGCCCCTGCCTCGTGGTCACCGCCGACCGTGAACTACGGCGCAGGGTGGGCGAGTTGGGCGCCGAGGTGACCGGACCACGGACGGTGCGCGGCAGTTCGTGAACTGCCGCGCACCGTCCGGCGGCCGGCCTCAACCGCGCTGGTGCGCGGCCCCGCGAGGCAGCAGCAGGGCGAGCGCGAAGGGCACGAGGAGGAGGGCGGTCATCCACCAGAACGTGGCGGTGAACGCGGATCCGTCGAACTCCTCGCCCGACTCCGACAGCAGTTGCAGACTCACCGCGGCCATGGCCCCGCCCAACGCGCCCCCGACGCGCTGCGCGACGGCGCTGATCGTGGTGATGTGCGGGATCGCCTCGCGCGGCAGATCGCTCTTGTAGAGGGCGGCCGCCAACGGGATGGAGATGGAGGCGAGACCCGCGCCGCGCAGCACCAGCGCCGCGCCGAGCAGCAGGTCGTCGGGGCGCGTGCCGGAGAGGGCGAAGGGAAGGGTGCCCACGGTGGTGAGCACCAGACCCCACAGCACCATCGGCCGGGCGCCGAACCGATCGGTCAGCGAGCCGATGAAGAGCGCCGCCACCCCCATACCGGCGCCCTGGGGCGCGAGGAGCGTACCGGCGGCCGTCGCACTGAGGCCGACGATCTGCTGGTAGTAGAGGGGGACGAGGAAGAGCAGGCCGTACAGCAGGAACCCCACGACGAAGATGAGCACGACGGCGATCGAGAATCCTCTGTTGCCGAAGAGGGTCAGATCGATCAGGGCTCGCTCCCGGTTCCGCAGGGCGTGTCCGGCATACGCGGCCGTGAGAAGGACCCCCAGGAGCACGAGCCCCGCGTCCATGGCGACGCCGAGGGCGCCGGTGGACCCCTCGGCGCCGGCGATCTCGGCGAGGCCGTACACGAGCGCGGCGAGACCGGGGGTGACGAGGAACAGCCCCTTCACGTCGAGGCGCGCGGCGCGGTCCCCGATGTCCCGCGGCAGCACGACGACGGCGGCGCCCAGGGCGATGAGGAGCAGGGGCAGCTGCCCGAAGTAGAGCCATCTCCAACTGGCCGCGTCGATGACCGCGCCGCCCGCGATGGGGCCGAGGACCGGCGCGAGCGTGGAGGGCACGGCGATGGCGCTGAACGCCCGGCCGGCCCGCTCCGGTCCGGCCGCACGGGTCAGTACGACCGTGGCGACCGTCCCGATCAGGCCGCCGGAGAACCCCTGGAGCACCCGGAAGAAAATGAGACTCGCGGGCGACCAGGCGAGACCGCACAGCACCACGGACGCCAGAAAGGCGAGCAGCGACCAGAGCCATACCCTCCTGGCGCCGAACCGGTCGACCGCGTGTCCGGAGACCGGGATGGCCGCGCAGGTGGCCAGGAGATAGGCGCCGGTGACCCATTGCACGGCCTGTGCCGACGCCGAGAATTCCGTGCCGATCGCGTCGATGGCCACGACCATGAGGGTGCCGTCGATCGCGGCCACGACGGTTCCCAGCACGACGACGCACCCGAGCGCCGTCAGACCGGCTTCCTTCCGTGCCGTGGCGACGCCCTTCGAGGTGAGTTCCGGCGCCATGGTGTCTTGCATTCCTTTCCGTGGGGTCACGGTCGCGCGGGACGAAGGGGCGTCAGTCGACGGTGAGAACGAGCTTTCCGTGCCCGTGGCCGCTCTCCAGGTCCCGGTGCGCGTCGGCGGCCCGGTCTAGCGGATAGGCATTGCGGATGTGCAGGCGAATCTTGCCCTGCTCGTAGATCTCGATGAGTTCCAACAGTCGCTCGACCGACCGGCCGGGACCCAGAGCCGGCACACCGAGCTCCTCTGCGGCCTCGTCGGAGATCATGGTCCGGATGCGGTTCTTGTCCTTGACCAACTCGACGGAGGCACGGAGGGCCTCGGGGCCGGCGTTGTCCATCGCGGCGTCCACGCCGTCAGGAGCGAGGGCCCTGACCCGCTCGACGAGCCCCTCCCCGTAGGTCACGGGGACGGCGCCGATGGACCGCAGGTAATCGTGGTTGGCTTCGCTCGCGGTGCCGATGACGGTGTCGGCGCCCCAGGCCAGGGCCAGTTGGACCGCGAACGTGCCGAGGGCGCCGGCCGCCGCGTGGATCAGCACCGTGTCGCCGGGCCCCACCTTCATCTCCCGCAGGCACAGATGGGCGCCCTGGCCGTTGGCGGAGAACCCGCCGGCGATGTCCCAGGGCATGCCGGCCGGCTTGTGCACGATCTGGTCGGCGGGTGCCACGACGTACTCGGCGTAGGAGCCGAGCGTCGTGTACCCGAGGACCTCGGAACCCTCGGGTAAGCCGGTGACGCCCTCACCCACCCGGTCGACGACCCCGGCGAACTCGTTGCCGGGGACGACCGGGAAGCCGAGGTCGACGGAGGGGGGCGCCCACCCCTGCCGGATGCCGGCGTCGAAGTGCTGGACACCGGCCGCCTTCACGCGCACACGCACCTGGCCCGGGCCGGCGTGGGGCTCGTCGAGATCGGTGAGCGTCAGGACCTCGGGCCCGCCGAACGAGTACAACGCCGCTGCCTTCACGGGGATCACTTCACCTTCACCGGTCACGGAGATCAGCCGGACGGCCGACACAGGGAAGTCTCGAACCTCAACTGCTCTTGAGGTCAAGTGCCCTGATTCGCTCTCCCCTCCGGGTCAGGGGGTGCCGCGTCCCGGCCCCCCGACCTCGCCCGCCGGCGTCTCCTCGTGACGTGCGAGCCGGCTGTGTGTGCGGCCGTAGACGAAGTAGACGACGATGCCGAGGGCCATCCAGGCGGCGAAGCGGAGCCAGGTCTCGGTGGGCAGGTTGAGCATCAGCCACAGCGAGGCGCACACCGAGAGGATCGGGACGAGCGGCACCCACGGGGTGCGGAACGCCCGGTGCAGGTCGGGGCGGGTCCGGCGGAGGATGACGACGCCGATCGCGACGACCACGAACGCGAACAGCGTGCCGATGTTCACCAGTTCGGCCAGCTCGCTCAGCGGGGTGAAGCCCGCGACGATCGCGATGATCACCCCGAGCAGGATGGTCGGCCGGTGCGGGGTCTTGAACCGGGGGTGGACGTGGGAGAAGAAACGCGGCAGCAGTCCGTCGCGGCTCATCGCGAAGAACACCCGGGTCTGGCCGAGCAGCAGGATCATGCACACGGTCGTCAGACCGACGGCGGCGCCGAAGCTGATGAAGCCCGCGAACCACGGATGCCCGGTGGCCTTGAAGGCGTCGGCGAGCGGCGCGGTCACGGACAGGTCGGTGTAGTGCTGCATGCCGGTGACGACGATCGAGACCGCCACGTACAGCGTGGTGCAGATCAGGAGGGAGCCGAGGATGCCGCGGGGCATGTCGCGCTGCGGGTTCCGCGTCTCCTCGGCGGCCGTGGCGACGACGTCGAAGCCGATGAACGCGAAGAAGACGACGGAGGCGGCCGTGAAGATGCCCATCACGCCGAAGTTGGCGGGCGCCCAGCCGAACATCAGCTGGATCAGCGGGGACTGGAGGCTGTCACCCGCCGGCACCTCCTGCGCCTTCGGGATGAACGGGTCGTAGTTGTCGGCGGTGACGAAGAAGGCGCCCGCGATGATCACGGTGAGGACGACCGTCACCTTGATGGCGACGACGACCGAGGTGACCCGCGCGGAGAGCTTGGTGCCGGCCACCAGGATGGCGGTGAGGACCAGGACGAGCAGGGCGGCGAGGATGTCGAAGCCGAAGCCGTCGGCCCCGTCCCGCGTGCCGAGCGCGGCGGGCAGGTCCCAGCCCGCGTTGTCCATCAGCGAGTGGATGTAGCCGGACCAGCCGACGGCCACCACCGCCGTCCCCAGCGCGAACTCCAGCACCAGGTCCCAGCCGATGATCCAGGCGGGCAGCTCCCCGAGGGAGGCATAGCTGAAGGTGTACGCGGATCCGGCGACCGGGACCGTGGACGCGAACTCCGCGTAGCAGAGGGCGGCGAGCGCGCAGACGACGCCGGCCACGACGAAGGCGAGGGCCACGGCGGGACCGGCGTTGTTCTTGGCCACCGTGCCGGTGAGGACGAAGATGCCGGTGCCGATGATGACACCGACGCCGAAGACCGTCAGATCCAGCGCGGACAAGGATTTCTTGAGCGCGTGCTCGGGCTCCTCGGTATCAAGGATGGACTGCTCGACCTTCTTGGTCCGGAAGAGTGTGCTGCTCACGGGCGTACCTCCCACGCTGGGCGTCCTCGACATGATGGAGAGGGGGCGATGGGGGTCCCCTCGGTCGAGCGAAGCCGAGACTGGGGGAGCGTTTGCCCGGACGGGAGCGGTTTCACGCGAATGGGCCGGTATCACCACCGTAAAGAATGGCGACACCGGCCCGAACGGCCCACAGGGATACGTCAGTCGCGCGCGGGTTCCGCCTCGGCGGTGGCGTCGCCGAACCGGCCGTCGAGCTTGGAGACCAGCCCGGTGACCTGACGGGCGATGTCGGGCGCGGTGAGCCCGATCTCGGCCAGGACCTCGGCGCGGGTGGCGTGGTCGAGGAAGCGCGGCGGGATGCCGAAGTCACGCAGCGGGAGGTCCACCCCGGCGTCCCGCAGCGCCTGGGCGACGGCCGAGCCGACGCCGCCGACGCGGGAGTTGTCCTCGACGGTGACGACGACGCGGTGCTTGTCCGCGAGCGGCGCCATGTGCTCGTCGACGGGCTTGACCCAGCGGGGGTCGACGACGGTCGTGGTGATGCCCTGCTTGTCGAGCAGGTCGGCGATCTCCAGGCACATCGGCGCGAGGGCGCCGACGGAGACGAGGAGCACGTCCGGGGTGTCGGTGCCGGGCTCGCGCAGCACGTCCATGCCGCCGACCCGGCGCAGGGCGGGCACGGCGGGGCCGACGGCGCCCTTGGAGAAGCGCACCACGGTCGGCGCGTCGGTGACCTCGACGGCCTCGCGCAGCTGGGCGCGGACCTGGTCGGCGTCGCGCGGGGCGGCCAGCCGGAGCCCCGGGACGACCTGGAGGATCGACATGTCCCACATGCCGTTGTGCGAGGCGCCGTCGGTGCCGGTGACACCGGCCCGGTCCAGGACGAACGTCACACCGCACTTGTGCAGGGCGACGTCCATCAGGACCTGGTCGAAGGCCCGGTTGAGGAAGGTGGCGTACACCGCGAAGACGGGGTGCAGACCGCCGGTGGCGAGGCCCGCCGCCGAGACCGCGCCGTGCTGCTCGGCGATGCCGACGTCGTAGACCCGCTCGGGGAAGGCCTTGGCGAACCGGTCGAGCCCGACCGGCTGGAGCATGGCCGCCGTGATGGCGACGATGTCCTCGCGCTCCTTGCCGAGCTTCACCATCTCCTCGCCGAAGACGGAGGTCCAGTCGGCGCCGGAGGAGGCGATGGGCAGACCCGTGTCCGGGTGGATCTTGCCGACGGCGTGGAAGCGGTCGGCCTCGTCCTGGAGGGCGGGCTGGTAGCCGCGGCCCTTCTCGGTGAGGCAGTGCACGATGACCGGTCCGCCGAAGCGCTTGGCGCGGGCGAGCGCGGACTCCAGGGCCTCGATGTCGTGCCCGTCGATCGGGCCGACGTACTTGAGGCCGAGGTCCTCGAACATGCCCTGCGGGGCGATGAAGTCCTTCAGCCCCTTCTTGGCGCCGTGCAGCGTCTCGTAGAGCGGCCGGCCGACGACCGGGGTGCGCTCCAGCAGGTCCTTGCCGCGGGCGAGGAACCGCTCGTAGCCGTCGGTGGTCCGCAGCGTGGCGAGGTGGTTGGCGAGGCCGCCGATGGTCGGCGCGTACGAGCGCTCGTTGTCGTTGACGACGATGACCAGCGGGCGGTCCTTGGCGTCGGCGATGTTGTTGAGCGCCTCCCAGGCCATACCGCCGGTCAGCGCGCCGTCGCCGATGACCGCGACCACGTGGTCGTCGCGTTTCAGCACCTGGTTGGCCTTGGCGAGGCCGTCGGCCCAGCCCAGTACGGTGGAGGCGTGGCTGTTCTCGATGACGTCGTGCTCGGACTCACCTTGCGAGGGGTAGCCGGACAGGCCGCCCTTCATCTTCAGCCTGGAGAAGTCCTGGCGGCCGGTCAGCAGCTTGTGGACGTAGGACTGGTGGCCCGTGTCCCACAGCACCTTGTCCTTGGGCGAGTCGAAGACCCGGTGCAGGGCGATGGTGAGCTCGACCACGCCGAGGTTCGGGCCGAGGTGGCCGCCGGTCTTCGACACCGCCTCCACGAGGAAGGTCCGGATCTCCTCCGCCAGCTGGTCCAACTCCTCCAAGCTGAGCCGGTCCAGATCGCGCGGTCCCCTGATGCGGGTCAGCAGCGGCACCCGTGCCTCCTTGCGATAGTGCTGTTCGAGCGTTACCGGGCTCGACGAAGTCTAATCTTCCGCGCACCGGGCCGACGGCCGGGCGGTCGAGTCCCGTGTCACGCGAATGGCCGTAAACCATCCTGCGCAGACGTACCCGTACGAAACGTCCGACAACAAGCGGAAGTGCCCGGCACCTTGGAGGCACCGGGCACATCAGCGCCCTGAAGGGGCGCGGGGAACTGCGCGACCAGCCACGACGGACCAGCACTCGCGGGCCCACCGCACCCCGACGGCGTCTAGGCGCGGCCGGCGGCCTTCTGGCTCCGCCGGCTGACGGAGTCGATGACGACCGCACCCAACAGCACCGCACCCGTGATCATGTACTGGATCGACGTGTTCATGTTCAGCAGGTCGAGACCCGTCTGAATCGACTGGATCACCAGCATGCCCAGCAGCGCCGACCACACCGACCCGCGCCCACCGAAGAGGCTGGTGCCACCGATGACCGCCGCGGCGATCGCGAGCATCAGCGTGTTGCCGCCACCGGCGGACAGCGTCGCACTCGCGGTCTGGCCGGCGAAGAACATGCCGCCGACCGCCGCGAAGCCACCGGAGATGGCGAACACGGTGATCCGGATCATCGGCACGTTGATACCGGCACGGCGGGCGGCCTCGATGCCGCCGCCGACCGCGAACACCTGACGGCCGTAGGTCGTGCGGCGCAGGACGAAGTCCACGATCACCAGCGCCGCGAGGAAGATCACCAGCGCGTTCGAGACACCGGACGCGTTGTTGAGCACGGCGGCGGCGGCGAAGGAGACGAGGGCGAGCGCGCCGACACGCAGCAGGATCTCGCTGGTCGGCCGGAACGGCACACCCGCGGCCCGACGACGGCGCTGCTCGTTGAGGTTGCCCACGAGGGAGAGCACCACGGCGAGCCCGGCGAGGATGTACGCGCCGATGATGGCCTGGTCCATGAAGAAGGAGCTCTGGCCGAGCAGCCGGACCGGGCCCTCGTCGGAGGGGATGTTGATGGTGCCGCTCTCACCCAGCAGCCACAGCATCAGGCCGTTCCAGCCGAGGAAGCCGGCCAGGGTGACGACGAAGGCGGGTACGCCGATCTTGGCGAAGAACCAGCCGTGCAGCGCGCCGATGGCGAGACCGGTGATGACCGCGAGGACCAGCGCCAACCAGGAGTTCATGCCCTCGTTCACCGCGAACACGGCGAACAGGGTGGAGGCCAGGCCGCTGACCGAACCCACGGACAGGTCGATCTCGCCGAGCAGCAGCACGAACACCAGGCCGATGGCGAGCATGCCGGTGGCCGAGAGGAAGTAGCTGATGTTCGAGAGGTTGTCGGCGCTGAGGAAACGATCGTTCTGGAGCTGGAAGATCGTCCAGATGACGATCAGGCCGATGACCACCGGCAGCGAGCCCAGCTCGCCGCCCTTCACCTTGCGCTTGAACTCGGTGACGTAGCCCTTGAGGCCCTCTTCGCGGACCAGCAGACGCGGGTCGACGACGGTGACCGGCGCGGCCGTGGGGTCGTCGGCGGGGGCGACCGTGGTCTGGCCGTCGGCTGCGGAATCGCTCTTCACGGTCTTGGACGTGTCGCTCACTTTGCCGCCTCCGTGGTGCGCCGCCCCGCACGACGGGTCACGGCGTTGTCCGTGGCACCCGTGATCGCGGCGATGATCTCTTCGTGACTGGTGTCCTTCACGGAGAAGGAGCCGTTGTTCTTGCCCAGCCGCAGAACGGCCACGGTGTCCGCGACCGCCTTCACGTCGGCCATGTTGTGGCTGATGAGGATGACGGCGAGGTTGCGCTCGCGCAGCCGTTCGACCAGGTCGAGGACCTGCGCGGTCTGCTCGACACCGAGGGCGGCGGTGGGCTCGTCCAGGATGACGAGCTTGGGGTCACCGATGAGGGCGCGGGCGATGGCGACGACCTGGCGCTGACCGCCGGAGAGGCTCGCGATCGGGATCCGAACGCTCGGGATCCGGATGGAGAGCGTGGACAGCAGCTCCCGGGAGTTCTTCTCCATCGTCACCTCGTCGATGACGCCCCGGTGCAGCAGCTCGCGACCGAGGTAGAGGTTGCCGACGACGTCGAGGTTGTCGCAGAGCGCGAGGTCCTGGTAGACCGTCGCGACACCGAGGCCCTGGGCGTCGTGCGGCTTGTTGATCTTGACCGGGTCGCCCTGCCACTCGATGACGCCCTCATCGATGGGGTGGACACCCGCGATGGTCTTGACCAGGGTGGACTTTCCTGCGCCGTTGTCGCCCACCAGGGCGACCACTTCACCGGCGTGGACCTCCAGCTCGACGTCGGTGAGTGCCTGCACCGCACCGAATCGCTTGGAGACTCCGCGCAACGCCAGCACGGGCGTAGCGGACACGTGAACCATCTCCTTCGCCGCCTGACCGGCGGGGATGCCGCGCCGGAAACCGGGCGCGGAGGATGTGCCGGCCCCGGGGGTGAGGGGCCGTCGCACAAGGCTTACAAGGTGAACATGCGTATGGCCGCTGCTCACTCGGCAGCGGTTCCGTCCGGCGCCCGCCCCGGAAGCGGGGTCTGAGGTGGGGCGGGCGCCGGACAGGTTCAGGTGGGCCGTGGGCGGTCGTGACGCGGTGACCGCCCGCGGCCCGGGCCCGAGTGACTACTCGAGGCCGGCCTCCTTGCAGGCCTTGGCGAACTCGGGGGTGCAGATGTCGGTGACCTTGTAGAGGCCGTCCTTGACCACCGTGTCGCTGATGTTGTCCTTGGTCACGGAGACCGGGGTCAGCAGCTTCGCCGGGACCTTGTCGCCGGACCCGCTGGTCACCTCGGTGTCGGCCAGGGACTTGATGTCCTTGTCCTCCAGCAGGTTGACCGCGAGCTCGGCGGCCGTGTCGGCCTCCGGCTTGTAGGCCTTGTAGACCGTGGAGGACTGCGTGCCGGCGACGATCCGCTGGATGGCGGCGAGTTCGGCGTCCTGGCCCGTCAGCGGAATGCCGCTGATCTTCGCGCCCTTGAGGGTGTTGGCGATGCCACCGGCCATGCCGTCGTTGGCGGCGTAGACGCCCGCGATGTTCTTGGCGCCCAGCTGGGTGATGGCCGCGGACATCTTCTGGGCGGCGACCGTGTCCTTCCAGAGGCCGGACTGCTCGTAGGCGATGTCGACCTTGCCGTCGAGGGCCTTGTGCGCGCCCTCCTTGAACTGACCGGCGTTCGGGTCCGCGTCGTCGCCGTTGATCATGACGACCTTGGCCTTCGGGGTCGCCTTGTCGCCGAGCGCGGCGAGGAGGGCCTCGCCCTGCAGCTCGCCGACCTTGACGTTGTCGAAGGAGACGTAGGCCGAGACCGGGCCCTGGGCCAGACGGTCGTAGGCGACGACCTTGACGCCCTTGTCCACCGCGGACTGGATGGAGGACTTGATGGCGGCGGAGTCCTGGGCGGAGACGACGATGACCTTGACGCCCTTGGTCACCATGGTGCTCATCTGCTGAGCCTGCTTGGTGGGGTCGGCGGCAGCGTTCGCGTACTCGACCTTGCAGTCGTCGCAGAGCTCCTCGACCTTGTCCTCGAAGTACGGACGGTCGAACTTCTCGTAGCGCGCGGTGACGTTGTCGGGCAGGAGCAGACCGATCGTCTTGCTGTCGCCACCGCTGCTGCCGCTGTCCGAGTCGTTGTCGTCGCCGGCCTTGCCACAGGCGGCCACGGAGAGCGCCAGCGAAACCGCGGTGGCGCCGATCACGACTCTACGCATCGTTGCGTTCATTTTGGGTTGTGCCTCCCTGACACGGGCCGCAGCACTGCGGCCGAGGTGGCTGGAAGTCAACTCGGCCACACGTGCGACGTCAAGAAGTAAATCCTTAACGGGTTGGCAACGGCGTGTTTCGTTCTCTAAGTGAAGACAGGGGTTGCCGCGGTGAGGGTCCCGTCCAAAAGGGTGGAATCACCCATCTCGCTGAGGGCCAGCGCCAGGGCCCCGAGGACCTCGGCACGGCCGCCAAGTGCCCCTGGCAGCACTGAGAGTTGACGTGCGGCACTCGGGATCGCGTACCGGCCGACCGACTCCCTTATGGGTCCGAGAACCAGCTCTCCGGCCTCGGCGAGATCGCCACCGAGGACCACGCGGCTCGGGTTCAACAAGTTGCAGAGATTGGCGACTCCACTTCCGATGTGTCGGCCGACGTCGGCGATCACCCGACGGCAGCCCGGGTCCCCGTCCCTCGCCAACCGTACGACCCCTTCCATGGTCAGGTCGGTGCCGTGGCTGGACTGGAGGAGCGGCAGCACATAGCGCGCGGCAGCGAAGGTCTCCAGGCAGCCGCGGTTGCCGCAGCGGCAGACCGGGCCGGATTCATCAAGAGTAATATGCCCGATTTCTCCCGCTGTGCCACCCGGGCCCCGGTAGATCTTGCCATCGATCACCAGTCCGGCACCAACGCCGCTGGAGACCTTGATGTAGGCCAGGTCCCGCACCCCCCGGCCGCTGCCCCAGACCAGCTCACCGAGGGCGCCGAGGTTGGCGTCGTTGTCCACGTGCACCGGGACGCCCAGGCGGTGCTGCATCTCGGCGGCGGGCTTGGTGCCGGTCCAGCCCGGCAGGATCGCGGTGGAGCCGAGCGTCCCGGACTCGACGTCGATCGGGCCGGGCACGCCGAGGCCCACCCCCGCGATCTTCGTACGGTCCACCCCGGTGGCCTCGACCAGGCGGGTGACCAGCTGCTCCGCCCGGTCGAAACCCTGGGTCGAGGAGGCGTCCACATCCAGCGGCTCGGCCTCCTCGGCGAGCACCTGATGGGCCAGATTCCCGATCGCGACGCGCAAATGCGTGTGCCCGAAGTCGACGCCGATCACGATTCCGGCGTCCCCGCTCAGCGAGACCGCACGCGCCCGGCGGCCACCCGCCGACGTGGGTGTGACCTCGACGGTTCCCCCGTCCTTGAGCTCGCGCACGATGTTGGAGACCGTGGCCGCGGACAGGCCGGTGGTCCTGGCGATCTCCGCCTGCGTGAGCGACCCGGCGAGACGCACCGCCCGTACGACGCGCTCGAGATTTGCTCGGTGCAGCGACGACTGCGACCCCGGAGTCTCCATCGACTCATCCACTCCCGTCCCGGACCGGGCGGCCCGCACGCCGCCCGGGTGACCCGGGTCACAGCCATAAGACCCGGCCCACTTACAAGTTGTGAACTCCAAGCTCCGCCGAACGGGTTACCGCAGTCAAGTCCTTGAGGGAAACTGGGGTCGCCGAATGACCACTAAATGTCACTCTGCGGCTACTTGGGGTCCCGGGAAGGGCTACTTGAGGGTGGCCGAGGTGAGGCCCGCCTGCACCTGGCGCTGGAAGGAGAGATAGACCACCAGCATGGGGATCATGGCGATGGTGACACCGGCGAACAGGACGGGCAGGTCGGAGGCGTAGCCCTGCTGCTGCTGGAGCTGGATGAGGCCCTGGGTGAGGACGTAGCGCTCGGGATCGTCTCCGCTCTGCGGCTGCATGAGGACCGTCGGCAGGATGAACTGGTTCCACTGCCCCAAGGTGTTGAAGATCCCGACGCTGATCAGTCCGGGCTTCGCCATCGGCAGCATGACCTGGAAGAACGTCCGGGTGTGCGAGGCCCCGTCGAGGATGGCCGCCTCGAACACCGCGGTGGGCAGCGTCCGGAAGAACGCGTGCATGAAGAACACGGTGAACGGCAGCGAGTAGGCGACGTACACCAGGATCAGCCCCTGGTAGGTGTTCAGCATGTCCAGCCGTTTGACCATGAAGAACAACGGCACCAGGGCCAGGAACACGGGGAACATCGCGCCGGCGACGAAGAAGTAGTACAGCAGCCGGTTGCCCCGGAACGGGTAGCGGGCCAGGACGTACGCGGCCATCGAGCCGAACAGCATGGTCAGCGGCACGGAGAAGACCAGCACGATGACCGTGTTGACGAAGTAGTCGCCGATGCCCTTGTCCCAGGCCCGGGAGAAGACGTCCAGGGTCCAGTTCTCGGGCCAGCCGAAGGCCGAGCCGCCGATCTGGGCGTCGGTCTTGAAGGAGCTGAGCACCAGCCACAGCAGCGGCAGCACGATCAGCAGGGCCCACAGGGCGAGGAAGCCGTGCGAGAAGACGTTCAGGACGACGCCTTCGCCGCGCTCGTCGCCGGGTCCGGTCCGGCCCTTGTCCACCGTCGGGCCGGTGGGGACCGAGTCGCCGCGCGAGGCGGTCTTGAGGGGTGCACTCATCTTCTGTCGTCTCTCCCGCTCAGAACTCGACGCGCTCGCGACGGGTGGCGCGCAGCATGACCACCGACACGATCAGGGTGAGGAGCAGCATCACGACGCCCATCGCGCAGGCGTAGCCGCTCCTGCCGTACAGCAGGAAGTTCCGCATCATCACGGTCGCCATGACCTCGCTGTGGTGGTCGGGGCCGCCGCCGTACTCCCCCGCGGTCATGGTCGAGACCAGGATGAACATGTCCATGGCCGCGATGCCGAGGTAGACCCAGGCGGTCTGCACGGAGTCCCACAGCAGCGGCAGGGTGATGCGGAAGAAGGTGTGGGCGCGGCCCGCGCCGTCGATCAGCGCGGCCTCGTAGATGTCGCGTGGGATGGCCTGCATGGCGGCGGAGAACAGCACGAGGTAGAAGCCGACGCCGTGCCAGACGACGACCAGGATGAGGGCCCAGAGCACCATGTTCGGCTCGTTCAGCCACTCGACGGGAGCGCTCTCGTCGACCAGCCCCAGCTTCATCAGCAGGCCGTTGACCATGCCGCCGCTGTCGCTGCGGTACACGGCGCCGAACAGCACCGCGAGGATCGCCAGCGACAGCACCTGCGGGAAGAAGTACACGATCTTGTAGAAGCCCGAGCCGGCGACCCCCGACACCCCGCCGGCCCGGCCGCGCCCGCCCGCGTTCAGCATGAACGCGAAGAACAGCGCGAGCAGGATGGTGATGACCGGGATGAACACCAGGAACAGGATGTTGTGCCAGATCGCCTGCAGGAAGATGTCGTCCTCGAACAACGCGGTGTAGTTGTCGAGGCCGATGAAGGAGAAGGTCTGCGACTGCCCCTTCCAGTCCGTCAGCGAATAGCCGAACGTCTGGATGTAGGGCCAGATCACGAAGATCAGATAAAGCGCCACGGGGGCCAGGAGAAACCCCGCGACGAACCGGTTCTGCCCTTTACGCATTGGCGTTTCCTGCCTCGGGTTCCATGAGACGAAAGGCGCGCCCCGTCCTTTCCGGGGCGCGGGGAACTGCGCGGTGAGCCACGACGGACCCGCAGCTCACCATGGCGCGCAGCTCCCTCGGCGCTCCGACGCCCCGCTAGTCCCGACGGTTCTTCTTGGATTCGGGGTCCTTCGCCTGCTTGTCCACCGCGGCCTGTGCCCGCTTGAGCCACTCGGCCGGCTGGATGCGCTTCGCCATCAGTTCGTTCGAGGCGTTCTGGATCGCCGTGTCCATCTCGCTGTACCACTCGGTGTAGAGGTAACGGAACGTGTTGTCGCCGGCGGCCTTGGATGCCTCGACCGTCGACTGGGTGCCCGGGCGCAGTTGTACGCCGGCGTCGACGCCGTCCTTGAGGATGGTCAGCGAGTTGGCCTCCTTGGCGAACAGCGTCGACCATTCCTTGGAGAGCATCATCCGCATGAATTCCTTGGCGGCCGGCAGGTTCTTGGCCTTGGCCGGGATGATGAACGGCTCGCCGGAGCCCGCCCGGATCGCCTCGAACGGCATCACGCTGTCCGGCAGCAGCGGCATCGGCATGAACTTCATGTCGAAGTCGTCCGGTGTCTGCTTCAGCTGCTCGTTCTCCAGCCAGGAGCCGGAGGTGATGAACACGGCCTTGTACTGGTTCCAGCGGGTCTGGGACTCGGTGTGGGTGAGGCCGTTGGTGCCGGGCATCAGATAGCCCTTCTCGACGACCTCGTAGATCGCCTCGACCCCGGCCTTCGCGGCGTCGGAGCCGACGAACGCCTTCGGGTCGAGGTTGTCGATCGCCTTCATGGCGTCCAGTCCGCCCGTCTTGGCGATCAGGTCCATGATGGCGACGTTGATGTAGTACGGGTACTTGCCCTGGTGGGCGAGGCCGCCGATGTCCTTGGCCTTGGCCTCCTTGCAGATGGTCAGGAAGTCGGCCCAGGTCTTGGGCTCCTCCCAGCCGTTCTCCTTGAACAGCTTGCCGGAGTACCACAGGCCCCACACCGTGTAGATGTAGTTGAGCGCGACGATCTTGTCCTCCTGCATGCCCGCGTCGAGCGTGCCGGGGATGAGGGTGTCGCGGACCTTCTTGGCCGGGTCGTCGACCGAGGGGGCGTCCAGCACCGCGGCGAGGTCGAGGAGCTGGTCGTTCTTGTAGAGGACGTCGATCGGGATCTGCTGGGCGCCGGAGTCGTCGACGATGTCCGGGGGGTTGCCCGCGTTGAACCGCGGCTGGAGCTTGCCGGTGATCTCCTGGGTGCCGGTGTGGGTGGAGGTGACTCCCCACTTCTTCTGGAACGCGGCCTCCCAGGCCTTGGCGTAGGCGTCGCCGTAGCCGCCCTTGAAGATGACGACGTCGAGCTTGCTGCCCTTCTTCACGCCGAAGGGATTGGACTCGGAGGTCTTGCCCTGACTGTCCTCGGAGGTGTCGTCCCCGCCTCCCCCGCTGGCGCACGCGGACAGGAAGCTCATCGTGGGGACGGTGATCAGGCCCAGCGCGGCGGAACGCTTGATCAGATCGCGGCGGCCGACGCCCTCGGGGTGGGTGGTGTCGGCGCCTTCGGGGCCGTGGTCGTGCTCGGCGGTAGTGGATCCCATGCTCAAGTCCTCGCCTTCTCCAGGACTCAGGCGGTGAACCGGATCCTCCCGGCACCGCGGTCGGTTCAAGCTGGGGTCGTGCGTGAGGATTCAACAGGGGCAAGACGGCGGTCGGCGCGCGGACACGTCCGCGACCACCGGTAATTCCCCCCAGGTAGTGCGTCCGCGGCTGTGCGACCACTATGCGGACGCCGACAGGTATAGTCCACTTCCCGCCAGGGGGGCAAGATCGAATGCAAGGTTCGTCTTCGGTCTTTTCCGAGTTGAGACCTCTCGGAAATATGAGCGACCTTGCGCCACCTGACCGGAAAATCCCCGCCATTCGCCCGGGATGACGCAGCCAACACCCTTGACATCACTCGCCACTTCAACCCCTACTGGTCCCCGCGTTGCAGACTCGACAACGTTGTCCTCTTTCGATCACTTCTTGATCGGAAACAGTCCGCAGGACGTAGGGAGGGTGCTCGCTGATGCGGCACAGACGGAGTTCCACGGCGGTGCTCGGCGCCGTCGCGTTCGCTCTGGTGGTGGCCTCGCAGGGCGCGGCCGTCGCGTTACCGGACCGACCGGCGGCCGGTGCCCGGGAGTTCGGCTCCTCGTTCGAACCGGACGACCCGGACCCCGACTGGATCAGCACGGTCGACACCGCGCCGGACGGCTCCCCCCGGGCCTCGGGGGTCGACGGCGGCTACACCACCGGCATCCCGGGCAACATCACCGACCGGGTCACCGGGGTCCGGGCCAGCGGCGAGAACACCGACGGCGGCGAGGTGAAGGAGAACCTCGTCGACGGCGAACCCGGCACCAAGTGGCTCACCTTCCAGCCCACCGGCTGGGCCGAGTTCGACCTCGCCGCCCCGGCCGAGGTGGTGACCTACGCGTTGACGTCGGCAAACGACTTCGAGACGCGCGACCCGAAGGACTGGGCCCTCAAGGGTTCCACCGACGGCAAGGAGTGGAAGACCCTCGACACCCGCTCCGGCGAGAGCTTCGCCGAACGGTTCCAGACGAAGTCGTACGACATCCCCCGCGACGCGGTGGCCGGGTACCGGCACTTCCGGCTCGACATCACCCGGAACAACGGCGCGTCGATGATCACCCAGCTCGCCGATGTGCAGTTCTCCACGGGCGGCGGGCAGGCGCCCCCGCCGAAGGAGATGCTCTCGCTGGTCGACCGGGGCCCGAGCGGATCCGCGACCGCGAAGTCCGGCGCGGGCTTCACCGGCAAGCGGGCCCTGCGGTACGCGGGCCGCCACACGGCGGACGGACCGGCCCACTCGTACAACAAGATCTTCGACGTGCACGTGGCCGTCGAACGCGACACCGAGCTGGCCTACCGGATCTTCCCGTCGATGGCGGACGGCGATCTGGACTACGCCGCGACCCACGTCTCGGTCGACCTGGTCTTCACCGACGGCACCTCCCTCAGCGAGCTGGGTGCGGTGGACAGCCACGGCTTCCCGCTCTCGCCGCGCGGGCAGGGCGCGGCGAAGGTGCTGTATGTCAACCAGTGGAACGACGTGGTCGCGCGGATCGGGTCGGTCGCCGCCGGCCGGACCGTGGACCGGATCCTGGTGGCCTACGACTCGCCCGAGGGCCCGGCGCGGTTCCGCGGCTGGCTCGACGACGTGACCCTGCGGGTCCGGGCGCCCGAGCGGCCGAAGGCACACCTGTCCGACTACGCGGTGACCACCAGGGGAACGAACTCCAGCGGCGGTTTCTCCCGCGGCAACAACTTCCCGGCGACGGCGGTGCCCCATGGCTTCAACTTCTGGACGCCGGTCACCAACGCGGGTTCGCTGAGTTGGCTGTACGACTACGCGCGCGCCAACAACGCGGACAACCTGCCGACCGTTCAGGCCTTCAGCGCCAGCCATGAGCCGAGTCCCTGGATGGGCGACCGGCAGACCTTCCAGGTGATGCCCTCGGCAGCCGCCGGAACACCCGAACTGAGCCGCACCACACGGGCGTTGGCCTTCCGGCACGAGAACGAGACGGCCCGGCCGTACTACTACGGGGTGCGCTTCGAGAACGGCGTCAGGGCCGAGATGGCGCCCACCGACCACGCGGCGGCGCTGCGCTTCACCTACCCCGGCGACGACGCGAGCGTGATCTTCGACAACGTGACCGACCAGGCGGGGCTGACCCTGGACAAGGACAACGGGGTCGTCACAGGATTCTCGGATGTGAAGTCCGGCCTGTCGGCGGGAGCGACCCGGCTCTTCGTGTACGGGGTCTTCGACGCGCCCGTCACGGACGGCGGCTCGACCGGGGTGAAGGGCCACCTCCGCTTCGACGCGGGCGCGGACCGTACGGTGACCCTCCGCCTCGCGACCTCCCTCATCAGCCTGGACCAGGCGAAGGACAACCTGCGCCAGGAGATCCCGGAGGGCACGTCCTTCGGAGCCGTGAAGAACCGGGCACGGGCGCAGTGGGACCGCGTGCTGGGGAAGGTGGAGGTCGAGGGCGCCACCCCCGACCAGCTGACCACGCTGTACTCCAACCTCTACCGGCTCTACCTGTACCCCAACTCCGGCTTCGAGAAGGTGGGTTCGACGTACAAGTACGCCTCGCCGTTCTCGCCCATGACCGGTCCGGACACCCCGACCCACACCGGCGCGAAGATCGTCGACGGCAAGGTCTACGTCAACAACGGCTTCTGGGACACCTACCGGACCACCTGGCCCGCGTACGCGCTGCTGACGCCCGGCAAGGCGGGTGAGATGGTCGACGGCTTCGTGCAGCAGTACAAGGACGGCGGCTGGACCTCCCGGTGGTCCTCCCCCGGCTACGCGGACCTGATGACCGGCACCTCGTCGGACGTGGCGTTCGCGGACGCATACGTCAAGGGTGTCGACTTCGACGCGAAGTCGGCGTACGAGGCGGCCCTGAAGAACGCCACCGTCGTACCACCGTCGGCGGGCGTCGGCCGCAAGGGCATGGCCACCTCCCCCTTCCTCGGCTACACCTCCACCGACACCCACGAGGGCCTGTCCTGGGCCCTGGAGGGCTACCTCAACGACTACGGCATCGCGCGCATGGGTCAGGCGCTGTACCGGGAGACCGGCGAGAAGCGCTACCGGGAGGAGGCGGCGTACTTCCTCAACAGGGCCCGCAACTATGTCGAGTTGTTCGACACGAAGGCCGGCTTCTTCCAGGGCCGGGACGGCACCGGTGCCTGGCGGGTCGACTCCGCGGCCTACGACCCCCGGGTCTGGGGCCACGACTACACGGAGACCAACGGCTGGGGATACGCCTTCACCGCGCCGCAGGACAGCAAGGGCCTGGCCAACCTGTACGGCGGTCGCGGCGGGCTGGCGAAGAAGCTGGACACCTACTTCTCCACCCCGGAGACGGCCTCCCCCGACCTCATCGGCTCCTACCCCGGCGTCATCCACGAGATGACCGAGGCCCGGGACGTCCGGATGGGCATGTACGGCCACTCCAACCAGGTCGCCCACCACGCGATCTACATGTACGACGCCGCCGGGCAGCCGTGGAAGGCCCAGGAGAAGGTCCGCGAGGTGCTCTCCCGCCTCTACGTGGGCAGCGGCATCGGCCAGGGTTACCACGGCGACGAGGACAACGGAGAGCAGTCCGCCTGGTACCTCTTCTCCGCGCTCGGCTTCTACCCGCTGGTGATGGGCAGCGGCGAATACGCCGTCGGCTCCCCGCTGTTCACCAAGGCGACCGTCCACCTGGACAACGGCAGGGACCTGGTGGTCGAGGCCCCGAGGAACAGCGCCAGGAACGTGTACGTGCAGGGACTGAAGGTCAACGGCAAGGCCTGGACGTCGACTTCGCTGCCGCACTCGCTCATCTCGCGCGGCGGTGTGCTGACGTTCGACATGGGGCCGCGGCCCTCCCGCTGGGGCACGGGCGAGAGCGCCGCTCCGGTGTCGATCACGAAGGACGACAAGGTGCCCGCCCCTCGTGCGGACGCCATCGAGGGCGAGGGGGCGCTGTTCGACGACACGTCGTCGACGAAGGCCGCCGTGGGGACGGTGGCGCTGCCGACTCCCGCCCGGACCAAGGCGGTTCAGTACACGCTGACCTCCGCCGACCGCGCCGAGGCCCCGGACGGCTGGACCCTGCAGGCCTCCACGGACGGCACGACCTGGAAGACCCTCGACAGACGCTCCGGCGAGTCCTTCGCCTGGGACCGCCAGACCCGGGCCTTCTCCGTCCCGGCCCCGAGGGCGTACGACCACTACCGGCTCGTCCTCGACGGGACGGCGACGCTCGCGGAGGTGGAGCTGCTGTCCTGACCGTGGCCGGGGCCCCGGGCCAACCGGCTTGACTTGGTTGCCCGTTGGAACGATAGAGTCTTGTCCAGACCACTCGACAACGTTGTCCTGCCGAGGGGTCCCACAGCCGCACTCCCACCGCGCCCGGTCTCCCCCGTACCGGGTCGCGGCTCGCGGACCGGGTGGGCACGCACCGCCCGCCCACCCGGTCCGCCCCGAGCACGGCACCCGCCCCCGCACAGGGCCGGTGCCGCCGATCGGGCCGATCGCGCCGGGCTCAGCCCACCCGGCAGGGCAGCGTGGTCGCGGGATCACCTCCCGACCCCTGCACCACGTATCCGAAGTTCGCGGTTTCACCTGGATCCAGTGACCCGTTCCAGTTCGCGTTGTGCACCATCACGTTCTGCCCGGTGTAGGTCGCGCTGCCGCTCCACAGGCTGTCGACCTTCTGCCCGGCGGGCAGCGTCCAGTTGACCATCCAGCCGAGCATCGGCACGTCGCCGGTGTTGGTGACGACGACCTCGGACTGGTAGCCACCGTTCCAACTGCCCGTCGTACGGCGGGTCGCGGAGCACTCGCCCGGCACCGGCTCGGTGGGGTTGCCGGGCTCCTTGATGCCGGTCACCTCGCCGTTGCCGCCGTCGAAGACGACGTCGGAGCAGGAGTAGAAGGTCTCCTGGCTGTCCGAGCGCTGCCAGACCATGTAGATGAGGTGGCGGCCCGACTTGTTCGCGGGCAGCTGGCCCCGCCAGGAGTAGTTGGCCTCGACCGTGCCCGGGCTGCCGTTCAGCGGCGGGTGGTCGACACTCAGGAACGGCTGTGCCTCCATGTCGTTCCAGGTGAGTGTCTTCGTCGGGTCGAAGCCGTCCTTGGTGATGTAGACGTAGAACCAACCCGGGTGCGCCGCCCACGCGTTGTACGAGAAGTCGACGGTCGCGCCGGAGGTGAGGTGGGTCAACGGCCAGTCGGCGCTGGGGGTGTTGAACCCGGTGAAGTTGGTGTTGCCCCCGCTGCACAGCTGACCGTCCGGGACAAAGCCGCGGGTGCGGCCGGCGCCGTCCGAGCGGAGCACCGAGAACCAGTTGTAGAACGGGGTCGTGCCGCTGATCTGCTGCGCGGAACGACAGGCCGGGTTGATCGGTTTGATCTCCCCGGTGTCGGTCAGCCCGTCCTGCCAGCACAGGAACGTGCGACTGCCGGGCTTCATCGGGGTGCCGTGCGCCTCCGCCTTGCCGCTGCCGGCGGTGACGACGAGACCGAGCGCCGGGATCGTGGTGACGAGGGCGAGCAGGACGAGGAGGAGGGCTCTGTGGTGTCGGGGCAGCCTTAATCGTCGATTTGTTGCGTGCATGACAAGATCTCCTTGCGTGTACGGCTTGGAGGTGGGGGGAATGTGCGCGTACCGATGTGCCGGTGCCGATGTGAAGGTGGCGGTGCGGAGGTGCCCGTACGGAGGTGCCGGTGCGGAGGCGTCCCGTACGGATGGGTGGTGTGGGTGGGAGCGGATCCAGGGGTGACGGGTTCCGGTCCGCCACGCCACAGGTGGGAGCGCTCCCACCCCACCTGCTTCGGAAGCTAGCGCGCGCCGCCGTGCTTGTAAACGGCTGTCACGTACCCATGCGCGGGGCCTGTCCGAGTCCGGAGCCGGCGGGGTGCTGGTGGTGCTGGTGACTCACCCGGCCTTTCTCCAGGGGCGTTCGGCCTGGAGCCGGGCGGTCGTCAGCAGTCGGCGGGTGAGCTTCGCGTGCGTGCCGGTGCCCAGGGCGAGCAGGCGGTACAGGCCGCCGGCCGGGCCGGGGAAGACGGCACGGGTCTCGGCGCGGAGCCTGGTGTGGTCCGGTCCCGCCGCGTCGAGGTGGAAGGTCAGGGTGTAGGAGGAGAAGCGGTGGCGGCCCAGGAGGGTCAGTCGCTCGGCCGGGATCGCGGTCAGCGTGCGGAAGCCGGGGAACGTCGTCTCACCCTCGACGGGCGGGCGCGGACCGGCCGCCGTGCGGTCGGCGCAGCCCACGAGCCTGGCGTAACGGACCGCGGCGGGGCGGGAGAAGGCCCAGTCGAGCGCCTCGGCCAGGGCCCACCAGACCTCGTCGGCGTCCGCCTCGACGAGGATCGTGTGCTCGTCGACGTACGGGAGCGGGGTGCGGCGGCGCGTCGGTGCATCCATGGGTGCCAGTCTTGGCCCTCCGGCGCCCCGTTCGCCAGGGGTGCCGGGCGGCGAACGTGCGCGTCTGGTTCGGGGGTCGCGTGAACGTGGCTGTGCGTGTGAGCGGCTCTGCGTGTGTACGGCTGCGTGGGCTTCGCGTGTAGGGCGGGTCCGACCTGTCAGCCGGGTCAGTCGTCCGGGAGCTGGTCCCGGAGGGTCTTCGCGGTGTCGGTGACCTGTTGGAGTTGGCTCGCGGTGAGGCGGCGCAGTTCCCAGATGAGTTCGGCGATGCCGGGCGCGTCGAGCTTCGGTGTGCTGGGGGTGGTGGGCAGGGGGATGCCGGTCAGCGCGGAGAGGTCGTCGGCGGGGATGTCGAGCAGGGCCGCGTAGTCCGCCAACAGGTCCGGGGTGAGGGGTTTGCGGCCGTGGCCCACCTGGCCGAAGGTGGAGGCCGCCCAGTACCGGTCGGTGACCGTCCAGAAGGTCTTGGCCGTGGCAGGCCAGTCGAGATTCCGGTTCTCCAGCAGGCGCATGAGCAGGGCGCCGGGCCCCGGAGGGTAGCGGCGGGCCGGAGGGGTTTCCGGGACGGGCCGGGTGCGTTCCGCCTGGGGCAGGGCCACGACGAATCGGTGCAGCGTGTGGCACTGCGCCGGCGGGAGACCGGTGGCTTCGCGAAGGACACGGGGGACTTCACGTCCGGCCGTCGCGTCCGGAGGAGCGAGGTCGTCGGGGGCGTCGACACCGGCGATCGCGAAGACGTCCGCGGTGTGGAGGCCGAGGGCGGGTGCGAGGCGCCGTAGAAGGAGCGGCGCCGGTGCTTCGCCGCCGTGGAGGACGGCGGTCAGCTCTGCCCCGGGGGCATCGGCGAGCCGGGTCAAGGTGGCCGCTCGCAGCCCCCGGCGATCGAGCAGCCGCCGTAACCGCGCACCGAAGTCGTGTTCCCCCACCATCGCGCCAGCGTAGTCCGACGATCAGACGACCGGTGGCCTGGCTGGCCCTGGTCGAGCGGGGAGCGGGAGACCTCGACGGTGGTGACGGCGACACGGCCGAGGGGTCGCCGTCGGCGCCGGATGACGACCGCGCGCAGGCGCAGGCGGCCACGGTGAGGCCGACGCCCGCGACCACGGTCCGCACCTGGAGGCCGTCGTGGGCGGGCAGCATCCCGTCGGGAACGACGGCGTGCAGGGGGGCAGCCGCGTGCTGCGTGCGGCGTGCGGGGCGCTGTGCCCGTCGGGCACCCGACAGGCACAGCGGCGCACCTCCGGGGCCACGGCGAGCAGTTCGGTGAGCCCGGGTTCGTCGTCGGCGATGAGGACGCGGACTCGGCCGTTCGGGGTCGCGGAGGTGCCGGCCATGTCCTGATCCTGTCCCCGTCACCTGACGGAACCTTGCGTTCCGGCCGATCCGGAGCCGTGCGGTGCGGTCGGCGGGGCGGGGACGGTGCCCCCCACGGAGACGTACAGAAGCTTCCAACTGCCCTGACCGAAAGGGGCGTTGGCACGGATCGGCCACAGGAAGCCCTTGAGCCGCTCTCGGCGCGCCACTCACTCTGATCCCTGGCTTCCGGCCAGCAGGCCGGAGGCCTACGTCAGCGTTTCAGGGGAGGACGCACCACCCATGCGAAGACTCCACACCCTCGGTGCCGTCGCGGGAGCGGCCGGTCTGCTCGCGGCGGCGATCACGCCCGCGACGGCGGACCCCGGCACGAGCACAGCCACGAGCACGAGCACGAGTACCGGCACCTCAAGTGCCCCCACCACCCGGACCGTCACGCTCATCACCGGCGACACCGTCTCGCTCACCGCAGGACCGGACGGCAAGCACGCGGTCGACGTACGGCGCGGCGCGGGCCGGGAGGCCGCCACGTTCCTGTCGAGCGAACGGGACGGCGAGGTCAGCGTCCTGCCGACGGACGCCGTCCCGCTGGTACGGGCAGGCCGCCTCGACCCGGCACTCTTCAACGTCACCCGGCTGGTGAAGCAGGGGTACGACGACGACAGGACCCGCGCCACTCCGCTGATCGCGACGTACGCGAAGGGCAGGGCCACCCCCGAAGGCGCCCGTCGCACGCTGGCGTTGCCCGGGATCGACGGTGCGGCGCTGAGCGCGGAGAAGTCGACCGCGTTGTGGGCGGACATCGCCCCCGCCCTCGGCACCGAGCCCACCACGAAGGCCGCGCGGCAGTTCGGTGGCGGCATAGACAAGCTCTGGCTGGACGCCCAGGTGAAGGTGTCCCTGGAGACGAGCGTCCCGCAGATCGGCGCGCCCGAGGTGTGGCGGTCGGGCCACGACGGCAAGGGGGTCAAGGTCGCGGTCCTGGACACGGGCGTGGACACCGGGCACCCGGACCTCGCGGGCCGGGTCGCCGAGTCCCGGACGTTCGTCCCCGAGCAGTCGGTGCAGGACGGCCACGGGCACGGCACCCATGTGGCGTCCACGATCGCCGGCTCCGGCGCGGCCTCGGACGGCCTGCGCAAGGGCGTGGCGCCGGGCGCGGAGCTGCTGGTCGGCAAGGTGCTGGGCGACGACGGCCGGGGCCAGTCCTCCTGGATCATCGCGGGCATGGAGTGGGCCGCGAACTCCGGCGCGAAGATCGTCTCCATGTCGCTGGGCGGCACCGCGACCGGCCCCTCCGACGTGCTCAGCGAGACCGTCGACGAGCTGTCCGCGTCCACCGGCGCCCTGTTCGTGATCGCGTCGGGCAACTCGGGCCCCGGCGAGCAGACCGTGGGCACCCCGGGCATCGCCGACTCGGCGCTCACCGTGGGCGCGGTCGACAAGTCGGACCGGCTGGCCTCGTTCTCCGGACGTGGACCGCGCCCCGGTGACTTCGCGGTCAAGCCGGAGATCACCGCACCGGGCGTGGGCATCACCGCGGCCCGTGCCGCCGGCACCGCCATGGGGACGCCGGTCGACGACCACTACACGGCGGCCAACGGTACGTCGATGGCGACCCCGCATGTCGCGGGCGCGGCGGCGCTGGTCGCGCAGGCGCATCCGGACTGGACGGGCGAGCGGATCAAGCAGGCCCTGGCCAGCACGGCGAAGACGAACGCCGACGACTCCGTGTTCGAGCAGGGCGACGGACGGGTCGACGTCGTACGAGCCGTCGGACAGAACGTCTTCGCGACCCCGGCGCTGAGCTTCGGCAAATTCGAGGACGGCGACACGGAGACCGCGACCAAGGACATCACCTACACCAACACCACCGACAAAGCGGTGGAGTTGAAGATCTCGTCGTCGCTCGCCGACGTCACCCCGGCCGACGGTACGGTGACCGTGCCCGCGCGGGGCAGCGCCACACTCCCGGTCGGCGTCGACCCCGCGGAAAAGGCCGAAGGCCGGTACGCGGGCCACATCACGGCGACCGCCGACGACGGCGTACGGGTCACCACGGGCGTCGGCTTCGA
Source organism: Streptomyces deccanensis (assembly GCF_022385335.1). NCBI lineage: Bacteria > Bacillati > Actinomycetota > Actinomycetes > Kitasatosporales > Streptomycetaceae > Streptomyces > Streptomyces deccanensis. The sequence goes on along the minus strand of NZ_CP092431.1, from coordinate 7,909,800 downwards.
GAAGGCACCGAAGACGCACGACCTCGCCGTCTCCCTCCTGGGCCGGGACGGCAAGGCGCCCACCGGCGGGTCGATCTACACGCTCATGGAGCTGAACGGCGCCCACCCCGACGAGTACGGCTTTATCGGCGCAGGTTGGACCTGGCAGGTCCCGGCCGGCACCTACTCCATGTCGACCTGGATCCCGGACCGCGACGCGGGCGGCACCGTCGTCGGCACCTCGGTGGTCGTCAGCCCCGAGATCAAGGTGAACGGGGACACCAAGGTCGTCCTGGACGCCCGCAAGGCGGTGGAGATCAAGCCGAAGACGAAACAGGACTCCGAGTTCCAGGGCTTCAGCACCAATGTGCACCGTGAAGGGCCGGGCGGCGGCTGGGGGCTGACGTACAGTCAGGGCTGGTGGACCGACCACGTCTATGTCACACCGACCGAGCGGGTCACCGAGGGCAGCCTGGAGTTCTCCGCCAAGTTCCGGCTGTACGCCAAGGAGTTGACGGCGAGCGTCACCAGCCCGGAGAAGACCGAACTGTCCTCGCTCTACTACTCGCAGACCTACGAGGACTTCCCGCTGAAGATCAGTGGTGAGCACAAGGTCCGTGCGGTGGACGCGGGCGGCGGCACCGAGGCCGACTTCGCGGGGCTCGACGTCAAGGGCAAGGTGGCGGTGGTCAGGGTCGGCGCGGCGGACCGCGCACAGAGCGCTCTGGACAACGCGACCAAGGCCGGTGCGGGTTACCTCATCGTGTACCGCGACAAGCCCGGCTTCTGGATCGAGGCCGTGGACCGCGCCACCACCGTCCCGCTGATGATCGCCACCGGTGAGGAGGGTGCCGGGCTCACCGCTCTGCTGAGGACCGGCAAGAAGGTCACGCTGAAGCTGGGCGGCACCCCGGTCAGCCCGTACGCCTACAACCTGCTCGCCGCGGACAGCGGCGCCATCTCCGCCGACCAGACGTACACGCTGGACACCTCCAACACGGTGAAGCGGAAGGCCCGTTACCACGGGGCCATGGCCGGCGAGATCGGCGCGGACGCCCTGTACACCTTCCGCCCCTGGCAGCTCTTCGGGGTCGAGACCAGCGACCACATGCAGCTGGGCACGGAACGCGACGAGTACTACTACGTCGACCCCGACACCCGTACCTGGCACGTCGTCTACCCGAACTGGGACACGCTCAGGGGCCAGTGGAGCCCGCTGCGGACCTTCACCGCACCGGGCAAGGAGCCCACGGAGAGCTGGCTGCGCCAGGTCGTCCGCCCCGGGACCAGCGCGGAGTACGGCCTCTCCACCCGCACCGGGGACAAACTCACCTTCTCCGTCGCGGAGTTGACCGACTCCACACCGGGCCACTACGGCTACATCGACGGCACCGACAACACCGGCAAGGGCAGGCTCTACGCGGACGGGAAACTGGTCGGCGACTCGACGCTCGGCGGCTACGGCGTCTTCGACGTGGCGGCGGACAAGGCCTCGTACCGCTTCGAGCTGGATGTGCAGCGCCGGGCGGCCTGGGCCAGGTACTCCACGAGCACGCACACCGAGTGGACCTTCGCCTCGGCGCACACCGCCGCCGAGACGGCCCTGCCGCTGCTCACGGTCGGCATCGCCCCGCAGGGCCTCGACCTCCTCAACCGGGCCCGGCGCGGGCAGGAGGTGCGGGTCGACCTGCCGCTCGCGAACCAGCTGGGGAGCGTGCAGGCGAGCGCTATGGAGGCCTGGGTCTCCTACGACGACGGCACGTCCTGGAAGAAGGTGAAGGTCAAGGGCGGCACGGCACGCTTCAAGCCGGCGAAGGGCGCCGAGTCGGTGTCGCTGCGGGTGCGGGCCACCGACCGTGACGGCAACGGCATCGACCAGACCGTGCTGCGCGCGTTCGGTCTGAGGTAGCCACCGGGTCCCTTCGGTTCCTCAGCCTTAACAGAGATCGTCTACCGTGCCGGGACATGGTGAACACGGCACACGAAACGGCACTGGAAACGGCGTACGACACCGCAGGACAGACCCCTGCCGCGAGCCCCTGGTCCGCGGTGGGGGTCTCCGCTTTCGACGAGCTGGTGTACCAGGCGATCCTGCACCAACCCGACGCGGGCGCGGCCGGCTGGGCGCTGCTGACCGGCGCCACCCCGGCCCGGGTCCGCGAGTCCTGCAACCGGCTGCTCGCGCTCGGTCTGCTGCAACCGCCGGACTCCCTGGGCGGGTTACGCGCGGTCGACCCCCGGGTGGCGATCCGCGCGCTGATCCGGCGCCGCGAGACCGAGTCCGAGCTGCTGGCCGCCGCCGCCGAGGACATGGCCACCGCGCACGAGGCCGGACTGCTGCGCGAGGAACCGTCCCGGCTGGTCGAGGTGGTCTCCGGCGAGGGCGCCAACGCGGCCCGGCTGGAAGAGCTGTACGCGCGCGCCGAGCACGAGGTGTGTGTCTTCGACACTCCCCCGTATCTGGCTCCGCGGACCCCGCAGTTGGACCTCCAGTCGGATCTGCTCAGCCGCGGGATCACCTACCGCACGGTGTACGCGGCGACCGCCCTGGAGGACCCGGACGTCCTCCACCACGCCTGGAGGATGGTCGAACTCGGCGAGCAGGCACGGGTGTTGTCCTCGGTACCGGTCAAGTTGCTGGTGGTCGACGGCCGTCGGGCGATGCTGCCGCTGACCTCGTCCGAGGCGGGCGGCTACTGCGCGGCGGTCGTACGGCACTCGGCGGTGACCGAGGCGCTGCAGAAGCTGTTCGACCTGGCCTGGCAGCAGGCGACGCCACTCGGTCAACCGGTCGGTGAAGGTGAACTCTCCGAGGGGGAGCGGACGTTGACCCGGCTGCTGGCGGCCGGGATGAAGGACGAGGCGGTGGCCCGGCATCTCGGGGTGAGCCTGCGGACCCTGCGGCGGCGGGTCAGCGAGCTGCAGGACCGGCTCGGCGCGGCCAGCCGCTTCCAGCTGGGGGCGCGGGCGGCGCAGCGCGGCTGGTTGTAGGGCGCGCGAAGGACCATGTGCGGAGGGCCGCACCCCCGTCGCCGGGGATGCGGCCCTCAACTGCCCTACCTGGCCGCTTACTTGCGGATCAGGCTGCGCAGCACGTACTGCATGATGCCGCCGTTGCGGTAGTAGTCGGCCTCACCGGGGGTGTCGATGCGGACGACCGCGTCGAACTCGACGCCGCTGTCGGTGGTCACCTTGACCGTGCGCGGGGTGGTGCCGTCGTTGAGCTCGGTGACGCCCGTGATGGAGAAGGTCTCCTCGCCGCTCAGACCGAGGGACTGCGCCGAGGCACCCTCCGGGAACTGCAGCGGGAGGACGCCCATGCCGATGAGGTTCGAGCGGTGGATGCGCTCGTAGGACTCGGCGATGACGGCCTTGACGCCGAGGAGGGCCGTGCCCTTGGCCGCCCAGTCACGGGACGAGCCGGAGCCGTATTCCTTGCCGGCCAGGATGACCAGCGGGATGCCCTGCTCGATGTAGTTGCGCGAGGCGTCGTAGATGAAGGAGACCGGACCGCCGTCCTGGGTGAAGTCGCGGGTGTAGCCGCCTTCGGTGCCCGGCGCGATCTGGTTGCGCAGGCGGATGTTGGCGAACGTGCCGCGGATCATGACCTCGTGGTTGCCTCGGCGCGAGCCGTAGCTGTTGAAGTCACGACGCTCGACACCGTGCTCCGTGAGGTACTTGCCTCCGGGGGTGTCGGCCTTGATCGCGCCGGCCGGGGAGATGTGGTCGGTGGTGACCGAGTCGCCCAGCTTGGCGAGGACGCGGGCGCCGGCGATGTCGGAGACCGGGGTGGTCTCCATCGTCATGCCCTCGAAGTACGGGGGCTTGCGGACGTAGGTCGACTGCGGGTCCCACTCGAAGGTGTTGCCCTCGGGGATCGGCAGCGCCTGCCACTGGGCGTCGCCCGCGAAGACGTCCTGGTAGGACTTGTTGAACATGTCCTCGCCGATGGCGTTGGCCACGACGTCGTTGACCTCGGCCTCGGAGGGCCAGATGTCGGACAGGTAGACCGGCTTGCCCTCCTGGTCCGTGCCGAGGGCGTCCTTGGTGATGTCCACCTTCATGGAGCCCGCGATGGCGTACGCGACGACCAGCGGCGGGGAGGCCAGGTAGTTCATCTTGACGTCGGGGTTGATCCGGCCCTCGAAGTTCCGGTTGCCGGAGAGGACCGAGGTGACCGCGAGGTCGTGGTCGTTGACGGCCTTGGAGACCTCCTCCGGCAGCGGGCCGGAGTTGCCGATGCAGGTGGTGCAGCCGTAGCCGACGAGGTTGAAGCCGACCTTGTCGAGGTAGGGGGTGAGCCCGGCCTTGTCGAAGTAGTCGGTGACGACCTTCGAACCCGGGGCGAGGGTGGTCTTGACCCACGGCTTGCGGGTCAGGCCCTTCTCCACGGCCTTCTTCGCGACGAGCGCGGCGGCGACCATGACGTACGGGTTGGAGGTGTTGGTGCAGGAGGTGATGGCCGCGACCGTCACCGCACCGTGGTCGATCTCGTACGTCGAGCCGTCGGGGGCGGTCACGGTGACCGGGTTGGACGGGGCGCCGTTCGGGGCGACGGCCGGGGAGTCGGAGGCGGGGAAGGACTCCTTGCCGGACTCGTCCACGCTGTCGACGTAGTTGAGGACGTCCGTCTTGAACTGCTCGGCGGCGTTCGCGAGGACGATGCGGTCCTGCGGGCGCTTCGGGCCGGCGATGGAGGGGACGACCGTGGAGAGGTCCAGCTCCAGCTTCTCGGAGAAGTCCGGCTCGGCGGCCGGGTCGAGCCAGAGGCCCTGCTCCTTGGCGTACGCCTCGACGAGCGCGAGCTGCTGCTCGGAGCGGCCGGTGAGCTTGAGGTACTTGATGGTCTCGCCGTCGATCGGGAAGACCGCCGCGGTGGAGCCGAACTCCGGCGACATGTTGCCGATGGTGGCGCGGTTGGCGAGGGAGGTGGCGGCCACGCCCTCACCGTAGAACTCGACGAACTTGCCGACGACACCGTGCTTGCGAAGCATCTCGGTGATCGTGAGCACGAGGTCGGTGGCGGTGGTGCCGGGGGTCAGCTCACCGGTCAGCTTGAAGCCGACGACGCGCGGGATGAGCATGGAGACCGGCTGACCGAGCATCGCGGCCTCGGCCTCGATGCCGCCGACGCCCCAGCCGAGGACGCCGAGGCCGTTGACCATGGTGGTGTGCGAGTCGGTGCCGACGAGGGTGTCGGGGTAGGCCTGGCCGTTACGGACCATGACCGTGCGCGCCAGGTGCTCGATGTTCACCTGGTGGACGATGCCGGTGCCGGGGGGTACGACCTTGAAGTCGTCGAAGGCGGTCTGGCCCCAGCGCAGGAACTGGTAGCGCTCCTTGTTGCGGCCGTACTCCAGCTCGACGTTCTGCGCGAAGGCGTCGTTCGTGCCGAACTTGTCGGCGATGACGGAGTGGTCGATGACCAGCTCGGCCGGGGAGAGCGGGTTGACCTTCGCCGGGTCGCCGCCGAGCTCCTTGACGGCCTCACGCATGGTCGCGAGGTCCACGACACAGGGCACGCCCGTGAAGTCCTGCATGATCACACGGGCCGGGGTGAACTGGATCTCCTGGCTGGGCTGGGCCTGCGAGTCCCAGCCGCCGAGGGCACGGATGTGGTCGGCGGTGATGTTCGCGCCGTCCTCCGTGCGGAGCAGGTTCTCCAGCAGGACCTTGAGGCTGTAGGGCAGGCGAGCCGAGCCCTCCACCTTGTCCAGCCGGAAGATCTCGTACGACTCGTCGCCCACCTGCAGCGTGCTGCGGGCGTCGAAGCTGTTCGCCGACACGACAGTCTCCTTCATTCCATGTGCGCGTACCACCGCATCCTGCCGCCACGCCTCCTTGGCCGATCCGCTAAGGTAAGGCTAAGTTAGGTACCCCTTACCGGGGTGGCGGCCGCAGTGCGCCTCGGCAGATATCTCGATGTCGAGATAACAGTAGTACATGGGGGCGGGCTGGTCATGCCCGGCCCGATGTGGCGTGCGCCAATCTCCGGGCGTCCGCCCCGCTCCCCCACGGCCGGGACCGGAAATCCCGCTTGATCCGAACTCCGGCGGATGAATACTGGCTGTCGTCCCCGTTGATGCGGTCCGGTCCGCGTTCGACGTCTTCGCACGGGACCGGGGAGGGCCCGCACGCATGACCATGCACGTCGACCAAGTGGACGTGACCACCGAGATCGTCGAGTCCCTGGTCCGGGAGCAGTTCCCCCGGTGGCGGGGGGAGACGATCCGGCGCGTGGCGTCGACCGGAACGGTCAACGCCATCTTCCGCATCGGTGACGGCCTCTCCGCGCGTCTCCCCCTGCGTCCGACCGATCCCGCCGAGGCGCTGGCGGTTCTGGAGCGGGAAGCCCGGGCGAGCGCGGAGCTGGCACGGGTGTCACGGTTCCCCGTCCCGGAGCCCGTCGCCCTGGGAGAGCCCGGGGCGGGTTACCCCATGCCGTGGTCGGTCCAGACATGGCTGCCGGGCACGGTGGCCTCCGAGGCCGACCCGAGCGGCTCGGACGCTTTCGCCGAGGACCTCGCCGCCTTCATCGCGGCCCTGCGGGCGGCCGGGACAGGGGGCCGGGTCTTCAGCGGCGACAATCGTGGCGGCGTGCTCACCGACCACGACGCGTGGATGGAGAGGTGCTTCGCGGAGAGCGAGGGGCTGCTCGACGTGCCCCGGCTGCGCCGGCTGTGGAGCCGCCTTCGGGAGCTGCCCCGCACGGGCGCCGACGTGATGAGCCACGGTGACCTGATCCCCGGCAACGTACTGGTCGCGGGAGGCCGGCTCAGCGGCGTACTCGACACCGGCGGGTTCGGCCCGGCCGACCCCGCGCTGGATCTGGTCGGCGCCTGGCATCTGCTGCGGACGGGCCCGCGGGAAGTGCTCCGGCGGGCACTGGCCTGTGACGATCTGGAGTGGGAGCGCGGCAAGGCGTGGGCGTTCGAACAGGCGGTGGGGCTCGTCTGGTACTACGTCGAGAGCAATCCGGCGATGAGCGGCCTGGGCCGCCGGACACTCGACCGGATTCAGGGCTCGTCGGACCGCACGAAAAGGCAGAACGGGTGACCCACCGGGTCGAACAGGACCCGCACATCGTCCTGAGGCTGGAAGTCCGCCACGGTCGCCCCCAGGGCGCGGGCGTGGTCGACGGCTGATGGCAGATCGTTCACCTCGATGTCCAGATGCATCATCATCTGCTGCTCGGCCGGCGTCGAAGGCCACCGCGGTCGGGTGAAGAACGGCTCCGTCTGGAACGACAACCCGGCACCGCCGTCGGGCGGGGCGATCTCGACCCACGCCGGGTCGTCCTTCCGCACCTGCCACCCGAGCAGGCCCTGATAGAAGCGCGCCAGCTCGCGAGCGTCCGGCGCGTCGAGCGTGGTCGCGGCCAACGTGAAGCGCGGTGGGGACGTCATGCGGTACTGCTGCCCGGTTTCGCCGCACAGCACCGAAGGCAGCGACGTCATACGCCGAAGGAAGCGACGTCTTATTGCGTTGCGGGGCGAATCCCGGGCTTCCTAGCATGGTTGTTCCTCATGGTCGTTCCCCATGGCCTTTGCCCATGGGCGGGGGACGAGCCCTGTCCGCGGCCGTGCCGACGGATCGGAGATCCCACGCGATGACGTCCCACCTCCACGCGCTCAGCTTCGACGCGAACGACCCCGCCGGCCTCGCGCACTTCTGGGCCGGCGTCCTGGACCGGGAGACCACCGAGGACCCCTACGGAGGCATCGCGCTCGCCCCGGACGACGACACCTCGCTCCGACTGCGCTTCCTGCCCAGCCAGGAGAAGAAGACCGTCCCCAACCAGATGCACTTCGACCTGACCAGCACCTCCCTCGACGACCAGCGGCGGATCGTGGAGCGGGCGCTGGAGCTCGGCGGCCGTCACATCGACATCGGCCAGCTCCCGGAGGAGACGCACGTGGTCCTCGCCGACCCCGAGGGCAACGAGTTCTGCGTGATCGAGCCGGGCAACAACTTCCTGGCCGGCTGCGGGCTCATCGGCGCGCTCGCGAGCGACGGCTCGCAGGAGGTCGGGTACTTCTGGAGCCGGGCGCTGGGCTGGCCCCTGGTCTGGGACCAGGACGAGGAGACGGCGATCCAGTCACCGCACGGCGGCACGAAGATCACCTGGGGTGGTCCCCCGCTGGCCCCGAAGGTCGGGAAGTACCGCCTCCACTTCGACCTCGTCCCGTCCGCCGACAGCGACCAGCAGAGCGAGATCGAGCGGCTCGTCCAGCTCGGCGCGGCCCCCGCCGACATCGGCCAGGGCGCGGTCGGCTGGGCGGTCCTGGTCGACCCCGACGGCCACGAGTTCTGCGTGCTGCCGCCGCGCTGAGGCAATCGCCCCCCGGACAGGCGCAGTTGTCGTACTCGGGGGGATGCGGACCGAAGAGCGGGGTACCCGTCGGGCATCGGGAAATCGGGAAGGAGGCAGACATGCCGCTCACGTTCCGCAAGAGCTTTCAGATCCTGCCGGGTGTGCGACTGAACATCAACAAGCGCTCCTGGTCCATCACCACCGGCGGCCGCAACGGCCCCCGCCACACCCACAGCAGCACGGGGCGTCGTACGACCTCGATGGACCTGCCCGGCCCCTTCGGCTGGCGCCGCACCCGTAACGCGCGGCGGCACTGAGCCGGGCTGACGCCCCATCAGCTGGCATCGGGTGACATCACGTGACATCACCTGAACGGGCCCGTGTCACACCCCTAACAGACCCCCCAAGAGGTGTCATCTCATATCTGAGATAACCTCTCCCTCATGGCAGACGACTACCTCGAACGCATCGGCAAGCTCATCCGTGACGCACGACAGCACCGTGGCTGGACGCAGTCACAGTTGGCGGAGGCGCTCGGTACGAGCCAGAGCGCGGTGAATCGTATCGAGCGCGGCAATCAAAACATCAGCCTTGAGATGATCGCCCGAATCGGTGAAGCGCTCGACAGCGAGATCGTCTCACTGGGCTACGCGGGTCCGATGCATCTGCGGGTGGTCGGCGGGCGTCGACTGTCGGGCGCCATCGACGTGAAGACCAGCAAGAACGCGTGTGTCGCGCTGCTGTGCGCCTCCTTGTTGAACAAGGGGCGCACAGTGCTGCGCAGGGTGGCCCGTATCGAGGAGGTGTACCGCCTTCTGGAGGTGCTCGGCTCCATCGGCGTCCGCACCCGGTGGATCAACGGCGGTGTCGACCTGGAGATCGCGCCGCCGGCCGAGGTGGACCTCGACGCGATCGACGCGGAGGCGGCGCGCCGCACCCGCTCGATCATCATGTTCCTCGGCCCACTGCTGCACCGCATGGACCACTTCAAGCTGCCGTACGCGGGCGGTTGCGACCTCGGGACGCGGACGATCGAGCCGCACATGATCGCGCTGCGCCGGTTCGGCCTCGACATCACGGCCACCGAGGGGCTGTACCACGCCGAGGTGGACCGCTCCGTCACCCCCGGCCGGCCGATCGTGCTGACCGAGCGCGGCGACACGGTGACCGAGAACGCGCTGCTCGCCGCCGCCCGCCATGACGGCGTCACCGTCATCCGCAACGCCTCGTCCAACTACATGGTCCAGGACCTCTGCTTCTTTCTGGAGGCCCTCGGCGTACGGGTGGAGGGCATCGGCACCACCACGCTCACCGTGCACGGTGTGCCGCACATCGACGTGGACGTCGACTACTCGCCCTCCGAGGACCCGGTCGAGGCGATGAGCCTGCTCGCCGCGGCAGTCGTCACCGAGTCCGAACTGACCGTGCGCCGGGTGCCGATCGAGTTCCTGGAGATCGAGCTGGCGGTCCTGGAGGAGATGGGGCTCGACCACGACCGCTCGGCGGAGTACTTCGCCGACAACGGCCGCACCCGCCTGGTGGACCTCACCGTCCGCCCCTCGAAACTCCAGGCCCCCATCGACAAGATCCACCCCATGCCGTTCCCCGGCCTGAACATCGACAACGTCCCGTTCTTCGCGGCCATCGCCGCCGCCGCGCAGGGCCAGACCCTCATCCACGACTGGGTCTACGACAACCGGGCGATCTACCTCACCGACCTCAACCGCCTCGGCGGCCGCCTCCAACTCCTCGACCCGCACCGGGTGTTGGTCGAGGGCCCCACCCGCTGGCGCGCGGCCGAGATGATGTGCCCACCCGCCCTGCGCCCCGCCGTGGTCGTCCTCCTCGCGATGATGGCCGCCGAGGGCACGTCGGTGCTCCGCAACGTCTACGTCATCAACCGCGGCTACGAGGACCTCGCGGAACGCCTCAACACGGTGGGGGCGCAGATCGAGATCTTCCGGGACATCTGATCGGCGCGGTGCCGTGCCCCTGTGAGGCTAGGGGCACGGCACCTCACATCGCCTGCTGACCTGGTCATACCGGTTCCTTGCTGCGTCGGGGGTCGGTTCCGCGGTTGCGTCGGATCGCCCGGGCCACCGGCAGCAGTGCGACGGCGAGGAGGAGCGCGAACAGCGTTCCCGAGATCGGGCGGGTGAGGAAGCCGCCGGGGTTGCCTTCGAAGAGCAGCAGTGAGCGGCGCAGTGAGCTTTCCAGGAGTGATCCGAGGACGAAGGCGAGGACGAGTGGGCCCGGGTCGAATCCGAGCTTCTTCATGAGGTATCCGAGCACGCCGAAGAAGACCACGAGTCCGATGTCGAAGACGCTGTTGTTGACGGTGTAGGCGCCGATGAGGGTGATGAGGACGGTGAGGGGGGCGAGGACGGTCGGGCGTACGCGCAGGATGCGTACGAACAGTCCTACGAGCGGGATGCTCATGATGAGCAGAAGGATGTTCCCGATGTACATCGAGTTCACCACGCCCCAGAACAACTCGGGGTTCTCGGTGACGAGTTGAGGGCCAGGGGTGATGCCCTGGATCAGGAGGGCACCGAAGATGACCGCCATGGTGGCGTTGGCGGGTATGCCGAGGGACAGCAGCGGGATGAACGAGGACGTGGCGGCCGCGTTGTTGGCGGTCTCGGGTGCGGCGACACCTTCGACGGCGCCGCGGCCGAAGCGCTCCGGGGTGCGTGATCGGCGTTTTTCCAGGGCGTAGGCGGCGAGCGAGGCGAGGACCGCGCCGCCACCGGGGAGAATGCCGAGGACGAAGCCGATGACGCCGCCTCTGCCGATCGCGCCGGAGGACTGGCGCAGGTCGGCGCGGCTGGGCCAGACGTTGGCGACCTCGGTGGGTGCGTGAGCTGCGCGGTGGCGTTCTTCCAGGGTGTGGAGGATCTCGCCCAGGCCGAAGAGGCCCATGGCGATGGGGACGAAGTCCAGGCCGTCCGCGAGCGACAGGCTGTCGAAGGTGAACCGTTCGGCGCTGGTGAAGCCGTCTCGGCCGACGGTGGCGAGCAGCAGGCCGAGGGCGGCGGCGATGAGGGCTTTGAGCATGCCGCCGCCCGAGACGGCGGCCACCAGCAGGATGCCGAGCAGCGCCAGCATCGTGTATTCGGGTGGGCCGAAGTCCAGGGCGAATTCGGCGACCAGGGGGGCGACCAGGCTGAGGGCGACGATGGCGAGGGTGCCGCCGACGAAGGAGCCGATGGCGGCGATGCCCAGGGCGGTGCCGGCCTTGCCCTGGCGGGCGAGGGCGTGGCCGTCGAAGACGGTGACGACGGAGGATGCTTCACCGGGCAGGCGCAGCAGTACGGAGGTGATGGTGCCGCCGTACTGGGCTCCGTAGAAGATGCCCGCCAGCATGATGATCGCGGTGACGGGTTCGAGGCCCAGGGTGATCGGAAGCAGAATGGCTATGGTGGCGGCCGGTCCCAGACCGGGCAGGACACCGATCAGCATGCCGATGACGACACCGACAAGGCAGTACAACAGGTTGGTCGGCTCGAGGACGACGCCGAAGCCGTCGAGCACGGGGGACACGTCCAACCATCCTCCCCGAGGTGTGGTGGTGTGCGGTCAGAACAGGTGCGGGATGGTGACCTTCAGCGCGCCGACGAACAGGGCGTAGAACACGCAGGTGGCGCCGAGGCTGACGACGATGGAGGTCCGCAGGCTCTCCCGGCCCAGGATCCGTAGCCAGAAGAAGGCCAGGAGGGCGGTGGGGATCTCGAAGCCGATCACGCCGATGACCGCGACGTAGGCCACCATGGTCCCGACCGCCACGATCACCAGGAGGCTGGTGCGGGTGAACCGCTCGGCGTCGTCCGTGCGCCGGGCAGCGGCGGCCAGGAGCACGCCGAGAACGATCAGTGCCGTGCTCACCAGGGCCGGCCAGGTGCCGGGTCCGGGTTTCGAGGGGCTGCCTGTGCCCAGGCTCAGTGCCCCGGCGAGCGCCGCGCCACCGAGAACCACGACGACCGCGGCCGTGACGAGGTTGGTCACCGGGCCCGCGGGCGGCGGCCGGGTGTCGTCGGAGGGGTCGTCGACGGTCGACGGGTTCTCGGTGGACATGGTCATCCGTTCCCGCTCATGTCGATCTGGTACTCGTCGACGAGGGCCCGGTACTTCTCCAGCGAACCGGTCCACTGCTTGACCAACTCGGCGCCCTCGACCTCGCTGGGTGTGAGGAGTCGCTGCGTGTTGAAGTCCTGGTACTTCTTGTCCTCGAACGCCTTGCGGAACGCCGTCCGCAGCCGGTCGACGACCTTCTTGGGAGTGCCCTTCGGGGCGACGACGGCACGCGACTGCTGCACCGGGACGTCGTAGCCGGCCTCGACCGCGGTGGGGATGTCGGCCATGTACGTGGGCCGCTTCTCCGCGAAGGTGACGAGGGGGGTGATCTTCCCCGCCTCGATCTGGGGCTGGGCCTCACCGAGTTGGATCGAGGCGACGTCGACCTGACCGCCCAGGAGGGCGGTGAGTGTGGGTGCTCCGCCGTCGAACGGCACGGCGGTCGCCTTCACCTTCGCCTGGGAGAACAGCAGCGCCTGGCTGAGGTGGCTGCCCGTGCCGACGCCGGTCGTGCCGTACTTGACCGAGCGGTCGGCGTCGACGATGTCCTTGACCGTCTTGAAACCGGACTTGGGGCCGGCGACCAGGACATAGTCGTCCTGGGAGAGGCCGGTGACGACTTCGTAGTCGTTGATGTCGACGGCTTCGTCGGCGGACACGGCCAAGGGCGTGATGTAGGCAAGCGAGCCCACGAAGAGCATGATGGTGTGGCCGTCGGCCTTGGCACCGGCCAGTTCCTTGGCGGCGACAGCGCCGTTGGCGCCGGGCTTGTTGACGACCGTGATGTTCTCTCCGAGGTCGGCGCCGGCGGGCTCGGCGGCCGCGCGGGCGATGAGGTCGGTGCTGCCGCCGGGGTCCTGACCGACGAGCAGGGTGATGGCTCTGTCCGGGAACGAGCTGTCGTCCTTGGACCCGTCATCTCCGACGTTGCCACCACAGCCGGGCAGCGCGATCACGGCGGCGACCGCGGCGACCGCGGCCATGCGGCGGTGAAGCCGAAGCCTGGTGTGCATGAGCGTCTCCCTCAAGCGAGTTGGGCGGAGATGTGACATGGGTCTCGGTTCCACGGTGTCGCGCAGCCTATGACCGCCCGTCATGCCTGTCCAACTCCGTTAGCGCATGGGGTGATACCTTTTTTGCATGACGTATACCTTGGGGCAACTACGGGGATTCGTCGCCGTCGCCGAGGAACTTCACTTCGGCCGGGCGGCGGCACGACTGCGCATGACCCAGCCGCCGTTGAGCCGTCAGATCCAGAAGCTCGAAGCGGCCGTCGACGTACAGCTCCTCGAGCGGGACAAGCAGCATGTGGCTCTCACGCCGGCCGGTGCGGCGTTCCTGGTCGAGGCCAGGCGCATCCTGGCGATCGCCGAGGCCGCCCCGGACCTGGCCCGCCGCATCCACTCGGGTTCCCGCGGCGTGGTGCGGCTCGGCTTCACCGCCGCGTCGACCTTCGGCACGCTCGGCCGCATCCTCGACCGGCTGGAGCAGAGCCTGCCGGAGGTCCGCATCGAGCTGTTCGAGATGGTGACGCGCGAGCAGATCGACGCCCTCGCCGGCGAGGACATCGACCTCGGGCTCGCCCGCCCGCCGTTCGACTCCGAGCTCTTCGACTCGCGCCTGATCCAGCAGGAGGCGCTGTTGCTCGCGGTGTCCGACGGGCACCGGCTGGCCGGCCTGGACCGGCCCGCTCGCGCCGACGACCTGGCCGGTGAACCGCTGATCTTCCACTCGCAGCGCAAGGCGCGGTACTTCTACGACCTGATGGTCAGCATGGTCCCGCTCGCCCAGGAACGGGTGGTGCACAGCGTGAGCCAGATCCTCACGATGCTGTGGCTGGTCTCCGCCGGGCGGGGTGTCGCCTTCGTGCCCGCCTCCGCCACCTTGCTCGGCATCCCCCATGTCGCTTTCGTCCCGCTGGCCACGCAGGTACCCCGACCGGTGGAGCTGCATCTGTTGTGGCCGCGGCAATCGCGCAATCCCGCCCTCGCGCAGGTGCTGGCCGCGCTCGAGGACCTGGAACCGCGGGAGCACCCGACCGGGCCCGTGGTGTCGCCCCGTACCGGCGAGGAGACTGATACCGAAGCGGCATCACACAATGCGTGAACACTCTTGGACAAGCATCATGGCCGCTCTTACCGTGGCGGCGTGACGCTGACTCCCCCTGCTGGACTCGCCCGTCAATTGACCACCGGCCTGCTCTCCTTCCCTGTGACGCACTTCGACGACCAGGGCGCCTTCGACGAGACCAGGTATCGCGACCATCTCGCATGGCAAGCCGACTTCGACGTCGCCGGACTGTTCGCCGCCGGCGGCACCGGCGAAGGTTTCTCGCTCACCTCGCAGGAGATCGACGCCGTCGTACGCAGCGCCGTCGACGAGGTCGGATCCCGTGTGCCGGTCATCGCCCCGGCCACCGGCGGCACCGCCCAGGCGACCGCGCAAGCCGTCGCCGCGCAGCACGCCGGCGCGGCCGGCATCCTGCTGATGCCGCCCTACCTCACCGAGGCCAGCCAGGCCGGACTCCTCGCGCACATCAGCGCCGTCTGCCGGGCGACCGACCTCGGCGTCATCGTCTACAGCCGGGCCAACGCGGTGCTGGAGGACGACACGGTCGCCGAACTCGCGGAGCGCAACCCCAACCTCATCGGCCTGAAGGACGGCGTCGGCGACATCGAGCGCATGACCCGCACGTACGCCAAGGTCGGCGACCGGCTCATCTACATCGGCGGCCTGCCGACGGCCGAGACCTTCGCCCTGCCCCTGCTGCAGCTGGGCGTGAACACCTACTCCTCGGCGATCTACAACTTCGTCCCGCAGTTCGCCCTGCGGTTCTTCGCGGCGGTCCGCGCCCAGGACAGGGACGCCGTCTACGGGATGATCAACGACTTCCTCATCCCCTACATCGACATCCGCAACCGCGCCCGAGGCTACGCGGTCTCCATCGTCAAAGCGGGCCTCACCGCCGTCGGGCGCGACGGCGGGCGGGTCAGACCGCCGCTGACCGACCTGACCGGCGAGGAACGCGAGGAACTCGCCGCGCTGATCGCCAAGATCGATCGACCGTCATGACCGCGAACCGCAGGCAGTACGGCGGAGCCGCTGCCGCGGATGCCGGCGCACCCCGTTCGATTCCGCGGCGGCGGCCGGCGCCGCGATCGCGGCGGTGAGGCCGGCCAGGACGGTCAGCGGGAGCAGTGTCCGGGTGGTGCCGTGGAGACATGTGCTCACGTTCCGTCAGGGATGGGGCTGGTGGATGCCGCGCAGGTGGTGGGCGCGGGCCAGGAGGAGGTAGCTGCTCGCGGTCCAGGTGTAGGCGCGGTCGCGCAGGCCGGTGCCGGTGAGGGCGTCGAAGTTCTCGGCGAATCCGTGGGTCTCGCACAGGGCGCGGAAGCGGGCGCTGATGTCGTCCGCGAGGCGTTCGTGGCCGGCGCGGCGCAGGCCGTCCTCGACGAGGACGGTGGCGGGGGCCCAGATCGGGCCGCGCCAGTAGCCGTCGGCCAAGTAGTGCGGAGACGTGGGCAGTTCGGTGGCGAGGCCGTACGGGGTCAGGTGGGCCTTGATGTGGTCGGCGAGCGCGCCGGCGACCTCGGCGGGCAGGTGCTCGCCCAGCGCGATGGGCATCAGGTCGAGGAGGCCGGCGCTGCTCCAGGTGTCCCCGGTGCGGGCCGAGCGGGCGACGAACCTCTCCCCGGTCCAGAGCTGGTCGAGCAGCGCGGTCCGGATCTCCTCGGCCGTCCGCGTCCACCGTACGGCCTCGTCCTGCTTACCCAACTCCCGTGCCAGGGAGGCGAGTTCGTGGAGCTGGAGGACGAGGAAGGCCGCGAGGTCGGCGGTGACGACCACCCGCTCGGGGTCGAAGGTGGTGGCGTTGTCCCAGCCGCTGTCGTTGCCGTGCTGGTAGTGCGGCAGGGCGGCGCCGGGGACGCGCCGGGCGGTGAGCCAGAAGTCGGTCCAGCGCTCCAGACGCTCGTACGTGAGGGCGAGTTCGGCCCGGTCGGGAGGTGTCGGCAGGGTGCGGCGCAGATGGCCGAAGGCCCAGCCGTGGATGGGCGGTTTGACGAAGTTGTACAGCACCTCGGAGTGGGTGACCGAGTCCGGCAGCGCGCCGCTCTCGTCCTGGTGGTCGAAGGGCAGGTGGAACTGGTCCCAGGCCAGCCCCGGCGAACCCTCGGCCAGGGCAAGGGCGTTGAAGCAGTGGTCCCAGCTCCAGACCTTGTCCATCCAGTGCTTGGACATCAGCACACCCGGCCGGGTGACCAGGCCCTTCGCGGCCACGGTCGCCGACCAGACGACGTAGGCGGCGAGTTCGGCGGCCGGGGTGGCGTCCGAGCGCCAGGGGGCCACGGCGTCGACGAAGTCCGCGAAGGCGGCGCGCGCGGCGGCCACGACGGCGTCGAAGGGCGCCGAGGACACGTAGGGGGCACGGGCGGTGTCGTACTCCTCGATCGCGATCTCCCAGCCGCCGTCCCCCCTCCCGGACACGGTGACGCCTCGGTCGGCGCCGCCCAGGGCCTGGTCCCCCCCATCCGTGTCGGCGAGGACGCCGGACAGCAGGGTGACGCGGTAGCGGCGGCCGGTCTCGTACGAGGTGAACACGTGCGCGTCCGCCGCCGGGTCGTGGAAGAAGTACGTGCCGCTGAACGGGGTCAGGGTCCGCGCGGCTGCGAGGACGGCGAAGTCCGGGCCGCTGCCCCGCAGGCGTACGGTGTCCGGTCGCTCGTAGGCGAGTTCGACCCGTCCGCTCCCGGCGGTCCAGGTGAGCAGGCCCGGTGTGGCCTCGACGCGGGTCTCGGCCCGCGCGCCCGTCGCCGGGTCGAGGGGGAGCAGGCGCAGCACGCCGTGCATGCCGTTCTGGTGCGAGACGAGGTGGAGATCCTCGGCGTAGGTCTTCTCCGCGACGACGGGGGAGATGTCGAACCAGGATCCGTGCGCGCTGAACGGGATGTCGTGGACGGAGAAGGCCGGGCCGGATCGGGCGGCGGTCATGTGACGTGACTCGTTTCTGGAGCAGGGGGTGCCGACCGGCCGGCGCGCGAGGGCGCCGGCCGTGGTGGCGGGTCAGGGCAATCCTTGGCGGGGCTCAGTCCTTGACGGGGCTCAGTCCTTGACGGCGCCGGTGGTGACACCGGCCGCCACATAGCGCTGGGCGAGGACGAGGATGACCGCCGCGGGCAGGGAGGCCACGACGGCGGTGGCCATGATGGCGTTCCACTCCTGGTTGTTGTTGCCGATGTAGTGGTAGACGCCGAGGGTGATCGGTTCGTGGGCCCCGCCGTTGACCAGGGTGTTGGCGAAGACGAAGTCGGACCAGGACCACAGGAACGCGAACAGCGAGACCGTGACGACGGCGTTGCGGCTCATCGGCAGGACGATCGACCAGAAGGTGCGCAGCGCCCGCGCCCCGTCCATCTGCGCGGCCTGGAGCAGTTCGCCGGGGATGCCGGACATGAACGCGGTGAAGATGAGCACCGCGAAGGGGACGGCGAGGGTGGAGTCGGCGACTATCAGGCCGGGGACGGTCTGGAGCAGGCCGAGCTGGAGGTAGATGGCGTAGAAGCCCATCGCCATGATGATGCCGGGGACCATCTGGGCGGCCAGGAGCAGGAAGCTCAGTACGCCGCCGCCGCGCGGGCGCAGCTTGGCCAGGGCGTAGCCGGCGGGCGCGGCCAGGGCCACGGTCAGGACGACGGTGCCGAGGGCGACGACGAGGCTGGTGGCGAGGTAGGGCAGTTGCTCGTCGAGCACGGTGCGGTAGCCGGCCAGGGTGCCGTGGGCCGGGAACAGGTCCGGCGGGCTCTTGCGCATGTCCTGGTCGCGAGTGAAGGAGACGTTGACCATCCAGTAGACCGGGAAGAGCATGACCCCGGTGAGCAGCAGGCCGACGGCCGTCTTCCACCAGCTGCGGGAGGTGCTTCGGTTCATGACAGTGCCTGC
Organism: Streptomyces deccanensis; assembly: GCF_022385335.1. Classification (NCBI taxonomy): domain Bacteria; kingdom Bacillati; phylum Actinomycetota; class Actinomycetes; order Kitasatosporales; family Streptomycetaceae; genus Streptomyces; species Streptomyces deccanensis. Next base: position 7,891,496 of record NZ_CP092431.1, on the reverse strand, counting down.
TTCCGCTGGGCCCGGACGTACACCAGACCGAAGACCAGGGCGGCGACCACGAGCAGGTTGCCGACGGCCGCGCCGGGGCCGAAGGCGGGCAGCAGGTTGCCGAAGCCGAGCTGGTAGGACCAGGTGGCGAAGGTGGTGGACGAGTCAGCCGGGCCGCCCTTGGTCATGATCCAGATGATGTCGAAGACCTTGAGCGTGTAGACGAGGCCCAGCAGCAGGGTGATGGCGGAGACCGGGCGCAGCAGGGGGAAGGTGATGCGCCAGAACCGCTGCCAGGCGTTCGCCCCGTCGAGGGCCGCGGCCTCGTACAGCGATCCGGGGACGGACTGCAGACCGCTGTGCAGAACGACCAGGTTGAAGGGGACCCCGATCCAGATGTTCGCGATGATCACCGAGGTCAGCGACCAGTCCGGTGAGGTCAGCCAGTTCACCGGCCCGACGCCGACGGCGTGCAGGGCGGCGTTGACGATGCCGGAGTCGCTGTTGAACATCCACGACCAGGTGGAGGCGGACACGATCAGCGGCAGCAGCCAGGGCACCAGGAACAGGGCCCGCAGGGTGGTGGAGAGCCGGAAGTGCTGGTGGAAGAAGACCGCGAGCGCCAGGCCGATGGCGTACTGGAAGACCAGGCACACGGCGGTGAAGACGACGGTGTGCAGCAGGGCGGGCGCGAAGGTCGGGTCGTCGAAGACCTTCTGATAGTTCGCCAGGCCGATGAAGGGCGCGTCGCCCTCGACGAAGGAGCGGACGGTGTAGTCGCGCAGGCTCAGGTCGAGGTTGCGGTAGAGGGGATAGGCGTAGAAGAGGGCGAGGTAGAGGGTGACCGGGGCGAGGAAGGCCCAGGCGGCCCACTGTGAGGAGGCCGGACGGCGGCGGACGCGCGCGGGGCCCCGGGGCGGGGCGGTGGTGGCCGCCCCGTTCCGGTCGTGCGCGGACCGGCGGTCCGGGAGCTGTTTCGTGTCGTTCATCGGCGGACCGGGCATCCCTGGCTACTTGACGGCCGACTGGGCCTTGACCAGCGCGTCCTTCGGCGACTCGGCGCCGCTGAGCGCGGACTGGACGGCCTTCCACAACTGCTCGGAGATCTTGGGGTACTTGGTGCCCAGGTCGTCGCTGGTCCGGCCCTTGGCCGCCTTGACCGCCTCGACCCACGGCTTCAGCTCGGCGTTCGCCGCGACCTGCTTGTCCTGGACCTCGCCGGTGGGAGCGACGTAGGACAGGGTGGTGTCGGTGTCGTTGAGGTTGTCGGTGCTGGTGAGGCAGGTGACGAGCTTCTGCGAGGTGGCGTAGCGGGCGGCGTCCTTCTGGACCGGGACGGTCACGAACTCGCCACCGGTTGGGGCCGCCGCGTTGCCGCCCTCGGCGGCCGGGACGGGTATCACGCCGTAGTCGAAGCCGGCCTTCTCGGCGCCCGCGAGCTGCCAGGTGCCGTTCTCGCTGAACGCGTAGTCGCCGGTGGCGAACTCCTGCCAGCTGGTGGTCTGGGTGTTGTTGATGACCGAGTTGGGGGCGTAGCCCTTGTCTAGCCAGCCCTTCCACAGGGACAGCGCGGAGACGGCCTCGGCGGAGTCGAGTGCGGTGAGCTGGGCGCCCGCGCCCCAGAACCAGGGCAGGAACTGGAAGCTGCCCTCCTCCGTGCCGATCGCCGAGAAGGTGATCCCCTTCTTGCCGGCCTTCTCGACCTTCGCCAGCGCCGCCGTCAGCGACGTCCAGTCCTTGACCGAGGCGATGTCGACGCCGGCCTCCTTCAGTACCTCCTTGTTGTAGTAGAGGGCGAGGGTGTTGGCGCCGATCGGGGTGCCGTAGGTCTTGCCGCCGGACTGGCCGGCCGCGAGCAGGTTGGGGTCCACCGCCGAGGTGTCGAGCTTGTTGTCGTCGGTCGTGGTGAGCACGCCCGCCTCGGCCAGGGTGGAGACCACCGGGTTGTCGACGATGAGGACGTCCGGGGAGTTGCCCTGCTGAGCCGCCAGCAGGGTCTTGTTGGGCAGGTCGCTGGTGTCGAAGCCGGTCCGCTTGATCTTCACGCCCGCGTCGGTGCCGCACTTGTCCAGCAGCTTCGTCCACGCCGAGCCCTTGGCGAACTGCGGGTACGGGTCCCAGACGGTGTACGTGCCGCTGTCCGCGTCCTTGGCGCCGGTGCTGCCCGAGCCGGAGGAGCATGCGGTGGAGCCGGCGGTCACGGCCAGGGCCGTCAGGGCTGCGACGGTCAGACGGCGCTGTCTGGAGGTGCTGTGCATGGCGGATTCCTTAGCTTCAGGCATGGGTGTGCCGTGAGAGGGAGGGATGAGGGAGGAAGCCGGGCACGCCGAACGACGGCGAGGAGGGATTCGGGTGCCGAGGCCGTCATCAGGCAGAAGGGCGAGGCTGGAGTCAGGTCGGGCGAGGCCGTGGTCAGGGCAGGGGCCGGGGCGGTCGTCAGGGCAGGGGCCGGGCTGTCGTCGGAGCGGCCGGGGCTGTCGTCGGGTCAGGGGCCGGGGCTGTCGTCGGGTCAGCGGGCCGAGGCTGTCGTCAGGGCAGGGGCCGAAGCTGTCGTCAGGTCAGGGTGCGTGCTGTAGTCGGGTCAGCGGGCCGGGGCCTTCGGGGTCAGGTGGCCCCGAAGGCCGGACCGGTGCTGGCGCGCAGGGAGATCGGCGGTACGAGGAGGTGGTTCCGGGGCGTCGCGTCGGGGTCGTCCAGCCGTTCGACGAGGAGGTCGACGGCGAGACGGCCCAGCTCCTCCGCCGGTACGTCCGCCGCGGTGAGCTGCGGTGTCACCGTCTCCGCCCAGCGGGCGGCCACCACCCCGGTGACGGAGAAGTCGCGCGGCACATGGCGGCCGGCCCGGGCCAGCCCCCGGTAGAGGCCGCCCAGCGCCGCCTCGTTCAGGGTGACCAGGGCCGTGGTCGCCGGGTCGTCCCGAAGGATCCGCTCCAGGCACGCCTGCCCGGAGCCGGCGTCGTCCCCGCAGGTGTACGACCGCACGGTCAGGCCCCGCTCGGCGGCGGCCTTGGTGAAGCCGTCGAGGCCCCGGTGCGCTGACTCGTACCCGGCCCGCAGCAGCTGCTCGGGCCGGTTGACGAAGGCGACCCTGCGGTGGCCGAGGTCCGCGAGGTGGTGGACGCACGCCGCCGCCAGCGCGGTGTGGTCCAGGCCCACCCACCAGCCGCCCTCCGGCCGGGCGGTGCGGCCGATGGCGACGGAGGGGAAGTCCAGGGCGGCCAGGTGATCGACCCGGTCGTCCTCCAGTCTGATCTCCATCAGGATCGCGCCGTCGACCCGCCGCTCCCCCAGCAGCCGCTGGAAGGAACGGTCGCTGTCGACGCCGCTGGGCGACAGCAGCACGTCGTAGTCGTGGGCGGCGGCGGCCTCCACCACACTTCCGATGAAGTCCAGCTGCATGCCCGTGTAGTGGTTGCCGGCCGGCGGGAAGACCAGACCGATCGTGTTGGTCCGCCCGTTGGCCAGGGCGCGGGCGCTGGCGTTGGGCCGGTAGTCCAGCTCGTCGATGACCCGCTGGATCTTCCGGCGGGTGTCGTCCGACACGGGGCGTTTGCCGCTCAGCGCGTAGGACACGGTGCTCCGCGAGACACCGGCTCGCCGGGCGATCTCACCGATGTTCACGGAGGGCTCCTTGCTCGAACCGGTTCGGCGCTCCACGGTAGCGGAGCGTCCGAGCCGCGTGGACGGGTGGGCCGATGAGGGTGCGTTCTCCGGTTGTCGAACCGGTTCGCGTGAAGTGAAGGTAGGAACACGGCGGACGGCTGTCAACACCCCGCACGGCACTTCTCGTCACAGCATGGCAATCCGGACGTTTCACGGCCTTCATCGGCTCCGCTCACGTCCGGGGTATTGCTGCCTGAATTCCCCGGTGCTAGCTTCCTGCGAACCGGTTCGACGAAGTGATCCTTCCGGTGGCCGGCCCCGGTTCCGCGCACATCCTGGTCCGCGGAGCCCGTCACGGCCGCCCGGATCCGCCGCCCCGGCTCCGGAGCGCGGCCGATCGAACCGATTCCGCATCGCTGCCACCCGTACCCCCCGCACCCCCCTCGGACCCGCCCCGCGCCCCGGCACACGGACGCGCGGCCGGGGCCCGGGCGGGCCGACCGGCACCCGTTACTCAAGGATCGAGGACGCACCCCATGTCATCCGCTGACAGATCAGCCCGGCGCCGGGCCCCGGCCGCCGTGGCGCTGGCCCTCAGCGCGGGCGCGCTGGTCGCGCCGGCCGCCCCCGCCCAGGCGGCCGACGCGCCCCGGCCCACGGCCCGCTACACCTTCGACGAGGACGACCTCGCGTCCGGGAGGATCACGGACGTCTCCGGCAACGGTCTGACGGCGAGCCTGGTCAACGGCTCCACCGCGCGGTCCGTCGAGGGCACGGGCGGCGGCAGGGCGCTCGCCCTGCCCGGCGGCGCGCCCACCTCCGACGGCGCGTACGTCCGCCTGCCCCGGGCGGTGGTCGGCGACGCGACCGACCTGACGGTGTCGGCCCGTCTGAAGTGGGACGGCGACAAGGCGTCCTGGCAGCGGATCTTCGACCTGGGCACCGACACCACGAGGTACCTCTTCACCACCCCGTCCAACAACGGCGGGGTGCTGCGCACCGCCGTGACCACCGGCGGCGGGGGCGCGGAGTCCCAGGTCTCCGGGTACGCGGCGCTCCCCGCCGACGCCTGGCGGACGGTCACGGTCACCCTCGACACCGCCGCCGGACGGGTCACCACCTACCTGGACGGCGTGGCCGTCTCCTCCGCGAAGACCGGGGTGAAGGCCAAGGAGCTGCTGGACGCCTCGGCCACGGCCGCCGGTTACATCGGCAAGTCGTTCTGGCCGGACCCGCTGCTCAAGGGCGCGATCGACGACTTCACGGTGTGGCACTCGGCGCTGAGCGCCGAGCAGGTGGCGCAGATGGTCGGCGACACCCCCACCCTCCGGACGCTGTCGCGGACGTCCTTCGACGTGCGCACCACCACCGGGACCGCCCCGACCCTGCCCACGTCGGTCCGCTCCTCCTGGTCCGACGGCTACGACCGTGACACGCCGGTCGTCTGGGACGCCGTACCGGAGGAGAAGTACGCCCGGCCCGGCACGTTCACGGTGGCCGGGCGCGCGGCCGGACAGGACGTGCAGGCGACCGTCGCCGTGGTCCGGGAGGGGCAGCTCACCGTCGACCTCACCTCGGACACCGGCGCGTTCCACGGCGGTGCCTCCGGCACCCTCTACGGCGTGTACGGGCCGGACGTGCCCACCAACAACCTCATCGAGGGCATGGGGCTGCGCACGGTCTCCACCAAGGCGCAGGACGGTCCGCAGCACCCGGGGGCCGACGCGCTGGAGGTGGTGAAGCCGCTGGCGGACTCCACCGACGGCGATGTGTACATCTACATGACCGACATCCACCGCGGCTTCCCGTACCAGTGGCCGGGCGACACCCCGGCGGAGAAGGTCGAGCAGTACGAGGAGAAGATCGCCAAGCAGGTCGACCAGGTCCTGAAGCTGCCGAAGGAGTACCAGGACAACATCGTCTTCGTGCCGTTCAACGAGCCCGAGGGCAACATGTTCGGCACCGGCGAGTGGAGCTACGACAAGGTCAGCTGGCTCGACGACCCCGACGCCTTCTTCGCCGCCTGGGACTCCGCGTACCGGCTGATCAAGAAGAGGATGCCGGACGCCCGGATCGCCGGCCCCAACACCAGTGTCCTGTACGACCAGGTGAAGGGCTTCCTCTCGCACACCCTGGCCGCGGGCACCCTCCCCGAGGTGATCACCTGGCACGAGCTGAGCCACCCGGAGGCGGTGCGCGACAGCGTCGCCAAATACCGGGGCTGGGAGAAGGAGCTGTTCAAGGGCACCTCGCGTGAGGGCTCCCAACTGCCCGTCAACATCAACGAGTACGCCTTCAACTACCACACCTCGGTCCCCGGCCAGATGATCCAGTGGGTGTCCGCGATCGAGGAGTCCAAGGTGGACGCCGACATCGCGTACTGGAACATCGACGGCAACCTCTCCGACTCGGCCGTGCAGTCGGGCCGCGGCAACGGGCAGTGGTGGCTGCTGAACGCGTACGCCTCGATGAGCGGGCACACGGTGGAGGTGGGCCCGCCGTTCCCGGGCGAGAGCTACACCATGCAGGGCGTGGCCACGCTCGACGAGAGGAAGAAGCAGGCCCGGCTGATCTTCGGCGGCTCCACCGGCAAGGGACACATCACCTTCGCCGGCGTCCCGAAGAAGGTCTTCGGCAGATACGTCCACGCCTGGGTCCGCGAGATCGAGTGGAGCGGACAGCTCGGCGACAGCGCCGGCCCGAGGCTGCTCACGGAGACGAACCTGAAGGTCTCCGACGACGACACGGTCTCCGTCGACTTCGGCGACGGCACCCTGCCGACGCTGAAGGAGTCCTCGGCGTACGAGATCGTGCTCAGCCCCGCCGGGAAGGCCAGGGCCACGCAGGACGCGCCCGCGCGCTGGCAGCAGTCGTACGAGGCGGAGGACGCCGCCCACACCGGGTCCGGCTACTCGAAGAACGGACCCGAGGGCTCCCCGCGTGACGTGTCGAAGTTCTACACATCCGGCGGCTACAACGTCGGCGGCCTGCGCACCGGTTCGGACATGACGCTCGACTTCACCGTGGACGTGCCCGAGGACGGCACCTACGACCTGAGCGTCTTCGCCAACTCCCTCAACACGTTCGACAAGGTGAAGGACCAGGGCCCGACCAACGTCTTCCTCCGCGTCGACGGCGAGGCGGACAGCGAGCAGGAGCTGTATCTCCCGCTGGGCTACAAGTGGGTGGTGTGGGACCACACCGACACCACGGTGAAGCTCACCAAGGGCAGGCACACCCTGACGCTCGCCGCGAGCAGCGCCGACGGCAAGCGGGTCACCAAGGGCGACGCCATCGTCGACCGCCTCACCCTCACCCTGCCGGACGCCTCCGCCCGCACCCAGGTGTACGAGGGTGAACTCGCCTGGCTGGGCGGCGGGGCACGGCCCGTCTACGACCTGCCGAAGCGGGCGGCCACCGGCTCGGGCGCGGCGCGGCTCCCGAAGAAGGGCACCGCCACGTTCTGGGTCTACTCCCCCGCCGACCGCGAGGCCACTCTGCGGTTCGACACCCTGGAGGGGTCGGGCGCCCGCGTCTCGGTCAACGGCCAGGACGTGCTGCGGCTGGACAAGGGTGGGAACGGCGTCGCGGTCTCCCTCTCCGGTGGCGTCAACAAGGTGACGGTGACCGGGGGTTCGTCCACCACCCTCGTCGACCGCCTGACGGTCACCTCCACCGAGGGCACGCTCCCGACGCGTATGTACGAGGGCAAGGACGCCGAGCTCGCCGGTTCGGCCGCGCTCAGCCCCCTGTCCCTGGCCACGGGCGGCACCGCGATCACCGGGATCGGCGGCGACCCGGGCAACGGCAACACCGCCACGTTCACCGTCACCGCGGACCGGGCGGGCACCCACGCGCTGCGCATCCGCTACTCCAACCCCGAGCAGTCGCCGGCCACGCACTACAACCCGGACCCGCTCGCCCGCCACGCCGACCTGACCGTCAACGGCGGCGGGACACGGCGGGTGACCTTCCCGCACACCTTCCACCAGAACAACTTCTGGGAGCTGACCGTCCCCGTGGAGCTGAGGAAGGGACAGAACACGCTCACCTTCCGCTCCGAGGAACTCCCGAACTTCGACGGCACGACGTACGCCTCGGACACCTTCCCCGGCGTGCTGCTCCGCTCCCGCCACGCCCCGCTGATCGACCGGATCACGGTCGCGCCGTACGCGAAGGAGGTGCGCTGAGCCGAGCGGGCGCCCGGATCCGTCCGAACGGATCCGGGCGCTTCGCCGTCCGGCCCTTCACCGTCCGGCGGTTCTCCCGGCCGCGCGGGCGGCGGGCGGGTCAGGCGCCGGGGTGCAGGCCGGGCCAGCCCGGCGTCGGGTCGCCCTTGACCTCGCCGAAGTAGAGGGCGAACGTCTGCTTCCACCGCTCGACGGCGGCACGGTCCTCCATGAAGCGGGGGAAGCCGTCCAGGTTGGCCTCGGGGTACTCCCAGATCGGCTTCAGCCCGGCGGGCGGGGCGATGTCCGTGCGTACCGACCAGGCGTTGGAGGTCTGGCGCTCGGTGGAGATCTGCCAGCTCAGGAAGAGCTTGGCCGCCGTCGGGTGGGCGGCCTGCCGGAGAATCGCGATGCGCTGGCCCCACGCCATGAACGGGTGCCCTTCGGGCCGCCCCATGCGGATCGGGCCGGTGCTGGTCGGGCTGGCGCCCGTACCGATCCCCACGACCGCCCGCTTCTCGTTGATCGCCGTGCTGGGCGAGAACGAGCCCCTGGCGAACTGCGGCTGCTGGGCGGCGAGTGCGGCCACCCAGTCCCAGCCGTAGGTCTGCGCGTAGAGGGCGTAGAGGTAGAGCACCGCGTCGTCGTCGTGCGGGTAGGAGGAGGCGACCGCGTTCTTCCAGCGCGGGTCGACCAGGTCCAGCGGAGATTTGGGCGCGTTCGCGCCGGCCGCCGCCACGTCGTAGACGTAGCTGAAGGCGATGACCGCGCCGGCGACCCAGGCGCCGTCGGGGTCACGGAACTTCTTGTACAGCTTGCCGAACCCGGCGGGCTTGTAGCGCAGCAGCCGTCCCTCGCGCTTCCAGCGGGTGAAGTCGTGCAGGGTCTGGAGCTGTACGACGTCGGGGACCAGGGTGTCGGTGGCCAACTGGTTGTCCACGCGGACGTCGTGGTACTTGCTGTAGTCGACGATCAGTTTGAGGTCGATCTCGGGGAAACGCTGGCGGAAGGCGGCCCGGGCGCCTGCGCCGCTGCCCGAGTCGGCGAGATCGCCGCCCGCGTAGACGACGAGCTTGCCGCCCTCGGCTATCGCGTCCCGGTACAGCTCGTCGAGGGTCCTGGTGTCCTCGGCCACGGAGCCGCGCGACGACTCGGCGGGGGCGGCCGAGGCCGGCGACGCGGTGACGCCGAGCGCGCCGAGACCGAGCGCGGTGCCCGCTCCGGTCACCAGGAGACGTCGTCGGCTGGGGAGGCTGGTCACGGGGGTGCCCTTTCTCTGTGGGGGTGGAGGCTCGATGTACGCGGGCCGGACGGGCACGGGGATCTGCCTGAGCGGCCGGAACATCTGACGAAACAGTATCTGCTTCCTCAGATGAATTCGCCCACGACAGCCATGTGATAGCGACGTGACAGCCGTGCGACAGGTGGTTCCCCTGTGCGTGCGGGGCGAATTCCGACGAAGGTGACGGACGGCCACCGCCGCCCCCCGCCGGCGGAACAGGCGTCCCTAGGGTGTCGTCTCCGTCGAACTCAGGGGTCTGGCCGGCCAGTCGAGGAGGCGGGCGCCGATGACCGCGGTCTGGAGGGTGTAGCGGTCGACGGGGTCGGTCGGGTCGGTGCCGGTGAGAGTGCGGACGCGGGCCAGCCGGTAGGTGAGGGCGCGCACGCTGAGGGAGAGCCGCCGGGCGGTCGAGGCGGCCACACAGCCGGTGTCGAAGTACGCCGTGAGCGTGTCGAGCAGGGGGCGCGCGCCGCCGCGCGCCTGCTCCAGCGGGCCGAGCGTGCTGCTCACCAGGTCGACGAGGGCCTGCCGGTCCCGCGCCAGCACGGGGAAGACCAGCAGGTCGGAGGCGCGCAGCAGGGGCTCGTCGAGGCCCATGCGCTGGGCCACGTCCAGGGCGTTGAGGGCCTCCTCGTAGCTGTGGCCGATGCCGACGGTGCCGGGCCGGGAGCGACCGATGGCGACCTGGGCGCGGCCGGTGGCGGCGTAGGAGCGCTTGGCGAAGTGGGTGAGGACGTCGTCCTGGTCGCCGGGCGCGACGCAGACCATGCGGCCGTCCTTGGTGGTGAACAGGATGCGGCGGTTCTCGAAACGGGCGAACAGGTCGCTCGCCACCTGCCGGGGCACCGGGTCGGTCTCGTCGTACTTCTCCGGGCCCTCGGCCACGGCGACCGCGTGGGCGCGGGACAGGCGCAGGCCGAACCGTTCGGAACGGGCCGCGAGTTGGCCCGGGTCGCCGCGGCCGTGCAGGAGGTCGTCGATGAACTCCCGGCGGGCGGCCTCCTCCTTGCGCACCACGAGCCGCTGGGCGCGCTCGTAGCCGTCGGCGAAGGCGTCCACGGCCTGTTCGACGACCGCGAGGACGCGGTCCGGGTCGGCGCCCCGGGGCCAGTGTTCCCGGCCGGCCACGAGGTGCGCCCGCACCAACGAACGCCACCCGTGCCCGGCCTCCGCCGCCCGCGCCCCGAGCGCCCGCCGCGACTCGATCTCGTCCCGCGTCAGCCGCCGACCGGTCACCGCGGCATCCCCGAGAATCCGCTCGAACCCATCGAGGAAACTCCGGCCCGGGTCACTGTCGGTGGGGCCAGGGCCGTTCGGGGTGCGGTCGGTTGGGGTTCGGTCGGTTGGGGTTCGGTCCGTTGGGCCGCGGTCAGTGGGGGTGCGGTCAGTGGGGGTGCGGTCAGTTGCGCCACGGTGAGTCGGGCTGCGGTCGGTTGGGCCACGGCCAGTGGGGGCGCGGTCTGTTGGGGAGCGGTCGGTGGGGGCACGGTCGGTTGCGCCGCGATCAGTCGGGCTGCGGTCAGTTGAGGCTCGGTCAGTTGGGCCACGGTCAGTTGCGTCACGGCCGCTCGCGGCCCGGTCGGCCGGGGCGCGGTCCCTCGCGGCGCGGTCGGCCGGGGCGCGGTCCCCCGGGACGCTATCGGTCAGGCCGTGGTCGGCCGGCGTGTCGTCGGTCGGGGCGCCGGGCGTCGCGGTCCGGTCGCTCAGGTGGTCACCAACCGCGTTCCGCCCGCCCGCGCCGCTCCGGTCATTCACCACGCTCCCCGCCCCCCTGCCGTCCACCGTTCTCCCCCCCCGCCCCACCCTGCCGTCCACGATGCTCCCTTGCACACCCCTGTCGCTCACGTGCCCGCTGCTCATGCTCTCCCCCCGTTCTCTCCACCGTCCGGTTCGAGGGCGACCGGATGCCGCTGGTGTCGGCGCCGGGTCGCCTGGCCTCCGGTCGGTCCCCGTGCGCGGCCGCGGCCCACCTTCCCCTCAGGCGTTCGCGTGCACCGCCTCGGTCGTGGGTTCGGCCTCAGCCGTCGGCGTCTCCCCGGCCGCGACCGCCCGGCGGCGGCGCGTGAGCCGGGTGGCGAGGGGTTCGGTCCAGCGGGCGGTGAGGGGGCCGAGGACGACGAGGAGGAGCACGTACGCGGTCGCGAGCGGACCGACGCGGGGCTCGACCCCGACGGCCAGGCCGGCGATGACGATGGAGAACTCGCCCCGCGCGACCAGGGTTCCGCCCGCGCGCCACCGGCCCTTGGCCGAGATCCCGGCCCGACGCGCGGCCCAGTACCCGGTGGCGATCTTCGTCAGGGTGGTGACGGCGGCCAGCGCGAGGGCGGGGAGGAGGACGGGCGGGATGTCGGCGGGGTCGGTGTGCAGGCCGAAGAAGACGAAGAAGACGGCGGCGAAGAGGTCCCGCAGCGGGGTCAGGATGCTGCTGGCCCCCTCGGCGACCTCACCGGACAGCGCGATGCCGACGAGGAACGCGCCCACGGCGGCCGACACCTGGAGGTGCTGGGCGATCCCGGCGACGACGAGGGTGAGACCGAGCACGACCAGCAGGAGCATCTCGGCGTTGTCGGAGGAGACCGCCCGGCTGATCAACCGGCCGTGACGGAGGGCGACATAGAGGACGGCGCCGACCGTGCCCAGCGCGATCAGCAGCGTCAGGGTGCCGCCCGCGAGGCTCACCCCGGCGAGCAGGGCGGTGAGGATCGGCAGGTAGACGGCCATCGAGAGGTCTTCGAGGACCAGGATGCTCAGCACGACCGGGGTCTCGCGGTTGCCGAGGCGGCGCAGATCGCCGAGGACCTTGGCGATGACGCCGGAGGAGGAGATCCAGGTGACGCCGGCCAGGGCGACCGCAGCAACCGGGCCCCAGCCCAGCAGCAGCGCCATCGCGGCGCCCGGCGCCGCGTTGAGGACGAAGTCGACCGCGCCGGAGGGGTATTGGGACTTGAGGTTGGTGACGAGTTCGGAGGCGCTGTACTCCAGGCCGAGCAGGAGCAGCAGCAGGATGACGCCTATCTCGGCGCCGGTGGCGACGAACTCCTCGCTCGCCTGCAGGGGGAGGATGCCGCCGTGACCGAAGGCGAGGCCGGCGAGCAGGTAGAGGGGTATGGGCGAGAAGCCCACCCGTCCGGCGAGGCGGCCCAGTATTCCCAGGGCGAGGATGATCGCCCCGAGCTCGATGAGCATGGCTGTGGTGTGATGCACGGGCGTCTGTCCTCCGTTGACGAGTGCGGTGACGGCGTCTGTGCCTGAGGGAAGTCCGGCCGCGCGCAGGAGTGCGCGGGCACGCGAGACCTGCCGGACAGACTCCTCCGCGTGCGGCGGAAGGGGCGTCAGTACGCGGGGTGTTCGCTCGGACCCGCGGCGCGGCCGGTATCGGGAACGGCGTCGCGAGCGGCGTTCACGACGCGTACGCGGATGACTCGACCCATGTCACGCCCCCCACACGCCGTCGGCACTGCCGCCGACCACCACTCGAACGAATGAGCAAATAAGCGCTCAACAGAGCATCGACGCCCGGGAAGGGAGTCTAGCGCAATCCGAAAAGGTAAAATCACACAATCGGTAAAGCGCTGCCCATTTCCCTCAGCAGCTCAGCGAGGTCGACTCCCGTGGTGGAGCCGAGGAGTTCGAGCCCGTGAGCGACGTTGTCGGCGACCGCGCGCGGAAATACGGGCGGCGCCGTGGGCGGAGACGACCGTCATCCCGCCCACCGCCGCGAGCGGTTCGGACGCCATGGCGACGACCTGCGGCAGCACCTCGACGAGCATCTCTGACGGCGCGTCAGGGCCCGGCCGAAGCCGTACGTCAGCCAGGCCGTGCCGGCCCCGAGGACCGCGCCGCACCCGCCGACGACGGGCCCCGCGTCGAGCAGTTCGGTCGCGAGGACGCCGCCGGAACCGGTCGCCGCCAGGAATCCGGCGACGACCGGCAACGACAGCCGTCCCTCCAGGACGCCGGCCGGCACGCCGTCGAACGCGCCCTCCGACACCCCGTCGAGACCGGCGACGGGACGAGCAGCACGACCCCCGTGATGCCGGGTCCGAAGAACCAGGCCATACGCGCCGTCCCCCTTCCCGTCCCGCCGCCGGTCTCCGGCTTGACGGAATCCTCACACGGACGGGGGGACCGGTTCATTGCCGTGTTCCGGCAATGAACCGATGCCTTTCCCTGCCGCCACGGGCAGGCTCGGGACGGCTCAGGCGGCGGCCTGCCGTACGACCTCCGCGACCTCGTAGCCCGCCTCGACGATCGCCGCGCGCACCGCCGCGTCGTCGACCGTCTCCCCGCGTACGGTCACCAGGCCGGCCCGTACGTCGACATCGACCTCGACGACACCGGGCACCGCGACGACCTCCTCGGTCACGCTCGCGGCACAGTGGCCGCAGCTCATGCCGGACACGGTGAAGTACTTCTCGGCCATGGGTCGCTCCTGTCCTCGGTCGGCCCGGTGACCGCGCCGCGGGGGCGCACGGGCCGCGTGGCACGAGGTACGACGGGCGGCCCCACGACGTTCACCGCCGGCCGACAAGTGACCGGCAGGTAACCCGCCCGATTTCAAGGTCGTCCCGGAGAGGGCAAGGTCACAGCCGCGCCCCCTCCTGCTCCTTTGCGCCTCTGGCCTAGCATCCGAGCATGACGGTCCTGCCTGACGACGGGCTTGAGCTGGCCGCCGAGTTCCCTGACGCAACCCACGAGCAGTGGCAGCGCCTCGTTGCGGGCGTGCTGCGCAAGTCGGGCAAGGACGTCGAGGGCGCTCAGGCCGAGGAAGCCCTGTCCACCGCGCTGGAGGACGGGCTGCGCACCCGTCCTCTCTACACCGCGCGCGACACCGCGCCCCCCTCCGGCCACCCCGGCTTCGCGCCCTTCGTACGAGGAGGCCGGGCCACGGGCAACACCGCCGCCGGCTGGGACGTACGCCAGCGCCACACGGCGGCGGACGGCGACGCGGTGCTCGCGGATCTGGAGAACGGCGTCACCTCCCTGTGGCTGGTGCTCGGCGAGGGCGGCGCCCCGGTGGCGTCGCTCGGCCGGATCCTCGACGGCGTCCACCTCGACCTCGCCCCCGTCGTCCTCGACGCGGGCGCCGAAGTGGAGCCCGCCGCACGGGAGTTGCTGCGGCTGTACGCCGAGCGGGGCGTCACCGGGGCGGCAGCGCGCGGCAACCTGGGCGCGGATCCCCTCGGCCACGAGGCCCGCACCGGACAGACCTACGACACCGCACCCGTCGTCGACCTCGCGCGGCGGTGCGCCGAGGAGTACCCGGGGCTGCGGGCCCTGACCGTGGACGCCCTGCCGTACCACGAGGCCGGCGGCTCGGCGGCGCAGGAGCTGGGCGCCTCCCTCGCCACCGGTGTCGCGTATCTGCGGGAGCTGACCGGCGCCGGGTTGAGCGTCGAACAGGCCTGCGCGCAGCTGGAGTTCCGCTACGCGGCCACCGCCGACCAGTTCCTGACGATCGCCAAGCTGCGCGCCGCGCGCCGGCTCTGGGCCCGGGTCGCCGAGGTGTGCGGGGCACCCGCCGCCGGGGCACAGACCCAGCACGCGGTGACCTCGACGGTGATGATGACGCGCCGCGACCCGTGGGTGAACATGCTGCGCACGACCATCGCCACGCTGGCCGCAGGCGCGGGCGGCGCCGACTCCGTCACCGTGCTGCCGTTCGACCACGCGCTGGGCCTGCCGGACGCGTTCGCGCGACGCATCGCCCGCAACACCTCCACGATCCTCATCGAGGAGTCCCACCTCGCCCGGGTGATCGACCCGGCGGGCGGCTCCTGGTACGTGGAGCGCCTCACCGACGAACTCGCCCACGCGGGCTGGGAGTTCTTCCAGCGGATCGAGCGACTCGGCGGCCAGGCGGCCGCGTTGCGCTCGGGGGACCTCGGCCGCGACCTCGCCGACACCTGGGAGGCCCGGACCGGCAGGCTCGCCAAGCGCCGCGAACCCATCACCGGCGTCAGCGAGTTCCCGCACCTGGCGGAGAAGCCGGTCGTCCGCCGACCCGCGCCCGAGCCGCCGTCCGGCGGTCTGCCGCGCGTCACCCGCGACGAGACGTACGAGGCGCTGCGGGCCCGCTCGGACGCCCACCTCGCCGCGACGGGCTCCCGCCCCCGGATCTACCTGGCCGCCCTCGGCCCGGCCGCCGCCCACACCGCCCGGCTCACCTTCGCCGCGAACCTCTTCCAGGCGGGCGGCATCGAGCCCGTCACCGAGGGCACGTTCGAGGAGAGCGGCGCCGGCGAGGCGTGCCTGTGCTCCAGCGACGCCCTGTACGAGGAGCGGGCCGCGACCGAGGCCGCCGGGCTGAAGGCCGCAGGCGCCTCGCACGTCTTCCTCGCCGGGCGCCCCGGGCAGTACGCCGACGTCGACGCGTACGTCTTCGCGGGCTGCGACGCCGTGGCCGTCCTGACCGCCGCCCTCGACCGCATGGGAGTGTCCTGATGACCGCCCCTTCCGGCCCCTCCGTCCCCGACTTCACCGGGATCGAGCTGGGCTCCCCGTCCGTCGACGGCGGCGCCGACGAGTGGCGTACGGCGGTCGAGAAGGCGGCCGGCGGTGACCATCCGCTGTGGGAGACCCCGGAGGGCATCCCGGTCAAGCCGCTCTACACCGGGCAGGACCTGGAGGGCCTGGACTTCCTGGGCACCTACCCGGGCATGGCTCCGTATCTGCGCGGCCCGTACCCGACGATGTACGTCAACCAGCCCTGGACGATCCGCCAGTACGCGGGTTTCTCGACCGCGGAGGAGTCCAACGCCTTCTACCGCCGCAACCTGGCGGCCGGGCAGAAGGGCCTGTCCGTCGCCTTCGACCTGCCCACCCACCGGGGCTACGACAGCGACCACCCGCGCGTGACCGGTGACGTCGGCATGGCGGGCGTGGCGATCGACTCGATCCTCGACATGCGGCAGCTCTTCGACGGCATCCCGCTGGACAGGATGACCGTGTCGATGACGATGAACGGCGCGGTGCTGCCCGTGCTCGCGCTCTACATCGTGGCGGCCGAGGAACAGGGCGTGCCGCCCGAGAAGCTGGCCGGGACCATCCAGAACGACATCCTCAAGGAGTTCATGGTCCGCAACACCTACATCTACCCGCCGAAGCCGTCGATGCGGATCATCTCCGACATCTTCGCCTTCACCTCGCAGAGGATGCCGCGCTACAACTCCATCTCGATCTCCGGCTACCACATCCAGGAGGCGGGTGCGACGGCCGACCTGGAGCTGGCGTACACGCTCGCGGACGGGGTGGAGTACATCCGTGCGGGCCGGGAGGCCGGCCTGGACGTGGACGCGTTCGCGCCCCGCCTGTCGTTCTTCTGGGCGATCGGCATGAACTTCTTCATGGAGGTCGCCAAGCTGCGCGCGGCCCGCCTGCTGTGGGCGAAGCTGGTGAAGCAGTTCGACCCGCAGAACGCCAAGTCGCTGTCCCTGCGCACCCATTCGCAGACCTCGGGCTGGTCGCTGACCGCGCAGGACGTCTTCAACAACGTCACGCGTACGTGCGTCGAGGCGATGGCGGCCACCCAGGGCCACACCCAGTCGCTGCACACCAACGCGCTCGACGAGGCGCTCGCGCTGCCCACCGACTTCTCCGCGCGCATCGCCCGCAACACCCAGCTCCTCATCCAGCAGGAGTCCGGCACCACCCGGGTCATCGACCCGTGGGGCGGCAGCGCCTACGTGGAGAAGCTGACGTACGACCTCGCCCGCCGGGCCTGGCAGCACATCCAGGAGGTCGAGCAGGCGGGCGGCATGGCGAAGGCCATCGACGCGGGCATCCCCAAGCTGCGCATCGAGGAGGCGGCGGCCCGCACCCAGGCCCGCATCGACTCCGGGCGCCAGCCCGTCATCGGCGTCAACAAGTACCGGGTCGACAGCGACGAGCAGATCGACGTGCTCAAGGTTGACAACTCCTCCGTGCGGACCCAGCAGATCGAGAAGCTGCGGCGGCTGCGCGCGGAGCGCGACGAGACCGCCTGTCGGGACGCCCTCGACGCCCTCACCCGGGCGGCCGGCGGCGAGGGCAACCTGCTGGAGCTGGCGGTGCGCGCGGCCCGCGCCAAGGCCACCGTCGGCGAGATCTCCGACGCCCTGGAGAAGGTCTACGGCCGGCACGCGAGCCAGATCCGTACGATCTCCGGCGTGTACCGCAACGAAGCAGGTGAGTCCCCGAACGTGGAGCGCACCCGGAGCCTGGTGGAGTCCTTCGCGGAGGCCGAGGGCCGCCGGCCGCGCATCCTGGTCGCCAAGATGGGCCAGGACGGCCACGACCGGGGCCAGAAGGTCATCGCCACCGCCTTCGCCGACCTCGGCTTCGACGTCGACGTCGGCCCGCTGTTCCAGACCCCGGCCGAGGTCGCCCGTCAGGCCGTCGAGGCGGACGTGCACATCGTCGGGGTGTCGTCGCTGGCCGCGGGCCACCTCACCCTCGTACCGGCGCTCAAGGAGCAGCTGGCCGAGGAGGGCCGCGAGGACATCATGATCGTGGTCGGCGGGGTGATCCCGCCCCAGGACGTGCCCACGCTCCTGGAGATGGGCGCGGCGGCCGTCTTCCCGCCCGGCACGGTCATCCCGGACGCGGCGTACGACCTGGTGAAGGGGCTGTCGGACGAGCTCGGGCTCGACCTGTGATCGATGTCGACACCTACGCCAAGGGTGTGCTCGACGGGAAGCGGGCGATCGTGGCCCGTGCGATCACCCTCGTCGAGTCCACCCGGCCGCAGCACCGGGCCCTGGCCCAGGAGCTGCTGACGACACTGCTGCCGCACAGCGGCCGGGCCCGGCGGATCGGGGTCAGCGGGGTGCCGGGCGTCGGCAAGTCCACGTTCATCGACGCGTTCGGCACGATGCTGACCTCGCTGGGGCACCGGGTGGCGGTGCTGGCGGTGGACCCGTCGTCGAGCCGTACGGGTGGCTCGATCCTCGGTGACAAGACCCGGATGGAGCGGCTGGCCGTCGACCCGGCGGCCTTCGTCCGGCCCTCCCCCACGGCCGGCACGCTCGGCGGCGTGGCCAAGGCGACCCGCGAGTCGATCGTGGTGATGGAGGCGGCCGGCTACGACGTGGTGCTGGTGGAGACGGTGGGGGTCGGCCAGTCCGAGACGGCCGTCGCGAACATGGTCGACTCCTTCCTGCTCCTCACTCTCGCCCGCACCGGCGACCAGCTCCAGGGCATCAAGAAGGGGGTCCTGGAGCTGGCCGACGTGCTCGCCGTCAACAAGGCGGACGGCCCGCACGAGCGGGACGCCCGCACGGCGGCACGGGAGCTGGCGGGTGCCCTGCGGCTGATGCACGGCAAGGACGCGGCCTGGACGCCGCCGGTGCTGAGCTGCAGCGCCCGCGAGTCGACCGGCCTGGACGCCGTCTGGGAGCGTCTGGAGCAGCACCGCACGCTCCTGGACTCCACCGGCCGCCTCACCGCCAAGCGCCGGGAGCAGCAGATCGACTGGACGTGGTCGATGGTCCGCGACGAACTCCTCGACCGGCTGCGCACCCACCCCGGCGTGCGTTCTCTGGCGCCCGGCCTCGAACAGCGGGTCAGGGACGGCGAGTTGACGGCGACACTGGCCGCCGAACGCATTCTGGAGGCCTTCGGGGACCCGGCCCCCGGTTCACCCGGCTGAGCGCCCTGAGTGGTGGTGGAGTGCGATCCGGCTGACGGTGGATCACGTCGGAGTCGGGTCAAGTCAGCTGACGAAGCACCAGCTGCCCGGCTGCCGGCGGAAGGACCATCAGATGCGTTCTGCCCGCATGCTGCTCGTCACCGGGGCGGCGGCCGCCGTCCTCGCCGTCACCGCTCCCGGCGCCTACGCCGACGGTGACGAGTGGGAGCACAAGGACAATGGCTACAGCAAGGAACACGGCAAGGACAGCAGCCACGACGGCCCGCGCGGCGGGGTTCACACGGGTGGCGGTGCGCTG
Source organism: Streptomyces deccanensis (assembly GCF_022385335.1). Classification (NCBI taxonomy): domain Bacteria; kingdom Bacillati; phylum Actinomycetota; class Actinomycetes; order Kitasatosporales; family Streptomycetaceae; genus Streptomyces; species Streptomyces deccanensis. The sequence goes on along the minus strand of NZ_CP092431.1, from coordinate 7,872,537 downwards.
ACCGCTCCGGGCGACACGGGGCAGTGGGACTCCGAGCGGGCCGGCAAGCCCGGCGCCGGGGGCTACGACAAGGAGGAGGAGTCCACCAAGGAGTCCTGGAACGGCGACCACGCCAAGGACTCGTGGAAGGGCGGGAACGACAAGGAGTCCTGGAAGGACGAGCACGAGAAGGGCTCCTGGAAGGACGGCGAGGACGCGGGAGCCTGGAAGGGCGACCACGACAAGCCGCGCGGCGGGATGCACACCGGTGGCGGCGCGCTCGCCTCGCCGGCGGTGACCGCGGGCGGGATGGCGGTCCTCGCGGTGGCCGGTACGGGCATGTACGCCCTGCGCCGCAAGAAGACCGCCGGAAGCGTGGCCTGAGCCCATGCCGGGCGCGATACCTGGCGCGATAGCGAGCCGCGGCCGCCACACCGTGTGTCGTGTGGCGGCCCGGCCGGCGTTCCGGCGTGCGCCCCGGCCGGCGTTCCGGCGTGCGGTCACCGCGCGCCGCCCTTCCGTCTGTTCCGCTCTGCTGCCGTACCTGTGAGGTGGTTCCCCATGGCAGCCCACCCCTCTCCCCCCGGCACCCGCGTCAATCTGACCGTGCTGAGCGCCGTGGTCCTGCTGATCCTGGCGGTGAGCCTGTTCGGCGGCGAGGACTCCTCGTCCGACATCTCCCGCCCGCCGGACGCGCGGCACGCCCCGCAGGCCGCGCCCGCCTCCCCCGACGAGGAGGCCGCGCCCGTCGAAAGCCCGGCGGACCGGCGCCGGCAGTCGCCCCGGGTCAGACCGGTCCGGCTGCTCATCCCCGAGATCCGGGTGAGCGCCCCCTTCGTGCCCCTCGCCGTCGGCCGCTCCGGGCAGCTCGACGCCCCGCCCGCCGACGACGTGAACCTCGTCGGCTGGCACGCCGAGGGTGCCGTCCCCGGGGAGACGGGCACCTCGATCATCGCCGGGCACGTCGACACGGCGACCTCACCGGCGGTCTTCGCGGAACTCAGCGAACTGGAGAAGGGCGACGTCTTCCACGTCGTGCGCTCCGACCGGACCAGGGTGTCCTTCGTGGTCGACGCCCTGGAGACGTTCGCGAAGGACGACTTCCCCGACAAGCGGGTGTACGCCGACGCCAACCGACCCGAGGTCCGGCTGATCACCTGCGCGGGCGCCTACGACCGCACGGTCATGGACTACACGGAGAACCTGGTGGTCTTCGCGCACCGGACCTGAGGGCGTAGTCGAACACCAGAAGACGGGCTGTCCAAAAACCCTTCTTGAAGTGGCCAAGAGCGATTCAAGGGACGGCCATGATTGATCAACGCACGTCCATGATTCGACAACTTGAACACTTGAGCGTTTAGGCCGGACGTACGTTCCTGCCCGTGAACTCTGACGCAACACCCCACAGAGGCGACGGCGCCGAGGCGACCGCCACCAGCGCGGACGCCCCGATAACCCACGCCAAGCCGCGCGGCCGACGCTCACTCCTGCGCGCCGCGCTGGCCGGTACCGCCGTACTCGGCGGCGGTCTCGCGGTCGGTGCCTTCCCCGCCGACGCCGAGCCCGTGTCCCGCTCCTCCCGCCCCACCCCCTCGCCCTCCGCCGCCACCCGTACGCGGCCGAAGACGGCGGACGAGGCGCTGAAGGAGCTGTCGAAGGGCAACCGCCGCTGGCGGACCTTCCACGAGCGGCACCCCGACGAGGACTACGCCGTACGCAAGGCCCTGACGACCGGTCAGCAGCCCTTCGCGCTCGTCCTCGGCTGTATCGACTCCCGGGTCCCCCCGGAGCTGGTCTTCGACCAGGGCCTCGGCGACCTGATGACCGTGCGCAGCGCGGGCGAGGTGCTGGACCAGTCCGTGCTCGGCAGCGTCAAGTACGGCGTCCTCGAACTGAAGATCCCGCTGGTCGTGGTGCTCGGTCACCAGTCCTGCGGCGCCGTGAAGGCGGCCATCGCGGTGGACGAGAGCGGTGAGGAACTGCCGAGCGGCATCCAGTACCTCGCCGACGAGATCGCTCCGGCCATCGACCACAGCGTGACCGGCGACGCCCGGGTCGCGGCGACCATCGACGCGAACGTCCGGCTCGTCCGCTCCAAGCTGACGGCCGACGCCGACATCGCCGCGAAGCTGAAGGCGGGCGAGGTGGCCGTCGTCGGCGCCCGCTACGACCTGACGACCCAGCGGGTCCACCTGCTCAAGTAGCGGGCCCTGGCAGGGAGAAGGCGGCTCCGGTGCACCACCCACCACCGGGGCCGCCTTCGCGTCCGTCGTGGCTCCGCCGGTCGCGTGGCGTCGCCGACCACGCCGGCCCGCGGCTCAGCCCTCGACGAGGGTGATGTCCTGGTGCCGGACGGCGTGGAATCTGGGCAGGGGCAGGCCGCTGCCCGAGAGTTCCATGACGGTGGCCTCCACCCGGGCGGGGCCCGGCCGGTAGCGGCCCGGGTCGGCCTTGTCGCTGTTGGTCCATGCGTGGTCGGCCCCGTCGCACACCGCCGAGGTGCCGCCGACGCCCTTGCGGACCTGGCTCTCGCCCTGCTGGAGCGAGGACGAGACGAAGACGGGACCGTTGCCGCCGAGACAGCGGTAGGTGCCGGACAGGGTGAGGGTGCCGTCCGGGGCGACGAGCCCGGTGGGGTCGATGGTCACCGTCTCGGACGGCTCGATCGTGGCACCGGCGGACGGGGCGGCGGCGAGCAGCAGCAGCGCGGCGCCGCCGGCCGCGCCGAGCAGCCGGGGGACGCGCGCGAGGAGAGAGGACACGGGCATGGGGGGTACCTCCTTGGACGGGGTTCCAGCGAGGTTCCAGAGGTACCGGCCGCCCCCGTGCGATCTTGTGATCATCACCCTTCGGTCGGCGCGCCGTTCCGCCGAACCAACCACCGCGTTTGTGCCGTGCGGGCGTGCTTATGTCCGCGTCCTGTCACGGCACGTCCGGGTGCTGTCACGTCTCCCGCCGGGCTCTGGCGATGAGTTCCGGGCGCGGGCATGGTCTCTAGTGCGAGGCGGTGACGCACCGCCGGTACTCGACAACGACGTGGAGGCGCGCCATGTGTTCACACCAGCCCCTGTGCCCCTCGGCCGACAGCTCCGACCGCGATGCCGCGCGCGTCGTCGCCTTCCACCCCGAGCAGGGCTGGAACCTGCTCTGCAACGGGGCGATCGTGTTCGACGACACCGGGGAGATCCTGCCCGACGGCAGCATCGTCGCGCCGAGCCGCCTCGCGGTCGCGGCCTGACACCCACCGCGCGCCGGGACTACGGCAGGACGGCGAAACCGTCCAGTTCCACCAGCGCCCGTTCGTCCCAGAGCCGTACGACGCCGACGACCGCCATCGCGGGATAGTCGCGGCCCGCCAACCTCCGCCAGATACCGCCCAGTTGGGGAGCCCGGCGCCGGTAGTCGGCGACATCCGTCGCGTAGACCGTGACCCGGGCGAGGTCGGCCGGTGTGCCGCCGGCGGCCTCCAGCGCGGTCAGCAGATTGCCGAGGGCCCGTTCGAACTGCTCCTCCAGCGTCTCCCCCACCACCTTGCCGTCCGCGTCGAGCGCGGTCTGGCCCGCCAGGAACACGACCCGGCTTCCGGTGGCGACGACGGCGTGGGAGAACCCGGTGGGGGGCGACAGGTCGGCCGGGTTCACCCGTTCGACGCTCATGACGGCCTCCCCTCCGGCACCGTCCGCCGGTACAACTCCTTGGCGATGACCGTCCGTTGCACCTCGCTCGCCCCCTCGTAGATGCGGGGCGCCCGCACCTCCCGGTAGAGGTGTTCGAGCAGATGGCCGCGCCGCAGCGCCCGCGCCCCGTGCAACTGGACGGCCGCGTCGACGACGTACTGCGCGGTCTCCGTGGCCAGCAGCTTCGCCATCGCGGCCCGGCGCGGCACGTCCGGGTCCCCCGCGTCGTACGCCGTCGCCGCCGCGTAGACCATGAGGCGGGCCGCCTCCGTGCGCAGCGCCATCTCGGCGACCTGGTGGGAGACGGTCTGGAGGTCCCGCAGCTTGCCGCCGAAGGCGTCCCGGCGGGCGGTGTGCGCGAGGGTGGCGTCCAGGGCGGCCTCGGCCATGCCGACCGCGAAGGCGCCGACGCTCGGGCGGAAGAGGTTGAGGGTGGCCATGGCGACCCGGAAGCCGTGGTCGGGTGTGCCGAGGACGTCGTCGGCGGTGACGGGGACGGCGTCGAGGGCGAGGGCGCCGATGGGGTGCGGCGAGAGCATGTCGAGGGGGGTGCCGGTGAGGCCGGGGCGGTCGGCCGGGAGCAGGAAGGCGGTCACCCCGCGGGAGCCGGCGTCCGGGGTGGTGCGGGCGAAGACGGTGTAGAGGTCGGCCTCGGGGGCGTTGGAGATCCAGCACTTCTCGCCGGTGAGCCGCCAGCGGCCGGGGCCGTCGGGTTCCGCGCGCAGGGAGAGGGCGGCGGCGTCCGAACCGGCGCCCGGCTCGCTGAGCGCGAAGGCCGCGACCGCGTCGCCGTCGCTCACCCGGGGCAGCCAGCGGGCCCGCTGCGCCTCGGTGCCGTGGGCGTGCACCGGGTGGGCGCCCAGCCCCTGGAGGGCCAGCGCCGTCTCGGCCTCGGTGCAGACGTACGCCAGGGACTCGCGCATCAGGCACAGGTCGAGCGCGCCCGAGGTGAACAGCCGGGAGAGCAGCCCGAGTCGGCCGAGTTCGGCGACGAGGGGGCGGTTGACGTGGCCGGGCTCGCCCTTGTCGGCCAGGGGGCGCAGCCGTTCGACGGCCAGGGCGCGCAGTTCGGCGCGCCAGGCGAGCCGTTCCGGTTCGAGCGAGAATGCGGTCATTGCCCGTCCCTTCTCCCCCAGGGGGCCACTGCCGAGGTTATCGCGAACTGTTGACTGCCGTCACCAAGGCGATACGCTCGCTGGTGCGAGCCCACCCACGCCGGGCCGGTCCGGCACTCCGTGCGAGCCCATTTCGGCAGGGACCACAGCAGGGGGCGAACGTCATGAATTCCAGGGTCACCGCCCATTTCGACACCTTCGCCCGGGACTGTCTCCCGCCGCCGGACCAGTGGCCCGAGCTGTCCTTCGACCTCCCTGAACTGCGCTATCCGGGCCGGCTGAACGCCGCCGCCGAGCTGCTCGCCGGGGGCGAGCCCGAGCGGCCGGTGTTCCGCACGCCCGCCGGGGAGACCTGGACCTACGGCGAACTCGGGGCCCGTGTCGACCGGATCGCCCACGCCCTCACGTCGTCCCTCGGGGTGGTGCCCGGCAACCGGGTGCTGCTGCGCGGGCCCAGCACGCCCCTGCTGGCCGCGTGCTGGCTGGCGGTGCTCAAGGCGGGGGCGGTCGCGGTGACGGTCCTGGCGCAGCAGCGGCCCCAGGAGCTGGCGACCGTCTGCGAGCTGGCGCGGGTGTCCTTCGCGCTGTGCGACCTGCGGTACGTCGACGACCTCGTGAAGGCGGATGTCCCGGGCTTGAGGATCACCACGTTCGGCGGGGACGGGCCCGACGACCTGTTCGGGCTGCCGTCGGCGGACGGGGCGCACGGCCCGTACGCGGCGGTGGACACGGCGGCCGACGACGTGGCGCTCATCGCTTTCACCTCCGGGACGACCGGGCGGCCCAAGGGGTGTGTCCACTTCCACCGGGATCTGCTGGCGGTCGCGGACACCTTCTCCGCCCATGTGCTGCGGCCCCGGGCGGACGACGTGTTCACGGGCTCTCCGCCGCTCGGCTTCACGTTCGGCCTCGGCGGTCTCGTCGTCTTCCCGATGCGGGCCGGCGCCAGCGCCTTGCTGCTCGAACAGGCGGGCCCGAAGCAGTTGCTGCCGGCGATCGCCGAACACGGGGTGTCGGTGCTGTTCACCGCGCCGACCGCCTACCGGGCGATGCTGGGCGAGCTGAACGGGTCGGCCGGTGCGGAAGGGGCGGGCGGGTCGAACCCGTACGACATCTCGTCGCTCCGGCGGTGCGTGTCGGCGGGCGAGAACCTGCCGGAGGCCACCTGGCGGGCCTGGCACGAGCGGACAGGGCTCCGAATCATCAACGGCATCGGCGCGACCGAGCTGCTGCACATCTTCATCTCGGCGGCCGACGACGCCGTACGGCCGGGGACGACGGGTGTGCCCGTACCGGGTTGGCGGGCGCGGGTGCAGGACGCGGAGGGGAAGCCGGTGCCCGACGGGCAGCGGGGGCTGCTCGCGGTCCGCGGCCCGGTCGGGTGCCGCTACCTGGCGGACGAGCGGCAGCGGGAGTACGTGCGCGACGGCTGGAACATCACGGGGGACACCTACATCCGTGAGCCGGACGGCTACTTCCGCTATGTGGCGCGCGCCGACGACATGATCATCTCGGCCGGGTACAACATCGCGGGCCCCGAGGTCGAGGAGGCGCTGATGCGCCATCCGGACGTGGTGGAGACGGCGGTGGTGGGGCGGCCGGACGAGGCGCGCGGCCAGGTCGTCGTCGCCCATGTGGTGGTCGCGGCGGGCGCGCGCCGGGACGGCGAGGCGCTGCGCGCGTTCCTCAAGGCGCGGCTGGCGCCGTACAAATGTCCGCGCGAGTTCGTGTTCCTGGACGCGCTGCCGCGCACGGCGACCGGCAAACTCCAGCGGTTCCGGCTGCGCACCCAAGGTGACCAGCAGTGATACCGAAGACCTAAAATGATCAACGTGTCCGAACAGCACGCACCACGTTCGCTCATCGTCACCTTCTACGGCGCCTACGGCCGTTCGGTGCCGGGCCCCGTGCCCGTCTCCGAGCTGATCCGCCTGCTCGCCGCGGTCGGTGTCGACGCGCCCTCCGTCCGCTCCTCGGTGTCCCGGCTGAAGCGGCGCGGCCTGCTGCTGCCGGCCCGCACCACGGCGGGGGCGGCCGGGTACGCGCTGTCGGACGACGCGCGGCAGCTCCTGGAGGACGGCGACCGGCGGATCTACGCGACGGCGCCCGAGCGGGACGAGGGCTGGGTGCTGGCCGTATTCTCGGTGCCCGAGTCGGAGCGGCAGAAGCGGCACGTGCTGCGCTCCCGGCTGGCCGGACTGGGCTTCGGCACGGCGGCGCCGGGCGTGTGGATCGCGCCGGCCCGGCTGTACGAGGAGACTCGCCACACCCTGACCCGGCTGCGGCTCGACCCGTACGTGGACCTGTTCCGGGGCGAGCACCTGGGGTTCGCGGCGACCGCCGAGGCGGTGGCGCGGTGGTGGGACCTGGCCGGGATCGCCAAGCAGCACGAGGCGTTCCTCGACCGGCACGCGCCCGTGCTGCACGCCTGGGAGCGGCACGAGGAGACCGGACCGGAGGAGGCGTACCGCGACTATCTGCTGGCTCTCGACTCCTGGCGCCACCTGCCGTACGTGGACCCCGGGCTGCCCGCCGAACTGCTGCCCGCGGACTGGCCGGGGGCACGCTCGGCGGCTGTGTTCCGGGCGCTGCACGCGCGGCTGAGGGACGCGGGAGCCAGGTTCGTGGACGTCGGAGCGTAAAGACCTGGAACGTTTTCGTTCACTCAGGGAACCCTCAGGTTCCTGCTTCGGTCTTCTCAGAATCTTTACTTACCATCCTGACGCATGAGCCTCATGCGCACCCTGAACCGTGCCCTCGCCGCCACCACCGGTCTGCACGTACGCAAGGCCGCCCCGGTCGCGTCCGCCGCGCCCAAGGCCACGGCGCCGAAGCGGGCCGCGAAGAAGCCCACGGCGGTGTACCGATGTCCGGCTCCCGAGGACCTCGCCACGGACCGGCTGCTCAGGCGGCCGGTCTTCATCATGTCGCCCGTGCGCTCGGGCTCCACCCTGCTGCGGATGCTCCTGAACGCGCACCCGCGCCTGCACTCCCCCCACGAACTGCACATACGCCGCCTGGAGGTCGGCTACGGCAGCACGCTCTCCCGGAAGGCGATGAGCGCACTCGATCTGGAACGCGGTGACCTGGAGCATCTGCTGTGGGACCGGGTCATGCACCGCGAACTGGTCAGATCGGGCAAGGACTTCATCGTCGAGAAGACCCCGAGCAACGCCTTCGTGTACGAGCGCATCCGGGACTGCTGGCCGGACGCCCGCTTCGTGTTCCTGCTGCGCCACCCGGTCTCCATCGCCCAGTCCTGGCACGAGGGCGACCCCGACAAGCGCACCTACGACGAGGCCGCCGCGGACGCGCTGCGCTACATGAAGGCCGTCGAGAGGGCACGCGAGGGCACCACCGGCGGGTACACCGTGCGGTACGAGGACCTCACCGCCGACGCGGAGAAGGAACTGCGGCGGCTGTGCGCGTACCTCGACATCGACTTCGAGCCCTCCATGCTCGACTACGGCAGGAAGGACGACGCCCAGGTCGTCAAGGGCCTCGGCGACTGGCGGGACAAGATCAGGACCGGTCAGGTGCAGGCCGGGCGGGCGCTGCCCGCCGAGGAGGACGTCCCCGATCTCCTGCGGCCGATGTGCGAAGCGTGGGGCTACACCCAGTGAAGCCGCACGCCGAGATGGCCGAGGTCTGGCCGCGCGACGGACACATCAGACTGGTCGGACGCCTCCACGGGGTCCCGGCGGACGGGACCTGGCGCCTCGTCCTCACCCGCCGGGCGCACCCCGGCCGGACGCTGCGCTACGCCGCCGACGTCGAGGGCGACCGTTTCGAGACCGAGCTGCCCGTGGGCGACCTCGCCGCCGCCGACTACGCGGCCGTCGAGGAGTGGGACATCCATCTGACCGACGGCGCGGTCGAACTGCGCGCCGGGAAGCACCTCGACGACGTGCGCGGCAAGAAGAAGATCTTCGTGTATCCGGAGCAGCGCAGCGGAGACCTCCGGGTGCGGCCCTACTTCACGATCAAGGACAACCTGTCTCTGGAGTGCCGCACGGGAGGCTCCGCATGACCGACCGTCGACCGCTCCCCCGGCGTCCCCGCATCCGCTATCTGCTGCTGCACGCGTACGGCCGGGGCGGCACCATCCGCACGGTGATGAACCAGGCCAACTCCCTGGTCGCGGCGGGCTGGACCGTGGAGATCGTCAGCGCCGTGCGCCGCCGCGACGACCTCCAGTTCCCGCTGGACCCCCGGGTGCGGGTCTCCACCGTCGTCGACCTGCGCGAGGGGGCCCACACCCCGCCGACCGGGCTGCTCGGCCGCTGGCGCGACCGCAGGCGCGGCGAACGGCTGGAGACACCCGCCCGGCACATCCCCAAGGGCGAGTTCGGCTACCGCTACTTCAACCGGTACGTCGAGGACCGGCTCATCGCGTACCTGCGGTCGTTGACCGACGGCGTCCTCGTCACCACCCGGCCCGCGCTGAACTTCCTGGCAGCGGAACACGCCACCGGCGGTGTGGTGCGCGTGGCCCAGGAGCACATGAACCTCGGCACCCACAAGCCTGACGTCCAGCGGCGCATCCAGGAGACGTACCCGCGCTTCGCGGCGGTCGCCGTGCTCACCGAGCGCGACCGCGACGAGTACGCCGCGCTGCTGCCCGGGACCAGGGTCGTCCGCATCCCCAACGCCGTGCACTCCCTCGACCAGATCCCCGCCGACCCCAGGTCGAAGATCGCGGTGGCGGCCGGCCGGCTCTTCCCGCAGAAGGGCTTCGACCTGCTGATACCGGCGTGGGCGAAGCTCGTCGAGACCTACCCCGACTGGCAGCTGAGAATTTACGGCAGCGGCGAGAAGAAGTCGGAACTTCGTCATCTCATCGAAGAACACCATCTCTACAATCACGTGTTCCTCATGGGACACACCGACCGCTTGGACGACGAACTCGCCAAGGCCTCCTTCTACGTGCTCAGTTCACGCTTCGAGGGACTGCCGATGGTGATGATCGAGGCGATGAGCCACGCCCTCCCCGTGGTGAGCTTCGACTGCCCGACCGGCCCCGCCGACGTGCTGACGCACGGCGTGGACGGGCTGCTCGTCGCACCCGAGGACCCCGACGCGCTCGCCGACGCCATGGCCAGGCTGATGGCGGACGAGGTGCTGCGCGCCGACATGGGCGTGGCCGCGGTCCTCACGGCCGCCTCGTACGGCCCGGACTCCGTCCACCACCGCTGGGAGTCCCTCTTCACCTCCCTCCACGAGCAACGGCACGGCATCGCCGCCGGCGCCGCGAAAGGAACCCACGCATGACCACCTCGTCCAGGGCCTCCCAGGCCCAGGGAGCCACGGTCTGGCTCACCGGACTGCCGAGCGCGGGCAAGACCACGATCGCCCGCGTCCTCGCCGGCCGGCTGCGTGCCGAGGGGCGCCGGGTGGAGGTCCTCGACGGTGACGAGATCCGCCGCTTCCTCTCCGCCGGCCTCGGCTTCTCCCGCGCGGACCGCAACACCAACGTGCAGCGCATCGGCCTGGTCGCCGAGGTCCTCGCCCGCAACGGGGTGCTGGCGCTGGTGCCGGTCATCGCGCCGTACGCCGACAGCCGGGAGGCCGTCCGCAAGCGCCACGACGTCAGCGGGACCCCGTACGTCGAGGTGCATGTCGCCACGCCGGTCGAGGTGTGCAGCGAGCGCGACGTGAAGGGGCTGTACGCCCGGCAGGCCGCGGGCCGGCTCAAGGGCCTGACGGGTGTCGACGACCCGTACGAGCCGCCGGTCGACCCCGCGCTCCACCTCACCACCGAGGACCAGACGCCCGACGAGTCGGCCGCCGCCGTGTACGCGCTGCTGGCGGAGCGGGGCCTCGTATGACCGGCAACGGCACCCCGTACGCGCTGTCGCACCTGGACGCGCCCGAGTCCGAGGCGGTGCCCCCGGCCTAGGACAGGGTGAGCCGGGGTTTGGGGGCGTCGGTGCGGCCTGTGTGGGGGCGGCGGCTGCCGGCGCGGTAGGGGGCGGGCCAGGGCGCGCCCGGTCCCTCGTAGCCCTGTTCGGCGGCCGCGTGGAGCGTCCAGTGGGGGTCGTAGAGGTGCGGGCGGGCCAGGGCGCAGAGGTCGGTGCGGCCGGCCAGGATCAGGGAGTTGACGTCGTCCCAGGAGGAGATGGCGCCGACGGCGATCACCGGCACCCCCACCTCGTGCCGGATGCGGTCCGCGTACGGGGTCTGGTACGAGCGGCCGTACTCGGGCCGCTCGTCCGCGACGACCTGCCCCGTCGAGACGTCGATCGCGTCGGCGCCGTGCGCGGCGAAGGCGCGGGCGATCGCGACGGCGTCCTCGGCGGTGGTGCCTCCGTCCGCCCAGTCGGTCGCGGAGATACGGACGGTCATGGGCCGCTCCTCCGGCCACACCGCCCGTACGGCGTCGAAGACTTCGAGCGGGAAGCGGAGCCGGTGGTCGAGGGAGCCGCCGTAGCGGTCGGTGCGGCGGTTCGTCAGCGGCGAGAGGAAGCCGGAGAGCAAGTAGCCGTGGGCGCAGTGGAGTTCGAGGAGGTCGAAACCACTGCGGGCCGCTCTGAGCGCGGCCGACGTGAACTGCTCCCGGATGTCGGTGAGTTGGGCGCGGAAGAGCGCGCGTGGCGTCTGGCTGCCCGGCTTGTACGGGAGCGGGGAGGCCGCCACCAGGGGCCAGTTGCCGGTGTCCAGCGGCTCGTCGATGCCCTCCCACATCAGCTTGGTCGAGCCCTTGCGGCCGGAGTGCCCGAGCTGCACGCCGACGGCCGTGCCCGGTGCGTGCTCGTGCACGAAGGACACGGTGCGCCGCCAGGCCTCAGCCTGCCGGGTGTTCCAGAGCCCGGCGCAGCCCGGGGTGATCCGCCCCTCGGGGCTGACGCACACCATCTCGGTCATCACGAGGCCGGCGCCGCCGAGGGCCCGGGCGCCCAGGTGGACGAGGTGGAAGTCGCCGGGGACGCCGTCGGTCGCCGAGTACATGTCCATCGGGGAGACGACGACCCGGTTGCGCAGGGTCAGCCCGCGCAGCCGGAAGGGGGTGAACATCGGGGGTGTGCCGGGAGGGCAGCCGAACTCCCGCTCCACCGCGCCGGTGAAGTGCGCGTCGCGCAGGCGGAGGTTGTCGTGGGTGACGCGGCGGCTGCGGGTGAGGAGGTTGAAGGCGAACTGCCGGGAGGGCTGGTCGAGATGGAGCCCGATGTTCTCGAACCACTCCAGGCTGGCCCGCGCCGCGCGCTGGGTGGAGGCGACCACCGGGCGCCGCTCCTCCTCGTACGCCCTCAACGCCCGTTCCTGGTCGGGCTGTTCCTCCAGGCAGGCGACCAGCGCGAGCGCGTCCTCGACGGCCAGCTTGGTGCCTGAGCCGATGGAGAAGTGCGCGGTGTGCGCGGCGTCGCCGAGCAGGACCAGGTTGCCGTGCGACCAGCGCTCGTTGACGACCGTGCGGAAGGTCGTCCAGGTGGAGTTGTTGGAGCGCAGGGGCCGTCCGCCGAGCGCGTCCGCGAAGAGTTTCGCGCACCGTTCGACCGACTCCCGCTCGTCGGCCCGGTCCAGCCCGGCGGCCCGCCACGCCTCCTCGCGCATCTCCACGATGACGGTGGACGCGTCCGGCGCGTACGGGTAGCCGTGCAGTTGCGCCACGCCGTGCTCGGTCTCGGCGATCTCGAAACGGAACGCCTCGAAGGCGAAGTCGGCGGCAAGCCAGATGTAGCGGCAGCGGTGCGTCTCGACGGTCGGCCGGAAGACCTGCGCGTACGCCTCGCGGGTCGCGCTGTGCACGCCGTCCGCCGCGATGACCAGGTCGTACGTCTCGCAGAGCCAGGACGGGTACGGGGCCTCGGTGCCGAAGCGGAGGTCCACGCCGAGGGCGCGGCAGCGGGTGTGCAGGATCTGGAGGAGGGTGCGGCGGCCCAGGGCGGCGAAGCCGTGTCCTCCGGAGGTGTGGCGGGTGCCTCGGTGGACGATGTCGATGTCGTCCCAGCGGGTGAAGTGGGCTTGCAGGGCCTCGTGGACGGCTGGGTCGGCGTGTTCTATGCCGCCGAGGGTCTCGTCGGAGAGGACTACGCCGAAGCCGAAGGTGTCGTCGGGGGCGTTGCGTTCCCAGACGGTGATGTCGCGGGTGGGGTCCAGGCGTTTGAGGAGGGCGGCGGCGTAGAGGCCGGCTGGGCCACCGCCGATGATCGCTATTCGGGTGGGGTGGGTGGGGTTTCTTGGCGGCTGCGAGTGGGTGGGGGCTGGTCGCGCAGTTCCCCGCGCCCCTGCTGCCCCCGAGGCCGGCATCAGCGGCCCTGCCATTTCGGGGGGCGCTTTTCCGTGAACGCCGCGTGGAATTCCCTGTAGTCCTCGCCGGTCATCAGGAGGGCCTGGGTCGACGCGTCCAGTTCCACGGCGGCCGACAGGGGCATGTCCAGCTCGGCCGTCAGCAGGGCCTTCGTCTGGGCCTGGGCCAGGGCCGGGCCCTCGGCCAGGCGGCGGGCCAGGGTGTGCGCGGCCTCGTCGGCGCTGCCCTCGTCGGTGAGCTGGCTGAGGAGGCCGATGCGCTCGGCCTCGGCGGCGCGGACCGGCTCGCCGAGCATGAGGAGGCGAGTGGCGTGGCCGAGGCCGACGACGCGGGGCAGGAGGTAGGCGGCGCCCATGTCGCCGCCGGAGAGCCCCACGCGGGTGAAGAGGAAGGAGAAGCGGGCGGTGGGATCGGCCACCCGGAAGTCGGCGGCCAGGGCCAGCACCGCGCCGGCGCCCGCCGCCACGCCGTGCACCGCGGCGATCACGGGGAAGGGGCACTCGCGGACGGCCCGGACGACCTGCCCGGTCATCCGGTTGAAGTCGAGCAGCTGGGCGGTGTCCATGGCGAGGGTGGCGCCGATGATCTCGTCGACGTCGCCGCCGGAGCAGAAGCCGCGGCCGGCGCCGGCCAGCACCAGGGCCCGTACGGACCTCTCCCGGGAGAGTTCGGCGAGCAGGTCGCGCAGGTCGGCGTAGGCGCCGAAGGTGAGGGCGTTCAGCTTCTCGGGGCGGGCGAGGGTGACGGTGGCGACGCCGTCGGTGATCTCGCACCGCAGATGCCGCCACTCGGAGGTGCGGGCGGCGGAGCCGGTGAAGGGACTCATACGGGAGGCCTCCTCGGGGGCTGCTGCGGTGACGCGGCGGTGTCGCGGCGGTCCTTCCCCACCTCACGAAGTTATCACCGTTATCTGACTGTCGTCATGAGTGCGCGATAGGTCGATCGGGCCGGGGGGGGAAGGGGTCGAGGGGGTCCGTCACTCGGTCACGGACGTTCGACAAGCCCGTAACGGCGGGCTCGGTCGGGCGCGGCCGGGCGTTGGCGTGGGTAGACCGCCGTCAACGGGGCCGACGGTCCCCCGCGGTGCCCGCCGAGCGGCTTCGCCGGTCCGCGCCGTACCATTCGTCACGTTGAAAGCAGGACGAGCCATGACCTGCTCCATGAACGGATCAGCCACCTTGCAAGAGCCCTCCGCCCCCGCCTCCTGGCGCATCGCGCTGCCGCACACCGCCGCGGCCGTGCCCGTGGCCCGCGCGCTGGTGCGGACGGCGCTGACCGAGCTGGAGCACGGGGCGGACTGCGACACGGCGGAGCTGCTCACCGCGGAACTGGTCGCGAACGCGGTCGAGCACGCCGCCGGGGAGGGCCCGATAGAGCTGGTCGTCGAGCTGGTGCCGAGCGGCTGCAAGGTGGAGGTCCACGACCCCGACCCCGCTCCCCCGGGTGACCTGACCACCCCGGGGCACCTCGACCCCGATCCCTGGCAGGAGCACGGCCGCGGTCTGCTGCTGATCCGGGCCCTCAGCTCCGCGTGCGGCCACCGCCCCACGGACTCCGGCAAGGCGGTGTGGTTCCGGCTGCCGACGGTGCCGCCGCAGCGCCGCCACGCGTAGCCGTCGGCCCGGACGCCGGTCCGGCGTGGTGGGGCGTCGGGCTCACGCCAGGGTCGCCACCAGGACCGCCTTGATCGTGTGCAGCCGGTTCTCCGCCTCGTCGAAGACGACCGAGTGCGACGACTCGAACACCTCGTCCGTGACCTCCAGCGAGTCCAGTCCGTGCAGCTCGTGGATCTCGCGCCCCACCTTGGTGCCGAGGTCGTGGAAGGCCGGCAGGCAGTGCAGGAACTTGACGTCGGCGTTGCCGGTGGACCGCAGCACGTCCATGGTCACGGCGTACGGGGAGAGCGCGCCGATCCGCTCGTCCCAGACCTCCTTGGGCTCGCCCATGGAGACCCACACGTCGGTGGCGACGAAGTCGGCGCCCTCGACCCCGTCGTGGATGTGCTCGGTGAGGGTGATCCGCGCGCCGCTGATCTCGGCGAGCTTGCGGGCGTGGGTGACGATCTCCTCGGCCGGCCAGTAGGCCTGCGGGGCGACGATCCGCACGTCCATGCCGAGCAGGGCCCCGGTCACCAGGTACGAGTTGCCCATGTTGAAGCGGGCGTCGCCGAGGTAGGCGAGGACCATCCCGTCCAGCGGCTTGTCGCTGTGCTCGGTCATGGTCATCACGTCGGCCAGCATCTGGGTGGGGTGCCAGTCGTCGGTGAGGCCGTTGTAGACCGGCACTCCGGCGTACGCCGCCAACTCCTCGACGTTCGCCTGGCTGTCGCCCCGGTACTCGATCGCGTCGAACATCCGGCCGAGCACCCGTGCGGTGTCCTTGACGGACTCCTTGTGGCCCATCTGGGAGCCGGACGGGTCCAGGTAGACGGTACGGGCGCCCTGGTCGGCCGCGGCGACCTCGAACGCGCAGCGGGTGCGCGTCGAGGTCTTCTCGAAGATGAGCGCGATGTTCTTCCCCCGCAGGTGCCGGGTCTCCGTCCCGGCCTTCTTGGCCGCCTTCAGTTCCACGGCCAGCTCGATCAGCCCGCGGAACTCCTCCGCGGTGAAGTCCAGCTCCTTGAGGAAGTGGCGCCCGGCGAGGGCGTGGGGAACGGTCGCCATGGGGCGCTCCTGGGTCGACGGGACAGGGGACAGCGATAGGAAGACTGGAAGTCTATACGATGTTCCACATTTCTATACGGCCCGGCTCCGCCGCGGACCCGCGGGTTCTACACCGCCGATCTCTCGACCGGGCAGCTCATGCAGCGCGGCCCGCCCCTCCCCCGCCCCAGCTCGCTGCCCGGGATCTCGATCACCTCGATGCCCTGCTTGCGCAGGTGCGTGTTGGTGGTGGCGTTGCGCTCGTAGGCGACGACGACGCCGGGCTCGACGGCGAGGACGTTGCAGCCGTCGTCCCACTGCTCGCGTTCGGCGGCGTGGACGTCCTGGGTGGCGGTGAGCACCCGGATCGCGTCGAGACCGAGCGCGGCGGCGATCGCGCGGTGCATGTGCTCCGGCGGGTGGTCGGTGACCTTCAGCTCCTTCTCGCCGACGCCCGGTTCGATGGTGTACGAGCGGAGCATGCCGAGGCCGGCGTACTGGGTGAAGGTGTCGCCGTCGACCATGGTCATGACGGTGTCGAGGTGCATGAAGGCCCGGCGCTTGGGCATGTCGAGGGCCACGATGGTCTGCGCGGAACCGGCGGCGAAGAGCTTGTGCGCGAGCATCTCGACGGCCTGCGGGGTGGTGCGCTCGCTCATGCCGATGAGGACGGCCCCGTTGCCGATGACGAGGACGTCGCCGCCCTCGATGGTGGACGGGTAGTCGGCCTGCCCCTCCGACCAGGTGTGGAACGTCTCGGCGCGGAACAGCGGATGGTGCCGGTAGATCGCCTCGAAGTGGACGGTCTCGCGCTGCCGGGCCGGCCAGCGCATGGCGTTGATGGAGACCCCGTCGTAGATCCAGGCGGAGGTGTCGCGGGTGAAGAGGTGGTTGGGGAGCGGGTCGAGAAGGAATTCGTCCAGCTCCATGACGTGGAAGCGGACGGAGGCCGGCTCCATGTGCGCGTCGAGGAACTCGCGTTTGGTCATGCCGCCGATCAGCGCCTCGACCAGCTCGGTCACGGGCAGCGACTCGAAGGCGGCCCTGAGGTGGTCCGTGGCGAGCGGGCCGTACTCCTTCTCGTCGAAGACGCGGTCGAGGACGAGTTGCCGGGCCTCGGGAATCCGCATGACATCGGTGAGGAGGTCGCCGAAGAGGTGGACGGCGACGCCTCGGTCACGCAGCACGTCGGCGAATCCGTCGTGCTCGGCGCGCGCCCGGCGCACCCACAGCACGTCGTCGAAGAGCAGCGCGGTCTTGTTGCTGGGGGTGAGCCTTTTGAGCTCAAGATCCGGCCGGTGCAGGATGACGCGGCGCAGGCGCCCGGCCTCGGAGTCGACATGGAATCCCATGCCCTCATCCTGACCATTCGGGCGCGTGTTCACCCTCCGGTCGGCCGAATCGGAATCCTTCCGCCGCTTCCATTGCGTCCTCTTGACGATAAGCAGGTCCCGCCATTATCGTCTAAGTGACATTAACCGCAGGAGGGGGATCATCCATGGCCGACATCACCAGACGGCTCGGCTGGCGGCATCTGCGCGGGGCGCCCACCGCGCACATCCGTCACCACCGCTCCGGGCAGCTCGCGCACGACGGCCCGGGGCTGAGCTTCTGGTACCGGTCGCTGAGCGCCGCGCTCTCCGAGATCCCGGTGGACGACCGGGAGCTGGCGATGACCTTCCACGCCCGTACGTCCGACTTCCAGGACGTGGCGGTGCAGGCGACGGTGACGTACCGGGTGAGCGACCCGGCGACCGCCGCCGCTCGGCTCGACTTCTCCATCGACCCCGACACGGGGGTCTGGCGCGGCGCTCCCCTGGAGCAGTTGTCGACCCTGCTGACGGAGACGGCCCAGCAGCACGCGCTGGACGTCCTGGCCCGTACGACGCTGGCCTCGGCCCTCGTCGACGGGGTCGCGGCGGTCCGGGAGCGGGTGGCGAGCGGACTGGCGGCCGAGCCCCGGCTGCCGGCCACCGGGATCGAGATCGTGGCCGTTCGCGTGGTGGCGCTGCGGCCCGAGCCCGAGGTGGAGCGGGCGCTGCGCACGCCGGCCCGGGAACAGATCCAGCAGGAGGCCGACCGGGCGACGTACGAGCGCCGGGCCGTGGCCGTCGAGCGGGAGCGGGCCATCGCCGAGAACGAGCTGGCCAGCCAGATCGAACTCGCCCGGCGCGAGGAGCAGTTGGTCGAACAGCGGGGCACCAATGCACGGCGGGAGGCGGAGGAGAAGGCCGCGGCCGACGCGGTGAAGGCGGGTGCGGAGGCGGCGCGGACGGTACGGCTGACGGAGGCGGAGGCCGAACGGACCGTGAAGCTCGCGGAGGCGGAGGCCGAACGGACCGTGAAGCTCGCGGAGGCGGAGGCGGCGCGGAGCGTGCGACTGGCCGACGCCGAGGCGGCGCGGAGTGTGAAGCTCGCGGAGGCCGAGGCGGTGCGGCAGGTGAAGCTGGCCGAGGCGGAGGCGCGGGCCGCGCGGGCGGTGGGCGCGGCGCGGGCCGAGGCGCAGGCGGCGTGGCTGCGGGTGCACGCCGAGGTGGACGCGGCGACGCTGCACGCGCTGACCGGGACCCGGCTCGCGGAGAACCTGCCGCGGATCGAGAGCGTGACGGTGTCGCCGGACGTGCTGACCGGACTGCTGGCCAGGCTCGGCGGCGGGGCCGGTAGCGGCGGCGGGTCGGGCAGCGGCGGCGAGGGCTCGGTGTGAGTCTCGCGCCACGGGTGGTGCTCGTCCATCGCACCACCGAGTACGAGGAGTTGGTGGCCCGGCACGGTACGCACGGGCAGGCCGCCTTCTTCCTGCGCTCCCGGGGGCGGGACATCGAGGACGTGGCCGAGCGGCACCGGCGGGAGCGCGGGGCGCTGGCCGAGGTCACCGCCTCCGTGCCACTGACTTGGCGTCAGGCCAAGGTGGAACGGAGTGACTTGGACCGGTTCCTGTTCGCCCCCGAGGACGTGGTCGTCGTGGTCGGGCAGGACGGGCTGGTGGCCAACGCGGCGAAGTACCTCGCGGGGCAGCCGGTGGTGGGGATCAACCCCGATCCCCGGCGCAATCCGGGGGTGCTGGTGCGGCACCGGCCCTCGCACGCGGGGAAGTTGCTGGCCGCCTCGCTCCAAAGCGACTGCTCGGTGGACGAGTTGACGATGGTCGAGGCCGTCGCGGACGACACGCAGCGGCTGGTGGCGCTCAACGAGATCTATCTCGGCGCGGCGGGGCACCAGACCGCCCGATACCGGCTGGGGCTCGACGGCGACAGGGGTGTCGTCGAGCCCCAGGCCTCGTCCGGGGTGCTCGTGGGGACGGGGACCGGGGCGACTGGGTGGATTCGGTCCGTCTGGCAGGAACGGGGTGGTGCGTTGCCCCTTCCGGGGGCGGACGAGGCTCGGCTGGTGTGGTTCGTGCGGGAGGCGTGGCCGTCTCCGGCCACCGGGACGTCGTTGGTGGCCGGGGAGTTGGGGGCGGGGGCGCGGCTGCGGCTGACGGTGGAGTCGGATCGGTTGATCGTGTTCGGGGATGGGATGGAGGGGGATGCGTTGGAGTTGATGTGGGGGCAGACGGTGCGGGTGGGGGTGGCGGGGGTTCGGTTGCGGTTGGTGGGCTGACGCGGGTTTGCGCCCCCGCCGCCCCTACCCGTCCCATCCTCAAGGGGCTGCGCCCCTTCGACCCCCAGGCGTCCGTCCGGTGGGGGCTGATCGCGCAGTTCCCCGCGCCCCTGAAAGGCCTACGGCCATTTCGGGGCGAAAAAGCCGGGGCGCAGCCCCGCTTTTTCAGGGGCGCGGGGAACTGCGCGAGAAGCCCCACCGGAGCCGCACCCGACAACCCACCCGCGGCCCCGAGCTCCTACTCGGCCCCCTCCGGCGGAGTCGGCGCCGCGCCCTTGCGGCGTTTGCGGTGGGTGTAGGCGGTCACCGCCTCCCACAGGTCGCGGCGGTCCACGTCGGGCCAGGGCTGGTCGGTGAAGTGGAGTTCGGCGTAGTGGGCGTGCCAGGGGAGGAAGTTGGAGGTGCGGATCTCGCCGCTGGTGCGCCAGAGGAGGTCCACGTCGGGCAGGGCGTGATGGGGCAGGTGGGCGGCGAAGAGCTGCTCGGAGATCCGGGCGGGGTCGACGTCACCGGCGAGTGCGGCGCGGGCCAACGACGCGCCGGCCTGGGTGAGTTCGGCGCGGCCGCCGTAGTTGACGCAGACGTTGAGGGTGAGGCCGGTGCGGTGGCGGGTGGCGTGCTCCTGGGCGCGGAGGACTTCCACCACGTCCTCCGGGAGGCCGTCGGGGGACCCCACCCAGCGCAGACGTACGTCGTGGTCGAGCAGTTCGCCGTCGAGGAGTTCGGCGCGCATGATCGCGAAGAGCTTGGAGACCTCGTCGGGCGACCGTTTCCAGTTCTCGGTGGAGAAGGCGTAGACCGTCAGATGGGCGAGGCCGATCTCCAGCGCGCCCTGGACGACGTCGCGCAGGGCGACCGCTCCGGCGCGGTGCCCCTCGTCGCGGGGCAGCCCGAGCCCGGTGGCCCAGCGTCCGTTGCCGTCCATGACGATCGCCACGTGCTGGGGCAGGAGCCCTTCGGCTATGGCCGGTGGGCGGGCTCCGTCGCGGTGCGGGCGCGGGGGCAGCGGCGGCTCGGCGATGCGGGTGACGGGCCGTTCGGGGCCGGTGAGGAGGTTCGGTGCCGAGTCGTCTTGGGTGCCGCCGCGCGGCGACGCGCCGCCGGCCGGCCGCACCGGGGCGTCGTCCCTGCCGGGCGGCAGCGTCAGCCGCCACACCAGGGCGGCCCGTGCCCGGGCCGGGCCGACGATCCGCCACTCGATGTGCCGGGGGACGCGTACCGGGCGGTGCAGCACGGCCGAGCCGGAGCGCGCGATCGCGTCCAGCTCCGCGCCGAAGAGTTCGACCGCGGTGTCGAGCACGATGGCGGGGCCCAGCGGCAGCGTGTTCCGCAGCGCCCGGCGGGAGCTCTCCAGCCACTGCCGGGCCTGGTCGACGAGGTGGCCGATCAGCCGGCGGACGGCTGGGGTCCAGTCGCGGGAGATCAGGTCGGCCGGGGTGACGCCGAAGCGGTCGAGGACCTCGGTGGGGAACCACACGTGTCCGCCGTCGAGGTCCTCGGGGAGGTCACGGAGCATGTCGGCGAGGAACAGACCGTCCACGAACCGGGTGAAGCCCGGCAGGTCGCGGAGCCGCACGGGGACGGGCAGTCCGGAGCGGACCAGCATGCGCATCAGCTGTTCGGGCCAGCTGACGTTCTGGGCGTGGGCCCGCTCCCGCCACTCCTGCCAGGTCGCGACACCCTCGCGGGCCTCGTCGCCCTGGACGGCGTCCAGGGCGCCCAGCAGGTCTCCGAGGTCGAGCCCCCAGTGCCAGACCGCGTCGGTCAGCGCGTGCCGTACCGGGTCGTCGCTGGTCCCGGCGGCCAGGTCCGCCTCCAGCGCGGTCCGCCACTCCTGGAGCCGCCTGCTCCGCTCCTGCGGGGTGCCCTCGGTGGAGTCGAGGAGGTCGTCGGCGGAGGCGAGGGCGGCGTACAGGGCCCAGCACGCGGGGCGCACCGTCGGCGGCATGAGCTGCATCAGGGCGTATTCGGTGGGCCGGGTCGTGCGGACCAGGCGGCGGCACGCGTCGTACGCGGCGTCGAGGGCCGAGCGCTCTCGCCCGGACCGCGTTCCGGATCCGGCTGCGGACCGCGTTCCGAACCGCGTGGTGGTGCGACGCATGGGAAACCCCACATACCTTCGACTGGGACCGATGGGACCGACTCGGGTGACAGCGGTCGCCTGCGATCGGCTGCGATCGCTGTCCCCCCGAGCACCGCCGGAACCTCTCGAACGCGGAACACGGCCACGCCTGCTCGCGACATTATCAGCCGCAATGTCACGTCACGGGCACGGGTCCGCCCGCCGCGCACGAGGGTCGTGCGCGGCGGGCGTCGGGTTCACAGTCGGGGGTCGACGGGCTCCGACTCCAGGGCCAGTACCCCGAACACCGCCTCGTGCACCCGCCAGAGCGGCTCGCCCTCGGCGAGCCGGTCCAGGGCCTCCAGACCCAGGGCGTACTCGCGCAGGGCGAGGGACCGCTTGTGGTTGAGGAACCGGCCGCGGAGCCGGGCGAGGTTCTCCGGGCGGGTGTACTCCGGGCCGTAGATGATCCGCAGGTACTCCCGGCCCCGGCACTTGATGCCCGGCTGGACCAGCCGCCCCTGGGTGCTGCGGACGACCGCCCCGACGGGCTTGACGACCATGCCCTCGCCGCCCCGGCCGGTCATCTCCAGCCACCAGTCGATGCCCGCCCGCACCGAGGCCTCGTCCCCGGTGTCGACGAAGAGGCGCCGGGTGGTCTGCAGCAGGCCGCTGACGTCGTACTCGACGAGCCGGTCCAGGAGGGCCAGCTGCTCGTCGTGCGGGAGCGCGGCGAGGCTGCGGCCCTGGACAGCGAGGATCTGGAAGGGGGCGAGCCGGACGCCGTCCAGGCCCTCGGTGGGCCAGCAGTAGCGCCGGTAGGCCTCCGTGAACGCGGCCGCGTCGGCGGCCCGCTCGCGCTGCCTGCCCAGCAGGTCGCCCACGTCGACACCGCGTGCCGCCGCGCCCTCCAGGGCGGCCAGCGCGCCCGGGAACACCGCGCCGGAGGCGGCGCCCACGGCCGCGTACTGGGTGCGCAGCAGCCCGGACGCCTTCAGCGACCAGGGCATCAGCTCGGCGTCCAGCAGCAGCCAGTCGGTGTCGAGTTCGTCCCAGAGGCCCGCCGCCGTGACGGCCTCGCGGATGCGGGCGAGGACCAGCTCGGTGCGCGCCTCGTCGTCGAAGAACGGGCGACCGGTACGGGTGTAGAGGGACCCGGTGGGCCCTTCGACGCCGAAGCGGGCGCGGGCCGCGTCCGCGTCACGGCAGACCAGGACGACCGCCCGCGACCCCATGTGCTTCTCCTCGCACACGACCCGCGCGACACCGTCCTCCTTGTACTGCGCGAACGCCTCCGCCGGGTGCTCCAGGTAGCCCTCGATGTGCGAGGTCGCGGTGGGCGCCATGGTCGGCGGCAGGTACGGCAGCAGCCGCGGGTCGACCGCGAAGCGGCTCATGACCTCCAGGGCCGCGGCCGCGTTCTCCTCGCGGACCGACACCCGGCCCGCGTGCCGGGTCTCGACGACCCGGCGGCCGTGCACGTCCGCCAGGTCCAGCGGACGGCCCTCGTGCCCGCCGGGCGCCTCGGTGGCCAGCGGCCTGGCCGGCTCGTACCAGACCTTCTCGGCCGGTACGTCGACGAGTTCGCGCTCCGGCCAGCGCAGCGCGGTGAGCCTGCCGCCGAAGACGGCGCCCGTGTCGAGGCAGATGGTGTTGTTCAGCCAGGTGGCGGTGGGCACCGGGGTGTGGCCGTAGACCACGGCCGCGCGGCCCCGGTAGTCCTCCGCCCACGGGTAGCGCACGGGCAGGCCGAACTCGTCGGTCTCGCCGGTGGTGTCGCCGTACAGGGCGTGGCTGCGGACCCGGCCGGAGGTGCGGCCGTGGTACTTCTCCGGCAGACCGGCGTGACAGACGACCAGCTTGCCGCCGTCGAGGACGTAGTGGCTGACGAGTCCGTCGATGAACTCGCGTACCTGCTTCTTGAACTCCTCGCTCTCGCCCTCCATCTGCTCGATGGTCTCGGCGAGGCCGTGGGTGTGCTGGACGTTGCGGCCCTTCAGGTGACGGCCGTACTTGTTCTCGTGGTTGCCGGGCACACAGAGCGCGTTGCCGGAGCCGACCATCGACATCACGCGGCGCAGCACGCCCGGGCTGTCCGGGCCCCGGTCGACGAGGTCGCCGACGAAGACGGCCGTACGGCCCTCCGGGTGGACGCCGTCGACGTAGCCCAGCTTGCCGAGCAGCGCCTCCAGTTCGTTCGCGCAGCCGTGGATGTCGCCGACGATGTCGAACGGGCCGGTGAGGTGGGTGAGGTCGTTGAAGCGCTTCTCGGTGACGATCGTGGCGCGGTCGACCTCCTCGACGCCCCGCAGGACGTGCACCTTGCGGAAGCCCTCGCGTTCCAGGTGCCTGAGGGAGCGGCGGAGTTCGCGGGTGTGGCGCTGGATGACGCGGCGCGGCATGTCGGCGCGGTCGGTGCGGGCCGCGTTGCGCTCGGCGCACACCTCCTCCGGTACGTCGAGCACGATGGCGATCGGCAGCACGTCGTGGGCGCGGGCCAGTTCGATCAGCTGCCTGCGGGACTCCTGCTGCACGCTGGTCGCGTCGACCACGGTGCGGCGACCGGCCGCGAGGCGCTTGCCGGCGATGTAGTGGAGGACGTCGAAGGCGTCCTTCGTCGCGCTCTGGTCGTTCTCGTCGTCCGAGACGAGGCCCCGGCAGAAGTCGGAGGAGATGATCTCGGTGGGCTTGAAGTGCCGTCGTGCGAAGGTGGACTTGCCCGATCCGGAGGCGCCGATCAGGACGATGAGGGAGAGGTCGGTGACGGGCAGGGTGCGCCCCTTGCCGGTCTGCTGGGTGGTCTCGCTCATGCTGCCTTCGCCTCCTTCTCGTCGGTCCTGTCGGTGTCGCGCTGCTTGAACACAGCCATCTGGGTGGGCGGCCCCACCTCGGGGTCGTCGGGTCCGATGGGCACGAACTCGACGTCGTAGCCGTGCCGTTCGGCGACCGTGGTCGCCCAGGTGCGGAACTCCTCACGGGTCCACTCGAAGCGGTGGTCGCCGTGCCGGGCGTGTCCGGCGGGCAGGGACTCCCAGCGGACGTTGTACTCGACGTTCGGGGTGGTCACAAGGACGGTGCGGGGGCGGGCCGAGCCGAACACCGCGTACTCCAGGGCCGGCAGCCGGGGCAGGTCGAGGTGTTCGATGACCTCGGAGAGCACGGCGGCGTCATAGCCCTTGAGGCGCTTGTCGGTGTAGGCGAGGGAGCTCTGGAAGAGCTGGACGCGCGAGGCCTGGCGCTCGCCCATGCGGTCGAGCTTGAGGCGGCGGGAGGCGATGGTGAGCGCGCGCATCGACACGTCCGTCCCGACGATCTCGGTGAAGCGGACGTCCTTGAGCAGCGCCTGCACCAACTGGCCCTGGCCGCAGCCGAGGTCGAGGACGCGGGCGGCCCCGGAGTCCTTGAGCGCGGCGATGATCGCGTCCCGGCGCTGCACGACGAGCGGCGTCGGCTTCTCCTCGGCCTCGTCGTCCGCGGGCTCCTCGACGGCGTTGTCGATGTCCTCGACCTCGCTGTCGTCGGCCTCGGCCAGCCGTACGAGTTCCAGGCGCTCCATGGCCTGCCGGGTCAGCGACCAGCGGCGGGACAGATAGCGGCTGGTGATCAGCTGGTGCTCCGGGTGGGCCGGGAGCCAGCCCTCGCCCGCCCGCAGCAGCTTGTCGACCTCGTCGGACGACACCCAGTAGTGCTTGGCGTCGTCGAGGACCGGCAGCAGGACGTAGAGGTGGCGCAGCGCCTCGGCGAGGGTCAGCGATTCCGACTCCAGGACGAGCCGCACGTAGCGGGAGGCGCCCCACTCGGGGAACTGGGTGTCCAGCGGTACCGCCTCGGCGGTGACGGTCCAGCCGAGCGGCGCGAAGAGCTTGGCGACGAGGCCCGGGCCGCCGCGGGCGGGCAGGGCCGGTATCTCGACGCGCAGCGGGCGGACCTGTGCCGGGAGGTCGGGGCGGGCCTTGCACTGGCCGCGCACGGCGCTGGAGAAGACGTCGTTCAGCGCGACCGCGAGCAGCGAGGAGGCCGCGTACGGGCGGTCGTTGACGTACTGGGCGAGCGCCGCGTCGGGGGCGCCGCCGCGGCCCTTGCCCTTGCCCCGGCGGACCAGTGCCACCGCGTCCACCTCCAGCAGCAGCGCGGCCGTGCACCGCTCGACGTCCGCCTCGGGATAGAGGACGTGCGCCTTGCCGTAGGAGGTGGAGAACGCCTGCGATTTGTCGGGATGCTTGTGCAGCAGGAAACCGAGATCGGTCGCGGGGCGCTCTGGGGTGCCGGTGGTACTGATCGTCAGGAACACAGTGGGGTTGCCTCGTCGTGGGTGTCTGGATGGACGCCCAACGTACAGCGAAGGATCCGGGCGCACTCAGGCATTTTCCCCACGTCGTGGCCGCGGCCGGCCCCGCGGCCACGACGTCGGCCCGGTCGTCAGGGCAGTTCGGTGACCCGGTCGGTGCCCGGCGGGGCGACGGGACTGCGTGCGGTGAGGTAGTCGGTGAGGGCGGTGATGTCGTCGCCGCCGCCGACCGTGTTGGTGCCCTCGGCGAAGGTGGTGAACCCGTCGCCGCCCGCCGCGAGGAAGGTGTTGGCGGTCACCCGGTAGGTGGCGTCCGGGTCCAGCCGCTCGCCGTCGAGTTCGATCGACGACGGGTCGATGCGGTCGCCGACGGGGGCGCTGCGGGAGAAGGAGTACGTCAGGCCCTTGGAGACACCCAGCATCAGGGTGGGCGCGCGGGTCCCGGAGTCGTTGAACTGTTCCTCCAGGATCTGCTCGATCTGCGCTCCGGTGAGGTCCACCGACACCAGGGACCCGGCGAAGGGCTGTACGGCGAAGGCCTCGGCGTAGGTGATCTGGCCGGGTGCCTCGCCGCCCGTCGAGGAGGCGTGGACGAGGTCGGCCCGTACGCCGCCGGGGTTCATCAACGCGATCCGCGCGCCGCCCCGTTCGGGCGCCGAGGTCGCCGCGAGCTGTGCGTCGGCGACGAGGTTCGCGAGGTCCGACTCGGCGTCGCGGGTCTCGGAGCGGGTGATGTCGGCGGTGACGCTGCCGACGACCTTGTTGGCCAAGGGCGCCGAGAGGGCCTTCCACTTGTCGATGACGGCGGTCTGGTCGATGTCCTTGGCGGCGGTGCGGGTGACGAGGTGGTTCATGGCGGCGACCCGGTCCCGTACGACGTCGCCGGTGCGGCGGTCCACGGGCAGGCGCGTCTCGGTGACGACCCGGCCGAAGGAGGAGGCCGAGGTGACCGTACGGGGGTGACCGGCCGGGTCGGGCAGGGTGCAGACGTAGGGCTGGTGGGTGTGGCCGGTGACGACGGCGTCGATGGCCGGGTCCAGGTGCTCCGCGATGTCGACGATCGGACCGGATATGCCGTCGCACTGCCCGTACGAGCCGGCCTGGACGCCGCCCTCGTGGAGCAGGACCACGATCGCCTCGACGCCCTGGCGGCGCAGCGCGCGGGCGGCGGCGTCGGCGGTCTCGACCTCGTCGGCGAAGCGGACCGACGTGATGCCGGACTGGCCGGTGACCGCCGGGGTGCCCTCCAGGGTCATGCCGATGAAGCCGACCTTGACGCCGTCGACCTTCTTGACCCAGGTGGGCGCGAGGAGCGGCTTGCCGGTGGTGCGGTCGAGGACGTTGGCCGCGAGCCACGGGAAGGCGGAGCCGTCGTACGGTTCGCCCTCGATGTAGCAGCCGTCCTCGGGGTGGCAGCCGCCGTGCTGGATGCGCAGCAATTCCTCGGTGCCCTCGTCGAACTCGTGGTTGCCGACGCCGGTGACGTCCAGGTGGAGTTTCTCCATGGCCTCGACGGTCGGTTCGTCGTGGAAGAGGCCGGAGAGGAAGGGGCTGGCGCCGATGATGTCGCCGGCGGCGACGGTCAGGGAGGCGTCGGTGCCCTCGCGGAGCTGTGCGAGGCGGGTCGCCAGGTACTCGGCGCCGCCGACCGGGGTGGACTTCGGGTCCAGCTTGGAGCCGAGGGTGGCGTCGCGGCCCGTGGGCGGCTCGAGGTTGCCGTGGAAGTCGTTGAAGGAGAGCAGTTGGACGTCGACGGTGTCGGGCTGCTTCGGGGTGGCGGGGACGCCGTCGGTCAGGGCGCCGGGGCGGACCGACAGCAGATGGAACTTGGTGACGCTGCCGTTGAAGCCGAAGTTGTCGTCGGCGACGAGGACGAGGGTGCGGGAGCCGTCGGGGAGGGTCGGGCCCCAGGTGACGCCCTCGACGTTGTCGGCGTCGGTGCCGGAGAGGGTGAAGTCGTAGAGCAACTTCTTCGGCATGGGCCGCTCCGTGCCGGACAGCTTCGGCTCGCCGCGTACGTCCGTCGCGCCGCGGGTGGTCGTCCAGTACAGGCGGATCGCGAAGCCCACGCCGGAGGCGAAGGAGCGTTCGACGGTGAGGTAGTCGGTCTTGTTGATCGCGAGGATCTCGGAGACACCCCGGTCGGCCGCGTACGTGCCGACCGGGGCCGGCAGCGGGGCGGTGGGGGCGGCGGATATCGGGTCGACCTCGTAGACGTGCTCGGCCTCGGGCCTGCCGGTGCGGCGGTCCATGACCAGCAGGCGGGAGGGGCTCTTCGCGGTCAGTCCGGCCGCCGGGCCGTCCTGGACGAGCGCGTTCTCGGTGATCGTGACGGCCTTGCGGCCGTCCGGGGAGAGCGTCAGCCCTTCCAGGGCCTGGTTGTTGCGGACACCGGCGGTGAGGGTGCCCGACTCCGAGCGGACGGGGGCGTAGGCCTTCGGCAGCGGCAGGTCGCGGACGTACGCGCCGGCCGTGGACGTCTCGCGGACGAACGCCGGCTGGCCGGAGGCGGAGGCGCCCTCGCTCGTCCACAGCAGGCCCTTGCCGCCGGGGTTCCAGCGGATCGCCTCCGGGTCGACGGCCTTGGCGGCGAAGGGTTCGCCGGTGGTGTCGTCGAGGACGGTGAGCGCGTCGAGGGTGGGCTTGTCGGTGGCGAACTTCTCTCCCTTCAGGGGGAGTTGGAGGGAGTAGAAGCGGGCCTTGCCGTTCTCGGAGCGGTCGTCGCTGAGGGCGGCGTACGTGTGCGACTTCGGGTCGTAGTCGATGCCGGAGAGGCCCCCGAAGGGCATGCCGAGCTCGGTGGTTCCGGCGGGGACGGTGAGGGTGTCGAGGAGGGTGATGCCGTTCTGGGTCTTCTTGGGGGTGCCGTCCGCTTCGGGGGCGGCGTCGGCGGCGAGACCGTTGGTGAGGGCGAGGCCGCCGAGGAGGGCGGAGGTGGTGAGGGCGGCGAGGGCGGCGCGTCTGCGTCTGCCGACGAGCCGTCTGTGTCTGGGCATGGGTGTTCCCTTCCGGGGAGGGTGGGGGTTCGATGTGTTGCGTCGCGGGGTGCGGGTCCGGTGGGGGCTGGTCGCGCGGTTCCCCGCGCCCCTGAAAGGCCTACGGCCGTTTCGGGGCGAAAAAGCAGGGGCGCAGCCCCGCTTTTCCAGGGGCGCGGGGAACCGCGCGACCAGCCACCCACTTGGCAGCAGACGGCATCAGAGGGATGCCGGGGCCACCTGCCCCGCGCCTCGGCGCTTCCTGCGCCAGGCGTACACGGCCAGCGCGACCAGCGTCATGGCGTACGGGATGGTCGACACCAGTTGCGGGGGGACGTCGAGGGTGCCGAGCTGGACCGCCAGGGCCTCGGCCGCGCCGAAGCCGAGGGCGGCGAGGAAGACGCCCCAGGGGCGCAGGCCACCGAGGAAGACCGCGGCGAGGGCGATGAAGCCGCGGCCGGCGGTCATGTCCCGGACGAAGAAGGACACGTACCCCATGCTGAGGAACACCCCGGCGAGGCCGGCCAGCGCGCCGCTGAGGGCGAGACCGGCGTACTGCACGCGCCGTACCGCGATGCCGACGGAGGCGGCGGCGTCCGGCATCTCGCCGACCGCGCGGAGGTGGAAGCCGAAGCGGGTGCGGTAGAAGAGCCAGGCGACGAAGGGTGCCGCGAGGAAGGCCAGCCAGGTCAGCATGTTCTGCCCGCTCAGTACGTCACCCACGACCGGGATGTCCTCGATGCCGGGCAGGGTGACCGTGGGCAGGGTGCCGCTCTTCAGGCCCGACGTGCCGCCCTTGTCGCCGAGGAGGGTGAAGACGGCGTAGGCGGTGCCGCCGGAGGCGAGCAGGTTGAGGCCGATGCCCGCGATGATCGCGTCGGCGCCCAGTTCGAGACGGAGCGCGGCGAGGAGGAGGCCGAGGAGGACGGCCACCGTCACGCCGGCCAGGGCGCCGGCCGCGACCGAGCCGCTGTAGCCGGCGACCAGCGCGCCCGTGCAGGCGGCGCTCAGCATCTGGCCCTCCAGGGCGATGTTGCTGATGCCGGCGCGTTCGGCGACGAGTCCGCCCATGGCGGCGAGCAGATAGGGGGTCGCCACGCGCAGCACGGCCGCGAGGAAGGCACTGCTGAGGACGACGTCGACGACGGAACTCATCGGGCGGCCCCCTCGCCGTGCGGAGCGTTCGCCGGTCGGCGGGCGAGACGGCGTTTGAGGAGGTTGGGCAGGGCCTGGGCGGTGACCAGGAGGACGATGACCGCCTGGATCACGACCACGATCTCCGTGCCCACGTCCGTCTGCTGTTCCATGATGTCTCCCCCGGCACGCAGGTAGGAGTAGAAGAGGCCGGCGACCACGACGACCAGCGGGTTGTTCCGGGCGAGCAGCGCCACCACGATCCCCTCGAAGGCGAGGCTCCCGGCGAGCCCGGGTTCGAGGCGCCCGTACACGCCCTGCACGAGGTGCGCTCCGGCCAGGCCCGCGACGGCCCCGCCGATCACGAAGCTCCACTCGATGGCGCGAGGGACGCGGATACCGCCGTACTCGGCGAAGTGCGGATTGGACCCGGTCATCCGGATGCGGTAGCCGAGCGGGGTACGGGTGACGAGCAGCCACAGGGCGACGGCGGTGAGCAGCATCAGGAGGAAGCCGACGTTGGCGCGGCCGAAGGGGACGCCGAGCCATTCGGTGAGCGGGGTGAGCGCGGAGTCCGGCTGGATGCGCTCCGAGTGGACGGCGCTGCTGCCGGGCTCCTTCAACGGGCCGTTCACCAGGTAGTCGTAGACGCGGACGACGATGGCGTTGAGCATCAGCGTCGCGACGATCTCGTTGGCGCCGAGCCGTGCCTTCATCGAGCCGGGTACGAAGCCCATGCCGGCCCCGGCCGCCGCGGCGGCGACCAGCGGGACGATCACCGCGGCGACGGGCGGCAGCGGCAGGAGGATCGCGACCATGGCCGCCGCGAGCGCGCCCGCGTACAGCTGGCTCTCGGCGCCCAGACTGATCTGGCGGGCCCGGAAGGGAATGGCCACCGACAGACCCAGCAGGGTGAGCGTGGTGGCGTCCTCCAGCCAGCGGCCGACGCGGAAGGAGCGCTCCAACGGGCCGGTGAGCAGAGCCTCGTAGGCGGCGACCGGGTCCTTGCCGGTGGCGAGCATCACGAGGAAGCCGATGACGAGGGCGGCCAGAATCGTCGCCAGGGTCATGCTGAGGTCGACGGCGAGGCCGCGGCGCCGGGTGGCCCGGTACTCCCGGCGGTCCTCGCTCTCGATGAGTGTGCCGGTCACGAGGCCGCCGCCTTTCCGGAGCGGCCGGAGCCGGAGTCGTCGGAGCCTGGGCCTGGGGCTGGGCCTGGGCCTGGGCCTGGGCCTGGGCCTGGGTCGGAGTCGGGGCCGTTGTCGTCCAGTCCGGCTTTCAGCCGTTCCGGCGCGTGGTGTTCGACGCCGAGCATGTACAGGCCGACCCGCTTCTCCGTGAGGCCCGTCGTGTCGTCGAAGCGGCCGACGAGCCGGCCGTCCTTGAGGACGAGCAACCGGTCGGAGAGGGCGAGGAGTTCGGTGAGGTCGGCGGAGATGAGGAGGACCGCGGCGCCCTCGTCGCGGGCGGCGACGAGACGTTCGTACATGAAGCGCATCGCGCCGATGTCCACGCCCCGGGTGACCTGGGCGGCGATCAACAGCCGTGGCCCGGCGGAGAGTTCGCGGGCGACGACGACCTTCTGCAGATTGCCGCCCGACAGCGCGCGCACGGGGACGGACGGGTCGGGGGTACGGATGGCGTAGTCCGCGACCAGGCGTTCGGCGTGGGCGCGTACGCCGGCCGGGCTGAGGACGCCCCGGCGGGCGAGGGGCGGGCGGTCGTGCCGGTCGACGACGAGGTTGTCGGCGATGGACTCGTCCAGCGCGGCCCCGTCGTGGAGGCGATCCTCGGGGACGTATCCGATGCCGGCCCGGCGGTGTCCCGCGACGTCCAGCCCGGCGGTGTCGGTGTCGCCGACCCGTACCGTCCCCGTGCTCGGTCGCCGCAACCCGGCGAGGATCTCGGCGAGTTCGGTCTGGCCGTTGCCCTCGATCCCGGCCACGCCGACGATCTCACCGGCGGCGACGTCGAAGTCGAGGCCGTGCAGGGACTGCCCGGTCGGCGCGGAGTAACCCAGGTCCCGCACCCGCAGCGTGGTCCCGGCGCGCCGGGCGGGGGCCCGGTCCACGTCGAGGGACATCTCGCGGCCGACCATCATCGCGGCGAGTTCACGCTCGGAGGTGTCGGCCGTGGCGACGGTCCCGACGAGGGCGCCGGCCCGCATCACGCTCACCCGGTCGCTGATCTCCCGCACCTCGCGCAGCTTGTGGGAGATGAACAGCACGGTCATCCCGCCGTCGCGCAGGCGTCGCACGGCGGCGAAGAGGTCCTCCGACTCCTGCGGGGTGAGGACGGCGGTCGGCTCGTCCAGGATCAGGATCCGGGCGCGGCGGTGGAGGGCCTTGAGGATCTCGGCGCGCTGGCGCATGCCGACCGAGACCTCGTCGATACGGGCCAGCGGATCGACGGCGAGACCGGCCTCCTCGGCGAGCCGGGCGGTGGCCTCGACGGCCGCCCCGGCGTCGACCAGGCCCCGCCGGCCCGGCTCGACGCCGAGGACGACGTTCTGGGCGACGGTGAAGGACGGCACCAGCATCAGGTTCTGGTGGACCATGCCCACGCCGAGCGCGATCGCGGCCGCCGGACCGCGCAGCACGCGGGGCCGGCCACCGATCAGGATCTCGCCGGAGGTGGGCTGCTCCAGGCCGTAGAGCAGCTTCATCAGCGTGGACTTGCCAGCGCCGTTCTCGCCGACGACCGCGCGGATCTCACCGGCCGGTACGTCGAGGTCGACGCCCCGGACCGCGCGGACGCCGTTGGCGTAGGTCTTGGTGACCGCGCGGGTGGCGACGGCGGGCCCGGCCGGGTCCCATGACTCGTTCATCTCAAGGCCGTTCGGGGTGGGTACGGGGGTCAGAAGGCGCTGGGGACCGTGAGGGAACCGGACTTCACGCGGTCGGCCGCCTCCTGGAGCTCGGTGCGGATCTTCTCCGGCACGATCTCCTGGAAGTGGGCGTCGTCGACGTAGCCGACCGCGTCCTCGGCGAGACCGACGCTCTGCACGGCGCCGTACTTTACGGCGTCCTTCTTGTCGTCCTCGGCGGCCTGGTAGAGGGCGTTGCCGACGTTCTTGAGGATCGACGTGACGACGGTGTTCTTCTGGGCGTTGTCCGTGAGGGTCTGGTACTGGTCGGAGTCGACGCCGAAGGTGTAGCGGCCGGCGCTCGCGGCCGACTCGAAGGTGCCGAGTCCGGAGAGGCCGGCGACCGGCCAGACGAGGGCGGCGCCCTGCCCGTACATCGCGGTGGAGATCTCCTTGCCCTTCGCCGGGTCACCGAAGGGCTTGTCGCCGCCGACGTACTGGGTGAGGACGTCGGAGTTCTTGCCGCCGGCCGCCTTGAATCCGGC
Source organism: Streptomyces deccanensis (assembly GCF_022385335.1). Classification (NCBI taxonomy): domain Bacteria; kingdom Bacillati; phylum Actinomycetota; class Actinomycetes; order Kitasatosporales; family Streptomycetaceae; genus Streptomyces; species Streptomyces deccanensis. The sequence goes on along the minus strand of NZ_CP092431.1, from coordinate 7,839,466 downwards.
CTTGAATCCGACGATGAAGTCCTCGATGACGGGGATCTTCACGCCGCCGACGACTCCGACCTTGTTCAGGGATTCGGCGCCCTTGAGGGCTTTCTCGGCGACGAGCTTCTCGGCGAGGAATCCGGCCAGATATCCGCCCTCGTTCTGCTTGAAGGTCACCGAGTAGACGTTCTCGCACTTGTTGGAACAGCCGTTCTTGCCGGTGTAGTCGACAGCGGAGTCGAACACCCAGAACTTCTTGTCCGGGTACTGCGGGGCGAGTTCACCGATGTAGTCGGTGACGTCGAAGGTGCCGGCCGCGAGGATGTCGTAGTCGTCGGCGGCCGCCGCGTCCTCGAATCCCGGCTCCCACTTGGTGCGGTCCGAGCCGAGCTCCACCACCTTCAGCTCGTAGCCGAGCTTGCTCTCGGCCCGCTTCAGGCCCTCGTAGGCGGAGTCGAAGAACGACTTGTCGCCGAGGCCGCCATTGACCACCAATTTGATCCTGGGCTTTCCGGAGGAGGCCGCCCCGGAATCGTCCGACCCCGTTCCGCCGCACGCGCTCAGCACGAGCATTCCCGCCACCGCGACGGCGGCTCCCGGTCCGTAACTTCTCATCGTCGTCGACCTCCTGATCATTTTCCCTGCTTTCCCGGTCTTCTGACTTCGGCGCTCTGCCGGCTGCTCCTCAGTCCTCTGTCCTCGTTGACAGCGACAGTAGGAAGTGCAAAACGTTTTGGCTACGCCGAACGGTTTCTGTTTGATTTCTTCCAGGGGAATTTCAGCCGTCGGCCGACAGTGCGGCCGCGGCGATGCGGACGGCCCGGTCGAACCCGGTTTCCCGGTCCGCGGCGGACAGGGCCTCACCGGTGCGGACGTGGTCCGACACGGTCAGCACGGCGAGCGCCTCACGGCCCTCCGCCGCGGCCACGGCGTACAGCCCGGCCGCCTCCATCTCTACGGCGAGGGTGCCCCGGCGTTCGAGGGCGTCGAGGACCGCGGGACGGTCGAGGTAGAAATGGTCGCTGGAGAACACCGGCCCGATGTGCACGGCCGGGCGCCGAGGGCCGCTCGGTGCGCCCGGTGCCTCGGCGTCGGCGGCGTCGACGGCCGCGCGCAGCGGCCGGTAGGACGCGGCGAGGGACAGGGTCACCCCGTCCACCAGGAGACGGCTGACGCTGGAGTCGGTGTGCGCGGCGGAGGCGATGACGACGTCCCGGAGGGCGACCGAGGTGGGCAGCGCGCCCGCCGTGCCGACCCGGACGATCCGGCGGACCCCGTAGTGCCGGAACAGCTCCGTCGCGTAGATCGACATCGACGGGATGCCCATGCCGGAGGCGAGCACCGACATCGGCACGCCCCGGTACGTGCCGGTGTACCCGAGGATGCCGCGCACCTCGGTGACCAGCCGCGCGTCGTCCAACACGGTCTCGGCGATCCGCCGGGCCCGCCGCGGGTCCCCGGGCATCAGCACGAGGGGGGCGAAGTCGCCGGGGGCGGCGGAGATGTGGGGCGTACCGGCGGACACGGGAGCGTCGGCGGCGGAGGCGGCTGCGGCCGCCGGCCCGGGCGCGGACTTCGCGGTGTCTTCCGTGGTGCCCTCGGCGGCGTCGGCCGTGGCCGTCACAGGTCCTCCCCCGCGAGCCAGTGGACGAGGTGGTCCCACAGGTCGGCGTATCCGTCCCAGGCCAGGAACGGGGGTGGGGCCCAGTGCGGGGCGACGTCGGAGGTGAACGCGGCCGAGCGGCCCCTGCCGTGGTCGCCGACGGCCAGCAGCGGATGCCCGGCGCATTCGGCGAGCAGCGCGGCGTCCTGTCGTACGGCCACCTCGTTGAGGCCGAGCAGGGCCGGCCAGGTCCGGTCGAGTCCGGCGACCACCGGGTGTCGGCCCACCACCTCGGGGACGGCCCCGGCCGGCAGCTCCACCCGGTCGTCGCGGTCGAGCATCGTCACCGGCAGGGCGGCGGCCAGCGGCGTACGCCCCCAGCGCGCACGGGCGTCGATACCGCTGAAGGTCAGATAGCCGCCGATCATCAGCACACCTCCGCCCCGCTCGACGAAGTCCCGCACCAGCTCCGAGCGGTCGGGCGCGGGCTCGGACCGGTTGAACGTCTCCGGCGGCAGTTGGAAGCTGTTCGCGCCGACATCGCTGATGACCACCACGTCGAACGCGTCGAAGCCGTCGGCGGTGTCCGGGACCCGGGTCGGTATCTCGTGCGCGGGCACGTACGTCACCTCGTGGCCGCGTGAGCGCAGCGCGTCGAGGAAGACGCCGCCGCCCTCGGTGTACTCGGCGGTGTGGAAGGCGTCGAAGCCCTTCTGATGGACCGTGTACGTGAACCAGGACTCGCCGACGACGAGGACTCGGGGCATGGGCGAACCGCCTTTCTCTCAGGGGGGTTTCGGGGCGCGGGGACATGGCCGCGTGGCGCGGCGGTGCTGACGTGGGGCGTGGTTCAGCGGGCGGCGGGCGGCGCCGTGCTCGCCCGTACCTTCAGCTCCACGGGGAGGGTGTGCCGGGACGCGGGCGGGACCTCGCCCCGGGAGACGTACTGGAGGAGTTGCGCGGTGGCCGTGCGCCCGACGTCGTAGGCGGGCTGGTGGACGGTGGTCAGCGGCGGGTTGATCAACGAGGCGGCCCGGATGTCGTCGAAGCCGACGACGGAGAGGTCCTCCGGCACGGACAGCCCGGCCTCCCGCAGCGCGGCGAGCGCGCCGAACGCCATCAGGTCGTTGGCCGCGAACACGGCCGTGCGGTCCGCGAGCCCGCCGTCGTCGAGCAGTTCGGCGACCAGCCGGTAGCCGGACTCCTCCTTGAAGTCGCCCGTCCGCTCGACGACGTCGCCGTGGAAGGCCTGGCGGAAGCCGTGCGCGCGGGCCGCCCCGCTGCGCAGGTCGCGGGGGCCGGTCAGCATCAGCGCCCGGCGGTGGCCGAGCGCCCGCAGATGCTCACCGACCAGCCGCCCGCCCGCCTCGTGGTCGGCGCTGGCGATGAGCGCCCCGTGCAGGCCCTCCACCTCCTCGTCGGCGAGCGCGATCGGGAACTTGCCCATCAGCGCCTCCAGCCGCCTCCGGGACGGGGGCGACCCGGAGGCGTACACCATGCCGTCGATGAACCGGCTGCGGATCATGCCGAGGTAGCGGTCCTCGCGGTCGGCGTCGAACTCGGTGTTGCACAGGATCAGCCCGTACCCGAGGTCGTGGGCGGCGTCCTCGGCGCCCTTGGCCAGCTCGGCGAAGAAGGTGTTGCTGATGTCCGGGATCAGCAGGCCGATCACGGAGGTGGCGCCGGCCTGGAGGCTGCGGGCCAGCGACGCCGGCACGTACCCCAGCCGGTTCACGACGCTCCGCACCCGGGCGGCGGTCTGTTCGTTGACGGGCCGGTTCCCGCTCAGCACGTGCGAGACGGTGGTGGGGCTGACCCCAGCCGCCGCCGCCACGTCCTTGATGGAGGCCGCCCGGCGCACGGCGGAGCGCTCGTGGGCGGTGTCACGGGTCAGGTCACGGGTCATAGTGCTGCACCGCTCTCCCGTGGGAGGTGTCGAGGATCCGGGCCACGCGCGCGTCGACGTCCGCGAGCAGCGCGGGCTCGTCGACGGTGAGGAGCCGTCCGTCGCGCATCAGCACCCGCCCGTCGACGACCACCGTGCGGACGTCGGCGGCGCGGGCGCTGTAGACGAGGGCGGCCCGCGGGTCGTGCAGCGGCCGGCAGTGCGGGCCGGACAGATCGGTGAGGACGATGTCAGCGCGCATGCCCGGCTCCAGCGCGCCGATCCGGTCCTGGAGCCCCAGGGCCCTGGCTCCGCCGCGCACGGCCATGCGCAGGGTGTCGGACACCGTCATCCAGGTCGCGTCCCGCACCGCCTGCTTCTGCGTGAGCGCGACCAGCCGCAGCGCCTCCCACACGTCCAGGGTGTTGTGTCCGGCGGCCCCGTCCGTGCCGACGGCCACCGTGATCCCGGCGGCCGACAGGTCGCGGACCGGCGTCAGCGGGGACAGCGCGTGCTTCAGATACACCTTGGGGCAGCAGGCCACGGCGGTCCGGTCCGCGTACTCGGCGAGCAGCGGCAGGTCCTGCTCGACGATCCCGCAGCCGTGGGCGATCAGGGCGCCCGCGTCCAGGACCCCGGTGTCGTGCAGCACACGCACCGGGGTGATCCCACGCCGCTCCAGGCTGGACTCCGTCTGCTCCAGGTGCTCGGCGGCGTGGATGTGCGTCCGCACCCCGAGCCGCCGGGCGTGGTCGGCCAGGGTCCGCAGATCCCGGTCGTCGACGGTGTACGGGGCGTGCGGCCCGAGCGAGACGGTCACCCGACCGCCGGCCCCGCCGTGCCAGGTCTCGGCGAAGGCGACGCCTGCCTCCAGCGCCGACGGGCCGCCGCTGCTGAAGTAGGTGGGCGCGATGTCGGCGCGCAGCCCCGCCTCGGCCACCGCGCCGGCGATCTCCTCGGGGAAGAAGTAGTGGTCCGCGAAGGTGGTGACGCCCGACCGGATCATCTCCGCGCACGCCAGCAGGGCGCCGGCCCGCACGTCCTCGGGGGTCAGATTGGACTCCATCGGCCAGACGCGGTCGTTGAACCATCCCTCGACCGTGACGTCCTCGGCCGCGCCCCGCATCAGCACCATCGGGCTGTGCGTGTGCGCGTTCACCAGCCCGGGCAGGGCGAGCAGCCCCCGGCCGTCGACCACCTCCGTGCCCGGCTCCTCCGGCCCTTCCGCCCGCGTCGGCCGTACGTCCACGATGACGCCGTCCGCCACCACGATGTCCCGCCCGGGCAGGACGTCGCACTCCCCCTCCACCGGCACGCGCAGCACGTCACAGCCCCGCACCAGGAGGCGGTGGCGGGGGACGGAAGGGGACGTGTCGTCGTTCATGCGGCACAAGGTAGATATCCAAAACGTTTTGCACAACAAGGAGACGCTTCGGATATCGGAACGGCTTGGGGGTGGGCCGGGGGCATGGGAGCCGGGGGCGGGGAGCCGGGGAGGCCGGGGGCCTGGGCTGTCGGGGTCTGGGCTGCCGGGGGGGCCGGGCGGCTGGAGGGCGGGGCGCTGGATGGCACGGGCCTGGGGGCGGACAGCCGTGGGCCAGGGGGCCGGGGGGCGGAGACAGGGCGGAGTGCCGGAGGGCAGGGGGCGGAGGGCACGGGCCTGAGGGGGGAAGGCCGTGGGCCAGGGGCCGAGGTCCGGAGACTGGGCGGCCGGAGGGCCGGGGAATGCGGGCCGGGAGCCGGAGGGCCGGGGAATGCGGGCCGGGAACCAGAAGGCCACGGACTGCGGGGGGCCGGGGACTGGGGGCCGGGGGCCGGAGCCCGGAACTGCGGGCCAGGAGCCGGAGGGCCCGGAACTGCGGGCCAGGAGCCGGAGGGCCCGGAGCTGCGGGCCGGGGGCCGGAGGGGGCTGGGGGCGTCGTGGGCGGTGGCGTCCCGCGGCCCGGGTGGGGCGCGGGACGCCTCTCGGGTTACGGCAGTTGGGACTGCACCTGGGCGGAGATCAGCTCCAGGTGGTCCAGGTCGTCGAGGTCGAGGACCTGGAGGTAGACGCGCTGGGAGCCGATGGCCCCGTAGCGGCCGAGCTTGTCGACGACCTCGGCCGGGGAGCCGGCGAGGCCGTTGGCCTTGAGCTCGTCGACCTCACGGCCGATCGCGGCGGCGCGCCGGGCGACCTCGGCGTCGTCCTTGCCCACGCAGACGACCAGGGCGTTGGAGTACACGAGGTCGTCGCCCTTGCGGCCGGCCTCCTCGGCGGCCGCACGGACCCGGCCGAACTGGCGCTCGCTGTCCTCGATCGACGCGAACGGCATGTTGAACTCGTCGGCGTACCGCGCGGCGAGCCGCGGGGTACGGACCGCGCCGTGACCGCCGATGAGGACCGGCACCTTGGCCTGCGCGGGCTTGGGCAGCGCGGGCGAGTCGGTCAGCTGGTAGTGGGTGCCCTCGTACGAGAACGTCTTGCCGACCTCGGTGGCCCACAGACCGGTGACGATGGCCAGCTGCTCCTCCAGACGCCCGAACTTCTCCTTGGGGAACGGGATGCCGTACGCCTTGTGCTCCTCCTCGAACCAACCCGCGCCCAGCCCGAGTTCGACGCGACCGCCGGACATCTGGTCGATCTGCGCGACCTGGATGGCGAGCACACCCGGCAGGCGGAAGGTTCCTGCAGTCATCAGGGTGCCGAGGCGGATGCGCTTGGTCTCGCGGGCGAGTCCGGCCAGGGTGATCCACGCGTCGGTGGGGCCCGGCAGACCGTCCGACGAACCCATGCGCAGATAGTGGTCGGAGCGGAAGAACGCGTCGAAGCCGAGGTCCTCGGTGGCCTTGGCGACGGTGAGGAGGGTGTCGTAGGTCGCCCCCTGCTGGGGCTCGGTGAAGATGCGAAGATCCATGCCTCCATCCTGCACGCTCGACCCTCGGTCAACGGCATCGGTCCCACCGGTGCCTTGGGGCCACGGTCGGGTGAAAATCCGTCAACCCGGCGCCCGGGACGGGCGGGGTCAGTGACCGGCCGGAACGGTGATCGTTGCTCGGGAGGAGCCGGACCGCCCGGCACCCGTCGCCGGCGGCCGCTGCCGGGGCGCCCGCACCACGTGCCCCCTCGGGGGGCGAGGGCCGAGGAGGCCGTCACATGTCCCAGGAAGCCGTGCCGGAGCAGGCTGCCGTGCCTGCGCAGCCGAAGGGTCTGCTCCAGCAGATGGAGGAGCTGATGGCTGCCCTGAACGCGGACCTGTCCCAGCTCGACGCGGAGTTCTCCGCGCCGCGTGCCGCTGCCGCGGAGGAGAGCGAACCCGCCTGAGCCGGGGCTCTCCGAGCCACGAACCCCGACGCCCGGCCTCGCCTTCCCGGCCGGGCGTTCGCCCTGTCCGGGGGCCGCGCCCTCTTCGACTCCCCTTCGGCTTCCTGAGATGAGTAGTTGTTCGACTGCGGGTGGGTGGGGGCTGGTCGCGCAGTTCCCCGCGCCCCTTAAAAAACAGGGGGCGCCCCATCCTTCGTGCCTGTGGGAAGGCTCGCGAGCGACCACGAACCGTTCGCGGCCCAACGGCTCACCCCGCCGCCGCGTCTCTCTCCGACAGCACCTGGTCTCTCACCGCCAGGCGCCGCAGCATCTCCAGCACCCGGTCCCGCGCCTCGTCCGCCGCGTCGATCGCCTCCATGCACTGCCAGTACGTCGCCTCGTCGTCCGCCCCGCTCGCCAGGCCCACGAGCGCGATACCGACCTCGCCCAGCAGACCCCCGAGCCGCAGCAGCGACTCGTGGGCGTCGCCCAACTCGGTGAGCTGGGCGGCACGTAAATCGCCCACGCCGAGCGGCGGGGCGCCGAGTATGCCGCAGCCGCTGCCGGCCAGCTCGGTCAACCCCAGTGCCTCACCGCGCAGTTCGGGAGGTCCCGAGACCGCGAGGCGGCTCCCGATCGCCTGGGCGAGGGCATAGGACTGCCACGCCTCCGCCATGATCTGAGGTCCCTCGACGCTGCCCGCCAGAGCACGCCTGCTCGCGAAGATGAGCCGCACCGCATCCATGCGCTGCCCCCGACTTTTCTCCGACGCGCTCTCACACGTCCGCCCGAACTCCTGCCTGTTCATTACCCACAGTGAGGGTCGCTGAGACAGAAAGCCAGAGGAAGCCCGAAATCTGTGGATAACAAGTCGGCTGTGGACAACTTTTTAACTCCGGAGAGTGACAACCGGACGGAGGCGCTCAGCGTCGAGGGTGCTCAGGGCCGCCCCGGCGCCGGGAATCTCCGTTCGTTGCGGTCGATCTTCGCATCCAGCGCTGACAACGGGTCGATCCCCAACACCTCGCAGAGCTGGAGCAGATAGGCGAGCACGTCGGCCACCTCGTCCGTGACGCGGTGGGCGGTCTCCGGGTCCGACATCACGCGCGCCGACTCCTCCGGGGTCAACCACTGGAAGATCTCGACGAGTTCGGACGCCTCGACGCTCAGCGCGGAGACCAGGTTCTTGGGGGTGTGGTACGCCTGCCAGTCGCGGGCCGCGGCGAACTCGGCGAGCCGCCGCTGCAACGCCGCCACATCCGGCTTCCGCCCGGACCCAGGACCCGGCGCGGCTCCGGGGCCGGGGCCGGGCTCTTGCACGGCTTCGGATTCAGGCCCGCGCCCCGCTTCGGATTCAGGACCATGCCCCGCTTCGGATTCACGATCTTTCACGGTTCAGGTCTACCACCGTCACCCCCTCCACCCCGGCGGCCCAGGAGGCGTCGCTCACCGCGCCGACGAGCCGGATGTGGCCGCGCTCGCACATCCGGGCCGCCAGTCGCACCAACTCCCCCGCCTGCCGGGGGTCGAGGCCCCGGTCGAAGCCGTCGGCGAGGACCGTGAGCGTCTGGAGGGCCGCCGGCACCTCCGCGGCCTGGTCGACCTCCAGCACGCCGGGACCGGTGAACAGCACGAGCGCCAGCGCGAGGTACCGCAACTCGCCGTCCCCGAGCAGGCCCAGGGCCGTCCGCACCCCGTTCCCCCGGTCCAGCACGGCCCGTACCGCACCGTCCCCCAACGGCTCGGCGAGCAGATCGAGGACCGGTCCCGCGCAGCCGTCGCGTACGGCACCGACGAGCAGCGCGTGCCGCCGGCCGCACTCCGCCCGCGTACGCCACAGCACGTCGGCGAGGTTGTCGCAGCCCCGGAGCAGCCGTCCGGAGCCGAGCGGCACGGCGGCGCGCATGCGGCCGGGGCGGGGATCGCAGGCGTAGACCGAGCGGAGGGCCACGACCATCTGCTCGGCGGCGGCGAGGACCCGGCGCTGTCCGTCCGTCTTGCCTGCCACGCGGAGCGGGAGCAGCGCGGTGCCGAGGCGGTCGTCGGGCAGGGGCCCGCGGGTGACCGGCGAGGAGCCGGCCGTGTGCCAGGCGGCCTGGACCACGGGGCGGCTCGGGTCGACGAGCGCCGTCTCCAGCAGGGTGAGCCCACCGCAGGTCAACCGCTCGCCCACGACACGGAGTTCGGGCTCGGCCTGGATGGCGACGTCGAGGTGCACGGGTCCTTCGGGGCCGTCGGCCGTGCAGCCGATGCGGAAGCCCCGGCGCCGCTGGGCGTCGGGGCGGGCCCGTTCGGGGACGCAGCCCGGCGGGTCGGGGAAGGCCTCGTCGAGGCGGGCGCCGCCACCGAGTCCGGCCAGTGCCTCGTACGCCCTGAGCGCGGTGGTCTTGCCGCTGCCGCTGCGTCCGGCGAGGAGGGTCAGCGGGCCGAGCGGGAGGAAGACGTTCCGGTGCCCGGCGAAGGCGGAGAGCCGGAGTTCGGTGACGCTCGGCCGCTCCGGACGCGCCCCGGGGTCCGCTGCGGGCACCACCGGCGACAGGGATGACACGGTCATATGCGGACACTAGGGTCCCGCCCCGCAGACAAACCGTTCCGCCGAGTGGATCTTCCTACGATCGGGGGAGCGCCCCGCCCGGCACGAGGGCGCCCGGCCCGCACGAGGGCGCCCGGCCCGCAGGGGCGCGCCCTGCGCCCCAGGCGCGCCCCGCACCACCGAGCACGCCGTGCGTCACACCCCGGGAATCCCCGCGCCCTCCATCAGCCCCCGCACCTCGGTTCCCGGTGGCGTGAGAAGGAACACGTTCCGGTCGACCCGATGCATTCCGGAAGCCAGGCCGAAGACCACACCCGTACTGAAGTCGAGCACCCGCTTGGCGGTGTCGGTCTCCGCGCCCGACAGGTCCAATAGCACCGGAACGCCCGCCATCAGCGTCTCCGCCACCTCGCGGGCGTCCGCGAAGACGTTGACGCGCAGCACCACGAAGCGGCGCCGGGCCTCGGTCTCGGCTTCCGGTATGGTCCGGTGGCCGACCGCGGACGGCCAGGCGTCCCGGCCCCGCAGCGGCACGACCTGGGCGAGCCCCTCCCACTGTTCGTCGGTGACATCGTGGCTGTTCACCCTGTTCACCGGCCTTCCCCCTGGCTCGCACTGAATGACTGCATCAGCCAATTCTTACGCATGGTCACCCGTTCGGCCCAACAGCGACACGGACCGCGACACGTGCGGTCCGGAGGACGACCGGAACCCGCCCTCACAGCCCCTTGCGCGGGCCTGTGTGGCGGGCGTAACGCCTCATGATCGGATCATGTGACACAGGCGTAACGGGCAATTCGTACGATCGAGCCTGCCGGGCGGCGATCCGGAAGCTGAGCGGAAGCCGACCGGCTGCCGTATCGAAGGGTGACCGACTGCCGTATCGGACGGCAACCGGCTGCCGTATCGCGCGGCAACCGGCTGCCGCGCCGGGCAGCGCCGACCGCCGCACCGACAGCCACAGCGACAGTTACAGCGACAGCGGCCGCGCCCGGTGGACCGACCGGACGACCGCACGGACGACCGACCGGAGACCCCGGACGCCGACAGAGAGGGGCCGCCCGTGGCCGCGCAGGGCCCGCAGAGCACCACCACCCAGGTGCGGACCGTGTGCTCGTACTGCGGTGTCGGCTGCGGCATGCTCCTGGACGTCGGGATGGGGCCCGACGGCCGCCGCACGGTCCTGAAGGTGTCCGGCGACAAGTCCCACCCGGCGAACTTCGGCCGCCTCTGCACCAAGGGCGCGACCACCGCCGACCTGCTCGCCGCGCCCGGCCGCCTCACCACCGCCCTCGTCCGGGACGACCGGGGCGACGAACCGGTCCCCGCGCCCGTCTCCGACGCGATCAGCGAGACCGCCCGCCGGCTGCGCGCGATCATCGACGAGCACGGGCCCGACGCGTTCGCCTTCTACGTCTCCGGCCAGATGAGCCTGGAGGCCCAGTACCTCGCGAACAAGCTGGCCAAGGGCTTCATCCGGACCAACCAGATCGAGTCCAACTCCCGGCTGTGCATGGCGAGCGCCGGCACCGGCTACAAGCTGTCGCTGGGCGCCGACGGCCCGCCCGGCTCCTACGAGGACCTCGACAAGGCGGACGTCTTCCTCGTCATCGGCTCGAACATGGCGGACTGCCACCCGATCCTGTTCCTGCGGATGATGGACCGGGTCAAGGCGGGCGCGAAACTGATCGTCGTCGACCCGCGCCGCACGGCGACGGCGGAGAAGGCCGATCTGTTCCTGCGGATACGCCCGGGGACCGACCTCGCCCTCCTCAACGGCCTGCTGCACCTGCTGCACGCCGACGGGCACACCGACCCGGACTTCATCGCCGCCCACACCGAGGGCTGGGAGGCGATGCCCGACTTCCTCGCCGACTACGCGCCGGACGCCGTCGCCGAGATCACCGGCATCCCGGCGGACGACATCCGCGCGGCCGCCCGGCTGATCGGCGAGGCCGCCGAGTGGACGAGCTGCTGGACCATGGGGCTCAACCAGTCCACGCACGGCACCTGGAACACCAACGCGCTCGTCAATCTGCACCTGGCGACCGGCGCGATCTGCCGCCCCGGCAGCGGCCCGTTCTCGCTCACCGGCCAGCCCAACGCGATGGGCGGGCGCGAGATGGGCTACATGGGGCCGGGGCTGCCCGGTCAGCGGTCCGTGCTCGTGGCCGAGGAGCGGGCGTTCGTCGAGGAACTGTGGGAACTGGCGCCGGACTCCCTGCGCGCGGACGGCGTCGGCAAGGGCACCGTCGAGATGTTCCAGAAGATGGCCGACGGGGAGATCAAGGCCTGCTGGATCATCTGCACCAACCCGGTCGCCTCGGTCGCCAACCGCAGGACCGTCATCGAGGGGCTGGAGGCCGCGGAGTTCGTCGTCACCCAGGACGTCTTCGCGGACACCGAGACCAACGCGTACGCCGACGTCGTACTGCCCGGTGCGCTGTGGACCGAGTCCGAGGGCGTGCTCATCAACAGCGAGCGCAACCTCACGCTGGCCGCGGCCGCCGCCGACCCGCCCGGCGAGGCGATGGCCGACTGGCGGATCATCGCGGCCGTCGCCCGGGAGATGGGCTTCGAGAAGGGGTTCTCGTACGACAGCGCCGAGCAGGTCTTCGAGGAGATCAAGCGGGCGTGGAACCCGAAGACCGGGTGGGATCTGCGGGGCGTGACGTACGACCGGCTGCGGTCGGGGTCCGTGCAGTGGCCCGCGGCTGCGGAGGACGGGCCGGCACGCAACCCGATCCGCTACGTGGTGGCGAACGGGGACGCGAGCGCGACCGATGACGGGGGCGCGAGCGATGACGGCGCGGCGGGCGTCGACGCCGGGGCGGGCCGGGGGCTGCTCTTCCCGACGGCCAGTGGCCGGGCCGTGTTCCATGCCCGACCGCACCTGCCGCCGGCCGAGATGCCGGACGACGACTACCCGTTCGTGCTCAACACCGGGCGGTTGCAGCACCAGTGGCACACGCTGACGAAGACGGGCAGGGTCGCCAAGCTCAACAAGCTGAACCCCGGGCCGTTCGTGGAGGTGCATCCGGGGGACGCGCGCGAACTGGGCGTCCAGGACGGTGACTCGGTGGAGGTCGCCTCGCGGCGGGGGCGCGCCGTCCTCCCGGCGGTGGTCTCGGACCGGGTGATGCCCGGGTGCGTGTTCGCGCCGTTCCACTGGAACGACCTGTTCGGGGAGTACCTCAGCATCAACGCGGTGACGAGCGACGCGGTGGATCCGCTGTCGTTCCAGCCGGAGTTGAAGGTGTGCGCGGTCTCCCTGGCGAAGGTGGCGGCACCGGCGAGGGTCCCGGCGCCGGCCGGCATCGAACCAGCGGGGGCGTCCGTGCCGGCGCACACCCCGACAGCGGTTCCCGCACCGACGGCGGGCTCCCTACCGGCGGCGGTGACCGGGCCGGCGGGGGTGGCCGTGCCGGCTCCCGTCGCGCCGGGCGCCAACCCGTTCGGCCTCGAACCCTCCCCACCGCCCGTCCTCTCCGCCCAGGAGCGGCAGTACCTCACGGGGTTCCTCGCCGGGCTCGGGTCCGGTGTGCAGGGGGTGCCCGTGCTGCCGGCGGACGCGCCGTTCGCGCCCGAGCACGCGGTGTGGGTGAACGGCGTGCTCGCCGGGATGTACTCGCGGTCGGCGGCACCGGCCGCGCCGCCCGCCCCCGTCGCACCGGCGGGACGTGAGGTCGTCGTGCTGTGGGCCTCGCAGACCGGGACGGCGGAGGAGTTCGCCATGGCGGCCGCCGAGCATCTGGGGGCGGCGGGGCACCGGGCGACGCTCGTCGGGATGGACGAGGCCGCCCCGGACCGACTGCCGCGCGGCGCCGACCTGTTGCTGATCACCAGCACCTTCGGGGACGGCGACGCGCCCGACAACGGCTCCGGGTTCTGGGACGCGCTGTCCCGGCAGGAGGCCCCCCGCCTGGACGGGGTGCGCTACGCCGTGCTGGCCTTCGGGGACTCCTCGTACGACGACTTCTGCGGCCACGGCCGCCGACTGGACGCCCGGCTCGACGAGTTGGGCGCGGTACGGCTGGCCCCGCGTACGGACTGCGAGCCGGACTACGAACCGTCGGCGGACGCCTGGCTGGGCCAGGTCATCACCGCGCTCGGCACGGGCGCGGACGGGGGCGACCGCGAAGGCGGGCTCACGACCTCGGCCACGACGACACCGGGCTCCCCCACCCTCACCGCTCCCCCGGCCACCGCCGCGCCCCCGTCCGCACCCCTCGCCCCCCGCTCCGCGAGGCCCGCGACCGCCGCCGCCCGGCTGGTCGGCAACCGGCTGCTCAGCCTGCCCGGGGCAGGCAAGGAGGTGCGCCGGTTCACCTTCGACACCAGCGGGACGGGACTGTCCTACGAGGCGGGCGACGCGCTCGGCGTGCGGCCGGTCAACTCCCTCGACCTGGTCGCGGAGTGGCTGGCGGTGACCGGTCTGGACGGCTCGACCCCCGTGACCGTGGACGGACTGGGCGAGCTGCCCTTCGCCGAGGCGCTGCACCGGCACCTCGACATCACCCGGATCACATCGGACCTGCTCCGTTTCGTCGCCGAACGCACCCGGGACAACCGGGAGTTGAAAAAGCTCATGCGTCCGGACAACAAGGACGGGCTGGCCAAGTGGTCCTGGGGACGACAGGCCGTCGACGTGGTCACCGAGTTCGCCGTGCCGGCCTCCGCCCAGGAGTGGGCCGGCGTCTTCAGGAAGCTCCAGCCCCGCCTGTACTCGATCTCGTCGAGCCCGCTCGTCGACCCGCAGCACATTTCGCTGACGGTGTCGGTCGTGCGGTACGAGAACCTGCGCGGGCGCCCGCGCGGCGGGGTCTGCTCCCCCTTCCTCGCGGACGGCGAGGCGGACCTGGAGGTGCCGGTCTTCGTCCAGCGCTCGCCGCACTTCCGGCCGCCGGCCGACCCGGTCACCCCCATGATCATGGTCGGCCCCGGCACCGGCGTCGCGCCCTTCATCGGCTTCCTCCAGGAACGGCGGGCCCTCGGCCACCGGGCACCCAACTGGCTGTTCTTCGGGGAACAGCACCGGGCGACGGACTTCTACTACCAGGACGAGCTGACGGAGCTTCAGGAGTCGGGCGTGCTCAGCAGGTTGGACACCGCCTTCTCCCGTGACCAGCGCGCCAAGGTCTACGTCCAGGACCGGATGCGCGAGCACGGACCCGAGCTGTGGCACTGGCTGCGGGACGGCGCCCGTTTCTACGTGTGCGGCGACGCCTCCCGGATGGCGAAGGACGTCGACCGGGCCCTGCGGGACATCGCGGTCACCCACGGCGCGATGACCGAGGACGAGGCGGCCGCGTACGTGAAGCAGCTGGCCACGGAGAAGCGGTACGTGCGGGACGTGTACTGAGCGGGTGCCGGTTCGGCGCGCCGCCCGGCGGTACGGCGCGTCCTGGCGGCTCGGCGGAATCCTGTGCCCTGGCGCTCAGATCCAGCCCTGCTGCCACGCGTGGTGCGCCGCCGCGTGCCGGGTGGGGGCGCCCAGCTTGGACATCGCGGCCGAGAGGTAGTTGCGGACCGTGCCCTGGGCGAGGTGGACCTCGACGGCGATCTCGGCGACCGAGGCGCCGGTGCGGGCCGCGCGCAGCACCTGCAGTTCGCGGTCGCTGAGCGGGCAGTCGTCCTCGGTGAGGGCGGACGCGGCGATGTCGGGGTCGACGTAGCGGCGTCCGGCGGCCACATCGCGGATGATCTCCGCCAGCCGGGCGGCCGGGGTGGTCTTGGGCACGAAGCCGCGCACCCCGGCGGAGAGCGCCCGACGCAGCACCGCCGGGCGGGCGTGCCGGGTCACCAGCACGACGCGGGTGGGCAGTTCGGCCCCGATCTCCTCGGCGGCGCGCAGCCCGTCCGTCGGCGGCATCTCCAGGTCGAGCACCGCGATGTCCGGGCGGAACTCTCGGGCCAGCCGCACCGCCTCGGTGGACGTGGCGGCCTCGGCGACGACCGTCAGATCGTCCTCCAGCGCCAGCAGGGCGGCCAGGGCGCTCCTGAGAAGGTCCTCGTCATCGGCGATGAGCAGCCGGATCACCGCGCCGCTCCCTTCGTCCGGTCACACGAATCCCGGGCGCCCGGGTCACCCGTGGGGTCGTGTGCGTCCCGTACGCGCGGCCCGCTCGCGCCATCGCCCGCGTCCCGTACGCGCGGCTGGCTCGCGCCGTCGTCCGCGTCCCATGCACGCGACCCGCTCCGCTCGCTCCCGGGGCCGAGCGGCAGGGAGGCCGTCACCTCGAAGCGGTCGCCGTCGAGGTGCCACGTCAACTCGCCCTGGGCCGCCCGTAGTCGCTCGTCGAGCGCGGTGAGCCCCGTACCGTCCGTGTCGGCGGGTTGTCCGTCGGCGCCGTCGTTGGTCATGCGCAGCCGGACCCGGCCGTCGACGACACGGCAGTCGACCTCGGCGTACCGGGCCCGGCTGTGGCGCAGCACGTTGGTGGTGGCCTCCCGCATGACCAGCCCGAGGAGATGCCGTCCGGTGTCGGTCAGGCCGGCCGGGAGGGAGGCGGGTTCGAGGGCCGTGCGGGCGTCGATGCCGGCGGCGGCCAGCACCTTGCCGGCGTTGGCGATCTCGTCGTCGAGCGTCGTACGGCGGTAGCCCCGCACCACGGCCCGGGTGTCCCGCAGGGCGTCCGCCGACAGCTGCCGTACCTCGCGCATCTCGGCGGCGGCCCGCGCCGGGTCCCGCTCCACCAGCCTGGCGGCCAACTCGCTCTTCAACGCGATGACTTGGAGGTGGTGGCCCTGGATGTCGTGCAGCTCGGCGGCGAACCGGAGTCGTTCGTCCTTGACCGCCGACTCGGCCTCCAGCCGACGCGCCCGGTCCAGTCGTCCGGCGATGTTCCACGCCCACAGCGGGCCCAGCACCATCCACACGGTGAAGGCGACGAGCCCGGCCGGGAAGAGCGCGGCGTGCGCCAACTCCCCGTCCCCCGCGGCCAGACTGACCGCACCGCCCGGCACCAGGGCGAGCAGCACCGCGCCGACGATCAGCGTCCGGCGGTGACGCGGGCCGAGGTGGGCCGCGCAGATCGCCACGGTCACGGCGGGCGCGACCGCCCACAGCTCGTAGTCGCGCCGGGCCAGAGGCAGCACCGCGAGCACGACCATGGCGGCGACCGAGACCGCCGTCCAGGCCCTCGGCAGCCGTGCGGGAGGTGCGCCGTCGACGGCGGCCGGAGGCGTCAGCCGCCCTCCCAGCAGCACCGCGCTCGCCACCACGTCGACGACGAGGGCCACGGCGACGGGGACGCGGACCCGGACGGGCACATCCGGGTCCAGGAGCCATTCGCCGTAGAACAGCACCAGGAGACACACGCTGGTCCCCGGCACGGTCCACCAGGTGAAACGACGAAAGCTGGTCAGCCCCGCCCCGTGCTCGCCGCCCGCCCCCTCACGCATCCGGCCATTGTCGCAGCCAGGGCCCCCGGGACCAGGGCGATCGCACAAACAGTCGGACCGAACCGACCCCACGTCGTCGCACCGACCTCGCAGCGTCGAGCCGCTCCGCATGACAGATGTCATGCCGAGACGTGACACCCCCACACAAGCACGTGCGCATACGGCACTACTGACGCCCCCTCTCCCCCAGCAGGCTGGCAGCAGTACGCCACCGCGGCCTTCCTCCCCCCGTCCTCATTCCTCCTCACCCCTCGGGAGAACAGCCATGTCCGCCACGCCTTCCTCCAGCGCCTGCGCGGAGCGGAGCCCGGTCCGGGCGCTCTCGCGCCGCTGGCCCACGATGCTCGCTCTCGCGCTGACGGTCCCGGGCCTGATCCTGAGCGCGTCGGCCGAGCCGACGCCCGCCGAATCCGCCGCGACGGTCGACGCCTACGCCGAGTTCCTGCCGTTGCTGCCCCTGCTGTACGTGGTCGTCCACCAGATCGGAACGCCCCGGGTGACCTGGCCGGTGCTCGCGGCGGGCGCGTCGTTCGCGTTCGCCCTCCAGGCCCTGGACCTCGTCTCACCGGCCGGCGTCATGCTGGGCACCGCGCTGGCGGTGCTGCTGTGGGGCGCGGCCCGACACGCGATCCGGAACACGCCCCGTAGCGCCCCCCGAAGCACGGCCGGAGCGACTCCGCACAGCACACCGGTCTTCGCGGTCCAGGCCGCCGGGACGGTCGTGTTCGGGGCGCTTGCCGTCACCGGGCTGATCCTGGACGCGGACCTGGGGCGCTATCTGATCGCGGCCGGCTGGTTCTGCCACGGCGTATGGGACTTGGCCCATCTGCGGACGCGCCGACTCCGGGGCGTCGTGGCACCCACCTTCGCCGAATGGTGTGCCGTCGTGGACGTGGTGGTCGCCGTCGAGCTGCTGTTCCTCGCCTGACGGACGACTTTGCCATCTCTTTACAACGCGTTCCCTCGCTGTCTCGTCTCTCCGCTCGGTACGTGAAGCCGCCGCAGGCCGGGCAACCGGCCGGGCGGCGGCCCACGGAACCTCCACGCAGCCGTCCCCCCGCCTACCCCGGCCGGGAGGGCGGCCCGCCCGACCCGACCAGAGAGAGCGACCCATGCGCCGAACCGTCCTGAGTGCCACGGCACTCGCCTTCACCGCCGTGCTGGCGACCGCGCTGCCCGCGTTCGCCGACGACACGACTCCGACCGCCGTACCGAAGGAGGCCTCCCAGGCGCCGACCCCGGCCCCGTCCGCCCCCGCCACGGACCACCCGGCGGAGACCGAGCCCACCAAGGGCACGGACGCCACCGACGCGAGCCCGGTGCCGAGCCAGGTCTCCGTCGTCCCCAGCGGAGCTCCCGACACCGGTACGGCGCCGAAGTCCGAGGGGTCCGGCAGCGCGGTGCTGGCGGGCACGGGCGCCACCGCGCTGCTCCTCGGCGGCGGCGCGGCCGTCGTTCTCGTGCGCCGCAAGCGGGCGAACGAGGCGTGACACCGCTCTCCAGGCGCGCCTTCGCCGTAGCGGCGGCGGCCTCACTGCTGGTGGGCTGCGACGACAGCCGCACCGGCCGCGCCACGACCGCGCCTCCCGAGGACGACGCGACCCCGCCGTCCTCACCGTCCTCGCCCTCGAACGGTGGCGCCGTGCGCCCCCTGGCCCGCTCCGTCCCGGTGCGGCTGCTGATCCCTGCCATCGGGGTCGACACCCCGGTCATCCGACTGGGGCTCGCCCCGGACGGCACGGTGGAGGTGCCGCCGATCACGGAACACGACAGGGCGGGCTGGTACGAGCACTCGCCGACGCCCGGTCGCACGGGTCCGTCGGTGATCCTGGGTCATGTCACGGTCGGGCGCCACGGAGACGGCGTCTTCCGCGAACTCGCCCGGCTGCGGCGGGGCGAGCGGATCGAGGCGCGCCTGGAGAACGGCACGACGGCGGAGTTCACCGTCGACTCCGTACGAACGATCGCCAAGGCCGACTTCCCGGTGGACGAGGTCTACGGCAACGTGAACCGTCCCGCGCTGCGTCTCATCACCTGCGGCGGCCCACGCACGGGCGAGGAGTACCGGGACAACGTGATCGTCTTCGCGACGCTGAGCGCAGCGAGCGCACCGAGCACACCGAGTTCGACGGTTCGGTGACCCACACCCCGCCCGCCCCCGCCCCCCTGCCGCTTGTCGCACCATCACGACCATGGAGAGCGTTGAAACGGTCCCGTGAGAAGGCCGCGTCCGAGTTGTTCGCCGCCCTCTACCCACGCCTCGCCGGCTGGTGCCGTCGGCTGGTCGACGACGACGAGACGGCCCACGAGATCGCGTCGGAGGCGTTCACCCGGCTCTGGGCCCGGTGGACGTCCGTGGCGGAGCCGCACGGCTTCCTCTACGTGACCGCGGCCAACCTCGTGCGGGACCACTGGCGCAAGCTCGAACGCGAGCGCAAGGCGATGCACCGGGCCACCGCCGAGGTCGCGGTGCTCCCGCCGTACGACCACGCCGAGCAGTCCGACCCCTCGGTCCGGCTGCTCGTGCAGTCGCTGCCGGAACGGCTGCGTGTGCCGATCCTGCTGCACTACTACGCTGACATGCCGATCCGGGAGGTGTCCGTGCTGACCGGACGCAAGGAAGGAACCGTCAAGGCCGACCTCCACGCGGCCCGCGAACTGCTCCGCGCCCATCTGAGGAGAAGCCTTGATCACACGCCCTGACGAGGGCCCGGACTTCGAGCCCGACGACCCGCTCACCGTCCTTCTGCGTCCCCCGACCGACCGGCTCGGTCCACCGCCGGGCCGCTACGAGTCGATCCGCCGCGGCGCCGCCCGCCGCCGTTTGGTCCGGGCCGCGGCCGGTGCCGGTGCCGCCGCGACCTGCGCGGTCGTCGCCCTCCTCGTCCTCCCGGCGCACCTCGGTGGGGACCGGGCCCCCGCGCCCCCCTCGGTCCCTCTGGCCCCGGCCCCCGCGACCAGCACCTCCCCGACTCCGCAGCCGTCCCGCACTTCTGACAGCCCGTCACCCGCCGAGAACCCCGCGAGTCCGGTGCCCTCGGACCCGCCCACCGAGAGCGGCACCGACACCACCGCCCCCTCGGCGACCCCGACCCAGGCCGCCCAGCCCTCGGCCCTGGACGGCACCCCCGGCCCGCCCTGACACGTGACCTTCGCCACGAAACCCCTTAGTAGAACAGTAGAAAACGCCCCTTCGCCCGACACGACGAACGTTCCCTGGGTACGGTCGTGGCAGCAGATCCAGAACGGTCGGTGACGGAGTCCCCCATGCAGGTAAGTCGGCGCGTACGCGCGGGTGGCACGCTGGGCCGTCTGCTGCTCGTCGCCGTGCTCGCCCTCGGCGTCTTCGCGATGCACAGCACGGGGCACCCCGGCGAGTCCACGCACACCATGGGCACCGTCTCCCACACGACGGCGACCTCACACACGACGGCGACCTCACACACGAGGGCGACGCCGGACACGCGTACGACCGGTGCGGAACCGCGGTCCTCGCACGCGCCGGCCCCGACCATGGACACGCAGTCCCTCTGCGTGGCGATCCTGCTCGGCACGTGGGTGCTCACCGCCCTCCTCAAGTCGGCGTTCACCCGCCGCCACGAGGAGGGGGCGGACCTTCTCTTCCGGGCCGCCACGACCGCGCGCCCCCGCCCGCCACCACGCGGGCCCGATCTCACACGTCTGTCAGTTCTCCGGCTGTAGGCCGAACCGCCCACGCGGGCGCGCGTCCTGCGCGGACCCGCGGCTTCGCCTGCTCACGAACAGCCCGAGAACGCACACCACGAGGTGAATCGACACCATGACCGCACCCACGCGCACCCCGCGCCGGAAGCACCTCCGCCGCGCCACCGCCACCGCCGGCCTCGTCGCCGTCGGCGCCCTGCTCCTCACCGCCTGCGGCGACGACATGAACGGCATGGACCACGGCAGCGGCAAGAGCTCGGCGTCCGCGTCCGCAGACGCCGGAGCCGACGACTTCGTCGACGCGGACGTCACCTTCGCGCAGATGATGATCCCGCATCACGAACAGGCCCTGGAGATGGCCGAACTCGCCGACGGCCGGGCGTCCGACGCGGAACTCAAGGACATCGCCGAGCAGATCGAGAAGGCCCAGGACCCGGAGATCGAGACGATGAAGGGGTGGCTGCGGTCCTGGGACCGGCCGACCGCCGCCGAGTCCATGCCCGGCATGAGTCACGGAGGTGACGACGGCATGATGTCCGACACGGACATGCGGCGGCTCAAGGGCCTGAAGGGCACCGAGTTCGACAAGCTGTTCGCCCAGCTGATGATCGAGCACCACAACGGCGCCATCAGCATGGCCGAGGACGAGCGGAAGAACGGCAGGAACGGTGCCGCCGTGAAGATGGCAGGCGACATCGTGAAGAGCCAGACCGCCGAGGTCGAGCAGCTCGACGACATCCTCGACCGACTCTGAACACCCCCGGCGCGGGCCGACGGACGGCCCGCGCCGGGCCCACACGCGACCGGCCCCGCGGCTGCCGAGGAGTCGTGACCGGCGAGAAGTCGTGACCGGCGAGGAGTCGTCACCGGCGAGCCATCTACTATGCCCCTGCGTATACGCGTGCGCGTCGACAGCCGGAAGGAGCCAGGGCCATGCGACGGCTGGGGGAACTGGAAGCGGAGATCATGGACCGCCTCTGGACGTGGAACCGTCCGGCGACGGTGCGCGAGGTCGTCGACGATCTCAACAAGACCCGCCCGCTCGCCTACACCACGGTGATGACCGTCACCAACATCCTCTACAACAAAGGCTGGTTGCTCCGGGGCAAGCAGGGCCGCGCCTGGCTCTACACCCCCGTGCGCAGCCGTGAGGCGTACGCCGCCGCGCTGATGGAGGACGGGCTGGACGCGAGCAAGGACCGGCCGGCCGCACTGGTCCACTTCGTCGAGAACATGACGGAGGAGGAGCAGGCCGCGCTGCGCAAGGCCCTGCGCGCGGTGGGACGGCAGGCGAAGTCGTGAACGCGGCTCCTCTCCTGCTCGGTTACACGGTGACGGTGGGCTTCGCCGCCCCTCCCCTGCTGCTGCGTGCCGCCTGGCCGCACCGGGCGCCCGCCCTGGCCCTGGCCGTCTGGCACACCCTGACGCTCTCCTTCGCCCTCGGGGCCGCCCTGACCGCGTACCACCTGCTCATGCCCACCGAGCACACCCACGCGGGACTCCTCGGCCTGCTGCACTCCTGCGGACTGGACCTGGGCGCGAGCGGACCCGGCCACGACACCGCGGGCCGCCTCGCCGTCGCCGTTCCCACGGCCCTCGGGGCGGCCCTCGCGGGAAGCTTCGCCTTCCATGTCGTACGGGCCCGTCGCGCGCGGGCCCGGCACCGGGAGGCGGTGGATCTGGTCGGCCGCCGCTCCGCACGGCTGGGCGCCACCGTCCTGCCGTACGACGTGCCCGCCGCCTACTGCCTGCCCGGCCGCCGCCCGAGGATCGTGATCAGCGACGCGGCCGTACGGCAGCTGGCTCCTGAGCAACTCGCGGCGGTCCTGGCGCACGAACGGGCGCACATCGCGGGCCGCCACCATCTGGTGATCGCCGCCGCCGCGGCGTTCCTGTCGGTCTTCCCGCTGCTCCCCCTGGCCCGCCACGCCCGCGCCGAGACGGCGCTCCTGCTGGAGATGGTCGCCGACGACCGTGCCCTGCGCGTCCACTCCGACGGGGCGCTGGCGAGCGCGATGTACGAGATGGCGGCGGCCCGGACGCCGAGGGGCGCGTTCGCGGCGGGCGGCCCGGCGGTGCTGATCCGGATCCGGCGGGTGCTGGGGCCACGTCGTCCGCCGCACCGCGTGTTCTGGGGTTCCGTCGCCGCCGTGACCGCCACCGTTCCGCTGCTGCCGCTCCTCGTCGCCTGCCCGCTCGGCGCCGTCTGAGGTCGCCGCCGTCCGACACCGCCGGCCGACGCCGGCGTCAGACGGTCATCATCAGCAGCATCGTCGCCATCGAACCGCCCATGCCGATGTGACCGGCCAGGCGCGCGTTCGGCACGGACAGCACGGCCGGGGTACGGGTCGCTCGACGGTGGCGGGCCTGGGCGACCGACCCGGCGGACGATCCGCCCGTCTCCCGCATCCGGGCACGTACGGCCAGGGCGACGGACACCAGGAAGTAGGCGGCCAGGACCCAGAAGGCGACCCGCCACAGGAGCGCGGAGCCCGAGGTCGCGGCGGCCTCGGCGACACCGTGGGCAGCACCCATGGCCTCCGTCCCACCGGCGCCCCCGTGGCCGTGGCCGTGGCCACCGGCCAGGGCGAGCGTAGGTCCCGAGGCGGCGCCCGGCATGGCCAGGGTCATCACCACCATGGCGGCGCTGCCGATCACGAGGTGGGCGCCGTGCCGCGCCTGCCGCACACCGCCGCCTACGGCATGCCGTACGGACCGGGCCACGCCCCCGAGACAGAGCAGTCCGAACACGGCCGCCCACCAGACGCCGTACGTGCCGTACAGGGTCGCGGTCGGCGGCGCCGCCATGACGGCCATCCCCCCGCCCATGACCACCTCGGCCCCCGCCTCGAACCGGCTCCAGCCTCTGACCAGCGCCAGTCGCACGAGGTTCCCGACGGCCACCCCGGCTCCCAGCAGCACCAGCGTCCAGCCAAGAAGGTGTCCAGCCACGTCCGCCACCTCTCACGGCACCCGGAGATCCGGGCTCACCGATCGTCGACCACTACGTACCTGCTTAGTACGCAGAGGCGGCTCGTCCGACTCAGAAGGCTGAACGACGCCGCACAGAGAACCACCCCAGGCACTTGGCCACACCCCTCGCCATATACCCCCTAGGGGTATACTCTGGCCGAGCGCTCGACGACGGGCCACCATGGACGAGAAGGGATGAAAGAGTCATGGACCACAGAGGCCACACGGAGCACGGGGAACACACCGAGCACAAAGACCACGCCGACCACACGGCGAACGGGGCCCACACCGCGTCCTGGGCCACGGCGGCGAAGGCGACCCTGCACTGCCTCACCGGGTGCGCCATCGGCGAGATCCTGGGCATGGTCATCGGCACGGCGCTGGGTTGGGCCAACGTGCCGACCATGGCCCTGGCCATCACGCTGGCGTTCCTCTTCGGCTACTCGTTCACCCTGTTCGCGGTGCGACGGGCCGGGCTGGGCCTCAAGAGCGCGATCAAGGTGGCCCTGGCCGCCGACACCGTCTCGATCGCCGTCATGGAACTGGTCGACAACGGCATCATCGCCCTCACCCCCGGCGCGATGGACGCCCACCTCGACGACGCCCTCTTCTGGTCGGCCCTCCTCGGCGGCTTCGCCATCGCCTTCCTCATCACCACACCGGTCAACAAGTGGATGATCGGCCGAGGCAAGGGCCACGCCGTGGTGCACGCGTACCAC
Organism: Streptomyces deccanensis; assembly: GCF_022385335.1. Classification (NCBI taxonomy): domain Bacteria; kingdom Bacillati; phylum Actinomycetota; class Actinomycetes; order Kitasatosporales; family Streptomycetaceae; genus Streptomyces; species Streptomyces deccanensis. The sequence continues at coordinate 7,815,403 of NZ_CP092431.1, read as the reverse complement.
TGACGACGGGCGTGGAGACGCACCCCTCGCTGGAGATCACCGCGCGCGAACTGCCGGGCAACAAGCGGTTTGCGTCTGCCTCTCCCTCATCGCCCAGATCGGCGAGCAGATCGAAGCCGTTGGTCCGTCAGGATCGGAGACACGGACGGGACTCGGCGGCGCGGGCGGGACTGGCGGCGCGGGGGCCCGGGCGTGCCGTGGCACGGCACGCGGCACGGCCGCCGGCGGGCATCCTCGGCGGCCGTACGCTCACGTCGTCGTTCAGCACTCACCACGCCAGGAGGCCTGCTTGAAGACGACGCCGGGCACGAAGTTCCACTTGTAGTCGCCGGGGCCCGGGTTGTAGTGGAGGCAGTCACTGAACGTGCCGCCGTTGTAGGTCCACGTGAGCTGGATGTGGTCGCCGCCGGGGAAGGGCGTGCCGTTGTTGAAGACGGACCGGCCGCTGACGCTGCCGGACCAGTTGCCCTGGCTCTCCACGAGCAGTGAACCGGTCTGGTCCGGGCCGGAGTAGATGCAGAAGGCTCCTCGGTCGCAGCCGGGCGGGTTCGGTTCGGCGGACGCGGTGGGTGCCGCGATGGCGACGACGGCCAGGGCGGTGGAGGCGGACAGAGTCGCGATGGTGCGCTTGCGCATCGGGTTCTTCCCCCTAGTTCGGGTCCTGTTGCTTCGTTGCCCCCTCACTGTGGGCGACGGCGGTACAGCCGGAGCGCAGTGCCGGTTCAGTCCTGGTTCAGCCCACCGGCCGCGTTCACCGATGGGGCGCCGCGCTCGGATCCGCCTCCTCGACGGCGCGTAGTTCGGCGTACTCCCGAGTGCCGTAGAGCTGGAAGGTCAGCAGTGCCTCCCGGCGCAGCGCACGGGCGGCCGGCCGGTCGCCGAGGGCTTCGTGGAGGCGGGACAGGTCGCGCAGGGTGCGGGCGCGGAAGACCGGGTGCCCCAGCCGCGTCCAGAGGTCCAGTGCCTGTCGAAGACAGGCCGACGCGTGGTCCACGCGCCCCCGCGCCAGGTGCAGTTCGCCGAGGGTGCGCAGCATCAGCGCCTCGCCGAACCCGTCGTCCAGTTCCCGGCACACCCGAAGCGCGCCGAGCAGCTCGGGCAGCTCCGCGTCGTCGGGCCTCAGCCGGAGGCGGACCTTGGCCAACGCCTGGACGGCGTACGCCTCCATCAGCCGGTCACCGGCCGACCGCAGGAGGTCCAGGGCCTGCGAGCACAGTTTCTCCGCGCGCACCAGATCGCCTTCCGCACGGTGCACCAGGCCGATCGCCCGCAGCGTCAGCCCCTCGCCGCGCCGACTGCCGATCGACCGGTGGATCGTGAGTGCCTTGCGCAGGTGGGCCGTCGCCTCGGCGAAATCCCCCTTCTCCCGGAGAATGCACCCGAGGTCGTAGCGGGCGCCCGCCGCCCCCGCGGCGTCTCCGAGTTCCTCGAAGGCGGGCAGCGCCTGTTCCAGGCAGGCCGTCGCCTCGGCGAAGTCGCCCTGCTCCCTGCCCACGGCGGCGATCCCGGCCAGCGCCGTGGCCCGACCGCCGATGTCGCCCAGCCGCTCGAACCCGGCCAACGCGTCGCGGAAGTAGTGCTTGGCCTCGGCGAACCGGTCCTGTTCGTAACGCAGTTGGCCGAGTCCGGTGAGCATGACGGCTTCCCCGCGCGGGTTTCCCGCACGGCGGACGGCGGCGAGGGCGGCTTCGTGGGTGCGCTGCCACTCGTCGAACTGGTTGTTCACCCGGAACGACGCCTGGACGAGCGCCGAGGCCAGGTCGCACGCCTCCTCGTGGAGATCGAGGCGCGCGGCCAGCACCACCCCGGCCACCAGCGAACGGTGCTCGGCCTGGAGCCACGCTCGCGGAGCGGCCAACAGCCGCGCTCCGAGGGCCGTGTCGGAGTCCTCGGCCGTCCGAGGTACGAGATGCGCCACCCCGGTCGGGTCGAGGTCCCCGGCCCGGCGGGTGAGCGCGAGCCAGGTACGCAGCAGCCGTGACAGTGCGGCGGACCGGTCCCGCGGCGTGTCCTCAAGGTCGGCGCGTTCCCTGGCGTAGAGCCGGACGAGATCGTGGAAGCGGTACCGTACGCGGCCGGTGCCGTCCGCCCCCAACGGCTCCAGCAGATGCGCGTCCGCCAGCCGGTCGACCAGGCGCTCCGCGTCGGGCACGTCGATCCCCGCCAGCGGTGCGGCCACCCAGGGCGCCAGATCCGGTGATTCGAGCAGGCCTAGTCTGCGGAAGACCAGTCGTTCCGACGCCGGCAGCGCGCGATAGCTGACCTCGATCCCGGCGCGTACGTCCAGGTCTCCGCAGGCCATCTCGTCGAGCCGTACGTGTTCGTCGCGGAGCCGCTCCGCCAGCGCGCCCAGCGGCCAGGCGCCGCGCGTTCCGAGCCGGGATCCGGCGATACGGAGGGCCAGCGGGAGCCCACCGGCCAACTGGGCGATCTCGGCCGCCGCCTCGGGCTCCGCGGCCGTCCGTTCACGGCCGGCGAGCCGGGCCAGCAGTTCCACGGCGTCGTCGGGGTTCAACACGTCCAGGGCCACGCGCTCGGCAGGGTCCAGTCCGTGCAGGGCCTTGCGGCTGCTGATCAGCACGGCGCTCCCGCTTCCCGCGCCCGGCAGCAGGTGCCGCACCTGCTCCTCACCACCGGCATCGTCGAGCACCACGAGCACCCGCAGACCGGACAGCACGGTACGGAACGCCGCGGCCCGTTCGGGCAACGTGGGAGGGATCTGCCCCGGCCCGACGCCCAGCGCGCGCAGGAAGGCCGCGAGGACCTCGGCGGGGTCGGCCGACCGGGCCGGATCCCCACCGCCCAGTCCGGCATGCAGTTGCCCGTCCGGGAAGGCCACCGCGACCCGGTGGGCGACGCGCAGCGCCAGTGCCGTCTTGCCGACACCGGCCATCCCGTGCACGACACAGACCCGGCTGTGCTCCCCGCCGGCTCGCAGTGCGGACACCAGGCGGGCGGTTTCCGCGTCACGGCCGGTCAGCCACCGCGGCGCGGAGGGAAGCTGCACGGGGGCCTGTGCCCCGCCCCGCTCGCGTCTCCTCCGCGACTCCCACCGTGCGGGCCGTGCGTGCTCCTCACCGACGGCCGCGCTGTCGGCGGGCTCGTCGGCCGCCAACAGCCGGGCGTGGACGGCCCGGAGCTCAGGCCCGGGTTCGATGCCCAACTCGGTCCGCAGAAGATGACGCCCGTCCCGGTACACGGCCAGCGCCTCCGCCCGACGTCCGCAACGGTCCAGGGTGGTGATGAGCAGAGCCCGCAATCGCTCCCGAAGGGGATGCTCGGCCACCAACCCGGTGAGGTCCCCCACCAGTTCGGCTCCGCCGCCCAGCGCGAGCCGGGCGTCGAGCACGCGTTCCACGGTGGCCAGCCGTATCTCCTCGAGCCGCGCTGCCTCCGCACGCAGCGCCGGGGTGGTCGGGGCGCCGAGCGCGGGACCCCGCCAGAGCCCCAGCGCCTGATCGAAGAGGTCCGCGGCGCGGCCGTGTTCACCCCGTGACGCTTCCGAGTGCCCCTGCTCCAGCAGGGCCTGGAACAGCTGAAGGTCCAGCTGTCCGTCCTCCGGCTCGAACACATAGCCACGTGGCCGGGTCGTGATCAGCTCGCGGGTGTCCGTCCTGTGCAGCACCTGTCTCAGCTTGAGGACGTACCCCTGCACCAGTTTCGCCGCCGACGCCGGCGGCTGGTCCCCCCACACGGCGTCGACCAGCCGGTCGACCGACACCAGTTTTCCGGCGTCCACGAGCCCGGCGGTCAGCAGCGCGGTCGGCTTCCGCGGGAACGGCGGGAGCCTCTGCCCCCGAAACCAGACCTCGACGGGCCCCAGCACCCGGAACTCCACCTGTCCCCCTGGGCTCCCGCTCACCGTGGCCCACCGGTCGTGCAGGCCGTCGCTCGAAGCCCTCGCTCTCCACGATGCTCGTGCCACTCACCCGACACCAGACGCACACCGGCCAGGCCCCAGAATTGGCCGAACGCCACCGACCGCCGAACAGGTCCCCCGCCCCACACCCCCGACCAGCCGTAGCCCGGCGTCGAGAGCGACCGCGCGCCGATGGCGCCGAGACAGTTGACAAGTCGAGGGCGGGGAGACGGTGCCGCCGGTCAGCCGGCCGTCCGGGCGGCCTGTTGGGCTGCGGTGGGGTGGGGCAGCGGGATCTTCTGCGCGAGATTGTCACCCTCGACATCGAGGTCGGGAAGCAGGCGGTCCAGCCGGGCGGGAATCCACCAGGCCTTCTCCTGGGCGAGTGCCATGGTGGCCGGGATGAAGGTCATGCGGATGACGAAGGCGTCGATGAGGATGCCTGCGGCCAGTGCGAAGCCAGCCTGTTTGATCATGGGTTGGGCGTTGAAGACGAAGCCGGCGAAGACGGAGACCATGATGGTGGCCGCCGCCAGGACGACGGAGCCGGCCCGGGCGAACCCGCTGACGGTGGCGCTGACGGCGGTGGCACCGTGGACGTGCGCTTCGCGTATGGAGGTCACCAGGAACATCTGGTAGTCCATGGCCAGCCCGTAGAGGACGCCGGTGATGATGATGGGGAGCAGGCTCACGACCGGTGCGGTGGCGTCGAGTCCGATCAGGCTCTGCAGCCAGCCCCATTGGAAGACCGCCGTGGTGATGCCGAAGGTGGCGGCGATGCTCAGCAGGAAGCCGAGGGTGGCCATCACCGGGACCATGAGGGAGCGGAAGACCAGGAGCAGGACGATGAGGGAGAGCCCGAGGACCGTGGCCACGTAGAGCGGCAGGACGTCGGCGAGCCGGTCGGAGACGTCGATCGCCAGGGCGGTGAAACCGGCGATGCCGATGTCGGCGTCACGGGTCGCACGGATCTGCGCGCTCTTGTCCCGTACGGCGGTGACGAGGTCCTTGGTGGCGTCGTCGTTCGGGCCGCTGCCGGGGATCAGGCTGAGGATGGCGGTGGTGCCGGCCTGGTTCATGCCGGCCAGGGAGACCGATGTGGCGCCCTTGACGCCGCGCAGGTCCGAGGTCACCGCGGCGAGAGTCGCGGGGGTGAGGGGCTGTCCGTCCGTGGTGGAATCGACGGCGATCAGGAGGGGGCCGTTGTAGCCGGGCCCGTACGCGTCGCTGACCAGGTCGTAGCTGCGCCGCTGCCCGGTGTCGGTGTTGTAGCTCGCGCCGGAGGGCAGGCCCAGTTTCATGCCGGCGGCCGGCACCGCCAGAATCGCGGGGATCAGGATCGACGCCGCGAGGGCGGCGTACCTGTGCCGGACCAAAAAGGCTCCCCAGCGGGCGGTCCCTGTGTGCTCGGCGCCTCCTGTCCGCTCCTGTTCCCTTCGCCGGGTGCGGGCGGGGCAGATGCGTCCTTTGACCAGGCCCAGGAGGGCGGGCAGCAGGGTCAGGGCGAGCAGGACGGCGATCGCGATCGTGCCGGCCGCGACGAGGGCCATGGTGCTGAGCAGCGTGATGCCGATGACCAGGAGCCCCGCCAGAGCGATGATGACGGTGCTGCCGGCGAAGAAGACCGCGCTCCCGGCGGTGCCGAGCGCACGGCCGGTCGCTTCATGGGGGTCCATGCCCTGGTCGAGGATCAGCCGGCGTTCCCGGTTGACGATGAACAGTGCGTAGTCGATGCCGACGGCCAGCCCCAGCATCAGCGCCAGCACCGCTGCGAGTGAGTGGATCTCGAAGACGGTGGAGAGGGTGAAGGCGCCGCCGACTCCCACCGTGACCCCGGCCAGGGCGATGATCAGGGGCAGACCCGCCGCGATGACCGATCCCAGGGTGATCAGCAGGACGACGGCCGCCACGACGACGCCGACGATCTCCCCGACGCCGACGATGTCGGGGATCTCCATCATGGCCGCCGACGGCAGGACTTCCAGGTCTCCGGGTGCGGCCTGCTTCTCGGCGGCCCGGATGGTGCTGTCGATCGTCCCGGCGGGAAGCTCGAAGGTCTGCTGGTCGAACTGGAACTGCATCAGTGCCGTTGAGCCGTCGGCGGAGACGACGACTCCCGGCACCGGCTGACCACCCTGCAGCAAGGGGACGGGGGGCTTGCCGGAGGACGGCTTTCCAGCGGCTTGGGCAACCGCCGCCTGAGCCCGCAGCAGTGGACTGTTCGCGCCCTTGGCGACTTCCTGGGCCAGCACTTCCCTCGCGTCGATGACGTGGTCGTGGCGGTAGACGGCGTCGACGGCGGCCATCAGGGCGGACCGCGCCTTCTCGTCGTCGATCCGGGCACCCTTCGGAGCGGTGAAGAGCAGCATGCCCTGGCCGCCGGACGCCTCCGGCAGGGAGGTGGCCAAGCCGTCGATGACCTGCTGGGACGGGGTGCCGTCGATGCGGACCTCGTTGCTGAGCTTGACCGGATGGGTCACGAGCAGAAGGACGACCGCCGCCAGCACCGCCAACCATCCTCCGATGACGTACCACGGCTTGCCGTAGGCGAACTTCCCCAGCCGATACAGCAGAACGGACATGGCTCTCTCCCTCTCGTTCAGGCGACCTGACGAGCCAGGCCGCATCGCGAAGTGAGAGGGTACTATCAAAACGAGAGTGGACTATCGATACGGTAGGATGCTATCGAAGCGGCTCATCCGAGATCAGGGAAGTCACAGATGGCAACGACGGACGGCCGCGTGCCCCGGCGCAGGGTCGACGCCCGCTCCAGCAGGGAGCGCATCACCGCCGCGGGACGGACGGTCCTGGGCAGAGGCGAAGCCTCTCTGGAGCAGATCGCGGCAGAAGCCGGCGTGGGCATCGCCACGCTCTACCGCCACTTCCCGAATCGTGAGGCCATCGTCCGGGCCGTCCTCGAGGACATCCTCGAAACCGACCTTCTCCCTCTCGTCGAGCGAGCCGCCGACTCCCCGCACACACGCCAGGCCCTTCAGGACATCGCCACGCATCTGCTCGACCTCATCACCGAGGAGCGGGGCCTGGTCCCCTTCGCCGGCAACTTCGCCGACGTCGCGGTGGACGTCCTCCAGCGCTTCAGCGCCTCGCTCCACCCGCTCCTGGTGCGCGCCCAGCAAGCCGGCGAGATCCGCGCCGACCTGACCGCCGAGGACATCCCCCACTTCCTCGTCATGGCGGTCGCCGGCCTCGCACTCCCCGGCACCACACCCTCGCTGCGCGCCCGCTTCATCGCCCTCCTCTTCGACTCACTCAACCCCTCCAACGCCACGCCCCTGCCCCCACTGCTCGCCGGCAACGACGACCTACGCGCCTCGGTCGGCAACGTCGCACGCACCTGACCCCTCGGTTGCAGGACGTCCTCTCGGCACCCCAGCTACTGCTGAGACCCCGGACGCCCGGCGGAGCGTCACTCCGATTGAACCGCATTAGGAAACGATGTAGTGTCGTTTCCTCAAGCATCCGAGAGAGCGAGCCGATGAGCGCAACGAACACCCGCCCCCCGGGTCGGCCCATGAGTGCGGAGCGGGAGCGGGTGCTGCTGGACGCCGCACTCGAGGTTCTCGGCTCCGTCGGCTACGACAAGCTGACCGTGGTGGCCGTGTGCGAGCTGGCGGGGGCCAGCACCAAGACCGCCTACCGGCGCTGGGCGAACAAGGACGAGCTGCTCGTCGCGGCACTGCGTCGCGCCGTCGAGCGAGAGGTCGACGGCGTACCGGCTCTGATCCGCGAGGGCGATCTGCGGGAAGCACTGATCGCGAACCTGGAGGCGCAGGCGGACTCCTACCGCGCCTCCGCCAACCTCGTGATCGGACTGCTGGTGGCCTCGCGCGTCGACGGCGATCTCGGTGCCATGGCCCGCCGGGTCATCAGGCAGCACGAGACCGCGTACTGCGAAGTGCTGCTCCAGGACGCCGTCGCGCGTGGCGAGGCGCGTCCCGATGTCGATCCCGAGTTCGTGGCCGACCTCGCACGTTCGTTCTTCCTGCACGAGCTTCTCGTCCGCGACGAGCCCCCGGGTCGCGAACGCATTCGCACCTTCGTGGACCAGGTCCTGGTGCCGCTGTGCGCCACCCGCGAAGCCTGACACTCCCTTCCCCGCTCCCCCGCACACGCCAGGCATGCGGTCGGCATGCCTTCGCGAACAGATAAGAGGTACGACGTTGTCCGACGACTACAGCGCCAAGTACACCGAGATCGACCACTCGGTCGCCCCGGTGACACTGGAGGACGAGAAGAGTCACTTCGAGGCCCTCGCGCTGCCCTCGGCGCAGACCGACATCTGGGAGGAGACCGCTCTGGGAGTGGTCGCGGAGTCGGGCGATCACGACGTCCTGCTGTGGGCGGCCGGGTACGCGCTGTTCGGAAACGGCAAGGGCGTCTGGGGTCCCGGGGCGTCTGCCGAGCGTGAGGTGCAGCTCATCGTCGTGCCCAAGTCCCAGCGGGGCACGATGACCGACAACGACTTCGTGCGGGTCGGCTGGACGCCGACCGAGCGTCTCCGCGGCGAGCAGCTCGTCATCACGGAAGGAAGTGACGAGGTCACCTGGGACTTCGACGGCCTGCGTTTTGTCGCCCAACCACCGCGGTGGCGTCTGGAAGGGGCCGCGGGCGACGCGGAGTTCGACCTCACCTACCGGACGAAGGGCACCCCGCTGTGGAACTGGGGTCCGTTCTCCGAGGCGGACAAGCAGGACCGCGCCGGCTACGACGTGTTCGTCGGGGTCGACGGCACCATCCGCACCCCGGCGCACGAGCTCGAGCTGACCAACGGCTATGGCGTGCGCGAGCACATCATCACCGGGCAGTCGAACGACCCGATCGCCAACCTGCCCGCGCCGAACTGGATGTGGTGGCTCTACACCATCAAGGACGACGTCAAAATCAACTTCTTCCAGCCCCGCGACGGACTGCGGCTCGGCTTCGTCAAGTTCGCCGACCAGCAGGTGAACGTCGCGCCCGGACGCGGTGACATGGACTTCGCAGTCACCGAGAAGTGGGAGGACCCTCGCACCGGAATGAACCTGCCGGTCAAGTGGCGGCTGGCGATGGCGAACGACGGAGTCGAGGTGGATGTCGAGATAGCCGCCCACGGTCGCGCGTACAGCCACTGGCCGACCGCGAACGGCACGCGCATGTACTGCTACCTGCTGTCCACGATGACCGGCACTGTCGACCTCCCGGACGGGCGAACGATCGGACTCGACAACCACCTCACCGTCAACTCGTTCTGCCGTACGATCCTCACCGCACGGGAGACGAGCCAGGGCGCACGCGGCGACATGGTCTGACCAGGCGTTCAGCTGCGCAGGTCAGAGCCCTTTCGCCGCAGGCTCCAAATCGCCACGCGGCCCGTCGTGGCCGTCACGGACGCGTCCGGGCGAGATCCGGGCGGCGCGATGCGTACGGGCCGACCCGGTGGACCGGTGACGTGGCTGAACCTCAGGGACTGCTCGTCGCCGAGTTTCACCTCGTGCTGCACATAGGCGTCCGGCCCCCGGACACCTGTCGGGCTGTGGCTCAGGCGTCAATGATGACGGGGATGATGAGGGGCTTGCGGCGGTGAGTGCGGAACGCCCAGTTCGCCACGGCGCGGGCCAGGAGCTGTTCGAGTTGGCGCGCGTCCCCGACGCCTTCCTCGGCTGCGGTGGCCAGGGTCTTCTCGATGACGGGGATGACCGGCTCGAAGGTGGTGTCGTCGTGGACGAAGCCGCGGGCCAGGAAGTCGGGGGCCTCGGCGAGGGCGCCGGTGTCCGCGTCGACGATCGCCACCACCGTGACCACGCCTTCCTCTGCGAGGGTGAGGCGGTCCTTGAGGGACGCTTCGGTGGCGCCGCCGACTTCCATGCCGTCGACGTAGACGTTGCCGGCGGGGACCTTGCCTGTGATGGAGGCGCGCCCTTCGACCAGGTCGACGACGACGCCGTCCTCGGCGATGACGACCCGGTCGGGGTCGACGCCGGTGCGGATGGCGAGGTCGGCGTTGGCCCGCAGGTGGCGCCACTCGCCGTGGACAGGCATGACGTTGCGGGGCTTGACGATGTTGTAGCAGTAGACGAGTTCGCCGGCGCTGGCGTGCCCGGAGACATGCACCTTTGCGTTGCCCTTGTGGACCACGTGCGCGCCCCACCGGGTGAGCCCGTTGATCACCCGGTAGATGGCGTTCTCGTTGCCGGGGATGAGGGAGCTGGCGAGCAGGACGGTGTCGCCCTTGCCGATGCGGATCTGATGGTCGCGGGTGGCCATCCGCGACAGCGCGGCCATCGGTTCGCCCTGGGAGCCGGTGCACACCAGGGCGATCCTGTGGTCCGGGAGCTTCTCCAGCTCCTTCGTGCTCACGACCAGCCCGGACGGGACCTTCAGATAGCCCAGGTCACGGGCGATGCCCATGTTGCGGACCATCGACCGACCGACAAAGGCGACCTTGCGCCCGTGCTGGTGGGCGGCGTCCAGGACCTGCTGGATGCGGTGCACGTGGCTGGCGAAGCTGGAGACGATGACCCGGCGCGGCGCGGTGCGCATCACTTGCTCGATCGCCGGGTTCAACTCACGCTCGGACGTGGTGAAGCCGGGCACCTCGGCATTGGTGGAGTCGGTGAGGAACAGGTCCACGCCCTCCTCACCGAGACGGGCGAAGGCCCGCAGATCGGTGATGCGGTCGTCGAGGGGGAACTGGTCCATCTTGAAGTCACCGGTGTGCAGCACCATCCCGGCGCCGGTGCGGATCGCGACCGCAAGGCTGTCCGGGATGGAGTGGTTGACCGCGACGAACTCGCAGTCGTAGGGCCCGAAGCCGCGCCGGTCGCCCTCGCGCACGCGCACCGTGCGCGGACGCATGCCGTGTTCCTTGAGCTTGGCCTCCAGGAACGCCAGCGTCAGCTTGGAGCCGACGACGGGAATGTCGGAGCGCTCGCGCAGCAGGTACGGCACGCCGCCGATATGGTCCTCGTGCCCGTGGGTCAGCACCACGGCCACGATGTCGTCCAGCCGGTCCCGGATCGAGGTGAAGTCCGGCAGGATCACGTCGACGCCGGGCTGGGTCTCCTCGGGGAAGAGCACGCCGCAGTCGACGATGAGCAGTTTGCCGGCGTACTCGAAGACGGTCATGTTGCGACCGATCTCGCCGAGGCCGCCCAGGGCGACGACCCGCAGCCCTCCCTCGGGAAGGGGCGGGGCGGCTTTCAGCTCGGGGTGCGGATGACTCATACCTCGACGCTACCGGAGAGTGGGGCGTGGTGATCCATTACTTGTGCGATCTCTTCCTCTCGCTGCCCTGTGGTGCGGCACCGGGGGAGCCGTGTGCGCCCGTCTTGCCCGGTAGTCCCACCACCAGGCCCACCCGGACGGGCCGGTGCATAGAATCCGGTCCCATGCCGAAGCCTGACGAGCTGATCATTGACATCGCCGCCCGTGTGGAGTCCGGGCGGAGCAATCGGATGTCCCTGACCGTGGTGACCGGTGGTGCTGTCATCACCGGTCGACTGGCGCCCGAAGCCGTGTGGAGGCAGAGGGTGTCGGAGGTTCTGACAGACTCCACCGACCTGGGCGAGTTCTCCTCTGTCTTCGACGCCCCTGCGCAGAAGGACGGGCCGCCCACGCATCTGCACTTTCATGTCGCCCGGATCTTGCAGGGCACGGTGGGGATCCCGGAGACGGGAGGGATGTACCGCGTCGCGATCGAGGACGTGAATGCCTGGACCGTAGGCGACTTCAGCTACTCCGACCACTGACCCACTGACCCGTTTCGCCGCTTCGAGAGCGGCACGGCACGCAGCGGGGGCCCTGTCGGCGCGCGCCGACAGGGCCCCCAACACCGCTCTGTTCGGCTCGTGCCTGTCCCGTCGGTCAGACGGACAGGGGGGTGCCGAGCATGGTGGAAGCCTGCTGCAACGGGTTCTCGACGCGCGCGGGTACGACCTCGGGGAGGGCGCGACAGGTGAAGCCGAGCCGGGACATGGCCCGGAGGACTTCGCCGGCGCTGAAATCGCGGCGGTCCTGGCGGGTGATGGCCTGGCCGACCTGCTTGACGGGATAGTGACGTCGTCCGATGATCACAAACTCGCCGGTGACCGGTTCGGGCTTGACGCCCTTCATCGATTCCAGCACGCCGCTCTTGGTCAGGTCGAACGGAAAGCGGGCGATGACACAGCGCATGATGCCTCACAGGGGGAAGGAGAGACGGGGCCGACGGCCATGAAGCGGTTCAGCGGGTCGGGGCGAGGACGCCCACAGCGCTGCCGTGTTCGTCGACCACGGGCAGGGCCCCGAGCCGGCGACAGCGCATCACCCGCTCGGCTTCGGCCCTCGTGGTCAGCGGCGAGGCAAAAGGCCCGATGACGTCGGCGATGTCACGCAGGCGGATCATGTCCGTGTATCCGGAGCCGTCACGAACGGCCGTGAGCCTGGCCCGGGTGACCAGGCCGGTGCACAGACCGTCCTCGTCGCAGACGACCAGGTGCCCCGTACGGGCGGCGGCCATCACGGACAGTGCGACCTCGACGGTCATGTCCTCCCAGACCTGCGGTCCGGCCGCTTCCATGGCGTCGGCCACCGTGCCGTGCGCGGGGTGGGCGCCAGCCGGGCGGCTCTGCACGTGTACCAGCGTCAAAGGGTGCCTCCTGAGGAGAGTTGGGTCGGCTTCCTGAGAACGGAGGGCCTATGCGGCCGCCCCGGGCGTGGACTGCCGTACGGACGCGCGCCGGGGTGCCGAGGCGGAGCTGCGCCGGCCGCGTGAAGTGGCGCTGCGCTTCTTGGGGCGTTCGACCACCGGCGCCGTGATGACGACCGGGATGCCGGAGGGGGCCTGGGCGCCGGTGATGCGTTGCAGGGCCTCCTCGCCGACGCGGACCTGGGTGGTCTGCGGGACGATGCCGGCCGCTGCCATGAGGCGGGTCATGCCGCGGCGCTGGTTCGGGGTGACCAGGGTGACGACGCTGCCGGACTCCCCTGCACGGGCGGTCCTGCCGCCGCGGTGAAGGTAGTCCTTGTGGTCGGTCGGCGGGTCGACGTTGACGACAAGGTCGAGGTTGTCGACGTGAATGCCGCGCGCCGCGACGTTGGTCGCGACCAGCACGTTGACGTGCCCCGTCTTGAACTGCGTCAGCGTACGGGTGCGCTGGGGCTGCGACTTCCCGCCGTGCAGGGCGGCGGCCCGTACCCCGCTGTTCAGGAGATGCTCGGTGAGGCGGTCGACGGCGTGCTTGGTGTCGAGGAACATGATCACGCGGCCGTCGCGTGCGGCGATCTCGGTGGTGGCCGTGTGCTTGTCGGCGCCGTGGACATGCAGCACGTGGTGCTCCATCGTCGTGACCGCGCCGACCGACGGGTCGACGGAGTGCACGACGGGATCGCTCAGGTAGCGCCGCACGAGCAGGTCGACGTTACGATCGAGGGTCGCGGAGAACAGCATGCGCTGACCCTCGGGACGGACCTGGTCGAGCAGGGCGGTGACCTGCGGCATGAAGCCCATGTCGGCCATCTGGTCGGCCTCGTCGAGGACGGTGATGTGGACCTGGCCCAGCCGGCAGTCGCCGCGGTCGATGAGGTCCTTGAGACGTCCCGGTGTGGCGACGACGACCTCGGCGCCACCGCGCAGCGCGCTCGCCTGCCTGCCGATCGGCATCCCGCCCACCACGGTCGCCAGCCGCAGCTTCAGGGAGCGGGCGTACGGGGCCAGCGCGTCGGTGACCTGCTGCGCCAGCTCACGCGTCGGTACGAGGATCAGCCCCAGCGGCTGCCTGGCCTCGGCGCGCCGCCCGGCCGTACGGGCCAGCAGCGCCAGCCCGAAGGCGAGGGTCTTGCCGGAGCCGGTGCGGCCACGGCCGAGGACGTCACGGCCGGCGAGGGAGTTCGGCAGCGTCGCGGCCTGGATCGGGAACGGCACGGTCACGCCTTGCGTACCGAGCGCGGCCAGCAGCTCCCGGGGCATGTCGAGATCGGCGAAGCCCTCCACGGCGGGAAGCGCGGGGGTGATCGTCTTGGGGAGGGCGAACTCCCCTCGGAGCCTGGCGGGTCGGCGGCCGTAATCACCGGAGCGGCTCGGCCCGCCGGACCGGCGCGGGGTCGACGAGCCGATGCGGCTGCCTCCCCTTCCTGAGTCGGCACTGCCGTTACGGGTGCGGGTGAAGCGGTCGTTCGTGCGTGTGCGGTTCATGCGGAACCTTCCTCGATGCGGCACATATCAAGGAATTCCCGCAGCAATGAGCAGCACGGAGAATCGCAAGAAGGGCCGGTCATACGCGATAGCGGATCTGGCCGACGAAAATCCGTGCGGGCGCAGGCGCTGAAATGAGTGGCGCAATGTGGGAGTCAACATTCGGGGCGTCCACTGCGATGCCCCGAAGGGGAATCCGTGCACTGAGCCAACGGATTCCTGGTCGTCGTCCACAGGTGAAACAACTGCGGAAATGCGAGCAGCTGGGGCCCGCACCCCGAAGGATGCGGGCCCCAGCTACGAAGTGCGCGCCAGTGTCAGGCGAGAACGATGTTCTCGGCCGTCGGGCCCTTCTGGCCCTGCGCGATGTCGAAGGTCACCTTCTGGCCCTCCAGCAGCTCGCGGTAGCCCTGGGCGGCGATGTTCGAGTAGTGGGCGAACACGTCGGGGCCGCCACCATCCTGCTCGATGAAGCCGAAGCCCTTTTCCGCGTTGAACCACTTCACGGTACCAGCAGCCATGTCATTTCTCCTTTGGGGCAGTGCATCGGGATCCGCACAGCGCGGACACCATGTCGCCGCGATGATCACCCCGCCCGGAAAAGGACCGGAAATGCAAAAGTGCTTCCCAGGGGCACAGAAGCCGACCGGAGAGCACTTGAAGTTTCGGGAACCACAACTGCAACTGAGATCGACAGTAGCACACCGCAGAGGCATGTGCGCGATGAAAATCCCAGTTCAATTGTGCGGCAGAGAATCTGTCTGCATGTTCCGTTGAAATCTCAGTCTGCGGGCACAGATATTGATGCAGCCGGAGCGCAACGTTTCGGGAAGCATGGGGCGCCACAAACTTACGGACCTGTGCACCGATCTTCGGACCGGCCGGAGCGTCCAACGAGCCTCTGGCACGCCATGGAGGGTCGGCGAACTGGACGAGGTGATAGGGGCCGGGCTGGGCCCGCGAGATCCCCCAGCCGCGTCGGTCGAATCGGACCGTCGCCTGCCCGGGCGGCAGATGACCGATCACGTCGTTCAAGTGACGGCGGAGCCGCCCCAGTAGTGACGTGGACAACGGGATCAAGTGGTTGAGGGCTCTCCGCCGCGGATGCGCAACCGGAGTGGCTCAGCGCAGTGTCTGGGCGGCGTACAGGGCCCCGAGGGCTGTGGCGAGGGCGCCGAGGAGCAGGCGTAGGGCTCGTTCGGGAAGGCGGGGTTGGAGGCGTGCGCCGAGGTAGCCGCCGAGCAGTCCTCCGATGCCGCAGGCCAGGCCGAGCCACCAGTTCGGGGCGATGTCTCCGGAACTCGCCAGCGACAGGAGTGCGTAGGCGGCCGCGCCGACGAGGGAGGTGGCGAACGTCGCGGCGAGCGCGGCGGGGGCCACGCGTGCGACGGGCAGGCCGCGCGCGGCGAGCACCGGCCCGAGAAGAGAGCCGCCGCCGATGCCGTACATGCCGCCGATCACTCCGACCGCCAAGGCGAGGACGGTGAGGGTGCATGGGGCCAACTCGCCCGCGGGCGGCTGCCGGAGATGGCGAGCCGGAGTGAGAGCGCGCAGGCAGAGCCACAGGCCGAGCGGAAGCAGCAGGACGGCGATCAGCAGCCGGAACACATTCGGGCCGGGGAAGGCAAAGACGCGAACGGCGGCGCCGACGACGACGCCGGGCAGCGTGCCCAGCACCAAGCGGCGGGCGAGGTCGCCGCGCAGGGCGCCGTCGCGGCGGTAGCGCCACAGGGCGCCAGGGCCGGCGACCACGTTGTACAGCAGGTTGGTCGGGGTCACCGCCGGACTGGGCACGCCGAAGACGCTCAACTGGACGGGGAGAAGGAATACGGCACCGGACACGCCGGCGGGCGCGGTCACCGTTGCGATCAGCAGGCCGGCGGCCAGCCCTCCCGCCAACGTCCAGTCCACCCGTGCCCCCGTTTCGCCGCCCGGTCAGTATCGGCGGCTCGGCCGCCGTGGGGGTGGGCTGCAACGAGATGTTCATGAGCGACAGGAGCAGCCGGGCCCGAAGTCGGACGCGTCCGCACCTGGTTCGCGGGGACAGCCGTGCGTGCGGCGGTAGGAGGGCTGCGTCTGGCTATGGCGCGGCAGGTGATGCGCTGAGCCCAGGACTTGCACCCATCACGCGGTACATGCCGATCGAGTCGTGTGCGGCGGTGTCTGTGAAGCCGTACTTCTCGTAGAGGAAGCGGGCGGGGCCGTCGGCGATCAGCGAGACGTATGCGGTGGCGGGTGCCCGGCGCTCCAGTTCCTCGGTGAGGGCAGCCATGATGCGTTGGCCGAGGCCGCGACCCTGGTGTGCGGGGTGGACGCAGACGTCGACGATCTGGAACGCGGTACCGCCGTCACCGATGACGCGGCCCATGCCGATGGGCTCTCCTTCGTGGTGAACGACCACGCCGTGCCAGGTGTTGGGCAGGGCGAGTGCGACCGCCTCCGGGGCCTTGTCCGAAAGGCCGGCGTCGGTGCGCAGGCGGCGGAAGACCTCGACGGTGGGTACGCCCACGCTCAGCTCGTACGGGTCGTATGAGTCGTAGGGGTCGTACGGCTCGTTCAAGTCGTCCACTCCGATCGTGTGTGTTGCGCCTGATGGCATGCCGTGGTGCTCGTGCCGTTGATCAGTGGCCTGATTCGGCGTGGTTGCCATGGTCGCTGAGTTGTGCGTCGAACCAGTCGTGCAGGGCGTCGACCAAAGCGGGCTCTTCGGTCTCATGGATGAGGGTGGCGCCGTCGGGCCGGTCCCGGTAGCGCACCTCGATGCGTTCGTAGCCGTCCTCCAGTTCTGTCAGACCCGGCATGCGCCTGCCGTTTGGATCAGGCCGTGGGACGGC
The DNA here is from genome assembly GCF_022385335.1 of Streptomyces deccanensis. NCBI lineage: Bacteria > Bacillati > Actinomycetota > Actinomycetes > Kitasatosporales > Streptomycetaceae > Streptomyces > Streptomyces deccanensis. Next base: position 7,798,539 of record NZ_CP092431.1, on the reverse strand, counting down.
GGCGAGCGCGGAGCCGGTAGACGCCCTTGACGGCGTAGACGGCAGCCATGAGCGCGAAACCGGCGATGGTGAGCCAGAACCAGAATTCCGCCACGGCGAGGCTCAGCAGCAGGCCGCCGAGGAGCAGCGCGGAGCTGACGACGTCCAGCAGATCTAGGCGAGCCTCAAAGCGCACCGACGAATCGGATCCGCGCAGTCGGCGGATGACGGGAACGAGGCCGAGAGCCTGCAAGACGAGCAGGTGAACGTCCAACTGCGTGACAACGTCGACGAACGACGGCGGACGAGCCTAGGGTCAGCGGACTATCAGCGCAAGTGTGAAGTGCACCAGCCCAAGGCCGAGCGCCCACCCAGGTTGCTCAGGGGGGCGCCGAGGCGCACGCGTGCGCGATCGGTCGGCACACCCACCGCCGTGGCTGCCAGTCGTCGGCTGAGGATCAAACACTCCCGGCGCAGCTCCGCGACTGACCTGCCCGCAAGCCGCCTGACACTCCATCAGAACGAGCGTCATTTCAGCGTCAAGATATCGCCCACAACGCCCATACCGCACATAATGTGCACGCACAAAACCGCAGTTCAGGCGCCCTTCCCGACCGGCTCAAGGATCGCCACGCACTCCACATGATGCGTCATCGGGAAGGTGTGCAGTTTGCCCCTTGTCAGGAAACATAAAGGTCAGAGGCGGTTTCGAGGCGAAATCCAAGCCCCTCAGAGAGCCTCGTGCGTCATACGTGCGTCACCGCCACGGGCGGTCGTCAGAGGCGCACGGATCCCGATCGACACTCTGGCCACAGCCTACGCGGTGGCAGGCCGCACCGCCGGGCTTCGCGAGTTGCCACTTTCCCCGCTCGAAGCACTGCAGAATCGAGGACTAACGCCAACAGCCCCCTGACCGGCAGGTGCCAGATCAAGGGGGCTTGGGGGGGGCAGCTGGGGTCGCGGGCGCAAGGAGAAGCAGCAGGTTACCCGGCCACTGCGCGGGTGGATCCACCACCACACACCCTTGACCCGGATGCATCCTCGGCCGCCCTCGGCTCGTGCGGGACCAAGCGGTCGCCGGCAGAAGCACCTAGACGTTCACTTCACTACTGCGAAGGTCGGCGTCGGAGACCGCCGCCTACAACTGCCTTTGCGGTCGGCACGATCAACTGGGATTCCAGTCGAGTCCATGCACCCAAGACAGCCTGGTGAGAGTCCGGAGCCAGATGGGCGTATCGCTGAGTCGTGTGGTGGCTCTCGTGACCGAGGAGGTGCTGAACCTCGTACAGGGAGACGCCCTGCTGCACCAACCACGACGCGCACGTATGCCGCATCGAGTGAGGCGGATAGTGCGGAACCGGCCGCAGTTTCCCGTCCTGGTTAACATATTTCGCCTCATCGACAGCGGGCCACCACGTCTGTCGACGCCAGTTGCCGTCGACAAGCAACCGCCCGGCGCGCCCCTTCGTAACAGTGGTAAAGACCACCCCATCAGGATCACGACCGCGCATATGCCTGGACATCGCTTCAAGTACGTGGTCCGGAATTGGCACTTCGCGCCGACTCTTCGAACTCTTCGGATACTCCTTTATCCCCGATGTCGTATTGACCTCAACAACGAAGAGACGCGAGCGAAGCCAGTCAATCCGATGCCCGTGCAGGCCCGAAAGTTCTCCCCATCGCAGACCGGTATAGAAACCCAATAGAGCCATTGTCTGCCACGGTGGCGACAGCCTATCGAGGACCGCCTGAGCCTGAGCTTGCGTGAACCACTGAGGAGGCTTGACGACCTCTGGAGGGAGTTCGATGCGCCGACACGGAGTAACCGCGATCAAATCCTCATCGACCGCATCGCGCATCATCGTAGACAGCAAGTTGTAAGCTCGCCGGATTGCTGATGCACCCTTACCATCAACGACTAGCTTGCGAACCCAAGTCTGCACGTCCATGCGTGCCATCTCACGCAATTCCCAGTCGGCCCAGTGGGGCATGACATGCGTGCGGATCGTGGAAGCGTCCCCGCTCAAGGTCCGCGGCTCGACGACACGGGCCTCCCACCACCGGTCGTGCCATTCATGAAACTTAATCTTTCCGGCGCGTGGATCACGAACCGCACTGCGAGCAAGCTGCTCTTCGAGTTTCGCTCCCCACGAACGAGCCTGTGTCTTCAGGGGGAACGTTTCCGTGATTCGCTCACCGGCACGATTTCGGACCGTGGCCTGCCATTTACCAGACGGCAGCTTGCGTACGTAGGGCATTAAACCTTTCCACCGATTAAAGGAATGACAGCAATGACTCGGGGTATGAGCTCTACAAAGCCGACTGGGTGGTCTTCGATAGGGCCATGCGGCGCTCGATCAGGGCCTCTATCTCGCGTCCAGGAATCCGAACACGGGATCTTTCGACTCCGGTGCGCATGTCGACAACAGTCAGCTCGCCGGCCTCGATATATCGGTAAACGGATCGCCGACTGACATCGAGCATTTCAGCGACGCTCCGAACGGAATGCAGTTTGTCGCACACGCGTGACGACCTCCGGACTATCGCCGCCAACATGGCGGGCACGGGCAGGACCATGTCCGCACCGAATCCACCGCCAAGCAGCCGGTGAGGACGACATCAACTGTCCGGAGAAACCCCGGTTTCGGTAACCGGGGATCGTCTGCTAGGTATCGCTCTGTGCGACGGGGAGATACCCGCGCACCGCGTCAGTCTCAGACAGAAGGCCAGCAGGCATACCGCTACGGGCGGGAGTCACGTCGTCCGTTACGAGCATCCACAACTCGTCGCCCATGAGTCGGTGGAGGTTGCGGACCACGAGCGCGGCCGGAGGACCAACGCCCCAAGAGGATGGGAGCAGTGAAGCGGGCCGATCGGATTGCAGGATTCGACAGGTGGACTTCCTTGGGGCTGTGTTCTGTCACGGGACCGAGTAGCGCGGGCTGTGGGCTCAGGGCAGCCAGCCGTCTGCCGGTTGACCCCAAGGCCCACACCCCTTCGCTGACCTAGGCGTTTTCTAGGTCGTTGTACGTTGACATGATCCCCGCGGAGGTTCCAGTCCGTTGGGGCTGTTTCTCGTCTGCCATGAGCTGAAGGCGTCGGCTGGCACTCGCTCCCTGCTCAGCGCTGCCCGCTGGTGTCTGGCCGTGACCGGGTTCAGTCCGCTCGATGGAGTTCGGCGCGTACTGCGACATGCTGACGACACCGAACGGCCAGCCCACTACGGGCGATGCCCGCCTGGCGGAGATCCTTGGCCGGTACCGCATCGACAGCATCGTCGACCGGTTCATCCGCCGAGCGGAACCCGAACTGTGCGCCTGTGCACAGGGGCGACAGAGTCCCGGTCGCGGAGGCAAGGTCGGACGGTGCGCCTCGCCCGGCACTAGCCCAGGGCTCCAGACCCTGCTGCACCACCTCGCCGAAGGCGACGCATGGGACAACCGCTATCGGTAGCCCGTCGACGAGAAGACCGTCACCGCCGCCACGAAGCCCCTCAGAGCAACCACGGCACAGTCAAGCCGATCCCGCTGACGAAGCTTGACCCCGTGCCCAGCCCTCGGCCACTGCGCACAGTTGGCCGGGCCTCGGTCACGGAACACCGAACACCGACGCGCAGGGGATCGGGATTCGGGAGCCAGACTATGGTGAGGCCGGTTGCGGTGGCGGCGCGACGGCGTCACCGCAGAATGACGGAAGGCAGGAGTTGACAGGTGGCAGATGCTGACCGGCTGCCGTTGCCGCTCAAAGCGGACGCGCGGCATTGGATGACGGTCGCACCGCAGCGCAGGGTTCTCGGTGTGGTGCACAACATCACGTCAGCCACCCGGCTCCTGGACCTTCTTGCGCTCTTCGACGGCGACGAGCGGATTCAGGTTGTCTTCTCCTGCACAGATTCCTCCGCACTGGACGGAGGCGTGTCCGATTTCTTGCTCCGCCGGGGAATGCTCACGATTCCTTGGCAGGTCGCCGTCGCGGAGAATTTCGACCTCGCTCTCGCTACAAATCGGGGCGGAGGCTTGCACCAGCTTCGATTTCCGCTGATTGGCACACCCCATGGGGCTGGCTATAATAAATACTTGAGCCGGGAGCCGGGAGCCGGGAGCCGGGAGCCGGGAGCCGGGAGCCGGGAGCCGGGAGCCGGGAGCCGGGAGCCGGGAGCCGGGAGCCGGGAGCCGGGAGCCGGGAGCCTTCGGACTCACGGAGGAGTGGCTCCTGCACGATGGGGACGTTGTCCCATCAGCGATCGTCCTGTCCCACAAGGAGCAGCTCGATCGGCTTGCGGTCAGCTGTCCACAGGCGTTGCCCATGGCCGTTGTGGCCGGCGACCCGTGTATCGACCAACTGCGCTCCAGCCTCCCCTTCCGCGAGACCTACCGTCAGGCGTTCGGGCTGTTGCCGGGCCAGCAGCTCGTAGTCGTGTCCTCGACGTGGGGAAGTGGTTCGGTGCTCGGCTCACCGCGCGCCGACGTTCTCCGTCGAGTTTTGGCCGAGCTTTCCGCTGAAGAATTCCGCGTGCTCGCGGCTATACACCCGAATTCCTGGCATGGCCATGGCTCGTGGCAGCTGCACAGCTGGTTGGCTCCGTTTTTGGATTCCGGGCTTCTCTTGCCGGTTCCGGAAAGCGACACATGGAAGGCGGCCCTCTGCGCGGCTGATTTTCTTCTGGGAGACCATGGCTCCTTGACCATGTATGGAGTTGCGTTGGGAATTCCCTGCATTCTCGGCGCCTTCGACGAATCGAAGGTGGCACCGGGATCCCCCATGGCCAGGCTCGGCCGGATACTGCCCCGCCTGTCCGCCGATCGCCCCCTGCTGCGCCAGATCGCCGCCTTGGACGGGCAGAGGGACGATCCGGAGCTCCGGGCGGTCGGGGAGACCGTCACGTCGGAACCGGGCCGCTCTGCCGAGTTGCTGCGCCGGTTGTTCTACACCTGGCTGCGGCTGGACGAACCCGGCCATCCCGCGTCCGTGTCCGCGATACCCGTACCGTCCCAGTCCTCCGGCCCGGGCGCCCGCCGCGTTCCTCATGAGGCGCCCATGTTCGTCACCGTTGCCGTGGCGGACAGCGGCACTGGGGCAGCTGACGGTGAAGTGATCGTCCGCCGCTATCCCGCGGCGCGGCAGAACGGCCATGGCCCGCACATCGCCTCGGCTCATCTGGCCGCCGACCGGGACGACCCTGACCGCCGATGGCCGCGTACCGCCGACGTGCTGCTGGTTCCGCGCGGGCGCACGGCGGCCCGTCCGGAGGACGACCCGTGGTGCGCCTGGGCCGCGGAGTCCTCCGGCTGCGGGCTGTTCGCCGCGGAAACGGAGGAGGGCGGGTGCCTGGCGCTGCTTCCGGACGGCGCTCGTGTGCGGGTGAGCTGGCGGGAGCGTCCCGCCTGGGCGACCTTCGCTCTGGCGGCGTCGGCGTTCTACGCGTGGACGGTGCGCGAGGGCGCTGCGGGGACGGCCCGTGCCCGCCCGACACGGTCGGAGCGGATGGTCGTGCGGGCCGGCGACCTGCCCGACCCGGGACTGCTCGACCTGGACTACGTCTGAGCCCACGTCGGTGGCGGCCTGTGCACCGCCGGCCCCTACTCCTGCTCGCCGCCCTCCCGCTCCAGGCGGTGCCGTGCGTCATCCTCGTGAATGCTGTGTTCCTCCGCGTAGAGCGCGCGGGCGGAGGTCCAGTCTTCGACGGCGGCCTCCCTCTCTCCCAACTGCGTGCGGACGTCTCCGCGCAGCAGAAGAGCCTGCGCGGCGTAGTAGGCCGAGCCCACGCCGGTCATGCCGTCCACCGCCAGGTCCAGTGCCTCGACGGCTTCGCGCAATCGCCCGCAGGCACGGCGGTTCTCGGCGAGACGCAGCCGGGCCTTGGCCATGTTGAAGCGGTCCGGTCCGTCCGGAAGGCCCTCGAACTCCTCGACCGCGCGCAGAAGTTCACCTTCTGCGGCGTCGTAACGCTCGAGCGCCGTGTACGTACCGCCCAGGTGCAGAGCGAGGAGAGCCTTGCCACGGGGATGGTCGATCCCCTCCAGCGCGGCTTGGGCACGGCTGAACAGATCGATCGCGTGCTCGGGGCGCTTGAGCTTGCGTTCGAACAGTCCCAGTCCTTCCAGGACGCTGGACTCTGTGCGACGTTCGCCCTCGCTCCGGCCAGGCACACCAGGGTTCACCAGGCTCAAAGCCTGTTCGAAGTACTCCCGGGCCAGCCGCGGATCGCCCTCCTCCACGTTCCAGCGTTCGAGGTGGGCGAAGCCCACCTCGTAGGACGCACGGGCCACCGCCATAGTGTCACCGGTCTCCAGCGCCGAGGCCAGACCGATCTCGGCCGCCTCGATCCACTGGGTGTGGCGCCCGGTACGGAGGCAGAAGGTCCGGATGGCCTGGCTCAGGCGCCACGCCTCCAGATGAAGCTCCGCCTTGGCGGCCGACCGCACGGCGGCGAAGATGCCGGCCTCGCGTCGAGCCAGCTCGCGCAGAGCCTCGCTCTGCTGGCGCTCGTCGGCTGCCGTGTCCGCCGGGAAGGCGTTCATGGGGTTGTAGAGCCAGCGCGTCGACAGCGTCTGCTCACCCCGCTCAGTGATCCGCAGGAAATGATGGGCGCTCCGCCGCCGCACCGCCGTGCGTTCGCTTTCCGTCTCGTCGCGCTCCGCGACGGTCGACGCGTGATCGTGGACGAGGATGTGCATCCGGTAGGTGTCGAGACCGCGGCGCTCGACCAGACTGCCCGAAATCAGGGCGCTCAGCGCGGCACGTACCTCCGACGGCTCCCAGTCCGGTACGAGCGCGAACACAGTGTCTAGCTGGAAATCCTCACACATCAGCAACCCCAGGCGGCGATAGAGCTGCGCCGTCCGCACGGCCATGCGCCCGTAGGCCAGTTCGAGCGCTTCCGGCAGGGGATTCGGATCGTCCACGTCGAGCAACTCCTGTCGTGCGGCGCGGTCGGCGAGCCGGGCACCGATGTCCTCCACAACGCCGGGGACGGGCGCCTTTAGATGTCCGGCGATCAGCCGCAGCGCCAGCGGCAGGCCGCCCAGGTGCCGGACGATCGGTTCGAGCTTGGCCGGATCCTCGGTGGTACAGCTCACCTTGACCAGCAGTTCCAGAGCGTGCTCGTCCCGCAGCGCCGGAACCGGGAGCAGAAGGAACTCCAGGAAGGCCGTCAGGTCGTGCGGTGCCTCCTGCCCCGTCATGAGGACGACGCCGTACGGCTGGTCGGTCAGCAGCTCACGCACCTGACGGGTCGTCGTGACATTCTCCAGCAGGAAGACCACCGACCGCTCACGCAGTTCGTGACGCACCCGCCGCGCCTTGCCCGGGACGTCGGCCGGACGCTCGTCCCTCGGCACGTCGAGCTCGTCCAGCCAGCGCTCCAGCACCACCGCCGGGTCGACCATCCGCCCATCCCGCAGCCCAAGGTCGGCCTGGAGGAACGCCCCGACGAGGACGTCCCGGTGCGAGTGGATCCACTGTCGCGCCGTACTGCGCTTCCCCACCCCTCGTACACCGCTGAGAAACACAGACGTCACGGTCCCGGACGCACGGCACACGCGCCAGTGACTGTCCATCTCCCTGAACAGTGCGGTGTGGTTGACGTAGTGGAGAAGAGCCGAGGACGCCTCGGCGGGCGTCGCCCTCGTCAGAGCCTCTCCGACAAGCTCGCGCGCCTCCCGCACGGCGTCCGGACGTTCGGCGAACACTTCCAGCACCCGACTCGACAACTCGCCCGTGATCTCGTCCACCGTGTCCTCGTCGCCGGCCTCCCGCGCCTCCAGCGTCTGGCGACGAGCTTGCTCCAGTTCGTCGTCAACCGCCGTCTCGTCGGCTCCGTCACGGGCGAACAGCGCCACCAACCGGCCCTTGCCCCAGGTCCAGGCGTCCTGCACGGCGTTCCCCACCAGGCTGCTGATCACGATGCTCCCGAGAGCGACGATCTCCGGGTCCACTGCACTCCCCACGAACGATCTGAAACTGTTGTCTCCTCACCGTAGGGATCACACGTGCGCGTCCGCAGGCGTTCGAAACAACCTGGCACGTGCGGATTCGCGTACGACTCCCCAGCTACAGATATCTGGCCGACGGAGCGCGGACCTGCGGTCGCGAGTATCCGCCACACAAGCCTCACTTGACGTCACGGAGCAGCGCGAGCACCTGCGGGTTCATACCATCCGCTACCGCAATGCCCCTCCACACGCCGCGTGATGATCGCCCCTCAAGCTGAACCGTACTCACCAGGTTCACCAATCTCCGACTTGGGCACTCCGAACCCTGCGTTCCTCGAACACTTTGTGCTAAATCTGGTTCTGGTTGGTTGCATGGAACTGTTCCATACGATTCCCTGGAGCAGCATGGGACGAGAAGAGTCGTTCAAGCCTGAGGTTCTTCGGCAGCTACGGGAACTTGGGGGAGTGAGCCGTCGCGCGCTCGCCGACGCTGTAGGCGTCACTCAGCGGACTGTCGCCTACTGGGAGAGCGGTCAGCGCAAGCCGGAAGCCCGCCAGCTGCCCGCTCTGATGAGCTTCTTCAAGGTCGATGTTCACTACCTCACGAGCCGTCCCAGGGGAAGTACGACTCTCCGCGATCTTCGACGGGAAGCCGGGTTCAGCAGTGCTGACCACGCGGCGCAGGCCGTGTCCAACAAGAAGGTCATGCGTGGCATCAGCTTCGACGGAACCAAGCTGCTCCGCCTTGAACGCGGCCTGCCGGTACGCGGCGTAGCCTGCTCCACGCCCGAGCAAGCCGGCCGCCTGGCCAAGGCCCTCGCCTTGGTGTACAAGCTCCCCGAGCACGTGGTCGTTGATGCATGGCGCAGAACCCGGCCTGACGAGCCCGCCCCGGTACTGCCGAAGCCGGGCCCCCGCCCGGAACGCTCCGCCCTCATGGAAACGTGGAACGGTCTCAATGACCGCCAGCGGATCTACCTGGAAGCCTGCTTCCTCCAAGACACAGAAGAACAGCGGGCAGAGCGCAAGCGCCACGCGCACAGCGGTCAGCGTCGCCCCGCTGCCGAGTGGCGGAAGATGACGCTCGCCCTCTACGCCCCGCCGGAGATCACCGGCTACAGCCGTCTTCAGGAACGTCTCCGCGACCACGGGGTCCATGACCCCGGCACCGGCCCGTCCATTGCGGCGCTGAATCGGCGCGGCCTGATCACCGTGCACCACGACACCGTCACGATCCCCGGAGCCGGGCGGGTCAAGCGGAGTCGGGTCGAGATGACCAAGCGGGGCAGAGCGGTTGCCCGCGCCGGCCTCGGCGTTTCCCGTAGCCAAAGCACTCTCGCCCCGATGATGTCGGTGTGGTTGTGGCGCACGCTGGTGCGCGTTGCCTATGCCAGTCAGCACGGCGGCGATTACGACCTGGTCGGCCGGGCTCGCCTGCACTTGACGGTCAAAACCGGTCCTGGCCAGGAGGCACCCTCTCGGGGCTACCTCGAACACAGACTCCCCGAGGGAGCAACCTGGGGGCGGCACGCCTGGTATCCCTCAGCCTCCGGCTGGAGACACATCGCCGACTACCTCTCCCAGTACCGCGAGCTGTATCCGACGGTTCCCACCGACGGCCTCGAAGACCTCATCCCGCCGCAGTACCGGACCCCGACTGTCAGTGGTGGCTCGTAGGCTGCCCGCATGTCCGAGCACGGCGAAGCACACACTGATCAGTGGCAGTTCGACGAGACAGTCCTGCGGGCCGCCAGCGCGTTTGTACTGTGCGAGGAGGCCCGCTACAACGACGGTCTCTCCTCCGGGCAGCGCGTCGAGAAACTGATGGAGGCCCAGGGAGTGATCATGGCGACGGTCGGCCCCGGCCACCGCGTCACCTTCCGGGACCTTCTCGATCGTCTTTCCGGGGACCTGGCCGGGAGCCTCGTCGGTATCTTCCCCGAAGAGGCACTCACCGGCCCCCTGCGTAACCTCCGCTTCCTCGACAGTGTGGGCGTGTCCACTCAGGAGGGCTGCGACCTGCTCTGGGAAGCCGCGGAGATCTTCAAGATCGCCGACAAGAAGCAGCGACGCGGGGAGAGGTTCACTCACTTCGAGCTCGAGAGTGAGTTCGGCCAGGAGCAAGTATTCAAAGCCATTAAGGGCGGCCTCTACGAGCGGCACCGCCGGAACATCATCGAATACCCAGTCTGCGACAAGGAACAGTTGGAGGAACTCGGATTCCCTCCTGCCGTGGCTCAGGTCTTCTATCAGGACATCCCCTCTTACTGCCTCTACAAGCGGCAGTGGTGGTTCGGATGTCCCGCCTGCGCCTATCCCATGCAGGTGATTCCGCACGGCGACGGCAGGACCTACGCCGTCAGGTGCCTCTACCCCTGGCACCAAGACACCGGAGCCCGCTTCAGCTTCACTGCCACCCGCGACCAGGTCCCTGTCCTCCATGCCGAGGACCGCATCTACATCCCCAGCAAAGCCGAGATGCCGCTTTATACGGGAGCCTCGCGTGAAACCCCAAGGGCCCGGCCTGCTGAGGGATACCGTGCGCTGGTGCGACGTGTCTGGCGCAGCACCTGCATCCCCGGCCTCCCGGAACTCAGGCTTGCCGATGTCCTCAAAGAAGCCGCTGCAGGGACCCGGTTGACGGTCAAGGTCTGGCCCGACAACGACCGCGTCGACATCGAGGTCGAAGACGGTGGCACCGTCGTCTTCTCCATCGACGTCAAGGACTACACCTGGTCCGGATCCCTGGCCAAGAAGCTCATCGAGGACCGCGGCGACAAGGGCGGAGCCACCTGGCTCGTAGTGCCCGACCACCGCCGCCAGCAGGTCGACTACCTCACATCCGTCATTCACCGTGAACGAATTGACATGACGGCCATGGCCGCGTCCGACTTCCTGGCCCTGTTCACCAACCGCCTGAAGGAGTACATGTGAGCAGCGGACGCTCCCCCGAGCAGGACGCCCTCCTCGCCGCGTTCGCCCTGGCGAGCCACCTCTTCCCGGCAACCAGCGATGACGGCACACCCATCGCGTCCTTCCGGCACGTGGCCCTGCTCGCCGAACGCAAACCCTGGTCGTTGAAGCATTGGGAGCAGCTCACAGCAGACGAATACCGCGTCTTCGCGCGCGTCGTGAAAAAGCTGCCCTCTTCCTACACGTCGGCCGACGCTGTTCGCGTTGCGTTCCGGGCCATGCTGGGCGACGACAGCGAACATTCCGTGGACCTGACCGACGGACTGTTTGAGCTGCCCTCCGACGGCACGACCGGGTATGTGCTCTGCTACCTGCCCGAGCCGCCACTGGACTACGCCGGCAGCATCATTCGCGGCTACTACTCCATGGGCAAACGCCCGCGCGCGCTGGCATTCGCCGGCCCGGGCCACTACACGACCCGTGTCGCCTACCTCGGCAAGGATCTCGGCCGGGCCACTGTCGGCCTCACCTTCCCCTCAGCCCCGGACTTCGACGAGGCGCCCGGTCACGACGCCCTTCCCCGCGTCGTCACCGTTCCTGAGACACCCGAGCTCTCGTTCACCAAGAAAGAGATCCTGGAGGTCGCTGAGCTCCTCAGCCGTCCCGAACGCAAGTCCGGGACCAAGTACATCCGCCGGACCGTGAAGAAGTTCCTGAAGAAGCTCCGTTGCCCCAGCGGCAAGGTCAAGGCCCTTGAGCTGATGAACGGCAGCTTCCAGATCCTCAACGCGCCCACCGGCAGCGGGAAGACGGTCCTGGTACGGGTGCTGGCCGCGCTGATGGCCAAGCGGGACCTGCGCCTGGGGATTGTCGTCCCGGACGTCAAGGCCACCTTGAAGATGAAGCGGGACATCGGCAGCGATCTCGACTGGCTGTACGAATTGGAGGAGCTTTCTGAGCCCAAGACTTGCGCTGCGCTGATGTCGCCGGCCAAGCGCCACGAACGTGCCTTGGAGTACGGGGCGCTCATGAAGGACACGCCCATCGAGCAGTGGGACGGCAAGAACCTGGAAGATCTCGCCGAGGTGGGCTACGCGTGCGCCCAGAAGGCGTACATGACAGTCCAGGACCCGTTTCCGGCCGGCGAGGAGAACTGCCTGACGCTGAGCAAGCCCGGAGAAAGTGGCACCTACGCCTGTCCGTTCATCCCGGTATGCGACAAGTTCCGGCCTCTCTACGAAGCGACCCGCGCCAGCGTCATCGTCACCAACCACATGAACTTCGTGGAAGGAACTCTCCGCACCGGCGTCGTCTTCGACGACGACTCCTTCCAGAACACGCCCCGAGGGACCCGAGGAGCGTCCGTGTTCGAAGCAATGGCACGCATGTGTCACTTGCTCGTCGTGGACGAGGTGGACGCCCTCCAACTAAGTGCCATCAAGGGATGCGCCAAGGAAGCGGTCCTCGCGTCCCTGATGAAAAAGTCCCTGCTGGACATCGTCGATGACGACAGACGCAATCTCCCACCACACCTGCGCGAACTGCTCGCAAACCCCCTCAGCCACTCCCGCTTGACCGCCGAGAACCTGCTTCTGTGGCTGGCGACCAAACAGTTGATCCTCAACCCGCCCGCGCTCAGCAAAGCCCAAGACGACAAGGACGACGCCTACCGCGACAACAGGGGATGGCGGACCGCGACGTCCCGGGACCGGGAGATCATCAACTACCTGTTCCCCGACGACCACGACGTCGACGAGCCGATCCCCGACGAGCTGTTCACCCTGCTCAACCAGCTCATGCCCGGCAAAGACTCGGACGAAGACCAGCCCGTCGAGGTGCTGCCGATGCCGGAGGGAGCCGACTGGGAGCGTCTTACCGACCAGCTCTACGACCTTGTCTCTCCACGCGGCCGGCACAACCTGCTTCCCATAAAGCAGGCCATGCACGAGTCCATTGAGGAGACGGTCACCGAGGACACCGTACGTGCCCGTCTCGTCAACCTCATCACCGTGCGCGCCATCCTGCTGGAACTGGGACAGGCTCTTTCTCTCCTGCGTGAACAGGCACAGAAGGTCCAGGACCACGACAGCGCCGCAGCCCGGGACATCCTCGCCATGACCTACCGGAGCACGGTCTCCAAGCTGTACCCGACCGGCATGCTGGGCCGCGACATCCACGGATACCAGGTGACCGGAATCGGTGACGACAGCAAGCCGACAGCCGAGCTCCGCGAGAGCGCCACCATCGGTGACCCTCACACGTTCATCAGCGAACTCGGCCGTCTGACCTCGCTGATGGCGGCCGGGGTACGACGTCCCGTCCTTGGCCTGTCGGCCACTGCGTTCTTCCCCCACGCCTCCGGAGAGCACGTCCATGCCCCCGTGGCCTGGTGGATGCCAGACGTCAAGGAGTCCATCAGAGCCAACAGACTGCCCGTCACCAACAGCGAGGTGCCCGGCGGCGAGGGAATCCAGATCGCCGGCCTCTACGACGAGCACAAGCTCTCGGCACTACGGGAAATGGGCCAGGCGATCTACGAACAACAGCTTCGGGGGCGTCTCGACTGGCTGGCCCGCAACGACCCCGACCGAGCCCGCTGCATCCTCCAGGTCAACGGCTACAAGCAAGGGCTCTACCTCGCCATCGGCATGGCGCAGGCGGAAGGGATGACACATCGCGTATGCGTGCTGCTGCGCCGTGAAGATCTCGCGGAGTACAGAAACATCCTCCCCAAGGGCGTGCGCGCGATCGTCGCCGAGGAGCTGGAGGACTTCCACGAGTTCGGCGACATCCTCATTGCCCCCATGGCCCGGATCGCCCGCGGCCTGAACATCGTGGTCGAGACCCGCTCGGCCATCAGCGACGTCTACCTGTGCGTCCGGCCAGTCCTCAGCATCGAGGACCCCGCGTGGATGCATGGCAGCGTCAACGCATGCGGCCAACGTGCCGCGCGCTCCTTCAGCGGGGACGACCCGTGCGAGGCGATCGAGCACGCCCGTACCGCAGCCCGTGAGCACCTGGTGAAAATCCTGCGCTCTCCCACGCGGTTCTCCAGCATGCATCAAGATCTTCAGATGGAGTTGATCAGCTCGATGCTCGTGGAGCTGATCCAACTCGCCGGGCGGGCACGACGCGGCGACACCGACATGGATCTATTCGTGGTCGATCAGGCCGCCTTGGGCACCAAATACACGACGGGCCTCGCAGAGGTCATTCAACTCATCTACGATGCTTGGTCACCGGAGGAACGCGAGATGATGAACCGTTTGTACGGTCGAGCCATCATCGAATTCCTGCGCTACGCCGAGGTCTCGCACTCTTTCTCCTGACCCCGGCCGGTCTGATCGAAGAGAGGTTCCGGCAGCCGCATGGCCAAGCTCACCACCATCTACACCTCTTCTCTCCTCCTGAACGACGCTGTGCTGGCGGGCCAGTACGCGTACCTGTGGTCCTTCCACGACTGGAGCGACTTCGGCGGAGAAGGACGAAAAGACAAGCCGGAGATTCTCGTCGAGTGGCACAAGTATGGTGCGTGGGCTGGGGAGAGCCGGAAGAACAAGAATCTCCCCGAGGGTGTGGACGTGGCGATGCTCTGGCCGCTCAGTATCGCCACCACCGCCTTGCAAGCCCTCGCCGAGGGCTACGTCTACCTCGACAAGCACTTCCGCTACATGATCTCTCTCAAGGAGATCGACCCCGTCAAGCTCGCCAAGGTGTTCACCTACCTCGAAGCCGCGGTCAAGGGCACGTCGCTCGACAGCGCCTCCGACACCGGGAAATCCACCCTGCCGGGCCTGGTCCGTGCCACCACGCCGGCGAAGCTCTCCCTGGCCGATGTCATCCTCAACCACGGCAGCCTCGCCCCCAACCCGCCCGACTGGGCCTACCAGGCCGTGCGCTGGTGCATGGCCGACAAGTTCGCCGGGACTCCCTTCACCGAGTACGCCATGACGCCGGTGACACCGAAGATCAAGGAGTCCGAACCGGCAGAGGACGAGAGGGAACCAGAGGAGACAGCCAAGCCCCGGCAAGCGGGATGGGCAAAGGACACCGAAACCGCCGTCACCCTCGCCTACCGGCCGCTCAGCGACGGCAGCGTCATCGCCTGGGACCACCCCTTCGGCCCCGCCTTCGCACACATCGGGCACCCGCCAAGCGCCGAAGCGACACAACAGATCGCTGGCAACTGGTCGGAGCTCGCCGAAGACTGGAGCGCCCGGGACTACACGCTCTCCCGCGTTGACACCAAGATGGCCACCTTCACCGGCTACACCAACCCGGTCATCCACTTCCACGGCAGCAACCGGCGCATCAGCAACGCCGTCATCTACGCCAAGACCGCCATGGTGGACTGCGGCGGCGACAAGCCGGTCCTCTCCCTCAAGCTGGACGGCCCCGGAGGCTTGAAGTCCGCCAACCGATACGGACTGGAGATCGCCGCCCGTCTGGACGTCGACCACACGGGCCTGCTCGCGGTCCAGACCCGGGCCAATACGGAGATCGACAACCGCAGCAGCGGCAAATCACTCACCATGGAGGCGCCCGGCAAGGTCCGGCCCCTGCACGCCACCACGCCCAAGAGCAACGGTGTCGGCACCGGCACCGGCACCCATCACCACCGTCTGATCATGGAGCACCTCCACGCCTCCTTCGCCCCGGAACTAACCGGTAACAGCGACAGCGAAAGCGACGCGGTACCAGTGATGACCCTGGTCAGTGACAGCAAAGGCTTCGGCAAGCGGTACTTGCAGGACACATCCCACCTGCAGTGGGCGCAGGGGAAGGCAAGCGACGACGAGAACAGCAAGAAGACAGCTGCCCGTTTCCAGGACAAGGTCGGCCTCCCCTCCCCGGACTCCATCCAGCGTTCGATCGAAAATCAGGGTGAGAACGAGCTGGTGTATCTCGGCCTGTGGTACCGGTATCCCACGCGGCAGCGCATGGTGCAGGCACTCGCCTGCGCCTACGGCATCGATCCCGAGACCATCAAACCCTCACGCAGCGAGATTGAACTCCGCCCCGGTATCCGCTTGGTGCTCCACAAGGCAGAAAAGCTCCTTCAGCACGGCACAGAACGCGCTGGCATCCGCCGCGCCGAAGTCAACACGATCATCAACCGCTACAAGGAGCCGGGGACCCGCCTGGTTGTCTGGTGCGAAACCGAGATGCCCCGCACCGACCAGGACGGTGCAAACACGCCGGCCAACGGCAGCCGCACGGCTCGGAAGAGGGCTGAGGAGACCGAGAGGAACGAGAAGGACGCCAAGCACGCGGTGCGTGGGCTCTTCGCTGAAGCACGCGTGCCCAGCCAATTCACCGTGGGCGCCAAGCTCCAGTACCGCAAGGGCACGGCCGGCCCCGTCCTGACCGAGATCCCCGCCCAGAAGAAGGAGTACCACAAGGACCACGCCGCGTTCAGCGCCGTCCTTGACATGCACCGCAGCCTCGGCGTTGTCGACGACCGGTACGAGGCCATCTTGCACCCCGAAAAGAACCCGCTGCCCCGCATCGCCTACTGCGGCCTGCACTGCCGTATGCAGACCAAGAGCAACCTCTACCGGGGCGAGCCCCTCTGGATCACCACTGCTGCCGTGCTCATCCCACCCAGCAAGCCCGGCGGCGTGTGGACCATGCTCGGCTGGAGCAACATCACCAACACCTGGGCCCCGTACTACGACGCGAACACCGCCTTCCACGCCAAGAACTACCCCCTGCACAACGAAAAAGACGCGAGCAAGACGCGAATGGACCGATGGTGCGAGGTCGGCAGCGACGCTGCCCGTGCGCTGGTACAGCTCCAGCAGAGGCCCGAAATGGCCGGTCTCGATCTCGCCGTCATGCTCGACGGTCACGCATGGCGTCGCATTTACCCTGGCTTCCACAACAGGAGTTTCGGCCTGACCCGCGACAGCCTGCCTGAGGAAGACAAGCGCCTCTGGACCCCAAACCAGGAAATTACGGACGAGCGTCTGCACCCGATCAGCTACATCCGCGTCAACACCATGCAGGACGAACTTCCCCGCTTCGTCTACGCCGAGAAAGAGGCCATGACCAAAGGCCGACTGGCCAAGGGACTCGACCCCTTCATCAAGGTCAGCCAGTATCTGGCCTGGCCCGGCCACCGGCCCGAGGGACACCCCTGGTTCCTCTTCAGCGAATCCCGCACCCACAACCGCAGTCGCCTCGGGGACGACCGCACCCGCTGGCGCGCAAGCGACGAGAGGGACGCGCGGGGTGATAGCGAACTCAACGGCAACTGGCACTCCATCACCACCCGAGAGATCAATCCCATGTTCACCCGCCGCCACTCCCGGGAAGACCTCGCCCGAGCCACCGCCTGCCTCTCCCACCACGCCCTGGCCTGGTCCGAGCGCACCCGCTACCCCGCCCCCCTGCACGCCGCACTCCAGATGGACCTCGACCACCCCCAGTACAGGCGATCCGCCCCCAGTAACGGGGAAGCCGACCAGGAACAGAGGGACATCCTCAACTCAGCAACCGGAGCCAGCTGAACGCCGGCGCACAAACCGTTCCGCATCCAGAGCCCCCAAACGCGATCAACTCCGCCCAGCCAGCCACGCAAGGTTGGCACGAGGAGACTCACTTCGAAGCTTCCGGGCTCCTTGACCTCTTCCCACTCGGCCGGCGGCAGGAACGGGGGGACTCCCGCGAAGCTCCCTCACTCCCGCGCTCCGAATGGAAGATCACGCCGCGGACGACCGCTGCAGGTGGCCGCTGCCATGTTCAGCGCGGCAGGCGATCGTCACGGCCGTGACCTGACACAAGGTGTGGCGGGGTACGGTTCACTCAAGGGACTTCACCTCGACAGCCCCGACGAAGGCTGGCCTCGTATCACAACTCGCCGCAGCGTCAAGGCATCATGCGTGGCCAGCCTACGGACAGACTGTCCTCACACAGCTCTTGCCGGGTGGAAGGCTTCTTTCTCCTGAGGCCGCTACCAAGGTGAGGTTGTCGTCATGGCACGTCGCGATCCCGAACGTCCGAAGTACGGATTCACGGTTGCGGCGGCTGTCGACGCTGTCCCGGGGGCGCGCCGCCAAGTCACCGTGCTGGCCCAGGACTTGGGCCTTGTCTTGTCAGGTCAAACACTGCAGAACATCGAGTTGCTGGCGAGCGAGCTGATCGCCAACGCCGTCCTGCACACAGATGCTCCCTGCGACGTCGCTGTGACGCGGACTGATGAGCGGCTTCGAGTCGAGGTCACGGACACCGATCCCCTCTTGCCGAGTGCTGTTGAGGCTGGGCCAGATGAGGAGAGCGGTCGGGGGCTGCTGCTCGTGAATGCTTTGGCTGACGCTTGGGGGACGCGACCGGAACGGAACGGCAAGACGACATGGTTCGAGATCACGCCGGAGCCTTCGGCCGAGGACACGGACGACTACCTTGCGGATGCACCTCCTTCACCGCACGCGGGTGAGGCTGCCGTCCGACGAACCGAGTGTCCCGCTCGAATGGCGTCGTCGGTCAACTCTCGGTCGTCGTTCGGCGCAGCAACTGCTGAGAATCAACATCAGGCTGCCTGAAGCTGCAATCCGAAACGGCCGCCCCTGGTGAGCGGCGCTGAACGCCTCGCTCGGTGCGCTTGACCGCCTACCACACGACGCACGTCGAACGCCGGACACCGTGATCGTCGCCCAAGCTGGCGTCACTGAGTACTCCAGGCGGTGTTCCCGAGCGTCCTAGATTCGGCGATCCGAAAATGGGTGCCGGCGCACATTTCACGTGGGCCAACGGAACAGCCCCGCAGTTCTGCCTGTTCGACTGGGAAGCCTGGGGATGCCTCCCGCGGACTGGACGCTGCCTGGCTGTGGGGGAAGTCGCCTGCCATCCCGGAGTTGCCCACGCGTACGCGCCGTGAGCGGCACCGCAACTTGGAAAGCCGGGACGGAAAACTCATAGCTCTGTTCTTCCGCGCCACGTTTGTGGGCCCCCACGCTGACGCTGATGACTCTCGGCTTGGTCGTTGCCGACAGGACGATCTCGTGTGCGTTGCCGCCCAAAGCCAAGACGCGTGCACAACGGATGGACACGTACGGTCACGATCCAGACCCGTGTAACCTGCTGGGTGCCCAGTGCCGTGTTCCGCCTGGGACGACCGGTTTCGCAATGATCATCTTCGGCTTGGAGGACGGGTGGCAGTGCAGCGGATCACGACCCGCAATGCCCGTTTCCAGCAGCTGCAGACGCTGCTCAACAACCGCACCAAGCGAGGGCGTGCCAAGGAGTTCCTCGTTCAGGGCGTGCGGCCGATCACGATGGCCGTGGAGCACGGCTGGACCGTTCGGTCCCTGCTCTACGACGCCAGCCGCCCGCTCTCCCGATGGGCCGAGGATCTACTGCGCGGTGTCGGCGCCGAGCGCGTCGCGATGGCGCCGCAGTTG
This sequence comes from Streptomyces deccanensis, assembly GCF_022385335.1. Classification (NCBI taxonomy): domain Bacteria; kingdom Bacillati; phylum Actinomycetota; class Actinomycetes; order Kitasatosporales; family Streptomycetaceae; genus Streptomyces; species Streptomyces deccanensis. The sequence goes on along the minus strand of NZ_CP092431.1, from coordinate 7,779,311 downwards.
CTCGCCGAGCTCAGCGAGAAGGCCGACGGGGCTGCGGAGGTCCTGGCGGTGGTCGAGATGGCGCCGGACAGCCTGTCGCGGATCAAGGTTCGCGACGACTTCCTCGGTCTGGTCTTCGACCGGCCGACGCAGCCCGGCAACATCGGAAGCATCGTGCGGTCAGCCGATGCCTTCGGCGCGAGCGGGCTCATCGTGACGGGGCACGCCGCGGACCCGTACGACCCCAAGTCGGTCCGTGCCTCCACGGGATCGTTCTTCGCCGTGCCCGTGGTGCGGAGCCAGTCGCACCACGAGGTCATGGAGTGGCTGGAGAAGGAGCGCGCTCAGGGGCGGCCGGTCGCCGTCGTCGGCACGGACGAGGACGGCGATGCCGAGGTCTCGGAATTCGATCTGACCCAACCGGTCCTGCTGCTCATCGGCAACGAGACCGCGGGCCTCAGCGCGGCCTGGCGAGAGAGCTGCGACCACGTGATCAGCATTCCGATGACAGGCTCGGCCAGCTCCCTGAACGCGTCGAACGCCGCCTCCGTCGTTCTCTACGAAGCGCGCCGTCAGCGTCTGGCGAAGCAGCGCACGGCGTGACCTTCCGAGGTCACGTCCAGACCTCGCCGCTGACCGCTCTCTTGTAGACCGCCAGGTACTGGCGGGCGATGGTGTGGTGGCCCCATCGGTCCACCGCTGTTTCGCGCACGGCCTGGGCCGTGGGAAGGGAGGCCAGCACCGCCTTCGCGTCGCCGGGTGTGATCTCCCGCCCGGTCGGCAGCACCGTACCGACGCCGGGGACGATCTCTGGCAGGCATCCGTTGTCCGTGGCGATCACCGGGGTGCCGCTGGCGGCGGCCTCCGAGACCACGGTGGCGCCGGGCTCGATCCATCGTCCGCCGAACGGTCCTCCCCACGGCTGGGACAGCACGAGCTGCGCTCGGGCGCGTGCGACCAGTCGGGTACGGGCGCTGCCGCCGACCTCGCCCACATAGCGGATGGTGTGCGGGAAGTCGGCCAGCAGCGCGTCCAGGTAGTCCTTCTCCCAGGCCGGTCCGGCGACCGTCAGCGGCACGCCGGCGGCGTGCGCGAACGCCGCTGCCTCGCGCACGCCCTTGTGCGCGGAGACCCGGCCCAGGAAGAGGAGATAGTCGTCCTTCGCCTCCTGGAACTGACAGCGTGCGGGGTTGACCGGTAGCCGGATCACCGGGGCGGAGACGGACCCTGCGGCAGTGCGTTGTGCGCGGGAGAGGTAGATGCCGTTGGTCTGGAGCTCCGGCACGCTGTTGAGGTGGTGTGTGCTCACCGTGGGTCTGTGGTTGCCAGCTGGTAGTGCGGCGGTGTTCGAGTGGTCGTGGACGATGGCCGGGCCGAAGGCTTCGATGGCGGCGTGGATGTCGGCCGTCTCCACTGTGTCGGAGACCGTGACGCCGTCCTGGACCGGGCTTCCTGGAGCTCCGAGGAGGAGGATCTCGCACCCGGCCTCCAGCAGTCCGTCCATGAGCGTGGCGACGACCCACTGGATGCCGCCGTAGCCCTGGGGCGGCACGGTGATCCACTGGCTGGGGTCGGCGCCGTAGCGGTACGGCGGGATGACCATGGCTACCTTCATCGGTCGCTCCTGGTTTCGGCGTCGGCGGCGCTGGTCCGGCTCCGTGTGACGGCCTCCCGGCACACTCCGAGAAGAACGCTGGCGGTGTAGAGCAGGGCGAGGGCGGCCCGCACCGGACGGGTGCCGTTCCCCGAGCGGTTGCGGTGCCATTCCTTGGCGATGCCTCGCCGCGCGTCGTTACGCCGTGCTTCGCTGCGGCCCTGCCAGAAGGCGCGGCGCAGCAGGTAGGACAGGGTCAGCCGGTGGGCAGGGATCAGATGTTGCACCTCGGCGTCGTGCAGGATCGTCGCGGTCGCACCGCGCGCGGTGATCTCCCGTACGAAGGTGGTGTCCTCGGCGGAGATGAGGGAGCCGCCGATCCGGCCGAGGCGCTCGTCGAAGCCGACTCCCAGCAAGCGGGCGTGCTCGACGTCGATGGCGAAACTGCCGCCCCAGATCGACGCCGGCTGGGCCGGCGCGTGGGAGCCGAGGTAGTGCAGTTGTCCCGAGGTGAGGAACCATGGGCGGCGGTGCCCTTGAAGGTGGGCGGTGATCCTCGTCCCGGTGACGTGTGCGCCGGCGGTCAGGGCTTCGCGTATGCGGGTCAGTGCCTCGGCGGTGGGGACGATGTCGTCGTCGAGGAAGACGACGTGCTGCGTCGTGGCCTCCTTCATGGCCTTGTTGCGGCTGTGGGCGAGGCCCTGGTTCCCCTCGTTGCAGATGACGCGGATGCGGGACGGAGGCGGCGAGGCGTCTGTGGGCAGCGTGGGCAGGTGCTGGGCGGGCATGTCCGCGATGACCAGGAGGCGGTCCCTGGGGCCCATGGCCGCGGCCGTGCGGGTGACAGCTGGCGGCAGGCTGTCGGGGCGGTTGCTGCAGATGACGATGGTGAGAGGTAAGTCGGCGCCGAGGGTCATGGGCGCACCTCCTGGCGGGGGCGTGGGCTGCGCTCTTGAGGGCTGATGGTCCGCAGCACATCGGCCAGGTCTCCGAGGGCGGCGATGGCCCAGTGCCTCGTGCTTCCCTCGGTTGTGTGGACGCGTTGGACTTTCAGCTCCCGGTAGGCGGTCACGATCTCGGGAGCGACCCCAGCAGGCGCGCTCCAGCCGCTGCCGACGTGGACGATCGCTGCCGAGCAGCCGAGAGCGAGTGCAGGAGCGGCGTCGTGGTCGGGGCGGTCGCCGATGACCATGGTGTGTTCTGGCTTCCAGCTCAGCCGGTCCATGGCCCACTTGAAGAGGCGGGGGTCGGGTTTGGCGTAGCCGACGCGGGAGTCGAGCGCGACGAGTTGGACTTGCTGCTCGATTCCGAGGGCACGCAGGGCGGCGAGGCATTCCGGGGGCTGGTTGGCTACGATGCACACCTCGTACTCCTCGGCGAGGTGGCTGAGGGCGTCGACGGCTCCGGGAACGGGCTGGACCAACGAGGTCCAGCGCTCGCGGACGCCCTGCCAGCTCTTCGTGCCGTTGGGCGGGAACAGGCTGGGCGGGGGTGATCCGGGCGCCCGGCCCTGGTAGAAGTCGCGCATAGCCTGGAGGAAGGCGTCCATGGTGAAGGCGGGATCGTCCGCGCGCGTGAGCTCCCAGACGCCCTGGAGCCAGGCGAGGTCGAAGGGCTCGTCGTAGTAGAGGACGCCGCCGACGTCGACGGCCAGGGTGCGGCGCGTCATGACGTGGCCGCCCGTCCGGCGGCCCAGGTGAACCACTCGGGCTGGTCCGCGGTGTCGTTCTCGATGCTGAGGGAGGTCGCAGGCTCCACGGGGCCGTGTTCACGGGCCCAGGCCGCGGTGCGGCGCAGACCTTCGGCGAGCGGGGTGTCGGCCCAGTCGCCGAGCGTCTTACGGGCGAGGCTGTTGTCGGTGTACGCGGCGTGGACCTCGTCGCGGGCCGCCAAGTGCTTGATGGGGTGGTCGGGGACGCCCATGGCAGTGCGCACGGCGTGCGCCATGTCCAGCACGGTGCTCGTGTGCGAGGAGCCGACGTTGAAGACCTGGCCCCAGGCGGCCGGCTGGTCGGCGGCGGCGAGGAAGGTGCCGACGATGTCCGGGGCGTAGGTGAAGGCGCGGATCTGCTGGCCGTCTCCGTACACGCTGATCGGCTCGCCGCGCATGATCTGGTTGAGGAAGATGGCGACGGCGTTACGGTACGGGTCGCCCATGTTCTGCCGCTCGCCGTAGACGTTGTGCATGCGCAGGGCGAAGTACGGCAGGCCCTGCAGCTGCATGGTGACGGCGAGTTCGCGCTCCACGGCGAGTTTCCCGTTGCCGTAGCTGTCGGCGGGGACGGGCCGCTCGTCCTCGCGCATGGGGACGTGTCCGTGGCCGTACACGGCGACCGACGAGGCGAAGCCGAAGAACCTGACCTTGGCGGCCAGCGAGGCGTTGATCAGGTTGATGCTGCCGAGCAGGTTGACGGAGTAGTTGTGGTGCTTGACGGCGTGGCTGATGCCTTCGGCGGCGAAGGCGGCCAGGTGGTAGACACCGTCGAAGCGGTACGAGGCGAAGAGTTCGGCGACCGTGGCCTGGTCGGCGACCGAGTCGACGACGAGGGTCGCGCCGGCGGGCACGTTCTCGGTCTTGCCGCCGTCGAGGTTGTCCAGGACGACGACGTCGTCGCCGCGCTCGATCAAGGACGCGGCAAGGTGGGACCCGATGAAGCCGGCGCCGCCGGTCACCAGATGTGTGGGCATGGCGTGTCTCCCTTGGCGTGAGTGGGTCCCGCTGCGGCCCAGGGGTGGGCCGTAGCGGGTCGTGCGCGATGCGGTGCGGGCAGGCGGACCGCCTGTGCGACTGGTGGTTCAGGCTCCGAGGAGCTTGTTGATCTGAGCGAAGTCGCTGCGGGCGCGGTCCGTGATCAGTGGGAGCCGCTGCCGCAGGGTGGTGCGCAGAGCGGTTGCGGCGGTGTCGTTGACGAGCCGGTCGATGACCGTGGTGTCCTGGGCGAAAGCGCGGACGTCCGCGTTGATGCCGGCAACGTCGACCGTGTCGCCGTAGGTTTCGGCGAGCACCCCGTTGAACTTGTGCGAGTGGCCGATCGCGATCGCCGGGGCGCCGCCGGACAATGCGCCGATCGCGGCATGCAGGCGCTCGGAGATCACGAGCTCGGCCTGTGACAGCACGCCCTTGTAGTCGGATGCCGTCAGCGCCCCCGGCAGCGCCATGACCTCGGGCAGGCCGGCGGCTTCGGCGATACGGGCGGCGAGGATCCGGTCGTCGTTGTGCGGGCGGGAGTCGTGGCAGTGCGGCACGAGGACGACCGGCATCTTCCGGGTGCGGACGAGGGAGGTGGCCAGTCGCGTCAGTGCTGCCACGTGCTGGGACTCCTCCAGGGTGCTGAAGCGGGTGATGCCCTGGCTGGGGGCGAGGCAGAGATAGGGGTCTTCGGGAGCGAGCCCCAGAGGCCCGAGCACGGCCGCTATTCGCTCGCCGGTAGCGGCCGGCAGCAGGAAGGCGGGGTCGGAAGACAGTCGCACACGGTGTTCGGGAAGGCCGAGCTTGCCCACGACGTAGTCGAGGGAGACGCTCTCCCGGACGGTGAGGAGAGCGCACCGGGCGGCGACCGCGCGCCACGCCTCGGCATCGGCCGGGTCGTCGAAGGGGCCGACGGACTGGCCGATCATGACCGTCGGGATGTCCCGCTGTTGCGCGGCGGTGAGGGCACGAAGGTACGGCGTGGAGACCCCGTAGTCCGAGGTGTGCAGGTCGCCCCCGGTGGCGATGACCAGATCGGTTTCGGCGAGGAGCTGTTCGCGGCGTTCGGCCAGTTCGGCGGGGCTCTCCTGGGGGCGCATCTGCTGCCAGGACCGGGAGACGACGAACGGGTCGGCCACGCAACGGGCGCCGGTGGGGGCGAGGGATTCCGCGTCGAGCACCGGGGTCTGGGTGAGGACGGTGACGTTGTCGCCTCCCCCGGGGCCTTCGGTATTCAGCTGCTCGATGACGGAGCGGGCCAGGGCCTCGACGCCGCGACTCTCACAGCTGGTGATGCCGGTGATCAGGACGTTGGACACAGCAGACCTCTCGGGGATCATCGGGTGAACCGGATGAGTTCGGCCAGAACCGTGCGGTAGTTGAAGCGTTCGTGTACGCGGCGCTGGATGGTCGCCAGCCGCTCGCGGTACCGGATCGGTTCACGGATCATCCGGGCGAGGCTGTCGGCCGGATCGTCGCCGAGCAGGAAGAGCTCCACGTCGTCCCCGTAGAGCGCGGACAGGTAGCCCAGGTCCGGCCAGAGTGCGGGGATGCTGCCCGAGGCGAGGGTTTCGAACATGCGGGGGGTCAGCAGCTCCATCCGCGCGAGCAGCGGACGAGCCAGTACCGGCGTGATCGCCGCCTGGGACATGGTGGAGACCACGTGACCGAACGGAACGGGTGGCGCCACCTCGACACCGTGGTCCCGCATCCAGCCGGACACGTTGGCGGTGGCGGTCGGGTGGTCGGGGTGCGGGGCGCCGGTCCACCAGCGTCCGCACACGCGGATGCGTCGGATCGGCGGCTGGGCGGCGGCTGCGGCCCGGATGAGGCTGGTCATCTCGTTCCAGCGCCACCAGTTCGCGCCGACGTACTGCAGCTCGTACGGCAGTGCCCGCGGGGGCGGGAGGTTGCTGGCGAGCCGGTGGATGTCCGGCATTCCGAAGTAGCTGAAGAACTCGGCCCCGTCGGGAAGGCATTCGTTCATGCGCGGCTGCAGGATCAGATCGCTGAGGTCGGCATACAGCTTGTGCCAGGACTCGGTGGTGTCCGCACCCGCGTTGTCGTCCGCGTCGGCGGTGACGTACGGGCCCCAGTGGCCGTCGGGATCCACGATGATGCGCCGCTGCCGCGGCACGACCTCGCAGAGTTCACGCTGCTGGGTCGAGAGGAACTGTCTGCTCTCGAAGACGAGGACCAGGTGGGTGGCCCAGCTGATGTCGTCCACGAGCGGCAGGTGGCCGTTCACCGTGCCGTCCAGGCGCGACAGTTGGCTTGAGACGGCGACCTCGCATCCGGATGCCGAGGCAACCCGGGCGTACTCGGCGATCATGTGGCTGGAGCCCGCGTTCCAGTGGAAGACGCCGGCGAACAGAATCCGGGGCGTGGTCATCGCGCACCCCTTGCCTGCGGTTGAGCGTGGCTGCCCGTCGGCGAGCCGAGCCGGAGGTGGGCACGTCGCCGGGCCCGGATCAGAGGTGCGCGGCGCACGAGCCAGCACACGGCTTTCGCGGTTTCCCAGGTCCCGCGCCACCAGGTGGTCACTCCGCCCACGCCACGTCCGCGCAGATCGTCCCTCAGCCACCGGGACGCCAGGCGCAGCATGGGCAGCGGGCGCCAGTCGATGTCGGTAAGGAGGTAGTAGTAGCGGTTGCGGCGCATCTGGATGCGCCGGTAGCTGCTGCCAGCCGTTCCTCCACCGCCGAAGTGCTGTATGCCGACGTCGAGCAGGAGCGCGACGCGCCATCTGGCCCAGCGGGCGCGGCGGCACAGGTCGGTCTCCTCGTAGTACGTGTGGAAGACCTCGTCGAGGAGTCCGACGGTGCGCAGCAGCGCGGCGCGTACGAAGAAGGCGGAGCCCTGGACGTAGGCGTGCTCCAGGGTGTTCGGGGCCCGGCCTTCGGGTGGGCTGGCCGGCGAGGGGTGGTTCGGCCAGTCGCCAGCGAAGGCGTGCTGCTCGCCCCAGCGCAGAGCGGACTTCGACCAGTCGTTGTACGCGCCCAGAGCGGCGCTGCCCGACTCGTCGTACTCGTACTGCATGGGGCCGACCACGCCGTAGTCGGTCCAGGTCTCCATGAACTCGGCCAGGTCGCGCACCAGCGACTTCGGGGTCTGGGTGTCCGGGTTGACGAGGAAGACGTAGTCGGCGCCCTCGGCGAGGGCCGCGCGCATCCCGATGTTGTTGGCGCGGGCGAAGCCGACGTTGCTCTCGTTCTGGATGACCCGCACCTCGGGAAAACGGTCCTGGACGAAGGCCGTGCTGCCGTCGTGGGAGTCGTTGTCGACGTACCAGACCGTCAGGTCGACCCCGGGGACGTCGCTGTCCAGGAGCGTGGCGAAGCAAGGCTCAAGCCAGCGGGACTCGTTGGTGCCCACGGTGATGGTGGCCACCCGCATCTTGGGACTCTCGGTCGTGGGCTTGGGCGTGGTCACGGCAGCTCCCGGTTGGCGGGGGCGAACTCGATGACGATGCTGCGGCGGATCCTCGGGGAGGTGTTGCGGCGCGAGGCGTGGGCGATACGTACGTCGTGTACGGCGATGTCACCGGCCGAGAGCGGGAGGGCGCGGACCGGGCCCCGCGCCTGGAGCGCCTCGGCCTCTTCCGCGTCGGGCGTCAGGTGGGAGCCCGGCACGAACTCAAGGCATCCGTTGCCCACGTCGGCGTCGTCGAGGAAGACGCTCAGGTTGCACACGGTGTGCGGAGGAACATTGGTCCGGTCACGATGCCAGGGCACGGGGGCGGCCACTCCCGGCAGCTTGACGATCATGGCGCAGGCGGTGGCGCGTACGGGCCCGCCGAGGATGGCGGCGGCCATCGGGTGCAGAGGGCTGTCGTCGGCGTAGAGGCGTGTCGCCGCCGGGGAGCCCTGGTTCTCCAGGTTGTGGATGCGGTAGAGAACGGGCGCGTCTGTGCCTGCGGGTGTGAAGTGCCAGTAGTCGTCCGATCGGAACCCGTCCTGGGTGAAGCGCCGGATCAGGGCATCAGCCTCCGTGCGGAGGGCTTCGAGGGACTCTCCCGCGATCTTCTGGGATAAGACCGCGTAGCCGTCCGCGCGGAAGTTCTGGAGAAACCCGTCGCCGAGCTGCTGCCTGTGCGACAGGGCCTCGGCGGACTCCGTCATTCGTGGTGCGTGTCGCGTCATCGTTCCCTCACTGCGGTGTCGTTGAGCTGCGCGGCGAACCAGTCGATGGTGTTGCTCAGGCCCTTGCGGGGATCGGTCTCCGGCTTCCAGCCGAACTGCTCCCAGGCGAGGGCGATGTCGGGTCTGCGGCGCTCCGGGTCGTCGACCGGGCGGTCGACGAACTCGACAGGCGCGGCGGACCCGGTCAGTTCACGCACCAGGTGTGCGAGCTCCAAGACCGTGGACTCGGCGGGATTGCCCAGGTTGACGGGGCCGGGGTGGCTGCCTGCGGCCACGGCCAGGATGCCCCGGACCGTGTCGCCGACGTAGCAAAGGGACCGCGTCTGCGAGCCGTCGCCGGTGACGGTCAGTGGCTCGCGCGCCAGCGCCTGGCGGATGAAGGTCGGTACCGCCCGCCCGTCCTCCGCGCGCATCCGCGGCCCGAACGTGTTGAAGATCCGCACGATCGCGGTGTCGACACCGTGCTCGGTTCGGTAGGCGGTGGTCGCCGCCTCCGCGAACCTCTTCGCCTCGTCGTACACGCTGCGCGGCCCCACCGGGTTGACGTTGCCCCAGTAGGACTCCCGCTGAGGGTGCTCCAGCGGGTCGCCGTACACCTCGGAGGTGGAGGCGAGCACGAAGCGGGCCTTCTTCTCTCTGGCCAACTCCAGGGCGCTGAAGGTTCCCAGGGAACCGGCCTGAAGCGTCTGGACCGGCAGACGCAGGTAGTCCTGCGGAGAGGCCGGCGAGGCGAGGTGGAGTACGAGATCGACTTCCCCGGGTATCGGGATCGGGTCGGTGACGTCGTGGACCATCAACTCGAACTGGTCGTCCAGCTGACGGTGTACGACGTTGTCCTCCGTGCCCGTAAGGAAGTTGTCCACGCACACCACCTCGACACCGCTGTCGAGCAGCAGGTCGCACAGGTGTGAACCGACGAATCCACAGCCGCCGGTGACGACCACGCGGCGGAAGGGGGCCCGGTTCGAATCCGGGCCGTGTCTCCGTAAAGAGGTACTCATAGCGCCTCATTCCTCACAATGTGAACGAAAGTTGGCATGGCTGTGCCACACAGCAGGTGTGGCGAGAAGTGCGACGAGCTCAGCGGCGTTCGGCAGGGCCGGCGTGCAGCCGCAGCGCCTGGTGAGCGCGACCAGGAGCAGGCTTCGGTCGGCCTCGGAGATTTCGCCGGTGTCCCTCAGCGGGGGGGGGCGGCGACGCCTGGTCAGTCACTTCGACGACGACATCGCATCGGCCTACCAGGCTTCACCCCGTCGCGCCGGAGTCCCCTGTGGTTCTATCGGCGTCGGCGACGAGTTCGGTCTGTGACCAGAGGCCGTCGTCCTTGACGGCGTCCGGGCCTGGCCAGCCGCTGAAGCAGCGGTGGACGATGCGGCGTGCCACGTCGGCGGCGACCGGTTCGGCCGCCAGGGAACACCGGAGCCGAGGCGTCCTTGTGGACTGCCTGGTGTTGAGCGTCAAGGTCATCATCCGGCCCTTGCCAGACGTGGTCCCTTGCCTACGCACGGCTTCACCTCCATGGGGAGCCACCGCGAGATTCGGAGCACGCGCGGTCGGCCCGCACTCCACAATGACGGTGAACAGCCCTCCTGCTTATGAGTGTTTATGAGCGTGCTGTCGTCGTCCCGTCCGACAGGCGTTCGCGCGTGCGGAGCGTGCTCCTGGCCCCCGGGGCGAGGTTCCTCATGTACGTGATGGCCTCCGCGGAGCGGCCGGTGCGGGTGAATCCGGACTTGATCAGCACCCGCCCGGAAGCGTGGTTGTCGGGGTGGTGCTTGGCGTCAACGGAGGCCAGGCCGAGCGTGGTGGAGGCGAAGTCGAGCACGAGCGCCACCGCCGTGGTGGCGTACCCGTGACCCCATGCGTCGTCTCGAAGGATGTAGCTGAGCGCCGCCGAGGTACGGGCGGGGCGCAGCTTGATCACGCCGACCAGGTCGTCAGCGTGATCGATGCCGAAGCAGTACAGCATTCGCGGCGTCGCACGACGTTCGGCGATGCGATCGGTCACCCAAGCGGCAGCGCTCTCAGCGGTCAGGGGCGCTCGCGGCAGGTACCTCACGGAAGCGGCGCTGTAGATGCGGCGGACCGCTGGCGCGTCGGTCAAGGTCACCTCGCGGAGCGAGATCACGGCTCGACCTTGAGCAGGAGCTCCGCCAGCTCGCCGGCCGTGGGCCTGTCCTCGGGTACGGCAGCGAGCGCGGGGCGGAGGGCGTCCTGGAGCTCGGGCCACACTGCCGGTGCGAACGGCAGACGGCCAGTGGCGATCGCGTCTCGAACCCCGTCCGGGCCCGCGGCCTTCCGGTCGATGCCCGCTGCCTTGTAGTCGAGCGGCCAGCCTCCCGAGGCGCACGTCCACAGGACACCGGCGAGGGCGTACGTGTCGCTGGCGCGCGTCGGTGTCACCGGACCGTCTCCGCGTGCGACGGCGGCAGCGAGTTCCGGCGCCATGAGATGCACGATGCCACCGCTGAAGCCGCTGACCGGCTCCTCGCCCTCGCGCCAGGACCAGGCGAAGTCGATCAGGCGGACGCCCGCCGGGGTGTGGATGCCGTGGGAAGGCTGGAGGTCGGCGTGGATCCATCCGGAGGCGTGCAGGTCGGCGACTGATCGGCACAGGTCAGCGCCACCTTGGAGAGCGGCCTCACGTCCGCCAGTTCCCTCTCGGGCGGGGGTGAAGACCGCCCAGGTGGAGGGGCCGGTGAACCAGGGCGTGACGAGCCACGAGCCGCCGTCGTACGAACCGGAGACCGCCTCGTATCCGGCAACGCCCATGGCCACCAGGGTGGTTGCCTCTCGCATTGTGGCGGCCACACCGTCGCCGTATCCGATTTTCACCGCGACCGTGCCCTCGGGGCCGGCGGCCTTCCAGACCGCGGAGCCACGCCGGTTGGTCAGCTCCTTCAGGTCGACAGTGCCGCCGCAGGCGGCTTCCGCGGCTGCGAGGGCTTCGGGGGGACAGGGAGGGAACGCGACCATGCCTTTACCGCCTGCCAATCGTGTGGGATTCGCTCGAGGACATCGCTCCCATCGTCTACCGCGACCGAGAGAGCATCCGCGAGATCAGGGGTGTCCTTCAGGAACTGCGGGTCGCGGGCTCTCACGGCGGGGCGAACAGGGAGGAACGAACACGGGGGAGGCGGGATCGGGCGGCTTGCTCTGTCGAGCCGCTGCTCGCCTCCCTGGAACTTCCCGAACATGACACCGACAGGGCCGTACAGGTTCTTCAGCGCCCAGTGCGGCCACGCCATCAACTCACGGTGTTCGACTCCTTGGATATCCCCCAGGATGACGACGTTCTCACAGACGAGAGCGCCTCTCGGGCGAGTCGCGAGTGGACGAACCCACTCCGCGGCCTGCACTCCCGCATGGAACAGACCAGCTTCCACGGACTCGGGATCGCTGCTTGCGATCTCGTACACCGTCCAGGCCGTCAGACCGTGCCGAAGGGAAGGTACGAGGTAGGGGCAGTGCGCGGACACACGGTCGAGGTAGCCCGTGATGTCCACGGTCCGCGGAGCCGTGGTACGTGCCTCGACCAGGCGGAGCGCCCTGGCACGGGACCAGGACGCTCCGGGCAGAGGGCCGGTCGTCATCCGGCCGCGAGTGCCGAGATCTTCGGTGCGACGTCGCCGCCGTCGCCCGGGATGGGGCTGCAGTCCCACTCCGCCCACACCTCGCCGGTCTCGCGGTAGCGCGCCATGGCCCGCTCGTCGAGCACCCCGTCCGCGCCGGTGAACCACACCTCGGGCAGCGGGCCGAACATCTCCACGTAGGCGTCGACCCAGGAGATCCGGCCGTAGCCGGTGTTCTCCACGTGGTTGATCAGCCGGCCGGCGCTCTGCGCGCAGAACTCCGCGTACTCGGGCTTGCCCAGGAGCTGGTGCCACTCGGCGTCGATGGCGGCCGAGAACATCTCGGGCGCGACCTGGCCGGCGTCGAACTGCCGGACCGAGACCTGGAAGAACTTGCCCAGCTCGGTCCTCTCGGGGGTCTGGACAGCGGTCACGCTGAACTCCTCTCGTCTGGCGGAAGTGGTCTTGGAACGTGTGCCGGGAATCCCTCGGGACTGACTCCCAAGGCCGGTTGGCACCCGCCGTGCAGTTGATCGCGGAGACTCGGCGGGCCCCGCGCGGCTGCGCCGACCGATCTGGTCGGGGCGCTCGGATGACCGGCATCTCGTGGTGAAGACCCTTCCAGTTCGCACACATCGTGAGCGGACAGGTTGTCCGCAGGTTTCCGGAGCGAGGAGAGTTGACGAATCAGCATGTTGTGCTAGGGGCGGCGAACCAACTGTGCGGATTCGTAGTGCAGTTGAGGGGTCGGTTCAGGAACCCGAAGAAGGGCTTTCAAGGGACCGGCCACCTTGCTACCGAGCTTCTGCCGCCGTGTTTGGGTGATCGGCCGGCGCGGCAAAGTAGTCCTGTGAAAAGTTCGGCAGCTGGGGGATACGCCTGATCACCTAGGGGTGAGACCGGGATGGCTCGCGGGGTGGAACGGCACTGTTCGGTGTGCCGTGCGACGCTCAGCCGATTCAACGTAGGACCGCGGTGTGGGCCCTGCCAGGGGGGTGGTGCAGCACCCCGAGTCGGACGTGAGTTCTGGGTGGAACCCGCAGTCGTGGCGGCGATCCGTGCCTGGGATCTCGGTGTGGTCGTGCGGCTCTTCCGGCAACACACCGGCCTCTCACAGGCAGCGGTCGCCCGGCTCGTCAACATCGACCAAGCCGAAGTGAGCCGGCTGGAGCGCGGCCGGAAGAAGATCCGCGACCGTCGCCAGCTCGCACAGTGGAGCGAGGCCCTTGGGGTGCCTGACGGCCTCCTGGGACCGTTACCCGACGTCGACCGGCCGTCGCCGATGGCGGACAGCCGGGGCAACCACCTGACGCTTCCTGACGGACACGGGCAACTCCTGCTGCCCGCCGGGCGGAACCTGCCGCCTACGGCGCTTCCCACGCTGACAGGGCCAGTCGCCTCCTTACAGGGCGACGCTCTGCTTCTCGCGTCGAGCGGGGAGGCCGAGGCATGGAGTCGGATGCCGCTCAGGGCCCTGCTCGGCGTGCACCACAGCGGAGACGGGACACAGCGGTACTTCGTCACGGACGCGCGCGGGGGCGTCCGTGAGGAAGCCGGAAGCCCCTTCGCCATTCCCATGGCCTACGAGTTCGACGACTTCACCTTGGGGATCCTCTGGGCTGCGGCAGGGTTCGACTCCGCCATCCTTGGCGACGACGCTGCGCTTTACGGAGAACTGGACCTTCCGTCACAGGACTTGTCGGGAGTAGGCCGTCAGTCGGTCACTCTCGACGGCCTCACCGACGGCTCCCAGATGCTCGTCGGCTCGCGGGCATGCGCCCGGTTCATCCTCGACCAGCGCGACGAGCTGGCCGGTGATCCGGTCTTCTGGACCCGCGAACAGCGAGGGGAGGAAGCCGCGACCTGGCTGCTCTTCGAGCACAAGCATCGCTACCTTGAGCTGATGGCTCCCGCGCGAGCACACGACGGTGTCGGGCGAGCTTTCTGCGTTCCCCACCAAGAGATCGCCGCCTCGCCCATGTACGAGCGCGTGTTGCTGTTCCTCGCGATCGCGCTGATGGAGTCGTACGGCATCACGACCTGGGTGACCGACGAGGCGGACCTGCAGCAGACGGAGGGCTTCGCGCTTGTTCCTGGTCACCGGGCCGCCATAGCGACCTGGGTACGCGCTGAATCCGCGCCCCAGACCGCTCTGACTTCCGGGGCGCGATCCCTGCGGGCCTTCGCGGGCATCACGGGCCACGCGCGAGCACATAGCGTCACCATGGGATCGACCTCGGGGGAGCGCTTGGCGGCGACTTCGGACTATCTCGGCCTTGACCGAGCGTGGTTGACGCACCGCTGTGGACAGCTTGCCACTGTGGGAACCACCGGCCTTGCCCGGCCACGAAGCCGCCATCTCAGCCTTGATGCCTTGGACCGGGCCTGCACGTACGTGGCGGCTGAGTTGCGGTCCGAGGCTGGTGCCCCTGTGGGAGCGACCCGATAGCCTGCACGGAAAGATCTCCGAGGACGAGATCCAACCAGGCTGCGTAGATCGGAAGTTGGGGCGATGGCAGGCGTGACACGAACGGTGGCTGTCTACTCTCTCGGCGGCACCATCGCCATGACCACCGACCCGGCGACCGGAGGAGTCGTGCCGGCTCTCTCCGCCCATGACCTTCTGGCGGCTGTCCCCGGCCTGGATGGCCACGGCATCGACCTGCGCGTGCACGACTTCCGCCGGGTGCCCGGTGCCTCGCTCACCTTCGACGACCTCACGGAGCTCGGCACCGAGATCGACAAGGTCCTCGACGGCGGCGACGTCGACGGGATCGTGATCACACAGGGCACCGACACCATTGAGGAGACGGCGTTCTTCCTCGACCTCCGCCACGGTCACAACCAGCCGGTCATCGTTACCGGTGCCATGCGCAACCCCACCATGGCCGGCCCTGACGGACCGGCCAACCTGTACGCGGCCGTCGTCGCGGCAGCCGACCCGCAACTGCGTGGAGCCGGGGTGCTGGTCGTCCTGAATGACGAGATCCACGCGGCACGGCATGTCCGCAAGGCCCACACCACCAGCCCTGCCGCCTTCGCATCACCCGGCGCCGGACCCATCGGCCGGATCACGGAGGACCGGGTACGGCTGGCCTCCCCGCTACCCGAACGACTCGTTCCCCTGGCACCGGCCGTCCGTGACCCACGCGTGGGCCTTTACACGGTCAGCCTCGGCGACGACGGCACGCTGCTCGAAGCCTGGTCCGGCCAGTGCGACGGGCTCGTCGTCGCCGCCTTCGGCGTGGGACACGTCCCTCAGCGACTCGTCGAGAGCCTCGAACGGCTCGCCGTACGCATTCCCGTGGTCCTCGCCTCGCGCATCGGCAACGGCCCGGTCCTGACCGGAACATACGGATTCCCCGGGTCGGAGAAGGACCTGATCAGCCGGGGGCTCATCCCGGCCGGCGACCTCGGCCCGTACCAGGCCCGCCTCCTGCTCCAGGCGTTGCTCGCCCAGGACGTGGCCCGCGAGAGCATCGCTGAGCAGTTCGCCGTTTTCGCGCGCTGATTCCGCACGTCAGCCACGCCCGAGAGGACCCGCATGCGTGCCCATGAACTGACCACCGGCCGGACGTTCGGCGTCACCTTCGACCACGGCGAGGACTTCTTCGACGCGCTCTCCGCGTTCTGCCGTGACCAAGGAGTGCGGCAGGGCTACATTCCCTCGTTCATCGGTGCGTTCGCCGAAGCCGAGATCGTTGGCGCCTGCGAGAAACTCGAAGACCCGGACGCCCCGGTCTGGGCCAAGACGTATGTCACCAACGTCGAAGCCTTCGGTGCTGGGACAATCGCCCACGATCCCGTGACGGGAGGCATCCTGCCGCACATCCACGTCTCCGCCGGACTGAAGGCACAGTCGGCCGACGGCCGAACCAGTCACCTCCTGAGCGCCAAGGTCCAGTTCCTCAGCGAGCTCTTCGTCGTGGAAGTGATCTCACCGGCGATGACCCGGCCTCGAAACCCCGAACTGTACGACGTGCCACTGCTCACTTTCGGCCCTCCGGAGTGATGCCCTCGCGGAACGACAAGGCCGTGATCGTGGACTGCGACGAGCACGCGCGCGGATTCGCCGAGGTAGCGCTCAGTGCGGAGTCGGCTGCTGTGGAGACGCGTGGCGTACCGGCATCCAGTCTCAGCCACTCTCGCCTCCTTCCTCGCACGAGATAGCACGGGTGCCGTACTTCACGAGAGAATGAGGCAACACGCTCAGGTAGTCCCGTCGCGCGAAATGCGTGACCACTGTCCGTAACGGGATACGGCTTGTTGATCGCAGCAGTCGAAGAGAGGCGCGGACAATCTGTCCGTAAGCAATTGCTCCACAGCCCTTGACGACCGGGTCGCAATGGCACTCAAATCTGGACCATTTTCCTCCTCCTTGCCCGTGTTTACGTAAGTTCCTCAAATTGTGCTGGGGGTCTCGGGCGCGACACCAAAGGGCTTCACCCCATGGGCGCCCCGCTGCCAGCTCCGTTAACACTTGGTGACCAGGGGCGCGAGTTGGGGCGTTTTCCGTACCCTGAGGCGAGTGCTCCATCGCGAAGGGACAGATCCACCGATGAGTGAAAACCTGACGCTGGGAGATCGTCTCCGTACAGCACGCAGGACACGGAAACTGTCTGCTGCTCAACTGGCACAGAAAGTCGCAGTCTCCCCAAGCTACGTGCAGAAGTTGGAGTCCGGGGCGCGGAAGGCTTCACCCTCGCTGGTGCTGGCACTCGCGAAGGCGCTGCGCTTCGGCCCCGAGGTCCTGACCGGCCAGCCCTACTACGGTGAGCCGGAAGCCGAAGACGGCGTCCACGCCGTCATCCCTGAACTGCGCCGCCTCCTGCTCTGCTACGACAGCCCCGACGACCTGGAGATCGCACCCCGTGCGCTTCCCGTGCTCGCCTCGGAGGTCGACCAGGTGGCGGCCCTGCGCCGTGACGCCCGCTACGCGCCGATGGGCCCCCTGCTGCCGCCGATCATCACCGAGTTGACGCACGTAGCCCTTGGCGGCGGCAACGGCGACCAGACCAAGGCGTTCTGGCACCTGGCGCGCGCCTATCGTGCCGTGAACTCCCTGGCCCACAAGATGGGTCACCACGACCTGTCGAACACGGCGCTGGAACGCGTCCGTTGGGCGGCCGACCGCTCCGGCGACCCCCTGATGCAGTTCACGGCCGGTTACCTCGTCGCGGGAGCGATGCTCCGCCAGGGCGCGTACTCGCCCGCACGTCGCAAGCTCCTCGCGCTGCGGACCGAGCTGGAGCGGTTCCAGCCGGAACGCTCCTTCACGCAGGACGCGCTTGCCGTCGACGGCGCGCTGTTGCTGAAGCTGGCCGTTCTCGAAGCCCGTGAGAACAACTCCGATCGCGCCGACAACTACCTCCGGGAGGCGGAGCAGGTCGCGGGCATGGCAGGCAACCGCGACTCCCTGGCCTACGAGATGTCGTTCGGCCCGACGAACATCCGCATCCACGAGGTGCACGCGATGATCGACATGGGTGACACCGAGCAGGCTCTCGCCCGCCTCACTGAGTGGTCTCCGGTTTCCGGCGGCGAGTGGGCGCCGCCCAGTACGACCGTCGGCGAACGGTCGAGCCACCACTTCATCGACGTGGCCTCCGCGAAGCTCGCTGTGGGCGATCGGCCCGGTGCCTTCGCGGATCTCAAGCGTGCGCGGAAGGTCGCGCCGAACCACACTAGGTTCCACCCGTCCGTCCGCGAGACGACTGCGGCGCTGCTCAGGATGGACGCCCATCCTTCCAACGAGCTGTCTGCGTTCGGCAGTTGGACGGGACTTAGCACAACCTGAGCCTGTGTCAAGGGCTTTGGTGAGCGAACCCCACGGACAGTCTGTCCGCGCACAATAGCTTGCTGAATGGAATGGTCTCCTCACACCCAGTGGTGAGGAGGCCTTTTCCATGTCCGACGACAATCCCGCAGCTCGCGCGGTCCCGCCGCGCTGGATGCCCATCGGCGAGGAGCCGGAGCTGTGCTCGGCCGGCGAGTGGTGGGATGCCGTACGCGCTGTGGAGGCCGTGGGCCGGCGCGCGATCGAGATCCTCGGCGAGGGTGACGAACCGGTCGGCCCGGTGATCCTGGACCACGAGGGTCCGGAGCCCCGGCTGTACTTCCTGGTTCCGGTGGGCACCGCGGCCCGCTGGGAGGAACCGGGGACCGTTGCGCTGGGACAGAAGTGCCACGTCGTCGTGCCGTCCGCCGAGAGCACGACACCTCCGGGGATGCACTGGCACGTCTTCCCCCAGGCCCCGCGATCGCTGACCCGGGCCGATGCTCTGCGCCGCGCGCTGAGCCAGGCTCGCAGGGAGCGACGGGGGTCCGCGGAGGAAACGGCCTCCTGATGGCTCTGAGCATCTCGTTCGTGCTGTTGCTCGGCATCGTCGTGGTCGTTCTGATCCGCAGCAAGGCCGTGAAACCCGGGCCCGCGATCGTCTGCGCGCTCTTCGGGTTCTTCCTGTCGAGCACGTCGATGGCCCCGAGCATCAACCGGTTCATGACCAGCATCGCGGACATGATCGGCCAGATCCGCTTCTAGGCAGCCCGACCCGGTACCCGACTCGGGCACCGCTTCGCCTCCCAGCGGCGATGCACCACCAACTTCGCGGCCCCACCCCCCAACTCGCCTGAGGCCCCCGATGACACTGACGTTCAACCCAGAGCGCACGACGCCACCTCGCACAGTTCGAACACGCCGGACGAGCGGCCTCGAACTCGCGTTCCGCCGCCGTCCCGTTCACGGCGGGGGACTCTGATGCGCCTCGTGTATCACCCCGCCGGCCACGACGACGACCTGGGCGTGGCCCTGGTTGAGTTGCAGGCCGGCCGCTGGAGAATGGCACGGCAACTGCTGCTGGCCACGGCCACGCATTGGGCACTGCGCACGTCACGCACCCAGTTGCTGGCGGTGGCAGCCGCCCGGTCGGATGTGGTGGGCGTGTGGCTCGGCGAAGAGCCCGGCAGCTATGACGCGCAGTTGATGGGTGCCCGCGTGGCTGTCGAGCGGGCGTTGCGCGCGCACAAACAACGGCATCCACAGACGCTGGAGTTCGAGTTCAGGGCTCGGCGTGATGCGCTGCTGGCGGCTCGTCGCGCGCCGCATGATCCCGTGCCGTGGGTGTGCCTCCTGGCTCTGGCGCAGATCGACACCCGGCAGCTGCGCCAGGAACACCGGGTGAACCCCGGGGAGCCGATGATGCCCAGCGGTCCGTGGGGGCTGTTGTACGAGGTCAACCGGCGTGACCCGTACAACCGGGAGGCCTACCACCGGGTGCTGCAGTTCATGCTCTCCCTGGAGGGCCCGCCGGGTGCCTCCCTGGCCGCGGTCGTCGACTTCGGTCGGGCCGTCGCCTCGCAGCGGCCCGTCGGATCGGCACTGCTGCTTCTGCCCGCGTACGCGCAGGTCGAGCTCCGACGGCGATCGCGCGTCGATCCGCTGTGGCGGCGACAGTGGGCACAGGAGTCGACGCTCGACTACACGCTGACCGCGTTCCACGACTGGTTCCACAAGACGCACGGCGAGCGGCGCTCAGTGGCTGACCTGAGCCTTCTTGCCTACGCGTTGTGGGCAGGCCACAAGTACCTGGAAGCCGCCGAGGTGTTCGAGGCGATGGGCCCGTACGCGGCCCGCGAGCCGTGGGCGTCGGTGCATGAAGGGGCCGTAGGGCCAGACCCGGGTGAGGCGCTGCTCCTTCGAGCGCGCGCCGAGTCCCTTTCCTACGCCCGTACCCGTAGGCCGCGCGCCGGGCCGCACCCATAACCGGAATCCGTTTCCCACGAAGCCGCATTGGCATGAACCTGCCCATTTGTTTCTCTCTGAACTTGGAGGCTGACCTGTGTCTCGCTTGAGTCCGAACCACCGCGCGTCGTCCCGGAAGCCCGATGACGCATACCTGCGGGAGCTCGGCTACGAGCCCGTGCTGACCCGGCGCATGGGGCCGTTCGGAAACTTCGCGATCTCCTTCAGCGTCATCAGCGTCCTGTCCGGCTGTATGACCCTGTACGGCTTCGGCCTGAACACCGGCGGCCCGTCGGTGATGCTGTGGGGCTGGCTCGTCGTCGGCGCCATGGTGATGTTCATCGGCGCCGCCCTCGCCGAGGTGACCTCCGCCTATCCGACCTCCGGGGCCCTGTACTACCAGGCGGAGCAGCTCGGTGGCCGGAAGTGGGGCTGGTACACGGGCTGGCTGAACCTGCTGGGCCTGCTCGGGGCGATCGCCGGCATCGACTACGGGGCCGCGCTGTTCACGGGTGCCCTGTTCAACCTGCAGTGGGGGTTCGAGCCGACGCCGGGCAAGATCATGGTGATCTTCCTGTGCATCCTCGCCCTGCACCTCGCCCTGAACCTGTTCGGGGTCCGGCTGGTCAGCATCCTCAACAGCATCAGCGTCTGGTGGCACCTCGGCGGCGTCACGGTAATCGTCGGCGCTCTGGCGATCGTCCCCTCCCACCACCAGTCCTCGGACTTCGTGTTCGGCGAGTTCGTCAACAACACCGGCTGGAGTCCCCTCTACGCGGCGGTGCTCGGTCTGCTGCTGGCCCAGTACACGTTCTGCGGATACGACGCCTCCGCGCACCTGTCGGAGGAGACGACCGACGCCCAGGTGTCCGCGTCCCGCGGGATCATCCACGCGATCGGCTGGTCGTGGCTGGCCGGGTTCGTCCTGCTCGCCGGGCTCACGTTCGCGATCCAGGACTACGCGGGCACCGTGGGCACGGCGACGGGGGTGCCGCCGGCGCAGATCTTCCTGGACGCTCTGGGTGTGGCGGGGGCGAAGGCACTGCTCCTGGTGGTGATCATCGCGCAGTTGTGCTGTGGCAATGCCGAGACCGCCGCGGCCAGCCGGATGGTGTTCGCGTTCTCGCGTGACGGGGCACTGCCGGGCTCGCACCTGTGGCGGCAGGTCGACCGCCGCACCGGCACTCCGCGCATGGCCGTGCTGCTGGCCGTCGTGTGCGCAGCCGTCCTGGCCCTGCCGAGCCTGTACAGCCCCGTCGCGTACGCGGCGATCACCAGCATCAACGTGGTCGGCATCACCCCGGCCTACGCGATCCCGATCTACCTGCGCATCAAGAACCGGGACCGCTTCCGACCCGGCCCATGGAACCTCGGCAACTGGGGCGTGGCCGTCGGCACGATCGCCGTTGTCTGGGTGGTGTTCGTGACGGTGCTGTTCTGTCTGCCGCAGACCCGCCCCGCCGACGGCGGCCTGGTGTCCGTGGAGACCTTCAACTACGCGCCGGTCGCCCTGCTCGTCGTCCTCGCGCTGGCATGGGCGTGGTGGCGGAAGCAGGGCAGCTCGTACGAGGTGCCGACCCAGAACTTCGACCGCTCGGCGGCCACGTACGAAGACGAGGTCGTCTGATGACGAGAACCACGAGCGGCAACGGCACCGTGGCACGCCTGACCGCCGCGTCCGTCCCCGAGCAGCGCGGGCGCTCCGAGAAGGCGTTCTCCCTGTCCGACCTGCGGAACCTCGTCAAGGCGGGCGCCATCGACACGGTGCTGCTCGCCGTCCCCGATCTGCAGGGGAGGCTGAAGGGGAAGCGTTACGACGCGGACCACTTCCTCAAGCGCGTCGCGCACCACGGCGCCGAGGTGTGCGCCTACGTCCTGGCCACCGACATCGACATGAGCCCGGCGGACGGCTTCGCTCTCACCTCGTGGGAGACCGGCTACCAGGACCTGTCCGTGCAACCGGCCCTGTCGACTCTGAGCCCGGTGCCGTGGCTGCCGCGAACCGTTGTCGTACTCGGCGATGCCGTCCACCACGACGGAACGCCGATCGACATCGCGCCCCGCCAGATCCTCCACCAGCAGCTGACCCGGCTGTCGCGGCACGGTCTGCACCCCAAGGCGGGGATCGAGACCGAGTTCGTCCTCTACAAGGGCACGTACGAGGACGCGGAACAGGCCAACTATCAGGGCCTACGGCCGTTGACGACGGAGAACCTGGACTACGCCCTCGACCACGACCCCGTGTCCGACCGGTTCCTACGCCGTCTTCAGCGGGCGCTTGCCGGCGCGGGGATGCCCGTGGAAGCGATCAAGACCGAGGCCGGTCCCGGCCAGGTCGAGGTGACCTTCCCGTACGGTGGCGCGCTCACCGCGTGCGACCGGCACCCCCTCTTCAAGCACGCCGTACGCACCCTGGGTCTGCGCGCCGGTCTGGCACCCACGTTCATGGCAGCCCCGGAAACCGGCCGGGCCAGCGGCCTGCACCTGCACGTCTCGCTGTGGTCGAAGGCCGTCAGCCAACTTAACGAGCCCGGGAGCGAGTACGGACTGTCCCAGATCGGTCAGCACGCCATCGCGGGTCTGCTCGCCGGCCTGCCCGAGCTGGGCCCGTTCTACGCACCCAACGTCAACTCCTACAAGCGGTTCACGCCCGGCTCGTTCGCGCCGACCACGTTCACCTGGGGCCGCGACAACCGCACCTGCGCGGTGCGCGTCGTCGGCCGCGGTGAAGGGCTGCACCTGGAGATCCGTGTGCCGGGCGCGGACGCCAACCCGTACCTGGCGCTGTCGGCGGTACTGGCGGCCATCGACCACGGTCTCGAGCGGAAGCTCACCCTCGGTCCCGAAGCGACCGGCAACGCCTATCGCGCAGGTGGGATCCCCGTGCCCTCCACCCTCGGACCGGCCCTGACCGCCTTCGAGAACAGCGTCATCGCGCAGAAAGCCTTCGGCGCCGGCGTGGTCGAGCACTACGCCCGTCTCGCGCGCCTGGAACTCGCCCACGACGAACACCTCGTCACCGACACCGAGCGTCAGCGATGGCTGGCTCGCGCCTGACACGCCCCGCCCCACAGAAAGGCCGCACCACCGTGAGTGCCCGCCCGACCCGCCCGCCCGCGACCCTTCCGCTGACACCCGCACAGCTTCGGATCGCCCAGAAGGTCGCGGAGGGCGAGAACACCCACGCGATCGCCTCCGAGCTGTCCATCACCGTCGGCACGATCAACGTGCAGCTGAAGCACTGCGGACAGAAGCTCGGCGTGAGAGGCCGGGCCGCCGTCGTCCACGCCTGCTTCGTCACCGGGCAACTCCCGCGTCCCGAGACGGCCGCTTTCCCGGAGGCCTTCTCGGAAACGAAAATCAAAACATGGCGGATGGTCGCGATCGGTGCGACGTCACAGGAGTTCGCGAACCGGGCCCGCATCAGCCGTGACAGCGCGCTGGCCCGGGTCAGGGCCCTGCGGGAGCGCGTCAAGGCCGAGAACGACCCGCACCTCGTAACGCTCGGCTGGAGCTGTGAGGTGCTCGACGAGTCCCTGACCGAGATGGCCTCCGGGACCGTCCTCCACGTCCCCACCCCCAGATGACCAGCTCAGGCCGCACTGTCAGTGCCCCCTGGCAAGCTACCCACCCACAACAGGACACTGAGCGCATTCGACCCGTCACCCATCGTGGCGCGGGTCGGAGGGCTCGGCGAGCGGAAGGGCGCACCGTGACCGACATGCCCAGCGCACTCCACCACCTGGTGGAGTCGGTGACCGACACGTACACGGTGGTCGCCGAGCACCCCAGGCCCGGCGACATCCGGCCTTCCGTCTGGGAGATCAACGGGCCTGATGGCGAGAGGTGGTTCGGGAAGCTCCACGCGGGCCCGAAGCTCCACCACCGCGAGGTGACCGCGTACCAGAAGTGGACCGTGGCCATGGGCGCCGGCCGTGCACCCGAGCTGGTCGCCGCGGACACGCAGACGCGCACTGTCCTGGTCGCCGCCGTGCCCGGACGCGGTCTCGACACGCTGCGTCTGCCGGCCGAGCAGGAACGGGCGGCCTACGAGCAGGCCGGCGAACTGCTCGCCCGGTTCCACACTGCGGCAGCCGACGAGCCGACACCGGAAGCAACGGAGGAGGCGTGGGACGAGGCGGTCGCCCAACTGCTGGACCGTACGGCGGCGTACGCGCCGGAGCACGACCTCGCGATGGTGCGCACGCTCGCCGAGGAAGCTCCGCCGAGCCTGCCCCAGGTATCCCAGCACGGCGACTACATGCCCAAGAACTGGATGTTGGACGAGACCGAGCAGAGTCTGCGGGTCATCGACTTCGAAAGGGCCGAGTTTCGGTCCGCCGCCTACCGGGACCTGAGCCGGCTGCGCTACCGGATCCTGAGCCACCGCCCCGACCTCAACGCCGCCTTCCACCACGGATACGGCCGCCCCCTCACCACGGAGGAACTCGTCGCATGCCGGGCGTACGGGGCACTGGATGCTCTGGACTCGCTGAACTGGGGGATCAAGCACCGCGACGTCGGCCTGGTCGACGAGGCGCACATCATGCTGGAGAACCTGCGTCTGGAGACCCGCAAGCAGGTGTGGGTCGGGTGGCGTACGTGAACGTCTTCGCTCGAACCTCCGCGGTTCCGCACCTGTTCGGCGTTCGTCGCGATGACTTCGAACTGACCGTCACCAGCACCCTCACCCCCTTCGTCGACAGGCAAGTGCTCACGGAGAACAACGCCTTCACCCTCCTCACGGCATGCCGTCCCTCCGCACACGAAGGTCGGTGATCTGTGTGGACGAAACAGGCTGGGGCGAGACGTTGACCGCTGACGTGCTGGAAGACCGGTACGGGCTGGTCGCCGACATCGTCGAACCGGTGCACATGGGCACGGACACCATCAACCGGCGGGTCCTGACGGACGACGGGCTGCGGCTGTACGTCAAGCAGTACCCGTCGATGGCCGACCTGGACGAGGCGCGCAACGCGTGGGACATGTCGGAATACTGCCGGGCCGCGAAGCTCCCCGTTCCGCGGGTGTGGCCCGACGCCAACGACAACCTGGTCACCATCGCGGGAGGCAGTGCGTGGGCCGTGGTCGACGAGGCTCCCGGACGGGTGAACCTCTCGGCGATGACGGTCCCCCTCGCCGAGCACATCGGCGTCGTCATGGGACGCATGCACCGTGCGCTCGCCGCGTACCCGCTGCCGAAGCGCGTGCAGCAGACCCGCTGGCGGACCGAGCCCGTCGAGGACGCCGCAGCGAGATGCGGCGCCGTGCTGGCCAGAGCCACGAGCCAAGGCCACGACCGTCTCGGCCAACTGCGCGTCGACCTTGACCAGCGGCGTGAGGACCTGCGGGCCCACGTCCACCTGTTGCGGGAACATCTGCCCGAGACCCTGGCGGAACAGGCGCTGCACGCAGATCTCAGCCGCACCAACCTGATCACCCTCGCCGACGTAGTCACCGGAGTCATCGACTTCCGCTGCGCCAGCGCGATGCCGGCCTGGGAGTTGGGGCGGGCGGCGTTCGACCCGCGCACCGTCGCCACCAGCACCGAGTGGGCCGCTTGCGCCCTGGCGATGGCCAGGGCCTACCGCTCGGAGCACCCCAGCCTCCCGATGCGGGAGGTGCGGGCATGCGCCCGGATCGCGCTGCTATACATGCTGTTCAGCTTCTACGGCGCCACCACCGCCGAGTACGACCTGCCGGGGGAGGCGGAGGCGGATCTTCAACGGCACTGGCGTGAGCGCCAGATCGCCATCCGCCGCCTACTCAGTGACCTTGAGGGCCTCGAAGGCGAGCTCAACGGCCTTGAGGCGAGCGGAGGCACGTCGTGACCAACCAGCACCTTCCGACCGCGTTGAACGAAACGGCTGACGAGCGACAGCCTCAACCACCAACGGCACACAGGGGGACGTCTTGGCGTATCAAACCGTGATCGGTCCGCACCTGGTACTCATCCGCGAACAGCGTGATCCGCTGGGGCTCCGTACGCACTCCCCGGCCGGGCACCGCGTGTCGGCGGAGGGCTGGAGCCGATGACAACCATCCCGAAGCCCACCGCGACAACCGCGCCGACCGGCGAGGCGGAGGTCTCGGATGAGGAACTGAAGTTCGTCATCCCCGGCGACCGCCGTATCGAGGCCGCCAACGCGATCACGACCCGTGCGATGGCCCGACGACTGCCCCAACTGATCCGCCGGTCCCTCGCACTGGGCTGGCAGGTCGACCGCGCCGCGGTCATCGCCCTGCTGGGCGTGCAACTCCTCTCGGGGGTGCTGGAAGCGTTCGGGCTGATGGCCACCACCGGGGTGATCAAGCCGCTGATCGCCTCGCAGCACATCAGCGGCGACCAGCTCCGCTCCGCCGTACCCTCCCTTGCCGTCCTGTCGGGGGCCATCGGTCTGCGCGCCCTGCTGGGCATCGCCTCCACCGCGCTGTCGGCCCGGCTGGCCCCGCGTATCGCCCGGGAGGCCGAACTCGAGCTCCTCGACGCGGCGACCAAGGCGGAACTCGCCGCGTACGACAACCCCGGATACAACGACCGCTGGGACGCGGCCGACCGCGGAGTGGAGGTCTCCAGGGACCTCCTCACCGAAGCCCAGTACATCCTCGCCGCATCGGCTTCGCTGATCGCCTCGGCGTTTGTCCTGACCGCCGTGCACCCGATCCTTCTGCCATTGCTCCTCCTGGCGGCCCTGCCGAAGGGCGTGGCCAGCGTGCGTGCGGCGCGCATCAACTACGTCGCCTCGCTCGCCACGACGAAGGACCGGCGGCTGCTGGGCATGCTGCGCTGGTACATGGTCGACAAGCAGACCGCCGACCAGGTCCGCTCCGGCACCATGGCGCCGTTCCTGCTCGACAAGTACCGCACGGCCGGAGCGCGGATCGACAGGACCACCGACCAGGCCACTTGGCGCTCGGCCAGGATCTCCCTGGTGGGCGGGGCAGCGGGAGGTCTCGCCCACGCGGTGGTGTGGGTGGCCCTGGCGCTGCTGGTGTTCGCCGGGCAGATCTCGATCGCCGCCGTCGGCACCGCGTTCCTCGCATTGGGCCGCGTCAGCGCGGGACTGGACGGGGTCGTCGGCTACGGGGCCCAACTCTTCCGTACCGGAATGTACTTGGATGACTGGGCGGACTTCATCGACGAAGCCGGCGGGCATCGCATCGACCGCGGCTCTCAGGCGCCGGCCGCCCCCACCGTCGTACGCGCCGAGAACATCACCTTCCAGTACCCGAGCGCCGACCGTCCTGCCCTCGACGACGTCTCCTTGGAGGTCCGGCGCGGCGAAGTCGTCGCGCTGGTGGGCGAGAACGGCTCCGGCAAGACCACCCTCAGCAAGATCCTGTCGGCTCTGTACCTGCCCGATCAAGGAGCCGTCTCCTGGGACGGAATCGACACCAGGGACTTGGACGCGCACGCCACCTGGGAGCGTGTCGCCGTCGTACCGCAGTCCTACGCGAGCTGGCCTCTGTCGGCGCGAGAGAACATCACCCTCGGCCAGGCCACCGAGGAAGGGGACGCCGCAGTGCTCGCCGCAGCGCATGCCGCAGGCGCCGACGAAGTCATCGACGGGTTGCGCAGCGGGCTGAACACCCTGCTGGCCAAGGAATGGTGGGGTGGGCAGGAGCTGTCCGGCGGACAGTGGCAGAGGATCGCGCTCGCCCGCGCCTTCCATCGGCCAGCAGGACTGCTCGTCCTGGACGAACCGACCGCGGCCCTCGACCCAAGGGCCGAGCACCGCATTTTCACTGGGCTGCGCCGCCTTGCTGCCGACCGCGCTGTCGTCCTGGTCACGCACAGGCTCACCAACGTGACCATCGCCGACCGCATCGTCGTTTTGGACAAAGGCCGCGTCATCCAGCACGGCACCCCCGAGGAACTGCTGGCCCAGGAGGACGGCTTGTTCCGCGAATTGTGGGATCTGCAGAACGAGCGCACCGGTCGTGTACCTGCCCCGGCTGGCTCCGAAGAGAACGTGCCACTGAACCAGCCAGCCCTGTTCTGAACGATTCGACGCCTGGAACGGTGGGGCACCAGAATCATGAGCAGCCCCCGCAGCCGACGCAACGCCCACACCGTGACATCGCGGTGCGGGCCGTAGCGGCCATCAACTTTGAGGCACACGTCCACGGCCCCAGGGCCGTCGCCCTGTACGGAGGGGATGAGGGGCAAATGGGCGCGAAGTGCCGGCCCATGGCACTGACGAGAGCGGCCTCGATCACCGAATCTGCGGGCCATCTGGCGGCTACACGGGCAGGCGGGCAGCCCGCGGAGTACTGACCATCGCCTTGGCCGGGATCGCCGACTGCCTCACCGCGGATCACATCAACGCGTACACCCGACGGGCCGGGGCGGCGGTCCACGATGAAGGACCCGCAGCATCATGACGGCGGCCGACATGACGCAGGACGAGATCCTGACTGCCGTCGCCTACCTTCAGGCTGTCTGGGATGGCGAACCGACGCGGTCAACGCGTTGTCACACCGTGAAGACTCCGAGCGAGACATCCTCGACGTGGTCATCGACCTCGCCGACCGCTTCGGACAAATATCCATGCTGTTCCGCCTCGGCATTGCCCCAGACCTCGACGACGAATACAAGGCAGCAGCCGACGCCAAGGTGGGCAGCGATCCCACCACCGCAGTCACAGCAGTGCTTATCGATGCCTACCGGCGATGGGCCAAGTCAGCCGAAGGCCCTGCGGTCAGGGAACTAAGCTTGTCCGTGATCGACTATCTAGCGATGTCGACGAAGGCCGCGGAGGACGAGATCCCGAGGCTCTTCGAGAGGCTCCGCGACGCTGCCATCACCAACAACTGAGCGTCACGTCACCTGGGACGCCGCGCCAACGCCAGCCTCAAGAGCCCGTCGGCACCGAGGGCTGTGTGGGGATCGGCCTACGCCGCGTGCCGCCGCCCGTACGGCGACAGGGCGGGAGACCAGATCACACGGCACGTTCAGTCGACGCAGGGCGGGGAAGTGCGGCCAGTCCCATGGCCCGTTCGACCCTGATCTCGATGACCACGCGCTCGGGGTCCGGGGCCGGAGTCCGTCCGTACCGGTCGGCGTAGCGCGCCACGGCATCGTCGACCGCTGCCGCGTCGGTGAGCACCTCGGCAGTGCCTTCCAGGGTGGCCCAGCGTCCTCCGTCGACCTGGCAAACGGCCACGCGGGCTTCGCCGGGACGGAACGCCTGAATATTGGCGACCTTCCTGCTTGATTTGCGTGTGATAACCCGGGCGACTCCGGCGTCGGCATCAACGGTGACTCCGACGGGCACCACATGCGGACTTCCGTCGGGCCGCAGAGTGGTCAGCGTGCACAGATGGTATTCATTCCAGAACTCAGAGTGTTCAGGTGTCTGGCTGAATTTGTCACTAGGCATGCCCGGGATCGTAACGCGGAGCTCCTCGCGGATTGACACAGAAGTGACCGCTTCCACACAAGCCCTCACACTCAGAGCGCCGACATTATGCGGTATTAACTACGACATGCCCGCATTACGCCGTTGCGGAATATCTCAAACCGGTAACAGAAGTGTGAGCTCGCCATGCGCGAGCGACCAAAATGACCACAAGTGAATCAGCAGTTCAGGGCCATGATCAAAACTCGGGAATGGATGATTTGGCAGGTTTTATTGGTACTGATCACCACCTTTCATTGATCTTCAAGATGTCGCTTTCCGGCCTTGATCTCATGCGGGCCTCACGTAAAGTCCGAGACTGTTCCCGTGAGCCTCACCGAAGGGCTTCGACCGGGCCGAATGCTCGTTCGCGCTAGCGACCGTGCATGTCCGGAGGGGATCGAGCGTGTCCTCGCGGCTCAATCGCTGGGGTCGGCGTGTGCCCTTCGGTCGGTGCCGGTCTCGGCGTCCGTGATCACCTTCATGAGTGCCGTCCGGGGACCCGAACATCGTTGACCCGTGGTGGCTGGCGCCCGGCTCCGAGTAAGAGCCCCGATCAGCCGGTACGAAGGGATTGCTCAATGTCTCCGGGAGAAAGTGGTCGCGACGCTCCGGAATCTCCGGTGCCTGCGCGAGAGCAAGCGATCCGCCGGCGGTTGGGGCGGTGGCGTACGACTGAGAGGCGGACCGTGGAGCGCGACCTCCACCGCCGGCTGCGGCAAGAGCTGCGCAACCTCGGCATTCACCCGCCCCTGGACGTGGAGGAGCTGGTCCGGGCGCTCAGTGAGAGGCGCGGACGCCCGATCGTCTTGCGCCCCTTCCCGCTGGAGAAGCCGGGACCCTCGGGGCTGTGGATCGATATGCCGCAGATGGACGTGATCCTCTACCAGCAGGAGACAACCCGGCTGCACCAGCGGCAGATCATCCTCCACGAGATCCTCCATATCCTCGTCGCCGAGTGGGAGGAGGATCAGGCCGAGGAGTCGCCGGAGGAGTCCCCAGACGACTTCGTCGAGGGCTGGGCGACCCTCATCCCCGTACTCGATCCCAAGCTGATCCGGCGGGTCGCCCGCCGCTGCTCGTACGAGGAAGAGGAGGAGTGCTCGGTCGAGCTCGCGGCCACGATCATCCTGGAGTGGTCCTCGGTGCTCGACGAACTCCCGCCGCTGTCCGACGACCCGGAAGTACGTCGAGTGCAGTCCGCCCTGGGCGACCGGCGAGGATGGTTGTAGTCCGTGACCGAGATGCTCCTGCTGATCATCGCGGCTGCCGTCATTTGGCGGCTCTACCTGTGGTCGCGCGCCCCGCACGACGCTCCCACCCGGTCGGTCGCCCTCTCCCTCCTGAGCGCGGGCCTGTCGTATCCGGTGGCCATGCCGGGGGGCACCACCGGCATCGACACCGTGGCCGGGCACGGCACGGCGAAGCTGGTCCAGAACGTCCTGCTGTTGCTGACGGTCTACTTCCTGATGTGCTTCTACCTGTACTCGGCCGACGGGCAAGCAGCGCGTCGTCGCGCCCGGTGGGAAGCCGTCGTCGTGGCCGCAGTCACGGCGGCGATCATCCTGGCGGCCGTGAACGCGCCGCACGAGGCGCTCGCCGGCTCGTTCAGCACGGCAGACATGAGGATCCCCCAGGTCGCTTTCTTCTACGCCGGCGCCGGCCTGTACCTGATGTATGCGCTCGGTGCTGCCGGACGGTGGTCCGCCCGCTACGCCCGCATGTCCCGTCGCCCACACGCGACGGGGCTGTGGATGACCGCGATCGGCCTCGGCGCGATGGCAGCGGCCTGCGCCGTCCGCGCGGTCTTCGTCGCCGTCCGGTGGAGCGGAGGTCCCGTGCCGCACCAGCTCACGACGAGCGTGGCGGTCGGGCTGGTGGTGTCGAGTCTGCTCTTCGTCGCGGGCATCACCTATTCGGCGGTTCGCGCCAGGATCACAGCGACGCGGCTGTGGCTGCGCCGACGGCGGGATCACCGTCGGCTGATACCGCTCTGGCAGCTGCTGATCGAGGTCTATCCGGAGAACGAGCTGCCCCCTGCCTCCCGCGGGCTCTGGGACCGGTGGCGGGCGCGTGGCGTGCACCGCCGCTACCACCGGCGGATAGTGGAATGCCGGGACGGACTGGTTGACATCAGCCCCTACCTGGCCCGCGGGGAGGACGGCACCGGCCTGCTGGACCTTGATCCGACTCAGCTGGCCCGGCGCCTGCGATCCGCCGCGACCATGATCAAGAACGGCGTCCCGGCACCAGGTCAGGCGGTCGCCCTGGCAGTGCCGCAGGAAGACGACCGGAACGCTGATGTCCGTCAGCTGATCGCGGTGTCGGAAGCGCTCCGGCTGACTGCGTGACCGTGGAAGAACGAGGGAGACGAGACGAGATGCTGATCACCGCCGGCCGGGTCCTGACCGGGTCCGGGACGTACCTGGAGGACGGTGCCGTCCTCGTCGAGGACGACTCGATCATCGAAGTCGGGCCGCGCACGCAGCTCGCTGACCGCGCCGGGGCAGACGGGATCCTCCTGGCGTTTCCCGACGAGACGGTGGTGCCCGGGCTGATCGACGCCCACGTGCATCTCGCGTTCGACGGCGGCGGCGACCCTGTGGCCACTCTCCACGAGTCCAGCGATGAGAGACTGCTGCAGGACATGCGCCAGCGCGCGGAGCAGGTCCTGTCCAGCGGTGTGACGACGGTCCGCGACCTGGGCGACCGCAACGGCCTGGCCCTCCGCCTCGACATGGAGATCAGCCGGGGCAGCACTCCCGGCCCGCGCATCGTGTCCGCGGGCACACCGGCTACCCCGCCCGGAGGCCACTGCCACTTCCTGGGTGGTGAGGTATCCGGCGTGGCCGAGGTCCGTGATCTCGTGCGCCGCAACCTCGCTGGGGGTGCCGGCGTGATCAAGGCGATGGTGACAGGCGGCGGCCTGACCAAGGACGGGCCGAAGAGCTGGCAGAGCCAGTTCTCCGCAGAGGAACTCCAGGCCCTGGTGGACGAGGCACACCAGGCCGGAGTGCCGGTGGCCGCGCACGCGCACGGAGCGGACGGCATCGCCGCGGCCGTGGACGCCGGCGTGGACACGATCGAGCACTGCACCTGGATGACGAGCGACGGATTCGACCTCCGTCAGGACATCCTGAAGAAGATCATCGACCAGGGCATCGCGGTCTGCCCGGCCGTCAGCCCGCACTGGCAGATGCTGCCCCGCTTCTTCGGAGAAGAGCGGGCAGCAGCCATGTTCGCCCTGGTCCGCGAGATGGCCGAAGCCGGCGCCAAGCTCATCGCCGGAACCGACGCCGGCGTTCAGCGGGCCGGGTTCGACGGGCTCGTGCCGGCGCTCGCGTTCTACGAGCACCTGGGCCTGCCCAACGGCCGGATCCTCGACATGGCCACTGCGGACGCGGCCGGAGCCCTGGGGCTGGGCGGGCAGACGGGCCGGATCGCGCCCGGGCTCCGCGCGGACCTGCTGATCATCGGCGGAGATCCGCTGGACGACCTCGGTGCCCTCCAGCAGGTCCGTGCCGTGATCGCGGCAGGACGGGTGCACGAGGCGAGCTCGCCGGCAGAGAAGCAGCAGTAGCCACGCCGCCGGCCCGCAGCCCAGAAGCTGCGGGCCGGACTACTACTTGGTGTCCGCTTCCTTCTCCGTCATCTCCGCCACCAGCTCGTTGACCAGCGCCAACGCCTTGGGCGACAGACCCTGCGAACCCAGGCCGCGAGCTCGCACCCGGCCCACGGCGCCCTTCTTCGCGGCGGCCAGCAGCTGGAGACCCTCATAGACCTGGGCGGCCACGGCCTCGTCCGGCTCGAAGTACATCCGGGACACACCGACAACGGCGGCCAGCGCATCCAGGACCACGGGCGGCGCCGTGTCCGTGACGCCGGCCCGAAGATCGGCGAAGTCTTCCCCGGTGATGATCTCCGCCCCGGCATGGGCATTCACCTCGGCCGCCATCTCGGCGTCCGAGGGGGGTCCCTGCGGACCGGGGTAGGAGCGCTGCAAGATCAGAGTGATCTTCTCGGCGAGGGATCCCGGCGGCCCGCTGAACTCCGCAGCGGCGGCTTCCTGGAGTTCGGACTCCCCCGCCGTGCCGTTCTTCCTCGCCTCTGCGGCGGCCATGGAGCGGTCCTCGGCCCGGCGCAGCTCGGCTTCACTGACGCCGTATCTCGCTGCCAGGGCCGCGACGTACTTGTCCTTGAGTCGGCGGTCACCGCGCTCGGCTCCCGCGACCGGTCCGGCGCTCTTGGTTCCGATCACCGCGGCCGTCCCGTACTGGTAGATGCCGGCGTCGCAGCGCAGATCAGCCAGATCAGGCAGGCCGCGACGGGGAAACAGATCGTCCAGGTCACCCCTGAGGGCCGCCGCGTATGCGGGCAGCTTCTCCGGATCGGGCGAGGAGTGGCCGGCCTCCCAGTTCGCCACCGCGGAGTCGGACACGCCCAGCTCTGCCGCCACCTCACTCTGGAAGATGTCGGCAGCTCGCCGTACCGCGCGAGCACGGTCTCGGTCGAAGTGACGGGCAGGCATCAGACCTCGCTTTTTCTCCAAGTTGAAGTGAGTGCATCTTGTTGACTTTTACTTCTGGTGGGAATAGCTTCAGCGTAGCGAAAACAGAGCGCCTTCGCATACCGCTCGCCCTCTGGATTCGGCCTCCCCACCAGCACCTCTGGGCTGCGGTGAGGTCCCGCACCTCGTGTGAGAGGTCTCCTCTTCTCGGCGGCGCGGCGTGTTCCACCGCGTACCTGGGGGTCAGCAGTCCCAGCAGTAGTCCCCCGGCTCCCTAGTGGATACCCCGTTTCTCCCCTCCCCGTCAGGAAGTCCGCGCCATGCCGCAGCACCCCTTAAACCCAGCGGCCAGTCCGCTCGGTGCGTGCGACGCCTGACTCCGGGGATCACTTCTCCTTCGCCTCGCTCCGCCTCCACGACCCGCCCTGGGCGCCGCCCGACGAGTTGTCGAGAAGGCAAGAGCTAAGTCTGGATGTCTTCGCAGGCCACACGTATGTTGCTGGTCCCCCGCCGGGCATCCGCCCGGCGACCGGCACGGAAGGAGATGCGTGAGGCGCGCACCGCCCACCGCAACGGGGCACGGCCCCATAAACGCCGACGGCGTCTGAGAGCGGGAACTCTCAGACGCCAAACGGCCAGGACACCCGCGCCCCGGGAAGGGCGCGGAGATCACCCAACGAATCCGCTCTGGTCCCTTTCCACCAGCACCGGAACGGATCTGCTTCAAGGGAGAGTTTCGCATGCCGACTGCCCTGCGTGAAAGGCCGAAGACCCCGGCCTGCGCGGCAGCCTGTGCCCGTGCCACCCCGTCAGTGCGGCGGAGTGGCGGTGATGCCTGATGGCACGTATCCGCACCGTCAAGCCGGAGATGTTCGAGTCGGAGTCGCTGGCGGAGTGCTCGGTGACCGCCATGCTCACCTTCATCGGGCTGCTGACGCAGGCTGACGACTCCGGCCGTCACCGCGACCATCCGGCGATCATCGCCGGTCGGCTGTGGGCACTACGCCCGGAGCACACCGCCGCGCACGTCGCGCAGGACCTGGAGGAGCTGGCCACCGCCGGGTTGATATGCCGCTACACCGGATGCGACGGACGTACCTGGCTGCACGTCGTGACATGGGAGCAGCACCAGAAAATCAACAAGGCCACGGCATCCCGGGTGCCGCGCTGCGCCCGCCACCAGGGCCACCAGCCGTGCGGAAAATGCCAGACCGGCGCCTGCCCCACCACGCGCACGGCACCATCCGTGACGTCTCACGGAACCCTCCCGGAGCACTCCGGGAGCCCGCAGGGAGGGGTGCACCGCCCGGTCGCGGACGCCACTCAGCCCGCAGAGACCACTACGGGCCCCGGAGAGACGTTTTCCATGCCGCAGACCGGCCCAGCCGCATCCGCTGCGGCACCGCCGGGGAAGAGTGCAGGTCAGACGGCAGTCCCGGAGGACTCCCGGAGGACTACGGGAGGACTCCCGGAGGACTCCCGCTCTGGATCTAGGATCTTGGATCCTGGATCTGTACCTAGGGGGCGCGAGGCGCCCGCACCCGACGCCGTCCCCGGATCGGTCTCCGCGAAGCAGCTGGTCGCCGAGTACGTCCGGGACTGCCAGCGCCGACCGCCGGAGGACGTCCTCGGGCTCCTGGGGCGCAAGATCCGGGTTCTGCTGGACGAGCGCTTCGACCCGCAGGACATCCGCACGGCCCTGGAGCGGCTGCGGGCCAAGGGCCTGCACCCGAGCGTGCTGCCGAGCCTGGTGAACGAGGTCGTCAACGCAGCCCCGCAGGCCACCTCGGCGGCGTCATCCGCCTCCGGCGCGGGGCCCTGGGCCAGCACCTCCGGATACACGCCCTACCTCAACCCGACCGAGCCGACGACGTTCGGAGGCCACCTGTGACCCGCGCACACCTCGCCGACCCTCAGCCCGCCATCGGCGAGCGGCTGCGCGCCCGGTTGGAGGCCAGGCTGACCGAACGCGGCATCGACCCGACTGCGCCGCTGCCGGACACCCCGGAGCCGATCCCGGCGCTGGAGGCCGCGCAGGCGCGTATCCCGGTCGACTACCGCGACGCCGTGGTCGAGCACCCCGACGTCGCCGCCTGGGTCCGTTCCATCACCGAGGCCGCGGTCGAGCCGAACGCCGGCGGGCTCAACCCGCACTTCGGCGCGGCCGGACGCCGGCGGATCGCGCACGGCCCGTCGCTGCTGCTGTGGGGCAGTACCGGGGCGGGCAAGACGCATCAGGCGTACGGCGCGATCCGGGCCCTGACCGCCGCCGGGTGCGGCGTGTCCTGGCAGGCGACGACTGCCGCCGACCTGTACGCCGACATGCGCCCGCAGTCCGGGGTGGACCCGGAGCACATGCTGCGCCGGATCGTGCGGGTGCCGCTGCTGCTGCTCGACGACCTCGGCGCCGCGAAGGGCTCGCAGTGGACGGAGGAGATCACCTTCCGGCTGGTGAACTGGCGCTGCCAGAACCGCCTGCCGACGATCTTCACCACGAACCTGCCGCCGGTCCGCGACCGGGGCGTGCCCCCGCAGCAGCCGGTCCTGCGCGACGTGATCGGCGACCGCGTCCTGTCCCGCCTGTCCGGCATGTGCACACCGGTCCACTTCAGCGGCCCGGACCGGCGCTTCCAGCGCCGCTGAACCGGCCGCTCTCGCAACCGACTTCACCTCCGGTGCGGCACCGCCGCGCCCCTGCCCCGCCTCATCACCGCGCCCACCCACGCTGGTGCCGCGCGACCGCTGAGGCGTACCCGGAGACTGACTTGCGCACCATCACCACGAACGACACCGCGCGCCCGACATTGCGCGGGATCGCCGACCACAGCTGGAACGCCCGGGGCTTGTGCTACGGCATGCCGGCCGAGGACGCCGACGAGCTGTTTTTCCACGCCCCACGGGACCACGAGGCCGCCTCGGAGGCCAAGTCCATTTGCGGCCGGTGCCCGGTCAAGAAGGACTGCTTCAACTACGCCCTGGACAACGACATCCGGCACGGGATGTGGGGCGGGCTGACCGAGATCGAGCGCCGCCCCTGGCACGCCCGGGTCAGCAAGCGCCTCGACTACGCGCGGGTCAAGGCGGCCTTCCAGGGCCGCGACGTGCACCTCAGCGACGCCGAACGTGAGGCCGTCGTCCGCCACGCCTACGCCCGCGGATGGTCCCCCGAGCGCCTCGCCTACACCCTCCAGCTCGAACTCGACTGGGCCCGGGACCTGATGCGTCGAGCGGCCCATGCCGTCGCCGACCGCGACCGCTACTGGGGCCTGTACGACGAGGCCGAGCCCACGCCCGACGACGAGGAGGACGAGGTCACTTCCTCGCCCGTGCCCCGGCAGGTGCACACCCACGCTCTGATCACCGCGCTCGGAAGGGCAGCATGACCCACCCCACCGCCATACCCCTGGCGGCAGTCCCCTTCGGGCTGTCGCCCGTGATCACCGCCGCCGTTGCGCTGCCGGTCCTCGCCGTACTCGTGGGCGGGTGGCTTACCCTGCGCCGCCGTGGTCGCGCCAGAACGGAACGGTCGTCTGCGCTGGCGGTGTGGGTCGCCGCGCTCGCCGCGATCGGCTGCACCGCTTACAGCGCCGACACCAGCTGGCGGTTCGCCGCCGACTACCTCGACATGGCCGGCACCACCGAGCGTGCCGCCATGTTCGGCGCCGCCGAACTGGCGCTGTTCGCCACCGCGCTGATGGCCCGCCAGAACCTCACCTCCCAGGGCGCACCGGGCCTGCCCGGAGTCCTGGTCTGGATGATCACCGGCGTGCAGGTGATCCCCGCCTACGCCGAGTCCGGCCCTGTAGGCGGGACCGTGAGGGCCTTCGTCGGCCCCATCATGGCGGCGATGCTGTGGCACCAGGCCATGGGTATCGAGCTGCGCCTACGCAAACCCGGCGCCGCCTCGCACGGCATCCTGGCCACCCTCGGACGGGAAGCACGCGAGCGTCTGCTCTCCCGCCTCGGCATCGCCGAACGCGACCGGGACGCCGCCCAGATCACCCGCGACCGCGCCACCGCCAAGGCAGTCGCCCTGGCCGCCCGCCTGGCGGAACGTTCCGCCAAGAGCCGCCAGAGCTGGCGGGGACAGCTGATCACCCGGCGGCTGTCCAAGGCCCTCGCCAAGGCCGACGTCGGCACCGACCTGAAGCAGAGGCGCGCTCTCCTGGACCAGCTCGCCGCCCGCCGCCATGCCACCGCGCTCGCGACGGTCGACCTGCCCTCGCCCTGGACTCACCCGTCACAGGACACGAACCACACGGCCCACGATCCCGTCCGCCCGTCCCTCGCCGACGGGACGGCATCCGGGGACCGGCCGATCCGCCTGCTCACGGTCCCCAATGCGAACACCACACCGATCGGGGACGGTCCCGAAGAAGACCATGCAGATCCGGTCCCCGAGATGGCACCCGCCGAAAGCGGGGACCGTCCCCCCGCGGCCCTGGAAACCGGGGACCGCACGCCGACTGGGGACCGGGACAACGCGCTCCCCGGGACCGACACCACACGGGACCGCACAGACGCGAGCCCGGAACACGGGGACAAAACCGCAGCTCAAAGCCCAGATCTTCCGTCCCCGACGCCGGTCCCCAATGGGGACCACGATGCCCGCGACTCCGAAACGGGGACCGAGTCCAACGGGGACCGTCCCCAACCGGTCCCCAACGAGGGGGACCACGGTGACCCCGACACCGGAACGGGGACCGAGTCGGGCGGGGACCGTCCCCACTCGGTCCCCGCGCGCAGGAGGCCGAAGGCGTCCCGGAACCGGTCCCGAGGTGGTCAGGGCAAGCCGTCCCGAAGGCAGGGGAAGGTGAGTGTGGACCAGCTCGTCACCCAGCTCCGTCCCCACGTGCCCAAGCTGCTGGAACGGGACGGGAACGCCGAGGTCACGCGCAGCCAGCTCAGGGAGATCATGCGCGCCCACGACATCGGCATCCGCAATGACCGCCTTACGCCGGTCCTGGAGCGTCTGCGCCACGAAACGGCCACGTCCACGACGAAGAAGAGGAGTGCACGGTGAGGACGTGCCCGCGCATGTCGCACATCAAGTCCGACTTCGAGAAGGACATCCGCTTCCTGACCGCCTATGCGGAGCGCAAAGCCGGCACCCCATCGGCCAAGACCAGCGCGAAGCAGGCGATCACGCTCAAAGGCAATATGGCCAGGGCGATGAGCCGGCACTTCGCCCGCTGCCCCGAGTGCGGCTGACACCTGCTTAGACGCAGGTCAGGCGACTCCACTGCACTCAATCGCTGCGGTGGCCCGGCTTCGTGCGGGGCCACCGCCCCCTCCGGAAGGAAAACGCCATCCGACGCCCACGCCCACGGACGTACACCCCCACCGCCGCCGAGGCCGCCGCCTGGGCGGACGTCCTGATCCACCACCAGCTCCTGCACGCGGCAGTGCTGGCGCCGAACGGCCAGTGGCTAGTCCAGGTCACACCCGAAACGTGCGTCCGTGTCCTCGACGGACCGGCCGCCGTGGTGGACCTCGCCGCCGAAATCCAGCACCGACTCCGCGCCACCAGGAACCGCACCCGATGACGAACTCGACTACGAGCCCCACTCCCACACCGGATGAGCCGGTCCCCAACTCGCTTGCTGAGCGAGCAAGTTATCGCAAGAGCATTGCTCCCGACGGGAGCAATGCTCTTGCCTCCCCCGCCCCTGAAGTGGCGGGAGAAGTCCGGCGCCAGGGGGCGCCGAACGAACAGGACGCGACCGAGGGCGGCTCGCGTCCGGGGGAAAAGCACACGCATACCTGCCACACCGAGCAGTGCGCCCACACCGCACCGTCGAAGCCGCACGTGCAGCAGCGCGAGCGCCTGCGTGACGAGCACAAGCGCGTGCGCCAGCCCAGCTGCCGCATGAACGACGACGAGTACCAGCTGCTCGCACGTGCAGCGTCCGCGTGCCGTATGAGCGTCGCCAGTTTCCTTGCCCACGCCGCTCTCAAAGCCGCCCGCGATCTCGACCGCACCGCCGCCGAGATTGCCACCGAACGCGAAGTGCTGAACGAGCTGTTCGCCCTGCGCCGGCACCTCGGACACATCGGCAACAACGTCAATCAGGTGGCCAAGGCCCTGAACTCGGGTGCGGACGCCCCGAACACGGTGGCGGTCCTCGACGCCGTGACCCGCGCGGCCCGCCGCGTGGACGCCTTCACCCGGCACTACCTGGAGACCGAGACCACCGCGGCATGATTCCCCGAGTCCACGATCGCGGGCAGCGCACCATCGGCCTGCTCTACTACCTCTACGGGCCCGGCACCCACGAGGAGCACATCGACCCCCACCTGGTTGCCGCCTGGGACAGCCTCGCCCCCGACCCCGGC
This sequence comes from Streptomyces deccanensis, assembly GCF_022385335.1. NCBI lineage: Bacteria > Bacillati > Actinomycetota > Actinomycetes > Kitasatosporales > Streptomycetaceae > Streptomyces > Streptomyces deccanensis. The sequence goes on along the minus strand of NZ_CP092431.1, from coordinate 7,739,350 downwards.
CGCGAACCGAACGCCACATACGCCGACCTCCAGCAGCTGCTGGACATGCCCGTCGAAGCCCTCGCCAAAGGCCGTCGGCCCAAGAAGCACGTATGGCACCTGTCCGTCCGGGCGGCCCCCGAGGACCCCATCCTCAGCGACGAGCAGTGGGGCGACATCGCCCGGCGCATGGTCGCGGCCACCGGCATCGCCCCCGACGGCGACGACGCGGCGTGCCGCTGGGCCGCCGTACGGCACGCCGACGACCACATCCACATCATCGCCACGCTCGTCCGCGAGGACCGCCGCCGGCCACGGCTGAACAATGACGCCGCCCGGTCCCAGGCCGAAGCCAGGCTGATCGAAGCCGAGTACGGGCTCAAGCAGCTCAACACCGGTGACGGCACCGCCGCCAAACGTCCCACCAGCGCCGAGCGCCACAAGGCCGAACGCGAGGGCCGCGAGCGCCCCGCCCGCGAGGAACTGCGCGAGACCGTACGGCAGGCAGTTGCCGGCGCCACGAGTGAGGAGGAGTTCTTCGACCGCCTGGCCGACGCCGGCGTACTGATCCACAAACGCCTCGCGCCCTCCGGCGACCTCCTCGGCTACAAGGTCGCGCTCCCCGACGACCGCAACGAAGACCAGGAGCCCGTCTTCTACGCCGGTTCCACCCTCTCCCCCGACCTGTCCCTGCCTCGTATCCGTAAACGCTTCTCCAACGGCACCCCCTCACCGAGCGCCGACACGTCCTCGGACCAGGCCACCCCCCTGGCGCCTAGCGGCCCGGCCACGGCACGGCGCCGGGCCGCCACGGCCACGTGGCAGGCGGTGCTCGTCATCGACGGCGGCCAGGACGCGGCGGTGGCCGCGCAGATCGCGGCGGCCGGGGAAATCCTGGACGCACTCGCCCAGACCTCCGCCGCCCACACCCGTACCCAACTGCGCGATGCGGCCTTCGCGTTCGAACGGGCCACCCGCTCTCACGTACGAGCTGAACGCGGGCGCGACCGCGCCCTGCGCGAAGCCGCCCGCGACCTCGTCTACAGCGGACCCGCCCTCGGCCGCGGAGAGGACGGAGCCACCACGGCGATGCTGATCGACATGGCGTTCTTCCTCGTCACGGCCGCAGCCCACTGGCACGCGAAGAAGAACCACGCCCAGCAGGCCGCCGCCGCCCGCCAGGCCGCCGAGCACCTGCGCGCCGCCTACCAGGCCGCCGCCGGCATCCCATTGGGGGTGCTGTACCAGCGGGGACGGCATCTGTCGCAGCCACTGCGGCACAAGCAGGCTGCCTGCCTACGAGCGGCGGTGCCGCAGTTGGCCGAGCAGATCCTGGCTGAGCCGGGCTGGTACGCCCTCGCGGCCACCCTCGCCGACGCCGAGAGCGCCGGCCACGATCCGGCGGTGCTGCTGGCCGAGGCCGCCGCGCGGAGAGAGCTGGGCACCGCAGACTCCATCAGCGACGTGCTGGTGTGGCGGCTGCGTCGCATGGCCGATCTGCCCGCCGACGCGACCACGATGCCCATCGACTCCATCCCTACCTCGGCCAGTACGCCGGGGCGTGCGACAAAGCCCGCAGCGGGCCGCGGCGAGGGTCCGGGCAAGGCCCGCTGATTACGGAGTCTGAGAGTTGAAGCAGTTCAGGTGCATGAGGCACCCTCCTTGTGGCCTGTCAGACGAAGAGAAGGAGAGCGGATGTTCGGACGTGCTCGTGCCCACCGTGAATTCCGTGAAGCCCAGCGTGCCGGCCACGCCCTGCTGCACACCATGCAGTCGCATCCCGGCTTCCAGCCTCCGGCACCCCCTGCTGATCAGGCTTCGGACCCCGCCGCGGAGGCGGTAGTGCCCGACTTCCTGCCGCCGGATCTGCGGGTCCCCTCGCGTCAGGAGGTCGAGGGCCTGATGATGCGCTGGCAGCAGCCACTCGTCATCGACGGCGAGGTCCGTTCGTGCCCCGAGTGCGGCGCATACCGGGACTGGATCATCTTCAGCATGTGCGACGACACGATCCACCTGCGCTGCCGGGCCGGCCACACAACGCCGGAGCCCCGCCTCGACCCGGTGTGGTTCAACCGCAACTCCGGTCCGGTCGATCACTTCCATCCCACCCTCGCCGAGGGCCTGCGCCACCTCGGCCACTGAGCCGGCGAAACCCCTGAAACCTCAACTCCCCTTCTCTCTGCCGGTGCCCGGAGGGCCGGCCCAGTCAACCTGTCCGCTTCGCAGGCCACTTAGGGGTTTCGCATGCGCCTTCCCACCACGACCGTCCTCAGCCTCAGCGCTCTCGCCGCTCTGGTTCTGACCGGCTGCTCGACGGGCAGTACCACCTCCGCCGAGCCGGCCTCCCCCACAACCGCCGCGCCGCGCACGGTGGGCTCGAATACCGCAGCGTCGGCGCCGCTGTCCTCGGCCGCACTGAGCAAGCGGCTCCTTGACGAGAGCGACCTCGGCGAGGGCTACAGCCGCAAGCCGCAGCGCCCGGCCACGCACGACGATGTCACCGTGATCGGCTGCCCGGCACTGGCCAAGCTCGGCAGCAGCGCGGCGGCCACCGGCACCGGCCTGTCCTTCCCCCGCAAGGCGAAGGCGTCCTTCACCTACGCCGGCGGCAGCGACTCCGAGGTGTCCGAGGAGCTGTACAGCGACACCGCGACGAAGCTTTCGCAGGGCATCGGGGAGATCTTCGACGCGATGACCGCCTGCCCCACGTACCAGCTCGTGTCGGGCAGCATCGTCATCGACATGGGTACGAAGCAGACGGCCGCCCCGGACCTGGGTGACGAGCAGTGGAGCCAGCTGCTCACCTACGCGGTCGGCGGGCAGCGCAGCGTCGTCAAGCAGACGGCGATCCGCACCGGCACGATTCTGGTGGTCCTGTCCGGGGCGCCCGCTCTCGTCGACGCCCATCTCGCCGACGCCGTCCAGGCGGCGCAGGCCCGCTGACACTCGACGCTCCGTCGCGCCCCGTTCTCCCCGCTGCCAGGCAGTGGAGAACGGGGCGTTCGTCATCCAGCATTACCGTGCTGCAGGGCCCTGCACACGGCGAGGGCCATGCTCCGGCTTCGGCCGTGGGCCATCCGGACGCTGTCGTACGAAGAGAGGTCACCGGCGTGGTGGACCGTCCCACGAAGACCCGCGGGTGTTTCGCGTTCGTCACTACACCGCGCCGTGAGGTCGTGCTGCAGCTGCGGGACGACAAGGCCGGCATCGGCTGGCCGGGGCGCTGGTCGCTTCCCGGCGGCGGACGTGAGACGGACGAGACGCCGCTCGAGACGGTCCTGCGCGAGTTGCTGGAAGAGACTGGCATCGTACCGACGGTGATCGAGGAAGTGGCTGTCACCGCCTACGAGGAAGGCAAGACGCCACCCCACGTGTTCGCCGCAGTCTGGGACGGCACCGAGAGCGAGCTGGTCCTCGGCGAGGGGCAGGCCCTTCGTCTGTTCCCGCTGGACGCTCTGCCCGAGCCGATGCCGCCCCATGTCCGGCACTACGTCGAACAGCTTGCACTGCGCCTGCCACCCCGTAGGAACGACCCCTCGCCACCCACATCCTCCGGGTTCCTGTGAGCACCGGGACGGAACGGCACGGCCTGGCGCAACGAAACCGGGCCCAGTTTCCTCACCTTGACGACGGTGAGGAAACCGGGCCCTTCGGTGATGCGGCGGTCAGGCACGGCGCGTCCAGAGCAGGCTGGTGCGTGCCGCCACAGGGGGTCATGGCAGCGTGGGCATGCCCGCCTCCGGCGCGTGCGGCCGTTCGATGGCAAGCAGGCGATCGGGGTGAAGGCCCAGTTCCACGATCTCGTCGGCGGCGGGGACATAGACCAGGGCGGCAAGTCGCCGACTCCGGCCGGGGTGGGTCACGGTCAGGACGTGGTGCTGGTCCGGGCAGCCGGAGAGCGTATAGGCGTCGCCGGAGTTGAGGCCATCGGCACGGCCCTGGAAGGTGTCCAGTTCACGGCGTTGGTCCCACCAGCGGGCGCGTGCCCTCATGTGGGGAAGCGCGGCGGTCCGCCGGTCGCGCTCGGTCCTCCATGCTCGGCGGCAGGGGGCGCATTCGTTGGTGGCCTCGGGGTTCGGTCCGGCCAGCGGCGTGTCGCACAGGCCGGTGCCGGTCGCGGCGCGGCGGCGGTGTCCCGTGACGAGATTGGCATGGCCTTTGGGTGCCCACAGCAGGTCCTCGTCGCGCGGGCAGGATCCGTCGAAGGACACGCTCACGTCGCCCGCGAGCCGGTGGAAGCGCTCCAGGGCCGCCGCGAGCGCCGAGCAGTTGGCGCACACCCGGCGGGCTGAAGTCGAGTGAGGGTCAAGGGACTTGCCGCAGTAGCCCAGCAGATGGCCGGGGATCGGCAGGTGGGCGGTGGCGCCCTTGCCGGTGCCGGCGGCGGGCCGGAGATCTCGTTCGCCGCCGGGGTGCGGCTGCGTGGTCAGAATCAGCCAGGCGCGTGTACAGCTCTGGCACAGAGAGTGCGTGGTGTTCTCCGCGACCGGTGCGAGATCGGTCGAGTGCGTAGCGCACACCGTCAACGGTTCGGTGTCGATCAGGACGCCGTGGTGAGCGGTCCCGTTCGTGGGAGAGATGGACAGCCGGATTATGGGCAGGGGCAAGCAGACCTCCAAGGGTCAGTGTGGGGCGGGTGGGTGACGAAAGGCTCGTCAGAGAAAGTCGAAACGGCCGGGCAGGGTGGCAAGCGTGCGCGCGTCCTCGGCCGCTCTGTAAGCCTCGACGCGGGCGAGCGTGACCGCGCATTCGCCGTACTCGCGCGCGTTCCGCTCTCCGGCCTCGGTGCACTGCCCGTCTTCGATGATGTACCGGGTCACCGTCCGGGCCGGGCCCGAGTCGGTGGGGGCATCGGACACCAGCGACAGCACCGACGACCCGCACCGATTACCCGCATCCTCCAGGGCCCGGTCTACCAGGCGCGTCAGACGGTCAAAGCGCTCCATGCTCACCGGCCCGAGCACAAGGGTGTTGCCGCCCAGGTAGAGGAGTTCGGCGAGCACTTCCTGGGCAACCAGCGGCCGGATGACGCGCAGGTAGTGACGTCCCGGCCCGGCCGCCGCGATGGCATTGGCGACCGCGAGTCGTCCAGGGGACAAGTATGAAACCGACAGATCGGTGTCCTTACGTTGTAGGTGGGTTGGTTTCGGTCACTCGTAGGATCGAAAGACCCGGGGATGCTGGGTGTGGCTCATGGGTTTCCGCCCACTGGTGGCTTGAAAGGATTGGCCGCTCGGCATCCCGCGACGACTCGACCACTCATTGGGATGCGCGGCACAAGATCGCTTGGTAAGGACACGCTGGCGAGGTCGTCTGCTGGGCTGTGAACGGATACGACTTCGGAGGTGGCCGTGCCCGAGCTGTGGGCCGGTACGGATGCGGGCAAGGCCGCGCATCACTGCGTGGTGCTCGACGCGGACGGCAAGCGCCGGCTGTCGCGGCGGGTGGACAACGACGAGACCGCGCTGCTGAAGCTGATCGCCGATGTGCTGGAGCTGAGCGACGGCGCCCCGGTGACCTGGGCGATCGACCTCAACGCCGGCGGGGCCGCGCTGATGATCGCGCTGCTGACCGACAACGGCCAGCAGGTCCTCTACATCCCCGGCCGCACCGTCCATCACGCCTCCGGCTCCTACCGGGGCGACGGCAAGAGCGACGCCAAGGACGCCTTCGTCATCGCCGACCAGGCCCGCATGCGCCGCGACCTGGAACCTGTGCACCGAGGCGACGACATCGCCGTGGACCTGCGCATCCTCACCTCGCGCCGCCTGGACCTGGCCGCCGACCGCACCAGGACCATCAACCGGCTGCGAGCCCAGATGCTGGAGTACTTCCCCGCCCTGGAACGCGCCTTCGACTACAAGACGTCCAAGGCGGCCCTGGTGCTGCTGACGCAGTACCAGACCCCGGCCGCCCTCCGGCGCGTCGGCAGGACCCGGCTCGCGACCTGGCTGAAGAACCGCAAGGTCCGCAACTATCAGCTCGTTGCGGCCACCGCGGTGGAGGCCGCCGAGGCCCAGCACACCGCCGTCGCCGGGGAGAAGCTGGCCGCCGCCATGGTGGCCAGGCTCGCGAGGAGGTGATGGCCCTCGACGAGGAGATCGCCGAGACCGACGCCCTGATCGAGGGCCGGTTTCGCGACCACCCGCACGCCGAGGTCATCCTGAGCATGCCCGGCCTCGGCCCCGTCCTGGGCGCCGAGTTCATCGCTCACACCGGCGGAGACCTGAGCGTCTTCGCCAGCGCTGACCGCCTCGCCGGCGTCGCCGGCCTGGCCCCGGTCCCCAAGGACTCCGGACGCATCAGCGGCAACATGCGCCGCCCACGCCGCTACTGCCGACGCCTGCTGCGGGTCTTCTACATGTCCGCCATGGTCGCCGCCCGCTCCTGCCCCGTCTCCAAAGCCTTCTACGAGCGCAAACGAGCCGAGGGCAAGGGCCACAAGCAGGCAATCATCGCCCTCGCACGACGCCGCCTGAACGTCCTGTGGGCACTCATACGCGACGGCCGCGCCTTCGAACTCACGGCACCGCAGACCCCCGTCATGCTGGGCTGACACGCTCACAGCGAGTCACCAACGCGGGTTGACAACTCCATTGGGAATCCTTTCGCAGCGGAAGCGACCGCCCGGGGCGAGGGGCGGCCGGCATGAGAAGGCGTCGTCGTCAGTCACGGCGCACGACGGTGAGCCGCTCTTGCGCGCCCTCGGGCAGGGTGCGCCGAGGCACGGGGACCGGGGAGGCGAGCGAGGCGGCGAAGGCCGCGACCAGGTCGTGCGGGACGCTGGCGCTGAAGCTGGCGCACCACAGATAGGGGGCGCCCAAAACAGGTTCCGCCCACGCCTGCCAGCCCATCAGATCGGGGCGCGGGTCGGCGTCCTGAATGAGCTTGGGCAGTTCCTCCAGCGACACGCTGGAAGCGAAGCCGGGGTCCGTGGCCGCGGTCGCGGGGCGGTCCACGTCCCGGATCCAGCCCTGGGAGACAAGCGCGGCCATGACCGCCTGAGGCCCGTCGAACCCGGTGTCGGGCGCCTCGCGGGCATCGAGCGCGACGAGGAGATCGGCAAGCGCCTCGTGCGGGACGCCCGTGGTGAAGTAGGCGTTCCACTCCGTCAGTGCGCTCGTGGCATGCGGACGGGCGGACAACTGCCACGCCACGGGCAGTCCGCCGAGTTCAAAGGGGTAGCTGGCGAGGATCCACTCGGCGCCGCGCAACTCGTCCGGGCTCACGTACAGCAGGGTGTGGCGGGAGGTCGGCCACAGCCGCCAGCCCAGGCCGGTCAGCAGGTCGCCGATCCGCTCGCCGAGCGCGCCGTCGTCGCCGGCCAGGTGGCGCGGGGTGACCCAGTACACCGCCTCCTGCGGGTCGGGGTGGGCAGGGTCGTGGGGGTCGTGCGGGTGCAGGGGCGCCTCCGTAGGGTCGTTGGTGGTTCAGCTGCCGTCGTCGCGTGGCCCGGTCGCCCTGCGACGGCGGCGTGCGGGAGCCTCGGTCGGCTCGTGCCAGGTGAGTTCGACGGCGACGTCCGGTGGGAGGTGGCCGACCTGCTCGGCGTCCTTGGCCTCGGTGATGAAGACCAGCGGGTCGCCGTTCTCATCCTGGGCAGCGATCACCCCGCCGACACGGTGGGCCATGGGAAAGAGCGGGTTGATGGCGAGCCGGGCCGTCGCTTCACGGTCGCAGGCGGCCAGAAGGTCGACGAGTTCACCGACGGTCATCTCGTGCAGATGCGGTTCGTCCACAGCGTTCTCCTCGCGGTAGCGGACAAGGGTGTCCCGAAGCTGGGCAGGGTATGCGGCGCGCAGGGCGCCCGGTGGTGTGGCGTCGGTCCCGCTGTTCAGAGCGGCTGGGAGGTGGCGAGGACCTGGGCCACGGCAGCGGCGACGATGGCGGCCGGAGTCTCGGTGTCGAACGACATCCGGTACCCGCGGACCTTCGCGGTGCCGGTGACCGCGATCACCCAGCCCTCACCGTCGGTGCCGGGACGACCCATCGGGAACCACCCGAGATAGAACCGCCCGTCCTTGCTGTTCACATGGACATCGGCGCGGTCGTCCACGACCAGCTTGAAGTCGGCGTCCGTGAACTGGTCGATCACCAGCATCGGTCGGCCGGGACCGAGTTTCCATGAGTGCAGCCGCAGCGCCTCGACAGTGGTGGCGAATCCGGGCTGGGCCACGTCCAAGGCCACAGGCATCACCTCTCTGACCTGGTGTTTTCCGGGAAGGCGTCTACGTTGACATGCCCTAGAAGCGTTGGCCAGTCTTTTCGGGATCTTTCCTGTCTGCCACAGGCGAACTGTTGACCGCTGTTGTGGGATCTCAAGTTCGGCTGCACAATCTCACCGCCCGCTTCATATCGACTGCACTTTCCGTGTTCCTCGACGAACTCGCCCACCGCGCACGGCACATCGAACTGGTCGGCGAGCCCCGCCGCAGCACCTCCCACCTTGTCTGGGGTTACGCCTCGCTGCCCGTCTCACTCTCCGCGCGCGCGGATCACGGGTGAGCTATCCTCCGCGCATGCGCGGACAGTTCACCGGTTGGCCGGAGCAGGCTATGGACGTGTTGTGGCAGCTCCAGGGCGAACCGACCCACGCGACCCGCGAGCGCTACCGCGCGGACCGCGAACGCCTGGTCCGGCAGCCGATGATCGCCCTGCTCAACGAGGTCGCGGACACCGACCCCCGGTACGAGGACTTCTCCGTCTGGCACTACCGCACCGACTCCTGGTGGTGGCAGCACCAGGGCGCGGTGATCCGGCTCGGCCGCAAGATCGAGATCGGTCTCCGGTTCGCCTTGGACGGCCTGCGGATCCAGGGCGCCTGGTGGTACCCCGATCCCGGCCAGGTGGACATGTTCCGCAAAGCCGTGGCCTCCGAGGGGAGCGGCCGCGAACTGTCCGCCATCGTCAAGGACGTGCGGAAGAAGGGCTACGACATCTCCGGGGACGTGATGAAACGCCCCCCGCGCGGCTACCCGACCGACCACTCCCGTGCGAACCTGCTGCGCCACCGTTCGCTGATCGCCGCCCGTCCCCTCGGCTGCGAGGAGTGGCTGCACACCCCCGAGGCGGTCGACCGGGTCCTCTCGGCCGCCGCCGACCTGGACGCCCTGCTGATGTGGCTGGTCCGCCACGTGAAACGCACCGCCTGACATCACGAGGGCGCCACGCGGCACGGGAGGAACCACGCCCGTGCCGCCGGCCCCCGCACTCTGACGGTGATGCGCACTTTCAGTGCCGACCGGTCGTCCATAGCCCCGATAACCGTCCGGCACCTCGGCCAGGGGGACGGCACCGTCGAAGATGGGCCCCGGATCGAGGGCCCCGGAGAGCGCATCCGGCAGGAGTTTGGGAATGCGGGCGCGGACCGGGGCGATGCCCCCGCGCAGCGTGATGTTGCGGTCGAACATCCGGCGGCAGAACGACCTCCGCATTTCCCGCCGTACGGCACCCCCACACAGCCGACCGCACAGCCGTCCCGGGTGATAGCGGGCCGTGAGACACCGCAGGTCAGCGATCTGCCCGTCCGGAGCGGCCTCAGCAAACCTGGCGGGGATGCGCCGCGAGCCGAGACAACCGCAGATGGAGCAGCGTGAGACACCGCGAGAAGTCGCAGGTCACAGCCTCTGCGTATGCAGCGAAGCGCGAGACCCTACAGCTGTCACTGTGGGATCTCCGACTACGTGGCCAAATCTCCTAACTCATGGCCACTCGGTGGCCGGTGGGCCACAGATCTGAGCCTGACCGGCCCACCCTTCGGCGTGATCCTCGGCATGAAACGATGTCGGAATGGATCAGGGGGTAGCTGCCGTACTCGCGGCGCTGATCGCGGTGGCAGGTGTGGCGCTTGGTCTGTTCGGCGCCCGCTGGCAAGCACGCAGTATGCAAGAGCAGGCGAACGCAGCCATCGAGGCGGTCAGGGCACAAGGCCGAGACCAGAACGCACAGTGGCGACGAACCGTAAGGCGCGACGTGTGGGTCGAATATCTCGGCGCCGTGGATGAGTTCAGGCTTTCTGCCGGAGTCGTGGCCGAGCATCTCGCCGATGAGAATCTGCCGGAGGCCGAGCTGGCGCTCGAAGCGACTTATCCTCGCTCCGCGAGCGCTGCAGACGCATATCGCAAGATCGAGCTTGAAGGGCCCGAGCAGATCGTCTCTAAGGGCTATGCCCTACAGAGCGCCATAGTCAACACCATCTTCGAGTTGGAACAGGCACTCACTGCTGCGCGCTCAATGGGCGTGCTCGAAGAAGCCGGGGAGCGTGAGGAGCGTGAGGTTCCCTCTGATCAGGATCGGCCGATCGCGGCGATTCTCAGTTCCCTACGCGAGCTGCGGGCAATGGATTCCCGCGATCCAGGCCGCACGGAGTACGGGCAGCAGCTCGGCCTCCAGATCATCACCTTGGGCCTGCTATCCGCCTCTGATACCGGGGCCCTCCTGTTCACCTACAGTCAACAGCTGTCGCTGAGCGAGGCCCTGGAGCGCTTCCCGCACGGGCGGTGGCTCCATTTCCACGAAGTGCGCACAGGCTTCGTTCAAGCGGCTCGCTCTCATCTCGATGGCAGCCCTTGAGCCTGCCCCGGCGCGGGGAATGTCAACGCTCGGGCCGGGCACCGGTCCGCGGATTCGGAGACGTCCGTGAGACTGGTTGGCCGGTCACGGCGGGAGACTCGGACGGAGCCACTAGGTCACAATGTCGCTGCGGGACACGAGTCGCGAGACCCTACAGTTCACCCAATCGAGGCGTTTGACAAGGAACCTAGTTGCTCGGGCTTCCTTGCCAGCGAACCTAGGGCGAACGCGCTAGGAGCGTCATTTCGCGGGGCTGGTACTGGTTCGCGGCGACCAGTCATCAAGCAGGACCGTCCGGTCGCTCGGAGAGTTGCTCATGCACTGCAGGACTCCGGATGAGTTGGCGCGATCACGACAGTGATCTCACAAGCCGGAGTGGACACAAGCCAGACCGGAGACGCTATCCATGAGCCAGCAGCAGTACCAGCTCATCGCCACCGGCATGACCGGCGACGCTGACGACCTTGTGCGGCGTGTACGAGGCGAGAATCCCAGCGCGCGAGAACTGGACAAGATCGCTGCGGCGCATGCATCACATAGCGGAGTCTGGCATCGACTCTGGCTGAATGAGCAGGCGGGGGTGCTGTTGTTTCTGGAACGTGCGGCTTCCGGCAACGGCGCGACTGGCGGGCTGAAGTTGCATCAAATCCCACTGCACTCAACATCCTGCACCCGGGTGCTGACCCGCCTGACGGCTGCGGTGCTGGCTCGGCTGGCTAGCCCTGCCGACAGCTACCAGGGCCGCCCGGAGGCCCGACCCGACGTCGATCGAGACATCGGCGCGCTCGTACAGCTGTTCCGCGTACAGCTTGCACGGATGCGGACCGACTATTCCCATCCCAACAAGCTGTGGGAGGCGGTCCACGCCCAGATCGAGCGAGCAGGCGACGAGCAGCGGGCCACTCTACTCACGGCGTTTCTTGGCTGGTACCTGGAAAATATCTACCCCGATGACGTGGACGGTTACAATCAGGCAGAACGGGATCTGGGATACGACGGCGAAGAAGGCCCAGCCTGCGGCTACATTGACCCTCGCTTTGAAGCCAAAGCAATCCGGGACTGGAGGCGGTACCGGCACAAAGTCCGCTATAAGGCTCCCCAGCCCAAACTGGAATCGGTCCCGAGCGAAAGACACCGCCGTCGGCGAGGAAACAAGCACTGGTACTACGAGTTCCGAGCCCTCGGCCGCCACCTCACCGAGCATCAGATGCTCAAACTCCGTGCGAAGCTGCCTGGGGCGGACGTCAGCTCCGACTCCCTCGTGCTCGACCAGTGGACCGACTGGAACGAACACCCAATCTTCGGGACTGAGGACGAGCTCATTCCCCAGTACTTCGACGCCGGTCTCCGCTTCAGCCAGGAAGGATCACGCACTCTGTGGCTGCGGCTCCCGGCCACTCTCGCCCACCAGATAGCCCCCTACGAAGACAGACTTGCTGTTACGACCACGATCGTCGGTGACGATCTCTTGGTGAAACTCCACCGCCTCGAAGAAGACGGCGAGCTCTCCTACCTGTACCACGACCCGCGTCCGTGGCTGGAGGAACTGCTGCCCCTGCGCGACGACTTGGCCGGAGGCGACGTCCGCGCGCCGGCCATCGCCTGGCGCGCCTCCAATGTGACCCGCGCGTACACCGAGGCACCGGAGTGGCCACCTATGCCAGACGGGCTGGACGAGGACGAACGCAGCCCTCAACTGCAGGCACTTGTCCGGCTACTGGAAGAGACCCCTTGAACGCACGCCCCAGATATCACTGGGGCCGCGGACTTGCCCACACAGCAGCGGCTGCGGCTATCGCTTACATCACCAAACGATCGCGACTCAACGCATACCGCAAGGTAGTTCGGGCAACCGGCGATCTCCCGTCGCGCTGGCCGATGATCGTAGAATCACCGCATGTCGGTCGTCTCGCACCTGTACCACGGTGAGTTGAGTGACTGGTGCGAGGCGCGGCTGTCCGGATCGTCCGAGGCGGCCCGGGACATGGCGGCTCAGGTCCGTGACCGCTTCGTCACGCGCCCGGAGGGAGCGGTCGACAGACATCACTGGAGCCAGGCCGGCCGTGCCTTCACGCTGCGCCTGGCCGCACTGATCCAGCCCGCCCCACCCTATGCGGCACTGTTGGGACTGGCTGGCGCCGGGCTTGTCTCGCGCTCCTGGGCAGACGCCCAGGCGGCGCGCTATCCCACCCACGCTGGTCTGCCTGAGGATCGCCGCGAGCGGGCACTGGATATGCGTCCGACGCCGGGCGGCTGGATCGACCTCAAGACGGCACGAGACGCGGGGGCGACAGTCGGCATGGTGTTCACCTCCGCGGAGCGGGGACACCGCGGTTTCTCGCGTCCCGGCCTGCCGGACGAACCGGTGCTCGGCGAGTTGTTCAACCGGATGCGCGACTACTTCGCCGCGCACGCCCCGCTCGGCCGGCTCGGCGGGCCAGGGCCGGAACGGGGCCTGGCCCGGCTGTGCTGGATCCTCGCCGCGTTCCAGTACGCCTATCGCAACAAAAGCATCGAACACCCGCTGTTCCGAGTGTTCCGAGAGGACGTTCCGAGCGTCGAGGAACTGCACCGTAGCGCGCACGACGAGGCGATCGCCGATCCCCTGGCCCTTACGCGGCGGCTGATCACCTCGGGTGCCCTGGAGCAGATGCGCCGCCTGGCCGGTGATCCGCCCATCGGCACGCCCTGGGGCATCACCTGCCCGGTGATCTTCGACCACTGGGACGATCACACCTTCGTCCTCGACGGCCCGGAGGGCGCGACCCTGCTGGAGATCGCGAGCGTGGTCACCGCCGACGTCGCCACCGGCCGGGCGCGCCGCCGCATCTGGAAGCTGCTCGCCGGCGCGTGGCTCGACACTGCCGACACCTTCCGCATTCGCACCCTCGCCGTGTACTTCGCGCGACACGGCGTACTGGTCGTCTGGCCGGTGGCATCCCTGGCCGAGCTCCTGCTCGAGGGCCGCGACCCACAGGAGGCCAGGAACGAGTTCGTTGGTCTGGCGACATGCCTGCGCGACAAGGATCGCGCCCGCCGGTCCGCGTGGCGCGCAGGCCGTGACCTGTAGCAGACCAGCAGGGCCAGCCCGGCAGTCGCTCGTGGGAGAGGGAGCCCACTCCCCATAGGAATCCGCGTCACTGCACCCGCCTCGGCCGTCCGGCATAGGCACCGGTGCGGGCAAGATATTCTTCGGGCTCGCTCGATCGAGTGTGATGGGTCCTGGCGAGGTCGCAGGGTACGAAATCCGGGCATGCGTGAGGCCCCAAGAATCCGCCGCGGCTTGGATCCCTGGGGCCTCATGTCGTGGGTCAGGTTCGGTCAGTCCTCGGACACGTCGCCGTCGGGACGACGTCGGCGTGCTGCCAGGACCGCGCCGCCACCGGCGGCGATCAGGAGGCCGGTACTGCCGAGCAGCCATGGGGTGGCGTCGGCGCCGGTGTGGGCGAGCGTGCCCTCGGGAGCTGGCACCGAGGCACTCGACGCGGCCTGGCGCGCGACCGGGAAGTCGGACGCCGAGGCGGACGGCGAGGCGGACGGCGAGGAGGCTCTGCCGTCCTTACCAGGCTTGCCCTGAGTCGGATTGTCCGACGTCGGCTCGTCCTGGTTCGGCTTGTCGGACGGCTTCTCCGAGGGATCGGGCCTCGGCCTCGTGCTGGCGGTCTTGGCGTTGGTGATGGTCACGGTGACCGAGTCGCCGGGCTTCGCGGTGAAGGTGCGCGAGGGCTTGTAGAGGTCGTACCCGGCAGGTGCCTTGATCTGCTTGCCCCAGAAGCTGGTGCCGGTACGGCTGTTGACGGGCAGCTGTGCAGTGGCCGTGCCGTTGGGGCCCGTGGTGAGCGTGAGGACGGTCTTGTCGCCGATTCCGATGTTGACGGTGGATCCGGCCAGCGGCTTGCCGCTCTTGTCGTCCCTGGCCTTCAGCAGGAGGGAGGCGGGCTTGAAGGGGTCGATGATCGTCAGCGGTGCGTCGGCGCCCGGAGTGACGATGACGTCCTGGTCGTCGACCACGTCATGCAGCGGGCTGCCGCTGGAGACCTCCCCAAGCCGGTAGACACCCGGGGCCAGGTCCTTGAAGGCCAGCTGGCCGTCTGTATCGGTCTTGCCGCTGGCGGCCTGCTGGCCTGTGGAGTCGAGCAGGGTGAACGTGGCGCCAGCGAGAACGTCTCCTCCGGGATCCTTCTTCAGGATGGTGATGCCGCCGGTCGCCGCCACATTCAGCGGGGTGATGCTGGTGGTCGGTGTCGGCTCGAGGGTCTGCGCCGAGGCAGCGGGGGCCAAGGCCATCGTGCCAGTCACGGCTGCGACGGTGATGGTCGCGGCGGGAAGGCTGCGGGCAGAGCGGGTGCGCAAGTAGGAACTCTCCTGGGTGAGACGCGGGCAGGGCTGCCCGTCGGTAGCGAGCGGGGTGAGGCCGGTCAACGGGTACTTCGGGACGGCTGGCCCGTCGGGGAGGGCGGTGCCGGACGGGCTCGCGCTGGACGGTGTGTGGGGGCGTTGATCGCGTAGCGGCGGGCGGCAGCCCGTACGAGGTTCTGCTGGTCCTCGATGGACAGCGCCTGGATGCAGGCCAGGCCCTGGGCAATGGAGAGGCCGAAGGGTGAGCCCGCGGGTAGGCCGGCGGCTTCGACGATCTGGGCGGCGGCCTCGGCTTCAACGAGGACGCCGTACTCGGCGGGAATGTTGAGCAACTCGGCGGCGTGGTAGCGGAAGCCGTCGATGGACTCGGTCAGGGTGAAGTCGTCTTCCATGACGTTCTCGACCAGGTCGAGCATGGTCAGCGTGGCGGAACGCAGCCGGGCTCGGAAGTCCGGGTCCGTGAGCCAGGGGCCCTGCGGTCCCGGCAGGGAATGGGCCTCGGGCTCGGCGGTGCGAGTGACCTCGGGCTGCGGTCGGCGCCGGAGGGCCAGCCAGCGGGGCAGGGTCATGTATCTCCGTGGTCGGGAAGCGGGTCAGCGTTTTCGTGTTGCTGAGGCGCCGGCCGGGGCAGTGGGGACGTTGCGCGCCGTACGGCTCCGGCTGCGTACGGGCGGAGTGGTCTTCCAAGTACCGGGAAACCAGACCGCCGTGTACTGCTCGATCGCCGCACGCAGATTGGCGACGTGCGCGCCCTGCCACGGCACCCAGTCCGGCCGGTCTTTGAAGACCCGGATGATGCCGTAGCCGATCTGCCCCGGTTGCGTGTTGCGGGCTGCGTCACGGTGGGCGAAGGTGCCGTGTTCGGTGAACGACAAGGCAACGGCATCGAGTTCACCCTTGTCCGGGTGGATGACGGCTAGGCGCAGGCCCCCGTATTCGTCGGCGACGATCGTCCGTGAGAAGTCGATGCGCAGCCGGAGTGGGCTGCTGGGCAGCGGAGTGGCGTAGTACGTGCCGCCGACGACCGAGCTATCGGCGAACGGGAGCGCGAGGTGCTCGGTGAAGAACTGCTGGGCGTGCAGGGACACTTACGGAATGCCTTCTGGCGTGCGGTGGGGGAGGGATCGTTCAGCGGCGCGGGCCGGTACCGGCTGCGGTGGGAGCCGCGGCAACGGTGGTGGTGCTCCAGCGAGGGACGCTGCGGGTGCCGAGGGTCGGCGGGCGGCGGGCGGCGGCGCGCTGGACGTCGAGCGGAGTGGGTACCGGGGGTGCGGATGGTGTGACGGGGGTGAGCTGTGCGGATTCGCGCAGCCAGGGAAGCAGCGAGTCCTTCCAGCGCGGCAGTGGCGCCGGGTCGGCCACACTCTGGGTGATGGCCTTGACCAGGGCAGTCGGGGTGTGGGTGGAGGCGGTGGCATACCAGCGGGCGTGACCGCTCTTCGGGCCGCCCCACAGATGCCAGCGGGCCTGAAGGGTGGTGAGTTCCTTCTCCGGGTCGAGGCGGCCGGTGGTGTATTCCAGGGTGGCCATCCCGTCGGGGGGCTGGAGTTCCATTACGCCCCAGCGCGGGTGCTGGAACTGCCAGCCACCCTTGATCAGCGGGACCACGGCGTCGAAGGCGCCTAGCTCGGGATCCTTGAGGTCGGGCGGGGCGAGGTAAGTGTCGGGGCCGGCGGTGTATGCCTGGGCCAGAGCAGTGGTGAAAGCGGTGACAAACTCTGTGGGCGCCATGTCGTTGAAGCTGACGCCCCACGCAGGCGGGCCGAAGCGGTCGCGGTAGGCGTTGATCCGCCACAGTCCGTCGTCGTCTCCCTCAGGCAGGAACCCGAGGCGGATGCGGTGGTCGGGCGCCGTGACGTAAGCGTTGCCGAGGTCGTCGTGACGCAAGTCGAAGCCGAGCGCGAGAAGAGGCTCCAGCGCGGGGTCTCCGATGGCGGTGCTGCCGGCGAGGTAGCGCGGGGATACGTAGACGTCGCCGTAGATTTCTTCGGTGTCGGGCACGAAAGTTCTGAGCGTCGGGGTGGTGTCGAGCGAGGGCAGGCGAGATCAGTGGCTGGCGCCGCGAGGGGCTGCTGGTGAGCGCACGGCGACCGGGCCGGAAGGGAGCAACTGCTCCTCCAGATCAGCGGGTTGGCCGGTGTAGTGCAGGGTGCGCAGGCCCAACTCGGCGGCGGCCTGGCAGTTGTCTTCGCGGTCGTCGATGAACAGGACGCGTCCGGGGTCGGCAATGCCGGTGGCCACAAGCGCGTGTCGGTAGGCGGCCGGGTCGGGCTTGCACAGGCCCAGGCGTGCCGAGTACAGGGCGTCGGTCATCAGCTCGCGCCGCCAGTCGGTGGCATCAAGGATGTCGCTCAGGAAGTGCGGGGCATTGGAGAGCAGCACCATGGGCAGCCCCGTGGCGTGAGCGCGGCGCAGGATGTCGAGGATGCGGTCGTCGGTGCGGATCCACATGGCGGCGTCGGCTGTGCGCAAGGTGCGCAGCCAGCGTGCGCCGGGGTGGTGGCCGAGGACCTTGGCCCAGTAGGCGAGGTCGCTGAGTTCTCCGGCGTCGTACGCCTCTCTAGGAGCCCAGAAGGCGTCCTGGAAGGCGGCGATGTGCCCGCTGGGCCATTCGGCGAGGTCGGCGAGGCGGGTCCACATTGCAGGGGTGGGCTGTCGGCCCAGAACACCGTTGTAGTCGATGATCACGGCGTCCGCACGGGTCGGCGTAAGGGAAGTGCTGGTCAAGGGGTGGGGTTCTCCAGGGCTTTGCGGGACAGGGCGGCGACGGCGGCTGCGAGGAGGGCGGGCAGCAGCAGCGCGTGGGGCAGGGCGGTGAGGGTGGCGAGGGCGCCGATGAGGGCGGGGCCGGCGAGCAGTCCGGCGTAGCCGGTGACCGAGACGGTGGCGACGGCG
This sequence comes from Streptomyces deccanensis, assembly GCF_022385335.1. Lineage (NCBI taxonomy): Bacteria > Bacillati > Actinomycetota > Actinomycetes > Kitasatosporales > Streptomycetaceae > Streptomyces > Streptomyces deccanensis. The sequence continues at coordinate 7,721,545 of NZ_CP092431.1, read as the reverse complement.
CCGGGGCCGCCGCGTCCGGCGGCGGTGATCAGGCTGGGGATGGTGACGGACAGGCCCAGGCCCAGTGCCGCCCAGCCGGCCAGGGCCGCCGGGACGGTGGCCAGGGCCAGGCCAGCTGTGAGCCCGGCCGCGGCAAGGACGGCCCCGATGCGTACGACCATCGGGGCGCCGAAGTGGGCGATGAGGCGGTCCCCGGCGAGCCTTCCGGCGACCATAGACGCGCTGTAGAGGGCGAACGCGGAGGCGCTGACCGCCGTCGAGGCATCCAGGCTGTGCAGGTGCACGGCCGCCCAGTCGGCTGCGGCCCCCTCCCCCAGCAGACACGCTGCGGCCAGTGCCCCCAGCAGCCACAAGCGCGCCCGGGGCAAGCCCGGCGAGTCCTTCGGGTCCGGCGTACGCCGGGATATGGCGGGGGTAGTGGGCTCGAGCATGCCGAGGGTGCGGGCCACTGGAGCCATGGCCACAGCAGCCGAGGCGACGGCGAGACCGGTGACGGCGAACAGCCAGGTGTGGGAGGTGTGGGCGCTGAGAGCGGCGAGTCCGGCCCCACCGAGCGCGCCCAGGCTGTAGGCGGCGTGCAAGGACGACATGATGAAACGTCCGAGTCGGTCCTGGCAGCGGACCGCCGCGGCGTTCAGAGCCACGTCCAGCACACCGTGCGCGATACCGAACACGAACGCCCCCAGAGCGAGGGTGAGCGGCGTGCGACAGACGCCGATCACCGCCAGGGCGGCGGCGAGGCCGACTGCGCCGCTGGTCAGCAGCAGCGGCTCCCGGGCAGGAGCGGCAAGACGCCCGCCGACGTGAAGGCCGATGACCATGCCGACGGCGGCGGCGAGCAGGACCAGGGCGAGACCTGCGGTGCTCAGGTCGGCCGCCTGCTGGACGGCTGGCATCCGTGCGCCCCAGACGGCCATCACGACCCCGAGCGCGGCGAAGTACCCCGTCAGCAGACGGCGGCCGTGGACCGGGGCGTGAGCAGTCGTCGTGCTCACGTGGCCGAGTCCGCGGGGACGGCGGTCGGATGCGGGGCGACCTGGACAGTGAGGTGGCGGTATGCCTCCTGGGAACGGTCCTGGGCCACGTCGGCGGTCGGGCCGGTGGTGATCAGGAACCCGATGCGGGCGGTGAACAGGTCGCCGTCCGGCGGCAGCATCAACTGGTCGCCGACGTCGCGGTGGAAGTGGGCCCGCTCCAGCCACGGCGCCTGCTCGGCGAAGCCGTCGGTGAGGTGGCGTGCGGTGAGGGTGCCCGGGTGGGCGGGGTAGATCATGCGGATCGCCGCTGCCCGGCTGTGCGTCCGGGTGAGGTCCGGGGCACGTCCGCAGGCGATGTCCGCCGCCACCCGGGCGAGGTCGACGCCGGTGGCGAGGTGCACGAGGTGGCCGATCATGTCCCCGCCGAGGCGGGCGTTGACCTCGATCAACCGGGGGCGGCCGTCGACGAGGCGGAGTTCGACGTGGCTGACGCCGTCGGTGACGCCGAGGGCCTGCACGGCGGCCTGGGCAGTTGGGGCAACAGTGGCCAGCAGCGGGTCGGCGGCGTCGACGGCGTGCGTGATCTCCTCGAAGTACGGCGGGAGTCCTACCGTCTTGCGGGTGACGGCGACCACGGTGGTGGTGCCGTGGTAGGTGACGCATTCGACGCTCACCTCCGGACCGTCGAGGTATTCCTCGACCAGCACCTCGGTGCCCTCGGCCCCGAGGCGGGCGGCCTGGGCGGCGAAGGCGTAGGCGTCCGGCAGTTCTTCGGGGGTGTCGACGCGGATCACGCCGGCGCTCGCGGCACGCGCAGCGGGCTTGAGGACGATTGGGTAGCCGATGTGCTGTGCGGCGCGGGCCGCCTCGTCACCGGTGCGGACGCCGTTCGAGGTTGCCGAGGGCACCGCGTGCCGGGCGAACAGGGCACGGGAGGCGGCCTTGTTGCGGCAGCCCTGCATCACCTCCGGGCCGGGGGTGGGCAGGCCGAGGCGGCGGGCGAGGCGGGCCACGGGCACGAGGTACCACTCGGTCCACGTCATCACCCCGGCCACCGGATGCCGCTCGGCCAGGGCCAGTGCGGCGGCGCTCAGGGCCGCCTGGTCCGTCGGGTCGGCGACCTCCCAGTCCAAAAGGTAGGGGCGTTCCCACGTCGGTTCGGCATCGGTGATCAGGACGACGTCGTAGTGGGCGGCGACGTTCTCAAGGCAGTACGCGCGGTATGCCTCGGACTCCATGTCAGCGGCGGCGACGATCAGGACGACGGGGCGAAACGGCAACAGAGTGCTCCAAATTTGCGTTGTGGTGAGGGGAGTTGGTCTGGTCTGGTTCGCCGTCGGGTCAGGGGATACGTCGGCGGCGCAGTTCGAACGCGCCAGCCCAGTCGGGGTGATCGGCGATCAGCTTGCGTGCGTACAAGGCCGTGAAGTTGTTGTTCAGCCCTCGCAAACCCTGCGGGAGTCGCCAACGCAGCGCTTCGAAGAGGGCCTTCAGTCCGATGCGGGTAGCTCCCGCCGCTATCCGGTCTGCGGTGAGCCGCTCCAACGCGCGGTAGACGTATGGGTGTTCGGTGTCGAAGTCGTGGAACTGCTCCGTGATCGTTCGCCTGTCGATACGAAGGCCAACAGGTTCGGCAAGCGGCAGGACGTCCTGCTTGACGGCGTGGGGCATAGGAATCGGGCAGCCCTCCAGGAAGGCGGACGGGTGGGCGAGGCGGGTGCGAGGTGGAGGTCAGGCGGCTGACGGGCGCAGGTCCGGGAGGGTGCGCAGCCGGGTGAAGGCGGTGGCGAGGCCGATTGCCTGCAGGACGGCGCAGGCGGTGATCGCATGGCCGAGCTGGCTGGGCGGGATGGCGGCAACGAGCAGGCCGGCGGCTGGGAAGGGCGTAAGGAGCAGCAGGATCGTAACCGCGAGGGTGTTGCCGAAGACGTCGGCGGGGATCAGGTGGGAGCGCAGGGTGCGCAGCACGACGGTCATGCCGCTTTCGCCGGCCATGAAGAGCGCGATCAGCGCCAGATAGGCGGGGTAGGTGTGCGTGAGGGCGAGGGTGAGGCAGGCCGAGGCCGTGATCGTCGCGCAGACGGCCCCGGCGGGCCACAGACCGCAGCGGTCGATGGCGTGGCGGCACAGGGAGATCGCGATCAGGGAGGCTGCGGCGGCTGCCGACCAGAGCAGGCCGACATCGGCGCTGGAGTGGCCGAACTGCTGGAGGACGATCACCGGGGCGGCGGCCTGCAGGAGGCCGACGGCGAGGTTGGACAGCGTCAGCCCCGCGACGAGCCAGCCGAGTGCCGGCAGCGCGCGCAGGGTCTGCCAGCCCGTCTTCCATCCCTGCCGTACGGCCGCCGGGGTAGTGGCGTGCTGGTCGGTGTGCTGCTTGGGGGCGAGGGCGGCGGCGAGCAGGGAGAAGGCGGCGGTCGCGGCGAGCATGCCGGTGGCGCCGGTGTGGGCGAGGAGCAGTCCGGCGAGCGCGGGTCCGGCCAGGGTCGCCGTCTGATCGATGCCGAGGAGCACCGACTGCACACGGTGAGCACGCGCACCGGCGGTACGGCTTGCCAGCCCGCCCGCGGTTTCGGCCGCGACGTAGCTGAACTCGGTGAGCACACCGGTGCCGGCGGCGAGCGCCATCACCGTGATTGTCTTCCCCAGCCCGCCCGTCTGGGCCTCAAGGAGCAGCGCGGCGGTCAGGACGAGGGTGGCCCGGGCGGTGGCCGCGAGGCGGAAGACGCGGGTGGTGCCGTGGCGGTCGACCAGGGCACCAGCCACGGCGAAGGCCATCAGCCTCGGCGCCCATTCCAGGGCGAAGGCCAGGCCCGTGAGGGCCGCGGATCCGGTGGTGGCGAGGACCAGCAGGGGGATGCCGTACGTCGTCATGGCGAACGCGGCGGCGTCCATGCTGCGCGGGAGATAGACACTGCGCAGCAGGGGGGAAACCTGTCGGTGGGAGGGCCGGTTTCCGGTACGGGCTCTCACGCAGCGTGCTCCGTCTCATCCGCCGCGTGGGAGGAGCGGGATGCCGCGGCGTTAAGGACCTGCGGATGCGTCTGGAGCCAGTCGGCCAGAGTGGTCCGCAGCTGACCAAGCGCGAAGGCCGCCTCGGTGGGGAGGACGGCGCCGTTGTCCCCGAGCAGTTTCAGGGTGTGTTGGACGCGGGTGACGAAGTCCCTCGCCGTGTTGGGGTATTGGTGAGTGCGGGACCAGCGGGCGACGGTGTCGTACACCGAGGCGAGGTCCTCGCCTGCTTCGGTGAGCCGGTAGCGGGCCGGTGCGTGGTCGGTGAAGTGCACCAGGCCCAGTGCGCGGGCGACGTCGATGGCGTAGCGCAGCTGGTGGCGGGTGAGGTCGCCGAAGGCGCCCTGGAGGCTGCCGCGTCGGTGGCTGATGGGGCCGTTGTCGTCGATCTCGCTGACCAGCCGGATCAGGGATGGCAGGGACAGGGTGTTGATGACCTGGCCGGTGTGCGGGTGGTTGAGGATCGCGGTGCTGGTCACCGGCGCGGGCCTCCTGCCGGAGAGATCGCCAGGGGGCGGGCGGGTATCGGGTGGGAGAAGAGGTCGCCGGGCTGCCACGGTGTGGTCGGGGCCTTGGCCATCTGGCCCGGGGCGGGCGCGGCCGGTGGCGCGGGCAGTCGGGACTGGGTGGTCAGCCATGGTCCCGAGCGGGCTGAGGAAGACGGTGTCAGGGCCTGGCCCCACAGGGAGTGGGTAGCTTCGGCGAGGGGGTATCCGGCCGCCCACGCGGAGAGGGCCTGGTAGACCGGGGCGAGGGCCCGCCCGCTGGCGGAGAGCTGGTAGTCGCCGGCCGGTGTGGTCTCGGCCAGCCCGTCGTCGATCACCCGGCGCAGCGGCGGGTAGACGCGGCTGAGGCTGTAGTGGGGCATGACCTCGGCGGCCAGTGCCTTGGCGCTCGCCGGCCCGCGGGCTTTCAGCGCCCACACCAGCGGCGTGGAATGCCGCGGGCTGATCAGAGCGATCGTGTCCTCGATGTTCTGTGCCACCGCGACCGGCTGCGGCTGAAGCTCGCCGGTGGCCTTGTCCCGTACGAGAGGCTTCTCCAGATGCGTGTCCCCCCAGGCGGCGAGCACAGGCAGGACGGGCATCAGGTCGGCGCCGCGACGGGTCAGTCCGTAGGTGACGTGCCGGGGGGTGTGCTCGGTGCGTTCGACGAGACCGGCGTCGACGAGCTTGCCCAGCTTCGGGTGGAGCTGGCCGTCCGCGAGCAGAGCGAGCTTTGCCTTGACCTCGCTGTAGCGCAGCGGCTGGGCGGCGAGGGTCATCAGCACCCACACGCTCCAGCTCGGGGCGAGCATCTGAAGGCTCTCGGTGACGCGGGACAGGTCGTTCAGGGTGGTGCGGGACAGACCGGTGGCGGCCAAGGGGGAATCTCCTCAGGCGGGGCGATGGGTCAACGGGTGCGGGCGACGGCACGCGCGGGAGCGGGAACCGGTGCGGCAGTGGGGGCGGCCGGCGCGGGCTCGGGCTTCGCGTCCGGGGCGGGGACGCGGTGCAGGCTGGCCAAGACGCCGCTCAGGGTCTTGGCGTGGGCGTCGCGGGTGGCGACGGCGTCGGAGATCCGGCGCGCGCAGTCGAGGATGTGACCTGCCTCGAAGGTGCCGATCTCTCGTTCCGGATCGGCCAGTTGAAGCAGCCGCTGGCGTTGGAAGTCGATGTTGCGCTCGGCGAACTGCAGGTCGGTGAGGCCGGCGATCAGGGCGGCGAGCATGCTGCCGTCGGGGTTGAGGCCAGCCAAGGTTCCGAGGTCGGCCAGCGGCTGGGCGTACAGGTCCTCGATGCGCTCGGCGATCGTCTGGGCCGTGGCGTCAGGTGCGGGCAATCGGGGCTTTCACGGTCGGGGCCCTCGCACTGCCCCGGCTCGGATGTCGGCCGGGGCAGGCGGAAGGGCGGTGGTGGTCGTCGGCTGCGTGAGCCGTACGGGTCGGCGTGGCACCGGCCCGGGTGGAGGCATGGTGCGCAGCAGCTGGCCGAGGGCGGCGACGTATCCGTTGCGCCCGGCCAGGGCCGCTTCCATCCACTGGGCGTCGAAGCGCAGGTCGTCGGCGGACAGTTCGCTCATGTCGCGATCGGCGGCGGTGGCCTCGTGGACGCGGTCCCGTACCCAGGCCACCTGCTCCTCAGCCACCACGAGGAAGGAGCGCAGCTCCAGCGCCCGCCGCAGCGCCGCGGACGCATGGCGGCTGGACGCCTGCGTGTACAGCTCACGCACGGGGGCGCCGAACGTCTGCTCCAGCAGGCTGTCCTGGCTGGAGGTCTTGTCGGTCACGCTCACCGGGCCGCCCCGCGTACGGGTGCCTGCGCGGTGTCCGGCACAGACGGTGCGGTGGTGGGCAGGGCCGGGCCCCGGCGGGCGGTGGGCGCCGTCCCGCGCCACGCCCCCGGGCTGCGGTTCCCGATCGCCTGAGGGTCGAGGAGGTGGCGCACCGTCATGGCGCGTCCCTCCCGCACGGTGTGCGCGCTGTTCACCGAGTCCGCGAGCCGCATGACGTGTTCGGGCAGCTCGACGAATTCGCCGTCGGGCACGGTGTCGACGTGGTGGGCGAGGGCTTGGGCAAGGGCGTCTTCGGCCCTGTTCAGCACCTGCTGGGCCTCGGTAAGCAGCCCGTGCCAGCGCACGATCGTGGTGGCTTCCGGGTGGGCCTGCGGGGCGGCGACTACCGCGCGTCGCAGCTCGGCAATCGGCATCTGGAAGCGGGACTGGATCTGCTCGGTCAGGACGCCCAGCACGTCGTCGGCGTCAGGCACAGCGCAATTCCTTTCCGTTGGATTCGAGGAGACAGGGCGTGGCATTTCCACGGCCCAACCGCCTTACAGACGAGTGCGATTCAGGGACATTCGGCAGAGAGGGGCAGACTGGTTAGTCCAGGCACATGCGGACATCGCGATAGACGTAGGTCCCGGAAACCCAGCCCTTGACGCCGGTGGTCTTGTCGGTGATGTACACCCACTTCGCACCCTTGGTGGTCTTGTGCACCGTGAACTTGTGCGACTTGTAGAGGATGCCGACGGCGGTGGACTTGGTCGTCGCCTTCTTGCGGATGGTCACGGCGTTGGTGCCGTGGACCGCCCACGGGAGGTATGGCTTGCTGGTGCAGGATGACGCGGGCATCGCAGTGGCGACGGACGTCGGCGCTGCGGTGGCCGCAGAAGCCGACGCGAGGGGCAGGGCGAGCTCGCCGAGCAGTGCAGCGGATATCGCAATTCGGGTTGAGTGCATGGGAAATTGAGCTCCATGTCAGGAAGAAGGAACAGAGAATGCAGGCCGGACAGTTGCCTGTGCGGGCCGGATTCAAGAGTCCGGAGAATCCCCGGTTTCGCTAACCGGGGATGGAGTGCTATGTTTCGCCGCCATCAGACGACGCGGCGTGAAGTCGCCCTAAAATCACCGGGTGTTGCTGCTGCCATCAGCGGCCGGGACGGCGCGGTGGTGTCGGCGGCACGGGGCGCGCCTGGGCCACAGGCTGGGTGTTCTGGCGGGCGGGAGGGGCAGGTGCGGGCAGCGAGGCGGGTTCGCCGCTCCAGTGTGCTTCCCACCAGGTCGTGGCGGCCTCGAAGGTGGCGAAGCCGCCCTCGCGCAGGGTGTGCGTGAAGGTCTCGGTGTCGGTCTGTTCCAGCAGCACCCGGAAGGGCATGGGCGCCCGTTCGTCGAGGGCCCGCAAAAGCACGGTGGTCTCGACGGGCCCCATGTCGTGGGTGTAGCTGTGCAGGAGGGAGAAGTGGTCTCCGTCCCGGCGCAGCCGTTCCTCCAGTGCACGGGTGGCGGCGTCGGCGGGCGTGGTGCCCAGCTCCTCGGTCAGGAGGATCTCCTCCTCGGGGCACCCGCGGGCGATCAGCCAGGACTGGGCCATGGCCGACAGGGGCAGTTCAGCGCGGTCGAAGCGGAACGTCCGCGCGGTCGTGTCGCGCTTGAGGTGCAGGGCGACGATCTGGGGGTCGCCCGGCATGCCCCAGGTGGCACTCCCGTCGTGCATGACGTAGTAGCTGTGCTGGCCGTCGTTGGTGTGGTGCTCGGCCAACACAGTCGAGCAGTGCTCCACGAAGGTGATCTGCAGCCGGAAGCGATCGGCGACGCGGTCATTGGCGGCTTCGTAGCCTTCGAGGCGGAAGTCCGGAGTGGTGTCAGGGCGGAGTTCGGGGATGTACTGGGGCATCGGTGGTTTCGGGTGGGCTGGTGCGGGGTCAGCGCCGACGGGCGGAGGGAGCTGGCCAGGCTCCGGGCCGCCGCTCGGGCGACGCTGCCGGTGGCCTGGGTAGTCGGGGTGAGGCGAGAAGCGCACGGCCGTCGTCGGTGAGGGTGACGGGCTGCCCGGCGTGCAGCGGATGGGCGTCGTCGCGCACGACGAGACCGGCCGCCTCAAGTCGCTGAAACTGGCTGTAGGCGAGGCGGGTACCGGATGCGGTCACGACCGACAGGTGCTGGGTGAGCAGGTGTTCGTGCAGCTTGGCGCCCTGGGCGATGGCCAGCAGGGCCGCGTGATCCGGCGCTGGCAGCTCCGCTGGCGGACCTGTTCCACTCGAACGAACGGCAGCCTCGATGGGTTCGAGCGCCGCCACGACCTGTTGCTCGCGCTCGTCGCGGGTGGCGGCGGCCTCTTCCAGCGTGGCGACGGTGCGGTTGATGCGCGAGAACAGGGCCTGGTCGACCGCGAACTCCCCGGAGGCCAGCCGCTGGAGCTGGACTCGGTAGAAGGTCACGCCGTGTTCGGCCTGGACCAAGGTGCGGTGGGCGTCGACCAGGCGGCTGCGTGGCTCGTCGAGGAGGTCGCGGTCGCGGTGCTGCCACAGTTGGTCGATGCTGTGGCCGACGGCCAGCTCGATGCGGTGATCGAGCGCCGTGAGCGCCTTCTTCGCCGGCGCAGGGGCAGGGGTGGCAGGCATGAATAGGACTGGTTTCTCGGTGGGGGCGATCACGACGGCGCATGGTCGGCGGGGGTGTCGCCGAGGGGAATGCGGACACCGAGGTGAGAGCCGTCGCGGGTGTGTACGGCGGGGCCGAGCCGGGCGAGGAGGCGCAGCATCGGCGTGTTAGCGGCGTGGAGGTACGCAGTCAGGGTGTGGGCGCCACTGCGGCGGGCCTGGTCGGCGGCGTGCCGGGCCAGCAGGGTGCCGATGCCGCGGCGCTGGTGGGCGTCGGCGACCTGCAGTCCGAGATCGACGACGCCCGCTTCGTGGCTGACGAGCCCTGCCGAGACCATCGCGAGCGGACGGCCCTCGGCGTCGAGGCCGATCCAGACATCGCAGTGGTCCAGCAGCCGGGTGAAGTCGCGATGGGTGATTCGGGTCCGGCCCCAGCGCAGGAGCAGGTTCGCCTCGGAGCAGTCCTGGTGGAGGGAATCGGCCAGGGGCCGGTCCGCCTCGGTCGCTGGGTGGATCGTGGCGAGGACCGGCTGGTGGATCAGGGGGCGAAGCCCTGCAGAGCGATCAGCACGGCACCGCGCCGGTAGCCCTTGACTTCCCGGTCTTGATCCATGGCGCAGGCGTACACGTTGTTCAGGGCCAGGAGCTTGGCCAGGCGGGCCTCGGTCAGTCCGGCGTACGGGCCGCGCCCGTCGGAGCCTCCGGCGAGGTCGCTGAGCAAGGCGATGAGGTCCGCTGCCGTCAGGGCGGGCGGATCGCCGGCGGCGGCGAAGGCGTCACGGCAGGCATGCAGGATCGTTTCGGGCTCGCTCCCGCAGTGCAGCGCGAAGTCCTCCTGGGCTTCGGTGGCCTCGGAGACCGGCGCGCAGCAGCAGGGCTGGGACACCAGCCGGGTCAACTCCCCTTCGAGCCGCAGGCGTTCGGCGAGCCGGTGGGCGAAGGTGTCGGGTCGTTCGATGGCGAGGACACCATCTGCGTGGTCGCCGACGAGGGCGTCGAGTGCCTCGTCGAGGTCGTAGCAGTCCCGGGCGATCTCCAAGATGGCCAGGTGATGCTGGTTGGCGGACGGGGGCTCGACAGCCAGCGCCTCGGCGACACGGTCGAGGATGAAGGACAGGCGGGTCAACGGACAGGGCCTTTCAGGGGAGTGTGCGTGGGTGCGGCTGAGGGAAGGCCGGGCACCGCGTAGGGCGGCGGGCCGGGCTTGGGGATCGGCGGCCGTTGCGTGTCCAGCTGCGGGGAGCGGGCGCGGGCGGCGTGGGTGCGCGCGCCTGTCGGGCGCCGGGCGATACCGAGGCGGGCGCGGGCCGTTTCGTACACGTCGTGCCGGGCGCGCGGGCGTACGGCGACGACGTGGATCTCGGTGCGGTGCGTCGCGCCGGGTGGGGCCGGGCGCTGGGCGTAGACGATGCGCCAGGCGTTGCGGTGATCGACGTAGAGCTTGCGGCACCCGGTCAGCTCCTCGGTCAGCTTGCCGCCGAACAACTGGGCGTTGACGACCTTCTGGAGCTGGTCGAGGGCCAAGTCGCGTATGTCGCCCGGGGCCTGGAGAAGGTCGGTCAGAGCCCTCGGGTCGAAGGACAGGCCGAAGGCCGGCTGGGGTTCGGGATCGCTCATGCGGCGGCCTGGCCCGGCTCGCCGACCGTGGGTGGCTCGTCGGCGGGGGAACTCGCCGCCCGGGTGGAGGGTTTGGGCCCGGGCAGCAGGCGGTGGGCGGGCCGGTCCGGGTCGGTCATGCACGCGGACAGCGGCCCGCCGGGGGCGCGAACGGTGGTCATGGCATGGGTGAGGAAGTCACGGTGCCACACGAACAAGCCGCTGGGTCCGGCTTCGGGGTCCTTGTGCTGCTGGTAGGCCAGCCACAGGGCATGCAGCCAGGCGACGACACAGTCGTGTTCCTGCCACTGCTGGCACCAGGGCGTGGCTGTGGTGACCTCCGCGCCGTAGATGGGCATGAGGAAGTCGTCCACCCAGTCGCTGAGGCTGTCGAGTTCGTCCTCGTACTCCTCGCCGTCCAGTTCCAGGATCGGGCGCGGCTCCGGTGGGGCGGGCGGTACCGGCAGGCCGGCGAATCCCGGGAGGCCGAAGCTGTCGAACGCGCGTGGTCCGGTCTCCGTGGACAGGCTGTCGAGCTGCTGGGCCTGCTGGGCCGACTGCTTGAGCAGCTTGCGCACGCTGGCCTCGATGCTTTCCAGATCCGTGTCCGGCAAGCGGACCGGTTCCATTTCCCCGTCGTCGTTGGGGTTTATGGGTTCAGGCACGAAAGTGTCCTCCTTGAAGCCGCTTCCCATGGGCTGGGATGGCGGCTCCAACCATCCGGAAGATCCCCGGTTTCGATAACCGGGGATCCGGTGCTATAACGCTTGCACTCATGACCGGGAAGGAATCCGGTGATTCAGATTCCGCCCAGGTCGGACAGCCCCTGCGGGTCAGGAGGACAGGACGAAGTCGTCCTGATTCAGGGTCTGTTGCAGGGTTCCGGTCAGCCGGTCGGCGGCGATCGTCGCGTAGTGCTCGGTCTTCTCGACCCCGATGAAGTCACGGCCTTCCAGAAGGGCGGCGACGCCGGTCGAGCCGGAGCCGGCGCAGAAGTCGAGCACCGTGCCCTGCTCGGGGCAGATCTTGACGAGCTCGCGCATCACCTCGACCGGCTTCTGGGTGATGTGCTGCCGGTTCTTGCCCGACGGCTGCGAGGCGCTGTAGAGGCCGGGCAGGTAGACCGGGTTGCGGGAGGCGTCGATGGCACCCTTGGAGGCCCAGACGATGAACTCGCAGTTCTGCGTGAAGCGGCCCTTCTGGGGTCTGGCCTGCGGCTTGTGCCAGGCCAGCACACCACGCCACAGCCATCCGGCCGCCTGGATCGCGTCCGTCGTGGTGGGGAGCTGACGCCAGTCGGTGAACAGAAGCGCGGTGCCGCCAGTACGGGTGAGCCGGTGCGCTTCGGTCATGATCTGCGTCAGCCAAAACCCGTACGAGCGCTGGTCCATGTTCTCGCCGGTGAAGTCCGGCAGGTTATGGCCGGCGTCGGCGGAGGTGTACTTCTGCTTCGCGCTGCGGGAGGTGCGCTCCTTCGCCGTCCGGCCACCGGAGTTGTACGGCGGGTCGGTGATGACGGAGTCGACACAGCCTTCCGGCAGTTCGGCGAGGACGCTGAGCGCGTCGCCCTGGTGCAGGGAAAAAGGCAAAGAGATACCCCAATTTCGGGTCGGGTGAGATGAGGGGGGAAGACCTCCGGCTCACGCATGTAACCCCGGGCAGGCCGAATGCGGGCATGACGGCACCGCTGACCTACGAAAGTGGGGTGGCGAGGGGAGGAGCCAAAACTGTAAGGCACGATCCCCGGTTGAGACGCATCGCCGCCTTCCAGCCCAGGAAGTCAGGGCTTGATCGCCCGCGATTTCGGCAACCGGGGATCCGCCCTTACTGTTTTGGAACTGCCCCGGCGAACACCGCCGATGGCGCAATCCCTGCCCCCTGCCTTCATGGAGATTTCCCCGTGCCCCGGCACACGTGACCTGACACCCCCGCGCCTCGTGAGCTGAAACCAGCGCTCACGAGGTACATCCCCGCCTCACCTAACTCCCGTGCCGCAGCGCCCTTTCCGCCTCTGCTGCCGCGCGGCCGGGACCGTGCCTTCGAAGGACCCCCTTGTGACAGCTCCCTACCCTCCCCTGCCCGAACACCGGCCCCCGGACCGTGACTGCCGCTCGGGAGGCGTCCCCGGTTGAAGGGCGTAGCCGCCGGTATCGGTGTCTTCGTCCTCTCCCCTCTCCTCCTCGCCGGCACGGCCATGCTGATGGCCTCCTCCAGCGAGGCCGCCCAGAGCACCTACTCGTCCCTCACCTGCGTGGGCGACGTCGACACCGACGCCGTCGTCGAGCAGGTCACCAAGATCCTCAACGGCGCGTCCGCCAAGGACGTCCACGTCGAGGGCCTGAGCCTGCCCGAGGAGCAGATCCCCAGTGCTCAGACCATCGTGGCCACCGGGATCAGCCTCCACGTGCCGAAGAAGGGCCAGATCATCGCGCTCGCCACCGCGATGCAGGAATCACGGCTGCGCAACCTCAGCTCCGGCGACCGCGACTCGCTCGGGCTGTTCCAGCAGCGCCCGAGCCAGGGCTGGGGTACTGCCGAGGAGATCCACGATCCCGTCTACGCCTCCACCCAGTTCTACGAGCACCTGCTCGCGGTGGACGGATGGCAGCAACTGACCGTCGCCCAGGCCGCGCAGAAGGTCCAGCGCTCCGCCTACCCTGACGCCTACGCGAAGTGGGAGGAGCTGGCCACCGCCCTGCAGAAGGCGATCGCCGCCACCTTCCCCGACGCCGACCAGGACGCCACGGAGACGGACACCCCCTCCAACGCCGCGTCCTGCACGGCGACCGAGGACGGCTCCGGATACGGCACCATCCCCGAAGGGTCCGTACCGAAGGGCTACTCGATCCCCAAGGACGCCGACCCGAAGGCCCGCAAGGCGATCGTCTGGGCGATGGCGCAGCTCGGCACGATGTACCAGTGGGGCGGCACCTGCACCGCGCCGCACGGCCCGGACCCGATGGGCCGCTGCGACTGCAGTTCGCTGACCCAGCAGGCGTACGCCCATGCTGGCATCCAGCTCACCCGCACCACGTACACCCAGATCAACGAGGGCAACGCCGTCTCCCCCAAGGCGCTCAAGCCCGGTGACCTGATCTTCTCCCGCGGCAGCGCCGCCCGCCCCGAACACGTCGGTATATACATCGGCTCGGGCCTCGCGATCGAGGCACCCCGGACTGGCAAGCCTGTTCGGATCACTCCGCTGGCGGACTGGGACATCCTCGCCGCCCGCCGTGTCATCTGACCCTCGGTCGGGGCGCAGACCCCACATGTCGCCTGCATCACCAGTGCAGCGCGGGAACGGCCACGCACGGCACGTGAGCCGGATCGCCGCTCCCAATACCCCTGGGCCTCTTCCCTGCCCGCCTGCATGCGGCCCATCGGCAGGATGACCTGCCCGTTTCTCTCCCTCCTCTCTCTCGACATCACGGAGCATCTGAGTGATACCTCACCACCGCGTCCGGCGCGCTCTTGCGGCCGCCTCGGCGGGCCTGGCCGTCGCAGTCGGCGGCCTGGCCACCGCCTCCACGGCGCAGGCGTACGACACCGGCCATACGACGATCTCGTGCAGCGCGGTCAAGGTACGCAAGTCCCCGGCGAAGAACGCCACTGCGCTGGGCGTCGCCTACCGGCACGACAAGATCGCCTACAACCAGTTCGCGTACAAGCGCTCCGAGAAGACCTGGTACACCCGGGGCACGGTGACCCGGAAGTCCGACGGCAAGAAGATCCGCGGCTACGTGATCTACCAGTGCGCGAACCCGTACGGCAGCAACGGCGCGCCCACACCGCCGATCCCGAAGTAGTACGCCAGGCAGCCGGATCAGAGGCTGAGCCGTAGCGCCGTCGAAGCGGCACCGGCCCGCGTTGTGGCCTCTCCCCAGCCTCGGCACGAGCGCTGCTGTGCCCTCGCGCGCGACGACGCTTCGCATGCGTCGACGGGCTCGGCCAAATCCCGTACGGCTGCCGTCCGCCTCCCCGAGGCCGCCGCCTCGCACCTCCTCCTCTTCTCTTCATTGATTCCCGCGCGTCGGCTTCGGCGCGCGCAAGGAGCCTCCCTTTGCACCTGCTCGACACCGTGCAGTACCTGGCCTACGACCCCGGCATCACACCCTCGGGTGGCGGCCTGCCTGGCCTCGCCGTGCTGAAGAACGTCGTCAACTCAATCAACCTGTTCGCGATCGTCGCCGTGGTCGGCGCGCTCGCCGTCTCCCTCGGCGTGTGGGCCTGGGGCCACCACACCGGCGGACACCAGGCCGAGGCCAACGGCAAGAAAGGCGCGGTCGTTTCGGCTGGCGCCGCCCTCGGCCTCGGCGCCGCGAACGGCGTGGTCGCGTTCTTCTCCGCCCTCGGGTCGCAAGTCCACTGATGCCGAAACGACTCCCCTCCCTGTCCGGCTACGGCATCGGCTGGTCGACCCGGCAGCGCATCACGGTCAGCGCGATCGGCCTCGCCATCCTCCTCGCCCTCGCCGCCACCGTCGCTGTGTTCACCGGCCGCACCGGAACCAGCGACAGCCAGACCGCCACTCCGCCCAGCACGAGCAGCACCGCCTCCGCGTCCGCCGACCCGACGGCGTCGGCTGGGACCGGTTCGGTGGCGAAACCGCCGCCGGTGGCCGACCCGGTCAACTTCGCCAAGGCCGCCGCGGCGATGCTGTGGTCGTACGACACCCGGACCACCAGCCGTGATCAGCAGCTCGCCGGGATGAAGGCGTGGCTGACTGCGGAGACGAAGTACGCCGACTGGTCCTCCCTCACTGCCCAGGTACCGGATCCGGTGCTGTGGTCGCGGATGGCCGACCAGGACCAGTACGCCACTGCCGCCGTGGACGAGGCCCACTACCCGTCTGCGTTCAAGCAGGCCCTGGCGGACGATCCTTCGGCGATTACCGAGGCGTACATCTACGCCGTCACCGTCACCGGCAAGCAGCAGATCGCCTGGAAGAAGGGCGGCGCCGGCGCCGAGGACCGCTCGATCACCCTCGCCGTGCAGTGCCGTCCCAACGCCGACTGCTCCCTGATCTCCATCTCCCCCCGCGTCGTGCCCTGACACGCGCCCCGAGCCCACTAAAGAAAGGAGGGGTGACTCCCCTTGGGCTTCTGCGACCTCCCCCTCGCGGACAAACTGTGCGCGGTCGGCGACGCGGTCTCCTTCGCCTCCGACCCGGGCGCGGCCATCGGCAACTGGATGGCCAAATCAGCGGGCGAACTCGCCGCCGCCGGAGCCGACTTGGCCGCCGAGGCGGTCAACACCACCACCAAGGTCGACCTGAACGCCGGATGGTTCCGCGACAACTACGAGATGATCCTGCCGATCGGCCTGATCGTCCTTGTAGCCACCTTCTGCGCCCAGCTTGTCCGCGCCGCGATCCGCCGCGACGGCCAGGCCCTCACGCAGGCATTCACCGGCACCGCCGCCGGCGTCCTGTTCGCCTTCACCGCGATCGCCTTCACTACTGTCGCCATCGAAGTGGTCGACGCCCTCTCCGACGGCCTACTCAAAGCGGCGAACCTGTCCATCGATTCCGCCGTACGCCGCATCGTCAAGGTCGCCGCGATACCTGGCCTGTCGGCGATGGGCTGGCTGGTCGCCGTCTTCGCCGGCGTCGGCGCCGCCCTGGGCGCGTTCCTCTACTGGTGCGTGATGATGGTCCGCAAGGTCGGCATCCTCGTCATGGTCACCCTCGCCGTCTTCGCGGGAGCGGGCGGCGGCTGGGAGGTCGCCCGGCGCTGGCGCAAGGGCTGGATCGAGGCCACCGCCACCCTCGTCGTCTCCAAGCTCCTGATGACCGTGATCTTCGTGCTCGGTATCGCGGCGATGGGCAAAACGGAGGCCAAGGACGGCGTCGCCGCCCTCGCCGACGTCATGGCCGGCATCGTCATCATGGCGCTCGTCCTGCTCTGCCCCTACGCCACGTTCAAGTTCGTCCACTGGGCCGCCTCCGAAGGCTCCGACGCCGAGACGCTGCACCGCTCCGGCGGAGCTGGCGCGCAGATGGCCCGCCAGCACGCTGAACGCGCCGGCCGCAAAGCCGCCGCCGCGGTCGCCACCGCAGGAACTGGCGGTGCCGCGGCCGGAGCGGGCGCCGCTCCCCAGGGCCCGGACGCCGTGCCGGGCGGTTTCCCCGGCGACATCGCCACCAACCCCACGCCGGACACCGGCAAGGAAGGCGGCGGTTCGGACGCTCCGCCATCCGGGGGCGAGGGGATCAAGAGCGGTCTGGAGAAGGCCGTGCAGCCAGCGCCGACCAGTCCGCGCGAGGACACCAGCGGCCACCTCGGCGACAGCCCTGGGCCGACCTCCGGCGGAGGATCTCCCACCGGCAGCGGCTTCATGTCCGCGTCCGCGTCTCCGGCCGACGCTTCCACCCCGCCGCCGCAGGGCGCCCCGCCAGCCCCGACCTCCACACCCGCGGCCGGAACCGGCACTCCACCCCCTCCGCCCACCGGCCTCTGACCCTGCCCCCACGCCGGGACGGCACACCCGCACTCCCGTTCAGGTGTGCCGTCCTGGCCCCGCCCCGCGCCTTCCCGGAAACCGGCCTTGTCTGAACTATCCGTCTCCCCGATCACGGTCAAATTCCCGCACCGCTCACGGCGCGGAATCCTCCTCGGCCTCTCCCTCCCCCAACTCACCCTCGTCTCTACTGCGTTGGCGCTGCTGCTGATCACAGTGGTGACCACGGGGCTGCTCGGCGCCATCGCTCTGACCCCCCTATGGGCAGTCGTCGCTGCCCTGGTCGCCGCCCGCCGCGACGGCAGGTCCCTGATCGACTGGGCTCCGATCGTCTCCCGCTACGCCCACCGCCGCCGCACCGGCCAGACGCTGTGGCTGGCCCGGCCGGTCTCCCGGCCCCGCCAGGACGGCGTGCTGCACCTGCCCGGCACCGCCGCCTCGCTGAAGGTCGTCACCCCCGGCGACTCCGCCAACCAGGCTGCCGCCGTCCACGACCCGCACCACCAACGGCTCACCGCGATTGCCCGGGTCAGCAGCCGCGCGTACGCCCTGCTCGATCCGGCCACGCAGAATGCGAACGTGGCGGGCTGGGGCCGGGCTCTGGCTGGCATCGCCCGCACCGGCCACGTCGCCACCGTGCAGGTGCTGGAACGCACCGTCCCCGACTCCGGCGACACCCTCGCCCGTCACTGGGCCCAGCACGGCCGCCCCGACACTCCCGTCGCCGGGCAGGTGTACTCCGAACTGGTCGCCTCCGCCGGCCCAGCCGCCGCCCCGCACGAGGCGTACCTGGCCATCAGCCTGGACCTCAAGGCCGCCAAGCGCCTCATCAGCCAGGCCGGCGGCGGGCTCCCCGGCGCCTTCACGGTGCTGGAGCAGACAACTTCGGCCATCGCGCTCGCGGCGCGCAGCGCGGGGCTGATGGTGACGGGCTGGCTGACTGCGCGGGAGATCGCCGCGGTCATCCGCACCGCCTACGACCCTCACGCCCTGTCCGCCCTCCAGCAGTGGTCGCCGAACGGGCGGGCCGAGGCCGACCCTGCTGCTGCCGGGCCGGTTGTCCAGGTCGAGGAGTACGACCGCCTCGGCACCGACACCGCCCGCCACGCCACGTACTGGATCGAGAACTGGCCCCGCACCGAGACCACTCCCGGCTTCCTGCACGGGCTGATGTTCACCGCCGGGGTCCGCCGCAGCCTGTCCCTTATATACGTGCCGCAGGGGCTTGAGTCCGCGCTGCGCGACGTCCAGCGCAAGAAGGCGGCGATCATCGCCGACGCCAACGAGCGTGCCCGCCGCGGACAGGTGGATTCCGAGGCCGACTCGGTCGAGTACGCGGACGTCAAGGTCCGTGAGCGGCAGCTGATCGCCGGCCATGCCGACGTCGCCCTGACCGGGCTGCTCACCGTCAGCGCCGCAACAGACGCCGCTCTCGACGCCGCGTGCGCGCAGATCGAGACCGCCGCGGTCACCGCCCAGGTCGACCTGCGAAGGCTCTTCTTCCAGCAGCCCGACGCGTTCGCCCTCGCCGCCCTGCCGCTCGCCCGCACGGCGCTGTGACAGTGGTGCCGGGATGACGCTCCCGCCGCGCCAGACGGCATGGCCCGGACATCGTCTTCCTGCCCCGGCAGAGCCGCCCCGGACTGAGCGCTCCCGGTGAGTACGTCGTTTTTCGCCCCGCCCAGACCCTCTCCGCCCGGGCCTCCACCAGCCGATCCGCGCTCGCCGGTATATGCCACTGCCGACCACCACTTCGCTCTCCGGACCCGTTCCCGCCCTCGCCGACATCGCCGTTCTGCGGCACCAAGGACTCCCTTGAACGCACCCCCCACCACCGACGCGCATCCCTACCTCCGCGCAGCCACCGCCGGCCTGCGCCACCACACCCGTAGCCACGCCACCTCCTGCGCGCCGGCCGACCGCCTCCACCTGGACACGCTGCACGCCCACCTCACCGCAGCCCACCAGCTGCTCGACCAGCTCACCGACACCACCCGGCCCCCGCATCCGGCCGCCGGGCGTCATCTGGCCGCCGCTCACCTGCGGTTGTGGCAGGCCACCGCTGCCGTCCACGACGCCTTCCACACTGTGCCCACCGGCACCGAAGGCTCAGCAACCGAGGAGTGCCGACCCGAGCGGCTCCCCGACGGCCCGCTGGTGCTCACGATCTGCCAGCGGCACCTGGCCGCCTCCCACGCGATCCGCCGCAAGACCACCCCCACCGACCTGGCCACGCCATTGCACGGCCACACCACCAGCTGCACCATCTAGAACCCGCGCCGAATCGAGCCCGTCCCGCCATGACCCACCGGCCCGCCCGACGCGCCCGCCGCGCCTCGGCATCCCCCCTGTTCACCCCCCACGGCACCGACCGGGCCAGCCGCAAGACCGCTCGCCGTCAGCTCGCCGAAGCCGCCGCCAAGGCCCGCGCCGAAGCCACCGCCCTCCCGGACGGCAGCGAGCCGGTCGAGCCCGAGATGCCGCCTCCGCTGTACCCGGCCCGTGGCCGTCCAGGCCCCGGCTCCGCCCGCGGCAGCCGGCTGAAGCTGCCTCAGCACCGCATGACCACCGCCACCGCCAGCGGGGCGTACCCCTTCCTCGCCGAAGGCGGTCTCGGCGCCGAGGGCATCTACATCGGCCGCGACGTCCACGCCGAAGCGTCCTTCACCTTCGACCCCTTCTCCCTGTACGGGCGCCTCGAAGGGTTCACCAACCCCAACATCCTGCTCGCCGGTGTAATCGGCCAGGGCAAGAGCGCGCTGGCCAAGTCCTTCGCCCTGCGCTCCATCGCCCACGGCTACCGCGTCTACGTGCCCTGCGACCCCAAAGGCGAATGGACCCCCGTCGCCTCCGCACTCGGCGGCACCTCCATCGCCCTCGGCCCCGGCCTGCCCGGCAAACTCAACCCGCTGGACGCCGCCCCACGGCCGGACAACGTGCCGGAGGCCGACTGGGCGGGGGAGATCCGCAAGCGCCGTCTGCTCCTGCTCGGCTCCCTCGCGCGCACCGTTCTCGGCCGCGACCTGCTGCCGATGGAGCACACCGCGCTCGATGTCGCCCTCGACGCGGTCGTCGCCCAGGCCGCCACCGTCCACCGCACTCCGCTGTTGGGCGACATCGCGGCCACCCTCAACCATCCCGACCAGCTCGATGCCGCCGCTGGGCTCATGTCCGGACGGCTCGGCGAGGCCGCTCGTGACCTCGCCCACGCTATGCGGAGATTGGTCCACGGCGACCTGGCCGGCATGTTCGACGCCCCCTCCACCGTGCGATTCGATGCCACCTCGCCGATGCTGACCATCGACCTGTCCCGGCTCGGCGGCTCCGGCGACGACACCGCCCTCGTCCTCGCCATGACCTGCGCATCCGCCTGGATGGAATCCGCCCTCACCGACCCGCACGGAGGTCGGCGCTGGATCGTCTACGACGAAGCCTGGCGCCTGATGCGGCACCCCGGACTCCTCCAGCGCATGCAGTCCCAGTGGAAACTCTCCCGCGGCCTGGGCATCGCCAACCTCATGGTCATCCACCGGCTGTCCGACCTGCTCACCGCCGGCGACGCCGGATCACAAGGCCGCGCCCTCGCCGAGGGCCTCCTGGCTGACTGCTCCACCCGCATCATCTACCGCCAGGAAACAGACCAACTCCACGCCGCCGCAGCCCTGCTGGGGCTCACCTCGGTCGAGACCGGCGCCATTGCCCACCTCAACCGCGGACGCGGGCTGTGGCGCGTCGCCGGACGATCTTTCATCGTTCAACATCAACTCCACCCTCACGAGCTGGCCCTGTTCGACACCGACGCCCGCATGCACTAGAACTCCCGCGAGTTCCCTCCCACTGCGCGACAGAAACGACTCTGACCCACCTGACCTGGAGTACCCCTGCAGCACCCCGACTTCGAGCTGTACGACAACGTCGGCCGCACCGCCGACCAGATCAGCGCCTACCACACTCGCTCCGCCACAAGGGACGACCTCTACCGCTGGGCGGAGCGCGATGCCGAAGCCTTCCGCACTCGGCACACCCTGCCGCCCAAGCCCTTCCCCGCCCCGGACCTGAGTCCCTACCGCGAGGCTCTGGACGCGGCCGAGACTCCGGCCGAGTTCAGCACCGTCCTCAACGCCCTGCTGGACGCAGTCGCGCCGTTCCTCAACGAGGTCATCGAGCACCTGGCCGCCACTGCCCAGTGGAAGAGCCGAAATCGCGGAGCCGAACCCGAGTCACCGCCCTGGCTGCTGCGCGGCTCCGCCAGCAGCATCGCTTCAGCGCTGGCCATGGCAACCGCAGCGGATCTCAAGATCCTCCGCGCGCACTACGACCCGCCGCCGGACCTCGACGCGCTCCTGAAGCAGACCCGCATGACGCCCGGCACGCCCCCGGCCCCGCCCCAACCGCAGCCCGGCTCCGGAGGCCCACGGCGCTGAGCGCCGACGGATCAACCACCCGCCGCCGCACCTCAGGAATCCATGCCCCCGTCTCGCACCGATCTGTCCGCCTTCGCCTCCGCCCTCGCCGAACGACTGCCTGGCACGTGGACGAGCGAGTATCACCGCCACACCGCCTACGAGAACCAGTTCCCCACCGTCGAAGGGCTCTGGGACGCCGGCCACGTCGACTACATCGTCAGCCAGTACGTCCTCGGCCATGACGCCGTCCTCCACGGCCCCCACGGACAGCAGCTCTACGTCACCGACCGGCCCCTGTACCGCCACCAGTTCGTGGTGGCCCCGCTGGAGCCCGAGGGCTTCAAAACCCACCAGATCTCCCCGGTGCGTGAGCCGGACGGCATTGCTGTCCCCAACGATCCGGTCCGAGCCGCCGCCGCAGTCATCCGACGCTTGCTGCCCCGCTACCAGGTGGCCCTGGACGCTGTCCGTCACAACGCCCTCGTCCAGCCCGTGCCGCCACACCGCCAGCCCGCCCCCGAGGTCGCACAGACCCTCACGCTGGTCTGGTACCCGGACGGCGTGGTGGGCGCCCCGTACGACTCGGTGCCCGAGGAGGCGCGCATGACGCTGTTCGGCTGCAACTTCCAGTACAGCCCGCACGAGTCCGCCTTCGTACTGCCAGCCTCCTACAGTTCCAAAGAGCGCGCCTTGCTGGTCCAGCTCGTCGCTCTGCGGCTCACGCTCCGGGGCATCGGGGTCAACTTCCGCCGCGCCGCTCCCCTCCCTTCCCCTCCGGCATCAGCTGCCGCGAGCAAGGCACTGACGACGGTGTCCGCAGCCCCGACGTCCGCCAACCGGCGGTAGAACCAGTTCCTGTATCAAGGAGTTGCCGCTGTCCGATCCCGACCAGCGGATGCTGCTGCACGACGTGGCCGACCGGCTCAACACCGTGGCCGATCAGCTTCCGCTCCCCGACCAGATCCGCGCGGATCCCGCGCTGAGCGAGATCCTGGACGATGAAGTCCGCCATCTGGCCCGCCTGCTGGGATTCCTGGCCGGGGAGAGCGCCTTCCGTCACCGAGCCGCCGCCCGCTACCCGACCCGGACCACGGCCACGGTGCGCCGCACGACCCTCGCGCTCGCGAGCGCCGCCGAACCCACCGGGCTCGCGCTCGCCGCCCTCGGCGCCGCCGTCCACCACCTCGGCCAGCTCGCCGACCTCACCCGCCAGGCCCCCGGCCCCGCCCGCGACCGGGCGGTCACCGCCGCGCACCAAGGGCTCGTGGACCGCCTCGGCGACAGCCGCATCCACCTCGCCCGCGCCGCGAAGCACCTGCGTGCGGCAGCCGACACTCGCACGGCACCGGCCGCGACCACCGTGCCCTCCGCGCCGTCGGCCACCACAACCCCATCCCGTTCCCGCTGATCCCCTCCCCCGGAGCACCATCATTTCCCCGCACAACTCCGCCCGCCGCGCCGCCCTCCTGCTCACCACGCTCGTAGCGGTCACGCTGACCGCGTCCGCCTGCACCACCTCCCACACCAGCAGTCCTGACGCCGCAGCCAAGGCCACCCGCGCCGCCTCCCCCACGCCGACCGCATCCCCGGCGCTGACGAAGCAGGAGGCCCTCGCCCAGATCACCCGCTACTCCAAGATCAACAACGCGGCCAACGACGACAACAACCGCGCGCTCCTCGGCACCATCGAGGACGGCCCGCTGTACGCGATGTCGGTCGCGGACTACAAGGAGAACGAGGGCCTGCCCCAGGCCGACCGCGAGAAGTACAAGCCGTGGTCGTACAACCTCGCCTCCACGAACCTCTACATCCCGCGCTTCACCGCCGGCCAGAAGAAGTGGTTCGCCGCCGTCACGTACAACGGCAAGAAGGACAAGTACGCCCGCGTCCTGATCATGGCCGAGCAGACCAGGACGAAGCGGTGGGAGATGGTCGCGGCCGTCGACCTCGACGACAAGAAGCAGGCTCCGAAGATCGCTCTCGACGCCGACGGCTACGCCACCGCCCTCGACGCCACCTCAACGAAGAACGTCGCCGCCCCGCTCGACGTCCTGCGCGCGGCCGTCACGGACAACTTCACCAGCGGCGGCGACACCACCGGCAAGAAGGTGTTCACCTCCTCGAAGGCGTCCGCCCGGCAGATCAAGGCCCACGACTCGACCTTCCACAAGTTCGGCAGCCGCGGCACCACCGCGTTCTCCGCCGCCACCCCGGAGTTCACCGACAGCTACGCCCTCAAGACCGCCAACGGCCAAGCCCTCGTCGTCTTCGCGCACACGCACACCCAGCGCGACGCCGTCGCCTACTCCGGGCTCGAGATCGTGCCGGAGAAGAAGGACCGCGCATGGCTCGGCACGGCCAACAGCCCGTCCTTCACGTACACGTTCACCTGCTCCGATGTCGCCACCGTCCCCACCACGCCGGGCAAGTCGACGCTGATCGGCTACACCTGCCGCCGCACCGATGCCCACGGCATGACCACCTCCTCGTGACCACGGCCCCCTCGACACCTCACCGCACGAAGAACCGCCCTTGCACATAACCGAGTTCACCCACGCGCTCGCCGACCGCCTGCCCGGCTGGCAGCCCTCCCCCACCGTGGTACCCATCGCCGACGACCCGGCCAGCAACCGGATCTGGGACAGCGGCCCCTTGCCCTACGCCGCGTTCCAAACAGACGACGTCCAGCGCAGCGTCCTGACGCACCACTGGGGCCTGCAGCTGTACGTCATGCCCCGCCCCCACCGGCCGGACCAGTACCTCGTCCTGCCGATGCTGCCCGCCAACACCAGCCACCAGCACGTCCAGGGTCTCAAAGCTCCGCGCGGCATCGCCGTCCCCTCCGATCCCATGCGGGCCGCAGCCAGGATGCACCGCCGCCTGCTGGCCGACTACCGCTTCGCGTCCCCCACCCCGATCCGGCGCAGCAGCCCCGGCCACCTCCAGGTCCACGTCACCCTCGACGCCCAGCGGCGTCCACGGATCCGCACCGGCTACATCACCGTCTTCATCGAACTGCTCGCGCACGGCGGCTTTCTGCTCGACCCCGCCACCGGCGAATGCCACCTGCCGGACACCCTCACCCCCGAGCAGACCCGACGTCAGCTGATCAAGAGCCTCCAGCGCCTGCGGCACCGCGACTTCCACATCACCGTGCACTCCATCGAGGGCCCGCGCTCCCACCCGCCCCTTCCACGGGGCAACCCGCGCAAGGGAAACCGCCGATGAGCCAGAGCCACGACGCCTTCGTCCACGCCCGCCTGACCACCTGGCGGCGCCGCATCAACGAGACCGCCGTCGGCCTGCTCCCGCCGCAGACCGGCAGCGCACAGGCTGCACTCGTACCCGTACTGGACCAGCTGGTCGCCGTGTACAACCTGTCCTCCGGCCTCGTCGCCGATCTGCGGCAGTCCACCGACAGCTCCCTCGCAGAGACCGACGCGGGACGTGAGTACCTGACCCAGCTGGCCACCGCCCTCGCGCACAGCAACCGCGCGGCCACCCACCTAAGCACGACGGTGATCGGTCTCGCCGACACCCACCGGCTCACTCGTCGCCCCGGTACCGCCACCCCGGTCGAGAGCCAGCTGAGCATCACTCTCGGCCATGCCGCCGCGCTGCGCAGCCTCCAGCGTGCTCTCGAAGCCGTCACAAACGCGCTCGCTGAGGCTCAACCCGGTTCGGCGTCTTCCTTGATGCCGACTGTCAGCGAGCAGCACCGCCGGGCAGCCGACGCCGGTGGCGCCAATCCCGCACGCCGCCGCCCTTGAAGCGCATGCGTCAACCACCCATCATCCGCACGTTCTTGGAGAACTCCCTGGCCACCCGTTCCTTCATCGCCCGCACCACCGACACCGGATATGCCGGCGTCTACGTCCACTGGGACGGCTACCCCAGCCACCACCTCCCGCTGCTGCTCGGCGCCCACCAGTACCGTTTCGACGGTGACCTCGACGCCCTGTGCCGGCACCTGATCGACGGGGCACCCGAGGGCTGGTCCCAGCTGGGCACCGACCTCCTCGACGGCGCCCCCGAACCCCTGCGCGCCGAACTCGTCGGCAGCGACGAACACCCCAGCAGGAAGCACGACAACGTCCGTGTCATCACCGTCGGCGCAGCCGAGCCTGAGCCGTGGACCGTCACCGAGAAGTCCCACGGGGGCCTGGACTGGGGGTACGTCCTGCACCCGCATGGCATCGAGGTCATCTCCCTCCACGCGGAAGACCACGGCCCCCTCGTGGCCTGGGCCACCGACCCCCGGGCCCGGTTCAGCAACGGCACCTACCGCTGGCGCCCGGGCCACCCGATCCCGGCCACCCTGCCACCTCGGGCGACCGTCCCCAGCACACCAGCCACAGCTCCAGCGCCGACCGCCACACCTCGTACCGCGCCCCGCCGCTGACCCCTTCCCGTCCCCTCTGCCGCGGAGAACCTCCTGCACTCCCCCACCGCCAAGATCACAGTCGTCATCGCCACCCAGCTACGCCCCGACCGGCTCGACCACCTGACGGCCATGTACGAGAGCCTCACCCGGCAGAGCGTGCCCTGGGAGGCTGTGATCGCGCTCGACGGCGCCGACCGCACACGCCTGCCGACGCCCCTCGCTGAAGACTCGCGCCTGTGCATCCTCGCGCTGCCCCGGCAGGTCGGCGCGGCCTGCGCCCGTAACCTCGCCCTGGGCTGCGTGCGCACCGAGTTCGTCAACTGGGCGGACGACGATGACGAGTTCACCGACGATGCCATGGCCGTACGGTTGCGCACCCTGGAGATGACCGGCTTGGGCTGGTGCGCGGGATACAGCGAGGACTTGCACCCGGACGGCACGACCTCGCTGTGGCGATGCCCGACACCGCCCGGCCGGCACGCGGCCGGAGACGTGTGGACCTACTGGACGAGGCCCGAGGACACCATCCCGATCGGGCCGACCACGATCCTGGCGCGTACCGATCTCGTACACGCAGCCCCGATGGGCGGACTCGTCCAGGGCGAGGACTACATGGCGGCGATCGGCGTCACCTGTCTCGCGCCGGGCATCCTGCTGCCCGTCCCGGTCTACCGCTACCGCAAACACCCAGGTCAGATGACCCGCCAGGACGTCTATGACGTCTTGGAGCCGGGGGCTCGGCGGCATGCGTGGAACTACGGACGCAGCCTGCGAGCCACCCTCTCTGGCCGGGAAACGAGCGATGCAGCCGGGGTGGTCTGATGTCTTCCGCCGTGACCCCGGCCACGCTCGATTACCTGGCCCAGCGTGTGGACGAGCTGGCAGCCCAATTCCCCACCAGCCCGGACGCTGTCGACCTGGTCACGCTTACCGATGACATCGGCACACTGGGCCACCACCTGCAGCACGCCATCGAACGCGCGCAGGAACGGTTCACCGCGTCGGAGACGGTCTATCCGCCCGAACGCGTCGCCCTGGTCCGGCTCGCCAGGGCCGCCGCCGGTATCGCGCGAGCTCTGGACACACTCGCCGAGGCCCTGACCTATGCCACGACCGGCTTCCAGCGCGAGGCCGTGGAGGACCTCGCCCACTCGCCTCTGCGCAACGACCCCGAGGTCCTGCGGATCATGACGGCCGAGAAGTACGTCGCGGCCCGCGCCCGCCTGCGCCACACCGCCGCTGCCCTGCGCACGGCATCCACACCGGCTGGGTCATCCATGCCTCGAACGACCGGGCTACAGACCCAGCCTGCTGCTGGCCCGCAGCCACGGCAGCCGAACCGCCACTGAGCCTGTCGAAGGACCCCCGAGATGCCCCCGAACCCTCCTGCCGAGATCCGGCTTGCCTACAGCCGTGCCGCCGGTCTGGTCGCCATCGCCCACGGCGAGCAGTTCCGGTGGGCCAACACCGCCTTGGAACAGGCCGGATTCACCAAACGGGACGACGGAAGCTACAGCACGCCCGGCCCCGACGTCCGCGCTGCCGCCGCGAAGCTGCTGCCCCTCGCCCAGCGCCACCACGCCACCGTGGGCGTCAGCCCCCGTCCGTTCCTCGGCGACATCGCCGACCGGATCACCGCGCAGCTGCCCGGGACGTGGACCGCGCAGGTCGAGATCTACGCCCATCCCGTCTGGCAGGGCGATCTGCTGCCCTGGCTGTGGGACCGCGGTGAACTCGTTCGGACGGTGGAGGACCAGCGGGTGCCATATGCGGCGACGCTCACCAGCGACACCGGCGTCGAACTGCTGCTCGCGGAACGGGGCGAGGATCCCCAGCGCGGCTATCTGATCGGGGCGCTCACCTCCCCCAGGAGTTCAACGACAGCTACGACAACCCCTACGCGCCGTCCAGCATCGTGCTTCCCTCCCAGCCGGACCTGGCGGCCGAGGCCATCACGGATGCGTTCCTGCCCGCCTACCACCGGGCCCTGCACGAACGGCGTCTGGACGCCGTGATCACGGCACTTGACGAACTGCGCGCCGAGTACGACGAGGTGACGGCGATCTGGGTATCCGGCCGCTCCAGCGACGGCACCCTCCTCGACGGCCACGGACGAAGGGAGGCGAACAGGACCTTCGCCGAGCGCGCCTGGCGCACCTTCCAGCCTGTCCTCACCCACGCCCCCGGCCTGCGGTGTCACGGTCACCGGACGTTCCGCCGACGCCGACATCGTGGCCCAGCTGAGCGAGACCCTTGCCGCCAGCCAGGCAGCACTCGACGCCTGGCGGCTTTGACACCACCCCGGCTCGGCCCAGCCCTGGCGCCTGGTGCCGCCGGCCGAAGTACGCACCCGGCTCGGCCTGCAGGCGGTGCCCGCCATCGAGACCTGGCTCGCCGGGCGCGGCGCGTTCGTGCGCATCGCGCGCTCGGCCGGACCCAGCGGCCCCACCCGGCCGCCCGTCGGC
Source organism: Streptomyces deccanensis (assembly GCF_022385335.1). Lineage (NCBI taxonomy): Bacteria > Bacillati > Actinomycetota > Actinomycetes > Kitasatosporales > Streptomycetaceae > Streptomyces > Streptomyces deccanensis. The sequence continues at coordinate 7,693,387 of NZ_CP092431.1, read as the reverse complement.
GGGAGCGTTCCCTGCGCCCAGCCCGCCGTACCACGCCCCTCACATCCACCAGCCCCTCGCCGCTGACCAGCAGAAAGGATCCCCCTCTGTCCGACCACTTCCGCTTCCGCCACCATCCCGAACACGGCTTCGTCGCCACCGCCGCTCCGAGCTTCACGCCCCACCTGGCCGAATGGTTGCTCGTCCGCGAGCAGTTCGAGCCCGTCCCCTTCTCGCCGGGCCTGTACCGGCTCACCGAGCCCAACCGCGACGGGCTGCGCCGCACCCGCCAAGCCGTCCACGACCTGCGCAACCTCGGCTACCGCGTGCGGGACGACAGCGCGCTCGATCCCGCCCACGCATCAGCTCCACCCCGGCCGACGGCCAGCAACGACCTGGCCGAACGGCGCTCCCGCATCGCACGGGCCGCCGCCGTACGCCCCTCCCGGATCACAGCCCTGGCCAACGCCGCACCGTCGGCGCCGCCGGCCGCCGCAGGTAAAGCCCCGGCTGCCGGTCAAGGACGGAGCCGGTGAACCTGACCAGCGAGCCGATCCGCATCACCCGCGGCGAAGGCGGCGAGGTCGAAGTCGAAGGACTGTACGACGAGTTCGCCGCACGCATCCTGGCCCGCGCCGGATTCATGACCTTTCCAACGCTGCGCGGGCAGTGGGTCCGGCTGCCCTTCGACCTCGGCCGCGCCTGGGAGAACGAACACGCCAGCTGGGCGGCCGACATGCTCACCGCCGCCCGCTACCACGTCGACCTCGACCCGGACCTGCGACCCGGCCCGCCCGACGGATCCGCGCCGCCGACGACCCGCCGTACGAAGGCCGCGATGACCGCCCAGCCCGCACCGCCCGGTAGTACCCGGCGCCCTCGCCGCTGATCCCTTGAATGGAAACACGTCTCCTCAATTGACCACGACTGATGATGCGGCGGGCCAGGCCCCGGCCGCCGCCTCGACTTCCTATCGCGCTGTGCTGGGCAGCCGGCATGTCGCCCGGCTGCTCGGCGGCACTCTCATCGGACGCATGCCCAACAGCATGGCGCCCGTGGCCATCGTGCTCCTGATCACCTCCCAAGGTGCCTCCCTTGCCTCAGCCGGACTGCTGAGCGCCCTGTACGGGCTGGCTGGCGCACTCTCCCAGCCGGTCAAAGGCCGCCTGATGGACCGCCATGGCCAGATGCCGGTGTCCGCACCCGGCGCAGTCATCAACTCCGGCTGTCTGCTGCTCCTGCTGGTCGGAGACGATCCGACTCTCGCGCTAGCCGCGGTCGTGCTCGCGGGCCTGTCTTCCCCTTCCCTGGAGGCAGGAATGCGGGCCCTGTGGCCCACCGTCCTGCCCGACCCTGGCCGGCGCCGGGTCGCCCTCGCGCTCGACACCGGCTCCCAGGGCCTGCTCTACATCGCCGGCCCGCTCCTGGTCGCCGCGCTCGCCACCGCCTACGGTCCCCGCGCCGCGATCCTCGCGACCGTCGTGCTCGGCCTTGTGGGCACGACCGTGGTGCTCACCGCGCCCCCGTCCCGCACCTGGCGCCCGCAGCACACCGCTGGCTCCGCCGCGGCTGGGCTGCACAGCACGCCCCTGTCGCTGGTCTTCCTGGCCCATGCCAGCTTCGGAATCGCCCTCGGCGCCAGGAACGTCTGGGCGGTGGCCATGGCCGAACTGCACGACATGGATCTGCTGTCCGGACTGATCCCAGCCGCCTTCGCCACCGGCAGCTTCCTCGGCGGACTCCTCTACGCCCGCCGAGCCTGGCCGGGCTCACCCATCGTCCAGCTGCTGTCGGCCGCGGCCGGATTCTGCGCCGGGTGGCTGCCACTGCTCGCCCTTCCCGGCCCTCACATGGCCACCGTCGTGGTCACCGTGCCGGGCATGTTCCTCACTGTGGTGATCGCCTGCGGCTTCACGACCGCGGACGCCCTCGTGCCAACTCAGCGGAGAACCGAAGCGTACGCATGGCTGATCGCCTCGGTCGGCGTCGGCCAGGCCGCCGGCACCGCCCTGGCCGGGGCCCTCGCCACCCACCGCCTCACAGCCGCGGCCCTGCCCGCGGCCGGAGCCGCCCTCGCCCTGACGGTCCTCGCCGCCGCCCGCCACCGCATCACCGCCCGTGGTGGCCACTGAACCCACCGCCGTCGTCCCACCCCTCTGTTTTCCACCCCAGCGACAGCGACACGACCCGCGGGCCCCCGAATGGGACGACCGCCGCTGGTCCGAGTCCGACACGCCCACCTCCCCGTGGATGTCGCCGCCGCCCCGCTTCCCATCCCTCACCTCTGAAAGGCCCTTCCGCCTTGCCCCACCCGTCTTCTTCCGTCTGGGACCACCACATCGAGGACTGTGCGGTCTGTACCTCGCCCGACCGCGACGAGCCGGCCCTGCTGCGCTGCGCCGTCCTCACGGTCTTGCAACACGGCGTCTTCATGGTCGAGGACGACATCCCGTTGGCCGAGATTCTCAGCGACGGCGGCCACTACCTGCGCGGCCTGGCTTCGTCCCTGGGCGGCGACGAGACCACCCCGGTGCCCAGGACCGAGCACTGGCCCTGGGGCGACGCCGAACTGCGCCTGGCCGTCGCCCGCGCCGCAGGTCTGGACGCCGTCAGCACCCTCGATGCCCGTATCGACGGCGTCCTGGCCACCGCTGCCCGCAGGACCCCGCGGCGCCAGGCGGACCTCCTCGAACGCGCCGCCGAGCAGTTCGCCCAGCAGCACGCACCCGCCTCCCGCACCCCCTGACCCCGCCGACGCCCACGCCGATCCCAACGCAAGGAGAATCCCCGCCCATGGCCGTTGTTGGTACACCCGGCTATCAGAACGTGCGGAAAGGCGAGTCAGGTAGCTGCGGGGCGGTGAGGCCCGCCCTGGAGCAGGTCGGCAGTCATTGCCCATCGTTCGTGGTCCAGCGACGCACCGTTGATGTGCTGGAAGCCCGGGCCCGCCTCGCCTTCGACCAACACCCCACCGCTTTCCCGCCACCACCGATAGGAGATCCGCCTTGCCCGAAGCACCAGCAGAGCCGTTCATGACGATCCGGCACACCATCACCGGCGAGATCACCACCACCGGCTACAACGCCGCCGCCCGGCGGATCCTGCTCCAGGACGGCTTCGAAGAGACGCCAGGCTGCGCCTGCCGAGCGACGGAACCCGGTACGCAGCGGACGCACGGGCATGCTCGGCAGCCGGCGAGCTGCTCGTCGCCGGCCATCCCCTGCACCTGGACCGAGCCCTCGGCCGGCCGGTGAGCGCCGACGGTACGCCCCGGTTGGCCCGGTCACCGATGCCGGCACAGTCCGTGGTCCCCTCCGAGAGCGGCCAGCCTCTCCAGCGCATCGCCAACCCGCCCGCACCCGCACCTGTTGAAGGACCCTCGTTTTGACCACACCCGGAACGCCTACCAGTCCAGCGCGCACCAAGGGCGGCGAACTACGGGCCAAGGTGGCCCGACTGCTGGCCGACCGGCCGGCGGACACGCTCACCATCGGGGACATGGCCAGGCAGCTGGGCCACTCCCACGGCGCCGTCCGCAACGCCGCCCTCACCCTGGTGCGACGCGGCGAGGCCGACCAAGGCGGAAGTGGACAACCGGAGTTCCGCGCGAACGCGAAAACCGCCGCAGCCGCGCGGACCGCTGTGATCAGCCCACCGGGCACCCACGCTCCCCGCGCCCAGACGGCCACCGCCCGCACGACCATTCCCGCCACAGCCACTCCCAGGCAGACCGGACCGATCCGCCGCGCGGGGGGCCAGCTCTACCACCCCCGGGAGCTGGCCGATCTGCCCGACGTCGAGGCGCTGAATCGCTTGCGCGACGCCGACGTGCCGGTGCTGCTCTACGGCCCTCCGGGCACCGGCAAGACGAGCCTGGTCGAGGCGGCGTTCGAGGACCTGCTCACCGTCGCCGGTGACGGCGACACCACGGTCGGCGACTTGATCGGCGAGTACACACAGGACGACGCGGGAGCCTACGTCTTCCAGTACGGTCCGCTGGTCACCGCGATGACCGAGGGCCGCGCCCTGCTGATCGACGATGCCACCCTGATCTCACCGAAGGTCCTGGCGGCGCTGTATCCCGCGATGGACGGGCGCAGGCAGATCCAGGTCAAGGCCCACAAGGGCGAGACCATCAAGGCCGAGCCGGGCTTCTACGTGGTGGCGGGCCACAATCCCGGCGTCCACGGCGCGGTGTTGACGGAGGCGCTCGCGAGCCGGTTCAGCGTGCAGATCCAGATCGGCACGGACTATGACCTCGCCCTGGCCTTGAGGATCGATGCACGGGTGGTCCGGGTCGCCCGGCACCTCGCCCACCAGGTCGAACTCGGCGAGCTGGGCTGGGCCCCCCAACTGCGGGAACTGCTCAGCTACCAGAAGACCGAGGCCGTCCTCGGCACCAAAGCCGCGCTGGCGAACCTGGTCGGCATCGCTCCTGTGGAGGATCGCGACGCCGTCGCCGACGCCGTCATGAAGGCAGTCGGCGTCAAGAAGATCGCTCCTCTCACCCTCGGCAAGCAGCTCCCCGCCTCGGCTGCCCGGCAGCCCCCGGGCAGCACCGGCTCCGCACACCGGGGCCGCTCGCGATGAGCGCCCACCACCACGTCCAGTCCCCCGCCACCACCCGGGACGACGACGCCGACCTCGCGCGATGGGACGACGACGGCGCCCCGCCCGCAAAGCCCCGTTCCTCCCCGGCCGCGTGGCTGCGCGTGGGAGCCGAACTCGGCGACCGGCTGGTCGACCTCTCCGGCCGCCAGGACCTCCTCGTCACCTGCCGCCCCGGCACGCGCAGCGGCGCACCGGCCGCGTTCTTCCCCACTCTGGGCGAGGTCGAGTTCGACGCCGGCCTGTTCGCCCCGCTGAAGCCCCACGAGATCCATCCGCGGATCGTGGGCGACGAGGAGCGGTATCCCGCCGCCTGGGGAGTGTTCGTCCACGAGGCCGCGCACGCGGCCCACTCCGTCTGGACACAGCCTGCCGGAGCGGACCCCCGTGTCGTCGAGGCCGCGCTCCTGCTGGAGGAGAGCCGTGTCGAAGGCGCACACCTGATCACGCGGCCCACGGACCGCACGTACCTGCGCACCAGTGCCCGAACCCTGGTCATGCCCGACATCGCCCACCCCACCCTGAAGGGCATCGAGCACGCCGCCGCCGTGGCCGCCCTGATCCTCGGCCGCCGTGACGTCGGCATCCTGGACGCCGGCGAGACCCGGGCCGTCGCCGATCTGTGCGAAAAGGTGCTCGGCGCAAACCTGCTGGCCACCCTCACCCGCATCTGGACCGCAGCCCACCAGTGCGCCGACCACGACGCCACGACCATGCTCGCGCACGCTCAAGAATGGTGCGACGCTCTGGACACCGCGGCCCCCGCCCTGCCCGTGCCGGACAACCTCACCGATCTGCTGTCCGGCGCCGTGGGGGTCGTCATGGACAGCACGGCCGCCACCGACGCCGCCGACCTCGCGGCACAGGCCGCAGCGACCAACGCCATCGCCGCGCAGTCCAAGGCGCAGGCTCAGGACCGCGCCCAGCGGGCCAGCCAGCGACGCAAAGCCGCCGCCACCGCCAAGTCGGTCTTCAACGCCCGGGGCACCACCGTCACCCCCGACGGCACACCGGCGCCCCACGGCAACCCGGTCACCGGCACCCGCAGGCCCACCGCCGCCGAGCAGAGCGCCGCCGCGCGCCTGAGCCGCGCCCTGCGTGCCGCCGCCTACCGCGAGCGGACCGAGGAGCGGACCACCAGCCCCACCCCGCCCGGCCGCCTCAACATGCGCGCGGCCCTCGCCCGCGACGCCCAGCGCGCGGCCGGGTCGGTCCCCACCGCACAACCGTTCACCCACACCCGCCGCCGCAACACCCCCACCCCACCGCTGCGTGTGGGTATCGCCGTCGACGTCTCCGGCTCCATGCGTGCCGCCTGCGCGCCCGTCGCGTCCGCTGCCTGGATCGTGGCACGCGCAGCAGCCCTGACCGACCCCGACTCCCTCACCGCCACCATCGCCTATGACAGGCACCTGACCGCATTGACCCGACCCACCCACCGAGCACCAGAGCGCGTGACGACGTTCGATGCCAACGGCGGCCACCACAACCTCGGCGACGCCATCGACGCACTCGACCACGGCCTCGAACTCAGCCGCCCCGGCGCCGGCCGCCTCCTCGTGATCGTCACCGACGCCCACTACGGCAGCGACGAAACCGCTTCTGCCGTCACCCGCGTCCAGCAGCTCACGACCGCCGGCTGCGCCGTACTCCAACTCACCCTCACCGCAAAGTCCCACCACTTGCCGGGGACCACCTTGCTGCACCTGCCCCAGCCCTCCAGCGCTCCCGTCGCCATCGCCAAGGCGGCCACAGACGCCATCCGCAGGACACGCTGAGACGACGCAGAAGGCGGAAGCGTCCCCGAGACCACCGCCAAGCACTCCAGACCACCTCCGGCCGCCGCACGAATCGTGCATCTGACGCACGGCCCTCCGCAACGACGCAGGCCACCACCCCAACCGCCAACGAAAGACACTCGATTTGAAGCCCCAGACCAGCAGCCCGACCTCGAACGCAACGCCCACCAAACGGAATTCCCCGGGGGTCCAGAAGACCTGGACCGTCGTCCACGCCTGTGGACACGAAATCACGCATGACCTGTCTGACCGTCCCGCCGACCGACGCGCCGGATTCGCCCGCTGGCTCACCGAACGCGACTGCACCGAATGCTGGAAGGCCGCCCGCGACGGCGACAGCGCCGGTAAGGAGGAGTGGCTGGCCGCCAAGCGAATCGAAGAACAGCAGGCCGCTACCGTGTGGGCCGAGCAGTTCGAGATGCCGCCGCTGGAGGGGACCGAACGCGCCCAAGGCTGGGGCGAGCGCTCCCGCCATCAGCTGGTCACCCGCGCATACGCCGCCCTGGTCACCGAGGGCACCTGGGACGAGACCGACTGGACCGTCCTGGAGGAGAAGGTCCGCACCGTCACCCGGGCCGGATGGTGGATCGACCAGCGCGATGCCGAGGGCACCGATCTGCCCGAACTCCTCGACGCCAGAACCGAGAACGACCGCGGCACCGAGAACCCGTACCGGTAGCCGACCAGCGGTTATACCCGACGATCCCCGGTTATCGAAACCGGGGATCCTCCGGAGCATTGACCTTCCACCGCCACCCCGTGCCGCTCGTGGAAGGACCCCTGCTGTGCCCGACGCTCCCGGCCCCTCGCACATACCAGCCGCTTGGAGACCGTCCCTGGAGCCGCTGACCGCCCAACGGGACATCACCCACGCCCACTTCGCCCCTGGCGACACCGTTGTGATCCCCACCGGCGTCGCCGACGGCAGGCTGTCGGGCGACGTCATGACGATCGTCGCTCCTTCCTGGCACCTGCCGACGGACGAGGACGGCTGGCGGCTGCGCAACCCCAGGGGCGGCGAGCGCACCTTCATCACCGCCCACCCCCGCTACATGATCCACCTCTCCCGCCACTGCCCCGACTGCCTGATCTACCGACGCGCCCTGGAGGACTACGTCCTGCCCAAGGTGCCCGTCGGGAGCGGGTCCTTCGACTGCGGCTGGTACTCCCTCACCCCCCTCAACCAGCTCGTCCACCTCGCCGACGCCCGAGGTGGCCGGTGACTCTCCCCACCCGCCGCCCCGGAAGGGCCCTGACCCTGCTGCGTGCCGGTGCCGAAGCTACCTCGGCCATCCCGGCACCCCACTGGCCCGCGCAGCTGGCCGCCAATCTGAGCGAACTCGACGCGACCTGGCAGGAATCCGCGCAGCTGTGCGCCGACGCCGCGTGGACCGCACGGGCCTCCGGCCACAGCGTGCTGGGCCTCCTGCACCCCGATGACACCCTCGCGCCCGGGCCGGACCCGATCACGACTACGGCGTATCGGCATCTGTACCTGAGCGCCCTGCGCTACGACTTCCGCTGCCCTACCCTCGCCCTGCTCGTCGAGCAGCTCTCGCTTCAGGAGCGAGAGGGCCTGGACTGCTACAGCCGCGCCCTGTACGCCTTCGCCCTGCTGGGGCAGTCCCGGTCCGAGGGCCTCCCCCTCATGCAGCAGGTTCTCGACGACGCCGGCGACCACGTCAAGACGTTGCATGTGCTGCTGCACGGACTGTGGCTCGGCCACGATCTGCCTGGGCGTGAGGAGCGCATGCTGCAGATCCTCGGCCGGCCGCCGTTCGCCTCGCGCACCGACCCGATCGCCCTGTTCCGTGAGGCCGGCGCCCTGCGCGGGCTCGGCGAGTATCAGGCCGCTCTGGAGTCGATCGACCGCGCACTGGACCTGCTGCCGCCTGGCGACGTATCCGTCCACGCCGACCTCGTCCGCGAACGCTCCCTCATCGCCTCGGCCCGCGACGTCCAGCGCCTCGTCGGCCGCCACGCGGAAGCAGGCCCGGAATGATCCCTCGCGTGCACACCCGCAGCCCGTACGCCACGGAAGCGCTGACCGAGGCCCTCGGACGTCCCGTGTCCGATCAGGAGGGACTGACCGGGCACACGGTGGTCGCCCACTGGCCGGGCCTGGCCCCTGTCGCCCCTGACGACGAGCAGCAGATCTGGACATCGCAGGATTGGGCGGACCACCTGGACACGCCGTCGTGGGAGTATCCCCGCGCCACGAGTCCCCGGAAGGACCGATTCGCCATCTGGCACGCCGACGTGCGTCTCGCCCTCGACGACCGCCAGCTCACCGGCCCGGAGTGGTCCGAGATCGCGCACCGGCTCGCTCGCGCCGTCGGCATCGCCACGCCCGGCGACACGCGGAGCTGCCGCTGGATCGCGGTCCAGGCTCAGCCCCGGCGCCTCGATCTGATCGCCAACCTCATCCTTCCCGACGGCACGTGGACTTCCCAGCCCGGCCTGCTCCTCCGGCTGGCGGCGGAGTGCCGGCGCCTGGAGACGGCCCTCAGCCTCCTTGGGCCCTTGCCTGCCCGGTCCTCGCCGCACGCTGCTCTCCCGGCCGCCGTGCACTCGGCTGCCGAGACGACGGGGCAGCTTGCCGAGCTGCTGCACCAGCTCGCCGATGCCACCGGGCCGCTGGTCACCGGGCGCGGCCTCGTCGAGTACGCGGCGCACCGTCTCGGCGCCTTTCCCCACGCCTACGGTCCCGCCATGGAACACCAGCTGGGATGGATCGCCCGCCGCCTGTACGGCATCCAGCAGGACCTCGACGCCGTTGTCGCAGACCTGGCTGCCACGCCTGACCGGACAGCTCCGCCACCCGCGCTGCCTGTCCCGCGGCCTCCGACCGCATCTGCTCGTACTCGTTCAACTCCCTAGAAAGTTTCTGCCCCTTTGGCCCTGGCCGACCGTCTGTTGACTCTCCGGCGCGATGTTCATTCCGGCGAAGTCCTTGCCCGCGGAGGAGATCCCGAAGCCCACAGCATCCTGGAGCGCACCGGGTTCGTCCTCGTTGCCCGGCTCCACGAGCGCTACCACCGCCTGCCCACCGGCCTCGACGAGGCCGAGGAGCAGCGGATCGCCATCCGCGCGGTGGCCCGGCTGTGTGCGGTGAGCTACCACGTCGACTGCGACGAGGCGTTCGACACCGACCGCCGGGAACCGTACTACCGGCCCCTCGGCGCCCAGGTCGCACACCTCGCCGATCGTCTCCGCGAGGCGACCACGACCGACGAGGCTGCCGACATCCTCACCGAGTTGACCGCCACCCATGACGGCATCCTGACCGCCCTCGGCGACGTACTCGTCGCGGCAGCCGACTTCTTCGAAGGACTCGGCCAGCCTTCCGACCAGTACACCGCCCGGCGTTTGCGCTACCTCGCCGAGGAACGGTTGCGGATCGTCCGGTCCGACCTCGCGCACACCCGCACCGACCTCGTCGGCCGGCACACGCCCCACCCCGGCCGGCGGCCGTGCACGGCCGAGACCGGCCCGGGCGAGACGGAAGCCTCCGCCGTCTGCGCCTGCCCGCCACCCCGCATCCCCACCAGCCCCGGTCCCCTCCCCACCGCGCCGGTCCCCACCAGCCGCCGGAGATGACCCGCCTGTCCCTTCCCGAGGAGACCTTTGCACGCCCCCGATGACTCTCTCGCCTCCTTCGCCGCCGTCCTCGCCGGCGAACTGCCCGGCCAGTGGAGCAGCCAGTACCACCCCGACCGCGAAGACAACGACCACGACGAACTGGCCGTCGATGTCTGGGACATGGACCAGGTCGCCGATGCCATGGCCGAGTACAGTCTCGACCACTGCGCGGTCCTGACCCGGCGCGTGGACGGCACGCGGCTGTTCGTCATGGACCGCAAGGGCCACGACGACGGCTTCCTCATCGCCGCCATGGCGCCCAAGGACCTGCCCATCGAGGCGTTCCGCGACATTCGCGAGCCCGACGGCATCGCCGTCGACGCGGACCCCTTCCACGCCGCCAAGCACGTCCGGCTGCGTCTGCTGCCCCGCTATGCCCAGGCCCTCGCCCAGGTACGGGACAACGCCTCCCGCCTTGCTGCGGCCCTGGCCGACGAGCAGCGCGTCGTGATGACCTGGTCCGGCGAGGACCTCGTCGTCGCCAAGCCCGATCGCGACGACATCGCCCGGGCCCTGACCGAGTACGGCTTCACCTTCGACACAAGCCGGAACGTGTTTGTACTGTCCGACGGCGACTCAGCCCGGGTGGCCGCGTCCGTCCGCGCAGCCGGCCACCGTCTGTCCGAGCTGGGTGTCGGCGTCCTCCTGTCCCGCCCGACAGGCCGGGCCGCGCTGGACATCACACCTGCCCAGCGGCCCGCCCCGCCGACTCCGGCCCCGCACCGAACCCGGTGACAGGCCGGGCCCCTGGTGGCGCGCCGGAGTTCTTCGTCCTCAGCTACATCACCATCACCCGCGATCCGCGCACGCAGCTCGTCGTCGCCATCGGCGGCGACGAACGCGCGGCCGGCATTCTCCAGACGGCCGGAGGATTCATCGACGCCCCCGGCCCTCGCGGCCCCTACCACCGCCAGCCCCACACCATGGCTGTCGACGAGCAGCGCACCGGCGCCACCGCCGCGGCCCTGGCCCTGCTGCAGGCCGGCTACAGCGTCCACCTCGACCCCGCCCTCAACACCTTGAGCAGGCGGGACGAGGACCGGCAGGCCGCCCACCGCTACCTGGACCACCTCGCCGAACGCGCCCGCAACGCCAGCGGCGGCCACGAACGGGCCTCCATCCTCACCGAGATCGTCGCTCCCGACGACGGTGTGCTGCCCCGCCTGCGCGACATCCTGGTGTCTCTCTGGACGCGTTGGGACGACCGCCTCCACGACGCCGGACAGCCAGCGGCCCCCGCTGAGCAGCTGATCGACACGGTCAACGGCCTGTCCCGCCACACCCAGCGGCTCCAAGACATCCGCAACCAGGCCGCCCGTATCCCGGCATCTGCTCCATCCCCCGGCACCACGGCCAAGCCCGTCCCCGCGGCGCCCGGCCGGAGCCGCTGACTGCCCCTCTTCCGCCATAGGAGCATCCACCCGATGGGTAACCGTGCCGACGACGAAGGCACCGACGTCGAGATCTACCGCAAGCCCCTGACCGACACCGTCCACGCCGACACCCCCACCGGCGCCCCCGAACAACTCCTTGCCCTGCTCGACCGGCTCGGCTTCGAACGCAAGACCGTCTCGCCCGCAGGCACTGCGGGCCCGACCTACGCCTGGCACGAGGCCCCGAGCCACCTCAGCGAGGACGAGAAGAAGCGACTGGCCACCCGCGCCGTCCCCCCACTGCTCGCGGCCGGATACGTCGTCCACATCCCCGACTACCTCTTTGACCAAGCCGCCTACCTCAGCGCCGCGGACGAACTCCGCACCCAGCGAGCGGCACCGGCCACCGCCTCGCCCGCGACGACCGCCCGGCCCCGCCGTACGCGTGGCTGAATCACCCCGGCCCTCGGCCCGTCCCACAGGAGTCCACGCCCCGGTGCCCCAACGTCCGCCGCAGGCCGTCCCGTATGTCCTGGCCTCGCCCGGCTACCTCGCCGGCGGCGGCGACTGGGAACACCTGACCGAGCTGCTGCTGCACGGCCACGGCTGGCGCAACGTGTCCACAATCGACCAGCACACCGCCCTGGCCAGCCCCGACGGACGCCTCCACGTCATCCTCAACCGACGCGCGGACTGGGCCTGGACCCTGCACGCCACCACCCCTGACGGGCAGCACTGGGCAGTGCTCCTCGGCGCGCACATGCCCGTCGAGTACATCACCGCCATGGTCAACGCCCTGCTCCAGCCGCCGCCCACCGGCGACCGGGCAGTCCTCGACCCGTTGCGTGCAGCGGGCTGGACCGAGCAGGCCACCAGTCCCGGGGCCTCGGCCGTGTCACCGGACGGCCTGGTCCACTTCACCGAGGAACCCGCTCACCCCAGCGCACCGAGACCCTGGCGCGCCGCCTGCACCGTCAACGGGTACCGGTGGTGGACAGCCACCTTCAGCACCCGCACCCCGCCCGGCATCGTCACCGCGTTCACCCGCAGCCTCGCCAGCGACGATCCGCTGCCGCGGATGGCCATCGGAACACCGCTGTACGGCTGCGGGCCCTACACCCGTCTCACCCCGACACCACACACGCATGAAGACGAGCAGGCGCTACTCAAGGCCCGGATCGCCGACGTCCGCAGCCGCCGCGTCACCGGACCAGGCCCCGCCACACCGCCGCCGAACCCAATCGGACGCACGCCGGCCACCCGCACGCGGTGAGCCTCACCCCTCTCGTCGACGTGCACCGCACCACCCCGTTCAGGAGATTTCCGTACCCCGCACCTCCCCTCGCCCCACGCCACCGCCGATCACCGCCAAGCGCCGGCCTCGTCTGGCCGTCTTCCTCTTCCGCCGCTACCTGCGCGCCTGCATCGTGCGCGCCCCCGCCCAGGCCCATCAGCTTGCCGGAGGGCGGCCCGAGGCCGCGCTGGATGAATCCCGGCGCCTCGGCCACCACACCTGACCCCCACCCGTCTGCCTCCAGGAGGCCCGTGACCGACCCGCCCCTCCACTCCGTCCCCCACGCCCGCGCGATCGCCGAACAGCTCGGCCAGCTCACCAGTCAGCTCGCGCTCGCCCCACCTCGCGAGGCCGCCCACATCCTCGCCACCGTCCTCGACCGCGACGTCGGCATCCTCGGCCACTTCACCCAACTGATGGCCACCGGCTCCCAGTTCGCCAAACGCACCTCCGAGCAAGGCATCCTCCCGCCCGAAGTCTGGCTCGCTGTCGGCCGCGTCGCCAACGAACTCCACGACATCGGCCTCGACCTCGACGAACACACCGAAGCCCTCGACGCCCTCGCCAGCGCCGTGGCACCAGCTCCCACGACAGCGCCGAAACCGGTGCCGACCGCCATGGTCGTGAGGAGACGCCGGTGAGCAGGAAACAGTGGACCGGCTGGCGCACACCACGCGCCGGAGGCGAACAGGCCGAGCAGCACTACCTCATCGAACCCCGTCATCTCGCCGGCGGCGGCAACCTCGGCCACGTCACCGAGTTCCTGCGCGCCTCCGGCTGGAAGGACTCCTCCCGCCAAGGCGGCCCGTTCGTCTTCGACAGCCCCGACCGCACGATCCGTATCGGCTACGACCCGCACACCCAGCCTGGCGGCTGGACCATCTCCGGCAAGGCCGCCGGTGCTCAGCCGGCGTGGCATGCCACCTTCGGCCGGCAGACCCCGGTGGAGATCGTGGCCGGCGTCACCGACGCCCTCACCCGCCCCCGCTCCGCACACGCGCCCAACGTCTGGGCTCCGCTGGAGCAACAGGGCTGGACCAGTGAGCGCGGCGAGGACCAGTCGTTCACCGCCGTCCATCCCGGCCGCGACACCTGGCTGCAGTACCGTCCCGGCGAGCGCGGCCAGGACCTGTGGTGGGCCGGGGCCCGCACGGAACACGGGCAGACCTGGGACGCGGTGTTCACCCCCACCACCCCGCTGCATCTCATCGAGGCATTCGCCACGGCGCTGGCCGACCCGCAGCCGGTGATGCGACCGCGCGGACATGTCCCGCCCACGAGCCGGGTCCGCACCACGTCCGTCTCGGTGCTGCCCTCCCAGCTCTCCGCCTGGCAGCAGGCCCGTATCACCGCCGCCCGCGCCGCTACCTGGGCCCGCTTCGCCACCACCGGCGCCCGCAAGCCGTCCCGCACCGCGGGCGCGTACGCCACCGCCGGTGGCCGACGCCGCTGACCCGCCTCGGGCAGCCCTCGCCAGGCGCCCGTTTCCCACCCCCACGCACGAGGAAGTTATGACCGACCTGACCTTTGACGACGCCCTCACCGCCGAAGATATCCACAGGGCTGTCCACAGCCTGGCCCGGCTCACCGCCCATCTGCGCACCGGCCCGGAGAACACCGAAGCCGCCGCTCTGCTCGCCCCGCTCGTCCACGCCGCCCCCGCCCTCATCGACACCGTCGCCCAGGTCCTGCGTGAGGTCTCCCGGCTCCTGGCCCAGCACGCCGACGTCCCGTGGGACGCGACCGTGACCGACCTGGTGCGCGAGTATCTCGACGCCGCCACGGCCGTCGATCAGCTGCGCAACCCGCTCAGCAAGACACTGAGCCTGCTGGAACAGGCCCCGATCCGTACCGTGCACGGCGATGGCGGGGGGAGCGGTACATGCCGGTGACCGAGCGACAGTTGGCCGGCTTCCGACGCGACCACGAGTCGACGATCCTGCATTCCACCAGTCCCCGGCACCTCGCGGGCCCCGGTGACGCCCGCCACGTCACCCACGCCCTGCTCGCCGCCGGCTGGACCATCACCTCCGACCCGGCTTCCCCCGAGACTGAGGTCACCAGCCCCGACCTGCAGGCACGGCTGCAAGCCGCACCCCAGTTCAACCCGTCCGGCAGCTGGTGGCGCCTCACGGTCGAGCCGCCCAACTCCCGTAGTTGGTATGCCTCGTTCACCCACCAGGTCCCGGCCGAGATCCTGGCCGGACTCACCGACACGCTCCTCACCCCTGCCCCTGCGGACCCGCCCGATCCGTGGGACCACTTCCGCACAGCGGGCTGGAGCGTCACCCAGAGCGAGAACGGAACCGGCTTCGAGGCCCGCTCGCTCGACCGACGGGCGGTCGTTGAATACAGCCGCCCCTACGACGACGAGATCTCCTCCTCGTTCTCCTGGCGGATCCGCACCCGGGAGTACCCCGCCGACGCCGCCGAGTCCGCTTTCGACGGTCGCCCGGTCTGGAGCGGCTGGCTCGACGGACACGCCCCCGCGCAGGCCATCGCCGGCTTCATCGCCGCCTTGACCAGCGCCGAACCGCTGCTGCGCGGCTGGGGCCGGCACAACTGGCACCACGACGTCCAGCACGAGCGAACCAGTCGGACCGGCACGGATGTCGCCGACGCTCACCAGCAGCGCCTCAAGCACATCCAGGCCCAGGTCCGCGCCGCGCGACGCCGTCAGCGGCTGGACACCACCCCCTCCTCGGCTCACGTCGGCGCCTCCAACTCCTCGGCGGCTCACACCCGATGACTGATGAAAGACCCCCTGTGGCCTCCCCACCCTCCCCTCCGAGCGTCATCCACCAGCAGCGCCTCGACCAGCTCGCCGCGTTCCTCCACACCGGCGAACAGATCCTGGCCGCGTGGGACGCCTACTCCGACCAGCACACCGACCCCGACAGCTGGCCGTACGACGACGAGTCCTACGGGCGGCGCGCAGCCCGCCGCGACGCCGACACCTGGATCGCCGCCGCCCAGATCCGCCCCTTCGCCCGCGAGCTGATCTCCACCGCCGAAGTCCAGCTCCAGCAGCTCCCCGCCCGGGCCGTCCAGTCCCACTGGCCGTGGCACCTGACGGGCGCCGAAGACGCCCTCGACCAGCTCGACGCCTTCGAAGAGGACTATCGCGCCCGCCTCGACGACCTGCCGCCCTCCGCCCGGCCGGGGACAGAGGCATACGACGACCTCATCGACGCCCGCAACGCCGAGGCATGGCACGCACTCAACGAGCTGGCCCTGCACGCCCCCGTGATCCTCGCCATTCACACGACGACCCAACGCACCCCGCCTCGTCTGGAGACCGTCGCGCCTCGACCCGCTCCAACGGCTCCCGCTGCCGCGGCGCCCGTGGCACGGAGGTGAGCCGCATGCGTTTCCTTCCTCACGAGGCGGCCGACGAACTCCTCGTCACCCCGCCCTGCCTGGCCGGGGGCGGGGACCCGCGCTGGGTCACCGTGCCCCTCCACCAGGCCGGCGGATGGCGCTACGACCACACTCCGCTCTCCCCGATCGTCCATCTGGTCCGGCCCGACCAGCAGGCCGAGCTGAGCCTGTACCCGGACCCGGACGAACCGTGGTGGACGATCCTCCACGCACCCACCGACGAACACCCCGCCTGGTACGCCCGGTTCGGGGCGCGCATCCCGGTGGAGATCCTCGCCGCGTTCACCGACGCCCTCACCGAGCCCGCCCCCGAAGCGGCGGCGGCGAGTGATCCCTTCGAGACCCTGTACGCGGCCGGCTGGCTGGAACACTCCGACGTCTCGGCCTCGTCCCCCGACAGCCCCGTCCGTGTCGAGCGCGCCGGCCAGGGGCAAGGCCTCTGGTTCGTCACCACCTCCCTGCCCGGCGACCCCGACACGGTGATCTGGCGCGCCCACCTCGGCGCCGACACTCCGCTCCACCTTGTCGCCGCCTTCACCAGCGCCCTCACCGACCCCGCACCGCTGCGCCGCGACCCGCTCGCCCTCCCCTTCCAGGCCCGTCCCCACCTCCAGACGGCCCCCGCGCCGACGGGCCCGCCGGGCGTGCTGGATCCGCTGGAGCAGCGCGTCCAGGACCTCGCCGCCCGCCGCCGGCGTGGCACGCCCTCGCTGCCGCCGCGTCGGCCGCAGCCGCCACTGCGCCGTACGCGCTGACCCGGCCACACCCCTCACTCCGGAATCCCCCCTTGCCCCACACCTCCCCCGCCTCCTCCAGCAGCGACGGCTACGACATCGCCTTCAACGTGCTCCTCGGCGCCCTCGCGATCGCCGTCCCCCTGTCCAACCTCGCCTGGCTGTGCGGCAACCTCGCCGCCTGGGCCACCCACTCCGGCCCCTGGGCGCCGTACCAGCCCATCAACGCACTCCTGCACCCCGACCAGCTCTGGCCCACCGCCGGAGAAACGACCCTGCTCATCGGTGCCCGCATCATCCCCGTCACCGTGATGATCGCCCTCGCCCTCACCGCCGCAGTCGTCTGGTCACAACACAAGAACTCCGGCACTGGCCGGAAGAAGAAGACCGCCGGCATGGCCAAGGCGAAGGACATCGAGCCGCTGATGGCCCGGGCGATCACCGCCAAGGCCCGCTCCCTGCGCCCCAGCCTGAAGAACGCCAAGCACATCCATGCCGCCGACACCGGCATCCTCCTCGGCAACCTCCAGGGCAGCAAGCACGAGGTCCGCATGGGGTACGAGGACGTCGCCGTCGCCATCATGGCGCCCCGCTCCGGCAAGACCACCTCGCTCGCGATCCCCTCGATCCTCGCCGCGCCCGGCCCCGTCCTGCTGACCTCCAACAAGGCCGCCGGCGACGCCTACACCGCCACCCTCGACGCACGGCAGAGGACCGGCCGGACGTGGTCGATGGACCCGCAGCAGATCGCCCACGCCGAACGGGAGATGTGGTGGAACCCGCTCGCCGACGCCAGGACCCTCGACGGCGCAGGCCGTCTGGCCGGCCACTTCCTCGCGGCTTCCGTGGACGCCAGCCAGCAGGGCGACTTCTGGTCCAAGGCCGGCAGCAACATCCTGTCGCAGCTGTTCCTCGCCGCGGCTCTCGATGAACGGCCCATCACCGACGTCATGCAGTGGCTGGCCTTTCCCGCCGACCGCACCCCTCTCGATATCCTGCGCGACCACCAGTTCACCGCGGTGGCCGCCCAGCTCAAGGGCACCGTCGAAGGACCGCCCGAAACCCGGGACGGCATCTACGAAACCGCCCGGCAGTACGCCGCAGCCCTCCTCAACAGCGATATCGCGGCGTGGGTCACCCCGCAGAAGGACGTGTCCGAGTTCCGGCCGTCGGAGTTCGTCTCGTCCACGGACACTCTGTACCTGCTGTCGAAGGACGGTGGCGGCGGCGCCAGTGCCCTGATCGCGGCGTGCGCGGACTCCGTCATGCGCGCGGCGACCGCGCAGGCCGAGCGCGCCGGCGGACGGCTCGACCCGCCCATGCTCGCGATCCTCGACGAGGCCGCCAACGTCTGCAAAATCTCCGATCTGCCCGACCTGTACAGCCACTTGGGCTCGCGCGGCATCATCCCTATCACGATCCTGCAGTCCTACCGCCAGGGCCAGAAAGTCTGGGGCGACGCGGGCATGGACGCCATGTGGTCCGCGAGCACCGTCAAGGTGATCGGCTCCGGCATCGACGATCCCGACTTCGCCGACAAACTCTCCCGCCTCATCGGCGACCACGACGTGGAGACCACCTCGACCTCCATCTCCGACTCGGGCAAGTCGACCTCCGTGTCGATGCGGCAGGAACGGATCCTGCCCGCGGACGCGATCCGCGCCCTGCCCAAGGGCACCGCCCTGTGCTTCGCCACCGGCATGCGCGCCGCCATGCTCGACCTGCGCCCCTGGTACGCGGAGCCCGACGCCGACGCACTGACTGCCGCCTCCGCCCGCGCATCCAAGGCCATCACCACCCGCGCCATCGCCAAGCACGCCCCGCAGCAAAGCGACTACGGCCCCGCCGCCTGACCACCCACCACGCCCGAGCACCCCGCCGGGCTGCCCCACCTGTACCCAGCCACCGGGATGACCGATAGCCATCACCGACCACCACGACGTCTTCATCGGCTCGACCGATGACGGATGGACGTTCGCCGTCCTCAACCGCCCCATCCGCAACGCCGCCCGACACCTGACCGCAGCAGGCTTCACAGCCCGCCAGCACCAGGGCCGCACCCTCTATCTCCTGCCGCCCGGGACCGCCGAGGACGCAAATGAGCGCGCCGGCGTCGCCTTCTACGGGCTCCTGTCCCACACCATGGACCTCGTCGACCTCGCCTGGACCACGCGTTACCCCCGCACCACCGACGCCGAGCCCGAGGCGACCATGCGCTTCCGCAACGGCACGGTCACCGCCACTGCGGTCACCGACCGGGCCAGGGGTGTCCTCATCCAGCACGGCTTCACCTCGACGAAGGCAACGCGGGAGTACACACTTCCCGCCGAGTTCGGTGAATCCGACGCCGTGGGTGCGGTGGTCTGTGCCGAATCCCACCTCTACACGCTCGGCGCCAGCGTGCGCGTCGACCTCGGGATCCCGACCCTCCAGGACATCCCGCCCGCGCCCGCCCGCCGTCCAGCCACGCCCGCGTCACCCTCCCCGGACCAGGCCCACCGACGCAGCCGCTGACCACCAAGCCCCCCGGCCCTCACCCGGAGCAGCACCATTCACCAGATCGACCTGCAAGCCGAGATCGCCCAACTGAGGCAACTCGGCAGCGCTTTCGAGGACTTGCACAGCGAAGTCCGCTCACTCACCCTCTCACCCGGCACCGACGCCCGGCAGCAGCTCACGTCGAAGATCCTGTCCACGAACGAGCTGGTCCAACAGGCCATGGAACGCCTGGCCGCCCTCGACGGCAGCCAGTACGCCGCCGTACCCGGCAGCTGCCCGTCCCTGGAAGCGCTCGCCTCCGTCGTCTTCGCCGCCAGTATCGCCGCATCCGACTTGGCTGGCGCGCTGGAGGCCAACCCTCTGGAGGGCGCCGCGTTCCCCGGCCCGCCGGCCGATGAAGCCGCCGTGCGCACGGCACGGCACGCGGAGGCCGTCCCCGCCATGGCGGAACACATCGCGGACGCCGCCCACCAGCTCGACCTGGCCCACACCGGCTGCTACTACCTCGCCAGCGGCATCACCCGGGACCTGAAACAGCACGCCGAACAGCAGCAGGCGACACCCGTGCCGGAGATCACGGCCAGCCAGTACGCCGTCCTCGCCCGGCTGTCCACCGGAGGCGGCATCCGTTACGTAATCAGCCGGCACGGCGTGCTCAACGCCATCGACAAGGACCGAGCCACCGTGAACGTCGCCGCCCTCAACGCCCTGATCAAGCGAGGACTCGTCGAGGTGGACACAACGACACCCCTGCACCAGGGCCAGCGCCTCGACGTCACCGCCGACGGCCGGCGTGCCCTCGCCCAGCACAAGCCCACCACGGTTGCCGCCCGAGCAGCGGCCGTGATGCCTCCTGCCACGAAGCAGGGGGCGGGCCGCAGACGGTGAGCTTCACCCCGACGGACCGCGTCCTGGTCTCCCCGCGCCATCTGGCCGGCGGCGGACTGGACGGGATCGGCGACACGTTCGGTCCGTTGATCCACCTGTTCGGCTGGAACTACACGCACGACGCCTTCAGCGACCAGCCGCGTGCCGACGGATCTTTGCCCTCATCGGTACCGACGCAGGACCAAGCTCCAGCCATCGCCGCCACGCCCACCGCTACGCCGCCCTGGGCACGCCACCGCTAATCGTCTCGGGCCCAAAGGCCAGCGGTACGGGGCTGAACGCCCGGCCCCCTCGGAGTCTCGGGGGCCCAGGTACCTGCCTACACCCCACTCACAGCGACAAGCGCAGTGCGGTGTCCAACAGCTGTCTCCGCCGCCCTCAGCGCACGGCTGCCCCTCCAGCGATCCCACCTTCCGGAGTCCACGCCCATGCCCCATCCGCCTACTGCCACGGAGGTGTCGTCCGTCTCCGCCGCGGACGGCACACCCCTGTCCGTCTACCGCGATACGCCTGTGCGCCCGCGTCGCGACGGCGCGACGGTCGTCCTCGTGCACGGCGCGTCCGTCACCGCCGACCTGTGGCGTCTGCACACCCGGCACCTGACCGGTCTGGGCCTGGGCGTCCTGCGCTACGACCAGCGTGCGCACGGCCACACTTCCCGAGGCCGGGCACCGCTGACGGTCGAACAGCTCGCCGACGACCTGCACCAGATCCTGACCCGCCTCGTCCCCACCGGACCGCTCGTGCTCGCCGGCCACTCCCTGGGCGCCCTGGTCCTGCAGGAACTCACCGCCCTGCACCCCGAGCACCTGGCCCGCGTACGGGGCATGGTGCTGCTGTCTCCCACCGCACGCGGTGCGACGGTGCTGCCCGGCCGCGGCCCGTGCGCCTGGCTGTTGGCCGCCGCGCGCAGCCTCGCTGCCCTGACCTGCGCCCACGCACCTCGCGCGGTGGATCTCCTGCGCCGACGGCTACCCGCCACGCACCCCCACCGCCTCGCCCCAGGCCCCAACCGGTCGGCCGACGGGCCACCGCCGTGCCGCCACGGCGTCCGCCACACCGCGACCGGTGATCTCGCCGCCCTGTGGCAGTCCCTGCGCGACTACAAGCCGCGCGACCTCACCGTCCTGAGCCAGCTCGGCGACCGGCTGCTGCTCATGGCGGGAGCCGACGACCGGCACATCCCCGCCGCCCACACCAAGCAGCTGGCCGCCCATCTCCCGGCCGCCGCACTGGACGTCCTACCCCGCACCACAGGGCTTCGGCGTAGTCGCATGACGTCCGGTTCGTGATCATCCGAGGCCGAGGAGTGCGAGGGGGCGGCGTGGGTCGCGGGCGTTGCGGCGAAGGCCGGCTGCGATGTTCTTCACTCCGGCCGTGCGGAGGACTCCGATAGCGAGGTTGCGCCAGGTAGCCATCACGCGGGGCGCGTTGCCGGTCCGCAGCTGGGAGGAGTCCTCGGCGAAGGTGGTGTCGCGGACATGGTGCAGGGCCTCGATCTTCCAGTGGTCGCGGACGAGTTCGGCGAGCTGGGCCGCAGTGGCCTGTTCGGCGGTCAGGCTGGTGACGGCGTAGACCGTCTTGACGGTGGTCTTGCCGGTCTTGCGGTCGGTGCGGCGGCGCTTGATCTGGACGGCCTGGCGGGCTCCGGGGAAGAGGAGGCTGTTGACGGTGGCGACCTTGATCCGGCGGATCTCCGAGCGGCCGTGGCCGATGCCCCGGGTGCGTCCCTGAAGCGGGATGTCTTTCCAGGGAAGGGACTTGAGCTGCCGACGCAGCTTCTTCTGGTTGCCCTTGACGATCACGATGTAGTGGGCGCCGCGGCCGAGGAGGTAGTCAGCGTGCTCGCGCTGGGTGTGCATCGCGTCGCTGGTGACGACGGTTCCTGCCAGGTCAGCGACGGTGTCCAGCAGCGGCTGGAAGCAGGTGATCTCGTTCGTCTTCTCGCCGACGTCCAGCTGGGCCAGAACCAGGCCGGTGGCGTGCTCCAGTGCGGCGAGCAGGTGGATCTTGCGGCCCTTCGCTCTGGCCGCGCCGCGCAGGCTCTTGCCGTCCACTGCGAGGCCGCGCAGCCCGGTCGCCTTCGGGCGGCGGTCGGCGAGCCATCGTCCGACCGCCCGGTCCAGCGCGTCGCCGTCGATGCGGGCCAGGAGCCGCCGGACCGTCGTTTCCGCAGGCAGGAGCCGTTTCGGGAACAGTGGGTCGAGGCGTATGCCGAGGGGTTCCAGGATGTGTGGCGGGGCGTCGGCGATCCATTCGCTGACTGCCAGCACAGAGGTCGCCCCCGCCAGAACTGCGCACGCGGCCAGCGCGAGCACGGCAACCAGAGCGTGCCGTACACCGCGTGGGTCTCGTGGGTCGGGCACCTCGGCCAGCCGCTCCAGCAGGCGCGGGACCTCGTCGGATACGACCTCGGGATGCTTGCGGAGCTGGTCAAGGGCGCGCGGGATCAGCGATGATGCGTCGACAGGCACGGTCTTCCACTCGGATCACGGGGCGTAGAGAACTCCATGATCTTCGAAGCCCGTGCCTGCCACGTTCCGGGTACCACCGAGTTGACAGACCGTCATGAACCGGGCCCCACACGACAACGTCGAAGTCCTGGAAGCAGGGCCGGTCAGTCGACGTCCAAGCCGCCCGAGTCCACGTCGGCGCTGTCTCCGCTGTCCTCCCGGTCGGGCCCGCCCGGCGGCCCGGCCGTTTCGCGGAGCTGTGTGCTTTTGGCGGAGAGGAATATCCCGGTGATCCCGCCCGCTATGCAGGCCATCATGAGGGCCATCCCCGAGAAGAACAGGGCGGCCCACGGCGGCCTGCTGGTGTCCACGTCGAAGAACATGAGCAGGAACGCGCCGGGCAACACGCCGAATATCCACGAACCGCAGACGGTAATCACGGTCAGGCTCTGGTGGAGATCGGAGAAATCTGCGTCGTCCCGTCCCGGCCACACGACCGGGATCAAGGCGATCGCCTGACAGGCCAGGCAGGCGAGTTGGATGACGGCGTAGCCCGCGAACCAAATCGGGCGCGACCAGTAGTACACCAACCCGGCCAGGGCGCTGAGGAATGTGCCCGCGTTACCCACCGTCACCCACACCGAGCGGGACCGTACGAAATCGGACACCGCGTCGAACACCTCCACCCAGAACCATCCCTGGGTGAAATCTCTCCGCCTGAGGTTGTGTTTGATGTTGTTCAGCATGCGCCCCCCGAGTGTGCCGGTGTCGTCCCTGCCCTGCATCATGCCCACGTCAGGGGACTCTTCCACCGGGCGCAGCCTCGCCGTCGGAGCCCTACGCACGGCCGGGGTGAAGAACATCGCGGTTGGTCTCCGCCGCAACGACCGCGACCCTCGCCACCCCCTCGCACTCCTCGGCCTCGGATGATCACGAACCGGACGTCATGCGACTACGCCGAAGCCCTGCCCCGCACCACACACGCCTTGCCCATCCGCCACGCCGCCCTCATCAGCGCCCGCATCGCCCGCCTCGCCGCCGAACCGGGCCGGCCCCATCACCCCCAGGACCAGCTATTTCCAAGCTCCCCACTTTCCATGCGATTTCACTAGGCGCTGGAATTCAATCCAGCACCATGCTCGCCCTGTCCGCCGAAGGCATCCTCCCCAAGGTCGACTACGCAATTTTCGCCGACACCGGCTGGGAACCCAAGGCCGTCTATTCCCACCTCGACCGCCTCGAACAGGAAATAGCCGCGCCTGCAGGCATACCCGTTCTGCGCGTCACCGCGGGAAACATCCGTAATGATGCCCTAGATCCCGAGCACCGCTTCGCGTCCATGCCTCTGTACATCCTCAACCAGGACGGGAAGCAGGGCATGACCAGGCGCCAGTGCACCGGGGAATACAAGATCAAACCGATCAAGAAGAAGGTCCGGGAACTCCTCGGCTACCCCTACCCCCAGCGCATCCCCAAGGATATATTCGTCGAACAGTGGGTCGGCATCTCGACGGATGAATTTCACCGGGCCAAGGACGCCGACGTCAAGTACATGCGCAACCGACATCCACTCATAGAGCTCGGCTGGTCACGCGCAGACTGTATCCGTTATTTGACCTCTATTGGCCTGGCAGACACGCCGAAATCGAGCTGCCTCGGTTGTCCATTTCACGGAAACGCGCAGTGGAGGAATATCCGGGACAGCAGTCCGGCGGAATGGGCGGACGTGGTCGCGTTCGACGCAGACATCCGCCAGGGCAACGCCCGCGCGAACGCCTCCGGGAACCGGCTGCTGGGCCAGGCTTTCCTGCACCGCTCCCGCGTCCCGCTCGACCAGGCCCCCATCGACCACGTCACCGCCGCGGAGTGGGCTGCGCGCCAGCAGGAACTCGACGACGGTGCCGTCATGGTGGAGGAGCTGGAGAACGGCGTGGTCGACGGTTGCTCTCCCTGGGCCTGCCGCGGAGCCTCCGAGCACGAGCCGGTGGAGGACGACTTCGGACTGGCCTCGTGAGGCGGATCATCCTCGATCTGTTCGCCGGCCCCGGCGGCTGGAGCCACGCCCTCACCGTCCTCGGCGCGCGGGACATCGGCCTGGAGTGGGATGAGTGGGCCTGCAAGACCCGGGCCATGGCAGGGCAGTTGACGATCAGGACCGATGTCGCCCGCTATCCGACGTGGATCTTCTCCGGCCGGATCCTCGGGCTGATCGCCTCCCCTCCGTGTCAGGCATGGAGCATGGCGGGCAAGCGCCTCGGTCTGGTCGACCAGCCGCTCGTCCACCAGGCCGTCGCCGACCTCGCGGCCGGACGCGACACCCGTGAGCAGCTGCTCGGCGCGTGCGCGGACGACCGCTCTCTCCTGGCGGCCGAGCCCATGCGCTACCTGCACGCCCTGAACACCGTGGGCGAGCCCGAGTGGGTAGCCATGGAAGAGGTCCCCGACGTTCTGCCGTTGTGGAAGCAGTACGCGGCCATCCTGCGCGCTTGGGGCTTCTCGGTGTGGGTCGGCATTCTCAACGCCGCTGACTACGGTGTCCCGCAGACCAGGCGGAGGGCGATCTTGCTCGCCTCCCGGGTACGGACCGCCGAGCCGCCACCTCCCACGCATGCACAACTGGCCGAGCCGGAAAGCCTGTTCGGGCCCGGCCGTGCCCGCTGGGTGTCCATGGCGGAGGCTCTGGGCTGGGGCGCCACCGACCGGCCCGTGCCCACTGTGTGCGCGGGCGGCGGACCAGGCGGAGGCCCAGAGCCCTTCCCCTCCGGCTCCCGCAAGACCCTCACCGACGCACGCGCCCGCGGCACCTGGGCACCCCGCCCCGACTCCGAGATTGTCCTGGCCTCCCGGCGAGAGGGCTCCGGCTGGACCGCCCGGCACGGCGCCCGCGACAACCGCCCCGCAGACGCTCCAGCCCCCACGTTCACTGCCGAGGCGCACCGCTGGTCGTGGTCGCTTCGTAGCAACAACCAGACCAACGCCACCATCCGCCGGTCCGACGAACCCGCCGGCACGCTCTTCTTCGGCCACCGAGCCAACGAGTGCACCTGGGTCGCCGAACCCACCGTCGAGGCAGCAGGGTCGGCACCGGAGCCGATCAAGATCACCGCACGGGAAGCGGGCGTGCTGCAGAGCTTCCCCGCCGGCTATCCGTGGCAAGGCAACAAGGGCCAGATGTTCTCGCAGATCGGCAACGCCGTCCCCCCTCGCCTGGCCGCACACCTGCTCGCCCCGCACCTCAACAAGCCCTTCAGCCCTCCTGACTTCACCCTCGCCGCCTGATGCCCCACACTCCCGATCCCCATGACGACGACGGCCTCGACCGCGTCCCGGCACCGAAGCCCGTGCACTACGCCGAGCAGGCCCTGCTCGGCGCCCTCCTCCTCGAGCCTGCGCGTCTGGCCGACACCGAGCCGCTGATCGCCCACCACTTCGACAGCCACACCCACGCCGCGTTGTTCACCGCGATCCGCGCGCTCCCGCCACCCGACCCCGCCGCCCACGCCAAGGACACCGCCTGGCTCAACGCGGTGCTGGACCACGCCCGTCCTCACGCTCGCGGCCTGAGCGCCTCCTACCTCCACGCCCTCATCCAGTTCTGCCCGCAGCCCAAGCACGCTGCGGCATATGCCAGGATGATCCGCGCCGACAACGCCCGCCGGATTCTGCGCGGGCACGCCGAGCGCCTCGCGTCCACCGCAACCGACCCGGGCCTGCCCAACCCGGTAGCCGCGACGCTCGGCCTGGCCGACGACATCGGCCGCGTCCTGGATTCCCTCGCCGAACAGTTCGTCCCGCACCCCGGCTCCTTCCCCCGCACGGCACTCCCCCCAGATGTCCCACGGCAGGCCGGCGAGGAGGACCTCGACGAAGAACGCCTCCTCCTGGCGACCGCCACCGCCTATCCGGCAGAGGTCCAGCAGATGCGGTGGCTGACCGAGGCGGACTTCCTGCTGCCGCTGCACGCCGCGCTCTGGCAGTCCATCACGGCGCTGGTCCACCGCGGCGACATGGTCGACCTTGTCACCGTCCTCGGCGAGGCCCAGCACCGCGGACTGCTCACCGACTCCCTCACCCCCAAAGACCTGATGGCCCTGGTCTCCACACCCGCCGGCTCCCCCGAGTACTGGGGCGAGAGAATCCTCCAGCGCGCCCTCCTCGCCCGCGCCCGCGCGGTTGCCGACCGGATCACCGCCTACACCGACGACCCCGCGAACACCCCCCACCAGCTCATCACCGGCAGCCGCCGCGCCCTGGCCGAGCTCAACTCCCTGCGCACCCGCTGGAACCGCGCCACCGCTCCAGCCCCGTCGCCCGCCACCCGGCCCTCGGCACGCCCAGCCCCGGCCCCCCGGGCCGGTCCGCCTCACCGGCCGGCCTTCACCTCCGCACGCACCCACTGATGACCTCAATCACCGGACCCGGCCACCCCACATCCGAGACCGAACCCGAATCGAGCCCCACCTCCATGTCCGACCACTCGATCGACGCCCACGTCCGCTTCGACACCCACCCCGCCCACACCAGCGCCGTGACCGCCACCCTCACCGGCACCCACCACCGCGCCGCCCAGGCCATCCTGGCCGCCCGCGGCTTCGAGAACCTCGACGACCACACCATGGTCCTGGCCCGGATCGACCACGAAGAGCCCTACTGGGCCCACCAAGCCACCCACGCCCTGCACGCCGAAGGCATCACCACCGAGATCACACCCCGGCTACGTGAAGCCATCGACGAGGAATGGACCTGGGCGAACTACCCCATGCACTGGCTGACCCGCGCCGAGGTACGGGAGGTCTCCAACGCAGCCCAGACCATCTACGACGACATCCGCCACGGCCGGCTCATCATCCACGCCCATGCCCACGACGGCTGGACCACCGTCGCCATCGGCACCTACCTCGACGGAGGGACCGTCGCCCTGCACGGCGAGAACCACCTGCGCTCCATCGCCGACAGACTCGAATCCCCCGCCCAGGCCCTCGCCTCCTTCCAACGCCTTCACGGCGACGCCGTACGCCCCGGACCCGCACCCATGACCGACATCGAACAGCAGACCGCCCAGGCACGCACCAGCCTCCGTTCACCCGACACGGCGCAAACCCCCGCCGCCCCACACGTCGCCAGGGTCCCCTCCTACGAAGCCGACCCTGGCGATCACGAAGCCCTGCTCAACGGCTTCCTCACAGAGAACAACGACTGGGAGAAGTACCGCACCTGGGAAGACCACACCACCGTCGCCACCCACGAGTCGCTCACCCTGCGGATCCTCTTCGACCACGAGGCCGGCCCCCGCGACCCGCGATGGACAATCGCCGCATACGAGAGCCCCGTCAGCGAACGCATGTGGCACATGGCCCTCACGCCCACCGTCCCCGCCCCCGTCGTCAAATCCCTCCTCGACGCCCTCGGCGCCGGTGACGCATGGGAGACCGCACTCGGCAGCCCAATCACCGACAAGCAGATCGCCGAGGCCACCCAGCCGCTCACCGCCGCCGGTTGGAGGTCTGCCGTAGACGGACACTCGCTGCACTGGAACACCCAACAAGGAGATGTCGGCGTCCAGTTCGACACCTTCGCCGCCCACAACCCCCACAGTCCCCTCCATACCTGGACCCTCTGGGCCGGCCCCGACAGCAATAACCCCACCTGGACAATCCACGCCTCCGTCTACACCCCCGCCGGTCTTCTCGCTGATCTCGCGGAGGAACTCGCGCACGGCACCGGGACCCGCCAGACGCGCTCCGGTCAGCCTCGGCGCGTGAGGCACATCGCCGGCAGCACGCCCGCAGCGCCGCCCCCGCCCCTCTCCACGCGCCTTCGACGCTGACACCTGTGCTCAGGCGTTGCGGGTCTTCTCACAGGTCCGGCGCTTTTCCTGAACGCCGACACCGGACGTGCAGAGGGGCGCAGCGTTGAAAAGGAACTCTTTCGCCAAGTGCCGACGGTGCGGCGATCTACTCCCACACTTTGGAGTGACGACGCTCCGGATGCGCTCGCGGTGTTTGACACCGAGGCCCCACATGAGCTGGAGTAGTGCTACCTGGCCCCTGGAAGCGGCCAGCTCCGAGTGCCGTTGAACCGACCCTGGCACTGCCGGACAACCCTCTCCGACGATCTCAAGATCAACCACTTCATCGAACAGTTTCATGAGCCTTCTGTGCCAGGTCGGGGCACGCACCAGAAGGAGCATGATGTTGATCGAGGAGCAAGTCGCCGCCGCCAGGCAGCAGATGACGGGGGAATCCCTGCGTGCCGTACGGCTGCGTGTCAAGGAACTGCCGAGCTGGCGGTCGCTCGTTCCGAGCGGCACGGACACCCAACTGCTCCTGGAATCAATCCTGTTGCAGTACATCGGCAACGTGCAGCTCTCCAGCCGCTTCCCGCTCGGGATCTCCGAAGTCGTTCCCTCATCGAGCCGCCTGGACATCCGCTTCGAGCACTCCGACTTGGTGCGCCCCGCCCTGGAGATGCTCCCCTACCGTGAGCGGGGCGAGCGGACGGTTCACGGCGTTCCCGGGCTGTGGGCCCGTGTGGTCGGCAACAGCATCGAGATCGCGTTCGCACGTCACCCTGCCGCAGGCGTCATCGCTCTCACCACACAGGACCGGTCCGACGATGTCGAAGGACTGCTCTCCGCATACGAAGCGTCCCTTTCCGCGCAGCGGCGTGTGCCCCTGTGGACCGTTGACCCAGGCACCCTTCCGCCCGAGAAGCTCCGCACCGGCGGCCGACGCCGCAAGCCCCAGCCCCGTACGATCATCGACGACCATCGCCCGGCGGTCGCGCTGCCCAGCGCCGTCCTACGCCGGATCCGGCTATGGGACCGGCTGTCCGGCCACACAGGTCTGAAGGTGTCAGCCGCAACCGCGGACCATGGCCTGGACTGGCTCATCGTGCGCGAGGTCCACCAGGACGTTCCCCTCCATGACGACCGGCTCGCCGCGATTCTCAGCGACCCCGTGGCCGGCCCGGGCCTCGTCGCCGATGGGGTAGGCCACCACTGTGATGACGACCGCTGTGTCATGGAGTTCACCGCGCCGGCCGACCACATGAGCGGCTGGCGCGGCATCCTGCGGGTGGAAACCGCTGCGGCGAGCGTCCCAGTACCGCCTGTGCCGCAGAGGCCACGCCATTTCACCGCACTCGACGAGACCGCGTTCCCCAGCCACGGCCTCCCTCGCAACGCACCCGCCGCCCGCCACCGTTCTCAACGCACCCGGGGCACCGACGGCGAGGAGCCGACGGCAGGCCGATCCACCCAGCTGCTCGCTCCTCGATTCAGCAGATGCCAGTGGGACCTGACGGCGATGGCGATGAAAATCGGCGCGGCCTGGGCCTTGGACGGCTGCGCGGTCCTCGTCGTGACCCACTCCTTCGACGCCGACCGTGAGGTGCGCCGCCTCTACGAGCATGACGTATTCGGATGGTCAATCCCAGATCGCCCGACCTTCATTCCGTCGTTGCCCTGGCGCAGGGGCAGGCTAGTTCCCGGCAGCGGCGCACTCTTCACCCACACGGTGTCCGGTTCCCGTACGGACGTGGGCGCCCTGCTCCAGCAGGCGCGCGCCCAATTCGACTGGGCCATCTTTGTGGACTGCAACGACGACCTCGGTATGGGCCCCTCCATCGAACAATCCGTGGACAGCCACTTCGTCGTAGTCGATTCTCCCGGATACCCCGAGAGCTTCCTGACCGCGCAGGCACGCAATGGCGTCGCCGAGCGCCGTGAGGTGGCCCTCACCCCGGCCGCATCGGCCATGGCCTGGCGCCAGCAACACCTCACCGGGATTCCCCTGGACCGTGTCCCCATGTCAGGCCTCGTCCTGCGGCAGTCCTCCCCCCGCGCCGGCAGCACCCCGTCACCGGACTTCACCGCACAGGTGGATGCAGAACTCGCGCGGTTCGGGATCCCGGTTCTCTCCCGCCTGCCCGAAGATCCCGACGTGGCCCTAGGAGACCCGTCCCCCACCGTGCTAGACGCTGTCGACGACGCCTCCCGGGAGGCGTACGTAAAGGCGTGCACGCCGATTCGCCTCGCCCTGCGGGCGGCTGAACCGTGCTTGATCCCGTCAGTGGATCCCTGGAGTTAGGCCGAGGTCGCCCTCGCCTCTTGCGTCGCGAGCGTGACGTGCGACTCCGTCCACTGAACCTCGCGGCGCAACAATCCCACCCACCACATTCATCTGACAGCCGGCAGCAGCGTGATCAAGGGCGCAGTCCACGTACCTGCCGACCTCGCGCACGCCCCGACGAACCGGCAGTTCACGCCCCTGGGACACCCGGGCGGTTGAGGCACCCACATGGTGGCAACGCAAGAGTGTGCCGACCCAGGGGTTTCTTCCCCCTTTCGGGTGGCCGTGAGGTCGGAAGTCCGCCGGGTTGCCTACCCTGCGCCGAAACGCGATCTACGGTGCGTCTGCGGCGTGACCACCGCTCCCCGGAGACCCTTTCGGCCCTGTTCCTCCACGCTCGGGTGAACCGGTCATCCAACGAATTACACGCATCCCACCGGATCTCGATTGCGTACGTCCTGGGCCGAGACGTACTGGAGACCCATGCGCGCACAGCACCAAGACGTTCCTCTGCTCCGACGGCTCTACACGGGGGAAAGCGTCCAACAGGCCCGCCGGGCAGTCGATGGCCTGCAGAACAGCCAGACCGCCATTCCAGAGACCGCCTCGCCGGCCCAGCAGATCCTCGAAGCCCGCGTCCTGGTCGGGCTCCTGGAGTTCCGCAACCTCTACACCCGCTTCCCCCTGGGAATCAGTGCGGTCCAGCCTCGGCCCGACGTCATCGGGCTCGGCGTCGAGAGTGAAGAGCGAGCGGCTGAAATCCTCTTCAACCTCTTGCCCTCCTTTGTCCCTGCCCACAACGAGGTGCATGGCGTACCCGGCCTTCGCATCACCCGACGGCATCAAACCGCGATCGAATTGCAGGTCCTGGGCGAGTCCGCCCGCCTGCGGCTGACCGGGCTGCCGTCCACTTTCTGGCGAAGCGCCGAAGAACGAGCACTCTCCAACTGGGTCGACGCGGACAGCATGCGCCTGTGCTGGCGTTCCTCGCCGCGCGCCTGGACCGCGGAAGAGCGGGAACACCACGCTCGCTGGGAGAACCCTGATGACCAGTACGTGCAGGTGAAGCGGCGTGGAGCTTGGCTGGGCAGCGGCCTACTCCGGCGGGCGGCGCTCCTGCACACCGTCGCGAACACATTCATGGCCGACGGACACCACTCCGCGGCCTTCGGTATGGCACGCCTGGTCCTGCAGTCCTCCCACGCCCGGGCACAGGGGCCGGGACCGCACAACGTCGTGGCGGCCCTGCTGGACCCCGTATGCGGCCTGCCCCTCGAACTTAAGAGGTACCGCGGCGACACGGACGAAAACTACGGCAGCGACCAGCAGTTCGTCCTCGAAGACGCTGACAAGACTGCCGTGCTCGATCTCCGGGCCGCGGTGGAGCGGCCTCCCTCCCGCCTTGCGCCCGAACTCTGGCAGGCCATCGTGCGCCGCATGCCCCGCTCGGGGTTCACTAGCGGCCTGTCCCCGAGCGTCCTCGCCGGCTTCTGCAGCCTCGGCGCCGCGTAAGAACACTCCGTCCCCGCCGACGGCCCAGCGCGAGCCGCGCTGGGCCGTCGGCGTGAAATGTCCACCGCCTCGCTCACGAGGACGGGGCTAGGTAGCTGTCGTATGCATAGGGTGCGTCGCACGGGCCTGGCGAGGTCCGACGTGCGGTGCGCCCACCCGACAGGGTGTGCCGAGAGGAGCCAACTCGGCTGGCGTCGCGTCTCAGTACGGATTCGTGTACCGCGGAGGACAGCCGCGCATCCTGGGGTCGGGACAGGCAACGCGGCGGAAAGCCTTCCGTGAAGAGCACCCGTGTGGAACGACGCGCCCAAAAGCTCCAACTGGCGACCGGGATGGTCTGGACCGACGCACTCAAGCGCGCGAGGTCCCTCCCACCCGCATCGCCGCTGATCCCCGAGGCGCAGCCAAGTCAGGCCGTCCTTGAGAGCTACATCCTGTCGGGCCACGCCTGGCCGATGATCGACACCCGCAACCCGTGGGGCATCCGATCCGCCGACCCCCGCCCCGACAGTCTGACCCTGACCTTCGAGAACGACGTCACCCAATCCCTCGCCTCGGAATCCATGGCCAGGGAACTGATCCGCAATCTCGTCCCCTGCTTCGACGAACATGGCGAGGTACGCGGCATCCCGGGAGCCCGCTTCACCGCCAACACCAACGGCATCCAGATCCGGCGCCTCGGTATGCCCGGCTCGATCACGATCCTGGGCATTCCCGCCGAAGACTGGTTCGCCGCCCTACCCCTTCAGCGAGAAGAGAACGCGGCGGACGGGAGGCGCTACTGTCACGAGCCGAGCCCTCATCGGTGGCACCGCAGCGAAGCGGCCTTCCGTGAACCGGCTACCAGCACCGTCCTGGGCCGATATCACCACCGCAAGAGGCCCTCAGCCTGGCTCGCCAGCGGCTTGCTGCGCCGCGCGCCGCTGATGCGGACCATCGGCGTACCCCTGAGCACCACGGCGTGGACCAACCTCACCGAAGACGGCGGCTCGGAATGGATCATCGAGTACATCAACGAGCCCCTCGCGGACGCTCCCTGCTACCACGAGGGCTTCACCAACCTGCTGACTGACCCGGACTGCGGCCTGCCGCTCGCCGGGACAGAACTGGACTGCTGCTGCGGTCTGCCGCCCGAGTCCTACTGGGGCTGCCGGTTCTACGCTCGAAGCGGCACCGGTCAGCCCGGCGCACTCCAAGTCCGCTTTTCCCGCAGATCTGGCGAGCGAGCGCACTTCTACGAGACCAACCCGACGGAGTACGAGAGGCGCCGGCAGCTCTACCAGCCCGTCCCTGCCCACCTCAGCCGCAGGCACGTCGAACCGATGCACAACCGCCACCAAAACGGGTGAACGCGACAGATAATCATCCTACTTCACCGACATCGCCGCGATCCGGGACAGTGTGACAATTCTGGTCCGCAGCTCAAACACCACGCTGAGCTGCGGACCATGGCTCACGTCACAGACAGGAACGCGACGGAGATGTCTGCTGCTCGAACCCGAGTCACGGCATCAGGGCATCCCAAGCAAAATCCAGGCCGTAACGCCGCCCAACTGGCCTGTGGAGCTACGCCGTTCCAACCACCCCTCCGGCATCCTCACTCTCGTCGAGCTCGTCGTTCTCGATCTCCACATCCTCGACCTTGACCACCGGATCGCCACTGGCCTCAGACAGCTCCAGGCCGAGCCACCCCTTGAGTCGCGTGTAGGCCAGACGCAGGAGGGCGTCAGCACGCTGATCCATGAACGTCGGATTCAACTCGTCCTCACGCTGACCCAGCGCCCGCAGGTGCGGGAGGTAGCGCGACATGGACGCTAGCTCTTCAGTCGCCTGCGCGAAATTCAAGCCAGAACTGTCGAGGATCGACTTCGCGTCGTCGGCCGTCGGGGCACCGAGTGCCGCATACAAGACCTTCTTCTCGTTCCAAGGCCGCGAGCTGAGGGACGCGTTGGCAGCGTTTGGCGCCAGGACCAGATTGCCCAGCTTGTGGACGGTCTCCTTCTCGCTGTAGAAATCCTCATCCCACCCACCCGTGGCCTGCTGCGGTGCGATGTGTTCGATCGTGAAGTGCGGCTCGTCCGCCCAACCGTCTGCGGTGAAGCACGAGGCGACCCCCGCCTTGCCTTGGATGATCAGTCCCGGACTCTCCGGATCTTCAATTGTGTCGTGATACGCAGCCAGAAGAAGGAAACGCGTCAGCGGGCGGCTAATCTTGTAGAGCGGCAACGCGGAAGCAGCTGCCACGAACGACGCCAAGTTTGGGACGCCGCCGAGCTTAGGGTCCGACAAACGCGCCGCAAGTTCCTTCTTCAGCGCCTCAGCGTCGACGATCGGATCAGGCTTCAATGCATCCGGCACTGCCCGCTGCCGAGCGAGCGGTCCAATGCCGGTGAGCGAGTCTCCGGCCATGACCGCCCGGTACTGGCTGTCGATGTTGCCCGTGCCGCGGCGGGTTGCTCGCCAGAAGACTGTGAAGGCAGCGATTGCCTTGATCGCCTTCTCGAACTCGGCGATGCGCTCGGTCCTCGCCTCCCCTTCGTCCGCGTGGACAGCTTCGGAGTAGAAGCGCACGAGCGGCGCGATGGCAATGGTGTGATTGAGTGAATTAAGGAAGGCCAGACACAACTTCACAGTGTCCGTCATGGCAGTCGCTTCTAGACCGGGTAGCGCGCGAGGAGAGCTGTTCGCAGGCTCCCATGCATTCCCGACAAAGGCCGCAGTGTCACGCAGGTGGCGCAGGTACGCGCTTCGATCCTCTGCCGAATCCTTGTGGTCCTCAAAGGTATCGCGCATGTAGACCCGTTGATCCGGGAGGCGCTTGGAGAGCTTCTCCCCAGTCTCTGCCAACGCGAAAGTGACCAGCAGGTCTCGAGTTGCGTTCTGAAGCTTGTCTCCGACATCGAAACGGTCCAGGTAGCCCTGAACCGCCTTCATGTACGCGTGTGCGTCGGAGTCCTGGTAGTCCTGAATCTTCTCTGCCATCACCACCCGAGGGAGGAAGGTCTCGAAGGCGGTCAGCGGCTCGCCCGTGGTATTCAACGACTCGAAGATCGTGAAGGCATAGTCCTCGTCCTTGCCTTGCACGACCGTCAGAGCGATGCGGTTCAAGCCATAGGCAGCAAACATGACGAGTCGCATCAGCTCAGCCTCGGGCTCGTCTTGCAACTCCCCCAGCCAAGCGCAGAGCTCGGGGTCGAGTTCGTGATTGAAGAGCGCACGCTGGAACTCGATGTTGGTGGCAAGGGTGGCTAGCGGCGGCAGATCCTCCAGCTCCTCGATGGACTTTCGCTGCGACAGCTTGGTCAACCCCATACGGATCTCGTTGAACCTCTTGATGAGGTCGCCTTCGCCTTCACCCGCATTCTGTCGCGCCGTCGGCCTGAAGTCCGTCGGCTTAGAAGACGGCAGCTCACTGTCGGCTAGCGATGAGTACGTGTAGATAAGGTTGGCGATCGGCGAATCATACTGCTTGAGCTTCTCGTCCCTGGCCCACTGATCCACGAAGGCTCGAATGAGGCGCGGGTAGATCGGCGTAGATCCGAAGTTCTTTCGCTCATAGAACGCCGCCGCAAGCATCTGCAGGATGTCGCTCGTTTCCGAGTAGAGGTGCGTCCGAGCACTGTCGGTCGGCTCCGGCGTCTTTCCCTTGAAGACCTTCCATGCACGCTGACGAATGAGATTGTGCAGGCCGACTAGCAGGATAAGGAGGCTCGACAAACGCTGCTGCCCATCGATCACGGTAAGGACCTTGGACGGGACCTCGGACTTGACGATCGGCTTCACCGTGACGTGGTTGACATCATGGATGGTGATGACGGTCCCCAAGAAGGTGAAGCTGTCCGGCGCCTTGCCCAGATTCTTGAGGCCATGCAGTGTGTCGTCGAGCAATTTCTCGACCTTGTCTTTGCCCCAGCCGTACGGACGCTGGTAGGGCGGCAGGTAGAGGCCCAGACCATTGTCAGAAAGCAGCTCGCGGACACTCTTGCTCTGCGCCTCGAATATTTCCTTGGCCTGCGTAGGCATGCGTATTTCCTTTTCCGTTCAGCAGGTTCGGTCAGATCAGATGCAGCATCACACTGGAAGGGGCCTGCGACCGGTATTTCTATTCAACGGTCGTGTCGTCGATGTCGCGAAGTGCGATGAAAGCAGCAAGACAACAGATCGAGTCCTCGAACTCGGCAAGCCGGTTAGGGCCGTGCGCGACGTCACCGAGGAGGCGTCCGATCTTGGGGAGCTCCAGCTGCATGCAGGCCGATAGAGAGGAACATAGAGCTCGCGACTGTGCTCACTGAGGAATTGAGGAACTGGGATAGGTGCCAAATCAAAGAGCTCGCGATTTCCCATATCCCCGATTTCTCTCCGTTACCGTTTCGCGCCGGTGGGTGAGCCGTCACTCATGGTGGCATACGAGTGGTCGTCGGAGGCAGCAGGAGCGGCATGCGCCCATCATGCCCCACATGTGACGTTGCGTCACTCCATCACAGAGAAGCTCGACTTGTCATGGGCGAGCGTGCTGTGTTCCTTCGGAAGGTCTGACTCGGAGTCTGGGCAAGATGACAACCTCAAGCGGGACAAGCTGGTTGGAAGTCGGGAAAACAACAGCGGCCCCAGCTCGGACTGCTGGGGCCGCTGTATGTGGTGCGCGTCAGAGGTGGCAGACGGAGCAGCCAGCCTCGTCATCGTCGGAGTCGAGCGCGTCCGAGAGCACCTCCAGGAGGGGCCGGTTGGGCTTGACGCGCTTGGCTGCACGTTCGAGGGCGGCCTGGTGCTTGGCTTCGATCTCGTCCTTGCGCTCTATGAGTTCCGGGAGCGACTCGCCTTGCGACCAGGTGTAATTGCGGCCCTTCATGGCGGTGTGCCGGAAGCGGACCTTGTCTTCGTACTCCACGGCCTTGTCGTACAGGTCCGGGTGGCGCTCCTTGAGGCCGACCCACTCGTGCTTTCGCTGGAAGAAGCAGAAGTAGCAGCCCGATCGCGTGCGCCACTCGTAGTAGCCAGGGAGTCCAATGCCGGCTTCATCGAGGATGCGCATCACGCCGTCCTTGTCGATGCCGTCCTCGCGGAAGGGGAAGACGGCATCGATGTTCGGCTTGGTGCTGACGTAGCCGAGGCGGTTCTCGTCGGCCCGGATCGCGACGTATGAGATGACCTTGTCGTCGCCGACCCACTCCTCCAGCGGCTTGATCTTCAGATTCTTGGTGCACCAGCGCATCTGGGGGCTGGGCAGGGTGCCCTGGTAGACCTCCATCCAGTGATCGAAGTCCCGGTCGGCGTTGAGTCGCTCGATGGGCTTACCGAGGGCCGCTTCCAGCCGGTTGAGGTACTCGTACGTCTCTGGCAGTTCGGCACCGGTGTCGCAGAAGAAGTACTCCATCTCCGGCACGCGATCGCGCATGTAGATGGCAAGCGCCGACGAGTCCTTGCCGCCTGAGATCCCCAGGACGTGGCGAACCTTCTCCTGGGTGACTGGATCCGTCATGCCCCCTCCTTCGTGTCAGTTGCTGTGACAGCCGGCCCGTCGGCAACGCGTTGTGCAAGAGCGGCGAGCAGGATCCGTGCACCGTCGGGTCCGAGGGCCTGCTCAGCCTGCTGCAGTACGTCGGCCGCGAGCTGGTCGGCCTGTCCGCGGGACTGTTCCGGCACGTAGATCAGCGTCCGTCGTTCCGCCCCTGTCTTGTCCGTCAAGGTCAACAGCCGCGTCTCCAGATTTACTTCCTGCTCGCGGGGCTCGCTGCTGTCCTGGTAGAGGTGGGCGACGCGGTCGAGGGATGCGGACATCTCGCGTGCAAGGCGAGGGAAGATGCCTGCGTCCCGGTCATCCCAGTCTCCGAGTGCCTTGTTGGTGAGACGGACCACGATCGGGTCGAGCCAGTCCTCGTCAGCGAGGCTCTCGCTGAGCACGAAGTCGACGAAGCCCCGCAACTCCGGGTTCAGCGACACCGTGGCGAAGCCGCTCAGCCGCGCAGCGAGTGTCGACCGCAGCTCGGGAAGCGTCGTAGGCAGACGGAACTCTTCGGCGAGAACCGCGACCACTTCTTCCCGCAGCGTGCGTTCGATTCCGGTGATCTCGTCTGCCGCTGCGGTCAGCCGGTCGGCATACTCCGTGGCGGCTGCCGCGTTGGCGCGGGTGCCTGCTTCGACGGGGGCGAGGCCCAGCGCCTTGGGCAGAGCCCGGAAGAGCAGGTCGTCCGGATCCTGGGAGTTTGCCAGGGCGTTGCGCACGGCGAGCGCATCCGGAGAGATGCGCTTGGTCTTGCGAGCGTAGCTGTTCAAAACCATGACGCGTTCGAGCAACGCCCTGGCTACGGACAGCAGATCAGGGTTACGCAGTGCCTGTGAGCGTGGTGGTTCGACCTTCAAAGACACCAGGAGCTTCTTGATCACGCTGGCGCGCTGCCCCTGTCCGACCGGCGTGTATTTCACGTCGAAGCGGGCTGGGGCGGCGAGGATGCGGTCGACGACGTCCGGCGTCAGCCGGGGCAGGTAGGAGCCTTCTTCGAAGAGGGCGACATCGTGTCGGCGGATCACCAGGGCGGTGACGACCAGCAGCGGCCAGACACCGGCCTTCACCCCGTAGGGCGGGCTCATTAGGACCCGGATGATCTGGTCGAGGCTGGTACGCCGGGTTGCTGCGTCCAGCGCCTTCTGCAGCGCCTCCCAGACTGGCTGGGCGTGCTCGTGGCCCTCGCCTGGAGCGGAGAAGCCGTAGGGCAGCAGGCTGTTGGGGGATTTCTCGGCCTGGATGGTGCTGTTGGCCCGGTGCAGGCCGAGGTAGGCCAGCGCGCCGCTGTAGATGGCTCGCTCCGGACCGTACCTTCCGGCCGTCGCGTCGAAGCCCAGATATTGCTCGCCGGAGCGGGTGAGCATCGCGTCCAGCACATCGCTTCGGGCACGGGCGGCGTTGCTGGTGAGCGAGTGCCGTCCGAGCATCTCGTTGCGAATGTGCGGGGTGTGCGGGAAGACCTTTTCGCAGGCGAGGGAGACGAGGCCGCTGAGGCTGCGGGCCGGCAGGCTCGAGCTGTCGGGAGACGCCTCAGGGGCCAGGCCGGCGTTCCACAGGTCCCAGGTGGCGTCCTGGGTCGGCGGGTAGAAGGCCGTCTGAATGACCTCCCGCAGCTCGGCCTCCGCCTGGACGGCTCGGTCGGTGACCTCGCGCCGGGCGACGTGATCGAGTTCCTTGTCTTCGAGCAGCTCTTTCAGAGCGATGAGGTGCGTGGCGGAGTTGAGTACCACGTCGGGGTGCGTGGTTGT
Source organism: Streptomyces deccanensis (assembly GCF_022385335.1). Classification (NCBI taxonomy): domain Bacteria; kingdom Bacillati; phylum Actinomycetota; class Actinomycetes; order Kitasatosporales; family Streptomycetaceae; genus Streptomyces; species Streptomyces deccanensis. Next base: position 7,653,902 of record NZ_CP092431.1, on the reverse strand, counting down.
TCCGAGAATCACCGGCAGCGTCGAGTTGACGGTGGGCAGCTGGTCCCGGGCGCCGAGGTGGAAGACGAGGAGGCCGTCGGCCGGGTCCTTCAGCTCGTCCGGCGCCTGGATCTCGCGGGTCTCTGGGCCGCTGACGGCGGTGAGGAACACCCGCATCATCCCGGTGACCTGGCTGTGGCGGCCAGCGACCACGGCGCTGGGGAGGTGTGCGCCCAGGCGCTGGACGATGGAGGCATCGTCGAGGTGACTGATGATCTCCTTCAGGCGGGCGTCGATGTCGAAGTCTGTGCCCTGCCAGACACGGTACTCACCGCTGAATTCCCGGTGGACGAGGAAGCCGCGGCGGACGAGGTCGGCGAGCTGCTCCTCAAGGCCGGCGAAGGCGCTTGCGTCGGTCAGGTCGGTCGGGTCGTGGAGCGCGAGGTGGATCATCTCGCTGGTGGCGCTGAGTGCGCCGTCGGCGTCGATGAGGTTCAGAACGCCGATGGTCTTCAGCAGTGCCTGGTCGGCGTCGGGCAGTCCGTTGGCTTCCTTGATGCGTGCGTCGACTTCGATCCAGCGGCCAGCGTTGGAGGCCGCGAGCAGAGAGGTCCGGCCGGAGTTGAGGAAGTAGTCGTACAGCTGTGACAGCTGCACGGTGCTGGCGCGTTCGGCATCCGGCCGGGAGTGTGCGGCCAGCGAGTCGCGGACGGTGTTGGGCTCTCCGCTGTTGAGGAAGCCCGACAGGCTGCGGTCGTGCTGGCCGATTTGCGCCGCCAGGATCGGCGCAGCGATCGCCGTCAGTGGGTGCAGCGGGTACAGGTTGGCAAAGTCGTCGCTGGCCAGCTCGGTAAGGACGTTCAGGCCATGGTTCTTCCACGCGAGGGCTGATGCCTGGGCCGAGGCGCGGATGAGGTCCTGGCCCGCTGCGTCGACCGCGGAGTGGTCCAGACGCCGGCGCAGGAGCTGCAGGGAGTCGCCGTGGTGCGGGACGAAGGTGACGTCTTCGAAGCGGCCCTGGATCTTTGCCCATTCGCGGATCTTGAGCTCACTGGAACGTGACGCGTAGTCCATGAACGACAGGTGCTGCAGGGTGACCAGGAAGACCGGCAGGCCGTTGGGCCCGGCGCTGTGCTCGGCGAGCTCCTGCAGGAGGAAGAGATCGTTCTCGGCGCCGGAGAATTCGTTGTGTCCGGCAAGGTGCTCCAGGGTCTTGCCGAACTCGTCGATGATCAGCAAGAGCGGCTGCTGATTGTCGGTCAGGGCCTTGATGGCGGCCATGACCTGCTTCGTCTTCGGCCCGGTCGTCATCGGGTCTTCGCAGGCCGCGAGTGCTGCGACGACGTTCTTCGGGATGCGCTTGCCCCAGCGGCGCTTTGCCGCGGTGTCCAGCGCACGGGTCACGGTGGTGACCAGTGGTTCCCGCCGCGCGGTGGCCACGGCTCCTAGGAACCCTGTTCCCGTCCGCTCAGCCCGAGCTGTGGCGAGACGCTCGGCGAGGGCTGGGCTGGTGTCCGCAAGGATCCGGTGAGCCTCGTCGCGGCGGTCCTCGTCACGGCCGAGAAGCGCGTCGATCAGGTTAGCCAGCGTGGACTTCCCGGAGCCGTAGGGTCCGGTGAAAGACCAGGCTCGGGGACGCCGCAGGTCGCTGACAGCGTTGGCGATGCGCTCCAGTACGTCAACTGCCTTCGCGCCGACATACGGTCCGTGCAGTTCGTCCTCGACGTCGCGTTCGAGGTTGGTCGACCGCATCTGGGAGCCGACCAGTTCGATTCCGGCCGGGAACTGAGGGGTTGCCTCGTCCTGCGGGGTGCGGGAGGTCCGCGTGGGAGCTGCGGTGGTCACGCGTTCTCCTGAGTCGTGAACTGCTGCTGGTGGTCCTGGGACTTGCGTTCAGCCTTCTCGGCCTTCTCGGCCTCCTCCGCTTCGGCCAACTGCGGGTACTGCGCGCTCCATTCGTCCCGGGTGGGAAAGCCGGGGCGCCGGGTGACGTGGTCGTACTGCTCGTCGAGGATGTCCCAGGCGAGCGCCCTCGGATCGCTGGAGAAGGACATGGTCCGCTGGCCGACGGCGTCCACCCGGTTGAGTTCCGGACGACCCACGGCGACCTTGTCCAGGGCGGCGACAATCTCAGGCTCCCGGACCCGGAAGGCCCGGCCAGGCGCTCCGGGCTCGTTGGCAAGCCGCGCCAGAGAGATGGAGCCGGAACCCTCGGTGTCGCGGGCGGCATAGTCGAGGCAGGCATAGACCAGAACGTGGGCCGGGAGAGAGGTGCGCGTGCCAGTCGTGAACTGCCACTCCTGCTTGCCCCGGGTGCCCACAGAGGTCAGCAAGTCCAGCTCACGGAAAGGGCAGGCCAAGAGGTCTTCATAGGTGGCGCGGGAACCGCTCTGTTCGACAGGCGTGCGCGCATACATCTTGGTCAGGCACTCGACATCCCGGGTGATCGACGCCTCAACCGGTCCATCACTGAAAGAGAAGTTGACATGCCGCGTCACGACCTGCGTCATATCCGCGACGGTGAAGCGAGAGAACGGAGCAAGGTGAAACGCCGTGTACCACGCGGGAGCCCAGCATTTGGCGCCCGGCCGCGACGACACGAGCCACCAGTGCAACAGCCACAGGCTGCCAGGTTCCTCAAGGTAGGGATCGGCGCCATCCTTCTCGTCGAGCAGCCACCGCGCTTCCCAAGTCGGGGACGCGTACTGGGCCTTCGTCTTACCCGCCGGGTCGGCGTGCTCACGGGTGAGCTTGAACGCCTTTGACCAGTACCGCATGGCATGGACCATGTTCTTACCCACGCCGAGCAGGACCGGAGCATCTTCAGCGAGGAAAGCAGCCGGATTCTCCTTGACCTGCATGTACGCCTTATGCAGCCAGCCGAAGCGGGGGGCGAAGGTCTCATGGCGCGCGAAGCTGGAATGTGCGGCTTCCGCGAGCCTGCTGTCTGCCATACGAGGGCCTCTCAAAGCACGAAGAGATAAAGGGAAACGTTGAAGTCAGTGAGCAGCCGCGCCGGCTGTCGCTGCCATGGCAGCGCGCACCTGGTGGACCGCACGCACCACCGCCTCGGCGGCTGCGGCGATCTCTTCCTCGGTTGTGGCGTAGCCGAGCGAGAAGCGCACAGTGCACTCCGCTTCCTCCCGGCTCAGCCCCATAGCGAGCAGGACATGGCTGGGAGTTGGGGCTCCCGAGGCGCAGGCGCTTCCGTCGGATGCGGCTATGTGCGGCATGGCGGCCATGACTGCGTCAGCCGGGGCGCCCGCAAAGGTGATGCTTGCCACACCGGGCAGGCGGGGTGCTTGTTGCCCGTTGATACGGCATCCATCCACAGCCGCGGTGACCATGTGTTCGAGCTGATCGCGCAGTTGGGTCACGCGGGCGACGTCGTCGGCAAGGTCACGGCTGACGGCCGCAGCGGCAGCTCCGGCACCGGCGATCCCGGGCACGTTGAGTGTGCCGGCCCTCCACCCCTTCTCCTGCCCACCACCGGTGATCAGCGGCCTGAACGGCAGCGGAGTACCGCGTCGTACGAACAGTGCACCAACGCCTTGAGGGCCGCCGAACTTGTGGGCCGACAGGGACAGAAGATCGACGTCCACTTCGGAAAGGTCCAGGGGCAGCCGGCCGATCATCTGTGTGGCGTCCGTGTGGACCAGCGCGCCTGCGGCATGCGCCGCCTTGACGACCGGCGTGAGGTCGGTGAGAACCCCGGTTTCATTATTGGCTGCCATCAGGGAGACGAGACCCACATCGCCCCGGCCGAGCGCTTCCTCCAGGGCCACGGTTTCCACCAGGCCGTCCACCCGCATTGGCAAGACGGTCAGCGATCCCGGCTCGTTTTGGGCCAGATCCCGGGCTGTCTCCAGCACCGCAGGGTGCTCTGCACCACCCGTCACAATGCGGGCACTGCGGCGATGAGCCGCGCGCAGCGCGAGATTGTTCGCTTCGGTTGCCCCCGACGTGAAGATGATCTCCCCGGGTGAGCAGTTCAGCAGGTCAGCAAGGTGCCGACGAGCGACTTCTACGCGATGGGCGGCGTCCCGGCCAGGGTGATGCACACTCGACGCGTTACCGACGGCCTGCAGGGCGTCCACAACGGCCGCCAACGCCTCGGGCCGAATTGGCGCCGTCGCGTTGTAGTCGAGATACGCCGAAACCGGCCCATCAGACTCATCCCTCATGCCCCACCTCGTCTCGCTCAGCACCGCACACAATCTACTCCTGGTGGAACCCGGACGTGCGCACCGGGGGCAGCACCAGGAGTGAGTCGCGATCGAAGCGATCGAGATCGATCAGTCCGCGAAACCGACACTCAGCCCGGAGCGCAAACTGTAACTCGAACTAATGTTCCCTATCGCTTGGGTGCCTGCAACCGGTATTGGGAAAGGACATCGACGCAGAAGCGGCACGGGATCCTCTAGGGGGCCTACCGCACGTCATCAGCGCCCCTGAGCTGCGAATATCGATCGCTGAGATCCGAGTGTCAGTGGGTGGGTTTATGGTGATCGGGCACTGTAACTCTGGGGCGACTCAGAGTTGCGGGCAGCTCGGCATGCACAGAACTGAGGCGGGAGCTCCGCAAGTTGACGGTCACTCAGACATTGGGGGAAATCTCCCCTGTTCCGCAGGGGTGGTGAATCGATGACAGCGTGGTCGCCCGGCCTGTCCTTCCAAGCCGTGCTGGACAGCGCTCCCATGCCGTACATCCGCGAGCGGCTCGGCAAGCACATGTGCGCTCTGCTTGACCTCATCGACGGCGGAAGCGCCGGCGATGAGCGGCTCCGGGCAGTCGCTGCCGTGGCGGTGGACGCCGAGAAGCTCGTGTCCCATCAGACGGACCGCGAGGAGCTGCTGCGGCTCCTGCCCGCCGACAAACAGACGGAGCTTGCCCAACGTCTTGGGGCGGACGGCGCGGGCACCGATGCCCTTCTCTACCTGAACGGTCTGAAGTGGGCGAGTGAGCAGCAGCGGCAACTGCTGGAGTTCTTCGGCTTCAGCGTCGACAGGGCGCCTGCGCTGCCCCCGCTCTTTCGGCAAGACGCCGAACCGGAGTACGGGCTGTTCCCCCACCAACGGCGCGCAGCCGCACGCGTGAAGGAGTTGCTGTACGACGGACCGCGGCGGGTTGTTCTTCACCTGCCGACGGGCGTGGGCAAGACCCGCACCGGAATGAACCTGATCGCCGACCATCTGCGACAGCACGAGCCCACCCTCGTGGTCTGGCTGGCGCGTGGGCAGGAACTGCTGGAACAGGCGGCTGCGGAGTTCGAGCGCGCGTGGTCCAAGCTCGGCGACCGTCCGATTACGGTCGTCCGGATGTGGGGCGAGGCGCCCACCGATGTGGAGGCGCTGACAGACGGCCTTGTCATCCTGGGGCTGGAGAAGGCCGTCTCCGCGGACAAGAGCGATCCTGAGCTTCTCCGCAAACTCGCATCGCGCAGCACCCTCACCGTCTTCGACGAGGCTCATCAGATCATCGCGCCGACCTACCAGCGAGTGGTGGACGCCCTCACCATCCGCCCCGATGCCAGCTTGCTGGGCCTGACGGCCACCCCTGGCCGAACCTGGGCGGACGTCACGCAAGATGAGCGGCTGTCGGACTTCTTCGCCCGCCAGAAGGTCATGCTGCAGATCGACGGATACAGCAACCCGGTAACCGCCCTCATCGAACAGGGCTACCTGGCCAAGCCCATCATGAAGACCGTCGCCTCCGAAGCCGGCCTGCATCTGTCCGCGCGCGATCAGCAACTCCTCGCGAAGTCCTTCGACATCCCGTCGGACATCATCGCGTCGCTGGCCAGCGACGAGCAGTGGAACCTCAAGGTCGTCCAGACCGTGCTGGAGCTACTGGAACGCCAGCACCGCAGGATCCTGGTATTCGCGGCCTCCGTTGACCATTGCCGCCTGATCGCCGCCGTCCTGTCGGCGCTCGGCCTCGACGCTGACTTCGTCACCGGCGAGTCCTCTCCCCGGCACCGGAACGACGCCATCAGACGCTTCAAGGGCGCCGGCCGACGCCCCATGATTCTGTGCAACTTCGGGGTCCTGACCACGGGCTTCGATGCCCCGGCGGCCAGTGCTGCCATCATCGCCCGACCGACCAAGTCGCTGGTCCTGTACAGCCAGATGGTCGGCCGGGTCATCCGCGGCCCCAAGGCCGGAGGAACCGCAACCTGCGAGATCGTCACCGTCGTCGACCCGGAGCTGCCCGGGTTCGGGGACGTGGCCGAGGCATTCACCAACTGGGAAGACGTATGGGAGACCGCGTGACCGGCGAGGGAAGCAAATACCGGATCGTCAGCCCTTCGCTGACCGTCAAGGCCATGCGCGACAGCGGCTACAAGAACACCGCCTACGCGCTAGCCGAGCTGATCGACAACAGCATCGACGCGGAAGCCACGCTGGTTCAGGTCTTCGCCTGTGAGAGCCCAGTGCAGGGCGCCACGCAGACGAGGCACCGGGTGGACACCATAGCTGTCCTTGACAACGGCAAGGGGATGGACGCCGAACGCCTGCGGCGCGCCTTGAAGTACGGCGACGGCCTCGGGGGTGACCGCAACCGCATCGGGCGATTCGGCATGGGTCTGCCCAACTCCAGCATGTCCCAGTGCACCAAGGTCGAGGTCTGGTCATGGACCAATGGGGCCCCGAACGCCATGTACACCTACCTCGATCTTGAGGAGATCAACGGCGGACTCGACGACGTCCCCAGTCCCGTACACCGCCCCGTTCCGGAGTACTGGAGCGACCTCAGCGAGTCACCGCTGGGCACCACCGGCACCCTCGTGGTCTGGTCGGACCTTGACCGGGTCAAATGGCACGGCGCCGGCGCCACCCTGCGCAACACTGCCGAGCTGATCGGCCGTGTGTACCGGCACTACCTCCACGACGGCAGGGTGGAGATCAAGATGGCGCCGGTCCGCGAAGCAAAGGTCCTCGAAGGAGACAACGGGGCGTACTTCGCCGAGCCCAACGACCCCCTGTACCTCATGGACTCAACGGGGACGCCGCCCCCGTTCGGGAATAAGCCCATGTTCGAGCCCTTCGACATGGGCAACGAGAAGGAACCCGGGGTCGCCTACTTCCCGATCACGGTCGACGGGACGAAGCACAACGTGAAGGTGCGGGCATCCATCGCCCGGCCCGAGGCCCGCCGCGCCGACGTCGAAGGTCACCCGTGGCCCGACAACGCGAACCCCAACGGGAACCCCGGTTTCCACCCGTGGGGTCAGCATGCTCGTCGGAACATCGGGATTTCCCTGGTCCGGCAGGGGCGCGAACTTGACCTCGATTCCAAGTGGGCCATCGGGTACGACCCCGTCGAGCGCTGGTGGGGCATCGAGGTGGAATTCCCCCCGGAGCTCGACGACATCTTCGGCGTCACGAACAACAAGCAGACCGCCACGGTCTTCTCGTCTCTCGCCCACTTCGACTGGACGGCCGAGGCCGAGGGGGACGAGACGCCCAAGGCGTTCAAGGACCGCATCGCCGAGTTCGGCGACCCGCGCCTTCCTTTGATCGATCTCGCGGTCTACCTGGAGAAGAACCTCCTGCCCGCAATGCGGCGGAAGCTGAGGCAGCAGACGCTGGGCAACCGGGGAGGCAAGAAGCGCCACGACGACGTCGTCACGTCCAAGGCCACGGACGCGGTGAAGCGCCGACAGGAGGACGGTCATACGGGAACGACCGACCGCCTGGCAGAGGAGGCCACCGAGAAGGACAAGCGCCAGGAGCAGTTCGCAGCGCTCACCGAGCGGCATCACCTCGACGAGCACACCGCCCAGTCCATGGTCGACGAGGCACTGGAGAAGGACTGGCGTGTTCGCTGGATCTCCAGCCCGCAGGACTCCACGGCATTCTTCAACATCGACCTTATGGCCGGCATGCTGCAGGTGATCTTCAACACCGAACACCCGCTGCACAGCGAGCTGATGACCGTCCTTGAAGACGTGCCTGAAGACGCGAGCGAGACCGAACTCCGCCAACGCCTCGCCCGCGCCTCCGACACCTTCAAACTCCTCGTCTTCTCCTGGGCCCGCATGGAGGACGAGATCCCCAACAAGCGGGACCGCGCCAGGATCTCGGACGCCCGGCGCGACTGGGGCCGCTACGCCCGCGACTTCATCGAAGACGGGAGCGATGACGAGTGACGCAGCCGGACCACGTCTGGCAGCAGATAGCCGACCTGATGAAGGGCGCCACCACGCGAGTGACCCTCGTGGCGCCCTTCATCAAAAAGACCGTCTTCGAGGAGACCCTCGCCTCGGTGCCGGCCTCGGTGGAGAAGATCGAATGCGTCACGCGCTGGACTCCGGCGGAAGTAGCCGCCGGAGTCTCCGACCCCGAGATCATCGAGGCAGCGGAGCGGGACGAACGCGTGCAGATCACTCTCTGCCCCTCGCTGCATGCCAAGATCTACGTCGCCGACGACCGATGCCTGGTCGGATCCGCAAACCTGACCGGCAAGGCCACCGGCCGAGTCCCCAACGCCAACGTGGAGCTCTTACTGGATGCACCCCTCACGCATCCCGAAGTGCAGCGCGTTCTCAGCCAGATCGAGTCCCACTCGGCAGCGGCCACACCCGTGGTGGCCGCCCTTGTTCGGCAGCAGGCAGAACTTCTGAAGGAGGAACGCATCACGTCCCCGGCCGAGGGTGGACCCGCCCCACTCTGGTACCCGGAGACGAGGCGCCCGGAGAACGTGTTCGCGCTCTACAGCGGGCGAACACGGTTCACCTCCCCGGTTGAGGCCGGCATCATCCAGGACCTTGCCATGCTCGATATCCCGGCAGGTTTGGCCGAGCACGACTTCAACACGGCGGTCGAAGCTCGGCTGCACGCCATCCCAGAACTCCACAAGCTGCTCGTCGGCGAGCGCCTCAGCAACATCGAGCTCCAGAAGGCCATCGTGGAACGGACAGGAGACCCAGAAGACCAGGCACGGAGGACGACCGAGACCCTCGCGGCCTGGCTGCAGCACTTCGGCCGCTATTACACCGAGGTGGGCTCGTGGGAGCTGCGGCCAGGACGGGAGCACACCTAAGATCTGCGTGCACGGCGTAGGGCGGCGGAGCACTCCCTCGCCCATCGCCACCCCACGGAGACGAAGGTGATGGGAAGGCTCCTCATGGCACAGGTGCGGGTCCCGTTCCTGCTGGGCCATGCCGAAATCGCCTCCCTCTATCGAGTGGAGCGCCAAACATCGCAGAAATGGCGGACAGAGGGCGCCCTCGCCGCACCTGACCTGGTCGCGTCCGGCAACCCGTACTGGCTGCTGGCGACGGTAATGCGGCTAGACGGCGTCGGCGACCGCCACGTGGCGCGAGACCGGCTGGCCTCCTACAAGACCGGCATCCCCCGCGGCTACGAGGTCCAGGACAAGGAGGACCTGCCCGTCATTCTCGGCATCCAGGAGGCCGCCCGCGTCCTCGCGCGGGACGCGCAGGCGATCTCCCGATGGCGTAACCGGCGACAGATCGCCGAGGCTGACTTGACCCTCTCCGGGTCCCCTCTCTGGCTCCTGGAGACCATCGTGGATGATGCGCAACAGCGGCAGCGCACCATCCTCTCGTCCGAGGTCGAGCTGCTGCGTACAGGTCACCGCGCCCCGCAGAAACCACGTGGGCGTAGGCAAAGAGAGCACCTCTCCCAGCCGCGACACAAGGCCCCGCCCGCAGCACGAACATTCACCGGTGCCGACCAAGCAGCCGCGGCCGAGTTCCTGGCAGCAGTCCTGGCGGAGGGACACTCTGTGGTCATCGAGCCGCGACCTTAGTCGGCCTCTCCCTACCTGACTGGGACGGATCCCCAGGACGCTATGCCGCCTAAGGGCCGTCCCGTAATCGATCTTCAGGCGCTCTGGCGGCGGTCCTCCGGCGGGCGACGGTGATCTTGTGCAGGCGAACGATGCCGAGCAGGACGGCTGCACGTAGGCTGCCCCTGGCTCGGCCTAGTCACTGGGACAGGCTCGCCGGGGGGTGATTTACCTGATAGCTCGTCATCGGTCTGAAGCTGCAGCATCAGTGGCTCGCCGGGTTGGCAGAGCCCTGGGGGTGGTCGCCGCCGCGGCGGCCGTGCTGGCGGCGCTGCTGTTGTCGCCTTTCGTGCTGGAGGACGTCTCTGGCTCCAAGGGGGTGGACTGGAACAGACTGAGTCAGGTCGGCGCGGCGTACGGCTTCACGTCTGCGATCGTCTCGGCACTCGCGTTGGCCGGCGTCGCTGCTTCGCTGGTTGTTCAGAACCGCCAGGCCAGGGCAGAGCAGGTCCAGGGGATCCGCAGTTACTACCTTGAGCTGGTCCGCCTGGAACTGGACGACATGGCGCTCTATCAGCCGGTTTGGGGCGCCACGGACATCGCCGATCCCCATGAGCGCAAGCGGCATGTCTATGCCGACCTGATGATGAACTACGCGTGGATGGGCTTCGAAATCGGGACCCTTCGCGAGCCTCTTCTGCGGGACATGCTGGCCGGGATGTTCACCGGAGACTCTGGGCGGCACTACTGGAGCAGGGCCCAGATCTCATGGACCGCCAGCTCGTCCGGAAGCCGTATCGGTCGTCGGTTCCTGGCCATTGTGGACGAGGAGCACGCTCGTGCCATCGCTGCCGGACCACCAACGCCGTCGGCCGCCGCACCTCATCCACCTGACGTGCCCGTCGCCGGAGCAGCGCCCGCATGGCGGACGTCAGTCGGCGCCCTGATCGGCCTGGGCGCCGGCTTGGCGCTCGGATCCCTCCTGCGCAGCCGACGCTAAAGGTTGTCGGCTACGGGTTGGATGATCACAGTGTAGGTTCTCACAGGCCCGAACGAGTGTTGAGAGACTCCAGATATGGGATCTTGGGGAACGTTGGGGCCGGCGTTGATGTCTCTAGCGGGCGTTGCCCTCGGCGCGGGCGGATCGCTGTTGGGCCAGTACCTCGTGTCACGAGCCAGCACCAGGCAACTGGAAGTGCAGGAGTCAGCCGCGCACCGCGCGGAGCTCAAGAACGCGGTCCTGAAGTTTCTGAGCATTGCGTCGCAGGTGGAGAAGGCGGCGCTCACGCCCTCGGACGCTGGCGGCACCGCGGTCGATACCGTGCACGGCCAACTCGTCGATGACCTGTGGCTCGCGCAGGCGGAGATCGACCTGGCAGCCAGGAGCGAGCCCCTGCGGGGCGCTACCTATCGTTATGCCTTCCGCCTCGCTGAGGCAGCCCGGGGTGAGATAGCCGACGCGTCCGCACTTCGCGGGCCACAGGTGCAGTTCATGGACGCCGCCTATGACGATATGTGGCCTGGCCAGCGACGGGCAGCCGGAATACCCGCCACATCGCAGTGAGACGATCTTGCTGTGGCTGGTGTGATCACGGCGTCGGAGCCGTCCTGGATAGCCCCGTTCACCGGGCTGAGCTCGCGGCAGTTCAGCAAGTTGAACACGGCGCTGCGGCGCGAGGGCGCGGACCCGGTGCGTAGAGGCCGACCGTGGAGTCTGCCGTTGGAGGATCGAGTGTTGCTGGTCGCGGCCTACTGGCGCACGAACCTGACAATGCGCCAGCTGGCCCTGCTGTTCGGCATCTCGAAGTCGGCGGCAGACCGGATCATCGACCACCTGGGCCCGCTGATGTCCCTGCAGCCGCGGCGCCAGTTCTCCAAGGACACCGTGCTGATAGTGGACGGCACCCTCGTGCCCACCCGCGACCACGAGGTAGCCGAGCAGTCCAAGAACTATCGGTACTCCACCAACCATCAGGTCGTGATCGACGCCGACAGCCGACTCGTCGTCGTGGTCGGTCGACCGCTGCCCGGCAACCGCAACGACTGCAAGGCGTGGCAGCTGTCCGGAGCCAAGGACGCTGTCGGCAGGACCACGGTGATCGCAGACGGCGGCTACCGGGGTACCGGACTGGTGATTCCGCATCGCCGCGAGCGCGGTCAGACCGAACTGCCAGCGTGGAAAGAGGAACACAACGCCTCCCACCGCAAGGTCCGCGCTCGCGTCGAGCATGTCTTCGCCCGCATGAAGGGCTGGAAAATCCTCCGCGACTGTCGTCTGAAAGGCGACGGAGTCCACCACGCCATGCGCGGCATCGCCCGTCTGCACAACCTCGTCCTCACGGGATAAGAGCAGAGACCACCGGTCGGCCCACCGCGCCCCCAACCCGTAGAAGATCGTTTGCGGGACAACCCTTAGCTTAGCTAAGCAGTGTTCGCCGACAGCTGTGAGAGAAACACTTGATACCTCTATGCTTCATCCATACTGTCTCTCACATGCCGATCTTGTCACGCACCCCCGGAGCCCACCACGACAACCCTACGAAAACGGACCCACGGGCCGTCCTCGACCTGGCCGTTCACCAGCCAAGTGAAAGCCCGATGAGGGTCATCTCCTACGGAGGCGGCGTCCAATCGACCGCGCTGCTGGTGCTGGCCGCCCAGCGCGAGATCGACTTCTCCACCTTCCTCTTCGCCAATGTCGGGGACGACAGCGAGCACCCGGCGACCCTCGCGTACGTTCGCGAGATCGCCATCCCTTACGCCGAGCGTGCGGGACTGCACATCTACGAGCTCAAGCGACGCCGCCGTGACGGGGCCACGGAAACCCTCATGCAGCGGCTGAACCGGCCGGATACCCGGTCGATCCCCATCCCGGTCCGTATGGCCAACGGCGCTCCTGGCCGCCGCAACTGCACCGCAGACTTCAAGATCAAGGTGGTCGGGCGGTGGCTTCGGGAGCATGGCGCCACCGCGAAGGCACCGGCGGCGGTCGGCATCGGCATTTCGCTCGACGAAATCCATCGCGCCAACCGTCGGCGGAGGGAAGCCCACGAGGTCATCGAGTACCCCCTCCTCGACCTCGGGCTGCGCCGAGACGACTGCGAGCGCATCATCACCGAGGCCGGCCTGCCAGTACCGCCCAAGAGCTCCTGCTTCTTCTGCCCCTTCCGTACCGTCGACGCCTGGCGTCACCAGCGTCGCCACGAGCCCGAATTGTTCGCACAGTCGGTCCGGCTGGAGGAGACGATCAACCGCCGACGGGCGGCGCTCGGCCGGGATGACGTCTATCTCACGCGGTACGGGATCCCGCTCACCCAAGCCATCCCCGATGAGAGCCCGGGGGAAGGCGAAGTCGATGAGGGTGACGGGGCATGCGACTCCGGCTGGTGCATGACCTGATGCCTGCCGAGCAGGCCACGACGGGCGGGCCCGAAGCCATTGGCGTCGGGCCCACCCGTCGTTTGCCTCTAGTCTGCCGACGTGGCCGTCGCAGGGCGCTGCTGGTGGCGGAATCAGAGCTCGGGCGGCTCGCCGGACTGGAGGTGGAGAACGGCGAGGTACTCGCCGTAGGGCATTTCTTCATCCACCCATCGGCTGCCGCCTGCGGAGTCGGGAATCCACATGCCGTCGAGAAGGTACTTGTCGTCGAAGACAGCAACGCGGTTTTCCTTCACCGCTGCGGTCATCAGCAGCTGGATCCCCAGCAGCAGTACCGTGGAGGCTTCCTTGGCCGCACAGACCTCGGCGTGTCCGGTGGGAAAGACCTTTCCGTCATCGTCGCTTCCCGGCTCGGGGATGGCGGCGCGGCCCCGGACGGCCATTTCGTGCAGGACAATCGCCTGGGTCACCGCTGCCGCCACCGAAGGGCCAGCGCCCGGCACGCCGTCCGAGGCATGCGTCCGCAAATGGTCGGCGACCGCATGCGCGTGCACCGGCCATGCGTCGGCATGGTGTTGCAACTGCTGCTCAGCGGCCTCCACCGCCAGACCAGGCTCCGCGGTGTCCGGGTACAGCAGCCGGACGAATCCTTCGAGTGCTGCGCGCAGGTAGCCGAGACGGACCTGGTGCTGCTGCCACTCCTCCATCATCTCGGTCCAGACGGCGTCGAAGTCGAGGCCCGCTGAGCACATGCCGCCGTCGTCGTAGGACATGTCGAACGTCACCGTGCGCAGGCCCTGGGCGAGGCGCAGCCACTTGTAGGCCGTGTCCCAGCCGTTCTGCGCCCCGGGGGCTCCTGTGACGGCGGAGGCATGCTCCACCCAGTCGGTGAGTTCACGGACATGGTCCTCGGGCTCGGACAGCGCGAGGGTGGACAGGGTTCGGTATGAGGGCAGGCAGGAGCCCTCCATCCGGGTGGTGGTCATGGGTGGAGCGTGGCACACGGCACTGACAATCACGGCGGTGCCGAAAGCCGGAGCGAGGCTCAGGTGCTGGTGGTGCGCCGTACGAGCCTGTGGCCTCGCAACTCCCGCTCGCAGCGAACGAGTTCGCGCTCCCACCCCTCTTCTGTGCCGATCAGGTGCGGGCTCTCGTAAAGACCGGCGCGGACCTCGGCGTCCGTGAGCCTCCGGTACTTGGGTGCGTCGGGATCATCCTCGGCAAGGAACTCGTGCTTGCGGTGCAGCAGGGGACGGTTGGTGGAGTCCGCGTACGAGGTGAAGGAGGACTTGAGGGTCTTCAGGTCGACGGCATACGAGGCCGCGATTCGCGGGTGGGGATCCGCGTCGAACTCGGGATAGTCGAGCCAGCTGACCCCGCGGCCCTGATGGCGGAGCTTGACGACAGACCACTCGCCAGGACGGCCGGCGGCAATGCTCGCGCACTGCTCGTACAGGCGCAGCACGGCCGGGATCCGATGGAGTGCGCGGCGGTGAACGTACAGGGCGGTCGCGGTGAACTTGCCGGCGATCGATCCGTTCATCGCCCGGCGGACGTAGGCGTCGTCGCGCAGTTTGAACAGCAGCCGATCCGCTCGGTGGCACGCCTCGGTGTACGACGGGAAGAAGGCACGGATGTCCAGTTGAACTGGCAGGGGCAGACTGCTGACCGGGCCTCGGCCGTGAAACAGCTCCAGCGCGAGGAACTGCAGTGTGTCGAGGGCTCCGCGCTCGGCGCTTCGTTCTACCTTCGCGGGGTCGGCTTCCTGCTCGGCAAGGCGCTTGAGTTCAGCGGGGCGCAGGTGGCCAAGGAGGCTGATGATGGGCTGCGGCATTTCCTCCAGCTGAGGCATCCTGCCGCGCTGTTCGAGATGATCGACGACCGAGGTGATCGCCGAGGCGGTGTCCTCGGACGCCATCCACCCCCCGTCAGGAGCGACCTGTCGGGCAAGGTAACTCAGGCGGGCCGCATCGTCCTTGAACGCGTAAACGATGCCGGGCGCCGCCGACACGCAGCGGACGCCGGTGGCCTCCTCGACGTAGTCGCGCAGCTCGCCAGCGGCGTAGAGGCGCTGGAAGGTGCGGCGCTGCGTGAGAATGCCGTCGCCGTACTCCGCGCCTTTGATCTGGTTACGCTCCCACCTCAGCCGCGCGGACACGACCAGCACCGATTTAGCGAGGTCCCAGGCTCGAAGGAGCGTCTCGCGTCGTTCGGCGGGATCCTCAATGACGTTCAGGACGTAGGTGAGAAGGACCACCTCGGCCGGCTCACGCCGCCCGTCCGGGAAGTGGACCGGGTCCCACCCCGCGGCGTCGAGGCCGAGGTGCTGCAGTGCCCGTACATCGCCGCCACGTCCGCACCCGTAGTCCAGTACTCCCGTGTCGGGTTCCAGCTGGAGGTCGCCGACGGCGCGACGAGCCGGCAGCGAGAGGCCGACTCGGCCGATCGCGGTCTGATGCCTCTGGCTACTCCAAAGCTGCTGTGTCATCGGCGTCCCCTGATTCCACGGACAGGCCAGCATGCGACAGCACCGAACTTTAACTGACACCCGATCCGGCTTACGCGGAGTCGCACCTCCCAGCTGACCTCGGGTGACGCTGCTCTCGTCACGATTGCGGGCGTGGCGGGTCGTCCACGTGACGAGGCCGAGGGGTCTGCCCGGGTTACGCCTGAAGCCGGCAGGAGGGCGCTACTGCCGCACAGGTGACCCGGATCTCCGAAGAGGTGTGCCGCTCGCTTCAGCGCAGGGTGATGGGGCACTTGGGCAGGCCGTTGGCGAGTAGCCCCGGCAATCAGGCCGAGGAGGCGTCGTGGTGGTGCAGCAGCAGGACCCGCTGAGCATCGTCGAGGGAGCGGACGCGGGCGGCTTCCCGCAAGGGTGGGCTGATCATGCCGCCCATTGTGGCGTTCATACCCTCTCTCGACGAGACGGTCCCCCACTCACACGGTGTTCTGATCTCTTGCCGGGAAGGGCGCGAGTGCGTGGGCAGGTGCGTGCAGCCCGGCCGCACGGACGACGTCAACACCTGGCGCAGCCGGACAGAGCGAGGTGCCCGAATATCTCGGGAGCCGGCCCCGTGTGGTTGCCAAGCTGGGTCAGGAACCCTACTGAGTGACGGTCGGCGGCGGAGTGGAAGCGGACGACCAGAACGAAGCGGCCCTGCATCCTGAAGCATTCGGGGAGCTCGGCGGGACAGTGGACCGCGCTGATCTCGCCTAACTGATCACCGACGGTGCACCGCACGCAGCCAGGCACCCTGGCCAACGGCGTTGGAGCCCGGAATCCGAGCCCTCATCACGCCGTACTGCCGTGCCGCACGCGCAATATAGCTGCGGGGGCCCGGTTACCGAAACCGGGCCCCCGCAGCATCATTGGTAGTCCACCGCCAAATCCGTTACCGCCAATGCGAAAGGGAAGTAGACCACCACCACTCACAACCGAATAACCCGCCTTGCCGTCCTCTCGGCTGCGAAGCCTTACGCCGCGGCATAGCTGAGGCGGAACAAGTCCTGGGCACGCTCCAGGTCCCGCTCCGTACGCAGCTGCACCTCCAGGTCGCCTGTGCCGTGGTGGCCGAGCCCCGTCACGTCCCGGGTAAAACCGGGGACGATGTCGACCGCCTTCGGGTCTGCCTTGAGGTAGACGAGGAGCTTGGTCTGCTGCGGCGGGCAGACGCAGGCAAAGTTCCGCAGCCGCTGGTACGCCGCGTACTGCTTGCGCTGGACCCGGTTGATGCCGTCCCCAAGGCCGAGCAGCACCTCGTCGACCGCTTCGGCCAGCTCCGCCAGGGTTCCGTCTTGCCTACGGGCAGACTTCGTCCCGGCCGCGCGCCGGCGGACTTGCTTGGCCATGGCCGAATGCCCGGTGACGGAGGCCACGGTCTCAAGGCCGATGAGGTCGTTGCCGAAGTACCGGTAGCGGACCAGGTCGATCGAGCGCCGGTGCTCACGCACGGCGTGCCCGTCGTAGCGGGTGAAATCGCCGGCGACACAGATCAGCCGGGGTGCGCTCCACAGCACCTGGGACGCGGCCGATACCCCGAGCCGGTCCCGGACCAGGTTCCGGAAGGCGTCCTTGTGCGCCATCAGCCACGCCATGTAATACAGGCCCTGATTGATCACGCCGGCCGCAGTGCCGCGCTTGAATTCCACGACCACCGGCGCCCCGTTCTCATCGAGCCCCAGCGAATCGATCCGGCCGCCGTCAGCACAGTCGATGACGTACTCACTCGCTAGGAACCGCACCCCCAGCATGGTCTCCATGTGCGCCTCGACGAGGCCCTGCACATCCGCCTCGGCCTCGGCAAGGCGCGGCGCGACCTCCGTCACGCCACCATTCATCGTGTGGAACAGTTTCAGGCCCGACACCTTCCCCTCCTCGGCTCGAAGATCGAGAACGCAGGAGAGGGGTAGATCTATTTCCGCGCGGGCGCACCGAACAGGTGAGGAGATTTGAGACGGTGAGCACCTGGCACAGTCGGGAACCCCTGCATCCCCATCCGTCCCAGAGATGTCCTCGTCCCACAGAGCCCCTGACGGCGCGTCAGCGAGAAGGAAAGTTGCAGGTCAAAGGACCTGCCGACGAGATACGCCAGGCGTCCGCTAAGCGCTTGGCCGCAGGTTCGAGTCCTGCCGGGATGCCTATGGCGGGTTAAGGCAGGTCGGGCCACGGATACAGGATCATTTTCCAGGCGCCTTCCAAGCACTCCGCCCAAATTGCTCCCGTGAAGGGTCCGCCTCGCACCGTTCCGATCAACAAACAGGCCGCATTCTTGCTCGGAGAGGCTCATCACGACGGCAAGGAGACCCGCTGCTTGCCTTCCCCCGCGGGCTAGCGGACGGGGCCCTGAGGCTGCCGCAGCCCGTCTAAGGATGTGCTCCCAGTACGACCTACACCCGATCCGGCTCCGCGCTATCCGCAACCGATAGACATGAGGCAGGACCGGCCCCTGCGATCTCTCACTACGGTGACCGAGAAGGTGTGCTGCCAGCTCGCTCAGAGCCGGATTAGCAGCACACCTTCCGTACCTGACAACCAATCAGAACGTGCGTCAAACGTGCGTCAAACATGCGCCGCGTGCGTCAAACGTGCGTCAAGATATCGCCCGTAACGCCCACAGCGCACATAACGCACACCACCCAAACTTGCAGGTCAGGCGCCCTTTGCCGCAGGCTCAAGGATCGCGACACACTCAACATGGTGCGTCATCGGAAACAGATCGAACGCCCGCAGCATCCGCACCCGGTACCCGCCCTCCCGGAAGTACCCCAGATCCCGTGCGAGCGCGGCGGGGTCGCAGGCGACGTAGGCGATGCGGCGGGCGCTCAGGGACGCGAGGTGTTGGACCGTCTTGCGGCCGGCGCCCGATCGCGGCGGGTCCAGGACGATCAGGTCGACCTCCGTGATGCCCGTGCGCGGCAGTACCGCCTCGACCTTGCCCTGTTCGATCCGCACCCGGTCGAAGTCGGCGAGGTTGTGCCGCGCGTCCTCGACCGCGCGCTTGCCGGACTCGATGCCGAGGACGGCACCCTTGTCGCCCACGCGGTCCGCGAGGGCGCCCGCGAACAGTCCCACACCGCAGTAGAGGTCCAGCGCCATGTCGCCCTTGCGGGGCAGCAGGCCCTGCATGACGGCCTTGACCAGGGTGTCCGCAGCCTTGGGGTGGACCTGCCAGAACCCACCGCTGCCCACCCGGTACGTCCGGTCGTCCGCGCGCTCGCGGACGAAGGGGCGCCCGTGGACACGGTGCACTCCCCCGTCCTTCTCCTCGACCCGCATCACGGACACCGGCTTGTCCAGCTCCACCAGAGGCAGCCTCGCGCCCGGCCGGGGCTCCAGGATCACCTGACGGTCCTGCGAACCCGTCGCCGCGATCGCGTCGATCGACGCCATGCCCGTCCAGTCGCGCTTCTCGATGCCCAGCTCGGAGACGCCGGGCGCCGCGATCATGCAGTGGTCGATCGGCTCGACCTCGTGCGAGCGGTGGCGGCGCAGACCGGCGCGCCCCGACTCGTCCACCGCGTACTGCACCCGCGTACGCCACGCCGGGACCTCGCCCGCCGGCACCTTGTCGCCCTCGGCCGGCATCACGGTGCCGTCCCAGCCCGCCTCCTCGGGGGTGAGACCCGCGAGGCGCTGCAGCTGTTCGGCGATGACCTCGCCCTTGAAGCGGCGCTGGGCGCCCGGCTTGGCGTGCTGCCAGTCGCAGCCGCCGCAGCGGCCGGGGCCGGCGTAGGGACAGGGTGCCTCGACCCGGTCCTTGGAGGGCGACAGGACCGAGACCGCGTCCGCCCGCAGGAAGCGCGCGCCCTCCTCGCCGTCGGTCACCCGCGCCACGACCCGCTCGCCGGGCAGCGCGTGCCGGACGAAGAGGACCTGCCCCTCCGAGGTACGGGCGATGCAGTGGCCGCCGTGGGCGACGGGGCCCACCTCGACCTCGTACTCCTCTCCCACCAGCGATTTCTTCGGTTCTGCCTGCATGGTGGGGTGACTCCGTAAGAAGAGGAAAGCGAAAACGGCCGGACAACAGCCCACCAGTCTACGTGGGTGCCGTCCGACCGTTGACCACGAGCGTCAGCTCTTGGGAGCCGACGACTCCTTCGTCCGTTCGTTCGCCGGACCACGCCGCACCGACCCCGGCGCGCTCCAGTCCTGCCGCTTGCGCGCCCGGCGCTTGGCGACCTCGGAGGACTCCAGCTGGTAGGGCACGGAGGTCACCATGACACCCGGCGTGAACAGCAGCCGCCCCTTGAGCCGGAGTGCGCTCTGGTTGTGCAGCAGGTGCTCGTACCAGTGGCCGACCACGTACTCCGGGATGATCACCGACACCGCGTCGCGCGGGGACTCCTTGCGCAGCCCCTTGACGTACTCGATCACGGGCCGCGTCACCTCGCGGTACGGCGAGTCGAGGACCTTCAGCGGTACGTCGATGCCGCGCCGGGTCCACTCCTCCTGGAGCGCCTTGGTCTCCACCGGGTCGACGTTGACGCTGAGCGCCTCCAGGGTGTGGGAGCGCATCAGCTTGGCGTAGGCGAGGGCGCGCAGGGTGGGGCGGTGGATCCTGGAGATCAGCACCACCGAGTGGACCCGGGACGGCCGGACCACGTCGTCGCTCGGGCCGTCCGGCGCGGCGATCTCCGCGGCGACCCGGTCGTAGTGCTTACGGATGGCCGTCATCGTCGCGTAGAAGATCACCATGCCGAGCAGGGCGACCCAGGCGCCGTGCGTGAACTTGGTGCCGAGCACGACGATCAGGACCAGCCCGGTGAAGAAGGCGCCGAAGGTGTTGATCGCCCGGGAGCGGATCATGTGGCGTCGCTTGGCCGGGTCCTTCTCGGTGCGCAGATGGCGGTTCCAGTGCCGGACCATGCCCGTCTGGCTGAGCGTGAAGGAGACGAACACACCCACGATGTAGAGCTGGATCAGGCGGGTGGAGTCGGCGCCGTAGATCCACACCAGGAGCACGGCGGCGCCCGCGAGGAGCACGATGCCGTTGGAGAAGGCGAGACGGTCGCCGCGGGTGTGCAACTGGCGCGGCAGGTAGCGGTCCTGGGCGAGGATCGAGCCGAGCAGCGGGAAGCCGTTGTACGCGGTGTTCGCGGCCAGGAAGAGGACCAGCGCGGTGGCGGCGGCCAGCAGGACGAAGAAGAACGTGCCGTCGCCGAAGACGGCGGCGGCGACCTGGGAGATCACCGGGTTCTGCACGTAGGAGTCGCCGACCGGCGTGCCGTCGCGCAGCAGGTCGTGCGCCGGGTTCTCGGCCATCCGCACCTTGGTGACCATGGCCAGGCCGATGATGCCGCAGAACATGGTGACGGCGAAGAAGCCCATCAGGGCCAGCGTGGTGGCCGCGTTCTTCGACTTGGGCTTACGGAAGGCGGGGACGCCGTTGGAGATCGCCTCGACACCGGTGAGGGCGGCACAGCCGGAGGAGAACGCGCGCAGCAGCAGGAAGACCAGCGCGAAGCCGGCGAGGCCCTGGTGCTCGGCCTTGATCTCCAGGCCGGCGGTGGGCGCCCGCATGGTCTCGTCCAGGACCAGTCCGCGGAAGGCACCCCAGGCGATCATCGCGAAGACGCCGACGACGAAGACGTACGTCGGGATCGCGAAGAGCTTGCCGGACTCCTTCACCCCGCGCAGGTTCATCAGCGTCAGCAGCACGATGATGCCGATCGCGCACAGCACCTTGTGCTCGACGAAGAAGGGGATGGCCGAGCCGAGGTTCTCCACACCGGAGGAGATGGACACGGCGACGGTGAGCACGTAGTCGACGAGAAGCGCGCTGGCGACGGTGAGGCCGGCCTTGGGCCCGAGGTTGGTGTTCGCCACCTCGTAGTCGCCGCCGCCGCTGGGGTAGGCGTGCACGTTCTGCCGGTAGGACGCCACCACGGTGAACATCAGCACGACGACCGCGACGGCGATCCAGGGGCTGAAGTGGTAGGCCGACACGCCCGCGATGGAGAGGACCAGCAGCACCTCGCCGGGTGCGTACGCCACGGACGAGAGCGGGTCGGAGGCGAAGACGGGGAGTGCGATGCGCTTCGGCAGGAGCGTCTCGCCCAGCCGGTCGCTGCGCAGAGCGCGCCCGATCAGAATCCGTTTGGGCACGTCGGTCAGTTTGGACACGCAGAGGATCGTAAGCGCCCCGACTGGTTCTGGGCACATCCGGGTGAAATCCCGGCGGGCCCCGGGGTGAAATCGGTCCGCCGACGACTGCGAAGTGCGTCATGTCACGCATCCTCCGGTCTGATGGCTGCGTCCTCACGTCTATATGACGAATCCGCCGATCCCGTGTACGCGCCGTGTGTGTGCCGGGCATCCGACGGAACCCGTGACGTTCCCACCCCCTCTCACCTCCCTGGAGGCCCCATGCAGGCCGCGACCGCTGAGCTGATCGGCGCTCTCGCCTCCCTCGTCGGACTCGGCTTCCTGACGAGGACCAGCGTCCGCCGGATCAGTCGCCGACGTCCCACGATGTGACCCGTGGGTGCACGGGGGTGCCCCCGGCGGACCGCGCGTGTGTAGCTTGGGCGACGGTCTGAGACCCTGTTTTCGACGTTTCGGCTGAACAGTAGCTATTGACACCGGAAGGACGGTCGTGCA
This sequence comes from Streptomyces deccanensis, assembly GCF_022385335.1. Lineage (NCBI taxonomy): Bacteria > Bacillati > Actinomycetota > Actinomycetes > Kitasatosporales > Streptomycetaceae > Streptomyces > Streptomyces deccanensis. The sequence goes on along the minus strand of NZ_CP092431.1, from coordinate 7,631,685 downwards.
CATCGTCATCATGGGCTGCGGGCGAGTGGGTTCCACCCTCGCCCAGACCCTGGAGCAACAGGGGCACACGGTCGCCGTGATCGACCAGGACCCCACGGCCTTCCGTCGTCTGGGCTCGGGTTTCGGCGGCCGGCGCGTCACCGGGATCGGCTTCGACCGCGACACCCTGCGCGAGGCGGGCATCGAGGAGGCGGGCGCGTTCGCCGCCGTCTCCAGCGGCGACAACTCCAACATCATCGCCGCCCGGGTCGCCCGCGAGATGTTCGGCATCGAGAACGTGGCGGCACGGATCTACGACCCGCGCCGCGCCGAGGTCTACCAGCGCCTGGGCATCCCGACGGTCGCCACGGTCCGCTGGACCGCCGACCAGATGCTGCGGCGGCTGCTGCCGTCCGGTGCCGAACCGCTGTGGCGCGACCCCACCGGCGGCGTCCAACTCGCCGAGGTGCACGCCTCGTCGGCCTGGGTGGGCCACAAGATCAGCAAGATGCAGGAGGAGACCGGTGTCCGGGTCGCCTTCCTGACCCGTCTGGGCGAGGCGATCCTGCCGACCTCGCAGACGGTGCTGCAGGAGGGCGACCTCGTGCACGTGATGATGCGGACGGACGACGTGGAGAAGGTCGAGGCGTCCTTCGCCGAGGGCCCCGACGAGGAGGGCGGTCACTGATGAGGGTCGCCATTGCCGGAGCCGGCGCGGTCGGCCGCTCGATCGCGGGCGAACTGCTGGAGAACGGCCACGAGGTCCTTCTCATCGACAAGGCGCCGACCGCCATCTCGGTCGAGCGCGTCCCCCAGGCGGAATGGCTGCTGGCCGACGCCTGCGAGATCACCTCCCTGGACGAGGCGGCACTCCAGCGCTGCAACGTCGTCATCGCCGCGACCGGCGACGACAAGGTCAACCTGGTCGTCTCGCTCCTCGCGAAGACGGAGTACGGCGTTCCGCGCGTCGTCGCCCGCGTCAACAACCCCAAGAACGAATGGCTGTTCAACGAGTCCTGGGGCGTGGACGTGGCCGTGTCGACCCCCCGGCTGATGTCGGCGCTGGTCGAGGAGGCCGTCAGCGTCGGCGACCTGGTCCGGCTGCTGCGCTTCAGCCACGGCGACGCCAACCTGGTCGAGCTGACCCTGCCGCCCGAGTCGGCCCTGGCCGGCACCCAGGTCGGTGAGGTCGAGTGGCCGGAGGACACCTCCCTGGTCACCATCATCCGCGGCACCCGCGTCCTCACCCCGACCTCGGACGACTCCCTGGAGGCGGGCGACGAACTCCTCTTCGTGGCCGCGCAGGCGCGTGAGGAGCAGCTGGAGGACCTGCTGTCGGTACGACGCGAGGACGCGACGAGCTGACGCGGGACGGTACGACGGTGAAGGGCGCCCCGAATCCCTCGGGGCGCCCTTTCGTTCTCGGTGCCTGAGCGGGGGTCCGGGGGCGCAGCCCCCAGCGAGGCCCGCACCCACCCCCGGGTGCCTACTCGCCCGCCCGGGCCGCAGCCTTCCGCTCCTCCGCCGCGCGCTCCTCCGCCTCCATCTCCGCGAACACGTCGATCGGGGCCGGCGCCTTGGCCAGGAAGATCCAGGTCAGCCAGACCGCGAGCAGGAACGGCGGGATCTTCAGTGCGATGAGGACCCAGCCCAGCTGTGTGGTGTCAGCCCACCAGTAGAGCGGGAAGAGGATCGCGCACTTGCCGAGCAGGATCGCGCCCCAGGCGTAACTCGCCTTCGCGTACGCCTTCTTGCGTCCGGGGTTCCGGGTCCGCCAGGACAGGTTCTCCTTGAAGACCGGGCCGAGCATCAGACCGATCAGCGGCACACCGGCCAGCGTGGTGATGATGTACGCGAGCCCGAGGCCCAGCGTGTAGAGCATGCCCGGCAGATAGAAGTCCTTGGCGTTGCCGGTCATCATCGCGAAGACGACACCGAAGGCGACCCCGAAGACACCGCTGAACGCGTGCTTGACGGTGTCCTTCATGACCAGCCGCACGACGACCAGCAGGACGGAGACGCCGAGGGCCGCGAGAGCCGCCGAGTGCAGGTCCTTGTTGATCGTGTAGATGGAGACGAAGAGCAGGCCCGGGAGCACGGTCTCGACCATGCCGCGCACGCCACCGAACGCCTCGAACAGCGCGGCCTCCGTCACGGCCCTGGAGTCGTGCGAGCCGTCCTGTCCGCCCTGGGCGTCCTGGACGCCCCGCTGGGCGTCTTCCGTCGGCTTGTCGAGCGACGTCACCGGCTACTCCCGTCCGAGCGGTCTGAGTTCGTACTTCGGATTGAACAGCACCCTACGGCCCCGGCTCATCGAGATCCGGCCGGATGCGATCAGCTTGCGCCCCGGCTCTATCCCGACGATGGAGCGTCTGCCCAGCCACACGACGTCCAGGGCGGCCGAACCGTCGAACAGCTCGGCCTCCAGGGCCGGGACACCGGCCCGGGGGCGCAGCGTGACCGTGCGCAAGGTACCAGTAACGGTCACGATCTGTCGGTCGTGACAGTCACATATACGCGTGCAGCCCGCGGTCTCCGCGTCCTCGCGCAGCTCCTCCGACTCCAGGTCCGTCTGGGACGAGGAGAGCCGGTCGAGCATGCGCCGGAACCGGCCCGCCGGCTTCTCGGAACGAGGAACAGCACTCATGACAAAAAGCGTACCGGGGCCCGCCGACAGTCCAGCACCCCCGTACACGGGCCCGTGCGCACTTCGGCGTCTCACTTCTCGAAGCGGTACCCCATCCCCGCCTCGGTGATGAAGTGCCGGGGCCGCGACGGGTCGCGCTCCAGCTTGCGCCGCAGCTGGGCCATGTAGACCCGCAGATAGTTGGTCTCCGTCCCGTAGGACGGCCCCCACACCTCCTGGAGCAGCTGCTTCTGTCCGACCAGGCGCCCGGTGTTGCGGACCAGCACCTCCAGGAGATGCCACTCGGTGGGGGTCAGCCGGACGTCCCTGCCGTCCCGGTTCACCTTCTTCGCCGCCAGGTCGACGGTGAAGTCGTCCGTCTCCACGATCACGTCGCCCTCCTCGCCGCCCAGGGGCTCCGCGCGGCGGACGGCGGCGCGCAGCCGGGCGAGCAGCTCGTCCATGCCGAAGGGCTTGGTGACGTAGTCGTCGGCGCCCGCGTCCAGGGCCTCGACCTTCTCGTCGGAGGTGTGCCGGGCGGAGAGCACGATGATCGGCACCCGGGTCCAGCCGCGCAGCCCCTTGATCACCTCGACGCCGTCCATGTCGGGCAGTCCGAGGTCGAGGACGACGACATCGGGGTGCCGGGCGGCGGCGAGGGCGAGCGCGGTCGCCCCGTCGTGGGCCGCGTCGGCCTCGTACTTGCGGGCCTTCAGATTGATCACGAGCGCGCGCACGATCTGCGGTTCGTCGTCGACCACGAGCACCCTGGTCATGGGGACCGCCTCATCACCCTGGTCATGGGGACCGCCTCATCCGATTCGCCTCTCTGCCGATGTGGCCGTGCCGACCGCCGCGTCGGCGGCCGGGTCCGCCGCCGGGACGGCGTCCGCCGACGTAGACGCGCCCACGGCGGGATCGGTGCCCGACGGGGCCGTATCGGGCCCGGAGCCGTGCTGTGCGGCCCGGACGGTGAGCACCATGGTGAGTCCGCCGCCGGGGGTGTCCTCGGCGTCCAGCGTGCCGCCCATGGCCTCGGCGAAGCCCCGGGCGACGGCGAGCCCGAGGCCGACGCCGGTCCCGCGCGGGGCGTCGCCGTGGCGCTGGAAGGGGGCGAAGATGCGGTCCTTGGCCTCGTCGGGGACGCCGGGGCCGCGGTCGGTGACCCGGACCTCGACCCGGCCGCCGAGGGCGCTCGCGGAGACCTGGACGGGCGTGCCGGGCGGGCTGTACTTGACGGCGTTCTCGACGATGTTGGCGACCGAGCGTTCCAGCAGCCCGGGGTCGACGGCGACCATGGGCAGGCTCTCGGGGATCTCCAGCCCGACGCTGCCCTCCGGGACGCCGCCGAGCGCCATCGGCACCACCTCGTCGAGGTCGATCTCGCGGATCAGCGTGGTGACGGTGCCGGTCTGCAGCCGGGACATGTCGAGGAGGTTGCCCACGAGGTGGTCGAGCCGGTCGGCGCCGTCCTCGATCCCTTCGAGCAGTTCGGCCTCGTCCTCCGCCGACCAGGCCACGTCGTCGGAGCGCAGGGACGACACGGCGGCCTTGATGCCGGCGAGCGGGGTCCGCAGATCGTGGCTGACGGCGGCGAGCAGCGCGGTGCGGATGCGGTTGCCCTCGGCCAGCGCCTTGGCCTGGTCGGCCTCCTGCTGGAGGCGCCGGCGGTCCAGGACGACGGCGGCCTGGGCGGCGAAGGCGGCCAGGACCCGGCGGTCCTCGGCGGGCAGGACGCGGCCGGACAGGGCCAGCGCCATATGGTCCCCGACCGGCATGTCCACGTCCGCCGCCTCGGGACGGTCCACCCGCCGGGGGCCCACGCTGCCCGCGCAGGTCCACGGGTCGACATCACTCTCGCGCTCCAGCAGGGCGACGGACTCCATCCCGAAGGTCTCGCGCACACGTTCGAGGAGGGCCTCCAGGCTGGTCTCCCCGCGCAGCACACTGCCCGCGAGGAAGGACAGGATCTCCGACTCGGCGCGCAACCGGGCCGCCTGCTGGGTGCGCCGGGCCGCGAGGTCCACGACGGAGGCCACCGCCACCGCGACCCCTATGAAGACCACGATGGCGACGATGTTGGTCGGGTCGTCGACCGTCAGCGTGTGCACCGGCGGGGTGAAGAACCAGTTGAGCAGCAGCGAGCCCAGCACGGCCGCGGCCAGGGCGGGCAGCAGACCGCCGAGCAGGGCCGCGGCCACCGTCAGCGACAGGAAGAGCAACATGTCGTTGGCGAGACCGAGATCGGTCTCGACGTTGGCCAGCAGCGCCGCGAGCAGCCCGGGCCCCACCGTCCCGACGACCCAGCCCCCGATCGTCCGGGCCCGGCCGAGCCGCGCGCCCCGTGCGACGGGCAGTCCGCGCCCCTTGCCCGCCTCGCCGTGCGTGATCAGGTGGACGTCCAGGTCGGGTCCGGAGTCCCGGGCGACGGTGGCGCCCACACCGGGCCCGAAGACGTACTGCCAGCTCTTGCGGCGCGAGACGCCCAGCACTATCTGGGTGGCGTTGACACCACGCGCGAAGGCCAGCAGCGCGGCGGGGATGTCGTCGCCGACGACGTGGTGGAAGGTGCCGCCGAGGTCCTCGACGAGGGTGCGCTGGACGGCGAGTTCATTGGGCGAGGCGGAGGTCAGCCCGTCGCTGCGGGCGATGTAGACGGCCATGACCTCGCCGCCGGCGCCCTTCTCGGCGAGCCGGGCGGCTCTTCGCAGGAGGGTCCGCCCCTCGGGGCCGCCGGTCAGCCCGACCACGATCCGCTCGCGGGAGCCCCAGATCCGCGACACCTGGTGCTCGCTGCGGTACGCGTTGAGGTACTCGTCGACGCGGTCCGCCACCCACAGCAGCGCGAGCTCCCGCAGCGCGGTCAGGTTGCCGGGGCGGAAGTAGTTCGACAGCGCGGCGTCGACCTTGTCCGGCTGGTAGACGTTGCCGTGCGCCATCCGCCGCCGCAGGGCCTGTGGCGACATGTCGACCAGCTCTATCTGGTCCGCCCGCCGCACCACCTCGTCGGGGACGGTCTCGCGCTGCCGTACGCCGGTGATCGACTCGACGACGTCGCCGAGCGACTCCAGGTGCTGGATGTTGACGGTCGAGATCACGTCGACGCCGGCGGCGAGCAGGTCCTCGACGTCCTGCCAGCGCTTGTCGTTGCGGGAGCCGGGCACATTGGTGTGGGCCAGCTCGTCCACGAGGGCCACCCGGGGCCGCCGGGCGAGGACGGCGTCCACGTCCATCTCGGTGAAGACCGCGTCCCGGTACTCCAGCGACCGGCGCGGGATCTGCTCCAGTCCGTGCAGCATCACCTCGGTGCGCGGACGGCCGTGGTGCTCCACGACGGCCACCACGCAGTCGGTGCCGCGTTCGATCCGGCGGTGCGCTTCGGACAGCATCGCGTACGTCTTGCCGACGCCCGGCGCCGCACCGAGGTAGATCCGAAGCTTCCCGCGTCCCATGTCCCCATTGTCTTCCCGTGACCACCGCCTACGCAGCGTCGACCTTACGGCCAATAATCACGGCAAAACGGGCAGAGGCGGCCCCGAGGCCGCCTCTTTGACACAACCCTGACGCCGACACCCCGCGAGGGAACCGCGCAACCGGCCAGTGGGCCGACGCGGTTCCCGTACGGCCTCGGCCGGAACCGCTAGCGGACCTCGGTGATCTCCGGCCCGCGCTGCAGCTGCCCCATGCCGCCGGAGAAGCGGGACCCGGCCTGCTCCTCCTGCTGGACGCCCTCGGGCACCATCTGCGCGTCGTTCGGCAGCTTCAGGACGATCGGGTCGCGCGGAGCCATGGGACCCTCGCCGCGGACGACGACCGTGTCCCGGAAGATCTGCTCCAGCAGCCCGGCGGTCTGCGGCTCCACCGCGCCCCGCCCGGAGATCACTCCGCGCAGGAACCAGCGGGGCCCGTCCACACCGACGAAGCGGACCACCTGGAAGCCGCCCGTGCCGTCCGGCAGCTGCACCGGCACCTGCGCGCGCAGCTCCCAGCCCAGCGGGCCCTCGACCTCATCGATGACCCCGCCCTGCTGGGTGATGCCGGAGGCGATCTCCTCACGGACCTCGCCCCAGATGCCCTCGCGCTTGGGCGCGGCGAAGGCCTGCAGCTGGACCGCGCTGTCGCGCAGCACGACGGTCGCGGCGACGATCGCGTCACCGGCGACCTCCACCCGCAGCTCCATGCCGTCGACTCCGGGCACGAAGATGCCGCCGAGGTCCACCCGGCCCTCGCCGGGCTCGCGCACCTCGGAGCTGTCCCACGGCCCGTCCGGCCGGGGCTCGGGCTCGAGCCGCACGCGCTCCCGCTCGACGTCCGCCTCAGCGTCGGCTTCCCCGGCAACGCCGTCGACCTGCTCGGCCTCGCTCGCCGCGTCCGCCGCGTCCTCAGCGGAACCCTTCTTCTTGCGACGTCCGAACACGTCACTGTCCTTCCCGGTCGGATACGACCGAAGCGTATCGATTCCCACCCGTTGTGCCGCTTGTGCTGCTGTTGCCGCTCGCGCCGTCCACGGCGGCATGACCACCGGTGGACCCGAAGCCCCCCTCGGCCCGCGCCGAGTCGGGAAGCTCCGCCACCTCGCGGAAGCGCACCTTCTCGACCTGCTGGACGACCAGTTGGGCAATCCGGTCGAAGCGCTCGAACCGTACGGCTTCATACGGGTCGAGATTCACCACGATCACCTTGATCTCCCCACGGTACCCGGCATCAACCGTCCCCGGGGCATTCACCAGGGCGACGCCGCAGCGGGCGGCGAGACCGGACCGCGGGTGCACGAAGGCCGCGTACCCCTCGGGGAGCGCGATGGACACTCCCGTGGGGAGCACGGCCCGCTCTCCGGGCTTCAACTCCCGGCTCTCCGTGGTGCGCAGATCGGCTCCCGCGTCACCGGGCTGCGCGTAGTCCGGGAGCGGCACGTCGGGGTCGACGCGCCGGATCAGAACGTCGAGAGGGGGACGGCCGCCGCTCACGGGTTCACCTCGAAGGCACGGGCCCGCCGGACCTGGTCGGGGTCGTTCATGGCCGCCTGGATCTCCTCCTCGCGGCCGTGGTCGATGAAGTGGTCGACCTTGACCTCGACGAAGAGCGCGTCGGCGCGGACGGCGAGCGGTCCGTCGGGGCCGCCGATGCGTCCCTCGGCGGTCGCGAAGATCTTCCGCCCGGCCACGGCCGTGACCTCGGCACTCAGATGCAGCACGGTGCCCACGGGGACGGGCCGCATGAAGTCGGTCTCCAGCCGCCCGGTCACCGCGATGGTGCGCAGCAGCCAGGTGAGGGACCCGAGGGTCTCGTCCAGGGCGCTGGCCAGGACCCCGCCGTGGGCGAGCCCCGGGGCCCCCTGATGAGCGGCCCGCACGGTGAACTCGGCGGTGAGAGTGACGCCTTCGCCGGCCCTCGCCTCCAGGTGCAGCCCGTGGGGCTGCTCGCCACCGCAGCCGAAACACTGCCCGTAGTGCGCGCCGAGCAGCTCTCCGGGGGCGGGTGCCTCGGGATGGCGTACGGGCGCCGTGGCGTCCGCCGGGGGCCGCAGGGCCGCGGAAGTACCTCTCACAGCCGCAGACCTTACCCGTCCGTCAGCCTCCGGCCACCGCCCCTACGGGCAGGGTTTCCCCTCGGACGCCCCTACTTCGGGGCCGGAGGGTCCGCATGCCAAGCTTGACGCCATGCAGCATTCCGTCCCGCCGTACGAAGAACGCCTCACCGCTCCCCGCACGTGGTGGCTGGTCTGCCTCCTGGTCGGCGTCTCGATGGCCCTCATCCTGCTGCCGTTCGGCACGCTCCCCCTGCTGGGCGGCCTCGCCGGCGGGACCGCGGTCGCGGCGGTCGTCACCAGCTCGTACGGGTCGGTCCGTATCCGCGTCGTCGGTGACTCCCTGATCGCGGGCGAGGCGAAGATCCCGGTGAGCGCCCTCGGCGAACCGGAGATCCTGGACCGGGAGGAGGCCCAGGCCTGGCGCACCCACAAGGCCAACCCGCACGCCTTCATGCTCCTGCGCGCCTACATCCCGAGGGCCCTCCGCATCCCGATCACCGACCCGACGGACCCGACCCCCTACGTCTACCTGTCGACCCGGGACCCGGAACGCGTGGCAGCGGCACTGGAAGCGGCGAAGAAGACGACGGCGTAGCGCGGGCCGACGCGCCGCGCGCCTTGGGGCCGACAACGCGCAGCCGCGCGGGATGCCGCCGGTGCCCCAGCGGCTGATGCGCCTCGGGTGCGCAGCCGGGCCAAGGCGGACGACACACCCGCCCGAGGGCCCGGCCTGCTGCCGACGGCACTCAGCGGCGCGCCACCCGGCCGACCGCACCACGCCACCGGACAGTCCCGCTACGACGCGCCTCTTCGGTCACCGACGCTCGGGGCACGGCCGACGGCCCAACGACGGAACACGACCGCGCTGCGGAGCGCGGACGCGGGCGGTACACCCGTTCGACAGCGGGGGATGCGACTTGTCGGCGGGCGACGCTCGGCGGCACTGAAGCACCCGCTGCGGCGGAGACGACGGGGCAGAGCCGACGCGGGCGCACCAACGCGAGCGGTGCCCCTCTCGGCCGCGGCCCCCTTCTCTAGCTGAACTCTTACCGCTCACCGGCTCCTCGCTGCCGAGCAGCGCATTTCGGCGGTGCCGGAGTCGGGCGCGCGCCAACCCCACCCGCTCACGCCCGCCCGCCCTGCAGCCGTGCGGCGCTACGGCTCGTCCCGGCCGTCCCCGCCGAGTTCCTCCGGCAGCTCCCCCACCGGCACCGGATCCGTCGGCTTCTCCAGCGGCGGCAGTTCCGGCAGCGCCTCCCACGGCACCTGCATGCGCCGCAGGTCCTTACGGATCCGCTCGGCGAGGTGCTTGGTGTCCCGGCGGTTCATGACCGCCCCGACCGCGGCGCCCACCAGAAACGGCATCAGGTTCGGCAGATTCCGCACCATCCGCTTCATGATCTGCTGCCGCAGCTGCCGCTTGATCTGCCCACCGAGCGCCGAGTTGATCGTCGTCGGCTTCAGCACGTCGATCCCGCGCTCACCGGACCAGGAGTCCAGATACGCGGTACTGCGCTGCCGCAGATTCCCCGGCGGCCGCACCCCGTACACCTCGTGCAGCTCGGCGATGAGCTTCAGCTCGATCGCGGCGACGCCGGTGATCTCGGCGGCCAGCTCCGCGGGCATGGCGGGCGGCGCCGGCAGCATCGCGGCGGCCCCGACGCCCGCGCCGACCGTGGAGGACGCGTTGGCGGCCCCCGCCACCAGCTTGTCGGCGATCTGCTCGGGCCCCAGCCCCGGGAACTGGGCGCGCAGGGTCGCGAGATCGCGTACGGGGATCCGCGGGGCGATCTCGATGACGCGGTCGGTGATGTACGCGAGCCCCGCTCTGGCCCGGTCACCGCTCTTGCGAGCCCCGACCTTGAGGCCCTGTCTCACTCCGTCCCGGACGGCGGCGACGGCGGCCGACCGCCGTCTGGCGACCGGCGCCGGATTCTCCACCGGAACGGGCAGGCGTCCCTGCTCGTCCGTGGCGCTCTCCGACGCCGCGCCGGACGCACGTTCGAGCGAGGCCGCTCCCTGTTCGGAGGAGCCCCGCTCGTCGTCACGCACGCCGTCGGAGCCGTCGTACGGCCCCTGGTCCGCTCCCTCGCGGGAGCGGCGCTTCCATGGAGGGGTCGAGCCAGTCACGGCCGACCCCGCCTCAGTCGCAGTCGCGGCAGATCGGCTGACCGTTCTTCTCGCGGGCCAGCTGGCTGCGGTGGTGCACCAGGAAGCAGCTCATGCACGTGAACTCGTCCTGCTGCTTGGGCAGCACCCGGACGGCCAGCTCCTCGTTCGAGAGGTCGGCCCCGGGCAGTTCCAGGCCTTCGGCGGCCTCGAACTCGTCGACGTCCACGGCGGAGGTCGACTTGTCGTTCCGGCGAGCCTTGAGCTCTTCAAGACTGTCCGAGTCGACGTCGTCGTCGGTCTTGCGTGGGGTGTCGTAATCCGTTGCCATGTCGCTCTCCCCCTCTGGGTGTCTGCGGTGTCTCCAGCGCACGTAACGCGTGAGAGGCCGGACTTGTGCCCGACCTGAGGCGGAGATTTTGCCTCACATCAAGGTCTGTTACTCAATCGACACCCAACCGGACTCCTCAAGAGTGATCGGCTTGGATGGCGAACGGGACCGTACACGGTCCTGAGGCTGCATTTCAAAGGCGCCTCAGCATGTACTTCCCGTGATCTCAACCCCCGAAAACCCGGATTTTCCCGGCTTTACGACGGCTGCATGATCACGCTCGGTAGATGGCTGGAAAATCGCCCCTGTGATCGATCACACATCGGTCGTGCACGACCGTTTCGATCAGGCGCCCGGGAAATTCCGCGCAAAGCGAACACGTCCCGGAACCGGGGGTCATTTTCTCAGACCGGCAGGGTCACACGCATCACCAGCCCGCCTCCTTCACGTGGCCGGGCGGCGATATGGCCGCCGTGGGCGCGGGCCACGGACCGGACGATCGACAGGCCGAGGCCCACCCCCTTGTCGCTGCCCGTGCGTTCCGTACGCAGCCGCCGGAACGGCTCGAAAAGGTTGTCGATCTCGTACGCCGGGACCACGGGCCCGGTGTTCGTGACCACCAGCAGGGCCTGTCCGTGCTGCAGCTCCGTGGTGACCTCCACCCAGCCGCCCGCGCCCTGCACGTTGTACCGGACGGCGTTCTGGACGAGGTTCAGGGCGATCCGCTCCAGCAGGACGCCATTGCCCTGGACGACCGCGGGGGCCCGCTCGCCGCGGATCTCCACCTTCTTGGCGTCCGCCTCGGAGCGCACCTGGTCGATGGCCCGCGAGGCGACCTCGGCGAGGTCCACCGGCTTGCGTTCGACGATCTGGTTGTCGCTGCGGGCGAGCAGCAGCAGACCCTCGACGAGCTGCTCACTGCGCTCGTTGGTGGCCAGCAGGGTCTTGCCCAGCTGCTGCAGTTCGGTCGGCGCGTTCGGGTCGGAGAGGTGCACCTCGAGGAGCGTGCGGTTGATCGCGAGCGGTGTCCTCAGCTCGTGCGAGGCGTTCCCGACGAAGCGTTGCTGGGCCGTGAAGGCCCGCTGGAGTCGCTCCAGCATCTCGTCGAAGGTGTCCGCGAGCTCCTTCAGCTCGTCGTCCGGACCGTCCAGCTCGATCCGGCGGGACAGGTCCGAGCCGGCCACCGCGCGGGCGGTGCGAGTGATCCGGCCGAGCGGCGCGAGCACCCGGCCCGCCATCGCGTACCCGAAGGCGAACGCGATCACGGCGAGCCCCAGCAGGGCCAGCAGGGAGCGGCTGAGCAGGGTGTCCAGGGCGACCTTGCGCTGGTCGTCGATACAGGCGGCGATCGCGGCGTTGAAGTCCGCGAGCCGCACGTTCGTCGAACCGGCGTCCACCGCGGGGCACTTCTCGCTGGTGACACTGATGTCCGTGCCGCCCACGATCTTGAACAGCGGGGCGTTGCCCGTGTTCACGGCCTGGGCGGCCAGCAGGTAGATGATCGACAGCAGCAGGATCCCAGCGATCAGGAACATGCCGCCGTACAGCAGCGTGAGCCGTATCCGGATGGTCGGGCGCAGCCACGGGAGCGGGTTCTGGGGCCGCCTGGGGTCCCAGGTGGGCTTCGGGGGCGCCAACGGAGGCGCGGGGGTGGTGGCCATGGCGGATCAGATCCGGTAGCCGGAACCGGGCACGGTGACGATGACCGGCGGTTCGCCGAGCTTGCGGCGCAGCGTCATGACCGTCACGCGTACGACGTTGGTGAACGGGTCGGTGTTCTCGTCCCAGGCCTTCTCCAGGAGCTGTTCCGCCGAGACGACCGCGCCCTCGCTGCGCATCAGCACCTCCAGGACCGCGAACTCCTTCGGCGCGAGCTGGACCTCCTTGCCGTCGCGGAAGACCTCGCGGCGGTTGGGGTCGAGCTTGATGCCGGCGCGCTCCAGGACGGGCGGCAGCGGCACGCTCGTACGCCGGCCGAGGGCACGCACGCGTGCGATGAGCTCGCTGAACGCGAAGGGCTTGGGCAGATAGTCGTCGGCGCCGATCTCCAGGCCCTCGACGCGGTCGCTGACGTCGCCGGACGCGGTGAGCATCAGCACGCGCGTGGGCAGGCCGAGCTCGACCACCTTGCGGCACACGTCGTCGCCGTGGACGAGGGGGAGGTCGCGGTCGAGAACGACCACGTCGTAGTCGTTGACGCCGATGCGTTCCAGAGCGGCCGCACCGTCGTACACGACGTCGACGGCCATGGCCTCCCGGCGCAGTCCGGTGGCCACCGCATCGGCGAGCAGTTGCTCGTCCTCGACGACGAGTACGCGCACGTCGCTTGTCCTTCCTCTGTCCACCCGCGTAGCGCGCCATGAGCGCGCACGGGCAGGGTGTTCGTGGGTGTGTGACCTCCATCCTGCCTTTTTCGGCCGTAAGTCGGCTGTAAGACGACCCCGCGCAGGAAGGACCGGGATGCTCGACCGGGAATGCGGGACTTTTTCGTCCGGTTGAGGTTTCCGTACGAAAGACCGGGGGGAGGACGGCTTTACACCCCGCGATCACGCTCTGCTTGTGCCGCACCACCATGCGGTACGGGCTGTCCGCTTTTCCGCAGAGCGGGCGTGGGTGTCCGGCACCGTCGCCGCCCGGCCAGGGTGGCGCTGGGCATCCACAGGAGACGTGATCGCCCCTTCCGAACGGCACACCCCCGTGCCAACGACCCACGACCCAGGACGAGGGGGCGCAGCATGGACGCATTCACCGCAGGACTTCTGCAGCGCATAAGGGCGACCGAGTCCGACCTGACCAGGGCTCGCGACGAGGGCGACGACTTCCTCGTCGAGGTGGAGCAGGGCGAGCTCGACGACCTGCGCCGCCTCGCCGCCGACCACGGTGTGGAGGTCGGCGCGTACAGCGTCTGATTACCGACCCATACGCACGACGGCGAGACCCCCGGCAGATCCAGACGGGGGTCTCGCTCTTTTTGTCAGTCGTGCCAGGCGCCCAAGGCGTCCAGGCGGGTCTGGAGGGCCTCGAAGAGGGCCGGTGGGGCCGCGATGGTCAGGTCGGGTGAGAGGGGCTCTCCGGGGCGGCCACCGGTCAGGGCGCCCGCTTCCCGGGCGATGACGTCGCCCGCCGCGTAGTCCCACTCGTTCAGGCCGCGCTCGTAGTACGCGTCCAGACGGCCCGCGGCCACGTCGCAGAGGTCGATCGCGGCGGAGCCACCGCGCCGGATGTCCCGGACGTGGGGGATCAGCTCGCGCAGCACGTCGGCCTGCTTGGCCCGGCGCTCGGCGCGGTAGCCGAAGCCGGTGCCGACGAGGGCCAGCGCCGGCTCGGGGGCGGGTCGCACGCGCGCGGGGCGGTCGTTCAGGAAGGCGCCCTCGCCGAGGACGGCCCGGAAGGTCTCGCCGCGCACCGGGGCGTGGACCACGCCCACGACCGTCTCGCCGTCCACCCGGGCGGCGATGGAGACGGCCCAACTGGGCAGTCCGTAGAGGTAGTTGACGGTGCCGTCGAGGGGGTCGATCACCCACTGGACGCCGCTGGTGCCCGCGACGCTGGCGCCCTCCTCGCCGAGCACGCCGTCGTTCGGCCTGCGCTCGGCCAGCAGGCCGGTGATCAGCTTCTCGGAGGCGATGTCCATCTCGGTGACGACGTCGACCGCGCTGGTCTTGGTGGCGGCGACGCCCAGATCGGCGGGCCGGCCGTCGCGCAGGAAGTCCCCCGCGCGGCGGGCGGCGTCCAGGGCGATCTCCAGCAGTTCGGCCTTCAGGCCGTCCGGACGCTCGGGCTGGTCGGTCACGGTGCTCCTCACGCGTACGGGCTGTCGACGCCCGCGACGGCGGGCTGCGGGGTCCTGGCCGGGCAGCAGCCGACCGGGCACAGGTTGTGGCTCGCGCCGAGCGCGCCGAGGGCGCAGGGGGTGACCGCGTCCTCGCCGCGCTCGACCGCCGCGCGCTCCAGGACCAGGTCACGGATCGCGGCGGCGAACCGGGGGTCGGCGCCCACGGTGGCGGAGCGGCGGACGGGCAGGCCCAGTTCCTCGCCCTTGGCCATGGCCTCGGTGTCGAGGTCGTACAGGACCTCCATGTGGTCCGAGACGAACCCGATGGGCGCCATCACGACGGCGGGGACGCCGGCCGCGTGGCGCTCCTCGATGTGGTCGCAGATGTCCGGCTCCAGCCAGGGGATGTGCGGGGCGCCGGAACGGGACTGGTAGACGAGCTGCCAGGGGTGTTCGACGCCGGTCCGCTCGCGCACGGCGTCGGCGATGAGCTTCGAGACGTCCAGGTGCTCCGCGACGTACGCGCCGCCGTCCCCGTGGTCCTCGACCGGGCCGGAGGTGTCCGCCGAGGCGTTGGGGATGGAGTGCGTGCAGAAGGCGAGGTGGGCACCGTCGCGGACGTCCTCGGGAAGGTCGGCGAGCGACTCCAGGACGCCGTCGATCATGGGCTCCAGGAAGCCGGGGTGGTTGAAGTAGTGCCTGATCTTGTCGATCCTCGGCAGCTCCAGGCCCTCGGCCTCCAGGGCGGCGAGCGAGTCGGCCAGGTTCTCGCGGTACTGGCGGCACCCCGAGTACGAGGCGTACGCGCTGGTGGCGAGGACCAGGATGCGGCGGCGGCCGTCGGTGACCATCTCACGCAGGGTGTCGGTCAGGTAGGGCGCCCAGTTGCGGTTGCCCCAGTAGACCGGCAGGTCCAGGCCGTTCTCGGCGAAGTCCTTGCGGAGGGCGTCGAGCAGGGCGCGGTTCTGGTCGTTGATGGGGCTGACCCCGCCGAACAGGAAGTAGTGCTGCCCGACTTCCTTGAGGCGCTCCTTGGGGATGCCGCGACCCCGCGTCACGTTCTCCAGGAACGGGACCACGTCGTCCGGGCCTTCCGGGCCGCCGAAGGAGAGCAGGAGCAGGGCGTCGTAGGGGGTGGCGTCGTGCGCGTGTGGCATGTCTCCGATCCTGCCACCCGGCACCGACGGGCGGGATCTCGGCCCATCCCCGAGAATGACTTAGGGTTACCTCACCCGTAAGCTGTATCGACTGAGTTCGCGCCTTACGAGGAACTCATCCCTCCGCTTCCCGGAACGACCGGAGCCCTCGTGCCCAGCCCCTACACCGCCCTGTTCGCCGCGCCCGGCACCAAGGGCTTCACCGCCGCGGGTCTCCTCGGCCGGATGCCGCTGTCCATGATGGGCATCGGCGTGGTCACGATGATCTCCCAGCTCACCGGGCGGTACGGCCTGGCCGGAGCGCTCTCGGCGACCATCGCGCTGTCCGCCGCCGTGCTCGGCCCGCAGATCTCGCGGCTGGTGGACCAGTACGGGCAGCGGCGGGTGCTGCGCCCGGCGACCCTCGTGGCGCTGGCCGCCGCCACGGGACTCCTGCTCGCCGCGCACTACGGCGGGCCGGACTGGGTGCTGTACCTCTGCTCGGCCGGCATCGGCTGTGTGCCGAGCCTCGGGGCGATGACGCGGGCGCGCTGGGCGGCGCTCTACCGGGACACCCCGCAACTGCACACCGCGTACTCCTTCGAGTCCGTCGTCGACGAGGTGTGCTTCATCTTCGGGCCGATCATCTCCATCGGGCTGTCCACGGCGTGGTTCCCGGAGGCCGGACCGCTGCTCGCCGCCTGCTTCCTGGCGGCCGGGGTCTTCTGGCTGACGGCCCAGCGCGCCACCGAACCGGCGCCCCATCCGCGCGAGCGTCACGTCAAGGGGCGTTCGGCGCTGCGCTCGCCCGGGCTGCAGGTCCTGGTGGCGACGTTCGTGGCCACCGGAGCGATCTTCGGAGCGGTCGACGTGGTCACCGTGGCCTTCGCCGAGGAGCGGGGCCACAAGGCCGCCGCGAGCGTGGTCCTGGCCCTCTACGCGGCCGGTTCCTGCGCCGCGGGCATCGTCTTCGGGCTGCTGCGCTTCTCCGGTGCGGCGGAACGTCGTTGGCTGCTGGGCGTGTGCGGCATGGCCGTGAGTATGATCCCCCTCCTACTGGTCGGAAACTTGCCGTTTCTGGCCGTGGCGCTCTTCGTGGCGGGACTGTCCATCGCACCCACGATGATCACGACGATGTCCCTCATCGAAGAGCACGTACCACGCACGCAACTGACCGAGGGCATGACCTGGGTGGGCACCGGGCTCGCGGTCGGGGTCGCGCTCGGGTCCTCGGTCTCCGGCTGGGTGATCGACGCGGCCGGGGCGAAGGCGGGGTACGTGGTTCCGGCGGCCTCCGGAGCCGTCGCGGTCGCGGTCGGTTTTCTCGGGTACCGCCGGCTGCGCAGGCCGGCTCCAAGGCGGGGAGGGCCCCATGAGCACCACAGTGATCGGCAAGAGCGGCACGTGGCGTAACTGGGCGGGGAACGTCACCGCCCGCCCCGTACGGGAGGTCACCCCGGCCACCGTCGAGGAACTGGCCGCGGCGGTACGGCAGGCGGCCGAGGACGACCTCCGGGTGAAGGCCGTCGGGACGGGCCACTCCTTCACCGCGGCCGCCGCGACCGACGGCGTGCTGATCCGCCCGCAACTGCTGACGGGCATACGCAGGATCGACCGTGAGGCCATGACCGTCACGGTCGCCGCCGGCACTCCGCTGAAGCGGCTCAACCTGGCTCTCGCGCGCGAGGGGCTCTCGCTCACCAACATGGGCGACATCATGGAGCAGACGGTCTCGGGCGCCACCAGCACCGGCACCCACGGCACCGGCCGCGACTCGGCCTCGATCGCCGCCCAGATCCGGGGGCTCGAACTGGTCACCGCCGACGGCTCGGTGCTGACCTGTTCCGCGACGGAGAACCCCGACGTCTTCGCGGCCGCCCGCGTCGGCATCGGCGCCCTCGGCATCGTCACCGCGATCACCTTCGCCGTGGAGCCGATCTTCCTGCTCACGGCACGCGAGGAACCGATGCCGTTCGAGAGGGTGCTGGCCGAGTTCGACGAACTGCACGCCGAGAACGAGCACTTCGAGTTCTACTGGTTCCCGCACACCGGCAACACCAACACCAAACGCAACAACCGCAGCGCGGGCCCCGAGAAGCCGGTCCCCCAGCTGAACAGCTGGTTCGAGGACGAGTTCCTCTCCAACGGCGTCTTCCAGGTGGCCAACTGGGTGGGCCAGGCGGTCCCCGCCACCATCCCGACGATCGCGCAGATCTCCAGTCGCGCCCTGTCCGCCCGGACCTACACCGACATCCCCTACAAGGTCTTCACCTCTCCGCGCCGAGTCCGGTTCGTGGAGATGGAGTTCGCCGTTCCGCGCGAGGCCGTGGTGGACACGCTGCGTGAACTCAAGGCGATGGTCGACCGTTCGAACCTGCGCGTCAGCTTCCCCGTGGAGGTGCGCACCGCGCCGGCCGACGACATCACGCTCTCCACCGCCTCCGGCCGCGAGAGTGCCTATGTCGCCGTGCACATGTTCAAAGGCACGCCCTATCAGGCGTACTTCACCGCTGCCGAGCGGATCTTCACCGCGCACGAGGGACGGCCGCACTGGGGCAAGGTGCACACGCGGGACACGGACTATTTCGCCAAGGTCTACCCGCGCTTCGGCGAGTTCACCGCGCTGCGTGACCGGCTCGATCCCGAACGGCGTTTCCAGAACGACTACTTGCGCCGGGTGCTCGGGGCGTAGTCGGCCGGGCGGTTCTGGCGATCATGTGAAGCACGTCCCTCCCGGGGTTACGAAAAGGTCTGTTCCGGCAGCGGATCGACGTCCGACATGAGAAGTTGAGCGGCGTGCCGATCCACGCAAGTGGCCCGAATGGAGTACTGTTGCGAGCCCTGGGTCCGGACTCCCGCCAGGGTGTCCGGGGCCTTCGAGGACCGCCGGGAGGGGGATCGTTGCACAGGGTGATGAGGTTCGTCACTTAGCGTTGCGAATTGATAACCGTGCCATAACGGCGGCCTCGGGCTCACGCCCGACACGCCGGGCAACTCGGCAAGGTTGTGGCAGGCTGCACCCGGGCAGGCCACACTCGACTAGCGGAAGCAGCGACGCACGTGACGTCGGCAGGCACCACCCGGGAGGTCCCCATGCCCGAACTGCGTGTCGTGGCCGTCTCCAATGACGGCACACGGCTGGTGCTGAAGGCTGCCGATTCCACGGAGTACACGCTGCCGATCGACGAGCGGCTGCGTGCCGCCGTGCGCGGCGACCGTCCCCGCCTCGGCCAGATCGAGATCGAGGTGGAGAGCCATCTCCGGCCCCGTGACATCCAGGCGCGGATACGCGCGGGTGCCACGGCCGAGGAGGTCGCGCAGCTCGCCGGCATCCCCGTCGACCGGGTCCGCCGGTTCGAGGGCCCCGTCCTCGCCGAGCGGGCCTTCATGGCAGAGCGGGCGCGCAAGACCCCGGTCCGCCGCCCCGGCGAGAACGCCGCGGGACCCCAGCTCGGCGAGGCCGTCCAGGAGCGTCTGCTGCTGCGCGGTGCCGAGAAGGACACCGTCCAGTGGGACTCGTGGCGCCGCGACGACGGCACCTGGGAAGTGCTGTTGGTGTACTGCGTCGCGGGTGAACCGCACTCGGCGAGCTGGACCTACGACCCGCCCCGGCGGCTCGTCCAGGCCGTCGACGACGAGGCGCGCTCGCTGATCGGCGAGTCCGACGACCTCGGGACGCCCGAGCCGAGCTTCCCGTTCGTGCCGAGGATCGCGCGGCTCCCCCGTGACCGCCCCCTGGACCGCCAGGCGGAACGTCCCGTCCTGCCCGCGCCGCCCGAGGCCGACGAGGACATGGTGAGCGAGCGCGACTCGCTCACCAGCATCCTGGAGGCCGTTCCCAGCTACCGGGGCGACCTGGTGGTGCCCGAACTGCCCTCCGCCGAACCGCAGGAGGAGTCCTCCTCCGTCGAGGAAGTGGCGGAGGAGGAGTCCGCGGCCCCCGCGGCCTCGGCCGGTTCCGCCTACGCGGACGTCCTCATGCCTCGGTCGGTCAACGGCCACCGCGACCGGCTCATCGGCGCCACCGACCGCCAGGCCGAGGCGGACGGCGTCCGGCCGGGGCGGCGCGCGGCAGTGCCGAGCTGGGACGAGATCGTGTTCGGGACGAGACGCAAGAAGCAGGAGTAACGTCCCCACGGCGGTGGGGAATCGGAGCGGTCACTCGTTCCACTCCGTCCGGCGGATCCGTTTCTCTCGGGTGCAGGATCGGTCATTCATACGTGTGCGGGGCCCGCGTCGTTCAGACGCGGGCCCCCGCGCGTGCCGTCAGCTCCGGGTCACTGGGGGTCGGACCCGGTGGCCACCGGGCGCTCGCCGTCCCGGGACCACTCCGACCACGAGCCCACGTACAGGGCCGCCGGGATGCCCGCCACGGCCAGCGCCAGCACCTGGTGGGCGCCGGAGACACCGGAGCCGCAGTACACGCCGACCTCGGAGTCGGCGGTCACGCCGAGTCCCTCGAAGCGGTCGCTCAGTTCGGCGGCGGTGCGGAAGCGGCCGGATTCGGCCACGTTCTCCGTGGTGGGGGCCGACACCGCGCCCGGGATGTGCCCGCCGACCGGGTCGATGGGTTCCACGTCGCCCCGGTAGCGTTCGGCGGCCCGTGCGTCCAGGAGCAGTCCGGTGCGGGCCAGCGCGGCGGCACCGTCCGCGTCGAGCAGCGGCAGCGCGCCGGGGACGGGCTCGAAGGTGCCGGGGGCGGGCTCCGGGATCTCGGCCGTCAGCGCGCCGGTCCAGGCCGCCAGACCACCGTCCAGGACGCGCACGGAGGGGTGGCCGGCCCAGCGGAGCAGCCACCACGCGCGCGCGGCGGCCCAGTTGAGCCCGCCGTCGTACACGACGACGGGCCGGTCGGCCGAGACGCCGGCCGCGCGCATCGCCGCGCCGAAGGTACCGAGGTCGGGCAGCGGATGGCGGCCGCCGGAACCCGCCGGACCGGCGAGTTCGGCGTCCAGGTCGACGAAGACGGCCCCCGGGATGTGGGCCTTCTCGTACTCGGGGCGCAGGTTCGGGCCGCCCAACTGCCAGCGGACGTCCAGGATCACCGGCGGGCGGTCTCCCGCCAGTTCGTGTCCGAGGTCGGAGGCCGAGATGATGACGTTCATGGCCCCATCCTCGCGCACGGGGTGGCCGCCCGGCCCGGCTCCGGCTACTCTGCCCGCCGGGCGGTGCCGATCACCGGGTGTACGGGGTCGGGCACGAGCCGTACAACCGATGGACACCACACGGCACCGGCGCGGACGACAGCCGGGACCGGCGAGCCGGGCATCCTCGCGTACGTACGCGTCGTACGGCGGTGCGGCGCGGGCCGGTGGCACTACGGGTGGTGCGAGCATCGGCACGGGGCGTGATCGCGCGTGGACGCGGTACACGCGTACCGAGGGCGACGGACACGGCCACCGCGAGGGGCCGAGGAGAGAGTGACGATGACCGAGGCACGGGGGTCGACCGGCCTGAACGGCGCGGTGTATCCACCGGGCACACCTTGCTGGGTGAGCCTGATGGTGCACGGGACGGCCACGACCCAGGAGTTCTACGGGGCCCTGTTCGGCTGGGAGTTCCAGCCCGGCCCCCAGCAGCTCGGCCCGTATGTGCGGGCACTGCTCGACGGGCGCCAGGTGGCGGGGATCGGCCAGCTGCCGCCGGACCGTCATCTCCCCATCGCCTGGACGCCCTACTTCGCCTCGCCCGACGCGGACCGGACCGCGGAGACCGTGCGGCACTGCGGAGGCACCGTCGGCGTGGGCCCGTTGGACGCCGGTGACGCGGGCCGTCTGGTGATCGCCTCCGACCCCGCGGGCGCCGTCTTCGGCATCTGGCAGGCGGTGGAGCACCTCGGCGCGGACATCACCGGCGTCCCCGGCACGCCCGCCTGGGACGAACTCCTCACCGTCGACAGCTCACTGGTCGCCAAGTTCTACGAGACGGTGTTCGGCTACGAGGAGGAGCCGGTGGTCTCGGCCGACCTCGACTACGTCACCCTGCGCGTCGGGGGGCGCCCGGTGGCCGGCATCCATGGCGTCGGCGGCGCGCTCCCCCGTGACCGGGGCCCCCACTGGCTGACCTACTTCGAGGTGACCGACCCCGCCGAGGCCGCCAACCGCGTCATCGAACTCGGCGGCCACGTCCTCGAACCGGCCCATGACACCCCTCACGGGCCGGTCGCGACCCTGGCCGACCCGGAGGGCGCGAAGTTCGCGGTGGTGCGCACGGAACACCGGACCGCCGGCGGAGGCGGTCACACGGCCGAGTGAACCGGTGCGCGGAACCGCGTCGGGACCGGCATCGGGCCCGGCGTCGGCATCGGCTTCGGCATCCGCGTCGGGGCCTGTGCCGAGGTCAGACCGTCTCTACCGGCAGGACGTCCGGGGAGAGGGCGCCCGCGTGGGCCGTGGCCGCCGTCATCCGGCGGCGGTGGTGACGGCGGCAGAGGACCTCGTAGCCGATGTCGTCCGGCTGGTTGACGTCGCCGACGACGACCTGGGCGCCCTCCACGACCATCTGACCGCCTATGGTGCGGGCGTTGTGGGTGGCACGGGCGCCGCACCAGCACAGGGCCTCGACCTGGAGAACCTCGACGCGGTCGGCCAGCTCGACCAGGCGTTGGGAGCCGGGGAAGAGCTTGGAGCGGAAGTCGGTCGTGATGCCGAAGGCGTAGACGTCCAGGCCCAGGTCGTCCACGACGCGGGCGAGTTGGTCGATCTGCCCCGGGGCGAGGAACTGGGCCTCGTCGGCGATCACATAGTCCGCGCGGCGGCCCTGGGAGAGGTGGTCGACGAGGTAGGCGTAGAGGTCCTGGCCGTCCTCGACCTCCACCGCGTCGGTCACCAGGCCGAGCCGTGACGACAGTTTGCCCTCGCCGGCGCGGTCGTCACGCGTGAAGATCATGCCCTGCAGGCCGCGCGCCGAGCGGTTGTGCTCTATCTGGAGGGCCAGCGTGGACTTCCCGCAGTCCATGGTTCCGGAGAAGAACACCAGCTCGGGCATGTCGAGTTGAGCACCTTTCGGCGAGGAGGGCGAGACCGGCGGGTCCGGCGGGAGGCGGGTGAGCGGCGGCGGGGCCCCTCAGGAGCGTACTTCGAGGAGCGGGACCAGCTGTTCGACGGGGGTCATCGAACCGTGGTTGCCGACCATCGCCGACTCCTTGGGCTCCCGCTCGGAGGCGACGATCAGGACGTCGTCGTGGGCCGCCGCGACCACGTCCCCAATGCGCGCGTACACGCGTTCGTCGATGTGCGGGCCGAACCAGCCCGCCGCGACGGCCTCGTCGCGCGAGGCGATCCAGAACTGCTCGCCGAGCACCTCGCGCCAGCAGGTCAGGACGTCCGACTCGGCGCCCGGCACCGCGTACACGTGGCGGGCCCGGCCCTCGCCGCCCAGCAGGGCGACCCCGGCGCGCAGCTCCCAGTCCTCGTCGAAGTCGATGCGGTGCTGCTCGTCGAACGGAATGTCGATCATGCCGTGGTCGGCGGTGACGTACAGGGCGGTGCGCGGCGGCAGTTGCTCGGCCAGGCGCTGGACCAGCCGGTCGACGTGCATGAGCTGGCCGCGCCAGGCGTCGGAGTCGACCCCGAAACGGTGTCCCGCTCCGTCCAGCTCGGAGTAGTAGGTGTAGATCAACGCTCGGTCCCCGGCGGCCAGTTGCTCGGCGGCCAGGTCCATGCGGTCCTCGCCGGAGAGGCGGCCGTGGAAGGTGCCGCCGCTCAGCGCGATCTGGGTGAGGGGCGTGTTCTGGAAGGCCGGAGAGGTGACCTGGGCGGTGTGCACACCCGCCCGGTCGGCGAGCTGGAAGATCGTGGGGTACGGCTGCCACGCCTGCGGCGACGTCCACGGCTGCCAGCGGAGCTGGTTCATCAGCTCGCCGGTCCGCGGATCGCGGACCGTGTAGCCGGGCAGTCCGTGTGCGCCCGGCGGCAGGCCGGTGCCGACGGAGGCGAGGGAGGTCGCGGTGGTGGCGGGGTACCCGGCGGTGATGGGCCGGCCGGTGCCGCCGCGCGAGGACGCGAGCAGCGCCGTCAGGTAGGGCGCCTCGTCGGGGTGTGCCTTCAGCTGCTCCCAGCCCAGGCCGTCGACCAGGAACACACAGGCGCGGTCGGCCGCTGTCAGTTCCGGTATCGAAGCGGTCGTGTCGGGGACCCCCATGCCCGCCGCGAGGGTGGGCAGAAGGTCGGCGAGCGAACCGACGCCGTACTCGGGGACGGGGGCGGAGCCGAGGGCCAGGGGTTCCGGGTGGTCCCAGGTGGGCAGGGCCATCAGCGGGCGGTGTCCGCGGTCGCCTCGGAGAGGGACTGCGCGAAGGCGAGGGCCTGACGCACGGTCTCCGGGCCGTCCCCTGCCTCGCTCACGCGCAGGCTGAGGTCGTCCGCCGTCGAGCTGCCCGTGTACCCGTGGTCCGCCTCGCAGTTGGGGTCGCCGCAGGCGGCGGGCTCCAGGTCGATGCGGGAGACGGCTCCCCAGCCGATGGTCAGGACGACCTCGCGGGGCAGGGTGCCCGGGGTGTACGACTCGGGATTGGCGACGACCCGGCTGAGCACGACCGACGAGATGCGGCCGATCTTCACCGACTCGGTCGACGTCGTGGCGTACGGCGTGGGCGACGTACTGTCGGCGGCCTGCTCGTCGGTGTGGCTCACGATGAAGCGGTTGCCCGTGAGGACGAGGACGGTGACGTGCCGCCGCACCTCGTTCGCGTCGAAGGTCGTCTCCTGATGGACCAGGTACGACTTGATGGCCTCGCCGCCGACAGCGGCCTCCACCGCCTCGGCCACGAGGGCCGGGTAGTAGCCGCTGCGCTCGATCGCCGCACGCAGCCCCTGGGTCGTCGTACTGGTCTTGGCCATGACGTCCATCCTACGGTGGCGCACTGACTGCGAGGGACCGCTCTGCCGTCTCCGTTCTGTCGTGCACGGATCAATGCGCGGGCTCGCGCGCCGTCCGTACGGTGGCCGTGCGCCGTCTCCGGTGTCGCCGGGAGCGGCACGCTCAGTACACCGGGAGCGTCCGGGGGCCGAGGTCGTCGCGGGCGGGCGGGCGCGCGAGCCGGACGGTGGCGCCGAGCACGCTGAGGCCCTGCGGGGCGACGACGACGGGCTCCAGCGAGACCGCCACGACCTCGGGGTGGTCGTCGACCAGCCGGGAGACCCGCAGCAACAGCTCCTCCAGGGCCTCCGTGTCGACGGGGGCCGAGCCCCTCCAGCCGAAGAGGAGGGGTGCCGTCCGGATCGACCGGACCAGTGCGGCCGCGTCCCGCTCGGTGGCCGGAATCAGGCGGTGCGCCATGTCCCCGAGCAGCTGCGACGCGGGGCCGGCGAGCCCGAACGAGAGCACCGCTCCGGCAGCGGGGTCCACCACCGTCCGCACGATCGTGTCGACCCCGCGCGGAGCCATGCCCTGCACGACCGGGCGCAGTTCGTCCGGCCCACCGAAGAGTTCCGTCAACTCCGCGTACGCCCGTCGCAGTTGCTCCTCGTCCGCCAGGTCGAGCCGTACGCCGCCCAGGTCGGCGCGGTGCCGCAGGTGCGGGGCGGTGGTCTTGAGCGCGACGGGATAGCCGATGAGCCGCGCCGCCTTCGCGGCCTCGTCGGGCGTCGGCGCGGGGCGCGCCTGCCGCAGGTGGATGCCGTACCGCGCGAGCAGCGCGCCCGTCTCCTCGGCCCCGAGGGTGAGTCCCTCGCCCCTGGCCAGCAGCGCGTCGATCTGCTCGGCCGCGCCCTTCTCGTCGATGTCCTCGTACTCGGGCACCCGGCCCGGCTCCGCCGCGTCCCGCCGCCACTGGGCGTAGTTCACGGCTTCGGAGAGCGCGCGGACGGCCCGCTCGGCGGCGGGGTAGGCGGGGATGAGCCGGGCGCCGGGCGGCTCCGGAGGGGCTGCCGGCACGCGCTGCGCCCCCTCGACGGCCTGGGCCGCCGGCCCGCCGGGGCCTGCCGCGCCGGGGCGTCCCGCGCCTGGTCCTGCCGCGCCGGGGCCGCCGAGAGCTGGTCCTTCCGCGCCGGCGCCGGGCGGCGCACCAGGGCCCCGGACGCCTGAGGCGGGCACGCTCGGGCCCGTGGCCTCCCCCGCCGTGGCCGTGTGTTCCGCCGGGTGGTGCGGGTCGGCGTCGGCAGCCGTCTCCGCGCCCCTCGGTGCCGTGCTCGTCGCGGCCGACAGCGCCTCCGCCAGGCCGCCCAGTTCGACGTGGACGACCAGCACCGGCTTCGACGGGTTCGCGGCGGCGGCCGACATCAGCGCCTCCGCCAGGGCCGCGTCCCCCGGCGACGTCTCGCCCAGCGCGGGTATGGCCGTCACCACCACCGCGTCGCACGAGTCGTCGGCGAGGGCCCGCGACAACGCCGTGTGGAAGTCCCGCGCCGAGGCCCCCGTCGACAGATCCTGCGGCGGCAGCGGTCGCAGCCCCTCGGAGAGACACGCGTCGTACGTGAGCATCCCGAGCGACTCGGAGTTCCCCAGGATCGCCACCCGCGGCCCCGCCGGCAGAGGCTGCCGGGCCAGCAACAGCCCCGCGTCGACCAGTTCCGTGATCGTCTCGACCCGGATCACCCCGGCCTGCCGCAGCAGCGCGGAGACGGTGGTGTGCGGCAGCCGGGTGGCGCGCACCGCGTGCCCCAGGGGCGCGGAGCCATGGCGCGCCCCCTGCACCACCACGAGCGGCTTGACCAGCGCCGTGCGCCGGGCGAGGCGGGTGAACTTGCGCGGGTTGCCGATGGACTCCAGGTACATCAGGACGACATCGGTGTCCGGGTCCTCGTACCAGTACTGGAGGACGTCGTTGCCGGAGACGTCCGCGCGGTTGCCGGACGAGACGAACGTGGAGACGCCCGTGACGCCGGTGACCCCTCCCCCGCGCCGGTGCAGCCGGGAGAGCAGGGCGATCCCGATGGCGCCGGACTGGGCGAAGAGACCGATGCGCCCGGAACGCGGAGTCTCGGGGGCGAGCGAGGCGTTGAGCCGTACGTCGGGGGCGGTGTTGATGATGCCGAAGGCGTTCGGCCCGATGATGCGCATGCCGTACGTGCGGGCCTGGCGCACCAGTTCGCGCTGGCGTTCGCGGCCGTCGGGCCCGCTCTCGGCGTATCCGGCGGAGACGACCACGAGGCCCTGCACGCCGTGTTCCCCGCACTCGGCGACGACCTCGGGGACGTGGGCGGCGGGGACGGCGATCACCGCGAGGTCGACGGGTCCCTCGATGTCGGTGACGGACCGGCGCGCGGGCACCCCGTCGAGTTCCTTCTCGTCCTGCCCGAGCGCCTTGTTCACCGCGTACAGCCGCCCGGTGAAGCCCGCGCCCCGGAGGTTGGCGAGCACGCTGCGACCCACTCCGCCCGGTGTGCGCCCGGCTCCGACGACCGCGACCGAGCCCGGGGCGAGCAGCCGCTGGACTGACCGGGCCTCCGCGCGCTGCTCCCGGGCGCGCTGGACGGCGAGGGAGCGGTCGGTCGGTTCGAGGTCGAACTCCAGCCGGACGACGCCGTCCTCGAAGCTGCGCTGCTGCTGGTACCCGGCGTCGGTGAACACCTTGATCATCTTGCTGTTGGCCGGCAGCACCTCGGCGGCGAAGCGTCTGATGCCGCGCTCGCGGGCCACGGCGGCGATGTGTTCGAGCAGTGCGGAGGCGACGCCGCGGCCCTGGTGGGCGTCCTGTACGAGGAAGGCGACCTCGGCCTCGTCGGCGGGGGCGGACGCGGGCATTCCGTCGGCGCCGATGCGGTCGTAGCGTACGGTGGCGATGAACTCGCCGCCGACGGTGGCGGCGAGCCCCACCCGGTCCACGAAGTCGTGGTGCGTGAAGCGGTGGACGTCCTTGGCGGACAGGCGAGGGTACGGCGCGAAGAAGCGGTAGTACTTCGACTCGTCCGAGACCTGCTCGTAGAAGCTGACGAGACGCTCGGCGTCATCAACGGTGATGGGCCTGATGCGTGCGGTGCCGCCGTCGCGCAGCACCACGTCGGCCTCCCAGTGGGCGGGGTACTCGTGCCGGTCCGACGAGGTCTGCATGGGCCCCAGAGTACGGCTCGCGTCCGACAACGGCGCGGGGCAGTCTGGGGAGGCACGACAGAAGAACAACAGAAGTGCGACAGCCGGTTCGTGGTCAGGCC
Organism: Streptomyces deccanensis; assembly: GCF_022385335.1. Lineage (NCBI taxonomy): Bacteria > Bacillati > Actinomycetota > Actinomycetes > Kitasatosporales > Streptomycetaceae > Streptomyces > Streptomyces deccanensis. Next base: position 7,604,107 of record NZ_CP092431.1, on the reverse strand, counting down.
GTGGGCCCGTTCCGGTCGGTCGCCCCATATGGGAAACTGGTCTAGACAACCCGGTCTAGACCTCTCTGCAGCACCCGAGACACCTGAAGGGCAGCATCACATGGCTGAGCGCCGCGTCAACGTCGGCTGGGCCGAGGGCCTCCACGCCCGACCCGCATCCATCTTCGTCCGGGCCACCACGGCCTCCGGTATCCCCGTGACGATCGCCAAGGCCGACGGGAACCCCGTCAACGCGGCCTCCATGCTCGCGGTCCTGGGCCTCGGTGCCCAGGGCGGCGAGGAGATCGTGCTCGCCTCCGACGCCGAAGGCGCGGACGTCGCGCTGGACCGTTTGGCGAAGCTCGTCGCCGAGGGGCTCGAGGAACTCCCCGAGACGGTCTGAGTGACCGGGTAACCGCAGCGGAAAGGCCTGAAAAAGCCGCCCCGCGCACAACCGAAGGGCTCGTCCGATTTATCGGGCGGGCCCTTCTCATTTACATCCGGTTTCCGTTCTGCGGGCAGCAGGAAAAATGCCCCTCGGAATTCTTCCCTCTTTGTATACGGCGCCCGTGTTAATGCCGCAGGCTCGGCATGTTTACGGGGTGTTGCGAAGTCCTCACACGCTCGGGGCGCTCGGTCCCGCCGGGCCCGGGCGGAAAGCGGAGCCGGTGCGCGGCCGTGGCCCGCTCGGTGTGCAGGGACGTGATCGTCCGAGCGCGGTCGCTGTCGCCGCGCGCGACCGCGTCCACGATGCCGCCGTGCTCCGCCCAGGACTCCATGGGGTCGGACGGCGCCTCGACCGCGTACATCCAGGCGATCTTGTGCCGCAGCTGGGCGAGTGTCGAGGTCAGGGCGGGGCTGCCGGAGGCCTGTGCGAGCGTCTCGTGGAACCAGCCGCCCAGGGAGCGCAGATCCTCGCTGTTGCCCCTCCTGGCCCGCTCCTGGCCCAGCCTGACCAGACCCCGCAACACCTTGAGGTGCGCCTCCGTACGGCGCTGTGCGGCGCGGGCGGCGCCCAGGGGCTCCAGCAGCATGCGCATCTCCAGCAGGTCGGCGGCCTCCTGCTCGGTCGGCTCGGCGACGCACGCGCCCGCGTGCCGGCGCGTCACCACGAAGCCCTCGGCCTCCAGCGTGCGCAGCGCCTCGCGCACGGGCACCCGGCTGACGCCGTAGCGGCGGGCGAGCAGTTCCTCGGTGAGCCGGCTGCCGCGCTCGTAGACACCCGCGACGATGTCATCACGGATCGCCGTGCATACCGAGTGCGCCGGAATACGCATGACCGACCTCCGCCTTAATCCCCGTGAAACGTCGATGATTGACGTGTGTTCCAGCGACTCTATTGCAGCGGAGCGGAATTTCCGATGGCGGACCGGAATCCAGGGATATTTTTTGGACAGGAGGTACGTCACAAGTGGTTCGTAGAACGAGGAAAGCCCCGGCTCGGTGAGCCGGGGCCTCCTGGAAGCGTGGGTGCGCGTCAGACGTTCACGCCGTGCGAGCGCAGGTACGCGGCGGGGTCGATGTCCGAGCCGTACTCGGCCGTCGTCCGGGCCTCGAAGTGCAGATGCGCGCCGGTGACGTTGCCGGTGGCGCCGGAGAGGCCTATCTGCTGGCCGGGGGTGACCGTCTGGCCGACGGAGACGCCGATGGACGACAGGTGGCCGTACTGGGTGTACGTGCCGTCGTTCATCTTGATGACGATGTTGTTGCCGTAGGCACCGCCCCAGCCCGCCTCGACGACCGTGCCGGAGCCGACCGCGTGGACGGCCGTGCCGGACGCGGCGTGGAAGTCGACACCGGTGTGGCTGCCGGAGGACCAGACGGCGCCGCCGGCCTTGTAGCCGGTGGAGATGTAGGAGCCGCTGATGGGGGCGACGTAGGCGTTGAGGCGCTCGCGCTCGGCCGCGCGGGCGGCACGGGCCTTGATCTCCTCGCGCTCCTTGGCGGCGGCACGTTCCTGCTCGGCCTTCTCGGCGGCGGCCTTCCTGGCCTCCTCCTGCGCCTTCTTCTTGACGGCGGCAACCTCGGCGGCCTGCTGCTGGGCCACGGCCTGGGCGTCGACCTGGTCGGCGACCGTGTCGCCGAGGGTGATGATCTGGTTCAGGCCGGTCTGCTCGACGGCGGGCTCCTCCGCGGCGAGCGCGGGGCCGGCGAGGGTGCCGAAGACACCGGTGGTGGTGAGAGCGGCTACGCCCACGTTCCTCGTGGTCGTGCGCTGCACACGGCCGGGACGGCGGTGCTTGCCGGGGGCGCGGGTGAACGCCATGAAGTGGCTGATCCTTTCCTTCCTTCTCGCCTACCGGGTTAGCTGACGGGTTCGGAGCAGGAAGGTCTCCTACGGCTACCCCTCGTTTCGCGTCGCTCGCGAAGGGCACCCGATTCACCCCAGGGACTTCGGTGGGTCCCCGGCTCCCCTGGCTCGCGCCATGGGGACTCGGCGATGACTGTCCGGTGCCGCGGGTGCGGCGAACTTCTGACGAACAGCCGGACTGACGCTAAGTGGGCCGTCTTCGAAATAACAAACGGATCACAGGATTTGTTAACTACGCCACAGGTCAGACACACAACCTCCGCCATCAATACGGACAAACATGGGCCCTGGTGACTCTTCCGTCACCAGGGCCCCACTGACACGCGTCCGTACGGTCGTTCCCCTACTCGGCCGGGACGACGGTGACTTCGCCGATTCCGAGGGCCCTGACGGGCTCCTCGATCTGCGCGGCGTCCCCGACGAGGACGGTCACGAGACGGTCCACCGGGAAGGCGCTCACGGCCGCCGCGGTGGCCTCCACGGTGCCGGTGGCGGCGAGTTGGCGGTACAGCGTCGACTGGTAGTCGTCCGGCAGGTACTGCTCGACCTGGTCGGCCAGCGTGCTCGCCACGGCCGCGGCCGTCTCGAACTTGAGCGGGGCGACCCCGACCAGGTTCTGCACGGCGACGTCGCGCTCGGCGTCGGTCAGGCCCTCGGCGGCGAGGGTGCGCAGCACCGTCCACAGATCGTCCAGCGCCGGCCCGGTGTTGGGGGTGTCGACGGAGCCGCTGATGGCGAGCATCGCGACGCCCGAACCGTCGGGCGCGGCCCGCAGCACCTGGCCGAACGCCCGCACGCCGTAGGTGTAGCCCTTCTCCTCGCGCAGGACGCGGTCCAGACGGGAGGTGAGGGTGCCGCCGAGGCAGTAGGTGCCGAGCACCTGGGCCGGCCACACACGGTCGTGCCGGTCGGCGCCCACGCGGCCGATGAGCAACTGGGTCTGCACGGAACCGGGACGGTCCACGATGATCACGCGCCCGGTGTCGTCGGCGGTCACCGACGGCACGGGCCGCGGGGCGGCCGGTGAGCCGGTCCAGGCGCCCAGGGTGTCGCCGAGCAGCGTGTCGAGGTCGACCCCCGTGAGGTCGCCCACGACCACGGCGGTGGCCGTCGCGGGGCGGACGTGGCGCTCGTAGAAGGCGCGTACGGCCGCGGAGTCGATGCCCTCGACGGTCTCCTCGGTGCCCTGGCGGGGCCGTGACATCCGGGAGGTGGCCGGGAACAGCTGCTTGGAGAGCTCCTTGGCGGCCCGGCGGCCCGGGTTGGCGGTCTCGTGCGGGATCTCGTCGAGCCGGTTGGCCACCAGTCGCTCGATCTCGCCGTCGTCGAACGCGGGGGCCCGCAGGGCGTCGGCGAGCAGGCCGAGGGCCTTCTCCAGCCGCGAGACGGGCACTTCGAGGGACAGGCGTACGCCGGGGTGGTCGGCGTGCGAGTCGAGGGTGGCGCCGCACCGCTCCAGCTCGGCGGCGAACTCCTCGGCCGTGTGCTTGTCGGTGCCCTCGGAGAAGGCCCTGGTCATGATGGTGGCGACGCCCTCGATGCCGGCGGGCTCGGCGTCCAGGGGCGCGTCGAGGAGCACTTCGACGGCGACGACCTGCTGGCCGGGGCGGTGGCAGCGCAGCACGGTCATGCCGTTGTCCAGAGTGCCGCGCTCGGGCGCCGGGAACGCCCAGGGCCTGGCCTCGCCGGCCTGGGGCTGCGGGTGGAATTCCATGGTCGCGAGCTCGGTCACTTCGCCGACTCCTCGGTCTCGTCGGTGGTTCCGGCGGCCTCGGCCGCGGCGGTCTCGTCTTCGGCGCCCTCTTCGGCATCCTCCTCGCCGGCGACGGGCTCGTAGACGAGCACCGCGCGGTTGTCGGGCCTCAGGCGGGCCTTGGCGATCTCCTGGACCTCCTCGGCCGTCACCTCCAGGACCCGGTCGACGGCCGTCAGGGCGAGCTTGGGGTCGCCGAACAGGACCGCGTACCGGCACAGTTCGTCGGCGCGGCCCGCGACCGTGCCGAGCCGGTCCAGCCACTCGCGCTCCAACTGGGCCTGGGCGCGCTCCATCTCCTCGGCCGTGGGGCCCTCGGCGGCGAACCGGGCGAGTTCCTCGTCGACGGCGGCCTCGATGACGGGGACCTCGACGTCGCCGGAGGTCTTCACGTCCAGCCACGCCATGGAGGGCGCGCCGGCCAGCCGCAGCAGGCCGAAGCCCGCCGTCACGGCCGTACGGTCGCGGCGCACGAGCCGGTTGTAGAGGCGCGAGGACTCGCCGCCGCCGAGGATGGTCAGCGCCAGGTCGGCAGCGTCGCACGCGCGCGTGCCGTCCTCCGGCAGCCGGTAGGCGGCCATCAACGCGCGGGCGGGCACGTTCTCCTCGACGACCTCGCGCATTTGCGCGCCCATGATGTCGGGCAGCGCGCCGTCGCGGGGCGCGGGCTTGCCGTCGTAGGAGGGGATGGAGCCGAAGTACTTCTCGACCCAGGCGAGGGTCTGCTCCGGGTCGATGTCGCCGACGATCGACAGGACGGCGTTGTTGGGCGCGTAGTACGTCCTGAAGAACTGCTGGGCGTCCTCCAGGCTGGCCGCCTCCAGGTCGTCCATCGAGCCGATCGGCGTGTGCCGGTAGGGGTGGCCCACCGGGTAGGCCAGGCGGAAGATCTTCTCGAAGGCGGTGCCGTAGGGCACGTTGTCGTACCGCTGGCGGCGCTCGTTCTTGACGACGGCCCGCTGGTTGTCCAGGTTCTTCTGGTCGAGCGCGAGCAGCAGGCTGCCCATGCGGTCGGCCTCCAGCCACAGCGCGAGCTCCAGCTGGTGGGTGGGCATGGTCTCGAAGTAGTTGGTGCGCTCCCAGCTGGTGGTGCCGTTGAGCGAACCGCCCGCGCCCTGGACCAGCTCGAAGTGGCCGTTGTCCTTGACCTGGCCCGAGCCCTGGAACATCAGGTGCTCGAAGAGGTGGGCGAGGCCCGTACGGCCCTCGACCTCGTGGCGCGAACCGACGTCGTACCAGAGGCACACCGCGGCGACCGGGGTCAGGTGGTCCTCGGAGAGCACCACGCGCAGGCCGTTGGCCAGGCGGTGCTCCCTCACTGTCAGGCCTTCGGAGCCGGCCTCGGCTGTGGCCGTGTGACCCATGGGCGGTACGTCCCTTCGATCGCTGTGCTGTGGTCGCGGAATCCGTGGTCTGTCCGTCGTGGAATCGTCGTGGAAACCGCTGTTTTCCTGCCGGTCCTGCCACTGTATGCAAGCGCGCGGACGCCTGGAGAAGTTCCCGGGGCTCGTACGCCGAGAGCGAGACGGGGGTTGCCGCCGACGGTCACTGGTTAAAGTCGGCGCACGCTGTTGACGCGGCGGCTCGGGAGGGCGTGCCCGGCGGTCGGCGCCGGGTCGTGTCGGGCTTGTCAGTGCGGCAGTCCACAATGGTGCGCGTCAGATCCCGTTCACCTCCCGGTGGGAGTGAGCTGGAGACGTGAGCGCCCCGTAGGTGAGCGACCAGAAAAAGAGGAGCCGGCAGCGATGGCCCGCCGCAGCACGAAGACCCCGCCGCCCGACGACGCGTTCGAGGAGCGGATCCTCGACATCGACGTCGTCGACGAGATGCAGGGCTCCTTCCTGGAGTACGCGTACTCGGTCATCTACTCCCGAGCCCTGCCCGACGCCCGCGACGGCCTGAAGCCCGTGCACCGCCGGATCGTCTACCAGATGAACGAGATGGGCCTGCGCCCCGACCGCGGCTATGTGAAGTGCGCCCGCGTCGTCGGCGAGGTCATGGGTAAGTTGCACCCGCACGGCGACTCGTCGATCTACGACGCCCTGGTGCGCCTCGCCCAGCCCTTCTCCATGCGGCTCCCCCTGGTCGACGGCCACGGCAACTTCGGCTCCCTGGGCAACGACGACCCGCCGGCCGCCATGCGGTACACCGAGTGCCGGATGGCCGACGCGACGAGCCTGATGACGGAGTCGATCGACGAGAACACGGTCGACTTCGCGCCGAACTACGACGGCCAGGAGCAGGAGCCGGTGGCGCTGCCCGCCGCCTTCCCGAACCTGCTGGTCAACGGCGCGTCCGGGATCGCCGTCGGGATGGCGACCAACATGCCGCCGCACAACCTGGGCGAGGTCATCGCCGCCGCCCGCCACCTCATCCGGTACCCGAACGCCGACCTGGACACGCTGATGAAGCACGTCCCGGGCCCCGACCTGCCGACCGGCGGGCGGATCGTCGGGCTCTCCGGCATCAAGGACGCGTACGCGACGGGCCGCGGCACCTTCAAGATCCGTGCCACGGTTGCCGTGGAGAACGTCACGGCCCGCCGCAAGGGCCTCGTCGTCACCGAACTGCCCTTCACCGTCGGCCCGGAGAAGGTGATCGCCAAGATCAAGGACCTGGTCGGGGCGAAGAAGCTCCAAGGCATCGCCGACGTCAAGGACCTCACCGACCGCGCGCACGGCCTGCGCCTGGTCATCGAGATCAAGAACGGCTTCGTGCCGGAGGCCGTCCTGGAGCAGCTCTACAAGCTGACGCCGATGGAGGAGTCCTTCGGCATCAACAACGTGGCGCTCGTCGACGGCCAGCCCCTCACCCTGGGCCTGAAGGAGCTGCTGGAGGTCTACCTCGACCACCGCTTCGAGGTCGTCAGGCGCCGCTCGGAGTTCCGCCGCGGCAAGAAGCGCGACCGGCTCCACCTGGTCGAGGGTCTGCTCACCGCGCTGGTGGACATCGACGAGGTCATCCGTCTGATCCGCTCCAGCGACAACTCCGCGCAGGCGAAGGAGCGCCTGATGGAGCGCTTCTCCCTGTCGGACGTCCAGACCCAGTACATCCTGGACACACCGCTGCGCCGCCTCACCCGGTTCGACCGCATCGAGCTGGAGTCCGAGAAGGACAGGCTCAACGCCGAGATCGCCGAGCTGACCCGGATCCTGGAGTCGGACGCGGAGCTGCGCAAGCTGGTCTCCGGTGAACTGGCCTCGGTGGCGAAGAAGTTCGGCACCGAGCGCCGTACGGTGCTGATGGAGTCCTCGGGCACCGCGGTGGCCGCGGTGCCGCTCCAGGTCGCGGACGACCCGTGCCGGGTGCTGCTGTCGTCGACCGGGCTGCTGGCCCGTACGGCCAACGGCGAGCCCTTCACGGCGGACGAGGACGGCAAGCGCGTCAAGCACGACGTCATCGTCTCCGCGGTCCCCGCGACGGCCCGGGGCGAGGTGGGCGCGGTGACCTCGACCGGCCGCCTGCTCCGCCTGAATGTGGTGGACCTGCCGCAGTTGCCGGACACGGCGGTGGCCCCCAACCTCTCGGGCGGCGCCCCGCTCGCGGAGTTCCTCTCCCTCCAGGACGGCGAGACGGTCATCTGCCTGATGACGCTCGACGAGTCGTCGCCGGGGCTGGCCATCGGCACCGAGCAGGGTGTCGTCAAGCGGGTGGTCCCCGACTACCCGTCCAACAAGGGGGAGCTGGAGGTCATCACGCTCAAGGAGGGCGACCGGATCGTCGGCGCGGTCGAACTGCGCACCGGCGAGGAGGACCTGGTCTTCATCACGGACGACGCGCAGTTGCTGCGCTACCAGGCCGCCCAGGTCCGCCCGCAGGGCCGCCCCGCCGGGGGTATGGCGGGCATCAAGCTCACCGAGGGCGCGAAGGTCATCTCCTTCACGGCCGTCGACCCGGCCGTGGACGCGGTGGTGTTCACCGTCGCCGGTTCCCGGGGCACCCTGGACGACTCCGTCCAGACCACGGCCAAGCTGACCCCGTTCGACCAGTACCCGCGCAAGGGCCGCGCCACGGGCGGTGTCCGCTGCCAGCGGTTCCTCAAGGGCGAGGACTGCCTGTCCGTCGCCTGGGCGGGACCCGCCCCGGCCCGCGCCGCGCAGAAGAACGGCGCCCCGGCGGACCTCCCGGAGATGGACCCGCGCCGCGACGGCTCGGGTGTGTCCCTGGGCAAGACGGTGGCGTCGGTGGCGGGACCGGTGTGAGCCCCGGCCGTCACAGGTTGTCGTAGGAAGCCTCGGGTTCCTCGGCCTCCCCCTCCCGTACGTAGCGGAGGACGCCCCACATGCCGTGCTCGTCGGCGTGTAGGGCGTCGTTCGTGCACGCCTGCAACTCCTTGCGCAGAGCTGCGGCGTCGATCCCGGCCCCGATGAGCACGAGCTGAGTGCGTCGGGGCTCGTCACCGTTCCGGTCGCCGTCCGTCCAGGGCTCGGGGTGGAACCGCAGGAACCGCCCCACGGCATGCACGCTGTAGCGGTTCAGGGGGTCGTACGGGCCGAAGTCCACATACCCCTTGATCCGGTACAGCCCGTCGGCTCTCCCGTCCAGGAAGTCCATGAGCCGCCGGGGGTCGATCGGCACGTCGGAGACGAAGGAGACGCTGTCGTAGCCGGTGTGCAGATGCCCGGCGTGATCCTCGTCGTGGTCGTGCCGGGAGAGGTCGTCGAAGGAGAGCTGGCCGATGCGCTCCTCGGAGGGCCTGCAGTCGAACAGGAACTCGGGGTCGATCCGCCCGTAGGTGGCGGGCACGACCGCCGCCCCATCGCTGAGCGAGCGGACGAGCGCCAGGACTCCCGCCCCGTCCTCGGCCCGGTCGAGCTTGTTGACGACCACCAGGTCGGCGATGGCGAGATGACGGTCGATCTCGGGATGCAGCTCCCGGGTCCGCGCGAACTCGGCCGCGTCGACGACCTCGACCAGCCCGCCGTACATCACCCTGGGGTTCTCGCTGGCGAGCACCATCCGCACGAGTTCCTGCGGTTCGGCGAGCCCGCTCGCCTCGATGACGATGACGTCGATCCCGGCGGCGGGATCGGCGAGCCGCTCCAGATACCGGTCCAGCTCCTCGACGTCGACGGCGCAGCACAGACACCCGTTGCCCAGTGACACGGTGGAGTCCCCGAGCGCGCCGGCCACGGCCATCGCGTCGATCTCGATCGCGCCGAAGTCGTTGACCACGGCGCCGATCCGGCTGCCGCCGCTGCGGTGGAGCAGGTGGTTCAGCAGGGTCGTCTTGCCGGATCCGAGGAACCCGGCGAGGACGACGACGGGGATCTGCGGCACCTGCCGCGGACTCGACCCCGGACCCCGGCTCGACGACTGGCTCAACACGCGCCCTCTCCCAGACCGTTGCTCTCCTGTGCCGCTCGCATGCCGCACCAGGATACGAGTGGTGCCGCACACCCCCCGAGAGATTGTCAGCGGCGCCCGTGGGGCACACGATGGGCATGGCGCCGGGTCGCGCGACCCACGCATCCTTCCGTGCGCCTCCTCTCCGCCTCCCGGTGGACGAGCGCCTCTCGGGACACTGGGAGACGGCAAGCGCCGCCCACCGCTCGCCGGTCCCCAACCTGTCGACCCACACCCGACGACCGGCGGACGGCCGCCTGAATCGGGGATTGACATGGCCACACAGAATCATGGGGCGCGGGGACTCGGCCCCGCCGCGGCAGCGGGTCTCGCCTTCGCGGTGGGAGCGCTGGGCGCGTTCGCCGTGGAGCGGCGCATCAGCACCTTGCTCCGGCGCCTGGAACGACTGGAACGCGAGACGGAACAGCGCGCGGCACTGATCGCCTACCAGCGGCACAACTTCGACCTGGTCATGAAGGCCGCCGCGGACCCGACCCTGCTGCCCGTCCTGAACGCCTACGAGGAGGAACTGTCCACCGACCGGCAACGGCAGTACCTCTTCGCCAACCTCCTCTACACCCACGTCCTTCAGGGTTACCGGGTCGGCGTCTTCAGTCGGGCCGAGCTGTACGGGCACCTCCGCGGGATCTTCCAGAGCGCGCTGATGCGCGACTACTGGGCAGCCACGCGCCACCACCGGTCGAGCCTGAAGGAGGGGTCGGAGGAGTCGGAGATCGGCAGGATGGTCGACACCCTGATCAACGATCTGGAGGAGGCGAGCACGGACGAGTGGTGGGTCGTGGGCGAACCTCCCGCCGAGTGAAGCCCTTCACCCCGCACGGCGCTCGTCTCGCGCGGCGCGACCCCTCTCCCACGCTTCACTCCAGCGCGCCTTCGATGCATGCGCATCAACCGGGCTCATGGGGCAAAATTAGCCCGCTCGTATCACTACTCATGACCCAAGGATCGAACCCGTTGAAAATCGTGCGCCGCATCGGTGCCTCGCCCCGCGAGAGGGGCAGCGCCGCGGGGCAGACGTGCCCAGACATCTTCGAACTGCAAGACGGCAACTTCGCAGTGATCGGGACAGATCGGACAGAGAAACTCGACCCCGAGCTTCCTGCCGACGCCTCGCGCGCTGACTACGAGAGGATCGTGGTCATCAGCCGCGAGACTCTCATCCGGGCAAAGTCGGACATCCCCGACGCCTGATCCTGAACGGGGGCTCGCCTGCACTACAGCGCGGGCCCCTCGCGTCGCCGCCCCGCGCCGATGTCACGACCGCCGTTCCGCCCCGCCCGGCGCCGCGCCGCGCCAGTGAACCGCGCCGGTGAGCCGCGCTCCGACCCTTCCTTCGGCCCAGCCGGAGTTCGGTAGCAGGTAAGTCAGGTTAGGCTCACCTCTGTGAGTACGTGCACATCCGCGTCCCGACACCTCGACGAGCCTCTCGCGGGGACCGCCGCCACGGCGAGGACATGGCTGCTGCTGGAACAGCCGGGCCCCTGGGGCGTCAAGGCGCTCACCTCGAGCCACCTCGACCCCGCGCTCGGCCGCGCCCTCGAAGCCGCGACGGAGGGCACCGGCGTACGCGTGGCGCTCATCCGGCGCCCCGGCCGCCACGCGGACTGCCGCGCGGTCCGCGAGCGCCAGGTGTACGTGGCCCACACCGCTCCCGGGAACGTCTGGCTGCACGGCGCCACGACGTCCGACCCCGAGCGGCTGCTCGACCTCGATCTGGCCGCGCTCGGCAGGGGCGAACACCACACGATCGGAACCGTTCTGGGCGGGCGGCCCCACACCGGTGATCCTCTCGCGCTCGTCTGCACCAACGGCAAGCGCGACCGCTGCTGTGCGCTGCTCGGCCGCCCGCTCGCCGCCGAGCTGGCCGCCTCCGGGGTCGAGGGCACCTGGGAGGTCACCCATCTGGGTGGTCACCGCTTCTCCCCGACCCTGCTCGTGCTGCCCTTCGGCTACGTGTACGGCCGCGCCGAGGCCCATCACGTCAAGGAGGTCCTCCAGGGCGTGCGGGAGGGCCGGGTCGTCACCGAGGGGTGCCGCGGAAGCTCCGCCTGGGAACGCCCCGGGCAGGCTGCCGAGCTGGCGGTGCGCACCGAGTCCGGCGAGGACATCGCCGGCGCCCTGACGGTCGTCCGCACGGACGGCACGGCCCCCCGCTGGGACGTCGTCGTCGCCCACACCGACGGCCGCCGCTGGACCGTCACCGTCGCCCAAGGCACCGCCGAGCCGCCCCGCCAGGAAAGCTGCGGTTCCCTCTTGGGCTCCCCCACGAGGATGGATGTACTGGCCGTACGCGAGCTGACACCCGCGACCGTCGTGTAGCCGACCACGCGATCCCGCCGTCGTCGCGCAAACACCCGGTGGGTGAGATGCGCGCCACACCCCACTACGGCCGACCCGCCCCGTCCACGTACCGTCATGGGTATGAGCCCCACTCCCCCCGCACGCCGCCTGCGTCTCGGTATGCCGCGGCGGGTGTTCTCGCAGGTCCTGCTGATGCAGGTGGCGATCGCCGCCGGTGTCGCCGTCCTCGCGACCGGGCTGTTCCTCGCACCGCTCAGCGACCAGCTGGACGACCAGGCGATGCGCCGGGCCCTCGCCATAGCGCAGACCACGGCGGCCCAGCCGCAGATCGCGGAGGACCTGGTCTCGACGAAGCCGTCCGTGAACGGTCCCGTGCAGGTCGAGGCGGAGCGGATCCGGAAGGCCAGCGGGGCCGAGTACGTGGTCGTGATGGACCGCGAGGGGGTGCGCTGGTCGCACCCCGACCCGGCGGAGATCGGCGGGCTCGTCTCCACCGACCCGCGTCGCGCCCTGGCCGGCGACGAGGTCATGGAGATCGACTCGGGGACCCTCGGACGCTCGGCCCGGGGCAAGGTGCCGCTGCGCGACACCGGCGGGCAGATCGTCGGCGCCGTCTCGGTGGGGATCGAGTACGACAGCGTGCGCGCCCGGCTGATCCACGCGATCCCCGGGCTGCTGGCCTATGCCGGCGGGGCCATGGCGGTCGGGGCGCTCGCCGCGTACCTGATCTCCCGACGGGTCCATCGCCAGACCCGTGACCTGGCCTTCTCCGACATCGCGGGGCTGCTGGCGGAGCGCGAGGCGATGCTGCACGGCATCCGCGAGGGCGTGGTCGCCCTGGACCGCGCCGGGCGCGTGCGCCTCCTCAACGACGAGGCACGGCGCCTGCTCGGGATCGGTGACGAGGCGCTCGGCAGGTCGCTCGACGACGCGCTCGGCCCCGGCCGTACGACCGATGTGCTGGCCGGCCGCGTCACGGGCACCGACCTGCTGACCGTGCGCGGCCACCGCGTGCTGGTCGCCAACCGCATGCCCACGGACGACGGGGGCGCCGTGGCCACCCTCCGCGACCGCACCGAGTTGGAGCAGCTGGGCCGTGAGCTCGACTCCACGCGCGGTCTGACGGACGCCCTGCGCGCCCAGGACCACGAGCACGCCAACCGGATGCACACACTCCTCGGCCTGCTCGAACTGGAGCTGTACGACGAGGCCGTGGAGTTCGTCGGCGAGGTGGTCGGCGACCACCGGGCGACCGCCGAGCAGGTCACCGAGAAGATCCACGATCCCCTGCTCGCCGCGGTGCTGGTCGGCAAGGCGACCGTCGCGGCCGAGCGCGGAGTGGCCCTGTCGCTCGCGGGCGGCACACTGCTGCCGGACCGGCTGATCGACCCCCGGGGCCTGGTCACCGTCGTCGGCAACCTCGTCGACAACGCCCTGGACGCCGTCGCGGGCACCCCGCACGCGCGCGTGGAGGTCGAGCTGCGCGCCGAGGGCCGTACGGCGATCCTCCGGGTACGGGACACGGGCCCCGGAGTGCCGTCCGACAAGCGGGAGTTGATCTTCACGGACGGCTGGTCCACCAAGACGCGCCCGGCCCACCGCGAACGCGGCATCGGGCTCTCCCTGGTGCGCCGGCTCGCCGAGCGGCAGGGAGGCAGCGCCCGGGTCGACGAGGCGGAGGGCGGTGGCGCGGAGTTCACCGTCGTCCTGCCCGACGCACTCGCCGAACCGGGCCCGCAGCGGGAAACCGAAGCCGCCGTCACCGCCGCCGACAAGGAGTCGCGATGATCGAGGTCCTGATCGTGGACGACGACGTCAGAGTCGCCCGCGTCAACGCCGCCTACGTGGAGAAGGTCGCCGGTTTCCACGTCGCCGGTGTGGCCCACAACGCGGCGGAGGCGTTGCACCTGTTGGAGACGTCTCCCCACGTGGACCTGGTCCTCCTGGACCACTACCTGCCGGACGAGACGGGCCTCGTGGTCGTCCAGGAGATGCGCCGACGGGGTCATGAGACCGACGTCATCATGGTGACGGCCGCACGCGACGTCTCGACCGTCCAGGCGGCGATGCGCCAGGGGGCACTCCAGTACCTGGTGAAACCGTTCGCGTTCGCCGGGCTGCGGGCGAAGCTGGAGGCGTACGCGGAGCTGCGGCGCACCCTGGACGGCGGCGGTGAGGCCGAACAGGCCGAGGTCGACCGGATCTTCGGCGCGCTCTCGGCGGGCGGAGAACCGGACCTGCCCAAGGGGCACTCCCCCACCACCACCGAACTCGTGCGTCGTGCCCTGATGACCGCCGAGGGCGCGCTGTCCGCCCAGGAGATCGCCGAGCGGACGGGCCTGAGCCGTCAGACCGCCCAGCGTTATCTGAAGCTCCTGGAGCGCACGGGACGGGCCCGGCTGACCCTCAAGTACGGCGACGCGGGGCGCCCGGAGCACCGCTACGAGTGGGCGACGCGCTCCTGAGGGACCTGTAGCACACGCTTCTCCGACGAAGCCGCAAGGCGTGCTGTGCCTGTCGGGCACCCCCGAGCGATCACACCGCTCCCGCTCCGGTCAGCGACCGCACCTCGGTCTCCGCGTGCTTCGCCTCGTCCGGCGGCTCGGCCGAGGTGACCGTGCCGAGCCAGCCGGCGAGGAAGCCCAACGGGATGGAGACGAGGCCGGGGTTCTGCAACGGGAAGTACTGGAAGTCCACGCCGGGGAACAGCGAGTCGGCGCTCCCCGAGACCACCGGCGACAGCAGCACGAGGACCACGGAGGGGATCAGTCCGCCGTACACGGACCACACCGCCCCTCGGGTGGTGAACCCCCGCCAGAACAGCGAGTACAGCAGGACGGGCAGGTTGGCGGAGGCGGCGACCGCGAAGGCGAGGCCGACCAGGAAGGCCACGTTGAGGTCCTTGGCCAGCAGCCCGAGCGCGATCGCGACCACGCCGATACCGACGGCGGCCGTGCGCGCCACCGCGACCTCGCTGTACGGCTTCGAACGCCTGCGCCGCAGCGACGCGTAGAGGTCATGGGCGACGGACGCCGACGACGCGAGGGTGATCCCGGCGACGACCGCGAGGATCGTGGCGAAGGCGATGGCCGCGACGATCGCGAACAGAACCGTTCCGCCCGTGGAGTCGGCGCCGCCGCCCAGGTCCAGGGCCAGCAGCGGCACCGCGGTGTTCCCGGCCGCGTTGGAACTCCGCACGGCCTCCGGGCCGACGATGGCGGCGGCGCCGAAGCCCAGCACGATCGTCATCAGGTAGAAGCCGCCGATGAGACCGATCGACCAGACGACCGAGCGGCGTGCGGCCCGCGCGGTGGGCACGGTGTAGAAGCGCGACAGGATGTGCGGCAGCCCGGCCGTGCCCAGCACCAGGGCGAGCCCGAGGCTGATGAAGTCGAACCGCGCGATCCAGTCCCCGCCGTACCGCAGCCCGGGCGCGAGGAACGCGTCGCCGTGTCCACTGCGCGCGGCCGCCGTCCGCAGCAACTGGTCGAAGTCGCCGTGGAACCGGACCAGGACGAGCACGGTCAGGACGATCGCCCCGCCCATCAACAGGACCGCTTTCACGATCTGGATCCAGGTGGTGGCCCGCATCCCTCCCAGCGACACATAGACGACCATGAGCGCGCCGACCCCGATGACCGTCCAGGTCTGCGCAGCCTCGCTCTCTCCTCCCAGCAGCAGCGCGACGAGGGTGCCCGCTCCCACCATCTGCGCCACCAGATACAGAACGGACACGGTCACCGAGGAAGTTCCCGCCGCGATCCGCACAGGCCGTTCGTTCATCCGCGCCGCGACGACGTCGGCGAGCGTGAACCGCCCGCAGTTGCGCACCAGTTCGGCCACCAGGAACAGCACCACGAGCCAGGCGACCAGGAAGCCCACGGAGTAGAGCAGTCCGTCGTACCCGAAGAGCGCGATGAGCCCGGAGATGCCGAGGAAGGAGGCGGCGGACATGTAGTCGCCCGCGATGGCAAAACCATTCTCCATCGGCGAGAACAACCGCCCGCCGGCGTAGAACTCCTCAGCGGAACCATGGCGGTTGCGGCTCACCCACGTCGTGATGCCCAGCGTGACCGCCACGAACGCGCTGAACAGCACCAGCGCCAGCGTCTGATGGTCGGCGGTCACCGCGCACCCCCTCTGATGCCGCGCGTCAACTCCTGGGTGTCCCAGCGCAGATCGAGCGCCGCCCGGTCCCGGCGCAGCCGCGCGTGGCGCGCGTACGCCCAGGTGAACAGGAAGGTCGTGAGGAACTGACCGAGCCCCGCCAGCATCGCCACATTCACCGCGCCCGCCACCGGCCGTGCCATCAGGCCCGGGGCGGTGGTCGCCGTCACGACGTAGGCCACGTACCAGGTGAAGAAGACGGCGACGCCCGGGATCACGAACCTGCGGTAACGGCTGCGCACTTCCTGGAAGGCCGCGCTCCGCTGGACCTCCAGATAGACGTCCGCCGCGCCCTCGCTCCGGCTCTCCCGCGCGTCGGCCGCGACCGGGGCCGGCCCGCCGGTGCCGTCCAACTCCCCCCAGCCGGAGGCCAGCGCGTCGTACCACGGATCGTCGAACCGCACGTCCGCGCTGGCGAGGCCGTGCCCCTCGTGCTGCTCAACCGGGCTCTCAGAACCACCCCCGCGTCGACGGGGACGGCCGGTGCTTGACTGCATGCCCAAGCATGGACAGAACGGAAAGACCCCTGGCGCACCTCTTCACGATTGTTCACCCCATCAGGTGAAACCCCGGCCAGCCTCCCGCACTTGCGGCGCAAGAGACCCACCGGCGCCCGCGTACGGGCCGAAGAGGCGCCCTCCGGGCCCACCCCGCC
This sequence comes from Streptomyces deccanensis, assembly GCF_022385335.1. Lineage (NCBI taxonomy): Bacteria > Bacillati > Actinomycetota > Actinomycetes > Kitasatosporales > Streptomycetaceae > Streptomyces > Streptomyces deccanensis. The sequence goes on along the minus strand of NZ_CP092431.1, from coordinate 7,587,574 downwards.
GGACCGAAGGCACCCGCCTCCGGCCCGGTGACGGGGGCTACGCGTCGATGCGCGACCGGTCCAGCGTGGCCGCGGAGCTGGAGATGAACTCCTTGCGCGGTGCGACGTCGTTCCCCATCAGCAGGTCGAAGACCTGCTCCGCCGCCTCCAGGTCCGACAGGTTGATCCGCCGCAGCGTGCGGTGGCGCGGGTCCATGGTCGTCTCCGCCAGCTGGTCCGCGTCCATCTCGCCGAGGCCCTTGTAGCGCTGGATGGAGTCCTTGTACCGGACGCCCTTGCTCTGGAACTCCAGCAGCTTGTCGCGCAGCTCCCGGTCCGAGTAGGTATAGACGTACTTGTCCTGCCCCTTCTTGGGCTGGACCAGCTCGATCCGGTGCAGCGGGGGCACCGCCGCGAAGACGCGTCCCGCCTCGACCATCGGGCGCATGTACCGCTGGAAGAGCGTCAACAGCAGACACCGGATGTGCGACCCGTCGACATCGGCGTCGGTCATCATGATGATCTTGCCGTAGCGGGCCGCGTCGATGTCGAAGGTACGCCCCGAGCCCGCCCCTATGACCTGGATGATCGCGCCGCACTCGGCGTTCTTGAGCATGTCGGTCACGGACGACTTCTGGACGTTGAGGATCTTGCCCCGGATCGGCAGCAGCGCCTGGAACTCGGAGTTCCGGGCGAGCTTCGCCGTACCGAGCGCCGAGTCACCCTCGACGATGAACAGCTCACTGCGCTCCACGTCGTCGCTGCGGCAGTCGGCGAGCTTGGCCGGCAGCGACGACGACTCCAGCGCCGTCTTACGACGCTGCGCGTCCTTGTGCTGACGTGCGGCGATACGCGTACGAGCGGCGGCGACGGCCTTCTCCATGACGACCCGCGCCTGGGCCGCGGCATCCCGCTTGGTGGAGGTCAGGAACGCCTTGAGCTCCTTGGCGATCACCTGGGCCACGATGCGCCGGGCCGCCGAGGTGCCGAGGACCTCCTTGGTCTGGCCCTCGAACTGCGGCTCGGCGAGCCGCACGGTGACGACGGCGGTGAGGCCCTCTAGGGCGTCGTCCTTGACGATGTCGTCCTCGGCCACCCGCAGCATCTTCTTCGCGCGCAGCACCTCGTTCATCGTGGTGGCCACGGCCTGCTCGAAGCCCGCGACGTGGGTGCCGCCCTTGGGGGTGGCGATGATGTTCACGAACGACTTGAGCGTGGTGTCGTAGCCGGTGCCCCAGCGCATGGCGACATCGACGCCGAGCTCGCGGGTGACCTGCGTGGGCGTCATCTGACCGTGCTCGTCCAGGACGGGCACGGTCTCCCTGAAGGTGCCCTGCCCGGAGAAGCGGAGGACGTCGCAGACCGGCTTGTCGGAGGCCAGGTACTCGCAGAACTCGCTGATGCCGCCGTCGAAGCGGAACGACTCCTCGCCCTTGCTGCCGCCCTCACCGAGGCCGAACTCGTCCCGGACGACGATCGTCAGACCGGGCACGAGGAACGCGGTCTGGCGGGCCCGCTGGTGCAGGTTCTCCAGGGAGAGCTTGGCGTCCTTGAGGAAGATCTGGCGGTCGGCCCAGTAGCGCACGCGCGTGCCGGTGCGCGTCTTGGGGATCCGCTTGCCCTTCCGCAGACCGCCGGTCTCGAACTTGGCGTCCGGGCCGTTGCCCGAGAAGGCGCCGGGCACGCCGCGCCGGAAGCTGATGGCGTGCGTGCTGCCGCTGCGGTCGACCTCGACGTCCAGGCGGGCCGAGAGCGCGTTCACCACGGAGGCGCCCACGCCGTGCAGACCACCGGAGGCCGCGTACGAACCGCCGCCGAACTTGCCGCCGGCGTGCAGCTTGGTCATGACGACCTCGACACCCGACAGGCCGGTCTTGGGCTCGACGTCGACCGGGATGCCGCGGCCGTTGTCCCGCACCTCCACGGAGGCGTCGTCATGGAGGATCACCTCGATGTGGTCGCAGTACCCCCCGAGGGCCTCGTCCACGGAGTTGTCGATGATCTCCCACAGGCAGTGCATCAGGCCTCGACTGTCGGTCGAGCCGATGTACATACCCGGGCGCTTCCGCACGGCCTCGAGGCCCTCGAGGACGAGCAGGTGCCGCGCGGTGTAGTTGGAACCGTCCCGGTCTGCTCCGGTCAGCAGCGCTGTGGACGGCACGGACGTATCGGCGGTCACGCGGTTCGCTCCTCGCTGAATTTCAGGTGAGGCCCATTTGGGTAAGGGGCCGGGCTCTGTTGCCGGTCCGAGGGTACCGAGGCCTGGTAGAGCCGTTGTAACGCCACCCTCGTCCGAAACTCAGAGTAGTCCAGAGTCGCATACACGTTCGATCCCTCGATGGGGTGAAGTACATATCACGTTCCCTTCGAGGCATGAACCATTTAGGCTCCGGGCACGTCCTCATGAACAACCGGCAACCCAGCCGGGAGGACCGTACAACCGAAAGAACAACCGCCAGAACCCCCCGAAGAACCACTGACAGCCAGCGCGAACCCGTACGACACGAAGACACGCACTACGGCTCATTCGCCGCCAACCGGCAGCAGACAGCCGGCCCGGAAAGATTTTTTCGAGTTAAAGCCGCGAGCGGGAACGTTTTCGGCCTGGTTGGATGTTGACCCTGGTACGACAGCTCGTCGAGCTAGAGAAGAGGCGACGTGACTACTGTTCTGACCCCCGCGACCCCGCTGACGGCCGCTGACCGATGCGACCGCTGCGGCGCCCAGGCCTATCTGCGCGTCGTCCTGCTGAGCGGTGGAGAGCTGCTGTTCTGCGCCCACCACGGCCGCAAGTTCGAGCCCGAGCTCAAGAAGATCGCCGCGGAGATACAGGACGAGACGGAGCGGCTCACGGCCGCTCCCGCGACCGCAGAAGAGGACGAGCGCTGACGCTTCGCACCTGACGACGAGCCGCCACCGGCTCGAGGCCGGTGACCGGGCGGCCACTCCCGCACACACGGGGTGGCCGCCCGCTCTCGTGCCGCACCCACGACGGCGCGCTGCCGCGTACGGCGCCTCGGCGCCGCCTCAGCGGCTCTCCGCCAGCACCCGGGCCACGTACGAGCCCCTGGTGTAGACGCCGGGATTCCCGGCGAGCCCACAGCCGCTGCCCCACGACACGAGGCCGATCAGCTTCCCCCGGGCGACCAGCGGTCCTCCGCTGTCCCCCTGGCAGGCGTCCCGGCCGCCGTTCTGCTCCCCGGCGCAGACCATCGAGCCGGCCTGGTACCGGCCTTCCGCGCTGCCCGGGTAGGCCCGCTCGCAGACGGTGTCGGCCAGCACCTCCACCGAGGCGGCCCGCAGGCCCTGTGCGTAGTCCCCGGCACCCGTGGTGTCCCCCCAGCCGTAGACCGCGGCCGGCGTGCCCGGCGCGTACGCCGCGTCGCCGGCGCCCGCCAGTGCGATGACGTGGCTCTCGGGCAGCGGTGCGGCGAGGGTGACCACCGCGAAGTCCCCCGCGTTCGTATAGGGGTCGTACTCGGGGTTGACCCAGGCCCCGCTCACCGGGACCTCCGCGCCCTCGGCCGACTGCAGCTCGGCGCGACCGGCGATGACCCGCAGATCGGGGACCCGTTCCGGCGGACCGCCCAGCACGCCCTCGCTGAGGCAGTGGGCGGCCGTCAGCACCGTCGTGGGGGCGACCACGACACCGCCGCAGAACTGCCCGGCCCGCGTACCTCCGAACCGGTCACGGCTGGACAGCGCCACCGTCCAGGGCGCCTGGGAGATCTCGACCGGATGACCCCCGATGACGACCTCGGCCGTCGCCGGTGGCGGTGCCACCAGCGGTATGACGGCCGTGGTGGCCGCGACGGCCAGCAGTCGGGCGAACGATCGACGCATGCGCGCTCCTCACTCCGGGTCTTGGATGGCACACCCAGAGTGATCCACCGGATCGGCTTTCGCATGCCGCACACACGCCGAAGGCCCGGCTCCTTCGAGGGAACCGGGCCTTCGGACCGACCACGCGCGCCGGTGGGGCGTGCTGCCTAGTCGAGGTAGTCGCGCAGGACCTGCGAGCGGGACGGGTGTCGCAGCTTCGACATCGTCTTGGACTCGATCTGGCGGATGCGCTCACGCGTGACGCCGTACACCTTGCCGATCTCGTCGAGGGTCTTCGGCTGACCGTCGGTGAGACCGAAGCGCATGGAGACGACGCCCGCCTCGCGCTCGGAGAGCGTGTCGAGCACGGAGTGCAGCTGCTCCTGGAGAAGCGTGAAGCTGACCGCGTCGGCCGGGACGACGGCCTCGGAGTCCTCGATGAGGTCACCGAACTCGCTGTCGCCGTCCTCGCCCAGCGGGGTGTGCAGGGAGATGGGCTCGCGGCCGTACTTCTGGACCTCGATGACCTTCTCGGGGGTCATGTCGAGTTCCTTGGCCAGCTCCTCCGGGGTGGGCTCGCGGCCCAGGTCCTGGAGCATCTGACGCTGCACACGCGCCAGCTTGTTGATGACCTCGACCATGTGCACCGGGATACGGATGGTGCGGGCCTGGTCGGCCATGGCGCGGGTGATCGCCTGACGGATCCACCAGGTGGCGTACGTGGAGAACTTGTAGCCCTTGGTGTAGTCGAACTTCTCGACCGCGCGGATCAGACCGAGGTTGCCCTCCTGGATCAGGTCCAGGAAGAGCATGCCGCGGCCTGTGTAGCGCTTGGCCAGGGAGACCACCAGACGGAGGTTGGCCTCCAGGAGGTGGTTCTTGGCGCGGCGGCCGTCCTCGGCGATGATCTCCAGCTCGCGCTTGAGCTTGGGGGCGAGCTTGTCCGCGTTGGCCAGCTTGTCCTCGGCGAACAGACCGGCCTCGATGCGCTTGGCGAGCTCGACCTCCTGCTCGGCGTTGAGCAGGGGGACCTTGCCGATCTGCTTGAGGTAGTCCTTGACCGGGTCGGCGGTGGCACCGGCGGCCGCGACCTGCTGGGCGGGCGCGTCGTCCTCGTCCTCGTCGGACAGCACGAAGCCGGCGCTCTCGGTGCCCTCGGGCTCTTCGCCCGGCTTGCCGCCCGGGGTCTCCTCGAGGACCTCTTCCTCGATCAGCTCGACGTCGTCCTTCTTGGCCGTCGTCTTCTTGGCCGCCGTCTTCTTCGCGGCGACGGTCTTCTTGGCGGGGGCCGCCTTCTTGGCGACCGCCTTCTTGGCGGCGGCCTTCTTGGCGGGTGCGGCGTCCTCGGCGGAGGCGTCGGCCGCGGGCACCGCGGGGGCGGCTGTGGCGGTGGCCTTCTTGGTGGTCACCGTCTTCGCCGCGACCGTCTTGGTGGCGGTGCGCTTGGCCGGACTCTTCGCTGCGACGCTCTTTCGGGTGCGCTTGGGCTCCGCGGCACTGACCATCAGCGTCACACCCTCTTCCTCGAGGATCTGGTTGAGGCTGCGCAGTACGTTCTTCCACTGAGTGGCCGGAATCTGGTCAGCTTCGAAGGCCCGACGCACATCGTCGCCGGCGATCTGCCCCTCAGCCTTTCCCCGCTCAATGAGCGCCATGACAGAGACGGACTCGGCGATCTCCGGCGGGAGCGTACGGGATGTGCTGGCCGACACGAACAACCTCTCGGAACGTTGGAAAACGGCTTCCGGCCCCGTCCATTGCGGACAGGAGCCGACCACCGGCTTGGGAGTGGGCCGACGGTGCGGGCGGGGGCCGGGAAGAGGCACAGCGCCGTGAACGGCGTCCGTATTCCCTCCGCGGCTGTCACCTCTTAGGTCATCGCGCTGCCCTCACGAGCGTTACGCCCAATCTGCGTGGCCCGAGTCACACCCCGTAAGCACTCAAAAGCGGTCAGATACTGCCAGAGGTAATCGATCAAGGCCACAACCGGTTCTCTTCGGGTGGGTACCCGAACGAATCCCGAATGAACTCCTCGGCATGGATCACTGCCCGCAGCAGGATCCGGCACCCTTTTCGGGCACGAGCGCCGCGCCGGGACGCACCGCCCCCGGCAGGCCCACCGACCCACGCCGGACGAGACGGGGCGTCCCGGCAGCACGGGTCACCCCCTCGCTCCGGTGTCGCGCCGCCGGACCCCGCCGAATCCCAGGAGGATCCGATGGGGCCCGGCGGCACGGGTCCGCCGGTCGAGCGACGCCGCGGTAGGGGCCGGCACTCCGGCCGCGCCGCCCCGTCCCGCTACGAGCGCCCTCAGTGCTCGCGCGGCGCGGGCACCACACGTTCCACCTCGGGGTGGACGGTGAGCAGTTGCCGCATGGCCGCCTCGGCCGCCCCTCCGTCGCCCGCGGCGAGGGCGTCGACGATCCGGGCGTGGTGCGTCAGCGACGACTCGGTGGGCCGGTCACATCCGGTGACCGGTCCGCCGGAGACCTGGAGGGCCGCGGAGACGATCCCGGAGAGGTGCTCCAGCATGCGGTTGCCCGCGACCTGGATCAGCAGCGAGTGGAACTCGGCGTCCGCGCGGGAGAAGGTCAGCGGGTCGCCCTGGGCCATGGCGTGGCCCATGAGCTCGACCATGTCGCCGAGACGCTGCTGGACGTCGTCACGGCCGTGTCCGGCGGCGAGGCGGGCCGCAAGCGGCTCGATCGTCCAGCGCAGTTCGCTGAGCTCGCGCCGCTGGTCGTCACGCTGCGGACCGAAGGCCCGCCACTCGATGATGTCCGGGTCGAGCAGGTTCCAGTCGCTGACGGGGCGGACGCGCGTGCCGACGTTCGGCCGGGCGCTGACCAGGCCCTTGGCCTCGAGGACGCGCAGGGATTCACGGACGACGGTGCGGGAGACCTCGAACCGCTGGCCGATCTCCTCGGGCACGAGCGGGCGATCCGCGCCCAGGTCCCCGGAGACGATCATCTGGCCGAGCTGCTGGACGAGTTGGCCGTGCAGTCCGCGGCCGCGGCTCCCGGCGGCGCGTCGGCCCACGCGCCCCAGCTCGGGGTCCGCGCCGTCCCAGGCGGGGAGGCCCACGCGGTCGACGCCGGGGTGCTCGGCGTAGGGGTAGCGGTCGAGTTCGCCCGGTCCGGCGAGGCCGGAGTCGGCGGAGCGGGCGGCGGTCATCATGGTGTGCGCAAGGGTACTCACGCATCCTTTGTCGGCTGCGTTCTCAACTCCCTTGAGGTCTTTGGTGAAAAGCACACGAAAGGGTGATCGCTCACCCCGTCGCAATTGACGCCTTATCGGAAAGAAATGGGCGTTCTACGAGGAGTTGTGCGCATTGCGTCGGCGGAAGAGTACGGACGGTGAGCACGAAAGGATGACGGCGGTCATCCGCGGACCCGGCCGCGCAGGTTCGTGACCACGTAGGCCCCCAACAGCGCGGTCAACGACAACAGCAGCGCCCCGCCCACGGGTTGGACGATCGCCCGCGCCACCGCTTCCAGATAGCGCTCTCCCCCGAACGGCCACTGCACCAGCACGAGCTCGCGCAGCCGCATCGGAAACCCGATCGCACTGCGCACGGACGATCCCTCCACCACCTTCTGCACCAGGGGTACGACGAGGAGGGGCACGGCGACCACGGCGGCGAGTCCCGCGGACGTGGAGCGGAAGACCCCCGCCGCGAGCACCCCCGCCCAGGCGCACCCCACGACGAGCCCGAGCCAACTCGCGCCGAGCGGCAGCCAGTCGGTGGGGACGGAGATGAGCTCAGGGCCGTAGACGAGGTAGAGCACTTCGAGGTCGCAGCCCACCGCGAGGACCGCCAGGAGTACCGCGGTGGCCGCCGCGACGAGGAGCTTCGCGACCAGCAGGCCCAGGCGACGCGGCACGGTGCCACGGTCCGCGGCCAGGGCGGGGTGGCGGAACTCGTCACCGAAGGCGATGGCCCCGAGCAGCCCCGCGCCGATGGCGGCGGGCGGCAGTGGCAGTTCCCGCGGCCATGCGGCCAGCAGGCGCGGCTGCGGGGTGTGCCCGATCCGGGCCAGGACCAACGCCATGAGGGCGGACGTGACGAGCACGGCCACGGCGGTGACGTACGCGGTGCCGACGCCGCCCGCCCGCCGCAACTCGTACCGCAACGGACGCAGCGGGCTCGGCGCCGACCGCACGGTGATGGGCGGCGGGAGCGTCGGCAGGGGCGGCGAGGGTGGCAGCGCGCCCGTCTCGGACGGACGCGCGTCGTGCGGCGCGGTGTCGACATCGGCCGCGAGGGCGGTTCGGGGCTCGTCGTCGCCCTCAGCTTCGTCATAGGCCGACTCCAGGGTCTGCGGCTCGGTCGCGAACGTGCACACCTGAACCTCCTCGGCGGCCGTCCGGTGCGTCTCGAGCGGCCCCCACTCCCCTCGGACCGGGTCGGGCGCGCCCTGGCCCCACTCCGGATCGTCCTCGACCGCCACCGGCGGCAGCTGCGGCACGGGACCCATGTCGCCGATCTCGTCCGCGAGTTGGTGCACCAGGACGCCGTGCCGGAACGCGACCTCACCGATCTCCGCACACGTACTGCCGTACACCGACAGCCGGTTGCCTCCCTCCCGCACGATCTCCACGGAACGCCGTTCGGTCCGGGCCTCCTTGGTGAGCAGCGCCTCCAGTCGGGCCGCGTACGGGGTGCGGACGGCGACCCTGGGTCGCAGTCTGGTCCGGGAGAAGTCGGCGACCTCCTGATCGGCGACCAGCCTGCCCTGTTCGAGGGTGAGGACCCGGTCGGCGGTGCGCGCGGCCTCCTTGGGGTCGGCAGTGGTGAACAGGACCGTGCCGCCCTGGTCCGCGTGCGCCCGCACGATCCCGTGGAGCCACCGGCCTTCACGGACGGCCAGCCCGTCGGCCGGCTCGTCCAGCACCAGGGTGTGCGGGTCGGACAGCAGCGCGCAGGCCAGGCCGAGGCGGCGGTCCATGCCCCGTGAGAGCGTGCTCAGTCGCGCGTCGCGCAGACCGACCAGGCCCACGACCTCCAGAACTTCGTCGGCCCTCCGCGTGGGCACCCCCGCGGCCGCGCACAGCATGCGCAGATGACCTCGGACGGTGCGGGCCGGATGGCCGGGCACTTCGCCGAGGAGAACGCCCACCTCGCGCGAGGGGTGGGCGATGCGGTGCAGGGGACGCCCCCTGAAGTAGGCGACGCCACGGCCCTGTTGAAGTTCGAGCATGAGTTTCAGCGCTGTCGACTTACCCGCTCCGGGGGCCCCGAGGAGTGCGGTGACGCGGCCGGAGTGCGCCTCGAAGGACACATCGTCGACGGCGGGGGGAAACTCCTTGCGAGGCTTGCTGGTCAATCCGATGGCCTGGATCACCCTAGGCAAGATAGCGCGGTATGTCCGTTTTTTCGGGCACCTTGAGGCTCACCGCACGGCCAAGACAGCCGAACGCGGTGGAGAGGGCTCCGGCCGCGCGTGCGTCAGACCTCCGGGCGCAGCATCGGCGGGTTGAGGAGGGTGGCGCCGCCGGCGCGGAAGAGCTGGGCGGGACGGCCGCCCTGTCGCGTGGTGGTGCCGCCGGTGGGCACCAGGAAGCCCGGCGTACCCGTCACCTTGCGATGGAAGTTGCGTGGATCGAGGGCCACCCCCCACACGGCCTCGTAGACGCGCCGCAGCTCACCGACCGTGAACTCCGGCGGACAGAAGGCCGTGGCCAGCGAGGAGTACTCGATCTTGGAACGAGCGCGTTCCACCCCGTCCGCGAGGATCTGCGCGTGATCGAAGGCCAACGGCGCCACCGGCTCGCCGTCACGCCCGTAACCACCCTGTGCCAGCAGTTCCTCGACGGGTGCCCAGCGTGCGCTGTTGGCGTCCCCGCCCGGCCGGGGTGCGGGCAGGTCCGGGGCGAGGGCGAGATGGGCGACGCTGACGACCCTCATCCTCGGGTCGCGCTTCGGGTCGCCGTAGGTCGCCAACTGCTCCAGGTGTGCGCCGTTGTCCTGCGCCGGCTCGGACGGTTCGTGGGCGGTGAGCCCGGTCTCCTCCGCCAGCTCCCGCGCCGCCGCCTGCGACAGATCCTCGTCCGGCCGGACGAAACCACCGGGCAGCGCCCACCGCCCCTGGAAGGGCTGTTCGCCCCGTCGTACCGTCAGCGCACACAGCGCGTGGCGACGGACGGTCAGTACGACCAGGTCCACGGTGACGGCGAAGGGCGGATAGTCCGACGGGTCGTAGGGCATGCCGCGATCATAGTCGTCTGCCTGACGATAAACACTCCCTTCGGGGTCGCTTCCCCACTTGATCCACTTCTGTCCGATACCGGTCCGTCGGACCGACCGCCGACCCCGCGCACCACGCGCTGTCTGCTGTTCCTCCGCACGTCACGGGAGGTCACACTCCCAACTGCAGTCCGTCGGCCGCCTCCTCGACCATCGCGAGCCCGAGCCTGCTGACACGTACGGCGAACGGAGCGCCCGCGACACGCAGTCCAGTCATCCCGATCTCCCCGAGCGGCGCGCTGCGCACCGGCCGCAGCGTCACCGTACCCGCGGGGGCGTCGGGCCGGATTCCGGCGAGGGTGGTGAGCAGCAGCACCCCCGCGGCCGCCGCCGTCGCGGCCGGTCTGCAGGAGGCGGGGTGGGGCAGCGGGGCACTTCCCGCCGTCCGCTGCTCGCCCGCGTACATCTCGGGCAGCCGACGGTCGAAGCTCTCCGCCGCCGCCAGCACTCCCCGCAGGAGCGCGCTCGCCTCCTTCTCGTACCCGGCGGCCGCCAGCCCGGCCACCGCGATCGCCGTCTCCTGCACACGGACGGCGCCGCTGCGATGGCCGAAGGGGTTGTACCCCGCTTCCTTCGCCCCCAGGCTCCGCAGTCCCCACCCGGAGTCCATGGCCGGCCCTCCGAGCAGCCGGGCGAGCTGCTCGGTCCGCACCTTGTCGAGAAGCCCGGGCGCCTGCTCCCCGGCACCGAGCAGCCCGGTGTCGAGGAGGTGGGCGGCACCGGCCCCCAGGTGCGGCACGACGCGTCCGTCCGGGGTACGGGCGGCCGCGGGTCTGCCGCCGCCCCGGTCCTCGACCCAGAAGTCCGCCGCGAAGCGGGCCCGCAGTTCTCTCGCCCAGTCCCGTAGCTCGGCCCCGCCCGGTCGGCCGTACGCGTCGAGGAGGTCCGCGCCCAGCAGCGCTGCCCGGTGGGCGTGTGCCTGTGTCTCGCAGCGCAGCGGGCCCCCTGGGCGCGGGTCGGGCAGATAGGGACCGCCTCCGACAGCGCCCCGCAGCCACCGCAGGCAGCGCTCGGCGGCGGGCAGCAGTTCCTCGGTCTCCTGCTCGGGGAGTCCCCATCTCCTGGCCTCCGCGAGGAGCACGGGGAACAGGAGGGTCGCCTCGGTGCCGGTGCAGCCCGGCGGCAGATGCGGGCCCGCGTCCCGTCGAGGGCCCGGGATCATGCCGGACTGTGCTTCACGGCCCACGAGTTGGGTGCGGGCGAGGGTGCGCAGGGTGCCCGCGGCGAGGCGGGTGCCCAGCGGCAGGGTCATCCGGGCCGCGACCAGTGCGTCTGCCGGTGCCATGCCGCAGCGCCAGGGGGCGCCCGCCGCGAGGTGGGTGTCGGACGGGTTCTTCGGGTCGCGGAGCAGCAGGGCTTCGAGGTCCTCCAGGCACGTGTGCAGCAAGGCCTGTGCCGTCGGGTCGTCGCCCGCCGCCCCGGCCTGGGAGAGGGGGCTCGTGGCCCCCCGTCCCACCGGTCTGATGGGGCCCGCGCCGGCCGGTCGCACCCGTAGCTCCACGCTCCTGGTGCCGCCGGGCGGCAGCTCCAACTCCCAGCGCAGCAGCCCCGCGGAGGCCAGGGCGTCGGCGGGCGGCGGATGGGCCGTCACCGTGGAGTGCCCGTGCGGACTGGACCACCGGAGGCCGGAGTCGTGCACACTCGCCGGCAGTTCCGGACCGGCGCTGCCGGAGGCGACGGCGCCCAGTTCCGCGAGATCCGTCCCCAGGGACACCTCGACGGGCAGACGCAGTGGGCGGCGGGCCGTGCTGTGCAGTGTGATCCGCTCGGTGCCGTCGGCATACCGTGTGCGTTCGACCATGACATCCGGGTCCGGCCCCGCCTCGGCGGACAGGCGGAGCGTCGCCACGAACCGGGCCCGGTCGGCCGAGACCATGCGCGCCTGCACGGCGAGCGGTTCCCGTCCGGCCACCCTCACCTGACAGCGGGAGAGCATGCGCCGTCCGGCACGGTAGAAGCCCTCCAGTCCTCGGCCGTTCAGTTGGCCCTGCTCCGTCGAGATCGCGAGGCCCGGCAGGGCGACACAGATCAGCGTCGCGTGGGCCGGTGGCAGCTCCGCTGGGCGGCGGGGAGCGGAGGGCGACGCCTGCGGGGGCGAAGGGCTTCCGGTGGCCGGGTGCGGCACCCCGGTCGAGCCGCGCGCGCCGGGCACGGCGGGGATGGCGGGCATGGCGGGCGCCGGGCCGCTCCGGACCGGTGGGCGTGAGCCCGAGCTGCGGGGCACTGGACTGCGGATGGCCGTGCGGGGAGCGCCGGCTCCCTCCCCGCCGCCCCGGGCGGCGGGGAGGGCCGACCTGAAGAAGGACGGGACGTCGTCGGCATCGGACATGGAGGGCAGGGGCATGGAGTGGCTTCTTCTGTCTTCGGCGCGCGTTGGGTGCGCTCGGCACGAGGTGGGGAGCCGGAGAGGGACGGGGTGCGACGGCGGCGAGGCCAGGCCACGGGTACCGCCACTCAGGTGAACGGAGCGGCTCCGCTCCGGGTCACGCCCCGGGCCCGGGAAGCCGCGTGTGCAGAGACCGGGCGAGGTGGCTGCGACGTGCTCGGAGAGGAACAGCGCGCTCAGCCACGCCCCGATCCGGAACAGCACCCCCCTCCACGCCCCGTGCCGGTTCGGCGCGCTCACGTCTCCCCCTCGGTGGTCTGTCCACCGCCACTGCGGCGGCCCCGCGCTCGGGCGCTCGCGCCGTCGGCCGTGCTCCCCGGTCGTCGGCCGGCAGGTGCCGTGGCGGCAGCGGAGCGCGATCGGCGGGGGTGAGCGGCGCCGGGTGAGCGGCGGACGGTGCGGGTGTCGGCGCTCCCGTTGGGGTGTGCCCGGCGCCGGCGCCGGGGGCCCGTAGCGGCGCAGGGCTCGGCCGAGGTCGACTGGGCGAGGGGAGGCTGGTCGGAAGGGTTCCCGCTGTGGCTGGCATCGACATCGGCACCCGCACTGACCGCGACCGCGGCACTGGCGCTCTCACTGCCCCCGGCCCCGGCGCCCTCACTCGCACACGCGCTGTCCCTGGCGCCCGTGCCGGTGCCGGCATCGCCGGGGGTCGTCACCAGGCCGCGTCCCCTGCGCTCGGCACGCAGGCAGCGGCGAATGGATTCGGGGTCGAGGCCTTCGTTGCAGGCCTGGTGCAGAAGACGGGCGAAGAGGTAGTCGGGGTCCGCGGCGAGAGCCATGGCCAGGGCCTCTCGGGCCTCCAGTTCGTCCCCCGTGGACCAGGCGACCCAGCCGACCAGCGTGAGCGGGGCGGCGGCATGCTCGCCGTAGGGGCCGACGCAGCGGCGGGCGAGGGCCCGCCAGAGCCGGAGGGCCGGGCAGGCGTCGTCGCCCTCCATCCATTCGGCGGCGCGGTCGCGGGTGGCGCGGTCCTGGAGTCCGAGGATCAGTGTGGCCGCGTCCTCGTGCCCGACGAGTTCGTCGTCGTGCAGGTCCGCGTCCAGCGTGCCGAGGACGGCCGGAGCGGCGGCCAGGCGCTCGATGACGCGCTGCGCCACGGCAAGGGTCTCCTCGGCCACGTCCGCGCGGCTCTCCGCGTGCAGAATGCGGGGGACGAGCGCGGACTGCGCGGCGTCGAGGGCGGCTTCCTGCTGCAGCGCGGCAGCGGTCTCCCAGGGCAGCAGCCTGGCCCTCATCTCCTTGAGCGTGCCGCGCACCTGGAGGCCCGCGTAGGTCGCGGCGGCGGCCAGCACGGAGGTGCCCGGTAGCCCCATCGGCTCCCCGTCGGCGGAACAACATCCGTTGCCGGGGCAGCAGTAGGACCAGAACCGACCGTCGGAGATGCACAGGGCCTCGACGACCGGCACGTCCAGGGTGCCGCAGGCCCTGCGCAGCAGTTGGGCGAGGGGGCGCAGGCGTTCCATGACGTCGCGTGGCGATTCACCGCTCGCCGGGTCCTGGCAGAGGAAGGCGACCATGCTTTCCGGCCTGGCTCCTCGACGCTCGCTTCCGGTCACCAGCCCGTGGGCCAGTTGTTGGGCCACGGACGGCCAGTCGTCCGTCTGGGCCGGGATGCCCAGTCGTGCGCGGCCACCGAACCGGCCTCGGGCCTCCCGGTCGTGCAGTGCGACGAGGACGATGCTGTCCTCGGGGCGATATCCGAGCAGGTAGGGCAGGGCGTCGGCCAGCTCGGCAGGGGTGCGGAGAGTCACCTGCTGTCCGTCGAGGGGGCCGGTGGTCGCTCCGTGCCCCAGGTAGGCGGAGGGCCCACCCTTGCCTCCGCATCCGTTCTGACCGCTGATGTCACTGTTGCCGGAGGTCCCGGCCGCTTCGCTGTGATTCGTCATGCGGCGACCATCTCGCGGATCTTGAGATTCCGCTTTGGCCTGTGGATAAGTCCGACCATGACCACGTCAGAGCTTGTCCACAGTTCGCTCCTCTCGTTCGCGCGATGTCCGAGGCATCGGGTTGCATGGGGCCATGAGCGACGAAGACCTGTCCCCCATGGACCGCCGAGAGCTACGTACGGCCGCCGACACCGTGCTCGCCCGTCTCGTCGGCGCGCCGGCGGGTGGCGCGCGACTGCGCGAGGACCAGTGGCACGCCATCGAGGCGCTGGTCGCGGATCAGCGCAGAGCCCTGGTGGTGCAGCGCACGGGCTGGGGCAAGTCCGCGGTGTACTTCGTCGCGACCGCGCTGCTGCGCGAACGGGGTGCGGGCCCCACCGTCATCGTCTCCCCGCTCCTCGCCCTCATGCGCAACCAGGTGGATGCGGCCGCCCGCGCCGGCATCCACGCGCGGACGATCAACTCGTCGAACACGGAGGAGTGGGACACCATCCGCCAGGAGGTCACTGCGGGCACGGTCGACGTGCTCCTGGTCAGCCCGGAGCGGCTCAACAACCCCGACTTCCGTGACCAGGTCCTGCCCGAGCTGGCGGCCGCGACCGGGCTGCTCGTGGTCGACGAGGCGCACTGCATCTCGGACTGGGGTCATGACTTCCGCCCCGACTACCGGCGACTGCGCACCATGCTGGCCGATCTGCCGCAGGGAGTCCCGGTGCTCGCCACGACCGCGACGGCCAACGCGCGCGTGACGGCAGACGTGGCGGAGCAGTTGGGCACGGGCGGCGGCACGGACGCCCTGGTCCTGCGCGGGCCGCTGGACCGCGAGAGCCTGAGCCTCGGTGTGCTCGAGCTGCCGGACGCCGCCCACCGGATGGCCTGGCTCGCCGACCACCTGGACGAGTTGCCGGGCTCCGGGATCATCTACACGCTCACCGTGGCCGCCGCCGAGGAGGTCACCGCGTTCCTCCGCCAGTGCGGGCACACCGTGACGTCGTACACGGGCAAGACGGAGAACGCCGACCGGCAGCAGGCCGAGGAGGATCTCCTCGCCAACCGGGTCAAGGCCCTTGTCGCCACCTCCGCTCTGGGGATGGGCTTCGACAAGCCCGACCTGGGGTTCGTCGTGCACCTGGGCTCGCCGTCCTCCCCCATCGCCTACTACCAGCAGGTGGGCCGCGCGGGTCGCGGTGTCGAGCACGCCGAGGTGCTGCTGCTGCCCGGCAGGGAGGACCAGGCGATCTGGGAGTACTTCGCCTCGGTCGCCTTCCCTCCGGAGGAGCAGGTGCGCCGGACCCTGGACGTCCTGGCACACGCCGAGCGACCCCTGTCCCTGCCCGCCCTCGAACCGCTGGTGGAACTGCGTCGTTCCCGGTTGGAGACGATGCTGAAGGTCCTCGACGTGGACGGCGCGGTCCGCCGCGTCCAGGGCGGCTGGGTCTCCACCGGCGTTCCCTGGACGTACGACACCGAGCGCTATGCCTGGGTCGCCAAGCAGCGCGCGGCCGAGCAGCAGGCCATGCGTGACTACGTCACGACGTCAGGCTGCCGGATGGAGTTCCTGCGACGGCAGCTGGACGACGAGGAGGCGGCGCCCTGCGGGCGGTGCGACACCTGCACCAAGCCCAGGTTCGCGGAATCCGTCTCGTCGGCGGCGCTGGACGCGGCGCGCGGCGAGTTGGGGCGGGCGGGGGTCGAGGTGGAGCCCCGCAAGATGTGGCCGACCGGGCTGCCTGCGGTCGGCGTGAATCTGAAAGGACGCATTCCGGCCGGTGAACAGGCGGCTCCGGGGCGAGCGTTGGGGCGGCTGTCGGACATCGGCTGGGGCAACCGACTCCGGCCGATGCTCGCGCCGCAGGCCCCGGACGGACCGGTTCCTGACGACGTGGCGAAGGCGGTGGTGGCCGTACTGGCCGACTGGGCGAAGGGCCCCGGCGGCTGGGCCTCCGGACAGGCCGACGCACAGCCCCGACCGGTGGGGGTCGTCACCATGGCGTCCCGTACCCGGCCGCAGCTGATCGGTTCCCTGGGCGCGCGGATCGCCGAGATCGGCCGTCTGCCGCTGCTGGGTTCGGTGGCGTACACCGGCGCGGTCACGCAGGTCACCCGCAGCAACAGCGCACAACGGCTCAAGGCGCTCGACGGGGCGCTGACCGTGCCGCCCGAACTGGCCGCCGCCCTCAGGGAGGCGGACGGGCCCGTTCTGCTGATCGACGACGCCACGGAGACCGGCTGGACCCTCGCGGTCGCCACGCGCGTGCTCCGGCGCGCGGGCGCACAGGGGGTGTTGCCGCTCGTGCTCGCCGTCCGGGGGTGACCGACCGTCAACCACGCGTGAGCTCCGTGCCGCTTGGGCGTTACGGGCGCGTCCCATGCGCAGGGATATAAGCGGTGGATCACCACAAAACTGTCAGTGGCCCCAATTGCTCGTTGCCGCAACCAAGTTCGCCAGGAAGAATTGGGGTCCGCTCCCCGCACGGCCCACTCGTGAATCGGTAGGGCTTCTGCTGCGGCGTGCGCTCCCCCAAGTCCGACCCCCGCCCGCTGTGTGGGCGCGTAGCCGAAGGGAGGATCGTGACCTTCGGATTCGCTCCGTCCTCGGCGGCTTCCGTGTCGACCTCTGCCGACCTCTCCACCACTTCCGCCAACCGGTTGCTCGAGCCCGCGGAATGGGCCGCCGCCGGGATTCCGCTGCTGCGCAATCCCCGGGAGGTCGTCAGCGGACTGCACGCGCGCCATCAGCCCCGGCCCGCGACGGCGGTCATCGCCGTGCTGGATCCGGACGAGCGGTTGAGGGCGAGCGCCTCGTTCGTCCGGCGTCCGGCCCCGGCCGACGGCTGGATGTTCCGCAACGCTCTCCTCGCCCAGTTGCGCCGGGTCATTCCGCACGATCTGCGCCGGCGCACCCCGGTGCGTACGGCCGTGCTGCTCTACTGCCGTGACGGCGACGCGCGTTGGACGGAGGAGGACGGGGCGTGGATGTGGGGGCTGCGGGACGCCTGCACACTGCACGGGCTGCGCTGCGGGGCGTACATCACACTGACACGTGACGGCTGGCAGGTCCTCGGCGAGGGCCGAGGGGGTCGTCGTCCCCACGCGGACTCACCGGCCGAGCCCTTCGCCACGGCTGTCGCGCCGCCGCCCATGCCACGCACCGGTGGCGTCGCGTCGGAGGTACTGCGCCGAGCCGCGGCACGCTGAGCCGCAGGGGCGTTCCGAGCCGCAGGCACTCCGCGCCACATCCGCTCCGAGCCGCTTCGGCGCCCGGCCCGGACCAAGCGAACGGCCGCCAGACCAAGAGAACGCCCGCCCGGACCCAGCGATTGCCCGTCCGGGCACCCACACGCCCGCGCCCACCCCGCGAGAGAGCCCGCGGGGTGCGGCCCACGCCGAGCACGGCGCGCCATGCCGCCGCACCGCCACCCTGCCGCACCTCCCCGGCACCCGACCGCCCCGCACCGCAAGGCCACGGCACCGACCGCACCGCACCCCCGCGAACCGATCCCCGACAACGCCGAAACACCCCGCGGGCACGCCGAAGCGCCCCATCACGGGGTGTGGCCGCAGTGCCGCCCAGGTCGTCCCCGGGCACACACGACTCCCCGGCGGGCCCTCGCGGGCCGACCAGGGAGTGGTCCGCAGTCGCTCAGACTCCGGCGCCCAGCACCGAGTTGATCGTCTGCGGGTCGCCGCACACGATCAGCAGGGCCCGGGCCCGGCCGAGGGCCTTGGGCAGCGCCTGAGCGGTGACGGCATCGGTTCCGCCGTTGACGGCGACCACGACGACGGGACGCGGCGCGGCCCGGTCGGTGGCCGAGGCATCGGCGTAGAAGACGTCGTCGCCCGCGTCGTGCTGCGCCCAGTAGGCGGCCTCGCCGAAGGAAAGCTCGTGGTCGGCCCACGGATGCGACTCGCCGGTGGTGATCACCAGCACGTCACCGGGGGCACGGCCCGACTCCAACAGCAGGTCGACGGCTTCCTCGGCGGCGTCCAGCGCACCCTCGGCCGAGGCCGGGATCAGCTGGATCTGCGGGGTTGCGGCAGGAGCGGACGGCCCGGGCTTGACCGCGGCATGAGCCGCGCGCTGGGCCGGCACCGGCCGGGCAGGACCCGGACGACCGGGACGCGGCGGAGCCGCGGGACGGGGACCGGGTACGGGACGGGGGGTCGGCGCGACCCGGCCGCTGGCCGGAGTGGCACGCGGGCCCTGGGCACTCTCGTGAATCTGAGGCTCCTCGGGAATGAGAGGCATGAGCTGATGTTTATCAAACGCCGGTGCGACACGCGTCGGCGGGTGGCACATGAGTGCGAACGGATCCGTCAGAAATCGAAGCCGAGCTGGCCCTCGATCTCCGGAACGCTTCCGTCCGCCCAGTTGCGGGCCTTCTTGAGGTGTCGCCACTGGGGCAGCGCATCAAGATACGCCCACGACAACCGGTGGTACGGGGTGGGGCCCCGCTCCGCCAGCGCGGCCTTGTGGACAGGCGACGGATACCCGGCGTTGGCCGCGAAACCGAAGTCTGCATGGTCGACACCCAGTTCGGCCATCATTTTGTCGCGCTGAACCTTGGCGATCACCGAGGCGGCCGCGACGGCGACACAGGACTGATCGCCCTTGATCACCGTACGGACGCGCCAGGGTGACCCCAGGTAGTCGTGCTTGCCGTCGAGGATGACCGCGTCGGGCCGTATGGGGAGCGCCTCCAGGGCCCGCACGGCGGCCAGCCGCAGCGCGGCCGTCATGCCCAGGTCGTCGATCTCCTCCGGAGAGGCGTGACCGAGGGCGTGCGAGGTGACCCACGTCAGCAGTTCCGCGGCGAGCGACTCGCGTCGCTTGATCGTCAGGAGCTTGGAGTCGGTGAGGCCCTCGGGCGGTCGGCGCAGTCCGGTGATCGCCGCGCAGACGGTGACGGGGCCGGCCCACGCTCCGCGCCCCACCTCGTCGACACCGGCAATGACCTTCGCTCCGGTCGTGGCGCGCAGCGAGCGCTCGACGGTGTGAGTAGGTGGTTCGTACGGCATGGCGCCCTTAGCCTACGCCGCCCGCGTCCCCGTGCGACACCCAGGTTTCCCGGGGCAACCGCGCCCCTCTCCCCGACTGCGCCCAGGCACCTCATCGGCGCAGCAGCGGAACCATCAACTGGTCGATCATCTCCTCGATCTCCCGCTCGCTCCATTCGCTCCCGCACATCTTCGAGCGGTACATCATCATGGCCGGAATCGCGTCGAAGACATAGCTGTTGGCCGCGTCGGACCGCACCTCACCCCGCCGGATTCCACGCTCGACGACCTCGCGCAGCAGCTTGACCGTCGGCTGCACGACCCCCTCGATGATCACGCCATGGAAGCGCTCGGCCTGGGTGGTGTCGCATTCGTGAATCACCGACCGCAGAGCGAACCCGGGGCGGGAGAACATCGCCTCACGCGCCTGCCGGCACAGCGCCAGCAGATCCTCGCGCACGTTCCCGAGGTCGGGCGCCTCCTCGAAACGCGGCAGCCCGGCCTGCAGCGCGTCGGCGACGAGGTCCTCCTTGGAGGGCCAGCGGCGATAGACCGCCGCCTTGCCCGTCTGGGCGCCCGCGGCGACTCCCTCCATGGTGAGGCCGCTCCATCCGACCGTGCTGAGCTGCTCCAGCGCGGCGTCGAGGATGGCGCGCTCGAGCACGGCGCCGCGCCGGCGCGGGGAGACCGTCGGGGCGGGAGCGGTCGTCCAGCGCGAAGTGACCATCTGTGTTTCTCCGTTGAGCCAGGGGGCGGGGGTGCCGAAAGCGGAAGCGGACGGACGACGCGCGGACCCGGCGGCGACTCAATGAACGCTTGCGTTCACTAAGGGGGACTCACTACCGTGGACGCGTCAGTGAACGCGAGCGTTCACTAAGGCACTTGTGGGGGACCCATAGTGACAACCTCTCCGTTGATTAAGGATCAGAAGCCGGGAGCCGCCCGCCGGGAGGGGCGCCCCGGCATCGCACTCACCGTCATCGCGGCCTGCCAACTCATGGTGGTACTCGACGCGACGATTGTGAACATCGCCCTCCCGCACATTCAAGACGCGCTCAAGTTCAGCACCACCGACCTGACATGGGTGGTCAGCGCCTACACGCTGACCTTCGGCGGTCTGCTGCTCCTGGGCGGCCGGGCCGGTGACATCCTCGGCCGACGCCGGGTGTTCATGACCGGAATCCTGGTCTTCACCCTCGCCTCGCTGCTCGGCGGGCTCGCCCAGGAACCCTGGCAACTCCTCGCGGCCCGAGCCCTGCAGGGCGTCGGTGGAGCGATCGCGTCGCCGACCTCGCTGGCGCTCATCACGACGACGTTCCCGGAGGGACCGGAGCGGAACCGCGCGTTCGGCGTTTTCGCCGCCGTCTCCGCCGGTGGCGGCGCCATCGGTCTGCTCGCGGGCGGCATGCTCACCGAGTGGCTCGACTGGAGGTGGGTGCTGTTCGTCAACGTGCCCATCGGTGTGCTGATCGCCGTCCTCACCCCGATGTACATCAGTGAGTCCGAGCGGCACCCGGGACGGTTCGACATCGCGGGCGCGCTCACCTCGACCGCCGGTATGGCCTCGCTCGTCTACGGGTTCATCCGCGCGGCGGAGGAGGGCTGGCGCGACGGCCTGACCATCGGTTCCTTCGCGGCGGCGATGGTCCTGCTGCTGGCGTTCGGCCTCATCGAGAGGCGCGCGCGGGAGCCCATCACCCCGCTGCGGATGTTCACCGACCGCAACCGCTCGGGCACGTACGTGATCATGCTGAGTCTCGCGGCGGCGATGTTCGGGATGTTCTTCTTCATCGTGCTGTTCGTGCAGAACGTGCTGCGCTACACCCCGATCGAGGCCGGTCTGGCCTTCCTCCCGGTGACCGTCGCGATCGTCACCGGCGCCGGTCTGTCACAACGGTTCCTGCCTGTGCTCGGCCCCAAGCCGTTCATGGTGGTCGGCTCCACGCTCGTGGTGCTCGGCCTGACCTGGCAGACCTTCATCAGCCCCGACAGTTCCTACGTCAGCGGCGTGCTCGGTCCGATGGTGATGTTCGGCTTCGGCATGGGCCTGAACTTCGTGACCCTCACCCTGACCGCCGTGTCGGGGGTCGCACCCCACGAGGCGGGCGCGGCGTCCGGTCTGCTCAACGTGACGCAGCAGGTGGGCGGCTCGCTCGGCCTGTCCATCCTCACGACGGTCTTCGGTACGGCCAGTCGTGACGAGGCGGAGAAGCAGGTCCAGCTCTTCATGGCCCAGGCCACCGACGCGCAGAAGGCCGAGTTCGCAAAGACCCAGCAGTTGCCGGCTCCCTGGAGCCATGAGGTGCTCTCCCAGGGCATCTCGACGGCTTTCATACCGGCTGTCGCGATGGCCGTACTCGCCCTGGCCACCGCCGTCCTGGTGATCAGGGTCCGCAAGAGCGATCTGGAAGCCCTCTCCGGCACGGCAGGACCCACCGCCGGAGGCTGACGGGACGATCACGGAAGTGGCCGCACATCGGCCGGACCGCGCCCTGGTCCACGCCAGTCCAGGGCGCGGTCCGGCCGTGCGTGGGCCGCGACGACTCTCAGCGGTAGAACTCCGGACCCGGCTCACCGCACTCCGGTCCACTCGCGTCCCCCACCGGCGGACGCTCCTCCAGGATGCGCCTGGCCTCGGCCTCGCCCCAGCTCGTGGCGTACCAGGGAACGTGCTGCCGCTCGTCCAGCTCCTCCTTGATGTCCCACAGCGCGCACGACCGCATGGGCTCCTCCAGCCGGTCCAGGGCGGGCACCGCGTCGGCGGACAGCCCGCGCGCGTAGGGCAGGTCGAAGCGGCCCGTGGTCTCGTACCGCTCGACGTTGCGCTCGGCGATCAGCCCGTCCGGCGACACCAGCCCGAACGCGAGCACCACGGCGGCCGCACTGGCCGCGACGGCACGCGGCAGCCATCGGGCGCCCCACACACCGGCGGCCATGATGAGCACGATGACCAGGCCGAGCCAGAGCTCCATGGTCAGCACCGAGATCCTCAGCCGCGTCAGCCCGTAGGCCTCCATATACATGTCCATACGCCGCACCGCGGACGCCACGACGACGAGCGCCAGCGCGCACAGCGTCCCCAGTACCCCGCGCACGAGCGTCCTGTCACTCGACCGGGTGCGGGGCGCCCAGCGCAGGGCGACCACGATGACCAGCAGGGTGAGCAGCGTGGCCATGAGCAACTGCCAGAAACCCTGGCGCGCGTACTGGGCGTAGGTCTGGCCGGTCTCCTTCAGGACCGCGTCGTAGCCACCGAAGAGCACGGCGAGCTGGACGGCGTTGAAGACGGCGAAGAGCCCGACGAGTCCGACCAGGGGCAGCGCCCACTCGACGCGCCCGCGGGCACGCACCGCCGGCACCTGGATGCGGTCCCACCTGGCCGGTGCGGCCGCCGTACGGGCCGCCGCGAGGGTCCCGAACAGGCCCAGTGCGAGCAGCAGGATCCTCCAGGGCCCGTCGTTCACGGAGACGTCGGGCACCAGAGCGCCGAGCAGATCGGCGAAGGCCGCGTCGGCCCCGGCGAACAGCGCGCCGAAGACGAAGAGGAGGGCCGCGGCCACGACAAGCGCCCTCAGCAGGGGTGCCAGACGGCTCCGGTCGCCTCCCAGCCGCTCGCGCAGGCCCTGCCACGCCCAGGCCGCCCCGGTGACCAGCGAGGTGAAGACACCGACGGGTCCGAGCAGAACGGCCGGCCAGGTGCGGCCGCCGTGCAGGGCGAGCGAACCCACCGCGAAGGCGGTGACGACGGCCAGGAACGAGGGCCACTCGGCGGCTCGCAGCGCGGGCACGGTCAGCAGAGCCAGCCCGCCGACGCCCCAGACGAGGGCCCACGGGCGAGGACGGCGGCCCGCCCGGCGGCCCGCGAAGTACACGGCGAGCGTGGCGGGCACGGCGACGAAGACCAGGTTGACCGCCAGCCCGTCGCCCAGCAGGAACATGCTGAGCAGGCCGGTGGCCAGGGCCGCCCACAGGGTCGCGGTACGGATCGGCGCGGGATCGTCAGGTGCGAAATCGATCAGTCCGGGCGGCGCGGGCGGCGGTCCGCCCGGTATGGGTGCGGGTCTAGCAGGTACGGGTGCGGGTCCGCCCCGTAGGGGTGATGGTCCGCCCGCCTTGCCCGCCGCTGTGGCGTCGGCAGGACCTGTCGGCCGCGGCCGGTCCTTGTCCGTCCCCGCGCGAGCCCTCGGCGACGGGCCTTCGGATTCCGGTGTGGTCGGTACTGACGGTGTGTCGGACATGGGACCCCCTCCCCCGACCGGCCTCACCGCCCACCGTACGCAGCGCGCGGCTGCGGCAGAAGGTTCGTGGCCGGTACCTCGTCGCCGCGTCCGGTCATGATCAACAGGCGGCGTGGCGGACAGGGTATGTCGCGGGTGAAGGCACGAGGCCGACCGAGGAGTGCACTGTGGCATTCCTGTGACAGTTGTGGCGCTTGGGGTGGGTGGGCCCGGGGCAGCACGTCCTTTCGCCCGGACGCCTTCGCCGGCGCCGACGGGTCATCCCACCTGGAGCCAGTCCGGGAACGCCTCGGTCTGCCGTGTCCACGCCTCGGGAGGTGCCCCGGCCTTACCGGAGGCGACCACTCCGCCGACGATGGCGCAGGTCGTGTCGACGTCACCGCCGACCTGGGCCGTCGTCCAGAAGCCCCGCTCGTAGTCGCCGAGGGCGCGTGCCGCCGACCAGAGCGCGAACGGCACGGTGTCGTGCGCCGTCGTACGCCGTCCACAGCCCAGTACGGCGGCGACGGTGTCCGCGTCGGCGTAGTCGAGCATGTCCCGAGCACGCCGCAGACCCGCGCCGACGGCACTCTTCGGGACAAGGGCGATGACTCCGTCGAGCAGGGCTCCGGCGCTCGGCGGTCCGGCGGGGTCGGCCGCGAGGGCGGCGGCCGCGGCGACCGCCATGGCACCGACGACGGCCTCGCGGTGCTGATGCGTGGGGTAGGCCGAGATCTCCGCCTGGTGGGTGGCCTGCTCGGGGTCGTCCGCGTACCAGGCGCCGAGCGGGGCGATCCGCATGGCGGCGCCGTTGCCCCAGGATCCCTGGCCGTTGAAGAGCGCGGAGGCCAGCTCACGCCAGTCGCCGCCTTCGCGGACCAGACGCAGCAGGCGGTTGACCGCCGGCCCGTAACCGCGGTCGAAGTCGTGGTGCACCGCGAAGGAGCGGGCGAGTTCGTCCTGGTCGATCCGCTGGTGGGCCGCGAGGACGGCCACGACGGAGCAGGCCATCTCGGTGTCGTCGGTCCACTGCCAGGGGCCGGACGGGGTCTCGCGGCGCTTGAGCAGCGGGTAGTTCACGGGCACGAAGTACTGCGAGCCCAGCGCGTCCCCCACCGCGAGTCCGCGCAGGCTGGACAGGGCGCGCTCCAGGCGGCCCGTGGAAAAGGAGTCAGCGGTCATCGCCCTGCCACTCTAACTGGTGGCCCCGTACGACTCCGGGTCCCGCCAGCGGTCGAACGGCCGGTCGAGCGTGTACTTGCCGTCCTCCCCGAGAACGAGCATCCGCATCTCCGCGTTCCCGGGGTTCGACAGGGACTCGAACTCGGCGACCGTCCAGTGGAACCAGCGCATGCAGAACAGACGCATGGCGAGCCCATGGGTGACCAGCAGAACGTTCGGCGGGTGGTCGGGGTCCTCGAAGCTGCGGAAGAGGCTCTCCAGGAAGCCGCCGACCCGGTCGTAGACGTCGGCACCGGACTCGCCCTGCGCGAAGCGGTAGAAGAAGTGGCCGTACGCGTCCCGGTAGGCCTTCTGCAGGCGTACGTCGTCCGGGTCCTGCCAGTTGCCCCAGTCCTGCTCGCGCAGCCGTGGCTCCTCGCGCACGCGCACCAACTCGGGGTTCAGGTGAAACGCCTGGAACGTCTCGTGCGTCCGGCGATAGGGGGAGACATAGACGCTGACGCGCTCGCGGCCGAGGACGTCGCGGATGCGTTTGCCGGTCTCCTCCGCCTGCTGCCAGCCGAGATCGGTGAGGGCGAGGGCGTGGTCGGGCTCGCGCTCGTACACGGTGTCATCAACATTGCCCGTTGACTCGCCGTGTCGGACAAGGATGATGCGCCGTGGTCGTGCCATGCCAAGACCCTAAAGGGCGCGAGGGCGGATCGAGCACTCGTCCGGCTGCCATACGGCGTAGGTCACACAAGTCCCGCACACCGGCCCTGGGCTCCGGGACGCGAACTCACCCGAGTCGGACCCTCACACCGTCCAGCTCGGTTCCAGCTCCACGATGTCGCCGGTCATGGCCGCGACATCGGCCTCGATCTGGGCCCTCAGGGCCAGGCGTTCGATGCGTTCGACGCGGTACTTGCCGTGCTCCGCGGCCGACTGCCACATGGAAAGGATCATGAACTCGTGAGCGGGCGCCTCTCCGAAGAGGCCACGCACCATGCCCGGAGAGCCCGCCATCGCGGGGTTCCAGACCTTCTCCTGCATCAGCGCGAAGTGCTCGGCCCGCTCCTCGTGGACACGGCAGTGCGCGACCCGCACCAGATCGGCGTCCGTGAAGCGCGGCTCGAAACCGGTCTTCACATCGAACCGGTGATCGAAGAGCTTGGCCTGCATGTCCCTGAAGGTGCCCGACTGCGACGCGGCGAGCCGGTCGTGGGAGCGCGCCATGAAGGAGTCGTAGAAGGCACGGCTCTCCCA
This sequence comes from Streptomyces deccanensis, assembly GCF_022385335.1. Classification (NCBI taxonomy): domain Bacteria; kingdom Bacillati; phylum Actinomycetota; class Actinomycetes; order Kitasatosporales; family Streptomycetaceae; genus Streptomyces; species Streptomyces deccanensis. The sequence continues at coordinate 7,561,612 of NZ_CP092431.1, read as the reverse complement.
GAACGAGAAGATGTGCGCCACACCGGCCCGCCCCCGGCTCCAACCCCCGCCCTGTCCACGGAATCCCGGCTCCCCCAGTAGCCCCGCCCACTTTCGCTGCCCCCGCTCGAAACCGCGGCGGTCCACCACGGTGCAGCGAATCCACTTGACCAGCACCGCGCCATGGTAAGGCCACGGAACGTGGCGACGGTCACTCTCCGGCCGGTTGCACCCGGGCGAGCGCCCCGGCGCGCATGCGAGGATGGACAACTGGCCTGGACCGCCAGGCAGTTCGGCCCGCACGCACAGAAGAACGGGGAGGGAGTTCTGTTGAACGGCCTCAACAAGGGCATCCGCAAGGTCGAGGTGTCGCTGAAGTGGGACCCGAGTCCGGCCGGACAGCCGCCGACGGATCTCGACATCGTCGCGGCGACCTACTCGGCGGCCGATCCGAGCGGCGCGCCCGCCTATGTCGTGCACTTCGACAGCCGCTCGCCCGACGGCACCATCACCCTCAACCGCGACAGCAAGACCGGGCAGGGCTTCGGCTGGGACGAGGTCATGACCGTCGAGCTGAACCGGCTCGACAGCCGGTACGGCCGGGTCGTGATCGGTGTCGCCATACAGCAGGGATCGGGCACGAGGACCTTCGTCAACGTCACCAAGCCCGCCCTGCGTATCCGTGAGGACTACACCGTCCTGGCGGAGGACGACTTCGGCGGTGTCCTCGGGTCGACGGCCGCGACCGTCGCCGAGTTCGTCCGCGACACCACCGGCGAATGGACGTTCCACCCCGGCATCACCGGCTTCGACGAGGACCCGGCGACCTTCGCCCGTGTCATGGGCGGCCCGCCCCGGGCCTGACGCGCCACCCGAACAACAGACCGAGGGCGGTGGAGCCTTGCTTCGGCTCCACCGCCCTGTCACGCCGGTTCGCGCCCGGGGGCGCTCAGATCAGCTGCAACCGCTCGTCGAGCCGCAGCCCTCGCAGATGTAGCAGGAGCCGGCCCGCTGCATCTTCGTCCCGCAGGAGAAGCAGAGCGGGGCGTCGGCCTGGATACCCAGCTGCATCTCCACCAGCTCGGCGCTGGTGTGGGCCTGCTTCGGAGCGGGCTTGGCGCCCTCCTCGTCGACGTCGGCCTTCGGAGCGGAGACCGCCTTCAGGGACTGGCGCGGCGCCGACTGGGCGAGGCCCTCGACGTCGACCTCCTCCTCGATCGGCTCGTACGACCCGGTCTCCAGGTGACGCTGACGCTCCTCGGCGGAGTGGATGCCGAGCGCGGAGCGGGTCTCGAAGGGCAGGAAGTCGAGCGCCAGGCGACGGAAGATGTAGTCGACGATCGACGCCGCCATCCGCACGTCCGGGTCGTCCGTCATACCGGCCGGCTCGAAGCGCATGTTCGTGAACTTCGAGACGTACGTCTCCAGCGGCACGCCGTACTGCAGACCCACCGAGACGGCGATCGAGAAGGCGTCCATCATGCCCGCGAGGGTCGAGCCCTGCTTGGACATCTTGAGGAACACCTCACCGAGACCGTCGTCCGGGTAGGAGTTGGCGATCATGTAACCCTCGGCGCCGCCGACGGTGAAGGAGGTGGTGATGCCGGGGCGGCCCTTCGGGAGGCGCTTACGGACGGGGCGGTACTCGACGATCTTCTCGACCGTGGCCCGGATCGTCTCCTCGGCCTTCTCCGTGATCTCCGCCTTCTCCGTCTCCTTGGTCTTCGCGGAGAGCGGCTGACCGACCTTGCAGTTGTCGCGGTAGATCGCGAGCGCCTTGACGCCCAGCTTCCACGCCTCGAAGTAGATCTCCTCGACCTCCTCGACGGTCGCCGTCTCCGGCATGTTGACCGTCTTGGAGATGGCGCCGGAGATCCACGGCTGGATCGCGGCCATCATGCGGACGTGGCCCATCGGGGAGATGGCGCGCTCGCCCATGGCGCAGTCGAAGACCTCGTAGTGCTCCTGCTTGAGGCCCGGGGCGTCGATCACATTGCCGTGGTCGGCGATGTGGGCGACGATCGCCTCGATCTGCTCCTCCTGGTAGCCCAGGCGGCGCAGGGCCTGCGGGACCGTGCCGTTGACGATCTGCATCGAGCCGCCGCCGACCAGCTTCTTGAACTTGACCAGCGCCAGGTCCGGCTCGACACCGGTGGTGTCGCAGGACATGGCCAGGCCGATCGTGCCGGTCGGCGCGAGCACGGACGCCTGCGAGTTGCGGAAGCCGTTCTTCTCGCCGAGGCGGAGGACGTCCTGCCAGGCCTCGGTGGCGGCGGCCCACACCGGGGTGTCCAGGTCGTCCATGCGGACGGCCGTGCCGTTGGCGTCGGAGTGCTGCTTCATCACGCGGTTGTGGGCATCCGCGTTGCGGGCGTAGCCGTCGTACGGGCCGACGACCGCGGCCAGTTCGGCAGAGCGCTTGTACGCCGTGCCGGTCATCAGCGAGGTGATGGCACCGGCGAGGGCGCGGCCGCCGTCGGAGTCGTACGCGTGGCCGGTCGCCATCAGCAGGGCGCCGAGGTTGGCGTAGCCGATGCCGAGCTGGCGGAAGGCGCGGGTGTTCTCGCCGATCTTCTGGGTCGGGAAGTCGGCGAAGCAGATGGAGATGTCCATCGCGGTGATGACCAGCTCGACGACCTTGGCGAAGCGCTCGACCTCGAAGGACTGGTGGCCGAGGCCGTCGTCCTTGAGGAACTTCATCAGGTTCAGCGAGGCGAGGTTGCAGGACGTGTTGTCCAGGTGCATGTACTCGCTGCACGGGTTGGACGCGGTGATACGGCCGGACTCGGGGCAGGTGTGCCAGTTGTTGATCACACCGTCGTACTGGATGCCCGGGTCGGCGCAGGCCCACGCGGCCTCGGCGAGCTTGCGGAACAGCGCCTTGGCGTCGACCTTCTCGATGACCTCGCCGGTCATCCGGGCGCGCAGGCCGAACTCGGTGCCGTTCTCCACGGCCGTCATGAACTCGTCGTTCACCCGGACCGAGTTGTTGGCGTTCTGGTACTGGACGGACGTGATGTCGTCGCCGCCCAGGTCCATGTCGAAGCCCGCGTCGCGCAGGGCGCGGATCTTCTCCTCCTCCTTCACCTTGGTGGCGATGAAGTCCTCGACGTCCGGGTGGTCCACGTCCAGGACGACCATCTTGGCGGCGCGGCGGGTGGCGCCGCCCGACTTGATCGTTCCTGCGGAGGCGTCGGCGCCCCGCATGAAGGAGACGGGACCGGAGGCGTTGCCGCCGGAGGAGAGCAGCTCCTTGGAGGAGCGGATGCGGGAGAGGTTCAGGCCGGCGCCGGAGCCGCCCTTGAAGATCATGCCCTCTTCCTTGTACCAGTCGAGGATCGACTCCATGGAGTCGTCGACGGACAGGATGAAGCAGGCGGAGACCTGCTGGGGCTGCGGGGTGCCCACGTTGAACCACACGGGGCTGTTGAAGCTGAAGATCTGGTGCAGGAGGGCGTACGCCAGTTCGTGCTCGAAGATCTCGGCATCGGCGGGCGAGGCGAAGTACTTGTTGTCCTCGCCGGCCTTCGTGTACGTCTTCACGATGCGGTCGATCAGCTGCTTGAGGCCGGTCTCGCGCTGCGGGGTGCCCACGGCACCACGGAAGTACTTGCTGGTGACGATGTTGACCGCGTTCACCGACCAGAAGTCGGGGAACTCGACGCCGCGCTGCTCGAAGTTGACCGAGCCGTCGCGCCAGTTGGTCATGACGACGTCACGCCGCTCCCAGACCACCTCGTCGTACGGGTGCACGCCGGGGGTGGTGTGGATGCGCTCGATACGCAGGCCCTTGCTCGCCTTGGTGCCCTTGGCGCGGGAACTCCGTGCCGGACCGCTCGCCGTCTCTGTCATGCCGCCTCCCTGTACGGGCGAAAACGCCCTGAAGTGCCACGATGTTCCCGTGACACGGTGTTCTGTCTTGTGTCGCGACCCGGCTGACACAGCCGTTCGCGACAGGTCTGGATCGCCGCCCGTCGTCCGGACCCACTGGTCCGGCGGGGCGGCCCGCCGTCAGTCGGCGGCGTTGGCGGGCACCGGGACCTGCGCGGCCCCTCCGGACCCGCGGTCACCCTCCACGCGCCCCTCGACCACGCTCACGACGCCCTCGTCGTTCGCGTCGGGGCGCTTCCCCTGCTCTTCCCTGAGTTCCGCGATCGCGGCCTCGAAGTCCTCCAGCGAGTCGAACGCCCGGTAGACGCTCGCGAACCGCAGGTAGGCGACGAGGTCGAGTTCCTGCAAGGGGCCGAGTATGGCCAGCCCCACGTCGTGGGTGGTCAGCTCGGCGCTTCCGGTCGCGCGCACCGCCTCCTCGACCCGTTGGCCGAGTTGGGCGAGCGCGTCCTCGGTGACAGGCCTGCCCTGGCATGCCTTGCGGACGCCATTGATGACCTTGGTACGACTGAAGGGCTCGGTCACGCCGGACCTCTTGACCACCATCAGCGAGCACGTCTCCACCGTCGTGAAACGACGGGAGCAGTCGGGACACTGGCGGCGCCTGCGGATCGACGTGCCGTCGTCCGTCGTACGACTGTCGACGACGCGGCTGTCGGGGTGCCTGCAGAAGGGACAGTGCATAACTCCAACCCTCCTCACAGCACGACTCAATAGGCCCCACGAGCCACTTGGGCCCCGCGGAAGCAGCCCCAAGCATAGGGGATGACCTTGAGCCCGAGGACCCGGGGGACCACAACTTCTGGGCCGTTGCGGCAATCCAAGCACTAGATGTAGGGCTTGGCACGTAAATCCCCCTACGGCGCGCGTGTCGCGCACGTATCGGCATGTGCCAGACGGAGAGTCCGTCGCGGAGCGCGTCCGAACCGTCGCGGAGCGGACGCGGGCGCGGCGGGGACGCCACGAGAACGGGGCCGGTACCCGGCCGACGAGGTACCGGATGGCAGACTGGGCCGCGCGACGACAGCGGCCCACAAGGCCCCTCGCCTCGGCGGTGAAGAGTACAGGAATCAATGCTTTTGTCCGCCGGAGCCGCCGCCCTACACCCCGACGCATGGTCACGTCAGACAATCCACGGTTTTTCACTCGAACGTGTGTTTGGCGCAACCTTTCGAAAGCAACTACCGTTGTGCTGCACGGGAGACCATCGAGAGGGGCCGACGTGACCACCACCGCTGACAGTGCCACCATCACTGCCCAGGACCGCTCCCAGAGCCGACTCGAGCCGGTGCATGCGATGAACGAAGCCACGAACCATGAAGGGCCCAAGCGCGCCCTGCCCGGCCGACCTCCAGGCATCAGGGCGGACAGCTCCGGGCTCACCGACCGGCAGCGCCGAGTCATCGAGGTGATCCGGGACTCGGTGCAGCGGCGCGGATACCCGCCGTCGATGCGGGAGATCGGCCAGGCTGTCGGCCTGTCCAGTACGTCCTCCGTGGCGCACCAGCTGATGGCGCTGGAGCGCAAGGGCTTCCTGCGCCGCGACCCGCACCGTCCTCGTGCGTACGAGGTCCGCGGCTCCGACCAGGCCTCGGCCCAGCCGACGGACACGGCGGGCAAGCCGGCCGCTTCGTACGTGCCGCTCGTCGGCCGGATCGCCGCCGGTGGCCCGATCCTCGCCGAGGAGTCCGTCGAGGACGTGTTCCCACTCCCCCGCCAGTTGGTGGGCGACGGTGAACTCTTCGTCCTGAAGGTCGTGGGCGACTCCATGATCGAGGCCGCCATCTGTGACGGGGACTGGGTGACGGTCCGCCGTCAGCCCGTCGCCGAGAACGGCGACATCGTGGCCGCCATGCTGGACGGCGAGGCCACGGTCAAGCGCTTCAAGCGCGAGGACGGCCATGTCTGGCTGCTCCCGCACAATGCCGCCTACGAGCCCATCCCGGGTGACGACGCGACCATCCTCGGCAAGGTGGTGGCCGTCCTGCGCCGCGTCTGACACCAGCGGCGGACGGTCGCCCGTGCCCGTCCCCGCCCCTGATCCGGGCCCCGGAATCCACTGCGCCGGTTCCGGGGCCCTGGGCTGTCCAGGGTCCGCCGAAGCCTCGCGGCCCGAAGCCGAGCCCGTGCGCATGACGGCCGGTGGCCTGTCCCCATGGTTCGTGGGGACAGGCCACCGGCCGTTCGTCATGCCACCGGCCGTTCGTCATGCCTCCGCTTCGACCACATGTTCCTGCTTCTCCGCCTCTTCCCTCGCCTTGGCGGCACTGTCGATCGCAGCGAGCGATCTACGGACCTGGTTGCGGTCCGTCGTGTACCAGAAGTCGGGCAGTGAGGCCTTCAGATAGCTGCCGTACCGCGCGGTCGCGAGCCGCTGGTCCAGTACGGCGACCACACCGCGATCACCCTGCGCCCGGACGAGGCGGCCGGCGCCCTGTGCCATCAGCAGGGCCGCGTGCGTGGCGGCGACGGCCATGAAGCCATTGCCGCCGGCCTCCTCGACGGCCTTCTGGCGTGCGCTCATCAGCGGGTCGTCGGGCCGGGGAAACGGGATCTTGTCCATCACGACCAGCTGACAGCTGGGACCTGGCACGTCCACGCCCTGCCAGAGCGAGAGGGTGCCGAAGAGACATGTCTTCGGGTCGGCCGCGAAGCCCTTGATCAGCTCTCCGAGTGTTTCCTCGCCCTGCAGCAGGATCGGGTACTCGGGGATACGGACGCGCAGCTCCTCCGCCGCCAGCTGGGCGGCCCGCATCGACGAGAACAGCCCGAGCGTCCGACCGCCGGCCGCCTGGATCAGCTCCGTGAGCTCGTCCAGCATGTCCGCACGGTCGCCGTCCCGCGCGGGACGTGACAGATGCTTGGCGACATAGAGAATGCCCTGCCTCGGATAGTCGAACGGCGATCCGACGTCGACGCCCTTCCACTGCGGCAGGTCGTCGCCCTGGGTGCCCTCCGGGGCCAGTCCCAGTGACGCACCCACGCCGTTGAAGTCGCCGCCCAGCTTGAGCGTGGCCGAGGTCAGGGTGACGGAGCGGTCCGCGAAGAGCTTCTCCCGGAGGAGACCCGAGACGGACATGGGGGCTACGCGCAGGGACGCGCCGAAACGGTCATGACGTTCGTACCAGACGACGTCCCACTCGGAGCCGTTGCTGATCCGCTCCGCCACGTCGTGCACGCTCTCCACGGCCGCCAGGGCCTGCTTGCGGACGGCGTCCTCGTCCTGGACGGACTTGTCACGGGTGCTGCCGATCGCCGAGATCACGGCGCGAGCGGCGTCGCGCAGCGCCATCAGGACGTACGCCAGGTCCTCGGGGATCTCCTCCAGCCGGCCCGGCAGAGCCAGCTCCATGACCCGCTCGAACCCCTCGGCGGCGGTCTGCAGCTGGTCCGCCACCTTCTCGTTCACGAGCTTCGCCGCCCGCTTCACCGCGCGGTTGACCTGGCCCGGGGTGAGCTCGCCGGTCGCCACACCGGTCACCCGGGAGACGAGTTCGTGCGCCTCGTCCACGATCAGGACCTCATGCTGCGGGAGCACCGGAGCGCCCTCGATGGCGTCGATCGCGAGCAGCGCGTGATTGGTGACGACGACCTCGGCGAGCTTGGCCCGCTCCCTGGCCATCTCGGCGAAGCACTCGGCGCCGTACGCGCACTTCGTGGCGCCCAGGCACTCCCTGGAGGACACGGAGATCTGGGCCCAGGCACGGTCCGACACACCCGGGGTGAGGTCGTCCCGGTCGCCGGTCTCGGTCTCCTGCGACCAGTCCCGCAGCCGCAGCAGGTCCTGGCCCAGCTTGCTGCTGGGCGCGGCCGCCTCGAACTGGTCGAAGAGGCCCTCCTCCTCGTCCTGCGGCACACCCTCGTTCAGCCGGTGCAGGCACATGTAGTTCGACCGGCCCTTGAGCATCGCGAACTCCGGGCGGCGGCGCAGCAGGGGGTGCAGCGCGTCGACCGTTCTCGGCAGGTCCCGCTCCACGAGCTGCCGCTGGAGGGCGAGGGTCGCCGTGGCGACGACGACGCGCTCTCCCTGGGCGAGCGCGGGCACCAGGTAACCGAGCGACTTTCCGGTGCCGGTGCCTGCCTGGACCAGCAGATGGGAGCCGTCGTCGATCGCCTCCGCGACGGCTTCGGCCATGGTCACCTGGCCGGGGCGCTCCGTGCCGCCGACAGCGGTGACGGCGGCGTGCAGGAGTTCGTGAAGTGAGGGCTTCGTCATAGCGCGACCACCCTACGGGTCACCACTGACAAACGGGTGATCGCGGCGGACGTGTGGGGTCTGGGAGGCGGGGTCCCATGGGGCCTGCGGGGCGGGATCGTGTGGGTCCTGGGACGCGGCATCGTGTGGGGCCTGGGAGGCGGCATCGTGTGGGGCCTGGGAGGCGGGATCAAGACTGTTCTCTTCGACGGGGCGGGGTGGACACGGGACGGATGGTCACGGGACGAGACGTCTCGGGACGGGATGGTCGCCGGGCCCGGGAATTGCGTCGGCTCGACCGGGAACCGGATCGGATCGGGCGGTGTACCAGATATGACGGCGTCACAGCAGATCCACATCGGAACTACATCAGATCGCGCAGCAGCCGATCTCTGCACATGAGGGCGGCCCGCTTGTCGGGCAGGTCGACCTCGGCGGAGTACCGGAAGCCGGCGCTGAGGAAAGCGGAGATGGAGGGAAAGTTGCGAAGGTCGGGTTCCGCGACGACGCGGGCACAGGAAGGTCGTCTGTCCAGGACGAGATCGGCGACGGCGCGGAGCAGGGTGGAGCCGAGACCACGCCCCCGATCGGCCACGGGTCCGATGAGCAGATGGATCCCGGTGTCGTGCGGGCGGGCCGGGTAGTGACGGGCAAGGGGGTCGAGGTCCGCCCGGTAGATCTCCCAATAGCTCATTGGGGTGCCGTTCAGTAGTCCGAGGCAGGGAATGCTGCGGCCATCTCCGCCGAGCTGGGTCCGTAGGTGGTTCGCGGTCACGTCCTCGGCTCCGCCGAGCTTCCAGTAGGAATCCACGGCCGAGTCGTTCATCCAGCGGGAGATCAGCGGGAGGTCCCGTTCGAGCCGCACCGGGACGAGCTGCAGGGTGCCTGCCGGGGTGACGACCGCCCCCCAGTCCGCGAGGTGGTCGAGCAGCTCGCCACTGGCCCGAAGTCCCCCCTGCCCCGCCTCGGTACTGCCACCGCACGGGTCGGGGTCCTCGGTCAGGAGCGCGAGGAAGTCGTCGGTCAGGCGCAGTTCGAGTGTGTCCTCGTTGCTGGGGGCCGCAGTGCCGGTGTCGGTGCTCGCGTGGGTGCTCGCGCCGGTGCTCGCGTCGGTGGGAGACACGGCGACGCTCCTCTCAGGAGATCGGGTGGGTCATGTTCCTCGGGGCTGAAGGGAGTCGGAGTACGCGGACGAGTGGGTTGAACAGCTGTAGGAGGTGGAGCGGCCGGTCATGGGTGGAGGGGGTTGGTGATGGTGACGTAGACGGACTGGGTGTCGACCGGGCCGACGAGTTCGTCGAGGCCGTGGAGACGGGTCAGGAGGTTGGCCTTGCAGCGCAGGACCGGTGAGTCGAGCAGTCGGGCCGGCAGGGTCGTGTTCAGCCGGGCGGGACCGGTCGCCACATCCGTGAGGAAGCGACGGAAGGCGGCGAGAAGAACTCGCTCGTGGGCGAGACGCTGCGAGCCGAACGCGCCGATGAGGCCGAGCACGTTGTTGATGCCGAGGTAGTAGGCGAACCGCTCGTCGGCGACCTCGTCGGAGACGAACGTGTCGCTGCGCTCTCCGATGCCGTGCAGCCGGGATCGGAGCTCCGCACGGCGGGATTCGCGGAAGTAGTAGCCCTGGTTGTCGCGGTACCGACCGCCGATGGGCCAGCCGTCGGGGTCCAGGAGGACGAGCGTGTTCTGCTGGTGTGCTTCGAGGGCGATCCCGGCCTCACCGTCGAGCCACAGCACAGGCCGCACGACGTGCTCGAGATAGCGCAGGAACCACTCGACGGCCACGGCACCCCGGGGACGCCCGGTGCGCCCGGCGAGACGAGTGACGACCTCCTCGAGCCGCGACCGCATGAGCAGGCGCTCGTCGGGATGACGGTCGCCGGGACGACTGTCGTTGAGATGGGGGTCGTTGCGAGGGGGGTCGTCGGGGCGGTGTTCGCCATGGGGATACGGCACGGGTGACACGAGGCCGGCGACGCAGGACGCGTCGTCCCCCGGGCCGAACGGGTTGTGCCGGATGACCACGTCCAGGCCCGCCAGGGGGTCGCCGTCCGGTGCGGTGACCGCCAGCCAGGCTGGGTCGCGGACGATGTCGAATCCGGGGTGGGCCGCCTGCCACCGCTCGGCCAGGCCGGTGCGCAGCAGGCGGTGTACCTCGACACCGCGGTGGAGTTCCTTGCGGAGGTTCTCACGACGGGAGTTGGTGATGCGCAGGCCCAGCGAGAGTTTCAGCATCGCGGGGGCACCGGTGCGGTGAACGGTGCGGACGGAGGAGGTGGCGTGCCACGGGGCACCGTGCGGGCCCAGGTCGCGCACCAGACCGGCGTCGAGCAGAGCGGCGACGGCCGGGCGGTGGCGGACCTCGCGGAGCTGCCAGGGGTGGAGGGGCAGAGCGGTGAAGCCGTCGGGCAGTGGCAGTGCCGGGCCGGCCAGCCGCGCGGTCAGCCGGTCGGCGGGGACGACACGGCCGCGCTCGGTCCACGCCGAATCGGTCGACAGGACGGAGGGTGCGATCGCCAGCCAGTGCAGGGGGAAGGAGCCGCGCAACTCGGGTGAGTACAGCCGCTCTTCGGCCCCGGAGAGCCCTTCCCGGCTTTTCGGGGTGGGGTGCAGAGGGTGGCCGAGGAGAAGCGCCTGCTCGGCGGCCAGGAACCGGTCGGGGTCGTCGGTGGGTTGAGCTCGGCGCTCGGTGATGAACACGGCGACGCGGCGGGCCGAGTCGGCGACCCTGCCGACCAGGTCCAGTTGGTCACGCTGGACGAGGGCGCTCTCGTGACCGAGACAAGGAGGTTGGCCAAGCCGCTCGCCCTGGGAGTTGTGTGCGCACTGGGTGGGCTGCTCTCGCTGGGTGTGCCGGGTGGGCTGGATGTGCGGGGTGGGCGCGACCGTGGGTGGGGGTTCGGTGGCTGTGCCCGGTGTGTGCCGTGCGGTCGCTTCGCGGGCCAGTAGGGCTGCAACCGTGATCGCGTCTACAGGGGGTGCGGTGTCGGGGGTGCTGGCGAGACGGGGGAGCCCGAATCGGTGCCAGCCGGTCGGGGACCAGTAGCGCACCGGGGCGATGAGGGTCGTGCCGGTGGCAGGAAGAGGGATATGGAGGAGGCCGCCGTGGTCTTGGGGAGGGGTGAGGTCGTGTTCGCGTACCCAACAGCGCAAGAGGTTCTCGACCGCTGCGGCCTGGGCAGCGGTGTGCGGGTCGGGATGGTGAAGGAGGTCGGCGTCGGGGTGGGGCGGGGGTACTGGCGCCCCGATGCCGTCGCTGGCTCGGCGAGGGGCCGACCGACCGCGCTCATGCCTTGGCTCACTCGGAAGCTGAGGGGGTGCGGATTGGCGAGGGACCGGCTGGGTGGGGGACGGGGCCTGCGCGGGCGCGTCGGGTCCAGGGCCCGCTTGGTGCCGCCGGGGCTCCACCAGGCTGAACCCCGGCTCCAACAAGCGGGACCCCCGCTCGACCTGACTGGGCTCAATCTGCCCCGGGGGCTCGACCTGGCCCGGCGACTGCTGCCCCGGCTCGGCTTGGCGGGAGCGCAGCTGCCCCGGCTCGACCTCGCCCGGCGATGGTTCGGGTCGCCTGGGCAACGGCTCGGCACTCGACTGGCCAGGCGGTGGTTCGGCACTCAGCTGGCCCGGGGTGGGGAGGGCGTGGGCTTCCCGGGTGTGGTGGTGGGTGCGGGCCCCGGGGGTGGGCGGCGGGTTCACGGCGGTTCCTGGGGTTGCTCGTGCGAGGGGGAGAGCGCGGGTTGTTGCGGGCGAGCGGGAGTGGGGTCGGTGCGGGAGGGGTGCGGGGCGGTCGCGCTGTGGTGTGCGGTGTCGGGCGGGCGGTCCGGGCGGTGGGGCGGTGCCGTGGGTGGATGGCTACTGCGGGCGTGGCCTGGCGGGCGGCGGCTCGGGTGGGTGCGGTGTTCATCCGCCCGGCATGTGTGCGGGCCCTCCGGCTCGCATGCGGCGCGGGTGCGCCGGGAATCGCGCCCGTGCGGTGGCCGCCACCGAGGCGATCGCATCCGTCAGACGGTCGAGTACGGCGTTCGCCTGTTCGTCGGTGATCGTGAGCGGTGGGAGGAGGCGTACGACGCCGGCGTTGCGGCCTCCGAGGTCGACGATCAGGCCTCGGCGGAGGCACTCGCGTTGCACCGCCGTGGCGAGGGAGGGGGCGGGTGGAGGGGGGCCGGTGGCGTCGGATCCAGGGGGTGCGTCCGGGGTGACCATTTCGATGCCGATCATCAGCCCTCGTCCTCGTACGTCACCGACGCAGGCGAAGCGCTCGGTGAGGGGGCGCAGCTGCGCGAGGATGCGGGCGCCCAGGGTGTCGGCACGTTGGGCGAGGCCGTTTTCGCGGACGTGGGCGAGGGTGGCGGCGCCCGCGGCCATGGCGAGCCGGTTGCCGCGGAAGGGGCCGGTGTGGGTGCCGGGCCGCCACACGTCGAGGTCGTCGCGGTGGACCACGACGGCCAGGGGGAGGCTGCCGCCGATGGCCTGGGACAGGACCATGACGTCGGGGACGACGCCGCTGTGCTCGACCGCCCAGAAGCGTCCGGTGCGGCCGACGCCCGTGCCGACCTCGTCGGCGATCAGTGGGATCGAGCGTGCGGCGGTGATGGCGCGCATACGGCGCAGCCAGCCGTCCGGGGCAGGGAGGACACCGCCCTCGCCCTGGACGGGTTCGAGGATCATGCCGGCGGGCAGCGGCGCTCCGGACTCGGCCTCGTCGAGGACGGACTCGGCCCAGCGGGCGGCGAGTTCGGCGCCGCGTTCGCCGCCGATACCGAACGGGCAGCGGTAGTCCTGCGGGTAGGGCAGGCGGGCCGCCCGGACAACGCGCGCGCCTGTGAGAGTTTCGGGGGTTCCGATGGCCGGGCCGGTGTGGGCTCCGGTGAAGGCGAGCATGCCGGAGCGTCCGGTCGCGGCCCGGACCAGGTTGCAGGCGGCCTCGACAGCGTCCGCGCCAGAGGGGCCGCAGAACCGAACTCGGGCGCGGGCGGCGAACTCTGGAGGCAGGGTGCGGAGCAGTTCGGTGGTGAAGGCGTCCTGGGCCGGGGTGGCGAGGTCGAGGACGTGCAGGGGAGCGCCCGAGTCGAGGGCCTTACGGATCGCTTGGAGGACGACCGGGTGGTTGTGGCCGAGGGCGAGAGTGCCCGCGCCGGAAAGACAGTCGAGGTAACGGCGGCCGTCGGCGTCCTCGATGGTCAGTCCGCGGGCGCGTACGGGCACGACGGGCAGGGAGCGGGCGTAGGTGCGTGCCGCCGAGTCGCGGGCGGCCTGCGGCCGCGCGATGACTCCGTACCCCGACCTCACCGCACGCGCCCCGTCGTACTCCCGTCGTGGGCGGGCCCATTCGCTCTCGGGTCCCGAACGCGCTCGCTCGGGCTCACGCCCCACCGGCGCCACCGCAGACTCGGTCACCGCCACTGCTGCACTTCCTCCCACGGCTCATCAGAGGCGAGTCGGCAGGGGTCACCGAACACCGGCGGGTCCCCCGCACGTACCAACGACGCGACCGGTACGGGGAAGCGGGTAGGACGAAAATCCTTGCCGGGCGGGAGCGGTGTCGGTCGGGCTCGGTCCACCTCCGTCTCGCGGACGGAGCCACTGGCCGGGCAAACAGGAGCCGGGCATGCACGGGTCTGCCGCCGCAACGGGTTGTCGTGCAGCAGGTTGTCGTGCAGCGGGTTGTTGCAGAGGGTCAGCGCGGTGAGTCGGCCCGGTGCGTCAGCGGTTCAGGCCGACACCGCCGAAGTGAGTGATGTCGAAGAGGCGTACGAGGTCGGTGTGGCTGCGCAGGGTCATCGGCGCCGAGCCCTGTCCGTTCCAGTAGACGAGGTGGCTGCCGGGCGGTACGGCATTCAGCAACCGCCGCACTATGGCCTCCGCTTCGTCGGTGTCCGTGACGAGGTTCAGGACGCCCAGCATGGTGATCGCGATGGGCTGATCGAAGTCCAGGGTGACCGCGGCGCCCCTCAGGATCGTGTCGGGGTCGTGGACGTCCGCGTCTATGTAGTCGGTGGCGCCTTCGAGGGTGTTGAGCAGAGCGTGGGCGTGCGCGAGGACGATGGGGTCGCTGTCGACGTAGACGATCCTGCAGGAGGGGTCTACGCGTTGGGCGACCTCGTGGGTGTTGTCCGTGGTGGGCAGGCCGGTTCCGATGTCCAGGAACTGTCGGATGCCCACCTCTGGTGGCGGCGTCGCCACCGCCGGACGTCTTGGGGGGGTGGGCGTGTACTGCACTTGTCGACAACGATCCCGAACGGCCGACCGGTGTCCGGCCCCCCTTGGGCGACAGGACTTCGTCCAAGTCCTCAAGGGCAACAGCCCGTCAAATGGGGGTGTACGTGGAGGATTGCCCGGTCGGTCGGCTCGTAGCCAAACCGTTGCCGTTCCACCGGATGTCCCCCACAACGACCGCATAGTGTGTGGTGCCGTTCCGAAGGATGCGGCTGGGTGGATGGCACCAAGCCGCGCGGACGACGACTACGTACGCACTACGTATGAAGAAACAGATGTGCGGAGCCGCGCGAATGTCGTGTCGGCTACGTACAAGGAGGCGGTCGGCGTGCGGAGGTGTCGCGCGCCGTCCGTTTCGGCACCACAGATTTCTCTTACGCCCCAGGGGGAGTTCAGACCATGCGACCCATACGACCGCTCTTCGCCGCTCGTCGAGGGAGGAGCACGCGCCGCAAAACCTCCCCCGTGCTGGCCGCGGTCGGCCTCGCCACGGCTCTGTCGTTGACCGCCACGGCGTGCGGCTCGGGTGACACGACGGCGAACGCCGAGGCGTCGGCGTCCGCGCAGGACAGCGGCAGCGCGGGTGACGGCAAGATCCGGATCCCGGACGACATCAAGGACAATCTCAAGGAACACGGGATCGACCTCGACAAGTGGCGGGGCGGGGCCTGGAAGAACTGGGACAAGGACGACTGGCTGCGCGAGGCCGAGGACTACGTCAACCCGATCATCAAGGACCTGTGGGACCCGGACCGGATGCGGGACGCCGAGGAGCCGGAGAAGGAGGTCGACGAGGGAGATCTCACCGGTGACCACGGCGTAACAGACCCGACGCCCCGGTCTGTCGACGCGAAGGCGGTGGCGGCGCAGTACCACGCGAACGTGCCGGAGGCGGGCAAGGTGTTCTTCGACGCGCCCGAGGGCACGATGGTCTGCTCGGCGACGGTCGTGCAGGACCCGGCCAACCCGGGCAAGTCCAACCTCGTGTGGACGGCAGGCCACTGTGTGCACGCCGGGAAGTCGGGCGGCTGGTACCGGAACATCGCCTTCGTGCCCTCGTACAACGACAGCGCCAGGCCGACGTCGGAGTTGAAGACGGCCACCAAGGAGGAGGTCGCTCCGTACGGCGTCTGGTGGGGTGACTGGGCGCAGACCTCGGACCAGTGGATCGAGCAGGGCGGTCAGACGGGCGGTGACGGGGCGCCGTACGACTTCGCGGTGATCCATGTGACGCCGGAGGAGGGCAGCGGGGGCAAGTCGCTGGAGGAGACGGTCGGTTCGGCGTTGCCGGTGGACTTCGACGCGCCTGCCGTGCCGCAGGTGGAGAGCATCACCGCGACGGGTTACCCCGCCGGGGCCCCGTACGACGGGGAGACGATGTACCAGTGCACGGACAAGCCCGGGCGGTTCTCGCTCGTCGAGTCGGATCCGACGATGTACCGCATCGGCTGCACGATGACCGGCGGCTCGTCCGGTGGCGGCTGGGTGGCCACCGGCTCGAACGGTGAGCCCGCGTTGGTGTCCAACACCTCCATCGGGCCGGTGAGCGCCGGTTGGCTGGCCGGGCCGCGGTTGGGCAAGGAGGCAGAGGGTGTCTACCAGGCGGTGAGCGACAAGTTCGCGTCGCAGTGACATCGGGCTGGTCGACAGCAAGCCGGCCGACTCCCGGCCGACCGACGACCAGCCGACCGACGACCAGCTGATGAAGTGGTGCCGCCCCGGGAGGGCGGAGGGGGGCGCGCAGAGACTCCGGTCGCGCGCCCTCCGTCCGTCCCCCTACGGCGGTCGGTGAGCGTATGCCGGGGGGTGCTCGTCAGGCCGCCGCTGTGTTCCGTGCGGCGGCGGGCCGGTCCCGCAGTTGACCCGCGTGGCGGGCGGCGGTGGCGGGCTGGTGGCCGCCATGGAGGCGTACTTCGCCCGCAAGTACGCCATCGACCCGGACTTCTGGACCGACTTCGGGACCGTGTCGGGGACGGGGGACGGCCCGGAGGGTGGTCGCCGCCCGCTGGATATGACCGACCCGGACGACGCGAAGGTGTGGGAGTCGCGGCGCAAGGTGTTCGTCCGCTTCTACACCGTGCGCGCGGGCGGCTCGTACAGCCTCGGCTGCCACGACGAGAGTGGAACATCCTCGTCAGGCTGAACCCGGCGCGTGCCGGACATCGCGCGTACGGCCCCGGTGAACTGATCGCCGCCTACTACGGCGGACGCGCCCGCTCGATGGCCGAGAGCGAGCTGGAGACCCCCCGGTTACGAGGTCAAGGAGAAGACCGCGTAGCGCCGGGGGAAGGACGGGGGGTGCGCGGGGGCGCCAAGCGGCCGGTGTCCCCGGGCATACCGAAGGCCCGCCCCTCGGCGGAGGGGGCGGGCCTTCGGGTACACCTGGGGCGGGTCGACGCGGCCGGACGATCGGGCACGGCAGGACAACGAAATCCCACCGGCCGTCGGTCCCAGCCGGACAGTCAAGTCCCACCGCTCGGTCGGGCCCTCACCGCGTGGTCGGCCCCACCGGACGATCGGACCGACCGAACGATCCCGGCCTGACCATCGGACCCGGCCGAACCATCGAGCCCAGCCGGGCGATCGGACCCGGCCGAACCACCGGCCCCGGCCGGACGGCTCAGGCCGTCGTGGCGGTCGGCACGTACGGCGTCAGGTCGGCCGCCAGTTCCTCGTGGACCCGGGCCTTGAGCAGGGTGCCCTCCGGGGTGTGCTCCTCGGAGATCACCTCGCCCTCGGCGTGGGCGCGGGCGACGAGCTTGCCGTGGGTGTACGGCACGAGCGCCTCGATCTCCACCGAGGGGCGCGGCAGTTCCTCGTCGATCAGTGCGAGCAGTTCCTCGATGCCCTGGCCGGAGCGGGCCGAGACCGCGATGGAGCGCTTCTCGATCCGCAGCAGTCGCTGCAGCGTCAGCGGGTCGGCCGCGTCCGCCTTGTTGATCACCACGATCTCGGGGACCTTGGTCGCGCCCACGTCATTGATGACCTCGCGCACGGCGGCCAGCTGCTCCTCCGGGTCGGGGTGCGAACCGTCGACCACGTGCAGGATCAGGTCGGAGTCGCCGACCTCCTCCATCGTGGAGCGGAACGCCTCGACCAGGTGGTGCGGCAGGTGGCGTACGAAGCCGACGGTGTCCGCCAGCGTGTACAGCCGCCCGCTCGGGGTCTCGGCCCGGCGCACGGTCGGGTCGAGGGTCGCGAACAGGGCGTTCTCGACCAGGACACCCGCGCCGGTGAGCCGGTTGAGCAGGGAGGACTTGCCGGCGTTGGTGTAGCCGGCGATGGCGACCGAGGGCACCTTGTTCCTGCGGCGCTCCTGGCGCTTGATCTCGCGGCCGGTCTTCATCTCCGCGATCTCCCGGCGCATCTTCGCCATCTTCTCGCGGATCCGACGCCGGTCAGTCTCGATCTTGGTCTCACCGGGACCACGGGTGGCGAGGCCGCCGCCCTTGCCGCCGCCCATCTGACGGGACAGCGACTGACCCCAGCCTCGCAGCCTCGGCAGCATGTACTGCATCTGCGCGAGCGCGACCTGCGCCTTGCCCTCCCGGGACTTGGCGTGCTGGGCGAAGATGTCGAGGATCAGGGCCGTACGGTCGATGACCTTGACCTTGACGACGTCTTCGAGGTGGATGAGCTGCCCCGGGCTCAGCTCACCGTCGCAGATGACGGTGTCGGCGCCCGACTCGAGGACGATGTCCCGCAGCTCGTTGGCCTTGCCGGAGCCGATGTAGGTGGCCGCGTCCGGCTTGTCGCGGCGCTGGATCACGCCGTCGAGCACGAGCGCGCCCGCGGTCTCCGCGAGGGCGGCCAGCTCGGCCAGCGAGTTCTCCGCGTCCCGCGAGGTTCCCGTGGTCCAGACACCGACGAGCACGACCCGCTCCAGGCGGAGCTGTCGGTACTCGACCTCGGTGACGTCCTCGAGCTCGGTGGAGAGGCCCGCGACACGGCGCAGGGCCGCGCGGTCGGAGCGGTCGAACTGGTCGCCGTCCCGCTCTCCGTCGATCTCGAAGCTCCAGGCGACGTCCTCTTCCATCAGGGCATCGGCCCGAAGACCTTCGGGGTTGTTCTGCGCGAAGGCGCGCTGTGCGGCCTGGGAAGGGGAAGAAGAGGAGGTCATTGGGTCCTTACGTCGATTGGGGATACCGAAGGGCGACGGATCTTCACGATCCCGATCCGTTCGTCACGGATTTTGACCCGTCACCGGTGACAACGTCCGGGGCTTCCCGGTGATTCCCGGGGCCTGCCGTCGTCGACCCGATGATGGTCGCACGGCACGCCCCGTCTCGTCACCCGGGTTATTTCCCGTCCGCGCGGGGGTCACACCCGTGCGAGGGGCGGGTCATCGCCGGGCCGCGGCCTCCACCGGCGCCGACTTCCAGTCGGGGTGTCCAGGCATGGGCGGCGTCCTCAGCTCGTACAGCCAGGCGTGGAAGAAGTCGCCCAGGTCGCGTCCGGCGATCCGGGAGGCGAGGTCCCGGAAGTCGGCGGTGGACGCGACACCGTCCCGGTGGACGGTGACCCAGGCCCGCTGCAGCAGGGCGAAGGCGGAGGCGCCGATCTCCTGGCGCAGGGCGTAGAGGAAGAGGGCGGCGCCGTCGTAGACGTTCGCGCGGAAGATGCCGATCTTCTGGCCGTTCTTGGGCTCCTTGGGTGCCGCCGGTGGTCCTCCGGCGGCACGCCAGCGGTCGGATGCTCCGTAGGCGGCCTTCATGCGCGCGGCCATCGAACGGCCGGCGGTCTCCTCGGCATACAGGGCCTCGTACCAGGTGGCGTGTCCTTCGTTGAGCCACAGGTCGGACCAGGTGCGCGGGCTGACGCTGTTGCCGAACCACTGGTGGGCCAGCTCGTGGACCATGATCGACTCGACGTACCACTTGGGGTACTCGGGCCGGACGAACAGCGCCCTCTCGAAGAGCGAGAGCGTCTGCGTCTCCAGCTCGAACCCGGTCTGCGCCTCGGCGATCAGCACCCCGTACGTCTCGAACGGGTAGCGGCCGACCTTCTTCTCCATCCACTCGATCTGGGCGGGGGTCTTCGCGAGCCACGGTTCGAGCTTCGCGCGGTCCTTGGCGGGGACCACGTCGCGTACGGGCAGGCGGTGCGGTCCGGTCCGATGCACGACGGCGGAGCGGCCGATGGAGATCTGGGCCAGTTCGGTGGCCATGGGGTGCTGGGTGCGGTACGTCCAGGTGGTGGTGCCGGCGGCGCGGTCCGTGCCGGTGGCGAGGCCGTTGGAGACGGCCGTGTAGCCGTCGGGGACGGTGACGCGGACGGTGAACATGGCCTTGTCGGAGGGGTGGTCGTTGCAGGGGAACACGACGTGCGCCGCGTCCGCCTGGTTGGCCATCGCGAGTCCGTCGGCGGTCCGTACCCAGCCGCCCTCCACCTCGCCGGTGTAGACCGGGTCACTGGTGTGCCGCACGGTGATACGCGTCCGGCTTCCCTCGGGAAGCGGCACCCGGGGTGTGATCACCAGGTCCTCCCCCGCGCCGGTGAAGGCGGCGGGCGCCCCGTCGACCTGGACGGAGTCGACCTTGCCGTGGGCGAAGTCGAGGTTGATCCGCTCCAGTGGGGCGGTCGTCCGCGCGTCGATGGTGGTCACGGCGGTGAGCGGCTCGCGGTTGCTGCCGGGGTAGGTGAAGTCGAGGTCGTACGACCGCACGTCGTACCCCGGGTTGCCGAGGTGCGGGAAGAGCCGGTCGCCGACGCCCAGGGGGACGGCGGGGGACGGGGCGCTAGCGGCGATCAGGCAGACGGAGACGGCGGAGGCGAGCAGCGCGGCCTGGACGCGGCGGCTCCTGAGGCGTGGGGTGAGCGGCATGGACCACCGCTACCAGCGCGCCCCCGCCCGGTGCCGCCGACGCGCAGCGGGCCCACCCGAACGAGCGGCTGACGGTCCGCCGAGCCGCCCGTCCGCAGACCTCCCGTCCTTCGGAGGCCGCCCGTCAGCCGAGCCACCCATCCGTCGAACCGCCCGTCCGCAGACCTCCCGTCCTTCGGAGGCCGCCCGTCAGCCGAGCCACCCATCCGTCGAACCGCCCGTTCTTCGAGCCGCCCCCGCCCGCCCAGGTCTTCTCAGTGGGCGGCCACCGTCTGGTGCTGGGCCCGGCCCACGTCGTACACGCCCGGTACGTTCCGCATGGCGCGCATCAGGGCCGGGAGGTGGGCGGCGTCCGGGAGTTGCAGGGTGTAGGTGTGGCGGACGCGCTGCTGGGTCGGGGGTTCGACGGTGGCGGTGACGATGTCGACGCCTTCGAGGGCGATGGCCTCGGTGAGGTCGGCCAGCAGGTGGGGGCGCTGGAAGGACTCGGCGACGAGGGTGACCCGGAACTCGGTGGTGTCGCCCCAGCGCACGTCGATCTCCGGGCGCCCCAGCCCCTTCATCCGTGTGACGGCGGCGCATTCGACGCGGTGCACGGTCACCACTCCCCCGCGCACGGCGAAACCGGTGACCTCGTCGGGCGGTACGGGCGTGCAGCAGCCGGCGAGCCGGACGGTCGCCTCGGGCCTGTCGACGACGACCACGGCGCCGGCGGCACCCACGGTGTCGGGTTCGGCGGCAGGCTCGTCGAGTGCGGGGCGGAGGGTGGGCGTCTCGTCCTTGGGACCGCCGTCGCGCTCGTCCTGGGCGTCGGCGGCGGGTGACGGGTGGGTGGCGAGCCAGCGCTGGATGGCGATGCGCGCGGCGGGCGTGTGGGCGTGCTCCAGCCACTCTCTGGAGGGCTCGGAGGCCGCGTCCTGGCCCATCAGGAGCTGGACGGTGTCGCCGTCCTTGAGGACCGTGCTGAGCGTCGCCAGTCGGCCGTTGACGCGGGCGCCGATACAGGCGTGGGCGTCCTCGCCGTACTGCGCGTACGCCGCGTCCACGCAACTCGCGCCCTCGGGGAGCCCCAACGTGCCCCCGTCGGGCCGGAACACGGTGATCTCGCGGTCCTGGGCGAGGTCCTCGCGGAGGGTCGACCAGAACATGTCGGCGTCCGGGGCCGCCTCCTGCCAGTCGAGGAGCCGGGAGAGCCAGCCGGGGCGTGTGGGGTCGATGCGCTCGCCCTCGCCGTCGGTCCGGCGTCCGTCGGGCTGCTCCTCCGCGGGAGTGGCGTACGGGTTGCCGAGCGCGACCACGCCGGCCTCGGCGGCCTTGTGCATCCGGTGGGTGCGGATGAGGACTTCGGCGACCTGGCCGTCACCGCGCGCGACGGCGGTGTGCAGCGACTGGTACAGGTTGAACTTCGGTACGGCGATGAAGTCCTTGAACTCCGAGACCACGGGCGTGAGGCAGGTGTGCAGCTCGCCGAGGACGGCGTAGCAGTCGGCGTCCTCGCCGACGAGGACCAGGATCCGGCCGAAGTCGGTGCCGCGCAGCCGTCCGCGTTTGCGGGAGACGCGGTGCAGGGAGACGAAGTGACGTGGCCTGATGAGGACTTCGGCCTGGATGCCCGCCTCGCGCAGGACGCCGCGCACCTCGTCGGCGATCTCGGCGAGCGGGTCGGTGTCCTGTGCGGCGTTGTCCGCGATGAGTTCGCGGGTGTGGGCGTACTCCTCGGGGTGCAGGATCGCGAAGACGAGGTCCTCCAGCTCCGTCTTGAGCGCCTGCACGCCGAGTCGTTCGGCGAGCGGGATCAGGACGTCCCGGGTGACCTTGGCGATGCGTTCCTGCTTCTCGGGACGCATGACGCCGAGGGTGCGCATGTTGTGCAGCCGGTCGGCGAGTTTGATGGACATCACGCGGACGTCGTTGCCGGTGGCGACGAGCATCTTGCGGAAGGTCTCGGGTTCGGCGGCGGCGCCGTAGTCG
Organism: Streptomyces deccanensis; assembly: GCF_022385335.1. Lineage (NCBI taxonomy): Bacteria > Bacillati > Actinomycetota > Actinomycetes > Kitasatosporales > Streptomycetaceae > Streptomyces > Streptomyces deccanensis. Next base: position 7,539,536 of record NZ_CP092431.1, on the reverse strand, counting down.
ACCTTCTCCAGCTTGGTGACGCCGTCGACGATGAAGCACACCTCCTCGCCGAACTCCTCGCGCACCTGATCGAGGGTCACATCGGTGTCCTCGACCGTGTCGTGGAGCAGAGAGGCCGTCAGGGTCGTGGTCTCCGCGCCGAGTTCGGCGAGGATCAGCGTCACGGCGAGCGGGTGGGTGATGTACGGCTCACCGCTCTTGCGCATCTGACCGCGGTGCGAGGACTCGGCGAGGACGTACGCCCGGCGCAACGGCTCCAGGTCGGCGTCGGGATGGTGGGCGCGGTGCGCCTCGGCGACATGGCTGATCGCGTCGGGCAACCGGTCGCGGGTCGTCGGGCCCAGGAGTGCGGCGCGGCCCAGACGGCGCAGGTCGATACGAGGTCGGCCCTTCCTGCGGTGCGCTGGTGGCGGCGCAGGGGCGGGCGATACGGCGGGGTTCGTGGCCTCCGCGCTCATGGGCACCTCCGGCTGCGTGGACCGGCGGACGGGTGCCCCAGGGCGTGCGGCGGCTCATGGGATCGTGTCGTTCCCCCGTCCGTGCCGGTGCTTGATGCTACCGAGCCCATCACGCCCGTCCGACCGCCTCTCGCCGAGCGTGAAACGGATCACCCATTCGAGCGAAGGTTCCGAGGTTTACGGTTTTTGGCCACCCCACTTGGGGGCGCCATGGATTCATACCCCTGAGCACGCAGTGGTCTTGGATCTCTACGACGTCCGCGCCACGGATGCCTTGATCTGAAGCCCTATCACACCTCAACGCACCGCGTTTTCCAGCCACTTGGCGTCGATCTCGCCCTCGGCGACGATCACCGCGGGGCCGGTCATCTCGATCTCGCCGTCGGGTCGTTCGGTGATGACCAGCGTGCCGCCGGGCACGTCGACGGTGTAGGTCGCCGGGGCGCCGGTGACCGCCGGGTCGGCGCCGTCGCGCCGGGCGGTGGCCACGGCGACGGCGCACGCGCCGGTGCCGCAGGAGCGGGTCTCGCCGGAGCCGCGCTCGTGGACGCGCATCGCCACGTGACGGGGGCCCCGGTCGACCACGAACTCGACGTTGACGCCCTGCGGGTAGGCGGAGGCGGGGCTGAAGGGGGGCGCGGAGAGGAGATCACCGGCGTCCGCGAGGTCGTCGACGAACGCCACCGCGTGCGGGTTGCCCATGTTCACGTTGCGCGCGGGCCAGCTGTGCTCGCCGACGCTCACCGTCACGACACCCTCGGGGAGCCGGGCGGCGCCCATGCCGACGGTGACGTCACCGTCCTTGTCGATGTGGACCTTCTTCACGCCCCCGCGCGTGGCGACGGCGAGGTCGCCCGCGGTGACGTGCCCGGCGTGCAGGAGGTAGCGCGCGAAGACCCGCACGCCGTTTCCGCACATCTCGGCGATCGAGCCGTCGCCGTTGCGGTAGTCCATGAACCACTCCGCCTCGGCGGCCAGCGCCTTCGCCTCGGGGTGGGCGGCCGAACGGACGACGTGGAGCACTCCGTCACCACCGATGCCCGCGCGGCGGTCGCACAGGGCGGCGACGGCGGCCGGGGGGAGGTCGATGGCGTTCTCGGGGTCCGGGACGATCACGAAGTCGTTCTCGGTCCCGTGCCCCTTGAGGAAGGCGATCCGCGTGCTCATTCCTCGATCGTACGGGAGCGCTCCGCTGGGTGAGCCGTGGGAGGGCTTGCGGTTTGGAGGGTCCGCGCGGGTGGGTCGTGGCTGGTCGCGCCCACGCGGCGGAGCCGCATATCGACACAGCCCCGCGCCCCTCACGGGGCGCTCCAGACGCGGCGCTCTAGCGGAGCCGTGCCACTCGCCAGACGGCCAGGAAGGCGACCGCGGCGACGACCAGGGCGTAGGCGAGGACGATGCGCCAGTCCGGACGGCGGCCTGAGCCGCGGGCGGGTAGGCCGGGCCACGTGTAACCGACGCGGCGGGCGGCCATCATGCCCCAGCCGGCCGCGGTCGCGCAGATCAGCAGACCGAGCATGGCGACCACGGCGCCGCCGTCGCCGAACTCGAAGGCGAGCGGGAAGGCGAACATCAGGGAGCCGACCGCGCCGAGGCCCACGATCGGGGCGAGCTGCCAGAGCCGCAGCCTGCGCTGGGGGCGCAGCTCGACCTCGACCTCCGGCCCGGTCATCTCGTCCGGTTCCGGTCCGTCGTCGCTGACGCCGTCGGGGGTCTGGTCCTCCGGGCCGTCCGGGCTCAGCGGATCACCTTCGGAATCCAGTGCGTACCCCTCGGTAACCAGCTGGTCCACGTCCTCCGCGGTGCCCTGCTCCGTGCTTTGTGCGGTGTCGCGAGGGCCGGCCTCCATCGCCACGCGCCCTCCCAACTCGGACTCCACTTGGTCGATCGAAGCTCGATGATGGCACGCCCCCGCGAGCCCGGATGACCGGCGGGGCGACCCGATGCCATGACGTGATCAGGCTGTGACCGGTCGTTCGATCAACGCCAGTGCGAGCTGCGGGAGTTCCGTCAGGTCGGCGAGCCCCCCCTTGAGCCAATGCACCCGTGGGTCCCGCCTGAACCATGAATCCTGACGGCGCGCGAAGCGCTTGGTGGCACGCACGGTCTCGGCCCGCGCCTCGTCCATCGTGCACTGCCCGGCGAGCGCCGCGAGGACCTGCTGGTAGCCGAGCGCACGCGACGCCGTACGCCCCTCGCGCAACCCCTGCGCCTCCAGTGCGCGCACTTCTTCGACCAGTCCGGCGTCCCACATGCGGTCGACGCGGCGGGCGATGCGCTCGTCGAGTTCGGGCCGTGCCACGTCGACGCCGATCTGGACGGTGTCGTAGACCGCGTCATGGCCCGGCAGGTTCGCCGTGAACGGCTTTCCGGTGATCTCGATCACTTCGAGGGCGCGGACGATGCGGCGGCCGTTGCTGGGCAGGATCGCGTGGGCGGCCTCGGGGTCGGCGGCGGCGAGCCGGGCGTGCAGCGCGCCGGAGCCGCGCAGGGTCAGCTCCTCCTCCAGCCGGGCGCGGATCTCGGGGTCGGTCCCGGGGAACTCCAGGTTGTCGACGGCCCCCCGGACGTACAGGCCCGAGCCGCCCACCAGGATCGGCCAGCGGCCGTCGGCGAGCAGGGCGTCGATGCGGGCGCGGGCGAGCCGCTGGTACTCGGCGACGCTGGCGGCGGCCGTGACGTCCCAGATGTCCAGGAGGTGGTGCGGGACTCCGTGGCGCTCCTCGGGGGTCAGCTTGGCGGTGCCGATGTCCATCCCCCGGTAGAGCTGCATGGAGTCGGCGTTGACGACCTCGCCTCCCAGGCGCTGCGCCAGAAAGACACCCAGATCGGACTTTCCGGCCGCGGTCGGTCCGACGACGGCGATGACCCGTGGAGGGGGAACTGCGTTACTCACCGACCCAGTCTCGCAAATGTCGGGGCCCGATCTCGAACGAGCTACGTGACGCGGGGGAGCCGGGGTCGTTGCGTGTTGCGTGTTCGCAGCGCCGGTTTCGAGTACCGGTGACCCGGATGACGCAATCGGACGCTCCGGGAGAGGGCGGGAATTAACCCGCATGATTAGCATTGAGGTTGATATGGGCGTTTTCTCACTGTTCCGTCGTAAGGCGAAGGACGCGGACGAGGCCGCCGTGACGGCGCCCCAGCCGGTCGCCGAGACGGAGGCGGAGAAGCCGGACGAGGCGAAGGGAACCACCGAGCCCGCCCAGCCGGAGGCCGGGAGCACGTCCGAGGCCGAGGCGAAGGGCGACGCGGCCGAGCCGGCGGCGGAGGCCGTCGACGCGGCGGACGACGTGGAGATCCCGAAGCAGCAGACGGCCGATCAGGCGGCGGACAACGAGTCCAGTGAGAACGCCCGCAAGTGACCACCCCTCGCGGGAAGGTGAATCATGGGCCTGCTGGATAATGTGAAAACCAAACTCTCCCCGGCCAAGGACAAGATCTCGCACCTCGCGCAGAAGCACGAGGACAAGATCCAGCACGGTCTCGACAAGGCCGCGCACACGGTCGACAGGAAGACCAAGGGCAAGTACAGCGACAGGATCCAGTCGGGCACGGGCAGGGCGAAGCACGCCATGGACCGACTCGCGCACCACGACGACGGTCACACACCGCCGCCTCCGGGCGGCGGCGGCCCCACGCCTCCGGGCGGCGGCGCCACGCCTCCGCCTCCGGCTTCCTGAACCCGCGCATCGTCGGACGGCCGCGGAGCCTCTCGCTCCCGGCCGTCCGCCGCGCCTGGCCCGCCGTCCAGGTCTATGACCAGGCGGCCACCAGGTAGCCCACGCCGTACGGCGCGTCGTCGTAGAGCAGGCTGCCGTCCAGGCCCGCGCCCTCCGCGGCGCCCGCGAGGATCTGCCAGGGGGCGCGACCAGAGGCCTGCAGCTCGCGGGCGAGCCCGGTGTCCAGCGCACGCAGAGCCTCGATGTCGGCGTCGTCGAGCGCACGCGCGACCCGCGCGTCGAAACCGGCCGCGCGGTCGTCCAGGTACCCCGGGGCCTTCAGCGTGCGGCACGCGCTGGCGTCGCCCATCACCAGCAGAGCGACCCGCCCGGCCGACCCGGCGACTTCCCTCCCGATGTGCATACACCGCTCGACGGTGATCGGTTCCGCCACCCCGAGCCCCTCCATCGGTGCGTCGGCCCAGCCCGTGCGGTCGAGCAGCCAGGCGGCGACGGCGAGGGAGGCGGGCAGCCGGGCCGTCGGGTCGCCGTTCCCCCCGCGCCCGAGGCGGACGTCGAGGTCCACGCCGAAGCCCCGGAACGAGCCGCCCGTGCCTTCCGGATACGACGCGTCGCGCCCGTCGGGGCCGACGACCACCAGCCGGTCCGGCCGCGCGGCGGCGAGCACCCCGAGCGCGTCCGCGCACGCGTCCCGCGCCGGTTCCAGCTCGGGCGCGGCCCCGGCGGCGACCTCGGGCACGAGCAACGGCGGACAGGGGCAGACGGCGGCGGCGACAAGCATGGTGCGCAGGGTAACTTCCGCAGCCCAGGGGTGACACCCGCGCCCTGAAGTGCGGGGAACTGCACGAACAAGCCCCACGCACCGGCAGCCCGCGAACAACCGTCAGGACCGAGCGGAACCCGCTACCGACGACTCCGCCGAAGTACCTCTACTGAAGAACCCCGCACCCACCCGTGGTGGCCGCCGGCAGCGGCTCCGGAGCCCCGATCTTCGGCAGCCCCAGCATCACCCCGGCCGCCTTCTCCGCGGGCGCGGCGTTCCGCTTCTCCCAGGCGTCGCCCGCCCGCGTCCGCCGTACGTCCAGGACCGCGCCCTCCGCCAGCAGGTGGTGCGGCGCGGCGTAGGTGATCTCGACGGTCACCACGTCGCCGGGGCGGACCTCCTGGTCCGGCTTGGTGAAGTGGACGAGGCGGTTGTCGGGGGCGCGGCCGGAGAGGCGGTGCGTGGCGCCGTCCTTGCGGCCCTCGCCCTCGGCGACCATCAGCTCCAGGGTGCGGCCGACCTGCTTCTTGTTCTCCTCCCAGGAGATCTCCTCCTGGAGGGCGACCAGGCGCTCGTAGCGCTTCTGGACGACCGCCTTGGGGATCTGGTCCTCCATGGTGGCGGCCGGGGTGCCGGGGCGCTTGGAGTACTGGAAGGTGAAGGCCTGGGTGAAGCGGGCCTCGCGGACCACGTGCATGGTCTGCTCGAAGTCCTCCTCGGTCTCGCCGGGGAAGCCCACGATGATGTCGGTGGTGATCGCGGCGTGCGGGATGGACGCGCGGACCTTCTCGATGATCCCGAGGTAGCGCTCCTGGCGGTACGAGCGGCGCATGGCCTTCAGGACCGTGTCCGAGCCGGACTGGAGCGGCATGTGCAATTGCGGCATCACGTTCGGCGTCTCGGCCATGGCGGCGATCACGTCGTCGGTGAAGTCGCGGGGGTGGGGCGAGGTGAAGCGGACGCGCTCCAGGCCCTCGATCTTTCCGCAGGCCCGCAGCAGCTTGCTGAACGCCTCGCGATCGCCGATGTCGGAGCCGTAGGCGTTGACGTTCTGGCCGAGCAGGGTGATCTCGGAGACGCCCTCGCCGACCAGGGCCTCGATCTCGGCGAGGATGTCGCCGGTCCGGCGGTCCTTCTCCTTGCCGCGCAGGGCCGGGACGATGCAGAACGTGCAGGTGTTGTTGCAGCCGACGGAGATCGAGACCCAGGCGGCGTAGGCGCTCTCGCGGCGGGTCGGCAGCGTGGAGGGGAACGCCTCGAGGGACTCGGCGATCTCGACCTGCGCCTCGTCCTGGATCCGGGCGCGCTCCAGCAGGACGGGCAGCTTGCCGATGTTGTGCGTGCCGAAGACGACGTCGACCCAGGGCGCCTTCTTGACGATGGTGTCCCGGTCCTTCTGGGCCAGACAGCCGCCGACGGCGATCTGCATGCCGGGGCGGGCGGTCTTCATCGGGGCGAGGCGGCCGAGGTTGCCGTAGAGGCGGTTGTCGGCGTTCTCCCGGACGGCGCAGGTGTTGAAGACGACGACGTCGGCGTTGCCCTCGCCGGCGTCCGCAGGCGCGCGGACGTATCCGGCGTCCTCCAGGAGACCGGACAGGCGTTCGGAGTCATGGACGTTCATCTGACATCCATAAGTACGCACTTCGTATGTCTTGACGCCCACTGCCTGACTCCGGTCGCTGCTGTTGGTCACTCCGTAAGCCTAAGGCAGCGCCCGGGGAGCCCTCGTCCCCAGGCGCTGCGGTCTCAGTGGTCCGCGTCGAGCACGGTCTCCGGGATCTGCACGTTGATCAGTTCGCCGGTGCGCGGGTCGACGGTGAGGCCCCGGCCGGGCTTGCGGCCGCGCAGGTGGGCGTGGGCGAGGCGGGCGCCGATGTTGTCGCCCTCCAGGATGCTCTGCGGGCCGAGGAGGACGCCCTTGCGGTGCCGTTTCAGGGCGCTGAGCCAGCCCATCGCGCCCGTCATGGTCTCGGCGGTGGCGGCGATGACGATGCCGATGCCGTGGTCCCGGCCGGACTGGGCCAGGGAGCGCAGGTTCTGGTCGATGTCCGGCAGGACGAACAGGTCGGCGTCGTCCACCACGACCACCCGGGGCCCGGCGCCGGCCTCCAGGGCCTCGGTGAACTCCTCGACCGTGGGTTCCGTCGCGGTGATCAGCCGTACGCCGGGGTGGCTCCCCAGGGTGCGCAGCGGCGACTCGCGCGGGGCGAGGACCACCAGGCGGGTGCCGGAGGCCAGCAGGGAGACGGCGAGGGCGGCGAGGGTGGTGCTGCGGCCGGAGCCGGGCGGGCCGACGACCGAGAAGGTGGGTGAGGTCTCCGCGAAGTCCACGCCGACCGGGGAGACGTCGTCGCCGCCGAGGCCCAGCAGACCCCACATCGGCCGCCGGAACTCCTCCCCCACCTTCTCGTAGGCGTCGGTGAACGTGACCTTCACCGGCAGGGTGCCGATGCGGGCGGGGCGGCGGTCGGCCGGGAGTCCGGCGTCGCGGCGGGTGGCGTCGGCGCCGATCGCGCGCAGTGCCTCGGCCTGCTCCTGGCCGGAGGCGCCGGGGGCGAGCAGGGCGACCTGGATCTCGGTGCCGCCGTCGGAGGTGAAGCCGCGGCCGGGGAGGACGAGGTCGGGGATGTCGCGGGCCCGTTTGCCTACGGCGTGGTAGTCGGTGCGGTCGTTCAGGCGCAGCAGCAGTTTGTTGTCGTTGAGGGCGGTGGCCCGGCCGGAGAGCAGGGCGCGCTCGGAGGTGGCGACGAGGTGGATGCCCGCCGCGGCTCCTTCCCGCAGGAGACGGTTGACCTGTTCGACCAGGCGTCCGCCGTTGTGGTCGGCGACGGCCTCGATCAGGGCGTCCCAGCCGTCGATGAACAGCATGACGTGAGCCGGGCGGTCCCCGGGGGCGACCAGTTCGCGCAGTTCGGTGAGGTTGCCGGCGTGATGGCGGGTGAGCAGCTCCTGTCGGCGCTCCAGATCGGTGTCGAGCCGCGCGAACAGCCGCTCCAGGCGCTCGATGTCACCGCGCGGGACCACGGCTCCGGTGTTCGGGAGCACGCCCAGCGCGGTGAGCGCGCCGCCCGCGAAGTCGATGCCGTAGAGGTGGACGTCGGCGCTGGAGTGGGCGCGGGCCAGTGCTCCGGCCATGGTGCGCAGCACCTGGGAGCGGCCGGAGCGCGGGACACCGACGACGTACAGGTGTCCGAACTCGGCGAGGTCCAGCCGGACCGGCAGCTGCGCCTGGGCCTCGGGGATGTCCGACAGGGCCCAGGAGACGGGGGCGAGCCGTGCGCCTCCGGACGTGTCCGGCTGGGGCAGATCGTCGATCAGGACGTGCTGGCCGAGCGCGGGCAGCCAGGGGCTGGGCTGCGGGACGCAGTCGGCGAGGCGGGCGGCCTCGGACAGGGCCTCCACCAGGGCGTTGAGGTCGGTGGGCGCCTCCTCGGCCATCAGGTCCGCCGGGTCCGTGTCCGGCCGGCCGTCCGGGGCTCCGGGCCGGGCGACGGCTCGGCCGAGGCGCTGCCAGTGGAGCGCGGTGCCCCAGATCCGGGCCTCCTCGGCGGCCTGCCGCTCCTGGCGGGCCCGGGCCTCGGCGGACGGCTTCGCGATGGGCCGGGGAGTGCCGGCGTACGCGGTCTGGAAGGGGACGACGGTGCCGTGGCCGAGCCGGGCCAGGGCGCGGCCGGGGGTCGCCGGGGAGATGCTGACGGCGTCCTTGGTGTCGATGACGTCCATGCTCTCCGAGGAGTCGGTGACCCGGAGCGCGATGCGCAGGTTGGTGTTGGCGCGGATGTCGGAGTTGACGACTCCGGCGGGGCGCTGGGTGGCCAGGATCAGGTGGATGCCGAGGGAGCGGCCGCGCTGGGCGATGCTGACGAGACCGGGGATGAAGTCGGGGATCTCCCGGTAGAGGGTGGCGAACTCGTCGATGACGATCACCAGTCGGGGCACGGGGGCCAGTTCGGGGGTCCGGCGGCGCATGCCCTGGTACTCGGGCAGGTCCTTGGCGCCGGCCTCGGCCAGGAGGTGCTCGCGGCGGGTGAGTTCGGCGGACAGCGAGGTGAGCGCGCGCTGCACGAGGTGGCTGTCGAGGTCGGTGACCATGCCGAGGGTGTGGGGCAGGTCGACGCAGTCCTTGAAGGCGCTGCCGCCCTTGTAGTCGACGAGGACGAAGGTGAGTTCGTCGGGGCGGTTCATCGCGGCGAGGGAGGCCACGAAGGTCTGCAGCAGTTCGGACTTGCCGGAGCCGGTGGTGCCGGCGACGAGTCCGTGCGGCCCGTCCTTGACCAGGTCGAAGGCGACCGGTCCGTCGTAGCCGGCGCCCAGCAGGACGCCGGTGGAGGCCGGGCGCTGCGACCAGCGGGCGGTGATCAGTTCGGCGCTGGGCTGCGGCAGTCCGAGGAGTTCCAGGAGTCCCACCTCGGTGGGCAGACCCTCGGAGGCGTCGGGGGTGACGTCCCGGATCGGGGCGATGCCCCGGGCGGCGCGTTCGCACCAGTCGGGCTCGACCAGGTCGGGGCGGATGTCGGTGATGTCGGGCAGCCCGGTGCGGCGCAGGGTCAGCCGGTGGTTCTCGTGGCGGACGACGGCGGTGCACTCCTCCGGCAGGAGCCGTTCCTCCTGGTCCAGGCAGAGCGGGAAGATCCGGACGCCGGGTCCCTCCTTGAGGATCGCGACCACGCCCGGTACGTCACGCAGCCGGCGGGCGCCGTCCATGACCACCAGGACGTCCGGCTCGCTCAGCAGTGCCTTGCTCATGGTGGACTCGGCGGCCCGCTGGCGGGTGCGCAGGGTGGAGACCAGTTCGGCGACGCGGTTGGCGACCGTCTCGGGGTCGTTGCCGATGAGGGTGACGGCACCGCCGCGGGTGCCGGGCAGTCCGTCGCGGGAGTGGGGCAGCCAGCGGGCCCAGTTCCAGGAGTCCTCGGAGCCCTTGTCGGTGAGGACGACGATCCGCAGGTCGCGCGGGGTGTGCAGGATGGCGGCCTGGGCCGTCATCCAGCGCGCCAGCGCCTGCACGGGGCCGGGCGCTCCGGCCAGTCCGACCACGCCGCTGTCGACCAGGCCGACGCTGACGGGGGCGTCCGGGATGGTCCAGTGGACGGCGGTGTGGTTGTCCTCGCGGGCCGTGTCGTCGATGCCGAGCAGCGACGGCTGCGGGGCGGTGCCGATGCGCAGGGCGAGGTGGTCCGGGTCGCCGCGCCGGCGCTCCCAGAGCCGTCGGCCGGGGCCGACCGCCCACAGTCCGGCGACCGCCGGGTCGGGCGCGCTCTCGGTGCGCAGCCGCCGCTCGGTGGCGACCTTCTCGCGGACGTCCTCCTCCAGGGAGGCCCGGCGCTGCCGGTAGACGCGGGACCGCTCCTCGTAGTCCTTGCGGGCCTGGCGCCGTCCGCTGACGTAGTTCGCCGCCATGAGCACCGGCGAGAGGAACATGAAGATCAGATAGAAGTACGAGTTCCAGAACAGCATCATGGCCACGCCGAAGACCATCGGGGCGAGCGAGACCATCAGCGGGATCGGCCTGCGGGCCGGGGGGTCGGGCGGGCCGGGCAGCCGGAAGCGCTCGGGTGCCAGGTGGGGCAGGATGCGCGGCGGCCGGTTGTAGTCGAGCCCGCCGCCGCCCTCGGACGGCACCACGGCGGCGTCCCTCGGGGTCGGTTCGGTCAGCCGCAGCAGATACTCGCCGACCGACAGCTCCGCTCCGACGTCCCACGGCTGCCAGCCGTCGGGGAGGGCCGGGCCTTCGGCGTCCTCCTCGGGGCCCGTGCCCTCCTCCTCGTTCTCCTCGTCCTGTTCGGCGAGGGGCAACAACGGGGTGTCGGGCCGCCCCCGGTGCTCCGGCGGTTCCGGCACGGACAGCCGGGCGGGCCCGCCCTCGCGGAGCTCCACGACGGCCGAGCCGTCCGGGCGTACGGTCACCCGGATGCCCTCGCTCGGCAGGCCGCGGCCTTCGAGGGGCACGGCGGCGTCCTCCAGGGGGCCGATGCCGTGGGTGCCGAGGCCGAGGGGGTACACGCGTCCGGCGTCGGGGCCGCCCACCACCTGGAGTTCGACCACGGGCGCGTGGTCGAGCCGGTGCGGCTGCGGCATCGCGTCGCGCTCGGGGCCGTACGCGGTGGCGGTCGGGGCCTGGGGGCGGCCCAGGGCGACGACGCTGCCGTCCATGAGCCGCGTGCCGGACAGCGGGGTGCCAGGCGCGAGGGGCTCGTCGCCCAGGAAGCAGGCGGGGGCGGGGCCGGGTGACGAGCCGTCGGTCTCGTCCGGCTCCCCGGCGCGCAGCCGGGCCAGGTGCGCGGCGACGTCCTCGACGGGGGTGCTGCCGGACGCGGTGAGCAGAACGTCCTGGCTGCCGCGGGAATCGGCGCCGTCGACTGTCGTGATGAGGAGTTTCACTTCTCCCCTTGCGGGTGGTTCGGGGGCGGGGGGTGGTGCGGGAGCGGACCCGTCGGTCAGTCGTCCCTGGTGGTGGAGGAGGCCGCGGTCGGGCGTTCGCGAGCGGTGGCCGGTTCCGCGAGCAGGTCGGTGCCGGTGGTGGTGGGGAGGGCGGGTTCCGCCTGGTGTTCCTGGAGGGGGGCGATCTCGTCCAGGAGGTGGGGGCGGGGCTCCTCGGGGCGGCTCGGGCGCGGGCGGGCCGCCGACGGCTCGCGGCGCAGACGGCGCCGGTCGGCGCGTACGGCGGCCACGACGGCGCGGCCCAGGGGGCCCGAGTCGGCGTCCAGGTCCAGCTCCGGCGCGGTCACCCGGCCGCGGCCGTCCACCCGGAGGGTCCAGGCGTGGCCCGCGACCCGGCCGTCGACCAGGCAGACGACGGCACCGGAGGCGGCGAGGGCGCCGAGCCTGCGGGCCTGGTCCGGGGTGGGGGCGGCGCAGACGACCACGGTGGTGGCGGCACGCCCCTGCTCCCCGATCTCGTCGGGCTCCCGGATCCCGCCGTCCTCGGCGGCGTCCGGGGCGGGCGCGGTCTCCAGCTCCGTCAGGAGCGTGTCGAGCCGTTTGCCCCGGTGCTGCGGATGGACCCCGTCCGCGACGACCACAGAGGCCCCGCTGCCGGGCCGGTCCAGCTGGGCGGCGAGTGCCTGGAACAGCAGGGCGCGGGCGGCGGTGTCGCCCTCGACCGTGATCAGCCGTGGTCCGGCGGCCAGGTCGACGTGGACACAGGCGTCGTCCGCCATGCCGACGGCGACCGGCAGCGGCCTGACCGCACCGGCGCGGGTGCGGCCCGCCGGCAACGCGTCCGCCTCGTCCAACGGCAGCTCCCAGCCCTGCGGGCCGGGCTCGGCGGCGGCCTCCCAAGGGGCGGGCGGTTCCGGCAGCCGGCGGGCGGCGATCTGCACACAGGCCCAGCCGGGTTCGAGACGCACGGCGTGCGCCACGGCGCCGGGGACGTCGGCGAGGGCGGCCGCCGCCGCGTCGAACAGCCGTCGTACGAGGAGTCCGCCCCGGGGGTCGGAGAGCTGCCGGGCGAGGGCGCGGACGCCTCGGCGGTGGCGACGGTAGGCCCGCAGCGGTTCGCCGAAGGCACGCCGGGTGAGGGTCAGTTCCCGGCCGACGCTCCGCCGGAACCGGCGCCAGCCGCCCCGCTTGCGGATCATGTGGCGCAGCAGCAGGACGAGCAGGATCAGCACGACCGCGGCGACGATGACGACGGTGAGCACCGAGTCACCGGGCTTGCCGAGCGCGACCCCCCCGCTGTGCGCGGCGAGGTCGGCGCCGGTCACGACGGGCCCGGTCATGCCGCCGCCAGGGCGTGTTCGGGGTGCCGGCGGCGCAGTTCCCGTATCGCGTGGTGGGTACGGGACTTGACGGTGCCCGGGGGGATGCCCAGGGCGTCCGCGGCGTCGGTGCCGGTGCAGCCGAGGACGTAGACGTAGAAGAGGACCTCGCGGTGGGGGTGCGAGAGCCGGGAGAGGGCGTGGACCATGAAGCGGCGCTGGACGGCCTGGCTCATCGGGTCCACCGGTTCGAGGTGCCTGTCCAGGGCGTGTTCGTGCTGGATGTCGGTGTGCACGCGCTCGCGGCGGGACCAGTCGATCACCAGGTTGTGCGCCACCCTCATCAGCCAGGCCCGGGACGGTGACCAGCCCGAGGGCTGGTTCGCGGTGCTCAACCAGGCGCGGACCAGGGTCTCCTGGACGAAGTCCTCGGCCCGCTGGCGGTCCCCCCGGATGAGGCTCGACACATAGCGCAGCAGGGGGCCGTGGTGCTCTTCGTAGAGTTTGCGGACGGAACCGTCGTGGGAGGAGGGCGCGGCCTCGCCGGTGTCCGGGGCGCTTTGGGACATGGCGGTACTGCTGGGTCTGGGCGTTCTCATGGATTCCCCCAGGGCCGGCGTTGGTCTCTGAGCCGGTCCGGTCGGGCGCCGCGGCGGCGGCGTTGGCTGGGCAAGGGGCTGAGCACGGGTACCCGGGTGACCTCACGGTTCGTGGGTGGAAGGTGAGGTTCCGCTGGGAGTCTATGAGCGCTTGCGGATGTTTCAAGAGTTCCTGAGAAGAACCTGAGGTTACTGACGAGAACGAAACCTTCCTTGCAGATGATCCGGAGAAACGACAGCGCTCGTGAGGTTCGAGCCGTCGAACAAGGGGGGCAAAACAGACAGGGGCGCCGGTCCCGGGGGAAGGACCCGCGCCCCTGTCCAAAGGGTGCCGACGGAGGGGGAGTTGAGGGGCCGGCACCCCGCTTCGGCGTGGCTCAGCTGGGGATGCCGCCCGCGATCTGCGAGTCGAGGTTGTTCACCGCGTTGCAGATGTCACGGAACTGCTTGGAGAACTGCGTGATGTTGTTCACTGCCTCCGTCAACGACTTGTTGAAGTTGGCGTAGGAGGTCTGCATCTTCGGGCTGGTGGCCGTCAGCAGGAGGCCGCCCTGGAGCAGGTTCTCGACGTCGGCCTGCAGCGAGGACAGCTGCGGGACCAGCGTGTCGCTGACGGCGGAGTCGAGCTTCTTGGCAGTGCTCTCGATTTCCTCGTCGTCGATGACGTTCTTCGGCATGGTGCACCTCGTTCTCTGTTGATGGACCCGGCAGCGCGGGAAGAGCGCGCGGGGAGCTTCGGGGCGGGCGCCGCGGCGCCCACGGGGGTCAGCGCCAGTTCTCGCCGAGCGTCCCCAGGGGAGGTTCGTCGCCGTAGCGTTCGTGCTGGGTGACGGATTCCCTCAGGTACCAGGTCCCGTCCTCGCGCCGCTGCCAGATCTCCTGGATCTCGTCGTTCTCTCCGGCCACGAAGCGCTGTCCCGTGTTCTCGTTGGTGACGACCTTCAGGACGGAGCCGTCGGGCTCCGTGTAGTTCGTCCGCCTGACACCGTCCTGCACCTGGGTCGTCGTGCCCGGGGCGGAGGAGTTCCCGGACGGGCGGCCGTCGGCGTCGACGACCGGGTTCTCCACGGTCAGGTAGGCGGGAGGCCGGTCCAGGAACTGCTGGGCGTCCTCCTTGCCGGCCTCGGAGGCGAGGTAGGTCTCCTTGTCCATCCGCAGCACCCAGTCGCCGTCGGCCGTCTTGCTCCAGATCTGCTGGGTGTCCCGGCCGGTCGCGTCGGTGACGTAACGCATCGCGGACCCGTCGGCGTCGACATCCGTGTAGACCTTGGTCACCGTGCCGTCGGAGCTGCGGATCGTCGTCACGGAGTCGCCCTCGCCGGAGAGCGGGTGGTACGTCTCCGAGTACGACAGGCCCGTGTTCTTGTTGGTGACGGTGGTGGTCGTCTCGACGGGGTCGCCGTTCTTGTCGACCTTGATCTCGCCGTTCTCGTCGAGCTGGAACGACACGGTGGTGGTGCTGTTCTCGTCCTCCATCGTGTAGCCCTTGGGCACGAAGGCCTCGGGCGGCAGATCGTCCAGCTCACCGCGCATGCCCCGGAGCTGACCGAGGTCCTCGTCCTTGTCGAAGTCCCGGTCGCGGATCTCGTCGAGCTTCTCGCCGAAGCCGTCCTGGAGGTCCTGCTGCCGCTGTTGGAGGGGCTTCTCCTCCTCGGTCAGCGCGGTCTGCGCGTCCTCGGTGTCCGCCTGGTCGTCCCACAGCTCCTTCTGACGCCTCTGGAGATCGTTCGACTCCTGCTCCAGGGGGTCGAGTCGTGACTGGAGGTCGGCGCGATCGGCGTCGAGGTCGTCCCGCTTGCCCTTCATGGCGTCCTCGACCTCCTGCTGGGTCGACTTCTCCAGGGCCCACAGCTCCTTCTGCTCGGCCTGCAGCGCGTCCTGCCGCTCGGAGAGGGGCTTCTGGTCGGCGGCCAGCGCGTCGCGCTCGGCGTCGATCTCCTTCTGCCGTGCGTCCAGCGGGGCGAACACCTTCTGCTGGTCGCGCTGCTCCTGCTCCAGGGCGTCCCAGCGCGCCTCCAGGCCCTTGCCCTCGGACTCCCACAGGGCGTCCCGCTCCCTGTCGAGGGCGTCCTGCTCGCGCTGCCAGGCATCGAGATCGGCCTGGGTGACGCCGTCCTGGGCGAGCAGGGCCCGCCGCTTGTCCCAGAGGGCTTCCTGCCTCTCCTGGAGGGCGTCCTGTTTGGCGTCGTAGGCCTTCTGCTCCTGTTCGAGGGCGGTGACCTTCTTCTCCATCGCCGCGTCCTGCTCGGCGCGGAGCGCCTTCTCGTCCTCCCAGAGCTGCTGCTGCTTGCGCTGGAGCTCCTCCTGCCGCTTGATCAGGGGTTCCTGCTCCGCGCGAAGGGCCTCGTAGTCCTTCTGCAGTTCGTCGCGCCTCGCCTGGAGCTTCTCCTCGCGCCGCGCGAGCAGTTCCTTCTCCTCCTGCCACAGCTGCTGCTGCCTGGCCTGGAGTTCGTCCTGCTGCTTCAGCAGGGGCTCCCGCTTCGCGGCGAGTTCCTCCTGCTCCCTGTTGAGCTCCTGCTGCCGCTTCTCCTGGGCCGCGGCCTGCTCGTCGAGTTTTTTCCGCTTCTCGACGAGGGCGTCCTGCTCCTTCTTCAGGCGCGCCTGCTGCGTCCTGTAGCCGGCCTCCAGACGTCGGGCCAACGCCTCGCGCCGCTTGCCGTCCAGCGTCTGCTTGCGCACCTCGTTCTGCCGGGTGGCCTCGTCGCGGACCTGTGAGGTGACCTGCTGGGCGGCGCCGGCGGCATGGGCGGCGTCCTGGTCGTAGAAGGCCTTGCCCGCCCGGTCGAGGAGGTTGCCGAGGTCGGTCATGACCTGCCAGCCCTCCTGGAACGACTTCTTCCAGGCGCCGTAGAAGTCCTCCAGGGCCTCGGCCGTCTCCCTGCGGGGGCCGATGTCCCCGGGGGCGAACGTCTTGTCCGTCTGCGAGGTGACGTCCAGCTCGTCGCGGAGGTGCCACAGGTGGCGCGCGAGGACGGTCATCAGGTCGTAGTCGTAGGAGACGCGCACCATGTCCGCCGTCCTTTCCTCGAAGCGGTCGTGTGCCGGGCGATCGGGCGCGGGGGCCGGTCCCGCGGCTCGCGCCGGAGTTCGGTGCCGAGCCGCCCTGTAGACGAGGGGCCGGGGCCGGATGGTTCAAAAAACTTTCGGCCGCACCGCGCTGACCGGCGGAGATGTGGCGTGCGCCACTTTCTTGAACTCTCAAGCCGCTCTCGTACGTCTGCTTTCGGTACCCCAAGTCCCGGACCGCGTGGAGGATTCGTTGGCCACCTCCGACGAGTGGAGCAGAGTCGGTTTCACCGGCAATCCGGTGACCGGGAATCCGGGCGTGCTGGAGGCCGTCACCAAGGAGCTGCGCGACCTCGGCGATCTGGCCGGGCGGGTCAGCGCAGGCCTCGACACCCTGCTGACGAAGGCCGAGGACGGCGGCTTCGAGGGGCGCACCGCGGACGCGCTGCGGACGTACGTCAAGGACGAGCTGAAGACGTACATGGCGAACATCAACCGCTCGTTCGAGATGGCCGCCGACGCCACCGCCCGCTACGCCCGTGCCCTCGGGGACGCCCAGGACCGGGCGGAGAACGCCGCCGACACCGTGGCCGCGCTGGAGCGGGTCGGCGGTCAGCCGCTGGCCGACAACGATCCGGAGATGACGCGCGCCCGCGGTGAGGTCGACGCGGAGCGGGACGCCGTCCAGGCCGAGGCGAAGATCCTGGAGGACGCCCTGCACGAGGCGTCCCGGCTGGTGTCGCGGCCCGTGAAGAAGCCGAAGAAGAGCTTCTGGAAGCGGTTCGTGTCGACGTTCTTCAAGGTGCTGGAGATCGTCGCGCTGGTCATCACCCTCGTCGCGGCCGTGATCGGCGGCCCGCTGGGCCTGGTGGCCTTCGGCCTGGGCGCGGTGCTCTTCGCCAAGGCCCTCGTCGACTACGCCACGGGCAACGGCAACGCCCTGAGCCTCGGCCTGGCGTTCCTGGGCATCCTGTTCCCGTCGACGAAGGGCCTGACCACCCTCGGCGGGCTGTTCCGGCTGGGCTCCTCGGGGGCGAAGGCCCTCGGCGGCGCCCTCTCCGCGAGCGGGCGGCTGCTGTTCCGGGGCGGCAGGGCGCTGATGTCCTCCCCCGGCCGGCTGCTCTCGCTGGCGGGGCAGGGGCTGGTCAGGTTCGGCGGAGGGCTGGCGAGCCGGGCCGGCAGCGGGCTGATGGCGCTGCCCCGGGTGCTGTCGAAGACGCCCGCGATGCTGGGGTCGGCCCTCAGGTTCATGGGCGGCTTCGCCCGGGGCACGTTCCGGCAGGGCTGGTCCGCGCTCAGCCGCGACTTCTACCAGTCGACCGCGTTCGTCACCGGCAACATGGCGACCAAGCTGGGCGTCTTCACGGTCATGGGCCTCGGCCGGCTCACGGCCACGGCTCTGCTGCCGATGAGGTACTCCGAGATCGCCCGCTTCGGATACCGGGGCGCGGCCCGGATGGGTTTCATCGACCGGGGTCTGCACTTCGCCCCGAAGGGCTCCGGCCTCCTCACCAGGACGGGTTCCCTGACCGGCGACCTGCTGGACCTGCCGGGCAGGAACCTCGACCGGGGCGGCACCCTGCGCCCGTTCGACGGCACCGGCTCCGACCGGCTCGCCGTGCCGGGCACCCCCGCGTTCGACGACACCCTCGACGAGCTGGCCGACATCGCGGTGACCCCGGTGACCGCGCCCCGCACCCCGGGGTTCAGCTCGCTGCCGGGCCCGAGCCCCGTCCGGATGCCGGGCCGCCTCGACGACCTGGGCGTACGGCTCGGCGCGCTCGACGGCCTCGACACGGTGGGCCTGCCCGTCGGCACGGTCCCCGGTGGGCAGCGCCTCGGCCTGCTCACCCCCGTGAACGGGCGTCTCCGCCTCCTCGACCCCATGACCGGCCGCGTCGGCGACGATCTGCTGCCACCGCCGACCGCACTCGACGAACTGCGGGACCTCGACGCCCTGACCGGGATGGAGCGCACCCCGACCGGTCTGCTCAGGCCCCTCGACGACCTGGCCGAGCTGAGCCTCGACGGCAGGCTGGGCGGGCTGACCGAATCCCAGGTGCGGCAGGTCCTGGACGGCGAGATCGACCTGGTGCGGGTCACCCCCGACGGGGTGGTCCTGCGCATCGGGAAGACCGATCCGATCGACGTCCGGGTGGGTCTGAAGGACGGGGTGACGATCGAGGCCCTCGGACCGGCCGACCCCCGCGTCCCCACCTGGAACGCCACGAAGGGCGCCGAGGGCCTCGACGACCTCGGCATCAAGCTCGACGACCTCACCCGACTGCTCCCCGACACCGGCGACGGCTCCCGCACCGCACGCGACCTGCTCGGCCTGGGCCCCGTCCGCACGGACGTCGCCGCGCCCCCGGCCACCAAGCCCTTCACCGCGCTGACCCTGCGGGACATCGTCACCGGCGGCGCCACCGGCAGGCTCGCCACGGAGCGCTTCCAGACCTGGCTGCGCGCCCAGTCCGCCCAACTGCAGCTGGACACCGCCGGGCGCAGGCTCAGCGACCTCGACGGGCTGACCGACGTGCCCCCGCTGAGCCGCGCGCGGGCCGAGCTGGATCTGAGCGCGGCGCGCCTCGACCTCAACCAGGCGCGGATCGCGTTCGACCGGCTCGGGATGAACCTGGACACGGTCCGCCGGGACGTCGTGGTGATGAGGGCCCGGGTCGACGGCCCCGCCGCCGTCCTGCCCACGGGTGAGCTGCGACTGCTGGACGACCTCGGGCTGCCCACCGGTCGGTGGATCACCATGGAGCCCGGGCAGAACGTCACGTGGGTGCTCAGGACCGACGCCGGGATCGTCCCCGACGTCGAGGTGCGGATGGTCGACGGAACCTTCACGGTCACCGGCCCCGAGGGCGTCACCCGGTTCGGCGCCGACGGACGGCCGGACCGGCTGGCGTTCGCCGCCGACCGGTCCGTCGACATCCAGGCCATCGCCCCGGCGCCGGTCTGGCGCGCGACCGACGAGACGCTGTGGCGCATCGGCGGCAGGCGGCCCCTCGACCAGATCTTCCGCGAGGGGTTCACCGTCCGCGATCCGCTGGAGACCAACCTCGACGTCATGGTCAGGACCGGCCAGCCGTCCGCGTTCGTCAGCACCACGACCGACCGGAACCTCGTCTGGGACGGGATCTACAAGTTCGAGATCGAGGCGTCCGGCGGGATCGACGTCGGGCGGACCTTCGAACGCTCCATGGGCCCCGACGCCTGGTGGGCCTCGGGTTGGGCGTCGGAGAACGAGATCGCCTTCCCCGGCGGTATCGCCTCCGACTTCATCCGGGGCGCGTACCGGATGGACGCCCAGCAGAACCTGCTGGAGTGGATCCCCAACCCCAACTTCCGGGGCAGCGACCCCCTGCCGGCGCTGGCGGCGGATCTGCGGGTGCCCGGCGAGGGCACCTCGGGTCTCACCGGCGGAGCCACGTCGGGCCTCAGCGCGCTCGACTTCCAGGGGCTGTCCCTCGACGACCAGCTGCGGCTGCTGGACCAGCTCGACCTGGGCGGGACCGGCACGCTCGACGACCTCGGCTCGGTGAACGGCCTGGATTCCCCTATCGGGCTCGACTCCCCGATCGGGCTCGACTCGCTGAGCAGGGGCGACTCGCTGAACGACCTGGGCAGCCGGCTCGACGACCTCGGCCATCTCTCCGACGACTTCCGGTTCGACCGCTTCGACGCGCCCGCGCCCCGGGCGGACACCGTGGTGGTGGACCCGGCCGACCTCACGGGCGTGACCGGCTTCCGGACGGAGTGGCAGCGGACCCCGCTGGAGGACGGCGGGTTCAGGCTCACCGACCGGACCGGTGACCTCCGACTGGTGTTCGACGCGAACGAGGTCCGGCAGTTCACCGACATCCGGCTCCCGGGCGGCGACGGCTTCGTACGCTTCGACGCCGACGCCGGGCCGGGATCGCTGCCCCGGATCGTCGGCGAGGACGGGGTGCCGCTGCCCGGCGGCGGGACCATCGAACCCGTCAGGGGCGCGCTGGGCGTGGTCACCGGGGTGCGGGTGCAATCGCTCGACGGCGCCTGGATCGGCCGCTTCGACCTCGACGGTACGCGGCTGTCGGAACAGCTGACCCTGTCCGGCCCGGTCGGTGGCCCGCTGACCGGATCCCGGCTGACCACGACGTTCACCCAGCTGCCGGGCGGCACCCAGCCGGCGACGTACCGGCTGACGGTGTCGGGGCCGGCGCCGGGGCTGGGCAACGGTGCCTTCGACGTCGTACGGCTCGACGGGGCTCTGGCGGGGCGGCTGCCGGGCGGCTTCTCGGTGACCGACACGGCGACCGGGACGCGGTTCGTGTTCGACCGGGGCGGCCGGTTCGTGGACCTTCCCGCGGACGGGGCGCCGACGACCGGGCTGGACACGTTCGGGGCGACGGTGCCGGAGACGGCGGCGCGGCCGGTGACGGACACGGCGGGGCGCCCGGTGACGGCCCTCGACGGGCTCGACGTGGTCCCCCGGCTCGACGATCCCAACGGGCTCGATGGGCTTCACCGGCTCGACGAGCTGGGCGGGCTCGACGGGCTGGGCGGGCTCGGCGGCACTCCGCCCGAGCGGCTGCTTCCGGCGTCCCTCCCCGGGGCCGGAGTCCTGGACGACGCGGCGAGCGAGGTCGCGGGACCGCCCCCGGTCGGCGAACGCGTGTCCTTGGAGGACCTGGCTGTTCCGACCCCGCCCCGCGTCGCCCCGCCGCCGCCCGCCCCACCCCACGTCGCTCCGCCACCGGTTCCCGCCGCCGCTCCCCCGGCGCACCTGCCCGGGGCGCCGGTGTCCGCCCGGGGCCCGCGAGCCGTCGCACCGGGCTTCGACACGTCCTTCCCCGCCCCCTCCATCGGCACCGAGAGCGAGCTCGGCGGGTTCGTCGTCGCCCTCCCGGGGAGCGCGGACCGGACCTTCGCCTTCGTGTCGAAGGTCGACACCGACGAACCCCTGCTCATGGTCACCAAGGACATGAGCAAGGGCGCGTACGCCAACCCCGCGGACCTCACGATGGCCCGGCAGGGCAACTGGCAGACGCACACCGTGGAGCTGATCACCTACCCCTCCCGCCTGGGCGACCAGGGGGCGATCGGCGCCCGCAACGGCGCGACCCAGTGGCTGCTCGACGTCTTCAAGGAGCGGCTCGGCATCCACAACCACCGGCCGCTGGAGTCGATGGTCAGCCCCGACGGGCTCTACCGGCTGCAGGTGACGAGCGACCGCCACGTCATCGCGGCGGGGTCGGGCCTGGAACTCGAAGGCATTCCCTCCGTCTCCATGCCGACCACCCAGCAGCAGGCCACGATCGGCATCAGAGCCGGGGACTTCGGCTCCCGTGCCACACCCGAGCTGAGACTGCTGGCCGACCACGCCCACTGGTACAAGCCCGCCTTCCGCGACGACGACGCCCTGCGGACGGCGCTGACCCGGGAGACGCTCGACGCGCCCGAACAGGTCGAGAACGCGTACACCTATCTGAAGTCCGTCATCGACTTCACCTCCGACCTGGTCCGCAGGCACGGCACCCCCATGGAGGACTGGGCCGGCGCTCCGCCCTACCTCGGTCTGACCCACCCGGCGGTGAAGAACGAGTGGTCCGTACTGCCCAGGACCAGGCCGAGCCTCGTCCTCGACTCCCTGTCGCCCGGCGACCGCGCCGTGACGCTGAGACTCCTGCGCGAGGCCCCGGCCCTCGGTGACGAGCCCGTGTGGAACGCCGCGCGGCAGTACATCCTGAACGGCAACGAGGTGGCCGGACGCGGCATCAACAACGCCACGGTCGGGGGCGAACGAGCCCTGCTGTTCGAGTTCCGCTCTCTCCCGGACGAGCTGAAGGGCGCCGTACCCCACGAGAAGGCGCCTGTCGCCGTGGTGACCGACCCGTTGGCGGAGCTGGGCGCGAACCGGGCGGCCGGCGTGCGGAGGATCAACGACTTCGTCTCCGGGCCGGAGAACCGGGACGCCTTCGCGGACTGGTACCGCGCGGAGTTCCCCAGGGATCCGGACGCCGGGCGCATCCATCAGAACAAGAGCACCGATGCCGTCCTGAAGATGGCGGCGGCCAGTCACAAGGCCGAGTGGATCAGCCTGCGGCACCCGCAGGCCTGGCAGGACATCACCACGAGGCCCGTGGCACCCGTCAGGCCGCCAGCCACCGCCGTCCCGTCCGCCCCGCCGGCGCCCCCGCGTCCCGGCGGGGGACCGCTGCCGGGCGAGTTGAACCGGCCGCTGAGCAACCTCGACGAGCCGCACATCCCGGCGACCGACGTGACGCGGCCCGCTCAGCTGCCGGGGGTCGACCTGCCCCGGATCACGGGGACACCGGACGTCGGCCCCACCCCCGCCCCCGAGCTGAGCGCCTCCCCCCTGCGAGGGCAGTCGCTCGACTCCCCTCCCCCACTCGTGCACTCGGTGCGCGAGGTTCCCCTGTCCGGCCTGGACGACGTGGCCGGGCTGCGGCTGCGCGTCACGGAGGTCCCGGCGACCGACGCCGCCCCGGCGTCCGTACGCGTCGAGGTGCTGGACTCCACCACCCACGGCGGGCCGGCGCGGCTGCCGGGCGCCTCGGTCACCCTGCGGGAGGGCGGTGGCTTCACCGCCACCGGCCCGCAGGGCGGCGTGCGCTGGCAGTTCGACGCCGCGGGGCGCCTGGAGCACAGGGAACTGCCGCTGACCGGCACCGACTTCTCGCTGCGCTTCACCGATGACGCGCTCCGCCCGATCCAGGTGACCGGCCCGGACGGAGTCCCCGTCCCCGGCGCCACGGTCAGGCCGGTACGGGACGCCTCCGGCACGGCGAGCGAGCTGGTCGTGCGCGTGCCCATGCCGGGCCCCGACGGCCCCACCGCCGTGTGGCGCTTCGAACCGGGTGGCCTGACACAGTCGCGGGAGCTGCCGCTCACGCTGCCGGGCCTGGACGGTCCGTCCGGTCTGGGGATCAGGACGACGACCTCCACCGGCGCGGGCGGCACCACGACCAGGGTGCTGGAGCTGACCGGTCCACCGGACCTCACCGCTTCCTTCCGGCTCGACCCCGTGGGCGGAACGCTCTCCGGACGACTGCCACAAGGCTTCACGGTCACCGACACGAGCACGGGTGCCCGCTTCCACTTCGACGCCGACGGCCATCTCGCGCTGCGCGACCTGCCCGCCCACGACAGCTCCGGCTTCCTCCGCATCACGGAGGGGGCCGGGCCGGACACCCCGCCCGTACGCCTCGACGAACTCGGAGACGCCCACGACCTCTGGAACGACCTGACCCAGGACGTACGGCCCCTCTCCCTCGACGAACTCAACCGCGTCCTGGGCCCCGACTCACCGCGCGTCGACGCGTTGTCCGACGTCAGCGACCTGTCGGACACCGAGTGGGCGAACCTCCAGGCACGCCTGGACGGCGTCCGGCGGATGGACGACGGCCCGTCCGGCACCGACGAGCCGTTCCTCGTCCCGCTGTCCGGCGTGGACGACCTGGCGGACTTCGACCTACGGGTGTCGCGCCTCCCGGCGACCGACGAGGCGCCCCAGGGCACGTACCGGCTCGAACTCACCGACCGCACCCCCGGCGGGACCGGACCGGTGCGCGCGTCGGACTTCACGGTCGAACTGCTGGACGACAGCGGCCGGTTCGCGGTGGTCGATCCGACCGGCGGCACCCGCTTCGAGTTCGCGCCGGACGGCGCCTTCCTCGGGAGGCAGACCACGCTCCCCCACGACGGGTTGCCGCAGGGCCTGCGACTCCAGGTGACGCACACCCCCTTGGGCGACGGCACCGAGCGGGTCTGGGTCGATGTGACCGGCGCCACCGGCTCGATCCGGTTCACCGAACTGGACGCCACGCTGTCCGCACGGCTGCCCGGCGGCTTCACCCTCACCGACACCGTCACCGGCTCACGCTTCCACTTCGACAACACCGGCGGGCTCGCCTTCCGGGACCTGCCCGACCCGGAGGGCTCCGGCTTCCTCCGCTTCACCGAGGGGGCCGGGCCGGACACCCCGCCCGTACGGCTGGACGAACTCGGTGACGTCGGCGACCTCGGTGCCCTCGGCGACACCCTGGGCGAACGCTTCCCGCTCGGCTCGCTCCCGGAGCACGAGACCCTGGACGACGCCCTGGGCAACGCCGAACTCGCCCGCGTCTTCGAGCGCACGCTCGACGAGGCCTCCGGCCTGCGTACGGTCCCGGAGGGCGACCCGGTCGATCTGTCCGGCATCGCCGGCGCCATGGACTTCCTGCACACCGCCCCCGACGGGCACGCGTTCCAGGGGCTGGACCTGCCCGGCGTACAGCGGCTGGCGGACGACGCGGCGGCCTCGCTCGACCGGCTCGGGCTGCGCCCGGACCTGCTGACCGACCAGCTGCGCCAGATGACCGAACAGGCCCGGCTGGGTCTGCGGCGAGGGGCCCTCGGCGCCCTCGACGAGTATCTGGACCTGCCGCTCGCGACCCGCCTCGAAGACCTGCGGGCCACGACCCCGACGGGCCGCGTCCTCGGCGACTTCACGGTCACGCCGACCCCGCACGGCGGCCCCGGCGGCAGCCGCTACACCGTGCACCACCACCCGTCCGACGTGACCCTGGGCTTCGACGCGAACCGCTCGCTGGTCCACCAGGAGGTCTTCCTGCGCGGCGGCCCGACCTATCTCGACGGGCTGAAGCTGGGGATCACCGGCCGCTCGGTGGACGGCGGGCCCTGGACGCCGACGGCGGCCGACTTCGTCGGCGCCCGCCCCGCCGACGACCTCTTCACCGTCTCCCCGAGCACCGAACTGCGCGGCGGTGTCGTCCTCACCGACGCGACCGGCACCACGCGATGGCACTACGGCCCCGAGGGCGTGCACGCCTTCCGCGACGTCGACCTGCCCGGCGACCGGGGTGTCCTGCGCTTCGAGGCCGGCGGCGCACCCCAGGTCCTGGACGCGACGGGCCACGCCCGGCCCGGCTTCCGAGCGGAGGCGCTCGACAACGGCAGGGTCGCCCTCGTCCCCACCGCGAAGGGCTCCCTGCCGCTGGAGCGGGCGGTGTTCGACCCGGCGGGCAAGTTGGTGGAGGAGACCGTCGCCGTGCGGGTCAAGAGCGGCAAGACCGACGGCCGGCTCTGGAAGATCGACCACACGGGCGGCACGGCCGTACGGCTCGACGACTCCGGGACCCCCCTCACCGGCCGCTTCGACACCGCGAAGGTGGAGAGGTCCGCCACCGGCCAGTACAAGCTGATCGGCGAGGGCAAGGTGACGCTGTTCGAGCGCGAGGTGCTCGGCAACGGACATGTCCTCCACCTCGACCTGGACCGGTTCGGGCGGGCCCGCTGGACGGAGTTCGACGAGGCCGGCAACCGGCTGCGGGCCGGGGAGCGGATCTTCGACGGCGACCGCCGCACGTACCACGACACGCTCCCCTACCGCTGGGCCCCGGTGGACATCCTCGACGTGCGCACCTACACCAAGGCCCTCGACGGCGGTCTGATCCGGGCGGAGAAGAACGCCGAGGGCAGCTGGGCCTGGACACGGTTCGACAAGGACGGCACCGAGGTGCTGCACGGCACCCGCGACTGGTCCTGGACCCGGATCGGCTACAAGGACACCTACCTCGACCCGGCCACCGGGGAGCGGGCCGTGGCCCAGCGGCGGGGCGACGTCTGGCCGTTGGACGGCTACCACGGCTCCCGCCAGTACCTGGAGCACCCGCTGCTGTCCGGCCCCGCGCCCGGCGGGATGCGGACCAACCCGGTGCTGCACACCGCCGTCGGCCCCAACAACAAGCCGATCGACTTCATCGACGAACTGACCGAGGAAATGGCGCAGTTGGCGGACGGCGGCACCCTGCACGTCGCCCGGATCTCGGACCAGCGCCTCCCGGCGGCCGTCTGGTACCCGCGCGCGGGGCACGGCCGGTTCGACGGGTTCTTCCGCAACTTCGTCACCGGCGACTCCATGTTCCAGGTGTCCACGTGGACGGAGACCGCCGCCGACGGCGCCAAGCTGCGGGGGGTCCGGCTGGTCGCGCACGCCGGCCGCGGCTGGCAGGACGTCGACCAGTTCGGCCGGGTCGTCCGTGAGACCCGCACCCTGGAGAACGGCAACGTCGTCGAGGTGGGCCGCAGCGCCGCCGACCCCAAGCAGTGGGCCCCGGCCCCGAAGTGGAGCGGCTCGGCGGACGCGTACGAGCTGCCCTGGCTGGACACGAAGAGCGGCAGGACCGGCACCCGGTACGTCTCCGCCGACGGCGGCTTCGTGGACGTCTTCAAGAACGCGGCGGGCGACGAGCTGCTGTCCCTGCGTTCCCAGGGCACCGGGGTGCGCGAGTACCTCGCCGAGAACCCGGCGCGCGGCATCGGCGCCGACGACGTGACCGGAGTGTGGGTCGACAAGAACACCCAGCTGCAGATCACCGGCCGGCGGGACCACTGGGGCGAGCTGTACGTCGAGGCGCACGGCGACCCCCGCAAGGACCACTGGACCTGGACGGCCACCGGCCCTGACGGACAGGTCACGGAGGGCGTCCGTATCCAGAACCGCGGCTCCCTGGTGCACACCAGCACCTGGGACGACTCGTTCATCGATTTCGAGCGGCTGCCCGACGGCCGTCGCGGCGACGCGATCCGCGAGCGCAACGCCACCGACAACGGCTCCGTCTGGGTGGACGCCACCCGCGAGCCCGGCGGCACCTGGTCCTGGCGGAAGATCAACGCGGACGGGACGGTCGAGTCCCAGGGCATCCGCACCTACCAGGACCTCGCCAAGGGCCGCTGGACCGACCACATCGGCACCGACGCCGTACGGTTCCGGGACGGCGGCCGGGTCCGCGAGTACGCGTACACGGTGAACGAGCGGGCCGCCCCGCCGCCCGTGCAGTCCGGCCGGATCTCCCTGTCCGACCTCCTCGCGCGCTCCGCGCGGCACTTCGAGCCGGATGTGTCGGCCACCGTGAACCGGGAGGTCTGGCAGGAGTTCGACATGGGCAAGGCGCTCCGCCGCCGGGATCCGGTGGAGGGGGTCGAGGGCCGCTTCCGGGAGTCGGAGCCGCTGTGGAACCAGTGGCGCGAGTACCAGGACGGCCGGCTGGTGGCCCAGCGCACCATCACCGGACGGGTCTGGGCCACCGACGCGTTCGGCCGCTGGTCGAACTTCGACATCGCCAAGCTGCCCGAGATCAGCAGCCTCCCCAGGGTCGGCGGCGAGGTGGGCCTCGACGGGCACCGCAGCTGGCGACTGGTCGGGCGCGAGGTCGACTTCCGCGGCTACACCACCGAACTGCGCGGCTACAACCGTGAGTTCCGCGATGTGTTCCACGAGATCTGGACCGGTGTCGAGGACGGCTCCTCGGCCGCCATGCCGATGTGGCGGCACCAGATCCGCAAGGCCGTCACCGACTTCACCATGGGCTATCTCATCGAGTTCGGCACCAGCTTCGCCGTCTCCGCGATCGTCGCCGACCTCGACAACAAGAAGTTCGACCTGACCACGGCCCTGCAGCGGGCGGCGCTCAACGGCGCGATCGGCGGCGGCATCCGCGTCGGCGTCAACGTCGCCTACGACACCACCCGCCTCGGCTACCTCAAGTACGGCCTGACCAACCTCGACCAGGGACAGGACTGGCACCGCCACCCGCTCGCCTCCAACGACGACTGGGACGGCGAATGGACCGTGTTCGAGAACCCCACCCGCTGGCGTTCCGGCACCTACGACTTCTTCAACAACCTGGGCGTCGGCGTCCTCACCGGTTTCGTCAACAGCACCGTCAACGCGGCCGTGTTCGGGGTCGACGGCCAGAAGCGCACCGGCGTCGACGCGCTCGAAGCGGGCGCGTGGGGCGCGGCGGCGAGCGCCTTCGCGGGGGTCACCAGCGGTCTGCTGCGCTACGGCGTGCACGCCACGGCGGGCTCCCGGCTCTTCCACCGCGGCGGCCCCGGCGAGCTGATCTGGCAGATCGCCGAGGCACTGGGCGCGGGCACCCTCAACTACGGGCTCAACAACAAGAACGCCGACATCCAGCCCTCGCGCGCCTTCCCGCCCCCGGCGAGCACCACGACCCCGGCAACCACCCCGGCCGCCCTCACCGCGCCGATACGGCCCCCCACACCCCCGCAGCCGCCGCTCACCATCGACCCGGTCGCCCTGCCCGACGGAACGGAACTCCTGTGATCCCCACCGCCACCGTGCACCGGGTCGCCCCCAAGGGACGCGGCGCCCATCGCAGCATCGCCTCCGCCCTGCGCGCCGCCCGCGACGGCGACGAGATCCATGTCGCCCCCGGCGAGTACGTCGAACACCTGGTGATCGACCGTGCGGTGCGGCTGCTGCCGGAGGAGGGCGCGCGGCACGCCGTACGGCTGCTTGCGGCCTCCCCCGGCCGCCCGGTGCTGGAGGTGGCCGCGCGGGACGTGTACGTAGAGGACCTCGTTTTGGTCGGCCAGGACCCGGGGCTGCCCGCCGTGCTGGTGGACGCCGGGGATCTGGAGCTGGACGGCTGCGACGTGTCCGGCGGCCGCGTCGAGGCGGGCGGTGACGCGTCGCTCGCCCTGACGGACTGCCGTGTGGCGGGGGCCGAGCTGGCGGCCGTGCACCTCAACACCACCGGATCGGCGCGGCTGACCCGGGTCGTGGTCGAGGACGTCGAGGGAACCGGTGTCGTCGTCGGCTCCCGGGCCACCGCCGAGGCCGACGAGCTGACGGTACGGCGGGTCACCGGGTCCGGTGTCCGGGTCCGGGGCGGCGCCCGCGCGGCCCTGCGGGAGTGCCGGATCTCCGGCCCCGGGCGCAGCGGGCTGCTGGTGGAGGACGACGCCTCCGTCACCGCGCGGGACTGCCGTGTGACGGACACGGCCGCCGAGGGGGTGCGGGTGCTGGGCAGTTCGGCGCGCTCCGCATCGCCCTCGGGGAACGCGGAGTCCGCCGAGGGCGGGGTGGTGCTCGTCCGCTGCGAGGTGCTGCGCACCGGCGGGGACGGGGTCGCCGTCTCCGGCGGCGGCGATGTGCTGATGCTCGGTTGCCGGCTGCGGGACGGTTCGGGGCCCGGGGTGAGCGTGGAGGACGAGGGCCGCGCCGAGCTGGTGGACTGCCAGGTGGACGGGGCGCACGGCTCGGGTCTGGTGGCCCGGGGGGCGGCCCGGCTGTCGGCCGAGGGCACCTCGGTGACGGGCAGCCGGGCGAACGGGCTGCTGGCGGGCGGCCGCGCCGAGGTACGGGTGGACACCGGCGACCTGACGGCGTGCTCGTTCAGCGCGGTGCACGCCTGCGACGACTCCCGGGTGACGCTCACCGCCTGCCGGATCGGCTCCTCCGCCGAACACGGCATCCGGGCCACCGACCGGGCCGGGCTGACCGTGGAGGGCGGCCGGATCTCGGACTGCGGGCTGTCCGGGGTGCGGATCGACGGGGCCGCCGAGGCGCGGATGCGCGGGCTGTCCGTCGTGCGCGGCCGGGCCGGGATCACCACCGAGTCGTCCGGGACCGTGGTCCTGGAGGAGTGCGATGTCGTGGGCGCCGAACGGTCCGGGATCTCCTGCGGCACGGAAACCACGCCGGTGCTGCGGGACTGCCGGATCAGCGGGACCGGCACGGCGGGCCTGGTGATCGGCGAGCGCGCCGCCCCCAGCGTCGAGGGCTGCACGGTCCGGGACGCGGCAGGCTCCGGCGTCGTCGTGGGCCCCCGCGCCGAACCCCGGATCCGGGCCGTGACGGTCGCCCGGACCGGCAAGAACAGCCTGTTCGTGGGCGAGAAGGCCCGCGGCACCTTCGAGGACTGCGTCTTCAGCGGCGCGGGCACCGACGGCGCCGCCTTCCCCGCCCTGCACGTCTCGACGGGCGGGGCGCCCGTGCTGCGCGGCTGTCTGGTCCGCGACAGCGAGGAGGACGTGGCGCTGGAGAAGGGCGCCCGCCCGGTCTTCGACGACTGCGTCTCGCGGGACGTGAAGAACCCGTCCCTGCCGACCGGCGCCGAACAGGCCCTGTCGGCGGCCGGGGGGCCGGAGGCGGCGGGCGCCGGGACCACCGCGCGGGAGACCGAGGCACCCGACGAGGACACCCTGGACGACCTGCTCGCCGAACTCCAGGGTCTCGCGGGTCTGGAGCGCGTCAAGAACGACGTCTCGTCCCTGGTCAAACTGATGCAGATGGTCCGCCGCCGGGAGGAGATGGGCCTGGCCCCGCCCCCGCTCAGCCGCCACCTCGTCTTCACCGGCAACCCGGGCACCGGCAAGACCACCATCGCCCGTCTCTACGGCCGGATCCTCGCCGCCGTCGGCCTGCTGGAGCGCGGCCATCTGGTCGAGGCCGACCGCTCCGCCCTGGTCGGCGAGTACGTCGGCCACACCGGCCCGAAGACCACCCGGGTCTTCCAACAGGCCCGGGGCGGTGTGCTGTTCATCGACGAGGCGTACTCCCTCACCCAGTACGCCGGGACCAACGACTTCGGCCAGGAGGCCATCGCCACCCTGCTGAAGCTGATGGAGGACCACCGCGACGACGTGGTGGTCATCGTCGCCGGATACCTCAAGGAGATGGAGGTCTTCGTCCGCTCCAACCCCGGCCTGGCCTCCCGCTTCAACCGCACCCTGCTCTTCGACGACTACAGCGGCGCCGAACTGGTCAGCATCGTCGAACACCAGGCCGCCCAGCACCAGTACGAACTGACCCCGGACGCCGTCACGGAGCTCACCGCACGCTTCGACGCCATGCCCCGCGACCGTGGCTTCGGCAACGGCCGCACGGCACGCCAGCTCTTCCAGGCCATGACGGAACGCCAGGCGTACCGGGTCGCCGAACTGCCGGAGGCCTCGGAGGCGGACGTGATGACCCTCAGACCGGAGGACATCCCCCAGACCCTGTGAACCGAGCGCCGTACCCGTTCACCACCCGCCCCCGTTCCACCACCCGTACCCGTCGCACCACCCGCCGCCGCGCCCACCCGCACGGACCCACCACCAAGGACAAGGACCGCCCCCATGCCGCACTCACCCGACCGAAGCGACCGCCGGGACGGCGAGTTCGCCGACCTCTTCGCCCGCAGGACCCGCGTCCCGCTCCGCGGCTTCCTGCCCGGCCGCCGGGTGTGGAAGGCGATCGGTGGCTCCGCCGCCGCGGTCCTGGTGATCGCCGGCTCCGCCACGGCCGTGGCCGCCATCGACTGGAGCGGCGGTTCGTCCGAGAAGGTGACCACGGCGGCCGACGAACCGGCCGACGACCAGTCCGTCCCCGGCGACACCAAGAAGGCGGCGGTCGACCCGTCGCCGACGGACCGGGCCAAGGGCGAGGGCAAGGGCAAGGACGACCCGGACGTCGTCTACGTCCCGGTCAGCGGCGGAGCGGGAGCGGGGACGGGCGGCGCGGCGGAGCCGGCACCGGACACCGACTCCGGGTCCGACACGGGCGGAACCACGGGCGCCAGCACCTCGGGTTCGACCGGCTCCACCGGCTCGACGGGCTCGACGGGCTCGACGGGCTCGACCGGCACCGAGGAGAAGTCCTCGACCACCCAGAACACCGAGTCCGGGTCGACGTCCGGCTATCTGTGGGCCGACGGAAGCGTGGAGGCCGACTCGAACGACTACTGGGACCAGAGCACCGTCACCGTCAAGTCCACCAAGCCGCTCACCTCGCTCAAGGTCGTCGTCCGCGTCATCCAGACCGGCGGAGTGTCCAGCACGGGCGCCTGGACCTCCCTGGGCGACAAGATCGCCGTGGGCCAGAACGCCACCGGCGACCAGATCGGGTACGTCATGACCCTGAAGTCGGGTGTCACCCTCGCCCCCGGCACCTATGTCTTCAAGGTCCAGTACGACCACGCCCAGGGCCGACGCGACGCGGGCCGCGACCTCTACACCGTCACCGCCGTCGCGAACGGCTCGGACGACGAGTCCCTGTCCGGCCGTTTCTGAGCCTGGCCCCCCGCGGGGGCTCAGCCCGCCCAGCCCTGTTTCCGCAGGACCGAGGAGACATCGGGTGCCCGGTAGTGGTCCCCCTTGAGCACCTTGCCGTCGGCCCGGCGGGCGACCCGCCCGTCGGGGCCCAGCTTGGTCATGTTCGAGCGGTGGATCTCGGCGATCACCGCGTCCAGGTCGATGCCGTGGACGAGAGCGGTGCCGTACGCCACGTACACCACGTCGGCCAGTTCGTGAGCCAGCCGGTCGAGGGGCCCGTCGACCGCCACCTCGGCGACCTCGGCGGCCTCCTCGGCCAGCAACTCCCCCCGGTGGGCGGCCAGCTCGGGCGAGACCTCGGTGGGGGCGGTACGGACGTCGAGGCCGAAGGCTTGGTGGAACTCACGGACCAGGCGAGCGGGAGAGGAACTCATCCGGCGACCCTACCGACCGGCCGCCCTCCTTCGACAGTTCCGTCGGTCTCGTACGCTCATGACGCCCAAGTCCCCTGCTGTCATGGATCTTTGACGCTATGTCAGCACAGGGGGGCCGGTGCCGGAACCTGTGACTCCACTCCGTACGCTCCGTTGTGTCTTCACGTACCACCCCGAGCATTGAGGACCCCACCGTGAGCGTTCCCCCCACCTCCCCCAGCCATCGGGCCACCTCCCGGGTGACCCGCCGTACGGTGATCGGCGCGGCCGGCGCGGTCGCGGCCGGCGCCGTGATCACGCCGACCGTGATGGCCACGACCGGTGACTCCGGCACCGCCCCGTCCTCGGACACCGGCGCCGAAGGATCGGCGGCCGGCACCACGACCGAGACCTTCCCGAAGACCCGCAGCGAGGCCGCCACCGGCGAGGCACCCGTCGAGGCGGCCTTCCCCATCGGCTACGTGGGCGTGCGCTGGGGCGGCACCGACGAGACCACCGGCGGCGGCATCAGACTGACGGACGCCGACGGCGCCCAGGGCGAGTGGCGGTCCCTCGGCGACGGTGGCTGCTCGGTCGCCAACGGCGGCGGTGTGCTGCTCGCGGCCGACCAGGCCGCCGGCTACGAACTGAAGGCGCCCGACGGAGCCACCGGGCTGCGTTCGCTGGCGCTCGACTGCAAGCACGGGCCGGACCGGAAGGTGAAGGTGCCGAGCGACCCCACGCGCGTCCGAGGTGTCCAGTACCTGACCCGGGCCGCCTGGGGCGCCGACGAGTCGCTGCGGTTCAAGGCGGACGGCACCGAGAACACCCCGACCGCGTTCTACCCGTTCCAGACGATCACCGTGCACCACACGGCCATGGCCAACGACGACCCGGACCCGGCCGCCACGGTCCGCGCGATCTACCAGCTGCACGCCGTCACCAACGACTGGGGCGACATCGGCTACCACTTCCTCATCGACGAGGAGGGCCGTATCTACGAGGGCCGCTACTCCGGTGACGACGGCCTGCCCGCGCACGACGCCGACGGCAAGGTGGTGACCGCCTTCCACGTCGGCGGCTTCAACTCCGGCAACCTCGGCATCGCCCTGCTGGGCACCTTCACCGAGCAGGGCCCCAAGGAGGCCGCCCGCGCCGCGCTGACCCGGCTCGTGAAGGTCCTGGTCCGCCAGCACGGCGTGGACCCGCAGGCCCGCGTGACGTACACCAACCCGGTCAACGGCACCCAGAAGGAGGTCGCGGAGATCAGCGGCCACCGGGACTGGATGGCGACGGAGTGCCCGGGCGAGGTCATGTACGGGGAGCTGGAGCGCCTGCGCACGGCCGTGGCCACCGGCCGCTGACCCCCCTCGTCGGCCCCGGCCGCCGGACCCCGCCCCGCAGGGGTCCGGCGTCGCCGAGGTCACGAGCTCGCACCGGATGGGTCCGACCCTGGCCGCCCGCCCGGTGACCTGGCAGGATTTCGTCGCATGGTCCAGGTACTCCCCCGCATCGGCAGGCGGCACGCGCTGCTGGGCTCGATGGCTTCGCTGGTGGTCCTCGGGCTGCTCGCGTGGTGGCTGTGGCCGAGCGAGGAGCCCCCGAACGGGACGATCACGGTGACCACGGGAGCCGAGCGGGGCGTCTACCAGGAGTACGGCAGCCGCCTGCGGAACGCGATCGCCGGGGACATGCCCAAGCTGCGGGTCCAGCTCATGCCGAGCAACGGCTCCCAGACGAACGTCCGCCGGGTGGCCACCGGGCAGGCCGACTTCGCCATCGCCGCCGCCGACGCCGTCCAGACGTACATCGACGAGGACCAGCCCGGCGCCGATCAGCTGCGCGGGGTGGCCCGGCTGTACGACGACTACGTGCAGCTGGTGGTCCCGGCCGACTCGACCATCCAGAACGTCTCGGAGCTGAAGGGCAAGCGGGTCGCCGTCGGCCCCGAGGGCTCCGGCGTACGGCTGATCGCCGAACGCCTGCTGGAGGCGGACGGGCTCGACATCGACAAGGACATAGACGCGCGGCGCGACACCATCGGCACGAGCCCCGACGCCCTGCGCACCGGGAGGATCGACGCCTTCTTCTGGTCGGGCGGCCTGCCCACGAAGGGGCTGACGGACCTCGCGGAGAAGGAGAAGTACGCCTTCCGGTTCGTCCCGATCCGCAGCGACCTGGTGGCGGCGCTGCACGACCAGGGCGGGGTCTTCAGTCACTACCGGGCGTCCGTGATGCCCGCCGACGCCTACCCGACCATCCTCACGGCCCCGGTGCCCACCCTCACCGTGGCGAACCTGCTCATCACCCGCGCGGACATGGATCCCCGCCTCACCGAGTGGCTGACCCGCGTCGTCCTCAAGAGCCGGGACAACATCGGCCAGCACGTCCACGCGGCCCAGGTGGTGGATCTGCGCACCGCGATCTACACGGACCCGCTGCGGCTGCACCGTGGCGCGAGGGCGTACTACCGGTCGGTGAAGCCGTAGTCCGCCAGGGGCGCCGCACAACGGCCTCTCGCACGGTCCTCCCCATCCCTCTCGGACCGCTCAGACCGCTCAGACCGCTCAGACCGGCGGACGCGACCGGGGCACCGTCACCGTGACCCGCAGCCCGTGCGGCTCGTGGTGGGCGTAGGCGATGGAGCCGCCGCCCGCCGCGATCAGCGCACGGGAGATGGAGAGCCCGAGACCCGAGCCCTTGATGTTCTGGTGGGCGGTGCTGCGCCAGAAGCGGTCGCCGACGCGCTCCAGCTCCTCGTCGCTGAGGCCGGGCCCACCGTCGGTGACCACGACCGAGGACGTCTCACCGTTCGAGGCGACCCGGACCTCGACACGTTCCCCGGCCGGCGTGAACTTCAGCGCGTTGTCGATCACCGCGTCCAGGGCGCTGGACAGGGCGATGGGATCGGCCCAGGCGGTGGTGGCCGGGCAGGTGCCGACCAGCGACACGCCCTTGTCGTGGGCCAGCGGCGACCAGGACGCGACGCGCTCGGCGGTCAGCTCGCCCACGTCGATGAGCCGCAGATCGGACTCCGCGTGCTCGGCGAGCGCCAGGTCGAGCAGGTCGTCGAGGACCGACGCGAGCCGTTTGCCCTCGGTGCGGACGGAGGCGATCTCCTCGTTGCCCTCGGGCAGTTCGAGCGCGAGCAGGTCGATGCGGAGCAGCAACGCGGCGAGCGGGTTGCGGAGTTGGTGCGAGGCGTCGGCGACGAAGGCGCGCTGTTGTTCCAGCACGTCCTCGACGTTGTCGGCCATCTCGTTGAACGACCGTGCCAGGCGCCGCAGTTCGGGTGGTCCGCCGGCCGCCGCGACCCGTGACTTGAGGCGTCCCGAGGCGATGGCGTGGGTGGTGACGTCGAGGACACGTACGGGCTTGAGGACCCAGCCCGTGAGCCGCAGCGCGGCGCCGACGGCGAGGAGCATCGCGGCGGCCTCGCCCGCGCCGATGATCAGCCAGCCGCGCAGGATCTTGGAGCGCATCTGGTCGGTGGGCGAGTCGGTGACGACGGCCGCGACGACGTCACCGTCGTGGATGACGGGGGACGCGACGACGAGCCGCCCCTCCTGCCAGGGCCACACCTGCTTCGGGTCGTGCGGGCGCCGCCCCAGCAGCGCCTCCTCGAAGGCGGCGAGTCCCTCCCCCTCGGTGGGCCGGCCCCATTCCAGGGGAGCGTTGGCCATGGCCGGCTGGCTCTTCTCCCGGTAGAACACGCCGGCCTTGATGCCGTACACCCGGTAGTACTGCTCCAGCTCCCGCTGGAGGGTCTCGCCGCGGCCGTCCGTGGTGTCCACGCGGGATCCGCTCGGGCGTTCGGTGACGAACTGGGCGAGGGCCGCGAAGCGCGCCGTGTCGTCGATGCGGTCGACGACCACCTCCTGCTGCCGCGCCGCCGCGAGGCTCACCGCCAGCGGAATGCCGAGGGCCAGCAGCACGGCGGCCATCAGGACGATGAGCAGCGGAAGAAGACGAGTGCGCACGCGGGCACGCTACGGCGTCGGGGCGACCAGCCGATAGCCGACCCCGCGCACCGTCTCGATCAGGGCGGGCATCCGCAGCTTCGACCGCAGGGAGGCGACGTGTACTTCCAGGGTGCGGCCGGTCCCCTCCCAACTGGTCCGCCACACCTCGCTGATGATCTGTTCCCGGCGGAAGACGACACCGGGCCGCTGGGCCAGCAGCGCGAGCAGATCGAACTCCTTGCGGGTCAGCTGGACGACCGCGCCGTCCACGCTGACCTGCCGGGTGGGCAGCTCGATGAGCACGGACCCGAGCCGTAGCCCGCTGTCGCCGGGGGCCGCGGCCTCGTCGGGGGCCCGGCGGCGGGCGACGGCGTGGATCCGGGCGAGCAGCTCGCCGGTGTCGTAGGGCTTGACCACGTAGTCGTCGGCGCCGAGGTTGAGGCCGTGGATCCGGGACCGTACATCGGAGCGGGCCGTCACCATGATCACCGGGGTGCTGGTGCGCTTGCGGATCTTGCCGCAGACCTCGTAGCCGTCCTGGTCGGGCAGGCCGAGGTCGAGCAGGACGACTCCGAAGCCGTTGCCCTCGGGGACGAGCGCCTGGAGCGCCTCCTCGCCGCTGCGGGCGTGGGTGACGTCGAAGCCGTGCCGGGCCAGGACCGCGGACAGGGCGGCGGCGACGTGGTTGTCGTCCTCGACGAGGAGCAGCCTCATTCCGGCCCCTTCCTGCTCGGTGGGTCATGCGTTTCGGTCATGTGTGCGTCTCGGCTGGCACACATTACGCGGATTCGCATGCCGGGCACGCGCACATCGGCCCCTTCGCAGTCACACTGATGAGTGAGGACGCCGTCAAGGCCGGACGGGTTCCGAACGAGTTCCGTTATCCAGCCGAAACACCCCGCCCGGGCCCGTCACGTGCAGTGTCCGTCCGGCTACCAGATCGTTATGCTCAATTCTCGCTCAGATGTAATGACGCTGGTCGTCGCCGGTCACTACTGTCCTCCGAAACCGAGGAAGACGGAGCCCAAAGCGATGACCGAAGTTTCGGTGGTCAAGGACGCGGTGCCCGCGGCCGACGACCTGGTCGTCCTGAAAAGCGTCAACAAGCACTTCGGCGCGTTGCACGTACTCCAGGACATCGATCTGACGATCACCAGGGGCGAGGTCGTCGTGGTGATCGGCCCCTCCGGGTCCGGTAAGTCCACCCTGTGCCGCACCATCAACCGGCTGGAGTCGATCGACTCCGGCGACATCACGATCGACGGCAAGCCGCTGCCCGCGGAGGGCAAGGCGCTCGCACGACTGCGGGCGGACGTCGGCATGGTGTTCCAGTCGTTCAATCTCTTCGCGCACAAGACCGTGCTCGAGAACGTGATGCTGGGGCAGCTCAAGGTCCGCAAGACCGACAAGAAGCAGGCCGAGGAGAAGGCACGGAACCTGCTCGACCGGGTCGGCGTGGGCACCCAGGCGGACAAGTACCCCGCACAGCTCTCCGGCGGTCAGCAGCAGCGTGTCGCGATCGCGCGGGCGCTGGCCATGGACCCCAAGGTCATGCTCTTCGACGAGCCGACCTCGGCGCTGGACCCCGAGATGATCAACGAGGTCCTGGAAGTCATGCAGCAGCTGGCCCGGGACGGCATGACGATGGTCGTGGTCACCCATGAGATGGGCTTCGCCCGTTCGGCCGCCAATCGGGTGGTGTTCATGGCGGACGGCCGCATCGTCGAAGAGGCTGTGCCGGACCAGTTCTTCAGCAACCCCCGCAGCGACCGGGCCAAGGACTTCCTCTCGAAGATCCTGCACCACTGACGGCCCCGCCGACGCCCTTTCCGGCCCCCGGCACCCGCACCATGACGGTCCGCATCTCTTCACCACGCAAAGGATGTTCACCATGAAGCTCCGCAAGGCCTCCGCCGCAGCAGCCGCCGCCCTCGTCCTCGCCCTGACCGCCACCGCGTGCGGCGGCGACGACAGCAACGGCAACGACGGCGGCTCCGACTCCGGTTCCAGCGGCGGCGGCAAGATCAAGATCGGCATCAAGTACGACCAGCCCGGCCTCGGCCTGAAGAACCCGGACGGTTCCTTCTCCGGCTTCGACGTCGACGTGGCGACGTACGTGGCCAAGGAGCTCGGCTACGACGCCAAGCAGATCGAGTTCGTCGAGACCAAGAGCGCCGACCGCGAGAACGCGCTGGCCCGCGGCGACGTCAAGTTCATCGCGGCGACGTACTCGATCAACGACGAGCGCAAGAAGCTCGTCGACTTCGCCGGCCCGTACCTGCTGGCCCACCAGGACCTGCTGGTCAAGGCCGACTCGGACATCGCCAAGGGCACGGACCTCAACGGCAAGACCCTCTGCTCGGTGACCGGCTCAACCTCGGCGGAGAACGTCAAGAAGGACATCGCCCCGAAGGCC
This sequence comes from Streptomyces deccanensis, assembly GCF_022385335.1. Classification (NCBI taxonomy): domain Bacteria; kingdom Bacillati; phylum Actinomycetota; class Actinomycetes; order Kitasatosporales; family Streptomycetaceae; genus Streptomyces; species Streptomyces deccanensis. Next base: position 7,500,678 of record NZ_CP092431.1, on the reverse strand, counting down.
CAGCTCAAGGAGTACGGCGGCTACTCGGAGTGCATCGCCGGCCTGCAGAGCGGTGCCGTGGACGCCGTGACGACCGACGACTCGATCCTCGCGGGCTTCGCCGCGCAGGAGAACTACAAGGGTCAGTTCAAGCTCGCGGGCCTGAAGCTCAGCAACGAGAACTACGGCATCGGTGTCAAGAAGGGCGACAAGGCGACCGTCGACAAGATCAACGCCGCCCTGGAGAAGATGGTCAGCGACGGCGCGTGGGAGACCGCGGTCAAGGAGAACTTCGGCCCGGCCAACTACAAGAACGAGCCCGCCCCGAAGATCGGCGTCATCGCCTAGTCAGCGGACATCCGCCACCAGCGCGGATCTCGTTGTCGCGCCGCCGCCCGCCGCAAGGCGCGGTCAGGGCGGCGGCGCTCTGCGCCTGCCACGTATGCCACACACCCGGAAGCGCGGGAGACAGTGTTCGACTTCCTTTCGACTTACAACGACCCAACCTTCTTGGGTGCGTTCTGGATGACGGTCAAGCTCACCGTCTTCTCAGCCATCGGCTCCCTGATCTGGGGAACCCTGCTGGCCGCCATGCGCGTCAGCCCCGTGCCCCTCATGCGCGGCTTCGGCACCGTCTATGTGAACGTCGTGCGGAACATCCCGCTGACCGTCATCATCGTCTTCACCTCGCTCGGCCTCGCCGACATCTTCCGGGTGACGATGGGCGCGGGCAACGACGTCAAGCTCACGGCGTTCCGACTCGCCATTCTCGGTTTCGTGGCCTACACCGCGGCCTTCGTCTGCGAGGCGCTGCGCTCCGGCATCAACACCGTTCCCGTCGGTCAGGCCGAGGCGGCACGCGCCATCGGACTGAGCTTCAGCCAGGTCCTCGGCCTCATCGTGCTGCCGCAGGCGTTCCGGTCCGTCATCGGACCGCTGGCCAACGTACTGATCGCGCTGACCAAGAACACGACCGTGGCCGCGGCGATCGGTGTGTGGGAGGCCGCCTACCTCATGAAGGGCATGATCGAGAAGGAGGCGCAGACTCTGCTCATCGGTGGGATCTTCGCCTTCGGATTCGTGGTTCTGACCCTTCCCACCGGCCTGATCCTGGGCTGGCTGAGCAAGCGACTGGCGGTGAAGCGATGAGCTCCGTTCTCTACGACGCCCCCGGCCCCCGGGCCAAACGGCGCAACGTGATCCTCACGGTGGTCTTCGTCGTCCTGCTCGCCCTCCTCGCGTGGTGGCTCTGGGGAGCGCTGGACAGCAGGAACCAGCTGGAGTGGAAGCTCTGGAAGCCGTTCTTCACCTCCGAGGCCTGGACGACGTATCTGCTGCCCGGTCTCGTCAACACGCTCAAGGCCATGGCGCTCTCCATCGTGATCGCCCTGCCCCTCGGCGCGCTCTTCGGCATCGCACGCCTCTCCGACCACCTGTGGGTCCGCATCCCGGCCGGTGCGGTGGTCGAGTTCTTCCGGGCCATCCCGGTCCTGCTGCTGATGCTGTTCGCCAACGAGGTCATCGCCCGCTCGATGAACGTCACCACCGAGCAACGGCAGCTCTGGGCGGTCGTTGCCGGTCTGGTGCTGTACAACGCCTCGGTCCTCGCCGAGGTCGTGCGCGCCGGTATCCTCGCCCTGCCCAAGGGCCAGACGGAGGCCGCCCAGGCGATCGGTCTGCGCAAGGGCCAGACGATGTCCTCCATCCTGCTGCCGCAGGCCGTCACCGTGATGCTGCCGGCCATCGTCAGCCAGCTCGTGGTCATCGTGAAGGACACCGCGCTCGGCGGCGTGATGATCGGGTTCACCGAACTGCTCAGCGGACGCGCGACGCTGGCGGCGGTGTACGCCAACGTCGTGCCCAGCTTCGTCGTCGTCGCGATCATCTACATCGTCCTGAACTTCATCATCACCAGCTTCGCGAGCTGGCTGGAGCAGCGGCTGCGGCGGGGCAAGAAGTCGACCGGGGTGGTGCTGGGCCCGGCGGCGATCGAGGGCACCGCGGCGACCGGCGCGGGCGCAGGCGTCGGCATGGGCGGTGTCGCCGGCGGCGATGGCGATGGCGAAGCAGGCACCTGACAGGTGATCAGGTGACATCCCCCCAGGATGTCCCCCGATTCGCTCCCCGGAGGGCAGTGGCATGATCGCCACTGCCCTCCGTCACTTGACGCAAGCACCGGCAATGGGTTGCATACGTTCTGTGATCGTGCACCCTGCTCCAACTTCCTGTTCACCCACGTCCGCCGGGACGTCGCGTCGGGCAGGGGGCGCCGCGCCGTGGATCCGGTGATCATCGTCGGTGCGGGGCCCGTGGGGCTCACGCTCGCCCTCGCGCTGGCGCGCCAGGACGTCCCGTCCGTGGTCCTCGACGAGGGACCGGGGAAGGACGAGCAGCGGCTCGCACGGACGGTCGTCCTGAACGAGGACACGGCCGCACTGCTGGAACGGTTGTCCGGAGCCCCGCTCTCCCGGATCGGCTTCCGCTGGGCCGGATGGCGGTCGATGCGGCGCAAGCAGGTGATGCGTCAGGTCAGGTTCGGGGAAGCCGACTTCGAGGAGCCGGGCATCCCGCCCCGGGACGGCGCGAAGGCCGCCCGCGGCGGCCACGACGCCGTCGTGGAGGGTTCCGCCGACCTCCCCCCGCTCCACATCGCCCAGCACGTCCTGACCGCCGCCCTGCGCGAGGCCATCGCCGGTGAGCGGCTCGTCAAGATCGCCGTGGAGAGCCGGCTCGACGCCCTCGAACAGGAGAAGTCCGGCGTCACGGCCCACACCCGTGGCCCCAAGAGCACCTGGTGGCGCGGCAGTTACCTGGTCGGGTGCGACGGCCCCCGCTCCACGGTCCGCAAGCTCCAGGACATCCGCTTCCCCGGCCGTACGGCGGTGGAACGACACGCGGTGGCGGCATTGCGCGCCGAACTCCCCTGGCCGGGCGAAGCGTTGCTGCACCGCATGCCACCGTGGCGCACGGCGGGCCCGTCCGGCGGGGAGATCACCGCGCGACCCCTCGACGAGGGTCTCTGGCGCCTCGACTGGCTCCTGCCACCGGGCAAGGACCTGGTGACGCCCGAACTCCTCGTGGCCCGCGTCCGCGAGACCCTCGCCGGCTGGACAGGCGGCTCGACACCGCCCTACGACCTGCTGGACACCGGCGTCCACACCGTGCACCACCGGCTCGCCCGGCGCTGGCGGGTCGGCCGGGTCTTCCTCGCCGGCGACGCGGCCCACCTGCTCGGGGCACTCGGCACCCAGGGTCTGGACGAGGGACTGCGGGACGCCGACAACCTCGCCTGGAAACTGGCCCTGGCCTGGCACCACGGCCCCCACGAGACCCTGCTCGACAGCTACCAGACGGAACGGCGCGCGGTCGTCGCCGCCCGGTTGCGCGCCGCCGACCAGGTACTGCCCCTGCTGCGCGGCGGCAAGGGGCTGCGGTCCTACGTCCCCGGCTCCGGCCGGGGCCACGACGCGCTGCTGGCCGACGGACACCTGGGGCGCGGGGCACTGGGCGCGCCGGGGGCGTACTCCGACTCGCCTCTCATGCCTCCACGCGCCGCCGCGGAGACTCCGGTCGACACACTGCCGGGCACCCAGGTCGTGGATGTGGAGGTGACGGCGGAGGACGGCACCTTCGTACCGCTGCGGGACCGGCTCGGACGCGGGGCTCTGCTGGTCGTGCTGATCGCGCCGGGCACCGGGGTGTGGGAGCGCAAGCACTGGATGAGCGCCGGGATCATGCCCCGTCTCGCCGCCGCCGTCTCCGCCCTGCCGCGGCCCGCCGAACTGCTGGTCGCCGAGGCCTACCCGGGCGCCGCCGCCCACACCGTCCTCCTCGTCCGCCCCGACGGCTACCTCGTCACCGCCCTGAGCGGCGTGCGCCCGGCCGACCTGTACGCGGCCGCGGAAGCGACACTGGGCGGGGCGAAGCAGCAGCCCGAGACCAGCGACAGCGACGCGGCCACGAGCGCGTGCTGAGCGCCGACTTGCCCTCGGAGACGCCCTGTCCCGCGCTGAGAGGCGCCGGACCGATCGACGGCCGTCACTGTGTGTCCACATAGTGACGGTGAGTTGACCACCCAGCCCGGTCATGGTGTACTCCGGTCCGTGACCGACACCTCTACGCGCCTGTGGCGGAGGGTCCATATGGACCTCGTCCGCTATGCGGGCTGCGTGTGTCGTCCGTCCTGCTGACTTCGCATCCCTCTTCTTTCGCGCGCGCCACCCGTGTGCAGCCGCGCGCTCCCCAGCGAACGCACTTCAGGACGGTACCCGTGTCTGTGTCCCCCGTTGTTCCCCCCGCTTCCGCTCCGACCGCCTCCGCCCCCACGCAGGCGGAACTGCTCGACTTCGTTCGCCGGACCGCCGCCGACGCCGAACTGATCGCCTCACTCCCGCTCGACCCCGAGGGCCGCACCTGGGTGCGGCTCGAAGGTCCCGGCGGCAGCGAGGCCTGGCTCATCGGCTGGCCGCCCGGCACGGGGACCGGCTGGCACGACCACGCCGACTCGGTGGGCGCCTTCGTCACCGCCGCCGGCGAACTCAAGGAGTACTCACTCGCCGCCCGGCTGCCCACCGACGGCTGGAAGACCCTCGAACTCACCGAAGGCGTCGACCGCGAGCGGCAGTTGCCCGCCGGCAAGGGCCGTTCCTTCGGACACCACCATGTCCACGAGGTGCTCAACGAGTCCTCCGAGGAGCACGCGATCTCCGTCCACGCCTACTACCCGCCCCTCCCCCGCATCCGCCGCTTCAGCCGCACGGGGCAGGTGCTGCGCCTGGAGCACGTGGAGCGCCCGTCGGACTGGCAGTGAGCCCCGGGGGCCCAAGCGGCCCCCGGCCCGCTTCCTCTCCTCGAAGCCCCCCCGCTCCCTCTCCCCGTACCCTTCGCTCCCCCCTCGCCTCAGTACCCCTCGTCCTCCAGCCCCTCCGTCTCCTCCCCCTCTTCCTCCAGCGCCTGCCGGACCACTCGCAGGGCCATGCCCTCGGGGTAGCCCTTGCGGGCGAGCATGCCGGCGAGCCGGCGGAGGCGTTTGTCACGATCGAGGCCACGGGTGGAGCGCAGCTTGCGGGCGACGAGCTCGCGCGCGGTTGTCTCCTCCTGCTCCGAATCGAGCTGGGAGACGGCCTCGTCGATCAGGGCCGAGTCGACACCTTTGGTGCGCAGCTCCCTGGCGAGGGCTCGTCGGGCCAGGCCCCGACCGTGGTGCCGGGACTCCACCCAGGCGTCGGCGAACGCGCTGTCGTTGATCAGCCCGACCTCCTCGAACCTCGACAGCACCTCCTCCGCCACATCCTCCGGGATCTCGCGTTTGTGCAGGGCGTCCGCGAGTTGCTTACGGGTGCGCGGGGTCCCGGTGAGCAGGCGCAGGCAGATCGCGCGCGCCCGCTCAGCCGGGTCCCCTGAGGACTCGCCTTTCTCGGCCCTCGACGAGAAAGACGAACCCCCGTCCTGCGGTCCCCCGTCGTCCGGGCCGTCGCCCGCTTCCCCGAAGCCACGCCGCCGACCGCTGCGGCCGCCGCGCCTGCCACGCGCGTCGCCGTCCGCACCGCCCGCACCGCGCGTGGGGCCGCCACCACGCCGACGACCGCCGACGGCCGGGCCCGCACCGGAGCGCGATCCGTCCTCCCCCCGTGCGACGTCGCCGTCACCGTCGCTGTCGTAGGACCGGAAGCCCTCGTGGCCGTCCTCGTCCTCGTGCGCGCCGAATCCCCCGGTCCCCCCGCCGGTACCCCCGCGCCCCCGGCCCTCGGGAGCACCGGGATACGCGTACTCGCCCCAGTCCGTTCTGCGCGTCACGGACTAGCTCTTCGCCGCCGCGGCCTTGGTCTTGGTGGCCTTGGCAGCCGGAGCGGACACCGCCTTCGCGGCGTCGTCAGCGGTGGTCGGGGCCGCGCCCGCCGCGTCCGCGCCCGGTTCGGCGGTGGGCTCCTCGGGCCGGACGCCGACGCCCAGCTTCTCCTTGATCTTCTTCTCGATCTCGTTGGCGAGATCGGGGTTGTCCTTCAGGAAGTTACGGGCGTTCTCCTTGCCCTGGCCGAGCTGGTCGCCCTCGTACGTGTACCAGGCACCGGCCTTGCGGACGAAGCCGTGCTCCACGCCCATGTCGATCAGGCCGCCCTCACGGCTGATGCCCTGGCCGTAGAGGATGTCGAACTCGGCCTGCTTGAAGGGCGGCGCGACCTTGTTCTTGACGACCTTGCAGCGGGTGCGGTTGCCGACCGCCTCCGTGCCGTCCTTCAGGGTCTCGATACGACGGATGTCGATACGCACCGAGGCGTAGAACTTCAGCGCCCGGCCACCGGTCGTGGTCTCCGGGGAGCCGAACATCACGCCGATCTTCTCGCGGAGCTGGTTGATGAAGATGGCGGTGGTCTTGGACTGGTTGAGCGCGCTGGTGATCTTCCGCAGGGCCTGGCTCATGAGACGGGCCTGCAGACCCACGTGGCTGTCGCCCATCTCGCCCTCGATCTCCGCGCGCGGGACGAGCGCGGCGACGGAGTCGATGACGATGAGGTCGAGGGCGCCGGAGCGGACCAGCATGTCCACGATCTCCAGGGCCTGCTCGCCGTTGTCGGGCTGCGACAGGATCAGGTTGTCGATGTCGACACCGAGCTTCTTCGCGTACTCGGGGTCGAGGGCGTGCTCGGCGTCCACGAAGGCCACCTGGCCGCCGGCCTTCTGGGCGTTCGCCACCGCGTGCAGGGTCAGGGTCGTCTTGCCGGAGGACTCCGGGCCGTACACCTCCACCACGCGGCCGCGCGGCAGGCCACCGACGCCGAGGGCGACGTCCAGTGCGGTCGACCCGGTGGGGATGACCTCGATGGGCTCGTTCGGCCGCTCGCCGAGGCGCATCACCGCACCCTTGCCGAACTGCCGTTCAATCTGTGCGAGCGCGGCGTCGAGCGCCTTCTCGCGGTCGGTTCCTGCCATGGGTTCCACCCGGTTTGCTTGAGTCGATCGCTTCACGTGAAAGACGCTAACGCCTGCCACTGACAATGGGCCCCGACGCCCGCCCGGCCTGTGGATAACTCGGGCACTTCTCCACGAAAACCCTGTCGAACTCCCGTCGACAGCCGCGCCGGAGCCTCCATAAGAATGGATGTTCGATTTTAGTGTCAAGCGACACCACGAGCCGTCCGGAGGACTTCCGCATGTCCTCGCCGAGGCACCTTCTCGGGCGGCCGCGCCCTACGGAGTACCGCGCTCCGGCCCCGCGTCACCCTCCGGTCCGGCGCCACCCTCCGGCCCGGCGCCACCCTCCGAACCCGCGTCGCCCTCCGGCCCGGCGTCGTCCCGGGTGTCGTCGCCTGCGTCGTCCGTCGGTCGGCTCGTCGGCCGGTGCCGGTCCGCCTTCTCCTCCAGCCGCGTACGCAGACGCGCGAGGGGGTTGCGGGAGCCCCGGCTGCGGTGGCCGTGCACCCGGGGGTCGTCCGTGACGTCGTACCGCTTCACGTACGCCCCGAGGAACGCCTGCAGGGTGGCGATGGCGGGAATGGCGATGAGCGCGCCGACGGCACCGAGGAGAGCGGTGCCCGCGATGACCGACCCGAAGGCGACGGCCGGGTGGATGTCCACGGTCTTGGCGGTCAGCTTGGGCTGCAGCACGTAGTTCTCGAACTGCTGGTAGATGACCACGAAGACCAGGACCCACAGCGCGTACCACGGGTTGACCGTGAAGGCGATCAGCATCGGCAGGGCGCCCGCGAGATAGGTGCCGATGGTGGGGATGAACTGCGAGACCAGGCCGACCCAGACCGCGAGCGCGGGCGCGTAGGGCACGTCGAGGTACTCCAGCAGGACGTAGTGCGCCCCGCCGGAGATCAGCGCCATCAGCCCGCGCGAGTAGAGATAGCCGCCGGTCTTGTCCACGGCGATCTCCCACGCGCGCAGCACCTCGGCCTGCTTCGCGGGCGGCAGCACGGAGCACAGCGCCCGCCGCAGCCGCGGTCCGTCGGCGGCGAAGTAGAACGAGAACAGCGCGATCGTCAGCAGCTGGAAGAGGCCGCCCAGCACCTGCGCGGAGACGTCGAGGACGCCCGTGGCGCTGTTCTGCACGTACTTCTGCAGCCAGTCGGAGCGGAGCAGCCCCTCCTGGATGTCCACCCGCTTGAGCTCGGTGTGGAAGCTGGTGTTGATCCAGCTGATGACGGAGTCGAGGTACGCCGGGAAGTCCTCGACCATCTTGATGATCTGGCCGGCGAGCATCGAGCCGAGCAGGGTGACGAAGCCCGCGGCCCCGACCAGTGTGATCAGGAAGACCAGGAAGGTCGCGAAGCCCCTGCGCAACCCCTTCGAGGCCATCCAGCTCACCGCGGGCTCGATCGCGAGCGCCAGGAAGAACGCGATGAGGATGTTGACGAGCAGCCCGATCAGCTGGTGGAACGCCCAGCTGCCCAGTTGGAAGACGGCTACGAGGGAGAGCGCGAGCACCATCGCGCGCGGCAGCCAGCGCGGCATACGGCCGCTCGGCGCGGCGCCGGGTCCCGGGCCGGCCGGGGGGCCGGTGGGCGGTGTCGTGCCGGACGGGGGTACCTGCTGCTGCAACCTCGCGGTCTCGTCTGTGGGGGCCACGCACCAAGTCTCGCCCACGCCACCGACAATCAGTCGCCGCCCCCGGATCCTCCGGCGCAACGATCGACGTCCACGTGGTGAAGTCCCGGGCCTTTCAGCGGTTTTCAGCCGGAACGCCCATGGTGGCGCACACCACGCGCCACACGTCCTTGGCCTCCCAGCCCGCGTCCAGCGCCTCGTGGACCGTACGTCCGCCGAGGTCGGACATCACATGATCGCGCGCGAAGGTTTCGGCGTACCCCGCACCGAAGTGCTCCGCCATCCGCTGCCAGAAGACCGTCAACCGCATGAGTCCAGTATCCCGCCCCAGGGGGTGGGCCTTCACGGGACGGCCTTCCGATACCGCTTTCCGCCCTACGGTCGGAGCCATGGCCGAAACCGGAGCATCCCCACTCCCCTCGTCGTCCCCGGCGCAGACCCCGCTGGCTCGCGCCGAGCAGTTCGTCTGGCTGACCGCGCGCGTGCTGGAGCAGCGCCGCTTCGCCTACCACTTCCTGGAGGGGAGCGCCGACGCGGTGGAGACCGCGCTGGCCGCCTACCGCAACGCCGACGAGGGGTACGGGCACGCGCTCGAACCCGATCTGCGCGGACCCGTGAGCCAGCCGCTGCACACCGGGCACGCGCTGCGCGTCCTGGACTCGATCGGGCGCTGCGGCGGACAGCGGGTGGAGCGCGCGTGCCGCTATCTGACCTCGGTGTCGACCTCCGACGGCGCGCTCCCCGCAGTGCACCCCAGCCAGCGCGGCTATCCCGCGGCCCCGTTCGTGCCGATCGTCGACGACCCACCCAGTGATCTGCTGGCCACCGGGCCCGTGGTGGGTCTGCTGCACCGCAACCAGGTGTGGCACGCGTGGTTGTTCCGGGCCACCGACTTCTGCTGGCAGGCGGTCGAAACCCTGGAGAAGTCGCACCCCTACGAGGTCCATGCCGCCGTGGCGTTCCTGGAGTCGGTGCCGGACCGCCCGCGCGCGCGGGCGGCCGCCGACCGGCTCGGCCGCCTGGTGCGCGAGCACCGGCTCGCCGCGCTGGATCCGGAGCGGCCGCACGACTTCCCCGTGTCCGCCGGCTACGCACCGGGCGAGCACCACTACCCGCACGACTTCGCGCCCACCCCGGAGTCCCTCGCGCGCGCGTGGTTCACCGACGAGGAGATGTCCCGTTCCCTGGACTTCCTGGCGGGCGAGCAGGCGGAGGACGGCGGCTGGCCGATCCGCTGGCGTCAGTGGGCCCCGAGCACGGCCATGGAGAGCCGCCCGATCGTGACGATCGAGGCGCTGCGTACGTTGCGCGCGTACGGGCGGCCGATCGGCTGAGGCCTGCCGGCTGGGGGTTTGTCGGCACGCACGCGCACACGTGAGTGCATCCGGCACGCGCGTGTGCGTATGCCTGCGTGCGTGTGCGTGCGTGCCGTACGGACAGCCACGGCGACCGTCAGCCCGTGATCGCCCGCGCCCCCGCCGTCACGAGCACCGCCGCGGCCACGACGACCAGGAAGGGGGCCCGCAGGAGCAGCGCCACGGCGGCCGCGGCGAGCCCCGCGGCCCTCGCGTCCACCACCAGGTCGTGACCGTCGGCGAAGGTCTGCTGGGCTGTGAGGGCGGCGAGAAGGGCCACCGGCAGCAGGGCGGCGAGGCGTTGCACGAGGGGGCGTTCCAGGACGCCCTCCGGCACCAGCAGGCCGATCAGCTTGACCGCGTAGCAGCCGACGGCGGTGACGACGACCGCGATCCAGACGTTCACCGCTCGTCCCCCTGCGTGTCGCCGCGCATACCGTCCTCGCCCTGCGGACGCTGCCCACCGGCGTCTTCACCACGTGCCTCACCACGTGCCTCGCCCCCTGGGCGGTCGGTCCTGCGGCGGCGCCCCTCCACCCAGAGGACGATCGGGGCGGCACTCGCGGCGACCAGGACCGGGACCCCGGCGGGCAGGACCGGCAGCAGGCCCAGCCCCAGGACGACGGCGACGCCCGCGACGGCCCGTTCCCCCGCGGTCTTCAGCATCGGCGCGAGAAGGGCCAAGAAGACAGCGGGCCCGGCCGCGTCGAGCCCCCAGGCATCGGTGTCGCCGAGGGCCTCCGCACCGAGCGCGCCGAGCAGCGTGGTGAGGTTCCACAGCACGTAGAGGCTGAGCCCGGTGACGGCGAAGCCGATGCGGGTGGCACGCCGGGTGGGCTGGGCGAGGGCGACGGCCGTGGTCTCGTCGATGACCCACTGGGCGGCGAACGGCCGCACCGCGCGCGGGAGGGCGAGCATCTGTGACAGACGCAGCCCGTAGAACGCGTTGCGCACGCCCAGGAAGAAGGCCCCGGCGGCTGCCGTGAAGGGGTTGCCGCCGGCCGCGAGCGCGCCCACCAGAGCGAACTGGGAGGCCCCGGTGAACACCAGGAGGCTCAGCGCGCAGGTCTGCAGCAGGCTGAGTCCGCTGCCGGCCGAGGTCACCCCGAAGGCGAACCCGGACAAACCGACGGCCACCCCCACTCCCAGGGCGTCCCGGACGACCGCTCCGTCGGGTTTCGTGCCGCCACCGTCGTCCCGTGTCTCCGCGAGACCTGTCTGTTCACTCACCACGCCCCGGACGGTACGAGCCGGCGGCGCTATCGGTCTTGTACGTTCTTGCGCCCCCGCGCGCCGTCCGTGTGTCCGGGCGCGCGCTCCTCCCGCCCCCGCCCGCCGTCGGGACCACCGATGCGTTCGCGCTGGTAGGCCCCCGGAGGCACGCCCACGATCCGGCTGAAGTGGCGGTTGAGGTGCGGCTGATCCGTGAAGCCGACGGCGACGGCGGCATCGACCGGAGCCGTGCCCGCGTCGAGCAGGCTCCGCGCCCGCCGCACGCGGGCGTCGGTCAGCCAGGCGTGCGGGGGCATGCCGTAGGCCGCGCGGAAGGCCCGCAGCAGCGCGAAGGGGCTGGTGCCCAGGTCGGATGCGAGCTGCGCCAGGGTCGGCGGGTCGGCCATCCGCTCCGACAGCACCGCACGCGCGCGTGCCGCGGCGGAGGTGCCGGCCGTACGGACGGGCCGTTGGGGGAGTGGACCGCCGTTCAGGCGCAGCAGCCGGGTCACGGCGACCCGCAGCAGGGTGTCCGCGGCCAACGCGTTGCCCTCGTCGACGGCCCGCAGCACCTGATGGACGAGGCCGGCGGCGTACGGGTCGTCGAGCACCGGATGCACGAAGCTGGGGGTGCCGCGGATCGTGGTGGTCTCGGCGGCGATCTCGGCCACCACGTCCGGGGACGGGTAGACGGCGCCGTACCGCCAGCCCTCGGGCACACCGGCGCGACCGGTGTGGGGAGTGTCCGGGTTGACGAGGGCCAGGGTGCCCGGGCCCGCGTACTGATCGGCACCGCCGTGGTGGAACACCTCGAGGCCGTCGGCGATGGCCGCGATCACGAAGTTCTCGTGGGTGTGCCGCACGAACTTCTTCTGGACGTACCTCGCTCGCAGCAGGTCGACCCCGGGCAGCTCCGCGTACCGCCAGTGCCTCGCCCGCTCCATCGAACCCGCCATACCCCCATTCTGCGGCCGCCCCGAACGGCGAACGCCCACAGGCCCCCGCCCGGCCGCATCCACCCCCGCCCGCCTCACCCGACCGCCTCACCGCCAACAGCCTCACCGCCGACCGCCTCACCCCCGTCCGCCCTCCTCCGCACCACGCCCCCTCATCCCGCCCCCTCATCCCGTCCCACTCCGAGCCGTTTGCCCAGGTCCGGGCCGTTGTCAGTGGTCGGGTGCAGGATGGGGGCATGGTCAGCTCCGCAGATCGAGCCCTCGACGGCTTCTCCCCCGCCACCCGTGGCTGGTTCACGGGGGCCTTCTCCGCGCCCACCGCGGCCCAGGCCGGGGCGTGGCGGGCGATCGGCGAGGGCTCGGACGTGCTGGTGGTCGCCCCGACCGGCTCCGGCAAGACGCTGGCCGCGTTCCTGGCCGCGCTGGACCAGCTGACGTCGAGCCCGCCCCCGGCCGACCCGAGGAAGCGCTGCCGGGTGCTGTACGTGTCACCGCTGAAGGCCCTCGCGGTGGACGTGGAGCGGAACCTGCGCAGTCCGCTGACCGGCATCCGCCAGGAATCGGTGCGCCTGGGACTGCCCGAGCCGGAGGTGAAGGTGGGCATCCGCTCCGGGGACACCCCGGCCGCCGAGCGCCGGGCCCTGGCGACCCGCCCGCCGGACATCCTGATCACCACCCCCGAGTCGCTGTTTTTGATGCTGACGTCGGCCACCCGTGACGCGCTCACGGGCGTGGAGACGGTGATCCTGGACGAGGTGCACGCGGTCGCGGGCACCAAACGCGGCGCTCACCTGGCCCTCACCTTGGAGCGCCTCGACGAGTTGCTGCCCCGGCCGGCCCGCCGTATCGGCCTGTCCGCCACCGTGCGGCCCGTCGACGAGGTCGCGCGCTATCTCTCCCCGCGCCGCAGGGTGGAGATCGTCCAGCCGCCGTCCGGCAAGGAGTTCGACCTGTCGGTGGTCGTGCCGGTGGAGGATCTGGGGGAGCTGGGCGGTTCCCCCGTCGCCGACGCCAACGAGGGCGCGGAGCGGCCGTCGATCTGGCCGCACGTGGAGGAGCGGATCGCCGACCTCGTCCAGGCCCACCGCTCCACGATCGTCTTCGCCAACTCCCGGCGCCTCGCGGAGCGCCTGTGCAACCGGCTCAACGAGATCGCGTACGAGCGAGCCACCGGCGAACCCCTGGACGAACACCACGCCCCGGCCGAGCTGATGGGCGGTTCGGGCGCGGCCCAGGGAGCGCCCCCGGTCCTCGCCCGCGCCCACCACGGCTCGGTCTCCAAGGAACAGCGCGCCCTGGTCGAGGAGGATCTGAAGGCGGGTCGGCTGCCGGCCGTGGTCGCCACCTCCAGCCTCGAACTGGGCATCGACATGGGCGCGGTGGACCTCGTCGTCCAGGTGGAGTCACCTCCGTCGGTCGCTTCGGGCCTGCAGCGCGTGGGCCGGGCCGGGCACCAGGTGGGCGCGGTCTCCACGGGCGTGGTCTTCCCCAAGTACCGGGGCGACCTGGTGCAGTCGGCCGTGGTCACCGAGCGGATGCGCAGCGGCTCCATCGAGTCCATGAGGATCCCGGGCAACCCCCTGGACGTCCTGGCGCAGCAGATCGTCGCCATGACCTCGATGGACACCTGGCAGTTCGACGACCTCCTCGCCACCGTCCGCCGGGCGGCCCCGTTCGCCTCGCTCCCCGAGTCCGCGTTCACGGCCGTCCTCGACATGCTCGCGGGCCGCTATCCGTCCGACGCCTTCGCCGAGTTGCGCCCGCGCGTGGTGTGGGACCGGGTCGCCGGCACGATCACGGGCCGCCCCGGCGCCCAGCGGCTCGCCGTCACCTCCGGGGGCACGATCCCGGACCGGGGCCTCTTCGGGGTCTTCCTCGCGGGCTCCGACCCCAAGAAGGGCGGCGGCCGGGTCGGTGAGCTGGACGAGGAGATGGTGTACGAGTCCCGGGTCGGGGACGTGTTCACCCTCGGCACCAGTTCCTGGCGGATCGAGGACATCACACGCGACCGGGTGCTGGTCTCCCCCGCGCCGGGCGTCCCGGGCCGCCTGCCGTTCTGGAAGGGCGACCAGCTCGGCCGCCCGCTCGAACTGGGCCGTGCGGTCGGCGCGTTCCTGCGCGAGGTGGGGTCCCTGTCCGAGGAGGACGCCCGACTCCGTCTGCTGACCGCCGGACTCGACGCCTGGGCCGCGGACAACGTGCTCTCCTACCTGGCCGAACAGCGCGAGGCCTGCGGCCACGTACCGGACGACCGCACCATCGTCGTCGAACGCTTCCGCGACGAGCTGGGCGACTGGCGGGTCGTCGTCCACTCCCCCTTCGGTGCCCAGGTGCATGCCCCCTGGGCGCTCGCCCTCGGCGCCAAGCTCTCCGAGCGGTACGGCATGGACGCCCAGGTGATGCACGCCGACGACGGCATCGTGCTGCGCCTGCCCGACGCCGACCTCATGGGCCTGGACCTGCTCGACATGGAGCCCATGAAGGCGGGCACGGAGTACGACGCCGAGCAGGCCCCGCTCGGTGCGGCGGACGTCGCCTTCGACAAGGGCGAGATCGATCAGATCGTCACCGACCAGGTGGGCGGCTCGGCCCTGTTCGCCTCCCGCTTCCGCGAGTGCGCCGCCCGCGCGCTCCTGCTGCCCCGTCGCAACCCCGGCAGGCGCACGCCCCTGTGGCAGCAGCGCCAGCGCGCGGCCCAACTGCTCCAGGTCGCGAGCGAGTTCGGTTCGTTCCCGATCGTCCTGGAAGCGGTCCGCGAATGTCTGCAGGACGTCTTCGACGTCCCCGGCCTCGCCGAGCTGATGGGCGACATCGAGTCCCGCAAGGTCCGCCTCGTCGAGGTCACCACCCCGGAGCCCTCCCCCTTCGCCCGCTCCCTCCTCTTCGGCTACGTCGCGCAGTTCCTCTACGAGGGCGACTCCCCGCTCGCCGAGCGCCGCGCGGCCGCCCTGTCGCTGGACTCCCGGCTGCTCGCCGAGCTGTTGGGCCAGGCGGAGCTGCGGGAGCTGCTCGACGCCGAGGTGCTGACCGAGCTGGAGCGGGAGCTCCAGTGGCTCACCGAGGACCGACGCGTCAAGGACGCCGAAGGCGTCGCGGACCTGCTCCGCCTCCTCGGCCCCCTCACGGACGCCGAGTTGGCCGAGCGCGGCGCCGAGCCGCAGTGGGCGCCGGAGCTGGCCAGGGCCCGCCGCGCCATCCGCGTCCGCGTCGCCGGCACCGACCACTGGGCGGCGATCGAGGACGCGGGCCGCCTGCGGGACGCGCTCGGCACCGCCCTGCCGGTCGGTGTCCCGGAGGCCTTCACCGAACCGGTCAAGGACCCCCTCGGCGACCTCCTCGCCCGGTTCGCCCGCACGCATGGCCCGTTCACCTCGGCCACGGCAGCCGCCCGCTTCGGCCTCGGCGCGGCCGTCACGGACGGCGCGCTGCACCGTCTGGCGGCGAACGGCCGTGTCGTGCAGGGCGAGTTCCACCCGGCGGGCATCGGCCAGGAGTGGTGCGACGCGGCCGTGCTGCGCCGCCTGCGCCGCCGTTCTCTCGCGGCCCTGCGCCATGAGCTGGAGCCGGTGCCGCCCGCCGCGCTCGCCCAGTTCCTGCCCCAGTGGCAGCACGTGGGCGGCGGCCACGGACTGCGCGGCGTCGACGGCCTGGTCCGCGCGATCGAACAGCTCCAGGGCGCCTCCGTGCCGGCCTCCGCCCTGGAGAAGCTGGTCCTGCCCTCGCGGGTGGCGAACTACAGCCCCGCGATGCTCGACGAACTCACCGCTGCCGGAGAGGTCGTCTGGGCCGGGGCCGGAGCCCTCCCCGGCAAGGACGGCTGGGTCTCGCTGTATCTGGCGGACGCGGCCCCCCTCCTCCTCCCACCGCCTCACCCCCTGGAACTGACCGCGCTCCACGAGTCGATCCTGAGCGCCCTCTCCGGCGGCTACGGCCTCTTCTTCCGCCAGATCGCCGACCAGGTCCGCGCGACCACCCACCCCGACGCCACCGACCCCCAACTGGCCGACGCCGTCTGGGACCTGGCCTGGTCCGGCCGGCTGACCAACGACACGCTCACCCCCATGCGCTCCCTCCTCGGCTCGGGCCGCACCGCGGGCTCCACCGCCCACCGCGCCAAGCGCACGGTCCCGCGCGGCCGGTACGGCTCCCTGACCGCTGCCCCCCGCCCCCAGTCCCGTACGGGCCCGCCCACGGTCGCCGGCCGCTGGTCCCTCCTCCCCGCCCATGAGCCCGATCCCACCGTCCGCGCCCACGCCCTGGCCCGCACCCTCCTCGACCGCCACGGTGTCGTGACCCGGGGCGCGGTCGGCGCCGAGGGGGTCGAGGGCGGCTTCTCAGCGGTCTACCGCGTCCTGTCCGTCTTCGAGGAGAGCGGCCAGGCCCGCCGCGGTTACGTCGTCGAGGGCCTGGGTGCCGCCCAGTTCGCGATGGACGGCGCCGTGGACCGCCTCCGCGCGGTGTCCAACGCCCGCGAACGCAACGAGCCCGTGCCGAGCCCCGCCCCGTACACCTCCGCCGACGAGGCCCACCCCACAGCACAGCCCCTGCCCTCGTGGGACACCTTCATCGACGCCGCCTCCTTCACCCCCGTCGACCCCGGTGCTCCCGACCTGAACCTCGACTTCGACTCCCCGTACACTCCCGACACTCCCGTCGGCACCCCGAACGGCACTCCGGACGGACACCCCACGCCCGCCCAGGCCGACCCGTACCACCGCACCGGCCGCGCCCCGAACCGCACCCGCTCCACGCCCTCCCCGCGAGCCGTCGTCCTCGCCGCCGCGGACCCCGCGAACGCCTACGGCGCCGCCCTCCCCTGGCCCGAGCCCCCCACCGAGGCCGGGCACAAACCGGGCCGCAAGGCGGGCTCCCTGGTCGTCCTGGTCGACGGCGAGCTGACCCTCTACATGGAGCGCGGCGGCAAGACCCTCCTGGCCTGGCCCGCCGACCCCGATGCCAGACCCCTGGAGGACCCCCGCCTGCGCCCGGCCGCCGAAGCCCTCTCGGCGGCGGCACGCGCGGGCTCCCTGGGCACGATCACGGTGGAGCGCGTGAACGGCACCTCCGCCCTCACCTCCCCCCACGGCCCCCTCCTGGAAGGAGCAGGCTTCATCGCGACCCCCCGTGGCCTGCGCATCCGAGCGTGACCCGTGAGAGCCCCCACATCAGGGGCACGAAGCGCCGCCACCGTGCGCCCCCACGCCCCTCCGTGCCACGAGGACGACCAGCCGTCCCCGGAGCACCCGGTCCCCCGACATGCCACCCTTGACCCATGCCCGAAGGTGACACCGTCTGGCAGACGGCGAGACGACTCGACACCGCCCTCGCCGGCAAGGTCCTGTCCCGCTCCGACCTGAGGGTCCCGAAGTTCGCCACGGCCGACCTCACCGGCCGCACCGTCCTGGACGTCACCCCCCGGGGCAAGCACCTCCTCACCCGCATCGAAGGCGGCCTGACCCTCCACTCCCACCTGCGGATGGACGGCTCCTGGAAGGTGTACGGCAACGACGAGCGCTGGCGCGGCGGCCCGGCGCACCAGATCCGCGCCATCCTGGGCACCGTCGACCGCACGGCCGTCGGCTACCGCCTCCCCGTGCTGGAGCTGATCCGTACCGTCGACGAGTCCCGCGCCGTCGGCCACCTCGGCCCCGACCTGCTCGGACCGGACTGGGACCCCGACCGAGCCCTCACCAACCTCCTGAGCGACCCCGCGCGCCCCCTCGGCGAGGCACTGCTGGACCAGCGCAATCTCGCCGGCATCGGCAACGTCTACAAGAGCGAACTCTGCTTCCTGCTCCGGGTCACCCCCTGGCTCCCCGTCGGCGCCCTTCCCGAGGACCTCGCCGCCCGGTTGCCCGTCCTCGCCAAGAAGCTCCTCGAAGCCAACCGCGACCGCCCGATCCGCAGCACCACCGGCCACCGCCATCACGACCTGTTCGTGTACGGCCGGGCCCCTCGGCCGTGCCTGCGCTGCCAGACCCCCGTCCGCGCGGCCGACCAGGGCGACGGTTCCCGGGAACGCCCCACCTACTGGTGCCCCACCTGCCAATCGGGACCGGCACCGGCGCCCGGCACCGCCAGAACGTCTCGCGCGCACCCCCGCACCGCACACGGAACCCGACGCCGCACATCTGATTGACGGACCGTCAGAAACGCTCGTACCGTCGCCTCATGCCCATCCCGGCGTACGACCTCACCGGCCGCACCGCGTTCGTCACCGGCGCCGGCAGCGGTATCGGCCGCGCGTCGGCGGTACTGCTCGCCGAGGCGGGCGCCACGGTGCACTGCGCGGACCGCGACGCGCAGGGCCTGCACGAGACGGCGACCCTGATCAAGGCCGGGAACGGTACCGCCCACGTCCACCACCTCGACGTCACCGACCGCGCACAGCTCGCGCGCGCGGTGGCCGCCTGCGAGCGGCTCCATGTGATGGCGGCGATCGCCGGGATCATGCACAGCAGCCCGGTGCTGGAGACCCGCGACGAGGACCTGGAACGGGTGTGGAGCGTCAACTTCAAGGGCGTGCTGCACGCCTGCCAGGAAGCCGCCCGCCGGATGATCGCCGACGAGACACGCGGCAGCATCGTCACCATGGCCTCCGGCGCCGTCGACACCGGCGGTCCCGGACTCCTCTGCTACGGCGTGACCAAGGCGGCGGTGGTCCAGCTGACGAAGACCCTGGCGACCGAGGTCGGCCCGCACGGCATCCGCGTCAACGCCGTGGCGCCGGGCTGGGTCCGTACCCCCATGACCGACCGGCACGACGGCGAGGCGCAGGCGCGGACCGAGTCCCGCATGGCCCGGCTGTCACCGCTGAGCCGGGTGGGCGAGCCCGACGACATCGCTCATGCCGTGCTGCACCTGGCCTCCGACGCATCGGCGTTCACGACCGGCCAGATCCTCCGTCCGAACGGCGGGGTGGCCATGCCCTGGTGACCACGGCCCCCACCGTGCCCCCCAGAACAGGACCACCCCTCGCGCCCCCTGACGCGCCCCCCGACCGTTCCCGCGCCCGCTTCGGCACGCAGTGGACAGGCAGGAGACTCAGCCCCCACCCCCCGGCCGCGACCGCCCCCTCCACCGCGCCGGCGTCCGGCACCAGCGCGAGTCGCAGCACACCCCACCACCACAGCGCACCGAGCCCCAGAGCCGCCCCCCAGCGAGCTATTCGCATGGCCGCCACCTCCAAGGCCTTCGGGCCCCCAGAACGACGCTAGACGGCCCTCGTCACGGCCGGAGAGGGCGCACCACCGGCACAGGGACGCACGGCCCTCTCACGGGGACCGCGCCCACGGGCCACCCGATGCGCCCCGCAGCCACTCACCGCCGTCCTCACGCCCCCACCCGTCACCCGCGCCGCGCCACCCGTTCTCCGCCCGAACTCCACGCGCCACCGGTTCTCCACGCGGAACTCCACGCGCTACCCGTTCTCCGCCTGGAACATCCAGTGGTGCTTCTCGAGATCCGCCGTGATCCCGATGAAGATGTCCTGGCTCACCGGATCCGCCTCCGCCGTGCTCTCCACCCGCGCCCGCATCCGGGTGATCACCGCGCCGAGCGCCTCCACCAAGGTCCCGACCGCGTCCGCGTCCTTGACCCAGCCGTCCGGCACCCTGCCGATACCGCTGCTCCCGGCGACCGTCCCGGCCCGCCCGTCCGGCGAGACACCGAGGGTGGAGGCGCGTTCGGCGACGGTGTCGGAGTGCAGCCGTGCGGTGTCCACGACCTCGTCGAGCTGGAGATGGACCGAGCGGAATCGCGGCCCGACGACGTTCCAGTGAATCTGCTTGGCCACCAGGGAGAGGTCGACAAGATCGACCAGGGCACCTTGCAGCGCCTCGGAGACGGTCTTGAGATCGGCCTCGGACAGCGGGCTCTTCACCACGTACATCAGCGCGCTCCGGATTCTTGAGACGACCGTAGGACCACCATGACCGCACACCGCCACCCCGGCAAACGGGAGCCCCAGGCAACACAAAAGCCCCGGTCGGCACCCCCAGGTCTCCCTGGCGGCCCCGACCGGGGCTTCCGCTTCGTTCTACCGTTTCACCGGCGCGTGCCGGTGCTCATGCAATCGGTCGCGGCAGGTCACGCCGCGACGACGTCCACCGCTTCGGCGGGCGCCTTGATCGTGACCCGCTCCGGCGGCACACCGGCCACCGAGACGGAGTTGAGCATCGGTCGACGCACTGGCGCTGGCACCGGCTCGGTGGCCGCTGCGGACTGGGCCAGCTCGGCAAGGGCGAGCTCGTCGCTCACTTCCCGCATGAGCTCGGACATCCGTACGTCCAGCGCGTCGCAAATGGCGGAGAGCAGCTCGGAGGAAGCCTCCTTCTGCCCCCGCTCCACCTCGGAGAGATAGCCGAGTGAGACTCGGGCGGACGAGGAGACTTCGCGCAGAGTACGGCCCTGGCGCTGGCGCTGCCGACGCAGCACGTCACCCAGCAGGCGACGGAGCAGAATCATCGGTGGCTCCCTCCTCGGACCGCGTAGCCGCATCCTTCACGCCCCACCGTACCGCCTTGCGCTGCGGCCGTGCGGGGAGCGCTGTTGTGTTCACTCAGGGCTGCAAACATCAAGTCCCCCCGTTCTGTTCCGTATCCTGTGCCCGCTCATTCCCGGTCTGTTCGCCCGCAAGCTCCTCCAGGAGCAGTGCGAGTACGCTCCGTACACTCTCCATACGGATTTCCGCCCGGCCGCCGTTCAACCGCAACGACGACACTTTCCCGCCACCTGATACGCCGGATCCGGCTGTGGACGGTCCGGCGACGGCCACGTAGACCGTGCCGACGGGCCGGCCGTCCTGTGGCTCCGGGCCCGCGACGCCGGTGGTCGAAATCCCCCAGTCGGCGCCGAGCGCCTTGCGGACGCCGTCCGCCATCTGCGCCGCGACCTGCGGATCCACCGCTCCGCGCTGGTCCAGGAGGGTGGCGTCGACATCCAGCAACTGGTGCTTGAGCTCGGTGGCGTAGGCGGTGACCGAGCCCCGGAAGGCCTGGGAGGACCCGGGGGCCGCGGTGAGCGCGGCCGCGACCAGACCACCGGTCAGCGACTCCGCGACGGCGACCGTCTCCCCCCTCACGGTCAGTAGTCGCAGCACTTCGGCGGCCGTGGATGTCAACGTTCCGCTCCCTCCGCCGCGGCTTCGCGCTCGGCGGTTCCGCGCCGGCGCAGCACAATGGCCTGTCTCACATAGTCGATTCCGGTGACCACGGTCAGAATGACCGCCGCGGCCATCACCCACCACCTCAGAGTGGCCAGGGGGCCCTCCAGTGCCAGCACGTACATCCCGACGGCGATGCCCTGGGTCAGGGTCTTCAGCTTGCCGCCGCGGCTCGCGGGGATGACTCCGTACCGGATGACGACGAAGCGCAGGAGGGTGATGCCCAGCTCCCGGCCGAGGATGACACCGGTCACCCACCACGGCAGATCGCCGAGGTAGGACAGACAGATCAGGGCGGCGCCCATGATCGCCTTGTCGGCGATGGGGTCGGCGATCTTCCCGAAGTCGGTGACGAGGTCGTACGTCCGGGCCAGATGACCGTCGAAGACATCGGTGATCATGGCGACGGCGAAGGCGGCCCAGGCCCAGGCCCGCCAGACCGGGTCGTATCCGCCGTCCATGAGCATCAGGACGACGAAGCCCGGCACGAGGACCAGGCGGACCATGGTCAGGATGTTCGCGATGTTCCAGAGGCTGGCCTGATCGACGGCAGCGGCTCCCAGCTTCCCGCCACGGACGGGTCGCGTCTCCCCGGCAGCGCTGGAGGCGGCGGCGCCCGGGGCGCCGGGAACGCCGGAGGCGCTCGCCGCGCTCTTGGCGCCGGAGGTGCCGCCCGCCGCGGATGCCGGGACTCCCGTCATCTGGCCGCCTCCTCAGTACACGCGGGGGAGGCGAGCGAGCCCGGGAGCACCTCGGCCACCAGGTCGACGCCTTCCGTGTCGACCACCTTCGCCTCGACCATAAGGCCGACGCTCAGGCCCTCGCCGTTCGTGAACAGCACCTGGCCGTCCGTCTCGGGCGCCTGGTGCGCGCCGCGGCCGTAGGCGCCCTCGTCGCCGTCGACCGACTCGACCAGCACGCGCACGGTCTGTCCGACGCGCTCCTCGGCGCGCTGCGAGACCAGTTCCTCGGCCAGGCGCGAGACCCGCGCGAGCCGCTCGGCGACGACGTCCTCGGGCAGCTTGTTCTCGTACGTCGCCGCTTCGGTGCCCTCCTCGTCGGAGTATCCGAAGACACCGATGGCGTCCAGTCTCGCGCCGTTCAGGAACCGCTCGAGCTCCGCGAGGTCGTCCTCGGTCTCACCGGGGAAGCCCACGATGAAGTTGGACCGGACGCCGGCCTCGGGGGCCTTGCCGCGGATGGTGTCCAGCAGCTCCAGGAACCGGTCGGTGTCGCCGAAGCGGCGCATCGAACGCAGCACCGCGGGGGCGGAGTGCTGGAAGGAGAGGTCGAAGTAGGGCGCGACCTTGGGGGTGGAGGTGAGCACGTCGATCAGGCCGGGCCGCATCTCGGCGGGCTGGAGGTAGCTGACGCGCACGCGCTCGATGCCGTCGACCTCGGCGAGCTCGGGCAGCAGGGACTCCAGCAGCCGGATGTCGCCCAGGTCCTTGCCGTACGAGGTGTTGTTCTCGGAGACCAGCATGATCTCCTTGACGCCCTGCTCGGCCAGCCAGCGGGTCTCGTTCAGCACGTCCGAGGGGCGTCGGGAGATGAAGGAGCCGCGGAAGGAGGGGATGGCGCAGAAGGAGCAGCGGCGGTCGCAGCCGGAGGCGAGCTTCACGGAGGCGACGGGTGAGCCGTCGAGGCGGCGGCGCAGCGGGGAACGCGGCCCCGAGGCCGGAGCGATGCCTTCCGGAAGATCGACGGGGGCGTGCCCCGGAAGCGCGACCTCGGCCGCGGACTCCTGCCGCTGGGCCGGGCTGATCGGCAGCAGCTTGCGCCGGTCGCGCGGGGTGTGGGAGGCGTGGATGCCGCCGTTCAGGATGGTCTGCAGACGGTCGGAGATGTCCGCGTAGTCGTCGAAGCCGAGCACGCCGTCGGCCTCGGGCAGCGCCTCGGCCAGTTCCTTGCCGTACCGCTCGGCCATGCAGCCGACCGCCACGACGGCCTGGGTTCTGCCGTGTCCCTTGAGGTCATTGGCCTCCAGCAGGGCGTCGACGGAGTCCTTCTTGGCGGCCTCGACGAAGCCACAGGTATTGACGACCGCGACGTCCGCTTCCTCGGCGTCCTCGACGAGCTCCCAGCCGTCCGCCTCCAAGCGGCCTGCGAGCTCCTCCGAGTCCACCTCGTTACGGGCGCAGCCAAGAGTGACGAGTGCGACGGTACGGCGTTCAGGCATGGGCTCAAGACTACTTCGTCCCAGTGACAGCCCACGTCGACGGGGTTGGCCGATCATGGCCAACCCCGTACCCGTGTCTCCCTTTGAATCGTCCGTACGCCCGCCCCGGACGCTCCGAAGGCTCAGCCGACCTCCGGGTCGCCCTTCGTGTACGTCAGTCGTTCGACCTGGCCGGGCTGGAAGTCGTCCTTGATCTTCTTGCCGTTGACGTAGAGCTGGACGGCTCCGGCGTCACCGAGGACGAGGTCGATCCTGGAGCTGTCCTGGAAGGTCTTGGACTGGCCCTGCTTGAGCAGGCCGTCCCACAGGAAGCGGCCGTTGTGGTCCTTGGCGGAGATCCAGCTGCGGCCGTCGGACGCGCTGACCTGCACGGTCACCTTGTCGCGGGGCGCGGCCGCGATGGCGCTGTCGGTCGGGTCGGGCTTCGGGTCGGCGTCGGGCTTGTCGGCCTTGGGCGTCGGCGAGGGGGACTTGCCGGTGGTCGGCGTGGAACCCTCGGCGACCTGCGTGGTGTCGCCGTCGTCGTCCCCGCCGCTGAACGCGGTGAAGCCGACGAAGCCGATCACCGCGACGATCGCGGCGACCATGGCGGCGGTCCAGTTGGGGCCGCGTCGTTCGGGACGGACCCGCTCCGCCTCGAACAGCGGGGCCGCCGGGGTCGGCGCGGGCCGCCCGCCGTGCGCCTCCGCGAACTGTTCGAGGAGCGGGGCGGGGTCGATGCGCACGGCGCGCGCGAGGGTGCGGATGTGACCGCGCGCGTAGACGTCGCCGCCGCAGGGGGCGAAGTCGTCCTGCTCGATCGCGTGCACGATGGCGATGCGGACCCGGGTGGCGTTGCTGACGTCGTCGACGGTCAGCCCGGCCTCGATGCGGGCCTGCTGGAGGGCACGGCCGATCGAGGGGCGTTCCGCCGAGCGTTCGTCACGGTCGTCTTCGAACGGACGCTCGTCTTCGGGGAAGTTGCCGTCAGGGGAGTTGCCGATGGACACGGGGGCGCCTTTCGAGCGTGTAGCCACCTGTGCTGGAGGTTCAGTCTAGGGGGGGTGCGAAAGGGTGGGGCAACCGGGCGGTGGGACTTTGTACGCCATCAGAATGGCCGGTCATCCTGCTGGTGGTGAGGGTGGGGCACGGGGCTGTCCCCTCGTCCAACTTGACGTACGACGAAGGGAAACGGTTGCTCACCATTTCCTTACGGGTGAGTCACGTTCGAATACCCGGATGCCGTAATCACATCCGTGTTCCGACCGTCGGACAACCGGTTTTTCCCTGCCGTGCGCCCCTGTCGCGCCCCTCCGCGATACCGCTGCGGCCCTTACGCCTCAGTCTCCCCCCGGATCACGGCCAGCACGCCGTCCAGCTCATCGGGTTTCACAAGAACGTCACGCGCCTTGGAGCCCTCGCTCGGCCCGACGACGCCCCGGGACTCCATGAGGTCCATCAGCCGCCCGGCCTTGGCGAAGCCGACGCGCAGCTTGCGCTGGAGCATGGAGGTCGAGCCGAACTGCGTGGAGACGACCAGTTCGGCCGCCTGGCACAGCAGGTCGAGGTCGTCGCCGATCTCCTCGTCGATCTCCTTCTTCTGCTTGGTGCCCACGGTGACGTCGTCTCTGAAGACGGGCGCCATCTGGTCCTTGCAGTGCTGGACGATCGCCGCGACCTCGTCCTCGGTGACGAACGCGCCCTGCATACGGGTCGGCTTGTTCGCCCCCATCGGCAGGAAGAGCCCGTCGCCCTTGCCGATCAGCTTCTCGGCGCCCGGCTGGTCGAGGATGACGCGCGAGTCGGCGAGGGAGGAGGTGGCGAAGGCGAGCCGTGAGGGCACGTTCGCCTTGATCAGACCGGTGACGACGTCCACGGACGGCCGCTGGGTGGCGAGCACCAGATGGATGCCGGCCGCCCGCGCGAGCTGGGTGATGCGGACGATGGCGTCCTCGACGTCCCTCGGCGCGACCATCATCAGGTCGGCCAGCTCGTCCACGATGACCAGCAGGTACGGGTACGGCTGCAGCTCACGCTCGCTGCCCTCGGGCAGCTTCACCTTGCCGTTCCTGATGGCCTCGTTGAAGTCGTCGATGTGCCGGTAGCCGAACGCGGCCAGGTCGTCGTAGCGAAGGTCCATCTCGCGCACGACCCACTGGAGCGCCTCGGCGGCCCGCTTGGGGTTGGTGATGATCGGCGTGATGAGGTGCGGGATGCCCTCGTACGCGGTCAGCTCGACGCGCTTGGGGTCGACGAGCACCATGCGGACGTCCTCGGGCGTCGCACGCATCATGACCGAGGTGATCAGGCAGTTGATGCAGGACGACTTGCCGGAGCCGGTCGCGCCGGCGACCAGCATGTGCGGCATCTTCGCCAGGCTGTGCATGACGTAGCCGCCCTCCACGTCCTTGCCGAACGCGACCATCATCGGGTCGTCGTCCTCGGCGAGGCGGAGCACGTCTCCCAGGTTGACCATCTCGCGGTCGCTGTTGGGAATCTCGATGCCGACGGCGGACTTCCCCGGGATCGGGGAGATGATCCGGACATCAGGGCTGGCGACCGCGTACGCGATGTTCTTGGTCAGGGCGGTGATTTTCTCGACCTTGACCGCCGGCCCCAGCTCGACCTCGTACCGGGTGACCGTCGGCCCGCGGGTGAAGCCGGTGACGGCGGCGTCGACCTTGAACTCGGCGAACACGTTCGTCAGGGAGGCAGCTATGGCGTCGTTGGCCGCGGTACGCGTTTTTCCGGGTCCGCCCCGCTCCAGCAGGTCGAGCGAGGGCAGCGCGTAGGTGATGTCGCCGGAGAGCTGGAGCTGTTCGGCACGCGCCGGCAGCTCGCGGGGCGCGTCCGGTGCCTTCTTGGTCAGGTCCGGCACCAGGGCGTCCTGCCTGGCGCCCTTGGGCGGCTTGGCGGCCGGGGGCTCCTGCTGGGGCGGCTTGCTGCGCGCGGCCGGTACGGGAGTGGTCTCCTCCCGGTCCCCCGCGGTGACGCCCTGCGTGAGGTCGGCGACCACCGGCGAGGGCGGCATGCCGTGCAGCACCGCCCCGTCGAGCGCGGCGGCGGCCGCCGCGGCGACGTCCACGGCGTCCATCGGCCGGTCCGGGTCGGGCTGCCGTACGGCGGAGCGCCTCGGGCGGCGCCGGGTGAGGGCCTCCTGCTCGGCGCCGTCCGGGTCGTACGGCTCGGGCGCGGAGCCGCGCCGGCGGGGGCGCGCGGGCAGGGCGTCGCGCCACTGCTCCTCGTAGCGCGCGTCGTCCTCGGCGAACTCGTCGTCGTCCTCGTCGTCCGCGATGATGCCGAGCTTCTGGCCGAGCAGCCGCAGTCGTTGCGGGATCGCGTTGACCGGCGTCGCGGTGACGACGAGCAGCCCGAAGACCGTGAGCAGCACGAGCATCGCCACGGCGAGGGCCTCGCCCATGGTGTACGTCAACGGGGTGGCCGTGCCCCAGCCGATGAGCCCTCCGGCGTCCCTTATCGCCTGCATGCCGACGCTGCGGGCGGGCGAGCCGCAGGCGATGTGGACCTGGCCGAGGACGCCGATGACGAGCGCGGACAGGCCGATGACGATCCGGCCGTTGGCCTCGGGCTTCTCGGGGTGCCGGATGAACCGCACGGCGACGACCGCGAGCAGTATCGGCACCAGCAGGTCCAGCCGGCCGAAGGCACCGGTCACCAGCATCTCGACGAGATCGCCGACCGGGCCGCGCAGATTCGACCAGGTGCCGGCGGCGACGATCAGGGAGAGCGCGAGCAGCAGCAGCGCGACACCGTCCTTGCGGTGCGCCGGGTCGAGATTCCTGGCGCCCTGCCCTATGCCGCGGAACACGGCACCGACGGCGTGCGCGGCACCGAGCCAGACGGCGCGTACGAGTCGGTACACGCCTCCGGTCGGACTGGGCGCCGGCTTCGGAGGGGCCGTCTTCTTCGCCGTCGCCTTCTTGGCAGGTGCCTTCTTGGCGGCGGCTTTCTTAGCGGGGGCCTTCTTCGCCGGAGCCTTCGTCGGAGCGGCCGCCTTCTTAGCGGGCGGCTTCTTCGCTGCGGACTGACGTGAGGCCATGAGTGTGAGGTTACCGGTGGAGGCCACGGCCGACACGTGTGCCTACTGCTTCACCCGTTCGTGTCGCGCGCGAGCCACCCTGAAGCTGACACGACCTGACCGACCATCAAAGACACCAGCCCCAGCAACGACACAGCACCGGCACCGGCACCGGCACCGGCCGCAACGAGGTGCGGGCCCGGGCCACTTGTGTGACCGGGCCCGCCCCACGACCTGCGCTCAGTTCTGCGACGGCATCGGTGAAGGTCCGCCCGTGCCCGGCTCCAGCGCGTCCAGCGCCCGGCGCAGGCCGGTGAGTTTGCGCTCGAGATGGGCCGCTGTGGCCACCGCCGCGGCGTCCGCGGAGTCGTCGTCGAGCTGTTTGGAGAGCGCCTCCGCCTGCTCCTCCACGGCCGCGAGCCGCGCGGAGAGTTCGGCGAGGATGCCACCGGAGGGCTCCTTGGAACCGCCCGCCGCACCCTTGCCCCCGCCCTCCAACTGGAGTCGCAGCAGCGCCGCCTGCTCCCTGAGCTGGCAGTTCTTCATGTACAGCTCGACGAAGACGGAGACCTTGGCGCGCAGCACCCACGGGTCGAACGGCTTCGAGATGTAGTCGACCGCACCCGCCGCGTACCCACGGAACGTGTGATGCGGTCCGTGGTTGATGGCGGTGAGGAAAATGATCGGGATGTCCCGGGTCCGTTCGCGCCGCTTGATGTGCGCGGCCGTTTCGAAACCGTCCATTCCCGGCATCTGGACGTCCAGCAGAATGACCGCGAAGTCGTCCGTCAGCAGCGCCTTGAGCGCTTCCTCCCCGGACGATGCCCGCACCAGTGTCTGATCGAGCGCGGAGAGGATGGCCTCCAGCGCCAACAGATTCTCCGGCCGGTCATCGACCAGGAGGATCTTGGCCTTCTGCACCATGGCCCGCCCTCCTCGCCCCGGCTTGGGGCCTCCCCTGTCCGCAGGACTCGGCGTGACACCGCTCGGCGTCACCCCAGGGGACGACTCCCTCGCGCCACCCGTCCTTGTGCCGGTCATCGTAGCCGCACCCCGCCCGTCGCCACACCCTGTCACCGTGATGTCACTGTGCTCGTAGCAGAAACGCAAGCGGGGACCAGAAGGTTCCCCGAATCCCGCGTTTCTACACGGCCTCGGCCACACTCAGTCAGCAACTCCGTGCGCCCCCCAACGGGTTGTGACCACGGGCCGCACCACCTGTCACTCACTTCGCATCCACTGCTCCATGACCGCCAGCAGATGATCCGGATCGACCGGCTTCGTCACATAGTCGGAAGCACCCGAGTCGATCGCCTTCTCCCGGTCGCCCTTCATCGCCTTGGCCGTCAGCGCGATGATCGGCAGCCCGGCGAACTGGGGCATCCGGCGGATCGCCGTGGTCGTCGCGTACCCGTCCATCTCGGGCATCATGATGTCCATCAGCACGACCGTCACATCGTCGTGCTGCTCCAGGACCTCGATGCCCTCACGGCCGTTCTCGGCGTACAGCACGGACAGGCCGTGCTGCTCCAGGACGCTGGTGAGCGCGAAGACGTTACGGATGTCGTCGTCGACGATGAGGACCTTCTCGCCGTCGAAGCGGGCCGCCGTCCGGCGCGCCTGCGACGCCGCCTCCTGAGCGGCCTGCTGCGCCCAGTGCTCCTGCGCGTGCCCGTTGCCCTGCGCGAGCGAGGCGGACGGGGAACCGGCCGACACGGACCGGCGGCGCCGCCTGAAGAGCGCGGCGGCCCCGTTCTGGGTCTCGCGGTACGACTTCACCTCGGCCGGCGTCTCCCGGCGCTCGGCCAGCTCGTCCTCGGACTCCAGCAGCTCCCCCGCCTCCAGCGCGGCGGACGCGTTGTGCGCGTAGCCCTGCGGCGGCAGTTCGCTCGGGTGCAGCGGCAGATACAGGGTGAAGGTGGAACCGCGTCCCGGCTCGCTCTGCGCGTGGATCTCGCCGCCCAGCAGCCGGGCGATCTCCCGCGAGATGGACAACCCCAGACCCGTACCGCCGTACTTGCGGCTCGTGGTGCCGTCCGCCTGCTTGAACGC
Organism: Streptomyces deccanensis; assembly: GCF_022385335.1. NCBI lineage: Bacteria > Bacillati > Actinomycetota > Actinomycetes > Kitasatosporales > Streptomycetaceae > Streptomyces > Streptomyces deccanensis. The sequence continues at coordinate 7,471,214 of NZ_CP092431.1, read as the reverse complement.
CTCGAAGATGACCCGCATCTTGCTGGCCGCGATCCCGATGCCCGTGTCCGTCACCGAGAAGGCGATCATGTCGGCGTCCGCGTCCCGCAGCGAGCCCGCCTCCAGCAGCTGTTCCCGAATGGCCACCGGCACATCCGCGCCCGCCGGCCGGATGACCAGCTCCACGGCCCCGGAGTCGGTGAACTTCACCGCGTTGGACAGCAGGTTCCGCAAGACCTGCAACAGGCGCTGTTCGTCCGTGTGCAGCGTGGCGGGCAGCTCCGGCGAGACCCGTACGGAGAAGTCGAGCCCCTTCTCCGCGGTCAGCGGCCGGAAGGTGGCCTCCACGTAGTCGACGAGCTGGACGAGGGCGATCCGGGTGGGCGAGACGTCCATCTTGCCCGCCTCGACCTTCGACAGGTCCAGGATGTCGTTGATGAGCTGGAGCAGGTCCGAACCCGCCCCGTGAATCGTCTCGGCGAACTCGACCTGCTTCGGCGTCAGGTTCGACTCGGCGTTGTCGGCGAGCAGCTTGGCGAGGATCAGCAGCGAGTTCAGCGGCGTGCGCAGCTCGTGCGACATGTTCGCGAGGAACTCGCTCTTGTAGCGCATGGACACCGCGAGCTGCTCGGCGCGCTCCTCCAGGACCTGCCGCGCCTCCTCGATCTCGGTGTTCTTGACCTCGATGTCCCGGTTCTGCCGGGCCAGCAGCTCGGCCTTCTCCTCCAGTTCGGCGTTGGACGCCTGGAGGGCCTTCTGCCGGTTCTCCAACTCGTCGGACCGCTCACGCAGTTGCTCGGTCAGCTCCTGCGACTGCTTCAGCAGCACCTCGGTCTTGGTGTTGACGGAGATGGTGTTGACGCTCGTCGCGATCATCTCCGCGATCTGGCTCAGGAAGTCCTTCTGGATCTGCGTGAACGGCGTGAACGACGCCAGCTCGATCACCCCGAGCACGGTCCCCTCGAAGAGCACCGGCAACACGATGACCTGCGCGGGGGGCGCCTCGCCGAGCCCGGAGGAGATCTTCAGGTAGCCGCTGGGCGCGTTCTCCACCAGGATGGTGCGCTTCTCCTTGGCCGCCGTCCCGACCAGCGCCTCCCCGGGCCGGAACGACGTCGGCATCGAACCCATCGAATAGCCGTACGAGCCGAGCATGCGCAGCTCGTACTGGTCGTCGTTGTCCGGGGCCAGGTCCTTGCCGTCGAGGAACGGCAGCGCGAGGAAGAACGCGCCGTGCTGCGCGGACACCACCGGCGTCAGCTCGCTCATGATCAGCGAGGCCACGTCGTCGAGGTCCCGCCGGCCCTGCATCAGGGCGGAGATCCGGGCGAGGTTGCCCTTGAGCCAGTCCTGCTCCTGGTTGGCGATCGTGGTGTCGCGCAGGTTGGCGATCATCTTGTTGATGTAGTCCTGCAGCTCCTTGATCTCGCCGGACGCGTCGACGTCGATCTTGAGGTTCAGGTCGCCCCGGGTCACCGCGGTGGCCACGCGCGCGATGGCACGCACCTGCCGGGTCAGGTTCCCGGCCATCTCGTTCACCGACTCGGTGAGGTCCCGCCAGGTGCCGTCGACGTCCCGCACGCGCGCGAGGCCGCCGAGCTGTCCCTCGGTGCCCACCTCGCGGGCCACGCGGGTGACCTCCTCGGCGAAGGAGGACAGCTGGTCGACCATCGTGTTGATGGTGGTCTTCAGCTCCAGAATCTCGCCGCGCGCGTCGATGTCGATCTTCTTGGTCAGGTCGCCCTTGGCGATGGCGGTCGTCACCATCGCGATGTTGCGGACCTGCCCGGTGAGGTTGGACGCCATCGAGTTCACCGACTCGGTGAGGTCCTTCCACGTACCCGCCACACCCGGCACATGCGCCTGGCCGCCCAGGATGCCGTCCGTACCCACCTCACGGGCCACCTTGGTGACCTGGTCGGCGAACGAACTCAGCGTCTTCACCATGCTGTTGAAGGTGTCGGCGAGCTGCGCGACCTCACCGGCCGCCTCGATCGTGACCGTACGGGTCAGGTCGCCGTTGGCGACGGCCGCGGCGACCTGGGAGATGTTCCGCACCTGCATGGTCAGGTTCTTGGCCATCAGGTTCACATTGCCGCTGAGGTCCTTCCAGATGCCGGTGACGCCCGGCACGTGCGCCTGGCCGCCGAGGATGCCCTCGGTGCCCACCTCACGGGCCACCCGGGTCACCTGCTCGGCGAAGGACGACAGCTGGTCGACCATCGTGTTGACGGTGGTGACGAGTTCGAGGATCTCGCCCTTGGCGTCGACGGTGATCTTCTTCGACAGGTCGCCCTTGGCGACGGCTGTCGTGACCTCGGCGATCTGGCGCACCTGGATGGTCAGGTTGTTCGCCATGAAGTTCACCGACTGCGTGAGGTCCTTCCAGGTGCCGGAGACGCCCTGCACCTCGGCCTGACCGCCGAGCTGGCCCTCCGTACCCACCTCACGGGCGACCCGGGTGACCTCCTCCGCGAACGACGACAGCTGGTCCACCATCGTGTTCAGCGTGTTCTTCAGCTCCAGGATCTCCCCGCGCGCGTCCACGGTGATCTTCTGGGAGAGGTCGCCCCGGGCCACAGCCGTGGCGACCTGGGCGATGTTGCGCACCTGGCCGGTCAGGTTGCCGGCCATGCCGTTCACGGACTCGGTGAGGTCGCGCCACACACCGGCCACGCCGGGCACCTGCGCCTGACCGCCGAGACGGCCCTCCGTACCCACGTCCCGGGCGACCCGGGTCACCTGGTCGGCGAAGGACGACAGCTGGTCGACCATCGTGTTGATGGTGTTCTTCAGCTCCAGGATCTCGCCGCGCGCGTCCACGTCGATCTTCTGCGACAGGTCGCCGCGCGCCACGGCCGTCGTCACCTGCGCGATGTTGCGCACCTGCGAGGTGAGATTGCCGGCCATCGAGTTGACGGAGTCGGTGAGCTCCTTCCAGGTGCCGGACACACCGTCCACGCGGGCCTGACCGCCCAGCCGGCCCTCCGTACCCACGTCCCGGGCCATCCGCGTCACCTGGTCGGCGAAGCTCGACAGCTGGTCGACCATCGTGTTGACGGTGTTCTTCAGTTCGAGCATCTCGCCCGCGACATCCACGGTGACCTTCTGCGAGAGATCACCGTTGGCCACGGCCGTCGTCACGGCCGCGATGTTCCTCACCTGTCCGGTGAGATTCCGGAACGCCGTGTTGACGGAGTCCGTCAGGTCCTTCCACGTCCCCGCCGCGCCCGGCACCTGCGCCTGACCACCCAGCCGACCCTCGGCACCGACCTCATTGGCCACCCGGGTCACTTCGGCACCGAAGTAGGAGAGCTGGTCGACCATCCCGTTGACGGTGTTCTTCAGTTCGAGCATCTCGCCCGCGACATCCACGGTGACCTTCTGCGAAAGGTCACCGTTGGCCACGGCCGTCGTCACCGCCGCGATGTCCCGCACCTGGATGGTCAGGTTCCGGAAGACGGTGTTCACGGAATCGGTGAGGTCTTTCCAGGTTCCCGCCGCACCCGGCACCTGGGCCTGACCGCCCAGCCGACCCTCGGCACCGACCTCGTTGGCCACACGCGTGACCTCGTCGGCGAAGATCCGCAGCGTCTCGGTCATCTGGTTGATCGTCTCGGCGAGCTTGGCGACCTCGCCGCGCGCCGGCACGGTCACCTTCTGCGACAGATCACCATTGGCGACCGCGGTGGTGACCTGAGCGATCCCGCGCATCTGAAGCGTGAGGTTGCCGGCCATGGTGTTCACCGAATCGGTGAGTTCCTTCCACACCCCGGCCACGCCCGGCACCTCGGCCTGCCCCCCGAGCTGACCCTCGGTGCCCACCTCACGGGCGACTCGCGTCACCTCGGAGGAGAACGCGGAGAGCTGGTCGACCATCGTGTTGACGGTCTCCTTCAGCTCCAGCATCTCGCCGGCCACGTGAACCGTGACCTTCCGGGACAGATCACCCTTCGCGACCGCGGTCGTCACCAGAGCGATGTCCCTCACCTGAGCGGTGAGGCGATACGCCATCGTGTTGACGGACTCCGTCAGGTCCTTCCACGAACCGGACATGCCGCGCACCTTGGCCTGCCCGCCCAGCTTGCCCTCGGTGCCCACCTCGCTGGCCACCCGGGTGACCTCGTCGGTGAACGTGGACAGCTGGTCGACCAGGTTGTTGACCGTACGCCCGACCTTCAGGAACTCCCCGCGCAACGGGTGCCCGGTCCCGTCCGGCGCCTGTGTCCGCAGCTCCATGCGCGGCGACAGATCACCGTCCGCCACGGCCGACAGCACCCGGCTGACCTCGGAGACGGGCCGCACGAGGTCGTCGACCAGCGCGTTCGACGCGTCGATCGCCGCCGCCCAGGACCCCTCGGTGGCCCCCGTCTCCAGCCGCTCGGTGAGCTTGCCCTCACGCCCGACGACCCGCCGCACCCGCGACAGCTCGCCGGTCAGATGCAGATTCCGGTCCGCCACCTCGTTGAAGACCGCGGCGATCTCGGCCATGACCCCGTCGCCCGAGACCGTCAGCCGCTTGCGGAAATTGCCGTCGCGCATCGCTTCCAGAGCCGTGAGCAGCCGGTTCAGGGCGGCCGTGTCCACGGTCGTGGTTCCATTGCGCGGTTTGCGCGACTTGCGCTGGTCACTCAGGGACTGTCCGCCTTTCGCGCGCGCCTTAGTGCCCCGCGTCGCTGCGCCAGACTCCACTGTGTCCCTCCCGCAAGGGTCGACCGTTCCTGCTAGACGTACTTCACCGTATTCGAACGCTTTGCACTGCTCGTACTGCTCGCACTGCTCGTACCACTCGTACTACTTCGTACTCGGAGTCGCCCGACCTACTCCTGGAAGCCTGCCCAGTGTTTCACCATGGCTGAACCAGGCCATAACAGTTCGGCAGCTTCGCACACGGTCCGCACACCTCCGGGCGGAAACACAGACGACCGGCATCCGCATGGACGGCGAAGGTAAGTAACCTTGCATGCGGCTGTCCAGCCACGCCGGTTCCGACCCGGCCTGGGCGGTGGCGCACGAGCACGAGCGGGCAGGCATCGGAGGGGCGGCCTCACCATGACCACCGGACTGCATCCCGGGGAGACCCCCCAGGACCCCAGGCCGACGGAGAACCAGCCTCTGCCACGGCAGGAGGCCGTCCTCGCACCCCCGCACGCAGAGCACGTAGAGAACCGGACAAGGAGTGCTGTGATCACCGCGCGCGCGGCCGCCAGCTTCGCTGCCGTCTCACGGTCCGTCGCGACCGCCCGCTCGTTCGTCCGCGACACCCTCCAGGGCTGGGGCTTCGCCGACATCGTCGACGACGCGGTGGTCCTCACCAGCGAACTCGTCACCAACGCGGTCGTCCACGCCGGCACCCCCGCCGACGTCCTCTGCCTGCGCACCGAGGACGGCGTACGCATCGAGGTCGCCGACAGATACCCCGAACGTGAGATCCCCCTCCAGGGCAGCCACATCAACATGGGCAGCCCGGACCGCGAGGGGGGCCGCGGCCTCCAGCTGTGCGCGGCGATGGCCACCCGCTGGGGCGTCGAATACACGCCCACGCACAAGCAGGTCTGGTTCCAACTCGACCTCCCCGACCGCCCGGTGGGCACCCGCTCGGCCGGCCCGTCCCTCCCCGCCGACCTCCTCCCGCTCGCCGACGGCAGGGTCCGCGTCGCCGTCGTCCAGATCGACCGGGCGGGCGCCATCGGCGCCTGGAACGAGGACGCCGAGGAACTCTTCGGCTACGCCCCCGACCAGGTCATCGGCAAGCCCCTCACCGACCTCGCCGCGTGGCCGCACACCCCCGGCACCAGCACCGGCGTCGCCGAGGCCCTCCAACTCTCCCGCTGGGAGGGCAGTTACGGCATCCGCGCCGCCAACGGCCGTGTGACGCCGGTCTACGCCTCCCACCTCCGGGTCCGCGACACAGCGGGCGACCCCTCGACGGTCTGCCTCCTCGTACGCGACCACGAGCGCGCCGTCCTCCAGACCCCGCTCCGCATGCCGTCCGGCGACAACTCCGGTTCCGGCGAGGGCCAGGCGACCGACCCCTTCGAGGTCTTCATCGGCTCCCCCGCCCCGGACGACCTCGACGGACTCCTCCAGCGCACGGTGGAACGCGCCCGCGACATGCTCGACGGCGACTCCGCCTTCCTGCTGCTGGCCACCGACGACGAGACGGAGCTGGAGGTACGGGCCTCCACGGGCCTCCCCTCGGCCCGCCAGCGCTTCGCCCGCGTCCCCGTGGAGGCCGGCCCCGGCCGGTACGGCTCGGCCCGCATGCCGGCCGTCCACGACGACCTCACGGCCGTCCCCGGCGCCGTGCCCCTCCTCAACGGCACGGGCATGCGCTCGGTCGTCACGGTCCCCCTCAAGGTCGAGGGGCGCCTCACGGGCTCGCTGGGCGTCGCCGCCGAGGCGCAGGGCCGGTACTCCAACGAGGAGGCCCTGCGCCTGCAGTTCGCCGCCGACCGCATCGCCCTGGCCGTCGAGTCGGCCCGCCTGGGCGAACTCGAACGCCTTCGCCGCGGCTCGCTGAGCTTCCTGGTGGAGGCCTCCGACCTCCTCGCGGGCACCCTCGACCGCGACCAGACGCTGGCCCTCATGGCCCAGATGACCATCCCGACCCTCGCGACGTGGTGCGCGGTCTACACGATCGCCGACCAGGCCTCCGACCCCTACCTCTCGTACGTCCTGCACGAGGACGAGGACCTCATCGACGGCCTCAAGGCCCTCCTGGTCAAGATCCGCCCGCCGGAGCCCATCCCCACCCCGGGCGCCCGCGTCTGGACGGCTCCCGCCGAGGCGGCCCACCAGGCGGCCCTGCGCACCTCCATGCGCAGCCTGGGCCTCGGCGAGCCCGCCACGGTCAGCTCGGGCATCGGCACCACTCTGGCGACGGCCTCGGCGGTGGGCGGCGAGACCGTCGTCCTCCCGCTCGTGGCCCGCAACCGCGTCATCGGCATGCTGACCCTCGGCAAGCCCACCGACGAGCACTTCCGCCAGGAGATCCTGGAACTCGCGGAGGACCTCTCCCGCCGGGCCGCCCTCGCCCTGGACAACGCCCGCCTCTACTCGGAGCGCGTGGCCATCAGCCAGTCCCTCCAGCGCAGCCTCCTCCCGCCGGAGCTCCCGCAGATCGACGGCGTCGAGGTCGAGGTCATCTACCGCGCGGCCGGCGAGGGCAACGAGGTCGGCGGCGACTTCTACGACCTCTTCCCGATCCGTGACGGCGCGTACGGCTTCGCCATCGGCGACGTCTGCGGCACGGGCCCGGAGGCCGCCGCGGTCACGGGTCTCGCCCGGCACGCCCTGCGCCTGCTCGCCCGCGAGGGCTACGCCGGCCCGGCGGTCCTGGAGCGCCTCAACTCCGCGATCATCGACGAGGGCGCCCGCAGCCGCTTCCTCACGCTCCTGTACGGCGAGTTGTGGCCCCAGGAGGACGGCAGCGCGGTCCTGAAGGTCGTCTGCGCCGGCCACCCACTCCCGCTGCGCCTGCGCCAGGACGGCACGGTCGAGCCGGCCGCCGAACCGCAGGCCCTGCTCGGCGTCATGGAGGATCTGGAGCTGTACGAGCAGACGGTCACCCTCGACCCCGGGGACGTCCTCCTCTGTGTCACGGACGGCGTCACCGAACGCCGTGAGGGCACCCGCATGCTGGGCGACGACGGCCTCACCGAGGTCCTCACCACCTGCACGGGCCTCACGGCCGGCGCGGTCGCGGCCCGTGTGATGCGCGCGGTCGAACGCTTCGCCTCCGACGCGCCCTCCGACGACATGGCCATTCTGGCGATGCGCGTCCCGGGCCTCCAGCACGACTGAGCGAGCGCGCAGGACCGAGCGAACTCGCAGGACTGAGCGAACACGAAAAAGGCCCCGCCCAATGGGCGGGGCCTTCAGTCTGAGCCCCCAAACGGAATCGAACCGTTGACCTTCTCCTTACCATGGAGACGCTCTGCCGACTGAGCTATAGGGGCCGGTCGCCTGTTCGAGGTTTCCCTCGCGGCAACGAGATAGATCATACCCCGATTCGGCGGATGCTTCGAACCACCAGCGCGCCGGCCGGGCACAGTGCCCGGAGTCGCCCGAAGTACCGGAACTAGAAAGCCGGTTGCAGCAGCCCACCGAGCGCATTGCAGGCGGACACCAGCCGATGCAGCTGCCGCCGGGACATCTCGCCGCCGATGTGCAGCGCCAGCGTCTCGTCGGCTGCCCGTTCGGTCTCCGGCAGACACACGTCACGTCGGAACGCGGGCATCCGGTGCACCGGGGTCTTCACCGGCACGCTGCACTCGACTCCCTTCGCCCGCACGGCCCGCGCGAACGCGTCCCGGTCCGGCCGCCCGTTCCCGGGGACCCGCACGACGTACTGCTGGAAGGTGTGCCCGTCACAGCCCTCGGGAGTCCGTACGCCCTTCAGCTTGGCGCTGAGGTACGCGGCCCGCTGCCGACGCTCCCCGAGTTCGCTGTACGGCGCCTCCGACTCGCCCTGCTCCAGCACCAACAGCCCATGCCGCTGGCCGACTTGATGAAGCGCCGCGACATCGGCGGACCTTCCGAAGCGGTGTACGACGACCGCGGCCACCGTCCGCGACGTCACCGCGGCCTCGACAGCCGAGGCATCCAGGCAGTACGTCACCGGGTCTATGTCGGCGAACACCGGCACAGCCCCGGCCAGGCTCACCGCCTGGGCGACCTCCGGGTTCCCGAACGCCGGCACCACGACCTCGTCACCTGCGCCGACACCTGCGGCCCTGAGCATTCCAACGGTACCCATGGCGCGGATCCTGGTCGCGCAACGTGAACTCCAAGTAAAGCGCAACAAAAAAGAGCTGGTCCCCGAACCGAAATTCGGGGACCAGCTCTATCAATATTTGTTCGGCGGCGTCCTACTCTCCCACAGGGTCCCCCCTGCAGTACCATCGGCGCTGTAAGGCTTAGCTTCCGGGTTCGGAATGTAACCGGGCGTTTCCCTCACGCTATGACCACCGAAACACTATGAAACACTCAACCGCACCAACCGTGACCTGGGCGGGGTTGTTCGTGGTTTCAGAACCAACACAGTGGACGCGAGCAACTGAGGACAAGCCCTCGGCCTATTAGTACCAGTCAACTCCACCCATTACTGGGCTTCCATATCTGGCCTATCAACCCAGTCGTCTACTGGGAGCCTTACCCCATCAAGTGGGTGGGAATACTCATCTCGAAGCAGGCTTCCCGCTTAGATGCTTTCAGCGGTTATCCCTCCCGAACGTAGCCAACCAGCCATGCCCTTGGCAGAACAACTGGCACACCAGAGGTTCGTCCGTCCCGGTCCTCTCGTACTAGGGACAGCCCTTCTCAATATTCCTACGCGCGCAGCGGATAGGGACCGAACTGTCTCACGACGTTCTAAACCCAGCTCGCGTACCGCTTTAATGGGCGAACAGCCCAACCCTTGGGACCGACTCCAGCCCCAGGATGCGACGAGCCGACATCGAGGTGCCAAACCATCCCGTCGATATGGACTCTTGGGGAAGATCAGCCTGTTATCCCCGGGGTACCTTTTATCCGTTGAGCGACGGCGCTTCCACAAGCCACCGCCGGATCACTAGTCCCGACTTTCGTCCCTGCTCGACCCGTCGGTCTCACAGTCAAGCTCCCTTGTGCACTTACACTCACCACCTGATTGCCAACCAGGCTGAGGGAACCTTTGGGCGCCTCCGTTACCCTTTGGGAGGCAACCGCCCCAGTTAAACTACCCATCAGACACTGTCCCCGATCCGGATCACGGACCCGGGTTAGACATCCAGCACGACCAGACTGGTATTTCAACGACGACTCCACCCGAACTGGCGTCCGAGCTTCACAGTCTCCCAGCTATCCTACACAAGCCGAACCGAACACCAATATCAAACTGTAGTAAAGGTCCCGGGGTCTTTCCGTCCTGCTGCGCGAAACGAGCATCTTTACTCGTAGTGCAATTTCACCGGGCCTATGGTTGAGACAGTCGAGAAGTCGTTACGCCATTCGTGCAGGTCGGAACTTACCCGACAAGGAATTTCGCTACCTTAGGATGGTTATAGTTACCACCGCCGTTTACTGGCGCTTAAGTTCTCAGCTTCGCCACCCCGAAGAGTGACTAACCGGTCCCCTTAACGTTCCAGCACCGGGCAGGCGTCAGTCCGTATACATCGCCTTACGGCTTCGCACGGACCTGTGTTTTTAGTAAACAGTCGCTTCTCGCTGGTCTCTGCGGCCACCCCCAGCTCACCGAGTAAATCGGATCACCAGTGATGGCCCCCTTCTCCCGAAGTTACGGGGGCATTTTGCCGAGTTCCTTAACCATAGTTCACCCGAACGCCTCGGTATTCTCTACCAGACCACCTGAGTCGGTTTAGGGTACGGGCCGCCATGAAACTCGCTAGAGGCTTTTCTCGACAGCATAGGATCATCCACTTCACCACAATCGGCTCGGCATCAGGTCTCAGACTATTGCCAGGCGGATTTACCTACCTGACGTCCTACACCCTTACCCCGGGACAACCACCGCCCGGGATGGACTACCTTCCTGCGTCACCCCATCACTCACCTACTGCAAGTCTGGTTCGTCGGCTCCACCACTCCCCTTCACCCGAAGGATCCGGGGCGGCTTCACGGACTTAGCATCGCCTGGTTCGATGTTTGACGCTTCACAGCGGGTACCGGAATATCAACCGGTTATCCATCGACTACGCCTGTCGGCCTCGCCTTAGGTCCCGACTTACCCTGGGCAGATCAGCTTGACCCAGGAACCCTTGGTCAATCGGCGCAAACGTTTCTCACGTTTGTATCGCTACTCATGCCTGCATTCTCACTCGTGAACCGTCCACAACTCGCTTACACGGCTGCTTCACCCGGCACACGACGCTCCCCTACCCATCCATACAGGCGTTGGCCCTATTGTATGAATGACACGACTTCGGCGGTACGCTTGAGCCCCGCTACATTGTCGGCGCGGAATCACTAGACCAGTGAGCTATTACGCACTCTTTCAAGGGTGGCTGCTTCTAAGCCAACCTCCTGGTTGTCTCTGCGACTCCACATCCTTTCCCACTTAGCGTACGCTTAGGGGCCTTAGTCGATGCTCTGGGCTGTTTCCCTCTCGACCATGGAGCTTATCCCCCACAGTCTCACTGCCGCGCTCTCACTTACCGGCATTCGGAGTTTGGCTAAGGTCAGTAACCCGGTAGGGCCCATCGCCTATCCAGTGCTCTACCTCCGGCAAGAAACACACGACGCTGCACCTAAATGCATTTCGGGGAGAACCAGCTATCACGGAGTTTGATTGGCCTTTCACCCCTAACCACAGGTCATCCCCCAGGTTTTCAACCCTGGTGGGTTCGGTCCTCCACGAAGTCTTACCTCCGCTTCAACCTGCCCATGGCTAGATCACTCCGCTTCGGGTCTTGAGCGTGCTACTAAAATCGCCCTGTTCGGACTCGCTTTCGCTACGGCTACCCCACCCGGGTTAACCTCGCAACACACCGCAAACTCGCAGGCTCATTCTTCAAAAGGCACGCAGTCACGAGATGGAAGCAAGCTTCCATCCGACGCTCCCACGGCTTGTAGGCACACGGTTTCAGGTACTATTTCACTCCGCTCCCGCGGTACTTTTCACCATTCCCTCACGGTACTATCCGCTATCGGTCACCAGGGAATATTTAGGCTTAGCGGGTGGTCCCGCCAGATTCACACGGGATTTCTCGGGCCCCGTGCTACTTGGGTGTCTCTCAAACGAGCCGTACAGATTTCAGCTACGGGGGTCTTACCCTCTACGCCGGACCTTTCGCATGTCCTTCGCCTATCCATACGGTTTCTGACTCGTCTCACAGCCGGCAGACTGTGAAAGAGAGATCCCACAACCCCGTATACGCAACCCCTGCCGGGTCTCACACGCATACGGTTTGGCCTCATCCAGTTTCGCTCGCCACTACTCCCGGAATCACGGTTGTTTTCTCTTCCTGCGGGTACTGAGATGTTTCACTTCCCCGCGTTCCCTCCACTTGCCCTATGTGTTCAGGCAAGGGTGACAGCCCATGACGACTGCCGGGTTTCCCCATTCGGACACCCCCGGATCAAAGCCTGGTTGACGACTCCCCGGGGCCTATCGTGGCCTCCCACGTCCTTCATCGGTTCCTGGTGCCAAGGCATCCACCGTGCGCCCTTAAAAACTTGGCCACAGATGCTCGCGTCCACTGTGCAGTTCTCAAACAACGACCAACCACCCATCACCCCCGGTTTCCACCGGAGTTCACTGGGGTCGAGCACTGAGGGGACGTTCATTCCCTCAGACACCCAACAGCGTGCCCGACACCCCCGCCGCTCGTGATCAGCGTTCCACGCTCCGAAGAGCAGTACTTGCAGCCCGAGACGGCCGACGGTGCCGAATAATCAACGTTCCACCCATGAGCAACCAGCATCAGACGTTCGCTGATGATCTGGCCTCTGGACTGCCGTGGCAGCCTAGAAGTGCTCCTTAGAAAGGAGGTGATCCAGCCGCACCTTCCGGTACGGCTACCTTGTTACGACTTCGTCCCAATCGCCAGTCCCACCTTCGACAGCTCCCTCCCACAAGGGGTTGGGCCACCGGCTTCGGGTGTTACCGACTTTCGTGACGTGACGGGCGGTGTGTACAAGGCCCGGGAACGTATTCACCGCAGCAATGCTGATCTGCGATTACTAGCAACTCCGACTTCATGGGGTCGAGTTGCAGACCCCAATCCGAACTGAGACAGGCTTTTTGAGATTCGCTCCGCCTCACGGCTTCGCAGCTCATTGTACCTGCCATTGTAGCACGTGTGCAGCCCAAGACATAAGGGGCATGATGACTTGACGTCGTCCCCACCTTCCTCCGAGTTGACCCCGGCAGTCTCCTGTGAGTCCCCATCACCCCGAAGGGCATGCTGGCAACACAGAACAAGGGTTGCGCTCGTTGCGGGACTTAACCCAACATCTCACGACACGAGCTGACGACAGCCATGCACCACCTGTACACCGACCACAAGGGGGCGACCATCTCTGGCCGTTTCCGGTGTATGTCAAGCCTTGGTAAGGTTCTTCGCGTTGCGTCGAATTAAGCCACATGCTCCGCTGCTTGTGCGGGCCCCCGTCAATTCCTTTGAGTTTTAGCCTTGCGGCCGTACTCCCCAGGCGGGGAACTTATTGCGTTAGCTGCGGCACCGACGACGTGGAATGTCGCCAACACCTAGTTCCCACCGTTTACGGCGTGGACTACCAGGGTATCTAATCCTGTTCGCTCCCCACGCTTTCGCTCCTCAGCGTCAGTAATGGCCCAGAGATCCGCCTTCGCCACCGGTGTTCCTCCTGATATCTGCGCATTTCACCGCTACACCAGGAATTCCGATCTCCCCTACCACACTCTAGTCTGCCCGTATCGAATGCAGACCCGGGGTTAAGCCCCGGGCTTTCACATCCGACGCGACAGACCGCCTACGAGCTCTTTACGCCCAATAATTCCGGACAACGCTCGCGCCCTACGTATTACCGCGGCTGCTGGCACGTAGTTAGCTCAGCGCTTCTTCTGCAGGTACCGTCACTTTCGCTTCTTCCCTGCTGAAAGAGGTTTACAACCCGAAGGCCGTCATCCCTCACGCGGCGTCGCTGCATCAGGCTTTCGCCCATTGTGCAATATTCCCCACTGCTGCCTCCCGTAGGAGTCTGGGCCGTGTCTCAGTCCCAGTGTGGCCGGTCGCCCTCTCAGGCCGGCTACCCGTCGTCGCCTTGGTGAGCCGTTACCTCACCAACAAGCTGATAGGCCGCGGGCTCATCCTTCACCGCCGGAGCTTTCCACACTCATCGGATGCCCGAGAGTGTCGTATCCGGTATTAGACCCCGTTTCCAGGGCTTGTCCCAGAGTGAAGGGCAGATTGCCCACGTGTTACTCACCCGTTCGCCACTAATCCCCACCGAAGTGGTTCATCGTTCGACTTGCATGTGTTAAGCACGCCGCCAGCGTTCGTCCTGAGCCAGGATCAAACTCTCCGTGAATGTTTACCCGTAATCGGGTGCACACATCACGAGAGCGGAACCACCGGCGGAATAAGCCGATGGTTCACAGCGTCCTCGCTGTGTTTATTTCAAAGGAACCTCGCCCCAGCAGATGCTGGAGACGGGGTATCAACTAATCTGGCGTTGATTTTTGGCACGCTGTTGAGTTCTCAAGGAACGGACGCTTCCTTTGTACTCACCCTCTCGGGCTTTCCTCCGGGCAGTTTCCCTTCGGTCTTGCTGTCTTGCGTTTCCGACTCTATCAGACCGTTTCCGGTTCCGATTTCCTCGGTGCTTTCCAGGTTTTCGCTTCCGCGTTTCCCTTTCCGGCGGTTCCGACTTTATCAGAGGTTCTGAGTCGGAATTTCCACCCGGTCCGGACGGCTCCTGGCGCATCAGTTGCGCCGGGTTCCCCCCTGGGCGGAGCCGTAAACGTACTGGAGCGGGGCGCCCCGATGCAAATCGAGGGGCCCCGCTCCAGTCGGGCGCTGACGGAGGGTCAGACCTCAACCACCACAGGCAGGATCATCGGCCTGCGCCGGTAGGTGTCGGAGACCCACTTGCCGAGCGTGCGGCGGATGAGTTGTTGCAGCTGGTGGGGCTCGACGACCCCGTCCTGTGCCGAACGCTCAAGAACCTCGGTGATCTTCGGGGCGACCGCACTGAACGCGGAGTCCTCGATACCGGAGCCGCGGGCCTGGATGTGGGGACCACCGGTGATCTTGCCGGTGGAGGAGTCCACGACGACGAAGACGGAGATGATGCCCTCGTCCCCCAGGATCTTGCGGTCCTTGAGTGCCGGCTCACCGACGTCACCGACCGAGAGGCCGTCGACGTACACATAACCGGCCTGGACCTTGCCCGAGATCTTGGCTTTGCCCTCGATGAGGTCGACGACCACGCCGTCCTCGGCGATGACGATGCGGTCGTGCGGTACGCCGGTCAGGGCGCCCAGTTCCGCGTTGGCGCGCAGGTGGCGCCATTCGCCGTGCACCGGCATCAGGTTCTTCGGGCGGCAGATGTTGTAGAAGTACAGCAGTTCGCCGGCCGAGGCGTGTCCGGAGACGTGGACCTTGGCGTTGCCCTTGTGGACGACGTTCGCGCCCCAACGGGTCAGGCCGTTGATGACGCGGTAGACCGCGTTCTCGTTGCCGGGGATCAGGGACGACGCCAGGATCACCGTGTCGCCCTGGACGATACGGATCTGGTGGTCCCGGTTGGCCATGCGGGACAGGGCCGCCATCGGCTCACCCTGCGATCCGGTGCAGACGAGGACGATCTCGTGCTGCGGCAGGTCGTCGAGTGTCTTGACGTCCACGACCAGGCCCGGTGGAACGCGCAGATAGCCCAGGTCCCTGGCGATGCCCATGTTCCGGACCATCGAGCGGCCGACGAAGGCGACCCGGCGGCCGTACTCGTGGGCGGCGTCGAGGATCTGCTGGATGCGGTGGATGTGGCTGGCGAAGCTGGCCACGATGATCCGCTTGCTGGCGCCCGCGAAGACCTGGCGCAGGACGTTCGAGATGTCGCGCTCGGGCGGAACGAACCCTGGTACCTCGGCGTTCGTGGAGTCCGAGAGAAGGAGATCGATGCCCTCTTCGCTCAGCCGTGCGAACGCGTGGAGGTCGGTGAGGCGGTTGTCCAGCGGGAGCTGGTCCATCTTGAAGTCACCCGTGTGGACCACCATGCCCGCGGGGGTGCGGATGGCCACCGCGAGGGCGTCCGGGATGGAGTGGTTGACCGCGACGAACTCGCAGTCGAAGGGGCCGATGCGCTCACGGTTCCCCTCGGCCACCTCGAGGGTGTACGGGCGGATGCGGTGCTCCTGGAGCTTCGCCTCGATCAGGGCGAGGGTCAGCTTGGAGCCGATCAGCGGGATGTCGGGCTTCTCGCGCAGCAGATACGGGACCGCGCCGATGTGGTCCTCGTGGCCGTGCGTGAGGACGATGCCCTCGATGTCGTCGAGGCGGTCCCTGACGGACGAGAAGTCCGGCAGGATCAGGTCGATTCCGGGCTGCTCCTCCTCAGGGAAGAGCACCCCGCAGTCGACGATCAGCAACCGGCCGCCGTACTCGAAGACGGTCATGTTCCGGCCGATCTCGCCGAGACCGCCCAGCGGGGTGACCCGCAGGCCCCGCTCGGGGAGCGGCGGCGGCGGGCCGAGTTCAGGATGCGGATGACTCAAAAGACTCTCCTCACCACGCACGCCACGTACCTCTGTGGCACGTGGCGCGCATGACGTTCGTGCAAAAGCAGTTGTGGATGTGGATGACGCAGGCGCTTTCGTCCTGCTTATTCAGTTGTGAAGTCTGGTTGTCGCGTCGTGCGAAGTCCGGTGCTAGAGCTGTACCCCGCCGGCACCAAGATCGATCTTGAGCTGGGCCGTCTCCTCGGGAGAAAGCTCCACCATGGGGGCGCGCAGCGGTCCGGCGGGCAGGCCCTGGAGGGCGAGCGCCGCCTTGGTGGTCATCACGCCCTGGGTGCGGAACATGCCGGTGAAGACCGGGAGCAGCTTCTGGTGGATCTCGGTTGCCTTCTGGACGTCACCGGAGACGTACGCCTCGACGAGGGCACGCAGCTCGGGGGTGACGACGTGGCCGACGACCGAGACGAAACCGACCGCGCCCACGGAGAGCAGCGGGAGGTTGAGCATGTCGTCGCCGGAGTACCAGGCGAGGCCGGAGCGGGCGATGGCCCAGCTGGCGCGGCCGAGGTCGCCCTTGGCGTCCTTGTTGGCGACGACGCGCGGGTGCTCGGCGAGCCGGACGATCGTCTCCGTGTCGATCGGGACGCCGCTGCGGCCCGGGATGTCGTAGAGCATGACCGGGAGGTCGGCGGCGTCGGCGATCGCCTTGAAGTGGCGGTACAGGCCCTCCTGCGGGGGCTTGTTGTAGTACGGCGTGACGACGAGGAGGCCGTGGGCGCCGATCTTCTCGGCGGCGCGGGCCAGCTCCATGCTGTGGTGGGTGTCGTTCGTGCCGACGCCGGCGATGATGTGCGCGCGGTCGCCGACGGCTTCGAGGACGGCTCGTACCAGGTCCGATTTCTCCGCGTCACTGGTGGTGGGGGACTCGCCGGTGGTGCCGTTGATGACCAGGCCGTCGTTGCCTGCGTCCACCAGGTGGGCGGCGAGCCGCTGCGCGCCGTCGAGGTCGAGTGCGCCGTCCGCCGTGAAGGGCGTGACCATGGCGGTGAGGACCCGCCCGAAGGGGGTCTGCGGAGTCGAGGTCGGAGCCATGGGTAACACGCTACTCGCTGCTCAGGGCACGGTCTGCCCTCGGGGGGCGGGAAAAGTCAGGACAAATGCGGAGCCCGGCACTGCCTGCTCGGGGGTTCAAGCAGTGCCGGGTCCGTTTGATCAGGCTAGATGAACTTCGCGAAATGCCGCAATACGGACACTTCGCTCGGCTGACCCGCACATCTGTGCCTGGCCGAAAGTCGACGGCTCGCCATGGCTCGGCGTGGTCCGCTACGGCGCGACACGGCCGTTCGCGTTGAACGCGGCGTGCGTGAGCGGCATGAGCCTCGCCCACTCCGCCTCCATCCGCTCGCCCACCATCTCGATCTCCCGCTGCGGGAAGGACGGCACCTTGGCGAGCTCGTGCTGGGTGCGCAGACCGAGGAAGTGCATCAGCGAGCGGGCGTTGCAGGTGGCGTACATCGACGAGAAGAGTCCGACCGGGAGGACCGAGCGGGCGACCTCGCGGGCCACCCCGGCGGCCAGCATCTCCTGGTACGCCTCGTACGCGTGGACGTACGAGTCCTCCATGACCCGCCCCACCAGCTCCTGCTGCGCCTGGGTCCCCTCCACGAAGACGTACTTGCCGGGACGCCCCTCCTGCACGAGCTTGCGGGCCTCGTCCGGGACGTAGAAGACGGGCTGGAGCTCCCGGTACCTCCCGGACTCCTCGTTGTAGGACCAGCCCACCCGGTGGCGCATGAACTCGCGGAAGACGAAGATCGGGGCGCTGATGAAGAAGGTCATCGAGTTGTGCTCGAAGGGGCTGCCGTGACGGTCCCGCATGAGGTAGTTGATGAGGCCCTTGGAGCGCTCGGGGTCCTTCTGCAGCTCCTCCAGGGACTGCTCGCCGGCGGTGGAGACGCGGGCGGCCCACAGCACGTCCGAGTCGGCGGCGCTGTGCTTCACCAACTCGACGGTGACATCGCTGCGGAAGCTGGGCTTGAGGTCGTCGACGGGGGTGTCGGTCACGGCTCGGAGGGTCCTTCCCATGGCTGCTCTCGGGCGGCGCCCACTCTACGGGCCGACACCGACAGACGGTCCGGATGCCCTGAGTTGCACCCTCTTGTGCCCCTGTTGGACCCCGAGAGTGGTGGGGACGGGTCCGGCTCGGTAGCCTCACCCGGCGACCCTGTGCGTGGATTGAGTGAGGATCAGCCGTGCCCCTGCCCTTCCTGACCGCCGACCGCGCCTTCGACCAGGCAGTGGACGAAGCGCTGCCCTTCGAGGACCGTGACCGCTGGCGGCGCCCCTACCGGCCCGGCCCCTGGCGGGTCGGCGCGGCCGCGCTCCTGCTGCTGCTCTCCTCGTACGTGCTGGTCGCGGCGGTCATCATCGCGGCGGCCGAGACGGCGCAGGCCGGCGCGATCTGCTTCGGGGGGGCGCTGCTCATCATCGCCTGCGCCCTGCGGCTGCTGCGGGTCGGCATCTGGGTGAGCGCGCGCGGGGTGCGGCAGGTGGGCTTCTTCCGCACGCGTACGGCGTCCTGGGCGGCGAGCGTGTCGGTGCGTACCGTGCAGCAGCCGGTGCGGTGGCTCGGGCTCCCCCGGTCCGTGCAGGGGCAGGCACTGCTCCTCGTCCGCAGGGACCGCGTGCAGGAGTACGTGACGCCGCTGATGACCACGCACAACGCCGACTTCCTGGCGCGTACCGAGGCCTTCGACCGGGCGGCCGACACGATCGAGGCGTGGGCGGCGGAGTACGGACGCGCCGCGTAGTCGAACACGCGACTGAGGGGCCGGTCCGCTGGTGCGGTCGGCCCCTCAGTCATGTGTGCGGCGGGTCAGGCGGTCGGCGTCGGCCTGCCGTCGTGGAGGGCGATGGCGCGCTGCATGGCCTTGCGGGCCCGGGGGGTGTCGCGGGCGTCGTGGTAGGCGACGGCGAGCCGGAACCAGGTGCGCCAGTCGTCGGGCGCGTCCTCGGTCTCCGCCTTGCGCTGCGCGAAGACCTCGTCGGCCGAGTCGCGGTCGATGCGGCCGCTCGGGGTGCGCTTCAACTCGTCGACGGGCAGGCCCCCTTCGGCGTCGAGTTCGGCGGCGAGCTGATTGGCCCTGCGGACGAACTGGGTGTTCTTCCAGAGGAACCAGAGGCCGATCGCCGGCAGGACGAGCACGGCGACGCCGAAGGCGATCGTGACCGGTGTGCCGGTCTCTATGAGCAGGACCCCGCGGCTGCCGACCAGGACGAAGTAGACGACCAGGACGGCTGCCGTGACGGCGTAGGTGATCTTCGCGCGCATGACGTTGCCGGCCTGTCAGCCCAGGTCGAGGAAGTGTTCGAGGCCGAAGGTGAGGCCCGGGGTGGTCACCACGCGGCGGGCGCCGAGCAGGATGCCCGGCATGAAGCTGCTGTGGTGGAGGGAGTCGTGGCGGATGGTGAGGGTCTCGCCCTCGCCGCCGAGGAGGACCTCCTGGTGGGCCAGCAGGCCGCGCAGCCGGACGGAGTGGACGGGGATGCCGTCGACGTCCGCGCCGCGCGCGCCGTCCAGAGCCGTCTCCGTGGCGTCGGGCGCCAGGGCCGTGCCTGCCGCGCGCCGTGACTCGGCGATGAGCTGGGCCGTGCGCGTGGCGGTGCCGGAAGGGGCGTCGACCTTCTTCGGGTGGTGCAGTTCGACGACCTCCACCGACTCGAAGTAGGGGGCGGCGATCTGCGCGAACTTCATGTTCAGGACGGCCCCGATGGAGAAGTTGGGCGCGATGAGCACGCCGGTCTCCGGGGAGGCGGCCAGCCAGCCGTTCAGCTGCGCGAGGCGGTCGTCGGTCCAGCCCGTCGTACCGACGACCGCGTGGATGCCGTGGCGTACGCAGTAGTCGAGGTTGTCCATGACCGAGGCGGGGGTGGTCAGTTCGACGGCCACCTGGGCGCCGGTCTCCGCCAGCGTCTCCAGCTTGTCGCCCCGGCTCAGGGCGGCGACCAGCTCCATGTCCTCGGCGGCCTCGACGGCCCGTACGGCCTCGGAGCCGATACGGCCCCGGGCACCGAGGACCGCCACGCGCAGCTTGCTCATTGCTTGGTTCCTTAACTGGGGTTAGGCGACGGCTTCGTGCAGACGGGACGCCTGTTTGTCCTTGAGCGGGCCGATCACCGACAGGGAGGGGCGCCGGCCCAGGATCTCGCGGGCCACGTCACGGATCTCGTCCGGGGTCACCATGGCGATCCGGGTCAGCATCTCGTCGACGGACATCTGCTCGCCCCAGCACAGCTCGCTCTTGCCGATGCGGTTCATGATCGCGCCGGTGTCCTCCAGGCCGAGGACCGTGGATCCGCGGAGCTGGCCGATGGCGCGCTCGATCTCCTCGTCGGGCAGCCCGTGCTGAGCGACCTGGTCGAGTTCGTCGCGGCAGATCTTGAGCACGTCGTGCACCTGGGAGGGGCGGCAGCCGGCGTAGACGCCGAAGAGGCCGCAGTCGGCGAAGCCGGAGGTGTACGAGTACACGCTGTAGGCGAGGCCGCGCTTCTCCCTGACCTCCTGGAAGAGGCGGGAGGACATGCCGCCGCCCAGTGCCGTGTTGAGGACGCCGAGGGCCCAGCGGCGGTCGTCGGTGCGGGAGAGACCGGGCATGCCGAGGACGACGTGGGCCTGCTCGGTCTTGCGGCCGATCAGTTCGACCCGCCCGGCCGTACGCAGACCCCGGCTGCCCTCACGCGGGCCGATCGGGGTGGCGTCGACGCGGGTGAGGGCGCCCGCGCTCTCGAAAGCGGCGCGGACCTGGCGTACGACCTGGTTGTGGTCGATGTTGCCGGCGCAGGCGACCACGAGGTGGGTGGGGTCGTAGTGCTTCTTGTAGAAGCGGCGGATGCGGTCGGCGCTGAGGGCGTTGACCGTGTCGACGGTGCCGAGGACCGGGCGGCCGAGGGGGGTGTCGCCGAACATGGTGTGCGCGAACAGGTCGTGCACACAGTCGCCCGGGTCGTCCTCGGTCATCGCGATCTCCTCGAGGATGGCGCCGCGTTCGACGTCGACGTCCTCCTCGCGGATGAGCGAGCCGGTGAGCATGTCGCAGACCGTGTCGATGGCCAGCGGCAGGTCGGAGTCGAGCACGCGTGCGTAGTAGCACGTGTACTCCTTGGCCGTGAACGCGTTCATCTCGCCGCCGACCGCGTCGATCGCGGACGATATGTCGAGTGCGCTGCGCCGGGTGGTGCCCTTGAAGAGCAGGTGCTCCAGGTAGTGCGTGGCGCCGTTCAACGCGGGTGTCTCGTCGCGGGAGCCGACGTGCGCCCAGATGCCGAAGGTGGCGGAGCGCACGGACGGCAGGGTCTCGGTGACGATGCGCAGGCCGCCGGGGAGGGTGGTCTTGCGGACCGTGCCGATGCCGTCTCTGCCCTTGATCAGGGTTTGGGTACGGGCGACGGCCCGCGCCTCCGTGGAGGTGCGGGCCGTCGCCTTGGAGCTACGGGACGTCACTTGTCGCCGTCGTCCTTCTTGTCCTCGGAACCTTCCTCGCCCTCGATCACGGGGATGAGGGAGAGCTTGCCGCGGGAGTCGATCTCGGCGATCTCGACCTGGACCTTGGCGCCCACGCCGACGACGTCCTCGACGTTCTCCACGCGCTTGCCGCCGGCGAGCTTGCGGATCTGCGAGATGTGCAGCAGACCGTCCTTGCCCGGGAGCAGCGACACGAACGCGCCGAACGTCGTCGTCTTCACGACGGTGCCCAGGTAGCGCTCGCCGACCTCCGGCATGGTCGGGTTGGCGATGCCGTTGATCGTGGCGCGGGCGGCCTCGGCGGCCGGGCCGTCGGCGGCACCGATGTAGATGGTGCCGTCGTCCTCGATCGTGATCTCGGCGCCGGTGTCCTCCTGGATCTGGTTGATCATCTTGCCCTTGGGGCCGATGACCTCGCCGATCTTGTCCACGGGGATCTTGACGGTGATGATCCGCGGGGCGTTGGGGGACATCTCGTCCGGGGTGTCGATCGCTTCCATCATCACGTCGAGGATGTGGAGGCGGGCGTCACGGGCCTGCTTGAGGGCGGCGGCCAGGACGGAGGCCGGGATGCCGTCCAGCTTGGTGTCGAGCTGGAGGGCGGTGACGAACTCCTTGGTGCCGGCGACCTTGAAGTCCATGTCGCCGAAGGCGTCCTCCGCACCGAGGATGTCGGTGAGGGTGACGTAGTGCGTCTCGCCGTCGATCTCCTGGGAGATCAGGCCCATGGCGATACCGGCGACGGGGGCCTTCAGGGGCACACCGGCGTTCAGCAGCGACATGGTGGAGGCGCAGACCGAGCCCATGGAGGTCGAGCCGTTGGAGCTGAGCGCCTCGGAGACCTGGCGGATCGCGTAGGGGAACTCCTCACGCGTCGGCAGGACCGGGACGAGGGCGCGCTCGGCGAGGGCGCCGTGGCCGATCTCGCGGCGCTTCGGGGAGCCGACGCGGCCCGTCTCGCCGGTGGAGTACGGCGGGAAGTTGTAGTTGTGCATGTAGCGCTTGCGCGTCACCGGCGACAGGGTGTCGAGCTGCTGCTCCATGCGGAGCATGTTGAGGGTGGTGACGCCCAGGATCTGGGTCTCGCCACGCTCGAACACCGCGGAGCCGTGCACCCGCGGGATGGCCTCGACCTCGGCGGCGAGCGTACGGATGTCCGTCGCGCCGCGGCCGTCGATGCGCTTCTTCTCCTTGATGACGCGCTCACGGACCAGGGACTTGGTCAGCGAGCGGTACGCGGCGGAGATCTCCTTCTCGCGGCCCTCGAACTGCGGGAGCAGCTTCTCGGCGGCGAGCGCCTTGACGCGGTCCAGCTCGGACTCGCGCTCCTGCTTGCCGGCGATGGTGAGCGCCTGCGCGAGCTCGTCCTTGACGGCGGCCGTGAGGGCCTCCAGGACGTCGTCCTGGTAGTCGAGGAAGATCGGGAACTCGCCGGTGGGCTTGGCGGCCTTCGACGCGAGGTCGGCCTGGGCCTTGCAGAGGACCTTGATGAAGGGCTTCGCGGCGTCCAGACCGGCGGCGACGACCTCCTCGGTCGGCGCCTCGGCGCCGCCCTTGACCAGCTGGATGGTCTTCTCGGTGGCCTCGGCCTCGACCATCATGATCGCGACGTCGCCGTCCTCCAGGGTGCGGCCCGCGACGACCATGTCGAAGACGGCGTCCTCGAGCTCGGAGTGCGTCGGGAAGGCCACCCACTGGCCGTTGATCAGCGCGACGCGGACGCCGCCGATCGGGCCGGAGAAGGGCAGACCGGCCAGCTGCGTGGACGCGGAAGCGGCGTTGATCGCCACGACGTCGTACAGGTGGTCGGGGTTGAGCGCCATGATCGTGGCGACGACCTGGATCTCGTTGCGCAGGCCCTTCTTGAAGGACGGGCGCAGCGGGCGGTCGATGAGGCGGCAGGTGAGGATGGCGTCCTCGGAGGGACGGCCCTCACGGCGGAAGAAGCTGCCGGGGATCTTGCCGGCGGCGTACATCCGCTCCTCGACGTCCACCGTGAGGGGGAAGAAGTCGAGCTGGTCCTTGGGGTTCTTG
Source organism: Streptomyces deccanensis (assembly GCF_022385335.1). Lineage (NCBI taxonomy): Bacteria > Bacillati > Actinomycetota > Actinomycetes > Kitasatosporales > Streptomycetaceae > Streptomyces > Streptomyces deccanensis. The sequence goes on along the minus strand of NZ_CP092431.1, from coordinate 7,447,521 downwards.
GAGGCGGTGGTGGCCGACAGCACCATGGTGTCGTCGTCCAGGTACGCCACGGCGGAGCCGGCGGCCTGCTTGGCCAGGCGGCCCGTCTCGAAGCGGATGGTGCGGGTGCCGAAGGAACCGTTGTCGATGACGGCCTCGGCGTAGTGGGTCTCGTTCTCCACTAGTGAATTCTCCTCGTCTTCGTCCCTGGTCCCGCCCGTGTGGCAGGGGGACGGTGGCGGAGAAGCGCGCCGTCTGGTGCGGGCCGGTCTTCGATCGAAGCCCTCGGGGTTCGCAATGCCCCGGGGGCCACTACCGAGGACCGGCGGCGGCGAGGTGCGCTTCTCCTCGTTCGGTGTGTGTGCGGCTGCCCGTCCCGGGCGTCCTCACACTGTGTCGTGCCTATTGCGTCGTGCTACCACACTACAAAGGGGTGGTGACACTCCGCACGTTTCCGCCCGGACGTCCCGCGTACGGCGGGGCCACGCGCGCCCCTGTCCGGCGAGGTCACGCCGGGGTCCGGCGGGGTCCGGCCGGGATCCGGCGGGTGCCGCGGAGGGGCGTACAGCAAAGGGAGCGGCTCCCTTTCTCCCGGGAACCGCTCCCCTGCACGGCGTCTTACTTGGCGCCCGCCGCACCGCGGCGGATGCCGAGGCGGTCGACCAGCGTACGGAAGCGCTGGATGTCCTTCTTGGCGAGGTACTGCAGCAGGCGGCGACGCTGACCGACCAGGATCAGCAGACCACGGCGGGAGTGGTGGTCGTGCTTGTGGGTCTTGAGGTGCTCGGTCAGGTCCGAGATGCGGCGGGAGAGCATCGCGACCTGGACCTCGGGGGAGCCGGTGTCGCCCTCCTTGGTACCGAACTCGCTGATGATCTGCTTCTTCGTAGCGGCGTCGAGCGACACGCGATACTCCTCATGAGTCTCATTGATGCCACCGAGTGCCCCTGGTCTTCTTCTCAGGGGGGCTTACGTGACTCTGGTGACGGGATCCGTCGGCGCGGTCTTCGAGGTTCTTGGGAGAGCCCGGAGGTGCGTACACAGACGGCCGTCACACAGGGTACCAGGACGGGGGACCGACCTGTCCGGGGGCCGGTCAGCGCCTGTGGAGGGCGACGCTCTCGTAACCGATCGCCACGGTGGTCTCCTCCCCGACCTCACCCTTGTCGCTCGGGCCGTACAGGGTTTCGGTGGCGAAGTAGATCCGGCCGTGCTCGTAGATGATGTCGTCCTCCGTCGGATCACCGACGGCGCCGAGGTCGAGGGTTCCACCGATGAGCAGGAGGAGCGTCTCCTTGCGGGACACCGGATCGAGGCTGACGACGGCGGCGGGCGAGAGATTGCCGGCCTCCCGGTACGCGATCAGTTCACCGCCGCTCATCCTCAGCGGGTACATCCGCCGTCCGGGTATGGAGTCGAACTTGAACACGGTCCTTCCGGTGCCCAGGTCGTAGGCGACGATGTCGTCGTCCGTCGTGATGTAGAGCCGCTCCTCCCCGACGACGAGCGTGCTGCAGGTCTCGACCACCGCGTTGAACGTCTCGCTGCAGTTGACGACCTGGTGATCGCGGTTGGGCTGGATCGAGGCGCGCGCCTTGCCCCTGTCGTCGAGGGAGATCAGGTCGGTGACGGCGTAGCCACCCGCCATGACGGCGATGACAGCCGGCTCGGAGGAGATCAGGTAGACCTCGTTGACGCCCGTGGCGACCTTGTAGGTCCACCGGGACTTGCCCGTGCGGGCGTCGACCTTCTCCACCCGGAACTCGGGGTCCCTCGAGTCTCCGCACCGCTGCAGCGCGATCAGACCCTGGCCACCCGCGAACCCGGAGTCCTCGCACGCCGACGGTGTGGTGTCCGCCCACAGTCGCTTGCCTGTGGTCATGTCGTACGCCGCCGAGCCCTGTCCCCAGGTGACGAGGACCGCACCGTTGGTCATCGTGACGTTGACCGACATGGCGCTGCCGTCGCCCGGCAGGAGCACGTCCCACCTTTTCCTGCCCGTGTCGACGTCGAAGACCGCGAGGTGGTCGCAGGGCAGGCTCATGGCCGTGGAGATGGGGTTCTCGTCAGGATCGGGGCTCTGGCCGGGGTAGGCGACGGCCGTCCAGCCGGCCACACTGACGTGGCGCGTCACCGCGCACAGTGGGGCGGGGAAGTCGAGCTTGTACAGTTCCTTGCTCTTGTCCCCGTGTTGGGTGAACCCCTGGACGTAGTCCCCGATGCCCTTCGCGAAGACCTTCTCCGTCGCCCAGGTGCCGATGGACGAGATGTTCCTGCCCACCGTCTTGATCTGCTCGACGAGATAGAGGGACCTGCCGCCCTCCGGCGACTCAGGCGCCTTCTCCACGGTCTCGCGGATGTCGTCCGGAGCCTCCCGGACGGCCGCCGGACGCCGCTCCGGCTCCACATCGTCACCGCCGGACGTGAGGCCCAGGATGCCCGCGGCGACGACCGCCGCGGTCAGAACCGCCGCGCCGGCCGTCCGCAGGCGCCGAAGTCGGGTGCGGCGCTCGGATTCGAGGGCGGAGGCGGTGTACGGAGAGTGGAACGAGCCGCTCACAGACCGTGGCCTTCCTGTGCGACGGGGACACTGCCGCCCGGGCATGGGCGCGAAGGATGATCAAGAACCATACGGCTCGCCGTGCGGCGACGACCCAGCCGCCCGCGTGAAGCTTTGGTGAGACCGCACCGAACCCTGTAGCGAAGCTGACACTCCTCGTTACGGTCGTACCTGGGCGAACCCCTGAGCAGCGAGAACGGCAGCAAGTAGGGTGACCTCACGGTGCGTTGGCGCGGAGGAAGGATCGATGCCGTCATGGCCGAGGCCGAGGACAAAGAACTCAAGGCACGCAAGGAGCGGGAGAAGGACGAGCTCTACGCGCTCGACATCTCGGGTCTCGAGTGGCACAGCGCCCCTGGCACGGAGGAGCACGAGGAGCGAGTCGAGATCGCATACCTCCCGGAAGGCGCGGTGGCGATGCGGTCGTCGCTCGACCCGGAGACCGTGCTGCGCTACACAGAGGCGGAGTGGCGAGCCTTCGTGCTGGGAGCCCGGGACGGCGAGTTCGATCTGGAACCGACTCCGCACGATGGGGGGCTGGACGCGGAGACCGGCGTCTGATGAATGGGGTAGGGAACCAGCGATCGGCTTCCCTGCCCCATTGGCTTGCACGGTATCCGCAGACCGGTTGGCATCGTCGACAAGGTCGCCCTGTTCCTTGCTCGTGGAGGAAGACCTAAGCAAAGGCAAGGAGGCGAGCCGGAGTTCGGCCCCTGACTGCCTGTCCGCCCTCGCCCCCGGCGACAGAGCTCGCCCGGACCTTCGGCGGAAGAGCACTGCCCGCTTCCTACCCGGACAGGTACGCGGGACGGGCCCCACCACTAGCTCGTCAGGGCCCGGGCCCGTGCGTACACGTCGAAGACGGCCAGCGCCAGTGGGATCAGCGTGAGCAGGACGAAGCTTTCGGCGATCTCCAGGAAGCGTCCCCAGAACGGGGTCACACCACGCTGCGGAGTGATCAGACCGATCGCGGTGACGAGGACGACGGCTGTGGCGATCGCCGCGGCGAGCCAGACGCTACGGATGTCGAGCGCAGTCGTATCGCCGAGGACGGCGTCGCGCACATAGTCCTGCGGCGGGTTCAGGGCGAGCCCGAGTCCGAGGAAGACCAGGGCCGTGAGGCCTGCCGCCAGGGCGGCGCTCACCTGCGCGGTGTAGCGGAAGAGGTGGGCTCGCATCAACATCGCCACACCTGTGGACAGAGCCAGAAGCTCCGCCCACACATTGCCGGAGAAGGCCAGGACGATCGACGCGCCCACGGAGACGAGCGCGCAGCCGCCGACGAGACCGACGAGAAGCTCGTGGCCGCGGCGGGCCTGGGCCGCGACGCGTTCGACGTCGATGGGATCCTGCGCGTCCGGCTCACCCTCGTCGTAGCCGCCCCAGGACGGATTGGGCGGTTCGAAACCGATCGGCAATCGCGCGAAGCGCATGGACAGGCCGGGCAGGAAGGCGAGCGCGACAACGGAGAGCGGGGCACAGATGGCCGCCGTCTCGATGGGCCGCAGCTTCGTGAGGACGGCGATGAAGGTGGTGATCAGACCGATCGCGGAGGCGAAGACGAAGGCCACGAAGGGACCGTCGCCTCCGGGCGACAACAAGGTGAGTACCACGGCGGCGAGCAGGACGGCCGTGCAGGCGAGCAGAAACTGCAGCCGCCCGATGCCCTGTCCCTCGGAGAGAGGAAGGAGTCCGGAACCGGCCACAGCGACGTTCGGAAAGGACCCCAGACCGAGAGCGATCGCTGAGCCGCGATCGCCGTACACCCGTGCGCGCACGCAGGCGATGGTGAGCAACAGCAGTCCGAAAACGCCGGCGATGACACCCTGCAGGCCGTGCATGTCGTGACGGATCTCGGAGCTCCAGGCCACGAACGCCAGCAGCACCGGCAGGACGCCTCCCGCGATGAGACCGGCGGTCCGTGTGAGCTCGCCGTTCCAGAGGGTGCGGTCACGGGTGACGGCAGCGGCCACCGCCTCGGAGACGTCGTCGAGGACGGCCGGCGGCAGCGACGCTGCGAACGGACGCAGGGTGAGCAGCTCTCCGTCGAGGATGCGCTGCGCCGCGAACGACCGCGCCCCGTCGAGGACCGTGCCGTCACGGCGTACGAGGTGATAGCCGACAGGAGCACCTTCGTCAGGGCTCTGCTGGGAGAGCCTCAGGATCTCCGGATAGAGGTCGGCGACCGGTACGTCGTCGGGCAGCGCCACGTCGATGCGGCTGTCGGGTGCCACGATGGTGACCCGGCAGAAACCCAGGCCCGTGCCTGCTGCGGAAGGGGCTCCGATGCCCGGTCCGCCGGTCGCGCCGACCGGCGCGGAGGCCGTCAAGCTCACCTGCTGTTCCCCCTCGTCGGTGATCGGGCGGTCCGCGGTGCCGCTGCACACCCGTCCGCCCGCAAAGATTCTGTGCACGTTGCGCCGCGCCGCCCGCGCAACCGGGCAACGATGTCGTCACGCCCGGGAAGTGCGGGGCGGCGCCTGGTTCCGAGCGTTGCGGATTGCCCGGTTTTCCCGGACCGATTCGCAACTGCTCACACACCTCACGGGAACCCTACCGCCCGCCGGTATCGGTGGTTGTCAGTAGGATCACCGTTCGCGATCGACGTCCGCCGGACACGGGGCGGCGGACGAAACATCTCGGTCCGGCAAGGGAATTGGTGCGTAGTGAGCCACATCGTCGTCAAGCGCCCACCGCGGGCGCTGCCGAAGGAAGTGCCCACGGACGAGGTCGTGCTGCAGCCTCCGCCGGAGCTTCCGCGTGGGCAGCAGGAGGGTGCACTCATGCAACTCCTGCCCATGCTCGGCATGGGCGGTTCCGTGGTGTTCTTCTTCAACCCTCAGGCCCAGCCCTTCATGAAGATCATGGGCATGGTGATGGTGGCCTCCACGATCGCCATGGGCGTCGCGATGCTGGTCCGCTACCGCCGCGGCAACCAGGGCCAACTGGCGGACATCCGACGGGACTACCTGCGTTACCTGTCGCAGACCCGGCACCAGGCCATGGACACCGCCAAGGCCCAGCGCGATGCCCAGTACTACCTCCATCCTTCACCGGAGCAGCTGTGGGCCCTGGTCGCCGAGGGCAGCCGGGTGTGGGAGCGGCGCACCGGTGACGAGGACTTCGGGCAGGTGCGCGTGGGCCTCGGCCCGCAGGGTCTGGCCACTCCCCTGATCGCACCGCAGACCGCTCCGGTCGACGAGTTGGAGCCGCTGACCGCCGGGGCCATGCAGCGATTCCTGGCCACGCACAGCACACTTGAGGGCCTGCCGATGGCTGTCTCGCTGCGCGCCTTCTACCACGTGACGATCAGTGGCGAACCCGGCACCGCGCGCGGCACCGCCCGAGCGGTCACGGCCTGCCTCGCGGCGCTGCACTCATCCGAGGACCTGGTCATCGCGGTCGCCACCGGGCGGGAGGCGGCGCCCGCGTGGGAATGGGCGAAGTGGCTGCCCCACACGCAGAAGCGGGGCGTCACGGACGGCGCGGGCAGCATGCGTCTGATCACCACCGATCCGATGGAACTGGAGGACCGGCTGACCGACGTCCTCCAGGGCCGCCCGCGTTTCCACCCCGCCGCTCCGCCGGTCTCCGAGCAACCGCACCTGGTCGTCCTGCTCGACGGTGTCTCACTGCCGCCCGCTTCTTTGTTGGCCAGTCCCGAAGGCCTGCAGAGCGTGACGGTCATCGAGATCGTCCCCGGTGACCTCAGTTCCGGGCGCGGCGACCTCTCGATCATCGTGCAGCCCAAGGAACTGCGTCTGGAGTCGGCGCACGGCATGGTCTACGAGGGCACCCCGGACGTCCTGTCGTACGAGGCCGCCGAAGCTCTTGCCCGACAACTGGCGCCGCTGCGCATGGCGTCGGGTGGCGATGACGGCGAACCGCTGCTGGCCAACCTGGATTTCACGGAACTGCTGAACCTGGGCGACGCGGCTTCGGTCGACCCACGGCGCACCTGGCGTCCGCGTTCGCAGTCGGAGCGGCTGCGTGTGCCGATCGGCCTCGGCGAGGACGGCCGACCCGTGATGCTCGACCTCAAGGAGGCCGCGCAGGAGGGCATGGGTCCCCACGGCCTCTGCGTCGGCGCGACCGGTTCCGGAAAGTCGGAGCTGCTGCGCACGCTGGTCCTGGGCCTGGCCGTGACCCACTCCTCCGAAACGCTGAACTTCGTCCTGGCGGACTTCAAGGGTGGTGCGACCTTCGCCGGCATGGCGCAGATGCCCCACGTGGCGGCCGTGATCACCAACCTCGCGGACGACCTGACCCTTGTCGACCGCATGGGCGACTCCATCCGCGGTGAGCTGAACCGTCGCCAGGAGCTGCTCCGCGATGCCGGCAACTACGCCAACATCCACGACTACGAGAAGGCCCGCGCCGCCGGCGCCCCGCTGCAGCCCATTCCGTCGCTGGTCCTGGTGATCGACGAGTTCAGCGAACTGCTCACCGCGAAGCCGGACTTCATCGAGATGTTCGTGCAGATCGGCCGTATCGGCCGTTCTCTGGGTGTGCACCTGCTGCTCGCCTCGCAGCGTCTGGAGGAAGGTCGCCTGAGAGGGCTGGAGACCTACCTGTCGTACCGGATCGGTCTGCGGACGTTCTCGGCGGCCGAGTCCCGAGCCGCGATCGGCGTCCCCGACGCGTACGAGCTGCCGAACGTGCCGGGCTCCGGCATCCTGAAGTTCGGTACGGAGGAGATGGTGCGGTTCAAGGCGGCGTACGTCTCCGGTGTGTACCGCACGGGTTCCCAGCAGGCCGTCGTGCCCGGCGGACCGCTCCCGGTCGACCGTCGACCCGTGTTGTTCACCGCGGCCGATGTCCCTGTGCGGTACGCGCCGGTACCGCAGCAGCGCCAGGAAGAGCCCGACGCCCAGCAGGACGACGCGCTCGCCGACACCGTTCTGGACGTGATCGTCCGGCGTCTGGAGGCCCAGGGGCCGGCCGCCCACCAGGTGTGGCTCCCCCCACTGGACAGTCCGCCCTCGCTCGACTCGTTGCTCCCGGGGCTGGCCCCGGTGCCCGGCCGGGGCATGACACAGCCCGGTTACGAGGGTGCCGGTCGGCTCGTCGTCCCGGTCGGCCTCGTCGACAAGCCGTACGAGCAGCGGCGCGAACCGCTCTGGACCGACTTCGGCGGCGCGGCCGGCCACATGCAGGTCCTCGGCGGCCCGCAGTCCGGCAAGTCGACACTGCTGCGCTCGATCATCGCGTCGTTCGCACTCACCCACACCCCTCACGAAGTGCAGTTCTACGGACTCGACTTCGGTGGTGGCGGTCTGTCGACCGTGGCCGACCTGCCGCACGTGGGAGGGGTGGCCTCACGACTGGACCCCGAGAAGGTCCGGCGTACGGTGGCGGAGGTGTACGGCGTCCTGACCCGCCGTGAGGAGTACTTCCGCACCGCGAACATCTCGTCGATCGCCGAGTTCCGTGCGCGCCGTGCACGGGGGGACATCTCAGTGACCGACCAGCCCTGGGGCGACGTCTTCCTCGCCATCGACGGCTGGGGCAATTTCCGTACCGACTACGAGGCGTTGGATCCGGTGATCCTGGACATCGCGGCGCGCGGCCTCGGTTACGGCATCCACCTGATCCTCACCGCCTCGCGCTCCATGGAGGTCCGTTCGAACCTCAAGGATCATCTGATGAACCGCTTGGAATTGCGGCTCGGCGACCCCATGGACTCCGAGTTCGACCGCAAGGTGGCAGCGAACGTTCCCACAGGGGTTCCTGGACGCGGTCAGACACCGCAGAAGCAACACTTCATGGCGGCGGTCCCGCGTATCGACGGTCTGTCCTCCGACACGGACTTGGCGGAGGCGACGGCTGCCCTCGCCTCCGAGGTCGGCCGCCACTGGCAACAGCCTGGCGCTCCCGAAGTCCGCTTGCTGCCGCGGGAGTTCCCGGCATCTCAGCTGCCCCCGGGCAACCGCTTCCCGAACCGCGGTATCTCCTTCGCCCTCGACGAGGACAGCCTCGAGCCGGTGTTCGTCGACTTCGACCAGGACCCGTTCTTCCTCATCTTCGGCGAGAGCGAGTCCGGTAAGTCGAATCTGCTGAAGCTGCTCATCAAGCGTCTCACCGAGCGCTACGACAGCGACAACTGCAAGCTGTTCGTGGTCGACAACCGCCGCTCGCTGCTGGGTGTCACCCCTCCTGCCCATCTGGCGGAGTACATCCCCATGTCGAACCAGATGCAGCACCATATGGACGCCCTGGCCGACCTCATGCAACGCCGCACCCCCACCGCGGAAGTCACACAGGAGCAACTGCGCAACCGCAGCTGGTGGCGGGGCCCGACGGTGTTCGTGATCGTCGACGACTACGACCTGGTGTCCACGTCGAGCGGCAACCCGCTCTCGGGACTCACGGACATGCTTCCGTTCGCCCGTGACGTCGGCGTCCGCTTCATCATCGCCCGCTCCACCGCGGGCGCCGGCCGCGCAGGCTACGAGGCCTTCACCCAGCGCATCAAGGAACTCGGGGCTCAAGGCGTCGTCCTCGCGGGCGACCCGGGCGAGGGCGACCTGCTGGGCGGTGTACGGCCGCGGCCGATGCCGGCGGGGCGCGGCGTGTTCGTGTCTCGGAAGCGGGGGAAGCCGTTGATTCAGGTCGGGTTGACCGAGGATGGGAATGTGTGAGGGGGAGGGACGGACGGGTGTCGGTCTGCTGATCGTCGGTTGAGGCCCTGATCCAACAACGGGGTGGGCGCCTCCCGCGCGCGCCCACCCCGGAACTGCTCCACGAACCTCGTGCTACTGAAGGTAACTCGCTCCCCGCTTGTCACCTTCCATGTAGGTACCACCCGCCGTGGCCACGACGTGACCGATACCCGTGAGGGCGGTGTGGATGTCGGTGGCTTCCTTGTCCCACCTCTTCAGCTTGGCATCGAAGGCGCTCTGGGACTCACCCTCCCAGTACTGCAAGCTGTTCTCGACGAGCCTCTTCAGCTCCTGCAGGTCCTGCTCAAGGTCCCTGGCCTCATTGGCGATTTTGGTCGCCGTGATGTCGAGCGCGTCATAAGTGACGGAAAGTCCGTCGGTGTAGTTACCGGCCATCTCTACCAACCTCGTCTCACTGGTCCGTGCTGATGCGGCCGTAAGTCCGGCCCTGGTGCAAATATCGGCTCAACTCATGGAACTGAAGGGAGAAACCGTCGGGGCACCGTCCTGGAGGTCGATCCTGTTGACCGCCGCGCGCACCTCGTCTTCCTTGCTGTCGACGATGTTGCGCGCCGAGGTCATCGCGTCGATGACCTCGGCAAGGATGTTGCCCATGTTCCGCAGCGATTCGTTGATCTCGAACTGCTTCTTGTCGAACGCGGCTCGGCCGATTCCGTCCCACTGACCGGTCTCCAGGCTGTCGATGATTCCCTGAAGCCTGTGAACACGCGACTTGACGTTCTCGTACTTCGAGAGCATCTGCTTCTGGAGCAGGATTACCGCATCGTTTTCGAGCTTCTGCTTGCCGGCCATGGTCAGCCGTCCTTTCTGTTTCTGCTTGCTGATCCAACTGTCTTGGCTTGAGCCGAACAGCACAGGGCTCGTGACGGCCTTCCACGGCTGTCGATGTCACCTGGCGCGTCGCGCCCGCATTACGGCCAGGCCGACACCACCGATCACGATGGCCGCGGCGGCTGCGCCGAGCGCGATCCAGAGGGTGTTGCTGTCATCGGTCGACTCCGCAGCTGAGCCGGCAGCCGAGGTACCGCCTGTGGAGGGCTCTTCGGGGGCCGGTGATGCGCTTGACGCAGAGGGGGAGGGCGAGGCAGCGGACGCGGAGTCGGCCAGGAGATCTCCGCCATTGTCCTTTGCGAGAGGGTCGACGTCGGCAGAGCCGGCGTCATAGTCCGGGTCCTTGAGAACCATCCGAGGACGGACGAAGCCATAACCTGCGTACTTGCTCGGTTGGTCCTTCGCCCATGTGCGGCCAGCGGTGTCGATCAGGGCGCGGGTGACCTGGTTCACCGTCCAGTCAGGGTGGGCCGACCAGATCAGGGCCGCGGAGGCGGCGGCAATGGCGACTGCGGGACTCGTACCAGACCTGTCGTCGCAGTACGAGCGGAAGGTCGCATCACACCACCCCGGGAAGCCTTCCCCTGGTGCCGAGAGATCCACGTAATTTCCTGACGAGGAGAACTCTGGCACCGTCAGGGTGGGGTCCACTGCCGCGATCCCGAGTACGTACGGGTATGCGGCCGGATAGCCGATCGCGCCTTTGGTCTGCCCCTTGTTACCAACCGAGGCGATCATCAACTTGCCTTTTGAAGCGGCGTACTCGATGGCTTCCTTCTCCTTGGAACTCGGCCCCACCGATCCGAACGACATGCTGATGATCTGCGCGTCAGTGTCGGCTGCCGCCCTGATCGCTTCTATGAGATCAGGGGTCTTCTCCAGTTCCTCCGCCCCGCCCTTCAGTCCCTCAAGCTCAATGCGATACGGAATGATCTTCGCCCCCGGCGCCAACCCCTGCAGGCCTCCGCCTGCTCCCGTACCTGCGATCAATTCGGCCATGGAGGTTCCATGGCCGAGTTGATCGTCCGTAGCGCCGTACGCAACCGACTTGGGTACTTCGTCGACCAGGACCTGCCCCTTCAGGGACGGGGTATCGGCGTTCACCCCGCTGTCGATGACAGCGACCTTGATGCCCTTGCCTGTGCTGACCTTCCACATCTGTTGGGCCTGCATCGTTTCCAGGTACCACTGCTTGGTCTGGGCGTCGTACGCAGCGGCATCAGAGGCGAATCCCACACTCACGGCCGCCAGGGCACCGACCAGCGCACCCACGGCCCGCACACGTCTACCGCAGCGCGATCCGTGGAACATGGCCTGCTCGGCTCGTCGGCTGGTCCCTGACGTCATCGTGTTCCGTGTCCTCGCTCATACTCGGTCAGTTGACGACCGGCGGCACGTCACGCCGCGGCCTGTTGGGCAGGTCGGTCTCTTCGCCTTCGATCCGGTGGTCGAGGCGCCGCGATCCCTGGGTGTTCCCGTCGTCACCGGGCGTCTCGTGGCCAAGGCCGCGCACGAGTCCGGCGCCGCCACGCGTCAGACCGTTACGCTCGGCTCCTGAAACGGAGTTGCGTGCGGTCGGCCTACCCGTGACAGCCTCTGCTGTTCCCGAAATCCCACGAGGGGGTGTCGCACTTGAACTCGGCCTCGCCCTGGTCTCAGGCGCTCCGAAAACCCCACGCTGCCCCGGCCGACCAGTAGCAGGCCGCGAGTTGGCCGCCGTCCCCTCGCCACCGATGACTGTGCCGCGCGGAATTCTCGCACCACCCTTCGCGGAAGCGCCGCCAGTGCCGGTGGGCTGGCCCCCGACAACTCCATTCACACGACCGGCTCCGGTCACAGGACGGCTGGCGGCCTGCGGAGCAGCCGTACCACCGGCTCGCGGCATACCACCGGTGACCGCGCGGCCCATCTGGGACGAATGCGATCCGGGAGCCACGCCTCCGGCAGTGGGCCGTCCGGTCGGCGTGGGTCGCCCCATCTGGTTCGTGGGCCCTTGTCCCGTAGAGCGTCCAGAAGCCGAACTAGGCGAACCGGTCGAACCAGTGCGCCCCTGCGCCGACGCAGGATTACGGAAATTATTCGATCCGCCCAGGTTCCGGCCTGACGTGCCGTTCGAGACCGGTGTTCTTAGGCCACCCTCGAACATGCCCTGCTGGCCGGGAACAGGGGTACCCGATGACGGCGGCATGTGGCCGGTCACGGGTGTAGTCGTGGACGGTGGCAGTGTGCCGACGCTGTCGATGTTGGTACGGACAGGCTCGTCGGGGTTCGTGATCTTACTGGTGACGTCATTGCTGGTGAGCTGGTTGTCGCTTGCAGAGTGCCTGGAGATGTCGCCAGTCGCCTGAGCACCCACGGAAGGTGTTGTCCCGTGGGTGTGTGAGTCTGTACCGGCCGCCGAAGGACCATAATCCACCTGCGGAGCCACGGGCTTGGGAACTCCGACATCAGGCATGGCCGTGAACTCCGGCGTCTTGTCCTTGGCAGGTAGGGAGGCCAGCACCTCTTCGGACACCGCGTAGTACGAGGCCAACCGGTTCATCTGGTTGATCGCCTCTTGACGGTCCTTCTCCACCCGTACGGCTGCCGCGTACTCGCTCTTGTCCGCGACTTTCTCAGCCTCTGTGAAGTGCTCGGGCCGCTTCCGGCTAGCTTCCGCGTCTCGAGACGGCATGGCGCCGCGCACAGACGCAAGGCCCACGGCGGCTGCGGTGATCTGGTCCCCTGCAGTTCCCGCGAAGTCACTCAAGTGGTGCGTGTTGGTGACGAGCGATCTGCCCCACTTGCGGAAGGCATCACCCGATTCTCCGACCCAGTGGACGTTGTCGATGTGGCCTTCGAGTTCGTCAGCTGCCGCCTTGATGGCGTCGCGCGCATCCCACAGCGCCTTGCCTGAGGATTCCAGGTCCTCCGGGTCCGTTCGCTCGACGAGGTCAATCAGTTGATTGAGGTCGAAGTCACGCTTCTCGAAGTCCGTCCGATCCGCGATGGTCCGCCCCAGCGAACTGTCCACGAAGGCCGAGCGCACCATACGGTTGAGCAAGCCACCTTGCGGATGGTCCTCAAGCCCTCGGACAATATCCGTGACGCCGTTCTGCCCTTCGACGCGGTCGACGTCCGCCTCATGCCGTTTGTCAGTCATCGTCACTTCACCATGGTGCGGCTGTCACCGACGCGTTGCTTGCCGTCCTTGGCATCCTGGATCTCCGTGATCTCTCCTTGGATGGCGTAGAACCGCTGTCGCAGTTCCTCCTCAAGGTTGTCGAATCCCCGATGCGCACCCTGAACAGCGATGGCGGTCGCCTCAATCTGCAGATGCAAGGTCTTGGACAGAGACGTGAGCTCTCGATGGACCCGGTTGTACTGCGTGTACAAGCCGTCGGCCTCAGGGAAGACGCCGTCCGCCCCAGCGCTTAGAGAGGTCGCCCTGATGGTCTGAGCGCCCACCTTCGTCGGGTTGCCGGCCGACGTCTCAAGGTCGTGGAGAACCGCATCCACCCGCTTCACGAACTTGTCCAGGGCCTCACCACTGGCCTCCAGGTTCGCCGCCCTGGCCGCCGACACACCCCCCGCCATCTCTGCCGGAAGCACGATGCCCCTCCCCGTTTCCCCACACACCTGTCAGCCCGACCTTGATCGGACTCGGCCAACCACGCACCGTACGATTCGCAAAGCAAGCCGTGCCTCACGGCGCTTTTGCCACTGTAGTCAACCTGCACAACAGGGCCAACAGCGATGTAGGTCAGCCCGGTTACGAGACCGACCGGCTGTCATCCTTTGCCCTTCTTGCCTGTTCACTGTGAACGGGTGCACATGACGGGCCGTGCACCGGCCCCGCGTGGCTCTACCCCATGATGCAGGGCCACCACGGACGACGGCATCACACTGCTTGCGATCTTCATGAGACTCACGCAGGCGGTCAATCGGATCTCCGCGTCAACTCCTGCGTGTCGTAGCCGAAGCGGCACCCAGCCACGGTTCCCCTCGCTCTTCCAGCCGTCACCCGGGTCCCGAGCACACGTCTCCTGCGAACCTTCACGACCGACAATCTACGTACAGTGGACGTGATCCAAACTCACCATGGGCCGGGTTGCTAACTTGACTCGCACCCACACCATCGGAACAGCAGCGTCTGTACCAGACGGTGGCATGAGGAGCGCTGGCCGAGCACACGGGGGAAGGGTCTACCCATGGCATGGGAAGAGTGGGAGCAACTCAAGGCGGAGGCAGCCGAGCGGCAGTCGACGCACATGCAGTTGAACCAGGTCGAGGGTGGTGGGGGCTCCACTGCGCTTCCGGAGAAGTTCGGGGTCCTCAAGGCCAGTCAGACCGATCTGAGCAAGATCGGCAAGATCGCGCACACCCTCTACAACGATCTCTGGGACAAGGCCCGCGTCGCCATCCCCAGCAGTGACTCGGCGGCCGGGGACTTGTCGAAGCAGGGCTTCGCCCTCGGCGCCGGCCTCAAGCATGTGTCGACCCGCTGGGAAGAGCAGCTCAAGTCTCTGAGGGATGCCGTCGCGCACATCTCGAACCACATGCATGTCACCACGAAGCTGCACACCGGGGACGATGGCTTCATCCAACGCCAGATGAGCAGCATCGACGCACTGGACGCAGGATTCGACGAACGCGTCGGAGCACCTGGTGAAAAGAACCGCGCCTACTACCCGGAGGAGAGCAAGAAGAAGGAGTAGCGCGGCTCGGACCGTCGGCGGCATGGCCCACCGCGCCGCCTACCACCGACATCTGCGCCGTAAGCACCCGACGCCTACTCCCCCTGCTTCCCTGCTCTGAGGACGAAACCCGATGCAACTCGACACTCTCCTCCATGCCAGCTTCAAACTGCTCGACGACGCCGTCACCGACTGGTCGACACTCGTCGATCGCCTCGAAGAACTGAAGAAGGACGCCGAAGACGGGCTGCACCAGGCCGCGAACAAGGCCAACTGGGCCGGTATGAACGCCCAGGTCTCCAAAGAGTTCATCGGCAAGACGGCCGGCGAGTTCGCCGATGCCCACACACAGGCCAAAACCATTCACAACATCCTCAGCGACACCCGGGGCGAGCTGAAGGGTTATCACCGGCAGCTGACCGAGGCCATCGACCGCGGACGGAAGAAGAACCTGAAAGTCATCGGGTACGAGGGCGGATTCACAGTCACCTCGGACGTTCCTCCGGAAGGCCGCGCCAAGGCGGACACGGACAACCAGGGGGACATCACCGCGCTTCGCGACGAGGTCCAGGGAATTCTGGACAAAGCCACCCAGAGCGACGACTCGGCAAGTACCGTCCTCCAAGCAATCGCCGATCAGAGCAGGCTGGGCTTCTCGGACGCCAACTACTCCGACCGGGATTCCGCGGCCGCAGCCGTCAAGGCGGCCAAGGAACTGGCGAAGCTCGCGAAGAAGGACCCCGACGACCTGACGGTCAAGGACTTCGACAGGCTCAACGACGGACTCAAGAAGCACGCGAGCGATGCCCTCTTCGGCGAAACGTTCGCGACGACCCTCGGTCCGCAGAAGACTCTTGAGTTCTGGACCGGTGTCACCGACACCAACAGGGGAAACTACGAACTCACCCACAAGCGCCTCGACCAGTTCGACGACCTCCAGCGCAACCTTGGCACCACGCTGGCCCACGCTTCGCAGAGCGACTCCCTGGCCATGACCGACTGGAAGCGCCAGATGATCGACATCGGCGACAAGCCGATCTACGGCACCAGCGGCGGTCCGATGGGCTTCCAGGTCATGAGCAACCTGATGCGAACCGGCAACTACGACGACCAGTTCCTCCACGACTACGGCACCAAGCTCATGGACACCGAGCGCAAGCTCACCGGAAATGGCGAGCACGGGAACGGTGTCTGGCAGCAGATCGGCAGCAGTCCCCAACTGAACCGGATCGGAGAGGACAGCGGCTCCGACCCACTCACGGGTTACTTGAAGGGCCTGTCCAACAGCCCTGCGGCGGCTACCGATTTCTTCAACCAGCAATACGTATCGAAGGACGATCCGGAAAACCCCTTCGAGTGGGACTCCGATGACGAAGACGAATACATGGCCAAAAAGGAGCTATCCAACTTCCAGTACCTTTTTGAGGAACGGGATTGGCCCCAGGAGACGAGTTCCACCGGAGATGATCTCCACACGGGGAAGAACAATCTGGCACTAGCGCTGGAGGCGGCGACCACAGGGCATCCGGCTGGCGAGCTACCGACAGCGGACACACCTGCCCACAATGAAGAACAGACGCGTCTCTTCGAGAGTCTCGTATCATCCATTTCGGATGATGGCGGACGACTTACCGATAATGGCTACATGTCCGACAGTATTGGACAGATCACATCAGAGTATCTCCCGGATATCAATCGGGCAATGACGGACGACTCCGACGAAGACACAAACAAACTTTTCCCTGTCAGTGGTTCATCCGCTGCCCTCAACCATCGGGACGTGACTGCACTACTCATTGCAGTCGGGCAGAACCCTGAAGGTTATGCAGCCGTCGAAGTAGCGAATAAGTCCTACATGGCAAACCTGATGGACTACCACATGAACCCGGACTTGCCGGCAAGTGCCAGATACTCGAAGGACACGCAATTCGCTGTCGAGCAGCTCGCACACGGTTCGGGCGAGGTCTCGGGGACATTGGCCATCGGACGTCAAGAGGCAGTTGCCGGCCCTGCAGACGAGGACGACAAAGCCTACGACCACTCTGTCGCCCAGTGGAAGAACGGTGTCTCAGGTGTCATCGGAACGGGTATTGGCGTTGGCGCGACGTTCGTCGCAAGCCCGGTTGCCGGTGCTGCCGCTGGCGGCCTAGCCAGCACTGTCAGCAGCATGGTCCTCGAGGAGCTTTTCAAGAACGCAGAGGGGCACGCAAAGGAAAATGCTGGATCCACTATGGGAGAGAACTGGGAGAGCGGACTCGAAGAGAACGCGGCCTACACCGAGCGGGCCGCCGAACTCGCGGCCAAGGCCCACGGTCGCACTGACCTTCAGGACATCAGCATCGATGAGAAGGCGCGCACGGCAGCGCAGCAGGGCTTCCGGGACGCGGGTACAAACACCGAGTACATGACACCACACCTCAAGACCGATATCTGACACTATACGAGGAGGGACTCGTCATGTTCCGTCCCCCACCCAACCACCGTGTAGGGATTGTACGAGCTTCAGCCACTCTCGCCGTGATGCTGGCAGTCACCACAGTAATTGCCGCATGCTCAGGCGGAGGCAGAGAGGATGAGAAGAAATACACGGTCCCCAGCACACTCTGCGGAATTTCATTGAAACCTGTTCTACTCGACGCTTTCCTGCCGGGGGGAGACTCCATCTCCGTGAAGCCCGCCTCCCCAAACGGGGGAACGACACGGTGTGACGTGATCGTCGATGGCGCCGTATCAGTTCGACAAATCCAGACATGGTGGAGTACCGGAGAGAGCGCGTCCACTGTCGCTGCCGCCTACGACAAAATGGACGACGGGCAAGTGACCGCTGACAACCGCTTCCTCTACTCGGGTACTGGCGCTGTAGGGAAGACCTCGGCATCTTGTAAGTCATCGGATCATCCCGATCAGAACATGTACGCCGTGATCCAGGTGTTCACTCCCGAACACTCGGACTCCGATGCAATGAAGAAATTGATCACGGCCTACACCAAGGAACTTGAGGACTCCAGTCGATGCAACTGAGGCGGCAGGGCTAGTTTTTGATCAATATGGCAGTACCAGGTCGCCGCAGCGGCGGTTACGCTGCACCAGTGATGGTGGTCCGCGACAAGTGGACCAGTTCGCGGACACCGAGCGGGATGAGTCGGCCGCAGGCAGCCTGGGCGGTGGTGACCAGGCGTGATGGTTGAAAGAACTTCTCTACTCGCCATCTTGCTCCGGCGACTCGAACCAACGCACTGGGGGCAGCGTCGCGCGGGCGGCGGTCTGACGTACTGGGCTGAACTCGGCACGCAGTCACCAGTGTCTGCCCGGTGATCTCGACGACCACTGCCACTGGCGTGTGGCCGCCGGGGTGGGGTGAGTGAGCCGCGTACCAAGGCGACGAGTCAGGGCCCGGGCCCGCCAACCTCACAATTTGCCGGTGATGACTCCACGCCAGGTCCATCCCGCGTCCAGAACGGCGCCCTGCAGAGGGCGTTTCAGCTCGAAGCTGTCGAAGGTGAACGTCTCGTTTGCTTCGAGGCGGCCGTCTTGGCCCCGGCCGAGCGTCCAGCTCTTGGAGACCGTCTGTCCCTGGCCACGTCGGGCCTCGGCCGCGGCGGCCAGTCTGGGCATGTCGCCGACCCAAGTGACCTCGTATTCCTGATCGACGGAACGAACTTCGTTCTTTTCCGGAACTAGGCGCATCCGCACCTGGGAAACCCGACTCACCTGGGTGCGGCCGAAGAAGGTCTGCCAGGCCGGGTCCAGGATGCGCCACTCGGCCACCAGGCCTGGCCCGTCCTCCCGACCGTCCCGGATCACGTAGGGGACGTCAAAGCGGTTGAGGTCGAGCAGGGCCGCGCGCACCTCGGACTCAGATCGCGGGGTAACACCGCTGGCGGGGCGCTTGGTTCCGGTCAGCTTGTCGAAAAGTCCCATGAAGTCAAGCTATCCGGAGTCGGTTTGCCGGTGCACGCGAGGTGGAGGCCAGCACGCCTCGCGGACGCCGAGCGGCAACGGGTAGCGAGGGGCAGCAGCGCTGTCCCACACTTTCGGGCAAAATGGAGTCCTGAGGATCACGTAGTCGTCGAAGTAGAGGGAGTCGCCGGCCTGGTCGGTCCGGTACGTCCAGCCGTCCAAGCCGTCCGTGGCCCCCCGCACCGCCCCGGTCAGCTCGCTGTAGTCCCACGCCGCGTCATCGGGAGACGCCGAAGCTCTCGACAGCCAGGTAGATGCCCATGCCGGCCATCGTGATGAGGGCGATGCGGGCGACGATGAAGGCGGAGTCGGGCAGTTCCTCGGCCGATGGGTTGACGCGGGAGCGCCAGGCGCGTACCCAGTCCGCCTTGACGCAGGCCATGGCCAGAAGTACCACGGACAAAATCAGGCCCAGTACGGTCAGTTGGGTCAGTGCGTCCATGTGTTGCCTCCCAGTCGTCGTTGCTTGCGCCGCGAATCCCGCACCGCCACCGCCGTGCCGCTCAGCCCCGCCACCAGGACGAGGCCGCCTACGGTCACATACGTCGCCAGGCGCGTGTTGCGTTCCTCCGCGGACTCGCCGAAGTGCAGCGGGGTGACCGAGGGTGCCTCGCCCCTGGCTACTCCGCCCTCGGGCTTCGGGCTCTCGACAGGGCGCTCCGGGTCCACGTTAGTGAGCGCGTTGACGGGGTCGACCACTCCCCACCCCACCAAGGGGTCATGACCGGGGATCGAGCGTTCCGCTGTCTGTTCGATCTGGGCGACGACCTGCTGGGCGGTCCAGTCCGGGTACTTGGACTTCAGGAGAGCCGCCACACCGGCAACGTACGGCGCTGAGAAGCTCGTGCCGTTGTCGGAGCAGTGGCCGCCGTCGGGGACTGTGGAGATCATGTCGACGCCTGGGGCCGCGACTCCTACGAATTCCCCTGATTGTGAGAACGGGGCGCGTTCGTTGTTGCGGTCGGAGGACGCCACCGCCAGGACGCCCTTGTACGACGCCGGGTAGGTGACCTTGACGTTGCCGCCCAGGCCGTCGTTGCCGGCCGAGGCGACGACCACGACCTTGTTGTCGAGGGCGTAGTCGACGGCGTCCTCCAGTCTCGCGTCGGGCCGCACGGCGTTGGCCGTGTCCTGCGAGATGTTGATGACATCGGCTCCCACGTCGACGGCGTGACGGACCGACGACGCCAGAGTGAGGGCCGTTCCGTCGCCCTCCGCGTTGTTCTGCTTGATCGGAATGATCTTGGCGTCCGGGGCCAGGCCCACGAAGCCGGTCCCCTTCAGCGGCCGGGCCGCGATGATGCCGGCCACGCGTGTGCCGTGGCCCACTGTGTCGGTGGTGCCCTGGCTGTTGCCGCGGTCGATCTTCTCGCCCTCGGCGTTCTTCGCGGGGAGGTAGTTCGCGCCCTTGGCGGCGTCCACGGCCTCGGCGAGCTGGGGGTTCTTGACATCCACCCCTGTGTCGATCACGGCCACCTGGACGTTCTTCCCCGTGGACAGCGCCCACAGCTCGTCGAGGTTGACGCGTTGCAGCGCCCAGGGACGGCCCGCATAGTCCTTCGACGGGAACGTGCACTGGCCGGCGTCGGCCCAGGCAGTGGTCGAGGGCAGAGCGAGTACCGAGGTGGTGGCGATCAGCGCGATCGCGGCGGCCCGGGCCGTCGGTCTCGTATCCCAGCCGCTCCGGAGCCCCCACGTCTCTGTGTTCCGCCCGATCCGCCCGATCCGCGCGCTCAGCGCCCTCGCGTTCGCCTTCGACATCGCTTCGCTCCCCTCCACCGCGCGTCTACGAACCCTGCGGCTGCCGCGCAGCCGCCTCCGACAGGCGCGGCCCCGTCGGCAGGAACGTCGACCACTGCGCCGGGATGGGAGAGGGCGTCACCTTTTCGTAGCCGAGCCGGGTCTGGGCGATCCTCGCCTCGTTGAGCTCTTCCTCACGCTGCTCGGCCGAGGTGCCGATGCCCTCGTCCCCGGTGGTGCTGTCGCTGTTGGACTGCAGCGCGTAACGCAGGCCCGTGTCCGTGACCAGGAAGACGCCACCCGCCCTCGTCTCAGCGCCCTTGAACTGACGGTAGAGCTGGCCGGAGCCCGGAGTGACATACGCGCTGGAGGAACCGGTCGGCAGTTGAGCCGGGAAGTCGGTGCCCACCCAGGTGGACAGCTTCGTCTTCCCCTTCGAGCCGACCGACAGCAGGACGTTGCAGACGGTGTTGCGGCCCGAGGTGGCACTGGAGCCGTCGTTCACCGTCTTCGGCTTGAACGCCGGCCAGGTCTTGTCCGCCTCGAAGGTCGTACTGTCGGCGACCGCACTGGGGTGGACCTGTTGTGCCTCGCCGGCCTGTCCGACGTCGACGAGGTCCCCGCTGTTGAGCAGCAGCGTGGCGACGAACTCGGAGATCCGGGCCACCTCGCCCTGCAGCACCACGTAGTACTGCATCCGCCGGCCGTCGTATGCCTTGATGACCTCACCGACCTTGTCGTACTGCTCGAGGCCGGTGGAGGCGTTCGCCTTCGTGCCGGGCGTACCGTCGATCTCCGGGATGGAGATCGGGTCGCCCTTGTGCAGGGTGTCGAGCCATTTCTGGGACACGCGCTGCGGGTCTCTGCCCTGGGTGTCGAGGGCCTTGAGCAGTTCGGTGTCGGTCGGGTCGGCCAGCTGGTACGCCGTGCCCCGCGCGTCGACCACGTACTGCGTCTTGCCGTCCGGGCCGACAACGTACATCAGGTCGCCGCCGGAGAGCTTCTCGGCACCTCCCGTCTTGTCGAACTCCTTCTCGGCGAGGACGAAAGCGGCTTTCTGGATGGCGCGGCCACCGTCACCGGGACGCTCGCACACGGCCCAGCGCTTGGCGACCTCCGCCTCGTCGGGGGAGGGGAGACGGTCGGGGGCGTAGGGGATCCCGATCGTGGCACCGTGCGGCGGCTTGCCGCTGTCGAGGATCTCCTCGTCGACGGTGATGATGTCGGCCTTGCCGGGATCCAGGAGCAGTTTGGCCGACGCCATGTTGAGAACCGGATGCAGCTGCTCGCGACCATTCGTCTTCAGCACCACATATCGGGTGGTGGAATCGCTCGCCACGATGACGTGCTCCTCCGCCTTGGCCCAGCCCTTGGGTGCCTTCGGGCTGAAGACACCGATGCCCCCGAACACCGCGAGAATCACCACACCGACGACAGCGCCGGGCCACAGCGCCCGCAGCGGCTTGGGGGCGCCTTCCTCCGAACCCGACGGAGACGGCTGAAGGAAGGATGCGAGCGTACGGCGCTTCGCGAAGGTGTAGGCGTTGAGTTCGTCCCGCCGTGATGCCATCTGTGTCCGCTCTCTCCCCGTGCGGAGCCATGGGGGGAACTGTGAAGATCCGCCCCTGTCCTCAATTGCCTCTGGCGCCCAGGCTGTCAGAGCCGCCCCCTACTATGCCTGTTGCGTGACTGTGCTGATGGCACGGGCAGGGCGCTCAGGTTGTGCAGGGCCCTGAGTGCATGGGTTTTAGGGAGAGTTCGGGGGTTTTGGAGCAATGGCTTCCGCAACACGCGCCCGGTCGCGATCGCAATCGGGGCCGCGATCAGGCGGCACGCTTCGGTCGCGTTCGCGCGGTTCGTCTTCTCCTTCTCCGACAGCGCGGTCGGGAGCGGCGCCTGACGCCGCCGCGTCTTCCCGCGGGTCCGTGTCGCCCCATCTGAGGTCCCACTCGGGGCACGGTGGCTCGTTCGCGGTACAGCGGCTGGTGATGCTGGAGATGGCGGCCGCCCTCGTGGTCGTCGGATGGCTCGTCGGTACGGCCGCGCTCATTCCGGCCGTCGCGGCCGCCGCCGTGCTGGTCGTGCTCGCTCTCGTACGACGCCGCGGACACTCCCTGCCCGAGTGGCTGGGCTCGCTGCTGGCACTGCGGGCCCGTATGCGCAGGGCCGCGAGCACACCGGCTCCTTCGGGGATCGATTCCGGCCTCGCACCTGCCGTTGAGTGTGATCCCAGCCTGCGGACATACAGCTTCCACCGCGGCGACCGTCGCGATCAGCGACCGGTCGGCATGGTGGGCGACGGAGGATTCCTCACCGCGGTGCTCCAACTGGAGTCGGATGCCGGTGCGCTGCGCGCCGAGCGCAGTCGCCGACCACTGCCCGTCGCGCTCGTGCAGGACGTCCTCGAAGTCGACGGAATCCGGCTGGAGTCGGCGCAGATCCTGGTGCACACCCAGCCGGCGCCCGCGCTGCATCTGCCCCAGCAGTCGGTCGTCGTGAGCAATTACGCACCGCTCCAGGCCCAGACCGGCGCTCCGGCGGTGCGCATCATGTGGATAGCGTTGAAACTCGACCCCGAGTCGTGCCCTGAAGCGGTGGCCGCGCGCGGCGGCGGGCTCCGCGGGGCGCAGAAGTGTCTGGTGCGGTCGGCGGAGCACTTGTCCAGTCGACTGACCGGCGCCGGCTTCCGGGCAACTCTGTTGACCGAGGAGGAGCTGACCGCTGCCATCGCCACCTCCGCGTGCGCCAACCCGATGGTGACCGCGCAGGCCGCACAGACCGGGCGTGACGAGGCACCACAGCGGCGGACCGAGGAGTCCAGCCGCAGCTGGCGCTGTGACAACCGTCGGCACACCACGTACTGGGTGCGCCGCTGGCCGCAACTGGGCGGCTCCGGCACCTCCCTGGCACAGTTGGTGGCGCATCTGACCGCGGTTCCCGCGCTGGCGACGACCTTCAGTCTGACGCTGGCCAAGGGAGGCCGGAAAGACGTCACCCTTGCGGGTCACCTTCGCATCACCGGTCGCAGCAATCAGGAGCTGACCGACGCGCGGCGCGAGTTGGAGCATGCCGCGCGTCAGGCGCGGACCGGGCTCGTGCGTCTGGACCGTGAACAACTCCCCGGCGTTCTCGCCACCCTGCCGCTCGGAGGTACCCGCTGATGGCCATGAGGGCATCGGCATCGCCGTCGTCCGCGTCCGCACCGGAAGGCACTCCGGAGGTCACGGGCCTCGGACAGCGACTGCGCACCGGGTTCGGGCTGTTGGGTCCCCGGCACCCGCGCCACACACTGCCCGTGGAACAGGTGGGGGCACTCTCGCTGCCCATCGGAGACGACGGTGTGGTGGTGGGTGTCAACCAACAGGGCCAGCCCGCCGTTCTCGGGATCAACCGCCCTACCCCGTTCGACGTCGTCCTCATCGGCGGTCTGTGGACGGCCCAGGTCCTGGCACTCCGCGCGGCGGCGACGGGGGCGCGTGTTGCCGTGGAGACGGGACGGGCACAGGCCTGGATGCCGCTGGTGCACGCCGTGGGCGGCGGTCAGAACGGCCTGGCCGTGTACGACGTGGGGCGGGTGCCGCCCCAGGGCGCGTCGGCGGGCACACCGGTGTTGGTGGTGCGTGACTGCGGCATGCGACCGCCCCGCGGACGCGTGGCATCAGCACCCTGGCAGTCCGTACTCACACTTCTTCCCTATCTGAGTCCGGTCGCGCCGCGGTTGATGCGCCAGGCTCGTCTCGTGGGTGTACAGCGGGTGTCGCCGGACGAGGCCACGGAGATCGGGCGAGTGATAGCGCTGCCGCACCCCGAGATCCGGTCTCTGCCCGGACTGCAGGACGGCATCACGCTGTGGTGCACGGAGCGGGACCGGCAGTACGTGATGACCCAGGCCACCGACGCGGAGACCGGTCTCCTGGGCGGAGCACGTCGCGTGGACTGAGCCGTCCGAACGGGGACGAGCCCGGCAGTGAAGATCAGGCAGGGGCATATATCTAAGTTGACACACGATCAAGGCAATTGGGCGCTTCGCGGAGCCGGTCTGGAGAGGCGGGCCTGCTGTGCCCGCGGTTGCGATGATTAGGCTGGGGTACAGCACGTCGCGAGTTGCCCGCGATCGGGTGGTACGGGCTGTGCGGCATGGCCCGGGGCCCGAGGGGGGATCAGCCCGGCGAATCGGACGACAGGAACGGTCGCCCCAGCACGGCATGAGGGTGCTCGACCACACCAGGAGGAATTGTGAGCAGCGATCGGGACGGGATGCGCGGGGGATGGGCCACACCCGACGATGACCAGCCCGACGCGGAGTCCGCCGTCGAGGCGACGGGCGAGTTCACCATCGACTACGCGCCGCCTGCCTGGTACACGCAGAACGCGTCGTCAGGAGGGTCGGCTTCAGGACCCGGTACGGGTACGGGTACGGATCCCCAGACCGGGGCGGGGACGGAACCCGGGGCCCCGTCGGCCGCCGGGGGCGTTCCGGGTGGTGCGCATCAAGCCCCGCCCTGGCCCCCCGTGGCTGCCGCGCCCGAGGCCGGTGCGGAGAGCGGGGACATCGAGAGTGGCGCGACCATGCGGATCTCCGCCGCCGCGTTGAAGCGGGAGATCTCGGGTGCAGATGCGGATGCGGTCGAGGGTGGCTCGGCCGAGTCTGCGGGTGCGGGTGCTCCCGCGCAGCCCGGGGATACTTCCGACGCCGAGGCTGCGCAGGGTGCGCAGGGCGGCGCTGCTCAGGACGGCGACGGTGACGCCGCTGCCACTGCGGACGGTGCGGCTGCTCTGGCTGCTTCCGGCGAGGCCGGATCCGGGGCCGAGGCCGCTGGGGCCGAACCGTCAGTCGTCGGCAGCGCCCCGGACTCCGCTTCCGGCGAGACTGAGCCGACGGGAACGGTCCCGCAGGATGCCGCGTCGCAGCAGGGTTCCGTCCCGCAGGACACCGTGTCCCAGGGGGATGACGCACCTCAGAACGCCGTAGCGCAGGACGCTTCGCCGCAGGGCGTGACGAGCGAGGACATCCAGATCGACGAGGCCGCCTCCTCGGCCGCAGCGCCTGAGCCGGGTGCGCCTCAGCCCGGTGCGCCCCAGGACGCCCCGCCCGCTCCGGGCGCCCCCGATGGTGCGCCGCAAGGGGCCTCCGCCTGGACTCCCCCGCCGGTGCCGCACAGTGCGATTCCGCCGTTGCCGCCCGAGTTCCAGCTCGCGGCGCCTGTCGCGCCCGAGTCGGCGACGCAGTGGCCGCCGTCCGTGCCGTCGGCCGAAGCGGGGCAGGTGACTCCCGGGACGCCCGAGCAGCAGGCTGCGCCCGCGCAGGGGGGACAACCGGCCGTGCCTCCACAGCCGCCGGTCCACCCGCAGGTTCCGCAGAGTGCCCCGGCGGCTTGGGGCGCGCCGATCGACGCCGCGCCAGGCGCCCCCGTCGGGCCGCCCCCTGCGGCTGCCGTTTCTGCGCCCGGCGAGCCCGTCACCCCTGGCGTAACCGGCGCGCCGGAAGTTCCCGTCGCCTCCAACATGCCCGACGCCCCAGGCACGCCCGCAACACCCGGAACCGACAGTGCTCCGAGCGAGCCCGCCGCAACGGGCGCCCCCGACGCCACCGGTGCCCCGGGCCCCTCTGCTGCGCCCACGGTGCCCCCGGCACCCGACGTGCCCGCCTCTCCTGACGCACCCCATTCCGCCCCCGCCACCCCCGGCCCGACGCCTCCGCAGGGACTACCGGCGGCGCCCCCGCAGGACTCCGGCCTCCCCTCACCGGCTGGCTACGGCTTCCCGCCCGCAAGCGCGCCCGTGCCCCCACAGGCACCCATCCCCCAGCAGAGCGGCTACGGCTTCCCCCAACCCCCGGCCCAGCCCGGCCACCCGGGCCAGCCGGCCGCCGCCCAGCCCGTCGCGCCGCAGCCGCCGCACCCCGCCCCCGGTTACGGCTTCCCGCCCGCAAGCGCGCCCGTCCCCCCGCAGGCACCCATCCCCCAGCAGAGCGGCTACGGCTTCCCCCAACCCCCAGCCCAGCCGGGACAGGCGGGACAGCCGGGACAGGCGGGACAGCCGGCCCAGCAGGCGACTCCCGGCGCGCCCGTACCTCAGCAGCAGGGCTACGGCTTCCCTCAAGGGCCGCCCCAGCCCGGCCCCCAGTACCCCACGGCCCCCCAGCCCGGCTACGGGTTCCCGCCAGCAGGAGCCCCGGGCGCTCCGGCGCCGACCCCGCCGGGGCCGCCCAACTCCCCTGCGCCGCAAGGCGGTTATGGGTTCCCCCAGCCCCCGGCCCAGCCGGGGCACCCCGGTCACCCCGGGCAGCCGGGCCACCCCGGGCAGCCCCACGCCCCCTTCCCCGCGCAGCCCGGGCAGCCCGGAGGCCCTGGGCAGCCCGCCCACTCCGGCCAGCCGGAGCACCCCGGTCAACCTCACCCCCCCTTCCCCGGCCAACCCGGGCAGCAGGCTCAGCCCGGCGCGCAGCCCCACCCCTCCGCCCCCGTCGACCCCCGCACCGGCGCCGCCTGGCCGCAGCCCGTGCAGCACGATCACCGGCAGCCCACCAACCCGGGTGTGGCGCCGCTCGGTTACACCGCGGCCGTCGAGCTGTCCTCCGACCGGCTGCTGAACAGCAAGAAGCAGAAGCAGAAGAGCAGCCGTCCGGCCTCCGGAGGCGGGCTCTTCAAGCTGGGCGGGAAGAAGGAGGAGGCCGAGCGGCAGCGGAAGCTGGAGCTGATCAGGACGCCGGTGCTGTCCTGCTACCGCATCGCGGTCATCAGCCTCAAGGGCGGCGTGGGCAAGACCACGACCACCACTGCCCTCGGCTCGACCCTCGCCACCGAGCGGCAGGACAAGATCCTCGCGATCGACGCCAACCCGGACGCCGGCACGCTCGGCCGTCGTGTGCGGCGCGAGACCGGGGCCACCATCCGTGACCTCGTCCAGGCGATCCCGTACCTCAACTCGTACATGGACATCAGGCGGTTCACCTCGCAGGCGGCCTCCGGACTGGAGATCATCGCCAACGACGTCGACCCCGCCGTCTCCACGACGTTCAACGACGAGGACTACCGGCGCGCGATCGACATTCTCGGCAAGCAGTACCCGATCATCCTCACCGACTCGGGCACCGGTCTGCTCTACAGCGCGATGCGTGGGGTGCTCGACCTGGCCGATCAGCTGATCATCATCTCGACGCCGTCCGTGGACGGTGCGAGCAGCGCCAGTACGACCCTGGACTGGCTCTCCGCGCACGGGTACCAGGACCTGGTGGCCCGGTCCCTCACGGTCATCTCGGGAGTGCGCGAGACCGGCAAGATGATCAAGGTGGAGGACATCGTCTCCCACTTCGAGACGCGCTGCCGAGGGGTCGTGGTCGTGCCGTTCGACGAACACCTCTCCGCGGGCGCCGAGTTGGACCTCGACATGATGCGACCGAAGGTGCGGGAGGCGTACTTCACGCTCGCCGCGATGGTCGCCGAGGACATCGCCCGGCACCAGCAGTCGCACGGCCTGTGGACGTCGGACGGCAACCCGCCACCGGTCGTCGCCCCGCCGATGCCGGGTCAGCAGACACCGGGTCAGCCCTATCCGCCGCAGCAGCAACAGGGCCAGCCGTACCCGCCGCAGCAGGGCCAGCAGCCCTACCCCGGCCAGCCCCAGCCCTACCCGGGTCAGCCGGCCCCCGGTCAGGCCCCGGGGCCCTACGGCCAGCCCGGCCAGCCCGGCCAGCCCGGCCCGGGCCAGCCGTACCCGCCGCAGCAGGGGCAGCAGCCCTACCCGCCGGCACCGCCGCAGCAGTAACCGCACGACGAGACGGCTGAGGGCCCGTACCGTTCACGGATCGTGGACGGTACGGGCCCTCTGCCGTGCTTCGGGCACATACGGACGGATGCCTCAGGGCCCGGCGGCTACGGACGCGTCCAAGACCCGGCGGCTACTGCGCCTCGTGCGCCCCGATCAGCTCCCGGCACTTCTTGACGTCCTCGCCCATCGCGACGAGGAGCGCCTCCAACGAGTCGAACTTCGCCTGGCCGCGCACGAAGGCGAGGAAGTCGACGGCGACGTGGAGGCCGTAGAGGTCGAGGCCGACGCGGTCGATGGCGTACGCCTCGACCGTGCGCTCGGTGCCGTCGAACTGCGGGTTGGTGCCGACGGAGATCGCGGCGGGCATGGCCTCGCCGGCGACGTGCAGCCAGCCGGCGTAGACGCCGTCGGCGGGGATCGCGGTGTGCGGGAGCGTCTCGACGTTGGCCGTCGGGAAGCCCAGCTCACGGCCGCGCTGGGCGCCGCGTACGACGACGCCCTCGACGCGGTGCGGACGGCCGAGGATCTCGCCCGCTCCCTCGACATCACCCTCGCCGACCAGCCGCCGGGTCAGCGTCGAGGAGAACGGCTGACCGCCGCCCGCCTCGCCGGTGACGAACAGGTCGACCACCTCGACGTCGAAGTCGTACGTCTTGCCCTGCTCGGCCAGGAACGCCACGTCCCCGGCCGCCTTGTGTCCGAAGCGGAAGTTGGGGCCCTCGACGACGGCCTTGGCGTGCAGCTTGTCGACCAGCACCTTGACGACGAAGTCGGCCGGGGACAGCCGTGAGAACTCCGTCGTGAAGGGCAGGATCAGGACCGCGTCCACACCCAGCTCGGCCATCAGTTCGGCGCGGCGGTGGTGCGGGGCGAGTAGCGGGGGGTGTGTGCCGGGGCGCACGACCTCGCTGGGGTGCGGGTCGAAGGTGACGGCGACGGAGGGAACGCCCAGCTCACGCGCGCGTTCCACGGCGTGCCGGAGGATCAGCTGGTGCCCGCGGTGCACCCCGTCGTAGGAACCGATGGTGACGACGCTGCGCCCCCAGTCCTCGGGGATGTCCTCCAAGCCACGCCAGCGCTGCACTGTGACCGCTCCTCGTCGAACCCGTGTCCGTATTGACGCCTTACCTTGCGCAGGTCTAAGGGTGCCATGCCCGGTGCTCTCCGCCCGCATCGGCATCCGGCCTGTGACCGGGAGCACGGATCCCGGCCCGCGACCCCGTAGGAGCTTCCCTGCTCACGCGGGCACCCGCACGCCCGGCAACCCCGCCAGGTTCTCGATCATCCGACGCGTGCTGGGGCCGACCACCGCCGCCCATTCCTGGGGCGTGCCATTGAGCCACCCAGCCACCAGCTCCGCGAAACCGGGCACGTGGCGGGCCAGGTCGACGAGCGCCCAGTCGAATCGGGTGGCGCCTTCGGGCGTACGGACGAGCAGCAGGCCGATCCGGTGGACCAGCACCCGGACGGCCGCGCCCCTCCCCCCGCCCGCGCCCTCACCCTCGCTCGAACCCGCCCTATCCGTCGTGCCCGCGACGACCGCCCGCAGCAGGGCGTCCAGAACGGACGGGTCCCGCTCGGTCGCCATCAGCAGGTCGAGCAGTTCGCGCCGCAGCGGGCCGGAGACGGGGGTTCCGGGCTCGGCGAAGACGGCCGCGAGGGCCGCGCGCACCTGGACGGGACCGTCGACGATGAGGCCGCTGACCAGCGGAAACAGTACGGCGCGGGTGCCCGGGCCGTGTTCCAGTCTGCGGTCGACGTACACCGCGACGTGCCCGGCCACCTCGGGGCGCTGTGCGACGACCTCCCGTACGAGGGTGGTGACGCGGCGCGCGAGGCCGGGCGTGGTGACCTCGGCGAGCGTACGCAGGGCCTCTCCGTCCGAGCCCTCGGCGCCCGGCGTGCGCAGCCGCGCGCGGAAGGCGTCCAGGACCGGGTCCGGGTCGGTGGCGAGAGCGGTGACCACGGCGCTCGCGGGCAGCTGCGGGTCACCGGCCGCGAAGCGTTCCAGCGCCTGCGGCAGATACCGCTGCCTGGTCAGCGGATCCCGTACGAGCAGGGCGAGCGCGCCACTGTGCAGGGTGACGTCGGCGGGGCGGCCCAGGAGGGCGAGTGCCGCGTAGCGCAGGAGCTCACGGTCGGCGTCCGTGCGCACGTGCGGAGCGGTCCGCAGCGCGTACGCGAGCCCCGCGACGCGCCGGGCCGGACGGTCGTCGTGCGCCCAGCGGTCGACGGCCCGGCACACCGCGGAAGGCTCCTCCTCGGACAGTACGGCGAGGAGCTCGTCGCCACGTCGGTGCGCGCTGTCGACGAGTGCCTCGGTCAGCTCGTCCAGGGCGGAGCGGCGATGGGTGTGCAGCAGCGCCTGCGCGGCCGTCGCCACGGTGGCGTCCGGGGTCGCGACCAAGGGGGTGTCGTCGGGGAACCAGCGGGTGAGCAGCGGTTGTACGGCGGCGGGGTCGGCCGCGAGCAGCCGGGAGACCGCATCCAGATAGCGGGGCCCCTCGCCGGTGGCGGGGTCGGCCACGACCAGGCGTCGCAGCAGGTCGAACCGTTCCGCCTCGGGCAGGGGCAGCGAGGCCCAGAAGTCCGGCCCGAACTCGGCCGGCACGCCTCGGCCCTGGGCCCGCCAGGCGCCGATCCGTTCGGTGAGGAACCGCAGCACCCTGGTGTACGGCGTCGCGTCGGGCACCCGGAGCAGGACCTCGGCCAGGAGACGGGTGGCCCACCAGGTGGGGTCGTCGGGGGCCGGGGTGCCCGGGGGCAGCAGGGCGTCCAGGGCGTCGAGCAACTCCTCCAGGCGTCCGGCGAGTTCGGTGGGGCCCTGCTGCCGGCCGAGGAGGAGCAGGGCGTGGACGACGGGGCCGATACGGTGGCGGGGCACGGGGAGGTTGCGGGTGGCCCGGCGGGCCTGCCTGCGCACGCGGGCCTCCGAGGGCATCGTGCCCCAGCCCCGCCGTGACTCGGCCTGGGCGACCCAGCCGTGGTGCACCAGCGCGTGCAGGGCGGCGTCGAGGTCCAGGTGTGCGCCCTGGATCCAGTCGGCGAGTTCCTCGTGGGCGAAGCGGTAGCCGTCGCCGGCCGGGACGAGCAGGCCCTCGGTGAGCACGGCGGAGGCCCAGCCGGTGGTGCCGCCGAGCCGCCGTCCCGGCACGGGGCCCCAGGGGAAGACGGCTTCGAACGCCGCCCGGTCCAACTCCCCCTGCCCGGGGCCGAGACACCGCCGGGCGGCCTCGTGCACCTGCCCCGACACCTGCGCCGCCAGCCGCCGCACGGCCGCCCCTCGCACCCCGTTCACCGCGGCAAGCCGCACGGCGACCCGCAGACACATCAGATCCAGATAGCCCCCCAACACGTCGTCCCTCCCGGGGCGGGCCGAGGAGGTGGGGGGTGAGGTGGGGGCGCCGGAGGGGTGTGGGGTTGGGCCGGAGGCGGGCGTAGCCGGGCCAGGGGCATGTGGGGTGGGGCCGGAGGCATGCGCAGCGGAGCCAGCGGCATGCGCAGCAGCACCGGAAGCATGCGCAGCAGAGCCGGAGGCATGCGGGGTGGGACCGGAGGCATGCGCAGCAGAGCCGGAGGCATGCGGGGTGGGACCGGAGGCATGCGCAGCACAGCCAGAAGTGTGCGTACTGCCAGAAGCGTGCGCAGCACAGCCCGCGGCATGCGCAGCGGAGCCGGAAGCGTGTGGGGCGGGGTCGGAAGCGTGCGCAGCGGGGCCGGAGGTGTAGGCGGTCGTCGTCGGGTGCTTGGGCTGCGGGGGCTCGGCGGCCGAGCGTGGGGGGCGGAGGCGGTGGTACGCGGAATCGGTCGGGTCCTGGGTGTCCGGGCCAAGGCCGTCGGCCTGAACCCGGGGCTCCGGCTCTTCGTCGGGCCCCGTGGTCCGTGCGGCCGTCCCGGTCAGGTGCTCGTCCGGTGGTCCGGCGGAGGCGGCGTCCTCGTCGGGCCCGCCGTGCGAGGGGGTCGGCAGGGCCGCTCGGATCTCGGACAGGAGGCGCAGGGTGAGGGGGTGGCGGGCGTCCGCGGCGGTGAGCGCGTCCTCGGGGATGCCGTACCGCAGGCGGGCCCGCCGGGCCTCGCTCTCGGTCAGGTCGCCCAGGCGCACACAGGCGGGCAGCAGCTGCTCCTGCGCGCCGGGAGCCTCCCCGTGCAGCAGCTCCGCGGGGAAGTGCGCCCCGGCCCGCTCCCAGTACTCGGCGCGGCAGGCCACCACGAGCCGGGCTCCGTTCGCGCGCAGCCATTCGACCGTGCCCGCGGTCCACTCGGCCAGTCGGTGCGCGAGCGTCGGCGGCATCTCCTCGGGCCCGTCGAGCAGCAACAGCAGCGGGCGTCCCTCCGCCCCCGCGAGCCGCGCGAGCCGCTCCGGCCGGATGTCCCCCAACTCACCCTGGTAGCGACCGGGCAGGCACGGCCGTTCGACCCCGGCCGCCCCCTCTCCCGCAACCCCTGCCGAGGAGCCCTCACCGCCGTGGGCACCCGCGGACGCGGCGAAGGCGGCCGAGAAGTCCGACGCGGCCCACCCGCCCGACGCGGCGAACCCGTCCTCCACCCCGCCCCCGGCGGTCCCGACCGATCCCGGCGGCCCATCCGTCCCGGTGGCCCACCTCGCGTCAGCGGAACCGGCGGCGCGTCCGGCACGCCCAGACCCGCCCCACCCACCGGCGTCGCCCGGATCCGGCGAAGCGCCCCACTCCCCCGAACTCCCCGCGCCCGACCCCGCCGCCGATGCCACTGATGCCGCCGATGCCGACGCGGAGGCCGCCACGATCCGTCCCGCCCGTTCCAGGGCGCGTCGGGCCGCGTCCGCCACGGAGGTGTCGGCGGAGAGGAGGTCGGCGCCGCGGAGCCAGAGCGTGGGGGCGGGGGCGGAGCCCCGGCCGCGTCGGGCGGCGAGGGCGGCCAGTTCCGTCGTACGGCCGCTGCCGGGCGGGCCGACGAGACCGAGAACGGTGGCGGGACCCTCGGCGAAGGCGGTGAACTCCCGTACGACGTCGACTCGTTCGACGGGATCGGCGCCGGCCGCCGCCACGGCCCCGGCACCGGCGCCCGGCCCGTCCGAGCCCACCGTCGTGGCCGTGAGCTCCAGCACCCCCGCCAGGTTCAGATCCGTCCCGTACGCCGGTACGGTCGCCGCGTTGCGTGCGAGCAGTTCGGCCAGTGGCTGTTCGGCCCGCCAGCCGCGCAGGGGCACGGCGAAGCCGGTGGCCCGGTGCTGTGCCTCCAGGGCGGTGCCGAGGACGCCCAGTACGGCGCCCGTGGTCATGTCGAGCACGGGTCCCCCGGCCGCGCCCCCGCCCAGCCGGAGCGCCTCGCTCCCGGCGGTGCCGATCGCCAACTCCAGGGCGCCGCGCAGCAGATGGAAGCCGTCGGTCGCGGTGTACGTGACGTCCGCCGTGCCCAGGACCCGTGCCTCGCGCCAGCCGCCGGCCGCGATACGGACGTACGCGCCCGTCTCGACCTCGTCCCGCAAGGCGAAGGGCAGCGGGTCCACGCACAGGCCCTGGGTGCGGATGAGCGCGAGATCGAGGGCGGGCAGCGGGGTGACCGCGTCGGACGTCACCACGCAGACACGGTCGCCGGTGGCGTGCACCACGATCCGGGCCAGCCCGTCCACCGCCTCGTGGCTGGTGACGACCGTGCCGTGGTGGTCGGCGACGAAGCCCGTGCCGCGTGGTCGTCCCGCCAGGTCGCCGACCCGCACCAGGACTTCGTCCCGCGCCGCCCGGCGGCCGTCGTCGGTCGCCCGACGGCCCCGTACCACCATGTCCTGACCTCCCCGTCGTACCTGTGTTCCGACGGTAGGCACGTGAAGATCAGCGGAACAGATCACGTGGCGAACGCGCCCCCTTCCGCTCCCTCGGTTCACTCCGAGCGCCTGCACGTAGGGGTGAATAGCCCCGAGCAGATGGATACACCTCTGGGTGGGGGAACCGAGGGGGGACCGTGGAGCGGCGGGAACAGCTACCCCGTGACCGCCGCTCCACGCTCCGCCGGGTCGAGCCGTGGGGTGCCGGGTGCCTACGTCACCGGCCCGGCCAAGGGCTGCGCCCCTGAGCCCCGCCTGACAACTCAGGTCTTCGCGCTGGGTTCTGCGGGTGCGGGTCGTGCGCGGCTGATCGCGCAGTTCCCTGCGCCCCTGGAAAACCCGCAGTTGCCCGCGCCCCTGAAATACCCGCAGCGCCCATCGCCCACAAAGCCCGCAGGGCCCCGCGCGCTCGAATGCCCGCAGAGCCCCCTGGAACCCAGCCGAAGTCAGCCGGAAGTCAGCCGAAGACGGCCAGGCTCTTCGCCTTGCCCTTGTGGCTTTCGACCAGGGCCAGGAAGCGGCCCGTGGGGTCGAAGACGGCGGTGGCACCCTGGTCCGTGTACTCCTCCGGCATGTCCAGGCGGACTCCGTTCAGCAGGAGCCGAGCGCGCTTGTCATCCACGTCCCAGCGGGGGAACGCGGCCGCGGCGGCGTCGGCGACCGGCATGACGGTCAACTCCTCCTGGAGCTGGTCGAGGGTCCGCGCGGAGTCCAGCTTGTAGGGGCCGACGCGCGTGCGGCGCAGCGCCGTGAGGTGGCCGCCGACTCCGAGGCCCGCGCCCAGATCACGGGCGAGGGCCCGGATGTACGTCCCGGAGGAGCACACCACCGACACCACCAGGTCGAGAACGGGGGTGCCGTCCTCGGCGACGCCCTCGCGGACGTCGTACACGGCGAAGGAGGAGATGGTCACGGGCCGGGCGGGGATCTCGAAGTCCTCGCCGTCGCGGGCCCGTTTGTACGACCGCACGCCGTCGATCTTGATGGCGCTGACCTTGGACGGCACCTGCATGATCCGGCCGGTCAGCTCGGCCACACCGGCGTCGACCGCGTCCCGGGTGACCTTCGACGCGTCGACCGACGCCGTGATCTCGCCCTCGGCGTCGTCGGTGACCGTCGTCTGCCCGAGCCGGATGGTGCCGAGGTACTCCTTCTCCGTGAGCGCGAGGTGACCGAGGAGCTTGGTCGCCTTCTCCACCCCCAGGACGAGCACGCCGGTGGCCATCGGGTCGAGCGTCCCCGCGTGCCCGACCCGCCGGGTCCGGGCGATGCCCCGCATCTTGGCGACGACATCGTGCGAAGTGAAGCCCGACGGCTTGTCGACGATGACAAGGCCGTCGGGCGTGGTGTTCTGGCGCTGCTGGGTCATTCGGCGGCGGCATCCTCGTCGGCGGCGGCGTCGTCGTCCTCGCCCGGCTTGCGGTACGGGTCGGCCTCGCCGGCGTACTTGGCACCCGAGGCGCTCTCGCGCACCTGGGCGTCCGAGGCCCGCGCCTTGTCGAGGAGGTCGTCGATGGTCTTGGCGGTGTCCGGGAGGGCGTCGGCCACGAAGGTGAGCGTCGGCGTGAACTTCACACCGGCGGCACGGCCGACCTCGGAACGGAGGACGCCCTTGGCGCTCTCCAGCCCCGCGGCGGCGGCCGCCCGCTCCTCGTCGTCCCCGTACACCGTGTAGAAGACGGTCGCCTCCCGCAGGTCCCCGGTGACCCGGGTGTCCGTGATGGTGACGTGGGAGCCGAGCCGCGGGTCCTTGATCCCGCGCAGCAGCTTCTGGGCCACCACCTCTCGGATGAGGTCCGCCAGCCTCTTGGCACGCGCGTTGTCGGCCACTGGTCCGTCTCCTAGCTCGTTCTGCGTGACTACTGCTTGTTCAACTGTCCCCGCGCCGCCGCTTCAGTCGTCGTCGCCGTGCAGGCGCCGCCGTACCGACAGCAGCTCCACCTCGGGACGTGCGGCGACCAGCCGTTCGCACCGGTCCAGTACGTCGGTCAGGTGCCCCGTGTCGCCGGAGACCACGGCCAGGCCGATCACGGCCCTGCGGTGCAGATCCATATGGTCGACCTCCGCCACGCTCACCGCGAACTTGCGGTGGAGCTCGGCCACGATGGGGCGGACGACGG
The DNA here is from genome assembly GCF_022385335.1 of Streptomyces deccanensis. Classification (NCBI taxonomy): domain Bacteria; kingdom Bacillati; phylum Actinomycetota; class Actinomycetes; order Kitasatosporales; family Streptomycetaceae; genus Streptomyces; species Streptomyces deccanensis. The sequence goes on along the minus strand of NZ_CP092431.1, from coordinate 7,411,399 downwards.
AGCGCTTCTCCTTCAGTGACCGTACGTCGCCGAGGAGGAGATCGAAGGACAGAGTCCCCACGTACATGTGTGTATCCGGTTCACCCGCCGGTACGGGATAGATGGCCCACCCGTAGGCCGGGCGGCAACATCAGAACCGTACATCGAAGCCGGTGGGGGCTCGACAGGATTTGTGTGGCCCCCGCCGCCCCTACCCGTCCCATCCTGAAGGGGCTGCGCCCCTTCGACCCCCAGACGTCCGTCCGGGGGGCTTCTCGCGCAGTTCCCCGCGCCCCTGAAAGGCCTGCGGCCATTTCATGGGGCACGGGGAACCGGGCGAGAACGGCCACACCGGCCGGGGGTGCCGTTCGGCGCCCCCGGCCGGTGTGGACCACCGGCTTACGCCCGCGGCTTCTCGCGCATCTCGTACGTCGCGATGACGTCGTCGACCTTGATGTCGTTGAAGTTTCCGAGGTTGATACCACCCTCGAAGCCTTCGCGGATCTCGGTGACGTCGTCCTTGAAGCGACGCAGACCGGAGATGGTGAGGTTCTCCGCGATGACCTTGCCGTCGCGGACGAGGCGCGCCTTGGTGTTGCGCTTGACCTCGCCCGAGCGGACCAGGACACCGGCGATGTTGCCCAGCTTGGACGACTTGAAGACCTCGCGGATCTCCGCCGTGCCGAGCTCGACCTCCTCGTACTCCGGCTTGAGCATGCCCTTGAGGGCCGCCTCGATCTCCTCGATGGCCTGGTAGATCACCGAGTAGTACCGGACGTCCACGCCCTCGCGCTCGGCCATCTGCGCGGCACGACCGGCCGCGCGGACGTTGAAGCCGATCACGATGGCGTCGGAGCCCATCGCCAGGTCGATGTCGGACTCCGTGACCGCACCCACGCCGCGGTGCAGGACGCGGATGTCGACCTCTTCGCCGACGTCGAGCTGGAGCAGCGAGGACTCGAGGGCCTCCACCGAACCGGACGCGTCGCCCTTGATGATGAGGTTGAGTTCCTGCACCAGACCGGCCTTGAGCGCCTCGTCCAGGTTCTCCAGGGAGAACCGGACGCCGCGCCGGGCGAAGTTGGCGTTGCGCTCGCGCGCCGCCCGCTTCTCGGCGATCTGACGGGCCGTACGGTCCTCGTCGACGACCAGGAAGTTGTCGCCGGCGCCCGGGACGTTGGTGAGACCCAGGACCAGGACGGGGGTCGACGGACCCGCTTCCTCGACGTTGTTGCCGTTGTCGTCGAGCATCGCCCGGACTCGGCCGTACGCGTCGCCGACCACCATCGTGTCGCCGATGCGCAGCGTGCCGCGCTGGACGAGGACAGTGGAGACCGCACCGCGGCCACGGTCGAGGTGGGACTCGATCGCGATGCCCTGCGCGTCCTGCTCCGGGTTGGCCCGCAGGTCGAGCGAGGCGTCCGCGGTCAGGACCACGGCCTCCAGCAGCTGGTCGATGTTGAGACCCTGCTTGGCGGAGATGTCGACGAACATCGTGTCGCCGCCGTACTCCTCGGCCACGAGGCCGTACTCGGTCAGCTGACCGCGCACCTTGGTCGGGTCGGCGCCCTCGACGTCGATCTTGTTGACCGCGACGACGATCGGGACGTCGGCCGCCTTGGCGTGGTTGAGCGCCTCGACCGTCTGCGGCATGACGCCGTCGTTGGCCGCGACGACCAGGATCGCGATGTCGGTCGACTTCGCACCACGGGCACGCATGGCGGTGAACGCCTCGTGACCCGGGGTGTCGATGAAGGTGATCTTGCGCACTTCGTCGTTGACCTGGGTGGCGACCTGGTACGCACCGATGTGCTGCGTGATACCGCCGGCCTCGCCCGCGACGACGTTCGTCTTGCGGATGGTGTCCAGCAGTCGGGTCTTACCGTGGTCGACGTGACCCATGACGGTCACGACCGGCGGACGCGCGACGAGGAACTCCTCGCCACCCTCGTCCTCGCCGAACTCGATGTCGAAGGACTCGAGCAGCTCGCGGTCCTCCTCCTCCGGGCTGACGATCTCGACGACGTAGTTCATCTCGCCGGCGAGCAGCTGGAGGGTCTCGTCGGAGACGGACTGCGTGGCAGTGACCATCTCGCCGAGGTTCATCATCACGGCGACGAGCGACGCCGGGTTGGCGTTGATCTTCTCCGCGAAGTCGGTGAGGGACGCACCGCGCGACAGGCGGACGGACTGTCCGTTGCCGCGAGGCAGCATCACGCCGCCGACCGACGGGGCCTGCATGGCCTCGTACTCCTGGCGCCTCTGCCGCTTCGACTTGCGACCGCGACGCGCGGGACCACCGGGACGGCCGAAGGCGCCCTGCGTGCCACCACGGGCACCGGGACCACCGGGACGGCCACCGAAGCCGGGACGGCCACCGCCGCCGGCACCCGGACCACCGGGACGACCGGCGAAGCCGCCACCGCCACCGGGAGCACCGGGACGACCGGCGAAACCGCCACCGCCGCCGCCACCCGGACGACCGGCGAAACCGCCGCCGCCACCCGGACGACCGCCGCCGCCACCACCGGGACGACCGCCGCCACCGGGACCGCGGCCACCGGGGCCACCGCCTCCGGGACGCGGGCCGGCAGCCGGACGCTGCGGCATCATGCCGGGGTTCGGACGGGGGCCACCGGGGCCACCGCCGGGACGGGGACCGCCGCCCTGCGGACGGGGCATGCCGCCCGGGGTCGGACGGGCGCCGCCCGGAGCCTGCGGACGGGGACCGCCGCCGGCACCCTGCGGACGGGGCGCCTGGCCGGGAGCCGCGGGACGCGGACCGCCCTGGGCGCCACCGGGGCCACCCGGGCCGCCGTGTCCACCGGGTCGAGGCGCGCCGCCGGGACGGGGGCCCTGCGGGCGACCCATGCCGGTGGAGCCACCGGAGGTGAAGGGGTTGTTACCGGGACGCGGACCCGCGGGACGGGCACCGCCCGGCTTGGGCGCACCGGCACCGCCGGGACGCTGGCCGCCGGGGCGCGGGGCCTGGCCGCCACGCTCCTGGCCGCGGTCCTGACCGGGACCACCGGGACGCTGCTGGCCACCCGGACGCGGCGCACCCGGGCCGGGGCGAGCGCCCGGACGCGGAGACGACGAGGGGGCGGCCGGAGCCGACGGGGGCGCCGACGGGGGCGCCTGGAACTCGGGCACGCTCGGGGCCGGGGAGGCCGGAGCGGGCTTCGGCGTCGGCGGCTTGGGGCCGGGCGTCGGGCGCGGACCCGGGGCCGGAGCGGCGGGCCGCTCGGCGGCGGGCGGCTTCGGCGCGGCCGGGCCGGGACGAGGCGCGGCCGGGCGTGCGGCCTGCGCGGGAGAAGGGGCCGCCGGACGGGCCGGGGCGGCCTTGCGCGGGGCGGGCTTGCCGCCGCCGCTGCCCTGCTGGAGGGCGTCAGTCAGTTTGCGTACAACGGGCGCCTCGATCGTCGAGGACGCCGAACGGACGAATTCACCGAGCTCCTGGAGCTTGGCCATGACGACCTTGCTCTCAACCCCGAACTCCTTGGCGAGTTCGTATACCCGGACCTTAGCCACTTCGCTCCTTTTTAGGTCCGGGTGCGTCCGGACCGTCGCTACTTCATGGGCGTACTCATCGCGTGCTCATCGAGTGCTCATCGCAATCTCGACCTACTTCCAACTCGCGGGGTACCAGGGCCGCACGGAGGCTCCGTGCGACACGTCTTACGGTGTTGCCTGCTCGGCAACTGTTGTCTGCTCCACGTATCGGCGCAACGCCTTTGTGTCGAGCGCTCCCGGGGCGCGCAGCGCCCGCGTGAACGCCCGGCGGCGTACGCCCAGGTCGAGACAGACCTGAACGGGGTGTACGTACGCACCCCGGCCGGGCAGCGTACCGCGAGGATCGGGGACGCATTCGTCCTCGATCGCCACGACGCGCAGCAGTTCGGTCTTGGCCGCTCGCTGCCTGCACCCCACACAGGTGCGTTCAGGGCATGCGCGGGCACGCGTCCGGCCAGACACTGCTAAGTCTACCTCCCCGCAGCGACCTCACCCCTTTGGGGCAAGAATCGAACACTTGCCGCGCATATAACTGACGTGATCTAAGCGACCTGCGGCTTGGATCTATTCCCCGCCTGCTCCGACGCCGGCTTCGGCACCTACTCCGACGGCTGTTCGGTGTCCGGTCGGATGTCGATCCGCCAGCCGGTGAGACGGGCGGCGAGGCGGGCGTTCTGGCCCTCCTTGCCGATCGCCAGCGACAGCTGGTAGTCGGGCACCGTCACGCGCGCGGAGCGGGCCGCGAGGTCCACCACGTCGACCTTGGAGACCCGGGCCGGGGAGAGGGCGTTCGCCACCATCTCGGCCGGGTCGTCCGACCAGTCGACGATGTCGATCTTCTCGCCGTTCAGCTCGCCCATGACGTTGCGCACCCGGCCGCCCATCGGGCCGATGCAGGCGCCCTTGGCGTTCAGGCCGCTGCGGGTGGAGCGGACGGCGATCTTGGTGCGGTGCCCCGCCTCGCGCGCGATGGCGGCGATCTCGACGGACCCGTCGGCGATCTCCGGCACCTCCAGGGCGAAGAGCTTCTTCACCAGATTGGGGTGCGTGCGGGAGAGCGTCACGGACGGACCGCGCACGCCCTTCGCCACCCGTACGACGTACGACCTGAGCCGCATGCCGTGCTGGTAGGTCTCGCCGGGGACCTGCTCCTGCACGGGCAGGATGGCCTCCAGCTTGCCGATGTCGACGAGCACGTTCTTCGGGTCGCGGCCCTGCTGGACGACACCGGTGACGATGTCGCCCTCGCGTCCGGCGTACTCGCCGAGCGTGGCGTCGTCCTCGGCGTCCCGCAGTCGCTGCAGGATCACCTGTTTGGCGGTGGTGGCGGCGATACGCCCGAAGTCCGACGGGGTGTCGTCGAACGCGCGTGCCTCCTGCCCCTCCTCCAGGTCCTCGGGGTCCTCCTTCGCCCACACGGTCACATGGCCGGTCTCCCGGTTGAGCTCCACGCGCGCGTGGCGGCGGCTTCCCTCGGTGCGGTGGTAGGCGATGAGGAGGGCCGCCTCGATCGCCTCGACGAGCAGGTCGAAGGAGATCTCCTTCTCCCGCACCAAGCCCCTGAGGGCACTCATGTCGATGTCCACGGCTACGCCTCCTCCTCTTCCGTCATGTCCTTCTGGTCCTTCGTGTTCTTGCGGTTGAACTCGACCTGGACGCGGGCTCTGTCGATCTCCGCGAAGGCGAGCCGGCGGGTGGTGGCCTTGCGGCCCTTCACGCCGGGCACTTCGAGGTCGAGGCCGTCGTCGTCCACGGTCAGGATTCTGGCGATGAGTTCCCCGTCCTCGCGGAGCGCGAACTTCACCAGACGGTCCACGGCACGGCGGTAGTGACGGTGCTCGGTGAGGGCGCGCTCGGCGCCCGGCGTCCCGACTTCCAGGGTGTACTCCGCCTGGCCCATCGCGTCCGTCTCGTCCAGCTTGGCCGAGAGGGCGCGGCTGACGTCGGCGACGGTGTCCAGATCCGCGCCCTCGTCCGAGTCGACGACCACCCGCAGCACCCGCTTGCGTCCGACCGAGTCCACTGCGATCTCTTCGAGATCCAGGCCCTGGGAGCGTACGAGCGGTTCCAGCAGTTCTCGCAGCCTCTCGCTCTGGGTGGTGCTCATCCGGGTGACTCCTCGGCCGCGTGTGCTGTTGTGGGTAGGGCGCGTGTCAGGTCAAAGGGTAGCCGCTCCGCTGGGGTGTTGCCGTCCACGAGTTCCCCGCGACCCCGGGGCAGGTCCTAGCGGGGTACAGCGCGTTTCACGGGTACGGTGATCGCACCGCTTCTTTGTTCGTACGACCCCCCGAGGACGTCTGCTGTGTCGTTCAGCCTGTCGTCGCGTGCCCTGTCGGGGCCGCGCAGAAGGAGTTTGCTCGTCGGGGCCGCCGGTGCGGGGCTGCTCGCGGGGTGCTCGTCCGGGGGCGGGGGGTCCGACGGCGGGAGCGGCGCGTCGCGGGTGGAGCGGGCACGCGCGCGGGTGGCGCGGGACAGCGAGAGGCTCGCGGCGCGGTACGACCTCGTGATCGCCGCCCATCCGGACCTGTCCGCGCTGCTCTCGCCGCTGCGGGCGGAGGTCGTACGGCACGCCGAGGCGTTCGGGGGCGCGAAGGGGGCGGGCAAGGCGGGCGCGAGCGCGGGGAGCGCGGACAGGGGGAGCGCGGACGAGGAGAGCGCGGGCGACGGGAGCTCTTCTCCGTCCGGTTCGCCCTCTGCGTCCGCATCGGCTTCGGTCTCCCCCGTGCCCGACGACCCCGGGGCCGCCCTCGCCGAGCTGGCCGCCGCCGAGCGGGCCCTCGCCGACGAGCGGGCCAAGGCGTTGCTGCGGGTGCCGGGTGAGGTGGCGCGGCTGATGGCCTCGGTGGCGGCGTCGGGTGCGGGGCACGCGTACGTGTTGACGGAGGGAGCGAAGTGAGCAGCGGGGAGCTGAAGGCGGTCCAGGCGGCGCTCGGGGCCGAGCACGCCGCCGTGTACGGCTACGGCGTCGTCGGCGGGAAGATCGGCGAGGCGCGGCAGCGCGAGGCCCGGGAGGCGTACGACGCGCACCGGGCCCGCCGGGACGCGCTCGCCCGGGCGGTACGGGATCTGGGCGGCAAGCCCGCCGTGGCGGCCGCCGGGTACGCGTTGCCCTTCCGGGTGGTCGATTCCGAGTCCGCCGTACGGCTCGCCGCGGAGCTGGAGGAGCGCGTGGCCGGCGTGTACTCCGATCTCGTGCGGGCGGCCGAGGGCGAGCGGCGCGCCACGGCCGCCGAGGCGCTGCGGGAGGCGGCGGTGCGGGCGGTGCGGTGGCGGGGCGGAAGCGTAGCCTTCCCTGGTCTCGCCGAGCGGACGGCCGCCGCCGGCCCGTCGGCGACACCACACACCTGATCACGGCCCTCATCACGCTCCGGAAGGGAACGGCTCGCCCATGGCTCGCATGGCTTTCGAGGACTTCGAACCGCCGCGGCGGCTGGTGCGAGCGCTCGCCGAGACCCGTCGGCCGGAGGGTGGTGACGGCGTCGGCGAGTGGCTGGAAAACCTTCCCGGGCTGCTTCAACAGGCCGTGGATCTACGCGAGTTGACCGTGGAGCGGGTGCAGGCACCCGGTGGCCGCAGCAGTCTCGTACTCCTGGTGCGGATGATCGACGACACGCCTGCCGTGCTCAAGCTGGCGCCCGGACGGGCCCGGCCGGAGGCCGAGCGGGCGGCCCTCGCGCACTGGGACGGGCGGGGCGCGGTGCACCTGCTCAACCCCGGGGACAGCCAGGGTGTGCTGCTGCTGGAGCGGCTGCGTCCCGATCTGTCGGTGCGGACGCTGCCCGAGGCGAAGGCGCTGCTGGAGGCGGCCGCGACCCTGCGACGGCTGTGGGTCGAGCCGCCCGAGGCGCATGTCTTCGAGACCGTCGCCGAGCGGACGGAGCGGCAGGCGGAGGCCCTGCGGGCGGGCGCCGAGGAGGACTCCGAGGTGCGGGGGCTGGTCGACGCTGCCCTCGGGGTCCGTGCGGAACTGCTGGATTCCGCGCCCGAGGAACGCTTGCTGCACGGGACGTTCCGGCAGAGCAAGGTGCTGGCCGGGGAGCGGTTGCCGTGGCTGGCGGTGGGGCCGGACCCGGTGGTGGGCGAGTGCGCGTTCGATCTGGCGCGTCTGGTGCGGGACCGGGTGGAGGATCTGATCGCCTCGCCCTCGGGGGCGGCGATCACTCGGCGGCGGGTGAAGAAGTTGGCCGAGTCGCTCGAGGTGGATCAGGAGCGGCTGCGGGGGTGGACGCTGTTCCGGGCCGTGGAGTCGGGGGTACGGGCGCGCCGCGTGGGGCGGCCCAGGGACGCGGAGTTGTTGCTGGAGTTCGCCGACTGGCTTTGACCCGGGCGGATGAGGGCTGATTCTCCAGAGGATCTCGTCGCTCATGCGCTGGGCTCCGCTGCCGGAGGCGGGTCCGCTCGCGGTGCCCGGGAGGGCCAGCCCGGTGTCGTGACGACCGTGCCCTCATGGGTGACCAGACGGGCCGGGAGGCCGAGGCGGGAGAGCCGGCGGACCGCGCTCTCGCCCTTCACCAGGGCCGCCGTGGAGGCGGCGTTGGCGTCGGCGCAGGTGGCGGCGGCGACCGAGACGGTGCGCCAGGGGGTCGTGGCCGGTCGGCCCGTGCGGGGGTCGACGATGTGGTGGAGGTGGTGGTCGCCGCGGCGCCGGCGGCGGGCGGTGGTGCCGGAGGTGGCGAGGCCGCCGCTGCGGATGCCGACCGTGACGTACGTGCCGTGCTCGGGGAGTCGCTCGACCGGGGCCATGTCGTCCTGCACGCGGATGCGCCAGCCGCCGGCCGGGGGTTCGCCCGCCACGGCCGTGTCGCCGCCGAGGCTGACCAGGATGCCGCAGCCGGCCGCCCGGGCCAGCGTGCGCGCCGCCCTGTCTGCGGCCCAGGCCTTGGCCGTGGCGCCCAGGTCGAGGCGGACGCCGGGCGGGAGGGTCACCGTGTTCGTGGCGCGGTCCAGGTCGACCTGGCTCCAGCCCGGCACACGTCGCACCGCGAGGCGTACGGGGCGGTCGTCCTCCTGGACCAGGGTGAAGTCACGGTCGTAGCCGAGTGCCTCCGTCGCCGAGCCGACCGTGGGGTCCACCGCGCCGTCCGTGGCGCGGGCGGCGCGCAGGGCCACCGCCAGGGCCTCGGCCAGCAGCGGGCTGACCCGCACGGGTCGGCCTTCGGCCGTGTTGAGCGCCGTCAGCTCCGAGTCCTCGCGGAAACGGCTGCACGCGGCGTCGACCTCGGCCAGGTGCCGGGCCAGGAGCAGATTGCAGGAGTCGAGCAGGGCCGGGTCCGTGGTGACCAGGCGGACGGTCGTCCCGAGGGCCCGCCAGTCGGCGGCGGCCGTGGAGCGCGATGGCGTCGTCGGCACGGTCGTCACGACGCCCCCGAGGTCGAGTCGGCCGAGTCGTCGCCCGTGATGGACGACATGCCGTCGGAGGAGGACCGGAGGTCCGAGGAGGAGTCCGTGCTGATGCCCGTGCCCGTGCTCGTGGCGGTGTCGCCGGTCGTCGTCGACGACGTCGAACTCGTGCCGCTGCCGCTCGCGGTGGTGGCCGTGTCCGCCTGCACCGTGCCGATCAGCGCGAACATGCCGGCGGCCGCCGCGAGCGTCACCGCCGCCGCGGTGGCCGCCGTACGCCGGGCGCCTCTGCGGATGCCCGCGACGGCACCTCGTCCTCTGGGCGTCATGACCGTTCCCCTCCGTAGTGACGTTCTGTCACGCCCTACGGTCGGGGAACGGTCTGAGAGAAATCTGTGAGGCGGCTATACGCCCCGGAAGAACTCTCTGAGGGTTTCCTTCAGGCGGTGGTGAGGCGGGCGATCGCCTCGTCGACCGTCAGTTCCTCACGCTCACCGGTGCGGCGGTCCTTCAGCTCCAGGACCCCCTCGGCGGAACGGCGGCCGGCGACCAGGATCTTCGGTACGCCGATCAGCTCCGAGTCGGTGAACTTCACGCCCGGGGAGACGCCCGCGCGGTCGTCGACCAGGACGCGGAGGCCGGCCGCCCGCAGCTTCTCGGAGACGTCGAGGGCCAGTTCGGTCTGGAGGGCCTTGCCGGCCGCGACGACGTGGACGTCGGCCGGGGCGACCTCGGCGGGCCAGCACAGGCCCTTGTCGTCGGCGGACTGCTCGGCGAGGGCGGCGACCGCGCGGGAGACGCCGATGCCGTACGAACCCATGGTGACGCGGACGGGCTTGCCGTTCTGGCCGAGGACGTCGAGCTTGAGGGCGTCGGCGTACTTGCGGCCGAGCTGGAAGATGTGGCCGATCTCGATGGCGCGGTCCAGCTTGAGGCCGGTACCGCAGTTGGGGCAGGGGTCGCCCTCCTGGACCACCACGACGTCGACGTACTCGCCGACCTCGAAGTCGCGGCCCGCGACGACGTTCTTGGCGTGCGTGCCGGGCTTGTTGGCGCCCGTGATCCAGGCGGTGCCCGGGGCGACGCGCGGGTCGGCGATGTAGGTGACCTTCTCGCCGAGGCCCTGCGGGCCGACGTAGCCGCGGACCAGGTCGGGGCGGCCGGCGAAGTCCGCCTCGGTGACCATCTCGACGACCGCCGGGGCGAAGTGCGCCTCGACCTTGCCCATGTCGACCTCGCGGTCGCCGGGGACGCCGACGGCGACGATCTCGCCGTCGACCTTCACGAGGAGGTTCTTCAGGGTGGCGGAGGCCTCGACGCCGAGGTGCGCGGCGAGGGTCTCGATGGCCGGGGTGTCCGGGGTCGGGATCTCCTCGAGGGCGGGCACGCCGTCGGCGTCCACCGGCTTCAACTCGAACGTGATGGCCTCGGTGTTGGCCGCGAAGTCGCACGCCGGGCAGTCCGCGAAGGTGTCCTCGCCGGCGCCGGCCGGGGCCAGGAACTCCTCCGACTTCGAGCCGCCCATCGCGCCCGCCGTGGCGGCGCAGATGCGGTAGTCGAGGCCGAGGCGCTCGAACACCTTCTGGTACGCCTGGCGGTGCAGGGCGTACGACTGGGCCAGGCCCTCGTCCTCGGTGTCGAAGGAGTAGGAGTCCTTCATCAGGAACTCACGGCCGCGCAGGATGCCGGCGCGGGGGCGGGCCTCGTCACGGAACTTCGTCTGGATCTGGTAGAGGATCACCGGCAGGTCCTTGTAGGAGGACGCCTGGTCCTTCACGATCAGCGTGAAGATCTCCTCGTGGGTGGGGCCGAGGAGGTAGTCGCCGCCCTTGCGGTCCTTCAGGCGGAACAGCTCCGGGCCGTACTCGTCCCAGCGGCCCGTCGCCTCGTAGGGCTCCTTCGGCAGCAGCGCGGGGAGCAGCACCTCCTGGGCGCCGATCGCGTCCATCTCCTCGCGGACGATGCGCTCCACGTTGGCGAGGACCTTCTTGCCGAGCGGCAGCCAGGTCCACACGCCGGCCGCCGTGCGGCGCACGTAACCGGCGCGGACGAGGAGTTTGTGGCTGAGCACCTCGGCGTCCGCGGGGTCGTCGCGCAGCGTCTTCGCCATCAACTGGGACATGCGCTGGACCGGTGCGTTCGCCATGGCTTCTCGTACTCCTGCCGGGATCGGGTGATGGCAGGAGGTTAGCCGGGGGGCGGGGGCCCGTGGAAATCCGGTGGTGGCGGAGGGGGGCGGCGGGTCGGCTATCGGCGCCGCAGGGGCAGGGGGGCGCCCATCACCGCGTACGGCTTGGGGGCGCTGGGGAAGACGACCCGGCGGGCGAGGTCGGTGTAGCCGAGGGAGTGGTAGAGGCCGCGGGCCGGGCTGTCGACGTCGATCGCGGAGAGGATCGAACGGGGTTCGACGGCGCTGTCGGTGATGGTGGTGATGAGGGCGCGGCCGATGCCGTGGTTCTGGTGGCGGGGGTGGACGTGCAGTTCGGTGATGACGAAGGAGTCGTCCAGCCAGTGGTCGTGGCCGAGGGCGCGGAGGTAGGGCTCGACGACGGTGGACCACCAGTGGGTGCGGTCGTTGGGCATGCCGTAGACGAAGCCGACGAGTCGGCCTCCGGTCGTCGCGCCGAGGGCTCTGGCCCCCGGGTAGGTCATGTGGCGGAGGACGATCTGGCGGCGGACGGCCACCTCGTCCGGGCCCAGGCCGAAGGCTACGGCTTGCACTGCCAGGGCCTCGTCTACGTGGGCGGAGAGGTCCAAGGGGCCGATGACGAGGTCCATGTTGCGGATGCTACAGGGGGGTTCTGGGTGTCTGCGGGGTGCGGGCTGGATGTGGCTGGTCGCGCAGTTCCCCGCGCCCCTTTTGGGGCGCGCACCTTGCCCGGCGTGCAGAAGCGGAGCCCTCCGCGGCCGAACCTCAGAACAGCACGCTCATGAAGGCGCCCACCTCTTGGAAGCCCACCCTCTGGTACGTGCGCCGCGCCGCCGTGTTGAAGTCGTTGACGTAGAGGCTGACCAAGGGGGCCACGTCGGCCAGGGCGTAGCGGAGGACCGCTGCCATGCCGGGGGCCGCGAGGCCCTGGCCCCGGTACTCGGGGGCGACCCAGACGCCCTGGATCTGGCAGGCCTGGGGGGTGGCGGCGCCGATCTCGGCCTTGAAGACGACGCGGCCGTCGGCGTCGAGGCGGGCGAAGGAGCGGCCGGAGCCCACGAGTTCGGCGACCCGGGCCTGGTAGAGGAGTCCGCCGTCGCCGGCCAGCGGGGAGACGCCGACCTCCTCGGTGAACATCGCGACGCACGCCGGCATGATCGTGTCCATCTCGTCCTTGCGGATCCGGCGGACGTACGGGTCGGGGGTGACCTCTGCGGGGTCGGGCAGCCGGTCGGTGACCATGAGGGGCTGGTGCGAGCGGATCTCACGGGCCGGGCCCCAGCTGGGTTCGAGGAGGCGCCAGAGCTGGGCGGTGGGTTCGGCGGGGCCGACGACCGAGGAGCAGCGGCGGCCGGCCCGGCGGGCGCGGTCGGCGAAGGCGCGCACGGCGCGGGGGGTGGCGCAGATGGGGACGAGGTTGGCGCCGGCGTAGCAGAGGGAGGTCAGGGCGCCGTCCTCGTACCAGCCCCACATCTCGCCGCCCAGCCGCCACGGGTCCAGCCCGGCGACCTGGACGCGGGAGGTCACGAAGGCGTTCGCGACGGGGTCTCGGTCCAGGACGGCGAGTGCGGCGTCCAGGTCACTCGGTTCGAGGACCCTGGTGGTGGTCTGGGTCAACACGTGCGGGGGCCTCACCCTGGGGTCTGCGCTGGTCTTGGCACGATACCCTGCCGGGCTGTGCGGGGGCGCCTCAGAACTCGGGGGCTCCTGTGCGTTGGCGGGTGCGGGTGCGTCGTGGCTTGTCGCGCAGTTCCCCGCGCCCCTGAAGACGGCCCTGTCGGGCCGATCTTCAGAAGACGCCGAGTTCTCCTCAGCCCGCCACCGCCACCGTCGGTTCGCCCGAGGTGACGCCGTCCGCCTCCATCTGTTCGGCGATCTTCATCGCTTCCTCGATGAGGGTCTCGACGATCTTGGACTCGGGGACGGTCTTGATGACCTCGCCCTTGACGAAGATCTGGCCCTTGCCGTTGCCGGAGGCGACGCCGAGGTCGGCCTCGCGGGCCTCGCCGGGGCCGTTGACGACGCAGCCCATGACGGCGACGCGGAGGGGGACCTCCATGCCGGTGAGGCCGGCGGTGACCTCTTCGGCGAGCTTGTAGACGTCGACCTGGGCGCGGCCGCAGGAGGGGCAGGAGACGATCTCGAGGCGGCGCGGCTTGAGGTTCAGCGACTCCAGGATCTGGTTGCCGACCTTGATCTCCTCGACCGGCGGGGCCGAGAGGGAGACGCGGATGGTGTCACCGATGCCCTCGGAGAGGAGCGCGCCGAAGGCCACCGCCGACTTGATGGTGCCCTGGAAGGCGGGGCCCGCCTCGGTGACGCCGAGGTGGAGGGGGTAGTCGCACTGGGCGGCGAGCTGGCGGTAGGCGTTGACCATGACGACCGGGTCGTTGTGCTTGACCGAGATCTTGATGTCGCGGAAGCCGTGCTCCTCGAAGAGGGACGCCTCCCAGAGGGCGGACTCGACGAGCGCCTCGGGGGTGGCCTTGCCGTACTTCTGGAGGAGGCGGCGGTCGAGGGAGCCGGCGTTGACACCGATGCGGATCGGGGTGCCGTGGTCGTTCGCCGCCTGGGCGATCTCCTTGACCTTGTCGTCGAACTGCTTGATGTTGCCCGGGTTGACGCGGACCGCGGCGCAGCCGGCCTCGATCGCGGCGAAGACGTACTTCGGCTGGAAGTGGATGTCGGCGATGACCGGGATCTGCGACTTCTTGGCGATCACCGGGAGGGCGTCGGCGTCGTCCTGCGTGGGGCAGGCGACGCGGACGATCTGGCAGCCGGAGGCCGTCAGCTCGGCGATCTGCTGCAGCGTGGCGCCGATGTCCGACGTACGGGTGGTGGTCATCGACTGGACCGACACCGGGGCGTCCCCGCCGACCGCGACGGACCCGACCTGGATCTGCCGGCTCTTGCGGCGCTCGGCGAGCTTGGTCGGAACGGACGGCATGCCGAGAGAAATCGCAGTCATCTGCTGTGCAACCCCAAGTTGTGGATCAGGATCGGGTCCCGGTACGGGCGGGCTCCAGGCTTCGAGATTACGGCACCGGCGGGCACCCGAGCACATCACCGTCCCCGGCGGCCGGGCTCCACCGTGTGAGTGTGCCCGGCCGCCGTGAACGTCGGATGACTACGAGATGCGCACCGGGTTCACGAGGTCCGCGATCAGCACCAGGAGGGTGAAGCAGACGAAGATGCCGGCCACGACGTAGGCGACGGGCATCAGCTTCGCCACGTCGAACGGGCCGGGGTCGGGCCGGCGGAGCACCTTGGCCGCGTTGCGGCGCAGCGACTCCCACAGAGCGCCCGCGATGTGGCCGCCGTCGAGCGGCAGGAGCGGAAGCATGTTGAACAGGAAGAGGGAGAGGTTGAAGCCGGCCAGCAGGATGAGGAAGCTGGCGAGCTGCTGGGTGGCGGGGATGTCCATGGTGAAGATCTCGCCGCCGACGCGGGCCGCGCCGACCACGCCCATGGGCGAGTCGGCCTCGCGCTCGCCGTCGCCGAAGGTGGCGTCCCACAGGGCGGGGACCTTGGCGGGCAGGGAGAGCAGGGACTCGACGCCGTTCTCCATCATGTCGCCCATGCGGTCGACGGACTCGCCGAAGGAGAGCGGGACGATGCCGGAGGCGGGGGTGAAGCCGAACCAGCCGGCGGAGACGTACTTGTCGGCGACGTAGCCGCCGTTGCCGTCGGTCTTGCTGACCTGGTTCTTCACCAGGGTGGCGGTGAGGTCGAGTTCCTTGCCGTCGCGGTCGACGGTGACGGTGACCTGCTTGCCGGGGTTGGAGCGGATGTCGGACTGCAGGGCGGCCCAGTCGTCGACGGGATCGCCGTTGAACGCGACGATCTTGTCGCCGGGCTTCAGGCCCGCGGCCTTGGCGGGGGCCTCCTCGTCGCCGGTCCGGCACTTGGAGCGGTTCTCGCTGGCCTCGATGACACAGTCGGAGACCTTGCTGACCGTGGTCGTCTGGGTCTGCGCGCCGAACGTCATCATCACGCCGACGAAGATCACGACGGCCAGGACCAGGTTCATGAAGGGCCCGGCGAACATCACGATGACGCGCTTCCAGGGCTTGCGCGTGTAGAAGAGCCGCTTCTCGTCGCCCGGCTGGAGTTCCTCGAAGGAGGCCGCGCGGGCGTCCTCGATCATCACGCGCCACGGGGAGGTCGAGCGGCTCTCGATCCGGCCGTCCTCGCCGGGCGGGATCATGCCGATCATGCGGATGTAGCCGCCGAGCGGGATCGCCTTGACGCCGTACTCGGTCTCGCCCTTCTTCTTCGACCAGAGGGTGGGTCCGAAGCCCACCATGAACTGGGGCACGCGGACGCCGAAGAGCTTGGCGGTGGAGAAGTGGCCCAGCTCGTGCCACGCGATCGAGAACGCCAGGCCGATCACGAAGACCACTATGCCGAGGATGAACATCAGGGTCGTCATGCACGGGCCTCCGCGGTCGTCCGCTCGGTGGGTTTGCCGGTCGAGATGGTCGATGTGGTCAGCTCACGGGCCCTGGCGCGCGCCCAGGTCTCCGCTTCGAGGACGTCCGCCACGGTGAGGGAAGTTCCCGCCGCGGGGGTGCCGTGCTCCTCGACGACCCGTGTGACGGTCTCCATGATCGCGTCGAACCTGAGGCCGCCGTGCAGGAACGCGTCGACGCACTCCTCGTTCGCCGCATTGAACACCGCGGGGGCGGTGCCCGCGAGCTCGCCCACGTGCCGGGCGAGCCCTACGGACGGGAACGCGTCGTTGTCGAGGGGGAAGAACTCCCAGGTGGACGCCTTGGTCCAGTCGAAGGCGGGCGCGGCGTCGGGGACGCGCTGCGGCCAGCCGAGGCCGATGGCGATGGGGCCGCGCATGTCGGGGGGCGTCGCCTGGGCCATCGTCGATCCGTCCGTGAACTCAACCATCGAGTGGACATACGACTGGGGGTGCACGACGACCTCAATGCGGTCGAAGGGAATGTCGTAGAGGAGGTGCGCCTCGATGACCTCCAGGCCCTTGTTGACGAGGGTCGCGGAGTTCACGGTGATGACCGGGCCCATGGCCCAGGTGGGGTGCGCGAGCGCGTCGGCGGGCGTCACATCGGCCAGTTCCGCCTTCGTACGGCCGCGGAAGGGGCCCCCGGAGGCGGTGACGACGAGCTTGCGTACGTCGGCGCGGGTACCGGAGGCGAGGGCCTGGAAGAGGGCGGCGTGCTCGGAGTCGACCGGGATGATCTGGCCCGGCTTCGCCACGGCCTTCACCAGCGGGCCGCCGACGATGAGCGACTCCTTGTTGGCGAGCGCGAGGGTGCGGCCGGCTTCCAGGGCCGCGAGGGTCGGGGCGAGGCCGATGGAGCCGGTGATGCCGTTGAGCACGGTGTGGCAGGTGGAGGCGGCGAGGTGGGTGGCGGCGTCCGGGCCGGCGAGGATCTCGGGCAGCGGCTCCGCGGTGCCGTACGCCGTGGCCAGGGCCTCACGCAGGGCCGGTACGGCGTCCTCGCGGGCGACGGCGACGGTCCGCACCCGCAGGCGGTGCGCCTGCTCGGCCAGCAGCTCCACCCGCCCTCCGGCGGCGGAGAGCCCGGTGACGCGGAAGCGGTCCGGGTTGCGCAGGACGAGGTCGATGGCCTGGGTGCCGATCGATCCGGTCGATCCGAGGATCACTACGTCCCGTACGCCGTCGACCGGGTCGTAGACGAGATGCGGATCGGCGAGAGGGGCTGGACTGTCGCTCATCCCCCCATTGTGGCCGCATCCGCTGTCCGTCAGGACCGCGCGTCCCCCTGATGACCCGCTTCGTGCCGTCTGTGATTGACGGGGCTGTTTCTCCGTTTGTGAAGCACGCGTGAAGAAGGGGTGATATGACTTCTGACCGGTTGATCCGATAGTCCGATCAACCGACCTGAACGAGGACCCTGGGGGGATCCATGCACAAGCGCATACGCGCCGCCCTGCCCGCGCTCGCCGGAGCGGTGGCCCTGACCGGCACGCTGCTGAGCAGCCCGGCCGAGGCGGCGGGGGGTGTGGTCATCTACCGCGTGTACTTCGACAGCCCGGGCAAGGACACGCGGTCCACCACGAGCCTCAACGGCGAGTGGGTGCAGATCAAGAACACGAGTTCGTCGGCGATCTCGCTCAAGGGCTGGGTGCTGAAGGACCTCGACAACCACAAGTACACGTTCCCGAACATCAAGATCGGGGCGAAGAAGTACATCAAGGTCCGCACGGGGTCGGGGACGGACACGACCGCGACGAAGTACCAGAACCGCAAGGCCTATGTCTGGAACAACACCAGCGACACGGCGAAGCTGACGAAGGCGAACGGGTCGAAGGTGGACTCCTGTTCGTGGACGACCCGGGACGCCAGCGACAAGTACTGCTAGGGACGAGGACCGCGTCCGGCTACTTGACCAGCCGGAAGGCGGGGTGCCCGACCCAGGCCCGCAGGAACTCCGCCGTTCCCAGCGCCATCCAGTCCGCGAACCCCAACATCCCTGGAAGGCCGGCGACGGCCGACTCCTGCCCGTCCAGCAGCTCGACCTTGGCCACGCCCCCGATGACGTCCATGACAGCGGCGGTCAGCAGAGCCGTGGCCACGTGGTCGATCTCGCGATTGCAGCAGGCGCTGACATTGACGGCATGAGTCGGCCTGAAGCCGAGGAGGGCCTCCACCTCGGGCTCGTCCGCGTGCTCAGCCTCGAAGGTGCTCTCGTCGCCGACACCCGGCCCCATCAAGTAGACCAGGAAGGGCCGGCCCCAGTCCTCGCGCTGCGGATTGAACCCCACCAGGGCCGTGAGCTTTTCGTCCGCGGGGGCGTCGCCGAGGAGGGGAAGGGGGAACGGCTTCCGCCAGTCCTCCTCTCGGCTGTCCTCGACGCCCAGTCGCCCTGCGGGCACGTTGACGTCGAAGAACCCGGGCCGCTTCTCCGCGAAGTGGGTGGAGAGCCCCACCATCAGCTCGCGGAAATCCCCCAGCCGAGCCGGGGAGAGCGGCTCCGCCAAATCGATCACCAACGTCGGGCCGGACATGCTGGGAGCCTAGTTGTTCGACACAGCCCCGCGCCCCTGGAGACGGCCCTGCGGGCCGGTCTTCAGGGGCGCTGTCCGGGGTCAGCGGATGCGGCGGTGGACGTTCTCCTTCTCGCTTTCGCCGGGGGTCGCGTCCGCGATCCAGGGGCCCTCGCCCGAGGGGTCGATGACGCCCTGCTCCAGCCATGCGTAGGCGCCACCGAGGACGCCCTTGACGACCTTGTGGTCGATGTCGTCGGTGTTGGTCCACAGGCGGCCGAAGAGTTCCTCGACGCGGATGCGGGACTGGCGGCAGAAGGTGTCGGCCAGTTGGTAGGCCTCGCGGCCGTGGTCGGTGGTGGTGCGCAGCAGTTCCGCCCGGACGACGGCCGCGCTCATCGCGAAGAGTTCCGCGCCGATGTCGACGATCCGGCCCAGGAAGCCCTGCTTGGTCTCCATCCGGCCCTGCCAGCGGGACATGGCGTAGAACGTGGAACGGGCCAGCTTGCGGGCGCCCCGTTCGACGTAGCGCAGGTGCGCGGCCAGGTCGGGGTGGCCCGCCGGGTGGAAGTCGCCGTAGGTGCGCGGGAGTTGGCCCGGTCCCGCGACCAGCTTGGGCAGCCACTTGGCGTAGAAGACGCCCGCGTTCGCGCCCGCCTTCGCCTTGTCGGAGAGGGACTTGTCCGGGTCGATGAGGTCGCCGGCCACGGTGAGGTGGGCGTCGACGGCCTCGCGCGCGATCAGCAGGTGCATGATCTCCGTGGAGCCCTCGAAGATCCGGTTGATGCGGAGGTCCCGCAGGATCTGCTCGGCGGGGACGGCCCGTTCGCCGCGCGCCCGGAGGGAGTCCGCGGTCTCGAAGCCCCGGCCGCCGCGGATCTGGACCAGCTCGTCGGCGATCTTCCAGCCCATCTCGGAGGCGAAGAGCTTCGCGAGGGCGCCCTCGATGCGGATGTCGTTGCGGTCCTCGTCGGCCATCTGGGAGGAGAGGTCCAGGACGGCTTCGAGGGCGAAGGTGGTCGCCGCGATGAAGGAGATCTTCTGGCCGACCGCCTCGTGGTGGGCGACCGGCTTGCCCCACTGCTCACGGGCCGCCGACCACTCGCGGGCGATCTTCAGGCACCACTTGCCGGCGGCCACGCAGGACGCGGGCAGGGAGAGACGGCCCGTGTTGAGGGTGGTCAGGGCGATCTTCAGACCCGCGCCCTCGGGGCCGATGCGGTTCGCGGCGGGGACCCGGACCTGGTGGAAGCGCGTGACGCCGTTCTCGATGCCGCGCAGGCCCATGAAGGCGTTGCGGTTCTCGACGGTGACGCCGGGTGAGTCGGACTCGACGACGAAGGCCGTGATGCCGCCCTTGTGGCCTTCCGACCTGGGCACGCGTGCCATGACGACCAGGAGGTCGGCGACCACGCCGTTCGTCGTCCACAGCTTCACGCCGTCGAGGATGTAGTCGTCGCCGTCGGGGACCGCCGAGGTGGCCAGTCGGGCGGGGTCGGAGCCGACGTCGGGCTCGGTGAGGAGGAAGGCGCTGATGTCGGTGCGGGCGCAGCGCGGGAGGAACTTCTCCTTCTGCTCGGGGGTGCCGAACAGTTTCAGCGGCTGCGGTACGCCGATCGACTGATGCGCCGAGAGCAGGACGCCGATCGCCGGGCTGGCCGAGCCGACCAGGGCCAGCGCCTTGTTGTAGTACACCTGGGTGAGGCCGAGACCGCCGTACTTGGGGTCGATCTTCATGCCGAGGGCGCCGAGTTCCTTGAGCCCGTTGATGACCTCGTCGGGGATGCGGGCCTCGCGCTCGATCAGCGCCCCGTCGACCTTGGTCTCGCAGAACGCGCGGAGCTTGGTCAGGAACTGCTCGCCGCGCCGGACGGCCTCGTCCGTGGGGAGCGGGTGGGGGTGGATGAGGTCGAGGCGGAACCGGCCCAGGAACAGTTCCTTGGCGAAACTGGGCTTGCGCCAGGCCTGCTCCCGGGCGGCCTCCGCCACCTGGCGGGCCTCACGTTCGGTGACGACGGGCTTCTTGAGGGGTGGGGCGGACATGAGGCTCACCTCGCCGCGAATCGGGATCTTGTACCGGATGGGTACCTGAATGGTTACCGATGGGTGCTACTCGATCGTTGGTACCCGATCCGGGGTGACCCCGCCACCCCTCGCGTCCGCGATCGGCTCCCCTCCGCGCCCTCCGTACCCCTTCGAGCCCCTCCGCGCTCAGCCGATGTCCACCGCGTACGCCTTCGTGTCCAGGCGCCCGGTACCCTTGAAGACCTCGGTGCCCGCCTCGATGCCGGAGACGTACTTGTCGTTGCTCAGCAGCTTGCGGCGGACGAGTGCCTGGGTGAAGTCGTCGAGGTTCAGGTTCGCCTTGGTGGTGTTGGTGCGGCGGACGAAGGAGAACACCTTCCAGCCGATGTCACCGGTGTAGATGTCCCACATGGCCCCGCCGAGGCTGACGCTGCCGTACTTGGTGCCGAGGGGGCCCGCGCCGCCCTGCCGGTTGAGCCAGATCATGACCTCGTCGGTGGGCTGGTCCTGCCAGTCGGCGGTGTTCTTGGAGTGCAGCCACAGGTCGTAGGCGACGTTCATGGTGCCGGGGTTCGAGCTGACCGAGAACTCCCAGCTGGTCCGCACCGGCTTGCGGTCGCCGACCCGGACGGGCAGCTGGGTCGCCGCCTTGTCGGTCTTCCAGCCCCAGTGCCAGCCGAGCACGCTGCTCGCGTACGACTTCACGTCGTGGTCCTTGCCGGCGCCGCTGTTGGCCAGGCTGTAGCTGGTGCCCCACGAGATGGTCGAGCCCGAGCGGGAGTTGTCCCAGACGCACTGGGTGCCGGTGGCCTTCTCGCGGTTCCAGACGTTGTTGTTCACGTAGTACTTGCCGAGCGTGATCGTGTCGAAGTCCGTGCACTTCTTGGCCTCCTCCCCCGCCATCGCCACGGTCACGGAGGCCCCGACGGCGAGAGCGGTGACGACGGCCGCGCCGATCTTGGCGGTACGGGTCAGGCGGGGGCGACGGTGTCGCATGGGGTTCCTTCCGGGGGCGGCGCGGTTACGGGTGCTGGTCGCCGCCGGACCCTCCTGAAGTTGCCGCCGAGTCCTAAACTGGGGGCGACAAGAGCGCCCGGAAGGGGCGCGGGGAACTGCGCGAGAAACCCCACGGACCCGCAGTCGCCACCCCCCACACCCCCACCACCCCTCGGGCGCACGGCGAATAATCGAAGCGCTTCGACAACCTATGGACACCCACTCAGCGCCGAGCTACTGTCGAGCCACCCTCACTCGCCCTTGTTCAGAGATAGCGCGCTGTCGAAGCGCTTAAACACGCTTGGAGAGCTGGATGGTCACCCTCGCCGAGGTCGCCCAGCACGCCGGAGTCTCGGCGAGCACGGTGAGCTATGTCCTCAGCGGCAAGCGGTCCATCTCCGCCGGCACCCGGCAGCGGGTCGAACGGAGCATCCAGGAGCTCGGCTACCACCCGAACGCGGGGGCCCGCGCCCTGGCGAGCAACAAGTCGAACATCGTCGCCCTGATGGTCCCACTGCGTACCGACATGTACGTCCCGGTGATGATGGAGATCGCCATCGCGGTGGCCACCACGGCTCGTACGTACGGCTACGACGTCCTGCTGCTCACCGGTGAGGAGGGCCCGGACGCGGTGCGACGGGTCACGGGCAGCGGGCTCGCCGACGCGATGATCCTGATGGACGTGGAACTCGACGACGAGCGGCTGCCGCTGCTGCGCGGCACCGACCAGCCGTCGGTACTCATCGGACTGCCGGCCGACACCAGCGGTCTGACCTGCGTCGACCTCGACTTCGGGGCGACGGGCGCGCTCTGCGTGGAGCACCTGGCGATGCTCGGCCACCGCGACATCGCGGTCATCGGCGAGGCGCCCGCGGTGTACGAACGGCACACCGGGTTCGCCGAGCGCACCCTCGACGGACTGCGCTCCCGTGCGCGGGAGCTGGGTCTGCGGGTCCTGCACCGCCCCTGCGAGGGCGGCTACGACGCGATGGCCGCGACCCTGGCCCGGATCTTCGACGAACGGCCCGGCACCACGGGGATCGTCGTGCAGAACGAGTCCGCGGTGGAGCCGCTGCTCGCGCTGCTGCGGCAGCAGGGGCGCGCGGTGCCGGAGGACGTCTCGGTGATCGCGGTCTGCCCGGACCAGGTCGCCGTGCAGGCCTCGGTGCGGCTGACGTCCGTGGCCATCCCCGCCCAGGAGATGGGCCGCCGTGCCGTGGAGCAGCTGGTCGCCAAGCTGGAGGGCCGGGACACCGACGAAGTGGTGCTCCTCGCCCCCGAGTTGACGGTCCGCGCGAGCACGGGGCCGCTGTCCCACACCGGCTGAGCCGACGTCGTACCCGAGCCGGGGCCGTCCGCAGGCCATCGCCCACCGACCGCGCCGTACGGAAGCCGCCGTACGGCCCCCTCTCCTCGCCCCCCCTTCTCCCTCTGCTCGCTTCTCGCTCTCCACCCGCCTTCCTTCACTCCTCCCTTCCAGGAGACCTCTCGTGAATCAGCCTGCCGAGAACCAGACCCCGACGGGTGCGGTCAGCCTCGCCCAGTCCTCCCCCACCGTCGGCACGTTCCGTGAGCGGGACGGTGCCCTGGAGTGGAGCGGACGTCAGGAGACCCTGCGGATCGAGCCCTGGGGCCCGGACGCGGTCCGGGTCCGCGCCCGCCTCGGCGGCCCGGTGCTCGACGGGCTGCCGGGCGCCCTGCTCGACGAGGCCGAGTCCACCGAGAGCAGCGTCAAGATCGAGGACGGGCTGGGGCGGCTGACCGTGGGCGCGCTCACCGTCGAGGTGGACGCGGAGGGTCTGGTCCGCTACAGCCGTACGGCTGACGGGAGCGAGCTGCTGTCGGAGGCCCGCGCCCACTTCTGGTGGCCGGGCTCGCGCCTCTACACGGCCGTCGGCAACGGCTACCACCGCCTGGAGCAGCGGTTCGCCGCGTACGACGACGAGAAGCTGTACGGCCTCGGGCAGCACCAGCACGGGCGGCTCGACCAGAAGGGGCTGGTGCTGGACCTGGTGCAGCGCAACGCGGAGGTCGGCATCCCGGTCCTGACCTCCAGCCGCGGCTACACGCTGCTGTGGAACAACCCGGCGATCGGCCGTGTCGAGCTGGCCGGGAACGGCACCCGCTGGGTGGCGGACTCGGCCCGGCAGATCGACTACTGGATCACCGCGGGCGATCCGGCCGCCGCGCAGCGCCGCTACAGCGCGGCGACGGGCCGTACGCCGATGCTGCCGGAGTGGGCGGCCGGGTTCTGGCAGTGCAAGCTGCGCTACCGCACCCAGGACGAACTCCTCGCGGTGGCACGGGAGTACAAGCGGCGGGGCCTGCCCATCGACGTCATCGTGTGCGACTTCTTCCACTGGACGCATCTGGGCGAGTGGAAGTTCGACCTGAACGAGTGGCCCGATCCGGCGGCCATGGTCCGTGAACTGGACGAGCTGGGCATCAAGTTGGTGGTGTCCGTGTGGCCGTCGGTGTCGCCGCTGAGCGAGAACCACCCCGTGATGGAGCAGCGCGGGTACTTCATCGGGACGCAGTACGGCCCGATGGCGCACGCCGACTGGCCGGACAAGGAGGTCGCGTCGACGGTCCAGGTCGCGTTCTACGACGCGACGAACCCGGAGGCGCGGGAGTTCGTGTGGTCGCGGGTGAAGGAGAACTACCTCGACCGGTACGGCATCAACGCGTTCTGGCTGGACGCCTGCGAGCCGGAGCTCAAGCCGGGCTTCCAGGAGAACCTGCGCTACTGGGCGGGGCCCGGTCTGGAGGTCGGCAACATCTACCCGGCCGAGAGCGCGCGCACCTTCTACGAGGGGCTGCGGGCGGCCGGCGAGGAGGAGATCGTCTCCCTGAACCGTTCGGCGTGGGCAGGCAGTCAGCGGTGGGGGGCCGCGCTGTGGTCCGGTGACATCGGGACCGACTTCCCGACCCTGCGGCGGCAGATCGCGGCGGGGCTCAACACGGCGTTGTCCGGCATCCCGTGGTGGAACACGGACATCGGCGGCTTCCACGGGGGCGACCCCGACGATCCGGCGTACCGCGAGGTGATGGTCCGCTGGTTCCAGTTCGGGGCGTTCTCGCCGCTGATGCGGCTGCACGGGTTCCGGGAGCCCGGGATGCCGCTGGGACCGGACATGACCGGCGGGCCCAACGAGGTGTGGTCCTACGGGGAGGAGGCCGGGGCGATCCTGGAGGCGTACCTGCGGCTGCGGGAGCGGTTGAAGCCGTATGTGCTGCGGGTGATGCGGGAGGCCCACGAGGAGGGGTTGCCGGTGATGCGGCCGATCTTCCTGGAGTTCCCCGAGGACGAGCGGGCCTGGTCCGTGGACGACGCGTATCTGTTCGGCCGGGACGTGCTGGTGGCGCCGGTGCTGGAGGCGGGGGCACGGCGATGGACGGCCTACCTTCCGGCGGGGGCACGGTGGACGGACGCGTGGACCGGGGAGACGTACGAGGGGGGTACGGCCGTGACGGTGGATGCCCCGCTGGAACGGATCCCGGTGTTCCTGCGGGACGGGGTGTCCTTGCCGATCGTGGAGTAGCGCGCCTGTGGGGGCCGGGCGGGAGTGCGGGGGGCGACGCCGTCGACGGCGCCCCTGGCGCCCCGGTCTACGCTATGGCGCCACGGCCATCCCATGATCTTCAGGGGGTGTGCGCGACCCCCGAGTGAGTGGAGATGACAGAGGATGAGCAGCCGTACGGGAGACTCCCGCGCCGTGCGCGGGGGGCGGCCTGGTCGTGGGGGCGGGCCCGCGCGTAGACCGGTTCATCGGACGCGTACGACGATACGTACCACCGGCGGATACGGCGGGTATGACGGGCGCGGGGGGTACGTCGAGGCGCCGAGGGCCGTGCCGGCGCCCTCGGAGCCGGTCGCGCCCCGGGGTTTCCTGCCAGGGCCCGCGCGGCACATCGCGGTGTGGAGCGCGCTCACCCTGCTGGTGACGGGTGTCGTCTACGTGGCCGTGTGGATCTGTGTGACGTTCCAGACGGCGGTCACGCCCCTGTTGATCGCGCTGCTGGGCACGGCGTTGCTCGGCCCGCTGTACCGGCGGCTGGTGGCGATGCGGTTCAACAAGTCCCTCGCCGCCGGGCTGACCTGCGCGGCCGTGCTCGTGGTGATGGGCGGGGCCGCGTACATCGTGGTGGCCGCGCTGATCGACACCGGTGACCAGATCATCTCCTCCCTCAGGGACGCGGCGAAGTCGCTCAGCGAGGAGTTCGGGGCGGCGGGGACGTCGTTGGACGACCTCGCGAAGAACGCCAAGGAACTGCTGTCGAAGTTCGGCGGCACCGCGGCCTCCGGGGTGCTCACCGGGGTCAGCGCGGTCGGTGGGTTCGTGGCCAGCGCGGTCCTGGCGATGCTGCTGATGTTCTTCTTCCTGCGCGACTCCGACAAGGCCGTCGCGTCCCTGCACTCGCTCGCGCCGCGCGGCACCGGGGACACCCTGGAGGTCATGGCCCGGCGCGCGTTCCGGGCGATCGAGGGCTATATGCGCGGGACGACGCTCATCGCCTTCATCGACGGTGCCCTGATCGCCATCGGCCTGCTGATCCTTCAGGTGCCGGGCGCCATAGGGCTCGGCGCACTGGTGTTCGTCGGCGCGTACATCCCGTACCTCGGAGCGTTCCTCTCCGGCGCGGTGGCGATCCTCGTCGCGTTCGCGGACCGGGGCCTGGTGACGGCGCTGTGGGCGGTCGGGGTCGTCTTCGCGGTGCAGCTGATCGAGGGGAACGTGCTGCAGCCGATGATCCACAGCCGGACCGTGCAGATGCATCCGGCGGCGATCCTGCTGGCCCTGACGGCGGGGGCGTCCATCGCCGGCATCCTCGGCATGCTGCTGGCGGTGCCGCTCGTCGCGGCGGCCACCGGGGTGCTGTCGGAGCTGCGGGCGCGGTACGGGGACGGGCAGGGGGCGACGGTCCCGGCGGAATAGGCACGACGTCACGGTCCCGGGGCCCGCGGCGGGTACCGGGACCGTCGGCGGACGCGCACGACGACACGATCCGGAACCGTCGGCGGACGCACGGCGACACGATCCGGGGACCACTCCCCGTTTATGCTGGGGGTCCCAGCCGGTCCGACGAGACGCGCGCCGTCCGTCGCTCCCCCGGAAAGGACACACCTGTGCCCTCCACGCCGTCAGCCCTCGCCCTGGCCAATCTCTTACTCCGGCCCACGCTGCGTTCCCGTCGCGATCCGGACCGGGTCCTCGCGCGGATCCTCGACCGGGCCGGGTGGGCGGAGGGCGACGAGGAGTTCGTGGACGGCTTCCGGTTCCTGCTGCGCGAGTGGGCGCGGGACCCGGGCCTGTCCCCGGTCGGCTGGCAGTCGGCGCAGGCCCACACCCGCCGGCATCTCACCAACCGGGCCCGGATCCGGCGGCTGATCGCCGAGAACCCGGCCATCGAGGAGGAGCCCGTCGAACGCCCGGTGTTCGTGGTGGGGCTGCCGCGCACGGCCACGACGCTCACCCACGGCGTTCTCTCCCTCTCGGACGACCATCGCTGCCCGCGGCTGTGGGAGTTGCTCGCCCCCGGCCTCGAACCGTCGCCCGAGCAGCGGCGCAAGGCGATCACGTCGGCGCGCCGGATGCTCGACGGCACCCATCGGCTCGCTCCGCGTTTCCGTGAGATCCACCCCATGACCGCCGAGGGCCCCGAGGAGGACACGTTCCTGCTGCCGCACGCCCTGGTGCCGCTGTCCCAGGCACAGCTTCCGGGCTACCACGCCTGGCACTTCCAGCGGGACTTCGTCCCCGACTACCGCCACCTCAAGCAGGCGTTCCAGGTGCTCCAGTACGGACGTCCGCGCCGCCGCTGGATCCTGAAGTCCCCCTTCCACACCGGCAACCTCGACGCTCTGTACTCCGTGTTCCCGGACGCCACGCTGGTGTGGACGCACCGTGATCCGGTGACCGCCGTCGCCTCGTTCTGCAGCCTGGTCGAGGTGGGCATGGTCCTCTCGCGCCGCACGGTCGACCCGCACCACCTCGGCGCCACCTGGCTGGACCTGCTGAGCCGGTCGGTACGGCGGGGCCTCGCCGCCCGTGCCGACCTCCCCCGCGAGGCGGTGGTGGACGTGCCGTACTCCTCGCTCGGCACCGACCCGGCCGCGGGCGCCCCGAAGCTGTACGCGGCCATCGGCGCCCGCTGGACGGAGGCCGACGCCGCCCGGCTCCCGGCGGCCGCCGCCCACTCCAGGGGCAGCCGGCCGCACCGCTACGACCTGGCCCGCTACGGTCTGACCCGCGAGGGCGTCGAGGCCGAGTTCACGGAGTACAACGCGCTGCGGGCCGAGGTCGACCGGGCCTGAGGACCGTGGACACGCCGGGCCTCGGCCACCGACGAGGGGAGGCTCCCCCTCCGGCGGCCGAGGCCCGGTGTCCGGCCTAGCCGACGACCCGGCCCACCTCGATCCGGTCGATGTTCGGCGCCCAGGCGCCCGCGTTGCCGAAGGTCACCTTGTTGGCCCCCTTCTTCAGGTCGACGGGGACGCCCACGGTCCAGTAGTCGTCCCAGCCCCAGGTGTTCTTGAAGGTGACCGTGCGCGGTTCGCCGTCCCCGACCGTGATGTCCGCCGTGCGGGACATGATGTCGGTGTTGTAGGCGTGGCCGTTGTCGCGGCGGTCGTTGTGCGCGTAGTGGACGACCAGGACGTAGCGGCCCGAGGTGGGGGCGTTCACCGTGAACTCGGCCGTGCTGTCCGCGCTGTTGCCGAGCCAGCCGATGTACGAACCGGCGGAGGCGTACGCGGAGTCGACGAGCTTGGCCCCGCCGGCGAGCGTGGCCGTGGCCCCCTCGTACGTCAGGACCCCGGTGGTCGAACCGGCGCCCGTGACGTCGAGGGCGCGGACGGCGGTGTGCTTGGCGGTCGCGGTGATCCGGTTGTTGCCCGCGACCAGGTAGAGCCGCAGCGGCCGGTCGGGCACCGCCGCCACCGACTGACCATGCAGGGCGAGCCGCACGGGCGCCGACGCCCGGGGCACCACCCGGTAGTAGCCGTCGCGGGGGGCGTAGACGTCGAAGACGGCCTTGTCGCCGGAGCGCAGCACGAGCGCGCCGGTGCCGACACCGGCCGAGGAGGTGTAGTCGTACGACGGCCTGCCGCTGATGTCGGCGAGCGTGGCCTCGTAGGAGGCGGCGGGTTCGGCGGTGCGGGCGGTGAGGTCGATCCGGTCGAGGGTGACCTCGGTGGCGCCCTTGGCCAGCGTCAACTGGTGGGTGCCGGCCGAGAGGTGGACGGTGAGGTCCTTCTTGGCGCGGTAGGTCCAGTTCTCCGTGGAGGGGTAGGTGACCGTGACCGGTTCGCCGCCGTCGACGGAGAGTTTCTGGGTGGCCGGGGTCCCGGACTGGTTGCCGTACAGGATCGCCAGGTCGTACGTGCCGTCCTCGGGGACCGACACGGTGAAGTCGACCTTGCTGCCGGGCTGGTTGAGCGAGCCGACGTCCTTGGTGCCGGAGGCGGCGTAGCCGTTGGCGTTGCTCACCGTGCCCTGGGTGTAGACCCTGCCGTCGGTGATGGCGGCGTCCTCGGCCTCGTAGGAGGCGGTCCAGGGGACGGCGGGCGCGGTCGGGGTGCCGGTGCCGCCCGGGGTGAGGACGACGCGGTAGGCCGACATCTTGTGCAGGCCGCGCAGCGGGACGGTGACCGTGCCGTCGTCCGCGATCTTCACCTTCGTCCGGGACAGGACGCGCGGGGCGGCGTGCTGTCCCTCGTAGCCGGACCAGGCGGCCTCGGCGACGGTCGCGGTGACCGTGCGTCCGAAGAGGGAGCGGGGGACCTTCTGGACCACGACGTCCGTGTCACCGGCGGAGCCGCCCAGCAGGACCTGGGCCTGACGGCGGGAGGTGTCGAGGGAGGCGAGGCCCTGGAGGGTGTCGATCGTGTTGGCCTGCGGCGGGGTGACCTTGACGGTGTTCCCGGTCAGGCCCGCGTACCAACGGAACAGCCACCAGCCGCCGTTGGGGATGTTGGAGCGGACGACGTTGCCGTCCATGTTGCCGGCCGCGTCCCAGTAGGCCTGGTTGGCGTACACCTTGTTGCGCTCGAACATCGAGACCCACTGGACCAGTTGGCCGGGGACGGAGAGGTCGCGGCGGTTGGCGTACTCGTCGATGTTGATCTTCAGCGGGGCTATGCCGGCCGCGCGCTCCAGGGCGCGGTAGTCGTCGTAGTGGGCCTGGAAGTCGCGCAGGGAGCCGGAGCCCAGTTCGTGCCAGGTCATCACCTGGGGCAGGACGTTCTCGCGCTTGGCGAAGGCGAGGAAGTCCCGCAGCAGGCGGGTGTGGTAGGCGGCCTCGTTGGGGCCGGCGATCCGGGCGTCGGGGTCGATGGCGCGGATGCGCTGGTAGACCGTCTTCCAGTCGCGGAAGAAGCGGTCCCGGTTGATCTCGTACTGGGCCTGGTCGGCGACATCGAGCTTGTACCAGATCTGGTCGGGCTCGTTGAACGGGATGTAGACGAAGCGGTCGCCGTTCGGGTCCGCCGACACCTCCTTGACGATCTTGTCGACCTTGGGGAGGTAGTCGTCGATGCCGAGATCCTCGTAGGGCCACTTGGCGTAGATGTCCTGCATCATCACGTTGATCTCGCCGCCGCCGTTGCGGAAGAACGACTTGGAGACGGTGAGCGCGTCGCCGTTGGGGTGCTGGGCGCCGCCCTCCGGCTTCTGCGAGATGCTGGTGATCTTCAGCGGTGCGAGGACCGCGTCGCTGGGCACGCCGTCGTCGCTGAGCCCGTACAGCGCGCCGTTGGCGCCCCGCATCACCGGGCCCTCGGAGGCCGAGAGGTCGACGGTGAGGCGCTGCGGGTCGGCGGCCGCTGCCGCGGCCGATCCGGTGGCGGGGAGGGTGCTGCCTGCCATGGCGGTGACTCCAAGTAGTGCTGTGACCAGGGCGGTTCTGGTACGGGCTCGCAGGGGGGTGCTCGTACCGGTGTGGGGGCTCACGCTGCTGGACCTCCGGTCATTTGACGGCTCCACTGGTGATTCCGGACACGATCTTTCGCTGGCCGACGAGGAAGACGGCGACCATCGGCAGGCTCATCACCACGACGTACGCGAAGACGAGATGCCAGTTGTTGAGGTAGAGCTGGGCGCTCGCGACCTTGTAGAGGTTGAGCGGGAGGGTCGCCCGGTCGCCGCCGCCGAGGACGAAGAAGGCGTAGAAGATGTCGCTCCAGGCGTAGAGCATCACCATGATCGTCGCGGTGGCGATGACCGGCCGGAGGAGCGGGAGGACGATCCGCGCGAAGATCCGCAGCGGCTTCGCCCCGTCGATCCGGGCCGCCTCCTCCAGCTCCATCGGGATGGCGCGGATGAACCCCGTCATGAAGAAGATCGAGGTGGAGAGGTACATCCCGGTGTAGACGGCGATCATTCCGGGCCGGGTGCCCGCCAGGCCGAGCTGCCGCAACTCCATCACGATGGTTATGACCGCGGGCGGCAGCAGCAGTCCGCTGATGCACAACGCGTACGCCGCCGAGACGAGCCTCGACTTCCGGCGGGCGAAGACCCAGGCGGCGCCCGCGCCGAGGATCAGCACGAGGACCACCGAAGGGACCACGACCAGCAGCGAGTTGAGCAGTCCGCGCAGCATCTCGCCCTGGGCGACGGCGTCCTCGTAGTTGGCGCCCGGCTGCCAGTGTGCCGGCGGGTCCAGGTTCGGCTCGATGGCCTCCGCCTGCGGCTTGGCGGAGGTGACGAGGACCAGCCACAGGGGGACGCCGACGGCGAGCCCGGCGAGCAGGACGACGAGGGCCGGGCGGCCGTAGCGCCACATCGCGCTCACAGCAGCTGCTCCCTTCGGCGCAACCCGATGACCAGCGGAATCGCGACAGCCACCACGATCAGGAAGAGGACGAGACTCATCGCCGAGGCCTGCGCGTACAGGCCCTGGCCGAAGATCCGGAACATGTAGATGTTGAAGACCTCGGTGGAGGCGGCCGGGCCGCCGCCGGTGGTGGCCTGCACGATGTCGAAGGTGTTCATCGAACCGATGAGCGCCGTGGTGACGTTGAAGGTGAGGGCCGGAGCGAGCATCGGCCAGCGCACCGACCAGAACGTCCGCCAGGGCCCGGCCCCGTCCATCCGGGCGGCTTCGAGCATGTCGCCGGGGATGCCCTTCAGGCCCGCCAGATAGATCAGCATCGACAGGCCCATCCACTTCCAGCCGTGGACGAGGGTGACGATCACGAGCGTCCAGGTAGTCGAGCCCAGCCAGGGGATGTCCGTGCCGAGCGTCGAGTTGACGGCGCCGTCCTGGTCGAGGAGCGCCTGGAAGACATAGCCCGTGGCGAGGGCCGAGATGAGCACCGGCAGGAAGAAGACGGCACGGAAGAACCGGTTGAAGCGGGTGTCGTCCTCCAGCAGCAGCGCCAGCACCAGCCCGAAGGCGTTCTGGAAGACGGCGGCGAGCAGCGCGTACAGCAGGGTGGTGCGGATCGCGCGGACCAGGGTGCCGTCGTCGGCGATGGTCGTGAAGTTGTCGAGGCCCGTGAAGGCGATGTCCGGGTGGTACGAGGACCAGTTGGTGAACGGGTAGTAGAAGTTGAGCAGGTTGGGCACCAGGAAGAAGCCCGCGAAGACGACGATCGCGGGGAGCGCGAACCACCAGGGGTGGTGCACGGCGGCGCGGGGCAGCCGCCCCACGCCCTTGGGTGCGCCCGGCGCGGGCGCCTGCTTGCGCGCGCTGCGTACGACTGTGTCCGCCATGGTTAGAAACCGGGCGCGCCCTGGGCCTTGGCCACCTGCGCGAACTGGTCCTGGATGGCCTGGGCGACCTGCTGCGGGCTCTTCTTGTCGAAGAGCATGTCGGCGAGGTAGAGGTGGGTGTCGGGCGCGACGATCGCCTTGGCCTGGAAGACGCCGATGGCCATGGGCAGGGCCGCGACCTGCGCCTTCGACGCCTCCGGCAGGCCGTCCGGGGTGGGCACGGAGGGCTGCACGGACGGGATCTTCATCGCCTTGATGTAGTCGGGGTAGTCGGGGCCGAGCCAGAAGGCGAGGAACTGGCGGGCCGCGTTCTGCCGCTTCTCGTCACCGGTCTTGAAGGCGACGACACCGTTGGTCTGGTCGGGCGAGTACAGGCCGGTGGCCGCCGAGTTGGCGACCGGGAACCACCCGATCCGCTCGTCGATCTCCTCCGTGGAGTACTTGGCCTGCAACTGGCTCTGGAAGGACGTGACGTTGAGGACCATGCCGGCCTCGCCCTTCCACAGCGCGTCGGCCTGCCCCGTGAAGGTCCCGGTCCGATAGTTCTTCTGGGCGAGCCCCGCGTCGAGCAGCTTCTCCTTGTACTTCTTGATCGCGCCGACGACGACCGGGTCGGTCCACTTCTCCTTGTCGGCGTTGAGATCCGTCCACCACTGCTGGTCGAGGTCGGTGAGCTGGACCTGCATCTGCCACTGCAGGGGCCATTTGTCGCCGCCGGCCTCGTAGAAGGCGGCCGCGTCGGTGCCGTCGACGACCTTGTGGCCGAGGGCGAGCAACTCGTCGTAGGACTTCGGGAAGTCCTTCTCCCCGATGCCGGCCTTCCTGAAGACGTCCTTGTTGTAGTAGACGCCGAGCATGGCGGGGCTGGTGACGATGGCCGCGTACCGCTTGCCGTCGATGACCCCGAGCGACTTCTCCGTGTCGCCGAGCTTGGAGACCCATTCCTCGCCGTCGAGGGTGAGCAGGTTCTGCTGCGGCTGGATGAAGGGGAGCGTGGAGACGGAGGGCTGCCAGAACATCAGGTCGGGGCGGTCGCCGGAGGCCAGTTTGGTCGGCACGTTCGACTCGTAGGGGTCCGGGACGGCCTGGGTCTCCACCTCGGCGCCGGTGGCCTTCTCGAAGGCGTCGATGACCTGGCGGGGCGCGGTGACCGTGTTCTGCGCGGTCCACATGGTCAGCTTCACACCGTCGAGCCGGGCGGTGGGATCGACCGCCGTCCGCTTCGGGTCCGAGTCCGCGCCGGAGGTCCCCGCCGTGGGATCGCTGCACGCGGTGGCGGCCAGGCCGAGGGCACATATGAGGGCCAGCGTCGGGAGAGCTCTTGTCTTCATCGCGTGCCTTTCGAGAACAGGTGGTTCAGGGCAGGGCAGGATGCGGAACAGCTGTGCTGGTGCGGGGAGTTCGGTTGGCGTGTTCTTGGACTGTGCGGAGGCGGCCGGGGTTCAGGGCCTGACGGGCGGTGGTCCCGCGCTCTCCCGCAGCACCAGTTCGGGGACGGAGACCGGGTGCGGGGCGATCTGCGCGGACTCCTCGACGACCCCGTGCAGCAGGGCGAACGCGGCCCGGCCGAGGCCGGTGAAGTCCAGCCGCACCGTCGTGAGGGACGGGGTCAGATAGGCCGAGTGCGGAGCGTCGTCGAAGCCGGCGACGCTGACGTCCCCGGGCACGGACCGTCCGGCCTCGTGGAGCGCGCGCAGCACACCGAGCGCGAGGTCGTCGTTGCCGCAGAGGATCGCCGTGACCGCCGGGTCCCCGGCCAGTCGCAGGCCGGCCGCGTGACCGCCCGCCGGGCCCCAACTCCCCTGCACCGGACGGGGTTCGGGCGCGCCGGCCTCC
This sequence comes from Streptomyces deccanensis, assembly GCF_022385335.1. Taxonomy (NCBI): domain Bacteria; kingdom Bacillati; phylum Actinomycetota; class Actinomycetes; order Kitasatosporales; family Streptomycetaceae; genus Streptomyces; species Streptomyces deccanensis. Next base: position 7,377,862 of record NZ_CP092431.1, on the reverse strand, counting down.
TTGAGCGCCTGCAGCCAGCCGCTGGTCCGGGCACTGGTCCGCCGGGTGCTCGACGGGATCGCGACGTAGTGCACGGTCTCGTGGCCGAGCGACAGGAGGTGGCGGGTCGCCTCGTAGGCGGCCTCGCGGTCGTCGGTCCACACCCAGGGGCGGTCGCCGCCGGGCGGGGCCGTGGGCGTCTCCACCACGCCCACGACCGGCAGTTCGGCGGGCACGGCACCGAGGGCCGCGACTCCGGCCGGATCGTAGGCGATCACGATGAGGCCGCCGCCCGCGTCCGCCGCCCGCTGCACCTCGGCGGCGACCGCGGTCTCGTCCGCCGATTCGAGGACACCGATGCCGACCGCGTACGACGCCGCCCGCGCCGCCTCCTCGATGCCCTGGAGGATCGACGCGTAGCCGTAGTGCGTGGTGTTCGCGGTCAGTACGGTCACGGCCCGGCTGCGCCCGCTGGCCAGCGCGAGCGCGGTGGCGTTGCGCCGGAAGCCCAGCTCTTCGATGGCCGCGAGCACGCGTTCCCGCGTGGACGGCTTGACGCTGGGGTGGTCGTTGATCACCCGCGAGACCGTCTGGTACGAGACCCCGGCGGCCGTCGCGACGTCCCGGATGCTCGCCGGGCGCCTTGTGTGACCGGTCACATTCATGCCAGGATTGTGACCGGTCACACAGCGGGCGTCAAGAGAACGTAACGATGGATTCACACGGGCGCGGTCGGTTTCGGGGGCGGGTGCGGGTGCGGGTGCCTCCGGCTGGGGCGGCGCGCGGACGGGGCGGCCCGGGGCGGCTCGGCTCGGGACAGCTCAGCAGGGCTCGGAACGGAACGGCCGCGAACGGCTCAGGAGGGGAAGCGACGTGGACTCGGGTGCGGGCGACTTGGGTGAAGGCGGTGCGGTGGGTGGTGTGTCGGGTGGGTCGGAGGGCGGACCGGCAGGTGGATCGGTGGGCGGTGCGGTGGGTGGTCCGGTGGGTGGCGTGACCGGTGAGCCGGAGGGCGGATCGGTGCGTGGTGCGGTGGGTGGCGTCGCCGGTGAGCCGAAGGGCGGATCGGTGGGTGGCGTGATCGGTGGTTCGGGTGGTGTCGGCCGCGCGGGGGCGTCCTTCACCTGGGGGCATCCGGGCATCGCGAGCGTGTTCGCGACGGCCTCGGACGGGACGCTGCGGCTGGTGCGGCTCGGGCCTTCCGGTGACACCGTGGATCCCGAGACCGCGCTGCCGCTCGTCGAGTTGACCGCCTTCGGGCACGGCAGCGGCTGGTCCGGGCCGCGGTTCACGGGGACGGCCTTCGGGGCGCGGCTCGTGTACCGGGGGCACTGTGAGGGTGACGGCGCGGGTGGGGGCGACTGGGCGCGGCTGACCGTCGAACTCCACGACCCCGCCACCGGGTTGACCGCGTTCGTCGAGCTGTCCTCCCCCGCCGGGGTGCCTGTTCTCCGCTCCCGGGTGCGGCTGCGCAACGACGGGGCCGAGCCGCTCGTCGTGCAGTCCGTCAGCAGCCTTCTGCTCGGGGGGTTGCCCTCCCCCGACCTCCTGGATGTGCACCGGGCACGCAACGACTGGCTCGCGGAGTGCCGTTGGTACGCCGAGCCGCTGCGGGCGACGGTCGCCGACATCAGCGTCGACGCCCATCAGCACGACAGCCGGGCGGCACTCGCCCTCACCGGGCGCGGGAGTTGGCCCAGCGACGGGCACCTGGCGATGGGGGCGCTCACGGAGCGGGATGGCCGCCGGGACCGGGGCGCGGCCCCCACGGAGGGCGGCGGCGGCCGGGGTCGGGCCTGGGTCTGGCAGGTGGAGTCGCCTGCCGGGTGGCGCTGGGACCTGGGGGAACGCGCGCGCGGCACGTATCTCGCGCTCAACGGGCCCACGGACGCGGAGCACCAGTGGCGGGTGCGGCTCGCGCCGGGCGACACGTTCACGACCGTGGCGGCGGCGCTCGCGCTCGGGTCGGGAGGCGGGTCGGGGCTCGATGAGGCGTGGGCGGCGCTGACCGCGTACCGGCGGGCCGTCCGGCGTCCCCATCCCGACCACGACACGCTTCCCGTCGTCTTCAACGACTACATGAACACCTTGATGGGCGACCCGACCACGGCGAAGCTGCTGCCGCTGATCGACGCGGCGGCTGACGCGGGCGCGGAGTACTTCTGCATCGACTCCGGCTGGTACGACGACACGGTGGACGGCGGCTGGTGGGACAGCGTCGGCGCGTGGCTGCCGTCGGCACGTCGGTTCCCGCCGGGGGGCGTGGACGGCGGGATGGCGCGAGAGGCCGGGGCCGGGGCCGGAACGGAACCCGAACCCGAGCCCGGCACCGGACCCGAGGCCTGGGCCGGAACCGAAGCCGACACCGAACCCGAAACGTGGGCCGGAGCCGAACCCGAGGCCAACACCGAACCCGAGGCCGGAACGGAAGCCGAGGCCGGCACCGAACCCGGGGCGTGGGCCGGAGCCGATGTCGGGGCCGGAGCCGCGGCCGGAACTCAAGCCGAGGCCGGCGCCGGAGCCGAGGCCGGAACGGAAGCCGAGGCCGGCGCCGGAGCCGAGGTCGGAACCGACCCCGAGGCCCGCTCAGCCACCCCCTCCGACAGCGGGATCCGGGCCGTGTTGGACCGGATTCGGGAGCGTGGCATGGTTCCCGGGCTCTGGCTGGAGCCCGAGGTCGTCGGTGTGCGCAGTGCGGTCGCGGCGGAGCTGCCGCCGGAGGCCTTCTTCCGGCGTGACGGGGTGCGGCTGGCCGAGCAGGGTCGTCACCAGCTCGACCTGCGCCACCCGGCGGCCCGTGCCCACCTCGACAAGACGGTGGACCGGCTCGTCGGGGACTGGGGCGTGGGCTACCTCAAGCTCGACTACAACATCGTGATCGACCCCGGTACGACCGCCCCCGGCGACCTCTCCCCCGGCGCCGGCCTGCTGGGGCACGCCCGCGCGTACCTGGACTGGCTCTCCGGCGTCCTGGACCGCTACCCGCACCTCGTCGTCGAGAACTGCGCCTCCGGCGGTATGCGCATGGACGGCGCCACCCTGGCCGTGGCCCAGCTCCAGTCCACCAGCGACCAGCAGGACCCCCTCCGCTACCCCCCGATCGCCGCCGCCGCGCCCACGGCGGTCCCCCCGGAACAGGGCGCCGTCTGGGCCTACCCGCAGCCCGAGTACGAGGACGACCTGATCGCCTTCACCCTCGGCGGCGCCCTTCTCGGCCGTATCCACCTGTCGGGACACCTGGACCGCATGACGGAGCGTCAACTCGCCCTCGTACGCGAGGCGGTGGGCACGTACAAGTCCATCCGCGGCGATCTGGCGCGGGCCGTGCCGTTCTGGCCGCTGGGCCTGCCGGGCTGGACGGACGCGTGGTCGGCTCTGGGGCTGCGGGTCCCCGAGGGGCACGGGCCGACGTACCTGTCGGTGTGGCGGCGGGGTGGCGAGCCCGAAGTGCGGCTCTCCGTAGGGCACTTGGCGGCCTCGGACGCCCCCGTGCGCACGGAGATCCTGCACCCGTCCACGGCGCGCGCGGACTCAGCGGCGTCCTGGGACCCCACTACCGGCGAACTGCGGGTGTGGGTGCCGCGCACCCCCGGCGTGCTGCTGATCCGTCTGACCCCGGAGGACGCGACCGGGGCCTGACACGATCCGAGCCGGTGCCGCGTGGGGGCGGCACCGGCTCGGACTCGTACGCGGACCGGCTACGGCTCACCGGTCCCGGCAGGTCAACTGCTGCTGACCGTCAGGTTGTTGGTGGTGAAGTCCAGACCGCCGGAGGACGAGGTCACCTCGAAGCCGAACTGCACGTCACCGATGGTCTCGTTGCCCATCCAGCCCTTGGTGTCCTTGATCCACTTGAGGATGGGGAGGATCTGGACCGTGCCGGAGTTCGAGTCCGAGGTGCGCAGGAACGAGAAGACCTCGTTGGCGCCGTTGCTGCCCTTGTAGACGCTCCAGGTGTGACCGCCGAGCGTCACATTGCCCTGTGAGGTGCCGAGCGGGCCGACGGCCCCGTTGTAGTTGACCCAGAGCATGATCTCGTAGTCGTAGTCCGTGTCCCAGATGTCGTACGAGGTGTTGTACGCGCCCGAGGACGGGACGGTGACGTTGTAGCTGCTGTTGAGCGAGCCGAGCGAGGTGATCGTCTTGTTGATCACCTTCTTGGAGTTGGGGTACGACTTGATGCCGCCGGTGTTGGGGTGGTTGGCCCAGACTCCCCAGTTCGTACCGGAGTTGGCCCAGATGCACTGGCTGCCGGCGCCGGAGCCCCAGATGTTGTTGTAGAGCGTGTAGCCGTTCAGGCTGGTGTTGCCCCACTGGTCGCAGGAGTTCCAGACGGCGGCCGAGGCGGGGGCGGAGGCGAGTCCGATCGTTGCGCCGAGCGCGAGCGCGGGGGCGAGCAGGGCCTTGCCGATCCGGCCCAGGGTGCGGGTGCGTGTGCGGGTGCGTGTTGCCATGGGTGTCGGTTCCTTCCATGGGTGGGGGGAAATGCGGGGTGGGGAGCTACCGCGGCCTCGTGGGGAGGCCACGGTCTTCTCCGGCGCCGAGGCCGATCGCCGCGGACGTTCGTCCGACCGCTCGTCCGACCACTCGTGCGACCGTCCGTCCGATCGTTCGTCCGGCCGCTGCGTACGGCCGGCGCCGGGGGAAGTCATGGTCACGGCTTCAGTACCGCCACGCCGTACCGGCCGAGCGCCAGCGATCCGGTGACGGTCGCCCCCGTCAGCAGGTCGCGATGGGTGCCGGGCACGTCGACGGTGACCTCGTCGCGGCCGTGGTTGAGCACGAACAGCACATCGCCTCTCCGTACCGCCTCGACCCCGCCGGGCAGTCCGTCCAGGACCGGCCGCACCCCGGCGTCGGCCGCGACCCGACCCAACAGGGCGCGTAGTTCGGCCGGTTCGGGCAGCGTGGAGACGTACCAGGCACGCCCCTTCCGCAACACCGCCGGGAAGCCGTCGAGTTCGCCGCCCTTGTAGGGCACGACCTCGTCCGCGTCCGCCGTCTCGATCTCCTCGGACCACAGGGTGCCCCGGAAGACGCCCCGGGGGCCGTCGCACTCGACCTCCTCCCCCGCGTCCAGGGGCCACCACTCGTGCAGGGTGCGGATGCCGAAGAGGTCGCGGAGCCGGGCGTCCATGCCGCCGGGGCGTATCCGGTCGTCCTCGTCGGCGACCCCGGTCAGGAAGCCGCTGACGAGGGTGCCGCCGCCCCGCACATACGCGAGGAGGTTGTCGACGGCCGCGTCCGTGAGGAGGTAGAGCTGCGGGACGACGACGAGCCGGTGGGCGGAGAGATCGTGCTCGGGGTGCGCGAAGGCCGTGGTGAGGTTCGCCTCCCAGAGGGCGCGGTGCCAGGCCCGTACGACCTGGGGAAGATCGACCTCGGACGACAGTCGGCCGTCCTGGGCACCGGCCCACCAGGAGTTCCAGTCGAACAGCACCGCGATGTCGGCTTCGATGTGACGGCCAGCCAGTTCTTGGCCGACGGCGGCGAGTTCCCGGCCGAGCCGTCTCACCTCCTGGTAGGTGCGGCCGTGCTCGCCCGCGTGACCGACCATGCCGGAGTGGAACTTCTCCGCGCCCTGCCGGGACTGCCGCCACTGGAAGTAGCAGACGGCGTCCGCGCCCCGGGCGACGGCCTGGAAGGACCACAGCCGGTTGAGTCCACGGGGTTTGGGGTGGTTGACGCCACGCCAGTTGACCGGTCCGGCGGCCTGCTCCATCAGCATCCACGGGCCGCCGCCCGCCTGGGAGCGGGTCATGTCCTGGACCAGGGCTCCGTGCTGCGCGCCGAGCGGGTCACGGGGGTCCGGATAGAGGTCGACCGAGACGACGTCCTCCTCCTCGGCCCACCGCCACGCGTCCTGCCCCACCCACATCGGCATGAAGTTGGTGGTGACCGGTACGTGCGGGGTGCGCCGGCGGACGATGTCGCGCTCCATGACGTAGCACTCCAGGAGCATGTCGCTCGTGAAGCGTTTGAAGTCGAGCACATGGCTCGGGTTCTTCATGTAATGGGCGAGGCGCGGTGGGAGGATCTCGTGCCACCCGTCGTAGCCCTGGCTCCAGAAGGCCGTGCCCCAGGCCTCGTTGAGCGCGTCGAGGGTCCCGTACCTCCGCTGGAGCCACGTCCGGAAGGTCCGCGCCGCCTCGTCGCCGTAGTCGTAGGTGCAGTACTCGTTGTTGATGTGCCACATGGTGAGGGCCGGGTGGTCGCCGTAGCGGGCGGCGAGGTCCTCGGTGATGGCGGCGGCGTACCGGCGATAGGTCTCGCTGGAGTGCGAGAAGTGCTGGCGGGAGCCCCACCACTCGATCTGGCCGTTCTCGTCGCGCGGCAGGGTCTCGGGGTGGAGGCGCCCCATCCACGGCGGTGGGGAGGAGGTGGGCGTGGCGAGGACGACCCCGATGCCGTGCTCGTGCATGAGGTCCATCAGCCGGTCCAGCCAGCCGAACTCCCGTGCTCCTGGCCGGGGTTCGAGCTTGGCCCAGGAGAAGACCCCGAGGGTGACGGTGTTGACGCCGGCCTCCTTCATGAGGCGTACGTCCTCCTGCCACACCTCCTCGGGCCACTGTTCGGGGTTGTAGTCGCCGCCGAAGAGGATCCGGCCGCGGGTGGCGTCGGCCAGGCTCGGCCGTGTGGGACCGGCCATCAGACCGGGTCCCCGTACTGGATGCCGCGCCCGTTCGTCGCCAGGTAGACGCGGCCGTACACGCGCGGGTCACCCACGATGACCTCGCCGGTCCAGCCCCACTGGTGGGCGTCGTCGTTGATACGGATCCAGGTCTTCGCGCCGTCGTCGGAGCGATGGACGGCGGTGATGGACCCGGTCGAGCCGACCTGGTAGATCGCCGGGTAGTCGGCGCCGTCGGCGGCCTTGCCGAAGCCGAGGGTGTACGAGGCCCAGCAGCTGTCGATCTTCGAGAAGCCGGCCCCGCCGTCGGTGGACCGGTACAGCCCGTTCGTCTTCGCGCTCAGCCAGAGGTCCCCGGTGCGGCCGGGCGCCGCGACCAGCTTGAACTGACTGTCGCCCTTGGGCAGTCCGGTCGCCCGGGCCGTGAAGGTGACACCGCTGTCCGTGCTGGCGTACAGCGTTCCCGTGTCGGTGTCGTAGGCGTAGAAGCGCGTGGGGTCGGCCGGGTCGGCGACCGGTGTGGCGCCCTTCGGGAAGGAGGCGATCTCGGTCCAGGTCGCCCCGTTGTCGGCGGAGCGGTGGGCCGCGTACTTCGTGCCGTCCCAGTGCACGAAGGACCACAGCAGCACGCTGCCGTCGGCGTTGGTGGCGATCGGCCCGGGTGCGTCCTTGGCGATGGCGGGCTGGGCCGCGAAGGGCGCCCAGGTACGGCCCCCGTCGTGGGAGTGGGCCCCGTTTCCGTGGTCGCCCCAGCCGGTGCGGACCACGTACGACGGCTTCGTCGAGGCCTGTGCCAGCCCCGTCGCCGATCCGAAGACGGGGTTCGACGCCATGCCGCGCGACGGTGACGCCGTGAGGCGTTCGTGGTACATCGTGCCGATGTCACCTGAGCCGCTCAGCAGATGCGCCTGCCCGGTCGGAGGCGAGATCAGCTGACGCACGGACGTCTCCTCCAGCCCCCGGATCTGCGGCGCCCAGCGCTTCAGGTCGCGGGTGCCGTAGAGGGTCGCTCCGGTGCCGTAGACGACGTGCTCGGAGTCGAACGGGTCGAGGGCCAGCGCCTGGATCCACCAGCCGAACTTGGGCTTGTCGGCACCCCACTTGAGATACGGGGTCTCGGAGACGTCGAGGACGGCGGAGTCCTTGAGCGACGTCCAGGTGCGGCCGCCGTCCGTGGACCGGAAGAGGGTGTCGATCTCGGCCCAGCGGTTGTTGGTGGAGACGACCACCGTGCCCGGGCGGCGGGCGTCGACGGCGACGCCGCCGTAGCCGAAGCTGTCGGTGCCGCCGTCGGTCGTGGTGCCGCCGGGCTTCACCGGGGTCACCTCGGTCCACCTGCCCGTGGTGGTGCGGAGCTTGTGCACACTGCCGTCGGACTGGCCGTTGGGGCCGGGGGCGTCGGCGTACGTCACGTACAGCTCGCGGGTGTGCCGGTCGTACGCGGCGCGGATCGGGACCTTGGCGGAGGTGCCGCTCGGCTGCCCGGGGACGGCCTCCCAGGTGGTGCCGTCGGCCGTGCGGTACAGGTTCTTGCCGGCGGAGGTGCCGTCGCCGTCGCCCCAGCCGGCGTAGAGGGTGCGGCCCGCGGCGACGAGGAGGGTGACGCCCTGCCCGGTGGCGCTGGGGGTCGCCGGGAAGCCGGTCGCCACCGCCCAGGTGGCGCCCCGGTCCGTCGACCTGAGCAGGCCGTCGTGTCGGGTGCCCAGCCACAGGGTGTCGCTGTCGCGCGGGTCGACGAGGAGACGCTCGCCGGCGCCCCGGCCGTCCTCGTTGGCGCCGAGCTTCACGGTGAGGTCGGTGCGGGTCCAGGTGGCGCCGCGGTCGTCGGAACGGAGGACCGCGCCGTTCCCGGCCCAGGGCTGGGCGTAGGTGCCGAGGGCGAGGTAGACGCGGTTCGGGTGGGCGGGGTCGAGGGCGATGGCCTCCACGCCGGTGAGGTTCCAGTCGTCCCAGCCGAGGTGGTCGGTCAGCGGGGTCCAGCGGGCCTTGCGGTCGTCCCAGCGGTAGGCGCCGCCGATGTCGGTGCGGGCGTAGGCGAGACCGGGTCTCGCCGGGTGGAAGAGGACGCCGGTGACGAATCCGGTGCCGCCGATCACCGCGTTGCGCCAACGGTAGCCTCCGGCGGACTTGCCGGTTCGGGGCCCGGCGTGGGGCTCCGCCGCGTGGGCCGGGGTGGCGAGGGCGGGCAGGGTGGTGAGGGCGGCGGTGGCGGAGGTCGCGGCGAGTACGGTGCGGCGGCTGGGGTGGGGGGTGGGGCGGGGGGTGCGCATGGGATACCTCGTTCGTACGGGGAGGGCGTGGGTGGGCGCCTGATGACTCGGTGGGTTCGGTGCGATGGCGAGTGCGGCGCGGTGGGGCTTCTCGCGCGGTTCCCCGCGCCCCTTAAGGGCCTACGGCCCTTTCGGCCCGAAAAGCACGGGGCGCAGCCCCTGCTTTTCAGGGGCGCGGGGAACTGCGCGAGAAGCCCCACCGGGCCCGCAGCCGCCGACGCACCCGCACCCCCGAGTCCATGGGCGCCCCGGTCAACCCTTGACCGCGCCGGTCAGCATGCCCTTCTTGAAGTGCTTCTGGACGAAGGGGGAGAGCACGGCGACGGGCAGGAGGGCCATGACCATGACCGCCATCTGGATGGCGAGCGGCGAGAGTTGACCGGTGTTGATCTGGGCGGAGAGGCCGACCGGCCGTTCCTGTTTCTGAACCAGCTGGATCATGACGTTCTGCAGCGGCATCATGTCCTGGTCGGTCAGGTAGATGGACGCGTTGAACCAGGCGCTCCAGTAACCGACCGCGTAGAAGAGGGCGATGACCGCGAGGACCGCCCTCGACAGCGGCATCACGATCTTCCACAGGATGCGCCAGTCACCGGCGCCGTCGATGCGCGCGCTGTCGATGAGTTCCGGCGAGATGCCCATGAAGAACGAACGCAGAACCAGGATGTTGAAGACGCTCACCGCGCTGGGGAGGATCAGCGCGAGGTAGGTGTCGGTCAGGCCCAGGGCCTGGACCAGGAGGTACGTCGGGATCAGGCCCGCGCCGAAGAACATCGTGGCGAGCAGGGTCATCAGGATCCAGCGGTGGCCGAGGGAGCCGACCCGGGACAGGCCGTAGGCGCACAGCACCGAGACGGTCATGCTGAACAGCGTGCCGACGAGGGTGATGCCGACGCTGACCAGCGCGGCCTTCTGGACCTGGCCGCCGCTGAGGAGTTCCTGGTAGGCGATGAAGGTGACGCCCTTGGGGATGACGACCAGGCCGCCCGCCTCGTCGATGGTCTTCTTCGTCTGGAGGCTGGTGACGATGACGATCCACAGGGGGAAGAGGATCGCGAAGCAGGCGAAGCCCAAGGCGATGCCCTTGCCCGCGAGACCCGCCTTCGCGGGTTCCTCCTCCCAGACGGGGCGGGGCGGAGCGGCCCAGCGATTCGGCTTCCGCGCCGGGGGCCGCCGCCGGTCGGCCGCCTCCGCCGTCTTGTCGAGGAGTGCGCTCATTTCTTGTACACCCCCTGCTCACCCATGAGATGGGCGACCTTGTTGGCGGTCAGGACCAGTGCGAGGCCGACGACGCCCTTGACGAGTCCCGCGGCGGCGGCGTAGCTGAAGTCCTGGTTGCGGATGCCGTTCCACCACACGTAGGTGTCGAGGACTTCCGAGGCGTCGACGCCCACCGCCTGCCGTTGGAGCAGCAGTTGTTCGAAGCCGACGGTCAGGGCGTCGCCGACGCGCAGCACCAGCAGCAGGGCGATCACCGGGCGCAGGGCGGGCAGGGTGATGTGCCACATGCGCCGCCAGCGGCCCGCACCGTCCATCGCGGCGGCCTCGTAGAGGTCGTGGGAGACGGAGGAGAGCGCGGCGAGGAAGACGATGATGCCCCAGCCCGCGTCCTTCCAGATCATCTCGACCGTGACCAGGTACTTGAAGATCTCCGGGTTGGTCATCAGGTCGAAGCCGTCGTAGCCGTGCTGCCGGAGGGTCTGCGCGATGACGCCGGCCCCGCCGAAGATCTGCATGAACACGGTGACGACGAGGACCCAGGAGAAGAAGTGCGGCAAGTACATGATCGCCTGGGCGACCGCCCGGATCCGGGGCCTGACGATGCTGTTGATGAGCAGCGCGAGCAGGATCGGGATGGGGAAGAACAGCACGAGCTGGAGGAAGAACAGCACGAACGTGTTCTGCACCGCGTGCCAGAAGGCCGAGTCCGCGAAGATCCTCTCGAACTGCTCGAGGCCGATCCAGGGGCTCTGGAAGATGGCGACGAAGCCGTTCTCACTGAGATAGGGGTCGTAGTCCTGGAAGGCGACCACATTGCCGAGGATCGGTATGTAGTTGAAGACCACGATCAGCAGGACGGCCGGCAGCGTCATGAGGATCAGCGTGCGGTCACGCCGGAGTCTGAGGCGCAGACTCAGCTTGCCCGCTCGTGCGCCGGCCGCGGGCCGGGGCCCGGTGGCGTCCCCGGGAGCCGCCGGGGTCTCCTCGGGGGTGTCGGCCTCGGCCCTGGACCGGGGCACCGTGCTGTGGGACACGGCCTTCTCCTTGCCCTCGCCCCTGGTCAGTTCGCCGAGCCGGTGTCGTCGAGCAGCTTCTTGTACCAGTCGCGCAGGTCGTCGCCGCCCTTGCTCTTCCAGTCGGCCACTGCCTGCTGCATGTCGCTGATCTTCTTGCGGCCGCGCACGATGTCGTCCTCCAACTGCTCGAAGTTGTCGGCGAGGTTGGCCCAGCGGTTGGGCTCGGTGACGGTCAGACCGAAGAAGGAGGTCTTCTTGGTGAAGGCGCCCATGCGCTGCTGCCACTCGACGATGCCCTTGGTGACCTCGGGGAAGTCGGGGTAGGCGACGTACGGGGCGGGGTTGCCCGTGTAGTCGTAGGCGCCGTTGACCTCGTTGACGCCCTGTGTGGTCTTGACCGGCAGGCCCTTCTTGATGTCGTAGTCCGTGCCCTCGACGCCGTAGGCGGTGAGCATGAACTCCTTGGTGCCGTAGGGCGCGGCGCAGTAGTTGCAGAGGGCGAGGAAGTCCTTGATCTGCTGCTTGGTGGCCTTCTTGCTGATGAAGGTGAAGATGTTGGCCGGCTGGACCGCCCACAGGGTGGGGTCGCCGCCGTCGGGGCCGAAGATGTCGAACGCGGCCATGTCGAAGCCGCTGTTCTGTGTGGCCTGTTCGGAGACGGAGCCCCACCAGCCGGAGATGTTCCCGTTGAAGACCAGGGACTGACCGGAGGTGAAGCGGTTGCGGGCGTCGCCGCCCGCCTTGCCGGAGACCGCGTCCGGGTGAACCACTTTGGCCGCGTAGAGCTTGCGCGTCCACTCCAGCGCCTCGAGGAACTCCTCGGTCTCGACGCGGTTGACGAGCTTGCCGTCGACCATGTTCCACCACAGCGCCTTGTCGCTGCCGGGGAAGACGCCGTAGATGTTGAACGCCGTCCACTTCATGTCGTCGCAGGCCCACACCTTCGACTTGGCGTCGGTGGCCTCCTTCGCCCAGGACAGGAACTCGTCGGGGCTGGTCGGGACGGTGTAGCCCTTCTTCTCGAAGATGTCCCTGCGGTACATGGGCGCGATGTCGGTGACGTACGGGGCGGGGAACGGGACCGCGCGCAGCTGGCCGCCGAAGATGCCGCGCTGCCAGGCCTCGCTGGGGACGGCCGCGAGGTTCGGGTAGTCCTTGACCTTGTCCCCGGACAGGTACGGGCCGAGATCGGCGAACTTGGCGTTGATGGCGCTCGGTATCTTGCCCATCAGGTTCCAGCCGGGTACGACCACGACGTCCGGGATGTCGCTGGAGGCGAGGACCGCGCCGAGCTTCTGGTCGTAGGTGACGCCGTCCTGGTTCTGCCAGGTGACGTCGACGCCGACGGCCTCGTTCATCGCCGTGTAGTACGGGTTGTCGCCCTTGGGCGGGGTGCCCCAGAACGGCGACATCACCTTGAGCTTGCCGCCGCTGCCGAGCTTCTTCGGGACCGAGGTCTTGAGGTCGGCGGTCGCGATCGCCTTGGTGAAGCCGGCGGGCGCGCCGTTCTTCGCCGGGATGTCGGGCGCCACCACGTTCGACGCGACGAACGCGGGGAGGATCTTCTTCGCGTCCTTGCCCGACGTGGCGCCCTCCTTGCGGCCCTCCTGCGAGCCGCCGCAGGCGGACAGCAGCGGCACGCCCCCCGCCACTGCGGCGGTGACGACCGCCGTGGAGGCGAGGAAGCTTCTCCGGCTGGGCGCGGCGGAGGTGGCGGAGTTCGGCGTCATTGCGTCAACCCTTCATGGCGCACACCAGGACACCCGGCGGTGGCCGTCGGCTGCGGTGTCTGAGTGGAACTGGCTGTGCTGAAGCGGGTGAACCCTCGAGCGGCGGAGGGAGGTGAGCACGCGAAGCGTTGCCCTCCACAGTCGAAGCGCTTCGATGTTGCTGCGAGGTTAAGTGAACGACCGGGGGTGCACAAGGGTCGATTCCTAGATTCCTCAACGGTGTGGACGACCGGAACAACGCCCTCCGACCTTCGGTGTCGTGGCCTGTATGACGGTGGGGAAACGGATCTGTTGCGCCTTGGTCTCTTGACACCCACCCCACGGTCGAATGAGCATCGAAGCGCTTCGAAAGCGCCTCGCCGCTCCACCGCAAAGGGATCCCCAACGTGACCGCACAGACGACGCCCACGCCGCCTTTCCGCGATCCGCAGCTGCCGCTCGCGAAGCGCATCGACTATCTGCTCCAGCGGCTCACCCTGGACGAGAGGATCGCGTTCCTGCACCAGTTCGCCCCCGCCGTCGACCGACTCGGGGTGGCTGCCTTCCGCACCGGCCAGGAGGCCCTGCACGGCGTGGCCTGGATGGGCCCCGCGACGGTCTTCCCCCAGGCGGTGGGCCTCGGCGCGACCTGGAACGACGACCTCGTGCGCCGCGTCGGCGAGGCCGTGTCCACCGAGGTCCGCGCGATGCGGGCCCGCGACGACCGCGTCGGCCTCAACGTCTGGTCCCCCACGGTCAATCTGCTGCGCCACCCGCTGTGGGGCCGCAACGAGGAGGGCTACTCCGAGGACCCGAAGCTGACCTCGGCGATCGCCACCGCGTACACCCGCGGCCTGCGCGGCGACCACCCCACGTACTGGCGCACGGCCCCCGTGCTCAAACACTGGCTGGCGCACAACAACGAGACCGACCGCTCCACCACCTCCTCCTCGGTCCGCCCGCGCGTCCTGCACGAGTACGACCTGCGCGCCTTCCGCGAGACCGTCGAGGCGGGCGCCGTCGCCGGCGTCATGCCCGCGTACAACCTGGTCAACGGCCGCCCCAACCACGTCTCGCCCTACCTGGCCGAGCAGTTGCGCCGCTGGACCGAGGAGCCGCTGCTGGTCTGCTCGGACGCGGGCGCGCCGTCGAACCTCGTCGACTCCGAGCACTACTTCGACACCCACGAGGAGGCGACCGCCGCCTCGCTGCGCGCCGGGGTCGACAGCTTCACCGACCACGGCACGGAGAGCTCGACGATGACCGGCCGCATCAAGGGCGCGCTGGACAAGGGCCTGTTGACCGAGGAGGACATCGACGAGGCGGTCCGCCGCCAGCTCTCGGTCCGCTTCCGCCTCGGCGAGTTCGACGCCGACAGCGACCCGTACGCCGGCCTCACGGACTTCGACACCCCGGCCCACCGGGCCCTCGCCCGGGAGGCCGCCGAGCAGGCGGTCGTCCTGCTGAAGAACGAGGGCGACCTGCTGCCGCTCGCGGCCGACACCCGGATCGCCGTCGTCGGGCTGCTCGCCGACGAGTGCAAACTCGACTGGTACAGCGGCACCCTCCTCCACCGCTCCACTCCACTCGAAGGCCTGTACGACCGCTTCGGTGCCGAACGCGTGACGTTCGCGGAGGGCGTGGACCGCGTACGCCTGAGGGCGCTGTCCACCGGCGCGTTCGTCGCCGTGCCCGAGGCCGCCGGCGCCGACGACGAGGTACGGGGCGCGGAGGGCGCGCTCGACCCGGCGCTCCTGGCCGGCCGCACCGACCTGCCACCGCTCACCACGGACGCGGACGGCACCGAACTGGCCCTCGTCGACTGGGGCGGGGGCGTCCTCACCTTCCGCGCCCCCGACGGCCGTTACCTCTCGGTCGCCGAGGACGGGTACCTGCGCGCGTCGGCGGATCAGCCGGGCGGCTGGATCGTCCAGGAGACGTTCAGCCTGGAGCCCTCCGGATCCCACGGGAACGGTCACCTCCTCAAGCACGCAGGGACAGGCCGGTACGTCACTGTCGGCGCCGACGGTGTGAAGGTTGCCGACGAGAACCCGGAAATCTTCGAGATCATGGTGGTCCAGCCCGGTGAGGAGGCCGTCACCAGGGTCGCCGCCGAGGCCGACGTGGTCCTCGTCGTCGCGGGCAACGACCCGCACATCAACGGCCGCGAGACCGAGGACCGCACCGGCCTCGCGCTCCCCGCCCACCAGGAGCGCCTGCTGCGCGCCGCCCGCGCCGCCAACCCGAACACCGCGCTGGTGCTGGTCTCGGCCTATCCGTACGCGGTCGACCCCGCCGACCTGCCCGCCGTCCTGTGGACCGCGCACGGCGGCCAGGCCGCGGGCACCGCCCTGGCCCGCGTCCTCGCCGGCGACGTCTCCCCCGCCGGCCGCCTCCCGCAGACCTGGTACGCCGCCGACGCGGACCTCCCCGACCTCCTCGACTACGACGTGATCGGCGGCCGTCAGACGTACCTCTACTTCGAGGGCACCCCGCTCTTCCCGTTCGGCCACGGCCTGTCGTACTCGGAGTTCGCGTACGGAAACCTGGTCGCCCGCACGGGTGATGGCGCCCTGACGGTCTCCTTCACCGTCACCAACACGGGGGCGGTGACCGCCGACGAGGTCGCCCAGCTGTACGTCCGCGCCGTGGACCCGTCGGTCCCGCGCCCCCGCCGCGAGCTGGTCGGCCACCGCCGGGTCACTCTCGCCCCCGGCGCCTCGACGGAGCTGACCTTCCGACTCCCGCTGTCCGTCCTGGAGTTCTGGGACGTGGCCCACGGCACCTGGCACCTGGAGCCCGGCGCGTACGAACTCCTCGCCGGCGCGTCGAGCGAGGACATCCGCCTCCGTACGACCGTCGCCGTCGAGGGCGAGCCCGTGGCTCCGCGACCGGTCGTCACGCACGGCCTGGACGCGGCGGACTTCGACGAACAGCGCGGCACGGAGATCGTCGACCGCGCCAAGGTGTCGGGCGACGCCGTGACCCCGACGGGCGGCGGCTCCGGTGAACTGATCTTCCGCAACTGCGACTTCGGCGCGGGGATCACGTCCGTCGAGGTGGAGGTGTCCGGGTCGGGCACCGTCGAGTTCTTCCTGGTCGGCGGCCCGGTCCTCGCGACACTGACGCCGGAACGCCCCACCGGCGACCCGTACGCCTACACCACGCCGCGCACCGACGTGTCGGCCGCCGGCGTGCACGACGTCCACCTGAGGCTGCGCGGCCCACTGCGGCTGGCGCACGTCGGCTTCTCCGGTTGAGGGTCCGGAAGCAGGCCGACGCACAGAAGGGGCCCGGCACCGGAAGGCATCGGTGCCGGGCCCCTTCATCCCGGGATCTGCCCCCAGGCTATCTGAAAACGGTTATCAGAAGCTAGGGGTGGGACGGGAAGGTCTCAATGAGGCGTCAGAGCTGGATCCCCGTCAGGACCATGACCCGCTCGTAGGTGTAGTCGTCCATCGCGAACCTCACGCCCTCGCGCCCCACTCCGGACTGCTTCACGCCGCCGTACGGCATCTGGTCGGCGCGGTAGGAGGGCACGTCGCCGATGATCACGCCGCCGACCTCCAGCGCGCGGTGGGCGCGGAAGGCGGTCTGCAGGTCATGGGTGAAAACGCCCGCCTGGAGGCCGTACTTGGAGTCGTTGACGGCGGCGAAGGCCTCGGCCTCCCCGTCCACCTTCCGTACGGTGAGAACGGGCCCGAAGACCTCCTCGCAGGAGAGGGTCACGTCGGCGGGTACGTCGGCCAGGACGGTCGGCGCGTACGTGGCGCCGTCCCGCTTGCCGCCGGTGAGGAGGGAGGCCCCGGCGTCGACCGCCTCCCGGACCCACGTCTCGACCCTCTTGGCGGCGTTCTCGTCGACCAGCGGCCCGACGTCGGTGGCGCCGTCGGACGGGTCACCGGTCACCTGGGCCTCGACCGCGGCGACGATGCGCGGCAGCAGCCGGTCGTACACGGACGCGTCCACGATCACCCGCTGCACGGAGATGCAGGACTGGCCGCCCTGGTAGTTCGAGAAGGTCGCGATGCGGGTGGCGGCCCAGTCGAGGTCCGCGTCGGAGGCGTAGTCGGCGAGGACGACGGCCGCGCCGTTGCCGCCGAGCTCCAGCGTGCAGTGCTTGCGCGGCACCGAGTCCATGATCGCGTAGCCGACCTTCTCGGAGCCGGTGAACGAGATCACGGGGAGCCGCTCGTCCTGGACGAGGGCGGGCATGCGGTCGTTGGCGACGGGGAGGATGCTCCAGGAGCCGGCCGGAAGGACAGTCCCGGCTCCCGCGCCGGCCGTACCGGCCGCGCCCGCCGCGTGGGCCTCTGCCTCGGCGAGCAGTTCTCCGATGATCAGACCCGAGAGAGGGGTGGCCGGGGCGGGCTTCAGGATGATCGGCACACCGGCGGCGATCGCGGGGGCGATCTTGTGCGCGCAGAGGTTCAGCGGGAAGTTGAAGGGCGCGATGCCGAGGACGGCGCCCTTGGGGAAGCGGCGCGTGAGGGCCAGTCGCCCCTGACCGCCGAGGTCGGTGTCGAGCCGCTGCGCCTCGCCGCCGTTGAACCGCCGGGCCTCCTCGGCCGCGAACCGGAACACCGAGACGGCCCGGCCGACCTCGCCGCGCGCCCACTTGATCGGCTTGCCGTTCTCGGCGGAGATCAGTTGCGCGATCTCCTCGGTCCGCTCGACCAGACGCCTGCTGACCCGGTCCAGGACCGCGGCCCGCACGTGCGCCGGCGTCGCCGCGAGCTCGTCCCGCACGGCGTACGCGGCAGCCACGGCCTCCTCGACCTGCTCGTCCGTCGGCACGCTCACCCTGCCGACCGACCGGCCGTCCCAGGGCGACGTCACATCGAACGTGCTCTCACCGGTGGCCTGACGGCCCGCGAGCCAGAAGGCGTGAGTGGCGGTCATAGTCGTTCCCGGCCCTTCGCATAAATGACACATCGACGTCCGCTCCACGGTAGGGCCGCGACGACGAGGGGTCGCTTGTCCGGCACGTATGAGTACGGCCGGGGGCTGCGCCAGATTGGACGAGTTCGGGACCGGGGCCCAGCCGGCATCGACCCGTGGGCTCAATCGGCGCGTGGGCTCAGGCGAGGGCCGCCACCAGCAGGGTGAAGGCGGCGACGATGACGGCCACGCGGGCGTAGTGGAAGCGGTCCCAGCGGTTCATCTGCGCTTTCCAGTCCTCGGGGCGGTTCTCGGGCGTCCAGGTCCTGCCCCGGTTGTTGATCGGGACGAGCAGCAGCAGCGACATGATCACGCTGACGATCAGCAGCCCGCCCGCGGTGACCACCAGGCCCGTGCCGTCGCCCTGCCGTCCGGCCACGGCCCAGACCCCGACGAGGACGAGCGAGGTGATGTACCAGACGGGCATCACCGCACCCAGCATCCGCCCCCCGTGGGCACGGCCGAGCACCACGCTGTCGTCGGGGAGCGCGTTGAGGATCGGGTTGATGACGAAGGCGACCGAGAACTCCACCCCCACCATCAGTCCGATGACGACGGTGGTGACCACCTCAAGTGCGTCGAGCATGACGGACCCTCCAGGAATCTAGCGGCGCTAGCTGATGTGGCAACGCTAGTACTGCTGCCGCTCGATTGTCTAGCGGTGCTAGGATCGCGTCATGTCGGTACAGGAACGCAAGGAGCGCGAGCGGGCGGGCCGCGAGCGCCTCATCGTGGCCACGGCCCGTGAACTCGCCGAGCAGCAGGGCTGGGACGCGGTCACCACCCGCCGGCTCGCCGAGCGCATCGAATACAGCCAGCCCGTCCTCTACAGCCACTTCCGCGGCAAGCGCGAGATCATCGGGGCCGTCGCCCTGGAAGGGGCCGCCGAGATGGCCACGGCGCTGCGGGCCGCGACCTCAGCCGTAGCCTCCGACGCGCCCTCCACCGCGGACGGCCCCCGCACCCGCGTCACCGCCCTGGCCCGCGCGTACCTCGACTTCGCCGAGCGCAACCCGGCGGTCTACGACGCCATGTTCCGGCTCGACGGCGGCCTGGCGTTCGCCCACGAGGACACCCCCGAGCCGCTGAAGGACGCCTTCGCCGCCCTGCTGGAGAACCTGGACGAGGTCGCCGGGGACGGCGTCCACCCGGGACTGTTCACCGAGGTGTTCTGGGCGGCCCTGCACGGGCTGGCCACCCTCACCCGCGCACGACGTCTCCCCCCGGAGGACACCGAACGCAGAGTGGCCCTCCTGGTGGAGCGACTCCCCGTGCTCTGACCCGACACTTCAGCGCCCAGCACCCAGCACCCAGCACCCAGCACCCAGCAGGCACACGGCCGCACCTCTCGGACGGGCGCGGTCTACTCCCCCGCCGCGGCCGTCGCCTTCAGGGCCAGCCACAGCTCCATCCGCACGTCCGGATCGTCCAGCGAGCGGCCGAGGATCTCCTCCACCCGGCGCATCCGGTAGCGCAGCGTGTGCCGGTGCACCCCCAGGTCCGCGGCGGCCGCGTCCCACTGTCCGTGGCGCGACAACCACGCCCGCAGCGAGGCGACCAGATCCCCCCGCCCCGTCGCGTCGTGCTCCCGCAGCGGACGGAGCAGGCTGTCGGCGAAGGCCCGCACGGCGTCGTCCCCGAGCAGCGGCAGCACGGACCCCGCCGCCAGTTCCTCGTGCTCGACCAGGCAACGCCCCCGGCGCCGAGCGACGGACAGCGCCTGCTCGGCCTGCTTGTACGCCGCGGCGGCCGCTATCGGCCCCGCCGGCGCGGACAGCCCGACGACGAGCTCCTCCTCCTCGACCGAGCCCACGGCGGAGGCGGACGCGGAAGCGGACCCGCCGGCGGACACCGGGTCCCGCCCCGCCGCCCGAGCCGTCTCCAACGCCGCCGCGAACTCCCCGCACGCGGCGACCGCCGCACCCCCGTCCACGGCGAGCACGACGAGGCGCTCCCCGTCGGGCACCACGAGCACCGCCTCCCCGGCGCGCGCCGCGGCCGCCTCCACCACCTCGACGAGCTGTCCGAGCAGTTCCCCACCCGAGTCACCACCGGCGGCCGCGCCCGCGGCGGCCCGTACGACATCGGCGGCCACGCCCGCAGCCGCACCCCCCGCCCCGGAGGCACGGGCCCCTTCCCTGCCCCCGCCGACGACTGCGGCGCGAGCCCCTTCCCCGGCCACCCCCTCCACGGACACCGCCGTACTCACCGCCCCCACCGCCCCCTCCATCCGCGCCCGCGCGGCCGAAGCCGAGGCCGCCTCCGCGAGGATCAGCCGGAACGGGGCGTCCAGGAGGTCCCCGTACAGATCCCCGGCGACGGCACGCGCGTGGTCGCACTCCCCGGCCAGCAGCATGCGCAGCACCGCCGCGCCGATCCGCTGCTCGGCGGCGTGCAACGAGCCCGACCGTTCCGTCGTGAGGGTGAGGAGGGCGATCGCGGAGTGGACGGCGTACCGCTCGGCCGTACCGAGAGCCGCCGCCGTGCCGACGGCGAGCGCCGCGCGGGCCCGGCGGCCGGTGCCGAGGGAGTGCAGTTCGACGCGGTCCTCGCCGCCGACGACCGCGCTGGCCGGAGCGGGCCGGTCGCGCAGCCGTTCGGCATCGGCGACGAGCCGCCCGGCCCGCCGCTCCGCCCACTCGGGCGCCACCGCGACGACCGCGCCGGAGGCGTCGTACAGGGCCGCCCACCCGTCGACCTGCCCCGCGAGCGCGCCCAGCAGCCCTTCGGGCCCGGCGGTCAACGCCTGCCTGGTGAGTTCCCGCTGCGCCGCGAAGCCCGCCGTCACCGCCCGGTACTGCTCGGCGGAGATCGCGGCCGACACCGCCTTGCTGATGGCGAGGAAGGGCGTGCGCCGGGGCACTTCCAACAGGGGCAGCCCCTCCCCCTCGGCCGCGTCGACGAGCGCCTCGGGGATGTCCTCGTAGTGCACCCCGACGGCGAACCCGAGCCCGACGACCCCGGCCCCCACCAGCCTCCGTACATAGCGCCGCATCGCCTCCGGATCCTCCGCGTCCAGCTTCAACGCGGTGATCAGCAGCAGCTCCCCGCCCTCCATGTACGGCACGGGGTCCGCGAGCTCGCTGGCGTGCGCCCAGCGCACCGGCACGTCGAGGCGGTCCTCGCCCGCCCGCACGGTCAGCTTGAGCGCGGAGTGGTGGACGAGCGAGGCGAGCGTCGGGGGCATGGGACCTTCAGGTCGACGACGGGGGTGGGGGAGTGGGGCGGGGCCAGGGACAGGCAGACGCCTCTTGGCCGCCGCGTATGAACGGCCTGTCCCGATTCTGCCTCACCGTACGATCACAAGTCCCACGCACCGCACACCGAATGGCTCAAATCGAACGCCGCCCCGACGCCCTCAAGACGCCCTCCGACGCGCCCCGCTCAGCCCCGCAGGTCCACCAGCAACGGCGGCGCGTGCTCGCCCCGCACGTTCGTCAGCGACAGCACCGCGTGCCCCGGCGGCACCCCGTGCGCCAGTTCGGACGCGGACCACCGCTCCCGCTCCACCTGCCGTACGGTCACGGCCCGCGCGGTGGGGGCGTGGCCGGTCATGACCCGGCGCAGCGCGTGCCAGGCCTTGCCCGCCGGGGAGTCGGCGATGATCTGCCGGTCGGTGACGTCCCGGGCCTCGGTCCACTCCTTGCCCCACACCTCGGCGAAGTCCTGCCCGTCCCACGGGGTGAGCCCGGACAGTGCCATCCGGCAGCCGGTCGCGCCGAGCAGCGGACCGCGCAACGGCCCGGGCACGTCGTCGAGGGTGCGCAGGGTGAGGACCGCCCCCGCGTTGGTGGACCGCAGCCGCTGGATGCCGCGCACGGCCTCCGGTGTGACGGCCCCCGTGGCGTCGTCCAGCACGAGGCAGGCGAACAGCGACTTGTCCTCCCGTACCGCGACGCTCGCGGTGAACTGCGCGAGCACCAGCCGCGCCAGGATGCGCGAGGCGTCGGCGTGACCGCGCTCGGGGAGGTCGATCCGGACCCGTACGGGGTGGTCGAGGGCCCGCAGGGAGAAGGGCCGGGACTGGCCGGAGGTGTCGAAGAATGCGGCGAAGGCGGGCCGGTCGAGCAGGGCGACCCGGTCCGCCAGGACGCTCCCGAGGTCCCCGGGGTGCCCGAGCTGGCGTTCGCGCGCGTCCAGCTCCCGCAGCAGCGACTCCTGCCCGGCGTCCTGGAGGGCCGCGCGCAGCTCGGCCAGCGGGCCGGGGGCGCCGTCCAGCAGCTGCCGCAGCTGCGGCACCGACGGGAAGCGTCCGTGCACCGCACGGAACGGGCCGAGCAGCTGGGCGAGGACCGTGGTGGAGCGCCGGCTGTCGCCGCCGGGGTGCGGGTCGGCGAGATCGCCGACGAGCGCCTCGGCGAGCACGGCCGCCGCCTCGTCGGGATCGGTGGTCCCGCCGTAGAGGTCGAGGTCGTACACGGACTCCGGGTTGCCGATCCGCACGACGACGTCGTACGCGTCGGCCGGCCCCAGCCCCGCGCCCGCCGCCCCCACGACCACCACCGCGGCCCGCCCGGCGAGCGCGTGCAGACACAGCGACTCGGCGACGGGCCAGACGACACTGCCCGTCTTGCCCGACCCGGCGGGCCCGACGGCCAGCAGCGACGTGCCGAGCAGCTCGGGGCCCAGGGCCAGGCCCGTGCCGCGGTAGGCGTACGGGTTGCGCGGGTCGTCGACGGTGCCGCCCAGGCGGACCTGCCCGGTGACCAGGTCGTGCTTGGCCAGCCGGGCGGGCAGGTCCCGCTCTCCGGAGGGGTGCAGGCACGCGGCCGCCCCGTCCTTCAGCACGGCGCCGGTGAACGTCGCCAGACTGTGCCGGCCGCTGCGTACGCCCTGCCACGCACGCATGATCCGCGCGTGGTCCACGTCCCGCATCAGCCCGGCCCCCGCCTCGGCCACCAGCCGCTCCGCGGCTTCCCCGGCCCCGGCCTCCCGAAGCTGATTCCACTGGGCGGGGTCGTCCTGCGGCGGCGGTACGACCTGCCGTTCCCTCGGCTGCCGGAAGCGCGGGGCGCCGTACCGGCGCCAGACCTCGCCCCAGCGGCCGAGGCGGCCCACACCGATCATGATCGCGACGGCGACGACCGCGTACCAGACGTAGCTGAGGACCACGGCGGAGTAGGAGTGGGCCGGCGCCCAGGAGTCCGGGATCATCGCGTAGAGCGGCACCAGCCACCAGCCGCCGAGGTAGCCGTTCCAGAGCAGGGACCAGATCAGCCAGCCGACGAGGAAGGCGATCAGGGCGCCGCCGAGCAACTGCCGGGCGGGGACGGTCTCCGGCTCCTCCGCAGGCCGCGGCCGGTGCCCGAAGCGCCACACTCCGGGCGCCGCGTCGGGCCGGGGCGTCCGCAGCCAGGACAGAAAGGCGTTCCCGTCCGGCCTGGGCGGAACCCCCGGCGCACCTGGCGCGCCCGGAGCCCCCGCGGGCATCGGCGGCACGGGAGGCACCGTCGGCATCTCCGGCGACCCCGCCGGACGCGGCACAGGATTCGCATGTGTGCCCCGCGCGTCCCGCGTCCCGTCGCTGTTCATCGCGCTTGCCCCCTGACCAGCCGTTCCGTCCACCATCAGCGAGCCAATCTAACGCTCCCGCATGGGGAGTTCACCGTTTACGCGGCCGGGTGGACCCGTGTGCTCACCGTATTAC
Source organism: Streptomyces deccanensis (assembly GCF_022385335.1). Taxonomy (NCBI): domain Bacteria; kingdom Bacillati; phylum Actinomycetota; class Actinomycetes; order Kitasatosporales; family Streptomycetaceae; genus Streptomyces; species Streptomyces deccanensis. Next base: position 7,354,448 of record NZ_CP092431.1, on the reverse strand, counting down.
GCGGCCGGGCGCACACCCGTGCCACCGTTCCTCCATGTCCAACCCGGACAAGACGAACACCAGACAACGCCCACATGGAGCATGCCCAGCCACTGGCCCCCGCCCTAGCCTGCGAGAAAGGAAGCCACGTCGTCCGCACCACCCCAGGAGCCCCACATGAGCGCACTTCCCCAGGAGCGCCGCGTAGTCACCGCCATCCCCGGACCGAAGTCCCAGGAACTGCAGGCTCGTCGTGTCGCCGCCGTCGCGGCGGGCGTGGGGTCGGTGCTGCCCGTGTTCACCGCGCGCGCGGGCGGCGGCATCATCGAGGACGTCGACGGCAACCGGCTGATCGACTTCGGCTCGGGCATCGCCGTCACCAGCGTCGGCGCGAGCGCGGAGGCCGTGGTCCGCCGCGCGACCGCCCAGCTCCAGGACTTCACGCACACCTGTTTCATGGTCACCCCGTACGAGGGGTACGTCGCGGTCGCCGAGGCCCTCGCCGAGCTCACCCCGGGCGACCACGCCAAGAAGTCCGCGCTGTTCAACAGCGGCGCCGAGGCCGTCGAGAACGCGGTGAAGATCGCCCGGTCGTACACCAAGCGCCAGGCCGTGGTCGTGTTCGACCACGGCTACCACGGCCGCACCAACCTCACCATGGCGCTGACGGCGAAGAACATGCCGTACAAGCACGGCTTCGGCCCGTTCGCGCCCGAGGTGTACCGCGTGCCCGTGGCGTACGGCTACCGCTGGCCGACCGGTCCCGAGAACGCGGGCCCGGAGGCCGCCGCGCAGGCGATCGACCAGATCGCCAAGCAGGTCGGCGCCGAGAACGTGGCCGCGATCATCATCGAGCCGGTGCTCGGCGAGGGCGGCTTCATCGAGCCGGCCAAGGGCTTCCTGCCCGCGATCCGCGAGTTCGCCTCCGCCAACGGCATCGTCTTCGTCGCCGACGAGATCCAGTCCGGCTTCTGCCGCACCGGCCAGTGGTTCGCGTGCGAGGACGAGGGCATCGTCCCGGACCTGATCACCACCGCCAAGGGCATCGCCGGCGGTCTCCCCCTCGCCGCCGTCACCGGCCGCGCGGAGATCATGGACGCCGCGCACGCGGGCGGCCTGGGCGGCACCTACGGCGGCAACCCCGTCGCCTGCGCGGGCGCCCTCGGCTCGATCGAGACGATGAAGGAGCTCGACCTCAACACCCGGGCGAAGAGCATCGAGGCGACGATGAAGGCGCGCCTCACCGCCATGGCCGAGAAGTTCGACGTCATCGGTGACATCCGCGGCCGGGGCGCCATGATCGCCATCGAGCTGGTCAAGGACCGTACGACCAAGGAGCCGAACCCGGAGGCGACCGCCGCGCTGGCCAAGGCCTGCCACCAGGAGGGGCTGCTGGTCCTGACCTGTGGCACCTACGGCAACGTCCTGCGTTTCCTGCCGCCGCTCGTGATCGGCGACGACCTCCTGGGCGAGGGTCTCGACATCATCGAGCAGGCGTTCACCCGTATCTGACACACGTCCGGGACCGCCGGACGTGTGTGCGAGCACCCTGTCACGCAGGGCGCTCGCATACGGAACCCCCCACCCGTCCCCGGCGTCCCACGCTTCCTAGGAGGCGCGGCGGAACCGGAATCCCATCCCGGATTCCGGTCCCTGTGGACAAGCGTCAGAGCGCGTGAAGAAGGTGTGCAAGGTGCATGTCGGGTCGCGATTCCGCCTGTCGTCGCGGCGCTCCCTGCCGTAGGTTCTGACGCAGATGAGAGATACACCCCGCCCACAGGGGACTGTGGGTGACACCGGGTCGGGGCCTCCCCAGCTTCGCCCTGGTCGTGCCCTCGCGCACACACCCGGAGCTTCCGGCTCCGGATCTCCTCACCGATCGGATGGCCGCCCGCCCCAAACCCCCCGGGGCGTGCGGCACACCGATCCGGACGGCCGTCCTCGAACCACCCCCCCTGTTCGAGGACGGCCGACCACCCCCTCGGGCCGCAGCGTCGCTCTCCTCCTTCTCGGCGGCGCCCCGGCCCTTCTCTTCGCGCTGATCACCTGGCAGGTCCTCGCGCGCGGCCCGCTGGCCCGTCTGGACGAACGCCTCAGCGACTCCCTCGTGCACCGGGGCGCCCCCACGCAGTTCCTGGCCGACCTCGGCAACATCACGGTCGCCGTCCCGGTTCTCGCCCTGGTGCTCCTGTTCGTCGCGTGGCGCACGCGTACCACCGGTCGGGACCACTGGTGGGGGCCCTCCGCCGCCGCGGCCCTCCTCATGGCCCTGGTGCCTCTCTGGGTCGTCCCGCTGAAGGAGCTCGTCGCCCGGTCCGGCCCGCCGATCATGGGACCCGGCACGGGTTTCTACCCCTCCGGTCACACCGCGACCGCCGCCGTCGCGTACGGCGCCGCCGTCCTGCTCCTGCGGCCCTGGCTGCGCGGCGTGCTTGTGCGCCGCGCGGTCGTCGTCCTCGCGGTCGTCGTGAACATCGGGGTCGGCTTCGGCCTGGTGCGCCAGGGTTACCACTGGCCGCTCGACGTGGTCGCGAGCTGGTGCGTGTGCGCGCTGCTGCTCTCCTCGCTGTGGTTCGGGGTGCGGCGCCGCCACGGATGACGTTCGTCGGCGACCTCCGCCGGCGCCTGTTCGATGTCCGCTGCCGCGTCGGCCGCACGGGCGGCCGACGAGAGCGCGGTGCGGCCGGGGGACGGCCGCGCGTCACGAGACGGGGTGATGGGCCCCGGCTACCGGTCCTCGTCCCTCGCCAGGTTCGCCGCCGCCTCGTGCATCGCCAGTTCGAGGAGGGCCGGGTCGGTGAGGGTGCCGCTGCCGTCCGGCGGGATCAGCCAGCGGACACCGCCGGTCTGCCGGCCCGGGTACGGCACCACGATCCAGGTGCCGCCGCCCGCGCTGCGCACCCCCGTGCCCAGCCACCGGGTCGCCGTGCCCGGCGGCACGAAGAACCCCATGCGGTCGTCGCCGAAGTCGACGAGCACGGGCCCGGGTTGATCGATGATGCGGGTCAGGACGTCGAGCGTGGGATAGCCGAGTTCGCCCGGCAGGATCAGTACGTCCCAGGCCCTGCCGGCCGGCAGCAGGGCGACCCCCAGGGGGTTGCGCTCCCACTCCCAGCGGCAGGCCTCGGGATCCGGTGACACGGATGCCAGCCACTCGACCGCCGTCTTGGCCCCAGTCATGACAGGGACCTTCCTCTCTCTAGAGCTCCTGCGGACGCGGTTTCGCGTCAGGAGCACAGACAGAGGTTCCGGCCGGGCATTACGCGGGTTCCGACCACTTCTTGGTGGTGAATGGCGTAACGCGGTCCGACAGGCGTACGCCTGTTGATCACGAGTACGCCCGCACGCCCCGTCGACCGCGGTTTCCGGTCCCCGCGTCCTCAGCTGTCGAAGCCCAGCCCCAGCCGGTCCATGGCCTTCAGCCACAGGTTGCGGCGGCCCGCGTGGGAGTCGGCCCGGGCCAGGGACCACTTGGTGAGGGCGATGCCCGTCCAGGCGAACGGCTCCGGCGGGAAGGGCAGCGGCTTCTTGCGCACCATCTCCAGTTCGGTGCGCTCCGTGCGCTCCCCCGCGAGGAGGTCCAGCATGACGTCCGCGCCGAACCGGGTGGCGCCCACGCCGAGCCCGGTGTAGCCGGCCGCGTAGGCGACTCTGCCCTGGTGGGCGGTGCCGAAGAACGCGGAGAAGCGCGAGCAGGTGTCGATGGCGCCGCCCCAGGCGTGGGTGAACCGGACGCCCTCCAGCTGCGGGAAACAGGTGAAGAAATGCCCGGCGAGCTTGGCGTAGGTCTCCGGCCGGTCGTCGTACTCGGCGCGCACCCGGCCGCCGTACGGGTAGACCGCGTCGTAGCCGCCCCAGAGGATCCGGTTGTCGGCGCTGAGCCGGAAGTAGTGGAACTGGTTGGCCGAGTCGCCGAGCCCCTGCCGGTTCTTCCAGCCGATCGACGCGAGCTGCTCGGCGGTGAGCGGCTCGGTCATCAGGGCGTAGTCGTAGACGGGGACGGTGTACGCGCGGACGCGCCTGACCAGGCTGGGGAAGATGTTGGTGCCGAGCGCCACCTGCCGGGTACGGACCTGGCCGTAGGGGGTGCGGACGGCCATCCCGGTGCCGTACGCCTTCAGGTTCAGCGCGGGCGTGTGCTCGTAGACCCGGACGCCGAGGTGCAGACAGGCGCGCTTGAGGCCCCAGGCGAGTTTGGCGGGGTGCAGCATGGCCACGCCCCGGCGGTCGTACAGGCCGGCCTCGAAGGTGGGTGAGGCGACCTGGTCGCGGACGGCGTCGGCGTCCAGGAACTCGATGCCGTCGGCGAGTCCCTTGCGGGCGAGTTCGTCGTACCAGTCGCGCAGCTCCCAGGCCTGGTACGGCTCGGTGGCGACGTCGATCTCGCCGGTGCGTTCGAAGTCGCAGTCCAGGCCGTGGCGGGCGACCGCCGCCTCGATCTCGTCGAGGTTGCGGGCGCCCAGTTCCTCCAGCTTGTGGATCTCGTCCGGCCAGCGGGCGAGGCCGTTGGCCAGGCCGTGGGTGAGCGAGGCGGCGCAGAAGCCGCCGTTGCGGCCGGAGGCGGCCCAGCCCACCTCGCGGCCTTCCAGCAGGACGACGTCCCGTCCCGGGTCGCGCTCCTTGGCGTTCAGCGCGGTCCACAGTCCGCTGTAGCCGCCGCCGACGACCAACAGGTCGCAGGTCTCGGCGCCGGTGAGCGCGGGCTCGGGGTGGGGCTTGCCCGGGTCTTCGAGCCAGTACGGGACCGGCTGTGCGTCGGAGAGAGACTTTGTCCAACGGTTCATGGCGCTTGGGGCCATGATTTCAACTCCCTACAGAGTTATCGGAAGTTACGCCTTCTGGCGCTTTCTGCGGTGGGTGACGGCCATTCCGGCCACCACGAACAGTACGGCGACGAGGAACATGGCCGTACCGATGACATTGATCTGGACGGGTGTGCCGCGTTGCGCCGAACCCCAGACGAACATGGGGAAGGTGACGGTCGAGCCCGCGTTGAAATTGGTGATGATGAAATCGTCGAAGGAGAGCGCGAAGGCGAGCAGCGCGCCCGCCACGATTCCGGGTGCGGCGATCGGCAGGGTGACCCGGACGAAGGTCTGGACGGGCCCCGCGTAGAGATCGCGCGCGGCCTCCTCCAGCCTCGGGTCCATCGACATCACGCGTGCCTTGACGGCGACCACGACGAAGCTGAGGCAGAACATGATGTGCGCGATGAGGATCGTCCAGAAGCCCAGCTGAGCACCCAGATTGAGGAACAGGGTGAGCAGCGAGGCGGCCATCACGACCTCGGGCATCGCCATCGGGAGGAAGATCAGCGAGTTGACGGCGCCGCGCGCGCGGAAGCGGTACCGCACCAGGGCGAAGGCGATCAACGTGCCGAGGACGGTGGCGCCGAGGGTCGCCCAGGCGGCCAGTTGGAGGCTGAGCGAGAGCGAGCCGCACAGGTCGGCGACCCCGCACGGGTCGGTCCAGGCGGCGGTGGAGAATTCCTGCCACTCGTAGTTGAAACGGCCCTTGGGCTGATTGAAGGAGAAGACCGTGACGACGATGTTCGGCAGGAGGAGATATCCGAGCGTCAGCAGTCCCGCGATGACGACGAGCCGGTGCTTGAGCCAATTGACGAAGGCCATTTAAACCAGATCCTCCGTCCCGGACTTACGGATGTAGACCGTGACCATGAGGAGGATCGCGGCCATGAGGATGAAGGAGAGCGCCGCCGCCGTCGGATAGTCGAGGATCCGCAGGAACTGGCTCTGGATGACGTTTCCGATCATCTGGGTGTTGGTGGAGCCGAGGAGTTCGGCGTTCACGTAGTCGCCGCTGGCCGGGATGAAGGTCAGCAGGGTCCCGGAGACGACACCCGGCATGGAGAGCGGGAAGGTGACCTTGCGGAAGGTGGTGAACGGCTTGGCGTACAGGTCGCCGGCCGCCTCGTGCAGCCGTCCGTCGATGCGTTCGAGGGAGGTGTAGAGCGGCAGGATCATGAACGGCAGGAAGTTGTACGTGAGGCCGCAGACCACGGCGAGCGGTGTGGCGAGCACGCGGTCCCCGGCGGTGAGGCCGAGCCAGCTGGTGACGTCCAGGACGTGCAGCGTGTTGAGGGCGCCGACGACCGGGCCGCCGTCCGACAGGATCGTCTTCCAGGCGAGGGTGCGGATCAGGAAGCTGGTGAAGAAGGGCGCGATCACCAGGATCAGGATCAGATTGCGCCAGCGGCCGGCCCGGAAGGCGATCAGGTACGCCAGCGGATAGCCGAGCAGCAGGCACAGGACCGTCGCCGTGCCCGCGTAGAGCACCGAGCGCAGGGCTTGCGGGTAGTACTCGCTCAGCGCGTCCCAGTACGTCGCGAAGTGCCAGGTGACCTGGTAGCCCTCCTCCAGGGAGCCCGTCTGCACGGACGTGGAGGCCTGGTAGACCATCGGCATCGCGAAGAAGACCAGCAGCCAGATCAGACCGGGCGCGAGCAGCAGGTACGGCGTCCAGCGGCCCCTCTTGCGGGGCGGCTTGCCGGTGGCCGGGACGGGTGCGAGGGGTGGGGGCGGTGGTGCCTCGGCCTCGGTGAGGGTTCCGGTCGACATCAGACGGCCGCCCCCTCGTCCACGCCCGCGTCGATGTCCTGGGCGGCGTCCAGGCCGAACGTGTGCGCGGGGCTCCAGTGCAGGACGACGTCGGCGCCGGGGACGAGCCGGGTGTCGCGGTCGATGTTCTGCGCGTAGACCTCGAACTCGGGGCAGACCGAGCCGTCGATCACGTACTGCGTCGAGACGCCGATGAAGCTGGTCGCGGCGATCCGGCCGGTGACGCGGTTGCGGCCGACCGGGATCTCCCCGGCGTCGTCCGCGTGGGTGAGGGTGATCTTCTCGGGGCGTACGCCGACGAGGACCTTGCCGCCGGTCCGGGTGGGCGCGGAACATCGCGCCTCGGGCAGGACGAGCTTGCTGTCACCCGCCTTCACGACGATCTCCTCGCCGCTCGTGGAGTCGACCTCGGCCTCTATGAGGTTGGAGGTGCCGAGGAAGTTGGCGACGAACGTGGTCCGCGGGTTCTCGTACAGATCGGTGGGCGAGCCGAGTTGCTCGACGCGGCCGCCGTTCATCACGGCGACCGTGTCGGCCATGGTCATGGCCTCCTCCTGGTCGTGCGTGACATGGATGAAGGTGATGCCGACCTCGGTCTGGATGCGCTTGAGCTCCAGCTGCATCTGGCGGCGCAGCTTGAGGTCGAGGGCGCCGAGCGGCTCGTCGAGGAGGAGCACCTTGGGGTGGTTGATGAGGGCGCGGGCGACGGCGACGCGCTGCTGCTGGCCGCCGGAGAGCTGGTGCGGCTTCTTGCGGGCCTGCTCGCCGAGCTGCACCAGTTCCAGCATCTCCTCGACCTGCTTCTTCACGCTCTTGATGCCGCGCCGGCGCAGGCCGAAGGCGACGTTCTCGAAGATGTCGAGGTGCGGGAAGAGGGCGTACGACTGGAAGACGGTGTTCACCGGCCGCTTGTACGGGGGCAGGTTCGTCACGTCCTGGTCGCCGAGCCGGACGCTTCCGCAGGAAGGTTCCTCCAGGCCGGCGATCATGCGCAGGGTGGTGGTCTTGCCGCAGCCGGAGGCGCCGAGCAGGGCGAAGAAGGAACCTTCCGGCACGGTCAGGTCGAGCGGGTGCACGGCGGTGAAGGAGCCGTAGGTCTTGCCGATGCCGGAGAGGCGGACGTCACCGCTGCCGTGCTCCGTCGTCTTCTTGCTGGTCATCGTCCTTCTCACGCCCCTGTCAGCTTCGCGAACTTCTCTTCGTACGCCGTCTCTTCCTTCTGGCTGAGGGAGCGGAAGGCGTGGGACTTGGCTGCCATGGCCGCGTCGGGAATGATCAGCGGGTTGTTCGCCGCGTCCTGGTCGATCTTGGCCAGCTCCGCCCGCACACCGTCGACCGGGCACACGTAGTTGATGTACGCGGCGAGTTCGGCGGCCGGCTTCGGCTCGTAGTAGTAGTCGATGAGCCGTTCGGCGTTGGTCTTGTGCCGGGCCTTGTTCGGGATCAGCAGGTTGTCGGTCGAGGTCATGTAGCCGCTGTCGGGGATGACGAAGTCGACGTCGGGGCTGTCGGCCTTGAGCTGGACGACGTCACCGGCCCAGGCGATACAGGCCGCGAAGTCGCCCTTGGTGAGGTCCGAGGTGTAGTCGTTGCCGGTGAAGCGGCGTATCTGGCCCTTGTCCACGGCCTTCTGGAGGCGGGCGATCGCCGCGTCGTAGTCGTCGTCGGAGAACTTCGCCGGGTCCTTGCCCATGTCGAGCAGGGTCATCCCGACGCTGTCGCGCATCTCGGAGAGGAAGCCGACGCGCCCCTTGAGCTTGGGGTTGTCGAGCATGTCGGAGACGGACCTCACCTCCTCGCCGTCCAGGGCCTTGCGGTTGAAGGCGATGACGGTCGAGATGCCCTGCCAGGGATACGAGTAGGCCCGCCCCGGGTCCCAGTCCGGGTCGCGGAACTGCTGGGAGAGGTTCGTGAAGGCGTGCGGCAGGTTGGACGCGTCCAGTTTCTGCACCCATCCGAAGCGGATCAGCCGGGCGGCGAGCCAGTCGGTGACGCAGATGAGGTCGCGTCCGGTGTCCTGGCCGGCGGCGAGCTGCGGCTTGATCTTGCCGAAGAAGTCGACGTTGTCGTTGATGTCCTCGGTGTACTTGACCTTGATGCCGGTGCGGCGGGTGAACTGGTCCAGGCTGGGATGGCGCTTGCCGCTGTCGTCGACGTCCATGTACTCGGTCCAGTTGGAGAAGTTGACCTCCTTCTCCTTGGCCGAGTGGTCCTCGGACGAGCCGCCCGAGGTGCTCTTGGCCGCGGGGATGCCGCAGGCGCTGAGCGCCCCGAGCCCGCCGACCGCGAGTGCGCCGCCCGTTCCGGCGCGCAGCAGTGAACGGCGGCTGAGCGCGGCCCTGCCGTGGGTGAGGCTGCGCCGCACGGCGGCCACCTGGGCCGGTGAGAGGCGGTCGGGCTCGTACTGCTCCATGCGCGTGGTGCCCTTTCGGAGGTGCCCTTTCGGGAGGGTGGGCGGGACCGGCCGGGGGTCGGGCGGCCGGTCCCCGGGCTGACTAGCGGTCCCCGAAGATCGTGCGGTGCCAGTCCTTCCTGGCGATCGCCGTATTGTCGAACATGACGTGCTTGATCTGGGTGTACTCCTCGAACGAGTACGTGGACATGTCCTTGCCGAAGCCGGAGGCCTTGTAGCCGCCGTGCGGCATCTCGCTGATGATCGGGATGTGGTCGTTGACCCACACGCACCCGGCCTTGATCTCCCGGGTGGCACGGCCCGTCCGGTAGACGTCCCGGCTCCAGGCGGAGGCGGCGAGGCCGTACGGGGTGTCGTTCGCGAGGCGGATGCCCTCGTCGTCGCTGTCGAACGGCAGGACCACGAGCACCGGGCCGAAGATCTCCGCCTGGACGATCTCGCTGTCCTGCGCGGCGTCCGCGATCAGCGTGGGCCGATAGAAAGCGCCGCTCTCCAACTCGCCCCCGGGCGCCTCACCACCGGTGACCACGCGCGCGTACGCGCGTGCCCGCTCGACGAACCCGGCGACCCGGTCGCGCTGCGCGTGCGAGATCAGCGGGCCCAGGTCGGTGCCCGGGGCGAAGGGGTCGCCGAGCCGGACGGTCTCCATCAGGGCGGCCGTCCGCGCGACGAACTCCTCGTACAGGGGCCGCTGCACGTACGCGCGCGTGGCGGCCGTGCAGTCCTGGCCGGTGTTGATGAGGGAGCCCGCGACCGCGCCGTGGACGGCGGCCTCCAGGTCGGCGTCGTCGAAGACCACGAACGGTGCCTTGCCGCCGAGCTCCAGATGGATGCGCTTGACGGTGGCGGTGGCGACCTCGGCGACGCGCTTGCCGACGGCCGTGGACCCGGTGAAGGAGGTCATGACCACATCGGGATGGCCGACGAGGTGTTCACCGGCCTCCCTGCCGGTGCCGGTGACGATGTTGATCACACCGTCGGGGATGCCGGCGTCCGTGGCGGCCTGCGCGAAGAGCAGCGAGGTGAGCGGGGTCAGCTCGGCGGGCTTCAGGACGATCGTGTTGCCCGCGGCGATCGCCGGGAGGATCTTCCACGCGGCCATCTGGAGCGGGTAGTTCCAGGGCGCGACGGACCCGACGACCCCGATGGGCTCCCGGCGTACGTACGAGGTGTGGTCCCCGGAGTACTCGCCGGCCGACTGGCCCTGGAGGTGGCGGGCGGCACCCGCGAAGAAAGCGGTGTTGTCGATGGTGCCGGGTACGTCGAACTCGCGCGTCAGTTTGAGCGGCTTGCCGCACTGCAGGGACTCGGCCCGCGCGAACTCCTCCGCCCGGTCGGCCAGGACCGCGGCGAAACGGTGCAGCGCGTCCGACCGCTCGCCGGGCGTGGTGGCCGCCCAGCCGGGGAACGCCGCGCCTGCGGCGGCGACGGCCGCGTCCACGTCGTCGCGGCCGGCCAGCTCGTAGGTGAGGACGTCGTCGCCGGTCGCGGGGTCGACGACCGTGTGGGTGCGGCCCGATGTTCCCTTGGTCGGGCGGCCGGCGATGAACTGCGCGCCGACCGCGAAGCGGTCCTGTGCGGGGAATCGGTCCGGGGTGGCGGTGCCCGGGTTCTGCATGTCGCTCTCCTCCGCCGGTGCCCCCTCTGTCCTCGAGGGCGGGTGGCGTAGCTCCAGCTCGATTTGAGTGCCGATCCTGACAGAGCCATGCGGCGCCAACAAGTGATTCCGTTGTTGCCTTTTGGTTACGCGACGGAATCTGTCGACCAGGTGTCCAGTCGACACAGGAAATCGAGGACGGTGTGTCAGTGGTGCCTGCCAGACTCGTCGGCATGGAGAAGATCGATTCTTGGGACACGCTGACGGAAGCGGTCCGCGCGGGGGCGAGGGTCAAGTACCTGCACTTCTGGGGTCACCGTCCCCTGCCGGACGGCCGGATCGGCGCGAGTTGTCTGAGCCAGTGGTGGCCGTCGCCGTTCACGGTGGACGGCGTGGAGTACGCGACGGCGGAGCACTGGATGATGGCCTCGAAGGCCCGTCTCTTCGGGGATCCGGAAGCGGAGCGCAAGGCGGTGGCCGCGTCGAGCCCCGCGCAGGCCAAGAAGGTCGGACGGCTGGTGCGCGGCTTCGACGACGCCCTGTGGCAGCGGGAGCGCTTCGGCGTCGTCGTCGAGGGCAGCGTCCACAAGTTCGCCGCCCACGCCGACCTGCGGGCGTTCCTGCTGGGCACGGGCGGCCGCGTGCTCGTCGAGGCCAGCCCCGTCGACCGGATCTGGGGCATCGGCCTCGCGGCGGACGACGAGCGCGCGATGGACCCCGCGCGGTGGCGGGGCCCCAATCTGTTGGGGTTCGCGCTGATGGCGGCGCGGGAGCGACTGGCCGGCGGGGGCGCCGTCCGGGGGTGACACGGCGGTGAGCGGGCGACTGCGGGTGCGTTGTGGCTGGTCGCGCAGTTCCCCGCGCCCCTTCGGGCGCGCCACCCTTCGGAGCGCGTTCTCCCAGAGCTACAGGGCGACTTCTCCCCTCGGCAGCACCAGGGACAGTGACGTGGAGTAGCCGTCGTCGAAGGGGTCGGTGTCCGAGTCGAAGTCGTCGTTCTCGGCCGCCAGGACGAGGAGGACGACGAAGCCGATGCCGAGCAGGATGCCGACGACTCCGCAGATGATCCCGGCCAGCGCGTGCCCGGGGTTCGTCGCCTCGCCCCGGCGCGCCTTGGCCCGTCCGATGAAGCCGAAGATCATGGCCATGACCCCCAACAGGATCGCCAGCGGCCAGAGGCAGAAGAACACGGCGGCGCAGATACCGAGCACCATCGCCGCGATCCCCATGCCGTTGCTCGGCGGCGGCGCCAACAGGGGCCAGGCGTAGCCCGCGCCCGGAGCGGGATAGCCGGCGCCGGGGTGCGCGTGGACACCGGGGTACGCCGGGTGCGGGGAGTAGCCGTACGGGACCTGCCCCGGACCTTCGGGACCGATGGGCGGAGGGGGAACGGCCGCACCGGGGGTCGCGTAGGGCGCGGCGGCCGCGGGCGGCGGGTAGGACGCGTGAGGTGCGCCGGGCGCGGGCGGGGCGAACGGGTTGGGGGCGGACGCCGTCGCAGGCTGCTGCCGGTCACCCGGGGGTGCGAACGCCCCCGGGCCCGCCCAGGGCTGCGGCGCGGGGGTCGGCGTGTGCGCGGGGCTGCCATGGGCCGGGGTGTCGGCCGGTGCGGCCCAGGGGTCGTGCGGGGCCTGAGGCGCGGGGGCGACGGAAGCGGTCGGCTCGCTCGGGACGCTCGGCTTGTCGAGGGCGACCGTCGGGGTCGGTGTCCCAGCGGGCGCCTCGGCGAGCGTCGGGGTCGGTATCGCGTCCTCGGGCTGCGGGACGGCGTCCGGCGCGGTCGTCAGGGGCACTCCGTCGGCCACCGTCAGCAGTTCCGCACTGTCACTCGACGGCGACGGCGACGGCGACGGCGACGGCGACGGCGACGGCGACGGGGCAGAGTCCTCGGTCACCGTGGGGAGCGTCGTACCGTCCACCACCGTCAGCGGCACGGCGTCGTCGATCATCGTCGGGAGCTCGGCACCGTCGACCACCGTCAGCGGGGCGGCGTCATCGGTCACCGTCGGGAGGGTGGCGCCGTCGACCACCGTCGGCGACAGCTCGGCGTCGCCCTGTGGGGGTGCCCACCGGCCCGGCCGTGGGGCGTTGGGTGTGTCCGGAATCGGTGCCTCGTCGGCTGACATGAGCGGGTCCCCCTGTGACGTTCCGTGCCGTTCTGCGTCGCTTTTCCGTCGTACGCGAGCAGCTGTACGTTCGGTCATGCTAAGGCCCGGGGATCGACGTGCGGACGGCCGCCTACGATGATCCCCGAGTCATCGATCAGCCGATCACCCGCGTCCCCCGCGGCGGACCACGGTCCTGGGCGGACGCCGTTCCCGGGGAGGAACCTTGACCGACCACCGCACCGCGCAGGGCGTGCCCCTGAGCCCCGCCGTCGCCGACACCGCCGCCGCTCCCGGCACCCGCGATCTGCACGCCTTCATCGCCGGTCTGCCCAAGGCCGAACTGCACGTGCACCACGTCGGCTCCGCCTCCCCCCGTATCGTCTCGGAACTGGCCGCCCGCCACCCCGACTCCCAGGTGCCCACGGACCCCGAGGCGCTCGCGGACTACTTCTCGTTCACGGACTTCGCCCACTTCATCCAGGTATATCTGTCCGTCGTCGACCTGATCCGCACCCCGGAGGACGTCCGGCTGCTGACGTTCGAGGTGGCGCGGGACCTCGCCCGGCAGCAGGTGCGCTACGCCGAGCTGACCGTCACGCCGTACTCCTCCACCCGTCGCGGGATCGAGGAGCGGGCCTTCATGGACGCGATCGAGGACGCCCGGAAAGCGGCGGAGGCCGAGTTCGGGACCGTGCTGCGGTGGTGCTTCGACGTTCCCGGCGAGGCGGGGACGGCCGCGGCCGACGAGACCCTGCGGCTCGCCACCGAGGACCGGCTGCGGCCGGAGGGGCTGGTGTCGTTCGGGCTCGGCGGGCCCGAGGTCGGAGTGCCGAGGCCGCAGTTCAAGCCGCACTTCGACCGGGCGATCGCGGCCGGCCTGCACTCCGTGCCGCACGCCGGCGAGACCACAGGGCCCGAGACGATCTGGGACGCGCTCAACGAATTGCGCGCGGAGCGCATCGGCCACGGCACCAGCGCGGCCCGCGACCCGAAGCTGCTGGCCCATCTCGCCGAGCGGCGGATCCCCCTGGAGGTCTGCCCGACCTCGAACATAGCGACCCGGGCGGTCCGCACCCTCGACGAGCACCCCATCAAGGAGTTCGTGCGGGCCGGCGTGCTGGTCACCGTCAACTCCGACGACCCCCCGATGTTCGGCACCGACCTGAACACCGAGTACGCGGTCGCCGCGCGCCTCCTCGACCTCGACGAGCAGGGCGTGGCCGCGCTCGCCAGGAACGCCGTGGACGCGTCCTTCCTCGACGAGCCCGGCAAGGCCCGGGTGACCGCCGAGATCGACACCTACACCTCGGCCTGGCTGACCCCCTGACCCGATCGGCACCAAGAAACCATCACATGCGCACCGTGACCGCCGTCGCCCATCGCGGCGCCCCCTACCACCACCGTGAGAACACGCTCGACTCCCTGCGGGCCGGGCTCGAACTGGGTGCGGACGCCGTCGAGTTCGACGTACGCACGACCCGTGACGGGGTGCCGGTCCTGCTCCACGACTCGACGCTGAACCGGCTCTGGGAGGTGGACCGGCCGCTGGCCGCGCTCTCCGCCGCGGAGCTGCGCGGGCTGACGGCCGACGGGGTGCCGACGCTGGCCGACGCGCTGCTCGCCACCGGGGGCAGCCGCGTCATGGTGGACCTGCCCGGTGCGGTGAACCCCCGGGCGGTGCGGCAGATCCTCGGCGTCGTACGGGAGTGCGATGCCGAGGACCGGGTCTACTACAGCGCCGACCCGCGGACCGTGCTGGCCGTCCGCGCCGCCGCCCCCGCGGCCGAGCTCGCCCTCACCTGGAAGACCTCCGCGCCACCGCGTCCCGCCCTCCTCGACGCGATCCGGCCGCGCTGGCTGAACTACCGCTTCGGCCTCCTCACCCGCCCCTTGGCGGAGCGCGTCCACCGGGACGGCTACCTCCTGTCCGCCTGGACCCCGGACACCCGACGCTCCATGCGCCGCCTGCTCTCCTGGGGCGTCGACTCGATCACCACCAACCGGATCGACGCCCTGTGCACCCTCAGGGCCACCGGTGAGGTGCGTCCGGCCCGTTGAGGGAGCGGGGGGCCACGCGATCAGCGGCCCGCCCCCGCCCCCGCCGGCACGGACGCGGCTACACCTCGGACCGCTGGGGCACGGTCGCCGCGTCCTTCGGCTTCTCGCGGGTGACGTACTGCGGCACCGGCGCCGAGTCCTTGCCGTCGTCGCGGACGAGGCCGTAGCGGATGGCCCCCCGCTCGGGTCCGACGGTGATGTCCTCGGTGACGGCGTCCCAACTGGAGGGCGCCACGGTGATGCCGTAGTCGGCGCCGCGTTCGTTCTGAACGAGGGTGACCGTGCCGTCGAGGTAGAAGTACTCGTTCTGCCACATCTGTTGGGTGCCGTCGGGCAGGACGGTGTAGCCGGTGTCGGGGCCGCCCATGCCCGAGGTCTTCCCGTCGGCGGAGGTCGGGTCGTCCATGCGGCGGCCGCCGCCCGAGGCGACGTGGAAGAGCTTGCCGTCGAGGCCGGTCCAGGCCGGCATGACCAGACCGCCCGGCCGGTACTGGGGCGAGATCTGCCAGCGCACCAGGACGTACCCCTGTCCCGTGAACGTCACCTGGTTGCCGCGGTGGTTCATCACGGTCCGCGCGCCACCGCTGCTGGTGATGCCGGACTCGGGCCGCCGAGGGAGGGCCGCGGGCGGGGTGTCCGGGTCCGGTGCCGCGTCCGCCACGTCGACGACGGTGCCGTACAGGTCCCGCGGAGCCTTCTTCTTCGTGGCCGACGGGGAGGCCGAGGGCGAGGGGGACGACGACAGCGAGGAGGGCGACGGGGGCCGGGGCACCGGAGCCGCGGGGCCACGGGCCGTGCTCATCGCCGACGGGGCTGCCTGCGCCGGCCGGTCGACCGGGGGTTGCGTCACGACGTACGCGCCCCCGGCGACGATCGTCGCGCCGGCCGAGACAGCGACGACCGGCTTGGTGAGGAGGCCGATCACCTTGGCGGACCAACCCACGGAGGCGGTCGCCGCGGTCGCCGCCACGGCCGTCTTGCCGCCGAACGCCAGGGACAGCGTGAAGCCGACGGGGACGGGGACCAGGGCGAGCCCGACGAGGAGGCGTTCGGCGGGGACGACGACCTCGCCGGGGCGGCCGTGACCGTCGCAGCGGGCGCAGCCCCGGATGTGCCGGGCGATGCGCTTGCGCCACACCGAGTCGGGCTGTCCGCTCCAGCGCGCGGTGACGCGTCCCAGGTCGGAGCAGGAGGAGTCGAGGGCGCGGACGATGCCGCGCGCGGTCTCCAGCCGGGCCTTCATCCGCTGGACGCGTACGGCGGCGTGCTGCCGGCTGATGCCGACGGCGGCGGCCAGTTCGCGTCGGGTGAGTTCGCCCGCGACCTCCAGCCACCACAGCGACAACAGCTGCCGGTCCTCGTCGTCGAGCCAGCGGACCGCTTCCGCGACCTCCTTGCGTTGTCCCTCCAACTGCAGCCGCAGCACGGTCAGTTCGGCGAAGTCGGCGGCATCGTGGGCGTCGTGGTCGTCGAGCTGGTCGGCGGTGCGGCGGCGGGCCCGGTCCCGTATCTGCCGCATCGCGATCGCGACCAGCCAGGACCGGAAGCTGTCCGGATCACGCAGCGTGTCGAGGTTGCCGACGGCGCGCAGCATGGTCTCCTGCACGACGTCGTCGACGTCGGCGTGGCCGTTGAGGGCCCGGCCGACGATGTTGTAGACGAGCGGCAACCAGCCCTCGACCAGCTCGTCGAGGGCGCGCCGGTCCCCCGCCTGCGCGGCCGCGATGGTGGAGCGCCACTGCCGCCCGTCCACGTACGTCCCCTTCGGTCCCGCTGGGCTCACCCTGTTCACTCGGCTGTGTTCCGTACCTTCTCAGCCATCGCTCCGACATGGGGAACCTCCGAGGCGGAGATCACACCGCGCACACTGCTCATACGGCTCGCTCCTGTATGTGGGGAGACAGGGGTGCCTAGGGAGACGGTGTGGAGGCGGCGGGGATAACAGTTTTCCGGTCCCATCCGCCGGTGAGGGCCTCCAGCCGCTTGATCCGCCGCCACACGACGTACAGCGGGATCACCCCGAGGACGCCGAACGACATGTCGATCACGGTCCACCAGAAGGGGATGTCCCGGATCGGCCCGCAGATCAGGGCCAGCGGGATGATCCCCGCGCAGGCGATCATGCCGAACTCGATGACCCAGATGTTGCGGACCGGGTCGCGGTAGGGGCCGTAGAAGGACACCGCGATCACCAGGTGCGCGAAGGCCAGCCAGTCCGTGCCGTACAGGAGGAAGGGGTACTCGGCGTCGGCTTGGTCGAGCCCCGCCCGTACGCGCTCGATCCACTCGACGAGCGCCGGCAGGTACTCCCCGACGGACAGCGACCGCAACAACTCCTCGGTCCAGCGCAGCTCGTGGACCAGGGGGAAGGCCGTGGCGCCGCTCAGCACCAGACAGACCACGAAGAAGACCAGCCACGCACGGATGCCCTTCAGCAGGGCGGCTCTGTCGCTCATGAGGTGAGCGTACGCCCCCACTTGAACGTGTTCAAAAGTGGGGCCCGGCACAGATGCCGGGCCCCTCGGGAAACGCGTCGGACCGTCAGCCGCCGGGGATCGAGCGGATCGCGGCAATGTCGAACTGCAGGCGCACCTTCTCGCTCACCATGGCGCCGCCCTCCGCGAGCCGTTGGTTGTAGGTGAGGCCCCATTCGGAACGATTGATGGTGGTGGTTCCGTCGAAACCGACCCGCTCGTATCCGAACGGGTCCATGACGTGCCCTATGTAGGTGAGTTCCAGATCGACGGGGCGGGTGATGCTCTTGATCGTGAGTTCACCGGCCATGCGGTAGACATCGTTGCCGACGAGCCGCACCGCGGTGCTGACGAAACGCATACGCGGATAAGTCGCGGCATCCAGGAAATCGCGGCCCATCAGATGGGCGTCGCGTTGTTCCACACCGGTGTCGACGGAGGTGGTGGACAGCACTATCTCGGCGCGTGAACGCGAGGGATCGCGGCCGTCGAAATAGAGGCGGCTCTGATATTCGGTGAACGCCCCGCGCACGGTCGTGACCAGGGCGTGCCGGACGGAGAAACCGATACGACTGTGCGCCGCGTCGATCATCCATTCGCCGGTCAGCATCGCGAGGGCGGGGTCGGTCGTGCCGTCGGGAGCGAATGCCGCGGACTCGTGGGGGAGTTGCGCGGCTGTGGGGGCTGCCGGGCGGCGCAGGGACGCAGCACGGGTGAACAGGTTCATGATTCACGTAACTACGGCACGGCGGGGTGTGCCGCAACCCTTTGTCGGCGGATCCGTCAGGCCCGAATCGACCCCGAAAAGCCGATAAAACGCCACCGCGCGATAGACAGTTGCATTATCTCCACAGGGCCGTCACGAATGTCCCGCCGCAATTCGCCCCGGAACGCCCCGAAGAGAAACGGAGTCGTACGGAGTGGCCACGGCGTGCCCGTCGCGCGGAGTCAGGTCGTGCTCCTCGGCAGCAGTCCACGGGCGAGGGTGTCGCGGGCGGCCTCCAGGTGCCGGCCGGCCCGCGCGAGCGAGACCTCGTGGTGACCGGGGAACAGCGCGTCCACATCAAGGGCGGCCAGCCGGTGCAGACTGGCCGCGTACTCGGGGACCCGGCAGTCGTGCAGGTTCTGGAGCGAGATGCGGCCCCCGGTGAAGACACAGTCCCCGGAGAAGAGAGCCTGGTGGCCGGGCGTGCGCAGGTGATAGCAGAGGTGGCCGTCGGCATGACCGGGCGTCGCGACGGCACGCAGGACCACGCCGCCGCCGAGGTCGATCTCCGCGCCGTCGGGCAGGGCCTCGACCCGGGGGCAGGGGGCGAAGGTGTAGTCGGCCGGGTAGTACCCCGACGCCTTCCCCCGGTCCAGGCTGACGCCCGCCTCGTCGCCCGCCGCGATCCACCCCCTGGCCTCGGCACCGGCCAGCACGCGCAGCCCGGGCAGCCGTTCGGCGAGCGCGGCGGCTCCGCCCGCGTGGTCGGCGTGGCCGTGGGTGAGGAGGAGATGCCGGGGGTCGGCGCCGGTGGCACGCACGGCCCGCACGATCGCCTCGGCGGACCATCCGGCTCCGGCGTCCACCAGCGCGCTGTGCCGGGTGCCCCGCACCAGATAGACATGGCAGTCCAGCGGGTCGCTGAGATCGAATCCGTACGCTCCGCTGGCGACGAGCGTGACATGGTCGGTCAGCCGCATGACGGCCCTCCTGCGTTCGACACCGACGAGGACGACGGGGGCGAGGACGACGACGCGGACGAGGCGGCCGCCGTCCCCGCCCTCTCCAACGCCGGCACCACCCCGAAGTGACCCGTCAGCCCCCGGCACGCTCCCCGCTCGCCCCGGCGCCCCCGGGCGCGCCCCACCGCTCCCCCGACTCGCCGGCGCCCGCCCTACAGACCCACGATCCCGTTCCACCGGCGCGCGAACTCACGGCGTTCCCCGGACGTGATGTCCCGGGCGACGGCGAGCCGGGCGCGCATGGCATCGTCCGGGAAGATCAGGGGGTCCTCGGCGAGGGCGGCGGTCTCCTCGTCCTTGGCGGAGGCCAGGACGTCGCGGGCCGCCGGGACGGGGCAGACGTAGTTGACCCAGGCCGCGAGTTCGGCGGCCACCTCGGGGTCGTAGTAGTGGTCGACCAGGCGCTCGGCGCTGGTCTTGTGGCGGGCGAGGTTGGGGATCATCAGGGACTCGGACCAGAGCTCGGCGCCCTCCTCGGGAACGACGAACCGGATGTCCGGGTCGTCGGCCTGGAGTTGGATGACGTCCCCGGAGTAGGCCTGGCAGGCGAGGACGTCCCCACTGGAGAGGTCCTTGATGTAGTCGTTGCCCGTGAAGCGGCGGATGTGGCCGCGCCGGACGCGGGAGGCGACCTGGTCGCAGACGGTGTGGAAGTCGTCCGCCGTCCAGCGCGTGACATCGACACCGTTGCCCTGCATCAGCAGCGCGAACGCCTCGTCCAGACCGGAGAGCAGGGTGACCCGCCCCTTGAGGTCGTCCGCCCACAGGTCGGCGACCCGGCGTATCTCGCGGCCCACCCTCCGCCGGTTGTACGCGATACCGGTGATCCCCGACTGCCAGGGCACGGTGAAGGCCCGGCCGGGGTCGAAGGCGGGCGACCGGAGCTGCGGATCCAGATGGCGGCTGACGTTCGGCTGCCGGGCCCGGTCCATCTCCTGCACCCATCCGAGCCGTACGAACCGGGCGCACATCCAGTCGCTGACGACCACGAGGTCACGGCCGGTCTGCTGGTGGTTCATCAGCGCCGGGCTGATCTTGCCGAAGAACTCGTCGTTGTCGTTGATCTCCTCGACGTAGTCGACGGCGATCCCGGTGCGCTCCTCGAACGCCTCCAGGGTCGGCCGCCGGGTGTCGTCCTCGTCGTCCGTGTCGATGTAGAGGGGCCAGTTCGACCAGCTCAGCCGCTTGTCGCGGGCCGAGAGATCGACCCCGGCCCGGTCGCCCGGCGCCACGTAGGCGGCGGGCACACCGCACCCGGTCAGCACACCGAGAGACGCGGCCGCGCCCAGCAGGGAGCGACGCGTCAACACGGGGACCCCCGCGCCCTGATGGGCCGAAGGCAGCCCAAAAGGGGCGCGGGGAACGGCGCGACCAGCCACAACCAACCCTCAGCCGTCGACGAACCCTCAGTCCAACGACGTCATCACGTGCTTGATCCGCGTGTAGTCGTCGAACCCGTATCCCGACAGGTCCTTGCCGTACCCGGACTTCTTGAACCCGCCGTGCGGCATCTCGGCGACCAGCGGGATGTGCGTGTTGATCCACACACACCCGAAGTCCAGCGCCTTCGACATCCGCATGGCCCGCCCGTGGTCCTTCGTCCACACCGACGAGGCCAGCGCGTACTCCACGCCGTTCGCCCACTCGACGGCCTGTCCCTCGTCGGAGAAGGACTGCACGGTGATGACCGGCCCGAAGACCTCCCGCTGGATGATCTCGTCGTCCTGCTTCAGCCCGGAGACGACGGTCGGCGCGTAGAAGTACCCCTTCTCGCCGACCTGGTGGCCACCGGCCTCGACCTTGGCGTGGGCCGGCAGCCGCTCGATGAACCCGGCGACCTGCTTGAGCTGGTTGGGGTTGTTCAGCGGACCGAAGAGCACGTCCTCGTCGTCCGGCTGCCCAGTCTTCGTCTCGGCCGCCGCCTTGGCGAGCGCCGCCACGAACTCGTCGTGGATGCCCTCCTGGACGAGGACCCGGGTCGCGGCCGTACAGTCCTGCCCGGCGTTGAAGAAGCCCGCCACCGAGATGTCCTCGACGGCCTTGGCGATGTCGGTGTCGGCGAAGACGACGACCGGCGCCTTGCCGCCCAGCTCCAGGTGGACCCGCTTGAGGTCCTTGGACGCGGACTCGGCGACGGACATACCGGCCCGCACGGACCCGGTGATGGACGCCATGGCCGGGATCGGGTGCTCGACCATCAGCCGGCCGGTGTCACGGTCGCCGGTGATCACGTTGAAGACGCCCTTGGGCAGGATCGACCCGATGATCTCGGCGATCAGGACGGTCGACGCGGGCGTGGTGTCCGACGGCTTCAGCACGACGGTGTTGCCCGCGGCGATCGCCGGCGCGAACTTCCACACGGCCATCATCATCGGGTAGTTCCAGGGCGCGACCTGGGCACAGACGCCGACCGGCTCGCGGCGCACGATCGAGGTCATGCCCTCCATGTACTCGCCGGCCGAGCGCCCCTCCAGCATCCGCGCGGCGCCCGCGAAGAAGCGGATCTGGTCCACCATCGGCGGGATCTCCTCGGAGCGGGTCAGCCCGATCGGCTTGCCCGTGTTCTCCACCTCGGCCGCGATCAGCTCCTCGGCCCGCTCCTCGAAGGCGTCGGCGATCTTCAGCAGGGCCTTCTGGCGCTCGGCCGGGGTCGTGTCCCGCCAGCCCGGGAACGCGGCCTCGGCGGCGGCCATCGCCGCGTCGACGTCGGCCTGTCCGGACAGCGGCGCGGTCGCGTAGGCCTCGCCCGTCGCGGGGTTGACCACCTCGGTGGTCCGTCCGTCGACGGCGTCACGGAATTCACCATCGATGTAGTTGCGCAGACGACGCAGCTCGGTGCTCACTGCCGGCCCTCCAGGTTGGGTGTCCAGGTTGGGGTGTCCATCCTTTGAGACACCACCCTAATCCGCCACCCCACGTTTTCAACACCCCTGACACCTCGCTGACTGCGAAATCCGCAAGCTACGACCTCGTAAACAACGAATTTCATCGGTTGAGGCTTGCGGAACTGTCGAGACGTCGTGCACAGTGAGGCCGTGGCCAGTCGAAGCGCAGACCCGAAGGACTCCAGGGACTCCCGGGAGCCCAGGAACGGCACTCCTCAGTTGGACGCCGTCTCCCTCGCCATCGTCGAGCAGCTGCAGGAGGACGGCCGACGGCCGTACGCCGCGATCGGCAAGGCCGTCGGCCTCTCCGAGGCGGCGGTGCGCCAGCGCGTGCAGAAGCTGCTCGACCAGGGCGTGATGCAGATCGTCGCCGTCACGGACCCGCTCACCGTGGGCTTCCGGCGCCAGGCGATGCTCGGCATCCACGTCGACGGCGACCTGGATCCGGTGGCGGACGCGCTGACGGCCATGTCGGAGGTGGAGTACCTCGTGATCACCGCCGGCTCCTTCGACCTGCTGGCGGAGATCGTCTGCGAGGACGACGACCACCTCCTGGAGGTCATCAACAAGCGCATCCGGACCCTGCCCGGCGTGCGATCGACGGAGAGCTTCGTCTATCTCAAGCTCAAGAAGCAGACCTACATGTGGGGAACCCGATAACCGTGAGGACGCGATGACCGTGAGCCCCAAGGACCTCAGCCAGACCGCGTACGACCACCTGTGGATGCACTTCACCCGCATGTCCTCGTACGAGAACTCCCCGGTCCCCACCATCGTCCGGGGCGAGGGCACGTACATCTACGACGACAAGGGCAAGCGGTACCTCGACGGTCTCGCCGGTCTCTTCGTGGTCCAGGCGGGCCACGGCCGCACCGAGCTCGCGGAGACCGCGTTCAAGCAGGCGCAGGAGCTGGCCTTCTTCCCGGTGTGGTCGTACGCCCACCCGAAGGCCGTCGAACTGGCGGAACGTATCGCCTCCCACGCGCCCGGCGATCTGAACAAGGTCTTCTTCACCACCGGCGGCGGCGAGGCGGTCGAGACCGCGTGGAAGCTCGCCAAGCAGTACTTCAAGCTCCAGGGCAAGCCGACCAAGTACAAGGTCATCTCCCGCGCCGTCGCCTACCACGGCACCCCGCAGGGCGCCCTGTCCATCACCGGCCTGCCGGCCCTGAAGGCCCCCTTCGAGCCGCTGGTGCCGGGCGCGCACAAGGTCCCGAACACCAACATCTACCGCGCCCCGATCCACGGCGACGACCCGGAGGCCTTCGGCCGCTGGGCCGCCGACCAGATCGAGCAGCAGATCCTCTTCGAGGGCCCCGAGACGGTCGCGGCCGTCTTCCTGGAGCCGGTGCAGAACGCGGGCGGCTGCTTCCCGCCGCCGCCCGGCTACTTCCGGCGGGTCCGCGAGATCTGCGACCAGTACGACGTGCTGCTGGTGTCGGACGAGGTCATCTGCGCCTTCGGCCGGCTCGGCACGATGTTCGCCTGCGACAAGTTCGGCTACGTCCCCGACATGATCACCTGCGCCAAGGGCATGACCTCGGGCTACTCCCCGATCGGCGCCTGCGTCGTCTCGGACCGCATAGCCGAGCCCTTCTACAAGGGCGACAACACCTTCCTGCACGGCTACACCTTCGGCGGCCACCCCGTCTCCGCGGCCGTCGGCCTCGCCAACCTCGACCTGTTCGAGCGCGAGAAGCTCAACCAGCACGTCCTCGACAACGAGGCGGCCTTCCGGTCCACGCTGGAGAAGCTCCACGACCTGCCGATCGTCGGCGACGTCCGCGGCAACGGCTACTTCTACGGAATCGAGCTGGTCAAGGACAAGGCGACGAAGGAGAGCTTCGACGACGACGAGACCGAGCGGATCCTCTACGGCTTCCTGTCGAAGAAGCTGTTCGAGAACGGCCTCTACTGCCGTGCCGATGACCGCGGCGACCCGGTCGTCCAGCTCGCCCCGCCGCTGATCTCCGACCAGTCGACCTTCGACGAGATCGAGCAGATCCTGCGCGCGACGCTGACGGAGGCGTGGACGCTGCTGTAGTCACGGCACCGAGGCACCGATGCTCTGCGGCGACAAGGCCCTCCGGCGACGAGCCCGTCGGCGGCCGCACGTGACGGCCTTTCAAACGGCCCGGGACGCCCCCATCCGAGTGAGATGGGGGCGTCCCGGGCCGCGTGCTGTCCGCCCCCTGCCGCCCCGACTCCCTAGCGTGCCCCTGTAACCGATCGGCCCTGCCTTCGTTCCCCCGGACGGGGGGCTCCCCCGGCAATCCTGATCCGAACCGAGGTGTACGCCCATGGTGGCCCCGCCGGACAACGACGTGCTCTGGGCACGTGGTCTGACCTATGCGCACGACGGCTCGCCCGCCCTGCACGGTGTGTCGATGGGGGTCCGGGAGGGCGAGATCATCGCCGTCACCGGCCCGCGCGGCAGCGGCAAGACCACGCTCCTGCGGTGCCTGTCCGGACAGCTGCGGCCCCAGCGGGGAGAGGTCTGGTTCAACAGCGTCCCCGTGCACACGATGGGCGCGCACGCCCGGGAACGGCTGCGCCTCGACCGCTTCGGGTGGATCGACCCCGAGCCGGTCCTCGTCCCCGAGCTGAACGCCTGGGAGAACACCGCCCTGCCCCTGCTGCTGCGCGGCACCGGCCGGCGGGCCGCCAAGGCCGCCGCCCTGGAGTGGCTGGAGCGCCTCGACATCCGCGACACGGCCCGCAAGCGCCCGCACGCGCTCCTGCAGTCGGAGCGCCAGCGCGTGGTGGTGGCCCGCGCCCTGGTCTGCGCCCCCACGGTCCTCTTCGCGGACGAACCGACCGCGCCGCTCCACCGCGCCGAACACACCCACGTCCTGCGCACCCTCACCACGGCGGCGCGTTCCCACCAGATCACGGTCGTCCTCGCCACCCACGACCCCGAGACGGCGGCTCTCGCGGACCGTACGGTGTCCCTCCTGGACGGCCGCCACGTGAGGACGGTCCACCTGCCCGCCGCCGCGGAGTCCGTGCCCCGTGCCCCCGCCGACCGGCCCCGCCACCCCGGCACCCCAGGGACGGACCCCGGCACCCCGATCGACGCGAGCCTCCCCACCCCGGAGACGCCGGCCGACACCGCGCCCGAAGCCGCACCGCCCACCCCTGCGGAGGCGGACCGCCCCGCACCCCGAGAGCCCCGGCCGACCACCCCGGAAGGGGGCGCCTCCCCAGCCCGGGAAGCCCGCTCCACAGCCGCCGAGGCGGGCCGTCCCGCAGCCGAGGACCACTCCCGAACACCCGCCGACGAAGAGACCCAGCAGCCTGCCGGAACCGCCGCCCGACCGGCCCCCACCACGGAAGTGGGTCGCCCCGCGGCCGAAGGCGAAGCACGGCCACCCAGTGGCGGGCAGGGCCACCAACCCGCCGAAGCCGACGGTGAGCCGGCCGGGGAGCACTCCGCCGCCGCAGACGGGGAAGGCCGGGCAGCGTGCTCGCTCTCCGTCTAGCCCGCCGGGCCCACCCCGTGGTCCAGCTCCGCCGGCTTCTCGTGGCCGCGGCCGCCGGCGGCACCGGCTTCCTGCTGCTCTGCGCCCTCGGGCACGCCATGGCCCACCCCCAGGCCCCGTCCGGCTCGGTGCTCCGCCTGGCCTGGTGCGCGGCGCCCGCCGCCGCCACTGTGTACTTCGCGGTGACGGTGGCCCGCACCGACCCCGGCACGCGCCCCCGCCCCGGCCTCTCCGCGATCGGCCTCGGCCCCGGTCGGCTCATGGCCATCTCCGCGGTCACCACGGCCCTGTCCACCGTCCTCGGCTCCCTCCTCGCGCTTCTCTTCTTCCTCCACCTGCGCGGCGACCTCACCGGCCTGCCCTTCGACGGCGCTGCCACCGACGTCCTCGCCGCCGGCCGCCCCCTCCCCCTCCCGGCCGCCCTGACCCTCCTCGCCCTCGTCCCGGCCGTCGCCTCCGTCACCACCGCGCTCGTCCTGCGCCCCAAGGACACCGGGGCCAGGCCCACCGGCCCCCGGACCCGCTTCATGGCGTACGACACCTTCGCGATCGCCCGCCGCACCGCGCCCCCGGCGGGCGCCACGAGGTACGAGGAAGAGACCGACGAGGAGGAGCCCGACTCGGAGGGCGCGACCGCCTCCGAGGCTGCCCGGACGTCGCCGGAACCACCGGCTCCGCGCCCCGCCCCCGGCGGCCTCCCCTGGGGCGTCGCCGTACTGGCCGTGGGCCTCGCCTTCGAGACCTACGCAGGCCAGTCGAACGACGGCTCCGGCCTCACCCTCCCCGGCGGCTTCGCCGACAGCCCCGCGGGTGTCCTGGGCGGCTGGCTGCTCACCGCACTCGGGCTGATCCTCACCGGGCCCGGCCTCACCCACCTCACCGGGCGCCTGCTCCAGTCCGTACGCCCCGGCGCGCTGCGCCTCCTCTCCGGGCGCGTGCTGCAGGCAGAGGCCCGGGGCATCGGGCGCCCGCTCGGCGTGGTGTGCGCGGTGGCCTCCGGCGCGTACGCCATGGTGACCCTCGCCTCCGGCACGCGCCCCACCGTGGGCCCGCTCACCCTGCTGGGGGCGCTCGTGGTGGCCGGCTGCGCCGTGCTCACGCTCGCGACAGCCGCCGTCGAGGCCCGGCGGGCGCACGCGGACACCACGGCCGCGCTGGTGCGCTTGGGGGCGCCCCGCGCGTTGCCCCGGCAGGCGGCCCTGCTCCGCGCGGGCGCCCTGCTCGCCGTGTTCGGCCCCCTGACCTGGACGATCGCCCACCTGGCGGCGCTCCCGCTGGCCGCCTGAAAACTCGTACGAAAAAAGTTCGCGCGCGGCGATGAGTTTCGCGTGGGCCCTCGGTCTACCCCTCCGAACAGACCGGAACGCATACGACGGATACGGGAGAGACCTCGCCATGTACCAGCAGATGATCTTCGTGAACCTGCCCGTGAACGACCTCGACGCCTCGAAGAAGTTCTTCACGGAGCTCGGCTACTCGCTCAACCCGCAGTTCAGCGACGAGAACGCGGCCTCCGTCGTGATCAGCGACACCATCGTGGCGATGCTCCTCACCAAGCCGTTCTACGCGACCTTCACCACGAAGGAGATCGCGGACGCCACGAAGACCAGCCAGGTGATGCTCTGTCTGAGTGCCGAGAGCCGCGAGAAGGTCGACGAGCTGGTCGAGAAGGCGGTCGCCGCCGGCGGCACCGCCTCGGACAAGGTCCAGGAGATGGACTTCATGTACGGCCGCGCCTTCGACGACCTCGACGGTCACACCTGGGAGGTCGTGTGGATGGACCCGTCGGCGATCGAGGGCTGAGGACCCCGCTCGTCCACCGCGTACCCCCGCGCCCGTAAGGGGCGCGGGGAACTGCGCGAGCACCCCCCGCTCACCCGCAGCCGCCCACCACAGTCGCCCCACCCCCCAAAGGCGCCCGGCCCACCCCATAGGCGCCCGGCCCGCCCAGCGGAGCGCAATAGCATGGGCGAGGTGCAGACGATGCCCGCCCACGCGGCCCACCACGACGACCACGAGATAGAGACGATCGAGGAGTTCGACGCGACCGTCTCCGCGCGCGGCACCCTCGCCGGATTCAGGGTCCAGGCCGTCGATCTGACGGACCGTACGCGCGAACTGCTCGCCACCGACACGGCGGAAGCCGTCTTCCTCGGCTGCCCGATGCGACCGGAGGCGGCGGCGAAGATACGCGCGGACGGCGCCCTGGTCTTCCCGCCCGTCCCCGGTCTGCCGTTCGACCCGTACCGGGGACTGCTCTACTCCCCCGACGAACTCTTCGCGTCCCTGTCCGACGGCGGCTACGAGGCCACGCCCGACGCCCTCGCGTACGCCTGGTTCCAGCGCACCAAGGCCGACCGCGACGTCTACGCCTCCATGCTGCGCGCCGTCCACGACGACTCCGTCTCGGACGCCCTCGACGAACTCCTCTCCGGTGCCCGGGTGGTGGGCGTGATGGGCGGCCACGCGATGGCACGCGGCACCGAGGCGTACGAGGGCGCCGCCCGCCTCGGCCGCACCCTGGCCCGCTCGGGCCTCACGGTCGCCACCGGCGGCGGTCCGGGCGCGATGGAGGCGGCGAACCTGGGCGCCTACGCGGCCCCGTACGACGACGCGATGCTCACCGAGTCACTGCGACTGCTGGCAAAGGCACCGAAGTTCACGCCCTCGATCACCGACTGGGCGAGCGCCGCCTTCGAGGTGCGCACCCGCTGGCCGAGGGGCGGCACCTCCGTCGGCATCCCCACCTGGTTCTACGGCCACGAGCCGCCGAACCCGTTCGCGTCGCACATCGCCAAGTACTTCGCCAACGCCACCCGCGAGGACGGCCTCCTCGCCCGCTCCGGCGCCGGTGTCGTCTTCCTGCCCGGGGCCGCCGGAACCGTGCAGGAGATCTTCGATAACGCGACCCCCAACTACTACGAGTCGCGCGGCGAACCGACCCCCATGGTCCTCGTGGACCGGGCCCACTGGACGGAGCGGCTGCCGACCTGGCCGCTGCTGCGGTCGCTGGCGCGAGGCCGTTCGATGGAGGCCCGGATAGCCCTAGTCGACCGGATCGAGGAGGCGCCGGAGGCCCTGGCACGACTCGGCGACCGTCCAAACACTTCTTCGGATTGACATGACTTATGGCGCGCTTATAAACCTGTGAGGCACATGGGGAAGCCGCTCCCCCGGCGGCCCTCCGTCACCCCCACTCCCCTGTGCTTCCCGTGAAGGGCAAACGTGTCCATATCTCCCCGTAGCGCGCGGACTTCGCGCTCCATCGGTGTTGCTTTCGCCTCCGTCGCACTCGTGCTCGGTGTCGCGGGCAACGCCATGGCATGCAGCATCAAGGACTTCTCCGCCGTCGCCGAGTGCGACGGCGACAAGGGCGTCATCCGGGTGACCGACGTGGACCCGCTGGGCGTCAAGGCCGAGATCACGGTCTACCTGGAGAACAACGGGGCCGACCTGCGCATGGTCGGCAGCCGGACGATCAAGGACTCCACCGCCAAGGGTGTCACCGTCACCTTCGACGAGGACTGGGAGCCGAACGCCGAGTACCGCATTCACGTCGAGGCGAAGGACTACGTCGACGAGGACCTGCCGATCCTGGTGGCCCCCGCCGACGCCTGCACGGCCGAAGCCATCACCCCGCCGGCCGTGTCCGAGGCCCCGGGGAAGTCCACCGACGACAAGGGCAAGGAAAAGGAGAAGGACAAGGGCAAGGGCAAGGGCAAGGAGACGGGGCAGGAGAAGGGGCAGGACGAGGGCGAGCCGTCCCGGACCAAGACGGACCCCACGCCGTCCACCTCCGAGGGCACCGTCCCCGCGGGTTCGAACGGCGACAACGCCCCCTCCCCCGAGGGTGACTCGGGCCTCGCCGAGACCGGTGGCGACTCCCACACCGGCACCATCGCCGGTGCCGCGGCCGCCCTGGTCGCCCTCGGCGCCGGTGCCGTGTACTACAGCACGCGGCGGCGTGGAGCCTCCACCCGCTGACCCCTGTCCGTCAGGACCGTGGCCCGTACCCCTCACCACGGGGTGCGGGCCATGCGCTGTTCCTGGCGCGCACCGCGGGGGTACGGGCGGGGTGCATCGTTCCCGAAAGACCGTAGGCCTTTCAGGGGCGCGGGGAACTGCGCGAGAAGCCCCACCGGACCCGCACCCGCACGCCGCCCCACAGACCTCCGCCGCCCATCGCGCCGGGAGCGCTCACCCGAACGTGGCCCGCTCCAGCCAGAAGTCCAGCAGCTCCCGCTCCCCCAGCACCTCCAACTTCCCACCGTCCGGCGGCAGTCGGCGATAAAAGGCGAGTAGCACCTCCGTGAGCGGGCCGCGCAGCGCCACCGTCGCCTTTTCATGGCCGCGCCACCAGCGCACCACGTCCTCGGTCAGCTCGATCAGCCACTCGGCGTCGACCTCAGGGGACGCGTCGGTGGCGTGGAGGTGGATGCTCCGCCCCGGGCCGCGCAGTTCGGCCGCCTCGTCGTGCGGCATGGTCCGCTGCACGAACTCGACGATCTCCAGCCACTCGTCGATCGCGTCGGCGGCGATCTCCGGCGCCACCTCGACCGCCCGTCCGACGGTGAGCGCGGCATCGGCCCCGTGGACGACCAGCTCGTGCGCCATCCGGCGGGCCCAGAACCCCGCGCTGTGCTCCCATCCCCACGACCAGACGGACGCCTCGGGGCCCGCCTCACGCAGTGCCGCCACGGTCATCGCACCGCTCTCCGCGAGCCACGCGTCCAGCGCCGCCGGGTCCCCCTGCCGCTCCGGACCCTCGTGGAGCGGGACGTCCGTCTCGGGGACCTCCTCCTTCGCCCGGGTCCGTACGTTCAGTTCGACCCAGCGCAGGGCGCCTCCGGTGTGCCGCAGCAACTGTTCCAGCGACCAGTCGGGGCACATCGGCACGGTCGCCGACAGATCGGCCCCGGAGGTCACGAGGTCCCGCAACTTCCGTACCTGGAGCTCGATCTCGGCACAGTAGCGCTCATGCCGTGCCCGGGGTTCTTGCGTAAGCATCGCCATGGTGCCGCACCTTATGCGGCGGGACCGGCTCCCAGCACCACGATTTCGGCTTCGTCGAAGCTCACACCGACGTCCTCCCCGGGCTCCGGCGCGTCCCGCAGCGCGCACGCCGCCTCCAGTCGCGGCGCGCCCTCCGGCTGGAGGTGCAGGGCGACATGCGTGCCCCGGAACGTGCGCGCGGCCACCGTGCAGCGCAGCCCGCCGGCCGCGTCCACCAGCCGTACGCCGGCGGGCCGCACGAGCAGCGCGCACGCCCCCTGCGGCGAGCCCTCCGGCACCGGCACCTTGCCCCACACCGTCTCCGCCGCCTGCCCGGTCACCGTCGCCTCCACCACGTTGTCGAAGCCGAGGAAGCGGGCCACGAACTCGTCCACGGGCCGCCGCCACACCTCGAGCGGCGTACCGGACTGGGCAATCCGCCCGTCCCGCATCACCACCACCCGGTCGGCCAGCGCGAACGCCTCGCCCTGATCGTGCGTGACCGCCAGCACGGTCGTCCCCAACTCCCCGAACAGTCCCCGGAGTTCGACGACCAGACGCTCCCGCAGCGACCGGTCCAGCTGGCCGAGGGGCTCGTCGAGCATCAGCAGCCGGGGGCTCGGCGCGAGGGCTCGCGCCAGCGCGACCCGCTGCTGCTCACCGCCGGACAGCTCACCGACAGGCCGCCGCCCGGCCCCGGGCAGTCCCACCAGCTCCAGCAACTCCCGTACGCGTAGGGCCCGTTCGTCCTTCGTCGCGCCGTGCATACGGGGCCCGAAAGCGACGTTGCCGGCCACGTCCCGCTGGGGGAAGAGCTGGTGGTCCTGGAACATCAGACCGATACCCCGCTTGTGGGCGGGCACGCCGCGCTGGTCCCGCCCGTCGAGCGACACCCGTCCGTCGTCGAGGGGTTGCAGCCCGGCGACCACCCGCAGCAGCGTCGACTTGCCGCTGCCGCTGGGCCCCAGCACACACACGATCTCGTACTCGGCGACCTCCAGATCGACCCCGTCGAGCACGGGCCGACCGTCGAACCGTACGGTCGCGCCCTCCAGCCTGAGCAACATCAGAACTCCCCCGTGCGATCGGTACGGAGGCGCTCCAGCACCAGCAGGGCCACCGCGCACACCACCATCAGAATCGTCGAAAGGGCCATCGCCTGGCCGTAGTTGAGCTCACCGGGCCGTCCGAGCAGCCGTGCCACGGCGACCGGCAGCGTCGGGTTGTCGGCGCGCGCGATGAACACGGTCGCCCCGAACTCCCCGAGCGAGACGGCGAAGGCGAACCCGGCCGCGACCAGCGACGCCCGCCGCACCATGGGCAGATCGACCTCGCGCCACACCCGCCACGGCGACGCCCCGAGCACGGCCGCGGCCTCCCGCAGCCGTTCGTCCACCGCGCGGAGCACGGGCAGCATGATCCGTACGACGAAGGGCACGCCGACCAAGGCCTGGGCGAGCGGTACCAGGATCCAGGACGACCGCAGGTCCAGCGGCGGCTCGTCCAGTGCGATCAGGAACCCGAAGCCGACCGTCACCGCGGACACCCCGAGCGGCAGCATCAGCAGCGCGTCGAAGCCCCGGACGAGCCGTCCGGCGCGCCGGGTGAGCGCGGCGGCGGCGAGTCCGCCGACGAGCAGGGCGATGACGGTCGCGGCGGCCGCGTAGCGGAGCGAGTTCCCGACGGCCTCGATCGGCGGGACCAGGAAGATCCCGCTCTCGTCGCTGGTC
Source organism: Streptomyces deccanensis (assembly GCF_022385335.1). NCBI lineage: Bacteria > Bacillati > Actinomycetota > Actinomycetes > Kitasatosporales > Streptomycetaceae > Streptomyces > Streptomyces deccanensis. Next base: position 7,322,424 of record NZ_CP092431.1, on the reverse strand, counting down.
AGCGCCTTGTAGGAGCCGAAGTCTGGTACGTCTAGCGACCGCTCCACCAGCACGCCCAACGGCAGCAGGATCAGTACGACGACGGTCGCGAGGACCGCGCCCAGCAGGGTCCACTGCCCGGCCCCGCGCGGCCGTCGGGCGGTGAGCGAGGCGTCCACCAGGCGCAGCGCGGTCTCCCGCCGCCGTACGGTCCACGCGTGCACGGCGAGGATCAGCCCGACCGCGGCGAACTGCACCAGCGTCAGCACGGCGGCGGTGGTCAGGTCGAAGATCTCCGAGGTCTGGCGGTAGATCTCGACTTCGAGCGTGGAGAAGGTCGGCCCGCCGAGGATCTGCACCACCCCGAACGAGGTGAAGGTGAAGAGGAAGACCATCAGCGCGGCGGCGGCCACGGCGGGCGCGAGAGCGGGGAGGGTCACCTTGCGCCAGGCCGCGAGCGGGGAAGCGCCGAGCATCCGCGCGGCTTCCTCCTGCCGGGGGTCGAGCTGAGCCCAGAGGCCGCCGACGGTCCGTACGACGACCGCGTAGTTGAAGAACACATGAGCGAGGAGAATCGCCCAGACCGTCGTGTCGAGCCGTACGCCCCACAGCTCGTCGAAGAGCCCGCCGCGCCCGACCAGTGCCAGGAAAGCCGTTCCGACGACCACGGTCGGCAGGACGAACGGCACGGTCACGACCGCCCGCAGGAGCTCCTTGCCCCTGAAATCGAAGCGCGCGAACACATAAGCGCCGGGGAGCGCGATCGCCAGCGTGAGCGCGGTCGAGACGAGCGCCTGCCAGGTGGTGAACCACAGCACGTGCCGGATCCCCGGGTCCCCCAGCACCTCCCCGATCCGCCCGAGGTCCCAGCTCCCGTCGGCCTTCAGCCCCCGGACGACGATCGCCGCAACGGGATGGGCGAAGAACAGCCCGAAGAAGACGACGGGCACCACCATGAGCCCGAGCCGGGCCGCGCTCCCCGACCGGCCGGAACCCGGTCGGCCGGGGCCGCGAGGTCGACGGGACCGCCGCGGCGCGGCCACGGCGGTCCCCGCGGCGTCGGCCTCTGTGGTCCCGGCGTCGGCCTCTGTGGTCCCGGCCGGCACGGCGGCCTCGTCTACTTCAGTACGAGCGAGGTCCACGACTTGACCCACTGGTCACGGTTCTCGGCGATCTTCTCCGGTGCCATGGTCTCGGGGTCCTTCGCCGCGGGCCCGTACTCGGTGAACTCGGCGGGCACGGACGCCCCCTCGACCACCGGGTACACGAACATGTTGAGCGGCATGTCCTCCTGGAACCGCTTCGAGATCAGGAAGTCGATCAGCGCCTTGCCGCCCTCGGCGTTCTTCGCGTTGCTCAGCAGCCCCGCGAACTCGATCTGCCGGAAGCAGGTGCCCTCGGCGACGCCGGTCGGCGCGGTCTTGGGCCGCGGGTCCGCGTAGACGACCTCGGCGGGCGGCGAGGACGCGTACGACACGACGAGCGGCCGGTCACCACCGGCCTTCTTGCCGTCCGTCGACCCGGAGAACTCCTGGTAGTACGCCTGCTCCCAGCCGTCGACGACCTTCACACCGTTGGCCTTGAGCTTCTCCCAGTAGCCCTCCCAGCCGCCGTCGCCGAACTCGGCGGCCGAACCGAGCAGGAATCCGAGCCCCGGCGAGGAGGTGGAGGCGTTCTCGGTGACGAGCAGATCCTTGTACTCGGGCTTGATCAGATCGGCGTAGGTCCTGGGCGGCTCGATCTTCTTCTCGCTGAAGTACGCCTTGTCGTAGTTGACGCAGATGTCACCGGAGTCGATGGGCGTCACCCGGTGCTCGTCCTTGTCCACCTGGTACTCGGCGCCGACCTTGTCGAGCCCCTTCGCCTCGTACGGCTGGAAGAGGCCGTTGTCGAGCGCGCGGGAGAGCAGGGTGTTGTCGACGCCGAAGAAGACGTCGCCCTGCGGGTTGTCCTTGGTCAGGATGGCCTGGTTGACGGCCTGCCCCGCGTCCCCGCTCTTGAGGATCTTGACGTTGTACCCGGACTCCTTCTCGAACGCCTTCAGCACGTCCTTGGAGTAGGCGAAGGAGCCGTGGCTGACGAGGGTGACGGTCTTGGAGCCGCTGGAGCCGGTGGAGTCCGAGGACGAGCCGCACGCGGACAGGGTGACGAGCCCGAGGCCGACGGCCGCGGCGACGAACGTTCTGATGTGCACTGGATTCCTCCTGGAGTGACCAGGAAGAGACGCGGCCCTGCCCGGGACCCTCGGCGACTCCGAAGGCTCCCGGGCAGGGCGCAACAGCTTGAGTGATGACCGAACTTCCTACCCAGAATGACCTGGGCGAGGTTCAGAGGGTCTGCGGCCCGGATGCCGCACTCTCAGCGCTGTGGCGCTCCCCTGTCGGAATATGAAGATGTGTACGGAGGTCAGCGTACCCCGTGGCCGGATTCCGACTCCTGGCGGTGGCCTCCAGCCGACCCTCCGGCTACCGCTCGGTGGCCGCCAGCTGACCGCACGCCCCGTCGATCTCCTGCCCCCGGGTGTCCCGGACGGTCACCGGCACGCCGTGGGCGGCGATGGCTTCCACGAACGCCTTCTCGTCCTCGGGCCGCGACGCGGTCCACTTCGAACCCGGCGTCGGGTTCAGCGGGATCAGGTTCACATGGACCGGCTTGCCCTTGAGCAGCCGCCCCAGTCGGTCACCGCGCCACGCCTGGTCGTTGATGTCCCGGATCAGCGCGTACTCGATGGACAGCCGACGCCCGGACCTGGCCGCGTACTCCCACCCGGCGTCCAGGACCTCGCGCACCTTCCACCGGGTGTTCACGGGGACGAGCGTGTCACGCAGTTCGTCGTCCGGGGCGTGCAGGGAGATGGCGAGCCGGCACTTGAAGCCCTCGTCGGAGAACCGGTGGATGGCGGGCACCAGCCCGACCGTCGACACGGTGATCCCGCGCTGCGACAGCCCGAGCCCGTCCGGCTCCGGATCGGTGAGCCGGCGGATGGCCCCGACGACCCGGTTGTAGTTGGCGAGCGGCTCGCCCATCCCCATGAAGACGATGTTGGAGAGCCGCGCGGGCCCGCCGGGGATCTCCCCGTCCCTGAGCGCCCGCATCCCGTCGACGATCTGATGGACGATCTCGGCGGTGGACAGGTTCCGGTCGAGCCCGGCCTGCCCGGTGGCACAGAACGGGCAGTTCATCCCGCAGCCGGCCTGCGAGCTGATGCACATGGTGACCCGGTCCGGGTACCGCATCAGCACCGACTCGACGAGCGTCCCGTCGAACAGCCGCCACAGCGTCTTCCGCGTGGTCTCCTGGTCCGTCGACAGATGCCGTACGACCGTCATCAGCTCCGGAAGCAACGCCTCCTGGAGCTTCGTCCGCGCACCGGCGGGGATGTCGGTCCACTGCTCCGGGTCGTGCGCGTACCGCGCGAAGTAGTGCTGCGACAGCTGCTTGGCGCGAAACGGCTTCTCCCCGATCGCGGCAACAGCCTCCTTCCGCTCCACAGGCGAAAGATCAGCAAGATGCCGCGGCGGCTTCTTGGCTCCGCGGGGGGCGACGAATGTGAGTTCTCCGGGCTTAGGCATGGCTCAACCAGTGTCGCAGATCGAATCGTGTGACCCGTCCCCGTCAGGAAACCGGTGGATCGCGCGCGGTTCCCCGCCCCCGGAGAACCGCGCGGGCCCCCGTCCCGGAGAACCAGGACGAGGGCCCGCGTGCGGCGTGGGCGGGGTGGCGGTCGGTCAGCCGGATCCCACGAACAGCACCAGCAGCAGCCACACCACGGGTGCCGTCGGCAGGAGGGAGTCCAGGCGGTCCATGATGCCGCCGTGGCCCGGCAGGAGCGTGCCCATGTCCTTGATGCCGAGGTCCCGCTTGATCATGGACTCGCCGAGGTCGCCCAGCGTGGCGCTGGCCGCGACGGCGAGACCGAGGAGCAGGCCCTGCCACCAGGCGCCGTCGTCGATGACGAACTGCATGAGCAGCGCGCCCGCGACCATGGCGAAGGCGATCGCGCCGAGCAGCCCCTCGCGGGTCTTGCCGGGGCTGATGCGGGGTGCGAGCTTGTGTCTGCCGAAGCGCCAGCCGACGGCGTACGCCCCCGTGTCGCTGACGATGGTCAGGACCAGATACAGCAGGACCCGCTGCGGCCCGTCGTCGGCGGTGAGCATGAGCGCGACGAACGTGGCCAGGAACGGCACGTAGAAGGCCGCGAAGACCCCCGCCGTGACGTCCTTGAGGTAGTTCTCCGGCGGTTCGGTCATCCGCCAGACCAGGACGGCGAGCGCCGTGAGCGCCATGGCCACCCAGGCCCCCTCGGGCCCGCGGACGTACCCGGCGACGACCATCGCGGCCCCGCCGACCGCGAGCGGTACGAGCGGCGCCTTGATGCCCTTGCGTTCCTGCAGGCGCGAGGTGAGCTCCCACAGCCCGACCACCACGGCGACCGCTATCACGCCGACGAACGCGGCCTTGACGATGAACAGGGACGCGACGATGACAGCCCCGAGCGCGACGCCGACCCCTATGGCGGCACCCAGGTCACGGCCCGCGCTCTTCTTCTGCGGGGCGGGCTGTGGGGCGTCGGGCATGGGCTCCGGCTTCTGCGGCGCAGCCCCGGGGGGCTGCGCCGACGGCATCTCGTCGCGGAACGGGGGGCCGGCCTGCCGAGCGGCCCCCCGGTCGTCGTCCTGGTTCCCGCCATGCGCGGGTACATCGGGCACGATGGGCATGGGGCGAGTCTGCTGGGCCTCAGGCGCATCGTACGGGGGACCCGCCGGGGCATGCCCCTGGACAGGTCCCCGGTCGGTCGGCGCCCAGTACCCGGCTTGTGGCGGCGCCCCCCAGGAAGAGTCGTTCATCAGACCTCGAGGAGCTCCGCTTCCTTGTGCTTGAGCAGCTCGTCCACCTGGGCCACGTACTTCGCGGTGGTGTCGTCGAGCTCCTTCTCCGCACGGCGGCCCTCGTCCTCGCCGACCTCGCCGTCCTTGACGAGCTTGTCGATCGCGTCCTTGGCCTTGCGACGGACCGAGCGGATGGACACCTTGGAGTCCTCCGCCTTGCTCTTGGCGACCTTGATGTAGTCGCGGCGGCGCTCCTCGGTCAGCTCGGGGAACACCACCCGGATGATGTTGCCGTCGTTGCTCGGGTTGACGCCGAGGTCGGAGTCGCGGATCGCCTGCTCGATGTTGCGCAGGGCGGTCTTGTCGAACGGGGTCACCACGGCCATGCGCGGCTCCGGCACCGAGAACGAGGCGAGCTGGTTGATCGGCGTCAGCGCGCCGTAGTAGTCGGCCACGATCTTGTTGAACATCGCCGGGTGCGCACGACCGGTGCGGATCGCGGCGAAGTCGTCCTTGGCGACCACGACGGCCTTCTCCATCTTCTCCTCGGCCTCGAGGAGGGTCTCTTCGATCACCACTTGCTCCTGCGTGTCTTGAGTAGGCCCGGCAGCTGTTCTTGGTCATGTCGGCGGCCGGCTGCGTCGCGTCTTGTTCCTGCACGGTTCCCGACCGGCAGGACATTGTCCATCCCCCGGTCAGGCTCCGTCCCCCGGGCAGGGGAAGGACCCGGTCAGGCCCGGCTTCCCTGATCACCCACGAGAGTGCCGATCTTCTCACCCTTGACGGCCCGCGCGATATTGCCCTCCTTGAGAAGCTCGAACACGAGGATCGGGAGCTTGTTGTCACGGCAGAGCGTGATCGCGGTGGCGTCGGCGACCTTCAACTCGCGGGTGATGACCTCGCCGTAGCCGAGGGAGTCGAACTTGACCGCGTCCGGGTTGGTCTTGGGGTCGGAGTCGTAGACCCCGTCCACACCGTTCTTGCCCATCAGCAGCGCCTCGGCGTCGATCTCCAGGGCGCGCTGGGCGGCGGTGGTGTCGGTGGAGAAGTAGGGCATCCCCATACCGGCGCCGAAGATGACCACACGGCCCTTCTCCAGGTGGCGCACGGCGCGCAGCGGGATGTACGGCTCGGCGACCTGGCCCATGGTGATGGCGGTCTGGACGCGGCTGTCGATGCCCTCCTTCTCCAGGAAGTCCTGGAGGGCGAGGCAGTTCATGACCGTGCCGAGCATGCCCATGTAGTCGGAGCGGGCCCGGTCCATGCCGCGCTGCTGGAGTTCGGCGCCGCGGAAGAAGTTGCCGCCGCCGATGACGACGGCGATCTCCGCGCCGTCGCGTACGACCGCCGCGATCTCCCGGGCGATCGCGTGCACCACGTCGGGGTCGACGCCGAGGCCACCGCCCCCGGAGAACGCCTCTCCGGACAGCTTCAGCAGAAACCGGCCGCTCAATTTGCCGTCGTCGCTCTTCTGGGGCTTGGTGGTCATGGGATCTCGCCTCTTCACGTGTCGCACATACGAAGAAGGCCATTGCCGGTGGGGTGGTGTTCGCATCCCATGCGCGGCAATGGCCTCCTCGTCAGATCTGCTGTCGTCCGTATCGCGTCACGCGCGCACGGGGCGGCGTACGCGAACGACTGCACTCGACCCTATCGGGGCCGGGCGCTGGTCGCGTAACGGACTCAGATGCCGACCTTGATGCGCGTGAAGCGCTTCAGGGTGACACCGGCCTCGTCCAGGACCTTCTGGACGGACTTCTTGTTGTCCAGCGCGTAGGGCTGGCCGAGCAGCGTGGCGTCCTTGAAGAAGCCGTTGAGGCGACCCTCGACGATCTTCGGCAGGGCGGCCTCGGGCTTGCCCTCGGCGCGGGTGGTCTCCTCGGCGACGCGGCGCTCGGACTCGACGACCTCGGCCGGCACGTCCTCCTTGGAGAGGTACTTCGGCGCGAAGGCGGCGATGTGCTGGGCGATGCCCTTGGCGAGGTCGGCGTCGGCCTTGTCCAGCTCGACCAGGACACCGATCTGCGGGGGCAGGTCGGGCATGGTGCGGTGCATGTAGGCGAAGACGAAGCCGTCGGCGAACTGCGCGAAGCGGTCGAGGACGATCTTCTCGCCGAGGTTGGCGTTGGCCTCGTCGACGTACGCCTGGACGGTCTTGCCGGCCTCGATCTCGGAGGCGAGCAGGGCGTCGAGGTCGGCCGGGGAGGTCGCGGCGACGTGGGCGGCGATGGCGTTCGCGGCGGCCTGGAACTTCTCGCCCTTGGCGACGAAGTCCGTCTCGCACTTCAGCTCGACGAGGACACCGGAGGTGTTGTCGTCGGCGATGACGGAGACCACGGCGCCGTTCTCGGCGGAGCGGCCCTCGCGCTTGGCGACGCCCTTCTGGCCCTTGATGCGCAGGGCCTCGACGGCCTTGTCGACGTTGCCCTCGGCCTCGTCCAGCGCCTTCTTGCAGTCCATCATGCCGGCGCCGGTGAGCTCGCGGAGCTTCTTGACGTCGGCGGCGGTGTAGTTCGCCATGATCTGTGAATCTCTTCTCGGAGTTCGAAGTCTCGAAGTCGGCGTCCGCCGCCGCTCGTTGGGCGGGCGCCCGCCGAAGATCTACGGGCTGTGGGTGAACGGCGGGTGGCGTGCTCGACGCCACCCGCCGTCATCCCGACAGCTCTACGACCGTGGAGGTCAGGCCTGCTCGGCGTCCGCGGCCGGAGCCTCGGCGGCCGGGGCCTCCTCGGCGGCGGGAGTCTCGGCAGCGGCCTCGGCCGGAGCCTCAGCAGGGGCCTCGGCGGCAGCCGGGGCCTCAGCGGCGGCCGGAGCCTCGTCGGCCTTCTTCTCGCCCTCGAGCAGGTCGCGCTCCCAGGCGGCCAGCGGCTCGCCGGCGGCCTTGTCGCCCTTGCCCTCGGTGGCGACACGGGAGCGGGAGATGAGACCCTCGGCGACCGCGTCCGCGATCACACGGGTGAGCAGCGTGACGGAGCGGATCGCGTCGTCGTTGCCGGGGATCTTGTAGTCGACCTCGTCGGGGTCGCAGTTGGTGTCGAGGATGGCGACGACCGGGATGTTGAGCTTCCGGGCCTCGCCGACCGCGATGTGCTCCTTCTTGGTGTCCACGATCCAGACGGCGCTGGGCACCTTCTGCATCTCGCGGATACCGCCGAGGGTCTTCTCCAACTTGGCCTTCTCACGCGAGAGGACCAGGAGCTCCTTCTTGGTCAGACCCGACGCCGCGACGTCCTCGAAGTCGATCTGCTCGAGCTCCTTGAGGCGCTGCAGACGCTTGTAGACGGTCGAGAAGTTGGTGAGCATGCCGCCCAGCCAGCGCTGGTTGACGTAGGGCATGCCGACGCGGGTGGCCTGCTCGGCGATGGCCTCCTGCGCCTGCTTCTTCGTGCCGACGAACATGACCGTGCCGCCGTGGGCGACGGTCTCCTTGACGAACTCGTAGGCGCGGTCGATGTACGACAGCGACTGGAGCAGGTCGATGATGTAGATGCCGTTGCGCTCGGTGAAGATGAAGCGCTTCATCTTCGGGTTCCAGCGACGGGTCTGGTGACCGAAGTGGACGCCGCTCTCCAGCAGCTCCCGCATCGTGACGACGGCCATGGCCGTTCTCCTTGAATTTCTCGGTTGTGCCGCGAGAACCGGACGGCTCCCGCGCCTGACGCCCGCTATGCGCCGTTGCCGCGAAGGACCGAGGGGCGCTGATACGGACCGTCCGACGAATCTGACGGACCTCGTACCGGGGCGTGCGAAGTCGACCCGGTGACCCGGATCGCCACCAGAAGTGTACGGGACCCGGGAGGCCCCGGGTGACGCCGATATCCACAACCGACGAGTACTCCACAGATCCCGGCCATGATCGCGCCACTCGCGGGACGCTTTCCCCATGTCGGACGAGATGCCCCACGGGGCCCCACCCCCACGACGTGGCCGCGCGTGGCCGGCGCTGCTGCTGTGCCTGATGTCGGCGCTCCTGCTCACGGCCTGGACGACGTCACCCCGCGCGGCCCCGGGACAGGACGCCGCCCCCGCACCGCCTGCGGCCGAGGGCCCCGTTCCGGCCGTGGCCCGCGTCTGGCCCGTCGGCCTGCGCCCGCTGGTGGCGCGGGTCTGGGAACCCCCGCCGACCCCCTATGCCCGGGGCCACCGGGGCGTCGACCTCGCCGCGCCGCCGGGCTCCCCGGTCCGCGCGGTGGCCCCGGGCCGCGTCGTGTTCGCGGGCCGGGTGGCGGGCCGGGGCGTCGTCTCGATCGAGCTGACCGGCACCGGCGACCCGCCCCTGCGCACGACCTACGAACCGGTCCGGACCTCGGTGAAGAAGGGCGACGAGGTGACGGCGGGCACCCCTCTGGGCACCCTGGCGGCCGCCCCTTCCCACTGCCCGACGGCGTGCCTCCACTGGGGACTGCGCAGAGGGGACACCTATCTCGACCCACTCGCGTTGCTACCGCCCTGGCTCCTGCGCAGGGGCCCGTCACGCCTGCTGCCGGTGCCCGAGTAACCGCGCCGCCTGCTCCCACGCGGAGGCCCGATGCCGGGCACCCGCGGCCTCAGCCCCGCACACCCCGCAGCGCCATGGCCACAGCCGCCTCGGTGATCGCGGTGGGGTCCTCGGCGGCGCCCAGCTCGATACGCCGCACAGCCGCGTCCACGACCCCCTGCAACAGCATCGCCCCCAGCCGGGGTTCCGCCTGTCCGAGGTCCGCCAACGCCTCCACGATCATCGCGACGAGCCCACCGTGCGCGGCCCGGATCTTCTCTCGCGCGCCGGCGTCCAGCTCGCTCGCCGAGATAGCCACCACGGCCCGGTGCCGCCGGTCCCCGACCAGCTCCAGCTGCTTGCGGACGTACGCCTCGACCTTGCCGTCGGGCCGTTCGACCGCGGCCATCGCCGCCTCGACCTCCGCCGCCCACACGGGAAAGTCGACCTCGCACAGCTCCTCGACCACGGCGGCCCGCGACCGGAAGTACTCGTACACGGACGACCGCGCCAGCCCCGTACGCTCGGCGAGCGCGGGGAACGTGAGCGCCTCCGTCCCACCCTCGGACAGCAGCGAGCGAGCCGCGTCCAGCAGGGCGGCTCGCTGCATCGACCTGTGCTCGGCCACGGAGGCCGCTCGAATCCTTGGCACGTCATCCACTGTACGGACGGACCGCGACCGACGGGAGTGCCTTCCCCGACGAGCCGTGTCGACGCCGGAACGGGTCAGCGGGTCAGCGGGTCAGCGGGTCAACGGGTCAACGGGTCAACGGCCGAAACTCGCCAGCTTCGCCCGCAGCTGCAGCACCGACTTCGTATGGATCTGGCTCACCCGGCTCTCGGTGACCCCCAGCACGTTCCCGATCTCCGCGAGGGTGAGCCCCTCGTAGTAGTAGAGCGTGACGACGGTCTTCTCCCGCTCGGGCAGCGTGTTGATGGCCCGCGCCAGGAAGCGGCGCAGCTCCCGGTCCTCGGCGACCTCGACCGGGTTGTCCGCGGCGGTGTCCTCCAGCGTGTCCATCAGGCTCAGACGGTCGCCGCCCTCGCCCCCGACATGCAGCAGCTCCTCCAGCGCCACCACGTTGGCCAGTGACAACTGGCTGAAGACCGCGTGGAGTTCGTCGACCGCGATACCCATCTCGGCGGCGACCTCACCCTCGCTCGGGGTGCGTCTGAGCCGCGACTCCAGCGTGGCGTAGGCCCGCTCGACGTTGCGGGCCTTCTGCCGCACCGACCGGGGGATCCAGTCCAGCGCGCGCAGTTCGTCGATCATGGCGCCCCGGATCCGGGTGATCGCGTACGTCTCGAACTTGATCTCCCGGTCGATGTCGAACTTCTCGATCGCGTCGATGAGCCCGAAGACCCCGGAGGAGACGAAGTCCGCCTGCTCGACGTTGGTCGGCAGGCCGACGCTCACCCGGCCCGCCACGTACTTCACCAGCGGTGAATAGTGCAGGATCAGCTGCTCGCGCAGCCGGTCGTCGCCCGTCGTCTTGTACGTCCGCCACAGCTCGTCGAGTGTCGAGGGGGCGGGTGGGCGCACGGTGCCGCGAGCGGCGGTGGGTACCGCCGCCCGGTCAGACCCGGAGGTGTGCTGGGGCATTCGTCGCCTTGTGCCGTTCTGCCGTGAACTGGGGGTGCCTGGGTGAGCTGTCGGTCTGATGTCGAGTTGCCTGTCCTGAGTCGGAATCCTCGTGAGCGTAGCGTGACTGAGGAGTCGCAGTGCGCGAAGGCCGAGGGATCGCCGGTGCGCAGATACGTTCCGCTGGACGTCCCCCCGGGGCGCGGGAATCGCGCTGTGTGACCGCTCCGGTGCGTCAACTGCCGGAAACGGCAAGGCCGTCGGCGTTCCCCCGGACGGCCGAACACCCGCCGTCAACCCGACCTCCGATCGGGCGAGACGGAGATCATCGCCTGGCGTGTCAACTTCCAGCCGTCGCCGTGTCGTTCGACGTAACCGAGTGCGCGCAGTTCGTACAGCCTCCCGACCGCGTCGTCCACGGTCGTGCCCGCGCCGCGGGCGATCTCGTCGGGGGGCGCGGCGCCCCGCCCCGGCAGTGCGGCCAGCACCTGCCGCGCTCCGGGTTCCAGCAGGTCACGGGGGAGAACGGGACCTCGACGGTCGGGCGCCAGCTCTCCCATGTCACCCACCAGCTCGACGACTTCGGCGGCGTCGGACACGAGGACGGCCTCGCCCCGCAGCAGGTCGTGCACTCCGGCCGAGAGCGCCGAGGTGGCGGGGCCCGGCACCCCCATGGTGAACCGGCCCAGCCGCTGTGCCGCCCGCGCCGTGACCAGGGCGCCGCTGCGGTGGGCCGCCTCCACGACCACGGTGCCCCTGGTCAGCGCGGCGATGACCCGGTTGCGCAGGATGAACCGGCTCGGCGTCGGGTGTTCCCCCGGCGGCAACTCCCCCACCACGAGCCCCTGTTCCGCGATCCTGCCGATCAGCTGGACATGGCCCCGGGGATACGGCCGGTCCACCCCGCAGGCCAGCACGGCGACGGTCGCTCCACCGACACCGAGCACGCCGCGGTGCGCGGCGCCGTCCACGCCGTACGCTCCCCCGGACACCACCACCCAGCCCCGCTCGGCCAGCCCCGCGCCCAGTGCGGCGGCCATGTGCGCCCCGTACTCCGTACAGGCCCGCGCCCCCACGACGGCCACGGACCGCAACGCCCACATCCGCACGTTCGCCGTCCCCCGCACCCACAACCCCACGGGCCGCCCGTCCCCGAGATCATCAAGCTGCCCGGGCCACTCCCCGTCACCGGGGACGAGAAACCGGACGCCGGCGTCCCGCGCCTGGGCGAGGTCGCTTGCGGGATCGGCACGTCCGGCTCGGGCGCACAGGCCCGCCCACCGCTTCGCGGAGGCCTTCGGCAGCGGTCGCCCGCCCCCGGAGACTCTCCGCACCACCTCTCGGGCTCCGAACTCCCGCAGCCACCGCCCGCCGAGTTCGTCGCCCGGTTCGAGGACCCGGGCCAGGAAGGCCCGGTCGAGCCGCTCACCATCCGGCGCCTCTGCGTCGTCCGTCATGGCGCGCCCACCGACGAACCACACGCCTCGGCCATCACGTCAGCGCGCCGATCGCCATCGGCACCCCGCGCGGGACGCCGGTGCGCAGTTGCAGGCCCAGGTTGACGTCCGTCGCGTCGGGGCGGTCATGGCCGACGAGATCAGCGATGGTCCAGGCGACGCGGAGCACCCGGTCCAGGCCGCGCGCGGTCAGTACACCCCGCTCCAGGCAGCGCTCGGCCTCGTCCATCGCGCCCGGGGCCGCGTGCCACCGGCTGCGCAGTTCGCGCCCCGGGACTTCGCTGTTCGTCCGCCAGGGAGTGCCCAGGAGGCGTTCGGCCGCTCGTTCCCTCGCGGAGCGCACGCGGTCGGCCACCGTCGCCGTGGACTCGCCCCGGGCCCCACGCCTGGTGAGCTCGGTCCGAGTGACCCGGTCGACCTCGACCCGCAGGTCGACCCTGTCCAGCAGCGGCCCGGAGAGTCGGGCCTGATACCGGCGGATCGAGGCGGGCGGGCACTCGCACAGGTCGTCCGTCCGGGAGAAGCGACCACAAGGACAGGGGTTCGCGGCGAGGACCATCAAGAACTTCGCCGGGAATCGGACCACTCCCGCACTGCGCGCGATCACCACATGCCCCGCCTCCAGCGGCTGCCGCAGGGCGTCCAGGGCCTGGCTGCTGAACTCAGGGGTCTCGTCGAGGAAGAGCACCCCTCGGTGGGCGAGGGACACCGCTCCGGGCCGTGCGATGCCCTGACCACCGCCCACCAGGGACTGCATCGTGGCCGAGTGGTGAGGGGCGCAGTAGGGCGCGTCGTCGACCAGGGGCTTGCCCACGGGCAGCAGACCGGCGATCGAGTGGACCGCCGTGACCTCCAGCGACTCCTCCCTGGCCAGCTTCGGCAGGATGGTCGGCAGCCGCTCGGCGAGCATCGTCTTGCCCGCTCCCGGCGGCCCTTCCAGGAAGAGGTGATGTCCACCGGCCGCGGCGACCTCCACGGCGGTTCGGGCCGCCAGCTGGCCGACGACATCGGAGAGGTCGTGGCCGTGGTCCTGCTGGGCGGCTCCCGCCGTGTGCATGCCGGTGGCCGCGCCCGTGCCCGGCAGGCGGAGTCCCGCCATGAGCGGATCGGGACGTCCCTCGTCGGGCTCCTCGTCCGGCACGGGTTCATCCGCGAGCACGGCGATCAGTTGCCGCAGCGTGCGTACACCCAGTACCGAGACACCTGGCACCAGCGACGCCTCCGCGGCTGCGCACTCCGGCACCACCACCTGCTCGTATCCGGCCTCGGCGGCGGCCAGCACCGCGGGCAGGATGCCCCGGACCGGCCGGACCCGGCCGTCGAGTCCCAGCTCTCCGATCATCACGATGTCGGAGAGCACCCGCGGATCGATCCGCTCGGAGGCCCCCAGTACCGCGCAGGCCACCGCCAGGTCGAAGCCGCTGCCGGCTTTCGGCACCGACGCCGGACTGAGCCCCACCGTCAACTTCTTCTGCGGCCATTCGGCGCCCGAATTGACCACCGCCGCCCTGACCCGGTCCTTGCTCTCCGTCAGGCTCTTGTCCGGCAGGCCGACCAGTGTGAAGGCCGCCACGCCCGGTTCCAGGTCGGCCTGGACCTCGACGACGACTCCCTCGACTCCGACGAGGGCCACGGAGCACGTGCGGGCGAATCCCATCAGGCCACCCCCCGTACGTGCTCCACGACGGGGGCGCCGCGGTCGGGGAGGACGACACCGACGACGTCGATGCGGACGCCGCCCGGCGGGCTCCCTCCGTGTTCCTGGAGCCAGCGTTCGGCGAGGCCCCGCAGTCGTTCGGCCTTGGTCGTCGTGACGGCCGCCATGGGGTGTTCGAAGGGGCCCGCCCTGCGGGTCTTCACCTCGCAGACGACCAGCGCGTCCCCGTCCCGGGCCACGATGTCGATCTCGCCGGCCCTGCCGCCGCGCCAGTTGCGCTCCAGGACCGTCATCCCGGCCGCGACCAGCCGCCGCGCGGCCAGTTCCTCGCCGTACTTGCCGAGCGCGCCTCGCGCGTTGTTGCCTCGTGCCTCGCTCATGTCGGCACCACCTCCGGCGCCAACACTGAGGGCAGCTCAGCCCGCTATTGGATCTTGGTGGACAAGCAGCCGATTGTGGATAACTTCATCACCCACACGAAGGACGACCCGGCTCACCCGCTCATCGGGCTCAGCTGCCCGGCAGCTCCAGATCGCTCTTGTTCAGCTCCTCGATGTTCACGTCCTTGAACGTGAGCACCCGCACCTGCTTCACGAACCGAGCCGGCCGGTACATGTCCCACACCCAGGCGTCCGCCATAGACACCTCGAAGAACACCTCACCCTGGACCGAGTGCACCTGCATCTCATAGTCATTGGTGAGATAGAAACGCCGCTCGGTCTCGATCACGTATTTGAACAGACCGACGACATCGCGGTACTCCCGGTAGAGCTTCAGCTCCATCTCGGTCTCGTACTTCTCGAGGTCCTCGGCGCTCATGGCATGTTCCCCTTCAGCCGTGCGATCCCACCATTGTGCGCCAGTCCCGCGAGCCCCTAGACAATTTCGGTGTCGAGGACCACGGGTCTGGCCGGGGGACCCTCGTCGAGCAGTGTGCGAAGCAGTTCGGCGAGTCTGGTCGGGTACACCGTCTCATGCGTCCGGGCCAGTTCCCCGCACGTCCACCAGCGTGCTCCGGCCACACTGCGGCGTTCCAGCTCCGTGAGGCCCGCCGCGACGGGCGCCGCCTGGTGCGTATCGGGGGTCCGGGCGAGGTAGTACCACTCGTCCTGGTCCCAGCGGCGTCCGGCGAAGGGGAAGGAGCACATCCGCCGCCAGAGCACGGGGCCGAGTTCCACGTCCGTGATCCCGGTCTCCTCCACGAGCTCCCGCAGGGCGGCCTCCTCGCGGGTCTCCGCGCCCTCCACACCGCCGCCGGGCGTGAACCACCAGTCGTCGGCGGGATCGTCCGGCTCGTGCCCGTGGAGCAGCAGGATGCGGTCCTGCGGATCCAGCAGGATCACACGGGCCACCTTGCGCAGCCCACCCTCGTACGTGTCCCCGTACGCGTCCACGCTCGCGTTCGCACCCCCGTACGAGTCCGCGTTCGTGTCCCCGTCCGCGCCCTCAGGCGACACCGGCCGGCTCCGCCCGCGTCGTACGGCCGCGTCCGCCGAGCCGCTTGGCGACGGGGCCGTAGGCCGCGCCGCCCAGCACGAGCACCATGCCCACGACCAGCGCGGCGGTGATCAGCCGCAGCGGGCCCGGAGAGGAGAGCGCGCCCAGCTTCTCGAAGCCCGTGGGGCGGGCCAGCATGCCGTCCATGGGCCAGACGACGGCGTCCACGCGCGCGTCCACATGGCTGCGCGGCACCGTGCCGTTGCCGGCCTCCGTGAGGTGGGCGGTGGAGTCCAGGGACCCGCTGCGCTCGTCACCGAGGAGGAACAGCCGGCCCTTGGGGACGGTGATCTCCGGGATGCCGGTCAGCTCGGCCTGCTGGCCCTCGGGGAGGTACCCCTCGTCGATCTGCTTGCCGTTGACGGTCAGCTTGCCGTCGGTGCAGCAGGCGACCGTGTCCCCGCCCACCGCGACGACCCGCTTGACCATGGGGGCGTTGCCCCAGGTCTCCTGCCGGAAGACCACGACGTCACCGCGCTTGATCTCGGAGCCGTCCACCCGCTCGGCGAGTATGCGGTCCCCGGAGGTGATCGTGGGGGACATCGAGTCGGTCGGCACGGTGTAGGGCGCGTAGGCCACCGCGCCCCAGAGGAAGCCGCCCAGGAAGAGCACACAGCCGAGGGCCACGGCCAGTCCCGACAGCTTGCTGCCGAGCCGTCCGTGGCCCTCGTCCGTACGACTTGTGGTCCCGCTCATCCCAGTGCTCCCCCAGGTCGGAGAATCGACCGTCCGGGGCCCCGTGCGGGCCGCGGAAGATCGGCGATCTGGGACGGCACCCTACCCGGCGGTACCCGTGCCAGAAACCCTCGGGCTTTCGGTGGCCAGAAGGCGGCGCCTGCGCCACAGCACCAACGGCACCGCGCCCGCGAGGCCGAGCGCGCCGGGGGCGGCGGCGCTCAGGTTCTGGTCGAAGGTGTCGGGGATCGGCAGCGTGGACCAGCGGGTGGGCGGCCAGGCGACCACGATGGCGCGGCCCACGACCTGGCTCACCGGGACCATGCCCTTGTTGCTGTCGTTCTGGTGGTAGCGGGAGTCCAGCGAGTTCTGCCGGTGGTCACCCATGACCCAGATTTTGCCCTCGGGCACCTTCACCTTGAACTGACCGCCGGTGTCGTCGACGGTGCAGGGGGTGTTGCCCGGGTACACGTACGGCTCGTTCAGCGCCTTGCCGTTGACCTTGAGCGGGCCGGTGCCCTTGCACTCCACGGTGTCGCCGGCCACGCCGACGACGCGCTTGATGAGGTCCTTCTCCTCGGCGGACGGCATCAGGCCGATCCAGCCGAGGACCCGCTGCACGGCGTTGGGCTCCAGGGTGGGCTCGCCGTCCAGCCAGCCGTCGGGGTCGTGGAAGACGACGACCTCGCCGCGCTCGGGCTCCGAGCCGAACCACGGGGTGAGCTTGTCGACCAGGACCCGGTCGCCCTCCTGCAGGGTGTTCTGCATCGAGTCGGAGGGGATGGAGAACGCCTGCACCAGGAACGTCTTGATCAGCAGCGCGAGGACCAGAGCGATACCGATCAGGATCGGCAGCTCCTTCCAGAAGGAGCGCTGCTTCTTCCTGGGCCGCTCGTTCTGATCGCCGTCGCCGTCGTCGGCCGAGGTCCGGGCGTCGTTCTCGCCGTCCGCCGCGTCGCCGTCCGGGGAGTCACTCCCGGAGCCGGCGGGACCCTCGGAACGCACGGCGTTCTCCACGTCCTCCACGTTCTCCGCGGCCGGGGAAGCCGCCTCGTCGGATCGCTCCGGCCGTTCTTCGGAACCACCGTGTCCGGACCGTGCGCCGACCGCCAAATCCCCCACATCCACTCCTCACTCCGTACCGCCGCCCGCGCCACAGCCGGTGCAGGCCCACCACTCCCATAACGAGCGGGAGTTCCGCAGGGGTCGGGAGGGGGATCAATCCGTTTCGATCCGCGGAGGCCACCCTATGCGAAGCGCCGAGGGCGACGGGCGACCCGCTCGGCACGGCGGAGAACGTGTCAGGCTCCTCCAACTGCCCCCAGTGGCCCACCGGCCAGGCGATGACGACGGCCCGGCCGACGACGGAGTCCTCCGGCACCGTACCGCCGAACTGGGCCGTCTTCGAATCGTCCGACTGATGGGCGCGCGAGTCGGCGGAGTTCTCCCGGTGATCACCCATCACCCAGAGGCGGCCCTGCGGCACGGTCACCTGGAACCGCTGGGTCGAGGGCTGGTTGCCGGGATGGATGTACGCCGTCTCGTCCAGGGGCATGCCGTTGACGGTGACGCGGCCCTGGGTGTCACAGCACTTGACGGTGTCACCGCCGACCGCGACGACGCGCTTGATCAGGTCCTTCTCGTCGTCGGAGGGGAGAAGGCCGATGAACTGCAGGCCTTCCTTTATCTGCTTGATGACGATCGGGTCCTCGGCGCTGACCGTCGTCTGCTCGTCCTCCAGCCAGCCGCCCGGGTCCTTGAAGACGACGACGTCCCCACGGGTGGGTTTGGAGCCGAACCAGGGCGTGAGCTTGTCGACCAGGACGCGGTCGCCGATCTGGATCGTCTGCTCCATGGAGCCCGACGGGATCACGAACGCCTGGACGAGGAAGGTCTTCAGGACGAGGGCTATGAGGACGGCGACACCGACGAGGAGCGGGATCTCCTTGACCGCGGAGCGACGCCTGCGCCGCTTGATCTTCCGGGCGAGCTTGCGCCGCTCGACCCGGCTCGGCCGGGCGGCACCGCCGGACCGCCGCGAACCGGTGGGCAGCAGGTTGGCGGCCGCGGTGGCGGGAGGCGCACCGCGGGGTTTGCCGCGGTTACCCATGCGCACCGCCGGCGGCGGGCACGCGCGCGTACGCGCCGGGGCGGTCCAGACGCGTCCAGTGGTCGGCGGGCCAGGCGATCCACTCGGCCCGGCCGATCACGGAGTCGAGGGGGACCATGCCGCCGCCGGGGGACCCGAGATGGTCACGGGAGTCACTGGAGTCACTGCGGTGGTCGCCGAGGAGGAACAGTCTGCCCTCGGGGACGACCACGTCGAAGGGGACGTTCGACGGGCTGTCGCCCGGGTACAGAAACGACGACTCGTCGACCCACCGGCCGTTCACCTCAAGCCTCCCCTCCTGGTCGCAGCAGACCACCCGGTCTCCCCCCACGCCGACAACGCGCTTGACGTAGTCGGCGTTCCCGAAGTAGCCGGTGCCGTCGAACACGACGACGTCACCGCGCTGCGGCTCAGATCCGAAACGGTACGCCAACTTATTTACGAGAACGCGGTCCCCGATCCTCAATGAGTCGGCCATGGAGCTGCTGGGAATCTGGAACGGCTGCAGCACGAAGTTGCTGAGGAGCGCCAGAAAAAGCAGGCAGATCAGCACGGTCAGGGTGTATCTCCCACCCGGTACCCGTGCGGTGGTCCGGTCCACCCATGCGAAACGCGACCGCTCCCCCGCCCCTTCTGTGTCGGAGATCTCCTCGGAGACCTCGACGCCGGAAGGGCGGGGGGAACGGTCGCGCTCCACGTGCTGCTGTGCTTCGGTGTCCATCGGGGCCAGATGCTATCCGGCCCCGATGTGACGACCTCTGGTGACTCGACGCGCGATCAGTTGTCGCGCTTCTCCTTGATCTTCGCCGCCTTGCCGCGCAGCTCGCGCAGGTAGTACAGCTTGGCGCGACGGACGTCACCGCGGGTGACGAGCTCGATCTTCTCGACGATCGGGGTGTGCACCGGGAAGGTGCGCTCGACGCCGACGGAGAACGAGACCTTGCGGACCGTGAAGGTCTCGCGGACACCGGCGCCCTGGCGACGGATGACCACGCCCTTGAACTGCTGCACACGGGAGCGGTTGCCCTCGATGACGCGCACGTGGACGTTGACGGTGTCACCCGGGCGGAAGGCCGGGATGTCGCTCCGCAGCGACGCGGAGTCGAGGGAGTCGAGCAGGTGAGACATGTCGTCTGCTTTCTTCGCCCATGCCACAGGTCATAGGCGGGAGCTAGGTGTTTCGAGAGGATGCTGTCCGGGTCGGGGCGGGCGTCGTGTCCCCCTGTGGCAGGGGCGCGCGCCGGACGACGCACAACAGCGGCCTATTCTTCCACGCCCTCCGGCCGCCGCCAAAATCGGCCGTACGGTTCACCCTCCGGGTCCGGGGCCCAGCCCAGGATGGAGAGCATCTCGCGGTCCTTCTTGTCGAAGGCCTTGGGGTCGCAACGCTCGATGAGGTCGGGCCGGTTGGCGGCCGTACGCTTCAGCGCCTCGTCCCGCCGCCAGCGCGCGATCTTGCCGTGGTGGCCGCTGAGCAGCACCTCGGGGATGTCCCGGCCGCGCCACTCGGGGGGCTTGGTGTAGACCGGCCCCTCCAGGAGGTTGGCCATGGCGCCGGGCGCGAAGGAGTCGTCGCGGTGGGACTCGGCGTTGCCGAGGACGCCGGGCAGCAGCCGCGCCACGGCCTCGGTGACGACGAGGACGGCCGCCTCGCCGCCGGCGAGGACGTAGTCGCCGATGGAGACCTCGTACACCGGCATGCGGGTGGCGTACTCGTCGATCACGCGCCGGTCGATGCCCTCGTAGCGCGCCGGCGTGAAGACCAGCCAGGGGCGCTCGGAGAGTTCGACGGCCAGCGCCTGGGTGAAGGGGCGGCCGCTGGGGGTGGGGACGATGAGCGCGGGCCGCGCGGATCCCGTCTCGTATCCCTGGGCCAGCACGTCGTCGAGGGCGTCGCCCCAGGGGTCGGTCTTCATGACCATGCCGGGGCCGCCGCCGTACGGGGTGTCGTCGACGGTGTTGTGCCGGTCGTACGTCCATTGCCGCAGGTCATGGACGTGCACCTGCAGCTGTCCCCGCGCGCGGGCCTTGCCGACGAGGGAGACGTTCAGGGGTTCGAGGTACTCGGGGAAGATCGTGACGACGTCGAGCCGCATCAGCCCTTGTCCTCCGCGTCCGCCGAGTCCTCGGCGTCCCGCGAGGAGGCGATCTCGGCCTGGTCGTCGATCAGACCGGGCGGCGGGTCGATGACCGCCTTCTGCTCCGCCAGGTCGATCTCGGTGACGATCTCCTCGACGAACGGGATCATCACCTCGCTGCCGTCGGGCCGTTCGACGATGAACAGGTCCTGGGAGGGGAGGTGCGAGATCTCGGTGATCCGACCGACCGCGACGCCGTCCTTGGTGACCACGTCCAGGTCCATCAACTGGTGGTCGTAGTACTCGTCCTCTTCCTCCGGCAGTTCCTCCGGGTCCACCTCGGCGATCAGCAGGGTGTTGCGGAGGGCCTCGGCGGCGTTGCGGTCCCGGACGCCCTCGAAGCGCAGGAGCAGCCGGCCGCTGTGGACCCGGCCGGCCTCGATGGTCAGGGGGCCCGTCGAGGCGGGGTCCGTGAGGAGGACGGCGCCGGGGCCGAGCCGGAGTTCCGGTTCGTCGGTGCGGACCTCGACGGTGACCTCGCCCTTGATGCCGTGGGCGCGGCCGATCCGTGCGACTACGAGCTGCACTGTGCTCGATCTCCTGTCATGCGACTCATACAACTCATACGGCTCATGCGGCTCATGCGGCTCATGCGGCTCATGCGGCTCATGCGGCTCATGCGGCTCATGCGGCTCATACGACTACCACGCGCAGAACGCATACGACTACGGGCCGGGGACGGCCAGTGGCCCTCCCCGGCCCGAGCCGGTGCTGCGAATCTTCGTCAGCGGACGTGGTCCACGTCGACGAGGTCGACACGGACTCCGCGGCCGCCGATGGCACCCACGACGGTACGCAGGGCGCGGGCGGTACGGCCGTTGCGGCCGATCACCTTGCCGAGGTCGTCAGGGTGGACCCGGACCTCGAGTACGCGCCCCCGGCGCAGGTTGCGCGAGGCGACCTGCACGTCGTCGGGGTAGTCGACGATGCCCTTGACGAGGTGCTCGAGAGCCTCCTCGAGCATGCTCAGGCCTCGGTCGACTCGGACTCGGCGGCAGCCTCGTCCTTCTTCTCGGCCTTCTTCTTCTGGGTGATCGCCTCACCCTTGCCCTCGTCGTCGCCGCCCAGGGCCTCGAAGGAGGGGCGGGAGGACTTCGGCTGAGCCACGAGGAGCGGCGCCGGAGCGGGCTCGCCCTTGAACTTCTGCCAGTCGCCGGTCTTCTTCAGAATGGCGAGCACGGGCTCGGTCGGCTGCGCGCCGACACCCAGCCAGTACGCGACGCGCTCCTCGTCGACCTCGATGACCGACGGGTTGTACGTCGGGTGGTACTTGCCGATCTCCTCGATCGCACGGCCGTCACGACGGGTGCGGGAGTCGGCGACGACGATGCGGTAGTGAGGCGAACGGATCTTGCCCAGACGCTTCAGCTTGATCTTGACTGCCACGGGAGTGGGTTCTCCTGGATTTGACGTGGTTGGGCACGGCGAGAATGCCGCGTGGGGTTGCGGTACCCGAGTGCCCGATGGACGCGTCAGCCGGAGGAGAGAGGGGTCCTGTGCGACTGTCGAGTACAGCTAGCCATTGTGCCACATCCGGGGGTTCACCTCCGACCCGGGCTGCGCGGAGCCATGCCGAAGCGGCACCCGGCGCCGGGGAGGTCGCTCACCGGCGCTGACCGGGTGCCGCCTGCCTGCATCCCCTCCCCCAGGGGCACGACTGCCCGCAGCGAGGGCGGACCGGCGACCGCGAGCGGATACGGCTGCCACGAGCAGCCGTCGGTTCAGCTCGCCGTCTTCTCGGCTCGCCCTCGTCTCACGCCGCGCCCACTACCTCCGGGATCCGGAAGGGCTTGCCGCAGCCGCCGCAGACGATGGGGGCCTGGGCGAGTACGGACGGGACCACGCGGACGTTGCGGCCGCAGTCGCAGACGGCCTTGACGCGGACGCCGCCACCGGAGGAGCCGTGGCGGGCGGCCGGGCCCCGGAAGCTGCGGGCCGTGTCCGCGGAGGTCGCCGCGGTGTGGGCCTTCAGGGCGCGCTGCAGTCTCTCGATGGTCGGGCGGTAGCGACGCTTGGCCTCGGGGTTGAGCGTGACCAGCGAGAAACCGCTGCTGGGATGCGGTTCCTCGGGGTGGTCGAGGCCGAGCTCCTCGGCGATCGCGAGGAATCTGCGGTTGTGGTACCGGCCGGCGCGGGAGGTGTCGCGGACCCCGCGCGCGGCGGCGATGCCATGGACTGCCTCATGGAGCAGTCGCTCGAAGGAGAGTTCGTGACCGCAAGCGGACGACGACTCTCCGATCAGGGACTCGGGAGCGGCAAGATCCGGCAGCTCGGGGTGGTGCCGTTGGATGTCGGCCCACGCCTGTGCCAGCTCTGCGGCGAGAACAGGTGGTGTCTGTGTCGTGCTCACGTAATGACAACGAGCCTGAGTGCCGCTGTGTTCCGATTCCGGGCCATCCCAAATAATTTGCACGTACCCGTCAGTTGCCACTAGTGCGTCCTGACGAGGGCGGGTGCGCTGATCTGCGGAGAAGCCTCACAGCTCGCCACAAGGCGGTACGTAGTAACACGTACGCCCCAGCGCGTAGACGAGGTCCGCGCGCCGGGGCACCTGGGTTCGGCAGATGCGCAAGGGACGATTCGGTCGCTCTCCCGGCGGAACGGAGTGCTCTAGTAAGCGCGCGCCACGACGGCGACGTTACCGGGTGCGTCATAGGAGTCGGGCACCGACCCGTCCTCGGCGACCAGACACCTTACGGTCACCGCGTGCTCCCCGAGCCTGTTCTCGCCGTCCTCGCCCAGCGTCGACCAGGGGATCCGCGCCCAGCCGCCGGCGGTGGCCGCCTCGATCGCCTCGTCGAGGGTGGACACCTCGGTCGTGCGGGACTCGCGCCGCTCGCGCGACTGCCTCAGCAGGAGCGCCTGGTCCTCCTCCAGGACGGTGGGGAGCAGGTGCACGAGCGAGTCGAGCGCGACCGGCTCCTTGCCGCCCGGGATGCGGCGGACGAGCATCGCGGTGCCGTTCTCCAGGTCACGGGGGCCGACCTCGATGCGCACGGGGACGCCCTTCAGCTCCCAGTCGACGGCGCGGCGGCCGAACGGGACGTCCGTGCGGTCGTCCACCCGCACGCGGACGCCCGCCGCCTTCAGCCGGGCACCGAGCTCGCGGACCTTGGCCAGAACCGCGTCGTCCCCCTTGATCGCGACCACGACGGCCTGGACCTGGGCCAGCCGGGGCGGCACCCGGAGGCCGTGGTCGTCGCCGTGCATCATCACGAGGGCGCCGATCATGCGGGTGGTGGAGCCCCAGGAGGTCTGCCAGACGAGTTCCTGCGTGCCGTCCTTCGACAGGTAGCGGGTGTTGAAGGCCTTGGCGAAGTTCTGGCCCAGTTCGTGACTGGTGGCCATCTGGAGGGCTTTTCCGTCGCCCATCATGCCTTCGAGCGTGAGGGTGTTGATGGCGCCCGCGAAGCGCTCCTTGACGGTCTTGCGGCCGGGGACGACGTCCATCGCCAGGACGTTCACCATGAAGTCCTCGTAGACCTCCCGGTGGATGTGCGCGGCGAAGTCGCGCGCCTCCTCGTACGTCGCGTGCGCCGTGTGGCCCTCCTGCCAGAGGAATTCGCTCGTGCGGAGGAAGAGCCGGGGACGCAGTTCCCAACGGACCACGTTAGCCCACTGGTTGATCAGCAGCGGAAGGTCGCGGTAGCTCTGGACCCACTTCGAGAAGGAGGCATTGATGATCATCTCGGAGGTGGGGCGGACGACGGCGGGCTCTTCGAGTTCCTTGCCGCCGCCGTGTGTCACCACGGCCAGCTCGGGCGCGAAGCCCTCGACGTGCTCGGCCTCCCGGGTGAGGTAGGACTGCGGGATCAGGAGCGGGAAGTACGCGTTCTGCGTGCCCGTCTCCTTGATCCGGGCGTCCATCTCCTGCTGCATCCGCTCCCACAGCCCGTACCCGTACGGTCGGATGACCATGGTGCCGCGCACCGGACCGTTCTCCGCCAGCTCGGCCTTGGTGATCAGATCCTGGTACCAGCGCGGGAAGTCGTCCGCGCGGGGCGTGAGTACGGGTGCCTTTGCCATGGCGGAATGGTACGGGGGCATATTGCGACGATGTGAATTCTTTTTTCCTTCCCTGGACAGTTCGCAAACCGGTGTCCGCGACCCCTGGACGAGTCGCCGAGTGCGGAGTTACCTGGCATACGGGGGGAGTGCGAGCGCGCACTGCCACGGGGGCCAGGAAATCCGGCAACGGCAACTCACGGCGGATTGGGGCGCTTTCGATATGACACCTACGCTCGTGCGGCAGCAACTGCCTCGCGCGGGGACCGCACCCCGCGTGGACCGGTGTGCACGCGCGCGTGACTGGGCGGAGATCCAGGAACGGATGCTGGTACCGCTGTACGAGGCCGTGTACCGACGGCTCGACGTCGGTACCGGGACCCGACTGCTCGGCCTCGGCTGCGGTTCGGGGCTCGCGCTGCTGATGGCGGCGGGGCGGGGAGCCTCGGTCACCGGCATCGACTCGGCGGCACCGGAGAGAACGGCACTGGCGCGGGAGCGGCTGCGGCCGGAGTCCTGGGGCACGCGCGCGAGCGCCGTCACCCGGGTCCTCGAAGGTGACCCCGAGGACATGACCCACGGGCCCGGTGAACCGCTCTACAACCTGGTGACCGCCTTCGAGCCGATCGGCTGTCTGGCCGGTGACTCGGAGGGGCTCGGTGAACTGCTCGCCGCGGCGACCCCGCTGGCGGAACGCGGCACCCCCGTAGTCCTCGCCGGCTGGGGCCCACCGGAGCGCTGCACCACGTCCGCCGTGCTCCGCGTGGCCACCAAGCTCGCCGATCCCCTGCGCAGCGCCGGCAGTTGGCGCCCGGCGCTGCGCGACGACCTGGAGGAGGTCGCTCAGCGGGCGGGCCTGAAGCCGGACGGCTCGGGACGCGTGGCCTGCCCCTTCGGGTACGCCAACGTGGACAACGCCGTGCGGGGGCTGCTGTCGACCGGTCTGTTCGACGCGGCGATCGGGGCCACCGACCAGGAGCAGGTGGACAAGGAACTGGCCGAGGCGTTGCATCCGCACCGCCGCCGGGACGGGACGGTCTGGATGCCGAACGTGTTCCGCTACCTCATCGCGCGGACACCCTGAGAAGGTCCTCGCGGCATCTTCCGGTGCGGGTGTGAACGGTGTTGTGAATGGTGTGAAGAAAGCGGGCCAGCAGCGCTTTCTCTTGGCCAAGTGCCCTGCCGCGCGCCTAACCTGACGCATCGTCCAGGGGAACAACACATCCGCGTACGGGAGTTGCCAGCGGGAGCACCACGAGCGACACCACACCTTGCCGTCACGCACACGGCATCCGGCGCCGCGCGCCCGGCCACACCCCCCGGCCGGTCACGCGGCGCCGCTGTTCGTCCCCGCGGAATCGCGGAATCGGGGAATCGCGGTCAGCCCATGAACTTCTTGAACTCGTCCGGCAGCTCGAAGTCCTGAGCGCCCTGCTGGCCCGGCAGTCCGAGGGCACCGCCCTGGGCCGCGGCGGCCCGGCGGGCGGCCTCCTCCTGCTCCTGCTGCTTGCGCTTCATCGGGTTGCCCGAGCGCTGCTTGCCCTTGGCCTGCTTGGGCTGCTTCTTGCTCCGGCCGGGACCGCCACCCATGCCGGGCATACCCGGCATCCCGGGCATGCCGCCGCCCTGGGCCATGCGGGACATCATCTTGCGGGCCTCGAAGAACCGCTCGACGAGGTTCTTCACCGCGCTGACCTCGACACCGGAGCCCTTGGCGATACGGGCGCGGCGCGAGCCGTTGATGATGGTCGGCTCCTGGCGCTCGGCCGGGGTCATCGACTTGATGATCGCGGCCGTGCGGTCGACGTCGCGCTCGTCGATGTTGTTGATCTGGTCCTTGATCTGCCCCATGCCGGGCAGCATGCCGAGCAGCTTGCTGATGCTGCCCATCTTCCTGACCTGCTCCATCTGGGCCAGGAAGTCGTCGAGCGTGAAGTCCTGCCCCTTCTTGGACGCCAGCTTGGAGGCCATCTTGGCGGCCTCTTCCTGGCTGAAGGTCTTCTCCGCCTGCTCGATCAGGGTGAGCAGGTCACCCATGTCGAGGATGCGGGAGGCCATCCGGTCGGGGTGGAAGGCGTCGAACTCGTCGAGCTTCTCGCCGTTCGACGCGAACATGATCGGCTTGCCGGTGACCGAGGCGATCGACAGGGCGGCACCACCGCGGGCGTCACCGTCGAGCTTGGAGAGGACGACGCCGTCGAAGCCGACGCCGTCGCGGAAGGCCTCCGCCGTGTTGACGGCGTCCTGACCGATCATCGCGTCGACGACGAAGAGGATCTCGTCCGGGGAGACGGCGTCCCGGATGTCCGCCGCCTGCTGCATCATCTCCTGGTCGATACCGAGGCGGCCGGCCGTGTCGACGACCACGATGTCGTGGACCTTCGACTTCGCGAACTCGATGGAGTCCTTGGCGACCTTGACCGGGTCGCCCACGCCGTTGCCCGGCTCCGGCGCGTAGACCGCGACACCCGCGCGCTCGGCGACCACGCTGAGCTGGTTCACGGCGTTCGGGCGCTGGAGGTCACAGGCGACGAGGAGCGGCGAGTGGCCCTGCTCCTTCAGCCAGCGGCCCAGCTTGCCCGCGAGGGTCGTCTTACCGGCACCCTGGAGACCCGCGAGCATGATCACGGTCGGCGGCTGCTTGGCGAAGCGCAGACGACGGGTCTCGCCGCCGAGGATCCCGACCAGTTCCTCGTTGACGATCTTGAGGACCTGCTGGGCGGGGTTGAGCGCCTTGGAGACCTCGGCGCCGAGCGCGCGCTCCTTGACGTTCTTGATGAAAGCCCGGACGACCGGCAGCGCGACGTCCGCTTCGAGCAGCGCGATGCGGATCTCGCGCGCCGTGGCGTCGATGTCCGCCTCGGACAGGCGCCCCTTGCCGCGCAGGTTCTTGAAAGTCGCTGAGAGGCGATCGGAGAGCGTATCGAACACGGCGGTGTCGGTCCTCGGAGTCGGGGGCAGGGTGGGCTGCCCTCCAGGGTATCTGTCTGGGTGTGGTCGGGTCTCCACCCCTGTGGATAGTGACGGCGGAGCCCGGCCGCGTCGGGTACGGCACCTGACGGTCCCGTACCCGACGTGCTCAGCCGCGCAGCGTCTCCTCCAGCTTGCGCGCCACCGACGCCGCCTCGTCGGCCGGCAGCGGCGCCCCCTTCGGTCCGGTGACGTAGAAAGCGTCCACCGCGTTGGCGCCCAGCGTGCTGACGTGCGCGCTGCGGACCCGTACGTGCGCGTCCTCCAGCGCCCGCCCGATCCGGTGCAGCAGTCCGGGCGCGTCCTGGGCACGGACCTCGATGACCGTGGCGTGCCGGGAGGCCGCCGCGGCCACCGTGACGCGCGGCGGGGGCGCGACCACGCCCCGCCGCCGGGGGTAGGCCGCGTCCCGCTCGGCGAGCCGCCCGGTGATGTCCAGGGAGCCGTCGAGCGCCCGTACGAGGTCGGCGCGGAGCCGGGCGGCCTGCGGCAGCGAGCCGTACTCCGCGGCCACCCGCCAGTTCAGCAGCAGGACCGAGCCCTCGACGCCGTCCGGGAGGTCGAAGGTCCGCAGTTCGGCCGTGCGCACGGTGAGCCGGTGCATGGCTAGCACACCGGCGACCGCGGGCAGGACACCCGCCTGGTCGGGCACGGCGATGAGGAGTTCCACCCCGAGCGGCTCGGGGTCGGCCTTCTCGTCCTTCTCCCCGGAGGCGGCGCCGATGTCGTCGGGGCGCGCGCGCAGCGACAGCACCGGCCCGCCCGTGCGGAACGCCTCGATGGCGAGCCGCTCCTGCTCGGCGCTGGTCTCGCCGGGCTCCGGCTCCTCCGGCTCGTCGCCGGCGAACAGCGCGTCGACCCGCTGGACCAGTTCGGTCACGAGCGAGGCCCGCCACGCCGACCAGGCGGCGGGCCCGGTGGCCAGCGCGTCCGCCTCGGTCAGCGCGTGCAGCAGTTCGAGTGTGCCCGGCGATCGGACGGCGTCGGCCACGGACCGCACGGTGGCCGGATCCTCCAGGTCACGCCGGGTGGCCGTGTCGACGAGCAGCAGATGGTGGCGTACGAGGGTGGAGAGGACCGCCACGTCCTCACGGTCGAAGCCGATCCTGGCGGCCACGTCCTTGACGATGATCTCGCCGGCGACGGAGTGGTCGCCGGGCCAGCCCTTGCCGATGTCGTGGAGCAGCGCGGCGACGAGCAGGAGGTCGGGACGGTGGACCCGGCGGGTCATCTCGGAGGCCTGGACCGCGGTCTCGATGAGGTGCCGGTCGACGGTCCAGATGTGCACGGCGTTGCGCTGCGGCCGGCAGCGCACCCGCTCCCAGTCGGGCAGCAGGTGGGTGATGAGGCCTTCGGCCTCCAGCGCCTCCCAGACGTCGACGGTCGGACGCCCGGAGCCCAGCAGGGTGACGAGTTGCTCGCGCGCCTCCGCGGGCCAGGGCGTGGGCAGCGGCCGGGCGGTGGCCGCGAGACGGCGTACGGCGTGCAGGGACAGCGGCAGTCCGGCCTGGGCGGCAGCGGCGGCGGCGCGCAGGGGCAGGACGGGGTCCCGGTCGGGCTTGGCGGCCCGTGCGAGCACGACCTCGCCGTCCTGCTCGACCACGCCCTCGGCCAGCGGCGACCGCTCGGGGGCGGGCTTGCCGCCGCCCAGCATGGCGCGCAGCCGGGGCCGCACGGCGCGCGACCGCAGCACGCGCCCCACCTCACGCCAGGTCACATCACTGGCGTACGAGATGACGCGCGCCGCCTCGTACACCTGGCGCAGCAAGGTGTCGGCGTCCAGCAGTCCCAGCTCGGCGGCGACCTGGTCCTGTTCCTGGAGCGCGAGCCGGTCGGTCGCGCGCCCGGTGGTGAGATGGAGCGCGTCCCGTACGTCGAGGAGGCGGCGCCGGGCGTCCGCGAGTCCCTCGCGCGGGGCGTCCGCGAGCCAGGAGGCGGCGACGGCGCGCAGGGCGGTGGCGTCGCGCAATCCGCCGCGCGCCTCCTTGAGGTCGGGTTCCAGCAGGTACTGCAGTTCCCCCTGCCGCTCGGCCCGCTCGGCGCACAGCTCCTGCAGCTCCGGCAGGCGTTTGGGCGCCTGGTTGCGCCAGTCGGCGAGGACGGAGGTCCGCAAGCCGGCGGTCAGGCCCAGGTCACCGGCGATGTGCCGGGCGTCCAGCAGCCCGAGCTGCACCTTGAGGTCCTCGCCGGCGGTCTTGCGGGCCTCGGCGGGGGTGCGCACGGAGTGGTCGAGGGCCAGCCCCAGGTCCCACACGGGGTACCAGATGCGGTCGGCCAGTGCGGCCACCGCCGCGTCGTCGGACCCGTCGTGCAGGAGCAGCAGGTCCAGGTCGCTGCGGGGCGAGAGCTCGCCGCGCCCGTATCCCCCGACGGCCACGAGGGAGACCCCGCGCTGCTCGGCGGCCCCGGCTCCGAAGAGGCCGGCCAGCCAGTCGTCGGTCAGCTCGGAGAGGGCCGAACGGCGCGGCGGCCCGGACTGCGCCCCCTCCTGGAGGAGGCGCAGCCGGGCCGCCGCATAGCCGCTGGGTCCCGAGTCCTCTGCATCCGTACGTACGTCCGTACTCGTCACCCAGTGACTCCTGTTCTTCTCTTCGGTCAGAGCGCGTCCGGGCCGCGCTCGCCGGTCCGGACCCGTACGGCCGTCTCGACCGGGAGGGACCAGACCTTGCCGTCACCGATCTTGCCGGTGCGGGCGGCCTTGACGATGACGTCGATCAGCTGTTCGGCGTCGTCGTCCTCGGCCAGAACCTCGATCCGGATCTTGGGAACCAGGTCGACCGTGTACTCGGCGCCGCGGTACACCTCGGTGTGTCCCCGCTGCCGACCGTACCCACTGGCCTCGGTCACCGTAAGTCCGTGCACCCCGAAGGCCTGCAGGGCTTCCTTGATCTCGTCGAGCCGGTGCGGCTTGACGACCGCGGTGATCAGCTTCATGCCTCGACCTTCTTGCTCTCAGTGGCGGCAGCGACGCTGCTCGTGGTGCTGGAGGAGATGTGCGAACCGGCGGCCGAGCTGAAGTCGTACGCGGTCTCGGCGTGCAGGGCCTGGTCGACACCGGTGACCTCGTCCTCCTCGGACGCCCGGAAGCCGATCGTCTTCTGGATGGCGAAGGCGATGAGCCAGGTCACCACGAAGGTGTAGCCGATGACGGAGAAGGCACCGGTGGCCTGCTTGCCGAACTGGTCCCAGCCGCCCGCCTCGGTGGCGAGGAAGCCGACCATCAGGGTGCCGATGACACCGCCGACCAGGTGGACGCCCACGACGTCGAGGGAGTCGTCGTAGCCGAGCTTGTACTTGAGGCTGACGGCCCAGGAGCAGACCGCGCCGGCGACGACACCGATCAGGATGGCGCCGAAGGCGTTGACGTGACCGCCGGACGGGGTGATCGCGACGAGACCCGCGACGGCGCCGGAGCAGGCCCCGAGGGTGGTGAACGCACCGTGGCGGATGCGCTCGTAGATCAGCCAGCCGATGATGGCCGCGGCGGTGGCGATCTGCGTGTTGATGGCCATGCGGGCGGTGGTGCCGTCGACACCGAGCCAGGAACCGGCGTTGAAGCCGAACCAGCCGAACCAGAGCAGGGCGGTGCCGATCAGGACCAGCGGCAGGCTGTGCGGCCGCATCGGGTCCTTCTTGAAGCCGATCCGCTTGCCCACGACGAGGACCGCGGCGAGCGCGCCGATACCGGCGTTGATGTGGACCGCCGTACCACCGGCGAAGTCGATGACGCCCATGTCGAAGAGCCAGCCGCCCGGCGCCCAGACCCAGTGCGCGACCGGGAAGTACGCGAGGGTGACCCAGAGCGCGACGAAGATCATCCAGGCGCTGAACTTGACGCGGTCGGCGAGCGCGCCGCTCATCAGGGCCGGGGTGATCACCGCGAACAGCATCTGGAAGAGGATGAACGAGAACGCGGCGATCTTGTGCGGCTCGCCCTTGGCGTTGGTGGCGAAGCTGTCGACCGTGCTCGTGATGTCGATGCCCTTGAGACCGATGGCGTCGAGGTTGCCGATGACGTGGCCGACGTCACCGCTGAACGCGAGCGAGTAGCCGTACAGCACCCACAGGATGCTGACGATGCCCAGCGAGATGAAGGACATCATCAGCATGTTCAGCACGCTCTTGGCACGGACCATGCCGCCGTAGAAGAGCGCCAGGCCCGGCGTCATCACCATGACGAGCGCCGCACTGATCAATACGAATCCGGTATCTGTGCCGTTCAATGCCGGTATCTCCTCGTGGTCGGAACGGCCCGTGCGGATGCGGAAGCTGGGGAGCTATCGGGGAGGGCCGACTGTGCTGAGGAGACTGACGCAGCACCGTTTCGCCGGGAGTTTGGAAATGTTTCCCGGAGGTGACGAAGGCCCCCATCACGTTACAGACAGGTGAAACGTGAATGGCGGAGGACGCATCCCGTGTGGGGCCCAGCCTCTGTGGGGCCCTCGACGGATAACGGTTTCGTATCCGATGGAACTTCCGGGGGAGTCTCCGGTGCGACGCCCCGAACGGACCGACCGCGGCAGGCCATCCGATGACCTGGCATGGGGGAGCCGAGTCGGGCAGTTCGGGATGGCCGGCCGCGGCCGGCGTGGAGGGGCCCCGGCGGTGCGCCGGGCCGGGTCAGACCGCTTCGGCGGTCTCCGGGAGGTGGACGGCGAGCTGGTCGGTGAGGTCGACGACCTCGGCGAGACCACCGAAATCGCGTACGGCCGTGTCGACCGTCTTGCGGATGCGGGTGTTGACCCGCTCGGAGCGGACCTTGCGGGCCACGTCCATGGCCTCCTTGGCCATGGCGACCCCCTGCTCGGGCTCACGCTGGAGCAGGTGCACGGTGGCCATGCCGATGAGGTTCAGCGCGTACGACCGCTGGTGTTCGGTGTCCGTGGCGAAGAGCTCGACGGCCCGGCGCATCACAGGCTCGGCGAGGGAGGCGTAGGTCGGGCTGCGGCCGGCGACATAGGCGAGGTCGCGGTAGGAGTGGCTGTTCTCGCCGTGCAGTTCGGCCTCGTTGAAGAAGCGGATCCAGTCGGGGTCCGGGTCGTCCCACTCCTCGGCGTCCGCGAAGACATCCTCGGCCATCCGCACGGCCCGTTTGCACTTGCCGGGCTGGCCCATGTTGGCGTAGGCGCGGGCCTCCATCGCATACAGCATCGACTGGGTGCGGGGGCTCGCGCAGTCACGGCTGCCGTACTGGGCGAGATGGATCAGTTCGAGCGCGTCGTCGGGGCGGCCGAGGTGGATCATCTGGCGGCTCATGCTGGACAGGACGTACGAACCGAGGGGCTTGTCGCCCGCCTCCTTGGCCGCGTGCAGGGCGAGGACGAAGTACTTCTGGGCGGTCGGCTGGAGCCCGATGTCGTAGCTCATCCAGCCGGCCAGTTCGGCCAGTTCGGCGGCGACCTTGAACAGCCTCCGGGTGGTGGCCTCGGGCTGCGGCTCCTGGAGGAGGTCGGTCACCTCGTGCAGCTGGCCGACGACCGCCTTGCGGCGCAGACCGCCGCCGCACTGGGCGTCCCACTGCCGGAACATCACGGTCGTGGATTCGAGGAGGTCCAGCTCCGGCTGGGAGAGCCGGCCGGCGCGGCGGGCGACGGGCGACGGCTCGGGCTCGGCGCGCGGGGCGGGGGGTGCGGGGACGAGCCAGCGCTGCATCGGCTCGATGAGGGCCGGGCCCGCGGAGAGGGCGAGCGAGCTCCCGAGGAAGCCGCGCCGCGCCAGCATCAGGTCGCTGCGCGAGAACTCGCTGATCAGCGCCACGGTCTGCGGGCCCGTCCAGGGCAGGTCGACACCGGAGACGGACGGGGACTGGTGGGCCGCGCGCAGCCCCAGGTCCTCCACGGCGACGACACAGCCGAACCGCTCGGAGAACAGCTCGGACAGGATCCGCGGGATCGGCTCGCGCGGGTTCTCCCCGTCGAGCCACCGTCGTACGCGGGAGGTGTCGGTGGAGATGTGGTTGGCGCCGAGCTGGCGGGCCCGGCGGTTCACCTGCCGGGCGAGCTCGCCCTTGGACCAGCCGCTGCGGACGAACCACGAACCGAGCAGTTCGTTCGGGCGCTTCTCAGCGTTCGTGCCACTTCCGCCGTTGCCGCCCACTGGAACGCCCCCATCCCTGAAACCACTTGTGCGCTGTGTGCGCCAAGCCCTACCAGAATGCCGGTTACCACGCCGTACGTCCGACCTTCGTCACCCATCGAACGGAAAGACGACTTGCCTCCGGCATACCCACGAGCGTGTACGTCCCCAGACCCCGTGCACTCAAAGTAATCCTACGATCACGCGTCCGGCCACGGCGATTCCAGAAACGCCACCATTCGCCACCCCTTCGAATGAACTAACGGTCGCTCGTCCGCGATTCACTTGACACATGACGGCCGGGAGCGGGCGGAGCGATGCATTCAGGGGCGCGCGTCGCCGACCGCACCACCCGTGGTGCCGTGGTGCGCCGCCCGCGCGGAAGCAGAGCGTCGCATGACGACTCCGTCGCGTAACCACCCGCGCGCTGGACCCGTTGGAGGGGGCATGGGCTTCACGATCGGCGGCATCCGGGAGATGCGATCCGGCACGCGTCGACGCGGCCGTACCTCGGAGTGCACGGCCGTGGCCGAGTTCACCGGCCTCTGGGGATGGGACGTCGTCCCCGGCGCGCGGACGGCTTCGGGCGCGTGCTCGTGCGGCAGGACCACCTGCTCCGCGCCCGGCGCGCATCCCCTCGGCTTCGCGCCTCCCGTCCGCGCCGGAGCGACGCTCGACGAGGTGACCGAGGCCTGGGCCGAGTTCCCCGGCGCCTCCGTGATGCTGCCGGTGGGCCGCTCGTTCGACGTGATCGAGGTCGCCGAGTCGGCCGGGCGACACGCCGTGGCCCGCCTGGAACGCATGGGCCTCCCCGTCGGCCCCGTGATCGCCACCCCCGAGGGCCGCGCCCACTTCTTCGTCGCCCCCGGCGCCGCAGCCGAGCTGCCCTCCCTGCTCTACCGCATGGGCTGGGACGACCCCTCCGCCCTGGACCTGCGCGGTCTCGGCCCCGGCACCCATGTCACCGCCCCGCCGTCCGACCGCGGCGGCCTCGGCCCGGTCCGCTGGCTCCGCTCCCCCGCGCTCGACTCGGCGACCAGGCCACCGGCCGCGCGACTGCTGCTGGGCACCCTGGCCTATGTGGCGCACCGGTCCCGGGCCTGACCCCGGCCGCTGCCCGCACAGCGAAGCGCCCGTCCCCGACTGCACCTCGGGGGCGGGCGCTTCTCCGCTACCACTTCCGAAATTTCGGAGGCTCCTGCGGCCTGTCAGTCGCCGATGAGCGCATCCACGAACGCCTCGGGCTCGAACGGCGCCAGGTCGTCCGCTCCCTCTCCCAGGCCGACGAGCTTCACGGGCACCCCCAGCTCGCGCTGCACGGCGATCACGATGCCGCCCTTGGCGGTGCCGTCGAGCTTGGTGAGGACGATGCCGGTGATGTCGACGACCTCGGCGAAGACCCGCGCCTGGACGAGACCGTTCTGACCGGTGGTGGCGTCGAGGACGAGCAGGATCTCGTCCAGCGGCGCGTGCTTCTCGACGACGCGCTTGACCTTGCCGAGCTCGTCCATGAGGCCGGTCTTGGTGTGCAGCCGGCCGGCGGTGTCGATGAGGACGACGTCGGCGCCCTCCTCGATGCCCTCCTTGACCGCGTCGAAGGCGATCGACGCCGGGTCGCCGCCCTCGGGACCGCGCACGGTACGGGCACCGACGCGCTCGCCCCAGGTCTGGAGCTGGTCGGCGGCCGCGGCACGGAAGGTGTCGGCGGCGCCGAGGACGACGTTCTTGCCGTCGGCGACGAGGACGCGCGCGAGCTTGCCGGTGGTCGTGGTCTTGCCGGTGCCGTTGACGCCGACGACCATCACGATGCCCGGGGTGTCGAGCGGCGACTCGGTGTGGACCGCGCGGTCGAACTCGGGGACGAGGATCTTCAGCAGCTCCTCGCGCAGCAGCGTGCGCAGCTCCGCCGGGGTGCGGGTGCCGAGCACCTTCACCCGCTCGCGCAGCCGTTCGACCAGCTCCTGGGTGGGCTGGACGCCCACGTCGGCGGTGAGGAGGGTGTCCTCGATCTCCTCCCAGGTGTCGTCGTCGAGGTGCTCGCGCGAGAGCAGCGTGAGCAGCCCCTTGCCCAGCGCGTTCTGGGAGCGGGAGAGCCGGGCGCGCAGCCGTACCAGACGGCCGGCGGTCGGTTCGGGGATCTCGATCTCGGGGGCGGCGGGCGGTTCCGCGACGGCCACGGGCGCCGACGCCGAACCGTCGGGGAGATCCACCTCCTCGATCGTCCGGCGCGGTTCGTCGCGCGGCGTCTCGGCCTCGTCGCCGACGTGCGGCTCGGCCGGGGGGGCGGTGATGTCGGGTGTCGTGGGGGGAGCCGGGGGCAGCGGCTTCTTCCTGCGGCTGCCTACGACGAGCCCGCCCAGCACGCCGAGCACGACCACGGCGATGACTACAGCAAGGATGAGTTCCATAACGGGACCAGTATGCGGGACCGGTCCCCGACGCGTTCGATCGCCGTACGGGGGGACACGGCTCTTCCACACCCCTGGCTACCTGACGAACCGTCAGCTAACGTCCCCCTTCACAGCCGCCCGAAGGGGGTCCCCATGCCCGTCACGGTCGTCCGTTTCAATCTGGTCGAGCCCGGCGCCACGCCCAGCTCGCTGCGGGCCCGCTACCGGGCCGCCGTCGAGATGGCCGCGTACGCCGACGAGCAGGGCATCGCCACCGTGCAGACGGAGGAGCACCACGGAGTCGAGAACAACTGGCTGCCGTCGCCGTTCGTCTTCGCGGGGGCGGTGTTCGGGGCCACGCGGCGGATCGCGGTCACCGTGTCGGCGATGATCGGGCCGCTGCACGATCCGCTGCGGCTGGCGGAGGACATCGCCGTACTGGATCTGGTGAGCGGCGGGCGGCTGGTGACCGTGGCCGGGATCGGGTACCGGCCGGAGGAGTACGCGCAGTTCGACGTGGAGTGGGAGAGGCGCGGCACGCTGCAGGACGAGGTGCTGGAGACGCTGCTCCGGGCGTGGACGGGCGAGCCGTTCGCCTACCGGGGGCGCACGGTCCGGGTCACCCCGCGTCCGGGCACCGAGCCCCATCCGCTGCTGCTGGTCGGCGGTTCCTCCAGGGCGGCCGCGCGCCGGGCGGCACGTCTGGGACTCCCCTTCTTCCCGAGCGCGCATCTGCCGGAGCTGGAGTCGTACTACAAGGAGCGGCTCGTGGAGTACGGCACGGAGGGCTGGACGATGATGCCCGCCGCCGAGACGCCGCTGCTGCACGTCGCGGAGGATCCGGACCGGGCGTGGGCCGAGTACGGCGGCCACTTCCTGCACGAGGCGCGGACGTACGCCTCCTGGCAGTCGGCCGGCATCCGGTCGGCCGTGCGGTCGGGGGCGTCGACGGTGGCGGAGCTGCGCGCGGAGGGCGTGTACCGGATCGTCACGCCGGACGAGTGCGTGGCGCTGGGCCTGGACAACTACGTCCTGCATCCGCTGGCCGGCGGGATGCCCCTCGAGGAGGGGTGGCGGGGTCTGCGCCTGTTCGCCGAGCGGGTACTGCCGCGCCTCGCCGGCTGACCTTCGCCCACCCCGGCGAACCGCTGCCCCGGCCCGCTCGGCGGTCGGGCCGGGACGGCGGTGAGGTTCGAGACTCCCCCTAGCCCATCTCCTCCAGCGCCTTGCCCTTCGTCTCCTTCACGAACTTCCAGACGAACGGGATGGAGAGCGCGGCGAAGACCGTGTAGATCACGTACGTGACGGAGAGGTTCCAGTCGGCCAGGGACGGGAAGCTCGCGGTGATGGCCCAGTTGGCGATCCACTGGGCGGAGGCCGCGACGCCGAGGGCCGCGGCGCGGATCCGGTTGGGGAACATCTCGCCGAGCATGACCCAGACGACGACGCCCCAGGAGAGGGCGAAGAAGAGGACGAAGACATGGGCGGCGATCAGGGCGACCCAGCCCTGGGTGGCGGGGAGCTTGCCGTCGACGAGGTCGTAGGAGAAGGCCCAGGCTTCGAGGGCGAGGCCGATGACCATGCCGACGGAGCCGATGAGGGCGAGCGGCTTGCGGCCGATCCGGTCGACGAAGATCATCGCGATGACGGTGCCGACGATGTTGATGATCGAGGTCGTGAAGGAGTAGAAGAACGACTCGCTGGGGTCGACGCCCACGGACTGCCACAGCGTCGCGGAGTAGTAGAAGGCGACGTTGATGCCCACGAACTGCTGGAAGACCGACAGGCCGATGCCGATCCAGACGATCGGCTTGAAGAGGAAGCTGCCGCCGAGCAGGTCCTTGAAGGTCGACTTGTCCTCGCGCCGCATGGCCGACTCGATCTCGGCCACCCGGGCGTCCAGGTCGACGTCGTCGCCCTCGACCTCGGCAAGCACCTCACGGGCGCGCTCGTGCTTGCCGACGGAGATCAGGAAGCGCGGGGACTCGGGGATCGCGAAGGAGAGCAGGCCGTAGAGCACGGCCGGGACGACCATGACGCCGAGCATGATCTGCCAGGCCTCCAGGCCGAGCAGTTCACCGCGCTGGTCGCCGTCGGCGGCGTTGAGGATGCCCCAGTTGACGAGCTGGGAGACGGCGATGCCGACGACGATCGCGGCCTGCTGGAACGAGCCGAGGCGGCCCCGGTAGGCGGGCGGGGCGACCTCGGCGATGTAGGCGGGGCCGATGACGGACGCCATGCCGATGGCGAAGCCGCCGACGGTCCGCCAGAAGGCGAGGTCCCAGAGCGCGAAGGGGAGCGCGGAACCGACGGCGCTGACCGTGAAGAGGGCGGCCGCGATCTGCATGCACCGGATGCGGCCGATGCGGTCGGCTATCCGTCCCGCGGTGGCCGCCCCGACGGCGCAGCCGATGAGGGCGACGGCGATGACCTGTGCCAGGGCCGTGGAGCCGATGTCGTAGCGGTGGCGGATGGCCTCGACGGCGCCGTTGATCACGGCGCT
Organism: Streptomyces deccanensis; assembly: GCF_022385335.1. NCBI lineage: Bacteria > Bacillati > Actinomycetota > Actinomycetes > Kitasatosporales > Streptomycetaceae > Streptomyces > Streptomyces deccanensis. Next base: position 7,284,080 of record NZ_CP092431.1, on the reverse strand, counting down.
GTCGTAGCCGAAGAGGAAGCCGCCCATCGCGGCCGCCGCCGCGATGAAGATCACGTGCGAGAGATGGTCGGGCTGGGCGCCGCGAGCTCCTGCCCTGGGCTGCGCTGTGCTGGTCACGTCTGTACTCCTCGGCGGGCACGTCGCCGATGTCGGGGGAACGGGCCTGATGATCTGCTGGACCAGCCCCGCCTACCCGCGCTCGGAATCGCCTAACGCAGCCGCTGGCTGATCACCTTCGAGACACCGTCGCCCTGCATCGACACGCCGTACAGCGCGTCGGCGACCTCCATGGTCCGCTTCTGGTGGGTGATCACGATCAGCTGCGACGCCTCCTGCAGCTCCTGCATGATCCGGATCAGCCGCTGGAGGTTGGTGTCGTCGAGCGCCGCCTCGACCTCGTCCATCACATAGAACGGGCTGGGCCGCGCCTTGAAGATCGACACCAGCATGGCGACGGCGGTCAGCGAACGCTCCCCGCCGGAGAGCAGGGACAGCCGCTTGACCTTCTTGCCCGGCGGCCTGGCCTCGACGTCGACGCCGGTGGTGAGCATGTTGTCCGGGTCGGTGAGGATCAGCCGTCCCTCGCCTCCCGGGAAGAGCCGGCCGAACACCCCCTCGAACTCCCGTGCGGTGTCCCAGTACGCCTCGGTGAAGACCTGCTCGACCCGCTCGTCGACCTCCTTCACCACCTGCAGCAGATCGGCGCGGGTCTTCTTCAGGTCCTCCAGCTGCTCGCTGAGGAACTTGTGCCGCTCCTCCAGCGCCGCGAACTCCTCCAGCGCCAGCGGATTGACCTTGCCGAGCTGCTGGTACGCCCGCTCGGCCGCCCTGAGCCGCTTCTCCTGCTCGGCCCGGTGGAACGTCTTCGGCTGGTTGCGGGGATGCTCCGGGTCCTCCGGCAGCTCCTCCCCCTCCGCCGGCGGCGACGGCGGGACCAGCTGGTCGGGTCCGTACTCCGCGATCAGCCCCTCCGGTTCGACGCCCAGCTCCTCCAGCGCCTTGGTCTCCAGCTGCTCGATCCGCATCCGCTTCTCGGCACCGAGCACCTCGCCCCGGTGGACGGAGTCGGTCAGCTTGTCCAGCTCCGCCTTGAGCTCACGCCCCTCGCCACGAGCCTGCCCGAGTTCCTGCTCGCGGCGTGCCTTGGCCGCGTCGGCGGCGGTGCGTTCCCGCTCCGCGCGCCCGAGGGAGACCTCGACGTGGCGGAGCAGCTGCCGGGCGCCGGAGGCGACGGCCTCGGCCACGGCCGCCTCGTGCCGCAGCCGTGCCCTGCGCTGTTCGGCTCGCGCCCGCGCCTCGCGCTCGGCGCGCGCGGCGCGGTCGAGCGAATCCGCGCGCCCCGCGAGCCCCTTGACCCGCTCCTCGTGCGTCCGCACCTGGAGGCGGGCCTCCATCTCGGTCTGCCGCGCGTTGGCCCCGTCCGCCGCGAGCCGATCCCGTACGAAGGTGTCCGGCTCCTCCTCGACGGGCATCTCCTCGGCCACCGCGAGCCGTTCGGCCAGCTCCTCGGCGTCCTGTACGGCCTTGTCGAGCGCCTCCTGGGCGCGTGCGGCGGCGGCCGTGGACCGCTCGGCCTCCCCGGCGGCGCCTCGCGCCTGCCCGGCCAGCCGCCCGAGCTGCTGGGCGACGGCGGACTTCTCCCGCTCGCCCGCCCGGCGCCGCTCCCCCAGCTCCTCCACGGTTCCGGCCCGCTCGCGGCGCAGCTCGACCGCGTTCTGCTGGGCCTCGGCCAACTCCTCGCACCGTACGGCCAGTTCCTCCAGCTCGGCCGCCGCCTCGTCGACGGCGGCCTGCACCTCCAGCAGGCTCGGTGCCCCGGCCGAGCCGCCGTGGGCGAAGTGGGCTCCGAGCAGGTCGCCCTCGGCGGTGACCGCGGTGAGGTCGGGGCGCGCGTAGACGAGGGCCTCGGCGTCTTCGAGGGTGTCCACGACGACGATGCGGTGGAGGAGGCGGCGGACTGCGGGGGTGAGGTCGGAGGGGGCTCGGACCAGGTCCGCGGCGAAGTATGCGGGAGGGGATGCAGGGAGGGGGTGCCTGTCGTCCGTGGGTCCGTCGTGGCTGGTCACGCCGTTCCCCACGCCCCTTGGCGAGGCGGAGGTCAGGTCTTCGGGCGCCCCTGCCAGCAGCAGGGCCGCCCGGCCCGCGTCCTGTTTGCGCAGCAGGCGGATGGCCTCGGCGGCGGAGGCCGGGCTCGTCACGGCGATCGCGTCGGCGGCCGCGCCGAAGGCCGCCGCCAGTGCGACCTCGTGCCCCGGGGTCACCGTCAGGAGCTCGGCGGCCGGACCCAGCAACCCCCCGAGCCGGTCCTTCGCACCGAGCAGCGCGCCCGTGCCGTCCTTGCGGCGCAGGCCCAGGGCGAGGGCTTCGTGGCGGGCCTGAGTGGCGGCGCGGCGGCGTTCGGCTGTGGTCGTGGCCTCGCGGGCGGCGGCGAGGGCGGCCTCGGCCTCGGCCAGGGCGCGCTTCGCGGCGTCGTGCTGTTCGGCCAGGTCGGAGTCGTCGGCGTCGAGGTGGTCGACCTCGGCCTTGAGCGCCTCGTACTCCTCCTGCGCCGCGGCGGCGCGTTCGCGTGCCTCGTCACGGGCGGCGGCGAGGCGGTCGATCTCGGACTGGGCCGAGGCCGCCCGGGAGCGGGCGGCGTTGACCTGTCCGCCCAGGCGGGCGAGGCTCTCGCGGCGGTCGGCGATGGAACGGGCGACGTCCTTCAGCCGGCGTTCCTCGACCATCAGTTCGCGCTCCAGCTCGGCGCGGTGCTCGACCGTGTCCTCCAGGGCCCGCTCGGCCGCCTCCAGAGCCGCTTCGAGTTCGGCCTCCTGTTCGCGGATGCGGGCCGCCTCGCGCTCCATGTCCTCCGGGTCACGGCCGCGCCGCTCCTCGGGGGGCGCGGAGGTGGCGCTCTTGACCCGGGCGTCCGCCAGGGAGATCGTGCCGCGCACCCGTTCGGCGAGCTGCGACAGCTCGTACCAGGTCTCCTGGGCGCGCTGGAGGCGCGGAGCGAGCCGGCGCACCTCCCCCTCCAGCTGGGCCTCCCGCTGGAGCGCCTTCTTCAGCTCGCTCTCGGCGGCCTCCTTGCGCTGCTTCAGCGCGGCCTCGTCGGCGACCTCCGTACGGAGCGCCGCGTGGAGGCGTACGAGATCGTCGGCGAGCAGGCGCAGGCGTGCGTCGCGCAGGTCGGCCTGGATGACGGCGGCCCGGCGGGCGACGGCGGCCTGGCGGCCCAGCGGCTTGAGCTGGCGGCGGAGTTCGTCGGTGAGGTCCTGGACGCGGGCCAGGTTGGCCTGCATGGCGTCCAGTTTCCGGAGCGCCTTCTCCTTGCGCTTGCGGTGCTTGAGGACCCCGGCGGCCTCCTCGATGAAGGCGCGGCGGCCCATGGGGTCGGCGTGCAGGACGGAGTCGAGCTGGCCCTGGCCGACGATGACGTGCATCTCGCGGCCGATGCCGGAGTCGGAGAGCAGGTCCTGGATGTCGAGGAGTCGGCAGGTGTCGCCGTTGATCTGGTACTCGCTGCCGCCGTTGCGGAACATGATCCGCGTGATCGTGACCTCGGAGTACTCGATGGGGAGGGCCCCGTCGGAGTTGTCGATGGTCAGGGACACCTCCGCGCGGCCGAGCGGGGGACGCCCGGTGGTGCCGGCGAAGATGACGTCCTCCATCTTTCCGCCGCGCAGCGACTTGGCGCCCTGTTCGCCCATGACCCAGCTGAGCGCGTCCACGACGTTGGACTTGCCCGAACCGTTGGGCCCGACGACGCACGTGATGCCCGGTTCGAACCGGAGCGTGGTCGCCGAGGCGAACGATTTGAACCCTCGGAGGGTCAGGGCCTTGAGGTGCACGGCGCTGGACTCTACCTTCCGGCCTTGTCTCACTCCATGAACGCGCGGTTTCGCCCATGAACGTGCAGGGCACATCAGACGTTAAAGAGGGTGAGGTGGGTTCGGGGGCCGGGGACCGAGGCGGGGCTCGGAACAACTTGGGACAGAAAGAAGGGACGCCTCGAGAGAAGGCGTCCCTTGCAGATCTGACAACTTAGCGGTTGATACGGGCAGCCCAACCACTGCTGTCTGTCGTGCTGCGATGCAGTGATCAGGTGAGCGCAGGCTCCGCCTGGCGTGCGTCGAGCTCCATGAGCGAGTCGTGAGAAGCGGCAGCCGTCAGCGCGTCGTTCTCCGCCTGGATGCGTCCGAGCTCGGATTCCAGGTCCTGGACACGCTGCTGGAGCCGTCGCATCTCGGCGAGGAGTCGCGGGTCGGAGCCGCCGACGTAACCGAGAAGCGCCTTTGCCATGATGGATGGTCCTCCACACTGAGTGACCGACCGAAGCGGTGTGGGTCGTGAGGGAAACGCACCCGCGATGCTTGGCACTGTTGAGTTTTTGCTGCCGTCTTCATGCCAAACAGCTAAGGTGCGCGGGGTTGCTTTTAGCGTCTCACCAAAAAGTTTGACGGTCAACACGATCACGCCCCGCAATGGCGGGCATCCCACTGCCGCGCGGCCCCGAACGGGCGACGCTGCGGCGTTTCCGGGACCTCTCCTGGCCGGCGGAGCGAGGGGATCATCCTTTCGTCGGAGCCTGCCACGACAAACGCGTCTTGGCAATCACCTGCACATTTCTGGTTTGTGCATGCTCCTGGCATATGCCGGTGGCGCTCCCCTCCGCTCTCGCCCGGCTCCTCACGCCCGGCGGATCAGCGGATGGCGAAGCCCTCGTACCCCCCTCGCGGTGTGTCCCAGATCTCGGTCACACCCACCACGCGCCCGGGCGTGTCGTCACTCTGGAGCCACTCCAGCAGCCCCTGGCACGCCTCGCGCGGGCCCTCGGCGACCACCTGGACCCGTCCGTCGGCCAAATTGAGAGCAAAACCACTCAGGCCGCCGATCTCCAGGGCCCTGGCCCGGGTGAACCAGCGGAAACCCACACCTTGCACCCGTCCACGCACCCAGGCGACCAGCCGTACATCCTCGCTCATGCCTGCACGCTAACGGGCCAATGTCTCCTGGGTCTCTCCCTCCCCTGGCGCCATGCTGTACCGTCCCGACCCAATGAATCTCATATGAAACTCACTCCTTCGTGTGAGATTCGTGAAGAACACGATCACAACGTTGACGGACTCCCCAACGTTGACCGCAGGACACCGCAAGGACGAGGAAGGCCAAGACATGGGACGCCACCGACGCTCCGCCGCCGGCCGCGCCGCCAGGGGGGGCCGCGCCGCCGGGGTCACTGACCGAGGCTTCGTCTCCGATGAGCCGCACTACGGTCCGGAGAACCTGTACGGGTTCGCCGAGTTCCTGGAGGCCGACGCCAAGGCCTCCGCGCGGAGCGGTGGCTCGCGCCGCCGCAAGAAGAAGACCGTGACGCCCGTGAAGACCGGTCTCCTCGGTGTCTCCGCCGCCGTCGCCCTCGGCACCGTCGCGGTGGCCACCGGGGTCCTGCCGGGCGGCGACCAGTACACGATCAGTGGCGGCAACGCCAACGAGACGGTGGTCCCCGCCGGCTCGCCGACGGGTGCGCCCATCCAGCAGGGTGGTACGGACGGCGCCGCGCAGGAACAGCGCGAGGACGAGTCCACCAGCCGCGACGCCCAGCGCGAGGCCTCTCCTACGACCCCGGCCCCCTCGACCACGCCGTCCGAGAAGAAGCCCGCCGAGGAGGCGGACAAGGTCCCCGGCTCGCAGAAGACCAAGACGCCCTCCGAGAAGCCCACCAAGGAGAAGGAGAAGGGCAAGGAGAAGGACACCACTTCTCCGGCGGAGCTCTCCTCCGAGACCCAGGCCGAGGCCGCGGTCCTCCTGCTGGTCAACGAGGAGCGGGCCAAGGCGGGCTGCCAGCCGGTGGCGGCCAACAGCGACCTGGCGAAGCTGGCCGAGGCGTTCAGCGAGGACATGGCCCTGCGCGGCTTCTTCGACCACACCGACCCCGACGGCTCGGACCCCTGGGACCGCGCGGCCGCCCTCGGGATCACCGGCCTCGGCGGCGAGAACATCGCCCGCGGCCAGGCCACCGCCGAAGCGGTCATGGAGGCCTGGATGAACAGCCCCGGCCACCGGGCGAACATCCTGAACTGCGACTTCAAGACCCTCGGAGTCGGCGTCGTCCTGGGCGACGGCGGCCCGTGGTGGACGCAGGATTTCGGCTACTGAGACGACCTCGCTAACCAACAGTTAGTGCAATCTTCTGGCTAGCGCTGTGCCGGAGTATCCTCGGGGTATGGAATCAGCCGCGCAGACCGCTGTGACGCCCGCGCGGGCCCTCGCGGGCACGGACGCCGTGAACGTCGACGAGTTCGCCTTCGACGTGTTCGCCAGGAACTGTCCTTCCCGGGGCACCCTGGAGCACGTCACGGGCCGTTGGGGCGTCCTCACGATGGGCGCGCTGCACGAGAGCTCGCTCCGCTTCAACGAGCTGCGGCGCCGCGTCGACGGCGTCAGCGAGAAGATGCTCTCCCAGACGCTGCACGCCCTGGAGCGCGACGGCCTGGTCCACCGCGACGCGCAGCCCACCAACCCGCCCCGCGTCGACTACAGCCTCACTCCGCTCGGCCGCGAGGTCTCCGAGCGCCTGCTGGCCCTCATCACCTGTGTGGAGGACCGCATGGAGGAGGTGCTCCGGTCCCGCGAGCGCTACGACGCGACGCGCGGCGCCCGCTGACACGTCGGGCAGAAGTAGCTGGACCGGTTCATCCACGGCCGCCGCCGCATGGGCGTGGCACAGCGGCGGCACGGCAGCCCCTCACGGCCGTACGCGTCCAGGGACCGGTCGAAGTACCCCGACTCGCCGTTCACGTTGACGTAGAGGCTGTCGAAGCTGGTGCCGCCCACCGCGAGGGCCGCGTTCATCACATCCCGTACGTGGCCCAGGAGTTCGGTGGTGCGCGGGCGGGTGAAACCGGCGGTGGGGCGCTCGTAGTGGATCCTCGCCCGCCAGAGCGCCTCGTCCGCGTAGATGTTGCCGACCCCGCTGATCAACGACTGGTCGAGCAGGGCCCGTTTGATCGTCGTACGCTTCCGCCGCAGTGCCTGGTGGAAGGCCTCGGCGTCGAACTGCGGGTCGAGGGGGTCGCGGGCGATGTGCGCGATGACGTCCGGCAGACCGTCGGAGGTGGTGTCGTGCAACGACAGTCCCCCGAAGGTGCGTTGGTCGACGAAGCGCAGTTCGGTGGCGAGGTCGTCCGCGAAGCGGACACGGATCCTGAGGTGCTTCTCGTCGACCGCGTCGTGCGGCTGCACGAGCAGCTGGCCGCTCATGCCGAGGTGCGCGAGAACGGCGATCCCGGTGTCCTCCACGGGCAGCCACAGGTACTTCCCACGCCGGCTGGGCTCACCGATGCGGTGCCCCTTGAGCCGGTGCGCGAAGTCCTCCGGGCCGGCCAGGTGACGGCGGATCGCCCGGGGATGCAGCACCTCGACGTCGGCGACGGTGCGGTGCGCCACCCAGCGTTCCAGACCGCGTCGGACGACCTCGACCTCGGGCAGTTCGGGCACGGGGTCCTCCGGGGGTTGAGCGGGGGGCGTGAAGGGGTGAGGTCGGGGGGTGGGTGCGGGTCCGGTGGGGCTTCTCGCGCAGTTCCCCGCGCCCCGTAAGGGCCTACGGCCCTTTCGGGCCGAAAAAGCACGGGGCGCAGCCTCTGCTTTTCAGGGGCGCGGGGAACTGCGCGACCAGCCCCCACACACCCGCACCTGACAACGCGCCGAAGCCGCCCCCTCGTCCCCTCGCGGGGCTTCGGGGGCGGCAGCCCTCGGCGTCACGCCGGGGCGGTGTCCGAAGGTGTGTCCGCGGTGTCGTCGGCGGCGGCCGCGGCCACGGCCTCGGCCGCCGCCGCCTTCGCCCGCTCGTCCGCCGCGGCGCGGATCGCACGCCAGGCGGACTCGGCCGCCTGCTGCTCCGCTTCCTTCTTGCTGCGGCCGGTGCCGGTGCCGTACGAGACGCCTCCGACGCGGGCGGCAGCTGTGAAGGTCTTCTCGTGGTCGGGGCCGGTCTCCGTGACCAGGTACTCGGGCACGCCGAGCCCCTCGGTCGCGGTGAGCTCCTGGAGACTGGTCTTCCAGTCCAGGCCGGCTCCGAGGTTCGAGGACTTCTCGATCAACGGGTCGAACAGGCGGTGCACCAGCTCCGCCGCGGAGTCGAGCCCCTGGTCGAGATAGACCGCACCGATCACCGCTTCGAGGGTGTCGGCGAGGATGGATGCCTTGTCCCGGCCGCCTGTGCCCTCTTCACCCCGGCCGAGCCGGATGAAGGAGCCGAGGTCGAGCCCGCGGCCCACCTCCGCCAGCGCACGAGAGTTGACCACCGCGGCCCGCAGCTTGGCCAGTTGGCCTTCGGGCAGGTCGGGGTGGGTGCGGTACAGCGTGTCCGTGACCACGAGGCCGAGGACGGAGTCCCCGAGGAACTCCAGGCGCTCGTTGGTGGGCAGACCGCCGTTCTCGTACGCGTACGAACGGTGCGTCAGCGCACGCACCAGAAGGGCGGACTCGAGCTGGTAGCCGAGCCGCCCTTCCAGAAGCGTGTGGGACGAGGCTGTGTTCTCCGCCTTTTTCTTGGCGTTGGTCTCCGCCTTGGCGTCAGACATAGAGCCTCTCACCAGCCGCTCAGACCTCGAGGACCTGGCGCTTGTTGTAGGTGCCGCAAGACGGGCACGCGATGTGCTGCAGCTTGGGCTCGTGGCAGCGCTCGCACGCAACCAGGGTGGGGACCGCAGCCTTCCACTGCGACCGGCGGTGGCGCGTGTTGCTGCGCGACATCTTCCGCTTCGGAACAGCCACGGCTACTTCTCCTGCTTCTCGTCGACACCGGAATCGGCGCCGCTCATCTCGTCCTTCTCGCCGTCTTCGAGTGAACCGGCGAGTCCCTGCAGTGCCGCCCAACGGATGTCGACGGCGTCGTGGTGGTGGTCCGGGTCGTCCGCGAGCCGGGCTCCGCACTCGGAGCACAGGCCGGGGCAGTCGTCCTGGCACACCGGCTGCATCGGCAGTGCGAGCACCACCGCATCGCGCAGCACGGGTTCGAGGTCGAACAGGCCGTCCTCGATGAAGAGCCTGTCCTCGTCTTCCTCGGCGTCGTCGGCCGGCTCCGCCTTGGGGCGGCCCCGGTCGTCGGCGTCAGGGTACGAGAACATCTCCTGGAAGTCCGCTTCGAGCTCCAGCTCCAGCGGCTCCAGACACCTTACGCACTCCCCCTTGGCCCGTGCACGGGCGGTGCCTGTGACAAGCACACCTTCCATGACCGACTCCAGACGGAGTCCGAGTTCCACCGGCGCGCCTTCCGGCACTCCGATCACTCCGTGGATCCCGAGATCCTTGGGAGCGTCGATCTCGCGGGTCAGGCGCTGCAGCGCGCCAGGACGCCGCCCCAGCTCGTGTGTGTCGAACACGAGAGGGTTGCGGTGGTCGAGGCGGGCGTTCAGGGCCATTCCTGCTTTCGATCTTGAAACTCGAGAACACCGCCCTTCGATGATCCCGGGCAGCGTTGATCGCGGACGTACACGCGACCGAAGAGCCAGGATACTGGACCTTTCGCTATCGGCCCAATCCGCTGTCAGCGGCCCTGCTCGTAGCGGCGCAACTGCTCCGCCGTGATCATGGTGGTGTCGAAGAGGCTGGTCTCGTCGAGCGTGTTCCCCTGCGGCTGCGCGTACCCCTGGTGCCCCTGCTGGTCCTGGTGCCCCTGGGGGCCCTGCTGCCCCTGGTTCGGGTCGTACGCGGGCTGCTGCGGGTAGCCGGCCGCGTACGGGTCGGCCTGCTGGTAGCCGTAGGGGTCGGCGGCCTGCTGGGGCTGGGCGTACTGCTGCTGGTAGCCGTAGGGGTCCTGCTGGTACGCCGTCGCCCCGTAGGAGTCCTGCTGCTGCCCGTACGAGGGCTGCTCCGGCAGGGACGGGGACTGGGAGGCGGGGGTGTCGGCCAGCTCGGCGAGGCCGGCCAGGTAGTCGGCGTCGCTGGTGGGCTGCGGGGAGGTGCCGTCGTCGTTCAGGGCGAGGGCGCCGAGGTCGTCGGTGGCGATCCGGCCGTGCAGCTTCTGCCGGCCGCGGCCGACGGCCTCCAGGGTCTTGGCGAGGACCGCCTCGAAGGCGCCGAGCTTGGCGTCCACGTAGGCGTCGGCGTCCTTGCGCAGGGTCTCGGGGTCGTGGCTGCGCTCGGGGGCGTCCTCGTCCTCGTAGCCCTGCTCGTCGAGGCCGGGACCCGTGCCCAGGAGCTTCTCGCGGCCACGGCCCACCGAACCGAGGGTCTTGGTGAGGACGACCTCGAAGTTGGCGAGCTTGGAGTCGACGTACTCGTCGGCCTCGGCGCGGACCTCCTCGGCCTCCCGGCGGGCCTCGCCGAGGATGCGGTCGGCCTCGTTCTGGGAGCGGCGGGCGACCTCGGTGTCGGAGATCAGGGAGCCGCGCTCGGCGTGCGCGTTCGCGACGATCCGCTCGGCCTCCTGGCGGGCCCGCTCGACCATGTGGTCGCGGTCGCCGATCAGCTCCCGCGCCTGGGCGAGGGAGTCGGGCAGGGCCGCGCGCAGTTCGTCGAGCAGGGAGAGCAGTTCGGCGCGGTTGACCACGCACGAGGCCGACATGGGCATGGATCGGGCGCCGGAGACCACCGAGACGATCTCGTCGAGCTTCTTCTGCACGTCCACCGTGTGGTCCACCGTGTGCTCGCCACTCTCTACAGCTGTGTTGGAGACGGTCGGGTCGACTGTACGGCCAGCGGGGGACGTTCGTCCGCTCAGTCCCGCTTCAGTCGCTCGGCCAGCGCTTCGAGGACCAGCGGGGGCACCAGGTGGGAGACGTCGCCGCCCCAGGTGGCGACCTCCTTGACCAGGGAGGACGACAGGAAGCTGTAGGTGGGGTTGGTGGGCACGAAGAGGGTCTCCACGCCCGACAGGCCGATGTTCATCTGGGCCATCTGCAGCTCGTAGTCGAAGTCGCTGACCGCGCGCAGGCCCTTGACGATGGCCGGGATGTCGCGCTGCTTGCAGAAGTCGACCAGCAGTCCGTGGAAGGCCTCCACCCGTACGTTCGCGTACTCGGCGGTGACCTGGCGGATCAGCTCGATCCGCTCGTCGACCTCGAAGAGGCCCTTCTTGGACTTGTTGATCATCACCGCGACATAGACCTCGTCGTACAACTTGGAGGCGCGGCCAATGATGTCGAGGTGTCCGTTGGTGATGGGGTCGAACGACCCGGGACAGACGGCACGGCGCACTTGGGATCCCTCGCTCTCCGGTCCGGTCATCGTGCGTCTTCGCACGTAGAGGCGGCGCGACCGTACCAAAACGTTCCCTCGCCGTAGCGACGGGCCCTGATGGCTTCGAAACCGGTCGGCCAGGCGAATTCACCGCCTCTGGTGCTGCGCTCCACGGTGACGAGGGCTTCGTCGCCGAGCCAGCCCCCGGTACGGAGTGTGAGCAGGATCTCCCGAAGATCGTCGTCCGAGACGGCGTACGGGGGGTCCAGGAAGACGAGGTCGTACGGCTCGGCCGGCGCCGGGCCCTGGATGATCTGTTCGGCTTTGCCCGGTCTCACCTCGGCGCCGGGCAGGCCGAGCGATCGGACGTTGTCGCGGATCGTTCTCGCGGCGCGGGCGTCGGCCTCCACGAGCAGGGTGTGGCCCGCGCCTCTGGAGAGGGCCTCCAGGCCCACGGCGCCGGAGCCGGCGTACAGGTCGAGGACCCGTTCGCCGTGGAGGGGGCCGCCGAGGAGGGACTGCCAGGTGGAGAAGAGGCCCTCCCGGGCGCGGTCGGAGGTGGGGCGGGTGCCGTTGCCCGGCGGGACGGCGAGGCGGCGTCCGCCGGCGGCGCCGGCGATCACGCGGGTCATCTTCGGGTCCTTGTGGCAGGGGGCGGCTACGGGTCCAGTCTGGCAGGTGGAGGAGGGAGAGGGCGCCTGGTGGGGTGCGTCCGATTGTCGTGGGCGACTGCGGGTCCGTGGGGGTTGCTCGCGCAGTTCCCCGCGCCCCTGAAGGGCGCGGGGACCCTCGGCCCCTTGTTGCCTGCTGCGGGCGCGGCCGACCCTCAGCTCGGGGGCGCCGGTCCTCAGCCCTTGTCCAGGTACTGCTCCCTCTCCTCGTCCAACAGGGCGTCCAGGGCTGTCCGTAGCGCCGGGAGGTGCTCCAGGTCCGGGTCGGCCGCGACCACCGCCGCCGCTTCCTCCCTCGCCTCCGCGATGATCTCCTCGTCGTCGATGACGGTGAGCATGCGGAGGCTGGTGCGGGCGCCGGACTGGGCCTGACCGAGGACATCGCCCTCGCGGCGTTGTTCGAGGTCGATGCGGGAGAGTTCGAAGCCGTCGAGGGTGGAGGCGACGGCGCCCAGGCGCTGGCGGGCGGCGCTGGCCTCGGGCATCTCGGTGACGAGGAGGCAGAGCCCGGCGGCGGAGCCCCGGCCCACCCGGCCGCGGAGCTGGTGCAGCTGGGAGACACCGAAGCGGTCGGCGTCCATGATCACCATGGCGGTGGCGTTCGGGACGTTCACGCCGACCTCGATGACCGTGGTGGCGACCAGGACCTGGGTCTCGCCGGCGGCGAAGCGGCGCATGACCGCGTCCTTGTCGTCGGGGTGCATCCTGCCGTGCAGGACCTCGACCCTCAGGCCCTGGAGAGGGCCCTTGGCGAGCTGGTCGGCGACGTCGAGGACGGCGAGCGGGGGGCGCTTCTCGGCCTCGTCCTCCGGGGACTTCCTGGCCTTCTTCGGGTCGCCGGGCTCGTCGACGTCGTCGCCGATGCGCGGGCAGACGACGTACGCCTGGTGGCCGTTCGCCACCTCCTCGCGGACGCGTTCCCAGGCGCGGGCGAGGAAGTGGGGCTTGTCGGCGGCCGGGACGACATGGCTGGCGATGGGTGAGCGGCCGGCGGGGAGCTGGTCCAGGACCGAGGTCTCCAGGTCGCCGAAGACGGTCATGGCGACCGTGCGCGGGATGGGCGTGGCCGTCATGACGAGGAGGTGCGGCGGCTGTTTGCCCTTGCCGCGCAGGGCGTCGCGCTGCTCGACGCCGAAGCGGTGCTGCTCGTCCACGACGACCAGGCCCAGGTCGTGGAACTGGACCTTGTCCTCGATCAGCGCGTGCGTGCCGATGGCGATGCCGGCCTCGCCGGTGACCAGGTCCAGCAGCGCCTGGCGACGGGCGGCCGCGCCCATCGAGCCGGTGAGCAGCACCACCTTGGTGGCGTGCTCGGCGCCGCCCAGCATCCCGCCCTCGGCCAGCTCCCCCATCATCTCCGTCACCGACCGGTGGTGCTGCTGAGCAAGCACCTCGGTGGGCGCGAGCATGGCCGCCTGCCCACCCGCGTCGACGACGGCGAGCATGGCTCGGAGGGCCACCATGGTCTTACCGCTTCCGACCTCGCCCTGGAGCAGCCGGTGCATCGGGTGTTCGGTGGCCAGGTCGTCGAAGATCTCCTTGGAGACCTTTTGCTGGCCCTCTGTGAGGGTGAAGGGGAGGCGGGCGTCGAAGGCGGTGAGGAGGCCTTCGGGGGCGGGGCGGCGGGCGACGGCGGGGAGCTGGGCGTCGGCGTGGCGGCGGCGGGCGAGGGCGACTTGGAGGACGAAGGCCTCGTCCCACTTGAGGCGGTCGCGGGCGCTGTCCCGGTCGGCCTTGGTCTGGGGACGGTGGATCTTCAAGAGGGCCTCGGGGAGCGAGACCAGGCCGCGGCCCGCCCGCAACGACTCGGGCAGGGGGTCCACGGCCTCCTGGGCGCTCGGGAGGACCGTCTGGACCGCCTTGGCGATCTTCCAGGACTCCAGCTTGGCGGTGGCCGGGTAGATCGGGATGAGGGCGCCGGCCCAGGTGTCGACGGTCTCCGTGTCGTCGTCGCCGCGCAGCAGTTCGTAGGCCGGGTGGGCGAGTTGGAGGCGGCGGTTGAAGACGGAGACCTTGCCGGCGAAGAGGGCGCGGGTGCCGGGGAGGAGGTCCTTGTGGGGTTTGTGCACGCCGTTGCCGAAGAAGACGAGCTGGAGGCGGCCGCTGCCGTCGGTGATGGTGACTTCGAGGCGCTGGCCCTTGCCGCGGGGGGCCTTGGCGGAGGCGAAGCTGTGCAGGCGGGCGTCGGCGACCTGGGCGACCACCGTGACGTGCTCGTCCATCGGCAGGTCGGCGAGGTGGGTGAGCTGGCCGCGCTCCTCGTATCTGCGGGGGTAGTGGTGCAGCAGATCGCCGACGGTGTGCAGGCCGAGGTGCTCGGCCATCACCTTCGCGGTGGCGGCGCCGAGCGTGTTCTTGAGCGGTTCTTCGAGCGCGGGCACGAGATCCATTGCACACCACGCCACTGACAATCCCGTATACGTCCTTGAAATCCGCTGGTCAGGCGGGTCGTTCGCGCCTAGGATGACGCACTCCCGGGCCCAGCACTCGGGCCCTGCCTCCTCCGTCCGCGGTCACCGTCCGACGGGACCGCCCGACCCCGCCGCCGTCGCCAGAATCCCTCTCCACCGGCGCTGCGACGATGGATTCAATGACCTCACAGTCATCCCAGGCACCCCAGACTCCTCAGGCATCCCAGTCGCCTCACACGTTCCAGGTCGATCTGCGTGGCCTGGTGGACCTGCTCTCGCACCACCTGTACTCCAGTCCGAAGGTCTACCTGCGCGAACTGCTGCAGAACGCGGTGGACGCGATCACCGCGCGCCGCGCCGAGCAGTCCGACGCGCCCGCCCGGGTACGGCTGTTCGCCGAGGGCGGCACGCTGCGGGTGGAGGACTCGGGCATCGGGCTCACCGAGGCCGATGTGCACAACCTCCTCGCCACGATCGGCCGCAGCTCCAAGCGCGACGACGGGGGCATCCAGGAGGTCCGCTCGGACTTCCTGGGGCAGTTCGGCATCGGTTTGCTCGCCTGTTTCGTGGTCGCCGAGCGCATCCGGGTGGTCAGCCGCAGCGCCCGTACCCCGGACGCGCCACCGGTGGAGTGGACGGCCGCCGACGACGGCTCGTACACCGTGCGGACGCTGCCCGACGAGGCGCGTCCCGAGCCGGGCACCACCGTGCATCTGGTCGCGCGGCCCGGTGCGGCCGAGTGGCTCTCCCCCGCGCGCGTGCTGACCCTGGCGCGGGACTTCGGGTCGCTGCTGCCGTACGACGTCCGGGTGGGCGACGAGGCGGTCACCGATCTGCCGGCGCCCTGGGACCGGGCGTACCCCTCGCCCGCGGGCCGGCGGGTGGCGCTGGCCCGGCACTGTCACGCCCTGTTCGGGTTCACGCCGCTGGACTCCATAGAGCTGGACGTGCCGCTGGCCGGGATCCGGGGCGTCGCGTACGTCCTGCCGACGGCCGTCAGCCCGGCACAGCGGGCGAGCCACCGGGTGCATCTGAAGGGCATGCTGCTCACCGAGCGGGCCGAACAGTTGCTCCCCGACTGGGCGTTCTTCGTGCGCTGCGTCCTCGACACGGACAGCCTGCGGCCCACGGCGTCGCGGGAGGCGCTGTACGAGGACGAGACGCTGGCGGCCGTGCGGGAGGCGCTCGGGGAGCGGATCCGGAGCTGGCTCACGGGGCTCGCCGCGGGTGATCCGGAGCGGCTGGCGGCCTTCCTGTCGGTGCACTACCTGGGCGTGAAGTCGCTGGCCCGGCACGACAGGGAGATGCTGCGCACGATGCTGCCGTGGCTGCCCTTCGAGACGACCGACGGACGGCTGTCCCTGGAGGAGTTCGCGCAGCGGCACCAGGTGGTGCACTTCACGCGGACGGTCGAGGAGTACCGGCAGGTCGCGCCGATCGCGTCCGCGCAGGGCGTCGGGGTCGTCAACGGCGGCTACACGTACGACAGCGAGCTGGTCGAGGCGTTGCCGTCGGTGCGTCCGGGGACGGTGGTCGCCGAGCTGGACGCCGACACGGTGACCGCGCACCTGGACGTGCTGGACCCGGACGACGAGCTGGCGCTGGCGGGCTTCCTCTCGGCCGCGCGGGCGAAGCTCGACCCCCTGGGCTGTGACGTGGTGCTGCGGGCCTTCCATCCGCTGTCGGTGCCCGCGCTGCACCTGGACGACCGGTCCGCCCGGCACGAGCAGGCCCGTGCGGAGGCGGAGGAGCAGGCCGACGACCTGTGGGCGGGCATCCTCGGTTCACTGCGGGGCAGCGCCCCGCGCGCGCGGCTGGTGCTCAACCATCTCAACCCGCTGATCCGGCGGATCAGTTCCCTGTCCGACCGGGAGCTGATCGGGACGGCCACGGAGTCCCTGTACGGGCAGGCCCTGCTGATGGCCCAGCGGCCGCTCAGGCCGGCGGACTCGGCGCTCCTGAACCGCGCCTTCATCGGCCTGCTGGAGTGGGCCACGCACACCGAGCCGGGGTCCGGCCCAGGTCATGGGTCCGGTCCGGGCTTCGGGGAGGGTGGTCGCCGGTGAGTGACGTCGTGGACTCCATGGACTTCGACGAGCTGCGTCGGGCCATGGCGGAGAACTACGAGCAGCCGGAGGGTCCGGCGCGCAACGCGCGCGCGGAGCGGCTGCTCGCCGAGGCCGAGAAGCTGAACGTGCCCCTCGCCGTGATCGAGGCGCTCGGGCACCAGCTGAAGGTCTACAACTACAGCTCCGAGAAGGCGAAGATGTTCGTCCCCTTCGCGCGTCTGCTGCGCATGTGGGACGAACGGCCGGAGGACTTCGACGAGTACGAGGTCCACTCCCTGCACTGGGTGTTCAAGTGGATGTCGGCCGGCATGCTGAACCAGCCGCACATCCCGCTGGCCTCCATCGAGAAGTGGCTCGGCGAGATGGAGCACCGCTACCGGCTCGCCGGGCACTCGGAACGGGCCGTGCGCAGCGCCGAGTTCAGTGTGGCCGCGCACATCGGCGACCTGGAGCGGGCCGAGCGGGCGTACGGGGCGTGGCTGGCCACCGACCGGGACACGATGGCCGACTGTCACGCGTGCGAGCTGCACGGGCAGGGCTGGTGGCGGGCGCGGCGGCGCGAGGACGCCGAGGCGCTGGAGCTGTGGGCACCGGTCCTGGCGGGCGAGTACACCTGCGCCCACGAGCCGCACACCGTCCTGGCGTCCTCGCTGGTGCCGCTGCTGCGCCTGGGGCGCCCGGACGAGGCCCGCGCGCACCATCTGCGGGGTTTCCGGCTGGTGCGGGCCATGGAGAGCATGCGGGGCGCGTACGCGGACCACGTGGAGTTCTGCGCCCTGACCGGGAACGAGGCGCGCGGTCTGGAGCTGCTGGCCGAGCGTCCGGCGTACTTCACGGATTCCGGGGACCCGCGCAGCAAGCTGGACTTCCTGAGCGTGGTGGCCCTGCTGATGGACCGTCTCACGGCGCGCGGGCTGGGCGAGCAGACCGTCCCCGGTCCCGCCGGCCGCGCGTGGACCGCCGGCGAACTGGCCTCCCACGCGCGCGAGGAGGCCCTTTCGCTGGCCGCGCTCTTCGACGCGCGCAACGGCACGGCGTACGTCAGCACCCATGTGCGGGAGCGGATGGACCAGCGCCCCCTGCTGGACCGGCTGCCGCTGGGGGTGCGGGCGCAGCGGGCCGCGGTGACGGTGCCCGCGCCCCGGAAGCCCGCCGTGGAGGAGATGGCGACCACCGCGGCCCCGGAGGGCCTGCCCGGCCTCCTCGCCGAGGCGCGGCGGCTCTCCGCGTCCCTGCATCCCGGTTCCGTCGAAGCGTGGGCCGCCGTGGCACGCGCCGCCGACACCGAGGGCGCGGAGCTGGACGCCTGGGACCGCGCGGAGATCGTCGACCACGAGGCGATCGGCCTCGGGCCGGAGGGCCTCCCCCTCTTCGAACGCGCGGCCGAGATGTACGAGGCGGCCGGCGACCCCGGTGAGGCACTGGCGGCACGCACGCGCGGGGCGAACGTCCACGCCCTCACGGGCCGGGTGGATGCCGCCGTGGAGCTGATCTCCGAGCCGTATGAGCGGATCCTCGCCCTCTGGTCGAGCGGCGGGACGGGTGCGAGGCAGACGGCGTCCGTGCTGGTGGGGCGGGCGCGGATACTCCTGCGGCGGATGCACGAGGCCGACGACACCGACACCGGCGCGGTGGCCCTGGCCGAGGCCGCCGTGCGGGAGCTGGCGGACTTCGTCGAGCCGCGTCGCGCGGAGGACGTACGGCTGGCCTCGCGGGCCGCGGAGGCGCGGGCGATGCTCGGGGAGCTGGCCGCGCACGGCGGGGACGCGGCGGCCGCCGCCGAGCTGTTCGCGGAGGCCGCGGAACGGTACGTGGCGGCCGGGCTGCCGTGGTTCGCGGTGCAGTACGAGGCGCGGCTCGCCGGGCTGGCCCAGCACCTGGGGGATCTGGAGACCGCAGAGCGGGCGGCCAGGGCGGCGTTGGAGCACGGCGGGACGGAGCTGGAGCCGGTGGGCCACGCCCAGCTGCGCCTTCAGCTGGCGGAGCTGCTGGGCGCCGGGGAGCGGGTCGAGGAGGCCGCCGGGCACGCCCTGGAGGCGGCGCACTGGGCCGACGAGGCGGGCGAGGGTCCGACGCTCGGCGCCTGGGCCCGGCATCTGCTCGGCGGGTTCCTGTTGCGGCTGGGGCGGTGGGCGGAGGCGGCCGAGGTGCTGGAGTCGGCGCTCCCGGATCTCACGGCCGAGACGCACGGGGACGGGGCGGTCGCGCAGACCCTGTGGTGGCTCGGCGACTGCCACACCGAGCTGGGCGAGCATCGGGAGGCGGCGGAACGGTGGCTGCGGGCCGCCGACATCGCCCGGCACTGGCCCGAGCAGCGCGACCACGCCATGCTCGCCCATCTCGCCGCCGAGGCGCTCGCGCGGGCGGGGCTGCCCGCCGACGCCGACCGGGCGTATGCGCGCGCGGTCGACCTCTGGGGCGAACTGGGCAACGTCCACGGGTACGTGCGGGCCTTGCGGGCGCGGGCGTGGTACGCGGCGCGGGAGAGCCGTGAAGGAGCGGGGCCCTCGGCCCTGGACGCGGCCCGGGAGCTGATGGGGGACGCGGTGGTGGGCTGCGAGGCGGCGCTGTCCGACGTCGCCGGCGAGGAGCACCGGCGGCGGATCGTCGCGGAGCTCGGCGAGACGTACCGGCAGTTCGGCGACCTGCTCGCCCGGTCGGTGGCCGAGGACGCGGAACTCGCCTCGTTCGGGCCGGTGTTCGAGGAGGCGCTGGGGTTCGTGGAGCGGGCGGTGTCGGTGTACGGGTCGCTGGGGCCGGACTTCCTGGACGCGCGGACCGCCGCGGAGTTGGCGGCGGGGTGGTTGGAGGTGGACCTCCGGCGGGGTGCGGCGGCTGCCGAGCGGGCGCGGGGTGTGCTGGCCGTGTTCGCCGACGGGGGTGACGGCGACGAGACGGTGGTGGCTCGGCGGGGGGAGGCGGAGCGGTTGTTGGAGGCGGCGGGGCGGGGCTGAGCGACGCGGCAGGGCGCACCCCGGGTTGCTGCGCCCCCGCCGCCCCTACCCGTCCCGTCCCAGGGGCTGCGCCCCTTCGACCCCGCCGTCCGCCCGGTGGGGCTTCTCGCGCAGTTCCCCGCGCCCCTGAAAGGCCTGCGGCCATTTCATCGGGGCGCGGAAAATCCCTACTCCACGCCGATCAGCAACAACGCCCCCTGACGGCCCCCCCGATACACCACCGTGTCCACCGCCAGATACCCCTCCCGCACCCGGTTCTCCACGTGCTCCACGACATCCGCGGGAGCACCGTCCCCCAGCACCAGCGTGACCATCTCGCCGCCGGCCGCCAGCATCCGGTCGACCACCGCCGCCGCGGTCGCCGTGACATCCGTCCCGATGACGGCGACGTCCCCGTCGACGAGCCCCAGGACGTCGCCGGCCTGACAGATGCCGGCCATGGTCCAGGACTGGCGCTCGGCGATGACGACCTCGGCGTACCGGGTGGCACCGGCGGCGGAGGTCATCGAGACGACGTCCTCGTCGAAGCGGCGTTCGGGTTCGTGCACGGCGAGGGCGGCGATGCCCTGGACGGCGGAGCGGGTGGGGATGAGGGCGACCCGGACGCCCTCGGCGCGGGCCTGCTCGGCGGCGGCCGCCGCCGTGTGCCGCAGATCCGCGTCGTTGGGCAGCAGTACCACCTCGCGCGCGTGCGCACGCCGTACGGCCTCCACGAGCTCCCCGCTGGCGGGCGGCTCCCCGGGCCGGGCCAGCACCGTGGTCGCGCCGGCCTCGGCGTAGAGCCCGGCCAGCCCCTCCCCCGGCACGACGGCCACGACGGCCCGCCCGGCACGCTCGCGCGGCTGCCGCCCGGCCTCACCGGTCATATGGGCGTCCTCCGCCCCGAAGTGGGTGATCCGGATCCGGTACGGCCGCCCGGCCTCGACCCCGGCCTCCACGGCGGCGCCCGCGTCGTCGACGTGCACATGGACGTTCCACAGGCCGTCCCCACCGACCACGACGAGGGAGTCCCCGAGTTCGTCCAGGCGCCCGCGCAGGCGGGCCACCGCGGTGTCGTCCGCCTCCAGGAGGTAGATCACCTCGAAGGCCGGGCCGCCCGCTTCCGGCCGGTCGTCCCCGTCGCACACCTCCGCCGCGGCCTCGCCGACGGCCTCGGCGACGGCCACGCGCGTGTGCACGGCGGGAACGGCCACCGTCCTCGGTGTCTCTCCCGTGAACGTCTCCACCAGCGCCGCCAGCACCGCCACCAGCCCTCGTCCGCCGGCGTCCACGACGCCGGCGCGAGCCAGGGCGGCCAGCTGGGCGGGGGTCGCCGCCAGGGCCCGGCCGGCGCCCTCGTAGGCCGCACGGGCGACGGTCCCGCAGTCGTCCTCGGCGTCGCCGGCCGCGTCTGCGGCGGCGGAGGCGACCGTGAGGACGGTGCCTTCGACGGGGTGCGCGACGGCGTCACGGGCGGAGTCGGCGGCGTGCCGCAGGGCGAGCCGCAGCCCCCGGCCGTCGGTGCGGGGTGCCTCCCCGTCGTCGGCGAGGACCTGGGCCATGCCGCGCAGGAGCTGGGCGAGGATCGTCCCGGAGTTCCCCCGGGCGCCGATCAGCGCGCCGTGCGCCATGGCCCGCGCGGCCTCGGCGAGCGTGGGCTGCCCCGCACCGAGGGGCTGCCCCGTTCCGGCGGACGGGCCCGCACCGACGGACGGGCCCGCCGTCGCATGGCCGGCGAACACCGCCTCGACCGCCGCCGCGGCCGACTCCATCGTCAGGTAGAGGTTGGTGCCGGTGTCGCCGTCGGCCACCGGGTACACGTTGATGGAGTCGATCTCCTCGCGCGCGCGTCCCAGTGCCGCCAGCGCGAGTCCGCACCAGGTGCGCACCGCGAGAGCATCGAAGAATGTCTGCGGCACCTGCGGCACCTGCGCCTCCTTGAGCTGCTGGGACTGGGACGCAGAGTAGACCTTGGAGGGGTGTCCACCGGAAGGGGGCGGGGCAGGGCTGCTGAGCAGCCATGGTAGTTTCGTTGTACTGGCGCAGTCGTTGTATGCTGCTCCGGTTGCCCGATCCAGATCGGGCCAAATCCCCTGGCAACGCCACTCAGATCTCTGATCCTGCGATCTCGATCCCGGCCTGCCGGGATCCACCGTAAGTGCATCTGAAGTCTTTGGAGTGACCCGTGGCTGCCAACTGCGACGTCTGCGGCAAGGGGCCGGGCTTCGGCAACAACATCTCGCACTCGCACCGCCGTACGTCCCGTCGCTGGAACCCGAACATCCAGCGCGTCCGTACCGTGGTGGGCGGGACGCCGAAGCGCGTGAACGCTTGCACCTCGTGCATCAAGGCCGGCAAGGTCTCGCGCTGACGCACAGCTAAGCGCGCGGCCACTGCTGGTTCGCTGCATAGAGCCGGTCCACCTGGAGTGGACCGGCTTTTTGCCGTCCCTGACACACCGCGGATCAAACCGGCCGAGCACCTCGCCCGAGGGCCCAGCCATGGTCCACGGGTCCGATCCCCCCGCCGAGCGCGAACCCGGCGGCGATCGCCCCGGTGACGTACTCCTTGGCGGCGGCCACGGCCTCCGGGACGGTCCGTCCCCGGGCGAGGTGCGAGGCGATCGCGGAGGCGAGGGTGCAGCCCGTGCCGTGGGTGTGCCGGTTGTCATACCTGGGGGCCCTCAGCCAATGCTCCTCGGAGCCGTCGGTGAGCAGATCTACGGCTTCCCCGGGGAGATGGCCGCCCTTGATCAGGGCCCAGCGCGGCCCGTACGCCAGCACGGCGGCGGCCGCCTCCCGCATCCCGGTCTCCGATTCGACCCGGACACCGGTGAGTTGGGTCACCTCGTCGAGGTTCGGCGTCGCCACGGTGGCCACCGGCAGCAGTCGCGTCCGTACGGAGTCGAGGGCGGAGGCGGCCAGCAGCGGGTCTCCGTGCTTGGAGACGCCGACCGGGTCGACGACGACCGGCGCGTCCGTGGCGGCGAGCAACTCGGCGACGGCCTCGACGAGTTCGGCGGAGGCGAGCATGCCGGTCTTGACCGCCTGGACGCCGATGTCGTCGACGACACTGCGGTACTGGGCGCGCACCGCCTCCACCGGAAGCTCCCAAGCCCCCTGCACACCGAGGGAGTTCTGCGCGGTGACGGCCGTGACGACGCTCATGCCGTGCACCCCGAGCGCGAGCATCGTCTTCAGGTCGGCCTGGATCCCGGCCCCGCCTCCGGAGTCGGACCCGGCCACGGTGAGGACCCGCGGCGGCGCCCCGCCGGTCGCCGGGCTCATGACTCGATGTCCCCGAAGTGGTCCCAGCCGCCCTTGCTGGTCCAGGGCGCCCCGTCCACGGTGACCTGCGGCAAGGCGGAGGGGTTGAGGACCTCGCCGATCACCTTCCAGCGCGCGGGCAGCTTCACGTCCTGCGGGAAGGTGGCGACGATCGCGTGGTCCTCACCCCCGGTAAGCACCCACTGGAGGGGGTCGACGCCGACGGCCTGACCGATGTCGTGCATCTGGGTGGGGATGTCGATCGCGCCGGAGCGGATGTCGATCCGGCATTTGCTCGCCTCGGCGATGTGCCCCAGGTCCGCGATCAGCCCGTCGCTGACGTCGCACATCGCGGTCGCGCCGAGGGAGGCCGCCGCCGGGCCCGCGTGGTACGGCGGCTCGGGGCGCCGGTGGGCCTCCACGAAGGCGCGCGGCGAGCGGAAGCCCCGGGAGAGCACCGCGTGCCCGGCTGCGGACCAGCCGAGCCAGCCGGTGACGGCCACGACGTCCCCGGGCTGGGCTCCGCCCCTGGTCACGGGCTCGTGGTTGCGCAGATCGCCGAGTGCGGTGATCGAGATCATGATGGTGTCGCCGCGGACGACGTCACCGCCGACCACGGACGCGCCGGCGACCTGGCACTCGTCGCGCAGGCCGTCCATCAGCTCGGTGGCCCAGGTCACCGGCAGGTCGACGGGCGCGACCAGGCCGAGCAGCAGCGCGGTGGGCACGGCACCCATGGCGGCGATGTCCGCGAGGTTCTGCGCGGCGGCCTTGCGTCCCACGTCGTACGCCGTGGACCAGTCGCGCCGGAAGTGCCGCCCCTCCAGGAGGAGGTCGGTGCTCGCCACGACCCTGCGGTCCGGCGCCGCCACCACGGCGGCGTCGTCGCCGGGGCCGACCCGGACCGCCGGGGTGGTGGTGAGCCGGGAGGTGAGCTCCCTGATGAGCCCGAACTCCCCCAGCTCTCCCACGGTGCCCTTCATCGTCGTATCGCCCCTTCTCGTGCCGCTTCCAGTGTCACTCGCGCCCGGTCGCGGGCCGTTGTCGTCCTCGGTACGGTCGAGTGGACCGTCAACTTCCGTCGCCCCCGCACCCCGGTGCGTGCGGCGCGGCCTCCGGGGGTCTCCCCCTGGTGCTCGGCGACGCGATACCGTGGCGTTCCTTTTCCCGACATGATCCACATGATCCTCGTGGCCGCCCTGGAGGTTCCGTGGTACAGGCGTACATCCTGATCCAGACGGAGGTCGGCAAAGCGTCGACCGTCGCCGACACGATCAGCAAGCTCCCTGGGGTCATCCAGGCCGAGGACGTGACGGGCCCGTACGACGTCATCGTGCGCGCCCAGGCCGACACCGTCGACGACCTCGGCCGGCTGGTGGTCGCGAAGGTCCAGCAAGTGGACGGGATCACCCGCACCCTGACCTGCCCGGTCGTTCACCTGTAGCCCCCGTCTACCCTTGCCCGGTGAACTCGTTCCGTCACCGGCGCCACGCTCGTCTCGGGCTGCCCGTCCTGGCCGTTGCGTTGATCGCCGTCGCGGGCTGCTCCTCAGCAGACGACAGCGGCTCGGCGGCGGTTCCCAGCCCGGGGGCCGCCGCCGCGAAACTGTGCCGGAACCTGGACGAGGTGCTGCCGCGGAAGGTGGACGGTCTCGACCGCCGGGATCCTCAGCCCGCGTCGTCGCTGACGGCGGGCTGGGGCGACGCGGTGATCATACTGCGCTGCGGGGTGCCCCAGCCGCCCAAGATGGTCGACCCCGGGGTGGCGGAGGGGCGGGACGCCGACGCGGTGGCCGGGGCCGTCGACGGGGTGGACTGGCTGATGGAGAAGCGGGACGGGGGCGCTTACCGCTTCACGACCGCCAATCGGTCCGTGTACGTGGAGGTGTCCGTGACGGCCGAGCGGGCCGCGGAGGATACTTCGCCGATCCTCGTCGGGCTGGCGCCTGCCATCAAGAAGGCGGTTCCCGAAGGGGTCGCCTCCTGAGGGGTTGCCTCAGGAGGCCGTCAGGAGACTGCGCGTCGGATCGTGGCTGGTCGCGCAGTTCCCCGCGCCCCTCGGAAAGGGGCTGCGCCCCATTCCGAAGGCGTCTCAGCGCAGGCCCGTCGAGCGGTGCAGGGCGGCCTGGATCAGGCGGTCCACCAGCTCGCCGTACTCGACGCCGCTCGCCTTCCACATCGCCGGGTACATCGAGATCGGCGTGAAGCCGGGAAGCGTGTTGATCTCGTTGATGACGAAGTCGCCGTCCTCCGTGAGGAAGAAGTCGGCGCGGACCAGGCCCTCGCAGGAGGCCGCCTCGAAGGCGTCGACCGCGAGCCGCTGGACCTCGGCGGTCTCCTCCGGGGTCAGCGGGGCCGGGACGATGCCGGGCGTCGAGTCGATGTACTTGGCCTCGAAGTCGTAGTACGCGTGCGCCTCGGGCGGCGGGATCTCGGCGGGGACGGAGGCGCGCGGGCCGTCCTCGAACTCCAGGACGCCGCACTCGATCTCCCGGCCGCGCAGCGCCGCCTCAACCAGGATCTTCGGGTCGTGGCGCTGGGCCTCGGCGATCGCCTCGTCGAGGCCGTCGAGGTCGTCGACCTTGGTGATGCCGATGGAGGAGCCCGCGCGGGCGGGCTTCACGAAGAGGGGCCAGCCGTGCTCACCGGCGAAGTCGATGATCTTCTTGCGGGCGGCGGACTCGTCGAGCTGCCACTCGCGCGGCCGGATCACCACGTACGGGCCGACCTTGAGCCCGAACGAGGTGAACACCCGCTTCATGTACTCCTTGTCCTGGCCGACGGCCGAGGCGAGGACACCCGAGCCGACGTACGGGACGCCGGAGAGCTCCAGGAGGCCCTGGAGGGTGCCGTCCTCGCCGTACGGGCCGTGCAGGACGGGAAAGACGACGTCGACCTCGCCGAGGGCCTTGGGCACCGAACCGGGCTCGCTGTAGACGACTTCGCGGTTGGCGGGGTCGACGGGCAGGATCACGCCGCCCTCCCGGGACTCGGCGAGTTCGTCGACGGTCGGCGTACGGCGGTCGGTGATCGCCATCCGCTCCGGTTCGTCGGCGGTGAGCGCCCAACGGCCGTCCCGCGTGATGCCGATCGGCAGGACGTCGTACTTCGTCCGGTCGATGGCACGCAGTACGGCGCCGGCCGTGACCACGGAGATCCCGTGTTCCGAGCTGCGGCCGCCGAAGACGACGGCCACGCGCGGCTTGCGGGACGGCTGCTCAGGGCTCTGGGGGAGGTTCTCGCTGCTCATATCGCGACGAGAGTACCCGGTGGTAGGGCGCGAGTCAGTGCCCGAACGGTCGCTTTCGCTCAGCGTCGCTCCGGCTTGGCGCTGCGCGACATCATCTCCTTGAGCGCCACGACCGGCGGCTTGCCGTCGTGGACGATGTCGACGACGGTCTCGGTGATGGGCATGTCGACGCCGTGCCGACGGGCCAAGTCCAGTACGGACTCACAGGACTTGACGCCCTCGGCGGTCTGCTTGGTGACCGCGATGGTCTCCTGCAGGGTCATGCCCTTGCCGAGGTTGGTGCCGAAGGTGTGGTTGCGGGAGAGCGGCGAGGAACAGGTCGCCACGAGGTCGCCGAGGCCCGCGAGTCCGGAGAACGTGAGCGGGTCGGCGCCCATCGCGAGACCGAGCCGGGTCGTCTCCGCGAGACCGCGGGTGATGAGCGATCCCTTGGCGTTGTCGCCGAGGCCCATGCCGTCCGCGATGCCGACGGCGAGCCCGATGACGTTCTTCACCGCGCCGCCCAGCTCGCAGCCGACGACGTCGGTGTTGGTGTACGGGCGGAAGTACGGCGTGTGGCAGGCGGTCTGGAGCTTCTGGGCGACCGCCTCGTCGGTGCAGGCGACCACGGAGGCGGCCGGCATGCGGGAGGCGATCTCCCGTGCCAGGTTGGGCCCGGAGACGACGGCGACGCGCTCCTGACCCACCTTGGCGACATCCTCGATCACCTCGCTCATCCGCATGGCGGAACCGAGTTCGACGCCTTTCATCAGCGAGACGAGGACGGTGCCGGGGGCCAGCAGGGGCACCCACGCGGCGAGGTTGGCGCGCAAGGTCTGGGACGGGACGGACAGGACGGTGAAATCGGCGTCGGCGGCGGCCTCGGCCGGGTCGGTGGTGGCCCGCACGTTCTGCGGGAGTTCCAGGCCCGGCAGGTAGTCGCTGTTGGTCCGAGTGGAGTTGATCGCCTCCGCGACCTCCGGGCGGCGCGCCCACAAGGTGACCTCGCACCCGGCGTCGGCGAGCACCGTACCGAAGGCCGTTCCCCATGAACCGGCGCTGAACACGGCCGCCTTGACCGGCTTGCTCACTTGCCCTGCCCCTCTTCCTGATGTTCCTGGGCCCGCTGGACCGTGCTGTGCTGTTGCCGCTTCCCATTGTCGAGGACGGCCCGGGCGTTCCTGCGCCGCTGCTCGATCCGCTCCCGCTTGGGGTCGTACGGCGTCGCGGGGGCCTTCTCGCCGCGGATCTCCTCCAGCTGGCGGGTGATGGCGGCCATGATGACCTCCGTCGCGTCCTTCAGCAGGTCGGGGCTCATCTCCCGGCCGTAGAAGCGGGAGAGGTCGACGGGCGGGCCCGCGAGGACGTGATGGGTCTTGCGCGGCAGGAGGTGGGGCTTCTTGGCGTACGGCGGCAGGAGTTCGTTGGCGCCCCACTGCGCGACCGGGATCACCGGGCACCTGGTCTGCAGGGCGACCCGCGCGGCACCGGTCTTGCCGGTCATGGGCCAGCCGTCCGGGTCGCGGGTGAGGGTGCCCTCGGGGTAGAAGGCGACGCACTCGCCGCGCTCCACGGCGTCGATCGCGGCCCGGAAGGCGCTCAGCGCGTCGGTGCTCTCGCGATAGACGGGGATCTGGCCGGTGCCGCGCATGACGGCGCCGACGAATCCCTTGCCGAAGAGACCGCTCTTCGCGAGAAATCGCGGAACCCGGCCGCTGTTGTACTGATAATGGGCGTACGCAAAGGGATCGACATGCGAATTGTGGTTCACGGCAGTGATAAATCCACCCTCGGCCGGAATGTTCTCCATTCCACGCCAGTCCCGCTTGATCAGCACCACCAGGGGTGGTTTGGCGATCACCGCGGCGAGGCGGTACCAGAAGCCGATTCTCCGGCGGGGCACGCGGACACCTTCCTCTAGGACTTCCCAGGGCCTGTTCCGGGGGCCCGGAGCCGCACAAGTGTCGCCCCGGGCTGCCGGTCTGTCGAGAACACCGTACGCCCCGCCCTGCGGCCGTCCATTGCGCCCAGGTGACAATGGCCGCGACAAGAGAGGGACGGAACACCCGTGCAGTGGACCCTGGTCGTACCCCTGAAGCCCCTGGCGCGGGCCAAGAGCAGGCTCTCGGACACCGCCCACGACGGGGTGCGCCCCGGTCTGGCCCTCGCCTTCGCGCAGGACACGGTGGCCGCGGCCCTGGCCGCCGCGGCGGTCCGGGGTGTGGTGGTGGTCACGGACGACCCGCTCGCCTCGCGCGAGCTGGCGGCCCTGGGCGCCCGCACCGTCCCCGAGGATGCCCGCGAGGGCTCCCAGGACGGCCTGAACGCCGCTCTGCGGCACGCGGCGGCCGTCGTACGCGATGTACGCCCGCAAAGCCCCGTGGCAGCCCTGAACGCGGACCTGCCCGCTCTGCGGCCCGGGGAATTGACCCGCGTACTGGACGCGGCCGCCGAATTCCCCCGCTCTTTCCTCCCCGACGCGGCCGGCACCGGTACGACGCTGCTCGCCGCGAGCCCCGGTCATGACCTCTCCCCCGTCTTCGGCCCCGACTCCCGCCGACGCCACCGCGACTCCGGCGCCGCGGAGCTCGCTCTCACCGGCGTCGACTCCGTACGCCAGGACGTCGACACCGGGGACGACCTGCGCGCCGCCCTCGGCCTCGGGGTCGGCCCCCGTACGGCCGCGGCGGCCGCGCGCCTGCTGATCCCCGGCCAGTAGGCTGCGGCCATGCAGGCCACCGCGTACACCTACGACCCCGCCACCCGCACCGGCCAGGTCCTCCTCGACGACGGCACCCCGCTCCCCTTCGACGCCCCGGCCTTCGACGCGGGCGCCCTGCGCCTGCTGCGCCCGGGCCAGCGCGTGAGGATCGAGACGGACGGCGAGGGCGAGGCCCTGCGCATCACGCTGATCACCCTGCAGACGTTCTGAACGAACTCTCAACACGCCGCGGGCCGGGCTCCAAGTAACAGGGAGCCCGGCCCGGTGCGTGTGAGTACCCGGCGTTCTAAGCCTGACGCGCGGCCGTCTTCTTCGCGGTCGTCTTGCGAGCCGTCGACTTCGCGGCCGGGGCCCGCTTGGCGGTGGCCTTCTTGGCCGGGGCCTTCTTCGCCGCGGTCTTCTTCGCCGTCGCCGTCGTCTTCTTGGCGGTCGTCTTCTTCGCCGCCGCGGACTTGGTCGTGGCCTTCTTCGCGGTCGTCTTCTTCGCCGTGGTCTTCTTCGCGGCGGCCGTCGTCTTCTTGGCGGCGGCCGTGGTCTTGCGGGCGGTCGTCTTCTTCGCGGTGGTCTTCTTCGCCGCCGCCTTCTTGACCGTCGCCGAAGCGCCACCGCTCAGGCTGCCCTTGGGCGCCTTCTTGACCGCGACCTCGCCACCACGGGGAAGCTTCTTCGAGCCGCTCACCAGGTCCTTGAAACCCTGGCCCGCGCGGAACCTCGGTACGGAGGTCTTCTTGACCCGAACCCGCTCACCCGTCTGCGGGTTGCGGGCGTAACGGGCCGGCCGGTCGACCTTCTCGAACGAACCGAAGCCGGTGACCGACACCCGGTCCCCGCCGACGACCGCGCGGACGATGGCGTCCAGAACGGCGTCGACCGCGTCGGCGGCCTGCTGACGCCCGCCGACCTTGTCCGCAATCGCTTCTACGAGCTGCGCCTTGTTCACGTCTTCCCCTTCGGAGACATCGCCCGAACGATAGTGTTCAAGCTTTTTCGCACGTTAGGCAGATATATACCGCAAATCAAACACGAAACGGGCTTATCACCCTTGTGCCGCAACGAACTCGGACGGTCATGGAGTTCCTTCAGCGTTCCTCTGCGGGCATTCGCCCCTCGTCGAGGTCCGTCGTGAAGCTCTCCAGCCGCCTTGCCGCGTCGGCGAGATCGTGCTTGGCCACGGCCGTAATGACCAGCAGCTTCCGGGTCAGCGCCATGCGTACGCCCTCCGGGACTTGCAGTGCGCGCACCCTTGCGTGCGCTTCCTTGAGTTGGCCCGCGACCGCCGCATAGAGCTCGAGTTGGCCGTCGTGTTCCATGCACAGATTGTGCCATCTGGGGCGAGTTGTCGCCTGCGCAGGGGGCAACTGCCGTCTCCCCGGGGCCCTGGGAGCACCCCGGGCAGATGCCACACCATGATGCGCGTACCCCGGCAATCACCTTTGTAACTAGGGGAGTTGAAACCTTTCTGCACATGACTTCGAAGGTGCCCGGACCCGGACATGGAGGTACCCCCAACCGTGCACGATTGGGGGTACCTGGGGGTGTCGCGGTGGCTGGAATCCGCCTTGCGCGGACCGCCCGAGAGGGGGTCCGCGCCGACGGATCAGACCTTCAGCGTCCTCGGCTTGTACGAGGGGCGCTTGGCCTCGTACGCGGCGATGTCGGCCTCGTTCTGGAGGGTGATGGAGATGTCGTCGAGGCCGTTCAGCAGCCGCCAGCGGGAGTTCTCGTCCAGCTCGAAGGAGGCGGTGATGCCCTCGGCGCGCACCTCGCGGGCCTGGAGGTCGACGGTGATCTCGGCCTCGGGGTCGTTCTCCGTGAGCTGCTGGAGCGCGTCCACGATCTTCTGCTCCAGGACGACCGTGAGCAGGCCGTTCTTGAGCGAGTTGCCGCGGAAGATGTCGGCGAAGCGGGAGGAGATGACGGCCTTGAAGCCGTAGTTCTGCAGCGCCCACACCGCGTGCTCACGGGAGGATCCGGTGCCGAAGTCGGGGCCGGCGACCAGGACGGTGGCACCCTTGCGCTCGGGCTGGTTGAGGATGAAGGTCTCGTCCTTGCGCCAGGCCTCGAACAGCCCGTCCTCGAAGCCGTCCCTGGTCACCTTCTTGAGCCAGTGGGCGGGGATGATCTGGTCGGTGTCGACGTTGCTGCGGCGCAGCGGGACGGCCCGGCCGGTGTGCGTGGTGAATGCTTCCATGGCTGTTCAGACTCCAGCGGGCGCGGGGGCGGTGGCGTCGGTCAGGTCGGCGGGGGACGCCAGATGGCCGAGGACGGCCGTCGCGGCGGCGACCTGCGGGGAGACCAGGTGGGTACGGCCGCCCTTGCCCTGCCTGCCCTCGAAGTTGCGGTTGGAGGTGGACGCGGAGCGCTCACCGGGGGCCAGCTGGTCGGGGTTCATGCCCAGACACATCGAGCAGCCCGCGTGCCGCCACTCGGCGCCGGCCTCCTTGAAGACGACGTCCAGGCCCTCGGAGACGGCCTGCAGACCGACCCGCGCGGAGCCGGGGACGACCAGCATCCGTACGCCGTCGGCGACTTTGCGGCCCTTGACCAGCTCGGCGGCGGCGCGCAGGTCCTCGATGCGGCCGTTGGTGCACGAACCTACGAAGACGGTGTCCACCTTGATGGAGCGCAGCGGCTGGCCGGCCTCCAACCCCATGTACTCCAGGGCCTTTTCGGCGGCCAGGCGCTCCGAAGCGTCCTCGTACGAAGCCGGGTCGGGGACCGAGGCCGAAAGCGGCGCGCCCTGGCCGGGGTTGGTGCCCCAGGTCACGAACGGCGACAGGGAGGCGCCGTCGATGATCACCTCGGCGTCGAACTCGGCGTCGTCGTCCGTCTTCAGCGTCTTCCAGTACGCGACGGCCGCGTCCCAGTCCTCGCCCTCAGGGGCGTGCGGGCGACCCTTGAGGTAGTCGAAGGTGGTCTGGTCGGGGGCGATCATGCCCGCGCGGGCACCGGCCTCGATCGACATGTTGCAGATGGTCATGCGGGCCTCCATCGAGAGTTTCTCGATGGCTTCGCCCCGGTACTCCAGGACATAGCCCTGGCCGCCGCCCGTACCGATCTTGGCGATGATCGCCAGGATCAGGTCCTTGGCGGTGACGCCCTCGGCGAGCTCGCCCTCGACCGTGATCGCCATGGTCTTGGGGCGGACCAGCGGCAGCGTCTGCGTGGCCAGCACGTGCTCCACCTGGGAGGTGCCGATACCGAACGCCAGACCGCCGAAGGCACCGTGCGTCGAGGTGTGGGAGTCACCGCAGACGACCGTCATGCCGGGCTGGGTCAGACCCAGCTGCGGGCCGACGACGTGCACGACACCCTGCTCGACGTCGCCCAGCGGGTGCAGACGCACACCGAACTCGGCGGCGTTCGCGCGCAGCGTCTCCAGCTGGACACGGGAGACCGGGTCCGCGATGGGCTTGTCGATGTCGAGGGTGGGGGTGTTGTGGTCCTCGGTCGCGATGGTCAGGTCGAGCCGGCGAACCTTCCGCCCGCTCTTGCGGAGACCGTCGAAGGCCTGGGGGCTGGTCACCTCGTGCAGCAGGTGCAGATCGATGAAGAGGAGGTCGGGCTCGCCCTCGGCGCGCCGGACGACATGGTCGTCCCAGACCTTCTCCGCGAGTGTCCTACCCATCGCTTTCCCTCCGGCCGACGCGACAGCGCGCCGACCCAACTAGAGATCTCGGAGGTGGCGAGCGCGCGAATCCCCTCGTGGCGCGCGCCGGCCGCCGGGCTCGTCGGTCCGCGAGCCGTTGTTGTTCTGCTTCCAGAGTGGCAAGGTCCACGCGAAATTGAACTTGCGTTTCACAGAGTGAGACGCGAGTATCGTTGCATGGACAACAGTAGCGGCGTCGGCGTTCTGGACAAGGCGGCCCTGGTCCTGAGCGCTCTGGAGTCCGGTCCGGCCACCCTCGCGGGTCTGGTCGGCGCCACCGGACTCGCACGGCCCACGGCCCACCGCCTGGCCGTGGCTCTGGAACACCACCGCATGGTGGCACGCGACATGCAGGGCCGTTTCATCCTCGGCCCCCGGCTGGCCGAGCTGGCCGCGGCCGCCGGCGAGGACCGCCTCCTCGCGACGGCGGGCCCGGTGCTCACCCATCTACGGGACGTGACGGGCGAGAGCGCGCAGCTCTATCGCCGCCAGGGCGACATGCGCATCTGCGTCGCCGCGGCGGAGCGCCTGTCCGGCCTGCGGGACACGGTCCCGGTCGGTTCGACCCTCACCATGAAGGCCGGCTCCTCGGCCCAGATCCTGATGGCCTGGGAGGAGCCCGAGCGCCTGCACCGCGGTCTGCAGGGCGCCCGTTTCACCGCCACCGCCCTCTCGGGTGTGCGGCGCCGGGGCTGGGCCCAGTCCATCGGTGAGCGGGAGCCGGGCGTGGCCTCGGTCTCCGCCCCGGTGCGCGGGCCGTCGAACCGTGTGGTCGCCGCGGTCTCCGTCTCCGGCCCCATCGAGCGGCTGACCCGCCACCCCGGCCGTATGCACGCCCAGGCGGTGATCGACGCCGCGGGCCGCCTCTCGGAGGCCCTGCGCCGCACCGGCTGATCCCTCGAAGCGTCCGTCCCACCACGAAGAAGGCCTGCCTCAACGCCGCGGCAGGCCTTCTCTCGTGTCACCGAACTCATGGGCCCGTGCGCCGAGTTGGACATGACGAAGGCCCTCCACCAGAGGTGGAGGGCCTTCGTCGGACGTACCCCCGACCGGATTCGAACCGGCGCTACCGCCTTGAGAGGGCGGCGTGCTAGGCCGCTACACAACGGGGGCGTGGAGCCTGCAAGCGTTCAGTACTGGACCGCTGCAGGTCCGAGCTGGTCTACCTGGACTCGAACCAAGACTAACTGAACCAGAATCAGTCGTGCTGCCAATTACACCATAGACCAATGTGGTTTAGACCAGTCAGTACCCCCGACCGGATTCGAACCGGCGCTACCGCCTTGAGAGGGCGGCGTGCTAGGCCGCTACACAACGGGGGCCCTAGCGATCCTGCATCGATGGTGACGGGAGCTACCCTGGCCACCTTCGCGGGAAGGATCTGTACCCCCGACCGGATTCGAACCGGCGCTACTGCCTTGAGAGGGCAGCGTGCTAGGCCGCTACACAACGGGGGCTTCGCGGAATTGATCTCCGCCTGCAGATGAGCTCTGCGAGCTGGCCTACCTGGACTCGAACCAAGACTAACTGAACCAGAATCAGTCGTGCTGCCAATTACACCATAGGCCACTGGAACGCAAGCCCCGAAGGGGATCTTGTTCTAGCTTGCTCCGTCGGTTCCGGCCTTTCGGCCCGCTCCCCGGCGGCGCAGAAAGAACATTACCCGAAGGTGGACGGCGCTCCAAAACGGGTATCGGAGCCGAGGATCGCGGGGAGTTCGGCGAGGGTGACGATCCGGTGCGGCCCGACCGGCGGGTCGACGGTCGCGTGGAGATCGCCGCGGTCGATCCAGACGGACAGCAGACCGGCGTCGGCGGCGCCGCGGCCGTCGATCTCCGGGTGATCGCCCACGTACGCCACCTCGCGCGGAGGCAGGTCCAGGGCCTCGCAGGCCACGTGGAACGCCTCGGCGGCCGGCTTGTGGACACCCAGTTGCTCGGCGCACAGCACCGTCTCGAAGCGGTCCCACACGCCGAGGGCGCGCAGCTTGCGCTCCTGGACGGGGAGGCTGGAGTTGGACAGGACCGCGTGCCGGTGGCTGGCAGCGAGGGCGTCGAGCACGGGCAGGACGTCCGGGAAGAGGGACCAGGCGCGCTCGTAGTGCGCGACGTACCGCTCGAACCAGGCGTCCGCCTCCGGGTCGGTCAGCGGTTCGCCGAGGAAGTCCCGGACGCGGTCGCGCCGGGTGGCCTCCCAGTCGCCCTCGCCGGCCGCGTAGCGCCGCCAGTGCAGGCTGGTGAGGTCCTTCCAGCGTGTGATCGCCTCGTCGACGGAGTCGTATCCGTGGAGGAGCCCCTCGACGCCCAAGTGGGCGCGCATTCCGGCGCGGTCGGCCGCGGTGTAGTCGAAAAGGGTGTCGTCGACGTCCCAGAGCACGGCCTTGATGTTCATGGAACCGACCGTAACCCGAGGTCGGCCGCCGTGTCCGGGGGATGCCGAAGGGGCGGCACCCGGAATCCCGGATGCCGCCCCTCACGTACCGTGCGTCACGCGGCGAGCTTCGCCAGGGCCGCGTCGATCCGTGCCAGCGTCTTCTCCTTGCCCAGGATCTCCAGGGACTCGAAGAGGGGGAGGCCGACCGTGCGGCCGGTGACGGCGACGCGGACGGGGGCCTGGGCCTTGCCGAGCTTCAGGCCGTGGGCCTCGCCGGCGGCCAGGACGGCATCCTTCAGGGACTCGGCCGAGGTCCAGTCGGCGGACTCCAGCTTCTCGCGGGCCGTGCGGAGCAAAGCGTCGGAGCCCTCCTTCATGGCCTTGGCCCAGCTGGCCTCGTCCTCGGCCGGCTCCGGCAGGAACAGGAAGTCCACGTTCTCCGTGATCTCCGAGAGGACCTTGAGCCGAGTCTGCGCGTGCGGGGCGATGGCCTCCCATTTGGCCTCGTCGAAGTCCTCCGGCGCCCAGGGGGCGAAGGGGGCCCTCAGCCACGGGGCGCAGCGCTCGGTGAACTCCTTCACATCCAGCAGGCGGATGTGGTCGGCGTTGATCGCCTCGGCCTTCTTCAGGTCGAAGCGGGCCGGGTTGGGGTTCACGTCGGCGATGTCGAAGGCGGCGACCATCTCCTCGATCGTGAAGATGTCCTTGTCGGCGGAGAGCGACCAGCCGAGGAGGGAGAGGTAGTTGAGCAGGCCCTCGGGGAGGAAGCCGCGCTCGCGGTAGAGGTTGAGAGACGACTGCGGGTCGCGCTTCGACAGCTTCTTGTTGCCCTCGCCCATCACGTACGGCAGGTGCCCGAAGGACGGGACCTCCTTGGCGATGCCCAGTTCGATCAGCGCCTTGTAGAGGGCGATCTGCCGGGGCGTGGAGGAGAGCAGGTCCTCGCCGCGCAGGACGTGGGTGATCTCCATCAGGGCGTCGTCGACGGGGTTGACGAGCGTGTAGAGCGGGGCGCCGTTGGCGCGGACGATGCCGTAGTCCGGCACGTTCTCCGGGGTGAAGGTCAGCTCGCCGCGGACCAGGTCCGTGAAGGTGATCGTCTCGTCGGGCATCCGGAAGCGGACGATCGGCTCACGGCCCTCGGCCTCGTACTGGGCGAGCTGCTCGGGCGTGACCTCGCGGCACTTGCCGTCGTAGCCGGAGGGCTTCCCGGCGGCGCGGGCGGCGTCGCGGCGCTCCTCCAGCTCGGAGGCGGTGCAGTAGCAGGAGTAGGCGTGGCCGGCCTCCTTGAGCTTCTCGGCCACCTCCTGGTACGTCTCCATGCGCTGCGACTGGCGGTACGGCGCGTGCGGGCCGCCGACCTCGGGGCCCTCGTCCCAGGTGAAGCCCAGCCAGCGCAGCGAGTCCAGGAGCTGCTCGTAGGACTCCTCGGAGTCGCGGGCCGCGTCGGTGTCCTCGATGCGGAAGACGAACGTGCCGCCGGTGTGGCGGGCGAACGCCCAGTTGAACAGGGCCGTGCGGACCAGACCCACATGGGGGTTGCCGGTCGGGGACGGACAGAAACGTACGCGGACGGAGCCGTTAGCCACGCTTGATCACCTTGTTGGTGAGAGTGCCGATGCCTTCGATGGTGACGGCGACCTCGTCGCCGACGTTGAGGGGGCCGACCCCTGCCGGGGTGCCCGTGAGGATGACGTCGCCGGGGAGCAGTGTCATGGCCTCGGTGATGTTGACGATCAGGTCCTCGATGGAGTTGATCATCTCGCTCGTCCGGCCGAGCTGGCGTTGTGCGCCGTTGACGGTGAGCTGGATGGTCAGGTCGCCCGGGTCGAGGTCGGTCTCCACCCAGGGGCCCAGCGGGCAGGCGGTGTCGAAGCCCTTGGCGCGGGCCCACTGCTTCTCGCGCTTCTGGACGTCGCGGGCGGTGACGTCGTTGGCGCAGGTGTAGCCGAAGATCACGTCCTTGACGCGTTCGCGCGGGACCTCGCGGCACATCCGGCCGATGACGACGGCCAGCTCGGCCTCGTGGTGGAGGTCCTCGGAGAACGAGGGGTACTGGATCTCGTCGCCCGGGCCGATCACCGAGGTGGCGGGCTTGAAGAAGGCGAACGGGGCGTCGGGGACCTCGTTGCCCAGCTCGCGGGCGTGCTCGGCGTAGTTGCGGCCGAAGGCCACGACCTTGTTGGGGAGCACCGGCGGCAGCAGCCTGACCTTGTTGACCGGGACCTTCGTACCGGAGAGCTCGAAGTCCGCGAACGGGATGCCCTTGATGATGTCGAGGACGAGCTCGTCCGGCTTGTCGCCCTCGACCGCGCCGAAGGCTACGTTCCCGTCGATGGAGAACCTGGCGATGCGCACGGGATGCTTGCGCCCCTTAAGTGAGCTGGCTGGAGTCTGACGGTCCAGGCTAACGCGGGGCAGGGGGCCGGCCTCGCGCATATCGAGTGCGGCGGGCATGGGGAAGGGCGCCCGGCTCGTGCCGGGCGCCCTTCCACGGAGTCCTCACCGGAATCCGCCGTTTCTTCACCGGAACCGGCTTGAGTGATCGGCGGATTCCGCGCGTACTTGACCGTGCAACTACTCCGCCGCCTGGACCGGGATCGTCATCAGGACCGTGCGGCGGGGGTTGGCGGTCACGGAGGGGAGGTCGACGGAGTGCTCCTGCTCCGGCGTGCGCAGGTCCTCGGCGTCTTCGAGGTGGGCCAGGGTCGTGCGCCGGGGGTTGGCTATCGTGCGGAACATCGTCGTCGTCTTCACTGTTGTCCTGGACCTCGTCGTGTACGGGCGCCGGGCGGGCCGCAAGGGCCGTCCCACAAGCGCGGGTTGTCGGATTCGCCATCCCTGTAAAGCGTCAGGCTAAACATCCGATTCCCGGGTCAAGTCGTGAAGAAGGCATGATCGGCGTGTGAGTTTGCTCACTCAGTCATGGGTAAAACGGGCAATCCAGGCCATCAACCCGCCCCCTCGAAACGGACATTAAGCACCTGAAGCCCGCATTCCGCTCCTGATCATGGCGACTGGGACACCCTGCTCCCACCCCTGGATCGCACGGGTATGTCCCCAATAAGCGGAAACACCCCCCACGCCCGGTGACGCGGTCCTCACATGCTGTCACAGTGAACAGACCGTTACCCATTGGCCTTGTTGGAGATCCGGCACTGTGCTGGAATTCCACGGACCGCCGCAGGATCGTGCCGGCGCGCAGAGGCGCAAGAACAAAGCGCCTGGCGGCGGTGGAAGGGGGAGCCAGCGCCGGTCACTCACGACCACCAATTGGGGACGTATTCAGGGCGCCCCCGAAGACGCCGACACCGTCCCGCCGTTCACGCGGTGGGGCGCCTGGTCCAGAGGTTGCGACGCTAGTGCAGGGACGTTTCAAGAGGGATGGCAGCGCTTCGGCGGAGCCGGAGCCACACATCGGAACCGGCAACGGTTCCTCCCCCCAGCACGCCCAGAACCCGGGTCCGGCGGAGATCGGCGACGGCGGGGAGCGCTCCGGGCGCCCCGGCGCGTCAGTTGCTCCCGTGCCACCCGGCAAACCCAAGGGCGGCACCAAGACGGGCACCGGAAGCGGCTCCCGAATAGCCCTGCGCAACTGGCGCATCTCGACCCGTCTCGTGTCGCTGCTCGCGCTCCCCGTGGTGGCGGCGACCTCGCTCGGTGCCCTACGTATCGGCGACAACGTGGACGACATCCAGCAGCTCGACAACATGCGGCTGCTGACCGACATGACGAAGCAGGCGACCGAGCTCGCCGCAGCGCTCCAGCAGGAGCGCGACCTGTCCGCCGGTCCCCTCGCCCACGGTCTGGACGCCACCGACTTCACCGTCAAGGGCACCCGCGAGAAGACGGACCAGGCCCGCATCCAGTTC
Source organism: Streptomyces deccanensis (assembly GCF_022385335.1). Lineage (NCBI taxonomy): Bacteria > Bacillati > Actinomycetota > Actinomycetes > Kitasatosporales > Streptomycetaceae > Streptomyces > Streptomyces deccanensis. The sequence continues at coordinate 7,245,723 of NZ_CP092431.1, read as the reverse complement.
ACGGACGCCACCCAGGCCGCCGAGACCGCGAACACCACGGCGAAGATGCCCGGCGTCCGCGACAGCCTCGTCCGGGTGGTGCGCGAGCTCTACAACCTCAGCAGCATCCGCAAGAACGCCTACGTGGACCCCAAGAACTCCACGCAGACGGTCGAGGCCTACCACCGCCTGATCTCCCAGCTGCTGGACCTGTCCACGGACATGGCCGAGGCCACCAGCAACCCGGACATGATCAAGCGGACCCGTGCCCTGGCGGCCTTCTCCTCCGCCAAGGAGTACGCCTCCATCCAGCGCGCGGTCATCGCGGCGGCACTGCCCGCCACCGACGACAAGGCCGGCAAGCTCTCCGAGAACGACCGTCTCTACGCGAACTCGGCCCTGTCGAACGAGGAGTCGGACCGCAGCACCTTCTCCGACATCTACGGATCCGGTGCCGAGGAACTGACCAAGCCGATCGACGACGCGAGCCCCACCATCGAGGCCGCCGACGTCTACGCGGACCGGGTGCTCGCCAGCGCCGGCGGTCTGGGCGGTCAGGACAACCGCTCGTACAAGGACTGGACCGACGACTCCTCTGCCAAGATCGAGCAGATGAAAAAGATCGAGGGTTCGCTCCTGGAGGAGATGGAGCAGACCGCTCGTAACCTGCGCGCCGACGCCGAGCAAGAGGCGATCATCTCCGGTGCGCTGATCCTGCTCGTCCTCGGTGTCTCCCTGGTCGGCGCCTTCGTCGTGGCCCGGTCCATGATCCGCTCGCTGCGGCGCCTCCAGGACACCGCGACCAAGGTCGCCCAGGAGCGGCTGCCCGAGCTGGTCAAGCAGCTGTCGGAGTCGGACCCGCAGGACGTCGACACCTCCGTCGAGTCGGTCGGTGTGCACTCCCGGGACGAGATCGGCCAGGTGGCCGCGGCCTTCGACGACGTGCACCGCGAGGCCGTCCGCCTCGCCGCCGAGCAGGCCCTCCTGCGGGGCAACGTCAACGCGATGTTCACCAACCTCTCGCGCCGCTCCCAGGGCCTCATCCAGCGTCAGCTGTCGCTCATCTCCGAACTGGAGTCCCGCGAGGCCGACCCGGACCAGCTGTCCTCCCTCTTCAAGCTCGACCACCTCGCCACCCGCATGCGCCGTAACGGTGAGAACCTCCTCGTCCTCGCCGGTGAGGAGCCCGGCCGCCGCTGGACCCGTCCGGTCCCGCTGGTCGACGTGCTCCGCGCCGCCGCGTCCGAGGTGGAGCAGTACGAGCGCATCGAGCTGGCCTCCGTGCCGACGACCGAGGTCGCCGGCCGCGTGGTCAACGACCTCGTGCACCTGCTCGCCGAGCTGCTGGAGAACGCCACCTCGTTCTCCTCGCCGCAGACCAAGGTCAAGGTCACCGGTCACGCCCTGCCCGACGGCCGGGTGCTGATCGAGATCCACGACACCGGTATCGGCCTCTCCCCCGAGGACCTCGCGGCGATCAACGAGCGGCTCGCATCGCCGCCCACCGTGGACGTGTCGGTCTCCCGCCGCATGGGTCTGTTCGTGGTCGGTCGTCTGTCGCAGCGCCACGGCATCCGTATCCAGCTGCGTCCGTCCGACTCGGGCGGTACGACGGCGCTCGTCATGCTTCCCGTCGACGTGGCGCAGGGCAACAAGAAGCCCACCCCGGGCAAGCCCGGCCAGGGCGCCCCGTCCACCGGTGGCCCCGCCGCCGCGCAGGCCGCGGCCGGTGCCGCCGCCGCGCGTCGCCAGGCGGGCAACCAGTCGGGTCCGCCGCTCGGCGGCCCCTCCGCCGGTGGCGGGCTGCTGGGCGGCGCCCCGCAGCGTGGGCAGGTCGGTGCGGGCCAGGGTCCGCGGGCCGCGCTGCCCGGCAACCCCAGCGGTCCGGGCGGCTTCGGCAACCCCGGCGGCCCGCGTGGGCCCCAGGGTGGTCCGCCGGTGCCCCCGCAGGGCGGCCGGCCGGCTCCGGCGGGCGCCGGTGCCGGTGGGTTCGGCGGCGGTCAGGCGCCGGGTGCCCCGCAGGGTCTGCAGGCGGCCGGGACCGGTGGTCCTGGCGGCTTCGAGAGCTTCGACGACTCCGGGCGCCAGGGCGGCTTCCCGACCGGCTCGGGCCTGCGCCCGGCCGGCGGTCCCGGTGACACCGGCGCGGGACGGCCGGGCGGCGCCGACAACGGCCCGGGTGCCGTGCCGCCGAAGCAGGGCAAGGAACGTTCCGGCAGGCGGCGCCCGCAGCTGCCCGGCCGCGGTGGCCCGCGCGCCGAGCTGCCCGGTGGCAACGCCCCCGCGCGGCCGAGCTGGAGCGACGACAACGCGCAGCCGCCGGTGCCGCGCGCCTCGCTGGACGCCCCGCGCGGCCACGAGGAGCAGCCGGACGTCACCGCGCCGATGCCGCGCGTGGACCCCCACCAGGCTCCGGGTTCGTCCAACGACTTCCCGCCCCCGCAGGGCGACTTCGACAGCCGGCGTCCCGGTGCGGGCACACCGCAGAACGGCACCGGCTCCTACGTCCGCTCCGACGTGTTCGGCGGGGCCGGTGCTCCGCCGGCGCCCACCGGTCCGTCCCGCGGCGCCCCGCAGGACCCGTCGTCCACCGGCCAGTTCGCCACGCCGGGCTACGACGGCTCCGGCACGGGCCAGTTCCCGGCTCCGGGTCGGCAGAACCCGCAGGACACCGGCCAGTTCGCCGCGCCCGGCCGGCCGAACGGCCAGGGCACCGGGCAGTTCGGTGGCCAGGGCAGGCAGAACCCGCAGGACACCGGACAGTTCGAGCGGCCGCAGGTCAACGGGGAGAGCTACGGCGCGCCCCGCCCGCCGGTGCCGCCGCAGCGTCCCCCGGTGCCCCCGCAGCGTCCCGCGCGCCCGCAGGAGCCGGAGGCACTGCCCCCGGCCACGGGCCCGATGGACGGCCGTACCCCGCTGTACGACACGCTGGAGACCAACTGGTTCCACGGTCAGGGCGGCCAGAACGGCCAGCAGCAGGGCAACGGTTCCGCGCCGCAGCAGCACACCGCTCCGGCTCCCCAGACTCCGGCCGCTCCCCAGCGTCCGGCGGCTCCCGCCGCGCCGGCTTCCCCCACCTGGCGCAGCACACCCAACGACGACCTGGTCCGCCAGGCCGAACGAGCCCGTCAGCCCTCGGCAGGCGGGGTCACCACCTCCGGCCTGCCGCGCCGGGTCCCGCGCGCCAACCTCGTGCCGGGCACGGCTCAGCAGCAACAGCACCAAACCGGTCCGCAGGTCTCGCGTTCGCCTGACGACGTACGCGGCCGGCTGACCAATCTCCGTCGGGGCATCGCGCAGGGTCGACAGGCCGGTACGGGCCAGACCGGCAGCTTCCCGAGCCCCACTCACCAGCAGGAGCGTTAGTTGAGCCAGATGAGCCAAGCGGCACAGAACCTCAACTGGTTGATCACCAACTTCGTGGACAACACCCCCGGGGTGTCCCACACCGTCGTCGTGTCCGCCGACGGTCTTCTTCTGGCGATGTCGGAGGGCTTTCCGCGCGACCGTGCCGATCAGCTCGCGGCCGTCGCCTCCGGGCTCACCTCGCTCACGGCCGGGGCGTCCCGGATCTTCGAGGGCGGGGACGTGGCCCAGACGGTGGTCGAGATGGAGCGCGGGTTCCTCTTCCTGATGTCCGTCTCCGACGGATCGTCCCTGGCCGTCCTCGCCCACCCCGAGTGCGACATCGGCCTGGTCGGTTACGAGATGGCGCTGCTCGTCGACCGCGCGGGCGCCGTGCTCACGCCCGACCTGCGCGCCGAACTCCAAGGCAGTTTGCTCCACTGACGCCTGCGGATCCACAGAACTCACCAAACCACCGTCCGGCCGACACAGTCCCCCCACCGGCCCCCGTCAGACGGCACGACTGACCGACCTGCTGTCCCGCTCGGAGGATCAATGACCCCGCCCACCGCTCCTCACGATCCGTACGCAGAGCCGTACGGAGACGAGGGCGACCAGCCGCTGGTACGGCCGTACGCCATGACCGGTGGCCGGACGCGGCCGCGTTACCAGCTCGCCCTCGAGGCGCTGATCAGCACGACGGCAGACCCCGCGCACCTGATGGGGCTGCTCCCCGAGCACCAGCGGATCTGCCACCTGTGCCACGAGGTGAAGTCGGTGGCCGAGGTGTCGGCCCTGCTGTCCATGCCGCTCGGTGTGGCCCGGATCCTGGTCGCGGACCTCGCCGAGGCCGGACTGGTCGCGATCCATCAGCCCGGTGGCGACGAGAACGCCGGTGGCGCGCCGGACGTGACTCTGCTGGAAAGGGTGCTCAGTGGACTTCGGAAGCTCTGAAGCGGGACGGGCCACCACCTCCGCGAAGATCGTGGTGGCGGGCGGTTTCGGCGTGGGCAAGACCACGTTCGTCGGGGCCGTCTCGGAGATCAACCCGCTGCGTACCGAGGCCGTCATGACGTCCGCGTCCGCGGGCATCGACGACCTCACCCACACCGGGGACAAGACGACCACCACGGTCGCCATGGACTTCGGCCGCATCACCCTCGACCAGGACCTGATCCTGTACCTGTTCGGCACCCCCGGTCAGGACCGCTTCTGGTTCATGTGGGACGACCTGGTCCGCGGTGCCATCGGCGCCGTGGTGCTGGTGGACACCCGGCGTCTGGCCGACTGCTTCCCGGCCGTCGACTACTTCGAGAACAGCGGCCTGCCGTTCGTCATCGCCCTCAACGGCTTCGACGGGCACCAGCCCTACACGCCCGACGAGGTGCGTGAGGCGCTCCAGATCGGGCCCGACACCCCGATCATCACGACGGACGCCCGCCACCGCGCGGACGCCAAATCGGCCCTGATCACCTTGGTCGAGCACGCGCTCATGGCGCGGCTGCGCTAGGAAACAGGGCCGAAGCACCCCGACCGGTCCCAAAAACAGGACCCAAGTCCACAACGTCATACGGTAGTTGTCGTAGTTACACCGGAGCCGGCTGTGTCCTTTGACACGGTCGGCCTCGGTGTTCATAACGTTTCGACAGAGAAATAGGGTGGTACGACCACGCGTCGCGGTCGATCGGTGCCGCTGCGCTCACAATGGCCCCGCTTTTTGCCGGGGCTCGCTCTTTATGACCGTTTTATCTGGGACTTACATCACGCGGAATCGTTGCCTCCCAGTGTTTGGAAGTCCTCAGCGTGACGTGCTGGAATGCCTGAACTGCCCATTAGTCAAAGACGTACTAGGGCGTGGAGTCACCCGCGGCACGACGTAGGTGCCGGCGCCGAGAGGTTGTTGGTCGAGTGAGGCGAAGCAAGAAAGGTCCCGAGCCGTCGGCGCGGGGCAACTTCACCCCGCCGCCGCGCGGAGCGGCACCCGCACAAGTGACCGGACCGGAGCCGACGGCAGTTCCCGCGCCCAGCGGCAGTCGTCTCTCCCCCCGCAACTGGCGTGTACCCACCCGCCTGAACGCGATTCTCCTCATACCCGTGCTGGTCGGCCTGGTCATGGGCGGCTTCCAGGTGAAGGGCTCGATCGACACCTGGCAGGAGGCCAAGGACGCCGAGAAGGTCGCCAAGATCGTGGCCGCCGCCGGTATCTACGCCGAGGCGCTGCTCAACGAGCGTGACCTCTCCGCCCAGCCCCTGCTGGAGGGCAACCGGGACAGCGACGTCGTCAAGGACGCCCGCGCCTTCACCGACGAGAAGGCCGACGCCTTCCACGCGGAGGTCGTCGGGATGCCCGCCGGGCAGGGCCTGGAGCGCCGTCTGCGTCTGGTGGAGGAGGCCGAGCCGCAGCTGGAGAAGATCCGGCAGACCGCCTTCACCCGCGCCGCCGACCCGGTGCAGACCGAAGAGGGTTACGTCGCCGTCGAGCACCTGCTGATGGAGTTCTCCAACGAGCTCGGTCTCGGCACCGGCAACGTCACCGCGTACGGCCGTACCGTCTACGCGATCGCCCTCGCCAAGGGCGCCGCCTCGCTGCAGCGCTCGATCGGCACCCACCTGCTGGTCCGCCCGAGCGAGGACGAGCAGATCTTCCGCCAGCAGATCACCGCGTTCACCTCGTACGCCTACCTGGAGAACGTCGCCGTCCAGGAGTTCGTCTCCGGTGGCACCGAGGCCGACGCCGCGCGGCTCGAGTCGGTCATGGCGCAGAAGACCGAAGAGGGCAAGAAGCAGGCGGCCGAGGCCGCCGCGAAGAACCCGGACTACGTCGCGCCGCCGGACACCATGCTGAAGATGATCCAGGCGATCGGCAGCGGTGCCTCCCGCGAGGACCTCGCCAAGCAGGGTGTCACCTACCAGAACTGGATGGCGGCCTCCACGCTGAAGTTCGAGGGCTACAGCGAGGTCGAGACCGAGCTGATCAACCGCGCGGTGTCCGAGGCCGGCCAGATCGCCTCCGACGCCCAGCGCGACGCCTACATCAACGGCGCCATCGTCATCGTCGCCCTGCTCGCCGCGTTCATCATCGCCGGGATCATGGCCCGCCAGATGAGCCGCTCGATGCGCCAGCTGCGCAACGCCGCCTTCGGCATCGCCGAGCAGCGTCTGCCGATGCTGGTCGACCAGCTCTCGCGCACCGACCCCGGCCGGGTCGACACCCGGGTGGCACCGATCCCGATCACCTCCACGGACGAGATCGGCGAAGTCGCCCGCGCCTTCGACCAGGTCCACCGCGAGGCCGTCCGCCTCGCCGCCGAGCAGGCCCTGCTGCGGGGCAACATCAACGCGATCTTCACCAACCTCTCGCGCCGCAACCAGTCGCTGATCGAGGGCCAGCTGACCCTGATCACCGACCTGGAGAACAACGAGGCCGACCCGGACCAGCTGGAGAACCTCTTCAAGCTGGACCACCTGGCGACCCGTATGCGCCGCAACGGCGAGAACCTCCTGGTCCTCGCCGGCGAGGAGCCCGGCCGCCGCTGGGACCAGCCGGTGCCGCTGATCGACGTGCTGCGCGCCGCCTCCTCCGAGGTGGAGCAGTACGAGCGCATCGAGCTCTCCGGTGTCCCGGAGGCCGAGATCCACGGCCGCGCCGTGACCGACCTCGTGCACCTGCTCGCCGAGCTCCTGGAGAACGCCACCACGTTCTCCTCCCCGCAGACCAAGGTCCGCGTCACCGCGACCCGTCTCCCCGACGGCCGCGTGATGATCGAGATCCACGACAAGGGCATCGGCCTCACCGCCGAGGACTTCGCGGACATCAACCACAAGCTGGCCAACCCGCCGACCGTGGACGCCGCGATCTCGCAGCGCATGGGTCTGTTCGTGGTCGGCCGGCTGTCCGACCGGCACGGCATCCGGGTCCAGCTCCGCCCCTCGGGCGAGCAGGCCGGTACGACCTCGCTGGTCATGCTCCCCGACGTCATCACCCACGGTGGCGGTGGCGAGCAGCACCAGCCGGGGGCCGACGAGTTCACGGTCTCGCAGATCATCCCGGAGCAGCAGCACTCGTTCCAGCAGCCGGGCGTCGCCCCGATGCGGACCGCCGCCGAGCTGGGCTTCGACGACAGCCGGTACGAGGTTCCGGACGACCTCCGTGACCTGGACCCCGTGGGCCGTTCCCTGATGCGCGAGGAGCGCCGCGCTGCCCTGGAGTCCCAGGCGCACCAGAACCCGCAGCTGCCCGCCGCCGAGGCGCCGCGCTACGGCGACGACTTCCAGTCGGCCGAACCGTCCTACGACAACGGCGCGACCGCGTACGCGGACCCGCAGCGGTCGTACGACCAGCAGACGGCGTACGAGGAGCCGCAGCAACCGTCGTACGACGAGGCGTACTTCGGCCAGGGCAACGGCATGGCGAACGGGAACGGGCACCTCCCGGGCGGGAACGACACGTTCTCCGCTACCGGCGGTTACCCCGAGCCGGCGTATGCGGAGTCCGTCCAAGAGGACCACGCGGCGGCCGCCGCGCACGCCCCGGAGACGTACTCGGGCTTCGAAGAGCCGTCCTATCAGGACGACTGGCCGCAGCAGCAGGACTACCAGAGCTCGTACCGCTCCGAGTACGCTCCGGAACCGGAATCCACGCAGGCCGCTGACGTGAAGGAGCCTGACCGCGTAGGCTTCGACCGTCCGGGATCCACCCCTTCCGCCGGCCACGCGCTGACCGACGCCGGCCTGCCCCGCCGCGGCTCCACCGCGAGCGCGGGCGGCTCGAGCGCGGGCGCCGTGAACGGACGGCAGGAAGTGGCCCAGGACCAGCCGACGGCCGGGGGACCGAACGGCGACTGGCGCTCGGACAACGACGCGCGCTGGCAGCAGGCCTCCCAGCTGAAGAAGCCCAAGGCGGGCGGGGTCACCTCCTCCGGCCTGCCTCGGCGGGTACCCAAGGCCAACCTGGTCGAGGGAGCCGCCAAGACGACCCCGCAGGGAGGTCCACAGATCTCCCGCGCTCCCGAGGACGTCCGGGGCAGGCTGAGCAACCTGCGCCGGGGTGTCCAGCGTGGGCGCAACGCAGGCAGTGAAACGAACGGCCAGGGCTTCGGTCCTGACAGCACCTACAACCAGGAGCGTTAGTGTGAGCCCGATGAGCCAGGCGGCACAGAACCTGAACTGGTTGATCACCAATTTCGTGGACAACACCCCCGGGGTGTCGCACACGGTGGTGGTCTCCGCCGACGGACTCCTTCTGGCGATGTCCGAAGGGTTTCCCCGCGACCGTGCCGACCAGCTGGCGGCCGTCGCGTCGGGTCTGACCTCTCTGACCGCGGGTGCCTCCCGCATTTTCGAAGGTGGCAGCGTCAATCAGACGGTTGTGGAGATGGAGCGGGGATTCCTGTTCATCATGTCCATTTCCGACGGTTCCTCGCTCGCCGTTCTCGCACATCCGGAAGCCGACATCGGCCTCATCGGGTACGAGATGGCCCTTCTGGTGGACCGTGCCGGCACGGTCCTGACGCCCGATCTTCGTGCGGAGCTCCAGGGCAGCCTGCTCAACTAACAGTCAGACCGTGCGTTTTGACGTCCCGGGGCCGTAAGGTTTCGGGACGCGGCTTCCAATGAGCCATGGATGCCAGCACAGTCGGAGGAGGAGAGAACGTGGCAACACCCCCAGGCGGTTCATCGTCGGGCAACTGGTCCTACCCTGGCCAGGGGCCGGGCCAGGGTGACCAGAACCGGTACAACTTCCCCTCCGCACCGAGCCGCCAGCAGCCGTACGCACCGCAGGGCCCCGGCCCCTCGCCGTACGACCAGCCGCCGGCGCCGCGCATCCAGCCCGTGCAGCCGCAGCGCCGCACCCCGGAGCCGTCGCCCGCCGGGGCAGCACACAACCCCCTGGTGCGCCCGTACGCCATGACGGGCGGCCGCACCAGGCCGCGCTACCAGCTCGCCATCGAGGCACTGGTGCACACCACCGCGCAGCCGCACCAGATGCAGGGCCAGTTGCCCGAGCATCAGCGGATCTGCAACCTCTGCCGAGAGATCAAGTCGGTCGCCGAGATCTCGGCGCTGCTGACCATCCCCCTCGGCGTGGCCAGGATCCTCGTCGCCGACTTGGCGGAGGCGGGCCTGGTCGCCATCCATCAGCCCGGCGGCGACGAGAACGCCGGCGGCCAGCCAGACGTGACACTGCTCGAAAGGGTGCTCAGTGGACTTCGCAAGCTCTAGCGGCGGTCCTTCCCGCTCCACCACCTCGGCGAAGATCGTGGTGGCGGGTGGCTTCGGCGTGGGCAAGACCACGTTCGTCGGGGCCGTCTCGGAGATCAACCCGCTGCGTACCGAGGCCGTCATGACGTCCGCGTCCGCGGGCATCGACGACCTCACCCACACCGGGGACAAGACGACCACCACGGTCGCCATGGACTTCGGCCGCATCACCCTCGACCAGGACCTGATCCTGTACCTGTTCGGCACCCCCGGTCAGGACCGCTTCTGGTTCATGTGGGACGACCTCGTGCGTGGCGCGATCGGCGCGATCGTGCTGGTCGACACCCGGCGTCTCGCCGACTGTTTCCCGGCCGTCGACTACTTCGAGAACAGCGGGCTCCCGTTCGTCATCGCGCTCAACGGCTTCGACGGCCAGCAGCCGTACAACCCGGACGAAGTCCGGGAGGCCCTGCAGATCGGTCCGGACACCCCGATCATCACGACGGACGCCCGCCACCGCTCGGACGCGAAGTCGGCCCTGATCACCCTTGTGGAGCATGCGCTGATGGCACGGCTCCGGTAGCCACCGAGGTCATGAACAGGGACCCCTTCCTTTGCGGGAGGGGTCCCTGTTCGTTGTCGGGTGCGGGTGGGTGGGGGCTGGTCGCGCAGTTCCCCGCGCCCCTGAAAGGCCTCCGGCCATTCCATAGGGGCGCGGGGAACTGCGCGAGAAGCCCCACCGGACCCGCACCCGACGACGCACGCGAAGGGCCCCCTCCCTGAAGGAAAGGGGCCCTTTCGAGCCAAGGCTCAGCGCCAGCTGTGCGGCGCCCGGAACCCCGGCTCGCGCTCCAGGCGGCGCCACCCCGCGCGGAGGCGGCCCCGGTGGGCCGGCAGGGTCTCGGTCGGCTGCGCGGCCGCGCGGGCCAGCAGCAGCGCGGTGATCGCGGCCACTTCCTCCGGCTCGGCGTGGCCCTTCTCGACGCGAATATCAGGCAGCTTCATGGGTTCAGTCTCCGTGGATGAGGTTTCCGCAGGGGTACCGCGAAGGAACCGTCGGGTTACTGCGGCGGGTTGCCGTGCTTGCGGGACGGCAGGTCCGCGTGCTTGGTGTGGAGCATCGCGAGGGAGCGGATGAGGACCGCGCGGGTGTCCGCGGGGTCGATCACGTCGTCCACGAGGCCACGCTCGGCCGCGTAGTACGGGTGCATCAGCTCGGCCTTGTACTCCTTGACCATCCGGACCCGCATCGCCTCCGGGTCCTCGGCCTCGGCGATCTGGCGCCGGAAGATGACGTTCGCGGCACCTTCGGCGCCCATGACGGCGATCTCGTTGGTCGGCCACGCGTACGTCAGGTCCGCGCCGATGGACTGGCTGTCCATCACGATGTAGGCACCTCCGTACGCCTTGCGCAGGATCAGGGAGATCCGGGGCACGGTCGCGTTGCAGTAGGCGTACAGCAGCTTCGCGCCGTGGCGGATGATTCCACCGTGCTCCTGGTCGACGCCCGGGAGGAAGCCGGGTACGTCCAGGAGAGTGACGATCGGGATGTTGAAGGCGTCGCACATCTGCACGAAGCGCGCGGCTTTCTCGCTGGCCTCGATGTCGAGGACGCCCGCGAGGGACTGCGGCTGGTTGGCGACGATGCCGACCACCTGGCCGTCGAGCCGGCCCAGGGCGCAGATGATGTTGCGGGCCCAGCGCTCGTGGACCTCCAGGTAGTCGCCGTCGTCGACGATCTCCTCGATGACCTTGGTCATGTCGTACGGCCGGTTGCCGTCGGCCGGGACCAGGTCGAGGAGGACGTCGCTGCGGCGGTCGGCGGCGTCGGAGGCCTCGACGCGCGGCGGGTTCTCGCGGTTGTTCTGCGGGAGCATCGACAGGAGGTAGCGCACCTCGGCGATGCAGGTCTCCTCGTCGTCGTACGCGAAGTGCGCGACGCCGCTGGTCTCGGCGTGCACGTCCGCGCCGCCGAGGCCGTTCTGGGTGATCTCCTCGCCGGTGACCGCCTTGACGACGTCCGGTCCGGTGATGAACATCTGCGAGGTCTCGCGGACCATGAAGACGAAGTCGGTGAGGGCGGGGCTGTAGGCCGCGCCGCCCGCGCAGGGGCCGAGCATCACCGAGATCTGCGGGATGACGCCCGAGGCCCTGGTGTTGCGCTGGAAGATGCCGCCGTAGCCGGCCAGCGCCGAGACGCCCTCCTGGATACGGGCGCCCGCGCCGTCGTTGAGCGAGACCAGCGGGGCACCGGCCGCGATGGCCATGTCCATGATCTTGTGGATCTTCGTGGCGTGGGCCTCGCCGAGGGCGCCGCCGAAGATGCGGAAGTCATGGGCGTAGACGAAGACCGTACGGCCCTCCACCGTGCCCCAGCCGGTGACGACACCGTCGGTGTACGGCTTCTTGGCCTCCAGACCGAAGCCGGTGGCCCGGTGCCGGCGCAGCTGCTCGACCTCGTTGAAGGAGCCCGGGTCCAGCAGCAGCTCGATGCGCTCCCGGGAGGTCAGCTTGCCCTTGGCGTGCTGCGCCTCGGTCGCCTTCTCGCTGGGGCCGGCCAACGCCTGGGCACGGATCTCGTGCAGTTCGGCCACTCGCCCGCGCGCGTCCGTCGGCTCACCCGGTGCCTCATCCAAAACGGTCATGTAGTGACCTTACGAAGCCGAGCGAGGAAAGCGGTCCGTCGACTCCGTACAGTCTCCGGCGTGTTTTCCTGGTACCCCTGAACAGAACCTCGTCGGCATGCAGTCGAACCGACTGCTCAGGGGGTGTGGGGCTTGTAGGGGTCTCACAAAGGCGGGTCGGTCCGGTCAGGCGAGAGTCAGGTCACAGGTGTGGGTGGCGCAGGCCGTGCCGGGGGTGACGCGGAGCCGCAGGCGTCCCGGTGTCGACTCCAGCACCTCGACCGTGTCGTCCGCCCGGCCCACCCCGCGGAACGGGCCGTGCCAGGTGATCTCCATCGGCTCGCCCGTGCGCGGTGGTTCGCTCACGCAGAGGGTAGCGGTCCTCCCCCGGCGGCGGACCAGCACGCTCGCCCCGGCGGAGGCGGTCAGCGGGCCCACCGTACCGGGCCGCCAGAAGTTCGCGCAGAACAGTCCCAGCGAGGGGACGTGGACGGCCTGGCACGCGCTGTCGTTGGCGAAGATCGACAACCAGCGCGGGTCGGCGGCACGGGCCTCGACGGCGTGGCGGGACGCCCCGGGCATGAGCAGATAGGCGTAGCCGGCGTTCACCGGATCGGTGCCGTGGTCCAGCCAGAGGGTCTGCCAGCGCCGGGTGCGGCGTTCGGTCGTACCGCCGGTGTTGATGTCGGACCAGGCGCCGGTGCGGTCCTCGCGGAGGGTGCGCAGGGCGCCGTCCGTCCGCGCCTCAGGGAAGACCCAGCCGCCGTGGCCCGCCAGGTGTGCCCAGCGTCGGCCCCGTAGCAGGGCCTGGGGTGCCGCGGCGGCGGTCTCCCCCAGGTTCCGGTTGTCGACCACCGTCTCCACCGGCACCCCGTCCGCGCAGCTGATCCCCGCCCCGAGGCAGATGACGGCGTCCGCGACGCAGAACCACGACTTGTGGGCGCGGAGGGTGGAGCCGAGGCCCGCGAGGTGCTGTCCGACGGCCGCGTACTCGCCGTCGGTCGTCCCGCCGACCCAGCGGACCGGGGGCTTCGGGGCGCCCCATTCGCCGCCCTCCCGGTCGGCGAGCCGCCGGGTGGAGACGGTGGTGCCGGGGAGGCGGTACCAGTCGACGGTGGGCCAGAACCAGTTCGTGTACTGGTCGCCGTGCCCGTCGGCCCACCACAGGGTCGTTCCCGAACCGGTGTGCCAGCCGCGCGGGTTCTCGCCGTTGCCGCACTCGTAGTGGGCGATGCGGTCGGAGGCCATGGCGATGTTCACCGTGAAGGCGGGCCGGCGGTGGACGGCTCTGTCCATGGCCGGGAAGAGGCGGTGGCCGACGGGTTCGGGCGCGGCGGCGACCGGGGAGGCGGCGACGGCGTGCAGCCGGGCCAGGTCCGCGACACCGAACTGGCGCGCCGTGAGGATCGGTGTCACCGTGTCGCGTTCGATCCACCCCTTGATCCGCCCGTGCCACCGCTCGCGCTCGGCGGCGGAGGCGCCGAGCGCGAGGAGCGCGATCGCGGCGATGAGGCCGTGCCCGTGGAAGTGGTCGCCGCGCAGGAGGTGCCGGTCGTCGCCCTTGAGGTAACCCCGGCTGATGGCACGGCCGTTGACGCTGTCCATCACCAACCCGTCGAGGATGAGCGGCGCGTAGGCCCGCTCCACGGCGTCGAGCACGGTCTGCCGGTTCGGATCGGTGACCGCCCAGCTCGACCCGGCCAGCAGTGCGAGGAGCCTGCCCAGTCCGTCGAGCATGACCTGGCCGTACGTGCCCGAGTAGGCGACCCAGGTGTGCTGCACGAACGAGCCGTCGGCGTAGAGGCCGTCGCCCCGGGTGACGTACGGGAAGACGGGCGAGAGGGCGTCACGGGCGAGGGCGATCTTCTCGGGGGCGCGGCCGAGGATGCCGCGCAGGGCGACGGAGCGGCAGAGGTCGACGCGGTTGGCGCCGGTGGAGGTGCCGGTGTAGTCGCGGAGCAGCGCGTCGGGGATGAAGTGGTCGATCGCCGCGCAGGCGGCGGCTCGGCGGACGGGGGTCAGCTCGTCGTACAGGGCGGCGACGATGTCCAGCAGGAGGCGGGGGCTGCCGATCTGCCACTCCCACCAGTTGCCGTAGCGGGTGGTGCCGGGGTGGTAGACGGTCATGGCGAGGTGGTCGAGGCCGCGCAGGACGTCCGCGAGGAGGGCCGGGTCGCCGGTACGGCCGGTGCCGGGCTGGGCGTACGCCTGGGCCATGGTCCACAGGCGGCTGTAGCTCTGGGTGATTCCGGCGGGCGGGTCGAAGGGGTGGCCCGGCCAGAGGGAGTTCGCGGTGGGGGCCATGGCCGCGCGGAAGGCATGGGCGAGGTCGCCGGTCTCGCGCAGGCGGGTGGCGTAGGGCTCGGCGGCGGGGTCGTAGCCGTCGCCGAGCGCGATGGCGAGCCAGCGGTGTCGGAGGGCGTCGTACTCGTCGTCGGCGACGTGCGCGGCGGCGGCCGCCGCTGTGGGGTCGGGTGCGGTCGTCGTCGCCAGGGTCGCGGCGAGGAGCAGGACGGTGCGGCGTGTGGGGGGCATGCCCATGCCGTGTACCACCCGGGCGTCGCCGGATCAACAACGCGTGACATGTCGATCACCGATTCGACACGGTTGAAATTTGAACGGAATAGGTCTACGGTAGGCCGTGTTCAGTTCGTTGAACATTGAACGACATCACTCAAGGAGCACGTCATGGGCATCTTCGGCCGCAACAACTCGACCACCGAGACCGCCGGCACCCCGGCGACCGTCTCCGCGGTGAACCCCGAACTCGCCGCGCTGACCGGCGACTACGCGATCGACGCGTCCCACACCACGATCGGCTTCACGGCCCGCCACGCCATGGTCACCAACGTCAAGGGCGCCTTCCTCGACTTCTCCGGCAGCCTGCACCTGGACGGCACGGACCCGACCCGGTCCACCGCCTCCATCGACGTCAAGATGGAGAGCATCGACACCGGCAACGCCGACCGTGACGGTCACCTGAAGAGCGCGGACTTCTTCAAGACGGAGGAGTTCCCGACGATGACCTTCCGCTCCACGAAGGCGGAGGCCCTCGGTGGCGACGACTACCGCATCACCGGCGATCTCTCCATCCTCGGCACGACCAAGCCCCTCACCATCGACCTGGAGTTCAACGGCGCCGCCAAGGACCCCTTCGGCAACGAGCGCGTCGGCTTCGAGGGCAAGGCGGAGATCCTGCGCTCCGAGTGGGGCCTGACGTGGAACGCGGCGCTGGAGACGGGTGGCGTCCTGGTGTCGGACAAGATCAAGCTCACCTTCGACATCTCGGCCATCCGCAACGCGTGACCCCGTCGGCGGCGACGCCGCGCCGTCCCGACACACCGCCGAGCGCCCTCGCCCTTCGCCTGCCTCCCGGGCAGGAGGGCGAGGGCTCGGCATGTCCGCACACGGGCGCCCGGCTCGACGCGCGCGGGGCGACGCCGGGACGCTGACTCCTCCCCGACGTCGCGCTGGGAGAGAACCTGGCTGGTTCGTGCCTCTTGTGTGGGGGGTTTCGGCGTTCTCATAATCCTGCAACAGAAATTGACCTGGGCATGCCATCAAAGGTGATTTCCTGTCGCTCTTTTGGCATGCCCACGTCATATCTGCGTCATGTCTGCGGTTGTCAACCCCCCACGGAAGGCATCACGTTGAAGCGACTCATCACCGCTCTGAAGAGATGTGCGGCTGTCGGTGCCGCCGCGCTCGCGATCGCCAGCCTGCAGCCCGTGTCGGCGGCGACGGCCGCGCCGGCGCCGGTGGTCGGCGGAACGCGGGCCGCGCAGGGCGAGTTCCCGTTCATGGTCCGGTTGTCGATGGGCTGTGGCGGCTCGCTGTACACGCAGCAGATCGTCCTCACGGCCGCGCACTGCGTCGGCGCGACCGGCAACAACACCAGCATCACGGCCACGGCCGGTGTCGTGGACCTCCAGAGCACCAGCGGCCGGGTCCAGGTCCGCTCGACCAAGGTGTACCGGGCCCCCGGCTACAACGGCGACGGCAAGGACTGGGCGCTCATCAAGCTCGCCTCGCCCATCAACCTCCCGACGCTGAAGATCGCCAACACCACCGCGTACAACTCCGGCACCTTCACCGTCGCCGGCTGGGGCGCGGCCACCCAGGGCGGCGCGCAGCAGCGTTACATGCTCAAGGCCACCGTGCCGTTCGTGAGCGACGCGACCTGCCGTTCCTACAGCGGCTACAGCGGGCTCATCGCCGGCGAGGAGATCTGCGCCGGTTACGCGGCGGGCGGCGTCGACACCTGCCAGGGCGACTCCGGCGGTCCGATGTTCCGCCGGGACAACGCCAACCAGTGGATCCAGGTCGGCATCGTCAGCTGGGGCATAGGCTGCGCCCAGCCCAACGCCCCAGGTGTCTACACCGAGGTGTCCACCTTCGCGTCCCAGATCGCGTCGGCCGCGGCCACGCTCTGAGCGACGCCCCGCAGCACTCCGTACGACGTCCACGGGCCCGGCGGCTCCCAGCGCCGGGCCCGTGTCCGTGCCCACGGCCGGCCCGGGGCGGGCGAGGGCGTCAGAAACCTCCGCCGAAGTCTCCGCCGCCCCCGAAGTCCCCGCCCCCGCCGAAGTCGCCGCCTCCGTAGTCCCCGCCGCCGAAACCGCCGCTGAAGTCGTCCGTGTCGAAGTCACCGCCCGAGACGTCGCCACCTCCGTAGCCGGAGGCCGCGCCGAAGTCGCCGTACCCGGCGCCGTACATGGCCGCGTACGAGGGGGTGGCCATCATGCTGCCGAGCATGGTGCCGACGAGGAGGCCGGGGAGGATGCCGCCGCCGAAGTAGCCGCCCGCCCAGGGACCGTAGGCCGGGCCGGCGTCCCAGTAGGGGCGGCGGGCGCCGGACACCGTCTCCACCTCGCGGATCATGGGGTCCTGGCCGTCGGCGAGACGGGCCTCGTCGGCGGCGCAGACCGGCACCTCGCGCGCGGTGCCAGCGCCCGGGGTCCACAGGACGTCCGCGACCGACGGCCCGTGGCGCGGGTCGAAGAAGCAGGGGGCCCGGCGCTCCGGCAGGGGCCGGCCCTCCCTGCGGGCGGCGAGCTGGGCCAGGGAGAAGCGGCCGTCCTCCAGGGTCTGGGTGACCGCGCGGACCTCCTCGGGACGGGTGGCCGCCGCCATGAGGGACTTGGCCTTCTCGTAGGCGTCCAGGGCCCGTTCGTAGTCGGCGCGCATCGCGTCGTCGGCGCCCGCCTCGGCGGGGTGGAAGTCCAGGCGCTCCAGTTCCTCGCCGAAGGCCGTGATGTCCTCGTCCACCACCACGGCGAGCTTGGCCAGCGCCTCGCGGCGTTCCTCCTCCTTGCGGCGGCGGTTCCGGCGGACCAGCGCGTACGCGCCGACGCCGCCCGCCACCACCACCGCGCCCGCCGCGGCCAGGGCGCCGGCGTCCACGCCGGCGTCGGAGCCTTCGCTCCAGCTCGACGGGGCCGTGCCGCCCGGGTTGCTGCGCAGGGCGTCGTCCACGAAGTCGTTGAGCTGGGCCTTCGGGTCGCCGGCGCCCTGGACCGCCGTGACCAGGTTGGCGACGGCCTCCTGACTCAGCACACTGCTGTCGGCGCGGGCGTCGAAGCGGTCGCCGAGGCGGACGGCGTAGAGGCCGGTGACGCCCGTCTCGGTGCGCAGGTTCTGGAAGAGGTTCTCGGTCGGGTAGCCGGCCGGGAGGACCGCCACGAAGATCGGCTCGTCCGCGTCCTCGATCTTGTCCGAGAGGGCCTCGGCGTCCGCCGAGGAGAGCAGGTCGGTGGCGGCCGGGTCGACGTAGACGGGGTCCTCGCGCAGGGCCGCGGCCACTGTGGACAGGTCGGTGGCCGCGTGTGCGCTCGGCGCACCGACCGACAGCACCGCCAGGGCCGCCGCGGCGAGCGGCGCGATCAGCAGGCGGATGAGGAGACGACGTCGACCCGGTACGCCTTTCATACCTTCGAAGCTACCTCCATCGCCGCGAAAACGGACGATTCGATCAACGGGTCCCGTGAGTGCCTGGGTGCCGGTGACGCTGACCGTGACGGTGAGGGTGCTCGATTCGTGACGTGATGGCAGTCGACTGTCGACTTGGGTGGGCGTCGGGACGGCTGTACAACCGTTCGGGAGGGTGCGGGTCAGGTGGTGCGACAAGGGGACGGGGGCGAACGGGATGCTGCGGAGAGTTCTCGGCGTGGTCGGGGCGCTGGCGGCGGTGGTGGTGCTGAGCGGTTGCGGTCCGGAAGTCCTGCCGCTGGCCGCCGTGGCGGTGGACGGTGACGGGACGCCGCGCGTGCTGGTGCGGCCGTGCGGCGACGACACCTACGAGGCGCCGACGGTCGAGGGCTGGGCGGGCTCCTACAAGGAGAAGCCCGGTGCGGACGAGGCGGACACCACGGTCTGGGCGACGACCGGGGCGTGGTCGGGGGACGTGGAGTTCCCGCTCTTCTCGCCGCCGGCGGCGTGGCGGGCCGAGGCGAGGGGGGAGCAGCGGGTGCTGCCGGGGCACACCTACGAGTTCGCCTTCTTCGGCCACACCGACGACTACGCCAACGGGGCGGTCAGCTTCACGGCGGCCGATCTGGGGCGGCTGGAGCGGGGGGACGTGTGGGCCGACGGCCGGGTGATGGATGCGGAGGAGTTCGAGGAGCTGGCCGAGGGGGCGTGCTGACGGCTCCGCCGGGGGCGGGGTACGGGGTGGGGTTCTCGGGGTGCGTCGTCGGGTGCGGGTGGGTGGGGGCTGGTCGCGCAGTTCCCCGCGCCCCTCAAAAAGCAGGGGCTGCGCCCCGTGCTTTTTGACGAAGGGGCCGAAGGCCTCCTTCAGGGGCGCGGGGAACTGCGCGACCAGCCCCCACCGAACCCGCACCCGGCAACGCACCCCCACCCACCCCGGGCCTACTCCGCCGGCTCCACCCCCGCGCGGAGCAACCCGTACGTGTACGCGTCCTCCAGCGCCTGCCAGCTCGCGGCGATGACGTTCTCGGCGACCCCGACCGTGGACCACTCCCCCGTTCCGTCCGTCGTGGAGATGAGGACCCGCGTCGTGGAGTTCGTGCCGTGCTTGCCCTCCAGGATGCGGACCTTGTAGTCGACCAGCTCCAGCTTGGCGAGCTGGGGGTAGATCTTCTCCAGGGCGACGCGCAGGGCGCGGTCGAGCGCGTTCACCGGCCCGTTGCCCTCCGCCGTGGCGACGATGCGCTCGCTCTTGGCCCACAGCTTGACGGTGGCCTCGTTGGCGTGGCTGCCGTCGGGGCGGTCCTCGACGATGGCCCGCCAGGACTCCGTGCGGAAGTAGCGCTGCGGCTTGCCCGCGACCTCGTCGCGCAGCAGGATCTCGAAGCTGGCGTCGGCGGCCTCGTAGGTGTAGCCCTTCAGCTCGCGCTCCTTGACGCGCTCGACGACCCGGCCGACCAGCTCGCGGTCGTCGCCGAGGTCGACACCCAGCTCCTTGCCCTTGAGTTCGATGGAGGCGCGGCCCGCCATGTCGGAGACCAGCATCCGCATGGTGTTGCCGACCTGCTCGGGGTCGATGTGCTGGTACAGGTCCGGGTCGACCTTGATCGCGGAGGCGTGCAGGCCCGCCTTGTGCGCGAAGGCGGAGACACCGACGTACGGCTGGTGGGTGGAGGGGGTGAGGTTGACGACCTCGGCGATCGCGTGCGAGATCCGCGTCATCTCGCGCAGGGCGCCCTCGGGGAGGACCTTCTTGCCGTACTTCAGCTCCAGCGCGGCGACCACGGGGAACAGGTTGGAGTTGCCGACGCGCTCGCCGTAGCCGTTGGCGGTGCACTGGACGTGGGTCGCGCCGGCGTCGACGGCGGCCAGGGTGTTGGCGACCGCGCAGCCGGTGTCGTCCTGGGCGTGGATGCCGAGACGGGCGCCGGTGTCGGCCAGGACGGTGGAGACGACGGCCTGGACCTGCGCCGGGAGCATGCCGCCGTTGGTGTCGCAGAGGATCACCACGTCGGCGCCGGCCTCGGCGGCGGTACGGACGACGGCCTTCGCGTACTCGGGGTTGGCGCGGTAGCCGTCGAAGAAGTGCTCGCAGTCGACGAAGACCCGGCGGTCCTGGGAACGGAGGTACGACACCGTGTCGCGCACCATCTCCAGGTTCTCGTCGAGGGTGGTGCGCAGGGCGAGTTCCACATGACGGTCGTGGGACTTCGCGACCAGGGTGATCACCGGGGCGCCGGAGTCGAGCAGGGCGTTGACCTGCGGGTCCTCGCTCGCCTTGCCGCCCGCTCGGCGGGTGGCGCCGAACGCGACCAGTTGGGCGTGCTTGAAGTCGATCTCCTTGCGCGCCCGGGCGAAGAACTCGGTGTCGCGCGGGTTCGCGCCGGGCCAGCCGCCCTCGATGAAGCCGACGCCGAAGTCGTCCAGGTGCCGTGCGATGGCCAGCTTGTCCGCGACCGTGAGGTTGATGCCCTCGCGCTGGGCGCCGTCGCGCAGGGTGGTGTCGAAGACGTGGAACGAGTCGTCCAGTGCGCTGGTTTCCGTCATGGTGTCAAGGCTCCTGCTGTTGGATCCCGCTGGATCTCGGTCTGTACCGGAATGACCGGCTCCACCGCCCCCAATGGTCCCTCGCGCTGCGCTCCCGGCTGAAGGTGGGCCAGAAAAGCGAAAAACCCCTCGCGGGTGCGAGAGGTCTGCGCGCGGGTCGAGGACGACGGTGTCCGCCCGTACCTGGTCGTACGTGGCGGTCACTGCGGACCGGCGCGCCTGCTGCCAATAATCATGGCGAACGAGAGCACGGGGGCAGTCTGGCACAGACCGTTCCCGTGCTCACCGTCCGTCTCAGGATGCGAACAGCGCGCTGATCATGTCGGTGCCGGCGTGCGCGCGGATCACCGCGACCGTGACGGGCGGCCGGGTGACGCGGCAGGGCCGCCGCGGACGGGTCGTCCGGGGCGGCCCTGAGGGGAGTCGCGGTGGGTGTCAGCCCAGTTCGTGCATCCAGCCGTGCTTGTCCTCGACCGTGCCGCGCTGGATGTTCAGCAGCGCGTCGCGGAGCTTGAGGGTGACGGGGCCGGGCTCTCCGCCGGACTGCTGCCAGGCGGCGCCGGTGCGCTTGACCGTGCCGACGGGGGTGATGACGGCGGCCGTACCGCAGGCGAAGACCTCGGTGAGGGCGCCGCTCTCGGAGTCGGCCTGCCACTGGTCGATGGAGATCCGGCCCTCCTCGGCGGCGTAGCCGAGGTCGGCGGCGACCGTCAGCAGGGAGTCACGGGTGACGCCCTCCAGGATGGAGCCGGTGAGGGAGGGGGTGACGATGCGGTCGCCGTACACGAAGTACAGGTTCATGCCGCCGAGTTCCTCGACCCACTTGCGCTCGACCGCGTCGAGGTAGCAGACCTGGGCGCAGCCCTCGGCCGCCGCCTCGGCCTGGGCGAGGAGGGAGGCGGCGTAGTTGCCGCCGGTCTTGGCGTCACCCATGCCGCCGGGGACGGCGCGGACGTGGTCCTCGGAGACCCAGATGGAGACGGGCTTCACGCCACCGGGGAAGTAGGCGCCGGCCGGGGAGGCGATGACCAGGAAGAGGTACTCGCCCGCCGGCTTGACGCCCAGGCCGACCTCGGTGGCGATCATGAAGGGGCGCAGGTAGAGGGACTCCTCGCCGCCGTGGGCCGGGACCCAGGCCTGGTCCTGCCGCACCAGCGCGTCACAGGCCTCGATGAACGTCTCGACCGGCAGCTCCGGCATGCCGAGCCGGCGGGCGGAGGCCTGGAAGCGCCGGGCGTTCTTCTCCGGGCGGAAGGTGGCGACGGAGCCGTCCGGCTGACGGTAGGCCTTCAGGCCCTCGAAGATCTCCTGGGCGTAGTGCAGGACCATGGTGGCCGGGTCCAGGGAGAGCGGCGCGTACGGAACGAGCTGGCCGTCGTGCCAGCCGCGGCCCTCGGTCCACTTGATGACGACCATGTGGTCGGTGAAGTGGCGGCCGAAGCCGGGGTCGGCCAGGATCGCCTCGCGCTGCGCGTCGGAAAGTGGCGAGGCCGAGGGCTTGAGCTCGATCGTGGGCGTCGTCATGAGTGGTTGTCCTTCACCGGTTGTGTGTGACGGGCCGCGCTCACGTCCGCACTGCCGGTGGCGAGTCCTAGGACGTCCGAGCATTGCCTCATTCGGCGGCTCCGCGTTCGATTATCGCAAGCGGAGTCGGCGGACGAAAACGGCGTGATTGCGACCCGGGGATGATGGTGACACCCGGCGGGACCCTGGGGAAGTCATACGGAAGCCGCCGGGTGCTGATGCGACCCGGCGGCTTTCGAGAGATTCGAGTGAGCGCGGCGGGTCAGCCGGCTACTCGTACGGCGAGGGCGTCGCCGATCTCGGCCGTCGAACGGGCGGGCTTGCCGACGCGCTCCGCGAGGTCGGCGGAGACGGCCTCCTCGATACGGGCGGCCTCGCCCTCGTAGCCGAGGTGACGCAGGAGCAGCGCGACGGACAGGACCGTGGCGGAGGGGTCGGCCTTGCCCTGGCCGGCGATGTCCGGGGCCGAGCCGTGCACGGGCTCGAACATGGACGGGAACTCGCCGGAGGGGTTGATGTTGCCGGAGGCCGCGACGCCGATGCCGCCGGAGACGGCCGCGGCGAGGTCGGTGATGATGTCGCCGAAGAGGTTGTCGGTGACGATCACGTCGAACCGGGCGGGGTCGGTGACCAGGTAGATCGTGGCCGCGTCGACGTGGATGTAGTCGGTGGTGACCTCGGGGAACTCCTCGGCCACCTTGTTGAAGATGTTCGTCCACAGGTGACCGGCGAAGGTCAGCACGTTGTTCTTGTGGACGAGGGTGAGCTTCTTGCGCGGGCGGGCCTGGGCGCGGGCGAACGCGTCTCGCACGACCCGCTCGACACCGAACGCCGTGTTGACGGAGACCTCGGTGGCGACCTCGTGCTCGGTGCCCTTGCGGATGGTGCCGCCGTTTCCGGTGTACGGACCCTCGGTGCCCTCGCGGACCACGACGAAGTCGATCTCGGGCTGACCGGCGAGCGGGGTGGCGACACCGGGGAGCAGCTTCGACGGGCGCAGGTTCACGTGGTGGTCGAAGGCGAAGCGGAGCTTGAGCAGGAAGCCGCGCTCCAGGACCCCGGAGGGGACGCTCGGGTCGCCGATCGCGCCGAGCAGGATCGCGTCGTGCTTCTTCAGCGCGTCGAGGTCGGCGTCGGTGAGGGTCTCACCGGTGGCGTGGTAGCGCTGGGCGCCGAAGTCGTACTCCTTGGTCTCCAGCTTCACATCCTGCGGAAGGACGGCGGAGAGGACCTTGAGCCCCTGGGCCACGACTTCCTGACCGATGCCGTCACCGGGGATCACTGCGAGATTGAGGCTGCGAGACATGACGGCACCGTACTCCTTGTCCCACGGGATGACATGGGCTGTCCGCGATACGGACGGCTTCCTCGACGGCGACACGGACGCGCCATCGGGTGAGGCTGCCCACACGTCACCACGCGTTCACCCGTACGGGGGGCGGGCGTTGGGATTCACTGGGAAGTTCGACAGCATGGATATACCCGACTTCGGCATCCCGCCGCAGCTCGCGCGCCGGATGAGCATGGCCGAGCAGCACGAGTACCTGCGTACGAAGCTGTCGCGGCGCCGCACCCTGGTGACGGCGGGCTCGCTGGCGGCGGGCGGACTGCTGACCGCCTGCGGCGGTTCCGATTCGTCGGCCTCACCGAACGCGACGACCTCGACCCCGTCGCCCGCCACCTCCAAGGCGCCCGGTTCCGTGGTCACCCCCTTCGGCCGTCATCTGGCGTTCGGCGCCGATCCGAAGACCCAGATGCGGGTCTCCTGGCAGGTGCCGCTCGCGGTGAAGAAGCCTTATCTGCGGGTGGGGTTGAAGCCCGAGGAGCTGACCCGGAAGGTCGAGGCGGAGGTCCGTGACCTGCACACGCCGGGGGTCGAGGGCGTGCGCCTGGAGCTGGAGCAGTACTACCTGCACGCCGCCCTGGACGGTTTGCGCCCGGGCACGACGTACTACTACGGCGTCGGCCACGAGGGCTTCGATCCGGCCGCCCCGGCCCACCGTTTCACGATCGGCACCTTCCGCACGGCGCCCGCCGCGCCGGAGAAGTTCGTGTTCACCGCGTTCGGCGATCAGGGCGTCGGCAAGGCCGCGGCGGCGAACGACAACCTGATCGTCCGCCAGAAACCCGCCTTCCACCTCCACGCCGGCGACATCTGCTACGCCAACGGCAATGGCAAGGGTGTGGAGGCGGACGGCTACGACCCGGGGTTCTGGGACCTGTTCCTCAAGCAGAACGAGCCGGTGGCCAGGTCCGTGCCGTGGATGGTGACGACCGGCAACCACGACATGGAGGCCTGGTACTCACCGGACGGCTACGGCGGTCAGCTCGCCCGCTGGTCCCTCCCGGACAACGGCTTCGATCCCCGGTCGGCGCCGGGGGTGTACGCGTTCACCTACGGCAACGTCGGCTTCGTGGCGCTGGACGCGAACGACGTGTCGTACGAGATCCCCGCCAACCTCGGTTACTCGGGCGGCCGGCAGACCCAGTGGCTGGACCGGAAGCTGGGGGAGCTGAGGGCCGCGAAGGGCGTCGACTTCATCGTCGTCTTCTTCCACCACTGCGCCTACTCGACGTCCGCGCACGCCTCCGACGGCGGTGTCCGTGACGCGTGGCTGCCGCTGTTCACCAAGCACCAGGTGGACCTGGTGGTCAACGGCCACAACCACGTCTACGAACGGACCGACGCCATCAAGGACGGCGAGGTCGGCAGGCCGGTACCCGTCGGCGCGTCCACCGACCCGACCCGGGACGGCATCGTGTACGTCACGGCGGGCGGCGGCGGGCGCGATCTGTACGGCTTCCCGTCCGGCGTGAAGGAGAGCTACGAGGGGCACGTCACCCGTCACGACGCCGTCGAGACGTTCGAGTGGACGAAGTCCCGCAGGTCGAAGGCGGAGACGGTGGAGTGGTCGCGGGTGCGCTACCGGGGGTTCTCGCTGCTCTCGGTGGAGGTGGAGAGCGGCGCGCGACCGGCCCTGAAGGTGTCGGCGCTGGCGCAGAACGGCGACCGCGTCGACCACTTCGAGGTGCGGCGCGGCGCGTGAGTCCACTTCGGGGCGCGGCGCGGCCGTAGGCGTCCACCTACGGCCGCGCCGCACTCCCTGAGGTGCGGCTCCCGGCTGACGGGGCGCTCAGTGCCCGGTGGAGCCGCCGTTGTCCCGGCGGTCGAGGGCGCGCTGCAGGGCGGCCGCGGCGTTCTTGCGGTCGGACTCGGTGGTCCGGGAAACGTGACGGACTCGGCGGCGGACGGTCGTCTCGGCCATGGGGAATCGACTCCTTCGAGGCAATCCGGAGTACGGAAACGGGAGGGTTACGAGACGCCGGATGGGGCGGGGAGCGGGGCCGCAGGGGTTGCCTGCCTAGGGCTCCGGCTCACGACCGCCATTCGCTGGATCGAGCGAGACGTTCGGCTCCTACAAAGCTAGGTGAGCGCGGCGCATCTGTCTCTACAAGTAGTCGGACTTCCTACTATCTGAGACGGTGGAATGGGTCACACCCCGCTGACCTGCGATTTCTTTGATCTCGCGCCGAACGCGGCGGCGCCCGGCCCCTCCGAGACGGAGGAGGCCGGGCGCCGCTGGACGGTGGCCGGTGTCAGCCCATGTGCGGGTACGTGTAGTCGGTCGGCGGGACCAGGGTCTCCTTGATGGCGCGGGTCAGGGTCCAGCGCATCAGGTTCTGCGGGGCGCCGGCCTTGTCGTTGGTGCCGGAGGCACGGCCGCCGCCGAAGGGCTGCTGGCCGACGACGGCGCCGGTGGACTTGTCGTTGACGTAGAAGTTGCCGGCCGCGTAGCGGAGCTTGTCCATCGTGTACGCGGTGGCCGCGCGGTCGCCCGAGATGACCGAACCGGTCAGGGCGTAGGCCGACACCGACTCCATCTGGGTCAGCATCTCCTCGTAGCGGTCGTCCTCGTAGACGTGCACGGCGAGGAACGGGCCGAAGTACTCGGTGGTGAAGACCTCGTTCTCCGGGTCGGTGCACTCGACGACGGTCGGGCGGACGAAGTAGCCGACCGAGTCGTCGTAGCTGCCGCCCGCGACGATCGTGCAGGTCGGGTCGGACTTGGCGCGGTCGATGGCGGCCTTGTTCTTGGCGAAGGAGCGCTCGTCGATGACGGCGCCGATGAAGTTGGACAGGTCGGTGACGTCGCCCATGGTCAGGTACTCGACCTCGGCGGCGAACTCCTCCTTGAAGCCGGAGTTCCAGATCGACGCGGGGATGTAGGCCCGGGAGGTCGCCGAGCACTTCTGGCCCTGGTACTCGAAGGCGCCGCGGGTGAGGGCGGTCTTGAGCACGGCGCGGTCGGCGCTCGGGTGCGCGACCACGAAGTCCTTGCCGCCGGTCTCGCCGACGAGGCGCGGGTACGACCGGTACTTCTCGATGTTGGCGCCGACCGTCTTCCACAGGTACTGGAAGGTCTTGGTCGAGCCGGTGAAGTGGATGCCGGCGAGGTCGCGGTGCTCCAGGGCGACCTTGCTCACCTCGATGCCGTCGCCGGTGACGAGGTTGATGACGCCCTTGGGCAGGCCCGCCTCCTCCAGCAGGCGCATGAGCAGGACGGCGGCGTGGGTCTGCGTCGGGGACGGCTTCCACACCACCACGTTGCCCATCAGCGCCGGGGCGGTCGGCAGGTTGCCCGCGATGGCCGTGAAGTTGAACGGCGTGATCGCGTAGACGAAGCCCTCCAGCGGGCGGTGGTCGAGGCGGTTCCAGACGCCCGGCGAGTTGGCCGGGGGCTGCTCGGCGAGCAGGTCACGGGCGTACTTGACGTTGAAGCGCCAGAAGTCGACCAGTTCGCAGGGACAGTCGATCTCGGCCTGCTGGGCGGTCTTCGACTGGCCGAGCATGGTGGAGGCGGCCAGCGTCTCGCGCCAGGGGCCGGCGAGGAGGTCGGCGGCGCGCAGGATGATCGCGGCGCGGTCGTCGAAGGACATCGCGCGCCAGGCGGGCGCGGCGGCGAGGGCCGCGTCGATGGCGTCCTGGGCGTCCTGCCCGGTGGCGTTGGCGTAGGTGCCGAGGCGGGCCTTGTGGTTGTGCGGCTGCACCACGTCGAAGCGGTCGCCGCCGCCCATCCGCTTCTCGCCGCCGATGGTCATCGGCAGGTCGATCGGGTTCTCCGCCAGTTCCTTCAGCTTGACCTCCAGCCGGGCGCGCTCGGGCGAGCCGGGGGCGTAGCCGTGCACCGGCTCGTTGACGGGGGTGGGGACCTGGGTCACAGCGTCCATGGGTTCCGTAACTCCTTACTGAGCGGTGTGTGCGAGCCGTTGTGTGGGGCTCAGCCCTTGCTGACCATGGCGCGGAGGAAGAACCGCAGGTTGGCGGGCTTCTCCGCGAGGCGGCGCATGAAATAGCCGTACCAGTCCGTGCCGTACGCGGTGTAGACCCGCATCCGGTGGCCTTCGGCGGCGAGCCGCAGATGCTCGTCGCCGCGGATGCCGTACAGCATCTGGAACTCGTACTCGTCGAGCTTGCGTCCGGCGCGGTGGGCGAGTTCCTGGGTGATGGAGATGAGGCGCGGGTCGTGGGACCCGATCATCGGGTACCCCTCCCCCTCCATGAGGATCTTCAGGACGCGGACGTACGCCTTGTCGATCTCGGCCTTCTGCTGGAACGCCACGTGGGCGGGCTCCTTGTAGGCGCCCTTCACCAGCCGCACCCGGCTGCCGTTCTCGGCCAGGCGGCGGGCGTCGGCCTCGGTGCGGAAGAGGTAGGCCTGGATGACGCAGCCGGTCTGCGGGAAGTCCCGGCGCAGCTCGTCGTGGATGGCGAACATCGAGTCGAGGGTGGTGTGGTCCTCGGCGTCGAGCGTGACGGTCGTCCCGATCGCGGCGGCGGCCTCGACGACCGGGCGGACGTTGGCGAGGGCCAGCTCGTGGCCGCCGTCGAGGGCCTGGCCGAAGAGGGAGAGCTTCACGGACATCTCGGCGCGCTCGCCGAGATCCAGCTCCTTCAGCCGGTCGATCAGCTCCAGATAGGCGTCGCGGGCGGCGGTGGCCTGCTCCGGTCGGGTGATGTCCTCGCCGACGACGTCCATCGTGACGTCGAGACCGCGGCCGGTGAGCTCGCGGATGACGGGGACGATGTCGTCGACGCGTTCACCGGGGATGAAGCGGTCGACGACCTGCTTGGTCACGGGCGCCGCCGAGATCAGGCGTCGTATCCGGTCGCTGCGCGACGCGGCGAGAATCACGGGACCCAGCACGGGGCACCTCCACATACCAGCAGATAGAACCACCGTGAAACCTAAGGATCCCCCCGTTCCCCGACCATCGACAGCTGTCACGCATTCGTGCCGCAGATCTCAGACAGATGTATGAAGGCGGGTCGGTGCGGGAGAATGCGTGGGTGACGTCGGAATCCGCATCGCCGCACTCGCTGGGTGGCTACCAGGACCTCGTCGACGAGATCTCCGCGCTGCTCGGTGCCCCGGCGACGCTGGAGAACCGCGACTTCGAGCTGATCGCCTTCGGCGCCTACGACAGCGAGGGCGAGCTCGATCCGTCGGCTCTCGACCCGGTCCGCACCCGCTCGATCCTGACCCGCCGCTCGACGACGGCGGTACGGGAGTGGTTCGAGGGCTTCGGCATCACTCGGGCGACCGGCCCGGTCCGGATCCCGCCGACCCCGGAGGCGGGGGTGCTCCGGGGCCGGGTCTGCCTCCCGGTACGCCATCGGGGGGTCGTCCTCGGGTACGTCTGGCTCCTGGACGGCGACCCGGGCCCGACCGACGCCCAGCTGTCCGCCGCCATGACGGTGACCTCCCGCATCGGCGCCCTCCTCGCGGACGAGGCCCAGGCCGGCGCCGATCTCACCCGCGAACTGCGCGCGGTCCTCGCCGCCGAGCGCGACTGGGAGCGCGACATGGCCGTGGCGGAGCTGCGCGCGGCCCTCGGCCCCCGCGGCGACGGCGTCCACACGCTGGTGTGCGTGGCCCCCTGGCCGTCCCCCGACCCGGACGACGCCCCTTCCTTCCGTACGGTGCCGGGGGCGACCGCGCTGTGCACGGTGCCGTGGGGCGCGGCGGGCCAGAGCCTGGCCCTGCTGGTACGGCTGCGCTCCGCCGACGTACCGGCGCCGGCGCTCACCGCCGCCGCCCGGCTGCTGGAACGCGCGGGCGCGCACGCGGCGGCGGGTGTCTCGGGGGCCCGAGCGGGCCTCGCCGAACTGGGCACCGACTGGCGGGAGGCCTCGGCTGCGGCCCGGGCGGCGCTGGCGGAGCCGCGGCTGGGCCCGATCGCCGAGTGGCGCTCCATCGGCCCGTACCGGCTGCTGACCGCGCTGCCTCCCGGCCTTCCCCATGACCCGGCCGTCCGCGCCCTCCTCACCCCCGCCCACCGTGAACTCGCCCACACCGCCGAGGTCTTCCTCGACCACGCGGGCCAAGCCGGGCGGACGGCGGCCGAGTTGGGCATCCACCGGCAGACCCTCTACTACCGTCTCTCCCGCGTCGAACAGCTCACGGGTCTGCGCCTGACCGACGGCGAGGACCGGCTGCTGCTGCACATGGCACTGAAGGGCGCGCGGCTGTGAGGTCTTTGGTGCGCGTCCACGAGGCCTTTGGCGGGCGTCGGCTCACCCCGGGACAGCCGGTGGGCGTCAACTCGCCGAGGAGAGCGGGAACAGCGCGCTGAGGCGGGGCAGACGGCGGTGCGACTCCTCGTCGTCGCAGGCGTCCCAGCGTTCACCGGCCGGGTCCCCCGACTCGGGGTCGTCGCCGCCGAGTTCGTCCATGGCGTCGTAGAAGTCCTCCTCCGTACGCCCCGAGAGGTGTGCGTAGGCCCGCGCGGCCACATAGTCCAACTCCTCCCAGTCCAGCCACTCCTCCTCGTCCCAGAGCTGCGGCGAGCGGCCCGCGAGCTGTCGCACCCCGGGCACGTCGGCCAAGGAGTCAGGGTCTCGGACGGCCCGGTCGAACCCGTCCCGGCCCAGACCGACCAGCCAGAGGCGGAAGTAGAAGAAGCTGTCGTCCGAGCACCAGCCCATGATCCGGTCGGCGGCGCCCCACAGGTCCCAGGTGAGCGAGGGGGCCAACACGCGGTCCAGGATCGTCTGGAACCGCAGTATCTCGGCCTCCGGCCGGCCCGCCAGCCGCCCGCGCAGCCACTCCGACCGCTCGTCGGGGTCCCGCGTCGCCCGTCGGCAGCCCTCGATCACGTCCCAGAAGGTCTCGTCGTCCACGGCCCCACCATGGCAGGGGGCACTGACAATGCCCTCCGGCCTGCGTGTTCGGGGTCGGGTGGCGGCATCGTGGTGGCGCAAAACCGCGCTTCTGAAAATGATTGTCATCGTGTTACGGTCAGGCACGTTGAATCTTTGACCACGCCTTTACTCGGAGTGTCCCGTGCGCGTCCCGGCCCGTTTCGTCCCGCTCACCGCGGTCACCACCGCGACCTCCGCCCTGCTCACGGGCTGCTTCTCGGCAACGGGCCCCGAGGAGGCCGGGAGCGAGGGCAAGCGGATACGGATCGCGATGATGCTGCCGCCCCGCTCGGGCCTGTCGCCGCTCTCCGACGACGCGTTCAAGCTGTCCCGCTGGTCGACCGCGGAGACCCTGGTGAAGCTGAACGCGGAGGGCGACGCGCAGCCCGCGCTCGCCACCGAGTGGAAGCGCTCGGGCAAGAAGTGGACGTTCACGATCCGGAAGGGCGTGACGTTCCACGACGGTACGAAGCTGACGGGTGAGGCCGTCGTCAACTCCCTCACCGAGGCGGCCACCGCCTCCCCCAAGCCCCGCATCCTCGACGGCGTGGAGCTCACCGCGAAGGCCGACGGCGACACCGTCACCGTCACCACGGCGGTCGAGGACCCGCTGGTCCCGCAGCGCCTCAGCTCGCCGCAGCTGTCGATCCTCGCGGCGAAGGCGTACGAGGGGAAGACGGTGAACCCGCTCGGCGCCGGCACCGGCCCCTTCGAGCTGACCGAGGTCAACGGCACCGCCTCCGCCGCCCTCGACCGCTACGACGACTACTGGGGCGGCAAGGCCAAGGCCCCCGGGATCGACGTGAAGTACGTGCCGGACGGCACCGCCCGCGCGGCCTCCCTGCGCAGCGGCGAGGCCGACATCGTCGAGGCGGTCCCGGTGTCGCAGGCCGCCGTGCTCGACCAGGACCTGATCACCGAGGTCCCGATGCCTCGCACCAACACCCTCTATCTGAACACCGAGAAGGGCGTGTTCAAGGACGCCTCGCTGCGCGCCGCCGCCCGCGAGGCCGTCGACGCCGAGTCGATCGTGAAGGGCGTGTACGAGGGGCGTGCGGACGTCGCCGAGGGGCTCCTCGGGCCCGCGCTCCCGTGGGCCGCCGAACTGCGGTCACCGGTGAAGCGCGCCGAAGCGGGGGACCCGGACGGCCAGTCCATCACCATCGGCACGTTCACCGACCGCGCCGAGCTGCCCGAGGTCGCCGCCACGCTGCAACAGCAGCTGCAGAAGGCCGGGTTCAAGGTGAAGCTCGACGTGCGCGAGTACGCCAACATCGAGTCCGACGCGCTCGCGGGCGAGTTCGACGCGTTCATCCTCTCCCGGGCGACCGTCCTCGACTCCGGTGACCCGGCCGCGTACCTCTACAGCGACTTCGCCTCCGACGGCTCCTTCAACATCGCCCAGCTCGCGGACAAGACCGTGGACACCGCCCTCGACCGGGCCTCCGACACCGCCGCCGGTGACGCCCGCCGCCGGGCCGTGATCGACGCCGAGGCCGCCGTCCTCACCACCGACGCGGCCGTGCCGATGCTGCACGAGCGCGTCATCCAGGGCGACGCGTCCGGAGTCGTGGACGCGGCCCACGACCCGCGCGAGCGGGAACTGGTCACGGCCGACACCTACGTCAAGTGAGCACGCCCACAGACGCACCGACCGCAGGCGAACCGACCGCAGGCTCATCGGCGGCCGGGGCACGCGACGCCCGAACCGCCGCCGAGGCGGTCGGAGCCGTTCGGTGGGCTCGTGGGGCCGGAGCAAGCGGGACCGGGTGGGGGCGGCGCCTCGTCGGGGCGCTGGTCGGGGCCACCGGGCTGACCCGCCTCCTCTGTCTCCTCGCCGCGCTGACCGCCGTCGGTCTGCTGCCGTGGCTGTCCGGCCGTGACCCCGCGCTGACCGTGCTGCGCGCCCGGTCGGCCGAGCAGGAGGCGACGCCCGAGGCGCTGGCCGCGATCCGCGAGGACCTGGGCCTCGGCGCGGGCCCCCTTTCCCTGTTGGGGCGTTGGGCCGCCGGACTGCTGCGCGGCGACCTCGGCACGTCATGGGTGTCGGGCACGGACGTCCTGCCCTCGGTGGTCTCCGGCCTCCAGGTCTCCCTCGGCCTGATGGGCACCGCCTTCGCCGTCGCCCTCCTGCTGGCCTGCGCACTGGTCGCCCCGGTGCTCCTGCGGGGCCGGGGGTCGGCCGGCGCGTTCGCCGCGATGCTCGCCGCCGTCCCCGAGTTCCTGCTGGCCACGGTGGCGCTGCTGGTCTGCGGGGTCTGGCTGGGCTGGCTGCCCACGTCAGGCTGGGCGGGCCCGGAGTACCTCGTGCTGCCCGCGATCGCCCTCGGTGTCCCGGCCGGCGGTCTGCTGGGCCGCCTGGTCGCGGACGCGCTGCCCGCCGTGCTCGACGAACGCTGGGTGGAGCTGTGGCGCGGCGCGGGCGTGAGCCGGGCCCGGGTCTCGGCGGCCGCGCTGCGCCGCGTACTGCCGCCCCTGGTACCGCAGTTCGGCATGGCCGCCGTCGGCCTGACCGGCGGCGCGGTCGCCGTGGAGATGGTGTTCGCGGTGCCCGGCATCGGCCGTACCGCACTGGGCGCGGCCAAGTCCCAGGACATCCCCCTCCTCCAGGGCGCGGTCCTCGCCCTCCTCGCCCTGGGCCTGGTCGCGGGCGCCCTGGCCACCCTCGCCCGGCGGCGGCTCCTCGGCCCGGCCCTGCGCGACGCGGGCCTCACCCTGCCGCCGGCCCGCCCGGTCCGCGTCCACCCCGCGATCCCGCTGACCCTGGCGGCCGTCCTCCTGGTCACCGTGGGCTGGGGTCTGCTGCGCGACCCGTACGCCGTGGACACCACCGCCCGTCTCTTCCCGCCGTCCTGGGCGCACCCGCTCGGCACGGACGGGCTCGGCCGTGACGTCCTGGCCCGCCTCGGCCACGGTGCGGCCACCACGGTCGGCACGGCGGCGGCGGTCTGCGCCCTGAGCCTCCTCGTCTCCCTGGCCCTCGGCTTCCTGCCCCGGGTCGCGGCGGGCGCGGCGGACATCGCCAACGCGCTGCCTCCGGTGATCGTCGGCATCCTCGTCGCCGCGGTGGCCGGCCCCGGCACGGGCGGCGCGGCCCTCGCCGTGGCCCTGATCTCCTGGCCCGCCCTGTCCGCGCACGCGGCGGCGCTGGTGCAGGAGGTCCGCGCGTCCGCGTTCCTGACCGCCCAGCGGGCGATCGGCGCGAGCCCGTGGTGGATCCTCACCCGGCACGTCCTCCCGTCGGTCGCCGCCCCCGTCGCCCGGCACGCCGTCCTGCGCCTCCCGGGCATCGCCCTGGCCCTCGCCTCCCTCGGCTTCCTGGGCCTCGGAGCCCAACCACCCACCCCGGAGTGGGGGTTGCTCCTCGACGAGTCACGTGCCTACGTCGAACGCGCGCCGTGGGCGGCCCTGGCACCGGCGGTCGCCCTGGCCCTGCTGGCGGGCCTCGCGGTGTCGGGGGCGGCGTACGCGCAATCACGGACGGCCCGCCCCACGCGGAAACCCGGTCGGGCCCACAGGGCGAAGGGGAGCACATCCGTTGAAGTCACAGCAGAGGTCCGACGTGCCACCGAAGTCTGAACCGCCCCAGAGGTCCGACGTGCCGCCTACGTCGGATGGGCCGCCGCCGTCAGATGGACCGCACCCGTCAGACGGGCCGCCGCCGTCGTCGGGGCCGCACCCGTCAGATGGGCCGCCCAGGTCCGGCGCGGCGCCGACCTCCGACCTGCCGCCGGACTCCGACGCGCCGCCTGGGTCCGACGCGCCACCGGCCTCCACCGTGTCACCGGCCACGGACGGACGACCGACCTCCGCCGCATCGCCCGCGTCCGCCGCATCGCCCGCCTCCGACGTGCTGCTCTCCGTGCGCGGGCTGCGGGTCGCGTTCGGTGGGGTCGAGGCCGTGCGGGGGCTGTCCTTCGACGTGCGGCCGCGCGAAGTGCTCGCGCTGGTGGGCGAGTCGGGCGCGGGCAAGTCCCTCACGGCCCGGGCGCTGCTCGGGATGCTGCCCGAGGGCGCGACGAGCAGCGGAACCGTACGACTGCGCGGGGACGCGGACCTCGCCGCCCAGCGGGGCCGACGTATCGCCCTGGTCCCCCAGGACGCGTTGTCGGCGCTGTCCCCCGTGCACCCCGTGGGCGACCAACTCGCCGCGGCCGTACGGTCGGTGGCGCGCGTCTCGCGCAAGGAGGCCCGCGCCCGGGCGGTCGCCGCGCTCGACCGGGTGGGCATCCCCGATGCCGTACGCAGGGCGCGGGCGTATCCGCACGAGTACTCCGGCGGCATGCGCCAGCGGGCCGTGATCGCCATGGCGACGATCAACGAACCCGATGTCGTCGTCGCGGACGAGCCCACGACCGCGCTCGACGCGGAACTCCAGGAACAGGTGCTGCGGGTCCTCGCCGCCCAGCGGGAGGCCGTCGGCGCCGCGCTCGTGCTGGTCACCCATGACCTGGGCGTGGTCCGGGAACACGCCGACCGCGTGCTGGTGATGTACGCCGGACGTCAGGTCGAACAGGGCCCGGCGGCGACCGTGTGGGGCCGCCCCCGGGCGCCGTACACGGCGGGCCTGCTGGCGTCGCTCCCACCGGACGACGGCGACCTCGGCGGAGGCAACGGCGATCGCGACCACGATGACACCGGTCCCGGCCGCCGCCGTCGCCGTCGGCTGCCCTCCATCCCCGGATCCCCGCCCGCCCCCGACGCCCTCCCGCCGGGCTGCGCCTTCGCGCCGCGCTGCCCGCTCGTGGAGGACCGCTGCCGCCGCGAGGAACCGCGGCCGTGGACGGCCAGGGACGGGCATGAGGTCTCCTGCCACCGCTGGGACGAAGTCCCGCACCCCGCGACCGACTTGTTCCTGGAGCCCGCGTGAACCCGAACGCCCCGCTGCTCGACGTGCGCGACCTGGTCGTCCGCTACGGCCCGGTCACCGCCGTCGACCGGGTGTCCTTCACGGTGGAGGCGGGCGAGACGCTGGCCCTGAACGGCCCGTCCGGCTGCGGAAAGTCCTCCACGGTCGCCGCCGTGCTCCGGCTGCGCCGCCCTGACGGTGGCGAAGTCCACTTCGAGGGGCGGGAGTTGACCTCCCTGACCGAACGCGAGCTGCGCGCGCTCCGGCCCCGTATGCAGCCGGTCTTCCAGGACCCGTACGGCTCGCTCAGCCCTCGCCACCGCGTCCGGGAGGCGGTGGCGGAACCCCTGCGCGTGCAGGGCCGCTGGGACGCCACGGGCCCCGCCCGGGTCGCCGGACTCCTGGACCGGGTCGGCCTGAGCCCGGCCCTCGGCGACCGCTTCCCGCACGAGTTGTCCGGCGGTCAGTGCCAACGGGTCGGCATCGCACGGGCGTTGGCGTCCGAGCCACGCCTGCTGGTGCTCGACGAGCCGGTGTCCGCCCTGGACCCCTCCATCCGGGCCGGCGTCCTCAACCTGCTCGCCGACCTCCAGGACGAGCTGAACCTCGGCTACCTCTTCATCTGCCACGACCGCGCGGTCGTACGCCACTTCGCGGACCGCTCGATCGAGATGCGCGCCGGAAGACTCGTACCGGCCGCCCGGACCGCCACGGCCTAGACGATGCCGCCCCGGTCCTTCGCCGCGACGCCACCCTGGCCCTTCGCCACCTCCATCACCTGGCGGAGCCCCTCGGTGAGGGCCTCGGCGTCGGGTGCGGTGTCGGGGTCGAAGGTCCACTGGGCGACAAGGCCCAGCAGAAGGGTGAGGTAGAAGCGGCCGAGCGTGTCCGCCGCCGCGTCCGTGATCTCCTCGTCCCGGCCGCCCATGAACAGCGTCACGATCCCGCGCGCGGCCTCCCGCTGGGCCCGCGCCAGATGCTCGCGCACCTCCGGGAGTTGGTCCCCCATGGCCAGCACCTCCATGCTGAGCCGCCACATCGAACCCGGCGCCCGCATGGTCTCCACGGCGTTCGCCCACACCTCGCGGAACCGTTCGACGGAGCCGGGATCACTGTCGCTGCCGACCGCCCCGCCGCCCTCGAAGGTGTCCGAGACCTCCTCGACCATCGCCACGTACGCCTGCGCCAGCAACGCGTCCTTCGAACCGTAGTGGTAGCCGATGGACGCCAGGTTCGTCCCCGACTCCCTGACGACGTCGCGCGCGGTCGTCCGCGCGAACCCCTTCTCCAGCAGGCAACGCTTGGCGCCTTCGAGCAGATCCTCACGGTGTCCCATGGGGTCAGCGTAACCGCGCGCCTGAACAAGCGTCCAAGACGCACGTTTTACACATACGTCCCATGCCCCGCGCGGTTCCGGCGATCAGCGGTCAGGTCGGCGAGCCGGTGGTGATCAGCCCCTGCCGGTAGGCGACGGCCACCGCCTCCGTACGGCTCGTCGCCCCCAGCTTGGCCAGGATGTTGGACACATGGACGCTCGCGGTCTTCCCGGTGATGAACAGCTCCTCGCCGATCTGCCGGTTGGTCCGGCCGAGCGCGAGCAGCCGCAGGACATCGCTCTCCCGCGCGGTCAGCGCGGGCACCTCCCCGCCTCCCGGTGCCTCGCCCAACCGTCCCCGCCGGGCCAACGCGTCCAGGGCGGCGCGCAGCGGCACGGCGCCCAGCCGGTCGGCGGTCTCCCCCACCGCCCGCGCCTCGGCCTCCGCCTCCTCCCGCGCCCCCGCCGCCAGCAACGCCTCCGCCAGCCGCAGCCGGCAACGGGCCGACTCGTACGGATCACCGAACGCGAACGCGTCCACCGCCCCGCGCCAGACGTCCACCTCGGGGCCGGTACGCACCCGCGTCCACTCCGCCTCGGCCCGCGCCAGCCAGGCCAGCCCCTCGGGGCCCTGCTCGCTCCCGTCCTCCCCCACGGCGGCCGTGTCCCTCGCGGCCCGCACCAACTCCTCGGCCGTGGCGGTCCAGCGCCGCACCGCCTCCTCGTCCCCGGCCGACCGCCGCTCCGCCACCGCGTCCGCGATCGCCCCGAGCGTGAGCGCGGCGAGCCGCACGGTCGCGTCGGGCCGGGCCCCCACCTGCTCGGTGAGGGTGGCGACACTCGCGCGGAACTGCGCGACCGCCGCCTGGGGATCGTGCCGCAGGACGGCCGCCTCGACGAGCGTGATGCCCGCGACCAGGGCCGCCATGAAGTCGTACTGCCCCTCCAGGAGCGCGCGCGCCCGGTCGACGGCGCCCTGTTCGTCACCCCGGGCGAGGGCGACGTACAGGGCGGGACCCACCGCGTAGCCGGCGTCCGCGGGCAGCCGGTCGGCGTCGGCGGCCGAGCGGAGGCACTCGTCCCAGCGGCCCAGCGTGTAGAGACAGAGGGAGTGGAGGTACCGCATCTCCACCGGGTACGGGGAGGAGAGCAGGCCGGTGCGGCCCGCCCGGTCCAGCCCCTCGGAGAGCCAGGCGAGGCAGTCGTCGAGGTCGCCGGATTCGAAACAGCCGACGGCCAGGTTGAACAGGGCCCGCATCTCCACCGGGACGTTGCCCGCGCCACGGGCCAGCTCGCGGGCGTCACGCAGCCGCGCCCGGCCCCGCGGCGTACGCCGGTTGCTCCGGGGGTCGAGGCCCACCACGGAGATGACCAGATCGGCCTGTGCGTCGGCCAGTCCGAGACGCTCGGCGACGGCGAGCGCCTCCCTCGCCACCCGCCCGGCCTCCTCGTCCTCCCCCACGTACCGCGCCGCCATCACATGCGTGGCCGCCGCCCACACCCAGGTACGGGACGGCGGCTCGGCGGGGATCATCGCCAGCGCCTCGCTGCTGTACCGGAACGCGGCCTGAAGATGGTCCACGCGCATCAGGTCGCCGGCGAGGGTGTAGCGCACCCGGGCGGCCAGCTCGGAGTCCGCGTCCGGGCCCGCTCCGGCGAGCGCCGAACGGGAGAGGGAGACCGCGCGGTGGTTCTCCCCGGCCCGCGCGGCGGCGGCCGAGGCGCGCAGGGTCAGGGTCACCGGGTCCAGGTCCCGGGGCCGTGCCCCGGCGTCCACGGACGACCACAGGTCCAGGGCGCCCTCCAACTGCCGCAGTTCCTCGGCGGGCGCCCCGATGCCGTGCGCGTGGTCGGCGGCCTCGACGGACGCCGTCAGCGCGTCGGCGAGGTCATGGCTCTCGCGCGAGTGGTGGGCACGCTCGGCGCTCTCCCCCGCCCGCCCCCGGCGGGCCAGCAGCTTGGCGAACACCCCGTGCAGCCGGACCCGTTCGCCCGGCAGCAGATCCGCGTAGACGGCCTCCCGGGTGAGGGCGTGCCGGAACTCGTACGTCGATCCCTCGCCCGGCAGCAGCAGTTGGCGGCCGACCGCCTCGCGCAGCGCCGACTCCAGCTCGTCGTCGGAGAGTTGCACGGCGTCCCGCAGCAGCTCGTGCTCGACCCTGCGGCCCGCGACCGCGGCCGTGCGCAGCACCTGCTGGGCCGCGCCGGGCAGTTGCTCGATCCGGATCAGCAGCACGTCGGCCAGCCCGCTCGGCAGCACCGCGCCGGGCTCCTCCGCCGTCGCGGCCAGCAACTCCTCCGCGTAGAACGCGTTGCCCTCCGCCCGCTCGACGATCCGGCCCACCGTCGCCTCGGGCAGCGGCTCGGCGCGCAGCGAGCGCACCAGCCGGGCCACCTCCGTGTCCGGCATCGGCCTCAGCTCCAGCCGTTCCACGGCGGGCAGCCGCACCAGTTCGGCGAGCAGGGGGCGCAGCGGGTGGCGACGGTGCAGATCGTCCGCGCGGTACGAGGCGAAGACGGCGAGCCGGTGGGCGGGGGCGCCGGGGGTGGGCCGCTGGAGCACGGGTCGGCTGAGCAGGAAGCGCAGCAGGTCCCGCGAGGACTGGTCGGCCCAGTGCAGGTCCTCCAGCACGAGCAGGACGGGCGTCGTGCCGGCGAGGTCCGTCAGCAGCGCGGCGACGCCCTCGAAGAGCTGGAGCCGGTCGCTGCCGTCCGCTCCGCCGCCGAGGAGGCGTGCGGTGGCCGGGTGCGCCTCCAGCAGCGGCGCGAAGCGCTCGTCGGCGGCGAGGGCGCCGAGGATCTCGGTGAACGGGAGATAGGGCAGGCCGACGTCGCCGAGGTCGACGCAGTGGCCGGTGAGGACGACGGTGCCGTTGCGTGCCGCGTACGCCGCGGCCTCCGCCAGGGTCCGGCTCTTCCCGACCCCCGCGTCCCCCGCGACCAGCACGGCCCGGGGCTCCCCGGCGCCGGCCCGGTCCAGCATGTCCCGCAGCCGGGCCATCTCGGTGTCCCGCCCGACGAACGGCGCGTGCACGATGCTCTGAGCCACGCGGCCATCCTGGCATGCGGCCGGGGGTGGGTTGTCGGGTGCGGGTGCGTGGGGGCTGGTCGCGCAGTTCCCCGCGCCCCTAAAAGCGACAGGCCCTGCGGGCCTGAAAAAAGCCGGGGCGCAGCCCCGCTTTTTTCAGGGGCGCGGGGAACTGCGCGAGAAGCCCCACCGGACGGACGCATGGGGGTCAAAGGGGCGCAGCCCCTTGGGGATGGGACGGGTAGGGGCGGCGGGGGCGCAAAAGGCGGGGCCCAGCCACCCACAGGCGACCAGGCCCCGCCCCAGCGGAACAGCGACCTCAGACCAGGTTGACCGACCGCGCCGACGTCGCCCCGATCTCCTCGGCGACCTCGGCAAGCACCGCCGGCGGCACCGTGTCGTCCACCGTCAACACCGCCAGCGCCTCCCCACCGGCCGCGGAACGCGCGACCTGCATCCCGGCGATGTTGATACCGGCCTCACCGAAGACCCGCCCCACGGTGCCGACGACACCGGGCCGGTCCACGTAGCTGAGGACGACCATGTGGTCGGCGAGCGCGAGATCCACGTCGTACTCACCGACCGCGACGATCTTCTGGTGGTGCTTCGGCCCGGCAAGCGTCCCGGACACCGACACCTCCTCGCCGCTGCCGAGCGTGCCGCGCACGGTGACGACATTGCGGTGGTCCGGCGACTCGGACGACGTCGTCAGCCGCACCTCCACGCCGCGCTCCTGCGCGAACAGCGGAGCGTTGACGTACGACACCGTCTCGTCGACGACGTCCTCGAAGACACCCTTGAGCGCGGACAGCTCCAGCACCTTCACATCGTGCTGGGTGATCTCGCCGTACACCTCGACGTCGAGGCGGACCGCGACCTCACCGGCGAGCGCGGTGAAGATCCGGCCGAGCCGCTCGGCGAGCGGCAGACCCGGCTTGACGTCCTCGGCGATGACACCGCCCTGCACGTTCACCGCGTCCGGGACCAGCTCACCGGCGAGGGCGAGGCGCACGGAGCGGGCCACGGCGATACCGGCCTTCTCCTGGGCCTCGTCGGTGGAGGCGCCCAGGTGCGGGGTGCAGACGACCTCGTCCAGCTCGAACAGCGGCGAGTCGGTGCAGGGCTCCTTGGCGTACACGTCGAGGCCGGCGCCGGCGACGCGGCCCTCCTTGAGCGCCGAGTACAGCGCGGCCTCGTCGACGATCCCGCCGCGCGCGGCGTTGACGATGCGCACCGAGGGCTTGACCTTCTGCAGCGCCTCGGCGCCGATCAGGCCGACCGTCTCGGGGGTCTTCGGCAGGTGGACGGTGATGAAGTCGGAGACCTCCAGCAGCTCGTCCAGCGACAGGACCTTCACGCCCATCTGCGCGGCGCGCGCGGGCTGCACGTAGGGGTCGTAGGCGACGACCTTCATGCCGAAGGCGGACATGCGCTGGGCGACCAGGGCGCCGATGCGGCCGAGGCCGACGACACCGAGGGTCTTCTCGGCCAGCTCCACGCCCGTGTACTTGCTGCGCTTCCACTCGCCGTTCTTCAGCGCCGTGTTCGCCTGCGGGATGTGGCGGGCGGTGGCGAGGAGCAGACCGCAGGCCAGCTCGGCGGCGGTCACGATGTTCGAGGTGGGGGCGTTGACGACCATCACGCCGGCCTTGGTGGCGGCGGAGACGTCCACGTTGTCCAGGCCGACGCCGGCGCGCGCGACGACCTTCAGCTTCTTCGCGGCGGCGATCGCCTCGGCGTCGACCTTGGTGGCCGAGCGGATCAGGATCGCGTCGACATCGGCGATGGCGGGGAGCAGTTCGGCTCGGTCCGCTCCGTTGACGTTCCGGATCTCGAAGTCCGGGCCCAGCGCGTCGACGGTGGCGGGCGACAGCTCTTCAGCGATCAGTACGACTGGTTTCGAGCTCACGTGAGTCCTCACAAATCCAATGCTGCGGACGGCCGTCCCGACGGCCGCAGGCGGTGGAGGGTGGTGTCCGCGTGGAAGACGCACGACGCTGTGGGCCCGACGCGTATGTAGTGCAGCAGTGTAGTGGCGCCGGGGGCGTCGTCCCACGCCACCGGGGAAAGGTCACCCGGACGTGAAAACGAGGCCGGTCACGGCACCGGGTGAACCCCGCCGTGACCGGCCCCTCGGATCACGCCTCTTCGTCGTTGACCCAGCTCATGAGCTTGCGCAGCTCCTTGCCCGTGGTCTCCAGCAGGTGCTCGGAGTCCTGGGTCTTGTACTCGTTGTACTTCTTCAGACCGCCGTGGTACTCGTCCATCCACTGCTGGGCGAAGGTGCCGTCCTGGATCTCGGCGAGGACCTTCTTCATCTCGGCCTTGGTGGCGTCCGTGATGATGCGGGGACCGGTGACGTAGTCGCCCCACTCGGCGGTCTCGGAGATCGACCAGCGCATCTTCTCCAGGCCGCCCTCGTACATGAGGTCGACGATCAGCTTCAGCTCGTGCAGGCACTCGAAGTACGCGATCTCCGGCTGGTAGCCGGCCTCGGTCAGCGTCTCGAAACCGGCCTTGACCAGCGCGGCCGTACCACCGCAGAGAACGGCCTGCTCGCCGAAGAGGTCGGTCTCGGTCTCCTCGGTGAAGGTCGTCTTGATGACGCCGGCGCGGGTGCCGCCGATGCCCTTGGCGTACGACAGCGCCAGCGCGAACGCGTTGCCCGTGGCGTCCTGCTCGACGGCGGCGATACACGGAACGCCGCGGCCCTCCTCGTACTGGCGGCGGACCAGGTGGCCCGGGCCCTTGGGGGCGACCATGCAGACGTCGACGCCGGCCGGGGGCTTGATGAAGCCGAAGCGGATGTTCAGGCCGTGACCGAAGAACAGCGCGTCGCCGTCCTTGAGGTTGTCCTTGATGTGGTCCTCGTAGACCTGGGCCTGGATCGGGTCCGGGACGAGGATCATGATGACGTCGGCCTCGGCGGCGGCCTCCGAGGGGGTCACCACGCGCAGGCCCTGCTCCTCGGCCTTCGCCTTGGACTTGGAGCCCTCGTGCAGACCGACGCGGACGTCCGCGCCCGAGTCGCGCAGGGACAGCGCGTGGGCGTGGCCCTGGCTGCCGTAGCCGATGACCGCGACC
Organism: Streptomyces deccanensis; assembly: GCF_022385335.1. Classification (NCBI taxonomy): domain Bacteria; kingdom Bacillati; phylum Actinomycetota; class Actinomycetes; order Kitasatosporales; family Streptomycetaceae; genus Streptomyces; species Streptomyces deccanensis. The sequence continues at coordinate 7,203,099 of NZ_CP092431.1, read as the reverse complement.
TTGCGGCCCTGGATGATGGACAGGTCGGCGTCAGCGTCGTAGAACAGCTCGGCCACTTTGGGTTCTCTCCTTGAGTGCAGGTGTTGCGTCCCACCGTATGACGGCGGGCGGAATGAAGGTCTGCGGGTCTCGGCATACGGGCGGCCGCGCGTCGTCGGCCGCCCGTTCGACGCGTCAGGCCGATCGGTCCAGGGCGCGCAGCGAGCGGTCCGTGATCGAACGGGCACCGCGGCCGATCGCGATCGTGCCGGACTGGACCAGCTCCTTGATGCCGAACGGCTCCAGCATCTTGAGCATGGCGGACAGCTTGTCGCTGGACCCGGTGGCCTCGATGGTGACGGCCTCCGGGGAGACGTCGACGGTCTTGGCGCGGAACAGCTGGACGATCTCGACGATCTGGGAGCGCGTCTCGTTGTCGGCGCGCACCTTCACCAGAACGAGTTCCCGCTGAACGGCGGAGCCCGGCTCCAGTTCGACGATCTTCAGGACGTTGACGAGCTTGTTGAGCTGCTTCGTCACCTGCTCCAGGGGCAGTTCGTCGACCACCGTCACGACGATGGTGATGCGGGAGATCTCGGGGTGCTCGGTGACACCGACCGCGAGCGAGTCGATGTTGAAGCCGCGGCGGGAGAACAGGGCGGCGATCCGGGCGAGGATGCCGGGGGTGTTCTCCACCAGGACGGAGAGCGTGTGCTTGGACATGGTCGGGTTCCTTTACCTACGGCTCTCAGTCGTCTTCGTTGTCGCCGAAGTCGGGGCGGACGTCCCGGGCGGCCATGATCGTGTCGTTGGAGGTGCCGGCGGCGACCATCGGCCACACCATCGCGTCCTCGTGGACGACGAAGTCGATGACGACCGGGCGGTCGTTGATCGAGTTCGCCTCCTCGATGACCTTGTCGAGGTCGTCCGGGGACTCGCAGCGGATGGCGTAACAGCCCATGGCCTCCGACAGCTTGACGAAGTCGGGGACGCGGGTGCCGCGGGCGTTGGGGTTCACGTCGTCCGGGCCGCTGTGCAGGACGGTGTTGGAGTAGCGCTGGTTGTAGAACAGCGTCTGCCACTGGCGGACCATGCCGAGGGCGCCGTTGTTGATGATGGCGACCTTGATCGGGATGTTGTTCAGGGCGCAGGTGGTCAGTTCCTGGTTGGTCATCTGGAAGCAGCCGTCGCCGTCGATCGCCCAGACCGGCCGGTCCGGGGCGCCGGCCTTGGCGCCCATGGCGGCCGGGACCGCGTACCCCATCGTTCCGGCGCCGCCGGAGTTCAGCCAGGTGGCGGGCTTCTCGTACTGGATGAAGTGGGCGGCCCACATCTGGTGCTGGCCGACGCCCGCCGTGAAGATCGTGCCCTCGGGGGCGAGCTGACCGATGCGCTCGATGACCGCCTGCGGGGAGAGCGAGCCGTCGGCCGGCTGGTCGTAGCCGAGCGGGTAGGTCTCGCGCCAGCGGTTGAGGTCCTTCCACCAGGCGCTGTAGTCGCCCTGCGCGCCCTCGCTGTGCTCCTTCTGCACCGCCTGGATCAGGTCGGCGATGACCTCGCGGGCGTCCCCCACGATCGGCACGTCGGCGGCGCGGTTCTTGCCGATCTCCGCCGGGTCGATGTCCGCGTGGACGATCTTGGCGAACGGCGCGAAGCTGTCCAGCTTGCCGGTGACGCGGTCGTCGAAGCGGGCGCCGAGCGCGACGATCAGGTCGGCCTTCTGCAGGCCGGTCACGGCGGCCACCGAACCGTGCATGCCGGGCATGCCCAGGTGCTGCGGGTGGCTGTCGGGGAACGCGCCGAGCGCCATCAGGGTGGTGGTGACGGGGGCGCCGGTCAGCTCGGCCAGCACCTTCAGCTCGGCCGTGGCCCGCGCCTTGAGGACACCGCCGCCGACGTACAGCACGGGCCGCTTGGCGGCGGTGATCAGCTTGGCGGCCTCACGGATCTGCTTGGCGTGCGGCTTGGTGACGGGCCGGTAGCCGGGCAGGTCCATGGCGGGCGGCCAGGAGAAGGTGGTCTTCGCCTGGAGGACGTCCTTGGGGATGTCGACCAGGACCGGTCCCGGGCGGCCGGTGGAGGCGATGTGGAACGCCTGCGCGATCGCCCGGGGGATGTCCTCCGCCTTGGTCACCAGGAAGCTGTGCTTGGTGATCGGCATGGTGATGCCGACGATGTCCGCCTCCTGGAAGGCGTCCGTGCCGATCGCCTTGACCGCGACCTGCCCGGTGATCGCGACCAGCGGCACGGAGTCCATGTGCGCGTCCGCGATCGGGGTGACCAGGTTGGTGGCGCCCGGCCCGGACGTCGCCATGCACACCCCGACCTTGCCGGTGGCCTGCGCGTAACCGGTGGCCGCGTGGCCGGCGCCCTGCTCGTGGCGGACCAGCACGTGGCGCACCCGCTTGGAGTCCATCATCGGGTCGTACGCCGGCAGGATGGTGCCCCCGGGGATGCCGAACACGGTGTCGGCCCCGACCTCCTCAAGCGAGCGGATGAGGGACTGCGCACCCGTGACGTGCTCGACGGGGGTGGTCGGTCCTCCGGATCGGGGCCGCGGCTGCGGATGGTGGGCCCCGGTGGCCTGCTCGGTCATCGGCATTCTCTTCTCGATGCTGAGGGTGTTTTGCGAGGTTCGTGCGGTGTGCGGCTCACGCCGACTGGTGCCCGTGCAACAAAAAACCCCTCCTTGCCACGAGGCAAGCGAGGGGAGCGCGCCGGGAACGGTCGCTGGGGATTCCGGAACACGGTCCGGTGGGTCCCAGCTTCAGCCGACGCGCTTTCCAAGTACGAGGATTCGGGTGCGCATGGCACTGACCCTCCCCCTCGCGCGCACCGCGTGTCAAGCGGGTGGGACGGGAGTCTCATTATGTGAGCGAAGGGCACTTCCGCCTCCATAAACAGCGGGTACACCACTTGTGTACACCCCCGCGCTCCGCCATGCCCGCTCACCCCCGACACGCCCCTCGGGCTCTCTCGCGCCACCCGCGAACGCGGGTTCCGCGGGCCCTCCGGGCACCGGGTAGTGCCCGAGGGACAGGGCCCGGCGGAGCCGGTACTCGTCCAGTGGTCCGGAGAAGGCCGCGCCCTGCCCGTGGGTGCAGCCCATCGCGCGCAGGACGACCACCTGCTCGGGCAGGTCCACGCCGTCGGCGACGGACTGGAGCCCCAGGTCGTCGGCGATGCGCAGCAACCCCCGGGTGATCTTGTGCAGCCGGGTGGACTCCACGATGCCCTCGACGAGGCTGCGGTCGAGCTTCAGCACGTCGACGGGGAGACGCCGCAGCGCGGTGATGGCCGCGTGTCCGCTGCCGAGGCCGTCCAGGGCGATCCGGACGCCGAGTCGCCGCAGGTGGTGCAACCGGCGCTCCAGCTCGTCGAGCGGGCCCTTGAGCTCGGTGTCGGAGAGCTCCACGACCAGGGAGCCGGAGGGCAGCCCATGGCGGGCCAGGAGCGCCTCCAGCGAGCCCGGGGGCAGTGAGCGGTCCAGCAGGCGCCGGGCGCTCATCCGGACGGACACCGGCACGTTCAGCCCGTTGGTGAGACGGTCGGCGGCCTGCTCGACGGCCTGTTCCAGCATCCAGCGGCCCAGCTCGGCGGTCTTGTCGCTGTCCTCGGAGACCCGCAGGAACTCCGCGGGCGTGAACAGCACCCCCTGGGACGAACGCCATCGGGCGGCCGTGGCGACCGACGAGATCCGGCCGGTCTCCAACTCCACCACGGGCTGGTTCAGCAGCATGAACTCGCCGTCGTGCAGCGCGGCCCGCAGCCGGGTGGCCAGCTCGGCCTTGCGTACGACGTCCTGCTGCATCTGGGGCTTGTACAGCTCGACGCGGCCCTTGCCGGACGCCTTGGCGCGGTACATGGCGAGGTCGGCGTTGCGCAGCAGCTCCCCCGCGCCGAGGCCGGGCTCGGCGAAGGAGACCCCGATGGAGGCGGCCACCCGGACGTCGTTGCCGTCGATGGTGTACGGCTGCGAGAGGGCGATCCTGAGGCGGTCGGCGAGCTCCAGGATGTGCTGCTCGCGGGCGGCCCGGTCGCGGGAGCCGTCGCCGACGATGAGGGCGGCGAACTCGTCGCCGCCGAGGCGGGAGGCGGTGTCCCCCTGCCGGACGGCGTCCTGGAGTCTGCGGGCGGCCTGGACGAGCAGCTCGTCCCCGGCCTGGTGCCCGATGGTGTCGTTGACGGCCTTGAAGCCGTCGAGGTCGATGAAGAGGACCGCCGTGTTGCGCAGGGCGGCGCCCCGGTCGGAGGAGCGGCGGCCGGAGAGCGCCTGCTGGACGCGCTTGGTGAACAGGGCGCGGTTGGGCAGGTCGGTGAGCGGGTCGTGCTCGGCGTTGTGCTGCAGCTGGGCCTGCAGGCGCACTCTTTCGGTCACGTCCCGGCTGTTGAAGATCAGGCCGCCGTGGTGGCGGTTGACCGTGGACTCCACGTTCAGCCAGCCTCCCCCGCCGGCCTTGAAGCGGCACTCGATGCGGGTGGTGGGCTCCTCGGCGGGGCTGGCGGCGAGGAAGCGGCGCACCTCGTGGACGACGCAGCCGAGGTCCTCGGGGTGGATGATCGAGGCCAGCTCCTTGCCGACGAGGTCCTCCGCGGGGCGGCCGTAGACCCCGGCGGCGGCCGGGCTGACGTAGCGGAGGATGCCGTTCGGCGCGGCGATCATGATGACGTCGCTGGAGCCCTGGACCAGGGAGCGGAAGTGGTTCTCCTTCTGGGCCAGTTCCTGGGTGAGGGTGATGTTGTCCAGGAGCATGATGCCCTGGCGGACGACCAGCGCGAGCACGACGGTGCAGGCGGTGATGAGCACGACGCGGTCGACGCTGCGGCCGTTGAGGACGTTGTAGAGGATGCCCAGGGTGCAGACGGCTGCGGCCAGGTACGGAGTGAGTGCGGCCAGGGATCCGGCGATGGGGCGGTTGGCCGGATACCGACCGTGGCCTCCTCCCTGGAGGAGCACATGGACGTGCCCTCCCGGAGAACCGTCGTGCCGGTGGCCCGGGTGCGTCTCGTGCCGGTGGCCCGGCTGCGCTTCGTGGCGGTGGCCGGGGTGCGCCTCGTGGCGGTGGCCCGCGTGCACGTCGTGCCGCTGGCCGGGGATGTGTTCGTGCACCACGCGCCCGTGCCCGCCCTCGTCCGCCTGTCCGCCGCGCTGGCCGGCCCAGGGAGCGTAGGCGAGGAGCAGGGAGCCCGCGAACCAGCCGGCGTCCAGGAGCTGACCGGACTGGTAGCTGGTGTGCAGCAGGGGCGAGGTGAACAGGGCGTCGCACATCACGGTGAGCGCGAGGGCGCCGATCGCCGTGTTGACCGCGGAGCGGTGCATCGAGGAGCGGCGGAAGTGCAGCGCGAGCACCATGCTGACCAGCGCGATGTCGAGCAGCGGGTAGGCCAGCGAGAGCGCGGTGTGCGCCGTGTTGGAGTCCTCCAGCTGGGCGTTCTGGGCGAGCGCCAGGCTCCAGGAGAGGGTGACGAGGGAACCGCCGATGAGCCAGGAGTCCAGGGCCAGGCAGACCCAGCCGGCCTTGGTCACGGGCCTCTTGGCCAGCACCAGCAGGCCGACGATGGCGGGTGGCGCGAAGCAGAGGAAGAACAGGTCCGCGTAGCTCGGTTCGGGCACGGGCCGCTCCAGGACGACCTCGTACCACCCCCAGACGCCGTTGCCCAGGGCCGCCATGGCGGAGGAGAGGGCGAAGAGCAGCCAGGCGGGTCGAAAGCGGCTGCGGCGGCTGCGCGCGTAGCGGAAGCAGGAGACGGCGGCGGCCGCCGCGGCGGCGCTGAGCCCGAAGTCACCCATGACGAGGGCGACTTGCTCATTGCCCCAGCCGAACGCGGCGCCGACGGCGTAGGCCGCGCAGAGCAGGGCGAGGACGAGCTGGGCCCGCAGGCTCCCGCCACCGCGGCCGGACGCCTGCCCGCCGGGCGACAGCGATCCGGACGACGGCTTGGCGGCCCGGAGCGTGGGGTCCAGCGTGGAGGCGGAGGACGGGCGGGTGCTCACGGGGTCTCCCCGGTGAGCGCCGCTCCCGTGTCCCGCCGGTCCCGCTGCGTCGGGTGGGTGTGCTTTCTGCGGCTGCTGTGCCTGCGGTACTGACCGTGACCGCCGCTGCCGCCGTGGCTCCCGTGCGGGTGCCTCCGCGTCGCAGCTCGCCAGGGTCGCCGTCGCCGGCTCCGCCGCGTCGGATCGTTCGTCCATAGGCCGTGCATCGCCCGTCGCCCCCCTCGCTGTCTCAAGTCCGTCCCCGGCGCCGAACGGTGCGCGGCGCAGCCCCTGTCGGGGACGATACACCAGTCTCGTCACTCAGGGACATAGTTCCTCTACGCTCAGTGACCACCTGCGGCAACACGAGCACGTTCCGCTTCCGAAGGAATGCGGAGGGTGCCCGAAGTGGATTACGCGTCGTCCGTCTCGCCTGTCGTAAGGACCACGTTGCGCAGTGGCTCCCGGTTCACGAAACGCCCCAACTGGTCCACCAACAGCCTTTTGGCACGCGGCAGGAAGGCCGACGTGGGACCGCCGACGTGCGGGCTGATGAGCACCCCGGGCGCGCGCCAGAGCGGGTGCCCCGGCGGCAGCGGCTCGGGATCGGTGACGTCGAGCGCCGCGGTGATGCGGCCGTTGTCCAGTTCTGTCAGCAGCGCCTTGGTGTCGACGACGCCTCCGCGGGCAACATTCACCAAGAGGGCCCCGTTCTTCATGTGGGCCAGGAAATCGGCGTTGACCAGGCCTTTCGTCTGTTCCGTGAGAGGCGTGGACAGGATCACGACATCCGCCTGCGGCAGCAGGGAGGGCAGTTCGGTGAACGAATGCACCGGTCCGCGCGCCGTGGTGCGCTCAGAGCGCGCGACGCGCGCCACCCGCGCCACCTCGAAGGGAACGAGCCGGTCCTCGATGGCGGCGCCGATCGCGCCGTAACCGACGATCAGCACCGTCCTGTCGGCGAGCGCGGGGCGGAAGTCGCCCTGCCAGCGCTCCTGTTGCTGGGCCCGGACGAAGTCGGGGACACCGCGCAGCGAGGCGAGGGTCAGGGTGAGCGCGAGTTCGGCCGTGCTGGCCTCGTGCACTCCGCGGGCGTTGCACAGCTGGACACCGGGAGCGACCACGGACAGCCGGGCCGTGATGTCGTCGACCCCGGCCGTGAGCGTCTGGACGACGCGCAGGTTCCGCATGGCCGCCAGCGGGTTGGCCGCCACCGCCCGGCGCTTCATATAGGGGACCACGTACAGGACGCAGTCGGCGGGGTCGCCCGGATAGGGCTGCGTGCCGTCCTCGCCCCCGTCCCAGAAGAGGTAGTTGGGGCCCTTCGGGAGCCCCTCGATCTCGTCCGGCGGGATGGAGAGCCACACGTCGGCGGTCACGTCCGGGGTCGGGTCTGCGGTCGCGTCAGCAGTCATGCTCCGGAGGCTATGTCAGGTACCCGCTACGGCAGAGGTTAGGTTGGGGGTTCGGGAGAGGGAGGGTCACGACCAGGTGGAGCGCAGGACGATCGGCGCGGCGACGCTCGAGGTGGGGGCCGTAGGACTCGGGTGCATGCCGATGAGCTGGGCGTACACCGGGTCGCGGCAACGGGGCGACGAGTCGATGCGGACGGTGCACCGGGCCCTCGACCTCGGCACCACGCTGCTGGACACGGCCGACATGTACGGCCCCTTCACCAACGAGCTGCTGGTGGGCCGGGTGCTGAAGGAGCGCCGCGCGGAGGCCTTCGTCTCCACCAAGGTCGGCCTGCTGGTGGGCGAGCAGCACATCGTGGCCAACGGCCGCCCCGGCTATGTGAAACGTGCCTGCGACGCCTCGCTGCGCCGGCTCCAGACCGATGTCATCGACCTCTACCAGCTCCATCGCGCGGACCCCGAGGTGCCCGTGGAGGAGACGTGGGGCGCGATGGCGGAACTCGTCCAGGCCGGGAAGGTGCGGGCGTTGGGTCTGTGCGCGGTGGGCGCGCGGGCGGGCCGTCGGCCGGGAGCGGGGGTGCACGACACCACGCTCCGCCAGCTCCAGCGGGTCCAGCAGATCTTCCCGGTGAGCGCGGTGCAGGCGGAGTTGTCGGTCTGGTCGCGGGAGGCGCTGGACGCCCTCCTTCCGTGGTGCGTGGCCCGTGGCATCGGCTTTCTCGCGGCCATGCCTCTGGGGAATGGTTTCCTCACCGGCACCCTGACGCCCGGCGAGGGCTTCGAGCCGGACGATCTCCGGGCCCGCCACCCCCGCTTCACCGCCGAGATGATGGCGGCCAACCAGCCCCTCGTCGTCGGACTGCGCCGGGTCGCGGCCCGCCACGGGGCGACGGTGACGCCGGCCCAGGTCGCCCTCGCCTGGATCCTGTCCCTCGGCCCCCACGTGGTCCCGGTGCCGGGGACGAAGCAGGCCCGGTGGGTGACGGAGAACGCGGCCGCCCACGCGCTGCGCCTGACGCCGCAGGACCTGGCCGAGGTGGCGGCCCTGCCGCCCGCGCGGGGATCCTGGGACTGAGGCGCGCGGGACTTTCGGACCAGGGCCCAGGGGCCATGGGGCCAGGGGCCAGGGACTCAGGAGGCGGCCGTCGGCCCGCCGCGCGGCCTGCATCCGGCGAAAGATCCGCTGGTTCGGGCGGAGGTGGAACTTGTGGGGCACTCGCGGTGTAAGACAAGTAGAAGTTCCACGCCGAAGGGATCGTGATGGTGCAACGTCGAGTGGTGACGGCCGCGTTGGCCGCAGCCCTGCTCCTGGTGACGACCGGCTGCTCCTCCGACGACGGGGAGAAGACGGACGCGGCAGGCAGCTCACCCCCGAGCAGCAGCAGTGCCGGTTCGTCCCCGCCCGGCAAGGCGGCGGACGAGACACCTCCCGCGAAGGGCTCGGTGAAGGTGGTCCGCACCGTCGCCGAAGATCTCGATTCCCCCTGGGGCCTCGCGCCCCTCCCCGAGGGCGGCCTCCTCGTCTCCTCCCGTGACGAGGCCACGATCAGCAGGATCGACGAGAAGACCGGCAAGCGGACCGAGCTGGGCGAGGTCCCCGGCGTCGCCCCGGCGGGCGAGGGCGGCCTCATGGGCATCGCCGTCTCCCCGGACTACGCCTCCGACCACATGATCTACGCGTACTTCACCTCGGAGTCCGACAACCGGATCGTGCGGATGCTCTACGACCCCGAGAAGCCGGCCGGCGAACAGCTCGGCGCCCCCGACACCATCCTCCGGGGCATCCCCAAGGGCACCAACCACAACGGCGGCCGGCTCGCCTTCGGCCCCGACCGGATGCTGTACGCGAGCACGGGCGAGCGGTACGAGGGCCCCCTGGCCCAGGACAAGAAGTCCCTCGGCGGCAAGATCCTCCGTATGACCCCGGAGGGGCAGCCGGCCCCCGGCAACCCCTTCGACGACTCCGTCGTCTACTCGTACGGCCACCGCAACGTCCAGGGCCTCGCCTGGGACTCCGAACAGCGCCTGTTCGCCTCGGAGTTCGGTCAGAACACCTGGGACGAGCTGAACCACATCCGCCCCGGCGGGAACTACGGGTGGCCGGAGGTCGAGGGCGAGGGCGGCGAGTCCGGCTATGTCGACCCGGTGGCCGTGTGGAGCACGGAGGAGGCCTCCCCGAGCGGCATCGCCATCGCGGAGGGCTCGGTGTGGATGGCAGGCCTGCGCGGCCAGCGTCTGTGGCGCGTCCCCCTCGACGGCACGAAGACCGCCGCCGACCCCCAGCCCTTCCTGGAGGGCGACTACGGCCGCCTCCGCACCGTGGTCTCCGCCGGTGGCGACAAACTCTGGCTGGTGACCAGCGAGACGGACGGACGGGGCTCCCCGGAGAACGGCGACGACAAGATCCTCGAGCTGGAGGTGACGTAGGCCTCCGCCTACTCCTCGGCCGTCGTGGCCGACTCGGCCTCCTTCTCCACGGGCTCGGGCGGGCGTATGACGACCTTCCCGGACGCGAGGTCTATCGGTCCGCGTCCTGGATCGTTGTCCCCGACGTCCTCACGGGTCAGTGCCAGCCGGTTCTCCTCGTCACGGGTGTGCTTGCGGGCAGGTGCGAACAGTTCCTCGAAGGCGTTGAACACTGTGCTCCCTCCCCCAGGGCCACGAGGCGGCGGGCGGGCGGTCCCGGTCGAACGGCGGAGCCTCGGTGGTCCTCCCTTCCATCATCCCGCTGCGAGCCGGTCTCCGGCCCCTGTCGGGGCCAGTCCCACCCGGTGGGCCACCGCCGCCGCCTCGCCGCGGCTGGAGACGCCGAGCTTGGCGAGGATGTTGGAGACGTGGACGCTCGCCGTCTTGGGGGAGATGAAGAGTTCCTCGGCTATCTGGCGGTTGGTGCGGCCGGCGGCGACCAGGCGGAGGACGTCGTCCTCGCGGTCGGTGAGGCCGAGCGCGGCCACGGGATCGGCGGGTGTGAGCGCCGGCTCGGGGGCGCGGCTCAGGGTGAGGCGGGCTCGGCGGGCGAGGAGGGCGACCTCGTCGGCGAGGGGGCGGGCGCCGAGGTGGTCGGCGACGGCGGCGGCCAGCCGCAGCAGTTCCGTCGCCCGGTCGCGGACCTCGTCGCCTGTGCCGTCGGCCAGCAGCGCCTCGGCGAGGCGGTGGCGGACGCGGGCCAGGTCGTAGGGCCGGTCCAGGGGCTCGAAGGCGGTGACGACGTCGGACCAGATGTCCGGGGCCACGGTCCCCTCGGCGCGTTGGAGTTCGGCGCGGACCCAGCGTTCGTGGGCGAGCCAGATCGGTGAGCCGGTGGTGAGCTTCTTGGCCACGGTGAAGATCCGGTCGAGGCTCTCGGCGCGGCCGGGCTCGGCGGCCGGGAGTGCGCGGGCGTCGGCCTCGGCGGTGGCGGAGGCGAGGAGGAGGGGCCAGGCGTAGCGCTGGGTTCCGACGGCGAAGCCGGTGTCGAGGACGCGGGCCAGTTCCGCGCGGGCGTCCGTGAGGCGCTCCTCGGCGGCGGCGATGCCGAGGGCGAGACTGGAGAGGGGCAGATCGTTCTGGGGCGTGGGGTTGTGGTGGCCGTAGTGGCCGCGGGCGGCGGCGAGGTGACCGCGGGCCTCGGCGATGTCGCCGCGGGCGAGGGCGATGGAGGCTTGGATGAGGGTGCTGAGGCCTCGGGGTTTCTGGCTGGAGACGACGTTCTGGGCCATTTTCACCGCTTCCAGGGCCTCGTCCCAGCGGCCCAGGGAGAGCAGGGACTCGGCGAGGTTGCCCCACACCCAGGCCTCGGACTCCAGCAGGCCCCGGCGTCGGGTGACGTCGATGCCTTCCTTCAGCAGGCGCACGGCGTCCTGGGAGCGTCCGATGCCCTCCAGGCAGGACGGGAGGTTGACATAGGAGCGGCCCACGACGGCGGCGGGGCCGCGTTCGAGGGAGCGGCGGCGGACGTCCTCCATCACGGCGATGCCCGTCTCGACGTCGCCGGCGTCGACCATCAGGCCGCCGAGGGTGAGGCGGGCGTTGAGTTCGATGTCCTCGGCGCCGACCATACGTGCGTAGTCGACGGCGCGCTGGGCGTCGGAGAGCGCGTCGGGGCCGGGGGCGTGGAGCATGGACCAGCCGGCCACCCGGGAGAGCACTTCGGCGTGCACCTCGGAGGGGGGAAGGCCGCGTACGAGGTCCTGGGCGGTGGCGAGTTCCTTCCAGCCGTCGCCCCGGGCGAGGCCCTCGGTGAGCATGGAGCGCTGGACCCAGAACCAGGCGGTGCGCAGCGGGTCGCCCCCGTCCGCGAGCAGGTCCAGTGCGCGCCGGGTGATCCGCATGGCTCGCTCCCGCTCTCCGCAGAGTCGTCCGGCGACGGCGGCCTCGGCCATGAGGTCGAGGTAGCGCAGCGGGGTGGTGGCCGGGTCGCAGCCGCAGGGCGGGAAGACCTCGGTGTAGTCGACGGGGCGCAGCGCGGCGCGCACGGCCTCGGGGGCGGCGTCCCACAGCTCCATCGCCCGTTCCAGGAGGCGGAGTTGTTCGGCGTGGGCGTGCCGGGAGCGGGCCTCGGCGGAGGCGTCGAGGACGGCGGGCAGGGCCTTGGCGGCGTCGTGGGCGTGGTACCAGTAGCTGGCCAGGCGGGTGGCGCGGCCGTCGGTGGGGACGAGGGCGGGGTCGGCCTCCAGGGCCTCGGCGTAGCGGCGGTTGAGGCGGGAGCGTTCGCCGGGCAGCAGGTCGTCGCTGACGGCCTCGCGGACCAGGGAGTGCCGGAAGCGGTAGCCGTCGCCGCCGGGGGCGGCGAGCAGGAGGTTGGCGCCGACGGCGGCCCGCAGGGCTTCGATGAGGTCGTCCTCGGGGAGCCCGGCCACTGCGGCGAGCAGGGCGTACTCCACGGTGGAGCCGCCCTCGGCGACGATGCGGGCGATCCGCTGGGCGTCCTCGGGGAGCCGTTCGACGCGGACGAGGAGCAGGTCGCGCAGGGAGTCGGTGAGGCCGGGGCAGCCGCCGTCGTGAGCGGCGGCGGCGAGTTCCTCGACGAAGAAGGCGTTGCCGTCGGAGCGGTCGAAGATCTCGTCGACGCGCTCCGGTTCGGGTTCGGTGGCGAGGATGCCGGCGAGTTGGTGGCCGACCTCGGCGCGGTTGAAGCGGGGCAGTTCGACGCGGCGGACCGTGCGGAGGCGGTCGAGTTCGGCGAGGAGGGGGCGCAGGGGGTGGCGGCGGTGGATGTCGTCGGAGCGGTAGGTGGCGAGGACGACGAGGCGGCCGGTGCGCAGCGTGCGCAGGAGGTAGGACAGGAGGTGGCGGGTGGAGGCGTCGGCCCAGTGCAGGTCCTCCAGGACGAGGACGACCGTGCGGTCGGCGGCGAGGCGTTCCAGCAGGCGGGCGGTGAGTTCGAAGAGGCGGGCGGTGCCCTCCTCGTCGTGCCGGGCGCGCGGGGCCTCGCCCAACTCGGGCAGCAGCCGGGCCAGTTCCTGTTCCTGTCCGGCGGCCGCGGCGGCGAGTTCGTCGGGCAGTCGGCGGCGCAGGGCACGCAGGGCGGTGGAGAAGGGTGCGTAGGGCAGGCCGTCGGCACCGATCTCGACACAGCCACCGACGGCGACGACCGCGCCCCCGCGCGCGGCCTCGCCGGTGAACTCCTCGACGAGGCGGGTCTTTCCGACCCCTGCCTCGCCGCCGAGCAGCAGCGCCTGCGGGCCGCCGCCCCCGTCTCCCCCGTTCCCCGCCGCGCCTGTGGCGCCGCCGTCGGCGCGGGCCAACGCCTCGCGCAACACGTTCAGTTCGTCGACACGACCCACGAACACCGGACTGACGGACCTGGTCTCCACATCGCCGAGCATCGCACGGCCCGCGGATACTTCGGCACCGATTATCCGGGGCCCCCGGGCGGCCGGACGGCGACCGTCCGCCCCGGGGAGGGGTCCCGTGCCGGCGCGGCCGGCGGTCCCCGTCACGCGGCGCGTGGGAAGCGGAGCCGGCGCGGGCGGTGGCTCGGCACGCTCCCCTCCGCGTCCTGTTCCCCCTCCCCCGTGGCGGACCTCGTGGCGGTCGTGGAGTCGTGTGCGGCCGCGCGGCGGGCGCGGCGGGCCTCGCGTACCTGGCGGTAGTGCTCGGCCTCGCGGATCAGCTCGGCGGAACGGATCTGCTGGAGCTCGTACTCGAACATCTCGTACCCCTCGTGAAGAGTCGGTCTCGGCTCGCTTGCTGCGATGCCTCGACTTTCGTCCGTGAGGGGGGTGCGCCACATCGGGAGAGTTCCGCATCTTGAAAGGCGGGAGGGGCCTTAGGACCGCCGTAGGGATGCCTACGACGGGCCTAAGGCCCCTCAGAAGCCGCTCGGTCCGCCCTGTCCGGGCGGGTGTGCGTCCGGGTCAGGTCTTCGGCAGTGCCAGGATGAGGTCGGAGTACTTCAGGGCGGCCAGCACCAGCCCGATGAAGCCGACGGAGACACCGGCCCAGGCCACCGACTTGATCCACGGCGTCTGCACCTGGTCGGGGTCGCCGAACGCGGGCCGCACCAGCACGGCCACACCGACGATCAGGCCGACGAGAGCGAAGAGGCCGCCCCACAGGGCGGAGGCCTGCCAGGCGTCGCCGTAGACGGCCTGGAGCTGGGTGGAGACGGTCGCGTTCGTCGCGGCCTGCATCTCCAGCTGCCCGGTGATCTCCTCACGCGCGGAGGCGACGCTGCCGACCCAGCCCCCGGTCAGCGAGACGAGGCCCAGCACCACGGACACGATGCCGGCGGCACCCTGGCCGACGCCCGGCGTCGCCTTCGCGGTGGCCGGCGGGAACTCCTCGTCGAACTCCGCGGCCTCCTCGGAGTCGTCGGCCGGGGTCTGGCCCTCGGCTTCCGTCGCGGCATCCTCCTTCGCCGCGTCCTCCTTGGTGATGTTCACCGCCTCGTCGTCGTTCCTGGCCTCGGCGCCCGTGTCGGCCCCGGTCTCGTCCACTGTCTTGGTTCCCATACCTCGCACCGTACGAATGTTGTCTGAGAGGTTTCTTAACGATCCTTGTGGGCGCTGCGGGCGCGTGCCGCACGCCATTCGGGCGCCAGGACGGACCATATCTCCAAGTCGTGCCGGACACCCCGGTGGGGATATCTCTCGCGCTGCACACCGTCCCTGACCATGCCGAGCCGTCGTGCCACAGCGAGGCTCGGCTTGTTGCCGGAGGCCGCGATCCACTCGACCCGGTGGACGGCGCGGACGTCGACGGCCCAGTCGATGAGGATCCGCATGGCGCGGGTGACGAGCCCTCGCCCGGTGCCGGCGGGCTCCAGCCAGCAGCCGACCTCGCAGTTGGCGTTCTCCGCGTCGAAGTTGAGGAAGAGGACCCCGCCGACGAGTGTGCCGTCGAGCCAGATGCCGTGCAGGGAGCCGGTGTCGGCGGCGCGCATGTCGGCGTACCGCTGGAGGACGGCGCGGGCGCCGTCGACGTCGGTGGCGCTCTGGCCGAAGGGGACGTACTGGTTGATGAAGTCCCGTCCCCGTTCCAGGTGGGTGAGGAACTCCTCGGCGTGCCAGGGGTCCAGGGGCCGCAGTTCGGCTCCGTCGTCACCCAGGGATATCGCGTACATCCTTCGGCCGCTCCTTCTCCAGATCGTCCACCACGACGTCCGCGAGCCTCTCATGGGCGGCGCGGGTCTCGGGCGGTTCGATGCTGATGCGGGGCATGCGCCGGTCCAGCCAGCGGGGGAGCCACCAGTTGGCGCCGCCGAGCATGTGCATGAGGGCGGGGACGAGGAGCGTGCGCAGGACGAAGGCGTCCAGGGCGACGGCGGCGGCGAGCGCGATGCCGAACATGGCGATGACGCGGTCGCCGCTGAGCACGAAGGCGAGGAAGACGGAGATCATGATGACGGCCGCGGAGTTGATCACCCGGCTGGTCTCGGCGAGGCCGACGCGGACCGCGCGCCGGTTGTCGCCGGTCTCCAGCCACTCCTCGTACATCCGGCTGACCAGGAAGACCTGGTAGTCCATGGAGAGCCCGAAGAGGACCGAGACCATGATCACGGGGAGGAAGGGTTCGATCGGCCCGGCCCGGCCGAGGCCCAGCAGCTCGCTCCCCCAGCCCCACTGGAAGATCGCGACGACCACGCCGAACGCGGCGGCGACGGCGGCGACGTTCATCGCGGCGGCCTTGAGCGGTATCCCGACGGACCGGAAGGCGAGCAGGAGCAGCAGACAGCCGAGGCCGATGACGACGCCGACGAACAGCGGGAGCTTGCCCACGATGACGTCCGCGAAGTCGTCGTATCCGGCGGTCACCCCGCCGACGTGCAGATCCAGCGAGGTGCCGGTCTCGGCACGCGGCAGTACCTCGTCGCGCAGCCGTTCGACCAGCTCGCTGGTCCGCGCGGACTGCGGGGAGGAGTCGGGGACGACGGTGAGGTACGCGGTGTCGCCGCCGGTGTTGTACGTCACCGGGGTCACCGCCGAGACGCCCTCGGTGGCCCGGAGCGTGCTGTCGAGGTTGTCGAGGGCGAGCTTGTCGGCGGCGCCGTCGACCTCGGTGACCAGGGTGAGGGGGCCGTTCATCCCGGGCCCGAAGCCCTCGGCGAGGAGGTCGTAGGCCTGGCGGGTGGTGGTCGTCCTCGGGTCGTTGCCCTGGTCGGAGGTGCCGAGGCGCAGTCCGAGGGTGGGCAGGGCGAGCAGGGTCATGACGACGAGGGCGAGCGCGCCGAGCTTCTTCGGGTGCCGCTCGACGAAGGCGGACCAGCGGGCGGCGAAGCCGGTGGGCAACTCGGGCTCGGGGCCGTGTTCGGCGAGGCGGCGGCGCTCGCGGCGGCTCAGCGCCCGCATGCCGATGAACGACAGCAGGGCCGGCAGCAGCGTCACGGACGCGGCGACGGTGAGGACCACGGTGAGGGAGGCGGCGATCGCGACGCCGTTGAGGAAGCCGAGCCGCAGGATCAGCATGCCCAGCAGGGCTATGCAGACCGTGGCGCCGGCGAAGACCACGGCCCGTCCGGTGGTCGCGACGGCGCTCCGCGCGGCCTCCTCCACGGACAGGCCCCGTTTCAGCCCCCGGCGGTGCCGGGTCACGATGAACAGCGCGTAGTCGATGCCGACGCCGAGGCCGATGAGGGTGCCCAGCATGGGCGCGAAGTCGGCGACCGTCATGGCGTGCCCGAGCAGGGTGATCCCCGCGTAGGCTGTGCCCACGCTGACGAGCGCGGTGGCGATCGGCAGCAGCGAGGCGGCGAGCGAGCCGAAGGCGAGGAAGAGGACGACGGCGGCGACGAGCACGCCGACGATCTCCGCGAGGTGCCCGCCGGAGGTCTCGGTGAGGCCGATCGAGGTGCCGCCCAGCTCCACCTGGAGCCCGTCGCCCTCGGCGGCCTTCGCCGTGTCGACGACGGCCTCGGCCTGCGCCTTGTCCACGTCCTCGGCGGGCTTGTCGAAGGTGACGGTGGCGTACGCCGTACGGCCGTCCTCGCTGATCCGGCCGCCGTCGGCGCCGTCGTAGGGGTCGGTCACGGCGGCGACGCCCGGCAGGTCGGCGATCTCGTCGAGCGTCTTCGTCATGGTCTGCTCGACGGCGGCGGCCCGCACACCCGCGGTCCCGTCGCCGGCCGTCCCGTCGCTCGTGTGCCAGACGACGGTGGCGCTGTCGCCGCTGACGCCCGGGAAGCCCGCGTTCAGCAGGTCGGTGGCGCGGCTGGACTCGGTTCCGGGGGTCTTGTAGTCGTTCGAGTACGCGGCTCCCGCGACGGCGGCGCCGGCGGCCGTGCCGGCGAAGGCGAGAAGCCACAGAAGGACGGCGACAAGACGGTGCCGGACACACCAGCGCGCGAGGGCTGCCACGGGTCGTGCTCCTGAGGGGGGAGGCGTGAGGGATTCCCGCAACTCTCGCACCACAATGTGATCGTTTGGCCCCTTTGAGGGTCTCCTCACACGGGATGGGAGGCACCTCACAGGACAGACGGCGGCACTCTGTCACCCTGCCTCACGACCGGACGCACGCCTGAGGGCGGCACATCGCAGGGATGCGCCGCCCTCAGGGATACGCGACGGAACCGCCGGCCGTTCAGCCCTCGCCGACGCCCAGCTTCTCCAGGATCAGCTCCTTGACGCGGGCCGCGTCCGCCTGGCCGCGGGTGGCCTTCATGACCGCGCCGACCAGGGCACCGGCCGCGGCCACCTTGCCGCCGCGGATCTTGTCCGCGATGGCCGGGTTGCCCGCGATGGCCTCCTCGACCGCCGTGGTCAGGGCGCCCTCGTCGGAGACGACCTTCAGACCGCGCTTGTCGACGACCTCGTCCGGGGTGCCTTCGCCCGCGAGGACGCCCTCGATGACCTGACGGGCGAGCTTGTCGTTCAGGTCGCCCTTCGAGACCAGCTCGGTGACCCGCGCGACCTGCTCCGGCGTGATGGCCAGCTCGTCCAGCGCCTTGCCCGACTCGTTGGCGCTGCGGGCCAGCTCGCCCATCCACCACTTGCGGGCGGAGGCGGCGTCCGCCCCGGCCTCGATGGTGGCGACGATGAGGTCCAGCGCCCCGGCGTTGAGGATCGCCTGCATCTCGGTGCCGGAGATGCCCCACTCCGCGAGGAGCCGGTTGCGGCGGACCAGCGGCAGCTCGGGCAGCGCGGCCCGCAGCTCCTCGACCCACTCGCGCGAGGGGGCCACCGGCACGAGGTCCGGCTCGGGGAAGTACCGGTAGTCCTCGGCCTCCTCCTTCACACGGCCCGAGGTCGTGGACCCCGTGTCCTCGTGGAAGTGCCGGGTCTCCTGGATGATCGTCCCGCCGCCGCTCAGCACGGCCGCGTGCCGCTGGATCTCGAAGCGGGCGGCCCGCTCGACGGACCGCAGCGAGTTGACGTTCTTCGTCTCCGAACGCGTACCGAACTTCTCGGTGCCGTGCGGGCGCAGCGACAGGTTCACGTCGCAGCGCATCTGGCCCATCTCCATCCGGGCCTCGGAGACACCGAGCGCCTTGATGACCTCGCGCAGCTCACGGACGTACGCCTTGGCGACCTCGGGAGCCCGCTCGCCCGCGCCCTCGATCGGCTTGGTGACGATCTCGATGAGCGGGATGCCCGCGCGGTTGTAGTCGAGCAGCGAGTGCGAGGCGCCGTGGATACGGCCCGTCGCGCCACCGACGTGCGTCGACTTGCCGGTGTCCTCCTCCATGTGGGCGCGCTCGATCTCCACGCGGAAGGTCTCGCCGTCCTCCAGCTGGACGTCGAGGTAGCCGTTGAAGGCGATCGGCTCGTCGTACTGGGAGGTCTGGAAGTTCTTCGGCATGTCCGGATAGAAGTAGTTCTTCCGGGCGAAGCGGCACCACTCGGCGATCTCGCAGTTCAGCGCGAGACCGATCTTGATCGCCGACTCGACGCCGATCGCGTTGACGACCGGGAGCGCGCCGGGCAGGCCGAGGCAGGTGGGGCAGGTCTGCGTGTTGGCGTCCTGACCGAGTTCGGTCGAACAGCCGCAGAACATCTTGGTCTTGGTGCCGAGTTCGACGTGGACCTCGAGGCCCATGACGGGGTCGTACGACGCCAGCGCGTCCTCGTACGACACCAGGTCGGTCGTGGTGGTCACGGTGGAAACTTCCCTCTCAGCCCAGCAGGACGTCGTCGTCGCCCAGCCGCTTCAGTTCGCGGTACAGGATGGCGAGGCCGGTGACGATGCCGACGGCGGCCACGGACGCGTCGATCAGCCGCAGCGTGTCCTGATCGGCGCGGGCCTTCTTGATCCGCTTGGCGATGCCCCACGCGCCGAACGCGGTGGTGGCGATGGACACGTACGTACCGGACTTGGACTTCTGGAAGTCCTTGGCCTTGGACAGTGCGTTGCTCACAGCGACGGAGCCTCCTCGAGAAGCGGGTGTCCCCACTTTTCCACGAAGGCGGCCTCGACGGCGGCGCCGACCTTGTAAAGACGGTCGTCCTTGAGCGCCGGGGCGATGATCTGCAGTCCGACCGGCAGCCCGTCCTCCGGCGCGAGGCCGCAGGGCAGGGACATCGCGGCGTTGCCCGCGAGGTTGGTCGGGATGGTGCAGAGGTCCGCCAGGTACATCGCCATCGGGTCGTCGGCGCGCTCGCCGATCGGGAAGGCGGTGGTGGGCGTGGTCGGCGAGACGATGACGTCGACCTTCTCGAACGACTTCTCGAAGTCCCGCGTGATGAGCGTACGGACCTTCTGGGCGCTGCCGTAGTACGCGTCGTAGTAGCCGGAGCTGAGCGCGTACGTGCCGAGCATGATGCGGCGCTTCACCTCGGGGCCGAAGCCCGCCTCACGGGTGAGGGAGGTGACGGCCTCGGCCGAGTTCGTGCCGTCGTCGCCGGTCCGCAGGCCGTAGCGCAGGCCGTCGAAGCGGGCGAGGTTGCTCGAACACTCGCTCGGCGCGATCAGGTAGTACGCGGCCAGCGCCAGGTCGAACGACGGGCAGTCCAGCTCGACGATCTCGGCGCCCAGCTCCTTCAGCAGCTCGACCGACTCGTCGAACCGCTGGACCACACCGGCCTGGTAGCCCTCGCCGCGGAACTGCTTGACGACACCGACGCGCATCCCGGCGACGCTGCCGTTGCGGGCGGCCTCGACGACCGGCGGGACCGGGGCGTCGATGGAGGTGGAGTCGAGCGGGTCGTGCCCGGCGATCACCTCGTGCAGCAGCGCCGCGTCCAGGACCGTACGGGCGCAGGGCCCGCCCTGGTCGAGGGAGGAGGAGAACGCGACCATGCCGTAGCGGGAGACCGCGCCGTACGTCGGCTTGACGCCGACCGTGCCGGTGACGGCGGCCGGCTGACGGATCGAGCCGCCGGTGTCGGTGCCGATGGCGAGGGGCGCCTGGTAGGAGGCGAGCGAGGCGGAGGAACCGCCGCCGGAGCCGCCCGGGATGCGGGTGAGGTCCCACGGGTTGCCGGTGGGCCCGTAGGCGCTGTTCTCGGTGGAGGACCCCATGGCGAACTCGTCCATGTTGGTCTTGCCGAGGATGACGACGTCCGCGTCCTTGAGCCGCTTGGTGAGCGTGGCGTCGTACGGCGGGATCCAGCCCTCCAGGATCTTCGACCCGACGGTGGTGGGAATGCCGACCGTGGTGAAGATGTCCTTGAGCGCGAGCGGGACACCGGCGAGCGGGCCGAGCTTCTCGCCCCGGGCCTTCTTCTCGTCGACGGCGCGGGCCTGAGCGAGGGCGCCCTCGCGGTCGACGTGCAGGAAGGCGTGCACCTTCTCGTCGACGGCCTCGATCCGGGCGAGGTGGGCCTCGGTGACCTGCACTGCGGTGAGTTCGCCGGAGGCGATCTTCGCGGCGATCTCCGCCGCGGTGAGCTTGATGATGCTGTCGGTCATGACGTGATCAGTCCTCCCCCAGGATCTGCGGCACCTTGAAACGCTGCTGCTCCTGGGCCGGGGCGGCGGAAAGCGCCTGCTCGGGGGTGAGCGACGGACGGACCTCGTCCGCGCGCATGACGTTCGTCAGCGGCAGCGGGTGCGAGGTCGGCGGTACATCTTGGTCGGCGACCTCGCTGACGCGGGCGACCGCGCCGATGATGTCGTCCAGCTGGCCCGCGAAGTGTTCGAGTTCTTCGGGCTTCAGCTCCAGACGCGCCAGCCGGGCGAGGTGGGCGACCTCCTCGCGCGTGATGCCAGGCATGCAGCGATCCTCTGGGGTGAGTGTGTGTGGTTTGGCGCCAATCCTATGGGGCGCGGGGCGTTGTCCGCGCACGGGTTCTTCGCCCCCGCCGCCCCTACCCGTCCCATCCCCAGGGGCTGCGCCCCTTCGACCCCCACACGTCCGCCCGGTGGGGGCTGGTCGCGCAGTTCCCCGCGCCCCTGAAAAAGCGGGCTGCGCCCTGCTTTTTCGGGCCGAAAGGCCGGAGGCCTTTCAGGGGCGCGGGGAACTGCGCGAGAAGCCCCACGCACCCGCACCCGCCGACGAAACCCGCACCCCCGAGCTGCCAGGCGCCCCCGCTACTCCTCGGCCGTAGCCGCCGGCAGCGCCGCCGTCGGGCGCTGCCACCCCCGAGACCCCCGCGCCCGCAGCCAGGCAGTCGCCTCCTCGGGAGGCATCGCCGCGGCGACGAGCCACCCCTGCACCGCGTCGCACCCCAGGTCCCGCAACCGCTCCCACGTCTCGTCGTCCTCGACGCCCTCCGCCACGACGAGCAGCCCCAGCGAGTGCGCGAGGTCGACCGTGCAGCGCACGATCTCCGCGTCCTCGTTGTCGATCGCCAGCCGCGCCACGAAGGACCGGTCGATCTTCAGCTCGCTGACCGGCAGCCGTCGCAGATGGACCAGTGACGAGTACCCCGTCCCGAAGTCGTCGAGCGACATCTTCACCCCGTGCCCGGTCAGCCCGGCGAGCGTGTCAGCGGCACGCTGCGGGTCCTCCAGGAGCACGTGTTCCGTTATCTCCAGCTGCAACGCGCCCGCCGGCACCCCGTGCCGGGCCAGCCGCGCGGCCACCGCCCCCGCGAACCCGGGCGTGTGGACGTCGCGCGGGGACACGTTCACCGCGACCGGCACGTGCAGCCCCTGTGCCCGCCATCGCGCCACCTGCCCGAGCGCCGTCTCCAGGACGTACTCCGTCAGGTGCGGCATCAGCCCGGACGACTCGGCGATCGCTATGAACTCGTCCGGCGGTACCTTCCCCCGCTCGGGGTGCACCCACCGCACCAGCGCCTCGAGACCGGCGACCTGCCCGTCGAAGCGGACCTTCGGCTGGTAGTGCAGTTTGACCTCGTGCGCGTCCAGCGCGCGCCGCAGGTCACCGAGCAGACCGAGCCGGTCCGGGGTGTTGGAGTCCCGCTTGGACTCGTAGACCTCGACGCCCGTACGGTCGCGCTTGGCCTGGTACATCGCCACGTCCGCCCGCCGCAGCAGCCCCTCCGCGTCGAGCGCGTGGTCGGGGAAGACGGCGAGCCCGGCGCTGGCCTCCAGGACGAGGGTGAGCCCGTCGAGGTCGAGCGGTGAGCCGAGCGCGGCGACGAGGTTGCGGGCGACGCGCGACGCGGACGTGGTGGAGTCGGCGACGGGCAGCAGGACGGCGAACTCGTCGCCGCCGAGCCGCGCGGCCTCCGCTCCGCGGGGCAGGGCGACCCGCAGCCGGTCGGCTATCTGCAGCAGCAGCCGGTCCCCCGCGAGGTGCCCGAGCGTGTCGTTGACGGAACGGAAGCGGTCGAGGTCGATCAGCATCAGCGCCGACCTCGCCCCGATGCGTTCGGCGTCGTCCAGGGCGGTCCAGGTGCGCTCCAGCAGCCACTGGCGGTTCGGCAGCCCGGTGAGCGGGTCGCGCAGCTGCTCCTCGGCCCGGGCGCGGGCGATCCACAGGGTGGAGTCGAGCGCGATGAGGGGGATGGCGAAGAGCGGCAGCAGCAGCGGCTGGGCCAGGGCGACGACGCAGATCAGCGGGGCGATACCGAGCAGCGCGACGGCGACGAGGCCCTGTCTGACCAGGGCCGTGCGCGCGACGGTCGGCAGGCCGCCGCGCGGTGCGGCCAGATGCCAGAGCAGGACGCGGCTGACGACGAGGTAGGCGATGGCGACCAGGGCGACCTGGGGCGCCGAGTAGAGGTTCCAGCTGTCCGGGTCCCAGGGCCGCTCCACCGAGGGGACACGGCCGAAGACCCGGAGGACGAGCGCGGCGGCGCCGATGCCGAGGATGTCGACCGCGCCGTGCAGCACGCCCTGCCGCCAGCGCCCCCGGCGGGCGACGCCGACGAGGACGACGACCGTGAGGCTGACCATCCCGGCCGCCACCCAGCCGTAGAGCAGCAGGACGGCGAGGGTGAGGGCGGCGCCGGAGCCGGTGCCGCCCCACCAGCGGGCGCGGCCCATGGCGACGAGGTGGCCGACGATGATGCCGGTGAGCAGGGCGAGGGACCAGCCGACCGCCCCGGCCGGGAAGAGGGCGTGCTGTCCGACGAACGCCCGGTAGAACCCGGCGCCCAGGATGGCGCCGGCGAGCCCCACGATCACGGCGGGCAGAGCGGGCCAGGACAGGTGCCGATCGGCGTCGTGGTCCGGCAGTTCGTGGCCGCGGCTCTCACCGAGCGCGCCGGTGAGGGAGGGCGCCCCGCCCGTGCCGGCCCCGGTGCCGGAGGTGAGCTGCGCCGGGCCCGGTACGAGGGGGCCGCGTGCGCTCGCGCCCGCACGGCCCGGCGGCCAGGCGGCCCCTGCCCTGGACTCCGCCGCCGTCGCCGCCGCCGTCCGGCCGGGGTCACGCTCCCGGCCTCCCGGCATCCGGCCTCCCGGCTCCCGACTTCCGGACTCCCCGTTCCGCGGCTCCCGGTGTCCCTCGAACGGGCGTCCTCCCATGAGCAGGGAGCGTCCCCGTCGCCAGGCCCCGGACACCCGGCGCAGGCGCAGCCGCGAGTCCGGGGCGACGCTCTCGGTCGGTTCCATTCCCGTCCCTCTCACAGCCGGCGGTGCCCACGCCACGCGGCCCGTTGCTCCCGAACAACCCGGGGCGGCACCGCGTCCGAGAACCCACCACGCGTCCGGGCACGGCAGGCGCACACCTCAACAGTAGGCCGCACAAGGCTTCCACGGGCAGCGGTCGGGGTCGGTTGCCCGAATGCGACCGGCCACCCGTATGCATCTGGTATGCGCCGAACGGGTGGCCTTCAACCCCTACTCCTCGATCGGGAGCGCGACTTCCGCGGCCGCGTCCGGCCCCTGTTCGAGCAGGACGGCGAAGCCGTCCTCGTTCAGGACGGGCACCTTGAGCTGCATCGCCTTGTCGAACTTGGAGCCCGGGTTCTCGCCGACCACGACGAAGGAGGTCTTCTTGGACACCGACCCGGTGACCTTGGCGCCCCGGCTCTGCAGCGCCTCCTTGGCCCCGTCCCGTGTGTGGTGTTCGAGTGTTCCGGTCACCACGACCGTCAGCCCTTCGAGGGGCCTGGGGCCCTCGTCCTCGCCGGAGCGCTCGTCCTCCAGGCGGACGCCGGCCGCCTTCCACTTGCGGAGGATCTCCTGGTGCCACTCCACCGCGAACCACTCCTTCAGGGAAGCGGCGATGATCGATCCGACACCGTCGGTGGCGGCGAGCTGTTCCTCGCTCGCCTCCCTGATGGCGTCGATGGAGCGGAACTCGCGCGCGAGCGCCTCGGCGGCCACCGGGCCGACGTGCCGGATCGACAGACCGGTGAGGATGCGGGCGAGCGGCCGGTTCTTGGCCGCCTGGATGTTCTCCAGCATCGCGACCGCGTTCTTCTTGGGCCCGCCCTCCTTGTTGGCGAAGACCATGGCGTGCTTCTCCTCGCCGGTCTCCGGGTCCCGCTTGGGCAGGCCGCTGTCCTGGTCGAGGACGTACGCCTTGATGGGCAGCAACTGCTCGATGGTGAGGTCGAACAGGTCGCCCTCGTCGAGGAGCGGCGGCTCGGACGGCTCCAGCGGCTTGGTGAGCGCGGCGGCCGCGACGTAGCCGAAGTGCTCGATGTCGAGGCACTTGCGGCCGGCGAGGTAGAAGAGACGCTCACGCAACTGGGCCGGGCAGCTACGGGAGTTGAGGCACCGCACGTCGATGTCGCCCTCCTTGGCCGGCGCCAGGGGCTCGCCGCACTCCGGGCACTCGGTCGGCATCTCGAACGCGCGCGTCTTCGTCTCGTCGCGCAGTGCCACGACCGGGCCGAGGATCTCGGGGATGACGTCACCGGCCTTGCGGATGACGACCGTGTCGCCGATGAGGACGTTCTTGGCCTTGACGACCTCCTGGTTGTGCAGGGTCGCGAACTCGACCTCGGAGCCCGCCACCGTGACCGGCTCGACCTGGGCGTACGGGGTGACCCGACCGGTGCGGCCGACGCCCACCTTGATGTCGATGAGCTTGGTGTTGACCTCTTCCGGCGCGTACTTGTAGGCGATCGCCCAGCGGGGTGCGCGGGCCGTCGACCCGAGGCGGCCCTGCAGCCGGATCTCGTCGAGCTTGACGACGGCGCCGTCGATCTCGTGCGCCACGGAGTGGCGGTGCTCGCCGTAGTAGGCGATGAACTCCCGTACGCCGTCGAGGTCGTCGACCACCCTGTTGTGCTCGGCGGTGGGCAGGCCCCACGACTTGAGGAGGTCGTAGGCCTCGGAGAGGCGGGTGAAGCCGCCGTCGAAGCCCTCCAGGGCGCCGATGCCGTGGACGACCATGTGCAGCGGCAGGGTGGCGGTGACCTTGGGGTCCTTCTGGCGCAGTGAACCCGAGGCGGAGTTGCGGGGGTTGGCGTACGGCTTCTCGCCGGCCGCCACCCGGCGTTCGTTGAGGCCCTGGAAGGCCTCCATCGGGAAGTAGACCTCGCCCCGGATCTCGACGAGCCGGGGGACGCGGTCGCCCTTCAGCCGGTGCGGGATCTCGGCGATCGTCATGACGTTGGGTGTGATGTCCTCGCCGGTCCGCCCGGTGCCGCGGGTGGCGGCCCGGGTGAGCCTGCCGTCCTCGTACGTCAGGTTGACCGCGAGGCCGTCGATCTTGAGCTCGCACAGCAGGTGGTAGTCGGAGGTGCCGACGTCCTTGGCGACGCGCTCGGCCCAGGCGGCGAGACCCTCGTCGTCGAAGACGTTGTCCAGGGAGAGCATGCGCTCGCGGTGCTCGACCTCGGCGAGGTCGGTCTCGTACTCGACGGCCACCTTCTGCGTCGGCGAGTCCGGGGTGCGCAGCTCGCTGTACTCGTCCTCCAACGCCTCCAGCGTGCGCAGGAGTTCGTCGAACTCCGCGTCGCTGACGATCGGGTCGTCCTTGACGTAGTACCGGAAGCGGTGCTCCTCGATCTGTTCGGCGAGCCGCGCGTGCTTCTCGCGGGCCTCGGCGGGCACCGCTGCCTCGGCGGGTACCGATGTGGGCTGTGCGTCCTTGTCGCCGGCCACCGTGTTGTCCTCCGTCACTCTGGGTTGTCCGCGAGGGATCTCGCCGCCTTGACGCAGTGGGCGAGCGCCCGGCGTGCGTACGCCGGGGAGACCCCCGCGAGCCCGCACGTCGGAGTGACCGTGACCGCCTCCGCGAGCAGTCCCGGATGCAGCCCCAGCCTGCGCCACAGCGTCCTGACCCCCATGACGCTACCGGCAGGGTCCGACAACGCCCCCTCGGTGGTCGGCACGACACCGACGAGGAGCTTCGTGCCCCCTTCCACCGCTTCCCCGATCATGTCGTCGTCACGTTCAGTGAGCAAGGTGAAGTCGAAGGAGATACCGGTGGCACCGGCGCGGCGCAGGAGCGCGAAGGGTACGTCGGGGGCGCAGGAGTGCACGACGACCGCGCCGTTCTCCGCGTGGACGCCGATGACGTCCCTGAGGGTGGCCTCGACGAGCTGGCGGTCCACGGCGCGGTGGGTGCGGTAGCCGCTGGCGCTCTTGACCTGGCCGCGCAGGACGGCGATGAGGGACGGCTCGTCCAGCTGGAGCACGATCCTGGCGCCCGGGACGCGCCGCTGGACCTCGGCGAGGTGCTGGCGCAGGCCCTCGGCGAGCGAGCCGGCGAGGTCGCGGCAGGCTCCGGGGTCGGAGAGGGCGGCCTCGCCGTTCTTCAGCTCCAGCGCGGTCGCGAGGGTCCAGGGGCCGACGGCCTGGACCTTCAGCGGGCCCTCGTACCCCTGGGTGAACTCCTCCAGCGCGTCCAGGTCCTCGCCGAGCCACGACCTGGCCCGCTTGGTGTCCCGGCCGGGGCGGTCGCCGATGCGCCAGCCGCTGGGCTCCACGCGGGCGTACAGCTCGACGAGCAGGCCGGCGGTTCTGCCGATCATGTCGGCGCCGGGGCCTCTGGCGGGGAGTTCGGGGAGGTACGCCATGCCTGTCTCCGGCCACTCGAAGGTGCCGGTGACTGTTTTGGCGGCTTCTCGGGCGTCCCCGCCCGGCATGGACCCCACGCCGGTGGCCGGGCCGAAACTGAAGTCTTCACTCACACCTTGAAGCCTACGGTTCCCTTGGGGGTGCGTCGTCGGGTGCGGGTGCGTGGGGGCTGGTCGCGCAGTTCCCCGCGCCCCTGAAAAGCAGGGGCTGCGCCCCGTGCTTTTCACAGGCCCGCAGGGCCGGGGCTTTCAGGGGCGCGGGGAACTGCGCGAGAAGCCCCACCGGGCGGCACCCGCCAACGCACCGAACCCCCGAGCTATTGGGGGCCAGGCCGGACCGTGAGGTCGTTCACTTCCGCGTCGCGGGGCAGGTCCAGGGCCATCACGATCGTCGTGGCGACCGACTCCGGCGCGATCCACCGCGACGCGTCGTACTCCTTGCCCTCCTGCTGGTGCACCTTCGCCTGCATGGGACTGGCCGTGCGCCCGGGGTAGACCGTGGTCACCCGCACCCCGTTGCCGTGCTCCTCCCAGCGCAGGGAATCGGCGAGGGCCTTGAGCCCGTGCTTGGAGGCCGCGTAGGCGGACCAGTCCGCGTGCGCGTTCAGCCCCGCACCGGAGTTGACGAACACCACATGCCCCCGCGCGGCCCGCAGTTGGGGCAGGAAGTGCCGGGTCAGCTCGGCGGGCGAGACGAGGTTGACGTTGAGCTGGTGCCGCCAGGACTTCGGCGTCAGGTCGCCGACCGCGCCGAGGTCCACCACGCCCGCGATGTGCAGCAGCGAGTCCACCCGGTCGGGCAGCGTCTGGTGGGAGAAGGCCCAGGACAGCTTGTCCGGGTCCGCCAGATCGCCGACCAGCGTCCTCGCCCCGGGGAACTCCGCCGCCAGCTCCTTCGCCCGCCCCGCGTCGCGCGCGTGCAGCACGAGGTCGTCCCCGCGCTCGTGCAGCCGGCGGGCGACGACCGCGCCGATGCCGGAACCCGCCCCGGTGATCACATGAGTAGCCATGCGGTCATGCTCGCATCATCCAGGGCGCACCCTCACGCCCACCCGACCGCACGCTGCCCCCGCCGCAGGCTCACCCGGCCTCAGGCGACGCCCCGGCTCTCCTCCAGATACGCCATCGCCCCCACCGGCTCCTCCGCGAAGAAGACCAGGTCGGTCAGCGGGCGGGGCAGGAAGCCCTCGTCCTCCATGCGCCGGAACTGTTCCTTCAGCCCGTCGTAGAAGCCGGCGGTGTTCAGCAGGACCACCGGCATCTCGGTGTGGCCGTGCTTCTTCAGCTCCAGGATCTCCGTCGCCTCGTCGAGCGTGCCGGTGCCGCCGACCATGATGACGACCGCGTCGGCCTTCTCCAGGAGCAACCGCTTGCGCTCGGCGAGGTCCCGGGCGACCACCATCTCGTCGGTGCCGGGCCGTGCCTTCGCCGAGAGGAACTCGACGGAGACACCCAGCAGTCTGCCGCCCGCCTCCTGCACTCCGTCCGCGACCACCTTCATCAGCCCGACGTCCGAGCCGCCCCACACCAGGGTGTGCCCGCCCTTGCCGATCAGCTTGGCGAACTCCTTCGCGGGGCCCGTGTAGCGGTCGGCGAGGTCGGCGGCGGAGAGGAAGACACAGATGTTCATGGGTCCACGTTAGGGGGCGGCACCGACATCGGGGGCCGCTCGTCCACCGGGTCCCTCCGCCACGGTCGCGCGGATCTTCGACTGGCGGTGCGGCAGGTCCTCCCAGTCGTCCATGAGACGGGCGGACAGGCCGTGTTGCCGGGCGAGTTCGACGAGGGTCTCGGTCCGGTAGTAGAAGTCCTCGTGCAGCACCTGGTGTTCGGGTCCCTCGGTGCGGCCGAAGGTGAAGTCGAAGTAGCCGCCGGGGGCGAGGACGCGGCCGACGTGGGCGAGGCACTGCTCGATGACGTGCGGCGGCGAGTGGGAGAACACACTGTGCGCGTGGACGACGTCGAAGTACCCGGCGGGCAGGAAGGAGAAGGTGAGGTCGGCGACGAGTGCCAGATGCGGGAGCTTGGCCTGCAGGCCCTCGCGGGCGAGGGTGCGCTGGGCCTCCATGAGGATGGCGGGCGAGATGTCGATGCCGTAGTAGTTCCCGGTGTCCAGGTGGTCGATGAACAGCCGCCCGGCGCGCAGGTTCCCGCAGCCGATCTCCAGCATCCGGTGCCGGGGCTCCAGACCGTGTCGCAGGAGATAGTCGAACTGCATCCGGCCCAGGCGTTCCCACTTCTCGACCGACGGGTTGTGCCCGACGGCGGCCTCCGGGCTGCGCGCCGTGTCGGCGGCCATCACGGCACGGTAGTAGGAGATGTGGTCGCGGTGCTTGAGCTGCAGCCAGGTGTCCCGCGCGACCCGTCGGGCGTGCGCGGGCACCCGGCGGGGGTGACGCAGCGCGTAACGCACCCGGTGGGTGAGGCTCCGGCGGTTCCTGGACACGAGCCCGGCTTCCCCCCGGACCCGCTTCTCGCCCTGCCCGGACACGCTCCCACCCTGCGCGGACGGACTCCCACCCTGCCCGGACCCGCTCCCGCCCTGCCCGGACGGGCCCGCGGCCTGTTCGGGTGGCTTTCCGGGCTGCTCGGGCGGGTCCATGGCTGTCATCACGGCCTCCTACACGTCCCCCTGCGGCCCGTCTGGGCCTCCGGCCGGGCTCGGGGAGCCCATCAAGCAGCCTGCGCCGCGCACGCGCGGACGGCTACCCGGGGAGGGACGATCGTGGCCGTGGGCCTACGCCACGCCGGCCTTCGCGCGCGTGGTCGAGGCGATCGTCGCGGAGCCGACGACGCG
Organism: Streptomyces deccanensis; assembly: GCF_022385335.1. NCBI lineage: Bacteria > Bacillati > Actinomycetota > Actinomycetes > Kitasatosporales > Streptomycetaceae > Streptomyces > Streptomyces deccanensis. The sequence goes on along the minus strand of NZ_CP092431.1, from coordinate 7,173,249 downwards.
CGAGCCGTCGTACAGGACGATCGCCTGGCCGGGGGCCACGCCCCGGACCGGCTCGGTGAAGCGGACCTGGAGGGTGTCGTCGACCAGCTCCGCGCGGACCTCGGTCTCGCCGCCGTGGGCGCGCAGCTGGGCCGTGTAGGTGCCGGGGCCCGTGGGGGCCGCGCCGCACCAGCGGGGCCGGATCGCGGTCAGCGCGTCGACGTCGAGCGCGGCGGCCGGGCCGACCGTCACCGTGTTGTCCACCGGCGAGATGTCGAGGACGTAGCGCGGCTTGCCGTCGGGGGCGGGCGTGCCGATGCGCAGGCCCTTGCGCTGGCCGATGGTGTAGCCGTAGGCGCCCTCGTGGGTGCCGAGGACGTTGCCGGACTCGTCGAGGATGTCGCCCTCGGAGCGGCCCAGCCGATGGGCGAGGAAGCCCTGGGTGTCGCCGTCGGCGATGAAGCAGATGTCGTGGGAGTCGGGCTTCTTGGCGACGGCCAGCCCCCTGCGCTCGGCCTCCGCGCGGATCTCGTCCTTCGTCGTCACCGTGTCACCCAGCGGGAACATCGCGTGGGCGAGCTGCCTGTCGTCCAGGACGCCCAGGACGTACGACTGGTCCTTCGCCATGTCGGAGGCCCGGTGCAGCTCGCGGGTGCCGTCCTCGCGCACGACGACCTGGGCGTAGTGGCCGGTGCAGACCGCGTCGAAGCCCAGGGCGAGGGCCTTGTCGAGCAGGGCCGCGAACTTGATCTTCTCGTTGCAGCGGAGGCAGGGGTTGGGGGTGCGCCCGGCCTCGTACTCGGCGATGAAGTCCTCGACGACGTCCTCACGGAAACGCTCGGCGAGGTCCCAGACGTAGAAGGGGATGCCGATGACGTCCGCGGCGCGGCGGGCGTCCCGGGAGTCCTCGATCGTGCAGCAGCCGCGCGCGCCGGTCCGGAACGACTGCGGGTTCGCGGACAGGGCCAGATGGACGCCCGTCACGTCGTGCCCGGCTTCCGCCGCGCGGGCGGCGGCCACGGCGGAGTCGACCCCGCCGGACATGGCGGCGAGGACACGGAGGGGGCGGGTCTGCTGCGAGATCTCAGTCATAACCCTTCCAGGGTACGGGTCGCCGGGAACCGGAACCCGCGAGTATCCGTTGACGGTCTCGTGGGAACGAGAAGGGCTTCGAGGAACGGGTCCGGTGCCGGCGGTGCGAGCGCCTCCGGCGGCAAGGACGGCGACCGCCGCGTCGGCCGCCGCGCGCTGCTCATCGGCACGGCCGTGGCCGCCGTCGGTACGGCCGTGGTGGCGCGGGACGAGCTGACGCGCGCGTGGTGGCGGGTGCCGGGGGTCACGAAGCCGCGCAAGGACGGCGAGGTCGACTACACGGGCGCGAAGTGGGTCGCGGCGTCCGACGCGAACTGGCGGCTGGCGGACCGGCCGGACGACTTCGGCATAGACATGGTGATCATCCATGTCACGCAGGGCAGCTTCGACAGCGCGGTGAAGGTCTTCCAGGACCCGGAGCACGGCGCGGCGGCGCACTACATCGTCCGCAAGGACGGCCATGTCACGCAGATGATCCGCGAGTTGGACGTGGCGTACCACGCGGGCAACCGCGACTACAACGAGCGCAGTGTCGGCATCGAGCACGAGGGTTTCGTCGAGAAGCCCGAGGACTTCACCGACGAGATGTACGAGGCATCCGCGCGGCTGACGGCCCGGATCTGCGCGCGGTACGACATCCCGCTCGACCGTGAGCACATCCTCGGCCATGTCGAGGTCCCGGGGACGGACCACACGGACCCCGGCGAGGGCTGGGACTGGGACCGCTACATGAAGCTGGTGCGCGCGGCGGCGAAGGCCGGGACGACGGCTCCCGCCTGACCCTCGACACCCCGCTCACCGGCAGCCATCAGGCGCCGTCGCCCGCAGTCGGCATGATCCGAACGACAGACCCTGGGGCCGGGTCCGTCCGCTCAGGTCAGGCCCGCGTTGCGGGCGCGTTCCACTGCCGGGCCGATCGCCTTCGCGAGTGCCTCGACGTCCGCCTCCGTGGAGGTGTGGCCGAGGGAGAAGCGGAGGGTGCCGCGGGCCAGGTCGGGGTCGGTGCCGGTGGCGAGGAGGACATGGCTGGGCTGGGCGACACCGGCCGTGCAGGCGGAACCCGTGGAGCACTCGATGCCCTGGGCGTCGAGGAGCAGCAGCAGCGAGTCGCCCTCGCAGCCGGGGAAGCTGAAGTGGGCGTTGGCCGGGAGGCGTCCCGCCGGGGAGGGGTCACCGCCGAGGACGGCGTCCGGCACGGCCGTACGGACCGCTTCGACGAGGGCGTCGCGCAGGGCGCCGATCTCCCGGGCGAACCACTCGTGTTGCTCGGCGGCGAGCCGGCCGGCGACGGCGAAGGAGGCGACGGCGGGGACGTCGAGGGTGCCGGAGCGGACATGGCGCTCCTGGCCGCCGCCGTGCAGCACGGGTACGGGGCTGTACTCGCGGCCCAGCAGCAGCGCGCCGATGCCGTACGGGCCGCCGACCTTGTGGCCGGAGACGGTCATCGCGGCGAGGCCCGAGGCGTCGAAGTCGACCGGAACCTGACCGAAGGCCTGGACCGCGTCGGCGTGCAGCGGGACGTCGAACTCCGCTGCCACGTCGGCGAGTTCACGGACCGGCATGATCGTGCCGATCTCGTTGTTGGCCCACATCACGGTGGCCAGGGCGACATCGTCGGGGTTGCGGGCGATGGCCTCGCGGAGGGCTTCGGGGTGGACGCGGCCGTACGCGTCGACCGGGAGGTACTCGACGGTGGCGCCCTCGTGTTCGCCGAGCCAGTGCACGGCGTCGAGGACCGCGTGGTGCTCGACGGGGCTGGCGAGGACCCGGGTGCGGGCCGGGTCCGCGTCGCGGCGGGACCAGTACAGGCCCTTCACGGCGAGGTTGTCGGCCTCGGTGCCGCCGGAGGTGAGGACCACCTCGCTGGGGCGGGCCCCGAGGGCCTCGCCGAGGGTTTCGCGGGCCTCCTCGACGGTGCGCCGCGCTCGGCGGCCGGAGGCGTGCAGCGAGGAGGCGTTGCCGGTGACGCTCAGCTGGGCGGTCAGGGCCTCTGCCGCCTCGGGGAGCATCGGGGTGGTCGCCGCGTGGTCGAGGTAAGCCATGGTGAGCCGATTCTACGGGGCCACGTCCGGGCGGCCTCGGGGTGCTCCCAGGTGGACCGGGGGTTTCCGGCCTCAGATGCTCCAGGACACCGTGTTCGTCGTCTGCATCAGGGTGGCGAGGACGACCAGGTCGGCGACGCCCAGGCCGAGGCCGAGGAAGGCGCGGCCCCGTCGTGTCGTGCCGCGCTTGAGGGCCACCGCCGCGAGGACGATCGCGATCGGGCCGAGGAAGAGGTTCAGGACGAGGAGGCCCAGGAGACCGAGGACGAAGGAGGCGACGGCCATGCCGTCGGCGTCACGGCCTCGGGGGCGGGCGGTGGTGCTTCCGGTCTGCTGGCGCGGGGCGGTGAGCTGCATGGTCGGTCTGCTCCCAACGGGTTCTCGGGGGACGGTCGTCAGTCGGTGGCGGAGTCGTGGCGGTGGCGCGGTGAACGGTCAGTGCGTGCCGCGGCCGCGGCGGGCGTGGCGCTCGCGGTACGCGAAGATCGCCAGCCAGAGGGCGATACCGACGGCCAGGACGGTCGAGACGGCCGGCGGCACATGCGCCACGGTGCCCAGGACGACACCCAGCAGCAGAAGTGCGGCGACGAGGAACAACATCGTGGGAACGCCTCTCGTTACAGTTGGGTGAACGGTTGTAGTTACACTTGTTCACTGACTGCCAAGTCTAGCGCGCCTCCCGGCTTTGCAATTACGGAGAACAGTTGTTAACTGCATGGCATGAGTCACACTTTCGGCGTCCGGCAGGCGCAGAAGCAGAAGACGAGGCGGGCGCTCATGGACGCCGCCCTCGCCCTGCTGGAGGAGCAGAGCCTCAGCAGCCTGGGACTTCGCGAGGTCACCCGGGCCGTGGGCGTCGCCCCCACCGCGTTCTACCGGCACTTCCGGTCGACCGCGGACCTCGGTGTCGCGCTGGTCGAGGAGGCGCTCGGCAGCCTGCACCCCGTGCTGGCGGATCTGATGTCGGCGGTGGGCGACAGTGACGAACTCATCGAGCGCGCCGTGGATCTGATCGCCCGCCACGTCGACGGGTACCCCGCACACGTCCGGTTCATCGCGCGGGAACGGCACAGCGGGGTCCAGCCGGTGCGGGACTCGATCCAGGGGCAACTGACCCGGTTCGCCGAGGAGGTGCGCGGCGAGCTGGCCAAGCGGCCGGAGACCGAGGGATGGACCGACGACGACCGGCTGATGCTCGCGGGCCTGTACGTCGACCAGATGCTGATGACCGCCTCGCTGTTCCTGGAGGCCCAGCACGAACCGGAGGAAGAACGCCGGCGGGTGACCCGCCTGGCGAGCCGCCGGATGCGACTGATCAGCATCGGCTGCCGCCACTGGCTCGACTGATCCATCGCGCACACGACAGGGAGGGCGCGCCCGATACGCTCGGGCGCGCCCTCCCTGTCGCCGCTCCGCCGGTCGGCAACACTCCCTCGGCGCCGGGCGGTCGGCGCCCGGAGAAGGCGTCTCAGTCGGACAGCCTGGCCCTCGCCAGCTGGCGCGACTGGGCGACCAGGCGGTCGGCGCTGTCCCAGACCTCGGCGTCCTCCTCCAGGAAGCCCCCGGCGAGGTTGCGGGTGGTGATGGCGACCCGCAGCGGTCCCGGCGCCGGGCGGCACCGGATGTGCGCGGTCAGCTCGACCGTCGGGACCCAGCCCTTCAGGCCCATCTCGAAGGCGGTCGGCGGCAGCGCGTCCACCGCGAGGAGCAGAGAGAACGGGTCGGCGTCACGGCCGTCGGCGAGCCCGAACCAGGACCGCATCTCACCCTTGCCGGAGGGCGCGCCCAGGGCCCAGCCCAGGGTGGCGGGGTCGAGCTTCAGGAACAGCCGGTCGGCGATGGCGGAGCCGCCGGGCACGGGGCCGGGGGCGTCCTGCGGGCCGAAGCACTGCTCGATCGGCGGGATCGCGGGCGGCTTCGCCGTCGTCCGGACGTCGTCCGGGAGGGAGTCCAGGTCGCCGTAGGAGGCGAGGACGCGTATCCGCTCGATCTCGCGGCCCTCGTCGTCGTACTGGAAGAGGGAGGCCTGGCCGGTCGAGAGGGTCCGGCCGGTACGGACGACGTCCGTGCGGACGACCGCGGGGCCGGGCTGCGACGCGGTCAGGTAGTACGCGGAGATCGTGAACGGGTCACCGTGCGGGAGCGCGTCGGCGAGGGCGCGCCCCAGGACGGCCAGGAGGTAGCCGCCGTTGACGGCGCCGATGATCGTCCAGCCGGCGGAGAGGTCGATGTCGTAGACGCCGGGCGCCCGCCGGGTGAGCGCGGTGTCCCGGTCGAACTCGCTGTCGCCGACGGTGGCCTGTACGGAAGCTGCTTCGGGCATGGATGAACCGTACAACAGGTCATTACTAAGCGGTAGCTTTATGCCTCGCACCTCGCACCCCGCACCTCACGCCCCGCAGCTCACACCCCGCACCTCACGCCTCTTCGACGGCCGCGGACCGCCTGTTCCACGCGCGCGGGGCGCGCCAGTGGTAGCGCATGGCCAGCAGGCGCAGGACGAAGGCCGTGATCGCGGCGAGGGCCGAGGTGACGGGGTTCAGGGCGTCCAGGCTGATGCACAGGACGACGAGGCCGGCGCCGACCATCGCGGGCACGGCGTACAGGTCGCGGTCCCAGCGCAGCAGTGAGGGGACCTCGTTGGCGAGGACGTCCCGCAGCACACCGCCGCCGACCGCCGTGGCGAGGCCGAGGGTGGCGGAGGCGGTCAGGCCGAGCCCGTGGTCGTACGCCTTCGTCGTGCCCGCGACGCAGAAGAGGCCGAGGCCGGCGGCGTCGAAGACGTTCACCCCGGTCTGGATGCGCTCCACGTGCGGGTGGAGGAAGAAGACGAGGAGGGCGGCGAGCAGCGGGGTGAGGAAGTAGCCGAGGTCGGTGAAGGCGGCCGGCGGCACGGCGCCGATGATCAGGTCGCGGAACAGGCCGCCGCCGAGCGCGGTGACCTCGGCGAGGACGGCGATGCCGAAGATGTCGAAGTTCTTGCGGACGGCCAGGAGCGCGCCGGAGATGGCGAAGACGAAGATGCCGATCAGGTCGAGCGGGTACGGGGACACCCGTACATTCTGCCCTGCGAACAAGTGTGCGCCTTGCAATGCAAGGCGCACACCGTCCGACGTCAGTCTTTACCGGGCTTCTCGGGGCTCTCGGGCTCCTTGGACGCTTCAGGTTCCTTGGGCGCGTCGGGCTCCTTGGGCGCTTCGGGCTCCTTGGCCGCCTCGGGCGCCTCAGGCTTCTCGGAGGCCTCCGGCGCCGCGGCGGCCTCAGGCGTCTCCGGGCTCTCCGGCGTCTCCGGTTCCCCCGTCTTCTTCACCGTGTCCGGCACCAGTTCGCCCGCTTCCTTCGCGGCCGTCAGCAGGACGACGTCCTGCGGCTGCTGGTCCTCGAAGTTCTCCGGGTGGTGGCAGGCGACCCGCTGGCCCGGCTTCAGCTCGGCGAGCGGCGGCTCGGTGGTCTTGCAGACCTGCGTGGCCTTCCAGCACCGGGTGTGGAAGCGGCAACCGCTCGGCGGCGCGATCGGCGAGGGCACGTCGCCCTTGAGCAGGATGCGCTCGCTCTTGGCGCCCCGGCGCGAGGGGTCCGGGATCGGCACGGCCGACAGCAGCGCCTTGGTGTACGGGTGCATCGGCGCCGCGTACAGCGAGTCCCGGTCGGCCAGTTCGACGATCTTGCCGAGGTACATCACCGCGATGCGGTCGGAGACGTGGCGGACGACGGAGAGGTCGTGCGCGATGATCACGTACGTCAGGCCGAGCTCGTCCTGGAGGTCGTCCATCAGGTTGACGACCTGGGCCTGGATCGACACGTCGAGCGCGGAGACCGGCTCGTCCGCGACGACCATCCGGGGCTTGAGGGCGAGCGCGCGGGCGATGCCGATGCGCTGGCGCTGGCCGCCGGAGAATTCGTGCGGGTAGCGGTTGTAGTGCTCGGGGCTGAGGCCCACCAACTCCAGGAGGCGCTGGACCTCCTTCTTCACCCCGCCCTCGGGCTCCACGCCCTGGAGCTTGAAGGGCGCCGAGACGATGGTGCCGATGGTGTGCCGGGGGTTCAGCGAACCGTACGGGTCCTGGAAGATCATCTGGATGTCGCGGCGCAGCGGGCGCATCCCGGCGGTCTTCAGGTGCGTGATGTCCGTACCGTCGAACTCGACCTTCCCACCGGAGGGTTCGAGGAGACGGGTGATGAGCCGGCCCATGGTCGACTTGCCGCAGCCGGACTCGCCCACCACGCCGAGGGTCTCGCCGCGTCGGACCTCGAAGTCGATGCCGTCGACGGCCTTGACCGCCCCGACCTGCCGCTGGAGCAGGCCCTTCTTGATGGGGAAGTGCTTGACCAGGCCCTCGACCCTGAGCAGCGGTTTCTCGTCGGCGTCGGCGCGCGGGGCCGGCACGGCGGCCCGGGTCTCAGTCTCGCTCACAGCTTCGGCGCAATCTCTTCGGTCCAGATCCGCGTACGGTCCTCCTGCGACAGGTGGCAGGCGGTGAAGTGCCGGCCGCCGACCTCGCGCAGGTCGGGGCGCTCGGTGCGGGTGATGTTGTCCTTGGGGACGTCCGCGTAGGGGCAGCGCGGGTTGAAGGCGCAGCCCGAGGGGACGTTGATGAGGCTCGGCGGCTGGCCCTTGACCGGGATGAGCCGGTCGGTCTGGGCGCGGTCGATGCGCGGCATCGAGCCGAGCAGGCCCCAGGTGTAGGGGTGCTGCGGCTGGTGGAAGATGTCGTCGACCGGGCCGCGCTCCACGCAGCGGCCGCCGTACATCACGAGGATGTCGTCGGCGATCTCGGCGACCACGCCGAGGTCGTGCGTGATGATGATGACCGCGGAGCCGAACTCCTTCTGCAGGTCCCGGATCAGGTCGAGGATCTGCGCCTGCACGGTCACGTCGAGCGCGGTGGTGGGCTCGTCGGCGATCAGCAGTTCGGGGTTGTTGACCAGGGCCATGGCGATCATGGCGCGCTGGCGCATACCGCCGGAGAACTCGTGCGGGTAGCCGTCGACCCGCTTGTGGGGCTCCGGGATGCCGACGCGGTCGAGGAGTTCGATGGCGCGCTTGCGGGCGACCTTCTTGCTGACGTCGTGGTGGACGCGGTAGGCCTCCACGATCTGGCTGCCGACCTTGTAGTACGGGTGCATGGCGGACAGCGGGTCCTGGAAGATCATCGCCATGTCGCGGCCGCGCAGCCGGCGCACCTCGTCGGGGCTCGCCCCGACGAGTTCCTTGCCGTCGAGCCAGATCTCGCCGGACATCTGCACGTTCTTGCCGCGTGCCCCGAGCCGGTGCAGGCCCATGATCGCCAGTGAGGTGACCGACTTGCCGGAGCCGGACTCGCCCACGATGCCGAGGGTCCTGCCCTTCTCCAGCTGGAAGGAGAGGCCGTCGACGGACTTGACCAGGCCGTCGTCGGTGGGGAAGTGGACCTTGAGGTCACGCACTTCGAGGAACGCCTCGGGGGCGTCCCCGGCGCGTGCGGGCTCGCCGACGGCGGCCCCGGTCTTGGACAGTTCGGTCACGAGAGCCTCACCCGCGGGTCGATCGTGGCGTACAGCAGGTCCACCACAAGGTTCATGAAGACGACGAAGAACGCCGCGAGCAGGGTCACCCCGAGGATCGGGGGCAGGTCGTTGGCGCTGATCGACTGGACCGCGTACTCGCCGATGCCGTGCAGGGAGAACACGGTCTCGGTGATGAGGGCGCCGCCGAGGAGCAGACCGACGTCCATGCCGAAGACGGTCACCAGCGGGGTCAGCGCGGCCCGCAGACCGTGCTTCACGACCACCTTGCGCTCCCGCAGGCCCTTGGCCCGCGCGGTGCGGATGTAGTCCTCGTTCATCGTCTCCAGCATGCCCGAGCGGGTGAGCCGGGCGTAGATGGCCGAATAGAGGAGCGCCAGCGAACACCAGGGCAGGAAGAGGGTGTTGGCCCACTGCGAGGGGTTCTCGGTGAAGGGGACGTAGGTCCTGCCGAAGATCTCCAGCTGGTAGCTGAACAGCAGCAGGGCCAGCTGACCGGTGAAGAACATGGGCAGGGAGACGCCCGCGAGGGCCACGCCCATGGCGGCCCGGTCGAAGAACGAGCCGGGCTTCAGGGCCGAGATGACACCGGCCGTGATACCGCCCAGCAGCCACAGCACGGCGGCACCGGCGGCGAGCGAGATGGTGACCGGCAGGCGGCTGGTGAGCTGCGGCCAGACCTCCAGGTGGTCCTTGAAGGAGTAGCCGAAGCAGGGCGCGTCGCAGCGGACCGTGGTGGGTCCGAGGTCGTACGTGGCACCGGAGACGATCCCCTTGAGGAAGTTCCAGTACTGCTCGTAGACCGGCTGGTCCAGACCCAGGTTCCGCTTGACCGCCGCGATGTCCTCGGGCGAGGGGTTCTTGCCGATGTACTGCTGTGCCAGCTGGTCGACTGTCTGCCCGGCGAGCTTCGGCAGAATGAAGAAGATGCCGAAGGTGACCGCGGTGACGACGAGCAGCAGGATCACCGCCGCGATCGTCCGGCGGATGATGTACGAGATCACGAGGACCGGCGCCGGCGCCCGCGGGTGTGCTCACCCGCGGGCGCCAATGCCTTCACCTGCCTTCCGGGGCTACTTCTTTTCCGTGGTACCGATGTTGAGGTAGTCGTACTGACCGCTGAAGGCCGAGGACGACACCAGGTTGGTGGCGTACGGCGAGCGGTACAGCAGGACCTTGAAGTAGGTCAGCGGCACGATGGCGGCCTGCTCCATGACCTTCTTGTCGACCTCGGTGTACGCGGCGGTGCGGGCGGCCTCGTCGGTGTTGCCGATCGCGTCGTCGAGCAGCTTGTTGATCGCCGGGTCGTTCAGCTCGGACAGGTTGGTGTTGCCGGACTGGCCGATGGCCTTGCCGTGCACGATCTGCTGCAGGAAGCCGTAGCCGGTGGGCCAGTCGGCGCCCCACTGCATCATGATCAGGCCGATGTTGTTCTTCTTGTTGAACGCCGGCACACCCGCGTAGTCGGAGAAGTACTTGCCCGACGGGTACTGCTTGATGTCGGCCTCGATGCCGACCTTCTTCAGCGCCTCGACGACCGCGGTGGCCGCGTCGACCTCGCCCTGACGGTCGGTGCGCGCGGAGATGGAGGTCTTGAAGCCGCCCTCCTTGCCGCAGGCCTTCAGGTGCTCCTTGGCCTTGGTGACGTCACCCTTGTTGTCCGGGGTGGCGTACAGGTCGGCCTTCTCGTAGCCCGTGACGTCGGTGGGCAGGACGGTGGAGGCGATGTCACCGCGGATCGGGCCGCCCATGGCGGTCTGCACGGCGACCTTGTCGATCGCGTACTGGACGGCCTTGCGGCACTCGACGTTGTCGAACGGCGCGACCTTGGTGTTGATCGCCGTGTAGACGAGACGGCCGCCGAGCGCGTTGTCGGTGTTGGCCTCCTTGTCCTTGTCCTTGAGGACCTGGGCCTGGGTCTGGGCGTCGACACCGGTGCCCTGGATGTCGATCATGGTGTCGCCGGACATGACGTCCTTGTCGATGGTGGCCTTGTTGACCTTCAGGTTCACCACGATCTTGTCCGGGTACTGCTTGCGCAGCGGGTCCGTCTTGGCGTCCCACTCGGGGTTGCGGACCAGGACGATCTGCTTGCCCTCGTCGTACTTCTCGAACTTGTACGAGCCGGTGGAGACGACCTTCTTGGTGTAGTCGACGCCGGTGTCCTTGGCCTTCGGCACCGGAGCCGTCTGCGGCATGCTCGCCAGGTAGTCGAACTCCGAGAACGCCTTGTTCAGCTTGAAGACGATCGTGTGGTCGTCCGGCGTCTCTATGGAGGAGATGCCCTTGTCGCTCTTGTCCGCGTAGGGGCCCTTGTACTTCTTCGGGTCGTCCAGCATCTGCTGGAAGTAGTTCGGACCCAGCGAGAGCACGTCACGCGCGAAGTTCGAGCGCTCCACGGCGTACTTGACGTCCTTGGACGTCACCGGGGTGCCGTCCTCGAACTTGACGCCCTGACGGATCTTGTACGTCCACGTCTTGCCGCCGTCGCTGGGCGTACCCGCGCTCTCCGCCAGGTCGGGGACGAGCTCGTTGCCCTTCTCGCCGGGGCCGGGCTTGAACGTCATCAGCGGACGCGCGTAGAGGCGGCTGAAGTTGAAGCCGTACGCGTAGTACATGTTGCCCGGGTCGAGCGACTCCGGGGCGTCGGAGCTGGCGTACGTGACCGTGCCGCCCTTTTTGGTCGACTCGTTGACGACACCCTTGGTCGCGGCGTTGGCGCCGGCGCCCTTGGGGGTGTCCGTACCGTCTTCCGCCTTGCTGCAGGCGGACAGGAGCAGGCCGGCGCTGCTCACAACCGCGACAGCGGCCATTGCTGACCTTCGCATGATGGTCGGTTTCCCCTTCGTAGTTGGACAGTTGTGTGGGACGACGGCCGCAGACGTCAGCGGCTGCGGGGGTCGAGGGCGTCCCGGAGGCCGTCACCGAGGAGGTTGAAGGCCAGCACCGTGATGAAGATCGCGAGGCCGGGAACGATCATGTACTGCGGATCGACCTCGAAGAAGTCGACCGCCTGGTTGAGCATTCCGCCCCAGGAGGCCTGCGGCGGCTGGATCCCGACCCCGAGGAAGCTGAGCGACGCCTCGAAGATGATGTTGGTCGGGATGAGCAGGGTGGAGTAGACGATGATCGGCGCGACGAGGTTGGGCAGCAGTTCCTTGAACAGGACGTACGGGCCGCCCGCTCCCATGCCGCGCGAGGCGTCGATGAACTCCCGCTCGCGCAGGGCCAGGGTCTGACCGCGCACGATGCGTCCCATGTACGGCCAGTTGAAGAAGCCGATGACGAAGATCAGCACCGAGATGTGCAGCGGCAGCCCTTCGAGGCCGAAGGCGCCGCCCTGGAGCGTCGCGGAGATGGCGATGGCGAACAGCAGCAGCGGGAACGCCAGGAAGGTGTCCATCAGCCGGCTCACGACCGTGTCGACCCGGCCGCCGTAGTAGCCGGCGACCAGGCCGAGCACCACGCCGATGGCGTTGGACAGGATCGTCGCGCCGAAGGCCACCACCAGGGAGACCCAGGAGCCCTCCAGGATGCGGGCGAGGATGTCGCGGCCGAACTTCGGCTCGACACCGAGCGGGTGGTCCCAGCTCATCCCGCCGAAGTCACCCTTCGGCAGGGAGGTGTTGGGGTCGATCAGGTCCTGGTTGAACGCGTTGGGGTCGAGCCCCAGCATCGACTGCAGCGGCCGGGAGAGGGCCGCGATCAGGATCAGCAGGACGACGATGATGCCGCCGGCGACCGCCACCTTGTCGCGCTTGAAGCGGGTCCAGGCGATCTGGCCGAGCGAACGGCCCTCGATCTTCTTGGCCTCGACACCTTCCAGCACGGCCTCGGGCTGTGCCTCGGCCTGCGATCCGGTCGTCTCAATGGGTGCGGTCATCGTCCCTCGTGCTTGCCCGTGCCGGTGGTTGCCGACTGTGCCTGGCGGCCGCCCGGGTCTGCGGTGCGGTCCGTCACCACTACTGCTCTCTTGCTCTGTGACTACTGCTGGGTACGAGAGGGAGGTACGGCACCGAACTTCACCGCATGAACAGCGTGTTCGCCGGATCCCCCCACTGCTCTGGGGGAGTCTTCAACGGTCGCGCGATCAGGCACCAGACTTGACGGCGAATGTATGCGCAACCGTGATGTGGCCAGCACAGTTCCGCTATGCGGACGTGACGCTCTGTTGAGCGGTGGAAACCACGCTCACCCCGGCTCAGTAGCCGCTCGGGTACCCGTATCCGCCCGCAGCCGGGGCCTGGGCGGGCGCCGCGTGGGCCTCGCGGTCGTAGAAGGGGCGTGCGCCCGCGCGCAGCCACATGGCGACCGGGTCGTACTCGTCGGACATGGCGACGGTGGAGACGGGCAGCCCGTCCGGGACCGCGCCGATGGACTGCTGCATCATCGCCCGCACCGAGTCGACGGCCGGCGGCGAGGTGTCGTACACGTCGAGGCCGATGGCGAGGTACGGCGCGCCGAGCGCGGGCTGCACCCAGGCACGGCGCAGGGAGCGCACGGCGGGCGTGCGGTGGGCGTTCTGCGTCAGCAGGGCGTAGAACTGCGGGATCTCGATGGCCGGCTCGGACAGCCGCAGCGGGCCCGCGGGCTGTCGCTCCAGGCCGGTGGCGATCCGGCGCAGGTCGAGCCAGGGGATGCCGACGCCGCCGCCCGGCGCGTGCGGGTTGAGCCAGAGGCCGTAGTGGTCGGGGTAGAGGGTGCGGGCCACGTCGAGGCCGTCGACCACCTCGTAACTGCGGTTCCAGCCACTGGCGGAGAGCTCCTGGGCGGAGGTCACGCACGGGGCGTAGTTGAACCCGTCGACCTCCATGTTCCCGTACTGGGCGTCCGGGGAGCCGGCCTGGCCGTGCCAGAGCAGCATCCAGATCTGGCCGGAGGACGGGGTGGCGAGGGCACGCAGCAGCGCCTCGTAGGCGTCGTAACGCCCGGGCGTCACCTGCCGCAGCATGTGCTCGACCTGCCCGGTGGCGATGCTGCCGCTCACGTTGGCCGTCCTTCGTGTTGGACCCTGGTTATAGGAGACAGCTTAGGTGGTGCGCTGGTTGAGCCGGTCAGGGCTCGAACGTTGCTGTGCGTCGCGGTGCGCGGGCGCGTCGTGGCTGGTCGCGCCACTCCCCGCGCCCTTTTCGGGGCACGCCGATCAGTACCCCTGTTGGTAGAAGGGCCGCACCTTCTCGCGGAGCCAGTCGCCGACCGGGTCCTGGGCCACGTCCAGGAAGACCATGTTGACCGGCCAGGGGACGGGGGTCTTGGCGAGGGCCCGGCCGAGGGCGGCGAGGGGGAGGGCGCGGTCGGCCTCCCAGGAGCCCAGTTCGACCCCGATGAACATGACGGGGTCGGCGGTCTCGATGGTGGCGAGGCAGCGGCGGGCGGAGAGCACGACCCCGGCGTCGGCGAACTCGGCCGAGGCCGCGGCCAGGAAGTCCACCGGGTCGTCCTGCCAGTCCGGTTCGTAGAGCCGGACGCGGGCGCCGCTCGCCGATCCGTCCAGCGAGGTCCGCCCGGCCCGGCACAGCTCGGCCACGGCGGGCGGCGGCAGCGGGATGCCCACGACGCCGTCGGGGTTGAGCGCGAGCCCGATCTGCGGGGGCAGGCCCCGCGCGAACTCGACGGCCGGGGCGATCGTGTACGACATGTGGTTGCCGACGACCTGGCGGAACTGCTCCTCCGAGCTGAAGACCGGCACATACGCCTGCCCGTCGAACTCCATCGTCGGCAGGTCGAGCTGACCGCTCTGCGGGCCGCCGCCCTCCGGCAGCGGCACCCAGACGAAGCTGCGGGCCAGCACCTCCACGATCCGCGCCCCGGCCTGGGGCACCCCGAGCGAGGCGGACAGCACCTCCTCCAGCTCGTTGCCGGGCCATCCGCCGTGCCCATGGGGATACGCCTGTGCCGGAAAGTCCGCCGGGAAGTCCATCTGCTGCCTACCGCTTTGCTCCGTGATGCTGTTGTCCCTGCACCTTAATTGCTTCCGGGGCGGGGGCGCGCCCCTCAGGAGCGCGGGAAGTGGATCCGCTTCAGGACATCGGCGGCGGCCCGGTCGATGAGGACGGCCGCCCCGCAGCCCTGCGGCAGCCTCCCTTTCTCCACCGCCCGCAGCAGCCGGGTCATCGCCCCCCTGTGCCGCGCGAACGCGTACCGGGAGACGCCCCGTCCCCGCTCCCGCTGTCCGTCCCGGGCCTCACCGGGAGTGACGTCGAGCAACAGCAGGTGAAGTGTGCCGCCCCGGCGGCGGGCCTCGCGCGCGAGCCAATTGCGTACCCACGCCTGCGCCCCGCAGTCGTGCACGACGACGCCCTCCCCCGAGCGGAGGGCGCGTCGCAGCGCGGCGTAGTGCGCGAGGCGCACGAAGGGGCGGTAGAGCGCGTACGGCAGGTGCCGGGCGAAGCGCGCGTCGAACCGGTCGCGGGTGTCCTGGGAGTCGATGCGGACGCCGGGCACCGCCCGCCGCATCAGGGTCGACTTGCCGCTGCCGGGGAGCCCGGTGACCACCACCAGGTCGTGGGGCCCGAAGGTCAGCTCGTGGGGGCTGCGCCCGGAACGCGCCCGGAGGTCGCGGACGACCGCCCTCGGGAACGGGCCGCACGCCGCGCCGGCCGGCGCGACGGGCTGCTTGGGCATCGCGATGCCCGACGTCGTCGCGTACGCCGTGGTCCTGTTCACCGTGATCGTCCTCCCCAGGGGCATGGAGGTCCCATCCCCACAGACTGTAAAGAGAAGGTAATGCCCGATCCCTCCTGGTTCAGTCCTCGTATGGCCACAAGTGTGCTACGGACCGCTGTGTCTGCCTTGAAAGCTCCCCCTGCCGCGCCACGTCGATGCGTGCGATGATGTCCGCGCCAACTGCATACCGGCCGCTTGAATCCGCGCGGGAGAGTTCCCGGCAGCACGTCGCTGGGGCGCCGAAGGAGCAAGTCCCTCCCTTGAATCTCTCAGGCCCAGATACCGCGCGGGCGAGGCACATCTGAAAAGCGGGCCGTACCTCTCTTCCATGGGGGCGGCTCCACCCACGGTGCAAGTCACGACCACCGGTACGTACGGTCGTGGTGAACCTCTCAGGTTCCGATGACAGATGGGGAGGAATGTCCTCACCTGTCGCCTGTCATGCCCTGGGAGCGGAAACCGATGAGCAGCCCCACCACTGGACCGCGCCGTACCGCGCTCGATGCCCTGCACCGCTCGCTCGGTGCGACGATGACCGACTTCGCGGGCTGGGACATGCCGCTGCGCTACGGCTCCGAGCGGGACGAGCACCTCGCCGTCCGCACGAAGGCCGGACTCTTCGACCTGTCCCACATGGGCGAGATCACCGTCACCGGACCGCGGGCCGCCGCCCTGTTGGACCACGCCCTCGTGGGCAACATCGGGAGCGTCGGCGTCGGCCGTGCCCGCTACACCATGATCTGCCGCGAGGACGGCGGCATCCTCGACGACCTGATCGTCTACCGGCTGGCCGAGACCGAGTACCTGGTCGTCGCGAACGCCTCCAACGCCCAGGTGGTGCTGGACGCGCTCGTCGAGCGTTCCGCCGGGTTCGACGCCGAGGTGCGCGACGACCGGGACGCGTACGCGCTGCTGGCCGTGCAGGGCCCCGAGTCGCCCGGGATCCTGGCCTCCCTCACGGACGCCGACCTCGACGGGCTGAAGTACTACGCGGGACTGCCGGGCACGGTCGCCGGGGTTCCCGCGCTGATCGCGCGCACCGGGTACACCGGCGAGGACGGCTTCGAGCTGTTCGTGAAGCCGGAGCACGCGGTCGAGCTGTGGCAGGCGCTGACCAAGGCGGGCGAGGGCGTCGGCCTGGTGCCCTGCGGACTGTCCTGCCGGGACACCCTCCGCCTGGAGGCGGGCATGCCGCTGTACGGGCATGAGCTGTCGACCTCCCTCACCCCCTTCGACGCGGGCCTCGGGCGCGTGGTCAAGTTCGACAAGGAGGGCGACTTCGTGGGCCGCGCGGCCCTGCGCGCGGCCGCCGAGCGCGCCGACCACGAGCCGCCCCGCGTCCTCGTCGGCCTGGTCGCCGAGGGCCGTCGTGTCCCCCGCGCCGGGTACGCCGTGGTCGCCGACGGCCAGGTGATCGGCGAGGTCACCTCCGGTGCCCCCTCCCCCACCCTGGGCAAGCCGATCGCCATGGCCTACGTCGACGCCGCGCACTCCGCGCCGGGCACGGCCGGTGTGGGCGTGGACATCCGGGGCAGCCACGAGCCGTACGAGGTCGTGGCGCTGCCGTTCTACAAGCGGCAGAAGTAGACACTGGGCGCGAGGTCGCCCGCCCCCGAGCGTGACACTGGGCACATTCGCGCTGCTCAACAGCGGTTTCAGCAGTACCCCATTCATCACCACTCCCTCGCGTACAGGAGAATTCAGGCCATGAGCAACCCCCAGCAGCTGCGCTACAGCAAGGAGCACGAGTGGCTGTCGGTCGCCGAGGACGGCGTCTCGACGGTCGGCATCACGGAGTTCGCGGCGAACGCGCTCGGCGATGTCGTCTACGCCCAGCTCCCCGAGGTCGGCTCCACGGTGACCGCGGGCGAGACCTGTGGCGAACTGGAGTCCACGAAGTCGGTCAGCGACCTGTACTCGCCGGTCTCCGGTGAGATCACCGAGATCAACGAGGACGTCGTGAGCGACCCGTCGCTGGTGAACACCGCCCCGTTCGAGGGCGGGTGGCTGTTCAAGGTACGCGTCGCGGAGGAGCCGGACGATCTGCTCTCCGCCGACGAGTACGTCGCCCACACCGCCGGCTGAGAAGACGAGGTCGTACGCATGTCGCTTCTGAACACGCCCCTGCACGAGTTGGACCCGGACGTCGCCGCCGCCGTCGACGCCGAGCTGCACCGCCAGCAGTCCACCCTGGAGATGATCGCCTCGGAGAACTTCGCCCCCGTGGCGGTCATGGAGGCGCAGGGCTCGGTCCTCACCAACAAGTACGCCGAGGGCTACCCGGGCCGCCGCTACTACGGCGGCTGCGAGCACGTCGACGTCGCCGAGCAGATCGCCATCGACCGGGTGAAGGACCTGTTCGGCGCCGAGTACGCCAACGTGCAGCCCCACTCGGGCGCCTCGGCCAACCAGGCGGCCCTGTTCGCCCTCGCCCAGCCCGGCGACACCATCCTCGGGCTGGACCTGGCGCACGGCGGCCACCTCACCCACGGCATGCGGCTGAACTTCTCGGGCAAGCAGTTCGAGGTCGTCGCGTACCACGTGGACACCGCGACCGGTCTGGTCGACATGGCGGAGCTGGAGAGCCTCGCCAAGGAGCACCGGCCCAAGGTGATCATCGCGGGCTGGTCGGCGTACCCGCGTCAGCTGGACTTCGCGGAGTTCCGCCGGATCGCCGACGAGGTCGGCGCCCATCTGTGGGTCGACATGGCGCACTTCGCGGGTCTGGTCGCGGCCGGGCTGCACCCGAACCCCGTGCCGTACGCCGACGTGGTCACCTCCACCACCCACAAGACCCTCGGCGGACCGCGCGGCGGGATCATCCTGGCGAAGAAGGAGTTCGCCAAGAAGCTCAACTCGTCGGTGTTCCCGGGCTTCCAGGGCGGTCCGCTGGAGCACGTCATCGCGGCGAAGGCGGTGTCCTTCAAGGTCGCGGCGAGCGAGGAGTTCAAGGAGCGCCAGCGGCGCACGGTCGAGGGCGCGCGGATCCTGGCGGAGCGCCTGACCGCACCGGACGCCCGTGAGGCCGGCGTCGACGTCCTGTCCGGCGGCACCGACGTCCACCTCATCCTCGTCGACCTGCGCGACTCCGAACTGGACGGGCAGCAGGCCGAGGACCGCCTCCACGAGGTCGGCATCACCGTCAACCGCAACGCGGTCCCCAACGACCCGCGCCCGCCGATGGTCACCTCCGGCCTGCGCATCGGCACGCCGGCCCTGGCCACCCGCGGCTTCACCGCCGAGGACTTCACCGAGGTCGCCGACGTCATCGCCGAGGCCCTCAAGCCGGCCTACGACGCCGAGGCCCTCAAGACCCGGGTCAAGGCACTCGCCGACAAGCACCCGCTCTACCCGGGGCTGGGGAAGTAACCCGGGCTTCACCGGCCCGTAGTCCCGCTTTTCCGGGGTACCGCGCACACTGGGGAGTGAGCGCGGTGCCCCACCCCCTGCACAACCCTCCCCCGTTCTGAGGAGTCACCGTGGCCATCTCGGTCTTCGACCTGTTCTCGATCGGCATCGGCCCGTCCAGCTCCCACACGGTCGGCCCGATGCGGGCCGCCCGGTTGTTCGCCCGCCGGCTGCGCAACGAGGAACTGCTCGCGGGCGTGGCCTCCGTGCGCGTCGAGCTGTACGGCTCGCTGGGCGCGACCGGCCATGGCCACGGCACCCCCAAGGCGGTGCTGCTGGGTCTGGAGGGCGCCTCGCCGCGCACGGTGGACGTCGAGTCGGCCGACGACCGCGTGGAGGCGATCAAGGCATCGGGGCGCCTCCGCCTCCTCGACGACCACGAGATCCCCTTCGCCTTCGACGACGACCTGGTCCTGCACCGGCGCAAGACGCTGCCGTACCACGCCAACGGCATGACGATCTGGGCCCACGACGCGTACGGCACCGAACTCCTGTCCAAGACCTACTACTCCGTGGGCGGCGGTTTCGTCGTCGACGAGGAGGCGGTCGGCGCGGACCGCATCAAGCTCGACGACACGGTCCTGAAGTACCCCTTCCGCACCGGGGACGAGCTGCTGCGGCTCACCCGGGAGACCGGCCTGTCCATCTCCGCGCTGATGCTGGAGAACGAGCGGGCCTGGCGCACGGAGGAGGAGATCCGCTCCGGGCTCCTGGACATCTGGGGGGTGATGCAGGCGTGCGTCTCCCGGGGCATGACCCGTGAGGGGATCCTCCCCGGCGGTCTGAAGGTCCGTCGCCGGGCGGCCGTCTCCGCCCGTCAACTGCGCGCCGAGGGCGACCCGTTGGCCCACGCGATGGAGTGGATCACGCTCTACGCGATGGCCGTGAACGAGGAGAACGCCGCCGGGGGCCGCGTGGTCACCGCGCCGACGAACGGCGCGGCCGGCATCATCCCCGCCGTCCTGCACTACTACATCAACTTCGTGCCCGGCGCGGACGAGGACGGCGTCGTGCGGTTCCTGCTCGCGGCCGGCGCGATCGGCATGCTCTTCAAGGAGAACGCCTCCATCTCCGGCGCCGAGGTCGGCTGCCAGGGCGAGGTCGGCTCCGCCTGCTCCATGGCGGCGGGCGCGCTGGCGGAGGTGTTGGGCGGCTCCCCCGAACAGGTCGAGAACGCGGCCGAGATCGGCATGGAGCACAACCTCGGCCTCACCTGCGACCCCGTCGGCGGCCTCGTCCAGATCCCCTGCATCGAACGCAACGGCATGGCGGCGGTGAAGGCCGTCACGGCGGCCCGGATGGCGATGCGCGGCGACGGCACCCACAAGGTGTCCCTCGACAAGGTCATCAAGACGATGAAGGAGACGGGGGCCGACATGAGCGTCAAGTACAAGGAGACGGCGCGGGGCGGGCTCGCGGTGAACATCATCGAGTGCTGAGCGGGCCCGTACAGGAGGCGGTGCCCCGCGCGCCGGCACCGGTCGCGGGCCCCTGGTGCGGGCCCGCGTGTCCGTGCGGCGAAGGTGCGTGACGGGTTACGTGGTTCCCCGTACGGGGCGGGTGCCGGCCTCGCGGGCGGTGAGGCTCGACAGGGAGAGGGCTCCCGGGCCCGCGAAGACCAGGAGGAGGAAGGCCCAGCAGAAGAGGACGGGGGCGAGGCCGCCGTTCTGGAGGGGGAAGAGGCCGTCCTTCTGGTGTTCCGTGAAGTAGGCGAAGGCCATGATGCCCGAGCTGAGGAACGCGGCGCCCCGGGTCGCGACGCCGAGCAGGATGAGGACACCGCAGACCAGCTCGATGACCCCGGCGTACCAGAAGGGCCAGTCGCCGACCGGGCTCGCCTTGCGGTCCAGGACGCCGAAGACCGTGGCGGCGCCCTCGCTGGCGAACAGCAGGCCCAGGACGATACGGAACAGGCCCAGGACGAGGGGCTGGCGTGACGTCAGCCAGTCGTTCAGGCGCGGTGGGCTGCTCATGGGTACTCCTAGGGTGTGTCGGCTACGCGTGGGTGCTCCCGGTTTTCCTACGCATCCGCCGAGCCTCCGGTTCAGGGAACTCGGTGCCGATTTCGGCACGAACGGCGGGCGAACCGTCCCCGGGCGGTCAGGGGGTGTCCTCGCCGCCGGCGAGGGCCGCGCCGAGTTCTGCTCTGCGGCGGATGCCCAGCTTGCGGTAGGTGCTGGTCAGATGGGTCTCGACGGTGCGGCGGGCCAGGTGGAGGAGCTCTCCTATCTCGGCGTTCGTGCGGTTCTGGGCGGCGAGTTCGGCGATACGGCGCTCACCGGCGGTCAGGGCGGAGGGGCCGGTGAGGGGCGTCGTGGCGCGGCGGGCCCCGCCCTCGCGCAGGGCCGACTCCGCGATCGCGCGCAGGCGGTGGGCGCCCAGGCGTTCGGCGCGTTCGGCCGCCTCCCGGAAGGCGTCACGGGCGCGCGCCCGTTCCCCGGCGGCGGCCAGTCCCCGCCCCTGCGCCAGGAGCGCCGGGATCAACTCCCCTTCGACGGGCCCGACTGTGTCGGGCTCCGTCCCCCGCGGCCCGCCCGCGGCCATCGATCCATCGCCGTCCGGCACGGCCCGGCCACCGGGCCACGGCGCGGACCCGTTTCCGTCCGGCGACCCCGACCCGCGACCGTACGCCGCGCTGGGGCGGTCTCCGGTCGGCGGCGCCGCCTCGGCCGTGGTCGGGGTGGCGGGCCGTCCCGGGTGCGGGGCGGCGGGCCTCGTCGTTCGCGGATCAGGGGTGAGTGCCGTGTCCGCCCCCGCCACGGTCCACCGGCCGCCCGGTGTCTCGGGCGTCGCCCAGCCGGTGATCGAGGAGAACGCGGACGTCCCGTCCACCGCCCAGCCGCCCACTGCTCGCACCGGGTTCCCGCCCAGTGCCCGGCCGCGCATCGCCGTCACCCTCGCGGGCGGGCCGCCCGACGCCGAGGCACTCCACAGGGCAGGGCCCCCGCTCGCCGCTGTCGCGGTCCACGAGGTCGCGCGCGAGGCCTCGGCACCCCACAGCACCGGGCCGTCACCCGACGCGTCGGCGCCCCACAGCGCCGGCCCGTGGTGGGCGGCGGCGGTCTCCGGCGGCGCGGCCGTGGCCCCGGGCTCCCCCGGGCCTTCCGTGCCGTGGCGCAGGAGGTGCACGGCCCGGTCGGCCAGGTGCAGGCCCCGGCGGCCTCGGGTGGCCGTGGCCAGGGTGGTGAGGGCGCGGCCGACGACGCGGGGCGTGTTCCACACGGTGGCCAGGGAGAGTTCCCGTTCGGCCAGGGCGAGGGCCTCGTGGGGGCGGCCGAGGGCGAGGTGGCATTCGGCGGCGGCGGTGCGCCAGGGGGTGACGACGGGGCTCACCACGTCCCGTGCCGTCTGGCGCCGCCCGCATTCCAGGAAGTCGTCGAGGGCGGCAGCCGGGTCGCCGGTGGCGGCGCGGAGGAGGCCACGGGCGTAGAGGAAACGGTTCAACTCCCAGGTGTCGTGGGTGTTCCGGAGGTCGAAGCCGTCGGCCAGGCGGGCGGCCTCGTCGGCGCGGTCGGTCTCCACGAGGGCGATGACCGCGTGGGCCAGCGCGTTGGCGGACTCGGGCCGGCCGGCGACCGCGCGGGTGACCTCGGGGTCGGCGAGGACCTCCGCGTGGGCACCGCGCGCGGCGACGATGTCGACGCGGACGTTGCGCAGGGCCAGGTGCATGGGGTGCAGCAGGGAGGTCCGCCGGCCGCCGAGGCCCCGGTGGACCAGCCGTTCCGCCTCGTCGAGCTGGTCGGCCCACTGGGCGACCGCGGCGGCCGTGCCCAGCAGGAAGACCTCGTCCGCCGGGTCGACCGGCTGGGAGAGCAGGGCCCGGACCCGGTCCATCGCGGTGGCCGCCGAGGTCAGCCCGGCGGTGGCCTCGTACCGCACCAGGAGGGCCTGCCCCGTCGTGCCGACCAGGTGGGGAGTGGTCTCGGCGGTCTCGCGCAGCCAGCGGTAGACCTCCTGCCGTACGCCCTGGTCGTGGTCGGAGAGCAGCGCGGAGGCGATCTGCACCGTGCGGATCAGGTCGGGGTGGTCCGTCAGGTGCTCGTCGCGGAGCCCGCGCAGCACGTCGACGGCGACGCGGGCCTCGCCGCGCCGCGCCAGGGCGGTGCCGAGGGCGACCGCCGCCTGGACGCGCTCGCGGGGCGGGCCCGGCCGGCGCATCGCCTCGACGAGCCGGGGGATGCCCGCGCCGGACCGTACGGTGGCGTACTCCAGGGAGCCCAGTTCGGTGAGGACCACGGTGCGGCGGGCGGCCGGCATCGGTTCGTCGAGGGCGCGGCGCAGCAGGGCGAGGGCGTCGTCGCTGCGCTCGGCGCGGACGGCGAGGTCGGCGGCGTCGAGCAGGGCACCGGTCGCCCAGTCCTCGCCCACGGGGCCGCAGCGCAGCAGTTGTCCGGCGACGGCCGCGGTGCTGTCGCCGCGGTGCAGCAGCGCCTCGGCGGCCCGGCGGTGGGCGGTCTGCCGGTCGGCGCCGGCCCAGCCGCCGAGCACGGCGTCCCGCAGCAGCGGGTGGGCGTAGCGCGGCCGGCCCTCGGCGTCGGGGCGCAGCAGACCGAGCCCGGTCATGGCGGTGAGCCAGCCGGGGACGCGGGCGGGGTCGGCGTCGGCCGTGCGGGCGAGCAGGTCGGCGTCGACGGGCACGGGGGCGTCCGCGTCGTCCAGCGCGGCGAGTGCGCGGGCGACCTCGACGGTCGCGGGCCCGGCGCTGTCCAGCCACCAGGACACGGCGGCGGCGTAGTTGCCCGGGTAGAGCGCGGCGCAGGTGTCCGGAAGGGCACCCGGGACGGCCCCGGGGTCGGTGGTGCGGACGTCGGACAGCAGGGCGCGCAGCAACAGCGGGTTGCCCGCGCCCGCGCGTAAGCAGGCGTCGACCCATTCCGGCGGGGCACCGGCGTGGGCGGAACGGACCAGTCGTGCGGCGGCGTCGGGGCTCAGCGGGGCAAGGGTGCGGGTGTGCACGAGGGCAGGCGAGAGGGCGTGCGCGAGACCGTCCGCCGGGGGGTCGATGTCGTACTGGCCGCGTTCGGTGACCACCAGGAGGACCGGCAGACGGTCGATGCGGCGGACGGCCTCGACGAGCCAGCGGCGGGAGGCGGTGTCGGCGACGTGCGCGTCGTCCACGGCGACGAGGAGGGGGGACTCGGCCGCGTAGGAACGCAGCAGGCGCCACAGCCGGGCGGGCCGGCCCCGGTGCGGCGGGGTCCCCGGCGGGTCCGGCGCCTCGCCCGCGACCTGGTCGAACTCCGGTCCTTGGGCCAGGAGTTGGAAGACGGTGTCGAACGGGACGGAGGTGTGCTCGGGCGAGCAGCGGGCCCGCAGGACCCGCATGCCGTTCGCCGCCGCGTGGTCGGCCGCCCACTCCAGGAGCGCGGTGCGGCCGGTGCCGGTGGCGCCCCGGAGCAGCACCAGGCGGCCCGAGCCGGTCCGGGCGCGGGCTGCCTCCGCGGTCAGCAGCTCCATGGCCTCACGGCGTTCGAGAAGCGGTTCCGGCGGGCACATCGCTGTCTCCTTCGTGGAAGGTCGTTTTCCGCTTCCGTAGACGGGGCAGAGGGCGTCGAGGTGCACCGTTCGCGGACGCTCGGCGTGAAAACGCCGTGTCCGGTCCCGCGGTGAGTCCCGAGGCGGTCCCGTGGTCGGTCCCCCGGAGATCTCGTGGTGTATCTCGTGGTCCTCCACGATTGCGCAGCGCACACGACACACAGAAGTGTGAATCGAGCCCATCGGCCACTCCCCTCACAGGAGCGGCGATTTCGTGCATACGGGAGAAACGGTTGCGCAGCACATTCCGGACCACGGACACGGCGACGGCCCTGTCGACGGCCACGGCCGCGACCACCGTCGCGTCGGAGCCCCAGGAGACCCGGCGCCGCATCCCGGTCGTGGTCCACACCCTCGACCCGCTCTCCCGCGCCGGCGTGCTCAGCCAGCTGCGGGGGCACCCGGTGATCGACCTCGTGGACGACTCCGAGGTACGGCCGGGCACCGTGGCCGTGCTCGTCGGTGACACCCCGGACGAGCCGCTGCTCTCCGCGCTGCGCCGGCTGGTGCGCAGCGAGGGGGCGCGGGCCGTGCTGGTGGTGAGCATGATCCGCGAGACGGAGCTGCTCGATGTCATCGAGTGCGGGGTCGGCGCCATCGTGTGGCGCCACGAGGCGACCGCGCACCGGCTGGCGCAGGCGGTGCTCGCGGCCTCGCGCGGGGACGGCGACCTGCCCGCCGATCTGCTCGGCCGGCTGATCAACCAGGTGGGGACGTTGCAGCGTTCGGTGGCCGGGCGCACCGGGGCGCCGCTGTCCGGTCTGGTACCGAGGGAGATCGACGTCCTGCGGCTGGTGGCCGAGGGGATGGACACCGGCGAGATCGCGAGCAAGCTCTCCTACTCCGAACGCACCGTCAAGAACGTGATGCACGGGCTCACCACCCGGCTGCATCTCCGCAACCGGGCGCACGCGGTGGCCTATGCCCTCCGTGAAGGCTACATCTGATCGAACGGGCAGCCGAACCCGCCCACTTGGGCAGCGCACTCTGCCCGCCCGACGTCCCCGGCGCGTCTACAGGCGCGGTGCCCGCGCCGGGCACGATCGGTGCACAGGCATCCGACACCGCAGGAGAGCACGACCGTGATCCACGAGGTGGACGAGGTCCTCAAGGGACTGATCGGCGGTGGTGCCCTGGCCGGCTCCGGCATCGACGTCTCCTTCGAGGCCCCGACCCGCGACTGGGCGGCCCGGCGCAACGCGCCCGCCGTCAACACCTATCTGTACGACATCCGCGAGGACGTCTCGCGCCGCCAGCGCGGCCACATGCCGGTCCGCGACGAACGGGACATCGTCGTACGCCGACGGCAGCCGCCCCGCTGGTTCCGGCTGTCGTACCTGGTGACGGCCTGGACCAAGCAGCCCCAGGACGAACACCGGCTGCTCTCCGCGGTGCTGGCCAACCTGCTGCCGCGCGAACTGCTGCCCCCGAGCGAACTCCCGGGTGCGCTCGGCGCGCTGGGGCTGTCCGTGCCCCTCTCGGTGGCGGGGCTGCACACCGAGTCGCGGTCCCTCGCCGAGATCTGGTCCGCGCTGGGCGGCGAGCTGAAGCCGTCCCTCGACCTCGTGGTCACCGCGCCGTTCCCGGCCTACCCCGAGTACGACGCCGGTCCGCCGGTCACCGAGGGGGCGGCGATCCGGGTGCGCGGTATCGACGGCTCCCTGGAGGGCTCGGAGGAACGCGCCCACCGTCCTGGGCAGTTGGCGTCGGCGCCGGTCTCCGAGGAGCGGCGCCGGTGACCGTGCAAGTCGGCGTGGACACGGATGGGCTCCTGATCCGGCTCGCCCGACTGCGGGAACGCGTGGCCGAGTTGGTGGCCGAGCGCGGTGCCGGTGATCCGACGGCGAGCGATCCGCTGCGCGGGCTGTACCTGTCCGAGGAGGGCGTGCGGCACCTGCTGGAGCCCTCGGCGGGGCCGAACCTGTCCGTGTTCGCGGACCCGGAACCGGCCTCGGCACCGGCCCCGGAACCCGGCCGGGAGGCCGCCGCGGGCGATCCGTTGGAGGCGCTCGCGGGGCGGCTGGGGCTGACCGGGCTGGACGCGCGGATCCTGCTCATCGCCCTGGCACCCGATCTGGACCGCTCCTACGAGCAGTTGTACGGGTATCTCAACGACGACGTGAGCCGGCGTCGGGCCACCGTCGGGCTGGCGCTCGATCTGTGCGGGCTGCCCGTGCACCTGGCGCGGGCCCGGGCCCGGTTCATGCCCTCGGCTCCGCTGAGCGCGCTCGGGCTGCTGGCCGTCGAGGACCCCGAACGCCCCTTCCTGGGACGGGGGTTGCGGGTACCGGACCGGCTGGTCGCCCATCTGCTCGGCGACGACACGCTGGACGCGGCGCTCGTCGGCCACGTCCGTCCGCTCGAGTCGCAGTCGACGGCAGTGGCGGTGGGGGCGGGCAGGTCGTCGGCGGTGGCGGTGGATCCGGCCGCGCCCGCGTCCGTCCCCGCGTCTGTCGAGGACGGCGGGTTCACGGCGCGGTTGGCCGCCCGGATCGCCGCCGCTCCGGTGACCGTGCATCTGCGCGAGCACCGCGAGGGCGACGGCCTGCTGCGCGCGGGAGCGGCCCTGCGCGCGGCCGGGGTGGACGCGCTGCACTTCACGCCCCCGGCGGCCGAGGACGAGCTCGCCGCGCTCCTGCCCCGCCTGTTGCGCGAGGCCCGGCTGCGCGGGTGCGCGGTCGTGGTGTCGCCGCTGCCGGAGAAGCCGGGGCCGTTGTTCCGGGCGTTGACGGCGGCTGACGTGACCGTCCTGTTCGTGGGCCCGCAGCCGTACGACCCGCAGTGGTGCGACCGTGATCCGCTGGTCCTCGACGTGCCCCGGCCGCCCGCGGGCGCGGTGGACGCCTGGTCGGCGGCGCTCGGCGCCGGGGCGGACGGGCCGGGGTTCGACCTGGCGGCCACGGTCGCCCCGTACCGGCTCGGCGGTGACCGGATCGAGCGGGCGGCGCGTGCGGCCGTGGACCTCGCGGCGTTCGACGGCACCGAGGTGACCGCGGCCCATCTGCGGCTCGCGGCGCGCCTGCAGTCCGCCTCCGGGCTGGAGCGGCACGCCCGCCGGATCCGCCCCGACGTCGGCTGGGACGACCTCGTGCTGCCCGACAAGCCCCTCGCCCAGCTGCGCGAACTCGCCCTGCGCGCCCGGCACCGCGACCGGGTGCTCGGCGACTGGCGGCTGAGCGCCGGGGGCGGCCGGGGCCGTGGCGTGCTCGGGCTGTTCGCGGGCGAGTCGGGCACCGGCAAGACGCTGTCGGCGGAGGTCGTGGCGGCCGAACTCGGCCTGGACCTCTATGTCGTGCAGCTCTCCTCGGTGGTCGACAAGTTCGTGGGCGAGACCGAGAAGAACCTGGAGCGAATCTTCAGCGAGGCCGACCGCACCGACGCCGTGCTGCTCTTCGACGAGGCGGACGCGGTGTTCGGCAAGCGCTCGGAGGTCAAGGACGCGCACGACAAGTACGCCAACATGGAGAGCGCCTATCTGCTCCAGCGGCTGGAGTCCTTCGACGGGATCGCCCTGCTGACCACGAATCTGCGGGCCAACATCGACGAGGCGTTCACCCGGCGGCTGGATCTGGTGGTCGACTTCCCGTTCCCGGACGCCGCCCAGCGGCTGGCCCTGTGGCGACACAGCCTGGCCGCCGTGCCCCGCGCGGACGACACGGATCCGGCTGCGGTCGCCCGCGACTTCGAGCTGGCCGGCGGTTCCATCCGCAGCGCGGTCGTCACCGCCGCGTACGCCGCCGCCGGACGCGGCGGGCCCGTCACCTCCGCCGACCTGCGGGAGGGCGCGGAGCGCGAGTACCGCAAGGCCGGCCGACTGGTGCCGGGCGAGGGCAACTGGTAGCGGGCGGACGGAGGTCCGGGGGCGGCCCGTCCGGGGCGCCCCCGCCCTGCCCGGCCGGGGCTACTTCACGCGCCACTTCTGGTTCGGGGTGCCCGCGCACGTCCACAGCTGGAGGTCGGCGCCGTTGCCGGTGCCGTTGTCCTTCACGTCGACGCACTTGTCGGCCTGCGGGTTGACCAGGTCGCCGCGGACACTGAGCACGAACTGCTGGGCGGGGTTGCCGCTGCACCTGGCCAGCTGGATGACCGCGCCGTCGTCCCGGGAGCCCCACGCCACGTCCATACACATCCCGACGGAGCGCACGGTGCCGTCGCCCCGGAAGTCCCACTTCTGGTTGGCCGAGCCGGCGCAGTCCCAGATCTGGAGCGGGGTGCCGTCCTTGCCCTTGCCGTTCTGCGCGTCCTTGACGTCGACGCAGCGGTTCGAGCCCTCGCCGATGATCGCGAACCCCTTGACGGCGGACGGCTTCTTCTTCGGTGTCTCCTTGGTGTCCGGCTCCTGGTCCGACCCGGAGCCCGATCCGCCGGAGCCGGACCCGGAACCGGAGCCGGAGCCCCCGCCCGAACCCGAGCCGGAAGCCGGGTCCTCCTCCGGCTGCTCCTCCTTCGGGGGCGCCTCGGGTGTCTCGGAGGGCAGCGGCGCCGCGGAGACGGTGGGCGCGGGGGCCATCGCGGACGGGCTGGCGCTCGGCAGGGCCGTCGTACCGGCCTGCTGGAGGTCGCTCGCGGCGCTGACGACCTTGGGCTGGTAGGCGAACCACAGGGTCACGAAGGTGATCGCCAGCGCCACGGCCACCCCCAGGCAGGTGGCGAGCCAGCCCGGCAGGAACCCCCGCTGGACATAGGTGCCGTCGACGGACTGCGGCGCCACACCCGCCCGTTGGACGGCGAGCGCGTACGGTCTCTCCTCCTTGGACCCGAACCAGATGATCTGCCGGGGCTTCAGCGTGGCCTTCACGAACGCGGCACGGCCGGGCTCGATCTGCACGTTGCTCGGGTGGATGTCGTACGACAGCTGGTCGCCGTTGTCGCTGCCGCTGACGGCGGCGGTGACCTTCGTGTTGCCGAGGTTGTCGATGGCGAGCTGTGGGCGGCCCCGCAGGCGGCCCTTCACGGTCGGCGGGACGAGTTCCGCCCGGACCTCCGTGAACGGCGTGATCGTCAGGTTCCCCTCGGGGACGGTCGTCGCCTCCGGGTGCTGCGTGGGAGTGATCCGCACGGCGTACGGGTTGGGCCCGGCCGTCGCGTCCGGGGTGCGGGGCGGCGCGAACGTCAGCTCCACCGTGCCCGTGGTCCCCGGGTACAGCCGGAGCGTCTGCGGCTCCACGGTCGTCCACGGCGCCACGTCGCCGACCGGCTCGAACCGGTACTCGTCGACCACGTCACCGGTGTTGCGCAGCCGCAGCCGTACGGTCGTACTGCTCCCCGGGTCCACGGTCGCGGAGGCGGGTTCGAGCGAAGTCCAAAGGCTCACGGAGGGACGCTACGCGACCGGCCGCGTACGGTCAGGAGTCGCCGGGGCAGGACCGGCTGCCCCGACGGACACCCGGTCCCTTCCCCAACGGCCTTGTCACACAGTGAACTTGACGGCTTCCAGCCAGATGCCGTTGTCGAGGGTGCCGCCGAAGATGTAGTGCTCCCCCTCGCCGGGTTTGTCGCAGGCCAGGTTCTGCCAGCCCCGGTCCTTCTGGTGGACCGACTGGCAGACGCCTCGGGCGCCGTCGTCGACGTTGATGGTGAAGCCCAGCATGGCCGGGGCGTCCTTCTTGGAGTCACCGATGTAGTTGTCCAGGCCGTCGGGCGCGCCCGACCAGGGCTCCACGTAATGCCCATGACCGTTCGTCGAGTCGGGGTTGTGGACGAAGGCGGCGCTGGCGGTGCCGCCCACGCCGGCCACCGCGATGTTGAGCGCGGTGAGCGGCGTGGCCTGGCCGACCGTGCCGGCCGTGTCTCCGTCGCACTCGGGGGCCGTCCAGCCCTTGCCCTTCACGAAGGCGCGGTAGCAGATGTGCCGGCCGCCCGGGTCCGACGCCGCCAGCTGCCGTACGGCGGTCGCGGCCGTCGGCGCCTTCTTCGGCTTCTCCTCGCCTCCGCCGCCGGATCCGCCGCCCCCGTCGTCACCGCCGCCGCTCCCGCCTTCGCTCTTCGGCTCCTCCGTCTGCGGGGGCGCCGAGGAGACGGCCGGAGGCGAGGGCGTGGGCGGTGCGGGGGCGGACAGGCTCGGCGAGGGCGAGGGCGGCAGCGTGCTGACGCCGGCCTCCCGCAGCTCGGTGGCGGCGCTGACCACCCTGGGCTGGTACGCCAGCCACAGCGTCAGGAAGGTGATGGCGAGCGCCAGGAAGATGCCGAGGCAGGTGGCGAGCCAGCCGGGCAGGAAGCTCCGCTGGACATAGGTGCCCTCGACGTCGAGCGGTGTCACCCCGGACCGCTTCACCGCGAAGGTGTAGGGCCGCTCCTCCTTGGACCCGAACCAGATGATCTGCCGGGGCTTCAGCGTGGCCTTCACGAACGCGGCACGGCCGGGCTCGATCTGCACGTTGCTCGGGTGGATGTCGTACGACAGCTGGTCGCCGTTGTCGCTGCCGCTGACCGACGCGGTGACCTTGGTGTTGCCCAGGTTGTCCACGGCGAGCTTCGGGCGCCCCCGGAAGCGGCCCTTGACCGTCGGCGGGACGAGTTCCGCCCGGACCTCCGTGAACGGCGTGATCGTCAGGTTCCCCTCGGGGACGGTCGTCGCCTCCGGGTGCTCGGTCGGCAGGATCCGCACCGCGTACGCGTTCGGGCCGGCCGTCGCGTCCGGGGTGCGGGGCGGCGCGAACGTCAGCTCCACCGATCCCGTCGTCCCCGGGTACAACCGGAGCGTCTGCGGCTCCACGGTCGTCCACGGCGCGATGTCACCGACCGGCTCGAAGCGGTACTCGTCGACCACGTCACCGGTGTTGCGCAGGCGCAGCCGTACGGTCGTACTGCTCCCCGGGTCCACGGTCGCGGAGGCGGGTTCGAGGGAAGTCCAAAGGCTCACCACCGGGACGCTACGGCAGCGCCCTGTGGGCGGGTCAGAGACGCCGGGGCAGCCTTCCCTGCCTCAAGGGGCAGCCTCGGCACCGTCTCCCGGAGCGGCGGTCAGCCCTTGCCCTTGACCTTCGTGACGGTGGCGTCGGAGATGTCCACCGAGTTGGGCAGCATCGCCTGCGGGCGCAGCAGGTCACGGAGGAGGAAGTCCATCAGCTCGGCTCCGCTCATGGCCTTCAGCCGCTGGGCCAGCGGCGGGTTGGCCTGTTCGAAGCGGATGATCTCCACGATCGCGCGCTCGACCAGACCGGGGACGATGTCGGCGCCGGCGAGGATGTTCTTGTGGAGGAGTTCGGGCCGCTTGACCTCCTTCTCCGGGCCGTAGACCATCTCGTCGCCCGGCACCATGTGCGCGAACTGCCGGGCCAACGTGTGCGCCTGCTTCTGCTCCGGGTCCTCGATGTGCTGGAAGGCCGTCATCGAGTTCATTATGTCCTCGTCGTCGAGCTGTCCCCGTCGGAACTCACGGACCGGCCGGTGGCCGGCCTGCTGCGCCGCGAGTTCCCGCTGACCCGCTTTCGCCTTGTGCTCCGGCTGGTCCGGCCGGTTCGCGGGGGCGACCAGTTTGGGGTAGTCGCGCTGGATGAAGTCGCTCAGCATGATCCAGCCCTCGCTCACCAGCCGGTCGATGCCGAGCTCCAACCGGATCTCGCCGAAGCGGGGGGCACGGTCCGTCTTGCCCCGGGGCTCGATGTAGAAGAAGACGAAGCCGTCGTTGCCGAGCACCAACTCGTCCACGTTCATGGTGTTGTTCTCGGCGTCGCCCAGCTCCGACTTGGGCTTCAGCTTCTTCTCCGAGGCGAGCATCGCGGCGGCCCGTTCCTGCTGGGTGTAGTGGGCGAGGACGCTGTTGCCCAGCTCGTTCTCCAGCTTGGCCCTGACGTCCTTGACCCACGCCTTGCCGCCCGCGCCGCCGATCTCCTTGGTCAGCTCCGCCCGGTTCATCTCCGACATCTCCCGGACGTAACTGGCCCCGGACATCCCGAAGTTCACGGTGCTCTGCGCGAACTGCGGGTCCTTCCACATGGTGCCCCGGTCGGTCATGGCCTTGTACGGCGCGGCCGCCGACTCGGGCATGCTCCCGTCGCGCTCGGCCTGCCCGCCCACGACGTTCATCTCGGCCCTGACGGCGGCGAGCACGTTCTCGAGATAGCGCAGGTCGCCGGGGAGCGCGCCCTCACGCAGGGGCAGGGCGAGCATCTGGAGCTCCGCCAGCCGGCTCAGGCACTGCTGCGGGTCGCGGACGGTGGACCTGTCGTACGCCAGGACGGCCTCCTTCACGGGGGCCACCGCCTCGGAGACCGGTTTCTCCTTGATCCAGCCCGCGAGGCGGCCGGTCAGCGACTTGGCCGGGGCGTTCGCCGCGCTCTCCAGCGTCTCGTGCCCCTTGCGCTGGACCGTGGGCCCGCGCTGGACCGAGGGCCCGGTCGGCGCGCTCGGCGCTCCCGCGCGCGGCGGGCCGTCCGTCGCGCGCTGGACGGGGGCGGGCCCGCCCATCACCTGCCGAGCGGTGGACTCCGCCTCCTGCTCCGCCCAGTCGGAGGGGTCGGAGACCCGCAGACCGGAACCGTTGTCCGTGCCGGGCACGGCGCCCTGCCGCTGCTGGCGGACGTGGTGCAGTTCATGGGCGAGGGTGTGCTTGTCGCGGCCGTCCCAGACCACATGGGACCCGGAGGTGTACGCCCGTGCCCCGATCTCCGCCGCGGACCGCTGCGCCACGGTGTCGGTGTGGACGCGGACGCCGCTGAAGTCCTCGCCTTCGAACCGGCTCTCCATCTCGGTGCGCAGTGCCGAATCCAGCGGCGTTCCCGAGGTGCTCAGAACCTGGTGCACGGCGGAGCGCTGCACCGGGGCGTCGTGGCCGCAGCCCGCGCCGTGCCGGTGGCGCTCCTCCTCGACGGCGCGGGCCACGGCCGCGTTGCCCGCGGCGCGTTGCAGGGCCAGGAGCGTGGCGGCGGGCCCCTGCGGCGGCACGCGGCCGGCCCGGCGGGCGGCTTCCGCCCGGCCCCGCTCCCGCCCGGCTCGCTCCCTGTCGGCCGCTCCGTTCTGCGCGCGCACCGGTTCTCCTCGGTTCGACGACAGCTGCTCCGGTCGACCAGGCTCACCGGACCGGGCCCCGCCCGGAAGGTCCTCGGGGGCAGTCCCGGGGGCAGAGGGAGCCTCGGTTGCCCCCGGGCGTGCCCCTGCGGGCAACGGCACTGCCCCCGTCCCGGCCCTCCGGGACGTTTCGAGGGACGCGCTTCGCGCGTGAGGGTGAGAGGCGACCTGTCTCGTACCCCAAGGAGAGCAGAGCATGCCGTCCTACCTGTCGCCGGGCGTCTACGTCGAGGAGGTGGCCAGCGGCTCGCGTCCCATCGAGGGTGTGGGCACCTCGGTGGCCGCCTTCGTCGGCCTGGCCCCGACCGGTCCGCTGAACGAGCCGACCCTGGTGACCAACTGGTCCCAGTTCGTCGCGGCGTTCGGCGAGTTCACCGACGGCTACTACCTCGCGCACTCGGTGTACGGGTTCTTCAACAACGGCGGCAGCGCCGCGTACGTGGTCCGCGTCGGCGGCACGGCCCAGGACGGCGCGTCCGCCGGGGGCCCGGCCGCCGTGACGGGGTCCGCCGCGCCGGCCGCGCTCCCGCCGGGCGAGCCGAAGCAGCTGGGCACGTTCAGTGTGACCGCCATCGCGGGCGGTTCGCTGAGCGTCGAGGTCGCCGACCCGGAGGGCGAGGGTCCCGCCGAGCGCTTCAAGCTGATCGTCAAGGACGGCGACAAGCCGGTCGAGACCTTCGACGTGACCGCCAAGAAGGGCGGCCGCAACTACGTCGTCACCCAGGTCAAGGAGCGCTCCAAGCTCATCACGGTCACGGAGACGGTGCCGGCCGCGCAGCTCGTGCGCCCCGACAACCAGACCGTCGCGCTTGCGGCCCCCGCCGCCCCGGCCCCCGTCGCGCCCGCCGCGGCCGACGACGCCCACCCCGGTCCGGCCGAGTACCTCGGTGACTCCGCCGACCGCACCGGCTTCGGCGGCCTGGAGGCCGTGGACGAGATCTCCATGGTCGCGGTGCCCGACCTGATGGCCGCCTACCAGCGCGGCGCGATCGACCTGGAGGCCGTCAAGGCGGTCCAGCTCGGTCTGATCGCGCACTGCGAGCTGATGGGCGACCGGGTCGCCGTCATCGACCCGCCGCCCGGCCTCAACGCCCGGCAGATCCGCGTCTGGCGCCAGGAGACCGCCGGCTACGACTCCAAGTACGCGGCCCTCTACTACCCCTGGATCAAGGTCTTCGACCCGGCCAGCGGCCAGTCCCGCGTCATCCCGCCGAGCGGCCACGTCGCCGGTGTCTGGGCCCGCAACGACTTCGAGCGCGGTGTGCACAAGGCGCCCGCCAACGAGGTCGTACGCGGCGCGGTGGACCTGGAACTCCAGATCACCCGGGGCGAGCAGGACCTGCTCAACCCCATCGGCGTCAACTGCATCCGTGCCTTCCCGGGCCGCGGCATCCGCGTCTGGGGCGCCCGCACCATGTCGTCCGACCCGGCCTGGCGCTACCTGAACATCCGCCGGTACTTCAACTACCTGGAGGAGTCGATCCTGATCGGCACCCAGTGGGTGGTGTTCGAGCCGAACGACCACGCGCTGTGGGCCCGGATCCGGCGCAACGTCTCCGCGTTCCTCGTCAACGAGTGGCGCCAGGGCGCCCTGTTCGGCCAGCGGCCCGAGGACGCGTACTACGTCAAGTGCGACGAGGAGACCAACCCGCCGGAGTCGGTCGACCTCGGCCGGGTCATCTGCGAGATCGGCATCGCCCCGGTGAAGCCCGCCGAGTTCGTGATCTTCCGGCTGGCCCAGTTCTCCAGCGGCAGCGGGGAGCTGGAGGAGTAGGCCGCCACCGGCCCGCGCCCCCGTTCTTTCGCTGAAGCCCCTTGCCCCCCTGCCCCTTGCCACTTGCCCCTAGAAGGACACAGAACAGATGAGTCTCGCGCCGGGTGACGCCCTTACTTCACACAATTTCGGCCTGCAGATCGACGGGGTGATGGTCGAGTACCTCGCGGAGGTCAGCGGCCTCACCCTCGAACAGGACGTCATCACGTACCAGCAGAACTCCGCCCAGGGCCGTCCCGAGGTCAATCTTCTGCCCGGTGTGCAGAAGAACGGGCAGTGCACGGTGGTCCGCGGTATGACCCAGTCGGCCGCGTTCAACACGTGGATCAACGACTCGATCAACGGTCAGATGGGCTCGGCGCGGAAGAACGCGTCGATCATCATGATGGATTATCAGAACAATCCGGTGAAGCGGTACAACATGCGCAACGCCTGGTGCAGCAAGATCGACGCGAGCACCCTCAAGGCGGGTGAGGCGTCCGCGCTCACCGAGACCGTGACCATCGTCTTCGAAGAACTGGTCATCGAGTAATGCGGCGTACGGCTGGCAGGTCGGGCGCGATGACGGTGACGGGGCAGGAGGCGGCGCCTTCCGCCACGTCTCCCTTCCCCACCACCGCGGCTCCCGTCGCCGCGCCGGAGCCGACGCCTGCTCCGGCGCCGGCCCCGGCCGTCGCGCCGGTGGCGCAGCGGCTGCGGACGGAGTTCCCGTTCGAGCTGCCGCGCGGCTACGTCGACGAGGCGGGGAACGTCCACCGGGAGGGCGTGATGCGTCTCGCCACCGCCCGGGACGAGTTGATCCCGCTCCGCGACGTACGGGTCCAGGAGAACCCGGCGTACCTGTCGGTCGTGCTGCTCGGCCGGGTCATCACCCGGCTGGGCAATCTGCCGATGGTCCACGACGGGATCGTGGAGAACATGTTCGCGTCCGACCTCGCGTTCCTCCAGGACTTCTATCGGCAGGTCAACGCGGAGGGCCACACCCGCGCGGCCGTGGAGTGCCCCCACTGCTCCGAGCCCTTCGAGGTCGAACTCGGCGGGAGCCGCCTGGGGGAATCGTGACGTACGCGACCGACCGGCTGCACGAGGAGATCGCGTACGTCGCCTTCCACTTCCACTGGAGCTTCGAGGAGATCCTCGACCTCGAACACCACGACCGCCGCCGCTACACCGAACAGATCGCGTCCCTCGTGACACGGGGCGGGTCGGAGGGCTGAACACGTGGGCTTCATGGATCGCCTACGGGGCGCCGCCACGTCGGCGGCGCGCCGGGGCGGGGGTGCGTCTGGCGACGCGGGTGCCGCGGACGGTTCGGGCGTTGGGGGCGGCTCGGGTGTCGGGGGCGAGGCCGGCGCTGGGGCTGTCGCGGGGTCCGGCGGCGGCTCGGGTGTCGGTGCGGCTTCGGTCGACACGGCCTCGGTCGGCGGGGGTGTTTCCGTCGGTGGTTGGGAGGGGCTGGGTCCGATTCAGCGGGCCACCGGGGGGCGGGCCGCTGTCGCGGACGCCGGGTTCAGCGGTCGGTTGAGCACCTGGCAGAACCCGTCCTTCACCGGGACCCTGTCCCACGCCGTCCTGCCCGGCGCGCCGGGCGGCCTGGTCAGGAACGTCCTCACCACGTCGGCGGTACCCGTCGCCGGCCTCGAACTGCCCTCGCGCACCCTGCCGGTGGCGACCGACGAGCCAGAGGCCCCGGCCTCCGGCTCCGCTCCGGCGTCAACGTCCGCGTCCGCCGGCTCTCTACCTGTACGGCGAGCCCCGTACGAGGTCACACCGTCGCGCCCGACCGGGCCCCGGGTCACCCCCGCACCGCCCCACGCCACTCGTCGCACTCCGCTGACCAAGGCCCCCGCCGCACCGGCCGTCCAGCGCCGGACACTTCCGACGGCGCGACCACAGGTTTCCGGGCCCGCCGGGGCACCGGGGGGTACGGCTGCCGGGCCGACGGCTGCGAGCGGTGCCTCGTCCGGAGGTCCGGTGCCTGGGCCGACGGCCTCGGGGGGTGCGCCGCCTGTGCGTACGGCAGCGGACGGCTCCTCGTCCGGGCACACGGCTTCCGGTGGCTCCTCGTCTTCGGGTCCGGCACCGGTTGCGGCGTCGGGCGGCACGCCGCCTCGGGCAACGGCGCCTGCCGTAAAGGCTGTCGGCGGCGAGGGCCCTGCGGGCGGCTCAGCCGACACCACTTCCTCCAGCAACACCACCGTCGCCCCCGGTCACGCGTCGCCCGCCATCCAGCGAGCGACGCCCGACACCGCCGCCGGTACGACACCGAACGCGGGCCGAGTAGCGGCGAACTCCGGCCGTAGTACGCCGAGTTCTGGCAGTACGGCGCCGAACTCCGGCCCTACGGTGCCGAGCTCCGGCCGTACGACGTCGAGCTCCGACCGCACGGTGCCGAACTCGGTCCGTAAGACGCCGAGTTCCACCCGTACGACGTCGAGCTCCGCCGATACGACGCCGAACCCCGGACGTACGGCCTCGAACCCCGCCGATGCGACGACGCCCCCTGGACGTACGGCATCGCACCCCACCAGCGCGACCACGCACCCCGGCCCTACGACGGCCGCCCCCGCCGGTACGGTGCCCAACTCCGCCGGCGCGTCAGCGAACCCCCGTCGCACAGCAGGTGACGGGGCCGGGATCGCGCCCCCGTCCAGCGCCACGGGCAACCTCCCCGGGGGTGGCCCCGCAACCTCCGGACGCGGGGAGGTCAGCGTGCAGCGGGCAGCGACCGGTTCCAAGGCCACGCCAGTCAACCCCGCCGGCACGGGCACCGGAGCCGACGCGCCCGCACGCGGCAAGGACAGCGTCCAACGGACAGTCACCGGCCCCGACACCACACCAGCCAGCCCCACCAGCACCAGCACCGGGACCGGGACCGGGACCGGGACCGGGACCGGAACCAACGTCGCGGGGCGCGGCAAGGACCGCGTTCAACCGACAGCAACCAGCCCCAACGCCACGCCAGCCACCCCCGCCAGCACAGGGACCGGCCCCGGCGCACCCGCACGCGGCAAGGACCGCGTCCGACCGACAGGCACCGGCCCCAACACCACGCCAACCCACCCCGCCGGCACAGGCACCCGCCCCGCCGCCCCCGCACGGGGCGAAGTCACCGTCCAGCGGCCGGTGGCCGGGGACCGTGCCGTGTCTGGTGATTCCAGCGGTACGGGGGCCGCCCCCGACGTGCCCGGCCGCGTCGAGGGCACTGTCCAGCGTGCGGCGAGCGAGGCCGGCACCACGGCTGCCAATGTCGCCGGTGCGACCACCCGCACCGCCCCTGCCCAGGCCACCCCCGCCACCCCCGGGCATTCCGGGCTCAACGTCCAACGGGCAGTGACCGGAGCCTCGGACGGCGCTCGCGGAGCAACCGCCCGCCCCGGTGGCACGTCGGCCGACGGCCGACCGTCCAGTGCCGGTCTCGGCAACCCCGTGGGCACCGCGCCCCGGACGACGACCCACGGCATCACGCCCAGCGGCACGGGCACCCCGACGGCCGACGTCCAGCGCTCAGCGATCCGCCCCGACGCCACGCCTGCCACGCCCGGCCCCGACAGCCCCGTCAACCCCCGTACGTCCTCCGGCCCCTCCCCCGTGCAGCGAGCGACGGTCGCCCCCAGCCGTACCGCGGCCACTCCGACAGAAACCGGCAGCACGGCGGTCGGCCCCAGCGGCGCGCCCGCGAGGGCCGCAGCCGCCCCGCCCCCTCACAGCGCGGCCGACCCCATCCAGGAGACGACGACCGACCCCCGAGTCGCGGCCCCCGCCTCCGGTACGCCCTCTGGCCCCGCCCAGCGGAGCGCGCCCGCACGGCGCGCAGGCCTCGGCACCCCCACCTCGGGCCCCGTGCCGCCCACACCTCCGCCGCCGCCCGCGATCCAGCCCACCCCCGCTCCCCGCCAGCGGCCCCTGCTCGGCGCCCCCCTCACCACCCCTCCCGACGACGCGAAGCCCCTGGCCGGGCGCCCGACCTCCGGCACCCGCCCCTCGCCCGTACAGCGAGCGACGGCACCGCACGGGGCCACACCGGCGGCCCCGCCCGTCCCCCTGACCACCCCCGGCCCCGCCCAGGCCCGCCCTGAAGGGGCGCGGGGAACTGCGCGACCGGCCACGTACGCCCCGCAGCCGCCCCACACCCCGACCCGGCACACACCCGAACGAACCAGCGCACCGACGGCCCCCACAGAGTCGAAGGCCCCGTCCGCCCCAGCCACGCCCTCGGCCCTGTCCACGCCCTCCGCCCTGTCCGCACCCTCCGCCCCTCCCGCACCCCTCACCACCGTGCGCCCCCTCACCCCCACCCGCGCTCTCACCTCGGCCCTGCCCACGCCCACCGCACCCCCCGCAGCCCAGCGTCAGGCCCCCCGGCCCGCCGTACCCCTGCGCCGCCCGGCGACCCCCGGTGCCGGCCCCGCCGTACAACGCCTCGCCACGGGCAAGCCCGCCTCCCCCACCACACCCCCGCAGGCACAGCGAGCACCGCAGAAGCCGACCCCCCTCCCCGCCCGCCCGGTGGTACAACGCCAAGCCCCCACGCCTCCCCCACCGGCACCCCCCATCACCCCCCAGGCACCCACCCCGCCCCTCACCGCGCCAACACCGGCACACACACCCGCACCCACACCCGCACCGATCCAGCGAGCCCCGAAGAGCCCCCTCCGCCCCAGCCCCGCCACCACAACCACCGCCACGAGCACGACGACAGCCACAGCCACCGCCACCGCTCACCGCACCGCGTCGGCCGATCCCCCGCCCCCCTACTCGGCGGTGGACGGCCCGGCCCCGTTCGACCCCCGGTCCCTCACCGACTTCCAGCTGGACGAGCTGACCCACAAGCTCATCGGCCGCATCACCCGCCTCGTCCGCACGGAACTCCGCCTCGACCGCGAACGCATCGGCAAACTCCGCGACCCCCGCCACTGACCCAGCCACTGACCCCGTCCCTGCCACCACCGCAACAGACCCCCGTCCGCAGAAAGGCCCCCGATGCCCCGCGATCTCGACCCGGGCTCCACCATCTACTTCACCCTGACGATCGACGGCGAGAGCCTCGGTTACTTCAACGGGTGCGAGGGGCTGTCCTCGACGGTGGAGATCGAGCACCGCCAGGAGGGCGGGAACAACGGGTTCGTCTGGCAGTTCCCGTCGCGCGTGACGTTCTCGAACATCCGGCTGACGAGGCCGCTCACCCCGGACACGGCGAAGGTCGCGGCGTGGATCTCGTCCGTGGCGACGGGCGTGAAACGGCCGACCGCCCAGATCGCGGCGCTGCGCGCGGACGGCTCGGAGGTGGCGCACTGGGGGCTGATCGACGTCCTGCCGGTGAGCTGGCAGGGGCCCTCCCTGGACCCGTCGAACCCGAGCGTGGCGACCGAGGTCCTGGAGATCACGCACCACGGATTCACGGACTGAGGGCGGGGGACGGATCATGGCGAAAGGCAGCAAGGGCGGCGCGGGCAAGAGCCTCGTGCGGGCCACCCTGGCCATCCACGAGCCGCCGGTCGGGACGAGCACGACCCCCGGCGGTCTGATCAGGACGTTCAGCTTCGAGTTCAACCCGGCGGAGCTGACGCTGCGGCAGGGCGCCCAGTGGAAGACCACCATCAGCGCGGCCGTGCGCGACGGCGCCCTGCCGGAGTTCATGGGGCCCGAGGCCCGGCAGATGAACGTCGAGATCTTCCTCGACTCGTCCGCCAAGCCGAGCGGCACCACGGTCCTGAAGAAGGTCGAGTCGCTGCTGTCGTGCTGCGAGGTCACCTCCAAGAGCCTCGCCGCGAAGCAGCCGTCGCCGCCCTGGGTGGTGTTCCAGTGGGGGTCGTTCTCGACGGCCCGCTTCACGGCGTACGTCAGCTCCGTGGACGTCACGTACTCCCTGTTCGGGACGACCGGTGTGCCGATCCGGGCGACGTGCCGGCTGTCGCTGCACGAGATCCCCAGCAACACCAAGGGGCAGAACCCGACGTCGGGCGCGCTGACCGCGCGGAGTGTGCACCGGGTCGTCGCGGGCGACTCGCTCCAGTCGCTGGCGTGGCGGGAGTACGGCAACGCGTCCGCGTGGCGGGCGATCGCGGAGGCCAACGACATCGACGATCCCACCCGGCTGCCCACCGGCATCGAACTCGTCCTGCCGGCCGCCGAGGAGGTCGGATTCTGATGGTGAAACCGTCCTTCTCCAACGTCATCCACGTCACCCTCGACGGCGCGAAACTGCCGACGGAGTACGCCGATCTGCTGGTCGGCGGCTGGGTCGATCTCGGGGCCGGGGTGCCGGGCGCGTTCCGGCTCACCTTCCGGGACCCGCACGGGCTGCTGCTCGGCAAACTGAACGTCAGGTTCGGCACCAAGGTCGTCATCGCGCCCGTCGCCGACGGACAGGGCGCGGGCACCCCGCTGCTCACCGGCGAGGTCACCGGCATGGAGACCGACTACGACGGCACCGGCACCTTCACCGTCGTGCGCGGCTACGACCCGGGGCACCGGCTGATGCGGGTGCGCAGGGTGGCGGCGTACCGCAACCAGACGGCCTCCGACATCGCGCGCAAGCTGGCCGGGATGAACGGCATCCCCGTCGGGCAGGTGCAGGGCACCAAGACGGTCTACGACTTCATCTCGCAGTCCAACGTGACGGACTGGGACTTCCTCGCGCGGCTCGCCGACGAGAACGAGATGGTGATGTCGCTGGACTCGAAGGGGAAGTTCCAGTTCGTCAAGCCGAAGCCGGCGTCCGGCGCGCCCCCGACGAGCACCCCCGGTGAGAAGAGCCCGTTCGTGCTCCAGGCCGGGGTGGACATCCTGCGCTGCCGGGCCGCCGTCACCGCCGCCGACCAGGTCGGCCGGGTCGAGGCACGCGGCTGGAACGTCACGACGAAGAAGAAGCTCACGGCGACCACCCCGGCGAACGACAACCCCGGTATCGCCATCGGCACCACGCCGCAGAAGGCGGCCGGCGCCTTCAAGACGGCGAAGCTGGTGGAGACCGACACGCCGTACGACCTGCAGACCGAGGTCACGCACGCGGCCGCCTCCCTCGCGGACGACATCACCTCGTCCTTCGCCGAGCTGGAGGTCACCGTGCGCGGCAACCCGCAGCTGCGGCCCGGCGTGCCGGTCACGCTCACCGAGGTGGGCACCCCGTTCGAGGGCAAGTACACCTGCACCTCCGTACGGCACTCCTTCGGCGACGGCAGCCACTACGAGACCTGGGTGACCGTCAGCGGACGGCAGTGGCGCTCCCTGTTCGGCCTGACGTCGGGCGGCACCTCCGCCGCGCCCCGGCTGCCCAGTGTGGCCAACGCCCTGGTCACCGACGTCCAGGATCCGCTGAAGCAGGGCCGGGTGAAGCTCCAGTTCCCGTGGCTGGACGACACCTACGTCAGCGACTGGACCCGGACCGTCCAGATGGGCGGCAAGGGCGGCGGCGGGATCTTCCCGCTGGACGTCGGCGACGAGGTGCTGGTCGCCTTCGACCGGGGTGCGCTCGACCACCCGTTCGTGATCGGCGGCCTCTACAACGGCGTCGACAAGCCGACGCCCGTGAAGGACGTGTGGCTGCACGACCCGGTGAAGAAGAAGGCGATCCGGCACACCCTGTCGGACCGCGAGGGCAACCGCGTCGACCTGCTCAGCCAGCAGACCGGTCTGCGCAAGCAGGGCGTACGGATCGCCAGCGGCAACGACCGGCTGATCATCAACCTGGACCGGACGAAGACCGAGATCACCGTGGACAGCAAGGGCGCCGTCAGCATCACGGGCGGCACCTCGGTGTCCGTGAAGGCGGGCACCGATCTGACACTGAGCGCGCTGCGGTCGGTGACCATCCGCAGCGGCGGCCCCCTCAACCTCCAGGGCCAGGGCATGGTCGGTCTGCGGTCGCTGGGCGGCGCGGTCAACATCAACGCGGTCGGCGCGCTCGCCATGAACGCGGCGGGCGCGGCGACGATCAGCGCGGCCGGGACCGTGCAGATCAACGCGGTCGGGCAGGCGGCGCTGCGCGCGGCCAACGTCGACATCACGGGCATCGTGCTGGTCAACAAGAAGCCGTACCCGATCCCGTGACGGCCGTCGTCCGCACCTCCCCACGTCCACACATCCACACGTCCGCCGAGCAGTCGTGCGTTCCGATAAGAGGGGTGGCCCGCTGATGGCCGAGCAGTTCGTCGGATCCGGCTGGGCGTTCCCGCTGCGCATCGGGCCCACCGGGGGCATCGCCCTGGTCAGCGGGGAGCGCGAGGTCGAGGAGGCCATCCGGCTCGTCCTGGCCACCGCGCCGGGCGAGCGGCCGATGCGCCCGGAGTTCGGCTGCGCCATCCACGACCTGGTGTTCGCGCCGGTCAACGAGGCCACCGCCGGCCGGATCCAGCACGAGGTGTACGCGAGCCTCGACCGCTGGGAGCCCCGGATCGAGGTGACCGACGTCGAGGTGACGGCGGGCGCCGACCAGGGCGTCCTCTTCATCGACGTCCGCTACGCGATCCGCGGCACCAACAACCCGCGCAGCCTGGTCTTCCCGTTCTACGTCATCCCCTCCCACGACGAGCCGGATCTGGCCCCCGGGGGTTCCGAGGGCTCCGACCGTCCCGACTTTCCCGACCGTCCCGAAAGCGACCGCTGATGGCCCTGCCCTCCCCGAATCTCGACGACCGCCGCTTCCAGCAGTTCGTCGACGACGCCAAGCGCTACATCCAGCAGCGGGCCCCGGAGTGGACCGACCACAACGTCTCCGACCCCGGCGTCACCCTGGTGGAGACGGTCGCGCACATGGCGGACCAGATCGTCTACCGGCTCAACCGGGTGCCGGAGAAGAACCATCTGGCGTTCCTGGACCTGGTGGGCATCACCCTGTTCCCGCCCTCGGCCGCCCGCACGGACGTGACGTTCTGGCTGTCGGCGCCGCAGGAGGAGCCGGTGCCGCTGCCGGTGGGCACCGAGGTCGCGACCGTGCGCACCGAGAGCGAGGAGGCGGTGGTCTTCACCACCGAACGCGAACTGGACGTCGTGCCCTGCGCGTTGCGGCATCTGGTGACCCAGCGCCCGGGTGAGCCGGTGGCCGACCGGACCTCCGACCTCGCCGAGGGCAAGGACCTGATGTGCTTCGCCGAGTCCCCGAGGCCCGGCGACTGCATGCTGTTCGGGCTGACGGCCGCGGTGCCGCACTGCGCGGTCGTGCTGGAGCTGGACAGCGTGGTCGACGGTGTCGGCGTGGACCCCCGGCAGCCGCCGCTGGTCTGGGAGGCGTGGACCGAGGACGGCTGGACCGCCTGCGAGGTCGACCGCGACGGCACAGGCGGCCTGAACCGTCCGGGCGAGGTCGTCCTGCACATGCCCGGCGGGCACAC
This sequence comes from Streptomyces deccanensis, assembly GCF_022385335.1. Taxonomy (NCBI): domain Bacteria; kingdom Bacillati; phylum Actinomycetota; class Actinomycetes; order Kitasatosporales; family Streptomycetaceae; genus Streptomyces; species Streptomyces deccanensis. The sequence goes on along the minus strand of NZ_CP092431.1, from coordinate 7,128,907 downwards.
CCTGTCCCGCACCGGCGGCCAGGAGGCCGGCTGGCTGCGCTGCCGGGTCACCGAACCCCTGCCCGGCCAGCCCTTCTACACCACCTCGCCGACCGTCCGCGCCGCCGAGGCCTTCACCATCGGCGGCACCACCACCGTCGTCCACGCCGAGACCGTGTACGACGAGGCGCTCGGCGAGTCCACCGGCCTGCCCGGACAGCGGCTGCGCCTCGCGCACTTCCCCGTGGTCGGCGACACCCCGCCCGTGCTGCTGCAGACCGCCGAGCACGACGGCTGGACCGACTGGGACGTCGTCCCGTCGTTCGCCGCGTCCACCTCCTACGACCGCCACATCACCCTGGACTCCGCCACCGGCGAGATCGCCTTCGGCCCGGCGGTACGGGAGCCCGACGGCAGCCTGCGCCAATACGGGGCCGTCGCGCCCAAGGGGTCCGTCATCCGCGCCGTGCGCTACCGCACCGGTGGGGGCCGGGCCGGCAACGTGGCCCGGGGCGCCATCCGGGTGCTGCGCACCTCCGTGCCGTACGTCTCCGAGGTCGTCAACCGGGAGGCCGCGCGCGGCGGTGTCGACGCGGAGACCGTGGAGGAGGCGAAGGTCCGGGCGCCGATCACGCTGCGCGCCCAGGAACGCGCGGTGACCCTGCGCGACTACGAGGAACTCGCCCGCCGCGCGGCCCCCGAGACCGCCCGCATCACCTGCCTGGAGGGCGAGGAGGGCGAACACGGGGCGTACGCGGTACGGGTGTTGGTCGTTCCCCAGGCGGTCCCGGACCCGGGCGGCCGCCTCCGCTTCGAGCAACTCGTCCCCGGGGACGCCCTGTTGCGCCGTATCACCCGCCACCTGGACGAACGCCGCCTGATCGGCACGCGGTTGGCCGTCGGCCCGCCCTTCTACCAGGGCGTCACGGTCGTCGCCACGCTGCACGCCTTCCGGGGCGTGGACACCGACCGGGTCCGCCGCCAGGCCCACGACGCGCTCTACCGCCACCTCGACCCGCTGACCGGCGGCGCCGACGGCCGGGGCTGGCCCTTCGGCCGCCCCGTCCAGTCCGGCGAGGTCTTCGCCGTCCTCCAGCGCGTCCCCGGGGTCGAACTCGTCGACGACGTCCAGCTCCACCCCGCCGACCCCCTCACCGGCAAACGCGGCGACCCCACCAACCGCATCGACCTCTCACCCCCGTCCCTGGTGTTCTCGTTCGACCACCGGGTCCGCGTGATCGGGGACAAGCAGTGAGGGCCCTTGATCGCGCCGCGCACCCCCGCATCGGGGCGCAGCCCCGAAAGGGGCGCGGGGAACTGCGCGACCAGCCACGACACACCCGCAGCCGCCGACGCACCGCACCCCCCGAGCTCCTAGGCGCACTCGGAGGCCACATATGAGGGGCTCCATAGACGGCCTCGGCTCCTCCCACCCCATCGGCACCATGCTCCCCGCCGTGTTCGCCGACGACGACCTCGCCCAACGCTTCGTCGGCGGCCTCGACGACGTCCTCGCCCCGATCCTCTCCGTCCTCGACTGCCTGGACTCCTACTTCACGCCGTCCCTGGCCCCCGTGGACTTCACCCGCTGGCTCGCCGGCTGGGTCGGCGCCGAGACGGACGGCACGGAACCGGAGGACCGCCTGCGCGCCGCGGTCGCCGCCGCCGCGTACCTGCACCGGGTACGCGGCACCCGGCGCGGCCTGTCCGAGGCCGTACGCCTGGTCTTCGGTGTGACCCCGGAGATCACCGAGAGCGGCGCCGCCACCTGGGACGCCCGCCCCCTCGGCCCGGTCCCGGGCGAGCCCCGCCCGCGCCTGCACGTGGCCCTGCGCCTGCCCGACCCCACCCCGGCGGACGAACACCGGCTGGACAGCCTCGTCGCCGCCGCCCGCCCCGCCCACATGCCGTACACGGTCCAGGTGACCGCCGCCGAAAGGATCCCCGAGAGATGACCAGCCCGACCCCCGGCACCGGCCGGGCCCAGAGCTGCGCCGAATGCGGAACCCGCGGGGAGCCCGGCCAGTCCTTCTGCGACGCGTGCGGCGCGGTACTCGGCTGGTCCGGCACCGGCGCCGCCAGGAGCGAGGCCGCACCCGCGACGAGCGAGGCCCCGGCCGACGGCGCACGCACACCGGACGCGCCCGCGAACCGCCCCGCCCCAGCCCCCGCGTCCACCGCCACGACCCCGGCACCCGCGTCGGCCACCACGCCGACCCCGGCGGGCGCCGACCGCCCCGCCACCGGCGGCGAACCCGGCTGGGACGCCTTCGCCCACCCGGGCGCCGGAACCGGTACGGCCCGCACCGCGCACGACACGGCCCAGGCGGGAACGACCCCGGCGGTGACGGCCCCGGCCGCCGCCACCGGCGTACGCGACCCGGCCCCCGGCACGCCGGCCGGCACGGACGCACCCGCCGCCGCCCACCCGACGACCGCCCCGGCGGCCCCCGCCGCCCACGAGGCCCGCACCCAGCCCCAACCCCAGGTCCAACCCCAGGTCCAGGCCCAGCCCCAGACCCCGACGGCCCCTCACCCCCACCCCGGCGACGAGGACCCCACCACCCCCCTTCCGACGCACAACACCTCCCAAGCCCCGGCGGCGCCCTCCCCTTCCCCCTCCGCCGCCGACCGCGCCCGGTCCCTCCTGGTCCCGGTGGCCGACCCCGAGCCCCGCGCGCCCGCGGAGCCGGCCGTCGCCCCCGTGCTGCCGGGCCGCCCCGATGTGCAGCGCCCCCAAGTGCGCGCCCCGCAGCCGGAGTTCGGCACCGAGGGCGGGGTGCCCTGCCCGTGGTGCGGGACCCCCACCCGGCCGGACCGGCACTTCTGCGCCCGCTGCGCGATGCCGATGGCCGGCCGTACGGAGGCACCGGCCCGGCTGCCGTGGTGGCGCCGGGTGCTGACCGGCCGCGACACCGAGACCCCGTGGGCCGGCGACCGCCCCCGGCTTCGGCGCGGCTTCGGCCAGATCCTCAGCTGGCTGGTCGGCGCCCTGGTCCTCACCCTGATCGTCACCCTCGCCTTCCAGGCCGACGACGCCTACCAGGCGACCCGTGACCACTTCGCCAAGCGCGCGTCGGTCGTCCCGGACAGCTTCAAGGCGTCCCGCTCGTTCCCCGGCCACAAGCCGCAGCTGGCCTTCGACACGTACAGCAACACGTGGTGGGGCCCGGGTGTCACCCAGTCCGGCGAGGGCGAGTGGATCGAGGCCCGCTTCGAGGAGCCGACGCGGCTGCTCGACGTGGTCATCACCCCGGGCGTCTCCAAGAACGCGGACCAGCGCTCGGAGTCGGCCCGCCCGCACCGTATCGAGGCGAAGATCACCGCCGCCGACGGCTCCGTCTCCACCAAGATCCTCACCCTCGACCAGAGCGCCGGCGGCCAGCGCCGCAAGTTCCGCGTCGGCGACGCGGAGACCGTCCGCTTCACCCTCCGCTCCGCCTACGGCGCCGACGCCAAGAAGCAGGTCGCGATAGCCGAGATCGAGTTCTTCGGCCGCTCCAGCGGCACCAGCTGAAACCGGCCCGGCGACCGCGCCGACCCGCCCCCGTCACGTGACGTGTGCCAAGGCCCCTCCTAGGGTGGGCACTTCGAACGTGAGAGGGGCGGGCGGTGGGCATGGGAGCGGACCAGCCGGTGGGTGCCGAGGTCGCGGCGGAGGTACGGCGCGTCTTCCATGACGGGCTACTGGGCGGGAAGTCGGCGTTCGCACCGGAGACGGACGCCTGGACCGAGGCGACGGCGTCCGATCTGCGCGCTCGTTTCGTGGACCGGCCGGACGAGTCGTCGGACACGTTCCTGGTCAAGCTGAGCCGCCAGCTCGACGGCGCTCCGGCCGCCACCGTCGTCCTGGCGGCCGAACTGCTCTTCGTGAACATGGCCCCGCTCAAGCCCGAGCAGATCGGCCTCAGGAAGAAGCTCCAGATCCTCGGCGAGGTCCTCTCCTGGGCCGGCCTCGCCCACCTGGCGACCCCGGAGCACATGGAGCGGGGCCTGACGGGGTTCCTGAACGGCGGCCAGGGCTTCCTCAACTACCGCTGGGCCCAGTTCCAGATCCTGGTCCTGCTGGTGGAACGGCTCGCGGGCCTGCCCCTCGCCGAGCGGGACGCCGTACTGCGCGACCCGTGGCGGTTCCGCGAGGAGTGCTTGGACGTCCAGCGCTCCGTCGGCCACAAGAAGGGCCGCGCGCAGATCCATGTCCTGCTCTACTGCCTCTTCCCCGACGTCTTCCAGCCGATCGCCAGCGCCCACCACAAGCAGGAGATCGTCAAGGCGTTCGCCGACGAACTGCCGGAGGTCACCGGCGACGACGACCGCGACCTGCTGGAGCTGCGGAAGATCCTGGACGCGCGCAGCGGGGAGCGGGTGTGGTTCTACGCCGACCCCTGGGTGAGCCGGTGGCGGCACACCGCCGTCGAGCACGAGCAGCGGGGCTGGCTGGTGCGCGGCTTCAACGTCGACGGACGCAACGTCGTGCCGGACTGGCTGGAGCGGGGCTACTGCTCGGTGTCCTGGAAGGAACTGCCGGACATCCCTGCGGGCACGGCCAAGCAGGAGATCCAGCGGACCGTGCTGGAAGGACTCCCCGACGACAGCACCCAGTCGCGCGGACAGTCCGTGTACCAACTGCACGCCTTCCTCACGCTGATACAGCCCGGCGACCTGGTGGCCACCGTGACCGCGGACGAGGTCCACGTCGGTACGGTCGAGGGCCCGGCGGTGTACGACACCTCGGACGGCCTCGACAACGCGCGGCGGCTGCCGGTGCGCTGGGCCACCGCCGAGCGGCCGCTGAGGCGCGCGGAGCTGCCCCACGCCGTACAGAGCCGTCTGACCCGGCCCCCCACGGTGTACGACATCAGCAGCGTGGCGGCCGAACTCGCGGAACGCGCCGGCCTGGAGGACAGGGTGGCCGAGCCGCTGATCACGGCCGACGTCACCAAGCCCCTCGAACTGCCGCCCGTGACGGAGGAGTTGGCCGAGCAGTTGCTCATGCCCCTGCCCTGGCTGGCGGAGACCGCCCAGCAGCTCCAGGAGCAGCGCCAGCTCGTGTTCCACGGGCCGCCCGGAACCGGGAAGACCTATCTGGCCCGGGCCCTGGCCCGGCACCTGGCGGGACCGGACCGGGTGGAGCTCGTCCAGTTCCACCCGTCCTACACCTACGAGGACTTCTTCGAGGGCTTCCGCCCGGTACCCGGCGAGAGCGCGGCGGGCGGCTCCGGCTCGGTGGTGTTCGACGTCGTCCCGGGCCCGTTGAAACTGCTGGCCGAGCGGGCGCGGAAGGACCCGGCCAACCCGTACGTCCTGATCGTCGACGAGATCAACCGGGCCAACCTGGCGAAGGTCTTCGGTGAGCTGTACTTCCTGCTGGAGTACCGCGACGAGCCGGTCACCACCCAGTACAGCCCGCACGACCCGTTCCACCTGCCGGGCAATCTGTTCCTCGTCGGCACGATGAACACGGCGGACCGCTCGATCGCCCTCGTCGACGCGGCGATGCGCCGCCGCTTCGCCTTCCGCCGTCTCTCCCCGGAGCGGCCGCCGGTGCACGGTCTCCTCGACCGCTGGCTGCGCCGCCACCGTCTGCCGGAACTGCCCGCGCGCCTCCTGGACGAACTCAACCGCCGCCTCGGCGACGCGGACCGTGCCATCGGCCCGTCGTACCTGATGAAGCCCGGCGCGGCCCGCCCCGAGGGTCTCGACCTCATCTGGCGCACGCAGATCCTGCCCCTGCTGGAGGACCAGGAGTACGGCACGGGGGTGGATGTCGAGGAGGAGTACGGTCTGGCCTCCCTGCGCGCGGCACTGGGCTCATGACGACCGCGCTCCCCGGAGCCGAAGTCGGAGCCGGAGTCGGAGTCAGAAGGGCCGTGGCTCCCCCGCTCCGGCTCACCGTCGACGAGACCGGGCCCGGCACCGTACGGGAGCTGACGGCCGACCAGGTCGCGGGGCTGCTCTCGGCCCCCGGCGCCGTACGGCTGACCCCGGCGGCCGGCGGTCGCTGGCGGGTGACGGGGAAGCAGAAGGTGGGCCTGGTCCGGCTGCGCACCCCGGCGGGCGAGGCGATCGAACTGCTGCTGCGGCCCAAACTCCCGGTCCGCGACCTGCTGTTCCTGCTCTCCCACTCCCCCACCGACCCCTGGCACGCCGAACCGGAGCAGGTCACCGCGGCCACGGCGGACGAGCTGCTGCCCGCCCTCGCGGACCTCCTCGCCCGTGTCGCGCGCCGCACCCTGCGGTCCGGGGTCCTGCACGGCTATCGCACGGTCGAGGAGGACCTCCCGCTGATCAGGGGCCGGGTCCGGACGGCGGACCAGCTCCGCCGCGTGGGCCTGCCCCTGCCCGTGGCCGTCCGCTACGACGACCACACCCCGGACATCGCGGAGAACCGCGTTCTCCTGGCCGCCCTGCGTCTGGCCGCCCGGCTGCCCGGCGTGCCCGCCCGCACCCGCTTCGCCCTGCGCCACCTCACCGACCACCTGCGCGGGGTCCGTCTCCTCCACCCCGGCGCACCGCTCCCGGGCTGGACCCCGACACGGCTCAACGCCCGCTACGCCCCGGCGCTCCGCCTCGCGGAACTGCTCCTCACCCACCGTTCGGTCCAGCCGGAGGGCGGGACCCCGCTCCCCACCGACGGCTTCCTGCTGGACATGCCGGCGGTCTTCGAACGGTTCCTGACCGTGACCCTCACCGCGGCCCTCGCCCGCCACGGCGTGCGCTGCGCCGCGCAGGAGACGCACCACCGGCTGGACGAGGCCGCCCGCGTCCCGTTCCGCCCGGACCTGGTGCTCTACCGGGGCGGCCGGCCCGTCTCGGTGGCGGACGCGAAATACGCGTACGTCACCCCGAGCACCCCACCCACGTCCCACCTCTACCAACTGCTCGCGTACTGCACCGCCCTCGGCCTCCCCCACGGCCACCTGATCTACGCGGCCGCGACCCCGGCCGCCGGGGCGGACCCCGCGCCCCACGTCGTCCGCCGGTCCGGCATCACCGTCACCGCCCACACCCTCGACCTCGCCGTGCCACCCGCCGCGCTCCTCGCGGACGTCACGACCCTGGCCGACCGGATCGCCACCGGGCGGAGCACCACCGGCGCCCCACCCGACTGACTCCCCCCCACCCCTCCCGGAGACCCCATGCTGCGCGGCATCGACGTCAGCTCCTACCAGTCCTCCTCGTACGACACCACCGGCCTCTCCTTCGTCTTCGTCAAGGCCACCGAGGGGCGCACGTACACCAACCCCAAACTGGCCGCCCAGACCAGGACCGCGCGCGAGGCGGGCCTGGTCGTCGGCTTCTACCACTTCCTCTGGCCGGGGAACCTGACGGCCCAGGCCGAGTACTTCGTCGCCAAGGCTCCGGAGCGGGCGGGCGACATCCTCGCCGTCGACTGGGAGACGACCGGCGAGGGCACCCACGCCACGAACGCCGAGAAGGACCGCTTCCTCCGCGCCCTGAAGAGACTCCGCCCGGACCACCGGGTGATCCTCTACTGCAACCGCCACTTCTGGCTGTCCGTCGACTCCACGTCCTACGCCGCCGACGGCCTGTGGATAGCCGACTACGTCACCGCCGGCAAACCCCGCATCAAGGCCAAGTGGCGCTTCCACCAGTACACCGACAACCCGATCGACAAGAACGTCGCGGACTTCACGAGCAAGGCCGCGCTCAAGTCGTGGGCCGAGGGTGCCTGAAGGATCACCGCAGGCGAGAATGCCGGGCATGGGCGTGTGGGACGAAGAGCCGGACTCTGTGCGCGAGTTCTACGGCCGAGCGGTCGAGCGAGCACTCAAGCACGAGGACATCCAGACCTATCTGTCCCTGAACCGCCTGGAGATCGACGCCACGGCGTTGCGCGCCGTCATGCACGAGGACACCGTCGTGGACACCGTGCTGGATCGGGAGGGACAGTACGAGCGGCTGTGGCGGCTCGGGGAGCGCCTGGACCGGAGTCGTACCGAGTTCCGTACGGCGGCGGCCCGCTGCTCCCCGGCGGGGATCGTCTTTCTGGGCACCGTCATCATCGCCGCGCTTGTGCGCCTTTTTCTGTCCCGAGCCGTGGGGATGGCCTGGTGGGGCGATGTGCTTCTGCTGTCCTGGGTGGCGCTCGCCGCGCTCGGGGACTTCCACGAGCCGGCAGGCAGGGACAACTTCACTCGTCAACTGTGGGCGGTGTTCCTTTATGTCCGATGGCGCTGGTGGGCGGCGCGGGCGTATCCGATTCTGGCGCGGTGGAGTCGCTTCCGTCTGAGTCGGACGCTCGTGCCCGTGATGAGCCGTAAGATCACCGACCTCCTGGGCCCGGAACACGACACACTGCTGGTCACGCGACACCACAGGGGTCTGCTGCACGCCCACGACCCGAGCTTCTGGGTGTCGAGCCGGGCCGAGGCGTCGTTGCGTCACAAGCTCGACCAGATGGACGGTGGGGCGATCGCGCTCTGCGGCCCCCGCGGCGTGGGAAAGTCGACGCTGCTGAGGAAGGCCTGCGAGGGCCGCCTCGAAGGCGCGGGGGCGACACACCAGTTCCACGTGATCGTGCAGACCCCGGCCAACTACCGCCCGGAGGAATTCCTGCTGAGCCTGTTCCAGCAGGTCTGCCGCGACTTCCTCGATCGCTTCGGTCAGGGCGCTCACGAACCCTTTCTGCTGCGTATACGCCCCACCGGCGTCGTCCGGCGTCTCGTGCGGTGCCTATGGCGGCTCGGCATGGCCTCAGCGGGAGCGTTCCTGCTCGCCATCGGCCTCGAGAGCTGGGCCAGAGGCACGTATCGCTGGGCCGAGTCCGAGGGGAGGGCCGCGACGGTCCACTGGCTGGGCCGGCTTCAGGACGCCTACCACTCCGCCTGGCAGGAACACCCGGGAATCACCCGTGCGGTCTTCGTGGGCCTGGGAGTTCTGATCATCGCGCGGAGCCTGCCGCGGTCCCTGTTCGCGAGCAGGGGGCGAAAGCATCTCGTGCGCGCCTGCCACAACTACCTGCATCTGCTGCGGCACATGCAGACCTCGGGGACGACCCACAACGCCGGGCTCACCGCCGTGAGCGCACTCACCCTCGGTCTGGCCCGCACCAGTGGTTCCGCGTCCCGGGCTCTGACCTATCCGGAACTCGTCATGGAGTTCCGTGAACTGCTCACCCAGATCAGCGAGTACACCCGCCGCGCGAACGAGCACAAGGTCTTCATCGGCATCGACGAACTGGATCGGCTCGGGTCGACGGAACAGGCCCGGGCCTTCCTCGCCGAGATCAAGGCGATCTTCGCGATACCCAACGTGTACTTCCTGCTGTCCGTGTCGGAGGACGTCGGAGCGGCCTTCATCCGCCGGGGCCTGCCCGTCCGGGACGTCACCGACAGTTCTCTGGAGGACATCCTCCCTCTGGAGCCGCGCAGCCTGGAAGAAGCGCGGGTTCTGCTCCAGACGCGGGTACCGGGTTTCACGAATCCGTTCGTGGCCCTCGTGTACGCCCTTTCCGGCGGGCTTCCCCGCGATCTGATCCGCTTCACCCGCAAGGTCGTCGAGATCCGACACCGCACGGACAGGACGGATCTCCGCGGCATCGCCGGAAGTCTTCTCCTGGAGGAGGTCAGCGAGACCCTCTCCGGCTTCCGTGTCGTCCTCGGGTCCCAGCCCCATGACGCCGCCTCGGGGGAACTCCTGCACGACCTGCACGGATCCGTGGACAGACTGCGTCTGGTTCCCCCCGGCGCGGACGTACGGCGGACGCTCCACCGGGAACTGCACCGCATAGCGTCGAGGGACGCGCCGACGGACGCCAGCCTGCGGGCACAGTGGGCTGAACTCTCCGCGTACATGCTGTTCGCCATGACCATGGTCGACGTGTTCGTCCCACGGCGTTCGGACGAGGAGACCGGCCCCAACCGGCTGCTGACCGACACCGAGCGGTTGAAACAACTCGGCGCCGCCCGCCTCGAACTGGGCGTCTCGGCCGACAGCGCGCGGCTCGCCCTGGAACGCCTCCGCACGGCATGGCAGCTCCACCGCGTCCGGCCCCATGGGACGAGCACGGCGGCGGATCCCCCTGAGGCACTCACGCCGGACGACGGCGAGAGACAGCCCGCCCGGCAGGGCCCGCCGCCCATGAGCGACCGGCGGTACCGCAGGATGCGCCGCGCTCAGCACCTCGGCCGGAGAGAACTCCGCCAGCTCCTCGGTCACCAGGCGTTCACCGTGCGCGGACTGAGCCGACGGTACGAGAACTTTCCCCAGCCCGACGGTCGGCACGGCGACCGGGACAGACCCGGCAGCGTCCTGTGGCGTGCCTCAGAGGTCTACGTCTGGGCAGCGGAAACCCCGGCCTTCACCCACCGGGGCGCCCTTCTGCGCAGGCCCCTGCCCGGCACCCCCCAGCCCGGTCACTGGCACGGCGGCACGCGGACCCCGTACGGCCCGGCCGTCGACTGGGTGACCGATCTCGGAATCATCCGCATCGTGCACACCACCGAGCGGGGGGCCGCCTCGGCCGTGGCCGCTTCCCTCTCCAAGGAGCGGGACACCCACGGAATCGTCACCGTGTGCTCCCTGTACGGGGACCTGGGCCTCACCGGCCCGGCCCTCTGGGCCGCCGACACGGCGCAGCCCTACATCGAGTACGAGGCGGACTGGGGCGTCGTCGGCACCCTGGCGGGGCAGCCCCTCCCCTGGTGGCCCTCCCTGCTGCGGCTGCCCGACCTGGTCACCGAGTGGCGTCCGGGCGCGGAGCCCGCTGTCGTCCGCGTCCCCGCCGACGAGGACGAGACGACACTGCGGCGAGCCGCGCGGAACACCTCGCTCCCCGCCGCCGCCCGCACGGCGCTCGACGACATGGCCAACGCCATGCGCAACCAACGTGTCGACGACGTCGAACGGACCGTCAGGCTCTACGGCAGGTCCGAGGACGCGGAGCGCACGGTCGTCGCCGCCCGCCCCGACGTCACGGATCACCCCCTCCCCGAGAGCGAGGACCGAGTGCTCCTCTCAGCGGGCTGGAGGGCGGTCGGCGACAGCTACGAGCCCGACGCGGCCGCCGCTCTGCAGGCGGCCCGCGCCTACGATCCGGAGCTGCTGCCGTACGGTGCCGTCACCGAGGTCGAGCGGCCCGATCCGACGGTCGAACGGTGGATCGAGCGCCTTGTCGAGTGCGACCCGACCGCGGCACACGTCACGCTCGCTCATGCCCGCGGCACGCAGGCGGAGGCCTTCTTCGTCGACCCGTTGACCGGCATGCCCGCCCTTCGGACCGGCGGCGACGCGTCCGAGCGAGGCAGATGGCGGTTCTACGCCCCGCTGTCGCTGCCCGCGAGCGGACAACTGGCCTCCGTCGTGCTGCGGGACACCGCCTGGATCACGACCGACGCAGGACTGGTCGTTCCCGCGCCCTGCACCGCGCCCCACCACTTCTGGTGGGGCGACGGATGGGGCGACCGCCCCACCGAGCTGGCGTACGTGACGTCCCTGCTCCTCGACGATCTGCGGGCCGTCCCCGACTTCCACGAACAGTGGGCGGCCCCGCGCGGCCTCGTCACCCTGTTCAACGAGGAACACGCTCCGGGCACCGAACTCAGCCGGGCGACCTTGCTGAGCGCCCGGCTGACCTCGGAGTGACGGCACCGTGCCGGTCCCTGGAGCCGGGCTAGCCCCGGAAGTCCGCCGGCCGCTCCGGAGACGCCTCGGCCAGGGCCTTGGTCACGGCCTCCACTCCGGCCTGGAGGCCGTAGACGGGGGTGTCGGGCTGCTGGCGCCAGGAGTCGTCGAGGCCGCCGGCGTCGACGGTGTCGAAGCCGAGGTCGTCGATGAGGGAGCGGACCTTCTCCTTCGCCGCCTCGTCGTCGCCGGCGACGGGGAGGGCCATGCGGTCGGGGTCGCCGGCGGGGCGGTGGCGGTCGAGGATGTCCTGGGCGTAGGTGCCGTTGAAGGCCTTGATGACGGGGTGGCCCAGGTGCCGTTCGGTCCAGCGGCTCTCGGTGAGGCCGTCGTCCTCGATGGCGGCGATCCTGCCGTCGCGCTGCCGGGGGTAGTAGTTGCCGGTGTCGATGACGGCGACCCCGTCGGCCGCCTCGTCGAACAGGCCGGACGGCAGGTCGGGGACCGCCTTCAGGGGGACCGTGACCACGACGACCTCGGCGCCCCGTGCCGCTTCCGCCACCGGGACCGGGGTCGCGCCCGTCTCCTCGGCCAGCGCGGTGAGGGTGTGCGGGCCTCGGGAGTTGGCGACGGAGACGTCGTGGCCGAGGGCGGTGAGCCGCCGGGTGAGGTTGCCGCCGATGTTGCCCGCGCCGATGATGCCGATCTTCATGTCAGGCCGCCCTTGTGTTCGAGGAGAGGGGAAGATCTCCGGGGTTCCGTAGTTCATGCACGTGCATGCATTACCCGGGCCAACCTCGACCCGTCCTCCGCTATTCCCCCGGCACGACGAAGGGGCGCCCTCCGTCGCACATGACGGAGAACGCCCCTCGGCCGCTCGGCTCACTTGCTCAGGTGGGCCCAGAACTCGTCGAACGACAGGAGCTTGTCGCCGTTGAGGTCGCGGGTGCGGATGATGACCTCCGCCACGGACTCGGTGACGTTCCAGTCGCCTTCCTGGGCCAGGGCGGTCTTGAACTCGGCGGCGGTGATGAACCCGTCACCGTCCGCGTCGATCCGCTGGAACTCCTTGCGCGCTGCCTCGATGTCCGCCACCGATCCGCCCCTTCTTGGTGCCCTGCCCCGTCCGGGCAGTCCTGCCGACAGTCCTACTGACGCAGGTCAGATTAACCGGCCTCCCGAGCGCGCAGTGCGGCGACCACCCACGCGAACTCCTCGGTGTGCGCCGACAGCGGCTCCACGCCCCGCACCAGCGCGGCCAGCTCCCGGAAGCGGGCCAGCTCGGCGTGGGCCGCCGAGGTGACGCGTTCCAGCAGGACGGCCCGGTCGGCGTCGCCCAGCAGCCCCGCCAGCACCTCCTCGGCAGCGGGCGAGGCCGGGTCGACACCGTCCCGCAGCGCCTCCCCCGCCAGCCGCACCAGACGGCTCATGAACCACAGGGAGGTACCCGCCGCCACCTCCGGCCCCCGGTCCGCCGCGTTGAACTCGACGGTCTGCCGCATCCGCGCCCGGAACCCCTGGTCCTGGAGCATCTCGGCCAGTTCCACCCAGGCGTCCACCTGCTCGGGCGTGGGGTCCTCCGGCAGGTCCGCGAGGCTGAACCGCAGCCGGGTGCGGATGTCGGGGTCGGCGGTGTCGAGTCCACCGAAGGTCTCCTCCATGAAATCGTCGATGATCCGCCCCCGTTCGGCGGCGGACAGCCGGGCCAGTCTGTTCATCAGCGTCATCTCCTCCGCGGTCGAGCCGCGTCGCGCCACGGTCGACAGCACCGCCCGGGTCACCCTCAGGGCGCGGATCTGCGCGTCCAGCGCGGCCACGTGCGCGGCCGCGACCTCCGCGACGCTCGTCTCGCCCGCGAGCACCTGCCGTACGTGGTCCAGGCCGAGGCCCAGTTCCCGCAGGGTGCGGACGAGTTCGAGCCGGGCGACGGACTCGGCGTCGTACAGCCGATAGCCGCCCGCGCTGCGGGTGACGGGGTGCAGGACGCCCTCGTCCGACCAGTAGCGGATGGTGCGGACGGACAGACCGGAGCCGCGGGCGAGCTGCCCGATGGTGAAAAGTTCGGTGCCGTTCTCGATCACGTCTGCGAGTGTGGGCCTTCCAGTGGGTGGAGACTCAAGGACAGGGGCGGAAGCACGGCGATGGAGAGTCTGCGGGACATTGTCGACGCGGCGGCCGAGGGGATCTTCCCGCCCGCCGACGGCGGTACGACCGTCGTCGCCCAGCACTCCCCCCGGGACGCGGGGGTCCTCTGTTTCACGGCGCACTCCGTCGTGTTCACGGACGAGGATCCGGAGTGGGTGCGCGCGAGTCTCGCCGCGACGGAGTGCGACGCGCTGTCCGCGAGCATGAACCCGCGGTTCCTGGCGGCCCTCATGGAACGGACCGGCCGTACGTCCGAGACCATCGACGCGATGCTGGTCGCCTCACCCCTGCCCGGCGAACCGCCGCTCCCGGTGCGGGAGATCATGGACGCCTGCCACCCGCGTGTCGTGTACGCGCGTCGGCGCCGTGACGACGTACGGGTCTGGACGGTGGACGGCGGTGTCCTGACGACGGGCCGGGGGATCGCCGGGCGGCTGGAGGTCTCGGTCGAGGTGGACGAGGGCGTACGGCAGCGGGGGCTGGGCCGGGCGCTGGTGCGCGCCGCACGCCATCTCGTCGCCGAGCCGCTGTGGGCGCAGATCGCGCCGGGGAACGCCCGCAGCGTGCGGGCGTTCCAGGGGGCGGGCTACCGCCCGGTGGGCTCGGAGATCCTGCTCATCCCCCGGCAGCCGCGCGGGGACCGGTGACCGCGCGGGCCCGGCGGGGCGGCGGTGTCAGTGCCAGGGCTCGTAGTGCGGGTTGCTCTCGCACTCGCTCATCTTCTCCGTCTTCGTCTTCTTGTCGACCGGGCAGACGCCGATGATGAACTCCGTCCTGATGCCGCCGGGGAAGGCCACCTCGACCTGGTCGGCCCACTTGTGCTGGTCACCGATGGTCTTGTTGACGTCGACGCCGCCGGGGGCGTCGATGTAGTAGTTGTAGCCGGACTTGTACCAGGTCTTGTACAGGTCGTGGTCGTAGGTCGTGGAGACGTACGGCGAGGGCTGGTTGACCAGGACGTACTGTTCGATGTCGTACTGCCCGTCGATGACGTCCTTGGGGTGGAAGCCCTGCTCGAAGACGACGGCCGGGCCCCGGCTGTCACTGCGGTAGAGGGTGCCGCAGCTCTTGCGCCAGACCGGCTCGGGGGTGATGCGGTCGATGTCCACGCGGCGGTCGGCGGCGGCGTGCGCGGGGTCCTCGAACTGGGGGCAGGTGGGGGCGGCAGCCCCCGCGAAGGCAGCGGCGGCGGCCTTGGCCGAGGTGAGGTCCGCGGTGGGGCTCTGGGCCGGGGCGGTCGCGGCGGAGGTCGCGAGGACGGCGGAGAGGGACAGGACGACGGCGGCGGCCCGGCGCCGCGCACGAGAAGTGATCATGCCGATCACGATCTCGGCTGCGCGGCGCCGGGCCGGGGACCCTCACTCGTATGGAGGCGTGTCAGCCCGCCCGGTTGTCATGTGTCACCGGAAGGTGCCGGGACGGGACCGCGAGATCGCTAGTCGCCTCGTCGTCACCGGAAGATCCCCGTGTGCCCCAGGGAGTAGCGGCCGGGCTGCGGGTAGACCGCGAGGCCGTGCGGGCCGCTGCCGACGGGGATGCGGGCGAGCTGTTCCCCGGTGCGGGTGTCGATGGCGTACACCTCGGAGTCGTAGCGGCCGGAGAGCCACAGGACCTTGCCGTCGGCGGAGACACCGCCCATGTCGGGGCTGCCGCCGTCGGGCAGGTGCCACTTCTTGGTCAGCTCGCCCTTCGTGAAGTCGAAGACCGACACCGTGCCCTCGCCGCGGTTGGAGACGTACATCTCGCGGGAGTCGCGGCCGACGTAGAGGCCGTGGGTGCCCTTGCCGGTGGGCAGCAGTGTCGGCTCGTCGAAGGTGTCGCCGTCCAGGACCCACATGCCGTGGGCCATCATGTCGGCGATGTAGAACCGCTTGCCGTCGGGTGAGATCTTCACGTCCTGCGGCATGGCCCCCTCGAACGGCAGCTTCTGCTGCCCGATGACCTTCATCTTCTCGGTGTCGACCTTGAGCAGTTCGCCGCTGAACTCGCAGGACACGATGAAGTACGTGCCGTCGAGCGAGAAGTCGGCGTGGTTGACGCCGTAGCAGGAGACCGGCTCGGTCTTGATCCGCTTCATGGTGTGCGGGTCGCGGAAGACCAGTTCGCGGTCGAGGGAGGCCATGACGACGGCGTACTCGCCGTTGGGGGTGAAGTACAGGTTGTACGGGTCGTGCACCTCGACCGGCTTGCCCGCCTTGCCCGTTCTCGGGTCGATGGGGGTGAGGGTGTGGCCCCGGTTGTTGTTGACCCACAGGGTCTTCAGGTCCCAGGACGGGACGACGTGCTGGGGCTGGCGGCCCACCGGGATCGTCTCGATGATCTCGTACGTCTTCGGGTCGATGACGGTGACCGTGTCGGACTCGCTGTTGGGCACGTACACCCGGGAGGGGAAGTCCTTGACCACCGGGGAGAGCCGGTTCGGGCGGTCGGCGGCGTAGACGTCCCGGAGGTCCAGCACGGGCGGCATGCCGCGCAGTCCCCGGACCGCCGTCCGCTGCTTCTTCTTCCGCTCGGCGGCCTCGGCCTCGGCGGCGGCCCGGTCGGCCCGGACGCGCTGCTCCTGCTCGGTGGTCCCGGTTCCGGAGCCGCACGCGGCCACGGCGGCGAGGACGGCGGCCGCGAGCAGGGCGCGCTGCACGAGGTTGTGCTGCTTGAGGGGGGTGCGGGGCGTGGTCACGCGACCTTTATAGGGAGGTTCACCGCGAATACGGGCGATTCGTCCGATCGGCGGAGGTGCGCGCGTGGCGACGGGAGCGGAGTCCGTCGGATGGGCCCTAGCGGTCCGCGACCCTCATCTCGAACCAGGTCGTCTTGCCTCGCGGCAGCAGGTCCACGCCCCACCGGTCCGAGAGTTTGTCCACCAGGAACAGGCCCCGTCCGCTGATGTCCATCTCCTGCACCGGCATCAGACAGGGCAGCCCGCGCGAGGGGTCGCGGACCTCGACGCGGATCCAGCCCGGGCGGCGGCGCATACGGAGTCCGAAGACGCGGGCGCCGGTGTGCCGTACGGCGTTGCCCACGAGTTCGGAGACGAGTAAGACGGCGTCCTCGGTCATCTTCGGGGACAGTCGCCACTGGCGCAGGACGACGACCTGGGCGAGCCGCCGCGCGGTGGCCGCGGACTCGGGACGGGACGGGAGCGGAACCTCCGCCTCGGTGGGATTGCCGAACAACTCCAGTGCCTTCTGCGCCCGTTCGTCCTCGATCGCAGGTGACCAACGCGCCGCGGTCGCACTCCCGTGCCGCCGCGGCTGTTCGATACCCTCCAGCCCCGCCATGCCCCCCATCATGGCCGTCCCGGGCGCCCCGCGGGGCCGTTCCGCAGGAATACAACCCCCGGAACCAACCATTCCGGGGGTTTCGTTCGGCATATGCCAGAGGCAGCAAGCGGCCCGTCACAGCCCGCCTGACCTGCGTGAACCGGCTGAACTTCGGTCAGCGGCAGCCTCTTTGGGCACCCTCCTCTTAAGGCTGCCTTAAGGCTCGGGCAAACCGCCCCTTCGAGGGACACGGGTAAGACACCGCGTCAACTGCAAGCCCTTCGGCGGAACTTGTGGACCGGATTCAGCACGCGTCGACCGTGCCCGCGTGGCCGTCACACGAACGTGGCCGTCAGACGAACTTCGCCTTGCCCGGCCCCTCCTCCACGAAGCTCCGCATCCCGCGCTCGCGGTCCTCCGTGGCGAACAGCCCCGCGAACCAGTTCCGCTCGATCGCGAGCCCGGTCTCCAGATCGGTCTCCAGGCCCGCGTCGATCGACTCCTTGGCGGCCCGCAGCGCGATCGCCGGCCCCCGCGCCAGCCGCGCGGCCCACTCGTGCGCGGCGCTGTAGACCTCGTCGGCGGGGACGACCCGGTCCACCAGACCGAGCGCGAGGGCCTCGTCGGCCTTGACCATCCGGCCGGTGAAGATCAGGTCCTTGGCCTTGGAGGGGCCGACGAGCCGGGACAGCCGCTGGGTGCCGCCCGCGCCCGGGATCAGCCCGAGCAGGATCTCCGGCTGTCCGAGCTTCGCGTTCTCCCCGGCGATCCGGTAGTCCGCGCACAGCGCCAGCTCGCAACCGCCGCCCAGCGCATAGCCCGTGACGGCCGCGACGACCGGCTTGGGGATACGGGCGACGGCACTGAAGGAGTCCTGGAGGGGCCGGGCCCGCGCGACCATCGCCGCGTGGTCCATGGCCTGCATCTCCTTGATGTCCGCGCCGGCCGCGAACACCTTCTCCCCTCCGTAGAGGACGACGGCGCGGACGTCGTCCCGGTCCGTCGCCTCCTCGGCGAGTTCCTTGAGGCGGTCCTGGGTGGCGATGTCCAGGGCGTTCATCGGGGGGCGGTCGAGGCGGATGGTGCCCACGCCTTCGGCGACTTCGAGATGCACGGTCATGCAGGCAGGTTAACGGGGACTAACGACAACGGCTCCGGTGTGCTGTGTCACAGCGCACCGGAGCCGTACGTCGAGCGGAGAAGGCTACGCCTTCCACTTGTCCCAGGACATGTTCCAGCCGTTGTAGCCGTTGTCCGGGTCGACGATGCGGTCGTTGGAGTTCTTGACGACCACGACGTCACCGATCATCGAGTTGTCGAAGAACCAGGCACCCGGCGCCTTGCGGTCCCAGCCGCCGCGGGTGTCGCGCAGGCCGATGCAGCCGTGGCTGGCGTTGTAGTTGCCGAAGGCGTCGCCGCCCCAGTAGTTGCCGTGGATGAAGGTGCCGGAGTTGGTCAGCCGCATGGCGTCCGGCACGTCCTTGATGTCGTACTCGCCGCCGTAGCCGACGGTCTCGCCGTTCATCCGGGTCACGCTCAGGCGCTCGCTGATGACCATCTGGCCGTTCCAGGTCTCCATGCCGGGCTTGCCGGTGGTGACCGGGATGGTCTTGATGACCTTGCCGTCCCGCTCGACCTTCATGGTGAGCTTCTTGACGTCGACCGTGGAGACCTGGCTGCGGCCGATGGTGAAGGAGATCTTCTTGCTCTGCTCGCCGTAGACGCCGTCGCGGCCCTCGACGCCGTCGAGGTTGAGGTCGACGGTGACCTTGGTGCCGGCCTTCCAGTACTTCTCCGGGCGGAAGTCGATGCGGTCGTTGCCGAACCAGTGGCCCTCGACCTCGACGGCCGGCTCGGTCTTGATGGTGATGGCCTTCTCGACGTCCTTCGGCGCGGTGATGCCCCGGGTGAAGCGGACCGAGAACGGCATGCCGACGCCGACCTTCGAGCCGTCCTCGGGGGTGAAGATGCCGACGAAGGTGTTCTTCGGGGTCAGCGTGGTGAAGGAGGAGTCCTCGGCGGCCTCACGCCCCTCGGAGTCCTTCGCGACGGCGTGCACCTTGTACTCGGTGGCCGAGTTGAGGTGGATGGACGGCTTCCAACTGGAGCCGTCCTTGGCTATCTCGCCGGCGATCTTCTCGCCCTTGTCGTTCTCGACCGTGACCTCGGACAGCTTGCCCTTGGCGGCGGTCACCTCGAGCGCGCCGCTGGTCGCCACGTCATCGGCGCCGTTCTTCGGGGCGATGGAGACGACCGCCTCCGAGGCCCCGGTGGCCGCCGCCTTGTCGGAGGCGGTCTTGTCGGAGCCCTTGCCCTTGTCGCCGCCGGAGCCGGAGTCCGAGTCCCCGCCCCCGCCGCACGCGGTGACGGCGAGCAGCATCAGGACCGGCAGCATGGCCAGGGCCCCCTTGCGCCGCCGTGTCCGCGCGCCAACCGACGCCCCCGATATCGGTCGCCCGTTCAACTCTCTGTTCTCCCCTCGCACGGCCTGATCAGGCCCGCACCCCTACGCGCAGCGTGCGCGTACGCACGTACATTAACCAGATGATCGGGATGATTTGGCCTCGGTGAATGTCACCGTTCAGTCCCAACTTGAATCATCGCGCGCGCTGCCCCTGCCGGTGCCGGGCGAGGTGTCATGTCGCCGCTATGTCGGTCTACTTCACCGCGGCACCCGCTTTCCATTCCTTCCACCCCATGTTCCATCCTCCGAGGCCATTGTCGGGAGCGACCGTTTTGTCGTCACTGTTCACGACCTCGACGACGTCCCCGACGAGGCTGCGGTCGAAGAACCAGCCCGCGGGGGTGCCGGAATCGCCGCCCTTCACATCGCGCAGGCCGACACAGCCGTGGCTGACGTTGGCCCGGCCGAAGGCGTCCGGGGCCCAGTAGTTGCCGTGCAGGAAGGTGCCGGAGGTGGTCAGGCGCATGGCGTGCGGGACGTCCGGGATGTCGTACTCGCTCTTGCCGTTCGCCTTCCGGAAGCCCACGGTGGCCCCGTTCATCCGGGTCACCTCCAGCATCTCGGTGACGACCATCTTCCCGTTGTACGTCGTGGTCTTGGGCGCCCCGGCGGTGATGGGCAGCGTGGCGAGCACACCGTCGCCGCGTTCCACGCGCATGGTGTGCCGGGCCGCGTCGACCACGCTGACCTGGTGGCGTCCGACGGTGAACGAGAACGTCCGGTCCTGCTGGCCGTAGACACCGGGCGCGCCCTCCACGTCCCGCAGCCGCAGGGCGACGGTGACCCGGGTGCCCGGCCTCCAGTACCGCTCGGGACGGAAGTCGAGGCGTCCCCCGCCGAACCAGTGCGGGCGGACCTCGACGGCGGGCTCGGCGGTCACCTCGACCGCGCGTTCCACGGCCGCACGGTCCTCGATCACCCGGTTGAACTCCAGGGAGACGATCATCCCGGTGCCGACGGTGGCCCGGTTCTCGGGCTTGGCGTACGCGATGAAGCGCTCGTCGGGGACATGTGTGGTGAAGGTGACGTGGCGTGCCGAGCGCCGGCCGTGGCCGTCGAGGGCGACGGCGTCGACGGTGTACCGGGCGGCCAGCGCGAGCTTCGGTGAGCCGGTGGGGCGCCAGGTGAGCCCGTCGGCGGAGAGCCGGCCCGGGACGGGTGACTCCTGCGCGTCCTGGGACTTCACCACCTTGACGGACTCCAGGCGCCCACTGGGCACCTGTACTTCGAAGCGCTGCTCCGGGCGCACGCCCTTGCTGCCGTCCTCCGGTGTGACCCGGATCGTGTCGTCGGGCGCCTTTCCGCTGGTGAGCGGCGGTCCGGCGGAGCATCCGGCGACCCCGGCGAGCAGTCCGGCCCAGGTGAGCGCGGCGGCCAGGGCGGCCCCGGCGCGGCGCGCGTGCGTCTGTGCGTGGTTCACGTGCGGCCCAACGACGGCGCACGCCCCCGGGAAACGTGAGTGCGAGGCGTGCTCTGGGCAGAACCCTTGGGAGGACGACGCGATGGGGAGCGGTGACGGGACATCTCGCTCCCCTTCTCCGTCGCCCCACCGAGCCGCGGGAGGCCTGAGGTGTCGAGCGCAGCCGAGCAGGAGGAAGTACAGGGGACGCGGGGGGTGCCGGCCGCGCGGCCCGCCACCGTGCTGAACGGCGGCCGGCGGGAGGAGGCCGCGCCGGAGAGCAGGCCGGTGTGGCCGGGTGCGTCGACACCGCTGGGTGCCCGGTTCCGGGTGGGCCCCGACGGGGTCGCCGGCACCAACTTCGCGCTGTGGGCGGGCGGGGCGGAGTCCGTCGAGCTGTGTCTGTTCTCGGAGGCGGGTGAGGAGACCCGGCTGAGGCTGACCGAGCTGACCCATGAGATCTGGCACGGTTTCGTGCCGGGCGTCCTGCCGGGGCAGCGGTACGGCTACCGCGTGCACGGCCGCTGGGACCCGTGGACCGGCGCCCGATGGAACCCGGCGAAGCTGCTGCTCGACCCGTACGCGCGGGCCGTGGACGGCGAGTTCGGGCTGCCGCCGGAGGTGTACGGGCACGTCCGGGACTGGCCCGAGCAGCATGTCGCCGACACCGTGCGCGACGAACGGGACTCGGCGCCGCACGTCCCCAAGGGGGTCGTCGTCCACGATGACGACGACTGGGCGGACGACCGCCGCCCGAAGACCCCGTGGGCGGACTCGGTCATCTACGAGCTGCACGTCCGCGGCTTCACCATGACCCACCCCGGCATCCCGGAGGAGCTGCGCGGCACCTACGCCGGTCTGGCGCACCCCGCCGCGATCGAGCACCTGGTGAAGCTGGGCGTGACGGCGGTGGAGCTGCTGCCCGTGCACCAGTTCGCCCACGAGGACCATCTGCTGCGCCGGGGCATGCGCAACTACTGGGGCTACAACTCGATCGGCTACTTCGCCCCGCACGCGGCGTACGCCTCGTCGGGCACGACCGGGCAGCAGGTCGGGGAGTTCAAGCGGATGGTGCGGGCGCTGCACGCGGCCGGTATCGAGGTCGTGCTCGACGTGGTCTACAACCACACCGCCGAGGCCGACGAGCGCGGCCCGAGCCTGTCGCTGCGCGGCATCGACAACCGGGGCTACTACCGCCTGCAGGGCGACGCGCGCCGCTACGCGGACTACTCGGGATGCGGCAACACCCTGCACGTGGTCCAGCCGCACGTCCTGCGCCTGATCACGGACTCGCTGCGCTACTGGGTGACGGAGATGGGCGTCGACGGCTTCCGCTTCGACCTGGCGGCGGCGCTCGCCCGCTCGATGCACGACGTCGACATGCTCTCCCCGTTCCTCGCGGTCATCGCGCAGGACCCGGTGCTGCGGCGGGTGAAGCTGATCGCGGAGCCGTGGGACGTGGGCTCCGGCGGCTACCAGGTCGGGGCGTTCCCGCCGCTGTGGACGGAGTGGAACGACCGCTACCGGGGCGCGGTCCGGGACTTCTGGCGGGGCGCGCTGCCGGACGTGCGGGACCTCGGTTACCGCCTGTCGGGGTCGAGCGACCTGTACGCGTGGGGCGGTCGCAGGCCCTACGCCTCGGTCAACTTCATCACCGCGCACGACGGTTTCACGCTGCGCGACCTGGTGTCGTACGAGCGCAAGCACAACGAGGCGAACGGGGAGGGGAACCGGGACGGCTCGGACGACAACCGGTCCTGGAACTGCGGCGCCGAGGGCGAGACGGACGACGAACGCGTACGGGCGCTGCGGCGACGCCAGTTGCGGAACCTGGTGACGACGCTGCTGCTGTCCACGGGCGTGCCGATGCTGGTCGCCGGCGACGAACTGGGCCGCACCCAGGGGGGCAACAACAACGCGTACTGCCAGGACAACGAGATCAGCTGGCTCGACTGGAGCCTGCTGGAGGACCCCGCCTGGAAGGCCCTCTTCGACCTCACGTCCCGGCTGATCGCGCTCCGCCACGCCCACCCGGTCCTGCGCCGCCGGGCCTTCTTCTCGGGCCGCGCCCACTCGGCCGACGGCCTGCGTGACCTCGCCTGGTTCACGGCACGCGGCACCGAGATGACCGAACGGGACTGGTACGCGCCCACGGCGACGCTGGGCATGTATCTGTCCGGACGGGACATCCCCGGCCGGGACGCCCGGGGTGCCCCCGTCCTGGACGACAGCTTCCTCACCGTCCTGCACGCCGGCGACCGCCCGGTGAGCTTCGTGCTGCCGGGGACGCCGTGGGCCGGCCGCTACGAGGTGGTCGTCGACACGTCCCGGGAGGAACAGCGGGAGGGCCCGGGGGCGGTCCACCGGGCGGGCGAGACGGTGACGGTACCGGCGCGGTGCGTCCTGCTGCTGCGGGTGATCGGCTGAGGGTGAGGGACTGAGGAGGGCTGTGGGTGGGTCTCGCGGAGGTGGGTGACCGCACGGGAGACGGGAGGCCGGGAGCGGGGTCGCGCGGCTGTCCTAGGACTCACGGCCGAGGGTGGTCCGGCCAAAACTCGGTGGGCGTTGTCAGTGGCGATCCGTAGGCTCGCTGCTGATGCCCACGACACGTGCAACCGCAGAGGAACCCGACCGGACCGAGGAATCGGGCGCGGCCTCCGAGCCCGCGGAACCCGAGCGGGCAGGGCCGCCCGAGAAGGCCGCGGGGCGGTCCGCCGTACGTACGCTGCTGCGGCTGTGGCCGTATGTGCGGCCCGTGCGGGTACGGCTGTCCTTCGCCGCGTTCGTCGCGATCGTCGCCTCCCTCGTGGGCCTGTTCATCCCGCTCGTCCTGAAGTGGATGGTGGACGGACCGGTCGCCGACCGGGACCCGGCGGGCGTGTGGCTCGGCGCGCTGTACCTGCTGCTGCTCGGGCTCGCCGAGGCGTTGCTGTTCGGCCTGCGGCGCTGGCTCGTGGCACGGCCCCTCGCGGGGGTCGAGGCGTCGATGCGCGCGGATCTCTACCGGCATCTGCAGCGCCTCCCGGTCGCCTTCCACGACCGCTGGGCCTCCGGTCAGCTCCTCTCGCGCGGGACGACCGATCTGATGCTGCTGCGGATGTTTCTCGCCTTCCCGCTGACGTTCCTGCTGGTCAACGCGGTGACCATCGTCGTCGGCGTGATCATCATGCTCGCCCAGGACTGGACGCTGGGGCTGGTGATCCTGGGGCCCGTCGTGCCGGTGATCGTGACCTGCGTCGTCTTCGAGCGGAAGTACAACGCCGTCGCGCGCCTCGCGCAGGACCAGGTCGGCGACCTGACGACGGTCGTCGAGGAGAGCGTGCTCGGGATCCGCATCATCAAGGGGTTCGGGCGGCACCGCAGCCAGGCGCGCGCGTTCCGTGAGCTGTCCCGGACACTGCGCGGCACCGAGCTGCGCAAGGCCCGCCTGCTGTCGGCGATCTGGGGCGTCATCGTCACGCTCCCCGAGATCGCGATCGGCGCGGCGCTCGTCCTCGGCGTCGTCCAGGTCGCCGACGGCGTGCTGTCGGCGGGCACCCTGGTCGCTTTCCTCTCCACCGCGCTCGCACTCCGCTGGCCCGTCGACTCGATCGGCTTCCTCCTGGCGATGAGCCAGGAGGCGGCGACAGCGACGGAACGCTATTTCGAGGTGATGGACGAGGCCCCGGAGGGGTCGGCGACGGATGCCGCCCTAACTGCGGGCAGTCGTGCCGCTGGGGCGATGGGGGTCCCCCCGCTCGAGCGAAGCCGAGAGTGGGGGAGGGTGGGCGCAGCGGCACCTCCCAGCGAGCAGCGCCCCCTCCCCGACAGCGCCACCGGCACCCAGACCGGCACTCGCACCGGCACCATGCAACAGGGCGGGCTTCAGTTCCACGACGTCACCTTCCGCTACCCCGACGCCGCTCCCGACACGCCCCCCACCCTCGACCGCATCGACCTCCACATCCGCCCGGGCGAGTCGATGGCCCTGGTCGGCGCGACCGGCTCCGGCAAGACCACCCTCACCGCCCTCGTCCCCCGGCTGCACGAGGTGACCTCCGGCCGTATCACCCTGGACGGCCACGACATCACCGAGATGCCCCGGGACGCGCTGCGCGCCCTGGTCGCCGTGGCCTTCGAGGAACCCACCCTGTTCTCGGCCACCGTCGGCGAGAACGTGCTGATGGGCGCCCCACCGGACGCGGGCGAACCAGAGCTGGACCGCGCCCTGTCCATCGCCCAGGCGGAGTTCGCGCACGCGCTCCCGCAAGGCACGGCCACCCAGGTCGGCGAGCAGGGCCTCAGCCTCTCCGGCGGCCAGCGGCAGCGCCTGGCGCTCGCCCGCGCGGTGGTCGGCAGGCCCCGCTTCCTCGTCCTCGACGACCCGCTGTCGGCGCTGGACGTGCACACGGAGGCCGCGGTGGAGGCCGCGCTGCGCCGCGTGCTCGCGGAGACGACCGCGCTGATCGTGGCCCACCGCCCGTCGACCGTGCTGCTCGCCGACCGGGTCGCCCTGCTCTCCGGCGGCCGCGTCACGGCCGTGGGCACGCACCAGGAACTGCTGCGCACGAACACCGAGTACGCCCATCTGATGTCCGGCACCGAGGAGGACGAGCGATGACGGCGCCCCTGACCACCGCGCCGAACAAGGAACCGAACGAAGAGTCGAACGAGGAGTCGAACGGCGTGGCGAACGGGCAGTCGGCGGGCCGGTCGGGCGGGACGACCTCCCTGGAGAAGGCGCCCGACGACGGCGACCGGTCCACCACCGCGCCCCCCACACACCGGGCCCCCGCCGACGACCCCTTCGACCACGACGACCTCCCCACTCCCCCGGGCGCCACCCTCGCGCTGCTGCGCTCCCTGCTCGCGCCGATGCGGGCCCGGGTGGTCGTGGCGAGCGTGCTGCTCCTGCTCCAGCAGGCCGCGGTGCAGGCGGGCCCGCTGCTGGTGGCGTACGCCATCGACAGCGCCGTACCGGCGCTCCGGGACGGCCGGCACGGTCCGCTGATCGCGGTGGCGGTCGGCTATCTGGCGTGCGCGCTGGCGGCCGGCGGGCTGCAGTACCTGTTCATCGGGGCGTCCGCGCGGGTGAACCAGGACGTGCTGCTGGATCTGCGCGGCCGGATCTTCCGGCACGCGCAGGCACTGAGCGTCGACTTCCACGAGCGGTACACCTCGGGCCGGTTGATCTCCCGGTCCACCACGGACGTCGAGTCGCTGCGCGAACTGCTCAACGAGGGCCTGCAGGAACTCATCGGCGTGATCCTCGCGTTCGTCTACATCTCGGCGATGCTGCTCTGGCTGGACCTGGGACTCGGCGCGGCGGCGCTGGCGTCGTTCGTGCCGCTGTACGGGTTCGTGCGGATGTACCAGCGGCGCGCGGCGAGCGTCTACACGGCCCGGTCCAGCGCGATCGCCGCGGTGATCGTGAAGTTCGCGGAGACGATGAACGGGATCCGTCCGGTGCGGGCGTTCCGCCGGGAGGCCGCGAACGACGCCGAGTTCAGCGCCCTGAACCGGCACCACGAGCGCACGAACGGCGACGCGATCCTGGAGATGGCCCGCTATGTGGTCTGCTCTCGGGTGGTCGCCAACATCACGGTCGCGGCGATCGTGCTGTGGGGCGCGTACCGGGTGGCGTCGGAGTCGCTGGCACTGGGTGTGCTGGCGGCGGCGGTGCTGTATCTGCGGCGGCTGTACGACCCGATCGACCGGCTCGGCATGTTCCTCAACTCGTACCAGTCGGCGGCGGCTTCGCTGGAGAAGATCGCCGGTCTGCTGGCCCAGGCCCCGTCGGTCCCGGAGCCCGCCGAGCCGAAGGAGCTGCCGGCCACCGACCGTGAACTCCCGGGCCGTGAGGTCGTGTTCGACGGCGTACGGTTCGCGTACCGCACCGGCGGCGAGGTCCTGCCCCGGTTCGACCTCACCCTGGCGGCGGGCACCACGGTGGCGGTGGTCGGCTCCACCGGCGCCGGCAAGTCGACCCTCGCCAAGCTGGTGGCCCGCTTCTACGACCCCTCCTCCGGGCGGGTCCTGCTCGACGGCGTCGACCTGCGCGACCTCTCGGTGCCCGAGCTGCGGCGCGGGGTGATCATGGTGACGCAGGAGTCGTTCCTGTTCTCCGGCACGGTCGCCGAGAACATCGCCATCGGCCGCCCCGACGCCGGCCGCGAGGAGATCGAGCGCGCCGCGAAGGCCATCGGCGCCCATGACTTCATCAGCGCGCTGCCCGACGGCTACGACACCGACGTACGCAAGCGAGGTGGCCGTATCTCCGCCGGTCAGCGCCAACTCGTGGCGTTCGCACGGGCGTTGCTGGCCGACCCGGCCGTCCTCATCCTGGACGAGGCGACCAGCTCCCTCGACATCCCGGGCGAACGGGCGGTCCAGCGCGCCATGGCGACGGTGCTGCGCGGACGCACGGCCGTGGTGATCGCCCACCGCCTCTCCACGGTCGAGATCGCCGACCGGGTCCTGGTGATGGAACACGGCCGGATCGTGGAGGACGGCACCCCGGCGGACCTGATCGCGGGCACGGGCCGCTTCGCGGACCTGCACCGGGCCTGGCGGGACAGCCTGGCGTGACGCCCGCGATCCGATGGCACTCGCGACGCGGAACCCCGGTTGCGTCCGATGGCACTCGCAACGCGGAAACCCGGTTGCTCCCGCCCGAACGCCGCTGACAGGCTCTTGACCATGCCTACCTTCTCCGCGTACGACGGGACCGAGCTCGCCTACCACGTGTGCGGAGAGGGCCCCGCGGTGGTCTGCCTGCCCGGCGGGCCGACGGACTCCACGTACCTCGGCGACCTCGGCGGACTCTCCGCGCACCGGCGGTTGATCAGGCTGGATCTCCGGGGCACCGGCGAGTCCGCGACTCCCGAGGACACCGCCACCTACCGCTGCGACCGACTCGTCGACGACGTCGAAGCCCTGCGCGAGCACCTCGGCCTCGACCGGATGGACCTCCTCGCGCACTGCGCCGGCGCCAATCTCGCCGCGCTCTACGTGAGCCGTCACCCGGAGAACGTCGGCAAACTCGCGCTGATCACCCCGAGTGTCAGGGCCGTGGGCCTCACGATCACCGGTGACCTCCGGCTGGAGACCGCGCGACTGCGCCGGGACGAACCGTGGTTCCCCGAGGCGTTCGCGGCCCTGGAGGCGATCGTGGCGGGCAGGGCCTCCGCCGACAGCTGGCAGGCCGTCGCACCGTTCTCCTACGGCCGCTGGGACGAGGCGGCCCAGGCGCATCAGGCCGGCGGGGACGAACGGATGAACCCCGAGATCGTCGCCGCCTTCGGCGCCGAAGGCGCCTTCACCCCAGGCACCACCCGCACCGCACTCGCCCGGTTCACCCCACCGGTCCTCCTCCTGGCCGGTGAGGCCGACCTCGGAGCCCCTCCCGCCACCATGGCCGAGTTCGCGGCCCTCTTCCCGAACGCCGAACTCGCCGTCCAGCCCGGCGCCGGACACAACCCCTGGCTCGACGACCCCGACCAGTTCGTGGCAACCACCAGAGCCTTTTTGGAAGCCACCACTGCCTCGCCGTCATAACCCGCCCGCACCCACATCGCACCGCCCACTCGGCGTCATCCGAGTCCACACAGAAACCGGGGGCCGATGATCAACGCGTACGAGGACCCCGGCACCCCCGACCGCCGTGGCGGTGCCCGTTACCTGTGGTGGCTGGTCAAGCAGCAGGCCGGCCGTTCCGCCCTCGGCTCCCTCATCTCCTGCGCCTGGATGGTGCTGCTCGCCGCCACCCCGTACCTGCTCTCCCGCGCGATCGACGAGGGCCTGGCACCCGGCGACCATCGGGCCCTGGTCGGCTGGACGGCCGCCCTCTTCGGCTTCGGCGCCTTCAACGCCTGGCTGAGCATCATGCGCCACCGCACGATGACGCGGGTCCGGATGGACGCCAACTTCCGCACGGTGAAGGTCGTGATGGCGCACGCCGTCCGGCTGGGAGGGGCGCTGCGCCGCCGCGTCGGCACCGGCGAGGTCGTCACGATCGGCGTGGGGGACGTCCAGACGATCGCCGGCTCGCTGACGGTCATCGGGCCGGGGGCGGGGGCACTCGCCGCCTACCTGGTGGTCGCCGGGCTGCTGGTGTCGGTCTCGCTCCCCATCGCGGCGGTCGTGCTGCTCGGGATGCCGCTGATCGCGGTGATCGTGGGGCCGTTGATGCGGCGGTTGCAGGGCACGGAGACGGAGTACCGGGAGCGGCGGGGCGTGCTGACCGCGCGGATCGCCGACCTCGCGGGCGGGCTGCGGGTCCTGGGCGGGCTGGGCGGCAAGGGGCTGGTCGCCGACGCGTTCCACCGGGACTCGCAGCGGCTGCGGGCGCAGGGGTACCGGGTGGGGGCGGTGACCAGCTGGATGCAGGCGCTCGGGGTGGGGCTGCCGACGGTGTTCCTCGCGGTGGTGACCTGGCTGGCGGCCCGGCTCGCCGCGCAGGGGGCCATCAGCGTGGGCGAGTTGGTGTCGGTGTACGGCTACGTCACCGTGCTGGTGCGGCCGGTGTCGTACTTCGTCGACTGGGGGTACGAGGTCAGCCGCGGGGTGGTGGCCGCGCGGCGCGTCATCCGCTTCCTGGACCTGGAGCCGCTGCCGGACCACGGCACGACGGACGCGCCCGCCGAGCCGTCGACGCTGCACGACCCCGAGTCGGGGGTGCGGGTGCCGCCGGGCCGGCTGGTCGCGCTGGCCGCCGACCGGCCGGGCGACGCGGTGGCGGTGGTGGACCGGCTCGGCCGGTACGGCCCGACCGCGGTGACCTGGGGCGGGATCCCGCTGGACGCGATCCCGTTGGCGCAGGTCCGGGCGCGGATCCTGGTGGCCGATCATGAGGCCGACCTGTTCGCCGGTCGGCTGCGTGAACTGCTCGGCGGGCAGGGGGACGTCGACGACGAGACGGCCCGGCGGGCGTTGCGGGCGGCGATGGCCGAGGACATCGTGCAGGGCCTGTCGGACGGCCTCGACGCGACGATCGACGCGCAGGGCCGCAATCTCTCCGGCGGTCAGCGGCAGCGGGTGCGGCTGGCGCGGGCGCTGGTGGCCGACCCCGAGATCCTGCTCGCCGTCGAGCCGACCTCGGCGCTCGACGCGCACACGGAGGCCCGGGTCGCCGGCCGGCTCCGGTCCGCCCGCGCGGGCCGCACGACCCTGGTCATCACCACGTCACCCCTCGTCCTCGCCCACGCCGACACCGTCCTCCACCTGGTCGACGGCAAGGTCGCGGCCACCGGCACCCACCACGAACTCCTCACCACGGAACGGGGTTACCGCGCTCTGGTGGCCCGGGACACGGAAGAGCCGCCCGAGCCGCGAGGCGGGGGCGACGGGGAGGCGGCCGGGGACACCGGGGACGCGGAGAATACGGAGGGCACGGTGCACACGGACGCGGAGGTCCTGCGGTGACGGAGACGGCGGCAACGGCATCCCGCACCGGCGGTCCCACC
The DNA here is from genome assembly GCF_022385335.1 of Streptomyces deccanensis. Classification (NCBI taxonomy): domain Bacteria; kingdom Bacillati; phylum Actinomycetota; class Actinomycetes; order Kitasatosporales; family Streptomycetaceae; genus Streptomyces; species Streptomyces deccanensis. The sequence continues at coordinate 7,098,631 of NZ_CP092431.1, read as the reverse complement.
CCCGACCCCTCCGGGCGGCTGCCCATCGCCGACGCGCGGGCCGTGCGGCGGGCGACCGTGCGGCTGGTGCGGGCGGACGGGCGGGCCTTCCTGGCCGTCCTGGCGCTGAACGGCGCGGCGGCCGCGACGGGACTGGCCGGGCCGTGGCTGGTGGGCCGGATCATCGACGAGGTGCGCGGCGGGGCCGGCGTCGGGGTCGTGGACCGGCTGGCGGCGGCGATCCTGCTGTGCGCGGTGGCGCAATTGCTGCTGGCGCGCTGGGCGCGGTACGTGGGGCACCGGTTCGGGGAGCGGACGCTGGCCCGGGTGCGTGAGGAGTTCGTGGACCGGACCCTGTCGCTGCCGGCGTCGGTCGTGGAGCGGGCGGGCACCGGTGATCTGACGGCGCGCGGCACGGCCGACGTGGACGCGGTGGGCAAGACCCTGCGTGACGTGGGCCCCGAGCTGCTGATCAGCTCGGTGCAGGCGCTGTTCCTGATCGGCGCGGTGTTCGCGCTGGACCCGTTGCTCGGGGTGTGCGCGCTGTTCGGACTGAGCGGCATCGGGGTGGTGCTGCGCTGGTATCTGCGCCGGGCGCGCACCGGTTATCTCGCGGAGGGCGCGGCCGGTTCGGAGGTCGCGGAGATCGTCGCGGCGACCGCGTCGGGGGCCCGCACGGTCGAGGCGCTGCGGCTGGAGCGTCGGCGGATCACCGCGAGCCGTGACGCCCTGGAGGAGTCCCGGCGCCGACGCTTCCACACCCTGTTCCTGCGGACGGTGTTCTTCCCCGGGGTCGAGGTCTCGTACTTCGTGCCCCAGGTGCTCGTCCTCCTCCTCGGCGGTGTGCTGCTCGCGCGTGGTTCGGTCACGCTGGGCGCGGTGGTGTCGGCGGCCCTGTATCTGCAGCAGCTGAGCGGCCCGCTCGACGAGATCCTGATGCGGGTGGAGCTGTTGCAGAGCAGCGGCGCCTCCTTCGCCCGGGTGGAGGGGCTGGCCGGGGCGCCGCGCACCGGCTCCGCCGCCACCCCGGAGCCCGCGGACGACCGTATCGACGTACGGGGTGTGCGGTACGCGTACGAGCGGGGCGGCGAGGTGCTGCGCGGGGTGGACCTGACGGTGCGTCCGGGCGAACGGCTCGCGGTGGTCGGCCCGTCGGGCGCCGGGAAGACGACGCTGAGCCGCCTGCTGGCCGGTATCGACGCGCCGACCGCCGGCACGGTGACGGTCGGCGGTGTGCCCGTCGTGGACCTCGGCCCGGAGCGGCTGCGCCGCCAGGTGGTCCTGGTCACCCAGGAGCACCACGTCTTCCTGGGCACGGTCCGCGACAACCTCCTCATCGCCGAACCGGCGGCCACGGACGAGGAGTTGTGGGCGGCGCTGTCGGCGGTGGGCGCGGACGGCTGGGTCCGTGACCTCCCCGACGGCCTCGGCACCCGCCTCGGCGAGGGCGGGCGCCGTACGGACGGCCCCCAGGCCCAGCAACTCGCCCTCGCCCGGGTGGTCCTGGCCGACCCGCACACCCTCATCCTCGACGAGGCCACCGCTCTCCTCGATCCCACCACCGCCCGCCACACCGAACGCGCCCTCGCCGCCGTGCTCCACGGCCGTACGGTCATCGCCATCGCCCACCGCCTCCACACCGCCCACGACGCGGACCGCGTGGCGGTGATGGAGGACGGCCGCCTCACCGAACTCGGCACGCACGAGGAGCTGGTGGCGGCGGACAGCGCGTACGCGGCACTGTGGCGGCGCTGGCACGGGGACGAGAGAACCCCGCCAGGTGAACGGTCCGTATAGCGAACACGATCAACCGGGCAACGGAGCATTTCCGGCCAACTTGTTGACGCGCTCCTGACAGGAAGCGCAATCTCCTGCCACTCTGCCCACAACCGCGGCACAGCAACCTCACAAGTAGCGCTCTCACGTGCCGCGCGGCACCCCCACGCATGTGGTTTCGCGTTCGTCAGTGCACACCTTGTTCTGCCCGGACGGCCACCAGCCGTCCGGTCTCCCCTGGCCGTGCGAACCGCGGCCACGCAGAAGGAGTCAGTGTTGAGACGCCAGTCCCACAGACGCACCTCCCACACCGGTAACACCTTCGGCCACACCGCCCGCCGGCGCACGGCCGCCGGCGCGCTCGTCGCCGTCACCGCCCTGTTGGCCGCGGCCGTCCAGTCGGGCGCCGCCACCGCCGCCCCGGAGAAGGCACCGTCGGCAGCGGGCAAGGCCACCGGCGCCGCCTCGGTCAAGCTCACCCCCGCCCAGCGGGCCGAGCTGATACGCGAGGCCGACGCGACGAAGGCGGCGACGGCCGAGGAACTGAGCCTCGGCGCCAAGGAGAAGCTCGTCGTCCGCGACGTGGTCAAGGACCGCGACGGCACCGTGCACACCCGGTACGAGCGGACGTACGACGGCCTCCCGGTCCTCGGCGGCGACCTGGTCGTCGAGACCACGAAGGCGGGCGAGACCGAGGACGTCGTCAAGGCCACCAAGGCGAAGATCGCCGTCCCGTCGCTGACGCCGACCGTCAGCAGGGCCAAGGCCGAGAAGCAGGCGCTCGGCGCCGCGAAGGCCGAGGATGCCAAGAGCCCGGACATCAACCGGGCGCCCCGCAAGGTCGTCTGGGCCGCGAGCGGCAAGCCCGTCCTCGCCTACGAGACGGTCGTCGGCGGCTTCCAGCACGACGGCACCCCGCAGGAGCTGCACGTCATCACGGACGCCACCAGCGGCGCCAAGCTGTACGAGTGGGAGGCCGTCGAGACCGGCACCGGCAACACGGTCTACAGCGGCCAGGTGACCCTCGGCACCACGCAGTCCGGTTCGACGTACAACCTGACCGACGGCGCGCGCGGCAACCACAAGACGAACAACCTCAACCGCGGCACGTCCGGCGCCGGGACCCTGTTCTCCGGCCCCGACGACGTGTGGGGCAACGGCACCCCGTCGAACCTGGAGTCGGCCGCCGCCGACGCCCACTACGGCGCGGCGCTGACCTGGGACTACTACAAGAACGTGCACGGCCGCAGCGGCATCCGGGGTGACGGCGTCGGCGCCTACTCGCGTGTGCACTACGGCAACAACTACGTCAACGCGTTCTGGCAGGACACCTGCTTCTGCATGACGTACGGCGACGGCTCGGGCAACGCCAACCCGCTGACCTCGATCGACGTGGCCGCGCACGAGATGACCCACGGCCTCACCTCCAACACCGCCGGTCTGAACTACAGCGGCGAGTCCGGCGGTCTGAACGAGGCCACCTCGGACATCTTCGGCTCCACGGTCGAGTTCTTCGCGGCGAACTCCTCCGACGTCGGTGACTACCTCATCGGCGAGGAGATCAACATCAACGGCGACGGCACGCCGCTGCGTTACATGGACCGGCCGAGCAAGGACGGCTCGTCGAAGGACGCCTGGTACTCGGGCATCGGCTCGATCGACGTGCACTACTCCTCGGGCCCCGCGAACCACTTCTTCTACCTGCTCTCCGAGGGCAGCGGCGCCAAGACCATCAACGGCGTCAGCTACAACTCGCCCACCTCGGACAACCTGCCGGTGACCGGCATCGGCCGGGACAAGGCGGAGAAGATCTGGTTCCGCGCGCTGACCACCAAGTTCACCTCGACCACCAACTACGCGGGCGCCCGCACCGGGACCCTGGCTGCGGCCGGTGAGCTGTACGGCACCACGTCCGCGGAGTACACGGCCGTGGCCAACGCGTGGGCGGGCGTCAACGTGGGCACCCGGCCCGGCGGTGGCGGGGGCGGCGGTACGTCGTTCGAGTCCACGACCGACGTATCGATTCCGGACAACGGGGCGGCGGTCACCTCGCCGGTCACCGTCTCCGGCCGGACCGGAAACGCACCCTCCAACCTCGCGGTCGCCGTGGACATCGTCCACACCTACATCGGTGACCTCCAGGTCCAGCTGGTCGCCCCCGACGGCACGGCGTACACGCTGAAGGCGTACGGCACCGGCGGCAGCACGGACAACATCAACACCACGTACACCGTGAACGCCTCCTCCGAAGTCGCCAACGGGGTCTGGCAGTTGAGGGTCCAGGACAACGCGGCCCGGGACACCGGGTACATCAACAGCTGGAAGCTGACGTTCCCGTAGGTCGGACCGGGCGCACGGGCGGGTCACCCCCGCGCACGCGCCTGTCGTTCCTCGTAGGCGCCGCCCCGGTGGGTCGATTCCCGCCGGGGCGGCGCCCGTTCACGTTCCCGCAACATTCACCGGACAGTTGACTTTCGGCCAACATCATCACCCCCTCCTGACATGAACACGACTCAGGTGTCACTCTTCCTCCACCCGCCGCACCAGCACCCCAGCACTCCCCCACATAAGGAGCTCGTGTGACTCCCCGACGTCCTCTCTACGCGCGTCACAAGCGCACCACGCTCGCCATCGCGACCGCCGTCGCCGCCGGCGCGCTCCTCACCACCGGCCTGACCTCCGGTGCCACCGCCCAGCCCGCGCCGGTCGCCGACAAGGCCAAGCCGGCCGGAGCCCCGGTCCTGCTGACCCCCGCCGCGCGCACCGCCCTGATCAAGAAGGCGGACGCGGCCACGGCCGAGACCGCCGACGAGATAGGCCTGGGCGCCAAGGAGGAACTGGTCGTCCGTGACGTCCTCAAGGACGCGGACGGCACGGTCCACACGCGCTACGAGCGCACCTACGGCGGCCTCCCGGTCCTCGGCGGCGACCTCGTCGTCCACGAGTCCAAGGCCGGCGACATCAAGAGCGTCAGCAAGGCGACCACCGCCTCCGTCAAGGTCGCCGACCTGACCGCGGACGTCACCAAGGCCACCGCCGAGAAGCAGGCGCTGAAGGCCGCCAAGGCCGAGGGCTCCACCAAGACGGCGGCCGACAAGGCCCCGCGCAAGGTCGTCTGGGCCGCGAGCGGCAAGCCCGCCCTCGCCTACGAGACGGTCGTCGGCGGCTTCCAGCACGACGGCACCCCGCAGGAGCTGCACGTCGTCACCGACGCGGAGACCGGCAAGAAGCTGTACGAGTGGGAGGCCGTCCAGACCGGCAGCGGCAACAGCCAGTACAACGGCCAGGTCACCATCGGCACCTCGCTGTCCGGCTCGACGTACCAGCTGAACGACGCCTCGCGCGGCGCCCACAAGACGTACAACAAGGCCCGCGCCACGTCCTCCTCGGCCGGCACGCTCTTCACCGACGCGGACGACGTCTGGGGCACCGGCACCGCCACCAGCTCCTCCACCGACCAGAACGCCGCCGTGGACGCCCACTACGGCGCCCAGGTCACCTGGGACTTCTACAAGAACGTCCTCGGCCGCAACGGCATCAGGAACAACGGCGTCGCCGCGTACTCCCGGGTCCACTACGGCAACGCGTACGTCAACGCCTTCTGGTCCGACAGCTGCTTCTGCATGACGTACGGCGACGGCGCGGGCAACACCAAGCCGCTCACCTCGCTGGACGTGGCCGGGCACGAGATGACCCACGGCCTCACCTCGAACACCGCCGGTCTGAACTACAGCGGTGAGTCCGGCGGCCTGAACGAGGCCACCTCGGACATCCTCGGCACTGCGGTCGAGTTCTACGCCGCCAACGCCAAGGACCCGGGCGACTACCTGATCGGCGAGAAGGTCGACATCCGCGGCAACGGCACCCCGCTGCGCTACATGGACCAGCCGAGCAAGGACGGCTCGTCGGCCAACTACTGGTCGTCGTCGCTCGGCAGCCTGGACGTGCACTACTCGTCGGGCCCGGCGAACCACTTCTTCTACCTCCTCTCGGAGGGCAGCGGCGCCAAGACGATCAACGGGGTCTCGTACAACTCCCCGACCTCCAACGGCGCCACGATCACCGGCATCGGCCGCGCCAAGGCCGTCCAGATCTGGTACAAGGCCCTCACGACGTACATGACGTCGACGACCAACTACAAGGGCGCCCGCACGGCGACCCTGAACGCGGCGTCCTCGCTCTACGGCGCGAGCAGCGCGGAGTACGCGGCGGTGAACGCGGCGTGGGCCGCGGTCAACGTCACCGCGTGACACACGGCTGACCCAGGGGCGGTACCCGGCGAGAAGGCGACTCCGGGTGCCGCCCTAGTCTGTGCGCCATGCCCGAAACCACCGGCCCGCTCCCCGAGGGCCCCTTCACCTACGAGGCCGTCGGCGCGACCCGCGAGGGCCACTGCCCGCCCGACTTCAGCCCTCTCCACGTCCGCTCGCGCATAGGCGAGGGCACGGACGTGTTCGAGCGCGCCGCGCACGCCGTCCGCACGTGGGAGATGCACCGCGCGCTGGGCGTCGGCATACGCGCCTCGGCCCCGGAGGCGGCCCCCGGCGTCGACGTGACGGTCACCCTGGGCGGCGTGATCAAGGCCCCCTGCCGCGTGGTGTGGACGGTCGACGAGCCCCGCCGCAAGGGCTGGGCCTACGGCACGCTCCCGGGCCACCCCGAATGCGGCGAGGAGTCCTTCGTGGTCGACCGCACGGGCGACGGCACGGTCTGGCTCACGGTCACGGCCTTCAGCCGCGGCGCGAAGTGGTACGCCCGCGCGGGCGGCGCGGCGACGAGGGGATTGCAGCACGCGTACGCCCGCCGGTGCGGGGTGGTGCTGCGGAGGCTGGCGGGGGACCCGAAGGGAGCGTGACCCGGTACGGCGGTCCGTGCGTCACCGCCGACGCCCGGACCGGTCAACGGCGCACCCGGTAGCGCAGGTGCAGCACCCGGTCGCCCTGGATCACCTCGTCCGGGTCCTCCAGCAGGTGCTGCGCGTGGACCGACCCGAAGTAGCGCTTGCCTGAGCCGAGGACCACGGGGACGACGTCCATGCGCACCTCGTCGACCAGGCCCGCGGCGAGCACCTGGCCACCGACGTCGCCGGCGGCGACCTCGACCACGCGGTCGCCCGCGAGCTCCTGTGCCTTGGCCACGGCCGCCTCGACGCCGTCGACGAAGTGGAACGGCGCTCCGGGGTCCCAGCCCTCGGGTTCCGGCCGGTGTGTCACGACGACCACGTGGTCGATCCCGCCCGGAGGCTTCCCGTCCCAGCCGTCCGTCAGGTCGAAGACGTGGCGGCCGACGACGGTCACCCCGATCTGGTCCCAGTACGGCCGGGTGTAGTCGTAGGACGTCCGCGACACCTTCAGCGCGCCGCTCTCGTCCAGGGGGACGTCACCGCTGGACAACCAGTCGAACAGCGGTCCGGGCTGGTCGTTCTCGTCCGCGACGAAGCCGTCCACCGACACCGAGCTGTACATGACCACCTTGCCCACGGGGCGCTCCTCTGCTGTGCGGTGCGGTGCCCCCCAAATTAGCGTCTCGTGCCCTGTCGCCGTCGACGGCGCGTCTCAGTCGCGTGGCCGCTGGGCAGCGGGCGAGGTGGGCCGTGCACCCCGCCCCGCAGCGGGCGGAGTGGGCCGTGCACCCCGCCCGCCCACGTCACCGCATCAACACCCCCGCCCCCTCCCCCAGCTCCTCCGAAGGCACCACCACCAGGCCCAGTTCGGCGGAGGAGGCGAGGAGGCGGTGGGTGGGGAGGATGCGGACCGTGTAGCCGAAGGAGCCCGTGCGGTCCAGGGAGAGCGGGCCCTCGTAGATCCAGCGGCCCTCGTCGTCGGGACCGCTCGCCGGCTTCAGCGGGACGCAGGTCGCGTCCGTGATGCGGTCCTCGCCGTCCACCCGGCCGGAGACGGCCTGGACCTCGACGTCGTCCGGGACCAGCTCGCCCAGGCCGACCCGGACGCGCAGCACCAGCGTCGCGCCCAGCTCGGCGGCCGTGCTGAGCGGGGCCGCCGAGGTCTCCACATGGTCCACGCTCACCCGGTGCCAGGCGCCCCGCACCCGTGCCTTCCACTCGGCCAGTTCGCGCGCCGTGTCCGGGGCGAGGGCGCGGTGGGCGCGGGCGGCCGGCGTGTAGAGGCGGTCGACGTACTCCCGCACCATGCGGCCCGCCAGCACCTTCGGCCCCAGATGCGTGAGCGTCTCGCGGACCATCTCGATCCAGCGGTCGGGCAGACCGCCCTGCCCGCGCTCGTAGAAGCGGGGGGCCACCCGGCGCTCCAGCAGGTCGTAGAGCGCCGCCGCCTCCACGTCGTCCCGGCGGTCCTGGTCCTCGTCGGACGCCGTGCCGTCCGCCGTCGGGATCGCCCAGCCGAAGTCGGGCCGGAACCATTCGTCCCACCAGCCGTCCAGGACGGACAGATTGAGACAGCCGTTCAGCGCCGCCTTCATCCCGCTCGTCCCGCACGCCTCCAGCGGGCGCAGCGGGTTGTTCAGCCACACGTCGCAGCCCGGGTACAGCTTCTGCGCCATCGCCATGCCGTAGTCGGGCAGGAACACGATCCGGTGGCGGACGCGTGGGTCGTCCGCGAACCGCACCAGCTCCTGGATCAGGCGCTTCCCGCCGTCGTCCGCCGGGTGCGCCTTGCCCGCGATCACGATCTGGATCGGGCGCTCCGGGTGGAGCAGCAGGTCCATCAGGCGGTCCTGGTCGCGCAGCATCAGCGTCAGACGCTTGTACGAGGGGACGCGGCGGGCGAAGCCGATCGTCAGGACGTCCGGGTCCAGCACGCCCTCGATCCAGCCCAGTTCGGCCGTGCCGGCGCCGCGCTGCCGCCAGGAGGCGTACAGGCGTTCCCGTACCTCGACGACGAGTTGTTCCCGCAGGTCGCGGCGCAGGTCCCAGATGTCCTGGTCGGGGATGTCGCCGACGGCGTCCCAGCGTTCGGAGCCGCCGACCGACATGGCGTCCTCGGTCCGTTCGGCGCCGATCTGCCGGGCGCCGAGCCGGAAGACCTCCGGGGCCACCCAGGTCGGTGCGTGCACCCCGTTGGTCACCGAGGTGATCGGGACCTCGTCCGGGTCGAAGCCCGGCCACAGGCCGGAGAACATCTCCCGGCTGACCTGCCCATGCAGCAGCGAGACCCCGTTGGCGCGCTGGGCGAGCCTGAGCCCCATCACCGCCATGTTGAAGACGTTCGGGTCGCCGCCCGGGTAGGTCTCCATGCCGAGCCCCAGGATGCGGCCCACGTCGATGCGCGGGAGTTCGGCGTCGGGCCCGAAGTGGCGGGCGACCAGCTCACGGTCGAATCGGTCGATGCCGGCCGGGACGGGTGTGTGCGTGGTGAAGACCGTGCCGGAGCGGACCGCCTCCAGACCGGCGTCGAAGTCGAGCCCCTCGTCGCCGAGTTCCGCGATGCGTTCCAGGCCGAGGAACCCGGCGTGGCCCTCGTTGGTGTGGAAGACCTCGGGCCCGGCGTGGCCGGTGAGCCGGCAGTACGTGCGTACGGCCCGGACACCCCCTATGCCGAGCAGCATCTCCTGGAGGAGCCGGTGTTCGCTGCCGCCGCCGTACAGCCGGTCGGTCACCCCGCGTTCGCCGAGGTCGTTCTCCTCGACGTCCGAGTCGAGCAGCAGGAGCGGCACCCGGCCCACCTGGGCCTGCCAGATCCGGGCGTGCAGCCGGCGGCCGCCGGGGAGCGCCAGGCCGACCTGCGCCTGGCTGCCGTCGGCCTCCAGGAGCGGCACCAGCGGCAGTTCGTTGGGGTCGAGCACGGGATAGTGCTCCTGCTGCCAGCCGTCCCGGGACAGGGACTGCCGGAAGTAGCCGTGCCGGTAGAGCAGGCCGACGCCGATCAGCGGGACCCCGAGGTCGCTGGCGGCCTTCAGATGGTCGCCGGCGAGGATGCCGAGGCCGCCGGAGTACTGCGGCAGCGCGGCCGTGATGCCGAACTCGGGCGAGAAGTAGGCGATGGCGGCAGGGAGTTCGGAGTTCTGCGCCTGCCCCTGGTACCAGCGGTCGCCGGTGACGTAGTCGCGCAGGTCGTCGGCGGCGGCGGTCAGCCGGCGCAGGAAGCGGCGGTCCTCGGCGAGTTCGGCCAGGCGCCGGACGGAGACGGAGCCGAGGAGCCGGACGGGGTCGCCGCCGGACGCCGCCCAGCGCTCGGGGTCGACCGACTGGAAGAGGTCACGGGTCTCCGGGTGCCAGGACCAGCGCAGATTGCGCGCCAGTTCGCTGAGCGGGTGGAGGGCTTCGGGCAGGACGGGTCGGACGGTGAATCTGCGGATGGCCTTCACAGAGGATTCCACCTTCGCGCAAGGACGTACGGGCCGGGGGACGCACTCCGCTGTGCGCCGTTCGTCACCCCCCGACGGTAGCGGCGCGGGGGCCGTGGCAACTACGGCGCGTCCCTCCGTATGCAATTACGGCGCATCCGTACCCCGGCCGCCCGGCGGGGCAGTCCGCTCCAGGCCGTTCAGTCCTGAATTCGCCGCAACCCGGCACCGACGTTCACCTGTACCCCACGGGTGATATTGGCCGATTCCACCCCTCTGCGCGGCCTTGTGGTGCTTCACCCCGCACGAGAGGCTTCCGGTGAACCCCGGTGTGGGAGCGCCGGGTCGAGGAGGGGGTTCTCAGACATGCACCAGCTGTCAGAGGCGAGAAACATGCGTGCGCGCCGGGCGGGCGGGTTCACGGCGGTGATGACGGCCGCGGTGCTTTCGGCCATCGCCCTGCCCGCGCACGCCGCACCGGAGGGGTTCGTCCACGGAGCCGGTGGCCCCGGTTCCGTCAACGGCAGTTACATCGTCACCCTCAAACCGGGAACGAAGGCCCCGTCGACGGCGGGACGGGGCATAGCGTCGAAGTACGGGGCGAAAATACGCCACATGTACGACGCCGCCCTGAACGGCTACTCCGTGACGGTCGGTGAGAAACAGGCCAGGCGGCTCGCGGCGGACTCCCGCGTGGCGTCGGTCGTCCAGGACACGAAGGTCACCCACGACGGCCGCCGGACCGACCCGCCCTCCTGGGGCCTGGACCGCGTCGACCAGCCCGCCCTGCCGCTCGACAGGAGCTACACCTGGCCGGCGTCGGCGGGCCGGGGCGTCACCGTCTACGTGATCGACACCGGGATCCGGATCACCCACAAGGACTTCGGCGGACGGGCGGCCAACGGCTGGGACTTCGTGCAGAACGACCGGACCGCGCAGGACGGCAACGGCCACGGCACCCATGTCGCGGGCATCGTCGCCGGCACCGCGTACGGGGTCGCCAAGAAGGCGAAGGTCGTCGCCGTACGGGTGCTCGACGACGCGGGCGCGGGAACGACGGCCCAGGTCATCGCGGGTGTCGACTGGGTCACCGAGCACGCGCGGAAACCGGCCGTGGCCAATATGAGCCTCAGCGGGCTCGGCAACGCGCAACTCGACGCGGCCGTCCGCAACTCCATAGCCTCCGGGGTCACCTACACGGTGGCCGCGGGCAACGACGGGCGCGCCGCGGGTCTCTCCTCGCCCGCCCGCGTCAAGCAGGCGATCACGGTCGGCGCCACCGACCGCAAGGACGTCCGCGCCGACTTCTCCAACTGGGGCCCGAGCCTGGACCTGTTCGCCCCCGGGAAGTCCATCACCTCGGCCTCCCACCGGAGCGACACCGCGAAGGCGACCCACTCCGGTACGTCCATGGCGGCACCGCACGCCGCGGGCGCGGCGGCCCTGTATCTGGCCGACCGTCCACGGGCCGCTCCGGCGGAGGTGGCCGGGGCGTTGGTCAAGCGTGCGGTTTCGGGCAAGGTCAAGGACAGATATCCGGGTTCCCCGAACAGGCTTCTGCTCGTCGACCATCCGTAGCGGCCCGTAACACCACAGGTGAACGGCTCTTTACCCAGAGCGACTACAGTGACCGGCCTCGACCCCTACGGACGAGGCCGGTCTTGTGTGTAGACATACGCGTGAGTAGTTAACAAAGTGCCGGAATGCCCACCCGCACTGTGTGGGAAGGCTCCACCGGTACGTCCCGCTGGCCCCACCTCCCCACACCCTCATCCGCCCACCCACGTTGACGCGGACAGGAGCGGTCATGCCCGCCACGCACCACTCGTCACCACCCCCGACGACCAGCACCACCCCCGCACCACCCGACAGCACCGCCGCACGCCCCGCACGCCGGGCGCACACCGGCCCGCCCGCGCCGACCTCGGCGCCCCCGACACCCCCGAAGGCTCCGGGCGCTCCCACGATCGGACGGATACCGGTCCTCGATGTGCGGCCGACCGTCCATCACGGCCGCCGACCGGCGAAGGCCGTCGTGGGCGAGGCCTTCGAGGTCTCGGCCGTCGTCATCCGGGAGGGCCACGACGCGGTCGCCGCCAATGTCGTGCTCCGGGATCCGGAGGGCCGCCCGGCCAAGTGGACCCCGATGCGCGAACTCGCCCCCGGCACCGACCGCTGGGGCGCCACCGTCTCCGTACCGAGCGAGGGCCTGTGGTCCTACGCCGTGGAGGGCTGGGACGACCCGGTCACCACCTGGCGGCACCACGCCCGGATCAAGGTCCCGGCCGGTATCGACACCGAGCTGGTGCTGGAGGAGGGCGCTCGTCTCCACGAACGCGCCGCCGCCGGGGTGCCCGAGGGCAAGAGCGGGCGAGGCACGCTCCTCGCCGCCGTGGACGCCCTCCGGGACACCGCCCGCCCCGTCTCGGCCCGCCTCGCGGCGGCGTTGGCGCCGGAGGTCGAGGAGGTCCTGACCCGCCATCCCCTGCGGGAGCTGGTCACCTCCTCCGAGCCGCTGCCCCTGCTGGTGGAACGCGAACGGGCCCTGTTCGGCTCCTGGTACGAGTTCTTCCCCCGCTCCGAGGGCACCCCCGAGCAGCCCCACGGAACCTTCCGCACCGCCGCCCGCCGCCTGCCGGCCATCGCCGCCATGGGCTTCGACGTCGTCTACCTCCCCCCGATCCACCCCATCGGGACCACCTTCCGCAAGGGCCGCAACAACACGCTCTCCCCGACACCGGACGACGTGGGCGTGCCCTGGGCGATCGGCTCCCCCGAGGGCGGCCACGACACCGTCCACCCGGATCTGGGCACGATCGACGACTTCGACTTCTTCGTCGCCGAGGCCCGCGCCCACGGCCTGGAGATCGCCCTCGACTTCGCCCTGCAGTGCTCCCCCGACCACCCCTGGGTGCACAAACACCCCGAGTGGTTCCACCACCGCCCCGACGGCACCATCGCCTACGCCGAGAACCCGCCCAAGAAGTACCAGGACATCTACCCCATCGCCTTCGACGCCGACCTGCCCGGCCTGATCGCCGAGACCACCCGCGTCCTGCGCCACTGGATGGACCACGGGGTACGGATCTTCCGCGTCGACAACCCCCACACCAAACCGGTGTTCTTCTGGGAACAGGTCATCGCCGACATCAACGCGACCGACCCCGACGTCATCTTCCTCGCCGAGGCCTTCACCCGCCCCGCGATGATGCACACCCTGGCCGCCACCGGCTTCCAGCAGTCCTACACCTACTTCACCTGGCGCACCACCAAAGCCGAACTCACCGACTACGCCACCGAACTCGCCGGTGAGGCAGCCGCCTACATGCGGCCCAACTTCTTCGTCAACACCCCCGACATCCTCCACGCCTTCCTCCAGGAAGGCGGCCGCCCCGCCTTCGAACTCCGCGCCGTCCTCGCCGCCACCCTCTCCCCCACCTGGGGCGTCTACTCCGGCTACGAACTCTGCGAGAACACCCCCCTCAAACCCGGCAGCGAGGAATACCTCGACTCCGAGAAGTACCAACTCCGCCCCCGCGACTGGGACGCCGCCGAACGCGACGGCCGCACCATCGCCCCCCTGCTCGGCAAGCTCAACGAGATCAGGCGTCGGAGCCCGGCGTTGCGTCAGTTGCGGGATCTGCACTTCCACGACGCCGACCAGGAAGCGGTGATCATCTACTCGAAGCACGCGGGCTCGAACACGGTTCTGGTGGTGGTCAACCTCGACCCCCACCACACCCAGGAGGCCACGGTCTCGTTGGACATGCCGCGACTCGGCCTGGACTGGCATGAGTCCGTGCTGGTGCGCGACGAGCTCACCGGCGAGGTCTACACCTGGGGCAGGAACAACTACGTACGCCTGGAACCGGGCCGCACGCCCGCCCACGTACTGACCGTCCTGCGACCGTCCAACCCGCAGATCGGGGGGTCACCCACACAATGATCGTCAACGAGCCCGTTCCGGACACCTTCGAGGACACGCCGCAGAAGGACCGGGACCCGGACTGGTTCAAACGCGCCGTCTTCTACGAGGTCCTCGTCCGCTCCTTCCAGGACAGCAACGGCGACGGCATCGGCGACCTCAAGGGCCTGACCGCCAAACTCGACTACCTGCAGTGGCTCGGCATCGACTGCATCTGGCTCCCGCCCTTCTTCAAATCGCCCCTCCGCGACGGCGGATACGACGTCTCCGACTACACCGCCGTCCTCCCCGAATTCGGCGACCTCGCCGACTTCGTCGAATTCGTCGACGCCGCCCACCAACGCGGCATGCGCGTCATCATCGACTTCGTCATGAACCACACCAGCGACCAGCACCCGTGGTTCCAGGAATCGAGGAAAGACCCCGACGGACCCTACGGCGACTACTACGTCTGGGCCGACGACGACAAGCAGTTCCAGGACGCGCGGATCATCTTCGTCGACACCGAAGCCTCCAACTGGACCTTCGACCCCGTCCGCAAGCAGTACTTCTGGCACCGCTTCTTCTCCCACCAGCCCGACCTCAACTACGAGAACCCGGCCGTGCAGGAGGAGATGATCTCGGCGCTGCGGTTCTGGCTGGACCTGGGCATCGACGGGTTCCGGCTGGACGCGGTGCCGTACCTGTACCAGCAGGAGGGCACCAACTGCGAAAACCTTCCCGCAACCCATGACTTCCTCAAGCGGGTTCGGAAGGAGATCGACGCGCACTACCCCGACACGGTCATCCTCGCGGAGGCCAATCAGTGGCCGGAGGACGTCGTCGACTACTTCGGCGACTTCGCCAGCGGCGGCGACGAATGCCACATGGCGTTCCACTTCCCGGTGATGCCGAGGATCTTCATGGCCGTCCGGCGGGAATCCCGTTACCCGGTCTCGGAAATCCTCGCGAAGACCCCGGCCATCCCCGCGAACTGCCAGTGGGGCATCTTCCTGCGGAACCACGACGAGCTCACCCTCGAAATGGTCACCGACGAAGAACGCGACTACATGTACGCGGAGTACGCCAAGGACCCGCGCATGCGCGCCAACATCGGCATCCGCCGGCGCCTGGCCCCGCTCCTGGACAACGACCGCAACCAGATCGAGCTGTTCACCGCTCTGCTGCTGTCCCTGCCGGGCTCGCCGATCCTCTACTACGGCGACGAGATCGGCATGGGCGACAACATCTGGCTCGGCGACCGCGACGCCGTCCGCACCCCGATGCAGTGGACCCCCGACCGCAACGCCGGCTTCTCGTCCTGCGATCCGGGGCGGCTGTCGCTGCCGACGATCATGGACCCGGTCTACGGCTACCAGGTCACCAACGTCGAGGCGTCGATGTCGTCGCCGGCCTCGCTGCTGCACTGGACCCGCCGGATGATCGAGATCCGCAAGCAGAACCCGGCGTTCGGCCTCGGCACCTACACCGAACTCCCCTCGTCCAACCCGTCCGTGCTCGCCTACCTGCGCGAACACGGGGACGACCTGGTGCTGTGCGTGAACAACTTCTCCCGTTTCGCCCAGCCCACGGAGCTCGATCTGCGCGCCTACGAGGGACGCCACCCCGTCGAGCTCATCGGCGGCGTCCGTTTCCCGGCCATCGGCGAACTTCCCTACCTTCTCACCCTCGCGGGCCACGGCTTCTACTGGTTCCGCCTACGGAAGGACGCCGTGTAAGCCCGACCGGAACCCTGGGGCGGGCCGGTTTCCCCCGGCCCGCCCGGGGCACGCAGACAGGAACACCCCCGCCTCCCGGGGAAAGGACGCGATTCCATGTCGGAAGCCGCTTCGCACTCCACCGCGACAAGTCCTGCACCACCGCCCGTCGCACCACCGACAGCCGGGCTGCTCACCTCGCTGGAGCCGCTGCTGCGCGAGTGGCTGCCACGGCAGCGCTGGTTCGCGGGGAAAGGGCGGCCCGTCACCGGGTTCAGCCTGGTGGCGGCGACGGAACTGCTGCCGGTGGGCACCACCACGGCCGGAGGGCCACAGGGGGCCGGCGGGTCCAAGGCCGGGCTGCTGCACCTCCTCGTCCGCGCGCATCAGCCGCTGGTGCCGTCCCAGGGGGCCCCGGCCCACCCCGGCGACTGCTACCAACTGCTGCTCGGCGTGCGCGAGACACTGCCGCCCCGGCTGGCGCCCGCGCTGATCGGGCACGTCGAGGAAGGACCACTGGCCGGGCGGACGGTGTACGAGGGGCTGCACGACCCGCGTCTCGCCGATGTCCTCCTGGAGGCGCTGCGCTCGCAGGCACGTGTCGGGGAGCTGCGCTGCGAGCGGGACATGCGGTGCGACATTCCCGAGGGTCTGGTGCCGCGCCTGGCCACCGCCGAGCAGTCCAACTCCTCGCTCGTCTACGGCGATACGTTCATCCTCAAGCTGTTCCGCAGGGTCGTACCCGGGGCCAACCCCGATCTCGAACTGCCCCTGACGCTGTCCCGCGAGAACTGCCCCCGGGTGCCGGCGCCGGTGGCCTGGATGGTGGCGGACCTTGGCCGCGCCGGTGACCCCGACGGCCATCACGTCCTCGGCGTCCTGCAACCGTTCCTGCACGGCGCGGCGGACGGCTGGGAACTGGCGCTGAGCATGCTGGCCAAGGGCGAGGACTTCACCGCCGAGGCGCGGGCGCTGGGGCGGGCGACCGCCGAGGTGCACACCGCGCTGACCCGCGCCCTGCCCACGGCCACCCTGGGCCGGCCCCAACTGGAGGCGCTGGTCGAGGGGATGACCGAGCGCCTGGAGGCCGCCGCGCAGGCCGTACCCGCGCTGCGGCCGTACGCACCCGGACTGCACACCGCCTTCGAGGCGCTGTCCGACCTGGCGGGCGAGGGGCGCACCTGGACGGCCCAGCGCATCCACGGCGACCTGCACCTCGGGCAGTGTCTGCGCTCGCCCTCCGGGGAGTGGTCGCTCATAGATTTCGAGGGCGAGCCGTCGAAGCCGCTGGCCGAGCGGCGGATGCCGCAGCCCGTCGCCCGTGACATCGCCGGCATGCTCCGCTCCTTCGACTACGCCGCGCACTCCCTCCAGCCCCCGGCCGCCGACTGGGCGACCGCCTGCCGGGCCGCGTACTGCTCCGGGTACGCGGACGTGGCGGGGGTCGATCCACGGACCGATCCCGTGCTGCTGCGCGCGTACGAGACCGACAAGGCCGTGTACGAGGTCCTCTACGAGGCCCGTCACCGACCCGACTGGCTCCCGGTACCCCTGGCCGCCGTCCGTCGGCTGGCCACGGACCCCTGCACCGACACCACCCCCTGACACCACCCCTCCCGAGGAGACCGTCCCTGTGACTCCCCGCCCGCCGTCCGACGACAGCACGCAGCCCCCCGACACCGGGGCCGAGGTACCGGCCCCGGTGAAGAAGACGGCCACGACCACGAAGAAGCCGGCCGCGAAGAAGACGACGGCCACGAAGGAGGCCGTCGCGAAGAAGGCGACGGCGAAGAAGACGGCGACGAGGAAGACGACGGCGAAGAGCACGACCGGGGCGGTCACGGCCGAGGCGGCGACGGGGGCGGCGGAGCCCGTGGCGAAGAAAGCCGTGGCGAAGAAAGCCGCGGTGAAGAAGGCGACGGCGAAGACGACCGTGGCGAAGAAGGCCGTGGCCAAGAAGGCTGACGCGGCGAAGAGCGTCGCGGAAAAGGCCGTCGCGAAGAAGGCCGTCGCGAAGAAGGCCGCCAGCAAGACGGCGGTCGGGGAGAAGGCACCGGCCGGGGAGAAGGCGGCGGCCAAGAAGACAACGACCAAGAAGGCCGCGCCCAAGAAATCCACGGCCGGGCGAGCCGTGGCCGCCGAACCCGTCGCGACGGGACCCGTGGCCGCCGAAGCGGGCAGCGCGCGAGCCGCGACCGCCGAAGGTGTCGCCGAGACGGCCGCCGTCAAGAAAGCCGTGGCCAAGAAAGCGGTCACGAAGAAGACGGTCGCGAAGAAGGCTGTTGCGAAGACAGCTGTCGCGAAGACCACCGTCGCGAAGAAGGCCGGCGCGAAGACCGCTGTCGCGAAGACGGCCGCAGCCAAGAAGGGCTCCGCCGGGAAAGCGCCCGCGCGGAAGGCCGTGGCGGCGCCCGAGACGGCCAGGTCCGAGACGGCCAGGTCCGAGTCGGGCGGGTCCGAGGCGGCCGTCGCCGTGTCGGTGCTGGCCGGATCGTCCACCGCTCCCGAGCCGACCGTCCCCCACCAGGCCACCCCGGAGGCGTCCGGACCCGACCCGGTGGTCCCCAGGCAGTCCACGTCCGAGCCGGTGCCCGGCGAACCCCCGGCTGCCGCACCGGGCGACCCCCAGCCCGCCCAGCCCGCCTTCTCCCCCGCGATGGACGGCGGTGACCGGGAGCGGTTGGTGGCCGGTACGCATCACGAGCCGCACGCGGTGCTCGGAGCGCATCCGGCGCCCGGTGGTGTGGTGTTCCGGGCGTTCCGGCCGTACGCGCTCGCGGTGAGCGTGGTGGTGGGATCGCTGCGGGCGGAGCTGCACGACGACGGGGGCGGCTTCTTCTCGGCGCTGCTGCCGCTGCGGGACGTTCCGGAGGGCTACCGGCTGCTGGTGTCGTACGAGGGGACGGAGCAGGAGACCGAGGACGCGTACCGTTTCCTGCCCGCGATCGGTGAGCTGGACCTGTATCTCATCGGTGAGGGGCGGCACGAGCAGCTGTGGCGTGCGCTCGGCGCCGAGCCGATGACCCACCAGGGCGTCACCGGCACCCGCTTCACGGTGTGGGCCCCGAACGCGCGCGGCGTGCGCGTCGCCGGGACCTTCAACTTCTGGGACGGCACGGGCTTCCCGATGCGTGCGCTGGGCTCCTCGGGTGTGTGGGAGCTGTTCGTGCCCGGGATCGGCGAGGGCGAGCTGTACAAGTTCGAGATCACTCGGCCGGACGGTTCGAGGACGTTCCGGGCCGACCCGATGGCCCGTCGTACGGAGGTCCCGCCCGCCACCTCGTCCGTCGTGCACACGTCGCACTACGAGTGGGGCGACGAGGAGTGGCTCGCGAAGCGCGCCGAGACCCCGGCGCACGAGGCGCCGTTCTCGGTCTACGAGGTCCATCTGCCGTCCTGGCGACCGGGACTGACGTACCGCCAACTCGCCGACCAGCTACCGGCGTACGTCTCCGACCTCGGCTTCACACACGTCGAACTGCTGCCGGTCGCCGAGCATCCCTTCGGCGGCTCGTGGGGCTACCAGGTCACCGGGTTCTACGCGCCGACGGCCCGCCTCGGCACCCCGGACGACTTCAAGTACCTGATCGACGCCCTGCACCGGGCGGGCATCGGGGTGCTGATGGACTGGGTGCCGGCGCACTTCCCGCGTGACGACTGGGCGTTGGCGGAGTTCGACGGGCGTCCGCTGTACGAGCACCAGGACCCGGCGCGGGCGGCGCACCCCGACTGGGGGACGCTGGAGTTCGACTACGGGCGGCGCGAGGTGCGCAACTTCCTGGTGGCGAACGCCGTCCACTGGTGCGAGGAGTACCACATCGACGGGCTGCGGGTGGATGCCGTCGCGTCGATGCTGTACCTCGACTACTCGCGCGAGCCGGGCCAGTGGACGCCGAACGAGCACGGCGGCCGGGAGAACCTGGACGCGGTCGCCTTCCTCCAGGAGATGAACGCCACCGTGTACCGGCGGGTGCCGGGTGTCGTGACGATCGCGGAGGAGTCCACGGCCTGGGACGGTGTCACGCGGGCCACCCACCACACCGGGCCGGGCGGCTTCGGCGGGCTCGGCTTCGGCCTGAAGTGGAACATGGGCTGGATGCACGACTCCCTGGGCTACATGTCCAAGGACCCGATCCACCGCAAGCACCACCACCACGAGATGACGTTCTCGATGGTGTACGCGTACAGCGAGAACTACGTCCTGCCGATCTCGCACGACGAGGTCGTGCACGGCAAGGGGTCGCTGGTGTCGAAGATGCCGGGCGACTGGTGGCAGCAGCGGGCCAACCACCGCGCGTACCTGGGCTTCATGTGGGCCCATCCGGGCAAGCAACTCCTCTTCATGGGGCAGGAGTTCGCCCAGGGCGCGGAGTGGTCGGAGGCGCACGGGCCGGACTGGTGGCTGCTCGACCCCGCGTACGGCGCGGAGGCGGACCACCGGGGGGTGCGGGACCTCGTCCGCGACCTCAACACGGTCTACCGCGACACGCCGGCCCTCTGGGAGCAGGACACGCGGCCGGCGGGCTTCTCCTGGATCACGGGGGACTCGGCGGACGACAACGTCCTGGCGTTCCTGCGGTTCGCGGACGACGGCAGTCCGCTGCTGGCGGTCTCCAACTTCTCACCGGTGGTACGGCAGGACTACCGGCTGGGGGTTCCCGAGGATGTGCCGGCGTGGCGGGAGGTGCTGAACACGGATGCGGGGGTGTACGGCGGGACGGATGTGACGGCGTCCGACCCGGTGAAGCCGGAGCCCCACCCCTGGCACGGCCGACCGGCCAGCATCCGCGTCACACTCCCCCCACTGACCACCCTCTGGCTCCGCCCAGCCTGACTTTCCTCGCCCCCGCCGCCCCTACCCGTCCCATCCCCAAGGGGCTGCGCCCCTTTGACCCCCTGGGGTGTGTTGTCGGGTGCGGGCCGGTGGGGCTTCTCGCGCAGTTCCCCGCGCCCCTGAAAGGCCTCCGGCCTTTCGGGCCTGAAAAGCACGGGGCGCAGCCCCTGCTTTTCAGGGGCGCGGGGAACTGCGCGACCAGCCCCCACCGGACGGACGTTTGGGGGTCGAAGGGGCGCAGCCCCTGGGGATGGGACGGGTAGGGGCGGCGGGGGCGAGAGAACTGTCCGGGCTCAGCCGGGCCTTCTGCGGTTCGACATCATCCGTCGCAGGAGCCCCATCAGCCCATGGCTCTCACCCCGCCGCACCTCCACCTCGACATCCTCACCCCGCGGCGCGACAGGCACCCCCACCGACCGCCCCCGCACCGAACTGTGCCCCGCCAACTCATAACGCACCGGCAGCAGCTTCAACCCCCGCACCACCGGGCCCGACCGCCAGGGCAACTGGTCCGGCGGCAGGGTGAGTTCCGCCCGGCTGAAGTGGTCGAAGATCCGCCCCACCGCGGTCGTGACGATCGTCCCCGCCAGTTCCCGCGCGGCACTGGGACACTGATGCGGCCCGGCCCCCCACGCCAGATGCGCCCGCGTGCTGACGGTGGAGTCGACGAGGTGCGAGGACCCGATCTTCAGCAGATCCTGGTGCGCGGCGGCGACGGACGGCGACACGATGTCCCCGGCCCGGACCAGGAAGTTCCCGAGCCGCACATCACGCGCCGCGAACCGGAAGCACAGGTTGGCCGTCGGCGGATTCGCCAGCGCGGCCCGGTTCACGGTCTCCCCGAGCTGCCCGTCGGACAGGCTCCGCCGCACGGTCGCGTTCCCCCGCAGCACCTCGAGGAGCGTGTTGCAGACCATGTTCCCGGTGATGTCGTTGAGATAGACCGCGTTCATGAACAGCTCGCGGCCGAGCTGCTCGTCGCTGAGCGACGGGTCGGCCAGCAGCATGTAGGAGGTGAGGTCCTCCCCGGGCCGGGACCGCCGGTGCGCGGCGAGCCGCGTCATCGCCCCCAGCGCCCGCCCGGTCGCCGGCCCCGCGTCCGGCCCGCCGTCCAGCATCCGCCACAAGTCCATGACCATCTCGTCGCCGAGTTCGACGGGGCACCCGAACAGCTTGGTCGTCACCATCAGCAGCAGCGGCCGCGTGTACTGCGCCGCGAGGTCGGCGAACCCGGTGGTCCCGGACTCGGCGGCGAGCAGGGCGATCAGTTCGTCGGCGTACTGCGCGACGGCCGCCCGCAGCTCCCAGCCCTCGGGCGAGTGCCCGTCCTGGAAGGGCCGCATCGCCGAGTGGTAGCTCAGCCGTGCGTGCCGGTGCTCCTCGTCGTCGAAGAACATGGTCTGGCGGACCTCGTAACCGGCGAGCAGCGGCCAGTCCTTCGGCAGCCGCCCCTGCGCCCGCGCCCGCCAGTGCCGTACGTCGCGCCGCCACACACTCTCGTTGCGCAGGACCTCCAGCACCTCGCGGTAGTCGAGAACCAGCCAGGCCGGCACTCCCATCAGCCCCACCGGTGCCACCGGCCCGTACGTGGTCCGCAGTCGCTCGTAGACGCTGCCCGGGTCCCGGTCGAACTCCGAGGTCAGCAGGGGCTCCACGGGGAGCGATTCCAGGCCGGGGCCGCCGGTCGGAGCGGCCGCGAACGGATGTGTTTCCATGCCGACACGCATACCGTATGAACCGTGCACAAGCAGTGACGATGACGGGAACTGTTACGGCTTGGTGATCCCTGATGCACGGGTGGTGACGGTGGCGGGGGTGCGGCCTGGTGGGTACCCGGCAGGCCGCACCCCGTCCCACTTCAGGCCGGGTCCGACAACTCCCGCAGCGCCGAGGGCAGTTCCTCCGCGTGGACGACACCGAGTGCCTGCGTCGCCCGGGTCAGCGCCACGTACAGATCGCTCGTGCCGAACCTCCCGGGCTCCACGACGAGGACGGAGTCGAACTCCAGGCCCTTGGCCTGCCGCGGGTCGAGGAGGACGACGGCGCGGGTCAGGTCGGGCTCCGCGCCCGCCGTGACGCCGTCCAGCCGGGCCGCCAGCGCCCGGTGCAGCTCGCGCGGCGCGACGACCGCGAGGCGCCCCTCGGCGGGGGTGAGTTCGGCGACGGCCTTGGCCACCTCGGCGGGCAGTTCGCCCGCCGCCGCGCGGCGCGCCCAGGGCCGTACACCCGTGGACCGTACGGAGCTCGGCGGTTCGAAGTCCGGCCGCTCGGCGCGGACGACACCGGCCGCGACCGCCATGATCTCGGCGGGCGTGCGGTAGTTGACGCCGAGCCGGGTGTGCTCCCAGCGGTCCTGGACGTACGGGGCGAGGATGTCGGCCCAGGAGCCGACGCCCGCGGCCTCGGCCGTCTGGGCCGGGTCGCCGACCAGGGTCATGGAGCGGGTCGGCGAGCGGCGCATCAGCAGCCGCCAGGCCATCGGCGACAGCTCCTGCGCCTCGTCGACGATGATGTGCCCGAACGCCCAGGTCCGGTCGGCCGCAGCCCGCTCGGCCGCGCTGCGGTGGTCGTCCTCCTCGTGCCGCTCGGCGAACCGTTCGGCGTCGATGATGTCGTGCGCGGACAGCACCTCCGAGCCGTCGGGGTCGCTGTCCTCCTTGTCCTCGAACTCGTACGTCCGGGACGCGTAGGACACCTCCAGCACGCCCTGCGCGTACGCGATCTGGGACTCCCGCTCGCGCTCGGCGCGGGCCCGCGCGAGCCGGTCGTCCTCGCCCAGCAGTTCGGCGGCCTCGTCGAGCAGCGGCACGTCGGCGACGGTCCACGCGCGTGTGACGGGACGGCGTACGGCGTCGGCGTCCTCCTTCGGCAGATACGCGTCCGGCTCGGCGAGGAAGTCGGCGATCAGCCGGCGCGGGGTGATGCGGGGCCACAGCCGGCCGATGGCGGACCAGACCTCGGGGTTCTCGGCCAGCTCGTCGCGGATCTGGGTGATGTCACTGGCGTCGAGGAGGTTGGAGCCGTCGTACGGGTCGGTGCCGATGCGTTCGGCGACCATCTCGGTGAGGGTGTTGAGGATGTAGCCCTCGAAGTGCTCACGGGCCACGTTGTGCGGAAGCTTCGCCTCTCGGGTGCGCTCGCGGGCGACCCGTACGAGGTCGTCGTCGAGCATGAGGATCTCGCGGTCGTGCTCGATGGCGATCACCGGGTCGGGCAGCGCCTGCCGGTCCCGTACGACGGCCGCGAGGACGTCGGCCATGGCGGCGCTCCCCTTGACCCGGGCGGCCGCCGGGGTGTCGGTGGCGGTGGCCCGTACGCCGGGGAACAGTTCGCCGACGGTGGCCAGCAGCACGCCCGTCTCGCCCAGCGACGGCAGCACCTCGCCGATGTAGCCGAGGAAGGCCGGGTTGGGGCCGACGACGAGGACGGCGCGTTTGGCGAGGAGTTCGCGCTGCTCGTAGAGGAGGTAGGCGGCCCGGTGCAGGGCGACGGCGGTCTTGCCGGTGCCGGGGCCGCCCTCCACGACCATCACGCCCTGGTGCGGGGCGCGGATGACGCGGTCCTGCTCGGCCTGGATGGTCTGCACGATGTCGCCCATGCGGCCGGTGCGGGCGGAGTTGAGGGCGGCCAGCAGGACGGCGTCGCCGGTCGGGTCCTCGTAGCCGGTGCGGGTCTCGTCGCCGAGGTCGAGGATCTCGTCGTGCAGGGCGGTCACCTTGCGGCCCTCGGTGGTGAGGTGCCTGCGGCGGCGCAGCCCCATCGGGGTGTGGCCGGTGGCGAGGTAGAAGGGCCGGGCGACGTCGGCGCGCCAGTCGATCAGGATCGGGGTGCGCTCGGTGTCGTCCTCGCGCAGCCCGATGCGGCCGATGTGGTGGACGGTGCCGTCGGCGAGGTCGAGCCGGCCGAAGCAGAGCGAACCGTCGACGGCGTTCAGCGCGGCCAGCAGCCCCGAGCGCTCGGCGACCAGGATGTCCCGCTCCAGACGGGCCTGCATGGGGGTGTTGCCCTGGGCGAGCGCGTCCGTGACGGATCCCTCGGTCTCACCGCGCAGGGCGTCCACCCGGGCGTACAGCCCGTCGATGAATTCCTGCTCACGCCGCAATTCATCGTGTGAATCATGCGAAAAGCCGGTGTTTGACAATTCCACTCCCGCCCGGATATACTGTGCTCACTGAGCTTCTTTGCGACATCATCCCGTTGAAGTCGCGAACCATTAAATATACGCAGGAAAAACCCCCGAGCGCAATTGCTCGGGGGTTTTTCCTATTCGCGATCCCTTCGACGCCCCTGAGATCAGAGCACGTCGTCCAGTTCCTCCAGCAGCCGCCGCTTCGGCCGCGCGCCGACCATGGCCTTCAGCGGCTCACCGCCCTTGAACACCATGAACGTCGGCATCGAGAGCACCTTGTACGCGTTCGTGGTCTCCGGATTGGTGTCCACGTCCAGCTGCACCACCTTCAGCCGCTCGCCCTCCTCCGCCGCGAGCGCGCTCAGCACCGGCCCCATCTGCCGGCACGGCGGACACCAGTCGGCCGTGAACTCCACCAGCACCGGCAGCTCCGCCCCGATCACCTCCGCCGCGAAGTCCGCGTCCGTCACCTCTGCCACCCCGGCCGCCCTGATCACAGCTCTCCGCCTCCCAGTTCGCACACGGGCTCCGGACCCCCCGGAACCTCCGCCTCGGTTGCCAGCCGCTCCCGGGCCCGCTCGGCCCGCGCCAACTGCTCACCGACCGATGCCCGCACCGCCGCCAACTCACCGATCAGCGCGTCGAGTTCGTCGAGCTTCCGCCGGTAGACCGCCAGCGACGCCGGGCACGAGTCGCCCTCCGGGTGCCCCGCCCGCAGACACTCCACGAACGGCCGGGTCTCCTCCAGGTCGAACCCGAAGTCCTGCAAGGTCCGGATCTGCCGCAGCAGCCGCAGATCCGCCTCGTCGTACGTCCGGTACCCGTTGCCCGTCCGCCGCGCGGGCAACAGCCCCCGCGCCTCGTAGTACCGCAACGCCCGTGTCGTCGTCCCGGCCCGTTCCGCCAGCTCCCCGATGCGCATGAGAAGACGGTATTCCTTGACGCCGACGTCAACGCCAACGCGCCCCCTCAGGGGGCGCGGGGAACTGCGCGAGAAGCCCCACCGGCGGAGAGCGGACAGCGACGCGAAAAGCCGAGTGGCCAGGTCTATAGGGGGAGGACCTGGCCACTCGGTGTTCTTGGAGTTGTTCAGTTGTTCCGCCTGGTGACCGTACGACCGGGTCTACGGGGGAGGACCCGGCCGTACGGAGCTGTGGGGGCGGAGCCTCACGCCTTGGCGAGTTCCTTCTCACCCTCCGGCTCGGCGGGGGTGGCCGCCGGCGCAGACCCGTGGCCGTCGTCCAGCAGCGTCGCCTCGTCGAACGGCGCCTGCCCGGCGAGGACCTCGTTCACGCGCTCCTTGTCGATCTCCTTGGTCCAGGTGCCGATGAGGACCGTGGCGACCGCGTTGCCCGCGAAGTTCGTCAGGGCGCGGGCCTCGCTCATGAAGCGGTCGATACCGACGATGAGGCCGATGCCGTCCACCAGGGCCGGCTTGTGCGACTGCAGACCACCCGCGAGGGTCGCCAGACCCGCACCGGTGACACCCGCCGCGCCCTTGGAGGCGACCAGCAGGAAGAGCAGCAGCGGGATCTGCTCGCCGACCGACATCGGCGTACCCATGGCGTCGGCGATGAACAGGGACGCCATGGTCATGTAGATCATGGTGCCGTCGAGGTTGAAGGAGTAGCCGGTCGGGACGGTGATGCCGACGACGGGCTTGCTGACACCCAGGTGCTCCATCTTCGCGATGAGGCGCGGCAGCGCGGACTCGGAGGAGGAGGTGGACAGGATCAGCAGGAACTCACGGCCCAGGTACTTGAAGAGCGTGAAGATGTTCATGCCCGCGACGGCCTTCAGCAGCAAGCCGAGCACGATGAAGACGAAGAGGAAGCAGGTGATGTAGAAGCCGATCATCAGCACGGCGAGGCTCTTGAGGGCGTCGAGGCCCGCGGAACCGGTCACGGCCGCGATGGCGCCGAAGGCACCGATCGGGGCGGCCCACATCACCATGGCGAGAATGCGGAAGACGAGGCGCTGGATGTGCTCGACACCGCGCAGGATCGGCTGACCGGCGTCACCCATGGCCTGGAGCGCGAAGCCCGCGAAGAGGGCGACGAGCAGCGTCTGGAGGACCTCGCCGCCGGTGAAGGCGGAGACGATCGTGGTCGGGATGATGCCGAGCAGGAACTCGGTGGTGTCCTTGGCCTCGGCCGACACCTGCGCCTGACCGGTCTCCTTGATCGCGTCGGTGACCGCGAGGCCGGTGCCCGGCTCGACGATGTTGCCGACGACGAGACCGATACCGAGGGCGACGAGCGACATCACCGTGAAGTAGGCGAGGGCGATACCGCCGACGGCGCCGACCTTCGCGGCCTTCCGTACGGAGCCGATGCCCAGCACGATCGTGCAGAAGATGATCGGCGAGATCATCATCTTGATCAGGTTCACGAAGCCGGTGCCGATGGGCTTCAGCTCGACGGCGAAGTCGGGGGCGATGAGACCCACGGCGATGCCGAGGGCCACGGCCACGATCACGGCGATGTACAGGTAGTGGGTGCGGTCCCGCTTGGCGGGTGCGCTAGGTGCCGTATGGGTGGTGCTGGCCACGGCTGCCCTCCTCGTCGACGACGTCGTCGGCTCGCTGTTCCGGCGTGCGGCTCACGTCCGGGGGAATGCGGGAGACGGTCTCCCTGGGTGGGAACCGGCGGGTTCCCGGGTGGGAGACCGGCTCCCTGGTGTCGGGAGCCGGCGGGCTCCCGGAACCGGTAGCTGGGGGACTGCCGGTGGTGCGGGAGCGGGGCTCCCGGGGGGTGTGGGAGCCGGGGCTCCCGGCGGTGGAAGCCGGCGGGCTTCCGGCGCCGGGGGCTTGGGGGCCTCCGGCGGTGGGAGCTGGGGGGCTCCCGGGGCGGGGAGACTGGCTCCCGGCGGCTCTGTCGCGTCCATGTGCTGGACGAGTCGATGCAGTGACTATCTCCCTCCCTGTGAGGGCGGTCACCCTTCCGTTCATTTAGTTCACGCCTACACGTCGATGCAGACTGTTGGCATGCGCGTCCCGTCCCGTCTCCGTCCCCGTAGCCTGGCCGGTCAGCTCTTCGCCGTTCAGGCGGTGCTGATCGCGGCCGTCGTGGCCGGATACGCGCTGTTCACGTACGTCAGCGACCGCTCCCAGGCGGAGGAGGCGGGGCGCCGTCAGGCCATGGCCGTGGCGGCCACGGTGGCCGACGCCCCCTCGGTACGGGCGGCGATCCACACGTCCGATCCGACCGAGCGGCTCCAGCCGTACGCGACGCAGGTGCAGCGGCACGCGGGCGTCGACTTCGTCACGATCATGACCCGGGACGGCATCCGCTGGACGCACCCCGACCCCGACCGGATAGGCGAGCACTTCCTCGGCCACATAGAGAAGGCGCAGAACGGCGAGTCGTTCACCGAGACCTACACCGGCACCCTCGGCCCGTCGGTCCGCGCGGTCGTCCCGATCATGGAGGACGACGAGGTCATCGGCCTGGTCAGCGCCGGCATCCGGGTCCAGGCGATCAGCGACCGCGTGCAGGAGCAGGTGACGGCCCTCGTCGGTGTGGCCGCAGGCGCCCTGGCCCTCGGCGGCCTCGGCACCTATGTCGTCAACGCCCGTCTGCGCCGCCACACGCACAACATGAACGCGGCCGAGCTGAGCAACATGCACGACTACCACCAGGCCGCCCTGCACGCCGTGCGCGAGGGTCTGCTGATGCTCGACGGGCAGTACCGGGTGGCCCTCATCAACGACGGGGCGCGGGAGCTGCTGGGGGTGACGGACGACGTGGTCGGCCGCTCGGTGGCGGACCTGGGGCTGCCGGCCCCGCTGACGGGCGCCCTGCTCTCCTCCGAGCCCCGGGTCGACGAGGTGCTCCTCACCGACGAACGGGTGCTGGTCGTGAACACCTCGCCGGTGTCGGGCGGGCAGCGCCGGGGCGCGGTGGTCACCCTGCGGGACGTGACCGAACTGCAGTCCCTGACGGGCGAGCTGGACTCCGAGCGCGGCTTCACCCAGGCGCTGCGTTCCCAGGCGCACGAGGCCGCCAACCGCCTCCACACGGTCGTCTCGCTCATCGAGCTGGGCCGCTCGGACGAGGCGATCGACTTCGCGACGGCGGAACTGGAGCTGGCGCAGGCGCTGACGGACCAGGTGGTGGCGGCGGTCAGCGAACCGGTGCTCGCCGCCCTGCTGCTGGGCAAGGCGGCCCAGGCGAACGAACGGGGCGTGGAGCTGGTGGTCTCCGAGGACAGCCGCATCGACGACGGTCTCCTCCCGGAGTCGCTCCCCGCGCGTGACCTGGTCACGGTCCTGGGCAACCTCATCGACAACGCGGTGGACGCGGCACAGGGGTCGGTGGGGGCCAGGGTGACGGTGACGGCGTACACGGACGACGAGGCCGACGCGGAAGGGCCGACGGACGGGTCCGTGCTGGTGCTGAGGGTGTCGGACACCGGTGCCGGCGTCGACCCCGCCCTCGCGGAGGCCGTCTTCGAGCGCGGCTTCTCCACGAAACCCTCCGGCCCCGGCGGCCGCGGCCTCGGTCTGGCCCTCGTACGGCAGACCGCGCGTCGTCACGAGGGCACGCTGACGGTGTCGGAGGCGGCCGGCGGCGGGGCCCAGTTCGAGGTACGGCTGCCGCTGGGCACGAGCGGTACCCACAGGCCGGGGCGAGCCGCGCAGGCCGCACCGACCGCACAGGCTGTCCGGGCCCCTCGGGCCACTGTGGCTGGAGGCGACGACGTATGACGAAGGCCGGGTCCGACCCCATCAGAGTCCTGGTCGTCGAGGACGACCCCGTGGCGGCCGACGCGCACATGATGTACGTCGGCCGCGTGCCCGGCTTCACGGCGGTCGGCAAGGCCCACACGGGCGCGGAGGCGCGGCGCGCGCTGGACCGTACGCCGGTGGACCTGCTGCTGCTGGACCTCCACCTGCCGGACGTGCACGGTCTGCAGCTGGCCCGTTCGCTCCGTGCGGCCGGCTATCACGCGGACGTGATAGCGGTGACGTCGGCGAGGGACCTGACGGTGGTCAGGGAGGGCGTCTCGCTGGGCGTGGTCCAGTACGTCCTGAAACCCTTCACGTTCGCGACCCTCCGGGACCGTCTCGTCCGCTACGCCGAGTTCCACGCGGCGGCGGGCGAGGCGAGCGGCCAGGACGAGGTGGACCGGGCGCTCGCGACCCTGCGGGCCCCGGGCCCGGCGGCGCTCCCGAAGGGGCTGAGCGCCCCGACCCTGGAGCGGGTGACGGTGGCCCTGCGGGACGCGGGCGAGGGCCTGACGGCGGCCGGGGTGGCGGAGGCGGTCGGCATCTCACGCATCACGGCCCGGCGATACCTGGAGCACCTCGTGGACGCGGGCCGGGCAGCACGAAGCCCGCAGTACGGTCAGGTGGGGCGGCCGGAGCTGCAGTACCGGTGGGTGAAGGGGTAGCCGCGGATGCCTTGCGGCGAACCGGTGCAGACGCATTGACCTGACTAGACCACTCCCCTTACCGTCACCGGGCACCACCCAAGGCCACAGCGACGTAGCCAGCAGGAGGTCGTGCCCGTGCGCCCCACCGCACCCAGTTCCCGCCGATCCCCCCTCCGCCTCCTCCTCACCGCCGCCCTGGCGGTCACCGCGCCGGGCGCCCTCGCCGCCTGCGGCAGCGGCTCCGGCAGCGACCCGGACACGGTGGAGGTCTCCTACAAACAGTCCACGGACAACCAGGTCCGGGTGATGGACACCTTCCTCGCCGACGTCAAGAAGCAGTTCGAGAAGGCGCATCCGGGCAAGAAGGTGAAGCTCGTCCCGATCAAGGCCCCGGATTCGGAGTACTACACCAAGGTGCAGCAGATGCTGCGCTCGCCGAAGACGGCACCGGATCTGGTCTACGAGGACACCTTCCTCATCAACTCGGACATCACCAGCGGCTATCTGAAGCCCCTGGACGACTACCTGGCCGGCTGGAAGGACTGGGACCAGTTCATCGACACGGCCAAGACGGCGGCGAAGGCCGAGGACGGGAAGACGTACGGCGTTCCGGACGGCACCGACACGCGGGGCCTGTGGTTCGACAAGGCGATCTTCGAGAAGGCGGGTCTGCCGGCGGACTGGCAGCCGAAGACGTGGGCCGACGTGCTCGACGCGGCCCGCACCATCAAGCGGAAGGTCCCGGACGTCATTCCGCTGAACGTCTACACGGGCAAACCGGCCGGCGAGGCCGCGACCATGCAGGGCTTCGAAATGCTGCTCTACGGCACGGAGGGCGCCACGCGTGGGGGCGCCGACCCGCTGTACGACGAGAAGTCGAAGAAATGGAAGGCGGGAACGCAGGGTTTCAAGGACGCCCTCGCCTTCGTGGAGACCGTCTACAAGGAGAAACTCGGCCCGGAGGTCTCCGACGCCCTCGACCCCAACATCTCGACCCGCGTACGCGGCGAACTCCTCCCCGAAGGCAGACTGGGCATCAACCTGGACGGCTCCTGGCTCCCCCAGGACTGGCTGCCCGGCAGCGGACACGCTTGGCCGGAATGGTCGGAGAAACTCGGCCTCGCCCACATGCCCACCCAGAACGGCCAGGCCCCCGGAAAGGTGAGCATGTCCGGCGGCTGGACGTGGGCCATTCCCGACAAGGCCGGCAACCCCGATCTCGCTTTCGAGTTCATCAAGACGATGCAGTCGAAGGCGAACGCGCAGAAGTGGTACATCGCCAATTCCGGCATCGCCGTCCGCGAGGACGTGGCCGCCGACCCCGCCTACGCGGAGGCGCAGCCCGGCATCAAGTTCTTCACCGACCTGGTGTCCAGCACGCACTACCGCCCGGCGTACCCGGCGTATCCGAAGGTCTCCACGGCCATCCAGGAGGCGATGGAGTCGGTGACGACGGGCGACGCGTCGGTGGCGGAGGCGGCGAAGAACTACGACGAGGAGCTGAGGACGGCGACGGACGATCAGGTGATCGAAGAGTGAGCGGCCTCGCATGACGGGGCCGGCAGGTACGAGGGCGACGGCTACGGCCCCGAAGCCGGCGGCAGCGAAGGCGGCGCCCGGACCGCCCCACCCCACCGTCCGCGCCCTCACCCGAGCCCTCCCCCTCACCCCCGCCACCGTCCTCCTGCTCCTCTTCCTCGCCGGCCCGATCGCCTACTGCGCCTACATCGCCTTCACCGACCTCCAACTCACCGGCCAGGCCGAGGACTCCTTCATCGGCTTCGAGAACTTCCGTACGGCGTTCGGGGACGAGGCGTTCCTCAACGCGGTCTGGCTGACCCTGGTCTTCACGGTCGTCTCGGCGCTGCTGGGCCAGAACACGCTGGGCCTCGCGCTGGCGGCGCTGATGCGGCGTGCGTCGAAACCCGTCCGCACGCTGGTCGGGGGAATCGTCGTCACGGCGTGGGTCCTCCCGGAGGTCGTGGCCGGGTTCCTCCTCTACGCCTTCTTCCGCCGCGAAGGCACGCTGAACGCCGTCCTGGACTGGCTCCATCTCCCCACCCAGAACTGGCTGTACACGCTCCCGATCCTGGCGGTGTCGTTCGCGAACGTCTGGCGGGGGACGGCGTTCTCCATGCTGGTGTACTCGGCGGCCCTGAACGAGATCCCGAAGGAGATCACGGAGGCGGCGGAGATGGACGGCGCGGGTGGCTGGCGCCGTATGTGGCACATCACGCTCCCGATGATCCGCCGCTCGATCGGCACGAACCTGATGCTGATCACCCTCCAGACCCTGTCGGTCTTCGGCCTGATCTGGGTGATGACGCGAGGCGGCCCGGGCGGCAAGAGCCAGACGCTCCCCCTCTTCATGTACGAGGAGGCGTTCCAGAAGAGCATGATCGGCTACGGCACGGCGGTGGCGCTGTTGTTGCTGGTGGTGGGTTCGCTGTTCTCGGTGATCTATCTGCGGCTGCTGCGGACGGAGGTGTGAGTGCCGTGCCCGCTGTGAACACCCGACGACTGGCGGCCGACGCGGGACTGCTCGTCATCGCGGCGGCCTTCGTCCTCCCGCTGGCGTGGGTGATCCTCTCCTCGGTGGACCCGAAGGCGGACCTGACGGTGAAGGTCCCGGACGGGGTGACGCTGGATAACTTCGACGCGGTCCTGACCCCGGAGATCACGTTCACCCCTCTGCTGAACAGCCTGCTGCTGTGCGGCGGAGGGACAGCGCTCACCGTGGTGTGCGCGGCCCTGGCGGCGTACCCGCTCTCCCGCTTCCGCTCCCGCCTGAACCGCCCGTTCCTCCTGACGATCCTGTTCGCGACGAGCCTCCCGATCACGGCGATCATGGTCCCCGTCTACGCACTCTTCGTGCAGGTGAATCTGATCGACACCGTGCAGGGCACGATCTTCTTCTTCGCGGCCTCCCAACTCCCCTTCGCCATCTGGCTGATGAAGAACTTCATGGACGGCGTACCGAAGGAGCTGGAGGAGGCGGCGTGGACGGACGGCGCGTCGTCGCTCCAGTCCCTGCTGCGGGTCGTACTGCCGCTCATGGGACCGGGCGTCGCGGTGGTGACCGTCTTCTCGTTCGTGATGATGTGGGGCAACTTCTTCGTCCCGTTCATGCTGCTGCTCACCCCGGAGCAGATGCCGGCCGCGGTGAGCATCAACGAGTTCTTCGGGAACCGGGGGACGGTCGTCTACGGGCAACTGGCGGCGTTCTCGGTGATCTATTCCACGCCGGTGATCTTGTTGTATGTGGGGGTGGCCAGGCGGTTGGGCGGGGGGTTCGCTCTGGGTGGGGCGGTCAAGGGGTGAGGCCGGGCCGCACGTCGAGACGTACGAGCGCGCCTATCTCCACGAGTTGGTCGGGCAGGGCCAGGTCCGAGACACCCATGACCGTGCTGGTGGGCCGGTGCTCCCCGAAGTACTCGGCGTGGAGGCGTGCCGTCGTGTCGAAGTTCTCCCGCAGGTTCCTCACCAGGACCGTGGTCTCCACGATCTGGCCGCGCTCGGCCCCGAACTCCTTCAGCACCAGGTCCAGGTTCTCCAGTGTGGTGCGGACCTGCAGTTCGAAGTCGCCCGCGCCCACGAAGGTGCCGTCACGGTCATGCGAGAGCTGTCCTGACACATGAACCGTGTCACCGACCTGGACGGCCTGGCTGTACCCGTAGATCGACTCCCACGGCACACCGAAGCCGTATGCCTTCGCCTGCGAACCCATGACTCACTCCTTGCGACAGTGCGAGCCCGTCGGTCGTGGACAGGCCCCTTGCACGCAGAAGTTACGGGTCCACAGGGACGGCGCTGGTCCGGGAGCGACATGAAAGTGTTCTCCGCGTGCAGAGTTCGCGCGCACGCGGCGGGTCTCACCCCTCGGGCAACACCCCGGCCCGGAACGGCTCCACCCCCACCACCCGCCGTACCCGCACCGGCTCGATCAGGATCATCAGGCGGCGCTCCCCGGGCAGGAGCCACGGATAGCGGTCCTCCCCGATGTACTTCCGCGTCAGGCGGTCCATCGCGCGCTCCGCCTCCTCGCCCTCCACGAAGCGGACGACGCGGCCGCGGATCTCGGCGCGGTCGTAGGGGTTCTCCGGGTCGATGTGGGACAGGGAAACGCCCGGGTTGCGGCGCAGGTTCTCCTCCTTCACCCGGCCCACCGAGGTGTTGACCATGACGTACTCGACCCCGCCGTCCTCCTCGATGTCCACCCACATGGGTGACACCTGAGGCGCGCCGTCCGGTCCCACCGTCGCCAAGTGCCAGAAGTTCGGCGCCAGTAGGCGCTCGCGTATGTGCCCGTCCAGCTTCGTCATGGCGTCATCCCTACCCACGCCCGTCCGGACATCCGCCCGCACGCCCCTCTGATCCCAGGAGTCACAGGCCTCTCACCAACCGTAGTTTCCTACAATCCGTGTTTGTGGCCGAACAGCCCGTAGTCACCGCAGCCCGAGGCCCCTACGTTGTGCGCGTGCACCGACGCTCAGCCCATGAACGGCAGCCCCAGCACCCGTACCCACAGCCGCACGCACAGGCGCGCCCGGCCCCCCAGGCCACCGCCCCCGCCCCGCCCTTCAACGCCCCCGCAGCCCGGAGACTCCGCGCGGCGCTGGGCATGGAGCCCGTCCACGTCGCCCACGGGCTGCGCTCCTCGTACGGCCTCCCGTACGTCACCCCGGACCTGGTCGCCGCCTGGGAGCGCGGCGCCGTCTCCCCCACCGGCCCCGAACTCACCGCGCTCGCGGGGGTGTTGTGGTGCTCGGCCGGTGAACTCATCAGCTCCCCCAGGACCTTGCGTGAGCACCGCATGGCCCGGGGCGTCGCTCCCGAGGACGTCGCCCGCGCGGTCGGCCTCGAACTCTCCTCGTACCTGCGGATGGAGGAGACCGGGGAGTGGCGCGGCACCGACCGTCAGGCGGCCGCCCTCGCCACCCTGCTCGATCTGACGCTGCCCGAACTCA
Organism: Streptomyces deccanensis; assembly: GCF_022385335.1. Taxonomy (NCBI): domain Bacteria; kingdom Bacillati; phylum Actinomycetota; class Actinomycetes; order Kitasatosporales; family Streptomycetaceae; genus Streptomyces; species Streptomyces deccanensis. The sequence continues at coordinate 7,063,686 of NZ_CP092431.1, read as the reverse complement.
CCACCGTGACCGGGCGCGAGACCAAGCTCGGGGAACTGCTCCGGGGCGCGGTCACCACCCGCTGGCAGGCCCACGTACGACCGGTCGCGAAACTGCTCGCCCTCGATCGGCAGCTTCTGGAGGACGTCCTCCAGGAGCTGCACACCGACTACCGGGGTCTGATGACCGCCACCCTCACCTGGGCCAACGGCACAGCCGCGACCGACTCGGGCGACGCCGGCCGTGACTTCCTGGACGGGATCGTCGACCACTTCTGGTCACTGGTCGGGCGAACGGCCCCCTACTGACCCACCCCCGACCGACAGGAGCCCTAGAACACCGACTCCGCCTCGTCCATCCGGTCCTTCGGCACCGTCTTGAGCTCGGTCACCGCCTCCGCCAGCGGCACCATCACCACCTCGGTGCCGCGCAGGGCGGTCATCCGGCCGTAGTCGGCCCGGTGCGCGGCCTCCACCGCGTGCCAGCCGAAGCGCGTGGCGAGCACCCTGTCGTACGCGGTCGGGGTGCCGCCGCGCTGGACATGGCCGAGAATGACCGGCTTGGCCTCCTTGCCGAGGCGGCGCTCCAGCTCGTACGCCAGGGCCGTGCCGATGCCCTGGAAGCGCTCGTGGCCGAACTGGTCGATCTCGCCGTGGCCGTAGTCCATGGAGCCCTCGGCCGGGTGCGCGCCCTCGGCGACGCAGATGACGGCGAACTTCTTGCCGCGCGAGAAGCGCTCCTCCACCATCTTCACCAGGTCGGCGGGGTCGAAGGCCCGCTCCGGCAGACAGATGCCGTGCGCGCCCGCCGCCATGCCGGACTCCAGCGCGATCCAGCCCGCGTGCCGGCCCATGACCTCGACGACCATCACCCGCTGATGGGACTCGGCGGTCGTCTTGAGGCGGTCCATCGCCTCCGTGGCGACCCCGACGGCCGTGTCGAAGCCGAAGGTGCGGTCGGTCGAGGAGATGTCGTTGTCGATGGTCTTCGGGACGCCGACCACCGGCAGACCCGCGTCCGACAGCATCCGGGCCGCCGTCAGCGTGCCCTCGCCGCCGATCGGGATCAGTACGTCGATTCCGAACTGGTGAGCCATGTCCTGCGCGTTCTCGCAGGCCTCGCGGAGGCGGTCGCGCTGGAGGCGGGAGGAGCCGAGAATGGTGCCGCCACGGGCCAGGATGCCGCTGACGGACTCCAGGTCGAGGGTGCGGTAGCGGCCGTCCAGGAGGCCCGCGTAGCCGTCCTCGAAGCCGATGACCTCGTCGCCGTACTGGGCGACCGCTCGGTGCACGACCGACCGGATCACTGCGTTCAGGCCCGGACAGTCGCCGCCTGCGGTGAGAACTCCGATACGCATCGTGCTGTGTCTCCTGATCGTCCTGATCGTCCTGCTCGTGCCGGTGATTATGGGTGATTGCTGGTACTTGTGAGCCAGTCCGATTGTTTCACGGCCGACCGGGGGTCGCCGCGCCCGTCCGGCCCCACCCGGCACCCCTCCCCGCTGATGGGCGCCTTATCCATGGTCAGGGGTATTGTCAAGAGGGTTTCCGTCCGCCGTGACGGTGATTCCGCCCCTCCCCTGCCGAATCAGTCGAACCACATGAAGTCGAACCAGAAACGGAGTGCACACGTGACGCGCAGCGTGTACGTGACCGGGATCGATCGCGGCGACGGCCGCCAGGTCGTGGAGCTGGGGGTGATGGAGCTCCTGACCCGCCAGGTCGACCGGGTGGGGGTGTTCCGGCCGCTGCTGCACCACGGACCGGACCGGCTGTTCGACCTGCTGCGCGCCCGCTACCGGCTCACCCAGGACCCGGCGACCGTGTACGGCATGGACTACCACGAGGCGTCCACCCTCCAGGCCGAGCACGGCACGGACGAGCTGGTCTCCGCGCTCGTCGACCGGTTCCACACGGTCGCCCGGGAGTACGACGTCGTCCTCGTCCTGGGGACCGACTTCGCCGACACCCAGTTCCCGGACGAGCTGTCGCTCAACGCCCGGCTCGCCAACGAGTTCGGCGCGTCCGTCATCCCGGTGGTCGGCGGGCGGAAGCAGACCGCCGAGTCGGTCGCCGCCGAGACGCACAACGCCTACCGCGCGTACGAGGGCCTCGGCTGTGACGTGCTCGCCATGGTCGTCAACCGGGTCGCGCCCGCCGACCGTACGGAGATAGCCGAACGGCTCGGCGACTCCCGGCTGCCGCTGCCCGTGCCCTGCTACGTCCTGCCCGACGAGCCCGCGCTCTCCGCGCCGACAGTCGCCCAGATCACCCACGCGCTCGGCGGCAAGGTCCTCCTCGGCGACGACTCGGGTCTCGCGCGCGACGCGCTGAACTTCGTCTTCGGCGGGGCCATGCTGCCGAACTTCCTCAACGCCCTGACGCCGGGCTGTCTGGTCGTCACCCCCGGCGACCGCGCGGACCTCGTCATCGGCTCCCTCGCCGCGCACAGCGCCGGCACCCCGCCGATCGCGGGCCTGCTGCTCACCCTCGACGAGCGGCCCAGCGACGAGATCCTCACCCTCGCGGCCCGGCTCGCCCCCGGCACTCCGGTCGTCGCCGTGGAGTCCGGCTCCTTCCTCACCGCCTCCGAACTGTTCTCCATGGAGGGCAAGTTGAGCGCGGTGACCCCGCGCAAGGCGGAGACCGCGCTCGGGCTGTTCGAGCGGCACGTCGACACCGCCGAGCTGCGGAGCCGGGTCTCGGCGCCGAGCAGCGACCGGGTCACGCCGATGATGTTCGAGCACACCCTCCTCGAACAGGCCCGCTCCGAGCGGCGCCGGGTCGTGCTCCCCGAGGGCACGGAGGAGCGCGTCCTGCACGCGGCCGAGGTGATCCTCCGCCGCAACGTCTGCGACCTCACCCTCCTCGGCCCCGTCGAGCAGATCCGCAAGAAGGCCGCCGACCTGGGCATCGACCTCGGCGACAGCATGCTGGTGGACCCGGCGACCTCCACGTGGCGGGACTCCTTCGCGGAGAAGTACGCCCAGTTCCGCGCCCACAAGAACGTCAGCATGGAGCTGGCGTACGACGTGGTGTCCGACGTGAACTACTTCGGCACCCTCATGGTCCAGGAGGGGCTGGCGGACGGGATGGTCTCGGGGTCGGTGCACTCCACCGCCGCCACCATCCGCCCCGCCTTCGAGATCATCAAGACCAAGCCGGACGCCGACATCGTCTCGTCCGTCTTCTTCATGTGCCTCGCCGACAAGGTGCTGGTGTACGGCGACTGCGCGGTCAACCCCGACCCGAACGCCGAGCAGCTCGCCGACATCGCGATCCAGTCCGCCGCCACCGCGCAGCGGTTCGGGGTGGAGCCGCGGATCGCGATGCTGTCGTACTCGACGGGGACGTCCGGGTCGGGCGCCGACGTCGACAAGGTGCGGGAGGCGACGGAGATCGTGCGCTCGCGGCGGCCCGATCTGCTGATCGAGGGCCCGATCCAGTACGACGCGGCGGTGGAGCCGAGTGTCGCGGCGACCAAGCTGCCGGACTCCGAAGTCGCGGGCCAGGCAACGGTGTTGATCTTCCCTGACCTCAACACCGGCAACAACACCTACAAGGCCGTGCAGCGGTCGGCGGGCGCGCTCGCGGTCGGGCCGGTCCTCCAGGGGCTGCGCAAGCCGGTCAACGACCTGTCCCGGGGCGCGCTGGTCCAGGACATCGTCACCACGGTCGCCATCACGGCGATCCAGGCCCAGACCCCCGCGACTCCGGCCCAGTGACCCTCACCGACGACAGAAAGCGCAGCCCCGTGACCGCCACCCGCGTCCTCGTCCTCAACTCCGGCTCCTCCTCGGTGAAGTACCAACTGCTCGACATGCGCGACAGCAGCCGTCTCGCCATGGGCCTGGTGGAGCGCATCGGTGAGGAGACCTCCCGGCTGAAGCACAGCCCGCTCGTCGCAGGGGGAGCCGCCCGCGAGCGCACCGAGCCGATCGCCGACCACGAGGCCGCCCTGAAGGCCGTCGCCGAGGAGCTGGCCGAGGACGGCCTCGGCCTCGACTCCCCCGAACTGGCCGCCATCGGGCACCGCGTGGTGCACGGCGGGCAGAGCTTCACCGAGCCCACCGTGATCGACAGCGCCGTGCTCGCGGAGATCGAGCGCCTGATCCCCGTGGCACCGCTGCACAACCCGGCCAACCTGACCGGGATCCGGACCGCCCAGGCGCTGCGCCCCGATCTGCCGCAGGTGGCGGTGTTCGACACGGCGTTCCACACCACCATGCCGGAGTCGGCCGCCCGCTACGCCATCGACGTCGAGACGGCCGACGCGCACCGCGTCCGCCGCTACGGCTTCCACGGCACCTCGCACGCGTACGTGTCCCGGGCGACGGCCGAACTGCTGGGCAAGGACCCGTCCGAGGTGAACGTCATCGTGCTGCACCTCGGCAACGGGGCGTCGGCCTCGGCGGTCGAGGGCGGCCGGTGCGTGGACACCTCCATGGGGCTGACGCCTTTGGAGGGGCTCGTGATGGGTACGCGGTCCGGAGACCTGGACCCGGCTGTCATCTTTCATTTGATGCGCGTTGGCGGAATGTCCACGGACGAGATCGACACTCTCCTCAACAAGAAGAGCGGTCTGATCGGGCTGTGCGGCGACAACGACATGCGGGAAATCCGCCGGCGAATCGACGAGGGCGACGAACGGGCGAAGCTGGCCTTCGACATCTACATTCACCGGTTGAAGAAGTACATCGGCGCTTACTACGCGGTGCTCGGCCGGGTGGACGCGGTCGCGTTCACCGCGGGTGTCGGCGAGAACGCGGCGCCGGTGCGGGAGGCCGCCGTGGCGGGCCTGGAGGGGCTGGGCCTGGCCGTGGACGGCGACCTCAACGCCGTACGGGGCGACGCGCCGCGGCTGATCTCGCCGGCCGGTACGCGGGTCGCGGTCGCGGTGGTCCCGACGGACGAGGAACTGGAGATCGCGGCACAGACGTACGCCCTGGTCGGAAAGAACATCTGAGCTTCGAAAAGAACAACTGAGCGCCACCGAGCAATACACGCCGGTAACACGACTGAGCGCATAGCCGCCCACATGAATTGCAGCATTCCGCCAGACGGAATATTCCGGAGCGAAACAAACCGATAGGATCGTCCCATGCGCCGTTCGAAAATCGTCTGTACTCTCGGCCCCGCGGTCGACTCCCACGAGCAACTGGTCGCCCTCATCGAGGCCGGCATGAACGTGGCCCGTTTCAATTTCAGCCACGGCAGTCACGCCGAGCACCAGGGCCGCTACGACCGGGTCCGGGCCGCCGCCGCCGAGACCGGTGTGGCCATCGGTGTGCTCGCCGACCTCCAGGGCCCGAAGATCCGTCTGGAGACCTTCGCCGAGGGTCCGGTGGAGCTGGTGCGCGGTGACGAGTTCACCATCACCGCCGAGGACGTGCCGGGCGACAAGCAGATCTGCGGTACGACGTACAAGGGGCTGCCCGGGGACGTCTCCCCCGGCGACCAGGTCCTCATCAACGACGGCAACGTCGAGCTGAAGGTCATCGAGGTCGACGGCCCGCGCGTGCGGACCGAGGTCGTCGAGGGCGGTGTCATCTCCGACCACAAGGGCATCAACCTGCCCGGCGCGGCCGTCAACGTGCCCGCGCTGTCCGAGAAGGACGTCGAGGACCTGCGGTTCGCGCTGCGGATGGGCTGCGACCTGGTGGCGCTGTCGTTCGTGCGGGACGCGAGCGACGTGCGGGACGTCCACAAGGTGATGGACGAGGTGGGCCGCCGGGTCCCCGTCATCGCCAAGGTGGAGAAGCCGCAGGCGGTGGAGAACATGGAGGACGTCGTGATGGCGTTCGACGGCGTGATGGTCGCCCGTGGCGACCTGGCCGTCGAGTACCCGCTCGAGAAGGTCCCCATGGTGCAGAAGCGGCTCATCGAGCTGTGCCGCCGCAACGCCAAGCCGGTGATCGTGGCGACCCAGATGATGGAGTCGATGATCACCAACTCCCGCCCCACGCGCGCCGAGGCCTCCGACGTGGCCAACGCGATCCTGGACGGCGCGGACGCGGTCATGCTGTCGGCGGAGTCCAGCGTGGGCGCGTACCCGCTGGAGACGGTCCGGACGATGTCGAAGATCGTCACGGCGGCCGAGGAGGAGCTGCTCTCCAAGGGCCTCCAGCCGCTGGTGCCGGGCAAGAAGCCGCGCACGCAGGGTGGTTCGATCGCCCGTGCCGCCTGCGAGATCGCCGACTTCCTCGGCGGCCGGGCCCTGGTGGCGTTCACGCAGTCGGGTGACACCGCCCGCCGGCTCTCGCGCTATCGCGCCTCGCAGCCGATCATCGCGTACACCACCGACGAGTCCACCCGTAACCAGCTGGCGCTCAGCTGGGGTGTCGAGTCGCACGTCGTGCCGTTCGTGAACAGCACCGACGAGATGGTCGACCTGGTCGACCACGAGATGGTCAAGCTCAACCGTTTCAACGAGGGTGACATCGCGGTCATCACCGCCGGCTCTCCCCCCGGTGTCCCGGGCACCACCAACATGGTCCGGGTCCACCACCTGGGCGGCGGCGCCCGCGACTGACGCGGCCGTCACCGTCGTACGACATCACTGAGGGCGCCTCCTGGGAACAGGGGGCGCCCTCAGTGCTGTGCGGCTCCCGGACGGGTCCTGGGGGCCCGGTTTCCCGGGCCACGAAGTGACCGGCTGCTCAGTCGGTCGTGAACTGGTGCATGCCGGGCACGGTGAGCGTTCCGCCGAACTGGCCCGCCTGGACGACCTTCACCTTGGTGAAGTAGATCAGCGGGATGTTCAGCGGCGGCGGGTGCTTGGGGTCGAAGGTCACCGGGATCAGACCGAGCAGGTTGCCGGAGATGCTCTCGGTGTACATGATCGTCTTGCCCTCGCGGATCGTGGACGTCGTGCCCTTGCCGGCCTGCACGTGGTAGGTCACGCCTGCCTGCTTGTCCTCGACCGTCTGGTGGAGGTCGCCGATGTCGGTGCCGTCGGAGATGACGTACTTCAGCACCTCCTTGACCGAGCCGTCGGCGGTCTTCACCTTGACGATGCCCTTGTAGTCGGCGCCCTTCAGCAGCAGCGAGCTGGCGTTCAGGTACCAGGGGTCGTTCGGCAGCGGCGGGATGCCCTTCTCGACGCCGCTCTCGTCGTCCGTGGCGACCGGGCAGCCCTCCGCGTCCGTGCTCTCGCTCGGCGAGGGGCTCGGCGTGGCGGTCGCGTCGTCCGTGGCGTCGTCGGTGGCGTCCTCGGCCTTCTTGTCGGCGTCGTCCGCGCTGTCCGTGACGTCCTTCGCCGCGTCCTCGACCTTGTCGGAGGCGTTGTCGGCGGTGTCCTGGGCGTCCTTGCCGGCGTCCGAGCCCGTGTCGTCCTTCTCGCCCTCGTCGGAGCCGGAGGCGTCGTCCGAGGGGGAGGGCGAGGGGGACGGGCTGGTGGACGTGGACGGAGTGGTGGTCTCCGTCTCCTTGTCGTCCGGCGTGAACAGGTCCTCGATCGCGGTGCCGATGTCCTCCAGCACGTTGCCGCCGCTGTCGGTCTCGGAGGTGTCGGCCGAGGGAGCCTCGCCGGAACCGGCCGTGTCGGTCGCGGACTTGTCGCTGTCGTCCGTCGACGACTCGTCCGAAGCGGAGCCGTCCTTGTCGTCGGAACCTGAATCCGACGACGCGGAGTCGTCCGTGGTCGTGTCGTCGGCGGCCGAGTCGCCGGAGGAGTTGCTGTCGTCGGCGGAGTCGTCGCCCGCGGACGTGTCGTCGCCCTCGTCCGTCGACGTGCCCTCGTCCGTGGAGTCGGTGCTCTCCTCGGCGGACGGCGTCGGCGTCGGGGTCGGCGTGGCGGAGGCGTCGGTGCCTTCCTCGGCGGCCTCCAGGGCCTCCACGCAGTCCTTGTACTCGTCGGCCGTCAGAGACAGCTTCGTCGGGTCGTCGGCGCGGGCGAGCGTCAGCGTGGGCGTGAAGCCCATGCCCATGAGGACCGCCGTCGGCATCGCCGCCAGGGCTATCGCCTTGCCCGCCGGCACGTTCAGCCGGGTGAGAAGGGGCTTCTTGGGCGCCGCGTGCCGCGGTCCGGATCTCGCACGGGACTCTCCCACCGAAGTCCCGTGGGTCACCTCGTCAGCCGGCACTGTGCCTCCCGTTCGTCCCGTTCGTGGGGGTGGTACCTGTCAGGTCGTCGCCCTCGCCGTTCGGCGCCCCGCTCACCGAACCCGCACCCGCGGGCTCCGGGGCGTCGCCCTTGTGCAGGGGGACCGCACCTTGCTGTGCCGTGTTCTCGGGGGCCGTGTCCTGCGGCACCGGCGTCCGCGACGGGGTCTTGTAGGTGGACGGCACCGCCGCCTCCTCGTGACCGGGGGCCCAGGCGATGGCCAGCGCACCGCCGATCAGGGAGAGCAGGAAGCCGACACCGAAGCCACCGAGGTTGGAGACCGGGATGGACACGAGCGCCAGGAGGATCGCCGCCGTACCGGCGAAGGTGCGTACGTGCCGCTGGAACCAGAGGCTGACCCCCAGCACCACCAGCAGCACGCCGATGATGAGGGAACCCGCGCCGCCCGTCGTCGACATGGCGAGCGTGAGGTGACCGATCTGGAGGTTCGCGTACGGCAGGTACATGATCGGGAAACCGCCGAGCAGGACCAACAGGCCCGCCCAGAAGGGACGAGAGCCCCTCCAGTCGCTAAAGCGCCGCCGAAAGGCGCGGAGATAGTCTTCGTTCTGCCCCGTTGACTCGGCGCTCATGGACAACAGCTCCCTGGAACGGTGTTGCTGTGAGAAGTTCACGTACGACACGTACGAAGCGGCCGTACGGAAATTCAGGTACGGAGGTCGCGTGCGCGGTGGAGCGCACGACGGGAGGGACGGGCGGGCGAAGAAGCGGACGCCCCCTCACCCGCCCAGGGAGTGCCTAGTAGCACTCCACGACGCCCTTGTGGAGGGACATCTTGAGGTTGCTCAGCTTGAAGGTTCCGGCAGTGGTCGCCCACGCCGTCTGCTTCACGTCGCTCAGCGAGGCCGAGTCGGCCTGCTGGGCGAACCCGTAGGGGTTGGCCTGCTCCTTGCCGCCCTTCATGCCCGGACCCTTGGTGGCGTCCTTGGCGGCCACACCGATGTCGATGCCACGGAAGGTGGCGTCACCCTCGAGTTCTTCGACGTCGATGTAGAGGTTCTCGGCCTCGACCTTCTTGCCACCGGTGCCGGCGGTCAGCTTGAGGCTGACGCTACCGAGAATCGGGACACCGGGGGTGACGACCGACTGGCACATGTTGGTGATGGTCGCGGACTTGAACGCCGAAACGGCGACGGGGTGAACCGTCTTCTCGCCCTTGAGGGTGTAACCCTCGTCGAGCGCTCCGTACTGCGAGAAGCCCGTGCCGTCGAGCTGGCCCGCCGTCACCTTGAACGACTGACCCGACACACTGAACGACGCGGCGAGAGCACCCTGCGCGAGGGCGACACCTATCGCTGCCGTGGCGGCGACGCTGGGCACCATGACCACAGCGAACCGCTTCCATCTGGTCCCGCCACGCACCTGGGACTCCATATTTCCTCCTTCTCGGACGTACATCTCCTGACACCGGCTCGCCCCTTGGCGGCGGCTCGGCCGGACAGGGATGGGAGAAGTGCTACGTCCTCGGGAAGGAGAGCGCCCGCGCTCGGTGGCGCGAAAAGCGCCCGAATCACCGGCGATCACCCCCGAGCGACAACCACTGGTCGCGCCTGACACGCATCACGCACAACCTGCTGGACAGGCTCCGCGGTTGGCGGAGACCCCCCTGCCCAAGAGCCGGCGCCACTGTCGCCCGCTCTACTCGGTGGGGACCCAGAAAACCCGATGACCCGACTGGCTGGCGGGGTAGGGGACAGGACCGAGCGTCGCCGATCGTGGTGCATTCTCGCCGCCCCCGCAAGGGGGGTCGTTACTGGCTAGTAACGGACGGATAACCGAACAACGACCCATCGGCATCGGCCAGCGACCCTGGGTGGCGCCCAGTGAGGCGACACATGGGGGAACAGTCGGACAGAGTCCGACAGAACGACGACTTTCTCTTACTGCCAGTAACAGCGGCCGCGATTACCAAGATTTGGTAAAACGCGGCCGCGGTGTCGCTGTGTCGCCAAATCTCTCACTCGCGCACCACCCGTCCCGGCACTCCGGGACGGGTGCGCTCACGAACCCGTCAGAACAGGGCCCGCGCCAGCGAACGACGCGCCGCGGCCACCCGCGGGTCGTCGCCGCCGACCACCTCGAAGAGCTCCAGCAGCCGCAGCCGTACGGCGTCCCGGTCGTCACCGGCCGTGCGCCGCACCGTGTCGATGAGTCGCCCGAACGCGTCCTCCACATGTCCGCCGACGAGGTCGAGGTCCGCCGCCGCGATCTGCGCCTGCGCGTCGCCCGGGTTCTCGGCGGCCGCCTTGCGCACGTCCTGCGGGTCGACGCCCTGCACCCGCTGGAGCAACTCGGCCTGGGCGAGGCCCAGTTTGGCCTCGGTGTTGCCCGGGTCGTCGCTCAGCACGTTCTTGTAGGCCTGCACCGCGCCGCCGAAGTCGCCCGCGTCCAGGGCCCGTACGGCGGCTTCGAGCAGGTGGTCGTAGGGGCCGGCCGGGATCTGCGGGGCCGCCTCGACGGGGGCGCCGGGTGCGGCGTCCGGGTCCACCACCAGGCCGGTGAGCCCGAAGCGCTCCTCGGCGACCTGGACGAGCTGGTCGAGGGTCGCGCGGATCTGCTGCTCGGGGGCGGCGCCCTGGAAGAGGGGCAGGGCCTGACCGGCGACGACGGCGAACACGGCCGGGATCCCCTGGATCCCGAACTGCTGCATCAACATCTGGTTGGCGTCGACATCGATCTTCGCGAGGACGAACTTGCCGTTGTACTCGACGGCGAGGCGCTCCAGCACCGGGCTGAGCTGCTTGCAGGGCTGGCACCACTCGGCCCAGAAGTCGATGACGACGGGGACTTCGGTGGACCGCTGCAGGACCTCACTCTCGAACCCGGCCTCATCGACGTCGATGACCAGGTCGGCCGGGGAGACCGCCCCTCCGCCGCCCTGCCGGGCCGCTTCGGCGCGCGCCTGCTCCGCCTTCGCCTTGGCCTCCTGGGCCGCCTTCACCGCGGCGAGGTCGACGACTCCGCTCATGGACATGTTCCGTGGCTGCATGAGTACATCCTCCCCCTTCCGAGCACGCAGGTGAAAAGCGTCCCGAGGCCGGCGTCCGCCCCGGCTTACGCTACGACTCGTAGCGTAACGGCCCCGGCGACTCTCCTGCACCCCTCATTACCCACTCCGCAGTGATCTGCCTCACGACGGCGGGGAGTACTTCGACAACGGCCGGATATGGTCGGCGGATGCAGAGCCGCAGCCCCGCCGCCCGCGCCACGGGCGGCCGTCCGCGCAGCGCCGCCGCGGACGCCGCGATCCTGGCCGCGACCCGTGCGGCGCTGGTCGAGCTGGGCTGGTCGAAGCTGACCCTGGGCGACGTGGCCGGCCGGGCCGGTGTCGCGAAGACGACCCTGTACCGCCGCTGGGCGGGCAAGAACGAACTCGTCGTGGACGCGGTGGCGGAACTCTTCGACGAGCTCCGCCTCCCGGACCGGGGCAGCCTGGCGGCCGACATCGAGGGCGTGGTGCTCCAGTTCGCGGCGATCCTGGCCCGCCCGGAGGCCAAGAGCGGCCTCATGGCCGTCGTCGCCGAGTCGACCCACGACGACGCCCTGCGCGAACGCATCCGCGACTCCATCGTCGACCGCCAGAAACGCCTGGTCCTGGAGGGCCGCGCCCGCGCCCAGGCCCGCGGCGAACTCCCCCCGGAACCCGACCCCACCACGGCGACCCGCACCGTCGACCTCATCTTCGACGTGGTCGCGGGCGCGGTGGTCCACCGCACCCTGGTCAGCGCGGAACCGGCGGACGAAACCTGGGCCAAGGCCTTCACGACCCTCTTGCTGCACGGCCTGAGGGGCGTTTCATGAACCGCGCCCCGTAAGGGACGCGGGGAACCGCGCGAGAAGCCCCCGCCCACCCGCACTCGACGACGGCCTCCCCCGCCCCGCCGGAGGCAACCGCGCCTAGAACCCCGCCGGCTCCGTATACACCCCCCACTCCTCCCGCAGCACCCCGCAGATCTCCCCGAGCGTCGCCTCGGCCCGCACCGCGTCGAGCATCGGCCCGATCATGTTGGCCCCACCCCGCGCCGCCGCGAGCATCGCGTCGAGCGCGGTCCGCACCGCCGCGTCGTCCCGCGCCCCCTTCCGCCCCGCGAGCACCCGCACCTGCTCCCGCTCCACCTCGTGGCTGACCCGCAGGATCTCCAGGTCCCCGGTCACCGACCCATGGTGGACGTTGACCCCGACGACTCGCTTCTCCCCCTTCTCCAGGGCCTGTTGGTACCGGAAGGCGGACTCCGCGATCTCCCCGGTGAACCACCCGTCCTCGATCCCCCGCAGGATCCCGGACGTGATCGGCCCGATCGGATGCACCCCGTCCGGATGCGCCCGCAGCCCCCGCTCCTTGATCTGGTCGAAGATCTTCTCGGCGTCGGCCTCGATACGGTCCGTCAGCTGCTCGACGTACCACGAACCGCCCAGCGGATCGGCGACGTTGGCGACCCCGGTCTCCTCCATCAGCACCTGCTGCGTCCGCAGCGCGATCTCCGCCGCCTGCTCGGACGGCAGCGCCAGCGTCTCGTCCAACGCGTTGGTGTGCAGCGAGTTGGTCCCGCCGAGCACCGCCGACAGCGCCTCCACCGCCGTACGCACCACGTTGTTGTACGGCTGCTGCGCGGTCAGCGAGACCCCGGCGGTCTGGGTGTGGAACCGCAGCCACTGGGCCTTCTCCGTCCGCGCCCCGTACACGTCGCGCATCCACCGCGCCCAGATCCGGCGCGCCGCGCGGAACTTGGCGATCTCCTCGAAGAAGTCGACGTGCGCGTCGAAGAAGAAGGACAGCCCGGGCGCGAACACGTCGACGTCCAGCCCCCGGCTGAGCCCCAGCTCCACGTACCCGAACCCGTCCGCGAGCGTGTACGCCAGCTCCTGCGCGGCCGTGGCCCCGGCCTCACGGATGTGGTAGCCGGAGACGGACAGCGGCTTGTACGCCGGGATCTCGGCGGCGCAGTGCTCCATCAGGTCCCCGATGAGCCGCAGATGCGGCTCGGGCTGGAAGAGCCACTCCTTCTGCGCGATGTACTCCTTGAAGATGTCGGTCTGGAGCGTGCCGTTGAGCACCCCCGGGTCGACGCCCTGCCGCTCGGCGGCGACGAGGTACATACAGAAGACGGGGACGGCGGGCCCGCTGATCGTCATGGACGTGGTGACGTCGCCCAGCGGGATGTCCTGGAACAACACCTCCATGTCGGCGGCGGAGTCGATCGCGACCCCGCAGTGCCCCACCTCACCGAGCGAGCGCGGGTCGTCGGAGTCCCGCCCCATCAGGGTCGGCATGTCGAACGCGACGGACAGTCCTCCGCCCCCGTTGGCGAGGATCGTCTTGTAGCGCTCGTTCGTCTGCTCGGCGTTCCCGAAGCCCGCGAACTGGCGGATCGTCCATGTCCGCCCCCGGTAGCCGGTCGGATACAGCCCGCGGGTGAAGGGGTACTCCCCCGGCCAGCCGATCCGCTCGAAGCCCTCGTACACGTCGCCCGGCCGGGGCCCGTACACGGGCTCCACCGGATCCCCGGAGAGCGTCGTGAAGTCGGCCTCCCGCTTCCGCGCGGAGTCGTAACGGTCCTGCCAGCGGCGGCGGCCCTCTTCGATGGCGTCAGCGTCCATACCACCAATTTACTAGGACGTCCTAGTAAATGTCGACGACAGACCGCCGTAGGCGTCCGCACGGCGGTGAAATTACGCCTTGGCGGTCGCGACCGAGCTGTCCTCGATCTTCGCTTCCAGCTCGCGGCTGACCTTGCGCTCCACGAAGAAGGCGGCCGTCGGGATCGTGCCCGCCAGCAGCACCCAGATCTGCTTCTTGACCGGCCACTTCGCCTTGGAGCCGAGATCGAAGGCGAAGACCAGGTACAGGACGTACAGCCAGCCGTGCGCGAGGCTGACGACGTACGTGAAGTCCGCGGCCCCGTCCAGTTCGAGCACGTACTTGCCGATCATGCCCAGGGTCAGCAGTACCAGCAGCACACCGGTGACATAGGCCAGGACGCGGTAGCGGGTCAGCACGCTCTTTTTCATAGCACGAGCGTAGCCACAGGTCGGGCACGATCTTCGAGCACCCCCGGCCGCCGGCTCAGCTCTCCTCGAAGTCCCCCGCCGCCACCCGCAGCGGCCTGAGCATCGCGAAGATCTCCGCGCACTCCTCGGCGTCGTAGGCGCCGAGGCCGAAGTCCATGGCCATGAGGTCACGGGTGGCGGCGTCGCAGACCTCGCGGCCCTTGTCGGTGATGGAGGCGAGGGTGCCGCGGCCGTCGTTGGGGTTGGGGCGCTTGTCGACCAGACCGGACTTCACCAGACGGTCGACGGTGTTCGTCACGGAGGTGGGGTGCACCATGAGCCGCTCACCGATCTTGGACATCGGCAGCTCGCCCTTCTGCGAGAAGGTGAGCAGCACGAGGGCCTCGTAGCGCGCGAACGTCAGCCCGTACGGTTTGACCACCGCGTCGACCTCCGCCAGCAGGATCTGCTGGGCACGCATGATCGACGTGATCGCGGCCATGGACGGCACGTTCCCCCAGCGCTGCTTCCAGTGCTCGTCGGCGCGCGAGATGGGATCGAAGGAGAGGCTGAGCGGCTTCGGCACGCCCCAGACCTTACCGGCCGGTCACATGCCGGTCAGCCCCGTCTCGCCTTTCGGTCGCCGTCCACCACCACAGGGGCGCGGGGAACTGCGCGAACGGGGTTCGGGGCGGAGCCCCGCCCCGCACCCGAACCCGACCTCACCGCCCCGCCGCCTTCCGCAACTGATGCCGCACCGCCCGCTGTGCCACAGCCCCGAGCCCGTCCAACGCGGCGACAAGCCCCGCCAACTGCTCCAGCGCCCCGAGCGCCTCCCCCGCCCCCTCCGGATCCACCCCCTCGTACAGCTCCAGCCCCACGAACGAAGCCGCCACGGCCCGAGCCAGCCCCCCCGCGTCGACGAACTCCCCGAGCGGCGAGCCCGCGAGGACCCGCCGCAACACCCCCTCCACCTCCGCGATCCACAGGTCCAGCCCCGCCGCCGTCGCCGGCGCCAGCCGCGCCTGGGTCTGCGCCCCCGCCAGCAACTGGCCCAGCACGGCCACATGCCCCGCCGCCCGCTCCTCCACATGCATCTCCCGCCCGAAGGCCAGCAGTTCGGAGAGCGACCCGATCGCCGCCATCCGCTCCCGATGGCGGGCGACCCGCTGCTCCGCCCCGTACCGGCAGGCGGCCGCGAGGAGTTCGTCCACGGACCCGAAGTGGTAGAAGACGAGCGCCTGGTTCACCCCGGCGGTCGCGGCGATCGAACGGGCGGACGTCTTGGCGATCCCCTGCTCGACGAGCGTCCGCAGCGCGCCCTCCAGCAGCTTCGTCCGGGTCTCCGCGCTCACGCCCGCGCCTCCTCACGGACCGGCCGCAGCCCGGGCCGCACCCCGCACACCCGGACGTCCTGGTAGGTCGCGGTGAAGGAGCCCTCGTAACCGAAGAGCGGCCCGACGTACCGGTTCACCACCCGCACCTGGATCCGGAAACGCCCGGTCCGCTCGTCGAACCGCTCCCGCACCTCCGCGTCACCGCCGATGAGCCCGGGGACACGGACGTCGACCGGCCCCTCACGGAAGCGGTGCTCGCCGGAGCGGATCAGCAGCGACCCGTCGGGCTCCGCACGGAAGTGCAGGTCGCTGGCGAGGTGCTGGTGGGTGCCGAGGTAGTCGAGGACGCGGTCGCCCTTGGGGCTCAGCACCATCTGGGCGTCGAACCGGCGGGACCGGCCGGGCAGGTCGAAGGTACGCACGAACGTCACCGTCTCACGGCCGAAACCGTCGGCGTACGGCACGTTCTCGATGGTGAAGGGGACATCGCGCCCCTCACGCGGGACGAGGATGTTCCGGGTGCCCCCGAGCGCGAGGAACGGTTTCACCAGGCCCCGCCCGTGCCAGACGCGGTCCATCACACCCCGGCCCGTGCACGCCTGCCCACTCGCCAGTCCGACCGAGAAGCGCCGGCGCAGCTCGGGATGGAGCCGGTCGAAGTCCGCGCCCATGACCGTACGGAAGATCGAGGCCGGGGAGGGCGGCGCGGGAGAGGGGGACGGCGCGGAAGGGGACGGGCCGGGCCCCGGAGTCGTGGCATCCATGCCGGTCATCCCTTCAGGGTCGCGAGCAGCCGGGGCGCACGCGCGCGTGCGGGCGCGGTCCGCAGGCAGCGGCGGGCGGACGGGGTGCCGGGCAGGGGCGGTACGAGCAGGGCGGCCAGGACCGCCGACACGGCCAGGACCGGCGTCGCGAACAGCGCGAGCGGCGCGAGCTGCGCCGGCACGCCCGCCGGGTCCGCGAGCGCCCCGCACACGAGCCCGGCGCAGGCGGCCACGATCGTCAGCCCGCGCACGCCCGCCTCGGCGAGCCAGCGCCGCAGGGCCCGTTCGGGAGTGATGTCCCGCTCCAACCACAGGCGGAGGCGGTCGAAGGACCAGGCGGTGGCCCAGCCCATGAGCGGGCGGAACAGCGCCCGGTCGGCGAGGGTGCCCGGGCGGCCCCAGCGGGGGCGGTAGTCGTAGCCGGTGAGGAAGCGGACGCCCTCGCCGTCCGGGACGTAGCGCCAGTAGCCGCTGCCCTCGGCGATCAGGGAGAGCGGGTGCGGCGAGGCGAACCGCAGCGCCGAGGTGCGGGTGCCGTCCGGGCGCTCCTTCTCCCCTGCCGAGACGCCGGTCCCGGCGACCGTCAGGCCCGGGAGCACGCGGGTGGCGTACCGGAAGCGCTGCGGCTCGCCCTCCGCGTGCGGGAGGTAGTCGATCTCGGTGAAGCGCAGGTCCCAGCGCTGATGGAGGGCGGGGTCCTGGGTGCGGGCCCACACCTCCTCCAGATCCGCCCGTACGCGTGTCTCGATGTAGAGCCCCATCCTCGTTCCCCCAGGTCATGCGGTCCGTCAGCAATTTTTGAGCGACTGCTCAATGCGCTGGGCACGACCGTACTCCGATTTGAGCGATCGCTCAAACAGCTCGGCATGAGAAAACCCCGGCCCACAAAGGACCGGGGTTCTCCGTCGTCGACCGTACGACCGACGACTACTCGGACAGGTGACGCTCCACCGTCTCCACCTTGGACGTGAGACCGTCCGTGACGCCGGGGCGGATGTCGGCCTTGAGGACGAGGGAGACACGGGGCGCGCGCTCCTCGACGGCGGCGACGGCGCGGCGTACGACCTCCATGACCTCGGCCCACTCCCCCTCGATCGAGGTGAACATGGCGTCGGTCCGGTTCGGCAGCCCCGATTCACGGACGACCCGTACGGCGTCGGCGACGTACTCCCCCACGTCCTCGCCGACGCCGAGGGGGGTCACGGAGAAGGCGACGATCACGCGTTCACGACCCCTTCCTTGCGGGCGCGGCCGGCGATGACCGCGTCCTCGGCCTCGCGGCGCAGCTTGCGCTCGGCGAAGAAGCCGCCGGCGGGCAGGACGGCCAGGGCGAAGTAGAGCGCGGCGGTCTTCAGCGACCACTTCGTACGGTTCCAGGCGTCGGCCCAGAAGATCAGGTACAGGATGAAGAGGATGGCGTGGACCCAGCCCATGACGGGCACCGCGTTGAACTCCGTGGTCCGCTTCAGCACCGAGCAGACGAGCAGCAGCAGGAAGGAGACGGCCTCGGGGGCGGAGACGAGGCGCAGGCGGCGGAGGGCGGAGACGGTCTTTATGTCCACGGGTCACCTTCGGTGGGGTCTGTTTTTCGGTGGGGTCTGTTTGTGAACAGATGCACAAGCGCGGTCCCATTCTGACATCCGTCGCTCCCGGGACGTCCCCTAGGGTCCCTTCGGGTCGAGATCCCCCTCTGGGCCCTGTCCTGTCCGGCCATCGGCCGGTTAACGTCACCCCGTGGCAATGTTCCGACTTCAAGGCAGCAAAGTGCTGGCCGTCGACATGACCGGGGACGCCGTGAAGGCGAAGAACGGCTCGATGGTCGCCTACGACGGTCAGATGTCGTTCAAGAAACTGAGCGGCGGTGGTGAGGGCCTGCGGGGGATGGTGACGCGGCGGCTCACGGGTGAGCAGATGACGTTGATGGAGGTGACCGGGCAAGGGACCTGCTGGTTCGCGGACCGGGCCTCCGAGATCAACCTCGTGAATCTTCAGGGGGACAAGCTGTTCGTGGAGTCGAGCAATCTGCTCGCGACGGACTCCGGGCTGCGGACGGGCACGAGCTTCACGGGGCTGCGCGGCGCCTCGCAGGGCAACGGCCTGTTCACCACGACGATCGAGGGCCACGGTCAGGCGGCGATCATGTCCGACGGTCCGGCGGTGGTGCTGCGGGTGAGCCACCAGTACCCGCTGACGGTGGACCCGGGGGCGTACATCGCGCACCAGGGCAACCTCCAGCAGTCCTTCCAGTCCGGTGTGACGTTCCGCACGTTCATGGGCGAGGGCGGCGGCGAGGCCTTCCAGATCCGCTTCGAGGGCGACGGACTGGTCTACGTCCAGCCCAGCGAGCGCAACACGGTGGCGGGGGATGTCTGACATGGCCTTCCGTGAGATCAACTCGAAGATGATCGAGGCGACGGTGATGCCGGGCCAGCGGCTGTTCAGCCAGCGCGGCGCGATGCTCGCCTACAAGGGCGAGGTGTCGTTCACCCCCAACATGCAGGGCGGTCAGGGCGGTATCGCCTCGATGATCGGCCGTCGGGTGGCGGGCGAGGCGACGCCGCTGATGACCGTCGAGGGCAGCGGCACCGTCCTGTTCGGGCACGGCGGTCACCACATCCAGGTGATCAACCTGACCGGCGAGACGCTCTACGTCGAGGCCGACCGGCTGCTGGCCTTCGACGGCACCCTCCAGCAGGGCACGATGTTCATGGGCTCGCAGGGCGGCGTCATGGGCATGGTCCGGGGCCAGGTGACGGGCCAGGGCCTGTTCACCACCACCCTCAAGGGCCACGGCGCCGTCGCCGTCATGGCGCACGGCGGAGTGATCGAGGTCCCGATCACCCCCCAGCGCCCGGTCCATGTCGACCCGCAGGCGTACGTGGCGCACCACGGCGACGTACGCAACAAGCTCTCCACCGCGCTCGGCTGGCGCGACATGGTGGGCCGGGGCTCCGGCGAGGCGTTCCAGCTGGAGCTGAGCGGCAGTGGTGCGGTGTACGTCCAGGCCTCGGAGGAGAAGCTGTGAGCATGTACGGGGCCCCGGTCGCCGGTCCGACCGTCCACGACCCGATGACGCTGCCGTCCGACGACAACGTCAACAACTACACCTTCTGCGTGGAGCTCAAGGGGAGCCAGTGGTTCCTGCAGAAGGGCAAGATGATCGCCTACTACGGGCAGATGGAGTTCAACGGCATCGGGCACGGCGGACTCGACCGTCTCGTCCGCTCCTCGTTCCATTCGCCTCTGCACGCGAGCGACTGGGTGGTGGCCCAGGGCTCGGGCAAGATGCTCCTCGCCGACCGGGCCTTCGACGTCAATTCGTATGACTTGGAGGACGGCAACCTCACCATTCGCTCGGGCAACCTCCTCGCTTTTCAGCCAAGTCTCGCGCTGAAGCAGTCGATCGTCCCGGGCTTCCTGACCCTCATCGGCACGGGCAAGTTCGTGGCGGCCTCCAACGGCCCGGTGGTGTTCATGGAGCCCCCCATCCGGGTCGACCCGCAGGCCCTGGTCGGGTGGGCCGACTGCCCCTCGCCGTGCCACCACTACGACCACGGCTACATGACCGGTCTCATGGGCGGTCTACGTGCGATGACGGGGCTCGGCGGGGCCTCCGGCGAGGAGCACCAGTTCGAGTTCGTCGGGGCGGGCACGGTGCTGCTCCAGTCCTCCGAGACGCTGATGGCCGAGCAGGCCACGGGGATGGTCCCGCACGAGCCGGGCGTACCCGGCGGCGGTGGGGTACCCGGGCATCACGGACAGCCGGCGGGGGCACCGCGCCTTCCCGGACAGCTGGGGGACCTCCAGCGTCGCTTCGGGCTGTGAGCGGTAGTCTGCGGAGTGTGACATCGAACGTGTGCGCGTTGTCATGCTCCAACCCGTAAGACCCGACCTGTCCGTACGAGTGACACCACCGAACCCTCACTAGTTCGCCTTTCAACATTTTAGGTAGACTTCATTCATGGAGACCGAAACGGCCACGCGCTGGCTGACCGATGCGGAGCAGTGCGCCTGGCGCACCCATCTGGACGTCAACAGGCTGCTGACGCACCAGCTCGAAAGGGATCTGCAGCCGTTCGGCCTGACAATGAACGACTACGAGATCCTGGTGAACCTCTCCGAGTCGGAGGGGCGGCGGATGCGGATGAGCGACCTCGCCGCCGCCACGCTCCAGTCCAAGAGCCGTCTCTCGCACCAGATCACCCGGATGGAGAACGCCGACCTGGTGCGCCGGGAGAACTGCGAGTCCGACCGGCGCGGGCTGTTCGCCGTGCTCACGGAGCACGGCATGGCGACGATGCAGCGGGTGGCGCCGCATCATGTCGCGTCCGTGCGGCGGCACTTCATCGATCTGCTGTCGGAGGAGGCGATGGAGGAGCTGCACAAGTCGCTGGTGCCGATCGCGGAGCACCTCCGGAGCCACCGGGGTAAGCCGTAGCGCTCCGCTCGGGGGCCCGTTGAGCGCCGGGGGGCTGCGGGTCGAGTGTCGGCCGCGGGTTCGTCGTGGCTGGTCGCGCAGTTCCCCGCGCCCCTGGGTGACCGGCGGCCCCGAGGCGCCCTAGCTCTCCCGGGGCAGCCGGAGTTCGAAAAGGGCTCCGCCGCCCGGGGCGTCTGCCACTGTCAGGGTGCCGCCGTGGCGGGTCGCGATGTCTCTGGCGATCGCGAGGCCCAGGCCGGCGCCGCCGTCGTCCCTCGCGCGGGACTCGTCCAGGCGGACGAAGCGTTCGAAGACGCGTTCGCGATCGGCCGGCGGGACGCCCGCGCCGTCGTCCACGACCTGGAGGACCGCCCAGTCGGGCGTGGTGCGCAGCGTGACGGCGACACGGTCCCGGGCGTGGCGGGCGGCGTTGTCCAGGAGGTTGCCGAGGACGCGGCAGATCTGGTTGCGCGAGCCGCGCAGCTCCACGGAGTCCACGCCGTCCAGCGTCACGCCCTCCCGGGACGCCACCTCCTCCCGTACCACCCTCGCCAGGTCGAAGCGCGCGTCCGGCGGCGGCCGCTCCCCCGCGTCCAGCCGGGCGAGCAGCAGCAGGTCGGCGGCGAGGCTCTGCAGCCGCACGGTGTCCTCGACCGCCCCGTCCAGGTCCAGCAACTCCGGGTGCGCGGCGCCCACTTCCAGCTGGGTGCGCAGCGAGGCGATGGGGCTGCGCAGTTCGTGCGAGGCGTCCGCGACGAACGCGCGCTGCCGCTCCACCGAGGCCTCCAGCGCGGCCAGCGTCTCGTTGGTGGTGCGCGCGAGCCGGGCGACCTCGTCGTGCGTGTCCGGCTCGGGGACGCGTCGGGAGAGGTCCTCGGACGCGGTGATCGCCGCCATCTCCGAACGGATGCCCTCGACGGGGCGCAGTGCTCGGCGGGTGACGACGTACGTCACCCCACTCACCGTCAGCAGCAGCAACGGCAGCCCGATGAGCATCGTCGTCAGCGCGGTGCCGACGGCATCCTCCTCGGTGGAGAGCGGGGCACCCGCGTAGACGGTGAGGGGCACGCCCGCCGGCGTGACCACGTCGACCCCGGCGAACCGGTAGTCCGCCGTGACCCCTTCGACGGTCGCGGAACCCTCGCCGTACCAGGTCTCGTCGGCGACCTCGCCCGCCTTGAGGCTGCCCCCGTCCTCGGCGTCCTGGTCGCCTTCCGCCCGGTCGTCGGCGTCGTCGTTGGTCTCGGAGTTCAGCCGGTCCGAGTCGATGGCGGTCACGTCCATGCCCTCGACGTCCTCGCCGACCGCGACGGGCTTCTCGTTCCGGTCCAGGACCTCGACCGGGTTCTCGTCGCCGTCCGGCAGCCTCAACTCGGCGTAGGCGAACCCGTTCGCCAGCGCGGAGGCCGCGTTGCGGGCCACGGAGTCGGCCTCCGCGTCCGCCTTGTCGGTGAGGGTGAACCGCAGTGACAGCAGCACGGCGGCCCCGGCGGCGACCAGCGCCACGGCGACGACGACGGTCGCGGCGAGGGTCGCCCGGGCCCGTACCGAGCCGAGACGGCGCTTCATGAGCGGCCCTCCAGTCTGTAGCCGGCCCCGCGGACGGTCTTGATGAGCGGGGAGCCGAGCTTGCGGCGCAGCGCGCTGATGTAGACCTCGACGATGTTCGGGTCGCCGTCGTAGGCGAAGTCCCAGACGTGCTCCAGGATGTCGGCCTTGGAGACGACCTCACCGGCTCTCAGGACGAGTTGCTCCAGGACGGAGAACTCCTTGGTGGTGAGAGTGATCTCGTCGTCGGCGAGGAACACGCGCCGGGCGGCCGTGTCGACCTTCAGCTCGCCGACCTCGTGCACGGGCGAGGCGCCGCCCGAGGGGCCGCGCCGCCGCAGCAGCGCCTTCACCCGGGCGACGAGGACGACGTACGAGAACGGCTTGGTCAGATAGTCGTCGGCGCCCGTGTCGAGGCCCTCGGCCTCGTCGTACTCGCCGTCCTTGGCCGTGAGCATCAGGATCGGCACGTCGTGGCCGGCGGCCCGCAGGGCGGCGCAGACGCGGTAGCCGTTCATGCCGGGCAGCATGATGTCGAGGATCACGAGGTCGTACGACCCCTCGCTCGCCCGGTGCAGTCCGTCGATCCCGTCGTGGACGACGTCCACGGCGTACCCCTCGGCCGTCAGGCCCTTGGCCAGCGACACCGCGAGCCGCTTCTCATCTTCCACGATCAACAGGCGCATGCGTTCAGCTTGGCAAACCGAACCTGAAGCGGTCTTCAGGGGGCTTCAGGTCCGCTTCAGCGTCGGTCGGCCAGATTGGTCCACGTCGAAAGCAGACGAGGCGGATAAGCCGGACAAGCCCCGCTGCGACCGGCGACAACATCCGTTACTGGTCGCAGCCAGTCGCATTCTGGAGGAACCTCATGAAGCGCAACATCGTCATCGCCACCATCACGGCCGTCGCCCTGATCGGCGGCGGCACCGCGACCGCCATCGCGGTCTCGGGTGACGACGAGGCGCCGGCGAAGAAGACCGTGTCGGTGTCGAACGACGACAACGACCGCGACGACGCCAACGACGTGAACGACGACTCCGACGACACCGCCCAGGACAAGGCGGACGACAAGGCCGAGGACCAGGCCGCCCGCGACACGGACCAGGACGCCGACGACAAGGCCGAGAACGCGGCCGAGGCGAAGGCCGGTCAGGTCACGGCCGCCGACGCGATCGCCACCGCGCTGAAGGCCAAGGCCGGTACGGCCGTCTCCGCCGACCTCGACGACGAGGGCACGAACCTGGTGTGGGACGTCGACGTCCTGACCGCCGGTGACAAGTGGTTCAGCGTCCAGGTCGACCCGAGCACCGGCAAGGTCCTCGGCACGCACGCCGACCGCGACGACGACGGTGACGACGCCGCCGAGACCGCGCAGATCCGGGCCGCGCTGAAGGGCAGCTCCGTGACCGCCGCCGAGGCCGCCGAGGCCGCCGCCGGCAAGGGCACCGTGACCTCCGTGGACCTCGACGAGGAGAGCGCCGACCAGGCCTGGGAGGTCGACACCACCGCTGCCGACGGCACCGGCAGCGACTGGAGGGTGAACCCCGACTCCGGCAAGCTGACCGCCGACCGCACGGAGGACTGACCTCCCGCGGTCTCCGCGAACCACCGGGAGGACGGACCCGGCCGACCCCCTCGGCCGGCAGCCACCTCCAGGAGGACCGGCGCTCTCCCCCCACACCACGGGAGCCCGACCCCCTCCTTCCACACCGGGAAGCCCGCCACCTCGCTCCCCCCAGAGGCACGCGGCCTTCCTCACCCCCAGGTAGGGGCACCCGGCACCGGGTGCCCCTACCGCCGTTCGCGCGGTCGGCTCACCTCACGGCCTGCCTCCCCTCCGGCTGCTGCCTCCGGGGCCGCCGCACGGCCCCGTCGGCTCCCCAGCCCCACGACGACCGCCGCGAGCAGCGCCGCGCCCCCCGCCAGGGCGAAACCGAGGGCGGGGGAGAACCTGGTGACCAACAGCCCCGAGGCGGCCGCTCCCGTCGAGATCCCCGCGTTGACGGCCGTGTTGACCCAGGCGCCGGACCGGGTGCGGGCGGTGGGCGGGGCGGAGGCGTCGGCGACGAGGTACGCGGTGGTGAGGGCCGGGGCGACGAAGGCACCGGCGCAGACCACCACGCCGGTGAGGACGGCGAGGTCCGGGGCGAGCCCGGCACCGGCGAGGGCGAGGCCCAGCCCCGCCGTCAGCAGCGCCAGCCGGACGCGGGCGCCGGAGCGCCAGCCGACCGCGCCGTACAGCAGCCCGCCCACCGCGCTCCCGGCGGACAGCGCGGCGAAGATCCAGGCCACCACGTCGTCCCCGTGGCCCCGCTGTTCGGCGAAGGCCAGCACCAGCAGGTCGAGCGCG
This sequence comes from Streptomyces deccanensis, assembly GCF_022385335.1. Classification (NCBI taxonomy): domain Bacteria; kingdom Bacillati; phylum Actinomycetota; class Actinomycetes; order Kitasatosporales; family Streptomycetaceae; genus Streptomyces; species Streptomyces deccanensis. Next base: position 7,039,179 of record NZ_CP092431.1, on the reverse strand, counting down.
CCGAGCGACAGCCCGACGCCACCGGCCGCGACGACCGGCGGCACGATCCCGGCGACGCCCCACGAACCCCGTCGGCCCCCGGGCTCCTTCTGGACCGTGCTCCGCCCCGGCACGCGCGCCACGGCCGGGGAGGCGACGAACCCGAAGGTCCCGGCCACCACCAGCACGGCACCCAGGGCCACGGCGGCGGCCGGAGCGGCGATCTGCACGACCCCGCCCACCAGCAACGGCCCCGACACGAACAGCAGTTCCTCCGCGACCCCGTCGAGGCTGTACGCGCGCGGCAGCAGCCCCCGGTCCGCGGCGAGGTCGCTCCACACCGTGCGCATCGTCGGCCCGAGCGGAGGCGTACAGGCACCGGCCGCCACCGCGACCGCGCCCAGCAGGAGGGGCGGGGCGCCCGGCCGCCAGGTCGACACCGCCAACAGCCCGAGCAGCACGGCGTAGAGCGAGGCCATCGGTGGCAGCGCCCGGCGGGGGCCGTACCGGTCGACGAGCGCCGCCCTCGCGGGCGACAGGAGGACACTGGTGGCCCCGAACAGGGCCATGACCGTGCCGGCGACGGCGTACGAGCCCGTCGCCCGGGTCACGGCGAGCAGCACGGCGACCGGCACCATGCCGTAGGAGAGCCGGCCGACGAGTGCGGCGGCGAAGGTGCGGCGGGCGTACGGGAGGCGGAGCACCGCCGTGTACGACGGCCGCGGGGAGGTCGCGGACATGCGAAAGGTTCCTCACCGGGAGGCGTGAAAGGGACACCGATGCCCGCACGACGACGGCACGTCGCCTGCGGGGGGCGTCTCTACGCAAGGTGAGTGAACACGCGGCCAAGCTAGCAGCTCGGGGGTGTGGGGGCGCCCCTGGAAGGCCTGCGGCCATTCCATAGGGGCGCGGGGAACTGAGCGAACGGGGTCCGGGGCGGAGCCCCGAGTCTTTGACGCGGGGGTCGTAGGGGCGCGCAGCCCCTGGGATGGGACGGGTAGGGGCGGCGGGGGCGAAAAACCCTTGGTCAGCCCTCCGTCAGGCCGGCCACCAGTTCATCCGCCGCCCGATACGGATCCAGCTCGCCCGTCACGATGCGCTCGGCCAGGGCATCCAGCCGACGGTCACCGTGCAGGTCCCCGATCCGCTCCCGCAGCGCGGTCATCGCGATCGCTTCCACCTCACGCGCCGCACGCGACCGGCGTCGCTCCGCGAGAACCCCCCGCTCCTCCATCCACGCCCGGTGCTTCTCCAGCGCCTCCACGACCTCGTCGACCCCCTCGGCCCGCGCCGCGACCGTCTTGACGATCGGCGGGCGCCAGTCGCCGGGTCCCCGGGACTCGCCCAGCCCGAGCATGTGGTTCAGCTCGCGCGCGGTCGCGTCCGCGCCGTCCCGGTCGGCCTTGTTGACGACGTAGACGTCGCCGATCTCCAGGATCCCGGCCTTGGCCGCCTGGATGCCGTCCCCCATGCCGGGGGCGAGGAGCACCACGGACGTGTCGGCCTGGGAGGCGATCTCCACCTCGGACTGGCCGACCCCGACCGTCTCGACGAGGATCACGTCGCAGCCCGCCGCGTCCAGGACCCGGATCGCCTGTGGGGCGGCCCAGGCGAGGCCGCCCAGATGACCACGGGTCGCCATCGAACGGATGTACACGCCGGGGTCGGAGGCGTGGTCCGACATCCGCACCCGGTCGCCGAGCAGCGCGCCACCGCTGAAGGGCGAGGACGGGTCGACCGCCAGCACCCCGACCCGCTTCCCGGCTCTGCGGTACGCGGTCACCAGCGCCGACGTGGACGTGGACTTGCCCACGCCGGGCGAGCCGGTGAGACCCACGACGTACGCCCCGCCCGTGAGCGATGCCAGCGCGGCCATGACCTCGCGCAGCTGCGGGGACGCCCCCTCCACCAGGGAGATCAGCCGGGCGACGGCCCGGGGCCGCCCTTCCCTGGCCTGTGCCACCAGCGTGGGGACGTCCTGCATCACAGCTCCGATCCGAATGCCGGGAAGACGGGTGACCTCGTACGCGAGGACACCGACGGGCCTCAGGCCTTGGGTACCCGCACGATCAGCGCGTCACCCTGACCACCGCCACCGCACAGCGCGGCCGCGCCGACACCGCCGCCGCGCCGCTTCAGTTCCAGGGCGAGGTGGAGGACGAGCCGGGCGCCGGACATGCCGATGGGGTGCCCGAGAGCGATCGCACCACCGTTGACGTTCACCTTTTCCGGGGACACGCCGAGGTCCTTCATTGACTGCACGGCGACCGCGGCGAAGGCCTCGTTGATCTCGATGAGGTCCAGGTCCGCCACCTCCAGCCCGTCCTTCTTCAGGGCGTGCTGGATCGCGTTCGACGGCTGGGACTGGAGCGAGTTGTCCGGCCCGGCCACGTTCCCGTGGGCGCCGATCTCGGCGAGCCAGGTGAGGCCCAGCTCCTGCGCCTTGGCCTTGCTCATGACGACCACGGCCGCGGCGCCGTCGGAGATCTGCGAGGCGGACCCGGCCGTGATGGTGCCGTCCTTGGCGAAGGCCGGGCGCAGCTTGCCCAGCGACTCGGCGGTCGTCTCGCCCCGGATGCCCTCGTCCTGGCTGAAGACGACCGGCTCGCCCTTGCGCTGCGGGATCTCCACCGGGGTGATCTCGGCGTCGAAGAGGCCGTTCTTCTGCGCGGCGGCGGCGCGCTGGTGGGACAGCGCGGCGATCTCGTCCTGCTCGGGGCGGAGGATGCCGAGGCGGGTGTTGTGCTTCTCCGTCGACTCGCCCATGGCGATGTTCTCGAAGGAGTCCGTGAGCCCGTCGTGCGCCATCGCGTCGAGCATCTGGATCGCCCCGTACTTGTAGCCCTCGCGGGACTTCGGGAGCAGGTGGGGGGCGTTGGTCATGGACTCCTGGCCGCCCGCCACGATCACGTCGAACTCGCCGGCGCGGATCAGCTGGTCGGCGAGCGCGATGGCGTCGAGGCCGGACAGACACACCTTGTTGATCGTGAGCGCGGGCACGTTCATGGGGATGCCGGCCTTCACCGCGGCCTGGCGTGCCGGGATCTGCCCCGCCCCGGCCTGGAGCACCTGACCCATGATCACGTACTGGACCTGGTCGCCACCGATCCCCGCACGGTCGAGGGCGGCCTTGATCGCGAAGCCGCCGAGGTCGGCTCCGGAGAAGGACTTGAGCGAACCGAGCAACCGTCCCATGGGCGTCCGGGCGCCCGCGACGATCACCGATGTATTGCCGTTCGAACCAGACATGAGGTGCGATCCCCTTCCAGCTTTGCAAGCCGAGGAGTGAACGAGGGTTTACTTCGAATGTACTGAGTGGCACTCCGTGCCGTCATCGGGCTGTCGGTGTGATCGCGCGCACGTTGCGTAACCGTCGCGGGAGCGCTGCACTGACACCATGCTGACGCGAATCGACCACATCGGAATCGCCTGTTTCGATCTCGACGCCACCGTCGAGTTCTACCGGGCCACGTACGGCTTCGAGGTGTTCCACTCCGAGGTCAACGAGGAGCAGGGCGTGCGTGAGGCCATGCTCAAGATCAACAGCACGGACGACGGCGGCGCCTCCTACCTGCAGCTTCTGGAGCCGACCCGGGAGGACTCCACCGTCGCGAAGTGGCTGGCCAAGAACGGCGAGGGGGTCCACCACATCGCCTTCGGTACGGCGGACGTCGACGGCGAGGCGGCCGCGATCAAGGACAAGGGCGTACGCGTCCTGTACGAGGAGCCGCGAGTCGGTTCCATGGGGTCACGGATCACGTTCCTGCACCCCAAGGATTGTCATGGCGTACTGACAGAACTGGTCACTTCGGCGCCAGTTGAGTCACCTGAGCACTGACCCCCGTACATATGGGCCGGTAGGGTTGGGGTCGGCCGTCGCCTTCGCGGGGACGGCCCGGGTCCTGCCGCCTTCCGAGGAGCGGGATCCAAGGGCGCCGCGGAGATCCATCAGCGGCCGCCCGAGGGCCGGGGTCCAGGTTTCGGGGGACGAGGGTGAGGGCGGCAGCCCGTGCTCCGCCGTTGATCTGACACCATTCCCCGGGGGCACCGTTCGGCGGTTGGACGGAGCTCGTTTGCCAGAGGTTGCGACCAGGGGACGGATGGGACCGCGCAGTGCGGGGCTACGAACGCCAGGAGCGAGAGCCGGCGGCTGACGTCGACCACCTCTCTCGGTTCGAGGCCGAGATGGAGCGGCTGAAGACCGAGCGGGAAAAGGCGATCCAGCACGCCGAGGACCTCGGCTACCAGGTCGAGGTGCTGCGCGCCAAGCTGCACGAGGCGCGCCGCACCCTCATGTCCCGGCCCGCCTACGACAGCGGCGGCGACCTCGGGTACCAGGCCGAGCAGATGCTCCGCCAGGCACAGATGCAGGCCGACCAGCTGCGCGCGGACGCCGAGCGGGAGCTGAGCCAGGCCCGGGCGCAGACACAGCGGATCCTCCAGGAGCACGCCGAGCAGGCCGCGCGGCTCCAGGCGGAGCTGCACCAGGAGGCGGTCACCCGCCGCCAGCAGCTCGACCAGGAACTCTCCGAGCGCCGCCAGACGGTCGAGTCGCACGTCAACGAGAACGTGGCGTGGGCCGAGCAGCTGCGCGCCCGCAGCGAGTCCCAGGCCCGCCGACTCGTCGACGAGTCGCGCGCGGAGGCCGAGCAGGCGCTGGCCGCCGCCCGCGCCGAGGCCGAGCGGCTCGCCACCGAGGCCCGCCAGCGGCTCCAGAGCGACTCGGAGGCCGCTCGCAGCGAGGCCGACCAGATCCTGCGCCGGGCCCGCGCCGAGGCCGAGCGGCTGCTGAACGCGGCGTCCACGCAGGCCCAGGAGGCCACCGAGCACGCCGAGCAGCTGCGCACCTCCACCGCCACCGAGTCGGACTCCGCGCGCCGCCAGGCCGCCGAGCTGAGCCGGACCGCCGAGCAGCGCATGGCGGAGGCGGAGGCGGCGCTGCGCGAGGCGCGCGCCGAGGCCGAGAAACTGGTCACGGAGGCCAAGGAGAACGCGGCCAAGGTCGTCACCGCCGCCGAGACGACCAACGAGCAGCGCACCCGTACGGCCAAGGAGCAGGTCGCCCGGCTGGTCGAGGAGGCCACCAAGGAGGCCGAGGCCACCAAGGCATCCGCCGAAGAGGTCGTCGCGGACGCCAGGGCCGAGGCGGAGAAGCTGCTCGCCGAGGCCGCCGAGAAGGCCCGCTCGATCACCGCGGAGGAGTCCGCCTCCCAGCTCGCCAAGACGGCCAAGACCGCCGAGGACGTGCTGAACAAGGCGTCCGAGGAGGCCCGCAACACCACCAAGGCCGCCGCCGAGGAGGCCGAGCGCATCCGCGCCGAGGCCGAGGCGGAGGCGGACCGGCTGCGCGCCGAGGCCCACGACCTCGCCGAACAGCTCAAGGGTTCGGCGAAGGACGACACCAAGGAGTACCGCGCCAAGACCGTCGAGCTGCAGGAGGAGGCGCGCCGGCTGCGCGGCGAGGCCGAGCAGCTGCGCTCCGACGCGGTCGCCGAGGGCGAGCGGATCCGCTCCGAGGCCCGGCGTGAGGCCGTCCAGCAGATCGAGGAGGCGGCCAAGACCGCCGAGGAGCTGCTCGCCAAGGCCCGCACGGACGCCGACGAGCTGCGGCAGACGGCCACCGCGGACAGCGAGAAGGTCCGTACCGAGGCCATCGAACGTGCTTCGACGCTGCGCCGTCAGGCCGAGGAGACGCTGGAGCGGACCCGCAAGGAGGCCGAGCGGCTGCGCGCCGAGGCCGAGGAGCAGTCCGAGGAGCTGAAGGCCGAGGCCGAGCGGGCCGCCCGTGAGCTGCGCGAGGAGACCGAGCGCGGCGTCGAGACCCGCAAGGCGGAGGCGGCCGAGGAGCTGACCCGGCTGCAGGGCGAGGCCGAGGCGCGGCTGGCCTCCGCCGAGGAGGCGCTCACCGACGCCCGCGCCGATGCCGAGCGGATCCGCCGCGAGGCCGGCGAGGAGAGCGACCGGCTGCGCTCCGAGGCCGCCGAGCGCATCCGTACGCTCCAGGCGCAGGCCGAGGCCGAGATCGAGCGGCTGCGCGACGAGGCCGCGTCCGACGCGTCCGCGTCCCGCGCCGAGGGCGAGGCCGTCGCCGTACGGCTGCGGTCGGAGGCCGCGTCCGAGGCCGAGCGGCTGAAGTCCGAGGCGCAGGACACCGCCGACCGGGTACGGGCGGAGGCGCAGGCCGCGGCCGAGCGGCTCGCCACGGAGGCCTCGGAGACGCTGGCCGCCGCGCAGGAGGAAGCCGCCCGGCGCCGCCGCGAGGCCGAGGAACTGCTCGGCGCGGCCCGGCAGGAGGCCGACCAGGAGCGGCTGCGGGCCCGCGAGCAGAGCGAGGAACTGCTGGCCTCGGCGCGCAAACGCGTCGAGGAGGCCCAGGCCGAGGCCGTACGGCTGGTCGAGGAGGCCGAGCGGCGCGCCATGGAGATGGTGTCTGCCGCCGAACAGCACGCCCAGCAGGTGCGGGACTCCGTCGCCGGGCTGCACGAGCAGGCCCAGGAGGAGATCGCCGGGCTGCGCAACACGGCCGAGCACGTGGCGGACCGGATGCGCCGCGAGGCCGAGGAGGAGTCGGACCGGGTCCGCGCCGACGCCTACGCGGAGCGGGAGCGGGCCACCGAGGACGCCAACCGGGTGCGCCGCGAGGCTCGGGAGGAGTCGGAGGCCGCCAAGTCGCTCGCCGAGCGCACGGTCGCGGAGGCCATCGCCGAGGCCGAGCGGGTGCGTTCGGATGCCTCCGAGCACGCCCAGCGGGTCCGTACGGAGGCCTCCGACACCGTCGCGCGGGCCGACCAGGACGCCTCGCGCACCCGTGCCGAGGCCCGTGAGGACGCCAACCGCATCCGTTCGGACGCGGCGACCCAGGCCGACACCCTGATCACCGAGGTGACGGCCGAGGCGGAGCGGCTGACCCGGGAGACCAACGAGGAGGCCGAGCGGGTCCGGGCAGAGTCCGTCGCCAAGGCCGACCGGCTGATCGGCGAGGCCACCGACGAGGCCGAGCGGCTGCGGGCCGAGGCCGCCGAGACGGTGGGCTCCGCACAACAGCACGCCGAGCGGGTCCGGGCCGACGCCGAGCGCGCGCGGGCCGAGGCGGAGGCCGAGGCCGACCGGCTCATGGCGCACGCCCGCGAGGAGGCCGACAACACCCTCGACCAGGCCCGCAAGGACGCCAACAAGCGGCGTTCCGAGGCCGCCGAGCAGGTCGACAAGCTCATCTCGGAGACGGCGGCCGAGGCCGACAAGCTGCTCACCGAGGCGCAGACGCAGGCCCTGCAGACCACCGCGGACGCCGAGGGGCAGGCCGACTCCATGGTCGGCGCGGCCCGCAAGGAGGCCGAGCGGCTGGTCGCCGAGGCGACCGTCGAGGGCAACTCCACGGTGGAGAAGGCCCGTACGGACGCCGACGAGCTGCTCATCGGCGCGCGCCGCGACGCGACCGCCATAAGGGAGCGGGCCGAGGAGCTGCGTGACCGGATCACGGCCGAGATCGAGGCGCTGCACACGCGGGCCCGCCGCGAGGCCGCCGAGACGATGAAATCCACCGGTGACCGCTGCGACGCGCTCATCAAGGCCGCCGAGGAGCAGTTGGAGAAGGCGACGGCGAAGGCCAAGGAGATCGTTTCCGAGGCGAACTCCGAGGCCGGCAAGGTGCGTATCGCCGCGGTGAAGAAGGCCGAGGGTCTGCTGAAGGAGGCCGAGCAGAAGAAGTCCACGCTCGTCCGCGAGGCCGAGGAGCTGAAGGCCGAGGCGATCCGTGAGGCCCGCCGCACGGTCGAGGAGGGCAAGCGCGAGCTGGAGGTGCTGGTCCGCCGCCGCGAGGACATCAATGCGGAGATCTCCCGTGTCCAGGACGTCCTGGTCGCGTTGGAGTCTTTTGAGGCCCCGTCGAGCGGCAAGGACGGTGGAGTCAAGACGGGCGCCGCGGCGGGTGCGACCCGTTCGGGTGGCAAGTCGTCAGACGGCTAGCGGTGCCGGGGTGTTGCGGGTATCTTCCCGCCCCGCCCTGGCTCTACGGACATCAATTTGTGCTCGTTCTGTGCTTGCCATCTGTGCCGTCTGTGCTTTCAGGGCCTTTACGCAAAGTTTCTGGCAAGTATTCCGATGGTCGGCCACTCAAAAGGGGTGTCATTCTCCAGATCAAACGTGCATCTGCTCGATGACACGCCGCTTCGCCCCCTAGGATTCCACCTATCACCTCACCGGTCTCATTCGACAGGAACCCCATGAGCGACACTTCCCCCTACGGCTTCGAGCTTGTGCGGCGTGGATACGACCGCGCTCAGGTGGACGAACGTATCTCCAAGCTCGTCTCCGACCGTGACTCCGCTCTCGCCCGCATCACCGCCCTGGAGAAGCGCATCGAGGAGCTCCACCTCGAGACGCAGAACGCCCAGGCCGCGGTGACCGACGCCGAGCCGTCCTACGCCGGTCTCGGCGCGCGCGTCGAGAAGATCCTCCGCCTCGCCGAGGAGGAGGCGAAGGACCTGCGCGAGGAGGCCCGCCGCGCCGCCGAGCAGCACCGTGAGCTCGCCGAGTCGGCGGCCCAGCAGGTGCGCAACGACGCGGAGTCCTTCTCCGCGGAGCGCAAGGCCAAGGCCGAGGACGAGGGCGTCCGGATCGTCGAGAAGGCCAAGAGCGACGCGTCGCAGCTGCGTGCCGAGGCGCAGAAGGACGCGCAGTCCAAGCGCGAGGAGGCGGACGCCCTCTTCGAGGAGACCCGTGCGAAGGCCGCGCAGGCCGCCGCCGACTTCGAGACGAACCTCGCCAAGCGTCGCGAGCAGTCCGAGCGCGACCTGGCCTCGCGTCAGCAGAAGGCGGAGAAGCGTCTCGCGGAGATCGAGCACCGCGCGGAGCAGCTCCGCCTGGAGGCCGAGAAGCTGCGCACCGACGCCGAGCGCCGCGCCCGCCAGACGGTGGAGACCGCGCAGCGTCAGGCCGAGGACATCGTCGCGGACGCGAACGCCAAGGCGGACCGGATCCGTTCGGAATCCGAGCGCGAGCTGGCGGCGCTCACCAACCGTCGCGACTCGATCAACGCCCAGCTGACGAACGTGCGCGAGATGCTGGCGACCCTCACGGGTGCGGCGGTCGCCGCCGCGGGCACGCCGGTCACCGACGACGAGCCGATCTCCCGCGGGGTTCCGGCGCAGCAGTCCCGGTAACACGGTCACCTGCCGTCCCACCGGCCGAGGCACCACGGGCCCGCGTCTCCCCTCCGGGGGGCGCGGGCTTCGGCGTTCCGGTGTAGCTGCGGTCGCGCAGTTCCCGCGCCCCTGAAAAGCGGGGCGGCGGTCACCAGTGCTCCGGTGGCAGGGCCCCCGGCACCGTTTTAGCGTGGCCGCATGATCGAGCTCGACGGGCTGACCAAGCGGTATGGCGAGAAGGTCGCGGTGAACAATCTGACTTTCGCCGTGCGGCCCGGGATCGTGACCGGTTTTCTCGGACCCAACGGAGCCGGGAAATCGACGACGATGCGCATGATCCTGGGGCTGGACCGCCCGACGGCGGGGGACGTCCGGATCGACGGCACGCACTACGACCGCCTGAGGGACCCGCTGACGTACATCGGCGCGCTGCTGGACGCCAAGGCGATGCACGGCGGCCGCAGCGCCTTCAATCACCTGCTGTGCCTCGCGCAGAGCAACGGCATCCCCCGGGCCCGGGTGCACGAGGTGCTGGACACGGTCGGACTGACGTCGGTCGCGCGGAAGAAGGCGAAGGGGTTCTCGCTCGGCATGGGTCAGCGGCTCGGCATCGCCGGCGCGCTGCTCGGCGATCCGCGGATCCTGATGTTCGACGAGCCCGTCAACGGCCTCGACCCCGAGGGCATCCACTGGATCCGGAACCTGATGAAGTCCCTCGCCGCCCAGGGCAGGACCGTGTTCGTGTCGTCGCACCTGATGAGCGAGATGGCGCTGACCGCCGACCACCTCGTGGTGATCGGACAGGGACGGCTCCTCGCCGACACCTCGATGGCACAGTTCATCCAGCGGAACTCACGGTCGTACGTACGGATCCGCACCCCCCAGCGGGAACAGCTGCTCGACGCGCTGCACGCCGTCGGGGTGCTGGTCGAGGAGGCGGGTGACGGGGCGCTGGAGGTGGACGGCGGGAAACCGGAGCAGATCGGCGAGCTGGCCGCCGAGCACCGGATCGTGCTGCACGAGCTGAGTCCCCAACAGGCGTCGCTGGAGGAGGCGTTCATGCGGCTGACCGCCGAGTCGGTGGAGTACCACGCGCACGACGGCACCCCGGTGGTGAGCCCGCCCCCGGCGCCCGCCTGGGGCGCCGGCTGGAAGCGGGAGGGCCGGCCGTGACCGCGGCCCAGGTCGTCCGCTCGGAGTGGACCAAGATCCGTTCGGTGGCGTCCACGGTGTGGACGCTGTCGCTGGCCGGGATCGTCACGATCGCGCTCGGCGTGCTGATCTCGCTGCTGTCGAAGAACGAGTTCGACAGTCTGAGCCGCGACGACCGGCTCTCGTTCGACCCGACGTTCATCAGTTTCGCGGGGATGACCCTCGGCCAGCTGGCGATGATCGTGTTCGGGGTGCTGGTGGTGTCGAACGAGTACAGCACCGGCATGATCCGGACCTCGCTGGCCGCCGTGCCGCAGCGCGGCACGTTCCTCTTCAGCAAGATCGCGGTGGCCACCGCCCTCTCCTTCGCGGTGGGGCTCGTGACCAGCTTCGTGACGTTCTTCCTGGGGCAGGCGATGCTCGGCTCGCACCGGGCCGAGATCGGCGATCCGGGTGTGCTGCGGGCGGTCTTCGGCGGCGGGCTCTACATGACCCTGATCGCGATGTTCTCGATGGGCGTCGCGGCGATGCTGCGCAGCCCGATGCTGTCGCTGGGCATCCTGATGCCGTTCTTCTTCCTGATCTCCAACATCCTGGGCAACGTCGCCGCCACCGAGAAGGTCGGCCGCTACCTCCCCGACCAGGCCGGCAGCAAGATCATGCAGGTGGTCACCCCGGTCGACGACGACACGCCGTACGGGCCCTGGGGCGGTCTCGGCATCATGGCGCTGTGGGTGGCGGCGGCCCTGCTCGTCGGCTATGTGTCGCTCAAGAGGCGCGACGCGTGAGCAGGTCCTGACCAGCGGTTACGTACATGCCAAAACAACCGGCCGGTGACCTGCGCGGTTTTACTTCCTCTTGGCCGGAACCGTCAGCGCCCCGATAAGCTCCTAATCCTTACGGGGGCGTGCGCCCCGACGTCCTGAGACGATTCCGAGACGTCACGAACCGTTCGATGGGTGCGGAGCATGATCGAGGCAGTCGGCCTGACGAAGCGCTATGGCGCCAAGACGGCCGTGTACAACCTTTCCTTCCAGGTGCGGCCGGGGGCCGTCACCGGCTTCCTGGGCCCCAACGGCTCGGGCAAGTCGACGACGATGCGCATGATCCTGGGCCTGGACAATCCCACCTCCGGGCAGGTGACGATCGGCGGCTATCCGTACCGCAAGCTGCCGAACGCGGCCCGTCAGGTCGGTGCGCTGCTCGACGCCAAGGCGGTGCACGGCGGCCGGCACGCCCGCAACCACCTGCTGTCCCTGGCCCAGCTGTCGGGCATCCCAGCCCGCCGAGTGGATGAGGTGCTCGGGGTCGTCGGCCTCCAGGACGTCGCCAAGAAACGCTCCAAGGGCTTCTCGCTCGGCATGGGCCAGCGGCTCGGCATCGCCGCCGCCCTGCTCGGCGACCCCCAGGTGCTGCTCTTCGACGAGCCGGTCAACGGCCTCGACCCCGAGGGCATCCTCTGGGTCCGCAACCTGATGAAGGCGCTGGCCGCCGAGGGCCGTACCGTCTTCGTCTCCTCGCACCTGATGAGCGAGATGGCGGTGACCGCCGACCACCTCATCGTGATCGGTCGCGGGCAGCTGCTCTCCGACATGAGCATCAAGGACTTCATCTCGGCGAACTCCGCCGACTTCGCGCGCGTACGGACGCCGGACAGCGAGCCGCAGCAGCGCGAGAAGCTGTCGGCGGCGCTGACCGAGGCGGGGGGCCAGGTGCTGCCCGAGCAGGACGGGGCACTGCGTGTCATGGGTCTGCCGCTCCCCCGGATCAGCGACCTCGCGCACGGCGCCGACGTACGGCTGTGGGAACTGTCGCCGCACCAGGCCTCGTTGGAGGAGGCGTACATGCGGATGACGCAGGGCGCCGTCGACTACCGCTCGACGACCGACCAGAAGGCCGGTCTCCAGCAGCCCCTGCCGCCCGGCGCGCAGCCGCCGATGCCGGTGCCCGGACAGGGGCAGCCGGGCTGGTACGCCCCGCCGGCACCGCAGCAGGGCGGCCAGCCGTACGCACCGCAGGGCCACCCGGCACCGCAGGGCCAGCCGTCGGCCGGTCCGTACGGCGCTCCGGCTCCCACGGCGCCCGCTCCGGCGCCCGCGCAGCCCCAGGCGAACCCGTACGCCCAGTCCGCGCCCCCGTCCGCGCCCCCGGCGCCCGCGCAGCCCGCCGCCGCGCCGGCCCCCTCCCCCGCACCCGCGGCCCCCGCGCCCGCCGCCGACCTGACGAAGTCCGAGGACGCCCGATGAGCACGCCCCAGCCGCCCGTCACGCAGCAGCCGCCCGCCCCCAACTGGCAGGGCGCGCCGGGCACTTCGTACACCTCGCCGATCCCGGTCGTGCGCACCCACCTCGGGCACGCGCTCTCGTCCGAGTGGACGAAGATCAAGTCGGTCCGTTCGACGATGTGGACGCTGGGTGTCTTCGTCGTCCTGGTGATCGGCCTCGGTCTGCTCTTCGCCCTGATCGCCTCCTCCACGGACATGAACCTGGAGGGCGAGTCCCCGCTCGGTCTCGGCCTGTTCGGACTGATGATCGGCAGCGTCTGCGTCATCACGCTCGGGGTGCTGACCACCGCGTCCGAGTACGGCACGGGAATGATCCGGACCACGATGACGGCCTGCCCGAGCCGTGGCCGGGTGCTGCTCGCGAAGGCCATCGTGTTCTTCGCCCTCACCTTCACGGTCACCCTGGTCACCACCGCGTTCGTCGGCTTCGCCCAGGTGGCGATCCTGGAGGGCAACGGCGTGCTGAACCCCGACGGCGAGGAGTGGTTCAAGGCCACCGTCGGCGTGAGCCTCTTCCTCGCGCTCTTCGGGCTGCTGTCGCTGCTGATGGGCTCACTGATCCGGCACTCCGCCGGTGCGATCACCATCATGCTCGGCGTCTTCCTCGCGCCGCTGGTCATCGCGATCTTCATGTTCTCGGAGTCGCTGAAGGACGTGCAGGAGTTCCTGCTGGAGTACTCGATCCCGAGTCAGCTGAGCGTCTTCTACGGCGCGGAGCTCAGCCAGACCGGCCCGTCGGGCTGGGACCCGCTGTGGATCATGCTCGGTCTGGTGGCGGCCGCGTTCGTCGGCGCGTACGCCCTGCTGGAGAAGCGGGACGTCTGACCGGGGACTACGACCGAGGGTCCGCGAGGTGTCAGAACCTCGGCGCGTTACGGGACCGCTGCACCCGCGAGGTGCGGCGGTCCTTCGCGTTCCAGCAGGCCTTGTGCCAGTGCCGGCGCTCGTCGACGCCCGAGTGCTCGGGCCAGGCGACGACGTGCGGCACCCCGGAGGGGATCATCTGGTCGCAGCCGGGGCAGCGGTAGGTCTTGCCGGCCGCGCTCGCGCCCGCCACATGGCGCACGCTCCACTCCTCGCCCCGCCAGGGCTCGCTGGTCTGCCAGCCGCCGTACCGGTCCGACCGGTCCTCGTCCGCGCTGCGGCCTGACGGACCCGACGGGCCCGACGCACCAGAGTCCTTGGGGCGGTTGCGACGCGGGGACACGGAACACCTCACGGGGCTATACAGGGAGCAGGGTTGGCATCCAGCCTACGCGGGCCCGGTGGGGGTATGCGTACGTGACCAATCCCCTCAGAACGCCCTCCGCCCGGCCCATTCTGCAGACAATCCGCAAATCTCGTCGCCAGGCCGTGTCTTCGGCACGTGTCACGGGGTTATGCCGGTGGGGGAGCTCCCGAGTCGGAGCCGAGGAAGCAGGAAGAGCGATGCACGTAGGAACATTTGTACTGGGCGCCCAGTTCCCCGGCCAGGGCCAGGGGGAGGCGCTCCATCGGGCGGTGCGGACCGCCGAAGTGGCGGACGAGGCAGGGCTGGACGCGGTCTGGCTGGCCGAGCACCACTTCGTGCCGTACGGCACCTGCCCGTCGGCGATCACCCTCGCCGCGTTACTGCTGGGCCGCACCCGGCGTATCCGGGTCGGCACGGCGGTCAGCGTGCTGCCCACCGTCCACCCCGTGGCCCTGGGCGAACAGGCCGCGCTGCTGCATGTGACCTCCGGCGGACGCTTCTCCCTGGGCGTCGGGCGCGGCGGGCCGTGGGTCGATCTGGAGGTCTTCGGCTCCGGGCTGGAGGCGTACGAGAAGGGCTTCCCGGAATCACTCGATCTGCTCATGCGCTGGCTGCGGGAGCCCACGGTCTCGGCGTCGGGGGAACGATTCAGCTTCCGTGAGGTGCCCGTCGTCCCGAGGCCCGCGGAGGACCTGGACGAGACACCGGGTCCGGAGGTCGTCGTCGCCTGCACCTCGCCGACGAGTGTGAAGCTGGCCGCCGAGCGCGGGCTCTCGATGCTCCTCGGCATGCATGTGGGCGACGAGGAGAAGGCCGAGATGGTCGCGCTGTGGCGCACCTGCGCCCGGGCGGCGGGCCGTTCGCCGGAGGAGATCTCCGGCGCGGCCCATGTCTCGGCCGGCGTCTGCCAGATCGCGGACCGGCGCACCGACGCCGTGGAGGCGCTCACCAAGGCGATGCCGGGCTGGCTGAAGCAGGGGCTCGACGCGCATGTGACCGTCGACGGCCGCGCCCGCGCCATGCGGGACCCGTTGGCCTACACCGAACTGCTCTGCGGGCTGCACCCGGTGGGGACGCCGCGGCTGTGCGCCGACCGGCTCGCGGCGACCAGCGAACGGACGGGCATCTCCCGGTTCGCCCTGCTCGTCGAGGGCTCCGGCGATCTGGCGGCGACGGAGGAGAACGTACGGCGACTCGGTGCCGAGGTGCTGCCTCACCTCGGCTGAGCCACTGCGACTGCGCTTACGACTGCGGGGAGCTTGCCGCCCCGGTTACCGATGCACCTCCCGCGATGGGAGCGGCAAGCTGTGGCGCTTCATGCCCTCAGCAGTCCCGGAGTTCCGGGGACTGGTTGAGGAGTTGACCGCGGATCGAGGTGAAGCGGGCCAGCCTGTCGTCCACGGACGGGTCCAGTGGGAACACCGCCACCCGGTGGCAGTTCTGGAAGGCCAGCCGTACACCGAAGTGCCGCTGAAGCGCGCCGCGAATCGCGTCACTGGCGAGCGCGCGGAGCAGTTGCCCGCGCGCCTGCTCGTCCGGCGGGGGCGTCTGGTTGTCGGCGAACTCTCCGCCGTCGACCTTCAGCTGGGCCACCAGAGAGCTGATCATCTCCCACGCGTAAGGCAGGGAGGTCCGGACGCAGTCGACGAAGGCGGCTTCGTCGACCTCGCCTCGCTCGGCCTGTTCGAGTAGGGCCGGTGAGACGTCGAGCGACATGGGTTCTCCTCTCGCACCCCCACAACAACAGGGGTTGACGGACAGGGGCGGAGATCGGGTCGGCGAACACGCAGAGTGCACGCTTCGCGACCTCCAGTTTCTACCGTAAGCAACCGAAGGTGACCGCACCAGGAGATTGCGCGCACCGACAGGGCCTGTGACGCACACAATCAGCCAATGCCGAACAGGAGTTGACAGCGGCACATGCCGGGGGACGACGAAGGCCCACGTGAGGGGCGGGAGAGCGTGACGGAGGGCGACAG
This sequence comes from Streptomyces deccanensis, assembly GCF_022385335.1. NCBI lineage: Bacteria > Bacillati > Actinomycetota > Actinomycetes > Kitasatosporales > Streptomycetaceae > Streptomyces > Streptomyces deccanensis. The sequence continues at coordinate 7,023,411 of NZ_CP092431.1, read as the reverse complement.
TCGGCGGGCGGGTTCGGCGGTGTCGTCGAACGGTGCCCGGGGAGGAGCGACGGCGGCGGAGCGGGCTCCGGTGAAGGCTGTCGCGGCGGTCGAATCGCGCGCACCCGTCGGCGTCGAGTAGCGTTGCCGACCATGCGTCTCGTCATTGCCCGCTGCTCCGTCGACTACGCGGGCCGGCTCACCGCCCATCTCCCCTCGGCCCCTCGCCTGATCCTGGTGAAGGCGGACGGCAGCGTCTCGATCCACGCGGACGACCGGGCCTACAAGCCCCTCAACTGGATGTCGCCGCCCTGCACGCTGAAGGAGGGTTCCGGGGACGAGGAGGGCGTCTGGACCGTCATCAACAAGGCGGGCGAGAAGCTCATCATCACGATGGAGGAGGTCCTCCACGACTCCTCGCACGAGCTGGGTGTCGACCCGGGGCTGATCAAGGACGGCGTGGAGGCGCACCTGCAGGAGCTGCTCGCCGACCGCATCGAGACCCTGGGCGAGGGCTACACCCTCATCCGCCGCGAGTACATGACCGCGATCGGCCCCGTCGACATCCTGTGCCGGGACGCCGACGGCGCGACCGTCGCGGTGGAGATCAAGCGGCGGGGCGAGATCGACGGCGTCGAGCAACTCACGCGCTATCTGGAGCTGTTGAACCGCGACCCGCATCTCGCGCCGGTCCGCGGCATCTTCGCCGCCCAGGAGATCAAGCCCCAGGCCCGGGTCCTCGCCACCGACCGCGGCATCGGCTGCGCGGTCCTCGACTACGACGCCCTGCGCGGCATCGAGGACGACAAGCTGCGCCTGTTCTAGCCGCACCCCCTCCCGTGCCCGCGAATCGACCCGCGGGCGCGGGAGTGGCCCCTGCCGCATGGCCTCACTCGGATGAAATCGCCGGGTCCCACGGGGCACCGATCGCCGGGCGATCCCCGCCGCCGCACCGGAACCGGATCCCAGGTCGACCGGTTCACGAACTGCCGCAGGTTCTGCTCGCCGCCTAACGGAGTCCTACTGGTCCCCGGCGTACCGGCGTGCCGACTCGTTCTCCTGGGCCATGCGCCTGAGCGCCAGCAGCGCGGGCTCCAGGAGGACGGTCAGCAGGAGGGCGCGCTCGGCGGCCTCCAACGAGTCCTCGATCCCCTCCAGTTGGTCGAGGTCGAGGGTCGCGGTGCGCTCCGCGAGGCGGGCGTACGGCAGCAGCACCTGCCAGTCGAGCGGGGCGCCGAGGGTCCGCAGCGTGGTCAGGGTCTCGGCCAGCGCCACGCGCGCGGGTGCCGACTCGTGCACGTTCCACCCCAGCTCCTCGACCAGGGCGTCCACCTTCCCCGTCTCCGAGGGCGCCTCGGCGGCCTCCTCGGTGAGCCGGATGGCCCCCAGGGCGAGGCCCAGCTGCAGATGGGTGTCGCCGGCGTGCTCCGCCAGCGCGCCCAGCAGCTCCCGGGTGGTGCTGACGGACAGCCCTCGGACGCCGATCAGCGCACGGATCAGCCGGAGCCTGCGCACATGGCTCTCGTCGTACTCGGCCTGCGTCGCCGAGATCTGCCGTCCGGCCGGGAGCAGCCCCTCGCGGAGGTAGTACTTGATCGTCGCGACGGAGACATCGCTGCGGCGGCTCAGCTCGGAGATGCGCATCGGTCGCCCCCAGCACTAGAAGTTGGATACCTTCACTGTCTAACATAGATAGTGAAGGTATCCAACATCTCCTCGGAGAGGGCCACAGTCATGCCCACCCTGCGCTGGACCACGGTCAGCACCCCCGCACCGGACACCGAGGCGTTCGTCATGGCCTCGCGCTTGGAGGTCCGCTCGCTCAAGGACGTACCGCGGTTCTTCCTCCAGTCCCTGTCCGCGTGGAAGCAGGTCTCCGGCGCGCCCGGGGCCTACGGCGCCTCACTGATCGCCGAGCCCCTGAAGCGCACCTTCTGGACCCTGTCGGCGTGGGAGGACAAGGAGGCGCTGTACACGTACGCGAGGACCGAACCGCACCGGTCGATCATGAACGGCCTGCGGCCCACGATGAAGGACTCGGTCTTCACCTTCTGGCAGGTCCCCTCGGCCGATCTGCCCATCGCCTGGCCTGACGCCCGGCGCCGCCTCGCCGAGCAGGCGCAGAGCACCTCCTGATCCCCCGGCCGCGCCTTCCGCGCCTTCCGCCGCCTTCCGCCAGAGGAGACCCCACCATGACGTTGTCCGGAGAGAACGCCGTTCTCGACAGTCCCGCCCCGGAGCCGGCCGCCCCCGGCGAGCGGCGCGTCCCCCTGTGGCTCGCCGTCGTCGCGTGCAGCCTGCCCATGTTCATGGTCGCGCTCGACAACCTCGTCGTCTCCACGGCCCTGCACACCCTGGCCGTCGACCTGGAGGCGAACACCCAGCAGCTCCAGTGGTTCGTCAACGCCTACGTCCTCAGCTTCGCCTGTCTGTTGATGACCGGCGCGGCACTCGGGGACCGCTTCGGGCGCCGCATGGTCTTCGTCGTCGGCGTCGTCGTGTTCACGCTGGCCTCCATAGGCTGCGGCCTGTCCGACACCAGCGCCCAGCTGATCACCTTCCGCACGCTCCAGGGCTTCGGCGCGGCCGCCGTCATGCCGCTGTCGCTGACCCTGTTGTCCCAGGCGGTCCCCGAGCGCCTGCGCGGAATGGCGCTCGGCATCTGGTCCGGGGTGAGCGGCCTGGCCGTGGCCATGGGCCCCGTGGTGGGCGGCGCGGTGGTCGACGGCCTCGACTGGCGGTGGATCTTCTGGATCAACGTGCCGGTGTGCGTGATCGCCGTCCCCCTGGTCCTGATGGCCCTGCGGGAGAGCTCCCTGCCCGGCGCGCGCCTCGACCTGGTCGGCATGCTGCTGGCGGCGGCCGGGCTGTGCGCCGCGGTGTGGGCGATCGTGCACGGCGAACCCGACGGCTGGGCCTCGGCGAAGGTCCTGGGCGCGTTCCTCGGCGGCACCGTGCTGCTGGTCGCCTTCGTCGCCTGGGAGGCCCGGTCCCCCGAACCCATGCTGCCGCTGTCCTTCTACCGGGTACGCGCCTTCACGCTCACCAACGTCGTCTCGGCGACCATGTACTTCGGCGTGTTCGGCTCCCTGTTCCTGCTGGCCCAATACCTCCAGCTCGTGCCGCCGCGCACCCCGCTGGAGGCCGGCGTCCGCACCCTCGCCTGGACCCTGATGCCGATGTTCGTCGCCCCCGTCGCCGGGCTCCTCACCGACAAGGTCGGCGGCGGCCGTCTGATGGCGCTCGGCCTGTTCCTCCAGGGCGTGGGGCTCGGCTGGATCAACCTGGTCGCCGGCACCGACACGCCCTACTCCGCCCTCGTCGGCCCGATGATCGTGGCGGGCATCGGCATGGGCTTCGTCTTCGCCCCCACGGCCGCGGTGGTCCTGGGGTCGGTCGCCAAGGAGCACGCGGGCAAGGCGTCCGGCGCCAACACCACCGTCCGCGAGATCGGCGGCGCGCTCGGCATCGCCGTGCTCAGCACCGTGTTCGTGGCCTACGGCAGCACGCGGAGCCCTCAGGAGTTCGTCGACGGTCTGCGGCCTGCGGTGTGGGTCGGCGTCGCGGTGGTGCTCGCCGGCGCCCTGTGCGCGCTCGCCATTCCCCGCCACCCGCGCCCGGCGACGACGACCGCGCCCGACGGCGACTGAACCGGCCCCGCGAGGCGCGGTGGCCGCCTCCATGGGCGGCCACCGTACGCGGGACCCGCGGCCCGCCGCCGTCAGGCCACGGCGTCGGCCGGAGGCTCGGGCTCGGTCGCCGAGGCGGTCGTCGCCGTCGGGGCGGTGGCGGTGTCGGTGGTGCCGGGGGGCGGCGGGTCGTCGGTCGGATCGCCGGTCGGGTCGTCGGTCGGATCGCCGGTCGGGTCGTCCGTCGGATCGCCGGTCGGGTCGTCCGTCGGATCGCCGGTCGGGTCGTCCGTCGGATCACCGGTCGGGTCGTCCGTCGGCGTCGGCTTCGGGGACGTCTTCGACGGCGACGGCGACGGCTTGTCCGACGCCCCCGTCGTACCGCTGGGGTCGTCCGACGGCTCCGCCGTGTCGGTCGGCGTCGGGTCGTCCGATGTGCCGTAGGTGCCGTCGGGGCCCGGGTCGGTCGGTTCGGGCAGGGTGCCCGGGGTGTCGTTCTCGTCGCCCGCCTTGGGGCGGTCCGCGACGAGGCCGCCGTCGTCGACGCCCTCGCTGGCGGAGGGGTTGACGCCGACCCGCTCGGCCGGGGTGTCGCCGTTGCGGTCGGAGGTGGCGCCGAGGGTGACGACGGTGCCCAGGACGGCGGCGAGGAGCGCACCCGCCCCCGCCGCGACCAGGTTGCGCCGGGCGCCGCCGACCAGGCTCTTGAGGCTGCTCAGCCGGTGCGCGGGCGACCTGGAGCCGACCCGCTGGGTGACGAGCGTCGTCTCCTTGGCCGCCGGCGTCGGGGAGACCCCGCCGCTTCCGGCCACCCCCCACGCCCCCGAGCCGGTCACCGCTCCGAAGCCGGTCCCGTTCGAACCCGTCGCCCCGGATCCGGCACCGCCGAGGCCCGTCGCCCCGAGGCCGACGCCGGCCGAGGTGGCCGACGGGTACGCGGACGGCACGCCTCCGGGCGGCGAGGCCGACTCCTCGTGACGGGCGTCCGGCACCTCCTCCCCCGCCGCCGTGCGCCCGCCGGGCGGAGTCGCCCCGGAGCGGTCGGCGACCAGGGCGAGGGCCCGGCGTCCGGCGACGGTGCCGCGCTTGTCGGCGAGGACGTTGCGCAGGCCGATGGAGGCCTCCAGCTCCGCCCGGGCCCGCTCCAACTGCCCGGAGCAGAGCGCGAGGACGCCCAGCTCATGGTGGAAGTAGGCCTGTTCGCCGGTCTCGCCGGCGAGACCGGCCGCCTCGGCACCGGCCCGCAGCGCACGCTCCCACGCGTTCCAGCGCAGCCCGGCGGCGAACGCGGGCGCCGCCTGCCGGGCCAGCACCACGGCGGCGCTCTCCTCGTCCTCGCCGGGCGGTGTCGTCGCGGGCACGAGCGCGGTGAGGGCGGCCAGGACGGCGTCCGCCTCGGCCGAGACCCGCTCGGGGGTGACCGAGGGGTGCCCGGCCCACCAGGCGTAGTGCTGGGCGGCGGTGTGGGCGCGCGCCTCGGTGTCGTCGGCGTACCCGGCGGCCTCCAGCTGGGTCCGCACCCCGGCGGCGAGCCGGTAGCGGGAGCCGACAGGTGTCACCAGGGCGCAGCCGACCAGCTCGCCGAGGGCGGCGTCGGCGTGGGTGTCTCCCACCAGGGCGGGCAGGTGCGCCTGGTGCGGGATCTCCCCGCCGAGCGCGACGGCGAACCTGAGGGTCTCGCGGGCGGAGGCGCTCAGCCGGGAGGCGAGCAGCGCGGCGGGCGCGGCCCCCTCGGCGAGCGACGGCAGGGGCAGGTCGGGACCGTCCGGGACGGCGTCGAAGGGCGCGTCGACGGGCGGCGCCTCCTGGAAGACCCCGAACTCGTCGACGGCCTCCGCGCCCGCCCGCAGCCGGTCCCGCTGCCTGAGCAGCGCACCGGCCTGGGTGAAGCGCAGCGGCAGTCCCTCGGACTCGAACCAGAGGTCACCGGCCCAGTTCGCCTCGTCCTCGGTGAGCGGCCGCCCGACGACACGCTCCAGGAGCTCCTCGCTGCCGGCCCGGTCGAAGCCGCCGAGGACGATCTCCTCCAGGGGTGCGTCGGCGGACGGCAGGGGGGTGTCGTGGGTGGCGCCGATCAGGAAGGCGCACTCGGGGGTGGCGTCGAGCAGTTCGTCGAGCGCGATCCCGCCGAACTCCAGGTCGTCCAGGACGACGACCGCGCCGATGTCCCGCACGATGTCGAGGATCTGCTGCCGGGCGGGCCGGAACAGCGGTGTGCTGTACACGGCTGCGAACAGTTCGTACAGCAGGTCGTCGACCGTGCGCCGGAAGCCGCTCAGCCGGACGACGCCGTCGGGGGCGAGATCCGCGCAGTCCTCGGCGACCGCGTCGAGGAGGGTGGTGCGACCGGAACCGGGTGCTCCGGTGAGGCGCACGGAGCGGCCGCGCGCGAGCAGCCGTACGAGGCGTGCTCTCTCCTCGTCGCGCTGGAGCAGCGGCAGTCGGGGCAGCGAGGGGCCCGGGGGCACCGGCGGCCGGGCGGCGCGGTCGATGGCGTCGCGCTCGGCGGGTGTGTGCTTGACGGGCTGACCAGGCGCTTCGTGCGGTGGGCAGTTCTCTATCTCGCTGCCGTCGACGGGGTTGACGGTGAGCAGGAAGTCGCCCGAGACGAGCTGGACGGTGCGGGCGAGCGCCGGGGCGTGCCGGTCGAAGTCCTGCGTCAGCGCGTCCCGTGGCGGACGCTTGCTCTGCGCCTGTGCGTCGTCATGGCCGTACTCTTCGGGTCCCCGGTTGTTCGGGTCCATCGGTCCTAGCCCCCCAAAAGCGTCTCGTGTGCTGGAGCCCCTCCCGGCCGTGTCGCACACCGCGCTGTCGCTTCTGGTCCGGAACCCGCTCGAGGGTAGCTGGCAGCGGGCAGCCGAACCCTAAACCTTCGCACAGTATCTCCGACAGTCCGGGGTCCCGCGCCGTCCGAGACATCACAGTCTCGTGAGGATTGCGAACGTGGTGCGTTTCGCCCACATGGTCCCCACGGGTGCCCCGCACACACAGAGCCATACGTACGGGCCCGTACACGCGTTCACACTCTGGGCAATGACTCCAGACCGATTCCGCCCTCGATCGCGAGGATCCGGTGCAGCCGGGTGGCCACGAGCAGCCGCTGCATCTGCGGTGGCACCTCGCGCAGCACCAGCCGCCGTCCGCACCGTCCCGCCCGCCGGTGGGCTCCCATGATCACCCCGAGTCCGGTGGCGTCCCAGGAGTCCAGCTCTGACAGGTCGAGCACCAGGTCGCCGGCTCCGTCGTCGACGGCCGAGTGCAGGACCGTACGGGCGTCCGCCGCGCTGCGTACGTCGAGGCGGCCCCCGACGACCAGCTCGGCGTGGTCGCCCCTGATGTACATAAGCGCTCCCGTGAGTGCGTCTCGTACTCCGTGATCTGAGTGATGCAACGTCTGACGGTGTTCGACACCGCCAGGTTGCCGTCTGTGAGCGAACCGATACCGAATTCACCTCAAGGGGTGAGGCCGGAGAGGCTCATGCGTTCACATGCGTGGGAGGGGCCGCCCGTGACACGCGCGCCGGCGTCAGCCGGGTCCGCGTCAGTAGGTGTAGAAGCCCTGCCCGCTCTTGCGGCCGATGTCACCGGCGTCCACCATCCGGCGCATCAGCTCCGGAGGGGCGAACTTCTCGTCCTGCGACTCGGTGTAGATGTTGCTCGTGGCGTGCAGCAGGATGTCGACGCCCGTCAGATCGGCCGTGGCCAGCGGCCCCATCGCGTGGCCGAAGCCCAACTTGCAGGCGAGGTCGATGTCCTCGGCGGTGGCGACGCCCGACTCGTACAGCTTCGCCGCCTCGACGACGAGGGCGGAGATGAGACGGGTCGTCACGAAGCCGGCGACGTCCCGGTTGACGACGATGCAGGTCTTGCCGACCGACTCGGCGAACTCCCGTGCGGCGGCGAGCGTCTCGTCGCTCGTCTTGTAGCCGCGCACCAGTTCGCAGAGCTGCATCATCGGCACCGGCGAGAAGAAGTGGACGCCTACGACCCGCTCGGGACGCTCGGTGGCCGCCGCGATCTTGGTGATCGGGATGGCGGAGGTGTTGGAGGCGAGCACGGCGTCCTCGCGGACGATCTTGTCGAGCGCCCGGAAGATCTCGTGCTTGACCTCCAGCTTCTCGAAGACGGCCTCGACGACGATGTCCGCGTCGGCGGCGGCGTCGAGGTCGGTGGTGGCGGTGATCCGCCCCAGCGCCGCCTCGGCGTCCTCGGCCGCCAGCTTGCCCTTGCTCACGAACTTGTCGTACGACGCCCTGATGCCGCCGATGCCACGGTCGAGCGCCTCGTCGGTGACGTCACGCAGGACGACGTCCCAGCCCGCCTGAGCGGACACCTGGGCGATCCCGGACCCCATGAGTCCGGCTCCGATCACGGCGAGCTTCCGTGCCACTGTGCGACTCCCCTGGTACGCGCTGTCGATGACTGACCTCTCGGCCGGACACTAGCGCTCGTGAGGGGCTGTGTGACCGCTTAGTAACGCGAGTCACGTCTCAAAGGACGGACATCACACCGGCAGCACTCACTCGAAGGGTCGTACGGCGTAGTTGAGCACCTTCTCGCTCAACAGCCCCTCCATGCCGTCCAGAAGAAGAAGCACCTCTCGTGACACTTCGCCCGGATTGCGCCCGTCGAGCATCTCGCGCCCGATGACGGCCATCACCGTCTGGTGGACCCAGTTGATCTGACCCGCGATCAGGGTGGGCAGCGGGTCGTCGGGGGCCGCGCCGGTCTCCTCCCGGAGGGCCGCCTCCAGGTTGTCCTGGACCTCCTGCTGGATGCTCCACAGCCGGGACCGCAGCGCGGGCGCCTCGTGGATGGCCTTCATGAAGCGGTCGTAGCCCTCCATCAGACCGACACGCGGCGAGACCGCCTCGACCTCGGCACGCAACTCGCGCAGCACCGCGGCGACCGCCGACTCACCCCGATCGCGACGACGCACCCAGCGGGCGAGCCGGTCGACGATGCCCGCGCTGCGGTCGAAGAAGAGGTCCTCCTTCGCGGGGAAGTAGTTGTAGACCGTGTTCACGGAGACGTCGGCGGCCTCTGCCACCTCCGCGATGGTGACGGTCACGAAGCCGTGCTCCAGGAACAGCCCGGTGGCGATGTCCGAGATCCGCTGCCTCGTCTCGCGCTTCTTGCGCTCCCTGAGCCCCTCTGCCATGGGCACATCGTAGGTCGCCCCGCCGGGCGACGACGTTTCCCTGGTGCCACTGAAAACTTGGTGGCATTGCAAATTTTCAGTGACTCTGTTTTTGTGGGGTCATGCCCATCATCAGTGCGGCCGGACTGAGCCGTACCTTCCAGACGAAACGCGGCCCCGTCGAAGCCGTGCGCGGAATCGACCTGACCGTGCGCCCCGGCGAGATCCTCGGCCTCCTCGGCCCGAACGGCGCGGGCAAGACGACGACCCTGCGCATGCTCACCACCCTGCTGCCCCCGACCGGCGGCGCGGCCACGGTCGCGGGCCACGACCTGGCGACCGACCCCTCCGGAGTGCGCCGGGCCTGCGGCTATGTGGCGCAGTCGGGCGGGGTGGACCCACAGGTCACCGTGCGGGAGGAACTGGTCACCCAGGGACGGCTCTACCGCCTGACGAAGAGCCAGGCCACCGAGCGAGCCGAGGAGTTGGCGCGAGAGCTGGACCTCACCGAGCTGCTGGAGCGCAAGTGCGCCACGCTCTCCGGCGGTCAGCGGCGCCGTCTCGACATCGCGATGGCGCTCACCCACCGGCCCCGAGTCCTCTTCCTGGACGAGCCGACGACCGGACTCGACCCGGCGAGCCGCGCCGACCTATGGGAGTTGGTCCGCCGGCTCCGCGACGAGCACGGCACCACGGTCTTCCTGACGACGCACTACCTCGACGAGGCGGACGCCCTCGCCGACCGGATCGTCGTCGTCGACCAGGGCCGGGTCGTGGCGGACGACACCCCGAGCGCGCTCAAGCTGAAGCACGGCGGCTCGATCGACGCCACGCTCCAGGACACCTTCCTGGCCATCACCGGGCGCGGCCCCTCCCCCGCCGACACCACCCCCGTAGCCGTCTAGAACCGGTCCGAGGACTCCCATGCTTCTTCACGACACCGCGCTGATCTTCGGGCGGTACGCCCGCCAGACCCTGCGCTCCCGCTTCGCGATGCTGTTCGGCGTACTGATGCCGCTGCTGTATCTGCTCTTCTTCGGCCCGCTGCTCACCGAGGTGCCGCTCGGCTCACGGGGCAGCTCCTGGCAGGTGCTGGTGCCCGGCCTGCTGCTGCAACTGGGCCTGTTCGGGGCCTCGTTCGCGGGCTTCATGGTCATCCTGGAGAAGCAGACCGGGGTGATCGAACGCATGCGCGTCACCCCGGTGAGCCGGCTCGCCCTGCTGCTGGGCCGGGTGCTGCGCGACGCGGCGGTCTTCGTCTTCCAGGCGGTGTTGCTGGTCCTCGTCGCTCTCGTCATGGGACTACGGGCACCCCTCGCCGGCGTCCTGATCGGCTTCGCCTTCGTGGCCGCGCTGACCGTCTCGCTCGCCTCGCTGTCGTACGCGCTCGCCATGAAGGCGCGTTCCCAGCACGAGTTCGGCCCGGCGGTCAACGCGCTGACCATGCCGTCGATGCTCCTGTCGGGTCTGATGCTCCCGATGTCGCTGGCCCCCGGCTGGCTGGACGTCCTGTCCCACTTCGTACCGTTCCGCTATCTGGTGGACGCGATGCGGGACGCGTACGTCGGCGCGTACGCCACCTCGGCCATGCTGTACGGCGTTCTGGTGGCCGTCGGGCTCACGGCCGTCTCCGTGACGGTGGGCACACGGGTCTTCCGGACGGCCGGGGCGTAACTACGCTGGTCGCATGGTCAATCTGACGCGCATCTACACCAGGACCGGCGACCAGGGCACCACCAACCTCGGCGACATGAGCCGGGTGCCCAAGACCGATCCGCGGATCTCGGCGTACGCGGACGCCAACGAGGCCAACGCGGCGATCGGCACGGCGATCGCGCTGGGCGGACTGGACGAGGAGATCGTCAAGGTCCTCGTGCGGGTGCAGAACGATCTGTTCGACGTGGGCGCCGACCTCTCCACCCCCGTCGTCGAGAACCCCGAGTTCCCGCCCCTGCGGGTCGAGCAGTTCTACATCGACAAGCTGGAGGCCGACTGCGACCGCTTCAACGGGGAGCTGGAGAAGCTGCGCTCCTTCATCCTGCCCGGCGGCACCCCCGGCGCGGCCCTGCTGCACCAGGCCTGCACGGTGGTCCGGCGGGCCGAGCGCTCGACCTGGGCCGCCCTGGAGACCCACGCCGACGGGATGAACCCCCTCACCGCGACCTACCTCAACCGCCTCTCCGACCTCCTGTTCATCCTCGCGAGGACGGCGAACAAGGAGGTCGGAGACGTGCTGTGGGTGCCGGGCGGGGAGCGGTAGCCGCCCCCTCCACGGTCTAGGACCGCGTCCCGCGAGCCCGCTGGTAGAGGCCCGTGGCGATGAGGACGCCCCCCACGCACATCATCACCACGCCGACCTTGGTCAAGGTGACGACCGGGACCTCCACCCCCTCGGTGAAGAGCCACAGCACCAGGCCGATCACGAGGGTGGCGGCCCCTTCCACCAGGTTCCGTGTCGCCCGGCCGACCGTCCCGTCCATCGCGGCGCTCATCGTCCGATCCTCTCCTTCGCGTACCCGGAGTCCCGGTCCCCGCCCTTCGGGGCCTCCGGCTCCTTCTTCGGCCAGATCGTGTAGGCGAGGGCGACCAGACCGTGGATGCCGGCGGCCCGGAGGGCCACCCACTGGAACGACCTCAGCGAATCGACGTTCCCGTCGTCGCCGACGTACCAGACGGCCAGCTGGAGCAGGGCCAGGGCGATCCCCATCGCCACCAGCGTCCGCGTCCACAGCCTGCCCTCGTGGCGGGCCCGGGCCAGGCCGTACTTCGGCGGGCCCTGCGGCTTGGGCCCGCCGGCCAGGCGGTGGGCCGCGTGACCGTCCAGCCACGTGATCATGTAGTGGCCGTAGCCGACGGTGAAGCCGATGTAGAGCGCGGCCACCCCGTGCTCCCAGCTCGGCTCGGCGCCGTTCTTCAGGTCGATCGCGGTCACGACGAACAGCACCAGCTCCAGCACGGGCTCGCAGAGCAGCAGCACGACACTGGCCCGGCGCTTGTTCAGTAGGTAGCGGACGGCCAGGGCCAGTGCCAGCAGGACCCAGAAACCGACTTCGCAGGCGATGATCAACGCGACGATCACGACTCGCTCCTCTCGTTCACCCTTCCAGGCTCCCGGCGAGCGACCCCCGATACGTCGTCGGCGGTGACGAAGTGCCGGTACATCGAAAGATGCAGTCCAGGACCGTTCCCGGGCACCAGGCGCCGGACCCCCGTCCCGTGTTGGATGGAGGGCATGGCCGTCACACCGCCCCGCCCGCACCGGATGGACCTGTGCATCGCCGCCGCCGGACTCCTCGGCGGCCTGCTGCTGTGGGTCTTGGGCCTCGACACCCGCACACCCCGCGACGGCATCGTGGTGTTCGAGAGCCACTGGTGGGTCCTGCCGCCCCTGGTCGTGACGGCGGGCTGCGAGGCGCTGCGCCGCGTCATGCCCCGCACGGCCCTGATCGTCGGATGGGCCGCGCTGACCCTGGACACCATGACCCAGGGCAGCCTGATCACGGTCCTGATGTTCACCGACCTGGTCTACGCGGCCGTCCTGTACGGCCCGCCCGCCACGGCCCGCCGGGTGCCCTGGATCGCCGGGCTGGTGACCGTCGCCTTCACCGTGGTCCCGCTGACGGCCTTCCGGGATCCGGAGGCGCTGCTGATCGGCGTGGTGGTCGGCCTGGTCTCCCTGATGCCCGCCGGCACCGGCTGGATCGTGCGCAACCACCGTGACGCCGCCGAGGCGGCCCGGCTGCGCGCGGAACAGACGGCCCTGCTGGCGGAGATGGACCGGGCCCAGGCCGTCGTGTCCGAACGGGCGCGCATGGCGCGGGAGTTGCACGACATGGTCGCCAACCACCTCTCGGCGATCGCGATCCACTCCACGGCCGCGCTGTCCCTCGACGACCCGGACACCTCCAAGGAGGCCCTCGGGGTCATCCGCGAGAACAGCGTGGCGGGGCTGGCGGAGATGCGCCGGCTGATCGGCATCCTGCGGGATTCGAGCGACGACACCGAACCGTCCGTCGCACCCACACTCGACGGCCTCGAATCCCTCGTCGCGGGCGCCCGCACCAACGGTCTCGACGTCACCCTGGACGCCGACCACGCCGAGACCCTCCCCGCCCCCGTCGAGCTGGCGGCCTACCGCATCGTCCAGGAGTCGCTCACCAACGCGCTCAAGCACGCCGCCCCCGGCCGGGTCACCGTCGCGCTGCGCCGGGCGAACGGCTCCCTCGACATCGCCGTGACCAGCCCGTACGGCGATCGCGACGGCCCGAGCGCCCCCGGTTCCGGCGCCGGTCTGGTCGGGATGCGGGAGCGGGTGGCCCTGCTGGGCGGCACCTTCGAGGCGGGTCCCGAGAGCGCGCGGCACGGCAAGATCTGGAGCGTACGCGCCGCGCTCCCCGTCACCGAAGGAGAACCCGCATGATCCGTGTGCTCGTCGCCGAGGACCAGTCCGCCGTACGGGCCGGGCTGGTGCTCATCCTGCGCAGCGCGCCGGACATCGAGGTGGTCGGGGAGGCGGCGGACGGCGAGCGGGCGGTCGCGCTGGCGCGGGAGCTGCGGCCGGACCTGGTGCTGATGGACGTGCAGATGCCACGCCTGGACGGGGTGTCGGCGACCCGGCAGGTGGTCGCCGAAGGGCTGGCCGACGTCCTCGTCCTCACCACCTTCGACCTCGACGAGTACGTGTTCGGGGCACTGCGGGCCGGCGCCTCCGGGTTCCTGCTGAAGAACACGGAGGCGAGGGACCTCATCGAGGCGGTACGGACGGTGGGGCGCGGCGAGGGTCTGATCGCCCCGGCCGTCACCCGACGGCTGATCGCGGAGTTCGCCGCCAAGCCCGTACGGGAGCCCGCGGTCGATCCGTCCGTCCTCGACTCCCTCACCCGGCGGGAGCGGGAAGTCCTCTCCTGTCTGGGCGAGGGCCTGTCGAACGCGGAGATCGCCGGTCGCCTGGACATGGCGGAGGCGACGGTGAAGACGCACGTCAGCCGTCTGCTGGGGAAGCTCGACCTGCGCAGCAGGGTGCAAGCGGCCGTGCTGGCACAGGAGTTGCGGGTCTGACCTCGACACGGCCCGCCAGGAGACCCGGCCGGGGTGCCAGGCGTGAGCGCACTGGTCCAGACCCATTGACCTATGGTCCAGACCTTTCTATTCTCAGCCACACTGCGCCACGTCATGCTCATGATCAAGACACCCCACAAGGAGGCGCACATGCGCTTCAGGCACAGAGCCATAGCGGGTCTCGCGACCCTCCTCCTCCCCCTCGCCGGCCTGGTCGGTCTCGCCACCCCCGCGCAGGCGGCCACGGAAGCGACCGCCACCTACGCCAAGCCCCAGGACTGGGGTTCCGGTTTCGAAGGCAAGTGGACGGTGAAGAACACCGGCACCACGACCATCAGCTCCTGGACCGTCGAGTGGGACTTCCCCTCCGGCACGACGGTCACCTCCGCCTGGGACGCGGACGTCACCTCCTCCGGCACCCACTGGACCGCCAAGAACAAGTCCTGGAACGGCACCCTCGCCCCCGGCGCCTCCGTCTCCTTCGGTTTCAACGGGAGCGGCTCAGGCTCCCCGGCCAACTGCAAGCTCAACGGCGCGAGTTGCGACGGCGGCCCCAGCGTCCCCGGCGACGCGGCACCCTCCGCCCCCGGCACCCCGACCACCTCGGACGTCACCGACACCTCGGTGAAGCTGAGCTGGCGCGCCGCCACCGACGACAAGGGCGTCAAGAACTACGACGTCCTGCGCGGCGGCACCAAGGTCGCCACCGTCACCGGCACCACCTACACCGACACCGGCCTGAGCGCCGGCACCGACTACTCGTACACCGTCCAGGCCCGTGACACCGCCGACCAGACCGGCCCGGTCAGCGGCGCGGCGGCCGTCCGGACCACCGGCGGCGGCACGAACCCGAACCCGGGCTCGAAGATCAACCTCGGCTACTTCACCGAGTGGGGCGTCTACGGCCGCAACTACCACGTGAAGAACCTGGTCACCTCGGGCTCCGCCGCCAAGATCACCCACATCAACTACGCGTTCGGCAACGTCAAGAACGGCCAGTGCACGGTCGACGACACCTACGCCGCCTACGACAAGGCGTACACCGCCGACCAGTCCGTCAGCGGCACCGCCGACACCTGGGACCAGCCGCTGCGCGGCAACTTCAACCAGCTCCGCCAGCTCAAGGCCAAGTACCCGCACATCAAGGTGCTGTACTCCTTCGGCGGCTGGACCTACTCCGGCGGCTTCGGCCAGGCCGCGCAGAACCCGGCCGCGTTCGCCAAGTCCTGCAAGGCCGTGGTCGAGGACCCGCGCTGGGCGGACGTCTTCGACGGCATCGACATCGACTGGGAGTACCCGAACGCCTGCGGGCTGACCTGCGACACCTCGGGCCCGGCGGCCTTCAGGAACCTCTCCCAGGCACTGCGTGCCGAGTTCGGCGCGAACTACCTGGTCACCGCCGCCATCACCGCCGACGGCTCCTCCGGCGGCAAGATCGACGCGGCCGACTACGGCGGCGCCGCCCAGTACCTCGACTGGTACAACGTGATGACGTACGACTACTTCGGCGCCTTCGACAAGGACGGCCCGACCGCCCCGCACTCCCCACTGACCTCGTACTCGGGGATCCCGCAGGCCGGCTTCAACTCCGCCGACGCCATCGCCAAGCTGAAGTCGAAGGGCGTCCCGTCCGCCAAGCTGCTGCTCGGCATCGGCTTCTACGGCCGCGGCTGGACCGGTGTCACCCAGTCCGCCCCCGGCGGCACGGCGACCGGCGCGGCCCCCGGCACCTACGAGGCGGGCATCGAGGACTACAAGATCCTGAAGAACTCCTGCCCGGCCACCGGCACGATCGCCGGCACGGCCTACGCCCACTGCGGCAGCAACTGGTGGAGCTACGACACCCCGTCCACCATCGCCGGAAAGATGACCTGGGCGAAGAACCAGGGCCTGGGCGGCGCCTTCTTCTGGGAGTTCAGCGGAGACACGACCAACGGAGAGCTGGTGAACGCGATCAGCAACGGGCTCAAGTAGTACCGAGCAGTACTAGGCCACATTGACGCTCCCCCAGACTTCGTCCGGGGGGACCCCCACCCAGCGAGTGAAAGTGGCTACGCCACATTCACTCGCTGTCCGGGCGGGGCTGCCTCCAGCCACGCGAGGAAACCGGTCAGCGCGTCCTCGCTCATCGCCAGCTCCAGCCGGGTCCCGCGGTGCAGACACGCGAGGATCACGGCGTCGGAGAGGAGCGCCAGCTCCTCCTCGCCCTCGGGGGTGCGACGCCCGGCCACCTCGATCGAGGCACGCTCCAGGACGCGGCGGGGGCGGGGCGAGTACGAGAAGACGCGGTACCACTCGATGCGGTCGCCGTTGTAGCGGGCGACGCCGTACCCCCAGCCCTTGCCGCTCTCGTCGCTGCCGGGTTTCTCCGGCGCGTCCCAGCGGAGGCTGCAGTCGAAGGTGCCCCCGGAGCGCTGGATGAGGCGTCGGCGCAGTCCGAAGACGAAGAGCCCGACCACCACGAGCGCGATCACCGAACCGCACACAGTCAGAGCGAGGACCATCGACACCGACCTCCTCGTCTCCTAGGTAACGAAACGTAAAAAACACCCATATTCGCCTCAGCCGCGGCTGGGTCGGGATGAGGACATCCAGACCCAGCCGCGGCTGAGGTACAGCATCACACGGCGTCTGCGCTCAGCGCGCACCCGCCGTACGCAGTCGTACATCCGCGCGGCGCTCGGCGGCGGCATCGCCCTCCGCCTTCGCGCGCTCCAGCTCCTGCTGGGCGCCCTGGACGTCGATCTCGTCGGCCAGCTCGGCGACCTCGGCCAGCAGGGACAGCTTGTTGTCCGCGAACGAGATGAAACCGCCGTGCACAGCGACGACGACGGTGCCGCCCTCACTCGTACGGATGGTCACCGGGCCCGACTCCAGCACACCGAGCAGCGGCTGGTGACCGGGCATGACGCCGATGTCGCCGGACGTGGTCCGCGCGACGACCAGGGTGGCCTGGCCCGACCAGACCTCTCGGTCGGCCGCGACCAGCGCGACGTGCAGCTCAGCAGCCAAGGTGGCTCCTCGGGTCACCACCCGGCGCCTCGGCCGGGTGTTGGGTCAATTCTAGAGGGAGTACAGAGGGGGGCGGGACGCACCCCATGAGGTGTGGCCTCGCCCCCCACTGATCACGATGTGCCTGACGTCAGCTGACGCCGAGCTCCTTCGCGTTCTTCTTCAGGTCCTCGATACCACCGCACATGAAGAACGCCTGCTCCGGGAAGTGGTCGTACTCACCGTCGATGATCGCGTTGAACGCGGCGATCGACTCGTCCAGCGGCACGTCCGACCCGTCGACGCCGGTGAACTGCTTGGCGACGTGGGTGTTCTGGGACAGGAAGCGCTCCACGCGACGGGCACGGTGGACGACGAGCTTGTCCTCCTCGCCGAGCTCGTCGATACCGAGGATCGCGATGATGTCCTGGAGGTCCTTGTACTTCTGCAGGACCGACTTCACGCGCATCGCGGCGTTGTAGTGGTCCGCCGCGATGTAGCGCGGGTCCAGGATGCGGGACGTGGAGTCCAGCGGGTCCACGGCCGGGTAGATGCCCTTCTCCGAGATCGGACGGGAGAGAACCGTCGTCGCGTCGAGGTGGGCGAAGGTGGTGGCCGGGGCCGGGTCGGTCAGGTCGTCCGCGGGGACGTAGATCGCCTGCATCGAGGTGATCGAGTGACCACGGGTCGAGGTGATGCGCTCCTGGAGGAGACCCATCTCGTCGGCCAGGTTCGGCTGGTAACCCACCGCGGAGGGCATACGGCCGAGCAGGGTCGACACCTCGGAACCGGCCTGGGTGAAGCGGAAGATGTTGTCGATGAAGAACAGCACGTCCTGCTTCTGCACATCGCGGAAGTACTCCGCCATGGTCAGACCGGCGAGGGCCACGCGCAGACGGGTGCCCGGCGGCTCGTCCATCTGGCCGAAGACCAGCGCGGTCTTGTCGATGACGCCGGACTCCGACATCTCCTCGATGAGGTCGTTGCCCTCACGGGTGCGCTCACCGACACCGGCGAACACGGAGACACCGTCGTGGTTGTTGGCGACGCGGTAGATCATCTCCTGGATGAGCACCGTCTTGCCGACACCGGCACCACCGAACAGACCGATCTTTCCACCCTTGACGTACGGGGTGAGAAGGTCGATGACCTTGACGCCGGTCTCGAACATCTCGGTCTTCGACTCGAGCTCGTCGAAGTTCGGGGCCTGGCGGTGGATGCCCCAGCGCTCGCCCGTGTACTGCTCGTCGACGTTCAGCACCTCACCGAGGGTGTTGAACACCTTGCCCTTGGTGAAGTCGCCGACCGGCACGGTGATGGAGGCACCGGTGTCGGTGACCGGGGCCTGGCGGACCAGACCGTCGGTGGGCTGCATGGAGATGGTGCGGACCAGGCCGTCACCCAGGTGCTGGGCGACCTCCAGGGTCAGCGTCTTCAGCTCGCCGGCGTTGGCCGGGTCGGCCACCTCGACGTGAAGGGCGTTGTAGATCTCCGGCATCGCGTCGACGGGGAACTCCACGTCGACGACCGGGCCGATGACCCGGGCGACGCGGCCCGTGGCAACGGCCGTCTCAGAAGTCGTCGTCATTACTTGTCACTCCCCGCGGTCGCGTCGGAAAGGGCTGCGGAGCCACCGACGATCTCGCTGATTTCCTGGGTGATTTCGGCCTGGCGGGCCGCGTTGGCAAGGCGGGAGAGCGTGTTGATCAGCTCGCCCGCGTTGTCGGTCGCCGACTTCATCGCGCGGCGGGTGGCGGCGTGCTTGGAGGCAGCCGACTGCAGCAGCGCGTTGTAGATGCGGCTCTCGACGTAGCGCGGCAGCAGGGCGTCGAGGACGTCCTCCGCCGACGGCTCGAAGTCGTACAGCGGGAGGATCTCGCCCTTGGGCGCCTCCTCCGCGACCTCTTCGAGGCTGAGCGGCAGCAGACGCGCGTCGAGCGCCTGCTGCGTCATCATCGAGACGAACTCGGTGTAGACGATGTGGAGCTCGTCCACGCCGCCGTCCGCCGTCTCCTTCTCGATGGCCTCGATCAGCGGGCCCGCGACCTTCTTGGCGTCCGCGTACGTGGGCTCGTCGGTGAAGCCGGTCCACTGCTCCACGACCTTGCGCTCGCGGAAGTTGTAGTGGGCGACACCGCGGCGGCCGACGATGTACGTGTCGACCTGCTTGCCCTCGGCCTCGAGGCGTGCCGTCAACTTCTCCGCCGCCTTGATGGCGTTGGAGTTGAAGGCACCGGCGAGACCGCGGTCACTCGTCAGCAGCAGCACTGCGGAACGCGTGACCTGCTCGGCCTGCGTGGTCAGCGGGTGCTTGGTGTTCGAACCAGTGCCCACCGCCGTGACCGCGCGGGTGAGCTCGGTCGCGTAGGGCGTGGAGGCCGCCACCTTGCGCTGCGCCTTGACGACGCGCGAGGCGGCGATCATCTCCATCGCCTTGGTGATCTTCTTGGTCGCGGTGACGGATCGGATGCGACGCTTGTAGACCCGGAGCTGAGCTCCCATGAGTCAGGTCCCTTCCTTACGTCACTTGGAGACGTTGACGGCCGGAGCGTCCTCGCCGAGCAGCTTGCCGTCCGCGGTCTCGAACTGCTTCTTGAAGTCGGCGATCGCGTCCGCGACAGCGGTCAGCGTGTCGTCCGAGAGCTTGCCGCCCTCCTTGATGGAGGTCATGAGGCCCTGCTCCTTGCGGTGCAGGTACTCCAGCAGCTCCTTCTCGAAGCGGCGGATGTCGGCGACCGGCACGTCGTCCATCTTGCCGGTGGTGCCGGCCCACACGGAGACGACCTGGTCCTCGGTGGACATCGGCTCGTACTGGGCCTGCTTCAGCAGCTCGACCATGCGCTGACCGCGCTCCAGCTGCGCCTTGGACGCGGCGTCCAGGTCGGAACCGAAGGCGGCGAACGCCTCCAGCTCACGGAACTGGGCGAGGTCCACGCGCAGACGGCCGGAGACCTGCTTCATCGCCTTGTGCTGGGCGGAGCCACCGACACGGGAGACGGAGATACCCACGTTCAGCGCGGGGCGCTGACCGGCGTTGAAGAGGTCCGACTCCAGGAAGCACTGGCCGTCGGTGATGGAGATGACGTTGGTCGGGATGAACGCCGAGACGTCGTTGGCCTTCGTCTCGACGATCGGCAGACCGGTCATCGAGCCCGCGCCCAGCTCGTCGGAGAGCTTCGCGCAGCGCTCCAGCAGACGGGAGTGCAGGTAGAAGACGTCACCCGGGTAGGCCTCACGGCCCGGCGGGCGGCGCAGCAGCAGGGACACGGCGCGGTAGGCGTCGGCCTGCTTCGAGAGGTCGTCGAAGATGATGAGGACGTGCTTGCCCTCGTACATCCACTGCTGACCGATGGCCGAACCGGTGTAGGGCGCCAGGTACTTGAAGCCGGCCGGGTCGGACGCCGGGGCGGCGACGATGGTCGTGTACTCCAGCGCGCCGTTCTCCTCCAGCGCGCGGCGGACCGACGCGATGGTCGAGCCCTTCTGGCCGATGGCGACGTAGACGCAGCGGACCTGCTTCTTCGGGTCGCCCGAGCGCCAGTTGTCGCGCTGGTTGATGATCGTGTCGACGGCCAGGGCGGTCTTGCCGGTCTGGCGGTCACCGATGATCAGCTGACGCTGACCACGGCCGATCGGGGTCATCGCGTCGACGGCCTTGTAGCCGGTCTCCATCGGCTCATGCACCGACTTACGGGCCATGACGCCCGGGGCCTGCAGCTCCAGGGCACGACGACCGCTGGTCTCGATCTCGCCGAGGCCGTCGATCGGGTTGCCGAGCGGGTCGACGACGCGGCCGAGGTAGCCCTCGCCCACCGCGACCGACAGGACCTCGCCGGTACGGGTAACCGGCTGACCCTCCTCGATGCCGCTGAACTCACCGAGGACGATGGCGCCGATCTCGCGCTCTTCCAGGTTGAGCGCGAGGCCGAGGGTGCCGTCCTCGAACTTCAGCAGTTCGTTGGCCATGGCCGAGGGAAGACCCTCGACCTTCGCGATGCCGTCGCCGGCAAGGGTGACCGTACCGACCTCCTCGCGCGAGGCCGCGTCCGGCTTGTACGACTGGACGAAGTTCTCCAGCGCGTCCCGGATCTCCTCCGGCCGGATCGTGAGCTCCGCCATCTGGGTTCCCTGCTCTCCTTGTTGGGCCCGAAGTTTCACTTGGGGGGATGGGGACTCCCCCCTGAAAGAGGTGAATCCTCTGCACGGCCCAACCGGGCCGCAGACATACGTACGTACTGCTATGAAGTTGGGTACTAGCTCGCCAGGCGGCGGGCGGCGTCCTCGAGTCGGTCCGCGATCGAACCGTTGATGATCTCGTCACCGACCTGCACCCGGATCCCGCCGAGGACACCGGGGTCCACGTCGAGGTTGAGGTGCATCGGGCGGCCGTAGAGCTTCGCCAGGGCGGCGCCGAGGCGTCGCTTCTGCGGGTCGCTCAGCGGGACCGCCGAGGTGACGACGGCGACCATGCGGTCCCGGCGCTCGGCGGCGAGCTTGGACAGGGACTCGAGTCCCCCCTCCAGGCTACGTCCACGCGGTGCGGTCACGAGGCGCGTCACCAGACGCTCGGTGGTGGCCTTGGCGCGGCCGCCGAGCAGGCTGCTCAGCAGCGCGCCCTTGGCCTGGCCACCCGCGGCACGGTCGGTCAGCGCGGACCGCAGCTCGGTGTTCGAGGCGACGATCCGGCCGAAGCGGAACAGCTCGTCCTCGACGTCGTCGAGCGTGGCCGACTGCTGCGCGGCCGTGAGGTCGGCGACGTCGGCCAGCTGCTCCAGCGCGTCCACCAGGTCGCGGGGCTGCGACCACCGGGAGCGCACCAGACCGGACACCAGGTCGACGGTGGTCGTACCGACCTGACCGCCGAGGATGCGGCCCACCAGCTCGGCCTTGGCCTCGCCGGACTGCGCCGGGTCGGTGAGGACCCGACGCAGCGACACCTCGCGGTGGAGCAGAGCGGTGACGGCGGCCAGCTCGTCGGCGAGCCGCGCCGCGTCCACGGACGTGGAGTCCGTCAGCGCGTCGAGGCGCTCACGTGCGGCTGCCAGGGCCTCGCGGCTCGCTCCGTTCATCGCGTGGCCTCGGCCTTCTCCTCGAGGTCGTCGAGGAAGCGGTCGATCACACGGCTCTGCCGGGCGTGGTCCTCCAGGGACTCACCGACGAGCTTGCCGGCCAGGTCGGTGGCGAGCTTGCCCACGTCCTGGCGCAGCGCCGAAGCGGCGGCCTTGCGGTCGGCCTCGAGCTGCGAGTGACCGGCGGCGATGATCTCCTCGCGCTGCCGCTGGCCCTCGGCCCGCATTTCGGCGATGAGCTCGGCGCCCTGCTCCTGCGCCTCCTGGCGCAGCCGCGCGGCCTCGTGCCGAGCCTCGGCGAGCTGGGCCTTGTACTGCTCCAGCACGCTCTGGGCCTCGACCTTCATGCGGTCGGCCTCTTCGATACCGCCCTCGATCGCGTCGCGGCGCTCTTCCAGAACCTTGTTGATGTTCGGAAGCGCCTTCTTCCAGAAGAAGAAGAACACGATGGCGAAGGCGATGGCGCCCACGAGCAGCTCGGGGCCCGGCGGGACGAGCGGGTTCTGCTCTTCCCCGGCCGCCAGCTGTACCAGGTTGGCGATCACATCAGTGCCTTTCGTTGAAAGGTTTGCTCGTCAGGGTTCGTCAGTTGTAGACGAACGGCATGACGATGCCGATGAGGGCGAGCGCCTCACAGAAGGCGAAGCCGAGGATCTGGTTGGCACGGATCAGGCCGGCGGCCTCGGGCTGGCGGGCCAGGGCCTGGGTGCCGTTGCCGAAGATGATGCCGACGCCGACGCCGGGGCCGATGGCGGCGAGGCCGTAGCCGATGGAACCGATGTTGCCTTCGACAGCGGCGAGGGTCTCAAGGGCAGCCATGCTGATTCTTCCTTCTCTTTCATGGACCGGCGGTGGTTGGCCACCGGACGTTCTGGGGGCGGGTGGAGCGCGTGACTCAGTGGTGCTCGGCGAGCGCGCCCTGGATGTAGGAGCAGGCGAGGAGCACGAAGACGTACGCCTGGACAGCCTGCACGAAGAGCTCGAAGAGGATCATGACGATGGTCATGATGAAGGAGACACCGGCCGCCGGGATCATCCAGCTGTTCAGCAGGTACCAGGAGGCGACGGTGAACATGACCAGCATCAGGTGGCCGGCGAACATGTTGGCGAACAGTCGCACCGCGTGCGTGAACGGGCGGACCAGCAGGTTCGAGAAGAACTCGATGATCACGACGAGCGGCAGCACCGGGCCGAGCGACTTGTCGTAGCCGGTGACGTTCTTGAAGAAGCCGACGAAGCCGTGCTTCTTGAAGGTCAGCGAGACCCAGACCACGTAGACGACCAGGGCGAGGACCATCGGGTAGGCGATGATCGACGACACCGGGAACTGGGCCAGCGGGATCACGGACCAGATGTTCATGATCCAGATGAAGAAGAACAGCGAGACCATCAGCGGGACGTACTTCTCGCCCTCCTTCCGGCCCAGCGTCTCGTAGACGATGCCGCGGCGTACGAAGTCGTAGCCCGCCTCGCCGATCATCTGCAGCTTGCCCGGGACGACCTTCGCCTTGCCGAAGGCGAGGGTGAAGAACGTGATCACCAGGAGAGTGGTGACGAGGGCGAGCAGCATCACCTTGTTGAACTCGAACCCGCCGACCGTGGCGATCGGCTTGAAGAGGAACGAGTGCAGGCCCGGAGCCGGGAAGCCACAGCCGTTGTCGGACATGATCCGACAGCTCCAGTCAAAGGCGAGCTGGGTCTGGTCAGCACTCACCACGGGCTCCTTCGGCGTGACGCATGGGTACGGCAACCTCGTTGTGTCGGCGCGGCGCGCAGCCGCGGGTCGGCACTGGACTGGTGTTACGGATGTGGGGGCGGCTGGGGGGCATCAAGCCTCGCGATTGAGCAGGCGTCAGCTCAGATGCCCGCGCCCGCGATGCCGCAGTTGGCACCGGACGATAGCAGGAGTTCGCACACGCCCTTATCCCGGCCCTACTCCTCACGACGAGTGCCCCGATTTTTCGGGCTTGTTGCCCGCCGGCGCATCGGGTTCGACATAGAGGATCTTGGCCTTCATGTGAGCACGTGTCTGTGCGGCGATCCACACGAGCGTGGTGCCGACCAGCGTGAACGCGAAGGCCCGAGGGTGGAACAGCGTGGTGTCCTTGAACGCGGACAGAAAGATGAACAACAGCAGAATCTGCGCCGCGTAAAGCATCAGGCCCATCATCTGGAACAGATGAGGAAGCGATTTGGCAGTGCGCTGCAGAACGTAGAGCCCGATTCCCATGAAGAGGATCGTGATCACCGCCGCCACGACGGCGCCGAGAGCCCCCTTGCCTCCGACGACGACACCGCTGACGACAGCGGCGATCGCGCCGGCGGCTGCCGTGGGTACGGCGGCCTGAAGGAGGGTCCGGACGTCATTGGACGGCATGGCGGCAACTCCGCTTGCTAAGGGGGCAGGGTGTCGTCATGGACGAGCGTAGACCCCGGGGGCGAGCGAGAATCTCGCGCCAACGGACCGTCGCAGTGCGGTCCTTCGACTCTGTCCCGGGTTCTCGTGAACCGTATCACAAACTATTTGATGAGGTCTTTACCTGAATGCTGTGCCAGG
Source organism: Streptomyces deccanensis (assembly GCF_022385335.1). Taxonomy (NCBI): domain Bacteria; kingdom Bacillati; phylum Actinomycetota; class Actinomycetes; order Kitasatosporales; family Streptomycetaceae; genus Streptomyces; species Streptomyces deccanensis. The sequence goes on along the minus strand of NZ_CP092431.1, from coordinate 6,998,988 downwards.
TGTCACACATGAGAGTGAAGCCGCCCGTCTGTGCAAAATCCTCGCCGACTTGTCTGGTATAAGGCCGGTTTGCTCCGTCACGCACTCGCATGGCATCGGCAAAGTGTTAGTCAGATTCTTACCTTGCCGTCAGCGCGACGCCCGCGCCCTCCGCCCGCACGACGGACGGCCGGAGGCCGTGTGCGAGGTACCGCACACGGCCTCCGGCCGGTTCTGCGAGCAGGGCGACGAGGGCCCGGCGCCGGGCCCTCCCTCAGCGGCGCGCGCCCGCCGGGCTGCGTTCCGCTTCGTGCGTACGGCCACCGATCGCCGTGGCCCCGTTGAGGGACGGCGTCCAGTCCGGGACCGGGTCCGGCGCGGCCGCCGGGACCGGGCGCCGGCGGTAGCGGGGCGGGACGAAGCTCTGCGCCCAGCGCGGCGCGCGGGGGGTGAAGCGCGGCAGCAGCAGGAGGAAGAGCCCGACCCCGCTGAGCATGGCGATGGCGAGGACGATCCACATGGACGCCGAGTTCACCGTGTAGGCGAGGGTGCCGAAGGCGATCACCGCGGACCAGAAATACATGATCAGCACGGCCCGGCTGTGCGAGTGCCCGACCTCCAGCAGCCGGTGGTGCAGATGCCCCCGGTCCGCGGCGAACGGCGACTGGCCCCGCCAGGTGCGGCGCACGATCGCGAGGATCAGGTCGGCCGCCGGGATCGCGAGAATGCTCAGCGGCATCAACAGCGGGATGTAGACCGGCACCATCGAGTAGACCGTGCTGCGTTCCGAGCCGTACAGGTTCATCACGTCCGGGTCGACCTGCCCGGTGATGGAGATCGCGCCGGCCGCCAGCACCAGGCCGATCATCATCGACCCGGAGTCGCCCATGAAGATCCGCGCGGGGTGCATGTTGTGCGGCAGGAAGCCCAGGCACATGCCCATCAGGACGGCCGCGAAGAGGGTGGCGGGGGCCGCGGCCTCGATGCCGTAGCTGTACCAGAGGCGGTAGGCGTACATGAAGAACGCGGCGGAGGCGATGCAGACCATGCCGGCCGCGAGACCGTCGAGGCCGTCGACGAAGTTGACCGCGTTGATGGTGATGACGACCAGGGCGACCGTCAGCAGGGTGCCCTGCCACTGGGTCAGTGCGACGATCCCCACACTGGGGATGGGCAGCCACAGGATCGTCAGACCCTGCATGACCATCACGCCGGCGGCGATCATCTGGCCGCCGAGCTTGATCAGGGCGTCGATCTCGAACTTGTCGTCCAGGACGCCGATCAGCCAGATCAGCGCGGCGCCGGAGAGCAGGGCTCGCGGTTCGTTGGACTCGGCGAAGACCTGGCTGAGGTTGGTCAGATGGTCGGCGACCAGCAGACCGGCGCACAGCCCGAAGAACATCGCGATGCCGCCGAGCCGGGGCGTCGGTTCACGGTGGACGTCGCGCGCACGAACCGCCGGCATGGCTCCGGCCACGATCGCGAACTTCCGTACCGGCCCTGTCAGCAGGTACGTCACCGCGGCCGTGATGCAGAGCGTCAGGAGGTATTCACGCACGGGCTTCCCCACAGGTCTCGCTGGCCATCACAGCCTCACACCCTAGCGATGCGCGCGACGGTGCACGCATACGGTGGAGGACATCCGGGTAGCGACGATGGTTGCACGTGATGCTGTGCCTGGTGGTGCGTCTACCCCACCTCAGCGCGGATACGGCGGAAATCTTCCGGCCAGGTCCCGTACTTCTTCACGCGTCCGCTTGCCGTCGCCGCCGTCCCTGAGGGCCCCCGCGAACAGCACCGCGAGCCGCGCCATCTCCGCCTCGCCCATGCCCTGGGTGGTGAGCGCGGCCGTGCCGAGCCGCAGGCCACGGGCGTCCGAGTGCGGGAGCGCGCAGCAGTCCAGGACCACCCCGGCCGCCGCGAGCCGCCCCCTGGCCGTACGGCCGTCGACGCCCAGTGGCGCGGGATCGACGGTCAGCAGGTGGGTGTCGGTGCCGCCGGTGACGACCACCAGCCCCTCCTCGGCCAGCCCCCGGGCCAGGACGCGGGCGTTCGCGACCACCTGATGGGCGTACGCGGTGAACGCCGGGGTTGCCGCCTCCCCGAACGCGACGGCCTTCGCGGCGATGGTGTGCATCTGCGCGCCGCCCTGGGTGAACGGGAACACCGCCCGGTCCACCCGCTCGGCCAGCTCGCTCCCGCACAGCAGCATCCCGCCGCGCGGCCCCCGCAGCACCTTGTGCGTGGTGGCGCACACGATGTCGGCGTACGGCACCGGATTGGGCGCCGCTCCCCCGGCGACCAGCCCGATCGGATGGGCCGCGTCGGCGATGAGATAGGCGCCCACCTCGTCGGCGACCTCGCGGAAGAAGGCGTAGTCGATGTGGCGGGGATAGGAGATCGACCCGCACACGATGGCCTTGGGGCGGTGCGTACGGGCCAGGGTGCGCACCTGCTCGCGGTCGATCAGCCCCGACTCGGCCTCGACCCCGTATCCGACGAAGTCGAACCAGCGGCCGGAGAAGTTGGCGGGTGAGCCGTGCGTGAGGTGCCCTCCGAAGTGCAGGCCCATGGCGAGGACGGTGTCGCCGGGGCGCAGCAGGGCGGCGTACGCGGCCAGCACGGCCGAAGAGCCGGAGTGCGACTGCACGTTGGCGTGTTCGGCCCCGAAGAGCGCCTTGGCCCGCTCCACGGCGAGCCGCTCGGCGACGTCCACCATCTCGCAGCCGCCGTGGTACCGGGCGCCGGGGTAGCCCTCCGCGTACTTGTTGGCGAGCGGCGACCCCAGCGCGGCCAGCACGGCGGGCGAGGTGAAGTTCTCGGCGGCGACGAGCTGCAGCGTCGTCGCCTGCCGATCGAACTCACCGAGCAGGATGTCGGCCAGCTCAGGGTCCTGCCGCCGCAGGACATCGGCCTCTAGAACAGGGGTGACCGACATGATGGACTCCGGGGCGACGTGTTGTGGAGCGGCTCGCCTCCGGGGCACCTCAGTCGGTGTCGACAGCTCGACCGTGCTCAGCCCTTCGGGCCTCCGCGCGCTCGACCTCTCGACACCGACGCGCCCCTTCGGCTCACTCGCTGTGATGACGTACGGCCAATGTAGACCCACGGGTCCGCACGCGCCCGGTGTCAGGCCCTCGCGGGCACCCCGGTCAGCGCCGTCACCACCGGATCGAGCGCCTGGTGTATCTCGTCGCCCACCGACCGGAAGAAGGGCAGCGGGGCGCCGTACGGGTCGTAGACCTCGTCGGCCTCGGCGGTCGGGGCCAGGAGCCACCCGCGTAGAGCCGCGGCGGCGCGGACCAGGGCTCTCGCGCGGACGACCATGCCCTCCTCCAGAGGAGGCAGCGTGGTGGGGTCGATCGCGCGGACGAGCCGGGTGAACTCCTTCAGCGTGAAGGTGCGCAGCCCCGCGGAGTGCCCCATGGAGATGACCTGCGCCCGGTGGTCACGCGTGGCCGTCAGCACCAGGTCGGCCCTGATGACGTGCTCGTCCAGCAGCTCACGCCCGGTGAAGCCGGAGGCGTCCGCGCCGAAGTCCGCGAGGACCGCCTCCGCGTTCGCCTCCATCGGCGCCCCCTCGTGCCCCCACGTCCCCGCGCTCTCGACGATCAGCCCGCCCCACAGCGGGTCCCCGAGCCGGTCCGCCAGGGCGTGCCGGGTCAGCCGCTCGGTGATCGGCGAGCGGCACACGTTGCCGGTGCTGACGTGGAGGATGCGGAAGGTGTCCCGCGGCAGTCCCGTGAAGGTCCGCGTCTCTTCCCCGTCCCATATGCCACGCCCCGCGTCAGGGGCCGTCAATTCGCCACCTCAAGGTCGGGTACGACCTTGCGGAGTTCCTCTGCCGACAGGGCCCCGGCGCGCAGCAGCACCGGCACCTTGCCCGTGACGTCGACGATGGAGGACGGCTCGTTGCCGGGGGTGGGGCCGCCGTCGAGGTAGACGGAGACGGAGTCGCCGAGCATCGCCTCGGCGGCGTCGCAGTTCTCCGGCGCCGGGTGCCCGGTCAGGTTGGCCGAGGAGACCGCCATGGGGCCGACCTCGGTGAGCAGCTCGATGGCGACCGGGTGCAGCGGCATGCGCACGGCGACGGTGCCCCGGGTGTCGCCGAGGTCCCACTGCAGCGACGGCTGGTGCTTGGCGACGAGCGTGAGCGCGCCCGGCCAGAACGCGTCGACGAGCTCCCAGGCCATCTCGGAGAAGTCCGTGACCAGGCCGTGCAGGGTGTTCGGGGAGCCGATGAGCACGGGCGTGGGCATGTTGCGGCCCCGACCCTTGGCCTCCAGCAGGTCGGCCACGGCCTCCGACGTGAACGCGTCCGCGCCGATGCCGTACACGGTGTCCGTCGGCAGCACCACGAGCTCGCCCCGGCGAATGGCGGACGCGGCCTCGCGCAGACCGGTGGCGCGGTCGGTCGCGTCGTTGGTGTCGTATCGCCGTGCCATTTAGCGGGCCTCCTCGTACACGTACTGCTGGGGGGTTGTCGTCGGGCGCGTGCTCAGGTCCGTGCTCATCAGGGCAGCGCCTTGCGGGCGGTCGCGAACCGCGGCCGGTTGTTGAGGTCCGGGTGGTCGGCCGCGTCGGCCCAGCCCCGTTCCTCGGTGAAGATCCAGGGCACCTGGCCGCCCTGGGTGTCGGCGTGCTCGATGACGACGACACCCCCCGGGCGCAGGAGCCGGTGTGCGGTGCGTTCCAGGCCGCGGATCAGATCCAGGCCGTCCTCCCCTGAGAACAGGGCGAGTTGGGGATCGTAGTCGCGGGCCTCGGGCGCCACGTACTCCCACTCGGTGAGCGGGATGTACGGCGGGTTGGAGACGACCAGGTCGACCTGGCCGTCGAGGTCGCGGAAGGCGTCCAGGGCGTTGCCCTGGCGCAGGTCGACGCGGGAGCCCGCCATGTTCTTGCGGGTCCATGTCAGGGCGTCCTCGGACAGCTCCACGGCGTGCACGCGCGAACGCGGCACCTCCTGGGCGAGGGCGAGGGCGATGGCTCCGGAGCCGGTGCACAGGTCGACGATGAGCGGCTCGACGACGTCCATCGCGCGGACGGCGTCTATGGCCCACCCGACGACGGACTCGGTCTCGGGCCGGGGCACGAACACCCCGGGGCCGACCTGAAGTTCGAGGTAGCGGAAGTAGGCCCGCCCGGTGATGTGCTGCAGCGGCTCACGCTGCTCGCGCCGGGCGATGACCTCCCAGTATCGGGCGTCGAAGTCGGAGTCCTTGACGGTGTGCAGCTCGCCCCGCTTGACGCCGTGCACGAACGCGGCGAGCTCCTCCGCGTCGTTGCGCGGCGAGGGCACGCCGGCGTCGGCCAGGCGCTGGGTGGCCTGGGCCACTTCCGCGAGCAGCAGGTTCACGCAAGTCCTCCGGTCGTACTCGTCGTACCTCGTACGTGCCTTACGCGGCTGCCAGCTTCGCGGCCGAGTCCGCGTCGACGCAGGCCTGGATCACCGCGTCGAGTTCTCCGTCCAGGACCTGGTCCAGGTTGTAGGCCTTGAAGCCGACGCGGTGGTCCGAGATGCGGTTCTCCGGGAAGTTGTACGTTCGGATCTTCTCGGAGCGGTCGACGGTACGGACCTGGCTGCGGCGGGCGTCGGCGGCTTCCTTCTCCGCCTCCTCCTGTGCCGCGGCGAGCAGCCTGGAGCGCAGGATACGCATCGCCTGCTCCTTGTTCTGCAGCTGGCTCTTCTCGTTCTGGCAGGAGGCGACGACTCCGGTGGGAATGTGCGTGATGCGCACGGCGGAGTCGGTGGTGTTGACGGACTGGCCGCCGGGTCCGGAGGAGCGGTAGACGTCGATCCGCAGGTCGTTCATGTTGATCTCGACGTCGACCTCCTCGGCCTCGGGCGTGACCAGCACACCGGCGGCGGAGGTGTGGATACGGCCCTGCGACTCGGTGGCCGGCACGCGCTGGACGCGGTGCACCCCGCCCTCGTACTTCAGCCGGGCCCAGACGCCCTGGCCGGGCTCGGTGGCGCCCTGGCCGCCCTTGGTCTTCACGGCGACCTGGACGTCCTTGTAGCCGCCGAGCTCGGACTCGGTGGAGTCGATGATCTCGGTCTTCCAGCCGACGCGCTCGGCGTACCTGAGGTACATCCGGAGCAGGTCGCCGGCGAAGAGGGCGGACTCGTCGCCGCCCGCGCCGGCCTTGATCTCCAGGATGACGTCCTTGTCGTCGGAGGGGTCCCGGGGCACGAGCAGCAGCCGCAGCTTCTCGGTCAGCTCCTCGCGCTGCTTCTCCAGCTCCTTGACCTCGGCGGCGAAGTCCGGGTCGTCGGCGGCGAATTCGCGGGCCGTGTCGATGTCGTCGCCGGTCTGCTTCCAGGAGCGGTACGTGCCGACGATCGGGGTCAGCTCCGCGTAGCGCTTGTTCAGCTTGCGCGCGTTGGCCTGGTCCGCGTGGACCGACGGGTCGGCGAGCTTCTTCTCCAGGTCGGCGTGTTCCCCGACCAGTTCCTCGACCGCCTCGAACATCTCTCCGGCTCCCTGTACGACGTTGTGAATGGGCTGCACCACCGCAAAGCGCCGGTCCCGACGCCCCCGATGGGGGCGCCGCGGACCGGCGCTGGGGGCTCGCTACTTCTTGGCAGCGGCAGCCTTGCCGAAGCGGGCCTCGAAGCGGGCCACACGGCCACCGGTGTCGAGGATCTTCTGCTTGCCCGTGTAGAACGGGTGGCACTCGGAGCAGACCTCGGCACGGATGGTGCCGCTCTCGATCGTGCTGCGGGTGGTGAACGACGCGCCACAGGTGCAGCTGACCTGCGTCTCGACGTACTCGGGGTGGATGTCGCGCTTCAAGGTGTCTCCTAGTTTCGGGAGGGCGCCGGGTCGCTGCCGCGGGATGCGAGAGCGTGAACCGGAGCCGACGTACCAGTCTGCCATTCACTGGCGTCATCTCCCAAAACCAGAGACCCCCGCCAGCTATTCCCCCACCCCACCCAGGGCTCCCAGCTGCGGGCAGTCGTGCCGCTGGGGCGATGGGGGTACCTCCCGCTCGAGCGAAGCCGAGAGTGGGGGAGGGTGGGCGCAGGCGGCGCCCTGTCAGCGCCGGTAAGCGCGTCCCACGCGGGTCGGCACGCGCCACGGGGTGCCACGTCGTCGCCGTACGCGGCCGCTCCGCCGTCGGGGCCGGTCGCGCAGTTCCCCGCGCCCCTTCAGGTGCCGGCGGTCACAACGCCCCCTGCGGCCCCCGTCGCCGTCCCCTTCGTCGCCGACTTCGGGATCGGCTTGTCGGCCTTCAGCGCCGCCCACACCCGCTTCGACTTCGCCTCGTCCACCAGCACCCGGTTCGGGTCGGCGGAGTCGTACTGCACCGGCATCGTGACCATGGTCATGTTCTTGGAGCCGATGCCCTTGAGTCCGTTCGCGAAGGACGCGAGGTCCTTGACCGTCTTCAGCTCGGAGTCCGTGGTGACGGCGTCGGTCGCGGACTCGGCGAGGTCGTAGATCTTCTTGGGGTTGCTGAAGATCCCGACCGACTCGACCTGCTCGATCAGCGCCTTGATGAACGCCTGCTGGAGCTGGATGCGCCCGAGATCGGACCCGTCCCCCACCCCGTGCCGCGTCCGGACCAGCCCGAGCGCCTGCTTGCCCGTGAGCGTGTGCTCCCCGGCCTTCAGGTCCAGATGGCTGTCGGGGTCCTTGATGTCCTTCGTGGTGGTGATGGGCACCCCACCGAGGACGTTGATCAGCTTCTCGAAGCCCGCGAAGTCGACCTCGATGTAGTGGTCCATCCGGATCCCGGTCATGGACTCGACGGTCTTCACCGCACACGCGGCACCCCCCGTGGAGTACGCCGAGTTGAACATCGCGTACGAGGCCGCCCGGTGCGTCTCGCCCTTCGCGTCGGTGCACTCGGGCCGCTCGACGAGGGTGTCCCGGGGTATGGAGACCACGCTGGCCCGCTTGTGGCCCTCGTAGACGTGCACGACCATCGCCGTGTCGGAGCGGGCGCTGCCGTCGTCGACACCGCCGCCGAGCTTCTTGTTGCTGCCCGCGCGGGTGTCGGAGCCGAGGACCAGGATGTCCTGGGAGCCGTTGTCGACGTCGAGGGGCCGGTCGGTGCCGAGGGCCTGGTTGATGTCGACGCTCTTGAGGTTGCCGTTGAGCTTGAAGTACAGGTAGCCGATCCCGGTGCCGCCGAGCACCAGGACACCCGCGGCGGTCCACACGACGGCGAGCGCCGCTCTGCTGTGCCCGTCGCGGGGCTTGCGGCGGCGGCCCTTGGCGCCGCGGTGACGCGGGCCGGTGGTGCCGGTGGTGCCCGTGGTGCCGGTCTTCCCCGGTATGCCGGCGTCCGGCGTGCTCTCGGCGGACATCTGCTCCTCTTCTCTCTCCGGTCGGTTACCCCCTGCGCTCAGGAGCAGGCCTGTCGGGTCGGACGCGGCCATGACGCTTTTCTCGGCGCTCCGTGGCCGCTCCGCCCGGTCAGACGGGATATGCCGGGAAAGGGTTGCACAACGAACGGTGCCCATCGCGCAAAGCGCGATGGGCACCGTGTGTGACGGATGAGTCCGGCGGGACCGGGCTCACCTGGTGTTTCAGCCGAGCAGGTCGTACTGGGCGTAGCTGGTCCCGACCGAGACCCGTGTGCTGAAGATCTCGCTCGTGGCCTTGCCGGTGCCCTTGTAGAGGTACAGCGTGCCGGCCGGCGTACGGGCCAGCAGGTCCGCCTTGCCGTCGCCGCTCACGTCACCGGGAGTGATGAGCGTGTTGTAGGCGCTCCAGTCCGAGCGGACCTTGATCCGGGTGGCGAACGCGCCCGTGCCCGACTTGCCGGTGCCCTTGTAGAGGTACACGTCCGAGCCGGTCTTGGTGCGCGCGATCAGGTCGGCCTTGCCGTCGCCGGTGAAGTCGCCGTGACCGAGGACCGCGTTGTACGTGTTCCAGCCCGTGCCGACCTTGACGCGGGTCGAGAACGTCCCGTTGCCCTTGCCCGGGTAGATCCACAGGGCGCCCGCCGAGTCGACCGAGAGCAGGTCGGGCAGGGCGTCGCCGGTGACGTCGCCGGGAGTGATGATCCGGGTGCGGGTGGCCCAGTTGTCGAAGATCTGCGTGGTCGTCCAGCTGCTGGACGAGGGCACGTACCGCCGCCAGAAGACGTCACCGTCGGAGGAGCGGCGCAGGACGAAGTCCTGGTAGCCGTCCCGGTTCAGGTCGGTCTGCTGGAGCAGGTTGTAGCCCTTCCAGCTGCCCTCGGCGGTCAGGGCCTTGCGGTCGCCGAGCGCGGAGCCCGTGGAGGCGCGGACGTAACCCGTGCCGGTCTCCTTGTTGCGCAGGAAGACGTCGGCCTTGCCGTCCCGGGTGATGGCGGCGTCGTCGACCCGCGGCTGGGTCGCGCCGACGTAGGTGCTGACCTTGGCGAAGACCGGGTAGGCGTCAGGCCACACGCAGTCCTCGACGCCCCATGAGACGACGCCGACGACCTTGCCGCCCACGACGAGCGGGCCACCGGAGTCACCGTTGCAGGTGGCGGTGGTCGTGGCGTCGGTGCCGCCGGACGGCTTGCCGGCGCAGACCATGTGCCCCTTGACGAAGTAGGGGCTCCAGGTGTTCGCGCAGGTCGTGTCGCTGACGATCGGCAGCGTGGCCGTCTTCAGCGTCTGCGAGATGTCCTGGGTCTTGGAGCTGGTGCGGCCCCAGCCATAGGCCCTCGCGCTGGTGCCCGCCGTGTACGAGGCCGTGTCGGTCGACGTCGTCATCTTGATCGGCGAGGCCTTGACGGGCTCCCTCAGTGTGAGTACCGCGATGTCATTGTCGATCTTGGCCTCGTTGTACGAGGTGTGGTTCCACTGGCGCGACAGCTTGGTGACCGTGCCGCCGTGGTAGTCCATGTGGCTCAGGCTGCCGTCATCGTTGTAGACGGCTGTGCGCAGTTGATCGGTGCCCGTGACGACCTCGCCGTACTTGGCCCAGTCGTAGTAGTTCTTGTCGACGCAGTGCGCCGCGGTGAGGATCTTCGTCGGTGAGACGACCGAACCTCCGCAGAAGAAGCCGAAGTCCTGGACGGTGTCGTAGTACCAGAGCTGGGCCATGTACGGCGCCGAGGCGATCGTGGTCTCGGAACCGCCGATGATCTGAGCCTCCCGGTTCGGTGTCTCCGATCTCCCGCTCGCGTCCGAACCGGCACTCGCCGACGGCCCCGGCTCCGGCGTCCTGCCGACGGTGTCGTCCGCCGCCATGGCCTTCGCGATCCGTACATCCACCGCGTCCGCCGTGGACGAGTCGGCGCCGCTGGCCGCACTCGCGGACGACACCAGCAGCGCCCCGGTTATCGCCGCAGCAACGGCTCCGGACAAGGGTCTAGCCACTCAATTCCCCCCTGGGAGTGCAATGGTTGAGCATGCTTGATCAGAACGTGAAGAACCTGATCGTGGAAGACCGTGATCGTACACGTGTCGCCTACAGAAAACTGGGGCCACCCTCACCAAGAGGGTGGCCCCAGCGCTGTCAGAGGTACGAGACCTAGTCGCCGTTACCGGGCATCGGCGTCGTCTTCTGGATCTGCAGCAGGAACTCGCCGTTCGACTTCGTCTGCTTCATCTTGTCGAGGAGCAGTTCGATCGCCTGCTGGGAGTCGAGCGCGTGCAGCACCCGGCGCAGCTTCCAGGTGATGGCGAGCTCGTCGCTGCCGAGCAGGATCTCTTCCTTACGGGTACCGGACGCGTCCACGTCCACCGCCGGGAAGATGCGCTTGTCGGCGAGCTTCCGGTCGAGCTTCAGCTCGGCGTTGCCCGTGCCCTTGAACTCCTCGAAGATCACCTCGTCCATGCGGGACCCGGTGTCCACCAGGGCGGTGGCGAGGATGGTCAGCGAGCCGCCGTCCTCGATGTTGCGGGCCGCACCGAAGAAGCGCTTCGGCGGGTACAGGGCGGTCGAGTCGACACCACCGGACAGGATGCGGCCGGAGGCCGGCGCCGCCAGGTTGTAGGCACGGCCCAGACGCGTGATGGAGTCCAGCAGGACGACCACGTCGTGGCCCAGCTCGACGAGGCGCTTGGCACGCTCGATGGCGAGCTCGGCGACCGTCGTGTGGTCCTCGGCCGGGCGGTCGAAGGTCGAGGAGATGACCTCGCCCTTCACCGACCGCTGCATGTCGGTGACCTCTTCCGGACGCTCGTCTACGAGGACGACCATCAGGTGGCACTCGGGGTTGTTGTGCGTGATCGCGTTGGCGATCGCCTGCATGATCATGGTCTTGCCGGTCTTCGGCGGGGCCACGATCAGACCGCGCTGGCCCTTACCGATCGGCGCGACGAGGTCGATGATGCGGGTGGTGAGCACGCCCGGGTCGGTCTCCAGACGGAGCCGGTCCTGCGGGTACAGCGGCGTCAGCTTGTTGAACTCCGGGCGGCCACGGCCGTGTTCGGGCGCCATGCCGTTGGTGGAGTCGAGGCGGACGAGCGCGTTGAACTTCTCGCGGCGCTCGCCGTCCTTGGGCTGACGCACGGCACCGGTGACGTGGTCGCCCTTGCGCAGGCCGTTCTTGCGGACCTGGGCGAGCGACACGTACACGTCGTTCGGACCGGGCAGGTAGCCCGAGGTACGGATGAACGCGTAGTTGTCGAGGATGTCCAGGATGCCCGCGACGGGGATCAGGACGTCGTCGTCGGCGAGCTGCGGCTCGGGGGCGCCGATCTCGTCACGGCCGCGACGGCCACGACGGTCGCGGTAGCGGCCGCGACGGCCACGGCGTCCGCCGTCGAAGTCGTCGTCGTCCTGCGGGCCGTTGTCACGCTGACGGTCCTGGCGACCGCCGCCCTGCTGCTGGCCCTGCTGGCCGCGGTCGCGCTGCGGCTGGCCGCCGCCGCCCTGCTGCTCGTCGCCCTTGCCGCGGCGGCCGCGGTCGCCGCGCTCACCGCGGTCCCCACGCTCGCCCCGGTCACGGCCGCGCTCACGGCGGCCCTGACGGCCCTCGCCGCCCTGGTCACCGGCGTCGGCCCTGGTCTCGGCCTGCGCGGCCGGGGTCTCGGCCTGCGGCTCGCTCTTGGCCTCGGCGGCGACCGTCTCGGGGCTGCCCGCGTCTGCGGTGGCCCGGCGCCGACGGCGCTCGGTGGGCGCCTCGTCGCCACCGGCCGGCTGGCCGGGGATCTCGATCTGCTGCTGGGCCACGGCCTTCTCGGCCTTCTCGGCGGGCGCCGCGGCCTTCTTGGCGGTGGCCTTCTCGGCGGTGGCCTTCTCGGCCGGGGCGGCGTCGTCGCCCGTGCGCGCCTTCGAGGTGGCGCGGCGCTTCGGCTTGGTCTCGGCGGCGGCCTCGGCCTTCGCCGGGGCACCCCCTCCCGCCTGCGCCTCCTTGATGACCTCGATCAGCTGGCTCTTGCGCATCCGCGCGGTGCCCCTGATGCCGAGGCCGGATGCGACCTGCTGCAGCTCGGCCAGCACCATGCCCTCGAGGCCGGTGCCACGGCGCCGCCGGGAGCCGGCACCGCTGGCAGGCGCGGCGTCCGTGGCGGGCGCGGCAGCGGTGTCCTCGACACGTGCGCCCATCAGATCGGTGGTGTCGCTCACGAAGGGTCCTTCCCTGGAGCGGACGTCGGCCTTCTGGCTCGGCGACCGTTTGTGCTGTCCGGCTTCGGTCCTGTTCGTGTGGACCGTGCCGGGGCGGTGGTCCGCCAAAGGCGGCGGAGGGGAATTTCTGGTGATTCGGCGCTTTCCGGGCCGTGGCACTGAGTGTCTGTGTCACGCGGCTCGGCGATGCGCCGGTTCCGGAGCCTGCTCGGCAGACCGCTCAGTGCCTGCGTACGGCGTACAGCTTGACGTACGAAGCACAGTGCGGCTTGGGAGACTCCCGGAAGAATGGTTGTCCCGGACGGGGACGATAAGCACCTCGCCATGGCTGGGGCAGGTGCAGACTTGAGGTTAACACTACCGGATCCAACAAACATTCCCCCTCTCGAAATCCGGCAACCGAACGCCTAGTCGTCGCCGCTGTCGGCGCCGGGTTCGGCGACGGTGGTGGTGAGCGGCAGGACGCACGCCCCTCGGGCGTCGAGGTCCAGCCGGTTGGCGGCCCATCCCGCACCCGCGAGATCGGCCACCTTGTCGGCGCTGGCCTCGTCGGCCAGGGCCAGGACCGTGGGTCCGGCGCCGGAGATGACCGCCGGGACGCCGTCGGCCCGCAGTCGCTCGACCAGGGCCGCGCTCTCCGGCATGGCGGGCGCCCGGTACTCCTGGTGCAGCCGGTCCTCGGTGGCGGGCAGCAGCAGCTCGGGGCGCCTGGTCAGGGCTTCCACGAGGAGGGCGGCCCGGCCCGCGTTGGTGGCTGCGTCGACGTGCGGGACGTTGCGCGGGAGCAGTCCGCGCGCCGTCTCCGTCAGAACCGGCTTCCCGGGGACGAAAACCACCGGAACGATGGAATCCGCGGGGTCCATCCTGATCGCCCGCGCGGCGCCGCCCTCCATCCAGGAGAGCGTGAAACCACCGAGGAGGCAGGCCGCGACGTTGTCGGGGTGGCCCTCGATCTCCGTGGCCAGTTCGAGCAGCGCGGCGTCGTCGAGCCGGTTGTCGCCGCCTATGGTCACGGCGCGGGCGGCGACGATGCCGGCACAGATGGCGGCGGAGGAGGAGCCGAGGCCGCGGCCGTGCGGGATGCGGTTGGCGCAGACGATCTCCAGGCCCCGGGGCTGGCCGCCCAGCAGGTCGAAGGCGGTGCGCAGGGAGCGGACGAGCAGATGCCGCTCGTCGCGCGGGAGCGTCTCGCTGCCTTCCCCCGCGATGTCGACGTGCAGGCCGGAGTCGGCCACCCGGACGACCACGTCGTCGTAGAGCCCCAGCGACAGTCCGAGGGCGTCGAAGCCCGGACCGAGATTGGCGCTGGTGGCGGGGACGCGCACCCGTACGGCGGCGGCGCGGAACGCTGGACCGGCCATCGCTCGATGACTCTCCTTGAGCTGCGAGATTGACGATTGTCGAATGACATTCGATTGACGTTCGACAGGTACCTGAAACCCGGCGGCCGCCGACGACGGCACGGCGCCGCGCCCTTGCGGGGCATATGCAGCGGGCGGGTTCACCACAGCCTATCGAAGGAAGGTTCTGTGGCGACATAGGGCGCACAGGAGGCGCACGATGCGTGTCGTAAGCCCCCTGTGCACCCCCTGTCGGGTCCTGTCAGGGTTATCCCCCGAGAATCCCCGTCTACGCGCGGCTCTCAGGTCTTTTCGAACGGCTGGGCGAGAGGATACGCGAGCGCCCGTGGCTGTGGTTACGCGAGACCGAGGCGCTCGGCCGCCGTCGCCGCGTCCACCGGGACCGTGACGGGCTGCGGGGCGCCCGCGACGGCCCAGTCCGGGTCCTTGAGGCCGTTGCCGGTGACCGTGCAGACGATGGTCTGGCCCGGATCGACCTTGCCGGCCTCGGCGGCCTTCAGCAGACCGGCCACGGAGGCGGCGGAGGCGGGCTCCACGAAGACACCCTCCTGAGCCGCCAACAGCCGGTAGGCGCGCAGGATCTCACGGTCCGTCACCTCGTCGATGGCACCGCCCGACTCGTCCCGCGCGGCCAGGGCGTACTGCCAGGAGGCGGGGTTGCCGATGCGGATCGCGGTGGCGATCGTCGACGGGTCCTTGACGACCTCGCCGCGCACGATCGGCGCGGAGCCGGAGGCCTGGAAGCCCCACATACGGGGCGTCCTGGCGGCGATCCCGTCGGCGGCATACTCCTTGTAGCCCTTCCAGTAGGCCGTGATGTTGCCCGCGTTGCCGACCGGCAGGACGTGGATGTCGGGCGCGTCGCCGAGCATGTCCACGATCTCGAACGCGGCGGTCTTCTGGCCCTCGATGCGCACCGGGTTCACCGAATTGACCAGCGCCACCGGGTAGTTGTCGCTCAGTTCACGCGCGAGGGTGAGGCAGTCGTCGAAGTTGCCGTCGACCTGGAGGATCTTCGCGCCGTGCACCAGGGCCTGGCCCATCTTGCCCAGCGCGATCTTGCCCTGCGGGACGAGCACGGCCGAGACCATGCCCGCGCGGACGGCGTAGGCGGCCGCGGAGGCAGAGGTGTTGCCCGTGGAGGCACAGATGACGGCCTTCGCGCCCTCTTCCTTCGCCCGGGTGATGGCCATGGTCATCCCGCGGTCCTTGAAGGACCCGGTGGGGTTCGCGCCCTCCACCTTGAGGTGGACCTCGCAGCCC
Organism: Streptomyces deccanensis; assembly: GCF_022385335.1. Taxonomy (NCBI): domain Bacteria; kingdom Bacillati; phylum Actinomycetota; class Actinomycetes; order Kitasatosporales; family Streptomycetaceae; genus Streptomyces; species Streptomyces deccanensis. Next base: position 6,983,876 of record NZ_CP092431.1, on the reverse strand, counting down.
GTGCGCTCGGAGAGCACCTGCGCGGGGACGAGGGGCGTGCCGCCCTCCCGGAGCGTCACGACCGGCGTGCTGTCGGAGACGGGCAGCCGGTCCCGGTACTCCTCGATGATTCCGCGCCACTGGTGGGTCATTGCTGGTTACTCTCCTTCAACCCGCATGATGCTGGCGACACCCCGCACGGTGTCGAGGTTGCGCAGCGCCTCGACGGTCCCGGTGAGGGAGGCGTCGGAGGCGCGGTGGGTGACGACGACGAGAGAGGCCTCGCCGTCCTTGCCCTGCTGCCGAACCGTATCGATCGACACTCCGTGCTCCGCGAACACGGTCGCCACCTGGGCGAGAACACCCGGTTTGTCGGCGACGTCGAGGCTGATGTGGTAGCGCGTGACGACCTCGCCCATGGGCGAGACCGGCAGGGCGGCGTAGGCGGACTCACCGGGTCCGGTGGACCCCGCGAGCCGGTTGCGGCACACGGCCACGAGGTCCCCGAGCACGGCGGAGGCGGTGGGGGCACCGCCCGCGCCCGGCCCGTAGAACATCAGCTGACCGGCGGCGTCCGACTCCACGAACACGGCGTTGTAGGCGCCGCGCACCGAGGCGAGGGGGTGGGTCAGCGGGATCATCGCGGGGTGCACGCGCGCGGTGACGGACCCGCCGTCCGCGGCCCGCTCGCAGATGGCGAGGAGCTTGATGGTGCAGCCCATGTTCTTGGCGGAGGCGAAGTCGGCCGCCGTCACCTCGGTCATTCCCTCGCGGTACACGTCGTCGAGGCGTACGCGCGAGTGGAAGGCGATACCGGCGAGGATCGCGGCCTTGGCGGCGGCGTCGAACCCCTCGACGTCGGCGGTCGGGTCGGCCTCCGCGTACCCGAGAGCGGTTGCCTCGTCGAGGGCCTCCTGATAACCCGCCCCCGTGGTGTCCATCTTGTCGAGGATGAAGTTGGTCGTCCCGTTGACGATGCCCATCACCCGGTTGATCTTGTCGCCGGCGAGGGACTCGCGCAGCGGCCGGATCAGCGGGATGGCACCGGCCACGGCGGCCTCGTAGTAGAGGTCCGCGTCGTGGTCCCCGGCGGCGGCGTGCAGGGCGGCGCCGTCCTGGGCGAGGAGGGCCTTGTTGGCGGAGACGACGGACGCGCCGTACTCGAACGCGGTGGTGATGAGGGAGCGTGCGGGCTCGATACCGCCGATGACCTCGACGACGACGTCGATGTCCCCGCGTTTGACGAGCGCGGTGGCGTCGGTGGTGACGAGGGCGGGGTCGATGCCCTCACGGACCCGGGAGGGCCGCCGTACGGCCACCCCCGCGAGCTCGACCGGGGCGCCGATGCGCGCGGCGAGGTCGTCGGCGTGCGTCGTCATGATGCGCGCCACCTCTGAGCCGACAACCCCACAGCCCAGCAGCGCCACCTTCAGCGGACGCGTACGCATCATCCGACCTCGTTTCCTCACATACCGACATACCGAACACGGTGGGACCAGTCTCACTCACCGGACGGGAGTTTCTATCCCCGGTCCGGATCGTGAGACATCTATTTCATTTTCACCGGGCCGAAAGACGAAGATCTTCCGGCCCGTGATTCCGGGAGCCGCAGCCTCAGCCGACGTCGAGCCGGAGAAGATCATCCTCCGTCTCACGGCGGACGATGACGCGGGCCTCTCCATCATTGACGGCGACGACCGGCGGGCGCAGGACGTGGTTGTAATTGCTCGCCATGGAACGGCAGTACGCACCGGTGGCCGGTACGGCGATCAGGTCACCCGGTGCCAGGTCCGCCGGCAGGAACGCGTCCTTCACCACGATGTCACCGCTCTCGCAGTGCTTGCCGACCACACGAGCGAGCATGGGCTCGGCGTCGGAGGTACGGGACACCAGCGCGACGCTGTACTCGGCGTCGTACAACGCGGTCCTGATGTTGTCCGACATGCCCCCGTCGACGGAGACGTACGTCCGCAGCCCGTCCAGCGGCTTGATGGTGCCGACCTCGTAGAGCGTGAAGGCGGTCGGGCCGACGATGGCGCGCCCGGGCTCGACGGAGATCCGGGGCGCGCGCAGCTTCGCGGCCTCGCACTCCCGGTTGACGATCTCGGTGAGCGCCTTGGCGATCTCGTGCGGCTCGCGGGGGTCGTCGTCGCTGGTGTAGGCGATGCCGAGACCGCCACCGAGGTCGATCTCGGGCAGTTCGACGCCGTGCTCGTCACGGATGTCCTTGAGCAGCCCGACGACGCGGTGGGCGGCGACCTCGAACCCGGAGGTGTCGAAGATCTGCGATCCGATGTGGCTGTGGATCCCGATCAGTTCGAGCCCGTCGAGCTTGAGCGCCCGCCGTACGGCCTCGGCGGCCTGCCCCCCGGCCAGCGGGATCCCGAACTTCTGGTCCTCGTGGGCGGTGGCGATGAACTCGTGGGTGTGGGCCTCGACGCCGACGGTGACACGGATCTGCACCCGCTGCCGCGTGCCGAGGGACTGGGCGATGTGCGCGACCCGCACGATCTCCTGGAACGAGTCGAGCACGATCCGCCCGACGCCGGCCTCGACGGCCCGGCGGATCTCGTCCTCGGACTTGTTGTTGCCGTGGAAGGCGATGCGGTCGGCGGGCATACCGGCGGAGAGCGCGGTCGCGAGTTCGCCGCCGGAGCAGACGTCGAGGTTGAGCCCCTCCTCGTGCAGCCAGCGCACGATGGCACGGGACAGGAACGCCTTGCCTGCGTAGAACACGTCGGCGTCCTGCCCGAACGCGGTGCGCCAGGCGCGCGCCCGCGCGCGGAAGTCGGCCTCGTCGACGAAGTACGCGGGCGTGCCGAACTCCTCCGCGAGCGCCTTCACATCGATCCCACCGACGCTGACGACCCCGTCGGCGCCACGGGTGACGGTCTGCGCCCACACCTTCGGGTCCAGCGTGTTCAGGTCGGCGGGCGGAGCGGAGTAGTGCCCCTCGGGCAACACGTCGGCGTGACGGGGCCCGGCGGGGTGTGCGGAACGGCTCATGTCTGTAGGGCTTTCTGTGTGCTCTCTGGGCGGGGGCGCGGGGGCTTCGGCGGGTGGGGCGGGGCGGGGCGGAACGGGGGGCGGGGGCAGGCGCTGGGCTGGAGGTTGGAGGTTGGAGGTTGGGGGCTGGAGGTTGGGGGCAGGGGCGGGGCTTCGGCTGAGCTTCTGGTGGGCTTCGGCTTCTGGTCGGCTTCGGCTTCGGCCCGGCTGCGGCTCGGCTTCTGGTGACCGTGGCTGAGGGCTGGGCTTCGGCTATGTGCTGCCGACTGACTGTCTGCTCAAGGCCTTGTTGCTCTCGCTTGCTGCTCCGTGCTTCCTGCTTCCTGCATCTCCGCTCTGGGGGCTTGGGCTCCGCGGGGTTGCTCAGAGGTATTCGGGTGCGTCGATGCCGAGCAGGGACAGGCCGCCGGCCAGCACCGTCCCGGCGGCTTCGGCAAGAGCCAGCCGGGCCCGGTGGGCGGCCGAGGGTTTCTCGTCGCCGCGCGGCAGCACCGTGTGCTGGAAGGCGAGCAGGGCGTCGGCGAGGACGACCAGGTGCCGGGCGAGGCGATCGGGAGCGTGGTGCGTGGCCGCTCGGGCGAGGGCGGAGGGGTACTCGGTGAGGGCGCTGACGAGGGGGGTGGTCACGTCGGGGGTGGCGACGGCGGTGGGGGGCGCGGGCGTGGCGTCGGGGGTGGTGACGGCGACGGCCGGGCGAGAGGTGGGCAGCGTGTCGGGGGTGTCGAGGTCGCCCGGGGTGCCGGTGAAACCGAGGGCCGCGGCGTTACGGGTGAGTGCGCGGGCTCGGGCGTGGGCGTAACGGACACGGAAGAGGGGGTTGGCCGCCCGCTGCACGAGGAGGTCCGCCGTGATCCGGGGCCGGTCGTGAGCGGCCGGGTGCAGCAGGGCCCAGCGGAGGGCGTCGGGGCCGAGGGGGGTGGGGTCCTCGGGGGCGGGGACGGGGCGGAGGTCGATGGGGGTGGTCGCCGGTTCGTCGGGAGAGACGTGCTCGCAGACCTCCTCCGACTCTGCCCGAGTCGCCGTCCCCGCCCTTGCTCCCGCCGTTGCCCCTGCCTCTTCGTCTGGCTCTGGGGTGACATGGGGCCGGACGTGGTGGACCTCGACTCGACCGCCTTGGCTGCCGACGATCCGTGTGAGCGCGTCGGCGACGACCTCGGCGCGGATGTCGTACGGGATACGCAGCCGGACGACGTGCCCGGCGAGGGCGTCGCTGTGGCCGTAAGGGAGCGGGGCGAGACCTTGACCGGGTTGGCTGACATGGCCGGATTGGCTGACATGGCCGGGTTGGGTGCCGTGGTCTCGCTGGATCCGGCGGACCAGGGCGGTGACGGCGGCCCGGTCGAGGTGGATGTTGAGGAAGCCGGGGCCGGTGATCTCGACGGCGGCGACGCCCTCGGTGCGGCTGAGGTGGGGGCGCAGTATCTCGGCGACCTGCAGCGGGGGGCGACCGGCGGGCCGGGCCAGCTGCAGGGCGATGTTCGTCGCGTAGTCCCCGCGTCCGCCGGGCCCGGGCGGGGTGACGACGGCGCGTGCGGGCACGGCCACACTCAGCTCCCCCTCGTCCACAGCACGACGCACCGCGCGCAGCACGGTACGGGAGAGCTCGACGGGGGTCACGGGGACAAGCGTATGGGAGGAGGGGGGTGGGTATGCGAGCCGGTTTACCTCGGGGTCCGCGATGTGGACGGGGTGGCGGGGGCGGGACGGCAGGCCGCCGGGCCCGGAGGCCGAGAGATCCCCGAACCACTCCCCCTCTCATCCCCGCGCCCTAGAACCTTCGAATCCCCGAACCCTCGAACCCTCGAACCCTCGAACCCTCGAAGGTCAACTTGCGGGTCGGCCGGCACGCTCCGCGTGCTCGGGGTGATCGCTGCCGCTGGCCGGGGCACCGCCGGAGGCAGCAGTGCCGTTGCTGCCATGGGCGGCGGTGGCGATGGGACTGTCGCCGCCGATCCCGTCAGGCGAGGTCTCCCCGCTCCCCGAACGCGATCGCTCGACCAACTGCCGTACCAGAGAAACGAGTTCGCTCGGCTCGAAGGGCTTGGCAAGAAACGCGTCGACGCCGACATCGAGCCCGGCCTCGACCTCGTACTGGGTACAGGCACTGACGATGGCGAGCGGAAGACGCCGTGTGCGCGGGTCGTCGCGGAGCTGGGCGGCGGTACGGAGACCATCGAGCCGAGGCATCGCGACGTCGAGGGTGATGAGGTCGGGCCGCACCTGATGAACGACGTCCAGGCACTCGGCACCATCGGCCGCGGTCACCACCTCGAAGCCCTCCAGCTCGAGGTTGACCCTGATCAGCTGCCGGATGACCTTGTTGTCGTCCACAACAAGCACCCGGCCGGACGCGCCTGGCACAACTCGAGAGTAGGTCGGCGCCCACCGCCGCGTCCGGGTTTTCCCGACTTCCACCCCCTGCGGGGGTCTCCGGCTGCTCAACCCCGCCCCCACCCCCGCAAAACCCGTTCATGATCTCCCTCGGAGAGCTGGTAGGGTTCTACCCGTCGCCGCCACACAAGGCGCCCGACACGCCCCCGTAGCTCAGGGGATAGAGCAACGGCCTCCGGAGCCGTGTGCGCAGGTTCGAATCCTGCCGGGGGCACCTTGCACGAGGTGTCCGAAGACCCCGTCGTCAGCGAGATCGCTGAGGTCGGGGTCTTTTTGTGTGGCGCTTGGGTCTTGTGTGCAGCTGATGCCGGGGGCGAGCGCGGGTCGTCGATTGGTTTTGGTGTTCGCCGGTGCGGTCGCGTACTTCAGGCTTCGGTCCATGGGCGTAGCGATGCATAGACGCTGTCGCTGTCGAGTTCGTGTCCTCGGTCGAGGCTCTTCAGCAGGGCGGTCGAGGCGGTGAGGCGGTCCGGGTAGTAGAGCTCGGGGGTCAGGCAGGTGGGGCAGTCTTCGAGAAGACAAAAGGGCGAGAGCTGTATTGGTTCGTCCTGCTGGGTCAGCATGTAGAGGCTGCCGTCGGCCAGCGGGACGTCGGTCTGGAATGAGATCGGTTCGAAGTCAGGGTGATCACCGGTCAGCACAAGTCCAGAGACCTCGAACCTTCCCAGTTCAGGCAGCCAGCGAAGCCTGTCCGTGTGCACCCACCGGGAACGCGCCAAAAAGGTGCACCAGGAGAGGCCGCTGAACATGAGCCGCTCGATCTCTTCCAGGCTCCTCTCGAACTCAGCCCGAGTACGAGGGCCCGACCCATGCCTTATCTTGTTCCGCAGGGCCACGAGTTTGTCGAGGTCTGCCATCAGCCCCTTCTTCCCCTTCTTCAGGGCAGTGGCCTCGGCCAGCCCTGAAGCTGGATCACCTGTTTCCCTGGAATCCGCGCCTACGGCTCGGATTACCGCTACCCAGTGCCCCAGCGAAACGCCACCGCCTGCCACCGCCTTCCTCCACTGAACGATCTCGGGAAGTTCCTGGCGCCCTCGGTTCGCCGCGATGGCGTGGGCGATGATTCCGAGAGAAAGGATCAGAGATTCCACACATTGGAGGGCGGCCTCATGCTTCTCCGCAGGTGATGTACTGTGCTGGAACTTCCGTACAGCACGGGCGATACCGTAGGGGTAGTCTTGGAACAACCGGTACCGCTCATTCTGTTTACGCAAGTTCTGTGCGATGAGCGAACTCAGGTCGGCTGCTTCACTCAGCCTGGTGCGGCGTGCGCTACTCGTTCCCTTTTCGAAGATTGCTAGGCGCGCATCCCGAAGCCGTTTCTGGATCTTCTGTGCTTCAGCTTCCCCCTCGGCAAGCCTGGATAGGAAGGTACGGATCTCCTCTGCGTCACCCTCGCATTTAGGAATCCGTACATTCCCGAGATCAAGGCGCCTAATGCGTGGCATGACATCGTACAAGCGAAATTGCTGCTCCGCTTGCGGGCTTGCCAGGTAGGCGGTCAGGTACTCGGAAGGGACTGGGTTCTGAATCGGCCTGATGACAATCAGGCCCTGGCCTGGCTGTACGCCGTCGTATGCTGATGGGAGCAGTGACCAGTGACGTGTGCCGGCCAGGTCACGGCCGACGATGTCCCCCTCCCGCAGCCGGATTCGGGGCTCACGTTGGTTGCCGCGCACCGGCAGCATGTCGACGGGGAGCAGTTGTACGTCTAGCAGGGAAGGTGGCAGTACTCGTCGGTCGGCAGTCGCATCACTCGGGTGCTCCGCCGGTTCGATCTCCTTGCGCGGAACCGATCCTCCGTAGATCTCAGTGAAGTCCCCGAGTCGCACCCATTCCTGAGCCACTGTCTTGGCCTCATGGACTTTTCGATAGTGGGTCAGGGAGAGGTTGTATCCCTCCTTTGCAATCTCGGCCTTCGAGATCAGAAAACTCTGTTCACTGCGCTTGCGTGCACGTTCGCTCGTACCACGTGACAGCCAGCGCTTCACCACATCGGGCAGATTGTTCTTGGCGTGATCAGCCTGATGGAGCCGCGCGCTCGGCAAGGCCCCCAATTTTTCGGGCGGGAGGAGCGGAGCGCGCCGGTCGTCAAGGCTCCATCCATCTGCCGTGACGTCGTAGAACCAAACGCTGTCCGCGCTTCGGTCGTTCGCCTTCGTCAAGAAAAGGATGGACGTGGAGATTCCCGCATATGGCTTGAAAACACCGGCGGGAAGCTTCACCACTCCATCCAGTCTGTTGTCCTCGACCAGGGTTCTGCGCAGTTCTTTGTGCGCGTTGGTCGAGCCGAAGAGGACACCATCGGGGACGATGACGGCGGCTCGGCCCCCGTGCTTCATCAGCTTCAGCGTCAGGGCGACGAACAGCAGCTCCGACTTCTTCGTGTGGATCACGCGCCGCAGGTCATCGGCTGTGGATTCGTAATCAAGGCTGCCGGCGAATGGCGGATTGGTGAGCACCAACGAATAGCGCTCCGCTTCCGCACCCAGGTCTTGTCCCAGTGAATCGCGGTACCGGATATCCGGGCTGCTGACTCCATGGAGCCACATGTTCATCGATCCGATCCGCAGCATCGTGCTGTCGAAGTCGAATCCGTGGAACGTAGTGCCGGCACCGGGGTCGTGTCGTGCTTGCTCCCGCACTTCCACGAGCGCGGAAGATGACCGACCAATGTAGTCGGCGGCCGCGACAAGGAATCCGGCTGTCCCGCAGGCCGGGTCGCAGATGTTCTCCCCGGCTTCGGGTGCCGTCATCTCAATGATCAGCTGGATGACGTGCCTAGGGGTTCGGAACTGCCCATTGTGGGCCGCCGTCGCCACCTTGCTCAGCAGGTGCTCGTAGAAGTCACCACCGAGGACCGCACCGTCGACCGGAACGTCCTCCAGCAGGTCCACCACCTTTGCGAGCAGCCCCGGCGTCGTGATGGTGAAGCGCGCGTCGGTGAAGTGCGCGCCGAGACCGGACTTCGGGCCGTCGAACGAACGGAGCAGAGGGAAGATCTCGTCACGCACCGCGGCGAACATGTGTTGCGGTGGCTGGGTCACCAGATACGACCAGCGCAGTCGCTCATCGAGTAGTGCGGCGGTCACGGGATTCGACTGAACCTCGTCGGCAGTTGGTTGGCGTGGTGGAGAGGCGTATCGGGCGTCGAGTATCCGAAGGAACAGCAGATACGTGAGTTGTTCGACTATCTCCAGCGGGTTCGACACGCCTCCGGACCAGAAGGCGTCCCACAACCGGGCGGTCTTGCTTTGGAGTTCGCTCTGCAGCACGGTGTGAGGCTATCCGAACGGGTCGTCGGAGCAAGGCAGTCCGCCGTGCGCGGCTGCCGCCCAACCGGCCACGATAGCCTGCGCCGTGGCTGTGTCACCTCGGCTGTCAGGTGTGGCAGATGACGACCCAGCGCTGGAAGGGGAAACGTGGGACACCGCAACGCTCCGGAACACCGCGAAGGGGCCACGGTCCGTCATGCCGAGCACATCACTACCGGCACACCACCGGTCGACGAAGTAACCGGAGCGCGTCAGGAACTCACCGTCGTCCTGCCCATACGGCTACTGCGCGTCCCTGAGTGGCCGCAGGGTCCCATCCCGTTCGAGGTGGGTGGCCGCCGTACCGATACCCGGACCCGCTCCAGCTACTTCGCGCCCGCCTCCGCACGCGCGCTCTACGGGGCGCCCGGGCGGCCCTGCCGTTGGCATCTGGCGCTCGATGTCAAGCACGATGGAATGCATCTGCTCGGCGTGGAGGTGCTCCGGGCAGCCACCGTCCGCAATCCTCAACACGCCCTCGCTGTACTGCACTTCACCGTGGACCGCCCCCTTATGCCCGTGCTGCGTGCCATCGCCGGGCGCTTGTCGGACGACGCCGACGGGCCCCTTTCCGGTCCCTTCGACCCAACCCGGCTGCTTACCGGGGTCGCCGAGACACGCGACCCCGGCGCGTCGCCGGCCACGGTCCGGCCGTACACCGTCGCCTTCCTGAGCCCTGCTGCCCACCACTCCCCCGCCCTGCGGGACGGTCTCGAAGGGGAGCTACCGGCCACCGCTGATCGCTGGCTCTGGCAACTGGCTTCACGCTCCACCCCGGAGGATTTCCCGCTACCCCCCGAGACCGTGGGCAACCTCCTCCAGGACACGGTCAGGATCTCCGCAGACTGGAGCGCCCTCGTGCTCCGTGAAGGCACTGCCTTTCTCGGCCACCGGGCGGACACAGGAGACACTGACTTCTTCGCTTTCGGTGCGCTGCACTGCCGGACCGTCTACCTCGACGCGCTCCTTCTGGGCGCGCTGCAACGTGATCACATCGATGAACTCACCGACGAGCTCTCCGAGACCTTCACCGCCCCGCGGCTGGCCCGCCGTGTCTCCACGCTGGAGAGGAGCATCGCTGTCTTTCGCAGCACCTATTGGCGCCAGCACCTCACCGCCCACGGCACGGCCAACGATCTGCTCCTCGCCTTTCAGAACCAGTACCGGCTGCCTGCCCGTTTCGACCAGATCCTCGCTGAAGCTGCTGACTACAGCAGGCTGATCCAGACACAGGAGAGTCAGCAGATCAGCGGGGCTCTCGGCGTTCTCACGATTCTCGGCCTGCCCCTCGGGACGGCTCTCGGCATCCTTCAGGTCCTCGGCGACGATTCCGTCGCGCACCTCTGTATCGCGCTGGCCATGTCCATCGCCGTCACGGGGGCCATACTCACCACGAGATACGGGCGCCTGGTGCTGTCGTCGTTGCGCGGCGGGCGGGGTGGACGCGGCGGGCGCGGCAGGGTGGAGCGCTAGGTCGGTATGTCCTGGGAAGTGGCAGACGGCTTCGCCCAGATCAGGTCGGGTCGGGTCGGGTCAGGTCGGGCCTGCGGGCCGGTGGGGTGATGACGTAGAGATCGAGGATGGGAGGCATGGGGGTGATGCCTGGGCCGCCGGACTGGACCCAGGTGACTATGTCTTCGGTGGCGTCGGGGTCGTTGACCAGGCCCAGCCAGACGGGGCGGGCGCCTGCGGCTCGGCCGGCTGCGGAGGGTTGGACCACGATCACGTTGGCCTGGTCGCAGGCGTCCAGGCAGGTGGAGATGCGGGTGGGGACGAGGGACTGGAGGCGGGTGGTCTGGGCCTCGTGGTCTACGCCGGGAAGTTTGGGGGTGCCGCAGCAGCAGTCTCTGCAGACTGTCACTCGGCAGGGGGTGGGGCCCGAGTTCAGCCGGTCTGTGGTCACCGTGGTGTCGGGTGAATGGTGGGGGGCGTCGTCATCCGGTGCCTCATGTGCTTCGTGCGGTTGGGTCTGCTCGTCGGCTGGGTGAACTGGGCTATTCCCCGGCGAGTTTACTCAACCCCGCCGCCCCTACCCGTCCCGCCACCAGGGGCTCCGCCCCTTCGGCGTTCGGCCATCGGGCCCGGCCACCGCCGCCCGCCACCGGCCCCGGTTGTAGCGTTCGCCCGGGGTGGGACGGGTGGTTCGCGGAGGGCGGGCTCGTCGTGGTTTGTCGCACAATTCCCCGCGCCCCTGGGGCGGGCTCGTGCCTCGCCTCTCCCGCAGGCTTCCAGTCTCGGATGCGGTTCTCGACGATCTGCAAGGCCGGGGCCGCCGCCTCCGTGGCCGCGAGGATCTCAGGGACCGTCACGCCTGGGCCGTGCCGGGGGTGGGAGAGGCGGAAGAGGATCTCAGGTTCCATGTGCGGGGCGCAGTAGCGGGCAGCTCGGACCCGGGGTGCCGTCCTCGTGGAGTATGTCGTTGAGGAGGTGGCCGTAGTCCCTCTCGTCCACACATAAAAGCCTCCGCATCGCGGCTGCCGTCAGGCCTACCTTGTGCCGGGCCCTGCCTCGCCGCTCCCGCCGACCACCGCCCCATCCCTCATGCTCAGCGCCGCCTCGTAGAGCAAGCGGGCGTGTAGTTCGAACAGGGCGGTGAGGTCTACCTCGGGGCCGTGGATCTCTCGTTGGATGAAGAGGCCGTCGGCGCCGGCTACGGCGTATGTGGTGAGGGTGCGGACCGCATCGTCGTGCAGGGTCGGGAAGAGGTCGTGGATGACGGCCGTGATTCTGCGGCTCGCGATGTCGCGGACCTGGAGGAAGACCGTGCGGCCGCGCGGCTCCGTGGGGCGGTGTTCCAGGGCGAGCATGAGGCCGAGGCGGAGGAAGTCCGGGGCGTCCATGAGGGACTTGGCCACGGCGTCCGCCATCAGGGTGGCGCGCTCCAGCGGGGTGCCCGCCTCCTCGCCCGGCAGTTCCACGGCGGCGAGCCAGCTTTCGAAGCTGCGCTCGATCACCGCGGCGATCAGGTCGTCCTTGTCCTTGAAGTGCCAGTAGATGGAGCTGGCGGGCAGCCCGCACTTGGCGCTGACCGCCGCGATCGACGTGCCCTCGTACCCGCGTTCACCGGCGATCTCCACGGTGGCGTCGAGGATGCGCTGGCGTGACTCCACCCCGTTGGCTCGCTTCTTGCGTGCGGGCTGCGGCCTGGTCATCGGGTGCGGCCTTCCTGTCGCGCTCATCACTTGCCCCACTTCTACACCCACCTTACCGTAGCGATTATTCCAATTGTAGTGATCGATACAGCAAGAGCCGCAGCACCGGACTGACAGTGAGGTGACCCGTGAGTGCGATCAGCGCCGAGGGTGGAGTCCAGGACAGGGCGGACAGCTCGTACGACGTCGCCGTCATCGGGTACGGGCCCACCGGGGTGACCGCCGCCAACCTGCTCGGGTCTATGGGGCTGCGCGTGGTCGTCGTGGAGCGGGACGCCGAGGTCTACGCGCGGGCCCGGGCGATCTCCACGGACGAGGAGGTCATGCGGATCTGGCAGCGGATCGGGCTGGCCGAGCGGCTGAAGCGGGACATGCTCGCCGAGCGGCCGTTGGACTTCGTGGACGCGCGCGGCCGTACCTTCTTCAGCGCCTCCCCTGTGCCGCGCGGTCACGGTCATCCGCCGCAGATGTTCCTCTACCAGCCGGCGCTGGAGCAGGTTCTGAGGGAGGGCGTGGACCGGTACCCCCATGTCGAGGTCCTGTTGCGGCACGAGTGCCTGCGGCTGCGTCAGGACGCGGACGGGGTCGAGTTGACGGTGGTCGGCACCGCCGACGACTCCGTGCGCCGGGTGCGTGCCTCGTACGTGATCGCCGCCGACGGGGGGGTCCAGCCTCAGTCGGGCCCAGCTGAACATCGGCTACGAGGGGCGGACGTACGAGGACCGCTGGGTGGTCATCGACACCAGGATGCTGAAGCCGTGGCCGGACCACGACAGACTGCGGTTCCGCTGCGATCCGGCCCGGCCGGCCGTGGACTGTCCGACGCCGCTCGGGCACCACCGCTGGGAGTTCCCGATCCTGCCGGGCGACGACGAGACGTACCTGGTCACCGATGAGGCGATCCGGTCCATGGTGGGCGCGTACAGGATCGGGCCCGACCAGATCGAGATCCTCCGGGCGACCGTCTACAGCCACCATGTGCGCTTCGCCGCCCGGTTCCGGTCCGGGCGGGTGTTCCTCGCCGGGGACGCCGCCCACGCCATGCCGCCGTGGATCGGGCAGGGCATGGCCGCGGGCGTGCGGGACGCGGCCAACCTCTGCTGGAAACTCGACGCCGTACTGCGGGGCGAACTGCCCGACTCGGTGCTCGACTCGTACGAGACCGAGCGCAAGCCGCACGTCGAGGAGGTCACCGGGCGGGCGGTGTTCGTCGGGCGGATCATCACCGAGCGCCGGTCGGCCGTCACCCGCGTCCGGAACACTGCCGCGCGCGCCCTCGGCCGTGTACCGGGGTTCGCCGACTGGCTGCAGGGCTCCCACTGGATCCCCGTCGCCCACTACGCCGACGGACTGCGAGCCCGGCCGCGCGCCAAGGCGTCCGGGCACCAGATACCCAGCCGTGGGTGACCGGGCCGGACGGCACGCGCGTACGACTGGACGATCTGCTCGGCGGGCGCTGGCTGGTGCTGCACGCCGGGGCGGCCCGGCCGCAGCCCGCGTGGGAGCGGGCCGGGGTCCCCTCGCTCGTCGTCACACCCGCCGGGTCCGCGCCGGCCGAGGGCACGGTCGTCGACAGCGACGGTGTGTTGCGGGCCTGGCTGGCCCGGCACCGGGCAACGAGTGTCGCGCTGCGGCCGGACGCGTACGTCTACGCCGCCGCCGCGACGGGGCGTCGACTCCCGCCGCCGCCCACCAGGTTCGTTCTGCGACCCCGGCCAGGGCCAGGGCCAGGGCCCGGGGTGAGCGAGGTCGCCGCCGGATCTTCCGCCGTCCCTCTGAAGCACGCGTGAGGAGCGTCATGACTTTATCGACCCGACTGCCCGGGATGCGCGAGTCGTTGTTCGACGTCGCCGGGAAGCCGATCTTCGTCTCGGAGGCGGGTGCTCCCGACGCGACGCCCGTCCTGTTGCTGCACGGGGGCGGGCCCGGTGCCTCCGGGGTCTCCAACTACACCCGAAATATCGGGGAGTTGGCCCAGGAGTACCGGGTCATCGTGCCCGACCTGCCCGGTTACGGCCGGAGCGGCAAGGGCATCGACGCGGCCGACCCGTTCGGGCATCTGGCCGACCACATCTGCGGGGCCATGGACGTCCTCGGGCTCGAACGCGCCCACCTGGTCGGCAACTCCTACGGCGGTGCCTGCGCCCTGCGCCTCGCCCTCGACACCCCGGACCGTGTGGACCGCATGGTCCTGATGGGGCCCGGCGGCGACGGCACGACCCGCGCGCTGCCGACGCCGGGCCTCAACAGCCTGCTGAACTACTACGGCGGCGACGGGCCCTCCCGGCTGAAGCTGGAGAGGTTCATCCGCGACCATCTGGTCTTCAACGCGGCCGAGGTGCCGGACTCGGTGATCGACGCCCGGTACGAGGCGAGCATCGACCCCGAGGTTCTGGCGGCCCCGCCGCTGCGCCGCCCGTCGGGGCCGAACGCGCTGCGCACGCTGTGGCGGATGGACTTCACCCGTGACGACCGGCTGCGTCGGCTGCCCGTGCCCACGCTGGTGCTCTGGGGCGCCGCCGACAAGGTCAACCGGCCGTCCGGCGGGCGGATGCTGGCCGAGCGCATGCCCAACTGCGATCTGTACCTGGTGGCCAACACCGGGCACTGGGTGCAGTGGGAGCGCGCCGAGCTGTTCAACGCGCTGTGCGCGGACTTCCTGGCGGGCCGACGATGAGCGTCGCGGCGCCGAACGGCGGATCACCAGGGAGCGGGGCGCCGTACGCCGCTTCGGTCTTCGGGGCCGTGCACCTCGGGTACCTGGTCGTCGAGACCGAGCGGTTCGCCGACTGGCGGCGGTTCGGCACCGACACGATCGGGATGCACCGGGACGAGCTCGACAGCGGGCTGATGCGGTTCCGGCTGGACGACCACGCCTGCCGGTTCCTGCTGCGGCGGGGCCCGGCGGAGGACGTCGTCGCCATCGGCTGGCACCTCGACGACCACGCCACGTTCGAGCGGATCGAGGCGCGGGTGCGCGCGCACGGCGTACCCGTCCGGGTGGGGACCGCCGAGGAGGCGGCGCTGCGCGGGGTGGAACGGCTGCTGCGGTTCCCCGGTCCCAAGAGGATCACCCAGGAGATCTACACGACGCCGGTCATCTCCGACGAGCCGTTGCGAATGCTCGCCTCCGGGTTCGTCACGGGTGAGTCGGGAATGGGGCACGTGGCGATCACGTCCGCCAGGCCGGCGCGGCTGCGGGGCTACTTCGACACGGTCTTCGACGCGCGGCTGACCGACTACATCGACGAGACCATCAGCGGCGTCAAGTTCAAGATTCGCTTCCTGCGGGTGAACGAACGCCACCACTCGATCGCGATCGCCGCCGTGCGCGGGCTGCCCGTCGACCCCGTCCGCACCCGGGTCCAGCACCTCAACGTGCAGGTGGAGAGCCTCGACGACGTCGCCCGCAGCTATCAGCGGGTGTGTGAACTCGGCTTCGACATGGCCCTGTCGGTCGGCCGGCACACCAACGACAGGGAGCTGTCGTACTACGCCCGTACACCGTCGGGCTTCGAGTGGGAGGTGGGCTGGAACCCGATCGTCGTCGACGAGTCCACCTGGGAGCCCAGCACCCACCAGGGCATCAGTGTCTGGGGGCACCGGCCGGTCGGGCGGACGATCGTCGACAAGCTCGAACAGTTCCGGCTGGGCGCGCGGTCGCTGGCGCGGGTGGAGAGCACCGTGCCCGCGCTGAGCGGGGCGGGCGTCCCGGACGACTGAGTCGCCGCGTCGGATCGCCGCGTCGAGTCGAGTCGCCGCGTCGAGTCGCCGTCACGGTCGGGGCAGGGGCTGTTCGGTCCAGATGGTCTTGCCGTCGGGGGTGTAGCGCGTGCCCCAGCGTTCGGTGAGCTGGGCCACGAGGAAGAGGCCCCGGCCGCCCTCGTCCTCGGTGCGGGCGCGGCGCAGCCGGGGTGAGGTGCCGCTGCCGTCGTAGACCTCGCAGATCAGCGCGCGGTCGCGCAGCAGCCGGAGCTGGACCGGGCCGGTGGCGTGGCGGATGGCGTTGGTGACGAGTTCGCTGGCCACCAGCTCGGTGGTGAAGGCCAGGTCGTCCAGGCCCCAGGCGGCGAGCTGCCCGGTGACGGCCTCCCGGGCGCGGGAGACGACCGCCGGGTCGCTGGGCAGGTCCCACTGGGCGACCCGCTCCGGGCCCAGCGTGTTCGTGCGGGCGACGAGGAGGGCCACGTCGTCGCAGGGCCGGGCCGGGAGCAGGGCGTCGAGAACCGCCTCGCAGGTGTCCTCGGGGGCGCGGTCGGGGCGGGCCAGGACGGTACGGAGCCGGTCGAGGCCGGTGTCGATGTCGCGGTGCCGGTCCTCGACCAGGCCGTCGGTGTAGAGGACCAGCTGACTGCCCTCGGCCAGTTCGAGTTCGGCGGTCTCGAAGGGCATGCCGCCGAGGCCCAGCGGGGGCCCCGAGGGCAGGTCGACGAAGTCCACCGTCCCGTCCGGGGCGACGACCGCCGGCAGCGGGTGCCCGGCGCGGGCGAGCGTGCAGCGCCGGGACACCGGGTCGTAGACGGCGTACAGACAGGTCGCGCCGACGATGCCGGAGTCCTCGTGGGTGTTCTCCACCGCCCAGCCCTCGCCCCGGTCGAGGCGGCCGACGAGGTCGTCGAGGTGGGTGAGCAGTTCGTCCGGGGGCAGATCGAGGGCGCAGAAGTTGTGGACGGCGGTGCGCAGTCGGCCCATGGTCGCGGCGGCGTGCAGGCCGTGGCCGACGACGTCCCCGACGACGAGGGCGACGCGGGCGCCGGAGAGCGGGACGACGTCGAACCAGTCGCCGCCGACGCCCGCCTGGGCGGGGAGGTAGCGGTAGGCGACCTCGACCGCGCTCTGGTCGGGGCGGCCGCGCGGCAGCAGGCTGCGTTGCAGGGCGAGGGCGGTGTTGTGCTCGCGGGTGTAGCGGCGGGCGTTGTCGATGCAGATCGCCGCGCGGCCGACCAGTTCCTGGGCCAGGGACAAGTCGTCGTCCTCGAACGGGGCGGGCTGCTCGGAGCGGTAGAAGCTGACGACGCCGAGGGTCGCGCCGCGTGCGCGCAGCGGCACGGTGATCAGGGAGTGGATGCCTGCGGCGAGGGCGCGCTCCAGCCGGGCCGGGTCCTGGGCGAGCCAGCCGCCCGCCTCCGCGAGGACGGGTTCCAGCACCGAGCGGCCGGTCTCCCAGCTGCGGGCCTGCGGGGTGGAGGGGACGTAGCGCACCGGGTCGCCGACCCCGTACAGGTGCGACTCCTCGTGTACGGCGCTCAGCGCGACCCTGCGCAGCCGGGTGCCGGGGCCGAGGGGCTCCGGCTCGTCGCCGAGCAGGACGGAGACGGGGAGGTCCACGGCCGCGAAGTCGGCGAAGCGGGGGACGGCCACGTCGGCCAGTTCCTCCGCCGTGCGGGTGACGTCGAGCGTGGTGCCGATGCGGACTCCGGCGTCGTGCAGCAGCTCCAGCCGGCGGCGCGCGAGTACGGCGAGCCGGCCGACCCCGGGTTCGCCGATGAGCAGCAGCCGGGAGTCGGGGGCGGGGTCGAGGGAGGAAACAGGGGTGGGGGTGGAGGTGGGGGTGGGGGTGAGGCGCGAGGGGGCTTGTGGGGTCGGCGTCGGGGTCGTTTGTGGGGTCGTTTGTGGTGTGGGTGGTGGCGTGCGTGTCGGGCGGGGGCGGAGGGGTGTGGGGGCGCGGGGGCGAAGGAGGACGGTCGGGGGTGGAGGGGCGGTGGTGGGTCGGGGGGTGGGGCGAGGGGACGGCTGTTGTCCGGTGGGAGGGCCCGGGGGTGAGGGGGGCGCGGGTGCCGTCCCGGTCGCGACTCGGAGTGGACGCGGTGGCGTCGGGGGCTGCGCCGGCGGGGCTTCGGGGGGCGTGGTCAGTCGCGTGTGGCGGAGCTGGGGGCCGCCCAGGACGCGGGCCTCGACGACGACGCCGGTCTCGCCCGACTCGCTCATGATCGGGCGGCGCAGGAGGGTGGCGACGCGGTTGCCGGAGAGGGTGACCTCGTCGAGGGTGCGGTGGGGCGAGGCGATGAGTTCCTCGGCCTTCTCCCGGAGGAGGGCCAGGTCGACGCGCCCGAGGGTCTCGGCGTACCGGCCGTCGTCGCCCCACGCCGAGGGTGGGCGCCCGGGTTGGCGGGGCCAGATGTCCGTTCCTGTGACCGCTGCTCCACCGGAAACCGCACCCGCGCCCGCACCCGGCACTGGGCCTGGGCCTGGGCCTGCGGCGGCGCGGGCGGCCCGGCGGTAGGCGGCCAGGAGTGCCCGTTCGCGTTCCGTGGCCTGTTCCAGGAGAGCGGCCTCGATGTCGTGGGCGGCCTCTCGGACGAGCCGCAGCATGGCGGGGTCGCCGTCGTCGCGCAGACAGGTGAGGTCGAGGACGGCCTCGACGCGGCCGCTGAGCGGGTTGCGGACGGGGGCACCCGCGCAGGCGAACGGGGAGAGGCAGTCGGCGAAGTGTTCCCGGCCGAGGACGAGGACGGGTTGCCGCTCGGCGAGCGCGGTGCCCACGCCGTTGGTGCCCGCGGCGGCCTCGGAGGCGCAGAAGCCGGGGGCGAAGTTCACCTCGTCGAGACGGGTGAGGAGCTGTCGGTCGCCGCCGTGCCGCTGGACCATGCGGGCCTGTCCGTCGCAGAGCACGACGGTCATGCTGACGTTCGCGAGGGAGGTGGTGAGCTGGGTGAGCACCGGGTCGGCGGCGCGCAGGAAGGGGTCCTCCATGGCGAGGTCGGGCACGAAGGGGATCAGCAGCCGGTGGGGTTCGAGGCCGGCGGAACGGCAGCGCTTCCAGGAGTCGAGCACCGGGTCGCGGACGTCGGAGTCGACGTGCGCCCCCGCGAGGAAACGTTCATGGGCATCGACGAGACCGCCGATGTCGTCCCAGGAGACGGACAACGGGCTCACTTCCCTCACCCGCGCACGACCCGCCGCACCCCACCACCGGACGCACCCACGGGCCGCCTGCCAGGCGCTACAACCCTAGACCTTGGGTGACGCATATCACAATGGAGGCCGGTTGGGTAGGCCGCGGTCGGAGCGACGGAGCGCGTCCGGCTGGGGATGAAGCCGCGCGGGAGGTGGGGTGAGGGCGGCGCCCGGTGAGGGTGGGGACGCCGGGCCTTGAGTCGTGGGGGCCGGTGCGTTGGTTTTCTCGGTCTGCGGGCGGTTGCCGAAGGCGAGCGCGGGGCCCTGCGACGGGGGGTCTGGGAGTGACTTGTGTCTCATGTGGGGTGGTGGGGTTCGGGCCGGTCCGGACGGCGGAGTCGCTGTTGGGAAGCGGTGTCGTCGTTCTGGCGGTGGCAGGAGTTCGGGCGGTGCATACCGGGGAGTCATTTGGGGTGGGAACGGTCCTGGGGTTCCCTTCGTTCTTGACTTGCCCTGCCTCCGTCGGTGCGGTCCCCCGCCGTACCGACGCGACGCGGAAGGACGACGTGCCCTTTGTTCCCGCTCCCGCTCGACGCGCCGCCCCCCTCGGGGCCCACCCCGTCCCCGGTCCCCGACCCCCTCAACCTGATACCCAGCCCGGCTCGCCCCGTGGACCTCACCCGGGTCCCGAGTCACGCCACGCCCACGGCTGACGACCGCACGGTTCCCACGAACTCCACGAACCCCACAACCCCCACGAACGCGACGGCGCCCACCGCCCCGCCGTGCGATGCCCCCTGCGACCCCTCCCCCGCCCAGCCCACCGCCTGCCGACCGACCGGGATCGTCGCGCTGCTCCCCGGCAGGGTCCGGGCGCTGCTACCCGCCCGGTCCGCCGCCAATGGCCGACGGCTGCGGTTGGCCCTCACGCTGATGCCGTTGGTGCTGCTCGGCGCCTGGGCGGCGTTCGACTGGCGGACCGTGCACGGCGGGGCGGTCCGGCTGGCCTCGGCCGATCCGCGGTGGCTGCTGGCCGGGGTGTTCTTCACCGCCCTGTGCTCGGTGGCCTCCGCTTGCGTACGGCAGGGGGCGGTGCCGGAACGGCTGCCGCCGGGCCAGTTGCTGGCGACGCAGTTCGCGGCCGGGGCCGCGGGGCACGCGCTGCCGGGCAACATAGGCGCCCACGCCGTCGTCCTGCGCTTCCTGCGCCGCCGGGGCATCCCGCTCGCCCGGGCCACGTCGTCCCTCGCGCTGTACTCCGCGGTCAAACCCGTGGCCAAGACCCTGGTGATCGTCGCCTTCGTCGTCGCCTTCCCGGGCACGCTCCGCCTGACCGAACTCCTTCCGAAGGGCGAGACGCTCGCCCTGGTCGGTGCGATCACCGGCGTCAGCCTCGCGGCCGTGGTCACACTGATCACGACCGTACGGCCGTTGCGGCGTCCGTTGATCGGAGGGCTGCGTTCCGCTCTCACGGACACGCGGATCGTGCACAGCCGTCCCGTTCGCGCGCTCGCCCTGTGGGGCGGGGCCGCGGCCTTCCCGCTGTGCCAGGGGGCCGTGCTCGCCTCGGTCGGTTCCTCGCTCGGGCTGCCCGTCTCCTGGCCGCAGATGCTCTTCGCCTACCTCGTCGCCAGTACGGCCGCCGGGGCCGTGCCCGCGCCGGGGGGCCTCGGTCCGATGGACGCGGCGCTCGTCTTCACCCTGGTCGCGTTCGGCGCGCCGGCGACCCTCGCCACCACCACGGTCATCGGCTACCGCGTCCTCACCGTCTGGCTGCCCCTGCTGCCGGGCACGCTTGTCCTGTCGGCGTTGGTACGGGCGAAGGTGCTCTGAGGGCAGCGCGGGGGGCGCGCAGCGGGGGGCGGCGGGGGCTGGGCGCTCGTCGGGTGGGTAGTGGGCGGCTGGCGTGCGCGTACGAGGGCCGGGTGGTCGTCGGGTTGCGGGGCCCCCGGCGGCGGTGGCGGTGGCGGTGGCGGTGGCGGTGGCCATGACGGGATGCCGACAATCAGCCGCCGCTGCAGGGTGGCGCCGGGCGGTGGGGCACGGGGTGGAGTCGTGGGCCTCGGGGTCGTGGGTCCGGGAGGCCCGGGAGGCCGGGAGGCCCGGGAGGCCAGCAGACCGGGTGCCTGGACCCTGGGGGCCGGCAGGCCGGGTGCCGGGTGCCTGGAGCCTGGGGGCCGGGGGCCTGGGGGCCGTGAGCCGGGGGCTGTGAAGCTGAGGCCTGGGGGCCGTGAGCCGGCGCGGCCATGAGCCGGGGCTGGGGCCTGGCGGCCATGAGCCGTGGGCCTGGGGGCCGTGGGCCTGGGGGCCGGGGCCCGGGGACCGTGGGCCCGGGGGTGCTGCGCGGGATGAGTTGGCGGGATGGGCTTGTGGGGCACCCTCCGCGCCGCGCCCCTCCTCGCGCCTCCTGCGACGCCCCTCACGTACCGCCACGTGACGCCTCACCGCAGTCCTCGTGCGATGCCTCGCGCGCCGCCTTCGTGGACGCCCCGCGCGCCGCCCCCCGTGCGTGCCTCACGCGCCGCGCCCCGTGCGTGCCTCACGCGCCGCCCCCCCGTGCGTGCCTCACGCGCCGCCCCCCCGTGGGTGCCCCGCGCGCCGCCCCCGTGAGTGCCCCGCGCGCAGTCCCTCGTGGGTGCCCCGCCGCCGCCCCTCGTGGGTGCCCCGCCGCCCCCCTCGTGCGTGCTTCGCGCGAACGCTCATGTGGCGGCTCGCGTGTCGCGGTTGTGGGGGGTGCAGTGAGCAGTTGAAGGGGGAACTATCTCTGGGCAGGAGGATCGGGCGGGGTTGGCAGGTCGGGGAGGGCGTGTGTCGTATTCGGTGGGGCGTCGGGTGGTTGTCACGGGGCTGGGGGCCGTCACCCCGCTCGGGGTGGGCGTCGGTGAGCTGTGGCAGGGGCTGTTGGACGGGCGTTGCGGGATACGGGAGTTGGACGGGGAGGAGTTCGCGGAGTTACCCGTGCGGGTCGCGGGGACGGTGCCGGTGGACCCCGCCGAGCTGCTCCCCCGGCCCCGGGCCCGGCGCATGAACCGGGCCGCGCGGTTCGCCGTACTCGCGGCGCGGGAGGCGTGGCGGGACGGGGGCTTCCCGCCCGGCGGTACCGCGGACAGCGGCCTCGACGCGGGGCGGGTCGGTGTGTCCGCCGGGGCGATCCTCGGTGACGCCTCGGTGCTCGTCGCCGGCGACCGGCAGTTACGGGACCGGGGGCCGCGCGGTGTCTCCCCGCTCACGACGCCGATGTGCGTGCCCTCGCAGGCAGCCTCGCAGATCTCGCTGGACCTCGGTATCACCGGGGAGGCGCGGACCGTCACCAGTGCGTGTGCCTCCGGGACCGAGGCGATCGGGCAGGCGGTCGACCGGATCCGGTACGGGCGGGTGGACGTGGCGCTCGCGGGCGGGGCCGAGGCGGTGGTGACCCCGGCGATCATGGCGTCCTTCGCGGCGATGCGGGCGCTGTCGCGGCACGGGCTGGACGAGGGTGGCACGAGTCCGTCCCGGCCGTTCGCGAAGGACCGGGACGGGTTCGTGAACGGCGAAGGGGCGGGGTTCCTGCTGCTGGAGGCGGAGGACCACGCCCGGGCTCGTGGGGCCCGGGTCTACTGCGAGGCGGCGGGGTGGGGGCTGTCCGCCGACGCGCATCACATGGCGGCGCCCGATCCGTCGGGCTCGGGGGTGGCGCTCGCGCTGCGGCGGGCGCTCGCGGACGCGGCGGCGTCCCCCACGGACGTGGTCCACGTCAACGCGCACGCCACGGCCACGGTCGACGGTGACCTCGCGGAGGCGAACGCGCTGACGGCGGTGCTGTCGGGGCGGCGGGTGCCGGTGACGGCGCTCAAGGGGCACCTCGGGCATCTTCAGGGGGCGGCCGGGGCGGTGGAGGCCCTTGCCACCGCGCTCACGCTCCATCACGGGCTCATCCCGCCGACCATCGGCTGCGCCGACCAGGACCGCGCCATCACCCTCGACCTCGTCACCGCCGCGCCGCGCCCCCTCCCACCCGACGGCGACCTCGCCCTCACCAACTCCTTCGGCTTCGGCGGCCACAACGCGGTCCTGGCCCTACGCCGCACGTGACCCTCCGGGCCGGCCAGCCGAAAAGGCGCCGTTGCGGCGGAGTTGGGGATCGGCAGAGTACGGGCTCCGCAGGGTACGAGCCGACAGAGGGAGGGGTGGGCTGGGCTGGGTACGGGCTCGGCAGAGGGACAGCGCGGCGGGGTATGGGCTCGACGAGTGCGGGACCGGCAGTGCGCAGGCTCTGCGGAGAGAGGGCTTGGCGGAGACAGAGCGCGGCGGGAACAGGGCTCGGAGGAGTCCAGGCTTGGCCAGAGGCAGGACTCGGCGAGGGCGGAGGAGGGGGCGCGGCGGAGGGCGGGCTCGGCAGAGGCAGGGCTCGGCAGAGGGCGGACTCAGCAGAGGGCGGGGTCGTCAGAGAGAGCTCGGCGGGGGTCAGGGCTCGACAGCGGGCGGGCTCGACAGAGGCAGCAGCGGAACCGAGGGCCGACGGGCGGCAGCCGAACCGACGGCCAGAGCCAGGGGCAGCGGAACCGAAGGCCGACAGGCGGCAACCGAACCGACGGCCAGAGCCAAGAGCAGCCCTACCCCTGGCGGAGTCCGGGAATTGGTGGTGGCCCGCTGTGGTGTGGGGCGGCCTTCGTGGTGGTCACGCCGAGCGTTTGCGGGTGGTTGTTTTCTTTGCCGGGGTTTTCTTCGCCGGGGTCTTCGCCGTCGACGACTTCGCCGACGCCGTGGATTTCGTGGTCGTCGATTTCGTCGTCGTCGCCGTCTTTCTGGGCGGCGTCTGCTTCTTCGTCGCCGCCTTCTTCGCCGGCTGTGCCGAGGTCGTGGACGTCGACTTCTTGGGCGCGGCGGCCGTCTTCCTGGTTGAGGCGGTGGACTTCTTGCCGGGCGCCCCTTTGGGCGTGGGCCGGGACGCGAGGTGGGTGACGTCGGCGTCGGCGTCCTCGCCCCGCGACTCCTTGGCCTCGCGCACGCTCTTCTCCAGCGCGGCCATGAGGTCGAGCACCTTGCCCTCCGCGGCCGGCATCGGAACGCTCGGCGGCTCCTCGCCGGAGGCCTTCGCCGCGATCATTTCCTCGACCGCCTCGCGGTAGTCGTCGTGGAGGGACTCCAGGTCGACCTCCCCGAGCGTGTCCATGAGGGCGTCCGCCAGGTCGAGTTCCTTGTCGCGGACGGTGACGCTCGCATCGGGGGCGACCCCCTCGGTCGTACGGATCTCGTCGGGCCAGAGCAGACCGTGCATGGCCAGCACGTCGTCCACCACCCGGAGCATCCCCAGCCGCTCGCGCCCCCGGAGCGCGAACTTGCAGATGGCGACCTTTCCGCTGCGCTTGAGCGCCTCGCGGAGGAGGGTGTACGGCTTGGCCGCGGGGACCCCGTTCGCCGCGAGGTAGTACGCGGCGTCCACCTGGAGCGGGTCGACGTTCTCGGCCGGTACGAAGCCCTCGATCTCGATCGTCTTGGCCGTGGGGATGGGCAGCGACGCGAGGTCCTCGTCCGTGATCGGGATCATCGTGCCGTCCGCGTCCTCGTACGCCTTGCCGATCTCCCCCTGCGTCACCTCCCGGTCCTCCAGCTCGCAGACCTTGCGGTAACGGATGCGGCCGCCGTCCTCCAGGTGGACCTGGCGGAAGGAGACGGAGTGGCTCTCGGTCGCGTTCACCAGCTTGATCGGGATGCTGACCAGGCCGAAGGAGATGGCGCCGTTCCAGATGGATCGCACGGGCAGCACGCACCTTTCGGGTCCCTGCTTCCGGTTTGTCCACACCGTAACGCCGACCCGCCGCCCTTGCCCGTCGACCGCCGGGGCACCCCCTCCGCCCCGGCCCACCACCGGCACGGCGGGCCCGGCCACCGATGAGGTCCCGCACCGGTCAGGATTCGAGAAGCGCGGGCGGGTGGGGCGCGCCTAGCGTGAAGGCCATGGACCTCACCATCAACGCGAGCTTCCTCCCGCACGACGACCCGGACGCCTCCCTCGCCTTCTACCGCGACGTCCTCGGCTTCGAGGTGCGCAACGACGGCGGGTACGACGGCATGCGCTGGATCACGGTCGGACCGGTCGGTCAGCCCGACACGTCCATCGTCCTGGAGCCCCCGGCGGTCGACCCGTCCGTCGACGAGGACGAGCGGCGCATGATCGTCGAGATGATGGCCAAGGGGACGTACGCGCGGGTCCTCCTCGCCACCGCCGACCTCGACGGCACCTTCGAGCGGTTGGAGGCGGGCGGCGCCGAGATCGTCCAGGAGCCGATGAAGCAGCCGTACGGTGTCCGCGACTTCGCCGTCCGCGATCCTGCGGGCAACCTGATCCGTGTCCACGAGGTCTGAGATCCGAGGACGGCCGTGCGACCTCGTCCCGTAGTCGTAGTCGTAGTCGTAGTCGTACGAAGAGGCAGCCGTTTCCGGCGGAGCGGAACCGGACGGGCGATTCCGGCGAGGACCGTGACCTTGGATGCGGCCCCGCCCGAACAGATGGAGGAACGATGACGAAGGCCACGAGGGCGCGGACGCAGGCGCAGGCGCAGGCTCCCGGGCCGCACGCCGCCGACAGCCATGATCTGATCCGTGTGCACGGGGCGCGGGAGAACAATCTCAAGGACGTCAGCATCGAGATCCCGAAGCGCCGGCTGACGGTGTTCACGGGGGTCTCCGGCTCGGGGAAGAGCTCCCTGGTGTTCGACACGATCGCCGCCGAGTCGCAGCGGCTGATCAACGAGACGTACAGCGCCTTCCTCCAGGGCTTCATGCCGAACCTGGCCCGGCCCGAGGTGGACGTGCTGGACGGGCTGACCACCGCGATCACCGTGGACCAGCAGCGGATGGGGTCCGATCCGCGCTCCACCGTCGGCACCGCCACCGACGCCAACGCGATGCTGCGCATCCTCTTCAGCCGGCTCGGCAGCCCGCACATCGGCCCACCCGGCGCGTTCTCCTTCAATGTCGCCTCGGTCTCGGCGAGCGGCGGTCTCACGGTCGACCGGGGCGCCGACAAGACCAAGACCGAGAAGGTGACGTTCAGCCGCACCGGCGGGATGTGCACGCACTGCGAGGGCCGGGGCACGGTCTCCGACATCGACCTCACCCAGCTGTTCGACGACACGAAGTCGCTGTCCGAGGACCCGTTCACCATCCCCACCTACACGGGGGACGGGTGGGTCGTGCGGGTCATCGCCGAGTCGGGGTTCTTCGACAAGGAGAAGCCGATCCGGGAGTACACCAAGAAGGAGCGGCACGACTTCCTGTACCGCGAGCCGACCAAGGTGAAGGTCAACGGCGTCAACCTCACCTACGAGGGCCTGATCCCGAAGATCCAGAAGTCGTTCCTCTCCAAGGACCGCGAGTCGATGCAGCCGCACATCCGCGCCTTCGTGGACCGGGCGGTCACCTTCGCCGTGTGTCCCGACTGCGACGGCACGCGGCTGAGCGAGCTGGCCCGCTCCTCACGGATCAAGGGGCTCAACATCGCGGAAGCCTGCGCGATGGAGATCCGCGACCTCGCCGAATGGGCGCGTGGGATCGAGGACGCGTCGGTGGCGCCGCTGCTCGCCAAGCTCCACTACACGCTCGACTCGTTCGTCGAGATCGGCCTCGGCTATCTGTCGCTCGACCGGGCCTCCGGCACGCTCTCCGGCGGTGAGGCACAGCGGACGAAGATGATCCGCCATCTCGGTTCCTCGCTCACCGACGTGACGTACGTCTTCGACGAGCCGACCATCGGTCTGCACCCGCACGACATCGAGCGCATGAACAACCTGCTGCTGCGGCTGCGCGACAAGGGGAACACGGTGCTCGTCGTGGAGCACAAGCCGGAGACGATCGCCATCGCCGACCATGTCGTGGACCTCGGCCCCGGCGCCGGTACGGCGGGCGGCACGGTCTGCTTCGAGGGCACCCTGGAGGGGCTGCGGGCGAGCGACACCGTCACCGGACGTCACCTCGGCGACCGGGCCGCGCTGAAGGAGTCGGTGCGCAAGCCCACGGGCGCGCTGGAGATCCGCGGCGCCTCGGCGAACAACCTCCAGAACGTGGACGTCGACATCCCGCTCGGTGTGCTCACCGTCGTCACCGGGGTCGCCGGTTCCGGGAAGAGCTCGCTCGTGCACGGTTCGATCCCGGCCGAGGAGGGCGTGGTGTCGGTCGACCAGACCCCGATCCGCGGCTCCCGGCGCAGCAACCCGGCGACGTACACCGGACTCGCCGACCCGATCCGCAAGGCCTTCGCCAAGGCCAACGGGGTCAAGCCGGCGCTGTTCAGCGCCAACTCCGAAGGTGCCTGCCCGACCTGCAACGGCGCCGGTGTCATCTACACCGACCTGGCGATCATGCAGAGCGTCGCCACCACGTGCGAGGAGTGCGAGGGGAAGCGGTTCGAGGCGTCGGTGCTGGAGTACCGCTTCGGCGGCCGGGACATCAGCGAGGTGCTCGCGATGTCGGTGACCGAGGCGGAGGCGTTCTTCGGCGAGGGTGAGGCGCGTACTCCGGCCGCCCACCGGATCGTCGAACGGATGGCGGACGTCGGGCTCGGCTACCTCACCCTCGGCCAGCCGCTCACCACGCTCTCCGGCGGTGAGCGCCAGCGGCTGAAGCTGGCCACCCACATGGGCGACAAGGGCGGGGTCTACGTCCTCGACGAGCCGACCACCGGCCTCCACCTCGCCGATGTGGAGCAACTGCTCGGGCTGCTCGACCGGCTGGTCGACGCCGGCAAGTCGGTGATCGTCATCGAGCACCACCAGGCGGTCATGGCGCACGCCGACTGGATCATCGACCTCGGCCCCGGCGCCGGTCACGACGGCGGCCGGATCGTCTTCGAGGGCACCCCGGCCGACCTGGTCGCGGCCCGCTCCACCCTCACGGGCGAGCACCTGGCGGCGTACGTGGGGGCGTGACCGCGCGGTTCCCCGCGCCCCACGGGGCGCAGCCCCTGAAAAGCAGGGGCTGCGCCCCTTGCTTTTCCGGCCCGCGGGGACTGCCGCGCACCCCCATCACCCCTTTCGCACCTTTCGCCCCCTTCGCCAATGAATCATGGGATTCTGGGTCCCATGACACCCATCACCGAGGTGGAGGGCCACAGGGTCGCCCTCTCCAATCTGGAGAAGGTCCTCCACCCGGCGACGGGCTTCACCAAGGGTGAGTTGCTGCACTACTACGCCACGACGGCGGACGCCCTGCTGCCGCACCTGCGTGACCGCCCGATCTCCTTCCTCCGCTACCCGGACGGGCCGGGCGGCCAGGTCTTCTTCACCAAGAACGTGCCGCCGGGCACCCCGGACTGGGTCGCCACGGCCGAGGTGCGGCGGATGGAAGGGCCGGCCCGGATGGTGCTGGTGCAGGACCTGGCGAGCCTGATGTGGGCCTCGAACCTCGTCGCCGAGTTCCACACACCGCAGTGGACCGTCCGCACCTCCGACGAGGCCGACCGGCTGGTGTTCGACCTGGACCCGGGGTCGCCCGCGACCGTCGTCGAGTGCTGCGAGGTGGCGTGCTGGCTGCGGGAGCGGCTCGCGGCGGACGGGATCGAGGTGTACGCGAAGACGTCCGGGTCGAAGGGGCTGCATCTGCTGGCGGCGGTGCGCGGGGCGTCCTCGGAGCGGGTGTCGGAGTACGCCAAGGACATCGCGGTCGAGGCGGAGCGGGCGATGCCCCGCCGGGTCGTGCACCGGATGACCCGCAGCCTGCGTCCCGGCAAGGTCTTCGTCGACTGGAGCCAGAACGCCGCCCGCAAGACCACGGCCGCGCCGTACACCCTGCGGGCCCGCCCCGAGCCGACCGTCTCCGCGCCGGTGACCTGGACCGAGGTCGAGGAGTGCGGCGCCCCCGAGCTGCTGTCCTTCCGCGCCCCGGACATGGCCCCCCGGCTGCAGGACTACGGCGACCTGCTGGCACCCCTCCTGGACCCGAAGGCCGCGCACGCCCTGCCCTGACGAGGCCGCACCCGCACCCGCACCCCGCCGACGGCCTACACCCGCGGTGGCCTACACCCCGCCGACGGTCACACCCTCGGCCGTCTACACCCGCGCCCACGTCCGCCGGTCGCGGGCCATCGCGTGCAGTCCCTCCACGTCCGCCGGTTTCAGGACCCCACCGGCGCGGGCGAGTTCCGGCAGGTCCGTGTCGCGCAGGACGCGTACCTCCCGCAGCGGGGTGGTGACCGCGACGGCGGACGGTTCGGCGAGGGCGAGGACCGGGCGGACCTCGGCGGTGAGGGCGTAGGAGGCGCGGTCGGCGTCGGCGCGCAGTCCGCGCAGCAGCGCGCGGGGCTCGTGCCGGCCCACGGCGACCATCGGGTCCGTGACGACGACGCGCTGCCTGCGGGCGTGGACGGAGCGGACGCAGAACACGCCCCCGGGGCCGACGACGAGGTGGTGGATGCGGTCGCCGCCGGGCAGCGGCACGGAGTGCAGGGTGTGCCAGCCGGCGCCCTCCAGCCGGTCCAGCGCGTCGCCGACCGTCCGCTCGGCGGCCAGGGCCCGGCGGCGCGGGTCGGGCCGCAGCCGGTGCGTCGGGCCGGGGACACGGTCGAGGGAGATCAGCAGGGCCTCGCCGGGCCGGTTCGGGGCGAGGTCGTCGTCCGGGGGGAGGCTCAGCCGGGCCAGTTCGGCGGGGGTCGGCACGGGCGGCGGTCCCACGGTGAGCGGGCCGGTGACGAAGGGGCCGAGGACGGCCAGCACGTCCTCTCTCAGCTCCTCGCTGAGGAGGTTCACCCGGCCCGTCTCACGGTCGTACCAGGCGACGTTCCTCCCGTCGGTCCGGCACACGTACAGGCGACGCTGTCCGTGACGCCAGGTCGGTATGACGCGCAGTCCGCTCATGCACCATCACCCCACGTCCATGGGAACAGGCGGGGTGCTCCATCGGCAAGAACCCGGCTACCTTTGAGGTGACGACCCGTCGTCGAGGGCCTGGTCGCGGAGACCCGTCGGAAGGGCCCTGAGGCCCGGGGGAGGCGCTGTTGCGGACGCGCAAGCAACCCGATGTCCCGGCTCCGCGGGAACCGTGGAGCGAGATCGTGCCCGGGCTGTGGATGGGCGGGCACGAGTTCGCGGGGCCGGCCGGTACCGGGGGCGTCGAATTCGCGGTCGTGCGCGACGAGTTCGACCTGGTGCTGACCCTGCTGCGGCTGCCCGGGCACGGACCGGACGACGGCGTCGAGCACCACGTGTGGCCGATCCCGGACGGGCCGCTGGACGGTACGCAGTTGGCCGGTGTGATGCGGCTGGCGCAGGCGGCGTGCGACGCGCTGGAGGACGGCAAACGGGTCCTCGTCCGCTGCTACAGCGGCTACAACCGCTCCGGTCTGGTCGTGGCGCACGCGCTGATCCGCGACGGGCACTCCGCCGAGGAGGCGATCCGGCTGATCCGCACCCGCCGCTCGCCGTGGGCACTGCACAACGAGCTGTTCGTGGAGTACCTGCGCACGGGGTTGGCGACGGTCCGGCTGCTGGAGGAACTGGAGGAGCCGGCCGAGTAGCACGACGTACGCGACCGAGCCGTCACGAAAAAGTACTTCCGCACGAATTAGGGTGTACGGGACCACACCCCCCTCACCCGTGCACCAGGAGTCCCGTGTCCCCCAGCCGCCCCGCGCGCGCTGCCGCCGGTGCCGTCGCCGCCGTGGCCGCCGTCCTGCTGCTGGGCGGCTGCGGCGACTCCGGGGGCCTGGTGAGCGCGGGCACGACCCCCACCGCGAGCGGCCCGACCCGGCTGTGGCCCGGGGAGCCGCCCGCCTCCTCCCCCGCCTACGACTACGGCGAGGCCGAGACGGAGGTGGTCAGGGGCGTCGAGGCCCCCGGCGAGGACATCCACGAGGTGGACCCGCTGGCCGTCGTCCGCGCCGAGATCGCCGCGCACCCCGAGGTGTACTCCGGGCCAGGGGCCGTCTACGGGGGAACGACCGCGCGCATGGCCGACTGCGGACAGGGCGACAACGGCGAGAAGGGCGGCAAGGGCGAGAAGGGCGGAACGGACGCCGGCCGAGCCGGGTGTCCCGTCCTCAAGGCGTACTACCGGGACCTCACCGGCGACGGGCGCGACGACATGGTGCTCGGCTTCCGGCTGCTGCCCGGCAACCAGACGGCGGTGCGGATGTACACCTTCCGGGCGGACCGGCTGGTGCAGGTGCTGGCCAGCGACGACGCCGTGCTCGCGGTCGAGCTGGCCGGCCGTACCGTGATCATCCGCTCCCCCGCGGGCATCGTCGGCTACGAGTACCGCACCCAGTGGACCTGGGACCAGGACCAGTTGGCGATGCTGCTCACGCGGGACGAGATCCTGCGCGTGGGCGGATCGGCGAAGCCGTCCCGGTCCCCGTCGGCCTCGCCCTCCCTCTCAGCCTCGCCCTCGGTATCGCCCTCCCGCTCCTCCTCGTCCGTCCCGCCCTCCGCCTCGTCGTCGGTGAGGCCGGGGTGAGCGCCACGAGACCCGCGGGGCCCGCGAGAACGACGAGACCCGCGGGACCCGCGAGGCCCGGGCGGAAACGGTTCGGCCCGCCGCGTTGGACCTCCTCGCTCACCTGGAAGGCGCTGGCCTTCATCACGGTCATGTGCTGTGGGCTGGCCGCGCTGCTCGGCGCCCTCGTGCATGTCTCCGTCACCAACCGGACCGTGAGCGACGCCCGTTCCCGCGCCCTCGTCCGGCTCGACGAGGCGGCCGAGGCGTACGAGGCCGGGAACCGCCTCCCGCCCGATTCCGGGGTCGATCCGCGCGGCCTGCCGAGGGAGCTGCGTGAGCTGGCGGTGAGCGGGCGGCGCGGCACGATGGTCGGGGTCGTCTCCGGGGTGCCCTCGATGTGGGCCGCCGCCCCCGCCGACGGCCGCGCCCTCGCCGTACGGATCGACTACGCGCAGAGCGCGGCCACCATCGAGAACCTGGACCGGGCCATCCTGGGCTCCTCGGCGCTGGCGATCGGGGTGACCCTGGCCATCGGCGCGCTGGGCGTCAGCGGGGTCACCCGACGGCTGCGCACGACGTCCCAGGTGGCCCGGCGGATCAGCGCGGGCGACCTGGACGCGCGGGTCGGCGATCCCCGTACGACGGACCCGGCGCGGTACCGCGACGAGGTGGCCGCGGTGGCCGCCGCGCTCGACACCATGGCGTCCACGCTGCAGCGGAAGCTGGTCGGCGAGCAGCGGTTCACGGCGGACGTCGCGCACGAGCTGCGTACGCCGTTGACCGGACTGCACGCGGCGGCGGAACTGCTGCCGGAGGGGCGGCCGACGGAGCTGGTGCGGGACCGGGTCGCCGCGCTGCGGACGCTGACCGAGGATCTGCTGGAGATCTCGCGGCTGGACGCGGGGAGCGAGCGGCTGGACCTGGACGCGATCCGGCTCGGGCTGCTGGCGGAGCGGGTGGCCGCGCACGCGAGCGGCGACACGGAGGTGCGGATCGTCGAGGACGCGTGGGTGGAGACGGACCGGCGGCGGCTGGAGCGGGTGGTGGGGAACCTGGTGGCCAACGCGCACAAGCACGGGGCGCCGCCGGTGGTGGTGACCGTGGAAGGTGCCGTGGTGAGCGTGCGGGATCACGGGAACGGGTTCCCGGAGTACCTGTTGACCGAGGGGCCGCAGCGGTTTCGTACGGAGGGTTCCAGCAAGGGGCACGGGCTGGGGTTGACCATCGCCGTGGGGCAGGCGGAGGTGTTGGGGGCTCGGTTGGGATTTGAAAACGCTCCCGACGGGGGTGCGTTGGTCGTTCTGCGACTGCCTGTCAGTGGGGGTTGATCGCGCCCACGCGTCGGAGCCGCACATCAGACGCAGCCCCGCGCCCCTGACGGGGCGCGCTGCTCTGATGGCCCATTGGAGAAGGCGCCCCGTCCTCCCTCCTCCTAGCGTGGCGAATAGTCAGACTCGCCCCCTTTTCTTCTGGAGGAGCTTCAGATGTCCCTGCGGATTCTGCTCATGCGGTTCGGTATAGCGGCTGCCGGTGGCGCCCTCGTGGCGTTCGCGGCCACGACTCCCGCTCTCGGTGCCGGCGCGGAGGACCCCCGGGAGAGCAAGCAGATCGTCAACGGTGAGGTCGTCGCCCGCACCGGTCTCGTGCTGCGCAGCGCGCCGACCCGTGGAGGTTCGGTCATCCGGGTCGCGCACTACGGCGAGATCGTCAAGATCTACTGCCGGGCCGAGGGCCAGAGCGTCGACGGCAACCGGCAGTGGTACCTGCTCGTCGACGGCACCTGGGCCTGGGGCTCGGCCCGCTTCATCGCCCCCTTCAAGGCGCCCCGCTGGTGCGACGCCTGAGCGACAAACCGCGCAAGTCATCCCTGAAGGGTCCCATTTAGGTAAGTTCCGGGCATGACCACCAAGGCCGGAAGGACCCTGGCGGCGGATCCCCCGGATCCGTCCCCGCCGCCCGCCGTACGCCTGCTCCGGCGCCGAGGCGTCGAGTTCACCCTCACCGTCGTGGCCGTCCTGCTCTCCGTGTACGGCTACTGCGCTGTGGGTCTGGCCAAGAACGGCACCGTCCCGCCCGGCGCCGCCGACTACGGCGCCGGGCTCGGCGTGCTCGCGCTGCTGGCCCATCTGGTGGTCAGGCTGCGGGCGCCGTACGCCGATCCGCTGCTGCTGCCGATCGCGGTGCTCCTCAACGGGCTGGGTCTGGTGCTGATCCACCGGCTCGATCTGGAGACCCCGGCCGACCAGGCGGCGCCCGCGCAGCTGAACTGGTCGACGCTCGGGGTGGCGCTGTTCATCACCGTCGTGGCACTGCTGCGCGACCACCGGGTGCTCCAGCGGTACGCGTACGTCTCGGTGGTGGCCGCGCTCGCGCTGCTGGCGCTGCCGATCCTCTTCCCGCCGGTCAACGGGGCCCGGATCTGGGTACGGATCGCCGGGTTCTCCATCCAGCCGGGCGAGTTCGCCAAGGTGCTGCTCGCGCTGTTCTTCGCCAGCTACCTCGCGGCGAACCGTAACGCGCTGGCGTACGCCGGACGTCAGATCTGGCGCTTCAAGCGCCTGCAACTGCCCACCGGGCGGGTCCTCGGCCCGATCGTCACCATCTGGCTGCTGAGCGTCGGCGTCCTGGTCCTGGAACGGGACCTGGGCACCTCCCTGCTGTTCTTCGGTCTGTTCGTGATCATGCTGTACGTCGCCACGGGCCGCACCGGCTGGATCGCGGTGGGGCTGCTGCTGGCGTGCGTGGGCGCGGTCGCCGTCGGCTGGCTGGAACCGCACGTCCACAGCCGCGTCGAGGACTGGCTGCACCCGTTCGCGTCGATCGAGGCGGGGCAGGGTGCCAACCAACTCGCCCAGTCCCTCTTCGCGTTCGCCGCCGGCGGGCTGCTCGGCACCGGGCTCGGCCTCGGCCACTCCATCCTGATCGGCTTCGCCGCCAAGTCCGACTTCATCCTGGCCACGGCGGGCGAGGAGCTGGGCCTGGCCGGACTCTCCGCGATCTTCCTGCTCTACGCCCTGCTGGTGGAGCGCGGCTACCGGGCCGGTCTCGCCCTGCGGGACCCCTTCGGGCGGCTCCTGGCCACCGGCCTCGCCTCGATCGTCGCCCTCCAGGTCTTCGTCATCGCCGGCGGAGTCATGGGCCTCATCCCGCTGACCGGCATGGCGATGCCCTTCCTCGCCCAGGGCGGCTCGTCCGTCGTCACCAACTGGGTCATCGTGGCGCTGCTGATCCGGCTCAGCGACTCCTCCCGGAGGCAGTACGCCCCCGGACCGCCGCCCGAGAGCCCGCAGGGCCGGGGGGCGCGTGGGGAGGGCCGGGGCGCATGACCACATACATCCGCCGGGCCGCCGCCCTGTGCGCCCTGCTGCTGCTCGCCCTCCTCGCCAACGCCACCCGCGTCCAGGTCCTGCAGTCCCGGGCCTACGACGACAACCCCGCCAACCGCCGCCCGGAGATCGCCCGTTGGGGCCAGCCGCGCGGGGACATCGTGGTCGGGGGGCGCCCGGTCACCGGCTCGAAGGACACCGGGGAGCAGCTGCGCTACGAACGGACGTACCGGGACGGCCCGTTGTACGCGCCGGTCACGGGCTTCGCCTCGCAGGTGTACGGGACGACGTTCCTGGAGCACGCGGAGGACTCCCTGCTCGACGGCAGCGACCCGATGCTGTCCTTCCTCCCGCTGTGGAACGACATCACCCGCGACCGGAACGCGGGCGGCGCGGTCGTCACCACGATCCAGGAGGCGGCGCAGCGGGCGGCGTACCTGGGGCTCGGCACCCGCCGGGGCGCGGTCGTCGCGCTCGAACCGGCCACCGGACGCGTCCTGGCACTGGTCTCCCGGCCGTCGTACGACCCCGGAGCGCTCTCCGGCAACGGGCGCGAGGCGGCCGAGGCGTGGGCGCGGCTGAACGGGGACGCGAGCAGGCCGATGCTCAACCGGGCGGTGCGGCAGACCTATCCGCCGGGCTCGACGTTCAAGGTGGTGACGGCGGCCGCCGCGCTGGACACCGGGGTGGTCGAGGACCTCGACGCCCCGACCCGCTCCCCCGACCCGTACACCCTGCCGGGCACCACGACGTCCCTCGCCAACGAGGTCGAGGGCTGTGAGAACGCCTCGCTGCGCTATGCCTTCGAGTGGTCCTGCAACACGGTCTTCGCGAAGCTGGGCGTGGACGTCGGGCTCGACGCCATGACGGACACCGCCCGCGCCTTCGGTTTCAACGACTCCGGTCTGCGGATCCCCTTCTCGGTCGCCCCCAGCACCTTCGACACCGAGATGGACCGGGCCCAGCTCGCCCTCTCCTCCATCGGCCAGTACGACACCCGGGCCACGCCCCTGCAGATGGCGCTCGTCACGGCGGCCGTCGCGGGCGGCGGCTCGGTGCGGTCGCCGTACCTGGTCGAACGCACCACCACGGCGAGCGGCCGCACGGTCACCGGCTCGGGCACGCGCACCCTGCGCCAGGCCATGGCCCCCACCACCGCGCGCCGGCTGCGCGACCTCATGCGCGGCGTCGTCGAGGACGGCACCGGCGCCAACGCCGCCCTACGCCACGCCACCGTCGGCGGCAAGACCGGCACCGCCCAGCACGGCATGGGCAACTCCGGCACGCCCTTCGCCTGGTTCATCGGCTGGGCCCAGGCCGACGACGCGATCGAACCGCAGGTGGCCGTCGCGGTGGTGGTGGAGGACGCGGAGGCGGTACGGGGCGACATCAGCGGGGGTGGGGACGCGGCACCGATCGCGCGGGAGGTGATGCGGGCGGTGCTCAAGGCCTCCGACGCCCCGTGAGGGGTGCGGGGGACCGCGCGAGAAGTCACCGGCGCGCGCGGCCCGCACCACGCCCACCATCCGAGATAAGCGATGTCGTCCCGGCCCCCACCCGGCCTACCGTTCGCCCATGACGACCGCCGCGTACGAACTCGCCCAGGTGAACATCGCCCGCCTCCAAGCCCCGCTGGATTCGCCCCAGTTGAAGGACTTCGTCGACGCCCTCGACCCGGTGAACGCGGTCGCGGACCGCTCCCCCGGTTTCGTCTGGCGCCTGCAGAGCGACTCCGGCAACGCGACCGACATCCCCGTCCTCGGCGACGAGTGGCTGATCATCAACATGTCGGTGTGGCGGGACACCGACGCCCTGACCGCCTTCATGTACCAGGGGCAGCACCGGGAGTTGCTGTCCCGCAGGCGGGAGTGGTTCGAGCGGCTGAGCGAGGCGGCGACCGCCCTGTGGTGGGTCCCGGCCGGCCACCACCCCACCGTGGCCGAGGCGGAGGAACGGATCCACCACCTCCGCGCCCACGGCCCGACCCCGTACGCCTTCACCTTGCGCACGTCGTTCCCGGCTGCACCGGCTGCACCGGAGGGGCCGACGGAACCGG
This sequence comes from Streptomyces deccanensis, assembly GCF_022385335.1. NCBI lineage: Bacteria > Bacillati > Actinomycetota > Actinomycetes > Kitasatosporales > Streptomycetaceae > Streptomyces > Streptomyces deccanensis. The sequence continues at coordinate 6,947,404 of NZ_CP092431.1, read as the reverse complement.
CTGGGCCGGAGGGGCCGGCGGAGCCCGCCGCGCCGGACGCGGTCCTCAGCTGATCGGCTGCCGGAGTTCGGAGCGGACCTGGAGGGTGCGCTCCGCGAAGGCCTCCACGTCCACCTCCGAGGCGTCCTGTCCGACGCTCTCCACGCTGAGCTCCGCGACGGACGCCCCGGTGTTGCCGTCGGCCCAGGCGCACATCGGGTACGTGATCTCGCTGCCCGCCTGGTTCTGGGTGACGACCTGGCAGCTGATGGTGAGCTCGGAGTCGCCCGGGGTGTAGTCCTCGGGCGGCACGACCACCTTGATGGAGCTGACCCCGGCCGCGCCCTTCAGCATGTTGTCGCGGGCCGCGTCGGTGTTCTTGAACCGGCCGTACATGCCCGACACGATCAGGGCGCCCTCGGTCCCCTCTTTCGCGGGCGCGTACTGCGCGACGGCGGCCGTGACGTCACGGGCGTCGAAGGCACCGTCCGCCTCTTCCTCCACCTGGCGCCCCTCGGAGTCGGAGAGGTCCTGGGCCAGCTTGTACTCACCGTCGAGGACGGTCTCGGGCAGGGCCAGCTTGTACTCGGCCTCCGGGAAACCGCCGGTGCTCTGCGTCCCGACGACCCACAGGCCCACGGACCCCAGCACCACGAGCCCGACGACCCCGCCGACGATCCCGAGTATCAGCCCCACCCGGCTCTTCGGCGGCGGTGGGGGCTGCCACCCGGCGGGGTGGGGCGCGCCGTACGGCTGCGCCTGCGGCGGGTACTGCTGCGGCATGTGCGGCTGCTGACCGTACGGCTGCGGCTGGGGCTGTGGTTGCGGATGCGGCGGGTACGGCTGCTGGCCGTACGGCCCCTGGTGCGGCGGCTGCTGACCGTAGGGCCCTTGGGGTGATGGAGGCATGGACACGCCAGCACGCTACTGCACAAGTCGTGCGCGAAGGATTGACGGCCTTGCTGACAAGTAGTCTCATAAGCGGTGACCGTGGGTAACTCACACCGGTGACGCCCTGCAATCCCGTACGAGGAGCTGCGACAGCCATGACTACGGTGACCTCGCTGGATTCGACGAACCCCGAGTCGGAGGCGGAGGCGCTGCGCGACGCGCTCGGTCTCCTGAAGGACCGGGAACAGGTGGCCGAGCGGCTGCTCGTCTCCTCCGCGAAGCACTCCTTCGACCCGGACAAGGAGCTGGACTGGGACGCCCCGTTCGAGGACGGGAAGTGGTTCTGGCCGCCGGAGCTGGTGTCCCTGTACGGGACGCCGATGTGGCGGAGGATGTCGGAGGAGCAGCGCATCGCGCTGTCCCGGCACGAGGCCGCGGCGCTGGCCTCCCTCGGCATCTGGTTCGAGATCATCCTCATGCAGCTGCTCGTCCGGCACATCTACGACCGGGCCGCGACCAGCGCGCACGTGCGCTACGCGCTCACCGAGATCGAGGACGAGTGCCGGCACTCGAAGATGTTCGCCCGGCTGATCAGCAAGAGCGGCACCCCGCACTATCCGGTGAGCCGGCTGCACCAGAACCTGGGCCGCGTCTTCAAGACGATCTCGACGACGCCGGGCTCCTTCACGGCGACGCTGCTCGGTGAGGAGATCCTCGACTGGATGCAGCGGCTGACCTTCCCCGACGAGCGGGTCCAGCCGCTGGTGCGGGGCGTGACCCGGATCCATGTGGTCGAGGAGGCGCGGCACGTCCGCTACGCCCGGGAGGAACTGCGCCGCCAGATGGTGACCGCTCCGCGGCTGTCCCGGAGCTTCACCCGCGTCACGTCCGGCGAGTTCGCCCGCGTCTTCTCCGTCGCCTTCATCAACCCCGAGGTCTACGCGAACGTCGGCCTCGATCAGCGGGCGGCTGTCGCCCAGGTGCGGGCGAGTGAGCACCGTCGCGACATCATGCAGACCGGGGCGAACCGCCTGACGGACTTCCTGGACGACATCGGGGTGCTGCGGGGTGTGGGGCGGCGGATGTGGCGGTCTTCGGGGCTGCTTCGGTAGGGGTTGGGCGCCTCATGACTCGGGGGTTCGGGTGCGTGGGCGAGTGCGGCTCCGGTGGGGCGTCTCGCGCAGTTCCCCGCGCCCCTAAAAGCATCAGGCCCCTGCGGGCCTGAAAGGCGACGGGGCCGCGGGATGAAAAGCAGGGGGCGCAGCCCCTGCTTTTCAGGGGCGCGGGGAACTGCGCGAGCAACCACGAACCACCCGCACCCGCCGACGAACCCGCACCCCCACCCCCTGACGCGATCTCGGCACCCGCCACCCACCCCCGACTACTCTGCGGGTATGACGTCCGACGCCCCCACCCGCGCATACCGTCGGCTCAGTGTCGAAGAGCGGCGCAGCCAGTTGCTGGACGCGGCCCTGGAGCTGTTCGCGCACAACACCCCCGAGGACGTCTCCCTCGACGACGTCGCCGAGGCGGCCGGCGTCTCCCGCCCCCTCGTCTACCGCTACTTCCCCGGCGGCAAGCAGCAGCTCTACGAGGCCGCCCTGCGCACCGCCGCCGAGGAGCTGGAGCACTGCTTCGACGAGCCCGCCGAGGGCCCCCTCACCCGCCGCCTGGCCCGCGCCCTCGACCGGTACCTGGCCTTCGTGGACACCCACGACACCGGCTTCAGCGCCCTGCTCCAGGGCGGCAGCGTCGTGGAGACCTCGCGGGCGACGGCCATCGTGGACGGGGTCCGGCGGGCCGCCGCCGACCACATCCTGCGGCACTTGGAGGTGGCCGAGCCGAGCCTGAGGCTGCGGATGACCGTCCGTATGTGGATCACCTCCGTCGAGGCCGCCTCCCTCATCTGGCTCGACGAGGGCAAGCGGCCCGACGTCGGCGAGCTGCGGGACTGGCTCGTCGAGCAGTTCGTCGCCTGTCTCACCGCCACCGCCGGCCGCGACCCGCAGACCGCCGCCGTCGTACGGCACGCCCTCACCGTGGAGACCTCCGACGGCGCCGTGGGCGCCCTCGCCCGCCGCGTCCTGCCCCTCGTCGGCGACGCCGGTCACCTGCTGTGACGCCGGTCCTGTGACACTGGTCCCGTGAAGAGCCAAGACACCCCCTTCGTGGGCGGCCCCCTCGACGGACGCGTCCTGCCCGTGCTGCTCGGGATCACCGGGCACCCCCCGAAGACGTACCGGGTCCCGGTGCCCGACGCCGCCGGCGGCCCGCCGACGGTGCTGGTCTACCGCCGGGTCGACGCCGGCCGGGGCGGCTTGCTGCACCAGCTGTGGAAGTACGAGTACGCCCCGGACGCGGACCCCCGGCGCCGCCTGAAGTGGCCCTGGTCCAAGCCGGACGCCCCGGCGGGTTCCGGTGCCCCGGACACCGGGGACGGGCAACCCGCCACGCCGCCCGCGCGGCCGCGCCCCACCGACGAGTGACACCCCGGCACCGAACGGTCCACCCGGCGCGCGCCCGTCTTTCCCTCCCCCGATCCTGCCGGTGCGAGGTGGACGGCCCACCTGAGCACCGGAGGTGATGACGTGTCAGCAAGGCTTCTCCGCCTGGTCGGTACGGCGACGGTCACGGCTCTCACGGCCGGCGCCCTGCTCACCACCGCCCCCACGCCGGTCATGGCCGCGCCCGAACCCCCCGCCACCGGCTCAGCCGCCGAGGCCCCCTCCCCCGAGGACCGCTCGGTCGCCGATCTCCTCACCGACCTGCGACGGCTCCACCGCGAGGCCGAGAAGGCCGCCGAGGCCTACGGCAGGACCGGCCAGGAACTGAGGCGGCAGCGCGCCGAGGTGGCGCTGCTCGACCATCGTCTCGCGGTGGCCCGCCTCTCCCTCCACGACAGCCGGGGCGCGGCCGGCCGGCTGGCCCGGCAGCAGTACCAGAACAGCAGCACCGCGCTCTCCCCCTACGTACGGCTGCTGATGAGCCGGGACCCGCACCGGGCGCTGGAGCAGAACCATGTGATCGGGCAGGTGGCCCGGGAGCGGGCCGAGACGGTCGAGCGCCTGGTAGGCAGCGAACAGGACACCGACGCCCTGGCCCGCAGGGCCCGTGTGGCCCTGGACCGCCAACTCACCCTCGCCGAACAGCACAGGAGAAACCACGACACCGCCTCCGACCGCCTGGCCGAGATCGCGGAACTCCTCGCCTCCCTGACCCCGGACCAACTCGCCGCCGTCAAGGAATCGGAGGACACCGCCAAGGCCGCATCGTCGAAGCTGCCGGGCCCGCAAGCCTTTCAGGGGCGCGGGGAACCGCGCGAGAAGCCCCCCACACCCGCACCCGCCGACGAACCCCGCGCCCCCACCCAGTAGGCGCCCGGCCCTAACCCCCCGCGACTTCCGCAAGATACGCCCGGGTCTTCTCCGCGTCGTAGAAGTACCCCTCGAAATCCGCCGGATCGTCAAACCCGTTGGCGAATCGATCCGCCACCACCGGCAACCCCTCGGCCGCCCCCACCAGCTCCAGCACATGCTCGGCCGGCGGAGCCAACATCGTGTTGGTCCACTTGGTGACCGGCCCCGCGATCCGCCAGAACCGCTCGAACGTCCGCCGCATCCACGCCTCGTCGAACTCCCCGTCCCCGTGGTCGAGGATCGCCGCGAGGTACACGGCCGCGCACTTGGTCGCCGAGTTCGCCCCCTGCCCGGTGAGCGGGTCGTTGGCCACGACGACGTCCCCGGCGCCCAGCACCAGGCCACCGCTCGGGAGTTGCCCGACGGGGTGCCGTACGACCGGGGTGTAGCGGCCGGTCAGCGCGGCCCCCGGGTCCGTCACCTCGACGTCCGTGGCGCGCGCGTACTCCCAGGGCGTGTACCGCTGCATGAGGTCCAGGGTCAGCGCGAGCTGCTCCTCCGCGTCCCGGACGCCCCCGAAGACGTCGAGCGGCCCGCCGGGCAGGCCCAGCCAGAAGAGGGCGTCGGCGCGGCCCGAGGTGGTGAGGACGGGCTGGACGATGAGTTCGCCGACGCCGGGCACGAGGTTGCAGCGGGCCGCGTCGAACTCCGGGTGTTCGGGGCGCGGGCCCAGTCCGTGCACGTACACCGCGGCGAGCGCGCGCTGCGGTTCGGTGTAGGGCGAGCGGGCGGCGTCGCGGCGGAACATCCGCACCAGTTCGCCCTTGCCCGCGGTGACGAGCACCAGGTCGTACACGCGGGAGAAGTAGTCCAGGTCGGAGACCGCGGCGCCGTGGATGACCAGCTGGCCGCCCCGCCGGGAGAACGTCTCCAGCCAGCCGGCCATCTTCACCCGCTGGTCCACGGCCTGTGCGTATCCGCGCAGCCGGCCGACCCAGTCGACGGCGCGCTCCCCGTCCGGGCCGGCGACGGAGACTCCGACGCCCTCGATCCTCGGGGCCTGGGACTCCCAGAAGTTGAGGTCGAGGTCGCGCTCGTGGCGCAGGGCCGAGTCGAACATGCACTGGGTGGACATGATCCGGCCGGCGCGTATCTCGTCCGGGGTGCGATTGGACATCAGTGTGACCTCGTACCCGTGCGACTGGAGCCCGAGGGCCAGTTGCAGCCCGGACTGGCCGGCTCCGACGACGAGAATCTTCCGCATCCGGACAGGTCTCCTGGTTCGTCCGTGGCGTCCCGTGGCGTCCCGCCGGGGACTATTCGGGGCTGAGGGATATCGCGTGGGCGCACAGCGCCAGCAGGGTCTCCATCGCGGAGGCCCGCTTGCGCGCGTCCATGATCATGACAGGTACATGGTCGGGCACGGTCAGCGCGTCCCGTACGTCCTCGGGCTCGTACCGCACACTGCCGTCGAACGCGTTGACCGCGACGATGTACGGCAGGCCGCAGCTCTCGAAGTAGTCGAGCGCGGGGAAGCAGTCGCCGAGGCGGCGGGTGTCGGCGAGGACCACCGCGCCGATCGCGCCGCGCACCATGTCGTCCCACATGAACCAGAACCGCTCCTGCCCGGGTGTGCCGAACAGGTAGAGGACGAGGTCGTCGTCGAGGGTGATGCGGCCGTAGTCCATGGCCACGGTGGTGGTCAGCTTGTCGGGCGTCGCGGAGAGGTCGTCCGTGCCGGCGCTGGCCTCGGTCATCAGCGCCTCGGTCCTGAGCGGGGTGATCTCGGAGACCGCGCCGACGAAGGTGGTCTTGCCGACGCCGAAGCCGCCCGCCACCACGATCTTCGTGGCGATGGGGGCCCGGCTCAGATCGGACTGCCAGGGTTTCAGCTCCTCGTCGGTCTCCGCGCCGGGCGGCGCGGGATCCACGTCGGCGCCGGGCGCGGTGACGTCGAGACGAGGGGCGTGCGCGTCGACATGGACGCGGGGGGCGTCGTCCTTGACGCCCGGGGTGACGCCGGCCGAGGCGTCGGGGTCGACGCCGGCCGAGGCGGCGTCAGAGACGGCGGAGTCCACTCAGCACCCTTTCCAGCAGAGCGCGGTCCGGCTGTCCCGGTCCGTGACCTGTTCCGTACACACGGATCTTTCCCTGGTCCGCGAGATCGCTGAGGAGGACGCGGACCACACCGAGCGGCATCTTCAGCAGCGCGGCGATCTCCGCCACCGTCCGCATACGGCGGCAGAGTTCGACGATGGCCCGCATCTCGGGCATCACCTTGGTGTTGAGTGAACCATTCGGCAACTCGCGCCGCTCGGCCGGGGCTTCGAGTACGGCGACGAAGGTCTCCACGTGCAGGACGTGGCCGAAGCGGGTGCGGCCGCCGGTGAGCGAGTAGGGGCGTACGCGGGCGGGTTTGCGGTCGCCGCCGCGCACGGGGAGCTTCTTGGCCCCCTTCGTGCTCCTGGTGCCCGTCGCGCCCTTCGTCGCGGGCGGCCGCTTCGCCCGGCCGGGCTCGTGGGCCCGCGCCCTGTTCTGCCTGGGGCCGCTCATCGACGGCTCCCGGCCGCCTCGGTCTCCCTCGGGGACTCGGCCTCCAGGGACTTGCGCAGCTCGCTGCGGAGTTCCGGGGTGAGCACATGGCCGGCGCGGCCGACGAAGAGCGCCATGTGGTACGCCACCACGCTCATGTCGCAGTCCGGGGAGCCGTGCACCCCGAGCAGCGAGCCGTCGCTGATCGACATGACGAAGAGGCTGCCCTCGTCCATCGCGACCATCGTCTGCTTGACCCCGCCGAACTCCATCAGCTTGGCGGCGCCGATGGTGAGGCTGCCGATGCCGGAGACGATGGTGGCCAGGTCGGCGGCGGAGCCCCGGGGGCCCTGCGCGCGCTCTACACGGGCCTCGCGGGCCGCGGCGTTCCTGCCGGGGTCGGAGGAGAGCAGCAGCAGTCCGTCGGAGGAGACCACCGCGACCGACAGCAGCCCCGGCACCTCCTCCACCAGGTTGGTCAGGAGCCAGTGCAGGTTGCGGGCTTCACTGCTCAGTCCGAAGGTCATGGGCGCGGTCAACTGCTTTCCTCCTCGGAAGTGCCCCCCGTGGTGTCAACTGCCTCTGTCCGGTACTCGTGCGGCACGGGCATCCGTGTCTCACCCGACTGCTCGGCGATCTCCGCCTCGACGTCGCGCCGCCCCTCCCTGGCCCCCTGGTGGAACCCGCCGAGCCGACGGCGCAGTTCCTCGGCGTTCACGCCGCCGACCCTCGGCCGGGGCGTCGTGGGCGCCGGCGCGGTGATCCTGGGCGTGCGCTTGGGCAGGCCCTTGTCGGTGAGGCGCGGGGTCGCGTCGCCCCGTGGCCCCTCCGTCCCGGCCCGTGCCCCCTCGGTCGCGCGCGCCGAGTTCCCCTCGTCGGCGGCCCGCTCGTGGGTGTCGGGTTCGCCCGTGTACCGGGCGTCCCCGTCCGGGTCCGCGTCGGTGTCGGGACCCGCGTCGTGGGCGACGTCCTCGTCGCTCTCCTCGTCGGCGCCCTTCCCCGGGGCCACCGGAGCGAAGAGCTCCATCGTCGTCTCGGACACGGACTCGGCCCGGGACGCGGGTCCGGTTCCGGTGTCGGGACCGGGTTCGGCCTCGGGTGCGTCGTCTTCCGGTACGACGCTCCCGGCGGCCTCCGCGGCGTCGGCGGCCGTCCCCACGGCCTCCCTCGCCCGGAGTGCCCGCTCGGCCGCCTCGATGAGCGGGTCGCCGTCGCCCTCGGGCTCGCGTACGGCGACGGATCGGCCGGGCAGGACGTTGGAGTTGGCCTCGGCGTCGGCGCCCGGCAGCGAGAACTGGGGCGTGACGGAGACCGGTGTGCCCACGGGCACGGCGGGCGTGGGGGCCAGCAGCGCCTGGGGCAGGACGACCACGGCGGCGGTGCCGCCCGAGCCGTGCGGCTGGAGCCGGACGGGGGTGCCGAGCCGGTGGGCGAGGCGGGCCACGACGTACAGGCCGAGGCCGAGGCCCTCGCCGTCCTCCTGCTCGTAGGGCGCCTCGGGGTCGAAGTCGGTGAGGCGGGAGTTGAGCCGGGCGAGCCGCTCGGGGGCGACGCCGATCCCGCCGTCCTGGACGGAGAGGGTGATCTCGCCGTTCTCCATCAGCCAGCCGGTGACCTCGACGGACATCTCCGGCGGCGAGAACGACGTGCCGTTCTCCAGGAGTTCGGCGAGGAGGTGGCTGAGGTCGTCGGCGGCGAACCCGGCGACGTGCGCGCCGGGCGGCAGCGCGGCGATGCGGACGCGTTCGTAGCGCTCGATCTCGCTGACCGCGGCGCGGACGACGTCGACGAGCGGCACGGGCCCGGCGTGGTGCTGGACGTGCTCGTGGCCGGCCAGGACGAGGAGGTTCTCGCTGTGGCGGCGCATGACGGTGGCGAAGTGGTCGAGCTTGAAGAGGGTGGCGAGCCGGTCGGGGTCCTGCTCGCGCTCCTCCAGCGACTCGATGACGGCGAGCTGCCGCTCGACGAGGCCGAGGGTGCGCAGCGCGAGGTTGACGAAGGTGGCGTGGACGCTGTGCTGGACCTTCGTCAGATGGGCCGTCGCCTCGGCGAGTTCGGCACGCAGCCGGTCGCGGTCGTCGGCCATGGTCTGGCGCTGGCCGATGAGGTGCTTGCGGTCGCCCTCCAGGGGCGCGAGCCGCTCGTGCAGCGCGAGGGCGTGCGCGTGGAGCGCGTTGACCGAGCGCACGACCTGGGCGAACTCGTCGTTGCGGCCGGTGAACTTGACCGGTTCCTCGTTCGCCGGGTCGCCGGCGACCCGGGCGGAGCCGATGCGCACCACCGCGAGCGGGCGGGTGAGGGAGCGGGCCATGCCGGTGGCGACACCGACGGCCAGGAGCATCAGGGCGCCGAGGACGGCGACGCGGATCTCCAGCGCGGTGACGTCCTCGTCGCGCAGCTGGGCGAGGTCCTTGGTGCGCCGGTCGTAGAGGGAGGACTCGGCGCCCCGCATCAGGTCCACGCGGGCGGAGAGGGCCGCGCCGACCTTCTCGGCGCTGGTGCCGGCCTCGCTGTCGGAGAGCGTGGGCTGGTCGGTGAGGTCGGCCAGGTACTTGTCGGCGGTGTCGGCCTCGGGGCCGGTGACCGTGGCGTCGTAGGAGGAGCGTCCGGCGGCGGGCGCGGTCTCGCGGAAGTGGGCGAGGGCGGCGTCGGAACGGACGCGGGCCTGCTGGGCGACGGCGGTGAGGGCGTCGCGCTGCTTCGCGTCGGCGGCCGAGGCGCCGGTCCTGGTGGTGGGCAGCCCGGTGGTGGGGTCGATGACCGTCTGGGTGGTCGTCGGGACGCTGAGCGCGGCGACGAGCAGCCCTCGGGCGGCGGCGGCCTGCTGGACGGCGGTGTCGAGTTCGGCGAGCGCGTAGGCGCCGCCGCCCGCGCGCGGCGGCAGTTCGGCGGCCAGTTCCTCGGCGAGGGCGTGGAGCTCGGTGACGACGGCGGTGTACGCCGTGTGCGCCTCCAGAGCGGTGCTCTTCCCGGAGAGCGCGGATTCCCGTACGCCGGCGATGGACTCGATGTCCTCGCGCAGAGCGGCGGAGATGTCGGAGTCGGCGCTCAGCTCCTCGGCCTGGGTGTCGACGCGGTCACCGCGCTGCTCGCTGGGCGCGGCCGACTTGGGGCGCCCGGCGGCGATGTACGCGGTGACCTCGTCCCGCTCGTCCGCGAGGGCGTGCGCGAGGGTGAGCGCCTCCTGGGTCTGCTCGGCGAGCGTGACCAGGCGCTGGGTGTCGTGCAGTTGCTCCGAGGCGGCGAGGATCGAGGGCGCCCCGGCGCCCGCTATGGCGGCGGCCACGACGGCCACGGCGACGATGAGCCGGTTGCGTACGTGCGCCTTCCGCCCGGTGCCGACGGCGGGGGCCTGCGCCGTCCCCTGCTGGTTCGGGGAGGCCGCGGAGGCCTTCGAAGCTGCCTGCTTGCCTGCGCGCCGAGGCCGCGTCTTCTGCACCGGTGCTCGCATTCCTGACTCGTGTACCCATTAGCCCGGGTGACGATCCGTCAACTCGTCAAATACGGCCGTCCCCCCGGTACGGCTCCCGACCCTCCCAGTGCCGGTGGGCAGTGGTCCCGCATCATCAGTCCCGCCACCCGAAGGAGTGAACATCCCCGGGGAGTTGGCGGGCAAGTTCCTCCGGCCCGTGCCGATGCCCCCTGTGACGGGCCGGTTGGACGTCGGCGACGTGCTTTGACAGTATTCGCCGCCGCGCTTCACCGCTCACGATCATTCCATGCCATACCCGGCGGCCCGTCTGGAGGGTCCGGGTCGTACGGCGACCGTTGTCGGTCTTTCACGGATCTTGTGGCGGGCTCGTGCAGACTGGCCGAATGCGCACGGAACTCGTCTCGGAACCCGGCGATCCCCTTCGCCCCAACGAGGACTTCGCGTCCGTGGCCCTGCCCGCGGGGGGACAGGGCGGCGCCCTCGTCGTCCTCGACGGCGTGACTCCGCCGCCCGACGGCTACGGCTGTCGACATTCGGTCGCATGGTTCACCTCCCGCCTCGGCGGCACCCTGACCGAACTGTCCGTTTCGGAGCGGGATTCACCGTTGCCCGACGTGCTCTCACAGGCCATTTCCCGTACCGCCCGGGCCCACGTCCAAACCTGTGACCTTTCTCACCCACGGACCCCACAGGCCACAGTGGCCCTCGCCCGCTGGTCGCAAGCGGCCGTGGAGTACCTGGTGTTGTCGGACTCGGCCCTGCTGTTCGAGCGGCCGGACGGCGCGGTGGAGGCCGTCCTCGACGACCGTCTCTCCCTGCTGCCCCGGGAGTCCTTGGCGTCGGCCGCGATCGTCGACTCGACGGTGCGGAACAAGGAGGGCGGATTCTGGACGGCCGCCGCGGATCCCGCCGTGGCCGCGCGGGCGGTCACGGGAACGGTCCCCCGCGAGGAGGTCCGCTCGCTGGTCGCGTTGACGGACGGGGCGGGCCGCTGGGTGGAGACGTTCCGCGAGGGCGACTGGGCGGACTGCCTCACCCTCGTCCGGAAGACGGGGGCACGGGGGCTGGTGCAGCGCGTGCGGGAACTGGAAGCCACCGATGTGGAGCGGGAGTTCCTGGGCCGCGCCAAGACGCACGACGACGCGAGCGTGGTGTTCGTGGAGTGGTGAGCGGCCCCGGTCGGGTCTCAGCCCTCGACGCCCCGGTTCAGCTGGTGCAGCAGGCGCGCGAGTTGGGCCACCTCGTCCCGGTCCCAGTCGGCTAGCTGCCGCACGTAGGCGACGCGGCGGGCGTCCCGGACCGCCCGGAAACGCGCCCGGCCCTCCTCCGTGAGGTGCACGAGCCAGGCACGCCCGTCGGCGGGGTCGGGTTCGCGGGCGATGAGACCGAGGTGCTCCAGGGCGCGGAGCTGACGGGACATGGTGGCCTTGCCGACGCCGATGTAGGCGGCGAGTTCGGTGGCACGCAGCCGGCCGGTCTCGTCGAGGCGGGCGAGGAGGCCGTAGGCGGCGGACTCCAGGTCGGGGTGGACGGCCCTGGCCATCTCCCCGGACTTGGCCCGGGCGCGCCGCAACAGGACCGTCAACTCGCGCTCCAGCGCCAGGAACGCCTGGTCCATGCCGGCCGCGACGCCGCCGTCGCCGTTTCCGCCCTCGTCGTGCACGTCAGCGCTCCTGCTTTCCGATTCCGGTACCCGCCGGTCAGTATTTCGCAGGCGGAAGCGGTCGGTGACCGCCACGTGGGGAAAAGGGCCGGGTCGGGTGCGTTGTCGGGTGCGGGTGGGTGGGGGCTGGTCGCGCAGTTCCCCGCGCCCCTGAAAAGCAGGGGCTGCGCCCCGTGCTTTTCATCGAAGGGCCGAAGGCTCCTTCAGGGGCGCGGGGAACTGCGCGAGAAGCCCCACCCACCGGCACCCGACCACTCACTCGCACGCGCCCCCACCCGCGGCCCCCAAGTGGAACGCTCACGCAGCCACGGGCACCCCGACCTCCGCCGGCGCCAGCGCCAGCTCCAGCACCTGCCGGACATCGGTGACCGCGTGGACGTCCAGCTTCTCCAGCACCTCCGCCGGCACATCGTCGAGGTCCGCCTCGTTCCGCTTGGGAATGACGACGGTGGTGACACCGGCCCGGTGCGCGGCGAGCAGCTTCTGCTTCACCCCGCCGATCGGCAGCACCCGCCCGGTCAGCGAGACCTCACCCGTCATCGCCACGTCCGTACGGACCAGCCGCCCGGACAGCAGCGAGGCGAGGGCCGTCGTCATGGTGACGCCGGCGCTGGGGCCGTCCTTGGGGACCGCGCCCGCCGGGAAGTGGATGTGCACGCCCCGGTCCTTCAGGTCGGCGACGGGCAGCTCCAGCTCCGCGCCGTGCGAGCGCAGGAAGGAGAGCGCGATCTGCGCGGACTCCTTCATCACGTCACCGAGCTGACCGGTGAGGGTCAGCCCCGCCGCGCCCGTCTCCGGGTCGGCCAGCGACGCCTCGACGTACAGCACGTCGCCGCCCGCGCCGGTGACCGCGAGCCCGGTGGCGACACCGGGCACCGCCGTACGCCGCTCCGCCGGGTCCTGGGCGGACTCGGGCACGTGGTGCGGCCGGCCGATGAGCCCGCGCAGCTCCCCGTCGGTGACGGTGAACGGCAGCTCCCGCTGACCCAGTTCGTGCTGGGCGGCGACCTTGCGCAGCAGCCGCGCCACGGACCGCTCCAGGTTCCGTACGCCCGCCTCGCGCGTGTACTCACCGGCGAGCTTGCGCAGCGCGCTCTCGTCGAGGACGACCTCGTCGGCGTCGAGTCCGGCCCGCTCCAGCTGGCGGGGCAGCAGGTGGTCCCGGGCGATGACGACCTTCTCGTCCTCCGTGTACCCGTCGAGCCGGACGAGTTCCATCCGGTCGAGCAGGGCCTCGGGGATCGACTCCAGCACGTTGGCGGTGGCGAGGAAGACGACGTCGCTCAGGTCCAGCTCGACCTCCAGGTAGTGGTCCCGGAAGGTGTGGTTCTGCGCGGGGTCGAGGACTTCGAGCAGCGCGGCCGCCGGGTCGCCCCGGAAGTCGGAGCCCACCTTGTCGATCTCGTCGAGCAGGACGACCGGGTTCATGGACCCGGCTTCCTTGATGGCGCGGACGATCCGTCCGGGGAGCGCGCCGACGTACGTACGCCGGTGCCCGCGGATCTCCGCCTCGTCCCGCACACCGCCGAGCGCGACCCGGACGAACTTGCGCCCCATGGCGTGCGCGACGGACTCGCCGAGGCTGGTCTTGCCGACGCCGGGCGGCCCGACGAGCGCGAGCACGGCACCGCCGCGCCGCCCGCCGACGACACCGAGGCCCCGGTCGGCCCGACGCTTGCGCACCGCGAGGTACTCGGTGATGCGTTCCTTGACGTCCTCCAGCCCGGCGTGCTCGGCGTCGAGGACGCCCTTCGCGCCCTGGATGTCGTACGCGTCCTCGGTCCGCTCGTTCCACGGCAGTTCGAGGACGGTGTCGAGCCAGGTGCGGATCCAGCCGCCCTCGGGCGACTGGTCGCTGGACCGCTCCAGCTTGTCGACCTCCTTGAGCGCGGCCTCCCGGACCGCCTCCGGCAGGTCGGCGGCCTCGACGCGCGCCCGGTAGTCGTCGGACTCCTCGCCGTCCTTCTCGCCGTTGAGCTCGCGCAGTTCCTTGCGGACGGCTTCGAGCTGACGCCGCAGCAGGAACTCGCGCTGCTGCTTGTCGACGCCCTCCTGGACGTCCTTGGCGATGGTCTCGGCCACGTCCTGCTCGGCGAGGTGGTCGCGCAGCAGCTGGGTGGCGAGCTTCAGCCGGGCGACGGCGTCGGCGGTCTCCAGGAGCTGAATCTTCTGTTCGGTGGTGAGGAAGGGCGAGTAGCCGGAGTTGTCGGCGAGCGCGGAGACGTCGTCGATGGCCTGCACCCGGTCCACGACCTGCCAGGCGCCGCGCTTGCGCAGCCAGCTGGTGGCAAGGGCCTTGTACTCCTTGACGAGTTCGACGACCTGCCCGGGCAGCGGCTCCGGCACGCTGTCGTCGACGCGGGTCCCCTCGACCCACAGGGCGGCACCGGGCCCGGTGGTCCCGGCGCCGATCCGCACGCGCCCTATGGCGCGGATCAGCGCTCCCGGATCCCCGTCCGCCAGCCGTCCGACCTGCTCGACGGTCCCGAGCACGCCGGTGCTCGCGTAGGCCCCGTCGATCCGCGGCACCAGCAGCACCTTCGGCTTCCCGGGTTCGGCGCGCGCGGCCGCCTGCGCGGCCTCCACCGCGGCGCGTACGTCGGTGTCGTTGAGGTCCAGCGGCACCACCATCCCCGGCAGCACGACCTCCTCGTCGAGCGGCAGCACGGGCAGGGTGAGCGGTGCGGACGTCGATGCCATGATCTCTCCCTCGGCAGTCAAGTTGAGCTATGCCGACTCAATGCACATGAGCCGACGAATGTTCCCCGAGGCGGCATCCGTTCGCTGTGGGCGATCACGATGTCCTGTGACGTGGATCTCTTCGTTTTGCAGCTTCAGGTTTCGTCCGGTCTTTCGCTTTGCAGAGTGACCTTTCGTCGCGGGCTCGGGTTAGTGAGTCGTGGCAGGTTCGTTAGGGGTACTGCCGGGCGGGGTCTCCGGGCCGCCGGCGGAGGGGTTCGAGGTCGCGTACGCCGAGCGGGACGGGTCTGAGTTCCGTCGCCCGCTGGTGGATGCCTGGGCGGTGCGGTTCGAGGATGTCGTGCCGGTACGCGCGTTCAAGTCGTACAAGGGTCAGCGGCATCTGCCGGGCCTGTGGTGGTCGTCCACGGTGGGCGGGCACATCGGGTACGAGTCCTGGCTGGAGCGCGATCATGTGATGCTGCTGGACTTCGACCCGTCGGTGGTGGGGATCTCGTCTCAGCCGTTCTGGCTGTTCTGGCGTTCGGACGCGGGGAAAAGCGTCTCGCATGCGCCGGACTATTTCGCCCGCCGCGAGAGCGGCACGGCGGTGGTGGTCGACTGCCGTCCGGCGGATCGGCGCAAGCCGCGGGATGTGGCGAAGTTCGAGGCGACGCAGACGGCCTGCGCTCAGCTGGGGTGGGAGTTCCGGCTAGTGGGGGCGCCGGACGTGATCGTGGTGCGCAATGTGCGCTGGCTGGCGGGCTACCGCCACCCTCGGCACCGGCTGGAGCCCGTGGCCTCCGAGCTGCTGACGGCCTTCGCCGAGCCACAGCCGCTGCTGGAAGGGGCCCTAGCGGTGGGGGATCCGATCCGGGTTCTCCCCGTGCTGTTCCACCTGCTGTGGTCGCACGAGCTGACGGCGGATGTGTCGGTGCCGCTGCATGCCCTCTCGCTGGTGTCAGCGGGGGTGCGGCGGTGACGGCCGGGCCGGGCAAGCCGGTGCTGCGGCCTGGCGACTGGGTCACCTACGACGACGGGGATCACCAGGTGGTGGCGCTCGCCGGCACGTCGGTGCGGCTGCGGTCTGCGACGGGGGCGGAATCGGTGGTGCTGGCGTCGCACCTGATGGCGGCGCCGGACTTCACCGTCACCGGCACGGAGCCGCTGCCCGCGGTGGAGCCGTCCGCGTTGCTTGCAACGCTGCCGGAGCCGGTGCGGGAGGCGGCACGCGAGTGGGAACGGCACATGGTGGAGGTCGAGACCGGGCTGCTGCCCGGCACCGTGCCGGGCACGCCGCCGCGCCCCGGCTATGACCCGGCTGCCTTCTCGCTGATGGAGCGGATGGCCGCGAAGGCGCGAGAGCTGGGGGTGACCGTTCGAACCGTGCAGAGCCGACGGTCGCGCTACGTCCGGCAGGGGGTCTGGGGGCTGGTGGACCAGCGGGCGACGCAGACCTGGGAGGCGACGGGGCGGGCGGACGCCCGGCTGGTCGCGGCCGTCCAAGAGGCCCTGGAAGCGGAGACGCACGCCTCGACAGGGACCCGGTCGCGGCTGATCCGCCGGGTGGTCAAGCTGGTGGAGGCCACCCACGGCGAAGGGGTGGTGCCACTGCCGAGTCAGCGGACCTTCTACAAGCTGATCGACGTTCTCTCCGCGGGGAGGCACACCTTTGGTTCGGCCGTCACGCGGCGGCAGACGGCGAACCGACCCGAAGGCCCGTTCACCCCGACGTTCGCGGACCGTCCCGGGGAACAAGTACAGATCGACTCCACCCCCTTGGATGTGATGGTGGTGCTCGATTCAGGGCTGACAGCCCGCGCGGATCTGACGATCGCGGTCGACGTCGCGACGCGGACGATCTGCGCCGCGGTACTGCGGCCGGTGGGCACCAAGGCGGTGGACGCCTCGCTGTTGCTGGCCCGGATGCTGGTGCCCGAGCCCATGCGGCCCGGCTGGCCCGCCTCGCTGCGGATGGCGGCATCGCGGATGCCGCACCTGCGGCTGCTCGACGTGGACGCGCGGATGGAACAGGCCGCGGCGAAACCGGTGATCGTGCCGGACACCGTCGTCATCGACGGCGGCAAGGTGTTCATCTCCGACACCTTCGTACGGGCCTGCGACCGGCTCGGCATCTCGGTGCAGAGAGCACGTCCGCGCACGCCCACCGACAAGGCCATCGTGGAGGCGACGTTCTCCGCGATCAACACGCTGTTCGTCCAGCACCTTCCCGCCTACACCGGGCGGGAGGTTTCTCGCCGCGGCGAACGGATCGAGGACCGGGCCGTCTGGACGGTCCCCGAACTCCAGGACCTGCTGGACGAGTGGCTGCTGGCCGGGTGGCAAGCCAGAGCGCACGATGCTCTGCGCGACCCGTTCCGCCCGAAGAAGGCGATGTCGCCGAACGACAAGTACACCTCCCTGGTCGCGGCCTGCGGCTACCTGCCGCTGGTCCTGCGCGGTGAGGACTACCTGGAACTGCTGCCGGTGACCTGGCGGGCCGTCAACGGCTACGGCATCCGGATCAACTACCGCACCTACGACAGCGCCGAGTTGGGGCCTCTGCGGCGCCAGCACTCCGGGCATGCGGCCAAGCGCGGTCTCTGGGAGATCCACTACGACCCCTACGACCTGTCCCAGGTATTCGTACGCACCCAGCGGGGCTGGGTCACCGTCCCCTGGGTGCATCTTCCGCTGGTGAACGCGCCGTTCGCGGACTTCACCTGGCAGCACGCCCGTCGGCTGGCCGCCGAGGCCGGACTGGACGACACCAATGAAGCGGCGGTCGCCCGGGTCCTGGACGAGTTGCTGACCCGCGCCGAGGACGGCCCGGACACCCGCACTGCGAAGGTCGTCGGCCGCACACGCGTCGCAGCCGCCTCTCACCGGCCGCCCTCACCACGCGCCGCCCCGGAACCAGCCCCGCCCGACTCCAGCACCGAACCGGACGAGGTGATCCCGTTCGGTGTCTTCGACGCCCACGCAGAAGCCGAAAGGTGGCTATGACCAGGCCCTCCCGCACCTCGTTCGTCCCGCAGCAGGCCACGGGGCAGGAGCCACCGCCGGACAGCCCGCTGACCACGAAGGAGGGATGGCGTCGCTTCGTCGAGCACGAACCGTCCCCGCCCCCGCTGCTGACCGCAGCCCAACAGGCCGCCCTGTCCCAGAAGGAGAACCTGCACCACGACGACGTGCGCCGGAACTACCACGGCGACCTGCCGCTGGTGAACACCCCGACCATCCAGAAGGTCATCGCCACCTCACGGCTCCTGGTCCAGCTCAACCGGCAGCAGATCTCCGCCCGTCGGGGCGTCATCATCAGCGGCGCCTCCGGCACAGGGAAGACCACCGCCCTCTCCCAACTCGGGCGGGCCCACGAGATCGCGGTCCGCAAGCGCCACCCACGCGACCGAGCCCGGCTCCCGGTCGTCTATGTCACCGTCCCGCCGGCCGCCACACCGAAGATGCTCGCCATGGAGTTCGCCCGGTTCTTCGGCCTGGACTTCCCCACCCGCTTCAACATCACCGACGTCGTCAACGCGGTCTGCGCGACCGGCGCTCACGTCCATGTCGACCTGGTCCTGGTCGACGAGCTGCACAACCTGAACCTCGCCACCCGCACCGGCGCCGAAGCCTCCGACCAGCTGAAGTACTTCGCCGAACGGCTGCCCGCGACCTTCGCCTACGCGGGCATCGACGTCGAGGACCAGGGCCTGTTCGCCGGCACCCGCGGCCGCCAGATCGCCGGACGGTTCACCGTCATCCCCGCCGCCCCGTTCTCCTATGCCTCCAGGACGGACCAGGAAGCATGGCAGTCCCTGGTCGGCACCCTGGAGTCCATGCTCCGGCTGCACCACCACCAGCCCGGAACGCTGACCGGTCTGGGCGAGTACCTCTACCACCGCTCCGGCGGCATGATCGGCAGCCTGTCGCAGCTCGTCCGGGGCGCCGCCGTACTCGCCATCGAGGACGGCAGCGAACGCATCACAGAAGAGCTTCTGGAGACAGTCCCGGTGGACTACGCCGCCGAACGCTCCCAAGCCCTCACAGCCCCGGAGAAACCCCGCTCCCGCCGGAGGCGCATCGCCTGATGCTCCTTCCCCGACTGCCCGACCCCGTCCCGCCCGCACAGCACGAGATCGCCGCCTCCTACATCGGCCGTCTGGCCCGCCTCCACGGTCTCGACATCAACGCCCTCTGGCGGTGCGTCACCGAACGCGAAGCCTCCGGCGGCATGCGCCGCGTCGTCGTCCCCGAACGCCTCGCCGCCATCACCGGCCGGACCGTCCATTCCCTCGCCGGAGCTCTGCCCGAACTACGAACCCCACAGCCCGACTGGGCCATGTTCCGCCACCAGCCGCAACCCGGCTGCCACCACTGCAACGCCAAACACCCCGGCGGCGATGTCACCAGGATCCTGCCGCACCACCGCTACGTCTGCACTCGACACCGGCTATGGCTCTGCCCGTCCGACGCCGACGGACACACCACCCCCCTCGACGCCCTCCCGGAAATCGTCCAGGCACAACGCAGACACCTGCGCATCCTCCAGCGCCGCGGCTGGTCCGTCACCTATGACGCCGTCCTCACCGCCATACTCATCTGCGGCCAGCTCTGGTCCCTCCCGGAAAACGAGAACGGCGAAGCGTGGCACGACTGGATCCGCCGGGCCAACATCCTCATCCCGCCCGGCACAGCCGAAGCGACTTTCTCCGTCGCACGCCTCTGCGCCGCGGTCTATCCCGAAGCCGTCGCACTGGCCTCGCTCTTCGCATCGCCCTACTGGAGACAACAAGCACAGCGAACGGTCTGGGACCGCCGCCCTTTCAACGCCGAGATCGCCCGACGGCTACGACACCCCCTCTACGGCCAACACGAAAACGACCCCATCAGCCACTGGGCCAACATGACGGCCAAGCGCCCACCACTTGCTCCGATCCGTGTCCACGACCAGAGACATCACCTCCGGAAACCAGCCCAGCGCACGGCAACCCAACGCGCACAGCAACGCCATGCCCACGCCTTCAATCCATCCCACCGAGCCGGAGAGGCACTCGTCGCGCACCGCCACCTCGCCACCGTGTTCCGGCGCGCGTGGCACCCCTTCCGAACCCACACCCTTCTCCCGAACGGAGACAGCTACTACAAGCTCTCCTGATGACCGTCCCAGCAGTGATGTCGAGTTGCGGATACGCGCTGTCGCACGAACTCAATCGGAGGGCGTGACCGGGGACCGCATGCCGAGCCACTGCTCGGCATCCCCGGCCTGGTTCGAATCCGGCTCGTCCGCGACAGTCCTGTCGTTTGCCACCTTCGGCGTCCTTGTTTCGGCGAACCTCCTGCCTTGCTCAGAAAGTCACTGGCCTCCCGTTGCCTCTTGCGGTGAGATTTCCGACGTGACACTTCACGAAGATGAGATCCCAGTCGACGAGACGCTAGTCCGGGCACTACTGAAGGCAGAACGCCCAGAGTGGGCTGACCTGCCGTTGTCGCCCGCAGGCGCGGGCACGGACAACACCATGTATCGGCTGGGCGATGACCTGCTCGTGCGACTGCCACGAACTGTCGAGAAGGGGCAGTCTTTGCGAAAAGAGCAGGAATGGCTTCCTCGCTTAGCACCCTTCCTGGCATGTCCGATTCCCGAGCCCATCCACGCTGGGACGCCCACCGACGTCTTCCCGCTCGTCTGGTCGGTCTACCGCTGGATTGACGGTGACGAGGCTGGCCAGGACACCGTCCAGGACTGGGCCGCCTTCGGAGTCGACCTAGCGGCGGTCGTGAGGGCACTCCACAGCATCGACCTCATGGGAGCAACTCGCGCAGATGACCTCAGCTGGTACCGCGGAGGCAGCTTGGGGCCGTGCAGCCAGTGGATCGCCAAGTGTCTCGATGATTGCCGAACCACAGTGGGTTCTGAACTCGACATCGACTCCCTAGAACAGATGTGGCGAGCCGCGCTCACACTGCCCGAGCCTTCCAGACCTCACGTGTGGCTCCACGGCGACCTCAAGCCGACCAACCTTTTGGTCCGGGAAGGCAAGCTCCACGCAGTCATCGACTTCGGCGGACTCTCGATCGGCTTTCCCGACGCCGAGCACTCCACACTCTGGGATCTGCCGCCACAAGCACGACAGGCCTACCGGGACACCTTGAACCTTGACGATGCGACCTGGGCCCGCGCCCGCGCCTGGGCGATCGCGGTGGGCGTCAGCGGCATCTCCTACTACTGGCGCACCTTCCCCACCTTCGTCGCCGAGTGCCGAGCACGTCTTCGGGCAATCATCATCGACGCCGCAGCGAGTTGAGCGGCTTCCCATCTCAAAAACGCAAGGTTGATCTGCACAACTCCTGCGTCGGCCGCGCAGACAAAACCTTCATCCCGCTGGCCACGGCCACCTCCACATGCAGCCTCTTGCGGCACCGGACAACGGCCGTCCGCAGGCGGCCGAACGGGAGGCCCCGCCGCACACCCACCCTTACGTAATACCCTTATCGCTATCTCAGCCATTACAAGGATCGCGGGGGTCGGCGTGGACGGAATCGTGCGGGCGTGGGTCGACGGATGGGTCGTCTCGCGGGGAGCCGCGCCTCCGGTGGTCGAGCCGTGGGGCTTCACCATCGACATGGGCCTGGCCCATCACGTCACCCGTCACGTCTTCGCGGCGACGAACGACGACGTGGAGGAGAGGGCGGTACGGAAGGTGGCGGACTCTGTCACAGGCGTCGGCACCTGGCTCAAGGTCTTCGCGGACCCGTCGGTGGTGACCTCATGGCTCGGCGAGGGCTGGTGGATCGACCCCGACCCCGGCTACCTCATGTCCGTACGCCTGGGCCCCCACGAGCCCCCGGCCGCCGTGCCCGACGGCTACCGGCTGCGCACCTGGTCGCGCGGTGGCGTGACCCGGGTGATGGTCGCGGCGCCGGACGGTTCCCTGGCGGCCCGCGGCCAGATCACCCCGACCGGCGCGACAGCGGTCGTCGACCAGATAGAGACCTCCCCGGACCACCGCCGCCGCGGCCTCGGCACCCTCGTCATGCGCACCCTCGCCCGGGCCGCCCTCGAACAGGGCGCGGAGACCGGCGTCCTGGCCGGCACCCCGGACGGCCGGGCCCTGTACGAGTCACTGGGCTGGACGGTGCGGGCCCCACTGACCAGCGCGAAGTTCACCGGCCGGCCCTGAGTCACGGCACTCGAGCCGCCACCGCCGCACCACCGGCCACATCGCCACCCCGATCGCCAGGGACAGCAGATGCCCCCAGTTGGTCATCGGGTCCGCGAAGGTGAGCAGGTCGTCCACCAGCATCCCGCCGAAGCCCAGCAGCAGCGGCCACCGCGACCACGGCGGCAAGAGGCCCGCCAACGCGCCCGCGCTCGCGGCCACTCCGAAGCTGATGCCGTAGTCGAGGCGGTGGAGAGAGCTGTCGGGGAGGTGGCCGGCCAGGACGGCGAAGCCCACCGGGACCTCCGTGGCGAGGGTGGCGAGGACATGGCCCAGCAGGAACACACCGGCCGTGCGCCATCCGCCGATCCGGCGTTCCAGCGCGGTCAGCACCAGCAGGAAGGCGAGGGCGTACAGCGAGCCGACCCCGCCGGCGACCCACAGCGCGCTCGCGAGCAGCACCGCCACCGGCATCCGGACCAGATGCGCCACATCCGTACTGGAGCCCTGGTGCAGGGCGTGCACCAGGGCCGGGTCGGCGTACTCGGCGACGAGGGAAGTCACCACGAGGACGGTGGCGTAGAAGAAGGTGAAGGGCGTGCCGACGGGGGTGGGGAGCAGCCGCCAGGCGCGGGGGAACGGCGTGCGCGCCCGGGGTTCCGCCGCGCACGCCCCAGGGCCCACCAGGTCCGCCCCGAGATCCGTGGCCTCCGCCGGCGCCCGCTCCGGCGCCCCGCCGAGTGCCGCGCCAGGCTGCCGCGGGATGCCGTCGAGGACGGGCCTCGCGGCCTCCACAGTCTCGGCGGCGTCCACAGTCTCGGCGGCATCCAAGGTGAGGCGCTCCTTCCGTTTCCCCTCACCCTCGACGCCCCGGAACGCCCTTGTCTGTGACCCCCGCCACCCGGAGCGCGATTCACAGCAAGCCGACAGCTCCGGCTCCCGGACCTTCCGTCGGTCGGGGCGCCCACCACCTCGGCGTACCGCTCGACGAAGTACGCGTGGGCGGCGATCTGTGCCAACGAGGAGGCGTGGAAGCCCCGCTGGGCGAAGTGCTCGACAGCCGTGGCGAGAACGCGCAGCCGCCGCTCGTCCCCGGCGACGTACGCACCCCGCACGCCTGAGCCCCCCGGCTCACGCCCACACCACGCGACCTCAAGAGCCCTGCGCGAACCGGCGGTTACACGAGTCAACCGCCCCTTCTTTCAAGCCATGTGCCGCGTGAGAGTGGCCACTTGTCCAAAACCTGGTACCCACTCGGCTTTGCTGCTTCCCTGAACTGGCCGCTCCCTGAACGGGCCCGCACGGCAACGCCGCCGCCCTCGTCCCCCTCCCCCAGGAACTGCCGGATGCCCACAGCCCCGTACCGCGACCCGAGCCGCCCCGTCGACGAACGGGTGGAGGACCTCCTGGCCCGGATGACCCTCGCGGAGAAGGCGGGTCAGCTCTTCCACACGAGGGTGACGATGAACGGCGACGGGACGCTCGCCGAGACGACCGACGGGCCGTTCCCCCGGCAGGGCACCACGGAACTGGTCGTGGACGGCCGTCTGACCCACTTCGACCTCGTGGGCCGGTACGGGATTCGGGAGACGGCGGAATGGGTCAACCGGCTCCAGGCCCTCGCGGCCGACACCCGACTGGGCATCCCGGTCACCCTCTCCACCGACCCGCGCCACTCGTACACCGACAACCCGGGCACCGCGTTCGGCTCCGGCGCATCCTTCACCTCCGGCGCCTCCTTCGGCTCCGGCGTCTTCTCGGCCTGGCCCGAGCCCCTGGGCCTGGCCGCGATCGGCGACCCGGACCTGGTGGAGAAGTTCGGCGACACCGTCCGCCGCGAGTACCTCGCCGTCGGCTTCCGCGTCGCCCTGCACCCGCAGATCGACCTCAGCGCCGAGCCGGGCCAAGCCCGCCGGGCCGGCACCTTCGGTTCGTCCGCCGAGGTCGCGAGCACGCTGGTCAGGGCGTACGTACGCGGCCTCCAGGGGCCCCGGCTCGGCCCGCGTTCGGTCGCCGCCATGGTCAAGCACTCCCCCGGCGGCACCACGCACGACCACCGTCCCGCGCCCTTACGGGCGGCCGTCGAGGCCGGATGCGCGCAACTGATGCCGCCCACCGACATGCCGCGCGAACGCCTCGGCTTCGACGGCGTCGTCCGCACCGACTGGGGCCTGCTCACCGACACGCCCACCAACGGCGAACCGCACGTGACCCACGCCACCGTCACCGCACGCGCCGCGAAGGCCCTGGACGCGGGTGCCGACCAGTTCGGCGGCGAACAGTGCCCGGAGGTGATCGTCGAACTGGTCCGCTCCGGCCGGATCACTCAGGAGCGCGTCGACGCCTCCGTCCGCCGCCTCCTGCGCGAGAAGTTCGTCCTCGGCCTCTTCGAGCGGCGGTACGTCGACCCGGACCGCGCCGAGGAGACCGTCGGCGCCGCTGAGTTCACCGCCCTCGGCGAGGCCGCCCAGCGCCGCTCGCTCACCGTCCTGACGAACCACTCCCTCCTCCCGCTCACCGACCGCCCGAACCTGTACGTCGAGGGAGTGGCCGCGCAGACGGCGTCCCTGTACGGCAATGTCGTGGCCGACCCGGCCCACGCGGACGTGGCCGTACTGCGGCTGCGCACGCCCCACGCGGCGCGGCTGACGGAGATCCTGGCGCTGCTGACGGCCGTGCCCACCCTGGTCTGCGTCAACCTGGAACGGCCCGCCGTACTCCCGGAGATCGCCGCGAAGGCCGCCGCACTCGTCGTCGACTACGGGGCCTCGGACACGGCCCTGCTCGACGTGGCCTTCGGCCGGGCCCGCGCGGAGGGCCGACTGCCCCTCGCCCTCCCGCGTTCCACGCCCGCGTCCGAGGCGTCCCGCCCGGACGCCCCCAACGACCCCGAGGCCCCGGTCTTCCCGTACGGCCACGGCCTGTCGCTCTGAAGTCCGCGCGGCACTCCGAAGTCCACGCAGCACTATGAAATGCGCCCGACGCTTTGAAGTCCGCCCGGTGCTCTGGCGTCCCGCCCACCACGTCCGAAGTCCCGCCCGACGCGCCGAAATTCGGCCGCCCGCGCGCCACGGACACGTAAGGATGGGTGGATGCCCATCACCGACGAACCCGAAGTCATCGACCGGCGCGAGGGCCCCTACGGCGAAGTGGTGCTGCGGCGGCACGGAGAGCTGTTGCAGATCATCGCCAACGGGTGCTTCCTGATGGACACCTCGGACGGCCGCTCGGAACGGCGGCTGGTCGACGCCGCCCTGGACATCCTGGACGCCCTGCATCCCGTGGACGGCCGTTCTCGGCCAAGTGTGCTCATCGGGGGTCTGGGCGTCGGCTTCTCCCTCGCCCACGCCGCCGCGGACCCGCGCTGGGGTCCGATCACAGTTGTCGAACGCGAACCCTCCGTCATCGCCTGGCACCGCGCCGGACCGTTGGCCGAGGTGTCCGCCGGGGCCCTCGCCGACCCCCGTACGGAGATCGTGGAAGCCGATCTCGTCGAGTACGTCAATGAGACTTCCGCCACGTTCGACGCGCTCTGCCTGGACATCGACAACGGCCCTGACTGGACCGTCTCCGAGAGCAACGACAGCCTCTACTCGCCGACCGGACTGGCAAGCTGCGCAAGGGTGTTGAGGCCAGGTGGGGTGCTTGCCGTGTGGTCGGCCCAACCATCTGCGGAATTCGAGGAAACCTTGGGGAATGCCGGGTTCCAACAGGTGCGTACCGAAGAGATCCCGGTTGCCCGAGGAGTTCCGGACGTGGTGCACCTCGCGGTCCGACCTGGATAGCCCTGGTGCGGTGACTGCCCGTACCCTGCTTGCCTGACGCCGATCATTCAAGCGTCAATCGCAGTCATGCGCAGCCATGCGTAGTCAAGGGATCACCCCACGGATTCCGGAAAGCAACACAGGGGCGGGCGATGGAGCAGACACACACCACCCACAACAGCGCCACGGCGACGCCGGGCGCACAGCGCCGCGTGCTCGTGGTCGAGGACGACCCGACGATCGTCGACGCCATCGCGGCCCGCCTGCGCGCCGAGGGTTTCGTCGTGCAGACCGCGTCCGACGGACCGGCCGCGGTGGACACGGCGGAGGCCTGGCAGCCCGACCTGCTGATCCTCGACATCATGCTGCCCGGCTTCGACGGCCTGGAGGTGTGCAGGCGCGTCCAGGCCCAGCGGCCCGTCCCGGTGCTGATGCTCACCGCCCGGGACGACGAGACGGACATGCTGGTCGGGCTCGGCGTCGGCGCCGACGACTACATGACCAAGCCGTTCTCCATGCGTGAGCTGGCCGCGCGCGTGCACGTCCTGCTGCGCCGCGTCGAGCGGGCCGCGCTGGCCGCCACGACGCCCCGCTCGGGCATCCTGCGCCTCGGCGAACTGGAGATCGACCACGCGCAGCGCCGTGTTCGGGTGCGCAGCGAGGACGTGCACCTCACGCCCACCGAGTTCGACCTGCTCGTATGTCTCGCGAACACCCCGCGTGCCGTACTCTCGCGCGAGCAGCTGCTCGCCGAGGTGTGGGACTGGGCGGACGCGTCCGGGACGCGGACCGTGGACAGCCACATCAAGGCGCTGCGGCGGAAGATCGGCGCGGAGCGGATCCGCACGGTGCACGGTGTGGGGTACGCCCTGGAGACCCCGAATCCCTGACCCCGTGCCCGCACCGCGTGCGCGACAGGATCCACACAGGCACGCAGGTACGTCGGTACGTAGGCACAGGGGGCTGGTGGCGTGATGAGCGGAGTCGGTGACCCGAGGTCCCGGGACCGGGGTATCGGTGGCGCGCAGTCGCGGAAGGGCGCGGGCCCGCTCGGCGGGGTGCGCCCCTTCTCGATCAAGACGAAGCTGGGCGCGCTCGTCGTCATCTCGGTCCTGATCACCACCGGTCTGTCGATGATCGCGGTGCACACCAAGACGGAGCTGCGCTTCATCACGGTGTTCTCGATGATCGCCACACTCCTGATAACGCAGTTCGTGGCGCATTCACTCACCGCGCCCCTGGACGAGATGAACGCGGTCGCCCGCTCCATCTCGCGCGGCGACTACACCCGCCGGGTCAGCGAGAACCGCCGGGACGAGCTGGGCGACCTCGCCCACACGATCAATCTCATGGCGGACGAGCTGGAGGCCCAGGACCGCCAGCGCAAGGAGCTCGTGGCGAACGTCTCCCACGAGCTGCGTACGCCCATCGCGGGCCTGCGCGCGGTCCTGGAGAACATCGTCGACGGCGTCACCCAGGCCGATCCCGAGACGATGCGTACGGCCTTGAAGCAGACCGAGCGCCTGGGGCGTCTGGTGGAGACCCTCCTCGACCTCTCCCGCCTGGACAACGGCGTCGTCCCGCTGCGCCGGCGCCGCTTCGAGGTCTGGCCGTACCTCTCGGGCGTCCTCAAGGAGGCCCAGATGGTCTCCTCGGCCCGCGGCGGCGTCGCCTCGGACTCGGGCAAGCACACGCGGACGGACGTGCACCTGCACCTGGACGTGCACCCGCCGGAGCTGACGGCGAACGCCGACCCGGAACGCATCCACCAGGTCGTCGCCAACCTCATCGACAACGCGGTCAAGCACAGCCCGGCGCACGGCCGCGTCACGGTGAAGGCCCGGCGGGGGCCCGCCCCGGAGTCACTGGAGCTGGAGGTCCTGGACGAGGGCCCCGGCATCCCCGAATCCGAGTGGCACCGCGTCTTCGAACGCTTCAACCGGGGCGCGGTGAGCTCCCCCCACGGCCCAGGCAGCGACGGCGGCACGGGCCTTGGCCTCGCCATCGCCCGCTGGGCGGTCGACCTCCACGGCGGCCGCATCGGAGTGGCCGAATCCCCCAAGGGCTGCCGAATCCAGGTAGCCCTCCCAGGCATCCCCCCCAAACCCCAGGGCCCAGCCACCACCTAGCCCCCCGGGCCGGGACCCCGCGTTCACCAGGGCCACAACGGCCCCACAGCCACCCCAGGCCACGTCGAGCCGCCCCCTCCCAGAGCCCGAAAGCCCCGCTCACCAGAGGCACGCCCCCGCCCTGCACGCTTCCCAGCGCCGACTGACCGCCCGCTTCCAGGCGCCGGGTGCCCGCAGGCTTTCAGGGCCGGCTGACTGATGCTTCCATGCGCCGGCTGACCGCAGACTTTCAGGCGCCGGCTGACCGCCCGCTTTCAGGCGCCGGGTGCCCGCAGGCTTTTAGGGGCGCGGGGAACTGCGCGAGCAACCCCCACCCACCCGCACCCGACCACTCACCTCACCCACCCCCACACCCAGGGGGGTCTGGGGGCGCAGCCCCCAGGGACAGGATGGGACGGGTAGGGGCGGCGGGGGCGGAAAAATCCCCCGATACCCACATCCCACCTGGCTGAATCCCCCCACCATTGCTAGATATCGCTCATCCTCCCGGGGCTTACATCTTCCCCAAGTTGACGTAAAGTTCGAACCGGAGCCACAAGATCCATGGCAGATCCGCCCAGCCGGACACGTGTGATCAGGTGCGTTCGAGCAGAGGGCCGCGTACACATCCCCGCAGGCCCCACCCGACGCATGCCCGGCCCCCACCCCCCACCCCCGTTCCAGACCGGAACCACGCTTGTTTCCCGCCATTTCCACCCCCGAAACACGCATTCCGATGTGACTTACGCGACGAAGAGCGGACTCGGCCTGACCTTCCCGGCCACGGGGGCGTAGCCTTGATTCCCGCTGTCCATCACCTTGTGAAGCGGAAGAGGGCGGTTGCCGCCGTGTCGCCACAGTCCCCCAGTAACTCGAGCATCTCGACCGACGCAGACCAAGCGGGTAAGAACCCCGCCGCGGCCTTCGGTCCGAACGAGTGGCTCGTCGACGAGATCTATCAGCAGTACCTCCAGGACCCGAATTCGGTAGACCGAGCCTGGTGGGACTTCTTCGCCGACTACAAGCCAGGCGCAGCTGCCGCCTCGGCTCCGGCGAGCTCTGCGGCCACGGGGCCCGCAGCGACCACCACACCCGCGGCCCCCGCCGCCCCGGCCCAGGCCGCACCCGCCGCCCCGGCCGCCCCCGCCCCGGCTGCCCCGAAGCCCGCCGCCGCCCAGGCCCCGGCCCCCGCGAAGCCCGCGGCCGCCGCGCCCGCGCCGGCCAAGCCGAAGGCCGCCGCCCCCGCGAAGCAGGCCGCGCCCGCCGCTGCCGCCGCCGAGGGCCCGGAGCTGATCACCCTGCGCGGCCCGGCCGCCGCGGTCGCGAAGAACATGAACGCCTCCCTGGAGCTGCCCACGGCCACGTCCGTGCGCGCCGTCCCGGTGAAGCTGCTGTTCGACAACCGCATCGTCATCAACAACCACCTGAAGCGCGCTCGGGGCGGGAAGATCTCCTTCACGCACCTGATCGGCTACGCGATGGTGCAGGCCATCAAGACGATGCCGTCGATGAACTGGCACTACGCGGAGAAGGACGGGAAGCCCACCCTCGTCAAGCCGCCGCACGTCAACTTCGGCCTCGCCATCGACCTGGTGAAGCCCAACGGCGACCGCCAGCTGGTCGTCGCGGGCATCAAGAAGGCCGAGACGCTGAACTTCTTCGAGTTCTGGCAGGCCTACGAGGACATCGTCCGCCGCGCCCGTGACGGCAAGCTGACGATGGACGACTTCACCGGTGTCACGGTCTCCCTGACCAACCCCGGCGGCCTCGGCACCGTCCACTCGGTCCCGCGTCTGATGCCCGGTCAGTCGGTCATCATGGGCGTCGGCTCCATGGACTACCCGGCCGAGTTCCAGGGCACGTCCCAGGACACCCTCAACAAGCTCGGTATCTCGAAGGTCATGACCCTGACCTCGACGTACGACCACCGGGTCATCCAGGGCGCCGCCTCCGGCGAGTTCCTGCGGATCGTCGCGAACTTCCTCCTCGGCGAGGGCGGTTTCTACGACGACATCTTCGAGGCCCTGCGCATCCCCTACGAGCCGGTCCGCTGGCTCAAGGACATCGACGCGTCGCACGACGACGACGTCACCAAGGCCGCCCGCGTCTTCGAGCTGATCCACTCCTACCGGGTCCGCGGCCACGTCATGGCCGACACCGACCCGCTGGAGTACCGCCAGCGCAAGCACCCCGACCTGGACATCACCGAGCACGGGCTCACCCTGTGGGACCTGGAGCGCGAGTTCGCGGTCGGCGGCTTCTCGGGCAAGTCCCTGATGAAGCTCCGCGACATCCTCGGCGTCCTGCGCGACTCGTACTGCCGCACGACCGGCATCGAGTTCATGCACATCCAGGACCCGAAGCAGCGCCGCTGGATCCAGGACCGCATCGAGCGCCCGCACACCAAGCCGGAGCGCGAGGAGCAGCTGCGCATCCTGCGCCGGCTGAACGCGGCGGAGGCCTTCGAGACCTTCCTGCAGACCAAGTACGTCGGCCAGAAGCGCTTCTCCCTCGAGGGCGGCGAGTCGGTCATCCCGCTGCTCGACGCGGTCATCGACTCGGCGGCGGAGTCCCGGCTCGACGAGGTCGTCATCGGCATGGCCCACCGCGGCCGGCTGAACGTCCTGGCGAACATCGTCGGCAAGTCGTACGCGCAGATCTTCCGCGAGTTCGAGGGCAACCTCGACCCGAAGTCGATGCACGGCTCCGGCGACGTGAAGTACCACCTGGGCGCCGAGGGCACCTTCACGGGCCTCGACGGCGAGCAGATCAAGGTCAGCCTGGTCGCGAACCCCTCGCACCTGGAGGCCGTGGACCCGGTCCTGGAGGGCGTCGCGCGCGCCAAGCAGGACATCATCAACAAGGGCGGCACGGACTTCACGGTCCTGCCGGTGGCCCTCCACGGCGACGCGGCCTTCGCGGGCCAGGGCGTGGTGGCCGAGACCCTGAACATGTCGCAGCTGCGCGGCTACCGCACCGGCGGCACGGTCCACATCGTCATCAACAACCAGGTCGGCTTCACCGCGGCCCCCGAGTCCTCGCGTTCCTCGATGTACGCGACGGACGTGGCCCGCATGATCGAGGCCCCGATCTTCCACGTGAACGGCGACGACCCGGAGGCCGTGGTCCGCGTCGCGCGGCTCGCCTTCGAGTTCCGTCAGGCGTTCAACAAGGACGTGGTGATCGACCTCATCTGCTACCGCCGCCGCGGTCACAACGAGTCGGACAACCCGGCCTTCACCCAGCCGCTGATGTACGACCTGATCGACAAGAAGCGCTCGGTGCGCAAGCTCTACACCGAGTCCCTCATCGGTCGCGGCGACATCACCCTGGAAGAGGCCGAGCAGGCGCTGCAGGACTACCAGGGCCAGCTGGAGAAGGTCTTCACGGAGGTCCGCGAGGCCACCTCGCAGCCGGTGTCGGGCGAGATCCACGACCCGCAGGACGGCTTCCCGGTCGCGGTGAACACCGCGATCACGGCGGAGACCGTCAAGCGCATCGCCGAGTCCCAGGTCAACGTCCCGGACCACATCACCGCCCACCCGCGTCTGCTGCCGCAGTTGCAGCGCCGGGCGGCCATGGTCGAGGACGGCACGATCGACTGGGGCATGGGCGAGACCCTCGCGGTCGGCTCCCTCCTCCTGGAGGGCACCCCGGTCCGGCTCGCCGGCCAGGACTCGCAGCGCGGCACCTTCGGCCAGCGTCACGCGGTCATCATCGACCGCGAGACGGGCGAGGAGTTCACGCCGCTGATGTACCTCTCCGAGGACCAGGCGCGGCTGAACGTCTACAACTCCCTGCTCTCCGAGTACGCGGCGATGGGCTTCGAGTACGGCTACTCGCTCGCCCGTCCCGAGTCCCTGGTGATGTGGGAGGCCCAGTTCGGCGACTTCGTCAACGGCGCCCAGACGGTCGTGGACGAGTTCATCTCCTCGGCGGAGCAGAAGTGGGGCCAGACGTCCGGCGTCACCCTGCTGCTCCCGCACGGCTACGAGGGCCAGGGCCCGGACCACTCGTCCGCCCGCCCGGAGCGCTTCCTCCAGATGTGCGCGCAGAACAACATGACGGTCGCCATGCCGACCCTGCCGTCGAACTACTTCCACCTCCTGCGGTGGCAGGTGCACAACCCGCACCACAAGCCGCTGGTCGTCTTCACCCCGAAGTCGATGCTGCGCCTGAAGGCCGCCGCGTCGAAGGCGGAGGAGTTCACGAGCGGCGAGTTCCGCCCGGTCATCGGCGACAGCTCGGTCGACCCGAACGCGGTCAAGAAGGTCGTCTTCTGCGCCGGCAAGGTCTACTACGACCTGGAGGCCGAGCGGCAGAAGCGCGGCGTCACGGACACGGCGATCATCCGCATCGAGCGCCTCTACCCCCTCCCCGGGGCCGAGGTCCAGGCGGAGGTCAACAAGTACCCGAACGCCGAGAAGTACCTGTGGGCCCAGGAGGAGCCGGCGAACCAGGGTGCCTGGCCGTTCATCGCCCTCAACCTGATCGACCACCTCGACCTCGCGGTCGGCGCGGACGTCCCCCACGGCGAGCGTCTGCGGCGCATCTCCCGGCCGCACGGGTCCTCCCCGGCGGTCGGCTCGGCCAAGCGCCACCAGGCCGAGCAGGAGCAGTTGGTGCGTGAGGTGTTCGAGGCGTAACAGCGCCCGAAGACCGCACACCACCGGGCCGTACCCCCTCGTCGGGGGGTGCGGCCCGGCCGTTTTCCCGCACTTATCCTTGACCCATGTACTTCACGGACCGTGGCATCGAGGAACTGGAGAAGCGGCGTGGCGAGGAGGAGGTCACGTTCGAGTGGCTCGCCGAGCAGCTGCGGACCTTCGTGGACCTGAATCCGGACTTCGAGGTGCCGGTGGAGCGCCTCGCCACGTGGCTGGCGCGGCTGGACGACGAGGACGAGGACGAGTAGCCGTTCCTCCGACGGGCGCGGCGCGACCGGCATCCGTCGCGTGGCCTGGCTCAGTCGCGCGGGTGGGCCAGGTCGTAGAGCAGGCCGAGGGTGCCGTGGGCGATCAGGAGGCCGCCGGCGACGAGCCAGCCGGGGCTGCGGCGGTGCAGGCCCCAGCCGGTGAGCGGGAGGCCCGCGAGGAGTTGGGCGGTGGCCAGGGCGCGTGCCCTGGGCGTGCCCGCCCAGGGCAGCCACGGGCCCAGGCGGCCGCGTTCGAGGGCGTCGAGCTCCGTGCGGACGGCCCCGCGCCAGCCGGTCCACTCGATGCGCTGGACACCGGGCTGGACACGGGCGACCTCACGGAGCCGGTCGGCCGGTTCGCCCGGGGTGAGGCCCGCGGGGAGTGAGACTCCCGCGCGGGCGAGGACGGCGAGCAGACCCAGCAGGCGGGCACGGACGTCGGCGGCCGGGTCGGGCTTGGTGAGGTCGTCCAGGGACTCCGCGTCCAGGACCGGGTCGAGCCCCAGCCGGGCGGCGAAGGTGCGCATCGCCTCGTCCTCACCGGCCGGGGTGCCGTTCGCGAGCCATACGTAGCCGACGGTGCGGCGGAATCCGGCGGCGAGGGTGTACCCGCCGCGGTCGGCGTCCCACCACAGGGCGAGGACGGGCCACGGGACGCCCACGGCCAGGGCCGTCGCCCAGCCGGTGAGGACCCGGTCGACCAGCTCCCCGCCGTGCGACCAGGGCTTTCCCTCCGGTACGAGCGCCGTCCACTCCGGGCCGGCGGGGACGAGCAGCATGCGTTCGCGCAGCAGCTGGGCGACGGGGGCGACGGAGTCGGGATCCGCCCGGCAGAGCAGGAGCGCGCCGGGTGCGGGGGCGGGCCGGGGGTCACGGGATCCCGGGGAGCGTTCCGTCGACATGCCTCCACGCTAGGCCGATTTGCCCAGGAACATCCCTGCGGGATCACCAGAACGGGTGTCTTGACTTTCCGACACCGCGATATATCGTGAATTACGTGAGACGCGATAGTGCGCGTCTGGCGTGTTCTGATGTGTTCTGTTGTGTCGGGTCTGTCGAGGAGGTCAGCACCATGTCCGAGTGGTCCGTCGCCGAGCCGCGAAAGCTCACGTTCGACGAGCCGGTGACGGCACTGCACGTGCGCGTCGTCAACGGAACGGTGAACGTCGTGGGCACCGACGAGGGTTCCGCCCGTCTGGAGGTGGCGGACGTCGAGGGCCCACCGCTGACGGTGACGCAGAAGGACGGCACCCTGACCGTGGCCTACGACGACCTGCCGTGGAAGGGCTTCCTGAAGTGGCTCGACCGCAAGGGCTGGCGGCGCAACGTCCTGGTGTCGCTCGCCGTGCCCACGGGCACCCGGGTCGAGGTGGGCGTGGTGGGTGCCACGGCCGTCGTGTCCGGGCTGGGCGGGCGTACGGAGGTGAAGGGCGTCTCGGGCGACACCACGCTGGTGGGCCTGTCGGGCCCCGTGCGCGCCACGACGGTCTCGGGCAGCGTGGAGGCGCAGGCCCTCACGGGTGATCTACGGCTCAGCTCCGTCTCCGGCGACCTGACGGTCATAGAGGGCTCCTGCCCCACCGTGAAGGCCGACTCGGTGAGCGGCGCCATCATCCTCGACCTCGACCCCACGGGCGGCCCCACCGACATCGGCCTCAGCAGTGTCTCCGGCGAGATCGCCATCCGCCTCCCCCACCCCGCCGACGCCGAGGTCGAGGCCAACACGGCCAGCGGCACCATCTCCAACGCCTTCGACGATCTCCGTGTCAGCGGCCCCTGGGGTGCCCACAAGGTCACCGGCCGCCTCGGCCCGGGCAACGGCCGCCTCAAGGCCACGACGATCTCCGGCTCCATCGCCCTCCTGCGCAGGCCACCGTCGGAGGACGAGCCGTGGGACGATCTCGACTCCCCCGACGCGGCCGGAACGACCCCCACCCGACCCCTGCCCCGAACCCTGACCCGCCCGCCGACACGACCGACGACTCGACCGCCGACGCGACCGACGGCACGACCGCCGAGAGGACCGCTGACGCGACCGACGGCACGACCTCACGCACGACCGACAAGAAGGTGCTCTAATGCCTCCCGTCTTCGCCCACGGACGCCTGCGGCTGTATCTGCTGAAGCTGCTGGACGAGGCGCCGCGCCACGGCTACGAGGTGATCCGACTGCTGGAGGAGCGCTTCCAGGGCCTGTACGCGCCCTCGGCCGGCACCGTCTACCCCCGCCTGGCCAAGCTGGAGGCCGAGGGCCTGGTCACCCACACCACCGAGGGCGGCCGCAAGGTCTACGCGATCACCGACGCGGGCCGCGCCGAACTGGCCGATCGCAGCGGAGAGTTGGCCGATCTGGAGCTGGAGATCCGGGAGTCGGTCGCGGAGCTGGCCGCCGAGATCCGGGCCGACGTCCGGGGCGCGGCGGGCGACCTGCGCCGTGAGATGCGGGCGGCGGCCTCCGAGGCCCGCAGGGGCGGCGGGGAGGGGCCCCCGCCCGGGGCGTCCGGGGAGTACGCCGACAACGAGTCCTGGCGGGCCGCGAAGGAGGAGATGCGCCGCGTCAAGCAGGAGTGGAAGGAGCAGGCCCGGCGCGCGAAGGACGAGAGCCGACGGGCCCGAGAGGAGGCCCAGCGCGCCCGCCGCCAGGCCAAGGAGGCCCAGGAGCACGCCCGCACCCAGGCCCAGGAGGAGTTGCAGCGCATCGCCAAGCGGGTCCAGGACCACGTCCAGGACCACTTCACCCGGGGCGACTGGCCGACAGGCGTGCGTGAGGGCCTGACCGAGCTGGCCAAGGAGTTCGGCGAGTTCGGGAAGGACTTCGGAAAGGAGTTCGGCAAGGACTTCGGCTTCGGACGGACGGCGACCACCCCCGCCGGCGGCGGAGAGCCCGAGTACTCGACCACCCCCGAGGACTTCCCGGCCGACTACGAGCCCGCCTGGGTGCACGAGACGCCCACCGGCGATCCGTCCCGCGACCTCGACCGTCTCCTGGACCGCTTCCGCGACGACATCCGCGACGCGGCCCGCGACCACGGCGTGACGGAGGACCAACTCCGTGACGCCCGCCGCCACCTGTCGACGGCGGCGGCACACATCGGGGCGATACTGCGAGCACCCCGGGGGTGAACCGGTGAGCCGCGAGCGGGCGCAGGCCCTCAGCCCGCTTTGGCCTCCCCCACCCCATAGAGAACCCGCTCCAGCGCCTCGTACGTCACCCCATGGTCCGCGAGGACCTCGGCCGGGACCCCAGGGCGGGTGGTCAGCGCGAGCAGTAGGTGTTCGTCGCCTATGCGGCGGTCGCGGTGGGCGTGGGCGGTGCGGAGGGAGCGGGTGAGGACGTCCTTGGCCTCGCGGGTGAAGGGACGATGCCCCGACGACCGACGCCGCCGACCCGCCCCGCCCGACTCCAACGCTCCCACCCCGTGGGCCCCTTCGACGCGGGAGAGGATCTGCGAGAGGTCGATGCCGAGGTCGGCGAGGGCGTCCGTGTCCGCACGGGAGAGGCCGCCCCGGCGGCGGGCCTCGGCCAGGGCACGCGCGACGGAGTCACGGCGTTCACCCTCAGGGAGCCCGAGCGCGCCCAGGGCGAACGAGGCACGACTGGCCTTCCTGTCCAGCAGGGAGAGCAGCAGATGCTCCTCGGTCACCTCCCCCGCACGGGCACGTTCGGCCTGCTCGACCGCGCCCAGGACCACAGCCCGCGCATCCTTCGTGAACCGCTCGAACATCAATGCCTCCCGTGCTTCTTGTGGACGGCCTGCCTGCTGACACCGAGTTCCGCGGCGATCTCCTGCCACGACCAGCCCTGATTGCGCGCGCTGCGCACCTGTACCGACTCCAACTGCTCCAGCAGCCTCCGCAGCGCGGCGACGGCCCGCAGTCCGATCCGGGGGTCACGGTCGCCCGCGCGCTCGGCGAGATCCGTTGCTTCGGTCATGCTGTCAACTTACGTTGACATGACCGGCCGTGTCAACCCTGGTTGACATGGCGACGGCCGGCCCGGGGATCCGGGCCGGCCGTCGCCACACCGAGAGAAAGGGAAGCCGTCAGGGGCTGGTGAGCACGATCTTGCCGAACTGGTCGCCTGCCGCGAGGCGTTCGAAGCCCTCGCGGGCACGGTCCAGGGGCAGCACCTCGTCGATGACGGGGCGGACACCGGTCGTGGCGCAGAAGGACAGGAGGTCCTCCAACTCGTCCTTGGTCCCCATGGTGGAGCCGACGACCTTGAGTTCGAGGAAGAAGATGCGGGTCAGTTCGGCGTGGGAGGGCCGGTCGCCGCTGGTGGCGCCCGAGATGACGAGACTGCCGCCGGGACGCAGGGACTTCACCGAGTGGGACCAGGTGGCGGCTCCGACGGTCTCGATGACCGCGTCCACGCGCTGCGGGAGCCGGGCCCCGGACTCCAGCGCCTCCACGGCACCGAGTTCCAGGGCCCGCTTGCGCTTGGCCTCGTCCCGGCTGGTGGCGAAGACCCGCAGGCCCGCCGCCTTGCCGAGCACGATCGCGGCGGTGGCGACACCGCCGCCGGCGCCCTGGACGAGAACGGAGTCGCCGGGTCGCACCCCGGCGTTGGTGAAGAGCATGCGGTAGGCCGTCAGCCAGGCGGTGGGCAGGCAGGCGGCCTCTTCGAAGGAGAGTTCGGCGGGCTTGGGGAGGACGTTCCAGGTGGGGACGGAGACGAGTTCGGCGAAGGTGCCCTGGTAGCGCTCGGTGAGGATCGAGCGGGGCTCGTCCGGGCCGACGCCGTGGCCGGACTGGCCGATCACCGAGTGCAGGACGACCTCGTTGCCGTCCTCGTCGACACCGGCGGCGTCACAGCCGAGGATCATGGGCAGCTTGTCCTCCGCGAGGCCGACCCCGCGCAGGGACCACAGGTCGTGGTGGTTCAGCGAGGCGGCCTTCACCTTGACGGTCGTCCAGCCGGGCCTCGATTCCGGCGCGGGCCGGTCGCCCAACTCCAGTCCGTTCAGCGGTTGGTCACGGTCGATGCGGGCGGCATAGGCAGCGAACATGCGCCTGACCATAGGACGATGCCGGACCCGATGGAACCGAGGACCACTGTGACACGCGTCCCGTCCCACGTCGGCCTCAGCGCCGTCGGCGAGTGCGGGTGGGTGGGGGCTTCTCGCGCCGCCCCTGCTTTTTTCGCCCTGAAATGGCCGTAGGCCTTTCAGGGGCGCGGGGAACTGCGCGACCAGCCCCCACCGGACGGACGCTGGGGGTCAAAGGGGCGCAGCCCCTTGAGGATGGGACGGGTAGGGGCGGCGGGGGCGAACCCCTCCCGGGCGCACCCCCACCACCCCACACCTCACCGCCGAGCCACACCCTCCGCCCGAGCCGCCGCAGCAACCGCCGCAGTAACAGCAGGCGCAACCCGCTCATCGAACGGCGACGGAATCACATAGTCCGCCGCAAGATCGTCACCCACGACCGAAGCCAACGCCTCCGCCGCCGCGATCTTCATCCCCTCGGTGATCCGCGAGGCCCGCACCTGAAGCGCCCCCGCGAAGATCCCCGGGAAGGCGAGAACGTTGTTGATCTGGTTCGGGTAGTCGGAGCGCCCGGTGGCGACGACCGCCGCGTACTTGTGGGCGACGTCCGGATGCACCTCGGGGTTGGGGTTGGCCATGGCGAACACGAACGCGTTCTCCGCCATGGAGGCCACCGCCTCCTCCGGGACCGTACCGCCGGAGACGCCGATGAAGACGTCCGCGCCCGCGAGGGCGTCCTCCAGAGAGCCCGACAGCCCGGCCCGGTTGGTGAGTTCGGCGAGCTCCCGCTTGACCGGCGTGAGGTCCTCGCGGTCCACGGAGACGATGCCCTTGCGGTCGGCGACCGCGACGTCGCCGAGCCCGGCCTCCAGCAGCATCTTGGCGATGGCGACACCCGCCGCACCCGCACCGGAGATGACGGCGCGCAGGTCGCCGAGCCCACGGCCGGTCAGCCGGGCGGCGTTCCGCAGCGCCGCCAGCGTCACGACCGCCGTGCCGTGCTGGTCGTCGTGGAAGACCGGGATGTCCAGGCGCTCCTGGAGCCGCTTCTCGATCTCGAAGCAGCGGGGCGCGGAGATGTCCTCCAGGTTCACGCCGCCGAAGGAGGGCGCGAGGCGGACCACGGTCTCGATGATCTCGTCGACGTCCGTGCAGGCGAGCGCGATCGGCACCGCGTCGACGCCGCCGAACTGCTTGAACAGGATCGCCTTGCCCTCCATCACGGGGAGGGAGGCCTCGGGGCCGATGTCGCCGAGGCCGAGGACCGCCGTACCGTCCGTCACGACGGCGACGACCGACGACTTCCAGGTGTAGTCGTTGACCAGGTCGGGCTGCTCGGCGATGGCGGTGCACACCCGCGCGACGCCGGGCGTGTAGGCGAGGGACAGGTCGTCCTTGTCCCGGATCGGCACGGTGGCCTGCACGGCCATCTTGCCGCCACGGTGCAGGGCGAACGCGGGGTCGAAGGAGTCGAGGGAATTGAGGGGCTCCCCGCCGCCTTCCTGGCCCGTACTGCCGTCGCCGTTGTCGGTGCGAGGATTGACAATCTCCGCTGCCACTTTGTGTACCCCTTAGGTCTGCATGGTTTGAGGGTGACCGCTCCCGGTTCGGAGGCGGGCGGGCACCGCGTAAGGCCCAGGTCACCGGTACGTACGGCGACGCCTGCGGGCTCAGACGCGACGGGCGCGCCGCACACGCGCCCTGGGCCCCGGATGAGGGGTGTAAGGAACCTTCTTACCGGACGGACGGCGCCGACGACGAGTCCATACGTCTTCATACCTCGAAGGTCACAACTCGAAGGTCATTTGAAGACGATCATGGTTGGTTCGACTCATCGACGGATGACAGGACAAGTCGGGCCACATCACGACAAGTCCTGTACAGCCACGTGTGCGGAGTTCGCAGCCGACCGCATCCTGAGATGCACCGAAGATCTTCCGGTCGGAAGAGGGGAATCCCGCACATGGTCCGGTGTGATCACCAGGTCCGCAGCGGTTCGTAGGTCATTCGGGGGTCACCCGTTATCCGATTTTGACATGGCTGGTCATCTGATTGCACATGCCCGAATGGCAAGATGCCGTAATCACACGAGGTCGCCACACTCGAAGACGCGTGTTAATC
The DNA here is from genome assembly GCF_022385335.1 of Streptomyces deccanensis. Lineage (NCBI taxonomy): Bacteria > Bacillati > Actinomycetota > Actinomycetes > Kitasatosporales > Streptomycetaceae > Streptomyces > Streptomyces deccanensis. Next base: position 6,907,816 of record NZ_CP092431.1, on the reverse strand, counting down.
GTCGACCTGTCGGCAACTCCACACCACCCCCGCCGGAGGAACCCACCATGACCGCAAGCACCACCCGTCGTACGACCGGCCTGCGTTCCCGTACAGCCGCGGTCGGAGCGATCGCGGTCGCGGGCGCCCTGCTGCTCACCGCCTGCGGTGACCAGACCAAGAAGGAGGGCGGCTCGGAGAGCGCCTCCACCAGCGCGGCGCCGCTGGCGGACAAGCTCCCCGCCGCCGTACGGGACAAGGGCGTCATCAACGTCGGTTCCGACATCGCGTACGCCCCGGTCGAGTACAAGGACGAGTCCGGCAAGGTCGTCGGCATCGACCTCGACATCGCCGCGGCGATGGGCAAGCAGCTCGGTGTGGACTTCAAGTTCCAGAACGCCACCTTCGACACCCTCATCGGTGGTCTGGCCGCCAAGCGGTACGACATCGCGATGTCGGCGATGACCGACACCAAGGACCGCCAGGAGGGCATCGACGCCGACACCGGCAAGAAGGTCGGCGCCGGCGTGGACTTCGTCGACTACTTCACCGCGGGTGTCTCGCTCTACACCAACAAGGGCGACGACCAGGGCATCAAGACCTGGGACGACCTCTGTGGCAAGACGATCGCCGTGCAGCGCAACACGTTCTCGCACGACCTCGCCAAGGACCAGGCGAAGAAGTGCAAGGACGACAAGAAGAAGGCCCTCAAGATCGAGGACTTCGCCACCAACCCCGAGGCCGAGACCCGGATGCGCTCCAAGGGCGCGGACGTCGTCTCCGCCGACTACCCGGTGGCCGCGTACTCGGTGAAGACCTCGGGCGGCGGCGACTACTTCCAGATCGTCGGCGACCAGGTCGAGGCCGGCCCCTACGGCATCGCCGTCGCCAAGGACAACACCGAGCTGCGTGACGCGCTGCAGGCCGCCGTCCAGGCCATCATCGACAACGGCGAGTACGAGAAGATCATCAAGAAGTGGGGCGTCGAGGACGGCGCCGTCACCGAGGCCAAGATCAACGGCGGCTCCTGATCACAGCGGCTCCTGATTCTCGGCTCGGTTCTGAAAGGCTCCACCCGTGACTGTTGACGTCAGCAAGACGGACGGTCCCTCGGACACGCCCCCCGCCGGCCCGGAGGCCCTCAAGGCCGTTCCGGTCCGGCACCCGGGGCGCTATGTGTCCGCGGCCATCGCACTCGCCCTCCTCGGTTCGATCGTCTACGCGTTCGCGCAGGCCAAGAAGATCAACTGGGGTGCGGTCCCCGACTACTTCTTCGACGACCGCATCATCGAAGGCGTCCTGAACACCCTGCTGCTCACCGTGCTGTCCATGGTGATCGGCATCGTCGGCGGCATCCTGCTCGCCGTGATGCGGCTGTCCAAGAACCCGGTGACCTCGTCGGTGGCGTGGTTCTACATCTGGTTCTTCCGCGGCACGCCGGTCCTGGTCCAGCTCTTCGTCTGGTTCAACCTGGGCCTGGTCTTCGAGTACATCAACCTCGGGCCGATCTACAAGGACTACTGGTCGTCCTTCATGACGCCGCTGCTGACGGCGCTGCTCGGCCTCGGCCTCAACGAGGCCGCGTACATGGCGGAGATCTGCCGCGCCGGTCTGCTCTCGGTGGACGAGGGCCAGACCGAGGCGTCGCACGCGCTCGGCATGAGCCACGCCAAGACGCTGCGGCGGATCGTGATCCCGCAGGCGATGCGCGTGATCGTGCCGCCCACGGGCAACGAGGTCATCAACATGCTGAAGACCACGTCGCTCGTCTCGACGGTGCAGTACGTGGATCTGCTCAAGGCGGCCCAGGACATCGGCCAGGGCTCCGGTTCCACGGTGGAGATGCTGTTCCTCGCCGCCGCCTGGTACCTGATCCTGACCAGCATCTTCAGCGTCGGGCAGTACTACCTGGAGCGGTACTACGCGAAGGGGTCCTCCCGGTCCCTGCCGCCGACACCGATCCAGCGTTTCAAGACGGCCGTGCTGCCGGTGCGCCGTCCGAAGGGAGTCTCGGCATGACCGCCATGGTGAAGGCCGAGGGCATCCACAAGTCGTTCGGCCCCGTCGAGGTCCTCAAGGGCATCGATCTGGAGGTGCAGACGGGCGAGGTGTTCTGCCTCATCGGTCCGTCCGGCTCCGGCAAGTCGACCTTCCTCAGGTGCATCAACCACCTCGAGAAGATCAACGCCGGCCGGCTGTACGTCGACGGCGAGCTGGTCGGCTACCGCCAGAAGGGCGACAAGCTGTACGAGCTCAAGGACAGCGAGGTCGCCCTCAAGCGCCGTGACATCGGCATGGTGTTCCAGCGCTTCAACCTGTTCCCGCACATGACGGCCGCGGAGAACGTCATGGAGGCGCCGATCCAGGTCAAGGGCGTCAGCAGGGCCCAGGCCCGTGAGCGCGCCCATGAACTGCTGGAGCGTGTCGGCCTCGGCGACAAGGCGGGCAACTACCCCTCGCAGCTCTCCGGCGGTCAGCAGCAGCGGGTGGCCATCGCCCGTGCCCTGGCCATGGAGCCGAAGCTGATGCTCTTCGACGAGCCGACCTCGGCGCTCGACCCGGAGCTGGTGGGCGACGTCCTCGACGTCATGCGCGACCTGGCCGAGTCCGGGATGACGATGGTCGTCGTCACCCACGAGATGGGCTTCGCCCGTGAGGTCGGCGACAGCCTGGTCTTCATGGACGGCGGTGTGGTGGTCGAGTCCGGCAACCCCCGTGACGTGCTGACGAACCCGCAGGAAGAGCGGACGCAGTCGTTCCTGTCCAAGGTCCTCTGACCGACCGGACACACGAGCGGACGAGGGGCGGTACGGGCATCCCGTACCGCCCCTCACTCGTGTCACGGGCCGCCCTTCACTCGTGTCGCGGGCCGGCCCTCACTCATGTCACGGGCCGGCCGGCTCCGTCACTTCACCGCCAGCACCATCGAGTCCGAGGGCGAGCACCACACCGCGCGCGCCTCGGCGAAGCCCTGCTCGCGCAGGACCCGGGCGTGCCAGTCGACGCTCTGGAAGTCGCCGTCGGCGTGCTCGCCGTAGATCTCGAAACGGCGGGCCGTCGGCGCGGCGAGCACGGGGTCCTGGGCGGCCAGCTGCCACCATGCGGCCCAGTCGACGACACCGTCCGCCTTGGCTTGTTCCATACCCGCGTGCCGGTGCGCGCGCTCCGCCGCGTTGATCCGGGGCGTCGACTCGTCGATCATGTGGTCCGCGTTCATGAAGACACCGCCGTCGCGGAGGAGTTCCGCGACCTGACCGTAGAGGGCGGCGAGGGGTTCGCTGTGCAGCCAGTGCAGGGCCGTGGCCGTCAGGACGGCGTCGTACGAGTCGTACGGCAGCCGGGTCGGCCAGTCGGGGTCGGTGAGGTCGGCGGTGACGAAGGTGACCCGCCGGTCGCCCTCGAACGTGCCCTCGGCGATGGCGAGGAGGGCCGGGTCGAGGTCCACGCCGGTGCTGACGGCCTTCGGGAACCGCGCGAAGAGCCTGGACGTGATGGAACCCGTACCGCAGGCGAGGTCGAGGACGCGGGGCTCGGGGCCGGTGAAGGCCTCGACCATGTCGAGCATCACCCGGAACCGCTCCTCACGGTCCGGCAGATACAGCTCCTGCTGCCGGTCCCAGCTCTCCTGCCAGGCCTGCCAGTCGGTTCCGGCCGTGGTGGTCATGAGGTCCCCTTCCTCGGTGTACCGCTTGTACCGCTTCTTCCGGCCACTACGTAATACCCTGTAAGTACGAGCAGCCATTACTTGACCCGCACGACGACATTAGAGCGCCCCCGTAAGGACTACAAGTGGAACTGGCCCATTACTCGGATTACGCCGTACGCCTCGTCAACACCGAGGAGCCGGCCCGGGGCAAGGACACGCTCACCTCGGTCGAGGCCGTCCGCGATCTCTTCGGGCCCAGCCGGCAGGCGGCGCGGCGGGCGACGGACGCCGACGTCACCCGGTTCCGGTCGGTGCGGGCCCGGCTGCGCTCGGTCTTCGAGGCGGCGAACGACGGCGACGAGACCCTCGCGGTGGACCTGCTGAACTCGTTGCTGCTCGAGTTCCCGGTGAGCCCGCAGATCTCGGGGCACGACTTCCGGGCCGACGACGGGAGCCCGCTGTGGCACATGCACCTGGCGGACCACCCGTCCAACGCGACGGCGGGCTACGCCGCCATCGCCGCGATGGGCCTGGCCTTCCACCTCACCGAGTACGGCGTGGACCGGCTCGGCCTGTGCGAGGCCGCACCCTGCCGCAACGCCTACCTCGACACCTCCACCAACCGCTCCCGGCGCTACTGCTCGGACCGCTGCGCGACCCGCGCCAACGTGGCGGCCTACCGGGCCCGCAAACGCCTGGAGGCGGACCGGTCGCCGAACACGGGCCGGGCCGCCGAGAACGCCCAGCGGGCGAGCGCGAACGGCGAACGCTGACCGTCGGGCCTGGGCCGGTACCGGAACCGCACCTTCCCCAGCACCAGTTCGTCGGGGACGACCCCGTAGTCCGTGCTGTCCCCGCCCGCGTACGCGTTGTCCCCGAGCACCCACCAACCGTCGTCGCGCCGCTCGGCGATCCGTTTCACGACGAGCAGGTCCTGCTGGAAGGGGTGGCGCAGCACGAGCACGTCACCGACCCCCAGGCGTGCCCCGTAGTGAACGAGCAGCTGGTCCCCGTGGCGCAGGGTGGGAACCATGGACGGCCCCGTGACCTCGGCCACCCCGAAGGGCAGGAGGGCCCTGCCCCGCTCGCTCTCCTGCGACGGCTCCTGCATCACCCGGCACCTCCCCGGTCCGTTCCTCTCCAGTGCTCCACCAGTCCCAGTCAGACCCCGGACTTTTGTCCTAAGCCCATGGGGGCACTCGCGAAAACCTCTCTCGCAGGGAGTAATCTCCCATCTGAGAAGACGATCACGAGGAAGGAATGCTCCATGCTTTCCCGCCTGTTTGCCCCCAAGGTCAAGGTCAGCGCCCACTGCGACCTGCCCTGCGGTGTGTACGACCCGGCCCAGGCCCGCATCGAGGCGGAGTCGGTGAAGGCCGTGCAGGAGAAGATGGCCGCCAACGACGACCCGCACTTCCAGGCTCGCGCGACCGTCATCAAGGAGCAGCGCGCCGAGCTCGCCAAGCACCATGTGTCGGTCCTCTGGAGCGACTACTTCAAGCCCCCGCACTTCGAGAAGTACCCGGAGCTGCACCAGCTGGTCAACGACACCCTCAAGGCCCTCTCGGCCGCCAAGGGCTCGACCGACCCGGCGACGGGCCAGAAGGCTCTGGACTACATCGCCCAGATCGACAAGATCTTCTGGGAGACCAAGAAGGCCTGACCCCGGCCTCTCTCGTCCGCACCCGGTCCGCATACCGCCGTCACGAACGACGGTGTGACGGGCCGGGTGCGGTCGTGTTCGGGGCCTGTACGGGGCGTTCTCCCGGCCGGGGTCAGGGAGTCGGGTCGGGGCCGGGCCAGATCGCCGAGGCGTCGTCGCGGTCCGGGTTCGGGAGGCGGAGGGGGCGGACGGGGACGGGGGCGGTGTGGTCGTCGGTGGTGACCGTCCAGGGGGCGGGGCGGCCGGAGTAGCAGAGCGTGGTCAGGACGAAGACGCCGTCCGCGTAGACCTCGACGTACTCGCCGACCGTCAGGATGCGCAGTGACGTGGGGGGTTCACGCAGGACCGTCTCGGCGAGCGGGGCGCCGGCCGGGCCCGTGACGCGGACGTTCTTGCCGTCGCAGGTGACCGTGAGGGCGGGGCGGGAGGGGTCGGCCGCCTCGGTCCGGTCGGCCGCCTCGGTGCGCAGGGTGACTTCGACGGGGCGGTCGCCGAGGGCGATGTCGCCGACCGCGTGGAGCGCGGGGGCCGTCGTCGGGTCGCCGAGCCAGGCGTCGAGGCCGGGCCACCAGGCCAGGTGGGGGGCCGCATCCGCCCCCACGACCAGGGACTTGGGCTGGGCGAGCATGCCCCGGCAGGGGTCGCCGGCGTCGGTGAGGCCGACCCGGCGGGGGGTCGTGTGCAGGACGACTCGGGCGCCGTCGGGGTCGGCTATGACGCGGGGGGCGTACGCCCCCGTGGGCCCGAGTTGGCCGTGCCGCGTCCAGGGGCCGCGCAGGCGGGGGGCCGTCCACGCGTCGAAGCCGCGCGTCGCGCCGATGGAGCCGAGGAGGAGCCAGGTGCCGTCGTCGAGGCGTTCCAGGACCGGGCACTCCAACTCGTTCACGTCGCCCGGGGAGATCAACGGCGGGTGGACCGTCCAGTGTTCGAGGTCCGGGGAGGTGGCCCAGGCCACGCAGCCGCTGGCCTCCACGGGGAGCGAGGCGTCGCTCGCGCAGATCACCATGACCCAGCCCTCGCCCTCGTCGTCGGGGACGACGAACGGGTCGCGCCAGCCCATGCGGTCGGCCGTGCGGTACCAGCGGGCGTCGGCCTCGACGACCGGTCCGGTGCCGTGGCGCCGCCAGCCCGTGCCGTCCGTACGGTCGGAGAGCGCGAGGCCGACGGACTGGAGGGGCCAGCCCTCGGGCGTCAGCCCGCTCACCCCCGTGTAGAACATCGCGCTTCCGGTGCCGTGGCGGACGGGATGCATCGTCCACACCGCCTGCTGGTCGAAGCGGCCGGGCAGACCGTTGCCGAAGGCGGTGCCCTCGGGTCGCCAGCCGACCAGGTCGACCGAGGTGGCCCGACCGTAGGAGGTCTCCATCCGCAGATGGTCGAACTCGGCGGTCCAGGGCCCCTGGAGATGCAGCACCGTGTAGGTGCCGTCGTCCTCGCGGAGCAGGGCGAAGTCGTTCACGCAGAGGCCGGGCGGGGCGTATCGCATGCGCAGCAGTCCTGTCGGCTCGTAGCGCCCAAACGCGTGCGCTGACCATGGATCGGATCGGTATCGCTTGAGAATCAGCGCAAGTAAAACTGAACGCAAACGCTTGCGCAACAGGGAGGCCGGGTTTACGGTCACGTCACCCCCAGACACACACCGACGTGAATCCGACGGGAGAAATCCGCCGTGACGGTCAGCATCACCGATGTCGCCCGCGCCGCCGGCGTCTCGGCGTCCACCGTGTCCCGCGCGCTGCGGGGCAGGCCGGGCGTCTCGGACGAGGTACGCACCCAGATCGCGGCCGTCGCCGCACAACTCGGCTACACCGCGTCCCGTTCGGCGTCCAGCCTCGCCAGTGGCCGCACGTACACGATCGGGGTCGTCGCCCCGTACATCGGCCGCTGGTTCTTCGGGACCGTGCTGGACGCCGCCGAGCAGGTGTTCAGCGCCGCCGGGTACGACGTGCTGCTCTACAACCTGGGCTCGGCGGAGGCGCGCAAGCGGTTCTTCACCAAGCTCCCGGTGCGCAAGCGGGTCGACGCGGTGCTGTCGCTGCTCATCCCCGACGAGGACGAGTCCGCCGCGCTGCGCTCCCTCGGGGTACCGCTGGCCTCCACGGTCGGCGGCGCCCGGCCCGGCTTCACGGTGGTCGGCATCGACGACCGGGCGGGCGCGGAGAGCGCCGTACGGCATCTGGTGAACCTCGGCCACCGCCGGATCGGCATGATCTCCGGGGCCAGCGGGCCGCTGCACTGGACCACCCCCGTCGACCGTCGCGCCGCCTATCTGCACGTCCTCGCCGAGGCCGGGATCGAGCACGATCCGGCACTGGTGGCGGACGGCGACTACACGGTGGACGGCGGCGAGCGGGCGATGACCGAGTTGCTGGCGGCGTCCCGGCCGCCGACCGCCGTGTTCGCCCAGTCCGACGAGATGGCGATGGGCGCGTTGCGCGCGCTCAGACGGCATCGGCTCCGGGTGCCGGAGGACGTGTCCGTGGTCGGCTTCGACGATCACGAACTCGCCGATGTGGTCGGGCTGACCACTGTCGCCCAGCCGGTCGCCGGGCAGGGCGCGGAGGCCGCCCGGCTGCTGCTGCGGCAACTGGACGAGCCCGACACCGAACAGCCGCCCGGCCGGGTGGAGATGCCCATCCGGCTCGTCCTGCGCGAGACGACGGCGCCGCCGCGCCCGCGCGGGCCCCAGTGACTTCCCCTACGCCCCCACCTCCCGAATTCCCCGCCCTCGCACCCTCATCCCGCACGGAGGCACACACCATGAACCCGACCACCAGCTCGACCAGCAGAAGGTTCCGCCGCACCGCCCGCACGGGACTGGCCCTGGTCCTCCCCCTGGCGGCGCTGGCCGCCTGCGGCGGGGGCGGTGGGGGCGACACGTCCGCCGAGGCCGGCAGCGGTGAGGGGACGATCAGCGTCTGGGCCCACCAGGGTCAGAAGAGCGAGTCCGAGGCGCTGCAGAACGCGGTGAAGTCGTTCAACTCCTCGCAGAAGAAGGTCAAGGTCGAGCTGAAGCTGATACCGGAGACCGACTACACCAAGACGATCACCGCGACGGACGCCGGCGAACTGCCGGACGTCATGGAGTTCGACGGCCCGACGATGGCGAACTTCGTCTACAACAAGAAGCTCGCCCCGATCGACGACCACGTCTCCGCCAAGACGCTCGCCAACGCCACCGACGCGAGCAAGGCGCAGGGCGAGATCGACGGCAAGCACTACGGCCTCGGCATGTTCGACTCCGGGCTCGGCATGTACGGCAGCAAGAAGCTGCTGGACGCGGCCGGGGTGACGTACCCGAAGAGCCTGGACGAAGCCTGGACCGCGAAGGAGTTCGACGCCGCGCTCAAGGCGCTCAAGGCGAAGGACTCCGACGGCAAGGTCATCGACCTCCAGGAGGGCAACGGCTACGCCAACGAGTGGGGGACCTACGGCTTCGCCCCGATCGTCTGGTCGGCCGGCGGCTCCCTGCTCAAGGACGGCAAGGCGGAGGGCGCCCTCGACACCCCTGAGGTGGTGTCGGCCATGAAGACCTTCCAGTCCTGGAAGGCCGTGACGGACGCCAACACCGACGGCAACGCCTTCGCCAAGGGCCGGGTCGCCCTGAGCTGGGTCGGGCACTGGATGTACCCCGCCTACAGCGAGGCGCTCGGTGACGACCTGGTCGTGCTGCCGCTGCCCGACTTCGGCGACGGCCCGAAGACCGGCCAGGGCTCCTGGGCCTGGGGTGTCGGCGCGAACAGCAAGAACGCCAAGGCCGCCGGCACCTTCCTGGACTTCCTGCTCGACGACACCAACGTCGGCGCCATGACGCAGGCCAACGGCGCTCCGCCGGCCACCAAGTCCGCGCTCGCCGCGAGCCCCCTCTACCAGCAGGGCGGCCCGCTCCAGCTCTTCGCCGACCAGCTCGCCAAGCCCTGCGGCGACAGTGAGATCAGCGCGTCGTGCGTCGCCGTCACCCGTCCGGTGACCGCCGGATACCCCGTGGTGACCGCGAAGTTCAGCGAGGCCGTCAACTCGATCTACGGCGGCGCCGACCCCAAGGAGGCCCTGGCGAAGGCCGCCCGCGCCATCGACCGGGACTTCTCGGACAACGCCGGCTACGAGATCCCGTAGCCACGCGCCCCGTCGGCCGCATCGCACCCATCGGTCCAGTCGAACTCAACGGGTTCAGCCGAACCCATCGGCCGGGGCGGGCGCACTCCGTGTCCGTCCGCCCCTCCGGGAAGAGGACCCCTCCGTGAAAACCGTGGAACCCGCGCCCGCGGCGGCCCCAGGCCGGCAGCAGGCCTCACCCCCCGGCACACCGGCACGACGGCCGTCACGCCGCGACCGCGCATGGCTGCACGGACTGCTCATGTCCGCCCCCGCCGTCGCCGGACTGATCGCCTTCGTCGGCATCCCCTTCTGCTACGCCGTGGTGCTCTCCTTCTACAACGTGCGCCTCGGCTCCCCGCTGGAGCCCACCTTCTTCGGGGTCGAGCAGTACCGGCGGCTGTTCACCGACCCCGACCTCTCCGGCCCGTTCCTGCGGGCGCTGCTCAACAACCTGACCTTCGCCGTGGTCGTCGTCCCCCTCCAGACCGGCCTCGCGCTGGGCCTGGCGATCCTGCTGAACCGCAAGCTGAAGGCGATCGGGATCTTCCGGTCGGTGTTCTTCATGCCGGTCGTCTTCCCGATGGCCCTGGTCGCGGTGATCTGGCGGCTGATCCTCGCCCGCAGCGACCAGGGCATGCTCAACTCGGCGCTGGACGCGGTGAGCCTCGGCAACTGGGGCGCGTTCGACTGGCTCGGCGACGGCCTGACCGCGATGGCCTCGATCATCGTCCTGTCCGTCTGGCAGGGCGTGGGTTTCCAGATGGTCATCCTGCTCGCCGGGCTCCAGCAGATCCCGGGCGAGCTCTACGAGGCCGCCCAGCTCGACCGGGCCACGCCCTGGCAGCAGTTCCGGCACGTCACCCTGCCCGGCATCCGCTCCACGCTCGTCTTCGTCGTGATGCTCACCTCGGTGCTGTCCTTCCGCGTCTTCGACCAGGTGTACGTCCTGGTCAAGGGCGGTGGGCTCGACGAGGACGCGGCCCGCACGGTGATGTACCAGGCCGTCACCACCGCCTTCGACCAGAACAACATCGGCCAGGCGTCCGCGATCACCGTCGTGTTCTTCCTGATCGTCGTCGCCCTGACCCTGATCCAGCGCCGCGTCGTCCGGCCCGACAACGAGGACTGAGCATGACCACGACCACGAGTACGCACCCGGGTGTGGGCGGGAGCGCGGGTGGCGGCCTGTCCCGGGGACCACTGCGCCGCTTCCTCGACTACGCCGTCCTCTCGGTCCTGGCGTTCGTCTTCGCGCTGCCCGTCCTCTATCTCCTCCTCGGCAGCCTCAAGCCGTCCGACGAGGTCCTGAACGGGCTGTCCGGCTTCCTCCCCACCCATCTGTCCTTCGACAACTACGCCGCCGTCCTCGACAGCCTGAACTCCGACAGCACGGGCCACTTCTGGCAGTTCATGGGCGTCTCGCTGCTGCTCGCCTTCGTGGTGGTGACGGGCGGCCTGTTCGTCAACTCGATGGCGGCGTACGGGCTCTCGCGACTGAGGTGGCGGGGCCGGGAGGCCGTCTTCACCCTGGTCCTGCTGCTGATGCTGGTGCCGTTCGAGTCGGTGGCCGTGCCGCTGTTCTACATGTTCAACGACCAGCGGAACACGCTCTTCATCCAGGCGCTCCCCTTCGTCGCCAACGCCTTCTCGGTCTACCAGTTCCACACGTTCTTCCGCTCGATCCCGCCGAGCATCGAGGAGGCGGCCCGGCTCGACGGCGCCGGCCCCTGGCGCACCTTCTTCGCGATCATCGTCCCGATGTCGAAGCCGGCCTTCGCCTCGGTCGCCATCCTGACCTTCCTCACCCAGTGGGGATCGTTCCTCTGGCCGGTGCTGATGGTCTCCGACCCGTCGGTGCGTCCGCTGCCGCTGGAGATGAGCGTCTTCCAGGGGCAGCAGCCCCCGGACTGGGGCCAGATCCTCGCCTTCGGCGTCCTCCTCGTCCTGCCCGTGCTGATCGTCTTCGCCTTCTTCCAGCGATGGTTCGTCCAGGGGGTGGCCAGCTCGGCGGTGAAGGGGTGACGCGGTTGTCAGTGGCGGGTGCGATGCTGTGGGAATGAACCGGGACGATCTGGTGCGGCTGCGGCGGGCGCGGGACCGCATGGACCGCGAGTACGCCGAGCCGCTGGACGTGACCGCGCTCGCCCGCACCGCGCTGATGTCCCCCGGACACTTCCAGCGCAGCTTCCGCGCGGCCTTCGGCGAGACCCCGTACGGCTATCTCATGACCCGCCGGATAGAGCGCGCCAAGGCGTTGCTGCGCCGCGGCGACCTCACGGTGACCGAGGTGTGCATGGCCGTGGGGTGTACGTCGCTGGGCTCCTTCAGCTCCCGCTTCACAGAGCTGGTCGGCGAGACCCCGAGCGCCTACCGGGCCCGCTCGCACGAGGAGGGCGCGGCCATCCCCGCGTGCGTGGCGAAGCGCCTGACCCGACCGACCCGACACCGCATACGCACGGCGGAACCGGGCGAACCGTCCTAGGCCGCGCCCGGACGGGACCGTGCGGAGCGACCTAGTGTGAGGACATGGCTACGAACGATCCGAACACCGCGCACGGCCTCCCCGCCCCGGACGTGAAGCTCGCCCAGTGCTTCCTCGCCGTGGACGACCATGACAAGGCGCTCGCCTTCTACCGCGACGTCCTGGGCATGGAGGTCCGCGGTGACGTGGGCTTCGAGGGCATGCGCTGGGTCACCGTGGGCTCCCCGCTCCAGCCGGACGTGGAGATCGTCCTGGAGCCGCCCGCCGCCGATCCCGACATCTCCCCCGCCGACCGCGAGACCATCGCCACCCTTCTCGCCAAGGGCGTCCTGCGGGGCGTCAACTTCGCCACCAGCGACTGCGACGCCCTCTACGCCCGCGTCGAAGCCTCCGGTGCCGACGTCCTCCAAGCCCCCACGGACCAGCCGTACGGCGTCCGCGACTGCGCGTTCCGCGACCCGGCGGGCAACATGCTGCGCTTCATGCAGCGCCGGGACTGATCATCCGGGTGCCGCGGCGGCGGCCCGGCCCACGGAAACGGCGTTGCGCGGAACGGGACGGCAAGGGACCGTACGAGTCGTTCAGCCGTGGGGCTGGACCGTACGACGAGGAGCGGCGCTGTGGGTGGAGCGGGCGGTAACGGCGGCGGGGGCGAAGGCCTGGACGGCGGCGCGGAGGGCGGGGCGGGCGAGACGGGTGGGCCGATTTCCGGTGGGCCGATTCGGTGGACGTACGCCTTCGTCGACCGGCCGGCGGCCGAGTTCGCGCGGGCCTGCGCCTTCTGGACGGCGGTCACGGCGACGCGGCTGTCCGCGCCGCGCGGCGATCAGGGCGAGTTCGTCACCTTGCTGCCGGAGAACGGCGACGCGTGCGTGAAGGCGCAGGGCGTCAGGTCGGGTGACGGCGGCGCTCACCTGGATCTCGTGGTGGAGGACGTCCACGCGCTCGTCGACCGGGCGGTCCGGCTCGGCGCGGAGGTCGTCGCCCCGCACGACGGCTGGGCGGTGCTGCGCTCACCCGCCGGGCAGCTCTTCTGCGCGGTGCCGTGGCAGGGAGAGGCCGAGCGGCCGCCGGTGGTCGACGGGAGCCGGCTGGACCAGGTGTGCCTCGACGTGCCACCGGCCGCCTTCGAAGGGGAGGTCACCTTCTGGGCGACCCTGACGGGGTGGGACTCCCGTCCGGGTTCCCGCCCGGAGTTCCACGTACTGCGGCCGCCGGCCGGTCTCCCCCTCCGCATCCTCCTCCAGCGCCTCGACACCCCGCGCCCGGCATCCGCCCACCTCGACTTCGCCTGCGCCGACATCGACGCCACGCGAACAAACCACGAATCGTCCGGCGCCACCTGCGTGTCCCACCAGCCGCACTGGACCGTGATGCGCGACCCGGCGGGCGGCCTGTACTGCCTGACGGGCCGGTCCCCGGAGACAGGCGGGCTGCCTCCGACGGCGGGCTGAGGCCGGGGCCCCGGGAGGAGGACGGGTGAGCCCGCGACGGGCCAGCCGTCCAAGACACGCGCCGGCCGTCCGCGTAACCCACCGGCTCAGATGTCCTCGGCCCCTTCCAGCACCGGGCGGATGACCACCGGGTACTCCTTGAGCCCTTCGGGGCCGGGGCACTGGGCGACGCGGGCCGCGATCTCGGTGACCCGGTCCAGGTCGGCACAGTCCAGGAGCCAGTAGCCGGCGAGCAGTTCAGCGGTGTCCGGGTAGGGCCCGTCCTTGATCACCGGTTTGCCGTCGGCGTCCGCCGTGACGAACCGGGTGCTCGCCGGCTCGGCCAGCCCCTGCCCGTCGAGCATCTCCCCGGTCTCGGTGAGGTCGTCGTTGATGGCGCTCATATAGGCGTACATGGCCCGCAACTGCTCCTGCGTCCAGGCCGGAGAGTCCTCGGAGGCCTTGCCCCGCATGCCCTCGTAGTCCGCCTGCGTGCCCTGGACCATCATCAGGAACTTCATGAGTCCGCTCCTTCGTCTGCCGCGGGTCCGAGCCGCGGGCCGAGCCGGTGCGACCCCGGCAGGCCCGGTCAGGCCTTCTCCTCGGTCCTCGCCTCGGCCGGAGCCGGCTCCGTCACCTCGGGAGACGCGACCACCGCCTCGGCCTCGCCCGGGGGCGCCTCATGACCGGAGCGACCGCCGTGACCAGCAGGGGCGGTATGGGCGGCAGGGGCGGTACGACTGCCGTGACCGCCGTGCGCACCATGGCTCCCGTGCGTCCGCCGGGCCACCGCCCGGGGCTTCTCCGCGGCGGCCTCCGCGGCCTCGTCGGCCTCGTCGACGTACGCCGCACACTCGTGATTCCTGCACGGACCCGGACTCCATACGGGTACCCACGCGCCCAGCGTCTTGTGTCGCCGTACGACCGTGGCCACAGGCTGTCCGCAGACCGGGCAGACATGCTCGTCGATGCCCATGCCCTCAGGGTAGAACCGACTCCGTCGGTGCGCTCCCCGCCGTACACCGACAATCTCCGACGCTCGAACGGCGCCCGGCACGGGCCCTTGGCACTCTCGGCACGGGCGCTCGGCGCTCGGCGCTCAGCGCTTCCTGCTGTACTTCCGCACGACGACCCCGTTGTCGAAGCCGCGCACCTCGTCGAGCGTGAACTCGGTGAGGGCGAATCCGGAGCCGAACATCGGCATGCCGCTGCCCTGCACGACCGGGTACGTCTTGATGATCAGCTCGTCGATCTCGTCGACCAGCTCTCCCGCGATCACCGAGCCGCCGCACAGGTAGATGCCGAGATCGCTGTCCTCCGCCTTGAGTTCGCGGACCTTGCCGACCAGGTCGTCGGAGATGATCTCGACGCTCGGGTCGGGCGACTCCTTCAGCGTGCGCGAGGCGACGTACTGGCGCAGATGGGTGTACGGGCTGGTGATGCCCTCCTTCAGCGCCACGTCGTAGCTGGCACGGCCCTGGATGATCGTGTCGTAGTCCTTGTTGGGCAGACCATCGGTGCCGATGAGCCGACGGACATGGACCGGGTTGGTGTCCGGGAACTCCGCGATGGCGTACTCGGCGTACTCACCCACGACGTAGGGATACATGTACGACGCGTCACCGTTCGGATCTCCGATGAACCCGTCGATCGAACACGCGATGAGGTACGTGAGCTTGCGCAAAACAGTCTCTTTTCGTCGTCGGTCAGGCAAGTCGCGTCAGAGCCGACGGCAGCCATTCGACGCCGCATCCCCCGCAACCACGTCAGTTATAGTACTTCACCTGTAGTGGTTGCAAGGGATTAAGCACTGAGGAGCCCGGATGGTCAGGAACTCCGAGCGCAGAGGCGCTCTGTTGGACGCGGCGGTGGCGGTGCTGGCGCGGGAGGGGGCACGCGGACTGACGTTCCGCGCGGTGGACGCCGAGGCCGGCGTCCCGGTGGGCACCGCGTCGAACTACTTCGCCGACCGCGACGCCCTGCTCCACCAGATCGACGCGCGGCTGAAGGAACGCCTGGCCCCCGACCCGGCCGTGGTCGAGGAGCTGCTCGCCTCGCCGAAGGACCGGACCCTGGTCGAGGCCTTCATGCGCGATCTGCTGGCCCGCGTCACCGGGGACCGCACCGGCTACCTCGCCCACCTCGAACTACGCCTCGAGGCCACCCGCCGCCCGGCCCTGTACGCCTCGTACACCGAGTCGGTGCGCGGCGAGCTGGACTTCGGCATGCGGTTCCACCGCGAGGCGGGCCTCCCCGGCGGCGACGAGACCGTCATGGTGCTCTACCTGGCCATGCAGGGCCTCCTGCTCGAGCACCTGACCTTGCCGGACGTCCTCGACGGCGCCCTTCCCGGCGTCACCGCCCCCGAGGGCCTGATGGAACGCGTCGTGCGGACGATCGTCCCGTAAAGAAGAACGGGACGGGCGAGGGCAGCAGTCTGCGGACGGCAGACGGCAGACGGCTGGGGCGACGAACCGGCGGGCCCCGCACACCGTGGGGATGTGCGGGACCCGCCGACCACCCGAAGGCGGCGGCACCGCGCGGGGTCAGGTCCGCACGGCACGACACCTCCGGAGCATCAACCACCCCTCGAATCCCACCTCGCACCCCACCTCAGCTGCTGCGGCGCGTCACGAACTCGGCGAGCGCGAGGAGCCCGCCGGCCGACTCCGGGTCCGGGACCGCGCGAGAGAGTGCGTGCATGGCCCTGGCCATGCGATCGGCGGCCTGGATCTGCGCCCAGTCCCGCCCCCCGGCCCGCTCGACGGCCGAGGCCGTGCGCTCCAGGTCCCCCTCCGCGTACGGCAGTCCGTACAGCTCGGCGAGTTCGTCGGCCTCGGGGGTGCCGGAGGCGAGCGCGGCGACCACCGGGAGGGACTTCTTGCGCACCATGAGGTCCGCTCCGGCCGGCTTGCCGGTGTGGCTCGGGTCGCCCCAGATCCCGATCACGTCGTCGATGAGCTGGAAGGCCAGCCCCGCCTCCCGCCCGAACGCGTCGAGAGCCTCGACGTCCTCGTCACCGGCGCCCGCGTACAACGCGCCCACCGCGCAGGCGCAGCCGAGCAGCGCACCGGTCTTGGCCTCGGCCATGACGAGCACCTCGTCGAGAGTGACCTCCTCCGGCCGGCGGCCCTCCATCTCTGTGTCGGTGTGCTGGCCCGCGCACAGTTCGACGACACAGGCCGCGAGGCGGGCGGAAGCGGCGGCCGACGCCGGATGCGGGTCCTCGGCCAGCAGTCGTTGGGCCAGGGCCTGGAGCGCGTCCCCGGCCAGGATCGCGTCGGGAATCCCGAACACCGTCCACGCGGTGGCCCGGTGTCTGCGTGTGGTGTCCCGGTCCATCACGTCGTCGTGCAGCAGTGTGAAGTTGTGCACCAGCTCCACCGCCGCGGCGGCCCGCACGGCGGTGGACTCGCGCCCGCCGAGCGCGGAGACGGCGGCCAGGACCAGCGCCGGGCGTATCGCCTTGCCGGCGTTCCCCGTGACCGGGGTGCCGCCCGCGTCCTCCCAGCCGAAGTGGTACCGCGCGACACGGCGCATCGAACCGGGTAACGACCCGACGGCCCGGCGCAGTTCGGGATCGACCGACCTCCGCGCCTGTTCCAGAATCCCCGCCGCCTCGTGTCCTTCGAGGCCGCTCACCGAACCGGCCCGGCCGACCGACCCACCGACATCGGCGCTCAAGTCCAAGCCCAAGTCCAGGCCCAAACCCGCACCCGCACCCGCACCGGACTCGGTCTTCTCCGGTTCCGGTTTCGCGTCCCCGTCCGGCTCCAGAACTCCCCTCCGATTCCGCTCGACGACCCCCGCCGGCCTCGGGACCCCGCCGACGGGGCTCCGCTCGGTCTCCGTCACGAACTCACCCATGGGGTCGCCTCGTCGACGCCGCGGACGGTGGCGGTTCCTCGGTGGGTGGGCGCGTGCCCGCGAGGTGTCCCCGCCCCGTCGGGCAGGGACACGGCGTCCGGTCGGACAGGGTCACCGCCAGCGGCCGATCTCGACGTTCTCCAGCACGCCGAGCGCGTCGGGGACCAGGACCGCGGCCGAGTAGTAGGCCGTCACGAGGTACTTGATGATCGCCTGTTCGTTGATGCCCATGAACCGCACGGACAGGCTGGGCTCGATCTCGTCGGGGATGCTCGCGGCCCGCAGGCCGATGACACCCTGGTCCTCCTCGCCGGTACGCATGGCGATGATCGACGTGGTCCTGGCCTCGGTCACCGGGATCTTGTTGCACGGGTAGATCGGCACACCGCGCCAGGTGGGGATGCGGTTGCCCGCGATGTCGACGGTCTCGGGTACCAGTCCGCGCTTGTTCAGCTCGCGGCCGAACGCGGAGATCGCGCGCGGGTGGGCGAGCAGCAGCTTGGTGCCCCGGCGCCGGCAGAGCAGCTCGTCCAGGTCGTCCGGGCTGGGCACGCCGTCGTGCGGCTGGAGGCGCTGGTCGTACTCGCAGTTGTGGAGGAGGCCGAACTCCCGGTTGTTGATGAGCTCGTGCTCCTGGCGCTCCTTCAACGCCTCGACCGTCAGCCTGATCTGCTGCTCGGTCTGGTTCATCGGCTGGTTGTAGAGGTCGGCCACGCGCGTGTGGATGCGCAGGACGGTCTGGGCGACGCTGAGTTCGTACTCGCGCGGCGCGGCCTCGTAGTCGACGAAGGTGTGCGGGATGTCCGGCTCACCGCTGTGGCCGGCGGCGAGGTCGATCTCCTTCTCGCCGTACTTGTTGGTGCGCTGCGACGGGATCGAGCGCTGTTCCTGCAGGTGCTCGCTCAGGGTCTCGGCGCGCTCTGCGAGTTGCTCGACGGCCTGACGCGGCAGGACGAGCACCGTGCACGCGGTGACCGCGCGGGCCGTGTACTCCCAGATCGCGTCGGGGTCGAGCAGGGCCTGCTCGCCGAAGTAGGCGCCGTCGGCCAGTACGCCGAGGACCGCGTCGTCGCCGTAGGGGCCGGTGCCGATCTTCTCGACCTTGCCGTGCGCGAGCAGGAACACCTCTTCCGCCTGGCTGCCGAACTCGGCCAGCACGTCACCGGGGGCGAACTCCCGCTGCTCGCACCGCTGGGCCAGCTCGCCCAGGACGTCGATGTCCTCGTAGGTCCGCAGGGCGGGCAGTTCGCCCAGTTCCGCGGGGATGACGGCGACCCGGTCGCCGGTCTTCACAAAGGTGACGCGGCCGTCCCCGACCGCGTAGGTGAGCCGCCTGTTCACCCGGTACGTACCGCCCTGCACGTTCACCCAGGGCAGGGTGCGCAGCAGCCAGCGCGAGCTGATCTCCTGCATCTGGGGCGTGGACTTGGTGGTGGTGGCCAGGTTCCGGGCAGCGGCCGTGCCGAGACTCTGCTGCGGCCTGTCCTGCTGCGAGCGAACCTCTTCGCCTACCGACATGCGGATTCCCCTCCGGGTATGCACTGACAGCACTGATCGCGGTCACCGATCTCGCGACCCACCCTTGCATCACGGAGCGTGCTGGTGCTATTACCCGAAAGAGCGGGAATGGATCTTCGCAGACTGGGCATGTCCGCTGTTTCTGTCGACCCCTCGCATCCCCGTACGAGCCCCGGCTGAATCTGTCCGGATCCATCCGCGCGCCCCCTCGTCCGCCTCGCCCGCACCGCGAGTTGGGGTACACACCGCGTACGAGGCGGTCACGACCAGCGGCCGTCGCACGGCACGAAGGAGTCGGCCATGGCCCCACCCATGTCCGCGAGCAGGTTTCTCACCGTCCTGAAGAACGAGGGCGTCCGGGTCGTCGAGGTCGGCGACTGGGAACATCACAACCGCAACCATGTGGGCCCCTGGGGGCCCGTCCACGGTGTGATGATCCACCACACCGTCACCTCCGGGAGCGAACGCACCGTGCGTATCTGCCGCAACGGGTACGAGGGGCTGCCGGGCCCGTTGTGCCACGGCGTGATCACCAAAGACGGCCGGGTGCACCTCGTCGGCTACGGCCGGGCCAACCACGCCGGCCTGGGCGACGACGACGTGCTGCGGGCCGTGATCGCCGAGCGGTCGCTGCCCGCGGACAACGAGGCCAACACGGACGGCAACCGCCATTTCTACGGCTTCGAGTGCGAGAACCTCGGCGACGGCGAGGATCCCTGGCCGACGGCGCAGCTCGAGGCCATCGAGCGGGTCTCCGCCGCCGTCTGCCGTCATCACGGCTGGAACCAGCGGTCCGTCATCGGGCACCTCGAATGGCAGCCCGGGAAGGTCGACCCCCGGGGCTTCACCATGGCCGGCATGAGAGAACGCGTCCGGGACCGCCTGAAATCCCGGACCGCCTGAACCGGGACCGCCTGAAACAGGACCGCCACAAACAGGACCCGGCGGCGGGCGCGTCCGACACCCACCGGTCATGTGTCCGACAATGGGCACGTGACCGGCCAGCCCTCCGCCCCGGACGACCCCACCGTCCGGGACAGCTTCTCCGCCCCCGACGACCCCACCTCCGCCCTGAACCCCCGGCTGCCGTCCCCTCTCCAGGAGGTCGCGGACGAGCGCTTCGCGCGCCACGGCCTCCGGCTGTTGCTCAAGCGCGACGACCTGATCCACCCGCGGCTCGTCGGCAACAAGTGGCGCAAACTGGTCCCGAACCTGCGCGCGGCGGCGGGCCGCCCGCTGCTCACCTTCGGCGGCGCCTACTCGAACCATCTGCGCGCCACGGCCGCCGCGGGCCACCTCCTGGGCCTGCCCACCATCGGCGTGGTGCGCGGTCAGGAACTGGCCGACCGCCCCCTCAACCCGTCGCTGGCCCGTTGCACGGCGGACGGCATGCGGCTCCACTTCGTCGACAGGTCGACGTATCGCCACAAGTCCGACCCGGCCACCCTCGCAGCCGTCCTCGGCGCGGCCGACGCGGAGGACGCGTTCGTGGTCCCCGAGGGAGGCAGCAACTACCTCGCCGTGCGCGGCTGCCAGGACCTCGGCGCCGAAATGCGCGGCCGCGCCGACGTGGTGGCCCTCGCCTGCGGCACCGGCGGCACCCTCGCCGGACTCGCCGCCGGGCTGGCCCCCGACCAGCGCGCCCTCGGCATTCCGGTTCTCAAGGGCGGCTTCCTCGAAGAGGAGCTACGCCAGCTTCAGGACAAGGCCTTCGGCGGCCCTCGCGGCAACTGGAGTCTCGACGACCGCTTCCACTTCGGGGGTTACGCCCGGACCACACCCGAACTGGACGCCTTCGCGGACGACTTCGAGATCCGCCACTCCCTCCCGGTGGAACGTCTCTATGTCGCCAAGTTGCTCTACGGACTTGTCACCCTCGCCGCGGAGGGCGCCTTCCCGCGCGGAACGACGGTCGCCGCGGTGATCACCGGCCGCCCGTTCCCGGAGCGCGCGGCGCAAAGCGATCCAGGCCGGGCCGACCCGGTCTAGGAGGCCTCCCGGTAGACCGCCGCCTCCTCCAGGTCCAGCCTCCGCAGCAGTGTGCGCAGCATCTCGTCGTCGATGTACCTGCCGTCCCGGAGCTTGACGAAGACCGCGCGTTCGGCGCCGATCATCTCGCGGGAGAGGCGGCTGTAGGTGTCGTCGGCGCTCTCCCCGGTCACCGGGTTCACGGCGCCGAGCCGCTCCCAGACGGCGTTGCGGCGCCGCTCCAGGACCGTGCGGAGGCGGTCGACGAGCGGGGGCGGCAGCTCGTTGCTCTCGTTCGCGAGGAGTTCGTCCAGCCGGGCCTCGGCCGCTCGGGACGCCTGGGCCTGGGCGTTGGCCTCGGCGAGGGTCTCGGCCTGCTGGTCGCGCCCCGGCAGCTTCAGGAAGCGGATCAGCGGCGGCAGGGTGAGCCCCTGGATGACGAGCGTCCCGATGACCGTCGTGAAGGTCAGGAAGAGGATCAGGTTCCGCTCGGGGAAGTCCTCCCCGCCGTGCACGGTGAGCGGGATCGAGAAGGCGATGGCCAGCGAGACGACGCCGCGCATGCCGGCCCAGGCGACGACGAACGGGCCCCTCCAGGTGGGGTCGGGTTCCCGTTCCCGGATGCGTCGCGACAGTATCCGCGGCAGAAAAGTCGCCGGGTAGACCCAGACGAACCGGGACACCACCACCACGAGGAAGACGACCACGGCGTACCAGGTGGCGCGGACCCCCTCGTACTCGCCGAGTCCTTCGAGGACGACCGGGAGCTGGAGTCCGATGAGAGCGAACACGGCGGATTCCAGCAGGAAGGCGACCATCTTCCAGACGGCCTCCTCCTGGAGGCGGGTGGCGAAGTCGACCTGCCAGTTGCGGTGGCCGAGATAGAGGCCGACGACGACCACGGCGAGCACACCGGAGGCGTGCACCCACTCGGCGAGCCCGTAGGCGACGAACGGGATCAGCAGCGAGAGGGTGTTCTGCAGCAGCGCCTCCTTGAGGTGCGTGCGCAGCCAGTGGATGGGCACCATCAGCAGCAGGCCCACCGCGACGCCGCCGACCGCCGCCACCAGGAACTCCACGATTCCGCCGGTCCAGCTCGCGCCCTCGCCGACGGTGGCGGCGAGGGCCACCCGGTAGGCGGTGATCGCGGTCGCGTCGTTCACCAGGGACTCGCCCTGCAGGATCGTGGTGATCCGCGACGGCAACCCAACCCGCCGGGCGACCGCCGTGGCCGCGACCGCGTCCGGCGGTGCCACCACCGCGCCGAGCACCAGCGCGGCGGTCAACGGCATCCCCGGCACGATCACGTACGCGGCCCAGCCCACGGCCAGGGTCGCGAAGAGGACATAACCGACGGACAGCAGCGCCACGGGCCGCAGTTGGGCCCGCAGGTCGAGGTAGGAGCTGTCGCTTGCGGCGGTGTAGAGCAGCGGGGGCAGGATCAGCGGCAGGACGATCTCGGGGTCGAGTTCGTAGTGCGGCACGCCGGGCAGGTACGACACCGCGAGCCCCGCCGCGACCAGTAGCAGCGGGGCGGGCACCGGCGTACGCCGGGCGGCCCCGGCGACCGTCGCACTCCCTGCGACCAGCAACAGCAAGGGCAAAAAGTGCATCGCTTCCGCCGCCTTCGTTTCCGCGCGATGTTCCGCGCGCCCGTCGTAACCTGGCAATCATGAAACAGTGCACGCACACGGACGCGCTGCCGCACCCCGAGCCCGAACCGCTGAGCGACACCTGCCCGGAGTGCCTGGCCGCCGGGAGCCACCCGGTGCAGTTGCGGATGTGCCTGGAGTGCGGGCACGTGGGGTGCTGCGACTCCTCGCCGATGCGCCACGCCACCGAGCACCACAAGGAGAGCGGCCATCCCATCATGCGAACGTTCGAGGCCGGCGAGACCTGGCGCTGGTGCTTCGTGGACCATGTACTCGTTTGACGAACACGGCCGAGACGTCGTACGACGGAACCATGTCACCCCGTGACACGTCGACGTACTCGTGTGACACGGTTCGGCGGTCCGGCGCCTGGGTACGTCAATCCGGCGCGCGCTCTTCCTATTTGAGGCCCGCAGACCTCTAGCCACCGAGCGTATTCATAGGCTTACTATGAGTGACAGCATGGGGTGGGGTCCTCAGGACCCCGAGGACACGGCGCTCGGTAGCGCGATAGCGTCACCGCTGAACCACGTAGCGCGTTACCCCGGGGGGCGACCCTCGGCCCCCGAAAAAGCTTGTACCACCTTGGAGGTGAGGGTGTCCCAGATCGCAGGCGAGCCCGGGACCCAGGACTTCGTGGAAGTCCGGCTGCCGGCCGCGGGTGCCTACCTGTCGGTGCTGCGTACGGCGACGGCCGGCCTCGCGGCCCGTTTGGACTTCACCCTCGACGAGATCGAGGACCTGCGCATCGCGGTCGACGAGGCCTGCGCGATCCTGCTTCAGCAGGCCGTGCCCGGCTCGGTGCTCAGCTGTGTCTTCCGTCTGGTCGACGATTCGCTGGAGGTCACGGTCTCGGCCCCCACCACGGACGGCCACGCCCCCTCGCGCGACACCTTCGCCTGGACCGTGCTGTCGGCCCTGGCGGGCAAGGTCTCCTCCGCGGTGGCCGACGACAAAACCGTTTCGATCAGCCTCTACAAACAGCGCGGCGCGGGACCCGGGCCGGCGTGAGGAACGGGGACGGGCCGGTGCGGGACGAAGAACGCGGCACACGGGAACTGCCCGCGGAGGATGACGGCGGTCCGAGTGGGCCGGCGCATCTGGCGGACGGCGTCGACGGCATCCCCGAGCAGGCCCGGCCGCACCCGGAGGACGAGTCCTCGGCGGCCGGAGCGTCTCGGTGGACGGAGCCGTCCGACGACGAGGCGCCCTCCGACGGGCAACGGGATCCGGAGGGTGCCCCACGGAGCACCACGTCCTCACGAGGGCGGACTGGGGCCTCCCCCGCCCGAGCACAGTCGAGGGCTGGGGGAACGGTGACGGCGGGCGGGACTATGAGCGAGCACGAGCGACACGACGAGGCGAGCGCGCAGAGCGTGCGAAGCGCACAGCACGACCCTCACGACCGCAGCGGGGCGCGCGCGCTGTTCGTCGAGCTGCGCGCCCTGCCGGACGGCAGTGCCGAGTACGCGGAGCTGCGCAACCGGCTCGTCCGGATGCACCTGCCGCTCGTGGAGCACCTCGCGCGCCGGTTCCGCAACCGCGGCGAGCCGCTGGACGACCTGACCCAGGTCGCCACCATCGGCCTGATCAAGTCGGTGGACCGCTTCGACCCGGACCGCGGCGTGGAGTTCTCCACGTACGCGACACCGACGGTCGTCGGCGAGATCAAGCGGCACTTCCGCGACAAGGGCTGGGCGGTGCGGGTGCCGCGTCGGCTGCAGGAGCTGCGGCTCTCGCTGACCACGGCGACGGCCGAGCTGTCGCAGCAGCACGGGCGCTCCCCGACGGTGCACGAGCTGGCCGAGAAGCTGGCCATCTCCGAGGAGGAGGTCCTGGAGGGCCTGGAGTCGGCCAACGCGTACTCCACGCTGTCCCTGGACGTCCCCGACACCGACGACGAGTCCCCGGCCGTGGCGGACACGCTCGGCGCGGAGGACGAGGCGCTGGAGGGGGTCGAGTACCGGGAGTCCCTGAAGCCGCTGCTGGAGGATCTGCCGCCGCGCGAGAAGCGCATCCTGTTGCTGCGGTTCTTCGGCAACATGACCCAGTCGCAGATCGCCCAGGAGGTCGGCATCTCCCAGATGCACGTCTCCCGGCTCCTGGCGAGGACCCTGGCTCAGCTGCGGGAGAAGCTGCTGGTCGAGGAGTAGCGGCGAGCGGCCGGGAGCGACGGAGAAGACGGCAAGGGCCGAGCACGGGCACGCACGAGCGAGGACCGCACCGACACCCGACCGTGCCTCCGCCCGACCGTGCCGCCGCCTCGACCGCACCGGACGAACCGCTCCCGCCCCGCGAACAGCGCGCACCTCGGCGGCACGCATGATCGGATACACCCCGAGGTGCTGTCGGCCTCACCGGCCACGCCGCCACGGGCGGGAGACGGCTTCAGGAAGGCACGACCCGTCCAGCGACCCCCGTTACGCCTTCGGCTCCTGCGTGCGGCCCGGGCCCTGGATGCCGAGGGCCTGAGTCGTGGCGGGGTTGATCAGCAGGATCAGGGCGGTCGCCGCGACCACGGCGAGCGCGATGCCCGCCGGGATCGCCACGCTGTCGGCGCGCAGTAGGTTGTAGGCCACCGGCAGCGCCATGATCTGGGTGATGACGGCGGGCCCCCGGCTCCAGCTCCGCCGCAGCAGGAGCCCGCGCGCGGCGATCAGCGGCAGCAGGGCCAGCGCGATCAGGGTGATGCCGCCGGTGACGCCGGTGCTCAGGTCGTCCGAGTCGCCGGTGAGGCCGACGACCAGCATGGCGCCGCCGCCCACCAGCAGGGCCACCCCCTCCAGCGCGGCCAGCGCGGCGGCGGCGGTCAGCCGTCCGGGGCGGGGCTCGGCGTCGGGGGTGTCCGGCGTGGGGGTCTGCTCAGGGCTCACCCCTGAAGGGTAGCCCTCGCCCCGTCGCCCGCTCCGCCCCTGGTGTCCGGCACGTACCCGGCCGTCACCGCGCCCCCGTCGTCCGGCACGTACCCCGGGTACGCGCGCCCCCACGTGCTCATCGTCACTACCCGATCTCCCCCTTGATCCGCACCTCGGTATGGGCCGGGTACCACCCAGTAGGTACCCTGCAACTCATGCGTGCACTTCTCGTGGTCAACCCGGCGGCAACCACCACAAGCGCACGTACGCGCGATGTGCTCATCCACGCTCTCGCGAGCGAGATGAAGCTGGAGGCGGTGACCACCGAGTACCGGGGTCACGCCCGGGACCTCGCCCGCCAGGCCGCGGAGGGCAAGGGCGACATCGAACTGGTCGTCGCGCTCGGCGGCGACGGCACGGTCAACGAGGTCGTCAACGGCCTGCTGCACCACGGCCCCGACCCCGACCGTCTTCCCCGTCTCGCCGTGGTCCCCGGCGGCTCCACCAATGTCTTCGCCCGCGCCCTGGGCCTGCCCAACGACGCCGTGGAGGCGACCGGCGTCCTGCTCGACGCCCTGCGCGAGAGCCGCGAGCGCACGGTCGGCCTGGGCATGGCCTCGGGCACCCCGGGCACGGAGGACGAGGCGGTGCCGTCGCGCTGGTTCACGTTCTGCGCCGGCCTCGGATTCGACGCGGGCGTGATCGGCCGGGTCGAGCAACAGCGGGAACGCGGGCGGAAATCCACACACGCCCTTTACCTGCGTCAGGCTTTCCGGCAGTTTTTGGAAGAGCCTCACCGCAGACTCGGCACGATCACTTTGGAGCGGGCCGGCGAGGACCCGATTTCCGATCTTGTGCTGTCCATAGTCTGCAACACGTCGCCGTGGACGTTTCTGGGTAATCGCCCGGTGTACGCGTCACCTAAGGCCTCGTTCGATACGGGTCTCGACGTGCTCGGTCTCAGCCGTATGTCGACGCCCGCGCTCGCCCGATATGGCACACAGTTGCTCACTTCGTCCCCCGAGCGGGGACCCCAGGGCAAGCACGCCACCACCCTGCACGATCTGACCGACTTCACCTTGCATTCGAAGGCCCCCCTCCCCCTCCAGATGGACGGCGACCACCTCGGACTGCGAACGAGCGTGACGTTCACAGGCGTACGCCGTGCACTGCGTGTGATTGTGTGAGCGGAACGGGCAAAAGTCCTTCCACTCGAACGTTTAGGCCAGGGTCCACCCCATGGAAGTACGGCTGTGACACAGTCGACACCGAGGAATCAAAAAAAACTTTCCGGAAGGGGTTGTATCCGCCGCTGAGGTTTGCGAGTCTCTACGTGGCGCTCGGGACAGCCCGCAACACCGGCTCAAGCAAGCGCCAGAACCCCTCCTCAATCCACAGGACCACACCAGTCCGTCTGGTGATCGGCCCTTCACTTGTTGAGGGATTCGTGAAAGCGTTCACATTCACAAGCTAACGTGCATGTAATACCAAGGAGAGGTAGCAGCCATGGACTGGCGTCACAACGCCGTTTGCCGCGAGGAAGACCCCGAGCTCTTCTTCCCCATCGGCAACACCGGTCCTGCGCTGCTGCAGATCGAGGAAGCCAAGGCTGTCTGCCGTCGCTGCCCGGTTATCGAGCAGTGTCTGCAGTGGGCGCTTGAGTCCGGCCAGGACTCCGGCGTCTGGGGTGGTCTCAGCGAGGACGAGCGCCGCGCCATGAAGCGCCGCGCCGCCCGCAACCGGGCCCGTCAGGCATCCGCCTGACATCCCACCCAGCAATAGCCTGAGCTTGGCGGCGCGCACAGCGAGTGCGCTTCTCCCGCCCCCGAGCCGCAGCGCGCAGTATCCCCGGTGCGCTTAATCAGCCACTTGCCCGAGCCCCGGACCACTCGATGGTCCGGGGATCGGTGCTGTTTGCGGTACGACCTACTTCTGGGCGCGCACCGGGATGTCCAGGATCACCTGGGTGCCCTGCTCCGGTGCCGGGACCATGTCGAAGGTGCCGCCCAACTCCCCCTCCACCAGCGTCCGTACGATCTGCAGGCCGAGGTTGCCGGAGCGGTGCGGGTCGAAGCCCTCGGGGAGGCCGACGCCGTCGTCCTGGACGGTGACGAGCAGCCGGGTGTCCTTGGAGCTGCCACCGCGGACCGCCGAGACCTCGACCGTGCCGGTGTCACCCTCGCGGAAGCCGTGTTCGAGAGCGTTCTGCAGGATCTCGGTCAGGACCATGGACAGCGGGGTGGCGACCTCCGCGTCCAGGATGCCGAAGCGCCCGGTGCGCCGGCCCGTGACCTTGCCCGGTGAGATCTCGGCGACCATCGCGAGCACCCGGTCGGCGATCTCGTCGAACTCCACCCGCTCGTCCAGATTCTGGGACAGCGTCTCATGCACGATGGCGATCGACCCGACCCGTCGTACGGCCTCTTCGAGGGCCTCCCGGCCGCGCTCGGACTCGATGCGCCGGGCCTGGAGACGCAACAGGGCGGCCACGGTCTGGAGGTTGTTCTTCACCCGGTGGTGGATCTCCCGGATGGTCGCGTCCTTGGTGATCAACTCGCGCTCGCGGCGCCGCAGTTCGGTCACGTCCCGCAGCAGCACCAGCGAACCGATGCGCGGGCCCTTGGGCTTGAGGGGGATCGCGCGGAACTGGATGACCCCCTCGCTGGACTCGATCTCGAACTCGCGCGGCGCCCACCCGCTCGCCACCTTGGCGAGCGCCTCGTCCACCGGGCCCCGGGAGGGGGCGAGTTCGGCGGTCGTCCGGCCGAGGTGGCAGCCGACCAGGTCGGCGGCGAGGCCGAGGCGGTGGTAGGCGGAGAGGGCGTTCGGGGAGGCGTACTGGACGATGCCGTCGGCGTCGAGCCTGATCAGCCCGTCGCCGACGCGCGGTGAGGCGTCCATGTCGACCTGCTGGTCGGGGAACGGGAACGCGCCCGCGGCGATCATCTGGGCCAGGTCGGACGCGCTCTGGAGATACGTCAGCTCCAGCCGGCTCGGGGTCCGCACGGTCAGCAGATTGGTGTTGCGCGCGATGACACCGAGGACGCGCCCCTCCCTGCGCACGGGGATGGACTCGACCCGTACGGGCACCTCCTCGCGCCACTCCGGATCGCCCTCGCGCACGATCCGGCCCTCGTCGTGCGCGGCGTCGAGCAGGGGTCGGCGGCCGCGCGGAACCAGGTGGCCGACCATGTCGTCCTGGTACGAGGTGGGGCCGGTGTTGGGGCGCATCTGGGCCACGGAGACATACCGGGTGCCGTCGCGGGTGGGGACCCAGAGGACCAGGTCGGCGAAGGAGAGGTCGGACAGCAACTGCCACTCCGACACCAGCAGATGCAGCCACTCCAGATCGGAGTCGCTGAGGGCGGTGTGCTGGCGGACGAGTTCGTTCATGGAGGGCACATGTGCGAGCGTACCTGGCGGTACGGACATGACTGGAAACAGCTGCTCGGGCGGCCGGTACGGGCCCGGAAACACCCGCGGGCCGCGGCGCCTGAGAGGGACCCTCAACCCTCCCGGCACCGCAGCCCGGAGCAACATCGGCCGCGGGGTGTGCGGTCCCGTTCGGCCGAAGGATGAGGATCCGGAGCAGTCAGGGCAGAGAGCCCGGGTCCTCGGTCCGCCTTCCTGTGCGGGGAAGACGGAGGCTTGTCGTCGCAGGCGATCTCCGGCGGTGGGCCGCTGATCGATCGCATGCTCTACCACGCATTGTTGACTAGACCACTGCGTGTGTCCATGCGTTGGCGGATGTTTGTTGTTGTTCCCTTGTCCGTCACTTCCGGACGGTCCACTCGCAGCGTAGCCCTCTTCGGCCCGGGGCGGGGCGGAACGCCGGTCGATCGGCCCCTGTGGAGAAGGAGCCACCCCTGCTAGATTGGTCTACACCACATGAAGGAACTTGACCCCGCGGGTTCCGGTCGAGTCCTCTTGAGTCCTTACTTTCCAGATCGGCAGGCCCAAGCGTGGAAGTTGTCATCGTTCCGGATGCCAAGGCGGGTGGCGAGCTCATAGCCGAGGCGATGGCGGAGTTGCTCCGACGGAAGCCCGAGGCGTTGCTCGGGGTGGCCACGGGGTCGACCCCGCTGCCCATCTACGAGGCGCTGGCGCGGAAGGTGCGCTCGGGCTCCGTGGACGTCTCCCGGGCGCGCGTCGCCCAGCTCGACGAGTACGTGGGGCTGCCGGCCGACCATCCCGAGTCGTACCGCTCGGTGCTGCGGCGGGAGGTGCTGGAGCCGCTGGGGCTCGGGATGGACGCGTTCATGGGGCCCGACGGCACCGCCGAGGACGTGGCGGGGGCGAGCGAGGCGTACGACAGGGCGCTGGCCGAGGCGGGGGGTGTGGATCTGCAGGTGCTCGGCATAGGCACCGACGGGCACATCGGGTTCAACGAACCGTGCTCGTCGCTCGCCTCCCGGACGCGGATCAAGACCCTCACCGAGCAGACCCGGATCGACAACGCGCGGTTCTTCGACGGCGACATCGACCAGGTCCCGCACCACGTCATCACCCAGGGCATCGGGACGATCCTGGAGGCCCGTCACCTGGTGCTGCTCGCCACGGGCGAGGGCAAGGCGGACGCCGTCGCGGCGACCGTGGAGGGGCCGGTGGCGGCGGTGTGCCCCGCGTCGGCGTTGCAGCTCCACCGCCACGCGACCGTCGTGGTGGACGAGGGCGCCGCGTCGAAGCTGAAGCTGGCGGACTACTTCCGGCACACGTACGACAACAAGCCTGACTGGCAGGGGATCTAGGTTAGGGAAACCAGCCAGTGGATCCGGCAGGGGATCCGGCAGGCGGAAGATGTGCGTAGGCGCCACGGCCCGGTGAGGAGGGCTGTGGCGCCTACGTGCGTGCGGGGGTGGGTGCTCGTCGCCGTACCCGTGGCTTCGGGGTTTCCGCCGAGGCCCGCCGCTAACGTACGCCCGCGATGATCTCCGCCGCCGCTCTGCCGCAGACC
Organism: Streptomyces deccanensis; assembly: GCF_022385335.1. Lineage (NCBI taxonomy): Bacteria > Bacillati > Actinomycetota > Actinomycetes > Kitasatosporales > Streptomycetaceae > Streptomyces > Streptomyces deccanensis. Next base: position 6,877,701 of record NZ_CP092431.1, on the reverse strand, counting down.
CTCGCCGCGCCGTGGGTGGCGATGTGGAGGGCGGCTCGGGGCGGGGACTGGGGGACGCCCATCTCGACGACGACGGTGTCGGGGCGGGTGCTGAGGAGGACGTCGAGGGCGGCGGTCATCCACGGGTGGCGGTGTTCGTCGCGGACGACGGCGACGATACGGCGGGTGCCGGCGACCGCCAGGGCGGAGGCACCGGCGCTGTCACCCGCGAAGGTGCCGGTCTCGGTGCCGGGCAGGAGGCGGGCCAGTTCCGCGCCGACTCCCCAGGGGGTCTCGTCGCCCACCGCGATGTTCGCCACCGGGGTGAAGGCCGCGACGTAGACGGGTTGGGTGGGCGGGTCGTAGGACTCCGTGAAGGTCGTCGTCAGGGCGCGGCGGGCCGCCACGAGCCCGATGTCCCCGCCGGTTCCACCGCTGCCGGTTTCCCCGAGAGGCCCGTGCGTGGTCCCGTCGACGCCTTCCGCTCCCCCCGCTGCCGAGCGGGTCCACCGTGCCAGTGCCCGGACCCGGTTCGCGGCGTCCGCCAGGCGTTCCTCGGGGAGCTCGCCGGTGCGGACGGCGGCGACGAGGGCGTCGCGGAGGCGGCGGACGGTGTCGTCGTCGGCGAGGCCGCCTCCGACACAGATCGCGTCGGCGCCGGCGGCGAGGGCGAGGACGCTGCCGTGTTCGATGCCGTAGGTGCCGGCGATGGCCTGCATCTCCATGCCGTCGGTGACGATGAGGCCGTCGTAGCCCAGGTCGTCGCGGAGGAGGCCGGTGAGGATGCCGCGGGACAACGTTGCCGGGAGGTCGGGGTCCAGGGCCGGGACCAGGATGTGGGCGCTCATCATGGCGCGCGACCCGGCGGCGATGGCGGCCCGGAAGGGGGCCAGGTCCCGGGTGTCCACGAGCGAGCGGTCCGCGTCGATACGGGGCAGGGAGAGGTGGGAGTCGACGGCGGTGTCGCCGTGGCCCGGGAAGTGCTTGGTGCAGGCGGCGACCCCGGCGGCCTGGAGGCCGGTGACGTAGGCGGCCGTGTGGCGGGCGACCAGTTCGGGGTCGGCGCCGAAGGAGCGGACCCCGATGACGGGGTTGGACGGGTTGGCGTTCACGTCGGCCGACGGGGCCCAGTTGAAGGTGACGCCGCACTCCGCCAGGCGGCGGCCCAGGGCGAACGCGACCTGCCGGGTGAGGTCCACGTCGTCGACCGCGCCCAGGGCGTGGTTGCCCGGGAAGGAGGAGCCGGTGCGGACCTCCAGGCGGGTGACGTCGCCGCCCTCCTCGTCGATCGCGACCAGGACGTCCTCGTGCTCGGCGCGCAGCTGGGCGGTGAGAGCGGCCAGCTGATCGGGAGAGGCGATGTTGCGGCCGAAGAGGCCGACGGAGGCGAGTCCCTCGCCGAGGCGGCGGAGCAGCCAGTCGGGGGCGGTGGTGCCCGTGAAGCCGGGCTGGAGGACCGTCAGGGCGTCCCGCGTGAGGCTGTCCTGGCCGGACGGGGAACCGGGCGAGCCGGTGGCGAATGTCGTCATCAGGGTGGTTATCCCTTCACGGCGCCCGCGGTGAGGCCCGCGGCCATCTTGCGCTGGACGAGGAGGAAGAGGACGACGATCGGCACGGCCATCATGGTGGAACCGGCCATCATCGGGGCGTATTCGGTGCCGTGCTTGGTGGTGAAGTTGCCGAGCCAGACGGTCGCGGTCTGGTTCTGCTGGCTCATCAGCATCAGGGCGTACAGGTACTCGTTCCAGGCCTGGATGAAGCCGTAGACCGAGGTCGCCACCATGCCCGGGGCGAGGAGCGGGAACACCACGCGGAGGAAGGCGGTGGTGCGGGAGCAGCCGTCGACCATCGCCGCCTCCTCCAGTTCGCGCGGGATGTTGACGATGAAGCCGCGCAGGGTCCACACGGTGAACGGGAGGATGAAGGTCAGATACGTGATGATCAGGCCGGTCAGACGGTCGTACTGACCGAGGTCGTTCAGGAGCAGGAAGACCGGGATGATCATGGCGACCAGCGGGACCATCTGCACCGCCAGGATGCCGACGATGACGATCTTCCGGCCGCGGAAGGCGAAGCGGGAGATGGCCAGGGCGGCCAGCATGCCGACGACGACGCCGATCAGGACGACCGTGAGGGACACGACGAAGCTGCGGCCGACCGGGCCCCAGAAGTCGGCGATGTCCAGCGCGCGGCCGAAGTTGGAGAAGGTGATCGACGTCGGCAGCAGGCTCGGGTCCGGGTCGATGGCGTCCTTCGCCGGTTTGAACGCCGTGTTCAGCATCCAGTAGACGGGGAAGCCGGCCGTGACGAAGACGAACAGACCGAGGAGGTTCCAGCCGAGCTTGGACTTCCGGGGGCCCGGGACGGTGGCGGTACTCATTCGACCTCTCCGATCTTCAGCATCTGACGCATGTAGACGCCGATCACGCCGAGCAGCAGCAGCACGGTGAGCAGGGCGATCGCCGAGCCCTGCGCGTAGTCGTTGACCACGAACGCCTTGTCGTACGAGTAGGTCGTGAGCAGCTGGAACTCGGCCTCCGGGTGGCCGTTGCGCATCACGAAGACCTGAGGGAAGACGCCCATGTCCCAGATGACGGAGAGGGTCGTGAGCATCACGATGATGGGCTTGAGGATGGGGAGGGTGACATAGCGGAAGACGCCCCAGGCGCCGGCGCCGTCGAGGCGGGCGGCTTCCTCCAACTCCTTGGGGACCTGGGTGAGTCCGGCGCTGAGGGTGATGACGACGAACGGCACCGCGCCCCAGACGACCAGCAGCGTGATGACGGCCAGTCCCTCGGGTCCGCTGGCGAACCAGTTGTGGCCGATCATGTCGACGCCGGGGAGTTTGCTGAGGAGCGCGTTGAAGATGCCGTAGTCGGAGTCGAAGAGCCACTTGAAGACGGTGGTGGCCACGATGATCGGCATGCCCCAACTCGCCACGAGCGCGATGTTGACGAGTGTCTTCACCCAGCCGGAGACCCGCTGGAGCAGCAGGGCGATCGCCATGCCGATGACCATCGTGAAGACGACGCAGGCGGCGGCGAAGACGACGGTCCGGACGACGACCGCCCAGAACTCGCTGTCGCCCAGCACCTTGGCGAAGTTGTCGAAGCCGACCGACTCCGCCGGCTTGAACCCCCACAGCTGGGACTGGCCGAACTCCTGGAAGGAGAGGGTGCCGAGACGGACGAGCGGGTAGCCGAGGACGACGGCGAGGATCAGCAGACAGGGGGCCAGCAGGGCCCAGGGCACGGCGGCTCCGCCGGACGTCCGCTTCCTGGCGGGACGTTCCGGCGCCGCCGACGGTGGCGGAGGCCCGGGCCGCGCGGGCGGCACCTTCGCGGGGGCTGTCGTGTCTGCGGCACTCATCGCGCGCTCCTAAGCAGATGAAGGAGGGGCCGGCAGCAGCGCCCCCGAAGGGGCGCGGGAACTGCGCGACCAGCCACGACGCACCGGCACCGAACCCGACACCTCATCGCGGCACTTACGTCAATCGACCACCGGCCGGCCCTCCGGCACCGCCGGCCGGACCCGGGGCCCCACCGGTCGAGCCGATGCGGCACCCCGGTCGGGCCCGGCCACCACGGCCGGGCCCGACCGGCAGGTCACCTCACTCGTTGTTGATGACCTTGTCGATCTCGGCGTCAGCCGTCTTCGCGGCCTCCTCGACCGACTGCTTGCCGGTGCCGATGGACTGCAGCATCGTCTGGAGGATCTGCGCCTTCTCGACCTGGCCCCAGCCCGGTGCCATCGGCACGAACCAGTTGGACTCGGCCGCGGTGGCCGGGACCGCTGTCGCCGGGTCGTCCTTCAGCGTGGCGAGGTCGGTCTTGTTGTTGGGCAGGTTGCCCTTCTCCATCAGCCCCTTCTGTCCGGCGGGCCCGGTGAAGGCGTTGATCCACTCGGCTGCGACGGTCTGCGCGTCGGACTTCACCGGGACGGCGAGGTCGCTGCCGCCGAGGAAGACGGGCAGGTTCTTGCCGGACGGGCCGGGCATCACGAAGTTCTCGACGTTGCCCGCGAGTTTGCCGGTCTTGTCGTTCTCCTTGGCGGCGGCGGTCGCGCCCTCCCAGGCGGGGGCGAAGATCATGCCGGACTTGCCCTGGCCGTAGACGATGTAGCGGTCGGACTCGTCCTTGGTCTTGTCGCCGTGCATGTACGTGTCGACGACGTTCTTGAACTCGTTCAGGCCCTTGATGGACTCCGGGGAGGAGAGGTTGGCCTTCCACTTTCCGCCGGACTCGACGGCTATGGAGCCGCCGGCGTCGTAGACGAAGGACATGGCCGCGTACCAGTCGCGGGTGGGCTGGTACCAGGCGCTGAACTTGTCGCCCTGCTTCTTCTGGACCTTGTCGAGGGCGGCGGTGAGCTCGTCGTACGTCTTCGGCGGGGTCTTGACGCCCGCGGCGGCGAAGACGTCCTTGCGCCAGTTGGCGACGCGGCCACCGGCGTAGTACGGGACGCCGTAGGTCTTGCCCTCGTAGGTGACGGAGGCCTTCAGGCCGTCCAGCCAGGCGTCCGCGTTGTCGAACTTCGCCTGGTCGAGGGGGGCGAAGGCACCCTTGACCATGTAGGCGAGCATCTCCGTGTTGCCCATCTCGACCACGTCGGGGGCCTTGTCGGTGGCGAGGACGGCGTCGAGCTTGGCGTTCTTGTCGGGCCAGCCGTAGTACTCGTGCGTGATCGTGATGCCGGGGTGCTTCTTCTCGATCGCCGCGTCGGCGGCCTTGACCAGTTCCGGCCAGTTGTTCTGCGCGTCGACCGTGAGCCAGACGGTCAGCTCCTTGGTGTCCGCCCCCGTGTCCGAGCTCTTGTCCTCGCCGCCCCCGCACGCCGCGATGGAGACCATCATGCCCGCGACACAGATCGCGGTCGTCAGCTTCCTCTTCACGCCACCCTCCTCAGGGATGCCATTGCTCAGGGATGCCACAAACCCCCCTGCTCCCCGCGGTGACAGACGTACCGCCCATGGGGCCAGGACCTGGACCAATGGTGTAGACCAGTACGCCGGAGCTTGGCTCAGACCATTCGCCGTGTCAAGGGTGCTCGAACCCCCTCCCACCAGCCGTTATGCGACCTACATATGCAGGAACCTTTATGTAATAAGCCAGCGAAAACCGCGCGACTGAGCCACACTCTTCGGGTAGACCACTGCGCCGTTCCCAGGTGGACCACCGGAGACCCCTCCGTGGACTAGACCAGCGGGGCCTGTGCGGGTATACAGAGGGATCACGCCACGAGGAGCCGGGAAGGCGGAGCATGAGCACCGACGTCAGCAGTGCGGAGAACGAGAACGGGGCGACGGTCCGTACCGCACGCGTGCCCAAGTACTACCGCCTGAAGAAGCACCTGCTCGACATGACCGAGACGCTTCCGCCCGGCACCCCGGTACCGCCCGAGCGCACCCTCGCCGCCGAGTTCGACACCTCACGGACCACCGTGCGCCAGGCGCTGCAGGAGCTGGTGGTCGAGGGGCGGCTGGAGCGGATCCAGGGCAAGGGCACGTTCGTGGCCAAGCCGAAGGTCTCCCAGGCGCTGCAACTCACCTCGTACACCGAGGACATGCGCGCCCAGGGGCTGGAACCCACGTCCCAGCTGCTGGACATCGGCTACATCACGGCCGACGACACGCTCGCGGGCCAGCTCGACATCACCGCCGGCGGCCGGGTGCTGCGCATCGAGCGCCTCCGCATGGCGAACGGCGAGCCGATGGCGATCGAGACGACCCATCTGAGCGCCAAGCGCTTCCCGGCCCTGCGCAGGTCGTTGGTGAAGTACACCTCCCTCTACACGGCGCTCGCCGAGGTGTACGACGTCCGGCTCGCCGAGGCCGAGGAGACCATCGAGACCTCGCTGGCCACTCCGCGCGAGGCCGGTCTGCTGGGCACGGACGTGGGCCTGCCGATGCTGATGCTCTCCCGCCACTCGCTGGACAAGGACGGTCAGCCGGTGGAGTGGGTGCGGTCCGTGTACCGGGGCGACCGGTACAAGTTCGTGGCCCGGCTCAAGCGGCCACAGGACTGAGCCACCTGGCGCCAGGTGCGCTCATACCCGCCACTCCACACAACCTCCGCATCCGATATCCGGACTGGGGGTTCCGTACGACGGAACGCGTCCCTTAGATTTCCTGCGCGCTCAGCAGGTGACCAGGCGAGGGGACGGAGTCGGACATGTCAGAAGCACCCGAAGTGAGACCACCGGGGGCCCCGGTGGTGACACCTGTCAGGGTGGTCATCGCCGTGTGTCTGATCGCCCCGTTCGTGGCGATGCTCTGGGTCGGCTCGTACGCCAAGACGGACCCGGCGTTCATCGGCATCCCCTTCTTCTACTGGTACCAGATGGCCTGGGTGCTCATCTCCACCGCGCTGACCGGCACCGCGTACGTCCTGTGGCGGCGTGACCAGCGCGCCCGCAGGTCCGAGACACAGGGCGGGGGTGCCGCGAAGTGAAGGACGGCGTGAACGGCGTGGCACTCGCCGTCTTCATCTTCTTCTTCCTGGCCGTCACGGTCATGGGCTTCCTGGCCGCGCGCTGGCGCAAGGCCGAGAACGAGCACAGCCTCGACGAATGGGGCCTCGGCGGCCGGTCGTTCGGCACCTGGATCACCTGGTTCCTGCTGGGCGGCGACCTCTACACGGCGTACACCTTCGTGGCGGTCCCGGCGGCGATCTACGCGGCGGGCGCGGCGGGCTTCTTCGCGGTGCCGTACACGATCCTCGTGTACCCGCTGATCTTCACGTTCCTGCCCCGCCTGTGGTCGGTCTCCCACAAGCACGGCTACGTGACGACCTCGGACTTCGTCCGCGGCCGCTTCGGCTCGAAGGGCCTGTCGCTGGCGGTCGCGCTGACCGGCATCCTCGCGACGATGCCGTACATCGCCCTGCAACTCGTGGGCATCCAGGCCGTCCTGGACGTGATGGGCGTCGGCGGCGGTGAGGACACCAACTGGTTCATCAAGGACCTGCCGCTGCTGATCGCGTTCGGTGTCCTGGCGGCCTACACCTACTCCTCCGGCCTGCGGGCCCCCGCGCTGATCGCGTTCGTGAAGGACACCCTGATCTACATCGTCATCGCGGTGGCGATCATCTACATCCCGATCAAGCTCGGCGGCTTCGACGACATCTTCGCCAAGGCGGGCGAGGCCTACAGCCAGACCAACCCGGCGACGGACAAGCCGCGCGGCGCGCTCGTCCCGGGCGACGCCAACCAGTGGACGTACGCGACACTGGCCCTCGGCTCGGCGCTGGCGCTCTTCATGTACCCGCACTCGATCACGGCGACGCTGTCGTCCAAGAGCCGTGAGGTCATCCGCCGCAACACCACGATCCTGCCGCTGTACTCCCTGATGCTGGGCCTGCTGGCCCTGCTGGGGTTCATGGCGATCGCGGCCGGGGTCCAGGTGCAGAACGGCCAACTCGCGATCCCGCAGCTGTTCGAGACGATGTTCCCGGACTGGTTCGCGGGTGTGGCCTTCGCGGCCATCGGCATCGGCGCCCTGGTCCCGGCGGCGATCATGTCCATCGCGGCGGCGAACCTCTTCACCCGCAACATCTACAAGGACTTCATCAAGCCGGACGCCACGCCCGCGCAGGAGACCAAGGTCTCCAAGCTGGTGTCCCTGCTGGTGAAGGTGGGTGCGCTGGCCTTCGTGCTCACCATGGACAAGACGGTCGCCATCAACTTCCAGCTCCTGGGCGGCATCTGGATCCTCCAGACCTTCCCGGCCCTGGTCGGCGGCCTGTTCACCCGCTGGTTCCACCGCTGGGCCCTCATCGCGGGCTGGGCGGTCGGCATGCTGTACGGGACGATCGCCGCGTACGGGGTGGCCTCGCCGACCCAGAAGCACTTCGGCGGCTCGTCCGCCGAGATCCCCGGCATCGGCGAGATCGGCTACATCGGCCTGACGGCCTTCGTCCTCAACGTCGTGGTCACGGTGATCCTCACCTTCGTCCTACGGGCCGCGAAGGCTCCCGACGGCATCGACGAGACCAGGCCCCAGGACTACACGGCGGACGCGGGCGACCCGGGCGTCCAGGTCGAACTGCCTCCGGCGACGGCGGGCTCGAGCCACTAGGCGTGGCCTCCGGCCGACCCCGCGTCCGGTGCGTTGTCGGGTGCGGGTGGGTGGGGGCTGGTCGCGCAGTTCCCCGCGCCCCTGAAAGGCCTACGGCCTTTCGGCCCGAAAAAGCACGGGGCGCAGCCCCTGCTTTTTCAGGGGCGCGGGGAACTGCGCGAGAAGCCCCACCGGACGGACGCATGGGGGTCAAAGGGGCGCAGCCCCTGGAGGATGGGACGGGTAGGGGCGGCGGGGGCGCAAAACACCCGGCTACGCTGAAGCGGTGACCCGCCCCCCGATCGTCCTGGACAGCGACCCCGGCATCGACGACGCCGTAGCCCTCCAGTACCTCCTGGGCACCGACCTGTGGGATTTCAAGGCATACACCTCCGTCGGCGGCAACCTCCCCGCCGAGGCGACCTACACCAACGCCCGAGCCCTGGCCAGAGCCCTCCGCATCGACCCCCACGTCCCGGTCCACAGAGGCGCCGGCCGCCCCCTCTCCCGCCTCCCCTACCGCGAGGCATCCGCCTTCCACGGCCCCGCGGGCCTCGGCGGCGAAACCCTCCCCGACTCGACGGCCCCCCACCCCACGGAGTCGTCCGCCCAGGCCCTGCTCCGCCTGTCGAGGGAGTACGAGGGCGAGCTGACGGTCTGCGCCACCGGCCCCCTCACCAACGTGGCCATCGCCCTGCTGGAGGACCCGCACTTCGCCCACCGCGTCCGCAGGTTCGTGTTCATGGGCGGCGCCGCCCAGGTCCCTGGCAACTTCACCCCCGTCGCCGAGTTCAACATCTGGGCAGACCCGGACGCCGCCGAGATCGTCCTCTCCTCCGGCATCCCGTTCACCATGGTCGACCTGGACGCCTCGCACCGCTGGCTCTTCCGCCCCGAGGACCTCGCCGCGCTGGAGGCCGCGGGCCCCGGCACCGCCCTCGCCGCGCGGCTGATGCGGACCTACATGGACGCCTACACCCGCCACGGCGGGGACGGCACCTGTCCGCTGCACGATCCGCTGGCCGTGGGCGTGTGCGGTGACGAGGCGTTCGTCGAGGTGGCCGAGGGTGCCGTCGTCGTGGAGTGCGCGAGCGAACTCACGCGCGGCCAGACCGTGTTCGTGCCGGCCGCCGCCCGGCGCGTCTACTACTCCGAGTCCCCTGCCCTGACCGCCCGTCTGCGCGCCACCGGCCGCGTCGCGCTCGGGCCGGGCACCCGCGACTTCAGCTCGGACTTCGTGACGACGCTGCCCAGGTGGCCTGCGACGGCCTGACAAAATCCGATAGTCCGACGGACGGCGGCCCCTGTGGAAAACCGCCGACCCGCGCAGCCGCCCCTCGTGCACACTGCGACGCATGGACATCACGATCAGGCCGGCGGCTCCCGACGAGTACGCCGCGCTCGGCGAGATCACCGCCCAGGCCTACCTCGGAGACGGACTGCTGGACTTCGGGGAGAGCGACCGGTACCTCGACGAGCTGCGGGACGTGGCGAAGCGGGCGGCCGAGGCCGAGGTGCTCGTCGCGGTCGCGGACGGGCAGGTGCTGGGCGGGGTGACCTTCGTCCCCGCGGGCGGGCCCATGGCCGACATCGCCCGCGCGGGGGAGGCCGAGATACGGATGCTCGCGGTGTCCCCGGAAGCCCGAGGGCGGGGTGTCGGCGAGGCACTCGTGCGGGCCTGCCTGGAGCGTGCCCGCGCCGTCGAGGGCTGTGTGCGCGTCGTTCTGTCGACCCAGCGGAGCATGCACGCGGCCCATCGCATCTACGGACGGCTGGGCTTCACTCGCACACCTGAGCGCGACTGGAACCCCCTCCCCGACCTTCTCGACATCACGCTGATCACCTATGAGTTGACGCTCTGACACCCTGCGAAACCGAACGCGACACAACATGTGGGGGTGACACCGCGCCCCGGCACTAGATGTATGCTCATGCTCGCTGTCGCCGCAGGGGAATCCGGTGTGAATCCGGAGCTGTCCCGCAACGGTGTACTCGCGTGCATTCATCGCCATATGTGCACGCCTGTTCAGTCCGAACACCTGCCGACAGTGCGCCCGGCCGTCCGGTCCGGGTGCCGTGACGTCCGGGCCTCGTGGAATGGGCCGGTGGACGCGACGCTCCCGTGCGCTCGTGTGCTGCCGCCTGCCCTCCGCAGGGCCCCCAGCCGAGCGAGGGAGAGCCCCACGTGACCATCGCGCCAGCCGATCCGGTGTCGGCCGATCCGGTTTCAGCCGACCTGGCTTCAGCCGAGCCGGTGCCCGTCGACCCGGTGTCAGCCGACCCGGCGTCGGAGACCGACGGTCCCGGTACCGCGTTGCTGCGGACCCTGACCGAGCTGACCGCCGACCTCCCCGACGCCGATCCCGGCCGGGTCGCCGCCGCCGCGCTGCGCGGCCGGTCGGTGCGCGCGTCCTCCGCCGAGATGGTCGCGGAGCTGCGTGAGCTGGCCACGGAGGCCGCCGCGGGCCTCATCGCCGAGGACCCCGCCTATTCGAGACTGGCCGCCCGGCTGCTGGCCGTCGACATCCGTGCCGAGGCGGCCTCGCAGGGTGTCACGACGTTCACCGAGTCCATCGCCGTCGGCCACCGGGAGGGCCTCGTCGCCGACCGTACGGCCGCGTTCGTCCGCGCCCACGCCGAGCGTCTCGACGCCCTGATCGACCCGGCCGGAGACGACCGCTTCGGCTACTTCGGTCTGCGCACCCTGCACAGCCGCTACCTGCTCCGGCACCCCCTCACCCGCAAGGTCGTCGAGACCCCCCAGCACTTCATGCTGCGGGTCGCCGCCGGCCTGGCCGAGGACACGGGAGCCGACACGGAGGCGGGCCTGCGCGCCCTCGACGAAGTCGCCGCGCTCTACGGGCTCATGAGCCGCCTCGACTACCTCCCTTCCTCCCCCACGCTCTTCAACTCCGGTACGCGACACCCCCAGATGTCGTCCTGCTACCTCCTCGACTCCCCGCTGGACGAGCTCGACTCCCTCTACGACCGCTACCACCAGGTGGCCCGCCTCTCGAAGCACGCCGGTGGCATCGGTCTGTCGTACTCCCGCATCCGTTCGCGCGGTTCGCTGATCCGGGGCACCAACGGCCACTCCAACGGCATCGTGCCGTTCCTGAAGACGCTGGACGCCTCGGTCGCCGCCGTGAACCAGGGCGGCCGGCGCAAGGGCGCGGCCGCGGTCTACCTGGAGACCTGGCACTCCGACATCGAGGAGTTCCTGGAGCTGCGCGACAACACCGGCGAGGATGCCCGGCGTACGCACAACCTGAACCTGGCGCACTGGATCCCGGACGAGTTCATGCGCCGGGTCGCCGCCGACGAGCAGTGGTCGCTGTTCTCCCCGTCCGACGTGCCCGAGCTGGTCGACCTGTGGGGCGCGGAGTTCGAGGCCGCGTACCGCAAGGCGGAGGCGGACGGCCTGGCGAGGAAGACGATCGCGGCCCGTGACCTGTACGGCCGGATGATGCGCACCCTCGCACAGACCGGCAACGGCTGGATGACCTTCAAGGACGCCGCCAACCGCACGGCGAACCAGACGGCCGAGCCGGGCCATGTGGTCCACTCCTCCAACCTCTGCACGGAGATCCTGGAGGTCACGAACGACGGGGAGACGGCCGTCTGCAACCTGGGCTCGGTGAACCTGGGCGCGTTCGTCGACCGGGCGACGGGCGACATGGACTGGGCGCGGCTGGACGCGACCGTCCGCACCGCCGTCACCTTCCTCGACCGCGTGGTCGACATCAACTTCTACCCGACCGAGCAGGCGGGCCGCTCCAACGCCAAGTGGCGTCCGGTCGGGCTCGGCGCGATGGGTCTCCAGGACGTCTTCTTCCAGCTGCGGCTGCCCTTCGACTCCCCCGAGGCGAAGGCGCTCTCCACCCGGATCGCCGAGCGGATCATGCTCGCCGCGTACGAGGCATCCGCCGATCTCGCCGAGCGGTCCGGCCCGCTGCCGGCCTGGGAGAAGACCCGTACGGCACGCGGGGTGCTGCACCCCGACCACTACGACGTCGAGACCACCTGGCCGGAGCGCTGGGCGGCCCTGCGTGAGCGCGTCGCGACGACGGGCCTGCGCAACTCCCTGCTCCTCGCCATCGCGCCGACGGCCACCATCGCCTCGATCGCCGGGGTGTACGAGTGCATCGAGCCGCAGGTGTCGAACCTGTTCAAGCGCGAGACGCTGTCCGGTGAGTTCCTCCAGGTCAACTCGTACCTGGTGAAGGACCTGAAGGAGCTGGGCGTCTGGGACGCGCGCACCCGTGAGGCGCTGCGCGAGTCGAACGGCTCGGTGCAGGACTTCGCGTGGATCCCGGCCGACGTCCGGGCGCTGTACCGCACGGCCTGGGAGATCCCGCAGCGCGGTCTGATCGACATGGCCGCCGCCCGCACGCCGTATCTGGACCAGTCGCAGTCGCTCAACCTCTTCCTGGAGACGCCGACCATCGGCAAGCTCTCCTCGATGTACGCGTACGCCTGGAAGTCGGGCCTGAAGACCACGTACTACCTGCGCTCCCGCCCGGCGACCCGCATCGCCCGCGCGGCACAGGGCCAGACGCAGGCCCAGGCGCAGCAGCCCGAGAAGACCATCCCCGTCCAGCAGTCGGCCGACCCGGACGCCGTCGCCTGCTCTCTTGAGAACCCCGAGTCCTGCGAGGCCTGCCAGTGATGTCCAGCAACCAGAATCTCCTCGACCCCGGCTTCGAGCTGACGCTCCGCCCGATGCGCTACCCGGACTTCTACGAGCGCTACCGGGACGCGATCAAGAACACCTGGACCGTCGAGGAGGTCGACCTCCACTCGGACGTCTCCGACCTCGCGAAGCTCTCCCCGGCCGAGCAGCACCTGATCGGCCGTCTGGTCGCGTTCTTCGCGACGGGCGACTCGATCGTGGCGAACAACCTCGTGCTGACCCTCTACAAGCACATCAACTCCCCGGAGGCCCGGCTCTATCTGAGCCGCCAGCTCTTCGAGGAGGCCGTGCACGTCCAGTTCTATCTGACGCTCCTGGACACCTACCTCCCCGACCCGGAGGACCGGTCGGCGGCCTTCGCGGCCGTGGAGAACATCCCCTCCATCCGGGAGAAGGCGGAGTTCTGCTTCCGATGGATGGACTCGGTCGAGAAGCTGGACCGGCTGGAGTCCCGGGCGGACCGCCGCCGATTCCTGCTCAACCTGATCTGCTTCGCGGCGTGCATCGAGGGCCTCTTCTTCTACGGCGCCTTCGCGTACGTCTACTGGTTCCGCAGCCGGGGCCTGCTGCACGGCCTGGCGACCGGCACCAACTGGGTGTTCCGCGACGAGACGATGCACATGTCCTTCGCCTTCGAGGTCGTGGACACCGTCCGCAAGGAGGAGCCGGAGCTCTTCGACGACGAGCTCCAGCAGCAGGTCACGGACATGCTGAGGGAGGCGGTCGAGGCCGAGCTGCAGTTCGGGCGCGACCTGTGCGGTGACGGTCTGCCGGGCATGAACACCGAGTCGATGCGGCAGTACCTGGAGTGCGTGGCCGACCAGCGGCTCACGCGCCTCGGCTTCGCGCCGGTGTACGGCTCGGAGAACCCCTTCTCCTTCATGGAGTTGCAGGGCGTGCAGGAGCTGACCAACTTCTTCGAGCGGCGTCCGTCCGCGTACCAGGTCGCGGTGGAGGGCACCGTCGACCTGGACGAGGACTTCTAGGGGGTCCTCGGAACTCCTGGGCGGTCAGGCGGGGCGGGCGACGTGGTGCGACGCCCGCCGCGCCTCCGCCGCCCGCTGGAGCTGCCGGTCGACGCGCCGGTCGTGCACGGCGCCGATGATCGCGGGCAGTACCACCAGGGCGAGGAGTCCGAGGACGGCCAGTGTTCCGATGAGTCCTTGCAGCTGTGTCGTATCCATGGACACCACTGTCGCGCCGAACACTCCTGACAAACAGTGGCAGGACTGCCGCACCCCCTCGAATTCCTGCCACTCCCGAGGCACACTGGCAGCATGCTGAAGAACGTGGCCGCCATCCTCATGGAGGGCGTGCATCCTTTCGAACTGGGCGTCGTCTGCGAGGTCTTCGGCCTCGACCGCAGCGACGAGGGCCTGCCGGTGTACGACTTCGCGGTCGCGTCGGCGGAGGGCCCGACCCTGCGGACGCACGCGGGCTTCACCGTCTCCACGGAGCACGGCCTGGACCGGCTGGAAGAGGCCGACCTGGTGGTCGTACCGGCGGGCGACAGCTATGTGCACCGGATCTACCCGGCCGAGCTGCTGGACGCGCTCCGCCGGGCCGCCGACCGGGGCGCCCGGGTGCTGAGCGTGTGCTCGGGCGTCTTCGTGCTCGGCGCGGCCGGACTGCTGGACGGCCGGCCCTGCACGGTCCACTGGCGGCACGCCGAGGAGCTGGCCCGGCAGTATCCGCGCGCGGTGGTCGAGCCGGACATGCTGTACGTGGACGCGGACCCGGTGATCACCTCGGCGGGCACGGCGGCCGGTATCGACGCCTGTCTGCACATCGTCCGCAAGGAGCAGGGGCCGGAGGTGGCGAACAGGATCGCCCGGCGCATGGTGGTACCACCGCACCGCGACGGCGGCCAGGCCCAGTTCATCGAGCGGCCGCTGCCGCGCTCACAGTGCGACACGGTCGGCGAGGTGCTCGTGTGGATGGAGCGGCATCTCGACGAGGAGGTCACCGTCGAACAGCTCGCCGCCCGCGCGCACATGTCCCCGCGCACCTTCGCGCGCCGCTTCCAGCAGGAGACCGGGACCACCCCGTACCGCTGGATCCTGCGCCAACGGGTGCTGCTGGCCCAGCGGTTGCTGGAGGCGACGGACGAGACGGTGGACGCCATCGCCTGGCGCACCGGCTTCGGCACCGCCGCCGCCCTGCGTCATCAGTTCGTCCGGTCCCTGGGCACGACGCCGCAGGCCTACCGCCGCACGTTCCGAGGCCCGGAGGCCGCCTGAGGGCGACGCCGGACCGGCTCAGTCGTTGGCGACCACGGGGTAGCGGGGCTCGTTCTCGGCCATCTGCCGCAGCGCGTCCTTGCGGTCACGCTTGGAGAGCCGGTCGATGTAGAGGTAGCCGTACAGGTGGTCGGTCTCGTGCTGCAGGCAGCGCGCGAAGTAGCCGGTGCCGCGCACCTTGATCGGGTTGCCCTTCTCGTCCTGCCCGGTGACCTCGGCGTAGTCGGGGCGGGCGAGCGGCATGTACGCCGTCGGCACGGACAGGCAGCCCTCGTTGCTGTCGTCCAACCGGCGCTTCTCGGCGGGCAGTTCGACCAGCTTCGGGTTGCAGACGACACCGGTGTGGCGCTTGCCCTCGTCGTCCGGGCAGTCGTACACGAACACCTTCAGATCGACGCCGACCTGGTTCGCGGCCAGGCCCACGCCCTCCGCCGTGCGCTGGCTGGCGAACATGTCGTCCACCAGCTTGGCCAGCTCGTCGCCGAACTCCGTGACGTCCTTGCACTCCTTGTGCAGCACCGGGTTCCCGACCACGGTGATCGGCAACGACGTGCCGCGCTCGCGGTAGGCCTGCTCGCGCTCCTCGCAGTCCTCCGTGTCGATGACGAACCCCTCGTCATCGACGGGGAGCACGCCCACGTGCTGCTGATCGGTGTCCTGCTGGGCCATGACAGACGTACGCCTTCCTCAAAACAACAAGCGATGAAGTTGCTGATACAGGGTACGGGGACCGCGCCCCGTCAGGGGCGCGGGGAACCGCGCGAGCAACCACCCCGAGCCCGCGGCCGAGAGCCGGACCACACGCCCCCTAGCAAACCTCTTCCAGATCCCGCCAGTCACGAGAATCCGGACTGTCGGCGACCCACCCGTCCAGCAACCCCCGCACCAGCGAGGCCGGCGCGGCGATGCCGCACTCCCGCTCCGGCGCCCACAACTGCCCGTCCGTCACGTGCTGCAACGGCCCGGGATGCCCCGGCTCGCTGTGATCGTGCGGGTCGAGATGCTCCCCGTCCCCCTCGTCGGACGGCATACGCGACTCCGAGCACAGCCGGCACAGCAAGCGCACCGAGGACGACCAGTCCTCCGCCGCGAACCCCGCGTCCGCCGCGAGCCGCTCCAGCGCGTCCCGGTCCGCCTCGGTCGCGGCCTCCAGCAGCACCACCCAGGTCGGGACGGGGGACGGCGCCCACAACTCGATCTCGTCGAACACCGGATACGCGTGCCCCGCAGCCGTGGTCCGCTCCCCGTGCGGCACCCCGTCGTGCAGGACGACCTCGCCCCAGCGCCGCCCGGAGGACGGCAGCGGGATGGAGAGCACCTCGATGCGGGCGGGGTCGAGCCGCCGCCCCCACACGACCTCGGCCTCACCCTCGGGCGAGAGCCGTACGGCCGCGCTGCCGAGGTCCATGCCCACCGGCTCCCCGGAGTCTCCGGGTCCGCTTCCGGGTTTCGGCCGGGACGCGCCCCCGGGCACCCGCAGCCCGTACGCCTGCCAGGCCCGGCGGGCCAGCGGCCAGTCCTGGAGGGCCGTGGCGGCGATGCCCACGTTCCACCAGTCGGGCGCGCCGGTCTCGCGGTCGAGCAGCGCGACGGCCCGCAGACCGGCCGCTCTCGCCTGTTCCCAGTCGTGCCGGAACTTGTGGAGCAGGGCCAGGTTGAACCAGGACTCGGACAGCCACGGCTCCAGGTCCGCGGCACGTGTCAGCAGCGCCCCCGCGTCCTCGTACCGACCGTCGCCGATCAGCGTGAACGCACGATCGGTGGCCTGCCGCCAAGAGGCGGAGGGCCGATGCCGTCCCTTGCCGAAGATCCTCACGATTCCCGCCTGCCAGTTACGGTTCCCGCCTGCCAGTTCCGTCGGAGTGGGCTGGCCGTCGCCCCCGGTACACCCTCTCCCTCGCATCCAACCACGACCGGATGGAGAGGCGCTCATTACCCATGGGTTACCCCACCGCGGGCAAGGTCAGACAGTCTCTCGACAGTACCCGCGCGAGCGACTCCACCACCTCCGGGTGATAGTCCCGAGCCGTGCCCAGCCGTAGTTCCTCCAGCGCCCTGAGCGTTCCTTCGGGCCCTGCTTCCCTGACCTTCTCCTCGTATGCGTTCACAGTCCGCACGATTCGCGCGCCGACCGGCTGTTCACGGTACGGATCCGCCTGCCGCTCCACCAGCACAGCGACGTCGGCGTCCACTCCGGTCTGCCGTACGACGGCGCCGCCCAGCAGCGCGATACGGCGCTGCTCGGCCACCGGGAGCCCGGCGGTGGCCCCGGCGGGGACGGGGTCGACGAGGCTGAGCTGCCCGATGTCGTGCATCAGGGCCGCGTACTCGACGACGGTCAGCTGGGATTCGCGGAGCCCCAGCTCACGGCCCACCTCGCGGCTCAACAGGGCCACCCTCCGGGCATGCCCGGCCGGGGTGTGGCCGGCGATCTCCGTGGCGCGGGCGAGCGAGGCGATGGTCTGCCGGTAGGTGGTCCGGACGAGGGCGTATCGCCGGAACGACAGCTGGGTGAGGAGCAGCGGCAGCGAGAAGACCGGCAGCGCCCACAGTCCGGCGACACCGACCGCGAGGGCCATGACGGCTCCCGTCGCGCACACCGCCGACCCTATTCCGGCCAGCGCCCGCAGCTCGTCCCCGAGGAGCGGGCCGAACGGCCACCGGGTCCGTGCGTGCGCCATGGCCGCCGCCAGCACCGCGTCGCACAGCGCGGTCAGGACGAGCAGCGCGACGAGCAGCAGGGCGTACGAGGGGCCGCTCCACTCCGTCGGCAGGCCCCGGTGGCGCAGCGATTGGAAGCAGAGGGCGGCGAAGGCGACGGTGAGGACGCGTCGGGTGAGGTGATCGACGGTCGA
The DNA here is from genome assembly GCF_022385335.1 of Streptomyces deccanensis. Taxonomy (NCBI): domain Bacteria; kingdom Bacillati; phylum Actinomycetota; class Actinomycetes; order Kitasatosporales; family Streptomycetaceae; genus Streptomyces; species Streptomyces deccanensis. The sequence continues at coordinate 6,859,881 of NZ_CP092431.1, read as the reverse complement.
ACCGCGCCCCTTGGCCACATGCGGCACACATCCCAGCAGCGCGGCCCCGACGACGACGGCGACGACCTGGAGCACCCCGTGCCCCGTCGGCACCCCGCCGTTCTCCCCCAGCAGCGCGTAGGCCAGCGCCCCGGCCGCGCCGAGCGGTGCCACGTCACGCCCTTCCGCCCCACGCCACCGCGACAGCTCCCCCACGCTCACGAGCACCCCGAACGGCGACGGGGCGGGCCCGGCGGTAGGAGCGGGTGGAGGTCATGGCGCCGAAGGCGACCGCGACGATCCGGGCGAACTCGGGGATCTGCCCGCCGACCAGCCCGTAGGGGTTGCCAACTGCTCGCCGAGGAGCGTACGCGAAGGCGTTTAGCTCGATCGTGTGATGGTCGGCTTGCGGGCTTGCGGCGTCCTGGGCCGTTCAGGCTACGGTGACCGTGCGATCTGGGACGCCGGGTGTGGTGTCAGCGTGCGGGGCCCCTGCTCCACCGGAGAGATGGTTCAGGGCCTCCTCGTCGCCTCTGGCTGCACCCATATGGCCAGGTCGTGAGGGAACTGGCCTCCCGGGATCGGACCACGTACAGGATGCGTGTCGCTGCCCCGGGGTCGAGTACGCCGGGGACCAGCTCGCCCAAGACCGTTCGGGGCGCGCGGCTGAGTAGGCTCACTCCTACGCAGTCCACAGGAACGGTACCCGCTGCCGTCCAGCCGCTCGTGGTGGTGCAGCACCGCCGCCCGGGCCTCCCCGAGGAAGGAGATCCCGCGCACCATCTCGTGGCCGTACTCGGGATGCAGTTCGACGACCCGTCGCTCCTCGGGCGTCAGCGGCCCGTCCTTGCGCAGCAGCCGCGTGGGCACCCCCAGCTTCCCCACGTCGTGCAGGATCCCGGCGAAGCGGAGGGCCTCGGCCCGTTCGTCGTCCATGCCCAGTTCCCGCGCGATCAGCAGGGACGCCTGCCCGACCCGCTCGCTGTGCCCGCGCGTGTACCCGTCCTTGATGTCGACGGCCTGGACGAGCGCGCGGATCGTCGCCCGGTGCGCCGCCCGCTCCCGGTGGTACTGCGCGAACACCCAGCAGGACACGTACATCGGCAGCAGCACGAGCAGCGCGGCGACGGGCCCGTGCGGGCTGCGCCACAGCACGGCCATCATCAGCCCGGCGAGCCCGTGCACGATGACGGGCGCCAGCGACCGCCAGAAGAGCCCGCGCCAGGCGGCACGTGCGGGCACCCGTTCGGCGAGCGCCAGGATCCCGCCGTCGAGCAGCGTGAGCACCGCGCAGAACACCACCGCCGCGGCCCCGGCGGGCAGCAGCGCGTACGGGAAGTCGGGGCCGGCGACCGCGTCCCGGCCGCCGAGCGCCGCGTGCGCGTGCGCCGCGGCCCACACCGCGAGCATCAGCCGGCCCGCCCGCCAGATCCGCCGCAGCCCTCGCGGCCGCTGCTCGACCCGGGAGACCAACGCGCCCGGCACCGCCACGAGCGCGGCGGCGGGCACCGGCAGCAGAAAGGCCCCGGCGAGGAGGACGGGGAAGAAGGTGCCCATGCCCTGGGGCGCGCGGTGGCCCATGAAGGGGCAGCGGGTGATCTGCTCGCACGCGGCGTACAGCCCGGCGAGCAGGGCCACCGCACCCCACGGGACGTGGCTGCCCGGCAGGGCCGCGAGACAGGCCAGGGCGCCGAGGACGACACAGGCGACGTACACACGTGCCCCTGTCGGCACCGACCCCATGGCACCCTCCCGAGTTCAGGCTCCGGAGCCTAGGACGGGCCGGAACGGGAGGGGACGGCTACGGACGAATCCATCGCGCCACGACGGCCGGATTAACCCCTTCGAGTGAAGTGACACTCTCGGGTCGACCCGGCCCGAGCGGGGAACCGTCGGAGCCTCGACCGACCCACAGAGCCTCCCTCAGCCCCGGGGGCGACGGCCTGTGCCGTCACCGAGCCTCCCCGTCAGTGCGCCACATCCGCCGCGAGCACCTTGTTGAGCTGCTCCACGGTCGCCGGGGACTCACGTTGGAAGGCGGCGAGGTCGAGGCCGTCGTCGCCCATGACCGTCAACAGCGTGCGCTCGCCCACGGCGACGACGATGACGTGCCCCGCACCGCACCGGACGACGACCTCGCGGAGTGCTCCGGCCCCGGACTGGTCGGCCATGCGACGGCTGACGCCGAGGGTGGCCGCGGCGAGGGCGGCGACGGACTCGGGGTGGACCTTGTCGACGTCGGCGACGACGAGGAGCCCGTCCACGGTGGACAGGACGCTCTCGGCGACGCCCATCACCCTGTCACGCAGCGAGGCCAGGATCCCGGTCAGCGATTCGGTCGATGCGTGTGCGGTCATGGGCACGTGCTCCTTGGTCCATACGTCTGCGGTGGGTGTGCGGTCCGAGCGGCAGGGGGTGCCTGCGGGACGTCCCGACGCCCGCTACTCGGGCAGGTGCCGGTCGGACTCGGGGAGAGCCCGCAGCCCGCGGCGGACACGCCGCAGCATTTCGACGGAGGGTTGGTCGGCGAGCAGTTCCTCGGCCGACAGCAGGGACATGGGCGGGAACGGGGACGGCACGGGCGGGTTGTCCGACGTGTCGTCACCGGCGTCTGCGGGAGGACGCGACGCGCCCCGCACGGGTAACGGTGGCGGCTTCGCGGCGACCTCACCGGGCTCGGCGCGCGACGGCCGTTCCACGGCCGGGGCATCGTTCTCGGCGAGCGGTGCCGATCCGTCCGCCGTCCCCCCGGACGGTGGCGCTTCGGCGGATGTGCCGTCACCGGGCTCGGTGGACGGCGGTCGGGCGGTGTTCGTGGGGACGGGCGCGGCGGACGGCGGTCGGGCGGTGTTCGTGGGGACGGGCGCGGCGGACGGCGGGGCTTCGGCGGGCGGGACCGGGTGGTCGTCCGCGGGCGCTCTGGGCCCCGGACGCCGTCGGAGGCGGGCGACCTTGCTGCGTATACGGCGTTTGCGGGCCGGGTCCTTGTGGGGGCTCACTACCCGCCCTTCGCTCCGAGGTCTCCGGTGGGAGAGCCTCCACCGGGCCTGCGTCTCGGCAGGGGACCGGCTCTCGGTGACGGTTCGTCCGGTGCCGGCTGCCCCTGGGGGACGCGGGGCGCCGTGCTGGGCCGGCTGTCGGGGGCCGGCCTGGTCTCCCAGTGGACGGCCCGGCGCGCTTCCAGCCGGACGAGGTCCAGCATCACCGCGTACAGGCCGCGCCCCCGGGCGAAGGCGATGTCCCGTGGGGTACGGCGGCCGTTGGCGCTCTCGACGACGTCCCGGTGACGTCGGGTCAGCCGCCCGTCGGACTCCGGGGTGTCACGATCGCCGACCGGTCGGGGCCGGACCCGGGCCAGTTCGCCCGCGGGACCCCAGAGCCGGGTCAGCAGCGCCATGCGGCGGGTGGTCTCCTCGGCCAGCGGTCGCGGCTCGACTCCCGGCCGGGCCAGCAGGGTGGGCCGGCGTTCGGTCAGTTCCCAGCCGCCGGGCGGGCTGAGCGCCATCGCGAAGGCCCCGTCGAACACGGCCGCCGTGCAGACGACCTCCAGTTCGGCGGCGCCGATCAGTCCGGCGCCGATCAGGTGCGGAGCGAGCCGGTCCGCGTCGGGTTCCGCCGCGCAGGCCGCCAGCCAGGCGTCGTCGTCGATCCGGCCGGAGGCGAGCAGCGTGGACGTCGCGGTCGGCGCGCCCGGTGTCTCGATCGCGCCGATCAGCCCGTCCCGCAGGTGAATCGTGCCACCGGGGGACCCGGAGACCCGTACCGTGCCGGTGTAGCCCTCCTGGTGCAGTGCCTGCAGCAGGGCGGGGACGTTGCGTGCCGAGGGAGTCTTCACGCCAGCACCTCGCGTGCCCGGTCGCCGAGGCTGCGCAGGGCCAGCGCCACGTTAGCCCGGTCACGGTCGAGCCCGGCCGCGAGCAGCAGCGGGTCACCGGCCGACCGGTCCACCGAGAGCAGCACATGATGGCGTCGTCTGCTGGTCATGACCACGCTCTCCAACTCGCCCTCGGCCCCGGCCGCGCCGAGCCGATCGGAGATGAGCGTGGCGAGATCCGAGCCCTCCGCCCCGGTCCCCGCCTGGGCGGCGTCGCCGGCGACGGCGTAGGTGAGGCCCGTGACCGCGTCGATCAGGGCGAGGCCGGTGACGCCGGGAGAGTCGAGAAGCCGGTCCAGGGAGGCCTGGAGCGCGGGCTTCCTTTCCTCAAGTCCCCCCATTCGCCCTCCACGTTGACGCGCCGCACAGTACTTTGAACGCCAACTTCCGTAACACACAGAAAAGTTGATGTTTGTGACCGGTGGGTCACTCGCGTCGATCGTAGTTGGCCGGACAGTGACCGGTCAGCAGCACTGAGGAATTGGGGCAGCGAATGAACATCGAGACGGCGCTCAAGGAAGCCATGGCCCTCGACGGCGCGGTCGGTGTCGCGCTCGTCGACTACGAGAGCGGTATGTCACTCGGCACCCTCGGTGGCGGGCAGCACCTCGACCTCGAACTCGCGGCGGCCGGCAACACCGAGGTGGTGCGCTCCAAGATGCGCACCCTGGCCTCGCTGGACATGGACGACGTGATCGAGGACATCCTGATCACCCTGGGCCGGCAGTACCACCTGATCCGCCCGCTGAGCAGCAGCAAGGGATCGCTCTTCCTCTACCTGGCGCTGGACCGCTCGCGCAGCAACCTGGCGCTCGCGCGGCACGGCCTGAAGCGCATCGAGAACGGCCTGGAGGTCTGAGCCCGTTCCACCCCGTTCCACCACCGCGCGCCGCACATGACTGAGCCCGTTCCGAGGGCGGCCGGACGGCCACTGCCGGAACGGGCTCAGAAGAAGGTTCAGCTCTCCTGCGGTGTGACCGGCGAGGCCGTCACATCATGCTCGGGAACGGTCTGTCCCGATCGGATCAGATCGATCCTGCCCATCACCTTGGCGCGCAGATCCGTGGGCACGTCGTCCTGCCCGCAGCACCGCTTCACCAGCTTCTTGACGGCCTGTTCGAGCCCGTACTTCTCCAGACAGGGCGAGCACTCCTCGAAGTGGTGCTCGAACTTGGTGCAGTCGGAGTCGGGCATCTCCCGGTCGAGGAACTCGTAGAGATGATCGAGGATCTCGCTGCAATCCGTCTCATGCGGCTCTCCGCAGCTCATGAGCCCGAGCCTTTCGCTTCGTTCGACTCCCCGGCCCCGGCCGGAACCAGCCCACGGTCACGGGCGTAGTCCTCGAGCATGCCGCGCAGTTGACGGCGACCCCGGTGCAGCCGGGACATCACCGTGCCGATGGGTGTCCCCATGATGTCGGCGATCTCCTTGTACGCAAAGCCCTCGACATCGGCGAGATAGACCGCGATGCGGAACTCCTCGGGGATCGCCTGCAGCGCCGCCTTCACGTCCGAGTCGGGCAGGTGGTCGAGCGCCTGCGACTCGGCGGAGCGCAGCCCGGTCGACATGTGCGACTCGGCGCGCGCCAGCTGCCAGTCCTCGATCTCCTCGGCCGCGCTGCGCTGGGGTTCGCGCTGCTTCTTGCGGTACGAGTTGATGAAGGTGTTCGTGAGGATGCGGTACAGCCAGGCCTTCAGGTTGGTGCCCTCACGGAACTGGTGGAAGGACGCGTACGCCTTCGCGTACGTCTCCTGCACCAGGTCCTCGGCATCGGCCGGGTTGCGCGTCATGCGCAGCGCGGCCGAGTACATCTGGTCGAGGAATTCCAGAGCGTCCCGCTCGAACCGGGCGCTGCGCTCCGCGGCGGTCTCGGTGCCCTCGGGCTGCTCCGCCTGGCCCCGTTCGGTCCCTGCGTCGGTCCCAGTGACCGGACCCACCTCCTCCAGCGTCTGTGCGATACCGAAACCGGTACCACCAGAATCGGAGGATAGACGACGATCCATGCCCGCCGCCGCCCGAACAGGGCCGCTCTTGGCCGCGTGCAGCACCGTCCAGTCCAGGTCAGCGCGGCTGCTGCGGCTCGGGCAATAGGTCGAACCCATGCGGCGGACTTCCTCTCCTACGGCGGTCAGCACGGTCTTTCGCGCTGTCTGATCCGCACAACCAAGGCCCGTCGCTCCGCATTCCCGGACACCGCCGGACGGGTCAGCGAAGTGACGCGATCCACTCCACGACACCGTCGGTGATCACGGTCAGCGCCTCGTCCTGCCCGAGGGGCGCCCGCTTCGGCACGGCGAACCCGTGATCGCCGTAGGGCACCTCCACGAGCCCGTACGTCCCCTCCGGGAACTCCTCCGGCCTCCCGAACGGATCGTTGCCGCCCTGGACGACGAGGGTGGGCACCCCGGCCCCGAGCAGTTCGTCGGCCCGGGACTTGTCCGGCTTCCCCGGCGGATGCAACGGGAAGCTCAGCGCCAGCACGGCCGCCGCGCCCAGCTCCGCCGCCGTACGACAGGCGACCCGGGCACCGGCGCTGCGGCCGCCCGCGATCACCGGCGGTCCCGGCTTCGCCAGCGCGGGCCACAGGCCCCGCCAGCCCACGTCCAGCGTCTTCGGCGCGGGCGCGAGCTTCTTCCCGGCCACCCGCCACGGCTGCTCCACCAGGGCGACGGTCACACCGTGCGCAGAAAGCACGGCGGCGAGGGCCCGCAGATCACGGGCCTCGATGCCGCCGCCGGCCCCATGGCTGACGGCGAGGACGAATTCCGGCGCCTCGGCCTCGTACCAGCTGACGCGGCCCGTGCCGGCCTCGGTGTCGATCTCTTCCGTCGCTGCTGCCTCGATCTCGGTCACGTCAGAAGAGTGTGCCCTCCTCGGGCCCCTCCAGCTCCTTCAGCAGCTCCGGACCGTTGTTGCGGACGTTGCTGACGGCCGTGGTGACGGGGTAGGCGCGCATCAGCCCGGCGGGCGGCGGTGCGAGCAGCCCGCGCAGGTCGTCGAGGTCCGTACGCGCCGGATCGAGCCAGCTGTCCCAGCGGTCCGGCGTCAGCATCAGCGGCATCCGGGGATGGATCTCGGCCAAGGCGTGCGGGCCGTCCTCCGGCGCGACCGCCAGCGGGGTGGTCTCGGCCTCCGTCGTGATCACCGAGCAGGTCGCCCACCAGGCTCCCGGATGGTCGTCCGGCAGCGTCCGGTCCCGCCAGAACTCGTACAGCCCGGCCATCGCGAAGACGGAGCCGTCGGCCGGGAGCACGAAGTAGGGCTGCTTGCGCGGCCGCTTCTTCTTCCCCTCGACCTCCAGCTCCCGCTCCCCCGTGCCGGTGACCCACTCGAAATAGCCGTCGGCGGGCAGGATGCACCGCCGGGTGGCGAAGGCACGGCGGTACGACGGCTTCTCGTGCACGGTCTCCGCGCGGGCGTTGATCATCCGCGCCGCGCCCTCGGGGTTCTTGGACCAGGAGGGGACCAGCCCCCACTTCAGCTTCCGCAGCTGGCGAACCGGCCGCTTGTCGTCGGCGTCCTTCAAAGGACGGTCGAGGACCGCGTAGACCTCCTTGGTGGGAGCCACGTTGTAATCCGGCTCAAGGGTTTCCTCCGGCTCCCACTTCTCGATCTCAAAGATTCCTGCGAGATCCTCGGGCCCACGACTCGACGCATACCGTCCGCACATAAGTGCCACACTGCCAGGCCCACCCGTCACCCGACCACCGCCCCCAACGACGGCGCTCCGCGCCGGCCCTGTGGATCGCCACCCCGAGGAGCCACCGCAGAACATGGAAAGCACCGCAGCCACCTCGCTGGCCAGCCTGTGGGACGAAGTCTTCGGCACCCAGCCCGACCCCGACCTGTGGGTCGTCATAGCCACCGCGGTCGCCGCGCTCGCCGCGATCGTCCCGCACGGCGTCTGGCGGCTCTCGCGCAACGCCATCACCATCGCGCACGAGGGCGGGCACGGACTGATCGCGCTGCTCACCGGCCGCACCCTCACCGGCATCCGACTGCACTCCGACACCAGCGGCCTCACGGTCAGCCGCGGCAAGCCCACCGGCATCGGCATGATCCTCACCGCCGCCGCCGGCTACACGGCTCCCCCGCTGCTCGGCCTCGGCGGCGCCGCCCTCCTCGGCTCCGGCCGCATCACTCTGCTCCTCTGGCTCGCCACGATCCTGCTGATCGCCATGCTGGTCATGATCCGCAACGCCTACGGCGCCCTGACGGTCCTCGTCACCGGCGGCACCTTCGTCGTCGTCTCCTGGCTGGCGGGCCCCCAGGTCCAGGCCGCCTTCGCCTACGCGGTCGTCTGGTTCCTGCTGCTGGGGGGCGTCCGCCCGGCCTTCGAACTCCAGGCGAAGCGCCGCCGAGGAGGCGCCGGCGACTCCGACGCCGACCAGCTCTCCCGGCTGACCCACCTCCCGGCGACGGTCTGGCTGGTGATGTTCCACGTGGTGTCGCTGTGCGCGTTGATGGGCGGTGGCCGCTGGCTGCTGAACCTCTGAGCACCTGGGAGCCGAGGTCGGGGCGTTCCCAGGAGGCGCCGGGGAACCGCGCGAGAACCCCCGCCGGACCGCCGCCGCCCACGGCGATCACGAGGCACCCCCGCGGGCGAACCCCTACTAAAGTGGCCGCATGGCCCTGAACGCACAGCCCGCCCTCTGGCCCGCCCCCACCGCGAGCGGAGCCGTCGACGCGACGGTCCACGTCCCGGGGTCCAAATCGGTCACCAACCGCGCCCTCGTCCTCGCCGCCCTCGCGAGCGAGCCGGGCTGGCTGCGCCGCCCCCTCCGCTCCCGCGACACCCTCCTGATGGCGGGCGCCCTGCGCGCGATGGGCGTCGGCATCGAGGAGACCGTCTCCTCCAGCTCCGCCGCCACGGACGCCTCCGCCGGCTCCGGCGAGGCCTGGCGCGTCCTGCCCACCGGGCTGCACGGCCCGGCCACGGTCGACGTCGGCAACGCGGGCACGGTCATGCGCTTCCTCCCCCCGGTGGCGGCGCTGGCTGACGGCCCCGTCCGCTTCGACGGCGACCCCCGCTCCTACGAGCGCCCCCTGAACGGCGTGATCGACGCCCTGCGCGTCCTCGGCGCCCGCATCGACGACGACGGCCGGGGGGCGCTCCCCCTGACCGTCCACGGCGGCGGCGCCCTGGACGGCGGCCCGGTGGCGATCGACGCGTCCTCGTCCTCGCAGTTCGTGAGCGCCCTTCTGCTCTCGGCCCCCCGCTTCAACCAGGGCGTCGAGGTCCGCCACACGGGTGCGACCCTGCCCTCGCTCCCCCACATCCGGATGACCGTGGACATGCTGCGCTCGGTGGGCGCGCAGGTGGACACCCCGGAGTCGGGGGGCGAGCCGAACGTCTGGCGGGTCACACCGGGCGCTCTGCTGGGCCGCGACCTGACGATCGAGCCGGACCTCTCCAACGCGCAGCCGTTCCTGGCGGCGGCCCTGGTGACCGGCGGCAAGGTCGTCGTCCCCGACTGGCCCGCGCGCACCACGCAGCCCGGTGACCAGCTCCGCGAGATCTTCACGGAGATGGGCGGCATCTGCGAACTGACCGAGTACGGACTGGTGTTCACCGGTTCAGGCGCGATCCACGGCATCGACGTGGACCTGAGCGAGGTGGGCGAACTGACCCCGGGCATCGCGGCGGTCGCCGCCCTCGCCGACTCCCCCTCCACACTGCGCGGCGTCGCCCACCTCCGCCTCCACGAGACGGACCGCCTGGCCGCGCTCACCAAGGAGATCAACGAACTCGGCGGTGACGTCACCGAGACCGCCGACGGCCTCCACATCCGCCCGCGCCCGCTGCACGGCGGCGTCTTCCACACCTACGACGACCACCGCATGGCCACCGCCGGTGCGATCATCGGCCTGGCCGTGGAGGGTGTGCGGATCGAGAACGTGGCGACGACGGCCAAGACGCTGCCGGACTTCCCCGACATGTGGGCCGGGATGCTGGGGAAGAACTGACGGGCGGACCGGGATCATGCGCCGTTACGGCAAGCACACCGACGAGGACGACATCCGCAGCCGCCCGAACCGCAAGGGCAACCGTCCCCGTACGCACATCCGCCCGAAGCACGAGGACGCCGCCGAGGGCATGGTCCTCACCGTCGACCGCGGCCGGCTGACCTGTCTGGTCGAGGACCGTGTGGTGATGGCGATGAAGGCCCGTGAACTGGGCCGGAAGGCGGCCGTCGTCGGCGACACCGTGGCCCTCGTGGGCGACCTCTCCGGCAAGAAGGACACCCTCGCGCGGATCGTCCGCATCGCCGACCGTACGTCGGTGCTGCGCCGCACCGCCGACGACGACGACCCGTACGAACGCGTCGTCGTCGCCAACGCCGACCAACTCGCCATCGTCACCGCCCTCGCCGACCCCGAACCCCGCCCCCGCCTGATCGACCGCTGCCTCGTTGCGGCCTACGACGGCGGCCTGGAGCCCCTCCTCGTCCTCACGAAGTCGGACCTGGCCTCCGCCGACAAGCTCCTGGAGCTCTACGGCGACATCGACATCCCGTACGTCGTGACGAGCCGCGAGGAGCTGGAGACGGGAGGCGCCGCCGACCGCGTCCGCGCACACCTGGCCGGCAAGGTCACGGCGTTCGTGGGCCACTCGGGCGTCGGCAAGACGACCTTGGTGAACGCCCTGGTCCCCGAGGACCGCCGCCGCACGACGGGCCATGTCAACGCGGTGACGGGCCGGGGCAGGCACACCACGACCTCCGCGCTCGCCCTCCCCCTCGCGGACTCGGACGGCGGCTGGGTCGTGGACACCCCCGGCGTGCGCTCCTTCGGCCTCGCGCACATCGATCCGTCCCGGGTGATCAACGCCTTCCCGGACCTGGTCCCGGGCACGGAGGGCTGCCCCCGCGCGTGCGGCCACGACGAGCAGGACTGCGCCCTGGACCAGTGGGTGGCGGACGGGCACGCGGACCCGGCCCGGCTCTACTCCCTGCGCAGGCTCCTCGCGACACGCGAACGGCGGGAAGGCGACTGACCTCCGCACTGACCTCCGCGTTGTTTGCGCCCCCGCCCACCCGGTAAGTGCATAATCGCACCGAGTCGGACCCAGACCAGACGAGATCAGCCGAGAACAGACGAAGCGGTCACGGAACGTGGGACACGGGAGGACGAGACATGGCGTGGCTGCTGGTGGTCGTGGCGGGGCTTCTGGAGACCGGATTCGCCGTCTGTCTGAAACTCTCGCACGGCTTCACCAGACTCTGGCCCACGGTCGCCTTCTGCGTCTTCGCCCTCGGCAGCTTCGGCCTGCTGACCCTCTCCCTGAAGAAGCTCGACGTCGGCCCCGCCTACGCCGTCTGGACGGGCATCGGCGCGGCCGGCACCGCGATCTACGGGATGATCTTCCTCGGCGACATCGTGTCGACCTTGAAGATCGTCTCGATCACCCTGGTGATCGTGGGCGTCGTGGGACTCCAACTGTCGGGCTCGGCCCACTAGTTCGGTCCGCGTGTCGCTTCCGGCGCGGCGGCTAGCCGAGGGTCCGGCTGAGCTGACGGGGCAGCGCCGTCCGTACGAGATCCGTGACCCCGCCCTCGGCCGGGGGCGCCGCCACGCACGAGAGGGCGAGCCGTACCGCGAGTTCGCAGGAGCGGGCGAGTTCCGCCGTGTCCGACTTGGGGGTGCCGGGCGCGGACAGCACGGCCACGGCCCGCTCGCGCACCAGGGCCACGAAGTCGGCGGGCGCGGGCAGCGGTCCGTCCGCGCGGCGCTGTGCGGGCACCGCGGAGGAGGAGCGCACGGCGGCGAGCGGCGGTGCCGGCAGACGCTCGCTCCAGCAGCCGGTGAGCATGGCGCGAATCAGCGCGTTGTTGCGGGAGGCCGCCACGGTCCACTCGGCGGTCGCGGCCAACCGGTCCCGGGAGTCCACGGGGGTGGCCAGCGCCCGCTCGACGCCCGCCAGATAGCCGTCCGCTTCCCTGCGGACCAGGGCTCTGGCGAGCCCGTCCTTGCTGCCGAACTCGTTGTACAGCGTCTGACGTGACACTCCGGCCACCGCCGCCACGTCCACCATGCGCACGGCGGACCACGGCCGACGCACCAACGCCTTGTAAGCGGCGTCCAACAAGTTTTCCCGCGCTGCAGGCATCATCGCCTCCCTAAAAGCGAGCGGGCGGCTCTGGCCCTCAGATTTGACGCGCATCAGGTCACTGTCAAGGGTTCACGGCGCTCCCCAGGGGCGCACACCGGCCAACGTGCGCGGCCCCTCGCCGGGCACGTGGTGACAGCCCCAACTCGTGTGCCCAGCACCACGATCCCCATACGTACCGCCCGGCGCGGCTGGGGGCGTCCGTACCGTCGCCCCGCCCCTCCACCCGGCCTGCGGCGCCCTGGGCACCCCGCCTACCCCCGGCCCCCTATGGCAACGCACCGACCTCGGCGGATACCGTTCGCCACATGGCCGATTACCTCGACGACCTCCGCCTCGCCCACGTCCTCGCGGACGCCGCCGACGCGACCACCATGTCCCGCTTCAAGGCCCTGGACCTGAAGGTCGAGACGAAGCCCGACATGACCCCGGTGAGCGAGGCCGACAGGGCCGCCGAGGAACTCATCCGCGGTCAACTCCAGCGCGCCCGCCCCCGGGACGCCATCCTCGGCGAGGAGTACGGAGTCGAGGGCACCGGCCCCCGCCGCTGGGTCGTCGACCCCATCGACGGCACCAAGAACTACGTCCGGGGCGTCCCCGTCTGGGCCACCCTGATCTCCCTCATGGAGGCGGCGGAGGGCGGCTATCAGCCCGTCGTCGGCGTGGTCTCCGCCCCCGCGCTCGGCCGCCGCTGGTGGGCCGCGAAGGGCCACGGCGCCTTCACCGGCCGCAGCCTCAGCTCGGCCTCCCGCCTGCACGTCTCCCGCGTCGCCGATCTGTCGGACGCCTCCTTCGCGTACTCCTCCCTCAGTGGCTGGGAGGAGCGCGGGCACCTGGGCGGCTTCCTGGACCTGACCCGCGAGGTGTGGCGCACCCGCGCGTACGGCGATTTCTGGCCGTACATGATGGTCGCCGAGGGCTCCGTGGACATCTGCGCCGAACCCGAGCTGTCCCTCTGGGACATGGCCGCCAACGCGATCATCGTCACGGAGGCGGGCGGCAGCTTCACCGGCCTCGACGGCCGCCCCGGCCCGCACAGCGGCAACGCGGCAGCCTCGAACGGCCTGCTCCACGACGAGCTCCTGGGCTATCTGAGCCAGCGCTACTGAGCCCTGGAGTGATCCGGAGCGCCCCGAACTGACCACGCACGCCCTCTTGTTGACCTCCGCTTTGCCTGCCACATTGAGAGTCCCCCCACTTGTGAACTTGTGAATCCTTGAACAATCGGTTCAGCGGATTCCCTAGGAGGTGGCTGAACTCCATGCTCGTCCGCGACGCCATGAGCACAGTGGTCCTCACCATCGGCCCCGATCACACCCTCCGCCAGGCCGCCGCCCTGATGGCGGCTCGCCGGATCGGCGCGGCCGTGGTCCTCGACCCGGACGCCGGCGGACTCGGCATCCTGACCGAACGAGACGTCCTCATCTCCGTCGGCCTGGGCCAGAGCCCCGACGCCGAGCGCGCCCACGCCCACACCACCACCGACGTCGTGTTCGCCACGCCGTCCTGGACCCTGGAGGAGGCGGCCCGCGCCATGGCGCACGGGGGCTTCCGCCATCTGATCGTCCTCGAGCAGGGCGCCCCCATCGGCATCGTCTCGGTCCGCGACATCATCCGCTGCTGGGCACCCGCCCGACAGCACGCACCGGCATAGTCCACGGCCCCGGACGCACGACCGGGCCGGGAGTCTCCCCGGAGACCCCGGCCCGCCCCCACGGCAGCGGCGAGCCACCTTGGACACAATCCAAGTCAAGTCACGATCCAAAGTCACACCCGTTCGGAATCTGTTTCCGCCTGCTGTTACGCTGACCGGTATGAGTGACCTTCTGGAGCGGCTGCGCGGACGCGGATGGCGTATGACCGCGCAGCGGCGCGTCGTGGCCGAGGTCCTCGACGGCGAACACGTCCATCTGACGGCCGACGAGGTGCACGCACGCGCTGTCGCCAAGCTGCCCGAGATCTCCCGGGCGACCGTCTACAACACCCTGGGTGAGCTGGTCTCCCTCGGTGAGGTGCTGGAGGTCGCCACGGACCGGCGCGCCAAGCGGTACGACCCGAACGCGCACCGTCCGCACCACCACCTGGTCTGCGCCCGGTGCGGCACGATCCGCGACGTCCACCCGACCGGCAACCCGCTGGCCGACCTCCCCACCTCCGAGCGCTTCGGCTTCACCGTCTCGGACGTGGAGGTCACCTACCGGGGCGTCTGCCCGACCTGCACCAAGGCGTAGCCCCACCACCGCACGACGAAGCCCCCGGCTGTACGACGCCGGGGGCTCTTCTGCACGCGTGCACGAAAACACCGATGGCCCGGAACCCAACTGGTTCCGAGCCATCGGCCTTCAGTAGCGGGGACAGGATTTGAACCTGCGACCTCTGGGTTATGAGCCCAGCGAGCTACCGAGCTGCTCCACCCCGCGTCGATGAACAGAACACTACGTCACCCCGACCGACCAGAGCAAATCCATTACCCCGGCCCTCTGACCAGCACCGCTGCCCATCCACAGCCTGCGGGCAGTCGTGCCGCGGGGCGGCACGGGTGGGCGCAGCGGCACCCCGCAAGCGCGGGCGAGCGAAACCCCGCCTGCCCGGCACCCACCCCCGGGCACCCTCGCAGCCCCGGGCCCACGCACCCACTCCGACGTCACACGCCCTACGCCGACAGCTCGTCCCGCAACGCGTCCCGCAACCGCGCCGCCCGCTCGGCCACCTCCGCCGGCCCGAGCGCCACGGCCCGGTCGGCCCACCGCTTCCCCTCCACCAGCTCGCCCCGACGCGCGTAGACGAGGGCGAGCCGCAACGCCGCCCGCCCATGCCCCGCGTCGGCGGCACGAGCCCACCACACCGCGGCCTCCGGCTCGCTGCCCTCCCGAGCCAGCAGCAGCCCCAGATTGAACGCCCCGTTCCGCGACCCGGACTCCGCCGCGACCCGGTACCACCGCGCGGCCTCGACCACGTCACCCCGCCCGGCCGCGAGCATGCCGACCCGCACCTGCGCCCGCCGGTGCCCCTGCGACGCGGCCCGCTCGTACCACTCCTCGCACTCGTTCTTCTCCCGCACCGGCTCCCCCAGCTCATGCGCGGGCGCGGGCGGACGGCGCGCGTCGAGCACGGCGGCCAGCCGGTACGCGGCCTCCGCGCTGCCCCCGCCGGCGGCGCACCGCAGATGCCGCTCGGCGGCCCGCTCGTCGCCGTCCCGCAGCCGCGCTATGGCGACCTGGAGCGCCGCCTCGGTGTGCCCGGCGGCAGCCGCCCGCTCGTACCAGACCAGCGCCGTCGCGTCGTCGCCCCGCCCGGCGAACAGGATGCCCAGGTTGAAGGCGGCGTCGACGCTCCCGGCCTCCGCGGCCTTGGAGAACCACGGCTCCGCACCGGACGCGTCGCCGACCTGGAGCAGCAGGATGGCCAGCGCGTTCGCCGCCTCCCGGTGCCCGGCGTACGCGGCGCGCCGGTACCACTGCTCGGCCTGCGCGGTCCGCCCCTGCTCGGCGCAGAGCAGCCCGAGGTTGTACGCGCCGTTGACGTCCCCGGCGTCCATCGCGGCCCGGTACCAGCGCTCGGCGGTCTGCGTCTCGCCGCGCTCGGCGTGCAGCGCGCCCAGCGCGTTCGCCGCGTTGCCGTCGCCGTCCTGGGCGGCCCGCAGCCACCACACGGCCGCGCTCTCCGTGTCGCCCGCGTCCCGCAGGAGGAACCCGAGCGCGCACGCGGCGCGCGGCTCGCCGTCCTTGGCGGAGGTCAGGTACCAGCGGCCGGCCTCCTTGAGCTCCCCGCGTCGCTCCAGGATCGCCCCGAGGTGCAGCGCGGCCCGCCGGTGCCCGCGCGCGGCGGCCTGCCGGTACCACTGCTCGGCCTCTTCGGCGGCACCCGCCCCGACACCGTTGTCAGCACCACGCTCCCCCGCGCCCACGGCGGAGACGTTGTCCCGCACGGCAGAGCGCCCGTCACGCGCGACGGCCCGCCCGTCCCGCACGGGAGCTCGGCCCTCGCGGCCGCCGCTCCCGATCTCGAGCGCTGCGCGCGCGATCCTCCGCCCCTCGCGCACGGCGACGCGCTCCTCCTGCTCCGCGCGCTGGTCGAGCGTCCGTGCGAGCCGGTACGCGGCCTCGCGGTGCCCGCGCTCGGCGGCCACTCTCATCCACCGCTCGGCGGCGGCGTCGCTGCGGTGCTCCAGCAGGTCCGCGAGGGCGTACGCGCCCAGGGCGTGCCCCTGCTCGGCGGACTGGCGCAGCCAGTACTCGGCGGCCGGCTCGTCCCCGCGCTCGCGGTGGTGCCGGCCGAGCGCGTGCGCGGCCGCGGCGGAACCGGCGACGGCCGCGACCCGCCACCAGCCGGCGGCCTCGTCGGCGTACCCACGCTGGTGCAGCAGGACACCCAGGTTGTTGGCGGCCGCGCGGTCCCCGGCCGCGGTGGCAGCCCGCAGACAGGGCTCGGCTCCGTCGAGGTCGCCGCGGCGCAGCAGCATGGCGCCGAGCACGCTCATCGCCTCGGTGTCGCCGGCCTCTGCGGCGAGCCGCTGACGCGCCTCCTCGACGGCGTCCGCCGTCTCGTCCTCGTCCGCCGCGCGCACGGACTCGACCGACGAGGCGGACTCGGCGGGCACCACGAAGTCGGCAGGCAGCGCAATGTCGGCAGGCTGCGCAAACCGCCCTGTCTCCAACAGAGTTGCCTTGTCCCCCATAACGTCCATCGTCGCACCACCTGCAACCTGGGTACACCTGGTATACCGCAGCCATTGAGGTCACTACAGCGTTTTGTCGACATGCCCACAGAGCGACAAGTCAAACACAGATGTGTCGACCCTCCCAGGCAACACGTCGAAGGCCCGGATCCTTTGGAGGATCCGGGCCTTCAACTTCAGTAGCGGGGACAGGATTTGAACCTGCGACCTCTGGGTTATGAGCCCAGCGAGCTACCGAGCTGCTCCACCCCGCGCCGTTGCGTTGCAACCGTACCACGGCGCGGGACGGAGCCTTGCATCAGCCGCTTCCGGAGCCTCCGTCGCCGCTCTGGTCGCTCTCCTCACTGCCGCTGCCGCCGGTCCCGTCGGCCTTGGACTGCGCGTCCTCGGCCCGCTTCAGCGCGTCCTCCAGGTCCTGTTGGGCCCGGCCGTACGCCTCCCAGTCGCCGTCCTTGAGTGCCTGCTGGCCCTCGTCGAACGCCTTCTGGGCTTCCTGCAGGGCCTGTTGGACCGTCGGATCACCGGACGTCGGTGGCTCGTCGGTGCCCTCGTCGGGGTCGTCCGGCGGTGGCTCGGTTGGCGCGCCCTCGGTCTCGAACACCTTGTTGAGCGCCTCGTCGAGGGTGTCCTCGAACGCCGTGTTGCCGCCGTAGGTGACCAAAACCTTGCGCAGCAGCGGGTACTTGAGCCCGCCGCCTCGCACATAGACGGGTTCCACATAGAGCAGGCCGCCGTCGAGCGGGACCGTCAGGAGGTTGCCGTACTCGACCTGTGAGTCACCTCTCTTGAGGAGGCTGATCGTCTCGGCGATGTCCTGTTCGGAGTTGAACTGGCTCTGGACCTGTTTCGGTCCGTCGATCGGTTCGCTGGTCGGCAGTTTCAGAATTCTGATCTTGCCGTAGTCCTTGGTGCCCGCTTCGGCGTTGACCGCCACGAAGGCACTGAGGTTGTCCCGGCCGTTCGGCGTGAGTGTCGTCGTCAGCGAGAACGCCTGTTCCGACTGGCCCGGCAGCTTCATGCTCAGGTAGTACGGCGGCACCGCGTTGCCCGAGGTGTTGGTCGGGTCGTCCGGGACCTGCCACACCTCGCTGCCGCTGAGGAACGTCTCGGCGTCCTTCACGTGGTAGCGGGTCAGCAGTTCGCGCTGCACCTTGAACAGGTCCTGCGGGTACCGCAGATGGGCCAGCAGCGAGTCGGAGATGTCGTCCTTCGGCTCGACCGTGCCCGGGAACGCCTTCATCCAGGTCTTCAGGACCGGGTCCTGGGTGTCCCACTGGTAGAGCTTGACCTGACCCGTGTACGCGTCGACGGTCGCCTTCACCGAGTTGCGGATGTAGTTGACCTGGTTCTGCTGGGCCACCACCGCGCGCTGGCTGTTGTCCGCGGTCAACGAGTCGGCCGTGGTGTCGCCCAGGGTTGTGCGGGAGGCGTACGGGTAGCCGTTGGTGGTGGTGTACGCGTCGACGATCCACTGGATCTTGCCGTCGACGACGGCCGGGTAGGCGTCGCCGTCGATGGTCAGCCACGGGGCGACCGCCTCGACGCGCTCCTTGGGCGTGCGGTTGTACAGGATCCGCGAACCCTCGCCGATGGCGCCGGAGTAGAGGATCTGCGGCTCGTTGAACGCCACCGCGTACGCGGCCCGGTTGACCGGGCTGGAGAGGTTGACCCCGCTGTTGCCCTTGTAGCTGGTGGTCTTCTCACCGCTGTCGTCGGAGTAGTCGATCTCGTCCTGGGGACCGCCGACGATCGAGTACTGGGTGGTCTTCTCGCCGTAGTAGACCCGCTGCTGGTACTCGCCCAGGTCGCCCTTGGACGGCAGGTCCGACTCGGTGAACACCGGACGGCCGCCGGAGGTGGCCTCGGTGCCCTTGGCGGCGACCACGCCGTAGCCGTGGGTGTAGCGGAAGTGGTCGTTGATCCAGTTGTTCTTCGGGATACCGGCGAGGTTCAGCTCGCGCAGACCGATGACCGTGTCCTGCTCCGCGCCGTCCTCATTGCTGTACCGGTCGACGTCCAGGTTCGTGGGGAACGCGTAGTAGTTCCGCATCTGCTGGAGCTGCTGGAACGTCGGCGAGACGATGTTCGGGTCGAGCATGCGGATGCTGGCCGTGGTGTCGGCGTCCTTGCGGAGCTTGGCCTTGTCCGTGGTGTCGCTCACACCCGAGTACTCCTCGACGTCGGTCCCGTCGATGCCGTAGGCCTGCCGGGTCGCCGCCAGGTTCTTCTCGACGTACGGCGCTTCCTTGGCCTGCTCGTTCGGCTGGACCTGGAACTTCTGCACGATGGCCGGGTACAGCCCGCCGATGAGGATGGCGGAGAGGACCATCAGACCGAAGCCGATGACCGGCAGCTGCCAGGTGCGCCGCCAGATGGTGGCGAAGAAGAGCAGCGCGCAGATCACGGCGATGCAGAACAGGATCGTCTTGGCCGGCAGGTACGCGTTCGCGTCGACGTACCTCAGGCCCGTCCAGTTGCCCGTCGCCTTGAAGTCGCTGGACTTCACGGCGAGCCCGTACCGGTCGAGCCAGTAGGCGACCGCCTTCAGGGCGACGAAGATGCCGAGGAGCACCGACAGGTGCCCGGTGGCCGCGGCGGTGGCGCGCGCGCCCGGGGAGGTGACCCTGAGGCCGCCGTACAGGTAGTGCGTGAGCGCGGCGGCGATCACCGAGAGCACGGCCGCGGCGAAGCCGAAGCCGAGCAGGAAGCGGTACCAGGGCAGGTCGAAGGCGTAGAAGGAGACGTCCAGGTGGAACTGGGGGTCCTTCTGCCCGAACGACACCCCGTTCACCCACATCAGCCAGGTGCGCCACTGCCCGGAGGCGGAGGCGCCGGCGATGAGGCCCACCAGGGAGGTGATCCCGAGGAGCAGCCACTTCTTGTAGGGCGCGATGCCCATGCGGTACCTGTCGAGGCTCTGCTGCTCCATCGACATCGCGCTCAGCGGCGGCCGCAGCCGGTGCGCCAGCCAGATGTTGAAGCCGACCGAGGCCGACATCAGCAGACCGAAGACGAAGAAGAGCCCGATCTTCGTCCACAGCGTGGTGGTGAAGACGGACGAGTACTTCACCGACCGGTACCAGAGCCAGTCCGTCCAGAACCCCGCGAACATGACGAACGCCATGCCGAGGACGGCAAGGACGCCCAGCGTCATGAGCAGGGTCCGGACCCGTCGGGACGGTCGGCCCACTCTGATCCGCGGCCCCGTCGGGCCTCCGCCGCGGTCCGGCATCTGGAAAGCCAAGGTGCGCACCTCGAAGTTCGCTGTCGATACGTCAGGCCCGCGTCTACGGACCCTCCAGCGGGCCCCGTGATCGTAGGGGCCTCACCTATGCAACTTACTCACGCTTTACTCGGTTCCCGCTTCCGGGAACGAACGAGGCAGGATTGTGACCATGTCCAACACTCCCATGGCAGCGAACCCCCTCACCCGGGCGGTGCTCGAGATCGACGAGTACGCCTCGGGCCTCGGCTGGGACCAGCCCGCTCGCCTCTTCGCCCTCGTGGATACCGCGCGTCTGCGGGCCCAGGAACCCGCGCTCGCGGACCAGCTCGGTCTTCAGGACGCGCCCGAGGCCGCCGGTCTCACCCCGATCGAGCAGGACGAGATCCCCGCCGGCAAGGCGCTGGACGAGTTCCTCGGCACCATCGCCTGGCCCGACGCGGTGGTCGGGTGCGCGTTGACCGTGGAGCGGCTGATGCTGCCGCCGTCCGCCGAGGCGTCCGTCCCGGAGAACCTCGACGGGGCCCGTCTCACCAAGTGGGTCGCCTCCCACCCGGACCGCCAGGAGGTCCGGATGACGGTCGCGGTGCTGCGCGACGGCTCCCGCGACGCTGCCCTGCGGCTGCGCGAGAAGGACACCCCGACGGAGGTCCTCACCGGCCCCGAACTGGTCCCGGGCCTGGCGGAAGCCCTCTCCGCGACCTTCGTGGACTGACCACCGTGGACTGACCTTCGGATCCACGACGATCCGATCTACGACTCTGGGGGCGCTCTCCGACCAGGAGGGCGCCCCCACGCGCGCGTGCGCCGTCCCTCGCTCCTGTCAGCCCTTGGTGGTGCACTCCGGCAGGTCGGCCGTGTCGCCGGAGCGGATGTCCTTCAGGGCCCCGAGCGCGTCCTCGATGGTGTCGACCTTGACGAGGGTGAGGCCGTCGGGGGTGTCCTTGGCGGCCGCGGCACAGTTGTCCTTGGGCGTCAGGAAGTACTCGGCGCCCTTGTCCCGCGCGCCGACCGTCTTCATCTCGATCCCGCCGATGGGGCCGACCTTGCCCTCGTCGTCGATCGTGCCGGTGCCGGCCACGAACGTGCCGCCCGTCAGATTGCCCGGCGTCAGCTTGTCGTAGATACCGAGGGCGAACATCAGTCCGGCGCTCGGGCCGCCGACGTCGGCGAGCTTGATGTCGATGGTGAACGGGAAGGTGTGGTCGGTCCCGGCGGAGATCCCGACGATCGCCCGCTCCTCGCCCGTGTCGTCGGACTTGGCCGTGGTGATCGTGACCTTCTCGGTCTCGGTCGCCGTCCGGTTCGCCTTCTCCGCGGCGGCCTGCGCCTTGGCGGGCACGATGACGAACTCGACGTCCTCGCCCGGCTTGTGCTTGGTGACCAGCTTCGCGACGTCCTCGGGCGCCTTGACCGCCGCGCCGTCGACGGACTTGATCACGTCACCGGCGTGCAGCTTTCCCTCGGCCGGCGAGTCCTTGAGGACGGTGGAGACGATCACCCAGGACTTCACCGGGATGTCCAGTTCCTTGAGGGCGGCGACCTTGGCGCTCTCCTGGGACTGGCTGAACTCCTCGGCGTTCTCCTGGGTCGACTGCTCCTCCGTCTTGCCGTCCGGGTAGAGCGTGTCGTGCGGGACGACCTTGTTGTCGTGGGCCAGCCAGCCGTACACGGCCTCGACGAGGTTCATCCTGTAGTCGGCGCTGGTCACCCGGACCGTGGTCATGTTCAGGTGACCGGTCGTCGCGTACGTCTTGCGTCCCGAGATCTGCAGCACCGGCTCGCCGTCGTGCTCCCCGAGCGTGTTCACCGTCGGCCCCGGTGACATCTCCGAATAGGGCACGGGAATGATCACTCCCGCGCACAGGAGCGCGATGAGCATCAGGGTGGAGGCGAGCATCGTCGCGGTGCGGCGTGGCATGGAACGACAGTACGGGACAGGCCTGTCACTGCACCGTCGGGGCCGTCCGTCCGGGGCGACGGCGGGGGCGTCAGCCGCCTGTGTGGGACCGCTCCATGGCCTCGCGGAAACGCGAGTATCCCGCGAGTTCGGAGCCGTCCTCGATGCTCCTGCGGTTCCGGCTGGCCCAGCCACCCCACAGTCCGGCACCGATCGCGGCCACCAGTGGAATCAGCAACCAGGCGAGCGCCGCCATTCCGGCCTCCCAACCCCTATGAAGTAACCACAACTGACTGATCAGCAGATTATCCGTCCGTCCCGTCAACGCTCTCGCCGGGGGGCGGGTTACGCAACCGGAACGCGCACGGGCGCATTCCGGTCACGACCTAGCAGGCGCCGACCCATTCCTCCGTACCGTCGGAGAACCTCTGGTGCTTCCAGATGGGCACCTCGTGCTTGAGATCGTCGATCAGTTTCCGGCACGCCTCGAAGGCCTCGCCCCGGTGCGGACAGGAGACGGCCACGACCACGGCCAGGTCCCCGACCTTCAGATTGCCCACCCGGTGCACGGCCGCGAGCGCCCGGACCGGGTAGTCGGCGACCACCTTCTCCGCGATTCGCCGCATCTCGGCCTCGGCCGTGGGGTGACACGAATAGCCGAGCTCGTCGACATCGGCTCCCCCGTCGTGGTTCCGCACAGTCCCGACGAACAGCGCGGTCCCCCCGGCCGCGTCGTCCCCGACGGCCCGGAACACCTCGTCGAGGGAGAGCGCCGTCTCCCGGATCCCGATCAGCTTGATGGGCTCCGCGGCCCCCCGCTCACCAGGGTGATCATCATTCACAGCCATACCCCCATCGTGCCTCACCGGCGCCCCGCACCAGCCGGGGCACCCGTCACCGTCTGCCCCGAGCCTTCCGCGCCCGCCGCACCAGCGCCGCCGTACCCAGCAGCGCGACCGTCGCGCCGGCGGCGCCCGCGGCCGTCGCGTCCTTGCGACCCAGCCGACGTCCGGCCACGGTGTGCCGTCCGGCGACCTCCTCCAGCAGCTCCGCGAGCACTTCCTCGTTCGTCCACAGCGGCCGCCACCCGGCGTCGTGCAACCGGCTGCCGCTCACGACCCACGGGTACATCGTGTACGCCAGGTCCCCCGCCGGGGACGGCGTGAGCCCGATCCGGTGCAGCCGGGCGGCGGCGCCGAGCGCGACCGCGGAGGGCAGCTCCATGCGCCGGATCCCGCTGAGCTCCTCGACCTCCTCCTGCTCCAGCCACCCCTCGCATCCGACGGCCAGCTCCCCGTCGACCTTCTCCAGCACGGCGTACTCCAGCGCCCCGCAGAGATCCTCGACGTGACAGAACTGCCAGGCGGGCCGCGAACCGGCCACCACCAGCAGCCGAGGCGACTCGAAGTACCTGGTCAGCGCAGTGTCCGTGCCCCCGACGAGCGTCGCGGGGCGGACGACGGTGACATTGAGGCCCGGATGGGCGCGCGGCGCGCGGCGCGCGAGCCGCTCGATCTCCAGCAGGTCGCCGACCCCCGTCGCCTCGGCGGTCGCCCGCAGCTCGGCGTCCTCCGAGAGCGGCAGCTCGTTGTCGGGCAGCGCCCCGTAGACCATCGCCGACGTGCACAGCACGACCCGGTGCACCCCGGCGGCGGCGGCGGCCGTGAGCACGGTCTGCGTCCCGCGCACGTTGTACGCGCTGCGGGCCGCCGAGTCCGTGCCCAGGTCGAGGTCGACGGCGAGGTGCACCACCACGTCGGCCCCGCGCAGCTTCTCGGCGATCGCCGGGTCACGCACGTCCAGGATGTGCCACTGCGCGGCCGCGCACTCGCCGCGCCGCTCGTCGATGGCGATGACCTGCCGGATCTCGTCGGACTCGGCGAGCCGCTCGGTGAGCAGCGCTCCTACGCCGGACGCGGCACCGGTGACCGCGACGACGGGCCCGCGCACGGCGGGACTGGTTGAGTGGTTTCGCGCTGCGCGAACCTGCGGATCTGGGGAACTCACCGGGCGTCTCCAGCGGTTGTCTTCAGTACGAACGCGGGTGACGCGTACGTACCAGGTGGCATCCATCCTGCCGCAGGCCTTCGGTCGGCGGAGCACCGAGGCCTTAACCCGCCGTGGTGTCTACGCTGGGTGGTGTTCGGGCAGCCGTGCCGTCGGAGAAAACCGATGGCCCTATCAGCCGAGGAATCCCGTGAGTGACACCCCATTCGGATTCGGCCTTCCGCCGGAGGAGCCGGACGACGGCGACGAGGGCAAGAAGAAGGACCAGCAGAGCGGTGGTGGTCAGGGCCCGGCCAACCCGTTCGGTTTCGGGTTCCCCGGGGCCGGGGGCCCCGGCGGCGACAATCCGTTCGCCGCGATGTTCGGTTCCATGAACCCCACCGACCTGGGCGCCGCCTTCCAGCAGCTGGGCCAGATGCTCTCGTACGAGGGCGGCCCAGTGAACTGGGACATGGCCAAGCAGATCGCCCGCCAGACGGTCGCCCAGGGGACCGCCGACGGCACGAAGGACGAGAGCGTCGGCCCCGCCGAGCGCACCGCCGTCCAGGAGGCCGTCCGCCTGGCCGACCTGTGGCTGGACGACGCGACGTCCCTGCCGTCCGGCGCGGGCTCCGCCGTGGCGTGGAGCCGCGCGGAGTGGGTGGAGGCCACCCTGCCCGCCTGGAAGGAACTGGTCGATCCGGTGGCCGAGCGGGTCGGCGGCGCCATGGGCGACATCCTGCCGGAGGAGATGCAGGCCATGGCCGGCCCGCTGATCGGCATGATGAAGTCGATGGGCGGCGCCATGTTCGGTCAGCAGATCGGGCAGGCCGTGGGCGTGCTCGCGGGCGAGGTCGTCGGATCCACCGACGTCGGCCTGCCGCTCGGACCGGCCGGCAAGGCCGCGCTGCTGCCGCTGAACGTGGACGCGTTCGGCAAGGACCTCGGCGTCGGCAAGGACGAGGTGCGGCTCTACCTGGCCTTGCGCGAGGCCGCCCACCAGCGCCTCTTCGCGCATGTGCCGTGGCTGCGCTCGCACCTGTTCGGCGCTGTCGAGGGCTACGCGCGCGGGATCAAGGTCGACACGGCCAAGCTGGAGGACGTGGTCGGCCAGTTCGACCCGCAGAACCCCGAGGAACTGCAGCAGGCGCTCCAGCAGGGCATGTTCCAGCCGGAGGACACCCCGGCGCAGAAGGCTGCCCTGGCCCGGCTGGAGACCGCTCTGGCGCTGGTGGAGGGCTGGGTGGACGCGGTGGTGCACGCGGCCGCGAAGCCGCGCCTGTCGTCGGCGGACGCCCTCCGGGAGACCCTGCGCCGCCGCCGTGCCACCGGCGGCCCGGCCGAGCAGACCTTCGCCACGCTGATCGGTCTGGAACTGCGCCCCCGCCGTCTGCGCGACGCCTCCCGCCTGTGGGCGTCCCTCACGGACGCACGCGGGGTCGACGGCCGCGACGCCCTGTGGGCCCACCCCGACATGCTGCCCACCGCCTCCGACCTGGACGACCCGGACGGCTTCGTCCACCGCGAGCAGCTGGACTTCTCCGAGCTGGACAAGATGCTCGGCGAGGCCGCGGGCGGATCCACCGAGAAGCCGGACCTCAAGAAGCCGGACCTGGACAAGCCCGACCTGGACAAGAAGGACGACGACACCGAGTGAGCCTGCACGACGACGCGGTCCTCGTACTGAAGAGCTACGAGGACCAGGCCGAGCTGCGCCAGGCGTACCTCGAGCATCTCGCGGCCCACCCGGACGGCATGTGGAAGGCGTGCGGCGCCGGGCACATCACGGCGAGCGGCCTCGTGATCGACCCCGAGCGTGGCCGGGTGCTGCTCACCCTCCACAGGAAGTTGCGCATGTGGCTGCAGATGGGCGGCCACTGCGAGCCCGGGGACAGCACCCTCGCGGACTCCGCGCTGCGTGAGGCCACGGAGGAGTCCGGCATCGCGGGCCTGTCGCTCCTGCCGGGCGGCCCGGTCCGCCTCGACCGCCACCACACCCCGTGCGCCTGGCACCTGGACGTCCAGTACGCGGCCCTCGCCCCGGCCGACGCGGTGGAAGCGATCAGCGACGAGTCCCTCGACCTGCGCTGGTTCGCCTACGACGAGGTGCCGACCGTGGCCGACGAGTCGGTCGTGCGCCTGCTGGAGGCCACCCGGGCGCGGCTCTGACCTCGCTCTTTCGCATGGCGTGGGCGGCCCGTCGGCATGAGACCGCCGGGCGGTGGGCATGCCCCCGCCGGGGGCACGAACGCGGTAAGGGGCGTCCGCAAGGCGGAACGCCCCTTACATATGGGCCCACTCACCGATGAGCACAGGTCACCGCTCGCTCATCGGGAACCCGTGATCAGTTGCGGCTGCCCCCGAGGGAGTTCCCGCTCAGTCCGCCCGCGCCCATGCCGAACTGTCCGAGCACCCCGGACGTACGCAGGTGCTGCGGCGGAAGCAGCTCGCTCGGCTGCACCAGAACATGCCCCTGGCCACCGAAGTGCATCTCCCAGCCCTCGCCGGTCGATCCCCTGCGGCGCCACACAGCGGACGTGGAGGTCGGCGCCTGGAGCTGTGTACGCAGCGAGGTCGACCAGGCGATGACGGCGTCCGAGTCGACACAGATGTTCTTCTCGGGCGTCACCTCCAGGGCGAGCGGCTCACCCGAGGTCATCAGGACGACCTTGCCGCCACCGGACAGCTCCAGGTTGTACGCCCCCGCCGAGGCCACCTCGACGGCGCTGTCCACGGCGACGATGCCGACGTTCAGCGAGCCGTCGAAGGCGAGGACGGCGGAGGAGTCGACGGTGATGCCCCTGCCGACCTCCATGATGTGCAGGTACTGCGCGAAGTTGGCGAGATACACGATCCCGTTGCCCTTGCAGCGCATGAGTTCGAGCCGCTCACCGGTCATCCGCTCGGCGTTGCGCCAGCTGCGGTTGCGGTACTGGCTGTCGAACTCGATCTGCCCCTCGAAGGCGACCATGGCGCCCTGACGGGCCAGGACGGGGCTGCTGCCCATGGTGACGTCTGTCTTGAGCAGCTGCGGGTTCTGCAGTGTGTAGCGCTCGGTGTGGTTCACCGGGATGTGCGCGAAGAGTGTGCTGTGCATGATGTGGTGTTCTCCCCTCAGCCCCGGTCAGCCACGGATCTTGAAACGGTCGCCGGTGTCCTCGCTGGGCTGGACGACCACGAAGCCCTGCCCCTTGAACCCGATCTGGAAGGCCTCGCCGCTGCCCCGGCCGATGAGCGCGCCGGCCTTGATGGTGCGACGGGCTTTCATGTCGAGGCCGTCGGTCCAGGCGATCAGCGCGTCCGGGTCGACGTAGGTCTCCCGTTCGGCGCAGTCGAGGGAGATCGGCACGCCCCGGCTGACCAGGGCGACCCATCCGGTGCCCCGGATCACGAGGTTGGTGAGGCCGGAGCCGGAGAGCTTGGCGAGGCCCTTGACCGGCTCGATGGAGAGCTGGAGGGAGGCGTCGCAGGCCAGCAGGGTCGGGCCGTTGACCGACAGCGCCTCGTTGTTCAGGTGGAGGATGAGGACGTCGCCGCCGTAGTCGGCGAGGTACAGGTCCCCGTCGCCCCGGCAGAGCATCAGCTTGCCGCCCTCTCCGGTGACCATCTCCTCCGCGCTGCGCCGCAGCGTGGCGGGCGGGCCGTCGAACTGTACGTAGCCGTCGTACGCGATCATCGAGCCGGCCTTGGCCAGGAGGTCCTGGCCGGTGACCATGGTGACCTTGAGCGTCTTGGAGCTGTGCACGCTCATACGGACGCCGGTGGAGGCGGAGCGGTGCGCGTTGAGTGTCTGGAGGTCCATGCTCTGCCTCACACCTCGAAGGGCTGGACGACGACGAAGTTGCCGGGGGCGCCGCGGAACTGGAGGTTGATGGCCTCCTGGGTCTGCCGGGCGTATCCGGAGCGGCGCAGCCTGAGCGAGGTCGTGGTGACGGCCTGTGCGCCGGCGGACCAGGCGATGACGGCGTTGCCGTCGACGTAGGTGGCCGGGCCGACGGGCAGCACGACGGGAACCCCGCGCGTCTTGACGACGACCGCTCCCGTACCGGAGAAGAGCATGCTGAACAGGCCGCCACCGGGCAGGCCGGCGCCCTCGATACGGCGGATCTCGGTGTCCAGGGACTCGTCGAAGGCGAGGACGCCGCGTGCGCTGGTGTAGAGCTGCTCGTTCTCCAGACGGATGACGAAGAGACGGCTGCCCTCGTCGGCGAGGAACACCTCACCGTCTCCGGAACACCGCATCAGGGCCATGCCCTGGCCGGTGAGCTGGCCCGTCAACTTGCCGAGCAGTCCGGAACCCTTGTGGGCGAAGTCGATGTCGCCCTGGTAGGCGACCATGCTGCCCTGCTTGGCGAGGATGTTGGCGCCCTTGGTGAGCGTCGCCCGCACCATCTGCGGGTTCTGCTCGGTCCAGCGGTCCCCGACGGGGGCCTCGGAGTACTTCGTCAGGACGACCCGCAGCCCTGCCTCCGGCGGCACCGGCGCGAGCTGTGTGCCGCCGCCGAAGGGCTGCGCCTGGCCGGGGAAGGCACCGGGGGCGCCCGGAGGCGTGAACGGGCCGCCTTGCGGAGCCGCACCCGGAGGGGTGAAGGGACCGCCCTGCGGCGGGGCACCGGGAGGAGTGAAGGGTCCGCCCTGCGGCGGAGCGCCGGGCGGGGTGAAGGGCCCGCCCTGAGGTGCGGGGGCGGCCGGGGGCGGCACGGTGCCGCCGGGCGGCGTGTTCAGGGGCGCGGCGATCGTGGGAGCGGCGTGCACGGAGGGCGAGGGCGCCGGGGGCGCGAACGGCTGAGCGGGCGCCGGGGCGGCGGGAGCCGCGGGGGCCCCGAACGCGGGCGGGGCGAAGCCGGGCGCGGCGTCGGCCTGCGGCTGCTGCGGGGCCGCCGGCTGCTCCTCGGCGACCTCGCCGCCGAAGTTCTTCAGCAGCGCGTCGAGGCCTCCGTCGAAGCCCTGTCCGACGGCCGCGAACCGCCATACGTCCTTCAGGTAGAAGTCGCCCAGCATCACGGCGCGCTCGGTGGAGAACTCCGAGCCGTCGAACGGATACCTGGCCACCTCCTCGCCGCCCGCGACGATACGGACGTAACCGGGGGCGATCTGCGACATCTGCCCGTTGCCGTCGATCGTCGCCGTGAAGGACAGCTTCTGGATCTGCGGCGGGATCTTGTCGAGGGTGACGCGGAAGGACTCGGTGTCACCCGACTGGGCGCCCAGGAGCTGGATCGACTCCTCGGGGGTCTTCGGCTGGTTGAAGAAGACGAAGTAGCGGTCGTCCGAGAGCCGTTCGTCGGCGTCCAGTCCGAAGCAACTGATGTCGAAGGTCAGCCCGGGGCCGGAGATCTGTACGCCTACGTACAGATCCGTACCCGCGGTGAGGTCACTGATCTTGGCCTTGTGGCCGCGTTGGAATTCCCTGGCCATGCGTAACGACCGTCCCCCATCCCGAAAGTGCGTGCGCCTGCGAGTGCGTCGCGCCAGGCTAACCGCAAAGTCCTGAGGCGTACGAGGCTGGTACAGAGACGGTACAAAAGCGCGACTTCGGTCACCGTTCCCACAAACGCACACGCGCGCGTGAAGCGCCCGTTTCTCGGCACTCACGCCCGGGGCACCGGCCGGGCGGCGCCTTCCGGTCGCAGGTCGCGGGCCGTTTCCCGGCGACCGGCCACGCGAGGTGTCACTCGTCCCGCGCGATGGGCAGGTGGGGCAGCCGGTCGGCGGCGACCACCCCTTCGAGGTAGCCGCGAGCACGCTCGGTGCGCGGATAGGCGTCCAGCAGCTGCCAGAAGCGGGGACCGTGACCGGGTACGAGCAGGTGTGCGAGTTCGTGGAGGAGGACGTAGTCGACGACGTACTCGGGCATGCCCTGCAGCCGGTGCGAGAGGCGGATGCTGCCCTCGGCCGGGGTGCACGAGCCCCAGCGGGTGTTCTGATTGGTGACCCAGCGCACGGAGGTGGGCCGGGCGCGACCACCGAAGTACTGGTCCGAGAGCCGGGCGGCCCGCTCTGCCAGCTCGGTGTCGCCGAGGCGGCGTTTGCTCTCCTGCGCGGCCAGCTTGTCGAGCATGACGGTCACCCAGCGCTGCTCCTCCGCCTCGGACATCCGAGCGGGAATGAGCACGACGGTGCGATCGCCCTCGCGGTACGCGGAGACCGTTCTGCGCCGTCGCGCGCTCCTGCGGACCTCGATCGCGCTCGCCCCCGAGCCGCTCGGCGGCTGGCTCGTCGTGCTGCGCGGTGGCTTTGCGGCGCGGTGCAGTGGGTCGGCGGGCACGCCCCGACGTTACCCGCTGCACACGGGGGAAGTCCCGCCTCCGGGACGGTTCGATATCGATCCGCACTCCGAGCGCCTGATTTGTACGACGAATGCCGCCGCCTGTGGACAACTCTCGACAGAGTTCGTCGCTGTCCGTGCATGCTGGCACTCGTCGGCGGACCAGGCACTCGCACCGTCGGCGGACGAGACCGATCTCTGGCTACGGGGGGCCGAGCATGCATCCGATGGTGAAGCCCGCGCTACGGCGCGGCTGGCGGGATCTCAACACCGTGCAGTTCGGTCTGGCACCGGCGCACGCCATGGTGCTGGGCCCGATGGACATGGCGACAGGCAGTTTTCTCGCCCTGCTCGACGGCACGCGCGGGTTGCCGCTCCTGCGCGAGGAGGGGCGCCGGATGGGCCTGCCGGACGGTCATGTGGACGGGCTGGTGGACCGTCTGTCCCGGTCCGGCCTGCTGGACGACGCCACGGGCGGCGGTCCGGCCGCCGACGAGCTGCGCGCCAAATCGGCGGTCCTGGACCGGCTGCGTCCCGACGCCGCCACGCTCTCACTGATCGCCCCCGAGCCCGGGGACGCCATGAGTCGTCTGGCCGCGCGCCGGTCACTGAGAGTGCAGGTGCGCGGCGCGGGGCGCGTGGGGTCGGTGCTCGCGTCCCTGTTGTCGGGCGCAGGGGTCGGCGAGGTCGACGTCCGCGATGTCGGCCGGGTCGCGCCGGGCGACGTGGCGCCGGGTGGGCTGCCGGCCGAAGCGATCGGTGAGCGCAGGGACTCGGCGGCCCGGCGTGCGGCTCGCCACGCGGCACCCGATCGCCCGCCCCGACGTCGCCGCGGCTCCCGGCCACCGGCGGCTCCGCCCGGGGATCTGTCGGTGGACCGTCTCCGCGAGGAGGCCGGCTTCTCGCTGGTGATCCTCGCCTCTCGCGACGGGGCCGACGTCCACGCTCCACGGCCTCTGGCCGCCGAGCCGCTCATCGCTTCGGGCACGCCCCACCTCTATGCGGGCGTGGTCGAGGGGACGGGCGTGGTCGGCCCTCTGGTCCTGCCGGGTGAGACGGGTTGCGCGGGCTGCCTGGAACAGAGCCGTACCGACCGCGACGAGACGTGGCCCCGGCTGGTCGCACAGTGGAGGTCCGGACGCCCGCACCAGGTGGAGGCGTGCGACCTGGCCCTGGCCACGACCGTCGCCGGACTGGCCGCGGCGCACGCGCTCGCCTTCCTCGACGGGCGGACGCCGTCCAGCGCGGGCGCCCGCTGGGAGGTCTCGGTACCGGGGCTCGACTGGCACTCGCGTCCGGTGTGGCCCCACCCTGCGTGTTCCTGCTTGGCCGCTGAAAAAGGGGCCGCCGGGAAAGGTAACGGGGAACACACCCCAAAGGAGGGGGAGGCGCACGAGACAATGGCGGGGCATCAGCGGTCAACGAGGTTGTCCCGCAAGGCACACGCGGCACGGCCTGCTGAGAGTTGGAGGGCGCATGTCTGATCTTCCCCGGAAGGCGGTCACCCGGACCGCCAAGCTCGCCGCGCTTCCGCTCGGCATCGCAGGCCGGGCCACCTGGGGACTCGGCAAGCGGATCGTCGGCGAATCGGCGGAGCTCGTGGGCCGTGAACTCCAGCAGCGCACGGCGGAGCAGCTGTTCAAGGTCCTGGGCGAGCTGAAGGGTGGCGCGATGAAGTTCGGGCAAGCCCTGTCCGTCTTCGAGTCGGCGCTTCCCGAGGAGGTCGCGGGCCCCTACCGCGCGGCTCTGACGAAGCTCCAGGACGCGGCACCCCCGATGCCGACGCGCACGGTGCACGCCGTGCTGGAGGAGCGCATCGGAGCGGACTGGCAGGAGCTGTTCCTCGAGTTCGAGGACAAGCCGGCGGCTGCTGCCTCGATCGGCCAGGTGCACCGGGCGGTGTGGCACGACGGCCGAGAGGTCGCGGTCAAGGTGCAGTATCCGGGGGCGGGCGAGGCCCTCCTCTCCGACCTCGGTCAACTCAGCCGGTTCGCCCGTCTGTTGGGCCCGCTGATCCCGGGGATGGACATCAAGCCGCTCATCGCGGAGCTGCGGGACCGTGTCTCCGAGGAGCTCGACTACGGGCTGGAGGCTCAGGCCCAGCAGGCGCACGCGGAGGAGTTCGCGGGCGACCCGGACGTGGTGGTCCCGGCCGTGGTGCACCAGTGCGAGCAGGTGCTGGTGACCGAGTGGATGGAGGGCACCCCTCTCTCCGAGGTGATCACCGACGGCTCACAGGAGCAGCGCGACCGGGCGGGCCAGCTGCTGACCCGGTTCCTGTTCTCGGGTCCGGCCCGCACCGGCCTCCTGCACGCCGACCCGCATCCGGGGAACTTCCGCCTCCTGCCCGACGAGAAGAGCGGTTGGCGCCTCGGCGTCCTCGACTTCGGCACGGTGGACCGACTGCCGGGCGGCCTGCCGACCCCGATCGGCGAGGCCCTGCGGCTGACCATCGAGGGCGAGGCCGAGGCGGTCTACGAAATGCTTCGTACGGAGGGTTTCGTGAAGGAGTCGATAGACCTGGACCCGGACGCCGTCCTCGACTACCTGCACCCCATCATCGAGCCGGTCCGGGCGGACGAGTTCACCTTCGCCCGCGGTTGGATGCGCAGCCAGGCCGCCAGGATCGCCGACCCGCGTTCCCCCGCCCACCAGTTGGGCAAGCAGCTCAACCTGCCCCCGTCCTACCTCCTCATCCACCGGGTGACCCTGAGCACCATCGGCGTCCTGTGCCAACTCGGCGCGACGGTCCGTATGCGCGACGAGCTGGAGGAGTGGCTACCGGGTTTCCTGTACGAAGAGGAGGAGGGCGAGTCGGCCGCGGAGGCGTAGCGGGTTCGGCCGGGGCGGGTTCGGTGAGGGGGTTCGGCGAGGGTGGTTCACCACCAGGCCGAGTCCAACCTGCCCTCGATCGCGCGCAGATTCTGCCTGGCGCAGGTCTCGCAGAAGTAGTGCCGAGCGCCGTTCTCCACGGAACAGATCCACAGAGGTCGAGGGGCCTCGGCGGTGATGCCGCAGCGGGCGCACACGAGGGTCTGGGGTTCCGCGGCGGGGCCGCCCTGGTCATTGTCCCCGGAAAGACTCGTCACCCGGCGACGATATCGCCGCCCTCGGCGGATCCGTGGGCACAACGCACCGCGGGGGCCGGTCCCTTCGGACCGGCCCCCGCGGGAGCCACTGCTGGTGATGGTGACAGCCTGTCAAGGCCGGATCATGCCGGTCGCCGCGTGGCGGCTACTGCATGACCGCCATGGCGAGCGCACGGCGGGCGCGCAGCGAGGCGCGCTCGGCCCTGCGCTGCATCCGCTGAGCGACCGCCAGGCGCATGGCCCGGCGTTCCTGCTCAGCCTGGTGCAGGCGCTCGTGCATATGCGCACGAGCCAGGGCTTCTGGCATGAGATGCATTTCTCGGGTCCTGTTCTGACGCGAGGCGTTCGCGCCGGTGGTGGTGAAATCAGGTGTCGCGGAGCCTGCGGGCTCGCTCGTGGACGGCTTCATCGGGGCCTGCTTCTTGGGGTCGTGCGTGAGAGGGCGGTCGATCGTTCCGGTGATGTTCATGCCGTGACCGGGTTCTTGCGCGGGCGACCACGAGGCCGCTTGCGGGCCACGACAACACCCTGGACGAAGAGCTCGCCACCCCAGACGCCCCAGGGCTCACGCCGCTCCTTGGCGCCGGCGAGGCAGGCCTCCATCAGCGGGCAGGTGCGGCAGAGGGACTTGGCGTACTCGACATCGGCCGGCGACTCGGCGAAGAAGACCTCCGGGTCGTAGGAGCGGCAGGGGACGGGTACGCCGAGGTTCTCGATGGCGTCGTCGAGCGCGGTGAGCGCGGTGAGCGGGGTCAAGGTGGAGTCCTCCGTGAGGCCGGGCGGGGGGATCGTTTCGGAAGGCGGTACGGACGGGGCGTGCGCTTCGAGTTGCACGGTTCGTCTTCCTCGTCTGGTCGTTCCGGCCTGTTGGCCGGTGGCGGCTGGTACCGGGTTCTTTTCTTGTCCCGAGGCCCCTTCGCTCTGTAGTCCCCGGTCGGGGACAAACAGAAGGGCCGCGGATCCCGGATGGGGTTCCGCGGCCCTGAAGGCGCCGGCCTGATCGTCGATCAGGCTGGATCACTCCAGGGTTCAGGCCCACGGAAGGCCCACATCCAGTGGTGCTGCGTCGTCTGCTTCCGGAATCCGGCACCGGCCGCCGCGAAGACATAGGCCTGGGCCTGTGCCTCTACTGCTGCTTCCAGTGCCTTGGTCGGTCGCTCATTGCGCTCACGGACGGGGAGACCCGTCAGAGACACGGAGGACGCCGGACGGCCGCCACTGATGGCGGACAGACCGGTGCCCAGGTTCGAGACGCCGAGCATGCACAGGGAGACGGCCGAGCGATCGGTCATTTTGACCGTGCTGATGTAGCTGGTGTTGATGCTGATCACTGGACTCGCCTCCTCTCGGCGTCTTGGGGGACCGGCGCGAACCAATCCGACGGATATGAAGTACATCACGAAACCAGGGCCTTCGAGAAGGCCGCTGCTCTCGTGCCTAAGAACCTATGGGGATTGCTGGGGCATGCGCAAACTATTTTTTCGACGAGTTCGCATCAGTCGTTCCCGTCCTTGAGCTCAGGCTCCCGACCTGCGCAGATGTCGAGAACATCGGCGCCGTACCGCTGCAGCTTGCGGGCTCGGACGCCCGGGATGCGACCCAGTTCAACCGGAGTGCTCGGCCCCGCTTCCGCGATCGCCATCAGGGTCCGGTCCGTGAAGACACAGAAGTCGGGTTGGCCACTGCGCTGCGCCTGGACCGCGCGCCACTCCCGCAAACGCTCGTAGAGGCCCTCGTCCATGTCGGAGGGGCAGTCCTCGCAGCGCATCAGCTTCATCTCGCCGGCGTCCCGCAGGGTGCGCCCGCAGACACGACAGCGCGCCGGGGTGCGGCTGGTGCGGCGTGGTGCCCCCTCTGTGCCGCTGCCCGCGAGGTCGCCCGTCCGACGGCCCGGGGAGCCCGGTTCGACGCCTCCCGAGCCACCTGTGCCGGTGCGGCCCACGGTGGCGGTGGATCCTGGACGCAGGCCGTTGAGGAATCTGCTGGGGCGGCGGTTGGGGCGGCTGCCGGGTGAGCGGGACAGGGACCAGGAGACGGAGAGCTGTTCGCGCGCGCGGGTCACGCCCACGTAGAGGAGGCGTCGCTCCTCCTCGATCTGTTCGTCCGTTCTCGCGTAGGTGATCGGCATCATGCCCTCGGCGACCCCGACGAGGAAGACGACGTCCCACTCCAGGCCCTTCGCGGAGTGCAGCGAGGCGAGGGTGACGCCCTGCACGGTCGGGGCGTGCTGGGCGCCTGCCCGTTCGTCGAGTTCCGCGACCAGGTCGCCGAGCGTGGCGTCGGGCTTGGCGGCGGCGAAGTCGTGGGCCAGGTTCACCAGGGCCGCCAGCGACTCCCAGCGTTCCCTGACCGCTCCGGAGCCGGCCGGTGGCTCGCCGGTCCAGCCCTCGCCGGACAGCACGGCCCGTACCTGTGAGGGCAGGTCGACGGCCTCCTCGAGGAGGGTGTCGTTGCCCCCGAACCGCGCGGCCGCCCTCAGCGCGGCCCCCGCCTTGCGCACCTCGGGCCGGTCGAAGAACCGTTCCGCGCCGCGCAGCTGGTACGGCACTCCGGCGTCCGCGAGGGCCTGCTCGTAGGTCTCGGACTGGGAGTTGGTGCGGAACAGGATGGCGATCTCGCTCGCGGGAACTCCGGAGGCGATGAGGTCGCGGATGCGGCGGGCGGCCCCCTCGGCCTCGGCGGGCTCGTCCGCGTACTCGGTGTACCGGGGTTCGGGGCCCGGGGGGCGCTGGGAGATCAGTTCCAGGCGGTGATCGGCGGCGCGGCCGCGGGCCTGGGAGAGCAGGCCGTTGGCGAGGTGGACCACCTGCGGGGTGGAGCGGTAGTCGCGGACGAGCTTGACGACGGTGGCCCCGGGGTGGCGGTGGCGGAAGTCGAGCAGATGGTCGGGAGTTGCGCCGGTGAACGAATAGATCGTCTGGCTGGCGTCGCCCACGACGCACAGGTCGTCACGGTCGCCGAGCCACAGTTCCAGCAGGCGCTGCTGGAGG
Organism: Streptomyces deccanensis; assembly: GCF_022385335.1. Taxonomy (NCBI): domain Bacteria; kingdom Bacillati; phylum Actinomycetota; class Actinomycetes; order Kitasatosporales; family Streptomycetaceae; genus Streptomyces; species Streptomyces deccanensis. The sequence continues at coordinate 6,823,784 of NZ_CP092431.1, read as the reverse complement.
GGGCTGACGTCCTGGTACTCGTCGACCACGAAGTGCTGGTACTGGGAGCGGACCTGTTCGGCGATGTCGTGGCGGTCCTGGAGGATACCGACCGTGAGCAGGAGGACGTCCTCGAAGTCGATGACGACCCGCTCACGCTTCAGGTCCTCGTACGTGGCGTAGATCTTGGCGATCTCCGCGGGGTCACGGGGGGCCTCGCGGCCGTGCTTGGCCGTCGCGGCAGCGTAGTCGGCGGGGACGGTGCGGGTGACCTTGGACCACTCGATCTCGGCGGCCGCGTCGCGCAGTTCGTTGCGATCGAGACGGATGCGGCAGGCCGCGGCGGCGTCCGCGACGAGCTGGATCTTGCGGTCGACGATGCGAGGCATGCCACCGCCGACGGCTTTCGGCCAGAAGTACTGCAGTTGCCGCAGTGCGGCCGAGTGGAAGGTCCGGGCCTGGACTCCGGCGGCGCCGAGCTGGCGGAGGCGGCCCCGCATCTCTCCGGCGGCGCGATTGGTGAAGGTGACGGCCAGCACGCTGGCGGGCTGGAGCATTCCGGCCCGCACTCCGTAGGCGATGCGGTGGGTGATCGCCCGGGTCTTGCCCGTACCGGCGCCGGCCAGCACGCACACCGGGCCGTGCAGGGCGGTGGCGACCGCGCGCTGCTCGGGGTCGAGCCCTTCGAGCACCGCGTCGGCCGAGTCGGGGACCCGCGGGAAGAGGGTGGAATGCGTTGCTGCTGTCACACGGCCATGCTGCCAGGTCGCCGGAGACTGCCGAGCAAGTTGTCCACAGGCAGGCCCTCGCAGTCGTACTAATGCGGCAGGCGCCCTAAGTTCCGTGCGTCGGCGCGGGGGCAGCGGTGGTGTCCGCCACCCGTATAGGGGAATGGCGGGCCCGTCGCGTACGTTCCACTCACTGCGACCACGCACCCCTCAGACCGTGAAGGAGCGCCAGGGACATGCCGGGCACTGTGACGATGTACAGCACTACGTGGTGTGGCTACTGCCGTCGGCTGAAGAGCCAGATGGACCGCGAGGGCATCACGTACAACGAGATCAACATCGAGCAGGACCCGGAGTCCGCCGCGTTCGTGGAGAAGGCGAACGGTGGGAACCAGACGGTCCCCACCGTTCTCTTCCCGGACGGTTCGACGCTCACGAACCCTTCGCTGGCGCAGGTCAAGCAGAAGATCGGCGCGTGACCTCGGACAGGCGCTAGCCGATGTGACCTCGTGTCGGCAGGGGCTTGCCGTACCAGAGTTCGATCAGTCGGGCCGCGATCGAGATGCCGTAGGGAGGCAGCACCTCCCCGGACTCGAACGCGGCCCGCAGTTCTTCGCGGGAGAACCAGCGGGCCTCGTGTATCTCGTCACCGTCGACGTCCACGGTGGTGGAGGTGGCCCGGGCCATGAATCCCAGCATCAGGCTGGAGGGAAAGGGCCAGGGCTGGCTGGCGATGTACTCGACCTGGCCGACGGTGATGCCGACCTCTTCCTGGACCTCGCGCCGCACGGACTGCTCGATGGACTCGCCGGGCTCGACGAAGCCCGCGAGGGTGGAGAACCGCCCCTCGGGCCAGTGCACCTGGCGGCCGAGCAGGATGCGGTCCTCGTCGTCCGTGACCGCCATGATCACCGCCGGGTCGGTGCGCGGGTAGTGCTCGGCACCGCAGGCCGGGCAGCGCCGGATGTGACCGGCCGCCGCGATGACGGTGCGCTCGCCGCAACGGGAGCAGAAGCGGTGGGTCCGCTGCCAGTTCTCCAGGCCGACCGCGTGCACCATGAGGCCCGTGTCACGCGGCGAGAGCAGCATGCCTGCCTCACGCAGCCCGGCCGGGCGGGCCGACTGGTCCATGCGGCCGGGCAGCGCGTCCTTCTGGAGTGCGAAATAGCTCACACCGTCGGCGTCGGTGCCCAGGAAGTAGCGGTGTGCCTCGGTCAGCGGGGCCTCGAAGGAGGGCGTCATGACGAGTTCGGTGGTGCCGTCCGGGGTCTCGTCGATGAGGACCTGACCGCCGGAGACCACGAAGCAGCGGGTCGTGGGGTGGCTCCAGGCCGCCGCGAGCCAGGCCTCGTCGAGCCGGTGGTGGGCGGCCCGGTCGATGCCGCTGGGAGCGGTGAGCGCGATGGGGCGGTCGGCGGTGTGGGCGGTCCAGGTGGTCACGGGTGCTTCCAACTCCCCCGGTGAAACGGTTGATTGGGCGGGCGGTTCGGCGGGGCGTGCGGCGGGCGGGCGCGCTGGGGCGGGCGGGGCCTTCTTCAGTGTGCCTCGTGGGTGCTTTCGGCCAGTTCGCCCCAGAGGTACGCGCTGGTCTCGACGCCCTTGAGGAGGAGATCGAGTTCGACCTTCTCGTTGGGGGCGTGCCAGCCGTCGGAGGGGACGGAGATGCCCAGGAAGAGCACGGGGGCGTCGAGCACTTCCTGCAGGTCGGCGGCGGGACCGGAGCCGCCCTCGCGCGTGTGGCGGATCGGCTGCTGGAAGGCGCGGCCCATGGCCCGTACGACCGCCCGCAGGGCCGGGTGGTCCAGGGGGGTCAGGCAGGGGCGGGTGGAGCCGCTGAACGTGATCTCGTGGCGGATCCCGGCGGGGATCCGCTCGGTCGCCCAGGCGGTGACGGCCTTCTGGATGTGCTCCGGGTCCTGTCCGGCGACCAGGCGGAAGGAGAGCTTCACCATGGCCGAGGACGGGATGATCGTCTTGCTTCCGGCGCCCTGATATCCGCCGCCGATGCCGTTGACCTCGGCGGTCGGTCGGGCCCAGATGCGCTCCAGGGTGGTGTGACCGGCTTCACCGTGCGCCGCGGTCGACCTGGCCGTCCGCAGCCATCGCTCCTCGTCGAAGGGCAGTTCGGCGAAGAGTTCGCGCTCGCGGTCGGTGAGTTCGACGACGCCGTCGTAGAAGCCGGGGATCGCCACGCGCGCGTGCTCGTCGTGCAGGGCGGCGACGAGACGGGCGATCTCGGTGGCCGGGTTCGGTACGGCGCCGCCGAAGGAGCCGGAGTGGATGTCCTGGTCGGGGCCGTACAGCCGGATCTCGCACTCGGCGAGGCCGCGCATGCCGGTGCAGACGGTGGGGGTGTCCTCGGCCCACATCCCGGTGTCGGAGACGACCACCGCGTCGGCGGCGAGCCGTGCGGCGTGCTCCTCGACGAGGGCGCGGAAGTGGGGGGAACCGGACTCCTCCTCGCCCTCGATCAGCATCTTGAGGTGGACGGCTGGGGCGGTGCGGCCGGTGGCGGCGAGGTGGGCGCGGACACCGAGTGTGTGGAAGAACACCTGCCCCTTGTCGTCGGCCGCCCCGCGCGCGTGGAGCCGGTTCCCGCGGATCACCGGGTCGAAGGGCTCGGTGTCCCAGCCGTCCTCGCGCGCCGCGGGCTGCACGTCGTGGTGTCCGTAGATCAGGACCGTGGGGGCGTCGGCGTCCGTGGAGGGCCATTCCGCGAAGACTGCGGGGGCTCCCGGCGTCTCCCAGACCTCGGCGGTCGGGAAGCCGGTCTCCCGGAGCTTGGCGGCCAGCCAGTCGGCGCTGCGGCGTACGTCCGTCGCATGCTCGGGCTGGGCCGAGACCGACGGGATGCGCAGCCATTCCACGAGGTCGTCGAGGAAGGCGGCACGGTGGTTCTCGATGTACGTACGGACGACGCTGACGTCGCTGTCAACGGGCTGGCTCATGCTCACGAGCCTATCGGCCCGCGCCGACATGCTCGTCCGGCGGTTCGTCCACGACCGTCTCCGGCCCCTCTTCGGTACCGGGTTCCTCCAGGAGCAGTCGCTCCAGTGCGTCCCTGCCGGGGAGGTTCCGGGGCCGTACGACGTCCCCCGTGCGGACGTACAGGAAGGCCGCGTCGACGGATTCCAGGGGCACGCCCTGCTGCTCGGCCCAGGCCAGCCGGTAGACGGCGAGCTGGAGCGGGTCGGCGGCGCGGGTGCGGCTGGTCTTCCAGTCGACGATCTCGTACGTCGTCGTCCCGTCGCCGTCGCCCCTGCCGTCGTCGGCCCGGTAGACGGCGTCGATGCGGCCGCGCACGACACGGCCGGCGATGTCGATCTGGAAGGGGGCCTCGACCCGGTGCGGGGTGCGGTGGGCGTACGGCGTGCGTTCGAAGGCCTCCTTGAGGGTCTCCAGGTCCAGTTCGTCGGCGATCTCGGCCTCGCCGCCGGGCAGCTCCTCGGGCTCCAGCATGGGCAGCCGCAGCTCTTCGAAACGGGCCTCGAGCCAGGCGTGGAAGCGGGTGCCGCGGCGCGCCGCGGGCTGCGGGGGGCGTGGCATGGGGCGGGCGAGCTCCTGCGCGAAGCCGTCCGGATCGGCGGCCATACGCATCAGCTGCGAGGTGGTCAGCGACGCCGGCAGGGGTACGTCGGTGACCTTCGCGCGGGCCCGCATGAGCTCCCCGGTGAGTGCGTCCAGGTCGCGGTCCCAGGAGGCGACGGTGCGGGCCTCCTCGGGGGTGAGGCCGGAGGCGGCGGGGTGTCTGCGGGCGTGCGGCACGGACGGCGGGCGCTCGTCCGCTGCGGGGTGATCCACGCGCGCGTGGGGGCGTTGCGCGGGGCGGTCCGACGACCAGGAGTCCCAGTCGTCGGTGTCCTCCTCGGCGGACGGGTCCTCCGAGAAGTCCTCGTCGGCGGGACCCGCGTCCATGTCGTCGGGGGAGGCTGCCGCGTCCAGGTGGGCCAGTACGGTCCGGGCGGCCGCGCGGCGGCGCGCCAGAGCCGTGTCGTCGAGCGGGAGCGGCCAGGCGTGGTCGGCCGCCGTCTCGTGGAGGGCGGGGTTCTCGGCGTCCTCCTCCGGCTCGTCGGCCCATGCCTCGATCTCGCCGTGCCCGGCGACGCAGTGGTCGTACAGGGCCGTGAGGAAGTCGGACGGCCCGCGCGGGCGTTTCTGGGAGGGACCCCACCAGTGGCCGGAGCCGAGGAGCAGGGAGCGGGGGCGGGTGAACGTGACGTAGCCGAGGCGGAGTTCCTCGGTGTGCTGGTGGTCCTTCATGGCCTCCTGGAAGGCCTTCAGGCCGCGCGAGTCCCAGGCCTCCACGTCGGGGAGGGTGTCGGCGTCACCGCGCAGCTCGTGCGGCAGGACCTTGCCCTGGGCGGTCCACTTCTCGCGGCCCTGGGTGCTGGGGAAGGTGCCGGTGACCAGGCCGGGGACGGCGACGACGTCCCACTCCAGGCCCTTGGACTTGTGGGCGGTGAGCACCTTGACGGTGTTTTCTCCGCCCGGCAGGGCGTTGTCGAGGCCCTTCTCGTACTGCGCGGCCGTACGCAGGAAGCCGAGGAAGGCGAGCAGGGTGGCCTCTCCGGCGCTGTTGGCCGCGAAGGAGGCTGCGATGTCCAGAAAGTTGGACAGGGTCTCGCGGCGACGGGCGGCGAGCGCGTGGGGGGACGCGGAGAGTTCCACCTCCAGGCCGGTGACGGCGAGGACCCGGTGGAGGACGTCCATGAGCGGGTCGGCGAGCGAGCGGCGCAGGTCTCGCAGTTCGGCGGCGAGCCGGGCGAACCGGATGCGCGCGTCCGGCGAGAACGGCAGCCCGTCGTCCTCCGCTGCGGCTTCGAGGGGGAGTTCCAGGAAGGTGTCCAGCGCGTCGGCCAGCGAGATCACCTCGGAGGGGTCGACGCCCTCGACGGCCGCGGCGAGCCGGCGGTCCGGGTCGGCGTCGGCGTCCACGCGCGCGTGGGACACGAGCAGCCTGGCCCGGCGGCCCAGCAGGGCGAGGTCGCGGGGTCCGATGCGCCACCGCGGGCCGGTGAGGAGGCGGACGAGTGAGGCGTTGGCGCCGGGGTCCTGGAGGACCTCGCAGACGGCGACGAGGTCGGCGACCTCGGGGAGGTGGATCAGACCGGACAGGCCGACGACCTCGACCGGGATGTCCCGGGCGACGAGCGCGCCCTGGATCTCGGCGAAGTCCGTGGCGGTGCGGCACAGGACGGCGATCTCGCCAGGTTCCTTGCCGGTGCGCACCAGGTGGGCGATCGAGTCGGCGAGCCAGTCCAGTTCCTCGGCGTGCGTGTTCAGCAGGGCGCAGCGGACCACTCCGTCGCGTTCGGCGCCGGGCGCGGGCCGGAGGGCCTCCACGCCCGCGTGCATGGCCCGCAGGGGCTCCGCGAGACCGTTGGCGAGGTCGAGGAGCCGACCGCCGCTGCGGCGGTTCTCACTGAGCGCCTGCCGGGTCGCGGGCCGGCCGTCGGGGTGGGCGAAGTGCTCGGGGAAGTCGTCGAGGTTGGCGACGGAGGCACCGCGCCAGCCGTAGATGGCCTGGCAGGGGTCGCCGACGGCGGTCACGGGGTGGCCGGTGCCGCCACCGAACAGGCCGGCCAGCAGGACGCGTTGGGCGACGGAGGTGTCCTGGTACTCGTCGAGCAGGACCACTCGGAACTCCTCCCGCAGGACGCGCCCCACCTCGGGGAGTCCGGCGAGCCCGGCGGACAGGGCGATCTGGTCGCCGAAGTCGAGGAGGTCCCGCTCGCGTTTCGCCGCGCGGTAGCGGCCGACCAGTTCGGTGAGTTCACGCCGGGCCGCGGCGGCCTCGGGGACCTTGCGGAGGTCCGCGTTGGTGAGTTTGGCGCCCTCCAGTTCGCGCAGCAGTTCGGCGTCGTAGGCGCGCAGGTCCTCGGGGCGTACGAGGTGCTCGGCGAGTTCGGAGTCGAGGGTCAGGAGGTCGCTGACCAGGTCGGGGAAGGAGCGGGTCAGCGCCGGGTACGGGCCGGGGGACTCCCGCAGGACGCGTGCGGCGAGCTGGTAGCGGGTGGCGTCGGCGAGGAGCCGGGAGGTGGGCTCCAGGCCGATGCGCAGGCCGTGGTCGGTCAGCAGGCGGCCCGCGAAGGCGTGGTACGTGGAGATGACCGGTTCGCCCGGCGGGTTGTCCGGGTCGATCACGTCCGGGTCGGTGATGCCCGCTTTGACCAGGGCCTTGCGGACGCGCTCGGCGAGTTCGCCCGCCGCCTTGTTGGTGAAGGTCAGGCCGAGCACCTGTTCGGGGGCGACCTGTCCGGTGCCGACCAGCCACACCACGCGCGCGGCCATCACGGTGGTCTTGCCCGAGCCCGCTCCGGCCACGATCACCTGCGGAGCGGGCGGCGCGACGATGCAGGCCGTCTGCTCCGGGGTGAACGGGATGCCGAGGAGCTCCTTGAGCTGCTCGGGATCGCTGATACGGGCGGACATTCCAGAGAGGCTAACGCCGGCCACTGACAGCGGCTGCGGGGCCGCCGGGCGGGCGTTGTCACTCGACCACGTGGCGGCCCTCGGGGCGGGCACTGCACGACGCCCGGAATGCGCAGTGTGCGCAGTGTTGTCCGGCGGTGGGGGAGAAACGTTCGTCCAGGACCTTGCCCGCGGCGGTGGCCAGAAGGTCGCCCACCCACTCCCCCTCCGCTCCCTCGAGGGGGCCCTGCGCCTGCACCTTGGGGACGGTCTCGCCGCCGTTCTTCTTGGCGGCGCCCTGCCGCAGCTGGACGAGTTCGGCGCCGCCCGGCTCCGGGCGCACGCCGCCGAAGGGCTCGTCGACGGCCCCCTCGCGGACCGCGAGCTGGTACACCGCGAGCTGGGGGTGGCGGGTCACCTCGGCGGAACTCACGGACTGCTTGCCCGTCTTGAAGTCGACGACGTAGGCACGGCCCTCGGTGTCGGTCTCGACGCGGTCCATGGAGCCCCGGATGCGCACCTCGTAGTCGCCCGCTTCGAGGGTGACGTCGAAGTCGTGCTCGCTGGCCACCGGGGCCCGCCCCGCACGGTCCATCACATGCCACTTCAGGAAGCGTTCGAGCGCCACGCGCGCGTGCTGCTTCTCCTGCTCCGACTTCCAGGGCGCGTCGAAGGCGAGCGCGTTCCACACGGAGTCGAGGCGCTCCATGAGGACATCGAGGTCGGCCGGGGTGCGTCCGGAGGCGACCTCGTCGGCGAGAACGTGCACCACGTTGCCGAAACCCTGGGCGGCGGTCGCGGGTGCGTCGGCCTTCACCTCACGCCCCAGGAACCACTGCAGGGCACAGGTGTTGGCGAGCTGGTCGAGGGCGCTGCCCGACAGCACGACGGGCTGGTCCCGGTTCCTGAGCGGCACCTTGCTCTCGGTGGGCTCGAACATGCCCCACCAGCGGTAGGGGTGCGCCGACGGCACGAGCGGACGGCCGTCCTCGTCGCTCAGCGCGGCCAGGCGGGCCAGCCGCAGGGCGGCCGCCTCGCGGAGGGTCTCCGACACGCGCGGGTCCACCGTGGTGGCGCGCAGTTCGGCGACGAGGGCGGCCACGGACAGCGGGCGGCGGGGACGGCCGGTGACGTCCTTGGGCTCGACCCCCAGCTCGGTGAGGAATCGGGAGGGCTGGTCGCCGTCGTCGGCGGGGGCCTTCACCGCGGTGACGACGAGGCGTTCACGCGCGCGCGTGGCGGCCACGTAGAACAGTCGGCGTTCCTCGGCGAGGAGCGCACCCGGCGTGAGCGGCTCGGCGAGACCGTCGCGGCCGATGCGGTCGGCCTCCAGGAGGGAGCCACGACGGCGGAGGTCCGGCCACAGGCCCTCCTGGACACCCGCGACGACGACCAGGCGCCACTGGAGGCCCTTGGCGCGGTGCGCGGTCATCAGGCGTACGGCGTCGGGGCGGACGGTGCGCCCGGTCAGTGTGTCGGCGGCGATGTCCTCGGCCTCGATCTCCGCCAGGAAGTTGAGGGCGCCCAGGCCGCCGGTGCGCTCCTCCGCGCGCGCCGCCGTGGCGAACAGCGCGCACACGGCGTCGAGGTCACGGTCCGCGTTGCGTCCGGCCGCGCCACCGCGCCGGGCTGCCCGCTCCAGGCGCCTGGGCCACGGTGTGCCGTCCCACAGCGCCCACAGCGCCTCCTCGGCCGTACCGCCGCCCGCGAGGCCTTCGCGGGCCTTCCGCAGCAGCGCGCCGAGGCGTTGCGCGCCCCGCGCGTACACCGGGTCGTGCGCCACCAGCCGCTCCGGCTCCGCCAGCGCCCGTGCCAGCAGTTCGTCCGAGGGCGGCGGTACGGGGTTGCCGCCGGCCCGCTCCTCCTCGCGCAACGCGCGGCCGAGGCGCCGCAGATCGGCGGTGTCCATGCCCGCCAGGGGGGACGCGAGCAGGTCGAGCGCGGTCTCGGTGTCGAGCCAGCAGGGCCGCGGGTCGAGTGACTCGTCGGGTTCCTCTGCCGAGGCCCCCGAAGTCGTCTCGCCGAGCTCCGCCCGCGCCACCGCCCGTAGTGCCGTCAGCAGGGGCTGTACGGCCGGTTCGTGGCGCAGCGGCAGGTCGTCGCCGTCGATCTCCAGGGGAACGCCGGCGGCGGTGAGGGTGCGCCGGATGGAGGGGATCGTGCGTGCGCCGGCGCGCACCAGGACGGCCATCTCGCTCCAGGGGACGCCGTCCTCCAGATGGGCCCGGCGGAGGACGTCCGCGAGGTTGTCCAGTTCGGTGCCCGGCGTCGGGTACGTGTAGACCTCGACGCGCCCTCCGTCCCGTACGGGCCGCAGCTCGCGGTGGGCGCGTACCTTCTCGGCGGGGAGGCGGGTGAGGGGCATGCGCTGGGTGAGCAGACGGGTGGCGCTGAGGAGGTTCGCTCCCGAGCGTCGGGAGTTCCTGAGGACCGCGACCGGAGCCGGGCGGCCGTCCGCGCGCGGGAAGGTCTGCGGGAACTCCAGGATGCCGTTCACGTCGGCACCCCGGAAGGTGTAGATCGACTGGTCGGGATCACCGAAGGCGACCAGGGTGCGGCCACCGCCGGCGAGGGTCCTCAGCAGCCGTACCTGCGCGGGGTCCGTGTCCTGGTACTCGTCGACGTAGACCGCGTCGTACTGCGCGGACAACCGCTCGGCGACGTCGGGGCGGCCGGCCAGGAGCACCGCACGGTGGACCAGCTCCGCGTAGTCGAGGACGCCCTGCAGGTCGAGGACGTCGAGGTACTCGGCGAGGAAGGCGGAGGCCGCGAGCCAGTCCGGGCGACCGATGCGCGCGGCGAAGGCGCGCAGGTCCTCGGGTGCCAGGCCCAGTTCGCGGCTGCGGGCGAGGACGGCGCGGACCTCGTCGGCGAAACCGCGGGTGGTCAGGCAGGCGCGCAGTTCGTCCGGCCAGCGCACGTGCGCGAGACCCAGGCGCTCGAGGTCGGGCTGGCCCGCGAGCAGTTCACGGACCGCCACGTCCTGCTCCGGGCCGGACAGCAGACGCAGCGGCTCGACGAACAGGTCGCTGTCCTGGTGAGCGCGGACCAGGGCGTAGCAGAACGAGTGGAAGGTGGTGGCCTGGGGGGCCCGTGCGGCACCCAGGCGCAGCGCCATGCGGTCGCGCAGTTCCACGGCCGCCTTGCGGCTGAAGGTCAGGACCAGCACGCGCGGCGGGTCGGCCCCGCGGGCGACGCGGGCCCCCACCGACTCGACGAGCGTGGTCGTCTTGCCGGTGCCCGGACCTGCGAGGACGAGCAGGGGCCCCTTCTCGTGGTCAACCACGCCGCGCTGCTCGGCGTCCAGACGAGGGGGGTCCGTCCGGGCCGGTGGGGTACGCACCAGTCGGTAAGCGCCACGGCTCCCCTGTCGCACCTGGGTGTGCGACAGGCGCCTGGTGGAGAAAGAGGAGCTCACGTGGTTCGCCGGTCCTGGTGGGTGTGCGAGGTGTCACTGTCGACGCGGTGCGCCGATGTCGAGGGGTGGTGGTCGGGAAAGGGGTGCGCGGCGCGCCGCTCGTCGAGGAGGGTGGCCGGGGGGTGAGGGGGACACGCGCAGCCGACGCTACGCCGACGGGTGGTACGGAAGCAGGGCTTCCCGTGATCGCCTCCCGACTCGCGCGGCACGTGCGTCCCTCGCCCCACGAACGTACGGCATGGCACCGACGTGCCCTGCGTCCCCCGTACGGGCCAGGGGTCGCACCGAGGTCCGTCGGATGCCGGAAGCTGTCAGGTGTGACCCTCCGAACCCCCGCCGCCGTCCCAGCGCGCCCGTCTCATGTCGAGGCGCGGCACATGGCCCTCGGTGGCCCGGCTCGCTGCGCGCAAGGGGGTCGCCTCCGCGCGGTAGTGGTCCAGGGCTCTCAGTTCGTGGCCGGGCAGCAGGACGCCGTCGGCACGGACGACCCGCCACCAGGGAACCGCGCCCCCGTAGAGGGCCATGACGCGGCCCACCTGGCGCGGACCGCTCTCCCCCAGCCATTCGGCGACGTCCCCGTATGTCATGACCCGCCCCGGCGGGATCAGGTCGGCGACCTCGAGGACCCGCTCCGCGTACTCCGGCAGGGCGTCCGCCGGAAGGCTCTCCTCGCTCATCCGCCCCATCCTGCCCCACCCCACCGACAATGGGACGTGGTGGCCCACGCGTGCGTGCCTCGCTCCGGGGGCGGTCTTCGGGCAGACTGTGCGACCCCGCATTGCACCCTGATGCCCCTGTGTGCCCACCCGGCATGCCACCATCGTGCGGGCGGTGACTGGTGATACGAGACCAAGAAGAGACGATGAAGCAGCAGAGCGTGCACCCCGATGACCCGGCGGGCACCTCTGACGCCTCGTCGCGCCCGCACGCCTCCGAGGGGGGCGACGAGGGCACGGACGACGTCCCGAAGAAGGCCTCCGGCACCACCGCTCCCTCCGCCGAAGAAGAATCCCCCACGACGCACGAGCACGAGAAGCGGCAGGACCAGCAGGGGGGTCAGAACCAGCGGGACGAACAGGACCAACGGGACGATGACGACCTCGAGGAAGCCCACGCCGAGGAGGTCGAGGGCGATGAACCATTGCTCCCCGCGCGCGTGCACCGTCCCTCCGACCTCATGCGGCTGTCGGTCGGCATCCTCGGGATCATCGTCCTGCTGGCGATCGCCGCGTTCGCCCACGGCACCACCTCCGGACTCGAACAGGACATCAGCAAGGGCACGGGACAGGCCCCCGATCTTCTGATCAAGCTCGCAGGCCTGGGCTCGAGCATCGCGATTCTGCTCGTACCGGTCGCCTTCGCGATCGAACGGCTGATCAAGCGGGACGGTCTGCGCATCGCCGACGGTGTGCTCGCGGCGGTCCTGGCGCACGGAGTGACGCTGGCGACCGACCTGTGGGTGGCCAGGGCCGCTCCGGACTCGATCCAGGAGGCGCTCACCCAGCCCTCCCCCGGCGACATCCACGCCCTCACGGACCCCGTGCACGGCTACCTCGCGCCGGTCATCGCGTACATGACCGCCGTCGGCATGTCGCGCCGACCTCGCTGGCGGGCCGTGCTGTGGATCGTGCTCCTGCTGGACGCCTTCTCGATGCTGGTCACGGGCTACACGACACCGTTCTCGATCATCCTGACGGTGCTGATCGGCTGGACCGTCGCCTACGGAACGCTGTACGCGGTCGGCTCCCCGAACGTACGTCCGACCGGCCGGACCCTGATGGCCGGCCTCCGGCGGGTCGGCTTCAAGCCGGTCAGCGCCGCCCGGGAGGAGATCCCGGAGACGGCGGAAGGCGGGGACCGGGGCCGCCGGTACTTCGTGACGCTGGAGGACGGCCCACCGCTGGACGTCACCGTCGTGGACCGGGAGCAGCAGGCTCAGGGCTTCTTCTACCGCGTCTGGCGGCGGCTGACGCTGCGCGGCATCACCACGCGCCGCAGCCTCCAGTCGCTGCGCCAGGCGCTGGAGCAGGAGGCCCTCCTCGCGTACGCGGCCATCGCGGCAGGCGCCAACGCGCCGAAACTGATCGCCACCTCCGAACTCGGACCGGACGCCGTGATGCTCGTCTACGAGCACACCGGCGGCCGCACCCTCGACTCCCTGGCGGACGACGAGGTCACCGACGAGCTGATGGCGGACACCTGGCACCAGGTGAAGGCGCTGCAGTCCCGGCGCATCGCGCACCGCAGGCTCGTGGGTGACGCGATTCTGGTGGATCGTTCCGGCACGGTGATCCTCACCGATCTGCGCGTGGGCGAGATCGCGGCGGGCGATCTGGTGCTGCGCATGGACGTCTCCCAGCTGCTGACGACTCTGGGGCTGCGCGTGGGCGCGGAACGCGCGGTGGCCTCGGCGGTCGCCGTGCTCGGCCCCGACGCGGTGGCCGACTGTCTGCCGATGCTCCAGCCCATCGCCCTGTCCCGCTCCACCAGGGCGACCTTGCGCAGACTCGCCCGGGAGCGCGCCGAACGTGAGCGCGAGGCGGTCCTGGAGGCGTCCCACCTGGCCAAGCAGGCCCGCGCGGAGGAGCACAGCAGGGCCACCGAGCCGGGCAAGGCCGACAAGAAGGCCGTACGTGCCGAGCAGCGGGCCGAGAAACGGGCGATCGACGAGGCCCTGGAGGAGGCCCGCGAGGAGGACCTGCTCACCCAGATCCGCCACCAGGTGCTGCTGATCAGGCCCCAGGCACCGGTCGAACCGGCGCGGCTGGAGCGGGTCAAGCCGCGCACGTTGATCAGTCTCATCGCCGGTGCGATCGGCGCCTACTTCCTGCTGACCCAGCTCACGCACATCGAGTTCGGGCCGCTCATCGAGAACGCCGAGTGGGGCTGGGTCGCCGCGGCCGTGTTCTTCTCCGCTCTGAGCTATGTCGCGGCGGCGATGAGCCTGCTGGGCTTCGTGCCGGAGCGGGTGCCGTTCCTGCGGACGATCGCGGCGCAGGTCGCCGGATCGTTCGTGAAGATCGTGGCACCGGCCGCGGTGGGCGGTGTCGCTCTCAACACCCGCTTCCTGCAGCGTGCGGGCGTGCGGCCGGGGCTCGCGGTGGCGAGTGTCGGCGCGTCGCAGCTCTTCGGGCTCGGCTGCCACATCCTGATGCTGTTGGCCTTCGGCTATCTGACCGGTACGGAGAAGACCCCCTCCCTGTCGCCGTCCCGCACCGTCATCGCGGGCCTGTTGACGGTCGCGGTGCTCGTGCTGGTGGTGACGTCGATCCCGTTCCTGCGGAAGTTCGTCGTCACGCGCGTGCGGTCGCTCTTCGCCGGCGTCGTGCCCCGCATGCTCGACGTGCTGCAGCGGCCACAGAAACTGGTCACGGGCATCGGCGGGATGCTGCTCCTCACGGGCTGCTTCGTGATGTGCCTGGACGCCTCGATCCGCGCGTTCGGCAACGAGGACGTGTCGATCAGCATCGCCAGCGTCGCGGTCGTCTTCCTCGCGGGCAACGCCCTCGGTTCGGCCGCCCCGACCCCGGGCGGTGTCGGGGCCGTCGAGGCCACCCTGACGGTCGGTCTGATCGCCGTCGGCCTCCCCAAGGAGGTCGCCGCGCCCGCAGTGCTGCTGTTCCGTCTGCTCACCCTCTGGCTGCCCGTACTGCCGGGATGGCTGGCCTTCAATCAACTGTCACGCAAGGGCGCTCTGTAGGGGATCACGCGCGCGTGGGCCCCCTTTCCGGCTCACGCCGTCCACGCGCGCGTGGCGCGACCTTGGGGGCTCACCCGCACGGCCCGCGCCCCGAGCGCATCGCTCCGGGCGCCTCCAGGATGGGTGGCATGCCCCTCTCGCCCCGATCGCGTGCCGTCGTCGTGACCGCCGTCGCCGTCCTGCTGTCCCTGACGGTGGCGGGCTGCGGCGACGACGGCCCGGGGGACGACGGGGACCTGACGACGCAGAAGCTGAGCTGGAAGACCTGCGAGGCACCGTCGGAGGCCCAGGGCGGTGGGCCCGCACCCCCACCGCTGCCGGACGGCGAGGTCTGGCAGTGCGCCACCATGAAGGCACCTCTCGACTGGGACGAGCCCGACGGCGACACGATCGGTGTCGCACTGATCCGGGCCCGGTCCAGTGGCTCCGCGAGTCAGCGCATCGGCTCGCTCGTCTTCAACTTCGGCGGCCCCGGCCTCTCGGGCGTCAAGACGCTCCCCTCGTTCGGCGAGGACTACGCGAGACTGCGTACCCGCTACGACCTGGTGAGCTTCGACCCGCGTGGCGTCGGACGCAGCGCCGGCATCCGGTGCGAGGACGACGAGGCACTCGACGCGTACTTCCAGCAGGACATGACACCGGACGACGCGTCCGAGCGGACGGAGTTCCTCGACAGCACCAAGACGTTCAACTCCGCCTGCGAGGAGAACTCCGGCAAGACCCTGCCGCACGTGCCCACCACGGACGCGGCGCGCGACATGGATCTCATGCGCCGCCTCCTCGGCGACGACAGACTCCATTACTTCGGCTTCTCGTACGGCACCGAACTCGGCGGTGTCTACGCCCATCTGTTCCCCGAGAACGTCGGACGCGCCGTGTTCGACGCGGTCGTCGACCCGACCCAGACCGCGGAGCAGGGCTCGCTCGGACAGGCCAAGGGCTTCCAGCGGGCGCTCGACAACTACGCCCGGGACTGTGTCTCGCAGGTGGCGGACTGCCCGGTGGGCGACACCGAGCAGGACGTCGAGGACCGGATCGTCCAGCTGCTCGAAGACCTCGACAGAAAGCCGATCACCGGGGTGTTCCCCCGCGAACTGACCGAGTCCGAGGCAAGGAACGGGATCGCCCAGGCCCTCTACTCCCAGGATCTCTGGCAGTACCTCACCGAGGGCCTGGCGCAGGCGTACGACGGTGACGGCCAGGTACTGATGCTGTTGTCCGACTCCTTGAACGGGCGCAGCGGGAACGGCGAGTACAGCAACATCACCGCGGCGAACGTCTCCATCAACTGCGCGGACGACAAGCCGCGCTACACCACCGAGGACGTGGAGAGGAGGCTGGCCGAGTTCCGGGCGACCTCACCCGTCTTCGGTGAGTGGCTCGCCTGGTCCATGCTCAGTTGCACCGACTGGGCGGTCGCCGGCGCGGCCGACCATCCCGATGTGCGGGCCCCGGGCTCGGCGCCGATCCTCGTGATCGGCACCACGGGCGACCCGGCCACACCGTACGAGGGCGCGCGAAGGATGGTCGAGGCGCTCGGGCCGGGCGTCGGCGTGGGAGTGACGTACAAGGGGGAGGGCCACGGCGCGTACGGCAGCGGCAACGCGTGCGTCCAGAGTGCCGTGGACGGCTACCTGCTGTCGGGGAAGGTACCGAAAGCGGGCACTGTCTGCTCGTGAATACGCAGGTCAGAACGTTATCCACAGGCCATCTCGGCATTCCCCGCAGTCCGCATACCATGGCATGACCGTCATTCGGGACAACCGTCGGGCGGTATCGCGAGAGGGGGGAAGTGTTTCATGGCGCGTTTTCCACGGGGGGCGGCACTGGCCGCTGCCGTGCTGCTGGTCGCCGGCTGTAGCGGCGGCACGGACGACCGTGCCGACGACGAGAGGGACGACGGGAAGGCCTCCGCAGCCGCTCCGACGCCGTCGTCCGCGTCCCAGAAACTGGACTGGGGGCGCTGCAAAGCGACATCGGAGGGCCCTGCGCCGGGCGACGACTGGCAGTGCGCGACGCTGAAGGTGCCGCTGGACTACGCCGAACCGGACGGCACGACGATCGGGCTCGCGCTGATCCGCAGCAAGGCGACAGGCGACGCCGACGAACGCGTCGGCTCCCTCCTGTTCAACTTCGGCGGACCGGGCGGCTCCGGTGTCTCCATGCTGCCGTCGTACGCGGGCCTGACGAGCGAACTGCACAAGCGGTACGACCTGGTGAGCTGGGACCCGCGCGGGGTGGCCCAGAGCGAGGGGGTCCGCTGCCGCGGCGACAAGGAGATCCAGGCGGGCGAGTCGGTGGACGCCACACCGGACGACAGGGCCGAGGAGACGGCCTTCTTCGAGGACGCGGCCGACTTCGGCGCGGGCTGCGAGAAGGCCGCGGGCAAGCTGCTGTCCCACGTCTCGACCGCTGAGACCGCCCGCGACATGGACCTCATGCGCCAGGTCCTCGGCGACGAGAAGATGCACTACTTCGGCATCTCCTACGGCACGGAACTCGGCGGTGTCTACGCCCATCTGTTCCCCGAGAAGGTGGGACGCCTGGTCCTGGACGCGGTGGTCGACCCGACCGCCGACACGGTGGGCCACGCGAAGAACCAGGCCCTGGGCTTCCAGCGCGCCCTCGACAACTATCTGGAGTCCACGGGCCAGGACCCCGAGGAAGGCACCCGGAAGATCGGGAAGCTGCTGGAGCGCATCGACGCCGAGCCGCTGAAGACGACATCCGGCCGCGAGCTCACCCAGACCCTGGCGACCACCGGGATCGTCCTGCCGCTCTACAGCGAGCAGAGCTGGCCCACACTGACCAGCGCACTCGACGCGGCCGAGGACGGCGACGGCACCGAGCTGCTCGCGCTGGCCGACGGGTACAACGAGCGTGACCCGTCGGGCCACTACGGCACGACGACCCACTCCCAACGGGTCATATCGTGCTTGGACCAGAAGCAACGGCCGACTCCGGAGGAGACGAAGAAGCTGCTGCCCGAGTTCCGAAAGATCTCGCCCGTGTTCGGCGAGTTCCTGGGCTGGGACACGGCGGGCTGGTGCCACGAGTGGCCGGTGCCCGGTCTCACGGACTCACCGGAGGTGAGCGCCCCCGGCGCGGAACCCGTCCTGGTGGTGGGCAACACCGGGGATCCTGCGACGCCCTACGAGGGCGCGCGGAAGATGGCCGGGGAGCTGGGCGAGGGCGTCGGTGTGATGCTCACCTGGAAGGGCGAGGGCCATGGCGCGTACGGCAGCGGCAGCAGCTGTGTCGACTCGACGGTGAACGCGTATCTGCTGGACGGGAAGGTGCCCGAGGACGGCAAGGTCTGCGCGTAGGCCGGTGCGGTCACCGGCTCGCGCCTGTCCGGCGGGCGACGCAGAGGGGCCCGGCACCCGTGGTGCCGAGCCCCGTCCGGAAGGACGCTCGTCCGGTGAACGTGCCCGTTCGGCTAGTAGACCGGCTTGCTGGGCTCGATCTGGTTGACCCAGCCGATCACGCCACCGCCGACGTGGACGGCGTCGGAGAAGCCGGCCGACTTCAGGACCGCGAGGACTTCCGCACTGCGGACACCCGTCTTGCAGTGCAGGACGATCTTCTTGTCCTGCGGGAGGGCCTCCAGGGCGGTGCCCATGAGGAACTCGTTCTTCGGAATCAGCTTGGCGCCCGGGATGGAGACGATCTCGTACTCGTTGACCTCACGGACGTCGATGATCTCGATGTTCTCGCCGTCGTCGATCCACTCCTTGAGCTGCTTGGGAGTGATCGTCGAGCCGGCGGCCGCCTCCTGGGCCTCCTCGGAGACGACGCCGCAGAAGGCCTCGTAGTCGATGAGCTCGGTGACGGTGGGGTTCTCGCCGCAGACGGCGCAGTTGGGGTCCTTGCGGACCTTGACCTGGCGGTACTGCATCTCCAGGGCGTCGTAGATCATCAGACGGCCGACCAGCGGCTCGCCCGTGCCGGTGAGGACCTTGATGGCCTCGGTGACCTGGATGGAGCCGATGGAGGCGCACAGCACACCGAGGACGCCGCCCTCGGCGCAGGAGGGGACCATGCCCGGCGGCGGGGGCTCCGGGTAGAGGCAGCGGTAGCAAGGACCGTGCTCGGACCAGAAGACGGAGGCCTGGCCGTCGAAGCGGTAGATCGAACCCCAGACGTACGGCTTGTTCAGCAGCACGGCCGCGTCGTTGACCAGGTAGCGCGTCGCGAAGTTGTCCGTGCCGTCGACGATCAGGTCGTACTGGCTGAAGATGTCCATCACGTTCTCGGCCTCGAGCCGCTCTTCGTGGAGGATCACGTTCACGTACGGGTTGATGCCGAGGACGGAGTCACGCGCGGACTCGGCCTTGGAGCGGCCGATGTCGGCCTGGCTGTGGATGATCTGGCGCTGCAGGTTCGACTCGTCGACCTCGTCGAACTCCACGATGCCGAGCGTCCCGACGCCCGCCGCGGCCAGGTACATCAGCGCCGGCGAGCCCAGGCCGCCGGCGCCCACACAGAGCACCTTGGCGTTCTTCAGCCGCTTCTGCCCGTCCATCCCGACGTCGGGGATGATCAGGTGGCGGGAGTACCTGCGGACCTCGTCTACGGTGAGCTCGGAAGCGGGCTCGACCAGGGGTGGCAGCGACACGGGGACTCCGTTGGTCGGTCAATCACTACAGTTGTTCTCCCCGTAACACTGCCACGCCCTTTTTCATTCCGAGACACCCGTCCCAACCATCGAGACGATGTCGTCCCAGTAGCCGGGCATCGTCTCCCAGGGGTCGATCCTGCCGTCGCGGTCCGTGCGGTCGGTGAAGTAGATCGTGGCGGCGCCCTGCCAGCGGGCGATGCGCAGCGCCTCGTCGAGGTGCCCGCGCGGGACACCGTGGACGAAGTGGCAGAAGCGCTCGGGTGGATGGTCGGCGGTCCATTCGGCGACCTGCGACCACCGGTAGTCGCTCCAGGGGCCGGAGAAGGTCACCAGTTGATCCGCGGTCTCGACATATCCGGGGTGCGGATGGGTGCCGTGGCCGAGGACGATGTGGCCGCCGCCGAGGAGGGCACGGAGTGTGGTGACCGTGCGGCCGGTCTCGCCGAGCGCGCCGGGTTCGGTGGGACAGCGGTCCAGGAGAAAGCCGTCGACCAGGTACCAGTCGAGATAGCGGCGGGCGTCGGCGGTGATCTCGGCGAAGGCGCGCGCCCCATAGGTCATGTTCAGACGGCCGAGTACCTGGACGCCCGCGTTCCGCAACCGTCCGGAGGCCTCCAGGCAGTGCCGGTCGGGGCGGGTGCCGGGGCCGTCGGAGACGTCGAGGGCGACCCAGTGCAGAGGGGTACCGGGGCGGGTGAGCTCGCTCCATTCCAGTGGAGCGACGAGGGGGTGGGCATAACCGGGGACGCCGATGCCCAGGCTTAAGCCGGTGCGGGCGATGCCGGAAGGGGCGGGGGTCAGATACGGCATGCCGCCTCCATCCAGATGTCGGCCAGGGACTCCTCCAGGTTGATGCGGGGCCGCCAGCCGAGCCGGTCGCGGGCGGTGCGCACATCGGCCTGCTGCCAGCTGCCGCAGCCGTCCGGGTAGGGGTAGGAGACGGGGGCGGCGTGGTCGGGTTCGGGGCGGGGGTGGCCGATGGTGGACCGGAGGGGGTTGGGTGGTGCGTCCAGTTCGTGGAGGGCACCGCCGTAACCGGCGACGCGGGCGAGGACGGCCGCGGCGTCACGGAGGCGCACGGCTCGGCCCGAACCGATGTTGATCACACCCTGGGCCGCGGAGAGCGAGGCGGCGTGGACGGCGCGGGCGACGTCGCGGACGTCGACGAAGTCGCGCTGGACGCCGAGGCCGCCGAGTTTGAGCTCGCCGTCGCCCGACTGCATGGCGCGGCGCATCGCCTCGGCGAGGCGGCCGAGCGGGGAGCCGGCGGGTGTGCCGGGCCCGGCGGGCGAGAAGACCCGCAGGACCACGGCGTCCAGGCCGGAGCCGAGGACGAGTTCGGTGGCGGCGAGCTTGCTCACACCGTACGGACCACCGGGGCGGGGCACGGCGTCCTCGGCGGTGGAGGAGCCGGGTTGGCTGGGCCCGTACTCGGCGCCGCAGCCGAGCTGCACCAGGCGAGCCCCGCAGCCGCTGCGGCGCAGGGCCTCGCAGACGGTGGCGACGGCGACGGTGTTGTGCCGGGTGAGTTCGCGGGCGCCGCCCCGGGTGGCGCCGGCGCAGTTGACGACGACTCCGGGGTGGACGGCGTCCAGGAAGCGGGTGAGCGCGCCGGGGCTGCCGGTGGCGAGGTCGAACCGTACGTCGGCGTCGTCGCCGCGGCCGAGCGCGGTGAGCTGGACGGCGGGGTCGGCGAGCAGACGTTCGGCGACGAAGCGGCCGAGATATCCGTTGGCTCCGATCAGCAGGACCCTCATCGGGCGGCTCCCGGGGCGGGCTCTCCGGTTCGGGAGGTGATCATCTGGCGTTCTCCTTATGGGGTGGTGCCGTGGGTGACGAGGTGTGCCCGCGGTGTCGGCCTCGCGGGAGGGGACGCCCGGGACGGAAGCCCCGTGCATCGATCGGGCTCGGGCTTCGCGCGGCGGTACGAGGCCGGCGTGCGAAGCCGGAGAAGGTCAGGTCGCCCCGGAGGGCAGAGCGTGGGCCGAGGCCCGGGTCAGCGTGCGGTTGGTGTGGACGAGCAGGGTGAGCGCGGCGCTGCCGCACACGAGGGTGGGCACGGCCTCGGCCCCCCAGGCGTGCGTGACCGTCTCGACGGGGAGGGCCAGGAAGGAGCAGCCGGGCAGGCGGCTCGCGAAGACGGTGCCCAGCGCGAGCGCCTCGGCCAGGGCGGCCGCGCGGAGGGCGATCACCGGGGCCTGGGTGAAACCGTGGGCGGTGAGGAGACGGGCGAGCATGAGGAGCGCTCCGAGGGCCACGGCGCCCGTCTGTCCGGTGGGCTCGTCCAGGAGCGTGCCGCACAGCGTGAGCAAGGCGGCCAGGGCACCGAGGTGGAGCGCGAACACACCGAGGATCAGGGGCTTCATGGACTCGGCGAACTCCGCGAGGCCCCGGCTGGCGGTGAGTTTGCGGCGGGCCCGGGCGGAAAGGAGGTGGGCGCACCAGACGGCGGGGGCGCAGGACAGGGCGAGCGCGAGCACGGGTGCGACGGCCAAGGGCCAGAGACCGTGGGGCCCGCCTTGGAGTCCGGCGGCGAGAAGGCCGTCGCCGAGCAGGGCGTACGCGATCAGCCAGCAGGTCCAGGTGCGGGTCCGGCGCGCCGCGCCGGACGGGGCACGCAATGGACCCCGGTCGAGTGCCGCGCGAAGGCCGAGCGTCACCGCGAGGGCGCCGAGAGCCGCGGCCATGAGACGGGGTTGGCCGTCGCTGAGCCGCACCCCGACGACACCCGCCGCGCACAGGGTGCCCGGCAGCAGGGCGAACACGGCCCATCCTCTGCGCGCGCCGGGCGCGCTCGGCACCGGCTCGCGCTCGGTGGATTCGTCCCCGTCACGCGACACACGCGCGTACATCTCCTCGGCGAGCGAGAACACGTCGCGGTGCCGGAAGCGGGCGGCCGTTCGGTCGGTCACCCCGTGTGCCTCCAGCCCGGCGGCGATCTCCAAGGGGTCCACCGCCCGCTCGCACAGGTCCCGGTGCCGGTGCATCAGGGCCTTCACGGGGTCCACGGCACGGCGCCGGGGAGCGGACTTGGGCTCGGCCTCGGGTAGGTCGAGGCCGTCGCCGGCCGCCCGTGGGACAGGGTCGGGCGGATCGACGAGGTCCCGCGAGGCCAGGGGGTCGGCCGAAGTCATGGCATCGGGCAGAAGTTTCGCGTCGAACCCGTCCCACTCGTCCAGCCCGTCCAACCGCAGCTCGCTCATCGCGCCCCCTCCTTCGCGGGGACCGGCTTGCTGATGGCGATGCTTGAGGGCTTTTCCGCAGCCGGGGTCGGAGAGGGAGCCGCTGCAGAAGCGGTAGCCGCAGGCGTGACCGCCGCCGAGGCCGAG
This sequence comes from Streptomyces deccanensis, assembly GCF_022385335.1. NCBI lineage: Bacteria > Bacillati > Actinomycetota > Actinomycetes > Kitasatosporales > Streptomycetaceae > Streptomyces > Streptomyces deccanensis. The sequence continues at coordinate 6,801,598 of NZ_CP092431.1, read as the reverse complement.
ACCGAGCCCAGAGCGGCACCCGACTCATGCGCCGAGGCCGGGCCTAGGGCAGCACCCGACGCGTGCGCCGAGGTCGGGCGGACGGCATCACCCGACACACCCCGGACCGGCGCCCCGTCCCACCCAGCCACCGCATCCCGAACCGGCTCCGTAAGCCGCACCTGCGCCCCATCCCGAACCGGCGCAGTAGCCCGCGCAGCTGTCGCCGTCCGTGCGGGGGAGCCGACCGCCCAGCGCGGCCTCCCGGCGCCGCCACCCGGGCCCGCCGCACCGGTGCCCGCGGCAGCCCCAGCCGTCCCCGCCACTCCGGCGGCCCCCATGCCCCCCGCGACTCCCACGACTCCGGCGACCCCGGCGACCCCCGCGACGCCGAGGCCGGCCGCCGCCTGCCGGGGCTCGGTCCAGCGGCCGGGGACGTGGGACTCGGCGGGGGCTCCGAAAGGCAGTGGTGCACCGGCGTCGTCGAGGACGATCTTGTGTACCGGGGCGTGGGAGACGATCTCCAGGTAGATGCCACGAAATGCCGCGACGTTCTGCTCCACCGTGAAGAGTTCGAGAGCGCGGGCGCGGGCGGCAGCGCCCAGGCGCGCACGGCGCTCGGGCTCCCGCAGGAGCGCCACGCACGCTTCGGCGAGCGCCCGCGGATTGCGCGGCGGGACGACCAGCCCGGTGCCGCCGATGACCTCCACGACCGCTCCCACATCGGTGGAGACCGTGGGCCGGCCGCAGAACATGGCCTCGACCAGACTGATCGGGAAGCCCTCGACGACACTCGACAGCACGACGACCGCACCGGCGGCGTAGGCCTCGGCGAGGTCGGGGACGGCCGGGTCGCCGATCTCCTCGAAGGAGACGGGGTTGTCGCCGACCGCGTGGACGCCGTCCGCCTCGTCGGGGAAGAGCTGTGCGGCGAGGGCCTTGCAGTGGCCCAGGTATGCCGTGGCCTCGGCCCCCGCAGCCGCTCCGACGATCCTGAGCCTCGCTTTGGGCTCCGCCCGACGGATCTCGGCGAAGGCGTGCAACAGCGAGATGAGGTCCTTGGCGGGCTCGATGCGGCCCACCCACACCAGCGTGTGCGGATCCGCGCACTCGGGCGACTCACCCACCTCCGCGAAACGGGCGGCGTCCATGCCGGGGTAGACCGTGCGGATTCGGGTCCGGTCGGCGCCGCAGCGCTCCTGCCAGCGCCGGGCATGGGTGTTACCGGGGGTGAGGCAGGCGGCCTGCCGGTACACCTCTGCGGTCAGCCGCCGGTGGAAGGCCGCGAGGAGCGCGCGCACCGGCGCCTCTCCCGAGGCCCCCAGGTAGTGCGCCCGCAGCGGCACTCCGTACTCGGTGACCAGGAGCGGCACTCCGTGGAAGTGGCGGGCCAGCAGTCCGGGCAGCGCGGCCGAGCCGCCGGCCGCAGCATGGCACAGGTCGACCGAGCCGAGCCCGTCGTCCTCGTACCAGTCGAGTGAGAGAGGGCGCAGGGCGCGTTCGAGATGGGAGGCGACGGTCAGTAGATCCGGCACGCGAGCCTCGCGCGCCCCTCGCAATGCGCCGGGCGCACGACAGGCGCGCTCCAGTGTGCGGACAGCGGCCTCGGAGCGCAGCGCGCCGACCAGTCCGCCCTCGTCCCGGGCCAGCTCGGCAAGCCCGTACAACGCGTTGCCGAAACGGTCCGCCTCAGCACCGGCCGAGCCCTCGAGAACCTCCCCGCCCGAGCCCTCGCAGGCCCCGACCGAGCCCTGGAATGCCTTCCCGGCCGAGCCTTCGACGCCGGTCCCGGCCAGCCCCTCGAACACCTGCCCAGCCGCAGCCTGCCCAGCCGCAACCTCACCCCCGCCCGTTCCCCCCGAACAGACAGCCGCGACCAGCTCGCCGTACGCCTCCGCGAAGCGCCTTCGCGCGCGGCGCCCATGGACGACCCCGTCGTCCTCGGCCGTCCACAGCGGTGCCGTGCGGACTCGCCTGACCTGCGGCGGCAACGGGATCCAGCCCTCGTCCTCCTGCCGCTCGCTCCGGCTGAGCGCGTAAATGTCGAACTCGTGTCGCTCCAGCCCACGTACGAGTCGGTCGCACCAGAGCCTGGCGTCACCGCTCACATACGGATAGCCACCCTCCGTAAGCAGTCCGATGCGCACGCGTGCACCCCCGATCTCCCGTTTGAGGAGCCGCCGTTCGCCCGGCGGCCCGCAGCGGGACGAACGTATGCGGACAAGGCAGTGGCGCGACGGACGGTTGTCCATCGCGCCACCAAAAGGGGTGAACGGTCGTAACTTTCACTAGCGGGACGCGTTTCGTCGCGCTAAGGGATCACCTGATCACGCCGAGTCGGTCGACAGCGTGGGCTGCCGTCAACTATTGGGGTAGGGCCAGGGATTGGCCTTGCAGGTGATCCCGCGGTAGGTCAGGAACTTGCTCTGCTGCTGCATGACGGGCGCGAGTTCGCCGTCCTTGTCGCAGGTCACGTGGGGGTACTTGAGGCGGTGGCCGATCTCGTGGTTGATCAGCATCTGCCGATACGCGTGGATCTCGTCGCCGTACGTCTCCGAACCCTGGGCCCAGCGGTATGCGTTGATCATCACGCGCTCGGTGGCTGCCGAGTCGCACGAGACGTTGTCCACGGTGGTGTCGAGCCCCGACTTGGCACACCAGAACGCGGTGGTCCCCGGACTGGCCAGCGTGATCACGAAGTCGGGGGTGCCCGAGGAGATCCGCTCGAACGTACGGCCACCGGCGTGGGCCCAGCTCCGGTCGTCGTTCAGGGTCTTCTGCACAGCGTCCGCGAACAGCTCCGCGTCCAGCCCGAGCCCCGTCTCGACATCGACCCGGTAGCGGTACTTCTGCCCCGTCCCCGGCGCCTTGTCGAAGCCCGCGACCGCCTCGAACTCCCCGTCGCCCTCCAGATCCGCGGCGAGCGCGTACTTCTTGTCCATCTTCTGCTCGTACGTCAGCGGGGTCGCGCTCGGGCTGGGCGGGACGGACGGTGTGGGCCGGTTGTCGCTGCGTGAGGTGTCGCGCACAGCACGCTCGCCGGCCTCGGCGGCCTGCGGCCGAGTGGCGTTCTCGTCCTCCCCGACGGCCATCTGTCCGCCCACGACGACCACGAGCACGGTCGTGACGGCGGCGGCCGCGATACCGACGAACGCCCGTCCCTTGCCGCCCTTCGCCGTCCCGGCGGACTCGGTCTCGTCGCCCGGCGGCTGTTCGTGCGGCTCCTGTCGCGGCGACCGCCCGCGCAGCGGTTTCTCTGCGAGGGCCGTCTCGACCCGGCCGTCGTCGTCGGCACCCGGCGCGCCGCGTTGTGTCCGGCCGGGTGCGAAGACGTCGTCGACCTCGTCGAAGGCGTCCAGATAGGCCTGGCGGGGGCCACCGGGGGGCATGGTCTCCTGCCGCTGCCGGGGAATGGGGATACGGCGGCCCGAACTCTCCGGAGGCACGCCGTGCGGGGCGCCATGGGGTGACGCCTCGCCCGGCCCACCATACGGAGCCCCCGCGGGACCCCCTTGCGCCACGCCGTGTCCGGCGCCCTGCCGACGCCCACCACCACCCAGGTGGCCCCAACCCCCGCCCGCTTCGCGCTGCTCGGGGTGTTCACCACGACTCGGCGGATAACCGCCCACCTGGGCGCCGTCCGGAAGACGCGGGAAGCCATGCGCGGGCGTGCCCTCGGGCGGACGCGGCATCCCGTGCGCGGGCGTGCCGTCAGGCAGGCGGGGGAAGCCGTGCGCCGGAGTGCCGTCCGCGAAGCGCGCCCCCTGCTGCCCGGCCGCACCACCGCCGAACCCCGGCCTGCCCTGCCCGGGGGCCCCTTGCCCCGGCCTCCTGTCGTACCCAGGCGCCCCGGCGTATCCGCGAGGCTGCGGCCCACCACCCGGCGGCTGCGCTCGCGTCTGCGCCGCCGAGGCGCTCACGGCGCTCGCCGCACCCCCGGAACCCGGTCCACCCGGGCCACCCGGGCCCATGGTCCTCGCACCCTCGGCACCCTCAGCGCCCCACGCTCGCGGCGCCGGCGCACGGTCACCCGCCCCCGCCCCCGTGGACGTGACCGTCCGGGCTGTCCCTATATCGCTTGTGTCGCCTTTCGGCGCCCGCCCCTTGCGGCTGTGCCGTCCCACGCCGCGCCTCAGCTCCCCACGCCGGGCGAGCCCTTGGGCGGCCCCTCGGCGACCGAGTCACCCTCGTCGGCGCCGACCGAGCCACCGCCACTCACCGAACCACCCTCACCCGAAACATCGACCGACACCGACTCCGAACCGACCGACCCCGAACCGACCGGTTCCGAACCCACCGGCCTCGAACCGCCCGGCTCCGAACCCACCGGCATCTCATCCACCCCGCTCCTCGCCCTCCCCGCATCCGCGAGCAGGTCACGGAACGCGGCGGCGACCGCCTCCGGGTACTCCATCATCGCCACGTGCCCCGCGTCCGGCAGGGAGACGAGGCGGGAGTCCCGGAAGGAACGGGCGGCGCGCTGGGCCATGCGGTAGCCGACGAGTTGGTCGCGTCGGCCGTAGACGAGGAGGGTCGGGGCGAGGACCCGCTCGGCCTGGCGCCAGAGCGAGTGCTGCCCACCCAAAGTGTAGGCGTCCACGAGCCCTCGGGCCGAACGCGTCAACGCGTCCCACATGTACGGCAGTTGCAGGCGCCGCTCCATCTCCTCCACAGCGTTGCGGAAGCCCTCCTCCGTGACGCGGCCGGGGTCGCCGTAACAGAGCGCCGTGACGCCCCGTACGCGCTGCTCGGCGGTCCAGCCCTTGGTGAAGCGGTTGAAGAGCGCCGACATGCCCGGCAGGGCGAGCATCGCGGTCGGCACGGCGGTCCGCTGCACGCGGAGCTCCGGCAGAGCGGGCGACACCAGGGTCAGGGTGCAGACGAGGTCCGGGCGCAGGGCGGCGACGCGGGTCGCGATCGCGCCGCCGAGGGAGTTGCCGAAGAGGTGCACCGGGCCGCGCCCCGCGGAGTCGAGGTAGCGGATGACCGCGCGGGCGTGTCCCGTGACGGAGTAGTTGCCGTCGTCCGGCGGCGGCGAGTCGCCGAAGCCGGGCAGATCGAGCGCCTCGCTGTCGACGAGCCCGTCGAGCAGCGGCATCAGCGCGGACCAGTTCTGCGAGGAGCCGCCCAAGCCGTGCACGTACAGAGCGGGCGGCAGTCCTTCGCGGGCCGGCGGTCTCGACCGTACCGACAACGTGATCCCCGGCAACCGGACCGACCTCAGCCGCTCACCGGGTGCCACGCGCACGGCACTCGCCTTCGGCGACGCGGTGGCGGTCAGCAGGGACGGCAGCTCGGTCGAAGACATGCGGGCAATGTTACGAGACGATCACGCAGTGACTCATGTGTTCGCCGTCACAGACCACACCACAAATCAGCCACCTTTGCCGGGGTACCGGGCGTCGAGTACGCGCCGCCGGGCGCCGAGCACTCACCGCACGGCGGCGCGCACGCACCGCCGGGACCAGTCGCACCGGACCGACCGCATAGCGCCACGATGACCTGTCTCCTAGGCTCGGAAACGTGCTCTCGGGCAGCGCATCCGGGCCCACGAAGAGGGCACCCGTACGTGGCCCCCGCCGCCGTCGACGTTCCGGCGACACCAGGGCAGCACCAGGAAGGGGAACCCACGATGGCCATTGATCCGACCGATCCCGACACCTTCGCCGAGGAGGACTCCGTGGAGTTGGACGATGTCGAGGCCCCCGAGGCCGATGCCGCCGAGCAGCACGCGGACGTCGCCCCGCACCGGGACGATCCGCTGACCGACGTCGATCCGGGCATGGCCAACGAGGCCGATCTGGCGGAACAGGCCCGCGTGGTCTCCCTGGACGAGGACGACTATCGGTAACCCGACCCTCACCAGGGACGACGACCGGTGACGAGAAAGGGCTTCCCTCTGCCCGCCCTGCCCCTGTTTGACGTGATTGGCGGCACTTTCCCAGCCGTCCGGTCCGTGAAATTCTGCGCTCGCACCGCGCACACCAGGGTTACCGAAAAGTACGATGGCGGCGCGGCGCACACCCGCATGTGGACGATCTTGGGAGGCGGCGTGACAGCCATCGAGCAGACAGAGGCGGCGCGCCCGCGAGGCACACGGCTGCCCCGCCGAGCCCGACGGAACCAGTTGCTGGGCGCCGCCCAGGAAGTCTTCGTGGCCCAGGGCTACCACTCGGCCGCGATGGACGACATCGCCGAGCGCGCCGGAGTCAGCAAGCCGGTGCTCTACCAGCACTTCCCCGGCAAGCTCGACCTCTATCTGGCCCTGCTGGACCAGCACTGCGAGGCCCTGATCCAGGCGGTGCGCGGCGCGCTGGCGTCGACGACCGACAACAAGCAGCGGGTCCGGGCGACGATGGACGCCTATTTCGCGTACGTCGAGGACGAGGGCGGCGCCTTCCGGCTGGTCTTCGAGTCCGACCTGACGAACGAGCCCGCCGTGCGCGAGCGCGTGGACAAGGTCACCAACGAGTGCGCCGAGGCCATCTGCGACGTCATCGAGGAGGACACCGGTCTCTCCCGCGCGGAGTCGATGCTCCTCGCCTCGGGGCTGGGCGGCCTCTCCCAGGTGGTGGCGCGGTCGTGGCTGCACAGCGACCGCAGTGTCCCGCGCGAGCAGGCGGTCCAGTTGCTGGCCTCGCTCGCCTGGCGCGGTATCGCGGGCTTCCCCCTGCACGGCCTCGACCAGCACTGACCCCACCGACCGGTACGCCGCACCCCGGGTTCGGGGATTTGTTCCCGCCCCCTGTTCGCTGTTGGCGTTCTCAGGCGGAGCGTGCAGGTCCCCTCACCGGGCTAATGTGTGCTGCGTACGGCGCGGAAGCCCGCGCATCTCATTGACCGTCGGAGGGACATAGCCGTGGAGGTCAAGATCGGCGTGCAGCACGCGCCCCGCGAGATCGTTCTGGAGAGCGGTCAGAGTGCCGAGGAGGTCGAGCGTGCGGTTGCCGAGGCGCTGGCCGGCAAGTCGGCGCTGCTGAGCCTCACGGACGAGCACGGCCGCAAGGTGCTGATCCCGGCCGACCGTCTCGCCTACATCGACATCGGCGAGCCGACCGTCCGCAAGGTGGGCTTCAGCGCGCTGTAGTCGAGGGGCACAGGAGACGTACGGAGGGGGCCCGGTGGTGTGAAACCACCGGGCCCCCTCCGTACGCCCCCGTCTCAGGGCCGCCACGGGGCGCGGCCCCCGGAACGCCCACATCTCGTGCACGGACGATGATTGCGTCCCACGCCTCGCGGGTAGTACCGGCTACGACCGATTTGCCCAGGCCAGGCCGTGCGGGAGGGAACCCGATCATGTTCTTGGAAGCACTCGGATCCGCACTCCTCGGTTTCGCCCTCGCCTGCGCCGCCGCCTACCGTCTGCCGCACCGTCTGCCGGCCCGCGCCCTCGTCCTGCCGACCGGCACCGCCGGCGGTCTCTTCGGCGCCTTCCTCACCCACACGGCGCTCGGCTCCGCCAATTACCTGCTGGTCCTCACCGGCGCCCTGGTGGTCGCGGCGGCGTCCCTCTCCCTGCTCCTGCGCCCGACGGAACGCTTTCGACGCAGCAGCTCGGCGACAGCGTGAGGATCCCCGGATACGTCAGGATCCACGGATAGGGGCGAAGCCCCCTCCAGGGGCGCGGGGAACTGCGCGACCAGCCACGAAGCACCCGCACCCGCCGGACGACGGCTCACCCCACGGCGACTAGGCGCTCACGCGGCCAAGCCGAGCGCGGCCATCCGCTTGGTGTGCGCCTCGGTGATCCGCGAGAACATCCGCCCCACCTCGGCGAGGTCGAACCCGTCGGCCACGCCGCCCACGAGCATCGTGGACAGGGCGTCCCGGTCGGCCACCACCCGCTGCGACTGCGACAGCGCCTCCCCCATCAACCTCCGTGCCCACAGCGCCAGTCGACCGCCCACCCGCGGGTCCTCGTCGATCGCGGCACGCACCTTCTCCACGGCGAACCCGGCGTGCCCGGTGTCGTCGAGCACGGCGAGCACGAGCGAGCGCGTGTCCGAGTCGAGGTGCGCCGCGACCTCCCGGTAGAAGTCGCTGGCGATCGAGTCGCCGACGTAGGCCTTGACGAGCCCCTCCAGCCAGTCCGAGGGCGCGGTCTGCTTGTGGAAGCCGTCGAGCGCGTCGACGAAGGGCTCCATGGCGCGCGTCGGCTCCTCGCCGATCTCGGTGAGCCGGCCGGCGAGCCTCTCGAAGTGGTGGAACTCGGCCGCCGCCATCTTCGCCAGCTCCGCCTTGTCTACGAGGGTGGGCGCCAGCTTCGCGTCCTCCGCGAGCCGTTCGAACGCCGCCAGCTCCCCGTACGCCAGCGCTCCCAGCAGGTCCACCACGGCGGCGCGGTACTGCGGGTCGGCGGAGGCCCGCTCCCAGTCCTGGGCGGCGATCCCGGTGACCTCCGTGGTGTCGGCGGCGTCGGCGGACTCGCCGCCGGTGGCGTTCTCAGGCTTGTCAGACGTGGTCATGCAGCGCACAATAACCCGCTCCGCGCAAGGCGGAAGGGCCCGGTCATTCGGTGCGCCATTCAGTGTGACGACGACTACGTGACCAAATCGGCCATCGCATATGCGCGATTCCGGGGTATGGTGGTAATGCGCCTGCTGGTACCGCGAGTAGTTCGACGGTGTCTCGACAGGCCGCACGCATGAGGATGCCCGGTCGGTGGCCCGATCGGCTCCGACCCGACAGCCCTCCTGTTCCGTACGGCACTTCGCGTACGGCGTCCGGAGGGAACCCCTCAGCGGTATGAGCGCTAGAGCGTCGGCAGTGGTCCCGTGCCACACGGCCCGCCCGTGCGGTGGCCGACGTCCCCGGCACGGTCCGACACGACCCCCGCGCTCGCCTCACACCGCGTACACAGAAGAGGCAGCACCCTGACTACGACTTTCCGCGATCTCGGCATCTTTCCCGAGACGGCCGAGGCCCTCGAGGCCGTCGGCATCATCACCCCCTTCCCCATCCAGGAGATGACGCTCCCGGTCGCCCTGTCCGGCACCGACGTCATCGGCCAGGCCAAGACCGGCACCGGCAAGACGCTGGGCTTCGGTCTCCCGCTCCTCGAGCGGGTCGTCGTCCCCGCCGACGTCGAGGCCGGCCGCGCCAAGCCCGAGGACCTCGTCGACTCGCCGCAGGCGCTCGTCGTCGTCCCGACGCGCGAGCTGTGCACCCAGGTCACCAATGACCTGCTGACCGCCGGCAAGGTGCGCAACGTCCGCGTCACCGCGATCTACGGCGGCCGCGCGTACGAGCCCCAGGTCGAGGCCCTCAAGAAGGGCGTCGACGTCGTCATCGGCACCCCGGGGCGACTCCTCGACCTCGCCGGCCAGAAGAAGCTGAACCTCAAGCACGTCAAGTGCCTGGTCCTCGACGAGGCCGACGAGATGCTCGACCTGGGCTTCCTGCCCGACGTCGAGAAGATCATCAACATGCTTCCGGCCCGCCGCCAGACGATGCTGTTCTCGGCGACCATGCCGGGCGCGGTCATCGGCCTCGCCCGCCGGTACATGTCCCAGCCGACCCACATCCGCGCCACGTCTCCGGACGACGAGGGCGCGACGGTCCGCAACACCGCGCAGCACATCTACCGCGCGCACAACATGGACAAGCCCGAGCTGGTCGCGCGCATACTGCAGGCCGAGGGCCGGGGACTGGTCATGGTCTTCTGCCGTACGAAGCGGACGGCCGCCGACCTCGCCGACCAGCTCAAGCAGCGGGGCTTCGCCTCCGGCGCGGTCCACGGCGACCTCGGCCAGGGCGCCCGCGAGCAGGCCCTGCGCGCCTTCCGCAACGGCAAGGTGGACGTCCTCGTCTGCACCGACGTCGCCGCGCGCGGCATCGACGTCGAGGGTGTCACCCACGTCATCAACTACCAGTCCCCCGAGGACGAGAAGACGTACCTGCACCGCATCGGCCGTACGGGCCGCGCGGGCGCCAAGGGCATCGCGATCACCCTCGTCGACTGGGACGACATCCCGCGCTGGCAGCTCATCAACAAAGCGCTGGACCTCGGGTTCAACGACCCGCCGGAGACGTACTCCACGTCCCCGCACCTCTTCGAGGAACTGAACATCCCCGCGGGCACCAAGGGTGTCCTGCCGCGTTCCGAGCGCACCCGGGCCGGGCTGGACGCGGAGGAGCTGGAGGACCTCGGCGAGCCGGGCGGGCGTGGTCCGCGCGGTCGCGGTGGCCGTTCCTCCGGCCCGGCGTCCGCCGAGCGCGAGCGGGAGCGTCCGGCGCGTACGCCGCGCCGTCGCCGCCGTACGCGTGGTGGCGCCGGCGTCGACGGGGCGTCCCCGGAGGCCGCCGCGGTCACGGAGCCGTCGGAGTCCACGCCGACTCCCGGCACCGACGCCGGCGTGTCCGAGCCTCGTACGCCGCGCCGTCGCCGCCGCACGCGGGCCGGGGCGAACCCCGCCACCGAGGCCGTGACCGAGACCGAGACCGTCGAGAGTGCGCCGGTCGAGTCGGCGGAGGCCGTGGTCGACACGGTCGCGGGCGTGCCCGCCGAGTCGGTGGAGGAGGCCCCCAAGCCGCGTCGCCGCCGGACCCGTAAGTCGGTGGAGGCCGCTGCCGCCGCCGCTGTGGCCGAGGCCGCGCCGGGCGCGGATGCCGCGCTGGACACGGCGGAGGGCACGGCTGCCGCCGAGCCGGCCGCCGAGGTCGAGGCCGAGGCCAAGCCGCGTCGTCGTACGCGCAAGATCGCCGCGCCCGCCGAGGTCGTGAGCGAGGAGGCCGCCACCGAGGAGGCACCGGCCAAGCCCCGCCGCCGCACGCGTAAGGCCGCCGAGCCCGTCGTCGAGGCGACGGACACCGCCGCCGAGGCCGCCGTGGACACCGCCGAGGCGCCCAAGCCGCGCCGCCGGACCCGCAAGGCCGTGGCGGAGGCCGCCGAGACCGTGGTGGAGGCTGTCGCCGAGGAGGCGGTGGTCGAGGCTCCGGCCCCGCGTCGTCGGACCCGTAAGGCCGCGGCGACCGTCGTGGCGCCTGCCGCCGAGGACGCCGTCGACACGGCTGAGGGGACGACCGGCGCCGAGGTCGAGGCCGAGGCCAAGCCGCGTCGTCGTACGCGCAAGGTCGCCGCACCCGCCGAGGTCGTGAGCGAGGAGGCCGCCGCCGAGGAGGCACCGGCCAAGCCCCGCCGCCGGACCCGCAAGGCCGCCGAGCCCGTCGTCGAGGCGACGGACACCGCCGCCGAGGCCGCCGTGGACACCGCCGAGGCGCCCAAGCCGCGCCGCCGGACCCGCAAGGCCGTGGCCGCTACGGCTGAGGGGGCGGTGCCCGCGCAGCCGACGGAGGAGCAGGCCACGAAGCCGCGTCGTACGCGGAAGGCGGCGGCGTCTGTCGCTGTTGAGGAGGCGGGGGCTGCTGAGGCTCCGGCTCCTCGGCGGCGTGCGCGGAAGGCGGCTGTGGCTGCGGTGGAGGGTACGGAGGGCTGAGGTCCACCTGTCCTGTCTCGCGTGGAGGTCCGGTTCCCCTGGCGGGGGCCGGGCCTTCGGCGTTCTCCGGGCTTTTCTCGCCCCCGCCGCCCCTACCCGTCCCATCCTCAAGGGGCTGCGCCCCTTCGACCCCCAAGCGTCCGTCCGGTGGGGGCTGGTCGCGCAGTTCCCCGCGCCCCTGAAAGGCCTACGGCCATTTCGGGCCGAAAAGCACGGGGCGCAGCCCCTGCTTTTCAGGGGCGCGGGGAACTGCGCGAGAAGCCCCACGGACCCGGCACCCGACCAACGCACCCGTCCCCACCCCGCACGGGCCTCGGTGGCCGGTTACTCTCGCCCCATGAGCCGTCCCCCCTCGTTCACCCCGCCTCCCGGCGCTCGCGCCCATCGTCTGCGCACCCCTCGTGGGGAGTTCGCCGTGATCGAGGCGGGGGTGGCGGTGAAGGGCAGCGTGTTGCTCGTGCCGGGGTTCACGGGGAGCAAGGAGGACTTCATCGCGCTGCACGAGCCGTTGGCGGCGGCGGGGTACCGGACGGTGGCCGTGGACGGGCGTGGCCAGTACGAGAGCCCGGGGGCCGAGGACGACGAAGCGCCGTACGCGCAGCCGGAGTTGGCGAAGGACCTGCTCGCCCAGGCGCGGGCCGTGAGCGACGGCGGTCCACTGCACCTCGTCGGTCACTCCCTCGGCGGCCAGATCTCCCGCGCCGCCGTGCTGATGGACGCCTCCCCCTTCGCCTCCCTCACTCTCATGGCCTCGGGCCCCGCCCAGATCTCGGCCGGCCAGCAGGAGCGCGTGAAGCTGTTGCGGGACGCCCTGGCCGTGATGGACATGGAGCAGGTGTGGGACGCCATCCAGGCGATGGAGGCACCGGAGCCCGAGGAGGCCGACACGGGTGCCCTCGACGCGGGGCTGGACGACCGCGCCGACCTGCGCCGCCGCTGGCTCGCCACCAAGCCCGCCCAGCTCATCGCCACGGGCCGCCAGCTCTGCGCGGAACCCGACCGCGTCGCCGAACTCGCCGCCGTGGACCTGCCCAAGCACGTGCTCTCCGGTGAACGCGACGACACCTGGCCGATCCCGATCCTCGACGACATGGCCGTACGGCTGCGCGCCCACCGCACCGTCGTCCGTGACGCCGAGCACTCCCCCAACACCGATCAGCCGAAGGCGACGGCCGACGCCCTCATCGGCTTCTGGGACCGGATCGCCCCCTGAGCCCCCGCGGCACGACCACCGGTACCGGGCGACTAGTACTGCGCCCGCAGGTGTTCCCAGAAGCCGTCCCGCAGCGCCCGTCTCAGGTCCGCCTGTCCCCGCAGCGAGTACTGGAGCAGGCCCTCCGCCTCGACGAGCAGGTCCTGGTCGACGGAGCCGGGCAGGTACGGATGGCCGTGGAGCAGTTCCTGCAAGGTCTCCCGACCGCGTGAGGCGAGCCACTTGGCCGCGATCTGGGCGCCGACGAAGCGGACGTCCTCACGGGTGGGGCGGGCTCCGGTGGGGGCGTCGTAGGTGGCGGCGGCCCTTCGTGACACGTACGGCTTGAAGAAGTCGAGGTCGAAGGTCCGCTGGCTGTCGACCTCCCACAGCAGCGGCTCGGCCTGGTTGCGGCCCTCGGGTGCCTCGATCCCCCACAGATGGACCCGCGCCCCGTAGCCCTGCGCGGCCTCGACCGCCGAGACCAGGTCCTCGTCGCCTCCGATGAGGGCCGCGTCGCTGATCGCGCGGTGCCGGGCCAGTGACTCCAGATCGGTGCGGATCAGGGAGTCGACGCCCTTCTGCTGGTTGTTCGCGTTGAGGTTGCCGAGGCGGACCTTCACGTCCGGCAGCTCGGCGATCGTCTGCTGTTCCGCCGTATGGATGCGCCGGCGCGCCCCGTCGTACCAGTAGACCCGCAGCAGCCGGCTGTCCGCGAAGATCGTGCGTGCCTTGTCGATCAGCGCGTCGATGAGCCCTTCCGCGTCGAGATCGAAGGACCGCCGGTCCTCCGTCCCCGCGACGAGCCGTCCCACGGCCGCGTACAGATACCCGGCATCGACGAAGATCGCATGTGTCGAGGGTGTCTTCGCCACCTCGGCGAGCATGCGGTGCAGCAGCTCGTTCGTTCGGTCGATGCGGGCGCCCAGCGCCGTGAGGTCGTCGTTCATTACTGCCATTGTCCCGGCGGTCACGCTGCGAACACAACCGGTCCCAGTCAGTCTTCCTGCCTCCCGGTAGACATACCACCACACCGCTTACCCGCTAGTAATTAGCTTCTCGAAAAATTTCCTTAGCGTAGGGAATGTTCGTAACACGCATGCCGTTGGCTACTGATGGAACACGGGCACTGACGACCCGTGAACCATCACCAGTAGTTCTCCTCAGGAGGATGACCAGACGAAGGGAGAAGCCCTTGCGCTTCGAAATTCTGCGACTCGACGATGTCAGCGGCACGCCCGTCGACAGCACCGTCGTGGACGCCGCCTCCGTCAACCGGATCGTGCAGCAGGCCGCCGCCATCGGGCAGCGCCTCTGGATCCGCCCGGCAGACGTGACCGCCTCGTAAGCACGCGGGTCCGTTCACACTTCAGAGCCCCGTACGGCACGACGCCGTACGGGGCTCTGCGACTTCCGGGGGCCAGAAGCGGCTCGGGGCGTGGGCTAGGCGCCCTGGACGACCTGGGTCACGCCGTTGATGATCTGCTGCACGGCGATGGCGGAGAGCATCATGCCCGCGAGCCGGGTCACCAGGACCACTCCGCCGTCCTTGATGACGCGGATGATCAGCAGTGAGTACCGCATCGTCAGCCACAGCACGACATGGATCGCGAGGATCGCGGCCCACACGGAGACATGACCGGCCACGCCGTCCGCCTTCTGCACGGCGAGGATCACCGACACGATCGCGCCGGGACCGGCCAGCAGCGGCATCCCCAGCGGGACGAGCGCGACGTTGACGTCCTTCGTCTGCTTCGGCTCGTCCGTCTTGCCGGTCAGCAGATCCAGCGCGATCAGCAGGAGCAGCAACCCGCCCGCGATCATGAGCGCCGGCACGGAGACATGCAGATAGGCCAGGATCTGGTGCCCCAGCAGCCCGAAGACGGTGATCACACCACCGGCCACGCAGACGGCCTGGAAGGCCATCCGCTTCTGGGTGCGCGCGGGTCGCCCCGCGGTGAGGCCGAGGAAGATCGGGGTGATCCCCGGGGGATCCATGATCACGAAGAGGGTGAGGAAGAGCGAACCGAATATGGCGAGATCGAACACGGGAGTGCCTTGCGGGAGTGGAGAGCGGGAGAAGAGGGGCAGCCCACAGCCGCGTACCGCTGTGAGCGATCGTTCCGCGAGGCGATGGGGGAAGCGCCCGCGCGAACGGAGTCGGGAGTGGTGGGGACGGTGAGGACAGCCGCCGGCGGCCAGGTCCCGTACGGCCAGGGGGCGGCTACTTCCCGCCGGTCCCCGGGACGGGAAACGCTCCGGTGGCCCGCCGAGTGATCTCGCCGTACACCTCGGGGTCGGTGGTGTACTCGCCGAGCACGCAGGTCTTGCGGCTGCCGTGGTAGTCGGAGGAGCCCGTGGTGAGCAGCCCCAGTTCCTTCGCGAGGCCGCGCAGCCGCGCCCGGGTCGCCGGGTCGTGCTCCATGTGGTCGACCTCGATGCCGTCGAGTCCGGCGGCGGCCAGCTCGGCGATCGCGGACTCCGGCACGGTCCGGCCGCGCTTGACGGCGGCGGGGTGGGCGAAGACGGCGACACCGCCGGCGCCCTTGATCAGGCGGATCGCCTCGAAGGGGTCGGTCTCGTGCTTCGCGACGTAGGCGCGGCCGCCGTCGGCGAGCCACTGCTCCGTGAACGCGTCGCTCACGGTGGGCACGACGCCGAGTTCGACGAGCGCGGTGGCCACGTGCGGCCGTCCCACGGAGCCGCCGGCGGCGATCCGCGCGACCTGGTCCCAGGTCACCGGCACACCCAGCTCGTTCAGCTTGGCGATCATCCCGCGGGCCCGGGGGACGCGGTCGTCCCGGACCAGCTCGCGCTCGGCGAGCAGATCGGGCTCCTCGGGGTCGAACAGATAGGCCAGCATGTGCATGCTGACGCCGTCCAGTCGGCACGACAGCTCGGCGCCCGTGACCAGGGTGAGCCCCTCCGGCAGCGCGGCGATCGCCTCGGCGTGCCCACGCGTGGTGTCGTGGTCGGTCAGCGCGACGACGTCCAGACCGGCCGCCCCCGCCTTCCGCACCAGCTCCGACGGGGTGTCCGTACCGTCGGAGGCCGTGGAGTGGCAGTGCAGATCGATACGCACGACTCGGACTCCAGGCACGGGGGAAGGGAAGCGGACGCTCAAGGATAGCGCCCTTTCGGGCCACCCCTGTCACACCCTAAACCTGGGAGCGCCCCCTACAGCGGTGGAGACAGGGGCGGGCGGATCGGGCGCCTCATGGCCGGAACGGGTGCCGCGTGGGTCGGGTGTGGTGCCCCTACGGCTCCAGGATGCGGGGCGAGAGGGCTCCGCACGGGAGGAGTTCCACCTCCGCACCCGCGTCCCGCAGGTCCGTCAGCACGAGTTCGTCGTACATCAGCAGCCCGGTCTGTTCGGGCCACACGATCGCCCACAGCCACAGCCCGAGCGCCTCGCCCGCGAAGACGGCGCGATCGTCCGGCGTGCCGGTGACGTGCCACAGCGGTGTGGGCCGTCCGGCGGCCAGGACCTTCGCCTGGGGCGGCTTCTCGACGCTCAGATAGGGGCCGGGGTCGGGCCCGTCGATGCCCGCGTACCGCGCGCCGAGGCCGACGCCGAGCTCCTCCGCGATGAGGACGAGCTCCCCGACGCCGCCGAGCGGGCCGGGACCGGAGCAGGCCACGGCGGTGGCACGGCCGCCGCTGCGGTCGTCCCCGGCGAAGGCGGCACCCGTGAAGAGCCAGCCCACGGGCAGCGGCCAGGGCATCCAGACCGGCACCTTGGCACGATGCACCACGACGCTGAGAGCCTCGACGCTGGGCGGGATCACGGGCTGCAGCGGGTGCACCGTCCCGTGGGCGGCGCACTGCCAGGAGTCGGCAAAGAGGCCGGGAGCCCTGACCCGGCCACCACACTTCGGGCAACTGGGTTCGCCCCTCATAGGGCCCAACGGTCCTCCCCGTGCTTCCTCGCGTCAAGGACGATCACCCGTCCGGCGTGTGCGCGTCACGTTCCGCGCACGTTCCACGCACGAACGCCGGTCTTCGGCGGGTGGTCGGCCGATCGGGCCGACCAACGGAATCAACTACCCACATCGCCAAGGGGAACGGCGGTTTTCGGCCACCTGTCGAGCCTGCTCCGGTCACGTATGGCGTGCCGTCCGTCACACCGGGAAGTCGCGCCGCGCGGTCGGTCAGGCGAGGGAGGCCGACGCGCGGGTGGGATCGCGGAGGTCGGTCCCCTGCGTGAGCCAGCGCTCCTGGAGGGCCTGCGCTCCGTGCACCCGCTTCCAGGCCGCCTCGTTGGGCGTCATCGGCAGGAGGGGCAGGAACCGTACGGGGTCGGCGGGGGCCTCGAGTTCCAGATCCTCGACCAGGCCGCCGGACTCGGCGACGAGGACGGAGGTGAAGGGGGCGCCGGGCCAGAGCGGTCCGCCCACGTCGAGAGAGGCACCGGGGGCCACGATCACGCCCTCCACCTGCGGCGACGCGGCGAGCACGGCGAGCGGACGCAACACCTTGTCGGTGTCGGCGACACCGCGCCGCACGGACAGGAGGAGCTCGGCGCGCGGGCCCTTGACGGGGTCGGCGAGGACCGCGGTGGGGTCGGCCATCGGCTGGGCGGACATGCCGAGCGTGGCGTAGCGGACGACGTCGCCGTCGGTGAAACGGAGCACCTCGATGCGGTCCGTGCCGAGGAAGGTGACCGCGGCGCGCGCGTCCGGTTCGCCCAGCGCGGTGCGCAAACGGGCCTCCACCAACGGAAGAACATCAGCCATGAGCCGAGCATAGAACTCGTCAGGAACCGGCAAACGGGCGCCTTGACACTTCAGCCGACTGTTAGTCTGGGGCGCCGGTCGGGACAGCACGCGGGCAGCACGCAGAAGCCACGCTCTCAAGGCTTCTCACGCCTTCACGTCCCGTACCGAGAAGACTGACTCCCCTACGGGGAACCCCGGATGGGGTATGGAACGTCCCTTACGAGGGACCGGCCGGAGGAGGTGGGGCTGCGATGGACCGAAGTCGACCTGGCAGTACCACCCGCTCTTCCGCTGTTCGAGTTCCGTAGCGCCGGTCGTAGCCGTAGTACTCGCTCGCTGGCTACCACCCTCACTCGCGTCGTGCCGCTCGCCGGTCGTCGCGCATCGGAAGAGCACTTCTTTCCCGTCTTGATCTGAATCAAGCGAAGCTGTCACCGCGACGGTGCGGTGCTCCCCGCTTTGTGGACGTGCCAAACATCCGCAGTCAAAACGTCCCCATTCCGGGTAGTTCCAACCGTCGTCGGCGGCCTTTCGTTGCGAAGGAGCCAGCTCATGTCGATGATCCACAACCTGCGTGCCGCGGTTCGCCCGTCCCGTCCCGCGCGGCTGTCGCTGCGCAAGGACGGCGGGGTGTACGACGCCACGCGTCCGGCGGAGGCGGCCACGGCCGTCGTGGACTGCGCCGTGTACCGCGACGGCGCGCGTGTGTCGTTCGAGCGCAACCTGACCCCGCACGAGGCGATCCGTCAGGTGCGCCGTGACGGCGGCTTCGTCTGGATCGGCCTGCACGAGCCGTCGGAGGCCGAATTCTCCGGTATCGCGGCCGAGTTCGGGCTGCACCCGCTGGCCGTGGAGGACGCGGTGCACGCGCACCAGCGGCCGAAGCTGGAGCGGTACGACGAAACCCTCTTCACCGTCTTCAAGACCATCCACTACGTCGAGCACGACGAACTCACCGCCACCAGCGAGGTCGTGGAGTCCGGCGAGGTCATGTGCTTCACCGGGCGGGACTTCTTCATCACCGTCCGGCACGGCGGGCAGGGCTCGCTCCGGGCGCTGCGTCACCGGCTGCAGGACGACCCGGAGTTGCTGGCGAAGGGCCCGTCGGCCGTGCTGCACGCCATCGCCGACCATGTCGTCGACGGGTACGTGGCGGTCGCGGACGCCGTGCAGGACGACATCGACGAGGTGGAGACGGAGGTGTTCTCCCCCGGGCGCAAGGGCACGCCCCGGGGTACCGACGCCGGCCGGATCTACCAACTCAAGCGCGAGGTCATGGAGTTCAAGCGCGCGGTGCTGCCGCTGGTGCGGCCCATGCAGTTGCTGAGCGAGCGGCCGATGCGGCTGATCGACCCGGACATCCAGAAGTACTTCCGTGACGTGGCCGACCACCTCGCCCGGGTCCAGGAGCAGGTCGTCGGCTTCGACGAGCTCCTCAACTCGATCCTCCAGGCGAACCTGGCGCAGGCCTCCGTCGCGCAGAACGAGGACATGCGCAAGATCACGTCCTGGGCGGCCATCATCGCCGTACCGACGATGGTGTGCGGTGTCTACGGCATGAACTTCGACTACATGCCGGAGCTGCGGTGGAAGTTCGGCTATCCCCTGGTCCTCGGGGTCACGGTCGCGCTCTGCCTCGGCATCCACCGGACGCTGAAGCGCAATGGGTGGCTGTAGCTAGGCTGCCCCCATGAACGCCGACTCGCCGACCGCTGACGCGTTGCTCGATCGTGCCCTCGTCGAAGAGGCCACCAAGAAGTCCGGACTCATCTGGGTACGGGGCGGGACCGCGCCGACGCCCGGGGACACGGGCTCGAGTGCGCCGTCGCGCGCGTTGTGGCACGTCTGGCACGAGGGCGCGGCGTGCGTGGTGGGCGACGGGCCGGGTGAGCAGCCGCTGCCCGGCCTGGTCGACGGGGGCCCGGCGGTGGTGACCGTCCGCAGCAAGGACAAGGGCGGGCGGCTGGTCAGCTGGGCCGCGGGCGTCGTCGAACTGGCCCCGGACTCCCCCGAGTGGGAGTCCGCCGTGGCCGAGCTCAAGGGCAAACGCCTCAACGCGTCCGACGGTGAGGCCATGCCGGCCCGGTGGGCCCGCGAGTGCCGGGTGCTCCGCCTGGAGCCGACGGGGGTGACCCTGCCGCTGCCCGACGGCGACCTGGCGGAGGCCCCGGTCGCCACGTCGGCCACCACCCGCCGGCCGATTCCGGCAGCGGTCCCACGCCTGCTCTTCTCCCGCCGCAAGCGCTGAGCGCCTGGCCCGCTCCGGCAAGAGGCCTCGCGTCGCTGCTCAGGCCCGTCAAGAGGTCGGCAACTGCTTGCCGTAGTCCACCACCGACTTCTCGTCCGGCTCCTCCAGGGTGAAGTCCTTGCCCCAGTCGGTGAGGAGGATGGTGCCGGCGTCGCCGGCGCGGACGAGGCGGAGGGGGTACGGGGTGCCTTCGAGGGAGACGTCGAGCGTGCCGCCGGAGCCCTTGTCGCCGGTGATGCGGATGGTGCGGGTGCCGGACTGCTCGTGATGGCCCTCGGTGGACAACGTGCCGTGCAGGGTGAGCAGGCTGTTGAGGAGGACGTCCTTGTCGGTGAAGCCGCTGAACCGCTTGTAGGCCGGGTCACCGGTCGGCACCTTCACATACATGCCGTCCAGCTTGTCCGCCGCGGCCGCCTCGGAGTCCTCGTCGCCGCCGTCCTTCCCCGAGTCCTGGTGGTCCCAGAAGTCCTTGTCGGCCTTGAGGAAGAGGTGCTCCCCCACCTTCAACAGCCGGAACGTGGAGCCCTCCGACGTCACCGAACCGGTACCGCCGTCCTCCTTCAGGCGCATGTCCAGCTTGTAGGTCCTGCCGTTGCTCACCACGGCCCCGGACAGCCGGACCGCGTCCGCCGCCGTGGCCGCCGCCCTGGTCGTGCTCTGGATCTTCGCCGGCTCCAGCTTGCCGACCCCGTTGGTGCCCTCGTTGGGGTCCTCGCCGCATCCGGTGAGCCCCAGCCCGCCGACCACCAGGGTGCAGACGGCGCTCACCAGTGCGGCCCTTCGGGTACGGGGAATCACAGTCACAGGCGATGCACCTCTTCGTGGGGAGTCCAGGCGTACCGCAGAGTACCGGGGCTCCCGACCCACCACGGAGCCAGTCCGTCCGCACCGCTCACCAGGGCATATCCGATCGGGACGGGCTAGCCTGAAGCCGTCCTCGGCGGACATTCCCCTCGCGACGGGAAGGAAAGGGGCGGCTCATGGCGGCGGTGGCGCCCCGGATCTTCGTCTCCCACCTCTCCGGCGTCGCCGTCTTCGACCCGAACGGCGACCAGGTGGGCCGCGTCCGGGACCTGGTGGCGATCCTGCGGGTGGGCCGCAAGCCCCCGCGTCTGCTCGGTCTGGTCGTCGAACTGTCCACCCGGCGCCGGATCTTCCTGCCCATGACCCGGGTCACCGGCATCGAGTCGGGCCAGGTCATCACCACCGGCGTGCTGAACGTGCGCCGCTTCGAGCAGCGCCCCACCGAGCGCCTCGTCATCGGAGAGCTGCTGGACCGGCGGGTGACGCTCGTCGAGACCGGCGAGGAGGTGACGGTCCTCGACATCTCGGTCCAGCAGCTGCCGGCCCGCCGGGACTGGGAGATCGACCGGGTGTTCGTCCGCAAGGGCAAGGGCGGGGCGTTCCGGCGGCACAAGGGCGAGACGGTGACCGTGGAGTGGTCGGCGGTCACCGGCTTCTCGCTGGAGGAGCACGGGCAGGGCGCCGAGAACCTCCTCGCGACCTTCGAGCAGCTCCGCCCGGCCGACCTGGCCAATGTGCTGCACCACCTCTCCCCCAAACGCCGGGCCGAGGTCGCCGCCGCCCTCGACGACGACCGGCTCGCCGACGTCCTGGAGGAGCTGCCCGAGGACGACCAGATCGAGATCCTCGGCAAGCTCAAGGAGGAGCGGGCCGCCGACGTCCTGGAGGCCATGGACCCGGACGACGCCGCCGACCTCCTCGCCGAGCTGCCGGAGGAGGAACAGGAACGGCTGCTGACGCTGATGCAGCCGGACGACGCGGCCGACGTACGGCGGCTGATGGCGTACGAGGAGAAGACCGCCGGCGGTCTGATGACCACCGAGCCGATCGTGCTGCGCCCGGACGCGACCGTCGCCGACGCGCTCGCGCGGGTCCGCAACGCCGACCTGTCCCCCGCGCTCGCCGCCCAGGTGTACGTGTGTCGGCCCCCGGACGAGACCCCGACCGGCAAGTACCTCGGCACCGTCCACTTCCAGCGGCTGCTGCGGGACCCGCCGTACACCCTGGTCAGTTCGCTCCTCGACGACGATCTCCAGCCGCTGGACCCGGAGGCCGCGCTGCGCGCCGTCGCCGGGTTCTTCGCGACGTACGACATGGTCGCGGCGCCCGTGGTCGACGAGAGCGGCTCGCTGCTGGGCGCGGTGACCGTCGATGACGTACTGGACCACATGCTTCCCGAGGACTGGCGGGAGACGGAGTTCCATCTGGACGAGGACGAGGAC
Source organism: Streptomyces deccanensis (assembly GCF_022385335.1). Lineage (NCBI taxonomy): Bacteria > Bacillati > Actinomycetota > Actinomycetes > Kitasatosporales > Streptomycetaceae > Streptomyces > Streptomyces deccanensis. The sequence goes on along the minus strand of NZ_CP092431.1, from coordinate 6,779,780 downwards.
GAGGACGTCGCGGACGGGCAGGAGGTCGGCGATGGCTCCTGACCGGGACGGGCGGGAGGCCCGTGAAGGGCGGGAGGGGCGCCCCGGCGGACGCGAGGGGCGGGACGGACGGCTGCACATCGGGCGCGAGGGGCGTGAGGGGCGGGAAGGGCGTCACGCGGGGCGGGAGCGGGCGCACTCCGGCGTGGGAGCGCGGGAGCGCACAGCGCCCTCCGGAGCGCCCCTGAGGGAGCGCACGCCCTCCGGGGCCACCGCCCGCCCGCGTACGCGTCTCGACCAGCCGCTGCCGCGCCGGGCCAGGTTCCTACCCGAATGGGACCCGGAGGCCTTCGGACGGCTGTCGGAGCGGATCGCGCGGTTCCTGGGCACCGGGCGGTTCATCGTCTGGATGACGTTCGTCATCATCCTGTGGGTGGTGTGGAACGTCTCCGCCCCCAGCGACCTGCGCTTCGACAACTACCCCTTCATTTTCCTCACCCTGATGCTCTCGCTCCAGGCCTCCTACGCCGCCCCGCTGATCCTGCTCGCGCAGAACCGCCAGGACGACCGCGACCGCGTCAACCTCGAACAGGACCGCAAGCAGAACGAACGCTCGATCGCCGACACCGAGTACCTGACCAGGGAGATCGCCGCGCTGCGGATCGGTCTCGGCGAGGTCGCCACCCGCGACTGGCTGCGCTCGGAACTCCATGACCTGGTCAGGGAGCTGCACGAGCACGACGGGGACGGGGCGCGCGGGACCCGGACCGTATTCCCGCCGGACCACGCGCGCGGACGTGACATGGGCGACCGCTGACAGGGCTCCCAGGGGCCCCGCGCAGCGCCGTACCATCGTCCTTATGGCTACGGAAGACGCGGTGCGCGAAGCACTGTCGACGGTGAACGACCCCGAGATCAACCGCCCCATCACCGAACTCGGGATGGTCAAGTCGGTGGAGATCGGCGCGGACGGAACGGTCGCGGTCGCCGTGTACCTGACGGTCTCCGGCTGCCCCATGCGCGACACGATCACCCAGCGCGTGACCGACGCGGTCGCGGCCGTCGAGGGTGTCACCCGCGTCGACGTCGAGCTGGACGTGATGAGCGACGAGCAGCGCAAGGAGCTGGCGGGCGCCCTGCGCGGCGGCCAGGCCGAGCGCGAGGTCCCGTTCGCCAAGCCTGGCTCCCTCACGCGCGTGTACGCCGTGGCCTCCGGCAAGGGCGGCGTCGGCAAGTCCTCGGTGACGGTGAACCTGGCGGCGGCGATGGCCGCAGACGGCCTCAAGGTGGGCGTCGTCGACGCCGACATCTACGGCCACTCCGTGCCCCGCATGCTGGGCGCCGACGGCCTTCCCACCCAGGTCGAGAACATGATCATGCCGCCGTCCGCGAACGGCGTGAAGGTCATCTCGATCGGTATGTTCACCCCGGGCAACTCCCCGGTGGTCTGGCGCGGCCCGATGCTGCACCGGGCGTTGCAGCAGTTCCTCTCCGACGTCTACTGGGGCGACCTGGACGTCCTGCTCCTGGATCTCCCGCCGGGCACCGGCGACATCGCCATCTCCGTCGCCCAGCTGGTCCCGAACGCCGAGATCCTCGTCGTGACGACCCCTCAGCAGGCGGCGGCCGAGGTCGCCGAGCGCGCCGGCTCCATCGCCGTGCAGACCCACCAGAAGATCGTCGGCGTCGTCGAGAACATGGCGGGGCTGCCCTGCCCGCACTGCGACGAGATGGTCGACGTGTTCGGCACGGGCGGTGGCCAGACGGTCGCCGACGGCCTGACCCGCACCACCGGCGCCACGGTCCCGGTCCTCGGCTCCATCCCCATCGACGTCCGCCTCCGCGAGGGCGGCGACGACGGCAGGCCGGTGGTCCTGAGCGACCCCGACTCCCCCGCCGGCGCGGCCCTGCGAGCCATCGCGGGCAAGCTGGGCGGCCGCCAGAGGGGCCTGTCGGGCATGAGCCTGGGAATCACCCCGAGGAACAAGTTCTAGGGCGCCTGTCGCAGCCGCGGGCACGCTCTCAGGGGCGCGGGGAACCGCGCGACGAGCCACGACGAACCCGCGGTCCCCGAACCACCGAAGTCCCTACGGCGATGAAGGGCACCGCGGCACACCACAGCGCGGTGCCCTTCCCCGTTACGCGTACGCCTCGACGTCCTTGACCACGGCGAACCCCAGACCGTACGCGCTCATGCCACGCCCGTACGCCCCCACATGCACCCCTTGCGAGGTCGACCCCGCGAGCACCCACCCGAACTCGGACTCGCGGTAGTGGAACGGCGTCGGCACGCCGTCCACCGGCAGGGACAGGGTCGTCCAGTCGGCCCCGGCGAGATCGTCGGCCAGCACCCACGCGGCCTCGGTCTGCTGGTCCAGCCAGTCGTCCCGCAGGGAGTGGTCCAACTGACCGGGCCAGGTGAAGGACAGGAGCCCCACGCCCGCGAGCCACGCCGCCGAGGACACCGAGGTGGCCTCCAGCAGCCCCGTACCGTCGGCGCTCCTCCGGGACGGATTCGCCGCGACGGTCACCACGACCGCGAACCGCTCCTTGGCCTCGTCGTCCGACCCGGCGGTGTACTCGTTGCGCACCGAGGGCTCGTCACCGTGGCCGATCGAACCGTGCTCGACGGCTCCTTCCGCCGACGTACCGACCTGCATCAGCCAGCGCGGTCCCGTGAAGGCCTCGTCGAGGCCGTACCAAGGGAAGGGCGCCAGCAGGTAGCCGTCGACCGTGCGGCGGGCGGAGGAGAGCTGTTGTCCACCCTCCGCGGCCGACGCCTGCGCGCCTACCCGACTCGTCGTCTCCATGTGCCCGGACGCCTCCTCGCTCTAGACGGACCGGAGCGGCCCGCCCCCCTCGGGCGTCGTCGCTCGCTCTTCTTACGGTCCGCACAACAACTGGGCAGCATAGCCACAGCTCTCCGAGCAGCAGGGAAAGCGCCCGGCGCGTAGGACGGCGTACTGGCGGGTTCGGGCCGTACGAGGGTGCGTGACGGTATGAATCGCATCACGTCAGGGGGCACGGGCGGCGCACCGGCGTACGGCTCAGGTGGCGTCCATGTCGTACGGCGGGCGCTCCTCGATCTCGCGCTTCTTCGTCATGTCGACGGAGCCGGCGGAGGAGGCCGAGGAGGAGTCCGACGAGGCGGACGCGGAGTCACGGCCGTGGACGGCGTCCGTGAGCTCGGCCATCTCCTTCTTCAGGTCCAGGTTGCTGCGGATCTCCTTCAGCCCCAGTTCGTCGTTGTCCAGCTGCTTGCGGATGAACGTCTTGGGGTTGAGGTCCTCGAACTCGAAGTCCTTGAACTCCGGTCCGAGCTCGTTGCGGATGTCCGCCTTGGCGCTGTCCGAGAACTCGCGGATCTTGCGGATGGTCCGCGTGATGTCCTGGATCACCTTCGGGAGCTTGTCCGGACCGAAGACGAGCACGGCGAGGACGACGAGCGTCACCACCTCGAGCGCACCTATGTCATTGAACACCTGAAGCTCCTTGCGATGTCCTCGGTCCCGATCCGCGGGCCTCGGCAGGTCTTCCGTGGTCCGGGCCGGATCCACGGTACCCGGCGATGCCGTCGATCCGGTACCTTCGGGCGGCTTCGGTCCCCGCGCGACCGACGGGTTTTCCCAGCCGTTTGCCTGGCAGGAGGGGGTGCGGCGCCCCTTCTGTGAAGTTGCTGTCAGTGGACGCCGGCCGTCATGGCCGCCGGATCGCGGTCAGTCGCCGCCGGACGAGCCGAGGGTGAGGGTGACCGTCCGCTCCCTGCCGTTGCGCAGGAGGGTGAGCTCCAGGCGGTCGCCGGGCCGGTGGGCGCGGACCTTGACGATCAGTTCGTCGCCGGAGTGGACCCGCTGGCCGTCGACCTCGGTGATGACGTCGCCCGAGCGCATGCCCGCCCGGTCGGCGGGGCCGCCCGACGTCACCCCGGAGCCGCCGCCGTCTCCCTGGTCACCGATGCGGGCGCCGTCACCCGAGTAGTCCATGTCGAGGGTGACCCCGATCACCGGGTGGGTGGCCTTGCCGGTGTTGATCAGCTCCTCGGCGACGCGCTTTCCCTGGTTGATGGGTATCGCGAAGCCGAGCCCGATGGAACCGGCCTGCCCGCCGTCCGACTCGGAGCCGCTGCCGGCGGAGCGGATGGCGCTGTTGATGCCGATCACCCGGGCCTTGCCGTCGAGGAGCGGACCTCCGGAGTTGCCGGGGTTTATCGGCGCGTCGGTCTGCAGCGCGTCCACGTAGGACACGTCACTCACGTCGCCGCTCTCGCCGCCGGCCGTGATGGGCCGCTCCTTGGCGCTGATGATGCCGGAGGTGACGGTGTTGGCCAGGTCGAAGGGGGCGCCGATGGCGACGACCGGGTCGCCGACCTGGACCTCCTCGGAGTTGCCCAGCGGCAGCGGCTTGAGTCCGCTGACACCGGACACCTTGACCACGGCCAGGTCGTAGCCGGTGTCCCGGCCGACCATGGTGGCCTTGGCGGTCTCACCGCCGCTGAAGGTCACCGATATCTCGCCGCCGCTGCCGGCGGGGTCCACGACGTGGTTGTTGGTGAGGATGTGGCCGCGCTCGTCGAGCACGAAGCCGGTGCCGGTGCCCTGCGCGCTGTCCCCGCTCACGTGCAGGGTCACGACGCTGGGCAGCGCGCTGGCGGCGATCCCGGCCACGCTGTCGGGCGCCCGGCCCGTCACCCCGTCGCTGGTCTGGGGCAGTTCGATGGCCCCGACGCCGCCGTTGCGCTCCAGGTACGCGCCGACGGCTCCGCCGATGCCGCCGGCCACGACGGCGATCAGCAGGGCGCCGATCAGCAGCGTCCTGCCCCTGCGCCGAGGCCGCCTGGCCGCGTCGTGCACCGCGGCCCCGTTCTGCTGCAGCGACCCCGACCCGGCCCACGGGTCGTAGTTCTGCCAGGGCCCCCGCGAGCCGTGCGGCGACTGCCCGGGATCGGCATAGGCCCCGGAGGGGTGCGGGCCTCCGGCTCCCTGCGAGGGCTGCGGGGGCTGGGCGGCCGGTACTCCGCCCGCGTACGGGGGTGGGACCGACCGCGCCGGGTCCCCGAAGGGCGGAGGGCCCGGCTGGGACGGATACGCGTAGGAGGCCCCGGGAGGCTGCGAGGCGTCGGGGTAGGGGGTGGCGGCGGACTGGGCCGTGTCCAAGAACGGGGCCGTACCGGGTCGAGGTGCGGCCGGGTGCTGGTCCGACATCGCGGGCTGCGGGGTGGCCGTCGCTACGGCGGTGCCGTGGGCCGGGGTCACCGCTGCGGCCGCGTCTGGGTGTGCGGGAGCGGCCGCCGCGGGCGTTCCCGCGCGCGTCGAGGAGACCGCCGAAGCCGAGGCCTCCCCACCGCCACTTCCGGCTCCCGGCACGGTCGCGCCGTCGAGTGCGGGTTGCCCTGTCACCGCGTGCACGTCGTGTGCCGGTGTCGTCGGCTGAACGCCCGTGCCGGGGGCGGGAGTCGTCGCCGGATGCTGGACCGGCGGAGCGGGCGCCCAGGGGCCGGGCTCGCCGTACGGCGGGGTGCCGTAGGGATCGGGGTCGTGCAGCGGCTTGAGGCGCTCAGAGGGCGCCTCAGGGGCGCTCAGGGCACCTTGCGCCCCCGCCGGCCGAGCATCGCCGACATCGGCAGCGCCGACGACCGTGGTGACGGGGGTGACTGCGGCAGGGGCCACGGCAGTGGCGGAGCCGGTGGCCGCGGCAGAAGCCGTGGTCGCCGCGGAGCCGGTCGTCGCCGCGTTCCTCACGGCCGGTCGCTCCAGTTCGAAGTCACCGTCCGTTTCGGCTGATTCGACGGTCGGCGTGGAGGTGTGGCCGGGCGGGGCCTCGGCGGCCGGGCGGGCCAGCTCGTAGTCGGAGTCGGAGTCGGCCTCACCGGAGGCCGATGCCAGCGTCGGCGGCGTCGTCGTCGCCGCCGGGCGCTCCAACTCGAAGTCACCCTCGGGGTTTTCCGCACGGGCCGCGTCAGCAGGCGACCCGAAGGGCTCCACAGCTCCGACAGGCCCTCCGGAACCGGCGGTTCCTGCGGGCCCGGCCCCGGGCGACTCGGCGCCCGCCGTCTCGGCCCCCGCGCCGTGCGCTCGGGGGCGGCTCCACCACTTCGCCTTCGTGGGCTTCCCCTCGTTCATGTTCTCCCCGCCCCACACCTGGGGCCTGTCCCAAGGACCGGCCCGCCGCCCACCGTTCGCCGAGTGCCGCGGGCCGGAACCGGCCCGAGCGGACACGGCCCACTCTGGATTCAACCAGGTTCGCGGGCCGGCGCGCAGAACTCGGGGTCAGCGGAGGACGGGCGAGGTGGGTGTGGGGGACGAGGTGGTGTCGGGGGCCGTCAGCAGGCCCGGTCCCGCGAGGTCGGGGGCCGGGGACCAGTCGGTCAGCTGCAGAGGCGGCGCGGCGGTGAGCGGACGTATGAGCGGCGACATGACGGCGGCACCGGCCAACACGGGGGCGGTCAGCGGGTGTACGGACTCACGGTCCTGGCCGGCCGGAGCGGGGATGCCGGGCAGCAGGGGTGCGGCGATCTCCGTCGGGGCGACGGGCACCTGCCCCAGGGACTGCTGGCCCTGTCCGAGCAGGGGTCCGACGGCTCCCCGGCGGCGCTGTGCCTCGGGCGTCGGAACCGTGCCCGAGGCCTGGGTCCGCAGCGGGGTGACGTTGCTGCCGGCACCGGAACCGCCGCGGGCGTCCGCCGTCTCGGCGGGCATGCCGTTGGTCACGCCGCCGAGGGCGATCGCGGCCAGAGACACGGCGCCCGCCGCCACGAAGGCGAACCGCATGCCGCGCGAGGCCGAACGCTCGGCCTCCTGTCGGCTCACGTCGTGGATCCGAAAGCCCCGGTCGCCCGTGACCCCTCGGCCGTCTCTGTCGTCGGCGGATCTCTCCCTCCGGTCCGGACGGTCGTCTCCGCCGCCGGAGAGGCCGCGTCCGCCACCGAGGAAGCCACGGTCGCCGAGCGCGCCCCGGTCGCCGAGGAAGCCACGGCCGCTCAGGAAGCCACGGTCACCGAGGAACCCACGGCCGCCGGACGCTCCTCGGCCGCCGCCGAGCAGCCCGCGGCCCTCCGACGGCGTCAGCGCGCCGCCGTGTGGTCCCGACGGGATGTATCCGAAGGAGTCGCCGGAGCCGAAGACACCGAAGTCGGCGAAGTCCCGGGAGGCGGAGGGGTCACCGGGCAGGCCCGGTCCACCGGCCGTACCCCCGAGTCTTCCGCCGAAGCCGCCGGGCAGCGGTGAGCCGCCGTCGCTGTCGCCGCCCGCCGGGAGCATCTGGAGACGGGCCAGGAAGCTCTCGGAGGGAGGTGGAGGAGCGGCCTCCGCGAAGACGTTCTTCAGGCGGCGCTGCTCGTCCGCCTCGGACTTGCACTTCGCGCAGGTGGCGAGATGTGCCAGGACGCGGTCACGCGCCTCATGACCGAGTTCTCCGTCGACGAGGGCGGAGAGACGGTCTCCCAAGTGCTGCTCGGCAGGCGTAGGACGGGATCCACTCACGCGGTCGCGCCCCCTCCTCCCAGCACGGCCACCCGGGGCACCGTGAACCCGCGGCGCTGCTCGGCCCGGGCCTCCGGGGAGCGGTGTGCGAGGGCCTTGCGGAGCTGGGAGCGGCCGCGGTGGATACGGGAGCGGACCGTGCCGAGCTTGACGCCCAGGGTCGCGGCGATCTCCTCGTACGACAGTCCTTCGATGTCGCACAGGACGACGGCGGCGCGGAACTCGGGCGCCAGGGTGTCGAGGGCCTGCTGGACGTCGGCGTCGAAGTGGGCGTCATTGAAGATCTGCTGCGGGGTGGGCTCGCGGCTGGGCAGGCGCTCGGCCGCGTCGTCCCCGAGGGCGTCGAAGCGGATGCGCTGCTTGCGCCGGACCATGTCCAGGAAGAGGTTGGTCGTGATGCGGTGCAGCCAGCCCTCGAAGGTGCCGGGGGTGTAGGTCGACAGGGAACGGAAGACGCGGACGAAGACCTCCTGGGTGAGGTCCTCGGCGTCGTGCTGGTTGCCGGTCAGACGGTAGGCGAGGCGGTAGACGCGGCCGCTGTGGGTGCTGACGATCTCCTCCCAGGTGGGCGGAGTCCACGCCTGTGCGTGCGCGTCCGTGGTGAAGGTCGCGGTCTGTACTCCGCCCGTGGCGGGAGCGTCGGCGTGGCTGTGGTCAGCGGTGTCGTTCACGGATTTCGGCCTGCTTGCCGATCCGAGAAAGCGCCGCAGCACTCCTCCCCGATCCGCGGGCGCGGCCGCACCTCCCCTGTCGGCTCTGGTGGTGTCCAGTGGAGCCCCTACCATAGCCACCTCGCCCGTTAGCTCCGGATAAGCGGTTTTATAAGAAATTGATGCGGGCCGACGGGGCTCGTCAGGCTGATGCGGCCCCTGTGGCTTGGTCAGCAGCCGCGTCGATGCGCGCTCCTGCTCGTCGGACCGATCCATCCCGTGCCCCCCGTCGCGGCCCCCGTCACTCACTCATCCCTTTAAACGACCGGTCCCATCAGCAGGTTCCCGACGGCAACGGATACAGTCACGCCCAGGCAACCACGGGGACATAAGGAGAGGGTCATTACCGGCAACCGGCTGACGAGCTGGGCGTTCGCCGACGCCTTTGTCGCCGAGGACGACGCGCTGCGCTGGGCCCGGGAACGGGCCCGGGAGGCAGGGCTGCGCTCGGTGTCGCCCGGCACGGGCGCCGCGCTGCGGGTGCTCGCCGCCACCGTGGACGCGAAGGCGGTGGCGGAGATCGGGACCGGGACCGGTGTCTCCGGGATCCATCTGCTGCACGGCATGCGGCCCGACGGGGTGCTGACCACCGTGGATCCGGAGCCGGAGCACCAGCAGTTCGCCCGGCAGGCGTTCCGCGCGGCCGGCTTCGCCAGCAACCGCGCGCGCTTCATCCCGGGCCATGCCCTGGACGTGCTGCCGCGGCTCGCGGACGCCGGGTACGACCTGGTCTTCTGCGACGGCGACCGGCTGGAGTGCCTGGACTACCTCGCTGAATCGTTGCGCCTGCTCAGGCCCGGTGGCCTCGTGGCCTTCGAGGGTGTCTTCGCCAGTGGCCGGACGGTGGACTCCAACCCCCAGCCCACCGAGGTCATACGCCTGCGGGAGCTGCTGCGCACGGTCCGGGAGAGCCCCGAGCTGGTGCCGTCACTGCTCCCGGTGGGCGACGGCCTGCTGTGCGCGGTCAAGCGCTGAGCGGCCACCCGCGATCCGAGCGCCCGGCGCGGCCGTCGTCGCCCGATCACGCCCCTGGTACCACAGCGCCCCGGCACCGCCGGGTGCGGCGGTGCCGGGGCAACTGAAAGGGTATGGTCGCTACGCGCGTCAGCCGACGACCTTCTTGAGGGCATCTCCGAGGGCGTCGGCCTCGTCAGGGGTCAGCTCGACGACGAGCCGACCGCCGCCTTCGAGCGGAACGCGCATGACGATGCCCCGCCCCTCCTTGGTCACCTCGAGCGGGCCATCGCCCGTCCGCGGCTTCATGGCCGCCATGCTCGTACCCCTTCCTGAAACCAGCTCATCGCCAAGCCGACGGCCCGGGAGGGCAGGCGCGGGCCCACCTGGGGACACGCGACACCGGCATCGAACACATTGCTTCCAGGCCATTATCCCGCATCTCATGACCCGATGACCAACATCGGTCGGCATCGCTTGGGCAACGCGCGCGAGCAAAACCACCCAATTCGGCGGTGTGACTGCGATACTGCGCCACCGCACGGTCCCGGGTGGGCGCTCGCCCATTGGTGATTCTTTGACGCAGGTCACACGTCCGGGCCCGGCCGTCGCCCGGGAACTCCGCCATGCTGTGCTGTGACGAGGGCGTACTGACCAGTACGTCTCCTGCCGAAGCGACACCGGAGGGGAACCGCCATGGCCGACACCGTGCTCTACGAGGTGCGCGACGGACTCGCGACGATCACGCTGAACCGCCCCGAGGCGATGAACGCGCTGAACATCGCGACGAAGGTCGCGCTGCGGGAGGCCGTGGAGGAGGCCGCCGGGGACGACGCGGTGCGGGCGGTGCTGCTGACGGCAGCGGGAGACCGGGCGTTCTGTGTGGGCCAGGACCTCAAGGAGCACATCGGGCTGCTGGTCGAGGGCTCGGGGCAGGTCATGAGCACGGTCAAGGAGCACTACAACCCCGTGGTGCGGGCCCTCACGAGCATGGCGAAGCCCGTGGTGGCCGGGGTGAACGGGGTCGCGGCCGGTGCCGGCCTGGGCTTCGCGCTCGCGGCGGACTACCGGGTGGTCGCCGACACGGCCTCCTTCAACACCTCGTTCGCCGGGGTGGCGCTCACAGCCGATTCCGGGGTGTCGTGGACCCTGCCGCGGGTGATCGGCCCCGGCCGGGCCGCCGATCTGCTGCTGTTCCCGCGCAGCATCAAGGCGCAGGAGGCGTACGACCTGGGGATCGCGAACCGGATCGTTCCGGCGGCCTCGCTGCACACCGCCGCCGAGGAGGTGGCACGGATGCTGGCCTCGGGGCCGACCGTGGCGTACGCGGCGATCAAGGAGGCCGTCGCGTACGGGTTCACCCACTCGCTGGCCGAGACGCTGGAGAAGGAGGACGAGCTCCAGACCCGGGCGGGGGCCTCGGAGGACCACCAGATCGCCGTGCGGGCCTTCGTGAACAAGGAGACCCCGGAGTACTTGGGCCGGTGACGCTTCGCCGGATGCGGCGGTCGGAGGTCGTGGGGTAGCCGACGGTCGGGTCGTGGCGGGTCCTGTCGTGGCCCGTCGCGTCGTGGCCCGTCGCGTCGTGGCCCGTCGCGTCGTGGCCCGTCGCGTCGTGGCCGGTCGCGCGGGCCCCCGCGCTCCTTGGAGGCGGAGGCTCCTACGCGGACGCCGTTCTCGCGACGCATGTCTCCAGGTGGTCGTTCACCAGGCCGCACGCCTGCATCAGGGCGTACGCCGTCGTGGGGCCGACGAAGCGGATGCCTCGCTTCTTCAGGGCCTTGGACAGGGCCGTGGACTCGGGGGTGACCGCCGGGACGTCCGCGAGGGTGGCGGGGGCCGGGCGCGTCGTCGGGTCCGGGGCGTGGGACCAGATCAGCTCGTCCAGCTCGCCGGGGGACCAGGTCGACAGCTCGCGGGCGTTGGCGATCGTCGCCTCGATCTTGGCGCGGTTGCGGATGATGCCGGGGTCGGCGAGGAGACGCTCCTGGTCGGCCTCGGTGAACAGGGCGACCGAGGCGATCTTGAAGTCGGCGAAGGCGGCGCGGAAGCCCTCGCGGCGACGCAGGATGGTGATCCAGGAGAGGCCGGACTGGAAGGCCTCCAGGCAGAGCCGCTCGTACAGCGCGTCGTCGCCGTGGACCGGGCGGCCCCACTCCTCGTCGTGGTACGCGACGTAGTCCTCCGTGGACAGGGCCCAGGGGCAGCGCGGCGCGCCGTCGGAGCCGGGCAGGGCGGTGCCGTCGCTCATCGGTGCTCGCCCTCCTCCGGCTTGTGCAGCGAGGTCGTGGCCGCCGCGCGGGCGCCCGCGAGCGCGGACTCCAGGTCGGCGATCCGGGCGTCCCGCTCGGCGATCTCGGCGCTGAGGCGGCCGAGGACGTCGTCGACGTCGACCATGCGGTAGCCGCGGACGGCGACCGGGAAGCGGAGCGCCTCGACGTCCGCGCGGTTGACCGGGCGGTGCGCCGGCAGCGGGTCCTGGAGCCGCTCGCCGTCGGCCTCCGGCAGCACCGCGTGGTCGCCGCCGCCGACCACCGCGAGCGTCACCGCGGCGACCACGACGGCGAGCGCGACGACCAGGAACAAGAACATGAACATCGCTGGGTCCCCTCGAGTGTGTTCGGCTCCGATCGTGCCATGCGAGTCTGACAGTTAAGGTCGCAGGCGGTCGGGCAGGCCCGGCGATCGACGGCACGTACTGGGAGAGGTCACAGCGGATGCTCAGGCTGGGCAAGCGGGAATTCGGCCCGCACGAGCAGGTGATCATGGCGATCGTGAACCGGACGCCGGACTCCTTCTACGACCAGGGGGCCACCTTCCGTGACGAGCCGGCGCTCGCGCGCGTGGAGCAGGCGGTCGCCGACGGCGCGGCCATCATCGACATCGGCGGGGTGAAGGCCGGGCCCGGTGAGGAGGTGACCGCGGCGGAGGAGGCGCGGCGGACCGTGGGGTTCGTCGCGGAGGTGCGGCGGCGGTTCCCCGACGTGATCATCAGCGTCGACACCTGGCGGCACGAGGTCGGTGAGGCCGTGTGCGAGGCGGGGGCGGATCTGCTGAACGACGCGTGGGGCGGGGTCGATCCCCGGCTCGCGGAGGTCGCGGCGCGGTATCGGGTGGGGCTGGTGTGCACGCACGCGGGTGGGGCTCAGCCGCGTACTCGGCCGCATCGGGTCGAGTACGACGACGTGATGGCCGACGTGCTGCGGGTGACCGTGGGGCTGGCGGAGCGGGCGGTGGCGTTGGGGGTGCCCCGGGAGTCCGTGCTGATCGATCCGGGGCACGACTTCGGGAAGAACACGCGGCACAGTCTGGAGGCGACTCGGCGGCTCGGGGAGATGGTCGCCACGGGGTGGCCGGTGTTGGTGTCGCTGTCCAACAAGGACTTCGTGGGGGAGACGTTGGACAGGCCCGTGAAGGAGCGGGTGGTGGGGACGCTGGCGACGACCGCGGTTTCCGCCTGGTTGGGGGCTCAGGTGTATCGGGTGCATGAGGTGGCTGAGACTCGGCAGGTGGTGGAGATGGTGGGGGCGATCGCGGGGTGGCGGGGGCCTGCCGTTGCCCGGCGGGGGCTCGCCTAGTTTTTTCGCCCCCGCCGCCCCTACCCGTCCCATCCAGCAGGGGCTGCGCGCCCCTTCGACCCCCGCGTCAAAGACTTCGGGGCTCCGCCCCGGACCCCGTTCGCGCAGTTCCCCGCGCCCCTTTTCGGGGCGCGGGAACAGCCCGGTCCTACCTGCCCGCCTCCTTCGAGACCAACGCCACCGCCTCGTCGACGTCGTCCGTGACGTGGAAGAGGGTGAGGTCCTTTTCCGCCGCCTTGCCCTGGGCGATGAGGGTGTTGGTGAGCCAGTCGACCAGGCCGCTCCAGTAGGACTCGCCGAAGAGGACGATGGGGAAGCGGGTGACCTTCTGGGTCTGGACGAGCGTGAGGGCTTCGAAGAGTTCGTCGAGGGTGCCGAGGCCGCCGGGGAGGACCACGAAGCCCTGGGCGTACTTGACGAACATCATCTTCCGGACGAAGAAGTAGCGGAAGTTGAGGCCGATGTCGACGTAGGGGTTGAGGCCCTGTTCGAAGGGGAGCTCGATGCCGAGGCCGACGGAGGTGCCGCCCGCTTCGAGGGCGCCCTTGTTGGCCGCCTCCATCGCGCCCGGGCCGCCGCCGGTGATGACGGCGAAGCCGGCCTCCACCAGGCCGCGGCCGAGCCGGACGCCCGCCTCGTACTCCGGTGAGTCGGTGGGAGTGCGGGCGGAGCCGAAGACACTGATCGCGGGCGGGAGTTCGGCGAGGGTGCCGAAGCCCTCGATGAACTCCGACTGGATGCGCAGGACCCGCCAGGGATCCGTGTGGACCCAGTCGGAGGGGCCGCCGGCGTCCAGCAGCCGCTGGTCCGTCGTGCTCGCCTGGACCTGACCGCGTCTGCGCAGCACCGGCCCCAGCCGCTGCTCCTCGGGTGGCTGCTTCTTGCCCTCGGGGTTGCCGGTCGCCATGTCCGCTCCCTCCGCCGTGCTGGTGGTTCACCTCAGCGTAGATCCATACGGGTTACGGACGGGGGACCTCAGCGTGTCCGGCGCGATCCGCCGCGCCGGACACTTCACGCCGTCAGCCAGGACCTCAGGCGCTCCTCGCCCGCCAGGATCTTCGCCGTCTCCACCCGCTCGTCGCGTCGGTGCGCCAAGTGCGGGTTGCCGGGGCCGTAGTTGACGGCCGGGACGCCGAGCGCGCTGAAGCGGGAGACGTCCGTCCAGCCGTACTTGGGCTGGGCGGTGCCGCCGACGGCCTCGATGAACGCCGCGGCCGCCGGGTGGGACAGACCGGGCAGCGCGCCGGGGCTGTGGTCGTCGACGGTGAAGCTCTCGACCCCGCAGTCGGCGAAGACCTCGCGGACGTGGGCGATGGCCTCCTCCTCGCTGCGGTCGGGCGCGTAGCGGAAGTTGACCGACACGACGCACGCGTCGGGGATGACGTTGCCGGCGACGCCGCCGGAGATGCCGACCGCGTTGAGGCCCTCGCGGTACTCCAGGCCGTCGATCACCGGGTAGCGCGGCTCGTACGACGCCAGCCTGGCCAGGATGGGGGCGGCCGCGTGGATGGCGTTGGAGCCCATCCAGCCGCGGGCGGAGTGGGCGCGCTCGCCCTTGGTCGTCAGCAGGACCCGCAGGGTGCCCTGGCAGCCGCCCTCGACCTCGCCGTCGGTGGGCTCCAGGAGGACCGCGAAGTCGCCCTCCAGCCACTCGGGGTGGGCCTCGGAGATGTGCTTCAGGCCGTTCAGGTCGGCGGCGACCTCCTCGTTGTCGTAGAAGACGAAGGTCAGGTCGCGGTTGGGGGCCGGGACCGTGGCCGCGACGCGCAGCTGGACCGCGACGCCGGACTTCATGTCACAGGTGCCGCAGCCCCACAGGACGCCGTCCTCGTCGAGGCGGGAGGGGACGTTGTCGGCGATGGGCACGGTGTCGATGTGGCCGGCCAGGATCACGCGCTCCGCGCGGCCCAGGTTCGTGCGGGCGACGATGTTGTTGCCGTACCGGTCGACCGTCAGGTGCGGCAGGGCGCGCAGGGCGGTCTCGATCGCGTCCGCGAGGGGCTTCTCGGTGCCGCTCTCGGAGGGGAAGTCGACGAGCTGCGCGGTCAGCCGCGCGGCGTCCAGCGTGAGGTCAATCGGGGTCTCGGCCATGTCCACGACCCTAACGCGCGGTCGGCGTCGGGCCGCGCGGCGAGTGGATCCGGTCACTTCCGCACCCCTGTTCACATCACTCTTCACAACACCTGCACGGGGGCCATTACTCTCCAGTACCTTGGACCGCGTGTCGGAGCCGTACCCCTTCCCCCCAGGTCCCCGTCCCCGCCGTCGCGGCCGTCGCGTGCTGCAGTGCATGGCGGCCTTCGTCGTGCTCGCCGCGATCGGGGCGTATCTCACCGTGCAGTATCTGACCGGGGGGAACGGCACCCCGCGGTGTGTGGTCGTGTCCGCGGCCGACGACGGGGCGTCGTACGAGTTCACGCCCGAGCAGGCCGCCAACGCGGCGACGATCTCGGCGGTCGGCACCTCGCGCGAGCTGCCCGAGCGGGCCGTGACGATCGCGCTGGCGACCGCGCTGCAGGAGTCGAGCCTGCGCAACATCGCGCACGGCGACCGGGACTCGCTCGGCCTCTTCCAGCAGCGGCCCTCGCAGGGCTGGGGCACCGAGCAGCAGATCCAGGACCCGGTGTACGCGGCGGGCGAGTTCTACGAGCACCTCGTCAAGGTCGAGGGCTACGAGCGACTGCCGCTGACCGTGGCCGCCCAGCGCGTGCAGCGCAGCGGCTACCCGGAGGCGTACGCCAAGCACGAGCCCGACGCCACGCTGCTGGCCGCCGCGCTGACCGGGCGGTCGGCGGCCACGCTGACGTGCGAGGGGCGCCGGGACACGACCGGCACCGGCACCGCCTACACGGGCGGCCCGGAGGCCGTGCGCAGCGCGCTCGCGCGGGACTTCGGGGACGACGCGTTCGAGTCGGCCGCGGCGGTGGTGAGCTCCGAGGGCGGCGCCTCCGCCGAGGCGAAGGCGGCGCCGAGTCCGAGCGTCTCCCCCGCCGCCGGGACCGTGACCATCCCGCTGACGGACATCGAGGACGAGGACCGGGCCCGCCAGCGCGGCTGGGAGCTGGCGCACTGGGCGGTGGCCAACTCCTCCCGGCTCGGTGTCGAGCGCGTCTCCTACGCGGGCCGCGAGTGGGTCGCCGAGGGCCGGGCCGGCGCGTGGCGCAAGGCGCGGGGCGTGGCGGGCGGTGCGGCAGGCACGGCCACCGAGGTCCGAATCGTCACTGGACAGTAGGCCGCACGGCTCACCCGTGCGGGGTAGGCACGGCGCGTCGGGTGGACGGGGTGGGCGGGGTTCGTCCTGCTCACCCCGGGTGCGCGGAATCCGTTGGGAACACAGAGCCGTAAGGATTCAGCAGACCATCACAGCGGGTGGCGTTTGTCCGACTGAATCCGTATTTGATGATGCGACGCATTGCCAACTCTTTATGTCGGGGCGCCGCAACCTCCGGGGACTTCGAGTCGGTAGTCACTGCGTCCGAGCCCGGAACGATCACATCCACTGGTCAACTCCCGGGCGCGGTCGGACACTTCACCGTTCTCTTCCGTCTAAGGAGCACCATGTCCCTCCCCCTGACCCGCCGGATCGCCCGTGCCGCGCTGCTGACCGCAGCGGGAGCGGCCTCCGTGGTCGGTGCGGCCGGCTCCGCGAGCGCGGCGCCCGAACTTCCGGCCACCCCGAACCTCGGCGGCCTGTCCGCCGTGGACGGGGCGAACGCGGGTAGCACCGTGGACGGCGCGACGCAGAACGTCACCGGGGTCGCGAGCGACGCCGGCACCAAGGCGTCCAAGCAGACCCTGCCGACCGTGAGCAAGACCGGCGGGAAGACCGTCAAGACGACGACGCCCGTCGCGCAGAAGGCCGCCGGAGAGGCCGCCGGGTCCGCCGGCACCGTTCTGGGTGACACGACCAAGACGGCGACGAAGGGTGGGCTCCCGACGGGGAAGCTGCCGGCCCAGAGCCCGCTCGGCTGACCTGCCGTACGTCGAAGGGGCCCGGGGACGATCCCCGGGCCCCTTCGACGTCGGGTGCGGCACGCGTCTTGCGCGCTACGCCCGGAAGAGGCGTTCCACCGCTGCCGCCACACGCTCGTCCGTCGCCGTGAAGGCCACGCGGATGTGGTGGTCGCCCGCGGTGCCGTAGAAGTCGCCGGGGGCCACCAGGATGCCGAGGTCGGCGAGGTGGGCGACGGTGGTCCAGCAGGACTCGCCCCGGGTGGCCCAGAGGTAGAGGCTGGCCTCGCTGTGCTCGATGCGGAAGCCGTGGGCGACGAGGGCGTCACGGAGGGCCGTGCGGCGGGCCGCGTAGCGGGCGCGCTGCTCGTGGACGTGCGCGTCGTCCCCGAGGGCGGCCACGACGGCCGCCTGGGTGGGGGCCGAGGTCATCATCCCGCCGTGCTTGCGGATCTGCAGGAGCGGGCCGAGGACGTCCGGGTCGCCGGCGAGGAAGGCCGCGCGGTAACCCGCCAGGTTGGAGCGCTTGGAGAGGGAGTGGACGGCGACGATGCCCTCGTACGAGCCGCCGTTGACGTCCGGGTGGAGGACCGAGACCGGGTCGGCCTCCCAGCCCAGCTCCAGGTAGCACTCGTCGGAGAAGATCAGGACGCCGTGCGAGCGGGCCCACGCCACGATCCGGGTCAGCTCGGCCTTGGAGAGCACCTTGCCGGTGGGGTTGGACGGCGAGTTCAGCCAGAGGAGCTTCAGACCGGCCGGGTCCAGGTCCGTCGGGTCGTCGTAGACCTCGTGCTCCGCGCGGGCCAGCCGGGCGCCCACCTCGTACGTCGGGTAGGCCAGGCGCGGGTACGCGACCCGGTCGCCCGGGCCGAGGCCCAGCTGGGTGGGGAGCCAGGCCACCAGTTCCTTGGAGCCGACGATCGGCAGGACGTGGTGGTGGGTGACGTCCCGGGCGCCGAGGCGGCGCTCCAGCCAGCCCGTGATCGCGTCGCGCAGACCGACGGTGCCCCAGACGGTGGGATAGCCGGGCGAGTCCGCCGCGGCGACCAGCGCTTTCTGGATCAGGTCGGGCACCGGGTCGACGGGGGTGCCGACGGAGAGGTCGACGATCCCACCGGGGTGCGCGGCGGCCGTCGCCTTGTACGGCTCCAGCTTGTCCCAGGGGAAGGTGGGAAGGCGGTCGCTGACTGCGGACACGGGATCTGGCTCACTTTCTCACTGGCGAACGCCTCGGTCCCGTACGGCGATCATGGTGATCGGGCCGTACGGGACCGGGGCGGCGCGGATGCGGGCCGCCGGGGCGTCACCCCGGGGCCTGCGGTGTCGCTCTCAGGCCTGCGGCGGGAGTGCGGCGACGAAGGGGTGGTCACGCTCGATCAGACCGAGCTTGCTGGCACCACCGGGCGAGCCGAGCTCGTCGAAGAACTCGACGTTCGCCTTGTAGTAGTCCTTCCACTCCTCCGGGGTGTCGTCCTCGTAGAAGATCGCCTCGACCGGGCACACCGGCTCGCAGGCACCGCAGTCGACGCATTCATCCGGGTGGATGTAGAGGGACCGCTGACCCTCGTAGATGCAGTCGACCGGGCACTCCTCGATGCACGCCTTGTCCTTGACGTCGACACAAGGCTGCGCGATGACGTAGGTCACGCTGTCGTTCCTCCTCGATAGGGCGCTGGCGGGCCTCCTCAGGCTCCGCCGCCTGGCGCGCGGGAGCGCGGCGTCGTCGATGCCCGCACCTAGTATCTCCGTTCCGGGGCATGATCCGAACAGGAGGGGTGGACAGACCTGTGGAAATCTCTGCCGGTGGACGGCTCGAGATCCGTGTCTCTGCTGCTGACGTGGGCAAACGCGTGTCCGTGCGGTGCCTCGACGAGCCTGCCGCCGGGGGTGGGAAATTCACTGACACGGTTGGTGTTCTCACATCATGGGACGGCGGTGTCCTGTCGATCACCCGCCGGAACGGGGAGCGGGTCAGCATCGCGGAGTCGACGCTGGTCGCGGGGAAGGTCGTGCCCGCCGCCCCGGCCCGTCGACGTGGGCCCGCCGCCTCGTACGCGGAGCTGGCGCGGGTCTCTGCGCGGGCCTGGCAGCCCGTCGAGAGCGAGCGGCTCGGCGAGTGGGAGCTGCGGGCCGCCTCCGGCTTCACCCGGCGCGCCAACTCGGTGCTGCCCTTGGGGGACCCCGGCATGCCCCTGGACGACGCGCTGACGGCCGTACGCGGCTGGTACGCGGCCCGGGGGCTGCCCGCCTACCTCCAGCTGGCCACGGGCGCCGAGGGCACTCAGGAGCTGCTGTGCGCGGAGGTGGCGGACCGCGGCTGGGTCCGCGAGGTGACCGCCGAGCTGTGGATCGGCGCGCTCGCGCCGGTCGCGGACCGGGAGTACGCCGGGGTCGAGCTGTCGCGCACGGCGGACGAGGCGTGGCTCGGCCGCTACCAGCGCAAGGGGCTCGGCGCGGTCGCGCTGAAGGTGCTCGGGAGCGGGCCGTCGGTGTGGTTCGCGACCGTGCCGGGGGCGGAGGGCTCGGGGCCCGCCGCCATCGGGCGGTGCGTGGTGGACGGGCGGTGGGCCGGTTTCGCGGCCGTCGAGGTCGATCCCGCCCAGCGGCGGCGGGGGCTCGCGACGACCGTGATGGCGGCGCTGGCCCGGCGGGCGCTGGACGAAGGGGCCTCGGCCGGGTGGCTCCAGGTGGAGACGGACAACGCGGGAGCGCGGGCGCTGTACGGGGGGATGGGGTTCGCGGCGCATCACGCGTACCACCACTACCGGGAGCCCGGGGGCGCCGGCCGCGCCGGTGACGCCGGTTCCGTGTCGGGCCGGTCGTCGTGAGCGGGCATCACCCCGCCGTGCCGGCGCCGTTCCCTCCCGAGCCGGAGCGGGCGGCCGAGGTACGGCGGCGGTTCGCGGAGGAGGCGCGCGCCGAGCGGCCCGACCTGGCCCTGCTGTGCCTGCTGGTGGGCGCGGCGGGCGACGGGACACTGGACGACGCGGGCGTCGACGCCGCCGAGATCGAGCTGGACCGGCTGGCCGGGCTGATGCCGTACCGGCCGGCCACGCCGCGTGCGTGGGCGGTCGCGGCGGCCGAACTGCTCGGCGAGCGGTGCGGTTTCCGGGGAGCCGCCGGGGACTACCAGCGGCTGGAGTCGTCGCTGCTGCACCAGGTGCTCGTACGGCGGCGGGGGTTGCCGATCCTGCTGTCCGTGGTGTGGATGGAGGTGGCCCGGCGGGCGGGTGCGCCCGTGTACGGGGTCGCGCTGCCGGGGCACTTCGTGGTCGGGTTCGGGCCCCGTGAGGAGCAGGTCCTCGCCGACCCGTTCGACGGGGGGCGGGTGCTGAGCGGGAGCGACGCGGAGCTGCTGGTGGCCGGGGCGACGGGGGCTCCGCTGGACCCGTCGGTGCTGAGTCCCGCCGATCCGCTCGACGTGGTGGTGCGGGTCCTCAACAACGTGCGGGCGTGGGCGGCGGCGCGGCCCGAGCGGACGGATGTGGCGTTGTGGGCGCTGGAGTTGTCGCTGGCGATGCCCTCGCATCCCGGGCGACTGCGGTACGAGTGGGCGCGATTGCTGGTGCAGCGGGGGGAGTTCGTGCGGGGCGCTGCCGCGTTGGAGGAGTACGCGGAGGTCGTGGCCGGGGTGGATGCCGGGGCCGCGGAGAAGATGCGGCGGCAGGCGGAGGCGGCTCGGGCTCGGCTGAACTGAGGGCGCCTCTTCGCCGTGGGACACCTCCAGTCGGGCGAGTGCGGGTGCGTCGTGGCTGGTCGCGCCCGCGCGGCGGAGCCGCATATGTCTCAGGCCCGCGCCCCTGGCGGTGGCTGCCCCTGGACTCGGTCACCAGCACAGCCCTGCGACCTACAACCAGCCCTTCTCCCTCGCGGTGCGCACCGCCTCCGTTCTGTTTCTCACCGCCAGTTTGTGGATCGCCGTCGACAGGTAGTTGCGGACCGTGCCCTGGGAGAGGTGGAGGGTCTCGGCCAGTTCCGCGTTCGTCGAGCCGTCGGCCGCCGCGCGCAGGACCTCGCGTTCGCGGTCGGTCAGGGGGTTCGCGCCCTCCGCCAGGGCCGCTGCCGCGAGCGTCGGGTCGATGACCCGCTCACCCGCGAGGACTCTGCGGACCGCGTCCGCGAGCTGGGCGGCGGGGGCATCCTTGACCAGGAAGGCGTCGGCGCCGGCCTCCATGGCGCTGCGGAGGTAGCCGGGGCGGCCGAAGGTGGTGAGGACGACCAGCTTCACCGCCGGGAGCGCCCGGTGGACCTCGGCGGCCGCCTCGATGCCCGTCGCGCCCGGCATCTCGATGTCGAGGAGGGCCACGTCGACGGCGTGGGCGCGGGCGGCGGCCAGGACCTCGTCGCCGCGGGCGACCTGGGCCACGACCTCGATGTCGTCCTCCAGGCCGAGCAGGGCGGCCAGTGCCTCGCGGACCATGGACTGGTCCTCGGCGAGCAGGACCTTGATCGTGCGGGTCATGCGCCGGATCCTACGTCCGGGTCGCAGGGCCTGGCGGGGGCCCGGGCCACCAGGCGGAAACCGTGGGGGGAGCGGCCCGCCTCGAGGGTTCCGCCCACCTTCGCCAGCCGCTCGGTGAGGCCCGCCAGGCCGCTGCCCGTGCCCACGCCGCCGGCCGGAGTGCCCCGTCCGTCGTCGTCCACTGTCAGTTCGAGCACCGGGCCGTCGAGGGTCTGGCGGCGGACGAGGTCCACCGTGCAGCGGTGGGCGCCGCTGTGCCGTACGACGTTGGTGACGGACTCGCGCAGGGCCCAGGCGAGGGCGGACTCGCTCTCCTCGGGTACGTCGGTGAGGTCGGGGTCGGCGGGCAGTTCGGGGGTGATGCCGGCCGCGGTCAACGCGTCGCGGGCGCCCGCGAGTTCGGCGCCGAGGCGGGGGCGCCGGTAGCCGGTGACGGCCTCGCGGACGTCGACCAGGGCCTGGCGGCTGACCTGTTCGATGTCGGCGACCTGCTGGGCGGCCCGGTCGGGGTGGTCGGGGAGCATCCGGCCCGCCAGCTCGCTCTTCAGCGTGATCAGGGAGAGCGAGTGGCCGAGGAGGTCGTGCAGGTCACGGGCGAGACGCAGGCGCTCCTCGTTCGCGGCGAGCTGGGCGACCGTGGCCCTGGCCTCGCGGAGTTCCCGGGTCGTGCGGATGAGTTCGCGGACGCCGGTCATGGCGAAGCCGCCGAGGAGGGCCGGGAGGAGCAGGGAGGCGAGGTAGGCCTCGCCGCGCGGTACGGCGAGGGCGACGATCGTGAGCAGGGCCGACACCGCCGGGATCGTGAAGCGGGCGAGCCGCGGCGGGAGGGCCGCGCCGGAGGCGACCGAGACGTAGACGAAGAGGACGAGCCACTCCCGGCCGAGGGAGAGGGCGAGCACGACGGACTGGGCGGCGAGGACGGCGAGCGCGCCGAGCACCAGGGGGGTGGTGTCGCGGCGGCCGGCGCGGAAGATCAGCACGAAGTACCAGGCGACGAACGCCACCAGGCCGGTCCAGCCGAGGACGACGACGCCGTCGCTGTGGCCCCCGTGCAGCAGGTCGCTGACGGGGGCGCTCAGATAGGCGAGCCAGATCCCGGTCCAGAGGAACTTGATCGCCCGCTGTCTGCGGTTCCGCGGGCGCTGCCCGATGCCGACGCCGCTCACGCCTTCAGCGTGTCCTTCCGGTAGAGCCAGGCCGCGCCGCCCGCGAACAGGGCGAAGGAGACGGCCAGGATGACGAGGTCCCGGGTGTGCGGGGCCTGACTCTGCTCGATGGCCTGCCCCAGCGAGGCGTACGCGTGCGTGGGCACCCACTCGGCGATGTCCCGCAGCCACTCGGGGAACGTCGTCGTCGGCATCCACAGGCCGCCGAGCATCGACAGACCGAAGTAGGTGATCATCGTGATCGGGCGGACCGCGTCCCCGGAGGCGAGGTAGCCGATGGCGACGCCGAGCGCGGCGAAGACGAGGCTGCCGGCCCAGATCGCGCCGGTCAGGGCGAGCCACTGCCAGGCGTCCAGGCGTACGTCCTTCACGACGGCGGCCACCACGAAGACGACCACGATGGCCGGCAGGCTGACCACGGCCGCGCTCGCGGTCTTCGCGAGGACGTAGCCGCGCCCCGGCAGCGTGGTGAGCCGCAGCTGCCGTACCCAGCCGCTCTCGCGTTCCTTGGCGATGCGTTCGCTGTTGCCCATCAGGACGGCCGTCAGGGCGCCGAAGGAGGCCATGGAGACCATCATGTACGTCGGCAGGGTCAGACCGGTGTCGCCGAGTTCCTCGGTGGTGCTCGCGCTGCCCGCGATGAGCAGGAACAGCAGCGCGGGGTAGAGCACCGTGAAGAACATGGCCTTGCGGCTGCGCAGGGCACGGACGAGTTCCAGCTTGATCAGGCTGTTCACTTCGACCTCGCCTCCTCGGCGGCGGTGATCGCGACGAAGGCCTGCTCCAGACCGAGGCCGGTGACCTCCAGGTTGCGGGGGTACACACCGAGGCCGTAGAGGGCGTGGACGGTCGCGTCGGCGTCGGTGGACTGGATGCGGACGGTACGGCCGGACACGTCGAGCGTGGTCAGGAAGGGGAGGTTCCGCAGCCGTGGCTCGTCGAGCGGGCCGTCGGGCAGGTCGAAGGTGACGCGGCGGGCGCCCGCCCTGGCCTTGATCTCGGCCGCCGTGCCGTCGGCCAGCAGCCGACCCCGGTGCAGGACGAGCACGCGGTCGGCGATGGCGTCGGCCTCTTCGAGGTAGTGGGTGGCGAAGAGGACGGTGCGGCCCCGGTCGGCCTGTTCGCGCATGGTGGACCAGAAGGCCTGGCGGGCGGTGACGTCCATGCCGGTGGTGGGCTCGTCCAGGACGATCAGGTCGCTGTCGCCGGCCGTGGCGAGGGCGAAGCGGACCCGCTGGACCTGGCCTCCGGAGAGCTTGTGGACCTTGCGGTCGGCGATCTGGGTGACTCCGGCGCGGGCGAGGACCTCGGAGACCGGGTACGGCCTGGGGTGCAGGGCGCAGGCGAGCCGGACGAGTTCGGCGACCGTGACCTCGTCCATCAGGCCGCCGCTCTGCAGCATGGCGCCCACGCGTCCGGCGGTGATCGCCTCGCGCGGGCCGGTGCCGAAGATGTCGATCGTGCCGCTGTCGGGGTTCCTGAGGCCGAGCAGCAGGTCGAGGGTGGTCGACTTGCCGGCGCCGTTCGGGCCCAGCAGGGCCACGGTCTCCCCCGGGTGCAGGGCGAGCGTCAGGCCGTCCACGGCCCGGACGTCGCCGTACGCCTTCGTCACGTTGTCGAACGCCACCACCGCGGACCGGGTGGCGGCCTCGGTGGGCGTCGTCGTGGTCGTCGTCATGGGCACCATCGTGGGCGCGCGGGGGGTGCGGACGGCAGTGTCGGAGGTCCTCACCCCGGAATGACAGAAGTCATACCCGCGACAGTGACGAGGGGGCACCCGGGATGTCCCGGGTGCCCCCTCGTCGTGCCGTGCGATCCGCCCACCGGCGTCCGCCGTGTGCCGCTAGCTGGGGTCCGTCTCGATGACCGCCGTGCGGTCGGTCGTGCTCTTCAGGGCGAGGCGGAGGGCGCCGTAGACGTCCTGGACGGTGACGGGGGTCTTCTCGCCGTTGCCGCGGGTGATGAGGACGCCGTCGAAGGTGCCGCCGTAGAGCTCCTTGAGGGCCTTCTCGTCGTAGGAGTCGACGAGCTTGCCGTCGACGGCCTTCACCTTCAGGAACTTCCAGAGGGAGTTCTCCGGGCTCAGCGGGATGCTGTGCGCGGCGTCGGTCTGGACGGTCACGGTGCCCGACATGGCCGGCTCGGCGAACTCCTTCATGAACCGGTCGACCTCGGCCTTGTCGACCGACGGCTCCTTGGTGGTCGTCGGCAGCTGCACCGTCGCGGGCTCGCCGGTCTCGACCTGGGTGCGGTACGCCTCCTCGACGGCCTCGGTGGACTCGTCGACCGCGATGCCCTTGCCCGCCTTGCCGTAGACGGCGACGGCCTTGCCGGCCTCGTACTTGACGGTGCCGTCGCTGGCCGAGCCGGAGCTGCCGGCGGCGCGCCGGAGGGCGGCGTGCAGCTTCTCCTCGTCGACGGGCATGACGGGCTCGACGACGCGCTCCTGGCCGAAGAGCGCGCCGATCACCGAGACCGGGTTGTAGTCGCTGACGGCGGCGGCGCTGACCGTGGCCTGCTTGTCGAACTGGAGGCCGGCCTGGTCGGGCTTGAGGGAGACGGTCTCGCCGTCGACCGAGAGCTTCAGCGCCTCGTTCGTGCTCTTGCCGAAGGCCGCGTCGAGCTTGTTGACGGCCTCGTCGCGGGTGCCGCCGCCGATGTCGACGCCGAGGACGGTGGTGCCCTTGGGGACGTCGGAGTGGTTCATCAGCAGCCCGGCGCCGTAGACACCGCCGCCGAGGACGATCACTCCGCCGACGAGCAGGCCGAGCTTGCTGCGGCCCTTCTTCTTGGCCGGCTTGGCGGACTTGGTGTTCTTCGCCGGGGCTGACTTCTGCTGCGGGCCGGGGTCGGGCAGCTTCGGCGGGGTGTGCTGCACCGCGCCGTCGGGGCCGCCCGCGCCGAACGGCGCCCCCTGGGTGCCGGGGGGCACGACGGGGATACCGCTGGTCAGGGTGTGTCCGGAGGGGTTGTCGACGAGGGCGCCGGAGCCGCCGTAGCCCGGGGTGCCCGGTTCGGGGGCGGGCCGCTGCGGGGTGAGGACCGCGGTGTCGTCGCTGATGCCGCCGCCGGGGCGGGCGTAGCCGCCGGAGGCGGCGGGCGCGGAGAAGTCGGCGTCGGGGCCGCCGAAGGGGTTGCCCTGGTAGCCGGGGCCTCCGGGGCCGCCCTGGCCGGGCGGCGGGCCGAGCGGGCTGTCGCCGGTGACGGGGCCGCCGGTGGGGCCCGCGGGGCCGGAGCGGCCGTCCGGGCCGCCGGGGCGGCCGCCGTTGTCCGAGAAGTACGGCAGGTCGTCGCGCTCGGGCTTGGTGCCCGCCAGCGCGGCCGAGACGTCGAAGGAGCCGGTGCCGCCGCCGTGGCCGGGCGCGACCGGCTGGCCGCCGGTGGCGCCGGGCAGTCCGGCACCGTTCGTGCCGCCGGGCCTGGAGCCCGCGCTCGCGCCCGGGCGAGGGCCGCCGGGCTGTGCGCCGGGGCCGCCGGCCATCGGGCCGGGGCCGCCCGTACCGCCGGGGCGGGCACCCGTGGCGGGACCGCCGACCGGGCCGGTACCGGGCGCACCGGTGCCGGGGCCGCCGATCGGGCCGGTGGGGAACCCGGCGCCGTTGCTGCCGCCGGTGTTCGTGCCCTTGGCGGGGGTGGCGCCCTTGCGGGGCGCGAACCAGTCGCTGGCCGGCTTGTCGTCGGCGGGCGCGGCCGGCTCCGGCGCGGGCGCCGGGGTGTCCGTGAACACGGGCATGGCCGTGGTGCCGGTGGTCTCCGACACGGACCCGGATCCGGTGTCGTCCGCGGCGCCGTCGCCGTCGCCGACCGGCTTGCGGACCACGACCGGCGGGATGGGGCGCGAGCCGGGGATGTTGATCCGGACCCGCGTGGTCAGCGTGGTCTCGGTCTTCGGCCCGTCCGGCCGCTCGCCGGCGGCCGACCGGGCCGCGTCGGCACCGGCCTCGGTGGCCATGGGCGTGCCGTACGGCGGTGTCCCCGACGGGTACGCGGTGCTGCCGCGCCCATTGGCCCCGGAGGACGAAGTGTCAGTTTCACGACTCAAGGCAGGTTCTCCCGGTTTGCTCCGCCGCCCGTCACGACCTCAACTCAGCGGGCAGCTCGGCGGCGCGCACCACCATACTGGCCACTTCCGGCGCGTATCCCACGACCGCGTGGGAAACCCACACGGGACCCGCACCTGCCCGCTGCGGCGAAGTGGTACGTCACTTCCCAAGTCGGGCGTCGGACCCGGTCGGTTGCCGCCCCCACCCAAGGGTGGCGCACATCACAGCCACAGCCATGCCGCCGAGCAGGAAAAGGTACGAGCCCGCCCCCGCGCCGAACAGGAAGTCCCCCTCCGGCCGGGTGGACGTCAGCAGGACGACGGAGATCATCCAGCCGGCGGCCGGCGCAACGGCCCCGGCCCGGCCGCCCATCGCCCGGGCGCCGCCCAGGAACAGCCCGGCCGCGCCGAGCAGCGCGAGCAGCAACCCCCCGGGGAACCAGGCCGCTTGGAGCAGCCCGCCGGCCACCCCGACCACGGCTCCCAGCACGAGGAGTCCCAGGTGCGCGGCGGCCCGCCCCAGCGGGGGGAACGTCAACGGCTGTGCGAGCGCGGGGCCTTGCCCGCTCGTCGGCCGGTCCTTCGCGGTCATCGCCGGCCCGCCTCTCGGCGGCCGTGCGCGCGCACCACTCGTGTGTCATACCCATGCGTACGCATCACAGGGCCGTTCCGTTCTGCTGTTCCTCGAAAGAGATGCCGGGAATCCCCTCGAACAAGTCGCTCTCCCGGCTCCCGCCTTCGCGTCTGCCCCGGACCAACTCGTAGTACTCGGTGGTCAGCAGCGGCTGGGCCAGCCGGTTGGAGAGGACGAAGTACGGCTCGGCGACCTCGATCTGGGTGGCGTGCGCGCGCATCGCGGCGGCCTTCGCTGCCGCGAAGTCGGTGCCGTCGATCTCGGTGGTGACGATGTGGTCGTCCACCACTCCGGGCACATCGGTCACGCTCGCGGCCCGTTCGAACGGCAGCCGTCCGGGCTCGGCGAGATCGCGGCGGAGCCGGCCGAAGCCCTCCAGGAGCACCCCGCGCGGCACCCGGTTCCAGTAGACCTTGGCGATCTCCCAGGGCTCGCCCAGATCGGGGCGGAAGCCGGGGTCGGCGGTCAGGTCGGCGGCGCGCATGGCGACACGGTGGGCCTGGATGTGGTCGGGGTGGCCGTAGCCGCCGTCGGGGTCGTAGGTGACGAGGACCTGGGGGTGTACCTCGCGGATCACCTCGACCAGGTGGGCCGCGGCCTCGTCGACGTCGGCGGACCAGAAGGCGCCGGGCCGGTCGTTCTGTGCGACGCCCATCATCCCGGAGTCGCGGTAGCGGCCGGGGCCGCCGAGGAAGCGGTGGTCGGTGACGCCGAGCTTCTTCATGGCCTCGGCCAGCTCGTCCACGCGGTGCGGGCCGAGCTTGTCGTCGCGGTCGGGCGCGAGGTGGGCGAGGTGGGGCGGGATGACCTCGCCCTCCTCGCCGAGGGTGCAGGTCACCAGCGTCACCCGCGCTCCCTCGGCCGCGTACCTGGCCATGGTCGCGCCGTTGTTGATCGACTCGTCGTCCGGGTGCGCGTGCACCAGGAGCAGTCGGCGGGTGGACAGATCCGTCATGGGGCCACCCTACGAGGCCCCCGGTGCGCGTCCGTGCCGGGCGCGGTCCTTCACGGGGACGGTCGGCCGCGGGGGTCGCGGGCCCGGTGGGACGGGTCCTGGGAGAGGCCCCCGGCGGCCGGGGGTGTCAGAACTTGATACTGCCGATCATGCCCGCGATGTTGGTCGTCAGCTCGCTGATCGTCGGCGCGATGGTCGAGGAGGCGAGATAGAACCCGAGCAGGATGCAGATGATCGCGTGTGGTGCCTTCAGCCCTGACTTCTTGATCAGGATGAAGACGATGATCGCCAGCAGCACCACCGCCGAAATCGAGAGTGCCACGGCGGCTCACCTCCAAAAGTTCCCTGGGACCTGGGGAGCGAAGCAGTTGTCGAAGGCTGACGGCGGAGCCGTAGTCAACCGGTGACGTGGGTGACGCAGTTGTAAATCCATACAGCGGCCAGCAGGTTCATACCCACCCAGCGGTAGTGATCATAACTATCCATACGCGCGCATCGGTCGGCGCACGGCCGCACAAGGGGGCGCATGGCCAATATGGTCGGACCCATGACGACCCAGCCCGAGTCCTTCCCTCGCCGACACGCCCGGACCCAACGTTTCTCCCTCGGCGCGCCGAGGGCTTTCTCCGTCGCGCCGGACGGTTCCCGCGTGGCGTTCCTGCGGTCCTCGTCCGGCACCGACCGGGCCAACAAGCTGTGGGTGATGGACCTCCCGGACGGCGGGGAGCGCGTGGCGGCCGACCCGGGGGCGCTGCTCGCGGGCTCCGCGGAGGAGTTGTCGGCCGAGGAGCGCGCGCGCCGGGAGCGCCTGCGTGAGGGTGGCGCCGGGATCGTCGGCTACGCCACCGACGCGGCCGTGGAGTTGGCCTCTTTCGCCTTGTCAGGGCGGCTTTTCGTGGCCGAGCTGCGGGCCGGGACGGCACGTGAACTGGACGTTCCCGGGCCGGTGATCGACCCCCGCCCCTCGCCCGACGGCCGCCGCGTCGCGTATGTCGCCCGCGGCGCGCTGCGGGTGGTCGCGGTGGAGGGCGGTGCCGACCTGGCGCTCGCCGAGGAGGAGGCGGAGAACGTCACCCTCGGTCTGGCGGAGTTCATCGCGGCCGAGGAGATGGGCCGTTCACGTGGTTTCTGGTGGTCGCCGGAGTCGGACCGGCTGCTGGTGGCGCGGGTGGACGACACGCCGGTGCGCCGCTGGTGGATCTCGGACCCGGCACAGCCGGAAAGGGACCCACGGCAGGTGGCGTACCCGGTGGCCGGGAGCGCGAACGCGGAGGTGCGGCTCTTCGTGATCGACCTCGCCGGGGCGCGCACGGAGGTCGTGTGGGACCGGGCCCGTTACCCGTATCTGGCGCATGTGCACTGGTCAGCGGCGGGTGCGCCGTTGATCCTGGTGCAGGCGCGGGACCAGCGCAGCCAGTTGTTCCTGGCCGTGGACCCGGACTCGGGGGCGACCCGGATGGTGCACGCCGACGAAGATCCACATTGGCTTGATCTTTTCCCCGGGGTGCCCGCGTGGAGTCCGTCGGGCCGGCTCGTGCGTGTCGCGGACGAGGGCGGCGCGCGGGTGCTGGCGGTCGGCGAACGGCCTTTGACGGGACCGCAGTTGCACGTCCGCGCGGTGCTCGACGTCGCGGACGCCGATGTGCTGGTCTCGGCCTCGGCCGGCGAGGCGGCGGCCGACCCGGAGATCGGGGAGATCCACGTCTACCGCGTGAACGAGCTGGGCGTGGAGCGCGTCTCCCAGGAACCCGGCGTGCACTCGGCGGTGCGCGCCGGGGGTGTGACCGTACTCGTCTCGGCCGTTCCGGGGCAGGCCGGCGCCCGGGTTCAGGTGCTGCGCGACGGCAAGCAGGTGGCGACCGTGGCATCTCATGCCGAAAATCCCGGTATGTCACCGCGCGTGCGGTTCACACAGGGGGGCGCACGCCGCGTACCGTGCGCCCTGCTTATGCCGAGCGACTACGACGGGGTCACACCCCTGCCGGTCCTCATGGACCCCTACGGCGGTCCGCACGGCCCCCGGGTGCTCGCCGCGCACAACGCGCACCTCACCTCGCAGTGGTTCGCCGACCAGGGTTTCGCGGTGGTGGTCGCCGACGGGCGCGGCACCCCCGGCCGCTCCCCCGCCTGGGAGAAGGAGATCGACGGGGACTTCACGCTCTCCCTGGACGACCAGGTGGAGGCGCTGCACGACCTGGCGACGTCGCATCCGCTGGACCTGTCCCGGGTGGCGATCCGCGGCTGGTCGTACGGCGGCTGGCTGGCGGCCCTCGCGGTGCTGCGCCGCCCGGACGTCTTCCACGCCGGTATCGCGGGCGCCCCGGTCACCGACTGGCGGCTGTACGACACGCACTACACCGAGCGCTATCTCGGCGATCCGGCGAAGAACACGGCGGCGTACGCGAAGAGTTCACTGATCACGGACGAGGGGCTGTCCTCGCCCGCCGAGCCGCACCGCCCGCTGATGATCGTGCACGGCACCGCCGACGACAACGTGGTCTTCGCGCACGCGCTGCGCCTGTCCTCCGCGCTGCTCGCGGCCGGCCGGCCCCACGAGGTGCTGCCGCTGTCCGGCGTCACCCACATCACCCCGCAGGAACAGGTCGCGGAGAACCTGCTGCTGCTCCAGGTCGACTTCCTGAAGCGTTCGCTCGGCCTGGTCTAGCGGAAGCGGGTACGGCAACGGGCCGGGGCTACATGGCGAGCCCCGGCCCGTTTACGGCACCCGCACGGCCGTACGCGTTGTAGATTCGCGCGTCCGTATATCGGAACCGCGTCAGCCAAGTTGCCTGCGTGTTAACACATTTGGTGCCGATTTGT
Source organism: Streptomyces deccanensis (assembly GCF_022385335.1). Taxonomy (NCBI): domain Bacteria; kingdom Bacillati; phylum Actinomycetota; class Actinomycetes; order Kitasatosporales; family Streptomycetaceae; genus Streptomyces; species Streptomyces deccanensis. The sequence continues at coordinate 6,749,051 of NZ_CP092431.1, read as the reverse complement.
AGGCTTATTCTGGCTCATCCACATGATCGTCCACGGGTTTTCCCACCGGCCCCTCCGTCGGCTCGTCAGGCGGCACCACCTGTTTCTCCTCCGCGAAATGGCAGGCCGAGTCGTGGGCGGCCGGACCGGTGGTGAGCCGGAACTCCGCGGGAACCGCCAGCAGCGGCACCTCCAGCGCACAGCGTTCCTGAGCCTTCCAGCACCGCGTGCGGAAACGGCACCCGGAGGGGATGTTCGTCGGGGAGGGCACGTCGCCGAAGAGGATGATCCGCTCCCGGTGCTCGCGGGCCTCGGGGTCCGGGACGGGCACGGCGGACAGCAGCGCCTGGGTGTAGGGGTGCGTCGGGTGGTCGTAGATCTCGGCGTCGCGGCCGATCTCCACGATCCGCCCCAGGTACATCACACCCACCCGGTCGGAGATGTGCCGCACGATGGACAGGTCGTGGGCGATGAAGACGTACGACAGCCCGAACTCGCCCTGGAGGCGGTCCAGCAGGTTGATCACCTGGGCCTGGACGGAGACGTCCAGCGCGGAGACTGGTTCGTCGGCGACGATGATCTCGGGACGGAGCGCCAACCCCCGGGCGATGCCGATGCGTTGGCGCTGGCCGCCGGAGAACTGGTGCGGATAGCGGTTGATGTACTCGGGGTTGAGGCCGACCACGTCGAGGAGTTCCTGCACCCGGCGCCTGCGGTCCCCCTTGGGCGCGACCTCGGGGTGGATGTCGTACGGCTCCCCGATGATGTCGCCCACCGTCATCCGGGGGTTGAGGGAGGTGTACGGGTCCTGGAAAACCATCTGGATGTTGCGGCGGACGGTCTTGAGGGCCCGGCCGGAGAGCTTGGTGACGTCCTCGCCCTTGTAGCGGATGGATCCGGCGGTCGGCCGTTCCAGGTGGACCAGCATCTTGGCGACCGTGGACTTGCCGCAGCCGGACTCGCCGACGATGCCGAGGGTCTCGCCCCGGCCGAGGGCGAAGTCGACGCCGTCGACCGCCTTCACGGCGCCCACCTGCTTCTTGAAGAGGATGCCCTCGGTCAGCGGGTAGTGCTTGACCAGGCCGCTGACCTCCAGGATCGGCTCAGCCGGTACGGCGGTCGTGGCTGTCGTGGATGTCGCGGTCATCGAGGCACTCCCTCCAGAAGTGGCAGGCGCTCAGCCGGATCCCGTCCGCCGGCTCCACGTCGTACAGCGGGGGTACGTCGGTCCGGCACACGTCACGGGCCATCGGGCAACGGGGGTTGAAGGCGCAGCCGGGCGGGATGTTCATCAGGTTGGGCGGCAGACCCTTGATCGCGTACAGCTCCTGGCCCTTCTGGTCCAGGCGCGGAATCGAGTCGAGCAGGCCGCGGGTGTACGGGTGGGCCGGGGCCTTGTAGATGTCGTGGACGGGCGCGGACTCGACGATCCGGCCCGCGTACATCACGGCGATGCGGTCGGCGACGTCCGCGACGACGCCGAGGTCGTGCGTGATCAGGACGAGGCCCATGCGCAGTTCCCGCTGGAGCTCGGCGAGGAGGTCCATGACCTGGGCCTGCACGGTGACGTCCAGCGCGGTCGTCGGTTCGTCGGCGATGATCAGCGCGGGTTCTAGGGCCAGCGCCATGGCGATCATGATGCGCTGGCGCATACCGCCGGAGAACTGGTGCGGGTAGTCCCGTACGCGCTCCTTGGCGGCGGGGATGCGGACCCGGTCCATCAGCTCGACGGCCCTGGCGCGGGCGTCCTTCTTCGACATGCCCCGGTGCACGACGAACATCTCGCCGAGCTGGTCGCCGACGGACAGGACCGGGTTGAGGGACGACAGCGCGTCCTGGAAGATCATCGCCATCTCGGCCCCGCGGATCTTCCGTCTCTGCTCCTCCTTGAGCTTCAGCAGGTCCTGGCCCTTGAAGAGGATCTCGCCGCCGGTGATCCTGCCGGGCGGCATGTCGAGGATGCCCATGATCGCCTGCGCGGTGACCGACTTCCCGGAGCCGGACTCGCCCAGCACGGCCAGCGTCTGCCCCTCGTCCACCCCGTAGTCGACCCCGTTGACGGCCTTGGCGACCCCGTCCCGGGTGCGGAACTCCACGTGCAGATCACGCACTTCGAGCAACATGACGACGCCTCACCTCAGCTTCGGGTCGAGGGCGTCGCGGACCGCGTCGCCCAGCATGATGAAGGCCAGGACGGTGATCGCCAGGGCTCCGGAGGGCCACAGCAGGGCGTGGGGGGCGTTGCGGATGTACGGGGAGGCGGCGGAGATGTCGATGCCCCAGGAGACGCTGGGCGGTTTCAGGCCGACGCCGAGGTAGGACAGGGTCGCCTCCAGGGCGATGTAGGTGCCGAGGGCGATGGTGGCCACGACGATGACCGGCGCGACGGCGTTGGGCGCGATGTGGCGCAGCAGCATGCGGGAGTTGGAGGCGCCGAGGGCGCGGGCGGCCTGGACGTAGTCGTTCTGTTTGGCGGTGATGACCGAGCCCCGGGCGATGCGGGAGATCTGCGGCCAGCCCAGCAGCACCATGAAACCGATCACGGGCCAGATGGAGTTGTTGGTGACCACCGAGAGCAGCACCAGACCGCCGAGCACCACCGGGATCGCGAAGAAGACGTCGGTGATCCGGGACAGGATCGAGTCCGGGAACCCGCCGAAGAACCCGGCGAGCCCGCCCAGCACCGACCCCAGGATCGCGACGCCGAGCGTGGCGCAGACGCCGACGGCGATGGAGACCCGCGCCCCGTAGACGGTACGGGTGTAGACGTCGCAGCCCTGCCCGTCGTACCCGAACGGGTGGCCGGGCTGCGCGCCCTCCTGGGCCTTGGCGAGGTCGCACTTGAGGGGGTTGCCGGAGGCGATCAGCGACGGCCACAGGGAGATGACGACCAGGAAGAGGATCACCAGGGCCGAGATGATGAAGACGGGGTTGCGCCGCAGGTCGCGCCAGGCGTCGGACCAGAGGCTGCGGGCCTTGTCGGCCGGGCCGCCCGCGTCGGCGTTGCCGAGCCCCTTCTCCAAGGTCTCCCCCTCGGTGGTGGCCAGGTCCATCGTGCCGTCCAGTCCCGTCGCGGCGATCGCACCGTCCTCGGCGGCGCGCTGGCCGCCCGAGACGTGCGGCTCCTCGGGGGGTGGCTCAGGCATAGCGGATCCTCGGGTCGAGTACGGCGTAGAGGAGGTCGACGAGCAGGTTGGCGACGAGGAACACCAGTACGAGGACGGTCACGAAGCCGACGACGGTCTGGGTGTTCTGGCGGAGGATGCCCTGGTAGAGCTGGTATCCGACGCCGTGGATGTTGAAGATCCGCTCGGTGACGATGGCGCCGCCCATCAGCGCGCCGATGTCGGTGCCGATGAAGGTGACCACGGGGATCAGGGAGTTCCGCAGCAGGTGCTTGCGGATCACCCGGTGCCGGGGCAGCCCTTTGGCGACGGCGGTGCGGACGTAGTCGGCGCGGGTGTTCTCGGCGATGGACGTCCGGGTCAGGCGGGTGACGTACGCGAGGGAGACGGAGGCGAGGACGAGCCCGGGGACGATCAGCTCGTCGAAGGGTGCCTCGGAGGAGACGGACGGCCGGATCCAGCCCCACTCCACGCCCAGCAGCAGTTGCAGCAGCAGCCCGGTGACGAAGGTGGGGACGGAGATGACGACCAGGGTGACCACCAGCGCCCCGGTGTCGACGGGCCGCCCGCGCCGCAGACCGGTGACGACCCCCAGCGTGATGCCGATGACGATCTCGAACAGGATCGCGACGATCGTCAGCCGGATGGTGACGGGGAAGGCGGAGGCCATCAGCTCGGTGACCTCCTGCCCGTTGAACGCGGTGCCGAAGTCGCCGGTGAAGACGTTCCCCATGTAGGTCAGGTACTGCTGCCCCACCGGCTTGTCGAGGCCGAACTCCCGTCTGAGCTGGGCGGCCGTCGCCGGATCGCACTCCCGGTCGCCGCAGAGGCCCGCGATGGGGTCGCCCATCACGTTCACCATCAGGAAGATCAGGAGAGTGGCGCCCACGAAGACCGGGATCATCTGGAGCAGGCGCCGGGCGACGTACCGTCCCATGGGGGGTCAGCCGACCTTGATCTGGTCGTACACCGGCACGCTGAACGGGTTCAGGGCGACGTCGGAGAGCCGCTCCGAGTAGCCGGCGCTGCCGTTCTGGTACCAGAGCGGGATCGCGGCCATGTTGTCCCGGACGACCTCCTCGGCCTGCTGGAACGTCTCCACGGCCTTGGCGGTGTCGGACTCGGCGTTGGCCTGGTCGACGAGCTTGTCGAACTCGGCGTTGGACCACTTGCCGTCGTTGGAGGAGGCGTTGGTGTAGTACAGCGGCTGCAGGAAGTTCTGGATGAGCGGGTAGTCCATCTGCCAGCCGGCGCGGAACGGGCCGCTCATCTTCCGGTCGGTGATCTGGTTACGGAAGTCGGCGAAGGTGCCGACGGGGTTGCCGACGCACGCCTTGTCGTTGTCGAGGGCGTTGTTGATGGAGTTGCAGACGGCGTCGACCCACTGCTTGTGGGAGCCGGTGTCCGCGTTGTACGTGATCTTGACCTGGCCGCCGGGGAGGCCGCCGCCCTCCTGGATGAGCTTCTTGGCCGCGTCCGCGTCGTACTCGCAGGCGTCACCGCACAGGCCCTCCTTGAAGCCGCCCTCCTCGCCGAGGACGGGGGAGGTCCAGTCGGTGGCGGGGGTGCGGGTCTTCTGGAAGATGGTGTCGGTGATCTGGTCGCGGTCGATCGCCCGGGAGAGCCCCTCACGGACCTTCTCCATGCCGTCCTTGTTCCACTGCTCGTCGTAGAACGGGAAGGCGAGGGTCTGGATGATGCCAGCGGGGGTGTTGATGTACCGGTCGCCGAGGTCGGCCTGGACGTTCTTCAGCTGGGCGGCGGGGACGTCGTCGACGAGGTCGAGGTTGCCGGCCATCAGGTCGGTGTAGGCGGTGTTGTTGTCGGTGTAGACCTTCAGGTCCACCCCGCCGTTCTGCGCCTTGTCCTCGCCGGGGTAGTCGTCCCACTTCCGCACGGACAGCTGGGAGCCCTTGGTGTAGGACTCGACGGCGTACGGGCCGTTGCCGACGGGCTTGGCCAGCCAGGCGTCGTGGTCGGTGAAGAAGGACTGCGGCAGCGGGGCGAAGGCGTTGTAGCCGAGGGTGTCGGGGAAGGTCGAGAACTTCTGGGTGAGCTTGACGGTGAAGGTGTTCTCGCCGGTGACCTTCAGCCCGGAGAGCGTGTCGGCGGTCTGCTCGCCCTCGGCGGGGTGCGTCTTGTCGTAGCCCTCGATGTACTCGAAGAAGTAAGCGTTCCGCTGGTTGTTCTTCAGGCTCGCCCCGTAGTTCCAGGCGTCCACGAAGGACTTGGCGGTGACCTTCTCGCCGTTCTGGAAGGTCCAGCCGTCCTTGACCGTGATGGTGAAGTTCTGCGAGTCGGTCGTCTCGATGCTTTCGGCGAGCATGTCCTTCGCCTCGCCGGTCTTGGCGTCGTACCGCTTCAGCCCGCGGAAGATCATGTCCAGCACCTTGCCGCCCTGCACCTCGTTGGTGTTGGCCGGCTCCAGCGGGTTCTGCGGGTCGCCCCAGGAGGAGCTGAGCACGGCCCCGGCGTCACCGCTGCCGCTGCCGCCGTCGCCGTCGTCGTCCCCGCCTCCGCAGGCGGTCGCGGCGAGAGCCACCGCCACCGCGCCGGCGATCCATCGGGCGTGCGTGGCTCCACGCATGGGTGCCTCCTCGTGCTGCGTACGCGATCTTCTTGTTACCGGACAATATCGACGCGTTTCGCCTATACCGCACATTTGGGGGGCCGTATGGGGCGGGTTGTCGGGTGCGGCCGGGCGGGGCTGAAAAGCACGGGGCGCGGCCCCGGCTTTTCAGGGACGCGGGGAACTGCGCGAGAAGCCCCACGCACCCGCACCCGACAACGCACCCACCCGGCCCACTCCCTGCGCGTCTGAAAAAATCACGAAGAGCCGGTAAGAGAAGGGTTCGCCCCCGTAAGAGCCCGTTCGGCAATCCCCCTCCCCTTGGTCAAAGCCCCCACAACCGCATTGACCCGACACCGACCACGGTTGAAGGGTCACGTCATGGGGACCACGCCACCACTCACCGCCGCCCCCTTCGAGACGGCACCCACCACCCCGCCCCGCACCGGCGGCACCCGCTCACCCGGCCGTATCGCCTGGCGGCGCTTCCGCCGCGACCGCGCCGGGGTCATGTCGGCGTACGTCGTCGTCCTGTTCTTCGCCGCCGCGATCGCCGCCCCCCTGATCGCGAAGCTCTACGGCAAGAACCCGTACACGACGTACGGCCAGAACCAGCCGGGCCTGCTCAACCAGTTCGGCTTCCCCGTGGCCCCGAACGGCGGCGTGAGCGGCGACTTCTGGTTCGGCGTCGAACCGCAGCTCGGCCGCGACGTCCTCACCCTCCTCCTCTACGGCATCCGCAACTCCCTGCTGATCGCCACGGCGACGACGCTGCTGGTCATGGCGCTCGGCATCGTGGTCGGGGTGACGGCGGGCTATCTCGGCGGCCGCGTCGACAACCTCGTGGGCCGGATCGTCGACATCCTGCTGGCCTTCCCCTCCACGCTGTTCTTCATCGCCATGTGGCCGGTGCTGATCTCGATCCTGGTGCCGCCCGACGCGAACACTCCGACCTGGCTGACGGTGGTCAGCCTGATCTCGGTGATGACCGCCTTCGGCTGGGCCCCCATCGCCCGGCTGCTGCGCGGCGAGGTACTGGCCCTGCGCGAGCGGGAGTTCGTGGAGGCGGCCAAGGTCACCGGCGCCTCCCCCGCGCGGATCGTCTTCCGGGAGCTGCTGCCCAACCTGTGGACGCCGGTCCTCATCCAGGCGACCCTCGCGCTGCCGATGTACGTCACGACCGAGGCGGCCCTCGCCTTCCTCGGCGTCGGACTCAGTGATCCCACCCCGGACTGGGGCGTGATGATCCAGCGCGGCGCGCAGGTCTACCAGAGCGACATCACGTACATGCTCTTCCCCGGCCTCTCGATGGTGATCTTCGTGATCGCCTTCAACCTCCTCGGCGACTCGGTCCGCGACGCGCTGGACCCGAAGGCCGGGCGATGAACCCCCTCCCCGGGGCCCTCTTCCCGACAAGCTCCCTCTTTCTGATTCAGGCAGGACACCCATGTCGATCTCCCGCAGGAACTTCGTCATAGCCGGCTCGGTCGCGACGGCCGGCGGCTCCCTGGTCCTCAGCGCGTGCAGCAGCGGCGGCGGGGGCGGTACGACGGGGAGCGGCGCGGCCTCCGGCTCCGCCGCCACGTACTCCAAGGTCGCGGTGGGCACCGCGACGGACTCCACCGGCCCCGCGCCGGAGATCCCGGGCGCACGCAAGGGCGGCACGATCCACGCCATCGGCCCGGACGACTTCTCCCACCTGGACCCGCAGCGGATCTACTTCGCGTGGAACTCCACGGTCGCGAACCTCTACGTCCGCTGTCTCACCGGCTACAAGATCGCTTCCGACGGCTCCATGAAGCTCGTCGGCGACCTCGCCACGGACACCGGGACCATGTCCGACGGCGGCGCCACCTGGACGTTCACCCTCAAGGACGGCCTGAAGTGGGAGGACGGCAGCGAGCTGACCGTCGAGGACGTACGGCACGGCATCGAGCGGGGCTTCGCGAGCTTCACCACCGAGGGCGCCACGTACGTCCAGACCTGGCTGACCGGCTCGCACGACTTCCGGTCCGTCTACAAGGGCCCGTACGGCGGCAAGCACCTCTCCTCGGTCGTCACGGACGCAGCGAAGAAGACCGTCACCTTCCACCTGAAGACGGCGCGCCCCGACCTCAACTGGGCGCTGGCGATGCACTCCTACGGTGCCGTGCCGGTCGCGCACGACAGCAAGGAGAAGTACGACAAGGACCCGGTCTCCTGCGGCCCGTACAGGATCAGGCAGCACTCGGTCGACAAGTCCCTGACGCTGGTGCGCAACACCCACTGGGACCCGAAGACCGACGCGATCCGCAACGCCTACCCGGACTCCGTCGTCTTCGAGTTCGGCCCCGAGGCGCTGCCGGCCACCGACCGGCTGATCGCCGACTCGGGGACCGACCGGTACGCGGTGATGGCCTACAGCGGTGTGCCGGCCGAACGCATCCAGAAGGTGATCAGCGACAGCACGCTGGAGTCCCGCACGATCGACGGCCTGTTGACCGGCCTGTACTACTACGCCATCAACTGCCGCCGCATCAAGGACGTCCGGGTCCGCCAGGCCCTCAACCACGCCTGGCCGCTGGAGCAGATCCGCTCCATCTACGGCGGTCCGTCGGCCGGTGACTACGCGACGACCATCCTCAGCCCGGACATCGCGGGCCGGGTGAAGTTCGACGTCTACGGCAAGCTGAAGAACCCGCGCGGCGACACGGCGAAGGCGAAGGCGCTACTGAAGGAGGCCGGCAAGCTCGGCCAGAAGATCGTCTACACCTATCCGCAGGGCGGCAACGACGCCTACGAGAAGACCAAGGTCGTCATCGCCAACGCCCTGAAGGAGGCGGGCTTCGACCCGGTCGTGAAGCCGGTCGAGTCGACGAGCTACTACGACCAGGTGGGCCAGATCGACAACCAGTTCGACGTCATGTGGTACGGCTGGTCGCCCGACTGGCCCGCCGCCTACACCCTCATCCAGCCGCTCTTCGACGGCACCACGATCGCCGACAACGCCCCCAACGTCTCCCAGCTGAACGTGGGCTGGGTCAACGCGGCGATCAAGAAGGACGCGGCCATCAGCGACACCGCGAAGGAGAACGCGGCCTGGGCGGCGCTGGACAAGGAGATCATGGCCAAGGAGGCGCCGATCATCCCGGAGACCTACCAGCGGCGCTACTACCTGTACGGCTCCAAGGTGGGCGGCGCCCAGTTCGACCCACTGTTCTCGGCGTTCATCGTCTACAAGCTGTACGCCAAGGCCTGAGCCGGCCCGGGACCCGCGCAGCCATGCTCCGCTTCCTCGCACGCAGGACCCTGAGCGCGCTGCTGATCCTGCTGATCATCAGCGCCATCACGTTCCTCCTCTTCTACGTCGCCCCGCGCGACCCCGCCCGCGCCGCCTGCGGCAAGCTCTGCACCCCGCAGACGCTCGCGCTGGTCCGGCACAACCTCGGCATCGCCGATCCGCTGCCCGTGCAGTACTGGCACTGGCTGGTCGGGGTCTTCGCGGGCCGGGACTACGCCGGGCTCGGCCACTGCCCCGCCCCCTGCCTCGGCTACTCCTTCACCAACCACGAACCGGTCCTCGGCCTGATCACCGACCGCTTCCCGACCACACTCTCCCTCGCCCTCGGCAGCACGGTCGTCTTCGTGGTGTTCGGCGTCGGCACCGGCATGATCGCGGCGGTCAAGCAGGGCAAGGCACTGGACAAGATCGCCTCGTCGGCGTCCCTGGTCGGCTCGTCGCTCCAGATCTACATCGTGGGCGTGGTGGCGATGTACTACCTCTCCGACCAGTGGGGACTGCTCCCCCGCCCCTCGGACGCCGTGGGCGTCACCCAGGACCCGTTCGCCTGGTTCAAGGGCCTGCTCCTGCCCTGGCTGGTCCTCGCGATCATCTTCACCGCCAACTACACCCGGATGACCCGGTCCCAGCTCGTGGAGAGCCTCGCCGAGGACTACGTCCGCACGGCCCGCGCCAAGGGCATGTCCCGGCCCACGGTCTTCTTCCGCCACGCCTGGCGCGGCGCCATGGGCCCCGTCGTCACCATTCTGGGCCTCGACATCGGCTACCTCCTGGGCGGCGCCATCATCACCGAGGAGACCTTCGGTCTGCACGGCATCGGCGCCCTCTCCATCAAGGCCGTCCGCGACAACGACCTGCCCCTGCTCCTCGGCGTCGTCCTCGTCGCGGCCACGGCGATCGTCCTCGCGAACATCGTGGTCGACGCGGTGTACGCGCTGATCGATCCACGGGTGCGGCTGGCATAGGGGCCGGGAGGCGGCCGCACTGTGAAGGGTCCGGGACCGTGGAGACGGACCCGGGCCCTGCCGCGGCGCGCGTCCTGGCGGATCCCCCGTCGACCCACCCATGAACACACGCCGCGAGCCTCACGCTGAATCGCCGCCGGAAGAGGGGCTGTGAGGAGCACCGACTCGAAGAAGTACTTGTCTATCAGCGGCTTCAGCCGATGCGCACACCTCTTGAGGAACTCCAGAGCTTCAGTCCAACTCCCCTCGCTCCACGCAGAATTCGTTTCCCTCGGGGTCGGCCATGAGGACCCAGCCGCCCGTCGTCGGGGCGGGTATGGTCGGCGATGACGCAGGCGCCCAACGCGAGAGCCCGCTCGACCTCCTCGGCACGGGTGCGGCCCGGGGCCTGAGGCCGAAGTGGAGCCGGTTCTTGACCACCTTGGGCCTCGGGCACCGGACGAACAGCAGCCTCGGCCCACCGTCCGGATCCGCGATCAGCCGCCTCCGGATCACCGGGTTTGTCGTCCTCGGCCAGCGGCCGCCGCCCGAGCAGTTCGCTCCAGAAGAGGGCGACGTCGTACGGGTCGCCGGTGCAGTCGAAGGTGAGGCTGTGGATAGCCGGGGGGTGTGAGGCTCAACTGGGTCTCCGTCGTGGGGCGATAGTCATCAGCACCCTCAGGGTGTGGCCACAGACCATAGGCTCGCCACCGAGTTCTCCCTTGGTCCCGTCTCGCGAGGCTCAATTGATCCTCAAGAAACTGTGGAGACGGTTGTAGGCTGCAGTGCATCGTGGGACGGTAATTGCGCGTTGAAGGTCCATCACCTTCCGTAAGCAGGGGGAATGTAGCGCATGAAAAAGGACACGTGCTCCAAGTGGCCTTTAGACCGGTGCGCTTGGTCAAGAGCGGGAGAAAAAAGTATGCGCCTCACCAAGAAGAGCAGACTCACGGGAGTTATCGCTCTGATGACCGCAGCCTCGGCGCTCGTTATCGCCGTACCGGGGACGGCTCAGGCGGCGGCGTGGTCCACGAGCTGCGACAAGGGGGCTGCCGACAACGACGCCGGCGCCAACGACATGGTCGCCACCGTCTGGCGGAAGAGCGACGCCACCAAGGGTGCCCGCGCTTCCTTCAAGGGCAGCGGAGAGACTCTGTCCGCGCGCAACTGGTCGGGAGCCGCGATGACGGTCAGGGTCGAATGGGCGAACGGCTCGCAGCTCGAGCGAACTTGGGACTACGCCCTCTGGACCGGTGACTCTGTGGAGAAGAACTTCACCATCCCCGAAGGGCGAACGGTGTGGGTGAGCATCGGAACGCCAGGCGGATCCACGGCTGTCTGCAAGGGCAAGGCATAAGAATGTAGCCGTGTCGAAGTTTTGAACGGGCCGGACAGGATCTCTGTCCGGCCCGCTGCTTCCCGGTGGGCCACTCCGCTGGTGTGAAGCGTCTGCCGGTCAGCCTTTGCCCTCCTTCGCCTGTCCGTGTCGCCTCCAGTGCCTTCAGAGCCGATTCCAGCACCACGTCCCTCCGAGCGCGCCTCGATCGTCGGCCCCTCCGGGCAGTGGCAGGCCACAGAGGACCTTCGAGATTGCCGGAGATCGCGACCTGGCCTCGTGAAACCGGCTCAGCAGCCGCCAGGTGCGCTTGGCGTCATCCTGGGTGGTGTCGAACCATATGTACGTCGAGCCGCCGGCCGACTGCGTCTTCGATCGCGGTCTCCCCTACCGCCCGCGCAGCATGATGCGTAGAGAAGCTGGCCATTGTGTCCCATCGACTGGATCGCCCAGCTCGGGACCATCTCTCGAACCGCCGCATCGCGAGGCTGCGAGTAAACCTCAGATGTTCCTCAGAACTCAGGACGACGCCGTACCCGCAGCCAGCTAGCTGGCATGCTCAGAACACCTGAGCTGAGCATTGGACAGCCAGTCGAACAACCTTCGCCACCAGTCAAGGAGCTTCACTGTGCGCGCTACCAGAGCCGCATCGCTGCTAATCGTCTCCACCCTCGCTGCCGGAGTGCTGGGCGGGGCCGGGCCCGCCGCGGCACATGGCCATGGCCCTTTCGGTAAGCCGTGCGAACCGGGCTACGAGTACGTAGCCACCTCGACAAAGAAGTCCGTGAAAGCGCAAGGACGTGGCATCCAGAAGGGGATCGGTGTCACGTTGGCCAACTACAACGGCGGCTCGAAGACCATGACTTCGGTTTTCACGTCTGAAACTGAAGGCGAAGTCGGCATCTCCGTGAGCGGCAAATTGAAGGCCAAGAGCTCCGTGGTACTGGCCGAGGTGGAGCACGAATACGGCGTGGAGGTTTCCGCCAAGCTAAGGGTCAAGATTGGCAACCAGATCAGGGTGAAGACCCCACCCAAGAAGACCAGTTATGCACGCTACGGCGTCTTCCGACTGAAGGTCACCGGCTACAGTCGATACATCAACGCGAACTGCACCAAGGGGACAAAGATCAAGTCAACCATCCTGACACCCCACCTCGTCGGCTGGTACACCTACAACCGCTGAGCCGAGCTGCAACAGCTTTCGCCTTCTGCCCCACGAATGTCGACCGCCCCAGCATCAATCATGTGGCATGCCAACACCCTCGACGCCAGAAGAATTAATAGCTCTTCAGGCGTCGAGGGCCAGGACATTATCTCGACGGTGTGATTCGGGGCAGAGTCCCTCTGCTTCACCGCCAAGATCACCCATCATCCTGCTCAGTCAGTCCGTACGGACCTTTGCCGCCGTCTCCGCGTCCTTCTCCAGGGCCTTCAAAGCGGGGTCCAGCACCACATCCCCTCCACGGGCCTCCGTCGTCGGGTCCTCAGGGAAGTGACAGGCTGTCAGGTGGCCTTCACGATTGCCGGAGATCTGGAGCAGCGGGGGCTCCTCGCTGGCGCACTTGTCCTGAGCCTTCCAGCAGCGCGTACGGAAGCGGCAGCCCGACGGAGGCGAGATCGGCGAAGGCACGTCACCGTAGAGCCGGATGCGCTCCTTGTCCTGGGCCGAATCATCGATCTCGACCTCCGGGACAGCGGAGAGGAGCGCGTGGGTGTACGGGTGGCGGGGCCGGTTGTAGATCGAGTCCCGGTCGCCGACCTCCACCACCTTGCCGAGGTACATCACGGCGACGCGCTGCGAGAAGTGCCGGACGATGGCGAGGTCGTGGGCGATGAACAGGAACGCGATGCCGAGTTCGTCCTGGACCTTCTGGAGCAGGTTGACGACCTGCGCCTGGATCGACACGTCCAGCGCCGAGACCGGCTCGTCCGCGACGATCAGCTTCGGGTTCAGGGCGAGCGCGCGGGCGACCCCGATGCGCTGGCGCTGACCGCCGGAGAACTCGTGCGGGAAGCGGTTGTAGTGCTCGGGGTTGAGGCCGACCAGCTCCAGCAGCTCGCGGACCTTGTTCTCCCGGCCGCCCTCGGGGTTGATCCCGTTGACCTCCATCGGCGACTTGATGATCGTGCCGACCGTCTGCCGGGGGTTGAGGGAGGAGTACGGGTCCTGGAAGATCATCTGAATCTCGGACCGCACCGGCGCCAGCTGCCTGCGCGAGGCGTGCGAAATATCCTTGCCCTGATACTTGATCGTGCCCGCCGTCGGCTCCAGCAGCCGGGTGATCAGTCGACCCGTGGTCGACTTGCCGCAACCCGACTCGCCCACCAAACCGACGCTCTCGCCGACGCCTACAGTCAGATCGACGCCGTCGACCGCCTGCACTGCACCGACCTTACGTTTGATCGGGAATCCGCCGTAGATGGGGAAGTGTTTCGTCAACCCCTGCACTTCGAGGAGTGTTTCCCTCGAAGTGCCGACGGAGCCCTGCTGTGCGGGGAGGGTGAGGTTGTCGCTCATGGTCTCGGTTCTCCCTAGCGCAGCCGGGGCTGAATCTTGTCGATGAAGATGGTCTGCTTCTGTTCTGCGGTCAGGTGGCACGCAGAGGCGCGGCCCTCACCCAGCGGGGGCCGGGTATCGGTGCACAGAGTGCCCGTGACCTCGCTGGTGAACGCGCACCGCGGGTGGAAGGGGCAGCCCGAGGGCGGGTTGAGCAGCGAGGGCGGGGAGCCCGGGATCGGCATCAGCATCTCGTGGATGTCGCCATCCAGGCGCGGCATCGAGCTCAGCAGGCCCCAGGTGTAGGGGTGCTTGGGGGTGCGCAGCACCTCCTTGACGCTGCCGCGCTCCACAGCCCGGCCGGCGTACATCACCAGCAGGTCGTCGGCCATGTTGGAGATGACGCCGAGGTCGTGGGTGATGAAGATGATCGCGGAGCCGAACTCCTGCTGGAGGTCCTTGAGGAGGTCGAGGATCTGCGCCTGCACGGTCACGTCGAGCGCAGTCGTCGGCTCATCGGCGATCAGCAGATCAGGGTCGCACATCAGCGCCATGGCGATCATCGCCCGCTGGCGCATACCCCCTGAGAACTGGTGCGGGTAGTCGTCGAAGCGCACCTTGGGCTGCGGGATGCCGACCTTCTCCAGCATCTGGATGGCCCGCTCCTTGGCCTCCTTCTTGGAGGCGCCGCGGTGCTTCATGAACGGCTCGGACAGCTGCCGGCCGACCGTGTAGTACGGGGAGAGGGCGGTCAGGGGGTCCTGGAAGATCATCGCCATCTTGTTGCCGCGGAGCTGCTCCAGCTCCTTCTCCGTGGCAGTGACGAGTTCCTTACCATCGAGCAGGATCTCGCCGTCGATGGTGCTGGTCCGGGGGTTGTGCAGCCCCAGGATCGTCAGGTTGGTGACGGACTTGCCGGATCCCGACTCGCCGACGATGCCCAGGGTCTTACCGCGCTCGACATCGAAGGAGAGCCCGTCGACGGCCTTGACGATGCCGTCCTCGGTGGAGAACTGCACCCGCAGGTCACGGACTGAGAGGAAGCTCTCGGGCCCGGTCGGGGCCGGTGCGTCCTCGGTCTTGGTCAGTGTGGTCACGGTGGTTCGTTCTTCCTAAGAGAGCCGTACGCGCGGGTCGATATAGGCATACGCGATGTCGGTAAGAATGTTCACGATGAGGATGAAGAAGGCTCCGAACATCATTACTCCCATCGTCAGCGGGAGATCCTTGGACCCGGCACCCTCCACGGCCAGGCGTCCGATGCCCTGGAGCGAGAAGGTGATCTCCGTGACGACGGCACCACCGAGCATGGAGCTGATGTCGATGCCCAGGACGGTGACGATCGGGATGAGCGAGCCACGCCAGGCGTAGCGGAAGAAGACGTACTTCTTCGGCATGCCCTTGGCCCGGGCCGTGCGAACGTGTTCCTCGGCGAGCTGCTCGATCATGGAAGCGCGTGCCATACGGGTGTACTGCGCGGTGAAGATGGTGGCCATCACGACCACGGGGATGGACATCCCGATGAACCAACCGGCCGGATCCTCGGTGATGGGGACGTACTTCGGGTCCTCCATCCAGCCCGTGCTGTAGACGAGGATGATCAGGACGATCGGGCCGAGGAAGTAGATCTGGAAGGAGCTGAGCACCATGGACGCGCCCGTGGCCACCTTGTCGAGCACGGAACCACGCCGGTAGGCAGCCAGCATTCCCGCACCCACCCCGATGACGAGGAAGCAGATCGCGCCACCTGCGGTGAGCGTGAGGGTCGTCGGGAACCGGTCCATGATCGTGTCCCAGACGAAGTCACCCGAGTGGAACGACTGGCCGAGGCACGGTGCGGCGCAGTGGCCGTCCGGGAAGTCACGGCCCATCACGATTCCGGACATGAACTGCCAGAACTGGGTCGCGATGGGGAGATTGAGGCCGAGTGCCTCGCGAATGTCCTCCAGTCTCGAGGCGGAGCAGTCCCTGCCACAGGCCAGCGAGGCATAGTCGGACGGCGCGGCGACGAACAGGAAGAACGTGGCGGCGCCGATGAGGAACAGGGTGACGACGGCACCGGCCAAGCGCCGGATGATGAACTGAAGCATGGCGGGGAGGCTGCTCTCTTCAGAGAGGGTGGACGGTTTCACGGAACCGCGGGGGTGCGCTCCGCCTGGTGCACACCCCCGCGATCAGCCGTAGCGAGTTACGACTTCAGGAACAGGTTGTTGACGTCGATGTAGCTCGACTCGGTGCTGTACCGAGCACCGCCGATGTTCGAACCGTAGAGCTGGAACTGCTTCGTGTACCACAGCGGAGCGGCCGGGTTGACCTTCTCCAGGATGTACTTGTGCGCTTCCTTCCAGGTCGCGGCAGCCTCGGTCGGCTCTTGGCCCAGGGCCTTGTCGATGAGCTTCTGGACCTCGGGGTCCTTGATGTGCGAGTAGTTCGACTGACCGTCACCGACCAGCGAGGGGTCGTATACCGGCGTCACGACCGTGGCCGGGGACGGCCAGTCCTGGCCCCAGCCCGTGATGTAGATGTCGTACGGGTTCTTGACCTTGCCGATCTGCTCGTAGTAGCTGGCGGCGTCGACCTCCTTGGAGACCACGTCGATACCGACCTTGCCCAGCGCGTCCTCGATGGCGACCTTGCGCTTCTGGCCCTGCTCGGTGTTGCCGTAGGCGAAGACGAGCTTCTTCTCGGCGGCCGGAACGTCCTTCAGGAGCTCCTTGGCCTTCTCGATGTTGCCCTGCGGCGTCTTCAGACGACCGTACGGGTCGTAATCCTTCTCGTAGCCCGGCAGCGTTGGAGCGAACAGGTTCGGAGCGACGTCACCGCCGTATGCACCGCCCTCACCGGCGATGAGGGACTTGGAGTTCACCGCGTAAGTGACGGCGTCGCGAACGGCCTTGTTCTTGACTCGGTCGAGGTTGAACGTCAACTGCATGACGTAGGGCTGGTAACCCTTGATCGTGCGCTTGTTGATTGCGGCGTTGCTGATGACGTCCTGGATCTGGGTGGACTCGACACTGCCGGTGAACTGGATGGCGTTCTTGGAGACACCTTGGTCCGCGATCAGACGCTTGGTCTGGGTGGACTCGGTGACGCCGAAGTCGATGCTCCAGCCGTCCACGTACTGGTGACGCACGGAGTCGCTGTCCGCGTTCCACTGGTCGTTCTTGACGAGCTTGAGGGACTTGCCGACCTTGTACTCGGAGATCTTGTACGGGCCGAGGGAGACCGGGGCCTTGTCGTACTTCTCCTTGGTGTCGGTCTTCTCCGGGACGATCGAGTAGCCCGGCATGGCCAGTGTCTGGGGGAAGTCCGGACGCGCGGTGTCGAAGTGGAAGACGACCGTCTTGTCGTCCGGCGTCTCCAGCACGGAGTCCGGCAGGTGCTTCTTACCGAAGCCGCCGTCCGGCAGCAGCTTGCGCGGGTCGTCCTTGTACTGGTTGCCGGCGAGCCAAGATCGGACGTAGGGCGGACCGTCGAAGATGAACTTCGCGAACTGACGCTCGAAGGTGTGACGGACGTCGGCCGAGGTGATCTCGTTGCCGTTCTGGTCCTTGATGCCGTCCTTGAGCTTGTACGTCCAGGTCTTGCCGCCGTCGGACGACTGGCCGGAGTCAGTGGCGATGTCACCGACTACGGAGACGCCACCCTTGCCGTCTTCCTTGAAGTTGGTCAGCCCGCGGAAGATCAGGTTGGAGATCTGCCCCGCGTCGGAGACGTAGATCTGGCCCGGGTCCAGGTGGGACAGGCCCGCCTCCTGGTAGACCTGGATCGTGCCGCCCTCCTTGGCCCCAGCAACAGCAGCGGCCGGGCCCTGGGAGGCCGCAGCGTTCCCGTAGGTGACGGGCTTGGACTGGGCCGACGCTTCCTTCTGGTCCTTCTTCGAGTCCTTGTTGGAGCTCGTTCCCTTGTTCTCGGAGCAGCCGGTGAGCGCGAGGGAGCCAGCCGCGATCGCGACCACTATGGCACGCGCTCTGCGCGAGGTGAGCGACTTCATGACGGTTTATGCACCTACCTGTCGGTTGTTATCCATGAGTACTGCCTGACGCGGCTGGTAGGCCGACGCGGGGGCGGCAGTCACCCCCCACCAATGGACGGTTCAGCGCCCGGACTTGGGGTCGAAGGCATCCCGTACGGAGTCTCCGAGGAGGTTGAAGCACAGGATGAAGATCACCAACGCCACGCCCGGGAAGAACATGAACGCCGGGTCCTGCTCGGCGTACCTCGCGCCGACAGCGAACAGCCGGCCCCAGTCCGGGGTCGGCTCGACGAAGCCGACACCCGCGAAGGAGAGGAACGCGATGGTGAGAATCGTGCTGGGCAGCTGATACGTGAACTGCACCAGGATCGGCGAGACGACGTTCGGCAGGATCTCCTTACGAACGATCCGCCAGGGTGAGGCTCCGGACACCTTCGCGGCCTCCACGAACTCGCGCTCACGCAAGGAGAGCACGGTGGAGCGCACGAGTCGGGCCATTCCCATCCAGCCCAGAACCCAGAGCACGATCAGGATCGCCACCGCCCGGAAGTAGGTGGGCGTCTCCTCACGCGGATCCACGAAGAACGCGGTCACGACGGGCATGAAGGCGATGAAGAACAGCTGCTGCGGGAAGGACAGGAAGAAGTCGGTGACGCGACCGATCCAGTAGTCGGTACGCCCGCCGAAGTATCCACCGATCAGACCGAGGATGACGCCGGTCAGCATCACCAGCACGGTCACACCGAGAGCCATGTAGAGCGAGGTACGCATACCGAACACCAACATGGCGAAGACATCGCGACCGTACTGCGGTTCGACACCGAACCAGTGCACTCCGGAAACCCCTCCGAAGTAACCGAGCGGGAGACCGAAGTCGTCCAGCACGGGGGTGTCGGCGTAGGTCGGATCCTGACCGTAGAGGGTGTACGGGTCGGTGCCGCTGATCGCGGTGAGCAGTGGCGCCAACAGGGCGATGACGAAGTAGAAAATCACCACCCCGGCGCAGAACATGCCGGTACGGTCGCGCCGGAAGCGCTGCCACATCAGCTGGCCGGGGGAGCGGCCTTCGAGCTTCTTGGGCTCGACCTTCTCGCTGGTGGATGCCAGCTCGGGGTCCAAGGCGACCGCGGACCCTGAGCCCTCGGCCTTGGTTGGACTGGTCATGTCTGTTCTTCCCCCGGGGGGTTGGAGAGTTGAGCGCAGCACAGATACCGGCAGGTTCTGTGGTTTGGGGGAACTTTCGCCAAACGGGTCAACGCGCGTCAAGGGCGGAAGGCATAGGGATCTCCCTACCGTCCATATTTTGAGCAAAAATTGCAAAGATTGACACCTGGTCGCGCTTGACAGGTGAGACGAGAAACCGGCGAATCGGACATACGCGGAACGATTTTTGTTTACATGTCCGAAACTTGATCGCTGCAACACCGATATCCGAACAGCGCCGCACAGCTCTCAGACAGTCAACCGAAAGATCGTGTGCGGAAGTCCAGCCTCCCCCGCGGCCTCTTCACACCCTCCCCCGAATCCCCTGTATCCCCACCGCATCTTCCCCGTATGCGGGCAGGCCGGAAGCCCGGTCCTCCAGAAGGTGGAGAACCGGGGCTTCGCAAAGGGCAATTGACGGAACGTCAGCCGTGCTTGGCGCGGCTCGCGGCACGCGCGCGCTCGCGGGCGTCCAGGTTGACCTTGCGGATGCGCACGGCCTCCGGGGTCACCTCGACACACTCGTCGTCGCGGCAGAACTCCAGCGACTGCTCCAGCGACAGCTTGCGCGGCGGGACGATCGCCTCGAACGAGTCGGCCGAGGAGGACCGCATGTTCGTGAGCTTCTTCTCCTTGGTGATGTTCACGTCCATGTCGTCGGAGCGCGAGTTCTCACCGACGATCATGCCCTCGTACACCTCGGTGCCGGGCTCCGTGAACAGCACACCGCGCTCCTGGAGGTTCGTCATCGCGAACGCGGTGACGGCGCCGGCGCGGTCGGCGACGAGCGAGCCGTTGTTACGGGTCGTCAGCGTGCCGAACCACGGCTCGTGGCCCTCGTGGATGGAGTGGGCGATGCCCGTGCCGCGCGTGCCGGTCAGGAACTCCGTACGGAAGCCGATGAGGCCGCGGGACGGGACGACGAACTCCATGCGGACCCAGCCGGAGCCATGGTTCGACATGTTGTCCATCCGGCCCTTGCGGACACCCATGAGCTGCGTGACCGCGCCCATGTGCTCCTCGGGGACGTCGATCGTCATGCGCTCGACCGGCTCGTAGACCTTGCCGTCGACGATCTTGGTGACCACCTGGGGCTTGCCGATGGTCAGCTCGAAGCCCTCACGGCGCATCTGCTCGACCAGGATGGCCAGCGCCAGCTCACCGCGGCCCTGCACCTCCCAGGCGTCGGGCCGCTCGGTGTCGAGGACCCGGAGGCTGACGTTACCGACCAGCTCGCGGTCGAGGCGGTCCTTGACCTGGCGGGCGGTGACCTTGCGGTCCTTGACCGCGGCCTTGTTGTCCGCGCCCTTGCCCGTGCCACCGCGGCCGACCAGCGGCGAGGTGTTCGTGCCGATGGTCATCGAGATCGCCGGCTCGTCGACCGTGATCAGCGGCAGCGCGATCGGGTTCTCGGTGTCGGCGAGGGTCTCGCCGATCATGATGTCCGGGATACCGGCGACGGCACAGATGTCACCGGGGCCCGCCACCTCGGCCGGCTTGCGGGTGAGCGCCTCGGTCATCATCAGCTCGGTGATGCGGACGTTGGACATCGTGCCGTCACGCTTGATCCAGGTGACGGTCTGGCCCTTGCGCAGCTCACCCTGCTCGACGCGGAGCAGCGCGATACGGCCGAGGAAGTTGTCGGCGTCCAGGTTGGTGACGTGCGCCTGGAGCGGGGCCGACTCGTCGTAGGACGGGGCCGGGACGTGCGACAGGATCGTGGAGAAGAACGGCTCCAGGCTGTTGCTGTCGGCCGGGACGGTGCCGTCCTCCGGCTTGGTCAGCGAGGCGACACCGTCACGCGCACACGCGTAGACGATGGGGAACTCGATCTGGTCCTCGTCGGCGTCGAGGTCGAGGAAGAGGTCGTAGGTCTCGTTGACGACCTCGTCGATGCGCGAGTCCGCGCGGTCCGTCTTGTTGATGCACAGGATGACCGGCAGGCGCTGCTGGAGCGCCTTGCGCAGCACGAAGCGGGTCTGCGGCAGCGGCCCCTCGGAGGCGTCGACGAGCAGGACGACCGCGTCCACCATCGACAGACCGCGCTCGACCTCACCACCGAAGTCGGCGTGGCCGGGGGTGTCGATGATGTTGATGGTGATGACGTCGCCGCCATCCTTCGGGTGGTACTTCACCGCCGTGTTCTTGGCGAGGATCGTGATGCCCTTCTCACGCTCCAGGTCGTTCGAGTCCATCATGCGGTCGTCGAGCGACTCGGCGGCGTGCGCGGCGAAGGCACCGGCCTGCTTGAGCATGGCGTCGACCAGAGTGGTCTTGCCGTGGTCTACGTGAGCGACGATGGCGACATTGCGAATGTCGTGGCGCGTGGCCATAGTGCGGCGATCTCCCGGGGTGTGTGGACGGCCCTCGCGTATGTCTCTCGTCACGCGGACCCTGCCGGGCTGGACACGCCACGGCCTCACCCCATGGTACGGGGCCGACGCGGCAAGGGCTCCCCGGGCTGCTCCGGCCCAGCTCGGCCCGGCCCAGGCCCAGCTCAGACAGGCTCCGCCGCGACTCGGGCGCCCCACACGCCGGCCGCCGCCCCTACGACTCGGGGCGGCGGCCGGGGCCCTCTCGATCGAGGGGGTGATTGCCTACGTCCCCGTGGGCCGCGCCGGACCCTGCGCGCCCTTCTTCAGGAAGCCCATGTCCTCGTAGAACGGGGTCTGGAAGCCGAAGGCACCCGCGTTCGCGAGGTCGGTGCGGGCGGCGACGAGCTGGGGCCGCTGGTAGAGGGGGATGGACCCGGCGGCGGCCCAGATACGGGCGTCCGCCTTGCGGATCAGGGCGCGCGTCTTCGCCTCGTCGAGGGTGGAGACGGCCTGGTCGAAGAGCTGGTCGACCCGGTCGGTGCCGACCCGCGTGTAGTTCTGCTCGACGCTCAGCGAGCCGTCGGCCGCGGGCACCGGCTTGGCGTAGATCGGCCGGGCGTCGGTCGCGGGGTACGCGGAGGCGGGCCAGGAGTACAGCGCGAGGTCGTACTGCCCGTTCGCGATGTGGTCCTTGAAGTAGCTCTCGTCCGCGACCTTGGAGATCTCCGTACGGATCCCGACGCGCTCCAGCATCGCGGCGATCCGCGCACCGACGGCCCGCAGCGACTCCGTGCCCGGCCCCGACGGCAGCACGAACCGCAGCGTCAGCAGCTTGCCGTTCTTGGCGAGCGGGCCCCTGGCGGCATCGGCGGGCGCCCGCGTCCCGCGCGGGGCGTACGCGCCGGGCGCGCCGCCCGGCTTGAACTGCTTGCCGTCCTGGGCGAGGTTCCCGTCGGCGTCGTTCGGCTTGTCGTCCTGACCGACGATGTACGTGCTCTCGTCCTCGGAGTTCCGGGAGTCCTCGGCGTTCCGGGAGTCCTCGGAGTTCCGGGAGTCCTCGGAGTCCTTGTTCTTCCGTTCGGTCCGCTGCTCCTTCTCGCCCTCCGCGCCGGCCGCCTTCCTGCCGGGTGCGAGGGGGCCGCCCGGTTCCCAGCCAGCGTCGGCGAGGAGGGCGCGTGCCTCATCGGTGTCCTGGCCACCGAGAGCGCCGCTGTTGTCGGCGTAGGCGGCCTGCCCGGCGAGGGCGAGGTGGCTGCCGACGGGGACGGCGGGCAGGCCGAGCGGCTCCAGGACGAGGGCGGCGAGCTTCTCACGGTCGATCGCGCGGGCGACGGCGCGGCGGACCCGCTCGTCGGCGAGGGGGCCGTCGGAGCCGTTCAGGGCGAGCTGGGTGTAGGCGGGCTCCAGGGAGCGGCGGACGGTGAAGCCGCGCAGGGCGGACTGCTGGGCGGTGTACGCGGCGATCGCCTGGCGCCGCTTCTTCCGGGCGCTGATCTCGTCGTCGGCGGCCTTCTCGTCCGAGCCGTGCGCGATCGCCCAGGAACGCAGCGCCTTCGCGGAATCGCCCTGCGCGAGGGGCCCCGCGGCCCCCGACTCCTTCTTGTCCCGGGAGGCGAGCATGATCCTCTCGGCCTGGACCGAGTCGATCTCGGCGATGTCGACCTTGTCCTCGGCCAGCGCCTCGACCCGCTCGGTACGCGGCACGGCACGCAGCACCAGGGTCGAGACCTTGGCGGTGCGGCCCCACCAGCGGGGATTGCGGGTGAGCGTGACCGCGCCGCCCTTGCGGTCGATGTCCTTCAGCGCGAACGGACCGGCGGTGACCTTGAGCTTCTTGCGGGCGCCGTCGTTGAAGGAGTCCGGGGTGCCCATCACCTGCTTCGGGTACAGCGGCGAGAACAGCGACTTCCAGTCGGCGTACGGGCGGGCGAAGGTGACCCGGACCTCCAGGTCGTTGTCGCCGCGTTCGATCTTCTCGATGCGTTCGTAGCCGGCGTTGCGGGCCGTCCAGTACGCGGAGTCCTTGCCGGACAGGGCCCGCCACTGCGCGGCGAAGTCGGCGGCGCCGATCTCCCGGCCGTCGCTCCACACCGCCTGCTGGTTGAGCTTGTAGAGCACGACCTGCCGGGGCTCGCGCTCGACGACCTTCGCGGACTCCACGTAGTCGGAGTTGATCTCGGGGCGTCCGCTGGCGTCGAGGCGGTACATCGACGGCAGTACGGCCCCGGCGATCCGCGTGGTGGCCGGGTCGGCGTCCGCCTGGAACGTGTTCAACGTCTCCGGTACGGCGTCCACGGCCCAGCGCAGGGTGCCGCCGTCGGCGACCAGGTTTCGCGCGGCGGGCGCGATGTCCTGCTCGGCGACGGGTCTGCCCGCCGGGTCCTCCTCACCGCATCCGCTCAGCACGGGCATCGTGAGCACGCCTGCGGCGAGGAACACCAGGGAGCGGCGCGGGGCGCGCGGTCGAACGCGGTCGTGGGGAATCGGCGTCATGGCGACCTCCTCGCTCCGCGGTGGGAGTACGGGGACGGGGGTGGCTCTGATCACGTTCGGCGGTATATGGAGCTGATCAGACGGATGCGGCCCACTGAAGAGGACGCGGTTGTCGTGGGGCCGCCGACACGACGGGGGCGCGCCGGAACCCACCCGTTTGGCCGCGTCGCCCTCCGGGGGTGCGGCCGGATGGGTGCGTGGCGGCTGCGGCCCGGTGGGGCTTCTCGCGCAGTTCCCCGCGCCCCTGAAAAGCTGGGGCTGCGCTCCTTGCTTTTCAGGCCCGCAGGGCCTGGGTCTTTAGGGGCGCGGGGAACTGCGCGAGACGCCCAACGCACCCGCACCCGACAACGCACCCACCCGGCCGACCCCCACCCGCGCAAAAGAAAACCGCAAACCGCTTCCCACCGGCAGGTGTGACGCGCGACACTCGCAGGCGCATGAACGTTGCCGCCTTGGGGCCCACCACCCCCTGAAAGCGAGGGCAAGTCATGTCCGTGCACGACGATTTGACGTCGGTCCGGCGCTGCCTGGACGAACTGACCCGGTCCGTACGTCGCCTGGAACAGCAACTCGGCGGCAGCGGCCTGGAGATACGCCGCGTCCGCACCGACGCGGACCACCTGCGCGAGAGCATCGCGCTGCTGGGCGAGGCCGCCTCCGCGCAGACGAAGCCGCGTCGCCCCGACCTCGTCCCCATCCCCGACACCCCGTACGACAGCTCCCTGTGGACGGACTCGGACGACGAGGGCCTCGGCTCCCGCGACCGCCGCGCCCCCTGACCGCCGTCGTCCGTCCACCCCCGACAACCAACCCGACCGGGAGTCCCCCGTTGGCCACTGGTACGGAACCACCGGCAACAGAACCCCTTCCACAGCGCGGCGGCGTGCGGACCCGTACGCGCGCCGCGATCTCCGCCCCGCACCTGCGCACCGACCGCTGGTGGCTGGCCCCCGCCGCCACGGCCGCCGGACTGCTCGCCTTCATCGTGTACTCGACCTGGCGGGCCTTCGCCGACGAGCACTACTACGCCGCCCCGTACGTCTCGCCGTTCTACTCGCCCTGTCTGGCGGAACGCTGCGAACCCATGCACGGCGGCCCCAACTGGGAGATCTTCGGCGCCTGGTGGGGCATCTCACCGGCGATCATCATCCTGATCTTCCCGCTCGGCTTCCGCCTGACCTGCTACTACTACCGCAAGGCCTACTACCGCGGCTTCTGGGCGTCCCCGCCCGCCTGCGCGGTGGCCGAGCCGCACCGGACGTACTCGGGCGAGACCCGCTTCCCGCTGATCCTGCAGAACCTGCACCGGTACTTCTTCTACGCCGCCCTGCTGGTCGCCGGCATCCTCACCTACGACACGGTCCTCACCTTCCGCGACGAGACCTACGCGTGGGGCCACATGGGCCTCGGCACCCTCGTGTTCCTCGTCAACATCGTGCTGATCTGGGCGTACACCCTCTCCTGCCACTCCTGTCGGCACATCGTCGGCGGCAAGCTCAAGCACTTCTCCAAGCATCCCGTGCGCTACCGGATGT
The DNA here is from genome assembly GCF_022385335.1 of Streptomyces deccanensis. Classification (NCBI taxonomy): domain Bacteria; kingdom Bacillati; phylum Actinomycetota; class Actinomycetes; order Kitasatosporales; family Streptomycetaceae; genus Streptomyces; species Streptomyces deccanensis. The sequence continues at coordinate 6,723,799 of NZ_CP092431.1, read as the reverse complement.
GGCAGTGGGTCGGCAAGCTGAACGCCCGTCACATGCAGCTCGCCTGGGCCTCGTTGGTGAGCGTGGCGCTCGCCGACTTCTACGTGTACCTGGTCGCGTCCGGCGCCTTCGACGATCCGAGGTTGTTCTGATGTCCGTGGTCGAACGACAGGAGTGGGACGTCGTCGTGATCGGCGCCGGCGGCGCCGGACTGCGCGCCGCGATCGAGGCCCGCGAGCGGGGCGCCCGTACGGCCGTGATCTGCAAGTCCCTGTTCGGCAAGGCCCACACGGTGATGGCCGAGGGCGGCATCGCGGCCGCCATGGGCAACGTCAACTCCGGTGACAACTGGCAGGTCCACTTCCGCGACACCATGCGCGGCGGCAAGTTCCTCAACCAGTGGCGGATGGCCGAGCTGCACGCCAAGGAGGCTCCCGACCGGGTCTGGGAGCTGGAGACCTGGGGCGCCCTCTTCGACCGTACGAAGGACGGCCGCATCTCGCAGCGCAACTTCGGCGGCCACGAGTACCCGCGCCTCGCCCACGTCGGCGACCGTACGGGCCTGGAGCTGATCCGCACCCTCCAGCAGAAGATCGTCGCGCTCCAGCAGGAGGACCACAAGGAGACCGGTGACTACGAGTCCCGGCTGAAGGTCTTCCAGGAGTGCACGGTCACCCGGGTGCTGAAGGACGGCGACCGGGTGTCCGGGGCGTTCGCGTACGAGCGCGAGTCGGGCCGGTTCTTCGTCCTGGAAGCTCCCGCCGTCGTCATCGCGACCGGCGGCATCGGCAAGTCGTTCAAGGTGACCTCGAACTCGTGGGAGTACACGGGTGACGGGCACGCGCTGGCGCTGCTCGCCGGTGCGCCGCTGCTGAACATGGAGTTCGTGCAGTTCCATCCGACGGGCATGGTCTGGCCGCCGTCGGTGAAGGGCATCCTCGTCACGGAGTCGGTGCGCGGCGACGGCGGGGTGCTCAGGAACTCCGAGAACAAGCGGTTCATGTTCGACTACATCCCGGATGTCTTCAAGGAGAAGTACGCGGAGTCCGAGGAGGAGGGCGACCGCTGGTACGAGGACCCGGACCACAACCGGCGCCCGCCCGAGCTGCTGCCGCGCGACGAGGTGGCGCGGGCCATCAACGCCGAGGTGAAGGCGGGCCGGGGCTCGCCGCACGGCGGGGTCTTCCTGGACGTGTCGACCCGCATGCCGGCGGAGACCATCCGGCGCCGACTGCCGTCCATGTACCACCAGTTCAAGGAGCTGGCGGACGTCGACATCACGGCGGAGGCGATGGAGGTCGGGCCGACCTGCCACTACGTGATGGGCGGGATCGCGGTCGAGTCGGACACGGCCGCCGCACGCGGGGTGCCGGGCCTGTTCGCGGCCGGTGAGGTGGCCGGCGGGATGCACGGCTCCAACCGGCTGGGCGGCAACTCCCTCTCCGACCTGCTGGTCTTCGGCCGCCGGGCGGGCCTGCACGCGGCCGAGTACGCGGCGGGCCTGGCCGGTGCACGCCCTCCGGTGGACGACATCGAGGTCGACACGGCCGCCGCCGAGGCGCTGCGTCCGTTCTCCGCCGAGGGCCCGGCGCCCGGGGAGGCCGCGGCGGCGGGGAGCCGGCCGCCGGAGAACCCGTACACCCTCCACCAGGAACTCCAGCAGGCCATGAACGACCTGGTCGGCATCATCCGCCGCGAGGGCGAGATGGAACAGGCGCTGGAGAGGCTCGCCGATCTGCGGGTGCGGGCGCGCCGGGCGGGGGTCGAGGGGCACCGGCAGTTCAACCCCGGCTGGCACCTCGCCCTGGACCTGCGGAACATGCTGCTGGTCAGCGAGTGTGTGGCGAGGGCGGCGCTGGAGCGCACGGAGTCCCGTGGCGGCCACACCCGCGAGGACCATCCGACGATGGACCGCGACTGGCGCCGGATCAACCTGCTCTGCCGGCTCACCGATCCGGCGGCCGGCGACAGCGTGGTCGGCCCGATCGCCCTCACCCGGGAGACCACCGAAGCCATCCGTCCCGACCTGCTCGCCCTCTTCGACAAGGAGGAGCTGGTCAAGTACCTCGCCGAAGAGGAGCTGTACGAGTGAGCAGCTACGAGGAGCCGCGATCATGAGCGGTTACGAGGCCCGCTTCAAGGTGTGGCGCGGCGATGTCGAGGGCGGTGACCTGAAGGACTTCAGGGTCGAGGTGAACGAGGGCGAGGTGGTCCTCGACATCATCCACCGCCTCCAGGCGACCCAGGCCCCCGACCTCGCCGTCCGCTGGAACTGCAAGGCGGGCAAATGCGGTTCGTGTTCGGCGGAGATCAACGGCCGCCCCCGGCTGATGTGCATGACTCGCATGTCGGTGTTCGAGCGCGACGAGACGATCACCGTGACGCCGCTGCGTGCCTTCCCGGTGGTCCGTGACCTGGTCACGGACGTGGGGTTCAACTACACCAAGGCGCGTGAGGTCCCGGCCTTCGTACCGCCGGAGAAGCTCGCCCCGGGCGAGTACCGGATGATGCAGGAGGACGTGGACCGGCCGCAGGAGTTCCGGAAGTGCATCGAGTGCTTCCTGTGCCAGGACACCTGCCACGTCGTCCGCGACCACGAGGAGAACAAGCCGGCCTTCGCGGGTCCCCGCTTCCTGATGCGCGTCGCGGAACTGGACATGCACCCGCTGGACGCGGCCGAGGCCACCGGCCTGGACCGCAAGAAAACCGCCCAGGACGAACACGGTCTCGGCTACTGCAACATCACCAAGTGCTGCACCGAGGTGTGCCCCGAGGGCATCAAGATCACGGACAACGCCCTGATCCCCCTCAAGGAGCGGGCCGTCGACCGCAAGTACGACCCGCTGGTGTGGCTGGGCTCGAAGATCAGGAGGCGTTCCTCGACGGGGTGAGGTCCCGGGCGGGCGGTCGGCACCCGCCCGCCGCACCGGGCGGCTCCCCCACTCCGGCCCACCCCGCTCGCGGGCGCCCGGAACCGGTCATACGCTCCCGAATGTGACGTCGCGTCTGAGAAGGAGCCGAGCGCGCGGGGCCACGTCCCACATAGCCGTGCGCGTGTCCCACACCGCGTTCGGGGGGCTCGTGGCCCTGGCGTGGCTCCTGCTGCCCACGACGACGCACACAGCCGCCGAGGGCCGCCCGACGGACCCCCACACCGCCGAGCGCGCCATGGGCGAGGTCGTGGGGCCACCCGTCGGCGCTGGGGCCGCCCTCAGGGTCGAGGGACCGCCCGACGGTGACCGGCCTGCGGCTGCCGCCCCCGGGCGGCTTGTCCTGGCGCCGGGCGGCGACGGGATCGCGGCCCCGGCCGACGACAGCGCCGGCTCGGATCTGATCCTGCCAGTGGCCGCCGCGGGCACGGCCGTCGCCGTCGCCGCGTACTCCCTCGTACGACGCAGACGCCGCGCCCGGCTGCGTACGACCCCGACCGGCGTCTTCGAAGCCCCCACCACCCCCCTCACGGACCTGCACCACCGCGCCCGGCGCCTGCTCGTCGAGACCGACGACAGCGTCCGCACCAGCACCGAGGAACTCGGCTTCGCGGCGACCCGCCCCGGCCACCCCGCCCCCACGCCACCCGCGGGTGAGGCACCGGGCCCCGCAGAGGCCGAGCCGTCCCCGGAGACCGCCCCGGATCGCCGCCACCCGCGCCCGGACGCGGACCGGCCGGGTACGGACGAGTCAGGCGTGGACCGCCAGGCTCGTCAGAAGCCCGACACGGACCAGTCGACCGCGGACCAGCCGCCCACGGACCGACCGATCGCGGACCAGCCGACCTCAGACCGGCCAACCACAGACCAGCCGACCACTGACCGCCCGACCGCGAGCGAGTCAGACATCGCGAAGTCCGGCCTCGACCGACCTGACGTCGGCGAGCCCCGCCTCGACCGGCCCGATGTCGACCGGCCCGACGCCGAGAAGCCTGACGCGGACGGGCCTGGCGCGGCGGAACCCCCGAAGGCCGGCCCCCTCGGCTCGCGCGCGGCGCAGCCGTTCGTGCTCGACCCGGCGCAGCCCTTCGCGGAGACGCCCGCGATGCGGGACGCGGTGCGGCCGTTCGTGGAGGCGTTGGCGGACGCCAGGGGTGAACTGGTCGCCGCGTTCGGGGCGGGCCAGCGGCTGGACGAGGAGAGCGATTCGCTGTCGCCCGACGAGGAGCGCGCGCTGCTGGAAAAGATCCTCACCCGGTGCACGACGGCACAGCGGCGGCTCGACACGGCGACCCCCGCCTTCGATCAACTCCGGGCCCTGGAACGGGACATCACCCCCGCCCTGGAGTACGCCGAGGCCCGCTTCCGTGAGCTGACCGGCCGTACGGCGACCGCGGCCACCACCCTCGCCGCCCTCCGCGACACCTACGCCCCCGCCGCCTCCCTCCCCGTCGCCGGACACGTCGAGCAGGCCAAGGACCGCCTGGTCTTCGCCACCACCGAACTGAACCGGGCCCGGCAGTCCGCCTACCCCGGCGACCTGGACACCGCGGCCGTGCACCTACGGGCCGCCGAGGGCGCGATCGACCAGGCGGACCTGTTCGTGTCCGGAGTGGAGCGGCTCGCCGCCGAGCTGGCCGACGCCACCGAGCTCGCGCAGCAGGGCGCCCCCCACACGGGCCCGTACGACGATCCCCACGACGTCCTGCGCCGCCAGGGCCGCTGGCTGCTGCCGTCCCGCAGCACCGTCGCGGCCGCGGCCGACTTCGTCACCACCCACCGGGCGGCGGTGGGCGTACGGGCGAGGACCCGACTGTCGGAGGCGGAACGGCACCTGGGGCTGGCCGGCGACGCCGAGACCGCCGACCACGCCCGACGCGCGGACACCCTCGCCCTGGAGGCCCGCGACCTGGCCGAGCAGGACGTAAGGGCGTACGGCAACCCGTACGGCGGCCCGGTCGGCGACGGCCTCGCCGGAGCCCTCCTGGGCGGCATCATCCTCGGCGAGCCCGCCGAGGACACCGGCCGGACGAACCCACGAGGCCCCGCCTGCTACGGCGGTACGGCCACGCGGGCCCGCAGAGCGACGAGCGGCCGCTACTGAACGACGGGCCGCCCCCAGCCGGCCCTAGAACAGGCTCAGCAACGCCTCCGCCGGATCCGTCAGGCCGTGCTCACCACCCGGCAACGGCAGCTCGAACCACACCGTCTTGCCGCGAGGCGTCCGGCGCGAGCCCCACGCGGCGGAGAGCAGCCCGACCAGTTGCAGCCCCCGTCCGCCCTCGTCCGTGTCCCGGGCGCGACGCCGGCGCGGTTGCACGAGCCCGGCGTCCCACACCTCGCACACCAGCGTTCTGTCCAGCAGCAGCCGCAGCCGTATCTCGCCCTCGCCGTACCGCAGCGCGTTGGTGACCAGCTCGCTGACCAGCAGTTCCGCCGTGTCGACGAGCGGCTCCAGATCCCACGCCAGCAGTCGTCCGCGCGCGTACTCCCGGGCGCGCCCCACGCTGCGCGGCTCACGCGGCAGGGTCCAGTCGCCGACGGAGTCCTCCGGCAGCCCCTGCACCCGGGCCATCAGCAGCGCGATGTCGTCCTCGCCGTGGTGGGTGTCGAGGGTGTTGAGGACGTGGTCGCAGACGTCCTCCAGGGACCTGGGCGTGTCCGCGCGGAGCGTGGTCGGCGGCTGGCCGGGGTCGGTGAGCGCGCCGACGAACGCCTGGAGGCCCTCGTCGAGGGGGTGGTCGCGCGATTCGACCAGTCCATCCGTGTAGAGCGCCAACAGTGCCCCTTCGGGCAGTTCGACCTCCACCTCCTCGAACGGCTCGCCGCCGACGCCGAGCGGCATACCGGGCGGCACGTCGAGCATCAGCGCGCTCTCGCCCGGCTCGACCAGCACCGGCGGCAGATGGCCGGCGTTGGCGAAGGTGCAGCGGCGGGTCACCGAGTCGTAGACGGCGTAGACGCAGGTCGCGAGGTAGACCTCGGAGAGGTCCTTGTCGCTGGGCCGGCTGGCGGCGGTGCGGGAGGTCGACTGGACGCCGCCGGGGGTGCCGAGGCCACGGGCGATCTCGTCGAGCGCCGAGAGGACCTCGGCGGGCTCCAGGTCCAGCAGGGCCAACGTACGTACCGCCGTACGCAGTTCACCCATCGCCACCGCTGCCCGCAGCCCTCGGCCCATCACGTCGCCGACGACGAGTGCCGTGCGGTGCCCGGGGAGTTCGATGACGTCGAACCAGTCGCCGCCGACCTCGGTGGCCGCGTTGCCCGGCAGATAGCGGCAGGCGATGTCCAGCCCGGAGGCCTCGGGGTCGCCCGGCGGCAGCAGGGAGCGCTGCAGGATGAGGGCGCGTTCGTGTTCGCGGCGGTAGAGGCGCGCGTTGTCGATGCAGACGGCGGCGCGCGCGGCCAGCTCGACGGCGAGCCCCCGGTCGCGCTCGCCGAACGGCTCGCTGCCCTTGGTCCGGGAGAACTGCACGAGCCCGACGACGGTGTCGTGCGCGACCATCGGCACGGCGAGCGTCGACTGGATCAGGTTGCCCTCCTCGGGCACCTCCTGGGGGCGGGCGGTGCGCAGGGCGTCCGAGCAGGCCGAGTTGAACGGGTAGTGGTGGACGGCCCCGACGCGTACGGGGGCGGGGCCGCCGACGAACGGCGCGTCGGAGACGGCGCTGGCGAAGGCGACCCGGCGCAGTTCGGCGCTTCCGTCGGCGAGTCCGGGCGGGGTCTCGTCCCCCACCAGCAGGCCTTGGTAGAGGTCGACGGTGGCCAGGTCGCAGAAGCCGGGGACGACGACGTCGAGGAGTTCGCGGGCGGTGGTCTCCAGATCGAGGGAGTTGCCGATGCGCGAACCCGCCTCGTTGAGGAGGGCGAGATTCCGCCGGGCCGCGGCGGCCTCGCGGGCGGCGGCGCGGCGGGCGGTGATGTCGATGGCGAGCCAGGCGATGCCGATGGGGCGGCCGGTGCCGCTGTGCACGCGGTAGAGGTTGACGGACCAGTGGCGGCGCTCTTCGGAGCCGGGCACGAACCCGGTGATGTGCATGTCCGTGATCGAGTCGCCGGTCTCCAGGACCCGGCGCAGGGTCGCCTCGACCCGTTCGGCCTCCGGGGACCGGAGATAGTCGTGCACGCCCCGGCCGCGGTGGTCGTCGACCTCGCCCCCGTAGATGGTGGCGAAGCGCTGGTTGGCGCGCCGCACCCGGAGATCGGTGTCTATCAGAAGGAAACCGAACGGGGATTGGCCGAAAATGGCCTGCGAAGCGGCAAGGTCGGTCTCTATCCGACGCAGGGTCCGCACGTCCACGACGATGCACAGGGCGGCCCGCTCGCCGCCCTCCACGGTGGTGGGCATCACATAGACCTCGGCGAGCCCCTCCTCCCCGCCGGGGACCGGCACCCGGAAGGGGACCACCCCGGTCCACTCCCGGCCGTCGAGGACCTCGGCCATCTTCCGCTGGCCCTCGGCACGCCGATCGGGGTCGACGAACGCCTCGATGGGGTCCATTCCCATGGCCCGCTCCGCCGAGATACCGAACAACTGCTCGGCCCGCAGACTCCACTGGTCGACGAGTCCGTCAGGACCGATCGAGAACGAAGCGACCTTGATGTAGTCGTACATGGACCCGGGCGGGCTGGTCTGCCACATCGGGTCAACGACCCCATGACCACCCATGACACCCGCGTCCTCAGCGGATTCGCCTCCACGACCGGCGGGTTCGACCGCCGCACGACCGGCGGATCCGCCCGCCCCACGGGCGGTTTCGCCCGCCGTACTGTCGCGTGCGGCGCCGCTGTCGCGCGTGGCTCCGCCCAGGCCGGAATCGTCTGCGGCCTCGGGCCTCGCGCGGTCCGACGGGCCACCCGCACCCGTGGACTTCGTGGCCTTCGCTGGTATCTCGCTCACGCGAACCGTCCCCTCCAGCTCACCGCGTCCGGCTTCGGTCACCAGGGGCGGCTGCCCGCAGTATCCAGCACTACGGCGCCGCGCAACACGGTGTTCACGATCACAGCACGGTCCCGATCGTTTTTGGACCGGCTGCGACATACTCCCAAGTCTTCTAACCAGGCGTTGCCCCCTCGAATCAAAGACTCCAGCCAGCGCTACTGGCTTGAACCAGTCGGTCGCACGCGCGCCCCCGGGAGCCGCCCCCTCCCCCTGCTGTACGCCGTGAACCCCCGCCGTGCACCCGGACCTTCGCCCCGTACGTCGACGGGGGCGCTCAGCCGGGAACCGCCAGCTCGAACCAGACGGTCTTGCCCGCCTCCCCGGGGCGGGTACCCCAGGCTCGCGAGGAACAGGCCACCAACTGAAGCCCCCGGCCGCTCTCGTCGTCGACATCGGCCGCGCGTTCACGCGGTGGATCGGGCAACGGGTCGGAGACCTCGACCAGGAGAGTCCCGGAGGGGTCGGTGGGACGCACGAGCCGCACTCCGATGGGCCCCGTCGCGTGCCGCAGCGCGTTGGTCACCAGCTCGCTCACCAACAGGGCGGTGATGTCCGCGAGCACCTCGAGCCCCCACTCGCGCAGCTGCCCTCGCACCACCGCGCGAGCGTCGCGCACCGCCCCCGGCTGCGCCGGAAAGGTCCACTCGGCGCAGTCGTCTCCGCTGTCGATCACGCCGATCACTTCCCAGTCCAGAAGCAGACCCTGTCCGGTTTCATGGGGTTAATGGGCACATACCCGATATCCCGCACGAAGTACCGCGCACGAGGGCGCACTGTGGCACGAACGGCGTAGGACCGACAACCCTTGACCCCCGACCCAGCCGAAAGGGGGCGCGAGAACTGCGCGAACGGGCCGGTGACGGAGCCCCTCATCCCTGAGGGGAAGCGAGGGGCCCCATCACGGGACAGGCAGGGCCACGGGACGGCGGGGCGGCGGGGCGGCGGGGCGGCGGGGGCGAGACGTGGCCCCCGGTGCGGCATCACATGCCGCCGTCCCCCCAAGCCAGGCGCGCCGCCTCCATCACCGCCGGCACGTCCTGATCGAGCCAGTCGACATCCCACACCTCGTCGACGGTCAGCCAACGCAGCTCGTCGTGGTCCTCCAACGCGCGAGGCTCGCCGGAGAGCAGGTGCGCGATCCACACCCGCAGCACATAGCCCGGCCGCACCTCCCACTCGCCGGGCACCCGCTCCGCGGACTTCGCCTCGACGCCCAACTCCTCCCGCAGCTCGCGCACGAGCGCCTGCTCGGGGGACTCGTCGGGTTCCACCTTGCCGCCCGGCAACTCCCACCGTCCGGCCAGCTCAGGCGGTGCGCTGCGGCGCGCGGCGAGCAGTCGGCCACCGCTCAGCAGAGCGGCTCCCACCACCACGATCGGTTCGGTCATGCGCGGGAGCCTACGGGAGCGGCCATGAGCGCCGGGCGGGGTGAGTCACTTGCTCCCATTCATCCCGCTCTGCCCGTTCTGCCCGATGCGTTCGACCCAGTAGAGCTGCTTGTGCCCCCGGGCGTCGAGACTGTCCGCGATCTTCTGCGCCTCGGCGCGCGTCGCGTACCGGCCCACCCGGTAGCGATTGCCGTTGTCGTCCTGCCTTATGACGAGCCAGGGAAGAGTGATCGTGCCGTCGTTCATCGACCCCCACCGCTCCTTCCCGCCCCGACCCCTCCAGGTCCCGCCCCCGGATGCCGCCGCGCCCCGCCGCCTAAGGAAACCGCAATCCGCATATGCCCGAGCGTACGCCCAACCTTCACGCAGCGAATCTGACTTCTCACAAAGAGGTACGCAACCAGCCAAGACGAGGGGGGCGCACCCCGTCGAACGCGCCGTCGATCACCACCCGCGCGCCCCCCTGCGCTCCGACGAGCAGCGGTCCCGTGCCCTGCGCACGAAACGGGCACCTACCGGGCGCCAGGACGAACCGCTGCCAAGAACGACCGAATTCGAACTACGTTCGGACGGTTCCCCCAGGCTGTGACGGTTTCAACTTCCCCCCGGCAAGGGCCACTTGACCCATGCCCGCGTCACCGTCCGATACACGCGAAACACGCGAATTCCGCCCGATGCGCCAACGGGCCGCGCCTCGGCCTCACTTGACCGGCAAGTGGTACGCCACCTGGTAGCGGTCCGCCGGCACCACCACGTCCGCCGTCTCCACCGGACGCCCGGAGGCGAAGTAGGTGCGGTGGACGACCAGGACGACATGCCCGGGCACACCGCCGAGGGCGAGCAACTCCTCGGCCAGTCCGGGACGGGCCCCCACCTCCTCGGTGACGTTGTCGACGACGACGTCGATGGCCGCCATGCGCTCGACGACGCCCATACCGCCGAGGGGGCCCTCCTCGGGGAGCATCACGGGTGTGCGGCCGGTGAGGGCGAGGGGCTCCCAGGAGGTGGAGAGCATCATCGCCTCCCCCGCGTCCCGGAAGGTGTACCTGGTGCACATCACGCGGTCGCCGGGCTGGATCGCGAGCCGCTCGGCGATCGTCCGGCCCGCCTCGACCTGCTCGCTGCGCGACTCCCAGGTGCCGCGCGCCCCGGCGTCGGCCTGCTCCTGCCGGAAGGGGGTGGCGCCCCCGGCGGGCCGGAACCCGGAGCGGGCGACGCGACGCGGCACCGGCCGCTCTCGCACATACGTGCCGGACCCGGAGCGACCTTCCACCAGGCCCTCGGCCATGAGCACCTTGCGGGCCTCCAGCGCGACCGTGTCCGACACGCCGTACTCCTCGCGGATGCGGGCCTGGGAGGGGAGGCGGGTGTGCGGCGGCAGCGATCCGTTCACGATCTTCCTGCGGAGATCACCCGCGACACGCAAGTACGCCGGCTGCTCACCGAAAGTCACTGGCCGCTCCCATCTGGATGTACAGACAGCAACAGCGTGGCAACCGTGGGTTGGCCATGCAAGCAAAGGCCAGAGAATCACTCGATGTGATGACATGTGCCCGGGGAGGGCTTTACGCAGGCACTTTCTCCCCACTATGGACGCCGTCACACCTCCGCGCCGGGCCCCTCCTCGCCGTCGCCCTCGCCGTCGCCCCGGCCGGTGTCCTCGTCGTCGTACGTCGGCGGTTCGGTGGCCAGCCCCAGAGCCTCGCGCGCGGTGATGGCCTTGGAGCCGTCCGTCAGCCGGTACGCCGCGTCCCAGTGGTCGGTGAAGTCGTCGGCGTCGCTCGCCTCGTGCGCCGACTCCCACTCCTCGCGCGCCAGGTCCAGGACCTCGGCGTAATCGGCGACGGCCTGTTCGACGGCGGGCCCCCAGTCGTGGGCGCGCAGGGCGGACGACTGCCGCTCCAGGGCGTCGACCACCTGTGACGCCCATTCCTTGTGCCCTGCCAGGTCGTCCTCGACGTATTCCGTCTCGGGCATCCCGTCGAAGGCGCCGTTCAGGATCGCGTCGGCCTCCAGGAAGGCGAGCTGGTCGTCGTCGAGGGTCGTCTCGTCCTGCCGCAGCGAGCCCGTCAGGTGGGCCCGCGGGTCCACGTTGCCGAACATGCAGGTGATCTCGCGGTCGCCGTAGCGCCAGCTCTCCCGTGTGGGGGTGAAGTAGTAGACGTCGACGTCGGCGGGGAGCGCCCAGGTGTCCATGGCGTACGCCTCCGAGAGCTCGTAGCACCGGTCGTCGGCGGCTTCGGCGACCGCGTCGTCGCCGGGGTAGCCGCCGTCGGCCCGATCGGCGTCCGGCATCGGGAAGTTGGCGAAGACCTCGGCGTCGTGCTCACCGTCGCACGGGACGATGTCGACGTCGTACGCGTACCCCTCCAGGGAGTCGGTGCGCGAGTCGAAGCACTCGCCCTTCGCCACCGAGAACGTGCCGCCCGCGTCGCTCGCCGCGCTGCGGAAGCCGTCCCACGCGTCGCGCGCGCCGCCCGTGGTGAGGGCGAGGGTCATCAGCAGCGCGCCGACCGTCGACAGCGCGATTCCGGCCACCGCCATGCCCTTGCCGCGCTCCCCCTTCTTCCTGATCTGCGCCAGCGCGACGATGCCCAGCACGAGCCCGATCCCCGGCAGGAAACAGAGCACCCCGAGCACGAGCGCGGCGATCGCGAGCCCGTTGACGGGCGGGGCGGCGGCCCAGGCCGGATACGGCTGCCCCCAGGCCCGGCCCCAGGGCTCGGCGGCCGCCCCGTACGGATGCGGCTGCCCGCCACCGCCCGCCTGCGGCTGCCCCGACGGCGGGAACGGGCCACCTCCGTGAGGCGGCTGGGGCCCGGAGGGCGGGGGTGTGACCACGGGTACGGACACTCCTTGCACCGAACAGAGGGGAACTGACGTACGACTGGGCGCATGGTAAGCGGGGTCCGGCCACGGGCGATACGCCGGGCGCCCCGGAACCGGCGCCGGGGGGCCTCGGGCGCTCCCCGCGACCCGGGATGCTCCCCGTGGCACGGGCTTCGGAGCGTGCCTCGGCCACCGTGGCGGCCGGCTTCTGGACGCGGCTGGGTCACCCGGGTCCCTGGGCCACCAGCCCGCCGTCCCTGCCGACGTGCTCCTCCGCAACTAATCTTCGGTGCATGACCCCTCTGCCGGATCGCTTCTGCCCGACGGACGGTACGCGCGTCCCCGCCGCCTCCCTCGCCTGGTGCTGTCCGGCCTGCCGGGGCCCCCTGGACCTGGACTTCGCGCCCACGCCGGCATCGCTGAAGTCGCTCTCCGGCCGGGTGAACTCGCTCTGGCGGTACGCGGAATGCCTCCCCCTGGCCTCGCCCACGGTGTCGCTGGGCGAGGGCCGGACCCCGCTCGTCGAACTGCGGGAGGGCATCCAGGCCAAGCTCGACTTCCTGATGCCGACGCTGTCCTTCAAGGACCGGGGCGCGGTCCTCCTCGCCGAGCTGGCCCTGCGGCTCGGCCCCCGGCAGGTGATCGCCGACAGCAGCGGCAACGCGGGCACGGCGGTCGCCGCGTACTGCGCACGGGCCGCGCTGCCCTGCACGGTGTACGTCCCGGCCGGCACGTCGGACAAGAAGCTGGAGCAGATCGGGGCGCACGGCGCGCAGCTCCACCTCGTCGACGGCGACCGCGAGGCCACGGCCCGGGTGGCCCGCGCGGCGGCGGACGAGGACGGCGTCTTCTACGCCTCGCACGTCTACAACCCGTACTTCCTGCACGGCACCAAGACGTACGTCCACGAACTGTGGGAGGACCTGGGCGGCCGCCTCCCCGAGGTGATCGTCGTACCGGTAGGCAACGGCACACTGCTGCTGGGCGCGGCCCTCGCCGTCGCCGAACTGCACGCGGCGGGCCTCATCGACCGCCGTCCCGCGCTCTACGCCGTCCAGTCCGCCGCCGTGGCGCCGCTCGCCCACGCCTGGACCGAGGGCGCCGACGACCTCGTCGGAACGACTCCCGCGGCACCCACCTTCGCCGAGGGCATCGCCATCCCCCGCCCGCCCCGGGCCCGCCAGATCCTCCGCGCCGTCCGCGACTCGGGCGGCGCCTTCCTCACGGTGACGGAGGATCAGATCCGCCATGCCCAGCGCGACCTGGCCTCCCGCGGCCTGTACGTCGAGTCCACGGGCGTGGCCTGCTGGGCGGCGGTTCGGGAGGGAGCGCTGGGATCGCGGACCGCGGTGGTGCCGTTGTGCGGCGCGGGCGTGAAGACGGGGTTGGCGGGGGCCTGAGCCACGAAGGGCCTCAGCGGCCCGCCGGCGCCGGGATCAGTACACCGCGTACAGCATCAGCGCGAGGAACCCCGCCCCGGCCGCCGTCAGCAGCATGCTGCCGCGCTTGTGTCCGGCCCACAACAGGAGCGCTCCGGCGGCGACCGCCAGCACCCGGAACTCACCGTTGAACACGACGAGCACGCCAAGAATCGCCCATGCCACCCACATGTGGTCCCCCTCCCCCGGCCCGATGTGCCGACCTGCTCGGAAGCTGCCCAGCGCAGGAGATCGACACCCCGAACCGGCACGTTTCCGACAGGGAACTCACCGAACACCGGTGGCAGAGGGTGGGAATTTCCCTCTTGCGAGCCTTCCGGCTGCGTAACAGAGCCGCTCTGCGACTAGGCTCTGTCCCGTCGCCCGGTCCCCGGCGTGGCACCGGACCACAAGAAGCACACGCCCCATCGGCGCGCGCGAGGTAGAAAGGCACTTCAGGTGCTGAGAGAGACGAGCGGCCCCGAGTACGTCTCGGACCTGGTGGACATCACCGACCTGCCCATGGAAGCGCTCGAGGACCTGCCGGACACGGTTCTCGCGTCGGTGCTCCATGATGTGCGATTCCCGTCGGGCGAGAGCTTCGCCGCGTTCGCGTCGGCACTTCTCTGACCCGTCCACAGCCTTCCTCACCGCCTTTCGGCCAACTACGATCCGTCCCTCCTCGGTGAGTTGAGCCCCGGTCCAGCGGGGTATCACGTTGCCACGCACGTATCCCGGCTCATAGGCGCGGTGAAACGCCTGCGGCCGGATACGCCGGCCGGGGGGTGCTTTGGAGCGAGAGCCGTACTTTTTCCTCAGTTATGCGCGCCGGGACGACCGGGGTAGCGCCTTCGTGCGTCGTTTCTACGACGACCTGTTGGCAGAGCTGAGCCGCCTGGGCGCGGACTGCGGCGGACAACAGCCGTTCCTCGACATCGAGCGGATCGGCCTGGGCATGGACTGGGAGAGCGCGCTCGGCAACGAGATCGGGCACTGCCGGGCGCTGGTGGCCCTCTGCTCACCCGCCTATGTCAACAGTCCCTACTGCGGCAAGGAATGGGCCGCCTTCGAATCCCGGCTGCTGAAATACCGCGAGCAGACCGACATCGAGGTACCGGCGCTCATACCGGTCCTCTGGGTCCCCCTGCACCATGCGATGCCGCCGGAGATCAGCAAGTACCAGTACTTCGAACCGGCGATGGGTCAGGAGTACCTGGAGCAGGGGCTGATGGGGCTGCTGCGGTCCGCTCCGGGGGGCCGCGCCTACCGCGCCGTGCTGGAACTCGTCGCGAAGCGGGTGCACCACGTCGCCGATCTCTTCCGGCTGCCCCGTGCGCAGGGCCTCGACCTGGGGACCGTGCGCAGCCCCTTCGAGGGGCGGGAACCCGCGGGCCCGGGGAGACGCACCACGGGTCACGTCCGGGTGTTCATCGCCGCGGGCGTCACCGACCCCCTGCCCACGGGCCGCCAGCGCCCCGAGTACTACGGGCCCTCACCGCTCGACTGGACGCCGTACCACCCGCCGATCCACCCCACCGTGGCCTACCGGGCGCAGCGCGTGATCATCGACGAGGGGTGCACGAGCAGCCTGGAGGTCGTCGACCGGGGCCTCGGCGAGAAGCTCGACGAGGCCATGCACAACAACCAGACCTCCGTGCTGCTGGTCGACGCGTGGGCCGCCCGGGAAGGCCAGTACCGCGCTCCGCTGTCCGACTACGACCGGCAGAACCACCCTGTCACCGGCGTCCTCGTGCCGTGTCACGAGACGGACGAGGAATCCGTCGACGAGAAGCTGTGGACCGACCTTCAGCAGGTCTTCAGACGCAACTGGATGCGGCGCAACGACCCCTACGATCCGCTGTTCCAGGTCCAGGTCGAAAGACAACGGTTCGAGAGCAGGCTGGCCCGCATGGTGGTGGTCGCCCAGAACCGCCTCATGGAGCAGGCCGTGCCGCGCCGGCTGCCCGCCGGGCCGTCGGCACCGCCCATGCCGGGACTCAACGTCCCGTACACGCCGCCCTCCGGCACCGACGATCCGACCGAGCCGCCGGGTCGTACGCCCCTGCGGAAGGATCAGGACGATGAGCTCTGAGACCGAGGCTCAGGAGACCGGCCGGATAGTCACCTTTTATAGCTATAAGGGTGGAACGGGCCGCACGATGGCCCTGGTCAACGTCGGCTGGATCATGGCCAGCAACGGCAAGCGGGTGCTGCTGGTCGACTGGGACCTCGAGGCCCCCGGGCTGCACCGGTATCTGCGCCCTTTCCTCCTCGACCCGAAGCTGCGGGACACCGACGGCCTGATCAACATGGTGAACTCCTTCGTCGGACAGGTGATACGCCCCGGGGAACCGCCGGCCCCCGGCGCCGGGACCACCGTGATGAGTGAGGACGAACTGCGTTCCCACGCCCGGCTCGGCCCTCGCACCACCGGCCTGGACCTGCGCTTCCCCGGGGGCGGCCGGCTCGACTTCCTGCCCGCCGGGCGCATGTCCCCCTCGTACTCCGCGGACGTCACCAGCTTCAACTGGCGCGCGTTCTACGAACGTCTGGGCGGCGGCTCCTTCCTCCAGGTGCTGCGGGAGGAGATGAAAGCCTCGTACGACTACGTGCTCATCGACAGCCGCACCGGTGTCAGCGACATCTCGGGGATCTGCACCACCGTCATGCCGGACGTCCTCGTCGACGGGTTCGTGCTGAACCACCAGAGCATCGAAGGCGGCCTGGACGTCGCGCAGTCGGTGGCCTCGGAGGTGCGCCACCCCGTGCGCATCCTCCCCGTCCCCATGCGTGTCGAGGACGGCGAACAGGAACTGCTCGAATGGGGCCGCGACCTGGCCCGGGCCGAGTTCGGACCGTTCCTCTCCTGGCTGGGCGAATCGGAGCAGGACCAGTACTGGGGAGAGGTCGAGGTCCCCTACAAGAAGTACTACGCCTACGCCGAGATACCGGCCACGGTCCGGGACCGGCCCTCCCAGCCGGGAAACCTGCTCGCGGCGTTCGAGCGGCTCACCTCGTGGATCACCGACGGCCGGGTGCGATCCCTCGCCCCTCATCCGGAGGACGAGCGGCAGCGGATGCGTGCCGCCTACCTCGACCCCAGGACGTCGTGGCCGCGCATCCACGTCAGCTACGCCTCGGCCGACCGGATGTGGGCGGAATGGATCGCGGCCAGGCTGGAGGTCATCGGATACCAGGTCTCGCTGCACAGCACCGCCGAACCCGACGCCGGGACACTGCCCGAGGTCGCCCCCGTCCTGAAGGGGCGTGGACGGCTGCTCGCCCTGCTCTCCCCCGAGTACATGGCGCAGCGGCGTGCCCAGGAGGTCTGGAAGCAGTTGCGAGGTCTGGAGAGCGCCGACAGAGCTCTGCTCGCGGTACGCGTCCAGGAGTTCGAGACCACCGCTCGGGCCCCCTTCCGGGGACGGTTCGCCGCCGACCTCACCCACTGCACCCCCGAGGAGGCGGAGGCCCAACTGCTGTCGGTCGTCGGCCCGGTCCGCCGCGCCCGCGTCCCGGGCAGCGTCGCGCCGGCTCCCGACGCACCCGCCCCGCCGTTTCCCGGCACCTCCCCCTCGGTACAGCGAGTTCCATCCAGGAACGTGTCCTTCACCGGCCGGGGCTTCTTGCTCGAGCGGCTGCGCAACGGCTTCACCTCCGGCAACACGACACAGGTCCTCTACGGGCTCGGAGGAGTGGGAAAGACGCAGATCGCCCAAGAGTACGCACACCGGTTCAAAGCGGCCTATGACGTGGTCTGGTGGGTCCCCGCCGCGCAACCTGGTCTGATCCGCCCAGCCCTCGCCGATCTCGCGCCCCGCCTCGGCCTGGAGGTCGGCGAGGACGTGGGGAGCACAGCGGAGTCGGTGCTGCGGGCGTTACGACGGGGAGAGCCTTTCGACCGCTGGCTTCTGGTCTACGACAACGCCGGACGCCCCGAACAACTCGCGGCGTTCCTCCCTACGGGGCCGCCCGGTGGGCATGTCCTTCTCACGTCCCGCGACCGGACCTGGGTGAACGACGCGGGACTGGTCGAGGTCGAGGTGTTCCAGCGTCAGGAGAGCACCGACCTGTTGCACCGCCTCAACACCGGACTCACGGCCTCCGACGCCGAGGAGGTGGCCAGGGAACTGGGCGACCTGCCGCTGGCCGTCGCCCAGGCCGCGGTCTGGCTGAGCGAGAGCAGTATGCCGGTGGCCACCTATCTGGCACTGCTCAAGGACCGCCTCACCGAGGTGCTGCAGACGACCCAGCTACCGGAGCGGGACTACCCCCACTCGGCCGCGGCGACCTGGAACCTGGCGGTGGACGAACTGCGTCGGGTCAATCAGGCCGCGGCCGAGATGCTGGAGATCTGCTCCTTCTTCGGGCCCGATCCCATTCCGTTGCGGCTCCTCTACAGCAAAGCCGTCACCAAGGCGTTGACCCTGCCGTCGGGTGAGCCGCGCGACGAGATGGCCGTCGCCCAACTGGTGCGTGCGATCAATCGTTTCGGTCTGGCCAAGAGCGATCAGAGCAGCGCGACGCTCACGGTGCACCGGCTGGTGCAGGCGGTCATCCGCGACCAGGTCGACGACGCACGCAAACCGCAGGCACGCGGGGTGGTGCACGCCGCGCTGGTGGACGCCGACCCGGGTGACCCCGACGTCCCCGCGGACTGGGACCGTTACGCGGAACTGCTGCCCCATCTGCGGCCCAGCCTGGCCGCCGAGAGCCCGGATCCCGAAGTGCGCAAGTGGGTCACCGATTCCGTGCGTTACCTGTGGAAACGCGGCCTGCGGGCAGACGGTCAGGAGCTCGCGGAACGCACACTGGCCCGCTGGAAGACGTGCGGCATCGGGCACCCCGACGACCCACAGACCCTGATGCTCCGCATCCAGCTCGGCAACGTGCTGCGCTCCAGGGGGCGGCTGGAGAAGGCGTACGAGATCGACCGGGACACCTTCGAGCGGTTCCACCGCACCAAGGGCCCGGACTACGCGCACACGCTCGCGGCCGCCGGGAACGTCGCCGCCGACCTGCGCGCGCTGGGCCGGTACGTGGAGGCCCGGGAACTCGACCGCAAGACCCTCGACGGAGCCCTGCGGACGCTGGGGGACGACCACCCGCGCACCCTCATGTACACCAGCAACCTCGGTATGTCGGAGTACCTCGCGGGTGATCGCCGGGCGGCCCTCGATCTCCACGAACTCGCCTACCGGCAGCAGAGCGAGGCGCGCGGCCGGGACAACTTCTACTCCCTGCTGTTCGCCAGCAACTACGCTCGGGATCTGCGTGAGACGGGGAGTCTGAGGGAGGCCCTGGACCTGCTGCGCACCACCGTCCAGTGGTACGAGCAGACCCTCGGGGACAGTCACCCGGAGACGCTGAGGACCCGCCGCAACCTCGCCGTCGCCCTGCGCCGGGCCGGTGACTACGAGCAGGCGAAGAAGATCGACGAGGACATCCACTCCCGGTACGTCGAGGCGCACGGCACGGAGCACACGGACACGCTCGCCGCGGCCTGCGGTCTCGCCTGCGACCTGGCGGCGCTCGGGGAGCCACAACGAGCACGGCAGCTGGCAGAACGGGCCATGGACCGCTACGGCGCCTACCTGGGTGCGGAACATCCCGTCACGCTGGCCTGCGCCACCAACCTCTCGGTGTACCAGCGGTTGACGGGCAGTACGGACTCCGCCCGCGAGCTGTCCCACAAGGCCCTGCACCAGATGTCACGGATCGTCGGGGAGAGTCACCCGTACAGCCTCAGCTGCATGATCAATCACGCCAACGACCTCGCTCTGGCCGGCGACCTGGAAGCGGCCGTCGAGTGGGACCGGCGCGCCCGACGGTACTTCCTCGACATCCTGGGGCCCGACCACTACGACTCCATCAGCATCACCTCCAACCTGGGCCTGAGCCTGCGGGCGATCGGCCGTGTCGAGGAGGCGGCGCGGCTGGCGGCGGAGGCGGCGCGAAGGGCCCAGGACAAGCTGGGCGAGACACACCCCACGACGCGGACGATACTGGCCGGAAAACGACTCGACTCGGACATCGAACCACCGACTACCTGATCCAGTTGACCTCATCCGCCCCAAGAGCCACACGGCGCCCACGGGGTACCTATGATGGCCTCTTTCCTCCGCCGCCGTACCAGAGCGATCGATGCCGATGTCCGCCACCCACGCCCCGCCCGCCGCACCGGACAGCGGGACGGAGTCCGTGCCCTTCCGGCAGTTCCTGCTGAAGATCCACAGCCGGTGCAACCTGGCCTGTACGTACTGCTACATGTACGAGGCGGCCGACCAGAGTTGGCGGGAACGGCCCCGGAGCATGGCTCCGGCGACGGTGCGGCGGGCGGCGCGACTGATGGCCGAACACGCCGCGGAGCACGGGCTGTCCGAGGTGCATGTGGTGCTGCACGGCGGCGAGCCCCTGCTCGTCGGGGCGGAATACCTGGAAACGCTCCTCGGGACGGTCGCGGACGCCCTGGCCGGGATCGCCACGCCGCGCTTCGCCCTGCAGACCAACGGCATCCGGCTGGCCGAGGACCCGCGGCTGCTCCCCGTTCTCGACCGGCACGGGGTCCGGATCGGGGTGAGCCTGGACGGCACCCCGGCCGGGCACGACCGGCACCGGCGGCGGGCCGACGGACGAGGCAGCCACTCCGCCACCGCCCGCGCCCTAGAACTGCTGACGAGCCCGCCCCACCGACACCTGTTCGCCGGCCTGCTGTGCGTGATCGACCCCACCGCCGACCCGCTGGAGACGTACGACGCGCTCCTGCGGTTCGCTCCGCCCCGGCTGGACCTGTTACTTCCGCACGGGACCTGGCAGGCTCCGCCGCCCGGGCTCGCCGCACGGACCTCGCCGCCGTCGGCCCCTCCCGCACCGGGCGCGCCCCTGCGGGGCACCCCGTACGCCGACTGGCTGTGCGCGGTCTTCGACCGCTGGTACGGCGCCCCCAGCCGGGAGACCGGCATCCGGCTGTTCGAGGAGATCATGGTGCTGCTGCTCGGCGGTGCCGCCCGCAGCGAGGTCGTCGGGCTCACCCCCATCGACCTCGTCGTCGTGGAGACCGACGGGGCGATCGAGCAGGCCGACTCGCTGAAGGTGAGCTATCCCGGGGCACCCGAGACCGGGTTGCACGTGTTCCGCGACACCTTCGCCGACGCCGCCGCGCATCCCGCCTTCCGCGCCCGGCAGCGCGGGTTGGGCGGGCTCGGCCCCGTCTGCCGCTCCTGCGTCCGCTCCCGTGTGTGCGGCGGCGGCCTGTACGCCCACAGATACTCTCCCGACGCCACCCCCGTCTTCTCGGCTCCCTCCGTGTACTGCGACGACCTGGCGGTGCTGGTCGACCACATCGGTGCCCGGCTGCGCCGGGACGTCGCCGCACTGACCGTGCCCCGGCGGAAGGCGTCCCGATGACAGCAGCGACAGGGCAGGGCGCCGGTGTCGCACCACGCCCCCGCCAGGATCTCGTCCCGCACACCGTCCCCGCCCCCGTCTTCCGCGCCCTCGCCCGCGCCCGCGGCGGCGCGACCGCCGTGGACCTGCTGCGGAACGGGCAACTGAGCAAACGCATGCTGATGGTGCGGGCCCTGCGCCAAACAGCGCACGGACATCCGGAGGAGCGCGCGGCGGAAGCGGTGTACCGCCGCCTGGTGGAACTGAACCGGCGGGACCGCGCGGCCTGGCGCGAGGTCATGCTGCACCCCTACCTGGACGAGGGCCTGACTCGGGCCCTCACGGCGCTGGAACGCGGACTGCCCACCGATCTGCGGTGGTTGGAGCAACTCGCGGCGGGTCCGGGCCGGCGGGCGTGGCACCGCGTCGACGCCGTCAGCGACGGCATGGCACTCGCACTGCGGCTCGCCGACCGCGGCCCGTTCCGTGAGGCGCACGGTCACGAACTCACCGAACCGCTCACCGCCGGACAGGCGCAAGAGTGGACACGGGCGCTGCGTGCCGCTTGGGCCGTGCTCGTGCGGCGGCATCCCTGGCACGCGCAGACCATCGCCGCCGGCCTGACCACCGTGGTCCCGCTGCGTCCCGAACCCGACGGCACCGAGGTGAGTTCGGCGGCCCGGCGCGCCTTCGGTGCCGTCGCCGCCTCCCTGCCCGAGGACCCGGTGCTGCTCGCACTGACCCTCGTGCACGAGTTCCTGCACGTCCAACTCGGCGCGCTGCTGGACCTGTTGCCGCTGCACGGCCCTCCGACGGAGGCCCGCTACCACGCTCCGTGGCGGCCGGACCCGCGGCCCGCCGGGGCGCTGCTCCAGGGGACGTACGCGCATCTGGGTGTGACGGACTTCTGGCGCGCCGAACTCGCCTCCGGGGCGGGAGGCGAGCGTGCGCGACGCGAGTACGACACCTGGCGCGAACACACCGACGCCGCCGCCCACACGCTGCTCGACTGCGGCGAACTGCTGCCCGCGGGCGAGCGGTTCGTGACGGAGCTGCGTGAGGCCGTGCGGCGTCGGCCCGTACCCGCGGGGGCGCTGCGCGGCAGAGCGGACCTCGTCCAGGACCTTCGCGGACTGGGGCTCCGGGCCGGGGACACCGTCCTCGTGCACTCCGCCCTGAGTACCGTCGGGCCCGTCTCCAGCGGCGCGGAGACCATGGTGAGCGCGCTGTCGGACGTCCTCGGACCCAGCGGGACGCTCGTGGTCTACACCCCGGCACCTGAGGAGGCCCCCGGCCGGACGCCCGCGTCCGGCCCGTACACCGCGCCGGGCTCCGGCGTCGGCGTCCTGGCCGAGACGGTACGGGCCCGGCCCGCCGCCTTGCGCAGCGCTCATCCGTGGAGTGCCTTCACCGCCTTGGGCGCGCGGGCTGACCACGTCACCTCCGGCCACTCCCCCGACTGCGCCCTGGGCGAGGAGTCACCGCTGGGCAGACTGGAAGAGCTCGGCGCCCGGGTGCTGTTGATGGGCGTCGGTTTCGAGGCGTGCACCGCGTTCCACCTGGCGGAGTACCGCGTTCCGAGCCGCTCCGCGAGCCCGCACGCGGACACCGACGCGCGCCTGGACTCCTCGCCGTTCGCGGCGGTGGGGGCCGCCTACGAGGCGACCGGAGCGGTGCGCTCCGGCCAGGTCGGTCACGCCCACTGCCGCCTCTTCGACCTCGCCGACGCGGTCGCGTTCGCCACGGGGCGGCCGACGACCACGGCAGGGAAGGACCAGGGGCCCGATCGCTAGGGTTGGCTCATGACCGCTCGGCCCGGCTGGATGCGCCCTCCGCGCGCGGAGGGCTGGTTCGCGGAGGACCTGGACCGCCTCCCCGAGGCGCCCCGCCACACCGAGCTCATCGACGGAGCACTCGTCTTCAGGCTGTCGCCCCAGCGGTCCTGGCACGGCCGCCTCGTCACCGCCCTGACGACCACGCTCATGGCGCAGGCTCCGCCAGGCTTCGAGGTCGAGCGTGAGATGACGATCCGCCTCGATGCCCGCAACCGCCCGGAGCCGGACCTCCTGCTGACGGACCTGTCCTACGACCCCGACCGCACCTGGTAGGCCCCGGAGAACGTGAAGCTCGTCGTCGAGGCCGTGTCACCGGAATCCGCCCACCGTGACCGCACCGTGAAGCTTCGCGAGTACGCGGAGGCCGGGATCCCGCACTACTGGTGCGTCGAAGACGAGGACGGGGCACCTGTCGTCCATGTCTACGAGCTCGACGGACCGACCGGCGCATACGCGCCCGCCGGCATCTTCCGGGGCACCCTCCAGCGCCCGGTGCCCTTCGACATCAGCCTCGACCTGGACAGGCTCACGCCGCCGCGAAGCCGATGAGACGTCTGCACGCCGTCCGCACGGGAATGGGGAAGGGGTCGGACTCGTCCGAGTCCGACCCCTTCCGACCTGCGCGTCTGCCGAAACTATCTGACGTGCGGCAACGAACTGGTCACACGTTGAACCGGAACTCGACGACGTCCCCGTCCTGCATGACGTAGTCCTTGCCCTCCATGCGGGCCTTGCCCTTGGCGCGGGCCTCGGCCACCGAGCCGGTTTCCACCAGGTCGGCGAAGGAGATGACCTCGGCCTTGATGAAGCCCTTCTGGAAGTCGGTGTGGATCACGCCGGCCGCCTCGGGGGCCGTCGCGCCCTTCTTGATGGTCCAGGCGCGGGATTCCTTGGGGCCGGCCGTGAGGTAGGTCTGCAGGCCCAGGGTGTCGAAGCCGACCCGGGCGAGGGTGGCGAGGCCCGGCTCCTCCGCGCCGACCGACTCCAGCAACTCCATCGCGTCCGCCTCGTCCAGCTCGGCGAGGTCCGCCTCCAGCTTGGCGTTGAGGAAGATCGCCTCGGCGGGGGCGACCAGGGCGCGCTGCTCGTTCTTGAAGTCCTCGTCGGTCAGCTCGTCCTCGTCGACGTTGAAGACGTACAGGAACGGCTTGGTGGTGAGCAGGTGCAGGTCGTGGAGGAGCTCCTCGTTGCCGGAGCCCTGCACGATGCCCTGCGAGAACAGGGTGTCGCCCTTCTCCAGGATCTCCTTGGCGGCCTCGACGGCGGCGACCTTCGGCGCGATGTCCTTCTTGATCCGCGACTCCTTCTGGAGGCGCGGCAGGACCTTCTCGATGGTCTGCAGGTCGGCGAGGATCAGCTCGGTGTTGATCGTCTCGATGTCGTCCTTGGGCGAGACCTTGCCGTCGACGTGGACGACGTTCTCGTCCTGGAAGGCACGGATGACCTGGCAGATCGCGTCCGACTCGCGGATGTTCGCGAGGAACTTGTTACCGAGGCCCTCGCCCTCGCTGGCGCCGCGCACGATGCCCGCGATGTCGACGAAGTCGACCGTCGCCGGGAGGATCTTCTGCGAACTGAAGATCTCGGCCAGCTTCGTCAGGCGCTCGTCCGGGACGCCCACGACGCCGACGTTCGGCTCGATCGTGGCGAACGGGTAGTTGGCCGCCAGCACGTCGTTCTTGGTCAGGGCGTTGAACAGGGTCGACTTGCCGACGTTGGGCAGACCGACGATTCCGATCGTGAGCGACACGTTTGCGACTTCCCGTACGTAGGAGGGCCAGGCGGCCGGGGCTGGAGCGGCTGGGCCTGGGGCCGGCCCAAAGCCTGTCCGGCGGATCGTGCCCCAGCGGCCGGAAGGCCGGCCGATCCCCCAGTTTACGGCGTACCGGCACCCGCCCCGGCGAGGTATCGAACGCTTGGCCAAGGTCCACTCGACGGCGTGTCTGTGAACCCATTCGGCACATTAACCGACCTAAGTTGGACGAGTGGAGCAGCAGCAAAGGACGTACCCCCCGCATCCCGCTCGTACCGGGCCGCAGCGCGGCACCTCGTCCCTTCCGCCGCAGGCGGGCAGAGGGGGGCGGGTTCCCGGCGCGGGTGTGCCGCGTCGTGCTCCGGTCGCGCGCGGGCCCGTACCGCCTCCGGTCCGAGCCGTGCGGAGCATCGCGCGGGCCGTGCGCCGGATGCCGGATCCGCGCCTCACCGGCCTTGGCTGCGGGGTCTTCTGCGGGGCGTCGATGTTCGTGCTCGCCGGCCTCGACCGGCTGCTGTTCGGCGCCTCCCCCTCCCTGTACGGGGTGCTGTTCCTGCTGGTCAGCGCGTTGAGTGCGGTGTGGGTGCGCAGCGGTGACCTGGCGAGCGCGCCCGTCGTCGTACCGATCGCCTTCGCGGTCGGGCTGCCGCTGCTCGCCGAGGGCGAGGGCGGACTCGGCGGGCATCTGATGGCCCTGGTCACCGCCCTCGCCATGCAGGCCGGCTGGCTCTACGGCGGCACCCTCGTCGCCGGCATCATCGTGACCGTCCGCAAGCTGCGGCTGATGGCCCGCCGGGCCGCCGAACGGGAGCGCGAGAGGGACCGGGTGGGCGAGGGGGAGCGAGGCGGCTCGGGCCGGGCGGGGCGGGCTCGGGTCGGCGGGCAGGGGCGGGGAGCGGCGCCTGGCACGCGCGGACCGGGATCGTACGACCACCGGCCCGTCGGGCCCCGGTCACCACGACCCCCGGCCCAGCCGCGCCGTACCGTGCCGCGGGGGTAGGGGGCGCTCGTGTGCCGGGGCGCGAGAGGCCGTCGTACGGGTGCGGGTGCGTGGGGCTTCTCGCGCAGTTCCCCGCGCCCCTAAAGACCCAGGCCCTGCGGGCCTGAAAAGCAAGGGGCGCAGCCCCTGCTTTTCAGGGGCGCGGGGAACTGCGCGACCAGCCCCCACCGGAGCCGCACCCGACAGCGCACCCGACAGCGCACCCGCACCCGCCTAGCCGGCCTTCGCCGCTCTCATCGCCGCGCCCACGATGCCCGCGTTGTTCTGCAGCTGGGCCGGGACGATCTCCGCTCTGATGCCCTCGATGAGGTGGAGGAACTTCGCGGACTTGCGGCTGACGCCGCCGCCGATGATGAAGAGCTCGGGCGAGAAGAGCATCTCGACGTGGGCCAGGTACTTGGTGACGCGCTTGGCCCAGTGCTCGTAGGTCAGCTCGTGGTCCTCCTTGGCCTTGGTGGAGGCGCGCGTCTCGGCGTCGTGGCCGTTCAGCTCCAGGTGGCCCAGCTCCGTGTTGGGGACGAGGACGCCGTCGGAGAAGACCGCGCTGCCGATGCCCGTGCCGAAGGTGAGCAGGATGACCGTGCCCCGCCGGCCGCGCCCGGCGCCGAACTGGACCTCGGCGACACCCGCCGCGTCCGCGTCGTTCACCACGGTCACCGGCAGGCCGCCGAGCCGGTCGCCGAGCAGGGCGCGCGCGTCGGTGTCGATCCAGCTCTTGTCGACATTGGCCGCCGTACGGATCGTGGCACCGCCCGTGACCACGCCGGGGAAGGTGATGCCGACCGGGCCGGTCCAGCCGAAGTGGTCGACGACCTCCTTGACCCCGTCGGCCACCGCGTCGGGCGTCGCCGGGTGCGGGGTCAGCACCTTGTACCGCTCGTCCGCCAGGTCGCCCAGCTCCAGGTCCACGGGAGCGCCCTTGATCCCGGAACCGCCGATGTCCACGCCGAAGATGTGCATGGCCCTACGTTACGTCGTACGACTGACAGTCACGTCGGCGAGGGGGGCGACCGCCGACGGGGGCCGGAATCCTCACGTCACCGAACGGGGACGGCCCCGGAACCTTCACGTTCCGGGGCCGTACGCGCGGGTCCGGAGGGTCAGGCGCCCTGGCCGGTGCGCTCGGCGACCAGGGAGGCCGCCTCCTCGCGCAGGTCTCGGCGGAGTTCCTTGGGCAGGGAGAAGGTGATCGACTCCTCGGCCGCCTTCACCAGTTCGACGTCCTCGAAGCCGTGCTGGGACAGCCACTCCAGGACCTCCTCGACGAGGACCTCCGGCACCGAGGCGCCCGAGGTGACGCCGACGGTCTCCACGCCCTCCAGCCAGGCCTCGTCGATCTCGCTGGCGAAGTCCACGAGGTACGCCTCGCGGGAGCCGGCGAGCTTGGCGACCTCGACGAGGCGGACCGAGTTGGAGGAGTTGCGGGAGCCGACCACGATGACCAGCTCCGCCTGGGCGCCCATCTGCTTCACGGCGAGCTGACGGTTCTGCGTGGCGTAGCAGATGTCGTCGCTGGGCGGCGAGACGAGCAGCGGGAACTTCTCCTTGAGCGCGCCGACGGTCTCCATCGTCTCGTCGACGGAGAGGGTGGTCTGGGAGAGCCACACGATCTTGGACGGGTCGCGGACCTCGACCTTGGCGACGTCCTCGGGGCCGTCGACCAGCTGGATGTGGTCCGGTGCCTCGCCCGAGGTGCCGATGACCTCTTCGTGTCCCTCGTGTCCGATCAGGAGGATGTCGAAGTCCTCGTTGGCGTACCGGATCGCTTCCTTGTGGACCTTGGTGACCAGCGGGCAGGTCGCGTCGATGGTGGCGAGCTTGCCGCGGGCGGCCTCTTCGTGGACGGTCGGGGCGACGCCGTGCGCCGAGAACATGACGATGTTGCCCTCGGGGACCTCCTCCGTCTGCTCGACGAAGATGGCGCCCTTCTTCTCCAGGGTCTGCACAACGTACTTGTTGTGGACGATCTCGTGGCGGACGTAGATCGGGGCCCCGTACTGCTCCAGGGCCTTCTCGACGGCGATCACCGCGCGGTCGACACCCGCGCAGTAGCCGCGCGGGGCGGCGAGGAGGACACGGCGGCGGCCAGGCGAAGCGGTCATGTCTTCCATCGTAGGGGGTTCCCTGCGGGGGGCTTGGCCGACGGGGGCGCCTCATGGCTCGGGGGTTCGGGTTTCGTCGGCGGGTGCGGGTGCGTGGGGGCTGGTCGCGCAGTTCCCCGCGCCCCTAAAAGACCAGGCCCTGCGGGCCTGAAAGACCACGGCCCTGCGGGCCTGAAAAGCACGGGGCGCAGCCCCTGCTTTTCAGGGGCGCGGGGAACTGCGCGAGAAGCCCCACCGGAGCGCACCCGCCGACGAAACCCGAACCCCCGAGCCATGAGGCGGCCTTGTCCGCGCCCCCCACTACGCTCGGCCGCATGGCTCTGAACACATCCGCCGAATCCCCCCTCCCCGTCGGCGAGGTCTCCCGCCTCATCGGCGGCTGGATCGACCGGCTCGGCGCGGTATGGGTCGAGGGGCAGATCACCCAGCTGTCGCGGCGCCCCGGCGCGGGCGTCGTGTTCCTCACGCTGCGGGACCCGTCGCACGACATCTCCGTGGGCGTGACCTGCTACCGCCAGGTGTTCGACTCGGTGGCCGACGTGGTGAGCGAGGGCGCCCGGGTCGTCGTCCTGGCGAAGCCCGAGTGGTACGCGCCGCGCGGGCAGCTGTCGCTGCGGGCCACCGAGATAAAGCCGGTCGGGGTGGGTGAACTGCTCGCCCGGCTGGAACAGTTGAAGAAGTCGCTGGCGAGCGAGGGGCTGTTCGCGCCCGAGCGGAAGAAGCCGCTGCCCTTCCTGCCGCAGCTGATCGGGCTCGTCTGCGGCCGGGCCTCCGCGGCCGAGCGGGACGTGCTGGAGAACGCGCGGCACCGCTGGCCGGCCGTCCGCTTCGAGGTGCGCAACGTCGCCGTGCAGGGCGTGCACGCCGTGCCGCAGGTCGTGCAGGCGGTGAAGGAGCTGGACGCGCTGGCGGGCGTGGACGTCATCGTGGTGGCGCGCGGCGGCGGCAGCGTGGAGGACCTGCTGCCGTTCTCCGACGAGCAGCTCGTCCGGGCGGTCGCGGCCTGTCGTACGCCGGTGGTGTCGGCGATCGGGCACGAGCCGGACACCCCGTTGCTGGACTACGTGGCCGACCTGCGCGCGTCCACGCCGACCGACGCGGCCAAGAAGGTCGTACCGGACGTGGGCGAGGAGTACGAGCGGGTGCGGTGGTTGCGGGACCGGGCGCGACGGTGTGTGGGGGCGTTCGTGGAGCGGGAGGAGCGGGGGCTGGCGCACGCGTTGGCGCGCCCCTCGATGGAGGACCCGCATCGCATGATCGACGAGCGTGCCGACCACGTGGCCTCGCTGCTCGACCGGGGGCGCCGCTGCCTCGGGCACCATCTGGACCGCGCCTCCTCGGAGTTGACGCACACGCACGCGCGCGTGGTGGCCCTCTCCCCCGCCGCGACGCTCCAGCGGGGGTACGCGGTGCTGCAGAAGGCGGACGGGCATGTGGTGCGCGCCCCCGGCGAGGTCGGGCCGGAGGAGCCGTTGCGGGCGCGGGTGGCCGAGGGCGAGTTCGTCGTCCGGGTCGACGGAGCAGGGGCCGTGGACGGGACCGGGACTGTCGGAGGGGACGCATAAGGTGGGCCGCATGACCAGCAACGTGAGTGAGGCCGAGGGGACGAGCGAGGCCGCCGGGGCTTCGGAGGCCGACCGCGCCCTCGGGTACGAGCAAGCGCGGGACGAGCTGATCGAGGTCGTCCGACGCCTGGAGGCGGGCGGTACGACGCTGGAGGAGTCCCTCGCCCTCTGGGAGCGCGGCGAGGAGCTCGCCAGGGTCTGCCGACGCTGGCTGGAGGGGGCCCGGGCGCGGCTGGACGCGGCGCTGGCGGAGGACGAGGAGGGGGAGGGCGGGGCCGAGTCCTGACCCGCTCGGGCGCGGCCCTGCTCGGCCACGCCACCCGCAGCCACGGTCCCGCCGACGCGCTCAGGCGCTGTGAAGCGGATCACTGCGCCCCGCTCTTTGTTGAATGTTGAACTTCATCGGCGTATCGTCGGGGACGTACACCCCACATCGCCCTCGCACGAAGGTTGTTCCATGTCGCTCGCTCTCGACCCCGCCGCCCAGGACCTGCTGTTCCGCGAGGCCCACACCGCGAACACGTTCACCGACGAGCCGGTGACCGACGAGCAGGTGCAGGCGATCTACGACCTGGTCAAGTACGGCCCGACGGCCTTCAACCAGACCCCGCTGCGCATCGTCCTGGTCCGCTCCGCCGAGGCCCGTGAGCGCCTGGTGCCGCACATGGCCGAGGGCAACCAGGCCAAGACGGCCGCCGCCCCGCTGGTCGCGATCCTCGCCGCGGACAACGAGTTCCACGAGGAACTGCCGACCCTGTTCCCCGCGTTCCCGCAGGCCAAGGACGTCTTCTTCGCCGAGCGCGCGGCCCGTGAGTCCGCCGCCGGGATGAACGCCGCCCTCCAGGCCGCTTACTTCATCATCGGTGTCCGCGCTGCGGGCCTGGCCGCCGGTCCGATGACCGGCTTCGACTTCGCCGGTGTCCAGAAGGAGTTCCTGGACGACGACCACACCCCGCTGATGGTCGTCAACATCGGCCGGCCGGGCGAGGGCGCGTCCCACCCGCGCTCCCCGCGCCTGGACTTCGACCACGTCGTCACCACGGTCTGAGCCCCACCGCACCCACGACGAAGGGCCCCGGCGCACCGCCGGGGCCCTTCGTGCGTCTCGTCCCGCCGCTCGGTCACTCCGTCCGGAGCGCCTCGGCCATCTTCGTCAGCTGCGCGAAGGAGGCGGAGCCGGTGACCACGGTGGTGGAGTTCTCTCCCTGGAGGACGAGGGCGTCGTAGCGGTCGCCCTCGTAGCGGTCCCAGGTCTGGTCGCCGATCTCCTGCGTGGCCCCGGTCTTCTTCGCGTCCTGGGTGGCGTCCGGGATGAACCGGGACGGCTTCTCGGCGGACTGCTCGATGCCCACGTACTGCCCGTCGGGGGCGTGGAACCCGAGGTGCCAGTGGTCGGACTCGTCGCCCTGGAAGCGGACGGAGGTCGCCTTCCAGGCGGCGGGCAGGCCCTCGGGCGCGGCCACCGGGTAGGAGGCCGCGCGACGTGCCGTCAGCAGTTCGACGCGGTAGTCGACGCGCTTGGGCTCCTGCTCGGTCTCGTCGTGCGGGATGAAGAGATAGATGACCCACGCCGCCAGCATGATGAGCCCCAGGGAGAGGACCATGTCGCGAACGGTCTGCTTGCCTTTCGTACCTGCCACGCCCTCATCGTCGCAGGTGCCCCGGTCTGCTCATCCGTGGGGTCCCCTGCTCATTCTGTCGAACTGACGATAGAGTCGAGCGGAACCCTCATCCGGCCGTCGTCGTATCAGAAAGGTGCGCTCCGATGACCGAGAACCATCATCTGCCGTCCGAGCTCGAAGTCCCCTCCGAGGCCCCCGACCGCAACCTCGCCCTGGAGCTCGTACGGGTGACCGAGGCGGCCGCGATGGCCGCCGGCCGCTGGGTCGGCCGCGGGGACAAGAACGGGGCGGACGGAGCGGCCGTGCGCGCCATGCGGACCCTCGTCTCCACCGTGTCGATGAACGGTGTCGTCGTGATCGGGGAGGGCGAGAAGGACGAGGCCCCGATGCTCTTCAACGGCGAGCGCGTCGGTGACGGCACCGGCCCGGAGTGCGACATCGCCGTGGACCCGATCGACGGTACGACGCTGACGGCGAAGGGCATGACGAACGCCATCGCCGTGCTGGCGGCGGCCGACCGGGGCACGATGTTCGACCCGTCGGCCGTCTTCTACATGGACAAGCTGGTCACCGGGCCCGAGGCGGCCGACTTCGTGGACATCGACGCGCCGATCTCGGTGAACATCCGCCGGGTCGCCAAGGCCAAGCGGTCCGCGCCGGACGATGTGACCGTGGTCATCCTCGACCGGCCGCGTCACGCGGGCATCATCAAGGAGATCCGGGAGGCCGGGGCGCGGATCAAGCTGATCTCCGACGGCGATGTCGCCGGCTCGATCCTGGCGCTGCGCGAGGGCACCGGCGTCGATCTGCTGCTCGGGGTGGGCGGTACGCCCGAGGGCATCATCTCGGCCTGTGCGGTGAAGTGTCTCGGCGGCACGATCCAGGGCAAGTTGTGGCCCAAGGACGACGCGGAGCGGCAGCGGGCGATCGACGCGGGGCACGACCTCGACCGGGTGCTGACGACCGACGACCTGGTCTCCGGGGAGAACGTGTTCTTCGTGGCCACCGGCATCACCGACGGCGAGTTGCTGCGGGGGGTGCGGTACCGGTCGGAGACCGCGACCACCGACTCGATCGTGATGCGGTCGAAGTCCGGGACGGTGCGGCGGATCGACTCGACGCATCGGTTGAGCAAGCTGCGGGCCTACAGCTCCATCGACTTCGAGAAGGCCAAGTAGCTCCGCCGGGCTGGGCACGCCCCCCGGCATCGGCAGGGCGCCCTCTTGTGCGGAGAGGGCGCCCTGTCCGATGGGTGCGCGAGGCCGAGTCGGCGCCGGGTGCGGGCTAACCGGCCGCCGCTATCGTCCCGTTGGCCCGCGCGGCCTTCTTCAGTTCGAGGTCCCGGCGGCGCCTGCGGGCCAGCACCACGCGGCGTTCGGCGGCGGTGAGGCCACCCCAGACGCCGTAGGGCTCGGGTTGCAGGAGTGCGTGTTCCCGGCACTCGACCATGACGGGACAGCGGGCGCAGACGCGCTTGGCGGCCTCCTCGCGGGAGAGCCGGGACGCGGTGGGCTCCTTGGAGGGGGCGAAGAACAGGCCGGCCTCGTCACGCCGGCACACGGCCTCCGTGTGCCACGGGGCGTCCTGGTCCCTGTCGCGCACTGGCACCCGCTGGGGCGGAACAGCAGCGACCTGCAGGGACGAATGCGGCGGATGCAGCACGGTCTACTCCTGACGACGGCTTCGCGAGCGAGAGACGATGCAGCAAGGCCTACCCGCTGTGCGCGGGCCTATGCACTGAGTCCCGAACCGCTGGAATTCGTTGTCAACACCGTGTGGTCACAAGCGGATCAGATCCCTTCGGGAGCCGTCCGGGAGTGGTCGAATTCACAACCGTCAACGGTCCAGGTGTTTGCGCAAATGATCGTCCACCTTGCGGGCGACATGGTCGGAGACCCGGCCGAGGAGATCGGCGATCACCTTGCCCCGCTTCGGTTTCGCCTCGACGCTCCCGAGGACGGCCAGGCCGTCCACATAGACCACGGGGGCGTCGGTCTCGGCCGAGTCCAGCGCGTCCACGGCGAAGTCACCGAGGACACCGCCGCCGCTGCCGCGCAGCGAGACGTTCTCCGGGACCCGGATCTCGACGCTGCCGAAGACCGCGAACACCTTGATCATCACCTGGCGGTGCTCGAAGAGCGCCTCGCTCAGGTCCAGCTCGACGCTGCCGAATATCGCGTAGGCGTGGATACGGCGGCCGGGCCGCCAACGACCCTTGCGCGTCGAGGCGCTGAAGACGGCGACCAGCCGGTCGTCGGGGTCGATCGGGATGGCGCCGGGCGTCGGCCGGTTGGGCACGGAGGAGACGGGCGGCACATACACCGGCCCCGCCTTGCGGGCCTGGCCGGCCGGCAGATCCCGTACGAAGACGTCCAGCTCGCCCACCGTCTTCGCGGCGAGCACGCCCTCGACGCGCTCGGCGTGCTCCTCCGCGGTGAGACGGCCCTCGGCGAGGGCGTCGCGCAGGAGGTCGGCGATCCGGTCGCGGTCGGCGTCGGAGGCGCGCAGCTCGGCGGCGGACAACGGCGGTTCCTGGGTGGGGCGCTTCTGAAGGTCCACGGCAGCAGCGTACCCACTCGCGATAGATCGCGACCAGGGGTGTGGACAACTCGGGGCCGACGAACTGAGCCTTACCTCACAAGCCCGGCCTCCGAGCCAGGTTCTACGCTGGTGGACGCTGCCGATGGAGGCCAGCCGCGCCGTTGTGTCGAGCGCCGAGCGCCGAGTGCCGAGTGAGGAATGGGCGACATGCCTGAGTTCGAGTACACCGATCTGCTCCCCATGGGAGAGGACACCACCCCGTACCGGCTGGTGACCTCCGAGGGTGTCTCCACCTTCGAGGCCGACGGGCGGACGTTCCTCAAGGTGGAGCCGGAGGCGCTGCGCAAGCTGGCCGCCGAGGCGATCCACGACATCCAGCACTATCTGCGTCCGGCGCACCTCGCGCAGCTCCGCCGGATCATCGACGACCCCGAGGCGTCGAGCAACGACAAGTTCGTGGCGCTGGACCTGCTGAAGAACGCGAACATCGCGGCCGCCGGTGTGCTGCCCATGTGCCAGGACACGGGCACGGCCATCGTGATGGGCAAGCGCGGGCAGAACGTGCTCACGGAGGGCGGCGACGAGCGGGCCCTCTCCCAGGGCATCTACGACGCGTACCTGAACCTGAACCTGCGCTACTCGCAGATGGCTCCGCTCACCATGTGGGAGGAGAAGAACACCGGGTCGAACCTGCCGGCGCAGATCGAGCTGTACGCCACCGACGGCGGCGCCTACAAGTTCCTGTTCATGGCCAAGGGCGGCGGCAGCGCCAACAAGAGCTTCCTCTACCAGGAGACGAAGGCCGTCCTCAACGAGGCGTCCATGATGAAGTTCCTGGAGGAGAAGATCCGTTCGCTGGGCACGGCCGCCTGTCCGCCGTACCACCTCGCGATCGTGGTCGGCGGTACGAGCGCCGAGTACGCGCTGAAGACCGCGAAGTACGCCTCCGCGCACTACCTGGACGAGATCCCGGCCGAGGGGTCGCCGCTCGGGCACGGGTTCCGGGACAAGGAGCTGGAGGAGAAGGTCTTCGAGCTGACGCAGAAGATCGGGATCGGCGCGCAGTTCGGCGGCAAGTACTTCTGCCACGACGTGCGGGTCGTCCGCCTGCCGCGGCACGGTGCCTCCTGCCCCGTCGCGATCGCCGTGTCCTGCTCGGCCGACCGCCAGGCCGTCGCGAAGATCACCGCCGAGGGCGTGTTCCTGGAGCAGCTGGAGACGGACCCGGCGCGGTTCCTGCCGGAGACCACGGACGAGCACCTCGACGAGGCCGGCGATGTCGTGAAGATCGACCTCAACCAGCCGATGGACGCCATCCTCGCCGAGCTGACCAAGTACCCGGTCAAGACGCGGCTCTCGCTCTCCGGGCCGTTGGTCGTGGCGCGCGACATCGCGCACGCCAAGATCAAGGAGCGGCTCGACGCGGGCGAGGAGATGCCGCAGTACCTGAAGGACCACCCCGTGTACTACGCGGGACCTGCGAAGACCCCCGAGGGGTACGCGTCGGGCTCGTTCGGGCCGACCACGGCCGGCCGGATGGACTCCTACGTGGAGCAGTTCCAGGCGGCGGGCGGCTCCAAGGTGATGCTGGCGAAGGGCAACCGGTCGCAGCAGGTCACGGACGCGTGCGGGTCGCACGGCGGGTTCTACCTCGGCTCCATCGGCGGTCCCGCCGCCCGCCTCGCGCAGGACTGCATCAAGAAGGTCGAGGTCGTCGAGTACGAGGAGCTCGGCATGGAGGCCGTCTGGAAGATCGAGGTCGAGGACTTCCCGGCGTTCATCGTGGTCGACGACAAGGGCAACGACTTCTTCAAGGACCCGGCCCCGGCGCCCACGTTCACGTCGATCCCGGTGCGGGGCCCCGGGCTGGCGTAGCGCACCCGGCGCCCGAGGAGGCGTTACGGCGGCCGGGCCCGGTGTCGGGCCCGGCCGCCGTACGTCGTGCTCACCCTCACGGGGGACGGCCGGGAACATCACGGACGGCCGGGACGCTGTACCGGACATGAGTGACTACCGCGTCGAACACGACTCCATGGGCGAGGTCCGCGTGCCGGCGGACGCCAAGTGGCGGGCCCAGACCCAGCGGGCGGTCGAGAACTTCCCGGTCTCCGGGCAGCACATCGAGCGCGCCCACATCGAGGCCCTGGCCCGGATCAAGGGCGCCGCCGCGAAGGTCAACGCCGAACTGGGCGTGCTCGACAAGGACATCGCCGAGGCGATCCGGGAGGCGGCCGAGGAGGTCGCGGAGGGCCGCTGGGACGCGCACTTCCCGGTGGACGTGTTCCAGACCGGGTCCGGGACGTCGTCGAACATGAACACCAACGAGGTCCTCGCCACCCTGGCGACCGAGCGGCTCGGTCGGGACGTCCATCCGAACGACCACGTCAACGCGTCCCAGTCGTCCAACGACGTCTTCCCGTCCTCGATCCACATCGCCGCCACGGCCGCCGTGACGCGTGATCTGATCCCGGCCCTGGAGTACCTGGCCGAGGCGCTGGAGCGGAAGGCGGCGGAGTTCGCGGACGTCGTGAAGTCCGGTCGTACACATCTCATGGACGCCACACCGGTCACTCTCGGCCAGGAGTTCGGCGGCTACGCGGCCCAGGTGCGCTACGGCGTCGAGCGGCTCACCGCCTCGCTCCCCCGCCTCGCCGAACTCCCCCTGGGCGGCACGGCGGTGGGCACCGGCATCAACACGCCGCCCGGGTTCTCCGCCGCCGTCATCGCGGAGGTCGCGCGGGCCACCGGGCTGCCGCTGACCGAGGCACGGGACCACTTCGAGGCGCAGGGCGCGCGGGACGGCATCGTCGAGACGTCCGGCCAGCTCCGTACGATCGCCGTCTCCCTCACCAAGATCGCCAATGATCTGCGATGGATGGCCTCGGGCCCGCGGACCGGTCTCGCGGAGATCTCCCTGCCCGACCTCCAGCCCGGCTCCTCGATCATGCCCGGCAAGGTCAACCCGGTGATCCCGGAGGCCGTTCTCATGGTGGCCGCGCAGGTCACGGGCAACGACGTCACGGTCACCACGGCGGGCGCCTCCGGCAACTTCGAGCTCAACGTCATGCTGCCGGTCATCGCCAAGAACGTGCTGGAGTCCGTCCGGCTGCTGGCGAACGTGTCGCGACTGCTCGCCGACCGGACGGTGGACGGGATCGTCGCGAACCGGGAACGGGCCCGTGAGTACGCGGAGTCGTCCCCGTCCGTGGTCACCCCGCTCAACAAGTACATCGGGTACGAGGAGGCCGCGAAGGTCGCCAAGAAGGCGCTCGCGGAGCGGAGGACCATCCGGGAGGTCGTCCTCGACGGCGGTTACGTGGAGCGCGGCGATCTGACGCTGGAACAGCTCGACGAGGCGCTGGATGTCCTGCGGATGACACGGCCGTGACCGAAGGGCGAGTTCCGGCCTTCGCGGGTGTCCCCCGGGTAACCGATTCCCGCCAAGGCGTGAACCGTGACCGGTACCGCAGCGTCATATGCGCATGACACCTAATATCTGCGCATGGGAGACGACGGAGTGGTGAGACGAGTGGAAGCGGGCGGGGCGACGGCGTTCTGGGAGCCGGGGAGTCAGATCCTGTGGCGTTACCGGGAGAACGGCGGCGAACGCTTCCATATCGCGCGTCCCGTCACGGTGGTGCGCGACGACGCGGAGCTGCTGGCCGTGTGGTTGGCGCCCGGCACCGAGTGCGTACGACCCGCGCTGGCGGACGGCGCCTCGCTCAACTCGGTACCGCTGGCCTCCCGCTACAAGGAGCCGCGGAGCATGCGGCTCGGCCGCTGGTCCGGCACCGGAGTGCTGAAGCTGGCACGGCCGGGCGAGCCGTGGTCGGTGTGGCTGTTCTGGGAGCAGGGTTGGCGTTTCAAGAACTGGTACGTCAACCTGGAGACGCCGCTGGCCCGTTGGGACGGCGGTGTGGACTCCGAGGACCACTTCCTGGACATCTGCGTGTATCCGGACCGATCGTGGAACTGGCTCGACGAGGACGAGTTCGCACAGGCCCAGCAGGACGGTCTGATGGACGCGGCGGCGGCCGGGCGGGTCCGGGAAGCGGGCCGGTCGGCGGTGGAGGTGATCCGCGCGTGGGGCCCGCCGTTCTCGGACGGCTGGCAGCACTGGCGCCCGAATCCGGCGTGGGGAGTACCGTCTCTCCCGGACGACTGGGACCGTACGCCCGCGCACTTGTCCTCATGAGACCCTTGATGCGCCCCCGGTCCGCAACCGTAGGATCGTCCTCCGCAATGGTTCACAGGGGCAACTCCCGCAGTTCGGGCAGGGCTTGACCGTACGTCACCGAGGGGCGGCAAGACGTGATCAAGGGGTACGAGGGTTACACCGGGGCGAGCCGGAGACGGCCCGACGGACGGGCAGTGCTGTCGTTCGGCGAGCCCGCCGGTACCGTGTGTGCCACAGGAACTGCCTCTGACCACGCGGGAATTCCGTTCCCAGGACACGTAATCCGGGTATCGGCCTTTCTGCGGGACGAAGTATCGGGTTTGCGGGACGCACTGCGCTCACGACGCGCAGTCCCGGACGGATGGATTCGACACGCGTGACGGAGCACCCCACCTCCCACGAGCGCCCTCAGGGTGGCGCAGGCCCCACGGACCCCCGCGGGGCGCTTCTGCGTACCCAGGAGCCGACGCGCACCGCGCCCGCCACGGCCTTACCCGCTCAGGCACGCATGGGTGACGCACATGTCGAGCCGGGCACCACGGCCTCGTGCCCGACGAGCGAGGCGCCCTCGGAGCACGCCCAGCCGGCGCTCTCCGAGCACTCGCAGCCCGCGGCCACCGAGCCCGACCCGCACCGCCCGAGGCCCGCGCCGGAGACCATCCCGGCGCAGCCCGGCGGTGAACCGGACCGGTCGGGCGGCGGCAGCGGCAGCGGCGGCGGCATTGGCGGCGGTACCGGCAGCGGCAATGGCGGTGGTCCGGAACGGCGCGGCGGGCAGGGAGTGCCGCCCGGCGCCCCCATGCCCATGCGGCGCGACGGCGACCGGCTGCGCTTCGTGGGCGCAGCGACCCGGCGGATCGCCCGCGGCATCGACCTGGACGAGATCGTGATGGGTCTGTGCCGGGCCACCGTGCCGACGTTCTCGGACGCGATCCTCGTGTATCTGCGCGAGCCGCTGCCGGTCGGTGACGAGCGGCCCACCGGGCCCATGGTGCTGCGGCTGCGCCGCACCGACCGGATCCCCGAGGAGCGGGACACCGAGGGCGGTTTCATGCCGTCCGCGCTCCAGCAGCCGGAACCGGTCGACCTCGCGGTCGTCACCGCCGAGCAGTGCGAGGTACGCCCCGGCGGGGCGCTCGCCGAGGTGCTGCGGGGGGTGCGCCCGGTCTTCGCGGACGCGCCCGCCGCGCACGACGCGCTGCCCGAACTGCTCGGCCCGGACGCCGAACTGACCGTGCCGACCGGCCAGCGGGCGATCCTCGCGCCGCTGCGCGGGCGGCGCCGCGTGATCGGCGCGGCGGTCTTCCTGCGCCGCCCGGAGCGGATGGCGTTCGAGCAGGACGACCTGCTGGTCGCCGCCCAGCTCGCCACGCACAGCGCGCTCGGCATCGACAAGGCGGTGCTCTACGGCCGCGAGGCGTACATCGCCGACGAGTTGCAGCGCACGATGCTGCCGGAGGCGCTGCCGAAGTGCACCGGCGTGCGGCTCGCGCACCGGTATCTGCCGGCCGCCGAGACCGCGCGGGTCGGCGGTGACTGGTACGACGCGATTCCCCTGCCGGGGAGCCGGGTCGCGCTGGTCGTGGGCGATGTGATGGGTCATTCGATGACCTCGGCCGCGATCATGGGGCAGCTGCGGACCACCGCGCAGACCCTGGCGGGGCTGGATCTGCCGCCGCAGGAAGTGCTGCACCACCTCGACGAGCAGGCCCAGCGGCTCGGTACGGACCGCATGGCGACCTGTCTGTACGCGGTGTACGACCCGGTCTCACACCGGATCACCATCGCCAACGCCGGGCATCCGCCGCCGGTGCTGCTGCATCTCGGCGGGCGTGCCGAGGTGCTGCGGGTGCCGCCGGGCGCGCCGATCGGTGTGGGCGGGGTGGACTTCGAGGCGGTCGAGCTGGACGCGCCGGCCGGTGGCACGCTGCTGCTCTACACCGACGGGCTCGTGGAGTCCCGGCTGCGGGACGTGTGGACCGGGATAGAGCAGTTGCGGGAGAAGCTGGCCGCGACCGCGCAGTTGACCGGGCCGGACCATCCGCCGCCGCTGGAAGCGCTGTGCGACGAGGTGCTCGACATGCTCGGCCCGGGGGACCGTGACGACGACATCGCGCTTCTTGCCGCGCGCTTCGATGGGATCGCTCCCAGCGACGTCGCGTACTGGTTCCTGGAGCCGGAGGAGATGGCTCCGGGGCGGGCACGTCGGCTGGCCCGGCACGCCCTGTCCCGCTGGGGTCTGGAGGAACTGACCGACTCGGTCGAGCTGTTGATCAGCGAGGTGGTCACCAACGCGGTGCGGTACGCGACGCGGCCGGTGACCCTGCGGTTGCTGCGGACCGACGTGCTGCGGTGCGAGGTGACCGACGACGTGCCGCAGCTGCCGCGGCTTCGGCAGGCTCGGGCGACGGACGAGGGGGGCCGTGGGCTCTACCTGGTCAATCGGCTGGCCAAGCGGTGGGGGGCGACTCGGTTGAGCGCGGGGAAGGTCGTCTGGTTCGAGCTCAACCAGGCGTGAGCGCTCCGCTGGGCCACGCCGCTCAGAGCTCGGGACCGACCGTGCTCTGAGCAGCAGCCGGCTCGTCGTGGCTGGTCGCGCAGTTCCCCGCGCCCCTCAAGGGCCTACGGCCCTTGAACGCGCGAAGGGGGCGCCCGGTGCATCACCGGGCGCCCCCTTCGCTGTGTCAGGTGCGTCAGTCGTCCACCTGGGGATCGTTGGGGTTCGTCGGGAAGTCGATGCCGCCGTCGTCGTCGCCCGACGGGGTCTCCTCCGGGGTGGTCGAGGGGGTTTCCTCCGGGGTGGTCTCCGGGGTGGTCTCCGGGGTCGTCGCGGGTTCGCTCGACGGCTCGTCCGTGGTGGGCGTCTCCGAGGGGGTCTCCGAGGGGGTCTCGGACGGCTTAACGGACGGGGTCGGGGAGAGCGTGGGCGCGACCGCGGCACCCTGCTTGGTCTCCAGGTCGAACTTGGTGGTCTTGCCCATCACGCCGAAGGTGTACGTGGCCCAGATCTGGGCGGGGAAGCCACCGCCGTTGACCCGGGGGACGCCGAGGGCGTTGTACATCGAGACGTGCTTGCCGTTCTTGCTCATGTCCTCGCCGAACAGGCCGACGGAGGTCACGAGGTTCGGGGTGTAGCCGGTGAACCAGGCGGAGCGGTTCTCGTCGGAGGTACCCGTCTTGCCGGCGACCTGCTGGCCGTCGCGGGCCGGGTTGTCGCGGACGGACTTCTGGGCCGTACCGTCGTCGACCACGCCGGTGAGAACCGAGGTGACCGTGTCGGCCGCCTCGCGGGTGATGACCTGCTCGCCGATCGGGTCGTCGAACTTGACTTCCTCGTCCCGGCGCTTGGCCTCGGCGATGATGGTCGGGGTGACCTTCTTGCCGTGGTTGTCGAGGGTGGCGTAGATGCCGGCCATCTCCAGCGGGCTGGCGCCCATGGAGCCCAGGGTCTGGGCGGGCACGGCCTCCATGCCCTCGGTGTCCATGCCGAGCTTCCCGGCGACCTCCATGACCTTCTCCATGCCCACGTCGACACCCATCTGGGCGAAGACGGAGTTGATGGACTTGTTCATGGCGGTCTGCACGGTGACGTCGTCGTAGTCGACGTTGTCCTCGTTGGGCGGGGCGAAGCCGACCGCGGTGCCGTCGTCCGTGACCTTGTGCCGGCTGTCACCGTCGTAGATCGTGTTGGCGGTGATCGGGTCGCCGTCCTGCGTCTCGGCGTCCTCGTCGACGGCAGCGGCGAGGATCACGGGCTTGAAGGTGGAGGCGGGCTGATAGTCCCGACGGGTGGCGTTGTTGGTGAAGTGCTCCACGTAGTTGACGCCGCCGTACATGGCGACGACCTTGCCCGTCTTCGGGTCGACGGAGACGGCGCCGGCCTGGATGTGCTTGTCGACCTTGCGCTTCTTCGGGTCGAGCTTGCTGGTGAGGCGTTCCTTGACGGCCTTCTCCAGCGCGGCCTGCTTCTTCGGGTCGATGTTCAGCGTGATCGTCCAGCCGCGCAGGTCGATGAGCGCCTTGGCGTCCTCGGTGTCGTCCGCCTTGCCCGAGGCCACGAGCTGCTTGGCCAGTTGGTTGTTGGCGGCCTCGACCAGGTAACCGTTCTGGCCGGCCATGCCGGCGGCGGCCTGGGGCGCCTTGGGCTTGGGGAGCGTCATTTCCGCCCGCTCCGAGGCGGTCAGCTCCTTCATCTCGACCATGTTGTCCAGCACGTAGTTCCAGCGCGCCGTGACCAGCTTCTTGCCGGTCGGGGTGGCGGTGGCCAGGTCGTACTGGCTGGGGGCCTGGAGCAGCGCGGCGAGGTAGGCGCCCTCCTCGACGTCGAGGTCCTTGGCGTCCTTGCGGTAGTACGCCTGGGCGGCGGCCTGGATGCCCCACGCGCCACGACCGTAGTAGCTGGTGTTGATGTAGCCGGCGAGGATGTAGTCCTTGGACTCCTCGCGCTCCAGCTTCAGGGAGATGACCAGTTCGTTGAGCTTGCGGGTCACCGTCTGGTCGGACGTCAGGTAGTAGTTCTTGACGTACTGCTGGGTGATCGTCGAACCACCCTGCTTGCCCTTGCCGGAGAGGGTGTTGATGACACCGCGCGCCATGCCCTTGAAGTCGACGCCGGGGTCGTTGAAGAAGGTCTTGTTCTCGGCGGCGACGAAGGCCATCTGGACATCTTTGGGGACCTTGTCGAGCTCGACGATCTCCCGGTTGGTGTCACCGGTGCGGGCGAAGATCTTGCCGTTGGAGAACTTGTAGACGTTGCTCTCCTGGGTCGCCTCGGGGTTCCCCTTGGGGATGTCGATCATCAGGTAGAGCACGATGAAGGCGCCCATGCCGAGCAGACAGACACCGAAGAACCCGCCGAGGATCTTCTTCCAGGTGAAGAGGCGGCGCAGGAAGCTCTTCTGACTCTTCTGCTGCTTCTTGTTGCCGGCCTTGGCCGCGGCCCTGGCAGCCGCCCGGCCGCCGCCCTCGGGCGGGGCTATGACGGCCGTCGCCCCCGCGTCGCTGCCGGAGGAGCGCTGGGGCGCCGCGCGGCGACCGCCGCGCTGCCGCGCTCGTCTTTCTTCCGCTCGTCCCATGGCTCCGGTCCGCTCCGACTTCTGCTCGGTCTCATACGTCACTCGGGTCTTGTCAGCTCAGCAAGCTAACACCGAGGACTACGACAAGAGGGAGTCGGTCCGCTCTGTGGCGACGTGACAAAGCGCACGCGCGAGGCGCGCTCACAGACCTCATCCCACCGGAACGGACGTTCCAGCAGGGGCGATGGTTGCCCCGTCCGACTCATGGGTTTCTGACGGTCTCGGTGACAGAACCGTGACAATCGGCCCTGACCTGCGCCCCCTTCGCATCCGTAGAGGGCCTATACACGGTAGGTATACGTGCGGTGTATACCTCGTGTGTACAGTCGTGCTCATGTCCATCGGTCACACCCTCCTGGGACTCCTGGAGTCCGGGCCCCGACACGGTTACGACCTGAAGCGGGCCTTCGACGAGAAGTTCGGTCACGACCGGCCGCTGCACTACGGCCAGGTCTACTCGACGATGTCGCGCCTGCTGAAGAACGGCCTCGTCGAGGTCGACGGCATCGAGCCCGGCGGCGGACCCGAGCGCAAGCGGTACGCGATCACCGAGGCCGGCATCACGGATGTCCAGCGGTGGCTCGCGACGCCCGAGAAGCCCGAGCCGTATCTGCAGTCGACCCTCTACACGAAGGTCGTCCTCGCCCTGCTCACCGACCGGAACGCGGCCGACATCCTCGACACCCAGCGTTCCGAACACCTGCGCATGATGCGCATCCTCACCGACCGCAAGCGCAAGGGCGACCTGGCCGACCAGCTGATCTGCGACCACGCCCTGTTCCATCTGGAGGCCGATCTGCGATGGCTGGAGCTGACCGCCGCCCGACTGGGCAAGCTGGCCGAGGCGGTGACCCGGTGAACCCCGTGAACGCGGCCTTCTCCCCGGCCCCCGCCGGTTCCCTGCTCGTCGCGACCGATCTGCGCAAGGCCTACGGGCCGACCACCGCGCTGGACGGCGCCGAGTTCTCCATCCACCCCGGCGAGGTCGTGGCCGTGATGGGCCCCTCCGGCTCCGGCAAGTCGACCCTGCTGCACTGCCTCGCCGGGATCGTGCCGCCCGACTCGGGCTCGATCACGTACAACGGCCGCGAGATGGCCTCCATGAACGACTCCCAGCGCAGCGCGCTCAGGCGCAGCGAGTTCGGGTTCGTCTTCCAGTTCGGCCAGCTCGTGCCGGAGCTGACGTGTGTGGAGAACGTGGCCCTGCCGCTGCGGCTGAACGGCGCCTCCCGCAAGGAGTCGGAGCGGACCGCCCTCGGCTGGATGGAACGCCTGGAGGTCGACGACCTCGCCCGCAAGCGTCCCGGTGAGGTCTCCGGCGGCCAGGGCCAGCGGGTCGCCGTATCGCGGGCGCTGGTCACCGGCCCCCGGGTGCTGTTCGCGGACGAGCCCACCGGCGCGCTCGACTCCCTCAACGGCGAGCGGGTGATGGAGCTGCTCACCGAGGCCGCCCGGTCCACCAACGCCGCCGTCGTCCTGGTCACGCACGAGGCACGGGTGGCCGCGTACTCCGACCGCGAGATCGTCGTACGGGACGGGAAGTCCCGGGACATGGAGCGCGTCGTATGAGTCCCGCCGTGTTCCGCCAGTGGTACCAGGACCTGGCGATGGGGGTGCGGTTCGCCTTCACCGGGGGCCGCGAGGGGTGGGTGCGGGCCCTGCTCACCGCCGTCGGGGTGGGCCTCGGGGTGGCGCTGCTGCTGCTCACCGCGGCGGTGCCGAACGTGCTGTCCGCGCGGGAGACCCGCGAGGAGGCCCGGCAGGACCGGGGAATCGGCTACCTCGAGCCCCAGTCCAAGCGGACCGACAAGAGTCTGGTCATCGCCGACACCGACACCGAGTACCGGCAGGAGGAGATCCGGGGACGGCTCCTCGAACCCGAGGGCGCGGGCGCGCCGCTGCCGCCCGGCGTCGCCGAGTTCCCCGCGCCGGGCGAGATGGTCGTCTCCCCCGCCCTGTCCGACCTGCTGAAGTCCGACGCCGGGAAGCTGCTGCGCGAGCGCCTTCCGTACGAAACGGTGGGCACCGTCGGGCAGGACGGACTCATCGGTTCGACCGACCTCGTCTACTACGCGGGCGCCAAGGGGATCGCCGACCGGGTCGACGGCTCGGTGGTGGCGCGGATCGACGCGTTCGGGACGGACACCACCGGGACTCCCGAGGAGGAGGTCGACCCG
The DNA here is from genome assembly GCF_022385335.1 of Streptomyces deccanensis. Taxonomy (NCBI): domain Bacteria; kingdom Bacillati; phylum Actinomycetota; class Actinomycetes; order Kitasatosporales; family Streptomycetaceae; genus Streptomyces; species Streptomyces deccanensis. The sequence continues at coordinate 6,679,080 of NZ_CP092431.1, read as the reverse complement.
ATCCTGCTGCTGCTCACCCTGGTCGTCTTCGTGGTGCTGCTGATGCCGGTCGCCGTCTTCATCGCCACGGCCGTACGGTTCGGCGGCGAGCGGCGCGACCGCAGGCTGGCCGCGCTGCGGCTGGTCGGCTCCGACGGGCGCATGACCCGTCGGATCGCGGCGGGCGAGGCGCTCGCGGGCTCCCTGCTGGGGCTGGTCTTCGGTGCGGGCTTCTTCCTGCTCGGCAGGGAGGTGGCCGGCTCCGTCGAGGTGTTCGACATCAGTGTGTTCCCGAGCGACCTCAACCCCTCCCCCGGCCTGGCCCTCCTGGTCGCGCTCGCGGTGCCGGCCGCCGCCGTCCTCGTCACCCTGTTCGCGCTGCGCGGCGTCGTCATCGAGCCCCTCGGCGTGGTCCGCACGGCCAAACCGCCGCGCCGCAGGCTCTGGTGGCGGCTGCTGCCGCCGCTCGCCGGTCTCGCCCTGCTCTACCCGATGATCGGCCAGGGCGGGGAGAACGGGACGTTCAACGAGTACATGGTGATCGGCGGTGTCGTCCTGCTCCTGGTCGGCATCACCGCGCTGCTGCCCTGGGCCGTCGAGGCGTTCGTCGCCCGGCTGGGCTCGGGCGCCGTCTCCTGGCAACTGGCCGTCCGCAGACTGCAGTTGAGCAGTGGAATGGCGGCCCGCATGGTCAACGGCGTCGCGGTGGCGGTGGCCGGTGCGATCGCCCTGCAGATGCTGTTCTCCGGCATCCAGTCCCGGTACGAGGCACCGACCGGGCAGGACACCGCGCGGGCGCAGCTGGAGCTCGTGCTGCCGGACGACGTCCGGGGGGACGTCGTCGGCGAGAAACTGAAGCGGGCCAGGGGGGCGCAGACGACAGCGACGCTCTCCACCGCGACGGTCTCCGCCACGGCCAAGGACCCGGAGGTCTCGACGGAGCTGACCCTCGGCGACTGCGCCGCGCTGCGCGAACTGGCGAAGATCTCCTCCTGCCGCGACGGCGACGTCTTCCGGATGGAGTCCCGGGACAACCTCGAGGAGCCGGCCGCGGCGGCGCTGGCCGCCCCCGGGAACACGGTCTACTTCGACCCGACCTACACCGGCGACGTGCGGGGCGCCGAGATCGCCTGGAAGCTGCCGGCCGAGATACGCGGGGTGCCGGAGCGCGCCGACCCCCTGCGGAGCGGGACGTACGGGCTGCTGGTCACCCCGGGCGCCCTACCGGCGAAGACCGAGAAGTCGTTCTACGGCACGGTCTATGTGCGGACCGACCCCCGGGTGCCGGACGCGCTCGACGAGGTGCGCAACGCGGCCGTGGCGATCGATCCGCTGATCAGGACGTGGGAGTGGGAGACGACGAGGCGGGTGGACCAGTTCGCGGACATCCGCACCGGTCTGCTGGTCGGCGCCACCGCCGTGCTCGCCCTCATCGGCGCGAGCCTGCTCGTCTCCCAGCTGGAGCAGTTGCGCGAACGCAGGAAGCTGCTGTCGGCGCTGGTCGCCTTCGGCACCCGGCGTCGCACACTGGGCCTGTCCGTGCTGTGGCAGACGGCGATCCCGATCGTCCTCGGCCTGTTCCTCGCCTCGTCGGTCGGCGTGACCCTGGGCGCGGTCCTGCTGCGGATGACGAACGTGGAGGTGTCCCTCGACTGGTCCAGTGTGCTGTCCATGGTGGGCATCGGCGCGGGCGTCGTCGTCCTGGTCACGGCGCTGAGCATGCCGCCGCTGATGCGGATGATGCGGCCGGAGGGGCTGCGTACGGAGTAGACCGGTGCCGCCGCGTCCGCGCGGCGGCGTCACACTGGACCCCCGCCCACCGCTCGCCCCGGAGTGAGGACGCCATGTCGCTCGACACCCTGAGGTCCCTGATTCCGGACTACGCCAAGGACCTCCGCCGGAATTTCGACGCCGTCCTCGGTGACTCGGAGCTGTCGGCGCAGCGGTTGTGGGGCACGGTGCTGGCCACGGCGATCGCCTCGCGTTCGGCGATCGTGCTGCGCGAGCTGGCGCCGGAGGCGAGGGCGCGGCTGTCGCCCGAGGCGTACACCGCGGCGAAGTCCGCGGCCGCGGCGATGGCGTTGAGCAACGTGTTCTTCCGTACGAGGCATCTGCTGTCCGACCACGAGTACGGCGCTCTGCGGACGGGGCTGCGGATGAACGTCATCGGCGATCCGGGCGTGGCCAAGGTCGACTACGAGGTGTGGGCGCTGGCCGTGTCCGCGATCAATGGGTGCGGGGCGTGTCTGGACTCGCACGAGCGGGTGCTGCGCGGGGCCGGTGTGAGCCGGGAGACCGTGCAGGAGGCGTTCCGGGTCGCTTCGGTGGTGCAGGCGGTGGGGGTCACGGTGGAGGCGGAGGCGGTTCTCTCCGAGTAAGGCGTGGGGTGGCCTGGAATCGCCGGACAGCTCGTGGGGCGGCTGCGGGTCGGAGGGGGCTGGTCGCGCAGTTCCCCGCGCCCCTGACGGGCAGGGGCTTCGCCCACTGCCCGTCAGCGCCGGAAAACCGGTCGCCGATCGCTTCGTCGCTGGGGAAAATCGGGGCCCATGACCTCCCTCCCCTCCCCCGCCTTCGCACGCCGCACCTTCGAAGAACTCGTCGCCGAGGGCGATGCCGTACCCACCGAGGGGTGGGACTTCTCGTGGTTCGAGGGGCGGGCCACGGAGGCCCGGCCCTCGTGGGGGTACGCGCGAGGGATGGCCGAGCGGCTCGGGCGGGCCTCGGCGGCGCTGGACATCCAGACCGGGGGCGGTGAGGTGCTCGCTTCCGCTCCCCGGTTTCCGCCGGTGACCGTGGCCACGGAGGGGTGGCCGCCGAACGTCGCGAAGGCGACCGCGCTGCTGCACCCCCGAGGAGCGGTGGTGGTGGCCTGTGACCAGGACGCGCCGCTGCCGTTCGCCGACGGGGCGTTCGACCTTGTCACCAGCAGGCACCCGGTACGTGCGCACTGGTCGGAGATCGCCCGGGTGCTGCGGCCCGGCGGCACGTACTTCGCGCAGCACGTGGGGCCCAGCAGCGTCTTCGAACTGGTCGAGCACTTCACCGGCCCGCTGCCGGAGGAGAACCGCAACGCCCGCCACCCGGACGGGGAACGGGCCGACGCGGAGGCGGCCGGCCTGGAGATCGTGGATCTGCGGGCCGAGCGGCTGCGGATGGAGTTCCACGACATCGGGGCGGTCGTGCACTTCCTGAAGAAGGTCGTCTGGATGGTGCCCGGCTTCACCGTCGAGGCGTACCTCCCCCAGCTCCGCTCGCTGCACGAGCGGATCGAGGCCGAGGGCCGCTTCGTCGCGTACAGCGCCCGCCATCTGTTCGAGGCCCGCAGGCCGGTGGCCGGCTGAGTCGGTTGTCCACATCGTTATCGCCCGCGGCTTGGCTTATCCGGGTCTACTCGCGTAGGTTCAGACCAAGGTAATTCGCGTGAGCAAAGCTGCGCGGCACGGCCTCGCGCAGTGGAGGGGGCTGCGCGAAGCCGGGCACCTCGCCACCGGCGTCAAGCGCGCGTTCCACCGGCGCTTCACCCGTACGGGGGCCTCGGGGCACTTCTCCCCGGAAGTCGCACAACGGTGCGCAAACCCCACATTCCTGTCGGGATTCCTTCATTCTCCCTTGGAATCCGCCGGGATTCAGCCATGATCACCCCTCGATCACACCCTGAATGAACGGTTCCGCACTCACCGCCGCGCTGTCGTTCGACTCCGGAGAGTAGTTGTGGCACGCCGATGCACGCAGCATCACTCACGAAGGGTTATGGTGGAAACCCCCCTCGGGCCGGTCCGTCTCCCCCCCACGGACCGGCCCGTTTTTTCTGCCCGGAAGGCGGCCCTCCATCGAGGCCGCCGCCAGGGCCCCGGGCGGGGCCCAACCCCGCACACCCCTTGGCGTAGTTGGCCTCCAGCCCCGGTAGGCTCTGCCAACCTAGGGGACTGCCACCGCACCGGAGGGGCTGGAAGACGTGAACCTGCGCGACACACTGCGCGGCCTGCTGGTCAGGGTCTACGCACGCAGGGTCGAGGGCCACCTCGACCACGCCCAGGTGCCCGAGCACATCGGCGTGATCGTGGACGGCAGCCGCCGCTGGGCGAAGGCCGCGGGCTCCACCACGGTGCAGGGCCACCAGGCGGGGGCCGACAAGATCGAGGAATTCCTCGGCTGGTGCACCGAGACGGATGTGAAGGTCGTCACTCTCTGGCTGCTCTCCACCGACAACTTCAACCGGCCGAAGGAAGAGCTCGTCCCGCTGCTCGGGATCATCGAGGACACCGTCCGCTCCCTCGCCGCCGACGGCCGCTGGCGCGTGCACCACGTCGGGGCACTGGACCTGCTCTCCCCCGGGATGCAGCGCGCGCTCAAGGAGGCCGAGGAGGCCACCGCGGACGTCGACGGGATACTGGTCAACGTGGCCATCGGGTACGGCGGCCGCCAGGAGATCGCCGACGCCGTCCGGTCGATGATCCAGGACGCGCAGGACCGGGGCACCTCGATGGAGGAGCTCGCCGAGAACGTCTCCGTGGACCTGATCGGCAGCCACCTCTACACCGTCGACCAGCCCGACCCCGATCTGGTGATCCGTACGAGCGGCGAGCAGCGGCTGTCCGGATTCATGCTCTGGCAGACCGCCCACTCCGAGTACTACTTCTGCGACGTCTTCTGGCCAGCCTTCCGGAAGGTGGACTTCCTGCGTGCCCTGCGGGACTACGCGGCGCGCCACCGGCGCTACGGAGGCTGAGGCTCCGCCGTTCGGGTGAGGTGCGTACCACCCTCACCGGGACAGAAGTAACGAGGAGTTCATCGGGACGCCGTCGTACCGCTTGGCATGGCGGCGCATGTTCGAGGGCATAAGCCAGTCAGGTCGACACCCGAACCACGGGTGTCGGATCTCAGCGGGCGGCTCGGGGCCGTCCGCCCGGGAGGCCCTTTGCACCAGCCCGATCGTGCGGTCACAGCACGGACGAAGCAGCGGAGGGCCGGTCACCGGCCCGTGCAACGGGGCCAACGACCGGCCCAGTTCGTTCTCGTCGCTCCCCGACCTCATCCGAGGGGGTACGTCCTTCCGTGGTGACCAGCACAAAGCGCCGTATGCCAGACCGGCGCACCTACGTTCTCGACACCAGCGTCCTGCTGGCCGACCCGAATGCTTTGAACCGCTTCGACGAGCACGAAGTCGTGCTGCCGATCGTGGTGGTCACGGAGCTGGAGGCGAAGAGGCACCATCCCGAACTCGGCTACTTCGCCCGGCAGGCCCTGCGGCTGCTCGACGAGTTCCGGGTCCGGTTCGGCCGCCTGGACGCCCCCATCCCGATCGGGGACCTCGGCGGCACCGTACGGGTCGAGCTCAACCACTCGGATCCCAGCGTGCTGCCGAGCGGCTACCGCCTGGGGGACAACGACTCCCGGATCCTCGCGGTCGCCCGCAACCTGCAGGCCGAGGGCTTCGACGTCACGGTGGTGTCGAAGGACCTCCCCCTCAGGATCAAGGCGTCCTCCGTGGGCCTCCTCGCCGAGGAGTACCGCGCGGAGCTGGCCATCACGGACGCCTCCGGCTGGACCGGGATGTCCGAGCTGACCCTGTCGGGCGAACAGGTCGACATCCTCTTCGAGGAAGGCTCGATCCACGTCCCCGAGGCGAGCACACTCCCCGTCCACACCGGTCTGACGATCCAGTCGGAGCGCGGCAAGGCGCTCGGCCGGGTGACGCCCGACGGCAACATCCGTCTGGTGCGCGGCGACCGGGAGGCGTTCGGCATCAAGGGGCGCAGCGCCGAGCAGCGCATCGCGCTGGATCTGCTGCTCGACCCGGACGTGGGCATCCTGTCCATGGGCGGCCGGGCCGGCACCGGCAAGTCGGCGCTCGCGCTGTGCGCGGGTCTGGAGGCCGTGCTCGAACGGCGCCAGCACCAGAAGGTGATGGTCTTCCGGCCGCTGTACGCGGTGGGCGGGCAGGAGCTCGGCTATCTGCCCGGTTCCGAGTCCGAGAAGATGAGCCCCTGGGCGCAGGCGGTCTTCGACACCCTCTCCGCGGTCACCAGCCGCGAGGTCATCGAGGAGGTCACCGCGCGCGGCATGCTGGAGGTTCTGCCGCTCACCCACATCCGCGGCCGTTCCCTGCACGACGCGTTCGTGATCGTGGACGAGGCACAGTCCCTGGAGCGGAACGTCCTGTTGACCGTTCTGTCCCGGATCGGGGCGAATTCACGGGTCGTTCTGACCCATGATGTCGCCCAGCGCGACAACCTGCGCGTCGGTCGCTACGACGGTGTCGTCGCCGTGGTGGAGAAGCTGAAGGGTCATCCCCTCTTCGCCCACGTCACGTTGACGAGGTCCGAACGGTCCCAGATCGCGGCCCTTGTGACCGAAATGCTGGAGGACGGGCAGATTTAACCCCGACACCACGGGTTCGGCCCCAATTCCCGGGCGCCGTCCGGCAAAAGGCTCAGCAGCCTAGCCGGGCGGCGCCTCGGCGTGTGGGCGTTTCCTGGAATCTCCAGCGTCAAACGAGGTGTGAGCTTTCACACTCACCACTGAATTGCCTCCCGGTGTCGGGTTACGGCAGAGTCTCATTCCTGTCAGGCCCCGCATACGACACACCTGTACCCCCAGCGGTACGGAACAACAGCACCACCAGGTCAACTCCACAGCGTCGTCGTATGCCGCCCGAGCACCACACGGGGCTCCCCGCAAGGGAGTTGCCCCATCGGGCCCGCGCCTCCGTGACCCCGCAGTTGGGAGGCCAGCGTCAGGGGCACGATTGCGTCCGCCAGGGTCACCGAGGCGGGCGATGCTGGAAGGAACCCGTGTGAGCCGGATTTCGGTCCGGGGATTCGCAGTGGCCTCGGCCACCGCGGTCACCGCAGTCGGCAGTGTCGTCGGAGTTGCCTCGGGCAGCACCGCCCAGACCACTGACGACGCCGAGGCGGTCGCGAACGACACCACGTTGCTCGCCGACATACCCGTGGGCCAGCAGGCCCAGGTGCAGACCGCGTCCCTGACTGCTCAGGCCGACGCCCAGGCCATCGCCGCCGACGCGAGCGCCCGCAAGGACGCCGAGGAGACCGCCCGTAAGAAGGCGGCCCGGGACGCGATCGACAAGCAGAAGGCGGCGGAGAAGGCCGAGCAGGAGCGCAAGGCGAAGGAAGCGGCGGAGGCCGAGGCCAAGTCGAAGTCCGCCGCCGCCGGCTCGCTCGGTGACATCCCCGTGCAGAGCTCGTACACCATCGCCGAGATCCAGGCGATGGCGAAGGCGGTCGTGGCCGGCGACCAGTGGACGTGCTTCAGCAACATCGTGGACCACGAGTCCAGCTGGAACTACAAGGCGGTCAACCCCTCCTCGGGTGCCTACGGTCTCTTCCAGGCGCTGCCCGCCGGCAAGTACTCCTCCGCCGGTTCCGACTGGCAGACCAACCCCGCCACACAGATCAAGTGGGGCCTGAACTACATGGAATCGCGCTACGGCAGCCCGTGCGAGGCCTGGGCGTTCTGGCAGGCCAACAAGTGGTACTAGGCCGTTCGGCGACGGGGTGACGACCACGCGCCGCTCAACCCTGCGAAGCCCTCCACCGTCCTTTGGTGGGGGGCTTCGGGCATGTACGGTCGAAGCCCCGGAGAGGAATCGCGGCCTCCGGGAGGAGTGGTGACCCACAGGAGCGACGGGGGAAGAGGACGGATGATGTCGCGAGTTCCAGGGTGGCTCGGCCGGCTCGGCGCCGGACTCAGCGGGTGGGGCGAGCGGTTGGAGCGACGCCGGGCGGAGATGGAGGCGGAGTCGGAGGCGGATTCCGAGTCGGGGGCGCGGTCGGAGTCGGGGACGAAGGGGCCGGCCGGCCCGGGTGCCTCCGGTTCGCCTTCGCCTGCTGAGGCGGGCGGCTCCACGGGTTCCGAGGGATCTGCGGGGTCTGCGGGGTCCAAGAAATCTGCGGGGTCTGCCGGGTCTCAGGGTCGGGCGACCGCTCCCGTTCTCTACAGTCGTCCGGATCCCGCGTCGGCGGTGCCCTGGGGTATGCGGGTGGCCGCCGAGGCCGGATGGCGGCTGCTCGTGCTCGCGGGCACCGTCTGGGTGTTGATGCGGGTCATCAGCTCGGTACGGCTGCTGGTGCTGTCGTTCACCGCCGCGCTGCTCGTCACCGCCGTGCTCCAGCCGACCGTGGCACGGCTGACCCGGCTCGGCGTACCGCGCGGCCTCGCCACGGCGCTGACCGCCGCCCTCGGCTTCATCGTCATGGGGCTGATCGGCTGGTTCGTCACGTGGCAGGTCATGGAGAACATCGACGATCTCTCCGACCAGATCCAGGACGGCATCGACGAGTTGCAGCGCTGGCTGCTCGACAGCCCGTTCCATGTCACCGAGAACCAGATCAACGACATCGCCAAGAACCTCCGCGAGGCGGTCAGCAACAACACGGACACGATCACCTCGGCGGGGCTGGAGGGCGTGACCGTCATCGTCGAGGCGCTCACCGGCATCCTCCTGACGATGTTCTCCACGCTGTTCCTCCTGTACGACGGCAAGAGGATCTGGCAGTGGGCCCTGAAACTGGTGCCCACGGCGGCCCGGCCGGGGGTCGCCGACGCGGGGCCGCGCGCCTGGCGGACGTTGACCGCGTACGTGCGCGGCACGGTGGTCGTGGCGCTGATCGACGCGATCTTCATCGGTCTGGGGATCTACTTCCTGGACGTGCCGATGGCGGTCCCGCTGGCCGTGTTCATCTTCCTGTTCTCCTTCATCCCGTTGGTGGGTGCGGTCGTCTCGGGCGCGCTGGCGGTGGTCGTGGCCCTGGTGACCCAGGGCGTGTTCACGGCCGTCATGACCTTGGTCGTGGTGCTCGCCGTGCAGCAGATCGAGGGGCACATCCTCCAGCCGTTCATCCTCGGCCGGGCCGTCCGGGTGCATCCCCTGGCCGTGGTGCTGGCGGTCGCCGCCGGTGGCATGGTCGCGGGGATCGGCGGCGCGGTGGTGGCCGTGCCCCTGGTCGCGGTCACCAACACGGTGGTGGTGTCGCTACGGGCGTACGCGGACGAGCACGGGCGGGACGTGCGCGACAGCGCCTAGGGCCTGTCGTGGCGGGGGCGTTCGTGGCGGAGGAGGACCACTCCGTTGCCGAAGGTGCGGGTCTCGACCAGGCGCAGGGCGGTCGGGGCCGCGGTGTCGGCCGCCGGGAAGAGTCGCTTGCCGGCTCCCAGGAGCACGGGGTGGACGTAGACGCGGTACTCGTCGACCAGGTCGTGGCGCATGAACTCGGCCGCCAGTTCGGCGCCGCCCACGACCAGGTCACCGCCGCCCTGTGCCTTGAGCGCCTCGATGTCCCGCGCGACGACCTCCCGGACGATCGTCGTGTGCCGGTCCCCGTGGCGCAGGGTGCGGGAGTAGACCAGCTTCGGCTTGTTCCGCCAGATCTCGGCGAAGTCGGCGACGGGGCGCGGGGTGTCGGGGTCCCGGTCGGCCGTGGGCCAGTAGGCGTCCATCAGCTCGTAGGTGACGCGGCCTTCGAGGAAGACGCCCATGTCCCTGAGGACGTCGTTGAAGTGCGTGTGCAGTTCGTCGTCGACCAGGTGCCAGTCGATCTCGCGGTTCGGGCCCTCCATGTAGCCGTCGAGGGACACGGACATCATCAGGACGAGCTTGCGCATGGGGGCCTCGCGGGTGTCGGGGTGTCGGGGTGTCTCGGGTGTCTCGGGTGTCTCGGCTGTGAGGGAGAGGATCGCTCGTGCGGGGGTCGGGCGCACGGACGTGGGTCCCCGGCGGGGAAATCGGTCGCCCGTGTCGGCGTACCCGCCTAGGGTGCTCCGGACGGGCGTTCGAGCAAGGCGAGGGTGGGTGGATCGGGCTTGGAGCCGCTGGGACGGGCCGCGCGGGACGACGACGAGGCGGCGGTCAGGGCCCTTCTCGACGGCGGTGCCGATGTCAACGGGCGGTCGCCCGGCGGCCTGACCGCGTTGATGCTGGCGGCGGGAGCCGGTGCCCACCACGCGGCGGACGCTCTGCGGGAGAACGGGGCGTACGTGGCGCTGCGGGACGAACACGGCCGCAGCGCGCTCGACTTCGCGCAGGAGGGTGCCGAGCGGCACCCGGACGAGCCCGGATATCTGATGATCGTCACCGATCTGGAGAAGTACTTCGGCAGACGGGCCGACTTCGCGACGACAATGGAACGGGCGATCCGGTTCGGTGACCCGCAGAACGACATCTGGTTCCGGGCCACCTGGACCCTGGACGGCTGGGCGGACGACGAGACGGTGGCGGGGGCGGAGACGGCACTGAACAGTGCCCAGGCGCCCGAACGGTACTTCGCGGCCGACCTGCTGAGCTTCTTCTGCCTCTACAACGCCTCCCTGCGCAACGGCGTCCACCGGACGCGGCAGGCGGCGGCTCTGCTGCGGGCGCGGATGGCGGTCGAGGAGCATCCGGCCGTCCTCGGGCTCGTCATCCGGGGGCTGGTGCGGCAGGCCGGTTTCGCCGACGACGCCCCGGGCATCCTGCGGTACGCCGGTCATCCGCACCCCGAGGTCCGCGCGGCGGTCGCCTACGCGGTGGAGGCGTCCTCGGATCCGAAGGACCGCGAGGCCTCCCGTACGGCCCTGGAGGTGCTGCTCGCCCTGGCTCGCGATCCGTGCGCCGAGGTACGCGGCCACGCGGTGGCGACCCTGTCCCACCTCTTCGACCCCGCCGTGCCGGTTCCCGCCGTGCACACGGCCCTGCGTCGCGCTCTGTACGACCCAGACCCGTCCGTGGTCCATGACGCGGCCTGCGCGCTGGGCAAGCTCGGCGGCGGGCGTCCGCTGCCCTTCCGCGCCGAGCAGATCCTCGTACGGCGGTATCTCGACGAGCCGCGTGAGACCCGGTCTTACGAGCGTGCGTACCGGGTCATCGAGCGGTGGCCCCGGGAGCGGTTGTGGGACGTGCGGGATTCGTTGCCGGATGAGCCGGAGTGAGGTGACGGGTCGCGTCGGTCAGCTCTCCTCGCCGTTGCCACCGGTGTCGGAGGCGGTCTCCGGGGCCGTCGTGGTGCGGGGGAAGGACACCTCGACGCGGCGGTTCTTCTTGCGGCCCTCCTCCGAGGAGTTGTCGGCGATCGGGTAGTCCTCGCTGTAGCCGCGTACCTCGAAGGTGATGTTGCCGCCCAGGTCGGCGGCGAGGAGGTCGTGGACGGCCTCGGCGCGCTTCTTGGAGAGGGTCAGGCCGTGGGCGTACGAGCCGAGGTTGTCGGTGAAGCCGAAGACGCGGACCGTGCCCGCGCTCTGCTTCTTGATCTCCTCCGCGATCGTCTGGATGCGGGAGCGGGCCTGCGGGTTGAGCTTCGCGCTGTCCTTCGGGAAGAGGACCTCCGCCTGGAGTGCGAACGTCACGTTCTCGTTGGTGTCCTCGCGGCGCTCCTCGCCGCCGAGGTCCTCCACGACCGACTTGATGTCCAGGACCTTGGCGGGGGCGAGCGTGGCTCCCTGCGCGAGCTTGAGGCCCGGGCTGTTCGCGTCGACCTCCGGGGGTGGGGATGTGGTGACTGTGCCGGGGGGTTCGCTGGGGTCGTCGGCGGCGGCGGTCTGGGAGGGCACCGCGAGGGTGAGGGCGGCGAGGACGGCCAGGGCCGCGGTGAGCCGTGGGGTGAGGACGGTCATGGTCACTCGTCCTCGGAGAGCTCGATGGTGGCGGGGGGCATGGAGCCGACCTGGAAGTCCACGGAGGTGGTGCCTTCGGGGGGTGCGGGGAATTGGGCGAACCAGTCGGTGGTCGCGCCGGTCCCGACGCCGCCGGTGAACCTCGTGCACAGGCAACGCCCTTCCGTGTCACGGAGGACGAGGTACTTCTTCTTGCCTGTCTGGTCGACCAGGCTCGCGCCCGCGATCGAGCCGCCGTTCTTGACCAGTTCGCTCTCGTCGCCGCGCCAGTCCGCGCCGACCCACGGCTTGCCGGTGCCGTTGGTGACTGTGCCCTCGACCGTGACGAACCCACCACCGTCACGCGCGGCCGAGGTGACCTTGAGCGTGAGGCCACCGGCCTTGACCTCGGCCAGGACCGACTCCGTGGTGGGGGCGTCGGAGTTCTTCTCGTCGTCCTGCCCACTGTCCTTGGACGGCGTCGACGATGACTTCGTGTCGGACGCCTTGTCGTCGTCCCCTCCTCCACCGCAGCCGGCCACCGTGAGAACCAGCCCGGCGGCGATCGTCACCGTGGACAGAGCCGTGCGGCCCTTCGTGGTGTACCGGAACTTCATGAACACAGCTTCCTCTCACTGGGCCAGACGCACAGAGAACATCACAGACGCGTCGGGAAGGTCGTCCGGATCGAAATCTCCGGGGTCGATGTCCACCGGTACACCGTCGCAGTCCAGGGTGACGGGCTTGGCGGGGTTGGCGCTCACGTCGAAGTCGCAGCGCGGCTGGATGACGGCGACCGCCCGAGCCGTGGCTGTCATGTCCTCGGTACCGGGAATGATCGAATCGCCCACGGTGTAGTCCGTCACCACGTCGACCTGGAATCCCGGGTCGCCGCCCACTTCAGTGGGCTGGGCCCCGCCTTGGAGGGTCGAGTCGTTCTGTGCGGCCAGCTCAGCCGCCGCGGTGGTGGCGTCGCCCCCGTCGGGGAGGCCTCCGGACAGGTCGATCCAGTCCAGCCAGTCGACATCGCCCGCGCCGATGGCGTCCCCCAGGTCCAGCAACAGTTCGTCTCGCGCCTGCTGTGCCGCTGCCAACGCCGCAGCGTCCGCCGCAGACTGGGCACCGCTGCGGGCGGACGCGGCTTGAGCGAACGCGAAGAAGGCCAACGCCGTGAAGAGCAGGATCGCCGTCAGCCAGATGTAGAGGGGAAGGGTGGACCCACGATCGTCGAACCGCCGTGGGCCTTTCAGCCGCCGATGACGTTGCTCACGGCCGTCAGGATGGCGCCTGAGATCAAGCCGTCCAGCCCCAGGCCGTCGATCATCACGAAGATGCCCGCGACGATGATCATGATGCCCGCGTACTCGACGAAGCCCGCGCCCGCGTCCCGGTCCTTGCCTCGCATGCGGGTGGTGACCGTGGTCCACCAGGTCTCGAAACGGTGTTTCACCTTCATGGCGGTTGCCTTCCCGCGCGATACCGACACCAACCGGATCACCGTACGTGAGACGGCACGTACGGGGGGTGGGTCCGGGGGCCCAACTTTTGTCGGGGGGTGGGGTCATCGGGGCCACCCGCCCAGGGTGGTGCCCAGCCAGTGGGCTATCGCTTCGCTGCGGGTCGAGCTGTGCAGTTTCGCGAAGATGCGGTTGATGTGGTTCTTGACCGTCTTCTCGCTGATGAAGCAGGCGGCGGCGATCTGACGGTTGTTCATGCCGGACGCGATGAGGTCCATCACCTCCACCTCCCTTGAACTCAAGCCGAAGGACGGGCGGTTGACGCGGTCGAAGGCGCGGCGGTGCGGAGTTGACGCGCGAGTGGGGCCGGGCTTTGACGACTGTGCCATAAATGGTTGCAGGTGCGAAGTGTGATCGTGACTTTCGTGTGAAGGTTCGTAGGAAACGCCGAGTGAAGTTGAGACAGTCGCGGAGATGGTCGGGCGCCCCTCCCGCATGTTCCGTACCGCCGTGATGAGTTCGGGGGCCGTGAACTCGCCGTGGACCAGGTAGCCGGAGGCGCCGCGGCGCAGGGCCTCGGTCACCACCTCGGGCTCCGTGCTGTAGGTCAGCATCATCACGGGGCAGAGGGCGGCCAGTTCGGGGAGCGCGGTCAGGCCGTCCGTGCCCGGCATGCGGACGTCGAGGAGGGCGACGTCCGGGCGGTGCCGGCGCGCTTCGCGCACCGCCTCCTCGCCGTTCGTGGACTGGGCCACCACCGTGATGTCGGGGTGGGCGCCCAGCAGGGCCGTGAGCCCGGCGCGGACCACGGGGTTGTCGTCCGCGACGAGGACGCGGAGGGGTGGGCCGGGGCGTGCCTGCGGCTGGTCAGGCATGAGCGGCCTCCTGTCGGGGGGTGAGGGGCGGGGGGTCGCAGGCGGGCAGCGGGAGGGTCAGGGTGACCTCCGTGCCCGGGGTCGTCGTACGGAGGTGGAGCCTCGCGTTCGTGCGGGCCGCTCGTTCCGCCATGCCCAGGAGACCGAAGTGGCCGGATCTTTGCGCTTCTTCGAGGGTGAACGTCGGCGGCAGACCCACGCCGTCGTCCTTGATCGTGAGGCGGAGCGTGTCCGGTGTTGCCGTCAGGGAGACCTCCGCCGTGGTCGCGCGGGCGTGGCGGTGGATGTTCTCCAGGGCCTCCGAGGTGATCGCGAGGAGGTGGTGGGTCGTGTCCGGTGGGAGGGGCGGGAGCTCCTCGCCGGTGTGGGTCACGTGGGTGGGGAGGGATGTACGGGACTCGAAGTCCTTCGCCCTCGCCGTCAGTTCGGCCGCGAGGTCGGTCGGTGGGGCGGGTCTCGTCAGGTCGGTGTGGCGGCGTAGGTCCGTGAGGAGGTCCCGGGATTCGGCGGCGGCCCGGCGGGCCGCCGACGCGACGAGGCCGGCCTGTTGTCTGAGGTGGGCCGGGTCCGGGGTGGGGTGGTCCGCCGAGGTCGCCAGGGCGTCGGCGGCGAGGGCGAGGCCGTGGAGGGTCTTGGCCACCGAGTCGTGGAGGTCGCGGGCCAGGCGGGCGCGCTCGGACTCCACGGCCTCCGCGACGGCCAGGCGGGAGGTGGCTTCGGAGAGCGCCTGGGTGGCCGTGCCGAAGCGGAACATCAGGTTGCGGAGGGTGACGCCGATGATGCCGGCGGCTACGCAGAAGCCGGCGATGAGGAGGGTGTTGGCACCCGCGCCGGGGCGGTGTTCCCAGGCGCGGTGGACGGCGAGGAGGACGGCGAGTTGGAGGCCGGTGAGGACGCCGGCGCCGCGCCAGCCGTAGAGGAGGCCGGACAGGAGGGGGGTGCAGACCGTGGCGTAGGCGAGGGGGGAGGCCGGGGAGGCGGTGAGGAGGAGGACCGCGCCGAAGAGGAGGTCCAGGGCCATGAGGGCGGGGTGGGCGAGGAGGCGGGGGGCGAAGCGGTACCAGTCCCTGAGCATGGCGTACGAGACGGTGATGCCGAGGACGGCGGCGATGAGTACGGCATGGGTCGGGGGGCCGTCCGTGGTGTTGGCCATGGCGAACGGGGTGCCGATGGCGAGGGTGGTGAGCCGGACGGCGAAGGTTTGGCGGGCGAGGGCCTGGAGGGCGTTGAGCTGGAGGCGGAGGGTGGCGGGAGGTGTGGCGTCGTCGGCGAGGTAGCCGGAGGGCGGGTTTCGCGGGCTCAGGGGGTTCATCAGCGGCCCAGGATGTCGCCGAAGTTGGTGCCCGAGCCCAGGAACATGCCCGTGGCGATGAGGATCATCGTGGCCGGGAGCATGAAGACGAGGGTGACGAGGGTGGCCTTGGGGATGGTGCGGGCGGCTCGGCGGCGGGCGTTCTGCGCGTCGGTGCGGCGCATGTCGGCGGCCAGTTGGATCAGGGTCTCGGCGATGGGAGAGCCGAGTTCCTCGCCCTGTTGGAGCGCCGAGACGAACTGGGCGACCTGTTCGGAGGAGTTGCGCCTGCGGAGTTCGTCGAAGGCCTGGCGGCGGCTGACGCCCATGTCCATCTGGCGGAGCGTGATGCGCAGTTCGTCGGCCCAGGGGCCCTCGTACTTCTCCGCCACCCGGTCGAGGGCCTGGCGGAACCCCAGGCCCGCCGAGACGACCACGGCCAGGACGTCCAGGAAGTCCGGCAGCGTGCGGTCGATGACGTCCTTACGCTCGCGGATGGCCTGCCAGATCGCCGCGTCGGCGGCGAGGAGACCGAAGGCGAAGGTGAACGCGGCGAACAGGGGGCGCCCGCTGGTGAGGAAGACGAGGCCCATGAAGGCGCCGAAGAAGCCGTAGACGGCCCGGCGGGCGGCGTAGCGGTTGAGGGTGAGGCCGCCGGGGTTGCCCGCCATGTCGATGCGGTGGCGTTTGGCCTCGACCCGGCGCGGGCCCATGAGGCGCAGGACCAGCGGGGCGAAGCGCATGCCCAGGCGGTCGACGGCCGAGCCGGTCTTGGAGACGCGGGTGGCGCCGACCTCCAGGGCGAGGGCCAGGTCGCTCGGGAGTTTCGCGTCGGCGCGGATCATACGGATGCCGAGGAGCACACCCGCCACGGAGATCGCCGTCAGGAGGGCCAGGAGGAGGGGGAGGAAGGGGGGGGTCGCGGTCGTCGTCGCCGCCGAGGTCGTGAACGTCGACGTCGACGCCGCTCCCGCCGAGGTCGTGAGCGTCGAGGTCGTGAGCGTCGAGGTCGTGAGCGTCGGCGTCGTGAGCGATGTCGTCAGCATCGAGATCGTCATGTCGGTCATCAGGGCCTTCTCATACTTCGATCTTGCCGAGGCGGCGGATGACGAAGAAGCCGACCGTGTAGAGGCCGATCGAGATCAGGACCAGGAGCTGGCCGAGGGGCGAGCCGGTCACGCGGGCCAGGGCCCCGTCGTTCGAGGAGTTGATCAGGAGGAGGGAGCCCAGGCCGAGGAGGGGGACGGTGAAGGCCGTCGCGTTGACCTCGGAGAGCATCGTGCGGACCTCGCGGCGGGTCTCCTTCCGGTCCTCCAGGGTCTGGGTGAGGTTGCGGAGGGAACTGACCACCGTGCCGCCCGCCTTGTTGGACAGGACGAGGGTGGTGACGAGGACGATCAGTTCGCGGGAGGGTAGGCGTTCGGCGAGCTCGCCGAGGGCGTCGTCCACCGAGCGGCCGAGCGCCAACTGGTCGGCGACGCGCGCCAGTTCCTCCCCGGCGGGGGCCTCCAGTTCCTCCGCCGCCATCGCCAGTGCCGTACGCAGGGCCAGGCCCGCGGCGGTGGCGTTGGCCAGGAGGCGGGCCACGTCGGGGAGTTGGTTGATGAAGGCCTCGATGCGTTTCTGGCGCTGCCAGTTGAGGAAGATGGCGGCCGCCCACACGCCCACGGCGCCCGCGATCGGGCCGAAGAAGGGGGCCAGGGTGGCGGCGGCGATCAGCCACAGCGCCACGACGACCAGGGCGACGTAGGTGGCGAACTCCCCCGCCGTGAGGTCCAGTCCGGTCGTGGTCAGCCGGAGGTGGATGGCGCGGCCCAGTCGGGTGCGGCGCAGACGGCGGTCGACGGCCGTGAAGCGCCGTACCCGGCCCGCCGCCGTGCGCAGGGGGCCGCCCTGGTGGCCCGCGAGACGGTCGACGAGGGCCTGCCGCTGGGCGCGGCCGGAGGCGTACGCGTGCGCGCCCGCGACGGCGAGGGTGCCGCCCAGGACGGTGGCGCCGAGGGCCAGCAGGGTGGTGGTGTCGGTGGTCGCCATGGTCGGTCCTACCTCCTCGGGGCTCTCGGCTATCCGATGGCCTGGCGGGTGTTGAGCGGGTCGATGGCCTCCGACACGACGTACGCGGGAGGCAGCGGCTCATTGGCCCCGTACAGCTTCTCCGCGACGGGGCGCGGTATCGGCAGATGCTCGAAGCGGCCGTGGACGACCCGGTCGGCGCCGAGGGGGTCCGGCGCGAAGCGGGAGACGGTGGCGATCCTGAACTGTTCGCGGCCGTGCGAGACGAGCAGGGCGATCTCGGTGACCTTGCGGGAGCCGTCGGCGAAGCGGGTGAGCTGGACGACCACGTCCACCGCCGAGTTGATCTGGTCCTTCAGGGCCTCGAAGGGGATGAGGACCTCGGACATCGAGCCGAGGGTCTGGAGCCTCATCAGGGCGTCCTCGGCGGAGTTGGCGTGGACGGTGGCGAGCGAGCCGTCGTGGCCCGTCGACATGGCCTGGAGCATGTCGAGGGTCTCACCGCCGCGGACCTCACCGACGATGATGCGGTCGGGCCGCATGCGCAGGGAGTTGCGGACCAGGTCGCGGATGGTGATCTGGCCCTTGCCCTCGATGTTGGGGGGCCTCGACTCCAGGCGGATGACGTGCTCCTGCTGGAGCTGGAGTTCGGCGGAGTCCTCGATGGTGATGATGCGTTCGCGGCGTGGGATCAGGCCGGAGAGGGCGTTGAGGAGGGTCGTCTTGCCGGTGCCGGTACCGCCGCTGACGATCACGTTGAAGCGGGCCCGGACGAAGGCGGCCAGCAGCATCAGCATCTGCTCGTCGAGGGAGCCCAGGTCGATGAGTTCCGGGAGGGTGTACGCCCTCGGGAAGCGGCGGATCGTGAGGGTCGGGCCGGTGAGGGCGAGCGGGGGGAGGATCACGTTGACGCGCTCGCCGGTGGGGAGGCGGGCGTCCACCATGGGGTTCGACTCGTCGACGCGGCGGTTGACCGTGGAGACGATGCGTTCGATGGTCTGCATCAGTTGGTCGGTCGAGGCGAAGCGGAGGGGAAGCTGTTCGACGCGGCCGGCTCGTTCCACGAAGATCGCGTCGGGGCCGTTGACCATGATCTCCGTGATCGAGGCGTCGGCGAGGAGGGGTTCGAGGACGCCGAGGCCCAGGGCCTCGTCGACGACCCTGCGGATGAGCCCGGAGCGTTCGCCCGAGGAGAGGACCGGGCCTTCTCGGCTGATGATGTGGCCGAGTACGCGTTCCAGGCGGGCCCTGCGGTCGGCTGCGGTCAGGGCCGACATCTCGGCGAGGTCGATCTCTTCGAGGAGCTTGGCGCGGTAGACGGCCACGAGGTGTCCGTCCTCGCGTCCGGCTCCCCCCTCGTCGGGGGCGGCGATACGGGATCGCAGGCTCATCTTCTCGTCAACTCCTCTCGGGGGGCGGGGGGTGTGTCTTGGGGCGGGGCAGGTGGGTGGGTGGGGGTGGGGGTGGGGGTGCGGGTGGGGGTGCGTTGTCAGGGGTCCTGGTCGTTCGGCATGGTGGCCGAGCGTTCCACCGAGACCGGGTCGAAGAGGGGGATCACGGAGGGGACGGTGACGACGACCGTGGCGGTGGTGGTGTCCGTGCCGCCTCCTCCGGGGTCGATCGAGGGGTTCAGCCACGCGCTCGCCGCGGCCGCGCCCGCGGCGGCGCCGGTTCCGGGGTTCAGTGACTCGGCGCGGGCGGCGGCGCGGGCGGCCGAGCCTGCCTGGCTGATGCCGTAGCCGACCAGGCCGAGTTGGATCGCCGCCATGCCGACCAGGAGCAGGATCGGGAGGAAGCCGGCGAACTCCAGGATGGAGGAGCCTCGGTCGTTCCAGCGGTGGGCGGGGCGTCGTTCCGGGGGTGGGGGGTTCGCCCTGGCGCGGTGGGTGGGTCGGGGGCGCGCCGGGGGTGTCCGTCCTCGGAACGGCGCGGAATCGGGCGGCTGTGAAGTCGGACCTGTTGACGCGCCAACCGCTGCGGGCGGACACCCCCCGACACGCCCCCTTCTCGCCGTACGCGGCTCACCCGCCGTCGGGGCTGCGCCGCAGGGGGTGAGGTGGGGGGCGGGGTGGGTGAGGGTGCAACCGCCGTCCCGGTGGCCTCGCATACGGCCGCCGGGGGCGCTGTGGGCGCCTGTACGGCCGCGCGGGACGCGTCGGTCTTTTCGTGTGGGCGGGTTTTCGTGGTCGGGGTCATGGCGTGTCCCCCTCCAGTGCCGCGCCTGCCTCGCCGTTGACCGTCCAGCCTGTGTCGAAGCCGGGGAAGAAGAGGGGGACGTTGGCCTGGACCTCGGCTCGCATGACGGGGCCGGCGGGGGCGCAGTCGATGGAGGTGTCGTTCCAGGCGCCCGGGAGGTTCGCGCTGCCCGCGGTCTCGCAGGCGCCGGCGATGTCGCCGTCGACCGCGTACGCGGCGGTCGCGGCGCGGGCGGCCTCGTCGGCGGCGTTGCCGGCGAGGGAGTAGGTGTAGCCGTAGAGGGCCGCCTGCCAGAGGATCGTCATGGTGATCAGGATCAGCGGGAGCATGCCGGCGAACTCGAGGGTCGCCGAGCCCCGGTCGCCGCCCTTGCGGCGCAGGACGAGGGCGCCCCGGTCGGAGGACCTGCGGCGTCGGCCGCCATGGTGGTTGTGGTCCGGTGCGGTGACCAGGTCCAGTTCGCCGGCGAGGGCCCAGAGGGCCTGTTTGACGGATGAGCGGGCGTCGAGGTCCTGGAGGCGGCCCGCGTCGACGACGGACTGGAGTTCCTTGAAGGCGGCGGGGACGGCGGCGCGGGCCACCTTCGTGCCGGTGACCTTCTCGACCAGCGGCGGCTGGATCTCCGTGGCGCGCGACAGTCGGTTGACGACCGTCAGCGTCTCCTCCGCCTTGCGGATCTGGAGGCGGTCCCAGAGGCGGACCATGCGTTTGGCGGCGCGGACGGCGACGACGTCGGGGGTGACGAGGAGCAGGGCCTGGTCGGCCATCTCGACGGCGGCCGCCGTGGCCGCGTTCATCTGGGAGCCGCAGTCGACGATCACCACGTCGTGCCGGGAGCGGAGGGTGGCCACCACCTGGCGGGCCACCCGGTCCGTCACCTCCTCGCCGCGTTCGCCCTCGGCGGGGGCGAGGAGGAGGGAGATCCCGGTGTCGTGGGCGTAGACGGCCTCCTGGAGGACCCGCGGGTTGAGGTCGGTGATGGCGGCCAGGTCGGCGACCGAGCGGCGGAACTGCACGTCGAGGTACGAGGCCACGTCCCCCGACTGGAGGTCGAGGTCGAGGAGGGCGACCGTACGGCCGGACGCGCGGGCCGCGAGCGCGAGCTGCACGGCGGCGACGGTGGCGCCGACGCCGCCCTTGGCCCCGCTGACCGTGACGACGGTGCCGCCGGGGCCCGCGTACAGCTCGGGTGTCCCGCTGCCGAGGTGGCGTCGCATGCCGGCCGACCAGGCGGCGGCGGCCTGGACGCGTTCGGCGAGGGCCTCGTAGGAGAGGGGCAGCTGGACGATGCCCCGGGCGCCGGAGTCCATGGCGGCGGTGAGGACGCCGGTGCTGGTGTCGGAGGTGACGAGCACGACGCCGACCGCCGGGAAACGCAGGACGAGGTCGCGGACCAGGTCCAGCGCCGGTACCGGGCCGATCCGTTCGTGGACCAGCACCACTTCGGGCAGCTCGTCCAGCGAGTCGGCGGCCATCCGCGCCAGGGTGTCCAGCAGCGCGGTGGAGTCGGAGACGGGCGGTGCCGGTTCCGCGTCGGCGAGCTGGCCGAGCAGCGTGGTGAGGGCGCGGGCCGAGTCGACGTCGCCGGCGGCGGGGAGGATGCGGATGGTCATCGGCGGGTCCCCGTTCGTGGAGCGGCGGGCGAGGGGGTCTCGTGCGCGCCGATCCGTAGCGGCGTTCGGCGCACCCCCGTTCGAGGGGCCCTCGTGCGGACGTTCCGGACCGACCTCATCGCGGGGCCTCCTACTTGTCCTCGTCGAGGGTGTACGAACGGTCGTCCGGTACGACGACGGTGGCCTCGCCGCCTCCGACGAGGGCGAGACGGACGTGCTCGGCGAACGACTCGGCGAAGGCGACGCGCTGGGCGTCGGCGGTGTCGAGCGCGAAGGTGATCGGGACGGCCTCGGTCGCCGTGCGCCGGCGGTCGCTGCTGGACTGGCCCGATTCGAGGGGGGTCAGTTTGCCGACGTCGATGACGCGGGCGTCGGCGACCATCAGCTTGGAGGTGTCCTTGCCGGAGTCGCTGTCCTTCTCCTCGAAGGTGGCGTAGATGTTGACCAGCGAACCCGGGTTGATCTTGCCCGCCACACCGGTGGAGGCGTCGATCAGGATGGCGATCTCCTGTTGTCCCGCTTCGAGTTCGGGCCGGTCGACGATCATGTCGGACTGGAGCAGGGAGCCCTTGCTCAGCTGGGTGACGGCGATCTTCCCGCGGATCTCGGCCAGGTCGGTGACGGCCGTGCCGGACAGCCACCGCTCCGGCATCGAGATCTTCTCGAACTGGCCCGCCGTCAGCTCCTTGTAGGGCGCGATGTCGCTCTTCAGCCGGTACGCGGTCACCTCGGGCCCGACCTTCGCGTTCACGTCACGGATCACCGAGAGCACCCCGGCGAAGGCGACCAGGGCGCACAGGGCCGAGAGGACCAGCAGGATGACGCCGCGGCGCTGGCGTGAGTTCACTACTTCTCACCTCGTGGGGACGTGCCGAGCACATGGGCGGGCCCACTGCTCGACCGGGGCAGCGCGCGCACGGGCGGCGGTTCGGGTTCTCGTAACGGGGCCGCGCAGAATCCGCAGCGGTCGCCGATGAGTTCGAGGCCGCACCAGTGGCAGGTCTCGCGGCGTACGGACGACACGAGTTGGTAGAGCACGGAGACGTCACAGAGGCCGGCGGCGAACTCGACGAGCTTGCCGGTCCCCCACCAGCGCGTGGACCCCTCGGGCAGCGACACCGGCAGGGACCCCTGCACCTGCCAGGCCTGGGCGAGGGATCCGGTGACCCAGTCGGAGGGCGGCTGCGGTCCCTGCGCGACGAGCAGCCGGGTGCCGAACTCGGGTCCCGCGAGGGGTTCCTCGTCCGCGGTGTGGAGGCGGACCAGCTGGGGCCGCGGATTGGCGAGGACGGCGAACTGGGCGCCCGGCAGCCAGGACTTGGCGTGCGACTTCAGCGGGACCGGCACCCGGTCGAGCTTGGCGACGGAGCCGAGGAGCGCGCCGGCGTAGATGTAGTGCGCGAGGAGGCGTACGGAGGAGGCGAGCACTCCGGGGCTGAAGTCGCACACGGAGAGCTGCCGCAGTTGCTGGGCGAGCAGGGCGAGGCCGAGCGGGGGCAGGTCCACGCCGAGCAGGGCGATGCGGTCGCTCTCCAGCACGGAACGGACGGTGTGCAGCCGCCGGGTGAGGGCCGACGCGTCGGAGGACGAGTGGAGGGCGATGACGTAGCCGTGCTGCTCGATGAGCGCGTGCATGCCGTACAGGGAGGCTTCGAGGGTTTCCTGCGGCTGTACGACAGCGGGCGGGATCTGCCGGTCGTGCGGTGGGAGCACCAGGTCGGAACTGGTGACGGCTATCGCGGTCGGCACGCTGCACATCACCCCGTTCACTTCGGCGGAGTGGTCGACCACCGCCTCAGACGGCCCCTGTGCGGAGCGACGCCGTCTGGACGTCCCTCCTGCATCGTCTTGCATCAGCACCATATCCACGGCATGGCCCGATCAACACCGAATCTCCTTGATCAACTCACGGGGGGTGGGGGCCGTATCCACACAGAGTGAGACGCATATGCCTCAACTCGGCAGGTGGGCGGGGAGGTTGGACTCCACGAACGAGTGAACGGGCTTCGGGCGGGAGTATTGACAACCTGATTGGTCTGGACCAACTTACGACTATGTTCAGACACAGAAGACGCATACACATGCGGACGAACGCGCGGAAATGTGAGGGTGCGCGCATACGGGGACGGACCCGGCTCCGGTCGGGCGTCGTCGCCCTCTCCCTCGCCCTCGGTCTCTCGCTCGCCGGCGCCGGGCAGGCGTCGGCCGCGGACATCAACAACGCCAGGAACGCCGGATTCGAGTCGGGGCTCAGCGACTGGAACTGCTCGGCGGGCAGCGGCGCGACCGTCTCCTCCCCGGTGCACGGCGGCGCGGCCGCGCTGCGGGCCACCCCGGCCGGGCAGGACAACGCCCGCTGCGTCCAGACGGTGGCGGTGAAGCCCGGCTCGACGTACACGCTCAGCGCCTGGGTGCGGGGCGGGTACGCGTACCTGGGCGCGACCGGGACCGGAACGACGGACGTGTCCACGTGGACGCCGGACTCGGCGAGCTGGAAGCAGCTGTCGACCACCTTCAGGACGGGCGCCTCGACGACCTCGGTGAGGGTGTACACGCACGGCTGGTACGGGCAGGCCGCGTACTTCGCCGACGACGTGTCCGTGTTCGGCCCCGACGGCGGCGGTGGCGGCGACCAGCCGCCCACGGTCCCGTCCGCCCCGGCCGGGCTGACGGTGTCGGGCTCGACGTCCTCCTCGGTCTTCCTGGCCTGGAACCCGGTCTCGGGCGCCACCGGCTACCACGTCTACCGGGGCGGCACCAAGGTCCAGTCGGTGACCGGCACTTCGGCGACGGTGACCGGGCTCGCGGCCTCCACCTCGTACGCGTTCCAGGTCACGGCGGCGAACGCGGCCGGTGAGTCGGCGCGTTCGGCGACGGTGACGGGGACGACGACGGCGACCCCGGGCGGCGGCACCGGCGTCCCGAAGCACGCGGTGACCGGGTACTGGCAGAACTTCGACAACGGGGCCACGGTGCAGCGCCTCGCCGACGTCCCCTCGCAGTACGACATCATCGCCGTGGCCTTCGCGGACGCCACCGCCACACCGGGCGCCGTCGCCTTCACCCTCGACTCGGCGGGCCTCGGCGGCTACACCGTCGACCAGTTCAAGGCCGACGTCCGGGCCAAGCAGGCGGCCGGCAAGAAGGTCATCGTGTCGGTCGGCGGTGAGCGCGGCACGGTCGCGGTCAACAGCGCGGCCTCCGCGACGAACTTCGCCGACTCGGTGTACGCCGTGATGCGGACGTACGGCTTCGACGGCGTCGACATCGACCTGGAGAACGGGCTCGACGCGACCTATATGACGCAGGCGCTGCGGTCGTTGTCGGCGAAGGCCGGGCCCTCGCTGGTCATCACGATGGCGCCGCAGACCATCGACATGCAGTCGACGTCGAACGCGTACTTCCGGACGGCGCTGAACATCAAGGACATCCTGACCGTCGTCAACATGCAGTACTACAACAGCGGTTCCATGCTGGGCTGCGACGGCAAGGTCTACAGCCAGGGGTCGGTGGACTTCCTCACCGCCCTCGCGTGCATCCAGTTGGAGAACGGGCTCGCCCCCTCCCAGGTGGGGCTCGGGCTGCCGGCCTCGACACGGGGCGCGGGCAGCGGGTACGTGGCGCCGAGCGTGGTGAACAACGCGCTCGACTGTCTGGCCCGGGGCACGCACTGCGGCTCCTTCAAGCCGCCGCGGACGTATCCCGACCTGCGGGGCGCGATGACCTGGTCGACCAACTGGGACGCCACGGCGGGCAACGCCTGGTCGAACGCGGTGGGGCCGCATGTGCACGGGCTGCCGTAGACGACGCCCGTAGGACTGTGGCGCGGGTCACCGGAACCTCTCCCACCTCACGGAGAGAGCAGAGTGTGAGGTGGGAGAGGTGCGTGAGAGATGAGTGACCCCGAAAGGGCGCGGGCGGACGCCGAGGCGTCGGCGGAGGCGGTGGTGCGGGCGCGGATACGGGCCGGGGACCGGGACGCGTTCGCCGAGGTCTACGACGCCTACGCGCGGGCCGTCTACAACCACGCCTACCGGCTGACCGGCGACTGGTCGACGGCCGAGGAGGTGATGGCCGACACCTTCCTGGACGCCTGGCGCACCCGGGAGCGGCTGGAGCCGGACGGCGGCTCGTTGAAGCCGTGGCTGCTGGGCATGGCGACCAACAAGGCCCGCAACGCCGCCCGTGGCCGTGGCCGCCGGCTGGCGTTCCTGGCCCGCCGCCCCGCCCCGGAGCCGGTGGCCGACTTCGCCGACGAGACCGCCGGGCGCCTCGACGACGCGCGCCGGCTGGCCGCCGTACGGCAGGTGTACGGGCGGCTGCGGCGCGCGGAGCGTGAGGTGTTGGCGCTGTGCGTGTGGTCCGGCCTCGACTACGGGCAGGCGGCCGAGGCGCTGGGCGTCCCGGTGGGGACCGTACGGTCCCGGCTCTCCCGGGCCCGGGCGCGGCTCGGGCGGCTGACGGACGAGCGGCTGCGTGAGGAACGTACGCGAAACATGACGAACGGTGGGGAACCGGGGCGTCGTCGCGGAGAGGTAGGGGGCGAGGCCGCGTTCGCGGCCCTTCCGCTCAAGGAGATTCAGGAGGGATCCCGATGAACGAGGAGCTGGCCCGACTGCTGCCGCCCCCGCCCGAACGGGACGTCCCGCCTGGTCGCCTCGCCCACCACAAGGACCGACTGATGCGACTCATCGACGACGACCTGGCCACGCCCCCGGTCGCCCCCGCGCCGCCCGCTGTTCCCGCCGCGCCCCGGAGGGCGCGCCTGCGGCTGTCCCGCCCGGCCCTGTGGCTGCCCGCCGCCGCGCTGACGCTGGCCGGGGCGCTGACCGTCGGCCTGGTCACGGCCTCGGACTCCGGCCTCGGCGTGCGGACGTCCGACGCCGAGAGTGCCGTCGTCCTGCTCGACCGGATCGCCGATGTCGCCGCGCGGACGGAGGTCGAACCGGTCCGCGACGACCAGTTGGTCTACGTGCGGAGCCTGACGGCCGGGGCGGAGGCGCAGGGCGAGGACGGCGTGTACGTCCCGGGGCGGCCGCACGAGCGGGAGGAGTGGGTGTCCCAGGAGCCGGGGCCGGTGAAGCAGTTGGCCCTGCACCACGAGAACGGCGCCTACTACCCGGTGCGGGAGTTGCTGCCGCCGGGGTCGCCGGGTGTCCCGGCCGGTGTCGACCGCCCGACGTACCGCTGGCTGGCCGCGCTGCCCACCGACCCGGACGAACTGCTCGCCGAACTCCGCGGTCTCATCAAGCCGTTCGAGGACCAGGAGCCGTCGCAGGCGGTCTTCGACAAGATCGGTGAACTGCTCAACGCGTCGGTGATGCCGCCCGAGACCGCCGCCGCGCTGTACGGGGCCGCCGCGCGGATCCCCGGGGTGACCCGGATCGAGAAGGCGACCGACCCGGCCGGGCGGCACGGGGTCGGCATCCGCCGTGTCGACAGGCGGTCGGGGTGGGCCACCGAGTGGATCTTCGACCGGGA
Organism: Streptomyces deccanensis; assembly: GCF_022385335.1. NCBI lineage: Bacteria > Bacillati > Actinomycetota > Actinomycetes > Kitasatosporales > Streptomycetaceae > Streptomyces > Streptomyces deccanensis. The sequence goes on along the minus strand of NZ_CP092431.1, from coordinate 6,652,589 downwards.
GAGCCTGGTCTACCTCGGTGAACGCACCTGGCTGACGAAGGACGGCGCCGACGGGGCGAAGGGGACGGTGCTGTCGGAGAACGCGGTGCTGGAACGGGCGGTGGTGGACGAGTACCGGGAACGGCCGGGGTCGTAGCCAGTCCGGCCGGGGTCGTAGCCCGTGCGGCCGGGTCCTAGCCCGTGCGGCCGGGGTCGTGGCACGCCCGGCCAGGGGCGTGGCTCGCTCGGCTCCGCACGGTCGTGAGGGTCCGTCGGTCAACCCCTTTCGAGCGGGTTCGAAAGGCTTGTCCGGCGGGCGGGCGTGCGTGAGCATCGGTGCCCCGGCGGCGGCCGGCCGGTTCGTCCGCCGACCGGGGACCGGCACATGTGAGAGCAATCCGCCCGCCCTCGCGGACACATGCTGTCCGCAGGCCTTCCCACCCTGGACTCATGACGGACAACAGCGTGCGCAGCCACCGGATCGACATCCCTCAGGCCCAGCTGGACGATCTGCACACCCGCCTGGACCTCACCCGCTGGCCCGACGAACTCCCGGACGCGGGCTGGGCGTACGGCACTTCACTGCCGTACCTCCGTGACCTCGCCGCGTACTGGCGCGGCACCTACGACTGGCGCGCGCACGAGGCCGCCCTCAACCGGATCCCGCAGTACGTCACGGAGATCGACGGCGCGCGGGTGCACTTCCTGCACGTCCGCTCCTCCCGGCCGGACGCGCTGCCGCTGATCCTCACGCACGGCTGGCCGGGCTCGATCGTGGAGTTCCTCGGTGTGATCGACCTGCTGAGCGACTTCCACCTGGTGATCCCCTCCATCCCCGGCTTCGGGTTCTCCGGGCCCACCCGGGAGAAGGGCTGGAACGTCTCCCGGGTCGCCCGCGCCTGGGCGGAGCTGATGCGCCGGCTCGGCTACGAGCGCTACGGCGCGCAGGGCGGCGACCTGGGCGCGCTGGTCTCCCCCGCGCTGGCCCGCACCGCCCCGGAGTCGGTGGTCGGCGTCCATGTGAACGCCGCGTCGGTCGGCTTCATCCCGCTCGGCCCGGTGGACGAGGCGGAGCGCAAGGACCTCGACGAGCGGGAGCTGCGGAGCCTCGCGAGCATCGGCGAGTTCACCACGGACGGCTTCGGCTACAACGCCCTCCAGTCGACCCGCCCGCAGACCCTGTCGTACGGCCTCACGGACTCCCCCGTCGGTCAGCTCGCCTGGATCATGGAGAAGTTCCAGGCGTGGACGCACTCCTCGGCCGCGCTGCCGGAGGACGCGATCGGCCGGGACACCCTGCTCACCAACGTGATGCTGTACTGGCTGACCGGCACGGCCGGTTCGGCGGCCCGGATGTACTACGAGAACAGCCATGTCCCGGACTGGTTCCCGACGGCGACCTCCGGGGTGCCGACCGCGGTGGCGAACTTCGGCGAGGACGTGGCGATCCGCCGCTGGGCCGAGCAGGTCAACACCGTCGTCCGGTGGACGGAGTTCGACCGCGGCGGCCACTTCGCGGCCCTGGAGGTGCCGGACCTGCTGGCGACGGACGTACGGGAGTTCTTCGACTCCGTGCGCCGGACCGGCTAGCCCATCGGGCGGTAGTGGCCCAGCACGTGGGCGAGGTGCGCGAACCACTGGTGGAGGCGTTCCCGGGGCTTGGCCTCCACCGTGCACTCGAAGAAGCCGCCGTCGAGGTGGATGACGGCGACCATGAGGGCCTTGCCGTTGCCGCTCGCCTTGTAGTGGACGCTGCGTATCTCGGGCCACGAGAAGTCGACGGAGACGCCGTGGTCCTCGAAGGCGACCCCGCCCGCGTCGATGACGACGGAGTTGTGCCGGTCGACGGCCAGGAACTCCGGGCCCTGGTGGGGTGACTGGGCGTACGGCTGGGGTGGCTGCGCGTACGGCTGCTGGGGCTGGGCGTACTGCCGCTGGGGCTGGGGCGCGTACGGCGGGCCGGGCGGCGCGGGCGGGGGCGCGTGTGGGGGCGCGTACGGCGGGGGCGGGGGCCCGAAGCCCTGGTGGCCGGCCGGCGGCGTCCACGGCTGCTGCGGCGGCGGTGGCGGCTGGTGGCCCTGTGCAGGCTGGTCCATGGTGTGTGTCCTCTGCCCCGTCGGTGTGACTCGTACCGCACCGTATCTCTCACCCTTCCGTGAAACATTCCCCGGGTGCCGCCGCATCAATGGAGTGAGAGGCGACAACACGAGTCCGTTCAGGGGGAGCCACAGATGAGACCTGTCCGCGCGGACGGATACCAGGAGTTCGCGGTGGCGCGCGCGGGCCATCTGTACCGGTCCGCGTGTCTGCTCACCGGTGGGGACACCCATCTCGCCGAGGACCTCGTGCAGGAGACGCTCGGCCGGCTGTATGTGAAGTGGGGGCGGGTGCGGCGGGCGGACAACCCCGCCGGCTATGCGCAGACCGTGCTGACCAGGACGTTCCTCGCCCACCAGCGGCGGCGCAGCAGCCGGGAGCGGGCCACCGACGTCATCCCGGACGGGCCCGCCGCGCCGGGCACCGACGCGTCCCTGCGGCTCACCCTCGTCGAGGCGCTGGCCCAACTGCCGCCCAAGGACCGGGCCGTGGTCGTCCTGCGCTACTGGGAGGACCGGTCCGTCGAGGAGACCGCCACGGCGATGAACGCCAGCTCGGCGGCCGTGCGCACCCGGTGCGTCCGTGCCCTCGCCCGGCTGCGCGTCCTGCTCGGCGACGCCATCGGCGAGTACGCCACCCCCTGAGCCCTCCCGCATCCACCGACACCGGCACACCACTCGCAGAAACGGCGGTTCGTCATGCCCCAGGAACAGCACGAAGACCCCTTCGAGGGCAGGCTCGGCGCCGCCCTGCGCCGGGTCGGCGGCTCCTTCGAGACCGATCACCGCACGCTGGTCGGCGGTGGAGCCGCTCGCGGCCGGCGGCTGCTGTTCCGCCGCCGGGCGGCGATGCTGGGCGGGGTCGCCGGGATCGCGCTCGTCGGGGTGGGCGGGGCCCTGCTGCTGCCCGGCACCGGAGAGGGAAGCGGGAAGCAGTCCGTGGCGGCGGGGAGGTCCGCCGAGCCGGACATCGAGCAGGGCGTCAGGGACGACGACGGCGCGGTGTCCGGCGCCGAACTCGTCGCCATGCTCAAGGAGCTGCTGCCGGACGGGAGGATCAGCGGGGAGTCCGCCCGTGGCACGAGCGCGGACGGGCCGCCGTACGCCCAGGTCGTGTTCGACGACGGCGAGGGCGGGGGGGCCGTGCAGCTCGTGCTCGGGCGGATCGACGCCGACAGCGAGCACGCCCGACAGCTCACCGACTGCCCGGACAAGACGTTCGTCGGCTACGACTCCTGCGAGGAGAGCACCCTGCCGGGCGGTGCGCGGCTGATGCTCTTCCAGGGCTACGAGTACCCGGACCGCCGGGTGGACACCAAGCACTGGTACGCGCAGCTGGTCGATCCGGCGGGGTTCGAGGTCAGCGTCATGGAGTGGAACGCCGAGGCGCAGAAGGACGCGCCGGTCACGCGTGCCGAACCGCCGCTGTCCCTCGCGTCGTTGACCACCATCGTCAGGGACCCGGGCTGGCAGCCGGTCGTCGACGCCATCACGGAGGAGCCGGCGGACGGCGGCACGCGGGAGGACCAAGGGGAGAAGGAGGAGTCGTCGACGGTTCGCCCCGGGGACGGGTCCCTCGATGCCCCGGTCATCGGGAGCGAGGGCATCCGGAGGACCCTCGTCAGCCTCCTTCCCGAGGGCGTCGACGTCGTCGGCGAGGACGACGAGGTGTCGGACTTCGCGTACGTCGTCCTCGACGACGGCAAGGGGCGGAGCCTGGTGCAGATCAACGCGCAGCCCGGCATGGCGGACCTCGCGGACTCGCTGTTCGGCGCGGACGCCGAGACCCTGCCGGACGGCACGAAGGTCGTCACCCGGCAGGGACCCGGGGAGAAGGGCGGCGAGGGGGTCGTGATGTGGACCGTGGACACGCTCCGCACCGATGGGCTGCGGGTCGTGGTCAGCGCCTTCAACTCCGGTGCCCAGCACACCGCCGCGACCCGCGAGGCCCCCGCGCTCACCATGGCTCAGCTGCGGGAGATCGCCACCAGCGAGCGCTGGAAGCGGCTCGACTGACGTCCGGGGGTCAGAAGAAGTCGGCCCACGGCTGGTCCCAGATCTGCTTGACGGCCAGCACCAGGAAGAGCAGGCCCGCGATGGCCAGCATGCCGTTGCTGACGATGCCGTTGCGCCATTCCCGGGGTGTGCGGGAGGAGTTGAGGAGCCAGAGGAGGGTGGCGGCGAGGAAGGGCAGGAAGGCCGCGCCGAGGACGCCGTAGAGGATGATCAGACGGAACGGCTGGCCCTGGAAGAGCAGGACGATGGGCGGGAAGGTCAGCCAGAGCAGGTAGGCGCGGAACGGCCAGGACTTCTCGTGGCGGCCGGAGGCGACCTCCTCGCCCGTCACCGCCCCCTTCCGGCGGAAGCGCGCCACGAAGTCCGCGAACATCAGGCTCACGCCGTGCCAGACGCCGATGAGGGAGGTGTACGAGGTGGCGAAGAAGCCGATCAGGAAGAACTTGGCGGTGGCCGTGCCGTACTCCTCCTCCAGGATGTCGCCGAGCTGGATGAGGCCCTTGTCGCCGCTGGCGATGGCGACGTTGGCGGAGTGCAGCAGTTCGGCGCCGACGAAGAGCATCGAGATCACGAAGATGCCGGTCGTGATGTAGGCGACCCGGTTGTCGAGGCGCATGACCTTCATCCAGCCGGTGTTCGTCCAGCCCTTGGCGTTGACCCAGTAGCCGTAGGCGGCCAGCGTGATCGTGCCGCCGACGCCGCCGATGAGGCCGAGGGTGTTGAGGATCGAGTCCTTCTCGTCGGGCAGGACGGGCAGGAGTCCGGCGAAGGCGTCCCCGAGGTTGGGGGTGACGCGGATCGCGAGATAGACCGTGACCACGAACATGACGCCCACCAGGACCGTCATGACCTTCTCGAAGACCTCGTACTTGTTGAACCAGACGAAGACCAGACCGCTCAGGCCGCACAGCACGGCCCACCACTTCAGGTCCATCACGTCCGGGAAGAGTGCCTGGAGGGGCAGGGCGCTGGAGGACATCGCGGCGGCGCCGTAGACGAAGCCCCAGATCACGACGTAGACGACGAAGAACCACGTCGTCCAGCGGCCGAGGCTCGCCCAGCCGTCGAAGAGGGTGCGGCCGGTGGACAGGTGCCAGCGGCCGGCCGCCTCGGCGAGGGAGATCTTGACGAGACAGCCGATGACGGCCGCCCACAGCAGGGTGTAACCGAAGTTGCTGCCCGCGATCAGGGTCGCGACCAGGTCACCGGCGCCGACACCGGTCGCCGCGACGACGATGCCGGGGCCGATGTACTTCCAACTGGACTTGCGGGGTGGGGGGTTGGAGCCGGATGTCGCGGGTGCGTCAGTGGGGTTTCCCGTGGTGTCCGCCATGAGGCTCAAGAAACCCCAAGGGACGCCGTCAGACAAGAGGGCAGGCAGGGCAAGCCCGGGCCCCTCCAGGGGCGCGGGGAACTGCGCGACCGGCCACGACGACGCCGCAGACGACCGACGGCCTCAGCGGCTGGTGGCTTCGGCGCCGGATGCCACCGAAGCCACCGGCCCCGCCGAACCGCTCGACCCGGCGGAGCTACACGCAGCCGTCCGCCCCGCACGTACCGAGCTCGAACCACACGGTCTTGCCCGACCCGTCCTCCTGGCAGCCCCACCGTCCCGCGAGCGCGTCCACCAGGAACATCCCCCGGCCGCTCTCCGATATCTCCGGCACCCGGCGCACCCGGGGCGGGCGACCGTCCGTGTCCGACACCTCGCAGCGCAGTACGCCGTGGGCCGCCGACAGGGTCAGCTTCAGTCGGCTCTCCGCGTGCACCAGCGCGTTGGTGACCAGCTCGCTCACCAGCAGCTCCGCCGTGTCGGTCTGGTCGAGCAGACCCCATCCCTCCAGCTGCCTGCGCACCTGCGCGCGGGCCTGTGCGGCGGCGGTGGGACGGGGGTCGTACTCGACGCTCAAGTGCCCCGCGCCCATGGGCGGTTGCGGGTACGAGGCGAAATGGGGGCCGGAATCCGGAAGGAGACCCCCGGAGAGTTGCAGCATGCTTCCAGGGTTGCCGCCGCGCGTACGCGGCACACGGGGAGGACTACCCGTTTCCGGCCGTGCATATACCTGTTTCCCGCCCGGGTACGTCCGTAATTGGGGGCCTACGCGACCGATGGGCGTGTACGCGGTTGTGTAGGGCTTACGCGCGCTGTGAACTCCCGGCGCGTTCCTCCCCGTTCCGGCCACCTCGGCGCCCGCCCATGCCCACCCACTCTTGACCTGGTCATGCCAGAGCCGCACCATGAGCGCCACACCCGCACCAGGGCCGGCCGGGCACCCCATGGTCGCCGGCCAGGCCCGAGGCACGTCGCAAGGATCCACCCCCCGCTCCACTCCCCACTTCCGGAGACCCCGGAATTCCTGGAGAAACTAGGAGACTTGATGCGACTCCGCATACGCGGCAGGGCGGCGACGCCCGACGGCACCGGCCGGAGATCCGGTCGCCGCACCGCCGCCCTCGCCACCCTGCTGGCGCTGGCCCTCGCCGCCCCGGTCGCCGCGACCACCACGGACGCGACGGCGACCAGCGGCGAGCGGCCGAAGGCCTCCGCCGACGACATCCGTCAGTACGAGGTGCACATGCACTCGGACAGCAAGTCCCGCACGGCGCTGCAGCAGGCCGGTGTGACCGTGGACGACGCCGACGACCACTCGGTGTTCGTCTCCGGACGCGCGGACCAGATCAAGAAGCTGAAGCAGCAGGGGTACGAGGTCACCCCGCTCGGCGCCGCCCCGGACCGGTCGAACGGCGAGGACGACGTACGGCTCTTCGACTTCCCGTCCGCCGACTCCCGGTACCACAACTACGCGGAGATGACGAACGAGATCAACTCCGTCGTCGCGGCCAACGGTTCGATCGCCAGCCAGCGGGTCATCGGCACCACGTACCAGGGCCGGAACATTGTCGCCATCAAGATCAGCGACAACGTCGGCACGGACGAGGCCGAGCCCGAGGTGCTGTTCACCCACCACCAGCACGCCCGTGAGCACCTCACCGTCGAGATGGCGCTCTACTTGCTGGGCGAGCTGACCTCCGACTACGGGACCGACTCCCGCGTCACCAACATGGTGAACAACCGCGAGATCTGGATCATCCCGGACATCAACCCGGACGGCGGCGAGTACGACGTCGCGACGGGCTCGTACCGCTCGTGGCGCAAGAACCGGCAGCCCAACAGCGGCTCGTCGTACGTCGGTACCGACCTCAACCGCAACTGGAACTACCGCTGGGGCTGCTGTGGCGGCTCGTCCGGGTCGACGTCCTCGGACACCTACCGGGGTACGGCCGCCGAGTCGGCGCCCGAGGTGAAGGTCGTCGCGAACTTCGTGCGCAGCCGGGTCGTCGGCGGGGTCCAGCAGATCAAGACCGGGATCGACTTCCACACCTACAGCGAGCTGGTGCTGTGGCCCTTCGGGTACACGACCGCCGACACCGCGACCGGGATGACGGCGGACGACCGCAACGCGTTCGCGACGGTCGGCGGGAAGATGGCCGCGAGCAACGGGTACACCCCCGAGCAGTCCAGCGACCTCTACATCACGGACGGGTCGATCGACGACTGGCTGTGGGGCAACCAGAAGATCTTCGGGTACACGTTCGAGATGTATCCGGGGTCGGCGTCGGGGGGTGGGTTCTACCCGCCCGACGAGGTGATCGCCCGGGAGACCGCGCGGAACCGGGACGCGGTGTTGCAGTTGCTGGAGAACTCGGACTGTATGTACCGGTCGATCGGCAAGGAAGCGCAGTACTGCTAGGCGTGGGGTTCGTACTGTGAGTACGTGAGTCTGAGTCTGTGAGTCCGTGAGTGGGGAACTGCGGGACCGTCGTGGCTGGTCGCGCAGTTCCCCGCGCCCCTTACGGGGCGGTGTCCGAGCCTTCTTCGAAGTACGCGTCCAGGACCTCGTCGATCTGCTTCTCCCAGGCCGCGTGGTCCGACTTGGCCTTGGCCTCGATCTCCAGGTAGTACCAGCGGCGGTCGGGGGTGTGGACCGTGATGGTGAAACGCTTGCCGAAGAGGGGGGACTCCGTCTCGATCGCGCCGATCTCGTCCCAGGTGAACTCGCACTCCTGGTCGTCCAGACGCAGCCGTACCCCGGCGCTGTCCGCGACGATCTTCGCGCGGCGGTCGGAGGCCTCGAAGACGGGGCCGTCCGATGTCGCCTCGCCGGCAGCGTCCTCGGCCTCGTCGCCTTCTTCGGCTTCGGTCTCGGCTGCGGCCTCAGACTCGGCCTCGGCGTCCGCTTCGGCCGAGGGCTTCTCGGCGGTGGACGGCTCGGCCCGGTTCGGGGCAGCCTCGTCCGGCTCCTCGGTCTCCGCCGGTTCGGCGGACTCCGTCGGCTTGGTGTCCTCCGGCTCCTCCTGCTTCTCCTTCTTCACGGACACCGGGGCCGTGAGTCCGGGGATGTGCGACGGGTCGACCGCGGCTGCGGCGGCCAGGGGCTGGTTTTTCGAACCGATACGCTGCTCCACAGCGGGCAGTATGGTCGACGACCCTGTGTCGGGGACAGTCGGGCCGGGCATATGTCCGTATCTGGGTTTCACGGCGTTCAGAGGAACACGCTCAATACCGCCGCTACCGCGAACCCCGCCAGCGACAGCACCGTCCGGGTCGCGTCGTCAGGCGTCCAGGACCGCCAGTGCGTCGATCTCGATCAGGAGGCCTGCGGGGAGGCCGACGTAGACCGTGGTGCGGGCGGCGGGGGCTGTCGTGAAGTGCTTCTCGAAGTACTCGTTGTAGATCGCGTTCATCTCGGCGAAGTGGTCCACGTCGGTGAGGTAGACGCGGATCATCATCACGTCGTCCCAGGTGGCGCCGCCCTCTTCCAGGATCGCCTTGACGTTGGCGAGGGTCTGGAGGGTCTGTTCGCGCAGGGTGGGGCCGACGGGGGTGGGGGGCTCGCCCTCGACGGCGGGGAGGAAGCCGACCTGGCCCGCGACCTGGAGGATGTTGCCCTTCCGGACGCCGTGGGAGAACCTCGCGGGGGGTGCGGTGTGGGTCTTCGGGGTGAGGGCGATCTTGTCGGTCATAGCGGGTCCTTGTCCGTCATACGGGGTCTGACGTGGGGGTTCGGCCGGAGTACTCGGCGCTGATCGCGTCCGCGGTGCGGCGGACCAGCGGGAGCAGGGTGAGGAGTTCGTCGGCGGTGACGACGACGTTGGGGGCGGAGACCGACATCGCGGCGACGACCCGGCCGTCGGCGCCCCGGACGGGCGCGGCCACGCAGTTGATGGACTCCTCGTGGCCACCGAGGTCGGTGGCCCAGCCCTGTTCGCGGACCCGTGCCAGTTCCTTGAGGAAGGCGGCGGCGTTGGGCGTCGAACGGGACGTGTACATGGGGTAGTCGAGCTTCTCCGCGACGGCGCGGCGCTCGGTTTCGGGGAGGTCGGCGAGGCACAGCTTGGCGACGGCGGCGACCGTGATGGCGACCGGTTTGCCGATCCGGGAGTACATGCGGACCGGGTAGCGGCTCTCCACCTTGTCGATGTAGAGGACCTCGTTCTCCTCGTGGACGGCGAGGTGGACGGTGTGGCCGCACTGTTCGTTGAGGCGTACCAGGTGGGGGTGGGCGATCTCGCGGACGTCGAGGTTCTCCACGGCCTCCTGGGCGAGGGCGAAGAGGCGGGCGCCGAGGCGGTAGCGCTGGTCGGACTGGCGGTAGACCAGGCCGTGTTCGTGGAGGGTGCGCAGCAGACGCAGGGCCGTGGACTTGTGGACGCCCAGGCGGTCGGCGACCTGGCCGAGGTCGGCGGGGCCCTCGGCGAGCAGCGGCAGGATGCTGAGCGCGCGGTCGACGGTCTGGCTCATGGGGTGGGTACCTCCTCCTCGGCCCGGTCCGGTACGTCAGTCCAGCCGGGGGCGAGTCGAAGTGTCCCCCACGCGTCGTCGTCCAGGGCGGCGAGGCGGTCGGCGTGGTCGCGGTGGGGTGGGGTGCCGAGGTCGCCGGGGACGGTGAGGGTGGCCGCCGCCATGAGGTGGCCGTGGCGGAGGCGGGCCTTGGCGGGGAGGGCGCGGAGGGTGGCGGAGAGGAAGCCGGCGGCGAAGGCGTCGCCGGCGCCGGTCGCTGCCGCGACCTGGACGGTGGGGGCGGGGACGAACGTCGTCGTGTCCGTGTCCGTGTCCGTGACCGGTTCGGTGCGCGTCGTCTCGGGGTCGCCCGCGGTGGGGGTGGGGTCGGGGGCGTGCCGGGGGTCTCCGTCCTCGGTCCGGCGGGCGCCGTCGGGTGGGGAAGTACCCGGTGGTGGACGCCGGCCGCTGCGGGCGGACACCCCCCGGCACGCCCCTTCCGTCCGTGGGCGGCCGGTCCGCGCGTGGGGGCGTGCGGGTGAACAGGGTGGCTCCGCGCGCTCCTTGTTTCACCACGAGGGTGGTCGGCTCCGGCAGGAGGGTGCGGATCGCCGTGGGTCCGCCGGTGATGCCCCAGGCCTGTTGGGCCTCGTCCTCGCCGACGAAGACGATGTCGGCGCGGCGGGCCAGTTCGAGGAGGACGTGGGGGCCCTCGGTGTCGCTCCAGAGGCCGGGGCGGTGGTTGACGTCGAAGGAGATCAGGGGGTGGTGGTCGGGGCGGGGGGCCGTCAGGTCGTGGAGCAGGCGGAGGCAGTTGTCGGACAGGGCGGCCGTGATGCCGGTCAGGTGCAGGACGCGTCCGGCGCGTACGGCGGTGAGGTCCACGGTTGACGTCGACATCGCCGAGGCGGCCGAACCGGCGCGGTAGTAGGCGACTTCGTGGGTGTCCGTGGCTCGGTCGGCCGCGGTGCGGAAGTACACGCCTGTCGGGCGGGCGGGGTCGCGGCGTACGGAGGTCACGTCGACGCCGTAGGAGCCGATCTCCTCCAGCAGGTGGTCGCCGAAGCCGTCGGCTCCGACCCGGCTGACCCAGCGCGTCGTGTGGCCGGCGGCGGCCAGCGCGCAGGCCACGTTGGACTCCGCGCCGCCGATGGCCCGGTCGAAGGAGGGCACGTCGGCGAGGCGTCCGGGGCGGGTGGGCAGGAAGGTGACCATGGACTCGCCGAGCGCGACCACGTCGACGTCGGCGGGAGCGGCGTCGGGGGAACGGAGTCCGTCGGCGGTCACGATGGTGGAGGCTCCTCGTCGCGTCGGCTGGGGGGGTGGGTCGGCGCCGTTGACCCGGCGCTGGCTGGGATGTTAGACAGCAGTGAGCGGCATACGCAATGAACGTTGCATAGCATGCAACGTTCCTCGTCAGGGAGATCCCATGGGTGTCGAGAGTGTCGAAGCGCTGGCCCGGCTCGCGGAGGAGCGCGTCGACCACCGCTTCAAGGGACTGCCGCCGGACGCCGACGGCCTGACAGTGGCCGAGCTGGCCGCACAGCGGCGGAACCTGTTCACCGGCGGTTTCACCACCCCCGTGCTCGCCCTCTCCGCCGAGCACCTGGAGCACAACCTGGCGCTGATGGAGACCTACTCCGCGCGTCACGGCCTCGCCTTCGCCCCGCACGGCAAGACGTCCATGGCGCCGGAACTGTTCCGGCGGCAGATCGAGCGCGGCGCCTGGGGCATCACCCTCGCCGTGCCCCACCAGGCGCGGGTGGCACGGGAGTTCGGGATAGAGCGGATCTTCCTCGCCAACGAGGTCGTCGACCCGGTGGCCCTGCGCTGGATCGCCGACGAACTGGCGGCCGACCCCGGCTTCCGGTTCGTCTGTTACGTCGACTCGGTGCGTGGCGTGGAGCTGATGGACGCGGCGCTACGGGGTTCCGCGCGTCCGGCGCGTCCGGTGGACGTCGTCGTGGAGCTGGGCGCCGGTGAGGGCGCGCGCACCGGCGTGCGTACGGAGGCCGAGTGCGCGGCGGTCGCGGACGCGGTGGCCGGGGTCGACACGCTGCGCCTGGTCGGGGTCGCCGGGTACGAGGGCGAGGTGCCGGGCGCGGATCCGGAGCGGGTGGGGGCGTGGCTGCGCCGGCTCACCGCGCTGGCCGTCGACTTCGACAAGGCGGGGCGGTTCGCGGGGCTGGACGAGGTGATCGTCAGCGCGGGTGGCAGCGCCTGGTTCGACGCGGTGGCCGAGGTCTTCGCCGAGCTGCCCGAACTGTCCGTGCCGGTACTGAAGTTGCTGCGGTCCGGCGCGTACGTCTCGCACGACGCCGGGCACTACCGCCGGATCACCCCCTTCAACCGGATCCCCGAGGAGGGCGCCCTGGAGCCCGCCTTCCGGCTCTGGGCCCAGGTCGTCTCCCGCCCCTCCCCCGAGCAAGCCTTCGTCAACGCGGGCAAGCGCGACGCGGCGCACGATCTCGATCTGCCGTCGGCGGAGGTGGTGCGGGACGCGGGCACGGGCGCGGTCCGCGACGCCACCGGGATCACGGTGACGGGGCTGTCCGACCAGCACGCGTGGCTGCGCACGGAGGCCGGCGCGGCGGTGGAGGTCGGCGACTGGGTGGGGCTGGGGCTGTCGCATCCGTGCACGTCGTTCGACAAGTGGAAGCTGATTCCGGTGGTGGAGGCGGACGGGACCGTCACGGACTACGTCCGTACGTTCTTCTGATCCCGGCCGCCGAGTCCTGAGAGGTGACCCGCATGGACGAACGGGTGGCGCGCATGGACGAGCTGGTCTTCCGTGACGCCGAGGTCGTGGACGGCTCCGGCGACCCCTCCTACCGCGCCGACGTGGTCGTGGCAGGCGGCAGGATCACGTCGATCGTCAAGGAGGCGGCCGCGGCGGGGTGCCAGCGGCCGAGGGCCCGGCGGGAGGTCGACGCCGAGGGCCTGGTCCTGGCCCCCGGCTTCATCGACATGCACGCCCACAGCGACCTCGCGCTGCTGCGGGACCCCGAGCACACCGCGAAGGCGGCCCAGGGGGTGACCCTGGAGGTCATCGGCCAGGACGGACTGTCGTACGCGCCCGTCGACGACCGCACCCTCGAAGAGGTCCGCCGCGCGATCACCGGCTGGAACGGCTACGGCGAGGACGTCGACTTCACCTGGCGCTCGGTCGGCGAGTACCTGGACCGGCTCGACCACGGCTTCGGCGGCGAGGGCATCGCCGTGAACGCGGCGTACCTCGTGCCGCAGGGGACGGTCCGGATGCTCGCCGTGGGGTGGGAGGACCGGGAGGCGACCCCCGAAGAGCTGGACCGTATGCGGGAGTTGGTGGCAGCGGGGCTGCGGGAGGGGGCGGTCGGGATGTCGTCGGGGCTGACGTACACCCCCGGCATGTACGCGAAGGACGCCGAACTCACCGAGCTGTGCCGGGTGGTGGCGGCGTACGACGGCTACTACTGCCCGCACCACCGCTCGTACGGGGCGGGCGCGCTCCGGGCGTACGAGGAGATGGTCGCGCTGACCCGGGAGGCCGGCTGCGCCCTCCATCTGGCCCACGCCACCATGAACTTCGGGGTGAACGAGGGGCGGGCGCCCGAGCTGCTGGCCCTCCTGGACGACGCGCTCGCCGCCGGAGCGGACATCTCCCTCGACACGTACCCCTACACCCCCGGCTGCACGACGCTCGTCGCGATGCTGCCGAGCTGGGCGAGCGAGGGCGGCCCCGAGGCGATCCTCGCGCGGCTGGCGGACGACGAGACGGCCGGACGTATCCGGCACCACATGGAGGTCGTGGGCGCCGACGGCTGCCACGGCGTGCCCATCGAGTGGGACACCATCGAGATCTCGGGCGTCACCGACCCGGCGCTGTCGTCGTACGTGGGCCGGACGGTCGCGCGGTCGGCGAAGGCGCGCGGCGAGGAGCCCTGGGTGACCGCCCGCCGGCTGCTCGTCGAGGACCGGCTCGGCACGACGATCCTCCAGCACGTCGGGCACGAGGAGAACGTGCGGACCATCATGCGCCACCGCGTGCACACCGGCGGATCCGACGGCATCCTGCGCGGGGACAAGCCGCATCCGCGCGCGTACGGGACGTTCCCCCACTATCTCGGCCGGTACGTGAGGGAGTTGGGCGTGCTCTCCCTGGAGGAGTGCGTCGCCCATCTCACCTCACGTCCCGCCGCGCGGCTGCGCCTCGCGGACCGGGGACTCGTCCGCGAGGGCCACCGCGCCGACCTGGTCCTCTTCGACCCGGCGACCGTGGCAGCCGGGTCGACCTACGAGGCACCGCGCACCCTGCCCATCGGCATCCCGCACGTCCTGGTCGACGGCCGCTTCGTCATCGAGGACGGCCGCCGGACGGACGTGTTGGCGGGCCGGGCGGTGCGTCGGGCACCTGACTGACGCGGGCCCGCCCCTGTCCTTTCAGGGGCGCGGGGAACTGCGCGAGAAGCCCCACCGGTCCGCGGCCGAAGAACGACCGAGGGGCCCGGTAGCCCCCACGCCCCCCCGAGCGGAGCGCTACGGCTTGGGGAGCACGCAGCCGGCCGCCGTCAGGTCGAGCTTGTTGTCCACGCCGAAGCAGGCGGGGACGTGCCAGGTCTGCTGGGCGTAGTTGATGCCCTGACGGACGGTCACGGTGCCGTTCGCGTCGACCTCGCAGGGGTTGTTGACGGTGCAGCGCTCACCGCTCTCGTTGCCCGTGTTGTTGACGCCGACGACCTTGTTGGTCGCGACGTTGACCACCGGGGAGCCCGAGGTGCCGCCGATGGTGTTGCAGGCGGAGGTGTAACGGATGGAGTCCTTCCAGGTCCAGTCACCCTCCTTCAGGCGGTACGCGAACCCGTCGACGTCGCAGCTGTAGATCCGCTTCCAGTACCCGGAGACGACGCTGATGTCGGTGCCGGCGGCCGGGCGGGTGGTGTCGTAGACGAGCGCGTCGATGCCGTACGTGCTCTTGATCTGCGCGTACGTGGTGGTGAGCTGGTACACCGCCATGTCCGTGTCGGTCATCGTGCCGTACGCGATCTTGCTGGCGCGCAGGGTGCCGACGCGGGTGCCTGCGGAGTTCAGCAGGCCGAAGGTGCGGGTGGAGGCACGGTCGACGATGACCTGTCCGGGGGTCGGGAAGCCGGTCTCCAGACAGTGGCCGTTGGTCATGACCAGCGCCGGGTCGTTGTCCTCGGAGTCGGGCATCCGGACGACCGAGCCGGAACAGTTGCTGAGGGAGACGGTGCCGGCGAAGTTGACGGCCTGCACCGCGGGGGTCGTGAGGTCGGCGACGGTCTTGTTCGCGGTGTCGACGACGCCGCCGACCACACTGTTCACGACCGCGTCCGCCGACTTCCCGGGTGCCGCCGCCGGGGCCGGCGCCGCGACCGCCGGTGCCGCGCCGGCCCCGGTGATCACCAGGGCGAACAGCGAGGCAACGAGAGGCTTTCTCATGTGGGGGTCCCCTCACTACAGCTATGTGGCTGCGTGGTGGCAGAAGATCTTCCGGCCACCGCAGTTTGTCATGCGCATTGTGAGGGCGATGTGGAGGACGAGCAAGGAGTTGGTTCCGGCCGCGCGATCTTCGGCCAGGGGGTGGGGGCGGGCGAGGAGGCCGACTCGGGGACGCCGGGGGGGGCGAGGGCAGGCGTCGGTGGGCGAGGACGGTGGTGCGGCCGGACGTCGGCGCCAGGCCGGCGGTGCGAGGACGGATGTGCGGCCGGAGATCGGACGCGACCTCCGGACGCGACCTCCGGGAGCGGCCAGCGGCCAGCGGTCGGCGGCGGACCGGGGGCCGGCCGTGGTTACTTGGGGTCCTTGGTCGCGCCCTGGCCCCTGCCCTGGTTGCCGTTGGAGTTGCCTCGGGACGAGGGGGCCTCGGTGTCGGAGGTGGCGGTGGACGGTGGGGCCGAGGTGGCGGTGGGCGACGCGGAGCGCGACGGCTCGTCGGTGGTGGCGGAGGAGGTCGGGGACGTGGAGGCGTCCGGCGAGCTGTCGCCGGACGATGTCGTGGCACCCGCGTCGGAGGTTTCGTCGGCCGACGGGGTGGCGGTGTCCGTGCCCCCGGCACGGCCGTCGGACGTGGCGGACGGGACGGTTCCCGGGGCGTCGGGCGACCCCTTCTCCGAGGTGCCGAGCCCGGCCAGTCCCGCCGTCACGGCCCCGACCAGCACCGCGGCGCCGATCCCGCCCGCGACCAGCGCGCCACGCCGGCGGGCCCGTCGCCGCCCGAGCGTGCTCCGCCGCCCGTCGACGGCCCGCGCCCGCCGCCCGGCCCCCACGCCGCCGTACGGGGCACGGCCCTCGTGGGGCGCGCCATCGCCAGAGGGCGCGCCGTTTTCGTAAGGCGCGCCCCCGCCGTGCTCGTGCGGTGTGCCGCCGTCGTACGACGCGTCGCCGTCGTACGGCACAGCGCCGCCGTACGACGGGTCCTCCCCGTACGACGGATCCCCGTACGGCAAGCCAGGCCCGCGCGCACCCGCAGACGCACCGGCGGCCGGGGCGTTCTCAGCCGGGCCCGGCGCCGGGGGCACGACCTCGTCGAGTTGGACCGTGTCGTCGTAGGCGTTCTGCCAGCCGTGGGCCGTGGCCGGGTCCGCGAAGATCTCGTAGGCCGGGGTGGAGCGGGGGTCGCCGACGGGGAGGTACACGTTCGGCGGTGTCCCGGTGTCGGCCTCGTTCCGGTCCGGCCCGTGCGCGCTGTCCACGCCGCCCACCCCATTCATCGCGTTCCGCTGCCTTCGTGTCGTGGGCCGTGCGCCCAGGTCTCGGCGGCGTACGGCCAGGTGTCGTGCGGTCGGCGGCCGTGCGGTGGGGGGTCGGCCGGACCCGCACGCGGATTCTAGAGAGGAGGGGGCCTGGGGGACAGCGGCGGGGCATTTCGGGGTAATGCGGCCGTCCCACGTGGTGGAAAACACGGCCCGGAAGGCGTTACCGCGCCGTAAGCTCACGGACATGCAGGTGATCCAGTCGACCAAGCTCGCCAACGTCTGTTACGAGATCCGGGGCCCGGTGCTCGAGGAGGCGATGCGGCTTGAGGCGGCGGGGCATCGGATCCTCAAGCTGAACACGGGCAATCCGGCGGCGTTCGGCTTCGAGTGCCCGCCCGAGATCCTGGAGGACATCCTCCGGAACGTGTCCAGCGCCCACGGGTACGGCGACGCCAAGGGCCTGCTCGCCGCGCGCCGGGCCGTCGTCATGCACAACCAGACCCTCGGCATCGAGACGGACGTCGAGCACGTCTTCATCGGCAACGGGGTCTCCGAGCTGATCGTGATGGCCATGCAGGGCCTGCTCGACGACGGCGACGAGGTGCTCGTACCGTCGCCGGACTATCCGCTGTGGACGGCGGCGGTCTCCCTGTCCGGGGGCACGGCCGTGCACTACCGCTGCGACGAGCAGTCCGACTGGATGCCGGACCTCGCGGACGTCGAGCGGAAGGTCACCGACCGCACCAAGGCGATCGTCATCATCAACCCGAACAACCCGACGGGCGCGGTGTACGACGAGGCGGTCCTGCGCGGGCTGACGGACATCGCGCGCCGCCACAACCTGCTGGTCTGCTCGGACGAGATCTACGACAAGATCCTCTACGACGGCGCCACGCATACGCCGACGGCCTCGGTCGCCCCCGATCTGCTGACCCTCACCTTCAACGGCATGTCGAAGGCGTACCGGGTGGCCGGCTACCGGGTGGGCTGGATGGCGATCTCCGGGCCGCGCGCGCACGCCGACTCCTACATCGAGGGTCTGACGATCCTCGCGAACATGCGGCTGTGCGCGAACATGCCCGGGCAGCACGGGGTGGTCGCCGCGCTCAGCGGGCGGCAGACGATCAACGACCTGGTGCTGCCGGGCGGGCGGCTGAAGGAGCAGCGGGACGTCGCGTACGAGTTGCTCACGCAGATCCCGGGCGTCACGTGTGTGAAGCCGAAGGGGGCGCTGTATCTGTTCCCGCGCCTCGATCCGAACGTCTTCAAGATCAAGGACGACCGGCGGATGGTCCTCGACCTGCTCCGACAGGAGAAGATCATGGTCGTGCAGGGCACCGGCTTCAACTGGGCCGAACCCGACCACTTCCGGGTCGTGACCCTGCCGACGGTGGGTGACCTGCGGTCCGCGATCACCCGGATCGGGAACTTCCTGGACGGGTACGGGCAGGCCTGACACCACGCGCCGAGTACGGCGAACCGGGGCTTTCGGACCTCGCTCAACTTTAGACCGAATCTAAGGTAGAGTGGTCGTCCGAGAGCTTGGAGGCCATCCCATGTACGAGCCGATCCGCACGAAGTCGGTCCACACGATGGCCGGCACGACCTCCTCCGACTTCCCTCACCGTTCACGTGAGGAAGAGCTGGACATCCAGCTCGCGGGTCACCTGGCGGCCCTGCTGGCAGTGACCGACGAACTCCGCGCACTGACCCCTTCCGACGACCTCGACGCGGCCGCGGAGGCGCTGACCGCGCAGGTCGCCCGGCTGCGGGGCGGCCGGCCTCCCGTACGCTTCGCCGCCGCCGACGAGGGCGAGGGTGACGTCGCCGGGCTGCACCGGAGGGCGCACGCGCTCGCGGGGCGGGCGCTCGTCGTCGCCGCGTCGCGGGCGGACACGGCGTCGGCGATTCTGGCGGCTTCGCGGATGGACGCGCATGCGGCTGTGCCGTTGAGTGCGTAGCCGCCCGGGGGCGCGTTGTCGGGTGCGGCTCCGGTGGGGCTTCTCGCGCAGTTCCCCGCGCCCCTGAAAAGCAGGGGCTACGCCCCGTGCTTTTCACCCCGCAGCCCCGTCGCTTTCCAGGCCCGCAGGGGCCTGGTCTTTTAGGGGCGCGGGGAACTGCGCGAGAAGCCCCACCGGAGCCGCACCCGACAACGCGCCCACCCCGCCCTCCCCCGGAGGGGGGCCGTGGCGTTCCGGGACCACCGCTTCATCCCCCGTTCACCGGCCCACACAAGGAACGTTGGGTTCCGCGGAGCACTCTCCCCGTGTGAGACGAATAGCGGGAATCGTCCTCGCGGTCCTGCTGATCGGCGGCGTGGTGGCAGCCGTCGTGGCGGGCCGGCAGACCGAGGACACGGGCACGGCAACGAAGACCGTGCGAGGCGTGATCGGGTCGGAGAAGGCGGAGTTCTTCGCCGACCCGGAGGTGGTGAAGGCCCTGGCCGCCCAGGGCTACACCGTGAAGACGGAGACGTCGGGATCCTGGGCCATGGACGGCCTCGATCCGAAGGGGTACGACTTCGCGTTCCCGTCCAGCAAGGCACCCGCCGACGAGCTGGCCGAGAAGTACGGCGTGCGTGAACCGCTGCCGCGCCCCTTCTACTCGCCGCTCGTCGTGGTCGCCCACCGGGGCGCCGCCGAGGTGCTGCGGGACAACCGGCTGGCCACCCTCGAAGGGGACCGGGGCGTCCTCGACATGGGCGCGTACCTGAAGGCCGCCGAGGACGGGCGGACCTGGCAGGACCTCAAGGGGGCCGAGAAGTACGGCGAGTTGAGGGGACTCCTCTACATCGCCACCACCGACCCGACCACCTCCAACTCGGGCGCGCTCTACCTCGCCGCCGCCTCCGAGGTCGCGAACGGCGGACGGGTGGTCGCGGACAAGGCCGGCCTGGACCGGACCGCGCCCCTCATGCGCGAGCTGATCAGTGTGCAGGGTGCCCAGCAGCCGAGCACCGACGCGGCGTTCCGCGACTTCGTCAGCGGGGTCGGCAATCCCCTCGTGCTGGTCTACGAGTCGCAGGTCGCCGCCCTGCTGACGGAGGGCCAGGGCGTCGACGACCTGGTCGTCCTCTACCCGGACACCACCGTGTTCAGCGACCACACCGTCGTACCGGTCACGGACGAGGGGCGGGCGCTCGGTGAACTCCTCGGCACCGACCCGAGGTTGCGCGAGCTGGCGGCCCGGCACGGGTTCCGGCCGCAGGGCGCGGCCACCGAGTTCACGGCGGCGACCGCAGACCACACCACCTATCTCATGCAGAAGCTGACCGTCCGGCAGGCGCCCGTGCCCACCTCCGAGGTGCTGCACGAGATGGCGCGCCGGGCCAGGGGCCAGTAGGACGACGGGGGAACACCACAGATGAACATCGACAACAGCGGTGGCGACACCGCCTTCACCCTCACCCCTCCCGAGCCGGTCGCGGCCGTGCCCCGGGAGAAGGCCGGCGGGCTGGTGCCCGTCGAGGAGTCCGTGCGGACGGACATGGCCCGCAAGGCCGAGGAGTACGTACGGGGGCTCGCCGCCCTCGACGCCCGCTCCCCGGAGTTCGCCGGCCGGGTCGGGGAGATCACCGCGCTCGGCGCGGGCGAGATGCGGAGCGCCGCCGCCCAGTCCAACCGGATGCTGGAGCGGACCGTGCGCAGCCTGCCGGGCAAGGGCGGCGACGCGCAGTCGCAGGTCGCGGGCTCGCTCGTGGAACTCCGGCGGGTGGTGGAGGATCTGGACCCGCGTGATCTGCCGGCGAGCAAGGGTCGCAAGCTGCTGTCCCGGCTGCCGGGCGGCAACAAGCTGCGCGACCACGTCGCCAAGTACGCCTCCTCGCAGGGGACGTTGAACAAGATCGTGGGATCCCTGCGCGGCGGGCAGGACGAACTGCGGCGCGACAACGCCGCGTTGCAGACCGAACGGGTCAGGCTCTGGGAGACCATGGGCAAGCTGCAGGAGTACGTCGTCCTGACGGAGGCCCTGGACACGGCCGTCGAGGAGCACATCCGGACGCATGTCGACGGGGCCGATCCGCAGCAGGGCGACACGCTCCGCGCCGACGTCCTCTTCCCCGTGCGGCAGAAGCACCAGGACCTGCTCACCCAGCTGGCCGTCTGCGCCCAGGGCTATCTGGCCATGGACGTCGTACGGCGCAACAACGAGGAGCTGATCAAGGGCGTCGACCGGGCCGCGACGACCACCGTCTCGGCGCTGCGCATCGCGGTGATGCTCGCCTCCGCCCTCGACAACCAGAAGAAGGTCGTCGACCAGGTCAACGCGTTGCGCGGTACGACGGAGGAGCTGATCCGGGGCAACGCGGAGATGCTCGCCGGCCAGAGCGGGGAGATCCAGCGCATCGCCGCCGACCCGGCCGTCGGCACGGAGACACTCCGTACGGCCTTCCAGCAGATCTACCGCACCCTCGACGCCATCGACACGTACAAGGTCCAGGCGACGGAGACCATGGCCGCGACGGTCGAGTCCCTGACCTCCGAACTCCAGAGCGCGACACGGTACTTGGAGCGCAGCCGGAACCAGGGAGCACTGGAAGGGGGTGGGCTCGTATGAGAGTACGCACGACGGTCGGGCTCGCCCTGACATCCGTCGCCGCCCTCCTGGCCACCGCCTGCACCGCCACCGACCCGGCCGCGCCCGACCCCGCCGAACCGACCACGTACGTCCCCGGCACCCTCCGCGTCCTCGCCTCCAGTGAACTCGCCGACATGAAGCCGGTGTTGGCGCAGGTGGAGAAGGACACCGGGATCAAGGTCCGGCCCACCTACATGGGCACCCTCGACGCCGTCGAACTGCTCGGCGAGCAGCGGGCGAAGGGCGCGTACGACGCGGTGTGGCTGTCCTCCAACGACTACCTGCGGCTCCGCCCGGAGGCGGCGAAGCAGGTCGTGTCGGAGACGTCGGTGATGTCCAGCCCGGTCGCGATCGGCGTGAAGAACGCGACCGTGCGGAAGCTGGGCTGGAAGCCGGGTGACGTCACCTGGTCGGACGTCGAGAAGGCCGTGGCGGACGGGAGGCTGACGTACGGCATGACCGATCCGACGCGCTCCCACTCCGGTTTCGCCACGCTCGTCTCGGTCGCGTCGGCTCTCTCCGACGCCCAGTCCGCGCTGACGGACGCGGACGTCTCACGGGCGACGCCCCGGCTGAAGGAGTTCTTCGCGGGGCAGAAGCTGACGTCGGGCTCGTCGGGCTGGCTCGCGGCGGCGTACGACCGGCGCGGGGACGTCGACGCGCTGCTCAACTACGAGTCCGTGCTGGAGTCCCGCGAGGACCTGACGGTGATCCGGCCGAGCGACGGCGTCGTCACCGCCGACTATCCGCTCTCCTCCCTCGCCTCCACCGGCGAGGAGGTCCGCGACGACGTACGCCGGCTCTCGGACGCGCTGCGCACCCCGGACGTCCAGCGGCTGATCACCGAGCGGACACTGCGCCGCCCTGTCGTACCCTCCGTGGCGCCCGCGGCCGCACTGGACACCACACGCCGCCGTGAACTCCCCTTCCCCGGCAGTCGTTCCGTCGCCGACGGCCTGCTCGACTCGTACGAGAACGAGCTGCGCCGCCCGTCGCGGACCGTGTACGTCCTGGACACCTCGGGCTCGATGGAGGGCGACCGGCTCGACCGGCTGAAGACCGCGCTCACCGAACTGACCGGCGACTTCCGGGACCGGGAGGAGGTCACCCTGATGCCGTTCGGATCGGACGTGAAGAGCATACGGACGCATGTCGTACGGCCCGAGGATCCGAAGGCCGGGCTCGACGGCATCCGCGCCGACACCCGGGAGCTGTCCGCCAGTGGCGACACCGCCATCTACACCTCGCTGCGGAAGGCGTACGAGCACCTCGCCACCGCCGACCGGGACACCTTCACCTCGATCGTGCTGATGACGGACGGCGAGAACACCCAGGGGGAGAGCCCCGCCGACTTCGACTGGTTCTACGGCCGGCTGCCCACCGCCCAGCGGCAGATCCCCGTCTTCCCCATCCTCTTCGGCGACTCCGACAAGGACGAACTGGAGCACATCGCCGACCTGACCGGCGGCCGTCTCTTCGACGCCCAGCAGGGGTCACTGGACGGCGCCTTCGAGGAGATCCGTGGCTACCAGTAGATTCATGGCGTACATCGAGTCCCGCAAGAACCTCACCGGCGGCGCCCTCGGGGTCGCCGGGCTCGGGCTGACCTTCGCGGGGGTCGCGGGACCGTACTGGCCGGTCGTGGTCGTCGGGCTGTACGGCGCGGGTGCGCTGATCGCCCCGCCGGAGCGGGTGGCGCCGCCGGACTTCCCGGATCCGTCGGCCCAACTGGACGAGCTGCGGGGCGACTTCGGTACGTTGCGGACGTATCTCGCGGACATCGAACTGCCGCCCGCCGCGGCCGGCCGGCTCACCGAGCTGACCGAACTCCTCGCGGCGCTCCTCGAACCCGGCTGGGTCGCGGAGGTGCTCGCCCACGATCCCGAGGGTGTCCACGCCCTCTCGCGCGCCGTCCGCCAGGACGTCCCCGAGGCCGTCGACACGTTCGTCCGCACACGCTGGTGGACCCGCCTGACCCCGGGCACGGAGCCGCCGGAACGGCACCTTGAGCGCCAACTCGGCCTGCTCCATGAGGAGTTGGGCCGCCTGGCAAGCGCCCTGCGCGACACGGAGGCGCGCCGCCAGGAGTCCCACACGCGCTATCTGGAGGACCGGTCGGGGTGAGGGGCGCGCAGTGGGGTGGGGGCCGGGGGGTGCGTGGTCGGGTGCGGGTCCGGTGGGGCTTCTCGCGCAGTTCCCCGCGCCCCTAAAAGACCAGGCCCCGCGGGCCTGAAAAGCACGGGGCGCAGCCCCTGCTTTTCAGGGGCGCGGGGAACTGCGCGAGCAACCCCCACTCACCCGCACCCGACCACGCACCCCCAGCCCCCTTCACCCCGCACTCGCCAGAAGCACGATCAGCAACACCACCCCCACCACCACGGCCAACACCTTCAACGCCGCGTACGGCGACGGCGGCTGATCCGGCGGAGCCACCGTCGGGACCGACGTCGCCCGCGGCCCGTTGAACACGTCGTGCCCGGTGACCGCGGCCCGCGTGCACCAGGGGCACGTCGGCAGATGGGAGCCGTAGGTGTGCAGGGGCCGTACCGTGCAGGCCCGCACCTGGCCGCGCTCCTTGTCGAGCGCCCGCAGCCACGCCTCGGCCCGCGGCCGGGCGTCGGGGTCCTGGACGCCCGGTCCGAACGCGGCCTTGGCGAGCACGAGGAGTTCGGTCGGCAGGACGGACGGGTCGATCGCGCCGCGCGGGATGGTGACCCGCTCGGGCCGGACGACATAGCTGCAGCTCGCGGCGATGTTGTCCTTGACGGTCGACTCGGAGGCGCTCTCGTGCGGCACCCCGCCGAAGGGATGGTTGCCGGCGGTGAGCAGCTGGTAGACGAGGACGGCCAGGGCGAAGTCGTCGCTCTGCCGGGTCGCGGGGCCGCCCGCCTGCCGCTCGGGGGACGAGTAGTCGGTGGTGTGCATCAGGCACGGGAAGAGTTCGCCGGTGACCGGGTCGGTGAAGGCGATGGAGTCGCAGTCGAGGAAGGTGACGAACCCGTTGGCGTCGACGACGACGTTGCTGCTGGAGAAGTCGCCGATGACGAGGTTGTCGTAGTGCATCCGGGCCGTCATGAAGGCGAGGTTCCAGGCGACGCCCAGCAGGAAGCGCCAGTCGGCCCGGTCCGGGAAGAGCTTCAGGCGCTGGACCCGGGTGAACAGGCCGACCAGCTGGACGTGTTGGGGTTCGCCGAAGCGGCGCATGGCGTAGCCGAGGAACGCGCCGTTCGCGTCCCGGGCGATCGCGGTGGGCCACGCCAGCTCCGGCGGCTGGCTGGCGTCCGTCGGCCGGGCGGCCAGCGGTGACATGGTCAGCATCCGGGCCAGCCGCCGTTCCTGGTCCGGCCCCGGCGTGTCCCGGTAGATCTTGACGACGATCCTCGGGTCCCCTTCGACCGGGAACACGGCCGCCTGCCCACCCCCCTTCAACGGCAACTCGGCCAGAGTGACCCGCCTACCGTCGAGAAAGACCGTGCGGCCGCTCATGGCCGTACCTCCGAGTGTTCGTCGAGCCGGTCGTCACCTCTGATGAGCACGGGGCGCGCTCATCGCCGGGTCGTGCGGACGGCACGCAGCAGGGTCTTGTCGTCGGCGTTGAGGGCGGTGAGGCGGTCGGAGCGCAGGAGCGCGGCCAGGTTGGGGTCGCGGTCGTCCTCGGCGGCGGAGTCGAGGGAGCGGAAGACGGCGTCCGCGAACGACGTGTTCGGTGACTGCGCGCCGTCGGCCGACCGGTTGAGCATGGCCTGCGCCAGCCCGTCCGTGGAGAGGAGCACCCCGTCGACGCCGTCGTCGAGGAGGCACTCGGTGTGGGTCCAGCGCTCCCTGTCCGGCGAGGTCAGGAACACCGTCTCGTTGCTGTACTCGCTCGCCGCCGCGGCCTGCGGCAGCAGATGGAACTGCCGTTCACCGTCCTCCGTCCCGGCCCGTACGACGACGAAGCCGTCGCCCACGGAGAGGTGCCCGAGCCAGCCGGGCGCGAGCACCACCACCGTGAGGGTGGTCGCGAAGTCGGGGGCGTCGGCGCCGGTCCGGTCGAGGAACTCCTCGCTGACGTCGCGCAACGCGTCCCGCAGCAACTCGTGCACGGCCTCCCCCGGCCGTAGCTCCACGGCCGCCTCGGCCCGCCGTACGAAGTGGTCCGTGGCCAGCCCCACCGCGAGCTGTGCGCCCTCCTCCGAGCGGGGCCGGCTGCCGGCCCCGTCGGCGACGGCGAGCACGACGACCGAGGGCGTGGCGGCTGCGGCGCAGGCGTCCTGGCAGGGCAGGCCCTGGCGCCGGTGCCGGTAGCCCTCGACGCTCAGGCCGTGGATCCGCCAGGGCGGGGCGAGGTTCACCTCACGCCTCCCAGGCCGGGCGTTGGGTCTTGAACTGGCTGAAGATCTTCTCGAACACCTCGTCCCCCGCCCCCTTCTGCTCGGCGTTGGCACTGGCGGACATCATCTGGAGCAGCTCACGGAACGGGAATCCTTGGAGCCGGGCGTTGAACTTGGGTGCGAAGGCCCGCAGCACCGACTCGCCCATGTCGGTGATGCCGCCGACCCCGATCGCGTACAGCCGGAAGCGGCGGGCGCGCTGCTCCTCGGCGAGGACGGGGACCAACCGGTGCCAGGATTCGGTGAGATGGCCGGTGGGGTCGGTGGGCAGACCGTCGGTGACGAGACAGATCTGCGGCCGGTAGTACTGCAGTCCGGACGCCCGCAGCTCGCTCTTGCGGGCGGCGACGATGTGCATGGCCAGCTCCAGCGCCTCGGTCATCAGGGTGACCCCGGCGGCCGTGAGCTGCGGTGCCTGGAAGGCGTGCGCGGGTATGAAGGGGCTCGTCCGGGTGCGCGGGTCGAGCAGGTGGGGGCCGCGCCAGGCGCCGACGCCCTGGCCGCCGAAGGTGACGACGGCGACCTCCACGCTGTAGCTGAGGCTGACGTCGTCGTGGAGTTCCCTGGTCCACTCGGCGAGCGCGTTGTTGAGCGTCTGGATCGGCTGGCCCGCCATGGAGCTGGACGTGTCGAGGCAGAGCACGAGCGGCATGCGCTGGGCGTTGTTCTCGAACTCGATGTCGGCGTATTCGGCCGGCAGCGTGGGCGGGTATTCGCTGTGCATCGTCTTCCCCCTGTGCTTCTGGTGTCGCTGATGTGCCTGGTGCGGGTGTGCCTGGTGCGGGTGTGCCGGGTGCGGGTGTGCCGGGTGCCTGGGCGGATCACCTGGGTGTGTTCTTGGCGTGCCGTGCGGCTGTCGGTGGGAAGGCGTACAGGACGTCGGCGTCGCGGTCCCGCGCCTCGGTGACGTCGACGAGACTGCCGGGCGCGGGGGGCGGTCGCCCCGGTTCGGCCCACACCGCCCGACGCAGTACCCGGTCGACCTCGACATAGCCCTGCGGGTGCAGTTCGGTGCGGACGACCGCGGTCCGGGCGTGCGCCGGCCGGGCTCCCACGTGCCGCCCGTACCGAGGCGCGGAGGCCACCCGGAGCCGGGTGGTGCTCTCGTCCCCGCCCTCACCGTCGCCGCCGCCGTCGCCACCCGCGCCGCCGCTCCCGCCGCGCGCCGCGTGCGCCGGCGTGGTCCGGGTGGAGGCGGCCCGCGTGAGCCCGCCGGCCGCGCGCCCGGAAGAGGGCGCCCGGTGCCCCACGGCGACCGGGCCCCTGGACCGCCGGATGACGATCACGAAGGCCAGCAGCAGGAGAGCGAGCAGGAGCGCCATCCAGAAGGCGGTCCACGTGGCACCGCTGTAGCCGGCGCCCGTGTCGTGGGTGGTGCCGACCGCGTTGTTCGCCTCCTCGTTCCCCTCGCCGCCGCTGTCCCCCTGGCCGCCCTGGCCGCCGGACGAGGTCGAGGGGGGCTTGGCCTCTCCCTCGTCGGACTCCGGGGTGAAGCTGTTGTTGTCCGGATGGGCGGCGAAGTCCGTCAGATCCGATCCCTTGAGCGTGGCCGACCGCCCCTCACCGGGGCTGAGCTCGGTGCACAGACCGCGTCTGTCGGGACAGACGCCACTCACCTTCAGATCGTCGAGCGTCCCCTGCTCCAGCCGGTCGATCTCGGCATCGGGGTGGATCAGCAGATCCTCGGTGGCGAGAAGCAACGCCGTGCCGCCCTGCCCCGTACTCACGTTCTTCGGGACCAGCACCACCACCGCGTGATCCTTGGCGCGCAGCCGATCGGAGATCACGTGTTTCTTGTCATCCAGGTTCTCGTACCCCAAGGGCCCCTTGAGAGTGATCAGCACGGGCCCCGACTCCGCGCGTTCGATCCAGCACTCCAGCCGTTGTCTGAAGTCGCCGGCCGGACACGACCTCGCGGCCGAGGCGGAGCCCCCTGGCACCAACGCGACCAACAGCCCCACCAGCACGCCGAGAAACGACAAACGCCTGATCGCACCCATCGCACCAACCCCCCGTGGCCTGAAAGGCACGCCCCCGCGGCCCTGAAAAAGCCCATCCAATAGTGGAGCAGGCAGCCGGGCGGCCGGAAGGGTTTGGCGAATTCCGCCGATGGAATTACGGCGAGTTACGCCGACGTCCGATCAGTATGCTTTTCACTTCTACAACTTGAACACCTGATGACAACGACTGAACATCTGCCGTGCCCGTTCCACCCAGTCATTGGCCAACGCATCGAAATCCGCCTGGGTGATCCGACATGTCAACGGCAGATCACAGACCCCGGCGAGACAGGGGCGAGGTCCGCGGACATCCCACACGGAAAGCATGGGGTTCAATTGTTCGGTATTCCACGCGTTCGACGCGGCGGCGGCAATGGCGAGTTGGTCCTGCCGGAGGAAATTCCCGTCCGTCGCGAAGGCCACGAGCAGCCTTTTGGTGGTCATGAAACGCACGGTGACCACCCGCCCCGCCTCGTGGAGATCGAATTGCAGGGAGACGGAGACGGTGTCATGGACCGTGTGGTAATTCCGCCGCGCCACCCAGGTCTGCACCAACTGCCGCCAGTGCGTGCCGAGGTCGTAGATCTCGCCGTGGCGCCCCGGGTACGAGTCGCGGCCGTGGCGACCGGAGAAGGAGTCACGGCCGGGCTGGGAGTCACGGCCCGGGTAGGAGTCAGGAAGCGTCACGGACCACCGCCCCGGCGACCATGGCGTCGGTCAGCCCGGCGTCGAGCAGCGCCTGCGCGTGCAGCAGCAGACAGGAGGGGACGGACTCACTCGTCGTACGGCTCAGATGGCGCTCTCTCAGTTCCTCGTACCGCACCTCGATGGTCCGCGCCACCTGCGGCGGCGGCCATGCCTCGACGCGTGTCTCCTCCTCCACCAACTCGGCCAGGATCACGGCCAGTCGGGGCCGGTCCTCGGGTCGCTTGGCCAGACAGCGGGCGATGACGGGCCGCAGTCCCGGCGGTACGCCGTCGAGCCGGGGCTCTCCCCGGACGACCTCGACGCGCACGCCCTCCCCGCTGCCGTGCGGTGGGCGGCCGGTGAGCGCGTACACCAGGACCCCGCCCAGGGAGAACACGTCGCTCGGCGGGCCGACGCGGTCGCCGCGGATCTGCTCGGGCGACATGAACGACGGGGTGCCGACGACGACGCCGACGCGGGTGAGGCCGGGGGCGCCGTCCACGCGGGAGATGCCGAAGTCGATGACGCGGGGGCCGTCCTGGGCGAGCAGCACGTTCGCCGGCTTGAGGTCGCGGTGGATCACATGGGCGGCGTGGATGGCCTGCAACGCCTCGACGAGGCCGGCGCCGAGGGGGCGGACCTGGGCCTCGGGGAGGGGGCCGTCGGCGCGGACCGCTTCCGCGAGGGAGGGGCCGGGGACGTACAGCGTGGCCAGCCAGGGGAGTTCGGCGGTGGGGTCGGCGTCGACGACGGCGGCGGTGTAGGCCCCGCTGACCACGCGGGCGGCGGCGACCTCGCGGGCGAAACGTTCGCGGAACTCGGGTTCGGCGGCGAGTTCGGGGCGGGCGACCTTGACGGCGAACTCTCGGCCGGCGGGTGAGCGGCCCAGGTAGACCCAGCCCATGCCGCCGGAGCCGAGGCGGCCGACTATTTTGTACGGGCCGATCTTCATGGGGTCACTTATGGGTGTGCGCACCCCGGTCACCTCGTTTCGGGGTTCGGTGCGGATGTCCCGAGTGTCCCGCGAAATCCGGTGCGCGGCAGCCCTTTTCGCCCCCTCCGCCCCTACCCGTCCCATCCTGAAGGGGCTGCGCCCCTTCGACCCCCAAGCGTCCGTCCGGTGGGGGCTGGTCGCGCAGTTCCCCGCGCCCCTGAAAAGCAGGGGCTGCGCCCCGTGCTTTTCAGGCCCGCAGGGCCTGTTCTTTTAGGGGCGCGGGGAACTGCGCGAGAAGCCCCACCGGACCCGCACCCGGCAACGAACCCGAAACTCCCGAGCTCTCAGGCGTCCATGAAATAACCGCGCACAAAAAATCCGCGACCGGCCGAGGAGACGTCGCTGGTCAGGGCAACCCATATCCGGCCGGTCGCGGAGCAGAAGGGGGCGTCAGCCCAGGCGGCTCACCAGCGCCCGGTACTCGTCCCACAGCTCCTTCGGCGTGTGATCACCGAAGGTGTTGAGGTGTTCGGGCACGAGCGCCGCCTCCTCCCGCCACACCTCCTTGTCGACGGTCAGCAGGAAGTCCAGGTCGGAGGAGGACAGGTCCAGCCCGTCCGTGTCCAGGGCCTCGGCCGTCGGCAGGATGCCGATCGGCGTCTCCACCCCGTCCGCCTTGCCGTCGAGCCGGTCCACGATCCACTTCAGGACCCGGCTGTTCTCGCCGAACCCGGGCCACACGAACTTGCCCTCGTCGTTCTTGCGGAACCAGTTGACGTAGTAGATCTTCGGCAGCTTGGACTGGTCCTTGCCCTTGGCGACGTCGACCCAGTGGCCCATGTAGTCGCCCATGTTGTAGCCGCAGAAGGGCAGCATCGCGAAGGGGTCGCGGCGCAGTTCGCCGACCTTGCCCTCGGCGGCGGCGGTCTTCTCGGAGGCGACGTTCGCGCCCAGGAACACGCCGTGGTTCCAGTCGAAGGACTCCGTCACCAGCGGCACCGCCGTGGCGCGGCGGCCGCCGAAGAGGATCGCCGAGATCGGCACGCCCTTGGGGTTCTCCCACTCGGGCGCGATGATCGGGCACTGCGCCGCCGGCACCGTGAAGCGAGCGTTGGGGTGGGCGGCCGGCGTCCCGGAGGACGGCGTCCAGTCGTTGCCCTTCCAGTCGGTGAGGTGCGCCGGAGTCTCCTCCGTCATCCCCTCCCACCAGATGTCGTTGTCGTCGGTCAGGGCGACGTTGGTGAAGACGGAGTTGCCCCAGAGCGTCTTCATCGCGTTGGCGTTGGTGTGCTCACCGGTGCCGGGCGCGACGCCGAAGAACCCGGCCTCGGGGTTGATGGCGTAGAGCTGTCCGTCCTCGCCGAAGCGCATCCACGCGATGTCGTCGCCGATCGTCTCGACGGTCCAGCCGGAGATCGTCGGCTCCAGCATCGCGAGGTTCGTCTTGCCGCAGGCCGACGGGAAGGCGGCCGCCACGTACTTGGACTCGCCCTGCGGGGGCGTCAGTTTGAGGATCAGCATGTGCTCGGCCAGCCAGCCCTCGTCGCGTGCCATCACCGAGGCGATGCGCAGGGCGTAGCACTTCTTGCCGAGCAGCGCGTTGCCGCCGTACCCGGAGCCGTACGACCAGATCTCGCGGCTCTCGGGGAAGTGGGAGATGTACTTGGTGGTGTTGCAGGGCCACGGCACGTCGGCCTGGCCGGGCTCCAGCGGGGCGCCGAGGGTGTGCACGGCCTTCACGAAGAAGCCCTCGGAGCCGAGCTCGTCCAGCACCGGCTGTCCCATCCGGGTCATGGTGCGCATGGAGACGGCGACGTACGCGGAGTCGGTGATCTCGACGCCGATGGCGGAGAGCGGGGAGCCGAGCGGGCCCATGCAGAACGGGACGACGTACATCGTCCGGCCGCGCATCGAGCCCCGGAACAGGCCCTTCTCGCCCTGGAAGATCTCCCGCATCTCGGCGGGAGCCTTCCAGTGGTTGGTCGGACCCGCGTCCTCCTCCTTCTCCGAACAGATGAACGTACGGTCCTCGACCCGGGCGACATCGGTCGGGTCGGACGCGGCGTAGTAGGAGTTCGGGCGCTTGATCGGGTCGAGTTTCCGGAAGGTGCCCTTCTCGACGAGCTCCCCGCACAGGCGCTCGTACTCGGCCTCGGATCCGTCGCACCAGACCACGTTGTCCGGCTCGGTCAGTTCGGCGATCTCGTTCACCCACGCCACGAGTTCTCGGTGGGTGGTCGGGACGGTGGAAGGGGGAGCCGCGATGTCGCGCGCCACGATTGCTCCTAAAAATGAGGGATTTTTTGTTGGAGGCCCCGTGGGGGCTGCGACCCGGATGCTTCATCGGTGACGCCTTGGCGCTCATCCGGTGCCGACCGCACTCATTTGATCATCCGACGGGAGTGCCCATCTGTCCAGAGGGCCGCACACGTGAGCATCGTGACCATCGCCACTCCCCCGATGTCGCCCTGGAGGTTTCCCTGCGTCACCACGCGTTCACCATGGGTGCCCAGAGGTGTGCTCGGGTATCCCGCTTGCGCCCTCCGCGTGAGATGATGGCCACTTCCGTACGCGCGAACAGCCCGCACGCTCCCGTAAGTTACGGCTCCGTAGGTACGATGCAAGACATGACTGCGTCCGTCCCCGATGCGCACACCAAGACGCCGGCCGAGGGCCGCTCATCCGACACGCGATCCATGCCGCATCAGATCGCCCACCAGATCACCGACGAGATCCACCAGATCACCGATGAGATCAAGCCCAAACTCCGGGGCTGGCTCCATCTCGGTATGTTCCCGGCCGTGCTCGTGGCCGGCCTGGTGCTCACCGCTCTCGCGGGTTCCACCCGCGGACGCATCGCCTGCGGGATCTTCACGCTCACCGCCTGCCTGCTGTTCGGCGTGAGCGCGCTGTACCACCGGGGCGACTGGAGCCCCCGCATGGACGGCATCCTGCGCAGGCTGGATCACGCCAACATCTTCCTGATCATCGCGGGCACCTACACCCCGCTGACGATGCTGCTCCTGCCGGGCGCCAAGGGACAGTGGCTGCTGTGGGGCATCTGGGCGGCGGCGCTCGCGGGCATCATCTTCCGGGTCTTCTGGGTCGGCGCCCCGCGCTGGCTCTACACCCCCTGCTACATCGCGATGGGCTGGGCGGCGGTCTTCTTCCTGCCCGACTTCATGCGCACCGGCGGCATCGCGGTCCTCGTCCTGGTGATCGTCGGCGGCGTCCTCTACAGCATCGGCGGCGTCATCTACGGCCTCAAGCGCCCGGACCCCTCACCGCGCTGGTTCGGCTTCCACGAGGTCTTCCACTCCCTGACCCTGGCGGCGTTCATCACGCACTACGTGGGCATCTCGCTGGTGGCGTACCAGCACGCATGACGCGCGGACCCGCCCTCCGCTTCCTGGCCACGGCTTCCGAGCCGTGGCCATTTCCGTGCCGACGGACCCCACAGTGACAGTCACTCCCGTGTGCGAGTCACTGTCATCATCTGGCCGCGCCCAAGATCATGCCCGACAATGACCGCATGACGGCCGCACGCCCCAGCCCGCCCGCTCCCCCTACCGCTCTCGATCCCCCCACCCCTCCCACTCCCCCCGCCGACCGCCCCCGGCTCGGGCTGCGTGAGCGGAAGAAGATCAAGACGCGCGAGGCGATCCGCTCCGCGATGTACGCACTGGTCCGGGAGCAGGGCTACGACGCCACGACGATCGAGCAGATCGCCGACCGGGCCGAGGTCTCGCCGTCGACCGTCTTCCGCTACTTCCCGACCAAGGAGGACATCGTCCTCACCGACGAATACGCCCCGATCCTCCTGGAGGACCTACGGGCCCGCCCGGCGGACGAACCCTGGCCGGACAGCGTCCGGCACGTGATGCGGGAGGCCGTCCGCACCGGCGTCGAGGAGGACGGGGAGGCCGTCCGCCTGCGTACCCGGCTGATGGTGCAGGTCCCGGCCGTGCGTGCGCGCATGCTGGAGAGCATGTCGGTCACGGGCCGAATCCTGCGCACCGCGATCGGCGAACGCACCGGCCGCGACCCGGACGACCTGGAGGTCAGGGTCTGGGCGACGTCCCTGATCGGCGGCCTGATGGAAACGTCGCTGTACTGGGCGGAGAACGACCACCGCGACGACGTCGCCGACCTGGTGGACCGCACCCTGCACACCCTGCAGCACGGCCTCGGCACGGAAAACCGCTGAACCCGCGCCCCTCTCCCGTGCCATCCTGACCAGGTGAAACCCGCCGAGATCCGCATCGAAGTCGCCCCCGAACTGGCCCTGTTCGTCCCCCACGCCCACCGTGCGGGGGCGAGGCCGCTGGCCACCGACGGGGTTTCCACGCTCGGCCACGTCGTGGAGTCCCTGGGCGTACCCCTGACGGAGGTGGGCGCACTGGTCGTGGACGGCCGCGAGGTCCGGGTCTCGCACGTCCCGGCGGACGGCGAGTCGGTGACCGTACGCCCGGTGGAGCGCCCCCAGCAGGTGCCGGGCGCCCCGCTCCGCTTCCTCCTCGACGTCCACCTCGGCACCCTCGCCCGCCGGTTGCGCCTGCTGGGTGTGGACGCGGCGTACGAGTCCACGGACATCGGCGACCCAGCCCTGGCCGCGCTCTCCGCCGCCGAGCAACGGGTGATGCTCAGCCGCGACCGGGGACTGCTGCGACGCCGTGAACTGTGGGCCGGCGCGTACGTCTACAGCACCCAGCCCGACGAACAACTCCGGGACGTACTGGCCCGGTTCGCCCCGGACCTCCACCCCTGGACCCGCTGCACCGCCTGCAACGGCCTGCTGCGCCCGGCGACGAAGGAGCAGGTGGCGGACCGCCTGGAGGGCGGCACGCAACGCTCGTACGACGTGTTCGCCCAGTGCGCTTCGTGCGGGCGGGCGTACTGGAAGGGCGCGCACCACGAGCAGTTGGAGGCGATCGTGCGGGAGGCGCTGGAGACGCGCGGGGGGTGAGCCGTCATGACGCGCGTCGGCGTCATCCGAACTGGTCGATGGCGAGTTTGATCACCAACGCGGTGACGACCACGAGCAGGACACCGCGGACGAATCCGGAGCCCCGCTTCAACGCCGTCCGGGCCCCAAGGGTGGCACCCACGACATTACAGACGGCCATCCCCGCGCCGAGGGTCCACAGGACGTGGCCCTGCACGGCGAAGACCGTGAGCGCGCCGAAGTTGGTCCCCACGTTCACGATCTTCGCCAGGGCCGAGCTCTGGAGGAACTCCATGGACAGCAGGGCGGTGAAGCTCATGATGAGGAAGGTGCCGGCGCCGGGCCCGAAGACACCGTCGTAGAAGCCGACGCCGCAGCCGGCCACGCCGATGGACAGCAGCCTCCGCCGCCGGCTGACGGCGTCGGCGGACTCGATCACGGATCCGAAGCTCGGGCGCAACGTCACGAACGCCGCCACCCCGATGAGCAGGGCCATGATCAACGGCCGGAACCAGTCGGCCGGCAGGCTCGACGCGGAGAGTGCGCCGACCCCGGCGGAGGGGACGGCGAGTCCGGCCGCGGACAGCGCCACGGACCGGTCCAGTTTGGTACGCCGCGCATAGGTGACGGCGGCGACGCTGGTGCCGGTGATCGCCGTCAGCTTGTTGGTGCCCAGCACGGTGGCGGGTGCCATGCCGGGAAACGCCACCAGCAACGTCGGAATCAGGATCAGCCCCCCGCCCCCCACGACGGCATCCACCCACCCGGCCGCGGTCGCGGCCACCAGAAGGGCGGCGACTATCTCCGGATCCATCCTGTTCCTTCCCTGCCGTCCGACGAGCCCGCCGAAAACCCCCGACGGATCGTAAGGACCTTAACAGGTGTATGCATATTACTTGCAAGAGCATATGAGTGGCTCGAGTGGCCATCTCCCCTGCTCAGCAGCGGAGATGGATGGATCGACGGATGCCTGTCACTCCGTCTACGTCTGCGACTGCATCTGCCCGACCACAGGCCGAAGGCACTGACCCAGGGGCCAGCCGGGTCCGCCTGGACAGCCTTTTGATTGGCGTCGCTACGACGAGGCATCCGGGCGCCGATGCCCGGAGAGCCGACGCCAAGCCACCAACAGATTGATCACGAGTAGCGCCGCTCCCGCCAGGAGCCAACCCACAGATCCACCGTCACGGTAGGTCTGGATGCCCACGGCCAACGCGATGACGCCGATCACCGGACCCACCAGGTCCATGACGGCGTCCAGACGATCTGCGATCTTCGACAGGTAGGCCACAGCTTGATCGTGACAGGTCACCGCCGCATCTACACAGTGCTGCGGCAGCCCCGTCTTCGTCCACGGCAACTCGCGACGGCCGGACGCTGTCGCGGATCCAGTGCTCTCAGCTTGGAAAGCTGCGAGCATGTGCGTCACTTTCGGACGCTGAGCTGGGCAAACGCTTGGGACAGGATGTCGTTCGCCAACGCACCACTTCGTTCGGTAGGCCTACAGATCCACTCGCTCCTCGTTGTCGCCCCGCCGGAGACGGACGTACGCCGGCCGGAACGGCAGGCTGCGCAGGGTCGGCTCCAGGACCTTGAACAGAGCATCGGCATCGGGTCCGTAGGCGTACACGACCGCTTCGCCGCCCCCGAACTCGTTCCCGTCGACCTCCCCGACACCTGCCTCCGCGGTCGCTGCCTCCATCACCTCTTCAGCTTCGTAAATTCGCTCGCGCTGGTCGACATCGCCGAAGCCGTCACCGCCGAGCCGGAAGTGGGCGATGACGGCGTGCTCCTCATCCCCGCTGTCAGGGGCAATATGTGTCTCCATGCCGCCCAGGCTCGCATCGGGGTCTGACACCGTCACCGCTGCGTCCGCCTCGGACCCGCCCCACCAACACGCTTTCCAACTGTGGTGGTGCCTCGTGGGGCCGCGTACAGGGCCGTTCACCTGTGTTCATGGGCGGCTGGCCCTGCGATCGGCTTCCGCCGTCGGCCCCGTCTGAACGGCTGTGAACGGCGCTGAATGAGACGGAAACGGAGACGGTCTGCCGAGGACAGCACGAGGGTGTGGCCTCGGCCAGTTGAGGTCTAGGTGGCGGGGGATCCACAGCGCTCGCACGGTCGATACTTCACACCCCGTGCATCGCCCAGCAGCATCCAACTGGCACCGACTAGGTGTCGTCCGTCGCCGACCATGAGGCCACAGTGCTCGTTACCGTGGAAGACCTCACGACTACCGGCAGCGCTGGCGCGCACCAGTACCGCTGGCTCCCCGGAGCGGTCGACCCCTTCGTCTGCGTAACACTCCTGCATGTACTCCATCGCGTCACGCTGGCCGAACGCACTGGTATACGGAAGCTCTCTTCCCCGCATGCTCATCCTCCGTCTGAGTCCAGGCTCAATCGCTTGGTAAGACAGACGTACCGCAAGTCGTCCCGCTCAGCAGCCAGGTTCAGCGAATCTCAGGAAAGCCACCCTTGGCTGTGCTTCGGAGATCGACTCATCCGCTGATCAGGGCCTCCGAGTGCTGCGGCTGTTCGTGGTCGTTGCAGCACTTCGGACGGCGACCTCGCCCTGTGACCACCGCTTTAGGAGTTCGGTCTACGCCCGCCCCTGGGCTCGT
Organism: Streptomyces deccanensis; assembly: GCF_022385335.1. Classification (NCBI taxonomy): domain Bacteria; kingdom Bacillati; phylum Actinomycetota; class Actinomycetes; order Kitasatosporales; family Streptomycetaceae; genus Streptomyces; species Streptomyces deccanensis. The sequence continues at coordinate 6,615,881 of NZ_CP092431.1, read as the reverse complement.
CGTCGGCTGGTCCGGCGGTCCTGCGGGGGTGCCGATGTGTGCCGCTGTCCGGGCTCGTTGATGTCAGGGTTGGATGTCAGGGACCAGATGATCCGCCTGCTCCCGCAGCCCGATGGCGGTCACCAGTCGCGCCAGGTGTCGGTGATCTCCGCTCGGTTGATGCCTCTCCTTGCCGCCAGAGCTGCCACGTCCACACCGTGCTCGCTCAAGGTGAGGTCTATGTACCCGCACAGTTGCTCCCGCTCTTCTGTGCAGTAGCCGGCGCCTCCATGGCTGTCGTCCTCGGCGACGGCGTTGAGCGCGAGAACAACCCGCTCGACCGTCCCGAAGACCTCTTCGTCGGAGGGCCCCACGAGTCCACGCACCTCTGCCTCGAAAGCCGCCAGCGCCGCGTCCGTCGCCCTCAGCAAGGACTCGGGGTACATCTCAGCCGCACCGACGCCCTCCGGTTCCAACCTCCCGGCCGCCACCTCGCGAGCTACTTCCGCCATCCAGGCACGCCAGTCCTCCGGAGGTCTCTTCGCCATGGCGACAAGGTACGCCGGAGCACTGACAGTCCCGGACACGCTCCGGAGGACCCTTGGTAGCTGGGTAACGCGGCAGGTCACGGCCCTGCGCGTGGCAGACCACGTGCGACGAGTCCACGCATAGTCCACGACTGACTGAGGCCCGCCACAGGCGCGGGCACCCTTGGGGGCCGCCGAGTCCCGGCCAAGACCTGTCTTCTTGCCCTGGGTGTTGTCGGAGATCTTGGTGAGCTGAGTTTTGCTGGTCAGGGGCGGTGGCTCGTGCGCTCGGTGGTCGTCGTTGGTCGTCCTTGGCTGTGATTCTCTGGTGCGACCGCATTGCGGTTCGCACAGCTTCGAGTTCGGTCCGGGGAAACGGCCGGCCCCATTGGGACTCGTAGGCTTCTACGCCCTGCTCGTAGTCGATCCGGTCGAAGGCACGGACGGCGGACCGTGCAAGTGCCGTGACGGTGTGGCGGCCTGACCAGAGAACCACTCCTGAGCTGTCCGGAGCTTGGGCGTCCTCGGCCCTGATCAGGCGGGCATCAACCGCAGATCCATCTCTGTGGGAGAACCACCGGTACACCTGTGGCTCTCCTTCAAACTCGGCGCGTGTGTCCTCGTCACCGAGGACAAGCTGGGCGACGGCGTACAGGAACTCCTCGGGCGCGTCAGTGATGTAGGAAGCAATGACCTCTGCCTCCCCATGATCGTCAGCAACTTTGACGCTCGCCCATCCGTGCTTGCCCAGCGTCCATGTGATCGCTAGTGCCGCATCAGGCAACGTTCGCCCTGCCGTGTCGCCAGTGAGGCGGCTGGCACCGACTGGCGCGGACATCGCCACGGGTTAGGGCGTCGTTCGAGCCTCGACCTGTGTGAAGGACGTACCCCCTGGCTATGCTGTCGGTGTATGGACGCGATCTTCGGGCTTCCGCCTCAATCCCCACTGGCTGAGGCTTTTTCCGAGGACTGGAGTTTGCTCCCGTTGCGCGTCCCAATGGGCTGGAACGTCGTCTACAACACGTTGATGGCCCGGCGCCTGCCGGATGGAAGAGTCGAGGTCAACGACTCCGAGGACCTGTACTGGGCACGTACCGCACGACCGCCGTGGCTGACCGAGCAGGAGGCGGTGCGGAAGGGCGGCCTGCAGGCTCGGGAGATCAGTATCGACGCCGGCTGGTACTACGGCTGCGGCTTCCGCATTGTCGTCCTCGACCCTGACTGGGACCATGAGGGAGCCTCCTTCACCACTTCCGACCTCGAGGAATTCGTCGCCACCCTTGAGGGATGGATGCGAATGATCACCGAGCGGGGGGAACTCCCCAAGGTCTGAGGTCGCGCCTTCTAGGCTGTCTGCTGGCAGCGCGTCAGGCAGCATCGGCCCAGCGCATTGTGACGGTTCAGGAGCTGATTCACGCGGCGTGGTGGGCCAGGCTGTCCGGGCGGCAGAACGGGTATGTGTCCGCGAGATCGATGATGACGAGGGCCGACGGCTGGTGCGGATCCTTCGCCGGGGCACCGGATCGGTGGTGACCTGGCGTCGGGCTCAAATGATCCTGCTGTCCGCGCAGGGCATGCCGGTGGCGAAGATCGCCGAGGTGACGTTCACCAGCGCGGATCGCGTCCGGGACGTGATCCACAGCTTTAACACGGACGGCTTCGACTCTCTCTACCCGAAGTACAAGGGGGGCCGCCCGAAGACCTTCAACCTTTCCGAACGCCGGGAGATCAAGAAGATCGCCAAGTCCAGGCCGGCCGAGCACGGCCTGCCGTTCTCGACCTGAAGCCTGGCCAAGCTGGCCGACTTCCTGGTAGCTGAGGGGGTGGTCGACGACATCAGCCACGAGGGCCTGCGCATCCTGCTCCGCGAGGAAGGCGTCTCCTTTCAACGCCTGAAGACCTGGAAGACCTCCCGTGACCCTGACTACGCGGCCAAGAAGGCCCGCGTCGAGCATCTCTACGCGATAGCCGACGGCGAGGTCATAGCCGAGGACGGCGAGCCCGAAGCCGTTTTCTGCATGGACGAGTTCGGGCCGCTCAACCTGATGCCGCACCCCGGCCGGCAGTGGGTCGAGCGCGGCGGCAGGCACAAGGACCCCGACCGTCAGCCCCGCCGCCGACGCCGGGCGACCTACAACCGCTACGGCGGGGTGCGGCACCTGTTCGCCGCCCTGGACCTGGGCAAGGACAAGCTCTACGGCCACATCAAACCGCTCAAGCGGCGCACCCAGTTCCTGGAGTTCTGCCGCTACCTGCGCACCCTCTACCCTCCGACGGTGCGGATCGCGATCGTCTGCGACAACTTCTCCCCTCACCTGACCACGAAGCGATGCCAGCAGGTCGGCACCTGGGCGGCGGCGAACTACGTCGAGATCGCCTACACGCCGACCAACTCCTCCTGGCTGAACCGGATCGAGGCCCAGTTCACCGCCCTGCGCTACTTCACGCTCGACGGCACCGACCACGCCGACCACAAGGAACAGGGCAACATGATCCGCCGCTACATCATCTGGCGAAACCGCCACGCCGACGACCGGCGCCTACGCGCCGTCGTCGACAGGGCGAACGTTGCCTGATGCGGCACTAGAGACGACATCTCCCCCTCCTCCGGGGTGACTCTAGGGACTCAGATGCCGTGCTGCCGAGCTTTCAGCTGGGGAAGCAGCAGGCCGAGCTGACCGCTGCATCTGGCACGGCAGTGGCACGGACCGCAGCCGACGGCGGCCGGCCACGACGGCGGGCGCGTCGACCGACCGCGCACGCGTATGCCTCGCTGCACCCCCACCGGCCGGCCACGCCATCGGCTTGTGACGTCGACCTGAGCAAGCCGCCACGGCCGACCCGTGACGACGGCACGTGAGCCGGGCGGTGTCGGCCGTTGATGTCAGCGGTGAGGGGCGCTCTTGGTAAACCCAACACAGCGACTCGCTCGAAGAATCGGGCGTGCGCTTGTGTCAAGATCGCGGGATGCTGCGACTCACCGATTTCATTATCGACTGCCCGGACACGATGAAGCTGGCGGCTTTCTACTCCGAGGTGACGGGCCGTCCGGTCAAGGAAGGCAGCTCCGAGAACTGGGCCGGCATCCAGTTCGGCGAGATCGAGCTGGCATTCATCCGGGTGGACGACTACCGCGCTCCGCAGTGGCCCGACAGCGAGCACCCCAAGCAGTTCCACCTCGACTTCGAAGTGGACGAGATCGAGTCCGAGCAGCGCCGCGTCCTCGACCTCGGCGCGACGCTGCGGCAGGACTTCATCGGCCCCAACGGCTACGGCTGGCGGATCTACACCGACCCGATCGGACACCCCTTCTGCCTGTGCCGCAACAAGGGCGTCATCTGGACCGACCAGGGCCCGATCTGGCCCAAGCACGACTGATCAGCGCCCACTTCCTCACCCACCACCCTGTGTGCCAGGGCGACGACCATCTCGCCGTACCGCTACGTGACCCGTACCGGCGGAGAGCCGACGGTCACTGACCTGACACTCCCCTCGCCGAAGCCCAGCACCTGCACCTGCACCTGCACCTGCACGCCGCCTTTGCCGAGCCCTCGACAGCCAAGCCTCCGCCACAAGCCGCCTCGCCCAGAGCCGCGCCGCGCCGCGCACATCAGCGAGCGTGCGTGACCGACACGACCCCCGTGCCCGGAGGTGTCCACCGGGCACGGGGGCCGATCACGCCGGCCGGGTTGAGGGTCAGCGGCGCTTCACATCACCCTTTCCGCAAGCCAGACCGTCCCTGTCGCGGTCCAGCTTCAGGGGATCGTCCTTGCCGTTGACCTTCAGGCGGCCGTAGTCGTTCTCCTTCAACCACGCGCACCGCGCCGCCGTCGTCTTCTTGACCTCCGCCGGGAAGGCGGTCGGCACGCAGACGTTCGCCGTGCCGTAGTGGCGGTCGCAGCCGGAGACGGTCGGGCTGACCTTCTTCGACCTGACCTTCTTCCCCGGGCCGGTGACCTTGCCCTTCGGAGCGTCCGCGAAGTCGTGGACGTGGGCCGACGGGGCGTCGCCGGAGGCCTGCGCGAGGGCGGACGGGCCCTGGAGGTGGACCCATTCGGCCACCGAGGGCACCCCGTTGGCGTCGACCGCGAAGAGCATGTACCAGCCCGGCGGGGCCAGGTTCGGGTTGCTCGTCACGTTCAGGTCGACGTTGTTGCCGTCCACCGACAGGGGCAGGTCCACGAAGCGCTGGTTCGGGTCGGAGGAGTGGGTGACCGCCGCCGGGCGGATCAGTTCCGCCTTGGCGATGGGCCGGTCCACCGTGATGCGCTGCGTGTCGCCGTACACCCACTCCTTGTCGATCACCGAGGTGATGGAAGGACGCGCACCCTTCAACAGATACGGCGGGGTGTAGATCGACACGTCGTGGTTCCATGTGCCGTTGCCCGGGTTGTCGCCCGTGGTCATGACACGGCCGTCGGGCAGGAGGAAGGCCGAGGAGTGGTAGCCGCGCTCCTCCGGGTCCGTCGCCACCTGGTCGAACGTGTTGGTCGCCGGGTCGTAGATCGACGTCTCGTAGACCGGGTCGGCGCGGTTGTGCAGGGCGCCGCCCGTCTCCAGGACCTTGCCGTCGGGCAGCAGCACCGCCGAGACGTACATCTTGCCCTGGTCCCCGGTCTGGGCGACCTTGCCGGCTCCCAGGTCCACCGTGCCCTGCGGGATCGGCGGGCCGGCCACGTACGCGGGGTTCGCGGCCTTGAGGTCGATGATGTCCGTCAGGCGGTTCGCCGCGGGGTTGGACTCGATGTTGCCGCCGCCGAGCGTCAGGACCTTCTGGTCCTGGGCCGGGGGCAGCAGCACGCTCGCGGACTGGTCGCGTTCGTCCTTCCGTTGCAGGCCCGGGACCTGTGTGATCGTGTTGGCCCCGTAGTCGTAGATCGCCGAACCCGTCCCCGGGATGTTGTTGCCGAAGACATGGCTGCCCGAGTAGAAGAGGCGGCCGTCCTGCATGAGGATCATCGACGGGTACAGGCCCCAGTACGACCAGGTCTGGTTGACCTTCCAGAGTTCGAGCCACTTCTGCTCGGCGTCCGACCACAGTTCGGCCGTCACCGAACCCGTGGAGTCCTCGCGCAGACCGCCGAAGGAGATGACGTCACCGTTGCCGAGGATCGTCGCCGACGGGTACCAGTGGCCGTCGTTCATGTCGTTGGTCTTGCTGTACGTCTCCGTCACCGGGTCGAAGACGTACGAGTCCTTGTAGCCCTCGTAGCCGTGTCCGCCCGGCACCGGATAGGCCTTGTTGCCGCTCATCACCAGCACCCGGCCGTCGTCCAGCTGCACGTGGCCCGCGCAGAACATGTCGTCCGGGGTCGGGATCTGCTTGTACGTGCCGTTCTTCGGGTCGTACACCGCCGACGTGAAGGTGCCCGCCTCGAACATCTCCTCGCTGTTGCCGGAGCCGGCGATCAGCAGCACCTTGCCGTTGTTGAGGACGACGGAGTGCATGGAGCGGACCGGGTTCTGGGTGGGCAGGACGTCCCAGCGGCCGTTCTGGCACTCGGCCGGTGTGCCGGTGCACTCCGGGTCCGGGACCGGGTCGGCGACCTGGTCCATGGTGTAGTCGTCGGTGGTGACGGAGCCGGTGCCGTAGACGGAGACGCCCCAGGTGATCCGGTCGGTGCCCGCCGGGATCGCGGGGGTGCGGACCGTCGCCTCGGTCCAACTCCCCGCCATCTCCAGCGTCTTGAGGTCGGTCCAGTACTGCCAGCCGGCCGTGGTGTCGTGCCGGAAGAGCGTGAGGGAGGTGTCCGGGGTCGTCGACTTGTACCAGAGCCCGAGGTCGTACTGCTTGCCGACGGTGACCGGCGGCGCGCAGGCCGCCGACTCGGTGACCAGGGCCTTGCGGTCGCCGGAGACCCGGCGGGTCAGCTCCACCTTCATGGCCTTGGAGCCCGAGTGGGCGTCCGCCACCGTCGTGAAGGTGAAGTCGTTGTCGCCCCAGCCGGACTTCGACCAGCAGTACGGCATGTCGCCGGTGCCGGCCGTCTCGAAGCCGGGGTTCTTGACGAGGTTGGCGGCGGACGCGGGCTGGGGCGAGATCAGCAGCAGCCCGGAGGCGAGTGCGCCCACCGCCAGCAGGGCCGTTCTCCGTCTGGGTCTCGTCCGGGTCTGCCGGCGGTTCTTCAGTGGGTTCTTCACGCGGCTCTCCTTGCCGACTGCTCAGGCTGCTCGGCCTGACCGGCCTGGTCCGGCCGCTCCGGCCGTCCAGCCCTCTTCTCCTCGCCGCGCTCCCCACGGCGAGACCTCCTGCCACGACCGGACGTGCCGCGCGGCAGATAGACGAGCGCCTCGGTCCCCACGAAGCGCAGCACGAACGTCGTGACCAGGGCGAGCGCGGTCGCGGGCAGCGCCCCCATCCCGAACTTGCCGACGAACAGGGCGATCAGCGGGATGCGCAGCACCAGATCGGCGTTGGCGAGCAGCGCGAACCTGCCGATGCGGTCCCATCCCTTGCGGTGCCTGCGCCGCTCGCGGAAGCACAGGTGCTCGATGAGGAAGAAGTTCCAGACCACCCCGAGCTGGTTGGCGAGGATCTCCGCGGGGACGTAGTGCATGCCGGCCGAGGTCAGGGCGTGGAGACCGGCGAGGTTCGGGACGAAGCCGGTGACACCGATCAGCCCGAAGACGATCATGCGGGCGAGCGGCGAGGCCGTCCGCAGCCCCATGAGGTGGCGCAGGAACCTGAACCCCTCCCGCGCGGTCGACTTGGACTCGCCCGCGTAGCGGTCCTGGAAGACGAACGGCACCTCCGTGACGCGCCGGGGACGGCTGCGCACGGCGAGTTCGAGGAGGATCTTGTAGCCGAGCGGCTGGAGGACGTCGGCGGTGACCGCGCTGCGGCGGATGGCGAAGAAGCCGCTCATCGGGTCGCTGATGCCGTGCAGGCGGCGCGGGAAGAGGGCCTTGGTGAGCCAGGTCGCGCCGCGCGAGACGGCCACGCGGTAGCTGCCCGCGAGTCCGGCCCGGCTGCCGCCCTTGATGTAGCGGGAGGCGACCACCAGACCGGCGGCCGACCGTTCCCCGGTGGCCACCAACTCCGGTACCAGGGACGGTGGATGCTGGAGGTCGCCGTCCATGACGACGATCCAGTCGGAGCCGGCCGCCCGGATGCCCTCGACGACCGCGCCGCCGAGTCCGCCGACCGGCTCGTCGCGGTGCAGCACGGTCACCGGGAACGGGCAGTCCTGCGCGGCGGCGTCGATGACCTGCGGGGTGTCGTCGGTGGAGTCGTCGACGAAGACCACCTCGCAGGGCAGCCTCGACGGCACCGTCTCGGTGATCCGGTGCAGCAACTCCCTTACGTTGGCGGACTCGTTGTAGGTCGGTACGACGATGGTGACGGCCCCCGGCTCGGGCACCTCGGCGCCGCGCACCGCCGGGTCGCCCAGTTCCCCGGGGGCGGTGGACTCGTAGCTTCCGCTGCTCATCGGTCGCCTCCAGCGGCCTCGGTATCGCGGCTCCGGTCGTCGTCGGCGGCCTCGGTCTCGGCCTGGGTCTCGCTCTCGGTCCCGGTCCCGGTCCCGCGGGCCCGGTCGTCGTCCCCCGCGCCCTCGATCCTGCGGATCTCGATCCGGTCCTCGCCGGTGCCGAAGGTGGCCACCGGGGTCGAGTTCTCCATCGCGCCCTTGACGTTGGGCAGGTCGACCGCGTCGCGCCGTACCGTCGGGGACGCGACCACGTAGTCGAGGTCGCGCCAGCCGCGCGGCATCGTCTTCGTCACCGCCGGGTCGAGGTCGGCCTTGTAGAACCAGATGACGCCGAGGCCCGGCTCGTAGCCCTCGTGGACGAGGTCGAGCCAGAGCGCGTCGTCGACGAGGACCCGGGTGTCGGCGGGGTCCTCGACCTCCCTGCCGAGCCACTCGGCGGCCTGCTGGTAGGGCGCGTTGGCGTCGAAGGTCATCGCGGTGTGGTTGCCGTCGTACCAGCGTGGGACGACGTACGCGGCAGCGGCGGCGGCCAGGGCGAGCGCCAGGGCGTGCCGTGCCCAGGTCAGGGCCCGTCGCTCGGTCGCGCTGCGCCATCTGCGCAGGACGCCGTGGGTGACGCTGGCCGTGCCGCCCGCGAGGACGAGTGCGAGGAAGGGCAGCGCCTGGAGGACGTACATCGCGGGCAGGTAGCCGGGGCGCAGGGCCATTCCGGCGAGGATGGCGACGGCGAGCGCAGGGCCGGCGAGGGCCCGCGCGGTCACCGACCAGCGCCAGGTGACCAGCAGGAGCAGGGCGCCGGCGAGTCCGCCGAGCGGCAGGACGCGGTCGTAGTACAGCCACGACTGCAGGACGCCGTACGAGCCCGTGCCCTCCGTGAGGATGAAGCCGGAGCCGGGGCGGCTCATCTGGTAGACGATGCCGTCCCAGAGGGACACATGGCCGGCTCCGGGGAACAACTCGCCCTTGAGCAGGGCGAACAGCGGGTACGAGATGCCGATCAGGGTGCAGGCGGTGACGGCACCGGTGATGGCGAACTTGCGGGTGTCCCGGTGGCTGTGCCGCCACATGGTGAGCAGCACGGCCGGCAGGACGAGGAGCATCGTCTCCTTGGTGAGCACGGCCGCGGCGGCGGCGATGCCGGCGCCGAAGTGGTGCCAGAGGTGACGGCTCGGCGAGGCGGCGAGGCAGAACGCGAGCAGCGTCCACATCACCGCGATGTTGTCGAGGAAGATCTCCCGCTGGAGCACCACCGACAGCGGCGACAGCCCGAAGAGGGCCATGCCGAGGCCGGCGGCCCAGCGGGGCAGCGACAGACGGCGGCCGAGGACGTAGACGAGGACGGCGCTGACGGCGCTGATCAGCAGCATCACCGCGCGCATGGAGCCGACGGTCATCGACTCGGGGGCGAGTTGGGCGGGGATCCAGGTCAGGACGGCGAGCTGGATCCAGCCAAGGGGCGGGTGGTCGTACCAGTAGGTGTAGTGGGCGAGGCCCCTGCCCTCCTGGACGGCCCAGGCCTGGGCGAGGTAGGTACCCTCGTCGTCGCTGAGGGTCGGGTAGTCGGCGATGTTCCAGCCCTGCACGATCATGATCGCGACGAGGAGGACACCGCAGAGGATCAGGTCGGGACGCGAGTTCCGCAGGCGCTTCGGCGGTGCCTCGGGCGCGGGCGAAGCGGAAGAGGAATCGTTTGTTCGACCTGTCGAACCGGTTGTGGGCGCAGCTGTCCGCTGCGCGGGGACCTTGACTTCCGTCTTGGCCGCCGCGGGAAGTGTGGAGGTCACGCAGGAACGTCCTCTCGGTTGACGTTCGCGTTCACGAGATGTGCGCCGACGTGACTGGTCAACTCCCAGTCGTTGCGGCCACGTTGCTCGCGCCACACCGCGCGTACGGCGGCGAAGGCGAGGAGCACCTGGTAGAAGGGGCCGCCCACGACGAGCTTGACGTAGTGGACGAACCGGACGCGCAGTCCGTACTGCTTGCCGAAGTCGTGGAGTCCGACGACCTCGAACACGAAGGTGACGAGGGCGGTGACGGCCGGCAGGAAGGTGATGAAGGCGACGCCGACGGGGACGTCGAGGAAGAGCGCGATGGCGACGTTGAGCGGGATGATCACCCCGGAGACGGCCTGCAGATAGGGCGTCATCAGTGTGTAGCGGGCGAGCAACCGCTGCCGGAAGGCGGGCAGTTGGCGCCAGTCCTTCTTCCGGTAGACCTGGAGGAAGCCCTGGTTCCAGCGGGTGCGCTGCTTCATCAGCGACATCAGGCTGCCGGGGGTCTCCTCCCGGGTCACCATGTCGGAGTCGTAGGCGACGACGACCTTCTTGCCCACGCTCGACAGCCGGACGCCGAGGTCGCAGTCCTCCGCGAGGCAGTTGGGGTCCCAGCCGTCGGCCGCGCGCAGCACGTCCGTGCGGACGAAGACGGTGTTGCCGCCGAGCGGAATGAATCCTTTCTGCGCGTGCAGATGGAGCCGGGACCGGAACCAGAAGAAGTACTCCAGGCAGTTGCGCAGGCTGTACCAGCTGGAGTTGTAGTTGATGAGCTGCACCCCGCCCTGCACGACGTCCGCGCCGGTGGTGCGGAAGGCGTGGTCGACGTGGGACAGCAGCTCCGGGTGGACCTGGTCCTCGGCGTCGAAGACTCCCACGACATCACCGCGGCAGTGCGGTAAAGCCGTGTTCATGGCCTTCGGTTTGTTCTTCTTCTCATGGTGGTCGACCACGACGCGGACGCGTGGGTCGCGCTCCTCGGCGGCCCGGGCCACCGCGGTGGTCTCCGGGTCGTCGTGCCCGACGATCACGATGATCTCGAAGTCGTCGTGGCTGGATTCGAGGAGCCGTTGGATGGTGTGGTCCAGCACGGCCTGTTCATGGCGTGCCGGCAGCAGCAGTGAGAACGACAGATGCTCGTCGCCGTCGGGTCTGCTGAAGCGGGTGGAGGCGAGCACTTCGGGCGTTCGCCACGCGTGCATCTGCCACCACAAGGTGAAGGCCGCCATCCAGAACAAGGCCAGCGAGACGACAGCTATGAAGACAGACGTCAGCAAGATAGATCCCCCCGGATCCCAATACCCCCTGTCGCGGCGGGAGTTACCCCCGCCGCGTCACTGTGGAGAGACTAGGGGGAAACTGTGAACCCTGGGGACCCTTCCGATAAAAAGCGTGTTTCCGTTCGGTAGAACACCTAATCGGACGTGTCCGCACACCATGCCGTTTCCGGTCAGTTGTGCACCCTTGCCCCGGTCCCTGACCGGCGACTTTCAGCCGGACGAGATTGTTCCCAGGGCCGAACGCAACCCGTTCACATCGGTCGTCGGAGCATCACATGTGAAATTACGGCAGACGTACGCGGTCGGTTCACCGCCGACGAGAGGACGGTCGGCCAGCAACGGCAGTTCGTCACTGTCCGTAGTTCCCACGGCCACCACCGCACCCGGCGCGGTCCCCAGCAACGCCGTCCGATGCAGCTCCTTCGTCCCCGGATGCCCCTGCGGCCCCACCACCGCCACCTCACGCGGCCCGTCGAGCAGGGCCTCCGCCGTGGCCAGCCCCCACCCGATGAACCTCGGCGCCCTCGGCCCGAGGGCCTTGACCACGCCCAACGCCCGTTCGGCGGCGGTCCGATGGGGCTCGGAACCGGTGTGCGCGGCATAGCTCAGCAGCGCGCCCGCCGCCGCGCTCCACCCCGACGGCGTGGCGTTGTCGGTCGGATCCTGCGGCCGCCGGATCAGCTTCTCCGCGTCGGCGGCGGTGTCGAAGAGCGCCCCGGACTCCTCGTCGACGAACCGGACGAGCACATGGTCGAGCAGGAACCCGGCGAACTCCAGCCACACCCCCTCCCCCGTGACCGACGCCAGCGCCAGGAACCCCTCGGCGACGTCCGCGTAGTCCTCCAGCACCCCCGCGTTGGCCCCGACCTGCCCGTCCTTGCTGGTCCGCGCGAGCCGCGCCCGCTCGTCCAGATGCAGTCGTACGAGGAGGTCGGCGGCGGCGATGGCGGCGTCCACCAGGTCGGGGCGGTCGAAGTAGGCGCCGGTCTCGGCGAGCGCGGCGACGGCCAGGCCGTTCCAGGCGGCCACCACCTTGTCGTCGCGGCCGGGGGCGGGCCGCCGCGCACGCGCCTCGTTCAGCCGCGTCCTGACCGACTCGATCCGTTCGGCGTCGAACACGCCCTCGTGCTGCGGCAGTTGGAGAACGGAGGCGCCCTCCTCGAACGTCCCCTCCTCCGTGACCCCGAAGTAGTGGGCCGCGAGCGCCGCGTCCTCCTCGCCGAGCACCTCGGTCAGCTGCTCGGGCGTCCAGACGTAGTAGGCGCCCTCGACATGCTTGCCGGACCCCGTGCCGTCGTCGCTGTCGGCGTCCAGCGCCGAGGCGAACCCGCCCTCGTTCGTGCGCAGTTCGCGGACCATGAAGTCGGCCGTCTCCAGGGCGACGCGCCGGGCCAGCTCGGAGCCGGTGGCCCGCCACAGGTGGGCGTACACCCGGCACAGCAGGGCGTTGTCGTACAGCATCTTCTCGAAGTGCGGCACGACCCACTCACGGTCGACGGAGTACCGGGCGAAGCCGCCGCCGAGCTGGTCGTAGATGCCGCCGCGGGCCATCCGCTCACAGGTGTCCCGCGCCATCTGGAGCGCGCCCTCGGATCCGGTGCGCGCCGCGTGCCGCAGCAGGAACTCGATCACCATCGAGGGCGGGAACTTGGGCGCCCTGCCGAAGCCGCCGCGCGCCGCGTCGTACTCCCGGGTGAGCCCCAGCAGCGCCTGCGCGAGCTCGTCCTCCCCGGGCACGTCGACCGCCTCGAACTTCAGCTCCCGGCCCGCCAGATCCCGCACGATCTTCCCGGCGACCTCGGCGACCTCGTCCCGCCGGTCCGCCCAGGCGGCGCGCACCCCCTCCAGGACCTGGCGGAAGGCGGGCATGCCGTGGCGGGGCGCGGGCGGGAAGTAGGTGCCGAAGTAGAAGGGCTCCCCCTCCGGCGTCAGGAACACGGTCATGGGCCAGCCGCCCTGCCCGGTCGCCGCCTGCACGGCCTCCATGTAGACCGCGTCGACGTCCGGCCGCTCCTCCCGGTCCACCTTCACGCTCACGAAGTGCGCGTTCAGATAGTCGGCGGTCTCCTGGTCCTCGAACGACTCGTGCGCCATCACATGGCACCAGTGGCAGCTGGAGTACCCGACGCTGAGCAGCACCGGGACCCCCCGCCTGCGCGCCTCCTCGAACGCCTCGGCCGACCAGGGCCACCAGTCGACCGGGTTGTCGGCGTGCTGGAGGAGGTAGGGAGATGTCTCGTGGGCCAGTCGGTTCGCCATGGGCACCATCATTCCCCAGTACCCGGGATCCGCAGTTCAGCACGGGGCGCGGGGCCGTGTCGGCCTGCGGCTGCACTGAGCGGCCGCGACCGGCCACAGGGCACTCGCAGCCGACCCCGCCCCTGAAAGGGGTGCGGGGAACTGCGCGAGCAACCACGACACACCCGCACCCGGCCGACCACCCGCACCCCCACGGCGAAACCCCGCCCCCCGACCCCCACCCACGATCACGCCCTCTCGCCTAGTCGGACTACGCCCCCCACACTGGCCGGAGGCAACCGTTTCGGCGATAGGGGGACGTGTGATGCGGGACAGCCACCGGGGGGAGGCCGAACGGCTGTTGGTCCGGGCGGTCGAGGAGGAGGTCCGCAGGTCGGGCGGCCGTACCGACGGAGTCGTCCTGCTCGGGCGCGCCCGCGCCTCGCTGGACGCGATGGCGCAGAACGCGGCCGAGGAGTACGAGACATACACCCGCGCACTGGACGAGTCCGAGGCCGGCCGCCCCACCTTCCGCCAGCGCTACGCCAAGGAGGGCTCCGGAACTCCCCTGCTGGTCGCGGCCGTCGCCGCCGGCACGGCGGTCGTCGCCGACCTCTCCTTCGGCGTCGCCCCCGGCACCGCCGTGAGCACGGGGGTGATCGTCGGCATCGCGAGCGCCGTGGCCACCGTCCTGAAGGTCACCGCCTCGCACCTCCCCGCCGCCCACCACCACGCGGGCGCCCTGAGCCAGCCCGGCGGCCCCGAGCAACTGCGGTTGCAGTGGCTCACGGCACTGGAGGTGCGCGGGATCCGCCCGTTCCTGGACCAGCAGCGGGTCCTCGCCGCGTCGACGGCGACGGCGAAGAAGAAGGCACCCCAGCTGCGCGGCGCCGACAAGAGCGCGGCGGCCCGGCGGCGCAACGTACTGGAGCAGTCGTTCGCCCAACTCCCGGAGGCCGACGACCGGTTCGCCGGACGACGGACGGAGATGGGGAAGATCCGCCAGTGGGTGCAGGCGGCCCGCGCGGAGACCGAGACCCGGCCGACCGTCGTCGTGCTGCACGGCCCGTCCGGCTCCGGCCGCACCGCTCTCGCCGTCCGCGCCGCCCATGAACTGCGGGACTACTTCCGGGGCGCCTGTGTCGTCGATCTGCGCGCCGACAGCCCGGAGGAGCCGCCGCTGTCGACCCGGGACGCGCTGATGCATCTGCTGAATCGTCTCGGCGCACCCCGCGACCAGCTGCTCTTCCGTGAGCGGACCTCCCAGGACCAGCAGGTCAAACGGCTCAGCGAGCTGTACCACCAGCATCTGACCGCCCTGCCGGTGACGATCGTCCTCGACGACGCCTCCGACCCCGAGCAGGTCCGCACCCTCGTCCCCGAGCGCTCCGACAGCCTCGTCCTGGTCACCGCCCGCTCGCCGCTCGCCCTCCCCGCCGACCTGCCCGCCTGGGTCCACCAGCTCCCCGTCGAGGCGCTCGACGGCGACGGCACGCACGAACTGCTGAGCACGGCGGCCCAGGACGGTGCGGTGCTCTCGACGGGAGTCGGCGCGGGCGCGGCCACGGGAGCCGCAGGGCCCTCCTCCGGAGCGCGCTCCGGCTCGTACGACACGGAGTCCGTCGCCCGTATCCGGCACTTGTGCGGCGGACTGCCCCTCGCCCTGCGCATCGCCGGCTCGTCCCTCGGGCCGCGCACGCCCGACCGGCTGGCCACGGACCTGGGCGCGTACGGCCCGGTCGAGCCGATCGAGAGGGCCCTGTGGCTCCGCTACACCGACCAGTCGGAGCCCTCCCGCCGGCTGCTGCGCCGACTGGCTCTCGCGGGGCGGGCGTCACTGGGCGCGGCGGCGGCCGCCTCGCTCCTCGCCACCGACGAGACGGAGGCGACCCGTCATCTCACCGCGCTCGCCCGCGCGGGCCTGATCGACCACGTCCACGGCAACCGCTACCGCCTGCACGACCTGGTCCGCGCCTTCGCCCAGGCCCGCCTCCTCGACGAGGAGGAGCCGAGCGAGCGCACGGCCGCGCAGGAACGCCTCATCGTCACGTACGCGGACCTGGCCGACTCCGTCCTGCGCCTCGTCGACGGCAACATGTCGACCCGCTCGGACCGCTTCGGCCAGCACGGCTTCGTGTCGCTGGAGGAGGCGCTGCGCTGGCTGGACGACGAGACCAGCTTCATCACCTCCACGCTCCGGCACGCGGAGGGCGTGAACGAGGCAGCCGTGCTCAGTCTGCTGGGCGCCCTGTGCGACTACTGCCTGCTGCGCGGCGACCTCTACCGCCTCGGCGAACTCAACGAGCTGGCCCAGTCGGTGGGGCAGGGTCTGCTGACCCGCTCCGTGCAGTGGCGTACGGGTATCGCGGCCCGTCAGCTGGGCGAGCTGGACAAGTCCCGGACGACGCTGGCGTCGGTGGTCAACCTGTACATGGAGACCAACCACGACGCGGGCGCCGCCCGTGCCCTGTGCTCCCTCGGCATCACCCTCCACCACCAGGGCAATCTGACCGAGGCGGCGGAGAAGCTCCTGGAGGCCCTGCAGATGCAGTCGCCCCCCGAACTGGCGGCGGACCGCGCGTGGACGATGCACGCCCTGGCGGCGGTGGAACGCGATCGCTCCCACCTGGCGGACTCCCTGGACCTGCTGACCCGCGCACTGGTCCTGCACCGCCAGCAGGAGTCCCTGCACGGCGAGGGCTGGGCCTACTACCAGCTGGGCCAACTGATGCTGCGCATGGGCGAGATACCCCGCGCGGAGACCGAACTGCGCACCGCGCTCGACCTGTTCGGCCGCACCCGCGACCCGCGCGGCGAGGCCTGGTCGATGACGCAGCTGGCCCGCGCCCGCCTCGTCGCCGGCGACCCCTCGGCCGCCGTCGACGGTCTGCGCCAGGCCCTCTCCCGGCACCGCGACAACGAGGACGCCCGCGGCGAGGCCTGGTCCGGCTACTACCTGGGCCAGGCGCTGGAGGAGACCGGCAACCTCGACCAGGCGGTCCGCGAGCTGGAACGCTCCCGCACGATGTTCTCCCGGATGCGGGACGTCTACGGCCTGGCCTGCGCCCGCCACCACTCCGCCCGTGTCACCCGCGACCAGCGCGCCGTGCAGACGGGCTCGCTGCGCAACTCCGGCTTCGCCCGCCAGCTCCTCGTCGACGCCCGCGCCGACTTCCAGCGCATCGGCGTCGCCCACGGGGAGGCCTGGACCTGCCTGGAACTGGCGGTCGTGGACGCGGGCAACACCCGCCTCCCCCAGGCACTGGCCCTCTGCGAGGAGGCCACCCGCCTCTTCGCCTCCTACGGCGACCGCCGCGGCGAGGACTGGGCCCGCTTCCTCAAGTGCACCCTGCTGCCCTACGCGGCTCCCGGCGGCGTCGAGATCGGCACGGCCGTCGCCCAGGAGGACCTGGCCCACCTCTCCCGCACGGACCACCCCCTGCGTGACGAGAAACTCACCGAGTACATCGAGGCCTACCAGCTCCTCCTGGAGCGCGGCGTCAACCTGGAGAGCGGCTGGCGAGCCTGGACCCTCGGCATGGTCCCCAACCGCCACGCGCGGGAGGTGATGGGGGTGCCGGTGTCGAGCGGGCACGGGTGAGCGAGGGCTCGATGCCCCGTCGCCCCACGACGACAGGGCGCGGCCGCGCGGCACCTCGGCGGTGCCACGCGGCCGGCCCGTCGAGCCGTCACCTCGGCGATCGGTCGAACCGCCGTGTCGGCGGTCAGCCCTTGGCGGGGGTCGTCTTCTTCCCGGCCGCGTCCGTCGCCGTCTCCTCGACGGAGGCCTTCGGGTCCGGCGACTCCGTGAAGTCGACCTTGCCCATGTGCTTGTTCATGGACTTCATCAGGCCCCAGACGGCCAGGGCCATCACCGCGAAGACGATGAAACCGAGGACGCCGGGGGTGACCTTGTCCTCGTCCACCTCCTTGGCGAGGGGGATGAGGTGTGTGACTGCCAGGCTTACGCTCATGCCTGGCATTGTCCCCCAGGGCTAGCGGATGCCCGCAAAGAGGTCGTCCTCCGGGAGCGAGGTGTCCACGAGGGACTTCGCGAGCTCGTACTCCTCGGTCGGCCAGACCTCCTTCTGGATCTCCATCGGGACCCGGAACCAGCCGCCGTCGGGGTCGATCTGCGTGGCGTGGGCGATGAGAGCCTTGTCACGGATCTCGAAGAACTCGGCGCAGGGCACATGCGTGGTGAGGGTGCGGTCCTTGTGGTCGGACTCGTCCCACCGCTTGAGCCACTCGCCGTAGGGGGACTCCAGACCGCGCTCCAGCAGGGCGTTGTGCAGCGCCTCGGTGCGCGGGCGGTTGAAGCCCTGGTTGTAGTAGAGCTTCTGCGGCTGGTACGCCGGGCCGTACTCGGCCTCCGGGTACTGCTCGGTGTCCGCCGCGCCCTCGAACGCCACCATCGAGATCTTGTGGGTCATGATGTGGTCGGGGTGCGGGTACCCGCCGTTCTCGTCGTAGGTGGTGATCACCTGGGGACGGAACGCGCGGATCTTCCGGACCAGCTCGCCGGCCGCCTTGTCGACGTCCTCCAGGGCGAAGCAGCCGTCGGGGAGAGGCGGCAGCGGGTCTCCCTCGGGAAGGCCGGAGTCGACGAAGCCGAGCCACTCCTGGCTGACGCCGAGGATCTCCCGGGCCTCGTCCATCTCCTTCTTGCGCACCTCGTGAATGTGCTCCTCGATGTACTTGTCGCCCTGCAGTTTCGGATTGAGGATGGAGCCGCGCTCACCGCCCGTGCAGGTCACGACCAGCACGTCCACCCCCTCGGACACATACTTCGCCATGGTGGCCGCACCCTTGCTCGACTCGTCGTCGGGGTGCGCGTGCACGGCCATCAGTCGCAGCTGGTCAGTCAAGACTCATTCCCTCGTCACTCGGCGCCCGGCCTGAACTACGGTGACTCGGCCCGGCGCGATCCGGTGAGTCCATACTGCCGTCCCCCTCGGACACCCGTGTGGGGCGGCCGTCAGGCGCTGGGCGGGGGCTTCTATAGTGACGGCATCGGGGGGCGGGATATTCCCGGTCCGGAGATCAGCCGGATCGGACCGGATCCCGGATCAGGCCGGATCGGAGAGGGTGACCATGACGACGGCGAGCACGCGGCTTCCCGAGGGTCGCTACGGCCGCTCCCCGGACGAGCGCTCCGACCGCAAGCTCAAGGTCATCGGCAGCGTCCTCGGCGCGGCCCTCCTCGTCCTCATCGGCTGGTTCGCCTTCCACTACGTGGCCGGCAACAAGATCAGCGTCGAGATCTACACCTTCGATACCTCGGCGAACTCGGTGAAGGTGCACCTCAGGGGCGACAAGGACGCCGGCGTCGAGGCCTACTGCACGGTGCGCTCCCAGTCCGCGGACGGCGCCGAGGTGGGCCGCGCGGACTTCCGCTTCGACGCCGCCACCACCGACATCGACGAGGTCGTCACCCTGAAGACGACCACGCGCGGCACCACCGCCGAGCTGCTCGGCTGCCACGCCGACTGAGCGCCACCCTGACCTGCGTCGACGTAATGCTTGTGGTTTATGTCCTCCCCCTTCCGCCGCCGAATTGTTAGGCTCGTGGTTTCGCCCACTCGTGAAGGAACATTCTTCTGGGTAGGGCGATGCTTTGTATTCCCAGTACCTACGAGGAGCACCTGTGACCCAGACCAGCGAGAACGTCACCTGGCTGACCCAGGAGGCGTACAACCAGCTCAGGGCCGAGCTGGAGTACCTGTCTGGTCCTGCGCGCACGGAGATCGCCGCCAAGATCGCGGCCGCGCGCGAGGAGGGCGACCTGCGCGAGAACGGCGGGTACCACGCGGCCAAGGAAGAGCAGGGCAAGCAGGAGCTCCGTGTGCGCCAGCTGACCCAGCTCCTGGAGAACGCGAAGGTCGGCGAGGCGCCGGCGTCGGCGGACGGCGCGGTGGCTCCCGGCATGGTCGTGACGATCGCCTTCGACGGCGACGAGGACGACACCGTGACCTTCCTGCTCGCCTCCCGGGAGTACGCCAGCTCCGACATCGAGACCTACTCGCCGCAGTCCCCCCTCGGCTCGGGCGTGATCGGCAAGAAGGTCGGCCAGGACGCCCAGTACGAGCTGCCGAACGGCAAGTTCGCCTCGGTGAAGATCCTCAAGGCCGTGCCCTACCAGAGCTGATCGCACGTCCCTCACCTGACCCATGGCCCCCGGCGCCCCTTCGGTGCCGGGGGCCCGGTCATGCGTGGGGACGGCCGCCGCTCATGCCGACGCCGAGCGGTACTTCCGCACCGACAGGGTGCGGAATATGACGATGATGAGGACCGAGTAGATCAGCGAGGCCCACACCGGGTGCTGCATGGGCCAGGCGTCCGACGGCGACACCCCCGGGTTGCCGAAGAGCTCGCGGCAGGCCTGGACGGTGGCACTGAACGGATTCCAGTCGGCGACGTGCTGGAGCCAGGGCGTCATCCTGCTGGAGTCCACGAACGCGTTCGAGATGAAGGTGACCGGGAAGAGCCAGATCAGTCCGCCGGAGGTGGCCGCCTCGGGGGTGCGCACGGAGAGCCCGATCAGTGCGCCGACCCAGGTGAACGCGTATCCGAGCAGGAGCAGCAGGCCGAAGGCGGCGAGCACCTCGCCGACGTTGGTGTGGGTGCGCCAGCCGACGAGGAGGGCGACCACGGCCAGCACGGCGAGGGTGAGTGCCGTCTGGACGAGGTCCGCGAGGGTCCGCCCGGTGAGCACGGCGCCGCGCGCCATGGGCAGCGAGCGGAAGCGGTCGATGAGCCCCTTGTGCATGTCGTCGGCGATGCCCGCTCCGGCGCCGGCGGTCGCGAAGGTGACGGTCTGCGCGAAGATGCCGGCCATCAGGAACTCGGTGTAGACGTCGGGGTCGGTGGTCCCGCCGATGTTCATGGAGCCACCGAAGACATAGGTGAACAGCACCACGAACATGATGGGCTGGATGAGCCCGAAGATGACCATTTCCGGGATGCGGGACATCCGGATCAGATTGCGCTTGGCGACGACCAGTGAGTCCCGGACGGACCGGGTGAACGGGTTGCCGGACGGTGCGACGCGTGCGGTTCCGGTGACGGCACTCACCTGGACCCCTCCTTCCTGCGGCCGCGCCCCTTCGCGTCGGTCGCCTCCCCGAGCCTCTCGGCCCCGGCCTCGGTCTCGGCCTCGTCCTTCACCTCGGCGAGGTGTCCCGTCAGGGAGAGGAACACGTCGTCCAGGGTGGGGCGGCGCAGGCCGATGTCGTCGATCTCGATCCCTCTGGTGTCCAGTTCGCGGATGACCTCGGCGAGGAGCTTGGCGCCGCCGGTGACGGGCACGGTGAGCTTGCGCGTGTGCTCCTCGACGGTGGTCCCGCCCTTGCCGAAGCCGGTCAGCACCTCGGCGGCGTCCGGGATGCGCTCGCGCTCGTGCACGACGACCTCGACGCGCTCGCCGCCGGTGCGGGCCTTGAGCTGGTCGGAGGTGCCGCGGGCGATGACGCGGCCGTGGTCGACGACGGCGATGTCGTGCGCGAGGTGGTCGGCCTCCTCCAGGTACTGGGTGGTGAGCAGCAGGGTCGTCCCGCCGGAGACAAGCTGCTTGATCACGTCCCACAGCTGCTGCCGGTTACGTGGATCGAGTCCGGTGGTCGGCTCGTCCATGAACATCACCGGCGGCGAGACCACCAGCGCGGCGGCCAGGTCGAGTCGGCGGCGCATTCCGCCGGAGTACGTCTTGGCGGGGCGGTCGGCGGCGTCGGCGAGGTGGAACTGCTCCAGCAGTTCGCCCGCGCGGACCTTCGCGTCCTTGGCCCGCATCTGGTAGAGCTGGCCGACCATCTGCAGGTTCTCACGGCCTGTCAGATACTCGTCGACCGCGGCGAACTGGCCGGAGAGGCCGACCGAGCGCCGTACGGCGTCGGGGTCCTTCAGCACGTCGATGCCGGCGACCACGGCCCTGCCGCTGTCGGGCCGCAGCAGGGTGGTGAGGCAGCGGACGGTGGTCGTCTTGCCCGCGCCGTTCGGCCCGAGCAGACCCAGAACGGTGCCCTCGGGGACGTCGAGATCGACACCGTCGAGGGCTCTTACGTCACCGAAGGTCTTCACCAGACCTTCGGCATGGATGGCGCCTGGCATGTGAGGTCTCCACGTCTATGGGGTTATTTCACAGCGGTTCAGCGAGCACGAGACACACCATAACGCGATGTATCGCGTCTCTCAATGCACTTACCCGAACGGGTGACGAGTGACGGTCGAAGCGGCGCCGCCCTCAGTCGATGACGGTGTAACCCGCCTCGCGCAGGGCGTGGTTGACCTCGGCGCAGTGCTTCGGGCCCCTCGTCTCCAGGTGCAGTTCGACCTCCACCTCCGTGAGCCCGAGCCGGGGGTCGGTCCGTACGTGGCTCACGTCCAGGACATTAGCGTCGACCACTGACAACACACCCAGAAGTGTCGCGAGGGCACCGGGGCGGTCGGTGAGGCGGAGGCGTACCTGCAGGTAGCGGCCACCGGCGGCCATGCCGTGCCGCAGGATGCGCTGCATCAGCAGCGGGTCGACGTTGCCGCCGGAGAGCACCGCGACGACCGGTCCCTCGAAGGCCTTCGGGTCGCGCAGCAGGGCCGCGACGGGGCTGGCGCCGGCCGGTTCCACGACCAGTTTGGCCCGCTCCAGGCAGAGCAGCAGGGCGCTGGAGAGGTCGTACTCCGAGACCGTGCGGACCTCGTCCACCAGGTCGGCGACGATCCCGAACGGCACGTCGCCGGGCCGTCCGACCTTGATGCCGTCGGCCATCGTCGCCGGGTTCTCGACCGCGACCGGCCGTCCGGCGGCCAGCGACACCGGATACGCGGCGGCGCCCTCCGCCTGCACACCGATGACGCGCACGTCCGGCCGCAGCGCCTTCACGGCGACCGCGATGCCCGCCGCGAGCCCTCCGCCGCCGACCCCGACGACGATCGTGCGCACCTCCGGGCACTGCTCCAGGATCTCCAGGCCGACCGTGCCCTGACCGGCGATGATGTCGGGGTGGTCGAACGGGTGGATGAACACCGCGCCCGTCTCGGCCGCGTACTCCTGGGCCGCCGCCAGCGTCTCGTCGACCACCGTGCCGTGCAGCCGCACCTCGGCGCCGTACTCCTCGGTCGCGCTGACCTTCGGCAGCGGGGCGCCCTTCGGCATGAAGACCGTGGAGCCGACCCCGAGCAGGGAGGAGGCGAGGGCGACGCCCTGGGCGTGGTTGCCGGCGCTCGCGGCGACGACTCCGGCGGCGCGCTCCTCGGGCAGCAGCCCCGCGATCCGGACGTATGCGCCGCGCAGTTTGAACGAGCCCGTCCGCTGGAGGTTCTCGCACTTGAGGTGCACCGGCGCGCCGACGAGCTGCGACAGATGCCTGCTGCCCTCCATCGCGGTGACACGTGAGACACCGGTAAGCATCTTCTGGGCGCCTCGCACGTCGTCGAGCGTCACCACCGGAAAGGAGTCAGCCGTGCTGTAGCTCATGACCACCAGTCTCGCAGTTCACAGCGGTGGAACGCGGGTGTGACCAAGGCGCGGGACGGGTTTCAGCGGCGCCGGTACACCCCGCGCCCGGTCCGCGTACTCTGTCCCCCAACCCAGCGCCCCACGCATGAATTGAGCCTTTGGCCATGCCCACAACACCTGAAATGTCGATGGACATGACGACCGTCGGTGACACCGGTCTTCTCGACACGCTGCAGCACGAGGTCGCGGTGTTCGCACGCCGTGCCGAACAGACCCGGCTCGGCGGCGTCGGGCAGGTGCGCAACTCCATGGACCGTGCCGCGTACCTGCTGCTCAACCGCCTCGACAACGAAGGTCCGATGGGCGTCAAGGCGCTCGCGGCGAGCATGGGGATCGACTCCTCGACGGTCACCCGTCAGGTGGCGCCGCTCGTGGACACCGGACTCGTCAAGCGCACCTCGCACCCGGAGGACGGCCGGGCGGTGGTGCTCCAGCTGTCGCCCCGTGGGCTCGCCCGCCTTGAGGAGGTACGTTCCTCCAGGCGCCAGCTGATGGCCGAACTCACCCAGGACTGGGCCCCCGAGGAGCGCGAGGCGTTCTGCTCCCTCCTCACCCGTTTCAACACGGCGCTCTCCACCCGCATGGCGGCGGCGCCGGAGGCACCGTCGCCGTCTTGACCGCGCCGTCGCCCTCTCAAGCCGTCGCCCTCCTGAGCCGTCGCCCTCCTGACCCTTGACCGCGCCCCCGCTCCTGGCCTCATATGAGATCGGGCCCTGTTCCCCTCAGGGCCGGCCTCAGGCGGGAGGCGTGGTGCGAGATCGACATGGGGCCCAAGGCGCCCGCCGGGCCCGGGAGTTCGAGGCGTTCGTCGCGGGTGCGGCGGGGCGGCTGTTGCAGACCGCCACCCTGTTCACGGCGGAGGCGCCGGACGACAACCCGCGCGCGCGGCGGCTGCTGACGCACGCCCTCGCCCACACGTACGCCACCTGGGACCGGCTGCGCGGTGAGGACCCCTACGACCGGACCCGCCAGCAGCTGGCGGTCCGTTTCGCCCGGGCGGCCTGGCACCACCACACGTTCTTCCGCCACGCGCGCGTGGGCGCCCTGAGCGTGCTCAGCCCCCAGGAGCGGCTGATCCTCGTCCTGCGCCTCTACGAGGGCGTCGCCGAGGAACAGACGGCGGCTCTCCTCGGGCTGCCCGTCGAGCGGGTGCGGACGATCTGTCTGCGCGCGATGGCGACCGTGCTGCATCCCCCGCGCGAGGTCCGCGCCAAGAAGGTGGTGGAGGTGGCGCCGTCATGAGCCTGCGGGAACGCGAGACGGCCGTACGGCAGATCCTGGAGCGCCGGCCGGCCCAGGTGCCGCCCGACCTGTGCGCGGCGGCGATGCGGCGCGGCGGGCGCATGCTGCGGCGCCGGACGGTGGCCCGCCGTCTGCTGTGGCTGGTGCTGACGGCCGCCGTGGTCGCGTTCTTCGTGTGGGCGCTGACGACCCACCCCTGGGTGGAGCCGCCGTCGACGACGACCCCACCGGTGACGGACTGGTGAGCGCCCGCGGCCCGGGACCGGTCCCGGGCCGGAGTGTCTAGCCGAGGGCCTGCTGGAGGTCCTCCAGGAGGTCGTCGACGTTCTCGATGCCCACGGAGAGGCGGACGAGGTCGGCGGGCACCTCCAGAGCCGAACCGGCCACCGAGGCGTGCGTCATGCGCCCCGGGTGCTCGATCAGGGACTCCACGCCGCCGAGGGACTCGCCGAGGGTGAACACCTTGGCGCGCTCGCAGACCTCCAGGGCCGCCTCCTCGCCGCCGGTGACCCGGAACGACACCATGCCGCCGAACGCCTTCATCTGCTTGGCGGCGACCTCGTGACCGGGGTGCTCGGGCAGGCCGGGGTAGTAGACGCCGGCCACGCGCGGGTGGTGGGTCAGCATGTCGGCGACCTTGGTGGCGTTCTCGCTGTGCCGGTCCATGCGGACGGCGAGCGTCTTGGTGCCGCGCAGCACCAGCCAGGAGTCGAAGGGCCCGGCGACCGCGCCCATCGCGTTCTGGTGGTACGCCAGTTCCTCGCCCAGCTCCTGGTCGCCGACGATCAGGGCACCGCCGACGACGTCGGAGTGGCCGCCCATGTACTTGGTGAGCGAGTGCACGACGACGTCCGCGCCGAGGGCGAGCGGCTGCTGGAGGTAGGGGGTGGCGAAGGTGTTGTCGACGACCAGCTTCACGCCTGCCTCACGGGCGACCTGGGCGACGGCCGGGATGTCGGTGATCCCGAGCAGCGGGTTGGAGGGGGTCTCCACCCAGAGGACCTTCGTCTTGGGGGTGATGGCGGCGCGGACGGCCGCGGGGTCGGAGGTGTCGGCCACCGACCAGTCCACGCCCCACCGGGAGACGACCTTCGCGAAGAGACGGAACGTGCCGCCGTACGCGTCGTTGGGGATGACCACGTGGTCGCCGGGGCTGAGCAGCGTACGCAGCAGGCAGTCCTCGGCGGCCAGCCCGGACGCGAAGGCGAGGCCGCGGCGCCCGCCCTCCAGGGCGGCGAGGTTCTCCTCCAGCGCGGTGCGCGTGGGGTTGGCGCTGCGGCTGTACTCGTAGCCGCCGCGCAGGCCGCCTACGCCGTCCTGCTTGAAGGTCGAGACCTGGTAGATCGGCGGGACGACGGCGCCGGTGAGGGGATCCGCGGTGTTGCCGGCGTGGATCGCGAGGGTCTCGAAGTGTTGGCTGTGGTGGGTGTCGCTCATGGGTATCGAGCCTAAGCGGTGCGCCGGGTGTTGGGTGCCCAACGGCCCGGGGGGCCTGTGAACGGTCGATGACAGAAGCTCCTGCCGGTCCTGGCCGGGCCACGGGCAGCGGAGTTATCCACAGGACGCCGACCGGGTTGCGCAATTGTCGGCGGCGTCTGGAACCCTTGTGGCATGGAGATTCTCTGGGTCCTGATGGCGATGCTCATGATCGGGTTCGTGATGTGGCCGATCGTGGCGCGGCGGAGGGCCGGTATTCAGCAGGTCGAGGCGGGGCATCCGGACGCGGCGGACCCGGCGGACTACGGGTTCATGCGCCAGGAACTGCTGGACGTGCGGATGCCGGGGCCCGACCAGGATCTGCTGGACGTGCTGGACGTGGTGCAGCGTTCCCAGGACTACCGGGCGGCGAAGCAGCTGCTGACCGGTACGGAGGCGGACGGCGAGGTCAGATGGCAGCGGGTGCAGGCGTTCGCGGGCGCCGCGGCGCTGGAGCTGACGCAGCGGCCCGGCGGGGTGGGCGAGACGCCGGGCGGGCAGTGGCTGCGGGTGTGGCGCGCGGAGGCCCCGAAGGACGCGGGCGGCGCGGCGGTGCACGCGGAGTTCCTGGTGCAGCAGGCGTGGCGGACGTCGACGCCGGGCACAGACGACTTCCGGATCATCATGGAGGAGGCCAGGTCGGCGTGTGGCGACGCGGCGCTGCTGGCCCCCGGTGACCCGATCCCGTACATCATCGAGCTGTCCGTGGCGCGCGGGCTGGCGTACCCCCGTGCGGAGTTCGAGCAGCTCTGGCTGAAGATCCTGGACCGGGCGCCGGCGCACATGGGCGCCCATCTCGCGGCCCTGCACTACTGGTGCGAGAAGTGGCACGGTTCGCGGGAGCTGGCGTACTCGTTCGCGGAGGCGGCCGCGGCCCGCGCGCCGCAGGGTTCGCTCCTCGCGGCCATGCCGCTCTTCGCGGTCTTCGAGCACCTGCCCGAGGTGAACCTGGTGCAGGGGTTCTACGAGAGCGAGGTCGTGACCAAGGCGATCCACGGTGCCCTGTTCGCGGTGCACGCCGCGCGCCCCGACGACCCGATGCTGGCCCATGTCCGCCATCTGCTGATCCTCTTCCTGGTCCGCTCCGAGCGCTGGTCCGAGGCGATGAACCAGCTCGTCCACGTCGACGGCCACGTGGGCGCCCTCCCCTGGACCCTCACCTCCGACCCGGCGGCGGACTACGCGATATACCGGGCGCTGGCAGTCGCGGGGTACGAGGCGAACGGCGGCAGCCCGGCGACGCTTCCGCACTGACCCCCTGATCCGCACGGTCCCCCTGATCCGCACGGCGGCCCCCGGGGACGTCCGGCGCGCCCCCGGTAAGCCCTTGCGACCCCGCACACCCGTGCGAAATACTCCGCCCCTCACACCTTTGGTCATGGACACGTCCCAGACCGACCGTTTTCACCGTATTCATGATCGTTCGCGATCTTTCCGTGGGGGGAAACCTGCCCAATGGGCGCGACCCTGCGCGCACTGCGCGCCCTCGTGCTGCTCGCCGGCTTCTATCTGCTCGGCGTGATCCTGCTCGCGGCGCTCGCCGGCGCCGACTACCTGCTCTACCTGCACGCTCCGTCCGGCGTCGCCGCCAAGCTGTACGTGGTCTCCGTACTGCTCGCGATCCCGCTGGTCCGCGGCCTGTTCATGCTGCGGACGCCGAAGGGCGAGGAACTGCCCGGCCTGCCGGTGACGGACGCCGACGAGCCCGAACTGTGGCGCACCGTAAGGGAGTTGGCCGACCAGGTCGGCACCCGGGCGCCCTCCCGGATCGTCCTGACGGCCGACGTCAACGCCGCCGTCGCCGAGGACGCACGGCTGCTCGGCCTGCTGCCCGGCCCGCGCCGCCTCTACCTCGGCGTCCCCCTGCTCCAGGGCCTGACCGAGGCGCAACTGCGCGCGGTCCTCGCCCATGAGCTGGGCCACTACTCGAACTCCGACACCCGGCTCGCCGCCCTCACCGTGCGCGGCCGCGCCCAGGTGCTGCGCACCGTCCGGCACTTCGAGGAGCGGGCCGACAAGACCGCCGGACATGAGCGGGCCCGGCAGGAGAAGAAGAACGCCAAGGCCGCGGCCAAGGGGAAGAAGACCCGGGAGATCGACACCGGGCACGCGGGCCTCACGTACCGCGCGATGGCGAAGATCTACATCGGCTACGCCAAGCTGTACATGCGCGCCACGCTCGCCGGTTCCCGCCGCCAGGAGTACGCCGCCGACCTCGCGTCCGTCCGCGTCGCCGGCCGGGACGCCACCGCGTCGGCGCTGCGCGAAATCCCGGCCCTTGACGCGGCGTTCGGCTTCTACATGAACAGCTACGCCACGCTCGGCGCCGAGGCCCGGCTGATGCCGCCGCGCGGCGAGTTCTTCGGCGGCTACGGGCGCATGCTCTCCGCCCGCCAGCTCGAACTGGTCGGCCTGCGCACCGACCTGCCGACCGAGCCGGCCTCGCCGTACGACTCGCATCCGCCCATCGCCGATCGGGTCGAGCGGATCGAGGCGCTGCCCGCCGACGGGCGCGCGGACGAGGGCCGGGGCACGGCGCTCGGCCTGCTCGCCGACCCGGACCGGACCCTCGCGGCGCTGGAGGACGCGGTCCTCACCGAGGACGTGCTGCGGTTCCGGCGCACCGGCGACTGGCAGGAGCTGCTCGACGGTTCGATGGTCGCGAACTTCGCCTCCCTCGACACCCCGCTGCACCGGGCGCTCGCCATGTACACCAAGGATCACCCGACGCTGGCGGCGCTGCTCAAGGTGATCGACGACGGCCAGCTGTGGCAGCTGGCGCGGCGGCTGCCCCTGTCCGACCAGGCGGCCGAGGCGCAGGGCCGGGCCTTCCGTGAGTTCGTGCGGCCCGCGCTGGCCGACGCGCTGCAGGGCATGGTGCTCGCCGAGCTGAGCGCCCACTCCCGGCTGAGCTGGGAGTTCTCCTGGTCGGAACCGGCCGCGGCACGGCTGGCGCCCGCCCCGGACGGCACCGAGACCGACCTCGGCGCGGCGATCGACGCGGCCGTCGCCGACCACCCCGACACCCGCCCGCTGCGCACACTGCTGCCCACCCCCCAGGGCCCCGCCGCCCGAGAAACGGACGCACCGCGATGACCGTACTGCTGTGGATACTGGCCGTCCTGGCGGTGCCGACCCTGCTCTTCGGGCTCTGGATCGCCGGGGTGTTCCTCAAGGAGTTCTTCCGCCCCAGCGGCGACGTCGACCCGGACGTCGCGGAATCGATGGGGCTGCTGCCGGCCGAGCGGCAGAACACCGAGTACGCGGGCCCGCTTCCGACAGGGGTGGAATCCGCACTCGCGGCCGTGCGCGGCGGCGACTGGAAGGCGGCCGCCAAGCTGATGCACGACACCGGCCGGGACTGGGAGCGCCGGTCCGCCGCCGCGTATCTGCTGGCGGAGATCGCGGCCAAGGAGGACGACTGGCTGCTCGCCTGGGAGGCGGACCGTCCCGACGATCCGGACGCCGCCGTCGTCCGGGCCCGCAGCACGGTCATCCTGGCCTGGGACCTGCGCGGCGGGAAACGGGCCAAGTACACGACCAGTGAGCAGTTCGGCGGCTTCCACCGGATGCTGGAACGTTCCCGCGAGGAGATCGGCAGGGCGGCGGCGCTCAACCCCGACGACCCCACGCCGTTCATCACCGAGATCTGGGTCGCGCTCGGGCTCGGCTATCCGCACGCCGAGATGGACCGGCTCTGGACGGAGATCACCGCCCGGGCGCCGCACCACTACGAGGCCCACTTCTCGGCACTGCAGTACTGGTGCGCGAAGTGGCGGGGCTCGGAGAAGCTGGCGACGGAGTTCGCCGAGCGGGCGGCGGCGAACGCGCCGCTGGGCGGCCTGCTGACCGTCCTGCCGCTGATCGCGCACTTCGAGCACGACACGTCGGACGACGCGGAGGCGGACCGGACCCCGAAGATGATCGGCCGCGTGGACGCGGGTCTCGCGGACGCCGCCGCGGCCGACCCGACCCACCCCCGCCTCCCGGAACTCCGGCACCTGCTGGCGTACTACCTCGCCCTCCAGGACCGCGACGACGCCGCGCTCGAACAGTTCAAGCTGGTCGACGGGTACGTCAACGCGCTGCCGTGGCGCTACCAGGGCGACGGCGAGGCGATGGCCGCGTACTACTGCCGGATCCGGAACGGATCGGCCGCAGTCGTGGCGGCGGCGTCCTCGACGGACTGAGCGGACGGCTCCGGGCCCAGGGCCCGGGACCCGGAGCCGCGAGGGCTCGGCACGGCCCGGCGGCGGAGCCTCCGCTCCTCCCGCCGGGCAGTCGCGGTCAGACCTCGCGCACGGGCGGACTCTCGCGGTCAGCCCTCCGTACGGGCCGGGAGCCGCCATCCCGGGCGCGGGAAGTGGCAGGTGTAGCCGTCGGGGTAACGCTCCAGGTAGTCCTGGTGCTCGGGCTCGGCCTCCCAGAAGGGCCCGACCGGCTCCACCTCGGTGACGACCTTGCCCGGCCACAGGCCGGAGGCGTCCACGTCCGCGATCGTGTCCTCGGCGATCCGCTTCTGCTCGTCGTCCACGTAGTAGATCGCCGAGCGGTAGCTGAGGCCGATGTCGTTGCCCTGGCGGTTCCTGGTGCTCGGGTCGTGGATCTGGAAGAAGAACTCCAGGAGCGCGCGGAAGTCGGTCCTCTCGGGGTCGAAGAGGATCTCGATGGCCTCCGCGTGCGTGCCGTGGTTCCGGTACGTGGCGTTCGGCACGTCACCCCCGGTGTATCCCACCCGGGTCGCCGTCACGCCCGGGAGCCGGCGGATCAGATCCTGCATTCCCCAGAAACATCCGCCCGCCAGTACGGCCCTCTGCGTCTGCGCGGTCATCGCGACCCTCCCATACAGTCAGCTCGGTGACTCGGCGTAACCGTCTCGCACACCGCCGCCCTCCGATACCCATCGTCCTCAACGCGCGAGGACTCCGGGCGATTCCGTGCCGGTCCTGTCGTGCGGCACGGGGAGAACCGCGCGGCCCTCAGGGGCCGTGGCCGCCGCCCTTCGGTTCGAACTCGGCCAGCATCCGTTCCAGGGCCGCCTGGTCCGGGCCCGTGAAGGGCGGGGCGTCCGGAGCCGTGGTGAGGGTGTCGAGGAGGGAGCCGGTGATGCCGGCCGCCGGGGGCAGGTGGGTGGAGAGGACGAGGTCGGGCTTGCGGTCCTTCAGCGGCTGGAACGTCGCGAGGTACTTGTCCATGTCGACCGTCCTGACCCAGGGGCTGTCCACCGTGGCCCAGAGCAGCTGAGCGGTGCGCAGATCGTCGACGGCCACGTCCCGGACGTCGCCGGCCTGGGCGAGGTCGGCGGTGGCGAGCGGCGCGCCGAAGCAGTCGGAGCTGAAGCAGACTCCGGAGAGGTCGTCGAAGAAGCCGACGGTCGCGGGGTTGTCGAACAGGGGCGGGCGGAAACCGGTGAGGGTGCGGTCGCCGATGTCCATCGTCTCGCCGGGGTTCAGGAGATAGCAGCGGTCGAGCGGCAGCGGGCGTTCGCAGGAGAGGATCCCCGCGCCGACGAAGGTCGTCACGACCCGTGCGTCGAGCGCCGCCGCGAGCAGGTCGAAGAGGCCGCCGGTGTGGTCGCGGTCGGGGTGGGTGAGCCAGATCCAGCGCACGTCCTCCGGGTCCAGCACGGAGGCGAGCGTCTCGACGAAGTTCCGGTCGGGCAGGCTCAGGCCGGTGTCGACCACGACCGGCTGGGCGGACAGGAGGACGAACGCGTTCACCGGGATGTGCCCGATCCCCGGCACCTCCAGACTGTCGGCGAGAACGCTGATGTCCGGGCGCAGCCGGTGGACGGTGCCCGGACGGGTCTTCTGCAGGGGCATGTCGCTCACACCTCGTAGGCCCCCCGGGTGGTGATCGCGTCGCGGCCGCCTGTGCCTCCCCCGCTCCTCCATCGTCCGGCCGCCCCAGGCAGGGGGCAAGCGGCACGGGGCGCAGCCCCGTGCCGCTCGATGGGCGCGGGGAACCGCGCGACCGGCCCCCGCTCACCCGCGGCCGGACACGACGCGACCGCCCCGCCCGACCGACGTGCTCAGATCGTCGACGTGTCGATCACGAAGCGGTAGCGCACGTCGCTCGCCAGCACCCGCTCGTACGCCTCGTTGATCTGGTCCGCGCGGATCAGCTCGATCTCGGCACCGATGCCGTGCTCGGCGCAGAAGTCCAGCATCTCCTGGGTCTCCGGGATGCCGCCGATGCCGGAGCCCGCGAGGGTCTTGCGGCCGGCGATGACGGAGAAGAGGTTGAGGGCGACGGGCTCCTCGGGCGCGCCGACGTTCACGAAGGCGCCGTCGGTCTTCAGCAGGGAGAGGTAGGCGTCCAGGTTCAGGGGCGCCGAGACCGTCGACACGATCAGGTCGAAGGTGCCCGCCAGCTCCTTGAACGTCGCCTCGTCGCTGGTCGCGTAGTAGTGGTCGGCGCCCAGCTTCAGGCCGTCCTCGCGCTTCTTGAGGGACTGCGAGAGCACGGTCACCTCGGCGCCCAGCGCGTGCGCGAGCTTGACGCCCATGTGGCCGAGGCCGCCGAGACCGACGACGGCGACCTTCTTGCCGGGGCCGGCGTTCCAGTGCTTGAGCGGGGAGTACGTGGTGATGCCGGCGCACAGCAGGGGCGCGGCCTCGTCGAGCGCGATGCCGTCGGGGATGCGCAGGGTGAAGGCCTCGTCGACGACGATCTTCTCCGCGTAGCCGCCGTAGGTGGGCTCGCCGTCCTTGCCGATGGCGTTGTACGTGCCGACGTTGCCCTTGAGGCAGTACTGCTCCAGGCCCGCCTGGCAGTTCTCGCACTCGCGGCAGGAGTCGACCATGCAGCCGACGCCGACCTTGTCACCGACGGCGAACTTGGTGACGCCGGAGCCGACGGCCTCGACGACGCCGGCGATCTCGTGGCCGGGGACCATCGGGAAGATCGCCTCGCCCCAGCCCTCACGGGCCTGGTGGATGTCCGAGTGGCAGATACCGGCGTACTTGATGTCGATCAGTACGTCGAACTCACCGACCTCGCGGCGCTCGATCGTGGTGCGCTCCAGCGGAGCCTTGGCGGCGGGCGCCGCGTAGGCGGCAACAGTGGTGGTCATGCCGTGGTTCTCCTGATCGTCGTCCCGCATCCGGCTGCCTTCCGGCCGGCTGCGGATACCAGCCTGCCCGAAGTCACAGGATTCACCCAGGTCACGGCTTTGCGTACGTCCGCCGGTCCTACCACTGGCGGGGTCAGGCTCACCGGCCCCCGTGGTCGTACGACCGTGAATACTTGCCGTATGGACGAACAGCCCGAAACCCCGCGGGAGCCCCAGGCCGGTCAGGCCGCCGGGGCGCTGGACCGGCGCGCCGAGCTCAGCGAGTTCCTGCGCACCCGGCGGGCCCGGCTGCAGCCGGAGGACGTGGGCCTGCCCACCTTCGGGCGGCACCGCCGGGTTCCCGGGCTGCGCCGGGAGGAGCTGGCGCAGCTCGCCGGGGTGTCGGTGGCGTACTACACGCGGCTGGAGCAGGGCAACGGGCGCAATGTGTCGGCGGAGGTGCTCGACGCCATCGCGCGCGCCCTCCGGCTGAACGACGCGGAGCACGCCCACCTCACGCATCTCGCGAAGCCGAAGGCGCACAAGAAGAAGCGCTCGGCCCGGCCGCAGCAGGTGCGGGGCGCCCTGCGGCAGCTGATCGACACCCTCGACGGCGTTCCGGCGTACGTCACGGGCCGGCGCTCGGACATCCTGGTGTGGAACCGGATGGCGGCGGCGGTCTTCGGGGACTGGTCGGCGCTGCCGCCGCAGGAACGGAACTGGGCGCGGATGGTGTTCCTGCGGCCCGACTACCGGGATCTGTACGTCGACTGGGATCAGAAGGCGGCCGACATCGTCAGCTATCTGCGGATGGACGCGGGCTGCCATCCGGACGATCCGCTGCTGTCGGCGCTGGTGGGCGAGTTGTCGGTGAAGAGCGAGGAGTTCCGGCGGCTGTGGGCGGCGCACGACGTGAAGGAGAAGAGCCACGGGGTGAAGCGCATGCACCACCCCCTGGTCGGTGAACTCACCCTCTCCTTCGAGACGTTCAAGCTCCCCGACGACCACGAGCAGAGCCTGATCACCTACCACGCCGAGCCGGGCTCGCCCTCCGCCGACGCCCTGCGTCTCCTGGCCAGCTGGGGCACGGACGCGAACCGGGCGTCGACGGCGACGCCGTAGCCGACGGGCGACGCGTCCGTCACCTGCGGATCTCACCTGCCGGGTCTCACCTGCCGAAGTACGCGTCGTGGATCGTCACCGTCGACCTGTTCCCCTTCCTGTCGGTCACGACGGCTCGCAGGGAGACGCTGTCGCCCGCCGCCGGGGTCCTCTGGGTGAACCTGCTGTTCTTCAGGGCGACCTTGGTCCACTTCTTGCCGTCGCCGGACACGTACACGGTCAGCGACTTGAGGTTTTGGCCCCGGGCCGCACCCTGCACGGTGACGCGGACGGTGCCCTCGCTGCCGGCCGGGGCGGTGCTGTCGAGCCCCAGGAACGGGGCGCCGAAACGGACGGTCGAGACCGGGAGTTTCGTGTCGCTCGCGGTCTTCTGCGAGGTGAAGGTCCAGCTCGCGTCGATCCGGGAGGCGGCCCGGGCCAGCTCGGCGGAGCGGGAGATGGACGTCGTCAGACGGTAGGTGGCGAGGCCCGCCGGCACCTTGAACTGCCCGGACCCGTCCAGCGCGTCCTCGCTGGAGGCGAGCTTCTCCCCGTCGCGGTGGAGGAAGGTCGTGACCTTCTCGTAGAAGGAGGCCCCGGCGTGTCCGCGCCCGTCGGCGAACATCGGCAGCAGGCCGTACACCGTGTTCCCGTCGCGGCGGATGCCGTAGAACCCGGCGATCTTCGGGCCGAAGACCCCGACGTTGAAGGTCCGGGCGTACGTTTTTCCCGCCTCGAAGGTCTGACTGTCGCCGGTCGTGTAGTACGCGTCGAGCAGCGGGAAGCCCTGTTCGTCCTCGGCGCCGTACTGCTCGAAGTCGAGGCTCCACTTCACTCCGCGCACGGCGGACAGGTGCAGCGTGCGGGTGCCGGGCAGGGGCCCCGGCACGCCGACGGCGGGTGAGGCGGGGCTGTCGGGGAGCCAGGCCCAGGGGATGACGGCGCCGGTCCTCCCCGCGGCGGAGGAGCCCAGGCCGGTCCGCACGGTGGACAGTTCGCTCTTCTTCCAGCGCTTGGTGAAGCCGGTGGCCAGCTTCGTGACCTTGCCTCCGGTGGCGACGGCGTACTGCTCGGTGTCGCCCTCGGTCCACTGGCCCACCCAGTTCTGACTGAGCCGGCCGCCCGTGATCTGCGGACCGAGATGCGCGGTCCGGAACCCCTCGTACGTGTCGAGCAGCCATCCGAAGGTGTACCCGCTGTCGCCGACCAGCAGGGTGAACTCGGGTGCCGCGAAGACTGGTTCGGCGGCGGTGTCGGGCACGGTGATGTCCACGGGTTTCGTCTTGCGGGCGTCCAGCGTGAGGGAGGTCGTCCGGTCGACGGTGAGGGTCGGCCGGGAGAGCCAGGCCGCTCCCTTGCCGTAGTCCTTCGGGTCCACGACGATCCCGGCGTTGAAGACGTACGTCCCCTCCGGCACCCGCAGCTCGACCGTGCCGTCCTTGTCGTACGGCGTGAACCACGTGCCCTCGGCGAGCCCGGAGATCCCGGTCAGGTCGAGCATGTGGTGCTCGGCGGGCCCGCCGTCCCGGTCGATCATCTTCAGCGTGACGTCGTACGACTCCTCCTCGCGCTGCACGGCCACCGCCGTGCGTACGCCCTGGCCGCCGCCCTCGGCGACGACGTACCCCGAGTAGGCCCCGTCGAGTCCGCCGCCGAGCCGGGTGTCGACGGTGACCTTCACGGAGGCCCTGCCTCGCGCCGGGACGGTGACCTTCTTCGCGCCGAGCCGGAAGAAGCCGGCCGGGGCGGGCTTGCCGTTCGGGGCGGTGCCGGCGATCGAGAGGTTGAGCGTGACGGCCTTGGTGCCGAGGTTGTCGTAGGTGAGCTTCCTGGTGACCGGCTTGTCATCGGTGTGCGGCCACTCCTGGACGCCGAAGTCGACGGAGACCGGGTCGGCGACCACCCGCTGCTTGATCGCCCGGTCGACGCGGATCCGGCCCGAGCCCTGCTCGAACGGCGTGTACGGGCCGCCCTTGGCGGACGCGACGAGGACGGCCTTCAGTTCGGCGTACGTCCAGTCCGGGTGCCGCTGCTTGAGGAGGGCGGCGGTACCCGCGACATGCGGGGTGGCCATCGACGTGCCGGAGATCGTCAAGTACCCGGCGGGTTTCTGGCCGACCTCCTCCTCGATGACGCTGCCCGGGGCCGCGGCGGCGGTGATGGCGACACCGGGAGCGGTCACGTCGGGCTTGATCTGTCCGTCCATGCCGGGGCCCCGGCTGGAGAACGGGGCGATCCTGTCCTTGTCGTCGACGGCGCCCACGGTGAGCGCGGCGGCGGCGCTGCCCGGCGAGCCGACCGTCCGCGCCGCGTCGCCCTCGTTGCCGGCGGCGACCGCGAAGAGGATGCCCTTCTCGGCGGAGAGCTTGTTGATCTCCGCCTCCATCGGGTCGACCTCGGGGGTGTCGCCGCCGCCCAGGCTGAGGTTGACCACGTCGGCGCCCTGCGCGGCGGCCCACTCCATGCCCGCGATGATGGACGAGTCGTCCCCGTAGCCCTCGTCGCTCAGCACCTTGCCGTTGAGCAGCTTCGCGCCCGGCGCGACGCCCTTGTACCTGCCCTTGGACTTCGCCCCGGTGCCCGCCGCGATGGAGGCGACGTGCGTGCCGTGACCGTACTTGTCGGTGGTGTCGGGCGAGGTGGAGAAGTTCTTGGCGGCCGTGACCTGGCCCTTGAGGTCGGGGTGGGTGGCGTCGACGCCGGTGTCCAGGACCGCGATGGTGACGCCCTTGCCGTCGTAGCCCGCCTTCCAGGCCTTGGGGGCGCCGATCCGGGAGACCGACGTGTCGAGGCTGACCTTGCGAACGCCGTCCAGCCAGAGGTGCGCGACCCCGGTGGCGGTGGTGCCGTCGGTGTCGGTGACCGCCTTCCACAGCGCGGCGGCGTCGCCCTTCGGGGTGAGCACCGCGTCGGCGTTCAGGGTCTTCAGGGTGCGCCGGACCTCGGTGTCACCGGCTTCCCGTACGTCGGCGCGGGCGCCGGCGGCGGTTCCCGTGTAGCCGACGATCAGTTTGAGGCCCTGCTTCTGGGAGGCGCGGGTCGTCGAACGGTTCAGCACGGTGACGTCGAAGAGCCGTTCGTCGACCCTTCCGGTGGCGATGAGCCGGGCGGCGTCGGCCGGCAGCACATAGGTGTGGCCGCCGGCCGTGCGCAGCTGCACCGGCACGCCCTCACGGCCTTTCGCCCGCTCCAGGCCGAGCACCCGGCCCTCGGCGTCGACGAGCACGCGGTCACCGGTGACGAGGGTGATGCGGTGGCTCGCCCCGATCCGCGCCCCCCGGGCGTCGGGGGCGGCCAGGGTCACGCCGTCGGCGCGCTCGGATATCGCGGACGCCTGGCCGGTCAGGCCCGCCGTCGTCCCCAGAGTCGTCCCCGCCGTGACCACCACGGCCGACGCCATGGCGGTCACGGCCGTACGCGCGCGCTTCGTATGTCTGCGCAAGTCTCCCCCTTGAGCCCGCTGGTCCGGTTGACCCGGTTGGTCCGGTAGGGGGACCGTCCGCACACATACGCGTCAATTCCCCCCGGTCCACGCAGTATGACCGGGGGTCAACTCTCGCCACATGACTCGCGGCTGGGCGCACAGCGGCGAAGCATGGGCATGCGCGACTCGCACGCGCCCCCCGTCACGCCTCGGCGTTCTCCTTCACTGTGATCCGCCCCTTGCGGATCGTCGCGACCCGGGGGGCCTTCCTCGCCAGGACGGAGTCGTGGGTGACCATGATGAAAGTGAGCCCGTGCTCCTTCCACAGCGTCTGCAGGACCTCCATGATCTCGTCGCGCGTGGACTCGTCGAGGTTGCCGGTGGGTTCGTCCGCGAGCAGTACCTTCGGCCGCTTCACCAGCGCGCGGGCGATCGCGACGCGCTGCTGCTGACCACCGGACAGCTCGGCCGGGAGGTGCCCCAGCCGCTCGCCCAGACCCACCGACTCCAGCGCCTCGGCGGCCCGTTCCCGCCGCTCCTTCGCCTTCACCCCGAGCGGCACGAGAGCCGTCTCGACGTTCTCCTGCGCGGTCAGCGTCGGGATCAGGTTGAAGCTCTGGAACACGAACCCGATGTTCTCGCCGCGCACGGTCGTGAGCTTCGCCTCCGACAGTCTCGCCAGGTCGGTCCCGTCGAGCTCGACGCTCCCGTCGGACGGCTTGTCCAGCCCTCCGAGCATCTGGAGCAGGGTGGACTTCCCGCCCCCGGTGGGCCCCTGGATGACCAGCCGGTCCCCGTCGGCGATGGTGAGATCGACCCCGTCGAGCGCGGTCACGGTGTCCTTGCCGCGCGCGTACCGCTTGGTGACGCCACTGAGTACGTACATGTGCAACTCCCGGAAGACATAAGAGGGTTGGTGGCTATCCGAAGGCAGGCGGTGGCCGGTCCGAAGAGGGTCGGTGGCTGATCCGGCCGTGGACGGTCCGGCCGCCCGCCCGAACGGCCGTGGACGGTCCGGCCGCCGGGCCCGCCTACTCCACGCGCCGCAACGCGTCCGCCGGCCGCAGCCGGGAGGCGCGCCAGCCGCCGAACGCCCCCGCGGTCAGCCCGCCCGCGACGGCGAGGCCCACCGCCACGCCGATCGTGGTGACGCTGACGGGTGCCGTGAGCGCCACCTCCAGCGCGTTCGCGGCGGCCTGGCGTCCCCCACCGGGACCGCCACCGCCGGCGAAGCCACCGGGACCGCCACCGCCGGGTCCACCACCGAACCCACCGCCGGTCGCGCCGATCTCCGCCTGGAGCGTCGGGCTGATCGCCGTCACCACGTAGGCCCCGCCGAGCCCCAGCGCGATCCCGAGCGCACCGCCCACGAGTCCGTTGACGACGGCCTCGCCGACGACCTGCCGGGTCACCCGCCCCGACTTCCACCCGAGCGCCTTGAGCGTGCCGAACTCCCGCACCCGCCGGGACACGGCCGACGAGGTGAGCAGCCCGGCCACCAGGAACGCGGCCAGGAGCACGGCGATCGACAGCCATCTGCCGACGCTGGAGGCGAGGTCGGACGCGGTGGACAGCGATCCGGAGACCGTGTCGGCGAGATCGGCGGAGGTGGTGACGGTCGTCCCGGAGATGTTCTTCTGGATGGCCGCCTTGACGCTGTCGATCCGCTGCGAGTCGCTCGCCCTGACATAGATCGTGGTGACCTTGTCCTTGGAGTCGCTGAGCGTCTGCGCCTGCTTCAGCGGCATGTAGAGGTTGGCCGCCGCGTCCCCGCTGTCGGGCGTCGCGATCCCGATGACCTCGTACGCGACGCCGTTGATCGTGACGCTGCCGCCGACCTTCAGCTCCTTCTCCTTGGCGTACGACGCGTCCGCGACGACCACCTTGGCGTTCGTCTCGGACGCCTTGAACGTACGGCCGCTGGTGATCTTCGAGGAGGTCAGCGGGCCCAGCGCGGGCTCGGTGACGTCGGTGCCGTAGACGGAGTAGTTGTCGACGTCGAACTCGGCGCCGCCGCCCTCGACCCGCCCCTGCGGCTGCCCGGTGCCACCGTTCTGACCGCCGCCGGGTCCGCCCTGCGGGCTCCCGGCCCCCTCGTCCTGCTGGAACTGCCCCTGCCGGAACTGCCCGTCCACCTTGATGACCTGGAGGCTGAGACCGCCGACGGCCTCCGCGACGCCCTGCTGCTCAGCGACCTCGGTGACGGTCGAGCTCGCGAGGGTCTGGAAGCCCTGGACCCGGACGAGGTCGCTGCTCTGCTGCTCGTCGGAGTCGTCGTCCTGGGCGTCGAACTCGAACCGGGGGCGTTCGCCGCCGCCCTCGCCGGGTGCGGCCGCGGCCTTGGTGACGGTCATGTCCGTGCCCAGGCCGTACAGGGATTCGAGCACCTTGGCCTGGGCCTTCTCCATGCCCGAGGACACGGAGCTGACCACGATCACCAGCGCGATGCCCAGGGCGAGGCCGGAGGCGACGACGAGCGCCGCCTTTCTGCGGCGGCGCAGTTCGCGCCTCAGGTAGGTGAAGAACATGGCGGCAAGCTAGGGACGCCGCGTGATGAAGGGATAAGCCCTCGATAAGAGCCCGATGAGAACCCTGTCGGTAACCCCGCGAACGGTGCCCCCTCGAACGGTGACCCCGCGAACGCCGATGCCGCCCCCGGGGGCGTCCCGGGGGCGGCATCGGTGCGGTACGGCCGGAGCGATACGGCTGGAGCAGTTCCGCTGGAGCGACGGCTGACGGCGGATCAGACCGCCGAACCCGCCTTCCAGTCGGCCCAGTTCAGGTTCCAGCCGTTGAGGCCGTTGTCCGGGGCCACCGTCTTGTCACCGGTGTTCCGGATGTCGACGACGTCACCGACGATCGAGTTGTTGTAGAACCAGTAGCCCGCCGTGCCCTTGTCGTTGGCACCCTTGGTGTCGTTCAGACCGACACAGCCGTGGCTGGTGTTGACGTTGCCGAAGACGGAGTCGGCGCCCCAGTAGTTGCCGTGGATGAACGTCCCGGACGTGGTGAGGCGGATGGCGTGCGGCACGTCCTTGATGTCGTACTCGCCCTTGCCGTCGTCGTCGGTGAAGCCCACGGTCGCGCCGTTCATGCGCGTCTCCTTGAACATCTCCGACATCACCATGACGCCCTTGTACGTCTTGTTCTCGGGCGAACCGGCGGAGATCGGGATGGTCTTGATGACCTTCCCGTCCTGCATGACCTTCATCTGCTTGGTCTTGGCGTCGACGACGGAGACCTGGTTCCGGCCGATCTTGAAGGTGACCGTCTTCTGCTGCACACCGTAGACACCGTCGGCGCCCTCGACCCCGTCGAGCGCGAGCTTCAGCGTGACGGTGGAGTTCTCCTGCCAGTAGTCCTCGGGGCGGAAGTCGATGCGGTTGGCGTTGAACCAGTGCCCCACGACCTCCTGGCCGGAGCTGCTGGAGACGGTGATCCCCTTCTGGACCTCGGCCTTGTTGGTGATGGCCTTGTCGAAGTTGATCGAGACCGGCATGCCGACGCCGACGGTGGAGCCGTCCTCGGGCGTGAAGTTGCCGATGAAGCTGTTGGCCGGGGAGACCGTGGTGAACGCGGCGTTCTCGTGGGCCTCGCGGCCCTCGGAGTCCTCGGCCGCGGCCGTGATCTTGTAGCTGGTGGACCGCTCCAGCTGGACGCTCGGGGCCCAGCTCTTCTTGTCCGCGGATATCTCACCCTCGACGGCGGCGCCCTCGGAGGTGGTCATCTTGACCTCCGTGAGCGTGCCCTTGCTCACGGTGACCTTGGCCGAGTTGTTGATGGAGGCGTTGTCCGAGCCGTCCTTCGGCGTGATCTTGATGTCCGCCTCGGAGGTCTTCTCGGCCGCCGCCTTGTCGGCCTGGGCCTGCGAGGAGTCCCCGCCGTCGTTCCCGGACGCGTTGTCGCTGTCACCCCCGCTGCACGCAGAGAGCACCAGCACCCCACCGAGCAGTGCGGACGCGACCGTCAGGCCCCTGCGCCGCTTACTGTTCGTCATCACACGCTTCTCCATCGTTGCCGAATCCCCAAAACGCCGAAGATCCCCGTAAGCACTTAAACACCACTACGGCACCGAGCCGTTCCGCCCGAAGCGGAGATGTGGGATACGCCACTCCGCCCGCAACGGATCGACGGCGACCCGGCGGCGGTGCACTAGTGACTGGTGCGACCCGTGAGACGAAAGAACCCCGGGCGGCGGTTGCCGCCCGGGGCCATCAATCTCCCGAGCCGCTCAGCCGAGTCCGTCTTCCTCTTCGTCCTCCCGGTCATCATCCTCGTCGAGACCCCATTCCGGCGAATCGGGGTCGTAGTCGATTCCCTCGCTGCTCCAGGAGGCCTGGGCGAGTTCGACCCCCGGCACGTCCCCGACCAGGTCGAACGGGTCGACGAGATAGGCGAGGGCCTCCGCCGTGTCCTCCGTCACCGCGTTCTCGGCGTGTACCCGTTCATCGGCGGGCATATCGGGGTCGTCCGAGATCCGCCGCAATGCGGCGCCGGTCACGGCTTCCACATCGTCGACTTCGACCACCAACTCGACGCGAAGCCGGACAAACTGTGATGTCTCCGTTGTACTCATGCTCCGGAGCGTACGGCTCACGGGTCACGCGACTTTCCCGCGACCCGCGCCTTTCATTAGCATCGCTCCCTACGGCCAATTCGCCAGCGCCACAAGGGGATCGATATTCCGTGTCCGTCGCACGTCGCGCGTCGTCCACCGCCCGCCGATCGCTGCTGACCGCCACCGCCGCGGGCACCCTCCTGGGTGCCCTGTGGTTCGTGCCGTCCGCCAACGCGACCCAGGACGAGCCGGCCATACACGACCGGACGACCACGACGACGGAGACAGCCGCCGACACGACCGCCGACGAACCCCGCGAACTCGCCGACACCGGCAGCCCCAACACCACGCCGTACATCATCGGCGGCACGGCCATGCTGGGCGTGGGCGCGGCGTTCGTCGCGTACTCGATCCGCCGCGAACACGAGGACTTGGGGCCGGTGGGGGGCGCGTAGTTCGGCTGCCGGTGAGTGGGGCTTCTCGCGCAGTTCCCCGCGCCCCGTTTTTAGGGGCGCGGGGAACTGCGCGACCAGCCCCCACCGGACGGACGCTGGGGGTCAAAGGGGCGCAGCCCCTTGGTGGGGGCACCTCCCGCTCGAGCGAAGCCGAGAGTGGGGGAGGGACGGGTAGGGGCGGCGGGGGCGAGAAAACTCAGGCGAGCCCCCCGGTGACGGACTCCGCCGCCGCCACCAACCGCCCCTCCCGCACAAACCTTTCCGCCAACGCCAGATCGGGCGCGAGAAACCGATCCGGCCCAGGCCCCTCGACCCCGGCCCCCCGCACGGCCTCCACCACGGCCCGCGTGGCCGGCGCCGCCACCAGCCCCTCCCGCAGCTCCACCCCCCGCGTCCCCGCGTACAACTCCACCGCCAGCACCCGGGCAAGCCCGTCCACCGCGGTCCGCAGCTTCCGCGCTGCCGCCCACCCCATCGACACATGGTCCTCCTGCATCGCGGAGGACGGGATCGAGTCGGCCGAGGCCGGCACGGCGAGCCGCTTCAGCTCGCTCACCAGCGCCGCCTGCGTGTACTGCGCGATCATCAGCCCGGAGTCGACCCCGGCGTCGTCCGCGAGGAACGGCGGCAGCCCGTGCGACCGGTTCTTGTCGAGCAACCGGTCCGTCCGCCGCTCCGCGATCGACGCGAGATCCGCCACCGCGATGGCGAGGAAGTCGAGGACGTACGCGACCGGCGCCCCGTGGAAGTTCCCGTTGGACTCCACCCGCCCGTCCGGCAGGACCACGGGATTGTCGACGGCGGCCGCCAACTCCCGCTCCGCGACGAGCCGCGCGTGCGCGAGCGTGTCCCGCCCGGCCCCGGCCACCTGCGGAGCACACCGCACCGAGTACGCGTCCTGCACCCGGGGCGCGTCGTCCTGATGATGGCCCGTGAGCCCCGACCCCTTCAGCACGGCGAGCATGTTGGCCGCGGAGGCGGCCTGCCCCGGGTGGGGGCGGATGGCGTGCAGCTCGGGCGCGAGGACCCGGTCCGTGCCGAGCAGCGCCTCCAGCGAGATCGCGGCGGTGATGTCGGCCGATGTGTAGAGCAGTTCCAGGTCGGCCAGCGCCATGACCAGCATGCCGAGCATGCCGTCGGTGCCGTTGAGGAGGGCCAGCCCCTCCTTCTCGCGCAGCTCGACGGGCGCGATGCCGTGCGCGGCGAGCAGCTCACCGGCGGGCCGTACGACGCCGTCCGGACCCTCCGCGTCGCCCTCGCCCATCAGGGTGAGCGCGCAGTGCGACAGCGGCGCCAGATCGCCGGAGCAGCCGAGGGAGCCGTACTCGTGCACCACGGGCGTGATCCCGGCGTTGAGGACGTCGGCCATGGTCTGCGCGACCTCGGGCCGTACGCCGGTCCGGCCGGAGCAGACGGTCTTCAGCCGCAGGAACATCAGCGCGCGCACGACCTCGCGCTCCACGCGCGGCCCCATGCCGGCCGCGTGGGAGCGGACGATGTTGCGCTGGAGCCGGGCGCGCAGCTCCTGACTGATGTGCCGGGTCGCGAGGGCGCCGAAGCCGGTGGAGACGCCGTAGACGGGCTCCGGCTTGGCCGCCAGCGCGTCCACGATCTCGCGCGCCGCGGCGAGGGCGGTCACCGCCTCGTCGGAGAGCTCGACCCGGGCGCCGGCGCGCGCCACGGCGAGGACGTCGGCCGCGGTGACCCCGGACGTCCCCAGGACCACCGTGTCCACAGAGTGCATATCCATATTCAGGATCGTAGGGACTGAATCGCCGAATGTCACGACCGAACGGCGGAGGGGCTCCTTACCCGCCCCGATCCGCAATCCGCGTAGATCGGAATCCCCTCGGAGAACGATCGGAGCTTGCTCAGAGATTGATCAGAACCCCCAGGTCAGAGCGGTAAGGGCCGCAACAGGCGAGTAGGGTCGAGATCTCGGACCGGCCCACGGCTCACTCCCCCTTGGCCGTGGGCAGCCCAGGACCGCGCGCCGACTCGACCCGCCGCGCGGCCCGCCCTAGGACCGGCGCCCTCGAATGCGGCGCCGGTCCCCCGGGTGCGCGGGATCGACCGGCGCGGGCGGCCGGTCGGCGAGGCTCACCACCGGGTCCTCGGCGCCCTCCCCCTCCCGTCCCGCGACGACCGGTTCGACGGAACCCGCCGCTTTGGCCCGGTACTGCGCCGCGTCGGCCAGCCGGAAGAGCCGCCGGGCCGAGCGCAGGGGCCCGATCGCGTCCCCGGTCGACGCGACCCCACAGGCGACCCCGTCCCCCGGCTCCAGCTCCCGCGCCCGCACACACAGCTCTCCGGCGACCCGCACGACGTCGTCCGCCGACGGCCCCACCGTGAGCAGACAGAACTCGTCCCCGCCGAGCCGCGCCACGAGCACGCCCCGCAGTTCGGCCGCGCAGCGCGACAGGACGGAACCGAACCTCTCCAGCAGTTGGTCCCCCATCGCGTGCCCGTAGGAGTCGTTGACCTTCTTCAGCCCGTTGAGGTCGCAGACGACCAGGCTGATCACCGTGCCGTCACGCCGGTGCGCCTCCATCGCCTCGTCGAGCCGGAGGTCGACCGCGCGCCGGTTGCCCAGCCCGGTCAGGGGGTCGGTGAAGGCGAGCCGTCGGGCCTCCTCCAGCCGCTCGGACTGCGCGAGCCCGGCCGCCACGACCGACGCGAGCACGGTCGCGAACGCGGCGTCGTCACCGTGGAAGACGGGCTCCCCCGCGGGCCGGGCCACATACAGCTCGCCCCACGCCCGGCCGTTCAGCACGACGGGCGCCACCACGCAGCAGCCGCGCCCGCGCCGGCGCAGCGCGGCGACGCGCTGATGGCAGTAGCCGCCGGGCCGCCGCCCGCCGACGGGCCCCGCGGCCGTCTCCACCCAGGCGTTGGGCTCACCGCCCTCCAGCCAC
Source organism: Streptomyces deccanensis (assembly GCF_022385335.1). Classification (NCBI taxonomy): domain Bacteria; kingdom Bacillati; phylum Actinomycetota; class Actinomycetes; order Kitasatosporales; family Streptomycetaceae; genus Streptomyces; species Streptomyces deccanensis. The sequence continues at coordinate 6,570,919 of NZ_CP092431.1, read as the reverse complement.
CGCTCGTGCAGGAACTCGGCGATCTCCGGGAACTGGTGCACCGGATACGTCTCGTCCTCCGGGAACTCCTCCTCGTCAGCCGCCCGGTTCCCCACGTTCACCAGCACCCGCAGCAGCCCGCGCTCCCGCTCCCACACCGACAGCGCGGCGAAGCTCCCCGACAGCGCCCGACACGACCCGTCCGCGGCCGCCCACCACGTCTCCCGCGACGTACGCGCCCCCGCCATCCCCCGCGCCAACGCGACCACGGCCCTCAGCCGCCTGTCCTCTCCCATCACCCCAGGCTAGGTAGCTTTGCCCTGATTCGGGACGTTAGTGGGGCGAACAGGGGTACGGCCCCACAGCCCCCGCAACCGAAACGACCACCAGAGCGCACGCACGCCGGGGCCGACCGCGCTGGTGTCACCACCACCGGGCAGCAGGAACCCGCTTACGCCGCCACCCGGACAGGCGCCCGCGCACGCCACCGCCCGGACAAGCGCCCCGCTTACACCCCGCCCGACAGGCACCCACGCACACCGCCGCCCGACGGGCACCCACGCACGCCCTCGCCCGGACAGGTGCCCCGGTCGCACCGCCGCCCGACGGGCACCCACCACTCACACCCCCGCCCCGACAGGGTGCCCCCGCCCCTCGGCCAAAGCCGCAAGGGCACCCGTCACCCGCCAGGGCGCTCGCTCACTCCCCCGGCCAGTCGGGCTTCCGCTTCTCGTTGAACGCCGCCACGCCCTCCGCCCGGTCACCCGAGAACGCGACCGAACGCCAGGCCGCGTCCTCGACCTCCAGACCGGCCCGCAGGTCGAGGCCGTGCCCCAGCCGCAGCGCGCGCTTGGCCGCGCGCAGCCCGACCGGCGAGTTCGCGGCGATCCGCTCGGCCAGCGCCAGGGCCTCCGCCCGGTCCCGCCCCTCTTCCACCAACTGATCCACGAGCCCCAACTCCCGCGCCTCCTCGGCCTCCAGCCGCCGCGCCGTGAAGATCAGCTCGGCGGCCCGCGCGGCCCCCACCCGACGCGGCAGCAGCTGCGTACCGCCACCGCCCGGGATCACCCCCACCGACACCTCGGGCAGCCCCACCACCGCCGTACGGTCGGCCACGATCAGGTCGCAGGACAGGGCGAGTTCGAAGCCGCCACCGAGCGCGAAGCCGTGCACGGCGGCGATCGTGGGCATCGGCAGCTCCAGTACGCCGGTGTATGCGGCGCGGGCGACGGGCCGCTGGCGCACCAGGTCGGCGTCGCTGAAGGAGTTCCGCTCCTTCAGGTCCGCCCCCACGCAGAACGCCCGCTCGTGCGTCGACGTCACCACGACGACGCGTACGTCCCGGTCGGCGGCGAGCGCATCACAGGCCGCCGCGACGGAGCGGGCCATGTCGGTCGACACGGCGTTCATGGCCTTGGGCCGGTCCAGCGCGAGTTCGGCGACGTACCCGTGCCGCCGCACCACGACGAACTCCCCGAACCGCCGCTCCTCCGCCTGCCCCACACCCATGACACCCTCCAGTTAACGCCAGTTAACAACTTCCACGATCATCCCAGCCCTCCTCCCCGGACGAAACCCCGACCGACCGACGAATGCGGGGCCGGACCGACAACCGTGCGCACGGAAGCGCAAGCGCCCCGACGAGCCGGCCAGCGGGCCCTGCCGCCCCACCCTGCTCTCCCAGCCCTCTGCCCGAGCCGCCCTGCCCAGCCAAGCCATTCCCCGTCGCCCCTGCCCCAGCCGGCACCCCGCTCGGGGGGCGTCACCCGGAAGCCCCATGGCCACCCCAACGGGAGCTCTCGCGGCGCGTCTCATTGACAAACCCCGGCGTCCTTTTCCCCGTACGGGTGACATGTGGGCCTTCTCCGGCCACACCCCCCACCCCGGCGCATAACCTGCGCTCCGCCATAGGCGCACCGAGGGACACGGGCGCGCAGGGGAGGGACGAACCATGACGACGAACACGGCCACCCGGCCGACGCAGACCACACCACGGGCGCCACAGCAGCCACCGACGGCAGCAGTGCCCCCCACGACCCGCGCGGTCACCACACCGCCACAAGCACCCCCAAGGCCGACAAGGCCCACGCCGAGGCCCCAGGCAGCGCCGTCCGCAGGCCCGCCGACGCCCCCACCCCCCTGGAAGCCGTCCGCGGCCCCGCCGAACCGCACGCCCCCCTTTCCCATCACCCCGCCCCAGGCCGACAACACCCCCGACCACCCCGCCCCCCGCCCCCGAGGCCGGCACCGGCGGCCCCGGCCCCGGAAACTGCTGTTCGCGGTGGGCGGCATGGCCCTGGCGGCGGGCGCGCTGAGCCTCCTGCGCCTTTCGTCGGACCCGGTGGGCGGCGTCGGCGCGGCAGGCCCGGCCCCGAGCGCGGCGGACGACGTCACGGACGGTACGACCGAGGCCGGGGCCACCGTGGGCGACGAGCCCTCCACCGACGCGGGCGCCCCGACCGCCGACACCCCCATGGGCAGCGGAAACCCCACACCCGCACAGCAACCCCCGTCCTCGGGAGGGCCCGCCCCCACACCGACCCCCTCCGCCTACCAGCCGGCCCCCTCCATCGGCGTCGACGTCCCCTCCGCCCCCGGCGCCCGCGACCTCCCCAGGACCCCACCGGCTCCGGACACTTCCACGGCGCCCCGCGCCCCGGAGGCCGCCCGCCCCACCGCTCCCGCACCGACCCAGCCCCCTGCGGCAGCCCCCCAGCAGCCGACCGCACCGGACTCCCCGACCACACCGACCGCCCCCGACGACACGACGACACCCACGAAGCCCACCAAGCCGGGCCTCTGCGTCCCGATCGTCGGCCTCTGCGTCAACGACGCCCTGAACAGGTAGCGGACATCAGCCACCCCCACGACAGCCGCAGCCACCATCACCGGCGTACGACGAAGAAGAGCCGCCCACCCGGCGGCTCTCTCCCCTCACGTCTTGCCGGGCCTCCGCGTGAGCAGCCACGGCTGGACCACGCCCAGCCCGCGCACCGGTCGTTGCCACATCGGCTGGAGGGCGAAGCGGTAGGTCGGAGGTTCCTCGCCCTCCTTCTCCGCGGCGGCCGCCGCTTCGGCGGCCTCGGCCTCGGAGGCGGGCGCCTCGCCCGTGCGGGTCAGTTCCTCGGCGAAGGCCCCGTCGACGAGGACCGCGTCCTTCGGCGCTATCGAGGTGAGCCGGCTCGCGAGGTTCACGGTGGACCCGAAGACGTCGCCCATCCGCGTCGTCACCGTCCCGAAGGCCATGCCGACGCGCAGCTCGGGCATCGTCTCGTCGTTGGCCATGGTCTCGATGAGGCGCAGCGCGATCTCGGCGGCGACACCCGCGTCGTCCGTGGCGTACAGCACCTCGTCCCCGAGGGTCTTGATGAGCCGCCCCCCGTTGGCCGCCACCAGATCCGCCGCCGTGGTCTCGAAGGCCTCGACCAGCTCGCCGAGCTCCTCCTCCTCCATCCGACGGGTCAGCCGGGTGAACCCGACGAGATCGGCGAAGCAGACAGCCAACCGCCGGTCGACCATCTCCTCGTCGTCGGCGGCCTGGACGACCCGGCCGGTGGCGGCGGCCAGCTGGCGCCGCCAGACATAGACGAGGAACTCCTCCAGCTCCGGCAGCAACAGCTCGACCAGCGGATACGTCACCTCGGTCCGGGTCATCCCCGGCTCCGGCGGCTCGGTCAGCCCTTCCAGGAAGGAGTCGATCTGCCATTCGGCCAGCCGTGCGGTGGTCTGCCCGGTGGAACGGGCCACCTGCACCGCCATGGCCTCACTCAGCAGCCCCGCCTCCACGAGACCGGCGAGTCGCCGCAGCGCGAGCACGTCGGCCTCGGTCAGCGCCTTGGCCTGACCGATGTCCGCGAAGCCCATGGCCCGCCAGAAACGGGACGCCAGCTCCATGGAGACCCCGGCGCTGCGCGCCGCCTGAAAAGGGGTGTACCGGCGCTCGGCCCCGAGGATCAGCCCTTCGAGCCGTAGCGCCAGCGGGTCCTCCTCGTCGGCGTCCACGCCGTGGGGCTCGCCCCGCTCGAGCGAAGCCGAGAGAGGGGGCGGCTCCACGCGGCCATCCGCGTCCGTGCCGGAGCCCGTGTCCTCGACGCTCACTCCTGCTGCCCTTCCGATCTCCCGCGGTCACGTACTCGACCGGCCTCAACTCTACGGCAGGTGTGCGCCAGCTCACTCCGTCAGGTGGGCCCGTTGGTGGACGCCCCGGCGGGCAGCCGCACTCCGCCGCCCCTTCCAGCTGCGGGCAGTCGTGCCGCTGGGGCGGCACAGGTGGACGCGGGCGGCACCCGGCGAGCGCCGCGAGCGAAACCCGCCCCGGCCCAGCACCACTCCCGGGTCCCCCTCCCCCACCCCGCCCACACATCACTCACCGCACACCTGGCCCACCACGCGCACCCGCCCCCTGCACACCCCCACGTCACACAGGCCGCAGATGCACGATGTCCCCCGCCCCCACCGGCTCCTGCACGCCCTCCCCCGTGGCGAGGACCAGCCGCCCGTCCCCGTCCACGGCCACGGCCTCCCCCACCACCGACCGGTCCCCGGGCAGCTCGGCCCGCACGGTGCGCCCCAGCGTCGCGCACCCGGCGGCGTAGGTCTCCTGGAGACCGCTCTCGGCCGGATCGCCCCCGGCGGCCCGCCACCGCCCGTACCAGTCCTCCAACGACCGCAGCACGGCCCGCAGCAGCGGGTCACGGTCCGTGGTCACGGCGCCGGCGAGCGCCAGCGACCCGGCCGCGGGCACCGGCAGCTCGTCCTCCCGCAGGCTGACATTGACGCCGATCCCGATGACCACACCCTCCGCGCCCGCGCGCTCCGCGAGGATCCCCCCGGCCTTGCGCTCCTCGCCCCGCACGGTCACCAGCAGGTCGTTGGGCCATTTGAGGGCCGTGTCGACCCCGGCGGCCCGGGACAGCCCGGTCGCGACCGCGACGCCGGTGAGGAGCGGCAGCCAGCCCCAGTGCCGGACGGGCACCTCGACCGGCTTGAGCAGGACCGAGAAGAACAGACCGGAGCGCGGCGGCGCGGTCCAGACGCGGTCGAGGCGGCCCCGGCCCGCCTTCTGCTCCTCGGCGACGAGCACCGCGCCCTCGGGGAGCCCGTCGGCCCGCGCCGCCAGGTCGGTGTTGGTGGAACCGACGACCGGCACCACGTCCAGGGAGCTCCACAGCCCGCCGTCCCGGACCAGGGCCCGGCGCAGGGAGGCGGAGTTGAGGGGCGGCCGGTCCAGGTCGGACCAGCGTCCACCCGGCTTGTCGTTACCGTCGTCTGAGGCATCTCGCGGCGTCATGCAACCCACCCTAGGTGTGGTAAACGCCGCACTGCCGAACGGTAGGCGCAGCACTACGCTACGGATGAGTAACCACACCCACGTCTGAGCGCCGAGACACCCAAGTCCCCGACACCACTCAGCACCCAGCACCCAGCACCCACACGCACCGATCCCTCACGTCCCCATGAGCAGGCAGGGAGCCGCATCCCGATGTCCGAGCCGGTTGAGTCAGCACACATCGACATCCACACGACTGCGGGGAAGCTCGCGGATCTGCAGCGCCGTATCCATGAGGCGACGCACGCCGGCTCCGAGCGCGCGGTGGAGAAGCAGCACGCCAAGGGCAAGCTGACGGCCCGTGAGCGGATCGAACTGCTCCTCGACGAGGACTCCTTCGTGGAGTTCGACGAGTTCGCCCGCCACCGCTCCACCGACTTCGGCATGGAGAACAACCGCCCCTACGGCGACGGAGTCGTCACCGGCTACGGCACCGTGGACGGCCGCCCGGTGGCCGTCTTCTCCCAGGACTTCACCGTCCTGGGCGGCTCCCTCGGCGAGGTCTTCGGCCAGAAGATCATGAAAGTCATGGACTTCGCCCTCAAGACCGGCTGCCCCGTCATCGGCATCAACGACTCCGGCGGCGCCCGCATCCAGGAAGGCGTCATGGCCCTGGGCATGTACGGCGAGATCTTCCGCCGCAACACCCGCGCGAGCGGCGTCATCCCCCAGATCAGCCTGGTCGTGGGCCCGTGCGCGGGCGGCGCGGTGTACTCCCCCGCGATCACCGACTTCACCGTCATGGTCGACCAGACCTCGCACATGTTCATCACCGGCCCCGACGTCATCAAGACCGTCACCGGCGAGGACGTCGGCTTCGAGGAACTGGGCGGTGCCCGCACCCACAACGCCACCTCCGGCGTCGCCCACCACATGGCCGGCGACGAAAAAGACGCCATCGACTACGTCAAGCAGCTGCTGTCCTACCTGCCCTCCAACAACCTCAGCGAGCCCCCCGCCTTCCCCGAACAGGCCGACCTCACCGTCACCGACGAGGACCGCGAACTCGACACCCTCGTCCCCGACAGCGCCAACCAGCCCTACGACATGCACACCGTCATCGAACACGTCCTGGACGACGGCGAGTTCTTCGAGACCCAGGCCCTGTTCGCACCCAACATCCTCACCGGCTTCGGCCGCATCGAGGGCCACCCCGTCGGCATCGTCGCCAACCAGCCGATGCAGTTCGCCGGCTGCCTGGACATCGACGCCTCCGAAAAGGCAGCCCGCTTCGTGCGCACCTGCGACGCCTTCAACGTCCCCGTGCTGACCTTCGTCGACGTCCCCGGCTTCCTCCCCGGCGTCGGCCAGGAACACGAGGGCATCATCCGCCGCGGCGCCAAACTCATCTACGCCTACGCCGAAGCCACCGTCCCCCTCATCACCGTCATCACCCGCAAGGCCTTCGGCGGCGCCTACGACGTCATGGGCTCCAAACACCTCGGCGCCGACCTCAACCTCGCCTGGCCCACCGCCCAGATCGCCGTCATGGGCGCCCAGGGAGCCGTCAACATCCTGCACCGCCGCACCATCGCCGCCACCCCCGAAACCGAACGCGAAACCGTCCGCGCCCGCCTCATCCAGGAGTACGAGGACACCCTCCTCAACCCCTACACCGCAGCCGAACGCGGCTACGTCGACGCCGTCATCACCCCCTCCGACACCCGCCGCCACCTCGTCCGCGGCCTGCGCCAACTCCGCACCAAGCGCGAATCCCTGCCCCCCAAGAAGCACGGCAACATCCCCCTCTAGCCCCCGGAGCCCAGCCATGACGATCAAGGTCGTACGGGGCAACCCGACCCCCGAGGAACTCGCCGCCGCCCTCGCCGTCGTCCGAGCCCGCGCCGCGGCGGCGGCCACCGAGCCACCCCACGCGCCCGCCCCCCGCGACGCCTGGTCCGACCCGTCCCGCATCGCCGCCCACCGCCTGCCGGCCCCGGGCCCGACCACCTGGAGCCGCACCTACTGGCCCGGCTGAGCGGAACCTCTCCTACCGAATTGAGTACGCGTACTCAGGCGCCCGGCCCGCCGGGCGGCGCACCATCGCAGCATGCTCTGGTCCGACCCTGAGAACGAGCCGCCGAAGGAACTGCGTGACACGCAGGCCATGCTTCGGCGGCTCGGCGTGCTCATGGCCTGCGCCATGCTCCTGGCCATGCTGGTCCTTGGCATCCTCTGAGCACCCCGACGTCGAGCGAGCCGCGTACGGCGAGAAGGGGGCGTGTCGGGGGGTGTCCGCCCGCAGCGGTTGGCGCGTCAACAGGTCCGACTTCACAGCCGACCGATTCCGCGCCGTTCCGAGGACGGACACCCCCCGGCGCGCCCCCGACCCACCCACCGCACAGGCGCCCCAGCCCCCACGGCGGGACAGCCGCGCCCCAGAGGGGCGCGAGGAACTGCGCGAGAAGCCCCACCCACCGGCACCCGCCAACCCACCCCACGCGGCCCGCACCACCCGCACCCGCCAACACGCCCCACCCGACCCGCACCCGCCAACCCACGCAATACCCTGAGTGCATGACCGCCCCACAAACGCGCCGCCTGATCCTCGCCTCCCAGTCCCCCGCCCGCCTGAACCTCCTGCGCCAGGCCGGCCTCACCCCCGAGGTGATCGTCAGCGGAGTGGACGAGGACGCCGTCACCGCCCCCACCCCCGCCGACCTGGCCCTCGCCCTCGCCGAAGCCAAGGCATCGGTCGTGGCGGCCAGACCGGAGGTCAAGGGCGCCCTCGTCATCGGCTGCGACTCGGTCCTCGACCTCGACGGCGAGGCCCTCGGCAAGCCGGCGGACGCCGAGGAGGCCACCGCCCGCTGGAAGTCCATGCGCGGCCGCGCCGGCACCCTCCAGACCGGCCACTGCGTCTACGACACCGCCACCGGCCGCTACACCTCCGCGACCGCCTCCACGGTCGTCCACTTCGGCGACCCCACGGACGAGGAGATCGCCGCGTACGTGGCCTCCGGCGAACCCCTCCACGTGGCGGGCGCGTTCACCCTCGACGGCCGCTCGTCCCCGTTCATCGACGGCATCGACGGCGACCACGGCAACGTCATCGGCATCAGCCTGCCCCTGCTGCGCCGCCTGCTGGCCCGACTCGGCGTGGCCATCACCGACCTGTGGACCCCGCGCACCGACTGACGCGACCCTTCACGAACCCCCGGGCACCGCCGGAGCAGCCGACTCCGTCCCCCCGGCAGCCACGGCCCCACCGGCACCCCCGCCGGCATCCCCACCCGGCACCGCGTCAGCAACCCCACCCTGCCGGTCGTACGTCAACAGCGTGAGCAGCACCAGCCCGAGCACCACCATCATGAACACGAACGCGCCCCACCCGACCAGCCCCACGGCGAGCGCCCCGAGCAGCCCGTGCACGACGGCGACGCTGATGAGCAGGATCCGGCCGAGCCCGGCGGGCGGCCGGTTGCGCAGGGCCACGAGCAGCGCGACCACACCACAGAAGACGAAGTAGAGGCCGAAGAGAACACCCCCGGCCTTCGTGGAGACGGACATCGCGCCGGAGTCCAGCCCGGCGAGCGACATCTTCTGCCGGTCGACGACGGTGCCGAGAAGCCACTGGACCCCGGCGATGCCGAGCCCCTCCACGAACAGCACGATCGCCGTCGTCACCGCCACCGGTCTGCGGATCACCCGACCCCACCCACTTCCGATCTCGTCCTGTCTCGTCCTGCTGCTCTCAGCGCCTCGCCGCCCCGACGCGTTACCCCAGGTAGGTGTTCGAGACATCGCGAACGCTACTAACGGGTAAACCTCGGGACAAGGGTTCTTACGAGAGCAAAGAATCGTTGGGCCATTAGTAGGGACTCCACAAAGAAACCCAACCGGCCGCAGCGCGGCCGCACAGAGACCTTGACCACATCAGAGGGCTAGGGTTTTCGCGTGGAGTCCTGCGCCATGCTGTGCGACAAGGGATTTCGCGGGTTGAGTGAGCCTCGATTCACGCTCCGTGTGGGCAAGCTCACCATTGTGGACGGGTCGAAACGCCGTGTCGGCAGTCCCTAAACTCGGCTTGTTTCAAGGAGAGGGAGCCATCGTGCGCAAGGTGTTGATCGCCAACCGAGGCGAAATCGCTGTCCGCGTCGCCCGGGCGTGCCGGGACGCCGGGATCGCGAGCGTGGCCGTGTACGCCGATCCGGACCGGGACGCGCTGCATGTGCGGGCCGCGGACGAGGCGTTCGCGTTGGGCGGTGACACTCCGGCGACCAGCTACCTGGACATGGGCAAGGTCCTGCAGGCGGCGAAGGACGCGGGCGCGGACGCGGTCCACCCGGGTTATGGGTTCCTCTCGGAGAACGCGGAGTTCGCCCAGGCGGTCCTGGACGCGGGCCTGATCTGGATCGGCCCGCCGCCGCAGGCCATCCGCGACCTCGGCGACAAGGTCGCCGCCCGGCACATCGCCCAGCGCGCCGGCGCCCCGCTCGTCGCGGGCACCCCCGACCCGGTGTCCGGCGCCGACGAGGTCGTGGCCTTCGCCCGCGAGCACGGCCTGCCGATCGCGATCAAGGCTGCCTTCGGCGGAGGCGGACGCGGCCTGAAGGTCGCCCGCACCCTGGAGGAGGTCCCCGAGCTGTACGACTCCGCCGTCCGCGAGGCCGTCGCCGCGTTCGGCCGCGGCGAATGCTTCGTCGAGCGCTACCTCGACAAGCCCCGCCACGTCGAGACCCAGTGCCTGGCCGACACCCACGGCAACGTCGTCGTGGTCTCCACCCGCGACTGCTCCCTGCAGCGCCGCCACCAAAAACTCGTCGAGGAAGCGCCCGCCCCCTTCCTCTCGCCGGCGCAGAACGCCGAGCTGTACGCGGCGTCGAAGGCGATCCTGAAGGAGGCCGGCTACGTCGGCGCCGGCACCGTGGAGTTCCTCGTCGGCGCGGACGGCACGATCTCCTTCCTGGAGGTCAACACCCGCCTCCAGGTCGAGCACCCGGTCACCGAGGAAGTCACCGGCATCGACCTGGTCCGCGAGATGTTCCGCATCGCCGACGGCGAACACCTCGGCTACGACGACCCGCCCCTGCGCGGCCATTCCTTCGAGTTCCGCATCAACGGCGAGGACCCCGGCCGCAACTTCCTCCCCGCCCCCGGCACCGTCACCACCTTCACCGCACCCACCGGCCCCGGCGTCCGCCTCGACGCCGGCGTGGAATCCGGCAGCGTCATCGGCCCCGCCTGGGACTCCCTGCTCGCCAAACTCGTCATCACCGGCGCCACCCGCCAGCAGGCCCTCCAGCGCGCCGCCCGCGCACTGGAGGAGTTCACCGTCGAGGGCATGGCCACCGCGATCCCCTTCCACCGCGCGGTGGTCACCGACCCGGCCTTCGCTCCCGAACTGACCGGCTCCAGCGACCCCTTCACGGTCCACACCCGCTGGATCGAGACCGAGTTCGTCAACGACATCAAGCCCTTCGCGGCCCCCGCCGACACCGACACCGACGAGGACGGCGACCGCGAGACGATCGTGGTCGAGGTCGGCGGCAAGCGCCTGGAGGTCTCCCTGCCCTCCTCCCTCGGCATGACCCTGGCCCGCACCGGCCTCGCCGCCGGCGCCAAACCCAAGCGTCGCGCCGCCAAGAAGTCCGGCCCCGCCGCCTCCGGCGACACCCTCGCCTCCCCCATGCAGGGCACCATCGTCAAGGTCGCCGTCGAAGAAGGCCAGGAAGTCAAGGAAGGCGACCTCGTCGTCGTCCTCGAAGCCATGAAGATGGAACAACCCCTCAACGCCCACCGCTCCGGCACCATCAAGGGCCTCACCGCGGAGATCGGCGCCTCCATCACCTCCGGCGCGGCCATCTGCGAGATCAAGGACTGACGACAACACAAAACCCCCGCGCCTCCGAATGGGCCGTAGGCCCTTCAGGGGCGCGGGGAACTGCGCGAGAAGCCCCACCCACCCACACCCGCGCAACCACCCCCGCCACCCGAGCTCTTAGGCTGAACACGCCCAGCCAGAAGAGAGCAGGTGACGCCGCAGTGAGCCCCACCCCGGCCAAGCCCCCCGCAGGGGCGCGGCCCCTCCGCGCCGACGCCCGCCGCAACCGCGACCGCCTGCTCACCGAGGCCCGCCTCGCCTTCGCGGCACACGGCACGACCGCCTCGCTCGAGGACATCGCCCGCCGGGCAGACGTGGGCATCGGCACCCTGTACCGCCACTTCCCCAACCGTCAGGCCCTCCTGAGCGCGGTCTTCGAGGAAGCGGTCGCCGATCTGCTGGCCCGCGCCGAGGCGCAGCTGCACGCGGACCAACCCTGCACGGCACTCGTCGCCTGGCTGCGCGACATCATCACCCACGCGGCCGAGTACCGAGGGCTGGCGCAGGCCCTGATGACGGTCTCGTACGCGGACTCCCGCGCCGTGGACGAGAACGCCTCGGACCTGGCCCGGTGCTGCGCCCCCATCCGGGAGGCGGGCACCGCGCTGCTCATGCGGGCGCAACACGCTCACGCCGTACGCGACGACGTGTCCATCGGCGATCTGCTCCAGCTCACCCATGCGATCGCGCTGGCGGCCGAGGAAACCCCGAACGACCCGGAGCTGGCCGACCGCCTGCTGACACTGACCTTGCGCGGCCTGAAGCCGTAGCCACCGAAACCGGCCGCGACCCAACGCATCCGGCAAAGCGACCAGACGCCATCACCGGACGCCATCACCGGAAGACTCCCCGGCCGCGCGAGGCTACCGGCGCCGCCCGGCCGCGCGGGGCTACCGGCGCCGCAGATCAGCGACCCGGGCCGCGCGCTCCCGCTCCCGTTCACCGGTGGGCGGCTGCTCGCCCAGGACCGTGGCGGTGCGCAGCTGGGGCGCGGTGCCGTGGACCTGGTTGCGGCGGGGTCCCGGGAGGGGCACGTCCCGGCGCGAGGGGCGCGCCGGGACGGGATCGCCTCCCGTGCCACCGCCGCCCGACGCCCCGGCCACGGAGATCTGCACACCCTGATCGGCCAGGGCCTGCAGCTCGGTGACCGCGCGGTCGTCATGACCGGGCGGATCGTCGGTGACCAGCCGGGTGATCACATCCGTCGGCACCGTCTGGAACATCGTGTCGGTGCCGAGCTTGGTGTGGTCGGCGAGGACGACGACCTCGGCGGCGGCCTGGACCAGCGCGCGGTCGACGGACGCCGACAGCATGTTGGACGTGGACAGGCCGCGCTCGGCGGTCAGTCCGCTCCCGGAGAGGAAGGCCTTGGAGACGCGCAGCCCCTGGAGGGACTGCTCGGCTCCGGAGCCGACCAGGGCGTAGTTGGAACCGCGCAGGGTGCCGCCGGTCATCACGACCTCCACACGGTTGGCGTGGGCCAACGCCTGGGCCACCAACAGGGAGTTGGTGACGACGGTCAGCCCGGGGACCCGCGCGAGCCGGCGTGCCAGCTCCTGCGTGGTGGTTCCCGCCCCGACCACGATGGCCTCGCCCTCTTCGACGAGGCTCGCGGCGAGATCGGCGATGGCCGTCTTCTCGGCGGTCGCGAGATGAGACTTCTGCGGAAAGCCGGACTCCCGCGTGAACCCGCCCGGCAATACCGCACCGCCGTGTCGGCGGTCGAGGAGTCCTTCTGCCTCCAGAGCGCGCACGTCCCGCCGTACGGTCACTTCGGAGGTCTGGACGACGCGGGCGAGCTCACGGAGCGACACGGCTCCGTTGGCCCGCACCATTTCGAGGATCAATTGACGACGTTCTGCAGCGAACACGAAACTGACAGTAACGCCAACGACCATCTGCTTTCAGCAGTTTGCGCCGAATAGCAGAAGTTGTTCGCAGGGTGGGGCGAGAAGTGATATAGGGACGATCCCGGACGGAATCCGTAACAAATCGGTCAGACAGCCCGTCGGACCAACTGACCGTCGGGTCATCGGACCGTCGGGCCGTCGAACCGTCAGGCCGTCGACCGTCGGAACCTGTCAGGCCGTCAGACCCCGCCACCCGACTTGCGCGTGTGGAGCTGACGCGCGACCTCGGCGATCGAGCCGGACAGCGACGGGTACACGGTGAACGCGTTCGCGATCTGCTCGACGGTCAGGTTGTTGTCGACCGCGATCGAGATCGGGTGGATCAGCTCGGAGGCGCGCGGGGAGACCACGACACCGCCCACGACGATGCCGGTGCCCGGCCGGCAGAAGATCTTGACGAAGCCGTCCCGGATGCCCTGCATCTTGGCGCGCGGGTTGCGCAGCAGCGGCAGCTTCACACCGACCGCGTCGATGACCCCGGCGTCCAGGTCGGCCTGGGTGTAGCCGACGGTGGCGATCTCGGGATCGGTGAAGACGTTGGACGACACGGTCTTCAGGTTCAGCGGGGCCACGGCGTCGCCGAGGAAGTGGTACATGGCGATACGGCCCTGCATGGCGGCGACGGAGGCCAGGGCGAACACCCCGGTGACGTCACCGGCCGCGTACACACCGGGAGCGGTGGTCCGCGAGACCTTGTCGGTCCAGATGTGCCCGGACTCCTTGACCTTGACCCCGGCCTCCTCCAGGCCCATCCCGGCGCTGTTGGGGACGGCGCCGACGGCCATCAGACAGTGCGAGCCGGTGATGACCCGGCCGTCCGCGAGCGTGACCTCGACCCGGTCCCCGACCCGTTTGGCGGACTGGGCCCGGGACCGCGCCATGACGTTCATGCCGCGACGGCGGAACACGTCCTCCAGAACGGCGGCGGCGTCCGGGTCCTCACCCGGAAGCACCCGGTCACGGCTGGACACGAGCGTGACGCGCGACCCGAGCGCCTGGTAGGCGCCGGCGAACTCGGCACCGGTGACACCCGACCCGACGACGATCAGCTCTTCGGGCAGCTCGTCGAGGTCGTAGACCTGGGTCCAGTTGAGGATGCGCTCGCCGTCCGGCTGCGCGTCGGGCAGCTCTCGCGGGTGTCCGCCGGTGGCGATGAGCACGGCGTCGGCGGTCAGGGTCTCCTCGGACCCGTCGGCGGCGCGCACGACCACCTTGCGCGACCCGTCGAGGTCCTGCTGCCCCGCCAGCCGCCCGCGGCCGCGCATGACCCGCGCGCCGGCGCGCGTCACCGAGGCGGTGATGTCGTGCGACTGCGCCAGCGCGAGCCGCTTCACACGCCGGTTGACCTTGCCGAGGTCCACCCCGACGACACGCGCGGGCGTGTCGATGTGCGGGGTGTCGTCGGCGACGATGATCCCCAACTCCTCGTACGAGGAGTCGAAGGTCGTCATCACCTCGGCCGTCGCGATGAGGGTCTTCGACGGCACGCAGTCGGTCAGCACCGACGCCCCGCCCAGACCGTCGCAGTCCACGACGGTCACCTCCGCGCCGAGCTGCGCGGCCACCAGCGCCGCTTCATATCCGCCGGGTCCGCCACCGATGATCACGATCCGAGTCACATGCCCCATTGTCCCGCACGAGCACGGGTGCGAACGAGTCGGGGTGCGGGCGGCCCCGCAAGGGGCGCGGGGCTGTGACATATGCGGCTCCGCCGCGTGGGCGCGACCAGCCACAACGCACCCGCACCCGCGACACAACAGGCACCCCCACCCCATAGGCGCCCGGCTCCCCGAGCGGAGCGCTCCCGTACCCTCTCCCCCATGTCGCTCTACGCCGCCTACGCGGGCAACCTGGACTCACGTCTGATGTCCCGCCGCGCCCCCCACTCCCCGCTGCGCGCAACCGGCTGGCTGAACGACTGGCGGCTGACCTTCGGCGGCGAGCACATGGGCTGGGAGGGCGCCCTGGCCACGGTCGTGGAGGCCCCGCGCTCCCAGGTCTTCGTGGCCCTCTACGACATCGCCCCCATGGACGAGGACGCGATGGACCGCTGGGTCGGCGTCGGCCTGGACATATACCGCCGGATGCGGGTCCGCGTACACACCCTGGACGGCGAGGAACCCGCCTGGGTCTACGTCCTCAACGGCTACGAGGGCGGTCTGCCCTCCGCCCGCTACCTGGGCGAGGTGGCGGACGCGGCGGAGTCCGCCGGCGCGCCCCACGACTATGTGATGGAACTGCGCAAACGCCCCTGCTGAGGGACCGCCCGAGGAGCGCGAGCGCGCCGCACGCCCCTCGCGCGCCGGCGCCCCGTGTTGGAAACGACAAGACAACGATCGCAATCCCGTGCGCCTCGTCATCTACGCGCGTAGGCTCCAACCGGATACCCTCGTCGCGTGAACGCATCTCTTCTTCCGGACGACATCCAGGGCGACCCGTACGCCGCCGCCGACGCCGCCGCCGCGCGCCTGCGTGAGCTGACGGGCGCCGAGACCCACGACGTCGCCCTCGTGATGGGCTCCGGCTGGGCTCCGGCCGTGGACGCCCTCGGCGCCCCCGAGGCCGAGTTCCAGGTCACCGAGCTGCCCGGCTTCCCGCCGCCGGCGGTCGAGGGGCACGGCGGCAAGGTCCGCTCGTACAGGATCGGTGACAAGCGCGCGCTCGTCTTCCTGGGCCGCACCCACTACTACGAGGGCCGCGGCGTCGCCGCCGTCGCGCACGGCGTCCGCACGGCCGTCGCCGCCGGTGTGAAGACGATCGTCCTCACCAACGGCTGCGGCGGTCTGCGCGAGGGCATGCGTCCGGGCCAGCCGGTGCTGATCAGCGACCACCTGAACCTGACGGCGACCTCGCCGATCGTCGGCGCCAACTTCGTCGATCTCACGGACCTCTACTCCCCGCGACTGCGCGCCCTGTGCAAGGAGATCGACCCCTCCCTCGAAGAGGGCGTCTACGCGCAGTTCACGGGCCCGCACTACGAGACCCCGGCGGAGATCCGCATGGCCCGCGTCATCGGCGCGGACCTCGTCGGCATGTCCACGGTCCTGGAGGCCATCGCCGCGCGCGAGGCGGGTGCCGAGATCCTGGGCATCTCCCTGGTGACCAACCTGGCGGCCGGCATGACGGGCGAGCCCCTCAACCACGAAGAGGTCCTCCAGGCCGGCCGCGACTCGGCGGCACGGATGGGCGCGCTGCTGACGCAGGTCCTGAACCGCCTGTAGGACGCGGGGCGCGGGTCTCGTCGTCGGGTGCGGAAGCCTGCGGCCCTTTAGGGGCGAAAAGCACGGGGCGCAGCCCCTGCTTTTCAGGGGCGCGGGGAACTGCGCGAGAAGCCCCACCCACCCGCACCCGACAACGCGCCCCCTCCCCGGGACAATCAAGCGCCCCGACGAACAAAGAACGAGACGAGAGGTTGACCCCCGTGCACGACGACCTGATCGCCCGCGCCAAGGCGTGGCTGGCCGAGGACCCCGACCCGGACACCCGGGACGAGCTCGGCAGGCTGATCGACGCGGCGGACACGGCGGAACTGACCACCCGCTTCTCCGGCACCCTCCAGTTCGGCACGGCCGGTCTCCGGGGCGAACTCGGCGCCGGCCCCATGCGCATGAACCGCTCGGTCGTCATCCGCGCGGCCGCCGGCCTCGCCGCGTACCTGAACAAGCAGGGCGCCACCGGCGGCCTCGTCGTCATCGGCTACGACGCCCGCCACAAGTCCGCCGACTTCGCCCGCGACACGGCCGCCGTGATGACCGGCGCGGGCCTGCGCGCGGCCGTCCTCCCCCGCCCCCTCCCCACGCCCGTCCTGGCCTTCGCCATAAGGCACCTGGGCGCGGTGGCCGGCGTGGAGGTCACGGCCAGCCACAACCCGCCGCGCGACAACGGCTACAAGGTCTACCTGGGCGACGGCTCCCAGATCGTGCCCCCGGCCGACGCGGGCATCGCGGCCGAGATCGACGCCGTACGCTCCCTCGACGACGTCCCCCGCCCGGAGGCCGGCTGGGACACCCTCGACGACAGCGTCCTGGACGCCTATCTGGCCCGTACGGACGCGGTCCTCGCGCCCGGCTCCCCCCGGAGCGCCCGCACGGTCTACACGGCCATGCACGGCGTCGGCAAGGACACCCTGCTCGCGGCCTTCGCCCGGGCCGGCTTCCCGGAGCCCGTCCTCGTCGCCGAGCAGGCCGAGCCGGACCCGGAGTTCCCGACGGTCGCCTTCCCCAACCCGGAAGAGCCCGGCGCGATGGACCTGGCCTTCGCGAAGGCCCGCGAGACGGACCCCGACCTGATCGTCGCGAACGACCCCGACGCCGACCGCTGTGCCGTCGCGGTCAAGGACGGCTCCGACTGGCGCATGCTGCGCGGCGACGAGGTCGGCGCGCTCCTCGCCACCCACCTGGTCGCGCGCGGTGTCCAGGGCACCTTCGCCGAGTCGATCGTCTCCTCGTCCCTCCTCGGCCGGATCGCCGAGAAGGCGGGCCTGCCCTACGAGGAGACCCTCACCGGCTTCAAGTGGATCGCCCGCGTCGAGGGCCTGCGCTACGGCTACGAGGAGGCCCTCGGCTACTGCGTCGATCCCGAGGGCGTCCGCGACAAGGACGGCATCACGGCGGCCCTGCTCATCACGGAACTCGCCTCGCGGCTGAAGGAGGAGGGCCGCACCCTCCTCGACCTGCTGGACGACATCGCCGTCGAGCACGGTCTGCACGCCACCGACCAGCTCTCGGTCCGCGTCCAGGACCTCTCGCTCATCGCCCGCGCGATGGAACGGCTCCGCGAGCAGCCGCCGACCGCCCTCGCGGGCCTGCCCGTCACCCGGGCCGAGGACCTGACCCGGGGCACGGACCGGCTCCCGCCCACGGACGGCCTGCGTTACACGCTCGACGGCGCGCGTGTGATCGTCCGCCCCAGCGGCACGGAGCCCAAGCTCAAGTGCTACCTGGAGGTCGTGGTGCCCGTCGCCGACCTCGCCGCCCTCCCGGCGGCCCGCGCGAAGGCGACGGACCTGCTGACCGACATCAAGCGGGACCTCTCGGCGGCAGCGGGCATCTGACCGCCGAAGCGAGAACGGGAACGACGAGAGGCCCCGACCGGTGATCCGGTCGGGGCCTCCGCGCGTACCGGCCCGGCCCTACGGCACCAGGACCAACACCGCCGCCCACCCCACGGCGAGCACCACGCTCAACGGCCACAAGGGCATCCTCCGGCCCTGGTACTCCCCCTCGGGCCGCAGCGCCGGGTCCCGCCACATGGCGGTGATCTCGGCGGCGGTCCTCTCGTACGGGTGAACGAGCCGCAGCTTCCGCTCCAACCAGCGCCAGCGCTCCGCCCGGACGCTCCAGAGCGGGAACGACGCCCGGCGGCTGTCCACCGTCAGCACGGCACCGGCGCAGCGCACGGTCGTGAGGTCGTCCCACTCGACGTGCTGCGGCCGGCCCCAGCCGCTCAGCCACAGCCCCGAACGGTCGGCCGTGATGCGCCAGGTGAGCATCTGGGGCAGCGTCAGGACGCCCAGGACACCGAGGACGCCACCGAGGACGTACTGCCACAGTCCGTCCGGGTACAGCCCCACGGCGGCCATCGTGACGATCATGAACAGGGCGGCGGACCAGTCGGCCCAGCCCGCCCGCCAGCGCCGTACGGACACCGGCTCGTCCCCGAGCCGGGCCCGGCTCTCCGTGACGGCCGTGGCCCGCAGCTCCTCGTGGACCGTGTGCCGCTTCGCCCTGGCCCGCTGCGCGGCGGCCCGGTGCCGTACGGCCCGCTCGGACAGGGGGCGCACCGGCCCGCTGGACGACTCGACGACCAGTTCGGCGGACGTACCGCCGCCCTCGGCCGCCTCCGTCTCCTGACTCGCCTCCGGCGCCTCCGCCGCGCTGACGATCACGATCTCGGCCCCGTCGTGGGGCACCCCGTACAGCACGGCCTCGCGCAGGGGCCCGGGCTGGTCGTCGTCATCGTCGACGCCCTCGACGGCGTCGAGAAACGCGTCCCGTTCCTCCCCGGCGTCGCGCTGCTCGTCCTCGTCGTCCTCTTCGTCGTACCACTCCTCGGTGGCGACGGTGAACAACGGCCGCAGCGCGTCCGCGTCGTCGGCGGCGAAGACCTCGGCGTCCCCGTCGGCGCCGTCACGGACGAGCACCCGCAGCACCGGCACGGGCGCGCCCCGCAGCGCGGCGGCCCGCCTGCGTCCCAGCCATCCGGAGAGCAGCGAGGTGAGCCCCCAGCCGACCACGAACCAGCCGACGAGCGTGATTTCGTGCCGGTCGGTGGCGACGTCCCAGCCGGAGACGGAGGAGAGCACCGCCACCGCGACCACGGTCAGCAGGCACCCGAACCCCATGAGGAACCGTCCGCGCCGCAGCGGCCCGACCTCGTCCGGCACCGTGGCGGTGACCCCCTCGGCGGCGACCGAAGCCCACTGCCGCTGCAGTCGGCGCTTGCTCAGCCGGATCTCGGCCATGGCCCACGTCAAGGTCGCGGCGACGCCTCCCACCAGGGTCGGCACGTCGTGCGAGCCGCCGTACCAGGCCAGCAGAAGCATCAGTACGGGCGCCGAGAACCGTACGACCTCGGGCCTGACCAGGGTCCACACCAGTTGCAGCGGGACCAGTGCGGCGAGGGCGGCGGGCAGTTCCACGAAGTTCGCCAGCCAGAAGCCGACGATCAGTCCGCCCGGTACCACGGCGAGCAGATGCAGGGGCCGGGTCCGCGCGGGCACCCACAGGGGTGGCCGGGTCCGCGCCCAGGCCTCCAACTTCTCGCCGCTCCAGGCGACGCACCCCTCGGGCACGGCGTACGCGGGCAGCGGACGCGGCGGTGGGGAGGCCCCGGGCGGGGACTGGGGTTCGAGCTCGGTACTCATCGTTTAGTGGACACTCCGGCCGCCGTCGTCAATGCGCCGCGCGCGGTCCGACACGATCCAAGCGAACCAGGCTGTGAAGGCGGGACACACGAGCAGCGCCACCATAGAACAGACGTCCGGACTTCCTCCGCCGAACCGGCGCCCGGAGCCCTACGTCACACCGCCCCCGCGCGCCCACCGAACCACCGGATCCGGGGGTCACCCCACAGCGATCAGCACCGCCAGCAGCACGGCCCCGGCCGCCACGGGGCCCACGATCTCCCAGGCCCACCGCACACTCGGCTTCCCCTGCGACCCGGCCGCCTTCGCCCGCGCCTCGCACAGGTCCCGCAGATCGGCCATGACCTGATCGGCCTCGGCCCGCACGGGCCGTGCCGGGGCGGTACGACCGCCGCCCTCCCCCTTGGCCGCCCGGCGGTCCTCCCGCAGCTGCTGCCGGGCGGCCTTCTTGCGCCCCCGCAGCGAGACGGGAATCGCCCAGAGCTGATACTTCGTGCCGCTCTCGTCGATGACCTCGTTCGTGTAACCGGACCGCAGCGACACCACGCTCGCCCAGGGCAGCTCGATCACCCGGAACGGATTGCGCACCCGCAGCCGGTCCTCGTTGGCGAACACGGCCGGCCGGACCGAGAACGCGACCACCACCGGCACGAACACCAGCATCGACGCCAGCGCCAGCCAGGGCGTACTCCCCTCGCCCGACACCACCGCGTCCCCACCGAGCCAGCCGATCAGCCCGAGCAGCAACACCCCGCCCATCAGCCCGGCGGGCGACCGGTACACCCGGTCCTTGTACACGGGCTTGCCAGGCGTACCGGGCTTGCCGGGCGTCGACGCGGGGGCCTGATCCGAGGTGCTCATACGTCCGATTCTGCCCGACGCACGACGCCTGCCCGAAGCCGAGGTAGCGCCCCGCAAGGGGCGCGGGGAACTGCGCGACCGGCCCCACACCACCCGCACGAGCGACACCACAGGCACCCCCACCCCCTGACGAGCCCGCCCGAGCGCCCGCCCGCGCCGGTTCGAACATTCCGAGGGCTGTACACCCGCTACGCGCGTAGATATGCTCGTCTGGTGACCATGTCCACAGCTGCACCCCACGCTCTCGCCGACGTCACCGCGTCCGACAGCACGCTGCGCCGCTTCCTCCACGGGCTGCCCGGCGTCGACCCGGTCGGCCTGGAGGCGCGCGCCGCCTCGCTCGGCACCCGTTCCATCAAGACGACCGCCAAGGCGTACGCCATCGACCTGGCCATCTCCATGGTCGACCTGACGACCCTGGAAGGCGCGGACACCCCCGGCAAGGTCCGGTCCCTCGGCGCCAAGGCGGTCCTCCCCGACCCCACCGACCGCACCACGCCCGCCACGGCCGCGGTCTGCGTCTACCCGGACATGGTGCCCGCCGCCAAGGCCGCCGTCGCCGGCTCCACCGTCAAGGTCGCCTCCGTCGCCACCGCCTTCCCGGCCGGCCGCGCCCCCCTCGCCGTGAAGCTGGCGGACGTCCGCGAGGCCGTCTCCGCGGGCGCCGACGAGATCGACATGGTCATCGACCGCGGCGCGTTCCTCGCGGGGAACTACCTCAAGGTCCACGAGGAGATCACCGCGGTGAAGGAGGCCTGCGGCGACGCGGCCCGCCTGAAGGTCATCTTCGAGACGGGCGAGCTCTCGACCTACGACAACATCCGCCGCGCCAGCTGGCTCGGCATGCTCGCGGGCGCCGACTTCATCAAGACCT
This sequence comes from Streptomyces deccanensis, assembly GCF_022385335.1. Lineage (NCBI taxonomy): Bacteria > Bacillati > Actinomycetota > Actinomycetes > Kitasatosporales > Streptomycetaceae > Streptomyces > Streptomyces deccanensis. The sequence continues at coordinate 6,549,277 of NZ_CP092431.1, read as the reverse complement.
CCACCGGCAAGGTCGCGGTGAACGCCACGCCCGCCAACACCCTCCTCATGCTGGAGGCCGTGCGCGACTTCCGCGCCCAGACCGGCGTCCAGGTCGGTGTGAAGCCCGCCGGCGGCATCCGCACCACCAAGGACGCGATCAAGTTCCTCGTCCTGGTCAACGAGACCGTCGGCGAGGACTGGCTGGACAACCACTGGTTCCGCTTCGGCGCGTCCTCGCTCCTCAACGACCTGCTGATGCAGCGCCAGAAGCTGGCCACCGGCCGCTACTCCGGCCCCGACTACGTGACGGTGGACTGATCCCCATGGCTTCCGCATTCGAATACGCACCGGCCCCCGAGTCCCGGGCGATCGTCGACATCGCCCCCTCCTACGGCCTGTTCATCGACGGCGAGTTCACCGAGGCCGCCGACGGCAAGGTCTTCAAGACGGTCAGCCCCGCCTCCGAGGAGGTCCTCTCCGAGATCGCCCAGGCGGGCGAGGCGGACGTGGACCGCGCCGTGCAGGCCGCCCGCAGGGCGTTCGAGAAGTGGTCGGCCCTCCCCGGCGCGGAGCGCGCGAAGTACCTCTTCCGCATCGCCCGCATCATCCAGGAGCGCTCCCGCGAGCTCGCCGTCCTCGAAACCCTCGACAACGGCAAGCCGATCAAGGAGACCCGCGACGCCGACCTCCCCCTGGTCGCGGCGCACTTCTTCTACTACGCGGGCTGGGCCGACAAGCTCGACCACGCCGGCTTCGGCGCGAACCCCCGCCCCCTCGGCGTGGCGGGCCAGGTCATCCCGTGGAACTTCCCGCTGCTCATGCTGGCGTGGAAGATCGCCCCGGCCCTGGCGACGGGCAACACGGTGGTCCTGAAGCCCGCCGAGACGACCCCCCTCTCGGCCCTCTTCTTCGCGGACGTCTGCCGCCAGGCCGGCCTCCCGAAGGGTGTCGTCAACATCCTCCCCGGATACGGCGACACGGGCGCCGCGCTCGTCGCGCACCCGGACGTCAACAAGGTCGCGTTCACCGGCTCCACGGCGGTCGGCAAGCAGATCGCGAAGACGGTCGCGGGCACCCGCAAGAAGCTCACCCTGGAACTGGGCGGCAAGGGCGCGAACATCGTCTTCGACGACGCCCCGATCGACCAGGCCGTCGAGGGCATCGTCAACGGCATCTTCTTCAACCAGGGCCAGGTCTGCTGCGCGGGCAGCCGCCTCCTCGTCCAGGAGTCGATCCAGGACGAACTGCTCGACTCCCTCAAGCGCCGCCTGTCCACGCTCCGGCTCGGTGACCCGCTGGACAAGAACACGGACATCGGCGCGATCAACTCCGAGGAGCAGCTGACCCGGATCACCTCGCTCGTCGAGCGCGGCGAGTCGGAGGGCGCCGAACGCTGGTCCCCGGCCTGCGAACTGCCCACCTCCGGCTACTGGTTCGCCCCGACGCTCTTCACCAACGTCACGCAGGCGCACACCATCGCCCGTGACGAGATCTTCGGCCCGGTCCTCTCCGTCCTCACCTTCCGCACCCCGGACGAGGCGGTCGCCAAGGCCAACAACACCCAGTACGGCCTGTCGGCGGGCATCTGGACCGAGAAGGGCTCCCGGATCCTGGCCGTCGCGAACAAGCTGCGCGCGGGCGTCGTCTGGTCCAACACGTTCAACAAGTTCGACCCGACGTCGCCGTTCGGCGGCTACAAGGAGTCGGGCTTCGGCCGCGAGGGCGGCCGCCACGGCCTGGAGGCGTACCTCGATGTCTGACCGCCTGTCTGTTTTCAAGACCTACAAGCTGTACGTCGGCGGGAAGTTCCCGCGTTCCGAGAGCGGCCGGGTGTACGAGGTGACGGACTCCAAGGACAACTGGCTGGCCAACGCCCCGCTCTCCTCCCGCAAGGACGCCCGCGACGCGGTCGTCGCCGCCCGTAAGGCGTTCGGCGGCTGGTCCGGCGCGACGGCGTACAACCGGGGCCAGGTCCTGTACCGCGTCGCGGAGATGCTGGAGGGCCGCAGGGGCCAGTTCGTACGGGAGGTCGCGGACGCCGAGGGGCTGTCGAAGTCCAGGGCCGCCGCGGTCGTGGAAGCCACGATCGACCGCTGGGTCTGGTACGCGGGCTGGACCGACAAGATCGCCCAGGTGGTCGGCGGCGCGAACCCGGTCGCGGGCCCGTACTTCAACCTGTCCTCCCCCGAACCGACGGGCGTGGTCGCGGTCCTGGCCCCCCAGGACTCGTCGTTCCTGGGCCTGGTGTCGGTGCTGGCTCCCGTGATCGCGACGGGCAACACGGCGGTCGTCGTGGCGTCGGAGAGGTCCCCCCTCCCGGCCCTCTCCCTCGGCGAGGTCCTCGCCACGTCCGACGTCCCCGGCGGCGTGGTCAACGTCCTCTCGGGCCGTACGTCGGAGATCGCGACGCCCCTCGCGGCCCACCAGGACGTCAACGCGATCGACCTGGCCGGCGCGGACGACGTCCTGGCGAAGGAGCTGGAGATCGCCGCGGCCGACAACCTCAAGCGCGTCCTGCGTCCACAGCCTGTGGACGACTGGTCGGCCACGCCCGGCATCGACCGCATGACGGCGTTCCTGGAGACGAAGACGGTCTGGCACCCGACGGGATCGCTGGGCGCGTCGGGGTCGGCGTACTGAGGAGGGGCGCCCCGTAAGGGGCGCGGGGAACTGCGCGACCAGCCACGGACGACCCGCGCCGTGCCACGGACCGCGCAGTTCCCGGAGACCCTCCGCTTCCGTCAACCCTTCAAGCCGCCCACCAACGGCCCCGCCACCGGAATGCTCCCGACCGACGGCGCTTGCGCCACCGGCCCGGTCAGGGCAGTGGACGTCAGCGGCTGGAAGTCGGCGAGCTGCGTCCCCACGCCGTTGTCGAGGGGGTCGACGCCCGTGCCCGCCAGCGGGTTGGGCTTGAGCCCCGCGACCGGCCCGGTGACGTACCCGACCGTGCCGGTCAGGGCCTGGAGGCCCGCCTGCGGGTCGACCTTGCCGAGGGACGTGGGCCGGGTGCGCATCACGTCGACGACCGGGGCGGCACCGTCCGCCGCCGCGGCCGCACCGGCGCCCGCGCCGAGCGCGACCCCCGCGGTCGTGACGGCCAGCAACGCGCGCCGGGCGGTGGGGTTCTGGGGAGCCGAGAGTCGAGCCATCTGGGGTGCCACCTTCTGCTGAACGTTTCCCTTGCGGAAAGTAATCATAGAGACACGTACGGTAGTTGAGGTGTGATGTGCGCTCCAAGGGCGACCCGCCGTCTCGGCGGGAGCCGCATGATGCCTCACACTGGACTCTCGTGAGTTCGCATCTCCCGCATCCTTCGATACCGACCCGAGTGGTCCTGCTGTCCGGTCCGTCCGGCTCGGGCAAGTCCCTCCTCGCCGCCCGCTCCGGCCTGCCCGTGCTGCGGCTCGACGACTTCTACAAGGAGGGCGAGGACCCGACGCTGCCGCTGGTGGAGGGCAGCACGGACATCGACTGGGACCACCCGCTGTCGTGGGACGCGGACACCGCCGTCGCGGCGATCGAGGAGCTGTGCCGCACGAGCGCGACGACGGTCCCGACGTACGACATCTCCCTCAGCGCGCGAACCGGCGCGGAGGAACTGCGCATCGGGCCGACGCCGGTGTTCATCGCCGAGGGCATCTTCGCCGCCGAGATCGTCGGACGCTGCCGTGAACTCGGGCTGCTGGCGGACGCGCTGTGCCTGACGCGTGGTCCGGTGACGACCTTCCGTCGCCGCTTCCTGCGCGACCTCAAGGAGGGCCGCAAGTCGGTGCCGTTCCTGCTGCGGCGCGGCTGGCGGCTGATGCGGCTGGAGCGTTCGATCGTGGCCCGCCAGACGGAGTTGGGCGCCCACCCGTGCGACCGCGACGAGGCCCTGGGCCGACTGGCGGCGGCCGCCGCGGGCCGCATCGCGAAGGCGCCTGCCTGAGCCCGCACACGAAGACCGGGACGGCCCGGGGGCGGACATGAAAGCGGGACTGGACGGACCCCCCGGCCCTCCAGTCCCGCGTCCCCCGTGATCCCCCCACTCGTCACACCGACGCTCCCCCGCGCCACCGTGACGTTCCCCGTTCCCCCGTACCCCCCGCTCTCCCCCGTGCTCCCCCCGCTTTTCCCCCGTTACTTACTCCCCCCACAGACCTTCAGGCGACAAGCTCCCCGAAGGACTCCTCCTCGTCACGGCCGAAGCTGAGGACCTCGTCCTCGCGCAGCCGGCGGAGGGACCGCCAGATGCTGGACTTCACCGTGCCGACACTGATGTCGAGGATCTCCGCGATCTCCGGGTCGGTGCGGCCCTCGTAGTAACGAAGGACCAGCATCGTGCGCTGGAGTTCGGGGAGCCGGGCGAGCGCCTGCCACAGGACGGCGCGCAGTTCGGTGCCGCGCATCGCGTCCGTGTCGCCCGCCGTCTCCGGCAGTTCCTCGGTCGGGTACTCGTTCAGCTTGCGGCGGCGCCACGCGCTGATGTGCAGATTGGTCATGGTGCGGCGGAGGTAGCCCCCGACCGCGGCCTTGTCACTGATCCGGTCCCACGCCCGGTAGGTCGAGAACAGCGCGCTCTGCAGCAGGTCCTCGGCCTCGAAGCGGTCTCCGGTCAGGTGGTAGGCGGTTGCGTACAGGGAGGCACGACGCTCCTGGACGTAGGCGGTGAACTCCGCCTCCGACACAGACCGGCGTTCCCCCGTGCCCTCCCCGTACGCAGTCCCCGTTCCCCCGTGGGCGACCCCCGTTGCCCCCGTGGCGCTTCCCCCCACGTGTGCGTCAACCACCGACATGAACGTGGTGTGCTGACGCCCGGTGCCGCGAGCGCACCCCCGCCCGCTCACGGCACCGGACTTCTCCGTGCTCCGGACGACGTCGTGGAGCCGCGTGACAACTGCGCTAGTGCTGGTGCTGTGCAGCGTGTTCATCTCGCGCCCCCCGTCGTGGAGTTCCGGTCTTCGGCTTGCTTTCTTGCCTGTGCCGAGAAGATTGCCGGTTCACCTTCATGGCTCTGTCCGCCGACTGTCACAGACCTGTCACAGGGGTCGGACCCCTGGGTGCGGCCCGGACGGGGCACAGGTCGATCACAGAGAAGAGTCGTACGGCTACGCGAACGGCACGATCGTGTGCGGGTGTCGGGTGGGAGCGCTCCAACGGTCGATTCGGCGCCATGCCATGGGCCAGAATGAGCCCGTGCCTTCCCTGTTGCTGATCGAGGACGACGACGCCATCCGCACGGCCCTGGAGCTCTCACTGACGCGCCAGGGGCACCGTGTCGCCACCGCCGCCACCGGCGAGGATGGTCTCAAGCTGCTGCGCGAACAGCGGCCGGATCTGATCGTTTTGGACGTGATGCTGCCTGGCATCGACGGCTTCGAGGTGTGTCGGCGGATCCGGCGCACCGACCAGCTGCCGATCATCCTGCTCACCGCGCGCAGCGACGACATCGACGTCGTGGTGGGCCTGGAGTCGGGCGCGGACGACTATGTGGTCAAGCCCGTGCAGGGGCGGGTGCTGGACGCCCGGATCCGCGCGGTGCTGCGGCGCGGTGAGCGCGAGGCCAACGACGCGGCGACCTTCGGCTCCCTCGTGATCGACCGTGCGGCGATGACGGTGACGAAGAACGGCGAGGACCTCCAGCTCACGCCCACCGAGCTGCGGCTGCTCCTGGAGCTGAGCCGCCGGCCCGGACAGGCCCTGTCCCGGCAGCAGTTGCTGCGTCTGGTGTGGGAGCACGACTACCTGGGCGACTCCCGCCTGGTGGACGCGTGTGTGCAGCGGCTGCGCGCCAAGGTCGAGGACGTTCCGTCGTCGCCGACCCTGATCCGTACCGTGCGCGGCGTGGGCTACCGGTTGGACACGCCTCAGTGACGAAGGCTTCAGGGGGGATCCGCGGCTGGGCCGCGGCTCGCAGGACAGTGCAGTCCCGGATCCGTTTCACCAGTCTGCGGCTGCGTCTGGTGGTCGTGTTCGGTCTGGTGGCGCTCACGGCCGCCGTGTCGGCGTCCGGTATCGCCTACTGGCTCAACCGCGAGGCCGTGCAGACACGCGCGCAGGACGCGGCGCTCAACGACTTCGAGCGCGAGATGCAGAGCCATGTGAGCACCCTGCGCCCGAACCCGACACAGGACCAACTGCGCGTCGCGGCCCGCAAGATGGCTGACGGCGGCGAGCGCTCCAGCGTGCTGCTGATCGCCGAGGGCGCGGACGGCGAGACGGTCACCGGGTCCTCGACCGACAACGCGCTCACGGGTTTCTCGCTGGAGGACGTGCCCGCGTCGTTGCAGAAGGCCGTCAACAAGCGGCAGAAGCTCACCTCGGGCAACAAGCACGCGTACCACGTGTACTGGCAGCGGGTCATCGACGGCGACACCCCGTACCTCGTGGGCGGCGCGAAGATGATCGGCGGCGGGCCGACCGGCTACATGCGCAAGTCCCTCGCGGAGGAGGCGAAGGACCTCAACTCCCTCGCCTGGTCCCTCGGTATCGCCACGGGCCTGTCGCTGATCGGCTCGGCGCTGCTCGCACAGGCCGCCGCGACCACGGTCCTGAAGCCGGTGCAGCGCCTCGGCGTGGCCGCCCGCCGCCTCGGCGAGGGCAAGCTCGACACCCGGCTGCGCGTCTCCGGCACGGACGAACTGGCCGACCTCTCCCGGACGTTCAACCTCGCGGCGGAGTCCCTGGAGAAGAAGGTCGACGACATGAGCGCCCGCGAGGAGGCGTCCCGCCGCTTCGTCGCCGACATGTCCCACGAACTCCGTACGCCGCTGACGGCGATCACCGCCGTCACGGAGGTGCTGGAGGAGGAGCTGGACGCCGACACGGGCAGCCTCGACCCCATGATCGAACCGGCGGTACGGCTCGTCGTCAGCGAGACGCGGCGCCTCAACGACCTGGTCGAGAACCTGATGGAGGTGACCCGCTTCGACGCGGGCACCGCCCGGCTCGTCCTCGACGACGTGGACATCGCCGACCAGATCACCGCCTGCATCGACGCCCGCGCCTGGCTGGACGCGGTGGAACTGGACGCCGAGCGCGGCGTCATCGTCAACCTCGACCCGCGCCGCCTGGACGTGATCCTGGCGAACCTGATCGGCAACGCGCTCAAGCACGGCGGCTCCCCGGTGCGCGTCTCGGTGCGCACGGAGGGCGAGAACCTGTTCATCGAGGTGCGGGACCACGGCCCCGGCATCCCTGAGGACGTCCTCCCGCACGTCTTCGACCGCTTCTACAAGGCGAGCGCCTCCCGCCCCCGCTCCGAGGGCAGCGGCCTCGGTCTGTCCATCGCCCTGGAGAACGCCCACATCCACGGCGGCGAGATCACCGCCGCCAACTCCCCCAAGGGCGGCGCGGTCTTCACCCTCCGCCTGCCCCGCGACGCGGCCTCCCTGGTCGCGAAGGAACGGGACGAACGGGACGGCGAGCAGGGCGACGGCGGCCCGGCAGGCAGCGAAGGGGACGGCCAGTGACGATACGAGACGCCCGAGCCGTACGCGTCCTGGTCGCGACCGGGGCACTCACCGGCCTCCTCGCCGGCTGCGGCATCCGGGCCACCCAGGTGCCGACGGACTTCGGCCCGGCGCCCTCGATGGTGCCGTGCGAGCTGTCGGCGACGGACCTCTCGCCCCAGGCGACCCCCTCGGGCATGCCGGTCGAGGTCTTCCTGCTCTGCTCCGGGGCGCTCGTCCGCGTCAACCGCTCGGTGCAGGTCGCCGAGGGCACCGAGGAGTCCCAGCGACGGGTCGCCGTAGCCCAGGGCCTGCTGGACGCCCTGGCCGCCGACCCCAGCGAGGTCGAGGACGAGGCCGGCTACAGGACGGCCGTCCCGCCCGGCCTGACGGTGACGGGCCCCTCCCCCGGCGACCCCGAGGACACGCTCCGCCTGTCCACCGCCCCGGAGTCCCTGCCCAAGTACGCCCTCGCCCAGATCGTCTGCACCTTCGCCGACTCCGCCGCCGCCGGCGACAACGGCTCGGTGGTCCTGGGCAGCACGAGCACGAGCGCCGAGTCGCTACGCCGCTACGACTGCACCCAGGAGACCGAATCCTCCCCGGGCGAGGGCAACCCGCCTTCCGAGGAGATCAACGGCTCCTGACGGCCACGCAGGCACGGCCGCCGGATCGAACACGGGCGGCCCACCCCTAGAGGCCCACTGCCAGGGCAACTGCAACAGGGTCGGCGAGTGAGCCGAAGGGGCGCGCCTGTGTCGAGAGGGCATGGGGGCACCTCCCGCTCGAGCGAAGCCGAGAGTGGGGGAGCGCGCAGCGCCCGACGAAGGAGGGCCGAGCACGATCGCCCTCTCGACACAGGCTTCTGCGCCCCGGAGGCGAACCGAGCCTCAAAAAAGTCCCTGCAACCGATCGTGCCGGGGGCCGCGTCTTGGGGGGCGTGCAGCCTCAAGGTACGAACGGCGGTAGCGCCGGGGTCCGTGTCCGTGCGGCGGGGGGTGTCCTCCTCGTCGCGCATCTCGCGGTCGTTGCCTGGATCACGCTGCGTCCGCTGGACGTCACCTGGATGAGTCCCGCGAATCTGCGGCCGTTCGCCGGGATCAGAGCGGATCTCGCGCTCGGCTGGCCGGAGGCGGCCCATCGGATCGGTGAGGGGCTGGCGCTGCTCGCCCCGCTGGGTGTCCTGCTGCCGATGCTGCACGGCAGGCTCGCCGTGTCGCCGCTCGCCTCGCTGGCCCGCGCGGTCGCGGCCGGGGCGTTGCTGTCGCTGGCGATCGAGTTGTTGCAGACCGGGGTGCCCGGTCAGGTCGTCGACATCGACTCGATCCTGCTGAACACGGTCGGCGTGGGCCTCGCCCACCTCGCGGTCGTACCGGCGGTCAGGTCGGCGTTGCGGCGGAGGGCAGAGACCCGGGTGGGAACGGGCCGGCCGCGCCCCGAGGAGTTGTCTCAGGGTCGGACCCCGACGATTCCCAGGGTGGGGATGGCCCCGTAGAGGGATGCTTCGTCCGCTTCGTCACCGTAGCGTCGAAGGTGTGGAAAAGAGAGCGGTGGCCGCTTCGGGCCCCGTCCCACCGTCGGCCCGCGGTCGACGTCCTACGCTGACGAAGGAGCCCTCATGAGTCGCCTTGCCCGCCCCACCGAAGGCCGGATGATCGGCGGAGTGTGCGCCGCGCTGGCACGGCGCTTCGGCACCTCCGCGACCACGATGCGCGTCATCTTCCTGGTGTCGTGTCTGCTTCCGGGCCCGCAGTTCCTGCTGTACATAGCCCTGTGGATCCTGTTCCCCTCCGAGGGCAAGGCCCGCACGGCCTGGTGACGCGCGCCGGACCGACCGCTGTCGGCCGGCGCGCACGCCGACGGGGCGCACCCTTCGAGGGGTGCGCCCCGTACGTCTGTCGCGGTGTGCCTCAGGCGGCGGGGCCGCCGCCGAGGGGCAGGCCGTTGACGCCGAGGCCCTTGGCGGGGAGGGTCTTGCCGACGGGGAGGCCGCCGAGCAGTCCGGCGACGGGGGCGGTGGGGCCCTCGGCGAGGACGTTGGTGGCGGCGGGCTGGGCGGCTTCGAGGCCGGCGCCGAGCGCGCTCTGGCCCTGGGCGAGGGCACCGGAGGCGGCCGGCAGCACCTTCGTGACGTTCTCCACGGGCAGTGCCTGGGTGACGGTGCCCAGGGCCTGGGAGGCTTCGGGGGCACCCGGCGCGGCGTTCGCGGCGCCCGCGCCCGCGGCGGCGATGGCGGCACCGACGACGGCGACACCGAGGGTCTTGGCAGCAGACTGCTTCATGTTGAATGCGTCCTTGGAATGCGTGTGACGGGTGAGCGGTGCCGAAACGTAAACACCAAAGTCCCGCCGGAGGCAAACATCGAAAAGCGGCCGCGTCGCCGTCGACGTGACCGCTTCCCGATGCCGCTTTTCACCCCTGTTCGTCGACAGAACCGCTGGTGGAAGCCGTCTGACGGAACAGCCATTCGGATTTCAACTCGGCGTATCCGGGCTTGATCACGTCATTGATCATGGCCAGTCGTTCATCGAAAGGAATGAATGCTGACTTCATAGCATTGACCGAGAACCACTGCATGTCGTCGAGCGTGTAACCGAAAGCGTCGACAAGGTGCTCGAATTCGCGGCTCATGCTGGTGTGGGACATCAGCCGGTTGTCGGTGTTCACGGTGGCGCGGAAGTGCAGTCGCCGCAGCAGCCCGATGGGGTGCTCGGCGTACGAACGGGCGGCGCCGGTCTGGAGGTTGGAGCTGGGGCACAGCTCCAGCGGGATGCGCTTGTCGCGGACGTAGGAGGCGAGGCGGCCGAGCTTCACGGAGCCGTCCGCGTGGACCTGGATGTCGTCGATGATGCGGACGCCGTGGCCGAGCCGGTCGGCGCCGCACCACTGCAGGGCCTGCCAGATGGAGGGGAGTCCGAAGGCCTCACCGGCGTGGATGGTGAAGTGGTTGTTCTCCCGCTTGAGGTACTCGAAGGCGTCGAGGTGGCGGGTGGGCGGGTAGCCGGCCTCGGCGCCCGCGATGTCGAATCCGACGACGCCCAGGTCGCGGTAGCGGTTGGCGAGTTCGGCGATCTCCAGGGCGCGGGCCGCGTGCCGCATGGCGGTGAGCAGGGCGCCGACGCGGATGCGGTGGCCGTCGGCCCTGGCCCGCCGTTCGCCTTCCCGGAAGCCGTCGTTGACGGCCTCGACGACCTGTTCGAGGGTGAGTCCGCCGTCGAGGTGCTGTTCGGGGGCGTAGCGGACCTCGGCGTAGACGACGCCGTCGGCGGCGAGGTCCTCGGCGCACTCGGCGGCGACACGGAAGAGCGCGTCGCGGGTCTGCATGACGGCGACGGTGTGGGAGAAGGTCTCCAGGTACCGCTCCAGGGAGCCGGAGTCGGCGGCCTCGCGGAACCAGGCGCCGAGCCGGTCGGCGTCGGTCTCGGGGAGGTGGGAGTACGCGCTGTCGCGGGCGAGTTCGACGATGGTTCCGGGGCGCAGGCCGCCGTCGAGGTGGTCGTGCAGCAGAACCTTGGGCGCCCGGCGGATCTGGTCCGAGTCCGGGGTGGTACCGGTCGGGTCGGTCTGGTTCGTCATTTTCGCACGATAAGCCCTACGCGCGTAGAGCGCCTGTCGGGCGGTCCTGTCGATACCCAACGGTGACCCACAGGACGGGTGGCGTACACCATCTCTTCTGACACTGTTCTGTCATGGCGCAGCAAGCAATGCCGGTACGGACGCCCCGACTTGGGCGGACGATCGGCCCGGAGCCGAGCACGGTCAGCGGAGTGGTCCTGCTGCTCCCGGCCGGCGACGAGGCATCCACCCGCAGACCCTCCCCCATGATGGCCACGGCGTCCGTGCGCGCCCTCGGCCGCCGACTCGCTCGCGCGGGCCGTGCGGAGGGGCTGGCCACGCATGTCGTGCACTACCGCTACCGGGGCTGGAACGGTTCGGAGGCGCGCCTCGCGCGGGACGCGGAGTGGGCCACGGACGAGGTCGTCCGGCGCTACGGGGACGTCCCGGTGTGTCTCGTCGGGCTCCACATGGGGGCGCGGGCCGCGCTGCACGCGGCCGGGCACGAGGCCGTCAACTCCGTGCTGGCCATCGCTCCCTGGCTGCCCGAGGAGGATGTGGCGGCGCCGCCCGAACCGGTGAAACAGCTGGCCGGGCGGCGGGTGCTGATCGTGCACGGGACGAACGACGAGCGGGTGGATCCCGAGCTGTCGTTCCGGTTCGCGGCGCGGGCGAAGAAGACGAACCCCGACATCTGCCGGTTCGAGGTGCACGCGGACCGGCACGGGTTGACGCAGTACCGGGACGAGGTGCATGCGTTGGCCGCGGATTTCGTGCTGGGGGTGTTGTTCGGGAGGGCGTTCGCCCGGCCGGTGGAGGACGCGCTCGCGGCGCCGCCGCCGTTGGGGTTGCGGATGCCGCTCGCCTCCGGCTTCGGGGTGGCTCGCCCGCAGAGGGGTGTCTGAGGTTCGTGGCGCGGCCGCGGGTCCGGGGGGCTTCTCGCGGAGTTCCCCGCGCCCCTGAGGGGGCGCGGCTGCGGCTCAGCTGCTCAGCAAGTTGCCCCTTCTCGACAGCAGGAACTTCTTGAAGGCCGCCACCGGGGGTGTGTCCGGGTGGCCGTCGAGCCAGGCGACGCCGATCTCCCTGGCCGCTCTCGGGGCCGTGACCGTCAGTTCGACGACACCCGGCCGGGGGACGGCCGGTGGGGGCAGGAGGGCCACGCCCAGGCCCGCCGCCACCAGGCCCCGGAGCGTCTCCGCCTCCTCGCCCTCGAAGGCGATGCGCGGCTTGAAGCCGGCCTCCTTGCAGAGGTCGTCGGTGATGCGGCGCATGCCGTAGCCGGGTTCGAGGGTGACGAAGGTTTCGTCGGCGGCCTCGGCGAGGCGGACGCGTTTGCGGGCGGCGAGGCGGTGGTCGGCGGGGACGACGAGGCGGAGCTTCTGCTCGTCGAGGCGGCGGGCCACCAGGTCGGGGGCGTCCGGGACGGGAGAGGTGAGGCAGAGGTCGAGTTCACCCGCGCGGAGGCGTTCGAGCATGGCCTCGCCGTAGTTCTGGACGAGGCTGAAGCGGACGCGGGGGTGCTCGGCGCGGAAGGCCTGGAGGAGGCCGGGGACGGTCTCGGCGCCCATGGTGTGCAGGAAGCCGAAGGCGACCTTGCCGGTGGCGGGGTCGGCGTCGGCGCGGACCTCGTCGGCGGCGCGTTCGATCTCGGTGAGGGCGCGCTCGACGGAGGCGTGGAAGGTGCGGCCGGCGGGGGTGAGGGAGACCGTGCGCCCCCGGCGGGCGAACAGGTCGACGCCCAGGTCCTGTTCCAGGCGGACCATCGCCCGCGACAGCGTCGACTGCGGGACCTGCATCTCCTGCGCGGCCCGCGTGACGTGCTCGGTGCGGGCGACCCCGGCGAAGTAGGCGAGGCGGGGGGCGAGCCGCAGGACGATGTCCTCGATGTCGTCGGTGTATCCGGTGCGCCCGGCGTGCCCAGTCTGCTCGATGTCTTCTGTGTCACCGGACGGTGACAGCCGCGGCCCTGACCTCTGCTGATGCGTCACGGGAACGATTATGACGGTTCCATGCATTGGACGGATGAATCTCGGCGTACGTAGTTTCGAGGCATGCCTACCGCGAGTACCGAGGCGTCCACCAGCGTGGGCGCCGGATCAGTCAGCACCCCCGTCGATTCCCGTGTGGCCCCGGGCGGGCCCGGCTACCGGCGGATGAGCCTCGCGCTGTTCCTCGCCGGTGTCGCGACCTTCGCCCTGCTCTACTCCACGCAGGCCCTGCTGCCGCTGATCTCGGACGGTTTCGGGACGACGGCGAGCGCGGCCAGTTGGACGGTGTCGGCGGCGACGGGTGCGCTGGCGCTGTTCGTCCTGCCGATGAGCGCGCTGTCGGAGCGGTTCGGGCGGCGTACGTTGATGACCGTGTCGCTGGCGGTCGCGGTGACCGTCGGGCTGCTGATCCCCTTCGCGCCCTCGCTGGGGGCGCTGGTGGTGCTGCGGGCCGTGCAGGGTGCCGCGCTGGCCGGGGTGCCGGCCTCGGCCACCGCCTACCTCGCCGAGGAGGTGCGGCCCAGGGCGCTCGTCACGGCGATCGGTCTCTTCGTCGCCGGGAACAGCGTGGGCGGCATGAGCGGGCGGGTCGTCACGGGGTGGGTCGCCCAGGAGTGGGGCTGGCGGGTCGCGCTGGGCGTGCTCGGGGTGGTCGCGGTCGGGTGCGCGGTGGCCTTCCGGCTGCTGCTTCCCGCGCCGAGGCACTTCGTGGCGGGCTCGCTGCGGCCCCGGGTGCTGGGCCGTACGGTCCGGGCGCACCTCGCCAACCCGCTGCTGCGTCGGCTGTACGCGATCGGCGCGCTGTTCATGACGGTCTTCGGCGCCGTCTACACGGTGATCGGGTACCGGTTGGCCGACGCGCCCTTCTCCCTGCCGCAGGGGATCATCGGGTCGATCTTCCTCGTGTACCTGGTGGGGACGGTGTCGGCGTCGACCGCCGGGAAGCTGGTGGGGCGGCTGGGGCGTCGGGGCGCGCTGTACCTGGCGGGCGGCACGACGACCGCCGGTCTGCTGGTGTCGCTGTCCGACTCGCTCCCGGTGGTCCTGCTCGGCCTCGTCCTCATCACCGCCGGCTTCTTCGCGGGACACGCCGCCGCGTCGTCGGCGGTGAGCCACACGGCGAAGGAGGGCCGTGCGCAGGCGTCGGCGCTGTACCAGTCGGCTTACTACGTGGGCTCCAGCGTGGGCAGCACGCTGGGGGCGGTCGCCTTCCACGCGAGCGGCTGGGGCGGGACGGTTTCGCTGGGGCTGCTGGCCGTGGTGGGGGTTGTGGGGATCACTGTGCTGGGGTCGCGCGCGGCTCGGCGGGCGCCTGTGCCGGTCCACTGAGCTTCCTCTCTCCCTGAGGAGGGGCGCGGGCACCGTACAACCACTCTGACCTCACCGTTCTTCTCTTCGCCAGGCCATTGTCAGTGGGCTGCGGTAGCTTCCGAGGTGGTGCGCAAGGGTGCGTGCGACGGAGTGAGCCACAGGGGTGGGTTGGCCATGAGTGACGGTACGGCGACGGCGGAACTGGACGTCCGGCTGGAGAAACACCGGGTCGAGCTGACCGGGTACTGCTATCGGATGCTGGGGTCGTCCTTCGAGGCCGAGGACGCCGTGCAGGACACGATGATCCGGGCCTGGCGGAGCTACGAGAAGTTCGAGGGCCGGTCGTCCCTGCGGTCCTGGCTCTACCGGATCGCCACGAACGTCTGCCTCGACATGCTGACCGCAGGGAACAAGCGGGCACGGCCCATGGATCTCACCGACTCGACACCGCTCGCGCAGGCCGCCCTCTCGCCCCGCCCCGACAACACCTGGCTGGAGCCGGTGCCGGACGCCCGGGTGCTGCCGACCACCGACGATCCGGCGGATGCCGCCGTGGCCAAGGAGTCCGTGCGGCTGGCGTTCGTGGCGGCGCTGCAGAAGCTGCCGTCCAAGCAGCGGGCGGTGCTCATCCTGCGTGAGGTGCTCGCGTGGAAGGCCAGCGAGGTCGCCGAGCTGCTCGACACCTCCGTCGCCTCGGTGAACAGCGCCCTCCAGCGGGCCCGCGCGACGCTCGCCGAGGGCGACGGGCAGGTCGCGGCGGCCGATGTCTCCGACCCCCTCGACGACGAGCAGCAGAAGCTGCTGGAGCGCTACGTGGCCGCCTTCGAGGGGTACGACATGGCGGCGCTGACGGCCCTGCTGCACGAGGACGCGGTCATGACGATGCCGCCGTTCGACCTGTGGCTGACCGGCACCGGCGACATCACCGGGTTCATGACCACCCTCGGCGCGCCCTGCGCCGGATCGCACCTCGTGCCGGTCGCGGTCAACGGGCTGCCGGGCTTCGCGCAGTACAAACCGGACCCGGAGAAGGGCGGCTTCAGCGCGTGGGCCGTGCAGGTGCTGGAGATCTCAGAGGGCCGGATCGCCGGATTCCACTGCTTCCTCGACACCGCCCGCTGGTTCCCCCTCTTCGACCTCCCCCTCCACCTCGAAGGCAAGCCCGACCAGGCCCAGTAGCGCGCTCAGCGCCGGATCCGGGTCCCGCAGCCGGATCCGGCCCCCGGCCCGGCGGGCGGTGAGCTGCATCCGGGCCAGGGCGTCGACGGCGGCCAGGCCCGGGGGGCCGATACCGCCGACATCGCAGACCACGATCCCGCCCCCGGTCTCCTGAAGTCGCGCGCGTACCTCGGCACAGAGCCGAGGCGTCGCGTCCCGGGTGACGGGGCCTGGCAGCACGAGTACGGCGGGTGTCGTCGCGTCCACGATCGGTAGACCGCGCGAGGTCACGCAATTCATCGGTGCGTGAGGACACCCCCGTACCGGCGGACCTACTTGGTGGGGAACACGCTCGTGTCCAGCGTGAGCGCGAAGGGCTCGGGGAGTTCGATCGGGTCACCGAATTTGCCCGCCCGCAGCACTCGATAGACGTCGCCCTTCGGCTCACCGTAGAGCGTCACCGTCGGACCGCCCGGAGCCCAGCTGTCGATGAGCAAGTACAGCGGTACTCCTGCTTGTGCGTAGCCCGCCGCTTTCTTGATCCGGTCGTTGCTCGCGTTGGATTTCGAGGTGATCTCTACGACCAGTTCGGCGGCGGCTGCGGGGATGTAGTTGCCGTCTCCCTCGTACAGGGCTCCCCTGGGCGCCACAGCGAGATCAGGAATGTAGAGACCGACACGAGACGGTACAGCCGCTCCCAGCGTCTGGTAGATCCCCCAGTCTTCAGGGATCTCCCGATAGAGATGACGCTGCACGCGGTCGGCAATGTCGTTGTGGGCGTTGGAGGGCGGTGGTGCCACGGTGACGATCCCCTCGATGATCTCCACCTTGCAGCCCTCGGGGGCGTCCGTCTCCTGCCAGATTCGGACGAGGTCGTCCCACTCGTGGCCACTGGCCGTCGCGTGGTCGACAGTGAGTGCGCTCATGGCGGTTTTCTCCCATCGGTGCGTCACCGACTACAGCATGCCGAACGGGACCGGTGCGGGTCCACCGATCCCGTTCATCCGAATGAGAAAGACGCAGGTCAGGCGATGCGTTCCAGCACCACCGGCGAGGCCGCGAACTCCGTGCCCGGCGCCCCGATGTCGTACGAGCCCTCCACCGCCTCCAGGGCGTAGTCGAAGCGCTCGGGTGTGTCGGTGTGCAGGGTGAGCAGGGGCTGGCCCTCGGTGACCGGGTCGCCGGGCTTGGCGTGCAGTTCGACGCCCGCGGCGGCCTGGACCGGGTCCTCCTTGCGGGCGCGGCCGGCGCCGAGGCGCCAGGCGGCGATGCCGATGTCGTAGGCGTCCAGGCGGGTCAGGACGCCGGAGGCGGTCGCCTTCACCACGTGCTGCTCGCGGGAGGTGGGGAGCGGGGCGTCCGGGTCGCCGCCCTGGGCGGCGATCATGCGGCGCCAGGCGTCCATCGCCGAGCCGTCGGCCAGCGCCTTCGCCGGGTCGGCGTCCTTCACCCCGGCCGCGTCGAGCATCTCGCGGGCCAGGGCGATCGTGAGTTCCACGACGTCTGCCGGGCCGCCGCCCGCCAGGACCTCGACCGACTCGCGGACTTCGAGGGCGTTGCCGGCGGTGAGGCCGAGCGGGGTCGACATGTCCGTGAGGAGGGCGACCGTCTTCACGCCGTGGTCGGTGCCGAGGCCCACCATCGTCGACGCCAGCTCACGGGCGTCCTCGATGGTCTTCATGAAGGCTCCCGTGCCCACCTTCACGTCCAGGACCAGGGAGCCGGTCCCCTCCGCGATCTTCTTCGACATGATGGAGGAGGCGATCAGCGGGATGGCCTCGACCGTTCCCGTGACGTCGCGGAGGGCGTAGAGCTTCTTGTCCGCCGGGGCCAGGCCGTCGCCCGCCGCGCAGATGACCGCGCCGACCTCGTCCAGGACGTTCAGCATCTCCTCGTTGGACAGGAGGGCGCGCCAGCCGGGGATGGACTCCAGCTTGTCCAGGGTGCCGCCGGTGTGGCCGAGGCCCCGCCCGGAGAGCTGGGGTACGGCCGCGCCGCAGGCCGCCACCAGCGGTGCCAGGGGCAGCGTGATCTTGTCGCCGACGCCGCCGGTGGAGTGCTTGTCGGCGGTGGGGCGGGACAGGGACGAGAAGTCCATGCGCTCGCCGGAGGCGATCATCGCGGCGGTCCAGCGGGCGATCTCGCGGCGGTCCATGCCGTTGAGGAGGATCGCCATGTTGAGGGCGGCCATCTGGTAGTCGGCGACCTCGCCACGGGTGTAGGCGTCGATGACCCAGTCGATCTGCTCGTCGCTGAGCTCGCCGCGGTCCCGCTTGGTGCGGATGACTGAGATGGCGTCCATGGCCATGGCTGGCTGTCCTTCCGGATTCTGGGAAGTGCGCGGCCCCTCCGACCGTTCGTCAGGAGGGGCCGCACGGGAGTTACTTGGTGAGATGGCCCGGGCCGAAGGCCTGGGGCAGCATCTCCGAGAGGGGGACGATCCCCGCCGGGGTCTCCAGCAGGAGGCCGGGGCCACCGAACTCGTAGAGCAGTTGGCGGCAGCGGCCGCAGGGCACGAGGATCTCGCCCTCGCCGTCGACGCAGGTGAAGTGCGTCAGCCTGCCGCCGCCCGTGCGCTGCAGCTCCGAGACCAGTCCGCACTCGGCGCACAGGCCGAGGCCGTACGAGGCGTTCTCGACGTTGCAGCCGGAGACGGTGCGGCCGTCGTCGACCCGGGCGGCCACGCCCACCGGGTAGCCCGAGTACGGGGCGTACGCGTGGGACATGGCGTCCCGCGCGACCGCGCGCAGCTCGTCCCAGTCGGCCTCGGCCGGTGCGCCGGCGGTCACTTGCCCTGTCCCTTGCGGTACGGCAGTCCGTCCGCCTTCGGCATCCGAAGGCGTTGGGCGGAGAGCGCGAGGACGATCAGGGTGATGACGTACGGGGTGGCGGCGACGACCTGGTTCGGGACCTCGTTGGTGGTCGAGTACCAGGTGAAGACGAGGGCGCCGACGACGAAGGTGATCGCGGCGGCGACGTACTTCTTGCGCACGGCCTGCCAGATCGCGCCGATGACCAGCAGGAGGGCACCGAGCAGGAGCAGGGCGTGGACGTTCTCGGAGCCGCCGCGCAGGTTGAGGCTGTCGGTGTAGCCGAAGAGGCCGGCGCCGAGGGCGAGGCCGCCCGGCATCCAGTTGCCGAAGATCATCGCGGCGAGACCGATGAAGCCGCGGCCACTGGTCTGGCCCTCCAGGTAGAAGGGGTTGGCGACGATGGAGAGGAAGGCTCCGCCGAGGCCGGCCAGCCCGCCGGAGATGATCACGGCGAGGTACTTGTACTTGTAGACGTTGACGCCGAGGGACTCGGCGGCGACCGGGTTCTCACCGCAGGAGCGCAGCCGGAGACCGAAGGCGGAGCGCCACAGGACCCACCAGGTGGCGGGGACCAGGGCGACGGCGACGAGGGTCAGCCACGAGACGTTGGTGACCAGACCGCCGAGCAGGCCGGCGAGGTCGGAGACGAAGAACCAGCCCTTGGAGTTGAGTTCGGTCAGCGCGTCCGACAGTCCCGGGATGGTGAAGTCACCGATGGACTCGACCGGCGGGGACTGCTTGGCCGAACCGCCCTGGTGGCCCTCGAAGGCGAGGGGCGCCAGGTAGCGGGTGGCGCCGAGGGCGAGGATGTTGATCGCCACACCGGAGACGATGTGGTTGACGTTGAAGGTGACGGTGACGAAGGCGTGCAGCAGGCCGCCGATCGCGCCGCCGGCGATGCCGACCAGGACGCCGGTCCAGGGGCCGTACTGGAAGCCCGCCCAGGCACCGAACCAGGTGCCGAGGATCATCATGCCTTCGAGGCCGATGTTGACGACGCCCGCGCGCTCGGCCCACAGACCGCCGAGGCCGGCCAGGCCGATGGGGACGGCCAGTTCCAGCGCGGTGGACATCTGGCTGACGTTGGTGATGCCGTCGGCGCCGGTGATGATGCGGACGATCGAGGTGAGTGCCAGGACGCCGGCGATGACCAGCAGCAGCACGGGCAGCGACATCTTGCGCCCGGTGGGGGCGGTCGGCTCCAGCGAGGGCTGGTTGAGGTCGGTCGCGGTGGTGCTCGTGGTCATCGGCCAGCCACCTCCTTCGTGGTGTTGTTGTCGGCGCCGAGGACGTTCCCGGCGGCGAGCTCGGCGCCGACGCGGCGCTGCTGGCGGCGCAGGCCCCACTCGCGGACGGTCTCGTAGGAGACGACGACCGAGAGCACGATCAGGCCCTGCATGATGACCGCGATCTCCTTGTCGTAGCCGTGGAAGTCCAGCTCCGGGGAGGCCTTGTCGAGCCAGGCCCAGAGCAGGGCGGCGAAGGCGATGCCGACGGGGCTGTTGCGGCCGAGGAGGGCGATGCCGATACCGAGGAAGCCGATACCGGTGGGGAAGTTGAGGCTGTAGGTGTGGGTGTCGCCGAGCAGGATCGGCAGGCCCGCGAGGCCCGCGACACCGCCGGAGATCAGCATGGCGGTGAGGACCATGCGCTTGGGGTCGACACCGCTGGCGGCGGCGGCCGACTCCGAGGCGCCGGAGGCGCGCAGGTCGAAGCCGAAGCGGGTGCGGTTGATCACGATCCAGTAGCCGACGCCGAGGAGGACGGCGAGCAGGACCAGGCCGTAGATCTCGCCGGCCTTGCCCATGTCGATGCCGGGCACCCAGCCCGACTCGGCCATCTCGCCGGTGGTGTTGTTGTTGCCGACCTTGACGCCGAAGACGTTCGGCAGCCAGAGGTAGCCGATGACGGAGGTCGCGATCGCGTTCAGCATGATCGAGGCGACGACCTCGCTGACGCCCCGGGTGACCTTGAGGACACCGACGATGCCGGCCCAGAAGGCGCCGGTGAGGATCGCGGTGAGCATCAGCAGCGGGATCTGGATCGCGGCCGGCAGGTCGACGTGGGCGCCGACGATCGCGGTGATCATGGCACCGAGGAGGTACTGGCCGTCGACCCCGATGTTGAAGAGGTTCATCCGGAAGCCGATGGCCACCGCGAGGGCCGCGATGTAGTACAGCGAGGCCTGGTTGATGATCCGGACCTGGATGTCGGAGAACGAGGCCTGCTCGAACATGATCGAGAACGGCTCGACCGGGTTCTTGCCGGAGGCCAGCAGCACGATCGCGGTCAGCGCGAAGGCCACGGCGAGCGCGAGGACCGGGCCGGCGACGGCGAGGAGCACCCGCTCCTTGTCGAACTTCTTCATCAGTTGGCCTCGTCTTCCGGAGACTCGCCGGCCTCGGGGGCCTTGCGCAGGTCGGGAGTCTCGGGGGTCTCTGCCCGCGTCTCGGGGGTCTCTTCGTGTTCGAGGTGGCCGGTGGCGGCGCCGGTCATGGCCGAGCCCAGTTCCTCGGGGGTGATGGTGGCCGGGTCGGCGTCGGCGACCAGCTTGCCGTTGTAGATCACCCGGAGGGTGTCGGACAGGCCGATCAGCTCGTCCAGGTCGGCGGAGATCAGCAGCACGGCCAGGCCCTCGCGTCGGGCCTCACGGATCTGGTCCCAGATCTGGGCCTGCGCGCCGACGTCGACACCACGGGTGGGGTGGGCGGCGATCAGGAAGCGCGGCTTGTGGCTCATCTCGCGGCCGACGATCAGCTTCTGCTGGTTGCCGCCGGAGAGGGAGGCGGCGGTGACGTCGATGCCGGGGGTGCGGACGTCGTACTCGGCGACGATCCGGCGGGTGTCCTCCTGGGCGGCCTTCGGGTCGAGCCAGACGCCCTTGGCGTTGGGCCGCTCGGTCACATGGCCGAGGATACGGTTCTCCCAGAGGGGGGCCTCCAGGAGCAGACCGTGCCGGTGGCGGTCCTCGGGGATGTAGCCGACGCCCTGTTCGCGGCGCTTGCGGGTGGCCCAGGTGGTGATGTCCTCCTCGGCCAGCGCGATCGTGCCGGAGTCGGCGGACTTCAGGCCGATCAGCGCGTCGACCAGCTCGGTCTGGCCGTTGCCCTCGACACCGGCGAGGCCCAGGACCTCGCCCGCGTGGATGGTGAAGCTGATGTCGTCGAGCAGGGCCTTGCCGCCGACGGCCTCCAGGCGGAGGTCCTTGACGGTGAGGACGGGGCGGTCGGTGACCGTGGACTCGGCCGTCTCGGGGGTGGGCAGTTCGCTGCCGACCATCAGCTCGGCGAGCTGGCGCGGGGTGGTCTCGGCGGGGACGGCCGTGCCGACGGTGGTGCCGCGCCGGATGACGGTGATCTCGTCGGCGACGGACAGCACCTCGCCCAGCTTGTGCGAGATGAAGATGACGGCGAGGCCCTGCGCCTTGAGTTCGCGCAGGTTGGCGAAGAGGGAGTCGACCTCCTGGGGCACCAGGACGGCGGTGGGCTCGTCCAGGATCAGGGTGCGGGCGCCCCGGTAGAGGACCTTGAGGATCTCCACGCGCTGGCGCTCGGCGACGCCGAGCTCCTCGACCAGGACGTCGGGGCGGACCCCGAAGCCGTACCGGTCGGAGATCTCCTTGATCTTGCGGCGGGCCTTGGCGCCGATGCCGTGGAGCTTCTCGCTGCCGAGGACCACGTTCTCCAGGACCGTGAGGTTGTCGGCGAGCATGAAGTGCTGGTGCACCATGCCGATGCCGCGCACGATGGCGTCGGCCGGGGAGGAGAACGAGACCTGCTCGCCGTCGACCGCGATGGTGCCCTCGTCCGGCTTCTGCATGCCGTAGAGGATCTTCATCAGGGTCGACTTGCCGGCGCCGTTCTCGCCGACGAGGGCGTGGACGGTGCCCTTGCGGACGGTCAGGTGGATGTCGTGGTTGGCCACGACGCCGGGGAATCGCTTGGTGATCCCGGCGAGTTCGACGGCGGTCACCGAGTCGTTGACCGCCGCGTCGGCCGGAGGGCTGCTGGACGCGTTGATGGCGCACTCTCCTGGGAAAGGGGGGTCGTCTACGCGCGTAGCGCCCCTACGGCATCGAAATTGGGCGGCGACGCACCGGGACAACGGGGTACAGGGAGCGATACTCCCCGTGCCCCGTTGAGCGGACGTAACCCCGCGGTTACCGGCGACTTCGGGAGGGCCTCGGTGGTGTCCGAGACTCCCCCTCGATCGCCCGGCTGCTCGTGGTACGGCTGGGTCGGTCGGTGTCGACCTGGATCAGCTGGTCCTGACCTTGATCTCGCCGCCGATGATCTTCTCCTTGGCCGTGGCGATGGCCTCCTGGAGCTCGGTGTCGCTCTTGAACTTCGGGTTGGAGTCGGCGAGGCCGACCTCGCCGGTCTTCAGATCGCCCCTGACGATACCGGTCGCGGGCTTACCGTCCTCGACCGACTTCGCCAGGTTGTACACCGCCTTGGCGACGTCCTTCGTCGCCGAGGTCAGGATGGAGTCCTTGTACTTCGCGAGGGCTTCCTGCGCGTACTGGTCGGAGTCGACGCCGATCGCCCAGATCTTGTTCGCGGCGGCGGCCTCGATCACGCCCTGACCGGAGAGACCGGCCGCCGCGTACACGACGTCGGCCTTCTTCTCGATCTGGCCCTCGGCGGCGGTCTTGCCCTTGTCGGGGCTGGAGAAGCCGCCCTCCTCGGCCGTCTGGGTGAGGTACTGGGTGAGCACCTTGGCCTTGGGGTTGGTGTCCTTGACGCCCTGCTCGAAGCCCGCCTGGAACTTGTGGATCAGCGGGATGTCCACGCCGCCGACGAAGCCGACGGTGTTCGTCTTCGTGGACTTGGCCGCCGCGACACCGGCGAGGTACGAGGCCTGCTCCTCGGAGAAGACCAGGTCCGCGACGTTGTCCAGCTGGACCGTGGAGTCGTCGACGATGCCGAAGGTGGTGTCCGGGTACTGCTCGGCGGCGGCCTTCACGGCCGTCGCGTAGGCGTAGCCGACGCCGACGACCGGGTTGTAGCCCTGCTTGGCCAGGGAGACCAGGCGCTGCTCCTTGTCGGCGTCCGTCTCGCCCTCGGTGGGCTCGATGTCCTGCGTCTTGTACCCGAACTCCTCCTTCGCCCGCTCCAGGCCCGCGTAGGCCGCGTCGTTGAAGGACTGGTCGCCCTTGCCGCCGACGTCGTACGCGATGGCGAGGCCCAGGTCGCCCTTGGAGTCGGCGGACGACGAGGCGTCCGTCGAGGTGCCGCCGCAGGCGGTGAGGGCGAGGGCGAGGGAGGCGGTCGCTGCGCCCGCGACCGCGAGACGGGAAACCCGGCGCATGTGTGGTGCTCCTGTCGTACAGCGCCGGAGGGTACGGATCAGAGTACTGACCAGTAGTGCTTCACAGCATCGGCGCCTTATATGGCTTTCGCCGCAGAGTAACGCGCGTAGACCCTTCGGGTGAAGCCTGGTGGGCCGGGTTGTTATGGGGCCGTGTTGCAAGGGTGGCCGGGGGTTGGGGGGCGCGTGGTGGGGGGTGGATTCGGCCGGGTCGCGGCTGCGGGTGTGTTGTGGCTGGTCGCGCAGTTCCTCGCGCCCCTGAGGTACCCGGGCGGCACAAGTGAGCGGGGCGGGTGTACGTGTACACCCGCCCCGCCCGTCAGCACTTGCAGAGGTGTGACCGTTACTCGGTCTTCACCTTGATCGTGCCGTCGATGATTTCCTTCTTGGCCTTGGCGACCGCGTCCGTGAGGCCGGCGATCTCGCCCATCTTCGGGTTGGAGTCGGCGAGGCCCACGCCGTCGACCTTCAGGTCGAAGGTCTGGACGCCCTTGAGGGGCTTGTCGTCCTCGACGGACTTGGCGAGGGCGTAGACCGCGCCGCCGACGTCCTTGAGGGCGGAGGTGAGGATGTACTCCTTGTAGGGGGCCAGGGCCTCCTGGTTGTACTGGTCGGAGTCGACGCCGATCGCCCAGACCTTGGCCTTGGCGGCGGCCTCGATGACACCCTGGCCGGAGAGGCCGGCGGCCTGGTACAGGACGTCGGCGTTCTTCTCGATCTGGCCCTCGGCGGCGGCCTTGCCCTTGTCGGGGCTGGAGAAGCCGCCCTCCTCGGCCGTCTGGGTCAGGTACTGCGAGACGACCTTGACCTTGCCGCCGCTGGTGTCCTCGACGCCCTGCTTGTAGCCGGCCTCGAACTTGTGGATGAGCGGGATGTCGACGCCGCCCACGAAGCCCACGGTGTTCGTCTTGGTGGCCTTGGCGGCCGCGACACCGGCGAGGTAGGAGGCCTCCTGCTCGGCGAAGACGAGGGACGCGACGTTGTCGCCCTCGACGACCGAGTCCACGATGCCGAAGGTGGTGTCCGGGAACTGCTTGGACGCGGCCTCCATCGCGGGGCCGTAGGCGAAGCCGACACCGATGACCGGGTTGTAGCCCTGCTTGGCCAGGGACTCCAGACGCTGCTGCTTGTCGGCGTCCGTCTCGCCCTCGGTCGGCTCGATGTCCTCGGTCTGGTAACCGAACTCCTTCTGAGCCTTCTCCAGGCCCGCGTACGCGGCGTCGTTGAAGGACTGGTCGCCCTTGCCGCCGATGTCGTACGCGATCGCGAGGCCCTTTTCGCCCTTGGTGGTCTCGCTGTCGCCGTTGCCGCTCTCGCTGCTCGTGCCACCACAGGCCGTGGCGGCCAGCGCCAGCGACGCGACCCCCACCGCGACGCGGGTCAGTTTGGAAATCCGACGCATTTTGAAGTTCCCCATCTTCTCCAAAGCCCCGCAGCCGGGTGCTCAGTTCGGCGCACATTAACGCGCGTAGACACTCCTGGGAACGGGGTTTCGACTGGCCGTTATCCATTCGTGCCGGTGGCCGTTACGCCCTCGTGAACCAGGGGATCGAAAGGGACGAGTCGGGCACGGCACCTTCGCCGGCCCTCGCGATCCGTGCACATGGGGTGACTTCAGCGTGAAGGTGCGCGGTCCGTACGGGGGTCGTCCGGACACGCGCACCAGGCTGCCGCGAGGGTGGGCGGGGCGCAAGCCGAGGGGGCGGGAGGGGTTACCGGGCGGCCGCGTCGAGGACGCGCATCCGCGCGTCGAGGAGGGCGGCGGCGGTGAAGAGCTCCACGCCGACGGTGATGGCATGCTCGTCGGCGTCGAAGTCGCCCTGGTGGAGGTCGCGGACCGTGAGGTCGCCCGGGCGGCGGACACCCAGGCGGGCCATGGCGCCGGGGACGTGCTCCAGGTACCAGGAGAAGTCCTCGCCGCCGAGGCTCTGCTCGGTGTCCTCGACGGACTTCACGCCGCGCCGGGCCACCATCGAGTCGTGCAGCAGCTCGGTGACGACGGGGTCGTTGACGACCGGCGGGACGCCCCGGATGTAGTTGATCTCGGGCTTGGCGCGGTGCATGACCGCGACCTCCTGGACCGCCTCGTGGATCAGGTCGGGGGCCTGCCGCCAGGCGTTGATGTCCAGGCAGCGGACGGTGCCGGAGAGCTCGGCGTGCTGCGGGATGACGTTCGGCGCGTGGCCCGACTCGATGCGGCCCCAGGTCACGACGAGCCCGGCGCGGGCGTCGAAGCGGCGGGCGACCAGCGCGGGAACGTCGGTGACGACCCGGGCGGCGGCGGTGACGAGGTCGGTGGTGAGGTGCGGGCGCGCGGTGTGGCCGCCCGGACCGTCCAGGGAGAGCTCCAGCCGGTCGCAGGCCGAGGTGATGGGGCCGTGGCGCAGCCCGATGCGGCCAGCGTCGACGCGGGGGTCGCAGTGGACGGCGATGATCCGGCCGACGCCTTCGAGCGAGCCGGTCCTGATCACGTCCGCGGCGCCGCCGGGCAGCACCTCCTCGGCGGGCTGGAAGATCAGCCGGACGGGGCGGGGCAGCTCGCCCTTGCGGTGCAGGTCGGCGAGGACGAGGCCGGCGCCGAGGACGACGGTGGTGTGCACGTCGTGGCCGCAGGCGTGGGCGCGGTCCGGGACGGTGGAGCGGTAGTCGCAGTCCACCTTGGTGTCCGGGATGGGGAGGGCGTCGATGTCGGCGCGCAGCGCGAGCGCGGAGTGGTCGGCGCCGCTCCAGTCGCCGATGTCACAGATGAGTCCGGTTCCGCTGTCCAGCACGCGCGGCCTGAGCCCTGCCTTCTCCAGGCGGGCCTTGATGGCGGCGGTGGTGCGGAACTCCTGGTTGCCGAGCTCCGGGTGCATGTGCAAGTCGCGGCGGAACGCGACGAGTTCGGCACGCAGGGCTTCCGGCAACGTGCCGGGGAGCGACGCTTCGGCTTCCCCTGGCAGATCGGCCTCGGACTCTCGGGACATCAGTTGGTTCACCCTCTGAAGGGTAGGGCGATCGGGCGACCTTCTAACCCTCGATCAACAAAAAATCAGCCCGTAAGGGGAAGTTTTCCGGCCGCACAACGCATACGTATTGGCAGGGATGGGTATACCCGTCCGTCTTTCGGTGCGGGTGGCCCTCGGAGACGGGAGCGCCGGGTTTGCCCGCGAATCCCATCGTCTAAACGTTCGGGGGTGCCCGAACGATTCCCACACTCCACCCTTACCACGTATCCGCCGTCCCACGGTGGCGGAAGCGTCACCACCGCGCGACCGGTCGGCTACGTCATGTGTTCGACGAAACGGCCGGAACACTGCTGCTACAAGGCGGGACGGGTGCGGTGGC
Organism: Streptomyces deccanensis; assembly: GCF_022385335.1. Taxonomy (NCBI): domain Bacteria; kingdom Bacillati; phylum Actinomycetota; class Actinomycetes; order Kitasatosporales; family Streptomycetaceae; genus Streptomyces; species Streptomyces deccanensis. The sequence goes on along the minus strand of NZ_CP092431.1, from coordinate 6,522,401 downwards.
CTGCGGTTGTGGGCCCGCGCGGGGGCGCGGGCGGCGGGCGGATCGACCGGGTGGTTCCCGCGTGCCGAAGGTGACGGGGATCACGGGCGAGCGGGACGGGTCGCGCCGGTTCCCTCAGGCCGACGCCACCGACGACAGGCGGTGGACGTCGCGGGCCGTGCCCGTCACGCCGGACAGGAAGCCCTGGGCGCGGGGGGAGGCGTTCTCGGTGAGCCAGCTGGGGTCGATGTCGCAGACGGCGACGCGCACGTCCGTGCCGGCCAGGGCCAGGGGCAGGGTGTGGACGACCGTCGAGGGGAAGCTCAGGATCGTCCGGCCGATGGGGCCGCGGCGGGCGATGAGTTCCAGCGGGAGGTCGGGCCGGACGATCTCCAGGCCCGTCTCGGCGCCGAGGGTGTGGAGTTTCTCGGCGCTCTCGCGGCGGTGGGCGAAGTACCGGGTGGCGCCGTGGGCCTTCGCGAGGGAGCGGACGGCTTCGAGGTAGCGGTCGCCGTCGACCACGCCGGTCTCCACGAGGGAGGTGCCCACGAGGTCGGCGCCCTTGGTGATGCGGGGCGGGCCGAAGCGGGAGCGGGTCCAGGAGAAGTCGTTGGCGGTGACGGTGACGCCCTCGGGGGTCTCGTCGATCGGCATGGAGGAGAAGACCTCGACGCGCCGGCCGGGGGTCGGCGTGAGGCGCTTACGGGCCTTGGAGGAGACCGGGGCGAAGATCAGGTCGCGGGGGCCGGGGCGGCCGCCCTTGCGGTGCCAGCGCACGAGGCGTTCGCCCCGGGCCAGCTGGGAGACGAACTCCATGGTCGCGGTGCCGTCGTCGACGACGACCACGTCCGATGCCCGGGTGATGGTCAGCAGGAGCTGGACATACCGGGAGAAGGGGTCGCCCAGGACGATGCGGCGCGCCGCGCGCAGCAGCGGGGCGAGGCCGCCGACGGTGCGGAAGGGGGCGGCGGTGCCGCCGCGCGCCTCCTCCCAGCGCACGTCGTGGCCCTCGTCCCGGGCCAGCTCCGCCATGCGGCGCAGCTGGCCCCGGGTCATGGGGTCGTTCGGCGACAGGATCACCAGGGTGAGCCCCGCGCCACCGGAACCGAAGGGCCCCGCGGCGGGGTCCTCGGGGGTGCCGAGGGCGTGGGTGTGCGCCCACTCCAGCACGTTCAGGAGCTGTACCGGGCTCTCGACGAAGGCGAGAGTGTGGGGGCCGGCGGTTCCGGTGCGGGGGCTCATCGACGTATGTCCGTCGCTTCCGTGAGTACGGATCTACTGGTGGCCGGGGCCGAGGGTCAGACGCCGACCGGCTCGCCCGCCGCCACGGCGATCTCCGCCTCGGCGACGACGCCGGTGACACGGCGCAGCTTCTTCATGGGGCCGAGCTCGGACTCGTAGACCTTCTTGACGCCGTCGCCGAGGGAGGCCTCGATGGTGCGGATGTCGCGGACCAGACGGGTCAGGCCCTGGGGCTCGACGGAGGCGGCCTGGTCGGAGCCCCACATGGCGCGGTCGAGGGTGATGTGGCGCTCGACGAAGGTGGCGCCGAGGGCGACGGCGGCGAGGGTGGTCTGCAGGCCCGTCTCGTGGCCGGAGTAGCCGATCGGGACGTTCGGGTACTCGGCCTGGAGGGTGTTGATGACGCGGAGGTTCAGCTCCTCGGCCTTCGCCGGGTACGTCGAGGTGGCGTGGCAGAGCAGGATGTTGTCGGAGCCGAGGACCTCGACCGCGTGGCGGATCTGCTTCGGGGTCGACATGCCGGTGGAGAGGATGACCGTGCGGCCGGTGGCGCGCAGGGCGCGCAGCAGCTCGTCGTCGGTCAGGGAGGCGGAGGCCACCTTGTGGGCGGGGACGTCGAACTTCTCCAGGAAGGCGACGGCCTCGGTGTCCCACGGGGAGGCGAACCAGTCGATGTTCTTGCTCTTGGCGTACTCGTCGATCTGGCGGTACTCGTCCTCACCGAACTCCACACGGTGGCGGTAGTCGATGTAGGTCATGCGGCCCCAGGGGGTGTCGCGCTCGATGTCCCACTGGTCGCGGGGGGTGCAGATCTCGGGGGTGCGCTTCTGGAACTTGACCGCGTCGCAGCCGGCCTCGGCGGCGGCGTCGATCAGCTTGAAGGCGTTCTCCAGCTCACCGTTGTGGTTGATGCCGATCTCACCGACGACGTAGACGGGGTGACCCGGGCCGGCGGTCTTCGAACCGAACGTGCGCAGACGGGAGTTGGTGCTCATGACTGAGGATTTCCTTACTTGGTGAGGGAGTCGAGAGAGTCGAGGGAGGGGCCGAGGATCCAGCCGGCGATCTCCCGGATCGCGCCTTCACCGCCGGGGACGGTGGTGACCGCGCGTGCGGCGCCGCGTACGACGTCGTGGGCGCTGCCGACCGCCACGGGCCAGCCCACGAGGGCGAAGCACGGGAGGTCGTTGACGTCGTTGCCGACGTAGAGCACGCGCTCCGGCGCGATGCCCTGCTCCTCGCACCACTGCTTCAGTGCGAGGTCTTTCCGGTCGATGCCGTGGAGGACCGGGATCTGCAGCTTCCGGGCCCGTGCGGCGACGACCGGGTTCTGTTCCGTGGACAGGATGAGCATCTTCAGGCCGCTCCTGCGGAGGGCCGCGATGCCGAGTCCGTCGCCGCGGTGCACGGAGACGAACTCCCGTCCGTCGGAGTCGATCAACACCCGGTCGTCGGTCTGGGTGCCGTCGAAGTCGAGGACTACGGCGTCGATGTCGTCGTAGGTGGGGAGGGCGCCGGGGCGGTTCGCGTCGAAGAGCGGTGCGAGGGCCTGGGCGCGGGCGAGGTCGTGCGGGTCGTCGATCTCCAGGACCCGGGCGGGGTCGGTGCGGACGAGTTCCGTCCGGCCGAAGAAGCGGTGCTGGTGCTTGCGCAGTCCGGCCGCGTCCATGGCGTAGGCGGCGCCGGTCTCCAGCAGGTCCTGCGGGCGGTCCTGGCGCCGGGGGCGGAAGGACTTGTCGTGGTTGACGCCGTAGCCGCCGGCGGTGTCGGTGGGTTCCGGCGTCTCACCGGCCACGGCTCCCGGGTGGGCGGCCTCGGCGGTCGCGGGCTCGTCGGCGGTGTCCCGCCAGATGAAGCCGTGGAACGGGGCGACGGTGAGGGAGGTGTCGGCGCCGTGCTCGACGACGGCCCGGGCCACGCCGTCGATGTCCTCGCGGAGGATGAACGGGCTGGTGCACTGGACGAGGAGGACGACGTCGACCGGGGCGCCGTGCCGGGACTCGTGGGCGTCCAGGGCGTGCAGGACGGCGGCCTCGGAGGTGGCGGTGTCGCCGGCGATGGCGGCGGGACGCAGGACCACCTCGGCGCCGGACTCACGGGCGGCGGCGGCGATGGCGTGGTCGTCGGTGGAGACGACGACGTCCGTCACCAGCTGGGCGGCGAGGCACTCGCGGACCGCGCGGGCCACCAGCGGGACGCCGCCGACGGGGGCGAGGTTCTTCGCGGGGACGCCCTTGGAGCCGCCGCGCGCGGGGATCACGGCGAGGACGCGGCGGGCGGAAGGCGCTTGGCCCGCTTCCGGGTGGGACATGTCGGGAACTCCTTGCGGCTCTTGCGAGGCGGAGGGGCGGCGGCTCACAGCTCCCCCATCCGGCGGATGACGGGCGCCACGCGCTGCACCCCGTGGCGGTAGGCGCCGCGTGCGGCCCGGCGCACGATCTGCCGTACGGGTCCGGCCTGCCGGTCGGCGGCGGGCGCCCCGGGCAGCGGTGTTCCGTCGGGGCCGAGGTGGTGGCGGGCGAGGATGCCGGGGAGGTAGCCGGGCGCGGTGACGGGCGTGTAGTACGGGGCGAGGGGCGGCAGTTCGGGCGCCGCGACCAGCTTCGCGATGCGGGTGCGGGCCGCGTCGAAGGCGGTGGCGTACGAGCCCTGCCCGGAGGCCGTCCCGGAGGTGCCGCCGGCGGCGACGCCCTGCCGGGCCACCCACTCCGGGTCCGGCGCCGGCTCGTACCCGGCGTCCAGCTGGTCCCAGGAGGCGAGGCAGCCCGAGCCCACGAAGTGGTGGTTGCCGAGGGTCTCGCGGATCCCGAGGTCGGTGAGGACGACGGTGGGGATCCGGCGGTGCAGCGACTCCAGGGCGGCCGTGGAGCTGACGGTGACCAGCAGGTCGGTGGTGTCGAGGACCTCGCCCATGTTCCCGTACGAGAGGCGGAAGTTGGCCGGCAGACCGCCGGGGAGCTTCTCCGCCAGCTTCTGGTAGGGGAGTTCCTCGATGTGCGTGGTGTGCTCGCCCGGCTTGGAGCGCAGCTTCAGCAGCACCTGGCGGTCCGGGTGCAGCCTCGCGTGCTGGACGAGGCGGTTCAGCAGGTACGTCCGGTCCTTGCGGTTGTCCGGGACGGACGGCTGGACGGCGAAGACGACCGTGTAGGGGTCCCGGGTGCCGGTGTACGGGCTGCCGCCCAGGAACGGCAGGGCGACCTCGGTGACCGAGGAGGCGTCCGCGCCCACGCCCTCGTACACGGCCCGGAAACGGTCCGCGTCCTGGCGGGAGTTGGCGAGGACGAGGTCCGCGCCGTGCCGCAGCAGCAGACCGTCGGCGAGCTTCTCGTAGACGACACCGACGTAACCGGTGACGACCACGGGCCGCTTCGTGCGCCCCGCCCAGGCCCGGCGCAGGCCGTGCAGCATCGCCTGGACGCCCCCGCCGACGAGGGAGAGCACGACGACGTCGTACGCGTCCTCGTGAGCGTTCTCGTCGGTGCCGTCCTTCGTGGCCTCCTTCATGGTGCGCAGGAATTCGAGGCCGGTCACCTCGCGCAGGGAGTCGGGGCGGACGCCGACCTCCTGGAGCTGGCGGGCGGTGGGGGTGGCTCGGCCGCGCAGGAGGAAGCCGTCCAGGCGGATGTCCGCGTTCTCCGGAGCGAGACGGGTCGCGGTGAGCGCGCCCCATTTCCACCGGGTGTCGGAATCCGCGAGTACGGCGACTCGCAGGCCGTTCGTAGCACTTGCTGGCACATCGAAGACGCTAGGAAGCGATTCCGTTGAACGGCCCAACCCGAATACAACAAAGGGTTAACAGCACATCGCCGAACGGCGAATCGGGGCGCGAATGGCACCGGAAAGCATCTGGTTCACGGTTCCGCCACGCGTCGTTCACCTGACATCAAGCAGGTGGTCAAGACGAATGCCGGAGGGCCGCCTAACGTCACGGGGGTGGTCAAGCTCTCCGTCATCGTGCCGTTCTACAACGTGCAGCAATACGCGCCCGACACCCTGAAGAGCCTCGGAGCCAACGCTCGTGAGGACTTCGAATTCATTCTCGTCGACGACTGCTCCCGCGACGAGACACCGGACATTCTCGCGCGCGCGGAGCGCGAGCTGCCGGGGGCGGTGTACGTCAGACACGAGAAGAACGGAGGACTGGCGACCGCGCGCAACACGGGCATCGACAAGGCCCGCGGCGAGTACCTCACGTTCCTCGACGGGGACGACTGGCTCGCCCCCGGGTACTACCCTCAACTGCTCGGTGCCATCGAGGAGTTGGGCTGCGACTTCGTGCGTACGGACCATGTCCAGTGCACCGCGCGGGCCCGCTCGATCCACCGCGTGCCCAACGGGCGGCGCGGCGTGGTGATGAACCCGCGCGACGCGATCCTGCCCGCGGACCGCTCGACCTCCGTCGACTACGCGTTCGCCTGGGCGGGCATCTACCACCGCCGACTGGTCGACAAGGGTGTGCTGCACTTCACCCACGGGCTGCGCACGGCCGAGGACCGGCCGTGGATCTGGAAGCTCCACCGGGAGGCCGATTCGTTCGCCACGGTGGGGCTGCTCGGCGTCTTCTACCGGCGCGGTGTGGCCTCTTCGCTGACCCAGATCGGCGACGTACGACAGCTCGATTTCATTCGCGCATTCGACCAGGTCATCGCGGAGACCGCGCAGGACCGGGACGCGGACCAGCTTCTCCCCAAGGCCGTGCGCACTTATTGCGCGATTATCTCCCACCATTTGGGATCCATCGAAAGGTTCGAGCCGGCGGTGGCACGGAAACTCAAGTCGATGAGCGCGGTCGCGCTGCGCAGAATGCCGCAGGACGTGCTCGACGACGCCCTCGACTCCATGGACGTCCAGCGCGCCACCCGGCTGCGCCGGCTGCGCCGCCGTCCCGCCGCCTCGGGGGTCGCCGCATGACCACGCAGATCTTCATGGCGTCCACGCTGTACGGCGCGGCCACGCTGGCCGCCGCCCTGGACACCGAGTGCTTCCGCCCCGCCTCCCGGCGCATCCTGCTGGTCTCCAACAACGCGGCGACCCCGGAGACGGCCCCCGGCCCGGACGAGATGCCCGGCTTCGAGCGGCTGCGCTCCCGCTTCGACGAGGTGATCTCCTGGAACGAGACCATCTCCCCCTTCCACCCCGGCGGTTGGTCCCCCCGCATGGACGACGTCCCGCTGTGGGAGCGGCATCTGCGGCTGCTGTGGAACCTCGGCGACGACGACGTCGAACTGGCCGTGGAGTCCATCCAGGTCCACCCGGCGCTCGGCGTCGCCCAGATCTTCACCGGCGCGCCCGTGACCGTGTACGCCGACGGTCTGATGAGCTACGGTCCCACCCGCAACAAGATCGACCCGCTGGTGGGGACGAGGATCGACCGGCTCCTCCACCTGGACCTGGTGCCGGACCTCAAGCCGCTGCTGCTCACCGAGTTCGGCGTCGAGGCGGAGATCGTGCCGACGGACGCCTTCGTGAAGGTGCTGGCCGAACTCGTCGACACGGGCGACGAGTTGCCCGCGATCGAGGAGCCCGCGCTGCTGCTCGGCCAGTACCTCTCCGCGCTCGGCATCCTCACCGCCGAGGAGGAGGAGGCCCTCCACGTACGGATGCTGAAGGGTGCCGTCGCGCTCGGGCACTCCAAGGTCGTGTTCAAGCCGCACCCCAGCGCCCCGGCCCGCTGGTCGCGCGGACTGGAGAAGGAGGCGGAGCGGCTCGGCGCCGACCTGACCGTGCTGGACACGCCGGTCCTCGCCGAGGTGCTCTACCAGCGGATGCGTCCGGCCCTGGTCGTCGGCTGCTTCTCGACGGCCCTGCTCACCGCCTCCGCGCTGTACGGCCTCCCGGTCGCCCGCGTCGGCACGGGCACGCTGCTGGACCGGCTCGCCCCGTACGAGAACAGCAACCGGGTGCCCGTCACGATCGTGGACGCGCTGCTGCCGGAGCTGGGTGACGCGGCGGCGGTCGCCTCGCAGCGGCCGAGCGCGGCGGTGTCCGACCTCAACAGCCTGGTCCGGGCGGTGGGGTTCGCGATGCAGTCGAAGATCTACCCGTCGCTGCGGGCGGAGACCGAGGCGTATCTGACGCGGCATCTGAGCACGCACACGCTGCGGTACTTCAAGCGGCGGCGGCTGACCTCGCTCGGGCTGCCCGGTGGGATTCCGGTGCAGCTCGCGTTCATTCCGCGTAACGCGACGGTGCGCAGGGTCGCTCGGCGGGCCCGGTCGCTCAAGCGGGCGACGCTGGGATGAGCTCTGCGGTGACCTCTTCCACACAGACCGATGATCGTGTCGAGTCTGAAGTGCGGGCCGGTGAGGGCTTGTCGCGCCCCGCGGCGGAGCCGCACATCGACGCGGCCCCGCGCCCCTTGGGGGGCGCGGCAGCGGGCGCCCGTCGATCGGCGCCCCGGCTCTACGCTCTCGACGGGCTGCGGCTGATAGCCGCCCTGTCCGTCGCCGCCTATCACTACGGTGGGCGGGACGGGGAGATCGCGAAGGCATGGGGGGCGTCGCCCTCCGTGCAGTTCCCCACCGCCCACAGCTGGCTCGCCTACGGCTGGGCCGGTGTGCAGGCGTTCTTCGTGATCAGCGGGTTCGTGATCTGTGCCAGCGGCTGGGGCCGTTCGGTGCAGGCGTTCTTCGCCTCCCGTGCGTCCCGGCTGCTGCCGGCGTACTGGGCGGCGGTGATCCTGGTGGCGGCGGTGTTCGCGCTGCCGGGGCTCTCGTACGCGCGCGTGTCGGTCAGTGAGTTCCTGGTGAACCTCACGATGCTGCAGATGCCGCTCGGCGCGGACCGCGTCCTCGGTGTCTGCTGGACGCTGTGGGCGGAGGTCCGCTTCTACGTCCTGTTCGCGTTGTGCGTGGTGCTGCCCGGGGTAACCCGCAAACGGGTGATCTGGTTCTGCGGCGGCTGGACCCTGGCCTCGGTCATCGCGCAGGGCTCGGGCGAACCGCTGCTGGACATGATCCTGATGCCGGAGTACGCGTCCCTGTTCATCGGCGGCATGGGCCTGTATCTGGTACACCGCGACCGCCGGGACACCGCCGCCTGGCTGATCGTGGTCTTCAGTCTGCTGCTGAGCCAGTACCAGACGGTCGAGGCGATGTGGCACGCCCCGAACCCCGACTACTTCTCCTACCGCTCCCAGCTCGGCATCGCCCTCGCCGTCGCCGTCGGCTTCGTGGCCGTGGGTGCCGTGGCGCTGGGGCTGCTCAACCGCGTCAACTGGCCCTGGCTGACCACCGCGGGGGCCCTGACGTACCCCTTCTACCTCGTGCACGAGCACCTGGGCTGGCCGGTGGTCCAGGGACTGCACCAGAGGCTGGGTGTTCCGTCGCTCCTGACCGTCGTGCTCACCGTGGCGCTGATGCTGGGGCTCGCCTGGCTGCTGCACCGGTGGGTCGAACGTCCGTTGCAGCCGCTGCTGCGGGCGTCGCTCGGTGGACGCCGCCGCTGAACGGTCCCGGAACCTGGAATTGGCCCACTGTTCATGCGACGCGAGGATTCGAAAACCCCTCCGGGGAGAGGCTCCGCAGCATCCTTGACCGGGCCAAAGGCATCTCATAGGTTCCAGGCCCGTTCGCCTGTTCGCCTCGTCGACGCAAGAAGGTCTTCTGTCCTCATGGCCTCTGAAATGACCTCTGAACACGGCACGATCCGACTCCCCCGGGAACTCGACGACGTTCCCGGCTGGTTCCCGGTGCTCGACCAACTGCTCTTCGACTGGTTCCTGAACCGACAGGAGGTCGCGGGCGAGAGGGGCGACCTCCTGGAGGTCGGCGTCTACATGGGCAAGAGCGCCATCTTCCTCGGCCGCCACCTCCAGGAGGGCGAGGCCTACACGGTCTGCGACCTCTTCGAGAGCGACGCACCGGACGACGCCAACGCGGCGGAGGCCACCAAGTCGTACCGCAGCACGCTCACCCGTCGGGCCTTCGAGGCGAACTACCTCTCCTTCCACGACGAGCTGCCCCGGGTCCTCCAGGGCCCCAGCTCGATCGTCCCGGGGGAGGTGAAACCGCGCTCCTGCCGGTTCGTGCACATCGACGCCTCGCACCTGTACGAGCACGTCGAGGCCGACATCACCGCCGCGCGGGACATACTCCTGCCCGGCGGGCTGGTCGTCCTCGACGACTTCCGCTCGGAGCACACGCCCGGCGTCTCCATCGCCGCGTGGGAGGCCGTCCTCAACCGGGGCCTCAACCCCGTCTGCCTCAGCACGCAGAAGCTCTACGGCACCTGGGACGATCCCGAGCCCCTCCAGGAGGCGCTGCTCGCCATGGTCGCGGACCGGGACGACTGCCACCTCAGCAAGCAGCAGGCCGCCGGGCACCGCATTCTGCGCCTCAAGTCCAAGGGCATGAAGGCCCCGGAGTTCCCGAAGTCCCGCCACTGGACCGAGCCCGAGCCGCCGGCTCCCGCCCCGGTGGCTCCCGCGCCCCAGCCCCCGGCCCGCCGCCGCCCACCGCGCAGCACGGCCCGCAGGCTGGCGGCGGACCTGCTGCCGCCGGTGGTGACGAGGGCGATCAGGAAGGCGAGGGCGGCACGTCGGCCGGTGGGGTGACGGGCGGGGCGGTGGCGCGGGGCGGTCGTGCGCTGAGGGCGGGGCGGTGAGGGCGGGGCGGTGATGCCGGCGTGGTTCTGTGGACGACTCCTCCCGACGGCGTCCCACAGACATCCCACCGACGTCCCACAGGCGTCCCACAGGCATCCCGTTTCCGCAGGTCACAGGGGCGAGATGGTCTCACTGTCCCGGTAGGGCGGCAGCTGTTGCCAGGGGTTCTCGGCGTCCTCGAACCTGTGGGTGTCCGGCGCGGCATCGCGCGGCGTCACCCCCCACTCGCACAGTCACCCACCAAAGGAACGCTTGTGAAGAACCCCCTTGCGGGCCGCACCGTCGCGGCCCTGACCGTCCTGATCAGCAGCGGCGCCCTGGTCGCCGTCCCCGCCTCGGCGGCCTCGGCCACCGAGGCCGACTGCGACGGCATCGCCGTCGTCGGCGTCTTCAGGGCCGTCGAGTCAGGAGCCTCGTTCACCTTCAACGGCCGCCGTGTCGAACTGCAGAACGAGTCGGCGCTCGACCGCTACAGCCGCGCGGAGATCAAGTCCGGGCGCAAGGCCGGCGACCGGCTGTGGGTCGACCGCAGCCACCGCTCGTTCCCCGACTTCAAGGGCACGGTCACCGATCAGCAGGCCAAGCGCGACGGCTGGAAGATGTGCGGCCCCTACACCGGCAGCCGCACCCAGTCCGTCTTCAACGCCAACTACGCCGCCCGCGCCTGTGGCGAGTTCGACGGCGTCACCAAGTGCGGCAAGTGGTGGGTGGACTGAGCTGAACGGGCTCAACAAGCAGGACCGAACTGAATCGAGCTGAACAGGGCGAAGCCTCGCGGGGCTTCGCCCTCACTCTTCGACGCCTTCCGCGGTCCGCGGTCGCGGCCCGCGCCGGCCCCTGCTACGCGCTGCTCGCCAGCGACAGCTTGACCGCGAAACCCAGGAACAGGGCCCCCGCCGCCGAGGTCGCCCCCGCCGACAACCGCTTGCGGCGGCGGAACGTGGCGGCCAGCCTGGTGCCGCTGAATATCAGCGCGCTCAGATAGAGGAAGCTGGCGAGCTGGGCGAAGGCGCCGAGGACCACGAAGGAGAGCGCCGGATAGGCGTATCCCGGGTCCACGAACTGCACGAAGAAGGCGACGAAGAACAGAATCGCCTTCGGGTTCAGCAGACTGATCACCAGGGCCCGCCGGAACGGCCGTTCGCCCTCCGCGACCTCGTCGTCCGGCCCCTCCACGACCCGCTCGCGACGGCTCCGCCACATCCCCCACGCGGCCCGCAGCATCCCGATCGCCAGCCACGACAGATACCCGGCACCCGCGTACTTCACGATCCCGAACAGCACGGCGTTGGCCTGCAACAGCGAGGCCACCCCCGCCGCCGACAACGTCATCAGCACGGTGTCCCCGACCCACACGCCGGCGGCGGCCCGGTACCCGGTCCGTATCCCGCGCCGGGCGGCCACGGACAGCACGTAGAGGGAGTTGGGCCCGGGCAGGAGCACGATCAGGACGAGGCCCGCCAGGTAGGTGGGGAGGTCGACGACACCGAACATGAAAGGGAGTGTCGCACGAGGGTCCGACAGCCGGTCAGAAGGCGTCGACGGGGGTGTAGGTGCCCCATACCTCGCGCAGGGCGTTGCACACCTCGCCGACGGTGGCACGCGCCTTGAGGGCTTCGCGCATGGGGTAGAGGACGTTGTCGGTGCCTTCGGCGGCTTTCTTCAGGGCGGCGAGGGCGGTGTCCACCGCCCCCTGGTCGCGGCGCGCGCGCAGCCGGGCCAGCCGTTCGGCCTGCTGGGCCTCGATGGCGGGGTCCACCCGCAGCGGCTCGTACGGCTCCTCCTCATCGAGTTGGAACCGGTTGACGCCGACCACGACCCGTTCCCCGGCGTCGGTCTCCTGCGCGATGCGATACGCGTTGCGCTCGATCTCGCCCTTCTGGAACCCCTGCTCGATCGCCGCCACCGCACCCCCCAGCTCCTCCACCCTCCCCATCAGCTCGACAGCGGCGGCCTCCACGTCGTCGGTCATCTTCTCGATCACGTAGGAACCGGCGAACGGGTCGACGGTCGCCGTCACATCCGTCTCGTACGCCAGCACCTGCTGCGTCCGCAGGGCGAGTCGGGCGCTCTTGTCGGTCGGCAGGGCGATCGCCTCGTCGAAGGAGTTGGTGTGCAGCGACTGGGTCCCGCCCAGCACCGCCGCCAGCCCCTGCACCGCCACCCGCACCAGGTTCACCTCCGGCTGCTGCGCCGTCAGCTGCACCCCCGCCGTCTGCGTGTGGAAGCGCAGCATCAGCGACTTCGGGTCCCTCGCACCGAACTCCTCGCGCATCACCCGCGCCCAGATCCGCCGCGCCGCCCGGAACTTGGCCACCTCCTCCAGGACCGTCGTCCGCGCGACGAAGAAGAACGACAGCCGCGGCGCGAAATCGTCCACGTCCATCCCCGCCGCCACCGCCGTACGCACGTACTCGATGCCGTCCGCCAGCGTGAACGCGATCTCCTGCACCGGCGAGGCACCCGCCTCCGCCATGTGATAGCCCGAGATCGAGATCGTGTTCCACTTCGGGATCTCCGCCCCGCAGTACCGGAAGGTGTCCGCGATCAGCCGCAACGACGGCTTCGGCGGGAAGATGTACGTCCCCCGCGCGATGTACTCCTTCAGCACATCGTTCTGGACCGTGCCCGTCAGCCGGTCCGCCGCCACCCCCTGCTCCTCGCCCACCAGCTGATACATCAGCAGCAGCAGAGCGGCCGGCGCGTTGATCGTCATCGACGTCGACACCCGGTCCAGCGGAATGCCGTCGAACAGCACCCGCATGTCCTCGACCGAGTCGATCGCCACCCCGACCTTGCCCACCTCACCGTGTGCGAGCGGAGCGTCGGAGTCGTGCCCCATCTGGGTGGGCAGGTCGAACGCCACCGACAACCCCGTCGTCCCGGCCGCGATCAACCGCTGGTAACGGGCATTGGACTCCACCGCCGTACCGAACCCCGCGTACTGCCGCATCGTCCACGGACGACCCGTGTACATCGACCGGTACACACCCCGCGTGAACGGATACCCACCCGGCTCCCCCAGCCGCTCCGCCGGATCCCAGCCCTCCAGCACCTCCGGCCCGTACACCGGCTCGATGGGCAACCCGGACTCCGACTCGCGCGCCATGATGTGTGCCTCCGTTGGAGTGCCTCTGGCTGGGACCTTGCTCACAACCATGCCCCTTTGTTCGCGACGGGTCACGTCCGGGCAACCTGTCCGGGAGAACGACCGAACGCGGCGATCATGAGACGACGGGGACCCCGATGCGTATCAAGGACATGCGGAGATCGGTGGCCGCGTTCGCGGCACTCGCCATGGCCGGCGCCTGCACGGCCCAGGGGATCGAGGTGCACGGCGGCCAGCGCCAGCCCGTGCGCGTCGACGGGACCGTCCCGCCCGACGGCACCCCGAAGCAGGACGACCGCGACGGGGCCGGCAGCGGGGACGAGGCCACGGGCGGGAGTGGGCACGACGGGAAGGGGGCGCCCGAGAAGACCCCGACGACCGCGCCGCCCTCCCCCAGGCCCACGCCCACGCCCACCCCCGCACCCCCTCCCCCGGTGCTCTGGTCGCAGGGCGACGAGGGCCTGGACGTACGCGAGTTGCAGGCGCGGCTGCGGCAGATCGCGTGGCTCTTCGCGGGGCCCACGGGGACGTACGACGATCTGACGGTCCAGGCGGTCAAGGGCTTCCAGGGCAAGCGGGGACTGCCGCGGACCGGGAAGACGGACAGCGTGACCTGGGCGCGGCTGCTGAACATGACGCGGGAGCCGGGCAAGTGGGACCTGTACGCCTACGGAGGGCAGCCGGCCGCGTCACCCGATCCGCGCTGCATGACGGGCCGGGTGCTGTGCATCAGCAAGACGAGCCGCACGCTGCGCTGGATGGTGGACGGCCGGACGCTGACGACGGTCGAGGTGCGGTTCGGCTCGGAGTACACACCGACCCGCGAGGGTGTCTTCAGCGTCTACTTCAAGTCCCGCGACCACTGGTCGACGCTGTACGACACCCCGATGCCGTACGCGATGTTCTTCAGCGGCGGCCAGGCCGTCCACTACTCCGCCGACTTCGCGGCGCGCGGGTACTACGGGGCCTCGCACGGCTGCGTCAACGTCCGGGACGAGGCGGCGATCGCTCGGCTGTTCGGTCAGGTCAGGAACGGCGACAAGGTCGTCGTGTACTGGTGACGGGCGAGGGATGACGGACGAGGAAGGCCGAGCGCATTCGTGACGTGCGTCACATGAGGCATAGCGGGAGCGCGTCCGGCGCGTCAGGGGAAGTACGGGGTCACGGGGGACCACGGGGGAAACACGGGGGTTATGGGGCGCGGGCGGGACCGGGGAACGTGTCCCGCCCGCGCCGAGGTGCACGAGCCGTAGGTACGGGGGGAACCCCGGCTCCGTGCGACGGCCGATGACCAGTCGGCTCACTCATTACTGCGCCGGGGCGGCCAAAAGTGTTACCCGTTCCGCGAAAGAATTCGTAACGGAAGAGAAAGCGCAGGTCAGGAGGGGGTGACGCGGATGGCGACGTCGATCCGCGCCGCTGCGGCGAGCTGACTCCGGTGGCCGTTGCCCCCGCCGCCCTTCTTCTCGCCGCCCTGGTGGCCGTGACCCTTGTTGCCCGTGTGGCCGTGACCGTTGCCGCCCTTGCCGTGGCCCTTGCCGCCCTTGCCGTGCCCGGGGCGGTTCTTGCCGTCGCCGGCACCGTTTCCGTGGCGGCCCTTGCCGCGGTGGGAGTCGTCGTCCTCGTCGGAGTCGCCGGAACGCGCCTTGTCGCCGCCGACCGGGCCGCCGGAGTCCGGGGTACCGGACCCGGCCCCGGTACCCCGGCCGGTGCCTGCGCCCCCGCCCGGCCGCCTCTTGGTACCGGGGGTGTCGGAGCCGCCGGCCAGGACGTCCTCGCAGTACCGCTTCAGCTGCCCCTTGCCCTTGCCGCCCGCCGCGTCCTCCAGGCCGCGCCGACGGTCGGCACCCAGGTCCTTGCCGTCGCGAACGTCACGGCAGGCGGAGAGGACCTTGTTCCACCACTCCTGGGTGGGGGTGTCGTTCTGCCCGCTGTCACCGGTCCGGCCGTCCTCGTCGGCGCCGTCGGTGCCCTCGCCGGAGGGGACGTCGCCCTCCGAGGAGCCGTCCGGGGTCACATCGGGTCGTGAGTCGCCCCACGCCCCGCGCCGGTCGTCGCCCCCCTGCGGGTCCGGCGACGGCGACAGCAGCGGCCGGTCCGGCGACCGGTCGGCGGAGACGGTGGCGGAGGGTTCCGGTTCGCCGTCGTGGAAGCCGGTCAGCGCGCCGCCGCCGACCGTCGCCGTGACCCCGCCGAGCATCCCGGCGGCCACGGCCGCGACCAGCCCGAACCGTACGGGCCGGCCCCAGCGGGCCCGGCGTCGGTCCGAACCGGTGGCCGGGCGCCCGGGGCGTCCGAGGTGGACGACTCCCGCGTCGGCGGCGGGCGCGGCGGTGTGCGTGCGGCTGCCGCGACCGGCGTCAGGGAGGTGCCCGTCGTCAGGTGCCGGGGCGGAGGGGGCGGCGGCCGAGTCGGCTGTGCGGGCCGTTCGCGCGCTGCGGAAGGCCGCCAACGCGGCTTCCTCGCCCGGGAGTTCGGATGTCTCCGAGGAGACGGGAGCGACCTCGGCGGTCAGCGCACCGAGCGCCTCGGCGAGCCGGGCGGCACGGTCACGGGTGTCGGCGTCGACGGCTTCGAGCGGC
Organism: Streptomyces deccanensis; assembly: GCF_022385335.1. Classification (NCBI taxonomy): domain Bacteria; kingdom Bacillati; phylum Actinomycetota; class Actinomycetes; order Kitasatosporales; family Streptomycetaceae; genus Streptomyces; species Streptomyces deccanensis. The sequence goes on along the minus strand of NZ_CP092431.1, from coordinate 6,506,884 downwards.
TCCCCACGCAGCAGCCGCTCCGCTGCGTCGCGGTTGAGCCACCTGTACTGCTCGTCGGCCATCACACATCCTTCTGCGTCCGCGAACGCGTATGCGTCACACCGGCGGACGAAGCCGCGCGTGCGCGCGGTTCTCTCGGCGGGGGTACGGCGTCCAGCGGATCGCCGGACTCCGGGTCGGCCTCGGCGGCCGTCTCCGGATTCTCCCCGATCAGTTCGGCGAGCCGCTTCAGCCCCCGGTGCGCGGCCGTCCGTACGGCTCCCGCGCGCTTGCCCAGGGTCTGGGCGGCGGTCTTCGCGTCGAGGCCCACCACGACCCGCAGGACCACCGCCTCCGCCTGGTCCTGGGGCAGTTGGGCGATGAGCGAGAGGGTGCGGCCGGTGGCCATGGCCTCCATCGCCTCGCCGGCCGTGTCGGACTCGGCGGCCCGGCCGGTCAGCTCGGTCTCGTCGCCGCCTATCGCGGGCCTGCGGCCCCGCATCCGTATGTGGTCGAGGGCCCGGTTGCGGGCGATTCGCGCGGCCCAGCCACGGAACCGGTCGGCGTCACCGCTGAACCGCTCCAGGTCACGGGCTATCTGGAGCCAGGACTCGGAGGTCACGTCCTCCGCGTCGGGATCACCGACCAGCGTCCGCACGTACCCGAGCAGCCGTGGGTGCACCGAGCGGTACACAGTCCGGAACGCGGTCTCGTCCCCGTTCTGTGCCGCAAGCACCGCGGCGGTCAGCTCCGCGTCGTCCCCCAGCACCCGCGCGCGCCCCTCTTTGCGCCTCCACCGGCGCCGCTCTCGCGGACCGGGTTCTCGCTGTCGTGGTCCTCAATGAATCGTGCGGTGCCGGGCCGTCGATGGTTGTGGTGGTCTTCCGCCATCCACGATCCGGCGCGAATGGCACGTTACGGCCTGAAACCGTTGGCCGTCCATGTCCGTAGAACATGCAACTAACTCGTGATGCGGCGAGGTGTGACAGAAAACGCGGACGCGGCGCTGTAGGGAGTACGGGTCGCCGCGCGGCCCGTGCCGCGCGACGGTCGGGGCCTCTCCTGTGGGGGGTGGCGGCCCCGACCGTTGCCATCGGCGGAGTCGGCCGGGTGTCTTGCGAGTACGGGGGTCTCGCGAGCACGCCGGCCTCACTTCGTTCCGGGGGCCTTCTGTCCCGGCTCCGGAGCGAGCTGCGGGGCGTTCGGCCGCGCGCCGCCCTCGCTCGTGACCTCGTTCGTGACCCCGTTTGCAGCCGTCGGCTCCGGCCGGTCGCCGCCGGGCACCCGCGGCGGGCCCGGCTCGTCCGGCACCTTCGCCTCGTCGGGCACCTTCGTCGCGTTCGCCCCGTTCTGGCCGTTCGGTTCGGCGGGCCGGGGCGACGGGCGTCGGCTGTCGTCGGTGGGCTTGTCGTCGGTCGGCTTCGCGTCGGTCGGCCGGTCGGCCCGTCGGTCGGACTCGTCCGGGTCCCGGGACGCGCCGTCCTGCTCGGCCGGGGCGGAGGTGGCCGGTGTCGAGGGGTCGATGCGCGGGACGTCCGCGGGGCCGGGCCGGGTGGAGGCACCGGCGCCGGGGCGGGCGGGCCGCTCGCTTCCGTACTCCCCGGACTCCCGGTCGGCGCCCTTGTCGCCGCGTGTGGCCGAGTCGATCGCCGCGAAGGCGACTCCGCCGAGGGTGAGGCTGGCCAGCAGGACGGCCAGGGTGGTGCGGATGGACAGTTGGACGCGGCGCCGCGCGTTCGGCCGCCAGTCGTCGCGCCGCCGGGTGCGCGCGTTACGGGCCCCGCTCTCCCGGGCCGCACGGAACGCGGCCACCGCACGCGCTTCCCCCACGCTGTCGGCCGACGCGCCCGCGCGCACGGCGGCGGCGAGGAGGGAATCGACGGAGGGGGTGTCACGGGAGGCGGGGGACGGGGTGTCCGGCGAAGCCGGGGACGGGGTGTCCGGCGAAGCCGGGGACGGGGTGTCCGGCGAAGCCGGGGACGGGGTGTCCGGCGAAGCCGGGGACGGGGTGTCCGGCGAAGCCGGGGACGGGGTCTCCCTGGAGGCCGAGGGCGGCGGCGGGGTGGGGGCAGGCGAGGTGTCGTCCCGCTCTCCGTTGTCCAGCCGGTCACCCGTGTACGGCCTGTCCGGCTCCGTCCTGCCCGACGGCATCTCGCGCCCTTCCCTCTCGCCGTACGGCCCGGCGTCGCTGTCGGTCATCTCGACTCCCCCAGCGTCCGGGGGCCGTCATCCGTCACACCCTCGCTCCGCAGGAGCTGGGCGAGACGCTTCAGGCCCCGGTGGGTGGCGGTACGGACCGCGCCGGGGCGCTTGCCGAGGACGCGGGCGGCGGCGGGGCCGTCGAGACCGACGACCACGCGCAGCAGCACGGCCTCGGCCTGGTCACGGGGCAGCCGGGCGACGAGCGCCAGGGCCTGCTCGGTGGAGAGGCTCTCCAGCGCCTGGTCCTGGGTGCTGTGCGTGCCCGGGAGTTCGAGCAGGTCGTTCTCCAGCGCGGTCGCCCGGGGTCTGACCCGCTGGCGCCGCAGATGGTCCAGGGCCCGGTGCCGGGCGATGGTGGCGCTCCAGCCCCGGAAGCCCGCCCCGTCGCCCTTGAACCGCCCGAGGTCCCGCGCGATCTCCAGCCAGGCGTCCGAGGCGACGTCCTCCGCGTCGTCCCCGACGATGCCGCGCAGATACCCCAGCAGCCCGGGCTGCACGAGCCGGTAGGCCACCGCGAACGCGGCCTCGTCCCCGGCCTGGGCCCGCGCGACGGCCGCGCCCAGTTCCCCGTCGTACGCCTGCACGCGCCGAGGTTCCCCTCCCTGGCCCCAAACTGTCCGTGGCAGTGCCACGTCAGTGCCGGGATCGTTGTCCCGGGGGCCGTCCCGGACGTCGCCAAGCCCCCACGCTCCTCTGCGTCGCGCCTCGCGGAAGTGTCACAGCGGCCGGGCGCATCCCCCGCAAGCGGGACCACCGGCCCTCTCCGCCCCCTCCGTGACATAAGCCACACCCGCACCCCCGGTGCCGAGGTTCGCGGAGTCCTGTGCGCTGAATAGAGGGGTCACCCCTGTGACGGGGTGGCGTCTTCGTACCGTTCATCCAGGGGTGGGGCATTTGAGTCGCCGTAGGAGCCATGCGTCCAAGCCGCTGGGGCCGAAGCGGAGGGCCTGGCGGGCGCTGGGGGCCGTCGTGGCCGGTGGCGCGGGCCTGGTGTCGTACGCGGTGGTCGGGCCCGGCGTCGGCACGGCCGCCGCCGACGACGTGCCCACCGCCCGCCCCTCGACCGTCACCCGCCCCCCGATCGTCAGCCGGGCAGGGTGGGGCGCGGACGAGTCGGCCGTGACGGGGACGGCCGAGTACGTCGACCGGATCAGCGCGGTGTTCGTCCACGACACAGGCGGCACCAACGCCTACAACTGCGCCGAGTCCCCCGCCCTGATACGCGCGCTCATGGCGGACGACATCCAGGCGGCCGGCCGGGGCGACCTCGGCTACAACTTCGTCGTCGACAAGTGCGGCCGTATCTACGAAGGCCGGGCGGGCGGCGCGGACCTGCCGGTGCGCGGCGCGCACACGCCCGGGTTCGACGGGGAGTCGACGGGCGTCGCGGTCCTCGGCGACTTCGACGGCGGCGGGCCGAACCGGGCGGCCGTGGAGTCCGTGGCGCGGCTCGCGGCGTGGAAGCTGGGCCAGTACGCGGGCGACCCCACGGGCAAGGTGACGCTGACGGCGTCCGAGGACACCGGCGTGTACACGCGCGGCGAGTCGGCGGAGCTGGACGTCATATCCGGCGGCAGCGACGCGGCATCGCTCACGTCCCCGGGAGCCGGCCTCTACGCCGCACTGCCCGAGATACGCCGCTACGCCGCCTCCGCAGGCCGCTCCTCCGCGATCCCGACCGCCGATCACACGGGGGACGGCGTGAGCGACCTGGTGGTGCCGACGCCCCGGGTCGGCAGCGGCTGGATCACCCTGGTGCCGGGCGGCGCGAACGGCCCCGTCGCGTCCGCCAGGCTCCGGCTGAACCAGGCGAGCGCCGGCGTGCCGGGTGCCGCCGAGTCCGGCGACCAGTGGGGCGCGGCGACCGCGTGGGGCGACGTCGACGGCGACGGGTACGCGGACCTCGTGGTCGGCGCGCCCGGTGAGGACGACACCACCGGGCACGCCGACCGGGGCGCGGTGACGATCCTCTACGGGCCGTCCTTCACCGCGGGCGCCGACACGATGGCCCTCGGCGACGACTACGAGCCGGCCGGCGCGCGGTTCGGCGCGACCGTGGCGGCAGGGGACTTCAACGCCGACGGCAGGGCGGACGTGTTCACCGCGGCCACCGGGACGGGTGGCAACTGGGCGGCCCGCTTCGGCGACGGCCACGAGGTCGCCGGGGACCTCACCACGGCGACCGGTTCCCTCGCCTACGCGGACGCCGCGACCGGCGACTTCAACCGGGACGGGTACGCCGACGTGGCCCTCAACCACCGTGACGCGTCCGGGATCGGCAGGATCGTCTGGTTCAGGGGCTCCCGGTCGCTGGGGCTGACGAAGGCGGCGACCCTGACCGTGAAAGGCGGCCGGGCCGTCGCGGCGGGCGACGTCGACGGCGACGGCTACGACGACCTCGTCGTCGGACAGCCGTACGCCTCCGAGTCCGGCGGCAACGCGGGCGGCCAGGTGACCGTGGTCCCCGGCACGTCCACCGGCCTCGGTGCGACGGGGACGCGGACGGTGCACCAGGCCACGGCGGGCGTGGAGGGCGCCTCCGAGACCTCGGACGGCTTCGGCTCCTCGGTGTCCGTCGGCGACGTCGACGCCGACGGGTACGCCGACGTGCTCAGCGGCGCGCCGAACGAGGACATCACCCGGGCCGGGAAGAACCGGGGCAACGCGGGGTCGGTGTGGCTGCTGAAGGGTTCGGCGGCCGGGGTGAGCGGGGCGGGGTCGCTGGCGTTCTCGCAGGACGCGCCGGATGTGGGGGGATCCACCGAGGCGGACGACAAGTTCGGGTCGGCGGTGTCGGGGGCGGATGTCACGGGGGACGGGTACGGCGATGTGGTGGTCGGGGTGGAGGGGGAGGATGAGGGGAACGGGACGGTTCTGTTCGTGCCGTCCGTGGGGGGTGTGCCGGTGGCTTCGCGGGCCGTGTACTACGGGGTGACGCAGTTGGGGGCGCCTGGGGGGAGTCGTGTGGGGCAACTGCTCACTCCGTAGGGTGAGTTGTTCTCGCCCCCGCCGCCCCTACCCGTCCCATCCTCAAGGGGCTGCGCCCCTTCGACCCCCAGGCGTCCCTCCGGTGGGGGCTGGTCGCGCAGTTCCCCGCGCCCCTCAAAAAGCAGGGGCGCGGAGAACTGCGCGAGAAGCCCCACTCACCCGCAGACGAACAACCGGCCTCACCCGGAGGGCATCGCGTCGTGGCACAGCAGGCGCAGCGAACCGTCGCCCGTGAAGCAGCGGCGGGCCTCGTCGAAGGGGTCCCAGAAGCGGTCGTCCCAGGTGCGTACCCAGTAGCCGCCGCCCGACTCGACCCATTCGCCGCCGGCCCAGCGCACGAGGACCTCACCGCCGTACGCCCCGAAACCCCGCAACGCGCCCTCCACGGCGGCGTACGGCGGTCCCTCCCGGCGGATCTCCTCGATCATGCGGTCCACCCGCCACAGGCTCTGCGTCGAGTAGTCGAGGCGCACCCGCGCCCCTTCCCGCATCATCGCCACCGCGTCGGCCGCCCATCGGAGGGGCTTCGCCGCGCTCCCGGGCCGGTTCCCACGACTCCCCGGTGCGGCGGGGGCACCGGCCGAACTGAATGTCTGCTGTGCGCTCACACTCGGGAAAGCGCCCGTCCGGCGCGAGACGTTTCGCGATTTCGGCCTGTTCCCGACACCGGCGCAGGACCACCACACCCGGCCCCAGGACACCCACAGGACCCGCCAGGAAAACGAGGTTTACCGCCGCGCCCCACGCGCGCGCCGCGACACGACCGCCCGCAGCACCCGCCGCCCCTCCGTGGCCACACCGAGCGCCTGCCGCAGCCCGGCCGCGCCGTGCTGGGCGAGCAGTTCCAACACCACGATCTGGCGGCGCAGTTCGGCGGCGACGAGATGGGAGGCACCCTCGGTACGGCCCTCCCGGCACGCCGCCACGGAGTCGTCGCCCCCGGCGTCCAGCGGGTCGAGCAGCTGGTGGATCCGCAGAGCGGAGACGGAGCACACCTCCGCCCACTCCCGCAGCCCGTCACCGGAGCGCCGCTCGGGAACCGCGTCGAGCATCCGACGGGCGAGCAGGGCGACTTCCTCGCCCCCGCCCCCGTCGGAGTCGGGTTCCAGCCCTCCCGCCGGCGACAGTTCGCCGCGTATCTTCGCGACGCGCTCCCCCCACTCCTCCCCGTCGTCCACCAGTGCCGCCCACAGGGGGCGCAGCACCTCGTCGTCGCCTCCGAGAAGCGGTACGCAGCGGTCCAAACAAGCCAACCCACCGGCCGCCAGACCGCGTTCGTCGGCCTGGGCCATCAGCTCCACCAGGCTCATCGCGCCTCCCCTAGATCCCGCTCGACCGTACCCCGGTTATACGGAGCCCGCACTTCCCCTTACTGCGTGCGACGACGTGGGAGTGTCACATGGGGACGACCCCGAGCCGGTCGAGCAACCGGAACAGAATGTTTTCAGCCAGGGGGTCCGCCGGTCCAGGTTCTGAGGTCAAGACCTCGACCAGGGACCGCTCGACGACGACCCGCCCCGCCTCCGCGGCCCAGGCGACGGCGCGTTCGGCGGCGTCGCGCGGTTCGAGGAAGTAGTCCTCGACGGTGAGCCCCTCCCCGTCCCCCAGATACGCGGCCATGGCACGCCGCGCGAGACACGTCGTCCACGCCCCGCTCTCCGGCCCGGCGGCCTCGACGACCACGCAGTCGCTGTCCATGACATAGCCGAACAGCGCGGGCGCCCCGGTCTCCCGGGCGAGCGTGTTCATGTTCCCGACATCGCCGGCACCCCCCGAGGCCCCGGAGTCCCCGGCCGCCTCGGCGCCCGGCGCGCCCGTCGGGTACGCCCAGATCTGCCAGCCGTCGTCCGCCGTCACACACAACGTCATGGTCTCGGCCCCGGCCAGCGCGTCCAGCTCCTTGAGCGGCCGCTCGCTTCTGCCCACGACGTAGTACCCCCAGTACCCCATACCGGGAATAGACCACAGCCGTACGGCGGTCCGCCCCCGGAATCGGGCAATCCGCACGGTTGCCCCGCGAAGGCCGAGAAGGAGCGCGGGGCTCAGAGGGCGGCCACGGGCTCCGGCTCATGCGGCCCGCTCCGCGCCTTGTCGTCCTGCATCCGGGTGAGGGCGAGGACGAAGAGGGCCGCGAACACGGCGGACACGATCTCGAGGGAGTCCGCGAACAGCATCTGCTGGGCTGCCGTCCGGTACTCCTCGGCCTCCTCCGCCCGGAAGTACGCCCGGTCGCCCACCTCACCCGCGAAGAGGCTGAGCAGCCACAGCGTCCACCAGGTGTTGACGAGCGCGTGCGACCTCGGCTTCTGCCACGGGCCGCTCGCCTCCCAGCAGTCGACGGCGATCCGGCGCGGGAACCACAGGTTCACCACCGGCACGAACCAGCCGCCGATCGCCCAGCCCCGCTTCTTCCGGTGCCCGAAGGGGTCGAACACCTCGGCGTTGACCCGCACCCGGTGGAACCAGACCAGGAAGACGACGGCCGTGGCGAGGTAGGTGAACGTCTGGAGGGCGGCGGCCAGCGCCATCAGTCCGTCCGCCCGGTCGGCATCACGCTCCAGAGCCACGCTCCAGTCGTCGGCCAGCATCCGGTTCATCACGTCGAGGAGCGAGAGATCCGCCCACACCGCGACCACGTCGGCCACGGCGACCGCCCCGAGCAGGATCGCCACCGCCCGCCCCAGCCCCACCGGCGACCGCAACAGGGGCGGCGGCCCCAAGGGCATACCGACAACCGGAGGCGGGGCCTTCGGGAGGCCCGCACCCACGTCCGGATGCTGGTCCTCGGCCTCGCAGGCCCGGCAGAGTTCTCCCCCGGGCGCCGCGTCGAACTGCCGACAGCGCGTGCACGTCATTCAGATCCCCCGACTGGCCATGGAAGCGCGGGATTCCTCCCCAGAACCTCACGCGCAGCAACAAGAACAGGCGGACCCTACGACTCCCCCGTCCCAGCGGTCCACCCGGTTCCGCCCCCGCGGGCTCAGCTCACCTTCCCCGCCAGCTCCCGGAACTGCGGCCAGGTCAGGGCCGGCTTCCCCGGGTCCCACAGCTTCTGCGAGAGCGCCCGCAGCGGCATCCGGACGCCCGCCGCGACCTGCGCCTCGGTCTGCCGGTTCGCGAGGTCGCACCAGACGGCGAAGGAGCCGCCGAGGATCTGGTCGTCGTACTGGGCGGGCACGGCGGTGGTGCCGCGCAGCACCCGTGGGGTCCAGGACTCGTAGATGCGCTGCCCGGTCGGGTAGACGAACTGGTTGGGCTCGCCGAGGACGTAGTACAGGTACTCGTCGTTGTAGTTGATCACCTGTCGCCCGGCGCTCAGATATTCGATCGGCGGCCGGGCCCCGATCTCCTTGCCCGTCCAGTACGCGACCTGGATCGCCTTGTCCGCCTGGACCGAGCCGCCCCGGAAGAACCCGTCGTTCCAGGCCCGCACGGTCCGGTCGTGGCCGCGCATCACCGCGGCGCGGTCGTTCAGCCAGCCGGTGGCGAGATCGGCGACGGTCGCGCCGGGGCCGTACTTCTGCCGCGCGGCGGCGGCCAGCTGCGGGTACGAGGCCTCGGGGTTCGAGGCCATCAGCGCCCGGTACTCGTCGGCGCCCAGGTGCCAGTACGCGCCGTCGAACAGGTCGGCGTACTCGTCGAGCAGTTCGTCCACGACCTCGGCGGACCGGGGGTTGGAGATGTCGACGGCCCCGCTCGCGGCGACCCCCTGGGCGTTCTTCAGCTGGAGCCCCGGGTTGGCCGCGATCACGGCCCCCAGATGCCCCGGCGAGTCGATCTCGGGCACGACCTCGATGTGGCGGCTCTCCGCGAGGTCCAGGATCTTGCGCACCTGGGCCTTGGTGAGGTGCTGCCGGGAGACCACCTCGGGGTGGCTGGTGGACTCGATCCGGAAGCCCTGGTCGTCGGAGAAGTGCAGGCCGAGCTGGTTGTACTTCAGGTCGCCCAGCTCGCGGATGCGGTCCTCGATCCAGCCCGCCGTGAAGTGCTTGCGCGCGATGTCGAGCATGAACCCGCGCTGCGGCTTGGCCGGCTCGTCCCGGACGACGCCCTCCGGCGCCGTACCGCCGCCGCGCACCTCCTGCTTCAGGGTGCGCGTGCCGTAGAAGACGCCCGCCTCGGCGGGCGCGGCGATCCGCACGCGGCCGTCCTTCACGGTCAGCGTGTACGCCTCCGACCTCGGCGCGTCCGCTCCGGTGAGCGCCAGCTCCACGTCCCCGGCCCGGGGCCGCTCCTCCCCCGCGTACGCCAGTCCGAGTTCCCCGGCGGTCAGCCGCCCCTCGTCGGCCAGCGCCGCGTTCCGTACGACGACCCGGCCCCCGTCGGCGGGCTTCCAGCCGGGGCCGCGGGCGGGCTCGTGCTGCCGTACGGCCGGGATGGTCTGCGGCTTCGTCGACAGGGGATAGGTGCGCGACGGCGAGGGGGAAGCGGAGGGCGACGTACCGGCGGCGCTCACGGACGACCGCTCCGGCGACGGCCCCGATCCGCTGGGCGTCCGCCGCTCGTCGCCCGGCCACACGGTCACGGCCACCGCGACCGCGCCGCCCGCCAGAACCGCTCCCGCGCCCAGGAGCAACCCTTTCGACGTGATCGCCGTCTTCCTGCGGGGTGCCCTGCGCCGGCCCCGGTTCACGACACGCCCCCGGTCCCCGTCCCGGTCCTTGTCCCGCTCACCGTCCACGCCATCTCACACACCTCTCGCCACGCGCTGTTCCCCGGTCCCACTCCCGGCTCTCCGCCGAGCCCCCTTCTCGAACCTACGACGTCCGACCACCCGAACCGTCCACCACAGGTTCCGAAACTCTCCCGTCCGGGTGAATTTCGGGCATCGAACGGACAGCCCATGAACCGCCTCGATAACGTGGTGGCACCTTTCGCACAGCCTGCCCAGCCGACCCCTACGCACCGCCGAGGACCCACGCTGCCTCCGCACCGTCTTCCGCACCTCCCCGGCCAGGTCGCCGTCCCGGAGCAGGCCCCCACTCCCGGCCCCTCGGCCCTGGAGCGGTTCAACCACGCCCCCGTCGAGGCCGCCCGGCAGACCCTCCTCGCCTGCCTGCGCAGCCTCCGCTGGGCGCACCGCCTCACCGACCACCGGCCCTATCCCGACCTGGACGCCCTCCTCGCGGCGTCCGACGAGGCCGCGTACGACCTCACGGCGTCCGACCTGGCCGAGGCGCTGGCCGGGGAGACCCTCCCCGTCCTCCCCGACGACACCTACGGCGTCGCCCACACCGCCCTCGACGCCGCGCACGCCGCGTACGAGGCCCGCTTCGGCCACGTCTTCGTCATCGCCCTGGACACCGCCCACCCCGACGAACTCCTCGACCGCACCCTGGAGGGCATCCGCTCCCGCCTCTCGAACGACCCGGAGGAAGAGCGCGTGGTGGTCGCCGAGGAACTACGCCGCCTGGCAAGAACCCGCCTGACCACCCACCTGACCCGCACCCGCACCTGCCGAGTCCCTTGACCGGCCTCCCCCGGGGACGCGCGAGCCGGGGTCCCTGCCGAGGACGCGGGGAACCGGGCTCACCTCAGGGGCGCGGGGAACTGCGCGACCGGCCCCCACCGAACCCGCACCCGGCATCCCACCAGCACCCCCAGCCCGGATGCCGCCCGCTACTAACCCTTACGTGCACCTTTGTATGCCAGTTTGATCACACCAACCCTCCCGGCTTAAGCCAAGTGCAACGACGTCGCTACCATGGCCGGGGCCGGTGGACCGTACCCGGCCGGGTCAGACCGACAAGCAAGCCGGCCGGCCCCAATCCCCGCTCCCGGAGGGTTCTTCCGTGCCGGCTGGAACGCTGTACCGCGGCCGGGAAGGAATGTGGTCCTGGGTGGCTCATCGAGTCACCGGCGTCCTCATCTTCTTCTTCCTGTTCGTACACGTGCTGGACACCGCTCTCGTCCGTGTCTCCCCCGACGCCTACGACAAGGTCGTGGCCACGTACAAGACGCCGATCGTCGCGCTGCTGGAGTACGGCCTCGTCGCCGCCGTCCTCTTCCACGCGCTCAACGGTCTTCGGGTCATCGCCGTCGACTTCTGGTCCAACGGCCCCCGTCACCAGAAGACGATGCTCTGGTCCGTCGTCGGCATCTGGCTCGTGCTGATGATCGGGGCCCTGTACCCCGTCCTCGGCCACGCCGTCCGTGAAGTCTTCGGGAGCTGAGGCAGATGTCCGCCACTGAAACCACCGCGTCCGGCATCGGCCCCGTAGAGGGCGCCGGGGAGCTGTCGGGCTACAGCCCCGACAACCCGGCCCCCTTCATCGAGCCGCCCCGCAAGCGCACCAAGAAGACCCCGAAGTCGACCCGCGGCAACTTCGAGATGGTCGCGTGGCTCTTCATGCGTCTGTCCGGCATCGTCCTGGTCGTCCTGGTCATCGGCCACCTGGTCATCCAGCTCGTCCTCGACGGCGGCGTCTCCAAGATCGGCTTCGCGTTCGTCGCGGGCCGCTGGGCCTCCCCGTTCTGGCAGGTCTGGGACCTGCTGATGCTGTGGCTCGCCATGCTGCACGGCGCGAACGGCCTGCGTACCGTCATCAACGACTACGCGGAGCGCGCGAACACCCGGCTGTGGCTCAAGGGCCTGCTCTACACCGCCACGGTGTTCACCATCCTGCTGGGCACGCTGGTGATCTTCACCTTCGACCCGAACATCCGCTAGGCACGGGGCTGAGGCAACCGATCATGAAGATCCACAAGTACGACACCGTCATCGTCGGCGCCGGCGGCGCCGGTATGCGCGCGGCCATCGAGTCCACGCAGCGCAGCCGCACCGCCGTGCTGACCAAGCTCTACCCCACCCGCTCCCACACGGGCGCCGCGCAGGGCGGCATGGCCGCCGCGCTCGCCAACGTGGAGGAGGACAACTGGGAGTGGCACACCTTCGACACGGTCAAGGGCGGTGACTACCTGGTCGACCAGGACGCCGCCGAGATCCTGGCGAAGGAGGCCATCGACTCCGTCCTCGACCTGGAGAAGATGGGCCTGCCGTTCAACCGGACGCCCGACGGGACGATCGACCAGCGCCGCTTCGGCGGTCACAGCCGGAACCACGGCGAGGCCCCGGTCCGCCGCTCCTGCTACGCGGCCGACCGCACCGGCCACATGATCCTCCAGACGCTCTACCAGAACTGCGTCAAGCACGGCGTGGAGTTCTTCAACGAGTTCTACGTCCTGGACCAGCTGATCACCGAGGTCGACGGCGTCAAGAAGTCGGCCGGTGTCGTGGCGTACGAGCTGGCGACCGGCGAGATCCACGTCTTCCAGGCGAAGGCCGTGATCTACGCGTCCGGCGGCTGCGGCAAGTTCTTCAAGGTGACGTCCAACGCGCACACGCTGACCGGTGACGGTCAGGCCGCCGTGTACCGCCGCGGGCTGCCGCTGGAGGACATGGAGTTCTTCCAGTTCCACCCGACCGGCATCTGGCGCATGGGCATCCTGCTGACGGAGGGCGCCCGCGGTGAGGGCGGCATCCTCCGCAACAAGGACGGCGAGCGCTTCATGGAGAAGTACGCGCCGGTCATGAAGGACCTCGCGTCCCGTGACGTCGTGTCCCGCTCCATCTACACGGAGATCCGTGAGGGCCGCGGCTGCGGTCCCGAGGGCGACCACGTCTACCTCGACCTCACGCACCTCCCGCCGGAGCAGCTCGACGCCAAGCTCCCCGACATCACCGAGTTCGCGCGCACCTACCTCGGTATCGAGCCCTACACGGACCCGATCCCGATCCAGCCGACCGCGCACTACGCCATGGGCGGCATCCCGACCAACGTCGAGGGTGAGGTCCTCAGCGACAACACCACCGTCGTCCCCGGGCTGTACGCCGCCGGCGAGGTCGCCTGCGTCTCCGTGCACGGCGCCAACCGTCTGGGCACCAACTCGCTGCTCGACATCAACGTGTTCGGGCGCCGGGCAGGCATCGCGGCCGCCGAGTACGCCCAGAAGGCGGACTTCGTCGAGCTGCCGGAGAACCCGGAGTCCCTGGTCGTCGAGCAGATCGAGCGGCTGCGCAACTCCACGGGCAACGAGCGCGTGGCGGAGCTGCGGCGCGAGCTGCAGGAGACCATGGACGCCAACGTCATGGTGTTCCGCACCGAGCAGACGATCAAGACGGCCGTCGAGAAGATCGCCGAGCTGCGCGCGCGCTACAAGAACGTCGCGATCCAGGACAAGGGCCGCCGGTTCAACACCGACCTCCTGGAGGCCGTCGAGCTGGGCAACCTGCTCGACCTGGCCGAGGTCATGGCCGTGTCGGCGCTCGCCCGCAAGGAGTCCCGCGGCGGTCACTACCGCGAGGACTACCCCAACCGCGACGACGTCAACTTCATGCGCCACACCATGGCGTACCGCGAGGTCGGCGACGACGGCTCCGAGACCGTCCGCCTCGACTACAAGCCGGTCGTCCAGACCCGCTACCAGCCGATGGAGCGTAAGTACTGATGGCAACCCCGACCCTGGACAAGGCGGACGCGGCAGGCAGCCCCGAGCCCGGTTTCGCCGACTCCCCGTACATCACGGTCACCTTCCGTGTCCGTCGCTTCAACTCCGAGGTCTCGGCCGAGGCCAGCTGGCAGGACTTCCAGCTGGAGATCGACCCCAAGGAGCGCGTCCTCGACGGTCTGCACAAGATCAAGTGGGACGTGGACGGCACGCTGACGTTCCGCCGTTCCTGCGCCCACGGCATCTGCGGGTCGGACGCCATGCGGATCAACGGCAAGAACCGGCTGGCCTGCAAGACGCTGATCAAGGACATCAACCCCGAGAAGCCGATCACGATCGAGCCCATCAAGGGCCTCACGGTCCTCAAGGACCTGGTCGTGGACATGGAGCCGTTCTTCCAGGCGTACCGGGACGTGATGCCCTTCCTGATCACGAAGGACACCAACGAGCCGACGCGTGAGCGGTTCCAGACCGCCGAGGACCGCGAACGCTTCGACGACACCACGAAGTGCATCCTCTGCGCCGCGTGCACGTCCTCGTGCCCGGTGTTCTGGAACGACGGCCAGTACTTCGGTCCGGCCGCGATCGTCAACGCCCACCGCTTCATCTTCGACTCGCGCGACGAGGCCGGCGAGCAGCGGCTGGAGATCCTCAACGACCGTGACGGCGTGTGGCGTTGCCGTACGACGTTCAACTGCACGGACGCCTGCCCGCGCGGTATCGAGGTCACCAAGGCGATCCAGGAGGTGAAGCGGGCGCTCATCACGCGCCGCTTCTGATCCCCCACCGCCTCCGCCGCCGGAGGCTGTGACGGAAGGCCCGCGGGTTCACCCGCGGGCCTTCCGTGTTTCTCCGCGCCCGCCGACGCACGAGGGCCCCGTCCCCGCGCGGAGCCTTGGGGAAAGCTCCGCGGTGGACGAGGCCCTTCGGTCGATCACCTCGGCGGTGATCCCGAGCGCGATCAGCCGCGCAGGACGCGGCCCTGCGCGTCGGTGCGGTCGTTGCTCGTGAGGAACAGGATGCCGTCGATCAGGGACCAGAAGCCCAGACCACCGCAGGTGAGGAGCTGGGCGACGCCCACGCCGACGGAACCGACGTAGAAACGACCGATGCCGAGCGTGCCGAGGAAGAGCTGCAGAACACCGGCGACGATCTTCGACTTGTCGGAGTACGGGCGACCCTGCGGGTCGTGGCCGAAGGGAGCGTCAGGGGTGGGGACGGTCATGGAAGTAACTCCTGGATGTACTGACTGAATAACCGAAGCGGATTGCTCCGGGGGGATCCCAGGAGAGAAGGCGCGGCACGAAACCGGCAGCGATCGGGCACGACAAATACCGGCCAACGATCGAGCACGACGTATCCCCCGTCATCCCCCCTGCAGCGGTTGCAGCCTAGTGAGACACAAGGGGCGGACGGGAGGGGATTCGAGCGATCGTTCCGATTCCGTGATCCGATTCCAGCCAACTTGCGACAACTGCGCAACATAAAGCGGGCGTAAGGGATTTACGGGGGCCGAGGCGGGGAAGGACGACAGATTCGGCCGTGACCGCTCAGTGCAGATTGCGGACGATCGTCCACGTCACCGCGATGCCCAGGATCAAGGCCTGGGTGCGGGGCTTGAGTTCGGGGCGCCAGCGGCGGCCGCGCACTCCCTCGACGAACCAGCGTCCGAGCAGGACGAGGGCGAAGGGCGCGGCGAGCAGCAGGACCCGGTTGTCGTGCCAGGCCGCGGCGAACTGCCCGTGCAGCAGGTCGTACACCATGCGGGTGCCACCGCAGGCGGGGCAGAGCAGCCCGGTGACATAGCGGAACGGGCACTGGGGCAGCAGCTGACCGGGCTCGTGCGGGTTGGTGCCGTACAGGTACGCGGCGCCCACCAGCCCGGCGGCGGCCACCGCGAGGGGGGCCGCCGCCGGATGCCGGAGGGTGCTGAGGCCGCGCTCAGCCACGCAGGACACGCCCGTTGGAGTCCGTGGTGTTGCTGCTGGTCAGCAGGATGATGCCGTCGACCAGCGCCCAGATGCCGAGGCCACCGCAGGTGAACAGCTGCGCGAGGCCGAGACCGACGTGACCGATGTAGAAGCGGCCGACGCCGAAGGAGCCCAGGAACAGCGAGAGGATGCCCGCGACGATCTTCGACTTGTCGGAGTACGGGCGGCCGTACGGGTCGTAGCCGTACGGGGCGTTGGGGTCGCCCGTGTACGCGCCGCCCGGCGTCGGGGGCACCTGGTAGCCGCCCTGGGGGTAGCCGCCCTGCTGGGGGTAGCCGTAGCCGGGCTGGCCCGCGCCCGGCTGCTGGTAGCCGCCCTGCGGAGCCCCGTACGGGTTGGCGCCCGGCTGGCCGGGGGCCGCGTTCGGGTACCCGTATCCGGGCTGCGGGGGCTGCGGGGGCTGAGCGGGCTGCTGAGGCTGCTCGGTCACGGTACTGACTCCTGCGTGTTGTTTGCTTGAGCGGCTGAAAAACTCACTATGGGCTGTCCGTCATATTGCAGGAGGGGAGGGCCCGGAGAGAAGTTGTTACTTCGGCCGGGCACCCACCGACTCCCGCGTGTGGGCGGAGTCACATCACCTCGCCGTCAGCCGTCACAGGCGCCTCACAGCTGGCTGACGATCGTCGGGTCCGTGATCTCCGTGTCCTTGGCGAGCAGCATCGCCTTGCTGAGGATGACTGCGAGCATACGGTCGCCCTCGTAGGGGAGATAGCCGGTCTGCGTGGTTCCGTTCCCGTCCGCGACGGTCGACCTGGGAACGACGCACACATAGCGGTCGTTCGGGGACCTCAGGATGTTGCCGGAGCCCAGATGGATCCGGTACGTGTGCAGTGCGCCCTCGACCTGGAGGAACCGTCCGTCGAGCGTGCACCGGTCGGCGATCGCGAGCCGTGGCACGAGCCGTTCCAGCAGCGCGCGACGGGTCTCGGCGCTCTGGTCCAGCTCGCCGAAGCCGTACGACGTCCAGTACTCGACGAAACGGCCCTCGGGCTCCCCGTCCTGCAGGTCGGGTCGTTGCCGACGCCGGCGACCCCGACGACGCGCCGCCCCAGCAGGGTGCGTGGTTCTGCGGGGCGTCGAGCGGATAGAAGCGGACAACGGGCCGCGTAGGCGCGTTGCTGAGGCCGGTGGGCGTCCCTAGGGTCAGGCGATGAGCAATTCCCGAGCAGCGGCGATCCTCACCACAGCGGATCTCGCCGAGGCGATGCGCGCGGTGCGCACCTTGCTGAACATCGCGGATCTCGCGGGCGCGGTGGTGGACTTCGAGGCCACGATCCGTTCACCCGACGTCGCGGACCGCATACGCCAACTGCTGCCCGACCTCAGCTGGTGGGCACAGGCGGGAAAGGAGCACGGATCGTCCGAGTCCGGCGACGACCCGGCTGCCTGTGTCCCGATCACGGTGCACGACTGGGATCATTCCTTGGCCTCGGCCGAGCCGCTCATCGCCGCTCTCGGCCCGGACTCGGCGGCCGTCCGCTGGGACCTGAACGGCTGGCCTGAGGTCCCCACGGCGGGCCTGGGCCTGATCACGCAGAAGTACGCCTACCTCACCCTCTCGGTGAACTCCCGCGACCTCTACCAGGACGAGCCGTCCCCCGATCACACCGTCCACGTTCATGTCCGAGGCGATCAGGACACCGCCCGCGTCGAGTGGCTGGCGGCCCAGGTGGGCAGCCGGTTCTCGGGGCGGGTGGAGATTGCGCCGCTGTAGACGGGCACCGCCTCGTACGCTTTCCGACGACCGTATGGGCCATGGGGCGGGTGGCCGAATCCCGTGCAACTCCTGTGACAGGCGAGGTAGTTGGTCACAGACTGCGCACATGAACGCCCTGAGGAAGGCCGCCGCCGTACTGTCGGCCGCGGCCGCGATCCTGATCGCGATACCCCCCACTGCCTCGGCAACTCCCGCCCCACATCAGACGTACGACGGCACGCTCGTCCGGGAGAACTTCAACCGTCTCCCCCTCGGCCCGGTCACCCGGGGCCGGGGCTGGACCACCGATACGTCCAACGGCACGCTGACTGTCGAGCCCAGTGCCGACGGCCGGGGCCGTGAGCTGAGTATCCGTACCGAGGGCAACGGACGTGCCTTCTTCGTCCTGTCCGACCTCGCCCCGCCCGGCAACAGCTTCTGGGCGCGGATGCGACTGCGGGTGGCCGAGTTTCCTACGGCTCCCGACTGGGCGCACTGGACCCTCGCGGAGGCCTCAGGCCCCGACTCCCCCACGCTCGTCCGCCCTATCGGCGGCCAGTACGCGCCCACCGACAAGGGCAACTTCTGGGGTGTGGGCTCCGATCTGGGTCCCACCGGTGACTGGACCGACTGGAGGACGTCCGCCCCGGCCGTCTCCGGGAAGTGGCAGTGCGTCGAGTTCCACCTGGACGCCACCGACAACCGGGTCACCGTGTACCTGGACGGCGTGGCACAGTCCGACCTGACCGTCTCCACGCAGCAGCACGGCGGCACGGCGGACGACTTCGTCTTCCCCACGTTCGACAAGCTCAAGCTGGGCTGGCAGTTGTACCAGGCGAACCCCAGCCCGTCGTCGTACGACGTCCGGCTGGACGACATCGCGCTGAGTACGCGGCGGGTGGGCGGCTGCGGAGGCTGACGGTCGGGGTGCCGGTCAGTCGTCGAGGACGACCATGTTCGTCGGCGGCTGACCGGGCACCGGCGAAGGGCCACGGAAGTCGCCCGGCACCGCGAGTTCGGCGAGCGGCCCCGATCGCATCGTTTCCGGAAACGACGGCGGACACTCTTGGTGTTGCCGCCGTTTCCGTCAACTACTGCCGTCAGAAATCACTGACGGGAAAGGTTCATTGTTTTTAGACGATCTCAATCGTGACGCCGAAGTGAAGTTGAAGATCACGGGCAAACTCCTCGCTCCCCCTGCCGGGAACCACATGATGCCACCAGGAGAACATCTCAGGATCAGCAAGCACAATACGCACGGTCGCGATCTCTCGAAATCGTTCATCGACGATATGGACGGCTCGAGAGAAATCTGCAAACCCTCTCATTCCCATCAGAGAATGATTCGCAAGTCCACGTTCGATGGCATCCCGCACTCGCAGATCATGGAAATATTCCGGGAGCACGTCGTCATAACCTTCCGCGCATGCGGCTACAAACTCCCTCCACGATGCCAAGTCACGCGACGCGGAAACCTCCGCACCCCGCCCTGCCATAAATTGCACTTGCTTGTACCCTTGGAGGAAATCGGTTCCGCTATCCAAGATTTTTCACCACCTCTCGAAGGGAACATGACGGGCATCTGTCACTCAATGAAGGACCCTCCATATTTCGCCTGCTGCTCTCGCATGTAACTATTCAAATCCCCGCCGGGGCGGAAGAATGTCTGAATGCTGCCTCGGCTGTCCAGCACTCCGAAATAGCCAGTTGTGCTATCCGCCCGGAACAGCGTCCCATCGTTCGATACTAGATCGCCACGTCGCGGACTTCCGGACATGAACGCACTTGCCGCTTCTTTATAGGCGCTGAATCCACCAAGGCCGTTGAATTCAGCCATATCTGGCTCGCGGTGGCCCTGCACCCCCGTCCAGTTCCCCTTCTTGTTGAGCTGTACCCCAAAGACATGCTTCATGTAGTGCCGGAAGGCCGACATGGAGGAATTGAATCCCGGCCCACAGTTCGAGTTGTGGACGAGGACCGGGGTTTGCCCAGCCAACACATAGTACGTATGCAGATCGTCGACGGTGAGGTTGTAGGTAGTCGCGTGCTGCGTGTAGGCCCGGTTGCCGGTGACGAAGACCTTGTCGCCTTCGTCGGTGAGCAGGGTCATGTCCGGCTCAAGGTCGCCGGCTTCGATCCAGTCGTTCTCCGACGGCGACCAGAAGGGGTGCTCGTAGGTCGCTGTGAGCTGTTCGACGCCGCCTTCCGTGGCGATGGAGAGTTCGTTGAAGTGTTTGTCGTCCTCCGTGACGATGAGGCGGGTGACTTCGCGCGCTCCAGTTTCGCCGGTCTCCGGGTCCTTGGCCTGAACCTTGTCGCCGAGTTCGACGTCCTCAATGTCCTTGGTGGTGCCGTCGGCCATGAGGACGTCGGTACCGGCGAGGAAGCACTGTGTGCAACCTCCGGCTTTCCGGCCCCCCTTACCGAGCAAACCACCTCGGCCCATGCTCAGGGCCATGACGAACTCGTCCCCGAGCTCCATCACTCGCTCCCAGACACGAGCGTCCTTCACGCATTTGTCCATATTTTCGACGCAGTAGTTGGCGGCGATTTTCTTCGCCCCGGCCACATCACCCCGGTGGGCGAGAGAATAGGCGTACGCCGCGTTGCAAGCCATGCGACCGAAGCAGACGGTTTCCGGACTGCCGAACACATTGGTCTGGGGATACCAATAGCCACCTGCGGCGCTGGTCAAATTGTTGCTTCCGTGGCCGAAGTACTGACTGGCCACCTGGCGCGCGTCGTTCGACCTGGGAGTATGGGCTCTCACCCATTCCGCCTCTGGGGTACGGCTCGGCTCACCGACCCCGCCCCCTCCCTGGGAAGCACCCTGACGGGCGCCCACATACTCCTTCTTGGTGCCGTTGGTGCCCGTTCCGCCGATCGGATAGCCCACGCCGCAGGTCAGGCACAGACCCGTGGGGTCGGACTTGGAAACTGGGCTGTTGTTGCTGTACGCGTATCCGTTCATCTGCAACGGGTCCGCGATGTCGATGATCGGGTCCGCCGAGATGAAGCGGCCCGAGTTCTGGTCGTACTCGCGGGCGCCGATGTGGGTGAGGCCGGCGGTCGTGTCGTCGATGCCGACGCCGATGTAGCCGCGCTTGTTGGGCCAGGACGCCGGCTTCGGGCCGCGGAGTTCGCCGTACGGCTTGGCGGCTCGGCGGGTGACCGCCTGGCCGCTCGTCAGGGCCACCGCCGTGTTGGCCGTGCCCAGGTGGTCCGTGAGGAGGGCCGAGAGTTGGTGTCCCGTCGTCGCGCCGCTGGTCGCGGTGCGCGTCACCACCGGGGCGCCGGGCTGGGCGTAGGACCGCGAAGCGCGGGTCACCGCACCGGAGCTTCCCGTCGTCACCTCCGTCTCGCCCAGGTACAGGGTCGAACCGGAGGGGGAGTTCTCCAGGAGGCGGTTACCCGCGGCGTCGTAGACGTACGTCGTCTTCTTGCCGCCGACCGTGATCGTGTCGAGCTTGTTCTCCGACGTCCACTTCAGGTCCTGGGCCCCGGCCGGCAGGTCACGGAGCTTCGTGTTGCCCACCGCGTCGTACGTGTACGTGCTGCCCTGCCCCGCCGGGCTGGAGTTGATCGACGTCATCGTGTGCGGCTGCTTGGGGTTGTAGCCGTACGTGAAGGTGACGTTCTTGGTCGTGTCCGCCGGGTTCGCCTCGATCAAGGTGGCGCGGTTGCCCAGCCAGTCGAAGGTGAAGGACTGGTGGTAGGCGGTGGCGCCGGTGCCGATCGTGTTCGCCGCCGGGGCCGTGGCCGCCAGCGTCGACTTCAGCGAGGCGTCCGGGGCGGACGCGTCGATCGCCGTGTCCGGAGCATCAGCCACCGGGCCCGACGAGGTCGCGTAGTCCTTCCGCGGGCCCCAAGTCGTCCCGTCCGCCGACTTGCACCCCGTGCCACTGCCGGTGGGCGTGACGTTCGACGTCCAGGCGTTGACCAGCTCACCCATCACGTCGTACGTGAAGCACTGCGTGTCCCAGGTGTCACCCGAAGCGTCCGACAACTGACGGGCGTTCGACGTGATGAGGCCGGACTTGTCGTACGCGTAGTAGCTGTCAGAGATCCGGTGCGGGCCGGCCGTCTCCCGGTCCGCGACCGTGCGCTGAAGGCGACCGGTGTAGGGGTCGACGAAGTTGGTCGTCCAGACGCGGTTCGGCTGGGATCCCGACACCGTCCGAAGGGGTTCGCCGTACGGGGAGTAGGTGACGTCGGACGTGTACCAGGCGAGGCCCGAGGTCGACTCGCTCAGGCCGTCGCTGTTGTAGCGGGTGACGACCTTCTCCTGGGCCAGTCCGCCCACCGACGGGAGTGTGACCGTCTGCGGCTTACCGGTCGGCGTGTACGTGTACCTGTACGCGTACGTCCCGGAGACCCCCGTCGTCATGGTGTTGGCCGGGATCACCGTCTCGGTGGCCGTCGGACGGTACTCGCTGTCGTATCCCGTGACGCGGCTGATGTAGTCGCCGTTCACGGTGTGCCTGGTGGAGGCCACCGGCTGACCGAGGGCACCCGGCAGGGAGTCGTACGTGAACGACTTGACCGGAGTGCCGGTCTCGGAGTTCTCGCGGACGAACTTGATGCGGCCCAGCTCGTCGTACTCCGTGTACGTCGTCCGCTCCTCCGCGTCCTTGACCTTGTTCGGACGGTCGGCCTCGTCGTACCAGGTGTCCGTCCTCCCCACGTCCGGGTCGGTCGTGGAGGTCACTCGCCCACGTGCGTCGTACGTGTACGTCCACTCGTTGCCGGCGGGATCCGTGACGCTGGTGCGCTGACCGCGGTCGTCGTACCCGTAGGTGGTCACGCGTCCGGCGGTCGTGCTGTCGTCCTTGTAGTGGACGATCGAGCTGACCCGGCCGAGGGCATCCGTGTGCGTCCGGGTCCGCGGCGACGTCGAACCGGCCGGATCCACGTACGTGCTGGTGTCGCCGTACTCCGTCTTCGTCGCGTGCACCACGTTCTCGTCGTGGTACTTCGACTCGCTCACCGGCCGTTCCAGGCCGTCGTACTGGAACTTGACCCGACTCGGGACGAGCGACTTCGACTTGGGGGCGAAGAGTTCGGCGGCCGGTTCGTTCTTCGCGAGGTAGGCGCTCGTCTGCTCGTCGACCAAGCCGTGATCGTTGTAGGTGGTGTCCGTGACGACGCGGCCGGGACCGTGCGCCTCCGCCTGGGTCTGCACCTGGCGCATCAGGCCGTCGAAGATCGTCACCTGACGGCTGTAAGTGCCGTCGTCCTTCAGCGTCCTGGTCGTGACGGCGGCGGGGCGGGACTCTTTCGAGGTGGCGATCGCCGGCTGGTACTCGATCTCGACGTTCGGTGACTTGCCGCTCGAGGAACGGGACGGGGACCATCCCCGTACGAATCGACCGAGTGCGTCGTACTCGTTCCGAACGACCCGACTGTTGGCGTCCGTGACCGTCAGGGCCAGGCCGCGACCGGGGTCGAAGGTCGTGGTGACCGCGTGGCCCTTGGCGTTGATCGCCTTCACGGACGTGACGGGACCGCCCACGTCGCCGGGGGTGTACTGCGTCTCCGTCGTCCCCGCGCCCGGCTTCGTGACCGTACGGACCCGGCCCAGCGGGTCGTACGTCGTCTTGGTGACGACCGAGTACGAGGTTCCTGCGCCGTCCACCCCCGCGGCGGCCGTGACCAGGCCCTTCGTCGGGGCATCGCCGTACGACAAGTTGTCGTAGGTCGTGCGGCTCGCACTGATCAGCTTCGTGGCCGGATCGGCGATGTCATGGGCCGCGCAGGTCGTGCCCGTGGTGCGCTGCTGCTTCGGCAGTCCGATCAGCCAGGCCGACGTGTTGTGCACGTACGACGTCTTCGTGCAGATCTGGTCGGAGAAGGCCTCGCCGGAGCCGTCCGGCTTGACCACCGCCGTCTCGACCTGGATCGGGATGCCGTAGGTGTCGTCGACGGTCGTCAGGGTTCGGACGGCCTGCCAGCTGTCGTCGACCTTCTGGATCTCGTCCGTGCGCTTCACACCACTGCGGTGGGCGAGCAGCGGATCCATGTCCGCGCCGTCCTCGGCCTCACGGAACCGGGACGCGGTCTGCTTCGACCAGGGGTAGTTGAGGGTGCGCTTCTTGGGCTTCCCCTTGTCCGAGTCGAGGTAGGTGAGGCTCTCCGCCGTCATGCCCGCGTACTGCGGTTCGTCGTCGGTGACGAGTGTGTACTTGTCCGTGGAGTCCTTGACCACGCCGCCGACGCCCTGGAAGTAGCGCGTCTCGGAGTACGACTGTGGTTGCGGCGCTCCTGTCGAGGAGGTGGTCTCGCTGCCCTTGGTGACCGCCACCTGGCGATAGCCACGCCAGACGTTGTGCGTGCGCAGGGACGGGCGGGTGAACTCGTCGTCGGACTTCGCCCAGGCAGGGTCCGAGTAGGTGTACTTGGTGTGGATCAGCTTGCCCCGTGGGGTGACCTTGTCGTTCTCGGTCACGGAGTCCACGACGTACTTGTTGAACCAGGACTTCGCCGGCTTCTTCTCGTCGCCGTCCGGCGACCAGCGGACGGGGTAGCAGGTGCCGTTGTTCTTGCCCTTGTCCTCCGAGGGCTCGCTCGCGCAACCGCCCGTGTACTCAACCTCGATGTCACCGCCGTGTTCGGTGGCGACCGTGCCGATGCGGGGACGGGTGAAGGGCGGGCGCTGGTCCTTCGGTCCGCTCGACACCAGGTTGGGAAGCTGACGGTCCCTCAGGCGGTCCTTCAGGGGCGAGGAGGAGCCGACCGTGTACTCGCCGAAGCTGACGCCGTCCTTGTGTTGGAGGGTGCCGGTGGTGTCGCCGGGAGCGAAGCCGCGACGGGTGATCGAGTTCAGCCAGAGGCCGGGCGACGAGTAGTACCAGTCCGCGGGGAAGGACTGGTGGAGCTCGTACGTGTCCACCTTGCCCAGGCCGGTCTGGCCGGCACGGGCGGCCTTCGTCGTCACCGAGTCGAGGCGCAGCTGCGTCCAGAAGGACGGGAAGGCCGGGCACAGCTTCGACGTCGACTTGCAGTTGAGGTTGCCGGGGGTGTCCCACCAGGGACGGTATGCGCCCGGGTCGGAGGTCTTGGCGAAGTTCGCCGCGTCGCAGGCCGTGCCCGATTTCAGGCAGCGCTGCGCCACACCGAACTCGACGGTCGCGGACGGCGTGGTGAGGTCCGAGCGCATGCCGTACTCGATGGTCTTCGGGTAGGCGTAACGGTCGTACTGCTCGGGCGACTTGAACTTCTTCTTGACGGCGTAGTAGTTGGTCTCCTGCTTCCAGGTGACGACCAGGGTGTTGCCGTGCACGTCGACGACCTTGTCCAGGCCCCAGCGCCATGCCTGCTTCTTGCCCGAGCCGCAGCGGGAGTCGGCGAAGGCGGTGGCGTGGCAGGGCTCGCCCTCGTGGTTGCCGAAGACGGGGACGGTGGAGACGGAGTCGGTGTCGGCGTGGCCGCCTCCGACCTGGTTGAGGCCGTAGTAGTACTTCGTGCCGTCCGTGGTCGTGACGATCCAGTACTCGCCGTTGTTGTCGCCGTTGGTGCCGCCGACGCGGTGCTCGATCCGGGTGCCGTCGTCGCTCTCCGGCCGGTAGATCTCGGTGTCGGTCTCGGGGTTGCTGCCGGAGGCGGCGTCCCGCACCAGCTCGGTCGTCTTGCCGCCCAGGGACATCACCGCGTTGTACGACACCCAGCACAGGTCGGACGTCTTGTCCTTCTTGGCCGTGTTGTTGGCGGTGCCGGACTTCATCTTCTTGCGGTCGTCCTGGCAGGCGCGGTAACGGCGCTCGATGTGACCGGCGTCGTAGTCCCAGCCCTCGCCGATCCAGGAGGCCTGGGGTGAGGCGACGGCAGTACGACCGTCCACGCTCTGGGAGTTGTAGCTGAACTCGATGTTCGGCGCCGGGCCGGCGGGGGCCGCCGGGACCGTCAGCGGATACGTCCAGGTGAACGCACCGGACGAGCCGCCGGCCGACCACTTGCCGCTGGCGGACAGCGGCGTGGCCTTGAACGTGCCGCCCGCGCCGCCGCCGGAGTCGACCGCTCCGACGACGGCCGCGTCGCCGGTCGCGGCAACCGGTGTGACCCCTGCGCCCGAAGTGCGGTAAGCCGCCTGAGTGATCGACGGTCCGTCGCTCGATGTCGTCCTCGCCGACGCCGGAGTGACGGTCCCGTCCGCCGCCGTGTCGACCGTGGCGGTGATCGACTGGGTCTCGATGTCGTTCGTTGTCTCCAGCTCCTCGTACTCCTGACAGGCCTCGACATCGGGCGTGGTCAGGTAGCACTCGGGAAACTGGACGAAGCGCAGACGAGAGGCCCAGTCGGCGCCGTAGAGGTTCTTGAACTTCGCGTAGTCGAGCTTGACCGCGATCGGCACGGAGCCGGTCGCCGGGGCCTGGACCTTCACGACTGTGCCGTCGACGCCCTGTGACACGGCGGCCGCGCGGTCGTAGACCTGGACCTGCCAGGTACCGGTGGGCGGGGCCTGGTCCGGAGCCTGCCCGAGGCTCACGGGGAGATTTCCTGCGGGAGTCACGGCAACCTGTCGGGCAGCCGTGGTCGTGCGGGCCGAGGCGGGGGTCGCGCTCGCGGTCGAGCCGAAGTGGACCGACCCTGTCCCCGCGACAGGTGGGGTGACCGTCCCCGTCCCGGCCTGCTGCTGGTCCGGGGGGATGTCGACCTTCAAAGTCTCCAGGTCAGGCTCGGAGACTGCTCCGGGGACGGTCTCGTCCTGGTCGAGAGTCTCCAGGCTGAGGCTCTCACGGCCCTTCTCGGCCGCGGCCGGATCGGGCGGCAACGCGAACGACTGCGCCGGTAGAAGACCTACGAGAAGTGCCGCCCCGACAGTGGGCACGACGGCAGCGCGCACCCGGCGCAGCCCACGCGAGCGGACAGACAAGAAGCGACCGAACACGGCGAGGTCCCCCCGGACCATTCGAGGCGGGACCAGGAACGGACCACGCGTGATGGCGTATCAGATGCGGGAGATTCTGTGTCGCTCTTGTGGAGTTCCGCTAGATCGTCTGTGCGGATGTGATGATCGCCACGGTACGTAGCGCAACGTAACGGTAAGTGAAGCCCGAATCTTCGTTTACCCGAGGTTTCGGAATCCGTCACCCCTCTGTGACCTAGCTGGCAATTCGCAGGTTCTCTTCGCAATTACGCATCTAAGTACGGTAGTTGCGATGCATTCTGCTGCGCTATTCCCCAAAATAGCCCGCTCGCACAACCGTTGTCGCCCCGCGCCGCCAACCTCCTTTACGCATCCTTCTGTTGTCGGACTCAATCGGTTTCCCCCGCTTGCGAAGCGTGACGGCAGCCCTCTCTTGAGCCATCATCGGCTGGCCCGGCCGAGCTCTGTCCCGCGCCGGTTCCAAGGGGGGAAGGGGAACTCGCCCGATGACGCGCAAGGAGCGCAACCGGCGTCGCGTGCCCGGCGGACGGACGACCGCCGTCGTACTCACCACGGTGCTCGCGGCCACCGGCATCACGTTCGTCGGACTCGGCCTGGACGAACGTGGTTCACGCGGCAAGTCGAGTGCCGGCCCCAAGGCCAGGACGGTCAACGAAACCGCCGCGCTCGCGCGGGCCTCGAAGACCGGAAAGTCCGTCGAGGTCACGGCACTGCGCACCACGCGGTCCACCACCTGGGCGCGACCCGACGGCAAGATGGCCAAGAAGCTCTACTCCTCCCCCGTCCGGGCCAAGGTGGACGGTGCGTGGAAGGACATCGACTACGATCTTCACCGCACCGAGAAGGGCTGGGAACCGAAGGCCACCAACACCGAGATGGTGTTCTCGCCCGGCTCCGACGCGGCGCGCGACGGCGAGCAGCGCGCCTCCCGGTCCGCGGTCCACCGGATCTCCCTGCTCAGGGGGCTCAAGGCGGCTACCGCCGAGTCGAGCACCCTCGTCACCCTGACCGTCGACGGCCACGACATCCACCTCACCTGGCCCGGCGCGGTCCCCGCACCGATCATCGACGGCTCCCGCGCCCTGTACCCGGAGATCTTCCCGGGTGCCGATCTGGTCCTCACGGCCGACGACGACGGCTTCGCACAGTTGCTCGTCCTCAAGAACCGACAGGCTGCGGCCGATCCGCGCACCAAGCAGCTCACCTACGGCATCACCTCCGCGGACCTGTCGTTCCGGCTGAACCCGGTCACCGGTGTTCTCGCCGCCGAGGACGCGGACGGCGAAGAGGTCGCACTGTCGCCGACGCCGCTGATGTGGGACAGCAGCGGCGCCCCGGCTGTCACCGACGGCTCGGTCGGTGCCTCCGCCCAGCCGACCGACGACGAGAGCCCGGACCCCGTCGACTCGTCCAGCCCCACGCCGGGCGACGACGCGAGTCCCACAGAGGAAGAACTCGTCGAGACGGACGAGCAGATCGACCCCGACCCCGAAGAACTCCCGGTGGCCACCGACGGTCCCGCACCCACCCCTTCGGCCTCCCCGGCGCCGACCGCCCCGGCCGAGCCGACGCCCGAGCCCACCCGGACCGGCTCGGCCGCCACCCTCAGCCTGCCCGGACTCGACGGTCCTTCCCCCGACTCCCGTGGCGAACTCGTCGAGGCCGACCTTTCCGGGGGCGACTGGCTTCTCACTCCCGACCAGGACTTCCTCCGCGACTCGGCCACCACCTACCCGGTCTTCATCGACCCGTCGGTCACGAAGGACATCCAGGACTGGACCACCGCCTACAGCCGACACCCCAACGCCACGTTCTACAACGGCCGGGGCTTCAACAAGGGCGGTACGCACGAGGCTCGGGTCGGGTTCGAGTCGGACACCTGGGGCACCTCGCGCTCGTACTTCAACATGGACTTCGACAAGGACCTCAAGGGCACGAAGATCGAGTCGGCGAAGCTGTACATGCTGGAGACGTACTCCTGGTCATGCAGCGCCCGCTCCATGAGCGTTCACCTCACCGCCAAGGTCAACGGACGCACCAACTGGAAGAACGCGCCCAAGCTGCACGACGGCAACAAGATCACCACCAAGAGCTTCGCGCACGGTTACAAGTCCAGTTGCCGGGACGCCTACGAGGCCTTCAACGTGCGATCGGCCGCGCAGAAGAAGGCCGACGAGGGTCGGGACAGCATCACGTTCGGCATGCGCGCCCGGGACGAGAACTCTCAGTACGCGTGGAAGAAGTTCATGGCCAACGGGGATCACCCGCCCGCGCTTGAACTCGTCTACAACCGCAAGCCCACCGCACCCACCTCCCTCGACCTCGGCCCGGACGCCAAGTGCACCACCACCCAGCCGTACGCCAGGATGGGATCCGGAAGTCTGACATTCACTGCGAAGGCGTCCGACAAGGACAAGAACCTCGAGTACCTCGACTTCGACCTGTGGCCGCACGGCAAGTGGGCGACGACGGGTGATCTCCTCGGCGCGACCGGCAAAGTGTCCGTGGGATCGGACAAGGACACGGCACTCAGGACAACAAAGGAGTTTGCCACCAGCAAGCTGACCAACGGCACCCTCTATTCCTGGCGGGTGCGAGCCTGGGACGACGCGGACGCGTCCTCCTCGTACTCCCCGGCGAAGACGCCGTGCCGTTTCGTCCTCGACACCGCCGCGCCGAAATCGCCCAAGGTCAGTTCCACGGACTTCCCCAACGCCGACACCGAGGAGAACGGCTTCGGCAGCGGCGCCGACGACTCGAAGTGGAGCACCAAGAAGTTCGGCACGGCCGGCACCTTCACCGTGCGTGCCCTCAACGCGGATGTCGAGCGGTACGAGTACGGCTTCAACGCGCCCAGCTATCCCTTCCACCTGGACCGTAAGGCCGGCACCGCGACCTCCGTCAGCGCGACCCTGCCCAACGCCAAGCCCCCCACCGCCGGTCCCAACGTCCTGTACGTGCGGACCGTGGACAGCGCGGGCAACGTGTCGCAACCCACCAAGTACTTCTTCTACGTCAGCCCCCGTGACCAGGCCGACTCGCCCGGTGACTTCACCGGGGACAAGCTCCCGGACCTGATGGTCGTCACCGACGCCGGCAACCTGGCCCTGTACCCCTCCCAGGCGACCAACGACCTCACCAAGGGCTCCGGTGACCTGGACTATTCGATGGCCGGCGCCTATCGGTCCAACCCGGACAAGGATCCGAACGGCGACGACCTGCCACCGTATGTCGCCGCGCCCTCCGGTCATTTCAAGGGCGCTCTGATCACCCACAACGGGGACATCTACGGCGGTGACGGCCTCCAGGACCTGGTGGTGCGCGTCGGCGGCAAGCTGTGGGTGTATCCCGGCGACGGCTATGGCGCCGTCAACGTCGACAAGCGCGTGGAGATCCTGCTGCCCGAGGGGGCTCCCAGCCCGGCCTCGTTGACGCAGATCGTGTCCACGGGTGACGCCACCGGCGACGGCCGTACCGACTTCTTCGCCACCGCGGGCGATGAACTCTGGGCCCTCACCGGCTACCACGGCGCCACCATCGACCAGGCGATCCGTCTGTCGGGCTCCGCCTGGACCGAGCGCGACATCGTCACCGTCCTGGACATCACCGGCGACGGTGTGACGGACATGGTGTACCGCACGGACGTCCACGCCCAGCTGATGCTGCGCAAGGGCAAGGCGGCGAGCGGCGGCGGCACCGACCTGGACTCCCTGTCCTCCGGTGCCGACTCCTCCGGCGGCACCGACCTCGAATACGGTTCCGCAGGCTGGTCCCACGCCAACATCCCGCTGCTGATCGGGACCCCGGACGCGAACGGGGACGGCGTTCCCGATGTGTGGACGGTGCGTTCCGACGGTTCGGTGCGCTTCTACGCCGGCGGCAAGACGGTCCTGGCCGGATCGGGTACGGAGATCGTCGCTCCCGCGAGCTACTGGAAGACCCGCATCGCCATCGGCTGACCACGCCGCCGTCGAAGTACTCAGCCGCCCGTCGAGGGGCTCAGCAGGGGGTGACCCTGCTGAGCCCCTCGTGTCGTCAGGGCACCGGCGGCCATGTCGCGCCAGTGCCGTCGCTCCCACCGATACGGTCCCCGGCGATCTAATCTGACGACATGTCAGACAATGAGTCGTACGAGCTGCTCGGTTTCGACAACGTCCTGCTCCCCGTCGGTGACCTCGGCGAAGCCGTCTCCTTCTACGAGCGGGCCGGCTTCGAGGTGGGGTTCCGGCTGGACGAGGCCGGGATCGCCGGGCTGAAGGTCGGCAAGGAGACGCCGGGGCTGCTGCTGCGGGTGGAGGAGGAGCTGCGGCAACGGCCGCCCGTGTGGGCGGCCGCGCGGGTGTGGCTGGAGGTGCCCGACGCGCGGGCCGCCGCCCGGGCCCTCGCGGCGGCGGGAGTGCCGCCGCTCGACGCCCCCTTCTCCGTCGCCACCGGGTGGACCGTCGAGTTCGCGGACCCGTGGGGGAACGTCATCGGGCTCACGGACTACGGCAAGCGGCCAGAGCTGGCCCGTACCGGGTGATCAGTTCACCGATCCATCGGTTGAACGTGTTCAAAAATAGCGCTACAGTCTCCCCCAGGACGCTTTGAACGCGTTCAAGAATGCACTGAGGGGTGGGGACATGGATCTCACGGTCGTCGCGTACGTCGTCTATTCGCTGGTCAGCGTGGGGCTGACGGTGTGGGTGGCACGGACGCTGAGCAGGAACGGGCGGATCTTCCTCTCGGACGTGCTGCGAGGGAACGAGAGCCTCGCGGACGCCGTGAACCACCTGCTGGTGGTCGGGTTCTACCTCGTGAACCTCGGCTTCGTGGCGCTGTACCTGAACGCCGACGGCGCCATCAACAGCCCCCGCGAGGTGTTCGAGGCGGTGTCGGCGAAGCTCGGCGTGGTGCTGCTCGTGCTCGGGGCGCTGCACCTGGGGAACGTGTTCGTGCTGAACAAGTTCCGGCGGCGGGGCGTCATGGAGCGGGAGCAGCTGCCGCCGGTCGCACCGCAGGGCTGGGTCACTCCGACCGGGCGCGTATGAGCGCCGCGGCCGGGCCGGCCGCCGTGGACCGGGGCGCCGAGCGCGTCCCGGTCCACGGGCTCACCGTGCTGTACGACGCCGGGTGCGGGCTGTGCGCCTTCCTGCGGGAGTGGCTGGGAAAGCAGCGGCAGTTGGTCCCGCTGACCTTCGTGGCGGCGGGTTCGGAGGAGGCACGGCGGCTGTTCCCGTCGCTCGATCATGGGGCGACGCTGGAGGAGATCACGATCGTGGGGGACGGCGGGCAGGTGTACCGGGGCTCCGCCGCCTGGATCGTGTGTCTGTGGGCCCTGCGCGAGCACCGGCCGCTCGCCCACCGGCTGAGCACCCCGGCCGGGGCCCGGCTCGCGCGCACCGCCGTCCTCACCGCCGCGAAGTGGCGTGGCGCCCACCGGCAGCCCGGCTCGGGCTGCGGGAGCGGCGGGGCCGAGCTGACGGGATGGGCGTACGACCGGCGGTACGGGTGGGTGTACCGGAGTCCCGGTGCCCGCGACACCGGTACGTGCCCGACTCGTTAGGCTCAGCCCGTGCCCGCAGCGAACGACAGCCCCAGCCCAGAGCCCTTCGACGACCAGCTCGGCGCGGAGCCGGGCGGCCCCGGGAACGGCACGGAGGCCGGCGGCCCCGGGGGCGGCACGGAGCAACCCGGCCCCCGGGGCACCGCCAAGTCCGAGCAGACCCGCGCGCTGATCCTTCAGACCGCGCTACGGCTCTTCCAGGAACGCGGGTACGACAAGACGACGATGCGGGCCATCGCGAAGGAGGCCGGGGTCTCCGTCGGGAACGCGTACTACTACTTCGCCGGCAAGGAGCACCTGATCCAGGGGTTCTACGACCGGATCGGCGCGGAGCACCTGGTGGCCGTGCGGCCCGTGCTGGAGCGGGAGAAGGATCTGGACGCGCGGATCGCCGGGGTGCTCAAGGCGTGGCTGGACGTGGCGGAGCCGTACCACGAGTTCGCGGCGCAGTTCTTCAAGAACGCGGCCGATCCGCAGAGCCCGCTGAGCCCGTTCTCCCCCGAGTCGCAGGGGCCGCGCGAGGAGTCCATCGCCATCCACCGCGAGGTGCTCGCCGGGTCCAAGGCCAAGGTCCCGGACGAACTCCGGGACATCCTCCCCGAGTTGATGTGGCTCTCCCTGATGGGGCTCGTCCTGTACTGGGTCTTCGACCGGAGCGAGGGGCGCGCCCGCAGCTACCGGCTGGCCGAGCGGGGGGCCCGGCTGACCACCCGGGGCGTCTCGCTGGCGCGGTTCCGCGCCCTGCGCCCCCTGGTCCGCGAGGTGCACGAGCTGTTCACGGACTTCCTGCCGGGGATGACGAAGGGGGCGCCGGAGGCGGGCGGCGAGGCGCGGGCGGCAGAGTGATCGCTTTCGGGTGAACGGGATCGAACGGGACACTTGGCTCCGCTCCTGCCTACGAGGATGGCCTCGACACCAGCCCACAGGAGGCATGGGCACGGCCCCGGGTGATGGCCTGAAAGTGACGGTCATCCTCCCAGCAGCGCCCAGACCGTCTTCCCGTGCCGTCCCCGGCTCCACACCCCCCAGGCCTGGGCGAGGTGCTCCACGAGCCACAGTCCCCGCCCCGCTTCCTCCCAGTCCCCCGCCTCCCTGACGCGGGGCACGACCGTGCTCTCGTCGGACACCTCGATCAGACAGGAGCCGTCCGCGAGGGCGGTCACGGCGACCTCGAACTCCCGCTCCAGCAAAGGTCCGTGGCGTACGACGTTGGTCGCGAGCTCGGAGACGACGAGGACGACGTCCTCCAGTGCCGCGGAGCCTTCCTTGTGCCCCCAGTCGACCAGATGTTCCCTTACGCGTCGCCGGACGAGCCCCACGGACGCGGGATGGCGGGGCAGCCGGAAGGAGTTGCGTCTCAACACGTGTGCTCCTCACCCCGGACACACCCCCAGCACAGAACGATGCGGGGGCCGGGCACGCCGTGTCACTCCCGGGGTCGTCCGGCCCGCGACTTCGCGTCAGCTGTCACGCGGCGTCTGTCATATCCACCCCAGCCGCCACAGCCGGAAGATGCCGGTCCCGTCGGACAGGTACTGCGCCCCGCCGACGTCCTCGCTGCTGAGCACGTACTCCTTGCGCTGCCACAGCGGGATCATCGGCACGTCCTGGGCCACGACCTCCTGGAGTTCCTTGAAGTCCGTCGCGGCCCGGCTGCGGTCCTCGTAGCGCTGGCTGTCCTTGATCAGCCGGTCGGCCCGCGCGCTGCTGTAGCCGTTGTCGAGCGAGCCGCCGGTGCCGACCAGGGGGCCGCTGAAGGTGTCGGGGTCGGGGTAGTCGGCGACCCAGCCCACCCCGTACGCGTCCAACTTGCCCTCGGCGTACCGCTTCTGGAAGGCGGTCCACTCGTACGCCTTGGTCGTCACGTAGAACAGGCCGCTCGCCTCCAGCTGCTCCTTCAGTTCGGCGGCCTCGGCGGCCGCCGAGCCGCTGCCCTCGGCGTAGCCGAAGGTGAAGCGCACGGGCATGCCGACCCCGGCCTCGTCGAGCAGCTTGCGGGCCCGCTGCGGGTCGGGCCGGGGGTTCGCGTCGAAGAACGAGGTCGTGTGGCCCGTGATGCCGGCCGGGATGAGCGAGTACAGGGGTTCGGTGGTGCCCTGGTAGACCTCGGCGACCAGCTTCTCGCGGTTGATCAGCGCGGCCAGCGCCTGGCGCACCCGGCGGTCCTGGAACGGCGAGCCCACCCGCACGTTGAGCACCAGGTTGCGGGTCTCGGTGCTGTCGGCCTCGACGACCCGCTGGCCGGGGTCGCTGGGCGAGAGGGCGGCGAGCGTCGCGGGCGGCAGTGTCCGGGTGGCGACGTCCACCTGCCGTGCCTTCCACGCCTTCTGGAGCGCGGCCGAGTCCGCGTAGTGGCGCATGAGGACCGGGCTGCGGGCGCCCTCGGCGGCGCCCCGGTAGTCGTCGTCGGGGGTGAGGCGGGCCTGCCCGTCCGTGTACGAGGTCAGGGTGTAGGGGCCGGTGCCGTCGGCGCCGCCGTCCGTGCGCAGCCGGTTGACGGGGTACCTGGTCCGGTCGACGATCGCCCCGGCGCCGGTGGCGACCTTGAACGGGAAGGTGGCGTCCGGCGAGGAGAGGCGGAAGGTGACGGACAGCCCGTCCGCGCCGACCGACCGGAGGGTGTCGAGCAACGCGGCCGGCCCGACGTCGGAGTTGATGCGCTTGACCCGGTCGAAGGAGTACTTGACGTCCTTGCCGGTGACCTCGCGTCCGCTGGGGAATTTCAGGCCCGGGCGCAGGGTGCAGCGGTAGACGGTGAGCGCGTTGCCGAGGAACTCGCAGTCGCGCGCGGCGTCCGGTACGGGTGCGGCGCCGCCCGGTTCGAAGGTCAGCAGTGACTGGAACACGTTGTTGAACAGGGCCCAGGACCCCGCGTCGTAGGCCCCGGCCGGGTCGAGCGAGGTGATCTTGTCGGTCGTGCCGACGACGATCGTCCTGTTCCCGTCCCGCTGGGCCGGCAGCAACTGCCAGCCGCCGATCGCCGCGATCGCCACCACCAGCAGCGACGCGAGAATCCGCAAGCGAACCGACCGCATCGGCGCCCCTTCCAAGGACCCCACCCGGCCCACTGGGCACAGTGGTTCCTCGGTGGCGCCGATCACCTAACCACAGTCGCCTGTGTTGACGGAAGGCGGGTTTTGTTGAGTTGAGAAAGAACTCAGTAAGGGTGCCGTCCGTATGTGACCGAAAGGCTCCCGTGCCGGGCACGGAAGCCTTCCTGACGACCCGTCACGCCTGCTTCGAGGCCAGCTCCACCACGGTGATGTCCGACGGCGCCCCCACCCGCACCGGCGGCCCCCACGCGCCCGCGCCGCGGGTCACGTAGAGCTGGGTGTCGCCGTAGCGCTCCAGGCCCGCGAGGGTCGGGTTCGCGGCCTGGGCGACATAGGTCATGGGCCACATCTGGCCACCGTGGGTGTGACCGGAGAGCTGGAGGTCGACGCCGTGGTCGACGGCGTCGTGGATCTGGACGGGCTGGTGGGCCATGAGCACCACGGCCCGCGAGGTGTCCCGGTCGCCGAGCGCCTTGGCGAAGTCGGGGCCCTGGCCCTCGTCCTCGCCCGCGATGTCGTTCACCCCGGCGAGGTCGAGGTACGGCAGTTCGCGGCGCGCGTTCTCCAGCGGCGTCAGGCCCAGCCGGCGCACCTCCTCGACCCACTGCTCGGCGCCGGAGATGTACTCGTGGTTGCCGGTGACGAAGTAGCTGCCGTGCCGTGCCTTCAGTCCGGCGAGCGGTGCCGCCGCCGGACCGAGGTCCGCCACGTCGCCGTCGACCAGGTCGCCGACCACCGCGATCAGGTCGGGCTGCGTCGAGTTGATCGTGTCGACGACCTTCTGCGCGAAGCCTCGGCCCAGCATCGGCGAGAGGTGGATGTCGCTGACCACCGCGATCCGGAAACCGTGCGCGGCGCGCGGCAGCTTCGCCAGCGGCACGGTGACCCGCTTGAGCTTGGGCCCGCGCACGACGCCGTAGGTGCCGTAACCGACCGTGCCCAGGGCCGCGGCGGCGACGGCCCCGCCCACCACCCGGGAGACGAAGAGCCGGCGGGAGGGGTCGGCCGGGGGCGCGGGGGCGGCCGGGGCCGGGGGTTCCGTCGAGTGCGGCTGGCCCGGCTGCCCGGGTTCGGTGGCCTCCGCGGAGTCGGCGGGCGGAGCGGAGTCGGCGGGCGGTGCGGGCTGCGCGCCGGCCGGGACGGGTTCCGGCTCGCGCACCACGGGCTCCGGTCGTGGCTCCGGCCGCAGCGCGGGCTCCGGGGCGCGCCGCTCCATCAGACGGCGCAGGAGAGGTCGTACAAGCTCCCCCACCAGAAGGGCGAGGAGCATGTACAGCGCGAAGGCGAGCCACATGAAGCCCGGCCAGGTCAGCGTCTGCTGCAGCCAGAAGGGCGCGTGCATGCGTTCGGCCGCGAAGCCGGCGATCATCAGCACCGGCCCCGCGATGAACACCGCCGTGCCCACGCGTCTGGCCGGGCCCGGTCCGCGTGTCGTGTCCCGCACCAGGCGGCGCCACGCGTACCAGTGCAGCGCCCCGAAGAGGGCCAGCACCAGCACGAGCACCAGAACGAAGACGACGATCATCACGTGGCACTCCCGGTCGCGGCCCGGCGGAGGGCGCGCACCCCGCGCAACCCGATGACGCCGATGACCGTCCCCAGAACAAAGGAGACGACGGCGAGCGTCAGGTGCACCCAGAAGTACGCCGTCGGATCACCCGCGTCGTCGAACGCGAGCCCGCTGCCGTCCTTCCAGAGGTTTTTGACGAAAGCGATCCAGATGACCCAGCTCCACACCCCGAAGGCGAGCAGGAACCAGGAGAGGGGGCGGCTGAGCTTCATGCGTTCAGTATCGCCGCCGTCCGTCCGGGTATCGCGCCGGGGTGTGTGCGGGGGCGTGAACAGGAGCGTGAGCGCCACGGGGCGTTCCAGTGGGATTTACCGGTCGGAGCCATGTACTTTCTCGATCGTGTCCGCCTCCAAGAAGACCGTCAGGCGCCCCCTGCTGGTCACCTCAGCCACCCTGCTGTCCCTCTCCCTGGCCTCACTGCCGATGCTGACGGCCGGCCCGGCCTTCGCGGCGAAGCCGTCGCCCAGTGCGAGCGCCTCGCCGTCCGCGACTCCCCCGGCGAACATGTCGACCGTCGGCGGCGAACTGTTGGGCCGGCCCGGTACCCAGGCCAATCTCGGCAGTGACGCGCCCGTGCTGCCCAAGGGCATCAGCGCCCGCTCCTGGATCGTCGCCGACGCCGATACGGGCGAGGTGCTGGCCGCGCACAACGCGCACTGGCGGCTGGCCCCGGCGAGCACGCTGAAGATGCTGTTCGCGGACACGCTGCTGCCGAAGTTCGACAAGAACGACAAGCACAAGGTCGCCGCGGCCGATCTGGCGGGCGTGGGCGCCGGCTCCAGCATGGTCGGCATAAAGGAGGACGAGACGTACACCGTCGACGACCTCTGGCTCGGTGTCTTCCTTCGCTCCGGCAACGACGCGGTGCACGTCCTGTCGGCCATGAACGGCGGGGTGAAGAAGACCGTGGCCGACATGAACGCG
Organism: Streptomyces deccanensis; assembly: GCF_022385335.1. Lineage (NCBI taxonomy): Bacteria > Bacillati > Actinomycetota > Actinomycetes > Kitasatosporales > Streptomycetaceae > Streptomyces > Streptomyces deccanensis. The sequence goes on along the minus strand of NZ_CP092431.1, from coordinate 6,469,604 downwards.
CACGCCGAGGAGCTCCAGGCGCTCGACACGCATGTGGTCAGCCCGGATGGCTACGACGCCAAGGGGCAGGTGTCGTCCGCGTACGACCTGACCCTGATGGCCATGTCGGGGCTGCGGAAGGAGGATTTCCGGAAGTACTGCTCCACCGTGCGGGCGAAGTTCCCCGGCGAGACGAAGAAGGGCAAGAACGGCAAGAAGAGCCGTTCGTCCTTCGAGATCCAGAACACCAACCGGCTGCTCACCGGGGACAGCGGTCTGGACTCCTACCAGGGCATCGCGGGTGTGAAGAACGGCAACACCACGAACGCGGGCGCGACCTTCACCGGAGTCGCCCAGCGGGGCGAACGGGCCCTCCTCGTCACCGTCATGCATCCGGAGAAGGACGAGCACAACCAGGTCTACAAGGAGACCGCGAGCCTCCTCGACTGGGGGTTCAAGGCGGCGGGCAAGGTGACGCCGGTGGGTGAGCTGGTGCCGCCGAAGAGCGCGGACACCTCCGGCGGGGGTGCCGGCGAGCCGAGTGCGCAGCCGGGCGCCACCGCGTCGGCGTCCGCGTCCGGCGGGGCGGGGGGCAAGTCGGTCGCCGCGGGGGCCTCCGGCGGGGGCGGCGGGGTCGGGGTCGCCCTCGGGATCATGGGGGGCGTGTTGGTGTTGGTGGCCGGTGCGGTGTTCCTGGTGAACCGGAAGTGGCCGTTGCGGGGGGAGAAGTAGGGGCGGGCAGCGTCTGCCTGGTGGGGGCCGGATGCGGGGTGCCGGTGCGTCGTGGTGATCGCGCAGTTCCCCGCGCCCCTTACGGGGCGCTGTTACTGGCCGGGGGTGCCAGGTCCTCTGCATGCGCGCTCTCCTTGCTGCCCTCCGCCGTCCAGGCCGCGCAGTACAGCAGGAGCTTGGTGGTGAGGTTGATCCACAGGAGCAGGGCGATCGGGACTCCGAAGGCGCCGTACATGCTCTTCGAGGCGACGCCCTGGATGTAGCCGCTGAGCAGGAGCTTGAGGAGTTCGAAGCCCACGGCTCCTATGAGGGCGGCCACGACGAGGCGGCGGCGGGGCGGCTGGACGCCGGGGAGCAGCGTGAGGACGTAGAGCAGGAGCAGGAAGTCGGCCAGGACGGCGACGGCGAACGCGGCGACGCGCAGGAGGATCCCGCCCCACCCGTCGCGGTCGATGCCAAGCTGGTCGGCGAACCGGCCGACGGCCCAGGAGGCGGCGGCGGAAGCGGCCAGCGAGACGAGGACCGCGCCGCCCAGACCGACCAGCAGGCCCGCGTCCTTGCCCTTGGCGAGGACGGGGTTCTCGTCGGCATCCTCCTTCTCCCACACCGCGCGCAGACAGCCGCGCATCTCGCCGACCCAGCCGATGCCGGTGAACAGCAGCAGCGCGCCGGCGATGATCCCGACCGTGCCGGCGTTGTCGACGAGGCCGGCGATGTCGAGCTGGTCGGAGATGCCGGGCACCTGCTCGGCGAGCCGGTCCTCCAGCTCCCGCTGCTGGTCCTTGCCGAGGGTCGCCGCGACGATGGCCGCCGCCACGGTCAGCAGCGGGAACAGCGCCAGGAAGCTGATGAACGTCATCGCCGCGGCCAGCCGGGTCCACTTCACCCGCTCCAGCCGCTCGAACGACCGCCACGCGTGCGTCGCCATCAGACGCTCCACCTGAGGACCCACCCCGGGAAGCTTTTTCAGCCAGTCCATGATCCGAACTCTGCCCCAGTCGTCGACACCCGATACCGGGTACCCCCACACCGGTTCACGGATCCCCTCCGGACGTCATCGCTCCCGGCACCGCCGCGTCCGGCTCACCAGTCCGCCACCGCGAGCCCGTACATCGTCAGCCACACGAGTCCGATGAGGGTGAGGGCACGGTCGCGCAGGATGACGTCCTCGGGCTCGCCGGCGGTGCCCCGGTCGGCGAAGACGGCGTAGCGGAGGACGGCCAGGACGAAGGCGACCATGGACAGTTGCCGCCAGGGCAGCACGCCGGTGGTGGGTACGCCGCCTTCCTCCAGCGCCCAGAGGCAGTAGCCGAGTACGGCGACACCGGCGGCCAGTTGCCAGACGAAGCGGAGGTATCCGGCGGTGTACTCGGTGAGCAGGGCCCGGGTCGCGCCGGCCCGGTCGGCCAACTGCACGGCCTCCGAGTACCGCTTGGCGGCCACCATGAACAGCGCGCCGAACCCGGTGGTGATCAGGAACCAGCGCGAGAGCGGGATGCCCAGCGCGAGTCCGCCGATCATCGCCCGCATCAGGAACCCGGTGGTGACGACCGCCAGATCGACGACCAGGACGTGCTTGAGGCTGACGCAGTAGGCGAGTTGGAGGCCGAGGTACGCCGTCAGCAGCGCGGTGGTGTACGGCGGGCAGAGCCAGGCGGCGGCCAGCGGCGCGAGCACGGCGAGGGCGCCCCCGACCCCGTACGCGACCGGCACGGGCACCTGCCCGGCGGCGACCGGGCGGTGACGCTTGACGGGGTGCGCGCGGTCCGCGTCGGCGTCCCGGGCGTCGTTGACGAGGTACACGGCGGCGGCGCAGGCCGTGAAGAGGACGAAGACGAGCGGGAGTTGGACGAGTGCGCGGGGTGTGAACAGCTCCCCGGCGGCCGCGGGCGCGGCGACGACGAGGGTGTTCTTGATCCACTGCCGGGGGCGGGTCGTCCGGATGAGCCCGCGGATGAGGCCGGCCCTGGGGGGTGGCGCCTGGCCGGAAACCGCCGGGTGTTCGAGGACGCCGGTGTGCCCTGCCGCGGTGCGGTCGGGGGCGGCGAGGCCGCTCGCCGTGGGCCCGGTCGTCGTGCTGCCGGGCGTCATGGGCCCGGTCGCCGCGGTCCCGGCTGCCGCGGTCCCGGTCGCGGTGCGTTCAGTCATCGGCGCTCACCACCCAGCGCGCGCCCAGCCGTGCCGTGAGCGCCCCGAGGGCGACCCCCGCCGCCACGTCCGACGGGTAGTGCACGCCGACGACGAGCCGGGACAGGCACATCGCGGCGGCGAGCGGCGCGGCGGCGGACAGCAGCAGCGGGGCGCCCAGGGCTCCGTGGGCCACGACGGCGACCGCCGCCGCCGCCGAACTCGCGTGCGAGCTGGGGAAGGAGTGCCGTCCGACCGTGCGGACCAGGGGCTCGACGTGGGCGGGGCGCGGCCGTCGTACGACGCGTTTGACGCCCATGCTGGCCAGATGCGCCCCGGCGGTCAGCGCCGTGCCACGCAGCCACACGCGACGCCGCTCCCGGTCGACGGCGGCGCCCGCAAGGCCGACGGCGAGCCACAGCAGGCCGTGCTCGCCCACCCGGGAGAGCCCGCGTGCGGCGCTCGCGACACGTGGATCGGCACCACGGGCGTGCAGCGCGGAGAGCAGCCGCCGGTCCAGTCCCCGCACACCCTCGACGACGTCAACTTCATCCATGCGACGCCACTCTCGTAGGCGACCGGGTCGGAGCTACGGCAATCTTGAACGACATCCCACTAATCACCCATTTCGGTGAGGCGACAGAGCGGCCGTGCCGACGCGCCCGAATCCTCCGCATACGCGGCGATACGGTCGCGAGCATGCCAGCCGACGCCGCCTCGACCTCCCCGGCTCCCCCGCCCGCCGGCCCCCGCCGCCCCGTCCCTGCCTCCGTCCCCGCCCCTGTCCCGGGTCCCGGCCCCGCCTCCGCTCCCGTCACGGTCACCGGCTGGGGCCGTACCGCCCCGACCGCCGCCAGGCTGCTCCGCCCGCGGACCTACGAAGAGGCCGCGGCCGCCGTACGGGCGTGCGGGGCGCACGGGGCGCGCGGCGGGATCGCCCGAGGGCTGGGGCGGGCGTACGGGGACGCGGCGCAGAACGCGGGCGGCGCCGTCCTCGACATGACCGGCCTCGATCGCGTCCACGCCATCGACGCGGACGGCGGCACCGTGCTGTGCGACGCGGGCGTCTCGCTGCATCGGCTGATGGAGGTCCTGCTCCCCCTGGGCTGGTTCGTGCCGGTGACCCCGGGGACGCGTCAGGTGACCGTCGGCGGCGCGATCGCGGCCGACATCCACGGCAAGAACCACCATGTCTCCGGGTCGTTCGCCCGCCATGTGCTCTCCCTCGACCTGCTCACGGCCGACGGCGAGATCCGCACGGTCGTCCCCGGCACCCCGCTCTTCGACGCCACGGCCGGCGGCATGGGCCTCACCGGCGTCATCCTCACCGCGACCGTCCGCCTCCTCCCCGTCGAGACGTCCTGGATGTGCGTCGACACCGAACGCGCGCGCGACCTCGACGACCTCCTCGCCCGCCTGACCGCCACGGACCGCTACTACCGCTATTCGGTCGCCTGGATCGACCTGCTCGCCAGGGGCGCCGCGACCGGCCGGGCGGTACTCACCCGCGGCGATCACGCGCCCCTGGACGCACTGGAGGCACTGCGGCACGGCAACGATCCTCGGTCGTCGACGAGGACACCGGAGCCGGGGGCGCCGTGGCGGGCGTCCACGCGCGCGCGTGGGGGGCGATCCCCGTTCGGTGACGCGTTCCCGTTGCCGTCGTTGCCGTCGTCGTTGCCGTTGCCGTTCCGGTTCCGGAGGAACGTGCCCGCGGGGGGGCCGTTGGAGTTCCGGACGCCCCGCTTTCCCGCCGCCCCCTCCTTCGTCCCCGACGGTCTCCTCGGCCGCACGGCCATGGGGCTCTTCAACGAGCTCTGGTACCGCCGGGCGCCCCGGGCCCGCACCGACGAACTCCAGCGGCTCTCCACCTTCTTCCACCCCCTAGACGGAGTCCCGCACTGGAACCGGCTCTACGGCCGGTCCGGCTTCGTCCAGTACCAGTTCGTCGTCGGACACGGCCGGGAGGAGACCCTGCGCCGGATCGTGGCCCGGATCTCCGCACGCCGCTGCCCCTCCTTCCTCGCCGTCCTGAAGCGGTTCGGCGAGGGCGACCCCGGCTGGCTGTCCTTTCCGATGCCCGGCTGGACCCTCGCTCTGGACATCCCGGCGAGCATGCCCGGTCTGGGCGCCTTCCTGGACTCGCTCGACGAGGAGGTCGCGGCCGCGTCCGGCCGTGTCTACCTGGCGAAGGACGCCCGTCTACGGCCCGAACTGCTGGCCTCGATGTATCCGAGGCTCCCCGAATTCCGCGCACTGCGGCAGGAGTTGGACCCGGGCGGGGTCTTCGTGTCGGACCTGTCCCGCCGCCTCGGCCTGTGAGCGCGGTGCTCCGCGCGCGGTGCGCGCCTCTGTCCCCCCCACACCCAGGAGCTGTCATGAAGGACGCCTTCGGCACCCCCCAGTCCCTGCTGATCCTCGGCGGAACGTCGGACATCGCGCTCGCCACGGCACGCCGTCTGATCGCCCGCCGCACCCGCACGGTGTGGCTGGCCGGGCGCCCGTCGCAGGACCTGGAGAACGCGGCCACCCATCTGCGCGGCCTCGGTGCGGAGACCCACACCATCACCTTCGACGCGCTCGACCCCGAGTCGCACGAGGCGGTCCTCGGCAAGGTCTTCGCCGAGGGCGACATCGACATGGTCCTTCTCGCCTTCGGTGTCCTCGGCGACCAGGCGAACGACGAACGCGACCCGGTGTCCGCCGCGCGCGTCGCGCAGACCAACTACACCGGCGCCGTCTCGTCCGCCCTGGTGTGCGCGCGGGCGCTCCAGGCGCAGGGCCACGGCTCCCTGGTCGTGCTGTCCTCCGTCGCCGCCGAACGGGCCCGCCGCTCCAACTTCATCTACGGCTCCAGCAAGGCCGGCCTCGACACCTTCACCCAGGGCCTGGGCGACGCCCTGCACGGCACCGGCGCCCACGTCATGCTCGTCCGCCCCGGCTTCGTCCGCACGAGCATGACGGCGGGCCGCCCGGAGAGCCCCTTCGCCACGACGCCGGAGGCCGTGGCCGCCGCCATCGAACTGGGGCTGCGGCGCCGCTCGGAGATGGTCTGGGTGCCGGGTTCCCTACGCCTGGTGATGACGGCCCTGAGGCACGTACCGAGGGCTGTGTTCCGCCGCCTGCCGCTGTAGGACCTGCCGGGGCGGCGCCCCGAGAGGACCACCCTTTCCGGAGCGATCCGCCTACTGGGCGGCGCACCCGCTCACCGCGCGGGAAGCGTCGTGTCCCCGACGGGCGCCCCCGCCTGCGGCGGCACGACGGACCCGCCGAACACGAACTCCCGCAGCTTGCGCCAGACCCCGTCGGATCCCTGCTCGTAGAGCGCGAACCCGGTGCAGGGCCACTCGGCCTCGTACTCGGCGAGCTCCTCGAACGCCCGGTCCATCGCCTCCTCGGCGATGCCGTGCGCCACGGTGACATGCGGGTGGTACGGGAAGTTCAACTCGCGTGCCACCGGCCCCGACGCGTCCCGGACCTGCTTCTGCAACCAGGTGCAGGCCTCGGCCCCCTCGACGACCCGCACGTACACGACGGGCGACAGCGGGCGGAAGGTGCCCGTGCCGGCCAGCCGCATCGGGAAGGGCCGCCCGGCCGCCGCGACCTCACGGAGGTGCTGCTCGATCGCCGGGATGTCGGTGTCCTCGACCTCGGTCGGCGGCAACAGCGTGACATGGGTGGGGATGCCGTGAGCCGCGGCGTCGCCGAAACCCGTGCGCCGCTCCTGGAGCTGGCTGCCGTGGGGCTCCGGGACCGCGATCGACACACCGATCGTTACGGTCCCCACGTCGTCTCCTGTCGTCGTGTCGTGCGAGTTGTCGTCGTGTCGTGCGAGTTCGTCGTGCTTGTCAGCCACGGCCCGTCGTGACGGTCGCCGGTCGTACGGACTGTCGGTCGTTCTGACTGTCGGTCGTACCGGATATCGACTGTACGGCCACGGCGGTCCTCCCGGCAGGCGCAGCGGGAGTGATGTGTGGCGCTGTCGGTGGTGCGAGCGGTGGTGCGAGAGGCGCTCGGGGGCAGAGGTGGTGCGGCTCAGTGCTTGGCGGGCAGGAAGCCCACCGCGTCGTACGCCTGGGCGAGCGTCTCCGCGGCCACCGCGCGCGCCTTCTCGGCCCCCTTGGCCAGGATCGAGTCGAGCGTCTCCGGGTCGTCCAGATACTGCTGGGTGCGCTCCCGGAACGGCGTCACGAACTCGACCATGACCTCGGCGAGGTCCGTCTTGAGCGCACCGTAGCCCTTGCCGACGTACTTCTGCTCCAGTTCCGCGATACCCGCCCCGGTCAGGGTCGAGTAGATGCTCAGCAGGTTGCTGACGCCCGGCTTCTCCGCGGTGTCGAAGCGGATCACCGTGTCGGTGTCGGTGACGGCGCTCTTGACCTTCTTCGCGGTGACCTTCGGATCGTCGAGCAGGTTGATCAACCCCTTCGGGGTCGACGCGGACTTGCTCATCTTGATCGCGGGGTCCTGGAGGTCGTAGATCTTCGCCGTCTCCTTCAGGATGTACGGCTTCGGGATCGTGAAGGTCTCGCCGAAGCGGCCGTTGAAGCGCTCGGCGAGGTCACGGGTGAGCTCGATGTGCTGGCGCTGGTCCTCGCCGACCGGCACCTCGTTGGCCTGGTACAGCAGGATGTCCGCGACCTGGAGGATCGGGTACGTGAAGAGGCCTACGCTCGCGCGGTCGGCGCCCTGCTTGGCGGACTTGTCCTTGAACTGGGTCATGCGGGAGGCCTCGCCGAAGCCGGTGAGGCAGTTCATGACCCAGCCGAGCTGCGCGTGCTCGGGGACGTGGCTCTGGACGAAGAGCGTGCAGCGCTCCGGGTCGAGACCGGCGGCGAGAAGCTGCGCGGCGGCGAGCCTGGTGTTGGCGCGCAGGTCCGCGGGGTCCTGCGCGATGGTGATCGCGTGCAGGTCGACGACCATGTAGAAGGCGTCGTGGGACTCCTGCAGGGCCACCCACTGGCGGACGGCGCCGAGGTAGTTGCCGAGGTGGAACGAGCCGGCGGTGGGCTGGATGCCGGAGAGCACGCGGGGTCGGTCAGAGGCCATGCTCACCATTCTCTCAGGTGTCCGGGGGCGTTCCGGAACCGACCGGAAACAGATGTGACACGGGTGGGAACCGATCCGGTCCGGGCGGTGTACCCATGTTGTGAGAACGCGGGAGGGGGGCCGCATCGTCGATGAGGCCGCGGTGATCGCACGCGTACGCGCCGGGGAGCCGGAGGCCTATGCGGAGCTGGTGCGCGCCCATACGGGCATCGCGCTACGGGCGGCGCGGGCGCTCGGCGCCGGTGCGGACGCGGAGGACGTGGTGCAGCAGGCCTTCTTCAAGGCGTACTGCTCACTGGGCCGCTTCCGGGACGGTGCCGCGTTCCGGCCGTGGCTTCTGTCGATCGTGGCCAATGAGACGAGGAACACAGTGCGGACAGCGGGGCGCCAGCGATCGCTGGCCGACCGGGAGGCGGCCTTCGTGGAGGCCGAGCCGTTGATACCGCCCTCGGCCGACCCGGCGGTCGCCGCGCTGGAGATAGAGCGGCGTGTCGCGCTCCTGGGCGCCCTGGAGAAGCTGAGCGAGGAACACCGGCTGGTCGTCACGTACCGCTATCTGCTGGAGATGGACGAGCCGGAGACGGCGGCCGCCCTGGGCTGGCCCCGAGGCACGGTGAAGTCCCGTCTGAGCCGAGCACTGCGCAAGCTGAGCCGCCTCCTGCCGGAGTGCGAGCCGGGGCAGTCGCTGAGCCGGAAGGGCGGAGGGGGTGAGGGGCGTGCGTGAGCCGGACGGGGGCGGGGAGCGGGGAGCGGGAGAGCAGCGGGGCGAGGACGGTGGTCGTACGGGGCACCCGGGGCGTGCCGACGCGCGAGGGCGAGGACCGTGGCGGGACGCCTCCGGTCCCGGCTCCGGCTCCGGCTCCGAGGGTGAGGGTGAGGGGCGTGACGCCCGGTTGACCGGGGAGCTGCGGGCGCTCGGGCGGGCGCTGGACCGGCCGGGGAGCGACGGCGACGAGACCATGGTCGAGCGCGTTCTGCAGCAGATACTCGCCGAGCGGGTGCCGACCCCGGTGGCCGAGCCGCCGGGGGTCGGGCCGCCGGGGGCCGGAGAGCGGCTGGGGGCCGGAGAGCGGCTGGGGGCGGTGCGCCGGTGGGCCCGCACGCGGTGGCGCGCGCTGATCGCCGCGCTGTGCGGGCTGCTCACGGCCCTCGTCCTCACCCCTCCGGTGCGGGCGGCGGTGGCCGACTGGTTCCGCTTCGGCGGGGTCGAGGTGCGGTACGACCCGTCGGCGACGCCCTCACCGGGCGCGGGGGTGCCCGGATGCCCGGACCCGGTCTCGCTCACCGAGGCCGCGCGGCGGGCCGGGTTCGCTCCGCTCGTGCCGGGCGCGCTGGGCACCCCGGACGCGGTGTCCGTGACACGTGCGCCGAAGGACCGCTTCGTGATCACCCTCTGCTGGGAGGAGCGAGGAGGGACCGTCCGGCTCGACGAGTACGCCGCCCGGCTGGCCCCCGAGTACGGCAAGACCGTGGCGGGCGAGCAAGCCGTCGAGTGGGTCGAGCTGGGCGGGGGCGCGCACCACGCCCTGTGGTTCCCCGAGCCCCACCTGCTGCGCTTCTGGATGACCTCCGAGGACGGCTCCCGCTACACCCGCTCGGAGCGCACGGCGGGGCCCACCCTGCTGTGGGTCCATGACGACGCGTTCACGCTGCGGCTGGAGGGCGTGGAGTCGAAGGCGCGGGCGCGGGAGATCGCGGACTCGCTGGACTGATCGGTGCCGTTCGGATGGGAACCCCGGCGGGTCGAGCGGTGTACCAGGAATGACACCGCGAGTGCGGGAGGGCCGCACCGGGATCGATCGGGGGTGTCGGATGCGTGGACTGCGACAACTGACGGCGGCGGTGGGCGCGTTGCTGGGGGCGTTCGCCTTGGTACTGCTGGGGGCTCCGCCATCGGTGGCGGGCGGGCCGACCAGCGTGCTGCTGGTCTCTCCGACCAGTCAGCGGACGGCCTCGCTGTACGGCACACAGCGGGAGTACGGCGACCTGGAGAGGCTCCTCGCCCCTGCGGGCAGCGAGCTCGACCGGAGCCGCGAGGAGGCCCCGAAGTGGGGTCGGGAGGAGATATGGGGGGAGCAGATCAGCGACATGGTCAGCGTGACGTGGATGGTCCACGACGTGACGCCGTGGCGGCTGGACCGGGTCTACACGGCCGCGCCGGACACCAAGGACATCTGGATCCACACGACGCTCATCACCGGTGAGGAGACCTCGGGCGCCCCGGGCGACGGCGTCTGGCACCGGGCGAAGCAGCCGGACCAGCTGGGGAAGCTTCTCACCGGCCTGGAGATCCTGGGCGCGGCCCAGGGCGATCCGGACTCCGGCGCCCTCGTGCGGGACGAGCCACCTTCGAGCGACGCGACGGGCAGGCCCGCGGCAGGCGCCGCCGGGACGTCCGCCGAGGTCAGGGCCGCGACCGGCACACCCGGCCTGACCGACCGTGCCCACTGGGCGATACCCGCCCTGGCCGTGGGCCTGCTCCTCGGCTCCGGCGGTGCCACGCTCCTCCTGCGCCGCGCGGCAGCCCGGAACGGGTCCGGGCCGCCGCAGGGGCCTCGTCAGGAGCTGCTGGACGCCTGACTGACGACCGCCGGTAGGAGCCAGGGGCGGTCAGGAGCCGGTCAGGAGGCGCACAGCAGGTCGGCCAGGTCGGCCGGGTCAGCCGAGGTCGATCTCCGGGTACAGCGGGAAGCCCGCGACGAGGTCGGTGGCGCGACGGGAGATCTCGTCAGCGACCTTCGCGTCGAGGACGTGCTGGGCCTTGGAGGGGGCGCCCGACTTGGTGGTGCCGGGCTCGGTGGTGGTGAGGACACGGTCGATGAGGCCGGCGACCTCGTCCATCTCGCCGGTGCCGAGCCCACGCGTGGTCAGCGCGGGCGTGCCGATGCGGATGCCGGAGGTGTACCAGGCGCCGTTCGGGTCGGCCGGGATGGCGTTGCGGTTGGTGACGATGCCGGAGTCGAGCAGCGCGGCCTCGGCCTGGCGGCCGGTGAGACCGTAGGAGGTGGCGACGTCGATCAGGTTGAGGTGGTTGTCGGTACCGCCGGTGACCAGGGTGGCTCCACGACGCATCAATCCCTCGGCGAGGGCGCGGGAGTTGTCGACGATGCGCTGGGCGTAGTCCTGGAAGGCGGGCTGACGGGCCTCGGCGAGGGCGACGGCCTTGGCGGCCATGACGTGCGGAAGGGGGCCGCCGAGGACCATCGGGCAGCCCCGGTCGACCTGGTCCTTGAGGGAGTCGTCGCACAGGACCATGCCGCCGCGCGGACCGCGCAGCGACTTGTGGGTGGTCGTGGTGACGATCTGGGCGTGCGGTACGGGGTCGAAGTCGCCGGTGAGGACCTTGCCGGCGACGAGGCCCGCGAAGTGCGCCATGTCCACCATGAGCGTGGCGCCGACCTCGTCGGCGATCTCGCGCATGATCCGGAAGTTCACCAGACGGGGGTAGGCGGAGTAACCGGCGACGATGATCAGCGGCTTGAAGTCACGGGCGGAGGTGCGCAGGGCCTCGTAGTCGATGAGGCCGGTGGCGGGGTCGGTGCCGTAGGAGCGCTGGTCGAACATCTTGCCGGAGATGTTCGGGCGGAAGCCGTGGGTGAGGTGGCCGCCGGCGTCCAGGGACATGCCGAGCATGCGCTGGTTGCCGAAGGCCTGGCGGAGTTCGGCCCAGTCGGCGTCGGAGAGGTCGTTGACCTGGCGGGCGCCGGCCTTCTCCAGGAAGGGGGCCTCGACCCGGTCGGCGAGGACGGACCAGAAGGCGACCAGGTTGGCGTCGATGCCGGAGTGCGGCTGGACGTAGGCGTGGCGGGCGCCGAAGAGTTCCTTGGCGTGCTCGGCGGCGAGGGACTCGACGGTGTCGACGTTGCGACAGCCGGCGTAGAAGCGGCGGCCGACGGTGCCCTCGGCGTACTTGTCGCTGAACCAGTTGCCCATGGTGAGGAGGGTGGCTGGGGAGGCGTAGTTCTCGGAGGCGATCAGCTTGAGCATCTCGCGCTGGTCGGTGACCTCCTGGCCGATGGCGTCGGCCACGCGCGGCTCGACGGCGCGGATCACATCGAGGGCGGCACGGAAGGCGGTGGACTCGTGGGAGAGGGGCTCGGCTGACATGGGGACCTCCGGACGTTGCGTTCAGCGTTCACGGTACGGCCCAGGCGCACGGCACTCATCCTGCCCGGGTCGCTCCCCGATGGTCCGTCCCATCCCAGCGCGCCAGTCACGACCCACCGCTCACCCTATCGGGCTGGCGGGAGCGGCGGGCCGGGACGTCCACCATTCGAACGACGGGAGGAGGCAGGCATGTCAGAAGATCATCAGAGGATCACATGGGGGAGGAAACGGGCGTACTCGTCCGTGACCAGGCCCGAGGACTCGCGGATGCCGAGACCGGCGGACTCGTTCTCGACGACCCAGGCGCCGAGGACGACGTGGTTGCCGTCGAAGGTGGGGAGGGGGGCCAACTCCTGGTAGCAGCAGGGTTCTTCGCGGGGTGCGAAGGCGGTGTCCGGGGCGTGGAGGGTGACGCCGGCGCCCTCGCGGCCCAGGAGGGGTTTGGCGACGTAGCCGGTGGTGGTGGCCAGTTCGCGGGGGCCGTCGAGATAGGCGGGGAGGAGATGGGGGTGACCGGGGTACAGCTCCCAGAGGACGGCGAGGAGTGCCTTGTTGCTGAGGAGCATCTTCCAGGCGGGTTCGATCCACATCGTGGTGCCGGTGCCGCCGCCGTTGTCGAGGGTGGCGAGGACATGGGGGGCGAAGCGGTCGGTGGTGAGCCACTCCCAGGGGTAGAGCTTGAAGACGCTGCGGATGAAGCGGAGCTTCTTGTCGACGAAGCGTTCGGAGAGGCGGTCCCAGCCGATGTCCTCCATGGAGATCCAGTCGGTGGCGAGTCCGGCCTGTTCGGCGGTCTCCTTCAGATAGGCGACCGTCATCAGGTCCTCGCCGAGCTCGTCGCCGGCGGAGTGCGCGAAGTAGAGGGGGCTGCCCGGCGGCAGCAGGGGGGACTGTTTCCTCCAGGCGTCGACGAGGCGTTCGTGGAGGGAGTTCCACTGGTCGGCGCCCGGGAAGCGTTCCTCCATCCAGAACCACTGGGGGCTGGCCGCCTCGACGAGCGAGGTCGGGGTGTCGGCGTTGTACTCCAGCATCTTGGCGGGACCGGTCCCGTCGTAGCGGAGGTCGAAGCGGCCGTAGACGGACGGCAGTTCGGCCCGCCGGTGCCACGCCTCGGCGACGAGGTCGACGAGGCGTGGGTCGGTGATGCCGAGGTCGGCGAAGCGGTCCTCGGCCACGATGTGTGCGGCCGCCGCGAGACACATGCCGTGCAGTTCCTCGACGACCTCCTCCAGCGCCTCGACCTCGGGGAGCGAGAAGACGTAGTACGCGCTCTCGTCCCAGTAGGGGCGCAGGGAACCGTCGGGGTGGCGGGTCAGCGGGTAGATGAGCCCCTGTTCCTCGACGGTCTCCTGCCAGCCGGGGCGGGGTTCGATGGTGCGGCGTTCCATGGTGCTGCCTCGTCCGCCGGGTCAGCCGCCGCTGGAGCCGGAGCCGTCGCCGTCGCCCGAGCAGCCGAAGCCGTCCCGGTCGACGGCCTCGCTGCGGCTGAAGGTGCCGTAGTCGGCGCGGCCGCCGCTGACGTCCGCGTCGTAGTACCAGGCGGCGTCGACCGAGTCGCTCCGGCTGCGGTTGCCGCTGCTGTTGCTCTTGCGGTTCTTGCCGTACGACGACGAGGAGCTGGAGCTCGAGTTGCAGTTCTTGTCGGCGATGATCTTGTAGCCGTTGGCGTAGTCGTAGCTGTCGCGGTCCACGCAGCGGCGGTCCGGATCGGAACCGCAGGAGGTCAGGGCCGCAGCGACGACCCCCATCCCACCGAGTACGACCGTGCTGGACCGCAGCCGCCTGCGCTGTTCTCCCATGTGTGCTCCCCCGTGGGGCTCGTGAGCCCCGCCGTACCGGGGCCGGTTCGCGATGCGGTACGCGAAGATCGGCCGCCGTCTTATGTGCGCTTTACCGGCGCTCAGACTAGTGATCGACTCCCAGAGAGGGCCAACCGGGTGCGCAGCGGCCGCTACGGGCGGCGGATCGCCTTCAGCGAGCGTTCCGCCTGGGCGCGCAGGGCGTCGGCGAGTTCGGGTGCGGCTGACGCGTCCAGGGTGAAGTCGGCGTCCACCGAGGTGATCATCCAGGCGAGGTCGCGCGGGGTCTCGGCGCCCAGGTGCAGCAGACATCGGTCGTCGTCGAGGGGTTCGAGCACCCCCATGCCGGGCCAGAGCCGCTCTCCGACCGCTGCGGCCGGCTCGTGCAGGGTGACGGTGGCGCGGAAGGGCCAGGCCCGGGAGGAGAGTCGGTGGGCGAGATAGGTCGCCGCGTCGTCGTCGGGAAGAGCGCGCGGGACGAAGCGTGGTCCGGTCGGTGTGCGTGGCACGAGACGGTCGACTCGGAAGGTGCGCCAGTCGGCGCGGTCCGTGTCCCAGGCGACGAGGTACCAGTGCCGGTCGAAGCTGACGAGGCTGTGCGGTTCGACGGAGCGGACGCGAGGGGCGGAGGGGTCGGAAGCGGGCGGGGTGGAGGGCTCGGCGGCGGGCGGAGCGGGGGTGGAGGTGTGTGGGGCGGCGTAGTCGAAGCGGAGGCGTTCGTGGCGGCGGCAGGCTTCGGCGATGGTCATGAGGGTGTCCGGCGAGACCTTGGGGGCCGGGGCCGCTCCCGCGCGGACGGTGGCGTGGTGCAGGGTCGTCACCCGGTGCCGCAGCCGGGACGGCAGTACCTGCTCCAGCTTGGTGAGGGCGCGCAGCGAGGCCTCCTCGACGCCGGTGACCGTGCCCTCGGCGGCGGTGCGCAGGCCGACCACGACCGCGACGGCCTCCTCGTCGTCGAGCAGCAGAGGCGGCAGGCTCGCGCCGGCGCCGAGCCGGTATCCGGCGGCGCCCCGGGCGGCGTGCACGGGATAGCCGAGGTCACGCAGTCGCTCGATGTCCCGGCGCAGGGTGCGTCGGCTGACGCCGAGCCGCTCGGCGAGTTCGGCACCGGAGCGGTCGCGGTCGCGGTGGGTCTGCAGCAGGGCCAGCAGTTTCAGCAGGCGTCCGGAGGTCTCCAGCATGGTCATGAGGGTGCCGCAGAGTTAGGACCGAAGGTGACCCAACCGGTTCGTAGCGTCGGGGCCATGACGAAGCCGACACCCGATGCCCTTCCCGTGTCCGAGCCCCGCCCGGAGGCCCACGCCCACCCCCAGCTCCCCTCGAACTCCGAGCCCGTACCCGCACCGTTCCGGATCGCGATCCCGCAGGACCGGCTCGACGATCTGCGCAGGCGGCTCGCGGACACCCGCTGGCCCGACGAGTTGCCCGGTGTGGGGTGGAGCCGGGGCGTGCCGGCGGGCTATCTGAAGGAGCTCGCCGAGTACTGGCGCACCGGCTTCGACTGGCGGGCGCAGGAGGCGGCGCTCAACGCGTACGACCAGTACACGGCGGAGGTCGACGGGCAGAACGTGCACTTCCTGCATGTGCGGTCGCCGGAGGCGGGGGCCACGCCGTTGCTGCTGCTGCACGGGTGGCCTGGCTCGGTGGTGGATTTCCTGGATGTCATCGGGCCGTTGTCCGACCCCCGGGCCCACGGCGGGGACCCGGGCGACGCGTTTCACCTGGTCATCCCGTCGCTGCCGGGGTTCGGACTCTCCACGCCGCTGGCGGGGCCCGGGATGAACGCGGCCCGGATGGCCACGGTGTTCACGGGGCTGATGTCCCGTCTGGGATACGAGCGCTATGGGGTCCAGGGGTATGACACCGGGTCGTGGATCGCGCCCGAGATGGGCAAGCAGGCACCGGAACGGGTCGTCGGGGTCCATCTGAATGGCATGATCTCCTTCCCCGTCGGGGCGGAGGGCGAGATGGACGGCCTCAGCGAGGTCGAGCAGCAGCGCTGGCACACCATGCAGGACTTCAACGACGGCTATCTCCAGTGCAATTCCAAACGGCCGCAGACGGTGGCGTACGGGCTCACCGACTCCCCCGTGGGGCAACTGGCGTGGATCGTGGAGAAGTTCAAGGAGCTCACGGACCCCGAGGGCGGGCTGCCGGAGGACAGCGTGGACCGGGACCGGATGCTGACGAACGTCTCGCTGTACTGGTTCACCGGCACGGCGGCCTCGGCCGCGCAGATCTACTACGAGGAGATCTCCGCGCGTCCCTGGGGCGAGACCGACGGTGCCGGCGCGCGGGTGCCCACCGCTGTGCTGGTCTCGGCGCGCGATGTGACGGTCCGGCGCTGGGCCGAGCGGGACCACGACATCGTGCGGTGGACCGAACTCGACCGTGGCGGCCATTTCCTCGCCCTGGAGGCCCCGGAAGCGCTGGTCGAGGACCTCCGGGAGTTCTTCCGCGAGCTGCGGTGAAGGGGGAACATGTTCACCCCCGTAGGCAGGTCGCTCCCGTCGGGCACAGGGAGGTGACCGCCATCGTGACCGGCTCGCGCAGTGTGTCGAGCGGGGTCGACTCGGGGGCGCTGAGGCGGACGCCGTAGATCTGGTCGTCGGCCGTGCGGAAGCGGTGGTCGACGACCCGGCGGGCGCCCAGATCGCCGTCGCCGTCGAAGCGGTAGACGACCTCGGAGTAGCTGTCGTCGTCGGCGGCGCGGTCGATGACGCGGTAGCCGGGGAGGCGGGCGAAGCCGTAGTTCTCGTTCTCGGCCAGGTCCATGGATTCGGCGGGAGTGTCCTCGCTGACCTGGAACAACTGGAGGATCCGGCTGCCGTCCGGGGACTCGTACGTCACGACGGTGGGTTTGCCCGTCGGTGTCTTCGCGGTCCGGTCCCAGCCGGAGGGTACGAGGACGGTGAAGCCCGCCGGGTCGTCGGAGCGCACGTAGCCGGGGGCGCCGTCCACGCCACCCTGCGCGCCCCCGTCCTCGCCCCCACTTGAATCGCCGCTCGGCTCGTCGGACGTGTCCGATCGCTTCGGGGTGGCCGGGGCGGAGGTCCCGTCGTCCTGGGGGCCCGCCGCCGAGAGGGAGGGCGGGGGCGTGGAGGGGGCGGTGTCCGTGGCCGTCGTGCGGGCCGGGTCGTCGTCCCGGGCCAGGGACCACACCCCGAATCCGGCTCCGCCGCCGAGCAGCGCGGCGAGTGCGACGATGGCCGCCGTGCGTGGCCAGGGGCTGCCGGCTCCGGACGGCTCGTCCACCCAGCGCCCTTGGTGCGGGTCCCAGCGCGTCATCCCGTCCCCCTTGCCGACGTCGGCTTCTCATGACGTGCGTAGGCAGACGATAGCGGCGAACATGCCGAACAGGCCCCGTCCTGGTCGAAACCGGGACAGGGCCTGCTCGGGCAAGCTAAGGGGACGTCGCCCCCGGGAGGGCTGCTCAGATGAGGCCGAGCGCGCGGACCGCCTCGCGCTCCTCCGCCAGCTCCTGGACCGAGGCGTCGATACGGGCGCGGGAGAACTCGTTGATGTCCAGGCCCTGGACGATCTCGTACGTGCCGTCCTTCACGGTGACCGGGAAGGAGGAGATGAGACCCTCGGCCACACCGTAGGAGCCGTCGGACGGGATGCCCATGGAGGCCCAGTCGCCGTCGGCGGTGCCGTTGACCCAGGTGTAGACGTGGTCGATGGCGGCGTTGGCGGCGGAGGCGGCCGACGAGGCGCCACGGGCCTCGATGATCGCGGCGCCACGCTTGGCGACGGTCGGGATGAAGTCCTCGGCGAGCCACTTCTCGTCGTTGACGACCTCGGCGGCGTTCTTGCCGGCGACCGTGGCGTGGAAGATGTCCGGGTACTGGGTCGCGGAGTGGTTGCCCCAGATCGTGAGCTTCTTGATCTCGGAGACCGGGACGCCCGTCTTCTTCGACAGCTGGGTCAGCGCGCGGTTGTGGTCCAGACGGGTCATCGCGGTGAAGCGCTCGGCCGGGACGTCCGGCGCGGCGGCCTGGGCGATGAGGGCGTTGGTGTTGGCCGGGTTGCCGACGACGAGGACCTTGATGTCGTCCGCCGCGTGGTCGTTGATGGCCTTGCCCTGCGGCTTGAAGATGCCGCCGTTGGCCTCCAGGAGGTCACCGCGCTCCATGCCCTTGGTGCGGGGGCGGGCGCCGACGAGCAGACCGACGTTGGCGCCGTCGAAGGCCACGTTCGGGTCGTCCGTGATGTCGATGCCCTGGAGGAGCGGGAAGGCGCAGTCGTCGAGCTCCATGGCGGTGCCCTCGGCGGCCTTGAGCGCCGGCGTGATCTCCAGGAGGCGGAGCTTGACCGGCACGTCCGCGCCGAGCAGCTGGCCGGAGGCGATGCGGAAGAGCAGGGCGTAACCGATCTGGCCGGCCGCGCCGGTGACGGTGACGTTCACGGGAGTGCGGGTCATGGCGTTCTCCGTATGACAGCTGGCGGTGGGGCGTCCCTGCCCCGTGGGACGTACAAATGATCGATCTCTTGGCGTCAAGAGAGATCGGTGGTCAGGCTACCGCGCATCCGGGATCCCGGACGGCCGGGGTTCGTGTGGCCCACCCCACAAGTCGCGCCGCGGGGAGGACCACACGAAAGAGGCGGCCGCCGGTCCGGGGGGGGTGGGACCAGGGCGGCCGCCTGTGGGGGTGCCGGGCCGGGAGGGTGGTGCGTCTCCCGGGCGGGCCGGACTCCCGTGGGGGTACTCTCCGCCTGCCCCGGAGTCGGCCGGGCATTCCACTTGCACCGTGATTACTTTTCGGGCACCGGCGATGACGTGACGTGACCGCCGCCGGGGCGGCCGCTCGACGGGCCTCCGGGGGCTCGCCGGGCCGCCGCCTACCCCGTGCAGCCCTTCTGGCCCGAGGCCAGCGTCGCGCAGGCCGTGGCCTCGCCCGCGTCCTTGACGGCGACCATCTGGGTGTAGGCGATGTTGTCGCCGGCGGCTTCGATGGCGGCGGTCTGCTTGGTCTTCCCGACCGCGACCTGGACCTCGTCGCCCTGGGTGGCTCCGGTGATGCGCGCCCAGGCGGCCTGGCAGGCCTTGCTGTAGCGGACCTCGACCCGGGTCGTGCCGATCGTGGCCTCGTCGGTGGTCCGGACGAGGTTGCCGATGCACCCCATGGTCTCGGGGTCCTTGCCGTCACAGTCCTTGCCGCTGCACTTCACGCCGGCCGGGAGGTCGGGGTTCGTGCCGATCGAGGTCGACGGTGAGGTCGGGGGCTTGCCCTCGGCCTGGTCCTTGCCGCCACCGTTGGTGAGGAAGAACGCCGCCGCGATCACCACGAGCGCGCCGACGGCTCCGGCGAGGAACATCGTCACGCGCCGCCTCGGCCCGGAGTCGCCCTCGTCGGAACGGCCGCCACCGCCCGGCGGCGGCCCGAAGACCCCCGAGGGGGCCGAGGCGTCACCGGTACCCGAGGCACCGGCCGGGCCCCGGGACGACGACGCCGACGACACCGAGGCGGCCCCAGAGGCAGCCCCAGCGGCGGTCCCGGAGGAGACCGACGACGAACGCCCTCCCGCCAGAGCCGACGGCGAGGACGAGGACGCCGAGGACGAGGAGACCGATGGGGACGACGGGGACGACGGCGGTGCGGCTCCCCAACTGACGCGCGACGCGCCCCCGGCGACCGCCCCTGGCCCACCGACCCCACCCACCCCGCCGTACGGCGACCCGGAGGAGGAGACGGAGGGAGCGGAGGGAGCGGAGGGAGCGGACGGCGACGAGGTCGAGGGTGCGCCCGAACCCCCGTACGGCGAACCCCCGTACGGCGAGCGCGAGGCGCGATCGCTCGGGGAGCGCGGCTGCGGCGGGACGGTCGGCGAGACGCCCGCCGGTCCCGCCACACCCGGAGTCGCGGTGGCGCTGCGGCCCGCTCTGCCGTTTCTTCCGCCGCCCTTGACGGTGGACTGGCCGCCCGTCTCGCCGAGCGCGGCGCGGGCCTGGGAGATACGGATCGCTTCCATGGTCATGTCGTGGCGCATCTCCGAACGGCTCCAGGCACGCTCGGCCAGCTCCCACATGGTGGTCAGGTGAACGGGATCGGTACCGGTCACCTCGGCCAACGCGACGATCGCGCCTTTCGGCGCGAGCAGTCTGCCGTTGAGATACCGCTCCCAGGACGTCTTGCTGTAGCCCGTGCGGTCGGCCACCGCTGCGATGCTCAGCCCACCGCGGTCGACGAGCCGGCGGAGCTGGCCCGCGAACTCCCTGACCTGTGGATCGAGTTCATCCGGCAAGGCCCTCCAACGAGGCATTACTTCCCCCTCTTCCCCCCGTACGTCTCTCCGTACGACCCGGGGCCCTCTCCGAAGCCCCGTTCTGGCCTACCCACTGGGATGCGCCCGGCGGGGATGCCAGTTCCGCGAAAAGGGGCGCGCGGGAGCATTTCGGACCTGCACACGCGCCGTCGCACGCCCCCCAACGGTCTGAGGTCCAGTGTCCCACCGACATCCCGGATTTCCGGACGAAATCACAGGTCCAGGCACGGGACGTCCCGGGCCATCCCAAATGCCCACGTTAGCCCTGGTGTCGGGCTGGGCGACCGCACATCCTCAAATATGTCAACACATCGACACAACGACCACACAGGCGCGGTCAGCGGTCACCGACAGATCAACGCCTGAACGGGTCGACGCGTCAACAGGTCAACGGGGACCAGGGGGATCACATGCAATTCAAGGCCAGGCTGCTGCTCGCGGCCGTCGCCGTGACGGCCTCGGCCGGGCTCGCGCTCGGCACCGCCGCTCCGCTCGCCACGGCTTCCGAGCCGCACGTCGTCGACGGCTCCGGTGCCGCGTACAACGACTGGGGCGACGAGGGCACGCTGTCCGTCAACTCGCACGCCAAGAGCAACGCGACGCGGCTGTGGCAGAGCGTCCTGTACGCAGACGGCGCCAAGTGGAAGGACTCCAGCGGCAATCTGCACACGTTCACCGCGTGGGACATCGACGGGATCTTCGGCTGGAAGACCCGCTCGGCGACCAAGTACTGGCAGGCGCAGGAAGACCTGGAGGACGTCGACGGGATCGTCGGCAAGGAGACCTTCGGTCAGGCCGACGGCTTCCTCGACGGACCGTACGGCGACGGCAAGGTGACGTACGCGGGCCTGGCGCACGGGGTGGACTTCAAGCGCCTCGACGGGGACTACTACGTCAGGATCGGCTCGAAGTGGAAGGTCGCCGCGTACGACTGGCGCGGCTGAGGGTCCGGCCGGCGCCGACCGGTGACGGCGCGTCCTGCGCCGACGCGTCACCGGGGGCCGGCCGTCGATGGGGGTCGTCACGCCAGGGTGACGGCCCCTATCAGCGCGGCGGCGACGAGGATGAGGGCGGTCAGGACGGCGAGGGCCGCGTACAGCGCGATGCGGCCGGGCGGGCGGGGGGCCGGTTCGTCGGCGGGGGTGTCCCACCAGGGGAGCGTGGGGTCGTCCTCGTACGCCTCCGCTCTGTCCTCCCCCTGCTCCCCCGCTGCTCGGGGGTCGGTCGGCTGGGACGGCGGCACCGTCTGCGGGGCCGGGCGCGGCCAGGCCCGTAGAGCCAGTTCCCGGAGCGCCCCGAACCGTGCGGCGTCCTCCCCCGCGACCCGGCACAGGGCCACGACCGCCTGCCGGGGCGGGGGCTGGGTGCCGTTCAGGTACCGCTGCCAGGAGGACTTGCTGTACGCGGTGCGCGCGCCGAGCGCGACGAGACTCAGTCCCGTGCGGTCCTTCAGCAGGCGTAGCTGCTCGACGAAATGCTGCACCTCCGGGGGGAGTTCGTCCGGCAGCGGCTGCCAGGCGCTCATCGGGCTGCCTCCTCGGCTCGAGGGCGGGTCTGAGCAGGTGACGACGGTCGTGGGTGCACCGGTTCCCACCAGTACGGGCGTCGGAGCCGCGGCGTTCGGACAGAGCGCCGGGGTGTTCTGGAGTGGTGCGGAGTGACAGGGGCGGCCTGGTGAGGCGAAGCGAAGAACTCGAGGAGGGGCGCGTGAGAACGGCCCCCGCGCGCCGGTGGGACAGGCCGGGATGTCAGGCCGGTGATGACCTGCCCCGGCGATGACGCGGCGGGATGACATCCGGGTGTCGGCGCCGTGGCTCGATGCGGACACCTTGGCGGAATGGTCACTTCCGTGCCACAGCGGCCTGACAGGTGTTGAACAGGGAGTTCGCCGTGCAGGAACGTGGAACGCGACGGCGGGCCGTCCTTACTCGGGGGAGGGGACGGACCGCCGTCGCTTTCTGTCGGGGACCGGGCGAGGCGAGGAAGGCCTCAGCCCGTCTCCTCGTCGCCCACCGTGAAGTGCAGCGTGTCCTTGAGGAACGGGATCTCCAGCCACGGCTTGGGCTGCGCCATCAGGGCGAGCAGCACGATGGCGGTGCCGAGGACGATGTACGTGGCCATGTCGGTGAAGCGGGAGCGGACGGCGAGCATGCCGACGTCCCGGACGGCCCAGCGCAGCGCGGCGCCGCCGAGCATCGCGGCGCCGATCAGGATGGTGCCGAGTCGGAACGCGTCCAGCGCGGTGAGCAGCAGCCCGAGGCCCACGGTGCTCAGTACGACGAGGATCGGCCACTGCCGGACGGGGGCAGGCGCCTCGCGCGGCGCCGCCCGGCCCCCGCCCTCGGGCCGCGCGGTGTCCTTGGTGAACATCGGAAACCGCCGCGTACCACGCACGGGCTTCCCGTCGGCATCGGGCACGCTGATGTGGTCCCGCACCTCGATCTCATCTGCGGCCCCGCCCGACTCCCGAAGGCCCTCGGCCTCACCGGCCCCGGCAGCCTGGGGCACCTCGCCGACCTCGGTGGCCTCGCCAGCCCTGCCAGCCCCGCCAGCCCCGGAAGCCTTGTCGGCACCGGTGGCCTCGCCAGCCTCGATCGCCTCGTCGGCCCCGGTGGCCTCACCGGCCCCGGTCGCCCCGGTCGTTTCGGTCGTCCTCGGCATCTGTGCCCTCTCCGGTGTCGCCGGCCCGTCGCTCGCGCCGCCCGCGCGCTGCGACGTGGCGGTTTCGACCGCTGTGTTCCCGGGGCCGGCGTCGGCCGGCGCCCCGAGCGGCTCAGGCCGGTCGGAGGCCCCCGGCGGTCCCGATGTCCCCTCCGGCCTGTCGTCAGCCGACACTGCGCTCCGCCGCCTCGACCACATTGACGAGCAGCTGGGCGCGGGTCATGGGCCCGACGCCCCCGGGGTTGGGGGAGATCCAGCCGGCCACCTCGGCCACACCCGGGTGGACATCTCCGACGATCTTGCCCTCGGCGGAGCGGGAGACACCGACGTCGAGAACGGCGGCGCCCGGCTTCACGTCCTCGGGCCGGACCAGGTGGGCCGAGCCGGCCGCCGCGACGATGATGTCGGCGCGCTTGAGGTGCGCGGCCAGATCGCGCGTGCCGGTGTGGCACTGGGTCACCGTCGCGTTCTCGCTGCGCCGGGTCAGCAGCAGCGGCATCGGACGGCCGATGGTGACACCGCGCCCGACGACCACGACCTCGGCACCCTTGATCTCGACGCCGTACTGGCGGAGCAGGGTGAGGACACCGTTCGGGGTGCAGGGCAGCGGCGCGGGCTCGTTCAGGACGAGGCGCCCGAGGTTCATCGGGTGGAGGCCGTCCGCGTCCTTGTCGGGGTCCATCAGTTCGAGGACGCGGTTCTCGTCGATGCCCTTGGGCAGCGGCAGCTGCACGATGTAGCCGGTGCAGGCGGGGTCCTCGTTGAGTTCCCGCACCACCGCCTCGATCTCCTCCTGCGTCGCGGTCGCGGGCAGCTCGCGCTGGATGGAGGCGATGCCGACCTGCGCGCAGTCGCGGTGCTTGCCCGCCACGTACTTCTGGCTGCCGGGGTCGTCCCCGACCAGGATCGTGCCGAGTCCGGGCGTGACGCCCTTCTCCTTCAGCACCGCCACGCGGGCGGTCAGATCGGACTTGATCGCGGCTGCGGTGGCCTTGCCATCGAGAATCTGGGCGCTCATGGCCCCAATCTTCGCGGATGACCGGCGCCGGGTTCCAATCCGGTCACCAGGCGGACGCTTTCCGACCCGTTCCGAGCCGGATCGCCCGCCCCGCCGGACAAGATCGGATGTGTTGCACTTGCACAACACCCGGCGAATCTCCCTGGACATCCGGGCGGGCATATAAAACGATTGGGACACAGTGCCGCGGGCACTGCCGGGGGGCGTGACCACTTCATTAGCGCAGGGCATTCCTCCGACCCGTGCCGCGCGTCCCCGCACCAGGCAACGGAGGAAACCCCGCATGAGCTTCGGCGACCCGAACAACCCGTACGGCCAGCCCCAGCAGCAGCCGCCCGCCCAGGGCTACGGCTACCCGCAGCAGAACCAGCCCCAGCAGCCGGGCTACGGCTACCCGACCGCCCCGCCGGTCTCCCAGGGCTACGGCGGCTACCCGAACGCGCCCGAGACCATGCCCAGCACGGTGAACGCGGCCCGCATCATGCTCTGGGTCATCGTCGGCCTCCAGGTCGTCGGCGTGCTCCTCTACGGCATCGGCGCGATCGGCGTGGCGGCGGCCAGCGACAGCACCGAGGACCCGGCCCTCGCGGAGGCGCTGGGCAACATCCCCACCGGCCAGATGGTGGCGATCGCCGTCTTCGCGGTGGCGTGGCTCGTCTACGCGATCATGCTGGCCGTGAAGTTCAAGTCCGGCGGCAACGGCGTACGCGTCGCCGCGCTGGTCTTCGGCATCATCACCGCCGTCCTGGGCGTCTTCCCGTTCTTCCTGATCGGCCTGGTCCACCTGGTGCTGGGCATCCTGATCGCCGTCTTCGTCGGCAACGCCAACGGCAAGGCGTGGTTCAACCGCCCGCGCTACTGAGCGCGACCGAGCACCGAGCACCGAGCACCGAGCACCGAGAAGGGCCGTACCCCTCCTGTGGGGTACGGCCCTTCGGCGCGTTCACACCGGGCAGGTCCCGCCGGTCGGACGGGGCATCACGGAGCGGACGAAGCTGTCCTGGGTCCGTGTCTCGCCAGGACGGAGCAGGTAGCTGAAGGTGCCGATCACGCAGTAGTCGATGCTCGTTCTGTTGGTGGCCTCGGCGACCGGCACCGAGCCCAAGTGGGCCGTCACCCCTTGCGCTATGCGGAATATGCGGCCCGCTCCGTTCGGGTTCTCGGAGAGACACACGAACCCCTGCGGACACGGCACCACCACCACCGCCGCCTGTTGGGCGGCGACGGAGGTTCCCCCCATTCCCATACCGAGCGTGCCCGCGAGCACCGCGCCGACGGCCACCACCCGCCGTAAACGATTCAGCCTGTCGCGCATGACGGAACCTCCTGAGTCGAGAACGATGAGGCTGACCCCTCGACCCTCGCAGCGGAGCGCACGCCTCTGCACCGGGGTATCGGCCATTCCGCGTGCTCTCGCCACAGGCGACACGGAGGCGGAAGAGCGAGGAAGAACTGTTTCCTTCCGGAAACGCCGCATAAGCCGGACCTGGGGCGCTTGTCCACCCCTCCCCGTACCGTGACGCGTCCATGTCTGCCTCGGGGGAGGAAACAGTCATGCACAGCATCATCGTCGTGCCCATGGCCGGAGTGCGTCCCGGCGAACAGGTCCGACTCGCACCCGGCGAGTCCCTGCCCTTCGGCCGTACGCGGCGGCCGGGCACCCCGCATCTGACCATTCCGCACGAGGGCGTGTCCCGGGAGGCCGGGGAGATCACGGCCACGGGCGCCTACTGGACGCTCAGCAATCTGAGCCGCGCGCAGACGTACGTCGTGGAGAACCCGGAGGGCGCCGGCGAACACATCAAGGTCGCGCCGGGGCGGCTGGACGCGCCGGTGCCGTTCGAGTTCTCGCGAGTGGTGCTGCCCGCGGCCAACGAGCTGCTCAGCTTCGACGTCTGGGCCCCGCGCCACGACTTCCTCGACCAGGCCGGTCCCCGCGACGGCTCGCCCACCGCGTCCGCGTTCCCGCTCGACCGGGGCAAACGGTACTTCCAGGTGCTGGCCGCCCTGTGCGCCCCAAGGCTGCGCGGCGAACCGCACGCCGCGCTCGCCACCACCGACGAACTGGTCGAACTGCTGCGCCCCAGCTGGCCGTCGGTGTCCCGCACCGCCGTGCAGTGGAACATCGACTACCTGGCCGTCAAGCTGCGGCTGAAGCCGGCCCCGGACTCCGCGCCGCCCGGCGGCGCCCGCCTCAACGGCAAGAAGGACCGCCTGGTCTCCCTGGCCCTGCGCTTCGACCTGGTCCGCGAGTCCGACCTGGCCCTGCTGAAGGGCGGTGCGGGCCGATGAGCGCCCAGGAGACGTACGCCGTGCCGGTGCCGAAGGGGTACCGCGTCGGCGTCTGGGAGATCCGTGAGCCGCTGGCCTCGGGCGCCTTCGGGACGGTGTACGCCGCCAGGCGCACGGAACCGGCCGAGGGGCTGCCCGACGAGGCCGCCCTGAAGTTCCACCCCACCGGCACCCGCACCCCGCGCCAGCTGCGGCACCTCCAGGAACTCGCCGAGCGCGAGAAGGAGTTGCTGCTCCGACTGCGCCGTCCGCGCCTGATCCGCATGTACGAGACGCTCACCGTGGACGACCCGTCGGACCCGCTGCTCGACGGCGCCTCCGTCCTCGTACTGGAACGCGCCGAGGGCTCCCTCGACCAGTTCATCGACCAACTGGCCGCACGGGCGCGGGGACAGCGGGCCGTCGCCCTGCCGGGCGGGCCCTCGCTCCTCGCCCAGATCTGCGAGGGCATCGCCCACCTCCACCACGCGGGCTGGGTGCACGGCGACCTCAAGCCCGCCAACGTGCTGCTGATGGCGGACGGTTCGGTACGGCTCGCCGACTTCAACCTGGCCGCCGAACTGGAGGGCACCCACGCCTACTCCCCGGCGTTCACCACCCCCGACTACACCCCGCCCGAGCTGCTCTGGGCCGAGGTCGGCGAGCACGGGCACCGGACCCGGCCGACCGCCGACATCTGGGCCTTCGGTGTCCTCGCCCACCTCGTCCTGACCGGCGGCCCGCCCTTCCCGGGTGCCACCCCGCCCGCCCGACGGGACGCGGTGCTGCGCTACGCCAGCGGCCGGGAGGAGCTACGGCTCTCCCCCGAACTGCCCGAATCCTGGCGGCAGATCGTCACCGACTGCCTGGCCCCGACCCACGCCGCTCGCGCCCCGCACACCGCGTCGTCCCTGCTCCGCCGTGTCGAGACGGCGGCCGGGGCGGCACGCTCCCCACGGCTCCCCCGCCTCAGGCCGAGGCGCGGCCCCCACCCGGCCCTCCTCGGCGGACTGGCCGCGCTCACGGTCGTGTCCCTCGCCACGGCCGGCCTGCTGGCCCTGCGCGAACCCGCCCCGCAGGGCTACGAGCGCTGCGACCGGGGTGACGTCTGCTTCTTCACCGAGGCGAACGGGCAGGGCGAGATGTGCGCCTGGTACGAGTACGACGACGACTGGCTCGGCGGGATCATCACCTGCGACTGGGCGAAGGACACCAGGCCCAGGTCGGTCTTCAACAACGGCTACTCCGGCGACCCGCACGCCGACGTCGAGCTCTTCCGCGAGCCGAACCGCGAGGAACCGTTCGGCTGTGTCCAGGAGAACGCCAAGGTCGACTACCCCGACGGCCTGGTGCTCCGCTCCCACGAATGGGTGGAGTCGTGCTGACCCTATGACCTCCGAGGTACCGGGGAACGGTCCGCACGCGGATGCTTGAGGCGTTCACAGCGAACACCCATCAGCAAACAGCGAACAGCGAACAGCGAAGACCCGAGAACACCACGGGGATGACGGGGAAACGGGGAAAACGATGACAACGAAGATGACGGCGACAACGGCGACGACGGCGGCGACGACAACCGCCGCTGCCAAGCCCGCGCGGCGCAGGACGGCCGTCGCGCTCGCCGCGACCGCCGTGGCGCTCTCCTTCGGCCTGGCGGCCGGGGGTTCGGCCGCCGCCGCACCGACGTCCGCGTCCGCGGCGGGTGAGGTGGCCGCGGCGGCCAAGCCGAAGTTCCAGATGCCGTTCCAGTGCAACACGCACTGGCGGATCGACACCTGGGGTCACAACCCGGCCATCGACATGGTGGTGAAGGGGAACACCGGCTCCTCCGGGAAGCCCGTCTACCCCGGTTACAAGGGCAAGGTCGTCAAGGCCTACAAGGACTCCGGCGCCGGCAACATGATCATCATCAACCACGGGGGCGGCTGGTACACCGCGTACTACCACCTGAAGGACAGCGCCACCAAGTACGTCAAGGTGGGCCAGACCGTCGGCGCGAAGAAGCAGATCGGTCGCGTCGGCGCCACCGGCAAGAACAGCGGCAACCACGCCCACCTGCACTACGAGCAGCGGTACCGGACCAACGGGATCCCGACCGAGAAGCACCGCAAGCCGGTGCACTTCAACGGCAAGTCGTACACGGGCAGCGGCAAGACGTGGAAGGACGTCACCAGCAAGAACTGCTGATCGAACCCGCCGCCGACACGCGCGGCGCTCGGAGAACTCCACTCGGAACGGCCCGCCGGACCAACTCCGGCGGGCCGTTCGCCGTTTCGCCTGCACGGTAGTCTCTCGTCAACTCCTGTTGCCCATGGGACCGTTGAGGCAGCGCACGACCAGAGAGAACACCACCCCGGGGGACCCATGTCAGACCAGCGGCCCGGACCGCCGCCGCCCTCCACGGCGTCGGGTGACGCCTCGCTGGAGCTGACCGGCGCGACCCCGCTGCGGCCGTCGGACCCCGCGCGCCTCGGTCCGTACGTACCGCTCGGACTGCTCGGCAGCGGCGGAATGGGCCGGGTGTACCTGGCGCGGCCGGCCGACGACGGCCCCGGGCTCGCCGCGGTGAAGGTGATCCGGCCGGAGTACGCCGAGGACACGGAGTTCCGGCGCCGGTTCCAGCGCGAGGCGGGCGTGCACGACCGGATCCGTACGCCGTACGCGCCCCGCCTGCTCGGCACCGGCTTCGAGCCCGAGGACGAGCACGGGCGCGAACTCCTCTGGATGGCCACGGAGTATCTGCCGGGCCTCAACCTCACGGACGCGGTCCGCGACTGCGGCACGCTGCCGCCCGCCGCGGTCTGGCGTCTGGTCGGCGAACTCGGCCGTGCGCTGTCGGCCCTCGCGGCGGCGGGGGTGGTCCACCGCGACCTCAAGCCCTCCAACGTCCTGCTCTCCGCCGACGGCGTCCACCTCATCGACTTCGGCATCTCGCAGGCGGTGGACAGCAGCGCGATCACGACCACCGGGAGCCGGGTGGGCACGCCCGCGTATATGTCGCCCGAGTACCTGAGGGACGGCCGCTGCGACTCCGCCTCGGACGTCTTCTCCCTCGCCGGGACCCTCGTGTACGCCGTCACCGGCCACGCCCCGTTCGGCGACGGCACCGGCGTCGACGTCATGCACCGGGTCGCCTTCGAGGATCCCAAGCCGGCGCTGATGTCCGAACTGGCCTCGGCCGACCCGGCCCTGGCCGCGCTCCTCACCGCCTGCCTCGCCAAGAACCCGGCCGACCGCCCCACCCCCGCCCACCTCACCGAGGCCGCCCCCGACACCGGCCGCCCCTGGCCCGACCCCCTCGACTCCCGTCTCCTCGCCCGCCGGCAGTCCTGCACGTCACTGGCCCGCGCCACCGCCCTGGAGACGGCCCACCTCCGTCTCCCGACCCACCGCGCCAGGACCTCGACCCCGACTCCGGCCCCAGCCCCGGGCTTCGGACCGGTCACACCGGCGGGGGCCGCGGAAGTAAGCGGGGCAGCGGGGGCAGCCGGGTCGGCTGGGTCGGCTGGGGTTCAGGCTCACGGGACAGCGGGTGCGCCGGGGACTCCCGAGACGTCCACACCCCACGTCCCGGGCAGTCACGCCGGGCCGCCGGGCGGTCCGTACGGAGGGCCCGCACCAGCCGGTACGTACGCAGCCTCCCCGCCTCCCGGTGCGTACGGGGCCCCGGCGCCCGCCGGGACGTACGGGCCCCCGATGTCGGCCACGGCCTACGGAGCCTCGGCGTCGGGCGGGGGCGGGGCGTACGGGTCGCACGCGCCGGCGCCCGGCTCGTACGGAGGGCCGCCGACCTCGGGCGGCGTTCAGGGGCCCACCGTCACCTCAGTGGCACCCCGGCGGCGGAGGGGGCCGTACTTCGTCGCCGTGGCCGCGTTGGCGATGTGCGCGGTGGCCGTGGGGGCGTACTTCGTCACCCGGGCGCCCGTCGAGGGCTCCGCGTCCGCCGCGCCGACCGCCGGTGCGAGCACGGCGCCCGACGGAGAGGCCGCGGCACCGCTGCCGGGGTCCTCCGACTCGCCCTCCCCCACCGCCGAGAAGAGCGAGGAGAAGGGGGACGGGGAGAGCCCGTCCGTGGGGCCCTCGCGGGCGACGGCCGACGCCACCCCCGACGACCCGGCCGATCCCACGCCCGGCACCGGAGGTTCCCCGGGCGGTGACGGTGACGGCGACACGGCGTCCACCCCCACCCAGGCCCCCACCAAGACCACGACGAAGCCCGCCACCCCCGCCTGGATCTCCCAGTGCACGTACTACTCCGGCACCGAACTCACCGACCGGGGCGACGAGGGCCAACGCGTCGTACAGGTGCAGTGCATGCTCCAGAAGCGCGGCTACGGCGTCGGCGGCTCGGGCGTGGACGGCAAGTTCGGCAAGGACACGGAGTCGGCGGTCAAGCAGTTCCAGAGCGCGAAGGGGCTGGAGGTGGACGGCCAGGTCGGGCCCAACACCTGGGCGGCGCTGCGCGGCACGACATAGCGGAGCGAGCGGTCCCCTGCCGCGACCGCAATTCGCAGCCGCAGCCGCAGCCGCAGCGAACGCGGACGAAGCGGGGCCCGTCGGCAGTCGTCCGACGGGCCCCGCGTACCGCGCTCTCGCAGGAGCGCCCCGTTGAGCGGCTCAGTGGAAGAAGTGCCGCGTCCCCGTGAAGTACATCGTGATCCCGGCCTTCTGCGCGGCCTCGACGACCAGCTCGTCACGGACCGAACCGCCCGGCTGGACGATGGCCTTGACGCCGGCCGCGCCCAGAACGTCGATGTTGTCCGGGAACGGGAAGAACGCGTCCGAGGCGACGTACGAGCCCCGCGCGCGCTCGGCGCCGGCCCGCTCGACCGCCAGCTTGCAGGAGTCGACGCGGTTGACCTGGCCCATCCCCACGCCCACCGACGCGCCGTCCTTGGCGAGCAGGATCGCGTTGGACTTCACCGCGCGGCAGGCCTTCCACGCGAACGCCAGCTCGGCCAGCTCGTCGGCGGAGAGGGCGTCACCGGTCGCGAGGGTCCAGTTCGCCGGGTCGTCCCCGTCGGCCTGGAGCCGGTCGGTCACCTGGAGCAGCGCACCGCCGTCGACCGGCTTGAGCTCGATCGGGGCGCCGGGCGCGCCCGGTGCCTTGAGCACGCGGATGTTCTTCTTCTTGGCGAGGGCCTCCAGGGCCCCCTCCTCGTAGTCGGGCGCGACGATGACCTCGGTGAAGATCTCCGCGACCTGCTCCGCCATCTCCTTGCTGACCGGCCGGTTGACGGCGATCACACCGCCGAACGCGGACAGCGGGTCACAGGCGTGCGCCTTGCGGTGCGCCTCGGCGACGTCGGCACCGACCGCGATACCGCAGGGGTTGGCGTGCTTGATGATCGCGACGGCCGGCTCGTCGTGGTCGTACGCGGCACGGCGCGCGGCATCCGTGTCCGTGTAGTTGTTGTACGACATCTCCTTGCCGTGCAGCTGCTCGGCCTCGGCGAGACCGCCGGTCCCCGAGACGTACAGCGCGGCGGGCTGGTGCGGGTTCTCGCCGTAGCGCAGGGTGTGCGCGCGCTCCCAGGTGGCCCCGAGGAAGTCGGGGAACTGCGAGTCGTCGGCGGGCGCGTAGGACGACGCGAACCAGGAGGCCACGGCGACGTCGTACGCGGCCGTGTGCTGGAAGGCCTCGGCCGCGAGCCGCTTGCGGGTAGTGAGGTCGAAGCCGCCGTCCTGGACGGCGTTCAGGACATCGGCGTACCGCGCCGGGCTGGTGACGACGGCCACCGACGGGTGGTTCTTGGCCGCCGCGCGGACCATCGAGGGGCCGCCGATGTCGATCTGCTCGACGCACTCGTCGGGGGTGGCGCCGGAGGCGACGGTCTCCCGGAACGGGTAGAGGTTCACGACGACGAGGTCGAAGGGCTCGACGCCCAGCTCGGCGAGCTGGCGCTGGTGGTCCTCCAGCCGGAGGTCGGCGAGGATGCCCGCGTGGACCTTGGGGTGCAGGGTCTTGACCCGGCCGTCCAGGCACTCGGGGAAGCCGGTGAGCTCCTCGACCTTGGTGACGGGGACGCCGGCGCCGGCGATCTTCGCGGCCGTGGAGCCGGTGGAGACGAGCTCGACACCGGCCGCGTGCAGCCCGCGCGCGAGGTCCTCGAGGCCGGTCTTGTCGTAGACGCTGACAAGCGCACGGCGAATGGCCCGCTTGGCGTTGCTCTCGGCGGTCACTGGATAACTACCTTTCGTCCCTCAATGCGATAGCCGTTGCGGGCGAGCCGCCCCACGACATCGACGAGCAGCCTTCGCTCGACTTCCTTGATGCGCTCGTGCAGCGCGCTCTCGTCGTCCTCGTCCCGGACCTCCACCACGCCCTGCGCGATGATCGGTCCGGTGTCGACGCCGTCGTCGACGAAGTGGACGGTGCAGCCGGTGACCCGGGCGCCGTACGCGAGCGCGTCCCGCACCCCGTGGGCCCCCGGGAAACTGGGGAGGAGGGCCGGGTGCGTGTTGACGAACCGACCGCCGAACCGCGCCAGGAACTCCTTCCCCACGATCTTCATGAACCCGGCGGAGACGACGAGATCGGGCTCGTACGCGGCGACGGCCTCGGCGAGCGCGGCGTCCCACTCCTCGCGGGTTCCGTGGTCCTTGACGCGGCAGACGAAGGTGGGCAGTCCGGCGCGCTCGGCGCGGGCCAGCCCCTCGATGCCGCCGCGGTCGGCTCCGACGGCCACGATCTCGGCGCCGTAGGCCTCGACGCCGGTCGTCGCGATGGCGTCCAGCAGCGCCTGGAGGTTGGTGCCGGATCCGGAGACCAGCACGACGAGGCGCTTGGCCACGGGCTTGGCGGCCACGGTGAGGCCCTTTCTACGGGTTCTGCGGAGACGTTCGGGTCCGCCGACGGCGCCGGTGCGTGCGGTGCACCTGCACACTTGTGCATTCATACGAATGCTTCGCGTCCCCCGATACGGGGAAGTCTACGAAGCGGCCGACCGTCAGCAACGATACCGGCACATCGGACGGCCCCCGTGGGACGGGGGCGTGGCCGGGAGGTAGCGTCTGCCAGGAGTGGGCTCGGGAACGCGGTCGGTGTGTGGGGCGTTCACGGAGTGACAGCTCATGCCCTACCAGTAGATCTCACCGCCGAGATCACGACTGGGTCCACCGCCGACGTTCACCGCAGACACATCGCAGACACACCACTGAGCCCACCGCACGACTTCACCACTGCCTCACCGCTGACTCATCGCCGTATTCACCAAGGGGAAGACGCACTCCTGATGCCGGACCGCAGCCTCCGCCTTCCTTCGCTCCTGCTGCGCGAGCGGAGTTCCTCGCCCACGCCTCCGCGCGAGAGCGAGGACACCCCCGAGCAGCCCGGGCAGTCCGGGCGGGGCCAAGGCTCAGGCTCCTCGGACGACAACCCGTTCGCGCCGCCGCCCGAGGGCGCGCCCGACCGGCCGTGGCAGCCGCGCCGGCCCGACGGCCGGGGGTCCGACGACGGAGCGGGGCGCGGTGGTGGTCACTCGCCGTGGGGCAGTCAGTGGAGCGACCGGCAGCCCGGCCGCTCGTCCGGCGGACACTTCGGTGAGCGTCCCGGTGGCCAGGGCGGACCGGGTGGGCCCGGCGGTCCCGGTCAGGGCCCCGAGGGCGGCCCGGGCAGCGGGTTGCGCTGGGACCCGACGGACCCCGCCCAGCGGCGCGCGCGGTACTCGCTGCTCTGCGGCATGTGGGCCTTCTTCTTCGCGCTGTTCGCCTGGCCGTACGTGGCCCTGCTGCTCGGTTCGCTGGCCGTGTACTGGGCGGTCAGCGCGCTGCGTGCCAAGCCGTCCACGCCGGATCCGTCCCGCCCGGCGCCCGTGCCGAGCGGTCGCCCCCAGCGGACGGCGGCCATCAGCGGCCTGGTGACCTCCTCGATCGCGCTCGCGATCGTCGCGATCACCTTCACGGCGCAGTTCGTCTACCGCGACTACTACACCTGCGTCGACGACTCCCTCACCACGGTCTCGGCCAAGTCCTGCAAGGACCTCCTCCCGGAGGGCCCGCTGCGGGAGGTACTGGGCGCGCAGTAACTCCCAGCACGCCGCCAGTCCCGGTCAGCCCGCCTCCCCGGCCTCGCCGCCCCTTGCCCCGCCCTCGCCCGACCCACCGAACCCGCCCTCAGAACCGGTGCCGGCCCTGCGGTCCGCCACCGCGTCGGACGACGGGCCGACCCCGATCCCGGGCACGGGACCGACGCCAGGTACCGGCCCGGCAGTTGGTGCGCCGCGGCCGGAGTCTGGCGCCAGGCCGGGGCGGGCTGCGGCGCCCAGGTCGGTGAGGGGGGCGGAGCCCGACGGACGCCCCGGGGGCGGGGTGGGGTTCGAGGTCAGGGTCGGTTTCGGGTTCGAGGTCGACTTGGGGCTCGCGGTCGGGTTCGGGGTCCGGGTCGGGTTCGCGTTCGAGGTCGGACTCGGGTTCGAGGTCGGGTTCGGGTTCGGGGTCCGGGTCGGGTCAGGACGACCGTCTTCGACTCGGGCCATCGACGCCTCGCGTAGGGCCGCCCAGCGGGCTTCGCGGGAAGCCGGGTCCCACACGGCCGGTGTCGCGGGAGCGGCGGCCCTTTGGGCGTACGGGTCGAGGGCGTCGTACGGCGCAACGGCCTCACCAGGGCCGTTTCCAGAGCCCAAGCGTCGACCGGAGCCAGAGCCAAAAGCGGGGGTGGGGCCAGGGTTGGGGCCAGAACCGAGCGCGGAGCCAGAGCCGGGTCCGGCGTCAGGGACGGCCCCAGAGCCAGCGCCGTGGACGGAACTGGCGACGGAGCCGGGGACGGGGCCACAGCCAGAGCCAGCGTCCGGGACGGTGTCGGGACCGACATCGGCGGAAGTGTTCCGGCCGACGGCTGTCGCAGGGGCGCTCGCGGCCCGCCGTTCAGGCGCCCGCGCCCCAGCCGCCCCTTCCCCATCGCTCTCAGCCCCCGGTGCCCCCTCCCCCGGGGCCTGGATCGCCCTCTTCCGTCCGGTCTCATCCTCAACCGCTCCCAGCCCCTCATCCCGCCCGCTCCCCACCGGCGCCTCCAGCACTCTCTCCCGCCCGATCTCGCCCGCCGGCTCCTCCACCGCCCCCTCCCGAACGGGCTCAGCCGCCGCCACTTCCAGTCCCTTCACCCGGCCGGTCTCAGCCCCAGCCATCCCCACTCCCTTGGCCAGCCCGGACTCCGCAGCCCCCGCCACCCCCACACCCTTGGCCCGCCCCGACTCAGCCCCCGCCACTCCCAGCGCCTCTCCCCGCCCGGGCTCGACCCCAGGCACCCCCACCGACCTCGACCGGCCGACGCCCCTCGCCCCCGGCACTCCCACCGCCGTCGACCCACCCGTCGGGTGGGCGGGAGGCGTGGGCTTGTGGTGGTGGGCTCGGGCCCAGCGGGCCGTCAGCGCCACCGGGACCCCGACCGCGCCCACCCACGCGCCGGCCGCGCCGCCCGCCCGCCACCACACGGGGCCGAAATCGGTGAGCGCGGCCACGCCCAGCGGGCCGCCGGCCAGGTGGGTGAGGAGCGCGAACGCGGCGGCGGTCAGCAGTGCGGCGAGGAGGGCCGCGGCCGCCGTACGCCACGCGGACCACGGCGCCGAACGGTCGGCGACGGCCCGCGCCGCGACGAACCACCCGACCGTCACCCCCGCGGCGAACGGCACCGCCCCCACCACCCAGTACACCGGCGCACCCCCACCCGCCGGAACGGCGGCGAGCAGCGGGAAGGACGGCAGGAAGGCGGCGGGGGCGGCCGCGCTCAGGGGCGCGACGGTGTGCCCGGCGCTCAGCACGAAGCCGGGGCCGAGCGCGTACGACGCCGCCCACAGCGCCGCGTTCGGGACGAGGGCGACGCACAGCAGCAGGACGGCGAACCGCCCGGACAGCCCTTCGGTGAGCTGGAGGAAGGAGTCACGGGTCGCCGCTCCGTGCCAGACCAGGGACACCGCCACCAACAGGGCGCCCCCACCGGTCAACACGAGCACACCCGCCCCGGCGGCCCGTCCGGCGGTCACCGCCAGTCGCCGCCGCGCTTTCGCCCCCGGACCACCCCCGAGGAGCGCGGGCAGGGGCAGCCGGGAGCGCCCGCGCGCCGCCCACACCCCCGTGCCCGCCGCGAGCGCCGCGAGGAGGGGTACGCAGAGCGCGGCCCACAGCCACGACGGCCGCAGCACGCCCCCGGAGGCGTACAACGTGACCACCGCGCCGACGGTCGCGTATCCGATGACCATCCCGGCCCAGGTCGCACGGGCGCTCACCCCGGAGCCGTCCCCCGCGTGGTCGCGGGCCGAACGGTGCAGCAGCACCACCGGCATCGCGAGCAGGAGGAGGGGGACGAGGCCGACCGGGGCGGGGGCGCCGGAGAGCGTGTCGGTGCGGACGAGTTCCACGCCGTGGGAGAGCAGCCACAGGGCCGCCGCCACGTGCAGCGCCCCACCGGGCCCGCTGTCCGGGTACGGCGAACTGATCCAGAGCACGGTCACGAGCGCGGTGAACACCGCACATCCGAGACCCGCCGCGAGGGCGCCTCCCAGCACCCCGGAGACGAGCTTGGACGACCGGCGGCGCGCCCGCCGCAGCAGCGGCGACAGCGGCGACCGCGGCGCCGACGAGTACAGGGACGCCGTCGACGTCCCCTGCCTCATGGGTGCGCCAGGTGCCGTGAAGGAGCCCGGCCAGCCGTGGTCGGAGGGGTGGCCCGGCCCCGTGGTCGGGTCGTTCGGGTCGGTCGCGTGCGTCACGTCGGCCATGCTCCCAACGACACGCGCTTTACCGGCGTAACAGACGTTTCCTGCACGTGTCGCCCAATATGTGCTTATGTGTTTTTTCGCGCGATGGTTGGTCCGACGGAGGTCCCTACGGCGGGAGGGGATCCGGTGACCGCGCCCGGGGCCGGGTGCGGAACCGGAACCGACGAGCCGTTCGCCCAGCGCGGGACCGAGTGGTACCAGCAACCCCTGGGCACCGACCCCGACACCGACACCGTCGATCCGGCGGCGGCCCCGGCCCGGCCCCGCCTGACGCCCGCCCAGGCCTTCGACGCGCTCTACGCCTACTGCGCCCCCACCCTCGTACAGCAGACCTATCTGCTCACCGGGCAGCGTCGGCTCGCGCGTGAGGCCGTGGAGCGCGCCTTCCAACTCGCCTGGCACCGCTGGCCGGAGGTGGCGGTCGACCGCGACCCGGCGGGCTGGGTGCGGGCGGCGGCCCACGACTACGCCCTCTCCCCCTGGCGCCGTCTGCTCCCCCGCCCCTTCCGGCACCGCGAACCACCGCCGGCCGACCCCACCGACCGTGCCCTGCTGAGCGCCCTCCTGGAACTACCGCCCCCGTACCGCCGGACCCTGCTCCTCTACGACGGCGTCGGCCTCGACCTGCCCGACACGGCCGCCGAGACGGAGGCCAGCACACCCGCCGCGGCGGGCCGCCTCCTCTACGCCCGCGCGACCGTCACCGCGCGCCTCCCCCAGCCGGTCGCCCCCGACGACCTCAACCGCCTCCTCGCCGCGCTTCCCTCCGACGTCCGCCCCGGCCCGACCAGGCCCCCCGCCCTGCGCGCCCGGGCCGACCTGCGCGCCCGGCGCTGGATCCACGCCGCGATCGCCTTCACCACCCTCCTCCTCACCACCACCGCCCTCACCCTCCACACCGCCCCCGACCACTACGAGCCCCCGGTCCCCCCGGGCACCCCGGTCCAGGGCGTCCCCCCGCGAGCGGCCCCCGGCCCCCTCTCCAAGACCGAACAGAAGCTCCGGGCCAAGCTGCGGTCGGAGGCGGCCGCCGGGCCGGAACGCCTGCACCCGGAGAGCCACTGAGGCGGCGACGCCGCCTCAGCGCATCCGGAGAACGCCAGTGGGCCCGCACCCCGAAAAACGGGGTACGGGCCCACAAAGGCTCGGCGGGGCCGAGGATCAGCCGTTGAGGATCTCGCGCGCGAGCTTCGCCGTCTCGGTCGGCGTCTTGCCGACCTTGACGCCGGCGGCCTCCAGGGCCTCCTTCTTGGCGGCGGCCGTACCGGAGGAGCCGGACACGATGGCGCCGGCGTGGCCCATGGTCTTGCCCTCGGGCGCGGTGAACCCGGCGACGTAACCGACGACCGGCTTCTTCACGTTGGCCTTGATGAAGTCGGCGGCACGCTCCTCGGCGTCGCCACCGATCTCACCGATCATCACGATCAGGTCGGTGTCGGGGTCGGCCTCGAACGCGGCGAGCGCGTCGATGTGCGTCGTGCCGATGACCGGGTCGCCACCGATGCCGACGGCCGAGGAGAAGCCGATGTCACGGAGCTCGTACATCATCTGGTACGTCAGCGTGCCGGACTTCGAGACCAGACCGATGCGGCCCGGCTTGGTGATGTCACCGGGGATGATGCCGGCGTTCGACTGACCGGGGGTGATCAGACCCGGGCAGTTCGGGCCGATGATCCGGGTCTTGTTGCCCTGCGACACGGCGTACGCGTAGAACGCGGCGGAGTCGTGGACCGCGATGCCCTCGGTGATGACGACCGCGAGCGGGATCTCGGCGTCGATGGCCTCGACGACGGCGGCCTTGGCGAAGGCCGGCGGTACGAAGAGGACGGATACGTTCGCACCCGTCTTCTCGATCGCCTCGGCGACGGTGCCGAAGACCGGGATCTCGGTGCCGTCGACGTCGACGGACGTGCCCGCCTTGCGGGGGTTCACGCCACCGACGATGTTCGTGCCGTCGGCCAGCATGAGCTTGGTGTGCTTCATGCCCGTGGCACCGGTCATGCCCTGGACGATGACCTTGCTGTCCTTGTTCAGGAAGATAGCCATGGCTGTTCTGTCCCTCTTCCCTTACTTCGCAGCCGCGAGCTCGGCGGCCTTGTCGGCCGCGCCGTCCATGGTGTCCACGCGCTGCACCAGCGGGTGGTTGGCGTCGGAGAGGATCTTGCGACCCAGCTCGGCGTTGTTGCCGTCCAGGCGGACGACGAGGGGCTTGGTGACTTCCTCGCCCTTGTCCTTCAGCAGCTGCAGCGCCTGCACGATGCCGTTGGCGACCTCGTCGCAGGCGGTGATGCCACCGAAGACGTTGACGAAGACGGACTTGACGTCCGGGTCGCCGAGGATGATCTCCAGGCCGTTCGCCATGACGGCGGCGGAGGCGCCACCGCCGATGTCGAGGAAGTTGGCGGGCTTGACGCCACCGTGGTTCTCACCGGCGTACGCGACGACGTCCAGGGTGCTCATGACGAGACCCGCGCCGTTGCCGATGATGCCGACCTCACCGTCGAGCTTGACGTAGTTGAGGTTCTTCTCCTTGGCGGCGGCCTCGAGGGGGTTCGCGGCCGCGTGGTCGACGAGCTCCTCGTGGTCGGGGTGGCGGAAGTCCGCGTTCTCGTCCAGGGAGACCTTGCCGTCGAGGGCGAGGACATCGCCGGAGGCGACCTTCGCCAGCGGGTTGACCTCGACGAGGAGGGCGTCCTCCTCGATGAAGGTCTTCCACAGGGTGACGAGGATGTCGGCGACCTTGTCGGCGACCTCGGCCGGGAAGTTGGCGGCCTCGACGATGCCGCGGGCGACCTCGGGGGTCACACCCACGTTGGCGTCGATCGGCGTCTTGGCGACGGCCTCGGGGCGGGTGGCCGCCACCTCCTCGATCTCCATGCCGCCCTCGACGGAGGCGATGGAGAGGAAGGTGCGGTTGGTGCGGTCGAGGAGGTAGGAGACGTAGTACTCCTCGACGATCTCCGGAGCGGTCTCGGCGATCATCACCTTGTGGACCGTGTGGCCCTTGATGTCCATCCCGAGAATGTCCGTCGAACGGGCGACGGCCTCGTCCGGGGTGGCGGCGAGCTTGACGCCGCCGGCCTTGCCTCGACCACCGACCTTCACCTGAGCCTTGACGACAGACTTGCCGCCCAGCCGCTCGGTGATCTCGCGCGCCGCCTCAGGCGTGTCGATGACTTCACCGGCCAGCACCGGTACACCGTGCTTGGCGAAGAGGTCCCTCGCCTGGTACTCGAACAGGTCCACGCGCTTCCGTCCCTATCAGTGATCGCGGTTCGTCTGATGCGTGGGCGTGCCGCGAAGGGCAACGTGACGTCCGCCGAGAGTCACAAGGGAGGCGCACACGGTGTCCGAGCGCGCGGCATGTCCGTCTCGCAGGTTATCGCTGCTTCCGGGAGCCCCCTAAATCGCGGGTCACACCTGAGCGGTGATACCTGTCACATGATGTCGCGCTCACTGGCACGGCGTGCCGCGCGTGCGGGACCTCACCGGACGGGGGTACGTCCGGTGAGGTCCCTGAGGGCCCTTCACCGACGTCGAAGGGCCCCGACGGGCGATCTCCTCCCCATGGGAGACCGACCGTCACCGCCCTCGGCATCCGCCCGGACCGGGCCGACGGCTTTCGGCCGTCCGGGGATCCGCCGGAGGGTCGGTCGACTGTGACCGCGTCTCCTACGGACGTAGCGGGCGCTACGGCGTAGGGGCGGCGCGGTACGCGAAAGGGATCGGGGTGACCTGTCGGAGTGACCTGTCGGGGTGCCTGGGGGCGGGAAGCGCGACCGGTGACACCGCGCTGCGCTGGGCGCCGGCGGTGCGGCGGCCGTGGTGGGCCCGCACCGAGCTACAGGTCTGCGCCACAAACCCGAGCTACAGGTCTGGGGGGTGGGAGACCGTCCCTAGCCGGGGAACTCGGGGATGTCCCGGTGCCGGTCCCGGGTCCCGTCCGCGGCGTCGGCCACGGGGGCGCCGGGCATGAGGCTCATCGGCGCCGAGGGGAGAGCGGCGACGGCGTGCGGCTCGGCGTGCCGCGGCCCGTGGTTGTCTACGGCGGAGTGCCGGCCGAGGGTGCCCGTCGGAAGACCGTCCGGGTTCTGCTGCGCGGGCACACGCACGCCGGGCGCGCTGTCGCCGTCCACGTCATCGGCGGCCGGGGCCGGAACCCGCACGACCGCCTGGCCATCGACAACGACCTTCGGCCCGTATGCGACGGAAGCCGGCCCTGAGGCCCGTCCGACGTCACGCCCACCGGCACCGTCCGAGACCGGGCCCGGCCTCTCGGCCTTCGTCGGCCCCGGCTCCTGCGGCACCGCACCGGCAGGCGCGGGCAAGGACTCCACCGGCAAGGTGTTCCCCACGGGCAGCTCGGGCAGCTCCGGCAACTCAGGAAGCCCCGGCACCCCCGGCAGCGACGGCAGGCTCACCGGCGGCAACTGCGACGTCACTCCGCCCAGCCCGTCGGTGACCGCCTCCACGAGGTCCCCCACCGGCACCACGACACCGTCGGTGACGGGCACCACGACGCTCTCGGCGACGGGCCGCACCACACTCTCGGTGACCGGCCGCACGACCGACCCGGCGACCTCGGTGACCGGCTGCGTCGCCTGCTCCGAGACCGGTCGCACCGCGCGCTCGGTGGCCGGCCCTGCGACGTGTTGTGTGACCTGTTGCGTGACGGTGGTCAGGAGAGGCCGCGACATCGGTGCCCCCTCCGCGGCGCTCGCCCGCTCCCCCCACAGAACGCCCAGCACGAACAGCCCGCCCACCAACAGCGCCACCCGCACCGGACGGCTC
This sequence comes from Streptomyces deccanensis, assembly GCF_022385335.1. NCBI lineage: Bacteria > Bacillati > Actinomycetota > Actinomycetes > Kitasatosporales > Streptomycetaceae > Streptomyces > Streptomyces deccanensis. The sequence goes on along the minus strand of NZ_CP092431.1, from coordinate 6,428,088 downwards.
CCGGCGGCCCCGCGCACCACGCGCAGGACGGCACCGGTGCCGGGAAGCACGATCGCTGAGGTCAAGACGGACGATCCTCCGGTGCGGCGGAACGGCGGAGTACGGGGCGAAGATGCGCGAGATGCGAACACCCGTGTGAAGGGTGTGAAGTGTTGCCGATCCTCGCACGGGACGCCCGCCGTCGCGCAAGCCCCCTGTCACCGACGCGTTCTCATGTCCGCTTTTCAACCTCCCTTGTCCGATTACCGCTTACCGCTCACGGCGTGACGCACCCGGATCCGGCCACCGCCCCACGCGCTAACGTCGGCTCACACGGGGTCCGGTATCGGCAGCGGCCGCTTCTCGATCGCCGCCGCCATCACCTCCGGGAAGAGGTCGGGCGTACAGGCGAACGCCGGTGCGTCGAGCGCCGCCAGGGCCGCCGCGTGCTCGCGGTCGTACGCCGGCGCGCCCTCGTCGGAGAGGGCGAGCAGTGTCACGAACTGCACCCCCGACGCCTTCATCGCCGCCACCCGCTTCAGCATCTCGTCGCGTATGCCGCCCTCGTAGAGGTCGCTGATCAGCACGACCACGGTGTCCGCGGGCCGGGTGATCTGCGACTGGCAGTACGCCAGGGCCCGGTTGATGTCCGTGCCGCCGCCGAGTTGGGTGCCGAAGAGCACGTCGACCGGATCGTCGAGCTGGTCGGTGAGGTCGACGACGGCCGTGTCGAAGACGACGAGCCGGGTGCTGATGGACCGCATGGAGGCCAGCACCGCGCCGAACACGGAGGCGTAGACGACGGATGCCGCCATGGACCCCGACTGGTCGATGCAGAGGACGACCTCCTTCTTCACCGACTGCGAGGCCCGGCCGTATCCGATGAGCCGCTCGGGTACGACGGTCCGGTACTCCGGCAGGTAGTTCTTGAGGTTGGCCGCGATCGTGCGGTTCCAGTCGATGTCGTGGTGGCGCGGCCGGTTGACGCGGGCGCTGCGGTCGAGGGCGCCGGTGAGGGTGGCCCGGGTGCGGGTCGCGAGCCGCTTCTCCAGGTCCTCGACGACCTTCCGCACGACGGCCCGCGCGGTCTCCTTCGTCGTCTCCGGCATGGCCTTGTTGAGGGAGAGGAGGGTGCCGACGAGGTGGACGTCCGCCTCGACCGCCTCCAGCATCTCCGGCTCCAGCAGCAGCGCGGACAGCCCGAGCCGGTCGATGGCGTCCCGCTGCATCACCTGGACGACGGAGGAGGGGAAGTAGGTCCGGATGTCCCCGAGCCAGCGCGCCACGGACGGCGCCGACGCCCCGAGCCCCGCCGAACGGTGCTGCCCCGCCCCCGCATTGTCGCCCTTCCCGTACAGGGAGGTCAGCGCCTGGTCCATCGCCGCGTCCCGTCCCCCGAGCGCGCACCCGGTGCCGTCCGCCTCGGCCCCGCCGAGCACGAGCCGCCAACGTCGCAACCGCTCGGCGGCCACATCCGCCTCGGCCCCGGTCGTCATCGGCGCACCCCCGCACGGAACCGGACCCAGAGGGGCATCACCGTGACGGCCGTCGGACGGTCGCCCGAGCGCGGCCCGTGGCCGTGACCATGACCGGGTCCGTCCCGGCCGTCCATCGCTCCGGCGGCCCGCCTCGGCTCGCGCAGTCCGTCGTTCGTCATCCCGCCACCCCCACAAGGTCGTTGTCACCGGTCTTCTCCTGCCCGGCGTCCACCCGGCCGCCGAGGTCCGCCTGAGCGCCCTCGCGGTCGTCGTCCAGGCCCAGCAGCAGTCGCACCACCGGCAGCACCGCGTCCGCGCGGTGGCCGTCGAGTTCGTCGGCGAAGCCCGGTATGCCGCCACCTCCGGCCGTCACGCTCGTCCGTCGGCCGGGGCCGCGGCGGACCAGCTCGCCGAGTGTGCGGCGCACCCCCGGCTCGTACGCCGAGAACGTCCGGCGCAGCAAGGGCAGTACGTCCGTGAACGCGTCCGCCGGCACCCCGGTGAGCCAGGCGTCCACCAGGCCCAGGAGCCGTTCGTCGTGGACGAGCAGCATCCCGCCGCCGGAGCCTCCGCCGACGAAGCCCTCGATCCAGGACGCCGCGTCGGCCGGTGCCGTACCCGGCGAGAGCACGAGCCCCATGAGCCGGGCCGCCTCGTCCTGCGCCAACTCCCCGTCGTCCAGCAGGAGTCGTACGGCGCGCCCCCGGACGACACCGGGCACCGTGTCCCGGACCGACAGGACATGGAGCACCGAGTGCCATCGGGGCCGCAGGCCGACGCCCCGTACGGCCCGTTCGCCCTGCACGGCGCCGTCCCGTACCGCCGGTTCGCCCTGCACGGCCTCGTCCCGTACGACCCGTTCGCCCTGCGCGGCCTCGTCCCGTGCCGCTCGCTCCCCCGGCACGGCGTCGGCCAGGAGCCCCACCGCCCCGTGCACGGCGTCGACATGGCGGCGCATCTCCTGGGCCGCCTCCGCGTCGAGCGCGGCGCACGCGGGTGGCAGGCCGACGAAGACGCGCTCCGCGAGCCCCGCGGCGACCTCGGCCAGCGCCCGCGTGTCGGTGGCGCGCACATCGCCGTAGCGGAGGGAGCGGACGAGTGCCGGGAGCGCCTGGGCGAGGTGGCCGACGTCGGCGTCGAGGGCGGCGCGGTCGGCGAGGACACGCATCACCACGGGCAGGGCGTCCGGGAGTTCGGCGAGGAGGCAGTGCTCGGCGAGGCCGGTGATGTCGGCGAGGGAGCGGGCCGTCACGGCGTCCGCCTCGGCCTTCGCGGTCGTCGCGGCGAGCACGGTGGTCCCCCAGACCCCGGCTTCGGCGACGCGCAGGGACAGCTCGGGCTCCCAGCGCAGCCGCCAGGTCTCCCGGAACGTGCCCGTGCTGCCGCGCGAGGTGGTCGGCTCGCCCCAGGAGACGCCGAGCAGCCGCAGCCGGTGCAGCAGCCGGCTGCGCTCCGCGTCGTTGTCCTTGCGCAGGTCGAGCTCCAACTCCCGCTCCAGCGCCTCCGGCTTGAGCCGCACCCGCCGCTGGAGCCGGGTGAGGTCCCGCTGCAACGGCACCGCCGGCGCGGACTCCGGCACCTCCCCCAGGACCTCCCCGACCACCAGCCGGTCCCGCACCAGCGACAGCGGTACGTCCGAGCCGTCGCACATCACCGCTCGTACGGCGTCGGTGGTCTCGGTCAGGCCGGGCAGCGGGCGCCCGCGCATCGCGGCGAGCGTCTCGGCCAGCCGTACCGCCTCGATGACGTGCGCGGAGGAGACGATCCGGTCCTCCGCACGCAGCAGGCCCGCCACCTTGGTGAGCCAACGCTCCACGGGACGGTCGGGCGCGCCGAACAGGTGTCCGTACCAGCCCGGCGAGTCGATGCCCGCGCCATAACCGCCGGCCCGGGCCAGTCGCCGGTTCGTCCACGGCACCCAGGTCATGTCGGCCTTGACCTTGGGCAGCCCCTTCAGCAACGCCCGGTCGGCGGCCACGGGCCGCTTCTGGCGCAGCGCCGGCACGTGCCAGGCCCCGCACACGACGGCCACACCGTCGTCCCCGAACTCCTTCTGCGCGGCCCGGATCTGCAAGCGCATGTACGCCTCACGCACCAGGTCCTGGTCCCGTCCCCCGGTGCCGTACGCCTCCCGGAGCGCCCCCATGGCCTCCTCCAGCACGGTGAACGGTGCGAAGACGTCCCCGCCTGTCCCCCGGTGTTCGACCACGTCCTCCCACCACCGCTCGGCGTCGTCGTACCCGGCGGCCTCGGCGAGCGCGGCGAGCGGGTCGCCCCGGAGCGGTTCCTCCTCCGGCGGCGGGGTCTCTCCCGGCTCGGCGTCTGCGTCCTCCTCGCGCGTCCGGGCCAGTGAGTGCGCGGCCGGCAGGTCGATGAAGCGGGCCGGTACCCCGTGGGCGAGGGCCCAGCGGATGGCCACCCACTCCGGGGAGAACTCGGCGAAGGGCCAGAAGGAGGACCGACCGGGCTCGTCGACCGCGTGGGCGAGGAGCGCGACCGGGGGCCGCATGTCCTCCTCGGCCGCCAGCGGAATCAGCGCGTCCGCCTCCGGCGGCCCCTCGATCAACACCGCCCGGGGCCGAGCCGCGTCCAACACGGCCCGCACCGCCCGGGCCGACCCCGGCCCGTGATGCCGCACCCCCAACAGCAAGGGCCCACCACCGCGTGCCCGGACCGCGCCGCCCCGGGGCCCAGCCTCGCCACCGGCACCCGTCGCCGCGGTCACCCCCCGCTCGCTCACACGCTCACCTCCCGGCAGGCGCGGTAGAAGTCGGTCCAGCCCTCGCGCTCGCGAACGACGGCCTCCAGGTACTCCTGCCAGATGACGCGGTCGGCGGCGGGATCGCGGACGACGGCGCCGAGGATGCCCGCGGCGACGTCGGAGGGCCGCAGGACGCCGTCCCCGAAGTGCGCGGCGAGGGCGAGCCCGTTCGTGACGACGGAGATCGCCTCGGCGGTGGACAGCGTGCCGCTGGGCGACTTCAGCTTCGTCCGGCCGTCCGTCGTGACGCCGTCGCGCAGCTCACGGAAGACCGTGACGACGCGGCGGATCTCGTCGACGCCGTCGGGCACGGCCGGCAGGTCGAGGGACCGGCCGATCTGGTCGACACGGCGCGAGACGATGTCGACCTCGGCGTCGGCACTCTCCGGCAACGGCAGCACCACGGTGTTGAAGCGGCGGCGCAGGGCGCTCGACAGGTCGTTCACCCCACGGTCGCGGTCGTTGGCCGTGGCGATGAGGTTGAAGCCGCGGACGGCCTGCACCTCCTGCCCCAACTCCGGTATCGGCAACGTCTTCTCGGACAGGATCGTGATCAGCGTGTCCTGGACGTCGGCCGGGATCCGGGTCAGCTCCTCGACGCGTGCCGTCATGCCCTCCGCCATGGCCCGCATGACGGGGCTGGGCACGAGGGCGTCGCGGCTCGGGCCGTGGGCGAGCAGCTGCGCGTAGTTCCAGCCGTACCGGATCGCCTCCTCCGGTGTGCCCGCCGTGCCCTGCACGAGCAGCGTGGAGTCGCCGCTGACGGCCGCCGCCAGGTGTTCGGACACCCACGTCTTGGCGGTCCCGGGCACGCCCAGCAGGAGCAGCGCGCGGTCGGTGGCGAGCGTGGTGACGGCCACCTCGACGATGCGGCGCGGTCCGACGTACTTCGGTGTGATCACCGTGCCGTCCGGCAGGGTCCCGCCGAGCAGATAGGTGGCGACGGCCCACGGCGAGAGCTTCCAGCGGGCCGGCCTGGGCCGGTCGTCCTGGGCGGCCAGCGCGGCGAGTTCATGGGCGTAGGCGTGCTCGGCGTGCGCCCGCAGCACCACGCCGTCCGAACGGGTGTCCGGGCGGGCGTCCGTGTGCGCGCCCCCCCGCGTGTCCGGGTGCGCGCTCGTGTGCGTGTTCGCGGGCGCGGACTGGTCGTGGCTCGGGTCGACAGTGGTCGTTCCAGCAGACGCAGGCATGGCTGAGTCCCCCTCCAGCTCGGCCGGTTCGGATCTGCTGACCACACTGCACCACGCCACTGACAATCCAGTCTGACCTGGGGAAATTGGATCGCGCAAGCCAATTGTCAGTGGTGGGATCTACCTTCAGAACATGACTCAGCAGGGGGTGCGCTGGACGGCTGAGCAGGTGCTGGCATTGGCACCTGACGCAGCGTCGCGCAAAGCCGGAAGCAAACTCGCCGTGGCCGGACCTTGGTCGGCGGCGGGTACTTCGGACGAGGGGACGGTGTGGGGACTATGCAAAGGCAGTGGCAGCAAGCCGTATCAAACAGTGATCGACGTCGCGGACTCCACCGGGCCCGCCTACAAGTGCAGTTGTCCGAGCAGGAAGTTCCCGTGCAAGCATGCGCTGGGACTGCTCCTGCTCTGGGCGGGCGACGACACCGCGGTGCCTCCTGGGCAGGCGCCGGACTGGGCGGAGCAGTGGCTTGCCGGCCGCCGCACACGCGCAGCGGAGAGGACGACGAGGACGGACGCGGCATCTGGGGCCACGTCCGCTGACCCCGAGGCGGCGCGTCGCCGAGCCGAGCGGCGCGCCGACCGGATCACCGCGGGCGCGGCGGAGCTCGAACAGCGCCTGACCGACCTGTTCCGCGGCGGCCTGGCCGCCGCGGAACAGGCGGGATACGCGCTCTGGGAGGAGACGGCGGCCCGTATGGTCGACGCCCAGGCGCCCGGACTGGCGGCTCGGGTGCGGGAGTTGGGTGCGATACCGGGCTCGGGCCCGGGCTGGCCGGTCCGCCTCCTGGAGGAGTGCGCGCTCCTCCATCTGCTGGATCAGGGCTGGCTGCGCCGCGCACGCCTCCCGGAGGGCCTCGCGGCCACGGTCCGCTCCCGTGTCGGCCTGTCGGGCTCCCCGGACGGCCCCCCGGTTCACGACCGCTGGCTCACGCTCGCCCAGTACGACACCTCCGACTCCCGTCTCACCACCCGCCGCATCTGGCTGTACGGCACGGGGTCGGGCCGTACGGCGCTGCTCCTCTCCTACGGAGCCGCCGGTCGCGCCCCCGAGCTGTCGCTCCCCGTGGGGCTGGCCTTCGAGGCGGAGGTCGCGGCGTACCCGGGCGGGGGACAACTGCGGGCGGCCCTGGGCGAGCGCTTCACGGCGCCGGAGCCCTCGTCCGTACGACCGCCGGGCATCACCCCGTCCGAAGCGGCGGCCCGGTACGGCACGGCCCTCCAGGACGACCCCTGGCTCGACTCGTACCCGGTCACGCTCACCCGTGTCATACCCGCCACGGACGGCGACTCCTGGCAACTCGTCGACGCCGACAGCGATCTCGCCCTTCCCCTCACCTCATCCGCCCGCTCCCGCCCCGGCCTCTGGCGACTCGTCGCGCTCTCCGGCGGGGCACCTCTCACGGTCTTCGGCGAGTGCGGCCACCACGGCTTCACACCACTGACGGCCTGGGCCGCCGAGGGAACGAACGCCCAGGAACCCACCGGGCAGGCGGTGCCACTGTGTTGAGACGAGACGGCCACCAGCCGAACGAGACCACGGCGCCAGGCAACGACAGTGCCGACGGCGGAGTCGTCGTGCCCCTCCTCTTCCTCGGCCCCGCCTCACCCCTTCGGCTTCACCCAACCGTCGCCGCACGGAAGGACCCCACATGACCGGCACCACTGGCGACCCCTCCCCCACAGCGGCCACGTCTGCGCTCGCCTGGGAGGAGTTGGTCACCACCGCGTTGCTCGGCACGGACCGGCGTACGCCACCGGGGGCCGTGTCGGGGCGGGAGGCACCGGTTGCGCTGTTGGACACGGCGGCCGTGGCGACCGTACGGCGCAGGGCGGGGATACGGCCGGTGCGGGCGGCGGCGCGGCCCGCACCGGCGGCTCCCGACCCGCGTCCGCCCCTGCCACCGGCAGCGACGCGGCGGCTGACGACGCTGCTGACCGACCGCCCCGGCACCGGTGGCGGCCGCCGGGGCGCGGCGCCCGACCTGATGGAACTCCTCCCCCAGTGGCTGGCCTTGGCCAACACCCACGGATACGCGGCGCCTCCGGAGGCCCTGCCCGCCCTGCTGGACGCGGCCCGCGGCCGTACGGATCTGCGTCCCGCCGTGCTGGCCTTCGCGGGCCCGCGGGCCCTGTGGCTGGCCCGGCTGAACCCCGACTGGCGTTTCGCGCTGCGCGCGGCGCCCGGCGGTGGCGCGTCGCTCCCCGGCCCGGACGAGCCCGAACGGGTCCGACAGCTCTGGCAGGAAGGCCTGTTCGCGGAGCGCGTCGCCCTGCTCACGGCGGTACGGGCGCGGGATGCCGCCTCGGCACGTGAGGTGCTCTCGTCCACGTGGTCGACGGAGCGGGCCGAGGACCGGCTCATGTTCCTCGACACGCTCCGCACGGGCCTGGAGGCGGCGGACGAACCCTTCTTGGAAGCCGCGTTGGCCGACCGCAGCCGGAACGTGCGGGCCACGGCGGCGGAGTTGCTGTCCGCGCTCCCGGACTCGGCGCTCGCGCGGAGGATGGCGAAGCGGGCGACCGGGTGTGTGGCCGTCGATCACACCGGCAGCGCGTCCACGGCCTCCGGGACGCCCACGATCGTGGTGGAGGCCCCGCACGAGTGCGACCCCGGCATGGAGCGCGACGGTGTGCTGCCCAAGGCCCCGGCGGGCCGGGGTGAACGGTCGTGGTGGCTGGGGCAACTGGTCGAGGCGGCACCGCTCGGGGCCTGGTCGCGGCGGTTCGGGGGGCGTACGCCGGAGGAGATCGTGGCGTTGCCGGTCGCGGACGACTGGCGGAGCGAACTGCACGGGGCGTGGTGCCGGGCGGCCGTGCGGCAGCGGGACCCGGGGTGGTCGCGGGCGTTGCTGGGGGCGCCGTCCACACCGGAGGCCGGTGGGCCGGGCGCGGTGTCGCTGGCCGAGCGGGCGAAGCTGCTGGCGACCTTGGAGAGCGGGGAACGGGCCGAGTGGGTGGCGGGGTTCATCGCCACGCACGGCTTGTCGGAGGCGTTCCAACTGCTCGGGGTGTGCGCGGTGCCGTGGGCTCCGCCGCTGGGGCGGGCCGTGGTGGACGCGCTCAACATCGCCCGTGACGCCGGCAGTTATCCCTGGAGCTTCAGCGGTGTGATGGGGCTGGCGGAACGGTGCCTGGACCCGGCGGAGTCGGTGCGTCTCGAACCGCTGACGGCCACGCCGGAGGACACGGAGGATGCGGCGCCGGGGGCGGGCGGTTACTGGGCCGAGGCGTTCCAGCGCCTGACGACGACGCTGCGCCTCCGAGCGACGATGAGAGCGGAGCTGGCACGGGTGGAGGGGACCGTCGACTAGGACCAGGACCGGGGGCTGGGCGCGTGGTCGGGTGCGGGTGAGTGGGGGCTGGTCGCGCAGTTCCCCGCGCCCCTAAAAGACCAGGCACCCGCGGCCTTGAGAAGTGCCCGGCGGCGGGCCTGAAAAGCGAAGCGGGGCGTAGCCCCTGCTTGGCTTTTCAGGGGCGCGGGGAACTGCGCGAGAAGCCCCACCGGACCCGCACCCGACCACGCACGCCGCCACCCTCACGCCCCGGCCGGCTGCCTCACATTCGCCCGCACCCACTCCACGATCGACGCCGTCGTAGCCCCCGGAGTGAAGATCTCGGCAACCCCCTTCTCCTTCAGCGGCGCGATGTCCGCCTCGGGGATGATGCCGCCGCCGAAGACGAGGATGTCCTCGGCGTCGCGCTCCTTGAGAAGTTCGATGACGGCCGCGAAGAGCGTGTTGTGGGCGCCGGAGAGGATGGAGAGGCCGATCGCGTCGGCGTCCTCCTGGATCGCCGTGCCGACGATCTGCTCGGGGGTCTGGTGGAGCCCGGTGTAGATGACCTCCATACCGGCGTCGCGCAGCGCCCGCGCGATCACCTTGGCCCCGCGATCGTGGCCGTCGAGCCCCGGCTTGGCCACCACCACGCGGATCGGACCGGCTGCCACACCCATCACTGCCTCCATGAAACGACTACACCCACCGATGACGGAACACGGCCGACACTGGCACGCGAACCAGGCGATCCAGGCGAACCGCTCACATCACGGTCCCAGGTCCATGGAACACCTACCCGGGGAAGTGAACGAACGTTATCTTCAGGATCCCGCAACCGGCAGTTTCGCACTGGAGAGCGAGGGGGAAATCACTCGGTGGGACACGTTCGCCGCGCACTGCTCCCGGATTCCGCGGCTCACGCGTCGCGGGGACCGAGGTGATCACGGAGGTGATCGCGGCATCCGGAGCGTTTCCGGGCCGCCCGCCCAGGGCCCCCGTGGCGTGCGCGCCACGAGGAGGCATGCGCAAGGAGAGTCGTCGGAAGGGGCCGCACCGACCCACCGCCCGCGGGAGGCCACGGCGGCGGACAGGATCGGCACCCGCGGACGGCAGAGGGCAGGGCAGCGGGGAGTCAGGGTCAGGACCCCTCGTCGCGTGATCGACGCCTCACACGTCACACACGCACCGCACGTCACGCATGCCACACGCACCGCGTCACGTCGCATCGCACCCGCCGTCCGCCACCCGCACCGTCGGTCTCTCCACTAGGGCACACGGGGGACAGAGGCGTCCACCCGTCTGCCGACGGGAGGTCGGGCATGAAGGTCACCAGGGCGGTAGCGCCCCTTGTTCCGCTCTGCGAGCGGTTTCTGCCGACCCGGCTGACAGGCCTGTCCGTGGCTCTTCTCAAGGCGACCGCCCTGGAGTTGGCGATCCTCGCGGGCCATCTGCTGCTCTATCCGTCCGGGATGACGCAGGAGCGGAGGGCCACGCCCACGCTCCCCCCGTCCGACGCGCCCCGGCTCCCCACCGAGGAAAAACCCCCGGTCGTCCTGCTGCACGGCTTCATCGACAACCGCTCGGTCTTCGTCCTGCTGCGCCGCGCCCTCGCGCAGCACGGCGGCCGACACCTCGAGTCGCTCAACTACTCGCCCCTCACCTGCGACATCCGCGCGGCCGCCGACCTGCTCGGCCGGCACATCGAGGAGATCTGCGAGCGCACGGGCCAGGAGCGGGTGGACATCGTCGGCCACAGCCTCGGTGGGCTGATAGCCCGGTACTACGTGCAGCGGCTGGGCGGTGACCACCGCATCCGCACGCTCGTCACGCTCGGCACCCCGCACGGCGGCACCCGGGCCGTGCCACTGGCGGACGCCCACCCGATCGTCCGGCAGATGCGGCCGGGTTCGGAGGTGCTGGAGGAACTGCGAGAGCCGGCGCCGGGCTGCCGTACGCACTTCGTGGCGTTCTGGAGCGATTTCGACCATGTGATGGCCCCACTGGAGAGCGCCTGTGTCGATCACCCGGACCTGATGGCGCAGAACATCAGGGTCACCGGGATCGGCCACCTCGCCCTGCCCGTGCACCCCGCAGTCGCCACCGGAATACGGGAGGCCCTCGACACCTCACGGACGGGCACCCGCACCACCGCCCGCCCCGGCGGCCTCACAGTGGCCTGAGCCCACAACCCACAACCCACAACCCACAACCCACAGCCCCGGCCCCGGCCCCGGCCCCGACACAGGAACCCTCGCCACCAGGGACAGTGACGCTCGCCACATGGCGGCGAAACCAGGACGTAAGGCGGCAAACACGGCGCACACCCACGCGCCCCCGCCGCGCGCCCGATTCGCGACACCCTTCCCGACGGCACCTACGCGCCCCACGCCGGACCCGCGACCACCCGCCGAAACGTCTCAGCCCGGTCGCCACGGGCGTCCCACATGCCGCACACAGCGATCGACTATCGAACAACCTTCGAACGCCAGGCCAAAGTCGTGCCCACAGACCGCCGAAAGACGCTCGAATGCCCGTTTCCTGCGCGCGTGAAACCCGTTGAAGATTGTCGCGCCCGCATACCGCCGGGTACAGTCACCGCACTGCTCTGCCAGCCCCTGTCGTCGAGGCGAAAGAGAAGTTGGTGAACGATCGTCACCCGTCGGGGACCGCAACACCCCCGACTCCGGCTTCTGAAGCCGACCCGGCGCACTACGCGTCGTACGGCCACCAGGAAGCCGGCTACGGCGACTTCACCACGTACGCCGATTACCCCGCCACCGGTTTTGAAACCGGCTCCCACGCGAACACGGCGAACGCCACGGGCACCTTCGCGGTCGACCCCCTCTTCGGCGACATGCCGGGCCACGACAGCGGCACCGGCTCCTACGACGCCACCCAGTGGTCGACGGGCAGCCACCAGACGCTGAACTACGACCCGTACGCCGCACAGCACCAGGCCGCGTACGACACGGGCAGCTACGACACCACGTCCTGGTCGTCCGGTTACGAGCACCTCTCCCAGGTTCCGACCCAGTCGACGGGCCCCGACGCGAGCGGCCAGTGGGACGCGAGCGGCTGGCTGCGGCCCGAACAGTCCGACGACGCGGACCAGTTGGGGCAGGGCGACCAGACCCAGCAGTGGATCGGCACCCAGCACTTCGACACGGGCGCCTTCGACGCCACCCAGTGGAACGGCGACGGCACACCCGTCGGCGACGAGCACGGCGGCAGCGCGTCCGAGTCGTACGAACACTCCGCCGGCGCCCCCGACGCGTACGACGAGCACGACCACCCGAAGACCCTCATGGTGGACCTCTCGGCAGAGGCCACGGACTTCCACCAGCAGGCGACCGCCACCTTCGAGCACATCGCCCCGTACGACCAGGACGAACACCTGTCGACGGACGGCGAGTTCGAGACCGACGGCACGGACCGCGCGGTGCTCCTCGACGGCGAGGAGGAGGTCACCACGTCGGCCACCCGCAGCGCGGGCCCCGGCCGGGCGGCCACCCGCGCGGCATCGCGGTCGCGCCGGAAGGCTCCGGCCAAACGTTCCGCCCTGCTGACCGTGGCCGTTCCGTCGGCCTGTGTCATGGGAGTCGCCGGGATCGCGGCCGCCTCGGTCGGTGCCACGTCGGACGACACGGAGACGACGGCGTCGATCAAGTCGGACGCCACCGCGGTGAAACCGTCCACCGCCAACAACCAGCTCGACACCCAGCTGGAGAGCCTCTCCGCCGAGGCCGACGACTTCGCCGACCGGGCCAGCCGGACGCAGGAGCGCATCGACCTCAAGGCCCAGCAGGAGCTGGAGCAGAAGAAGGCCGCCGCCGAGGCGGCCCGCAAGGAGCGACTGCGGCCGAAGTTCGCGCTGCCGGTCGCCAAGCACGGGCTCAGCGCGTACTACGGACAGTCCGGCGTCAACTGGATGTCCCTGCACACCGGCATCGACTTCCCCGTCTCGTACGGCACTCCGGTGATGGCCGCGACCGACGGCACCGTGCGCACCCAGTGGAACAGCGCCTACGGCAACATGGTCATCGTGACCGCCAAGGACGGCACCGAGACCTGGTACTGCCACCTCTCCACGTACAAGGTCGCCTCGGGTACGACGGTCAAGGCCGGCGACACCATCGCCTACTCGGGCAACTCGGGCAACTCGACCGGCCCGCACCTGCACTTCGAGGTCCACCCGGCGGGCGGCTCCGCCATCGACCCGCTCCCGTGGCTGCGCAGCCACGGACTGGACCCGACGTAACAGTCACCTCTCGCGGGCGCCCCTGGCGGGCGAGCGCAACATCCAGACACGAGAACCGGGCCCCTGCCGAGCAGGGGCCCGCGTCGTGTGCGCGGCGCGAGGCCGACCGCTACAGCTTCTCCACCGGCGCGTACCGCAGCAGCAGGCGCTTCGGCTTGGTGTCGCCGAAGTCGATCGTCGCCTCCGCGTTCGCTCCGGAGCCCCCGACGCCGACGACCGTGCCGAGGCCGAACTGGTCGTGGGTGACACGGTCGCCCACGGCGAGGGAGACCACCGGCTTCTCGTCGCCGCGGCGGGTCGCGAAGCCGGACGCGCCGCGGGCCGAGGAACGGGAGCGGGAGGACGACAGCGACGCCGCGATGCCGGCCGCCGGCCCCGAGGACACCGGCGCGGAGGCGCCTGTGCGCTTCCACTGCAGATGGGAGGCCGGGATCTCCTCCAGGAATCGGGACGGCGGGTTGTACGAGGGCTGCCCCCAGGCGCTGCGCAGCGTCGAACGAGTGAGGTAGAGCCGTTCGCGTGCGCGGGTGATGCCGACGTACGCGAGGCGGCGCTCCTCCTCCAGCTCCTTGGTCTGGCCGAGGGCGCGCATGTGCGGGAAGACGCCGTCCTCCATGCCGGTGAGGAAGACCACCGGGAACTCCAGGCCCTTCGCGGTGTGGAGGGTCATGAGCGTGATCACGCCCGAGCCGTCCTCCTCCTCGTCGGGGATCTGGTCGGAGTCGGCGACCAGCGCCACCCGCTCCAGGAAGTCGGAGAGCCCGGCGGAGGTCGTACCCGCCGCCTCGGCCTCGCCCTCTCCGGCCCCGGCCTCCTGCTCGAACTCCAGGGCGACCGCGGCGAGTTCCTGGAGGTTTTCGATGCGCGTCTCGTCCTGGGGGTCGGTGGAGGCCTGCAACTCGGCCAGATAGCCGGTGCGTTCGAGGACGGCTTCCAGGACGGTGGCCGGTCCGGCGCCGGACTCGACGACGGTTCGCAGGTCCTCCATCAGCGTGTTGAACCGCTTGACCGCGTTGGTCGACCGGGCCGCCATGCCGTACGCCTCGTCCACCCGCTTCAGCGCCTGCGGGAAGCTGATCTTCTCGCGCTGGGACAGGGCGTCGATCATCGCCTCGGCGCGGTCGCCGATGCCGCGCTTGGGCACGTTGAGGATGCGGCGCAGCGGGACGGAGTCCTCCGGGTTGGCCAGGACCCGCAGATACGCGAGGACGTCCCTGACCTCCTTGCGCTCGTAGAAGCGGACGCCGCCGACGACCTTGTAGGGCAGGCCGACGCGGATGAACACCTCTTCGAAGACTCGGGACTGGGCGTTCGTCCGGTAGAAGACGGCGACGTCGCCGGCCTTCGCGTCGCCCGCGTCCGTCAGGCGGTCTATCTCGTCGGCGACGAACTGGGCCTCGTCGTGCTCGGTGTCGGCGACATAGCCGGTGATCTGGGCGCCCGCGCCGGCGTTGGTCCACAGGTTCTTCGGGCGGCGGGACTCGTTGCGCTCGATGACCGCGTTGGCCGCGCTCAGGATGGTCTGCGTGGAGCGGTAGTTCTGCTCCAGCAGGATCGTGGTCGCGTTCGGGTAGTCCTCCTCGAACTGGAGGATGTTGCGGATGGTCGCTCCGCGGAAGGCGTAGATCGACTGGTCCGCGTCACCCACGACGCAGAGCTCGGCCGGGGGGACGTCCCACTCGTTGGGCGGGACGTCGACCGGGTGCTCGGAGGTGCCGACCAGCTCTCTGACCAGGGCGTACTGGGCGTGGTTGGTGTCCTGGTACTCATCGACGAGGACATGGCGGAAGCGACGGCGGTAGTGCTCGGCGACGTCCGGGAAGGCGCGCAGCAGATTGACCGTCGTCATGATCAGGTCGTCGAAGTCCAGTGCGTTCGCCTCGCGGAGGCGGGACTGGTAGAGCGCGTAGGCCTGGGCGAGGGTCTTCTCGAAGCCGTCGGCGGCCTGGGCGGCGAAGTCCTCCTCGTCGATCAGCTCGTTCTTCAGGTTCGAGATCTTGGCGCTGAAGGACTTGGGCGGGAAGCGCTTCGGGTCGAGGTCCAGATCACGGCAGACGAGCGCCATCAGCCGCTTGCTGTCGGCGGCGTCGTAGATCGAGAAGGAGGACGTGAAGCCGAGCTTCTTCGACTCGCGCCGCAGGATCCGGACGCACGCGCTGTGGAAGGTCATGACCCACATCGCGTTGGCGCGCGGGCCGACGAGCTGCTCGACGCGCTCCTTCATCTCACCGGCGGCCTTGTTGGTGAAGGTGATCGCGAGGATCTGGCCCGGGTGGACGTGCCGCTCGCCGAGCAGGTGGGCGATGCGGTGGGTGAGCACCCGGGTCTTGCCGGAGCCGGCGCCGGCGACGATGAGCAGGGGGGATCCGGCGTGCACCACGGCCGCGCGCTGGTTCTCGTTCAGCCCGTCCAGGAGGGCCGCCGCGTCGATGGCCGGGCGGGGGGCGCCGCCTCTGTAGTACTCGTCCCGGTCCGGTGGCACGTCGAACTTCCCGCCGAACAGATCGTCCGGAAGCGACTCCGGTACGTGATCGTCCTCGGGCGGCGGCGGGGGCTCCTCCACGTGGCCGCGGGGGGCCTGGAGGTCCGCCAGGAAGCTGTCGTCAAAGAGGCTGCTCATCGCTCTCCGAGTCTAGGCGCCCCCACTGACAGCGAGAGGCCGCCCCGGGAAGTCCACACCCACCACTCACCGCGTCCACCTCACGACGGTGAGCGATCGAGCGTACCGCCTGTCGCGTGGAAGAGGCTAAGGTCACGAAAACGTATCGGGCATATCGAACATCAACCTTCACACGGGCCACACGAGTTGGCTAGCTTCTTCTTTAGGCCGTACGACACAACCGGCGAACGTCGCCGGGCCGCACGGCCTCCGCCGAGTCCGGTACGCCTCTCCCGGCGCCGGAGCCGGGGACCCACCGACCTCTGGGGTGAATCGACCCGACCGCCGCTCGCGGCAAGGGTCGTAGGGCAAACCTTCCGAAGCTTGCGCCCGAACCCGACAGCTAACTCGGTAGGCGGACAACGGAAGGAGACGCCGCACCATGGCGCCGCACCGCAAGCCGCGTCCGACCGGCCGGACGCGCGCGGGCATACGCACCCCCGCTCTCGCCACGGCCGCCCTGACCTCCGTGGCCCTGCTCTCCCAGACGGCCACCGCCGCGCCCTCCGCCGACGACAGGCCGAGCCTGGAGGAGGTCGAGAAGAAGGTCGACGACCTCTACCGCCAGGCCGGGTCGGCGACCGAGAACTACAACGCGGCCAAGGAGCGGACGACCAAGCAGAAGAAGAAGGTCGACACCCTCCTCGACGACGTCGCCAAGCGCACGGAGAAGCTCAACGAGGCGCGGGAGGAGCTGGGTTCGTTCGCGGCGGCCCAGTACCGCACCGGCGCGGCCACTCCCGACCAGGCCTCGCTGCTCCTGGCGGACAACCCGCAGGACTACTTCGACCAGAACCAGCTGATGGACCGGTTGACGGACCGTCAGAAGGTTGCCGTCGACGCGTACGTCACCGAGCAGGCCGACGCGGCGGAGCAGCGCCGGGAGGCGAGCGACAGCCTCGAGAAGCTCACCGAGTCACAGAACGCCCTCAAGACCAGCAAGGCCAAGGTCCAGGCGAAGCTCGCCGAGGCCCGCGAACTGCTCTCCACCCTCACAGCCCAGGAGAAGGCCCGGCTCGCCGCGATCGAACAGCGCGAGCAGGAGGAGGCCGACCGCAAGGCGGAGGAGCTCGCGCGACAGCAGGCGGCGCAGGCGAGCCAGGAGACCCCGGCCGCCCAGGAGACCCAGGAGCCCCAGGCAGGGACCGCCGGCGGCACGGAGACGTCGCCGGGCACCACCGGGACCACCGCCCCGGTCGAGGACTCCACCTACGCGGCGAAGGCCACCAAGGCCCTGGCCTTCGCCCGGGCGCAGATCGGCAAGCCGTACGTCTGGGGCGCCACCGGACCCGGCTCCTACGACTGCTCCGGCCTCACCCAGGCCGCCTGGAAGGCCGCGGGCGTCGACCTGCCGCGCACCACCTACGACCAGGTCGAGGCGGGCACCACCGTCCCCCTCGCCGACGCCAAGCCGGGTGACCTCGTCTTCTTCTACGACAACATCGGCCACGTCGGCCTCTACATCGGCAACGGCATGATGATCCACGCCCCCAAGCCGGGCACGTACGTCCGCGAGGAGTCGGTCTTCTACGACGGCGAGTCCTCGATCCACAGCGTGGTACGACCGGCGTGACACCCGGCCGGGCCCGTCCGACGGGCTCGGCGCAGGGGCTCGCCTCAGGTCCAGAGCACCGCGATGAAGACGTTCACGGTGGTCAGCGCGCCGACCAGGGCGAAGAGCGGCTTCTCCACCGTCTCCTCGTCGCGCTTCACGTAGACCAGGCCGAGGATCACGATCAGCAGGGCGAGCTTGATGCCGATCTTGATGTTGTTGACGGGCTGGTCGTCGGCCTGGTTGAGGCCGACGAGGAGGACGCCGGTGACGAGCATGGTGAGCGCGCCGTGCAGCATGGCGGGGACGAAACGGGCCGCGCCCTGCCCCATGGCCTTCAGCTGGGTGAGGAAACCGCCCAGGAGGGAGGCGATGCCGATGATGTGCAGGCCGACGACGATGTGGATGAGAACGTCCATGCGCGGAGCCTAATGAGGGGTCCGAAGCCGGTCCGGCACCGGGGGCGGGGGCGGGGGGCGGCGGGGGTGAACGCTGCGGGGACCAGCGAGCGTCACCCCTCGATGATCTTGCATATATGCGCTCCATAGCACCGTCCCTCCCCCACCCGGTCCGAAATCGCCGCATCGGTCATCGCACAGCGTGAAGTCGGCGGCTCCAGGCCAGGATCTCGGTCACATACGGTCACCTCGTTATCGGTGCGCGCCACTTCCGTACAACGCGTTACCGAGCCATCACAGCCAGGTTTAGCGTCCTCCCTCAGGTGACCGGCTCCCCACCGCCGCCCGGGCCAGGGGCGGCAGTCGGCCACCACCGCCGAGAAAGGTCCGGCGGCGTCCCGCTCCCCCTGTGCGGGCCGCCGCCGGACGCGTAACCGCTCCCCCCAGGCGGTCCGTACGGACAGACGATGTTCGTACTGCGGACGGCGGTCGTACGGAGAGGACGTGGACTCCACGTGGCAGCGCACCGCAAGCCCAGACAGCGCTCGATCGGCGGCCACACGGCCCGCACGGCCGCGACGATCGCCCTCGCTGGCGCGGCGACCGCGACCGGTTTCGACGGCACCGGGCACGCCGATCCCCAGCTCACACCTGAGCAGGTGAAGGCGAAGGTGGCGAAGCTGTACCAAGAGGCCGAGGTCGCCACGGAGAAGTACAACGGCGCGAAGGAGAAGGCCGACAAGGCGCAGGAGAACCTGGAAGAGCTGCGCGATCAGGCCGCCCGCCGCACCGAACGGCTCAACTCGGCCCGGGACGAACTCGGTTCGGTGGCCGCGGCGCAGTACCGGGACGGCGGCATCGCCCCCTCCTGGCAGCTCGCCCTCTCCGCCGATCCCGACCAGTACCTGGAGGGCGCGGCCCTCGCCGAGCGCGTCGGCAGCCGCCACTCGGCGGACGTGGCGAGCGTGCGGAAGCAACTGCTGGAGATCGAACGGCTGCGCGGCGCCGCCCGCGTCGAACTGGGCACGCTCAAGACCCGCCAGACGGAACTGAAGCGGCACAAGAAGACCGTCACCTCCAAACTGACCGACGCCCGGCAGCTGCTCGGCCGACTCACCACCGAGGACCGCACCCGCCTCGACGCCCGGACCGGCGGCACAGGGCACGCCTCGCGCTCCTCCACCGGGGCCCAGCGCAACCTCTCCGGCCCGGTCTCACCCGTCTCCGCCCCGGCCGACGCCCCCAACTCCCGCGCCGCCGCGGCCGTCTCCTACGCCTACTCCAAGATCGGCAGCCCGTACGTCTGGGGCGCCACCGGCCCCAACGCCTTCGACTGCTCCGGCCTCACCCTGGCCGCCTACCGCGCCGCCGGCGTCTCCCTCCCCCGCACCACCTACTCCCAGATCAACGCCGGCCCCCGCGTCGCCCGCTCCGAACTCCGCCCCGGCGACCTCGTCTTCTTCTACTCCGGCATCAGCCACGTGGGCATCTACATCGGCAACGGCCAGATGATCCACGCCCCCAACCCCTCGGCCCCGGTACGCGTGGCACCTCTGGACGAGATGCCCTACGTGGGGGCGACCCGGGTGGCCTGAGCCGGGCCCCGAGGCCTGATGGCCCGAGCGCGGCGGCTGAGGCGGCTGAGAGCTTTCGGTCGTGCGCATGCGCCGCCGTACGGCGGTGACGGCGGCCGGCGCGGCGGCACCAACCGTGCCGGGAGGCACGCCGGGCTTCCGGACCCGCCCGGCGGCCCCGGCCGCCCCGGCTCCCCCCGGCCCACCCGCGCTCGCCCACACCACCGGCAGCCGCCCGACCGGCAGAGCGGCCCCGGAGCCTCCGGCCCTCACACCAGGCGGCGTGCCGTCGCCCACCTCGTCAGCTCATGACGGTTGGAGAGCTGCAGCTTCCGCAGAACGGCGGAGACGTGGGACTCCACCGTCTTCACCGAGATGTAGAGCTGCTTGGCGATCTCCTTGTACGCATAGCCGCGGGCGATGAGCCGCAACACCTCGCGCTCGCGCTGGGTGAGGCGGTCGAGGTCCTCGTCGACGGGCGGGGCGTCGGTGGAGGCGAAGGCGTCGAGGACGAAGCCGGCCAGCCGGGGAGAGAAGACCGCGTCGCCCTCCTGCACCCGGAAGATGGAGTCGACCAGATCCGAGCCGGTGATCGTCTTGGTGACATAGCCGCGCGCGCCGCCCCTGATCACCCCGATCACGTCCTCCGCCGCGTCCGACACGGACAGAGCGAGGAAGCGGACGGGCTGCTCGGCGTCCGCCATCAACGCCGAACACCGGCGCAGCACTTCGACACCACCGCCGCCGGGCAGGTGCACATCGAGGAGCACCACCTCGGGCCGCGTACTCGTGATCACCGAGACCGCCTGGTCGACGTCGGGAGCCTCCCCGACCACCTCCACACCCGTGCGGTCCGTCTGCCCGATCTCGGCCTGGACTCCCGTACGGAACATCCGGTGGTCGTCGACCAGCACGACCCGGACATGCCGCCCGGGCCCGGACGGTCCGGGCGCGGCGGATGCGGCAGGCGCGGCGGATGCGGTGCTGCCGTCGGGCTCGGGGGCCTGGCCGGGCGCGTTCTGCCGGTCGGCCTCCCCGGGGAGGCCCTCGGTCGGGCCCGTGCCCCGGGCGGCCGCACCTCCCGGGCCCCCGCTCGACGTCGTGCCCGAACCGCCCTGTGCGGCAAGGTCGTTCGCCCCGTTCGCGTCACTCATGACGTCGTCTCCGCCCTCTCCATCTCCAGCTCGACCTCCGTGCCGCCGCCCGGTACGGCGCGGAGCCGTGCCGTGCCTCCGTTGCGCTCCATGCGGCCGATGATCGATTCTCTGACGCCCATGCGGTCGGCGGGTATCGCGTCGAGGTCGAAACCTGGGCCGCGGTCGCGGACGGACACGAAAACGGTCCTTCCCTCGACCTCGGCGAAGACCTGCACGGCACCGCCCTCGCCACCGTACTTGGCGGCGTTCACCATCGCCTCGCGCGCGGCCTGCATCTGCGCGGTCAGTCCCTCGTCGAGGGGGCAGTCGCCGACGACCACCACCTCTATGGGGACGCCGTGCTGGTCCTCGACCTCCGCCGCGTTCCGTCGTACGGCCTCGGCGAGCGTGTCGGGCTCGTCGTCCTCGTCCTTTCCCGTGCCCTCGGGCTTGTACAGCCAGTTCCGCAGGTCGCGCTCCTGGGCGCGGGCGAGGCGGCGGACCTCGTTCGGGTTGTCCGCGTTCCGCTGTATCAGTGTCAGGGTGTGCAGCACCGAGTCGTGGACATGGGCCGCGACCTCCGCTCGCTCCTGGGCGCGGATGCGCATGAGGCGCTCCTCGGAGAGGTCCTGGGTCATACGGACGAGGTACGGTCCGGCCAGCAGGGTTATGCCCACGAGGACCGCGAGCGCCGCCTGCAGGACCGAGCCGAGGTGGGCGGCCGAGCCCTGGAGGACGAATATCCCCGAGACGCCGGCGGTGACCAGCAGGACACCGGCGACGGAGCGCAGCAGTGTGATCGTGCGCCGACGGCGGCCGACCTCGGCCCAGCGGGCCCGCCGCGCGTTGTCCGCCTGGCGCCAGACCAGGGCGACGCCCGCGGCGACGAGCACGGTCGGCCAGAGATACGCCGTGGCGCCTTCTCCGAGGTTCACATTGCCGACGAAGACCATGGCCACGACGACCATGAGGAGCAGGGCGACTATCTGGCCGCGGTCGGGCTTGCGGGCCACGAGTCTGCGGCGGCCGTCGGGGGAGGTCTCGGTGGCGATGGCCGGAGGCCGCTGGTTGTCGACGCCTCCCACGCCGAGCGGGACGAAGAACCAGAACGCCGCGTAGACGAGGGCGCCGAGGCCGTCGGCCAGGAAGAGGCCGGCGAACACGAGCCGCACCCAGGTCACAGGCAGGCCGAGATGTCCGGCGAGCCCTCGCGCCACGCCTCCGAGCCAGCGTCCGTCGCTGCTGCGGTAGAGCTTGCGCGGGGGCCGCGGAGTGTCGACTGGCAGTGCTGCGGCTTCCGGCATGGCATCGATGTTCACACGCATGGCGGAGCGAGGCATCAGGGTCGACCCCCGAGACGCCCCTGATCTTCGACGCGGGCGTGATCGAACACATCCCCCGGGCGGATATCAGGGTTGGACCAGGGTCATCCCGACTGCCATCGGACCGGCTCGGCGGTCACGATGGACGCATGACGGATCACCAGCACGCGGCAGAGGAGCCGGACCCCGGTTCGGGTCCGGACGCCCTGCGGCCCACCACGGAGCCGCAGGATGCCGTGCCCCCACCGGGCACGGGCTCGGAGGAGCCGCGCGCGCACGGAGGCGCGGGGGCACGCCCCCACACGGGCGCCCGAACGCATGCGGGAACACACACGGGCACGGGCCCGCAGGCGGGCGCGCGCCCGGGCACGGGCGCACCCGCGGATCGGTCGGGTGCCGTAGGCGCCGACGATCCGGCCGCCGCCCCCGCCGCCCCGCACAGGTTCCGCCGCGACCGGCGGTACAAGATGCTGGGCGGTGTCTGTGCCGGGCTCGGGCGGCAGTGCGACATGGACCCGGTGATCTTCCGCGTGGTGCTGGCGGTGCTTTCCCTCACCGGGGGCCTCGGCCTCGTCTTCTACGGCTTCGCCTGGTTGTTCGTGCCGTACGACGACGAGGAGGAGAACGAGGTACGCAAGCTGCTGACCGGCCGGGTCGACGGCCAGGCCCTCACGGCCGTGCTCTTCGCGCTGGTCGGCTGCGGTGTCTTCCTCACCATGCTGGGCAACACCACCGTCCTGACCTTCTCGGTGGTCGTCTCCCTGCTCCTGGCCGGCGCGGGGTACTGGTCGCAGCACCGCGGCGCCCCCGACCCCGATCCACTGGCCGCCCAGGCGGTGGCCGACGCCCCGCCGGAGGCCCAGGCACCCCCCGTGGCCTCCGCCTACCCCTCGTGGTGGCGCGACCCCATAGTCAAGGACGGCACGCACGTCGGTGGCACGGGCTACCTGTGGGGCCCGTGGGGGACCCGCGACCGGGACATAGCAGCGGCCGTCAACATCGCCCAGGGCGTACGCCCCAACCGCCAGGACATACGCGTCGCGCGTCCGCCGAGGCCGCGGGGGCCGCGCTGGATCGGCGGCTGGATATTCCTGCTCGCACTGCTCGCCGGCGGCATCGGTACCAGCGCGACCTGGGAGGGCCGCACCCTGGCCGCCAGCCTGCAGACCGGTCTGGCCTGTGCGCTGACCGTGTTCGGCCTGGGCATAGCCCTCAGCGCCTTCCTCGGCCGTACGGGAGCCGGGTCGACCTTCCTGGCCGTGGTGACGGCGGGCCTCCTGGCGGGCACGGCGGCGCTTCCGTCGAACATCACCACCGACTGGGCCCGTACGGAGTGGACGCCACGGAACGCGGAGAGCGTGGCGGCCCGCTACGAACTGGGAACCGGAGTGGGCACGCTGGACTTGTCCGGGGTGGACATACCGAAGGGCGAGGCGCTGACCACGAGCGTGGAGGTGGGCGCGGGCAAGGTGAAGGTGGTGGTTCCATCGGACGTCACCGTGCGGCTCGACGTCGAAGTGGGCCTGGGAGACATCCAGTTGCCGGGTGACGACAAGGAGGACGTGGACGTGGCACCGGACAAGACCGATCGGCTGACGCTGGCCCCCGAGAAGGGCTCGGGCGGCGGCGGGACGCTCACCATCGACCTCGAAGTCGGTCTGGGACAAGCGGAGGTGACCCGTGCTGCGGCATGAGTTCCGGCCGGCGAAGCTCGTCGCGGGCCTTTTCCTCACCGCCGCCGGTGTCGTGTACCTCGGCGACGCGGGAGACGCCTGGGAGACCCCCTGGTTCGTGGCGATACCGCTCGTGGTCGGAGGGCTGTGCATCGCGGGGGCGGTGGCCACCCTGGACCATGCGATCAGGGGGCGTCGGGGCGCGGGGCGGATGGGGCCGACTGGACCGATGGGGCCGATGGGCCCGACGGGGATGACGGATACGCGAGGACCGGTGGGACCGGTGGGACCGACGGGGCCGATTGGCGCGACGGGGCCGGAAGGAGCGACCGGAGCGACGGGGCGGGGAGGCCCTGCGGGACCGACTGGAGCGAAGAGGGCGACAGGAGCGGGCGGATCACCCTGGAGGGACGGACACGGCTGAGACCGGCGGCGACGGGTGGGCGTGGCTGACAGCGGGCGGGCAACCGGGCGGCGCGGCCGGGGGACAGCCGGGCGGCGCGGCTGCGGGCCGGCCGAGAGGGATGAGCGATGGCGGGGAATGGGTGGACGCGGCTGGGAGCGGATGGAGGGCAGCCCTGTCGCGGATTCGTGGCCCGGTCGCGCCGGCTGAGCCGTGATGGGTGGAGGGCGAGCCAGGGGCCGGGTTGGGCCGCGACGGGAGCGGAGCGGAGTGTGGCCGGCTGGGCGGGGCAGGGCGTGGTGGGGGTCAGTGGTAGGCGCCCGCGCGGTGCCTGCTGGTGGTGCCCCGGCGGCGGGAGCGGAGGGCGGCGTCCACGGAGAGGACCGGTGCGCCGGCGAGGATCAGGGGGATCCAGGCCATGAGATAGGGCAGGTCGTTGCCGTAGTAGTACGGGGATGCCGACCAGCTGACCGTGAGCCAGAGGCTGAGGGAGATCAGGGCTCCGCCGAGGGCGGCGAGGCGGGTGAGGAGGCCGAGGAGGGTGCCGATACCGACGGCGAGTTCGCCGATGGCGATGGCGTAGCCGAAGCCGACGGGGTTGTTCAGGGCCATGTCGATCATGGCTGGGATGGCGGAGGAGTCTCGGGCGGCGCTCATCATGTCGCCGATGGAGCCGGAGCCGGAGTCCGCCATGAACGCGCTGTCGGTGAGTTTGTCCAGGCCGGCGTAGATGAAGGTGACGGCGAGGAAGACGCGTAGGGGCAGGAGGGCGTAGCGGGTGGCGGTGTCCCGCCAGTCGGGGCCCTCGTCGAAGTAGGGGGTGGGGGAGTCCGAGCGAATGTCGTGAGTCATGGTCTGCGCCGCCTCTTGTCCGCCGTGCCGTTGACCCCTCAACAGACGATACGTTCACAGGGGTGGGGGTGCTCAATGGTTCGGGCGTGTTTTTCCGGGTCAAAGTGCCTTGTCGGAGAGGCGGGGTTGTGGTTCCGGGGGCTTCCTCACCCCCGCCGCCCTCACCCGTCGTATCCCAGGGGCTGGGCCCCTTCGCCCCCGCCCCGACACCGACCCGTCCCCGCGCCCACGTCCGCCGGGCGCTCCGTCCGCCGCACCACGACGGGGTTCCCACGGAAGCCGTCCAGGGGCGCAGGGCCCCGCCTCTCCCCTCCCCCGCTGCTCTCCCCCTCGACGGCTGGTCAATCCGCTGAGACCTCGATGGTGTAGCGGTTGGTTTCCACGCCGGCCGCTGTCACTACCTGTACTTCGACCTTGCCGGGTTCGACGTCGGCGGGGACGGGGGCGGTGAGGACGGCGTCGGTGGGGTTGCTGAAGCCGCCGGCCACGGGGACGAGGGGGACGTGGACGTGGACGGGTCCGATGCGGACGACCATGCGGGAGAGGTGGTCGGCGGTCTGGGCGCCGGGTGGGACGAAGCCGGAGCCGCGGATCTCGATGTCGTCGCCGTTGCGGATGGGGGCGTCGAGGTCGCCGGCCTCGCGGGCGCGGACGACGGAGAGGATGACGGGGCGGCCGCCCTCGGCGTATTTGCCGGCGACGTAGGTGGCGGCCGAGACCAGGACGAGGAGGGCCAGGCCCCAGGGGAGGTCGGGGAGTTGGTCGGGGCGGCGGGCGAGGCGGACCGCCGCGAAAACGAGGGCGACGGCGCAGATGAGGACGTACTGGATGTCGGAGAAGCTGCCGCGGCCCGAGTCGTCGGTGAGGAGGTCGGCGGCGCGGGGGCGGTGGGCGCGGACCTTCTGGAGGCGTTGGGCGAGGACACGGAGGCCGACCACGCGGCGGACCAGGACAGCGATGCCGCAGACGACGGCGAGGACGGTCACGATGCCGGCGCCGCGGGCGAGGTCGAGGCCGGCGATGAGGGCGTCGCGTTCACGGTGGTCGGAGGCTGCGGCGAGGCGGCCGACGAGGACGAGGACCGCGAAGACGACGAAGAGCACCCAACCGGCCGCGATCGCGCGGGAGGTGGAGAGACGGTTGTCCTCGCCGATGACGGGGGCGAGGGCACCGCCGCGTGCCCGGTGCAGATAGCCGGCGCCCGTCAGCGCGGCGGCGACCAGCAGGGCGGCGAGCAGGCCGGCGGTGCGGGCCGCCGTCCAACCGGCGCCGATCGCGGTGAGGGACTGGACGAGGAGGAGGGTGACGACGGCGGCCCAGACCACGATGGCCGTGCGCAGCCACAGGCGGGCCAACCAGGCCTCGCCCTCGACCCGGCCGCGTTCGGCGACGAGGGCCGCGGACTGGGTGAGTTCGTCGGAGACCCACTGGCGGGAGGCGGACGCGGAGTGCGCGACGGCCGCGGGCAGTCCGTGCCCCGACGCGAACTCCTCCCGCTTCAGCAGGAACTCGGCGACCGCGCGCCGGTGTCCCGCGCGCGCCCCGTGCGGGCAGTCCCCGCACGTGCACCCGCCGTCATGGGCGCCCGCGCCCATGCCCCCTCTCGCCTCCTGCACCGCCATGCCCGAGCCCGCCTTCCCGCGCCGACGTCCGTGGGCGCCTCCGCGCCCACGTCCGCGTACTTCGGCCTTCGCCGCCACCGTCATTGCCCTCTGCCGGCAATGCTGTTACCGCTGATACTTCCGAGTCGATACCGCCGCCGTGCGGGTCGTACGTACGTCCGCGCATTACCACAGCCGTGCGGCCGTACAACTGCCCTGCGATGACAGCGAATTGTGCCGTATGGAACACGGCCCGCATTCGGCAGGGCCACTCCGTGCGGGGGAGGCGCGGGGTGAAAGGCCGGTGCTCGTGTTGACCCGGCTGGGAGAATCCTCCTATGGCCGAGATCATCCAGCGCGACGGCGTCTGGGCCTTCGACGGCGACACGGTCCGGATCACGCCGGGCCTGCACCGTTCCGTGGCGCTGTTCCGGCAGACGTACGGGGAGATCGCGGTGCCTTTGGAGGCGGTGGCCGGTGTCGTCTACGAGCCCGAACGCAAGCGCGGACGGCTGCGGTTGCGGCTTCGCGAGGGCAGTGATCCGCTGCTTCAGGCCACGGGCGGGCGGCTGCCGGACGCGGCCGACCCGTACCGGCTGACGGTCGATCTCGACCGGTCGGGGATCGCCGAGTACGTGGCCGAGGAGATACGGCAGTCGATGCTGCTGGAGCAGACGCCGAAGGAGCCCGCCCGTGCCTATCTGCTGCCGGGACCGCCCGTGCCGGTGTCGGTGCGGTCCAGTGACGGCACGGTGTCGTTCGACGGGACGCGGGTGCGGATCGACTGGAACGACACCTCCGACCGGGTCAAGCGCGCGACCGGTCCACGGATCATCGACGTGGGTGAGCTGGTGCAGGTCGAGTGGCTGCCCAACTCCGGTTACGAGGACGGTTTCCTGCGGTTCGTGACGCGCGAGACCGTGTTCTCGAAGCTGCCGCCGGAGCGGGACCCGTTCGCCCTCGACCTGTGGGGCAGTACGCGTCGCGACCTGCTCACCGCCCTCGTGGCGACGGCGGTCACGGCGCGGCTCCCCCATCCGTCGACCCGGGTGAACGGTCATGCGGACCGGTCGGGGCCGGAGGCCGGGACCGTCACCGCCCGGCCTCCCGCCTCCGACCACCATGACACCCTCCTGCGCCGGCTCCGCGAACTCGGTGAGCTGCATCGCGGCGGCGTCCTCACGGACGAGGAGTTCGCGGCCACGAAGGCGGCGGTGCTGCGCGACTTCTGACGGCTCGCGCTCGGACTCCGCCCTCAACTCAGCAGGTCCGGCTCGCTGCGGCTGATGTCCTGCCACAGCGGCTGGTAGTTGATCCACGCCACCAGGTCGCCGCCGGCCTGTTCCCGGGTCGCGACGGCCAGCCGGTGTTCGATGAGCAGGGGCCGGCCGGCGGCCTTCGCGGTGAGCTGCACCTGGGCCGAGCGTTCCATGGACAGGAACCACCAGGCCGCCGCGTCGACCGAGTCGCCGACGGTCAGCAGACCGTGGTTGCGGAGCACGAGGGCCTTGCGGCTGCCGAGGACCGCGGCGATGCGGCGACCCTCGTCCGCGTCCACGGCGACGCCCGTGTAGTGGTCGTAGAGCGCCTGGTCCTCGTAGAAGGCGCAGGACTCCTGGGTGATCGGGTCGAGCAGCTCGCCGAGGGCGGAGAGGGCGCGGCCGTGCACGGAGTGACAGTGGGCGACGGCGACGACGTCGGGGCGGGCGGCGTGCACCTGGGCGTGGACGGTGAAGGCGGCCTGGTTCACGTGGTAGCGGCCCTCGATGACCTGGCCGTCCTGGTTGGCGAGGACCAGGTCACTCACCGTGACGTGCTTGAAGGGCATCCCGAACGGATTGACCCAGAAGCAGTCGCTGTACTCCGGGTCGCGCGCGGTGATGTGTCCCGAGACCCCCTCCTCGAACCCCATACGCCCGAAGATCCGCAGGGCCCCGGCGAGCCGTTCCTTGCGGTGCCGCCGCTCGTCCTCCGCCGACTCGTGCATCGGCGGCATGGCGAACCGGAGCTGGTCGGTGGGTAGGGGCAGGGGCGGTGTGGGCCCGTGCATGTGTCCTCCAGAATGACTTCCTTTACGAAGCGGAAGTTACCGTCGGTCCCCCACGGAGAACAGGTCCGTCCGGTGAAGAGGGTGCGCAACCGTTACGCAAGTCACCGAAGCGCGTCAGATGGCACTCCGCCGGGCGGGCAGGGCGACACGGTACGTCGCTCGGGGTAACCGGACAGTGGTTGTCGGGTATCCGCGTGAGACTCGACGTATGCCGGAGAATCTTTCGAACTGGGGCGCCTTCGTCGCCGCCGAACCCGATCTCGCACAGACGGTCGAGGCCCGTTTCGGCGCCTTCACCCATCACGTCCTCGCCACCCTCCGCAGGGACGGCTCGCCGCGGACGACCGGGCTGGAGGTCCGGTTCGTGAACGGGGAGCTGTGGCTGGGGATGATGCCCGACTCGCTCAAGGCGCTCGATCTGCGCCGCGACCCCCGTTTCGCGCTGCAGGCCAACCCGGGTCCGGGAACGGAGATGGGCGGAGGGGACGTACGGGTGAGCGGACGGGCGATCGAGGTCGACGATCCCGCGGTGAAGGCCGCGTACGGCGAAGAGGTGGAACCGCCGGAGCCGTTCCACCTCTTCCGCACCGAGCTGACGGAGGTCGTACGGACCTACGTCGAGGACGAGAAGTACCTGGTCGTCCAGGTCTGGAAGCCGGGAGGGCCGGTGCGGACCCTCAAGCGGACCTGACCGCTCAGACGGGAGTCACTCCCACTCGATGGTGCCCGGGGGCTTGCTCGTCACGTCGAGGACGACGCGGTTGACGTCGGCGACCTCGTTGGTGATGCGGGTGGAGATCTTCGCGAGGACGTCGTACGGCAGCCGGGACCAGTCGGCGGTCATGGCGTCCTCGGAGGAGACCGGGCGCAGGACGATGGGGTGGCCGTAGGTGCGGCCGTCGCCCTGGACGCCGACGGACCGGACGTCCGCCAGCAGCACCACCGGGCACTGCCAGATGTCGCGGTCGAGACCGGCGGCCGTCAGCTCCTCGCGGGCGATGGCGTCGGCCTCACGGAGCAGGTCGAGACGGTCCTTGGTGACCTCGCCGACGATCCGGATGCCGAGGCCGGGGCCGGGGAACGGCTGGCGCTGGACGATCTCCTCCGGAAGGCCCAGCTCCTGGCCGACCATCCGGACCTCGTCCTTGAAGAGCTTGCGGAGCGGCTCGATCAGCTTGAACTCGAGGTCCTCGGGGAGGCCGCCGACGTTGTGGTGGGACTTGATGTTGGCGGTGCCGGTGCCGCCGCCGGACTCGACCACGTCGGGGTACAGCGTGCCCTGGACCAGGAACGCGACCTCGGGGCCCTCGTCGGCGATGATCTCCGCCTGGGCCTGCTCGAAGACGCGGATGAACTCGCGGCCGATGATCTTCCGCTTCTGCTCGGGGTCGGAGACCCCGGCCAGCGCCTTCAGGAACCGCTCCTCGGCGTCGACGACCTTCAGCTGGACGCCGGTCGCGGCGACGAAGTCCTTCTCGACCTGCTCGGTCTCGTTCTTGCGCATGAGGCCGTGGTCGACATAGACGCAGGTCAGCTGGGAGCCGATGGCCTTCTG
Source organism: Streptomyces deccanensis (assembly GCF_022385335.1). NCBI lineage: Bacteria > Bacillati > Actinomycetota > Actinomycetes > Kitasatosporales > Streptomycetaceae > Streptomyces > Streptomyces deccanensis. Next base: position 6,398,369 of record NZ_CP092431.1, on the reverse strand, counting down.
GACGAGGGCCGCGGCGACGGCGGAGTCCACGCCGCCGGAGAGGCCGCAGATCGCGCGCTTGTCGCCGACCAGCTCGCGGATGGCCTCGACCTGCTCCTCGATGACGTTGCCCGTGGTCCAGCTGGGGGTGATGCCCGCGCCTCGGTAGAGGAAGTGCTCCAGGACCTGCTGGCCGTGCGTGGAGTGCATGACCTCCGGGTGGTACTGGACGCCGTACAGCTTCTTCTCGTCGTTCTCGAAGGCGGCGACCGGGACGACGTCGGTGGAGGCCGTGACGGTGAAGCCCTCGGGGGCGGCGGAGCAGGCGTCGCCGTGGGACATCCAGACGGACTGCTCGTCGGGGGTGCCCTCGAAGAGGGTGCTGCCGGACTTGGACACGTGCAGGGGGGTACGGCCGTACTCGCGGGCGCCGGTGTTGTCGACGGTGCCGCCGAGGGTGGTCGCCATCAGCTGGAAGCCGTAGCACATGCCGAAGACGGGGACGCCGGCTTCGAAGAGTTCGCGGTCGAGGCGGGGGGCGCCCTCGGCGTAGACCGAGGAGGGGCCGCCGGAGAGGATGATCGCCGCCGGGTTCTTGGCGAGCATCTCCGCGACCGGCATGGTGCTCGGCACGATCTCGCTGTAGACCCGGGCCTCGCGGACGCGGCGGGCGATGAGCTGGGCGTACTGGGCGCCGAAGTCGACGACCAGGACGGTGTCGGGAGCGGCGGCAGCGGGGTTCGCTGATGACACGGGGTGCCTTCCGGCGGTCGGGCGGGGGTCTGTGTGTGTCCGAGTCTACCGGGGTGCACGCTCCTGAAGTGGGCCACCGGGACTCCGCCCCTGCACCCCCGTCCCGTCCCCCGGGCAGTGAAAGGAGCCGTGGCTGGGCTGGGCTGTGGTTGGGGAGGGGTTGGAGCTGGGCCGCGTAGGGAACCGGCCTCCCGGGCCAGGACCACGCACAGGACGCCCGCTCAGTCCACAGAAACGGTGTGGCATAGTGGGGTGCATGTTCGCGCACTCGACCTCTGTCTTTAGCTATGGCACCGGGCCCACCGGCTGCCATGGTCGTGCTGCTTGAGCTACTGACAAGCGACTTCCCCAGGCGCCCCGGGCCGACAAGGTCCGGGGCGTCTGGCGTTTTCCGGGTCTTGCCGCTCCGGGGAGTCCGTTCGACTTCCGACGAGGAGCCCAGAGATGACCATCACCTCCACCGAGAAGACCGGCGCCCGTACCTCCGAGGCGGCCGGTCTGATCACCGGTGCCCGGGAACGCATCGACGCCCTGGACGACCGGATCATCGGCCTCATCCAGGAACGCGTGGCGGTCTCCGCCGTGATCCAGGAGGCACGGATCGAGTCCGGCGGCAGGCGCGTGAACCTGTCGCGCGAGATGGAGGTGCTGGCCCACTACAGGGACGCCCTCGGCAAGCCGGGCACCGCGCTCGCCATGACCCTGCTGGAGCTGTGCCGGGGCCGCATCTGACCGGCGCGCTCCGGCGGCGCACGTACGTACGCCTGCCCTCTCACCCGTACGGCGCGTGACCGCCGTACGACACGCTTCGTTGGTGTCGGTGTCCGCGCCAGCCAGGTGCGGGCCCGAAAGAACCACGCGTGGCTCCGCTGGAGCGATGAGGCGTGCGGATCGTGCCGTGCGCCGTGGGACCTCGCTCCAGGGTTGTGACCGGACGGCAGGGGACAGCAGCCCGGTCACGCAAGAGAACGGCCGGCTCCGGGGACGCCCGGGGCCGACCGGCGGAACTGTTCCGAGGTGGGCGTGACGGACACGGAGCCCGTCAGGCGGCCCTCTGCACGACGCGGAGCAGACCACCCGTCCCGAGGCCCCAGCCCCCGACGCGGAAGGGCCCCGCGGGGTCCGAGTCGTCCCGCGGGGCCCTTCGTCACGCCGGGTGAGTGCTCAGCCGGCGACCTTCTCCAGCTTCGCGACCTGCGCGTCCAGGATCGCGTCCGGCACCTCGGCCTTGTCCGCGTCGAGCATGTTCATCGAGTAGAACCCGATGAGCGTCGAGCCGCTGCGCACCACCGTGAAGGACATCGGGATCTCGGCGCCCTCGATGTCCCCCTTCAGCTTGTAGGCGACGGCCTCGTCGCCCTGCTGGGGAGCGGTGAGGGCCTCGACGCCGCTGTACTTGTTGCCGACCTGCTCGTAGCTGTCGCAGCTCTCCGTCGCCTTGCGCAGGTCGGCCATGACCTTCTCGGCGTCGCTCTGCTCGTGCGCGGCGAGGGCGAGGGAGATGACGTTGGCGGAGAGCGCGTCCTCCGAGGTGACCGTGCGTCCGGCGCGGGCCTTCGCCTGCGGGTCGGAGGTGAAGAAGAACATGTTCGCGAGGGGCTGGCAGGCGGCCGGCTGCGCGGGAACGGTCTCGGCCGGCATGTCCTCCGCGGGCATGTCGGCGATCTTGTACCCCTTCACGTCCCCCTTCGCGAGGGCGGCCTCCTTGAGCTGCGCCTCGGTCAGCGCGGCCTTCCCGGCGCCGTCCTCGCCGTTCTTCGCGTCCTCGGCGGCCGAGGCCGTGCCCGAGACCGACGGCTTGGACTTGGTCTTCCCGTCGTCGCCGCCCCCGCCACACGCCGCGGTCAATCCCAGCGTGGCCGCGACCGAGACAGCCACCGCCACCCGCGACATCGTCGACTTCATGTCCCCCACCTCATGCTTTTCGCTTCATGCATCACAGCGGCCCCACAGGCCCCATCGAACATGTATGTGACGGCGGGGCGCGCCCATCGGTTGTGCTGCCCGCGCCCCCTTTACATGTGACTCGCATCACACGAAAAAACTGTCATCGCGAGGACAACCCTTCGCACCACTCACCAGTCACACCTGGCACACGAGAGAAGAACCCGCGCTCGGAGGGGGGTGCGGGTCCTTCTCCGTAACTTCTTCTGCCGCCGGGGCCCCCTGCCGCGTGCTTGCCGCGTGACTACTTCTTCGGCGGCACCGTGGGGACCGGCACCAGCGGCAGACGCAGCGCGCCGAACGCGTCCGCCGGGACCGCCGGGTGCAGGGGCTCGACAGGGCTGAGGCGCTCGTAGGCCTCGCCGGGGGCCGGGCGCCGGTCCGGCTCGCCGTTGTTCGGCCAGTACGACATCGCCCGCTCGGCCTGCGCCGTGATCGTCAGGGACGGGTTGACGCCCAGGTTCGCGGAGACGGCGGCCCCGTCGACGACGGAGATGCCGGGGTGCCCGTAGAGCCGGTGGTACGGGTCGATCACGCCGTCGTCCGCCGTGGCACCGATGGGGCAGCCGCCGAGGAAGTGCGCGGTGAGCGGGGTGCCCATCAGTTCGCCCACGTTGCTGCCGGCGAAGCCGTTGATCTCGGCGGCGATGGCGGAGGCGGCCTGCGAAGCGGCCTCGATCTGCTTGGGGTTGGGCGCGCCGTGGCCCTGACGTGCCGTCAACAGCCCCTTGCCCAGGCCCTTCGTCTTCAGGTGCGTCGACAGGGAGTTGTCCAGGGACTGCATCACCAGGCCGATGATGGTCCGCTCCGACCAGCGGCGGTTGGAGAGCGAACGGGCCACCAGCAGGGGGTGTTTGGCCGCGTAGCCCAGCCAGCCGAGGACCCGGGTGGCGCCCGACGCGGTGCCACCCGCGTACGGGACCTGGAGGATCGACAGACCGCCCATCGCGTTGGAGCCCTTGCCGTAGCGGACCGGCTCGATGTGGGTGCTGTCGTCGGGGTGGATGGAGGAGGTGATCGCCACGCCCCGGGTGAAGTCGACCTCGGGCGCGCCGTGCGCCTTGCGGTAGCGGCGGTTGTCGGTCTGGGCGCCGACCAGCGCTTCGGAGTTGGTGCGGGTCAGCATGCCCAGGCGGTCCGAGAGGTGCGGGAGTTGGCCGTTCGCCTTCATCCGGTGCAGGAGGGTCTGGGTGCCGTAGGTGCCGGCGGCCAGGACGACGCGGCGGGCCCTGAGCACCCGGCTCCGGCCCTTCCTGCGGTTGTCGGTCGGGAGGGTCGTCACGGCGTAGCCGCCCTGCGAGTCCTCCGTCAGGGCCACCACCGTCGTCATCGGGTGGACGACCGCGCCCGCCTTCTCGGCGAGGTGGAGGTAGTTCTCGTTGAGGGTGTTCTTCGCGCCGTGGCGGCAGCCGGTCATGCACTCGCCGCACTCGGTGCACGCGGTGCGGGCGGGGCCCACCCCGCCGAAGTAGGGGTCCGCCGCCTGGTCGCCGGGGGCCGCCTTCGTCCTGCCGTCGGCGTCCTCGCCGTCACCGAAGAAGACGCCGACCGGGGCGAGGTGGAAGCTGTCGCCGACGCCCATCCGCTCGGCGGCGGCCTTCAGGTGCACGTCCGACGGGGTCATCGTCGGGTTGAGCCGTACGCCGAGCATGCGGCGGGCCTGGTCGTAGTACGGCTTCAGCTCCTCCTGCCAGTCGGTGATGTCCTTCCACTGGGGGTCCTCGAAGAACGGTTTCGGCGGTACGTAGAGGGTGTTGGCGTAGTTGAGGGAGCCGCCGCCCACGCCGGCTCCGGCCAGCACCATGACGTTGCCCAGGAGATGGATGCGCTGGATGCCGTACATGCCGAGGGCGGGGGCCCACAGGTAGTTCTTCAGGTCCCAGGAGTTCTTGGGGAGCGACTCGCGCGTGAACCGACGGCCCGCTTCGAGGACGCCTACCTTGTAGCCCTTCTCGGTCAGGCGCAGGGCGGTGACCGAACCGCCGAAACCGGATCCGACGACGATGACGTCGTAGTCGTACGACACGTGCTCTCCTCGTTGAGAACGATGGGCCGGCCCGAAGACCTAGCGGAGCCTCAGCGCCTTCATCACCTTCAGGCTGCGGCTCATGAACTGGGCGTACTTCTCGTCGTCCATGCCGAGGGACGGGGCCATCGGGAGGAGACGCTGGTGGGCGACGGTCTGGGCCTCCGTGTACTTGAGGATGCCCTCGGAGCCGTGGCGGCGGCCGAGACCGGAGTCCTTCATGCCGCCCATCGGGGACTGGACGGAGCCGTACGCGGAGGCGTAGCCCTCGTTGACGTTGACCGTGCCGGCGCGGACGCGGGAGGCGACCTCGCGGCCGCGGCGGCCGTCCTTGGTCCAGACGGAGGCGTTGAGGCCGTACGCGGTGGAGTTGGCCTCCGCGATCGCCTCGTCCTCGTCCGTGAAGCGGTAGATGGAGACGACCGGGCCGAAGGTCTCCTCCGTGCACACGGACATGGGTTCCGTGACGCCGTCGAGGATGGTCGGCTCGTAGAAGTAGGGGCCGATGTCGGGGCGGGCCACGCCGCCCGCGACGACCGTCGCGCCCTTCTCCACGGCCTCGTCGACGTGCCGGGTGACGGTCTCCAGCTGGCGTTCGCCGACGAGGGAGCCCATGTCGGCGCCGTACGCGAGGGACTTGCCGAGGCGCATGGCCTTGGTGCGGGCGGCGAAGCGCTCAAGGAAGGCGTCGGCGACGGACTCGTGGACGTACAACCGCTCGATGGAGATGCAGAGTTGGCCGGCGGAGGAGAAGCAGGCGCGGACGGCGCCCGCCGCCGCCTTCTCGATGTCGGCGTCCTCGAGGACGAGCATCGCGTTCTTGCCGCCGAGTTCGAGGGAGACACCGACGAGGCGGGCGGCGGCGCCCTGCGCGACCTCGCGGCCGGTGCGGGTGGAGCCGGTGAAGGAGACGTAGTCGGCGTGCTTGACGACCTCGGGGCCGATGACGGGGCCCTCGCCGAGGACGACCTGGAAGACGTCGGCGGGCAGGCCGGCCTCGATGAGCAGGTCGCGGGCCCACAGGGCGGTCAGGCACGTCTCCGTGTCGGGCTTCATCACGACGGCGTTGCCCGCGACGAAGGCCGGTATCGCGTCGCCGACGGAGAGTTCGAGCGGGTAGTTCCAGGGGGCGATCTGGCCGATCACACCGCGCGGGTGGCGCAGTTCGGTGACCTTGGTGAGGGTCGGTACGGCGCCGGTGTGCCGCTTCGGCTTGAGGTAGAAGGGGGCCTTGCGGCCGTAGTGACGGGCGGCGACCGCGACGGCCTGGACCTCCTCGTGGGCGTGGAGGCGGGCCTTGCCGGTCTCCAGCTGGATGAGGTCGAGCACCTCGCCCTGGCGCTCCAGCACCAGGTCGTGGAAGCGAAGGAGTACGGCGGCGCGCTCGCGCACGGGCCGCTGGGCCCAGACGGCCTGGGCGGCGCGGGCCCGTTCGTAGGCCGTCGCCACGTCCTCGGGGGTGGACTCCGGCAGGTCGGCGAGCTTCTCGCCGGTGAAGGGCGTGTGGTTGGCGGTGCGGCCGGAGCCGACCACGCCCTTGGTGAGCTGGGCGACCAGTTCGGGGGTGACCACGTCTTCGGCGGTACGGGCGCCCTGCGGGGCCGCCGCGAGGGGGTTGGTGCCGGTCGTCCGTGCCGTGCCGGTCGTTCCCGTGGTGGTCGTGCCGGTCTTTTCGGGGGCCTGCGAGTCCGTCATGACGCGCAGGGTATTCCGGACCGGACGACTTTGGGTACCCGTCGGTAACAGGGTTTCACCGGACGTCCGTACCGTGCCAGTGATCGCTGGCAACGAAGTCGCTGATCAGGGCGGCGGACGGTGCCGTGCGGCCACGGATGCGGCGTCGATCACTTCCGTGCCGGAAGTGGGGCTCGGCGCGGTGGCCACGGCGGATACGGTCCGGTCGCCGGCGCCGAGTGGCGGCCTACGGCCCGATCTCCAGTCGTTCGCGCGCGCCCTTGAAGACGGCCGTGCCCTTCTTCTCGTCGGCCGTGCCCTTCGGCATGTCGACGCGCAGTTCGTACATCCGGTCGTCGTCGGTGCGGACGATGAGTTGCAGGACCCTGGTGGGGGTGCCGTCCAGATAGTGGGTGGTGTCGGCGAGGACGGCCTCCTGGTCGTGGAAGCTCGTGGTGGTGAAGTTGGCCGTCGACTTCACGTCGCCCGCCACGATGTCCGTGGAGTCCTTGGCCTGTTCCATGGGCGAGGCGGGCGCCTCGTCCCACTGCGTCAGCCGCACCCGGACGACCTCCTCGCCCTCGTAGGTGACCGTACGGGGGCGCCCGTCGTCGCCGCCCTCCGCGCGGAGCCGTTCGTAGGGGCCGGGGAGGGAGAGGACGGCGTCCATGGCCTCCTCGCGGTGAGCCACCCAGCGTGTGCCGGCCGTGCTCCCCGGGGTGGGGCTGGGGGTCGCGACGCGGGCGTCCACCCATCCGACCTTCGGCTCGGCGACCTCGGTGACACCGTCGTCCTTGTCGAACGCGACCCCGGCCCAGGCTCCCCCACCGGCCAGCAGCAGCCCGGCGGCGGTCGCGGCGGCGAGACGACCGGCGCGCACCCTGCGCCGGGGGCGCTCGGCTCCGGGCCGCACGACCTCGGTGTCCCGCACGCCCTCCGGCGCATGCGGCTCACCCCGTACGCCCTCGCCGTCCCCACCCCGTACGCCCTCACCGTCCCCACCCCGTACGTCGTCGCGCTCCTCACGCCGTACGTCATCACCGTCCCCAGCCCGTACGCCGAGCCGCAACGTCCCCGCGTCCTCGCCCAACTCACGGAGTCCGGCAGGGGTCTGGGCGTCGGGGGTCCGGTCCTCCGCCACGTCGCGCAGGAACCCGGCGGTCTCCTCGGCGTCCGGGCGCAGTGCCGGGTCCTTGGCCAGCAACCGTACGAGCAGGGGCCCGAGGGGGCCCGCCCGCTCCGGCTCGGGGGGCTCGGCGGCGAGGATCGCGGCGAGCGTGGACTCCAGGGTGGTGCGGCGGAAAGGGGACCAGCCCTCGACGGCGGCGTAGAGGAGGACGCCGAGCGACCAGAGGTCGGAGGGCGGGCCGGCGGCTCCGGGCCCGGCCATCCGCTCGGGGGCGACGAATTCGAGCGACCCGACGAACTCCCCTGTCACGGTGAGCGATTCCTCGCCCTGGACATGGGCGATGCCGAAGTCGGTGAGGACGACCTGGCCGTGCGGCCCGAGGAGGACGTTGGCGGGCTTGACGTCGCGGTGCACGATGCCGACACCGTGCGCGGCGTGCAGCGCGCCGACCACGGCGAGGCCGATGCGGGCGGCCTCGACGGGGGTCAGGGCGCCGCGCTTGAGGACCTCGTGGAGCGACTCCCCGCGCACCAGCTCCATGACGATCCACGGCGCCCCGTCCTCGACCACGACGTCGTGGATGGTGACGGCGGACGGATGGTCGACGCGGGCGGCGGCGCGGGCCTCGCGGTAGAGCCGGTTGGCGGCCCGTCGACGGGCGTCGTCCTCAGGCCGGTCGGGGCCGTCGGGGCCGCTGTCCGGACCGCCCGGGGCGTCGGGGCCGACGGGGCCGTGCGGGTCACCCGGCAGCCTGGGCTGTTTGACGGCGACTTCGCGGTCGACGAGTTCGTCGACCGCCCTCCACACGGTGCCCATGCCGCCGGATCCGACGCGTTCCGTGAGGCGGTAACGACCGCCCACCAGGCGACCGGTGCTCCGGAACGTCCTGATGGCGGACGGGAGTTCGTCGCGCGGATGTTCGCCGTCGTCGCTCATGTCCCATCAGTACCGTGCGGGGCCGGAGCTTGTCGACGCGGGCCGGTGGACCGGCGTCGACGACGCTCGCGATCAGTGCGTCTTGCGCCGCCGGTTCCACAACTCCTCAGCCCAGCCGTACCGTTCGCGGTGTTTGGGCAGGGCGGTGCGGCCGACGGCGGCGGCCAACTTGCGCAACCGGCGCCAGTCCAGGGGCGGTTTGGGCTCGGGGACGCCCGGGCGGTCGCGGGGCACGCGGACGCGCAGGGCCTTCGGCGAGACCCGGCAGTGCACGGGGGTGGGCAGGACGAGGGCCTCGCCGTCGACGCCGACCTCGATCTCCGGCCGGTCGGCCTCGACGACGATCTCGTCGGCGACGAGGAGGCTCAGGCCGGGGGCGTTCGGGCCGAGGACCAGCCCGGCGGCCTCGGCGGCACTGTCGACACGGATGCCGACCACGCCGAGCACGCCGGCGTCCAGCCGTTCGCGGCGGCCGAGACCGACGAGGTCGTCGCTGCGGTAGACGTTGTTGCTGACGAGGACGGCCTGGGGCGCGTCGATGACGGCGTCCCCGATGCGGGCGGTGAGGTGCGGGCCCCGCTGGTGCGTGAGCAGTTCGGGCAGCAGCTCCAGGGTGGTGCGGACCTTGTCGTCGCGGTAGGCGGGGCTCTGCACGACGGAGGCGTACGCGCCGAACGAGGCGTTGTTGACGAAGGGGTGGCCGCTGGCGTAGCCGAGGTCGACGTGGAGTTCGACGCCCTTGTCGGTGAGGGCGTCGAGGCAGGCGGCGGGGTTGTCGCGGTCGAGGCCGAGGTCCATGGCGAAGTGGTTGCGGGTGCCGGCGGAGATGACGAGCAGGGGCACGTCGTACGCGGCGGCGATGGCGGCGACCTGGGCCTGGGTGCCGTCGCCGCCGGCGACGCCGAGGAGGTCGGCGCCGTTCCTGACGGCGTCCCGGGCCAGCACGGCGACGTCCTCGTGGCGGGCGGGATCGAGGAGGTGGACCGTGGCACCGAGCCGTTCGGCGCGTTCCTTCAGCCGGAAGCGTTCGACCTTTCCGCCGCCGGACTTGGGGTTCATGATGAGGAAGGGGCGGGTGGGAGCGGGGACGCGGTGCTCCGGGACGTGCACCTGGTGGGACTTGGTGCTGCTGAGGGCGAACTTGCCGGACCAGACGGCGACGCCCCACAGGCCGGCGGAGACGATCACGACCCAGAGCAGGTTGACGACGGCGAACCACCAGACGACGCCGACCGGCGCGGCCACGGCCAGCACTCCTGCCGCGATCCGGGCGGCGCCGCGCCGGGTCAGCACCCACCACAGCGAGGCCACGGTGAGTCCGGCGCCCAGCACGACTCCGGCGACGAGCAGGAGACTCGCCCCGCGCGCGAAGCCGAGGGGCAGCAGCACGGCGAGGACCGCGCAGCCGAGGGCGGCCCTGGCCGCCCAGCGTTGTCTCGCGTGTGCCCGTACGTCCAGGTGTTCGATGCCCACGCTCGCTCGCCCTTCGCGCCGATCATGCACTTGACACGGCATGTTAGGGGCAAGAGGGCACGAGCGGGGGACGACCCCGGGGAGCGGCCCCTGCGGAAAGCCGGACTCCCCGGGATGGCGGACTGCCCGGGGCGGTGGGCTCCCCGGGGCGGTGGGCTACCCGGTGCGGCGTAGTTCCCGGGGCGGCGGACTGCCCGGGACGGCGGGCTCCCCGGGGCGGGGGACTCCCCGGGGCGGGGGAGTCCCCAGGACGGCAGACCCCCCCCGGGAACGGCAGACTCCCCCGGGTACGGCGGGCCTCCCGGGAACGGCAGACTCCCCCGGCGCGGCGGTCGCCCCTGCGCGGCGGTCCCCCCTGCGCGGCGGTCCCCCCGAGGCGGCGGCTCAGCTCTTCCAGTCGGCCAGATAGAACAGTTCGAGCTGCCCGTACTCGTCGTCGACGTCCGAGAGGTCCTGCGCGATGGTGTGCAGGAGCGAGACGGAGCGGACGAACCCGTGGACGTCGGCTCCGAGGAACACGGCACTCGACGAGAGGACCAGGGCGATCCGGAACAGCGTCTCCGCCCCCCGGTCCCGGAGGATGTCCGTCAGGGCGTCCCAGTTCTCGCCGTAGTGGTCCGGCGCCGACAGCGCGCGTCCCAGCACCGTCAGCAGGTCCGATTCCGTCGTCACGTCGGCCAGCTCGGCCTCCAGGACGGTGAATCCGGCGCCGCCCAGTTCCTGGACCACTTCCTCGCGACGGCTCTGCGGCGCGAAGTACGGCTCCGACGGCAGCCAGGGCAGGACGTCCCGGGGGTCCACCCAGGAATCCTGGAGATCATCCGTCGTCATCGCACCCGCGCAAACGTCTCGTAGTGACCGGTCCGGTGCGCGATCGTACCCCTGCCCCCACCCCTCCCCCTGGCGCCAAGCCGTTCGCTCCGGATCCGTCAGGTCAACTCGCCTGCCCCGATTGGGGGTTGCTCGCGCGGGCCGCCTATAGTCCGGTTGCTCACGCAAGCAGGCCGTATGGGCGCCCCCATGCCGTGGACGATCCGGTCGAATCCCGTGCCCGGGGAGGCGCCGCCTGCCGTCAGGTCACTCGAAGGGCAGGTAGCCGTGCGTCGGCTCTGGGGTTGTCTCATTCTTTGCGTCGCCACCGTTGCGGGGTTCCTCGTCCACGACATCCGCGACAGCGCGGCGGCCGACCGCAACGAGAGCTCCCACGCCTACGGTTCACACCCCCGGCAGACCCTCGACGCCTATTGGAACGCCGCCGGCGAGGAGCGGGGCGGGAAGCAGCCGGGGATCGTGATCCTGCACGGCGGCCACTGGTACGAGGACACCGGCTGGGCCACCTGGTCGCGCACCTTCGCGGACGCGGGGTACGCCGTCTTCGCCGTCGACCACCGCCTGAACCACGACGCTCCCTGGCCGGCCCAGCGGACCGACGCGCTGTCCGCGCTGGACTGGATCCGCGCCCACGCCGCCGACTTCGACGTCGACACCGACCGGCTGGTCCTGCTGGGCTCCTCCTCGGGCGGCCAGATCGCCACGGCCGTCGCCACCTACGGCTCCGGCACCTTCCGCGTCGACGGCGTGGTGGCCCTGTCCCCCGTCAACGACCCGTACCGCGCCTGGCGCGACGGCAACTCCGGCGAGGCGACCGCCAGGCAGCGCAAACTGCGCGACAACGCCACCCTCCTGGCCCGCTGTCACCCCGAGACGGACGACAACTCCGACTCACCGCACCCGGGTTGCGAGGACACCTGGACGGACATGGTCGTCAGGAACCGTGCCTCGGGCGGCGATGACGCCCCCATGCTCCTGATCCACTCCAAGGGCGACTTCGTGCCCGTCCGGCACTCGCTCGACCTCGAAGCCGCCGAGGAGAAGGACCACAACATGCCCGCGAACGGTGTCACGGTTGAGGCGGTGGCCGGAACCGCGCACGGCGGAGCACTGTTGAAGGAGCCGGGGGTGGCAGACCGGGTCCTGGGCTGGATCGCTGAGAGGACGCACTGAGCGCCATGAAGATCACCTTTCTGCTCCACAACGCGTACGCCATCGGCGGCACCGTCCGCTCGACACTGAACCTCGCCGCCGCGCTGGCGCTCCGTCACGACGTGGAGGTGGTCTCGGTGTTACGCACCGAGGAGCGCCCCCTGCTCGGCGTGAGCGGCCGGGTGCGCCTGGTCCCGCTCGTCGACGAGCGCCCCGGCGCCGCGTCCTACGACGGCGACCACGAGCTGATGTCCCGGCCCTCCGCCGTGGTCCCGCCCACCGAGGTGCTCGCCCACCGCTACACCGCGCTCACCGACGAACGTCTGCGCGCCTTCCTCGACACCACCGACGCCGATGTCGTCGTCGCGACCCGCCCGGCGCTCGTGGTCACCCTGGCCGGGCACGGCTCCGTCGGCTCGCGCCGCCCGCCCGGCGCGTCCCGCGCGTCCGGTCCGACCCGCCGGGGCCCGCTGCTCATCGGGCAGGAGCACCTGTCGTACGACAACCACGTACCCGGCGTGCGCGAGGCGCAGAACGCGGCGATCGGGCGCCTGCACGCCTTCGTCACCGTCTCCGCGCGGGACGCCGCCGACCACCGCCTGCACCTGGCCGGGCTGCGCACCCGCATCACGAACATCGCCAACGCCGCGCCCCGCCCCCGGGCCGAACCCTCCGACCTGCGCGTGCCGTTGGTGGTCGCCGCCGGGCGCCTGTTCCCGGTCAAGCGGTACGACCTGCTCGTCGAGGCCTTCGCCAAGGTGGTCGCGGAGCGCCCCGAGTGGCGGCTGCGGATCTACGGCAAGGGCCCGGAGCGCGCCAACCTGCGTGCCCTGATCGACACGCTGGGCCTCAATGACCACGTGTTCCTCATGGGTCCCTCCGCCACGCTGGAGACCGAGTGGCCGAAGGCCTCCATCGCCGTGGTCAGCTCCGAGTGGGAGTCCTTGGGCATGACCATCCTGGAGGCCATGCACGCCGGAGTCCCCGTGGTTGCCACCGACTGCCCGCACGGCCCCGGCGAGATCCTCACCGACGGCACCGACGGCCTCCTCGTCACCCCGAACGACCCGAACGCCCTGGCCACGGGCCTGCTCCGGCTCATCGACGACCCGGAACTGCGGCGACGCGTCGGCACCACCGGCCGCACGACCGTCCAACGGTACGCACCGCGCGTGATCGCCACGGAGTACGAACAGCTGATCGCCGACCTCCAGGAGGCCCGCGCCCCGGCGACGGTGAAACTGCGACGCCTCTTACGCCGGACGCGGGGATGGCTCCCGTCCAGGGCCGACCAGGACCCCGGAACGCCCGAGCCGCCCACCGCCGGAGCGAAGGGCGGGACGGCGAAGCCCCGGGCGGAGAAGCCCTCGGCGGTGGAGTCGGCCGCCGAGAACGCCGCGCCGAAGCCGTTACGCCCCAAAGCCGGCTGTCGCGTCGGCGGGCGCGGTGAGGTGCGGGTCTCCGTCACCGGGTCCGGCTTGTCAGGGGCGGTCCTGACGCTCGTGCTGCGTCGACGCCACGCCGTCGACGACGAGGTGCGCGTCCCCTTACGCCAGGACACGCCGGGCGACGCCGAGAGCCCGTGGACCGCCACACTGCACCACGACGAACGGGACCTCGCCGAGGGCCGCTGGGACCTGCACGTCGAGCGGGACGTGGACGGGGCCCGCCGCAGACTGCGGGCCGGACCGGTCGAGCAGCGGGGCCTGTTGACGGCCGAGCTCCCGGACCGGTCGCCGGTCGCCTGGTGGATCCCGTACACCACCAAGGACGGCTACCTGGCCCTGCGTGCCTTCCACCGCACCGCGCACGCCGAGGTCACCGCACTGCCCGTCGGCGACGACTCGATCGCCGTGGAGGGCGTCCTGCACGGGGCCGCGCTCGGCGAGGGCGCGACCCTGGTGGGTGTGGCCCGGGGCGAGGGCGTGGCGGACCTCGAGGCACCGGTGACGCGCACCGGCGAGCAACGCGCCACCGGACGACCCGGATTCCACGCACGACTGACGTCCCTGCCGGACCCCGCCGGACCTGACAAGGTGATCTGGGACCTGTTCCTGCGTCCCTCCCCCGACGCCGAACCCATCCGCCTCGGCCGGCTGTTCGACGACATCGTGGACCGCAAGGACACCGACAAGTACCCGGCGGTCACGATGCCCACACCGGGCGGCGCCGCGCCACAGGCCCGCTTCTTCTTCACCGTCACCAACGACCTGGCCGTCGCCGTCTCCTGAGACGTACGCGGCAACAGGCTTACACGGCACCAGGCATACGTTCCCGAGCGGCGGCGGCCTGTCCCTACATCTTGTCGATCTTCAGGTTGGCGATGGCCGTGCGGGCGATCTCACGGCCCTGCTCGGTGAAGTGCCCCTTGCCCGGATAGTCGATCCAGATCCGGTACATGTCACCGTTGTCCGCCCGGTAGTACAGGACCCGCGCCTCACGCAGGCGCGGCGCCTGGGTGTCGGTGGTCGTGTACCGGATCGTGTTCTCGGCGGCCTCATGGTCCTGGAACTTCGTCTCCTGCGGCCGCCCCTTCGGCGCGGGCACGTCGGCGACGTCCAGCGAGTACTCGCCGTCCTTGATCAACTCCCAGTCGGCGTACGCCCTGTCCAGCGCGACCCCCGGGATCTCGTTCTCCTTGTCGTCCTCCTTGATGTCCCGGTCGACGTTGATCCGGATCAGCCCGCTCGGGTCGCTGTACTGCGCGAACGTGCCGTCTGTTTCGTCCGGTGCGAACTTGTCCTGCACGAAGTCCCCGGGCACGCCCACGCTCGCGGCGACCTTGGTACCGAGGTCCCGCTGCTTCCAGCCGTCCGGGAGGGGCCCCGCGAAGGGGTCGGCGATCACCACGTAGGCCGTCACCGCCGCCGCCACGCCCAGCACGCCGAGCCCGGCGACCGCCGTCGCGACGACCGCCGCACCGACCCCGGCGAGGGTCTTGGCGCCGATCCTGATGCCCTTGGAGTCCCCCGCCTGGGGCCCGGCGACCGTCTGGACCACCTGGATGGGCGCGGGCGGGTTCGCGGCCGCCTCCAGCAGCTCGCGGACGCGCGCGGCGCTCGGACGGCGCGCCGGGTCCTTCTGCAGCAGGCCGTTGATGGCCTCGGCGAGCGGGCCGGTGGCCGAGGCGGGCGCCGCGGGCGTGGCGTTGAGCACGGACTGCAGGGTCGCGGGCGTGTTGCTGCGTCGGAAGGGCGACACGCCCTCGGTCGCGGCGTAGAGGACGACGCCGAGCGACCAGAGGTCCGAGGCGGGCCCGGGGCGCTGGCCGAGCACCCGCTCGGGGGCGATGTACTCGGGCGAGCCGACGAAGCCGCCGGTGTCGGTCAGATTGGTCTCGCCCTCGATCTGGGCTATACCGAAGTCGGTGAGGACGACCCGGTCGTGCCGGCCGAGGAGGACGTTGTCCGGCTTGACGTCCCGGTGCAGGATGCCCGCCGCGTGCGCGGCCTCCAGCGCGCCGAGCACGTCGAGGCCGATTTTCGCCGCGTCACGGGCCCCGAGAGTGCCCTCCTGGAGCGCGTCACCCAGCGAACGTCCCCGGACCAGCTCCATGACGATCCACGGCCGGCCGTCCACGACCGCCACATCGTGCACGTTCACGACCGACGGATGATCGAGCCGGGCCGCCGCACGGGCCTCGCGGCGCATCCGTTCGAAGGCGTTGGCCCGTTCGCGCTCGGGAAGATGGTCGGGTACGCGAGGCTCCTTGACGGCGACCTCCCGGTCCACCGTCTCGTCCTGCGCCCGCCACACGGTGCCCATACCGCCGTGCCCGAGCTTGGCGAGCAACCGGTAGCGCCCGGCGATCAACCGCCCGGTGCCGGGGTCCTGCGAGGCTTGCCCCGGCTGTGCCGACTGCGGGGGCGGGGTGGGCCGAGCCGTCTGCGCCGGCTGCGCGGCCTGTGGCGGCGGGACCGGGGCGGGCACCGGCCCGGCCGCGACCGGGCTCGGCTGCGCGTAGGGGTTCCCCGGGTACGGCGCACTCGGCTGCGGCGGTTGCAGTCCGAAACTCGTCGGCTCGTCGGCTCCATAGCCGGGCCCAGGCCCTGGTCCGTAAGGGGCGCCCCCGTTGCTGCTCATACGTTCATCTGTATCGCGGGAAGCGCTTCGGCATCCAGCCCCGTCGCTTTCCGGTCACAGACCCGTGACGCGGAGCACCACTTATCTCCGCTCATCTCCCCCTATCGCCCCTTCAGTGACGTACGAACGTGTCCACCGCCACGTCGAAGTACTCCTTGGCCTCGCTCACCCTCCCGACCGGCGCCGACACCCATACGTCGTACAGCCGACCGTCCCGCTCCCAGCAGAGGTCGTACGTGTGCCGGGGCCCCTCCGCCGCGCTGAAGCCGTCCCAGGTGAACTCCCAGAGCGCGGCCGGCCGGCCGTCGTGCGTGGTCTCGGTGACCCGGCCGTCGCGGTAACCGGGGTTCGTGGACGGTCCCTTCGCGTGGGCGCGCCGCATCACCCCGGCCGGCCCGCCCGCCTCCGGGTCGTCGACCTTGACCCCGATCCGGATCACCTGCCCCGGCGACATGTAGAAGACCCGCTCGCCCTGCGGTTCCCGGGTGAAGTCGTCCGGCACCGCGAGGCTGAAGCCCCGCTCGTCCTCCGCCAGCCGGTACCCCGAGGGCACGGTCGGCGCGGTGGCCGCCCGAGACCGCGTCACGGTGGGAGTCACGTCACCCGACGTGCCGGAGGTACCAGCCGTACCGGACGTAGCGCCGGACCCTCCGGATCCGCCCGACACACCCGGAGTGCGCGAAGCACTCGGCGTGCCGGACCCTCCCGACCCGCCCGGCGATCCCGACTGTCCGGACTGCCCCGACTCGCCCGCCGTGTCCGACGCGCCCGGCGTCCGCGGCGCCGAACTGCCCGGCGTGCCGCCCCCACCGCCCCCCTCCCGCATCAGCAGCGCCGCCGCCGAGACACCCGCCCCGGCCATCGCCGCCACCAGCGCGGCCGCGACCAGCACACTCCGGGTGGAGTGCGGCGGCCGCTGCTGCCCGGGCTGCTCCCGCAGCGCCTCCGAACCGGGCCCGCCCGGACCCGACGGCGACGGTCCGCCCCCGGCCGCCGTTACGTCCTGGGCGGCGGCCCCGGCGCCCCCCGCTCCCCCCGCGGCATCCGTACGCCGCGCGTCCCGCCCCTGGCGCGGCACGTCCCGCCGGGTCGGGGTGTAGCCCGGCGACGTCCTCGGGTGCTTCGTCGTGCGCGGCGTCCGGCCGGTCTCCCGGAACGCCCGCAGCAACCGCTCGGCCTCCGCCGCGTCGAGCCGCCGGTCCGGATCGCGCTCCAGCAGCCCCCGTACGACCGGGAGCAGCGGCGCGGCCTGCGCGGGCGGCCGGATCTCGTCGACGACGACCGCGTGCAGGATCCCGCCCAACGAGTCGCGCCGGAACGGCGATTCCCCGCTGAGCACGGCACACAGCAGCGCGCCCAGCGACCACAGGTCGGACTCCGGCCCGGTGCGGACCCCGGACATGCGCTCCGGGGCGGTGTACTCGGGCGAGCCGACGAAGGACCCGCTCTCGGTGAGCGTGGTCGCGCCGGCGACCTGGGCGATCCCGAAGTCGGTGAGGACGACCCGGTCGGTGCCGTTCTCCAGCAGGACGTTCGCGGGCTTGAGGTCGCGGTGCAGGACCCCCGCGTCGTGCGCCCGCCGCAGCGCGCCCAGCAGAGCGATCCCGATCCGCGCGGCCTCCCGCGCGTCGACGGGCCCCTGCTCCTCGATCCGCTCCGCGAGCGAGCCGCCGTCGATCAACTCCATGACGATATAGGGCCGTTCGTCCTGCTCGACGACGTCGTGCACGACGATGATGTGCGGGTGGCCGAGCCGGGCGACCGCCCGTGCCTCCCGCAGGGTGCGCTCACGCCGCTGCCGGGAGCGCTCCTCGGGGAGCGAGTCGTCCAGGGCGAGTTCCTTGACCGCCACCTGCCGACCGAGGAGCTGGTCGGTGGCCCGCCACACGATCCCCATACCGCCGCGGCCGATCCTGGCCTCCAGCCGGTAACGCCCGGCTATGACACGGACGCTCTCCCCCTCGGTCCCCATGCGCCCCATCATGCCGCACCGGACCCGAACCCTCCGGTGCCGCGCGACCGGCTGGCCGACAAGCGCCGCACACACGTCTCACGAGCGCCTCACAAGCGCCTCACGAGCGCTCCACGAGCGCCGCGCGGCGCGGTCCGGCGGTCGCGGTCCGGTCGGCGGGCGTTGGGCGGGCCAGTGGACACGGGCCGGTCGGCGCGGGACTGGCCGGTCGGCGCGGGACTGGCAGGTCGGCGCGGGGCGGGGCAGGCCGGTGGGCGCGGGACTGGCCGGTCGGCAGGCGCGGGCCGGTCGACGCGGGGCGGTCGGCGCGGGGCGGGCCGGTGGACACGGGCCGGTCGGCGCGGGGCTGGCCGGTCGGCAGGCGCGGGCCGGTCGGTGGGGCGCAGGGCGGGCCGGTCGGCAGGCGCGGGCCGGGCCGACGGGCGCGCCTCGGACCACGTCTGCCGCCCCACCTCGGTCGGCGGTCCGCCGGGGCTCACCGCTACGCAGGCCGCCAGCTGCGCAGCACCGCGTAGAACTGCTTCTCGGCCGTCTTCCAGTCCGCCGCGGGCGAGGACATGTAGATCGTGTACTCGACGCCGTCCCGAGAGAGGTACATCTGCTCGATCGCCCGGCGCGGCCCGGGGAACTCCGTGTCCTTCGCCGGCGCGGTCCACGTGAAGTCCCACAGCGCGCCCGGCCGGTCGCGGAAGATGTTCTCCTCCAGTCGCACCCGGTCGTACTGCGGCCGCGTCCGCACCTGCTCCTCCAGGTCGAGCTGGTGGTGGTACGGGCTGTCGAAGTCCGGCGAGTCGTCCACGGCGATCCGGAGGAAGTGCTCACCGCCGTCGGGCGTGTAGTCGATCTGCGAGCCCTCCACCTGCCGCTTCCACCCCTTGGGCAGCGCGAGGCTGAAGCCCTGCGGATCCTCGACCCGCTCCCACCCCTCGGGCACCCCGTCGGCCGACTGGCCCCCGTCCTCCGACCCGCCCGATCCGTCCGCGGTGGAGCCACTCCCCGCGAACCACCCGCCCGCGTAGTGCAGCGCGACGGCACCGGCGCCTCCGACCAGCACCGCCAGCAGCAGCACGAGGGCGACCGTACGGCCCCGGCGGCGCCGCTGGGCGGTCGGAGCGGCGGGCACGGAGTTCGTCCGATGGGCGCCGGACGCCGGAGCGGCCGACACCCCGGCCCCACCGAAACCACCGGCCCCGCCGCTCCAGCCGCCAACGGCCCCGGTGGAGTACTCCGCCCCCTGCGCACTAACCCCGCCGGCACCACTCGTTGCCCCGACACCACCGACACCACTGGTTCCACTCGCTTCGCCAGGGCCGCCGACTCCACCCGAGCCCTGCGCGTGCCCCCAGCCATCCGCCCCGCCGGAGCCCGCACCCTCCAGGTCGCCCGAGCCCTCCGATCCGGCCCCCTCGCCCCCCGCATGCTCCCGAGTCGCCAGATACGCCTGCGCCTCCCGGGGTCGCCGCCCCTCCGCCGCCTCGGCGAGCATCTGCTCGGCCTCGTCGGGACCGGGACGCAGGGCGGGGTCCTTGCACAGCAGCGCGGTGATGACGGGCCCCAACGCCCCGGCGTCCGCCGGTTCCTCGGCCTCCTCGCTCACCACGGCCTGCATGGTGGTGAGCGGAGTGGTGCGCCGGAACGGCGACTTGCCGGCCACCGCCGTATAGAGGGTGGCGCCCAGGGACCACAGATCGGAGGCGGGACCGGGTTCCTGCCCGCGCACCCGCTCGGGGGCGATGT
Organism: Streptomyces deccanensis; assembly: GCF_022385335.1. Lineage (NCBI taxonomy): Bacteria > Bacillati > Actinomycetota > Actinomycetes > Kitasatosporales > Streptomycetaceae > Streptomyces > Streptomyces deccanensis. The sequence goes on along the minus strand of NZ_CP092431.1, from coordinate 6,378,680 downwards.
AGTCGACGGAACCGACGATCTCGCCGGTCCGGGTGATCGTGGTGTCACCCTCGACCTGCGCGATACCGAAGTCGGTGAGCATGACCCGGCCGTCCTCGGCGAGCAGCACGTTCCCCGGCTTCACATCGCGGTGCAGCACACCGGCCCGGTGGGCGGCCCGCAGCGCGCGCAGCACCCACACACCGATCCGCGCCGCCTCGCGCGCCTCCACCCGCCCCCGGTCCCGCACGGCGTCGGCCAGCGAGACGCCCTCGACCAACTCCATGACGATCCACGGGCGGTTGTCGTGCTCCAGCACGTCGTGCACGGTGACGACGGCCGCGTGGTTGATCCGTGCCGCCGCGCGCGCCTCGGCCCGGGTCCGCCGCAACAGGATGGCCTGCTCGCTCTCCGAGACATACAGCGCGGCCGTCAACTCCTTGACCGCGACCGCCCGGTGCAGCACCTCATCGTGCGCACGCCAGACCCGTCCCATGCCACCGCTGCCGATGGTGTCGACGAGCCGGTAGCGCCCCGCGAGGAGCTGGCCCTGCATCTGATTCACGTTGCCCCGCAATGTTCTTGACAGGGTCAGAGTAGGGAGCGGCCCGCGACCCGGGGAACCGGCCGGGCCGCACAGAGACCGCACTGTGACGGTTCTCGCTTCCGCGAACGGAGCGCAACCTTCCGCCGCCGACCCGAACAGCCGAGCGCCGCCGACCCCAACAGCCCAGCGCCGCCGACCCGAACAGCCGACGCGCCGACGCACGCCGCCGACGGCCCGCCGGTCGGCCGATCGCTCAGCCGGTCGCCTTGTACGTGGCCGCCGCCTGCTCGTACAGCCGGGTGACCTCGTCCCGCTCCGCCTCCGGCCCGCGCACCTGCACCACGTGGTACCGCCCGTCGAGCAGGATCACGAGGTTGCGTACGAAGACGCCGCGCCCCTCGGAGTCCTGCCAGGTGAACTGCCCCTCGGCCGAGGTCACCCCGCCCACCTCGATCAGCCGCATGCCGGTGGAGGTGGCCCAGGACGAGTCGCGGAAGGGCTGCAACTCGCGCTCGTCCTCCCGCTGGTACTTCAGCGGATCGCTGCCGTACGTCCCCGTGCTGTCCCGCCCGGGGACGAGGATCAGCTCGAAGCCGCCCTGGGAGTAGACGATCTGGCCGCGCCCGTTCCGGCCGGCACGGTCCCAGCCGGTGGCCACGGCGACCTGGAAGCCCTCGGGGTCCTTGCGCAGGGTGAACCCCTGGGCGACCTCGGGATCGCCGGTCTGCGTCTGCGTGGACCCGGACGACTCCGACGGCGACGGGCTCGCGTCGCTCTGGCCCTCCTCGCCACCGTCGGGTGAGCTGGAGTTCTGACCGGGCCGTGAGTCACCGCTCGCCTCCGGCGCCGAACTGGGCTGCCCGACACTGTCCGTACGGCTGCCGGTGTCAGCGCCCCCGCTGCTCGGCGTGGCCTTGGGCATGAACACCATGGCGTACGTGATGGCGGCGGCCAGCGCGAGCAGGATCAGCAGGAGCAGGTTCCGGCCCAGCTTGCGGGGTTGGGGCCTGCCGTCCTGCCGAGTGCGCTTGTGGCGGGCGTGCGCGCTGGTCGCGGGCAGCCCGGCCCGTCGTCTGCGGACGAGTTCGCCCCGCCGCCGTACGATCGGCAGCCGGCTCGCGTCGACGGGCGGCGCGGGCACGACGTGCGTACCGGCCTCGGGTTCGGGCGCCGACCGCACCAGGGAGCGCAGCCAGCCGCGCAGTTCCTCGAAGTCCAGCCGCTCGGTGGGGTCCTGCCGCAGCAGCGACTCCACGACCGGCCGCAACGGTCCGCACTCCTCGGCGAACGCGGGCGGCTCGGCGCACACCAGCTGCACCAGCTCGGCGGTGTTCTCCTCCGGGTACGGCGCATGCCCCTGCACGGCCCGGAACAGCAGCGCGCCGAGCGCCCACAGATCCGTGGCCGGTCCGATCGGCGCGGCCAACTGCCAGTTCTCGTGCACCGGTCCGGCCTGCTCGGGCGCCCATCGCTCCGTGACCGGCCCCACCAGAGCCATCCGCGCCTGGCGTGCGCGCTCGGCCGCGAGCGCGGTCGCGGGCCCCCGCCGAGGAGCGGCCCCGGCCCCGCCGGCGTCCCAGGGCACGGCGTCCGTCACACCCACGGGAACCGGGGCGCCGGACCCGGCGTCGGCGTACGCACCACCGCCCGCCCCGCCACCGACCGAGCCACCGCCGACCGTCCCACCGCCCGTGCCGTAGCCGACCCTTCCGCCGCCGACCGCTCCGCCACCGTACGGCGCGTCGCCGGGCGTGGCCCCATCGTGGGCGCCGTAGCCGCCGGGGGCACCACCGTCGGTCGTCCTGCTGGCGGCCGTACCGCTGTCGGTCGTACCGCTGTCGGCCCTACGGCGGTCGTCCGCACCGGACGCGTCCGCTCCCCCGCGCGGCAGGGCTCCGTGCCAGGCGCTCGTGGGTCCGCCGTTCGCGAGGACGCCGTAGGGGTCGGCGATCTGGTGGAGCGGCACCGGGCGCGTCGCCGCCCCGGACGTCGGTCCGCTGTCCCGTCCCGCCTCCGACGTCCCGTCCTGCGGTGCCGGCCGCTGCGCGGGCAACCCCGTGCCCGGCCCGCCGCGTTGGTCGTCCTGCACACGGGCCGCGGCCCGCGCACCAGCCCGGTACGCCGCGATGGCACCCGCCCGCGCCGCCCGCGCGTCCCCGCCGGCCTCCAGCGCGCGCTGTCCCCCGGAGGGGTCCGCCCCCGGAGCCGCGCTCCCCGCCCGCGCCTCTATCGCGGCCCGCCGCGCGGCCTCGGGATCCTCGACCGAACCACTGGGCGACGCGCCGCCGGGCCCACCACCGCGCGCGCCGCCGAACGTCCCGCCGCCTCCGGGCAGCGCGCCGCCGCGGGCACCGGGGACACCGCCGGGCGGCACCGGGTCACGCCGGACGTCCCGCACCCCGCCGGGCGGCACCGGAACCTGCCGCGGCCCCTGCCCTCCACCCGGCCCCACGGCAGACGCCCCCGCGCCACCCACGGGGGGCGCGGGCGGCCTGTCCTCGAACTCCCGCGCGGGCACCGGGTCGTACCCGCACAGCGCCTCTTCCGCCGCCCCGGCGGCCAGCCCGGTCAGCATCACCCGGCCGTCGTCGCAGACCAGCACGGTGCGGGCGGTGATGTTCCGGTGGACCCAGCCGTGCGCGTGCAGCGCGCGCAGCGCGGTGAGCACGTCGGCGGCGACCTCCGCCGCGCGGTACGGCGTCAACGGCTGCTCAGCGAGCAGCGTCTCCAGGGTCCGGGCGGACACCAGTTCGCTCACTATCCACAACGAGCCGCCTTCGGCGAACACGTCGAAGACCTGGTCGAGCCGGGGGTGGTCGGGGATCTGCGCGGCGGCCTGCGCGGCCTCGATGGCCCGCCGGACAGCGGGGTCGGCGGACCCGCGCGTGGCCCGAGCCGCACCCCGGCGTACCCCGCCGTCCCGTGCGACGTACCCCTCGGGCAGACCGTCCGAGTCGAGCACCTCCGCCTCGACCACCTCGGGCAACGGCACCTGCCGGACCAGGACTTCCTGTCCGCTGTAGGTGTCGAAGGCCCGTATCTCGGCGGCGAGTTCGTACTCGTCGGAGGGCGGCAGCGGCAGGCGATAGCGGTCGGCGAGTACTCGCCCCGCGTATTCGTCCACAATGCCCTCCCCCGGCCGCCCGATTGGTCAATTCCGCTCGCCCAGCGACCCGTTCCGCTCTGGATTGCGTACGGTCCGCAGCCCTTCACGATACGTGCCGGAGGCAACTCTCATTGACTCGATGCGATATCTCGTTCGTCTCGAATGCGCTCGAACGCATCCGATCTTCCCCGGAAGGCCCGTCCCCGAACTCACCGGGCGGGCACAACATCCGATGCCGAGCTCATATCGAGGCGACTCGCCCCGGCCCGCGCACCCGCACGCCCCCGTACGGCACCCCGAACCGAAGCACGGAGCGGCACAGCGCCACCGCGCCCCACACACCGGCGCACAACACCCGGCCGCACGCGCCCCTGCGGCGAGGCGTCAGGCGCCCCTGCCGCGAGCGCCCGGCACCTCAGGCCTTGGGCTCGAAGGTCTTCGTGAAGGTCCGCCACGTGTCCTTGCGCAGCTCACCGCTCCACTTCGCGGCCTTCGCGGTGTACATCAGCGCGTACCCCTGCCGCGAGTCGACGACGAACCCCCGGTCGATCGACCGGTTCTTCGTACCGCTCTCCACATAGGTGAACTCCCAGTCGGCCGCGTTCCAGCCCCGGTAGTTCACCGCCTCTATTCGTATCCGCTCGTACTGCGGACGCGTCATGTAGCGTTCCTGGTTCTTCCAGTCCGCGACCGGGTCGCTCTTCGGCGTGGACGTCCACCCGACGAGCAGCCGCTGACCGTCAGGGCCGGAGAATCGGGCGCCCGCGGCGTCCGTGGACTGGTACTTCCACCCGTCGGGCAGCCCGATCGAGAACCCCTGAGAGCTCTTGTACGTCTTGGTCGCGATGTCGCCCGAGCCCGAGCCGGAACCGTCACCGCCGACCGATCCGTTCGACCCGCCCGAGGGGCTCGGCGAACTGCCCCCGGACCCGCTCGAACCGGCCTCCTCCGTCGTCTCCCCGTCCGGGCTGGGGTCGGACCCCTTGGCCTTGTCGGCGTCCGTGCCCTTGTCCGCGTCCTTGCTGTCGGCGTCGCTCCCCGACGCCGCCCCGCTGGACGCGGCCGCCTTGGTGTCGGGCCCCTTGCTGTCGGTCGAACTGCCGCCGTCCCCACCGAGGGTGAGCGCCAGCACGGTTCCGAGGACGGCGAGGACCACGGCCACCGCGATGACCGCCAGCGTCCGCCGTGACACCACGTCCGTGATGGGCGCCCTGGGCACCGGCCTCGGCGGCAGATCCGGCGGCGGCATCTCGGGCCACCCCGAAGTCCGCCCCGCCGAGACGGAGTTGCCCACACCCGCGCCGGCACCCACACCCGATCCCGCACCCTGACCGGCACCGCCGACCCGCGGTCCGGGCACCCCGGACGCCGACTTGCCCGCCGCGTGCGCCGCGCCCCCACCGGACTTCGCGCTGTCGGCGGCGGACGACACCCCGACGGAAGCGGACCGCGTCGTCACGGCCGCCGAAGCCGAGGACTTCACACCGGCCCCGCCGGAGGCGGCACCGGAGGCACCGCCCGAAGCCCCACCGGAAGCCCCCCGAGCGACACCGACACCGGAACCAGAACCAGAACCGGTACCGACACCGGAACCGGCAGCCGCCGTCCCGGCCCCGGCCCCGGCCCCAGCCGCGCCCTTGCGCATCGACCATCGAGGCGCGCGAGTCCGCTCGCCACCCCCGTTCTTGCCACCGGCCCCGGCCCCGCCGCCACCGGAACCGCCCTTCTTCGAGCGCTCCTCCGGCACCGGCGGCAACGGCACGACCCGCGTGGCGTCCACCGGATCGACGTCCTTGGGATCGGGCGCGTGGATCACGCTGTTGAGCAGGGCCCGTGCGCCGGCGTCGTCGAGGCGCCGCTCGGGGTCCTTGGTGAGCAGGCCGAAGATGACGTCCTTCAGCGCCCCGGCGCGCTTCGGCGGCGGCACCGGCTCGGTCATCACTGCGGTCAGCGTCGCTATGGCCGACCCCTTGTCGTAGGGCGGCACCCCCTCGACCGCCGCGTAGAGCAGACCGCCGAGGGACCACAGGTCGGCGGCGGGCCCGGGCTTGTGCCCGCGCGCCCGCTCCGGCGAGATGTACGAGGGAGCGCCCACGAGCATGCCGGTCGAGGTGATGGAGGGGTCGCCCTCGACCTGTGCGATACCGAAGTCGGTGAGGACGACCCGGCCGTCGCGCTTGTCGATGAGCACGTTCGACGGCTTCACGTCCCGGTGCAGGATGCCCTCGCGGTGCGCGGCGCGCAGCACGTCGAGGATGGCGAGCCCCACCTCGGCGGCCCGCCTCGGTTCGAGGACGCCGTCCTCCCGGATGACCTCGGCGAGCGACTTGCCCTCGACGAGCTCCATCACGATCCACGGCCGGTCGTCCTCGTGGACGACGTCGAACACCGTCACGGCGGCGTTGTTGCGGATCCGCGCGATCGCCTTGGCCTCGCGCAACGTACGCGTGATCAGCCGCCGCTTCTCGTCCGCGTCGATGCTCGACGGGAACCGCAACTCCTTGACGGCGACCGTACGGCCCAACGTCTCGTCCTCGGCACGCCACACCGTGCCCATACCGCCGCGACCGAGGACCCCTCCCAGCCGGTACCGCCCGGCGAGGAGACGTGCGTCCTTGTCCTGACGGGATTCCCCAGCCCGCTCCGCCTCCGACATGCGTCCCCTCATACAACCCGCCCTGACAGAGCCTCCATTGTCACCCACCCGCCAACCGCCCCACGCCCAGGGCCCCCCTCAACCGGCCACCCCACCTCCAAGCCCCTCACCGCACCCGCCCACACTTCACAACCGGCCCCCGTTCTGAGGCCGGCCCACCCCGCTGAGCCCGTCCGGCGGTTGCGGAACTACAGCGGCACGATGTCCGGCGCCCCCAGCCGCGCCGCGTCCGCGGTCAGGTCGTCCGGCTGCCGCTGCGACTCCCGCTCCGCCTCCACCCTCTTCTCGTAGTGCTGAACCTCCCGCTCGATCTGGTCCTTGTCCCACCCGAGCACGGGAGCCATCAACTCGGCCGCCTCGCGCGCACTGCGCGTCCCCCGGTCGAACGTCTCGATCGAGATCCGCGTCCGCCGCGTCAGCACGTCGTCGAGATGCCGCGCCCCCTCGTGCGAGGCCGCGTACACCACCTCGGCCCGCAGATAGTCGTCGGCCGCGTGCAGCGGCTCACCCAACGACGGATCGGCCGCGATCAGTTCGAGCACCTCCTCGGTCGCCGACCCGTACCGGTTCAGCAGATGCTCCACCCGCACCACGTGCAGCCCGGTGCTCGCCGCGATCCGCGCCCGCGCGTTCCACAACGCCCGGTACCCCTCGGCCCCCAGCAGCGGCACATCCTCGGTGACGCACTCCGCGACCCGCTGGTCGAGCCCGTGCACGGCGGCGTCCACCGCGTCCTTGGCCATGACCCGGTAGGTCGTGTACTTGCCGCCGGCCACGACCACCAGCCCCGGCACCGGATGCGCCACGATGTGCTCCCGCGAGAGCTTGCTGGTGGCGTCGGACTCCCCCGCGAGCAGCGGCCGCAGCCCGGCGTACACCCCCTGCACGTCGTCCCGCGTCAGCGGCACCGCCAGGACCGAGTTCACATGCTCCAGCAGATAGTCGATGTCCGCGCTGGACGCCGCCGGATGCGCCTTGTCGAGGTCCCAGTCGGTGTCCGTCGTGCCCACGATCCAGTGCCGCCCCCAGGGGATGACGAACAGCACGGACTTCTCGGTCCGCAGGATCAGCCCGGTCGTGGAGTGGATCCGGTCCTTCGGTACGACCAGATGGATGCCCTTGGAGGCCCGGACGTGGAACTGCCCGCGCTCGCCGACCATCGCCTGGGTGTCGTCGGTCCACACCCCGGTCGCGTTCACGACCTGCCGGGCGCGGATCTCGTACTCCCCGCCGCCCTCGACGTCCTGCACCTTGGCCCCGACGACCCGCTCGCCCTCCCGCAGGAACCCGGTCACCCGCGCGCGGTTGGCGACCTTCGCCCCGTACGACGCGGCCGTGCGGACCATGGTGGCCACGTACCGCGCGTCGTCCATCTGGGCGTCGTAGTACTGCAGCGCCCCGACGAGCGCGTCCTTCTTCAAGCAGGGCGCGATGCGCAGGGCGTGGTGACGGGTCAGGTGACGGTGGATCGGGAGCCCGCGCCCGTGTCCGCGCGCCATGGACATCCCGTCGTACAGCGCGACGCCCGAGCCGGCGTACCACCGCTCCCACCCCTTGTGCTGCAAGGGATAGAGGAAGGGGACCGGCTTGACCAGATGGGGGGCCAGCCGCTCCAGCAGCAGCCCACGCTCCTTCAGGGCCTCGCGGACGAGGGCGAAATCGAGCATCTCCAGATAGCGCAGGCCGCCGTGGATCAGCTTGCTGGACCGGCTGGAGGTGCCCGACGCCCAGTCACGCGCCTCGACCAGGCCCGTGGACAGACCGCGGGTCACGGCGTCCAGGGCCGTGCCCGCACCGACCACGCCACCACCCACGACCAGCACGTCCAGCTCGCGCTCGGCCATACCCGCCAGTGACTCGGCGCGCTGCGCCGGTCCCAGTGCCGCTGTCCTCACCGCTGCCTCCCGCTGTCCGTCGCGTCGGCCTCATCCGTCCATGCCCGTCAGGCGAGACCCAGCTCTTTCGTCGCTCTCGCATCCCCTGCCCAAAATTCTGACCGTGTTGCCCGAGTTCGGCCACCACCGGCCCCCAGCCTGTGGATAACTCCGCAGGACGCGCACAGAAAAACACTCTCCCAATCCCGCATATCGGTCATATTTCCGCCTAATGTGACATTGCGCTCGCTCATCCAGACCACCGGGCTTGCGCGTCTGTCCCGCTTCGGTTACTGGGAAGGACGGCCCCGCCATGCCCGCAGATCTCGCCGTGATCGGACTCGGCCAGTTGGGGCTGCCGCTGGCCCAGGCCGCCGTCGCCGCCGGCATCGCCACGCTCGGTTACCGCACCGGGCCCGACTCCGGCTCGCTCACCCCCGGCGAACTGCGCCGCATGCTGGCCCGCGGCTTCAAGCCCACCACCAGCCCAGCCGAACTCGGCCGCGTCCGTACGGCGGTCATCTGCGCGCCCACCCCCCTCGGCGCCGACGGCTCGCTCGACCTCACCCAGGTCGAGGAGGCCGCCCGCACCCTGGCCGCCCGGCTGCGCCCGCACACCACGGTCATCCTGGAGTCCCCGGTCCCGCCGGGCACCACCGGGGACCTCCTGCGCCCCCTCCTCGAAGAGGGCTCCGGCCTACGCGCCGGCCGCGACTTCCACCTCGCCTACTCCCCCGCGCGCGTGGACCCGGGCAACCGCGCCTACGGCCCCGCCAACATCCCCAAGGTGATCGGCGGCCTCACCCCCGCCTGCACGGAATCGGCGGCCGCCTTCTACGGCCGCCTCACCGACAAGGTGGTACGCGCGCGTGGCCTGCGCGAGGCGGAGACGGTCCACCTCCTGGAGACCAACTACCGCCACGTCAACATCGCCCTGGTCAACGAGATGGCCGCCCTCTGCCACGACCTGAACGTCGACCTCTGGGACGTCATCCGCTGCGCCGAGACCAAGCCCTTCGGCTTCCAGGCCTTCCGCCCCGGCCCCGGCGTCGGCGGCCACGCCCTCCCCCAGGACCTGGCAGGGCACGCCCCCCGCTCACTGCGCATGGTCGAACTGGCCCAGCGGGTCAACCACCGCATGCCCCAGTACGTCGTCCAGCGCGCCGCCACCCTCCTCAACGAGCACGGCAAGTCGGCCCGGGGCGCCCGCGTCCTCCTGCTCGGCATCACCTACAAGCCCGACGTCCCCGACCAAGAGGGCACCCCCGCCGACGAGATCGCCCGCCGCCTCATCGAACTCGGCGCCCACGTCAGCTACCACGACCCGCACATCCCCACCTGGAGCGTCCTCGACCGCCCCATCCCCCGCGCCGACTCCCTCTACGAGGCCACCGCCGACGCCGATCTGACGATCCTCCTCCAGCAGCACCGCACGTACGACCTCCAGGGCCTGTCGGTGAAGGCGCAACTGCTGCTGGACACCCGGGGGGCCACGCCCACGGGGGCGGCGCACAGGTTGTGAGAGGGGGCGCACGGCAAACCCCTGGCCTCTGGGGCCGCTGGCAGCCGCCCGCCTCCACCGGTACCGTACGGAAACAGGCGGAGCCCGCCGCAGCGAGCACTGCGACGAGCTCCTGGATGGTTCACGGAGTGTCCGCCCCTACTTGGTTTGGGGGCGGCCGCTCACCATCCACAACAAGAAAAGTGGAGCCCGCCGCAGTTGGGTCTGCGACGAGCTCCTGGATGGTTCACGGAGTGTCCGCCCCTAGCTGACGTGGGGGCGGCCGCTCACCATCCGTAAATCCGCAAGATCCACCTCCTCCGGCACTTCACCATCCGCAGACGGATCCGGTCCCAGCGAGTGGGCTTGCGGTGACGTCCCATGGGCGCCCCCTTCCACGACACCGCCCGGTGGACGGTCCGTCGGAATCGGGCCGGGCCCCGAGGGCGGGGTCCGGATCGTGTCCTTGGAAGGGGGCTCCCAGCCAAGCTGGGCGCCGGACACGAACGCTATCGCCCGGCTACGCCCGTTCGGCCCACATTCGCCCCAAACGCAACCACGCGCCCCCACCCCCGCAACTCACGCCCCCAACAGCCCACTTGGGCACGCGAAAGGGCCCGGTCGCCCTCAGGCAACCGAGCCCCGAACCCCGCTCAAGGCGAGCGCAGCGTCACCGCATGTGCGGCGAATCCGCCACCGTCACCTCGACGCGCTGGAACTCCTTCAGCTCGCTGTACCCGGTCGTGGCCATCGCCCGCCGCAGCGCGCCGAAGAGGTTCATGGAACCGTCGGGCGTGTGGGAGGGCCCGGTGAGGACCTCCTCGATCGTGCCGACCGTGCCGAGGTCGACCTTCATGCCGCGCGGCAGCTCCTCGTTCACCGCCTCCATGCCCCAGTGGTTGCCCTTGCCGGGCGCGTCCGTCGCGCGGGCCAGCGGGGAGCCCATCATCACGGCGTCCGCGCCACAGGCGATCGCCTTCGGGATGTCGCCGGACCAGCCGACGCCACCGTCCGCGATGACGTGCACGTACCGGCCGCCGGACTCGTCCATGTAGTCCCGGCGGGCGGCGGCGACATCGGCGACCGCCGTGGCCATCGGGACCCGGATGCCGAGCACGTTGCGCGTGGTGTGCGCCGCGCCGCCGCCGAAGCCGACGAGGACACCGGCCGCGCCCGTGCGCATCAGGTGCAGGGCGGCCGTGTAGGTGGCGCAGCCGCCGACGATCACGGGGACGTCCAGCTCGTAGATGAACTGCTTCAGGTTCAGCGGCTCGTGCGAGCCGGAGACGTGCTCCGCCGACACAGTCGTACCGCGGATGACGAAGATGTCGACACCCGCGTCCACGACGGCCTTGGAGAACTGGGCCGTGCGCTGCGGCGAGAGCGCGGCGGCGGTCACCACACCGGAGTCGCGCACCTCCTTGATGCGCTGCCCGATCAGCTCCTCCTTGATGGGAGCGGCGTAGATCTCCTGGAGGCGGCGGGTCGCGGCCTCGTCGGGCAGGCCGGTGATCTCGTCGAGCAGCGGCTGCGGGTCCTCGTACCGGGTCCAGAGCCCTTCGAGGTTGAGGACGCCGAGGCCGCCCAGCTCGCCGATGCGGATCGCGGTGGCCGGGGAGACGACCGAGTCCATGGGGGCGGCCAGGAACGGCAGCTCGAAGCGGTAGGCGTCGATCTGCCAGGCGATCGAGACCTCCTTCGGGTCCCGCGTACGGCGGCTGGGGACGACGGCGATGTCGTCGAAGGCGTACGCCCGGCGGCCGCGCTTGCCGCGCCCGATCTCGATCTCAGTCACGTCTGTGGCCTTTCCCTGATGCGTTCAGCGTCTACCAGTATCGCCGACGGGCACGACGAGGGCGGCCCCGGATGCACCGAGGCCGCCCTCACGAGGTCCGCTGTCTACTTACGGCTGTAGTTCGGCGCCTCGACGGTCATCTGGATGTCGTGCGGGTGGCTCTCCTTGAGGCCCGCGGAGGTGATCCGGACGAACCGGCCGTTGGCCTGGAGGTCCGGGACGGTACGGCCGCCGACGTAGAACATCGACTGGCGCAGGCCGCCGACCAGCTGGTGCACGACCGAGGAGAGCGGGCCGCGGTAGGGCACCTGGCCCTCGATGCCCTCGGGGACGAGCTGCTCGTCGGAGGCGACGCCCTCCTGGAAGTAGCGGTCCTTGGAGAACGACTTGCGGTCGCCGCGCGACTGCATGGCGCCCAGCGAACCCATGCCCCGGTACGACTTGAACTGCTTGCCGTTGATGAACAGCAGCTCGCCCGGCGACTCGGCGCAGCCCGCGAGCAGCGAGCCGAGCATCACGGTGTCGGCGCCCGCGACCAGGGCCTTGGCGATGTCGCCGGAGTACTGCAGGCCACCGTCGCCGATGACCGGGATACCGGCCTCCTTGGCGGCGAGGGAGGCCTCGTAGATCGCGGTGACCTGCGGGACGCCGATGCCGGCGACGACACGGGTCGTACAGATGGAGCCGGGACCGACGCCGACCTTGATGCCGTCCACGCCGGCGTCGATCAGGGCCTGGGCACCGTCACGCGTGGCGATGTTGCCGCCGATGACGTCGACGCCGGAGGAGTTCGACTTGATCTTGGCGACCATGTCGCCGACCAGGCGGGAGTGGCCGTGGGCGGTGTCGACGACGATGAAGTCGACGCCGTTCTCGATGAGGGCCTGGGCGCGCTCGAAGGCGTCACCGGCGACACCGACGGCCGCGCCGACGAGGAGTCGGCCCTCGCCGTCCTTGGCCGCGTGCGGGTACTTCTCGGCCTTGACGAAGTCCTTGACCGTGATGAGGCCCTTGAGGATGCCCGCGTCGTCGACCAGCGGCAGCTTCTCGATCTTGTGCTTGCGCAGCAGCTCCATGGCCTCGACGCCGGAGATGCCGACCTTGCCGGTGACCAGCGGCATCGGCGTCATGACGTCCCGGACCCGCTGCGTGCGGTCGGTCTCGAAGGCCATGTCGCGGTTGGTGACGATGCCGAGCAGCTTCTTGTTGCCGTCGGTCACCGGGACGCCGCTGATGCGGAACTTGGCGCAGAGCGCGTCGGCCTCGGCGAGCGTGGCGTCCGGGTGCACGGTGATCGGGTCGGCGACCATGCCGGACTCGGAGCGCTTCACCAGGTCGACCTGGTTGGCCTGGTCCTCGATGGACAGGTTGCGGTGCAGCACGCCGACGCCGCCCTGGCGGGCCATGGCGATGGCCATGCGGGACTCGGTCACCTTGTCCATCGCGGCCGAGAGCAGCGGGATGTTCACCCGCACGTTCTTGGAGACGTACGAGGCGGTGTCGATCTCGTCGGGTGCCATGTCCGACGCGCCCGGCAGCAGCAGCACGTCGTCGTAGGTCAGCCCGAGCGTCGCGAATTTATCGGGCACTCCGTCGACGTTGGCAGTCATGACACCTTCCCCAAATGGCCTTGATCGGTGCGGATGTCCATGCTAACGGGAAGCGCGGGGCACACATTCCACGGTACGAAGTACGGCCGGGCTTCGTATATTCGTACGGAAAAGGCGCCCCGCCTGTTCATGCGGGGCGCCCTGGGAGCCGTACGGTCACTGCTCGGCCAGTGCCCGGAGTCTGCTCAGTGCCCGGTGCTGGGCCACCCGGACCGCGCCCGGTGACATCCCCAGCATCTGCCCGGTCTCCTCGGCCGTGAGCCCCACCGCGATCCTCAGCAGCAGCAGCTCACGCTGGTTCTCCGGGAGGTTGGCCAGGAGCTTCTTGGCCCACTCGGCGTCGCTGCTGAGCAGGGCGCGCTCCTCGGGACCGAGGGAGTCGTCGGGGCGCTCCGGCATCTCGTCCGAGGGGACGGCCGTCGACCCGGGGTGGCGCATCGCGGCCCGCTGGAGGTCGGCGACCTTGTGGCCGGCGATGGCGAAGACGAACGCCTCGAACGGCCTTCCGGTGTCCTTGTAGCGCGGCAGCGCGAGGAGGACGGCGACACAGACCTCCTGCGCCAGGTCCTCCACGAAGTGCCGCGCGTCGCCCGGCAGCCGGGACAGCCGGGTGCGGCAGTAGCGCAGCGCCAAGGGGTGGACATGGGCGAGCAGATCGTGCGTGGCCTGCTCGTCCCCGTCGACCGCGCGATGCACGAGCGCACCGATCACTGTCGTCTCGTCGTCGCGCATCGGTCCATGGTGCCTTGCGGCCGTCCGGTCCGTGGCGCCACGTCCATGGTTGTGCACCGAAGCGTTATGAGCAGGCGCGCCGGAACTCATCTCCTGCGCCCTCCCCTCCCGCTCGTTCGACTGCTCCCCTAGGAACTCCACACCTCAAGGATGCGGCATCCGCGGCGAAACGAGCAGCGGGCACCCGGCGGATCGTCTCGTCGTCCCCGCCCGCCGTGCGGCAGGCGGGGCTCCTCCCTTGTGGGGGACCACCCCCGGCACGGTCCACTCAGCGGACCAGACCCCAGCGGAAACCGAGCGCCACCGCGTGCGCGCGGTCCGAGGCGCCGAGCTTCTTGAACAGGCGCCGGGCGTGGGTCTTGACCGTGTCCTCGGAGAGGAACAGCTCGCGACCGATCTCCGCGTTGGAACGGCCGTGGCTCATGCCCTCCAGGACCTGGATCTCGCGGGCGGTGAGCGTCGGCGCGGCACCCATCTCGGCCGAGCGCAGCCGGCGCGGGGCGAGCCGCCAGGTGGGGTCGGCGAGGGCCTGGGTCACCGTGGCGCGCAGCTCCGCGCGGGAGGCGTCCTTGTGCAGGTAGCCCCGGGCTCCGGCGGCGACCGCGAGGGCCACGCCGTCCAGGTCCTCGGCGACGGTGAGCATGATGATGCGCGCCCCGGGGTCGGCGGACAGCAGCCGCCGCACGGTCTCGACGCCGCCCAGACCGGGCATGCGTACGTCCATCAGAATCAGGTCCGAGCGGTCGGCCCCCCAGCGGCGGAGGACTTCCTCGCCGTTGGCCGCCGTGGTCACGCGCTCGACGCCGGGCACGGTCGCCACCGCGCGGCGCAGCGCCTCTCGGGCAAGCGGGGAGTCGTCGCAGACGAGGACGGATGTCATGGCCGCCCTCCGCAGCTGATGCGCGTCACCTTGAGCCTCCAGGCTGGTACGAAATCGTCACCTGTGCGGTCGACACTCACGAGCGGACACGAACGCCTGCCCGAGCGCTTGTTCCTTCAACCGCCTCCGCCCGTCTCAACGACGGTCACTCGAAAGAGTTACGGGATGGCTGGTCACCTTCGGCACTCTACGTGAGGGGGCGGACACGGTGCAGACATGCGCAGGGACCCTCAACGTTTCATCACAACCTATGCCCCATTCAGACGTTTTTGTTCCCATTTATTGGTGTCTGAGGCTAGATTCGCAATGAGTCATATTTTCATCTCCTTAGATAGTCGATGTACGGTCATGGGCAACATCTCCTCCCAGAACGGCAACAAGGGGACACGCAATGGCAGATTTCTCCCGCCTTCCCGGACCGAACGCTGATCTGTGGGACTGGCAGCTCCTCGCGGCCTGCCGTGGGGTCGACAGCTCACTCTTCTTCCACCCCGAAGGAGAACGCGGTGCGGCACGGAGCGCTCGTGAGAACTCGGCCAAAGAGGTCTGCATGCGATGCCCGGTACGCGCGCAGTGCGCGGCCCACGCCCTCGCGGTGCGCGAGCCGTACGGCGTGTGGGGCGGGCTGACCGAGGACGAGCGCGAGGAGCTCATGGGCAGGGCGCGCCACCGGCTGGTGACGGCGTCCGCGTCCGGCAGCGAGACCGGTTCGGACACCTGAAAGAACGTTTCTTCAGCGCGGGCACCAGATGCCCGTGCTCCCAGGCGCTAGCGCGCGGCCGCTCCGGCCAGCCGGTCCAGCGTCGCCGCGACCGTGGGCACCAGAGCCAGGTCCGGCAGGGTGAGCGCCACGATCTCCCGGTGCACCACCGGCTCGACCGACACCGTGCGGACCCCCTTGGGGCGTACGGACTCCACGGCCAGCTCCGGCAGCACCGCGACCCCCAGCCCCGCGCCCACCAGACCGACCACCGCCGGGTAGTCGTCGGTCGCGAAGTCGATCCGGGGCGTGAAGCCCGCGCTCTCACAGACCCGCACCAGCTGCCCCCGGCAGCGCGGACAGCCGGCGATCCAGGACTCCCCGGCCAGTTCCCCGATGCCGATGGAGCCCGCGCGGGCCAGTCGGTGCCCCTGCGGGACGAGCCCGACGAGCCGGTCCATGAGCAGCGGGCGCACGACCAGGTCGTCCCACTCCCCCTCCTCGGCTCCGGCCGCGCCCTCGTAGCGGAAGGCGAGCGCGATGTCGCAGTCGCCGTCACGGAGCATCTCGACCGAGCGCGGCGGTTCGGCCTCCTCCAGCGAGACCCGGGTGCCGGGGTGATCGGCGCGCAGGGCGGCCAGGGCGGTGGGCACGAGGGTGGAACTGCCGCTCGGGAACGAGACCAGGCGGACCCGTCCGGCCCGCAGCCCGGCGATGGCGGCGACCTCCTCCTCGGCCGCGGTGAGCCCGGCGAGGATGCCGGCCGCGTGCCGTACCAGGGCCTCGCCCGCCTGGGTCAGCCGCATCTCGCGGCCGGTGCGGACCAGCAGCGGGGTGCCGACGGAGGATTCGAGCGCCTTCATCTGCTGGCTGACGGCGGGCTGGGTGCAGCCGAGTTCCCGTCCGGCCGCCGAGAAGGAGCCGGTGGCGGCGACGGCGCGCAGGACACGGAGATGGCGGGCCTCGATCACGCGGTCGAGCATAAGCGGGGCTTGGACCGCGCGCTGAATACCCCGTCGACGCTTTGACCGTCCGCCGCCTACCGTGCCTGTATGAAGCTTCTGTCACTGAATGTGGGGCGTGCCAAGGCCGTCGACGTCGTGGAGGAGTCGAAGAGGGTCTCGGGCATCGACAAGCGGCCGGTGGACGGGCCGGTGCGGGTGGCGGCGCCCGGACCCAAGGGGGTCGGCGCCAGCGGGGTGGCCGGGGACGCGGTGTGCAACACGAAGCACCACGGTGGCGACGACCAGGCGGTCTACGCCTTCGCCCGGGAGGACCTGGACGGCTGGGAGCGCGAGCTGGGCCGCACCCTGCCCAGCGGCGTCTTCGGCGAGAACCTCACCACCGAGGGCCTCGACGTCTCCGGCGCCCTCATCGGCGAGCGCTGGCGGATCGGCTCCGAGGTGGTCCTGGAGGTCACGTCCGGCCGCGTCCCCTGTCTCAACTTCCAGCGCCACCTGGGCGAGCGGGGCTGGGTCAAGCGTTTCACCCGCCAGGGCGCGCCCGGCGCGTATCTGCGGGTGATCCGGCCGGGCGAGATCAGCGCGGGCGACCCGATCGAGATCGTGCACCGGCCCGACCACGACGTCACCGTGGCTCTCGCCTTCCGCGCCACGATGGATCAACACTCCCTGCTGCCGCGGCTGTTGGCGGCGGGCGAGGCGTTGCATCCCGAGGTGCTGGAGATCGCGCGGAAGTACGTGGCGGCGCAGGAGTGACGGGCCTGTGCGGGACGGGGTGCCGGTGAAGGTGCCACGGTGGTGCGGGGGTTCGCCGGGGCGTCGGCGAAGTCGCTGGTGAACGTGCGGTGGAGCAAGCGGACCCCCGCAGTCCCGGTCACTACGCTTGCGCCATGACAACGGCTCTGATTACGGGATCGACCGCGGGGATCGGTGCCGCCTTCGCGCGGCGGCTGGCGGCGGACGGGCACAACCTGGTGCTGGTGGCGCGTGACACCAAGCGGCTGCGGGAGCAGGCGACCGAACTGCACGACCGCCACGGCATCGAGGCGGAGGTGCTGACGGCGGACCTCGCGACGGACGAGGGCATCGAGTCGGTGGCCCGGCGGCTGGCGGACCGCAGGAACCCGGTCGACCTGCTGGTCAACAACGCCGGCTTCGGCAACAAGGGCCGTTACCTCGACGTCTCCATGGCCGACGAGCTGCGGATGCTCAAGGTGCACTGCGAGGCGGTCCTGCGCCTCACCTCGGCGGCCACCGAGGCCATGCGCGAGCGCGGCCGGGGCGGCGTGGTGAACGTGGCCTCGGTCGCGGCGTTCGTGCCGCGCGGCACGTACGGGGCGTCGAAGGCGTGGGTCGTGCAGTTCACGCAGGGTGCCGCGCGCGATCTGGCCGGCACCGGGGTGCGGCTGATGGCGCTGTGCCCCGGCTTCGTCCGTACCGAGTTCCACGACCGGGCCGGCATGGGCACCGACAACATCCCCTCCTGGATGTGGCTCGACGCCGACAAGCTCGTCACCGCCGCCCTCGCCGACCTCTCCCGCGGCCGGACCGTCTCCATCCCCGACCCCCGGTACAAGGCCCTGATGGGTGTGGTGAAGGTGGTGCCGCGCGGGCTGCTGGGCGGGATCAGCTCGAAGACGGGACGGAAGTACGGGCCGCAGTAGCGGGCGCGGAACGGTCCAGCGGGTGAGCGCGGCGGCCCGGCGGGACAATGGAGCTGTTCGTCCGGACCCAGGGGGGTCGGGAGGCGGTGTGTCATGACATTCGTGCAGCTCATCGACTGCAGGACCAGCCGGTTCGACGAGATGAACCGGCTGATGGACACCTGGGTGGAGCAGACCAGGGGGAAGCGGACCGCGACGCACAGCGTGATCGGGAAGGACCGCTCGGACGGGTCGCACTTCGTGGAGATCGTGGAGTTCCCGTCGTACGAGGAGGCGATGCGCAACTCCGGGCTGCCGGAGACGGAGCGGATCTTCCAGGAGATGGTGGCGCTGTGCGAGGAGATGCCCACGTTCACCGATCTGGACGTGGTGCGCGACGAGCAGCTGTACGCGGCGAACGCGCGCAGGTTCTTCGAGACGATCGCGACCGAGGGCGAACTGCCGCCGCTCGACGACGTGCTGATCGAGGACTATCACGACCACGATCCGGCCAACCCACAGGACGCCATCGGCATGGACGCGGTCAGGCGCGAGGTCGGCATGTGGCGGGCCGCCTTCGACTTCTCGTTCGCGATCCGGGACCAGATCGCGCAGGGTGACCGGGTGTGCACGCGCTGGACGTGGAACGCCACGCACCAGGGCGACTTCCTCGGGATCGCGGCCACCGGGCGGGAGGTCAGCATGACCGGCACGACGATCCACCGCTTCTCGTCGGACGGGAAGATCGTCGAGGGCTGGTGGGAGTACGACCGGCTCGGGCTGATGGGGCAGCTGGGCGCACTCGACGCGCTGGAACAGTAGGCGGCGCGGGAGCGGGGGGCGGCGGGCAGCGCGGGGCGTGCGAAGGCCCGGCATCCCAAGGGTGGGGTGCCGGGCCTTCGTCTACCGCTTACCGCTTACCGACGTCGTGCGTCAGTGGGCGTGGCCGTGACCGTGGCCGTGGCCCGCGTCGGCCGGCTCCTCTTCCTTCTTCTCGACGACCAGGGTCTCGGTCGTGAGCAGGAGGGAGGCGATGGACGCGGCGTTCTCCAGGGCGGAGCGGGTGACCTTGACCGGGTCGATGACGCCGGACTTGACCAGGTCGCCGTACTCGCCGGTGGCGGCGTTGAAGCCCTGGCCCTTGTCGAGCTCGGCGACCTTGGAGGTGATGACGTAGCCCTCCAGGCCGGCGTTCTCGGCGATCCAGCGCAGCGGCTCGACGGCGGCCTTGCGGACGACCGCGACACCCGTGGCCTCGTCGCCGGTCTTGCCGAGGTTGCCCTCGAGGACCTTCACGGCGTGGACGAGCGCGGAGCCACCACCGGAGACGATGCCCTCCTCGACCGCGGCGCGGGTCGCGGAGATGGCGTCCTCCAGACGGTGCTTCTTCTCCTTCAGCTCCACCTCGGTGGCGGCGCCGACCTTGATGACGCACACGCCGCCGGCCAGCTTCGCGAGGCGCTCCTGCAGCTTCTCGCGGTCCCAGTCGGAGTCCGTGTTCTCGATCTCGGCCTTGATCTGGGCGACGCGGCCCTGCACGGCACCGGAGTCACCGGCGCCGTCGACGATCGTGGTGTCGTCCTTGGTGACGGTGACGCGGCGGGCGGAGCCGAGCACGTCGAGACCGACCTGGTCGAGCTTGAGGCCGACCTCCTCGGAGATGACCTCGGCGCCGGTCAGCGTCGCCATGTCCTGCAGCATCGCCTTGCGACGGTCACCGAAGCCGGGGGCCTTGACGGCGACCGCGTTGAAGGTGCCGCGGATCTTGTTGACGACCAGGGTCGACAGGGCCTCGCCCTCGACGTCCTCGGCGATGATCAGCAGCGGCTTCGAGGCGTTGGCCTGGATGACCTTCTCCAGCAGCGGCAGCAGGTCGGCGATGGCGCCGATCTTGCCCTGGTGGATGAGGATGTACGGGTCGTCGAGGACGGCCTCCATACGCTCCTGGTCCGTGACGAAGTACGGCGACAGGTAGCCCTTGTCGAAGGCCATGCCCTCGGTGAAGTCCAGCTCCAGACCGAAGGTGTTGGACTCCTCGACGGTGATGACACCGTCCTTGCCGACCTTGTCCATCGCCTCGGCGATGAGCTCGCCGACCTGCTGGTCCTGGGCGGACAGACCGGCGACGGCCGCGATGTCGGACTTCTCGTCGATCGGGCGGGCGGTCGCGAGGAGCTCCTCGGACACGGCCTTGACCGCGGCGTCGATGCCCTTCTTCAGGGCGGCCGGGGAGGCACCGGCGGCGACGTTCTTCAGGCCCTCGCGCACGAGCGCCTGGGCGAGCACGGTGGCGGTGGTGGTGCCGTCACCCGCGATGTCGTTGGTCTTGGTCGCCACCTCCTTCACCAGCTGGGCGCCGAGGTTCTCGTACGGGTCCTCGACCTCTACCTCGCGGGCGATGGTCACACCGTCGTTGGTGATGGTGGGGGCGCCGAACTTCTTGTCGATGACGACGTTGCGGCCCTTGGGGCCGATCGTCACCTTGACCGTGTCGGCAAGCTTGTTGACGCCGCGCTCGAGGGCGCGACGGGCGTCCTCGTCGAACTTCAGGATCTTCGCCATGGGAGCGGTTCAGCCCTCTCGGAAAACGTGGGTGAAACGAACTGCGCCCCCGACGCCCGGCTGATTAGTGGTCGCGGGGGGCCAAGGGCGCAGCTCAAAAGCAAGGTGCTTCGCGAGGAAGCGGGTGAACTACTTCTCGACGATCGCGAGCACGTCGCGAGCCGAGAGGACGAGGTACTCCTCGCCGTTGTACTTCACCTCGGTGCCGCCGTACTTGCTGTACAGCACGATGTCGCCGACGGAGACGTCGAGCGGCAGCCGCTGGCCGTCCTCGAAGCGACCCGGACCCACGGCGAGGACGACGCCCTCCTGGGGCTTCTCCTTCGCGGTGTCCGGGATGACCAGGCCAGAGGCGGTGGTCTGCTCGGCGTCGAGCGGCTGGACCACGATGCGGTCCTCGAGCGGCTTGATGGCAACCTTGGAGCTGGTGGTCGTCACGATCCGACCTCCCCCTTCGGAGATCTCACGGGGTTAACTGTCTGAGGTGGCGACCAGGTGGATCCGTCGTCGCGGGTGCCGGACCTGCCCGTCGCGTTGTTGGCACTCTCCAGGGGGGAGTGCCAGACCTGAGACTATGACCGCGATTAGCACTCGGTCAAGCGGACTGCTAATCGAGCGGGTTGCGGCGGGTGTCGGAGGGGACCTCGGAGGGGCTTTCGAGGGGCTTCAGAGGTAGTCCTCCAGGCGGCCGACCGTCAGGCCCTGCTCCTGGACGCGGCGCAGCAGCCGGGTCGTCATCTCCGTGAGGGTGGTGCCTTTCAGCTGGTCCGGGCCCCGGAATCCGGCGAGGACGATGTCGCCGGGGCGGAGGCGGTCGCCGACGGCGTAGCGCAGGTCGTGGATCTGCATGGACGCGCGCCACAGGACGACCGCGGAGAGGCCGCAGTCGGCGGCGGCGCGGAGCGTGGTGGTGTCGTGGACGCCGTAGGGCGGGCGGAAGAGGGTCGGCCGGACGCCGAAGCGCTGCTTGAGCTTGTTCTGCTGGCCGCAGATCTCGGCGCGCTGTCCGGCGTACGGCAGGCCGCGCAGGGCGGTGTGGTCGAGCGTGTGGTTCTGCACGGTCGCGCCGACCGCCCGTAGCCGGGCGAAGTGGCCGTATCCCGGGCCCACGACGCTGTCCGTCAGGAACATGCTCACCGGCAGCCGCAGCTCACGCACCATGTCGACGAACCGGGGATCCCGCTCGGCCCCGTCGTCGTAGGTGAGGAAGACGACCTTGTCCCGGGTGGGCACACGATCGACGACGGGCAGCAGCCCGGGCGCGGCGGCGCGCGGAGCCGACTGCCGGTCGGGGGGCTGCGGCGCGGCGGCGAGGGGGGCGTCCAGGCCCCAGCGGCGGTAGGGGGGTGGGGTGAGGGAGGGCTGAACCGAGAGGGGCGCAGGCGGCGTGGGTGACGGGGAGGCAGGGGGCGGCGCGAGCTCCGGTCGGCGGGGCGGTGTCGATGGCGGTTTCGATGGCGGTTTCGATGGCCGCGTCGGACCGTGCGTCGGCGGCTGGCTCTCGCTCGCCGTCCTGCCTCCCGGGCCGGCGGCGCGAACGCCGGGATCGGCGGGGTCCGGGTGCGCGGTGACGCACCCGGCGAGGAGCAGAGCGGCCAGGACCGTGACGACGGAGAGGGCGGCACCCACGCGGACTGCCGACGCCCGAACCGCCGTGGCCCGAACCGCCGCAGATCGGGACGTCGCAGATCGGGACGTCGCAGATCGGGACGTCGAAACGCACCCCCGACGACGCGCCCCGCCGCATGCGCCACGCGCCCTACGCGCCCTACGCGCCCAGCGCTCGCCACTCGCCCCGTGTGCCCCGCTCGCCCCGAACGCTCCCCGCTGCAGCCACTCCCCGCGGCCCCGTCGGTCCCCGCCCCGCCTCACAGGTAGTCCTCCAGCCTCGCCACCGCGTACCCCTCGGCGGTGACCAGGTTCAGGAAGCGGCGGATCATGTCGGGCATGGTGCCCTTCCAGTCGGACGGGCCCCGGAAGTGGCTGAGGACGATGTCGCCGGGGCGGAGTTCGCGGTCCGACTCGCGGTAGTCCCAGCGGTCGACGAACACCTCCTCGTTCCACAGGGGGACGGCCTCGACGCCGCAGGTCGCGGCGGCGCGGAGGGTGTCCCGGTCGTAGCTGCCGTACGGCGGCCGGAAGAGGGTGGGCCGGGTGCCGTACCGCCTCTCGAGCACGTCCTGCATCCCGCAGATCTCCCGCTTCTGGGCGGCGTAGGAGAGCGCGGGCAGATGGCGGTGGCGGAGGGTGTGGTTGTGGAGGGCGACGCCACGGTCCCGCATCCGCTCGAAATAGCCGTAGTCCTCCTTGATCAGGTAGTCGCTGAGGAAGGCGGTGTACGGGATCCGCAGGTCGGTCATCATCCGCAGGAACGCGGGGTCCTTCTCGGCGCCGTCGTCGATGGTGAGGAAGACGACCTTGTGACGGGTGGGGACGGTGGTGAAGACCGGGGGAAGGCCGTCCTCGACATGGCCGTCGACCTCGAATCCCTTGCGGGTCCTGAGCTCCGGCTTCCGCGCCGGCGGCGCGGGCGCGCTCAGCGGCACCTTCGCCAGCCCCCAGCGCTTCGCTGCGGCGACCCGCGCCGCGTGCGCCCGGCGCACCTTCCCGGCGTACGCGTCCAGGGCCCGCGCGGCGGGCGCGTCGAGGCGCCGCTGTCCGTGCTGTCGCGCCCCGCCCGGCCGGCCGTGGGCGGGTTCGGCGGTCCCGGCGGCCGCCCCGGCCTCGGCGCCACCGCGCAGCCCGGCGGAGCCCCGCTCCAGGGCCTTCTCGGCGCCTCCCCCGCCGCATCCGGACACCACGGCCGCGACGGCGAGGAGCACGATGCCGCCCCGGACGCCGCCGCACCCCCTCCCGGTCACCCGTTTCGCACCCTTTAGATCATTTTGTCGTACGAATCGCATGGCGCCGCATCCTCGCAGGGCGCCCCGCCTCCACCGCCCCGACACCGCCGCCGTCCCCCGACCATCCACCGACTGGCCCACACCACCCTCCCCCCGGCCCCCGCCCCGTCCCCCTGACCGACAATGTCCCGGTGAACGACCTCGACCCCGCCGCCTTCCTCACCCCCCTCCTCACCCCCGAGGGCCGTGCCCTCCTCGACGAGGTGCGCGACACCGAGCCCGCGCGGGAGCTGGCCGTGGCGACCCGGCTGCGCCGCGACCACCCGGCGGACCTGGTCTCGGCCGCGCTGGCACAGGCCCGGCTGCGGCAGCGGGCCGTGGCGAAGTTCGGCGCGGCGGACGCCGAGCGAATGTTCTTCACGCCGAACGGGGTCGAACAGTCGACCAGGACGAGCGTGGCGACGTACCGGGCCGAGTGTTTCCGGGCGCTGGGCGTGCGGTCGGTCGCCGACCTGTGCTGCGGGATCGGCGGGGACGCGATCGCGTTCGCGCGGGCCGGGATCCGGGTGCTGGCCGTCGACCGCGACCCGCTGACCGTGGCGGTGGCCCGCGCCAACGCCGACGCGCTCGGGCTCGCCGGGCTGGTCGAGGTGCGCGAGGCGGATGTGACGGAGGTGGACACGGCCGGGTACGACGCCGTGTTCGTCGACCCCGCCCGGCGTTCCTCCAAGCGCGGCCGGATCTTCGACCCGGAGGCCTACTCCCCGCCCCTGTCCTGGGCCGTGTCCGCCGCGCTGAAGGCCCCGCTCGGCGCGCTGAAGATCGCGCCCGGCATCCCGCACGAGGCGATCCCGCCGGAGGCCGAGGCCGAGTGGATCTCGGACGGTGGGGACGTGAAGGAGGCCGTGCTCTGGTTCCGTGCGGACGGGACGCC
Organism: Streptomyces deccanensis; assembly: GCF_022385335.1. Classification (NCBI taxonomy): domain Bacteria; kingdom Bacillati; phylum Actinomycetota; class Actinomycetes; order Kitasatosporales; family Streptomycetaceae; genus Streptomyces; species Streptomyces deccanensis. The sequence goes on along the minus strand of NZ_CP092431.1, from coordinate 6,354,356 downwards.
GGGGGCGCGGCGGGCGATGCTGCTGCCCGCCGAGGCCGGGATCCGCGCCACGCCCGACACGATGCTGCCCGACCCGCCGGTCCGTCCGGTGGGCCGGTACCTGTACGAGCCCGACGGCGCCGTGATCCGCGCCCACCTGGTCGCCGAGGTCGCCGAGGAACTGGCGGGCGGGCTGATCGACCCCACGATCGCCTACGTCACCGCCGACGAGCACCATGTCACCCCGTACGCGACGGCGTACGAGATCACCGACCGGCTTCCCTTCAACGTGAAGAAGTTGAAGGCCCTACTGCGGGAGCGCGAGGTCGGCATCCTCACCGTGAAGAAGCGGGGGTCGGCCGTGGAGCCGGAGGAACTGCGCAAGAAGGTCAAGCCACAGGGCCGCAACGCGGCAACGGTCTTCCTGACCCGCGTCGCAGGCGCCCCGACGATGCTGATCGGCCACCCGGCGTAGGGCCCCGGTTCCGCCGGGGGTGCCTGCTCCGCAGGGATACCGGGGTGCCGGGGGCGCCGAGGGTGCCGAGGGGCGCCGGAGAGGCCGGAGAGGCCGAGGGGCCTGGGCACCGGAGAGGCCGGGGCGCCGGAGAGGCCGGGGCACCGGAGGGGCCGGGCTGCCGGAGGCGCCGGGCTGCCGGAGGCGCCGGGCTGCCGGAGGCGCCGGGTTGCCGGAGGCGCTGGCGCCCGTCCGCGCCATCGCCGTTACCGGCCACGCGGCCGGGCCCGTAGCCGTGGCCGGCGGCCGACCCCGTAGGTGGGGCCGCCGGCTGACCCCGTAGCCGTGGCCGCCGTCGCGGTCCGTGGCAGCCCGTCGTGCGGCTCCCGGGCAGCGCCTCACGGCATCGCCGCGCTGCTCACCTCGCCCCGCCACGCGGGACGCGCGCCCCGCAGACGGAGCAGCCGCGCGTGAATGCCCCGCCCGCGGCCCTCACGCGTGGATGCGCCGCCCGATGTCCTCACGCGTGAATGCCCCGCCCGATGCCCTCGATGCGCCACCCACCCACTCACGTCCCGCCGCCACCCACCCACCCTCACCCGCCTCTCAACCGCGCGTCGTCCGCGCGTCGTCCGCCCCTTCACTCCTCCTGCGCCCTCGCCAGCATCAACGCCCGCTCGCGTTCGTTGTGGGTCAGGGTGGCCGCCCGGAGGAACTCCGCGCGCGCCTCCTCCGTGCGGCCCAGGCGGTGGAGGAGGTCGCCGCGCACGCTCGGCAGCAAGTGGTAGTCCCGCAGGGCGGGTTCGGCGGCGAGGCTGTCCACGATCTCCAGGGCGGGGCCGGGGCCCTCGGCCATGGAGACGGCGACCGCGCGGTTCAGTTCGACCACGGGGGACGGGGCGCGGGCGGCCAGCAGGGCGTACAGCGTGGCGATCCTCGGCCAGTCCGTCTCGTCGTAGGTGTACGCCTGGGCGTGGCACGCGGCGATGGCCGCCTGGAGGGCGTACGGGCCCGGGGCCCCCTGCGCGGCGGCGGTGGCACGGCCGAGGGCGGTGAAGCCCCGGGCGATGAGGAGGCGGTTCCAGCGGCGGCGGTCCTGGTCCCGCAGCAGGACCGGCTCCCCGGCGGGCCCCGTGCGGGTGGCCGCCCGCGACTCCTGGAGCTCCAGCAGGGCGACCAGACCGTGCACCTCGGGCTCCTTGGGCATCAACTGGGCCAGCACGCGCGCCAGTCGGAGGGCGTCCTCGCACAGCGCCGGGCGCAGCAGGTCGTCGCCCGCGGTGGCCGCGTACCCCTCGTTGAAGATCAGGTAGATGACCTCCAGGACGGAGTCGAGGCGGGCCTCCCGGTCGGGGCCGTACGGCACCTCGAAGGCGACGTTCCTCGTGGCCAGCGTGCGCTTGGCGCGGACGATGCGCTGGGCGAGCGTCGGCTCGGGGGTCAGGAAGGCGCGGGCGATCTCGGTGGTGGTCAGGCCGCCGAGCAGCCGCAGGGTGAGGGCGATGCGGGCCTCGGCGGACAGCACCGGGTGGCAGGCCGTGAAGACCAGGCGGAGCAGGTCGTCGTCGATGTCGTCCGGGTCGGACGGCTGATCGAGATACGGCCCCGCCGCCTCCAGGTCCCGCCCCACCTCCGCGAGCTTGCGCGCGTACCGCTCCCGGCGGCGCACGAGGTCGATCGCCCGGTGCTTGGCCGTCGCCATGAGCCAGGCGCCTGGATTGTCCGGCACCCCGTCCCTCGGCCATCGCTCCAGCGCGGCGACCAGCGCGTCCTGTGCCAACTCCTCCGCGATCCCGACGTCCCGCACGATCCGCGCGACACCGGCGATGACTCTGGGCGACTCGATCCGGAACACGGTCTCGATGGCCGTGTCCGGGTCGGGGTCCTTGGGTGGGGGCATGGGCGGGGTGGGCTGTGAGGTCACAGCCCACCATCAGACACGACATCCCAGGCGTCCGAGAAGCGGCCTCGCCAGCGGCCTCGCCAGGCGGGCTCAGCCCTCCATGATCTCCCGCACCTCGCACGTCACCGTCCAGTGCTCCTCGTGCACCTTCAGGAACCGCTTGGTCCACTCGATCGCCTCGGCCATGTCCTTGCACTGCATCAGCGCATAGCCGCCGACGACCTCCTTGGACTCGGTGAACGGCCCGTCCGTGACGGAGATCCTGCCGCCCTCCCAGTGCACGCGCGCCCCTTGCGCGGTCGGCGTCAGGCCGGCGGTGTCGAGCATGACCCCCGCCTTGGTGATCTCCTCCAGCAGCTCCCCCATCCGTTGCATCAGCTCGGGGCTGGGCCCCTCGGCGGGGGCGGTCTTCTCGTCGATCTGAACCAGCGACAGATAACGCGGCATGGTGACTCCTACGGCATCAGCGGGCGGGGCCTGTCCCCGACTCTCACCCATGCGTCGAACGACCGCACACCGGATCGACACCGCCGCCGGATTTTCCGAGAAACTTTTTCTCCGCTACCTCAGCGACTCCCACAACCGGCTCGCCTCCGGCTCGTCCGCCACCACCCGGTTGCGGTCGTACGCGGCCGTGACCACCGGCATCATCACGGTCTCCGTCTCGGCCGAGGTCAGGCCGTTCAGGCTCTTGCCCAGGCTCACCAGCTCCCCCAGCGAGTCCAGTCCGGTGTCCGTCGTCAGGCTTCCGGTGATCGCGTCGGCGGCCCGGTAGAGCTGCGCGGGGTTGGTCAGGAGGTCGGTCGAGGAGATCTGGTCCAGCAGGGCCTTGACCAGTGTCTGCTGGAGGCCGATGCGGCCGAGGTCGCTGCCGTCGCCGATGCCGTGGCGGGTGCGGGCCAGGGCGAGGGCCTGTTCGCCGTCCAGGTGGTGGGTGCCGGCGTCCAGGGTCAGATGGCTGTCCTCGTCGTCGATGTCCTCGTCCGTGGTGACCGTGACGCCGCCGAGGGCGTCGACGAGCTTCGCGAAGCCGGCGAAGTCGATCTCGATGTAGTGGTCCATGCGGACGTCCGTCATCGACTCGACCGTCTTGACCGCGCAGACCGGGCCGCCGACCGCGTACGCGCTGTTGAACATCACGTTGTACGCCACCGCCGTCGAGCCGCCCGACTCCAGCGGGCAGGACGGGCGGGTGACGAGGGTGTCGCGGGGGATGCTGACGACCGTCGCCCCGGTGCGCCCCTCGTCGACGTGGACGACCATCGCCGTGTCCGAGCGGGCCCCCGCGCCCTCGTCGCCGCCGCCGAGTTCCGCGTTCTCCTTGCCGCTGCGGGAGTCGGAGCCGAGGACGAGGATGTTCAGGGCGCCGCTCGGCAGGGCCTCGGCGGCGGCCGACGCCGACGGATTTGACGCGGACGGATCCGACGCGAACGGATCCGGGGAGGAACGGATCTTCGCGGGGCGGTTGTCGCCGAGGGCGGCGTCGATGTCGACACTCGCGATGTTGTCGTTCAGCCGCCAGAACGCCCAACCCGCCCCGCCCGCCCCGACCACGAGGACCCCGGCGAGCAGGCACCCGGCGATTCTCAGCCGACGCCGCCGTCGGGCCGGGTCCCCGCTGCCGCCCCCGAACGCGCTTTCTTCACCATTCACGCACAGGAACTTACGTCCGAATTGTTACGGGCAGAACCTCATGCCGCCTTTCCTTCGGAAATTCTCAGACTTCTCAGTCCTCTGCAGTCCTCGGGAGTACTCGGCAGCCACTCTCAGCCCAGCGTCACCGTGGGCACCGGATTGCTCCCGCTCCAGGTTCCGTTGAAGCCGAAGCTCACCGAACCGCCGCTCGGCACGCTCCCGTTCCAGGAGGCGTTGGAACAGCTGACGGCCGTACCCGTCTGGACGCAGTTCGCGTTCCACGCCTGGCCGACCCGCTGCCCCGCCCCGAACGTCCAGGTGACCCGCCAGGAGGAGAGCGAGGATCCGGCGGCGCAACTGATGGTCACATTGCCGGTGAAGCCGGTGTTCCACTGGTTCGGGACGCTGTACACGGCCGAGCAGCCGGTGGGTACCGGTGGCTCGGTCACCGTGCCACCGAGCGCCGTCGCGATGCCGTAGTACGCGGGCTTCGGCGCGTAGCTCTCGTCGTACGGGGTCGCCGCGCCCTCGCCGGGGAAGGTGTCCGGGATCCAGGAGTCGGAGTCGGTGAAGCCCCAGACCGTCACACCGGTGCAGCGGGTCACGGCGACGCAGGCCTTCACCACGGCGTCGAACTCGGTGCGCTGCTGGGCCAACTTGGCCGCCGTGGCGGGGAGTTGCATCCGGATGTCGAGTTCGGTGATGGCGACGTCCACGCCCAGGTCGGCGAAGCGCTGGATGTTCTGCTGGAGCGTGGAGGGGACCTGACCGAGGATCAGGTGGGCCTGGAGGCCGACCCCGTCGATGGGGACACCGCGTGCCTTGAGGTCCCGGACCAGGTTGTAGAGGGCCGTGCTCTTCGCGTTGACGCCCTCGACGTTGTAGTCGTTGATGTAGAGCTTGGCGGCCGGGTCGGCGGCGCGGGCGGCGGTCAGGGCCTGGGCGATGTAGTCGGCGCCGAGGCCGTTGTACCAGAGGGTCTGGCGGTAGGTGCCGTCCTCGTTGAACGGCTCGTTCACCACGTCCCAGGCGGCGAGGCGGCCCTTGTAGCGGCCGACCTCGAGGGCGATGTGGTCGTTCATCAGCTGGCTGAGCTGCGCGGGTGTCCAGGTGCCGTTGTCGAGCCAGCTCGGGTTCTGGCTGTGCCAGACGAGGGTGTGGCCGCGTACGTCCTGGTCGTGGGCCTCGGCGAAGTCGACGATCTGGTCGGCCTCGGTCCAGTTGAAGTTGCCCCGGGTGGGTTCGACGGAGCCCCACTTCATGGCGTTGCCGGGGGTGAGCCAGTTGAACTCCCGGCCCGCGATCTCGCCGTAGGTGCCGGTGAGTTTGGAGCCGGTGACGGCGGTGCCGATCGCCTTGTTCTTGGCCGCGGCGAGGTCACGCAGGGGTGGGTCGGCGGCGTGGGCGGAGGGGGCGGCGACGATCAGGGCGGCGACGGCGGCCAGGCCGGTGAGCAGGCCGCTCAGGGAGGGTCTCATTGCGGGTGCCTCCGAAAGTTTCGGTGGTGCAACCGATTGACTTCGGAGGAGTGTGGAGGGGGAGGCGTCAGCCGTCAATACATCAACTTCCGGACAGGCGTCTGCCGGGATCGGTTCATGGCCGGCTGACCCCTACGTCGTGGCTTGTCGCGCAGTTCCCCGCGCCCCTGAAGGAAGGCGGCTTCGCCTGCCTTCCTTCAGGGAGCCAGTGGCGGCACCCCCGTACTACTGCGCACCACCAGACTCGTCGCCAGCTCCACCCTCGTCGCCGCCGAGGGGCCCCCGTCCTGGCGCCCCAGGTCCAGCACCAGGCGGGCCGCCGCCTCGGCCATCTCCATCAGGGGCTGGCGCACGGTCGTCAGCGGGGGCCCCACCCAGCGGGCCACCGGCAGGTCGTCGAAGCCGACGACGCTGAGGTCCTCCGGGATGCGCAGGCCCAGTTCGCGGGCCGCCTCGTAGAGGCCGAGGGCCTGGAGGTCGTTGCCGGCGAAGACGGCGGTCGGGCGGTCGGGGCGGCGCAGCAGCTCCAGCCCCAGCCGGTAGCCGGTCTCGTGGTGGAAGTCCCCGGCCTTGATCAGGTCGGCGGCGACCGGCAGCCCGGCGGTCTCCAGGGCGGCCCGGTAGCCGTCGACCCGGGCGCGGCTGCACATCATCCGCGAGGGTCCGCTGATGGCGCCGATGCGCCGGTGGCCGAGTTCGATCAGATGACGGGTCGCGGCGAGGCCGCCCTGCCAGTTGGTGGCGCCGATCGAGGGTACGTCGTCGCCCGGGTCGCCCGCCGGGTCCATCACCACGAACGGGATGGAGCGGCTGGTGAGCAGGGCGCGCTGGGACTCGTCCAGCCCCGACAGGACCAGCACGACCCCGTGCGGGCGGCGCGCGGCGACCTGGTCGGCCCAGGTGCGGCCGGGGGTGAGGCGCCCCGCGCTCTCGGAGAGGACGACGCTCAGGCCCTCCTCGCGCGCGATGTTCTCCACACCCCGGATGACCTCCATGGCCCAGGCGCTCTCCAGCTCGTGGAAGACCAGGTCGATGAGGGGGGACCGGGTCGCCTCGGCGCGTCGGCGGCGGTAGCCGTACTCGCGCAGCAGGTCCTCGACGCGGGTGCGGGTCGCGGGCGCGACGTCCGCGCGGCCGTTGAGCACCTTCGAAACAGTCGGAGCCGAGACGCCTGCCTGGCGGGCGATCTCGGCGAGCGTCGCGGTCTGCGTGGAGTGCGACGCACGCGCTCTTGTCTGGATTTCCTCGGGCTTCGCGGGCTTCATGTGCGGGATCGTATCCCTGCGCGACCCCTTGACGAACCCTTTCGACGGCCTTACGTTCCCGGAACATTCGAAGTAACACCCGAAACATTCGCGAAGGGTGCTCTCATGGAGTCGAGTAGAGGCCAGGTCACCGGCGGCGCAGGCGGCCGTTCGTTCAGCAGGCGCTGGTTCCTCGGCGCGGGGTCCGCCTCGTTGCTCACCGCCGGCCTCGGGGCCGGCCTCACCGCCTGCGGCTCCGGCGGCGGCTCGGGCGGCGGGGACGGCAAGACGCTCACCGCGTTCGTGTACGGCGACGACGCGGTGAAGGTCCAGCAGGCGGGCGTGGACCGGTTCAACAAGTCGGCCGCGGCGAAGAAGGCCGGCGGCACCATCAAGCTCCAGAAGGTCCCCGGCTCCGACTACTCCCCCAAGCTCCGCACGGCGATGGGCTCCCCGAGCGCGCCGGACATCTTCTTCAACTGGGGCGGCGGCTCGATCAAGCCGTACGAGGAGGCGGGCAAGCTCGTCGACCTCACCGACATCATCGAGGGCGACCCGGTCCTCAAGTCCGGCTTCCTGCCCTCGGTCCTCGCGGCCGGCGACCTGGGGGGCCGCCACTACGGCATCCCGATGCGCGGCATGCAGCCGGTGATCCTCTTCTACAACAAGTCCGTCTTCGCCGAGCACAAGCTCCAGCCGCCCACCACCTGGGACCAACTCCTCGACATCAACGCCAAGTTGAAGAAGGCGAAGATCACCCCCTTCGCGCTCGGCGGCTCCGACGTCTGGCCCGAGCTGATGTGGCTGGAGTATCTGGTCGACCGGATCGGCGGTCCCGAGGTCTTCAAGCGCATCCAGGACGGTGACGCCGAGGGCTGGGGCGACCCGGCCGTCGTCCGTGCCGCCGAGCTGGTCAAGGAGCTCATCGACGACGGCGCCTTCGGCTCCAAGTTCACCTCGGTGTCGTACGTCAACGGCGGCGCTCCCGCGGTCTTCGCGCGCGGCAAGGCGGCCATGCACCTGATGGGCTCGTGGGAGTACTCGACCCAGCTCGGCAAGTTCCCGGACTTCGCCAAGAGCAACCTGGGCTGGGCCGCCTTCCCGACCGTCGAGGGCGGCACCGGTGACGTCCGCAACGTCGTCGGCAACCCCACCAACTACTGGTCGATCAACGCCCGTACGAAGAACAAGGATCTCGCGGTCGGCTTCCTGAAGGACTGCGCGTCGAAGGAGTACGCGCAGGCGCTCATCGACAACGGCGACGTGCCGACCACCTCGAACGCGGCCGAGCTGCTCGCCTCCTCCCCCAACCCCGAGTACGCGAAGTTCCAGTACGACATGGTGCAGAAGGCCCCGGCCTTCACGCTCTCCTGGGATCAGGCGCTCGGCGACGGCCTCGGCACCAAGATGCACACGGAGATAGGCAAGCTGTTCGCGGGCCAGTCCTCGCCGAGCGAGTTCGTGACGGCGTGCAAGGGGCTGAAGTGACCGTCACGGTCGAGAAGACCCCGGCGCCACGGACGGGGCAGGTGCACCGGGCGGCTCGGCGTACGAGCCGCACCGGCCGCCCGCACGCCGCCTGGGCCCTGCCCGGCGTCCTCTTCTTCACCTTCTTCGCGGTCGTCCCGATGGCGCTGGCCCTCTACCTCTCCTTCACCAGCTGGGACGGCCTCGGCGACCCCCGGCCCGTGGGCCTCGACAACTGGAAGAAGCTCCTCGACGACCCCCGGATGACGCAGTCCCTGTGGCTGACGGTCGTCCTCACCGTCGCCAGCTGGGTCTTCCAGACGGTCGTCGCCCTGCTCCTCGGTGTCTGGGCGGCGGGCCGGCAGCGCAACCGGGCGATCCTCTCCGCGGTCTTCTTCGTCCCGTTCCTGCTCTCCTCCACCGCCATCGCGATCCTGTTCTACGCCCTGCTCGACCCGAACTTCGGCATCATCCAGAAGGACACCCTCGGCTCGCAGAGCGGCGCGTTCCTCGCGATCGTCTTCGTCGGCGGCTGGCAGTTCATCCCCTTCCACACCCTGATCTACCAGGGCGGGGCCCGCCAGATCCCCGAGGTGCTCTACCAGGCGGCCGCCATCGACGGCGCCGGCCGCTACCGCCAGTTCTTCTCGATCACGCTGCCGCAGCTGCGCCACACGATCACCACGTCCACGGTCCTGATGGTCGTCGGCTCCCTGACGTACTTCGAGACGGTCCTGATCCTCACCAAGGGCGGCCCCGGCACGGACACCGCGATCCTGCCGTACCTGATGTACGAGGCGGGCTTCAAGACGTACGACTTCGGCTACGCCAGCGCCATCGCGTCCTTCCTGGTCATCGCCGCGACGGGCCTCTCCCTGGTCCTGGTCCGGCTGACCGGCTTCGGCGCCATGCGCAGCACCCGCGAAGGGATGTGACGGCACGCAATGTCACACGACACACTGGCGCGCCCCACGAGGACCCGGCAGCCGGGCGGTGGCCCGGTGACTGAGGCCCCCCGCCGCCGCAGGCACTGGGCGCGCCGAGCCAACCCGGTGGCGGGCCTGGGCGCCTTCGTCTGGCTGGTCATCGTCCTGATCCCGATCTACGCGATGCTGTCGGCGTCTCTCACCGGCGCGGACAAGGCGTTGACGGGCAATCCCCTCAAGCCTCCCGCCGACCCGACCCTCGACAACTACAACACCGTCCTGACCAGTGGCTTCGGTCACCTCCTGAGCAATACGGCGATCGTCGCGGTGTCGGTCGTGGGCATCGTCCTGGCCCTGTCCATCCCGCTCGCGTACACGGCCGTCCGCACCCGCGACCGCTGGTCGAACGCGGCGTTCCGCCTCTTCCTGCTGGGCGTGGCGATCCCGGCCCAGGCAGTGGTCGTCCCGTTGTATTTGCTGATCGCCAAACTCGACCTCTACGACACCCTCCTGGCCGTCATCCTCCCGACGGCGGCCTTCGCGATGCCGGTCTCGGTCCTGGTCCTGGTGGGCACCCTCCGGGACGTCTCCGAGGACCTGTACGAGGCGATGGCCCTGGACGGGGCGTCCCCGCTGCGGATGCTCTTCCAGCTGACGATCCCGCTCGCCAAGGGCGGCATCAGCACGGTCGTCATCTTCTCGGCGCTCCAGGCGTGGAACGGCTTCCTCTTCCCGCTGATCTTCACCCAGTCCGACGGCCCCCGGGTCCTCACGCTCGGACTGTTCAACTACGTCAGCCAGTTCGGCGTCAACATCCCCGCCCTGCTCGCCTCGGTCGTCCTCTCCGGCATCCCGATCTTCGCCGTGTACCTGGTGGCGCGACGGGCGCTGGTGGGCGGGTTGATGGGCGTGGGCGGCAAGTGACGTCAGCGCTTCGAGCCCGCACGGCTTCTGAAACTCACCGACCTCTGACAGGAGTTTCATGACAACCCCTTGGCGTGACCCGGCCCTGCCCGCAGCGGCCCGGGTCGACGATCTGCTCTCCAGGATGACCCTGGAGGAAAAGACCGCGCAGCTGTACGGCGTGTGGGTGAAGAACGACGCGAACGGTGAGGACATCGCCCCCGACGAGGCGGGCATGACGGAGGCGTTCGACTTCGACGAGCTGATCACCCGGGGCCTCGGCCAGCTCACCCGCGTCTTCGGCACGGCCCCCCTCGACCCGGCCGAGGGCGCCAAAGTGCTGGCCCGCTTCCAGCGCCGCATCATGGCCGCGAACCGTTTCGGCATCCCGGCCGTCGCCCACGAGGAGTGCCTGGCCGGTTTCACCAGCTGGCGCGCGACGGCGTACCCGGTCCCCCTCGCCTGGGGGGCGACCTTCGACCCCTCGCTCGTCGAGGAGATGGCCCGGAACATCGGCCACGACATGGCGTCGGTCGGTGTCCACCAGGGCCTGTCCCCCGTTCTGGACGTCGTCCGCGACCCTCGCTGGGGACGGGTCGAGGAGACCGTGGGCGAGGATCCGTATCTGGTGGGCACGATCGGCTCGGCGTACGTACGGGGCCTGGAGTCGGCCGGCATCGTGGCCACGCTGAAGCACTTCGCCGGGTACGCCGCCTCGGTGGGCGCCCGCAACCACGCGCCCGTGCGCGCGGGCGTCCGCGAGTTCGCCGACGTGGTCCTGCCGCCGTTCGAGATGGCGCTGCGCGAGGGCGGCGCCCGCTCGGTCATGGCCGCGTACACGGAGACCGACGGCGTCCCGGTGTCGGCCGACCGGGCCCTGCTCACGGAACTCCTCCGCGACGACTGGGGCTTCACCGGCACGGTCGTCTCCGACTACTTCGGCATCGGCTTCCTGGAGACCAACCACCGGGTGGCGAGCAACCGAGCGGAGGCCGCCCACGCAGCGCTGGCCGCCGGCGTCGACGTGGAGCTGCCGAGCCTGCGCTGCTACGGCGAGCCCCTGATCGAGGCCGTGAAGGCGGGCGAGATCCCCGAGTCCCTGGTGGACCTCGCCGCCCGCCGCGTCCTGCTCCAGAAGTGCGAACTGGGCCTCCTGGACGAGGACTGGAGCCCCGAGCCGGCCGCCCCCGCCGCCGACCTGGACCCCCCGCGCAACCGCGCCCTGGCCCGCCGCCTCGCCGAGGAGTCGGTGGTCCTGCTGGACAACCCCGGCGCCGTGCTGCCGCTCGCCCCCGACCTCAGGATCGCGGTCGTGGGCCCCCGCGCCGACGACCCGCTGGCCATGCTGGGCTGCTACTCCTTCCCGTCCCACGTCCTGCCCGCCCACCCCGGCACCGCGCTCGGCATCGAGATCCCGACCGTCCTGGACTCCCTGCGCACGGAACTCCCCGACGCGAAGATCACGTACGCCGCCGGCAGCACGGTCGACGGCGCCGACACCGACGGGTTCCCCGAGGCGGTCGCCCGCGCCTCCGAGGCCGACGTCTGCGTGGCGGTCCTCGGCGACCGCGCCGCGCTCTTCGGCCGGGGCACCTCCGGCGAGGGCTGCGACGCGGAGGACCTCCGGCTGCCGGGTGTCCAGGCGAAGCTGCTGGACGCGCTGGTCGCCACGGGCACGCCGGTGGTCCTGCTCCTCCTGACCGGCCGCCCCTACGCGCTGGGCCGCTGGAACGGCCGGCTGGCGGCCACCGTCCAGGCGTTCTTCCCCGGGGAGGAGGGCGGCCCGTCGGTGGCGGGAGTGCTGTCGGGCCGCATCTCCCCCTCCGGCCGCCTCCCGGTCAGCGTCCCCGCCCGCCCCGGCGGCCAGCCGTGGACGTACCTCCAGCCGCCCATGGGCCTGCTCGGCGGCGCGAGCAACATCGACCCGACCCCGCTGTACCCCTTCGGGCACGGCCTCTCGTACACGACGTTCGCGTGGACGGACTTCGAGGAGGAGGGGTACGACGTGTCGGTGACCGTGCGCAACACGGGTGAGCGGGCGGGTGCGGAGGTCGTGCAGCTGTACCTGCACGACCCGGTGGCCTCGGTGACGCGCCCCGACATCCGCCTGATCGCCTATCAGCGGCTGGAGTTGGGGCCGGGGGATGCCTCGCGGGTCACGTTCCGCTTCCACCCCGACGTCTCGTGCTTCGCGGACCGCTCAGGACGGCTTGTGGTGGAACCGGGCGCCCTGGAACTGCGCCTGGGCGCGTCGAGCGCGGACATCCGCCACCGGGTGCGGCTGACGCTGGAGGGCCCGGTACGGGAGGTCGGCCCGGACCGCCGCCTGCACTGCGAGACGGAGGTCCGGACCCTGGAGAGCTGAGGTTCAGCCCGCCTGGGCCGCGTACGCGACGAACGCGGCCCAGGCGGCGGGGCCGAGGTGGGGGCGGGTGGTGTCTTTGGAGTCGCGGATGTGGATGGTGGCTCCTCCCGGCTCAACCCCGCATGCTCCCGCAGCGCCTGGACGACCGCCCCGAACGCCCGCATGCTCCCCCCTCAGTACACACCGCGACCCCTCTTACCCGGCGTTCACGGCGAGGGGCTATAACGACCCGATGAGCAATGAAATCGACCGGGAGTACCGAAGACGGAGAGGCATACACCCCGCCTTCCTCGTCACCATGGCCGCGGCAGCGCTGATCATCGCCATGTCGGTGAACTCGATGATCACGCTGGGCCCGACGAGCGGGAGTGCGATGGCCGTGGCGGCCTGGCTGCTCATCGCCACCCGCGTGGTGCTGGAGCAGTTCAGGGCCCGTACAACCGTCACGGCCGACGGCGTCACCGTACGCGGAGCGCTCCGCACCCGCAGCTGGGCCTGGTCGGAGATCCACGGCATCCGGGTCGAGGCCAACAGGTGGGGCAGCCCTCGCTGGTCGGGCTACCTCTACGCGACCGACGGGACCCGGGTCCGCCTCCTGCACGTCGACGAGTACCAACTGACCGACCCGATCGCGGAGATCGCCGACCTGGGCGCCACGGCCGTGCGACTCGGGCTGACCTCCATGGACACACGGCCTGACGTGGAGGAACGCGTCGCACGCGGCGCACGACGCCGTGCGGCATGGCAGCGGGCGGCCATCGCGAGCGCCGTGGTCATGGCCGCCATGTTCGTCATCGACGCCTGGCTGCTCTTCACCGACCGGCCGACGCACATGTACCTGATGCTCCTGGGCGTCCCGCTGGCCTGCCTACCCGTCCTCTTCTACGCCTTCGACCGCTTCGGAGAACGCCGGCACCGACGCGGCCTCACTCCCCCAGCGACTCGAACCGCCACCGGTGCACGGCCCGACTGACCAACTCCCCGCCGGGCTCCGGCAGTTCGGGCAACTCGGCGTCGTACTCCGCGTCCCACCACGTGATGACCAGCACCCGGTCCTGCGGCGCCCGGAACGTCTCGCGCCGCAGCGGCCGTAGGGGAAGCTCCTGGGCCCGCGCCCAGGCGAGGAGCTCGTCCCCCCGCCCGGCCACCGCACGCGCCTCCCACATCAGCGCGACCGTCACGAGTACAGGTTCTCCTTGCTGACCTCGTGAACGTGATCGTGATCGTGGTCGTGCCCGTGCCCGGCGGCGGTCCCCGGCACATGCGGATCCGTCACCGGCAGCGACGAGTCCGCCGACAGATCCCAGTCCGAAGCGGAGCGCCCCCGCGCGACCATCTCCGCGCCCAGCGCCGCCACCATCGCCCCGTTGTCCGTGCACAACTTGGGCCGGGGCACCCGGAGTCGGATGCCGGCCGCCTCGCAGCGCTCCTGGGCGAGTACCCGGAGGCGGGAGTTGGCGGCGACACCGCCGCCGATCATCAGGTGGTCGACACCCTCGTCCCGGCAGGCGCGCACGGCCTTCCTGGTCAGCACGTCCACCACGGCCTCCTGGAAGGACGCGGCGACATCCCGGACCGGAACGTCCTCCCCGGCCGCCCGCTTGGCCTCGATCCAGCGGGCCACGGCGGTCTTCAGCCCGGAGAAGGAGAAGTCGTAGGCGGGGTCGCGGGGCCCGGTGAGACCGCGCGGGAAGGCGATGGCCTCGGGGTCCCCCTCCTTCGCGTACCGGTCGATGACCGGCCCGCCCGGGAACCCGAGATTCAGCACACGAGCGATCTTGTCGAAGGCCTCGCCCGCCGCGTCGTCGATGGTCGCGCCCATCGGCCGGACGTCCGACGTGATGTCCGTCGACAGCAGCAGCGACGAGTGGCCGCCCGACACCAGCAGCGCCATCGTCGGCTCGGGCAGCGCCCCGTGCTCCAGCTGGTCGACGCAGATGTGGGAGGCGAGGTGGTTCACCCCGTAGAGCGGCTTGCCCAGCGCGTACGCGTACGCCTTCGCGGCCGAGACGCCCACCAGGAGGGCGCCCGCGAGGCCGGGCCCGGCGGTGACGGCGATGCCGTCGAGGTCCCTCGTGCTCACCCCCGCTTCCTTCAGCGCGCGGTCGATGGTCGGGACCATCGCCTCCAGGTGCGCCCGGGAGGCGACCTCGGGCACCACGCCGCCGAACCGGGCGTGCTCGTCGACGCTCGACGCGATCGCGTCGGCCAGCAGGGTCGTCCCGCGCACGATGCCGACGCCGGTCTCGTCGCAGGAGGTCTCGATCCCCAGGACCAGCGGTTCGTCAGCCATTGACCTTGCCATCCCTAGCCATTGATCTCGGTTCCTTGTACGGAGGTGGAAGGGTCGTTGAGGCGCATGACCAGCGCGTCCACGTTCCCCGGCTGGTAGTAGCCGCGGCGGAAGCCGATCGCCTCGAAGCCGAAGCGTTCGTAGAGCTTCTGGGCGCGGACGTTGTCGACCCGGCATTCGAGCATCACCTGGGCGCACTCGAAGGCGGTGGCGGCCCGCAGCAGCTCGGTGAGGATCGTCGCGCCGAGGCCGGTGCCCCAGTGTTCCCGGGCGACGGCGATGGTCTGGACGTCGGCGGTGTCCCCGGCGGAGGCGAGCCCCCCGTAGCCGACGATCCGCCCTTCACCACCACCGTCCGCGCCCTCGTCCGGGGCCACCGCCACCACGTAACGCCGGGTGGCGTTGGGGCCCCGCGCGTGGGCGAGGTCCGACCAGAACATGCCCCGGGACCAGGCGTCCTCGGGGAAGAGGTCCCTCTCCAGCTCCAGGACGGGCTCGATGTCCCACCAGCGCATCTCGCGCAGCACCGAGGTCGTCACTTCGGGGTGACCACCTTGTAGTTCTTGGGCACCTGGGCGTCGGGCCGACGCAGGTACAGCGGCCGGGGCGGCTCCAGCTCCTCACCCTTGGCCAGCCGCTCCGCCGCCAGCGCCGCGAGGGAGGCGGCGGAGACGTGCTCGGGCGCGCGGGCGTCGCTGAAGGTGTCGGGGTACAGCAGCGCGCCCGCCCCGACGGCGGGAAGCCCGGTCACCGACTCGGCGATCTCGGCGGGCCGGTCGACGGCCGGCTCGGTCGCCCTCGTCCGCGCGTCCTCGTACCGCGCCCAGTACACCTCCTTGCGCCGGGCGTCGGTGGCGACCACGAACGGCCCCTCGACCGTCCCCTCGACGCCGGCCGCGTACGCGAGCCCGTCGAGGGTGCACAGGCCGTGGACGGGGACCCCGAGGGCGAGGCCGAAGGTGTCGGCGGTCATGAGGCCGACGCGCAGCCCGGTGTACGGGCCGGGACCGATGCCCACGACGATGCCGGTGACGGCGTCGAGACGGGTGCCCGCCTCGGCGAGGACCCGGTCGACGGCGGGCAGCAGCAGTTCCCCGTGGCGTCGCGCGTCCACCTGACTCGACGCGGCGACGACATCCGTCCCGTCGTGCAGCGCGACGGTGACGGCGGGGGTGGCGGTATCCAGAGCGAGCAAGAGCACGCAAACAGCCTACGGCGCTTCGGCCCGGGCCACGGCCGACCCGGTGCACGCTCCCCCTGCTGCTACCGTCACAGCACAGACGTACTTCAAGGGCGTACGTGGGTACGAGAGGTGGGCGCAGAAGGTGGCCAGTAGCAGCTCGGGATTCGTGGCCGGGCTCACCGCGGCGGCCATCGCCGCCGTCGGTTTCCTCACCTACCAGGCGTCGGCGAAAGCGCCGGACGACCTGGGGAAACCGTCCGCATCGGAGTCCCCGAAGGCCAAGCAGTCCAAGACCCCCGGCAAGGGTGAGAAGGACACGGACGAGGTGCTCCCCGAGGACTCGGGCGCCGGCGAGCGGGTCGTCTACTCCCTCGACGAGGACCGCGTGTGGCTGGTCGGCGCCAACGAGAAGGTCACCCGCACGTTCGAGGTCACCCCGAGCACGGTCGACCCCACCCCCGCCACGTACACGGTCTCGTCCCGCTCCGCCGCCGTCACCGGCTCCGACGGCACCCCGATCGAACACGTCGTCCGCTTCGCCTCGGTGGACGGCGTCTCCGTGGGCTTCAGCGCGGCCGTCGACGGCTCCACCCCCCGCCCCGACCCCACCACCAAGACGGGCGGCATCCGAGAGTCCCGCAAGGACGGCAAGGCGATGTGGGAATTCGCGGGCATCGGCACGAAGGTGGTCGTGGTCGAGTAGGGGGCCTCTTGGCCGCCGGTCACCTCAGGGGCGCGGGGAACTGCGCGAGAACCCCCACCCAGCCGGCAGCCGCGCCACAACCGCAACCACCCCTCCGAACGCGCCCCACGGCTACGCCACCTTGCGGCACCGCTCACCCACACCCCGCCGCACATCCCGCTTGACCGGCGGAGCCGACGGCGGCGTGGAGACCACCTTCGCCGCCGCACAGGCAGCCAACAAGTCCCGCATCGACACCCCGGCCACCCCGGAGGGAACCGGCTCACGCTGCGCTGTCGACATGGACGCCTCCTGGGTGCCACGGCGAACCAAGTTAGGTAGACCTAACCAAGGACTGGTTACCATGTGACCACGCCGAAGACGACCAGCGCAACATCTTGCCGACGGCTTGTCGGAACAGACGATGATCGGCCGGCCGCCCAGTGACAGGGCGCCCACCAGGCGTCACGCAGACAGCACACCCAGTTCGACGGAGGCCCACCGCTCACCCAGACCGGTGACCGTCACATGCCGCACCTCGTCCGTCGTGTCCCCCACCGCCCGATGGATGACGACGTTCAGCCGGTCGTCGGTCAACTCCTCGACCTTGCCCTCGCCCCACTCCACGACGATCACCGAATCCGGCAGCGAGACATCGAGATCGAGGTCCTCCATCTCGTCCAGCCCGCCGCCCAGGCGATACGCGTCGACGTGCACGAGCGGCGGCCCCTCCCCGAGCGACGGATGCACCCGGGCGATGACGAAGGTCGGCGAGGTGACGGCCCCGCGCACCCCGAGCCCCTCCCCGAGCCCTCTGGTGAGCGTCGTCTTCCCGGCGCCCAACTCCCCGTTGAGCATCACGAGATCACCCGCACGCAGGAGCTTGGCCAGGCGACGGCCCAGCTCCAGCATCTGCTCGGGCGACTGGACGGTGATCTGAAGAGACGACCCGGAGGACTCGAAGGACCCGGAGGATTCGGAGGCCCCGGACTCACCCGGGACGTGCGGTGCTGCTGGCGCTTCCATAACCACTTACGGTAGCCCCCGCCGGCACGGCCCCCGCGCGGGTGAGCAGGTCGGCCAGCCGGTCGGTCACCACCTCGGGGTGCTCCAGCATCACCAGATGCCCCGCGTCCGGCACGAGCACCAGCTCCGCGTCCGGCAGCAGATCGGCGATCGCCTCGCTGTGCTCGCTCGGTGTGACCAGGTCCTTGACCCCGGCCAGCACGAGCACCGGCAGCTCGGCGAAGGCCACCAGCGCCTCCGTCTTGTCGTGCTCGGTGAACGCCGGATAGAACTCGGCGACGACGTCGATGGGCGTGCCCTCGATCATCCGTTCGGCGAACCGCGCGACCGCCGGGTCGACGTCCCGCGACGCGAACGAGTACCGCTTGATGATCCCGGCGAACAGATCGGCGGTCGCCCGCCGCCCCCGCTCCACCAGCGCGGCCTGCTGCCCGAGCGCCCTCAGCACCCCCGGCAGCACCCGCCGCACCGCGTTGACGCCGGCGACGGGCAGCCCGAAGTTGACCTCGCCGAGCCGCCCCGACGACGTACCGACCAGCGCGACGGCGACGACCCGCTCCCGGATCAGCTCCGGGTAGTGCGCGGCCAGCGCCATCACCGTCATGCCGCCCATGGAGTGGCCGACGAGCACGATGGGCCCCTCGGGCACCGCCGCGTCGATGACGGCCTTGAGGTCGCGGCCCAACTGGTCGATGGTGACCGGCAGCCCGTCACGCACCCCGGACACCCCGCGCTCGGAGCGGCCGTGGCTGCGCTGGTCCCAGTGCACGGTCCGCACGACACCGCGCAGCGCGGCCCGCTGGAAGTGCCACGAGTCCTGGTTGAGGCAGTAGCCGTGGCTGAAGACGACGGTGACGGGCGCCGGTGCCTTGCGGCCGAAGAGACGGCGTCTGCGGGGCGTCAGGCCCGCCTCCGGCTCGACGTCGTCCACCTCGTAGTACAGCTCGGTGCCGTCGTCGGCGACCGCCTTGCCGGGGACACCGCGCAGCGCCCCGTACGGGCCGGTGGAGTCGAGCGCCAGGCGGGCCTTCCGGCGCATGCCGCGCCCGACCGTGAGCCGCTCTATGGCGACGCCGGCCGCCGCGCCCGCCGCGACGACGCCTATCGCCGCCCCCGCGACCCCGGCTCTGCGCCAGATCCCGTCGCCGGAAGCGGCCGTGGCGGCGGCCGCGCTCGCGACGGCCTCCACGGCCTCGGCGCTGCTCTCGCTCACGTCCCGCTCCTCTTCGCCGACCTGTCCGGTATCACTGTCGCTCCGCACGCCTGTACGGAGTTACCCGTCTCGTTCGTCTTTCACTTACTCGTGCGCCTACGCGTGCGCTCGGTGCTGCTCAGCCGCCCGGGATTCCCATCCTCACGGGCCCCGGTCCTCCGCGCCCGCTCACTCACCCGTGTCGACGTAGACGCGCGGAACGCGGGTTCCGATGCGCGTCACGATCTCGTACGCGATGGTCCCGGCCGCCTTCGCCCAGTCCTCGGCGGTCGGTTCACCGCCGTCACCGGCCCCGAACAGCACGACCTCGTCCCCGACGGCGGGTTCGTCCCCGCCGAGGTCGACGACGAACTGGTCCATGGCGACCCGGCCCGCGACCGTGCGCCACTTGCCGCCGACCAGGACGGGCCCGCTGCCGGAGGCGTGCCGGGGGATGCCGTCCGCGTAGCCGACGGGGACCAGACCGAGGGTCGTCGCGCCGGGCGTGACGTAGTGGTGGCCGTAGCTGACACCGTGGCCGGCGGTGACGTGCTTGACCAGGGCGAGCGAGGCGCTGAGCCGCATCGCCGGCCGCAGCCCGAGGTCGGCCGAACTGCCCAGCTCCGGGCTGGGCGAGATGCCGTAGACGGCGATGCCCGTCCGGACGAGGTCGAAGTGCGCGTCCGGCCGGGTGAGTGTGGCGGGCGAGTTGGCGATGTGCCGCACCTCGGGGCGGACGCCCCGGCCCTCGGCGAACGCGACCATCTCGCGGAAACGGGTGAGCTGGGCGTCGATGGAGGGGTGCCCCGGCTCGTCGGCGCACGCGAGGTGCGACCAGAGCCCGGTGACCTTCACGAGCCCCTCGGCCTCGGCCCGCAGCGCCTCGGCGACCAACTCCGGCCAGTCCTCGGGCTGGCAGCCGTTGCGCCCGAGCCCGGTGTCGGCCTTGAGCTGCACGCGGGCGCGCAGGCCCGCCTGCCGGGCCGCCTCGGTGACCTCCCGCAGTGCCCACAACCCGCTGACCGCGACGTCGAGGTCCGCCTCGACCGCCTCGCGCCAGGGCCCGCCCGGCGCCCAGAGCCAGCACATCAGCCGACCCGACAGCCCCGCCGCGCGCAGCGCCAGCGCCTCCTCGGGCGTGGCCGTCCCCAGCCAGGTGGCCCCGGCCTCGACCGCGGCGCGCGCACACCGGACCGCCCCGTGGCCGTAGGCGTCCGACTTGACGACGGCCATCAGCTCGGCGCCCGGCGCGGACGCGCGCAGCGTCCGCACATTGGCCCGCAGGGCGTCCAGATCGATCTCCGCACGGGCCCGAAGGGGCGCGTGCGGCACAGGTGCTGTCTCACTCATGTCAGCCCCAGTGTCGCAGAGCCACCGGAAGCGCCCCGTAGGGGCGCGGGGAACTGCGCGACAAGCCACGACTCACGCGCGCCCCGCAACGCTCGGAGCCCCCACCCCGAACCCGATGCACTACCCCAATCCAAGCTGTCACGTACAGTCACATACGGCACACGACAGGTCGCGAACGGCACGACACAGGGGTAAACATGTGCGGAATCGTGGGATACATCGGCTCGCAGTCCGCCCTCGACGTGGTCCTCGCCGGACTGAAGCGGCTGGAGTACCGCGGGTACGACTCCGCCGGCGTGGTGGTCGCGGCCGACGGGGGCCTCGCCGCCGCGAAGAAGGCCGGGAAACTGGTCAACCTGGAGAAGGAGCTGGTCGGCCGCCCGCTGCCGACGGGCTCGACCGGCATCGGCCACACCCGCTGGGCCACCCACGGCGGCCCCACGGACGCCAACGCCCACCCGCACCTCGACAACGCGGGCCGGGTCGCCGTCGTCCACAACGGCATCATCGAGAACTTCGCCGCGCTGCGCACCGAACTGGCCGAGCGGGGCCACACCCTCACCTCCGAGACGGACACCGAGGTCGTGGCCCACCTCCTCGCCGAGGAGTTCTCCTCCTGCGACGACCTCGCGGAGGCGATGCGGCTGGTGTGCCGCCGGCTGGAGGGCGCGTTCACGCTGGTCGCGGTCCACGCGGACGCGCCGGACGTGGTCGTGGGCGCCCGCCGCAACTCGCCCCTGGTGGTCGGCGTCGGCGAGGGCGAGGCCTTCCTCGCCTCCGACGTGGCCGCGTTCATCGCCCACACCCGCTCGGCGATCGAGCTGGGCCAGGACCAGGTCGTCGAACTCCGCCGCGACGGCGTGACGGTGACCACGTTCGACGGCCGCCCCGCCGACGTCCGCCCGTACCACGTCGACTGGGACGCGTCGGCGGCGGAGAAGGGCGGCTACGACTACTTCATGCTCAAGGAGATCGCCGAACAGCCCAAGGCGGTCGCCGACACGCTCCTCGGCCGGATCGACGCGGCGGGCTCGCTCTCCCTGGACGAGGTCCGCATCCCCGACCGGGAACTGCGCGAGCTGGACAAGGTGGTCATCGTGGCGTGCGGTACGGCGTTCCACGCGGGCCTCATCGCCAAGTACGCCATCGAGCACTGGACCCGTATCCCCTGCGAGGTGGAGCTGGCCAGCGAGTTCCGCTACCGGGACCCGATCCTCGGCCCGCACACCCTGGTCATCGCCATCTCCCAGTCCGGCGAGACCATGGACACGCTGATGGCGCTGCGGCACGCCCGCGAGCAGGGCGCCCGGGTCCTCGCCATCTGCAACACCAACGGCTCGACGATCCCCCGCGAGTCCGACGCGGTCCTCTACACCCACGCGGGCCCGGAGGTGGCCGTCGCCTCCACCAAGGCGTTCCTGACCCAGCTGGTGGCCTGCTACCTCGTCGCCCTCTACCTCGGCCAGGTGCGCGGCACCAAGTGGGGCGACGAGATCCGGGCCGTGATCCGCGACCTCTCCCGCATCTCCCACGAGGTGGAGCGGGTCCTCGAAACGATGGAGCCGGTACGGGAGTTGGCGCGCACCCTGGCCGACAAGAACACGGTCCTCTTCCTGGGCCGACACGTGGGCTATCCCGTCGCCCTCGAAGGCGCCCTGAAGCTCAAGGAGTTGGCCTACATGCACGCGGAGGGCTTCGCGGCGGGCGAGCTGAAGCACGGTCCGATCGCCCTGATCGAGGAGGACCTCCCGGTGGTCGTCGTGGTCCCGTCCCCGGCGGGCCGCTCCCTGCTCCACGACAAGATCGTCTCCAACATCCAGGAGATCCGCGCGCGGGGCGCCCGCACGATCGTCATCGCGGAGGAGGGCGACGAGGCGGTGGTCCCGTACGCCGACCACCTGATCCGCGTCCCGGCGACCCCGACGCTGCTCCAGCCCCTGGTCGCCACGGTCCCCCTCCAGGTCTTCGCCTGCGAACTGGCCACGGCCCGGGGCAACGAGGTGGACCAGCCGCGGAACCTGGCGAAGTCGGTGACGGTGGAGTGAGCGGCCGCGGGCCACGCCGCTGCGGCTAGGGTGCGGATCATGCCCATCATCGGAGTCGGCATCGACGTCGCCGAGATCGACCGCTTCCGTGCCTCGCTGGAGCGCACGCCCAGCATGGCCGACCGCCTCTTCCTCCCGAGCGAGCTGCTCCTCCCCAGCGGCGAGCGCCGGGGCATCGCCTCCCTCGCGGCCCGCTTCGCCGCGAAGGAGGCCCTCGCCAAGGCCCTCGGCGCGCCCAGCGGCCTGCGCTGGACCGACGCGGAGGTCTACGTCGAACCCTCCGGCCAACCCCGCCTCCGCGTCACCGGCACGGTCGCGTCCCGCGCCTCGGAACTGGGCGTCCAGTCCTGGCACATCTCCCTGAGCCACGACGCGGGAGTGGCCTCGGCGGTGGTGATCGCGGAGGGCTGAGGGGGTAGGCGTCGGCGCCTCATGACTCGGGGGTACGCCTTGTGGGGCGGCTGCGGACCGTGCGTGGCTGATCGCGCAGTTCCCCGCGCCCCTAGGAGGCGGGGCTCCGCCCCTGCCTCCTCCCTTCCCCTCCGCTTCCCTCTTCCCCTCCCTCCCCTCCCCTCCTGCGGGCAATCGTGCCGCTGGGGCGATGGGGGCACCTCCCGCTCGAGCGAAGCCGAGAGTGGGGGAGGGTGGGCGCAGGCGGCGCCTCGCGACCGCCGAGCAGCGGACGCCACCCCCGCCCAGCCACAGCGGAGGGTGCCCAGCAACCCCCGGCCCGCCTCCCCACCGCTCCCAAGAACGAGGCAGACTCGTCCCATGCGCTCAGCCCACCGCGTAGAAACCGTCCGCACAGCCGAACGCACCCTCATGGCCCGCCTCCCCGACGGCGCCCTGATGCAACGCGCCGCCGCCGGCCTGGCCACAGCCTGCGCCGACCTCCTCGGCCGGGTGTACGGCAGCCGCGTCGTCGTCCTCACCGGCAGCGGCGACAACGGCGGCGACGCCCTGTACGCGGCCGCCCGCCTGGCAAGGCGAGGCGCCGGCGTCACCGCCGTACTGCTCTCCCCCGACCGCACCCACCCGGCCGCCCTCGAGGCCCTCCGCCGAGCGGGCGGCACCACGACCACCCCCCACGCCACCACCACCCCCACCGCCCTCGCCCGCGCCGACCTCGTCCTGGACGGCGTCGTCGGCATCGGCGGCAAGGGCGGCCTCCGCCCCGACGCCGCCCGCCTCGCCGCCCTCCTCGCCGACTCCCCCGCCGCGGTCGTCGCCGTGGACCTCCCGAGCGGCATCGAACCGGACACCGGCGAGGTGCACGGCGCAGCCGTCCGCGCCGACCTCACCGTCACCTTCGGCACCCACAAACCGGGCCTCCTCATCGACCCGGCGCGCGAGTACGCCGGTTCGGTCCGCCTGATCGACATCGGCCTGGCGGAGACCCTCCCGTCCACCCCCGCCCTGGAGTCGCTCCAGCACGCGGACGTGGCGGCCCTCCTCCCCCGCCCCACCGGCGAGAGCGACAAGTACCGCAGGGGAGTCGTGGGCATCGCGGCGGGCTCGACCCGCTACCCGGGCGCGGCGGTCCTCGCGGTCGCGGGCGCCCTGCGCGGCGGCGCGGGCGCCGTCCGCTACGTGGGCGCCGCCGCCGAAGCGGTCCTCGCCCGCTACCCGGAGACCCTTGTCTCGAACGCGGGCCCGAAGAAGGCGGGCCGGGTGCAGGCCTGGGTCGCGGGCCCCGGCGCGGGCGACGACCCGACCCCCGTCGCCGAGGCCCTCGCCTCCGACGTCCCGGTCCTCCTGGACGCGGACGGCCTCCGCCTCGCCGACCGCGACACGGTCCGCACCCGCGAGGCCCCGACCCTGATGACCCCGCACGCGGGAGAGGCTGCCGCCCTCCTGGGCATCTCCCGGGAGGAGGTCGAGGCCGCCCGCCTCACCGCCGTACACGACCTGGCCCGCGCCTACGACGCCACGGTCCTCCTCAAGGGCTCCACCACCCTCGTCGCCACCCCGGACCCCGCCGCCCCGGTCCGCGTCAACCCCACCGGCACGCCCTGGCTCGCCACCGCCGGCAGCGGCGACGTCCTCTCGGGCCTGGCGGGCTCGCTCCTGGCGGCGGGCCTCTCCCCCCTGGACGCGGGGAGCGCGGCGGCCTACCTCCACGGCCTGGCAGGCCGCTACGCCGCCGACGGCGCCCCCACCAGCGCCCACGACGTGGCGGAGGCGATCCCGAGGGCCTGGCGGGACATCACCTCATGACACCGCCCAGCCACCTCATGGCACCACCTCTCTGCCGCCCCGGCTCAACTCCCTTCCTCGATCCGGTCGATGGCCTCCCGCACCAGACCCAGATACTCGACCTCCTCGCACCGCGGCTTACTGCCCATCCGGTACATGTCAAGCGCGTCATCCAGGCACTCGCCCAGATCCTCGTCCGGCAGGTCCGCCGAGAGCTCGCTGCACACCCGTCCGGCGAGTTCCGCGTCACCGCGCGTAGACCCCCGTCGAACGGCGTCCCGTAACCGCAGACGCACACCAAAAGCCATTCCCGTCCCCCATTTCCCCCTGGTCGACCGGGAGGCGGCTCCCTCCCGACCGCCCGGACGCTAGTCCTCCCCACACCCCAGGTCCATACCTTCACCACAGTTCACGCACAGCGAAGGGAGAACCCCCTACCGTGCCTCTTCGCCCGGCGTGACGGAGCCCACCGGCCCCCGCCCCACCACCCCGTTCAAACTCCGTTAACAATGGACTGTGATCTCACCGGTCTCCTCGTTGCCGCGGAGCGCCCACCGGCCCAGGCCGGAGGCGACTCCCTACGTCGACCTCACCCGTGCCGAGTGGAGCGCGCTGCGCGAAAAGACGCCGCTCCCGCTCAACGCCGAGGAGGTCGAGAAGCTGCGCGGTCTGGGCGATGTCATCGACCTCGACGAGGTCCGGGACATCTATCTGCCGCTGTCCCGGCTCCTCAACCTCTACGTGGGCGCCACCGACGGCCTGCGCGGCGCCCTGAACACCTTCCTGGGCGAGCAGGGCTCCCAGTCCGGCACCCCGTTCGTCATAGGCGTCGCCGGGTCCGTCGCCGTCGGCAAGTCCACCGTCGCCCGCCTCCTCCAGGCCCTCCTGGCCCGCTGGCCCGAGCACCCGCGCGTCGAACTGGTCACCACCGACGGCTTCCTGCTCCCCATGAAGGACCTCCAGGAACGCGGCCTGGTCTCCCGCAAGGGCTTCCCCGAGTCGTACGACCGCCGGGCCCTGACCCGTTTCGTCGCCGACATCAAGGCCGGCAAGGACGAGGTGACGGCCCCCGTCTACTCCCACCTCATCTACGACATCGTCCCCGACCGGAAGCTGACGGTCCGCCGCCCCGACATCCTCATCGTCGAGGGCCTGAACGTCCTGCAGCCCGCCCTCCCCGGCAGCGACGGCCGCACCCGCGTCGGTCTCGCCGACTACTTCGACTTCAGCGTGTACGTCGACGCCGGCGCCGACGACATCGAGCGCTGGTACCTCAACCGCTTCAAGAAGCTCCGCCAGACCGCGTTCCAGAACCCCGACTCGTACTTCCGCAAGTACACTCAGGTCTCCGAGGACGACGCCCTCGACTACGCCCGCACGCTCTGGCGCACCATCAACAAGCCCAACCTCATCGAGAACATCGCCCCCACCCGGGGCCGCGCCACCCTCATCATCCGCAAGGGCGCCGACCACAAGGTCCGCCGCCTCAGCCTGCGCAAGCTGTAGCCGCTTCATCTGTCCCGGCTACCCTGCGGGCATGCTGCATCTGCGCCTGATCACCCCGCCGGGCAAGACCGACGAGGTGGTGCACCTGATCGAGAGGACGGTCGGGACGACCCACCTCGTCGTCATGCCGGGTGCCGCCCGCGACCCCGCCGGAGACGTCGTCATGTGCGACGTGGCACGTGAGGCGGGCGACGAACTGATCGGCGAACTAAGGGCGTTGGACCTCGACCGCGCCGGCTCCATCGCCGTCGAGAACATCGACCTGTCACTCTCCGAGCGCGCCGACAAGGCCGAGAAGGACGCACCCGGCGAGGGCGCCGACGCGGTCCTCTGGGAGCACCTGACGGACGCGACCCACGAGGAGTCGACGCTCTCCGTCACCTACGTCGCCTTCATCACCCTCGCCACGATGATCGCGGCCTGCGGCGTGGTCCTCGACAACGCGATCCTGATCGTCGGCGCGATGGCGGTCGGCCCGGAGTTCGGCCCCCTGGCCGGCATCAGCACGTCCATCGTCCAGCGCCATCCGCGCCTCGCCCTGCGCTCCCTGGTCGCCCTGCTCGTGGGCTTCGCGGTGGCCATGGCGGCGACGGTCGCCTTCAGCCTCTTCATGGACGCGCTCGGCTACTTCACCGAGGCGAAGCTGGAGGCCGACCGCCCCAACACCGCCTTCGTCTACGCCCCGGACGCCTTCTCCTTCATCGTGGCGGTCCTCGCGGGCATCGCGGGCACCCTCTCGCTGACCTCAGCCAAGTCCGGAGCCCTGGTGGGCGTCGCCATCTCGGTCACCACGGTCCCGGCGGCGGCGAACGCGGCGGTGGCCTTGGCCTACGGCGACACCAAGCAGACGGTGGGCTCGACGGAGCAACTGCTCCTGAACCTCCTGGGCATCATCCTGGCAGGCACCCTGACCCTGCTCCTACAGAAGTGGCTGTGGTCCAGAACCCGTTGACCGCACCCTGAAAGGCAAGGGGCGCAGCCCCTGCCTTCAGGGGCGCGGGGAACTGCGCGACACGCCACGACGAACCCGCGGCCCGCCACGCACAGAACCCCACACCCCTACCCGGCCGGCAATTCAGCCAAGCGCCGACTTCACCGCATCCGCCAGCCGCCCCGCAACCGCCCGCGCCTGCTCGATATCGGCCGCCTCCACCATCACCCGCACCAACGGCTCGGTCCCGGACGGCCGCAACAACACCCGCCCCGTGGAGCCCAGTTCGGCCTCGGCCTCCCCCACCGCCGCCGCCAGCTCCGCCGACGTGGACACCCGCGACCGGTCCACATCGGGCACATTGATGAGCACCTGCGGCAGCCGCTCCATCACCCCGGCCAGCTCCTGCAGCGTGCGCCCGGTCTGCGCGACCCGCGCGGCCAGCAGCAGCCCCGTCAGCGTGCCGTCGCCCGTCGTCGCGTGGTCGGAGATGATCACGTGCCCGGACTGCTCGCCCCCGAGCGCGTACCCGTGCTCCTTCATCTCCTCCAGCACGTACCGGTCCCCGACCGCCGTCTGGACGAGCCGCAGCCCCTGCCGCTCCAGCGCCAGCTTGAACCCGAGGTTGGACATCACCGTCGCCACGACCGTGTCGGCCCGCAGCGCGGAGCGCTCCCGCATCGCCAGCGCGAGCACCGCGAGGATCTGGTCCCCGTCGACCTCGTTGCCCTCGTGGTCCACCGCGAGGCACCGGTCCGCGTCCCCGTCGTGCGCGATCCCGAGGTGCGCCCCGTGCTCCAGGACGGCGGCCTTCAGCGGCCCGAGGTGCGTCGACCCGCACCCGTCGTTGATGTTGAGCCCGTCCGGCTCGGCCCCGATCGTGACGATCTCGGCGCCGGCGCGGGTGAACGCCTCCGGCGAGACCCCGGCGGCGGCGCCGTGCGCCTCGTCGAGGACGATCTTGAGCCCGTCGAGCCGGTTGGGGAGGGCCGCGAGCAGATGCTCGACGTACTGCCCGAAACCGTCGTCGTAGGAGCGGACGCGCCCGACGCCCGCACCCGTGGGCCGCTCCCAGGGGGCCCCGGTGCGGTGCTCCTCGTAGACGCCCTCGATCCTGTCCTCCAGCTCGTCGGCGAGCTTGTGACCGCCGCGGGCGAAGAACTTGACGCCGTTGTCCGGCATGGCGTTGTGGCTGGCGGAGAGCATCACGCCGAGGTCGGCGCCCAGCTCGCCGGTGAGGAACGCGACCGCGGGGGTCGGCAGCACACCGACGCGCAGCACGTCGACGCCCGCGCTGGCGAGGCCGGCCACGACGGCCGCCTCCAGGAACTCCCCGGACGCTCGCGGATCCCGCCCGACCACCGCCACCGGCTTGTGGCCCTCGAACGTTCCCGCCTCGGCGAGTACGTGTGCCGCCGCGACGGAGAGTCCGAGCGCGAGCTCGGCCGTCAGATCCGCGTTGGCGACACCGCGCACGCCGTCCGTGCCGAAGAGTCGTCCCACTGTGGTGTCCTCCGAATTGCTCAGAATGTGCGGCTCGTACTGATGGTCACGAGTGTCCCGGCTTTCCCCTGACCAAGTACATCCCCTGAGACTGTCCTCCCCCTTTCGGGGTTGTACCGACAGTCTGCGTATAAGCCTGCGATGAATGGACGCGTGCTGGTACGCCCTGCGAAGCAAACCGCCCCGGCGGCACGGATACGTGCCACCGGGGCGATACGCGCAATGCGCGACGCACGCGAATCGCGCCCAGCGGCGCGAGCGCGATTTAGCGCTTGCTGTACTGCGGAGCCTTGCGGGCCTTCTTCAGACCGGCCTTCTTGCGCTCGACCGCACGGTCGTCGCGGCGGAGGAAACCGGCCTTCTTGAGGGCGCCACGGTTGTTGTCGACGTCGGCCTCGTTGAGCGCGCGGGCGACACCGAGACGGAGCGCACCGGCCTGACCGGAGACACCGCCGCCGGAGATGCGGGCGATGACGTCGTAACGGCCCTCGAGCTCCAGCACCTTGAAGGGCTCGTTGACTTCCTGCTGGTGCACCTTGTTGGGGAAGTAGTCCTCGAGGGTGCGACCGTTGATCTTCCACTTGCCGGTGCCCGGGACGATCCGGACGCGGGCGATGGCGTTCTTGCGACGGCCCAGGCCGGCGGCCGGCTGCGGGTCGCCGAAGCGGGAGGCCATGGACTCGGAGGTGTACTCGCCCTCGACGGGGACGTCCGACTCCGTGGTGTAGCTGTCGATGTCAAGCTCTTCGAGCGGCTGCTCGGCAGTGGTCTCGGCCACGATTCTCCTCAGATCTTTTCTGTTTGGGGGTGTGGCCGGAACTACTGCGCGACCTGGGTGATCTCGAACGGCACCGGCTGCTGGGCAGCGTGGGGGTGCTGGTCGCCCGAGTAGACCTTCAGCTTCGAGAGCATCTGACGACCCAGGGAGTTCTTGGGGATCATGCCCTTGATGGCCTTCTCGACGGCCTTCTCGGGGTTCTTCGCCAGCAGCTCGTCGTAACGGACGGAGCGCAGACCACCCGGGTAGCCGGAGTGGCGGTACGCCAGCTTCTGGGTCTTCTTGTTGCCGGACAGGTGAACCTTGTCGGCGTTGATGATGATGACGAAGTCGCCCATGTCCATGTGAGGGGCATAGGTCGGCTTGTGCTTGCCGCGGAGGAGGTTCGCGGCAGTGGTAGCCAGACGACCCAGGACGATGTCCTGTGCGTCGATGACGTGCCACTGGCGAGTCACATCGCCGGGCTTGGGGCTGTACGTACGCACTTCGCAGCCTTCTTCTTCAGTGGATGGGTGGTGACACATGGCATCACTGAAGCGATCGTGCAGCTGGGGACGACAGTGCCGGAAACGCTGCCCGTATGCCGCCCACTGGTAACTGCTCCAGGGAACCTACGCACGGCTTCTCGCCTGAGAGCGACCAAGCCAATACGCATAACAATCGGCAAGCGTACTCGGGCGGCCCCGGACGGGTCAAAACGGCCCCGGAACCGACCCCGGAACCTGGCGACCACAGCACGCGCCAGCTCGTCGCCGGCCGGAAGGACAGGGCGTGACCCGGTACCGAGCAGTAACCCGGTATCAGGGCGTGACCTGGAACTGACAACGGCCTCCCCTCGCCCGTCTAAAATGCGGCCCATGAGCTTTGGGCAGGGGGGGTCTCAGTGGAGCCCCGGGGGTTCCCACAATCCGTGGGACAGTCAGTGGAGTTCCTCCAGTAACCAGACCCCGGACTGGGCGTCACTCGCCGAGCAGTCCGAAACACGCAACAGGCGCCGCAGACTCCTGCTGATCGTCGGCGGCGCCCTCGCCACGGTCGGCATAGGCGTCGCCGTGGCGATGGCCGTCGTCAACACCGACAACGGCTCCACCACGGCCAACGGCCCGAACGACCTGCCGGCCACGGCGGGCATCCCGAGCGCCAGCGCCAAGACGGACCCGTCGTTCGCGCCGACCTCGGCCCCGCCCCCGCTGAACCCGAAGGACTTCATCTCCAGCTCGGGCAAGGACAAGGCGCCGATCAGCCCGGACATCCTCTTCCCGGGCTCCCAGCTGACCAAGCGGGAGGGTGTCGTCTACGTCAAGGGCGCCACGGCCTCGACGAAGGACTGCGCCTCGGCCGTCCAGGGCACCCTCGACAAGCTCCTCACCGACAACGACTGCACCCGCTTCATGCGCGTGACCTACTCCCGGGAGAAGGTCGCGACCACCATCGGCGTCGCCCTGTTCGACACCGAGGCCCAGGCGACCAAGGTCAAGGAGGACTGGGACAAGGTGAGCACCATCGTGTCCCTCTCCGGTGAGGGTGTGCCCACCTTCTGCCGGACGACGGTGTGCCGAACGACCGCCAACTCCCTGGGCCGCTACGCCTACTTCACCCTTTCCGGCTTCACCGACGGCAAGGACGTCACGGAGAAGGACAAGACCGTCTTCACCGCCGGCGACGACCTCGCCCAGTCCACGTACGAACAGATCCGCCGCCGGGGCGAGACCCAGGCGGCCGCCGCGGCCAACGGCCAGTAGCCCGGGCCCCCCGTTCCCCGCCGCCCGGGGTCAGCAGCAGCCGCCCCCGGGCACCCCCGGCAGACTCCGCCGGTTCCGCGCCTCCCTGCTCCGCGCGGCCAGCAGCTCGTCCGCCGGGTATCCGACCTCCTCCAGGGTCAGCCCGTGCGGCCGTACGACATGCACGGCGGAGTCCCGTACGCCGGCGGCCAGCACCTTCCCGGGCCACTCGGGCCCCCGGTGGCCGTCCCCGACGAACAGCAGCGCCCCGATCAGGGACCGGACCATGTTGTGGCAGAACGCGTCGGCCCGCACGGTGGCGGTGATGATCCCGTCGTCGCCCCGCACCAGGCTCAGGTCCTGCAGCGTGCGGATGGTGGTCGCGCCCTCCCGCCGCTTGCAGTACGCGGCGAAGTCGTGCTCCCCCAGCAGCCGCCCGGCCGCCTCGTTCATGACGTCCACGTCCAGCGGCCAGTCGTGCCACAGGACGTGACCGCGCAGCAACGGATCGACACCGCCGGGGTTGTCGGTGACCCGATAGGCGTACCGCCGCCAGATCGCCGAGAACCGCGCGTTGAAGCCACTGGGCGCCTCCCTGAGCGCCCACACCCGCACATCCCTCGACAGCCGCCCCGCGAGCCGCTTCAGCAGCTTCTCGTGGTGCTCGCGCCAGACCGCCTCCGGCAGGTCGACGTGCGCCACCTGCCCCCGCGCGTGCACCCCGGCGTCGGTCCGCCCGGCCACGGTCAGCTCGAAGGTCTCCCGCGACCGCGTCACGGTCCGCAGCGCGTCCTCGATCTCCCCCTGCACGGTCCGCCGCCCCCCGGCCTGCTTGGCCCACCCGGAGAACTCGGAACCGTCGTAGGAAAGGTCGAGGCGCACACGCACATGACCGGGCTGTACTTCGTCACTCACACAGAGATCCTCTCAGCAACACAAAGACGGGCCCGCCCCTCGAAAGGGACGGACCCGCCAACGCCCTGAAGGGGCGCGGGGAACTGCGCGAGCAACCGCCACGAACCCGCGGCCGAAAACGCGCCCCCCGCAGAACGCTTACGCGTCCTTCGACTCCTCGGCAGCCTCGTCGGCGGCGTCGTCAGCCTTGGTGGTGTCCACCTTGGCCTCGGCGGCCGGCGTCTCCGCGTCCTTGGCGGCACGCTTCGTCGCGGCCTCGGCCTCGCCCGTCGCCTGCTGCGCGACGGTCAGCGCCTCGACCAGCTCGATGACAGCCATGGGCGCGTTGTCGCCACGGCGGTTACCGATCTTGGTGATCCGGGTGTAGCCACCCGGACGGTTCTCGTACCGCGGGCCGATCTCGGTGAAGAGCGTGTGCACGACGCTCTTGTCCGTGATGACCTGGAGCACCTGGCGACGGTTGTGAAGGTCGCCCTTCTTCGCCTTGGTGACCAGACGCTCGGCGTACGGCCGCAGACGACGGGCCTTCGCCTCGGTGGTGGTGATCCGGCCGTGCTCGAAGAGCGACTTCGCGAGGTTCGCGAGGAGCAGCTTCTCGTGCGCGGCGCTGCCGCCCAGACGGGCACCCTTGGTGGGCTTCGGCATGGTGTTTCTCCTAGGTGTCTGCCCCGGCCGTATCAGGTACCGGGGTCAGTATCTGAGCAGGCGGTCGCCTGTCAGAGATCCGGGCAAGGCCCCGAAGGGGCTGGCCCGGAAGGGGCGCGGGGAACTGCGCGACAAGCCACAGCGCACCCGCGCCCGAGATCGAACCGAAGGGCCCGAGCTCTTAGTACTGCTCGGTCTCCACGAAGCCCGCGTCCGCGTCGTCGTCCGCGCCGAACGCGTCCGCCGCAGCGGTGGGGTCGAACCCGGGAGGCGAGTCCTTGAGCGCCAGACCCATGCCGGCCAGCTTCGCCTTGACCTCGTCGATCGACTTCGCACCGAAGTTGCGGATGTCGAGCAGGTCCGCCTCGGAGCGCGCGACCAGCTCACCCACGGAGTGGATGCCCTCACGCTTGAGGCAGTTGTACGACCGAACGGTGAGCTCCAGCTCCTCGATCGGCAGCGCCAGGTCGGCGGCGAGGGCGGCGTCCGTGGGGGACGGGCCCATGTCGATGCCCTCGGCGTCGATGTTCAGCTCGCGGGCGAGACCGAACAGCTCGACCAGGGTCTTACCGGCCGACGCCATGGCGTCACGCGGACGCATCGCCTGCTTGGTCTCGACGTCGACGATCAGCTTGTCGAAGTCGGTGCGCTGCTCGACACGCGTGGCCTCGACCTTGTACGTGACCTTCAGCACCGGCGAGTAGATCGAGTCGACCGGGATACGCCCGATCTCCTGGCCCACCTGCTTGTTCTGCACGGCGGAGACATAACCGCGGCCACGCTCGACCGTCAGCTCCATCTCCAGCTTGCCCTTGCCGTTGAGCGTGGCCAGGACCAGGTCGGGGTTGTGCACCTCGACACCGGCCGGCGGCGCGATGTCGGCGGCGGTGACCAGACCCGGACCCTGCTTGCGCAGGTACATCACGACCGGCTCGTCGTGCTCCGAGGAGACGACCAGCTGCTTGATGTTGAGGATCAGGTCGGTGACGTCCTCCTTGACACCCGGCACGGTGGTGAACTCGTGCAGGACACCGTCGACCCGGATGCTGGTGACAGCCGCACCGGGGATCGACGACAGGAGCGTACGACGCAGGGAGTTGCCGAGGGTGTAGCCGAAGCCCGGCTCCAGCGGCTCGATCACGAACCGGGAGCGGAACTCGTCGACGACCTCTTCGGTCAACGAGGGACGCTGAGCGATCAGCATGTGGTGAATCCTTCAGTCATGGGCGCCCGCTATTTGACGCCCTTGAGAACTACAAGGGTACGGGCGATATGGCCCCGAAGAGCCATACCGCCCGAAAACCTCAGACCCAGCAGTCGCGCATCCGACCCGAAGGGTCAGACGCGGCGGCGCTTGGGGGGACGGCAGCCGTTGTGCGGGGTGGGCGTGACGTCCTGGATGGAGCCGACCTCGAGACCGGTCGCCTGCAGCGAACGGATGGCCGTCTCACGACCCGAACCCGGGCCCTTGACGAACACGTCGACCTTGCGCATGCCGTGCTCCTGCGCGCGACGGGCGGCCGACTCGGCGGCCATCTGCGCGGCGAACGGCGTGGACTTCCGGGAGCCCTTGAAGCCGACGTGGCCGGCGGAGGCCCAGGAGATCACGTTGCCCGAGGGGTCCGTGATGGAGACGATCGTGTTGTTGAACGTGCTCTTGATGTGCGCGTGGCCGTGAGCGACGTTCTTCTTTTCCTTGCGGCGCACCTTCTTGGCAGCGCCCTGACGACCCTTGGGGGGCATCTACAAACTCCTACGGGGAGGTGGTCGGTCCTACAGCGAAGACCGCTGATGAAGCGTTGTCCGCTGAGGACTACTTCTTGCCCGGCTTCTTCTTACCGGCGATGGCGCGACGCGGGCCCTTGCGGGTGCGAGCGTTGGTGCTGGTGCGCTGACCGCGGACGGGCAGACCGCGACGGTGACGGAGACCCTGGTAGCAACCGATCTCGACCTTGCGGCGGATGTCGGCCTGGACCTCGCGACGGAGGTCACCCTCGGTCTTGATGTTGTTGTCCACGTACTCGCGGATCGCGACGAGCTGCTCCTCGGAGAGGTCGCGGACGCGGGTGTCGGGGTTGACGCCGGTCGCTGCCAGCGTCTCCTGGGAGAGGGTCCGGCCGATGCCGAACACGTAGGTGAGGGCGACCTCCACGCGCTTGTCGCGCGGGATGTCAACACCGGAAACGCGTGCCATTCAATGGCTCCTGGTGATTGTCGGAGGTCTTCCACAGAACCGGCTCCCGGCCGCCGTACCAGGTACGAACCGGGTCCCCGGCCTCCGAGCCGGGGGTGTCAGACACGTCGCAAAGCCGTGCCTGGGTCCTGCGTATGAACAAATTCAGCTCGCGTCGCGCGAATCCCTGCGATGAAGATGCAGAGGGAGTGGTCGAACGTGCGTCAGCCCTGGCGCTGCTTGTGGCGCGGGTTCTCGCAGATGACCATGACCCGACCGTGACGGCGGATCACCCTGCACTTGTCGCAGATCTTCTTGACGCTCGGCTTGACCTTCATGGGATCGAGGTTCTCCGAGTCAGAGGGATCTACTTGTAGCGGTAGACGATCCGGCCACGCGTCAGGTCGTACGGAGACAGCTCCACCACGACCCGGTCGTCAGGGAGGATGCGGATGTAGTGCATACGCATCTTGCCGCTGATGTGTGCCAGGACCTGGTGGCCGTTCTGGAGCTCGACCTTGAACATGGCGTTCGGAAGAGACTCGACGACAGTGCCCTCGATCTCGATGGCACCTTGCTTCTTGGCCACGCTTCGCCCTTCGAATCGACTACCTTGATCGACTCCGCGTAACCGAATGAAGACACACGGAAACACGAGAGCCGACGAGTCAGTCTACGCCAGGGCCTCCAGAAACACGAATTCGGTATGCATGCCCAGGGCGGAAGATCCTTACTCCGCCCCGCGGGAGCGCCCCTGAAAGGGGCGCGGGGAACTGCGCGACCAGCCCCCACCCACCCGCACCCGGCGACGCGAACTCAGCCCACCGGATCAGGCGCCGCGGTGATCCCGAACTCCGCCAGCTTCGCCTTGCCCCCGTCGGGAGCCGTCAGCACCAGCGGCCCCTGCTCGGTCAGCGCCACCGAGTGCTCCCAGTGCGACGACCACGTCCCGTCCGTGGTCACCACGGTCCAGTCGTCCGCCAGGACCTCCGTCTTCGGCGTACCCAACGACACCATCGGCTCGATCGCGAGGCAGAACCCCGGCACCAGCTTCGGCCCCTTGCCCCGCCGCCGCTCGACGTAGTTCAGCAGGTGCGGGTCCATGTGCATCTCGGTCCCGATGCCGTGGCCGCCGTAGTCCTCGACGATCCCGTACTTCCCCCCACCCGGCTTCGGCTGCCGGCGGATGTACGTCTCGATGGCCCGGGAGACGTCCACGAGCCGGTTGCCCAGCTTCATCGCGGCGATCCCGGCCCACATGGACTCCTCGGTCACCCGCGACAGCTCGATCAGCTCCGGAGCGTGACCGGAGCCGACGAAGGCGGTGTAGGCGGCGTCCCCGTGCCAGCCGTCGACGATCGCGCCGCAGTCGATGGAGATGATGTCGCCGTCCTTCAGGACGACCTCGTCGCTCGGGATCCCGTGGACCACGACCTCGTTCACCGAGGTGCAGATGGTCGCCGGGAAACCGCCGTACCCGAGGAAGTTCGACTTGGCCCCGTGCTCCGCGAGCACCTTGCGGGCGACCTCGTCGAGATCCTTCGTGGAGGCGCCCGGCACGGCGGCCTCCCGGGTGGCCGCGTGGATGGCGGCGACGACCAGCCCCGCCTCACGCATCTTGGCGATCTGCTCGGGACTCTTGATCTGCACCATGGGGGCCTGCGCTCTCCGTCTTCCTTCTTGTCCACGAGGCACGAGATCTCGTTCTCGCGTTTTTGCCTACACAACAGTACGGCCGCGGCGCCCTCACGGGCACCGCGGCCGACGTACCGACCCGACGACCTAGTTGTCGTCGTTCTCGCGCTTGAGCGCCTCCATGGCGCGCTGGGTGACTTCCTCCACCGGGCCGAGGGCCGAGATCGTCACCACGAGGCCCTGGGCCTTGTAGTAGTCGATGATCGGCTCGGTCTGGGTGTGGTAGACCTCCAGGCGCTTGCGGACGGTCTCCTCGGAGTCGTCGTCACGCTGGTACAGCTCGCCGCCGCAGGCGTCGCAGACACCCTCCTGCTTCGGCTTCTTGTACGTGACGTGGAAGACGTGGGAGGAGTCGTTCCGGCAGATGCGCCGACCGGCGATCCGCTTGACGACCTCTTCCTCGGGGACCTCCAGGTCCAGCACCGCGTCCAGGTTCATGGACTCGTCCTGGAGCGTCACGTCCAGCGCCTCGGCCTGCGAGACGTTGCGCGGGAAGCCGTCGAGCAGGAAGCCGTGCTCGGCGTCCGGCTGCTCCATGCGGTCCTTGGCCATCGCGATGGTGACCTCGTCCGGCACCAGCTCGCCCTTGTCCATGTAGGACTTCGCGAGTTTGCCGAGTTCCGTCTGCTTGCTGATGTTGGCCCGGAACAGGTCGCCCGTGGAGATGTGCGGGATCGACAGGTTCTTGGCCAGGAACGCGGCCTGCGTTCCCTTACCGGCACCCGGCGGCCCGACGAGGACGATACGCATCAGCGGAGGAACCCTTCGTAATTGCGCTGCTGGAGCTGGCTCTCGATCTGCTTCACGGTCTCCAGACCCACACCCACGATGATCAGGATGCTGGTCCCGCCGAACACGAAGTTCTGGTTTGCCCCGAGAGGCGCCAACGCCATTGTCGGCACAAGAGAGATCAGAGCCAGGTACAGCGAACCCGGCCAGGTGATCCGGTTGAGTACGTAGCTCAGGTACTCAGCGGTCGGTCGGCCAGCCCGGATGCCCGGGATGAAGCCACCATACTTCTTCATGTTGTCCGCGACTTCCTCGGGGTTGAACGAGATGGCCACGTAGAAGAAGGCGAAGAAGATGATGAGGAAGAAGTAGAGCGTGATGTGCGCCGGAGCGTCCGGCAGCGCAAGGTTCTTCTCGATCCAGGTCTTCCAACCGGAAGTTCCGCCGGCGAACTGCGCGACCAGCGCCGGGATGTAGAGAAGCGACGAGGCGAAGATCACAGGGATGATGCCTGCCTGGTTGACCTTCAGCGGAATGTACGTCGAGGTGCCGCCGTAGGACCGACGGCCGATCATGCGCTTCGCGTACTGCACCGGGATCCGGCGCTGGGCCTGCTCGACGAAGACCACCAGCGCGACCATGACCAGACCGACGGCGATGACGACGGCGAACTCGATCCAGCCGCCCGCCAGGTCGCCCTGCTCCTTGATCGCCCACAGCGAGGAGGGGAACGTGGCGGCAATCGAGATGAACATCAGGATCGACATACCGTTGCCGATACCGCGGTCGGTGATCAGCTCACCGAGCCACATGACGACGGCCGTACCGGCGGTCATCGTGATGACCATGACCATGGTGGCGAAGATCGACTGGTCGGGAACGATCTCGGAGCCCTGCGGACAGCTACTGAACAGCGCGCCGCTGCGGGCTGTGGCGACGAGGCCCGTGCCCTGGAGGACGGCGAGGGCGACCGTCAGGTAACGCGTGTACTGCGTGATCTTCGCCGTACCGGCCTGCCCCTCCTTCTTCAGGGCTTCCAGACGCGGGATCACCACGGTCAGCA
Source organism: Streptomyces deccanensis (assembly GCF_022385335.1). Taxonomy (NCBI): domain Bacteria; kingdom Bacillati; phylum Actinomycetota; class Actinomycetes; order Kitasatosporales; family Streptomycetaceae; genus Streptomyces; species Streptomyces deccanensis. Next base: position 6,316,376 of record NZ_CP092431.1, on the reverse strand, counting down.
GCTGAAGAATGATGCTCGCCGTGATGTACGGCATGATGCCGAGCGCGAAGACCGTGATCTGCAGCAGCGCGCCACCACTGAACATGTTGACCAGCCCGAAGAGACCGGAGTTGCTCTTGGTCTGGTCGATGCAGTACTGGACGACGGTGTAGTCGACACCCGGGATCGGGACGTGCGTACCGACCCGGTAGATCACGATGATGCCGAGCGTGAAGAGCAGCTTCTTGCGCAGGTCGGGCGTCTTGAACGCCCGGGCGAACGCGGTGAGCACGGTGCCTCCTGCGACCCCCGCGTGTGCGCGCGTGAGGTGATGGTTAAAAGGATTGATGGCCTGAGGGACGAGATTACGGCATGCCAAGACAGCGCAAGGCGCCAGCGGCACAGCCTACCTACAACAAGGACCACCCTGGCCACCGTTCCGCCACACTCCCAGCACCCTCCAGCGATGGGGCCGAGTCGCCTCGCACGGTCTCCGTACCACCACAGCAACTTCGAACGCACATACGGAAAACACCTTGACCCCAGTGATCGTTGCTCCATAGACTCCGCAATCGAACGACTGATCATCAAGTCGTGAAGTATCAGGGACGAGGGCGACCAACCTCATCTACCCCTGAATAAATTGAGAAACAGGGGGTTTTCAACAATGCGCGTAAAGCGCTCCATAGCTACCGTCACGACTGCCCTTGCAGCCAGCTTGGCAGTGGGAGTAACGCTGGCACCGGCCGCTGCGGCCGGAAGCGGTGACGGCACATGCTCCAGCAGCGATATCTGCGTGTTCAACGACCTGGGGCACAGGAAGAGCGATGGTTACTACGACCTCGGCTCGCCTGCCCTCAAGAATTTCCACGGCAGGTACTACTTCAACGACGGTGCGTACATTGGGGATTCTATCTCCAGCTGGGATGCCGGCTCAGGCACCTCCTGCACCGGCTTCAAGTTCTGGGTGAACGTCGACCACAGGGGCGCCAGCATTCAGATCGCCAAGGGCACGGAGGGTAACTTCAGCAGCCCCTTCACCATGCCTTACAACGACATCATCTCCTCGTACTCCAAGTACGGCTGCCCCTAGTCACTCATCAGCCGTGTGGTCTCATGCCCGCTGGGGCATGAGACCACACGGCTTTTTCGCGCATAACCGGTGGAACAGTGAAACTCAGAGCTCTCACATTTCTCTCCGCCGCGAGTCTGGCGCTCATGACGGGCTGCTCGGACGGCGGAAGCTCGTCGCCCCCGAACGCCGCAGAACCCGAGGTACTCAGGACGCCGGCCGTGGAAACCAAGGAGCTCCATGTAGAGCGCCCCCTCGACAGATACGTACCGAGCGCCACCCAGAGCAGTCACCTCAAGCAAGCAGAGGCCATGGCAGTGAATCGCTGCCTCCGCACTCTCGGCTATTCAAAGCATCCACTCGAAGAAACCTCACACCCAAAAAGAGAGCTGAACATCTTCGAGTTCTACTTTTTCCCCGAGGCCGGAAAACGCGGCTATTATTTCCCTGAAGAAAACTTGGGGGACATGGGGTGGGACGACGCCGTGCCAGCGACTCAACGGATGCTCCTCGACGGGACTACCGCCTCTTACAGAGGGCATCCGGTCCCCGAAGGCGGATGCTATGGAGATGCGGGACGCCAACTCACACGGGGAGCTAAGCCGCCCCGGAAGTTCGAGGAAAGCGGCATGACCATCTCGCGTGTGGCCGACGCCAGCCCCAGAGGGCTTCTCGAGTCGTATGTCAGCGTAATAAGGCAGGCACTGTCCTACCAGATTCGGCAAGACACCAGGATAAAGCGAGTCATATCCGAGTGGTCTGCGTGCATGAAATCTCAAGGATACAGCTACAAGTCACCGGCCGAAGCCGTCAACGACGAACGCTGGCGGCAGGCAGGAAACGACAAGACGAGTCGTGACGAGATAGCGGCTGCTACGGCAGACATGGACTGCAAGAAGCGTGTCCGCTACCTCGATATCGTCGTTGCAGTCGAGACGGCCTACGAGAACCGCTACATCAAGCAGCATTCCGGCCGCATGAAGGAGTTTCTCGATCTGCGTGAGTCCTGGGATCAGAACGCCAAGCAGGTCATACGATAACCCCAGGGCATGGCCGAAAGACCTCGGGTGGGCATACCGCACAAAAGCGGGCATGCCCACCCCAATTTCTTACTGCACCTCTTTCGAGGCACTTGGGGTGCCTCAACCGGGCACTCCCTGACCAACGGATCCAGCCCCACCCGGCAAATCGCGGAGTGGGGCTGGATGCGCATTACACATCACCGTCGGTGATGCCCGTTACGGAGACCCAAGGCTGAGGCGCCGGGAGCCTACACGAGCTCGGTGACGGTACCGCCGGCGGCGGTGATCTTCTCCTTGGCGGAGCCGGAGACGGCGTCGACCGTCACCTGCAGCGCCACGGAGAGCTCGCCCTGGCCGAGGACCTTGACGAGGCTGTTCTTGCGGACGGCACCCTTGGCGACCAGGTCGGCAACGGTGACCTCCCCACCCTCGGGGTAGAGGGCGGCGAGCTTGTCCAGGTTCACGACCTGGAACTCCGTCTTGAAGGGGTTCTTGAAGCCCTTCAGCTTCGGGAGACGCATGTGGAGGGGCATCTGGCCACCCTCGAAGCGCTCCGGAACCTGGTAGCGGGCCTTCGTACCCTTGGTACCACGACCGGCCGTCTTACCCTTCGACGCCTCACCACGACCGACACGGGTCTTCGCGGTCTTGGCACCGGGGGCGGGACGGAGGTTGTGGATCTTGAGCGGGTTGTTCTCCGCCATGATCAGTCGACCTCCTCGACCGACACGAGGTGGCGGACGGTGTGCACCATGCCGCGGAACTCGGGGCGGTCCTCCTTGACGACCTGCGTGTTGATGCCCTTGAGACCAAGGGAACGCAGGGTGTCACGGTGGTTCTGCTTGCTGCCGATGTAGGACTTGACCTGCGTGATCTTGAGCTGCGCCATGATTACGCACCCGCCCCGGCACGCGCACGGAGAAGAGCCGCGGGGGCGACGTCCTCGAGGGGCAGACCACGGCGGGCCGCGATCTCCTCGGGACGCTGCAGACCCTTCAGGGCCTCCACGGTCGCGTGCACGATGTTGATCGCGTTGTCGGAGCCGAGCGACTTCGACAGCACGTCGTGGATACCGGCGCACTCGAGCACGGCACGCACCGGACCACCGGCGATAACACCGGTACCGGGGGACGCGGGCTTGAGCAGGACGACGCCGGCAGCCTTCTCACCCTGGATGGGGTGCGGGATGGTGCCCTGGATACGGGGGACCTTGAAGAAGTGCTTCTTGGCCTCCTCAACACCCTTGGCGATGGCGGCCGGCACCTCCTTGGCCTTGCCGTAACCGACACCCACGGTGCCGTCACCATCGCCCACTACGACGAGCGCAGTGAAGCTGAAGCGACGACCACCCTTCACAACCTTGGCGACGCGGTTGATCGCGACAACGCGCTCAACGTACGCGGTCTTCTCGGCGGCAGCTGCGCCGCCGTCACGGCCCTTCCGGTCCCGCCGCTCGCCGCCACCGGCACCGCCACCGCGGCGCTGGGGTCCAGCCATTGGATTTACCTCTCTCTTTCCGCTAGCTACGCAGCGAGCTCAGAACTTGAGCCCGGCCTCGCGGGCGGCGTCGGCCAGGGCCGCGATGCGACCCGCGTACCGGTTACCACCTCGGTCGAACACAACGGCCTCGACACCGGCGGCCTTGGCACGCTCGGCGACCAGGGCGCCGACCTTGCCGGCCTGCGCCGACTTGTCCTCGGACGCACCGCGGATCGACGAGTCCAGGGTGGACGCCGACGCAAGGGTGTGACCCTTGAGGTCGTCGATCACCTGGGCCACGATGTGGCGGTTCGAGCGGGTCACGACCAGGCGGGGACGCTCAGCCGTACCGTTGACCTTCTTACGGATCCGGATGTGGCGCCGCTTGATGGCAGCACGCTTGTAAGCGTCGCCCTTAGCGATCTTCGTACCGTATGCCATGGCTTACTTACCCGCCTTTCCGACCTTGCGGCGGATGACTTCGCCCTCGTACTTGACGCCCTTGGCCTTGTACGGGTCGGGCTTGCGCAGCTTGCGGATGTTGGCCGCAACCTCGCCGACCTTCTGCTTGTCGATGCCCTCGACCTGGAAGCGGGTCGGGGTCTCCACCTTGAAGGTGATGCCCTCGGGCGCCTCGACGGTGATCGGGTGGCTGTAGCCGAGCGCGAACTCGAGGTTCGAACCCTTGGCCTGCACGCGGTAACCGACACCGCTGATCTCGAGCTTCTTCACGTAACCCTGGGTCACGCCGGTGATCATGTTCGCCACCAGCGTGCGGGACAGGCCGTGCAGGGCCTTGCTCTGACGCTCGTCGTTGGGGCGGGTGACGTTCAGGACGCCGTCCTCACCCTTGGCGATCTCGATCGGCGCGACGACGGTGTGGGTCAGCGTGCCCTTGGGGCCCTTGACCGAGACCGTCTGGCCGTCGATGGTGACGTCCACGCCGGCGGGAACCGTGATGGGGAGCTTGCCAATACGCGACATAGCTTTTTCCTCCGATTCCTTTCCGCTACCAGACGTAGGCGAGAACTTCTCCGCCTACGCCCTTCTTGCCGGCCTGCTTGTCGGTGAGGAGCCCGTGCGACGTGGAGATGATCGCCACGCCGAGGCCGCCCAGCACCTTGGGCAGGTTGGTGGACTTCGCGTACACCCGGAGACCGGGCTTGGAGATCCGCTTGATGCCCGCGATGGAGCGCTCACGGTTGGGGCCGAACTTCAGCTCCAGGACGAGGTTCTTGCCGACCTCGGCGTCCTCGACCTTCCAGCCCGTGATGAAGCCCTCCTGCTGGAGGATCTCCGCGATGTGAGACTTGATCTTCGATGCCGGCATCGTCACGGAGTCGTGGTATGCCGAGTTCGCGTTCCGCAGACGCGTAAGCATGTCTGCGATCGGATCAGTCATGGTCATGAATTGGCCTTCGGCCTCTCTCGCCGGGGTTTCCAGGTGCCCATCCCTCTCCTCGATCCGAGACGAGGCGGGTGCGGTGCGGTGGACCTACGGCGTAGTAAGTCGTACGGGCGACCGTCAGGCGCCCAACCCTCCAAGCCTAAGCCATGGAAGGGAGGGCGCCTGACACGCCCATTGCTTACCGAGAGCTTCGGGAATCCCTAAAAGACGGGATTACCAGGAGCTCTTGGTCACGCCCGGCAGCTCGCCACGGTGAGCCATCTCACGGAGGCACACGCGGCACAGGCCGAACTTGCGGTACACGGAGTGCGGACGGCCACACCGCTGGCAGCGGGTGTAGCCACGCACGGCGAACTTGGGCTTACGAGCAGCCTTGGCAATCAGAGCCTTCTTCGCCATCTCGCTCACGCCTCCTTGAAGGGGAAGCCGAGGTGACGAAGGAGCGCGCGGCCCTCAGCGTCGTTGGTCGCCGTGGTCACCACGGTGATGTCCATGCCCCGGGTACGGTCGATCTTGTCCTGGTCGATCTCGTGGAACATGACCTGCTCGGTGAGACCGAAGGTGTAGTTGCCACGGCCGTCGAACTGCTTGGGGGACAGACCACGGAAGTCGCGGATGCGCGGGAGCGCGAGCGACAGGGTGCGGTCCAGGAACTCCCACATGCGGTCGCCACGGAGCGTGACGTGGGCACCGATCGGCTGGCCCTCACGCAGCTTGAACTGCGCGATGGACTTGCGGGCCTTGGTGACGGCCGGCTTCTGACCGGTGATCGTGGTGAGGTCGCGGATGGCGCCCTCGATCAGCTTGGAGTCGCGGGCGGCGTCGCCCACACCCATGTTGACCACGATCTTGACGAGACCGGGGATCTGCATGACGTTCTCGTACTTGAACTCGTCACGCAGCTTGCCCGCGATCTCCTCGCGGTACTTCGTCTTGAGACGCGGAGTCGTGGTGGTAGCCATCAGATGTCCTCACCCGTCCGCTTGGCAACGCGAACCTTGTTGCCCTCGTCGTCGAAGCGGTAACCGACACGCGTGACGACCTTCTTGCCGTCCTTCTCCACGACCAGCTGGACGTTGGAGACGTGGATCGGGGCCTCGGTCGTGACGATGCCACCGGCCTGCGAACCGCGAGCGGTCGGGCCGGCCTTGGTGTGCTTCTTGACCCGGTTGACACCCTCGACCAGGACACGGTCCTCGCGGGGGAAGGCCGCGATGACCTTGCCCTGCTTGCCCTTGTCCTTACCGGTGATGACCTGGACCAGGTCGCCCTTCTTGATCTTCATGCTTACAGCACCTCCGGCGCGAGCGAGATGATCTTCATGAACTTCTTCTCGCGCAGCTCACGGCCGACGGGGCCGAAGATACGGGTGCCGCGAGGGTCGCCGTCGTTCTTCAGAATGACGGCGGCGTTCTCGTCGAAGCGGATGTACGAGCCGTCCGGACGGCGGCGCTCCTTGACGGTGCGAACGATGACCGCCTTGACGACGTCACCCTTCTTCACGTTGCCACCGGGGATCGCGTCCTTGACGGTGGCGACGATGACGTCACCGATGCCCGCGTAGCGGCGACCGGAGCCACCGAGCACACGGATGCAAAGGATCTCCTTCGCACCAGTGTTGTCGGCGACACGCAGTCGCGACTCCTGCTGGATCACGTCTATCTCCTGATTGTCTGCCGGTTCCCCAACGGGGCTGACGCGCTTTCATCAAACGCGGTAGCCCCGTTGGAGCCTGGCGGAACTGTCCTGCGGGTTTGCCCGCAGGAAATTACTTGGCCTTCTCGAGGATCTCGACGACGCGCCAGTGCTTCGTGGCGGACAGCGGCCGGGTCTCCATCAGGAGGACGCGGTCGCCGACGCCGGCGGCGTTCTGCTCGTCGTGAGCCTTGAGCTTGCTCGTGCTGCGGATGACCTTGCCGTACAGGGCGTGCTTCTTGCGGTCCTCGACGGCGACGACGACGGTCTTGTCCATCTTGTCGCTGACGACGATGCCCTCACGGGTCTTGCGGAATCCGCGCGCCTCGGTGTTCGTCTCAGTCACGTTGTTCTCGCTCATCAGGCGTTCTCCACCGTTTCGATGCCCAGCTCACGCTCGCGCATCAGGGTGTAGATCCGCGCGATGTCCTTGCGGACCGCCTTCAGACGGCCATGGTTCTCGAGCTGTCCGGTCGCCGCCTGGAAGCGGAGGTTGAACAGTTCTTCCTTGGCTTCGCGGAGCTTGTTCAGCAGCTCCTCGTCACCCAGCTCGCGCAGCTCGGACGCCTTGGTACCGGCCGACATCACGCTTCACCTGCCTCGCGCTTGACGATCCGGCACTTCATCGGCAGCTTGTGGGCTGCGCGAGTCAGGGCCTCACGGGCGATCTTCTCGTTGGGGTAGGACAGCTCGAACATGACCCGGCCCGGGTGCACGTTCGCGATCCACCACTCCGGCGAACCCTTACCGGAACCCATGCGGGTCTCGGCGGGCTTCTTCGTGAGCGGGCGGTCCGGGTAGATGTTGATCCAGACCTTGCCGCCACGCTTGATGTGGCGGGTCATCGCGATACGGGCCGCCTCGATCTGGCGGTTGGTCACGTACGCCGGCGTGAGGGCCTGAATGCCGTACTCGCCGAACGCGACCGTCGTACCGCCCTTGGCCTGACCACGGCGCTTCGGGTGGTGCTGCTTGCGGTGCTTGACCCTACGGGGGATCAGCATGTCGGTCAGGCCTCCGTTCCGGTGCTCTCAGCCGGAGCGGCGGCGGCGGGAGCCTCGGCCTTGGGGGCCTCGGCGCCGGCAGCCTGCTGCGGCTTGCGACCGCGCCGCTCGCCACCGCGGCCACCACGGGCCGGGCGGTCTGCACCGCCACCGCGAGCCGGGCGGTTACCCGCACGGGCGGCAGCGTTCTCGGCGCGGACCTCGGCGATGTTCTTGACGTCGCCCTTGTAGATCCAGACCTTCACACCGATGCGGCCGAAGGTCGTCTTGGCCTCGAAGAAGCCGTAGTCCACGTTCGCGCGGAGCGTGTGCAGGGGCACACGGCCCTCGCGGTAGAACTCCGAGCGGGACATCTCGGCGCCACCGAGGCGGCCACCGCACTGGATCTTGATGCCCTTGGCGCCCGCCTTCATCGCCGACTGCATGCTCTTACGCATGGCGCGGCGGAAGGAGACGCGGGAGGAGAGCTGCTCGGCGACGGCCTGAGCAACCAGCTGAGCGTCCGTCTCGGGGTTCTTGACCTCGAGGATGTTCAGCTGGACCTGCTTGCCCGTGAGCTTCTCGAGGTCACCGCGGATGCGGTCGGCCTCGGCGCCACGGCGGCCGATCACGATGCCCGGACGCGCGGTGTGGATGTCCACACGGACGCGGTCACGGGTGCGCTCGATCTCGACCTTGGAGATGCCGGCGCGCTCCATGCCGGACGTCATCATCCGACGGATGGCGACGTCTTCCTTGACGTAGTCCTTGTACAGCTTGTCGGCGTACCAACGCGACTTGAAGTCGGTCGTGACACCGAGCCGGAACCCATGCGGGTTTACCTTCTGGCCCATTACCGGGTTCCTTCCTTGCTGCTGACGACCACGGTGATGTGGCTGGTCCGCTTGCGGATCCGGTAGGCACGGCCCTGCGCACGCGGACGGAACCGCTTCAGGGTCGGGCCCTCGTCGACGTACGCCTCGCTGATGAACAGCGAGGAGGCGTCCGTGTGGTCGTAGTTGTGCGCGGCGTTGGCGATGGCGCTGTCCAGCACCTTGCCGACCGGCACGCTCGCGGCCTGCGGGGCGAAACGCAGGACCGCCTGAGCCTCCGTGGCGTCGAGGCCACGGATGAGGTCCACCACGCGGCGGGCCTTCATGGGCGTGACGCGGATGTACCGCGCCTGGGCCCTGGCTTCCATGGTTGTCCTTCCAGTGTCTGTCATGGTCATTCCACCCCGCTGTTAGCGGCGCTTCGACTTCCGGTCGTCCTTGACGTGACCCCGGAAGGTGCGCGTCGGCGAGAACTCGCCGAGCTTGTGGCCGACCATCGACTCGGTGACGAACACCGGAATGTGGGTCTTGCCGTTGTGCACCGCGATCGTGTGGCCGAGCATGGCCGGGATGATCATCGAGCGACGGGACCAGGTCTTGATGACGTTCTTGGTGCCTGCTTCGTTCTGGGCGTCCACCTTCTTGATCAGGTGGTCGTCGACGAAGGGCCCCTTCTTGAGACTGCGCGGCATCTAAACCCGCTCCTAGCGCTTCTTGTTCGTCTTGCGGCGGCGGACGATGTACTTGTTCGAAGCCTTCTTCGGCGAACGAGTACGACCCTCCTTCTGACCCCAGGGGCTGACCGGGTGGCGACCACCGGAGGTCTTGCCCTCACCACCACCGTGGGGGTGGTCAACCGGGTTCATCGCCACACCGCGGACGGTCGGACGGACGCCCAGCCAGCGCTTGCGGCCGGCCTTGCCCCAGTTGATGTTGCTCTGCTCGGCGTTGCCGACCTCGCCGACGGTGGCGCGGCAGCGCACGTCGACCAGGCGGATCTCACCGGACGGCATGCGGAGGTGGGCGTAGGCGCCCTCCTTCGCGAGCAGCTGCACGGAGGCACCGGCGGAGCGGGCGAACTTGGCGCCGCCACCGGGACGGAGCTCGATCGCGTGGATCGTGGTACCGACCGGGATGTTGCGGAGCGCCAGGTTGTTGCCCGGCTTGATGTCGGCCCCGGGACCGTTCTCCACGCGGTCACCCTGCTGCAGGTTGCGCGGGGCGAGGATGTAGCGCTTCTCGCCGTCCGCGTAGTGCAGCAGCGCGATGCGCGCGGTGCGGTTGGGGTCGTACTCGATGTGCGCGACCTTCGCCGGCACGCCGTCCTTGTCGTGACGACGGAAGTCGATGACACGGTAGGCGCGCTTGTGTCCGCCACCCTGGTGGCGAACGGTCACACGACCGGCGTTGTTACGGCCGCCCTTGCTGTGCAGGGGGCGGACCAGCGACTTCTCCGGCGTGGACCGCGTGATCTCGACGAAGTCGGCGACGCTGGAACCACGACGGCCCGGCGTAGTCGGCTTGTACTTGCGGATTCCCATTTCTCAGTCCTCGTCCGATATCGGACGATCCGACCCGCTTACGCGGTCGGACCGCCGAAGATGTCGATACGGTCGCCCTCGGCAAGGGTCACGATCGCGCGCTTGCTGTCGGCACGCTTGCCGAAGCCCGTGCGGGTCCGCTTGCGCTTGCCCTGGCGGTTGATCGTGTTGACCCCGGTGACCTTGACCGAGAAGACCGCCTGGACGGCCTGCTTGATCTGGGTCTTGTTGGCGCCGGGAGCCACGATGAACGTGTACTTGCCCTCGTCGAGAAGCGCGTAGCTCTTCTCCGACACGACCGGCTTCAGCAGCACGTCACGGGGGTCCGTGAACGCCTTGCTGGGCGCGGTGACGACGGTGTTCTTGCCCTCGGCCTCGTGGCGACGCGCCTTGGCGACGCGCGCGGCCTTGGCGGCCTTGGCCGCCTTGGAGGCGATGGAGGGGTGACGGATAGCCATCAGCCTTCAGTCCCTTCGGTGTCGTTGGCCTTGTTCGGGCCGGACACGAAGGACTCCAGGGCGCCCTGGGTGAAGACCACATCGTCGGAGACGATCACGTCGTACGTGTTCAGCTGGCCCGGCTCCAGGATGTGGACCTGGGGCAGGTTGCGGGCGGAGAGCCACGCGGCCTCGTCGGCACGCTCGACGACCAGGAGCAGGTTCTTGCGCTCCGAGATCTTGCCGAACAGCGACTTGGCGGCCTTCGTGGAGGGGGTCTCGCCCTCGATCACGCCGGAGACGACGTGGATGCGGTTGTGGCGGGCCCGGTCGGTGAGGGCGTGGCGCAGGGCCGCGGCCTTCATCTTCTTCGGGGTCCGCTGCGAGTAGTCACGCGGCACGGGACCGTGCACGACGCCACCACCGGCGAACTGCGGCGCGCGGGTCGAGCCCTGACGGGCGCGGCCGGTGCCCTTCTGCCGGTACGGCTTCTTGCCGCCACCACGGACTTCGCCGCGGGTCTTGGTCTTGTGCGTGCCCTGACGGGCAGCCGCGTTCTGCGCGACGACGACCTGGTGGATCAGCGGGATGCTGACCTTCTCCACGCCGAAGATCTCCGCGGGGAGTTCGACGCTTCCGGTCTTCTCGCCGGCAGGCGAAAGGATGTCAACAGTGCTCATCGGTACCTCAGGCCCCCTTGGCCGCGGTGCGGACCAGGACGAGGCCGCCGTTCGGACCGGGAACCGCGCCCTTGATGAGCAGCAGACCCTTCTCCGCGTCAACGGCGTGGACGGTCAGGTTCTGGGTGGTGACCCGCTCGTTGCCCATGCGACCCGCCATGCGGAGGCCCTTGAACACACGGCCCGGGGTGGCGCAGCCACCGATGGAGCCGGGAGAGCGGTGCTTGCGCTGGGTGCCGTGACCGGCGCCGAGGCCCTTGAAGTTGTGACGCTTCATGACACCGGCGAAGCCCTTGCCCTTGCTCTTGCCGGTCACGTCCACCTTGACGCCGGCCTCGAAGACCTCGGCGGAGATCTCCTGGCCCAGCGTGTACTCGGAGGCGTCCGCGGTGCGGATCTCGACGAGGTGGCGGCGGGGGGTGACGTCGGCCTTGGCGAAGTGGCCCTTGAGGGGCTTGTTCACCTTGCGCGGGTCGATCTCGCCGAAGGCGATCTGGACCGACTCGTAGCCGTCGACATCGTTCGTACGGACCTGGGTCACGACGTTGGGGCCGGCCTTGACGACGGTGACCGGAACAACACGGTTGTTCTCGTCCCACACCTGCGTCATGCCGAGCTTCTCGCCCAGGATGCCCTTGATCTGCTTAGCCATTCTCAGCTCACCGACCCTCAGAGCTTGATCTCGATGTCGACACCGGCCGGGAGGTCGAGTCGCATCAGAGAGTCAACGGTCTTGGGGGTGGGGTCGAGGATGTCGATCAGGCGCTTGTGCGTGCGCATCTCGAAGTGCTCGCGCGAGTCCTTGTACTTGTGCGGCGACTTGATGACGCAGTACACGTTCTTCTCAGTGGGCAGCGGCACCGGGCCCGCGACCGACGCACCAGTGCGGGTCACCGTCTCGACGATCTTCTTCGCCGAGGAGTCGATGACCTCGTGGTCGTAGGCCTTGAGCCGGATGCGGATCTTCTGTCCCGCCATGGCTACTCAGTAGTCCTTTGTCTCGTTTAACGCTCTGGAACCCGGTGTTCCGTCACCCGCTCCTCCGACCCACGCGGTCGGGCGTGTCGCGCTTCCGCTGACACAGATGCCCCTTGTTCGAGCATCCCCAGTCCGGGAAACACGGCCCTTCCGGTACCGCGAGCCGGGGGCGGAAGCCCACCGGGTGCCTGGTCGGCGCCGCACCTTGCTTCCCGAAAGATTCCCGTACGTCCGCTCCAGCGCTGCCCATGGGGCAGTTGGGGCGACGAGTACTGTGGGACTCGCTTCCGGTCCTCCCGGCGGGAGGCGCGCAGCATCAACACTCGACCGAGCAACCCCGCTAGTCTGCCATACGGCGCAGCGCCTCCGCCAATCGAGCCGGAGAGATTACCCCGAGAGTGACGGAGGTCAAACCCGCGAGCCGTCGGGGCAGTCCGGGGCAGCGGCATCGGCGCCGTGCGAGGCATCGGCATCGGCGTTCGCCGGGGCGTCGTCCGGGGTGTCCGTCGCGCGATCGGGATATATGAAGCGGGCCGCCAGGCTGATCGCCCCCAAGGACGTCAGCGCCAGCACGGTCCGCATCCACCGCATCCCTCCGGTCCAGTCCTGGGGCACGCCGAGGGCCGCCCAGAGGACGCCACTGATCCCGGCGAGTGCGAGAACGGCGCCGATGAGGCGGCTCACTGGAAGACTCATGCGTCCATGATCCACAGCAACTTCGCGGCGGTGTACTGATTCAGCCGGACTCCGACGGCTCCGGCGCACGCCCCCGCGGCAGCACCCAGGAGCCCGCGCCCAAGGCGAGGACCAGCGTGGCGGGGATCAGCAGAACCAGCGCCGGGTGCACCTCCACCCGCACCAGCAGCCACGCGCCCAGCAGGCCCCCGGCGAACATCGCGCCGACCGAGGCGAGGCGGCGGCCTTCGTCGGCGGGGCCCGAGCCGATGCGGGTGTCCGGGTGCGGGGCCAGGCCGCCGAGGAGGGCGGTCAGGGCGCGGGTGGACACCGTGGTGGGCAGGTCGGGGACGCGGGCCCGCAGGGTGGTGATGTTGCGCATGCCCATGGCGACGGCGACCAGGGCGATCACCACGTGGTGCGGGCCGTCGGTCAGGGCGCCCGGGGTGTCGAGGCCGGTGCGCCAGGCGACCAGTCCGCCCAGTCCCAGCAGCACGGCCTCGACGATCAGCGCGGGCCCGAACCAGCGGCGGCCGTGCGCGTCCACGCCGGACTCGAAGCGGGAACCGAGCACCGCGCCGACCACGAACCCGGCGAACGAGACGCCCGAGGCGGCCGGGGACAGCCCGGCGGCACCGGTGAGCGCGAAGGACAGGAAGAGGAGGTTGCCGGTCTGCACGGCGGTGAACACCGGGCCGAGCACCAGGAAGCTGACGGCCTCGATCATGCCGGTCGTCACCGTGAGCACCACCATGATCGAGGTGAGCCCGACTCCCGCTCTGGGCTTCATACCCGGACCCTAGCTTGATCTTTAACCTGTGCGGCGGGGTCGTGGGTTCTCTGACTTCTTCGTTCGCTGTTTCGTAGTGCCGGGTTTGCGGACGGTGTGCACGTCGTGGCGCGGGGTGGGCCGGGTGTTCTTGCGTCCGGGTGGTCGTCCCGGGCCGGGTCGGGAGGGTTTCGGTGCTTGGGCGGGGCAGGCCGCCTGCGGGCGGAGGTGCCGAAAGTCGCGGCGGACGCGGGCAGGGGTGAGTCTGTTCGGCGGGCTCGGTTTCTCCCACGGCCGGCGCAGGTCGGCCGCCAGTGGGCGGGCCAGCCGCAGCTGGGTGTAGACGGCGAGGATCAGCCAGGTCCACCGGTCAGCCGCCTCAGGAGTACGGACCTTCGGGCAGGTCCAGCCCAGGGTCTGCTTGAACAGCCGGAAGGTGTGCTCGATATCGAAGCGTCGCAGGAAGACCTGCCAGAGCAGGTCGACCTGGGTGTCGGTCGCGTCGGTGCCCGACCACCACAGCCACACCGGCTTCGGCCTCGCGCCGCTGGGCAGGTACTCGACCTGCAGACGGATCACCGTGCCCTCGATGACTGGCAGAGCGCCCAGCTGGGAGACCCATGCGGAGCGGTGAGTCAGCCGGGGGTGGAGCCGGTCCCAGGCTCTGGCGATGGCTGTGCCATACAGACGGGTATCGGTCACGGTCGCCGCATCGGGAGTGTTCCAGGTGGCAGGGTTGCCGAAGACGAACTCGCCGCCGTGGCGGGGCGGACGGCCCCGGGTGCCCGGCTCTCGGGGCGGCGCCGCCCGGCGCAGGACCCGGTCCGAGCGCATCCGGCCCAGCACCTGCACCGGCAGATCCTTGAGAAGGTAGGCCAGCCGGGGCACGTCGTATCCGGCGTCCACCACGATCAGCACGTCCGGGTCGCCGTCCTTCCACTGTCCGGCCGCCATCAGCCGCTCGGTCAGCTCACGCAGCTGCCGGGCGGTGACCGTGGCAGCGTCGTCGCCCGGCACCAGACGCAGCGCGTCCAGCGGCGCGGTCCATGAGCTGCGGCCCGCTTCCAGCGCACAGACCACCGAATACGGCCAGCCGGGGACGGGGATGTGCTGGTCCTTGCCGCGTCCGTAGGTGTGGCACAGGATCCGCTCGGGTGAGGTGTGAGCGTCGGGGCGCAGCCAGCAGGTGATGTCGGCCGCCAGCACCAGCCGGCCGTCCGCCGCCCGCGGAAGCGGCACCGTGGCCAGTGCCCGCCGCAGCCGGGCGATGTCCACCCGGCCCGCGGCCAGGGCGCCATACAGCCCGCCGTGTCCACGGCGATGCTCGCCCACCAGCGACAGCTCCACCAGCGAGCGGATTGGGCCATCCGCACACAGCACCGCGTCGGCCAGCTCGAACAGCGCATCCGAACGCCTGGTCAGGCAGGAGTAGAACTCGCCCCGGAAGCGTGACAGTTCCGCCAACGGCTCTCGCCGGGCATCGCGATGCAGCAAACTCACCCTCACGGCCTTCGTGCTGGACGTGTGTGTTCCTTGGTCGGAGCACATGTTCAGCCGAGGGCCGCTTTCGTGTACGGCAGTTACCGGACCGAGTGATCAAGTTCGAGACATCATTCGATGCTGGACGTTAAAGATCAAGCTAGTCCGCGCATAATCCGCTCGCCCACCCCCGAGCCCCGCTCCTACGCTGATCAGGTAAGTCGGCCGGCACGGGGGAACGTCCATCATGCGCACGCACTATCCGCGGACCCGGCATCTGCCCTGGTCCCCCGGCGCGACCGCCGACGATCTGCGGGTCACCGACCTGTCCGGCCTGCGCGGCCGCGAGGTCGTCGTGTCCGAGAAACTCGACGGCGAGAACACCACGCTGTACCGCGACGGCCTGCACGCCCGCTCACTGGACTCCGCGCACCACCCCTCCCGTACCTGGGTCAAGGCGCTCCAGGCCCGGATCGGCCACGCCGTCCCGCCGGGCTGGCGGGTGTGCGGCGAGAACATGTTCGCCCGCCACTCCCTCGCCTACGACGACCTGGACAGCTGGTTCTACGGCTTCTCGGTGTGGGACGCGGACGGACGCTGCCTGGGCTGGGACCGGACGGTGGACCTGCTGCGCGGTCTCGGGATCCCCGTGCCGCGCGTGCTGTGGCGGGGCGTGTTCGACGAGAGGGCGCTGCGCGCGCTGCGGCTGGACCTCGGGCGGCAGGAGGGGTACGTCGTCCGGGTCGTGGACGGTTTCGCCGCGGACGAGTTCGGCGCGCGCGTCGCCAAGTGGGTGCGGGCCGGGCACGTGCGGACGGACACCCACTGGATGCACGCGGCCGTCGTGGAGAACGGGCTGGGGGCGCGTGCGCCGCTGTGGGCGGTGCGCTCCGGCGCGCCCGCGGACGCCGACGCGCTGGCGAAGGCCGTCGGACTGCCCGGCGAGGGGGACGGGGAGGCGGTGGCCCGCTTCGACGCGGAGGGGCGCACCGGGGACGAGCGGCTCGCCGGCGTCCTGGCCGCGCTGCTGCACGGGCACGCCCCGGGCGGCCGGCGGGCCCGGGTGGCCGCGCGGCTCGCCGGGGCCGTGGGCATGCCGCTCGCCCGTCGGGTGGCCGACCTCGTGGGGCTGCACTCCGCGTTGCACCGGCCGTACCCGGACGAGGACCGCCCCACCGGCCTGGCGCGGCTCTCCCTCGCCGCCGATCTCGGGCTGCTGCACGCGGTCGCCCGCGCCACGGCGGCCACGGACGAGGCCCGCGAGCAGGTCGAGTGGTCGGCGCTGCACGCCGAGGAGGTAAGGGGCCTCGACGAGGGGGCCTTGGCGGAGGCGTTCGCCGAACTGCCGACCGAAGCGGCCGTACGGTGCCGGGCCGAGGCACGGGAGGCGTACGCGCGGGGGCGCATCGGTGGGTTCACTGGGCGTGGGGGCGGGTTCGCCGGGGGCGGAGGCGGGCCCACGGGCGAGGCCGTCGCGGCGACGTGGCGGTGGCGGTCGGGGGCCTTTCCGAGGCTGGTCCAGCTGGTGGGTCCGGCCGGCAGCGGCAAGAGCACGTTCGCGCGAGGGCTCACGGGTGCGGACGCGTATGTGTCGCTGGACGATCTGCGCGAGGCGCGCGGCGACCGGGCCGACCAGCGCGCCAACGCGGACGTGCTGCGCGCGGGGCTCGACCGGCTGGACGGGGCGCTGGCCGCCGGCGGGACCACGGTGTGGGACGCCACCTCGCTCACGCACCAGCAGCGCTCGCTGGTCCACGCGGTCGCCCAGCGCCGCGACGCCCTGGTCACCCACGCCGTGGTCCTGGTCGACGAGGACGAGCTGGTCCGCCGCAACGGCCGCCGCGAGCACCCCGTGCCGCCGGACGTGCTCACCGCCCAGCTGCGCCGCTTCGCCCCGCCGTATCCGGGCGACGCGCACCGCACCTGGTACGTGGGGGCGAGCGGGACCATAGAGGACGAGCACTGAGGAAGAGGGCTGAGGAACCGTGCGGACGAGCGAGGAGATCTACCACCGGGTGCGCTGGGACGCGCGCTTCGACCCGGCCCGCTTCGTGCTCGGCGTCCTGCAACGGAACGCCGCGCCCAAGCGGGTCCCGCTGCCCGCGTTCGTGCCCGGCGGCGAGATCCCCTGGCACCGGGTGCTGTTCTTCGAGGCCGACGGCGAGCTGGTCTGGGACCGCTCCACGGGCGTGGACCGGATCGACGCCACGGACGCGGGGCGCGTACGGGAAGCGCGTCTGCTCCGGGCGCCCTTCTTCACGGCGCGCACGCCGCACACGTGGGACGGGGAGCACTGGACCCCCACGCGCGCACCGCGAGGACTCGCCTCGGCATCCGTACGGGTGCTGACCTGGAACACCCTCTGGGACCGCTACGACGCCGACCTCATCGACAGCGCCCGGCGCAGACCCCTGCTGATGCGGGCGCTGCGCGACGCCGACGTGGACGTGATCGCGTTGCAGGAGGTCGAGGCGGAGCTGCTGACGATGCTGCTGCGCGAGCCCTGGGTGCGGGACGGCTGGACGCTGGGGACGGACCCGCGCGGACGGGACGTGGACGCGTGCGGTCTGCTCCTCCTCAGCCGGTTGCCGGTCCGCGAGGCGGCGTTCCACACGCTGGGCCCGCACAAGGCGGTGACGGCCGTGGTCGTGGAGACCGGCGCACGCCCCCTCGTCGTGGCGGGGACCCACCTGAGCAGTGACCACTCCGCGGACGGCGCCGGCCGCCGGGCCGCCGAACTGGCGCGTGTCGCCGAGGGGTTGGCGGGTCTGGACGCCGATCTGCTGGTGCTGGGCGACTTCAACGACGGCGGTGACACGCCACAGACGACCCTCGGTATGCGGGACGCGTGGAGCGAGACGCACGGCCCCGCCGACGCGACCCCGACCTTCGACCCGGTCGCGAATCCGCTGGCCGCGGTCTCGTCCCTGTCGGGACGGGCGTCCCGGCTGGACCGGGTGCTCGTGCGCGGGGAGGGGCTCCGGGTGGCAAGCGCCGAGCTCTACGGAGACGCGCCGACGCCGGAGGGGCTGCACATCTCGGACCACTACGGGGTGCGGGCGGAGGTGACCCCGGACGCCCCGGGCACGGACACCCCGGCCACAGGCACCCCCGCGCGCCTCGACGTGCGGCCGACGGCCCGTACGGCGCTGGCGTGGCTGCCGCCCGAGGAGCTGTGGCCGCCGCTCCAGGAGATCCGCCGCGACCACGACCCGCAGATCCACCGCTGGCCCCCGCATGTGAACGTCCTCTTCGGCTTCGCACCGGAACACGCCTTCGACGAGGCGGCCGCGGTGCTCGCGTCGGCGCTGACGACTGGGACGGTCCCGTTCGACGCCCGGCTGGAGGGCGTGCATTGGTTCGGCCACCGGGACGACGCGACGGTCTGGCTCGACCCGGCGGCGGCCGGCGAGGGACCGTGGGCCGACCTGCACGGCACCCTCGTACGCCACTTCCCGCGCTGTCGCGGCCGGCACGAGGGCTTCACCCCGCATCTGAGCCTGGGCCGCACCACCGACCCGAACACGTTGGCGACGGCCTGCGCGGCCCGGCTCACGCCCCTGTCGGCCAGGGTCGGCGAGCTGGCACTGCTGTCGAGGCGCGGGGACGAGCCGATGCGGGTGCGGGCGACGGTGAGCCTGGGGACGGGAGAGGTGCGGTGGTGGGAAGAGCCGACGCCGTACGAGGTTGAAGGGGTCGGTGAGGACAGCGGCACCGACCTCGCCGTGGCCGACCGGGTCGCACGCCTCGTGGCGGACGCGCTCCCCGACGGTGTCGTGCACGTCGTCGGCTCGCGGCGGATGGGCTGTGCGCTGCCCGGCGCGGATCTGGACCTGGTGGCGGCGCTGCCCGGCTCGGTCGAACTTCCCTCCATACAGGCGCAGTTGACCGAGTCCCTGCCCGGGGCGGGCGGCATGCGCGAGGTGGTCGGAGCCCGTGTACCCGGCCTCCGGCTGCGGCTGGACGGCCTGGACGTCGACCTGGCGGTGGTGGCGACCGGCGCGATGGATCCCGTCGAGGCGGTGGCCCGGCGGGCCGAACTGGGCGAGGCGGCGGCGATCGCGCTCAGCGCGGTGAGCGACGCGGAGGCGGTGTTCACCTCGGTGGGCACCCACGGACCGGCGTTCGCCCGGCTGGCCCGGCTGGCCCGGCAGGTCAAGGCGTGGGCGAGGGCCCGGGGCCTGGACTCGGCACCGTTCGGCGGGCTGCCGGGCCTGGCGTGGTCCGTGCTGGCGGCCCGCACGGTGAACGAGGCAGGCGACCTGCCCCCGGCGGCCCTCCTCCGGCACTTCTTCGCGACGTGGGCGGCGTGGGACTGGCGCGAGCCGGTGGGAGAACTCGACGGCGTCGCCGCCGGGGCCCTCACTGTCGCCACCCCCTCCGCCCCGGTCCGTTCCTGCACGGACCAGGTCACGGAGGGCATGCGCGACCTCATCACCCAAGAGCTGTTCCGCGCCTGGGAGTTGCTGGAGGAAGACGGCTCGTTCCCCGCCCTCCTCGCCCCTCCCCCGCTCCACCGCCGCCACGCGGCCTGGGCGATCGTGACGGTGGAGGGCGCCCGGGGCGGAAGCGCTGACGAGGGCCGGGTCCGGGGCAGGATGCGGGCCCTGATCACGGACCTCGCCGAACTGGCCCCCGACTGCCACGCCTGGCCCCGCCCCTTCACCACGACCCCCGCCCGCTACGCCATCGGCCTGGGGCAGACCCCGCCGACCACCGACGAACTGACCGCCGTGGCGGAACGCCGGCTACGCGGTCTGGCGGGAGTCACGCTGACGCGGGCGGAGGGCGGCGAGGTGCCGACCCTGTACTGAGGGGCCGGGTCGGTCAGCGCACGTCGACGTAGTTCGCCGGGCTGGTGGCGGCGGCGGTCGTCGAGTTGCCGTAGTACACCCAGCGGTAGAAGCCGTCGGCGGAGGCGTTGACCGTGGTCTTCAGAGCACCGGTGCTGCCGGTGGTGACCTTCTTGACCGTCTTGAACGAGGTGGCGTCCGAGGCGCGGTACTGGAGGCTGACCGTACGGCCGCTGTAGCCGCCGTACTTCTTGGTGCTCCAGTTCGCCCGGGTCAGCTTGCCCGTGACGGTGACCTTCTTCCCCTTGGCGACCGTCTCCGGCGTGGCCGCGCCGGTGGCTTTGGCCGCGCGCTTGAGCTGCACGGTCTTGGACCGGGTCTCGTACTCCTCGGTCTTGAGACCGCCGTTGGACTTCCACAGGCGCAGCGCGACGGCGACCTTCCAGGTCGTGGCGGCGGCGTTGGTGTCGACCTGCCTGCGACTGGGGTGCGGGTCGATGTGGAACTCACCCTCGCAGCGGGCGTGCTTCGCGTCGATCTCGAAGCAGGTGTAGATCCCCGGGCCTATGTAGCCGTCGCCGGTGTCGACGGCCGTCTTCAGTTTGCCGCGGTAGATGAAGGGGTGCGCGGTGTAGCCGGAGGGCTTGGCAGTGGTCTGCCCGGTCGGCAGGGCGATGTTGAAGGAGATCGGAGGCGCCACCTCCTTCGACGTGCCGACCACGATCGGCTTGCCCTTGTTGATGACGATGTCCGACACGGTGATACCGGTGTCCGCCGCGTTCGCCGCCGGCGCGTTCAACACCGAAAGCCCTAGCGCCCCCACGAGCGCGGCCACCGCGACGGTCCGTCTGCCTGTCTTCATTCACACCTCTTCGAACAGATGCTCTCATTAGGAGGCGGCAGGGTACCAAGAGTGATCTCGCGGCGATTTCCCTCGTCAAACCCACGGGAGAGGGCAGACTTTGCCCTCGATCAGGGATGCATGGCAGAACATGAAAGAACCGGAGAAACCGACGTCATGGTGAAGGTGCGGCTGGAGACCAGTCGGGAACACGTCGCCGAGCTGGCGCGGCTGCGCGATCCGATCGGCGCGGTCGAGGAGCTGATCTGGAACAGCGTAGACGCCGACGCCGGGCACGTCGTCGTCACGCTGGAGCGCAACGACCTGGGCGGCGTGGATCGGGTCAGCGTCCAGGACGACGGCAGCGGGATGTCGGCCGAGCACTGCGAGGAGTACTTCCGGCCGATCGGCGCCTCCTGGAAGAAGCGCGCGCAGGGCAGCCCGGTGAAGAAGCGCGCCCTGCACGGCAAGAACGGGCGAGGCCGGGTGCGTGCCTTCGCCCTCGGCATCCAGGTCCGCTGGACCAGCGTCAGCGACGCGCTCGGGGGCCGACAGCAGTTGGTGATAGAGGCGGACCGGCGCTCGATGGACGAGTTCGACATCGGCGACCCGGAACCCACCGACGATCCGACCGGCACGCTCTTCGAGGCGTTCGGCGGGGACGAGCAGTTGGACATCCTCGCGGAGGACCGGGCCCGCTCATCGCTCACCACGGCCTTCGCCACGTACCTGGAGAAGTACCCGGACGTCCGGATCGAGTACGACGGCCAGGACCTCGACCCGGCTGCCGAGCAGTCGCACGTCAGCGACTACGACCTGCCTTCCCCCGCCGCTCGGGGCGGCCTGAGGGGCGACCCCGCACGCCTGAAGGTGGTCGAGTGGCGCAAGCCGGTCACCCGCGCGCTCTTCCTCTGCGACGGCGAGGGCATGTCGCGAGGGCAGCTCAAGCCGGGCATCCAGGCCCCGGGCTTCGAGTTCACGGCGCATCTCAGCTGGTCCGGCTTCGACGACGTCGACTCCGAAGACCTCGCCTTCACCGACTGGGCGCCGCACGGACCGCTGGCCGAAGTCCTCACCACGGCCCGTGACCGGCTCAAGGCTCACTTCCGCGCACGCGTCGACGAACGACGACGGGAACAGGTCGCGCAATGGCGTCGGGAAGGCATCTACCCGTACGCGGAGCAACCCGCCGACGCACGCGAACGCACCGAGCGCGAGACGTTCGACGCGGTGGCCACGACCGTCTTCCGTCACCTGCCCAAGTCCACCGGAACGCGCAGGACCACGTTCGCCCTGCTTCGGTCCGTGCTCGCCCACGAGCCCTCGGACGTCCTGCGCATCGCCGAGGAGCTGTTCAGCCTTTCCAAGCAGGAACGGGAGCAGCTCAACCGACTCCTCGACCGCACTCCCTTGTCAGCTCTGCTCAAGGCCTCCACGGCCGCGACCAGTCGGCTGGACTTCCTGGCGGCTCTGGAGCACCTCGTCTTCGACCCCCACGCCAAGAAGCGCGTGAAGGAGCGCTCCGAACTCCACCGCATCCTGGAGAACGAGTGCTGGATCTTCGGCGAGGAGTACGGCCTGCATGTGAGCGATAGAAGCCTCACCGAGGTTCTGCGGAAGCACTGCCACCTGCTGGGCCGCGAGCAGCCGGCGGGCCCTCCCGTGCTCCGGCCCGACGGGCGCCAGGGGATTGTCGACCTCATGCTGTCGAGAGCGTCCCGGCACCGGCATGACGAACGGCACCACCTGGTGGTCGAACTCAAACGCCCCGGCCTCACCCTGGGATCGGGCGAGTTCGAGCAGCTCAGCAGCTACGCACAGGCCGTCCGGAAGGACGACCGGTTCCGGGACACCCGCACCACATGGGACTTCTGGCTGGTCGGAAACGAC
Organism: Streptomyces deccanensis; assembly: GCF_022385335.1. Lineage (NCBI taxonomy): Bacteria > Bacillati > Actinomycetota > Actinomycetes > Kitasatosporales > Streptomycetaceae > Streptomyces > Streptomyces deccanensis. The sequence continues at coordinate 6,293,822 of NZ_CP092431.1, read as the reverse complement.
ATGACGGACACGCTGCGCGAGCTGTCCCACCAGCCTCACAATCCCCCCGGATGCGCCCTGAACCAGCCGACGTACCGGATCTGGGTCCGCACCTGGGGCGAACTCGTCCAGGACTGCGAGGCTCGGCTCCGCTTCTACGGGCAACAGCTGGAGTACCAGTCCTCCACCGAGCACGCCATGGACTACCTGGTCCGCAACCACGGCGACGCGGTGGCGGAACTGGTCGCCGACGGGACGGTTCCGGGCCCTCGGAGTACCGGCGTCGCCGAGGTCACACAGTGAGGGTCTGACCGGCCACGAACAGTAAGGGCATGGTGATGCTGGGGAAAGTATCGTTGTCGAGGTGCTCTGTGACGATCGTCGCGGCAACCGCGTCGGCGACGCCGAGCACAGAGGTTCCCCCGTCGTCCGTTCCCCTCTTGTCAGTGCGCCGGACTACTGTGCTGGGAAGTCGGCCTAGCCGGCCTTCCAGACGCCTTCGGGTCATACCGGGCTGAGCAGAGAGCGAGCCTCCGTGTCCACCACCGTGCATGACGTGCTTCGGGTGATTCGCGAGAAGTCGAGGACCAATCGAGAACTCGGGACCGCCTTCGAGCGACTCATGGTGCGCTTTCTCAGTACGGACCCGGTGTGGAGCGAGCAGTTCAGCCGTGTGTGGATGTACGGCGAGTGGCCGGGCGCGGCCGGTAGCCACACGGCCGGTAGCCAGAAGGATCTCGGTATCGATCTGGTGGCCCAGGAGCGGGAGACCGGCGCCCTCTGGGCGATCCAGTGCAAGTGCTACGAAGCGGATCACACGGTCCAGAAGCCTGACATCGACTCCTTCTTCACCGCCTCCGGACAGGGCGGCTTCGCCCGCCGTCTGATCATCTCGACGACGGATAAATGGGGCCCGAACGCCGAGGCGGCCCTGTACGGCCAGCAGCCCCCCGTACAGCGGCTCGGTCTGTCGGAGATCGCCGCGAGCCGGGTGGAGTGGCGACTGCCCGCGAGCGGCGAGGCAAGCGGGGTGGAGCTCTCCTTGCGGGGCAAGAAGTCTCCCCGCGCGCACCAGCGCGAGGCCATCGACGCGGTGTTCGAGGGCTTCGCGGAGCACGAGCGCGGCAAGCTGATCATGGCCTGCGGCACCGGCAAGACGTTCACGGGCCTGAAAATCGTGGAGCGGTTGGCGGCCGAGCGGGCCGCCGGCGGACTGGGCGAGCACACCCGGGTCCTCTTCCTCGTGCCCTCCATCGCGCTGCTCTCGCAGACTTTGCGGGAGTGGAGGTCGGAAGCCGAGACCCCGCTGCGGGCCTTCGCGGTCTGCTCCGACGCCAAGGTCTCCCGGGGCCAGGTCGACGCCGACGACCTGGACATGGCCACGCATGACCTGGCGCTGCCCGCCACCACGGACCCCGCCCGCCTGCTCGCCCAGGTCGAAGGCGACGGGACCGAGCCGCCCGCCGGTCCCGGCCTGACGGTGGTCTTCTCCACCTACCAGTCGATCGGCACGATCGCCAAGGCGCAGGAGATGGGACTCGACTCCTTCGACCTGATTCTGTGCGACGAGGCGCACCGGACCACGGGCGTCACGCTCGCGGGGCACGACGAGTCGAACTTCGTCCGGGTCCATGACAACGACGTCGTACGCGCCACCCGCCGCCTCTACATGACGGCGACCCCGAGGATCTACAACGAGGACACCAAGGCGGACGCCAAGGACGCCTCCGCCGTCCTGGCCTCGATGGACGACGAGAGCCTGTACGGCCCGGAGTTCCACCGTCTCGGCTTCGGCAAGGCCGTCGAACAGGGCCTGCTCACCGACTATCGGGTACTCATCCTCACCGTCGACCAGGACGTGGTCGCCAAGTCCTACCAGCAGGGTCTGGCGGCCGGCGGCCCCGAGCTGAACCTCGACGACGCCGCCAAGATCATCGGCTGTTGGAACGGCCTGGCGAAGCGCACCGGCACCTTCGGCGACGGCACCCACTTCGAGCCCGGCGAGGAGCCGATGCGCCGGGCGGTCGCCTTCGCCCGCTCCATCAAGGACTCCCAGGCCGTCGCCAACCACTTCAACGAGATCGTCTCCTCGTACCAGGACGCGGACGACGAGCTGCTGAACTGCGATGTCCAGCACATCGACGGCACGTTCAACACACTCCGCCGCAACGACCTCCTTGATTGGCTCAAGCAGGACCCGGGCCCGAACAACGCCCGCATCCTGTCCAACGCCCGCTGCCTGTCCGAGGGCGTCGACGTCCCGAACCTGGACGCAGTCCTCTTTCTTCAGCCGCGCAACTCCGTCGTCGACGTCGTGCAGTCCGTCGGCCGCGTGATGCGCCTGGCACCGGACAAGCGCTACGGCTACATCATCCTGCCCGTCGCCGTCCCCGCCGGAATGTCCCCGGAGGAGGCCCTGGCGGACAACCGCCGCTTCAAGACCGTCTGGCAGGTCCTCCAGGCCCTGCGCGCCCACGACGACCGTTTCAACGCGTCCGTCAACCAGATCGAGCTCAACAAGAAGGCCCCGAACACCATCGGCATCGGCACGATCGGCGCCGGGGACGAATCGGTCGGCGACCGGGACGGCAGCAGCACCCAGGAAAGCGCCCAGGCCAAGAAGGACAAGGAGCGGCAGTCCGCCCAGTACGTCCAGGACCGTCTGGAGTTCGACGAGGCGTGGCGCACGGCCATCTACGCCCGGATCGTCGACAAGGTCGGTGAGCGCACCTACTGGGAGCAGTGGGCCAAGGACATCGCACTGATCGCGGAGCGGCATGTCGCCCGCATCAGGGCGGGCCTGACGGTCCCCCACAAGGCGGCGGCCTTCAGTGAGTTCGTCGAGGAACTGCGCTCGAACATAAACCCTGGTGTCACCGACTCCGACGCCATCGACATGCTCGCCCAGCACCTCATCACCAAGCCGGTCTTCGACGCGCTGTTCCAGGACTACGCGTTCGCCGACCACAACCCCGTCTCACAGGCGATGCAGCGGATGCTGGACGTCCTGGACGACGACACGATCTCGGCGGAGGCCAAGACCCTTGAGGGGTTCTACGAGTCGGTACGGGTGCGCGCGGAGGGCATCACCGACCACGAGGGCCGCCAGCGCGTCATCACGGAGCTGTACGAGAAGTTCTTCAAGACGGCGCTGCCCAAGACCGCGGACGCGCTCGGCATCGTATACACACCGACCGAGGTCGTCGACTTCATCCTGCGCTCGGCCGACCAGGCGCTCGGACGACACTTCGGCCGGTCTTTGTCCGACGAGGACGTACACGTACTCGATCCGTTCACGGGCACGGGCACGTTCGTCGTACGGCTCCTCCAGTCCGGCCTGATCAAACAGGCGGACCTGCTGCGCAAGTACACGCGTGAACTGCACGCGAACGAGATCGTGCTGCTGGCGTACTACATCGCGGCGGTCAACATCGAGGCGGCGTTCCACGACCTGTACGCGGAGGCCAGGGCGGACGCGGCTGACACCGGGGCCGACGCGTACGTGCCGTTCGAGGGCATCGTCCTGACGGACACGTTCCAGCTCGCGGAGTCCGAGGAGGGGCGGCTGTTCGGGGACGTGCTGTCGGGGAACAGCGAGCGGGCGCGGAAGCAAATGGGGCAGGACATCCGGGTCGTGCTGGGGAATCCGCCGTACTCGGTGGGGCAGGACAGCCAGAACGACGACAACCAGAACATCAAGTACGAGGCCCTGGACGACCGTATCCAGGAGACCTACGCGGCCAGGTCGACGGCGAAGAACAAGAACTCCCTCTACGACTCCTACCTGCGCGCCTTCCGCTGGGCCTCGGACCGCATCAAGGACGAGGGCGTCGTGGCGTTCGTCTCCAACGGCGGCTACATCGACGGCAACACGGCGGACGGCGTCCGCAAGTGCCTGACGGACGAGTTCGACGCGGTGTACTGCTACAACCTGCGCGGCAACCAGCGAACGGCCGGTGAGCTGTCCCGCAAGGAGGGCGGCAAGATCTTCGGTTCCGGCAGCCGCAACACGGTCGCCGTGATCGTCCTGGTCAAGGGCGGCCGCACGGATGCGCCGCGCGGGCTGTTCTACCGGGACATCGGGGACTACCGCAGCCGCGAGGAGAAGCTCGGCCTCATCGCCGGGCAGAGCCTGGAGACGGTGGAGTGGGAGCGGATCACACCGAACGCGGACGGTGACTGGATCAACCAGAGGGACGAGCGGTTCGCGACGTTCGCTCCTATCAGCGAGACCGCCGCTCGGGGCCGAGCCATCTTCGCGCTTCACTCAGCCGGGCTCCAGACCAATCGCGACCCCTGGGTTTACAACTTCTCCGAGCAGCGGCTCCGCGAGAACGTTGAGTCGATGGTGGACTTCTACAACGAGCAGGTGACTGGTTTTCAAGAGCACTGCAAGGTTTCAGGCGTTACGCAGCCTCAAGTTGCCGACGCGGACCGCTACATCGACCGCGATGCGGAACGAATCAGCTGGTCGTCGAGCCTGATCGCGAAGCTGGCGCAGGGCAAACGTGTGGAGTACTCCCCGGAACGCGTCACCACGGGCCTGTATCGCCCCTTCAGCCGCCAAGCCGTGTATTTCGACCGAGATCTCAACCACCGTCCTGGCAAGATGCCACAGCTATTCCCGTCGCCGGACCACCAGAACTTCGGTTTCTACATCACCGGCACCGGCTCCGAAGAACCCTTCTCGGTGTTGATGACGGACGCGATCCCCGACCTCCACGCCGTCGGCACCAAGAGCGTGGGCCCGCACTTCGCCCGCTACACCTACCGCGAGCTCGCCGTAGAAGGCGGCTTCGACTTCGGCGACGAAGACGGAGGCGCCGCCTACGAGCGCATCGACAACATCACGAGCGCCACCCTCGCCGCGTACCGCAAGACGTACGCGGACACGGCCCCCGACCTGACGACGGACGACATATTCTTCTACGTCTACGGCCTCCTCCACTCCCCCGCCTACCGCGAGGCCTACGCCGCCGACCTGAAGAAGTCCCTGCCGCGTATCCCGAAGGTGCGCGCCTTCCGGGCGTTCGCCGAGGCCGGCCGCCAGCTCTCCGAGCTGCACATCAACTACGAGTCCGCGAAGCCCTTCGGCGGCATCGTGAGGACGCTCACCAACACCCGTCCGGACATGCCCCAGGACGAGCTGTTGCGGGTGACGAAGATGAAGATCCCGAAGGTGAAGGGTGTCCAGGACCGGACGCGGATCGTCTACAACAACCACGTCACGCTGGAGAACATCCCGGAGGAGGCGTACGAGTACCAGCTCGGCGCCCGTTCGGCGATCGAGTGGATCATCGACCGGTACCAGGTGAAGACCGACCCAAAGTCCGGCATCGTCAACGACCCCAACGATTGGTCCGACGACCCGGAGTACATCGTCAAGCTGCTCATGCGCGTCGTGACGGTGAGCCTCGCGACCATCGAGATCGTCAAGCACCTCCCGCCGCTCGACATCATCGAAGACGCCGCCTGACTCGACGAGAACGCGTCCCGTGCCGACAGCACTCCGGCAGGGGACGCCTCCGACACGCGTATACGCCTACCGCGTGAAGGTCCCCTGAACCGCACTCTGATCGACATCGACGACGCGCTACCGGCCTTCGCCCAGCAGCGGCTGGACACCAGGACCAAGCGAGACACCATCAACCGAGCCCGTGCGTTGCACTGGCTTCAAGCCAATGCTGACGGCTTCCTCGACTTCGAGGTATTCGAAGCCAGGGAGCGGGCAGGGCGGTGACCTATCTCGCCGACACCTCTGCCGTCCGCCGTCAGCCCCCGGCGGCGTACGACACGAAGTCCGCCCAGGCGGTCGGCGTGAGCGTGAGCCCAGGAAGCCGTATGTCCTTCGAGTCACGGACGTGGATGATGCCGGGGGCGTGGGCGATCTCGACGCAGGACTCACCGTTGGTGCCGTCGCTGTAGCTGCTCTTGAACCACGCCAGTGCGGAGGCGTCTCCGGCGGAGGCCTTGCGGATCATGTCTCTCCCAGCAGTTGCTCGATGAAGGCCAGCGACTCCCGTGTGGGGAGAGCTTGCGCTCGGATGGTGCCGTACAGCAGCTCGATGATGCGCAGTTGCCGTAGATCGGAGACAGGCCGTCCCTGAAAGACACCGTCGGCGCGTCCCACTGCCGTGCCGTCCTCGAACTTCAGCAACTCGACCCGTCCGTCCAGTCCGGGGTGCGCGCCGCTGTTGGTCGGCATCACCTGGAGCGTCACATTACGCATCTGGCCCACCTCCAGCAGACGGTGGAGTTGCTGCCGCCACACCATTGTGCCTCCGACTTCCCGCCGCAGCGGGGCCTCTTCCAGCACGAAGGCAATCGAAGGTGCCGGGGCCCGGTCGAACACCGCTTGGCGCGCCACACGAGCGGCGACCATCCGCTCCACGTCGTCCGGTGAGTACGCCGGCTTCCATGCCTCGATCAGAGTCCGCGCGTGTTCCGGCGTCTGCAACAGCCCACTGAGGCTGTTGCAGACGTACACCCCGATCTCAACCGCCTGCCCCTCCAGCTTCCCCAGTTCCCGCACCTTCTTCGGGTACCGGACCTTCTTCACGTCCTCCCAGGTGGCCGAGATGAGCCCGCCCGCCTCCAGCATCTCGTCGGACTTGTCCAGGTACTCCTGCCGGGGAATCCGCTTGCCGGACTCGATCTTGTAGACCAGGTCCTCGCCGTACCCGATCGCCACCGCGAAGTCAGCGACCCGCATCCCGACGGCCTCGCGCCTCAGCCTCAGCTGTCGCCCCACGGTCTCGACGACCGCGACGCCCCAGTCATCGTCCGGGTCCACCTCCCAACCCGGCTCGTCCGTAGCGTCCTTGAGCCCGTCCACACTCATCGCGCACCCCTCCGCCGTACCGCCGTGACGTAACGCCCCCTACCCGTACGCCGGTTCCGGACAGGCTGGACAGCGCCGGACAAGCCCTGGACAGTAACCGTACGTACCGGCTTAGTCACTGTTCACACTAGGCGCGCACCGCCACGCTGAGTGACGTGAATCCGGAAACCGTCGCCCCCGACACCGAACTCGTCAGTCCCATCCGCAACTTCAGCGTCCGGCTGTCACCCACACCTCGCGGAGCCCGCCTCGCCCGCCTCCTCGCCACCGAGCAACTGCGCGCGTGGGAGCTGCCCTTGCACCCGGCGGACCACCTGGTCGCCGAGCTGGCGGCCAACGCGGCGACGCACGGACGGGTCCGGGGTCGTGACTTCGATCTGACGATGTACGTCATCGGCGTCACCCTCCGCATCGAGGTGACGGACACGCGCACCGAACGGCTGCCCCACCCCGAACCCCCCTCCCCCGAAGCCGAGTCCGGCCGAGGCCTCCTCCTCGTCGAGGCTTTCGCCGACCGCTGGGGCACCGCGCCGGGAAGGCCACCGCGCAAGACCGTATGGGCCGAGGTGAAGCTCGCACCCTGAGCCGATCGCCTGGTGATGGCCGAAACCCGTACGCGCCGTTGAACACCGCCGCGAGCCCCCAGAAGATGGTCATGAACGGGTGACGCGATGCCGGTCTTCGGGGCTGGTACGACGGGGGTGGGCGGTACTCGATGAGGAACCGTATGCAGGTCGTGCTCCAGGTCCTGCTGGCGCTGGTCGCCTGCTTGCTCGGGATCGCCACCAACTACGCGACCAGTACCGACAACGCTCCCTGGGCGCTGGAGGCCATTCAGCGCTTCTCCGTTCCGGCCATCGGCGTACTGATCCTGGCGCTTGTGGTCGGGCAGGTCGTCGCCCACCGGCTGGAGAATCCCGCGCCCCCGCGGATCGAGTGGCCGCGTGACAGGGTTCCCTACCCGGGGCTCGACGCGTTCGACGAGGACGAGGCGGCCGTCTTCTTCGGCCGCGAGGCGCAGGCGGCCGAACTGACGCGTCGGCTGCATGCCACTGCCGCCAGCCCGGCGGAACGGTTTCTGGTGCTGGTCGGGGCCTCCGGAAGCGGAAAGTCCTCGCTGGTCCGAGCCGGGGTGATGCCCCGGCTTCGGCAACGCCGTTGGACCGTCGTGCCGGCCTTCGCCCCGGGCGCCGGCCCGCTGGGCGCCCTCGCCGGGGCGCTGGCGGCTGCCTCGGAGGGACAGGAACCGGCGAGCGCCGTGCTGCGCAGGCTTCGCCTGGGGCCGGACGCGCTGCGAGCCGAGTTGGCGCGGCTGCGTGGTGGGCGGTTCCGGCGGATACTCCTCGTAATCGACCAGTTCGAGGAGGTCGTCACCCTGGCGGGCGAGCGGGAACGAGCCCAGTTCCTGGAAGCGCTTCGCAACTGTGTGGACCAGGACCCGGCGGTTCGGGTCCTGGTCACCCTCCGTGTGGATCTGCTCGGCAGGCTCCTCGGCACGGGGCAAGCAGAGCTGCTCCAACATCCCATCGCCATCGGAACTCTGGGCCGGGCCCAGCTCGTCGAAGCCGTTGAGCGACCCGGCGCCCTCGTCGGGCTCCGCTTCGAGTCCGGTGTCGTCGACTCGATCGTCGGCGAGACCGGGACGGACGACGCGCTTCCGCTGCTCGCCTATCTCCTACAGGAGTTGTTCTTCGCCGCTGGCCCCGGCGGGACGGTGACCGAGGAGCTGTACCAGCGGCTCGGCGGAGTGCCCGGCGCGCTCGCGCGCCAGGCGGACAACACCGTGACCGGGCTCGGTGCGGGCCTGGGCATCGACTCCGTCCTCCGGGTCCTGCTCAAGTTCGTCACCGTCGAGGGCCAGGACGTGGCCCGTCGCCATGTGCCGTTGTCCGAACTCGACGAACGGGACCGCCTTGTCGTCGACGCCTTCGTCGAGGCCCGGTTGTTGCGCACCGATGCCACGGGTCGCGGTTCCGCGACCGACGGTGAGCCGTTCGCGCAGGTCACCCACGAGGCGCTGTTCCGCCAGTGGGCCCCGTTGCGGCAGGAGGTCGAGGCCCGGGCCGAACGACTCCGTGAGCGCGCCGAACTGGAGCGGTGGGCGGCCGACTGGGAGCGGGCCGGACGAAGTGACGACTATCTCCTCACCGGGGAACGTCTCACCGCGGCCCGGCGCTGGCTCGAAGCGCTGGAGGAATCCGGGCAGGCGTCCGCAGCCGCCCGCGCGCTCGTCGAGTCCTCGCAGCGCCGTGACCTGACTTTCCTGAGCAGGATCTCCGACAGCATCGGCCGTCAGGTTCTGCTGAGCGCCCAGAGCGAACCGGAACGTTCCCTGCTGCTCTCGCTCGCCGCGCTGGACGAGTGCGCACCCACGCCCTCTGCCAGGCGTGGGCTGATGGCGGCGCTGGCGGCGAGTCACCTCCGCTCGCGGCTCGACGGGCACACGGACACCGTTCGGCACATCGCCTGGTCTCCGGACGGCCGCATGCTGGCCACGGCCTCCAGGGACGGCACCGGCCGCGTCTACGACGCGCTCTCCGGACGCCCGTTGCTGGTTCTGCCGTGCGACGGCGTCATGGTCGAGTCCGTCGCCTGGTCACCGGACTCGGCGAGACTGGCCACCGTCGGCCGTGACCGGGTCGTCCGTATCTGGGACGCCGCCTCAGGGGAGCCGGTCGGGCTGCTCACCGGTGCCGAGGACGTCAGCAGACAGGTGGCCTGGTCGCCGGACGGCAGACATGTCGCCGCAAGTTCCAAGGACCGGGTCGTACGGGTCTGGGAAGCCGATACCGGGCGGCTCGCGCACGAACTACGTGGGCACTGCGAAGACATCTGGGGCGTGGCGTGGTCACCGGACAGCAGCCGCCTCGCCTCCGCCTCCCACGATCAGAGCGCGATCGTCTGGGACCTGGCGACAGGGGAGGCGGTCACCACGCTCACCGGGCACTCGGACTTCGTCGAGGGCATCGCCTGGTCGCCGGACGGGCGGCACATCGCCACCGGCTCCGGGGACCACACCGCCCGCATCTGGGATGCCGGGACCGGCGAACTGCGCCTGTTGCTGCGCGGACACACCGACTACGTCTGGAACCTGGCCTGGTCGCCGGACGGCCGCATGCTGGCCAGTGCCTCTTCCGATCGCACAGTGCGCATCGTGGACACAGCGGACGCCAAGGTCCTGGCCGTGCTGCGTGGCCACGCCGACACGGTGTGGGGCGTCACCTGGGCACCCTGCGGGACCGCGCTCGCCACCAGCTCCAGCGACGGCACCGGCATGGTGTGGGACCTGCGTCCGCGTGGTGCCGAGACCGTCATGGCCGACGGACACCGGCGCCCGGTGAACCAGGCTGCCTGGTCCGGTGACGGCAGCCGTTTCGCCACGGCCTCGGACGACGGCACCGTGCGTGTGTGGGACTCGGACACCGGCGTCGTGGCCGGACCGGTGACCGAGGTGACGGACCGGGTCTGGGCCGTCGCCTGGGCTCCGCAGGGCGAACGGCTCGCGTTCGGCACCAACAACGGCCAGTTCCGGATTGTCGACGGACACGGCGGCACACTGTTCGAACGACAGGGCGAGGTCGTCGAGGGGTGCGCATGGTCCCCGGACGGCGGCCGGATCGCCACCGGTGGTCACGACGGCGCCGTGTGTGTCCTGTCCGCACGCGATGGCACCCAGCTGCTGAAACTGACGGAACACCAGGACTGGGTGGGGCGCTTGGCCTGGTCGCCGAGCGGGCGGCGGCTCGCCAGCAGTTCTGACGACCGTACGTGCCGGCTCTGGGACATCGAGGAGGGGCGTCAGTTCACCGTGTTACGCGGCCACGAGAACTACGTCGAGGACGTGGCCTGGTCACCGGACGAGACGAGGATCGCCACCGCTTCGGCCGATTGGACGGCCGCCGTGTGGGATGCCGCCACCGGACGGCGCATCGACGCGCTCAAGGGGCACGAAGGGCGGCTTCGCGCCGTCGCCTGGTCACCCGACGGCCGGTACATCGCCACGGCCTCCGACGACGGCACCGTACGGGTCTGGTCCGCCTCCACCCTCAAGGAAATCGCCGTAGTCGGCGTGCACCAGGACAAGGTGACCTCCGTGTCCTGGTCCCCGGACGGTGCACGACTGCTCACAGCATCGGCCGACGGGACGGCGCGGGTGTGGCGGGCGGAGCCGGACTACGACGGGCTGGAGGCGACCGCCCGGGGAAGGGTCTTCCGCACCCTCACGCACGAGGAACGGCGGCAGCATCTGCTGTCGCTCGACCCCATGTGACGTCGTGCATCAGTAGACCTGTTCGATGGTGAGCTCGTCGTCGCCGACGAGGTAGTCGTCTGGGTTCAGGCCCATGGCCTTGCGCTCGGGCGACGACCAGTACAGGGCATTGCGCTCGGCGAAGGTCTCCGGACCGTCGTACGAGATGAGCCAGATGAACCGGTTGCTCTCTCGATCCACCCAAGCTCCACCGATCGTGAACCCCAACTCCAGCCGCAACGGCACGATTTCGCTCCGCCAACGCTGCACCCACTCGTCGAGCAGACCGTCCCGGACGGTGTACGTGCGCAGTTTCGTGGTCTTCGGCATGGCAGACATCCTCTCCGAGCCGTGAGGTGCGAGTACTACCGGAACCCGGAAATGTGCGCTCCGGTGCGGCGGACGGTCTTTCCCCAAGAACCCCGGGAGAGAAAGAACCCCACCAAACCCCACCCCTCCTCCCGCCCGGCAGGCCGCCTCACCCTCGCGGGTGAACATCGCCCACTCGGCTGGATTCGGGAGCGGTCACCTGCCCTACGCTCGGCGCAACACAACCGCAGACAGACAACGGCCCCCGCCGGGACGGCAATCCCAGTGCGAGGGCCTGACCACCAAGGAAGAGAACAGCTTCCCGATGGATACGCAGCACCCTAGCGCGCCCCCGCGCGCCCACGCCCGGCTTGCCGACAACAACCACCCGAAACGGCACCCGGACCAATCCCCCTCCGGCGGCGGCCTGATCCACGACCACACCCGCCACACCACCCGCTTCACGGTGATCGGCAACCACCTCGCCCAGCACCCGGAACTGTCGCTCCTCGCGATCGGGCTGGCGACGCACATCCAGTCGCTGCCGAAGGGCGCCCGCGTCGACATCAAGAGCCTCGCGGCCCGCTTCAAGGAGGGCGCGACCCGGATCGCCGCAGCGCTGAACGAGTTGCAGGACCACGGCTACCTGCGCCGGGAGCGCGTACGCATCCCCGGCGGCCGGATCGTCACCCGCACCACCTCCTGCAATCAGCCCGGCCGCAGTCACGCGGCGGACGAGCCCGCACGCCCGGCGCACGCGCCCCGGAAGGACCGCCAGGACCCGAAGCAAAAGACCCCCCGCAAGCCCCTCCCCGCCGTCCCCCAGCCCGCCTACCGCTCCCCCACCCTGCTCCAGACCGCCACCGATCTCCTCGCCGACCTGCGCCGCACAGACCCCCGGCTGCTGTTCTCCGCCTGCGACGCCGCGCACCTCGCTCCAGGCGTCGCCGCCTGGCTGGAGCGCGACCTCACCCCCACCGCCGTACGCCACGCCCTGACCGACGATCTCCCGAACGAGCCCCTCCACCGCCCGGCCGCGTTCCTGGCCCACCGGCTCATCGCGCAGCTGCCGCCCCTGCCGCCGTTCCGGGAACCCGCGTCACCACCTGCCGTCCACTACGACATGACGAACTGCGACGGCTGCGACCGCGGCTTCCGGAGCCCGCAGGGCAGCCGCTGCCGCGACTGCACGTCCGATCCCGTGCACCCGCATGGAGGCCGCCTAGCATGAACGTGACGATCCTTGCCCACGGGCCCACACGAGGAGCGAGCGCCATGACCATCGCCTCGGACAACGCGCAGCACGGCGCCCCCCACGTCTACCGGGCCATGCGGGACTTCGTTCAGTCGATGGACGACACCCTCCCCGGCAAGTTCGAGATCACCAAGGAAGGGATCGTCCACGACATGATGTCGCCCATCGGACCGCACGAGCTCACCGTGCTGCGTCTGCGGAAGCGCCTGGAAAAGGTGATGCCGGAAGAGATCGTGGCCCATACCGGTGAGCCGGACGTGGAGGGCGAGGCCGAAGGCATCATGCGACGCCCCGACGTGATGGTGATCGCCGAAGCCGACATGGAGGTCGAGGGAGCCTTCGAGCCCCGCACCATTCACGCCGCCGTCGAGGTCGTCTCCCGCTCCAACCCGGACAACGACTGGGTCACCAAGATGCGCGACTACCCCCTGCTCGGCATCGCCGTCTACGCAGTCTTCGACCCCCGCACCGGCACAGGCGCCGTCCTCACCGACATCCACGCCACCCCGGACGGCCCGCGCTACGCCACCCGCAAGGACTTCGTCTACGGCGAGGACGTCACCATCGCCGACTGGACCATCTCCACGGAGAACCTGCCCCTCTACCCGGACAAGGGCTGACGACGCCGGGCGCCGGGATCACCGCCCCACCGCAAGCCCCTCCCGCAGCGCCCCGTACGCCGGCTTCCTCCCGTACTCCTCGTCCATCGGAGTCGCAGAGCCCTGGCCCTCGAAGACGCCCGGCACCCAGGAGTACTTGTCCGTGAAGCCCCACACGGTGAAGGACCCGCAGCTCCGGGCGCCCAGACAGGCGTCCAGCAGCCGCCGGTAGTACTCCGCCTGGGTCGCCTGCTTCGCCTCGTCCGCCGGCAGGATCATCCGCACGTCCACCTCCGTGAACGCCGTCCGCATCCCCAGCGCCTCGAAGCGGGCGAGGTTCTCGGCGACCTGCCCCGGGAAGCCGTACTGGATCGCGAGGTGCCCCTGCGCGCCGAACCCTTGCACCGGTACGCCCTCCGCGCGCAACCGCTTCGCCAGTTCGTAATACGCCGTGGACTTCGCGTTGACGCCCTCCACGTTGTAGTCGTTGAGGAAGAGCTTCGCCTTCGGATCGGCGGCGTGGGCCCAGCGGAACGCGTCCGCGATGTACGACGGGCCCAGCTCACGCAGCCAGATCGAGTTCCGCAGGCTGCCGTCCTCCTCGAAGACCTCGTTGACCACGTCCCACTGCTGGATCTTGCCCTTGTACCGCTTCACCTCGGTGGTGATGTGCTTGCGCAGGATCCCGCGCAGCTCCGCCGCGCCGATCGACCCGTCGGCCACCCCCGCTGTCAGCCACCCCGGCAGCTGGCTGTGCCAGACCAGGGTGTGCCCGCGCACCACCTGCCCGTTCGCCCGCGCGAAACGGACCAGGTCGTCGGCGGCCTTCCAGTCGTACACCCCCCGCTGCGGCTCCACCGACTCCCACTTCATGACGTTCTCGGCGGTCACCGAGTTGAACTCGCGTACGGTCGTCCGGCGGTACGTCCGGTCGTCGGCGAGGGCAGCCATGTCGACGGCCGTGCCGATACGGACCCCCGCCCGGTCGGCGAGCGTCCGCAGCGAGGGGCCGGAATGAGGTCCGTGCGCCGAGGCCGGCTGCGCGACCACGACCGTGGACAGCAGAGCCCCGGCGACCACCCCGAGCGCGGGCAGGCGAAAACGGTTCAGGTACGTCATCCTCAAGTCCCTTCTCAGATCCGGCGGCTCTCCAGCGGCCCCAGATACGTCGGCGTCAACCCGCCCGTGTCGATCACCAGGCGCTGCAGCACCACCGTCGGATCGACCATCCAGAACGTCAGCCGGTGCGCCCCGGGCCCGGCGATCGCGTGCCGGGTCACCGTCACGTTCACGTTGTCCGACGTGTTGCGCGCCCACTGCTTGTTCATGACCCCGTCGTCGGCCCCGGTGACGGCGTTGATGTCGACGACCTGGGGTTCCCCGCCGTCGAACGACACCCCGTACCGCAGACCGCCCGTCGCGAGCGCCGGATTCCTCGGCGACACGTACGCATGGACCGTCACCTCGTCCACGTCCGACAGGAGAGCGACCTCGTACTCCAGCCGCGGCCCCGCCCCGCCCGGCGTCTGCCGGGCCGCCGTCACGGGCCACGGCGTCACTCCCGCCCCCGTACGCCCGATCCGTTCGATCCGGCGCCAACGCACCCGTCCGTCGGCCGACCCCACCGCCCGCGCGTAGTGCTCCGCGTCGATCGCCACATAGCCGCCCGCCTCGACGAACCCCCGCAGCCCCCGGACCTCCCGCGCCGACGGCTTCTCCGCCACGGCCTTCACCGTGACCGAGGCGCCCGCCCCGCTCACCGTCAACGCCCCCTCCGCGCGCCCCCCGCCCGGCACCCGCGCCCAGTCCACCCGCACCGCCACCCGCACCTGCTCCTCGACCCGCCCCCGCGACCGCTCCACCACCAGCCACGGCACCGACGACTCGATCCGGTACGAGTAGGGCGTACGCCCCCGGTTGAAGATCTCCACGTACTGCTGGGGCCTGGTCTGGTACGGGCTGAACACCGGAAGCACCGCCTCCGCGACACCGGCACCGGCACCGGCACCAGGCCACCACTCCCCCGCGTCATCGGCCCCGTCGACCGACACCCCCAGCCCGGCGGCCTCCGGCACCTCGATCCGCCGCACCTTGGGAAAGATCTCGTCCGGCAGCGCCACATGGTCCTTCTCCGGCTGCTGCCACCCGGCGTTCGGGCCGTACCGCTCCACGTCCCCGTACCCGATGTGCGGCTGCGTCTGGAAGCCCCGCCACTTCCCGCCCGCCACCTCGGAGTTGAAGTGGTCGGCGAGCGCGAAGTCCCGCTCCAGCCCCTTCTCCGCCTCGGCCGCCAGACGATTCGTCGCCGCCCGCCCCTGCCGCGCGTACAGCAGGTTCCGGAACTCGGCCTCCCGTAACCCGTACAGGTTCGCGGTCGCGGCCACCTCGTACCCGACCAGCTCGAACCACGCGTCCAGCACGGCCGCCGGGAGCCGCCGCCCCACCCGCTCGGCCCGCTTCGCCAGGGCCCGCCACTCCTCCGTGACGCGCTCCAGCTCACGGTGACCGAAGTAGTACGGCGTCTCCTGGTCGTCGTAGACGATCGCCCGCTCGTCCTTCGTGGGGTCCTTCGTCGTGTCGAGGGTGATCCGGCGGTTCAGCAGTTCGGGCTTGCGGCGGGCCTGGAGCTGCCCGTAGACGCTCAGCACCTCGGCGATCTCGGCGGCCGTCTCCTCCCCGAAGTTCTGCCGCGCGAACCGCCGCTCCCACTCCTCCAGCCGGTCCTGGCCCCAACGCCCCGGATTCCAGGCGTAGTCGAGGAAGAACGTGGTGGGCAGCTCGTTGCCCTTCAGATCGCCGACGTTCGCCACCCACAGCCCGTGATTGCCGTAGGCGTCGGCCTCGTGGAGCTGCTCCCACAGATTCGCCAGGTTGACCGTGTCGACCCACTTGTAGTTGCGCCCGACCCCGACGTAGTCGAAGTGGTAGTACAACCCGTACCCCCCGGCCCGTACGGGCTCCCCGGGGTCCGGATGCTTGCGGATGTTCCCCCAGTTGTCGTCCGTGAGGACGACGGTCACGTCGTCCGGCGCCCGCAGCCCCCGGTCCCAGTACCGCTGGACCTCCTTGTAGAGGGTCCACACCTGCGGGGTCTCCGAGGCGGGCCGCCCCGTCTCCTCCTCGATGATCCTGCGCTGCGCCGCGATGATCTCCTGCATCAGCTCGATGCCGTCGCCGTCCGGGAGGCTCGTGTCGCCGTTCCCCCGCATCCCCAGCGTGATGACGCCCTCGAAGCCCTGGTCCACCATGCGCCGGATGCCGTCGCGCCAGTACGCCCGGACGGCCTCGGCGTTGCGCCGGTACGACCATTCCCCGGTGCCCCCGTAAGGGTCGCGCCCGGGGGTGACCACGTTGCCGGAGCTGTCCCGGACCGCCGGCACGGCATGGCGGTTCCACTCCTCGATCCCCCGCATCATGGGCGCCTCGTGAGACGTGCCCATGACAATCCCGTACTCCGTCGCCCGGGCGTGGTTCTCCGGATCGTCCTCGGCGAAGGCCCGCCCCCACACCGCCGGCCAGACGTAGTTGCCCTTCAGCCGCAGCAGCGCCTCGAAGACCTTGGCCCAGAAGTCCGCGGTGAAGCCCCCGGGGTACCCCGGCGCCTTCCCGGGCCCGAAGTACGCCGGCGCCCACGTCCCGAGCGCCGGGTTCTCGTCGTTGATGAAGATCCCCCGGTACTTCACGACCGGCGTCCCCTGACTGAACCGCCCCGGCCGCACGTACACCGCGTCCCTCCGGACCGGCGGCACGTCGTCCCACCAGTACCAGGGCGAGACCCCGATCCCGTACGAGACGTCGTACGCCCCGAAGATCGTGCCGCGCGGGTCGCTGCCGGCGATGACGAAGGCCCGCCGCACCCCGGGCATCGGCCGCTCGACAACCGTCTGCAACGAGGTCTCCCACTTCCCCCGCACCCCGCCGACATCCAGCTTCCCGGCCTCGATCAGCCCGTCGATCAGGGGACTCCGCCCGATGGTCCCCACCAGAACCACCTCCCGCGCGACCTCACTCCCCGGCCGCACCCCCGTCACCCGCGCGATGTCGTCCCGCAGATCCCCCGCGACCCGAACGACACCGGGGTGATCCTCGGAGCTGACCACGACCGGGGCCCCGACCAGGGAAAACCCACCCGCCACGGGCGAGAAAGAGAGATACGCCCCCGGGTCCGTCACCCGCGGAGTCCCGCCGGCCCCCTCGGCCCCCACACCCTCGGCCCACGCACCCTCGGCCCACGCACCCCCGGCCCCCAGCGACAACACCGGCACGGCACCGATCCCCGCTCCGAGCACACCCCTACGGCTGACGTACCCAGACATGCCACACCCCTCGATCCCGTATTTGGTCAGCGGCATGACAAATAGTGAAGGGAGTGACCGGCGGGGGGAATGGGTCGTGACCGTCGAATAGTTTCGAAGCCCGCACAGCGAAAGGGCCCGTACGACCGAAGTCGTACGGGCCCCTTCAGGAGCTCAGCTGGTGCTGGAGCTACCAGGTCAGATCGACAAGCTTACTTGTTGATCTTGGTGACCTGGCCGGCGCCCACGGTCCGGCCACCCTCACGGATGGCGAACTTCAGGCCTTCTTCCATGGCGATGGGCTGAATGAGCTCAACCTTCATCTCCGTGTTGTCGCCGGGCATGACCATCTCGGTGCCCTCGGGGAGGGTCACCACGCCGGTCACGTCCGTCGTACGGAAGTAGAACTGCGGGCGGTAGTTGTTGAAGAACGGCGTGTGGCGGCCACCCTCGTCCTTGGACAGGATGTAGGCCTGGGCCTCGAACTCGGTGTGCGGCGTGACCGAACCGGGCTTGATGATGACCTGGCCGCGCTCGACGTCCTCGCGCTTGATGCCACGGAGGAGCAGACCGACGTTCTCACCGGCCTGGCCCTCGTCGAGCAGCTTGCGGAACATCTCGATGCCGGTGACCGTGGTGGTGGTCTTCTCGGTCTTGATACCGATGATGTCGACGGTCTCGTTGACCTTGAGGACACCACGCTCGATACGACCGGTGACGACGGTGCCACGACCGGTGATCGTGAAGACGTCCTCGATCGGCATCAGGAACGGCTTGTCGACGTCGCGCTCCGGCTCCGGGATCGCGGTGTCGACGGCGGCCATCAGGTCCAGGACCGACTGGCCCCACTCCTTGTCGCCCTCGAGCGCCTTGAGCGCGGAGACCTTGACGACCGGAACGTCGTCGCCCGGGAACTCGTACTCGGAGAGCAGCTCACGGACCTCGAGCTCGACGAGCTCCAGGATCTCCTCGTCGTCCACCATGTCGGCCTTGTTCAGGGCGACGACGATGTACGGAACGCCGACCTGGCGGGCCAGGAGCACGTGCTCCTTGGTCTGCGGCATCGGGCCGTCGGTGGCGGCGACAACGAGGATGGCGCCGTCCATCTGCGCCGCACCCGTGATCATGTTCTTGATGTAGTCCGCGTGACCGGGGCAGTCGACGTGGGCGTAGTGACGGGTCTCCGTCTGGTACTCGACGTGCGCGATCGAGATGGTGATACCGCGCTGGCGCTCCTCGGGAGCCTTGTCGATCTGGTCGAACGCCGAGGCCTCGTTCAGGTCCGGGAACGCGTCGTGCAGCACCTTGGTAATGGCGGCCGTGAGGGTCGTCTTACCGTGGTCGATGTGACCGATGGTGCCGATGTTGACGTGCGGCTTAGTCCGCTCGAACTTCGCCTTCGCCACTGGGGTCCTCCTGGGAGTGGTTCTGGTACGCCTTACTTCATCGGCGCCAGGTGATCTTTGCTGGATGGCCCGGATCCACGGGACATTCCCTCCGCCCTGCGGCGGAATGTCCCGTGAGGCTCCGGAGTCAAGCCTACGGCGTGTGAACGCGGTGCGTTACTCGCCCTTGGCCTTCGCGATGATCTCCTCGGCGACGTTCCGCGGAACCTCGGCGTAGGAGTCGAACTGCATCGAGTAGCTTGCGCGACCCGAGGTCTTGCTGCGGAGGTCTCCGACGTAGCCGAACATCTCCGAGAGGGGCACGAGGCCCTTCACGACGCGGGCACCGGCCCGCTCCTCCATGGCCTGGATCTGACCACGGCGGGAGTTGATGTCGCCGATGACCTCACCCATGTAGTCCTCGGGCGTGGTGACCTCGACGGCCATCATCGGCTCGAGCAGCACGGGGCTGGCCTTGCGCGCGGCCTCCTTGAAGGCCTGCGAACCGGCGATCTTGAACGCGAGTTCGGAGGAGTCGACCTCGTGGTAGCCACCGTCGATGAGCGTGACGCGGACGCCCGTCATCTCGTAGCCCGCGAGGATGCCGAACTGCATGGCCTCCTGCGCACCGGCGTCCACCGAAGGGATGTACTCCTTCGGGATGCGGCCACCGGTCACCTTGTTCACGAACTCGTACGAGGCGTCGCCGCCCTCGATCGGCTCGATCGCGATCTGCACCTTGGCGAACTGGCCGGTACCACCAGTCTGCTTCTTGTGCGTGTAGTCGACGCGCTCGACGGCCTTGCGGATCGTCTCGCGGTAGGCGACCTGCGGCTTGCCGACGTTGGCCTCGACCTTGAACTCACGGCGCATACGGTCGACCAGCACCTCGAGGTGCAGCTCGCCCATACCACCGATGATGGTCTGGCCGGTCTCCTCGTCCGAGTGGACCTGGAAGGAGGGGTCCTCCTCCGCGAGACGCTGGATGGCGACACCCAGCTTCTCCTGGTCACCCTTGGACTTGGGCTCGATGGCGACCTGGATGACCGGCGCCGGGAAGTCCATGGACTCCAGGATCACCGGCTGCTTGTCGTCGCACAGCGTCTCACCGGTCGTGGTCTGCTTCAGACCCATGACGGCGATGATGTCGCCGGCGCCCACCGACTCGATCTCCTCACGCTTGTTCGCGTGCATGCGGTAGATCTTGCCGATGCGCTCCTTCTTGCCCTTGACGGAGTTCAGCACGGCGGTGCCGGACTCCAGGCGGCCCGAGTAGACCCGGACGAAGGTGAGCTTGCCGAGGTGCGGGTCGCTCATGATCTTGAACGCCAGCGCGGACAGCGGCTCGTCGTCGGACGGCTTGCGCTTGACGACCAGCTCGGGGTCCTTCACGTCGTGGCCCTCGATGGCCTCGACGTCGAGCGGGGTCGGCAGGTAGCGCACGACCGCGTCGAGCAGGGGCTGGACGCCCTTGTTCTTGAACGCGGTGCCACAGAACACCGGGGTGACCGTGGTGTCGTTGGACTTGCCGGACGCGATGGTGATGCGACGGATCGCGGCGTACAGCTGCTCCTCGGTGGGCTCGACGCCCTCCAGGTACAGCTCCATGATCTCTTCGTCGTTCTCGGCGACGGCCTCGACGAGCTTGCCGCGGTACTCCTCGGCAGCCTCGGTGTGCGTGGCCGGGATGTCGACGACGTCGTACATCTCACCCTTGGCGGCCTCGGCGGACCAGACCAGGGCCTTCATCGTCACGAGGTCGACGACGCCCTTGAAGTCGGCCTCGGCGCCGATCGGGAGCTGCATGACGAGCGGCTGGGCGCCCAGGCGGTCCGAGATCATGTCCACGCAGCGGTGGAACTCGGCGCCGGTACGGTCCAGCTTGTTGACGAAGCAGATGCGGGGCACGCCGTAACGGTCGGCCTGACGCCACACCGTCTCGGACTGCGGCTCCACACCGGCGACGCCGTCGAACACCGTCACGGCGCCGTCGAGGACGCGGAGCGAACGCTCCACCTCGACGGTGAAGTCGACGTGACCCGGCGTGTCGATGATGTTGATGGTGTGGTCGACGCCCTCGAGCGGCCAGTGACAGGTGGTGGCAGCAGAGGTGATCGTGATGCCACGCTCCTGCTCCTGCTCCATCCAGTCCATGGTGGCGGCGCCGTCGTGGACCTCACCGATCTTGTACGAAACGCCGGTGTAGAACAGGATCCGCTCGGTGGTGGTCGTCTTGCCCGCGTCGATGTGGGCCATGATCCCGATGTTGCGGACCCTGGCCAGGTCAAGCGAAGTGGTAGCCATAAGGCTTCAGTCTTCTCTCGGTCTCGATGGGGTCTGCGACTACCAGCGGTAGTGCGCGAAGGCCTTGTTGGACTCGGCCATCTTGTGCGTGTCCTCGCGCTTCTTCACAGCGGCACCCAGGCCGTTGGAGGCGTCGAGAAGCTCGTTGAGCAGACGCTCGGTCATGGTCTTCTCGCGACGGGCGCGGGAGTAACCGACCAGCCAGCGCAGCGCGAGCGTGTTGGCACGACCGGGCTTGACCTCGATCGGAACCTGGTACGTCGCACCACCGACACGGCGGGACTTGACCTCGAGGGTCGGCTTGATGTTCTCCAGAGCGCGCTTCAGCGTGATGATCGGGTCGTTGCCCGTCTTCTCACGCAGGCCCTCCATGGCGCCGTAGACGATGCGCTCGGCGGTGGAGCGCTTGCCGTTCAGCAGCACCTTGTTGATAAGGGAGGTCACCAGAGGAGAACCGTAGACCGGGTCGATGATGACCGGGCGCTTCGGGGCGGGGCCCTTACGAGGCATTCTTACTTCTCCTTCTTGGCGCCGTAGCGGCTGCGGGCCTGCTTGCGGTTCTTGACACCCTGGGTGTCGAGGGAACCGCGGATGATCTTGTAGCGAACACCCGGCAGGTCCTTCACACGGCCACCACGCACGAGCACGATGGAGTGCTCCTGCAGGTTGTGTCCCTCACCCGGAATGTAAGCGGTGACCTCGATCCCGCTGGTCAGACGCACACGCGCGACCTTACGCAGGGCCGAGTTCGGCTTCTTCGGGGTGGTCGTGAACACACGCGTGCAGACGCCGCGACGCTGGGGCGAACCCTCGAGTGCGGGCGTCTTGTTCTTCTCGACCTTGTCCTGCCGGCCCTTACGGACCAGCTGCTGGATCGTAGGCACTACTTCTCCGGTTTCTGTGTGCCGAATGGTGAAGCTAACCCGGAACATTCGCCGACCCACGCGGTCGGGTGTGTCGAAACTGCTGAACTCCCGCCGCGAGGCAGAAAGGGCGCAGAGTACGGCGGCCGCTTACGGCTCCCCCTGTGCGGTTGAAGGCACGCACGAGAGCCAGGGCACACCCCAGGCACAAGGTCTGAGCGTACCTACCTCATTCGCTATGGTCAAAACAAATGGGCGGGCGGGGGTTTAAGGACGGGCGCATCCGCGCGGTCGAGCCCCCGCCCGGCCTCAGATCCCGCTGCTCGACGAGACTCCCGCGATCATAAAAAGCAGGAGGAAGAACGCCCAGCCCGCCACGGAGAGCCAGCCCAGGATGACGCCGGCGAGGGCGAAGCCCTCACCGCCCTCACCTGTGCGCTTGATCTCCGCACGGGCGGTGTGGCCCAGGATGACCGCCGGGATGCCGGTGAGCCCGAACGACATGGTCGTGAGCACACCGCAGACCATCGCGCCCACGGCCTTGCTGTTGGTGGGCGGGGGCAGCGCGGGCGCCGGCATGAACGTTCTCGGGACCATCGGCGTCATGGGCGCCATGGCGCTCGGCTGCATCGCTGAGGGCCCCTGAGGCAGGTCGGCGACCAGGAGAGCCAGCTCCCCCACCGTGCGCGCCTGATAGGCCCTCTCGACGCGCCTCTCGTACTCGTCCTGCGGAAGACGCCCCTCGGAGAAGCCCGCCTTCAGGACATCGACGGCACGCTCACGGTCGGCATGGGCGGCGAGCAGGGACGGGCTGCTGCCCTGCGCCTGCTGCCACGGCATCGGCTGCCACGACGGGTTCGACACGAGAAACCCTCCCCCGGACTGGTTGTCCCCCCATGATGCGACAACGCGCGCCGCACGGCATCGGTTCCCCGCACCACTTGTGTCCCGGTTCTGCCACACCGAACATCCGTACGCCCACGCCGGGCACCCCGACGGAACGCCGAAGGGCGGCCACCCGAAGGTGACCGCCCCTCAACTCAAGCGACTGACAACCGCTCGCCTACTGGTTGTACGGACCGTAGTCGTAGTCCTCCAGCGGGACGGCCTGGCCGGAGCCCGTGCCGAACGGCGAGTAGTCGATGTCGTCGTAGCCGACGGCCGAGTACATCGCGGCCTTGGCCTCCTCGGTCGGCTCCACCCGGATGTTGCGGTAACGGGACAGACCCGTACCGGCCGGGATGAGCTTACCGATGATGACGTTCTCCTTGAGGCCGATGAGGCTGTCGGACTTGGCGTTGATCGCCGCGTCCGTCAGGACTCGGGTCGTCTCCTGGAAGGAGGCGGCCGACAGCCAGGATTCCGTCGCCAGCGAGGCCTTGGTGATACCCATCAGCTGCGGACGACCGGAGGCCGGGTGACCGCCCTCCTGGACCACACGACGGTTCTCGGTCTCGAACTTCGAGCGCTCGACCAGCTCACCGGGCAGCAGCTCGGCGTCGCCGGACTCGATGATCGTCACACGGCGCAGCATCTGCCGGATGATGATCTCGATGTGCTTGTCGTGGATCGACACACCCTGCGAGTTGTAGACCTTCTGGACCTCGCCGACCAGGTGGACCTGGACGGCACGCTGACCCAGGATGCGCAGCACGTCGTGCGGGTTGGTGGCACCCACGGTGAGCTTCTGGCCCACCTCGACGTGCTCGCCCTCGCTCACCAGCAGACGGGCGCGCTTCGAGATCGGGAACGCCGTCTCGTCGCTGCCGTCGTCCGGCGTGATGACGATCTTCTTGGTCTTCTCCGTCTCCTCGATGCGGACGCGACCGGCCGCCTCGGAGATCGGCGCGACACCCTTGGGCGTACGGGCCTCGAAGAGCTCGACGACACGCGGCAGACCCTGCGTGATGTCGTCACCGGCCACACCACCGGTGTGGAAGGTACGCATCGTCAGCTGGGTACCGGGCTCACCGATGGACTGGGCGGCGATGATGCCGACCGCCTCACCGATGTCGACCAGCTTGCCGGTGGCCAGGGAGCGGCCGTAGCACATGGCACACGTACCGACCTTGGACTCACAGGTCAGGATCGAGCGGGTCTTGACCTCCTCGACACCGTGGTGAACGAGCTGGTCGATGAGCACGTCGCCCAGGTCCACGTTGGCCGGCGCGATCACCTTGCCGTCGATGACGACGTCCTCGGCGAGCATGCGGGCGTAGACGCTGGTCTCGACGTCCTCGGCCTTGCGCAGGACCCCGGTCTCGTCCTTCGAGGCGATCCGCAGCTTCAGACCGCGCTCGGTGCCGCAGTCCTCCTCGCGGATGATGACGTCCTGCGAGACGTCCACCAGACGACGGGTCAGGTAACCCGAGTCGGCGGTACGCAGGGCGGTGTCCGCCAGACCCTTACGGGCACCGTGCGTGGAGATGAAGTACTCCAGCACCGACAGACCCTCACGGAACGAGGCCTTGATGGGACGCGGGATGGTCTCGTTCTTCGCGTTCGACACCAGACCACGCATACCGGCGATCTGCCGCATCTGCATCATGTTTCCTCGGGCACCCGAGTCAACCATCATGAAGATGGGGTTCGTCTTGGGGAAGTTCGCGTTCATCGCCTCGGCGACCTCGTTGGTCGCCTTGGTCCAGATCGCGATGAGCTCCTGCGTGCGCTCTTCCTTGGTGATCAGACCGCGCTCGTACTGCTTCTGGACCTTCTCGTCCTGCGCCTCGTAGCCGCGGACGATCTCCTTCTTCGCCTCGGGAACGACGACGTCGGAGATGGCCACGGTGACACCGGAACGGGTCGCCCAGTAGAAGCCGGCCGCCTTCAGGTTGTCGAGCGTCGCCGCCACGATGACCTTGGGGTAGCGCTCGGCCAGGTCGTTGACGATCTCGGAGAGCTGCTTCTTGCCCACCGAGTAGTCGACGAACGGGTAGTCCTCGGGCAGCAGCTCGTTGAAGAGCGCACGGCCCAGCGTGGTCTTCAGCCGGAAGCTGTCACCCTGCTGCCACTCCGGCTCGCCCTCCTCGCGCTCCGGCGGGGTCCAGCCGCGCGGCGGGATGGTGCCCACCGGGAAGCGGATGTCCACCTGGGACTGCAGCGCCAGCTCGCCGGCGTCGAACGCCATGATCGCCTCGGCCGTGGAGGCGAACGAACGCCCCTCGCCCTTGGTGTCACGCAGTTCGCCGTCGGTGGTGAGGAAGAACAGACCGAGGACCATGTCCTGGGTCGGCATCGTCACCGGACGGCCGTCGGCGGGCTTGAGGATGTTGTTCGAGGACAGCATCAGGATGCGGGCCTCGGCCTGCGCCTCCGCGGAGAGCGGCAGGTGGACGGCCATCTGGTCACCGTCGAAGTCCGCGTTGAACGCGGTGCAGACGAGCGGGTGGATCTGGATGGCCTTGCCCTCGACCAGCTGCGGCTCGAAGGCCTGGATGCCGAGGCGGTGCAGGGTGGGAGCACGGTTCAGCAGCACCGGGTGCTCGGCGATGACCTCTTCGAGGACGTCGTACACGACGGTGCGGCCGCGCTCCACCATGCGCTTTGCGCTCTTGATGTTCTGCGCGTGGTTGAGGTCCACGAGCCGCTTCATCACGAACGGCTTGAAGAGCTCCAGCGCCATCGCCTTCGGCAGACCGCACTGGTGCAGCTTCAGCTGCGGACCGACGACGATCACGGAACGCGCGGAGTAGTCCACACGCTTGCCGAGCAGGTTCTGACGGAATCGACCCTGCTTGCCCTTCAGCATGTCGCTGAGGGACTTCAGCGGGCGGTTACCGGGACCGGTGACCGGGCGACCACGACGGCCGTTGTCGAACAGCGCGTCGACGGCCTCCTGGAGCATGCGCTTCTCGTTGTTGACGATGATCTCGGGCGCGCCGAGGTCGAGAAGCCGCTTCAGACGGTTGTTCCGGTTGATCACACGGCGGTACAGGTCGTTCAGGTCGGAGGTCGCGAAGCGGCCACCGTCCAGCTGCACCATCGGGCGGAGGTCCGGCGGGATGACCGGCACGCAGTCGAGCACCATGCCCTTGGGGCTGTTGCTGGTCTGCAGGAACGCGGAGACGACCTTGAGGCGCTTGAGCGCACGGGTCTTCTTCTGGCCCTTGCCGGTGCGGATGATCTCGCGGAGGCGCTCGGCCTCCTCGTCCAGGTCGAAGGACTCCAGGCGCTTCTGCAGCGCCGCGGCACCCATCGAACCGTCGAAGTACGTGCCGAAGCGGTCACGCAGCTCGCGGTAGAGGAGCTCGTCGCCCTCCAGGTCCTGGACCTTGAGGTTCTTGAACCGGGTCCACACCTCGTCGAGACGGTCGATCTCGCGCTGCGTACGGTCGCGCAGCTGCTTCATCTCCCGCTCGGCACCTTCGCGCACCTTGCGGCGCACGTCGGCCTTGGCGCCCTCGGCCTCCAGCTCGGCCAGGTCGGTCTCGAGCTTCTTGGCGCGGGCCTCCAGGTCGGCGTCCCGGCGGTTCTCGATCTGCTGCCGCTCGACGGAGACGTGCGCCTCCAGCGAGGGCAGGTCACGCGTACGGCGCTCCTCGTCGACGTACGTGATCATGTACGCCGCGAAGTAGATGACCTTCTCCAGGTCCTTCGGGGCGAGGTCGAGCAGGTAGCCCAGCCGCGACGGAACGCCCTTGAAGTACCAGATGTGGGTGACGGGAGCGGCCAGCTCGATGTGGCCCATCCGCTCACGGCGCACCTTGGCGCGCGTGACCTCGACGCCACAGCGCTCACAGATGATGCCCTTGAAGCGGACGCGCTTGTACTTGCCGCAGTAGCACTCCCAGTCCCGGGTCGGACCGAAGATCTTCTCGCAGAAGAGTCCGTCCTTTTCGGGCTTGAGCGTGCGGTAGTTGATCGTCTCGGGCTTCTTGACCTCGCCGTGGCTCCACTGACGGATGTCGTCAGCGGTTGCCAGACCGATCCGGAGCTCGTCGAAGAAGTTGACGTCGAGCACTATGCGTCAATCCCTCTCAGGGTTGTAAGTCATGGGGTCTGATACGGGGGTCCTGGGGCCGGACGGGCTCAGAAGGCTGAGCCCGTCCGAACTCCCGTCAGACCTCTTCGACGCTGCTCGGCTCGCGCCGGGACAGGTCGATGCCAAGCTCCTCCGCAGCGCGGAAGACGTCCTCGTCGGTGTCGCGCATCTCGATGGACATGCCGTCCGAGGACAGCACCTCCACGTTGAGGCACAGGGACTGCATCTCCTTGATGAGAACCTTGAAGGACTCGGGGATGCCGGGCTCGGGAATGTTCTCGCCCTTGACGATGGCCTCGTAGACCTTCACGCGGCCGGTGACGTCGTCGGACTTGATGGTCAGCAGCTCCTGGAGGGCGTACGCGGCGCCATAAGCCTCCAGCGCCCACACCTCCATCTCACCGAAGCGCTGGCCACCGAACTGGGCCTTACCACCCAGCGGCTGCTGGGTGATCATCGAGTACGGACCGGTCGACCGGGCGTGCAGCTTGTCGTCGACCAGGTGGTGGAGCTTCAGGATGTACATGTACCCGATCGAGATCGGGTCCGGGAACGGCTCACCGGAGCGGCCGTCGAACAGCCTCGCCTTACCGGTCGGCTGCACCATGCGCTCGCCGTCGCGGTTCGGGATGGTGTGCTGGAGCAGGCCGGCCAGCTCGTCCTCACGGGCACCGTCGAAGACCGGGGTCGCGACGTTGGTGCCGGGGGCGACGGAGTCGGCGCCGATGGCCTGCAGACGCTTCGCCCAGTCCTCGCCGAGGCCGGAGACGTCCCAGCCGCGGCTGGCGAGCCAGCCGAGGTGGATCTCCAGCACCTGTCCCGGGTTCATTCGGGACGGCACACCCAGCGGGTTGAGGATGATGTCGACCGGGGTGCCGTCCTCCAGGAACGGCATGTCCTCGATCGGCAGGATCTTGGAGATGACACCCTTGTTGCCGTGGCGGCCGGCGAGCTTGTCACCGTCCGTGATCTTGCGCTTCTGCGCCACGTAGACACGAACCAGCTGGTTCACGCCCGGCGGCAGCTCGTCGCCCTCCTCACGGTCGAAGACGCGGACGCCGATGACCTTGCCGATCTCGCCGTGCGGCACCTTCAGCGAGGTGTCACGGACCTCACGGGCCTTCTCACCGAAGATCGCGCGAAGCAGGCGCTCCTCGGGGGTCAGCTCGGTCTCACCCTTGGGCGTGACCTTGCCGACGAGGATGTCGCCGGCGACGACCTCGGCACCGATGCGGATGATGCCGCGCTCGTCGAGGTCGGCGAGGACCTCCTCGGAGACGTTCGGGATGTCCCGGGTGATCTCCTCGGGGCCGAGCTTGGTGTCACGGGCGTCGACCTCGTGCTCCTCGATGTGGATCGAGGAGAGGACGTCGTCCTGCACGAGGCGCTGCGACAGGATGATCGCGTCCTCGTAGTTGTGACCCTCCCACGGCATGAACGCCACGAGCAGGTTCTTGCCGAGGGCCATCTCGCCGTTCTCGGTGGCCGGACCGTCGGCCAGGACCTGGCCCTCGATGATCCGGTCGCCCTCGTTGACGATGACCTTCTGGTTGACCGAGGTGCCCTGGTTGGAGCGGGCGAACTTGGCCAGGCGGTACGTGATGTACGTGCCGTCGTCGTTGGTGGTGGTGATGTAGTCCGCGGAGACCTCCTGGACCACACCCGCCTTCTCGGCCTTGACCACGTCGCCGGCGTCGACGGCGGAGCGGTACTCCATGCCGGTGCCGACGAGCGGGGACTCGCTCTTGATGAGCGGCACGGCCTGACGCATCATGTTCGCGCCCATGAGGGCACGGTTGGCGTCGTCGTGCTCCAGGAAGGGGATCATGGCGGTCGCGACCGACACCATCTGGCGCGGCGAGACGTCCATGTAGTCGACGTCGTCACCGGGGACGTAGTCGACCTCGCCGCCACGGCGGCGGACCAGGACGCGGTTCTCGGTGAAGCGCATGCCCTCGTCGAGCGTGGCGTTGGCCTGCGCGATGACGAAGCGGTCCTCTTCGTCGGCCGTCAGGTAGTCGACCTCGTCGGTGACGACACCGTCGGTGACCCGGCGGTACGGCGTCTCCACGAAACCGAACGCGTTGACGCGGCCGTAGGAGGCGAGCGAACCGATCAGACCGATGTTCGGGCCTTCGGGCGTCTCGATCGGGCACATGCGGCCGTAGTGCGAGGGGTGCACGTCACGGACCTCGAAGCCGGCCCGCTCACGGGACAGACCACCGGGACCCAGCGCCGAGAGACGACGCTTGTGCGTCAGACCCGACAGCGGGTTGTTCTGGTCCATGAACTGCGACAGCTGGCTGGTGCCGAAGAACTCCTTGATGGAGGCGACGACCGGCCGGATGTTGATCAGGGTCTGGGGCGTGATCGCCTCGACGTCCTGGGTCGTCATGCGCTCGCGGACGACTCGCTCCATACGCGCCAGACCCGTACGGACCTGGTTCTGGATGAGCTCGCCGACGCTACGCAGACGACGGTTGCCGAAGTGGTCGATGTCGTCGGTCTCGACGACGATCGTCTGGCCGTTGTCCGCGGCCGTCTCGGTCTCGCCCGCGTGCAGCTTCACCAGGTACTTGATCGTCGAGATGACGTCCTCGACGGTCAGGACGCCCGCGTCGAGCGGCGCCTCCGCACCCAGCTTCTTGTTGACCTTGTAGCGGCCGACCTTCGCGAGGTCGTAGCGCTTGGGGTTGAAGTAGAGGTTCTCGAGCAGCGTCTGCGCGGCCTCACGCGTGGGGGGCTCGCCCGGACGCAGCTTGCGGTAGATGTCGAGCAGCGCGTCGTCCTGCCCCTGGGTGTGGTCCTTCTCCAGGGTGGCGCGCATGGACTCGTACTCGCCGAACTCCTCCAGGATCTGCTCGGTGGTCCAGCCGAGTGCCTTGAGGAGGACGGTCACGGACTGCTTGCGCTTGCGGTCGATACGCACACCGACCATGTCGCGCTTGTCGATCTCCATCTCCAGCCAGGCACCCCGGGACGGGATGATCTTGGCGGAGAAGATGTCCTTGTCGGAGGTCTTGTCGATGGAGGAGTCGAAGTAGACACCGGGCGAGCGGACCAGCTGCGACACGACGACACGCTCGGTGCCGTTGATCACGAAGGTGCCCTTGTGGGTCATGAGCGGGAAGTCGCCCATGAAGACCGTCTGGGACTTGATCTCGCCGGTCTCGTTGTTGGTGAACTCGGCGGTGACGAAGAGCGGGGCCGCGTACGTGAAGTCGCGGTCCTTGCACTCGTCGATGCTGTTCTTCGGCGGCTCGAAGCGGTGGTCGCGGAACGTCAGCGACATCGACCCGGAGAAGTCCTCGATCGGGGAGATCTCCTCGAAGATCTCCTCCAGACCGGACTTGGTGGGGACGTCCTGTCCGTTCTCCAGGGCCTCCTCGACCCGACTCTGCCAGGCGGTGTTCCCGAGCAGCCAGTCAAAGCTCTCGGTCTGCAGCGCGAGCAGGTTGGGAACCTCGAGAGGCTCCTTGATCTTTGCAAAAGAGATGCGCAGCGGGGCGGTGCTGGCGCCGTTGTTCGTATTCGCGGTCGAGGCGTTGCGCGAGGCGGCCAAGAGGGGGTCCTTCCGAGGGCTCGGACTCACTACGCGCGTACCGGCCCCCTCGACCGGGCGCGGAGATGGAAAGCCCCAGTTGAGGGACGTTCAATCGTCGGTGCTCGAGCGAGGGCATGCCCCTGGTGACGGGCAGGAGGCAGCTAACAGGCAGCGCAAAGGGTCAGTGTAGCCAGTTGGCCCACTGATGTCCAGTGCGGGTTTACGGACCCTCGGAAACCCTCGTTGTTCCTCAACGCCTGCGGCAAGCCACGCCCTCGATGCACATCGATACTGCCCTCTTCGCCGTCGATCCATGCCTCGGAGTTCGGATCCGTGTGACGACGCGTCCTGAGAATTGCGCGCTGCGTGCAGTTCGTCAAGGCCCCCCATGCCCGAACCAGATGCTGCGATCGTCACTCGCGGCCGGTCACCAGGGGTGCTCGGAGGCACGACGAAGATCACCATACTCGCCGCCACCGACAGTGCAAGGCAGCCGTCACTCGACGTCCCCGAACGCCGAAAGGCGACCACCCACATGGGTGATCGCCTTTCAGTGCGTCCGCGTTACAGCCCCACGTCGGGGGCCGTGCGCGAGCAGCGGGTCCGGTGCGGACCCGTGGGCCTTACTTGACCTCGACGGAGGCGCCGGCGCCCTTGAGGGACTCGGCGGCCTTCTCGGCGGCGTCCTTGGCGACCTTCTCGAGAACGGGCTTCGGGGCGCCGTCCACGAGGTCCTTGGCCTCCTTCAGACCCAGGGAGGTCAGCTCACGCACGACCTTGATGACCTGGATCTTCTTGTCGCCGGCACCGGTGAGGATGACGTCGAACTCGTCCTTCTCCTCCTCGACCGGGGCGGCGGGGCCACCCTGGGCCGGGCCCGCGACGGCGACGGCCGCGGCGGCGGTGACGTCGAACTTCTCCTCGAAGGCCTTCACGAACTCGGAGAGCTCGATGAGGGTCATCTCCTCGAACTGCGCGAGCAGGTCTTCCTGGCTGAGCTTCGCCATGATGGGCGATCCTTCCACTAATGTCGGCAGGTGCCGGATGTATCGAAACGGCGGGCGTACTTACGGCCCGCTACGACCCGCGCCTCAGGCGGCGCGGATCAATGCGCGAGCCGAATTACTCGGCACCGCCCTGCTCGGCCTGCTTGGCACGAAGCGCGTCCACGGTGCGGACGAGCTTCGACGGGAGCGCCTGGAAGACCTGAGCAGCCTGGGTCTGCTTGCCCTTGAAGGCGCCCGCCAGCTTGGCGAGCAGAACCTCGCGGGACTCGAGGTCCGCAAGCTTCTTGATCTCGTCGGCGGACAGCGCCTTGCCGTCAAGGACACCGCCCTTGATGACGAGGTTCGGGTTGTCCTTGGCGAAGTCACGAAGACCCTTCGCCGACGTCACCGGGTCACCGGTGATGAAGGCAACCGCCGTCGGACCGTTGAACAGGTCGTCGAGCGTCGAGATCCCGGCCTCGTTGGCCGCGATCTTGGTCAGCGTGTTCTTCACCACGGCGTACTGGGCGTCTTCACCGAGCGAACGGCGCAGGTTCTTGAGCTGCGCCACGGTGAGACCCCGGTACTCGGTCAGCACGGCGGCGTTCGAGCTACGGAACTGCTCCGTGAGCTCGGCCACCGCGGCAGCCTTGTCGGGCCTTGCCATAGAGCGTCGGCCTCCTTCCGGGTGATGAGGACCGCTCGGAAGGGGCCGAGAACGAACGAAACGCCCCGGCGCAGGCGCACGGGGCGTAGCTCGACCGGACGAATTCCGTACGATCACGGAACCGGACCAGGAGCAACTTCCACAGTCACCTGCGCGGGTCGTCCACTGTTCAGCGGATCCTTCGGCCACCGCGCCCTCTCACGAGCGCACGGCAACGACCAGCGGTCTTTGGCTTCTCCGGAAGGTTAGATGACATACGACGTGTCAAGCAAATCCGCTCCCTGAGGGCGGCGGCACTCAGCCCTCTCCCGCCCCGTCCACCCGCTCGGCGAGGTCGACGGTGTCCTCGGCCGGCGGGGTCTCGACGGTCACCGGCCGATCGAAGTCAAGAAGGGTGACGGTCAGGTCGAGCGGGCCCGTGTCGACCATCCGCCCGTCCTTCAGGGCCTCGGTCTCCCCCCGGAGCCGGTACCGCTTGGCCCGGCCGTCGTCGTCGACCCACAGGTCCATGGTGAGCGTCTCCTCGATGTCCAGCATCATGAACTGGTCGAGGCTGGTCGTCCGCAGCTTCCGGGTCGCCTTGTCCCGGGCGGCTGCCTGGGCGTCCCGCAGGCCGTCCCAGGTGACCGTTCCCCGGTAGTGCGTGGTCCCGCTTCCGTCGACCGTCCCGGTACCGACCTCGCGGACCTTCTTCGCACCGGTCAGGAGTGTGGACTGCGCGAGAGGGCTCGCCTCCAACACGGTGGGCAGGACGCGGTACGTGTTGTTCTCCGCGCCGCCCCGCCCCCACACGGCCGGCCCGACGCTGATCCACTCCTTGTCCGCCGGGGCGCCGATGGCGGCCGGGTCCCCCTCGGCGTAGAGCACCCCGTCGGCGAACCGCAGGTCCATGGGCTCGCCCTCGCTCGCGCCCAGCCCGGTCACATCCATGCGCATCGCGGTCGGCCGTGCGGTCATCGCCGCCTCGACCCGCATCTTCCCGTGCTCCGGCAGGGTGCCGGTCACCCGGTACCGCAGCGACGCGACCTCCGTGGTCCGCTCGGCGGCCCGGGCCACGGCCTCGGCGGGCGTCTTCGGCTCCGCCTCGGCCTGCGCCTCCGTGCCGCAGCCGGTGGCCCCGCCGAGCAGCGCGGCCACGACGGCGATCCCGACCGCTCTGCGGCGATGCACGGAGCCTGCGGAGCCGTGCGCGACAATCCTCATGTGTCCCCCTGGTCCCTCACGACCCACCTCTGTGGGACGGCTGGACACTAGCGCCGCCCGGTCGTGGCTGTCCCCCGAATTCAGCTCGTCGGCAGGGTCCTCATCAGGTCCTTGTAGTCGACCGTCTCGGCGGCCGACGGCTCCTCGGTGGAGACGTCGACGCCGTAGTCGCTGTAGTGGACCGTGGAGTTCACCGTGCCGTTCGCGGTGGCGGCCTTCTCGACCTTCTTGACGAGCAGGTCGTCCTCGTCGATCCAGAGGTCGATGTCGACGGTGGTGATGCCGGCCGCCCCGAGCTGTTCCTCCAGTTCGGCCCGCTTCTCCTCGCCGAGGTTCGCGTTCCGCTCCTGGAGGTCGGCGACGCTGACGGTGCCCGCGTAGTGCGTGGTCGACTGCCCGCGCACGTCCTCCTCGCCGACCTTCTCGACATCGCCTGAGGCCAGCAGGAGCCGGACGGACTGGTTCGGCGTGACGCTCTTGAAGTGCTCCCGCACATAGGCGCCGGAAGCCCCGCCGATCATCTCGTCCAGGTCCTCGTACGCGTACCTGATCCACCGCTTGCCGCCGTACTGCCCGGCGAACAGGTCGCCCATGTCCGCGTAGTAGGCGTCGGGCAGATACCGGGCCTCGGTCGAGGTGATGCCCAGCCGGCGCATCTGGTCGGCCGCCTGGCCGCCGGTGTAGGTGATGGTCATGGTGCCGTCGAGGCCGTCGGCCCAGTCGACCTCGCCGTCCGCCTTTATGGACATCAGCTCGCCCAGGTCGCCGGTGGACTCGATCCTCGACGAGTCGGCGTCGCGGGTCGACGCGTCGGCGAGCTTCAGCGCCGCGAACGGATCGCCCCCGCCGTCCTCGCCCGAGTCCGGGGAGCCGCAGGCCACCACCCCCGTCAGCGCGGCCACCACCGCGAACGACACAGCCGTACGGCGACGCGTGGTAGTCCTGGTCATCCGTCCCCACCCCCCAGGGAGATTCACCGTGCTCCGCACACCAGGGCAGCACATTCACGCGCGTATGCCCACCCGTACGCCGGAAAGACCCGCACAGGGCCCGTATGCCCGTATGCCGAAAAGGGACGAGCCCCGCACCTCGAAAGGTGCGGGGCTCGTC
The DNA here is from genome assembly GCF_022385335.1 of Streptomyces deccanensis. NCBI lineage: Bacteria > Bacillati > Actinomycetota > Actinomycetes > Kitasatosporales > Streptomycetaceae > Streptomyces > Streptomyces deccanensis. Next base: position 6,259,249 of record NZ_CP092431.1, on the reverse strand, counting down.
CTCGGACTGTGCGTCCGCGACGCGGCTGCCGGTGAGCGTCAGGCTCAGACGGCGGCCGGGTCCTCCTCGACGAGGAGGTTGCGGGTGCGGTTGGAGTCGACCGGAATGCCGGGGCCGATCGTGGTGCTGATCGCGGCCTTCTTGATGTAGCGACCCTTCGCGGCCGACGGCTTCAGACGGAGGATCTCCTCCAGCGCCGCGGCGTAGTTCTCCACCAGCTTGGTGTCGTCGAACGACGTCTTGCCGATGATGAAGTGCAGGTTCGAGTGCTTGTCGACGCGGAACTCGATCTTGCCGCCCTTGATGTCGTTGACGGCCTTCACGACGTCCGGGGTCACGGTGCCGGTCTTGGGGTTCGGCATGAGACCACGGGGACCGAGCACGCGGCCGAGGCGGCCGACCTTGCCCATGAGGTCCGGGGTGGCGACGACGGCGTCGAAGTCCAGACGGCCCTTCGCCACCTCGTCGATCAGTTCGTCGGAGCCGACGATGTCGGCGCCGGCGGCGGTCGCGGCCTCGGCACGGTCACCGGTCGCGAAGACCAGGACCCGGGCGGTCTTACCGGTGCCGTGCGGGAGGTTCACGGTGCCACGAACCATCTGGTCGGCCTTGCGCGGGTCGACACCCAGACGGAAGGCGACCTCGACGGTGCCGTCGAACTTGGACGTGGAGGTCTCCTTGGCGAGACGGACGGCCTCGAGCGGGGCGTAGAGCTTGTCCCGGTCGACCTTGGCGTCCGCAGCGCGGAGAGCCTTGCTGCGCTTGCTCACAACTGCTCCTGTGTGTTCTGAAAGGAGTCGTGGTGTACGGGCCGAGCAGGCCCTACCACGTGCGGCTGCCCCTGCTTACGGCAGCTGCATGGTTCTACGAAGGTGGGGCTCAGCCCTCGACCGTGATGCCCATGGAACGGGCCGTGCCGGCGATGATCTTCGACGCGGCGTCCAGGTCGTTGGCGTTCAGGTCGGGAAGCTTGGTCGTGGCGATCTCACGGACCTGCGCCTCGGTGATCTTGGCGACCTTGGTCTTGTGCGGCTCGCCGGAGCCCTTCTCGACACCCGCGGCCTTGAGGATCATCTTCGCGGCCGGCGGCGTCTTGGTGACGAAGGTGAAGGAGCGGTCCTCGTAGACCGTGATCTCCACCGGGATCACCCAGCCACGCTGCGACTCGGTCGCGGCGTTGTAGGCCTTGCAGAACTCCATGATGTTGACGCCGTGCTGACCGAGCGCGGGGCCGACCGGCGGGGCGGGGTTCGCCGCACCGGCGTTGATCTGGAGCTTGATGAGCCCCGTGACCTTCTTCTTCTTGGGAGGCATAGCTCTCCGGGTCCTTTCGATTCGAGTGCGCCCTCATCCGGTTCGCGGCCAGATGAAGGCATACCGCACAACGATAGCGGGTATAGATGCGCGGCTAAAAACCGAGCAGGTCAGACAAGCTGCGGACAGCTCGCCTGACCTGGTCGGAAGCGTGGGTTACGACGCTCCGATGAACTCAGTCCCGTAGGGCTCAGTTCTTCTGGATCTGGTCGAACGACAGCTCGACCGGGGTCTCGCGGCCGAAGATCTCCACGAGGCCCTTGACCTTCTTCGAGTCCGCGTTGATCTCGTTGATGGTCGCCTGCAGCGTGGCGAACGGGCCGTCGGTGACGGTGACCGAGTCGCCGACCTCGAAGTCCAGCACCTGGACCTCGACCTTGCGGGCGGGCGCCGGCTTGCCCTCGGCCTCGGCGGCCTCACGGGCGGCCTTCTCCTCGGCCTCCGGCGCGAGCATCTTGACGATCTCGTCCAGGGTCAGCGGGTACGGGTCGTAGGCGTTGCCCACGAAGCCGGTGACGCCGGGGGTGTTGCGGACGACGCCCCAGGACTCGTTCGTCAGGTCCATGCGGACGAGGACGTAGCCGGGGAGCTTGTTCTGGCGGATCGTCTTGCGCTCGCCGTTCTTGATCTGCGCGACCTCTTCCTGCGGCACCTCGGCCTGGAAGATGAAGTCCTCGACGTTCAGCGAGACGGCGCGCTGCTCGAGGTTGGTCTTCACACGGTTCTCGTAACCGGCGTAGGTGTGGATCACGTACCACTCGCCGGGCAGGGTGCGCAGTTCCTCACGGAGGGCCTCGACGGGGTCGACCGGCTCGGTCTCCTCCTCGACGGCCTCGTCGGCCGCCTCGTCCTCGTCCTCGTCGGCGTCCGCGTCGTCGGAGTCGTCCTCGACGTGCAGGGCCTCTTCCTCGGCCGGCTCCCCCGCCTCGGCCTCGGCAGTCTCGAACTCGTCGACGCCGTCCTCGGAGTCCGCGCCCTCGACGATGTCGAGTTCGTCGTCCACGGACTCGGCACCTTCACCGCGAGGCTCCATGGCGTCCTTCAGGTTCGGGTCAGACACGTGGCTGCTTCTTCCTGGATCATGGGGGTGGAACACGCGAAAGGGGCGCCAGGTAACGGCGCCCTTCGCTCTCGGCTCAGCCGAAGACGTACTTGGCGGCCTTGTCGAGGCCGAAGTCAATCACAGTAACAAGACCGATCATGATGACGACGAAGACGATGACCACCGTGGTGTAGGTCGTCAGCTGGGAGCGGGTCGGCCAGACGACCTTCCGCAGCTCCGCGACGATCTGGCGGTAGAAGAGCGCGAGGCGCTTCAGCGGGCCCTTCTTGGCGCGCTTGCCGCCCTTGCGGGTCTTCTTCTTGTCCTCGGGCACCTCGTCCTGGGCATCAGGCGTGTCGATGGAGCCCACGGCGTCCGTCATTCATCCTCACCTGATTCCGGTCCGGTCGTGGCCGTGCCGCGCCCGGTCTGAGCCGCACGGCGGAACATTGCTGTACGTACATGCGCACACATCCTGGCGTGAGGAGTGTGTAGCAGGGCCGGAGGGACTTGAACCCCCAACCGCTGGTTTTGGAGACCAGTGCTCTACCAATTGAGCTACGACCCTTTGCGGTTCTCCCCCAACGTACCGCATCCGACCGAGTGCTCGGTGTGCACCTGGAGGGCGCGGCCGGTGAAGGCCAACGAGGAGAGAGCATACGTGGTCCGAGGCCTGTCGTCGAACAGAAAGCGTCCGCAGGGGCGTTGCTCCTCGAAGATCGACTGTTTCCGGCCGCGGATACGGACGGTTGTTCCGTTGCTGTTCAGTCTGTGAAACCCGCGTGCCCGGCGCGTTTCCTGTCTGAAACGATGGGGGCCATGAGCGCTGCAACCCCTCCCACCGAGCGCCGGGTCTCCGCGCGCGTCGGCGCGATCTCCGAGTCCGCCACCCTCGCCGTGGACGCCAAGGCCAAGGCCCTCAAGGCCGCCGGGCGCCCGGTGATCGGCTTCGGCGCCGGTGAGCCCGACTTCCCGACCCCGGACTACATCGTCGAGGCGGCCGTCGAGGCCTGCAAGAACCCGAAGTACCACCGCTACACGCCGGCCGGTGGTCTGCCCGAGCTGAAGGCCGCGATCGCCGCGAAGACCCTGCGCGACTCCGGCTACGAGGTCGACGCGTCGCAGGTCCTCGTCACCAACGGCGGCAAGCAGGCCATCTACGAGGCGTTCGCCGCGATCCTCGACCCGGGCGACGAGGTCATCGTCCCGGCGCCGTACTGGACGACGTACCCGGAGTCGATCCGTCTCGCCGGCGGTGTCCCGGTCGAGGTCGTCGCCGACGAGACCACGGGGTACCGGGTCTCCGTCGAGCAGTTGGAGGCGGCCCGCACCGAGAACACGAAGGTGCTCCTCTTCGTCTCCCCCTCCAACCCGACCGGCGCCGTCTACACGCGCGCGCAGGTCGAGGAGATCGGCCGCTGGGCCGCCGAGAAGGGCCTGTGGGTCCTGACCGACGAGATCTACGAGCACCTGGTCTACGGCGACGCCGAGTTCCACTCGCTGCCCGTGGTCGTCCCCGAGCTGGCCGACAAGACCATCGTGGTCAACGGTGTCGCGAAGACGTACGCGATGACCGGCTGGCGCGTGGGCTGGGTCATCGGCCCCAAGGACGTCGTCAAGGCCGCGACCAACCTCCAGTCGCACGCCACGTCGAACGTCTCCAACGTGGCGCAGGTGGCCGCGCTGGCCGCCGTCTCCGGCGACCTGTCGGCCGTCGAGAAGATGAAGGAGGCCTTCGACCGCCGCCGCAAGACGATCGTGCGGATGCTCAACGAGATCGACGGTGTGTTCTGCCCGGAGCCCGAGGGCGCGTTCTACGCCTACCCGTCGGTGAAGGAGCTGATCGGCAAGGAGATCCGCGGCAAGCGCCCCCAGGACACGGTCGAGCTGGCCGCGCTGATCCTGGAGGAGGCCGAGGTCGCGGTCGTTCCCGGCGAGGCCTTCGGCACCCCCGGCTATCTGCGTCTGTCGTACGCCCTGGGTGACGAGGATCTCGTCGAGGGCGTCTCCCGCATCCAGAAGCTGCTGGCGGAGGCGACGGACTGAGGTCCTGAGCCCGCGGAGGGGACCACATACGGATTTCCGGATGTGGTCCCCTCTTCATTTGTGCGAGCAAGACCACGTTCGAGGATTCCGCTTCCGGGACGGCACGGGCGTGCGGCAGGATCGGGCGATGGAGCGTGTACGTGATCTCTCTGAACTGCCCAAGGCCCATCTGCATCTGCACTTCACCGGGTCGATGCGGCCCACGACCGTGCTGGAGCTCGCCGACAAGTACGGGGTCCGCCTGCCCGACGCGCTGACGGAGGCGCTGACCAGCGGGGAACCGCCGAAGCTGCGGGCGACGGACGAGCGAGGGTGGTTCCGGTTCCAGCGGCTCTACGACGCGGCGCGCTCGTGCGTCAGAGAGCCCGACGACATCCAGCGGCTGGTGCGGGAGGCCGCGGAGGAGGATGTGCGGGACGGTTCGGGCTGGCTGGAGATCCAGGTGGACCCGACGTCGTACGCGCCCCGGCTGGGCGGGCTGATCCCGGCGCTGGAGGTCATCCTGGACGCGGTCGACACGACGGCGCGGGAGACCGGGCTCGGGATGCGGGTGCTGGTGGCGGCGAACCGGATGAAGCACCCGCTGGACGCGCGCACGCTGGCCCGGCTCGCGGTGCGGTACGCGGATCGCGGTGTGGTCGGGTTCGGGCTCTCCAACGACGAACGCCGGGGCATGGCGCGGGACTTCGACCGGGCGTTCGCGATCGCCCGTGAGGGGGGCCTGCTGTCGGCGCCGCACGGTGGGGAGCTGACCGGGCCGTCGTCGGTGCGGGACTGCCTGGACGATCTGCACGCGTCCCGGATCGGGCACGGGGTGCGCGCGGCGGAGGATCCGCGGCTGCTGAAGCGGCTGGCGGACCGCCAGATCACCTGTGAGGTGTGCCCGGCCTCGAACGTCGCGCTCGGTGTCTACGAGAAACACCAGGACGTCCCGCTGCGGACGCTGTTCGAGGCCGGTGTGCCGCTGGCGCTCGGCGCGGACGACCCGCTCCTGTTCGGCTCGCGCCTCGCGGCCCAGTACGAGATCGCCCGCCACCACCACGGCTTCACGGACGAGGAGTTGGCGGAGCTGGCCCGGCAGTCGATCCGGGCGTCGGCGGCCCCGGAGAAGGAGCGCGCCAAGCTGCTGGCCGGGGTGGACGACTGGCTCACCCGCCCGGCCGGCTAGCGGCTCCGCTCAGAGGCTGACGCCGACCGTCACCGGCTCGTTGACCAGGGTGATCCCGAAGGCGTCCCGGACTCCGGCGACGACCTCGCGGGCCAGGGCGAGCAGGTCCTCGGTGGTGGCGGCGCCCCGGTTGGTGAGGGCCAGGGTGTGCTTGGTGGAGATCCGGGCGGGGCCGGTGCCATAGCCCTTGGTGAAGCCGGCCTTGTCGATGAGCCAGGCGGCGGAGGTCTTGGTGTGGCCGTCGCCGGCGGCGTAGGCGGGCGGGGTGACGTCGTCCCCGAGGCGTTCGCGCACGCGCGCGTGGAACGCGGCGAACTGCTCGTCGGTGAGGATCGGGTTGGTGAAGAACGATCCGGCGGACCAGGTGTCGTGGTCCTCGGGGTCGAGCACCATGCCCTTCCCGGCGCGCAGCTTCAGCACGGTCTCGCGGGCGTCGGCGAGGGGCACCCGGTCGCCGGGTTCGACGCCGAGCGCGCGGGCCGTCTCGGCGTACTTGATCGGCCCCGACAGGCCGCCCGCGTCCTCCAGTTCGAACCGGACCCGCAGGACGACGTACCGCTCGGGCTCGTCCTTGAAGCGGCTGTGGCGGTACGAGAAGGCGCACTCGGTGTTCGGGACGGTGATCGTCTCGCGGGTGCGGCGGTCGTAGGCGAGGACCTCGGTGAGGGTGGAGGCGACCTCCTGACCGTACGCGCCGACGTTCTGGATCGGGGTGGCGCCCGCGGAGCCGGGGATGCCGGCCAGGCATTCGATCCCGGCGAGCCCGGCCTCGACGGTCCGGGCGACCGCGTCGGTCCACACCTCGCCGGCGGCCAGCTCCAGCCGTGTCCCGTCGAGCGCGAAGCCCTTCGTGGCGATGACCAGCGCGGTTCCGGCGAAGCCCTGGTCCCCGATCACCAGGTTGGAGCCGCCGCCGATGAGCAGCAGCGGCGTACCGGTGTCGTCGGCCTCGCGGACGGCGGCGACGACCTCGTCGTCGGTGGTCGCGGTGATCAGCCGTCGCGCGGGCCCGCCCAGCCGGAAGGTGGTCAGCGGGGCGAGGGGGGCGTCGTGGAGTTCCTGCACGGGCTCAAGAGTACGAGACCCCCGCACCCGGGAGGGGCGGGGGACCGTAGGGGTGCGGCCGCGCCGCTGGGCCGTCAGGCCAGTCGTACGACCGCCCGGGACATGCCGAGGACCTTCTGACCGCCGCTCATGGCGGTGAGGTCGACGCGGACGGTGTTGTCGTCGAGCTTGGCGCCGACCTTGGCGCTGACCTCGATGGTGGCGCCCTCGTCGTCGTTGGGGACGACGACGGGCCTGGTGAAGCGGACACCGTACTCGACGACCGCGCCCGGGTCGCCGGTCCAGTCGGTGACGACGCGGATCGCCTCGGCCATGGTGAACATGCCGTGCGCGATGACGTCGGGGAGGCCGACCTCCTTGGCGAACTTCTCGTTCCAGTGGATGGGGTTGAAGTCGCCGGAGGCGCCCGCGTAGCGGACGAGGGTGGCACGGGTCACGCCGAAGCTCTGGGCGGGCAGCTCGGTGCCGACCTCGACGTCGTCGTAGGAGATCTTCGCGGTCATCGGGTTCTCACGCCTCCTCGGCCGCGCGGGCCACGAGCTTGGTCCAGGCGGTCACGACGTGTTCGCCGGACTCGTCGTGGACCTCGCCGCGGATGTCCAGGACGTCGTTGCCCGCCAGGGACTTGATCGACTCGATGGTCGAGGTGACGGTGAGGCGGTCGCCGGCGCGCACCGGGCGCTTGTGGGCGAACTTCTGGTCGCCGTGCACGACCCGGCTGTAGTCGAGGCCCAGCTGGGGGTCCTGGACGACCTGTCCCGCCGCCTTGAAGGTGATGGAGAACACGAAGGTAGGCGGGGCGATCACATCGGCGTACCCGAGCGCCTTGGCCGCTTCGGGGTCCGTGTAGGCGGGGTTGGTGTCTCCCACGGCCTCCGCGAACTCGCGGATCTTCTCCCGGCCGACCTCGTAGGGGTCGGTGGGCGGGTAGGTACGCCCCACGAAGGACTGGTCGAGCGCCATGGGCTCGGCACCTCCTGGTTGCTGCGGATACGGCGGTACTGCCGGCACCGGCGGGTACTGGCCGGTACTGATCGATGTAACGACGCGAGGCCGCCCCCGATCACTCGGGGACGGCCTCGTGTACGAGCCTGATTTATCGCGTTTCGCGGTGCGCGGTGTGCGCGTTGCAACGCGGGCAGTGCTTCTTCATCTCCAGTCGGTCCGGGTTGTTACGCCGGTTCTTCTTGGTGATGTAGTTCCGCTCCTTGCACTCCACGCAGGCCAGCGTGATCTTCGGGCGGACGTCGGTGGCAGCCACGTGAGTGCTCCTTGACGAACGGATGGGACAGGGTTTAACGCATAGAAGAGTAGCCGATCGAAGGACCGACCCCGCAATCGGCTACTGTCAGTAGCGGTGACCGGACTTGAACCGGTGACACAGCGATTATGAGCCGCTTGCTCTACCGACTGAGCTACACCGCTGTGATGCGATCGGATCCCGCCTCGCGACGGGAACCTTTCACACCAGAGCCCCAATACGGAATCGAACCGTAGACCTTCTCCTTACCATGGAGACGCTCTGCCGACTGAGCTATTGGGGCGAGCGATGAAGACATTACACGCCCCACCGCCGATCGCCCAAATCCGTTTCCCGGCCCGTATCCATGGGCCGTCCAGGGGCCGTCCATGGGCCGTCCACAGGTCGTCCACGGCGCTCCACGGCGCCGCCGGGGGCCGTCGTCCGTCCCGTTTCCACAGGCCGCACGGGCCTCACGCACACCACCGTTCCCGGCCCTCCCGGCAGTCCCGCCGGCCGTTCCCGCCGTCCGCCCGGCCCGTCTCCCGGCAGGTGAACCGCACCGGTACGACTATTGCGCTCCTCCGCGACGACGGCGGGCGGCCCGCCTAGGCTCGACTCACTCTGCGTGATCTTGTAGCCCCAGGAGCGCGATGCCCGACAGCCAGCCGCAGCCGTCCCCCTCCTCCTCCGGCCCGCCCTCGGGCCCGGACGAGGCCGGCGCCCTGCTGCTGTGCGGGGCGCGACTGACCGACGGCCGGGTGGTGGACGTCCGGCTGGGCGGCGGGCGGATCGAGGCGGTCGGCACGGCGGGCAGCCTGAGCCCCGGGCCCGCCGCGTCCGGCGCGTCCGCCACTCGGGTGGACCTCGGCGGCCATCTGCTGCTGCCGGCCCCCGTCGAACCGCACGCGCACGGCGACACGGCCCTGTCGGCCGACTTCGAGGGGCCCGTCCCGTACGACGACGCGGACGTCCAGCGGCGGGCCACCGAGGCCGCGCTGCTGCAACTCGGGCACGGCGCCACGGCCTTGCGCTCGCACGTCCACGTGGGCGGCGTGCAGGGGCTCGGTGCGCTGGCGGCCGTGCTCCGGGCGGGGCGGGCGCTGCGTGGCCTCGTCGAGGTGACGACGGTGGCGATGCCCCGGGTGCTGACCGGCGTGGCCGGAGCGGACGGGCTCGCGATCCTGCGGGACGCGGTGAAGATGGGCGCCTCCGTGGTCGGCGGCTGTCCGGACCTGGACCCCGACCCCACCGGGTACGTGGAGGCGGTCCTGGAGATCGCCTCCGAGCACGACTGCCCGGTCGACCTGCACACCGACGGCGACGACCCGGCCCGGCTCGCGCGGCTCGCGGCCATGGCGGGCGGTCTGCGGCCCGGGGTGACGCTCGGCCCGTGCGGCGGTCTGGCCCGCCTGCCCTCCCTGGCCGCCGCCCGCGCCGCCGACCAGCTCGCGGCGGCCGGGGTGACCGTCGTCTGCCTCCCCCAGGGCGGCTGCGGCACCGTGGACCGCCGGGGCACCGCGCCCGTACGGCTGCTGCGCGCGGCCGGGGTGCGCGTGGCGGCGGGCAGCGGGGCGCTGCGGGACGTGTCGAACCCGGTCGGCCGCGGGGACCCGCTGGAGGCGGCGTACCTGCTGGCCTCCCGGTACGGGCTGCGGCCCGAGGAGGCGTACGACACCGTCAGCGGGGCCGCGCGTGCCGCCCTCGGGCTGCCCGAGGTGCGCGTCGAGGCCGGTTTCCCCGCCGAGCTGCTGGCAGTGCGGGGTGCGCGGCTCGCGGGGGTCCTGTCCCTGGCGTACAGCCGGATCGTCGTGCACCGGGGGCGCGTCGTGGCGCGCACCAGCGCGGTACGGGAGTACTGCGGCTCGGCGACCGGCACGGCGCTGGACCTGCCTCGACAGGGGCGGGGGGAGCCGTCCTGAGGGGCGGGCTGGGTGTGTGTTGGGGGGGCGGTGTGGGGGCTGGGGGGCCGTGGTGAGAGGCGCACGGGGGCGTGCGGGCACGCGCGGGTGGGTCGCGTGAGGTTGAAGCGGGCGGGCACGCGGGGGTGCGTTTGGACGGGGGGCGCACGCGGGTGCGTATGGACTTGGCCCGGTGCACGTCCGCGTGGGAATGGCCGGGCCGGTACGCGGGCGTGAGTCTGGACGGGTGGGCGCACGCGGGTGCGTATGGCCGTGGCCTGTGTGCATGCCCGCGTGCGGATGGCCGGGCCGGCACGCGCGCGTGGGTTTCTGGTGCTCCACGCGCGCGTGCCGCACGGCCGGCGCCGGTCCGGCGCCGCTCATTCCGCGGCGGGTCAGGCGCTGAACACGCCGCTGTCGGTCAGACGCCGACCATGCCGCTGTCGGTCACCTGCCGACCATGCCGCTGCCGGTCAGACGCTGAACATGCCGCTGCCGAACGGGCCGCCGAATTCCTCGACCGGGATCTCGGAGGCGCCCTTGGGCGCGCTGATGTCGTCGGCCTTGCCGAAGGTGAGGACGAGGGGGGCCTTGGCGCCCTTCGCGTCCTCGGCGAGGACCGCGAGGTCGGTCTCGATGCGGGTGAGGTCGCCGTTCTTGAGGGTGAAGTCGACCGCGACCTTCTTGTTCGGGGCGTCCTTCACGTCCTCGCCCGTCGGCAGTTCGGCACCCGGCGGCAGGTCGCCCTTGAGGGGCTGGAGCTTGTCGAGGATGCCGGTGAGCAGGTCGCGGAAGTTGGCCTTGGCGGTGATGACCTCGGTGCCGTCCTCGCCGCTCTTGGTCTTGAAGTCGACCTCACGGGCGACGACCCCGCGGACGGCGTCGAGGATCTTCTTCTGGGTCTTGGCGTCGAGTTCGTCGGAGCCGCCCGCGCCGGAACCGGCGCCCGCGTCCTCGGCGGCCTCCTGGAGGTCGGCCGTGTTGACCTTGACCCAGTCGCCCTCCAGGAGCGGCCGCAAGTGCTGCTCGCTCTCCGGGAGTTCGTCGAGTTCGTCGGCCGTCGGGAAGGGCATGCCCATCGCGTCGCCCATGGCCTGCATGTCGGCGCGGTAGTACGTGTAGTCGCCGACGAGCCGGTACTCGGCGAACACGCCGTCCTCGCCCGCGATCTTCATGCCCATGCCGGTGATGTCCTTCTCACCGGACTTGTCCAGCGGCTTCTTCGACCTGACCGACACGTCGACGCGCAGTCCGGTGAAGAACTCCGCCATCTCCGGCGGCACTTCCTCGCTGTCCTCACCCAGGAGCGCGACGAGGTCGTCCGGGTCGGCGTCGAGCCGCATGCCGAAGGCCAGCGACTTCTGCTCACCCAGCTGTTCGACGGCGTTGTCGATCTTCTGGCCGGCGGTCAGGTTCTGCACGGTGCCGCAGGCGGCCACCGTGACGAGCACGGCCGCGGCGCAGCCGACCCCGGTGAAGGCCCGGCGGGCCACGGGCGCCCCCGCGACAGATGCGCGCTTCATGGACGTACGTACGACGGTCGTGGGCGTGGCTTTACGCATGACGGTGTTGGGTCCCCCCGTGATGTCCGGTGCTCGCCGGTACGGCGAACATGGTTGAGACACTCGGGACGGCTGAATGGTTGCGCGGCAAACGCGTCGGGTCGGGCGTACGGTCGGAAACATGCGCATTGTCATCGCTGGAGGTCATGGTCAGATCGCGCTGCGGCTGGAGCGGTTGCTCGCCGCGCGCGGTGACGAGGTCGCGGGGATCATCCGCCGCGCCGAACAGGGGGACGATCTGCGCGCGGCCGGTGCCGAACCGGTGCTGTGCGATCTGGAGTCGGCGTCGGTGGAGGAGGTCGCCGCGCATCTGCAGGGCGCGGACGCCGCCGTGTTCGCGGCGGGCGCCGGTCCGGGCAGTGGAACGGCCCGCAAGGACACGGTCGACCGCGGGGCGGCGGTCCTGTTCGCGGACGCCGCGGTACGGACGGGCGTACGACGTCACCTGGTCGTCTCGTCGATGGGGGCGGACCCGGAGCACGAGGGTGACGACGTCTTCGACGTGTACCAGCGGGCGAAGGGCCAGGCCGACGCGTATGTGCGCGGCCTGAACGCCCTGGACTGGACGATCCTGCGGCCCGGCATGCTGACCGACGACGCGGGCACGGGCCTGGTGCGTCTGGAGGCGTCCACCGGACGCGGTCCGATCCCCCGCGACGACGTGGCGGCGACGCTCGTCGAACTCCTCGACACCCCCGCCACCGCCGGCCTGACCCTGGAGCTGATCAGCGGCTCCACGCCGGTGTCGGTGGCGGTGAAGTCGGTGGCGGGCAACTGACCGGTGCGGGCCCCGGTCAGAACAGGGGCAGCTGACCGGGGAACTCGGGGACCACGAAACCGTCGAGCGCGGGCTGGGCCGCCCCGATCTGGGCCGGCCTGCGCGACCCGGGGCACGACACCAGTTCCCCGCTCGCCCCCGGCGGATCGTGCCGCGCGAACCGCCCCGCCACCACGGCGATCTCACGACGACACTCGGGGCAGTTCCTGCGACGTGATGACATGCAGTCAGTGTGCCCGGCCGCCGGTCCCCACGACCGAACCCGCACACGAAGAAGCCCCTCCCGAACTGCTCTCACAGTCCGGGAGGGGCTTCCCTCCACGTGGCGGCGCCAGGATTCGAACCTGGGTAGGCTAAGCCGACGGATTTACAGTCCGCTCCCATTGGCCACTCGGGCACACCGCCTGGGATTCGTCGTCCTTCGAACCGCTTTTCGGCGGCGCTCCGTGGCGACGTCGTAAACGATACCTGATGCTCGGGGGTGCTTCGCCACCTGATTGATCAGTGCGCGCGGGGGCGGGGTGGCTAGGCTTGTCGCCTCCCGATACACCGATACAAGGAGCCACAGGACATGGCCGACTCCAGTTTCGACATCGTCTCGAAGGTCGAGCGGCAGGAGGTCGACAACGCCCTCAACCAGGCCGCCAAGGAGATCTCCCAGCGCTACGACTTCAAGGGCGTCGGCGCCTCGATCTCGTGGTCCGGCGAGAAGATCCTCATGGAGGCGAACTCCGAGGACCGGGTGAAGGCCATCCTCGACGTCTTCCAGTCCAAGCTGATCAAGCGCGGGATCTCCCTGAAGTCGCTGGACGCGGGTGAGCCCCAGCTGTCCGGCAAGGAGTACAAGATCTTCGCCTCGATCGAGGAGGGCATCTCCCAGGAGAACGCCAAGAAGGTGGCGAAGATCATTCGTGACGAGGGTCCCAAGGGCGTCAAGGCCCAGGTCCAGGGTGACGAGCTCCGCGTCAGCTCCAAGAGCCGCGACGACCTGCAGACCGTGATCGCCCTGCTCAAGGGCAAGGACTTCGACTTCGCGGTGCAGTTCGTCAACTACCGGTGACGAGCGGCACGTAGAGCCCGTACGACGAGGGGTGGGCACGACGGCCGTTGCCGTGGTGCCCACCCCTCGTGTGCGTGCGCGGTGCTCGCGGTCAGCGGCGGGAGTGGCCGAACAGGATGCGGTAGGCGATCAGCAGGACCAGGGAACCGCCGATCGCGGCCGCCCAGGTGGTGCCGTCGTAGAAGTTCTCGGAGATCGGGTGGTCCAGCCAGCGGGCGGAGATCCAGCCGCCGATGAAGGCGCCCGCGACGCCGATGAGGGTCGTGCCGATGAAGCCGCCCGGGTCCCGGCCCGGCAGCAGGAACTTGGCGATGGCCCCGGCCAACAGCCCCAGAACGATCCAGCCGATGATGCTCATGCCGTGCACCTGCCCTTTCGTGCCTTACCTGTGCCGTACCCGTGCGGTACCCGTGCTGTGTTTCCCCCCACAGCGGCCGTGTGCCCGGCCGTGCCTGTCGTGACTGTCGTGCTGTCTGTCCTTGTTGTCACGGAGGACGCCTGCGTGACATCGGCCGGTTGCACTGATCAGTAGGGTGCGGCACATGACACAAGCCGGATCGGGCGCTGGGCTGCGCCGCACGCTCGGCGTCGGGGACGCGGTGGTCGTCGGGCTCGGGGCGATGGTCGGCGCGGGGATCTTCGCGGCGCTGGGCCCGGCGGCGCGGGCCGCCGGGTCGGGGCTGCTCCTCGGGCTCGGGATCGCGGCGGTCGTCGCGTACTGCAACGCGATGTCGTCGGCGCGGCTGTCTGCCGTGTATCCGGCGTCGGGCGGCACCTATGTGTACGGGCGTGAGCGGCTCGGGGAGTTCTGGGGGTACCTGGCCGGCTGGGCGTTCGTCGTCGGCAAGACGGCCTCGTGCGCGGCGATGGCGCTGACCGTGGGGGCGTACGTGTGGCCGGGGCAGGCGCACGCCGTCGCGGTGGCGGCCGTGGTGGCGCTGACGGCCGTGAACTACGGCGGCGTGCAGAAGTCGGCCTGGCTGACGCGGGCGATCGTGGCCGTCGTGCTGGCCGTCCTCGCCGCCGTCGTGGTGGTGTGCCTGGGGTCCGGCGAGGCCGACGCCGGGCGGCTGGACATCGGGGCGTCGGGTGGTGTGGGCGGCGTGCTGCAGGCTGCCGGGCTGCTGTTCTTCGCGTTCGCCGGGTACGCGCGGATCGCGACCCTGGGTGAGGAGGTACGGGATCCGGCGCGCACCATCCCGCGCGCGATCCCGCTCGCGCTCGGTATCGCGCTGGTCGTGTACGCGGCCGTGGCGGTCGCCGCGCTCGCCGTGCTGGGGTCCGGTGGGCTGGGGGCGGCCTCGGCTCCGCTGGCCGACGCCGTACGGGCGGCCGGGGTGCCCGGGATGGTGCCCGTGGTGCGCGTGGGGGCCGCCGTGGCCGCGCTCGGGTCGCTGCTGGCGCTCATCCTGGGTGTCTCGCGCACGACCCTCGCGATGGCCCGGGACCGGCACCTGCCCGGTGCGCTCGCCGCCGTGCACCCCCGTTTCCAGGTCCCGCACCGGGCCGAGCTGGCCGTCGGTGCCGTGGTGGCGGTGCTGGCCGCCACGGTCGACGTGCGGGGTGCGATCGGGTTCTCGTCGTTCGGGGTTCTCGCGTACTACGCGGTCGCCAACGCGTCCGCCTGGACGCTGAGTTCGGCGCCGGCCGCCCGGGTGGTGCCGGTGGTCGGGCTCGTCGGGTGCGCGGTCCTCGCGTTCTCACTGCCTCCGTCGTCGGTGGGTGTGGGCGCGGCCGTACTGGGCGTGGGGGCGGCCGTGTACGCCGTACGGCGGCGCCGCTGAGGCGTGCGTACGACGGCTCGTGTTCCGACGGCCGCCCGACGCGCTACCAGCGCTGCTGGGCGAAGGGCTGGTCGGAGCGGACGATCTCGCGGCCCAGCGGCATCAGCGAGACCGGGACCAGCTTGAAGTTGGCGATGCCGAAGGGGATGCCGATGATCGTGACGCACAGGACGAGGCCGGTGAAGATGTGCGTCAGCGCCAGCCACCAGCCCGCCAGGACCAGCCACAGGATGTTGCCCAGACAAGAGGGAGCGCCCGCGTCACGGCGCTCGACGGCGCTGTACCCGAAGGGCCACAGGGCGTAGACGCCGATGCGGAACGACGCTATGCCGAACGGGATGCCGATGATCGTGATGCACAGAAGCAACCCTGCGAACAGATAGCCGAGGAAGAGCCAGAAACCGCTGAGGATCAGCCAGATGATGTTCAGTACGGTCTTCACTGCGGGGGACCTGCCATCTTCTCGAGTCGGGCGATGCGTTCCGCCATCGGCGGGTGTGTCGAGAACATCTTGGAGAATCCCCGGCCCGGCCGGAAGGGGTTCGCGATCATCATGTGGCTCGCGGTCTCGATCCGGGGCTCGGGGGGCAGCGGAAGCTGCTTCGTACCCGTTTCCAGTTTGCGAAGGGCACTGGCGAGAGCAAGTGGATCACCGGTGAGGTGGGCGCCGGAGGCGTCCGCCTCGTACTCGCGGGAGCGGCTGATCGCGACCTGGATGAGGGACGCGGCGAGCGGGCCCAGGATCATGATCAGCAGCATGCCGAGGAGGCCGGGGCCGTCGTCGTCGTCCGAGCGGCCGATGGGGATGAGCCAGGCGAAGTTCACCAGGAACATGATCACGGAGGCGAGGGCGCCGGCGACCGACGAGATGAGGATGTCGCGGTTGTAGACATGGCTCAGCTCATGGCCGATGACACCGCGCAGCTCGCGCTCGTCGAGCAGGCGGAGGATGCCGTCGGTGCAGCACACGGCCGCGTTGCGCGGGTTGCGGCCGGTCGCGAACGCGTTCGGGGCGTCCGTCGGCGAGATGTACAGGCGCGGCATCGGCTGGCGGGCCTGCATGGAGAGCTCGCGGACCATGCGGTAGAGCGCCGGTGCCTCGAACTCGCTGACCGGGCGCGCGCGCATCGCGCGTAGAGCCAGCTTGTCGCTGTTCCAGTAGGCGTACGCGTTCGTGCCGAGGGCGACGACGACCGCGATGATCAGGCCCGTACGGCCGAAGAGGCTTCCGATGACGATGATGAGTGCGGACAGTCCCCCGAGGAGAACGGCGGTCCTGAGCCCGTTGTGCCGGCGGTGCACGGTACGCCCTCCAGGTCGTGCGGCAGGGGAACCCTTTGCTCGCTGTAGCTGTTGACTCCACTTCTCAGTGGACCCTCCCGATCTGGTCAACGCCAGGCGGGGAGCGCGAGTTCCCTGGTGCGCGCGGCCCGGCCGGGGGCCGCGGGGGTGAGGGCGGGGGTCCGCGCGGGTGAGGGCAGGGGCCGTGCGGGTGAGGGCGGGGGCCGCGGGACGTCAGAAGAGGCCGATGTCGGCGAAGCGCAGGACGAGCTGGGGGGCGCCGGACAGGGCGATGCCGACGATTCCGGTGAGGGCGAGGGCCAGGGTGAGCGGGGCGGGGACGCGGTGCGGTGCGGGAGCGCCGGCGGTGTCGCCGTCGGGGGCGCGGAACAGCAGGGCCGTCCACTGGAGGTAGTAGAAGAGGGCGATCACCACGTTGACGGCCATCACGACGGCGAGCCAGCCGAGGCCCGCGTCCACGGCCGCCGAGAAGACGGTGACCTTGGCGAACAGGCCGATGATCCCCGGCGGCAGTCCGGCGAGGCAGAGCAGGAAGAAGGCCAGGAGCAGGGCGGACAGGGGGCTCGACGCGTAGAGGCCCCGGTAGTCGCCGAGCCGGTTCAGGGACTTCGTCCGGCCGACGAGCGCGGCCACGGCGAAGGCGCCGAGGTTCACGGCGGCGTACATCAGGGCGTAGGCGACGGTGGAGCCGACGGCCTTCTCGGCGTCGGCGGTGTCGTCGGCGTAGGCCGCCGCCGCGATCGGTACGAGGAGGTAGCCGGCCTGGCCGACGGAGGACCAGGCGAGCAGCCGGATCGCGCTGTACGCGCGCGTGGAGCGCTGTGCGAGCGCGCCGAGGTTGCCGACGGTCATGGTGAGGGCGGCCAGCACGGCGAGGGCGGGGCCCCAGACGTCGGCGTACGACGGGAGGGCGACGACGGTGACGAGGATCAGGCCGGAGAAGCCGACCGCCTTGCCGACCACGGAGAGGTAGGCGGCGACGGGCAGGGGGGCGCCCACGTAGGTGTCGGGGACCCAGAAGTGGAAAGGGACCGCGGCGGTCTTGAAGGCGAAGCCGATGAGGGTGAGGACGACTCCGGCCTGGGTGAGGGTGTGCAGTTGGCCGTCGACGTGCTGGACGCGGTCGGCGATCTCGGTGAGGTAGAGGGTGCCTGTCGTGGCGTAGACGAAGCTGATGCCCAGGAGGCTGACCGCGGTCGCGGTGACGGACGACAGGAAGAACTTCAGGGCCGCCTCGGAGGACCGCCGGTCGCCGTGGCGGATGCCGACGAGGGCGAACGCGGGCAGGGAGGCGACCTCCAGGGCGACGACGAGGGTCGCGAGGTCACGGGAGGCGGGCAGGAGCGCGGCTCCCGCCGCGGACGACAGCAGCAGGAACCAGAACTCCCCCTCGGGGAGGTTCTTCCGGTCGTCCTTGAGGGCCGTCATGGACAGCAGGGCGGCGAGGAGGGCGCCGCCGAGGACGAGGAACTGGATGACGAGGGTGAACCGGTCGGCGGTGTAGCTGCACACGTCCGGGTCGCCGGTCAGGCAGAAGGTGGCGCGGTCGGCGTCCAGGAGGGGCAGCAGGGTCAGGAGGGCCACGGCGAGACCCGTGACGGAGACCCAGCCGAGGACGGCCTTCTTCGCGTCGCCCGTGAAGAGGTCGGCGACGAGGACGGCCAGGCCGACCACCGCGGCGACGGTGGGTGGCGCGATGGCGAGCCAGTCGACGGACTGGACGACGGACTCGGCCAGGATCTGGGCCTGACCAGGGGCCTGACCATGGGTCAGGGTCGTGGCCAGGGCCTGGGCGAGAGTCTCGGCCTGGAGCGGTGGCTGGGCCAAGGGGCTCAACGGGTGCCTCCTGCGAGGAGCTGCTGCACGGCCGGGTCGGTCAGACCGAGGAGGGCCGCGGGCCAGAGGCCGGCGAGGACGGTGAGGGCGACGAGCGGGGTCCAGGCCGCGAACTCGTATGTCTGTACGTCCGCGAGGGCGTACGTCTGTTCGTCCGTACGGCCCGGCCCCTCCTGCGGTTCCTTCGGGACGGCGCCCATGCAGACGCGGCGGACCACGATCAGCAGGTACGCGGCGGTGAGGAGCGTGCCGAACGCGGCGATCGTCATGAAGGTGAGGAAGGCCGGGCGGCTGAGGCCCTCGGCGGGGTCGAACGCGCCGAACAGGGCCAGCATCTCGCCCCAGAACCCGGCGAGTCCGGGCAGGCCGAGGGAGGCCACGGCGGCGAAGGCGAGGAGGCCGCCGAGACGCGGGGCCCTGCCGTAGAGGGCGGCGCCGGTCTCCTGCGCGAGGGTGTCGAGGTCGGTGGTGCCGGTGCGGTCCTTCAGGGCGCCGACCAGGAAGAACAGCAGGCCGGTGATGAGGCCGTGGGCGATGTTGGCGAAGAGCGCGCCGTTCACGCCGGTCGGGGTCATCGTGGCGATGCCGAGGAGTACGAAGCCCATGTGGCCGACGGAGGAGTAGGCGATCAGGCGCTTGAGGTCGCCCTTGGCGCCCTGCCGGGCGAGGGCGAGGCAGGCGAGGGAGCCGTAGATGATGCCGACGACCGCGAAGGCCGCGAGGTACGGCGCGAAGGTACGGAAGCCGTCCGGGGTGATCGGCAGCAGGATGCGCACGAAACCGTAGGTGCCCATCTTCAGCAGGACCCCGGCCAGCAGGACTGAGCCGACGGTCGGGGCGGCGGTGTGGGCGTCCGGGAGCCAGCTGTGCAGGGGCCACATCGGGGTCTTGACCGCGAGCCCGATCCCGATCGACAGAACGGCGATGACCTGCACGGATGTGGTCAGGGAAGGGTGACTGTCAGTGGCGAGTGCCACCATGTCGAATGTGCCCGCCTTGATGCCGATCAGGAGCAGGCCCAACAGCATGACCACGGAACCGAGCAGGGTGTAGAGGATGAACTTCCAAGCGGCCCGCGTGCGTTCCTCACCGCCCCAGCGGGCGATGAGGAAGTACATCGGGATGAGCACCATCTCGAACGCGAGGAAGAACAGCAGCAGATCGAGGACGGCGAAGGTCGCGAGGGTGCCGGCCTCCAGGACGAGCAGCAGGGCGACGAAGGCCTTCGGGGACGGGCCCGCGGCCCGCGGCGTCAGCCGCTGATGTTGCTGCTTGAAGTAGGAGTAGAGCGCGCAGAGGAAGGTCAGCAGCGCGGTCAGGACCAGGAGGGGGAGGGAGATGCCGTCGATGCCGAGGTGGATGCGCACGTCGAGTGCCGGGATCCAGCTGATGTCCGTGCTGGCCTGCATCTTCGACGGCTGGTCGTGGTCGAAGCCGAGCGCGAGGACGATCGCGGCGATGAGGACCGCGCCGGTCACGGTGATCCCGTGGCGCAGCACGGCCTGCTCGGGTGACTTCCCCTTCAGTCCGGGCGGGGCCGGCAGGAGAGCGGCGACGGCGCCGAGGAGCGGGCCGACGACGATCAACGCCAGAAGGACCTGCATCACGGACTCGTTGATATCGATCACGCCTGCTCACGCTCCCGTGGCGACGACGAGGGCGGCGACCACCAGGACGACGGTGCCGGCGAGCAGCGCGCTCACATAGGTCTGGACGTTGCCGGTCTGGGCCTTGCGTACGGCCGCGCCCAGCAGGCGGGGCAGGGCGCCCGCGCCGCTCACATAGGTGTCGACGACCTCGCGGTCGAGGAACCGGACGAGACGCGCGCCGGCCCGGACCGGGCGGACGAAGAGCGCCGAGTACACGGCGTCGAGGTGGAAGCCCGTGGCGGCGTGGCGGTGCAGCGGGCCGAGCAGGAGGCGGCCCGGGTCGGCCGGGTCGGGTGCCGAGGCCACGTCCCCGTAGGCGGGGGTGTGGCTGGCGATGGCCTCCGCCTCGACGGTGCCGGCGTCCGCCTCGGGGTGGGCCGCGACCGCGCCCAGCGGTGCGCGCGCCGCCCGGGCCCTGGCGGAGCGCCAGGCCGCGTACGTCACCAGGGCGCCGATCAGGGCGGCGCCCGTGCCGAGGACGGACGTGGTGAGGGTGGGCGCCAGGTCGTCGCCGTCGAACCAGTCGGGGAGCCTGCCGTAGGCGAGGGCGCCGAGGGCGAGGGAGGGGACGGCGAGCACCCAGAGGACGACCGTCATGGTGAGCGGCTGGCGGCCGTGGTCGGGTGCCTCGGTGCCCTCGCCGTGGAAGGCGAGCAGCCACAGGCGGGCGGCGTACGCGGCGGTGAGCAGGGCGGTGAGGACACCGGCGACCAGGACGGTCCAGCCGGCGGCGGCCGGGACGTGCGCGACGGGGCCGGTGAGGGTGTGGCCGGTGGCGGCGTGCTCGGCGGCTCCGAGGACGGACTCCTTGGAGAAGAAGCCGCTGAAGGGCGGGATCGCCGCGAGGGCGAGCAGGGCCACGGTCATCGTCCAGAAGGCGTCGGGGACGCGGGCGCGCAGGTGGCTCATGCGGGACATGGCGGCCAGGGAGTTGGTGCCGGACGCGTGGATGATCACGCCGGCCGCGAGGAACAGCAGGGCCTTGAAGGCGCCGTGGGAGAGGAGGTGGAAGACGGCGGCGCCGCGGTCGGCGACGGCGAGGGCGCCGGTCATGTAGCCGAGCTGGCCGATCGTCGAGTAGGCGAGGACGCGCTTGATGTCGTCCTGGGCGAGGGCGGCGAGGCCCGAGCCCGCCATGGTGAGCGCGGCCATGACGGCGAGGACGACCAGGGCCGCCGCGGAGGCGGCGAAGACCGGGAGGAGACGGGCGACGAAGTAGACACCGGCGGCGACCATCGTCGCGGCGTGGATGAGCGCGGAGACGGGCGTGGGGCCCGCCATCGCGTCGGGGAGCCAGGTGTGGAGGGGGAACTGGGCCGACTTGCCGGCGACCCCGGCGAGCAGCAGGAGGGCGACGAGGGTGGGGTGGTCGAGGCCGCCGTCGGCGACGGTGGCGAGGATCCGCGTGATGCGGAACGACCCGGCGTCCGTGGCGAGGGCGAACAGACCGATCAGGAAGGGGACGTCGCCGAGCTTGGTGACCAGGAAGGCCTTCAGGGAGGCGGCGCGGGCCTCCGGGGTCTCCCAGTAGTGGCCGACCAGGAAGTACGAGCAGATGCCCATGATCTCCCAGCCGACCAGGAGCACCATCAGGTCGCCGGAGTAGACGACGAGGAGCATCGCGGAGGTGAAGAGGGAGACGAGGGCGGCGTAGGAGGGGTAGCGGGGGTCGTCGCGGAGGTAGCCGGTCGAGTAGGTCTGCACACAGGTGGCGACCAGGCCGACCAGGACGGCGACGAGGGCGGCGAAGCCGTCGATGTGCAGGGCGAGGTCGATGGGGACCGAGCCGGTCGGGGTGAGCTGGGTGGCCGCGTCGACGGGCTGGTCGCCGCCCTGGCGTACGGCGACCAGGACGGCCAGGGCGAAGGCCGTCAGGGTGGGCAGTACGGCGAGGGGGCGGACGAAGCCGGGGGCGGTGCGGCCGAGGAGCAGGCCGGCGGCGGCGCCGAGGAACGGGAGGAGGGGGACGAGGACGGCGAGGGTGGTCGTGGTCACGCGGTGGCCTCAGCCTTCTCGCTCCGCTCGGGTCGGCCGGGTTCCTCGGCTGCGGCGGGGTCTTCGGAGCCGTGGGGGCCGTCGGGGCCGTCGGTCTCGGGGCCCTCGGCGGTGTCGCGGAGCTTGTCGATGTCGGCGGTGCCTCGATTGCGGTGGACCGCGAGGACGATGGCCAGGCCGATGCCGATCTCGGCGGCGGCGATGGTGATCGTGAACAGGGTCAGGGCCTGGCCGGAGTGCAGGGTCTCCTCGGCGGTCCTGCTGAGCCAGACGTCGAAGGCGACGAGGTTGAGGTTGACCGCGTTGAGCATCAGTTCGACCGACATCAGGACGAGGATCGCGTTGCGGCGGGCGAGGACGCCGTAGAGGCCCGTGCAGAAGAGGAGGGAGGAGAGCACGACGGGATACGCGAGGTGCATCAGCGTGCGCCTCCCTTGGCTGACTCGGGTGATTCGGGGCCTGTGGGGTCGGTGGGGGCCGCGGTGTCGGTGGGGGCCGCGGGCGCGCGGGTGGGCTTCGCGCGGGTGGGCTTCGCGTCGGTGGGGGGCGCGTCCGTTTTCGCCTTGCGGGAGAGGACGATCGCGCCGACCAGGGCGGCGAGGAGGAGGACGGAGAGGGCCTCGAAGGGGAGGACCCAGTTCTGGAAGAGGCTCTCGCCGGTGGCCTTGGTGGAGCCGGCGGCGGGGCCGTCGAGGTCGATCCAGGTGGCGCGGAAGGCGTCCACGACGACCCAGACGAGGGTGGCGGCCGAGGCGACGGCCACCGTGAGGGCGGCCCAGCGGTTGCCGGAGTCGGCGTCCGGGGAGCGGCCGATGGGGGCCTTGGTGAGCATCAGTCCGAAGAGGAGGAGGACGACGACGGAACCGACGTAGATGAGGACCTGCACCCAGGCGATGAACTCGGCGGTGAGCAGGAGGTACTCGACGGCGAGGCCGCCGAGCGCCACCACCAGCCACAGGGCGGCGTGCACCAGCTGCCGGGTGGTGACGGTCACGAGCGCGGCGCCGAGGGTGACGAGGCCGACGAGGAGGAAGGCGATCTCGACACCGGTCGGTGAGAGGAAGCCTTGCGGGGCCTGGGCGAGGGCGTCGTGGGATGCCTGGGCGAGGGCGTCGTGGGATGCCTGGGCGAGGGTCATGAGTCGGCTCCCCCGGGGGTGTCCGGCTTCGGCTCGGCCTGGGACGCCGCGAGCTTCTCGGCGGTCTTGCGGGCGGCGGCCAGTTCCTTGGGTTCCTCGGCGGCGGGGTCGAGGGCCGGTGGCGAGGGGACGGTCCACATCCACTCGCGGAGCTTGTCGCGCTCGTGGGTGAGTTCGTGGATGTCGGTCTCCGCGTACTCGAACTCGGGGGACCAGAAGAGGGCGTCGAAGGGGCAGACCTCGATGCAGATACCGCAGTACATGCAGAGGGCGAAGTCGATGGCGAAGCGGTCCAGGACGTTGCGGCTGCGCTCGCGGCCGCCGGGGGCGGCGGGCGGGACCGTCTCCTTGTGGGAGTCGATGTAGATGCACCAGTCCGGGCACTCGCGGGCGCACAGCATGCAGACCGTGCAGTTCTCCTCGAAGAGCCCGATGACGCCACGGGTGCGGGGCGGGAGCTCGGGCTGGACGTCCGGGTACTGCTCGGTGACGGTCTTCCGCGTCATCGTGCGGAGGGTGACGGCCAGGCCCTTGGCGAGGCCGGAGCCGGGGATGGGTGCCATCAGAGGAACACCACCTTGACGGTGCCGGTGAGGGCGATCTGGGCGAGGGAGAGGGGGACGAGGAGGGTCCAGGAGAGCTTCTGGAGCTGGTCCTCGCGGAGGCGGGGGTAGGTCACGCGGAGCCAGATGACGAGGAAGGCGAGGGCGGCGGTCTTCAGGAGGGTCCAGACCCAGCCGAGGCCGTCTGCGCCCCAGGGGCCGTGCCAGCCGCCGAGGAAGAGGACGGTGGTCAGACCGCACAGGACGACGATGCCGGCGTACTCGGCGAGGAGGAACAGGGCGAAGCGGAGGCCGGTGTACTCGGTGTAGGCGCCGAAGATGATCTCCGAGTCGGCGACGGGCATGTCGAAGGGCGGGCGCTGGAGTTCGGCGAGGCCGGCGACGAAGAAGACGATCGCGCCGACGATCTGCCAGGGGAGCCACCACCACTCGAAGGCATCGACGATGCCGACGAGGGAGACGGTGCCGGCCGCCATCGCGACGGAGGCCGCCGTGAGGAGCATCGGGAGTTCGTAGGCGAGGAGCTGGGCGGCGGTGCGGAGGCCGCCGAGGAGGGAGAACTTGTTGGCGGAGGCCCAGCCGGCCATGAGTGAGCCGAGGACGCCCACGCCCATCACGGCGAGGACGAAGAAGACGCCCGCGTCGATGACCTCGCCGACGGCGCCCTCGCCCGGGCCGATCGGGATGGCGAGGAGGACGAGGAGGTAGGGGAGGAGGGCGACGGCGGGGGCGAGTTGGAAGACCCGGCGGTCGGCGCCGGCCGGGACGATGTCTTCCTTCTGGGCGAACTTGACGCCGTCCGCGACGAGTTGGGCCCAGCCGTGGAAGCCGCCGGCGTACATGGGGCCCAGGCGGCCCTGCATGTGGGCCATCACCTTGTGCTCGGTCTGGCCGATGATCAAGGGGAAGGTCAGGAAGACGACGAAGACGATGAGGAGTCGCAGGGCGACGTCCAGAGCGTCGTTCACTGCGTGCCTCCTGTGGGGGGTTCGGGGTCGGGGGTGTCGTCGGGGGCGGGCGTGCCTTCGGAGGCGGGGGTGCCATCGGAGGCGGGCTCGGCCGTGGCCCTGTCGGGGTCGGCGGGGGTTCCGTGGTCGTCGGGGGCGCTGGGCGGCGGGGATGCGGCTTCGGGCTCCGCACCTGCTTCCGGCGCGGGCTCGGGCGTCGGCTGCGGCGCCGCTTCCTGCTTGGGCTTCGGCTCGGCCTCCGGCTCCGGCTCGGGCCCCGGCTCGGCCTCCGGCTTCGGCTCGGGCCCCGGCTCGGCCTCCGGCTTCGGCTCGGCCTCCGGCTTCGGCTCGGGCCCCGGCTCGGCCTTCGGCTGCGGATCAGGCTTCGGCTCGGGCTCGGCCGTCGGGGTGTCGAAAGCCGGGCGGGCGTGGTGCCAGGGGGCGTCCGGGCTGCCTGCGGTGCGGCGCGGCTGGGGCGAGGCGGCGGGGGTGGCGCGCTGGCTGGCCGAGCCTCCCGACGCGGTGCGGGCGCGGCGCGGCGGCGCGGACATGGGCGGGCTGTCGGGGCCCTCCGGGGTCGGGCCGGTTGCCGTCTGGCTCGCCGAGCCGTCCGCAGCTGAGCGGGTGCGGCGCGGGGGCCGGGCCGTGGGGCTGTCCGGTGCCTCGGTGGGCGCGGACTGGCTCGCCGAGCCCTCCGATGCCGTGCGGGTGCGGCGCGGGGGTGTGGGCGGGGGGCTGGTCGGAGCGTCGGAGGTCGGGGCGGGTGTCGGCTGGCTGCTCGAACCCTCTGCCGCCGAACGGGTGCGGCGCGGAGGGCCGGGCGGGGTGTCCGGAGTCGTAGCCGGGGTCGGCCGGCTTGCCGAGCCGGCTGCCGCCGAGCGGGTGCGGCGTGGTGGGCGGTCGGCCGCCGTGCGGTCGGCGGGGGTTCGGGTGGGGCGGGTCGGGGCCGGGGGAGTTGGCCCTTGAGGGGGCCCCATTCGTTGGGGTCGGGGACGCCGGGCGGGAGCATCTGGCGGCGCTTCGGGGCGCCGTGTGCCGCGCCCGCCGCGGACTCCCCCGGCTCCTTCGCCCCCGGCCAGGCCTTGGCCACCCGGGCGGCCAGGACGAAGTCCTTGCGCAGGGGGTGGCCCTCGAAGTTCTCCGGGAGGAGGAGGTGGTCCAGGCCGGGGTGGCCCTCGAAGCGGACGCCGAACATTTCGTGGGTCTCGCGTTCGTGCCAGGCGGCGCCCGCGTAGATGTCGACGGCGGTCGGGAGGAGCGGGGAGGAGTGCGGGACCGTGGTGCGGAGCAGGAGGCGGCGGACCGGGGACAGGGCCACCACGTGGGCCGAGACGCGGAAGCCCGTGCCGGGCTCGTCCACCGCGCTCAGCCAGTCGAAGTACGTGCAGCCCAGGGTGGAGCGGGCCGTGCGCAGCGCCTCGGTCCAGGACGCGGACGGGACGTCCACGGTGAGGACGTCGTAGGACTCCTCGGCCGTGGCCTCGGGGCCGAAGAGCTCCTCGACGGGGGCGGGCAGCCAGCCGGTCACGTGTCCCCCGATTCGGCCGCTCCGGCCTCGGTCGTCGGCGGCTTCACCAGCGCGCTCTGCAGCGCCGTCGTCGACGGGCGGGCGGCGGTGCCGTAGCGCTCGCCCAGGGATTCCCGGGCGATCTTCTCCTGGAGTTTCAGGATGCCCTGGAGGAGCGCCTCGGGCCGGGGCGGGCAGCCGGGGACGTAGACGTCGACGGGGATGATCTGGTCGACGCCCTTGGTGACGGAGTAGGAGTCCCAGTAGGGGCCGCCGCAGTTGGAGCAGGCGCCGAAGGAGATGACGTACTTCGGCTCGGGCATCTGCTCGTACAGCCGCTTCACGGCCGGGGCCATCTTGTCGGTCACCGTGCCCGAGACGACCATGAGGTCCGCCTGCCGGGGGCCGGGCGCGAACGGGATGACGCCGAGGCGGATGAAGTCGTGGCGGGCCATGGACGCGGCGATGAACTCGATCGCGCAGCAGGCGAGGCCGAAGTTGAAGACCCAGAGGGAGTAGCGGCGGCCCCAGTTCAGGATCACCTTCATCGGCTCGGGGGCGAGGCGGGCGAGCGCGCCCAGCCGCTTCGGCTCCGGGAGGAGGACCGGCTGCGCGGCGCCCGGCTCCGGGGGGTTCACTTCTGGCGTCACGTCCATGCCAGGACGCCCTTCTTGTAGGCGTAGAGCAGGCCCACGGCGAGGAATCCGAGGAAGACGAACATCTCGACGAGGGTGGTCGCGCCGTAGCCGGGGTCGGCGAAGACCGTCGCCCAGGGGAAGAGGAAGATCGAGTCGATGGCGAAGATGACGTAGAGGAAGGCGTAGACGTAGTAGCGGACCTGGGTGTGGGCCCAGCCCTCGCCGACGGGGTCGACGCCGCACTCGTACGTCAGGAGCTTCTCCCGGGTGGGGACCTCGGGGCGCAGCAGTCGTCCCGCGCCGAAGGCGACGGCGACGAAGAGCACGCCCACGGCGGCGAGCAGTCCGACCACCGAGTAGGACTGGAAGTAGTCCGCCGCTACGTTGACGCCCGTCTGCGCCGCTACGGCGACGGTCGGTTCCGGCACGTCCGTCCCTCGCTCCCTGGCCTGGCGATACGTACGTACGGGATGCGGGACGCCGTACGTGCGTCGCTGTTCGACGATCTGTACGCACGGGAGTCTAGGCCCTGCTAAAGAGAGCGTAAGCAGCCCGTCACAGGTCGGCATGCCCGAGTGCTGTCGTGATCGGGTCGGAAGGGGGAGGTATGGAACGGGGTGGGGTTTTCCCCAGGGTGTCCGGGGCGGTCCGCCTCATGGCGCGGGGCGCGAGCGGGCGGGCAGGCTGGTGGGCATGACCGAACCCCTCTCCTCCCCGACCGGCTCCGGGCGGCCGTACGGTCGGCCGCTGCCGTCCAGTCACACGCCCTCGGACCCGCTGCCGCCCGCGACGTTCGCGTTCGAGGGGCAGACCTGGCGGGAGATCGCGCATCTGCTGGCCAATCTGCCGTTCGCGCTGCTCGGGTTCGTGTATGTGACGACGGTGCTGTTCACCAGCGCTTTCCTGACGTTGACGGTGATCGGTTTTCCGCTGCTCGCCGCCGCGCTGATGGGGGCGAGGCAGCTGGGGCGGCTGGAGCGGATGCGGGCGCGCGCGTTGCTGCGGGTGCGGGTGGACGAGCCGAGTCCGCTGCCGTTCCGTGGGAGCGGACGGCGGGCGGACGAGGGATTCTTCGCGCAGGTGTGGATGAGCGTGAAGGATCCGGTCGGCTGGCGTTCGATGCTGTACGAGCTGATCCGAATGCCGTGGGCCGTCACGACGTTCGTCATCACTCTGACGGGGTTGTTCGTGGCGTGGCCGGTGCTGCCGTACATCGTGCGGGGGCTGACGAACGTGGACCGGGTGATGGTGCGGTCGCTGTTGTCGCCGTCCGACGAGTTGGAGCGGCGGATCGCCGAACTGGAGTCCGACCGGGGGGTCGTCGTCGACACGGCCGCGGCCGATATGCGACGGATCGAGCGGGATCTGCACGACGGGGCGCAGGCACGGCTGGTGAATCTGGCGATGGGGCTCGGGCTCGCGAAGGAGAAGCTGCTGGAGGATCCCGACGCGGCCGCCACGATGGTGGAGGAGGCGCACGGCGAGGTGAAACTGGCGCTTCAGGAGCTGCGGGATCTGGCGCGCGGGATCCATCCGGCGGTGCTGACGGACCGGGGGCTGGATGCCGCGTTGTCCGCGGTGGCCTCGCGGTGTACGGCGCCGGTGAAGGTGACCGTGGATCTCGTGACGCGGCCGGCCGCCGCGATCGAGGGGATCGCCTATTTCACGGTGTCCGAGCTGCTGCAGAACATCAGCAAGCACAGTGGGGCGAAGGCCGCGTCGGTGGATGTGTGGCGGTCCGACGACCGGTTGCTGATCCAGGTGTGGGACGACGGGCGTGGCGGTGCGCGGCTCGACGGGGGCAGTGGGATCGCCGGGCTGGCGGAACGGCTGGACGCGGTGGACGGGTTGTTCGTGATCGAGTCGCCGGTGGGAGGGCCTACGACGGTTACGGCGGAGTTGCCCTGGCGGGGGCGGTAGCACGCGGCGGTGTGGAGGGGCGCCTACTCGTTGTGGGTGCCCCTTCGGCGTGCGCGGGTGCGGGTGCGTCGTGGTTGCTCGCGCAGTTCCCCGCGCCCCTGAGGAGCCGGGGCTGCGGCCCGTGCTTCTCAGGGGCGTGGGGGTGGGGAAAACCCCCCTACCGAGACGCCGACCCGCTCCATGGTTCCGGAGGGCCGGGGGCAGCAGGGTGGGAGTACGACATCGGGAGTGCGGGACCAGTGAAGGCGGGCGACGTGATGGCCACGGAGTACCAGGACGGGTACGGGAGTTGGGGCGAGGAGCGGCGGCGGGTGCCGGCCGGGTTGCGGGCGCCGTTCGAGGCGCGCAGCTGGCGGGAGCTCGGGTACGTGCTGCTGGGGCTGCCGATCGGGATCCTGCTGTTCACGTACGCCATCACGATGGTGTCGATCGGTGCGGGGCTGCTCATCACGTTCCTCGGGGTGCCCGTGCTGGCGGCGGGGCTGGCCGGGTGCCGTGCGTTCGGCGCGCTGGAGCGGGTGCGGGCGCGGGCGTTGCTCGGGGTGGACGTGGCCGCGCCGGAGCCGCTCCGGCCGCGGGGGCGCGGGGCGCTGGCGTGGATGGGCGCCGTGCTGCGCAGCGGGGCGTCGTGGCGGCAGTTGGTGTACGCGGTCGTGCAGTTCCCCTGGTCGGTGTTCTCGTTCGTGGTGGCGGTGACCTTCTGGACGTACGGGTGGGCGGCGCTGACGTATCCGCTGTGGTTCTGGGTGTTCCCCGTGTGGGTCGGGCAGGACGGGGTGCAGTTGTACGGGGACGAGACGCACTCCGTGTATCTGGACAACCCGTTCGAGGTGACCGTGACCGCGCTGGTGGGGCTGCTCTTCACGATGGCCACGCCGTGGATCGTGCGGGGTCTGACCATGGTCGACCGGGGCATGGTGGTCACGCTGCTGGGGCCGTCGCGACTGGGGGCGCGGGTCGTCGAGCTGGAGTCGGACCGGGGGGTCGTGGTCGACACGGCGGCGGCCGATCTGCGGCGGATCGAGCGGGATCTGCACGACGGGGCGCAGGCGCGGCTGGTGGCGCTGGCGATGGATCTGGGGCTGGCGAAGGAGAAGCTGGCGGAGGACCCCCGGGCGGCGGCGGTGATGGTCGACTCTGCGCACGGTGAGGTGAAGACCGCGCTGCAAGAACTGCGGGATCTGGCGCGGGGGATCCATCCGGCGGTGCTGACGGACCGGGGGCTCGACGCGGCGCTGTCGGCGGTGGCCTCGCGGTGCGCGGTGCCGGTGACGGTGGAGGTGGACCTGCCGGCGCGGCCGGTGCCGGCGATCGAGGGCATCGCGTACTTCACCGTGTCCGAGCTGCTGCAGAACGTCAGCAAGCACGCGGGGGCTTCGCGGGCGACGGTGGATGTGTGGAAGGTCGATGACCGGCTGATGCTGCAGGTCATCGACGATGGGGCGGGTGGTGCGGACGTGGGGGCCGGGTCCGGGTTGGCGGGGCTCGCCGAGCGGATCGGGGCGGTCGACGGGATTCTCGTCGTCGACTCGCCGGGTGGGGGGCCGACGCGGGTGACGGCGGAGTTGCCCTGGCGGGCGGCCTGAGGCGACGCCCTGCGGGGCTTGGGCGCCTTGGCGCCGTGGGTGGCTTGGCGCCGTGGGTGGGTGCGGGTGCGTGGGGCTTCTCGCGCAGTTCCCCGCGCCCCTGAAGAGCACGGGCTGCGCCCAGTGCTCTTCAGGTCCGGGTGAGGTCCCGGTGAGCGCGTCCAGAGGTTGCCGCCTCTGGGCGCGCCGGTGTGTTTCCCCCTGAACACTCCCCTGTTTTTCTCCCGGGAGCAGGTCCTGGCGTTCCGATGCTGGAATGCTGGGGGCTGTCGCGGTACGGGGTGCAGTGGGGGGAACTGGCGTGGAGGACAGGGTGCGGGTGGTCATCGCCGAGGATTCGGTGCTGTTGCGGGAGGGGCTGACGCGGCTGCTGACCGACCGGGGGCACGATGTCGTCGCGGGGGTCGGGGACGGGAACGCGCTGATCAAGACGATCACGGAGTTCGCGGAGCAGGGGGACCTGCCGGACGTGGTCGTGGCCGATGTGCGGATGCCGCCGACCCACACCGACGAGGGCGTGCGGGCCGCCGTACAGCTGCGGAAGTCGCATCCGGAGCTGGGCGTGCTCGTGCTGTCGCAGTACGTGGAGGAGCGGTACGCCACCGAGCTGCTCGCCGGGTCCAGTCGTGGCGTGGGCTATCTGCTGAAGGACCGGGTGGCCGAGGTACGGGAGTTCGTGGACGCCGTGGTGCGGGTCGCGCGGGGCGGTACGGCGCTGGACCCCGAGGTGGTCGCGCAGCTGCTCGGGCGGAGCCGGAAGCAGGACGTGCTCGCGGGGCTCACCCCTCGGGAGCGCGAGGTGCTCGGGCTGATGGCGGAGGGGCGGACCAACTCGGCGATCGCCCGGCAGCTGGTCGTCAGCGACGGGGCCGTGGAGAAGCACGTCAGCAACATCTTCCTGAAGCTCGGGCTGTCGCCGAGCGACGGGGACCACCGACGGGTGCTGGCCGTGCTCACCTATCTGAATTCATGATTTTCTGACACTGTGTCAGACAGGGCTCCCGGTTCCTCCTCACGCCTCTTCCCGTCCGGCCTCCTGGTGGACAAGTCGAGGCGTTCTCCAGCCTCGCCGACGTAGTGTTGGTCCTGGGAGGGTCGGCGGGTCGGCCGCTCCCGGACAGCCGCCTCTAGGGAGGTCCAGTTCAGTGACCAGCCAGGTCAGCAGCCCAGCGGAGCAGGCCGACGAGTCCGCTCTGGGAGAACTGAGGGAACAGCGCAATCCGGCGGGGCCGAAGGACGTCCGCCGACTCGATCGGGTGATCATCCGGTTCGCCGGGGACTCCGGTGACGGTATGCAGCTCACCGGCGACCGCTTCACCTCCGAGACCGCCACCTTCGGCAACGACCTCTCCACCCTGCCGAACTTCCCCGCCGAGATCCGCGCCCCCGCCGGCACCCTGCCGGGCGTCTCCAGCTTCCAGCTGCACTTCGCCGACCACGACATCCTCACCCCGGGTGACGCGCCCAACGTGCTCGTCGCGATGAACCCGGCCGCGCTCAAGGCGAACATCGGGGACGTGCCGCGGGGCGCGGAGGTCATCGTCAACACGGACGAGTTCACCAAACGGGCGATGCAGAAGGTCGGGTACACGACCAACCCCCTGGAGGACGGGTCGCTGGACGGATACAGCCTCCATCCGGTGCCGCTGACCACGCTCACCGTCGAGGCGCTCAAGGAGTTCGACCTCAGCCGCAAGGAGGCCGAGCGCAGCAAGAACATGTTCGCCCTCGGGCTGCTGTCGTGGATGTACCACCGGCCGACCGAGGGCACGGAGAAGTTCCTGGCGGCCAAGTTCGCCAAGAAGCCGGACATCGCGGCCGCCAACCTCGCCGCCTTCCGCGCGGGCTGGAACTTCGGGGAGACCACCGAGGACTTCGCGGTCAGTTACGAGATCGCCCCGGCGACCCAGGCGTTCCCGGTGGGGACGTACCGGAACATCTCCGGGAACCTGGCCCTGTCGTACGGGCTGATCGCGGCCTCGCGGCAGGCTGATCTGCCGCTCTACCTGGGCTCGTACCCGATCACCCCGGCCTCGGACATCCTGCACGAGCTGAGCCGGCACAAGAACTTCGGTGTGCGGACCTTCCAGGCGGAGGACGAGATCGCGGGCATCGGGGCCGCGCTGGGGGCCGCTTTCGGGGGGTCCCTCGCGGTCACGACGACCTCGGGGCCGGGTGTGGCGCTGAAGTCGGAGACCATCGGGCTCGCCGTCTCGCTCGAACTGCCGCTGCTCGTCGTCGACATCCAGCGCGGCGGGCCGTCCACCGGGCTGCCGACCAAGACCGAGCAGGCCGATCTGCTCCAGGCCATGTACGGGCGCAACGGCGAGGCCCCGGTGCCGGTGGTCGCGCCGCGCACCCCGGCCGACTGTTTCGACGCGGCCCTCGAGGCGGCGCGGATCGCCCTGACGTATCGGACGCCCGTCTTCCTGCTCTCCGACGGCTACCTGGCCAACGGCAGCGAGCCGTGGCGCATCCCCGAGCTCGACGAACTGCCGAATCTGACCGTGCAGTTCACCCAGGGGCCCAACCACACGCTCGACGACGGCACCGAGGTCTTCTGGCCCTACAAGCGCGACCCGCAGACCCTGGCCCGGCCCTGGGCCGTGCCGGGGACGCCGGGCCTGGAACACCGCATCGGCGGCATCGAGAAGCAGGACGGCACCGGCAACATCTCCTACGACCCCGCCAACCACGACTTCATGGTGCGCACCCGGCAGGCCAAGATCGACGGGATCGACGTGCCGGATGTCGAGGTCGACGATCCGCACGGGGCGCGCACGCTGGTGCTGGGCTGGGGGTCGACGTACGGGCCGATCACGGCGGCGGTACGGCGGCTGCGTACGGCCGGGGAGTCCATCGCGCAGGCCCATCTGCGGCACCTCAACCCCTTCCCGCGGAATCTCGGTGCGGTGCTCGGGCGCTACGACAAGGTGGTGATCCCCGAGATGAACCTCGGGCAGCTCGCCACGCTCGTCCGGGCGAAGTACCTGGTGGACGCCCACTCGTACAACCAGGTGAACGGCATGCCGTTCAAGGCGGAGCAGCTCGCCACGGCTCTCAAGGAGGCCATCGATGGCTGAGAGGTCCACGGAGACCGCGGGTGCGGGCGGCACGATCGAGGCGCTCTCCCTCGTGCCCAAGGCGACGGCCCGGCAGTCCATGAAGGACTTCAAGTCCGACCAGGAAGTGCGCTGGTGCCCCGGCTGCGGTGACTACGCCATCCTCGCCGCCGTCCAGGGCTTCATGCCCGAACTGGGGCTGGCCAGGGAGAACATCGTCTTCGTCTCGGGCATCGGCTGCTCGTCCCGCTTCCCGTACTACATGGACACCTACGGGATGCACTCCATCCACGGGCGCGCGCCGGCGATCGCGACCGGGCTCGCCACCTCGCGGCGCGATCTGTCCGTCTGGGTGGTCACCGGCGACGGGGACGCGCTGTCCATCGGCGGCAACCATCTGATCCACGCCCTGCGGCGCAATGTGAACCTGAAGATCCTGCTCTTCAACAACCGCATCTACGGGCTGACGAAGGGGCAGTACTCCCCCACCTCCGAGGTCGGGAAGATCACCAAGTCGACGCCGATGGGGTCGCTCGACGCGCCCTTCAACCCGGTGTCGCTGGCGATCGGGGCGGAGGCGTCGTTCGTGGCGCGGACCGTGGACTCCGACCGCAAGCACCTGACGGAGGTCCTGCGGCAGGCCGCCGCCCACCCGGGCACGGCGCTGGTGGAGATCTACCAGAACTGCAACATCTTCAACGACGGCGCCTTCGAGGTCCTCAAGGACCGGCAGCAGGCCGAGGAGGCCGTGATCCGGCTGGAGCACGGGCAGCCGATCCGGTTCGGGGCGGACGGGGGGCGCGGCGTCGTACGGGACGAGGCGACCGGTGATCTGAAGGTGGTCACCGTGACCCCCGAGAACGAGTCCCGGATCCTGGTCCACGACGCGCACGCCGCGTCGCCGACCACGGCGTTCGCGCTGTCGCGGCTGGCCGATCCGGACACCCTGCACCACACGCCGATCGGTGTCCTGCGGTCCGTCGAACGGCCCGTCTACGACACGCAGATGGCCGACCAGCTCGACACCGCCGTCGACCGGCACGGCAAGGGCGACCTCTCGGCCCTGCTGGCCGGCGGGGACACCTGGACGGTGGTCGGCTGAGCCGCGCCCGACCGGGGCGGACGACCGGCCGACGGGGCCCGGGGCTGCTTCAGCCCCGGGTCTCGTCGTATGTGCGTCGGGCGCGTTCCACGTCGTCCATGCGGTCCTTCGTCCAGACCGCCAGGGCGCGCACCTGTTCGGCGGCCTCGCGGCCGAGGTCGGTGAGGGAGTAGTCGACGCGGGGCGGGATGACGGGCTTGGCGTCGCGGTGGACGAGGCCGTCGCGCTCCAGGGTCTGCAGGGTCTGGGTGAGCATCTTCTCGCTGACCCGGCCGATGGCGCGGCGCAGCTCACTGAAGCGGTACGGCCGCTCCAGCAGCTCGATCAGGACGAGGACACCCCAGCGGCTCGTGACGTGCTCCAGGACGAGGCGGTGCGGGCACATGCCCTCGGCGCCCGTGTCGTACGTGGCGGCGGGCTGCGGTGACACCTTACTTACGGCCATGCCAGTACCTTACCTCAAAGTGGGTACTTTCGAAGAGTTAGTGCACCCCCTAGGGTGAGTGCGTACCCGCCCCCCTGGAGGAGTTCCACCATGAGCATCGTCGTCACCGGAGCCACCGGCCACCTCGGCACATTCGTCGTCGAGGGTCTGCTGGAGAAGGTACCGGCCGAGCAGATCACCGCCGTCGTCCGCAGCGCGGAGAAGGCCGCCGGGCTCGCGGCGCGCGGTGTGAAGATCGCCGTCGCCGACTACAGCGCCCCCGAGACCTTCGACGGTCTCCTCGCCGCCGGCGACAAGGTGCTGCTGATCTCCGGCAGCGAGGTCGGCGGTGACCGGGTGGGCCAGCACAAGGTCGTGATCGACGCCGCCAAGGCCGCGGGCGTGGCGCTCCTCGCGTACACCAGCGCGCCGGGCAGCCTGACGGCCGCGCTCGCCGACGACCACCGGGCGACCGAAGAGGTGCTGCTCGCCTCCGGGCTGCCGTACACCCTGCTGCGCAACGGCTGGTACAACGAGAACTACACCGAGCAGCTCGCGCCGGTGCTGCAGTACAACGCCGTCACCCACGCCGCCGGTGAGGGCCGGGTCTCCTCCGCCGCCCGCGCGGACTACGCGGCCGCCGCTGTCGCCGTGCTGACCGGCGAGGGCCACGAGAACCAGACCTACGAGCTGGGCGGCGACACCGCGTGGAGCCTCGGGGAGTACGCGGCCGAGCTGAGCAAGCAGACCGGCAAGGAGATAGCGAACAACCCCGTCACCGTCGAGGCGCTCACCGGCATCCTGACCGGCGCCGGGCTCCCCCCGTTCCTCGCCGAGATCCTCGCGGGCGTCGACGCGTCCGTGGCCAAGGGCGAGCTGGTCGTCTCCTCCGGCGACCTCTCCCGCCTCATCGGCCGCCCGACCACGCCGATCGAGGAGTCGATCACGGCGGCGCTGAAGGCGTGACGCGCCGGGGCTGAGCCTGCGCACGGCCTGAAGGCGTGACCCGCCAGGACTGAGCCCGCGCACGCCGGGGCCGCGCGCCCCGGACGGCGCCCCGGACTCCCCCTCGGGGCGCCCACCCCCGACTGTCATGACCGTATCCCGATACGGGCATGACAGTCGGGGGTGCTCGGCGTTACCTTCGGGAGGGCTGAGGGTTCGGGGTCGCGGCGGTGCGGCCGGGCGAGGAGGAGGGGCCGTGGCGGCGCAGTCGAGGGGCGAACACCGGATAGGGCTGCTGAACGGCTTCGCCGCGTACGGGATGTGGGGGCTCGTCCCGCTGTTCTGGCCGCTGCTGAAGCCCTCGGGCGCGTTGGAGATCCTCGCCCACCGCATGGTCTGGTCCCTCGCGGTCGTCGCCGTCGTACTGCTGGTGCTGCGGCGCTGGTCCTGGGCCGGCGAGCTGCTGCGGCAGCCGCGCAAGCTCGCCCTGATCACGGTCGCGGCGGCCACGATCACCGTCAACTGGGGCGTCTACATCTGGGCCGTCAACACCCACCAGGTGGTCGAGGCCTCCCTCGGGTACTTCATCAACCCGCTCGTCACCATCGCCATCGGCGTCCTGCTGCTGAAGGAACGGCTGCGGCCCGTCCAGTGGACGGCGGTCGGCGTCGGCTTCGCGGCCGTCCTCGTCCTCACGATCGGCTACGGGCAGCCGCCGTGGATCTCCCTCTGTCTCGCGTTCTCCTTCGCCACGTACGGGCTGGTGAAGAAGAAGGTCAACCTGGGCGGTGTGGAGTCGCTCGCCGCCGAGACCGCGATCCAGTTCCTGCCCGCGCTGGCCTATCTGCTGTGGCTTGGCTCGCGCGGGGACGCCACCTTCGGTCCGCACGGGACGGGGCACGCGCTGCTGCTGGCCGCGACCGGACTGGTGACCGCCCTGCCGCTGGTCTGCTTCGGGGCGGCCGCGATCCGGGTGCCGCTGTCCACGCTGGGGCTGCTGCAGTACCTGGCGCCGGTGTTCCAGTTCCTGCTGGGCGTCCTCTACTTCGGTGAGGCGATGCCGCCCGAGCGGTGGGCGGGCTTCGCGCTGGTGTGGCTGGCACTGTCCCTGCTGACGTGGGACGCGCTGCGGACGGCGCGGGTGTCGCGGAGGCGACTGGAGGAGTTGGGCGCCGCCACGGAGACCGTCGGTGCGGAGACCGTCGGTGCGGAGACGGTTGGTGCGGAGACCGTTGGCGCGGAGACCGTTGGCGCGGATGTCGTGGACGGCGGGGCGGCTGGGGCGGAGGGCGTCGGCGTGGAGGCCGTCGAGGCGCGAACTCCGCTGGCCAAATAGCACCCTTGACGGAGAGTCAGTCCCGCCCGCACCATCCAGGCACCTCATTCACCGGGTTTGCCATGGGCACATCAACAGTGTCGTCCGGGGCGGACCCATGGAATTCGGAGCCCCCCACTATGAAGCTCTCTGTTCCAGTCACGGGACGCGCCGCCGTCGCCACCGCCGTCACGGTGGCCACACTGTTCACCACCGGTTCCATAGCAGGGGCGGCCCCCGCCCCCGACCGGGCGGCCGCCGCCCCCGCCGCGACGATCGCCGCGGCGCCCGACCTGCCCGTGGCCAACGTCAAGGCCCACCTGGCCCAGTTCCAGTCCATCGCCACCGCCAACGGCGGCAACAGAGCCCACGGCCGGGCCGGCTACCTCGCGTCGCTGAACTACGTGAAGGGCAAGCTCGACGCGGCGGGCTTCACCACGACCGTGCAGTCCTTCACGTCCGGCGGACGCACCGGCTACAACCTGATCGCGGACTGGCCGGGCGGCGACACGAACCAGGTTGTCATGGCCGGTTCACATCTGGACAGTGTCTCCTCGGGCGCGGGCATCAACGACAACGGCAGCGGGTCCGCCGCCGTGCTGGAGGCCGCGCTGGCCGTGTCCCGCACGAACTACCAGCCCACGAAGCATCTGCGGTTCGCCTGGTGGGGCGCGGAGGAGCTGGGCCTCGTCGGCTCGCGTTACTACGTCAACAACCTCTCCGCCGCGAACCGGGCCCGCATCAGCGGCTACCTCAACTTCGACATGATCGGCTCGCCCAACCCCGGCTACTTCGTCTACGACGACAACCCCGTCATCGAGCAGACCTTCAAGGACTACTTCACGGGGATCGGCGTCCCGACCGAGATCGAGACCGAGGGCGACGGCCGCTCCGACCACGCGCCGTTCAAGAGCGCCGGCGTTCCCGTCGGCGGGCTCTTCACGGGGGCGAGCCGGACGAAGACCGCCGCGCAGGTCGCCAAGTGGGGCGGTACGTCCGGCCAGGCCTTCGACCGCTGCTACCACTCGTCCTGCGACACCACGGCCAACATCAACGACACGGCGCTCGACCGGAACGGGGACGCGCTGGCGTACGCGGTGTGGGAGCTGTCGGAGTAGGCGGAGGCATGGCGTGAGCGCCCCACGCCCGGGGCCGGCCAGTCGACGGGGAGCGCGGCGGCCGGGCTCGGGCGGGGAGGGGAGGGGGTAGGTGCGGATCAGCGCTGTGGGCGGTGAGCTGTAGCCGCCGGGGTGTGTGGGCGCGCCCCCGGTGCGTACGCCGGTGCGTACGCCGGTGGGTGCGTCGTAGTTGCCGTGCCGCGTGTCGCGAGGACGTGGGTGTGGGTCGGGGTCGCGGTCGTCGATCTGAGGCGGGCCGCGACCGCTGTGGGCATGCGGGTGCTCTCGGCGAGACCGGCGACCGCTTCGGAGCGCAGGGCGCCGAGCCGGGCCAGATGGCTCCGCCGCGCCTCGGGGGTGAGCGCCGCGACGTCGGTGCTGAGGGCGGCCCGTACGGCTGCGGGGTGCGTCGCAATCGGAGCGGCGTCCTGTCCGGGGGCGCGGGAGGGGTCCAGGCCGGCAGAGCGCAGGGCCGCGGCGCGGGCGCTCCAGGGGGCCGTGTGGCCGGGCATACGGCGGTGTGGGGTGCGCGGGTTGCCGTCCCCTGCGCCGGATGCAGGCGCCGATCGGTCGAGGGTGCGCCAACTCATCGTGCCGGTCAGCTCGTTGACCGTGACCTCCACCCGGGGGCGGGGACCGGCGTGGTCGGGGGCCGCCGGGCGCGGGGAGCGGCGGTGGGCCGCCTGGACGCGTCGGGCGACGGCCGGGTCGCGCGGCGCGTCCGGAGGGCGGGGAGGGCGCGGGTGCGGGGCACCACCGTCGGCGCGGCGGGCGGAGGCGCCGGCTCGGGGCTCGTCCATGCGGGCGGGTCGCAACCAGGCGCGGGCCCGGGCGGGTCCTCTGTCGTGGTGGTTGCCGGTGGGGTCACTGGCCATGGGCGTAGGGGGCGGAGTCGAGGGCGCGGGCCCGGTCGGTGAGGCGGGTCATGCGGGTGCGGGCCTTCTCCAGTTGCTCCACGTCGTCGGCGGCGGGGCCGGCGTCCGCGGCGAGGTCGGTCCAGACGGCGATCAGGTCGCGGCCCAGGTGCAGGCCCTGCAACGGGTCGCGGACCGCGCGCCAGGCGGCCGCCGCGCTCTGGATGTTGCCGTACGCGGCACGCTGGTCGCGCATGCGGTGGCGGAGGCCGGCGAGGTCGAGGGAGAGGTGGAACGAGCGGAGGGCGTCACCGGCCAAGTAGGCGATGTAGGCGGTGAGTTCGCGGAGCTTCAGGACCTCGGGGTGCTGGGGGCCCAGCGCGACGGTCGCCTGGGCGACGGTCTGCTCGGCCATCTCCGCGGCCTCCTGGATACGGCCCAGTTTCACGGCCTCGTTGATGCGGGACATGGGCTCCGCGAAGAGGGAGGTCGCACCGCCGTTCGTCCCCTCCAACTCCAACACGGCTTCAGCCACCGCGTCGAACTCCCGAACCGGGGCCGGTTTGGGACCGGGGTCCTCTTCCTCGACCTTCCACTCGGGAGCGACATAGGAGTCCGTCGCGGACTCCTCCGGAGGCGCGAGCACGGGTGCCGGTGCCGAAGGGGGCACGATCGCGGGCATCGGATCGGAAGACTGGTTGGGGGTCGGCGGCCAGGGTCGCGGCTCAAGCGACGCAGGATGCGCACCGCAGTCCGAGGTGTAAGCCGGTTCCTGACCCTGCCCCGGCGGCCACGGTTGCGGATCCGCGGCCGGCCCGGGGGCGGGGATGCGTTCGGTCACCGGGCCGAACTCACCCGTCGGGGGTGAGACGGTACCGATGGCCGGGGCCGGGTGCCGACTTCCGGCAGATGACGGATCCGCCCTGCCTGCCTCGGCCGTGGTGCCGGGCGGGTCCTGCGAGGGCCTCGGGGCCCCGGGGGACTGCGCGAGTGGACCGTCCTTCGGTTCCGGGATCTTACGCAGGACGAACGTCGAAGGCGCGACCCCACCCGTCGCCGACTCCGATGGCCCCTGCTTCGCCCTGGTGAGAGGCATCGTCCGGGGCTCTCCGGACGGGCGCCCGGGAGTCCCGGGAGCGATGGACTCCGCCGCACCCGTCGGCTCCACCGCCGACAACCGCATGGTGCTCGGCTCCCGCCTCGTCCGAGAGGTGAGGTCGCCGTGTGCGGAGTCACCGCGCTGTGCCTGTGCGTACGGGGCTTCGGAAGCCACCACTGGCTCGGCAGGAGGTGTGGCTTCCGATGCGGGGCGCCCGGCGGCCGCGTGCCCCGGCGCGGGCACCCCGGCCGAGGCAGAAGACGCGCCCGCCACGCTCGGTGCGTGCCACACCTCGGGCTCATGCCGCACCTCGCCAACGGCGCCAGGCGCGGCTACGGCCGCAGGGCCGACCGCTTGTTCCGGTACCGCCGTCTCCGGTACGGCACGCAGGATCTGGGTCGACCTGTCGCGGCGAATTGTCGGCGAGATCTCCGGACGCGCGGCTGCCATGGCGGTCTCGGACACCTGCCCGCCGGCAAAACGAGGCGCGACCGCGTCCCCGGTCTGTGGCTCGGCAATCGCCTCGCCGACGTGCCAGGGCTCTGCCACCCGTACGGGCTCGCCGGCGAACTGGCTGGCACCGTCCACGCATACACGCAACGGCACCACATACCCGATGCGCTCATCGTGCACCGTGGCGTGCACGGGGTGTCCGGCAGCGAGGGCGATCCGGTGAAGGTGCCGAAGGACGGCGTCCTGGATCTCCTGGCCGTGCGACGCGACGACCGACACGCCTCCGATCCAGGCAGCGCCCGCCCCGGGGCCGACCGCGGGGACATGAACATCGACCGGCACCGCCGCCGGGGCGGCCGAGGATGCCGAACGCTTCTGTTCCGTCTTCTTCTCCCGGCTGGGTCGACGCATCTGTTCCCTCACTCTGTCGTGCCGGGGAACCGGCCCCACACTTGGTCCCAAGTCTCCCGGCTCGCCTACGATTTCACGTCACCACGGCGTCACAGACACGTCGCAGAAGCCTGGCCGGCTCGGCCTGGTGGCCATGATTCAGCGCTTCGGCCCTCCCCTGTCGCTCCCCGGCGGTGGTGGCCCGGGCTGTCGAGGTACTCGCCAGGAGCCTGCGCCGGTAGTCCTGCCGGTCTGCTGGTTCGCGGAGTTCTGCGCACCAGGAGTGCCAGGAGACCTTCCTTTCAGGTGAAGTCCGGCGGCCTTGGCCACCGACGTTCCCCCACCTCCGGCCTGCGGCGAGAGGAAACTACCAGCGGCGGTCACGACCCCGCGCAGGTGTTCCTGCGGTGTCTTGCCACTGCCGGGCGCCGGCGTGGTGGCGTCCTTGGCGAACCGCTTCTTCTCCTCGAGGGTCTTCAACTCGCCGAACCGCTTCCAGAGCGGTTCGGCCGCCTGCTGGTTCACTCCTGCGTGCTTCAGTGCTTTGTCCAGGTCCTTGACGACGTTCTTGTCGCCGCGCCGGACGAAGCTGTCCAGGACAGTGGAGAGCCTGCCGTCAGTCTGCCCGTCCCTGGACACCCAGGACCGCACCTGGTCGGTGAACCTCTCCCGCGACTGCTGGAGTTCGCCCTTCCAGTCGCGCCCGGCGTCTCGACTCCGTGCGGTCTCGACCGCGCTGTCGTGCACGGCGAGTACAGCGGCGGCCTTGACGGCTTCGCGCACCTTTGGATCGCGGTACTGATCCGCGACGCGGACCGGATTGATGCCCACCAGCGGCTGCGGGTCGAACTGTTGCGGTAACTGATGAGGGCCCTGCGCGGTGATGTTCACCGGACTGCCCATCGGCCCGTGCAGCGTCTCCTCGATCACACCGAGTGCGTCCTGGTTGCCGAAGGTCTGCGAACGCTGCTCCGGAAGGTACGACTGCGGAAGCCCCTGCCAGACGGCGTCCGGCTCCTGGTGGAAGACGTAGCCCTGCTTGGCCTCAGGGTGCGGGTCGTCCGGGGAGAGTGCCAGAAACGCGTACCTGCCCTGGATCTCCGTCTGCGGATAGGCCGCCGTCATCAGTTCCTGAACCGTGCCTTTGAAGCTGGTGTCCACGACGGTGACCGAAGTGTTCGGCAATCCCATAGGGACTCCCGAGGCACGGAGGTAGTCCGTGAGGTTCTGATAGGAACCGTCGACGTCCGCCGGGTCCACCTTCTTGCGGGCACCGCGGAATGCCTCGGCGTCTGGAAAACTCGCTCCGACGTTCTTCTCCAGGTCCTGGAGCGCCGCATCGACCACAGCCCTGGACACCACCACTTCACGGCAGTGCCGGTCGAAGAACTCCGGATCCAGCCCGCGCACGGCCGCGGCCAGGCTGTGACCGTCCCGACCGAGGAAGGCGATCACCCGGTCGGGGTTCTGCTGGACATCGGCACGCAGGTCGTCGAGCATGTCCGCGGCTACGGACACCATGAAGGGCCCGCTGTGCTCACGGAAAGCTGCGTACGCCTCCTCTACCGCTTGCCGGTGCGCGGGGTCCTGAAGGCCGTAGCCCGCGTGGATGTCGGCCACCTGGCCATACAGGTCGTCGACAGGGCGCAGAGTCATCAGGCCCCCTTTTCAGTCGGCTTCCAGGCCGGGTCCAGCCGAGGCGAGAGCCACCGCATGAAGGCGGGGTAGCGTGCCGACAGGCTCAGCCAGACCGCCGCGCCTGCCTCGGAGCGGGTGGTGCGTCCAATGCCGTCCACGACCACGGGCATCTTGTCGAACTCGACGAAGGGCAGTCGGAGCGCTGCCGACAGAGTCAGTGCGTCGTGCTGAATCGTGCCTGGGTGGAAGCGTTCGAACCACTGTCGCATGTGTGCCACCAGCACGGTGGCCCATGCGGGTGCACCGGGTGCCGCAAGGACGCGGTAGACCGGGTGGTCGGCCGTGATCTCGATGGCCGTGTTGAAGGTGACCTCGGAGGTGACGAAGTACGGCGTCGGCAACAGGCCTTTGCCCACCGCGTCGAAGACCTTGTGCACCGCCGGCACGTCCAGTCGGAAGTTGTGCTCGGCCCGGCTGGGGTCGCGGTAGTTCAGGGCCCCACCCATTTGGGTGACGTGAAGCCGGGAGGCCAGTTCGGGAGCCGCTTCCAACACCAGCGCGAGATTGCTGAGTGGGCCCATGCCGATCCACTGCACCGGTCCCGGCGCTGCCGCGCACACGGCTCGCACGGCCGCTACGACATCGGTCGGCTGTTCAGGGAGGTCGTCGGGCACCAACCCCTCCGCGCAGAAGTACTTGGTGTCTCCGAGGGAGATGCCCGACGCGACCGCGACATCCGTACGGCCGGTCAGGTCGAGCAGAAGCCGGGCGAACCTGGCCCGTGCTCCGTAACCGACGGCGGGTCCGGTCTCGTCGCTGGTCAGAACGAGGGTCAGCCGGGGCAGGGAGCGAGCCGCCGCCGCGACCGCCAAAGCGTCGTCGGCGTCTCCGCCGATGTCCGTGTCGATGATCACCGGCGCTGAGCGGAGATCCTCCGGCCAGTTCCCGGTGGCCCGCATACGGGCGCTCAGTGCGTCCAGCCCGGTTCCCGGAAGTGCTTCCCCCGACTCGACGAGGGCGCGCCACTCGGCGCGGATGTCCTCTCGGGAGACGGGTTCGTCGTCACGGCTTTCGCCCATGTCTGCCTTCTCTTTCTCTCGGCGGTGCCGCCGCCCTCCGCCCGGACCGACCGGACGGAGGGATCGCGGCCTGGAAAATCACGCAAGCTCAGCTCGCCATCGAGATCATCGGCTCTGTTGGCGGACGCGTACGCGTTCGGTGAGGCGGCCCATGCGGGCACGGGCTGCCTCAAGTTGCTGGAAGTCGACTTGGGCCGGGCCGCCCTCGGCAGCCAACTCGCTCCACAGACTGATCAGTTCACCACCGATGGCCAGCCCTTGCGCCGGGTCGCGCACGGCTCGCCACGCGGCAGCCGCGCTCTGCACGTTGGCGTAGGCCCGTACGTCTCCCTGACGTCTGCGTATCCTGGCGAGGTCCATGGACAAAGCGCACGAGCGCTGCGCGTCGCCTGCCAAATAGGCTATGTAGGCGGCCAGTTCGCGCAGTTGGAGCACCTCTGGGTGTTCTTCGCCCAGGGACTTCGTCGCCGACGCGATGCTCTGCTCCGCCATCGCCGCCGCCGACTCGATCCGACCCCTCTGCACGGCCTCGTTGATCCGCAGCACCGGCTCGGCCAAGAGAGAGGGGGCGACCGACTCTTTCGTGGCGGCGGAAACCGTCTGGGGTGGGGTGGGGGCCGCCGCGGGTGCCGGAATGGGCGCAGGAGAATCGCGAACGGCGGGATACGGCGCCGGTGCGGGTCTCTCCGCGGGGACCGGCCCCGCACTCGGCTCCGGCGGCGTCGCAGCGGGGGCCGACTCCTCCGCCCGTCCCGGGACGGTACTCCTACCCGGCCCATCGGCTGTCCCGACCGCTGCCGTGACCATGCCCCCGGCCAACGGCACCGGCTCGGCGGCGAAATGACTCGACCCGTCCGCCACGACCTTCAACGGGGTGCTGAACCCGATGCGCTCGTCGTGAACCAACGCGTTCACAGCGTGCCCCGTGGCGAGAACCAGCCGGTGGAGATAGTTCAGTACCGCCTCCTGGACGCTCTCGCCAGGGCCAGCAGCGACGGGGAGTCCGCCCACGGTGACCTGGCCGTGGGCGGTCACGTGGACCTCAATGGGGGTGAGCGCCGAAACGGGATCCCGTCCCTGCTCGGGCCGGCCCCTGTGACGCTGCTTCTCGCCGCGACCGAATCTGGACATCGC
Source organism: Streptomyces deccanensis (assembly GCF_022385335.1). Classification (NCBI taxonomy): domain Bacteria; kingdom Bacillati; phylum Actinomycetota; class Actinomycetes; order Kitasatosporales; family Streptomycetaceae; genus Streptomyces; species Streptomyces deccanensis. The sequence goes on along the minus strand of NZ_CP092431.1, from coordinate 6,214,595 downwards.
TTCCCTCACTGGGCGGAAGAGTGTGCGGAGGTGGCGGAGGCTGACGGACTCTTCGGGCTCGGGGGGTCCACGGCCTCGATCACGTTCACATCATTCACACGCCACGCATCACCCGCCGCAGAACGTACCAGCTTGAGATAGGCGTTCAGACGTGGTCCTCGGCCGTTCCAGCCGTCCCTGCCCTGTGCCTCCCCCTCCACGACGAGGTTGCGGTAGGCGACCTTCGCACCGTCCTTGGGTGCGTCGTCCTCCAATTCGACGCTCACCGTCACGGTGGTCCAGGCCTGATGCCGTGCCCAGACGTTCCAGTCGTTCCCGGGACCGCTCGCCCCTCGGTAGGAACGCTCGATCGCGGCTCTGCGCTTCGTGCACCAGCGGGTCGCGCGGAGCAGGGCGTCGTGCGGACTCGCGTCGTACTTCGTGTCGTAGCTGTACGCCAGTTCGGCCCAAGCCTGGGAGACGGCGGTGGGGTCTTTGTCGTCCACAGCGTTCTGCACCGGTACGTGTGCGTCGAGGCCCAGGGATTTTCCGGACGGCACGGGCGCCTTGGGGGCGATGGAGGGTGGCGCCGACGCCGACGACCCGCTTCCACTCTGTCCGGTCTGACTCTGACGGTGATCGGGCAGTCCGCACCCCGACAACAGGGCGAGCGCAGTGGCGGACGCGAGCGCCCCGGCCACGGCCCCGCGCAGTGTACGGCCGGGTCGTGTCCGTCGCGCGCACGAGGCCGCCCGCAGGCCGAGCCCGCTGTCCATCCGGTTCACCCGACCTGACAGATCCCGCGTTCGCGTCTCCGCCGCCCCCATGGCGTCCCCCTCTTCCACTACTTCAGCCCCAGCCACGGAGCCGGATCCACATACTTCTCATTCTCCGTGACCTCGAAGTGGGCGTGCGGACCGGTCGAGAAGCCGGTGGAGCCGACCGCGCCGACTCGCTGGCCGACCTTGACCTGCTGTCCCACGGAGACGGCGAAGGCTGACATGTGGTTGTAGGTCGTGGTCACCTTCTTGCCGTTGATCGTGCCGTGCGAGACGACCACACGGTTGCCGTACCCGTTGGACCAGCCGGCGAAGGTCACCTTGCCGTCCATGGCGGCCAGGAAGGGCGTCCCCGCGGGCGCCCCGAAGTCGATGCCCGTGTGCAGCTTGTAGACGTGCTGGATCGGGTGCATGCGCATGCCGTAGGGGGAAGTGACCAGCAGCTTGCCGCGCAGCGGCGCCGCCATCCGCTGGCCGGCGGGGATCTCACCCGGCGGATCGTCGACCGACTCGTACTTCGGAATCAGCGACTTGATGCGCACGACGTAGTTCTGCGTCTCGGTGTACGGCGGTATGCCGTGGTATTGCTCGACGGCACCCGGGCCCGCGTTGTACGCGGCGAGTGTCAGGTCGAGGGTCTCGCCGGATGCCTGTCCGCGTTTCTTGTACCCCTCGACATCCTCGGCGAGGGCACAGTCGTAGCGCCCCTGCGCCATGATGGCGTCACCCGGGTCGTACGGCGACACGCGGCCGTTGCCGTCGTCGTCCCTGCCCCAGCTCGGCCAGGTGGTGGGCATGAACTGGGACAGTCCCTCGGCGCCCACCGGTGACTTGGCGTTGGGGTTCCAGCCCGACTCGGCCTCGATCTGGGCCGCGATGACAGCTGGCTTGATCACGTCACACAGGGCGCCGGCCTTGAGGACCCAGGGGACGTACTGGGCGGGCACCGTGCCGTCGTTGAGGCCGCCGCCCACGCCGCTCCCCTCGGCGACGGCATCCCCGCCGTCGCCCACCCCGACCATCATGACCACGGGAAATATGATCATCGCCACTCCACCCACCACCAACCATGTGGTCGGCCTCCCCCCGTTCTGCGACATTCGCTCCCCTCGGCATCAAGTAGCTCTACGGCATCGTCAGTTGAGTCTCACAAGCATCGGCCTTCGCGTAAGTAACCACCGGGTCACGAACTTGTCCCAAGGCTTCGCGTGGTATTACCTGTCACTCTGACATCAGAGATGATCAAACCGTAATCCGTTGATTCAGCACGGGGGGGGAGATTCGGCGGTGCAAGGGAGCACGCCAGGTGGGCCGGAGATCTGGCTACGAGGACCGGTCACCACGCCTGAGCAAGCGGCACCACCTCCGCAGGCGGCCGAAGTGCCGCTGGTTCCGGGCCGGTTGGCCTGGGTGTCCGTGCACGGCGGAGCGGGCGCGACGACGATGGCGGCCGTCTTCGGCGGTGTCGACGTCGGCCGGGCCTGGCCTCGGCCTGACCAAGGGGAGCCTGATTCGCTTCTGTTGGTGGCCCGTACCCATGCCGCCGGACTACAGGCGTTGTCCCAGACGCTCGACCTCTTCCGCCGAGGAGAGCAACCGCCCGGTCTCACGGCCGTCGCGGCGGTCCTGGTGGCAGACGCGCCGGGGCGTCTGCCCCGCCAACTGGTCCAACGCATCAAGGTGATCGGCTCGGCGATCAGCGTCCACCGGGTCCCCTGGGTGCCCACCTGGCGAACCGGTGACCTCTCCGCCCCCGCGCCGCGGGAGACCGCGGCACTGGCCCGTCTGCTCACGGACGCGGCGCCGCGTCCGGAAAGACCATGACGAGGAGCTTCAGTGGCGACCCCCTCGCCCTTCGACAACAAGTCACCCGAGCCCATCGAGATCAGCCCCGTCGTCACCATGGAACTCGACAAGATTCTCGGATACATGGCCTGGCTCGTCTCCGCTGCCGCGGTGGCGGGTCTGCTGTTCATCGGAATCCGTATGGCGATCGCCGTGCGGAGCGGCGGCCGCGACGAGTATCTACGCGAATTCCTCTTGGTGATGAGCGCCTGCGTGCTCGGCGCCACGGCCGGCCCCGTCGTGACTTTTCTCCTGAACTGAACGACGGTCCATCGACTGCACAGCGACAAGGCCCGCCAGAACCGCACAGCCGCCCGCGCCAGGACACCACCCAATGTCGCGGACATGTCACCAACGGGTGCTGATTCGCTACATGACTTGGGCCGACGGAGCCCGAGCCGCCACTCTCGTTCAGCCACCACACGGCAACGGCCGACAATCAGGGAGAAAGCATGTTCGCAACACTCGCAACGAAGGTCCAACACGGTTTCCTGGCCGCGCCGACCCCCAAGGCGGACGCGCCGACGGAGCTCACCGACAAGGTCGACACGGTCCTCGGCCTCCTCGCGTGGGTGGGTACGGCGGCCGGTGTGGCCGGCGTACTGATCACCGGCGCCATGATGGCGATCTCCATGCGGCGCGGTGAGGGCTCCGAGCACATGGGCCGCCTCGGCATGGTCCTCGGCGGATGCGTCCTGGTTGCCACGGCCGGACCGATAGTGAACTTCGTCTTCTAGATCGGTCTTCCGGAGGAAGGTGAGAGAAAGGGCGACCATGGTGAACTCCGGCCCGTCCAGGGGAGGGAGTGGAGAGTGGGAGAAACCTTTCTGGCAGCAGCGCGGCTGGATCCTGTCGGCCGCGTTCCTTCTGGCCCTGCTCTTCATGGGTGTCGTCGGGGTAGCGCTCGGTGGCGACGGCGACACGACGCGGGCGGACGACGATCCGGCCCCGAGCCCAAGCCCGACCGCCACACGGAGTGGCGGGGCCGGCGACACCCGACCGGCGGGCTGCCGTACCGACGACAGTGACCAGAAGAAGCCCACCGCGGTACCCAAGGACTTCCGCTGGAGGGCCAACGGCACCACCCTGGTCCCCGTCTCGAAAAGCGCCGGCCCGCTCAAATACGACGGCCCCGTCTGGTCCTGCTTCGCTCACACGCCGATGGGAGCGGTGCTCGCCGTCCACTCCATCACCGACCACCTCGGATACGCGGGATGGCGGGAAGTGATCGAACGTCAGGTCGTGCCGGGCCAGGGGCGTGACGCGCTGGCCGCCAGCCGCGCCCAGGAGGAGGACCGACGCAAGTCGGGCAAGGCCGAGGCCAGTGGATACTCCGGGTTCGCAGTCCTCGCGTACAGCGAGGAAGCGGCCACCGTGATGGTTCTGGTCCGCGGCCCCAACGCCGGTGTGTACGGCACCGCTTCGGTCAACGTGGCCTGGCACGAAGGCGACTGGAAGCTGGCCCCCGAGTCGGACGGCACCATCTATTCCGGGGTGGCGCAGGTCAGCGGCACCAACGGCTTCGTCACCTGGGAGGCGTGAGATGGCCGACTGCTCCGCACTGATATTCGACTGCATCGGCGCGGGCCTGGAATGGGCTTTGAACTCCGGTGGTGAGGCGCTCGCCGCCGGTGGCGTGCTGGCCTTCGCCAAGGCGATCGGTGAGGCGACATCGGAGGTTCTCAAGTCGCTCACCGGTGTCTGGATCAACATCGAACCGCAGGGCCCGGAACCAGTGATCAATGAGATCAAGGGTGCCACCAACATGCTGGTCGGCTATGTGGCCGTGGCCTCCCTGTTGTTCGCCTGTATCCGGATGGCCGTCGACCGGCGTGGCGAGTCCATGAAGGCCGCCTTCATGGGGATGTGGAGAGTGCTCCTCGTGGGCGCGCTCGCGGTCCCCGTGGTGCAGGCGCTCACCACGGCGGCGGACACCTATGCCGCCAACGTCTATGAGGCGTCCAACCTCGGCGACCAGGCCGAGACGATCCTGGGCGTCATGACGATGCACTACCCAGGCCTGATGCTCATCTTCGGCCTGCTCGTGATGATCTCGACCATCGTGCAGATCTGTTTGATGTACATCCGCATCGGCGTCATGATCATGCTGGTCGGCACGCTTCCGCTCGCTGCCGTGTCCTCGATGACCGGATGGGGCGAGGGCTGGTGGAAGAAGCACATCGGCTGGCTGGCCGCCTGGCTGCTCTACAAGCCTGCGGCTGCCCTGATCATCTACTCCGCCACCGCGATGACGCGGAACCCCAATGACGTCGGCCAGGTCATCGCGGGCATGGCCATGCTGGCCATGGCCACCTTTGCGCTGCCGGCGCTGCTCAAGCTGATCGTCCCGGCCACCGCCGCACTCGGCGGCACCTCCGGCGGCACGGTCGCCCTCAACTTCGCCAACAACGTGGCCAGCGGCGCGGTCAGCCTCGCCGGTGGAGGCGGTGGCGGTGGCGGTGGCGGTGGCGGATCCTCGTCCAGCCCGAAGGGTTCGCCCTCCGCAGGCGCAGGAAGCCCGTCCGGTGGGGCCCCAGGCGGTGGCGGTGTCGCCGCCGGTGGCGCGAAAAGCGCGGGTGCCGCGGGCGGGACAGCCGCTGCGGGTGCCGCGACCGGTGGAGCAGCCGTCGCCGTGCAGGCCGCGGCGGTCGTCGCCCAGGCCCAGCTCTCGGCCGCCACCGAAGTCATGAACTCCCTCGATGACAACGACGGGATGAAGGGCCACAACCAGTAACCCGTCGGAACGCCGACACCGGTCCGGGCCGGGGCCACACCCGGCCCGGCCGCCCTCACGTGCCAGGCCATGAGCCGGCGCAAGCCGGAAGAAGGAAGAGCCCATGTCCAGCGACGCCATGACGCGTCCCACGTACGGAAACTGGCGGCGCCCTCGCCGTCCCGGACTCGGCCCCCTGGGCCTCCTCGGTACCGTCGTCGCCTTCGGCGGACTCCTGGTGGCGCTGCTGGCCTCGTTGGTCTCCATCATGGCGGCCTTCGTGGTGCTCGTGCCCGTGGCGGTCTTCCTCGCCCCGCTCGCCCTGCGCACGATGGACGGCCGCAACGTCTACCAGCTCCTCGCCATCCGTATCGGCTGGATGAGGCGCAAGGCGAACGGTTCGACCACCTACGTCTCCGGCCCGCTCTCCCGCCGTCCCGGAGGCCGCTTCCAGCCGCCCGGTCTGCTGGCCCGTACCAAGATGCACGAGGGCCGGGACGCCTACGACCGTGCGTTCGGCGTGATCCACCACCCGGGCCGTAACCTCTACACCGTCGTGCTCGCCTGTGAGCCCGACGGCGGCTCGCTGGTGGACCCCGAGCAGGTCGACGTGTGGGTGGCCTCCTGGGGGGACTGGCTGGCCCGGCTCTCCCACGAGCCAGGTCTGCGCGGCGCACAGGTCGTCGTCGAGACCGCCCCGGACACGGGCACCCGGCTCGCCGCCGAGGTCCTCCCCCGTATCTCGCCGGACGCCCCCGCCGCGGCCCGCGCCGTGATGGAGGAGGTCGTCCAGCGGTACCCGTCCGCCTCCTCCGAGATGCACACGTACATCGCGCTGACCTACGGTCCGACCGGTGGCCCCAAGCGGCACACCGACGACGTGATCACGGACCTGTCCATGCGGCTTCCGGGCCTGCTGTCCGGGCTGATCGCCGCCGGCGGCGGGTCCGCGTACCCGCTGTCGGCCGAACGGCTCGCCGAGATCGTGCGCGTGGCCTACGACCCGGCGATCGCCCCGGACGTGCTCAGCGCACGCGCCGAGAACGCGACGACCGGGCTCGAGTGGGCCGACGCCGGCCCCGCGGCCGCCGTCGAGACCGTCAACGCGTACAAGCACGACTCCGGTGTCTCGCGCACCTGGATGCTGACCCTCGCACCGCGCGGCACCGTCCGCTCCAGTGTGCTGCGCGGTCTGCTGGAGCCGGCCGCGGGCACCCGCCGCAAGCGGGTCTCGCTGATCTACCGGCCGATCGACCCGGCGACCTCCGCCCGCATCGTGGAGTCAGACCGCCGCTCCGCCCACTTCATGGCGAGTTCGCGGGGCGGCCTCGTCGAGGCACGCGCCACCTCCGAGGTACGTGCGGCGGAGCAGACGGCTGCTGAGGAGGCCTCCGGTGCCGGTCTCGTGGAGTTCTCCATGATGGTGACGATCACCGTCGACAACGAGCAGGAGCTGGCGGACGCCTCGATCACCGTACGCAATCTCCAGGCGTCCTCGCGCATCCTGATGCGTCCGGCCGACCGGATGCAGGCGTCGGCGTTCACCTGCACCCTGCCCGTCGGCCTGCTCCCATGGGAGCACACACTCGTTCCGTACCAGGTCAGGGAGGCGCTGTGAGCGGGGACAGGCAGCAGCGGCCGGCGCGCCCGGCCACCGCACCTCCGCGCGGCTGGTTCGGTCCGGGCGGCGGCCAGGTCGGCCACGTCGACCCGCCGTCGATGTGGCGGGCGACGACCGTGCAGGCGTGCGGCCTGTGGCCGTTCGCGGCGGGATCGGGCGCGCCGATGACCGGCGTACCCCTGGGCCAGCATCTGCACACCGGCGCGACCGTGTGCGGCGATCCCATCTCCTGGTTCACCCGGGCCCGTTACATCTCCAACCCATCCCTGTTCATGCTCGGCATGCCAGGTCTCGGGAAGTCGACACTGGTCAACCGGATGTTGATCGGCATGTCGGCGACCGGTATCACCCCGCTCGTGCTGGGCGACCTCAAGCCCGACTACGCGGACACCGTACGGGCGCTCGGCGGTCAGGTGATCTCCATCGGCCGAGGCGTCGGCGGCATCAACGTCCTCGACCCCGGCGCGATGGGCGAGGCGGCGGAGCAGATCGGCGGGGAGCGGGGCCGGATCCTGGCGGCGGAGGCACACGGCCGGGTTCTGAACATGGTCGCCGCGCTCATCACCATCGTCCGCGGCCGCCCCATGGACGACCACGAGCAGTCCGTCCTCTCGGCCTGCCTGCACCATCTGACGGAACGTACGAAGTCGGGGAAGGCGCCGCTCCTCCCGGACCTGCTGAGGGTGCTGGACGAGGGACCGGACCGGGTCCGCGCGGTCACCCTCGACCGTGGTGACCAGGCGCGCTACCAGGAGGCGGTCGATCCCCTCCACCGCTCGCTCCTGGGCGTGCTCGACGGCCCGCTGGGTGACACATTCGCCTCCGAGACCTCGACCCGTATCAACCCCGCCTCGCCCGCTGTCTGCGTCGACATCTCCCGGATCGGTGAGGCCGACACCCAGCTCACGGCTGCGGCGATGCTGGCGGCCTGGTCGGACGGTCTCGGCACCGTGGCCGCCGCTCATGCCCTCGCGGACGCGGGGCTGGCCCCCCAACGCTGGTTCTTCACTGTCCTGGACGAACTGTGGCGCCCGCTCCGGGCCGCCTCCGGCATCGTCGAACGCATCGACGCCCTCACCCGCCTCAACCGGTCCCTCGGCCTCGGCGACGCGAAGATCACGCACACCCTGAAGGATGCGGAGGCCCTCGGCAACGAGGCCGACCGGGCAAAGGCCCGAGGCTTCGTCGAGCGGGCCGGCATGGTCGTATGCGCGGGACTGCCACGCACCGAGATGCGTGAACTGGGCGAGATCGTCGGCATGTCGGAGCGGGAGATCGAGCTGGTCTCCTCCTGGTCCTCGCCGCCCGGCTGGGCCAGCACCGGCGGCAATGAGGAACCTCCGGGCCGAGGCCGCTTCCTCATCAAGGTCGGTGGTCGTCCCGGTATCCCGATCAAGGTGTCCATCACGGAGACCGAGCGCAACCTGCACAACACCAACACCCGTTGGACCGGGAACAAACTGAACCTCGCGAAGCCGAGGGAGGCGTCGAGATGAACAGCCGCCCCACCCGCAGGACCCAGTCCTCCGGCGACGACCTGCTGCCCTGGATCATCCCCGGCGCGGTCGTCCTCGTCGGCGGTGCCTTCGCCGGCGCCTGGCTGGGCGGCACGCTAGGCGCGGCGGTGTCCGACGGCGGTTGGAATCCGCCACCGTTCTCGCTGGATACCCTTGCGACCCTGGTCAAGGACGGGCCGGGTGCCTTGTGGCCGACTGCTTCAAGCAGCGCGGTGACGGCCGGTATCGCGACCGTCTTCGGCGTGTTCGTCGCCCTTGTGATCGCCCTGGTCATCCTCGTAAAGGGCTGGGTGAAGCGGCCCGACGGCTTGGCCGACCGCAAGGAACTGGCCGGTCTGCTGCCCAAGGGCGCGGCCGAGCGGGCCCGTTCGCTGCGCCCGTCGCTCGCCAAGGCCGCCAAACTGGAACAGGACCAGACAGGCAACCTCCTGGGCAACCTGGAGCCCAAGGGGCCCGAGCTGCGCTCCAGCTACGAGGACGTCGAGCTGGACCTGATGGCACCGAGGGCCGGCAAGTCCACCGGCATCGCCGTACCCCGCGTCCTGCGCGCCCAGGGCAGTGTCCTGCTGACCTCCAACAAGGCGGACGTCTACAGCGTCACCCGCGCGGAACGCGAACGCGTCGGCGCCGTCTGGACGTTCGACCCGCAGGGCATCGCCCACACCCCGCGCGGCATGTGGTGGGACATGCTCGCCGACGCGGCCACCATCGAGGGCGCCCGCCGCCTGGCCGGCCACTTCGTGGGCGCGGTCAACGACGACGCCTCGAAGCGCGATTTCTGGATCTCCGCCGCGCAGAACACGCTGACCGCGCTCTTCCACGCCGCCAACCGCGGCGGCCGCGGCATCGACGAGGTGCTGGCGTGGCTGGCCGACCCGGCCGACCGCACCCCCATCGACCTGCTGCGCGACGCGAGCATGCCGGCACTGGCCGACCAGTTGCAGGGCACCATCCAGGGTGCCGTCGAGACCAGGGACGGCATCTACGAGACGGCCCGGCAGTGCGCGGCCTGTCTGCTGGATCCGGCGATCGCCGCCTGGGTCACACCGGACCCGCAGATGCCGCAGTTCCTGCCGGACCGGCACGTGCTCTCCCACGACACCCTGTACCTGCTGTCGAAGGACGGCGGTGGCTCGGCCGCGGGAGTCATCGCGGCCGCCGCGGACTCGGTGCTGCGCGCCGGTGTCGTCGCCGCCGAGCGCATGGGCGGCCGTCTCGACCCGCCGATGACGGCCGTGCTGGACGAGGCCGCGAACGTCTGCCGTATCTCCGACCTGCCCGACCTCTACTCCCACCTCGGCTCCCGCGGCATCAACATCGTGACTCTGCTGCAGAGTTACCGCCAGGGCGTACGTGTCTGGGGCGAAGCCGGGATGGACGCCCTGTGGGGCGCGGCCACCATCAAGCTGCTGGGTGCCGGCCTCGACGACGCGGACTTCGTGGAGAAGGTGTCCCGACTGGTCGGCGAGCACGACGTGTCGACCGTCAGCTACTCCCGGAGCAAGGACGGCCGCTCCCGCTCCACCTCCTACCGTCTGGAGCGCATCCTGCCCGCCGACCGCATCCGCGCCCTCCCCAAGGGCACCGCGCTGCTGCTGGCCACCGGCATCAGACCCGCCATGATCCGACTCCGCCCCTGGTACGCCGAACCGGGCGCCGACCGCATCCAGGCCGCCGCCCAGGCCGAGGTGAAGGCCATCACCGCTCGTGCCCTTGAGAAGGCGGTCCGATGACCACGACCGAGGAACCGGGCGGAGCACCGCCGTTCATCCTCTACCTGGACGGCGCGGACTACGCCGAGGAGATGCGCAACCTGGCCCTGTGGGTGTCCGACCTCCTCCTGCCCGTCTACGGGCGCGAGGCCACCTCCCAGCAGCCCTGGTGCCCCCGCTGGTGGGAGCACCTGGAAGCGATCGCACGGCTGCACGCCCTCTGGCTGGCCTGGCAGGAATGCACCGACCCGGCGGCCGGAGCCTCCGGCCCCGCCGTGTGGCATCGCGATCACCTCGGCCCCGTACTCGCCGAACTCCGTTCCCCCGCTGGACCGTTCGCGGGCTGCAAGCAGGGCGGGCACCGGGCCAAGGTGGCGCCTACGGTCGAGGAGTACGACGGCTGACGTTCGAGCACGCACGGTGTAAAACCGTCCGAGGCGCGGCAGCCTGCGCCCATGACCACCCCCACGACGAGAAGGAAGAGGATGTACAGGACGAAGGCAGCCGTGGCCGTCACCCTGGCAGGGGTGCTGCTCGCCGGATGCAGCTCGGACGGTGACGGAGGCTCGGACACCGGCCGGGACGGCAAGGGTTCCGGTACGAAGGCCCCGACCCTGGCGGACGTCACCGTTCCGTCCGGGTACGACGGCGCCAAGGGCTGGGACCAGGAAGTGGACTGGGTCCCGGAGAGCACCGAGTCGCAGATGCCGGTGGCCACGGACGGAGAGACGGTCACGTACATCCTCCGCTCCGACGAGGGTTACACGGTCCAGGCACGCGACGCCGCCACGGGCAAGGTGCGGTGGACGAGCGCCCCCTACCAGGTGCCGACAGTGATCACCGACAAGCCGTCCTACGGGTACGACGAGGACAACGCCGAGATCCCACAGGTCACCGTCGTCCGGCAGGACGGCCGCACGTATGTCGCGGCCTGGGCGCACGGCCGTCAGGAGGAGGACGCTCTCACCAAGAGCAACGAGGTCGTACAGGTCGATCTCTACGCGATGGACTCCTCCGGCGCCTCCGTCGCCCCCCTGCACCGTGCCACCGTGCCCGTCACCGCCAACCAGGGCACGGTCCAGGTCCGGACCGGAGGCAGCGAGGCCGGGCTGCTCGTCGCGTGGGAGGACAATCCCAGCATGCTCGCCGCGTCCGTCGACGCCGCGACCGGCAAGGTCACGCAGTACGACGACGCGGACCGGATCCCTGACTGCACGCTCATGTGCGGCAGCCAACCCGTGGTGGCAGTGACCCCGAAGGGCCCCGTGTCGCAAGGCTCGTTGGACGGCTTCGGCCTCGAAGCCGGGTGGTCGTCCCGCGACATCGCGCCGAAGGGCGCCGACCCGGGACTGGCCGACAGCCCCAAGGGACACATCGCCGCTGTCCGAGAGGGAGTGTTCATCGCCGGCTGGAACGCCGCCGACTCGGACACCCCCGTCTGGTCCGTGCACGACCTGGACACCGGCCGTCTCCTGGGCAGCACGGCCTGTGGCGAGAAGCCGGCGTTCACCGTCGCCGACGGTGTCTCCTCCCCCGACGGCCGCTATGTCGCCCACAACTCCGTCGTCTTCGACACCGAGTCGGGCGCCGGGCTCTGCCTCCAGGGCGACGGCACCCGGCGGACCATCGGTGTCCGCGCGCTCACGGACGACGGCATCGCGTACGGCGAGACCGACGCCGAAAGCGGCGCGACACCCGTGATCGAGCTGAAGGTGAGCGACGGCACGCCGAAGGCCCTGCCCGAGGGGACGCAGCTTCCGGCCGCGGTACTGAAGGAAGCGGCGCTGTTCACCCTGCGGGAGAACGGCGCCGGTCTGCGGATCTCGGTGCGGCTCCATGCCTGAGACCGCACCGCCGGAGCCGACGCGAGCGCCGGGGCCCGGTGGTCGTCGGCCTCCCTGCACCGCTCCCCCCGCGTCCGCGCACCTTGAGGAGCCCCCTTCGGCCCAAGCGCGCCCGGACGCCGAGGGTTTCGGCAACGTGCGGTGAAGAAGGCAGCACGCCCTGCCACGGAGATCGCCGCGTCCGTCCGGGCCCGTGAGACGACAGCAGTCGACGAGGTGGCGAAGGCGCTGGAGCGCATAGCACGGGCCGACCACGTTCTGTGTGCCTTCACCGAGGTGTGGGCGGAGGATGCCCTGCGGCGGGCCGGAGAGGTGGATGCGCAGGTCGCGGCAGGGGTGTCGTTGCCGTTGGCCGGCGTGCCGATCGGGGTGAAGGGGCGGGCCGGGCTCCGTACGGCGGCGGCGCGGGCACTGGTCGCCGCCGGGTGCGTGCCCGTGGGCGCGACCTCGGTGCCCGGCCCCGGCACCCCCTGGCAGACCTGGGGGCTCGGGGCCGGCGGTCGGACCGTCAACCCATGGCGGGCCGACCGGACTCCGGGCGGCTCCTCCGCCGGGTCCGCGGCGGCGGTGGCGGCGGGCCTCGTACCGCTGGCGACCGGGACGGACGGCGCCGGGTCGGTGCGGATCCCTGCGGCGTGGTGCGGTGTCGTCGGCCTGAAGACCACGAACGGGCGACTGCCTTCCGCCGACCGCACGGGCCTCGCGGCGGCCGGCGTCCTCACCCGCCACGCCTCGGACGCGGCGGCGTACTGGCGGTGCGTCACGGGCGAGACGGGCGAGGGGGCGTGCCCTCCTCTCACGGCTGTCTGGTCGGCCGACCTCGGTTTCGCCGACACCGACGCCGAGCCCGCCTCGATCGCCCACGCCGCCGCGCTCCACCTCGAAGAAGCCGGACTCGTACGGCTCCGACCCCAGCACAACCCCGTACGCCTGGAGGACCCGGCACCGGCCTGGCTCGCCCTCCGCCGTGCGCCGGACGCCGACCCGGCAGCCGTGCGGGCCGCCCGGGAACTCCGCGCCGAGAACGACCGGCGGCTCGCCGCCCTCTTCCGCGAGGCCGACCTGATCCTCACCCCCACCACGCCCAACGCCCCGCACGGCCACGACGGGCCGGGGGAGCGCTACTCCACGGCGCTCACCTGGGGGTTCAACCTCAGCGGCCACCCGGCGCTGAGCATCCCGGCCGGCTTCGGCGCCGACGGCTGCCCGGTCGGCCTCCAACTCGTCGCCCGGCACGGCGAGGAGGCGGCGCTCCTGCGTACCGCGTGCGCCGCCGAGGCCGCCCGGACGCACCGCGGACAAGAGAGCGAGGACCCGGCATGAGATGGACCGTCCACGGTGAACGCACGATCCACGACACCCCGTGGGTGCGGCTGCGGTCGCTGGACGTCGAGCGGCCCGACGGGACGCGCGGCGACCACCACGTCGTCCGGCTGCGGGACCTCGCGGTCACGGCGGCGGTCGACGACCGGCGCCGGGTCCTGATGATGTGGCGCCACCGCTTCGTCACGGACACCTGGGCGTGGGAGCTGCCCATGGGCCTGGTCGAGGACGGGGAGTCGCCCGAGGAGGCGGCGGCGCGGGAGCTGGAGGAGGAGACGGGGTGGCGCCCGGGGTCGCTGCGGGAACTGGTGTACGCACAGCCGGCGGCCGGCATCACCGACACCCAGCACTTCGTCTTCCGTACGGACGACGCCCGGCGGATCGGTGCGCCGACGGAGCTCAACGAGTCCGACCGGGTGGAGTGGATCCCCCTCACCGAGATCCCCGGCATGATCGCCCGCCGGGAGATCGTCAGCAGCGCGACCCTCGTCGGGGTGATGGCCCTGCTTCTGGAGCCGCCGACGCCCGCCTCCCACGACAGCACACCCGCCGCGACCTCCCTTTGACTCTCCCCCCCTGGCATTCTCATGCGCATGCATTTATTGTTGACGCTTGTAATCGCCGCACGCCGTATGGCCGTGCGCGCAGGCCACTGACCCAGGGGGACCCCATGACCCGCCGTTTCCTGTTCGTGCTCGGCAGCAGCCGGTCCGACGGCAACACCGAGATGCTGGCCCGTGCGGCGGCGGAGCAGTTGCCGGACGACGTCGAGCAGGTGTGGATCGATCTGGCCCGGCACCCGCTGCCCGACTTCGAGGACCTGCGGCACGACAGTGACCACGTACGGCCCGAGGGCGACAACAGGGCGCTGCTGCTGGACGCCACGCTCGCGGCCACGGACATCGTGATCGCGTCGCCGCTGTACTGGTACTCCGTGTCCGCCCACGTCAAGCGCTACCTCGACCACTGGTCGGGCTGGCTGCGCACCCCCGGCCTCGACTTCAAGAAGAACATGGCCGGCCGCACCCTGTGGGGCGTCACCGCGCTCGCCCATGAAGAGGAGGAGGTCGCCGAGCCCCTCGTCGGCACGCTCAACCACTCCGCCGCGTACCTGGGCATGCGCTTCGGCGGGGTGCTGCTGGGCAACGGCAGCAAGCCCGGCGACGTCCTCCGCGACACCGCCGCCCTGACCCGCGCGAAGACCTTCCTCACCACGGAGCCCCCGTTCGCGCGCTTCCCGTACGACACCGAGGAGGCCGCCGCCTGAGCGGTCGCGTCAGGCGGTGATGTCCTTCGCCGTGAACCTCGCCCACGCCGCCGAGCCGAACACCGCCGCGTACACGGCCTGGAGGCCGAGGTTGCGCTGGAGGTCGTCCCAGTAGACCGGCTCGCGCATGAGGTCGGCGAAGGAGAGCCAGTAGTGGGAGAAGAAGTACGGGTGGAGGGCGTCGAGCTGGGGGATCTGGTCGAGGATCTGGACGGTGATGAGCAGCCCGACCGTGGTGGCCATCGCGGCGATCCCGCTGTTGGTGAGGGTGGAGATGAACAGCCCGAGGGCCGCCACCCCGATCAGTGACGCGGCCACCGCCAGCGCGATCAGCAGGGCCCGCCACAGGCCCTCGGCGAAACTGATCCGGGTGCCGGAGATCGTCGTCAGGTCCCCGAGCGGGAACAGCAGCGCCCCGACCGCCAGCGCCGACGCCGCCACGACGAGCGTCGCGACCAGGCAGAACGTCATGGTCGTCGCGTACTTGGTGAGCAGCAGCCGGGTCCGGCCGGCGGGTGAGACCAGGAGATAGCGCAGGGTGCCCGCGTTCGCCTCGCCCGCGATCGCGTCCCCGGCGACCACGCCGACGGCCATCGGCAGGAAGAAGGGGAGCGTCGCGGCCAGCGCCGTGAAGACCAGGAACAGGCCGTTGTTGGTGATCTGCGCGATGAACGCGGGCCCGCCCCCGCCGCCCCCGCCCTCCGGTCCGCCGCCCATCGACGACCCGTCGCCCGTCTCGATCCGCACCGCGATCCCGACCAGGATCGGCACCGCCGCGAGCACGCCCAGCAGCGCGATCGTCCGCCAGCGCCGGAAGGTCGTGAGCAGTTCGCTGCGGAACAGGCCGAAGGTCCAGAGGAGGCTGGGGGTACGGAGGGGGACGGTCGGCCCAGGGGTGACCTGCCCGGCAGCCTGCGGCGGGGCGGCGTCCGGCTGGGCGGCGGCGTCCGGCGCGGCCTGCGCCCCGGGTGTGTCAGCCCGCGACATCGAAACCCTCCCCCGTGAGTGCCACGAACGCGTCCTCCAGGGAGGCGCGTTCGAGGGCGAAGCCGCGGACGCGGACGCCCGCGGTGACCAGCGCGGCGTTCAGTTCGGCGAGGTCGCGGTCGGGCGGCGGGGGTTCCGCGGTCACGCGGCCTCCCGCCCCGGTCCCGGCGCCCTCCGCCCCCTCGGCCCTCTCACCCGGCTCGTCCCCCTCGTCCACGATCACGTCGGCGATTCCCTGCTCCTTGAGCACCCGGGCCGCGTCCGCCGTGTCCGGGGTGGTGACGACCAGGCGGCCGCGTGCGCCGGCGGCCAGTTCGGTCACCGGGCCCTGGGTGATGAGCCGGCCCCGGGCCATGACGGCGGCATGGGTGCACACCTGCTCGATCTCGTCGAGGAGGTGGGAGGAGAGGAAGACGGTGGTGCCGTCGGACGCCAACTCCCGCACCAGGGTGCGGATCTCCCGCATGCCCTGTGGGTCCAGCCCGTTCGTCGGCTCGTCGAGGACGAGGAGGCGGCGCGGCTGCAGCAGGGCCGCCGCGAGGCCCAGCCGCTGTTTCATGCCCAGCGAGTACGCCTTGGCCTTCTTGCCGGCGGCCGCCGCGAGCCCGACCCGGTCGAGGGCGGCGGCGACCCGCGTACGCCGGGTGCGCGGGTCGGCGGTCGGGTCGGCGGAGTCGTAGCGGAGCAGGTTGTCGCGGCCGGAGAGGAAGCCGTACAGGGCGGGGCCCTCGATGAGGGCGCCGACGTGCGGGAGGACGGTCCGGGTGGAGCGCGGCATGGGCCGGCCGAGGACCTGGGCCGTGCCCGAGGTCGGCTCGATCAGGCCCATCAGCATGCGGATGGTGGTGGTCTTGCCCGAGCCGTTCGGGCCGAGGAAGCCGAAGACGCTGCCGCTGGGAACCGTCAGTTCCAGGTGGTCCACGGCCACCTGTCCGCCGCGGAAGGTCTTGGTCAGCCCCTGGGTGTGGATGGCTGCGTCGCTCATGGCTCCCCTCGGGTACGGCCGATGGGCCGGGACGGCGGATCAGCCGTCCCGGCCCACGGCCGGACTTCACTACTTCACCGCCCCGGCCCACCGGATCGGCGGTCCACCGCTCCACCGTCCCGGCCCACCGGATCGGCATCACCGCTCCACCGCCCCGGCCCACCGGACCGGCGCCACCGCTCCACCGCCCCGACCGGTCAACCAGGCCGGCTCACCGACCGGTCCAGCGAGCCGGCGGCTCTACTTCGCCGCGTCGGCCGCCTTCACCAGGGCGTCCTTGGTGACGGCGCCCGCGTAGACCGTGCCGTCGTCGGTGAAGAGGACGTTGATCAGCCGGGTCTTGAAGACCGTACCCGAGCCGAAGTCGCCCTTGACCTGGTCGCCGAGGGAGTTCAGGAAGCCGTCGACCCGGGCGTCGCCGGACGATTCGCCGCCACCGGTGGGCATGCCGGCCTCGGACCCGCCGTCGATCACGGCGATCGTGCTCCAGCCCTCGCCGATCATCTTCAGCCCGTCGAGCCCGCTCGCGAACTCCTCCTCGGAGCCCTTCGGACCCTTGGGACCCTTGCCGTCCTTGAACTCCCCGTTCTTGCCGGGGCCCTCGAACACGGAGTCGCCGGAGCCGGACTCGTGGCTGCCCGACTTCTCGACCTCGTCGGCCTCGGTGACCTTCGCGCCCTTCGGCGGGGTGAAATCGAACGTCGACGCGCTCGGCTTGCCGAAGTCGACCTTCGTGAAGCCCGCGTCCACGACGGCCGCGCCGCCGCTCGACGGGGTGAGCGTGAACTTCAGCGGCAGCCCCGTCTTCGCGTCGACGGCGATCGAGATCGCCCCGACCGTCGAACCGGACTGCTTCGGCTTGACGACCAGCTTGTACGCGTCCCGCCCGGCGACCTGCGCGGTCCCGTCCACGGTCACGGACGTGGTGTCGTCGACGGCCTTCAGGGCCTCCTCGGCGAGCTGCTGGGGCGTGGCGGGCACGTCCTCGGCGGTGTCGGGGGCGTCCTCGCCGCCCTTGCCCGCACGGTCCTTCCCCTCGCCCTCCGGGCCGGCGCCGGTCGCGTGGTAGACCTCGTTCGAGGCGCTGTCGTACGCCCACAGGTCGTCGCCGTTGTGGATGACGCTGTACTCGGCCGCCTCGTCCAGCAGCGACAGCTTCTGCTTGTCGGGGCCGTCGGCGGCGATCCGCAACGTGTGGGTGCCGGTGGCGAGTTCGAGAAGCTTGGAGGAGGGGTCCGCGGAGGAACCGCCGTCGCCGCCGGGCGCGCCCTGCGCTCCCAGGCTGTCCGCCAGGCCGCCCAGGTCGGGCAGGCCCAGGTCCGTGGTGATCTTCACCGTGCCGGACACCTGCTGGACGTCCGACGCGGCGATCTTCTCGATGAGTTCCTGTGCGCTGATCTTCGGCAGATCGGGGTCACCGGAGCCGGCGAAGGCCGGGACGAGCCCGATGGTCGCGGCGGCCACGCCCAGCACGGTGACCGGGACGACGTACCGCGCGGCCTTGCGTCGCCGTGCCGAGCGCGCCTCCTCGGCCTCGGCCGCGAGCGCGGCCGCGTCGCCGGACCCGGCGTTGTCGTCGGTTGCGTACGGTGCCATGTGTGCCTTACCTCCGTCGTCGGCGGCGGCGTCTGCTCTCAGCCGCCATTCTCACCCGAATCGGTGAGGAGTGGTGATACCCATCTGACCAAATCGGCCGGAGGGAGTCGTCAGACTCGGGACTCAACTCCACGTACTGCTACGGGATGACATGGCGGACCGTCAGGGATGACATGACGAGGCGGCGCCTCCCCACAACCCGTAGGGGACGCCGCCGACGACCGATGGCTGGTGACTTCTCCGGTGGCTATCCGGCGCGGTGCACCACGGCGTCGCACAGCTCCACCAGCGCCGCCTTCGCGTCGCACTCCGGGAGGGGGGCCAGGACGGCGCGGGCCTCCTCCGCGTAGCGGATGGTGTCGCGGCGGGCCTGCTCCAGGGCGGGGTGGACGCGGAGCCGGGCCAGGGCCTCGGCGTGCCGGGCGTCGTCGGTGAGGTCGGAGTCGAGCAGTTCGCACAGGGCGATGTCGTCCGCCAGCCCCAGCCGGCCCGCCCGCTCGCGCAGCCGCAGCACCGGCATGGTCGGCACGCCCTCGCGGAGGTCCGTGCCGGGGGTCTTGCCGGACTCGTGCGAGTCGGAGGCGATGTCGAGGACGTCGTCGGCGAGTTGGAAGGCGACACCGAGCCGCTCTCCGTACTGGGTCAGCACGTCGACCACGGTCTCGTCGGCCCCGGCCATCAGCGCGCCGAGCCGTCCGGCGACCGCGACCAGCGAGCCGGTCTTGCCGCCGAGCACGTCGAGGTAGTGCTCGATCGGGTCGCGTCCGTCGCGCGGCCCGGCGGTCTCCAGGATCTGTCCGGTGACCAGCCGTTCGAAGGCCTCGGCCTGGATGCGGACGGCGTCGGGACCGAGGTCGGCGAGGACGTGGGAGGCGCGGGCGAAGAGGAAGTCGCCGGTGAGGACGGCGAGGGAGTTGTCCCAGCGGGCGTTGGCGCTCGGCACGCCCCGGCGGACCTCGGCCTCGTCCATCACGTCGTCGTGGTACAGCGTGGCCAGGTGGGTCAGCTCGACCACGACGGCCGAGGGCACGACACCCGGCGCGTACGGGTCGCCGAACTGCGCCGCGAGCATCACCAGCAGCGGGCGGAACCGCTTGCCGCCGGCGCGCAGCAGATGCTGGGCGGCCTCCTGGATGAAGGGGACCGAGCTCTTGGTCGCCTCCAGCAGACCCTCCTCGACGGCCGCCATTCCGGCCTGGACATCGGCTTCGAGAGCCTGGTCCCGCGCGCTCAGCCCAAACGGCTCGACGACGGTCACGAGGGGTTCTCCTGTCTGCTGACGTCTACTGACGGTCACACGGTCACACGGTCGGTCTGGATCGCTCTCACGGGCGATGACACAGTTTGTCGATCTGTCGCTGCCATCACCCGAGTCAGCGTATCCGGTCACCTTTCGATCACCACGAGCGCCCACGGGTCGACGCGCGTACGGCACCCGCGCGAGGCCCCTCGATGGCCCCCGGGCACCCCTGGGGACGACCGAGCACACCCGGCCCGAGTTGACCGATTTGCCGTATACCAGAACTTCACCCGACTCCTCCCGTGAGTTGAGTCACCCGAGCCGGACAGTACAAACCACCGTCATTACGTCGACTTTCCCTTTGCGGTAGGCAAGTTGAACCCGGAAGACGCATCGGAAATTGCCGCCGAATCACACCAAAGTCAAGGTCAACTAGACCTACCGGCCAAACCGGGACTTGTTCCGATCGTGTGCTCTCGCATACGTTCACACCCCGTCCGGACGGACCGCCAAATCCTGCCGCCGCCCGGACTCCCCACCCATCACCACTCATCCACGCACGGCAGGAGCGGGGGACCCAGGTAAGCGCCGGTCCGACATTTCCCCCATCGGACCGGCTAGGGGTGAAGCCACGCGCGGCACGACCGGCGGACGCGGCACGCACAGCGGCCGCCGGGACGACGCGCACGGCCGGGCATCTCCAGCCCGAACCCGACAGCTCACCCCGCAGGCGACGGAGAGGAATCCGCCATGCCCGCAGGCAAACACCGCCGTCCCAGAAGCAACAAGTTCACCCGTGGCGTGCTGGCCGCCGGAACGGGCGGGGCCGCCCTGGCCCTCCCGCTCACGGTCGCCACGACCGCGAGCGCCGCCACCCCGGCCCAGGCCGTCGGCTCCGTCCAGTCGGCCCCGCAGTCCGCGCCGGCCGCGACGCTGCCCAAGTCCACGAACTACACCGTGGTCTCCGGCGACACGCTCTCCTCGATCGCCCGCAAGCACGGCACCAAGGGCGGCTGGCAGCGGCTCTACAAGGACAACCGCGCCGCCGTCGGCGAGAACCCGGCCCTGATCCGTCCGGGCCTGAAGCTGAAGGTGACCGGCACGAAGACGCCCGCGAAGAAGGCGTCGACGAAGCCGAAGACCGCGACGGCCACGCAGGCGTCGGTCAAGACGTACCCGAACAACCTCGACGGCTGGATCCGCGAGTCGCTGGACATCATGGCGCAAAAGGGAATTCCCGGGTCGTACAACGGGATCCACCGCAACATCATGCGCGAGTCGTCGGGCAACCCGCTCGCGATCAACAACTGGGACTCCAACGCGGCCGCGGGCACCCCGTCGAAGGGCCTGCTGCAGGTCATCGACCCGACGTTCGCCGCGTACCACGTCTCCGGCACCCCGTACGACCCGTACGACCCGGTCGCGAACATCACGGCGGCCTGCAACTACGCCGCCGACCGGTACGGCTCGATCGACAACGTGTTCGGTCCGTACTGAGCCCCACCGGCTCCGCACTCGTTCCCCTGGGCCGGCGGGCCCAGGGGAACGTTCGTTTCAGCGGAACAGCCGGTCCAGCACCACCGCGATCCCGTCGTCCTCGTTGGAGAGGGTCACCTCGTCGGCGACGGCCTTGAGCTCGGGGTGGGCGTTGGCCATGGCGACACCGTGCGCGGCCCAGTCGAACATCGGGATGTCGTTGGGCATGTCCCCGAAGGCGATGGTCTCGTCCGGGGTCAGCCCGAGGTGGTCGGCGGCCAGCGCGAGACCCGTCGCCTTGGTGATGCCGCATGGCTGGAGTTCGACGGTGCCGGGCCCCGACATGGTGACCGTCGCCAGCGAACCGACCGCCATCCGCGCCGCCGAGGCCAGTTCGTCGTCCGACAGATAGGGATGGCGCAGCAGCACCTTGCTGATCGGCTCGCACCACAGGTCGTCCCGGCGCGGCACCCGCACGGCGGGCAGTGTGGGGTGCGGCATGAGGTAGCCGGGCTCGATCAGGGTGAGGCCGTCGACGCCGTCCTGGTCGACGGCCGCGTACACCTGTCCGACCTCCGCCTCGATCTTGCCGAGCGCGGTCTCGGCGAGTTCCCTGTCCAGGGTGACCGACCAGAGCAGCCGGTCCGCGCCGGGGTCGTACAACTGCGCGCCCTGTCCGCACACCGCGAGCCCCCTGCTGCCGAGGTCGTCGAAGAGGGGGCGCACTCTCGGTGCCGGCCGTCCCGTCACCACGAGGTGCTGGGCACCGGCCTCCGTGGCCCGCGCCAGCGCGGCGAGGGACCGGTCGGAGAGCGTGTCGTCACTGCGCAGGAGCGTTCCGTCCAGGTCAGTGGCGATGAGTGAATATGCGGTGGGAGCGGCCATGATCAGAGAATACGGATGCCACGCCCCATCGGTTCGACCCGAACCGGACGACGTACGGCCCCCCGACCGCCCCAGCCCCCTCTACGTCAACTCGCTTTTCCCGAACGGGGGTTCAGCGAGGCGGTACGGGGCGCATGCCCCTTGAGACGGCCGCAGGCCTCGAAAGGGGCGCGGGGAACTGCGCGAGAAGCCCCACCGGCCCGGCACCCCGCGACGCACCGCACCCCCCGAGCTGAACCCGGCCCCTCACTCACCCATGCGCCGCAGCGAGATGCCGAGCCAACCGAGGCGAAGCGAACTCCGTCCCGCACACGAACCGCATCACCGGCCCGTACGACGCCGCCGCCGGCAACCCCGTGAAGTACAGCCCCGGGATCGACGACCGGAACCCCGCCCCCAGCACCGGCGTCCCCCGGCTCGTCCCCAGCTCCGTACGGAGTTCGTGCCCGAGGAACCCCATCGCCCCGAGGTCCACCCGGTACCCCGTCGCCGCGATGACATGATCGGCGCCCATCTCGACCGTACGGCCGTCGTGCTCGCGCACCACGAGGACCGGACGTCCGTCGATGACGCCGGACCGCACGACCCGCTCCACCTCCCGCACCTCCACACGGCCCTCGAACCGGTCCCGCAGCCACCACGCCCCCAGCGGGCCCAGCACCCGGCGGACCAGGTGGTGCCGGGTGGCGGCGGGCAGATACCGGTAGGGGTGCGGGTAGTAGCTGAGCGCCCACAGCGACCAGGCCCGTCCGAACGGCGACTCGGGGCGCAGCCTCGGCTGCTTCCACGGGGGCGCGCCGAAGGCCACGGCCCCCCGCCCGCGCGCGGCGACCCGCACCCGCGCGCCGGCCTCGGCCGCCAGTACCGCCGTCTCCAGGGCGGACTGCCCCGCGCCCACGACGATCAGGTCCTTGTCCTCGAACCGGCTCAGGTCGGCGTGCTGGGAGCTGTGCGAGACGGGCCCCAGGGGGGTGGGGCCGTCCACGGCCGCGCCCGCCAGCTCGGCCGGCAGGTGCGCCAGCCCGAACAGGCCGCTCGCCACGACGACCGCCCGTGCCGTGAACAACTCGCCCGAGTCCAGCTTCAGTTCGAAGCCGCCGCTCCTGCCTCGGTCCACCGAGACCACGCGCACCCGTTCCAGGTCGGGCACGAGCCGTTGCTGGAACCACTCGCCGTAGGAGATGAAGGTCTCGACGGGGATGATGTCCTCGTCCGTCACCAGCCGTCGGACGCCCGCCGCGTCGCAGTAGTCGGCGAGGGTGTGGCCGTGCTGCGGCGCGTCGATGTTCGACGCCGCCGGTGTCGACTTCAGCAACATCCCGGCGGGCATGTTGTCCCGCCAGCTCACCATGGGTTCACCGAAGACACGGACCGGGATGCCGTGCGCGCGCAGATGCGCGGCGGTGGACAGACCGAACGGCCCGGCACCGATGACTGCTACCGGTTGAATCACGAAGTCCCTCCCCAGGACGCTTCATGTCTACTTCGTGTGGTCACGCGCGCCGGCGGCCCTACGGGCTAGGGGCGCACATGGGTGTTGCCGAGGCGGTTGTCCCGCCACAGCTGGTAGAGATGCTTCGCACCCGGCCGTACGAAGCGGGCGAGCATCGTGAGGAACGGCAGCGGGTCGTCACCCGCGAGCCACGCCAGCTCCGTACCGCTCGCGCGCGGCGGCGCGTGCGGGGTGGTGTAACCGCTGCGCCGGTAGGCGAGCAGGGCCGGCAGATCGATGTTCTCCACGATGTACCGCCGCCCGGCGAGTTGTTCTCCCTCCGGCACCGGGCGTCCGGTCAGATCGAGGTGCATGGCGCGTACGACGTCGATCCCGGCCTCGTTCTCGAACAGCCGGAACTGCGCGCCCATCCGCGGGTTGAAGTCCAGCAGCTTGTACCGCCCGTCCCGTCGGTCGAACCGCAGGTCGAGGTCGATGACCCCCGTGAACCCGATCTGTTTGATGAACCGGGCGGCGATGTCGGCGAGTTCGGGGTTGTCGACGACGTACGCGTTCGCCGTCATCCCCGCGTGCGGCGGCCACGACCGCACCTTCACCCCGGTGAACATCGCGAGGGGGGTGGAGTCCGCGTCGAAGCAGGCGTGCACGATCCAGTCCTCGGCGTCCTCGCGGGGCAGGTACTCCTGGAGGATCACCCCGGGCCGCTCGCCCCAGCCGCGGGCCAGCCGCAGCAGGCACTGCCGGTCGGCGATGCGGGTCGTCCCGTTCACCGCGGGCTGCCTGCGCCGTTCGAACGCCTCCCGGTTCTTGGCCACGACGGGGAAGCGGGCGGTCTCCGCGAACCGTTCCACGTCCGCGTACGACTGCGGGAACGCGCTGGCGGGGCTCGCGATGCCGTGTTCCACGCAGAGTTCGTGCAGCCCCTGT
This sequence comes from Streptomyces deccanensis, assembly GCF_022385335.1. Lineage (NCBI taxonomy): Bacteria > Bacillati > Actinomycetota > Actinomycetes > Kitasatosporales > Streptomycetaceae > Streptomyces > Streptomyces deccanensis. The sequence goes on along the minus strand of NZ_CP092431.1, from coordinate 6,190,446 downwards.
TTGCTGGCGAGGCGGCGCGGGAGCTTGGCGTCGACGCGGGGGAAGAGGAAGCGGGTCGCGAGCTCCTCCTGGTGCTCGGCGATGAGCACCGCGGCCTCCTCGTCGGTGGGGATGAGCACGGTGGGCCGTCCTATGCGCCGGCCGATGCGCAGCAGTCCGTCCACCAGCCACTCGGGCTCCTCCGTCCCGGTGGTCGGCCACACGAACGCGCGTCGCAGATAGCGCGAGGCGGCGGCCGGTGTGTACCGGTCCTCCGTGATCGCGTACATCGGCACGCCGAGCCGGCCCAGGCTGCGGATGGCTCCGACGCCGCCGTGGTGCAGCGGATAGTCGCCGAGCTTCACGACGAGCCCCGGAACGCCTCGGTCCGCCTGTACCGGCGCACCCCAAGTACCCATGGCCACGGGTCCCCCCACGTGTCCCCCCTACCGGACCCGGACCCACCCCGTCCGTAGTCCCCCAGAGGACGCTAAGCCGGAACCTTTCCTTCCGACCCTCCCCTATCAGGACATTGCGAACTCTTTAGACACTCCCCGATCTTGGCACCGCCCCGTAACGTGAGCCGCGACCAGAGGTACGACGGAACGCACGAGAGCGAGGCACCCCCCGATGCCCCCCTTCGATGTCCCCGAGGGTCACCCCTTCGACGTCCCCGAGGGCCACCCCTTCGGTCCGCACAACCTCCCCTACGGCGTCTTCTCCCTCGGCGCGTCCGGAGCACCTCGTACCGTCGGGGTCCGTCTCGGCGATCACGTACTGGACGCCGCCGCGGCGGCGCACGCCCTCGGCTCCCCCTACGCCGCGCTGCTGGCGCACCCCACGCTGAACCCCCTGCTGGCGGCGGGCCGCACGGCCTGGTCCGACCTGCGGCGGGCCCTGACGGCATGGCTGACGGTGCCCTCGCACCGGGAGACGATCGCGCCGTACTTCCACCCGCTGTCCTCGGTCACCCCGCACCTGCCCTTCGAGGTGGCCGACTACGTCGACTTCTACGCCTCCGAGAACCACGCCCGGAACGTGGGCCGCATCTTCCGTCCCGACGCGCCGGATCCGCTGACGCCGAACTGGAAGCACCTCCCCATCGGTTACCACGGCCGGTCCGGCACGGTCGTCGTGTCCGGCGCGGAGGTCGTACGGCCGGCCGGGCAGCGCAAGGCGCCGACCGATCCGGTGCCCGTGTTCGGGCCGTCCGTGCGGCTGGACATCGAGGCGGAGGTCGGCTTCGTGGTCGGCGTGCCGTCCGAGCGGGGGCGTCCGGTGGGGCTCGCGGACTTCCGCGACCACGTCTTCGGGGTGTGCCTCCTCAACGACTGGTCGGCGCGTGATCTCCAGGCCTGGGAGTACGTTCCGCTCGGGCCGTTCCTCGGGAAGTCGTTCGCGACGTCGGTCTCGGCCTGGGTCACGCCGCTGGAGGCGCTGGAGGAGGCGCGGGTGGCACCGCCGGAGCGCACGCATCCGCTGCTGCCGTACCTGGACGACTCCGCGCCGGACATCGACCCCGGGGGGTACGACCTGCGGATCAGCGTCGCGGTCAACGGGCACGTCGTCTCGGAGCCGCCCTTCGCCACGATGTACTGGACGGCCGCGCAGCAGCTGGCCCATCTCACCGTGAACGGCGCGTCCCTGCGCACCGGCGACCTCTACGGCTCCGGCACGGTCAGCGGGGCCGCGCCCGACCAGCGGGGCTCCCTGCTGGAACTCACCTGGAACGGGCGCGACCCCCTCGACCTCCCGACCGGCAGCCGCACGTTCCTGGAGGACGGCGACGAGGTGACCCTCACGGCATGGGCGCCGGGGCCGGGCAGCACGAAGGTGGGGCTGGGCGAGGTCACGGGGCGGGTGGTGGCGGCCCCGGAGTAGACCGGCGCGTCCCAGCCATCGGAGCCGCGTTCCCACCCCTTGGACAAACCGGTGGCAGATCTTGCCCCCGTCCCCACGTAAGCGCAGGTCAGCACCCTCCTCGACACCTCCTCAGATGGCGCAACACTCCGGCAACATTGCTTTCCCCACCATTTCGGTATGGTTCGAAACATGCCATCCACCGACCGTGTCCGGGACCACGCAGGGCAGGGCGCGACCACCGTCGCCGCCCACCGCGCGCGGCGCCGGCTGCGGGCGGACCAGGCGCGGCAGCTCGCCGATCTGCTGCGCCGTCAGCTCCTCAGCGGCGGCTACGCGGACGGCACGCTTCCCCACGAGTCCACCCTCGCCACCGACTACCGCGCCACCCGCAACACCGTGCGCGAGGCCCTGGACCTGCTGCGCGCCGAAGGGCTCGTGGAACGCTTCCCGGGCGTCGGCACCGTCGTCGTCGCCCGGAAGTACCCGCACGGCCTGGACCGTCTGATGGGCCTCGCGGAAACCCTCCGCGAACACGGCACGGTCAGCAACGAGGTCCGCACCATGGGCCCCGCCCCGGCCCCCACCCCCGTGGCCGACCGCCTGCACGTCCCGCCCGGCACCGACGTCCTCTACATCGAACGTCTGCGCCGCCTGAACGGCCTCCCCCTCTCCCTCGACCTCACCTACATCCCGCTCACCCTCGGCCCCCTCGACCTCGGCACGGCGCTCCTCGGCGCCGACCTGGAGAACACCGACGTCTTCCGCCTGCTGGAGGCGATCACCGGCAGTGCCCTGGGGCACGCCGAGATCACCCTGGAGGCGGTGAACGCCGACACCCACTCCGCCGCCGTGCTCGAAGCCCCGCGCGGCTCAGCCGTCCTGATGCTGGAACGGCTCACCCACCTCGCCGACGGCCGCCCCGTCGACCTGGAGTTCATCCGCTTCCGCGGCGACCGCATCTCGATGAGCGGCCTGCTGCACCGCTCGCGGTGAACCCGTAACCCCTGTTCCGCCCCTCCCTGGAGACAGCCATGGCTTTGGCGCCCCAGCGGGCCGACGTGCCCGTGACCATCGACGAGTCGAAGTGCATCGACGGCTGCACCCTCTGTGTGGACATGTGCCCGCTGGACTCCCTGGCCATCGACGAGAGCAACGGCAAGGCCTACATGCACGTCGACGAGTGCTGGTACTGCGGCCCGTGCGCCGCCCGCTGCCCCACGGGCGCCGTCACGGTCAACATGCCCTATCTGCTCCGCTGAGATCGCCGAGAGGTCCGCACTCCCATGAAGAACAGAGGATTCGTCCTGCCCGCCGCCCTCCTGCTGCCGCTGGCCCTGGCCGGTTGCGGCACCGGCAGCGGCAGCGCGGCGGACGGCGGGACCGTCACCGTGACCGTCGGCTACCAGTCGAAGACCATCAACACCGTCACCGCCGGCACCCTGCTGCGCTCCCTCGGCTACTTCGAGGACGAGCTGAACGCGCTGGGCGGGAAGACCACGTACAAGGTCGACTGGCAGGACTACGCGACCGGCGCTCCCATCACCGCCCAGATGACCGCCGGGAAGATAGACATCGGTTCGATGGGCGACTTCCCGCTGCTGCTCAACGCCGCCCGCGGCAAGCAGCTCGGCAAGCCCACCCGGCTGGTCGCCGCCACCGGCTACAACCTCCGCGGCGGACTCAACACCATCGTCACGGCACCCGACTCGAAGCTGGGCACGCTGGCCGACCTGAAGGGCAAGAAGGTCTCCACGAGCGTCGGATCGGCGGCGGACGGCACCCTCGTACGGGCGCTGAAGGACGCCGGCCTCGACGCCGACAAGGACATCGAGAAGCTCAACCAGCAGCCGGCGGTCGGCGCCTCCTCGCTCACGGCGGGCAGTGCGGACGCGCTGTCGCAGTTCGTGGCCTGGCCCGGACTGCTGACGTACCAGGGCAAGGCGAAGGCCCTGTACGACGGGGCGCAGCTGGACCTACCCACCTTCCACGGCGTCACCGCGCGCGAGGACTTCGCGAAGCAGCGGCCCGCTGTCCTGGAGGCCTTTCTGCGCGCCCAGGCCAAGGCCACGGACTACCTCGACGAACACCCCGTCGAGGCCGCCGAGAAGGTCGCCGACGCCACCGGGCTGCCGGCCGAGGTCGTCTACCTCTACAACGGCGCCCAGGGCATCGCGACCTTCGACCCCTCGCTCAAGCCCGAACTGATCGCCGCCCTGAAGAAGGACGTCCCGATCCTCAAGGCCGCGAAGCTGACCGGAGACGTGGACGTGGACGCCTTCGTCGACGACCACTACGTGCGTGAGGCGCTCGGCGCGTCCTACGACAAGAGGCTCGCCGCCGCTCCGGCGCCGGCCGCCGGTGAGGTCTGGCCCAAGGGCGCGACGAAGACCGAGGAGTTCAAGACGCCCGCCGAACTCCTCGCCCACGTCGCCGCGCACAAGGACGGCATCCGTGCCGCGTACGTCCCGGACGCCACGACCGGCACCCAGTGGTTCGCCGACAAGGCGGTCTGGGTGGCCGACGGGGACCAGCTCCTCCCCTTTGTCGCCCCGGCCACGGCGAAGGCCTACGTCGCCGGACATGACGGCGCCGAGATCATCACCTACGCCGCCGCCCTGGACCGGGCGTCGTGAGCCGCCCCGCGAAAACCGGCGCCCGGCGCGTACGGAGCCCCGGCTCCCGGCCCGCCGCCCGCTACGCCCTGCGCGCGCTGTCCCTGATCGCCGCCCTCGGCATCTGGCAGCTGCTGACCAGCCAGGACGTCGACGTGTGGCTGCGGTTCTCGCAGTTCCCGACGGTCACGGACGTGGCGCACGCCTTCGCGGACCGGGTGACCGGGCCGGACTACTGGACGGACCTCACCGACAGCCTCACCCGCATCCTCACCGGCTTCCTGCTGGCGGCGGTGGCGGGGGTGGCCGTCGGGATCCTCGTCGCCCGCTCGCGCCTGGCCGAGGACACGCTCGGGCCGGTCCTGGAGGTGGTCCGGCCCATCCCGGCGATCGCCCTGGTCCCGGTGGCGATCCTGCTGTTCCCCTCGAACGAGCAGGGCATCGTCTTCATCACCTTCACCGCCGCGTTCTTCCCGGTCCTGGTCTCCACCCGGCACGCGGTCCGCGCCCTGACCCCGGTGTGGGAGGAGGCGGTCCGCACCATGGGCGGCGGCCGGTGGCGGGTGCTCGCCTCGGTGGTCCTGCCGGGCGCGCTGCCGGGCATCTTCGGCGGCCTGTCGGTCGGCATCGGCGTCTCGTGGATCTGTGTGATCTCCGCCGAGATGATCTCCGGACAGTACGGCGTCGGCTACCGCACCTGGCAGGACTACACCGTCGTCAACTACCCCGGCGTCTTCGTCGGCATGGCCACGATCGGCGTCCTGGGGTGGCTGACGTCGACCGCCGTCGAGCTGATCGGCCGCCGGCTGACGCACTGGCTGCCCCGCACGTCGTACACCGCCGGGAGCCGGCCGCCCCGGCCCACCCGGACCGCCCGGACCGCGGCGGCACCGGCCGCCCCCGTCACCGCCACAGCCGAGGCCCAGGAGGCACGTGATGAGCACCTCGTCTGAGACGCGGGCCCCCGGCCACGCGGAGGCACAGGCCCCCGAGGAGCAGCGGGCGCCCGCCCCCGTACGCGGCACCCGCCTCGCCCTCCACGCCGCCGACCTGGGCCGCCCCGACGCCGTCGCCCTCACCGGCGTCGACCTGGACGTGGCCCCCGGCGAGATCCTCACCGTCGTCGGACCGTCCGGCTGCGGCAAGTCGACCCTGCTGCGCACCCTCGCGGGCCTGTTGCCGCCGCTCGCCGGCGGGATCACCCAAGACGGGGAGCCCCTGACCGGCCCGTCCGCCGAACGCGCCCTCGTCTTCCAGGAGGACGCCCTCCTGCCCTGGCGCACCCTGCGCGCCAACGTCGAACTCCCGCTCGCCATCCGGGGCCTGCCCCGCGCCGAGCGCCGTACGCAGGCCGAGGCCTGGCTGTCCCGGGTCGGGCTCGCCGAGTACACCCGGCAGCTGCCGCACCGCGTCTCCGGCGGACAGCGCCAGCGCGCGCAACTGGCCCGCGCCCTCGCCGGGCACCCCCGCGCCGTCCTGATGGACGAGCCGTTCGGCGCGCTCGACGCCCAGACCCGGGCCGGGATGCAGGACCTGCTGGTGGAGGTGTTGCGCGGCACGGGCGCCACCGTCGTCTTCGTCACCCACGACGTGGACGAGGCCCTGTTCCTCGGCGACCGCGTCGCCCTCCTCGGCTCCGGCCGCCTCACCGCAGTACGGGACGTCCCGCGCCCCCGCGACCGCGCCGCCCATGACGACCCGGCCCGCACGGCCCTGCGCCGCGACGTCCTGACCTCCCTCGGTTCCTGAAAGGCCCTCTGGTGGAGATCCCCGCCCTCACCGCCGCCGAAGAACTCACCTGCGACGTCCTCGTCATCGGCGGCGGCACCGCCGGCACCATGGCGGCCCTGACCGCCGCCGAGCACGGCGGAGACGTCCTGCTCCTGGAGAAGGCGCACGTCCGCCACTCCGGCGCCCTCGCCATGGGCATGGACGGCGTCAACAACGCCGTCATCCCCGGCCGCGCCGAACCCGACGACTACGTCGCCGAGATCACCCGCGCCAACGACGGCATCGTCGACCAGTCCACGGTCCGCCAGACCGCCACCCGCGGCTACGACATGGTCCGGCGGCTCGAGTCGTACGGTGTGAAGTTCGAGAAGGACGAGCACAACGAGTACGCGGTCCGCCAGGTGCACCGCTCGGGGTCGTACGTCCTGCCGATGCCGGAGGGCAAGGACGTCAAGAAGGTCCTCTACCGGCAGCTGCGGCGCCGGGAGATGCGCGAACGCATCCGAATCGAGAACCGGGTGATGCCGGTCCGCGTGCTGACGGCCGGCGAGGGCGAGGCCCGGCGGGCGGTGGGCGCGGCCGGCTTCAACACCCGCACCGGCGCGTTCGTCACCGTGCGCGCCGGAGCCGTGATCCTCGCGACCGGCGCGTGCGGCCGGCTCGGACTGCCCGCCTCCGGCTATCTCTACGGCACCTACGAGAACCCCACCAACGCGGGCGACGGCTACGCCATGGCGTACCACGCGGGCGCCGAACTCACCGGCATCGAGTGCTTCCAGATCAACCCGCTGATCAAGGACTACAACGGCCCCGCCTGCGCCTACGTCGCCAACCCCTTCGGCGGCTACCAGGTCAACCGGCACGGCGAACGCTTCGTCGACTCCGACTACTGGTCCGGCCAGATGATGGCCGAGTTCGCCGCCGAGATCGCCTCCGACCGTGCCCCGGTCTACCTGAAGCTCAGCCACCTCCCGGAGGAGTCCGTCTCCGCCCTGGAGTCGATCCTGCACACCACGGAACGCCCGACCCGGGGCACCTTCCACGCCGGTCGCGGCCACGACTACCGCACCCACGACATCGAGATGCACATCTCCGAGATCGGCCTGTGCGGCGGCCACTCCGCCTCGGGCGTACGGGTGGACGACCAGGCCCGGACGACCGTCCCCCGCCTGTACGCCGCCGGCGACCTCGCCTGCGTCCCCCACAACTACATGATCGGCGCGTTCGTGTTCGGCGACCTCGCGGGCGCCGACGCCTCCCAGTACTCCCCCTACGAGGGCGAACTGCCGGACGACCAGCTCCGGGACGCCCACGAGCTGATCTACCGCCCGCTGCACAACCCCGACGGTCCCCCGCAGCCCCAGGTCGAGTACAAGCTCCGCCGCTTCGTCAACGACTACGTGGCGCCCCCGAAGTCCGGCTCCCGCCTCTCCCTCGCGCTCAACGCGTTCGAGCGGATGCGCGCCGACATCGCCGAGATGGGCGCCCGCACCCCGCACGAGCTGATGCGCTGCGCCGAGGTCTCCTTCATCCGCGACTGCGCCGAGATGGCCGCCCGTGCCTCCCTGGCCCGCACCGAGTCCCGCTGGGGCCTCTACCACGACCGCCTCGACCACCCCCAGCGCGACGACACCTCCTGGTTCCACCACCTCGACCTGCGCAAGTCCCCCTCCGGCACGATGGAGTTCACCGCCCGCCCCGTCGCCCCCTACCTCGTCCCCGTCGAGGAGTTCACCCCCGTCGGCGGCCCCTCCCGCCACCTGGGCGAGGTCCACGCGGAGAACGTGGCGACGGCGGGGTCACGGGAGGTGGCACCGGTGGCGGCGGGAGTGGGCTCGGGATCGGGGTCGGGTGCCGGTGTGGGTGCCGGGGACGGCTCGGGGGAGGGGGCCCTCCCCCTCCCCTCCCACCCCACCCCCCACGCCGCCTCCTCCTCCACCTCCTCCGCACGCCTCCTCGAACTCGTCGCCCTCGCCGAGGAGCAGCCCGAACTCGCCGCGCTGCGGCCCTACTTGACGGACCCGGCGCCCACGGTCCGGCGTGAGGCGGTCGCCGTCCTCACGGAGACCCTGCCTCCGGGCACCGGGTCGGCCCTCGCCGAGGCGCTCCGCGACAGCGCCCCCGAGGTGCGGGCCGCCGCCGCGGCCTCGCTCCGCGAACTGGTCGAGACGCTCCCGCCCGACGCCGCCCTCCGCGACGGCCTCGCTGCCGCCCTGACGGAGCCCGACCCGGTCGTCCGCGCCGCAGCCCTGGACGTACTGCGCGCCCTCGGCCTCGGCGACACCGCCCTGTACGCCGGCTCCCTGACGGACTCCGACATCAGTGTGCGGATCGAGGCCGTACGCGCCCTCGTCTCGGTCGACGCGGCCACCGAACTGGCGCACGCGGCCCCCATCGACCCGTCCCGCGAGGTACGCGTCACCCTCGCCAAGGCCCTGGCCACGGTGTCCGCCGACCGCACCGCCTCCTCTCCCCCCGCCGCGGTACTGACCGCGCTGACCACCCTCACCACCGACCCCGACGCCCTGGTCCGGGCCGCCGCCTACGGCGCGCTGGGCACCGTCGGCTGCCCGCCGCCGCTCGCCCCCCAGGCCGTGACCGCCCTCGCCGACCCGGCCTGGCAGGTACGGGCCGGCGCCGCCACCGCCCTGTCCACCGCGACGACGGCCGTGGCCGTCCCCGCCCTCACGGAAGCCCTCTCGGACCCCAACGCCGACGTCCGCAAGGCCGCCGTCCTCTCCCTCACCCACCACACCACCACCGAAGCCGCCCGCACCGCCCTCACCACAGCCACCAAGGACCCGGACGCCGACGTCAGGGCATACGCGTCCCGCGCGCTGTGAGCTGCCGTTCAACCTCGGCTCGGAGCAGATGTGCGTGACTGGCCGGGTGGCATGCTTCCCGACATGGACTCGCACACGAGTCGTACGAAGGGCTTGCCGGGTCTGTAGGTTCTTCGGACCCGGCGGTCGCCCTGGCCGGACCGGGACGGTTTCGGTGCGCCGGCCGGGGAGTTGGCCATCGCGCGGTTTTCGAGACGGTGGCACCATGTACCGCATGACGACGAACCGAAAGGTCCATGCCGCGTAGGCGGCCGAGACAAATCCGTGTCGGCGACCCCGGCAACCACCGGACTACGGGTGCGAGGCCGGTCATCGACGGCCTGTCCTCGCGTGCGCTGTGCGAGATCATCCGCCTCGAGCGCTCCCGCAACTACCTGCAGCCAGGCGACGTCAGCACGGCTGTGGGCCTGTGGAGGGACTACGTCCACCAGCCCGAGCGTGCCCTGTGGCACGACTACGAGTGGGGCAACGCGCACTGGTACTGCTGCGGGGACCCTCTCGAAGCCCGAGCCCTCCTCGACACAGCGATGCAGGCCTTGTCGCCACGAAGCGCCCGCGAACTTCGAAAGATCGTCAGCCGGTCGGACGCCCTCTGGAACCGTCCGTCCCCGCCCTACGAGACGGACGGAAGACAAGGAACAAGCTGACACCGGGGCGGCCCGGGCGGGCCCGGGTCAGATCACGCGGAACAGGTCGGCGGCGGTGTGGACGTCGGTGAGGTCCTCTATGGAGCGGAGGTTGTCGCACAGGGTGTCCAGGACCGAGTCGGCGTCGGTGACCCGGGGGGCGCCTATGGCCACGCCGAAGACGCGGAAGCCCAGCGCGTGTTTGGCCTCGTTCCAGGAGCGCATCCACTCCGGGGTGACACCGCAGTCGTCGTCGGTGAGCATCACGATGTCCCCGCGGGCGCGGCCGGCGGCGTCGAACTCCTCCTTCAGCAGTTCCCCGGCCGCCGACAGCGGCGTCCGATAGCTGGTGCCGCCGCCGAGGAACGTCTCCGCGAAGTCGATGACCCGGGCCGTGTCGGCGGGCCCGTCACCGGGGAAGCGGAAGACCCGGATCCTGTCGGCGGCCGAGAACAGGATGCCGACGAAGTCCCGTCCGGCATGGCGGGCCTGGTCCAGCAGCGCCAGGGCGCACGCCTTCGACCACGCCTCCCTCGTCACTCCGCCGGGCCCCGACTCGTACATCGAGTGCGAGGTGTCGACGCACGCGATGATCGCGCCCCGGCCCGTGCTCTGCTCCCCCTGGCCGTCGTAGAGCATCAGCTCCCCGGCGGCGTACCGCGCGGCGAACACGGCCCGCAGCTCCGGCAGCCCGAGGTTGGCCAGCTCGGAGGGGATGAGACGGGAGAGGTCGTCGCCGAGGGTGACGCCGACGAGTTCCCCGACGGTGTTCTCGACCTTGCGGGCCCGCTCCCCGGCGGCCATCTGCCGTAAACGGCCGATGAGTTCGGCCCACTCCGCGAGCCGGCCGGTGCGCAGCCGCTCCGCGAGCCGTGCCCGCCGGTCGAACGACATCCGCTCCAGCTCGCCGGCGCCCACACCCCACGCCCGCATCAGCGAGGCCTCCTGCTGTACGGCCTCGGCGGCCTTGGCCGCGCCGGTCCGCGCCGCGGCGCGGGCGCCGGGGGCCGCCGCCGTCAGGGCCCGCGCGCCGTCCAGGGCGGCGCGCCGCGCGCTGGCCTCGGCCCTCTCCGCGTCCCTGACCGCCTGGTCCACGGCGTCGGCTGCGGTGGCCGGCACGGTGCCGTCCTCGTCCGCCTCGTCCGCGGCCCGTCGCAGGACCTCGGCGACGGCGGTCGCCGCGTCGGCGGCGTCCCGCTGGGCCCGGTCCGCCTGTTCGGCCCGCCGGCGGGCGTCGCGGGTGCGCTCCAGCATGGTGCGGAGCGCCGGGGCCTGGGCGAGCACGGCCATGGCGGCGGCGTAGGGATCGCCGGCCGTCTCCCGGTGCAGTTCCGCGTACTCCGGTGATTCCGTCAGGAAGGTGATCACCTGGTGGTTGACCAGCCGGGAGGGCGTCATCTCCGTCCGCTCCCGCAAACGCGGGCGGACCTTGTACGCGGCCAGGAAGACGTCGGTGAGCAGGTCGGCGGTCTGGCCGTGCTGCCTGTATCGCCCGTCGACCGGCCCTCCGGCCAACTCCTCGGCCAGTTCGCGCAGTCCCACCGACTGCTCGTACGTGTCGCGCCACGTGATCCGGTCGAACCGGTCCGCGACGACCGCGGCGGTGTGCCGCTCGGACACCGTGTCCGTCAGCCCCAGCCACTTGCCGGCCCGCCCCGCCAACTCGTCCAGCCTGGCCGGTGCCCCGCCCCGGGGCACCGCTTCGGATGTGGTCCCGTCCATCGCTGCGATCCCCCCTCGTTCAGAGCTGGGCCTGCACCGTGCTCGCGTCCACGCCGAGGGCCTCGGTGAGGACACGGGCGCGTACGGCCCGCTGGCGGCCGGTGACCCGGTCGATGGCGGCGGTGGAACGGCCCGAACTCGCCGCCTCCTCGCGCAGTTTCTCCAGTCGCTGCCCCGCCATGGCCAGTCTGTTGTGGGCCTTCTTGATGACCCATTCGCTCAGCGCCTCGCGTGACTGCCCGGCCATCGCGTCGAGCTGGGCCTCCAGTTCGTCGATGGTGTCGGCCAGGTCGAGGGCCTCCTTGGCGTCGGGGTTGACCAGGTGCAGCACCTCGCGCTCGACGGTCGGGCGTTGCGCCGGGGAGTCCCAGAGCACGTGCGTCAGCACCGACAGGTCGGCCTCGGCGACCTCCTCGCGGCTGTCGAGGTACGCGGACGCCTGGAGCAGGGCCACGGCCTGCCGCCATCGGCGGTCGGAGGCGACGAGTTCCTTGCGGCGCAGGGCGGCGCGCAGTGTGCACACGGCGTCGACGATCGCGTCGGGCACGGCGACGGCGGGCACGGCTTCGGTGACCGCGTGCCGCAGCGCGGCCAGCTCGACGGTGGTCCGTGTCGGTGCCCGGGGGCGGCTGACGGCGGAGCGGACCAGCGCGGCGAAGTTGGAGGGGTCTTCGAGGTATCCGACCTCGATGCGCACCAGGAGCCGGTCGTAGATCGCGGCCGAGTCCTCTCCGACGGGCAGTTCGTTGCTCGCCGTGATGGCTCCGATCAGGGGGCAGTGGATCGGCTCGCCGCCGTTCTCGGGGTGGTAGATCCGCTCGTTGAGGTAGCCCAGCGTCTCGTTGAGGGCGGCCATGGAGCACTTGAAGATCTCGTCGATGAACGCGACGTGCGCGGTCGTGGCGCGGCCTTCGTACACCTGGCGGTACTCGCCTCGGGTCAGGGCGGCGACGTCGATGGGGCCGAACATCCTCGTCGGGGCGGTGAACTTCGACAGCAGGATCTCCCAGTAGGCCGCCCCCTCGAACCTGCCGGTGAGTTCTCTGGCCATTTCGGACTTCGCGGTGCCGGGTGGGCCGAGCAGCAGCGAGTGCTGCCCGGCCAGCAGGGTGACCATCAGGGTGCGTACCACGTCGTCGCGCTCGTAGAAGCGTTCCGACAGCTCCCCGGTGATCGCCCGCAGCTTCTCCGCCGTGTCCTGCGCGTCCATGGTGGTCCCCTCCCCCCGTGTGTCCGCTACGCCCAGTCGTCCGGCTCGGGTTCCGGCTCGTCGTCCGGCCAGTCGAAGGAGCCGTGCGCGTCCCCGTCCGTGGCTGAAGCGGTGGCGGCGGCGGTGGCCGGGGCGGCTGCCGAGGAGCCCTCGTCGGTGCCGGTGCCGCCCAGTGAGGCGAGGACCCCGAGCACGCCCTCCCCGTACGTCGCGAGCTTCTTCTCGCCGATACCGCTGATGGTGCCGAGTTCGGCGACGGACGCGGGGGCCGTGGCCGCGATCTCGCGGAGGGTGGCGTCGTGGAAGATGACGTAGGCGGGGACGCCCTGTTCGCGGGCCTGTTCGGCGCGCCAGGCGCGGAGGGCTTCGAAGACGGGGACCAGGTCGTCGGAGAGTTCGACGGCCACCTTCGCCTTTCGTTCGCCCCGGCCGGAGCCCGACGAGCCGGACCCCGACGCCCCGGAGCCGCCGGACGCCTGTCGTGCGGTCGCCGGCTTCTTCGGTTCCTTGCGCAGCGGTACGTCCCGCTCCCGCCGCAGCACCGCCCCGCTCTCCTCGGTGAGCACGAGCGTGCCGTACTCACCCTCGACAGCGAGGAGCCCCTGGGCCAGCAACTGCCGTACGACGCCCCGCCATTCGCCCTCGGCCAGGTCCTCGCCGATGCCGAAGACGGAGAGCTGGTCGTGGTCGAACTGGATGACCTTCGCGGTCCGCCGCCCCAGCAGGATGTCGACGATCTGCACGGCGCCGAACTTCTGCCCGCGCTCGCGCTGGAGCCGCACCACCGTGGAGAGCACCTTCTGCGCGGCGACGGTGCCGTCCCAGGTCTCCGGTGGGACGAGGCAGGTGTCGCAGTTGCCGCAGCCCTCGTCCCGGGGTTCCTGGCCGAAGTACTGGAGGAGCTGGCCCCGGCGGCAGCGCGCGGTCTCGCAGAGCGCCAGCATCGCGTCCAGGTGGGCCGCGGCCCGGCGGCGGAACGCCTCGTCGCCCTCGCTGCCCTGGATCATCTTCCGCTGTTGTATGACGTCGTTCAGGCCGTACGCCATCCAGGCCGTGGACGGCAGTCCGTCGCGGCCGGCGCGGCCGGTCTCCTGGTAGTAGCCCTCGACGGACTTCGGCAGGTCGAGGTGGGCGACGAAGCGGACGTCGGGTTTGTCGATGCCCATGCCGAAGGCGATCGTGGCGACGACGACGAGCCCTTCCTCGCGCAGGAACCGTGACTGGTGGGCCGCGCGGGTGCCCGCGTCGAGGCCCGCGTGGTACGGCACCGCCTCGACGCCGTTCTTGCTGAGGAACTCGGCGGTCTTCTCCACGGAGTTGCGGGAGAGGCAGTAGACGATGCCGGCGTCGCCCGCGTGCTCCTGGCGCAGGAAAGACAGGAGCTGCTTCTTCGGGTCGGCCTTGGGCACGATGCGGTACTGGATGTTGGGCCGGTCGAAGCTGGCCTCGAAGTGCCGGGCCCGCGGCATGTCCAGCCGCTCGGTGATCTCGCGGTGCGTGGCGCGGGTGGCGGTGGCGGTGAGGGCGATGCGCGGTACGTCGGGCCAGCGCTGTCCGAGGAGGGAGAGGGAGAGGTAGTCGGGCCGGAAGTCGTGGCCCCACTGGGAGACGCAGTGTGCCTCGTCGATCGCGAAGACCGAGATCTTGCCGCGCCCCAGCAGATCCAGGGTGGTGTCGAGCCGCAGGCGCTCCGGTGCGAGGTAGAGGAGGTCCAGCTCGCCGGCAAGGAACTCGGCCTCGACCACCCGGCGCTCGTCGAAGTCCTGGGTGGAGTTGATGAACCCCGCGCGCACGCCGAGGGCCCGCAGCGCGTCCACCTGGTCCTGCATCAGCGCGATCAGCGGGGAGACGACGATGCCCGTGCCGGGCCTGACCAGGGACGGGATCTGGTAGCAGAGGGACTTGCCGCCGCCGGTCGGCATGAGGACGACGGCGTCGCCGCCCGCGACCACGTGCTCGATGATCGCTTCCTGCTCGCCCCGGAAGGCGTCATACCCGAAGACCCGGTGGAGCACGGCCAGCGCCTCGCTGTCCGTCCCGGTCGTCCTGTCCTCGTCCGCCATCACACTCGTCCCGCCCGTCCCGATCATGGCCCGTCCCCCGCGCCCTTGCGTCCAGTGCCGTCCGTGGTTCCTCCAGCCCTAGCCACGATAGGCGCCCGCACCGACAGCCTCAGAGTTATCCACAGGCTCCACCCGGATGCGGCGGCTCCGGGCCGGAGAACGAGGGCGGGACCCGGCTCCTTTCGAAACCGGGTCCCACCATTCTCGAACAACCGCGCGGAGCGCTACCGCACGAAGACCCCCGCCTGCCCCGCCAGGTCCAGGAAGTACTGCGGTGCGACGCCGAGCACCAGGGTGACGGCGACGCCGACCGCGATCGCGGTCATGGTCAGCGGCGACGGCACGGCGACCGTCGGCCCCTCGGGGCGGGGCTCGCTGAAGAACATGAGCACGATGACGCGGATGTAGAAGAACGCGGCGATCGCCGACGAGATCACACCGACCACGACGATCGCGCCCGCGCCGCCCTCCGCCGCCGCCTTGAACACGGCGAACTTGCCCGCGAACCCGGAGGTCAGCGGGATGCCCGCGAAGGCCAGCAGGAAGACCGCGAAGACGGCCGCCACGAGCGGTGACCTGCGGCCGAGCCCGGCCCACTTGGACAGGTGCGTGGCCTCGCCGCCCGCGTCCCGCACCAGCGTGACCACGGCGAACGCGCCGATGGTCACGAAGGAGTAGGCGCCCAGATAGAACAGCACGGACGAGACGCCGTCGGGTGAGGCCGCGATGACACCGGCGAGGATGAAGCCGGCGTGCGCGATCGACGAGTAGGCGAGCAGGCGCTTGATGTCGGTCTGGGTGATGGCGACGATCGCGCCCGCCAGCATGGTGACGATGGCGACGGCCCACATGACCGGCCGCCAGTCCCAGCGCAGACCGGGCAGGACGACGTACAGGATCCGGAGCAGCGCGCCGAAGGCGGCCACCTTGGTCGCGGCGGCCATGAAGCCGGTGACCGGGGTGGGCGCGCCCTGGTAGACGTCGGGGGTCCACATGTGGAACGGCACCGCGCCGACCTTGAAGAGCAGGCCCATGACGAGCATGGCGGCGCCGATGAGCAGGAGTGCGTCGTTGCCCATGGTGTCGGCGAGGGCGGGGTTGAGGTCGCCGATGGTGCCGTCGACGACCTGGGCGATCGTCGCGTACTTCACCGAGCCCGCGTAGCCGTACAGCAGGGCGATACCGAAGAGGGTGAAGGCGGAGGCGAAGGCGCCGAGGAGGAAGTACTTGACGGCGGCTTCCTGCGACATGAGCCGCTTGCGGCGGGCCACGGCGCACAGCAGGTAGAGCGGGAGGGAGAAGACCTCCAGGGCGATGAAGAGGGTCAGCAGGTCGTTGGCCGCCGGGAAGATCAGCATGCCGCCGATCGCGAAGAGCAGCAGCGGGAAGACCTCGGTGGTGGTGAACCCGGCCTTGACGGCGGCCTTCTCGCTGTCGCTGCCGGGCACGGAGGCGGCCTGTGCGGCGAAGGAGTCGACCTTGTTGCCGTGGGTCTCGGGGTCGAGGCGGCGTTCGGCGAAGGTGAAGACGCCGAGGATGCCGGCGAGGAGGATCGTGCCCTGGAGGAACAGGGCCGGTCCGTCGACGGCGATGGCGCCCATGGCGGCGATGCCGGCCTTGGTGGTGCCGTATCCGCCCGCCGCGAGGGCGACGACCGCGGCGAAGGAGGCCGCGAGGGCGACGACGGAGACGAACACCTGCGCGTAGTAGCGGGTCTTGCGCGGGACGAACGCCTCGACCAGCACGCCGATGATCGCCGCGCCGATGACGATCAGGGTGGGCGACAATTGCCCGTATTCGATCTTCGGCGCGTCGATCTTGGTGATCGGGTCGGCCGCGGTTGTCCACAGGCTGTGGACGGCTGATGCGCTCACTTGGCCGCCTCCACCTCGGGCTGGGGGTCCTTCTTCTGGACGTCGGACATGGTGTGCTCGACCGCCGGGTTGACGATGTCGGTGAGCGGCTTCGGGAAGACACCCAGGAAGATCAGCAGCGCGACCAGCGGGGCGACCACCACGAGTTCGCGGACCCTCAGGTCGGGCATCCCCTCGACCTCGGCCTTCACCGGGCCCGTCATCGTCCGCTGGTAGAGGACGAGGGTGTAGAGCGCGGCGAGGACGATGCCGACGGTGGCGATGATCCCGACCACCGGGTAGCGCGCGAACGTGCCGACCAGGACCAGGAACTCGCTGACGAACGGGGCGAGTCCGGGCAGCGACAGCGTCGCGAGACCGCCGATCAGGAAGGTGCCGGCGAGCACGGGCGCGACCTTCTGCACTCCGCCGTAGTCGGCGATGAGCCGGGAGCCGCGCCGGGAGATCAGGAATCCGGCGACCAGCATCAGGGCGGCCGTCGAGATGCCGTGGTTGAC
Organism: Streptomyces deccanensis; assembly: GCF_022385335.1. Lineage (NCBI taxonomy): Bacteria > Bacillati > Actinomycetota > Actinomycetes > Kitasatosporales > Streptomycetaceae > Streptomyces > Streptomyces deccanensis. Next base: position 6,173,426 of record NZ_CP092431.1, on the reverse strand, counting down.
CATGTAGAGCGTCGCGCCGGACTGGCCCTGGCTGGTCATGGCGAAGATGCCCAGGATGATGAAGCCGAAGTGCGAGATCGACGCGTACGCCACCAGCCGCTTGATGTCGCGCTGGCCGACCGCGAGCAGCGCCCCGTAGATGATGCTGATCAGCGCCAGGACGAGGATCGCGGGCGTCGCCCAGGTGCTGGCCTCGGGGAACAGGCCGAGGCAGAAGCGGAGCATCGCGAAGGTGCCGACCTTGTCGACGACGGCCGTGATGAGGACGGCGACGGGGGCGGTGGACTCCTGCATGGCGTTGGGCAGCCAGGTGTGCAGCGGCCACAGCGGCGCCTTCACCGCGAAGGCGAAGAAGAAGCCGAGGAACAGCCACCGTTCGGTGGTGGTCGCCATCTCCAGCGTGCCGTTGGCGCGGGCCTCGGCGATCTCCGGGAGCGAGAAGTTCCCGGCGACCACGTACAGGCCGATGACGGCGGCCAGCATGATCAGACCGCCGACCAGGTTGTAGAGGAGGAACTTCACGGCGGCGTACGAGCGTTGCGTGGACGCCGTCTCCTCGCCGTGCTCGTGGGCCCGGTCCCCGAAGCCGCCGATGAGGAAGTACATCGGGATGAGCATGGCTTCGAAGAAGATGTAGAAGAGGAAGACGTCGGTGGCCGCGAAGGAGATGATCACCATCGCCTCGACGGCCAGGATCAGGGCGAAGAAGCCCTGGGTCGGCCGCCACCTCTTGCTGCCCGTCTCCAGCGGGTCGGCGTCGTGCCAGCCCGCGAGGACGATGAACGGGATCAGCAGGGCGGTGAGCCCGATGAGCGCCACCGCGATGCCGTCCACGCCCAGGTCGTACCGCACCCCGAACTCGGCGATCCAGGCGTGGGACTCGGTGAGCTGGTAGCGGTCGCCGCCGGGGTCGAAGCGGATCGCGATGATCGCGGCGAGCACGAGCGTGCCCAGTGAGACGGTCAGCGCCAGCAGTTTCGCGGCGTTGCGCCGCTGGGCGGGGACGGCGGCCGTGGCGATGGCCCCGAGGGCCGGGAGCGCCGCCGTCGCTGTCAGCAGAGGAAAGGACATGGGTATCAGACCGCCCTCATCAGCAGGGTCGCGGCGATGAGGATCGCAGCGCCGCCGAACATCGAGACCGCGTACGAGCGGGCGTAGCCGTTCTGGATCCGGCGCAGCCGCCCGGACAGGCCGCCCATGGAGGCCGCCGTGCCGTTGACGACGCCGTCGACCAGGGTGTGGTCGACGTAGACGAGGGAGCGCGTCAGGTGCTCTCCGCCGCGTACGAGGACGACGTGGTTGAAGTCGTCCTGGAGGAGGTCGCGCCGGGCGGCCCGGGTGAGCAGCGATCCGCGCGGGGCGACGACGGGGACGGGCTTGCGCCCGTACTGGAGCCAGGCGAGGCCCACGCCGATGACCATCACGGCGACGGTGGCCGAGGTGACCGCCGCGGCGCTGATCGGCGGGTGGCCGTGCGCGTGCTTGGTGACGGGCTCCAGCCAGTGGATGAAGCGGTCGCCGATGCTGAAGAACGCGCCGCCGAAGACCGAGCCGACCGCCAGGACGATCATGGGGATCGTCATGACCTTGGGCGACTCGTGCGGGTGGGGTGCGTGGCCGTGCTCGTCGGGCTGCCAGCGCTTCTCGCCGAAGAACGTCATCAGCATCACCCGCGTCATGTAGAACGCGGTGATGGCCGCGCCCAGCAGGGCCACGCCGCCGAGGATCCAGCCCTCGGTGCCGCCCTTGGCGAAGGCCGCCTCGATGATCTTGTCCTTGGAGAAGAAGCCGGACAGGCCCGGGAAGCCGATGATGGCGAGGTAGCCGAGGCCGAAGGTGACGAAGGTGACCGGCATGTACTTCCGCAGGCCGCCGTACTTGCGCATGTCGACCTCGTCGTTCATGCCGTGCATGACCGAGCCGGCGCCGAGGAACAGCCCGGCCTTGAAGAAGCCGTGCGTCACCAGGTGCATGATCGCGAAGACGTAGCCGATGGGGCCGAGGCCCGCGGCCAGCACCATGTACCCGATCTGCGACATCGTCGATCCGGCGAGGGCCTTCTTGATGTCGTCCTTCGCGCAACCGACGATCGCACCGAAGAGGAGCGTGACCGCGCCGACGACGGTGGTGACGAGCTGCGCGTCCGGGGCACCGTTGAAGACGGCGGCGGAGCGGACGATCAGGTAGACACCGGCGGTGACCATGGTCGCGGCGTGGATGAGGGCGGAGACCGGGGTCGGGCCCTCCATCGCGTCCCCGAGCCAGGACTGCAGCGGCACCTGGGCGGACTTGCCGCAGGCCGCGAGCAGCAGCATCAGGGCGATCGCGGTGAGCGTGCCCTCGCTCGTCTCGCCGACGGCGCCGAGGACCGGCCCGAAGGCGAAGGTCCCGAAGGTGGTGAACATCAGCATGATGGCGATGGACAGGCCGACGTCGCCGACGCGGTTGACCAGGAAGGCCTTCTTCGCGGCGGTGGCGGCGCTGGGCTTGTGCTGCCAGAAGCCGATCAGCAGGTACGAGGCGAGGCCGACGCCCTCCCAGCCGACGTACAACAGGAGGTAGTTGTCGGCGAGGACCAGCAGCAGCATCGCCGCGAGGAACAGGTTCAGATAGCCGAAGAAGCGGCGCCGGCGCTCGTCGTGCTCCATGTACCCGATGGAGTACACGTGGATGAGCGAGCCGACCCCGGTGATCAGCAGGACGAACGTCATCGACAGCTGGTCGAGCTGGAAGGCGACGTCGGCCTGGAAGCCCTCGACGGGGATCCAGCTGAACAGGTGCTGACCGATCTCGCGGTGTTCGGCCTCCTTGCCGAGCATGTCGGCGAAGAGGACCGCGCCGATGACGAAGGAGGCGGCGGCGAGGGCCGTGCCGATCCAGTGGCCGACGGCGTCGAGGCGGCGGCCGCCGCACAGCAGGACGGCCGCTCCGAGCAGGGGCGCCGCGACCAGCAGCGCAATCAGGTTCTCCACGATTCTTCCGACCCCTTACAGCTTCATCAGGCTGGCGTCGTCGACCGAGGCCGAGTGGCGGGACCGGAACAACGACACGATGATCGCGAGTCCGACCACGACCTCCGCGGCGGCGACGACCATCGTGAAGAAGGCGATGATCTGGCCGTCGAGATTGCCGTGCATCCGGGAGAAGGCGACCAGGGCGAGGTTGCAGGCGTTGAGCATCAGCTCGACGCACATGAACACCACGATCGCGTTCCGCCTGATCAGGACGCCGGTGGCGCCGATCGTGAACAGCAGCGCGGCGAGATACAGGTAGTTGACGGGATTCACTTCGCTGCCTCCCCGCTGTTGCCGCCGTTCCGGCTGTTTCCGCCGTTTGCACCGGCGCCGCTGTTGGTGCGCTCCAGGCGGTCCTCGGCGCGCTGCTCCAGTGCCTTGAGGTCGTTCAGCGCCTCGGTCGACACGTCGCGGATCTGGCCCCGGTCCCGCAGGGTCTTGCTGACGGTCAGCTCGGACGGGGTGCCGTCGGGCAGCAGCCCGGCGATGTCGACCGCGTTGTGCCGGGCGTAGACGCCGGGGGCCGGCAGCGGCGGGAGGTGCTTGCCCTCGCGTACGCGCTGTTCGGCCAGCTCGCGCTGGGTCTTGGCGCGCTCGGTGCGCTCGCGGTGGGTGAGGACCATGGCGCCGACGGCGGCCGTGATGAGGAGGGCGCCGGTGAGCTCGAAGGCGAACACGTAGTCGGTGAAGATCAGGGCCGCGAGGCCCTCCACGTTGCCGCCCGCGTTCGCCGTGCCGAGGCCGTTGAACTCCGTCAGCGAGGCGTTGCCGATGCCCGCGATCAGCAGGATGCCGAAGCCGAGGCCGCACAGGAGGGCCAGCCATCGCTGGCCCTTGATGGTCTCCTTCAGGGAGTCCGCCGCGGTGACACCGACGAGCATCACCACGAACAGGAACAGCATCATGATCGCGCCGGTGTAGACGACGATCTGCACGATGCCCAGGAAGTAGGCGCCGTTGGCGAGGTAGAACACCGCCAGGATGATCATGGTGCCGGCGAGGCAGAGGGCGCTGTGCACGGCCCTCTTCATGAAGACGGTGCACAGGGCCCCGACCACGGCGATGGTGCCGAGGACCCAGAACTGGAAGGCCTCACCGGTGGAGGTGGTGTAAGCGGCGAGCGTCATCGGCGGATCACCTTCTCCGACGCCGGCTCGTCCTCACCGGTGGTGGCGGCCGCGTCCTGCGGCTTCTCGCCCCTGGAGGTGGCCACTTGGCGCTCCGTACCGGGCGCGGCCTCGGTGACCAGGCCCCGGTAGTAGTCCTGCTCGTCGGTGCCCGGGTAGATCGCGTGCGGCGAGTCGACCATGCCCTCTTCCAGACCGGCGAGCAGTTGCTCCTTGGTGTAGATGAGGTTGGCACGGCTGGAGTCGGCCAGCTCGAACTCGTTGGTCATGGTGAGCGCGCGCGTCGGGCAGGCCTCGATGCACAGGCCGCACAGGATGCAGCGGGCGTAGTTGATCTGGTAGACGCGGCCGTACCGCTCGCCCGGGGAGTAGCGCTCCTCGTCCGTGTTGTCGGCGCCCTCGACGTAGATGGCGTCGGCGGGGCAGGCCCAGGCGCACAGTTCGCAGCCGACGCACTTCTCCAGGCCGTCCGGATGGCGGTTGAGCTGGTGCCGGCCGTGGAACCGCGGGGCCGTGGTCTTCTCCTGCTCCGGGTACTGCTCGGTCAGCCGCTTCTTGAACATGGCCTTGAAGGTCACGCCGAAGCCGGCGACGGGGTTCTGGAACCCCTGCTTGTTCTCTTTCGGCTCCTCAGCCATCGGACGCCTCCCTCCCATTCGAAGATCCGTCACTCTCAGTATCGGACCCACCACTGACAATCAGCTCCCGCTCCCGGCGCGGGCGCCTGCGCGGCACCGGCGGGAGGGTCTGTCCGGGCAGGGGCGGTACGGGGAATCCGCCGGCCATCGGGTCGAAGCCGGCCGGTTCGGCGTGCGCTTCCTGTGCCTCGCGCCGGTCGCGGAACATGTCGGCGACGACGGACAGCAGGAAGAGGACGATGACCGCGCCGGCGACGTACAGGGCGATCTCGGCGAAGTCGTAGTTCTCGTTCCTGAGGGTCCGCACGGTCGCGACGAGCATCAGCCAGACCACGGAGACCGGCAGGAGGACCTTCCAGCCGAGCTTCATCAGCTGGTCGTAGCGGACGCGTGGGAGGGTGCCGCGCAGCCAGATGAAGAAGAACAGCAGCAGCTGCACCTTCACCACGAACCAGAGCATCGGCCACCAGCCGTGGTTGGCGCCCTCCCAGAAGGTGCTGATGGGGTAGGGGGCCCGCCAGCCGCCGAGGAACAGCGTCACCGACACGGCGGAGACGGTCACCATGTTGACGTACTCGGCGAGCATGAACATCGCGAACTTGATCGACGAGTACTCGGTGTTGAAGCCGCCGACGAGGTCGCCCTCGGACTCCGGCATGTCGAACGGGGCACGGTTGGTCTCGCCGACCATGGTCACGATGTAGATCAGGAACGAGACCGGCAGCAGCACGATGTACCAGCGGTCCTGCTGCGCCTCCACGATCGCCGAGGTCGACATCGACCCGGAGTAGAGGAAGACGGAGGCGAACGCGGCGCCCATGGCGATCTCGTAGGAGATCATCTGGGCGGCGGACCGCAGGCCGCCGAGCAGCGGGTAGGTGGAGCCGGAGCTCCAGCCCGCGAGGACGATGCCGTAGATGCCGACGGAGGCGACCGCGAGGATGTAGAGCATCGCGATCGGCAGGTCGGTGAGCTGCATCGTGGTGCGCTGGCCGAAGATCGAGATCTCGTTGCCGGCCGGGCCGAAGGGGATCACCGCGATCGCCATGAAGGCCGGGATGGCCGCGACGATCGGCGCGAGGACGTAGACGACCTTGTCCGCGCGTTTGACGATGACGTCTTCCTTGAGCATCAGTTTGATGCCGTCGGCGAGCGACTGGAGCATGCCCCAGGGGCCGTGCCGGTTGGGGCCGATGCGCAGCTGCATCCAGGCGACGACCTTGCGCTCCCACACGATGGAGAACAGCACGGTGATCATCAGGAAGGCGAAGCAGAACACCGCCTTGACGACGACGAGCCACCAGGGGTCGCGGCCGAACATCGAGAGGTCCTCAGCGGCGAGGTAGTACGCGCTCATGCCTCCACCTCCTCGGGAGCCTCGGCGGCGAGCGTCGCGGGGCCGATACGGACGAGTGCGCCGGGCAGCGCCCCGGTGTCGGAGGCGACGCCCGCGCCGGTGGAGTTCAGCGGCAGCCAGACGACGCGGTCGGGCATCTCGGTGATCAGCAGCGGCAGTTCGACGGCCCCGGCGGGGCCGCTGACCGCGAGGAGGTCGCCGTTCTTGACGCCCACCTCGGCTGCCGTGGCGGCCGACACGCGCGCGTGGGCGGCGTGCCGGGTCCCGGCGAGCGCCTCGTCGCCGTCCTGGAGGCGGCCCTGGTCGAGCAGCAGCCGGTGTCCGGCGAGGACGGCCTCCCCGGCGGCCGGGCGCGGCAGCGCGGCCCCGACCTCCACCGGCTCGTTGGCCCGCGCGCCGTCCCACGCCCCGAGGCGGTCCAGCTCCGCGCGCGTGGTGCGCAGGTCCGGCAGCCCCAGGTGGACGTCCATGGCGTCGGCGAGCATCTGCAGGACGCGCCCGTCGGTGGGGGCCACCCGGCGGGTCATCTGGTCGGGCTTCAGCGCGGCCTCGAACATCCGCACGCGGCCTTCCCAGTTGACGAAGGTGCCGGCCTTCTCGGCGACGGCGGCGACCGGGAGGACGACGTCGGCCCGGTCGGTGACCTCGCTGGGCCGCAGTTCCAGCGACACCAGGAAGCCCACGGCGGACAGTGCCTCACGCGCGCGTGCCGGGTCGGGCAGATCGGCGACTTCCACGCCCGCCACCACCAGGGCCCCGAGCTCTCCGGTGGCGGCGGCCTCGACGATCTGCCCGGTGTCCCGGCCGTATCGCGCGGGGAGTTCGGCGACGCCCCAGGCGGCGGCGACCTCCGCGCGTGCGCGCGGGTCGGTGGCCGGGCGGCCGCCCGGCAGCGCCGTCGGCAGGGCGCCCGCCTCGACGGCGGCGCGCTCCCCGGCCCGGCGCGGGATCCACACCAGCTTCGCGCCGGTGAGGGACGCGGCCCGCACGGCGGCGGTGAGCCCGCCCGCGACGGCGGCGAGCCGCTCTCCGACGACGATCACCGCGCCCTCGGTGCGCAGCGCCTCGGAGGCCCTGATGCCGTCGCCCTCCAGGCCGAAGCCGCTCGCGAGGGCGTCCAGCCATTCGGTCTCGGTGCCCGGCGCGGCCGGCAGCAGGGTGCCGCCGGCCTTCTCGAGGCCCCGGGTGGCGTGCGTCGCCAGCGAGAACACCTGCTGCTTGTGCTTGCGCCAGGCCTTGCGCAGCCTCAGGAAGACGCCGGGCGCCTCCTCCTCGGCCTCGAACCCGACCAGCAGGACGGCGGGCGCCTTCTCCAGGGAGGTGTACGTGACGCCCGTGCCGTCGAGGTCACGGCCGCGTCCGGCGACCCGGGCGGCCAGGAAGTCGGCCTCTTCGCCGCTGTGCACGCGCGCGCGGAAGTCGATGTCGTTGGTGTCGAGGGCGACACGCGCGAACTTGCTGTACGCGTAGGCGTCCTCGACGGTGAGCCGGCCGCCGGTGAGGACGGCGGCCCGGCCGCGCGCCGCGAGGAGCCCCCGGGCGGCGGCCTCCAGGGCCTCCGGCCAGGACGCGGGCTCCAGGACGCCGTCGGCGTTGCGGACGAGCGGGGTGGTCAGCCGGTCGGGGCGCTGCGCGTAGCGGAACGCGAAGCGGCCCTTGTCGCAGATCCACTCCTCGTTGACCTCGGGGTCGTCGGCCGCGAGGCGTCGCATGACCTTGCCGCGCCGGTGGTCGGTGCGGGTGGCGCAGCCGCCGGAGCAGTGCTCGCAGACGGACGGCGAGGAGACCAGGTCGAAGGGGCGGGAGCGGAATCGGTACGCCGCCGAGGTCAGCGCGCCGACGGGGCAGATCTGGATGGTGTTGCCGGAGAAGTACGACTCGAAGGGGTCGCCCTCGCCGGTGCCGACCTGCTGCAGCGCGCCCCGTTCGATCAGCTCGATCATCGGGTCGCCGGCGACCTGGTTGGAGAACCGGGTGCAGCGGGCGCACAGCACGCACCGCTCACGGTCGAGGAGGACCTGCGTGGAGATCGGGACGGGCTTCTCGTACGTCCGCTTGCGGCCCTCGAAGCGGGACTCGGAGTGGCCGTGCGACATGGCCTGGTTCTGCAGGGGGCACTCGCCGCCCTTGTCGCAGACGGGGCAGTCCAGCGGGTGGTTGATGAGCAGGAGCTCCATCACACCCTTCTGGGCCTTCTCCGCGACCGGGGAGGTGAGGTGCGTCTTGACGACCATCCCGTCGGTGCAGGTGATGGTGCAGGACGCCATGGGCTTGCGCTGGCCCTCGACCTCGACGATGCACTGGCGGCAGGCGCCGGCGGGGTCGAGGAGGGGGTGGTCGCAGAAGCGGGGGATCTCGACGCCGAGTTGTTCGGCGGCCCGGATGACCAGGGTGCCCTTGGGCACGCTGATGTCGATGCCGTCGATGGTCAGCGAGACGAGATCTTCCGGCGGGACCGCCGCCTCCCCGCCCCCGGAGGGAGCGCTGGTGGTCACGGTCATGCGTTCACCTCCGCGTGCTTGTCCTTGTCGGCCCAGGCGGTCGACCTGGCCGGGTCGAAGGGGCAGCCCCGGCCCGTGATGTGGTCCTCGTACTCCGCGCGGAAGTACTTGAGGGAGGAGAAGATGGGCGAGGCGGCGCCGTCGCCGAGGGCGCAGAAGGACTTGCCGTTGATGTTGTCGGCGATGTCGTTCAGCTTGTCGAGGTCGCTCATGACGCCCTTGCCGGCCTCGATGTCACGCAGCAACTGGACCAGCCAGTAGGTGCCTTCGCGGCAGGGGGTGCACTTGCCGCAGGACTCGTGGGCGTAGAACTCGGTCCAGCGGGTGACGGCCCGTACGACGCAGGTGGTCTCGTCGAAGCACTGGAGGGCCTTGGTGCCGAGCATGGAACCCGCGGCGCCCACGCCCTCGTAGTCGAGGGGGACGTCGAGGTGCTCGTCGGTGAACATCGGCGTCGAGGAGCCGCCGGGCGTCCAGAACTTGAGGCGGTGTCCGGGCCGCATGCCGCCGCTCATCTCCAGGAGCTGGCGCAGCGTGATGCCGAGCGGGGCCTCGTACTGGCCGGGGCTGGCGACATGGCCGCTGAGCGAGTAGAGCGTGAAGCCGGGGGACTTCTCGCTGCCCATCGACCGGAACCATTCCTTGCCCCGGTGCAGGATCGCGGGAACCGACGCGATCGACTCGACGTTGTTCACAACAGTCGGGCACGCGTAGAGGCCCTCGACAGCAGGGAAGGGGGGACGCAGTCGCGGTTGACCACGGCGGCCTTCGAGCGAGTCGAGCAGCGCGGTCTCCTCACCGCAGATGTACGCGCCCGCGCCCGCGTGCACGGTGAGTTCGAGGTCGAGTCCGCTGCCCAGGATGTTCTCGCCGAGGAAGCCGGCCTCGTAGGCCTCACGGACGGCCTCGTGCAACCGCCGCAGGACGGGGACGACTTCACCCCGCAGATAGATGAAGGCATGCGACGACCGAATGGCGTAGCACGCGATGATCATGCCCTCGATGAGGCTGTGCGGGTTCGCGAAGAGGAGCGGAATGTCCTTGCACGTTCCGGGCTCCGACTCGTCGGCGTTGACAACGAGATAGTGCGGTTTCCCGTCGCCCTGGGGAATGAACTGCCATTTCATCCCCGTGGGGAATCCCGCGCCGCCACGGCCGCGCAACCCGGATTCCTTGACGTACGCGATGAGGTCGTCCGGCGTCATCTCGAGCGCCTTGCGCAGGCCCTCGTACCCGTCGTGCCTGCGGTAGACGTCCAGCGTCCACGACCGGTCCTCGTCCCAGAAGGACGACAGCACGGGTGCGAGCAGCTTCTCCGGGCTGCTGCCCTTGATCTCGGGTGCCAACGTCATCACTCCCCCTCCTCGGCGGCGGGCCCGGCCGGGTGGGCCGGGTCGGAGGCCGATGTGTCCTGCGGCGCGTCGTGCGAGCTGAGGTGCTCGCTGGGTGACGGCTCGTGCACCCGGTCCTGCGGCTCGTCGTGCGGGCCGCCGTCCCTGGGGTGGACCACGCGCGCGGGTCCGGCCTCCCCCCTGGCCAGGCGGAGGCCGACCAGCGAGGCGGGGCCCGCGCCGCCGCTCGCCTCGACGGCCCCGGGGCGCTCGTCGGGGAAGCCGGCGAGGATGCGGGCGGTGTCCTTGAAGGTGCACAGCGGCGCCCCGCGCGTGGGCCGGACCTCGACTCCCGCGCGCAGGTCGTCGACGAGGCCCTTGGCGCTGTCGACGGTCTGGTTGTCGAAGAACTCCCAGTTGACCATCACGACCGGTGCGAAGTCGCAGGCCGCGTTGCACTCGATGTGCTCCAGGGTGACCTTGCCGTCGTCGGTGGTCTCGCCGTTGCCGACGCCGAGGTGGTCCTGGAGGGCCTCGAAGATCGCGTCGCCGCCCATCACCGCGCACAGGGTGTTCGTGCAGACGCCGACCTGGTAGTCGCCGGAGGGCTTGCGCCGGTACATGGAGTAGAAGGTGGCGACGGCGGTGACCTCGGCCGTGGTCAGGCCGAGCACGTCGGCGCAGAACCGCATGCCGGTGCGGGTGACGTGGCCCTCCTCCGACTGCACGAGGTGCAGCAGCGGCAGGAGGGCGGACCGGGAGTCCGGGTAGCGGGCGACGACCTCGGCCGCGTCCCGCTCCAGCCGGGCTCGAACGTCGTCCGGGTAGTCGGGCGCGGGCAGTTGGGGCATGCCCAGGCTGACGCCCTCGGGGGTGGTGGTCACCGGTCGACGCCTCCCATCACGGGGTCGATGGACGCGACGGCGACGATGACGTCGGCGACCTGGCCGCCCTCGCACATCGCCGCCATGGCCTGCAGGTTGGTGAAGGACGGGTCGCGGAAGTGGACCCGGAAGGGGCGGGTGCCTCCGTCGGACACGACGTGCACCCCGAGTTCGCCCTTGGGCGACTCGACCGCCGCGTACGCCTGACCCGGCGGGACGCGGAAACCCTCGGTCACCAGCTTGAAGTGGTGGATCAGGGCCTCCATGGAGGTGCCCATGATCTTCTTGATGTGGTCCAGGGAGTTGCCGAGCCCGTCGGGTCCGAGGGCGAGCTGCGCGGGCCAGGCGATCTTCTTGTCGCCGACCATGACCGGGCCGGGCTCCAGCCGGTCCAGGCACTGTTCGACGATCCTGAGGGACTGGCGCATCTCCTCCAGGCGGATCAGGAAGCGACCGTAGGAGTCGCAGGTGTCGGCGGTCGGGACGTCGAAGTCGTACGTCTCGTAGCCGCAGTACGGCTGGGCCTTGCGCAGGTCGTGCGGGAGACCGGCGGAGCGCAGGATGGGGCCGGTGGCGCCGAGGGCCATGCAGCCGGTCAGGTCGAGGTAGCCGACGTCCTGCATCCGGGCCTTGAAGATGGGGTTCCCGGTGGCGAGCTTGTCGTACTCGGGGAGGTTCTTCTCCATCTTCTTGACGAACTCGCGGATCTGGTCGACCGCGCCGGGCGGCAGGTCCTGGGCGAGTCCGCCGGGCCGGATGTACGCGTGGTTCATGCGCAGGCCGGTGATCAGCTCGTAGATGTCGAGAATCAGTTCACGATCACGGAAGCCGTAGATCATGATCGTGGTGGCGCCCAGTTCCATGCCGCCGGTGGCGATGCACACCAGGTGGGAGGAGAGCCGGTTCAGCTCCATCAGGAGCACCCGGATGATCGTGGCGCGGTCGGGGATCTCGTCCTCGATGCCGAGGAGTTTCTCCACGGCGAGGCAGTACGCCGTCTCGTTGAAGAACGGCGTCAGGTAGTCCATGCGCGTCACGAACGTGGTGCCCTGCGTCCACGTGCGGTATTCGAGGTTCTTCTCGATGCCGGTGTGGAGGTAGCCGATGCCGCAGCGGGCCTCGGTGACGGTCTCGCCGTCGATCTCCAGGATCAGCCGGAGCACCCCGTGCGTGGACGGGTGCTGGGGGCCCATGTTGACGATGATGCGCTCGTCGTCGGACCGGGCGGCGGTCTCGGCCACCTCGTCCCAGTCGCCGCCGGTGACCGTGTAGACGGTGCCCTCGGTGGTCTCGCGCGCCGTGGCGTGGGAGTCGGCGGATGCGTGCTGCGTGCTCATGAGTACGACCTCCGCTGGTCCGGAGCCGGGATCTGGGCGCCCTTGTACTCGACGGGGATGCCGCCGAGGGGGTAGTCCTTGCGCTGCGGGAAGCCCTGCCAGTCGTCCGGCATCATGATCCGCGTCAGCGCGGGGTGGCCGTCGAAGACGATGCCGAAGAAGTCGTACGTCTCGCGCTCGTGCCAGTCGTTGGTCGGGTAGACGGGGACGAGCGACGGGATGTGCGGGTCGGCGTCGGGGGCGGAGACCTCCAGGCGGATCAGCCGGTTGTGGGTGATCGAACGCAGGTGGTAGACGGCGTGCAGCTCGCGGCCCTTGTCGCCGGGGTAGTGGACGCCGGAGACGCCGGTGCACAGCTCGAAGCGGAGGGCCGGGTCGTCCCGGAGGGTGCGGGCGACGCGGGGCAGGTGCTCGCGCTCGATGTGGAAGGTGAGCTCGCCCCGGTCGACGACGGTCTTGTCGATCACGTTCTCGGGGACGAGGCCCTGTTCCTCCAGGGCGCCCTCCAGCTCGTCGGCGACCTCGTCGAACCAGCCGCCGTAGGGGCGGACGGCCTCGCCGGGGAGCCGGATGGAGCGGACCAGACCGCCGTAGCCGGAGGTGTCGCCGCCGTTGTTCGCGCCGAACATGCCGCGCTGGACGCGGATCTCCTCACCGCCGTCGCCGCGCTGGCCGGGGAGATTGGAGGCGGCGAGATCCTTCTCGGGGTTGACCCCGTTCGCGTCGCTCATCGCAGCAGCCCCTTCATCTCGATGGTGGGCAGTGCCTTGAGCGCGGCCTCCTCGGCCTCGCGGGCCGCTTCCTCCGCGTTCACGCCGAGCTTGGACGTCTGGATCTTCTGGTGGAGCTTGAGGATCGCGTCCATCAGCATCTCGGGCCGTGGCGGGCAGCCCGGGAGGTAGATGTCGACCGGGACGATGTGGTCGACGCCCTGGACGATCGCGTAGTTGTTGAACATGCCGCCGGACGACGCGCAGACCCCCATGGAGATCACCCACTTGGGATTCGGCATCTGGTCGTAGACCTGCCGCAGCACCGGCGCCATCTTCTGGCTGACCCGGCCGGCCACGATCATCAGGTCCGCCTGGCGCGGCGAGCCGCGGAAGACCTCCATGCCGAAGCGCGCCAGGTCGTAGCGCCCCGCGCCCGTGGTCATCATCTCGATGGCACAACAGGCGAGGCCGAAGGTGGCGGGGAAGACGGATGCCTTGCGTACCCAGCCCGCGGCCTGCTCGACGGTGGTCAGCAGGAAACCGCTCGGCAGTTTTTCTTCGAGTCCCATGGTCTTAAAGGCCCCTCAGTCCCATTCCAGGCCGCCGCGGCGCCAGACGTACGCGTAGGCGACGAAGACGGTGAGCACGAAGAGCAGCATCTCCACGAGCCCGAAAACACCCAGGGCGTCGAAGGTGACGGCCCACGGGTAGAGGAAGACGATCTCGATGTCGAAGACGATGAAGAGCATCGCCGTCAGGTAGTACTTGATGGGGAAACGCCCGCCGCCGGCCGGCGTGGGGGTGGGCTCGATCCCGCACTCGTAGGCCTCGAGCTTGGCCCGGTTGTAGCGCTTCGGGCCGATCAGCGTGGCCATGATCACGGAGAAGATCGCAAAGCCTGCCCCGAGGGCTCCCAGTACGAGGATGGGCGCATAGGCGTTCACCGCTCCTCGCTCCTCTCAGTCGGCACTGACTGCTGGCGGATTGCGTCGGCCCTGCTCTCCCGCCCCACCGGCCACACGAGCCCCGTCCGTCTCGACGAAGATCGCGAACATGTGAAGCAGGTCACAAGCCCAACTGCCCCGCATCCTATGCCTGCCGGTCTGTGATCTGCGACACGGGTGCAGCACCGAGTTTGTGATCTCCACCACCTGACGAAGGATCATGAAGTCGGATGAGCGTCGATCTTCATACACGAAGCGCCAGACTGATCACCAGAAGTGACATTTTCGCTCGTTACCGCTGGTCACGCAGGGCGTCTCTATATCAAGAGAGTTCCGCTGCATGCAAATTGGTGCTGGACGGGACCCCTTGATAGAGCACCGCGTTCACACCTCGGGGGGAGGTCCGACGACCGATGTGGACGCGTGCACACATTCACGAGCGTCGAGAGGCGGCGCTCCCGCGCGGGACGCCGCGAGAACGGGTGACCGTTCCGTGACCTGCGCCACATCGGACCGAGATCAAATCCACCGGCCTTGGCCACTCGCTGCGATCGATGGTAAGCGCAGGGCAATTCGGGCGTAATCACGAAAGGCCATGATCAAAGGCCTGTTCGACCATGTCCGCTATGCCCGTTACGGCGTCAATAAAGAGTGACCCGCGGGGAATTTACGGCCTCCGTTGAACAACTGTGGCGCAGCACACGTTTCTTGAAGGTATGGAGGAGTCGCTGGTACCGCTTGTACCCATGTCCCACACCGCTCACATACGCAGCCACCGGAAACCCCGCCGCAACGCGTCCTCGATCGCGATGCGCGCCGGAGTCGCCGGTGGCGTTCTCAGCACCGTGGCCGTGGCCGGCGCGTCGACGGCCGCGTTCGCCGCGGAGCCGGTGACGCAGACGCTCGAACTGCCCACCCTCACGGCCGACCTGGCCACGCAGGCCGCGCAGTCCGCGGACGCCACGCAGGCGATGGCGGCCGACTACCAGCTGCAGGCCGAGCGTGACGCGGCCGCCGAAGAGGCGGCCAAGCAGGCCGACAAGGACCTCGCCAAGGCGAAGAAGGAAGAGGCCCGGAAGAAGGCCGCCGAGGAGGCCGAGCGCAAGGCCGCCGCCGAGCGCGCCTCGCGCGACAGTGAGCGGGCCACCCTCTCGACCAACTCGTCGACGGCGACCTCGACCACGACGGCGCCCGCCAGCGGCAGCGTCGGCACGGTCATCGACTTCCTGAAGGCCCAGCTCGGCGACGCCTACGTCATGGGCGCCACCGGCCCCAACGCGTGGGACTGCTCCTCGCTCGTGCAGGCCGCGTTCAAGCAGGTCGGCGTGGACCTCCCCCGGGTCTCGCAGGACCAGTCGATGCAGGGCACCGAGGTCTCGCTGTCGAACCTCGAGGTCGGCGACATCCTGTACTGGGGCGCCAAGGGTTCGGCGTACCACGTGGGTGTCTACGTCGGGAACGGCCAGTACCTCGACGCGGCGAACCCCTCCAAGGGCGTCGTCATCCAGGACCTCTCCGGCTACCCGGCGACGGGCGCGGTGCGCGTGCTCTGACCCACGCGGTCGCCCAGGGCGTTTTCGAAGGGCCGCTCTCCCCGTAGGGGACAGCGGCCCTCGGGCTGCCCACAGAAAGGCCACAGGCGCCCCACAGGGCGCCTTTCGCACCATTCCCATGGTGTTCCGCGCTCCCGGGCGGCAGCGAGCCTCTCGGGGGCGTACAGGGCTTCGCCGCGCGCGGGGCGAAGCCCTGTCCCCACCGTCACGCCTTCGGGGCCACCTTGCTCAGGCCGTTGATGATGCGGTCCATCGCGTCGCCGCCGGTGGGGTCGGTGAGGTTGGCCAGCATCTTCAGCGTGAACTTCATCAGGAGCGGGTGGGTCAGGCCCCGCTGCGTGGCGAGCTTCATGATCTTCGGGTTGCCGATGAGCTTCACGAAGGCGCGGCCCATCGTGTAGTAGCCGCCGAAGGTGTCCTTGAGGACCTGCGGATAACGCTGGAGGGCGAGTTCACGCTGTCCGGGGGTGGCGCGGGCGTGCGCCTGGACGATGACGTCGGCGGCGATCTGGCCGGATTCCATCGCGTAGGCGATGCCCTCGCCGTTGAAGGGGTTCACCATGCCGCCGGCGTCGCCGACCAGCAGCAGGCCCTTGGTGTAGTGGGGTTGGCGGTTGAAGGCCATCGGGAGGGCGGCGCCGCGGATGGGGCCGGTCATGTTCTCGGGGGTGTAGCCCCACTCCTCCGGCATGGACGCGCACCACGCCTTCAGGACGTCACGCCAGTCCAGCTCCTTGAAGGCGGAGGAGGTGTTGAGGACGCCCAGACCGACGTTGGACGTGCCGTCGCCCATGCCGAAGATCCAGCCGTAGCCGGGGAGCAGCCGGTCCTCGCCGGGGCCGCGCTTGTCCCACAGCTCCAGCCAGGACTCCAGGTAGTCGTCGTCGTGGCGCGGCGAGGTGAAGTACGTGCGGACCGCGACGCCCATCGGCCGGTCCTCGCGGCGGTGCAGCCCCATCGCGAGAGAGAGCCGGGTGGAGTTGCCGTCGGCCGCGACCACCAGCGGGGCGTGGAAGGTGACTTCGCGCTTCTCGTCGCCGAGCTTGGCGTGCACTCCGGTGATCCGGCCCGTGCGGTCGTCGATGATCGGCGCGCCCACGTTGCACTGCTCGTGGAGGCGGGCGCCCGCCTTCTGGGCCTGGCGGGCGAGCTGCTCGTCGAAGTCGTCACGTTTGCGGACGAGTCCGTAGTTCGGGTAGGCGGCGAGATCCGGCCAGTCGAGCTGGAGACGGACGCCGCCGCCGATGATCCGCAGGCCCTTGTTGCGGAGCCAGCCGGCCTCCTCGGAGATGTCGATGCCCATCGCCACGAGCTGCTTGGTGGCGCGCGGGGTGAGACCGTCGCCGCAGACCTTCTCCCTGGGGAAGCTGGTCTTCTCCAGGACCAGGACGTCGAGCCCGGCCTTCGCCAGGTAGTACGCGGTGGTGGAACCGGCTGGCCCGGCCCCGACGACGATCACATCGGCGGTGTGTTCGGTAAGGGGCTGGGGCTCGGTCACGACGGGTTCTCCCCAAAGAAGTAGAAGGATCGATGCACCGGGATCGGAGCAAGGCCTGCTGGACGCCCGGGGAACCGGACGGCCGGAAAACATGTGCCGACGGTCGTCGGACATGGGCAGTCTATTCAGCGGTACCGATCATCGGCTGAAGGGCTGCCCCTGTGAACCGAGCTCTGCCCGACGTGCGGCTGCGTGTCCCCACCGACGAGGACGCCTTCGCCTGGCACCGGATCTTCGACGATCCCGACGTCATGGAGTTCCACGGCGGCCGGTCCGCCGAGCTGTCCGTCTACGAGGAGCTCACCGCGCGCCAGCGCCGCCACGACGCCGAACACGGGTTCTGCCTGTGGACGATGCTCGACGAGGAGGGCCGGGCCATCGGCTTCACCGGTGCCCAGCCGTGGCCCCGCGCGTGGGGCCCGACCGGGGAGATCGAGATCGGCTGGCGGCTCGGCCGGGAGCACTGGGGCAAGGGGTACGTGACCGCCGCCGCGACACAGACCCTGGAGCGGGTGCGGGCGGCCGGCGTCGGCAGCGTCGTCGCCATGGTCGACGCCCGCAACGAGCGGTCCATCGCCGTCACTCGGCGGCTGGGGATGGACCTGGCGGAGACGTTCACGACGCCCGCCTCGGGCCGGCCGGGGCACTGCTACCGGCTGGCGCTGTAGCGTCTGCCGCTCCTGCGGCCTCGTGGTGCTGCTGTTCGGCGGTCCGGACGTTCGAGATTTCGGCAACTCGTCACTCAGCGTAGCGATTTGCCGCAGATTGCCACGCAGTGCTTCCAGGCGGGGGCGCTCGGCGGTTACCCTGCCGGTACCGCTGGGGGTGAACATCTGTGCGCATAACACCCAAGTCATCCGAAGTGCGTGTGCCACGGTTCGTCGGGCTGATGGCCGTGGACGCGCGCGAGAGGGCCGAGGCGGGCGGGGTGCTCCTCGTCGCGCCCGACCGGCCCGACTTCGCACGCACGGTCGTGGACTACGTCGTACGGCAGTACCCGCCACCGGGGGTGGAGGTGCCGCGCGGGGCCGCCGTGACCGTGTGGTTCGAGTTGGGGGACGAGGGTGGGGGCGTGCGGGAGCCGCGGCACGGTGGACCGCCCCCGGGGCTGCGCAGGGCGCTGGACGAGCCGGGGGACCCGTTCGCGGTGCTCCGCTAGGCGGAGGGGCGGCCCCGCACGTGCCCTGGGGCGGACCATCGCCCATCCCGCCTCCTACTTCTGCCAGAGCATGATCGCCGCCGCCCCTCCCCCGCCGATCACGAAGGCCGCCGCGATGGTGAGGGTCCAGATCAGCGTGCTGTTGCGGGACTTGGGCGGTTCGGCGGGCGGCAGGTGGTGGTGGCCCAGCTCCACGAGCGGAGGCTCATAGGGGGCCGGTGCCGGGGCGGAGGGATACCCCGGGGCCCCGTGGGCCGCCGCCGGGCCGCTGCTCGGCATCGCCGGGACCGGGGGTGCGATCACCGCCGTACGCCCTCCCGTCATCTGCACCAGATAGGGCGCGAGGAAGGCCGCGACGAAGATCCAGAGGAGGCCGAAGAGCAGCGCCTCGGCGAGGTCGAGGCCCACGTCCACCTGGCCCGCGACCGCGAACTCGGTGCTGAGTTCGGCCGTCGCCGAGCCGGACGTCTCCATGCCGAAGCCGCTGACGCCGGCGAGGAGGAGGAAGAGCCCGAAGAAGACGCCCGCGGCGAGGAGTTGCTCACCACGGCCCGAGGAACGGCGGGCCGCGAGGACCCCGAGGACCAGGGCGCAGGCCACGCCGAGCGTCAACGCGCCCACGACCGCCCAGGAGTTGACGGCGTCGCCCAGTTCGGAGAGCCCGAACGACTCGCGCTCGTAGTCGCCGTACGGGGCGGACTCCACGAGCCCGTAGTCGCCGGAGGAGTCGTACGACGTGTCGTCCCCGTCCCCGTACCGGGTGCGGCCCGCCTCGCCCTGGACCGACGCGCCCCAGGAGAGGCCGAGGAGATGGACGGCGAGGTTGGGGAGGACGAGCAGCACGGGGAGGAGCGGGTTGAGGTCCTCCTCCCAGTCGGCCTGCCACTCGTCGTTCGCCGCGAGGACGACGAAGGTGACGAGGGAGCAGAGGGCGAGCACGATCGCCATGGCCCGTACGGCCGTTCCGGTCGCCCGGAACAGGATCCGGGGCCCCGGGCGGACGGTGAGCCAGGCGGCCAGGTCGTCGCGTTGCAGCACGCCGACCGAGACGGCGGCGGTGAGCAGCAGCGCGCCCAGCGCCGCGCGCCAGGGGGACGTCGAGGCCTCCACCCGCGCGACCTCCGGCTGCGCGAACAGCCCCAGCAGCAGGACGGCGGCCGTCACCAGCAGTGTGACCCGCACGGCCGCTTCGAGCCCGGCGGTACGGCCGCCGCCGTACCCCGCCCCGGGTGTTCCCGCACCGGCGTACGCGGCGCGGGTCACCAGCCGGGTGCGGAGTTGCCGTACGGCGAGGAACAGCGCCCCGATGAACAGGACGGTCACCGTGAGCGGGACGAAGGTCAGGGTGAGGGCGGCCTCGGCGGACCGGTAGTCGCCCGAGAAGTCGCCGCCCCCGCTCTCGGAGATCTCGAAGCCGCCGCCGAGGCCCTGGAGGAGCCCGGCGAGCGCGAGGCCCAGCCGGTCGCCGAAGCCGACGAAGTCGTCCTCGCCCCCGGTGCCCTGGCCGTACGAGGGGATGGCCAGCGCGAGCGCGGCGGCGAGGAGCAGCCCGACCGGCCAGAGCGCGGCCACCGCGGAGCCGCCCCAGTCGCCGCGGAGAGCCCGCCCGAAGAAGGCGCCGACGGGCGACGGGCGGGCGGGGACGGGGGCGTACGGGGGAGGTGGTGGCGGCGGGCCGACGGGGGGCGCGCCCGGTGGCGCCGACGGTGGTGGTGTCAGGGGCGCCGAGGTGGCCGGGACCAGTGGGGCTGTCGGGGGCGTTCCGGGAGGCGCCGCTGGGGGTGCCCCGGGCGGCACCGTCGGGGGGACCGGCAGGCGTTCCCGTCCGCACGTCATGCAGAAGCGCGCCCCGTCAGGGCCTGGTGTCCCGCAGTGCGGGCAGTAGGACGTCATGGAACCCCCGTCGTCGGACATCACCGGTGCGTGCCGGTGTATCAACGGACGGTAGTTTCTGTTGACCGGTTCCCGTCAACAGGATTCCCCGACGGGCATCCCTCGTACGGGTGAACTCCGGCCTCTGCGGCCGGACTTCACCCCGCCAGGGCCCCTACGCCTGGGCCTTGAACCCCCGGTGCAACGCGACGATCCCGCCGGAGAGGTTCCGCCACGCGACCCTGTCCCAGCCGGCCTTGCGGAGGCGCTCGGCGAGGCCCGCCTGGTCGGGCCAGGCGCGGATGGACTCGGCGAGGTAGACGTACGCGTCGGGGTTGGACGACACCGCGCGGGCGGCCGGCGGCAGCGCGCGCATCAGGTACTCGGTGTAGACGGTCCGGAACGGCGTCCACGTCGGGTGGGAGAACTCGCAGATCACGACCCGGCCGCCGGGCTTCGTCACCCGGTACAGCTCGCGCAGCGCGGCGTCGGTGTCCTGCACGTTGCGCAGGCCGAAGGAGATGGTGACCGCGTCGAAGGTGTCGTCCTTGAACGGCAGCCTCGTGGCGTCACCCGCGGTGAACGGCAGCCAGGAGAGACGCTCCTTGCCGACCCGGAGCATCCCGAGGGAGAAGTCGCACGGCACGACGTACGCCCCGGTCCGCGCGAAGGGCAGCGAGGACGTGCCCGTGCCGGCGGCGAGATCCAGGACCTTCTGCGCGGGGCGGGCGTCGACCGCCCGCGCGACCTCCTTGCGCCAGCGCCGGTCCTGTCCGAGGGACAGCACGTCGTTGGTCAGGTCGTACCGTTTCGCCACTCGGTCGAACATCGAGGCGACTTCGTGCGGCTGCTTGTCCAGGGATGCGCGGGTCACGGGCCCATTGTGGCAGTACGGGCCGGACGCCGATGAGGCGCCCGGCCCGTGGCGTTGGCGGACTCGGATCGCATTCCCCGGACATTTGCGCAGGCACCTGTGCTTCATTGCCCTCATGAGCACCGTGAGGAATTCCCTGAAACCGGCTGTCGGACTGCTGTGTCTGGCGGCCCTGGCCTGCGCGGGCTGCACCACGGACACGGACCAGTCGCCGACGAAGGCGGCCACGGCGTCCCCCACGTCCACGACCACGACCACGACCTACGCGCCGTACGTGAACGCCACCGAGGCCTCCGAGCTGGACGCCGCCGGGTCGGCCGCCGCGTACAACCTGGCGTTCGTGATCGCCGAGGGCGACGGCGACGCGTGCACGCCCGCGTGGAACGGCACGGACGCGATCGACGACGCGGCGGTGAAGTCCCGCGTCTCGGCGCTCACCGACACGGGGGCGTCGGTGCGGGTCTCCTTCGGCGGCGCCTCGGGCACGGAGCTGGCCCGGGCCTGCGACAGCGCGTCCGAGCTGGCCGAGGCGTACGGCGCGGCGCTCGACGCGGCCGGCTCGACCGCGGCGGACTTCGACGTCGAGGGCGACGCGCTCCAGGACTCCGACTCCGTCGACCTGCGCTCCGAGGCGATAGCCCTCCTCCAGAAGGACCGCCCCGACCTCTCCGTCTCCTTCACCCTCCCCGTCATGCCGTCCGGCATCGACGACGACGGCGTGGCCCTCCTCGACTCGGCCAACCACCACGGGGTCCAGGTCAGCACGGTCAACATCATGACGATGAACTACGCCAGTTCGTACGACGGCGACATGGGCGACTACGCGGAACGGGCGGCCGAGGCGACGCACGAGCAGCTGATGGACGTCTTCGGTACGAGCGAGTCGACGGCGTGGGGGGCGTTGGCGCTGACCTCGATGCTGGGCGTCAACGACGTCGACAACGAGACGTTCACGTTGGAGGACGCGGCGCAGGTGCGGGAGTTCGCGGAAGGGAAGGGGGTGGCGTGGGTGTCCATGTGGGCGACGTTCCGGGATCGGGAGTGTGGAGAGGGGGCGAGTGACGAATTGGTCGACTGCAGTGGCGTCGATCAGGAGGACGGGGCGTTCGGGGAGGCGTTTACGGGATGAGCTCGGGGGCTTCTGCCGTATGCGGGCTGCCGGTCGTTCGTGGTTGATCGCGCCCGCGCGGCGGAGCCGCATATCGATACAGCCCCGCGCCCCTGAATCACCGGCGGCGGTGCACCAGGCGCCCGGCGCACACTGTGGCCATGCAAGCCCCGGCGTGATCGACGACGGTGAGGTCGGCTCGGTTTGCGTCGGCGAGTGCCGTGGGGCGGGACTCGGGCAACACGACCACGTCGTTCCGCTGGGCGGCGGCGCGAAGTTCGGCGGTGTCGGCGTACCGCGCCAGCACCGCGACCGCCCCCGACTTCAGTACCGCGTGGATGCGTTCGCGGGGTGACGGGGCGTCCGGGAGGGGGCCGTCGTGCACTCGGCCGGGTCCCAGGACGCCGGGCCAGTGCCGCACCCGGGCCCCGGGGAACCGCTGCTGGACCTCGGCCAGCGTGCCCATGGCGACGACCCGGGTGCCGTCCACCACGACCGCGCCGTCCTTGATCGGTTCCGGGTCGTCCCAGGTGCGCCGTACCTCGTCGGCGGCGTGGATCGTCAGCACGTGGGCCCTAGTTGGCGTTCAGCAGCTTCAGTTCGGGGTGGGCCGTGCCGCCCTCGATGGCCGTGGACGAGATGTGGGACATGACGCGCTTGTCGACGGGGTCGTTCGCCGGGTCGTCGTGGACCACCAGGTGTTCGTAGGTCGTGGTCCGCTGGGCCGGGACCCGTCCCGCCGTGCGGATCATGTCGATCATTTCCTGGAGGTTGGAACGGTGCTTGGCGCCGGCCGCCGAGACGACGTTCTCCTCCAGCATGATCGAGCCGAGGTCGTCCGCGCCGTAGTGCAGCGTGAGCTGGCCCGCGTCCTGGCCGGTGGTGAGCCAGGAGCCCTGGATGTGGGCGATGTTGTCCATGAAGAGCCGGGAGATCGCGATCATCCGCAGGTACTCGAAGATCGTGGCCTGGGTGCGGCCCTTCAGGTGGTTGTTCATCGGCTGGTAGAGATACGGGATGAAGGCCCGGAAGCCGCCCGTCCGGTCCTGTACGTCACGGATCATCCGCAGGTGCTCGATGCGCTCGGCGTTGGTCTCGCCGGTGCCCATGAGCATCGTGGACGTGGACTCCACGCCCAGGTTGTGCGCGGTCTCCATGATCTCCAGCCAGCGCTCGCCGGACTCCTTGAGCGGCGCGATGGCCTTGCGGGGGCGGGCCGGGAGCAGCTCGGCGCCGGCGCCGGCGAAGGAGTCGAGACCGGCGGCGTGGATGCGCTGGATGGCCTCCTCGACGCTCACCTTGGAGATCCGGGCCATGTGCTCCACCTCGGACGCGCCGAGCGAGTGGATGACCAGCTGCGGGAAGGCCTTCTTGATCGCGGCGAAGTGCGTCTCGTAGTACTCCACCCCGTAGTCCGGGTGGTGCCCGCCCTGGAACATGATCTGCGTGCCGCCCAGCTCGACGGTCTCCGCGCAGCGGCGCAGGATGTCGTCGAGATCGCGCGTCCAGCCCTTGTCCTTGGCCGTCGGCGGGGCGTAGAACGCGCAGAACTTGCACGCCGTGACGCAGACGTTGGTGTAGTTGATGTTCCGCTCGATGATGTACGTCGCGATGTGCTCCGTACCCGCGTACCGGCGCTTGCGTACGGCGTCGGCGGCGACGCCGAGCGCGTGCAGCGGGGCGTCGCGGTAGAGGTCGAGCGCCTCCTCCGGCGTGATTCTCCCGCCCTCGGCGGCACGGTCGAGAACGGACTGGAGATCGGCCTTCTCGGTCACCGGGAGCGTCCCTTTCGTAAGGGTTGAACGGACCGTGCCAGCCTACGCCAGGGGTTCGGATCGGCCGACGTCAGGCCGTCCGCCTGTGGATAACTTCATCGGGCGGGGGCCCGGTGTCAGGCCGCGTACGCCTCCAGCAGGAGGCCGACGTACGCGCCCGCGATCATGAACGGGCCCAGGGCCACCAGTTGTCGGCGTACGGCGCGGCGCCTGGCCAGCGCGACCACGGTGTAGGCGCTGCCGATGAGCGCGCCGGCGAACGTGCCGAGGTACAGCGCGCCCCAGCCGTACCAGCCGAGGACGGCGCCGAGGCCGAGGGCCAGCTTCACGTCGCCGAAGCCGAGGGCCATGGGCCTGATGAGGAAGAAGAGGAAGTACAGGCCGCCGAGGGCGAGCGCGCCGTACAGCGCCGTGCGCCACTGGCCGGCGTGCTCGGGTACGAACGCGACTGCGCCCAGGAGGGTGAGGGCCAGGGCCGCGAAGGGGAGGGTCAGGGGGTCCGGGAGGCGTTGGGCGCCGAGGTCCACGAGGGTGAGGAGCACGCCGAGGGGCGCGAGGAGGAGCCAGACGGCGAGTTCGGGGCGGGTGCCGGTGGTCAGGGCGAGGGTGGCGCAGATCAGGGCGGTGGTGGTGGCGACGGTGGGGGTGTGGGGGCCGTAGGAGCAGGCGGTCGTGGTGGAGCGGGGGGTGCAGCGGGCGGGGCCCAGCCAGCCGTTCGCCGGGCCGGTGAGGGGGTGGCCGGCGGGGCACGTGTGTTGCCAGGGGTGGTCCTCGTCGACCGTGAAGCGGTAGGCGGGGCGGGGGAGGAGGGTGCCGGTGGCTGCGCCCCAGAGGGCGGCGGTCACGGTGAGTGCGGTCAGCCAGGGGTCTAGGGCCACGGGGGCAGCCTATGAGGTGGGGGTGCGTTCTCTCGCCCCCGCCGCCCCTACCCGCCCCATCCTCAAGGGGCTGCGCCCCTTTGACCCCCAAGCGTCCCTCCGGTGGGGGCTGGTCGCGCAGTTCCCCGCGCCCCTGAAAAGCAGGGGCTGCGCCCCTTGCTTTTCGGAGAAGCTCCACCGGGCCCGCACGAACAACCGGCGCCCTTACTTCACCTTGGCCAGGCGTGCCGTCGGGTCGCCCGCTGCCGCGTTGTCGGAGGTGTAGCGGAGTTCGTCCCCTACGGGGGTCAGCGTGACCTCGTGCGTATTGCCGGTGCAGGTCTTCGGGTTGTTCTTCGTGTCGGCGATGCTCGTGACGAGGATGTGGTCCTCGGCGACCTTCTTGAGGACGAACGTGTCGTCGCAGGCCCCGCCCAGCAGGTCGACGGAGCGGAACGTGCCCAACCGGTCGCCCACGGAGCCCTGTTCGAGGGTGACGGTGAAGGTGCCGGCGGGGAGGTTGCCGTCGAGAGCGTAGCCGTCGCCCTCCCAGGTGCCGAGGTACTTCTCGGGCAGGTCGCCCGCCCCGTCCTGCGGATCCGGGTCCTGGTTCTCGCCGCTCGGGGCGCTGCTCGCCGACGGGGCCTTGCCGGCCGCCTCGCCGCCGCCCTTGTCGTCGCCGTTCAGCATGCCCAGTCCGAACACGACGCCCAGGCCGACCATCGCGAACGCGCCCGCGACCGCCAGGGCGACCGAGCAACTCACCCGTCGGCCCCGCCCGTTCGCCGTGGTCGTGGACGCCGCCGCCACGCTCAGCGACAGCTTGCCCGGCGGTGGGGTCGCGTCCGCCGGCGCGGAGTCGGCCCGCTGCCCCGGCACATGAGTCACGGGGGGTGGTGTCGTCGGAGGCGGTGTGTGCGGCGACATCACCGGAGGCGGGCCGAACACCCCGCTCGTGGGCGGGACTTCGGCCCCCGCGCCGCCGGAGGGGGCCGCGGGGGCCGACGGTTCCACGCCCACCGATGGGCTGCTGAACCCCACCGGCCCGGACGGGACGTGTTCCGCCGCCTCCAGGTTCAGCAGGTGCACCGCGCTGCGGCCGACCTGTTCCACCAGGGGGCCCGGCAGCCAGCCCGCCGTCACCAGGTGGGCCGCGCCACGAGGGGCCAGGGTGTGGGCGATTTCCTCGGGGGCCGGGCGGGCGGAGGGGTCCTTGGACAGGCAGGCCTCCACCAGGGCGCGCAGGTCGCCCTCCAGGCCGTCGAGCCGGGGCTCCTCGTGGACGACCTTGTAGAGGAGGGCGGCGGAGGAGTCACCGGGGAACGGGGACTGCCCGGTCGCGGCGTACGCGAGGACCGCGCCGAGGGAGAAGACGTCCGCCGCGCCGGTGATGCCCTTGCCGAGGATCTGCTCGGGGGACATGTAGCCGGGGGAGCCGATCGAGACGCCCGTCGAGGTCAGGGAGGCGGTGCCGTCCGTGGCGCGGGCGATGCCGAAGTCGATGAGGAGGGGGCCGTCGACCGTGAGCAGGACGTTCGACGGCTTCACGTCCCGGTGGACGAGGTCCAGCGCGTGCACCGCCGCCAGTGCTTCCGCCAGACCCGCGCCCAGGACCCGGACGGAGTGGGGTGGCAGGGGGCCGCCGTCCGTCACCGCCGCCGCCAGGGACGGACCGGCCGCGTAGCCCGTCGCCACCCAGGGGACCGACGCCTCGGGGTCCGCGTCCAGCACGGGGGCGGTCCAGGCGCCGCCCACGCGGCGGGCGGCGTCGACCTCGCGCCGGAAGCGGGCACGGAACTCCTCGTCGAGGGCGAAGTGCGGGTGCACCACCTTGACTGCGACGGTACGGCCGCCCGCGCTGCGCCCCAGATAGACGCGGCCCATCCCGCCCGACCCGAGCCGGCCGAGCAGCCGGTAGGGCCCCACCGCCGTGGGTTCGCCGACATCGAGCGGTCGCATGGACGACACCTCCCCCGCACCTCCCCGCCTTCTCCAGCGTAGTGCCGTACGCGCGAAGGGAAATGCGGGCGTCGGCGATCCGTCTCGCAGTCAATCCCATAGAACGGCGAATTCGTCAACCGGAATTCCGGGAAGTTCACCGGGACTTCGCGGGAAAGGGTTCAGGAAAGCAGGTCGACCTTCACGTCCGCCGGAAATCCGGTGGTCGGGCCGACCCGGCGCGCGAACTCGGCGACCGCGCTCAACTGAGGCTCGCCGAAGCGGAAGTCGAGGGTCGTGAAGTACCGCTCCAGGACCCGCTCGTCGAAGGCCTCCCAGCGGGCGGCCTGCTCGGCGACCTTGTCCACCTCGGTCAGGGACAGGTCGCGGGAGGCGAGGAACGCCTCGTGCACCTTGCGGGTGACCTCGGGCTCCCGCTCCAGGTAGTCCCGCCGCGCCGCCCACACCGCGAAGACGAACGGCAGCCCCGTCCACGCCTTCCACATGGCGCCCAGGTCGTGCACCTCCAGGCCGAAGTTCGGCCCGTCGAGCAGGTTCGCGCGCAGCGCCGCGTCACCGATGAGCACGGCCGCCTCCGCCTCCTGCATCATCAGCGACAGGTCGGGCGGGCAGGTGTAGTACGACGGCTGTACGCCGACGCTCTCGGCCAGCAGCAGCTGCGCGAGGCGTACGGAGGTGCGCGAGGTGGAACCCAGGGCGACGCGTGCGCCGTCCAGGCGTTCGAGTGGCACCTGGGAGACGATCACGCACGACATCACCGGGCCGTCGCAGCCGACGGCGATGTCGGGGAAGGCGACCAGGTCGTCCGCGTTGCGCAGGAACTCGACGAGGGTGATGGGCCCGATGTCGAGGTCCCCGCGCACCAGCTGCTCGCTGAGCTTCTCGGGGGTGTCCTTGGTGAGCTCGAAGTCGAGGAGCGTGCCCGTTCTCGCGAGCCCCCAGTACAGGGGCAGGCAGTTCAGGAACTGGATGTGGCCGACGCGCGGCCGGTTGCGAGAATTGTCCACATCGCGAGGCTAGCCCTCATGGGGTACGGTGCGGGCTCCGGGGGCCCGGAGGTGCTCCCGAAACCGGTCGTACACCCCGTGTCAACGCTTTCGACGGCGTGTCGTCGGTGGGGCGGGCGGGGAAGTAGAGGCGATCCGTCAAGCCGAGAACCGAGCGGTTCAAACATCCGGGTGACGTGATCTTGCCCTCTATTGCATTCCCCTGCCCGCGTGCTAGGCTCGCCGCAAGTTGCAGTTTGGTTTCCCTTGCAGTACAGAGCCTGCGGAGCATGTGACCGCGGGCTCTCGTCGTATTCAGACGTATGCAGTTGTGCGGCATCTTGTTTTCACACTTGCAGGGTTCTGGAGCAGGGCAACCCTTTGGGCCCAAGGAGGGCTTATGGCTACCGGAACCGTGAAGTGGTTCAACGCCGAAAAGGGCTTTGGCTTCATCGCCCAGGAGGGTGGCGGCCCGGACGTGTTCGTCCACTACTCCGCCATCAACGCGAGCGGCTTCCGTTCGCTGGAGGAGAACCAGCAGGTCTCCTTCGACGTGACGCAGGGCCCGAAGGGTCCGCAGGCGGAGAACGTCACCCCCGTCTGAACCGTTCGATCCGAGGGATGCCCCTCTGACGACGTCTGAGAGCAGTACCCAAGGAGCCCCTCGCCGTTCGGCGCAGGGGCTCCTGCCTTTCCCGTCCCCTTTCCTAGCTGTGCTGCATCACCAGGACGAAGGTCGTTCCGGGGGCGAGCGCCTCGTACGAGTGCGGCACGTCGCCCCGGAACGCCATGTAGTCCCCGGGGCCGAGTTCGACCTCCTCGCCCCTCGGGCCCGCCTTCACCCGGCCCGTGCTCACGGTGAGGTGCTCCACCGTCCCGGGAATGTGCGGCTCCGACTCCCGTACCGACCCCGGTTCGAGCCGGGTCCGGTAGAGATCGCGGCGCGCGCCCGGCGGGCTGGCGGACAGCAGGACCGCCGTGTAACTGGAGTGCTCCGAGTGGACGGTGGGCCCCTCCCCCGCCCGGACCACCTGCACCGCCGGCATCGGCGGCTCGATCAGCGCGCTGAACGGCACCCCCAGCGCCACGCCCAGCGCCCACAGCGTCTCCATGCTCGGGTTGCCGCTCGCCGACTCCAGCTGGGACAGCGTGGACTTCGCGATCCCGGCACGCTTGGCCAGCTCGGAGAGGGAGAGACCGGCGCGGGCGCGCTCCCGGCGGAGGGAGGCGGCGATCCAGTCGAGCGGGAGCCGGGACGGGGGCTTCGCTCCCTCGGAAGCCGCGCCGGAGACTGCGTCGGAGGCTGGGCCGGAGGCTGGGCCGGAGACTGCGTCGGGCATGTCGTTCGCTCCAGAAGTACGATCGTTCGCCTTGACGAACACGGTGGCTCATGTTCATTGTAGAGAACATGCGTTCGCTGCTCCGAACATCCCAGGTCCGTGACCCCGCGCTGTACCGGGACATCTCCCTCGTCTGCGCCGCCGGGGGTGTCGTCGGCGTCTCCTTCGGGGCGATCTCGGTGGCGGGCGGACTGCCCGTGTGGGTGCCGGTGGTGATGTCGCTGGTCGTGTACGCGGGGGCCGCGCAGTTCAGCACGGTCGGGATCCTGCTGGCCGGGGGCGGGCCGTTCGCGGCGGCGGCCACGGGTCTGCTGCTCAACACCCGCAACGCGGCGTTCAGCCTGGCGGTCGCCGACCTGCTGGGGCCGGGGAGGACCGCGCGGTTCGTGGGCGCGCACCTCGTCACCGACGAGACGGTGGCCTTCGCCCTGGCGCAGAGCGATCCCGTACGACGCCGGGTCGCGTTCTGGGTCTCGGGGCTCGGCCTGTTCGCCGTCTGGAACGTGTGTGTCCTGGCCGGGGCCCTGGCCGGCACCGCGCTGGGCGACACCGCCACGTACGGCCTCGACGCCGCGTTCCCCGCCGTGCTCGCCGCGCTGGTCCTGCCCGCCCTGCGGGAGCGGCCGCCCGTACGCCGGGCCGCGCTGCTCGGTGCGGTGGTCGCCCTGGCGGCGACTCCGGTGACCCCGACGGGGATTCCCGTCCTGCTGGCCCTGGCCGGGCTGGTCGTGTGGCGCACGTCGGCCGGTGCGGTGGACGGGAGTGCCTCATGAGCGACGGGGTGGTCGGCGCGATGCTCGCGCTCGCCGTGGGCACGTACGCCCTGCGGCTCACCGGGCCCGCCCTGCACGGACGGGTCGAGATCCCCGTACGGGTGCGGGAGTTGCTGGCGGCGGCCGCCGTGGTGCTGCTGGTGGCGCTGCTGGCCACGGGCGCCCTGACCGAGGGCGGCGGCTCCGCCGGATGGGCACGGCCCGCCGGGGTGCTGGTCGGCGGCGCGCTGGCATGGCGAAGGGCCCCGTTCGCGACGGTGGTCCTGGCCGCGGCGGCGACCACGGCGGGACTGCGGGCCCTGGGGGTGGGATAGCGCACGACGCGCCCGGAAGGGGCGCGGGGAACCGCGCGACCAGCCACGGCGAACCCGCGGCCGAAGAACCGCCCCCGGCCCCTCCCGGCGCCCTCCCCGGCCCGCCCTCAGGCCCCCTCCGCCGCCAACGCCTCCAGCACCCGCCGCACCCGAACCCCCCGCCCCAGATCCGGTTCGAGCCCCTTCCCCCGCAGGAGCGCGGTCAGGGACGCCTGCACGACCTCCGCGCCCTCGGGGGCGACCCGCTCGGAGACCTCCAGCCACTCCAGGGCAGGGTCGGCGGCCAACGCACAGCGCTCCACGGTCACTTCATGATGGTCGAGACGCACCCCGTGCCAGCGGACCGTGTCCACGGGCCCGAGGACGTCGAGCGAGCCGAACCCCACGTCGATGTCGGCGCAGTCGGCGAGGAAGGCGCGCTGATGGTCGGAGAAGACGAGGTCCAGCGGCCCGCCGGCGACGGCGGCCTCCACGGCCGTACGCCCGCAGTCGGAGACGAGCGCGGCGGAAAGCACCCGGCGGTCGCCCGACCAGGCGCCCGCCAGGTGGAAGGAATCCGGTCCCTGCTCACGGAAGCGCAGCCAGCGTTCCGAGAGCCGGGACCGGCGACAGGGCCGCAATTCCGCGGTCGCGGCCCCGCCCCGCCCGCTCCCCGCCCGTAGGCGCAGGATCAGCCCCGCATCCAGAAGCGGCAGGTGACCTGGCGCCGTGGAGCGGGCGAGGGCCTCACAGAAGTAGACGCGGCGCCGGGCTCCCCCGGTGTCCGGCGCCAGCGCCCAAGTCGCGGCGGCCGCGCCCGCACCCGAGAACGTCACCTTGATCTCGACCGAGTCGAGCCGGTCGGATCCCGAGGTGAGATCCCCGCGTCCCACGGATGCCGGCATGGGCCGTCCCCCTAGTTCCGCGACCTGGTTCATTTCCCCTGTTTCCCTTGGTTCCTTCTGTTCCTTCGGTTGGTGCTGTGTTCCGTGAACCATTGAAGGCCCGGGGCCACCCCCCTCGCTTCCGGGAAGTCCCTACATCTCCCCTGACAACTCCCCCTGGGGGATGATGGACGGGCGGGGCCGGGCACAGGCGGGCACCAGGGGGTGGCGCATTGTTACGGGGACTCGTCGGTCGGGAGCGGGAACGCCGGCTGATGGACGACCTGCTCGTGGCGGGTGGGGCGGGTGGGGCGGCCCTGCTGCTGTGGGGCGAACCCGGCATCGGGAAGACCGCCCTGCTCGACTACGCGGCGGAGCGCGCGAGGGCAGATGGCTCCGGCGCGGCCCCGGCCACGGTCCTGCGCGCCCGGGGCATCGAGACCGAGACCGTGCTCCCCTTCGCCACCCTCGGCGACCTACTGATGCCCCATTCGTCCCTTTTCAGGGAACTCCCCGGCGCCCAACGCTCGGCCCTGGAGTCCTGTCTGGCCCTGAGCGGCGACCCGGCGGACCCGCCGGGCAACCCGTACGCCGCCTGCATGGGCGCCCTCAACGTCCTCGCGGCGCTCGGCGACGAGCGCCCGGTGGTCGTCCTCGTCGACGACCTGCACTGGGTGGACCCCTCCTCCCAGCGCGTCCTGCTCTTCGTCGCCCGCCGCCTCTCCAGCGAACGTGTCGCCCTGGCGCTGGGCTCCCGGGAGGACCACGGCGAGTCGGGGCCGCGTCGCAGCATCCCCGCCGTGCAGGTGGGCGGGCTGGCGCCGGAGGAGTGCGCCGCCCTGCTGGAGGGCCGCGTGACCCCCAACGTCCTCGCCGACCTCGTCCGCGTCAGCGGTGGCAATCCGCTCGCCCTGCGGGAGATCGCGGGCGCGCTGACGGACGAACAGGCGCGCGGCGAGCGGCCGTTGCTCGATCCGCCGTCCCTGGGCAGTCATCTGGAGCGCGCCTGGGCGGCCCGGATCGACGGTCTGCCGGACACCGCCCGCCGGGCCCTGGTCGTCCTGGCCGCCAGTCGCTCGACGGCGGCGGGCCCGCTGCGGAAGGCGCTGGAGGCGGCCGGGCTCTCCCTCGACGCTCTCTCCCCCGCCGAGGAGGACGGCCTGATCACGGCTTCGGCGGACGGGCTGGACTTCCACCACCCGGTGCTGCGCGCGCTGGTGCTGGGCCGGGCCCCGCTCGCGCACCGGTACGCCGCGTTCCAGGCGCTGGCCGAGGTGAGCACCGGTTCGCTGCACGCCTGGTACCGGGCGTCCGCGACCCCGGGCCCCGACGAGGAGGCCGCGGCGGCGCTCGCCGACGCCGCGCGGGAGGCCCGTCGGCGCAGTGCCTTCGGCGAGTCGGCCCTGGCCTGGCGGCGCGCCGCCGAGCTCACCCCCGACCCCGCGCCCCGCGCCGACCGCCTCCACCACGCCGCCTCCGACGCCCTGCTCAGCGGCTCCCCGGCGGGCCCGCAGTGGTGCGAGGAGGCGCTGCGGATCACCCCCGACCCGGCCGTACGCGCCGCCATCCAGGGCCTGTTGGGCCGTATGCACACCTGGAAGGGCGAGACGGCGCAGGCGTACGGCCTGCTCATGAACGCCGCCGACGCCGTCCGCGACTCCGACCGCACCCGGGCGTGTCTGCTGCTGGCGGAGGCGACGGCCGCGGCGCGGCTGGACGGGCATGTCCCGGCGGCGGTCCGTGTCGCCGAGGA
Organism: Streptomyces deccanensis; assembly: GCF_022385335.1. Taxonomy (NCBI): domain Bacteria; kingdom Bacillati; phylum Actinomycetota; class Actinomycetes; order Kitasatosporales; family Streptomycetaceae; genus Streptomyces; species Streptomyces deccanensis. Next base: position 6,140,896 of record NZ_CP092431.1, on the reverse strand, counting down.
GTCCCTCGCCCTCGCCTCCGAGTCCGGCCCCGAACGCTGGTACAGCCTGTCGATGCTGGGCGGGGCCCTGATCATGGCCGGCCGTACGGCGCGGGGCCGCGAGATGCTGGAGGCCGCCGACCGCCACGGCGGCGGCGACCCCGTGCGCGACCAGCAGGTGTACGCCATCGCCGGGCAGGCGTGGAGCCGGGCGGAGGAGTTCGCACGGGGGCGCCGGCTGCTCAACACGGCCGTGGAGTCGGCCCGGCGGCACAGCGCGGTGGGCGTGCTGGGCTTCACCCTCGCCGTGCGGGGGGAGTTGGAGACCCGTATCGGCCAATGGGAGTCCGCTCGGGGCGACTTGACGGAGTCGCTGCGCTGGGCGGAGGAGCTGGGCCAGCTGACGTGCGTGAGCTACACGTTGTACTGCCTCGCCCGGCTGGAGGCCCTGCGCGGTGAACGGGTCGAGTGCGAGGAGCATGTGGCGCGGGCGCGGCGGGAGTGCGGGGCGTACGGCATCGGCTGCCAGGAGTTCCACATGACGGCGGTGCTGGGGCTGTCGGCGCTGGCCCACGGTGACCACGACGCGGCCGTCGACCAGTTGGAGCAAACGTTGTCACTGGCGATCGAGCAGGGCATCGGGAACCCCGAGGTGGTGCCCTTCGCGGCGGACCTGGCGGAGGCGCACGTACGGGCGGGGAACGCGCCGCGTGCCGCCGAGGTCGTGTCCTGGCTGGAGGAACGGGCCCGGGAGACGGGCCTGGCGTCGGCGGAGGCCGCGGCGGCCCGGGTCCGGGGGCTGCTCGCGGGGACGCCGGAGGAGGCGGAGGCGTACTTCGGCGCGGCGCTCGACGCCCACCGGCGGACGACGGGCCCCTTCGACTGGGCGCGGACCCTGTTGTGCGAGGCGGAGGTGCTGCGCCGCCACCGCCGCCCGGGGGCCGCGCGCGCCCCGCTGGCCTCCGCCCTGGCCTGCTTCGAACGGCTGGGCGCGGTCCCCTGGGCCCGGCGCGCGGCCGGCGAACTCGCGGCGGCGGGCGGTGTCCTGGGCGCCGCCCGGTCCGCCGTCGGCGGCACCAGCGGCATGGGCGGCACCCTGAACCAGCTGACGCCCCAGGAGTTCCAGGTGTCGCGCGCGATCGCCCGCGGCCTCAACAACACGGAGGCCGCCGCGTCGTTGTTCGTCTCCCGGAAGACGGTCGAGGCCCATCTCACCCGGATCTACCGGAAGTTGCACGTCCGCTCCCGGACGGACCTGACCCGCCTGCTCACGGCGGCCGACCTGGTGGATTGAGTACGGGTACTCATGTGAGCGGCCGCCGACGAGCGGCAGGGTTCGGGCATGCGATCGAATCTTCTGCCGAAGTACGTGCTGGTGGCCGCGCTCGGCGGCGCCCTCCTGACCGGTTACGGCGCGCCGAGCGCTTTGGCCGCCGCTCCGGCCTCCGCGGCGGCCGCCGCCTCGGTGGGCGACGACGCCGCGGAGGCACGGTTCCTCGAACTGCACGACCTCTTCTGGCAGTTCTGCGCCCCGGACATCGGTGACGGCGACGGGCCGACGGTGCCTCCCGGCGACGGCACCATCGATCGGCTGCCGGTGGACCCCTACGACCCGTTGCGGCTGGACCCCACCGAACAGTGCGTCGCCGACCGGCACGCCCGCCGCGTGGCCAACGCCTTCTCCGGCACGGACGTCACCGACTACACGGCCCTCCTGACGAAGCTGACGAGCCTGAGGTACCCGGCCGCCCGCGTCCACCGCGTGCCGGACCACCTGGGCGAGCCCCGGACCAGGCTCGACCTCCGCGTGGGAAGCGACCACATCGCCCTTCAGGTCACCGCCAATGACCTCGGAGTGACGACCGAAACCTTCGGCGCCTCCGAGGGCGTGAGCGTGACGGACGTCCTGCTCAGGGATTTTCGATCGTGATGAAGGGGTCCCACTGGAAGTAGCCCTTCAGTTGGCGGTGGCGGTCGAGGATCTGGAAGGAGAAGTGGTAGACGACCTTGCCGACCCTTTTGACCGTCGTCCGCCAGTAGTGGTCCTGGTAGTTCTGGGTCACGAATTCCGGCCGGCCCTCGGAGCCTTCCCGCGGCAGCGGATAGACGCCGTCGATGACCTCGATCTCCGGGGTGCGGATGAGCTGGTGTCCGGGGTCGCTGCTCACGTATTTGTACAGTAATGCCTTGTAGTCGCTGCCGAGCGACAGCGTCGTCTCCCGCCACCTGATGGTGTCCCCGGGCTCGGCCCGGAGGTTCAGTTCGGCGCCCGAGGTCCCGATGATGTGGTCGTGGCGCGTCGTCATGTAGATGAGGCTCTCGTCGGCGTACGTCGGCGCGTCGGGATTCCTCGACGCGTTGGGATTCAGTTCGACGATCGTGGCCGCGTCGAACGCGATCAGGACGTTGAGGTCAGCCATTTCCTGTTCCTTTCGGAGGGTGCGGGGTGGACCCGAGGCGGCCCGTGTCGGTCATGGTTCGAAATCGTAGATATGCGGAAACGATTTCGCTTACGCCCTCGCAAGCAAAGTCCGGAAAGTGCCGATGGCATTTCTTGACGGAATTTCGGCTTGCTCGCATTCCCTTGGCGGGGCCGGAGTTCAGCCAGTGACGCAGGGGAGGGAAGAAGAACCCGAGACAGATCATTCACGCACGGAATGTGGAACTCCTGAGGACCCCGCCACTACGCTTCCGCACGACCTTTGCCTCGATGGCCTTTTCGACACGGATCGCCCCGGCGGCGTCACGCCAAAAGGGGGTGGAACCAGATGTGGTCGGGGGCGGTCTTGGGGGGAGCGGCCGGGTGGTCGGTCGGTGGAGTGGGGGCGACGAGGTGGGGGCGATGGGGAAGCGTGGGGCCGTGGTGTGGTGCGGCGCGTTGCTTGTGGTGCTGGGGGCCGTGGGTGCCGTGTGGTGGGGCTGGTTCCGGGCGCCGTACGCGCTCGCCGACTCGCCGGAGGTCGAGGTGACCGTGCGGGCCGCGAAGTCCGACTATCCCGATGTCGCGCGGACCGCCGAGGAGGTCGACACCGTCGTGCGGGTCTACGTCCAGCGCCTCAAGGCCGGTGACGTGGAGGGGCTGATGGAGCTGGCGGGGCCCGCGTACGACGGGACCCGGGGCGCCGCCTACGAGCAGGTGCGGGAGTTCGGCGAGGGGGCCCGCGGGCACGTCGACGTCACCGTGCTGGAGGGGAGCGTCGACTACTTCAACCCCGTCCGGCTCACCTACGACAGGACCGACCAGCGGCAGGAGTTGCTGCTGGTCAAGGACGACGGGCACTGGTGGATCGCGTTGGGGGAGGGCGATCCGGCCGCGGGCAAGGAGGACGGGTAGGGCGACTCCTCATAGAGGGCCACTCCTCGTAGAGGGCCACCTCTCATGGAGAGCTCTTACTCGTAGAGGGCTGCTACTCATAGACGGCCACTACTCGTAGAGGCCCTCTATCTCCGTCGCGAAGGACCTCTCCACCACCTCCCGGCGCAGTTTCATCGACGGGGTCAGGTGGCCCGCCTCCTCCGTGAACCCGCCGGGGAGGATCGTGAACCGACGGATCGACTCGGGGCGGGAGACCAGGCGGTTGGCCTCGTCGACCGCGCGTTGCAGGACGGCCCGCAGATCCTGGTCCTCGGCCAGGTGGTCGAGGGGGGTCTCCTGCTTGGCGTTCATCTGGGCCCAGTGGGTGATGCCCTCGGGGTCCAGGGTCAGCAGCGCGGTGACGTACGGGCGGCGGTCGCCGATGACCATGGCGTGCGCGATCAGGGGGTGGGAGCGCAGCCAGTTCTCCAGCGGCGCCGGAGCCACGTTCTTGCCGCTGTCGGTGACCAGGATCTCCTTCTTGCGTCCGGTGATCGTGAGGTAGCCCTCGTCGTCGAGCTGGCCGATGTCGCCGGTCGCGAACCAGCCGTCGGGGCCCGCGGGGACGACACCACCGGCTTGCGGGTCCCAGTAGCCGCGGAAGATCTGGCCGCCGTGCAGGAGGATCTCGCCGTCGGCGGCTATCCGGACCCGGGTGCCGGGGAGGGGGCGGCCGACGGTGCCCAGGCGGGGCCGGTCGGGCGGGGTCACGGTGACGGCGGCGGTCGTCTCCGTCATCCCGTAGCCCTCGAAGACGTCGATGCCCGCGCCCGCGTAGAACGCGGCCAGTCGCCGGCCGAGGGGGCTGCCGCCGCAGATGACATAGCGGACCCGGCCGCCCAGCGCCTTGCGGATGCGCCGGTAGACCAGGGGGTCGTAGAAGGTGCGGGCCGTCTTCAGGAAGGCCGAGGGGCCGGGGCCGGTGCCGTGCTGTTCGGCTTCCAGGGCCTCGCCGTAGCGGCGGGCCACGGCGGAGGCGCGGTCGTAGGAGGAGGCGCGGCCCATGCGTTCGGCGGAGGCGCGGGCCGTGTTGAAGACCTTCTCCAGCACATACGGGATGACCAGGAGGAACGTCGGGCGGAAGGACTTGAGGTCGGCGAGGAGGTCCTCCGTGCGGAAGCTCGGCGAGTGGCCGAGGCGCACCCTCGCCCGCATACAGCCGATCGCGACCATACGGCCGAACACATGGGCGAGCGGGAGGAAGAGGAGGGTGGAGGCCTCCTCGTCCGTCTTCGCGCGGAAGATCGGGTAGAGGAGGTCGATCGCGTTGTCGACCTCGGCGCAGAAGTTGCCGTGGGTGAGGGCGCAGCCCTTGGGGCGGCCGGTCGTGCCCGAGGTGTAGATCAGGGTCGCGAGGGTGTCGGGGCCCAACACCCCACGCCGTACGGCGACTTCCTGGTCCGACACGTCTCGGCCCAGCTCGGCGAGCCGGTCCAGATGGCCCTTCTCGAAGACCCACATGTGGCGCAGGTCGGGGATGCGGTCGAGCTCGGGGCCTAGGGCGGCGGCCTGGCCCCCCGTCTCCACGGCGAGGGCCACCGCGCCCGAGTCCTGGAGGATCCAGCGGGTCTGGAAGACGGAGGAGGTGGGGTAGACGGGGACCGTGACCAGGCCCGCCGCCCAGGCCGCGAAGTCCAGGAGGGTCCACTCGTACGTCGTCCGCGCCATGATCGCGATCCGGTCGCCCGGCATGAGGCCCTCGGCGATCAGGCCCTTCGCCAGCGCGAGCACCTCGGCGGCGAAGTCGGTGGCCGTGACGTCCCGCCACCGGCCGTCGTCGTTCTCCCCGTCCGTACCGCCGGCGTGCTTACGACTGAGGACGACCGCGTCGGGCGCGTGGGTGGCGTTGTCGAACGGGATGTCCGCGAGCGAGCCGTAGGTCACGGGCGCGGCGAGCGCCGGTACGTACGCCTCCCGCACGGTGCCGTCCAGCCGCTTCAACTCGGGTTCCACCAGGGCGGGTTCGGTGTTTTCGAGGTGGGACACGGGCGGCTCCTGGGCGTTCGGTGTGTCCGGATCGTACGGGGTTGGTGTGTGAGGTTGGTGTGAGTGTGGCGATGGTCCGGAGATGGAACCGGGCCGGGGATGTGCAGTGTCGCAGACCGCTCGGTCACGACTCCTTCGCAGGTCAAGAGCGCGCCAAGTTACCTGAGGGTCGTTCAGTTCTCGGTCGCCACGGACGGACTCACCGGCCCTTACCTCGGGTAACCTGACTTGGGAGTAAGGAAGCGGAGTCCGGCGCGGGGAGTGGAGCCCGGCGCGAGGAAAGGGAGACCGTCCGATGCACACCGTCACCCTCACCCGTGCGCCCTCCCTCGGTCCTGTTCTCGCCAGGGGCGCCCTCCTCTCCCCGGGCAAGAGCCGCAGACTCCCGCGCGTGGCGGCCTCCGGACTCCTCTCCCCCACCATGCTGCCCCGGCTCGTCCTCCCGGATGTCCGGATCGACCTCGCCCGGCTCGCCGCGTACGAGCGGGTCTGCGGGTTCCCCACCGGGGAGGACGCCGTTCCGCTGACGTACCCGCACGTCCTCGGGTTTCCGTCCGCCATGCGGATCATGGCCGGCCGGGACTTCCCGCTGCCCCTCCTCGGGCTCGTGCACACCTCGATCGAGATCACCCGACGCCGACGACTGCCCGCCACCGGGGAGTACGAGATCACCGTGTACGTCGACGCGCTGACGCCCCACCGGCGCGGCACCGAGGCGACGGTCGTCACGGAGGTACGGGACGGGGCGGAGGCCGGCGGCGGGGCCGGGGACGGGGCAGGGGACGGGGCCGGGATCGCGTGGGAGTCCCGGAGCACGTATCTGGCGCGGCACGGGAGCGCGGACGCGCGCGGGGACGAGCCCGTGCGGCACAAGCGGCGGGGTGAGGCTCGACGTGACGGGGAGAGGGGTGCTTCCCGGGAGGGGTGGGGCGGCGGGAGCGAGTCAGTCGGGGGTGGGCGGGAGGGCGTGCCCGTCGTGGTCGAGTGGCGGTTGGGCGGGGATGTCGGGCGGCGGTACGGGGCCGTGTCCGGCGACCGGAACCCGATTCATCTGCATCCCCTCGGCGCCCGGCTGTTCGGTTTCCCCCGGCCCATCGCGCACGGCATGTGGACCGTCGCCCGCTGCCTCGCCGAGCACGGCGCGCCCCCGGCGACCCTCGTCCGCGCGGAGTTCCGGGCGCCGGTGCCGCTGCCGGGGGCAGTGACGTATCTGGCCGACGGGCGGGCGTGGGGTGGGTTCGAGCTACGCGGGAGCGGGGCGGCGGGGCCGGCCGACGGCGCCGGGTCAGGTGGGTCGGGTGGGTCGGGTGGAGGGCGTGTTCATGTGCGGGGGCAGGTGTATCCGCTCGTCGCCTGAGTGGGGGGTCGGGCGCGGGTCCGGTGGGGGCTGGTCGCGCAGTTCCCCGCGCCCCTGAAAGGCCTACGGCCATTTCGGGCCGAGAAAGCAGGGGCGCGGCCCCGCTTTTTCCCCCTCACGTCGCGGCCGGTGGTGTCCAAGGGCGCCCCTCCATCAGGTCGCCCAGGCCGGCCCACGCGAAGTTCATCAAGGTCGTCGCGGCCTGGCGGGCGGTGATGCCGGGGGTCGCGTTGGCCCAGGCGGCGAGCGCCTCGGCCGCGCCGACGAGCCCCTCGGCCAGACCGGCGACCTCCCGCTCGGGCAGGGACGGGTCACGCCGGGCCTCCCGCGCGGCGACCAGGATCAGCCCGGTCACGAACGCGACCATCTCCTCCCGCATCGCCGCCACTTCGGCGGCGAACGGCTCGCCGTGCGTACGGGCCTGGAGGTGCAGGACGGCCCAGGCGTCGGGGTTGCGCGCGGTGTGCGTGAAGAACGCCCCCAGCCCCTCCCAGAGTTGGCGGTCGGCGGGCAGTTCGGGGTTCACACCCGCGCGGACGGCCGTGGTGAGCGCCTTGGCCTCGCGGCGGATGCAGGCCGTGAAGAGGTCTTCCTTGGAGTTCAGGTACAGGTACACCAACGGCTTGGACACACCCGCCAGTTCGGCGATCTCGTCCATCGACGCCGCCCGGTACCCACGCTGCCCGAACGTCCGCACCGCCGCGTCCAGCATGTGCTGTTCCCGTACCGCACGAGGCATCCGTTTGCTCTTCACAGCACCCATGCGGGCAAGCGTACGGTTCCGACGGCGGGGAGGGACCTGGGCGTCGGGCGGATGATCGCGTTTCGCGGGTCGGCGAGCTCGGCTGCCGAGGGTGTGCGGACAGGCCGCGGAGGGTTCGCCGGGGGGCGCGGAGGGTCTGCGGTAGGTCCTACGACGCCTTGCCGGACGTCGGCTGGGCAGCCACCGTGTCCGCCGTGTCCGCCTTGGCGGCCTCTTCGGTCCCAGCGGTCTCGTCGGTCCCGGCAGCGTCGTCGGTCTCGGCGGTCGCCCGCGGGCCCGGCGTGCGGGCCGCGTCGTCGGCCTCGTCCTCCTGGCTGCGGTTGGCCGCGAGGTTGGACTTGACGCGGCCGATGGAGCGGTCGAGGTGGGGGGCGATCTGGGCGGAGGCCCGGTCGCGCTCCTTGCGGAGGGCGACGAAGCTGATCGGCGCGGAGACCAGGAGCGCGAGCACGACCATCCACATGCCGTTGGACGCGCCGAGGCCGCGCGGGGCGACGCCGGAGTAGACGAGGGCCCAGACGACCACGAAGCAGCCCACGAAGATACCGAGGCGCATCAGTGTGTAGCGGAGCATCTCAATCCACTCTTCCGTATCCGTTCCGAACAGTGCCACCGTCGTTCGCAGGGCATCGTCCAGTGAAGCACGGTCGGGGGGCGATCTTGCACGGGGGTGCGGGGCCTCAGATCAGCGGCAGGAGCATCGTGACGTCGTCGCGGTGGTCGTCGGGGGCGACGCGTATGGCGCCGGGGACGCGGCCGACCTCCTTGTAGCCGCAGGAGGCGTAGAAGCGTTCCAGGCCGAGGCCGCCTCGGCAGGTGAGGCGGATGGCGTCTATGCCGTCGAAGTCGCGGGCCGCGGTCTCGGCCGCCTTCATGAGGTCGCGGCCGTAGCCCTTGCCCTGGTGGGAGGGGTGGACCATCACCGTGTAGAGCCAGACCCAGTGGGTCATGAGGCGGTGGGTGTTGAAGCTGAAGAAGGCGGTGGCGGCGGGGGTGCCGGTGTCGTCCAGGCCGAGGAGGAGGCGGTGTCTGCCTTCTGCCATGGCGGTGAGGTGCTTGAGGAGTTCCGGGCGGATGGTTTCTCGGGTGACCGGGGGGACGAAGCCGACGGCTCCGCCGGTGTTGGTGACGTCTGTCCAGAGGGTGAGGATGCCGTCGTGGAGGGTGGGGGTGAGGGGTGGGTCCAGGTGGAACGTAAGGGGCATGGGGTGACCGTAACCATTACGCGCGGCTCGTCTCAAGAGGGATTCGCCCCCGCCGCCCCTACCCGTCCCATCCTCAAGGGGCTGCGCCCCTTCGACCCCCAAGCGTCCGTCCGGTGGGGGCTGGTCGCGCAGTTCCCCGCGCCCCTGAAAAAGCGGGGCTGCGCCCCTGCTTTTTCGGCCCCGAAAGGCCGGAGGCCTTTCAGGGGCGCGGGGAACTGCGCGAGAAGCCCCACGCACCCGCACCCGAACAACCGGCCCGCTTCAGACCCGCATCGGCTGTGGGGACTCGCGACGCGCCGGGTTCGGGCCCTCGTACTCTCGGATGATCTCGTACCTCGTGTTGCGTTCGACGGGGCGGAAGCCGGCGTCGCGGATGAGGTCGAGCAGGTCCTCGCGGGTCAGTTTGTTCGGCGTGCCGTAGTTGTCCGCGTCGTGGGTGATCTTGTACTCGACGACCGAGCCGTCCATGTCGTCGGCGCCGTGCTGGAGCGCCAGTTGCGCGGTCTGGACGCCGTGCATGACCCAGAAGACCTTGACGTGGGGGACGTTGTCGAACAACAGCCGCGACACCGCGAAGGTCTTCAGGGCCTCCGCGCCCGTGGCCATCTGGGTGCGGGCCTGGAGGCGGTTGCGGACCTTGCCGTCCTTCATGTCCACGAAGTCGTGCTGGTAGCGCAGGGGGATGAAGACCTGGAAACCGCCGGTCTCGTCCTGGAGTTCGCGCAGGCGCAGGACGTGGTCGACGCGGTGGCGCGGCTCCTCGATGTGGCCGTAGAGCATGGTGCTCGGGGTCTTGAGGCCCTTCTCGTGCGCCAGGCGGTGGATCCGCGACCAGTCCTCCCAGTGGGTGCGGTGGTCCACGATGTGCTGCCGGACCTCCCAGTCGAAGATCTCCGCGCCGCCGCCCGTCAGCGACTCCAGCCCCGCGTCGATCAGCTCGTCCAGGATCTCCGACGCCGTCAGACCGCTGATCGTCTCGAAGTGGTGGATCTCCGTGGCCGTGAAGGCCTTCAGCGAGACGTTCGGGAGGGCGGCCTTCAGCTCCTTCAGGGAGCGCGGGTAGTAGCGCCACGGGAGGTTCGGGTGCAGGCCGTTGACGATGTGCAGCTCGGTGAGGTTCTCGCCCTCCATCGCCTTGGCGAGCTTCACGGCCTCCTCGATGCGCATCGTGTACGCGTCCTTCTCCCCCGGCTTGCGCTGGAAGGAGCAGTACGCGCAGGAGGCCGTGCACACGTTGGTCATGTTGAGGTGACGGTTGACGTTGAAGTGGACGACGTCGCCGTTCTTCCGCGTCCGGACCTCGTGCGCCAGACCGCCCAGCCAGGCCAGGTCGTCCGACTCGTACAGCGCGATGCCGTCCTCGCGGGTCAGCCGCTCACCGGAGCGGACCTTCTCCTCCAGCTCGCGCTTGAGCCCGACGTCCATGCCCACACCCTCCACCGATCAACCGCCTCTACGACCTCACCCACCGTACGCCTACCGCCCTACTCCTCTTCCGGCAGCTCACCCACCCGGTTCTCCCACTTCGTGGAGAGGATGATCGTCGTACGGGTGCGGGAGACGCCCTTGGTGCCGGAGAGCCGGCGGATGGTCTTCTCCAGGCCGTCGACGTCGGGGGCGCGCACCTTGAGCATGTACGAGTCGTCGCCCGCGATGAACCAGCAGTCCTCGATCTCGGCCAGCTCCCGCAGCCGGTCCGCCACGTCCTCGTGGTCGGCGGCGTCGGAGAGCGAGATGCCGATGAGCGCGGTCACGCCGAGGCCGAGCGAGGCCGCGTTGACCGTGGCGCGATAGCCCGTGATGACACCGGCCGCCTCCAGCCGGTTGATGCGGTCGGTGACACTGGGTCCCGACAGTCCGACGAGGCGCCCCAGCTCCGCGTAGGAGGCCCGGCCGTTCTCCCTCAGGGCCTGGATGAGCTGCCTGTCCACCGCGTCCATGCGATCGGTTGCCTTCCGCTGAAGAGTTGAGTTGTGGGTACTGCTCGGTTGTTCGTCAGAGATACGCGCCGGGGAGCGCGGGCCGGTGTGGGGGTGGGTGTGGGTTCGGGTCTCGTGCGGGCAGGGTGACGCGTACGGGTCAGTCGGTCGCACCGGAAGCGCGCGCCCCGCCCACCTCGCCCTCCCAGCGCCGGTACAGGGTGTGCGGGACGCCCGCCGCGTCCAGCGCCCGTCCGGCGACGAAGTCCACCAGGTCCTGGATGTGCGTGGCCCCCGCGTAGAACGCCGGGGACGCGGGCAGTACCGTCGCGCCCGCCTCGTCCAGGGTCACCAGGTGCCGCAGGGTCTGCCCGTTCAACGGGGTCTCGCGTACGGCGACCACGAGCCGCCTGCCCTCCTTGAGGGTGACGCTCGCCGCCCGCTGCAGGAGGTCCTTGGAGAGCCCGAGGGCCACGCCCGCGACGCACGCCGTCGACGCGGGGACGATCAGCATCCCCTTGACGGGGTACGAGCCCGAGGAGGGTCCGGCGGCCAGGTCGCCCGCGCTCCAGTGCCGTACGCGATCGCCCTCGACGTTCACCGGGAAGGTCCCGGGCTTGCCGTCGGCGCCGCGGGACAGCCATTCCCGCAGGTCGTCGCGCCAGTGCGCGTCGCGGAAGGGGATTCCCGTCTCGTCGAGCAGGGTCAGCCGCGAGGCCCGGGACACCACGAGGTCGACACTCTCGCCGGCGGCGAGGAGCGCGCGCAGCACAGCCGCGGCGTATGGGGTGCCGGATGCGCCGGACACCCCTACGATCCAAGGCGTACGCGGCGTCTTCCCTGGCTTGACTGGGTTCACGACACCGAGCCTATCCGGCGGCGCGCGGCGGGAACCGGTCAAGGGGGCCCGGCCGTTTCCACGAAGGACGCGTGAGGTCGGGACGGGGGTTCGACATGGCTGGTGGAGTGCGAGGGGCGCTGGGTCCCGAGCGGGAGTGGTCGCGCGGGGACCGCGCGAAGGCGGCGGCCAAGCTGATGGTGGGCTGGGTGGCGCTGCTGTGGATCCTGGAGGCGGTCGACGTGGCGACCGGCCACGCCCTGGACGACTTCGGGATCGTGCCGCGTTCGGTGCCCGAACTGGTCGATGTCGTGCCCGCGTCGTTCATCCACTTCGGCTTCGGCCATGTCGCGGCGAACAGCGTGCCGTTGCTGGTGCTGGGGTTCCTCGCGGCGCTGGGCGGCCTGCGCCGCTTCGCCGCCGTCTGCGCGCTGATCATCGTGGCGGACGGGCTGGGGGTCTGGCTCATATCCCCGGACAACACCAACACCGCCGGTGCCTCCGGCGTCGTCTTCGGGCTCTTCGGGTTCCTCGTCGTCACCGGCTTCGTCGAGCGCCGGCTGCTGGGGGTCGCGGTGGGCGTCCTGGTCGCGGCCGTCTGGGGCGGCGCGATCCTCGGCGGCATCGCCCCGAACGCGACCGGGATCAGCTGGCAGGGCCACCTGATCGGCCTGGTGACGGGGGTGGTGGCGGCGTTCGTGTTCCGGCGGCGTCCCTCCCGCACGGCGCTCACGTCGTAGGGCGCGCCTTCGGGTCCACGGGGAGACGGCCGGTGGCAATGGTGAGCTTGCCGAGCGGGGTGTCGAGGGTCAGGTCAGGGCCGTAAGGGATGGTGTCGCGGCCCTGGTAACCGTCGGGGCCGGGGTTCCACATCATGACGCAGTGGCTTTTGAGCGGGTCGAAGATCAGGTAATTGGCGATGCCACGAGAGGCGTACCAGTGGGGCTTGACTTCATAGTCGCGGCGGATGCTGCCCTGGGACACGACCTCAACCACAATCTCGATGAGGTCGGGTGAGTACGCGCCCTGGTTCTTCTCCACTTCCGCCGCGGGAATGATCGCCACGTCCGGGCAGAACTCGTTCTCCTCGTCGAAGGGGAAGGCCACATCGCTGGTAAAGCCCCATTCGTCGGCCACCTGCTCCTGCAGGGCGTTCCACACGAGCCGGATGGTCTCCGCGTGGTGCGGCTTGACCGGACTCATCATGATGCTGCCCTCGACAATCTCCATGTGATAGCCGGGGAACATGTCCTCGAACCGGCTGAGCTGCGAGTGCAGGCGGTCAATGCCCGAGACGGTCACGCTGGCCTCCCTGGGGTCCTGCCCTCGATGGTAGGCCGACGGTAATCAGAGGGTCAGACCCCGAACCAGAAGATCCAGCAGCGCGCACACGAACAGGGCGATGCCGATGAAGCCGTTGACGGAGAAGAACGCGCGGTTCAGGCGGGACAGGTCGTGGGGGCGGACGATGGTGTGCTCGTAGACGAACGCGCCCGCGACGATCGCGAGGCCCAGCCACAGGAACGCGCCCGCGTCGGTGAGGACCGCGTACCAGGCGAACAGGGCCGTCGTCAGGGCGTGGCAGACCCGGGCCGCCCAGATCGCCGCCGGGATGCCGAAGCGGGCCGGGACCGACAGGACCCCGGACTCGCGGTCGGATTCGACGTCCTGGCAGGCGTAGATGAGGTCGAAGCCGCCGATCCAGACGCCCACCGCGAGGCCGAGGACGACCGCCTCCCACGACCACTCCCCCGTGATGGCGAGCCAGCCGCCGACCGGGCCCATGGCCTGGGCGAGGCCCAGGATGGCCTGGGGGTAGTTCGTGAACCGTTTGCCGTAGGGGTAGACCACCATCGGGATCACGGCGACGGGGGCCAGGGCCAGGCAGAGCGGGTTCAGCAGCGCCGCCGAGCCGAGGAAGATCACGACCGCGATCAGGGCGCCGGTCCACGCGTGCTTGACCGACATCGCGCCGGTCACCAGCTCGCGGTGCGCCGTGCGCGGGTTCCGCGCGTCGATCTCGCGGTCGATGATCCGGTTGACCGCCATGGCGAAGGTGCGCAGGCCCACCATGCAGACGGTGACCAGGAGCAGCCGCACCCAGTGGATGTTGCCGTCCAGCTGGAACATGGCCGTGAGCGCGGCGATGTACGCGAAGGGCAGGGCGAAGATCGAGTGTTCGATCATCACGAGGCGCAGGAAGGCCTTGGTGCGGCCCGGCTGTTGCGGGAGAGCCGCCGACGCGCTGGTCACAGGCCGTACTCCTTCCAGCGGCGGTCGACCAGCGCCGCCGTGGCCGGGTCCGACTCGACCATGTCGGGCCAGCCCCCGTCCCGTGTGTAGCCCTCCTCGATCCACTTCCTCGTGGCGTCGATGCCCGCCTTGCCGCCCCAGAACTGCTGGTAGGAGGCGTGGTCGAGGTGGTCCACCGGGCCCTCGACGATGGAGAGGTCGCGGGAGTAGTCCGTGTTGCCGAGGGCGCGCCAGGCGACCTCGTGGAGGTCGTGGACGTCGCAGTCGGAGTCCACGACCACGATCAGCTTGGTCAGGGACATCATGTGGGCGCCCCAGATCGCGTGCATGACCTTCTGCGCGTGCTTGGGGTACTTCTTGTCGATCGAGATGATCGCGCAGTTGTGGAAGCCGCCCGCCTCGGGGAGGTGGTAGTCCACGATGTCCGGGACGATGATCTTGAGGAGGGGGAGGAAGAAGCGTTCCGTCGCCCGTCCCAGCGGGCCGTCCTCGGTCGGCGGCCGACCGACCACGATCGACTGGAGCAGCGGGCGCTTGCGCATCGTCACACAGTCGATCTTCAGCGCGGGGAACGGTTCCTGTGGGGTGTAGAAGCCGGTGTGGTCGCCGAAGGGGCCCTCGGGGAGCATCTCGCCGGGCTCCAGCCAGCCCTCGATCACGACCTCCGCGTTCGCCGGCACCTGCAGCGGCACCGTCTTGCAGTCGACCATCTCGATCCGCTTGCCCGCGACGAACCCGGCGAACAGGTACTCGTCGATGTCACCGGGGAGCGGCGCGGTGGAGGCGTACGTCACGGCGGGCGGGCAGCCGAACGCGATCGCGACCGGCAGCCGCTCGCCCCTCTTCGCCGCCACCTGGTAGTGGTTGCGGCTGTCCTTGTGGATCTGCCAGTGCATCCCGATGGTGCGCTTGTCGTGGCGCTGGAGGCGGTACAGACCGAGGTTGCGTACGCCGGTGTCGGGGTGCTTGGTGTGGGTGAGCCCCAGGTTGAAGAAGGAGCCGCCGTCCTTGGGCCAGGTGAACAGCGCGGGCAGCCGGTCCAGGTCCACCTCGTCGCCCTGGAGGACCACCTCCTGGACGGGCGCGCTGTCCGACTTCACCTTCTTCGGCGGGACGTGCGCCATGGCGCCGAGCTTGCCGAACGCCTCGCGCACGCCCACGAAACCCTGGGGCAGTTCGGGCTTGAGCAGGCCGCCGATCTTCTCGCTGATCTCGCCGTACGACTTCAGCCCGAGCGCCTTCAGCAGGCGGCGGTCGGTGCCGAAGACGTTCATCGCGAGGGGCATCGCGGAGCCCTTCACGTTCTCGAAGAGCAGGGCGGGGCCGCCGGCCTTGTTGACCCGGTCGACGATCTCCCCGACCTCCAGATAGGGGTCGACTTCGGCCTTGATGCGCTTGAGATCGCCCTCGCGCTCCAGTGCGCGGAGCAGGGAGCGAAGATCGTCGTAAGCCATGGGGTCCAGTATCCCCGAGGGGCTACCCTGACCCCGTCACGGGGCCCAGTGCACGGCCCCGCCACCGCTTCCAGGGGGCTGTTCCATGCTCAGGCTGTTGATGTACCTCGTGCCGTTGGCGCTGACCATCTACGCGTTCATCGACTGTCTCAACACCCCCGAGGACGAGGCGAAGCACCTGCCGAAGATCGCGTGGGTCTTCATCATCCTGCTCTTCTGGATCGTGGGACCGATCGCCTGGCTCGCCGCGGGCAAGCTCCGCAGCGTCCCCGCCGGGGGGCGCACGCCCTCGGAGTGGCACCGCAACCACCGCACGGAGTACGTCGCGCCCGACGACAACCCCGAGTTCCTGAAGTCCCTCGCCGAGGACAACAAGAAGGACGAGTCGCTCCTGAAGAGCTGGGAGGCCGACCTGCGCCGCCGCGAGGAGGAACTGAAGCGGCAGGAGCGGGACAACGGCGAGACGGGCGGCGCCCAGAACGAGAAGCGGGACAAGAAGGACGGCGAGGAGGCATAACGCCGCCACCGACCGACCGGCGGGCTCCGGTTGGCCACCGCCCCCCGTGGGCCACCGGGCGCCGGTCGGCCGTCGGGCAGCGGCCAGCCTCGGGCACCGGGCGCCGGTCGGCCGTCGGGCAGCGGCCAGCCTCGGGCACCGGGCGCCGGTCGGCCGTCGGGCAGCGGCCAGCCTCGGGCACCGGGCGGCGGGCGGGCTCGGACAGCCATGGGGCTTCGGAAGCCGTCGAGCGTCAGACAGCCGGCTGGCGCCAGACAACCGGCGGGCGGCGGCAACCGGCGGGCGTCAGAGAGGCCTCGGGCACCGGGCGGCCGATGGGCGACGGGGACGGGCAGGGGTCGGGCACCGGTCGGCCGTCGGGCCCCCAGCCAACCTCGGGCACCGGTCGGCGGGCGGCTGCCGGTCCGGGAGCCGGCGGCGGGTGGCGGGCGGCTGCCGGCCCGGCGGCCGGCGGGCGTCAGACAGCGTCGGGCACCGGGCGGGCGGTTGGCGGCCGGCATCCCGCGTCAGTCCTTCAGTTCCTGGCCCTTCTTGTCGACGACGCCGACCTCCAGTAGGGCCTCCTCGTCCGTGCCCAGGTATTTGAAGGTGTTCTTGTCGAAGACCCATACGTCAGGGTGGTCGGCCTCGCCGAAGGCCAGGCCGACGCCCTGGCGGCCCACGGCGTCCTCCGCCTTCTCGACGACCCGGACGCCGGAGATCTTGGCGGCCACGCGGAACAGCGCGCCGTTGAGTTCGGGCAGCAGCTGCGCCCCCCGGAGCATCGTCGTGATGTATTCCATGGCGGCCTCCTCATGCGTGGGGCCCTGGCCGCGCGTCTCCGCCCACACCTTGTCGTAGAGCTTGTCGGGGTCCGTGGGCAGCGACCGCAGCTCGTCGTAGTAGCTGTGGTCCCGGTCCGCGCCGAGCGTCATGTACTCGACGTCGTCCATCGACCGCGCCAGGGGTTCGTCGACGACCTCCCCGTTCATGTCCCGGGCCAGCGGCTGCCCCTCCAGCCAGGTGGTCCGGGCGAGTCCGTTCCGGCTGCCGTCGGCGGAGATCCAGTCGGTCCGCCGGAACGGGTAGTCGGTCTCCGAACCCGGCCCGTCCTTCCCCTCCTTCCCCTCCTTCCCTCTGTCCGTGCTCTGGCCACCGCCCGCCGAGGCCGCCGAGCCCCTCGACACGCCCTGCGTCGCGATGTAGAGGAACTGGTCGTCGCGGACGGGCGTGGGCTCGCCGTCCGTCGCGGCGGTGGCGACGCGCCGCAGCAGCCCGGCCGCGTCCTGGTCGTCGTCGGCGGACCCCTGGCCGACAACGCCGGTCGCGACGACGGTGGCGAGGACGGCGGCGGCCACGCCGAGCGGCAGCGCGACGACGGCGCACCGGCGGCGCGTGCGCCTCCCCGTCTCCGGCGCGCGCGTCCCGGTGATCCGTACGGTGGCCTCGCCGGTCAGCTCCTGCATGAGGTGGTCCTCCAGTCGCGCCAGCCGGTCGTCGGACAGGAGCGGTTCGCCGGGACTGGGCAACAGCCGTGCCAGCTCCGCACGTTCCGCGTCGTGCACGGGGTTCGCGTTGTGCAAGTGGTTCGCGTTGTTCAAGGGGTTCATCGGCCTCTCTCCTGTGCCTGTGCCCGTGCCTGTGCCGGGGCCTGTGTCGGACCGACCGGCTCGGTGCGGTCGACAGGTATCTGTCCGCCGCCGGGGAGGGGTCTCGTTCTTCCGCGTTCGGGGTGCTGTGCGGGGCGCCGTTCGGGCCGCCGTGCCAGTTCCGCCTCGGCGAGACCGCGCAGCCGCTGCCGGGCGCGGGCCAGCCGCGACCGTACGGTGCTGACGGGCACCCCGAGGGCGTCGGCGGCGGCCGCGTAGCTCAGCCCCGACCACACGCACAGCGCGAAGACCTCGCGCTCACGGCGGCGGAGTTTGGCGAGGGCCGCGTGGGCGGCGGCGAGCCGGTCGGCGTCCTCCATCCGGCCGACCAGGGCGTCGGCGAAGTCGGGCACGGTCTCGCGTTCGGCGTGTCGTTCCGGTAACCGGGCGAGGGCGGCGCTGTGCCGGCGGGCGGCGCGGCGGGTGTTGCGCAGCACGTTCGTGGCGATCCCGAACAGCCAGGCCCGCAGACTGGCGTCACCACCACCGTCAGCACCGCCGTCACCACCACCGTCACCACCGCCGTCTTCCAACTCCGCGTCCGACAGCAGCTTCTCGCGCAGTCGCCAGGCTTCCAGGAAGGTCAGGGAGACGACGTCCTCCGCCGCGTTCCGGTCGGCCGTCAGCCGCGCGGCATGGCCGTACACCGCTTGTGCGTGCGCCCGGAAGAGCGCGCTGAACGCCTCCGGATCGCCGTCCCGTACGCGTGCCCGCAAAGATTGCTCCACGCCTTCCCCTGTCCGCCCGCCCCCGCCCGTCCCTGTGTCCCCGGTCACACAGGAATCGCTCTCCCGCCGCGCCCCAACCGCCCTACCCTTCCACCCGATGCCCGCTCCCGGCCCACCTCCCAGCACCCCCGTCCGCCTCCGCCCCGTCGACCTCGCCCGGCTCTCCGGTGTCTCCACGCAGCAGATCCGCAACTACGAGGAGGCCGGAGTGCTGCCGCCGGTGCCGCGCACGGGCTCGGGGTACCGGTTCTACGGGGAGACGCACCGGCGGGCGCTGCTGACGTACCGGGCGCTGTCGAAGGGGTACGGGGCCGTCGTGGCGACGCGGATCATGCGGACCGTGCACGAGGGGGACGTACCGGGGGCACTGGCGCTGGTGGACGAGGCGCACGCGGCGCTGCACGCGGAGCGGGTGGCGTTGCGCGCGACCGGGGAGGCGCTCCGGGCGCTGGCCGGGGAGCCTCCGGAGGAGGACGTTCCCGCGACCGACCTGCTGATCGGCGAGGTCGCGGCGCTGCTCGGTGTGCGGACGTCGACGCTGCGCGTCTGGGAGGCCGCCGGCCTGCTCTCGCCCCGGCGTGAACGCGGCACCGGCTACCGCCACTACGCCCCCGACGAGGTGCGCGACGCCCGTTTCATCCTCGCTCTCCGCCGCAGCCACTACCTTCTCGACGACATCCGCCCCGTCCTCGAAGACCTCCGCGCGGAGGGCGGCACGGAGGCCCTGCGCACCGCGATCACCACCCGCCACACCGCCCTGACCGCCCGCACGGCGGCGATGCTGGAGGGCGCGGGCCACCTCCACACCTATCTGACCTGACGCGCGACACCACCCACCGGCCCCGCACCCGGTCCCACGCCCCGCCCATCACACCGTCGCCCCCGCCCCATGACGCGTCCCGGCACCTCCCGGGGTGGCATATGCCTTGTCCAAGGACGATGATGGACAAAGGGTAAGAAGGTGATGATGACGAACGGCCGGGAGTCGGAGAAGCAGCGTTCCTCGTCGCGGCAGGAGCCCGCCGAGGAGCGGCTCTCCGCGCCCGAGGCCATGCGGAGCGCGATCGAGCAGCTCTCCCAGTTGCTCGGGCGCGCTCCCGAGTCCGTTTCCGCGCTGAAGCCGACCGACGAGGGCTGGGAGGCCCAGGTCGAGGTCATGGAGCTGGAGCGCATCCCGCAGACGACCAGCGTGATGGCCGCCTACCGGGTGTCTCTGGACCCCGCGGGCAAGTTGCTGGCGTACGAGCGCGGACGCCGGTACACGCGCGCGCAGACCGACCGGGGCTCCCCCCGCTGACCGCCGAGCCACGGCCGCCGCCGACGAACCCGGCGGCCGTCGGTGCCATGGCCCGCGGCCCTCGCCGGACGGCTTCCCGTACTCGGAGGGAAGAGATCGTGACTGTGGTGCCGCAGAGCGAGGGCGGCGCCCTCGCCCCCCGTGGCGGTGGCGGGGGCTCGGGGAACCTCTACGACGTGCTGGAACTCGTCCTCGACCGGGGCCTTGTCATCGACGCGTTCGTCCGCGTCTCCCTGGTGGGCATCGAGATCCTGAAGATCGACGCCCGGGTCGTCGTGGCCAGCGTCGACACCTATCTGCGCTTCGCCGAGGCGTGCAACCGACTCGACCTGGAATCGGGGCGCAAGGCCCCCTCCCAGCTGACGGACATCGTCGGGGACGCCACCGAGTCGGGCGCTCGCGGCAAGAGCAAGGGGGCGCTCACCGGGGCGGTCGAGGCCGTCACCGACTCGCTCCAGAAGAGGCGGGGCGACGACGACGAGGAGGTGGAGCACGCGCCCAGGCGCGAGAAGCAGCGCGCGAGCTCCGGGCGGAGCGCTTCGAGCCGCCGCGCCTCCCGGGACCGTGAGGAGTGAGCGAGCCGATGTCGGTCTACGTCTACGCGATCACCAAGTCGGCGCATCCGCTGGGCCTGGACGACGTCAAGGGCGTCGGCGAGGACCCCACCCCCCTGCACGCCGTCAGCAACGGCGAGCTGAGCGCCGTCGTCAGCGAGGCCCCCGAGGACCTGTCGGTCAGCCGCCGGGACGTGGAGGCGCACCAGGATGTCCAGCAACAGCTGTGGGCCGACGGCACGATCCTGCCGCTGAGCTTCGGTTTCGTCGCCCCGGACGAGGCCGCCGTGGAGGCGCTGCTCCAGGAGCAGGCCGAGGCGTTCTCCCAGCGTCTGGACGCACTCACGGGGCGCGCGGAGTTCAACGTCAAGGGCGTACTGGACGAGGACACGCTCCTGCGCGCCGTCCTGACGGAGTCCGCGCGGGCGCGCGAGCTGAACGACGCGATCCGTGAGGGCGGCGGCACGTACGAGGACCGCCTCGCGCTCGGCGAACTCGTGGCCCAGGAGGTGCAGAGCCGGCAGGAGGCGCTCGGCGAGGAGGCGCTCGCCGCGCTGCGGCCGTACGCCCTGGACGAGCGGCTCGCCCCGCCCTCCCAGCAGTACTTCGTGAACGTCTCGTTCCTGGTGGACGGCGAACGGGCGGACGAGTTCGCCGAGGCCGGCGGGGAGCTGGCCGAGGCCCTGGGAGAGGGGGTGGAACTGCGGCTGCGCGGCCCGCTGCCGCCGTACAGCTTCGTCTGAGCTTCGTACGACAGCCCGAGCTTCGCATGAGCTTGGCACGACCGTCCGAGCTTCGTATGACCGTCACATGACCTGGGAGGCGATGTGGTGGGACTGGTCGGGACCATTCTGACGTTGCCGGTCGCCCCGGTGCGGGGCGTCGCGTGGGTGCTCGACAAGGTGCGGCAGGCCGCCGAGGACGAGTACTACGACCCGGGGCCCGTCCAGGAGGAGCTGGTGAATCTGGAGCGGGCGCGAACCGAGGGGCAGATCGACGAGGAGGCGTTCGCGCGGCGCGAGGCGGAGTTGCTGGGGCGGCTGGAGGAGATCAGCGCCTACCGGCTGCAGCAGCAGAGGGAGACGGAGTCATGAACAACGCCACCATGGGCGCGGCCGTCCTCGGCGGTTATCTGCTGGGGCGGACGAAGAAGGCCAAGCTCGCCCTCGGCCTCGGTGCGCTGCTGGCCGGCTCGCAGGTCCGGCCCGGGCAGCTGGGCAAGGCGCTCGACGCCCCGTTCCTCAGCGACCTCACCCGTCAGGTGCGGTCCGAGCTGGCGGGCGCGGGCAAGGCCGCGGCGACCTCCGTGCTGTCGTCGAAGGCCGACAACCTGGCCGGTGCCCTGCACGAACGCACCGCGGGACTGCGGGAACGGGCCGAGGGCAACGGCGGCGCGCACGACGACGAGCCCGAACCCGAACCCGAGGACGAGGTCGAGGACGAGGACGAGGTCGAGGACGAGGACGAGGGCACGGCGGAGGACGAGAGCCAGGACAAGGGCAAGGCCAAGGGCCAGGCCAGGAGCCGCAAGAGCACCCCGCAGTCGAGGAGCACCGCGCAGTCGAGGAGCACCCCGCAGTCGAGGAGCACCGCGCGCCCGAAGAAGAAGACCGCCGCCGCGAGCCGTACCAGGAGCGGCAGTGGCACACGGTCGAGGAGGCAGGACGATGGCTGAGCGCGGAACGGCGAAGGGCGGCTCGGCCGGCGGCACCGGCACCCTCGACAGGGCGGAGGAGGACTCCGGCCGGAACACCGGCACGTCCCGGCTGAAGGAAGAGCTGGAGGACTACATCGAGGCCCGGCTCTCCCTGATGCTCCAGAACGTGGGTCACGGGCTCGGCGAGGGCGCGCGCAAGCTGGGCGACATGAGCACGGGGGCGCTGACGTCGACCGCGTCCCACGCCAAGGACGCGCTGGTCGACAAGGCGAAGGGCGCCACGGGCAAGGCGAAGGACGCCGTCGGCGAGAAGGCCGGGGACGTCATGGAGAAGGCGAAGGACGCCGGCGCCAAGAAAGGTGGGAAGAACCCCGAGGGCGGCAGCGGCAAGGGGCACACCATCATCGAGGACATCGACGTGGGTGTGCCGGTGCGCGAGGCGTACGACCAGTGGACGCAGTTCCAGGAGTTCAGCCGGTTCGCCAAGGGCGTCGTCGCCGTCGACCAGCAGGACGACACCACCACCCAGTGGCACGTCAAGGTCGCCAAGTCCAACCGGCACTGGCGCGGAAACATCACCGAACAGGTGCCCGACGAGCGCATCGCCTGGACGTCCGAGGGCGACAAGGCGACCACCAGGGGCGTCGTCACCTTCCACCCCCTCGGCGACAACCTCACCAAGGTGCTGCTGGTCCTGGAGTACTTCCCCAAGGGGCTGTTCGAGAAGGTCGGCGGCCTGTTCCGGGCCCAGGGCCGCCGCGCCCGCCTCGACCTCAAGCTCTACCGCACGTTCGTCATGATGCGCGGCGAGGCCACCGGCGGCTGGCGCGGAGAGATCCGCGAGGGAGAGGTCCAGGAGCCGGAGGACGAGGAAGAGAACGAGGAAGAGGACACCGAGGGCCGGTACGACGAGGACGAGCCCGAGGACGAGGAGGAGCGCGAGGACGAGGAGGAGCGCGAGGACGAGGAGGAGCCCGAGGCGAAGCACGCGGACGAGCCCGAGGACGAGGACGAGGAAGACGACTGGGAGGACGAGGACACCGACGAGTACGAGGACGACGACGAACCCGACGAAGAACCCGACGAGGAAGTCGAAGCAGAACTCGTAGACGAAGACGAAGACGAAGAGGACGTAGAACCCGAGCGAGAGGCCAGATGACCCGTGACCCAGTCCGGCTCCGCCTCCCCCGTCCCCTCGCCGTCGCGCGGCGCCTACCCGTACGGCGGCGGCCAGGGCTCCAGCGCGAACCTCGCCGACATCCTCGAACGCGTGCTCGACAAGGGCATTGTCATCGTCGGCGACATCAAGATCAACCTCCTCGACATCGAGCTGCTCACCATCAAGCTGCGCCTGCTCGTGGCCTCGGTCGACAAGGCCAAGGAGATCGGCATCGACTGGTGGGAGCACGACCCGGCCCTCTCCTCCCGCGCGTCCCGCTCCGACGGCCGCCGCTCCCTCGCCGACGAGAACGAACGGCTGCGCGCCGAAGTGAAGGAGCTGCGCCGACGCGTCGAGAAGTCCCCTCGGGAGCTGTCCCCGAGCGCGTCGGCCGAGCGCCCGCGCAGGGAGCCCCGCCGCAAGGAGGCCGCGGAGGCCGCCCGTCCGCCGGAGCCCCGCCGCAAACGCCGCAAGCCGGTGAACGTCGACACCGAGGACGAGGACGACGACCGTGGCTGAGGAAGGCCCCGGCCGACCATGAGCGCGTACAGCGAAGGCGACGCGTACGACGACCACGACGGCCGAACCACGCACGACGACCACAGCCGTGTCGAGTACTACGACAGCGACGGCCCAGCCGCATACGACCACAGCGACCGCCCCCTCAGCGGACGCCAGGTGGCGCTGATCGATCTGCTCGACCGGCTTCTGAGCGGCGGGGTCGTCCTCACCGGGGACCTCGTCCTGAGCATCGCGGACATCGATCTCGTACGGGTGTCGCTGCGCGCGGTGATCGTCGCCGTCCGCGAACAGATGGACGAACAGTGGGCGCTCCCGCTGTCGGAGCGGCCGCCCGTGGAAAGCGGGGAAGGAGGCGACGACCATGGCGACCCCGAGGCCCCTGCCTGACGGCGGCCCCCCCATCGACCGTCTCCGTGAGGTGTCCGCGGCCGCGACCCGCGCGTTCTCCCTCCTGCCCGCCCGGCCGGAAGAGGTCGCGCCGCCGCCCCCGACCCGGGGCGAAGCCGTGGCGCGGCGGTTGCGCACCGACCCCGACACGGTCGAGCGGGACCTCGTCCGGCTCGTCCTCACCATCGTCGAACTGCTTCGCCAGCTGATGGAGCGCCAGGCCCTGCACCGCGTCGACCGGGGCGGGCTGACCGAGGAGCAGGAGGAGCGCCTCGGCATGACCCTGATGGTCCTGCACGAGCGCATGACGGAACTCTGCGACCGCTACGACCTCACCCTGGACGACCTCAACCTCGACCTCGGCCCCCTGGGCACCCTCCTCCCGCCGCCCTGATCCCGCGCCGTGCCGCGCACGTGACCGCCGCGTGTCGCGGGCAGAGTGGGGTCATGGACCATTCTGTGACGCCGGGGAGCACGCCCCGTGTCCCCACCATCGATCTGCGCCCCTGGCTCGACGGCGGCCCCGACGACCGCGCCAGGATCGCCCGGACCGTCGACGAGGCGCTCCAGAGCGCCGGTTTCCTGCTGGTCACCGGCCACGGCGTCGATCCGACCCTCCGGACGCGCATCCGGGAGGCCGCGCGCGCTTTCTTCGTCCTCCCCGTGGAGGCCAAGCAGGCCTACGAGGTGAAGGTCGGCGGGCGCGGCTGGCTGGGGCCCGGCGCCGAGGCGAACGGGTACGCCGAGGGGACGGAGACCCCGCCGGACCTCAAGGAGTCGCTGACGTTCGCGACGCACGAGCCGTTCGACGACCCGGTCGTGAACGCCGAGTGGTACGCGCCGAACGTGTGGCCGGCGGAGGTGCCGGAGCTGCGGGCGCTCTGCGAGGAGTACCTGGCGCGGATGGCCGAGCTGGAGAACCTGCTGCTCTCGCTCCTCGGCGAGGCCCTCGGGCTGGAGCCGGACTTCTTCTCCCGCCACATGCGCCACCCCACCTACGGCTTCAACATCAACTGGTATCCGGGGACGGACGTCATCGGCGACCCGGTGCCGGGTCAGTTCCGGATCGGCCCGCACACCGACTTCGGCACGGTCACCATCCTCGACCGGCAGGCCGGGAAGGGCGGGCTCCAGGTCTACACGGACGAGGGCGGCTGGGAGGACGCCCCGTACGACCCGGACGCCTTCACCATCAACATCGGTGACCTGATGGCCCGTTGGACCGGCGACCGCTGGCGTTCCGGACGCCACCGCGTGCTGCCGCCGCCGGCCGACGAGCCCGCCGAGGAGCTGATGTCGCTGGTGTACTTCGGCGAGTGCACGCCCGGCACGATCGTGGAATCCGTCCCCGCGCCCGTCGGACGGGTGGCGTACCCGCCGGTGGACTCGCACGCCTACCTGCGGGCGCAGCTGGACTCGATCACCGTCGACTGACCCGCGCCACGGGACCCCTTCCGCCTCAGAACCCATCCACCACGGAACCCTTCCGCCCCGAAGCCCGTCTTCCCCCGCGTCACCTTGTATCGAGTGTTTGACACAAGATCCCGGCCCACGGCATCTTGTACCCACCGCTTGATACAAGATGATCCGGGGGGATCCACCCATGCTCGACACCGCCCCGCTCCAGGATCGGCTCCTCGACCACGCCGATCACTACGCCCGCTGGTCCGGTCTGGCCATCGGCCTGGTGGTCGCGCAGGCGCTGTCCACGTTCGGGCACATCGAGTTCGAGCAGCGCGTGGTGTTCTGCCTCACGGCCTTCGGCCTGTGCGCGGTGGCCGGTGTCCTCCTCGCCGACGCCCTCACCCTGCGCCCGCAGGAGGCGGTGCGCACGGCGAGTCTCGCCCCGCGCCTGGTCAGAGACCATGTACCACCGCGCATGGGCCCCCTGATCGTCCTCCAGGGCGTCTCCCTGGTCGTCCTGCTGGTGATCACGGCCGCCACGGCGTCCGGCGACCCCGACCGAATGTTCATCACCGGGAAGGTCGTCGACGTCACCTGCAACGGGATGCGCGCGACCCTCGGCCCGTGGCCCGGCCTGTTCTACAGCCTCCCGATGTTCGGCGCGCTCGCCATAGCGACCCCCACCTGCGTCTGGGCCCTGCGTCGCATAGCGCACGGCCCGGGTGAGGAACAGCAGCGCCGCGACCGCGCGTGGGCGGTCACCGGGGCCTGGGGCCTGCTGGTGTCGAGCCAGCAGTTGTACGCCGTCCTGATGGTCTCCGTCTCGCTGACGGAGACGGGCTGCGCCGGCACGCTCGGCGCGATCACCTTCTGGGTCTTCTACCCGCTGGCCCTGCTGAACGTGTTCACCGTCGCCTGGTCCCTGGTCACCGTGGTCGCGCCCCGCGCGGTCGAGGACGGGACGGCCGAGGACGAGGCGGCCGAGGACGGGGCACCCCGACGATGAATGAGGCCGCCGTCCGCGTCGACACCACCAGCCAGGTCCCGCCGTACGAGCAGATCCGCGCGCAGCTCGCCGCGCTGATCGTCACCGGCCGGCTGGCCGAGGGCGAACGGCTGCCGACCGTACGCCAGTTGGCCACGGACCTCGGTCTGTCGCCGGGCACCGTGGCCCGCGCCTACCGCGAGCTGGAGGCCGCCGAGCTGATCCGCACCCGCCGGGGCGCCGGGACCCGGGTGGCCGCGCCCCGGACCGGCCCCACCCGCCCGCACGCCGCCCAACTCGCCACCCTGGCACGCGACTTCACGTCCTCCGCCCGCGCCCTGGGCGCCGACACCGAGGCCATCCTGACCGCGGTACGCGACGCCCTGGGCCCCGACAGGCCCTAGCTGGACCCGCGCCTCCAGAAGGTGACGCCGAGGACTCCGCCCACACCACTGCCCAGCGCCAACCCGATCGCCAGGTTGTCGAAGACCGCCACTCCCAGCGTGATTCCGACGGCGACACCGAACAGCATGCCCACGGCAAGCCCGACACCCAAGGGCGATGCCCCATCGCCCGCGTCACGCCCGCCGCCCTCGTGGATCTCCTGATTAGCCATTCGATCATTCTGTCGAACCGGCGGGTGAAGAGAACAGCCGGCACGGCCACCCTCAGGAGGGAGCCTCCTCCAACGGCTCCAGCACCGAGTAGTCCCCGAAGCTCCGCCGGTAGCGCAGGTGCCGCGTCTCCTGCGTGTGCCTGCGCTGCCACTCCTCCACGGCCGCCGGATCACTTTGCACGCCCGACTCCGCGCCGCACTCCGTCTCGTCGCCCGACACACACCGCGCCTCGTACTCCGGCTCCGCCGTCACGTCCTGCGCGATGACGTACGGCACGTAGCGGAAGACGCGGCGGGTGCGGGTGCTCCCGCCGTGCTCCCGTCGCTGATGGTGACGGAGCAGCACGTTCGCGTCCGTCTCCGCGCTGCGGTCGTACCTCGCCCGTGCCTCGTCCCGCCGTACGGCCAACTCGGCGCACGCCGTGCACCCCGTCACCGGAACGGGGGGCGGGCCCAGGGGCTCAAGTTGACGCAACGTCACACCCTCCTCTTCGTACGGCGGTTGGCCGCCCTGACCTGCGCCGCGAGGCGCTCCGCGGGAGTCGCCGGCCGCAATGTCGCCGGATCCGCCTCCCACTCCCGGCCGCCGCCCACGGGACGCAGCATCGCGTACGGCCCGACCCTGTCCCGGTACTCCCCCACGCGCCGCGTCCGCGGATCGTAGACAAGCTGTCCCTCTGGTTCCACGCGCACTCCACAGCCCTGTTCGTCACTCTGGGTGTATCCAGCGTCGCCGACGGGAACGGTCGATATCAACGCGGGACGTGTGGCACTGGGCTTTGGCACGCACCGGTCACAGGGGGGACGTGACGATGAAGCGGAACGCGGAGGGGTCCGGCGGAGCGAGCAACGCCGCGCTGTTCGGCGAGGTGCTGCGGCACTACCGCGAGGCAGCACTGCTGACGCAGGAGGCGTTGGCGAGGCAGATCCCTTGCGACCGCTCACAGGTGGCGAAGATCGAGGCGGGCACGAGAGTGCCCAGCGATCAGTTCGCGAAACGGTGCGACGAAGTGCTGGATACGGGTGGGGTATTGACCCGGATGTGGGCCAAGGTCGACTGGTACCCGGAGGTCGTGCATCCGGACTGGTTCGAGCGCCGGGCGCAAATGGAAGCCGAGGCAACGGCTGTCATGCAGTACACAGCCAGCATCGTGCCGGGCCTGATGCAGACCGAGGAGTACATGCACGAGGTATTCGCCCGCTACCACGGCGACAGTGTGCCGGTGCAGGAACGCGTGAGGGCACGACTCAGCCGCCAGCAGCGCTTCCTGTCCCCGGAGGGGCCGCTTCATGTCACGGTTCTGGACGAAAGCTGCCTGCGCATCATCGTGGGAAGCGCACAGATCATGCGGAACCAACTCGCCCACCTGCTGGAGTTGGGCCGCCGCCCCAACATCCGCATGCAGGTGATCCCGTTCGACAACCCCGGAATCGTCCGCCCCGCATCCTCCATGACCCTGCTGACGCTGCCCGACGGGCACCAATGGGTGTACTCCGAATCCCTGGATCTCGGCCATTTCAGCGATGAGCCAGCCGTCCTCGCTCGGCACCGGCGAGCCTATGATGTGCTCAGGGCGGACGCGCTATCGCCCCGCGAATCAGCCGCTCTGATCAGCGACTTGATGGGAAGGTACGAGCACCATGAGCAGTCTCGATCTGAGCGCGGCGGTCTGGATCAAGAGCAGCTACAGCCAAGGGAACGGCGGCGACTGCGTCGAAGTGGCCCCCCGTATCCCCGCCGTCGTCCCCGTCCGCGACAGCAAGAACCCTGACGGGCCCGTACTGGTCATCAACCGTCCCGCCTGGCTCTCCTTCATCGACGCCGTACGGTCGGAGTCGTAAGCGAACGGGCAGGACCCGTCGTACTCCGAAACAACTGCCCCTTGCTCCACAGCTGTTGATAACCACAGCAGCTATGACAACGGCAACGACACCGACCCCCGCCCTCTTCGACATACCCAGGGCGTACGAACACTCCCCCGAACTCCCCTTCGTGGTGCTGGCGGGAGCCCGTGGGCTCGGCAGGAGCACGGCGCTGCGGGAGCTGTGCGCGGCCTTCCGGGGGCGGAGCCCCGTCGCGTTGGTCGACGGGGAGGAGAGCCGGTTCGACCGGCCTCCCCCGGGTCGGCCCCCCACGTCGTGGTCGCCGGCGTACGAGGCGGTGACCGTAGTCGCCGAGCAACTGGCGGAGCCGCTGGGCGCGGCCGGGCGGATCACGTTCCCCCGGCTGGCGTGCGGGCTGCTCGCCGTCGCGGCCGGTGGCTGGGGGGACCGTGGGCTGTCGCGGATCTGCGCGGAGGCGGAGCGGGTGCTGCTGCTGAGCGACGCGGGTGGCTGGCTGGCGGGGCGGTGGGTGGGCAGGGCCGTGGCGCGGCTGGTGTCGTCGCTGTCGGATCAGGGGCCGGTGGTCGAGGCGACCGTCGAGGCCGCGTTGGAGGCGTTCAGCGAGGGGATGTCGTCCTCGCACCGGCGGCTGCGCAGGGGTGCCGTCTGGTATCGCGACCATCCGTACGCGGCCGGGAACCCCAAGCTCGGCCTGGTCCTCCTCTCCCGGCACTTCCACGCGGGCGGCGACGCCCGCACGCACGCCGAACACCACCTCGTACGGGCGCTGCTGGCGGACCTCGACGACGCGTACGCGGGGGTTACGGGGGTCGTACCGCGTCCGCAGCGGGCCGGGCGACCGGTGGTGCTGCTGGACAACGTGCAGGAGGCGGCGGGGCGGCGGCTGATGGAGTCGGTGCTGCGGGCCCGCGCGGACGGCCGGCGCGACCAGGTGGCGTTCTTCGCCGGACTGCGGGGGCAGGGCCACCCCGCCCTGCGGAACGCGACCCGCCGCACGCTCGCGGAGGCCACCCGTGGGGCCGACTGGGCACCCGGCGGTACGCCCTCCTCGCACGCCCTGCTGGTGTCGTTGCCGCCGCTCTCCCCGGACGACACGCGGCACGCCCTGGAAGGGGCGTGTCCCGGGGCGGCGATCCCACCCCTCCTCCCCTTCACCGTCCACCGGTTGACCGGCGGCAACCCCCTCGGCACGGCGCTCCTCGCCGCGTCGGCCGGACGGAACCTCCCCCGGGGGCTCACCACGCCGGCCGATCTGCTGCTGGCGGAGGACGGCGGACGCCGCGCCTACGAGTCCGTGCTGGAGCGCCTCCTCCCCGACGAGGACCACCTCGACGAGCTGGCCGTCCTCTCCCTGGCCCACGACCACGAATCGGCGGTCGTCCTGGCCGAGTCCCAACTCCCGGTCGGCTTCGGCGAGTCGGGCGTACGGGCCTTGTCGGGCCGCTTGGCGGCGGAGGGCCACGCGCCCTCCCCCGACCACTTCGTGGGCGACCCGTTCCTCCGGGCCCTGCTCCTGCTGCGCCTGCGCCACGGGACCGCCGCCCGGCCCGGCCGCCGCCCGGACCACCCGGTGTGGTGGGACGCCCACCGCACCCTGGCGGCCCACTACGGCAGCGCCCGCCCCTCGCACCGCGCCCACCACGAACTCGCCCTCGGCAACCCGGACTTCGCGGTCGCCCACCTCCACGACACGTACCACTCCGCGGCCCCCCGGGACTGGCTCACCTCCCTCACCTTCATCACGTCGGCCCCGCACCACACCCCGGACGACACCCGCATTCCCACCGCCCTCGACGCGGCCGGTCCGGACCCCGACCTCCGGCTGCGGGTACGCCGCGTCCTCCACGCGGCCCGCCGGACGACGGATCCCTTCTCCCCACCGGCCCCCGAGGACGCCGGCCGCCTCCGCCGCGACCTGGCGTCCCTCCTCCCCGAAGCGGCCCTCTAGACGGCGGGGGCCGGGGTCAGCGCTTGAGCGTGAAGGTGAAGTCGTCGGAGAGCTTGCCGGTCAGCCGCTCCGCCGAGACGAGCCTCCCCTCCGCGATCAGCCTCTCCACCTCGGCCCGCGCCAGACCGCACCCCTCGGCGATCAGCCGCACCGGCCGGAGCGGGATCCGCGCCGCGAAACGGACCGAGACGTCGATGACCTCACGGTCCAGGTGATCCGCTCCGCCGGTGTCGAGGCGCCAGGCGCCGGCCCAGTCCAGGGCGACGCGATTGCGGCGCCGCAGGGTCGGATCCTGGAGCAGCTCGGCCGCCAGGCGGGGGTCGTTGTCGTGCAGTCGGTCCAGCAGCTCGGGTCGTACGGAACGCACGTTCGTCCGTTCCAGGACCGTGAGCTTGGCGGTCTCCCCGCACCCGGTGCAGAGCACCAGGAGCCAGGCGTCGATGAGCTTGTGGTGGGCGTTGACACGGAACTTGCCGTTCGCCCGGAAGCGCTCGGCGGCGCAGGTGTGGCAACGGCGGAGAACAACAGGCAGGCAGGTGGGCATGACCACCCAGTCATGGAGCACAGAAGTACACCGGTTTCAGTGAGAAGTCCGCAGCAAAAATCAGCACGGCACGCAGAGCGCGACGCGCGACAGATCAGCTCTCGGGGGGTCTCACACGGTGTACAACGGCACGTCCTCGCCTCGACGACTCGGGTCGCAGGCACGGTAACGGCGTACGGCGGCGCGGCTCCACCGGTTTTCCGGTGCCACGCCGCCGATCACGATTCCCGCTAAGGCCGTTCGCTGACCCGGTCGACCACCGTGCGTTTCAGGACCGCCACCGACGAGACCAGGTCACCCGCATCGAGGGAGTCGCAGGAGTCGGCCGGAGGGTCGAGCTTGACGGTGTCCGCGGCGAGGAAGGCCAACGTCCGTGTGTCGAAGAGGAGTTCGTGCCGGGTCGGCCCGTGGCCCCGGTATTCGGGCCAGTCGCCCGCAAGGCCGACGGAGACCCCCGTGCGGCCCGCCGCGTCGACGGACCCCTCGTACACGGTCAGTCCCGGGATCCGCGCGACGGCCCGGTACAGCGCGGCCTCCACCTTCGGCGGCAGCAACTGCTCGGCGAGCAGCGTGGACGCCTTGGCGAAGGCCTTCCGGTCGGCCGACTTCGCGCCGGACGCCCGCTCGTCGCCCTTCAGCCCGTACAGGTAGCGGTACATCCCGTCGGCGTCGGTCGGCAGTTCGTCCTCGACCTCGCGGAAGAAGGTGACGCCGTTCTTGACGGGGAGCTGCTTGCCGAGGGACATCTCCACGACCTCGCCGTCCGTCCCACGCTCCCGCTGCAGCCCGTTGTGCTGCCCGTCCACCGACGACCAGAACTCGCGCACACCATAGGGGTACGCCTCCAGGGTCCTGGGGCAGGGCATATCGGTCTTCTCGGGATCCATCTTCCAGTGGTAGTCGTTCCGTTCCGTGTAGACGAACTGGTCGTCCCGTACCTCGGGCCGGCTCCGCTTCTCGGCCGCCTTCGCCACCTGCGCCAGCAGATCGGCCGCGCTCTCGTCGCTGCGCGTCGCCTCGCCCCGGCTCCGGCCGTCGGAACTGTCCGCATGTGTCGTCGGCGGCCCGGCCGCCTGCTGGGTCACCGCGGCGCCCACCACGACCGCGACGGTCAGCGCGGCGGCCACGGCGGGCCCCACGAAGGCGGGCCGCCGCCAGAGCGCGGTACGCGGCCGTACGGCCGGGGTCTCGCCGTCGTTCTCGATCTCACGCATCAGCTGCTCCCTGAGGACACGGTGACGGCCCGGAGGGAGGTCCCGCTCGACGGCGGCGGGGACGGCGGCGGGGACGCCGGCACCGGCCGGCTCGTCCTCGTCCCGGGGGGACGGGTTGTCGTTCACGGGTTCCCCTCCTGGATGGGCCCGGCCACGGAAGTGCGGCCGCCTCTTGTCTGTCCTCGGCTGGCGTCGGGTTCCCGGGTGCCCTGCGGCGCGCCGCCCGCCGCTCCGGCGCCCGCCGCTCCGGCGCCCTTCGCTCCGGCTCCCTGGTCCCCGGCCGCGAGCTGCGCGGCGAGCTTGGTCCGGGCGCGGGAGAGGCGGGAGCGCACGGTGCCGACGGGGATGCCGAGCGCCTCCGCGGCGGCCGCGTAGTCGAGACCGCCCCACGCGCACAGCGCGAGCACCTCCCGCTCGGGCCGCCGCAGCCGGTCCAGCGCCGTGCGCACGGCCCGCAGATACGCCTGGTCGTCGAGGTTCCCGGCGACCTCGTCGGCGAAGTCCCGCACGGACTCGGGTCTCGGCAGCCGCGCGACGGCGGCGGCATGGCGCCGTCCGGCCCGACGGGTGTTGCGGGTCACGTTGGTGGCGATGCCGAGCAGCCACGGACGCGGCGAACCCCCCTCCGCGTCCAGCCGCCCCCGTAGCCGCCACGCCTCCAGGAAGGTCAGCGACACGACGTCCTCGGCCGTCGACCAGTCCCCCGTCAGCCGGTAGGCATGGTTGTAGACCGACCGCGCGTACGCGTCGAAGACCTCCCCGAACGCCCCCGCGTCCCCGTCCCTGATCCGCGCGCGCAACGCACGCCGGTCCCCCGTGTCCCCGTCATTCGTCTCCACGTCCTCCCCCTGTCCGTACGCCGAAGGCCGGTTCCCGTGACCCACGTCACAAGGGAACCGGCCTTCGGTGTGTTCCTCGGCGGGCTCAGCCGACGTCGGCGTAGGAGTGCTTGCCGCTGACGAAGATGTTGACGCCGTAGTAGTTGAACAGCCAGCAGGCGAACGCGGCGAGCGCGATGTACGCGGCCTTGCGGCCCTTCCAGCCGGCCGTGGCACGGGCGTGCAGGTAGGCGGCGTAGAACACCCAGGTGATGAACGACCAGGTCTCCTTGGGGTCCCAGCCCCAGTAGCGGCCCCACGCGTCGCCCGCCCAGATCGCGCCCGCGATGATCGTGAACGTCCACAGCGGGAAGACGGCGGCGTTCACGCGGTACGAGAACTTGTCGAGCGAGGCCGAGGCGGGCAGCCGCTCCATCACCGAACTCGCGAACCGGCCGGGCCGTCCGCCGCTGGCGAGCTTGCTCTCGTAGGAGTCCTTGAACAGGTACAGGATCGTGCCGACCGCGCCGACGTAGAACACCGCGCCGCAGAAGATCGCCGTCGAGACGTGGATGTACAGCCAGTACGAGTGCAGGGCGGGAACCAACTGGTCGCTGGCGGTGTACAAGACAGTGACGGCAAGACCGAGATCGAGGAGGACGGTCGTGATGAGCGGCAGCCCGAGCCAGCGGACGTTCTTCTTCAGCGCGAGCAGCGAGAGGTACACCCCGACGGCCACGGTGGAGAAGGTGATGTTGAACTCGTACATGTTGCCCCACGGCGCCCGCTGCACCGAGAGGGCCCGGGTGAGCACCCCGCCGAACTCCACGAGGAAGGCGAGCACCGTGAGGGACACGGCGATACGGCCGTAGAGGTCGCCCTGCTCGTCACCGCCGTGGGCGCCGGGCCCGTCCGGCACGTCCCGGGAGCCGGTGGCGGCCCGCACGACCACCTTCGGCCGCTCCAGCACGGACGTCCCACCGGCCGTCTTCACCGTCACCGCGGGCGCGTCCGCCTTCTTCGACGCGGCGGCACCACCCTCGGCGGTCAGCGCGGCGGCCGTCCGGCCCACCTTGCTCCGACTCCCGAAGAGCCATTCGGCGATATAGGCGAAGAAGGCCAGGGTGTACACGGCCATCGCGGAGTAGATCAGCGTGTTGCTGAGGCTCGCGAGGTTTTCGTTGGTGGCGGCGGCGAGAGTCACTGCTCAGCCCCTTCGGAGGGTACGGCTGGGGGTTGGGGGGAGGCGGACTTCTGGTCCGCTTCATCTGCGGGCAATCGTGCTGCTGGGGCAGCACGGGTGGGCGCAGCGGCACCCGGCGAGCGCCGGTCAGCGTCACCGCCCTCGGCCTCGACCTCGGCGGCAGCGGACGGCTCATCATCGGAACCACGCTCAGCGACAGTAGGAGCCTCGTCATGCACCACCGCGGCCAAGTCACCCAGTTCCTCGGGCACCTTCGCCGACTCACTGCGCCCAAGGCCCGCCATCTCCACGACGGTCACCCCGTCAGGCCCGGTCACCGCCCGCACCCACACCCGCCGCCGCTGGACGAACAGCGACGCGGCAAGCCCCAGGATCGCGGCGACGGCTCCACCGAGCGCCCACCCGCTGCCGGGCTGCTGGGTGACCTGGAAGCCGGCCCACTCCTTCACCCCGTCGAAGGTGACGGTGCCGTTCCCCCCGGGCAGCGTCATGGTCTCGCCGGGCTTCAGGTTCTCCCGTACCTGCGCGCCCTTGGAGTCCTTGTACGACGTCAGCTTCCGCTTCTCCAGCCGGTACACACTCTGCGGCACACCCGAGTCGACGCCGAGATCGCCGTGGTAGGGCTCCAGGTTGAGCACGGGGTTGAGCAGCGCGGGGAACTGCGAGACGACGGCCGTGTTGGGCCCGCCGTAGGACGGAAGGAAGAACGCCTGGAAACCGAGCTGCTCCCGCTTCCCCTCGGCGTTGGTGTAGCCGTCCATGACCTTGATCGCGCCGGAGGAGGTGACATTGGAGTCCAGCGGCAGCAGCGGCGCGGCATCGCTGAAGACGACCTTGCCCTTGCCGTCCCGCACGGTGATCACGGGCGCGTAGCCGTGGCTGACCAGGTAGACCTTGGAGTCGCCGATCTCCAGCGGCTTGTTGACCTCGATCTTGGTCGACCGCTCCTTGCCGTCGGCGCCGACGGCGTAGTCGATGTACGCCTCGTAGATCCGGGGCGTGCCCTTGTTCGGCCCGCTGACCTCGTAGGTGCCCCGGAAGTTCTTGAGGTCGAAGCTGAAGGGGTTGAGGTCCTCGGCGGTGAAGAGGCTGCCGGACTTGAAGTCGTCGTACTGCGTGAGCGTGTTGGCGAAGCCGTCGCCCTCGACGATCAGCTTGTTGCCCTCGGAGCGGTAGAGCTGGCCCCAGGCGAAGGCGACGAGCATCACGATCAGGGCGATGTGGAAGGCGAGGTTGCCGGCCTCCCGCAGATAGCCCTTCTCGGCGGCGACCGCGTCCCCGACGAGGTGCGCGCGGAACCGGCGCTTCTTCAGCGCCCTCAGTGCCGCCTCGCGGACCTGCTCCGGCTCGGCCTCGGTGCGCCAGGTCGCGTAGGCGGGCAGGCGGGTCAGCCGCTTGGGGGCGCCCGGCGGGCGGCCGCGCAGCTGGCCCACGAACTGCCAGGTGCGGGGCACGATGCAGCCGATGAGCGAGACGAACAGCAGGATGTAGATCGCCGAGAACCACACCGAGCTGTAGACGTGGAACAGCCCGAGCTTCTCGTAGATCGGCCCCAGGGTGTCGTGCCGCTCCATGAAGTCGGCGACGCGGGTCTCGTCCTGCCCGGACTGCGGGATCAGGGAGCCGGGGATCGCCGCGAGCGACAGCATGAACAGCAGGATCAGCGCGACCCGCATCGAGGTCAGCTGCCGCCAGAACCAGCGGGCCCAGCCGATCGCGCCCAGGGCGGGCAGGTTGGGCGCGTCCTCCTGCGGAGCGGTGGACAGCTGCGATCCGGCGGCACCGAGGTCGTTGTCGTCGGCGCCCGCGCCGCCGCGCGGGGCGGTCTTCTCGCGGTTGCCGGAGTCGGTCGTCGTCATGGCTCAGATCCCAGGGGTGAAGCCGGAGGACCAGACCTGCATCTCCTGAACGATGCGGTCCCAGGCGCCGGTCAGCATGAGCAGTCCGATCGTGATCATCATGCCGCCGCCGATGCGCAGCACCCACGCGTAGTGCCGCTTGACCCAGGCGAAGGCGCCGAGCGCCTTGCGGAAGGCCACCGCGGCGAGCACGAAGGGCAGGCCCAGCCCCAGACAGTACGCCACCATCAGCAGGGCGCCGCGACCGGCGCTGGCCTGTTCGAGGGCGAGGGCGTTGACCGAGGCGAGGGTGGGCCCGATGCAGGGCACCCAGCCGATGCCGAAGAGCGCGCCGAGTATCGGGGCGCCCACCAGACCGGTGGTGGGCCTGGTGTGGAAGCGGAACTCGCGCTGGGTGAACCAGGGCATCAGCCCCATGAAGAACAGGCCCATGGCGATCATGAGGACGCCGAGCACCTTGGTGAGGATGTCCTGGTGCTCCAGCAGGGTCCGGCCGAAGTAGCCGAAGAGCGCGCCGCTGGAGACGAACACGAAGGTGAACCCGAGCACGAACAGCCCGGCACCGGCCACCATCCGGCCCCGGCGGGCGTCGACCAGGTCGGTGCCGCCGACTCCGGTGACGTACGACAGATAGCCGGGCACCAGCGGCAGGACACAGGGCGAGAAGAAGGAGACGAGCCCGCCGAGCACGGCGATCGGCAGCGCCAGCAGCAGGGCCCCGTTGAAGACGGTCTCGTTCATCTCGGCTGCGGTCGTGGTGAGCGCGGCAGCCAGCGCCTGATCGGGCATTCCCGACACCGTCACGTCACTTCTCCGCGAGGATCGGCTCGAGCATCTTGCGCAGCTTCTCCTCGCTCAGCGCCTGCTGCGTGCGGGCCGCGAGCTTCCCCTCCCGGTCGATGACCAGGGTGGAGGGGATCAGCTGCGGGTTGAGCGAGCCCTTCTCGAAGCGCAGCAGCAGCTTGCCCGTGGGGTCGTACAGGCTCGGGTACTCGACCTTGTACTGCTCCTCGAAGGCGACCGCGGGCCGGGTGCTGGTGTCGCGGGTGTTGATGCCGACGAACTGCACACCCTGGTCGGCGAGGTCCTCGGAGACCTTCGCCAGGTTGGGCGCCTCGGCGCGGCACGGCGCGCACCAGGAACCCCACACGTTCAGGACGATGATCTTGCCCTTGTAGGCGGAGAGGTCGAGCTGCTCGCCGTCGATGGTCTTCCCGGAGAGGTCGGGAGCGGTGTCCCGGTCGCCCTTCTTCACCGTGGCGATCCCGTCGGAACCGGTGATGAACCCGGTCTGACCGCCACCGCCCTCGATGCCTCCGCCCGCGCAGGCGGAGAGCGTCAGCGCCAGGGCGGCGGCCCCGGCGGAGAGCAAAGCGGCACGACTGCGGCTCGTACGGACACTCATGTGAAAAGTTTCGCATGCCCGTTTCGGGGGCTTACGGCGGGGTCGACGGCCCCCTTGTCCGCAGGTCAGGCGGCCGAACCGGCTCCCAGGAACTCCTTCCACCCGCCCGTCGGCTGCTGCCCCACACCGAGGGTCTGGAGCTTGGCGAGCACGTCCGGGGTCTGGACGTCCATCCAGTCCACGAACTGCCGGAAGGAGACGATCCGTATCTCCCCGTCCTTGGCCTTCTCCTTGGCCCGCGCGATGTGCTTGAGGGCCTCCTCGACGGCGTCCATGTAGACCCCGCCGTTCCACTCCTCGAAGTGGTTCCCTATGAACAGGGGCGCGCGGTTCGTCTCGTACGCCCGCTGGAACCCGGCGACGTATGCGCCGGTCGCCTGGGTGCGGTAGGCCGGGTAGTTGGCGGGCGGGGCCTGAGTGGAGTTCTGGGACTGGTTGTACATGATGTTGTAGTCCATGGAGAGCACCTCGAAGCTCCGCCCGGGGAACGGCACGGACTGCAGCGGCAGGTCCCACAGGCCCTGCTTCTTCTTGGGCCAGACCTGGAGGCCGCCGGGCGAGGAGGAGTCGTAGCGCCAGCCCAGCTCGCGCGCGGTGGGCAGCAGGTTCTCCTGCCCCAGCAGACACGGCGTCCGGCCGCCGACCAGTTCCTTGTCGTAGTCGAACGGCAGGGGCTCGACGTCCGTCCAGCCGCTGTTGGTCTTCCACTCCTTCACGAACGCCTTCGCCTGGTCGATCTCGCTGCGCCACTGCTTGGGCGTCCAGTTGCCGACCGAGCCGCTGCCGCCGCAGAAATGGCCGTTGAAATGCGTGCCTATCTCGTGTCCGTCGAGCCACGCCGTCCGCAGATGTCCCAGCGTCGACTTGATGTGCTCGTCCGTCAGATAACCGATGTCGGAGGCGCCGGGCGCGTTGTTCGGCGGAAGGTACACGCGCTTCTTCGATTCCGGGAGGAGATAGATCCCGGAGAGGAAGAACGTCATATGGGCGTCGTGGTCCCGCCCGGCCTTCAGGAACCGCTCGAAAAGCCCGTTCCCGACGTCTCCGGCCCCGTCCCAGGAGAACACCACGAACTGCGGCGGCGTCTCGCCGGGCGCCAGCGCCCGCGGCTTCTCCGGCTGGTTCGGCTGCTTCCCCGTGTACGAGGTCGACCCGTCACCCAGCGGCTTCGCCGTCTTCCCCGGCTTCTTCTTCCCCGACCCCTTGCCGCCGCCACCGGCCCCGTCGGCCTCGCTCGGTGTACCCCCGAGCCCCGTACCGCACCCGGTCAGCCCCAGCCCGGCCACCGCCCCCGCACCGAGCCCCAGCACTCCCCTTCGCGACAGTTCGCGCATTACGTCCCCCTTGGTCAGCTCACGCACCAGTTCACGCGAAGCACACCGTTTTAGAGGGCTACGAGGAAGCGACGGTTCCTTTTGATCAAGACAGAACTCTGACGCCCTTTCAGGGTCACGAAAACCGCACGGGACCATTCAGGAACAGGGCGCCTGGGCGCTTTTTGGGGGCGCGGGGCCTGGGCGCCTTTCAACGGGCCCGGGGGAACCGCACGTCTTTCAGGCGCGGGGAACGGCGCGCCCCTTCAGGGGCGCGGGGAACTGCGCGAGAAGCCCCACCGAACCCGCAGTTCCCCACAACCCCAGCCGACCAGTAACCAGTAACGCGCCCCCAAGCGGAGCGCTCACGCGCCGAAGGCCTTGTCCTTGCCCTTCACCGGCTTGGCCCCCGCCAGCAGATGCGGCGGCACCAGATCCCGCGCCGGCTCGCTGTAGCCGACGGAAACGATCCTGTCGCCCTGGTACGTGAACGTGGTCAGCGACGCGAGCGTGCACTGCCGCCGCCGCGGATCGTGCCACAGCCGCCGCTTCTCGACGTACGACCGCACGATCCAGATCGGCAGCTGGTGCGAGACCAGCACGGCCTCGTGCCCGCGCGCCGCGTCCTTCGCCGCGTCCAGCGCCCCCATCATCCGGACGACCTGGTCGACGTACGGCTCGCCCCACGACGGCTTGAACGGGTTGACCAGGTGCTTCCAGTTCTCCGGCCGCTTCAGCGCGCCGTCGCCGACCCCGAAGGTCTTGCCCTGGAAGACGTTGTCCGCCTCGATGAGCCGCCCGTCGGTCGCGAGGTCCAGCCCGTGCGCCTTGGCGATCGGCGTCGCCGTCTCCTGCGCCCGCTCCAGCGGGGAGGCGCCGACGTGCGTGATGTCACGCGGCGCCAGGTGCTCGGCGACCCGGTCGGCCATGCGCCGCCCGAGATCGGAGAGGTGGTACCCGTGCAGACGTCCGTAGAGGATCCCGTCCGGGTTGGCGACCTCGCCGTGCCGCATCAGGTGGACGACCGTGATGTCACTCATGCTGCCGAAGCCTCCGCTGCTGCCCGCGCCGCCGCCGGAAGGGCGTCGGCGATCCGCTGAACCGCCCGCTCATCGTGCGCGGTCGACACGAACCACGACTCGAACGACGACGGCGGCAAGTAGACGCCCTGCGACAGCATCGAGTGGAAGAAGGCGTTGAAGCGGTACGACTCCTGCGCCTTGGCCTCCTCGTAGTTCCGCACGGGCGTCTCCGTGAAGAACACGGAGAACATGTTGGAGGCGTTCTGCAGCGTGTGCGCCACGCCCTCCTTGCTGAGCGCGTCGGTGACGAGCCCCTGGATCTGGACGGAGACCGCGTTCACGGTGTCGTAGGCCGCCTCGTCCAGCAGCCGCAGCTGCGCGAGTCCGGCGGCCGTCGCGACCGGGTTCCCGGAGAGCGTGCCGGCCTGGTAGACGGGCCCGGCGGGCGCGAGGAACGCCATCACGTCGGCGCGGCCGCCGAACGCCGCGGCGGGGAAGCCGCCGCCCATCACCTTGCCGAAGGTCATCAGGTCCGGGACGACCCCGTCGATCCCGAACCACCCGGCCCGGCTGGTCCGGAACCCGGTCATCACCTCGTCGGAGACGTACAGCGCGCCGTTCTCCGCGCAGACGTCCTTGAGCCCCTGGTTGAAGCCCGGCAGCGGCGGGACGACGCCCATGTTGCCCGGGGAGGCCTCGGTGATCACGCACGCGATCTCGCCGGGGTGGGCGGCGAAGGCGGCGCGTACGGCGTCGAGGTCGTTGTAGGGCAGGACGATGGTGTCGCCGGCCTGGGCGCCGGTGACGCCCGGGGTGTCGGGGAGCGCGAAGGTGGCGACACCGGACCCGGCGGCGGCGAGCAGCGAGTCGACGTGACCGTGGTAACACCCGGCGAACTTCACGACCTTCGCGCGGCCGGTGAAACCACGGGCCAGCCGGATCGCCGACATGGTGGCCTCGGTCCCGCTGGAGACCAGCCGCACCTGCTCCAGCGGCCCGACCCGGTCCACCATCTCCTCGGCGAGCGCGACCTCGCCCTCGCCGGGCGTACCGAAGGAGGTGCCGCGCGAGACGGCGTCCTGGACGGCGGCGATGACCTCGGGGCGGGAGTGCCCGAGGATCATGGGACCCCACGAACACACAAGATCTACATACTCGCGGCCGTCGGCGTCCGTCAGATACGGACCGGTACCGGACACCATGAACCGGGGCGTACCGCCCACGGCGCGGAAGGCGCGCACGGGAGAGTTCACGCCGCCGGGCGTGACGGCCGCCGCGCGCTCGAAAAGAGTCTGCGAAACTGGGGCTTCGTACGGATAGCTCACACAGGCCATGGTGTCAGAGGCTCCGAAGATCCTGCCGACTGGTGTTTGCGCGCACGTTTCGGCGAGCGGTCGCGGGGGAGGTCACTGACACGATGATCGGGTTGCGCGGCGGGGGTCACGCGGCCCAGAAATGCGTTCGGGTGGAGATATGCATCGCGGTGGCGGACTGGGCGAGGGGACCGGTGACCTCGGTCCTCGTCGTGCCCGGCGGGGCAGGCACCGGCGCGAGGCGGAGGAGGCCGCGGAGACACGGCAGGAGCGGGGCGGATCGACCGAGCGGAGCGCGCCGGGCGAGGTGAGCGGGCCGGCCGGGCCGGGCCCGCAGGCATCGTCGCCGGGTCCGCAGGGTGCACCTCCGGCCCGTCCGGTGGGACCGCCGACGCCGCCCGTTCCGCCGCTTCCCTCCGTACCGCCGCCGCCCGTGGGGTCACCGGGGTCACAGCCCCCGTACGCACCGCCGGAGCAGCCGGGCGTGTACGGTCCGCAGGGTGCACACGGCACACACGACCCACTCGACCCCCTCGCCGCGCGCGATTCCTTCGACTCGCGCGATCCCTTCGACGCGCGTGACGCGCGCGCTTCGCGGGACCAGCGGCAGGAGGCCCAGCCCCGCTCGCGTCGCCGACGCGGCGCGCAGGGCGACACCGACCGTTCACAGCCCGGCCCCGGCTCCGCGTCCGGCCCCGGCTCCACTTCCGGTTCCGGTTCCGACCGGGTCGAGGGTGGAATCGACCGAAGTGAGGACGGCCTCGGGCGGTCCGAGGGCGGTTCCGATCGGGTTCCGCCCGGCGGCTCCGACCGGATCCAGAGCGGTGGCTCTGAGCGGATCGGGCGGCGCAGCCGTATGGACGGTATGGACCGTATGGATCGCGCCGATCATGTGGATCGTGTCAATCGTGTGGACGGAATGGATCAGACGGACCGGATGGACCGGCCTGACCTGGTGGATCGCAGGACGCGCGCGGAACGCAGGAGCCGCGCGGACCGCAAGGACCGTACGGACCGCATCGAGAGTGCGGACCCCACGGGCCGCGTGGACGGCCTGGACCACGTGGTCAACCGGCTCCGGGCGGGGAGCGGGAATGGTGGTCGGGTGGGGGTGACGTACAAATACTTCGGCGCGCCCGACGGCGCGACCGCGGCCCGCGTCCCGATCTCGATGCGCCCCGAGGAACTCGGCGGCGACGAGCTGGGCATGAACGGCATGTTCACCAAGATCAAGCCGGAGACGATGGCCGCGATGGTGCTGACCGGCATCGAAGGCGTCCCCCTCCACAAGGTGCCCCCGCTCGAACTGGTCGTGCTGCACCCCGACTACGCGGTCGTGAAGCTGCCGATGACCGTCGTCGACCCGCTGCGCGGCATCGGCGAGGAGGCGGTCGGCGCGGCGGCGTTCATCTGGTCGACGGTCCCGGACCGCGGCGGCCCCCGCGACGCGTTCAACGTCTACCAACTGCTCCACGAATGGCAGGACTTCAGCCACCGGTTGCACGAGGCGGGACACCAGCCGTACTGCCTGGTCTGGCCCTGATCCGGGGTTTCACTGGT
Source organism: Streptomyces deccanensis (assembly GCF_022385335.1). NCBI lineage: Bacteria > Bacillati > Actinomycetota > Actinomycetes > Kitasatosporales > Streptomycetaceae > Streptomyces > Streptomyces deccanensis. The sequence goes on along the minus strand of NZ_CP092431.1, from coordinate 6,098,288 downwards.
TGCGGGCGGGGTCTTCGGGCCTCGCCCTTTTCAGTGCCGACGGTTCCGTCGACCGAGCCGATGGAGACGGAGCTCCTTCAGGTCCTGGGCCGCTGCCTTGGTCGTCGGCTCCCGCTTCGTCGTAGGTGGTGGTCATGGGCACCCAGCCGGAAGCATCGTCGTACCTGTACTGCGGTAGCCCCTCGACGGTGGCGGTGCGGAACGGGCGACCGTGGTCGTCGATGCGGACCGTGCCGCTCCGGCCCTGTGAGGACCAGTCGAGTTCGAGATACCAGTCGCAGGTGCAGGACTCGGTGCCCGCGTCGACCAGCAGGACCTCCGGCTCCTGCAGGGACACACGGTAGGGGAAGTCGACCGCGTAGCTCGGTGAGTCCGGTCGGCCGGCCGGTACGGCACGGGGCAGAGGTCGGGGCGCGTCGAGGTCCACGGAGAAGTAGCGGGGCTCGAGGCCGGCGCCGCAGCCGTCGCCTACGGAGTAGGCGGCGGCCCGGTCGGCGGCAGGGGTGGTGGTGCGGTTGACCACCCGTGCGTGCAGTGCCTCCAGCACGACGGCCGCGGAGCCGCGTCCCTGCACCGTGATCCGCACCGGCGTGTTACGTCCGTGCACCGCGCCCAGGGACGCGGCCCACACCTCGTTGTCCTGTGGGGCCGGGGGCGGCGGGACCTGCCGCGGTGGCTTGGTCATGACGTATGCGTGGCTGCATTCGAGTTGCGCCCACATATGGGAGTTGGCCGTCCAGGTGAGCGGGGTCGCCGGTGGGGGGACCGTATCGGCGTCCGTCCGGTTCTTCCGCGTTCCGCCGTCGTCCACGGAGTCGGTCGCGGCCGGTGCCGAGGCCGACGGCTCACCACCGTCAGAGGAGGGATCGGCAGCGGCTTGTGGGCCGGCGTCGCTGTGCGCCGACGATGTCGAGGGTTTCGGTGTGCTGCCGGCGGAGGCCGACGACCCACGGCCGCCGGAGGGGGGTCCGGCGGCGGATGCGGCGAGACAGGCGAGCGCGACGGCGAGCGAGGCCGCCAGCGCTATCGACCGCACGGCCCGTCGGCGAGGACGCCCGGTGTGGAGCCGTCGGGCGGGCGGCGTGGCCGGAGCCGGGCGTGCGTCGGACGGTGAGGTCGGCTCCGGGCGTGCGTCGGACGGTGAGATCGGAGCCGGGCGCGGGGCGGGCGGCGCGGGTGTCTCGTGCACCGTGCTGTGGGAGTTCGCGGGCGCCGACGACGGCCCGGTTCTCGTGGTGGTGGGGGGCGTCGGTGCCCGCCGGGCATCGGATGAACGTGATCGTTGCCGGGCCGCGACTGCCAGGATCCAACGGCGGTGGACCTCCACGCGTTCCTCCGGGGAAGCCCCGCAGAGTGCCGCGAACTGCTCGATCCCGCTGAAGTCCTGGGGAACCGCCTCTCCGGCGCAGTAGCGGTGCAGCGTGGAGGCATTCATACCCAGCCGGCGACCCAGCGCCGCGTAGCTACGGTCCGTGCGCTCCTTCAGACGCGTCAGCAGCAGCGCGAACTCCGCTACGTCGTCGTGGATCTCAGCCATGTGGTCCGTACTCGCATCCGTCCGTCGGCCTGTGCGGTCATGTCCCGATCCGGGCAGTCCCAGGCCCTCCCCCATACCTGCACGCCAAGACGGCTGACATGGTTCCGCCAAAAGCAACGGGGCCCCAGGGCAGGGCCGTTGGCGTCGGCGTGTCCGGCCGTCGACCTCAGAGGTGTTCCCCATCCCGGACCGGCATCCCAGGCTTCCGCGTTTCCGCAGGTCGTCGGGGGTGGGACCGTTCCGCCGTTGCAGGGGGGTGGCAGGTGTTGTCTCGGGCCCACGGCGCATCCGAAGCTCTGGCTGTCGCACCGGCTGAATCGGCTGAATCGGCCGACCGACCGGCGGTGCCACGGCACCCGACATCCCGACTCACCCGTCCGCTGGGACACCCAGCTCTTCGGAAAAGGAATACGCATATGAACGTGAAATCCCTGGCGAGCCGTCGCCGTCGTGTGGCCGCGGCCACGGGTCTCGTCCTGGCCCTCGGGTGGGGTGTGTCGGCTCAGGCCTCCGCCGTCGGGCCGGGGGCGGCCGCCGGCAAGGCCGGTGACGTGGTCAAGCAGCGCTCGGGCGGCAAGAGCGCCGTAGCCGCCTGCTCCCAGAAGGTCCTCGGAGTGTCGTCCTCGAAGGAGCCCGCGGACAGCGTGGACGCCAGGCACCTCCTGCTCACCGTCCAGAACACCGGCACCAAGAAGTGCGACCTCTACCGCTACCCGCTCGTGCGACTCGGTGACGGTCGGAACACGGCCCGCGTGATCAAGGAGAGCGACCCGCACCCGGGGGTGCCCGTCACCCTCGCCCCGGGCGAGGAGGCATACGCCGCTCTGCTCGTCAACGGCCCCATGGACGAGTACGAGGCGAAGAGCATCACCCTCAGCCTTCAGGGCCGTGAGCCCGGCAGCAGCGCGGGCAGGCCGATCGATGTCCCCATGCCCGTCGAGACGTTGTACGCCAACGACTTCCAGCGGGTCACCTACTGGACGACCGCTCCCGGTTTCGCCCTGGATTTCATCATGTCGAAGTGACGGGCCGGCCCCGGTCGGGACCGCTTCGCAGGAACCTCTCGTGGGCCGAGTGGCAGCGGGTGAGCGCGCTGCGTTGAGAAACCGGTGTGACGGAAGTGGCGTCTTTCGGAGTCGGAAAGAGATCACGACGACTCGATCATCACGACTCGTTCACGACAACCGGTATGGAGAAGATCTTGGCAACCAAGGGAACGCACCCACATGCTCGCCCCCGCCCTCGCCGTCGCGCGGTGCTCGGCCTCGGTGGGCTGGTGGGGGTGAGCGCGCTCGGCGCGTTCGGTTCCGGGGCGGCGTACGCCTCGACCGGCACCGGCGGCGCGGGGCTCTCCCGGCAACTGGCCGAGCTGGAGCGGGAGTACGCGGCGCGGCTGGGGGTCTACGCCCATGACACGGCGACGGGGCGCACGGTGGCGTACCGCGCGAACGAGCGGTTCCCGATCTGCTCGGTGTTCAAGACGCTCGCCGCCGGGGCCGTGTTACGGGACCTCGACCGCGACGGTGAGTACCTCGCGAAGCGGATCCACTACACGCAGGAGTACGTCGATGCGGCGGGGTACAACCCCATCACGGGCACGGCCGCGAACGTCGAGGCCGGCATGACGGTCGGGGAGCTGTGCTCCGCCACGGTCTCGCACAGCGACAACGGGGCGGGGAACCTGCTGCTGCGCGAGTTGGGCGGGCCGAGCGCGATCACCCGCTTCTGCCGCTCGCTCGGCGACCGGACGACCCGTCTCGACCGCTGGGAGCCGGAGCTGAACACGGCGGAGCCGTGGCGGACCACGGACACGACCACGCCCCGGGCGATCGGCGGGACCTATGCGCGGCTTCTCCTGGGCCGGGCCCTGCGGGACGCGGACCGGGAGCTGCTGACCGACTGGCTGATCGCCAACTCGACCAACGTGGAGCGGTTCCGGGCCGGCCTGCCCGCCGACTGGACGCTCGCGGACAAGACCGGCGGCGGGTCGGCGTACGGAGTCGCCAACGACGTCGGCGTCGTGTGGCCCCCCGACCGCCCGCCCCTGATCCTGTCCGTCCTCTCGACGAAGCACGACCCCGCGGGCCCCACGGACAACCCGTTGGTCGCGAGGGCGGCGGGTCTGGTGGCCGGGGCGCTTACGGCGTAGCCGTACGGGTTTGGGGGGGGCGGGGTGCGTTGTCGGGTGCGGGCCGGTGGGGCTTCTCGCGCAGTTCCCCGCGCCCCTGAAAAGCAGGGGCTGCGCCCCGTGCTTTTCAGGCCCGCAGGGGCCTGAAGCTTTTAGGGGCGCGGGGAACTGCGCGAGAAGCCCCACGCACCCGCACCCGCCGACGAAATCCGCACCCCCACCCCATGGGGCGCTCACCTGTCCGAACCTCGGTCCTCGCTGGCCTCCGGTACCCCCCGGGCCGCAGCATGGGCCGTATGAGCAACACGAGCAGCAGTGCGGGCAGTGCGGGCAGCGCGGGCGGGGTGCGGGTCTCTCGGCGGGCCCGTGCCGTCGCGCCCTTCTACGCCATGGAGTTCGCCAAGCAGGCCGCCGCGCTGGCCGCGCAGGGGCACGACGTCGTCAAGCTCAGCCTCGGGGAGCCTGACTTCGGCGCACCCCCGGCCGTCGTGGAGGCGATGCGGGAGGTGATGGACGGGCGGCCGATGAGCTACACGGCGGCGCTCGGACTGCCCGCCCTGCGGGAGGCCATCGCCGGCTTCTACGGCGACCGGCACGGCGTCGAGGTCGACCCGGGCCGGGTCGTCGTCACGGCGGGTGCCTCGGCCGCGCTCGTGCTGGCCACCGCCGCGCTCGTCGACCCCGGTGACGAGGTGCTCATCGGCGACCCGTCCTACCCGTGCAACCGCCAGATCGTCGAGAGCTTCGGCGCCGACGTCACGCTCGTGCCCACCACCGCCGCGAGCCGGTTCCAACTGGACGCGGCGGCGGTGCGGGCGCACTGGACCGACCGTACGCGTGGGCTCATGGTCGCCACCCCGTCCAACCCGACCGGCACCTCCGTCCCCGCCGACGAACTCGCCGCCCTGTGCGACCTCGCCCGCGAGCGGGACGCGTGGCGCCTCGTCGACGAGATCTACCTCGACCTCGGCGACCACGACGAGCGGGGGCGCCCGCCGCGCAGCGCGCTGTCGTACGACCCCGGTGCCGTCGTGATCAACAGCTTCTCGAAGTACTTCGGGATGACCGGCTGGCGGCTCGGCTGGTGCGTCGTCCCGGAAGCTCTCGTACCGGCCCTGGAGCGTCTCGCGCAGAACTACTTCCTCTGCGCCTCCGCCCCGGCCCAGCACGCCGCGCTCGCCTGCTTCACCCCCGAGTCCCTCGCGGTGTGCGAGGCGCGCCGGGTGGAGTTCGGCGAGCGGCGGGCGCTCGTCCTGGACGGGCTGGCACGGATCGGGCTGCCGGTCCCGGTGCCGCCCGACGGCGCGTTCTACGTCTACTTCGACGTCAGCGGGACGGGCCTGACCTCCTGGCAGTTCTGCGAGCGGGCGCTGCGGGAGGCGCACGTGGCCCTCACGCCCGGCCGGGGCTTCGGCACGCACACCGCCGACACGCACGTCCGCCTCTCCTACGCGGCCTCGTCGGACGAACTGCGCGAGGGGATCGCCCGGTTGGGGAAGTTCATGACCGCGCTGCGGTGATCCTGGGGGCGAGGGTCGGGGGCTCAGGAGGTGGGTGCCCCTCCCTTGTCGTGCTCGGAGAGGTGCGCGAAGGTCTCGCCGGTGGCGGTGATGGTGCGGGTGACGTCCCGGCCGCCGTAGACCCAGTAGATGCGCATGACGCCCACGCCCCGGTTGAGGAAGCGGTGCGGGACGCCGGCCGGGACCCAGGTGGCCTGGCCGGGTTCCAGCTCGAAGAACTCGCCGTCGATCTCGGCGGTGGCCTCGCCCTCCAGGATCAGGACCGACTCCTCGACGTTGTGGCTGTGCAGGGGCAGACCCGTGCCGGGTTGGAAGAGGGTCTGGCCGGTGGTGATGACGGACGTCTCGGAGTTCCACTTGCCGACGTAGGGGAGGGTGGCCACCCCGCCGCCGCGGTCGAAGCGTTCGACCTCGTCGGGGTTGACGATCAGGCTCTCGGTGCACATGGCGCGGATCCGTTCAGGAGTGGTGGAACAGGCGGCGGGAGAGCGTGTTGACCTGGCTGCCGGGGACGACGTACCGGGCCGCCGCCTCGCGCCAGACCTTGAAGTGGGGTGCGGCGCGGTGCGCCTCGACGGCGGCGGGCGGAGGCACCGGTGGCGGCCGACGGCGGGGTGCGCTGCAGCGTAGGTGTGCCGACCCGCATATCTTGGCGCCCATGCAGTCCTACACGATCGGGCAGGCCGCGCGGCTGCTCGGGGTCAGCCCCGACACCGCACGGCGCTGGGCGGACGCGGGCCGGGTGGCGACGCGGCGCGACGAGAGCGGGCGTCGGCTCATCGACGGGAGAGACCTCGCGGCCTTCTCGGTGGAGCTGGCCTCGGACACCGCCGACGAGGCCGACGCCCCGTACACCTCGGCGCGCAACGCCTTCCCCGGCATCGTCACCGCCGTGAAGCTCGGGGACGTGGCGGCCCAGGTCGAGATCCAGGCGGGCCCGCACCGCCTGGTCTCCCTGCTCACCCGAGAGGCCGTGGAGGAACTGGGCCTGGAGGTCGGCATGGAGGCCACGGCCCGGGTGAAGTCCACGAACGTCCACATCGACCGGACGTGACCGCCGCCCCGCTCGCCCGAGGAGGGCCGGTCACCACTCGAGGGCCAGGGTCTCCACCAGCCGGGAGACGGCCATGGGGTCCGGCAGCCTCCCCTTTCCCAGCAGCTCCACGACCTGACCGTTCGCGAAATCCCGCTGTTCCGGGGTCACCTCCGGATCGATCGCGCACTCGGCCTGGACCCGCAGATAGTTCAGATCCGTCGCGAAGAGCATGGAGAAGGACTCCATGCCCTTGACGACCCCGGGTCCTCCGGCCTCCAGGTAGCCGCGCACCAGCCGCCGGGCGTCGTCGGCGCGGAAGTCGTTACCACCGGCCCACACATGGACGGCACGGGCGAGCTCACGTGCCGCCGAGACGGGTCCCGCATTGTCCCAGTCGAGCAGAGAGGGGCCGGACGGACCGACCAGCACGTTCTGCGGCCGCACGTCGAGATGGGAGATCACGGTGTCCCCACCTCCGGCCGGAGTGACGTGACGCGCCAGTTCCTCCGCCTGCGTGGCCGCGAACCGCTCCAGTGCCGCGGCCCACGGCACCCCGGCCCGCCGTACCCCCTCGCACACCCTTGCCCACTCCTCCGCCCCGGGGCACCGCTCGTACCAGTCGTTCAGTGTCTCCGCGGTGCCATCCCCGGCTCGGTGCAGCAGCGCGAGGGTCCGCCCGCACCAGGTGAGCAGCTCCGGATCACGGGGGTCCGCCTCGCTCCCGTCCACCCAGCCGTACACCTTCACATACGCCCCGCCCATCGGCTCCGGGAGCCGCGACACATAGGCCCCGTCCCGGTCCGCGAGGAACCTCGGCGCCGAGATCCCCAGTTCCTCGGCCGCGTTCCGCAGCCCGGCCTCCCGAGCCACCTGTTCCTCGTCACACCCGAACAGCAGCTCCTTGACCGCCCACACCCCACTCTCTCCGGACAGCCGCCAGATCTGCCCCAACGCCCCCCGGGCCGCAGGCGCCATCTCCCACGCCCCGCCGCCCAGCCCGTACACATCCGCTATGAACCCGGCCCTGCTCCGCATCCAGCCATCCTCCACTCGACCAGGCCATGTCATACGCGAACCCCACCGGCCGCAAACGGATTTACGCGGGAGCCCGGCCCGAGCGTCTGGTCAGGGAAGCGCTCGGTGCCGCCAGGTCGAACCAGACCGCCTTGCCGTCGGGGTGGACGAGGCCGCCGCCGTTCGGGAGGGCGGCGGCGGTGCCCCAGTGGCCCTCGGTGAGGGCGTCCACGAGGTACAGACCGCGCCCGCCCTCCTCCCAGCCACCGGGGGTCAACTCCCTTATGACCGGCGGGCTCTCGTCACCGTCGTAGACGATCACCCTGACCCGCCAGGACTCCACCGCGAGCCAGAGAACCGATCCTCCACCTTTGGCGTGCACACAGGCGTTCGTGACCAGTTCGGAGGTGCACAGGGCGGCGGCGTCGACCAGGGCGTCCAGGCCGAGCGCGCGCAGGACGCTGGTGACGAAGTCGCGGGCGATGTGCGGGGAGCTGTCGAGGGGCGGGCAGAAGAGCGTGTACGTCGTCGCCCCGGGCGAGAGCCGGGTTGGGGCGGGGCGGCCTGGGGCAGTTTCGGTCATGGGTGATCAACTCCGTTGCGACGAGAAGGGCTTGCTCGGTCCCCACCGCGCCGGTGACTCCTCGCGGGATGCGGGAGAAATACATTTGAGTAATCAAACGAGCACTCTCCGTGAGCGCAGGAATGACCGTAGTCGGCGTGTTCGCGCCGCCGCAATGGGGTCGGTGGAAGTACTACGAAAGCGCGTCGTCGACGCCGCATGAGCCTCGGCCCGGCCCTCACCCAGAGTGGCCCGCTCCCGGTCGGACCGTCGTGTGATGATGGGCCGAGGGCGCCCGCAGGGGACGGGCGGCGTTCCCCCGCGAGGGGGAACGGGCAGGAAGCAGAACGGGGACGGGGACGGGACCGCGATGACCAGTCGGCTGCTCATGTCGTACAACGCGCAGGCCAAACGGGCCGGGGTGCCCGCCAGGGAGCCCGACCACGTGGCCGGGTCCACCCGGGCCACGGCGATCCTGGACCACGACGACCCCCGGGTGGGGGCACTCGCGCGCCGGGTGGAGAGCGAGGCGACTCCGCGTGACGCGCTCCGCTCCGCGCACCGGATCATCGCCCGGCACGTCCGCCCGGTGTACTCGGTCGAGGACGGCCGCCCGGTGTCGCGGACGCTGCGGCTCGGGCGCGGCTCGTGCAGCCAGCGGATGGCGGCGCTGGAGGCGGTCGCGCGCGCGGTCCGAGTACGGACGCGGGTGCGCGGCCTGCTCGTGGACGGGACCTACTGGTATCCGCGCTTCCCCCGGCTGAAGCCGTTCGTCCCGGAACAGGTCCTGCTGGCCTGGCCGGAGTTCAGGATCAGCGGAGCGTGGGTGCCGATCGGCGAACTCTTCGAGGCCGCCGCACCCGCGTCCGGCGGCAACAGCAACGACAGCGGCAACAGCAACAGTTTCACCAACAGGGGCGGCGAGACCCTGTTCGACGCGGTCGCCCGTACCGGCGTGCGCTGGGACGCCTGCGGTACGGCTTCGGCCACCGCCTGCGACCTCTCCGCCCAGGTCGTCGCCGACCTCGGCCACTTCGACGACCGCGACGACCTCTTCGCCCGCCACGGCCAGACCCTGTGCTGGACGGCCCGCACCCTCGGCGAACCGGTCCTGGGCCGCTGGAGCGCGGGCGCGACCCGACCGACCGCCTGACGCCCCCTCGGGGAGCCCGCGACCGGTCACACGGTCACGGAATGGCCACCTCTCTTACACTTCCCTCACATCCGCCCCCGCCGGGCACTACGGTCACTCCACCCGAAACACCCAGGGGGGACGAGATGACCAACCCGTACGCCGGTGCCACGCCGCCCACACCGCCCACGCCGCGCCCGCCCGACACCCGCCCGCTGCACAAGCGCGTCCTCGTGTGGATCGGCGGCGCGGGCCTGCTCATAGCCGGCTCGGTGATCGGTTCGGCGGGGAACGACGGGCAGGAGGCCGTCCAGGCCGCCACCAAGCCCAGAGCGACCGTCACCGCGACCGTGACGGCCACGCCCGAGCCCGCTCCGACCGTCACCGAGACCGTCGAGGCCAAGGCGAAGCCGCGCCCCACCGTCACGGTCACCAAGACCGCCACCGCGAAGGCGGCCGAGGCCGACAACGGTGACAACGGCGGCAGTAGCGGCGGCGGTCAAGAGGACCCCGGCACCTGCTCGATCGTCTCCAACTCCGGCAACTGCTACTCGGCGGGGCAGTTCTGCCGGAACAGCGACCACGGGGCCGTCACCACCACCGAGGACGGCACGGAGATCAAGTGCGCCTACAGCTCGAACGCCTGGCGCTGGACCTACGTCTGACCCGACGGGCGATCGCCCGCGTCCGCCCCCCGCACCGTGAACCCGGTGACCAACCCCCCGCCCTCCCGTCGGAACGCGAACGGGGCGCCGTCGTGCGCAGACGCCACGGCTCGGACGATGGAGAGGCCGAGGCCCGAACCGGGCAGGCTGCGGGCGTCGGGGGCCCGGTAGAAGCGGTCGAAGATGCGCTCGAGATCGCAGTCGGGGACGCCGGGGCCCCGGTCGAGGACCTCGACGCGCACGATGTCTGAGTCGTCACCGGGTTCGCCCGGACCGGCGAGGCCGCCGAGGTCGCCGTGGTCCCCCAGCTCGCCCAGTTCGCCCAGCTCCCCGAGGGCCCCGGCCGACCCCCGGGCGACCACGACCTCGATCGCCCCCGCACCGCCGCGGTCGAACTTCGCCGCGTTCTCCACCAGGTTGGAGATCGCCCGCTGAAGCGCGCCCGCCCGCCCCTCGACGGTCGTGTCCCCGGCCACCCGGACGACGACCTCGCGTCCGGTGCGCCGGCGCGCGGTCCCCGCGACGTCCTCCGCGAGGTCGGCCAGCTGCACCCGCTGCACCGGCTCGGTGCTCGACTGCCCGGCCGCGAGGTCGACCAACTCGTTGACCAGGTCGGTCAGTTCGAGGGCCTCCTGGGACAGGTCGTCGACGAGCTCCTCGCGGATCCGGGGCGGCAGTTCGTCGATGCGCCGGAGCAGCGAGATGTTGGTGCGCAGGGAGGTGAGCGGGGTGCGCAGCTCGTGGCCCGCGTCCTGCACCAGCCGTCGCTGGTCCTCCTCGGACTGGGCGAGGCGGACCAGCATCCGGTCGAAGGAGCGGCCGAGCCGCCCCACCTCGTCCCGGCCCGCGACCGGCACCTGGATACCGAGGTGCCCGGTCCGGGCCACGTCCTCCGCCGCCCCCGCCAGCTGCACCAGCCGCCGGGTCTGCCGCCGCGCCAGCCACCACCCGAACAACCCGGCCGAGATGACGACACCGGAGACGAACAGCAGGGTCCGCTGCTGCAGCTCCCGCAGCAGGTCCTCCGTGTCGCTGAACTCCTGCGCGACCTGCACCGCCCCCCGGCCGCCGCCGAGCGCGACGGTCACCACCCGGTAGCGGTCGTTGCCGACCTCGACCTCACCGTGCTCGACCGTCACCCCGGCCAGTGCCGCGTCGGCCGTACGGCGGTCGGCGTCACGGACGGGCAGGCCGGGGGCGCCCTTGTCGAGGATCTCGCCGTGCGGGCCGAGCACCTGGACGTCCGTACGGCCGGAGCGGATCAGGTCGTCGCGCGGGCCGCCGCTGTCGCTCGGCGCGAAGTCCTCCGGCGTCAGCGGATCCTGCACCACCAACTCCCGCAGATCACGCACGACTTCGGCGAACACGGTCTGCTCGTCGACCCGCACCAGGCGCGCCGCCGCGCTGTAGCTGAGGATTCCGACGAGGACGGTGACGACACACGCCACCGCCACGAACGACACGGTGAACGTGGCCCGCAGCGAGGGCACCGGCTTCAGCCGGGAGAGCAGCCGGGACACCCGGACGCCACGGGGCGGCGGCATCGCGCGCCGCCCTCAGTCTTCCCGCAGCGCGTACCCCACACCCCGCACGGTGTGGATCAGCGCGGGCGCCCCGGGCTCGTCGAGCTTGCGGCGCAGATAACCGACGTAGACGGCGAGGTTCTTGGAGCCGGGCCCGAAGTCGTAGCCCCAGATCCGGTCGTAGATCGTCGCGTGGTCGAGGACGATGCCGGCGTTGCGGACGAGCAGTTCGAGCAGGTCGAACTCGGTCCGGGTCAGCTCCAGTTCCCGTGCCCCGCGCCACGCCCGGCGCGCCTGTACGTCCATGCGCAGCCCGGCGGCCGTGAGGAGCCCGGTGTCCGGGGCCGCGCCGGCGGACGAGGACGGGGCCGCCGTTGTAGGGGCCGGAGCCGCGAACCCGTCCGCGCCGCCCGTCCGCCGCAGCAGCGCCCGCAGCCGCGCGAACACCTCTTCCACGTCGAACGGTTTGACGACGTAGTCGTCCGCGCCCGCGTCGAGACCGGCGATCCGGTCGGCGGTCTCCACGAGCGCGGTGAGCATCAGGATCGGCGTCCTGTCCCCCTCCGCGCGCAGCACCCGGCAGACCTGGAGGCCGTCTATGCCGGGCATCATCACATCGAGCACGAGCACGTCGGGCCGGTTGCGGTGCGCCTGGGCGAGCGCCTCGACGCCGTCGGCGACCGCCGTGACCTCGTACCCCTCCAGGGTCAGCGCGCGTTCCAGGGCATGGCGGATGGCGCGGTCGTCCTCGGCTAGCAGCACGTTCTGGGGCACCCCACCAGTCTGCCAAGGTCACGGGCGCCCACGACCTCGTCGGAAGCGCCCGACCGCCCTTCTTACCGGCCTCTCACCCCGCCCGCGCGTCGGACTTACTCCTCCGGAGCAGCGTGTCCGTGTGACACCTCTCCGCACGGGAACCCGGGCAGAGCGAGCAGATGGAGTACAAAGGGTCCGAACCATCTCCAAACCGGATGACAGACGCGACACCTCACAACCGTGACAACCACAACCGTGACATCCACAACCGCATCGCCGAGGCCGTCGGAAGGTAGTGCTTTGAGCCGCCGCAAGAAGATCGTGTTCCTGCTGCACAACGCGTACGCCATCGGCGGCACCGTCCGTACGACGCTGAACCTGGCGTCGGCGCTCGCGGACCACCACGACGTGGAGATCGCCTCGATGGCCCGCCACCTGGACGAGCCCCGCTTCACGGTCGACCCGAGGGTCCGGCTCGTGCCCCTGGTGGACATCCGCCCGTACAGCCCCGACCTGCGCGATCCGGCCCAGGCGCAGCCCGCGACGGACTTCCCGGCCGAGGACAAGCGGCACCGCCAGTACAGCCGCCTCACCGACCTCCGGGTCCGCGCCTACCTGGCCGGCTGCGACGCGGACGTCGTCATCGGCACCCGCCCCGGCATCAACGTCTACGTCTCCCGGTTCGCCCCCCGCCGCGCCCTGCGCATCGCCCAGGAACACCTGCGCCACGACGCCCACACCAAGCAGCTGCGCAAGGTCCTCGCCCGCCACTACCGCACCCTGGACGCGGTCGTCACGACGACGGCGGCGGACGCGGCGGTGTACCGCGCACGGATGAAACTGCCGGGCGTACGGGTGATGTCGGTGCCCAACATCGTCCCGGAGGCCACGGTCGCCCCGTCGGACTGCACGGCCCCCGTCATCGCGGCAGCCGGCCGCCTCGCCCGCGGCAAACGCTTCGACCTGCTCCTGGAGGCGTTCGCGAAGGTCGCCCCGAAGGAACCGGACTGGCAGCTGCGCATCTACGGCGGCGGCAAGCAGCAGGGACGTCTGGAGACCCTCATCCAGGACCTCGGCCTCACCGACCGGGCCCATCTGATGGGCCCGCACACCCCCATCGAGGAGGAGTTCGCGCGGGCCTCCGTCGTCGTGAGCGCCTCCGACGCCGAGTCCTTCGGCATGACCCTCGTCGAGGCCATGCGCTGCGGGGTCCCCGTCGTCAGCACCGACTGCCCGCTGGGCCCCGCCGAGATCATCACCGACGGCGTCGACGGCCGCCTCGTCCCGGTCGACGACCCGCACGCGCTGGCCGACGCCCTCCTGGACCTCACCGCGGACCCCTCCCTGCGCCGCGCCATGGGCCGAGCCGCCCTGGCGAGCGCCCACCGCTACGACCCGGCCCCCATCGTCAGCAAGTACGAGCACCTGTTCGCAGAGCTACGCGAGACCAGGCTCCAGCGCACTTGGGAACGGGGGGCGACGAGGGCGAAGGGCTGGCTGCGGCGGCGGGTGCGTTCATACAAGAGGGCCGCCCCAGCGTTTTTCAGGGGCGCGGGGAACTGCGCGAGCAACCACAAACAGCCCGCAGCCTGACTCCGACCGCACCCCCAACGGCGATGCTCAGCCCTGAAGCGCCGCCAACTGCTCCTCAAAGGGAACGACAACGAACCCCTCGGGCTCGACCGGCTCGACAGCCACCCGCCGCGACAGCCCGGTCATCAACCCGGCCAACTCGGAACCCGCCCGCTCGATCCGCCCGGCCAAGCCTTCCGCACCCCAGTCCTCCGACGCGGCGTACACCCCCGTAGGCACGACCACAGCCCGTAGATACGCGAACAACGGCCGCAGCGCGTGCTCCAGCACCAACGAGTGCCGAGCCGACCCCCCGGTCGCGGCGATCAGCACCGGCTTCCCGGCCAGCGCGTCCCGGTCCAGCACATCGAAGAAGGACTTGAACAGCCCGCTGTACGACGCCGAGAACACCGGCGTCACCACCACGAGCCCGTCGGCCCCCGCCACCGCGTCCGACGCGGCGGCGAGCTTCCGTCCCGGGAACCCATTGGTGAAGTTGTGCGCGATCTCCACCGCGAGGTCCCGCAGTTCGACGACCTGGACCTCGACGGACGCGTCCTGCCCGACGACGGCGGCGGCGAGCCGGTCGCCCAACAGCCGTGTGGACGAGGGCACACTCAGCCCCGCCGAGACGACGACAAGCTTCACGACACGCTCTCCTTCTTCTCCGCGTCCTTCTTCTCCGCGACGTTGTTCTCCGCGTCCTTCTCCGCCGCGTCCAGCAGCGACCCGTGGGTCGGCGCGTCCGGCACGTCCGCCGGGCGCCCCTTCGCGAACTCCTTCCGCAGCACCGGCACGACCTCTTCGCCGAGCATGTCGAGCTGTTCGAGGACGGTCTTCAGCGGCAGCCCCGCGTGGTCGACCAGGAACAGCTGCCGCTGGTAGTCACCGGCGTACTCGCGGAACGCCAGCGTCTTCTCGATCACCTGCTGCGGCGAGCCGACGGTGAGCGGCGTCTGGTCGGCGAAGTCCTCCAGGGAGGGCCCGTTGCCGTAGACCGGCGCGACATCGAAGTACGGCCGGAACTCCCGTACCGCGTCCTGCGAGTTCTTCCGCATGAAGATGTGTCCGCCGAGGCCGACGATCGCCTGCTCGGGCGTGCCGTGCCCGTAGTGGGCGTACCGCTGCCGGTACAGCTCGACCATGCGCTGGGTGTGCTCGGCCGGCCAGAAGATGTTGTTGTGGAAGAAGCCGTCGCCGTAGTACGCGGCCTGCTCGGCGATCTCGGGCGAGCGGATGGAGCCGTGCCAGACGAACGGCGGTACGCCGTCCAGCGGGCGGGGCGTGGAGGTGAAGCCCTGGAGCGGCGTGCGGAACTTGCCCTCCCAGGTGACGACGTCCTCACGCCACAGTCGGCGCAGCAGGGCGTAGTTCTCGATGGCGAGGTTGATGCCCTGCCGGATGTCCTGCCCGAACCACGGGTAGACCGGGCCGGTGTTCCCGCGTCCCATCATCAGGTCGACCCGCCCGTCGGCCAGGTGCTGGAGCATCGCGAAGTCCTCGGCGATCTTCACCGGGTCGTTGGTGGTGATGAGCGTCGTGGAGGTGGAGAGGATCAGCTTCTCGGTGCGCGCGGCGACGTAGCCGAGCATGGTCGTCGGCGACGACGGCACGAACGGCGGGTTGTGGTGCTCACCGGTGGCGAAGACGTCGAGGCCGACCTCCTCCGCCTTCAGCGCGATCGCGACCATCGCCTTGATGCGCTCGCGCTCGGTCGGCGTCCGGCCCGTGGTGGGGTCCGGCGTCACATCACCGACGCTGAAGATCCCGAACTGCATCATCGCTGCCACCCTCTCCAGGTTGTTTACGATTCAACTATACCCATGAACGAGGGCCCCCTCTCCACTATTCCTCCCGGGACGGCGGCGCTGTCAGTGCCCGTCCTTACGATCGGCCCATGGCCGCCCCACGCCGTGACACCCGAGGCATCGTCGACGCCCCCGAGCTCTTCGCCCGGGTCCGCTTCCGCCGCCGCGAGCCCGCCGAGCCGCTGCGCCCGTATCTGGAGCACTACTGGCTGATCGACTGGGACCTGCCCGAGCCGTACGTCACCCAGGTCGTCCCGCACCCCTCGGTCAACATCGTCTTCCAGCGGTACGAGGGACAGGAACCCTTCGCGGAGATCTCCGGCATCGGCCAGACCCTGTTCACCCAGAAACTGGAGGGCAGGGGCCGGGTCTGCGGCATCCAGTTCCGCCCCGGCGGCTTCCGCCCCTTCGCCCCGGCCCACCCGGCGACGCACTGGACCGGCCGCCGGGTACGACACCCCGAGGCCTTCCCCGACGCGGCCAGGACCCTCGACCCGGCCGCGATCCTCGCCCCGGACGACGAGGACGCCCGGGTCGCCGCCCTCGACGCGTTCCTGACCGGGCTCGACCCGCGCCCCGACCCGCAGGCCGACCTCGCCATGGCCCTCGTCGACCGCATCCGCACCGACCGCGCGATTCGCCGCGTCACCGACTTCGCCCGCGCCGAGGGCGTGTCCGTCCGCGTCCTGCAGCGCCTGTTCTCCGTGTACGTCGGCGTCGGCCCCAAGTGGGTGATCTTGCGCTACCGCATCCACGAGGCCCTGGAACGCGCCGAGACCGACCGGGCGATCGACTGGGCCGCGCTCGCCGCCGACCTCGGCTACGCCGACCAGGCCCACCTCGTCCGCGACTTCACGGCGACGGTGGGGGTGTCGCCCACGGCGTACGCGCAGGCGGCGTCCCCCGGCTGACCTACTTCGCGTGCGTGACCGCGTAGATCATCACGAAGGCGACGAGGTGGATGCCGAAGAGGAAGTACGCGAGGTACCACCACACGTACCGCTCGTTCTTCTTCTCCTCGGCGAGCCGGCGCTGCTCGGGCGTCAGCTCCTCGTCCGCGCTCACAGTTCCCGGTGGACCTTGGTGTTGGAGGCCTGGGCGCGCGGGCGCAGGACCAGGAGGTCGACGTTCACATGGCTGGGCCGGGTGACCGCCCAGGTGATCGTGTCGGCGACGTCGTCGGCGGTCAGGGGCTCGGCGACGCCCTGGTAGACGCTCTCGGCCTTCTCCTTGTCGCCGCCGAAGCGGGTCAGCGCGAACTCGTCCGTCTTCACCATGCCGGGCGCCACCTCGATCACCCGCACCGGCGTCCCGACGATCTCCAGCCGCAGTGTCTCCGCGAGGACGTGCGCGCCGTGCTTGGCGGCGACATAGCCCGCGCCGCCCTCGTACGTCCCGTGCCCGGCCGTCGACGAGACCACGACCACCGTGCCGTCACCGCTCGCGGTCAGCGCGGGCAGCAGGGCCTGGGTGACGTTCAGGGTGCCGATGACGTTCGTCTCGTACATCGTGCGCCAGTCGGCCGGGTCCCCGGTGGCCACCGGGTCGGCGCCGAGCGCGCCGCCCGCGTTGTTGACCAGCACACCGATCTTCTTGAACGCGGTCGCGAACTCGTCGACCGCCGCGCGGTCCGTGACGTCCAGGGGGTACGCGGTGGCCTGTCCGCCGCCGTCGTTGATCTCCTCGGCCAGCGCCTCGATCCGGTCCTTGCGCCGCGCGGTGAGCACCACCCGGTACCCGGCCGCGGCGAGCTGCCGGGCCGTGGCGGCGCCGATCCCGCTGCTCGCACCGGTGACGACGGCGATGCGGGAGGCGGCGGACGGTACGGCGGTGGCCATGAGCTGCTCCTGAGGCGGTACGGATCGAACGTCGGTCTCTGCCCGGCCAGGATAGGCGTGCGGTGGGACAATGAGAGAGGTGATCCCCGGTACAGGAGGTGGATCATGGGACAGGCGCGCGAGCTGATGGACCAGCTCACCGAGGCGCTCACCACACACCAGGACCCCAAGACCATCGCGAACCTCTTCGCGGAGGACGCGGTCGCCCACACCCCGGACGGTGGAGAACTCCACGGCCGGGACGCCATCGCCGAGTACTGGCAGCAGATGACGGACGCCATGCCCGAGGCCACGTACGAGTCGCTCTCCTCCTTCGAGGTCGGCGACACGGCCATCGACGAGGGAATCTTCAGCGGCACCAACACCGGCCCGCTGGCGTTCCCCGACGGAACGTCCATCCCCGCCACCCACAAGGACATCAGGATCCGCGGCGTGGACTTCGCCACCGTCCGGGACGGCCAGATCACCAGCTACCGGCTCTACTTCGACCAGCTGGGCTTCCTGGAGCAACTCGGCCTGCTGCCGGAGGAGTTGGCGCAGCCCTCATAGCCGGTGGCCGCCGTCACCCACCGCGCGGCGCGTACATGATCACGGCCATGCCCGCGAGGCAGATCAACGCGCCCGTGACGTCCCAGCGGTCGGGCCGGTAGCCGTCCGCGACCATCCCCCAGGCGATCGACCCGGCGACGAAGATCCCCCCGTACGCGGCGAGGATCCGCCCGAAGTGCGCGTCCGGCTGGAACGTCGCCACGAACCCGTACGCCCCCAGCGCCACGACCCCGGCCCCGATCCACACCCACCCCCGGTGCTCCCGCACCCCCTGCCACACCAGCCAGGCCCCACCGATCTCGAACAACGCGGCGAGCAGGAACAGAGCGGCGGAACGAGCGATGACCATGTCCTCACCCTGCCACGGTGAGCCCAGGGGTCGCCGCGAGGCGGGGCGTCAGCCCTTCACGCACACGACCTGCTTCAGCTTCGCCACCACTTGGACCAGGTCCCGCTGCTGGTCGATGACCTGCTCGATCGGCTTGTAGGCGCCCGGGATCTCGTCGACGACGCCGGAGTCCTTGCGGCACTCCACGCCGCGCGTCTGCTCCTCCAGGTCCTTCGTCGAGAAGCGGCGCTTGGCGGCCGTCCGGCTCATCCGCCGACCGGCGCCGTGCGAGGCCGAGTTGAACGCCTTCTCGTTGCCGAGACCCTTCACGATGTACGAACCGGTGCCCATCGAGCCCGGGATGATCCCGTACTCACCGGAGCCCGCGCGGATCGCGCCCTTCCGGGTCACCAGCAGGTCCATGCCGTCGTAGCGCTCCTCGGCCACGTAGTTGTGGTGCGCGCTGATCTCGGGCTCGAAGGTCGGCTTCGCCTTCTTGAACTCCTTGCGGACGACGTCCTTGAGGAGCGCCATCATGATCGAGCGGTTGTACTTCGCGTACTCCTGCGCCCAGAACAGGTCGTTGCGGTACGCCGCCATCTGCGGGGTGTCCGCGATGAAGACGGCGAGGTCGCGGTCGACCAGGCCCTGGTTGTGCGGGAGCTTCTGGGCGATGCCGATGTGATGCTCCGCCAGCTCCTTGCCGATGTTCCGGGAGCCGGAGTGCAGCATCAACCAGACGGAACCGGTCGTATCCGTGCAGATCTCTACAAAGTGGTTGCCGGATCCGAGCGTCCCCATCTGCTTCTCCGCACGGTCATGACGGAACTTGACCGCCTCCGCCACCCCGTCGAACCGCCCCCAGAACCCGTCCCACCCGCCGACGGCGAAGCCGTGCAGGCCGCCCGGGTCGACCGGGTCGGCGTGCATGCCCCGGCCCACCGGGATCGCCTGTTCGACCTTCGACCGCAGCCGGGACAGGTCCCCGGGGAGGTCGTTGGCGGTCAGGGACGTCTTCACCGCCGACATGCCGCAGCCGATGTCGACGCCCACCGCCGCCGGACACACGGCTCCCCGCATGGCGATGACGGACCCGACCGTCGCGCCCTTTCCGTAGTGCACGTCCGGCATGACGGCGAGGCCCTTGATCCAGGGGAGGGTGGCGACGTTGCGGAGCTGCTGGAGCGCCCCCTCCTCCACCGACGCGGGGTCGGTCCACAGACGGATGGGTACCTTCGCACCCGGTATCTCGACGTACGACATTTCGCCCTCATCCCCCTGGAAAACCCATCAAAGTCACAGAACGCAAAACCGTCGCCAAGGTCTACGAATGGGATGCCGGACCGGCGTTCACAGCAGTGCGTGCGATACACATGGTGCCCGGGGGTCACCCCCGGGCGGCAAGTGAATAACCACAGGCAGGACTGCGCAGGCGTCCCGAGGGACCCCGTCGAGAGGAGCCCCACCGTGCAGCGGAAGGCGTACGTACCCGGCGTCGCCGTGCTCCTCGCGGCACTGCTGGCCGCGTGCACGGGATCGAGCGACGACGGTTCCCCCGACGACCCCCGCCCGGGCGAGGCCACCGCCTCGGCCACCGTCGCCCAGCCCGGCCGCTACGACACGCTCCCGGAACCCTGCGCCTCGGTCGGCCAGGACACTCTCGACACCCTCCTTCCCGGCATCGGGCAACTCCCCGACGAGGCCAAGCGCCGGCAGGCGTACGAGGGTGACGCGACGCAGACGTACGACACGGACCAGAAGGCCGGCTGCCGCTGGAAGGTGGAGGCCGCGGACGCCACCCACTACCTCTTCGTCGGCTTCGAGCGCATCGTGTCTTGGGGCAACGGGGTCAGCGACGACAGCAAGGCGCAGGAGGTCTACGGCGGGAAGGTCGAGGCGGCCGATCTGCCGGAGCCGACGCCGTCCGTGTCGGAGGAGGACAGCGAGGGCGCTGACGAGGAGAGCGACGAGCCCGAGAAGACACAGACGTCGGGCGGGGCCACCGCCGATCCGTCGACGAGTTCCTCGGCCTCCGCCTCCGGATCCGCCGCGTCCTCCGGATCCTCCTCCCCCTCCCCCAGCGCCTCCGGCACCCCCGCCTCCCTCCAGCCCCGCACGCTCGACGGCCTCGGCGACGAGGCGTTCCTCGACGACGCGCTCGGCACGAGCAAGCAGCGGACCGTGACTGTGGTGTTCCGCACGTCCAACGTGCTCGTGACCGTCGAGTACGAGGAGCAGCCGGCGACCACGACGGTGGTGCCGGACAGTGAGGAAATGCAGGACAGGGCCCGGAATCTGGCGCAGCGGCTGGCCGACACGTTCGACGACTGACGTAGGCCCGGGGGCGGTTCGGGTGCCCACACGAACCATCCGAACCAGAACCGCACTTCTTCTTCACCGCGTACGGTGGCCTCTCGGAACCCCGATCCGATTGTCCGTTTGTCCGATTGCGAAGGAACCATGCGACGAGCCGCAGAGTCAGACCAGCATCAGTCACCGCGCAGCGAGCGTTCGCCACGGGTGGCGCGCTTCGGACGGGTGGCGCGCTTCGGCGGGCACGAGCGTCCGGGCCGCTCCCGGGCCCTCGTCGGCGCGGCGGTCGTGCCGGTGATGCTGCTGGCGGTCGGCTGTTCGTCGGACTCCGGCTCCGACAGCGCCTCCGGTGACGAGACCCCGGCGGGCGCTGAGCAGTCGGTGAAGGAGACCCCCACCCCGGAGATCGTCGCCGCGAAGTACGCGAAGCTGCCGGACGCGTGCGAGGTGTTCCCCGACAAGACGCTGAAGTCGCTGGTCCCCGAGGGCGTGAAGTCCGGCAAGGCGATCAACAAGGCCGAGGCGGACGTGACCGGCGACTGCCGCTGGATCAGCCTCGACAACAACGGTGTGGACGGCTCCCAGTACCGCTGGCTGAGCGTCTCCCTGCACCTGCTGCCCTCGGACGCGGCGAACGGCCCCGGCGAGGACCGCGCGGCCAAGGCGCTCGAGTCGAAGGTGACCGCGGCGAAGGCCGTGGACGGGGCGAAGAACGTCAAGACGGAGCCGGCGACGGGCCTGGGCGACCAGGCGACCGTGGTCACGTACGACCTGAAGAAGGACGGGGACACCTTCAAGCAGCAGACGGTCGTGGTGCGCACGGAGAACGTGGTCATCACGCTCGACTACAACGGTGCCGGTCTGGCCGGCGAGAAGACCCCGGACGCGGCCGCGCTGCTGAAGTCCGCGAAGTCCGCCGCCGAGGACGCCGTGGAGGCGATCGAGGACGCGAACGACGGCACGGACTCGTCTGCGTCGCCGTCCGGGTCGCCCTCGAAGAGCGCTTCCAAGACACCGTCGAAGGAAGCGACGAAGGCGTCGTCGTCGGGTGGTTCCGGCGCGGACGTGAGTTCCGACGCGGACGGTGGCTCGGATTCCGATTCGGACTCGGGTTCGTCCACCTCCGGCAGCCGGAAGACCAAGTCGTAGCCCCGCCTCACCTGGTGGTTCGTCGGAGCCCGGTCCCCGCGGGGACCGGGCTCGACGCCCTCCGGCAACTTGTCCGCCGTACACATGTGCCACTCTGTTGCGCGCAACAACACGCAAGGGGAGGGGAGTACGGGTGGCCGCGCCAATGCAGCTGACTCGAATGCACCGCGTTCTCATCGGCGTGGTCGTGTTCGGCGCCGTCATCATCGCCGGGATCGGCTTCGCGGGTTCGTACGCGGCGGTCCGGGAACTGGCGGTCCAGAAGGGCTTCGGGAACTTCTCGTACGTCTTCCCGATCGGAATCGACGCGGGCATCTGTGTCCTGCTCGCCCTGGACCTGCTGCTGACCTGGATCCGCATCCCCTTCCCGCTGCTGCGCCAGACGGCGTGGCTGCTGACGGCGGCGACGATCGCCTTCAACGGAGCGGCGGCCTGGCCCGACCCGCTTGGCGTGGGCATGCACTCGGTGATCCCGATCCTGTTCGTCGTCGCGGTCGAGGCGGCCCGGCACGCGGTCGGCCGGATCGCCGACATCACCGCCGACAAGCACATGGAGGGCGTCCGCCTCACCCGCTGGCTGCTCTCCCCGCTCCCCACCTTCCTGCTCTGGCGCCGGATGAAGCTCTGGGAGCTCCGCTCCTACGACCAGGTCATCAAGCTGGAGCAGGAACGTCTCGTCTACCAAGCCCGCCTCCGCTCCCGCTACGGCCGCGCCTGGCGCCGCAAGGCCCCGGTCGAATCCCTGATGCCCCTCCGCCTGGCCCGCTACGGCGTCCCCCTGGCGGACACGGCCCCGGCGGGCCTGGCGGCGGCGGGCATAGAACCGGCGCTCCTGCCGCCGGCCCCGCAGGTCGAGGTCGACGTGGAGATAGCTGCGGGCAATCGTGCCGCTGGGGCGGCACGGGTGGGCGCGGCGGCACCTCCCAGCGAGCAGCGCGCCCTCCCCGAGGCCGACCAACGCCCCGGGCCACAGGAAAACGTGCCCCCGGTCGACGAAAGCCCCTGGCTGCACGCCCGCCACCCCCAGGAGGTCCCCTACCAGGGCGGCTACGACCCGTCGTACGAGCCGGAGGAACAGTACGGGGAGTGGTACGAGGAGCAGGACCCGGAGCAGTACGGGCAGAACGGCGCGTACGAGCAGTACCAGCGCTTCGAGCCGGACCCCCGGGACCCCCGCTACCAGCAGCAACAGTTCGAGGCGCCCGAACTTCAGGAGCCGGAACCCTCCCCCGAGGAGACGGGCAGCTTCCCGATCCCGGCCGGCCCCGGCCGCACCCGTGAGCTGGGTGAGGGCGGCGGCACCCCCGAACCCGCCGCCCCGGACGAGGAGTCGTACTACCAGGTCTTCAAGAAGTCGATCAACGGCAGCTACCCGACGCCACGCGAGTTCGTCGACAACGTGGAGGCCGAGTTCCGCGTCACCCTCCCCGCGGAGGAGTCGCGGCGGATGGTCAACCGCTTCACCAACCGCCACACCGCGGAGCTGGAAGAGGACCACATCGCCTGAGTCACGCGCAGACGACGATGGGGCGTCCGGTGATCACCGGGCGCCCCATCGTCGTCTCACGCGGTCTACTCCCCGAGCAGGGCCCGCACCCGCTCCTGCCCCACCGCCAGCAGCAGCGTGGGCAGGCGCGGCCCCGTGTCCCGCCCGACGAGCAGGTGGTACAGCAGGGCGAAGAACGACCGCTGGGCCGTCTTGATCTCCGCCGGCAGCTCCTTGGGCGTGGCGTCCGCCGAGAACCCGGCCTGCACCTTGGGCACGCCGTAGACGAGATGCGTGAGCCCGTCGAGCGACCAGTGCTCGGCGAGCCCGTCGAGCAGCAGCCGCAGCGACTGCTGGGACGCCTCGTCGAGGGACTTCAGCAGCTCGGCGTCGGCCTCCTGGCGCACGATGGTCCGCTGGTCGGCGGGGACGTGCGTGTTGATCCAGGCCTCGGCCTTGTCGAGCCGCGGCCGTACCTCGTCGAGACCGGACAGCGGGTCGGTGGGGTCGAGTTCGCTGAGGATGCGCAGGGTCTGGTCCTCGGCGCCCGCCGTGATGTCGGCGACGGACGCGAGGGTCCGGTACGGCATCGGGCGGGGCGTGCGCGGCAGCTCACCGGCGGCCGTGCCCACCGCGCGGGAGTGCGCGGCGACATCGGCAGGCAGGGCGGATCCGTCCGCGACCTTGGCGTCGAGCTTGTCCCACTCGTCGTAGAGCCGCTGGATCTCCTGGTCGAAGGCGATCTTGAAGGACTGGTTGGGCCGGCGGCGGGCGTAGAGCCAGCGCAGCAGCTGCGGCTCCATGATCTTCAGCGCGTCGGAGGGCGTCGGCACCCCGCCCTTGGACGAGGACATCTTGGCCATGCCGCTGATGCCGACGAAGGCGTACATCGGCCCGATGGGCTGCTTGCCGCCGAAGATCCCGACGATCTGCCCGCCGACCTGGAAGCTCGACCCCGGCGAGGAATGGTCGACGCCGCTCGGCTCGAAGACGACGCCCTCGTACGCCCACCGCATCGGCCAGTCGACCTTCCAGACGAGCTTGCCGCGGTTGAACTCGTTCAGCGCGACGGTCTCGGAGAAGCCGCAGGCGGTGCAGGTGTAGGTCAGCTCGGTGGAGTCGTCGTCGTAGGCGGTGACGGTGGTGAGGTCCTTGCCGCAGCCGCCGCAGTAGGGCTTGTACGGGAAGTACCCGGCGGCGCCGGAGCTGCCGTCGTCCTCACCGGCGGCGCCGGAGCCCTCGGCGGCCTCGATCTCGGCCTCGTCGAGCGGCTTCTGCTGCTTCTGCTGCTTGGCCGGGGCCTTCTTGGTCCGGTACTGGTCGAGGATCGCGTCGATGTCGCCGCGGTGCTTCATGGCGTGCAGGATCTGCTCGCGGTACACACCGGAGGTGTACTGCGCGGTCTGGCTGATCCCGTCGAACTCGACGCCCATCTCGGCGAGCGCGTCGACCATCGCCGCCTTGAAGTGCTCGGCCCAGTTGGGGTGGGCGGAGCCGTGGGGGGCGGGCACGGAGGTGAGCGGCTTGCCGATGTGCTCGGCCCAGGAGCCGTCGACGCCGTCGACGCCGTTCGGGACCTTGCGGTAGCGGTCGTAGTCGTCCCAGGAGATCAGATGCCGGACCTGGTGCCCGCGGCGGCGGATCTCGTCGGCGACGAGGTGCGGGGTCATGACCTCGCGGAGGTTGCCGAGGTGGATCGGGCCGGACGGCGACAGGCCGGACGCGACGACGACCGGTTTGCCCGGGGCCCGACGCTCCGACTCCTCGATGACCTCATCCGCGAAACGGGAGACCCAGTCGGTGGTCTCGGTGCTCTGAGCCACGATCGGCACGTCCTCTTTTTCCTGGAGTTTCCATGGCCGCCGGTTACGGTCCCGGGCGACCGCGTCATTCTCCCAGCCTTTCACTCCGTGGGTCGAACCGGGCGCCTAATAAACGGGGGGTGCGGGTGCGTGGGCGAGTGCGGCTCCGGTGGGGCTTCTCGCGCAGTTCCCCGCGCCCCTGAAAAGCAGGGGCTACGCCCCGTGCTTTTCAGGCCCGCAGGGCCGGGGTCTTCAGGCCCGCACGGCCGTGGTCTTCAGGCCCGCAGGGGCCTGGTCTTTTAGGGGCGCGGGGAACTGCGCGAGAAGCCCCTCCCACCCGCACCCGCCCACGCGCCCGAACCCCCCACCCCGGAAGGCACCCCCCATCTCACCGCAAGAAAACCCCTTTACCCCCCATGGGATACTGAACGACATCCACCCGTACCCCAAGGAGAACGGCTCCCCCTGATGGCTTCGGTCACGTCCCTCACCGCCTCCGTCAACGCGCGCCTCGCCGCCGCCCTCGCCTCCGCCCTGCCGGACGCCGACGGAGTCGACCCGCTGCTGCGACGCAGCGACCGGGCGGACTACCAGGCGAACGGGATCCTCGCGCTGGCCAAAAAGGCGAAGGCCAACCCGAGGGAGCTGGCCACCCAGGTCGTCGCCCAGGTGGAGTCCGGCGAGCTGATCAAGGACATCGAGGTCTCCGGCCCCGGCTTCCTCAACATCACCCTCACCGACGGCGCGATCACCGAGAACCTCGCCGCGCGGTACGCGGACGACACCGGCCGGCTCGGCGTCCCCACAGCGGAGCGCCCCGGAACCACGGTCATCGACTACGCCCAGCCGAACGTGGCCAAGGAGATGCACGTCGGCCACCTCCGCTCCGCCGTGATCGGTGACGCGGTCGTCAAGATCCTGGAGTTCACCGGCGAGGACGTGATCCGCAGGCACCACATCGGCGACTGGGGCACCCAGTTCGGCATGCTGATCCAGTACCTGGACGAGCACCCGCACGAGCTGGACCACCAGGAGGGCGAGGACCTCCAGAAGTCCGGCGAGCAGGCCATGTCGAACCTGGACCGGCTGTACAAGACGGCCAGGAAGCTCTTCGACTCCGACGAGGAGTTCAAGACGCGGGCCCGCCGCAGGGTGGTCGACCTCCAGGCCGGCGACCCGCACACCCTCGCCACGTGGCAGAAGTTCGTCGACGAGTCGAAGATCTACTTCTTCTCCGTCTTCGAGAAGCTCGACATGGAGATCCGGGACGCCGACATCGTCGGCGAGTCCGGCTACAACGACATGCTCGCGGAGACCTGCCGCCTCCTGGAGGAGCAGGGCGTGGCCGTCCGCTCGGAAGGCGCCCTGTGTGTCTTCTTCGACGACATCAAGGGCCCGGACGGCAACCCGGTCCCCCTGATCGTGCAGAAGTCCGACGGCGGCTACGGCTACGCGGCCACCGACCTGTCCGCCATCCGGGACCGCGTCTTCAACCTCAAGGCGAACTCCCTGCTGTACGTCGTCGACGCCCGCCAGTCCCTGCACTTCAAGATGGTCTTTGAGACCGCGCGCAGGGCGGGCTGGCTGAACGACGAGGACGTCAAGGCGTTCCAGCTGGCCTTCGGGACGGTCCTCGGCAAGGACGGCAAGCCGTTCAAGACCCGTGAGGGCGAGACGGTCCGGCTGGTCGACCTGCTCGACGAGGCGATCGACCGCGCCACGACGGTGGTCCGGGAGAAGGCCGAGAAGGTGGGCCTGACGGAGGAGGAGATCGTCGAGAACGGCCGGTACGTCGGCATCGGCGCGGTCAAGTACGCCGACCTGTCCACCTCCGCCGTCCGGGACTACAAGTTCGACCTGGACCAGATGGTCTCGCTGAACGGCGACACGTCCGTCTACCTCCAGTACGCCTACGCCCGTATCCGGTCGATCCTCCGCAAGGCGGGAGAGGCCCGCCCGACCGCCCATCCGGAGCTCGAACTGGCCCCGGCGGAGCGCGCGTTGGGCCTGCACCTGGACCAGT
The DNA here is from genome assembly GCF_022385335.1 of Streptomyces deccanensis. Classification (NCBI taxonomy): domain Bacteria; kingdom Bacillati; phylum Actinomycetota; class Actinomycetes; order Kitasatosporales; family Streptomycetaceae; genus Streptomyces; species Streptomyces deccanensis. Next base: position 6,071,547 of record NZ_CP092431.1, on the reverse strand, counting down.
TCGGTGAGACCGTGGCCGAGGTCGCGGAGTCGTACGAGCCGCACAAGCTGGCCGCGTACCTCTTCAAGCTGGCGACCCTGCTGACCACGTTCTACGACCAGTGCCCGGTCCTGAAGGCCGACACCCCGGCCCAGATGGAGAACCGCCTGTTCCTGATCGACCTGACGGCCCGCACCCTGCACCGCGGCATGGCCCTGCTGGGCATCAGGACGCCTGACAAGCTCTGACCGAGGCCGGCGAGAACGGGCGGGCGCCGCAGCGGCGCCCGCCCGTTCCTCATGTGGCGGCGCCCGCGCGCAGGGCGGTCCGCCCCCACCGGCCGGGGGACTGTCAGTGGCGGCCCCTACAGTCGCACCCATGGCGACACTTCCCAACCCGCTGCCCCAGCTGGCGGCCGACCCGAGCGGGCGCGTGCTCGGGCTTGAACTCCCGCTTCCGCCGGGGAGTTTGATCGACACCACGGACGACGGCCCGTGGCACGAGCCCCTGCTGTGGTGCGCGGACGAGACGGCGAAGCCGGGCGCCTGGGCCGCCGTCCAGCCCGCCCGCCGCACGGCGGGCCTCCTCCCGGTGCTGCTGGACGTCGGCGGCGACCAAGGCGGCCCGGAGAAGTGGGAGTTGCTGCCCGGCGAGACGACCTACCCCGGCGACCACGACGCCGACGAGGTCCTGGCCGAGTTCTGGGACGCGTACGCCACCGCCGAGGACCCCGAATGGCCGGGCCTCACCGACGCCCCGGCGGCCGCCCCGGGCGCCGTGACCGACCCCGACGCCCTCGCCACCGAGACCGCCGACGCCCTCGTCGAGGACCCCTCGCGGATGAAGGACCCCCGCCTCGCGCTCGTCCCCGCCCGCCGCAGCGCCGACATCCCGGCGGCCATCGGCTGGACCGGCCCGACGAACCACGAGAACGACGTGGCGAGGCTCTGCGCGGTCCTGCGCTCCTGGGAGGACCGCTTCGGCATACGCGTCGTCGCCCTCGCCTACGACCACCTCGTCCTCTCCGTGGCCACCCCGCCCACCACCGAGGCCGAGGCCGAAGCCGTGGCCGTCGAACACTTCGCCTTCTGCCCCGACAACATCTGGCAGGGCACGGCCGACGGCACCCGCCGCTCCTACGCCCACACCCTCCTCAACGCCCCCACCTGGACCTTCTGGTGGGACTGACACCGCCCACCGGCCCTCAGCCCTCTCCCCGCAACCCCGCCCCCAACCGCCGCAGCCCCTCCCGGATCTCCTCCGGTGTCTGCGTCACGAAGCACAGGCGCAGCGTCGAGCGGTCGGGCTCGCCGGCGTAGAAGGGTGCCCCGGGCACGTACGCCACGTCCCGTGCGACCACGCGCGGCAGCAACGCCCTGGTGTCGTGGGAGGAGGGGAGGCGGGCCCAGAGGAACATGCCGCCCTCGGGCCGGTTCCACGTGGAGCCCGCCGGGAGCGCGTCGGCGAGGCCCGCGAGCATGGCGTCCCGCCGCTCCCGGTACGCGCCGGCGACCCGCAGGACATGGGCGTCCAGATCACGATCGGCCAGATACCGCGCCGCGGCGAGCTGGTTGACGGTCGGCGTGTGCAGGTCGGCCGCCTGCTTGGCGATCACGCACGCCCGCCTCAGTGCGGCGGGCGCGCGCAGCCAGCCCAGCCGCATCCCGGGGGCCATGACCTTGGAGAACGAGCCCAGCAGCGCCGTACGGTCCTCGGCGCCCGGGTACGAGGCGATCCACGGCACCCGGTCGCCCTCGAAGCGGAGTTCACCGTACGGGTCGTCCTCGACGATCCACAGTCCGCGCCGGGCGGCCACGGAGGCGACGGCCGCCCGGCGCTCGGCGGGCAGCGTGCGCCCGGTCGGGTTCTGGAAGGTGGGCACGGTGTAGAAGAGCTTGGGCCGGTGCCGTACCACCGCCTCCTCCAGCGCCACCGGATCCACCCCGTGCGCGTCGCCCGGCACGGCCACCACCCGCGCCCCCGCGAACCGGAACGCCTGGAGCGCCGCGAGATAGCAGGGGTCCTCGACCAGGACGACGTCCCCCGGCTCCAGCAGCGCGGTGGCGAGCAGCGACAGCGCCTGTTGTGAGCCGGTGGTGACGAGCAGGTCGTCCGCGCCGCTCGGCAGCCCGCGCGCCTCGTACCGCGCCGCGAGCGCCGCCCGGAGCACCGGCTCGCCCTCGGTCGTCGCGTACTGCAGAGCGCGCCCCCCGGACTCGGCGAGCACATCGCGGTAGGCGGCCGCTATCCCCGCCGTGTCGAACAGCTCCGGCGCGGGAAGTCCACCCGCGAAGTTGACGACTTCGGGACGCGAGGTGACCGCGAGGATGTCCCGAACGGGGGAACCCCCGACGGTGGCGACCCGCTCGGCGAGACGGGGCACGGCCGCGCCGGCGCCGATCCCGCCCGCGTCCCCCGGACCGCCCCCGGCCCCCGTCCTCGCGACAAACCCCACGTCATACCCGGCACGCTCGGCATCCACGGCACCCATCCCACGGCTCCTTCGCCACTCCGGGGCGGCGCGACCCCGCCCGTGCCCGCACCCTAGACAGATGCGTGCCCCCTACACCCACCATTTCCGCGATGCGGACGCCCCTCGTCACCCCCTAGGCTGCGCGCATGCTGCCCAGCGTGGACACGAACGACGAGTTGCAAGAAGTCGTCGGTGACGAGGCGCTGCTGCGACCTGCTGCCCAGGATCTCTGCGGTCAGCTCGGTCTCGCAGGCGCGCGGATCGTGCGTTTCGCCGAGGGCTCGCTGCCGGTGTACGCCGTCGGCGACGCCCTCGTCCTCAAGCTGTATCCGGGTTTCGAAGCCGCGGAAGCCGTCCGCGAAGCCCGCCTGCTGTCGATCCTGTGGGGCAAACTCCCCATCCCCACACCCAGGTTGCACTCGGCGGACCAGTACAAGAACGGCTGGCGCTATGTGCTGATGTCCCGCCTGCCCGGCGAGGATCTCATCGAGGCCTGGCCCCGGATCCCACGGCCCGACCAGGAGCGTGTCATCGCCGAGGCCGCCGAGGGCCTCGCCGCCCTGCACGCTCTGGACGCCACTCCGGTCATCCCGGTCACCGGGCCGACGGACTGGGGCAGGTTCGTGGCCGCCCAGCGCGCGGCGGCGGTCGAGCAGCAGCAGAGCGGTGGTCTCACCGAACCCTGGCTCGAACAGATCCCGGACTTCCTTCGCTCGGTCCCCCTGCCCGCCCAGCGCCGACCGGTCCTGCTGCACACCGAGTTCATGCGCGACCACCTGACCGTCGACCCGCACGACGGCTGGCGCCTGACCGGCCTCTTCGACTTCGAGCCGGCCATGGTCGGCGACCCCGCCTACGACTTCGTCAGCGTCGCCCTCTTCCTCACCCGGGCCGACCCGGCCCTCCTCAAACTCTTCTACGAGGCTTACGGCCACCCCCCGTTCGACCCCCGCGAGCTGATGGCCTACACCCTCCTGCACGTCTACAGCGACCTGAACTGGTACCTGCGCAGCCTGCCGGCCCCGCCCAGCCAGACCCTGGACTCCCTGGCGGAGACCTGGTTCGGAACCGGATGACGGCGCCTGGGTGACAAGGGGCTGAGGGAGGACGCGGCCCGCCCTCCCTCAGCCCTTGCGCCCCACCGCCGCGTACACGTTGATGTCCGCGTCGGTCACGTCGTTGATGTCCCGATACCGAACCCGCTCGATGTCGTCCATCCCGGCCAGCACGTGCGGCTCCACCGCCGGGGGCACCGGCGCACCGTCCGAGAACCGCCAGTGGTGCGCCGGCACCACCCCGGGCTCGTCCAGCAGGAGCCCGCTCTCCTCGAAGAACCGGGCCACCTCGTCCTTGGACCGCAGCACGAAGGTGAACCCTCGCTTGGTGTAGGTCTCCTGGACCGCGCGGATGTTCGCGGGGTTGAGGTCCTCGGTCAGATGGCTGAGCACCAGCCGGCTGCCGGCGGGCAGCGCCCGCACCAGCTCCCGCACCACGGGGTACGCCTGTTCGTCCTCCACGAAGTGCAGGATCGCCACCAGGCACAGCGCGATCGGCTGGTCGAAGTCGAGCGTCTTCGCGGCCGCTTCGAGGATCCCTGCGGGTGATGTGAGGTCGGCGTCGATGTAGTCCGTGGCGCCCTCGGGCCCACTCGTGAGCAACGCACGGGCGTGGGCGAGCACCACCGGGTCGTTGTCGACGTACACGACCCGCGAGTCGGGGACGTTCGCCTGCGCGATCTGGTGGACGTTCTCGGCGGTCGGCAGCCCGGTGCCGATGTCGAGGAACTGCCGGATGCCCTCGTCCTTGGCGAGCGTGGTCACGGCGCGGCGCATGAAGTCCCGGTTGTGCCGGACGTCCAGATAGCCGCGCGGATTGGCGGCCAGCGCCGCGGCGGCCGCCTCCCGGTCCACGGGGTAGTTGTCCTTGCCGCCGAGGAAGACGTCGTAGACCCGTGCCGGGTGCGCCTTGGTGGTGTCGATCCTCTTCCGCAGCTCGGCGGGGTCCTGGCTGAGCGCATCACCGGCCATGAAGCTCTCCCTGGGGAGTCGGGTCGTCGAATGGGTCATTGAATGGGACATCGAATGACCAACAACCTAACCCCCCAGGGGAGTTGCCGCCTCAGGCGCGCGCCGGATACGCCTTCGGGTCGGGACCGTACCGGTTGGCGTCCCGCTGCCCCTCGGTGGCCATGAAGACGATCATGATGATGAATCCGACGCAGGGGACGAGCCCGATGAGGACCCACCAGCCGCTCCGGTCGGTGTCGTGCAGCCGCCGGACGCTGACCGCCAGGGACGGCAGGAAGAGGGCGAGGCTGAAGAGCACTTCGGGCACCACCGTGTCGGCGGTGAGACCGATGACGTACACGACGACATAGATGAGCGAGCTGATCAGCGTGAACATCCAGTACTCCTGGCGACGCGCCCGCCCGCTGAAGACCGCGTACTTCTTGAGCACTTCGATGAACCAGTTCATGGTTTCCCCCGAAAATCGGCATAGGTCCGCCCCGGAAATCGGGGGCAGGCGCAGAACCTATGTCGATTGACGAGAACTCGTCAATCACATTGCTGTCTCGCCCTCGCCCTCCCCCAGGGCCGTCCCCCTGGGGACCCACTTCGGCCCGCCGAGCGGATACTCGTACGCCGGGCGCCCGTTGTTGCCGCTCGTCCGGAACGGCCGGCCGTCGTCGTTCAGCGTCAGCGTGCCGCTGCGGGAGCCGGCGGTCCACTCCAGCTCCAGGTACCAGCTGACGTAGTACGCGGAGGCGTCGGCGACGACGTAGAACACCTCCGGGTCGGACCGGCTGACCGAGTAGGGGAAGTTCCTGCTGCCCGCCCTGGGCTGCACAGCGGGCCGCGCGGCGTCGAGGGCGACCGTGAAGGAGCGGGTCGGGACACCGGCCCCGCAGCCGACGCCCGGGTAGCCCATGGCGTAGTCGTTCCAGGCCAGGGGCGACCGCTTGTCGGTCATCCGGACCTTGAGACCCCGTACGACGACGGTCTCCTCGCCGGTGCCCTGCACGGTGAGCGTCACCAATTGCTTCCCCGACGCCACGGCGCCCTCCGACGACACCCAGGCCGGCGCGTCCTGCTCCAGCGGCGGCGGCCCGACCTCCGCCGGCGGCCGGTCGGCCAGATACCGCTGGGCGCAGGGTTCCTCCCAGGTGTACGGCTCCACCTTCACGTTCAGCGGCGCCGGGAGGGAGGCGTCCGCCCCGCCCGCGCCATCCGCCCCGCCCGCACCACCGGGGCTGGTCGGGGTCTCGGCGGCCGAGGTTCCCGCCCCCGTGCCGCCGCCCTTCCCCTTCCTGCCGCCCGGCTCGCTCGCGGAGACGGAGGGCGAGGCGCCGGTCGGTGCGGCGGAGCCCTTGCCGTCCTCCTCCTCGCCACCCCCGCTGCTGACGGACGCGGCACCGGCCGTACGCCCGGCCCCGTCCTCCTTCCCACCGGACGGCAGACTCAGGGCGAGCGTCACCGCCCCGAGCACGGCGGCCACGGCCACCCCGGCGACCAGAGCGACCCGCGTACGCCGCCGAACCGGCCCCCGCCGCGCACCCCCGCCGGACACCACATCACCGACCACGGCGTCCGAAACGCCGGGCTCCGGGGCCTCTGCGGCTGCCCCGGAGACCTCGCTCTCCGGGACCCCGTTGGCCGAGGCCTCGGTCTCCGGAACCTCGGCGCCCGATCCGCCGGCCTCCGGAACCTCGGGCTCGACAGCCGCCGAGCCCGGCTCCGCCGCCGCAGAACTCCGCCCCGCCTCCGCCACCCCGACGGAGTCACCCCCCTTGCGCCGACGCATCGCGTCCGCGAGCACCCACGCCCGGTGGAGCTCGACCAACTCCTCAGGGGAGGCCTTGCAGAGGCGGGCCAGCCGCTCGACGGGGCCGTAGTCCGTCGGTACGGCGTCCCCGTTGCAGTACCGGTGCAGCGTCGACGTACTCATGTGGAGCCGCTTGGCGAGCACCCCGTAACTCAGTCCGGAGCGCTCCTTCAACTCCCGCAGCAGCTCGGCGAAATCGGCCCCCAGACCGTTCGCGGTACCGCTCCCCGACACGTCTTCCTCCGTCCCTCACGTCCCGCGCGTCCCGTTCCGCGTTCCAGGGAAGGGACGTTCCCCCAGGTCAAAGCCATCGCGAGCGTTCCAGCGTCCCTGATCGTCCGTCGACTGTGGCGGCCGGGACGGAACACCCCACAAGCTTTGGTCATCCAAGCACGCCGCTCCCGGCACACCGGTCGAGCGGCACGGCTTCGAGCACTTGTTCTCAGCCTTCTCCACTTGCTTCGTCCGAAAGGGACCTCTCATGCGCACGCTCCGCACCGCTCGTTCCGCCCGCGCCGCCCGCCCCGCTCGTCTCCTCGCCGTGACGGGAGCGGCGCTCGCCGCCCTCGCCCTCACGGCGTGCGACAACGGCATGGGCGCGAGGGACGAGGGCGCTGGGGGCGGTTCGACCTCGGCCTCGACCTCGCAGAGCACGGGCTCCTCGGGCTCGACCACCGGTGGCACGAGCGGCACCGGGGGCTCCACGAGCACGGGCGGCGGCTCCACCGCCGGCGGCACCACGGCCGACAAGGCCTCCTCGAAGGGCGGCACCACGGACGGCTCCTCCGACCCCGAGAACCGCGTCACGTGCAACGGCTCCACCACCACCGTCACCGCGCAGCCGGTGGCCCGCCCGCTCAACCACATGCTGATCACCGTGAAGAACACCGGTTCGAAGTACTGCGACCTCTACTACAACCCCACGGTCCGGTTCGGCGAGGCCCAGTCGGCGCCGCGCGTGATCGAGGAGTCGCAGCCGCAGGCCGTGGTGACCCTGGCCCCCGGCGAGTCGGGCTACGCGGGTGTCCTTCTCTCCGCCGCCGACGGCAGCGGCGGCGAGGGCACGACGGAGAAGAAGGTCGTCATCCACTTCCAGGGCAGCGAGGCCGGCAGCGACGCCGGCTCCCCCGCGTCCCCGGCCCTCCCGGCCAAGGGCGTCCACGTCGACAACTCGGTGGCCGTCACCTACTGGCAGTCGACCATGGAGGACGCCCTCCAGTACTGACCGGGAACACCCTCCCGTACCGGGCTCAGCGCAGCATGCGAGCCGCCTCGACGGCCCAGTAGGTCAGGATGTTCTGCGCACCCGCCCGCTTGATGCCCGTGAGCGTCTCCAGGATGGCCCGCTCCCGGTCGATCCAGCCCTTCTCGGCGGCGGCCTCGACCATCGAGTACTCCCCGGAGATCTGGTACGCGACCACCGGCACGTCCACGGTGTCCGCGACCCGGGCGAGGATGTCGAGGTAGGGGCCGGCCGGCTTGACCATCACCAGGTCGGCGCCCTCCTCCAGATCGAGGGCGAGTTCGCGCAGCGACTCCCGGGCGTTGGCGGGGTCCTGCTGGTAGGTCTTGCGGTCCCCCCGCAGCGAGGAGCCGACGGCCTCCCGGAAGGGCCCGTAGAAGGCGGACGCGTACTTGGCGGTGTAGGCGAGGATCGCGACGTCCTCTCGCCCGATCTGGTCGAGGGCGTCCCTGACGACCCCGATCTGGCCGTCCATCATCCCGCTGGGCCCGACCACGTGCGCGCCCGCGTCGGCCTGCACCTGGGCCATCTCGGCATAGCGTTCCAGGGTCGCGTCGTTGTCGACGCGACCCTGGTCGTCGAGGACTCCGCAGTGCCCGTGGTCGGTGGTCTCGTCGAGGCAGAGATCGGACATGACGAGCAACTCGTCCCCGACCTCGGCCCGTACGTCCCGCAGGGCGACCTGCAGAATCCCGTCGGGATCGGTGCCGGGAGTCCCGAGCGCGTCCTTCTTCCCGTCCTCCGGCACCCCGAAGAGCATGATCCCGGAGACCCCGGCCTCGACGGCCTCCACGGCGGCCTTCTTGAGACTGTCCCGCGTGTGCTGCACGACCCCCGGCATCGCCGCGATCGGCACCGGCTCGCTGACTCCCTCCCGCACGAACGCGGGCAGAATGAAGTCCGCCGGATGCAACCGCGTCTCGGCCACCATCCGCCGCATCACAGGCGTCGTACGAAGCCGGCGGGGCCGCGTACCGGGAAACGATCCGTACTTCGACATACACCTACGCTACGCCCGGCCCGACCGTGCCTTTGCCGACGATCCGTCGGAGCGGACCGCGCTACCGAAAGGGCCGCAGGCCTCCTTTTCCTGCCCCACGACAGAACCCCCCGAGTGCGGAGGCACTCAGGGGGTCAAGGGGCACAGCCCCTCACGTCGGCCCACCGCTTACGTCGTCGACCGCCGTCGCCGCGCCCCGGGCCGCCGCTCGCTGGGCCGGGTGACGGGGTCACCGGCCTCCACCGCGGCAGCCCGTCGCCGCAGACCGAAGTCCGCCAGCGCCTCGGCCAGCTTGTGGACGGACGGCTCCGGGGCCATCACATCCACCCGCAGCCCGTGCTCCTCCGCGGTCTTGGCCGTCGCGGGCCCGATACAGGCGATCACCGTCACGTTGTGCGGCTTCCCTGCGATACCCACCAGGTTCCGCACGGTCGAGGACGAGGTGAACAGCACCGCGTCGAAACCACCGCCCTTGATGGCCTCACGGGTCTCCGCCGGCGGCGGCGACGCGCGCACGGTCCGGTACGCCGTGACGTCGTCGACCTCCCAGCCGAGCTCGATCAGCCCGGCGACCAGCGTCTCCGTGGCGATGTCGGCCCGCGGCAGGAACACCCGGTCGATCGGGTCGAAGACCGGGTCGTACGGCGGCCAGTCCTCCAGCAGACCGGCGGCCGACTGCTCCCCGCTGGGCACCAGGTCCGGCTTCACACCGAACGCGATCAGCGCCCGAGCGGTCTGTTCGCCCACCGCCGCGACCTTGATCCCGGCGAAGGCACGGGCGTCGAGCCCGTACTCCTCGAACTTCTCCCGCACCGCCTTGACGGCGTTGACCGAGGTGAACGCGATCCACTCGTAGCGGCCGGTGACGAGCCCCTTCACGGCCCGCTCCATCTGCTGCGGCGTGCGCGGCGGCTCGACCGCGATCGTCGGCACCTCGTGCGGTACGGCCCCGTACGAGCGCAGTTGGTCGGAGAGCGAGGCGGCCTGCTCCTTCGTGCGCGGCACGAGGACCCGCCACCCGAAGAGCGGCTTGCTCTCGAACCACGACAGCTGGTCGCGCTGGGCCGCGGCGGAACGCTCACCGACCACGGCTATCACCGGCCGGCCGCCCTCCGGCGAGGGCAGCACCTTCGCCTGCTTCAGCGTCGGCGCGATCGTGCCGAGCGTCGCGGTCCAGGTGCGCTGCCGGGTGGTCGTACCCGCGACGGTCACCGTCATGGGCGTGTCCGGCTTGCGGCCGGCGGCGACCAGTTCGCCCGCCGCCGCGGCCACGGTCTCCAGCGTCGCCGAGACCACGACCGTCCCGTCGGACACCCCGACCTCCGCCCAGCAGCGGTCGGACGCCGTGCGCGCGTCGACGAACCGGACGTCCGCGCCCTGCGCGTCCCGCAGCGGCACACCGGCGTACGCGGGCACGCCCACGGCCGCCGCCACGCCCGGGACCACCTCGAACGGCACGCCCGCGGCGGCGCACGCCAGCATCTCCTCGGTGGCGTACGTGTCGAGCCCGGGGTCCCCGGACACCGCACGCACGACCCGCTTGCCGCCCCGCGCGGCCTCCATGACAAGATGTGCCGCATCCCGCACAGCGGGTGCACCAACGGTTGTTGACGCGCCGTCAACAACCGTCAGCTGAGGCGTGCCTGTGCCCGAAAACGTATCCGCTGAAGTAGCCGCGGAAGAGGCAGAGGCAGTGGCTGAGGACGCCGCGGTCAGGGCCGACGGCGGGCTCGAGTCGGTGTCCAGTAGGGCGACGCCGGCACGGGCATGCGTACGCACCACGTCGAGCACGTCGTGCTCGGCGATGAGAACGTCCGCGTTCGCCAGTGCCTCGACGGCGCGAAGTGTCAGCAGTCCCGGATCCCCGGGTCCGGCACCGAGGAAGGTGACGTGACCGTGGTCCGGACCGGCGGGAAGGGTGGTGGGGCTCAATGTGCTCGCTCCCCCATCAGACCGGCCGCGCCCTTAGCGAGCATCTCGGCGGCGAGTTCACGGCCGAGCGCCATTGCTTGGTCGTACGTCTCGGGCACGGGACCGGTGGTGGACAGCTGCACCAGCGTCGAGCCGTCGATCGTGCCGACGACGCCGCGCAGGCGCATCTCCTTGACAATCTGCCCGTCGGCCAGGAGGTCGGCGAACGCACCCACAGGTGCGCTGCAACCGGCCTCCAGGGCGGCGAGCAGGGACCGCTCGGCGGTCACGGCGCCCCGTGTGTACGGGTCGTCGAGCCCACCGAGCGCGGCGATCAGTTCCGCGTTGTCCGCGGCGCATTCGATCGCCAGTGCCCCCTGGCCGGGGGCGGGCAAAACAGTGTCGACCGAGAGGAAGTCGGTCACTTCGTCGCTCCGTCCGATCCGGTTCAGTCCGGCGGCGGCCAGGACCACTGCGTCCAGCTCGCCCTTCCGTACGTATCCGATCCGCGTGTCGACGTTCCCGCGGATCGGCACCGTCTCGATCGTGAGCCCGTGGCTGCGCGCGTACGCGTTCAGCTGGGACATGCGCCGGGGCGAACCGGTGCCGACGCGGGCGCCCGCGGGGAGCTGCTCGAACGTCAGTCCGTCCCGGGCGACCAGCACGTCGCGCGCGTCCTCGCGCACCGGCACGGCGGCCAGCGCCAGGTCGTCCGGGTGCGTGGTCGGCAGGTCCTTGAGGGAGTGCACGGCGAAGTCGACCTCGCCGCGCAGCAGCGCCTCGCGCAGCGCCGTGACGAACACGCCCGTGCCGCCGATCTGCGCCAGCTGCTCCCGGGAGACGTCGCCGTACGTCGTGATCTCCACGAGTTCGACGGGCCGCCCGGTCAGCCGGCGGACCGTGTCCGCCACCTGCCCGGACTGGGCCATGGCGAGTTTGCTCCGCCTGGTCCCCAGCCTCAGTGCCTGGTCACTCATGATCGCCCTCGGTTCTCGGCGTCGTTCTCTGAAGTGCTGCTGTCCTCGGCCCGGGAGACGGCCGCGACCGTCTCCTGGTCCAGGTCGAACAGGGTGCGCAGCGCGTCCGCGTACCCGGCGCCGCCCGGCTCGGCCGCGAGCTGCTTGACCCGTACGGTCGGGGCGTGCAGCAGCTTGTCGACGACGCGCCGCACGGTCTGGGTGATCTCGCCGCGGTGCTTGTCGTCGAGGCCCGGCAGCCGGCCCTCCAGGCGGGCGATCTCGCCGGCGACGACATCGGCGGCCATGGCACGCAGCGCCACCACGGTCGGTGTGATGTGCGCGGCCCGCTGAGCGGCGCCGAAGGCGGCCACCTCGTCCGAAACGATCCTCCGCACCAGGTCGACGTCGGAGGCCATCGGCGCGTCGGCGGAGACCTCGGCGAGCGACTCGATGTCGACCAGCCGCACCCCGGCCAGCCGGTGCGCGGCGGCGTCGATGTCCCGGGGCATCGCCAGGTCCAGCAGCGCCAGCACGGGCGCGGGCCGGGGCACCTCGACGACGGGCTCGGGCCGGCGCAGCTCGGTGATCCGCCCGGTGACGGCGACGGTCGCGACGAGCGCGGCGATCAGCTCGGCGTCGGCGGCGGGCGTACGCGCGGTCTCACGCTCCGGCGTACGACGGCTCGCGCGCCGGTCCACGGTGGCGTTGTCGACCCAGGCCGCGTGCTGCTCCAGGGTGGCCGCGTCCATCCCGGCCACCGCGGCCTCCCCGAGCACGGAGAAGCCTCCGCCCTGCACGGCGGGCAGATCGAGGGGGCAGTCGTCGTCGCTGCCGAGGGAGGTGGGCGGCAGGACCGGCCGTACGTCGGCACGCGTCTCGGTCTCCGCGGGGAGCGCGCCCTCGGGCACCCGCCCCGCGACGGCCGCGGCGACCATCTCGGCGGTCAGCACCAGGCCCGTGGCGCCCGTGCAGGAGATGGCGACGTCCGCACGTGTCAGCTCGTCCGGCACCGATTCCATCGGGACCGCGCGGGCCAGCACCTCCGTTCCGCCCTGCCCCGTCGGGTTCTGCCCGTACTGCTCTTCGAGCAGGTGAGCGAGGCGCTCGGCCCGGTCGTACGTCCGGTTGGCGATCACGATCTCGCCGACGCCGGCCCGTGCGAGGGTCGCGGCGGCCAGCGAGGACATCGACCCGGCGCCGATCACGACGGCCCGCTTGCCCCGGGCCCAGCCCGCGACGTCCGCACCGGCGGTGAACTGCTCCAGGCCGAAGGTCACCAGCGATTGCCCGGCCCGGTCGATCCCGGTCTCGGAGTGGGCGCGCTTGCCGACCCGCAGGCTCTGCTGGAACAGGTCGTTCAGCAGCCGTCCGGCGGTGTGCAGCTCCTGCGCGCGGGCCAGCGCGTCCTTGATCTGTCCGAGGATCTGCCCCTCGCCGACGACCATGGAGTCGAGCCCGCAGGCCACGGAGAACAGGTGGTGGACGGCCCGGTCCTCGTAGTGCACGTACAGGTACGGGGTGATCTCGTCGAGCCCCACCCCGCTGTGCTGGGCGAGCAGCGTGGACAGCTCGGCGACGCCCGCGTGGAACTTGTCCACGTCGGCGTACAGCTCGATGCGGTTGCAGGTGGCGAGGACGGCGGCCTCCGTGGCCGGCTCGGCGGCGACCGTGTCCTGAAGCAACTTGATCTGCGCGTCCAGGGACAGCGCGGCCCGCTCCAGCACGCTCACCGGAGCGCTGCGGTGACTCAGTCCGACGACCAGAAGACTCATGCCGGCATCACGGCGGGGACATCCCCGTCGGGCCCTTTCCCGGACTCCTTGGGAGCCAGCGGTACGGCCTCGGCCTCGCCCGCGGCCTCCTCGCCGGCCTTGCGCTGCTCGTGGAAGGCGAGGATCTGGAGCTCGATGGAGAGGTCCACCTTGCGCACGTCGACACCGTCCGGCACGGACAGGACGGTGGGCGCGAAGTTCAGGATCGAGGTGACACCGGCGGCGACCAGCCGGTCGCACACCTGCTGGGCGGCACCGGCGGGGGTGGCGATCACACCGATGGACACACCGTTGTCGTCGATGATCTTTTCCAGCTCGTCCGTGTGCTGGACCGGGATCCCCGCGACCGGCTTGCCCGCCATCGCCGGGTCGGCGTCTATCAACGCCGCCACCCGGAACCCGCGCGAGGCGAACCCGCCGTAATTGGCGAGCGCGGCGCCGAGGTTACCGATACCGACGATCACGACCGGCCAGTCCTGGGTCAGCCCCAGCTCACGCGAGATCTGGTAGACGAGATACTCGACGTCGTAGCCCACACCCCGGGTGCCGTACGAGCCCAGGTACGAGAAGTCCTTGCGCAGCTTCGCGGAGTTGACCCCCGCGGCGGCCGCCAGTTCCTCGGATGAAACGGTGGGCACCGAGCGCTCCGACAGCGCGGTGAGGGCACGGAGGTACAGCGGAAGCCTGGCGACGGTGGCCTCGGGAATCCCTCGGCTACGGGTCGCCGGTCGGTGAGTTCGGCCAGTTGCCACGGTGCTCCTGCGGGTAGAGCGGGGCTGCGGGCGGTCATGCGTCCCCAGACCGCCCCGTCGACAGCAGGCTATGTCTTTGTGAACGCGTGCACAAAGATGGTGTCCGATTTGCCCGGCCAACGTGACCGGGGTCACGCACGCCCGACGCACGCGCGCGGAACCGGCACACACGTGCCGTCGTTCCTCACCTGACGCCTTGCATGACGGGGGCAAAACCGCACACTCTCCTCACGAATCCCGCCCCCGAGACCAACCAGCCCGTCGATCCTAAGCGACTTTTGGGACCACTTGGACTGGTCGGTCAGGTCACATCTCGGGCACCTCTAGGTGAGGGCTTTGCGGAGGCGCTCCTCGTTCACACGCCAGAAGGTGTGCTGCGCGCCGTCCACGAGCACGACGGGGATCTGCTCCCAGTACTGCCGGTGCAGTTCCTCGTCCTGGGTGATGTCCTTCTTCTCCCAGGGAACGCCCAGCTCACCGCAGACCTTCCCGATCACCGCCTCCGCGTCGTCGCACAGATGGCACCCCGGTTTGCCGATCAGTGTGACGAGTCGCTCACCGGGATTCTTCGGCGTCCGCCGGAACATGGCACTCATGCCGGCCATTGTCGCTCCGCGCCGGAAGTCCACACCTCCTCCTCACCACCAAGCGCACGACCTGCCCTTCTCCCCACCCGTTCCTCCCTCTTCCGCACGCGGACACGCCGCCGGGACCCCTTCTTTAACGACACGGTCGCGGAGAGTTCACAGCCCGCAAACCCCACGACTCCGGAAGCACCGAACAGACTGGCTATGCTCACGACATGGCCGCTCTCGGATGGCTCACTCCCCGTAGGCGCTCCGCCACGGCGCGGAGCGTTTTGGCAGGCGAGGCCTCTGCGGAGGCAGCGCGCAAGTCCTCCCAGGCACTGGAGGACATCTCCCCCGCGCCCGACGCCGTCCAGGAACCGGAGTTCCCGGTTCTCGGCGACGACAAGGCCGCCGCCTTCTTCGATCTCGACAACACCGTCATGCAGGGCGCCTCGCTCTTCCACTTCGGCCGGGGCCTGTACAAGCGGAAGTTCTTCGAGACCCGCGACCTCGCCCGGTTCGCCTGGCAGCAGGCGTGGTTCAGGCTGGCGGGGTCCGAGGACCCCGAACACATGCAGGACGCCCAGAACTCCGCGCTCTCCATCGTCCAGGGCCACCGCGTCGCCGAACTGACGATCATCGGCGAGGAGATCTACGACGAGTACATGGCCGAGCGCATCTGGCCGGGCACCCGCGCCCTGGCCCAGGCCCACCTCGACGCCGGCCAGAAGGTCTGGCTCGTCACGGCCGCACCGGTGGAGATCGCCCAAGTGATCGCCCGCCGCCTCGGCCTGACCGGCGCGCTGGGCACGGTCGCGGAGTCCGTCGACGGCGTCTACACCGGCAAACTGGTCGGCGAGCCGCTGCACGGCCCGGCCAAGGCCGAGGCCGTCCGCGCCCTGGCCGCCGCCGAGGGTCTCGACCTCTCGCGCTGCGCCGCGTACAGCGACTCCCACAACGACATCCCGATGCTGTCGCTCGTGGGTCACCCGTACGCCATCAACCCCGACAGCAAACTCCGCAGGCACGCCCGCGACATGGACTGGCGGCTGCGCGACTACCGCACCGCCCGCAAGGCCGCCAAGGTCGGCCTCCCCGCGGCCGCGGGCGTGGGCGCGGTGGCCGGCGGCACGGCAGCCGCGATCGCGCTGCACCGCCGCCGCCGCTGAACGTCGGCGCGCTGAACGGTCGTCGCGGCTGAACGGCTGATCGTTTCTCGAACGCCGGAGGGGCTGGGTCTTCCCAGCCCCTCCGGCGTTCGCGCGTTCGGCGCGTCCGCGCCCGTCACCCCGGCATTCGGGCCGTCATACCCCCACCGAACCCCCCTCAGTCACGCCGTCCGCACCCGACCACAACACGCCCCGCACCCAGACGGAACACGAACTCAATCGATCAACATCCGATCACCGAGCGGTACTTGAGCGGCCGTCAATCGGTAACAGAAGCGACGTAATCGATGATTTGAGCAACTGGGTGTAGCAGTGCCTGCACGAAGCGTTATTCTCCTCAAACGCAAACCGGTGCCCCTCCGTCGCTACGACGGGTGAAAGGTTCCGCACTGCACGTGATGGAAGCTCTGCCTCTGGGAGTCCCGTGTACCCACACGTCGGGGTTGACGCCTCGGGCCTGGCTACGCTGCGCGCGACGGTCAACCAACTGTTGCGCGGCTTCGTCCCCACCGCGTACGCCGTCCCCGCCCTCGCCACCTCCGCCGCGCCCGTCGGCCCGTGCTACGCACTGGCCGACGGCAGCGCGACGGTCAGCAGACGAGGCCGTTCGGGATCCACCGCCACGACCACCCGCCGTCCCGCCGCGGACAGCGACAGCGCCCGCATGATGGACCTCGTCGAACGCGCCCAGTCCGGCGAGGCCGACGCCTTCGGCCGTCTGTACGACCAGTACAGCGACACCGTCTACCGCTACATCTACTACCGGGTCGGCGGCAAGGCGACCGCCGAGGACCTCACCAGCGAGACGTTCCTGCGCGCCCTGCGCCGCATCGGCACGTTCACCTGGCAGGGCCGCGACTTCGGTGCCTGGCTGGTCACCATCGCCCGCAACCTGGTGGCCGACCACTTCAAGTCCAGCCGTTTCCGGCTGGAGGTCACCACCGGCGAGATGCTCGACGCCAACGAGGTCGAGCGCTCCCCCGAGGACTCCGTCCTGGAGTCCCTCTCCAACGCCGCCCTCCTGGAAGCCGTACGCCGGCTCAACCCCCAGCAGCAGGAGTGCGTCACCCTCCGCTTCCTCCAGGGCCTCTCCGTCGCCGAGACCGCCCGCGTCATGGGCAAGAACGAGGGCGCGATCAAGACCCTCCAGTACCGCGCGGTCCGCACCCTCGCCCGCCTCCTCCCGGACGACGCCCGCTGAAGCCCGCCCACCGGGACCACCACGGCCGAGCCCTCCGGCCCACCGAGTCGACCGACTCGACCGACTCGACCGACCGCATCGGCCACATACGCTCCGCGACGCTCAACTCACCGTGCGTAGAAGTCCGTTGACTTCCTCGTCCGATCATCCGCCGTCCGTAACCCAAGTGCCGCGCCGCTCGTTGTGCGGGATACAGGCTCCCTGTGGTCGCGCCTGGCCGACACCGATCACTCGATCGTGTGGCTCGGTCGGGGACGTGCAACCCTCAGGACCCCCTGGGGAGTCGACCGTCATGACGAGAGGAGGTGCCGCCAGTGATCGCGAACGTATCGGCGCACCGGCGGGCGAACGCCTTCGCCCAGGCCCTGGAGGAGCTGTCCGACCGGGGCACGGCGGCCGAGCAGCCCGAGGGATCGGTACGGGCCCCGGCAGCGGAACAGACCGAGCAGGGCCGCATGGTGGCCCTCACCACCGGTCTCGACGAGCTGCCCAAGCCCGTGCTCGACCCCGAGGTCAAGGTCGTCCATCGCGCCCAGTTGGTGGCCGCGATGGAAGCCATGCTGCGGGACGGCACGCTCGCGGGGCGCGAGGCGGACCCTTCGGTGCCCGAGCAGCGATCGGGCAAGGCACGAGGTGCTCACCGGGCGAGCCCGCTGGGGAAGTTGCGACCAAGGTCCCGTCTGACGAAGGGACTCGCCGCGGGCGGGCTCAGCGTCGGTGTGGCCGCGAGCGCCTTCGGCGGTGTGGCCGCCGCCAGCTCGGACGCTCTCCCCGGTGACTCGCTCTACGGCCTCAAGCGCGGCATCGAGGACGTGAAACTGACCCTGGCCGACGACAGCGACGACCGGGGCCGGCTCTATCTGGACCAGGCGTCCACCCGGCTCGGCGAGGCCCGCCGCCTCATGGAGCGCGGCCGGAGCGGACACCTCGACCACGAGTCGCTCGGCGAGATCCGGCGCGCCCTCACCGGGATGCGCCACGACGCCGCCGAGGGCCACCGACTGCTCCACGAGGCCTTCGAGCGAGATCCGGACTCCCTGGGCCCGATCCAGGCCCTGTCCGCCTTCTCCCGGTCCCACCGCGAGGCCTGGGGCGCGCTCCGCGACCGGCTGCCCGTGCAGCTCGGGGACGTGAGTCAGCAGGTCTCGTCGGTCTTCGACGCCATAGACGACGAGGTCGCCCCGCACTCGTCACTGCTTCCGCAGCCCCCCGCACAGGGCGGCGACGGCAAGCAGCGTTCCCCGGGCTCCGGTTCCCCCGGCACCACGGCCCCCGGCGGCCGCCCGGCCCCGAGCTCCACCGGCGGCTCCGTCGGCGGCTCCGAGGACACCGGCGGCAAGCCCAAGCCGTCCACGTCGAACTCGGACAGCGGCGGCGAAGGCCTCGTCGGCGGCACCACCGGCGGCCTGCTGGACCCGCCCCAGGACGACACCGCCAGCACGGCCCCGTCCACCGACAAGTCCACCCCGCCCGACGACCCCGACGTCACCCTCCCGCCCCTCCTCCCGGGCCTCCTGCCCGGCCTGGGCATCGACGGCGACAGCGGCGAATGACCCCGTAGTACGACGGTGGGGCGCCCTTCTCGAAGAAGGGCACCCCACCGTCGTACGTCCGCGGGCAGAACCCTGTCCGCGGGAAGGACCTAGAAGAACACCGACCGCCGCTGCACCAGCAGCTTGTACAGCGTGTGCTGGATCTGCTCCCGCACCTGGTCGGTCAGATTGAACATCAGCATCGGATCCTCGGCGGCCTCCGGCGGATAACCGTCCGTCGGAATCGGCTCGCCGAACTGGATGGTCCACTTCGTCGGCAGCGGTACGGCACCCAGCGGGCCGAGCCACGGGAACGTCGGCGTGATCGGGAAGTACGGGAAACCGAGCAGCCGGGCGAGCGTCTTGGAGTTCCCGATCATCGGGTAGATCTCCTCCGCGCCCACGATCGAGCACGGGATGATCGGCGTCCCCGTCCGCAGGGCCGTGGAGACGAAGCCGCCCCGACCGAACCGCTGGAGCTTGTAGCGGTCCCCGAAGGGCTTGCCGAGCCCCTTGAAGCCCTCCGGCATGACACCGACCAGCTCGCCCTGCTCCAGCAGCCGTGCGGCGTCCTCCGCGCACGCGAGGGTGTGCCCGAGCTTGCGGGCCAGCTCGTTGACCACCGGCAGCATGAAGACCAGGTCCGCCGCGAGCAGCCGCAGATGCCGGCCCGTGGGGTGGTTGTCGTGCACGGCGACCTGCATCATCAGGCCGTCCATCGGCAGCGTCCCCGAGTGGTTGGCGACGATCAGGGCGCCGCCGTCCGTCGGGATGTTCTCGATGCCCTTCACCTCGACCCGGAAGTACTTCTCGTACACCGGCCGCAGCAAGGACATCAGCACCTGGTCGGTGAGCTCGGCGTCGTAGCCGAAGTCGTCGACCTCGTAGTCGCCCGTGAGGCGCTTGCGCAGGAACGCGAGCCCGCCCGCGATCCGTCGCTCCAGCCCGCCGCCGTCCTGTGCCTCGGCGGCCTCCTGGGGCGGCTCCGGCTTCTCCCGTGTCACAGGAACATCATCCGTCGCCGCCGCCCGTCCGGGGAGTGCCTGGACCTCGCCGGATTCACGGACGTCCCGGACGACCGCGCTCTCGCCCTTGCGCCGACTCCCCGTGCTCCGCCGGCGCGGCGGGCGCTGCACGGCACCCCCGCGCGTCCGGTCGTCGTCGAACGGAATGACCTTGGCATCCGCCATCGTTGATGCGCTCCTCAGTTGGCGCTCTGCGTCGGGGGTTGACCGCCACCCACGGTGGGCACGGGCAGGGCGGCGATCCGGTCGATGGCCCCAGCGAGGGCCTCGGGGGGCAGGAGGCCGGGGCCCCTGCTGCGCGCGAAGTCCGCGAACGTCTCGGCGGTCGTGTAACGGGCCCGGTAGCCCAGCGTCTCGCGCATCTGGTTCGTCGACACGACCCGCCCGTGCGTCAGCAGCCGCAGCTGCTCCGGCGAGAAGTCCGTGAAGCCCAGCGTGCGGACCATCGAGCCGACCCAGCTGACCGCCGGCATCAGCAGCGGCACCGTCGGCCGGCCGAGCCGCCGCGCGCACTGCGAGAGCAGCAGGACGCCGTCGCCCGCGATGTTGAACGTGCCGCTGTTGAGGGTGCCCCGCGCCGGTTCGTGCGAGGCGATCCGCAGCACCTCGATGACGTCGTCCTCGTGCACGAACTGCAGCCGGGGGTCGTAGCCCAGCACGGTCGGCAGCACCGGCAGCGAGAAGTACGAGGCGAGCGGCGAATCGGCGCTCGGCCCGAGGATGTTCGCGAACCGCAGCACGCACACGGCCACATCGGGCCGCCGCCGGGCGAATCCGCGGACGTACCCCTCGACCTCGACGGTGTCCTTGGCGAAGCCGCCGCTGGGCAGCGACTTGGGCGGGGTGGTCTCGGTGAACACGGCCGGATCGCGGGGCGCGGAACCGTAGACGTTCGTACTGGACTTCACGACCAGCCGCTTGACCAACGGGGACTTCTGACAGGCACCGAGCAACTGCATGGTGCCGATGACGTTGGTCTCCTTCAGCGTGGCGCGGCCGCCGCTGCCCAGCGGGGTGCCCGTGACGTCCATGTGCACGACGGTGTCCACGTTGTACTCCGCCAGCAGACGGGCTATGGCGGGCTGACGGATGTCGGCCTGGACGAAGTCCGCGCCGCCCAGGTGGTGTCCGGGCGGCACCGCGTCCACCGCGATGACCCGGTCGACCTGCGGGTCGCGCTGGATCCGCCGCACGAACCGGCCTCCCAGTTGACGGGCCACACCGGTGACGAGCACGACCTTCCCCAAGATCAGCGCCTTCCTCGTGTTCTCCGTGTGTTCTCCGGGTTCCCCGTGTGCGGCCACGTTAGCGGGTCGACGTTGCGCTGTGGTGACCGCGACCCCGTCAACGACCGGCAAAAATCCACGATCCGTGAAGACCGTGAACGGTGGGAACACCGCGGCCCCCCACCGATTCCGGTGGGGGGCCGCGGCAACGCGTTCTCAACAGCGCTCGCGCAAGAAAGCAAGGCGTACGGTCCCCTTACGCGAGGGGGACCGGCCAGGACCCCGATCTCGGGGCCGGACCGCCTTACTTCTTGTTGCGACGCTGAACGCGGGTGCGCTTGAGCAGCTTGCGGTGCTTCTTCTTAGCCATCCGCTTGCGCCGCTTCTTGATAACAGAGCCCACGACTACCCTCGCTCACTTCTCATCACTCGGTGTTTGGGCGCCATGGGCCCATACGACCTACGAGGGGCCAGCCTACCCGTCCGAGCGCTGAGGTCGTAATCGAGGGGGAACCGGGGGTATCCCGGAGGTCCCACAGGGCCTCCGGGAGCCCCTCGGCCCCGATGGCCGTCAGGCCGTCTCCACCCCCACATAGCTCTCGCGGAGGTACTCGTGTACCGCTTGCTCCGGCACCCGGAAGGACCTGCCCACCCGGATCGCCGGCAGATGACCGCTGTGCACCAAGCGGTACACGGTCATCTTCGACACGCGCATCACCGCGGCGACTTCCGCCACGGTCAGGAACTGAACCTCGTTCAGAGGCCTCTCGCCAGCTGCAGCCATGACACACCTGAACCTTCCGCACTCGACGGCCACCGGCTTCCCCTTCCGGTGACTCTTCGTCGCTGCGTGCTCACTCCCCAATGTAGGGGCGGGTGATGCGAGTGGGGAAGAGGGGATGCCATCGGCGGCCTACTGTGACAGACACGCCCGATTGAGTACGTAGCGGGTCAGCGGTCGGTAGTAATCAGACCGCACACCGTCATCAAGTGGAACGGCGACGGACACCCGCCCCTCCGCCTCCCCCACGAAGAGCGCCGGATCGTCCGTATCGGCGAGTCCGATCGCCTCGAACCCCAGCTGACCTGCGCCGCAGACCCATCCGTGGTCTCCGACGACGAGGTCCGGGAGCGGCCCACCGGCCTCGGCGGCGGCCGCCAGAACCGTCCGAACCGGGAGCGGTGAATGCGTGTGCACGCCGGTCGCACAACCGGAGCGCGAGGCGGGCGCCTCGCGGACGACGGCGACACCTCGTACGTAGTCAAGGTTGTACGTGCGTAGACCGAACCGGGTCGTTATGTCGACACGTCTACCCGTCGCTGGGGTGAGAACCTCACATCCCACCGCCGACAAAGCGTCCGCCAACGCGCCGTAGAAACCGATCAGCCGATGCGGGTGTCCGGTCCCGAGGAGCACCGCCCCACCACTCCGAGCGACCGCCCCGAGCCGTTCCGCAAAGCGGTCCAGCGCCCTCACCGTCAACTCGGGATCGATCACATCCTGCCCGGATGTGCATCCCGGATCGGCCGAAACCCCGCACTTCTCCGCCATCAAAGCGAGCACATCCCGCTGGCGCCAGGGCATCTCCGGATCGATCCCGATCAGAAACCGAGGATCCCGAGCCGCGAACAACCGATAACTCCGCAGACTCACCTCCCGGCCGGTGGCGACCCGCCCAGCCAGCCCGGAGCCCACCAGATGCTCCCGCAACGCCCCACCACTCACCACCCTCAGATGCTGACGCACCCCCGGCCCCCCACGCCCGGAAACCCCTTACCGAACCACACAGTTGGCGTAAGACCCTTTAGGGGCGCGGGGAACTGCGCGCTTCAGGGGCGCGGGGAACTGCGCGAACGGGGTCCGGGGCGGAGCCCCGATTCTTTGACGGGGGTCAAAGGCGGCGCGCAGCCCCTTCAGGATGGGACGGGTAGGGGCGGCGGGGGCGAGCAAAAAGCCCTACGGCAACAACCCCCGCAACGGAAACACAGCCTTCCGCGTAGCCAACACCGCCTGATCCAACCGATCCGCGGGGTCGTACCCGGCCTCCCACCCCGCCCACCCCACAGGCCACCGCCCATCAGTCATCCGCGCCGGCGCCAACTGCCGCGTACGAGCGAACACCTGCTGCCGCCACTCCTCCGGAATCACCGTCTCCGGCGCGATCTCCCGCCCCGCCGCGATCGCCACCAGATGCGTCCACGACCTCGGCACCACATCCACCACCGCGTAACCGCCCCCACCGAGCGCGACCCACCGCCCGTCGGCGTACTCGTGCGCCAGGTCGTGCAGCGCGACCTGGACGGCCCGCTGCGCGTCCAGCGACACCGCTAGATGCGCCAACGGATCCTCGAAGTGCGTATCGGCACCGTGCTGGGTCACCAGCACCTGCGGCCGGAAGTCGGCGATCAGCTCGGGCACCACCGCGTGGAACGCCCGCACCCACCCCGCGTCCCCGGTCCCCGCCGGCAGCGCCACGTTCACGGCCGACCCCTCCGCACTCGACGGGGCGCCCGTCTCCTCGGGCCACCCGGTCTGCGGGAAGAGCGTCCGGGGATGTTCGTGCAGCGAGATCGTCAGAACCCTCGGGTCTTCCCAGAACGCCGCCTGCACCCCGTCCCCGTGATGCACGTCGACATCCACGTAGGCGACGCGCTCGGCGCCCAGCTCCAGCAGTCGGGCGATGGCGATCGACGCGTCGTTGTAGATGCAGAACCCCGAAGCACCGCCGGGCATCGCGTGGTGCAGCCCGCCCGCGAAGTTCACGGCGTGCAGCGCGTCCCCCCGCCACACGGCCTCCGCCGCCCCCACCGACTGCCCCGCGATGAGCGCGGACACCTCATGCATCCCGGCGAAGGCCGGATCGTCCACGGTCCCCAGCCCGTACGACCCGTCCGCGCCCGCGGGATCGGCGGACGCGGCCCGAACCGCCGCCACGTAGTCCTCGCGATGCACGAGCCGCAGCGTCGACTCCCCGGCGGGCTTCGCCGAGACGACGTCCATCTCCCGGTCGAGCCCGAAGGCAGTCACCAGGCTCCGGGTCAACGCCAGCCGGACCGGATCCATCGGATGGTCCGGACCGAAGTCATAGCCCGTTACTGCCTCGTCCCACATCAGCTGTGCGCGGCCGCTCATGCCCGCCACCGTATCGGTCCGGTTCAGTCTCGAACGACCGGGCGTACACCAGGGTCACCAGCACCAACGCCATGGGAATGAGCATCGCCCCGCGATAGCTCCAGAGATCGCCCACGGCCCCCACCAACGGAGAACCGATCAAGAACCCGACATAGTTGAAGATATTCAGTCGCGCGACAGCCGCATCCGAGGCTCCGGGGAACAGCCGTCCGGCCGCCGCGAACGTCTGCGGCACCAGCACACACAGCCCGAGCCCCAGCAGAGTGAACCCGAGCATGCCCACCCAGGCCCCCGGCGCGCCCGCCACCACGGCGAACCCGACCGCCGCCACGATCGCCCCGGCCCGCACGACGGCCGCGGCCCCGAACCTCCGCACCCCGAAGTCCCCGATCGACCGCCCGAGCAGCGTGGTGACCATATAGACGTTGTACGGGACGGTCGCGAGCTGCTCACTGCTTCCGAGCACGTCCTGCAGGTACTTGGCGCTCCAGTTGGAGACGGTCGAGTCCCCGATGTACGCGAAGCACATCACCAGACAGAGCGGCAGCAGCAGCTTGAAGGCGACGGACCCGCCGGCCCCACCCGCCTGTGCCGGAACGGCGTCCTCCTTCTCAGCCGTCTCCGGCCCGGCGTCGACGTACCACCGGCTCCCGATCAGCACGGCCGGCAACAGCACGACCACCACCGGCAGATACGACACCAGCAGCGCCAGATCCCAGTGCGCCCCGACCCACGCCAACGAGGCGCCTGCTATCCCGCCCAGGCTGTACACCGCGTGGAAGCCGAGCATGATGCTCCGCCCGTACGCCCGCTGCAGGCTCACCCCGAGCATGTTCATGGACGCGTCGAGCGCACCGACCGCCATCCCGAAGGCCGCGAGCGCGACACCGAGCACCACCATCTGCTCGCCGGCCCCCACCCCGAGCAGCGCCAGGAGCACGACGGGCTGGGACCACCGCAGCACCAGGCTCGGCGGCACCTTCTTCACGAGCTGCTCGGTGCAGACGCTGCCGACCCCAGCGAGGATCGGCACCGCGGCGAGGAAGGCGGGCAACAGCGCGTCGGAAACCCCGTACCGGTCCTGAATGGCCGGAATTCGCGTCACGAGCAGCGCGAAGGCGACACCCTGCGCGAAGAAGCTGAACGCCAACGCGGCCCTACCGCGCCGCAGCACATCTGTCATGGCGGCACAGTAGGGGCCACGACCTACCCATGGGTAGAGGAAGTTGAATACTGCTCAACTCAGCAGATCGAGCAGCTCCTCCATGTCCGAGAAGTACCCCTTGGCTCCGACGAGCTTGTCGGCGGGCGTCATCGCCGTGAACCCGTACACATCCATCCCGGCCGACACACCGGCCCGTACCCCGGCGGGGCTGTCCTCGACAACCACACACCTCTCCGGCGCCACTCCCATCCGCGCGGCCGCGTACAGGAACAGATCGGGCTCCGGCTTCCCCCGCCCCACATCCTGCGCGCTGAAGACGAGCCCGGGTCCGAACCACCGGTCCAGGCCGGTCGTCCGGTGCCCCACCCTGATCCGCTCATGACTCCCGGACGAGGCCACGCAGAACGGCACGTCGTCGGCAACGAGCTTCTCCAGCACCTCCATGACACCCGGAACAGGCTTCAACTCCCGCTCGAACGCGGCGAAGACCCGGCTGTGGAAGACATCGTCGAAGTCCTCCGGCAACGGTCTGCCCGTCCGCTCCAGCACGAGCTCGTGCACCCGGTGCATCGCCGATCCCATGTACTCCCGAATGGAGTCTTCGTACGAGGTCGGGTACCCCAACTCCGTCAGGAAGGCCGCCAGCAGCCGGTTGGAGATCGACTCACTGTCGACGAGAACACCGTCATTGTCGAAGATCACGAGGTCGTAGCGCATGACTCGACCCTAAATCGACCCGGAAACGCAGAAAACCCCTGCCGGTCACCCGGCAGGGGTTTTCTCAATATTTGTTCGGCGGCGTCCTACTCTCCCACAGGGTCCCCCCTGCAGTACCATCGGCGCTGTAAGGCTTAGCTTCCGGGTTCGGAATGTAACCGGGCGTTTCCCTCACGCTATGACCACCGAAACACTATGAAACACTCAACCGCACCACCCGTGACCTGGGCGGGGTTGTTCGTGGTTTCAGAACCAACACAGTGGACGCGAGCAACTGAGGACAAGCCCTCGGCCTATTAGTACCAGTCAACTCCACCCATTACTGGGCTTCCATATCTGGCCTATCAACCCAGTCGTCTACTGGGAGCCTTACCCCATCAAGTGGGTGGGAATACTCATCTCGAAGCAGGCTTCCCGCTTAGATGCTTTCAGCGGTTATCCCTCCCGAACGTAGCCAACCAGCCATGCCCTTGGCAGAACAACTGGCACACCAGAGGTTCGTCCGTCCCGGTCCTCTCGTACTAGGGACAGCCCTTCTCAATATTCCTACGCGCGCAGCGGATAGGGACCGAACTGTCTCACGACGTTCTAAACCCAGCTCGCGTACCGCTTTAATGGGCGAACAGCCCAACCCTTGGGACCGACTCCAGCCCCAGGATGCGACGAGCCGACATCGAGGTGCCAAACCATCCCGTCGATATGGACTCTTGGGGAAGATCAGCCTGTTATCCCCGGGGTACCTTTTATCCGTTGAGCGACGGCGCTTCCACAAGCCACCGCCGGATCACTAGTCCCGACTTTCGTCCCTGCTCGACCCGTCGGTCTCACAGTCAAGCTCCCTTGTGCACTTACACTCACCACCTGATTGCCAACCAGGCTGAGGGAACCTTTGGGCGCCTCCGTTACCCTTTGGGAGGCAACCGCCCCAGTTAAACTACCCATCAGACACTGTCCCCGATCCGGATCACGGACCCGGGTTAGACATCCAGCACGACCAGACTGGTATTTCAACGACGACTCCACCCGAACTGGCGTCCGAGCTTCACAGTCTCCCAGCTATCCTACACAAGCCGAACCGAACACCAATATCAAACTGTAGTAAAGGTCCCGGGGTCTTTCCGTCCTGCTGCGCGAAACGAGCATCTTTACTCGTAGTGCAATTTCACCGGGCCTATGGTTGAGACAGTCGAGAAGTCGTTACGCCATTCGTGCAGGTCGGAACTTACCCGACAAGGAATTTCGCTACCTTAGGATGGTTATAGTTACCACCGCCGTTTACTGGCGCTTAAGTTCTCAGCTTCGCCACCCCGAAGAGTGACTAACCGGTCCCCTTAACGTTCCAGCACCGGGCAGGCGTCAGTCCGTATACATCGCCTTACGGCTTCGCACGGACCTGTGTTTTTAGTAAACAGTCGCTTCTCGCTGGTCTCTGCGGCCACCCCCAGCTCACCGAGTAAATCGGATCACCAGTGATGGCCCCCTTCTCCCGAAGTTACGGGGGCATTTTGCCGAGTTCCTTAACCATAGTTCACCCGAACGCCTCGGTATTCTCTACCAGACCACCTGAGTCGGTTTAGGGTACGGGCCGCCATGAAACTCGCTAGAGGCTTTTCTCGACAGCATAGGATCATCCACTTCACCACAATCGGCTCGGCATCAGGTCTCAGACTATTGCCAGGCGGATTTACCTACCTGACGTCCTACACCCTTACCCCGGGACAACCACCGCCCGGGATGGACTACCTTCCTGCGTCACCCCATCACTCACCTACTGCAAGTCTGGTTCGTCGGCTCCACCACTCCCCTTCACCCGAAGGATCCGGGGCGGCTTCACGGACTTAGCATCGCCTGGTTCGATGTTTGACGCTTCACAGCGGGTACCGGAATATCAACCGGTTATCCATCGACTACGCCTGTCGGCCTCGCCTTAGGTCCCGACTTACCCTGGGCAGATCAGCTTGACCCAGGAACCCTTGGTCAATCGGCGCAAACGTTTCTCACGTTTGTATCGCTACTCATGCCTGCATTCTCACTCGTGAACCGTCCACAACTCGCTTACACGGCTGCTTCACCCGGCACACGACGCTCCCCTACCCATCCATACAGGCGTTGGCCCTATTGTATGAATGACACGACTTCGGCGGTACGCTTGAGCCCCGCTACATTGTCGGCGCGGAATCACTAGACCAGTGAGCTATTACGCACTCTTTCAAGGGTGGCTGCTTCTAAGCCAACCTCCTGGTTGTCTCTGCGACTCCACATCCTTTCCCACTTAGCGTACGCTTAGGGGCCTTAGTCGATGCTCTGGGCTGTTTCCCTCTCGACCATGGAGCTTATCCCCCACAGTCTCACTGCCGCGCTCTCACTTACCGGCATTCGGAGTTTGGCTAAGGTCAGTAACCCGGTAGGGCCCATCGCCTATCCAGTGCTCTACCTCCGGCAAGAAACACACGACGCTGCACCTAAATGCATTTCGGGGAGAACCAGCTATCACGGAGTTTGATTGGCCTTTCACCCCTAACCACAGGTCATCCCCCAGGTTTTCAACCCTGGTGGGTTCGGTCCTCCACGAAGTCTTACCTCCGCTTCAACCTGCCCATGGCTAGATCACTCCGCTTCGGGTCTTGAGCGTGCTACTAAAATCGCCCTGTTCGGACTCGCTTTCGCTACGGCTACCCCACCCGGGTTAACCTCGCAACACACCGCAAACTCGCAGGCTCATTCTTCAAAAGGCACGCAGTCACGAGAACAAGGCAAGCCTTGTTCCGACGCTCCCACGGCTTGTAGGCACACGGTTTCAGGTACTATTTCACTCCGCTCCCGCGGTACTTTTCACCATTCCCTCACGGTACTATCCGCTATCGGTCACCAGGGAATATTTAGGCTTAGCGGGTGGTCCCGCCAGATTCACACGGGATTTCTCGGGCCCCGTGCTACTTGGGTGTCTCTCAAACGAGCCGTCAATGTTTCAGCTACGGGGGTCTTACCCTCTACGCCGGACCTTTCGCATGTCCTTCGCCTACATCAACGGTTTCTGACTCGTCCTGTTGCCGGCAGACAACAGAAGAGAGATCCCACAACCCCGTATACGCAACCCCTGCCGGGTCTCACACGCATACGGTTTGGCCTCATCCAGTTTCGCTCGCCACTACTCCCGGAATCACGGTTGTTTTCTCTTCCTGCGGGTACTGAGATGTTTCACTTCCCCGCGTTCCCTCCACTTGCCCTATGTGTTCAGACAAGGGTGACAGCCCATGACGACTGCCGGGTTTCCCCATTCGGACACCCCCGGATCAAAGCCTGGTTGACGACTCCCCGGGGCCTATCGTGGCCTCCCACGTCCTTCATCGGTTCCTGGTGCCAAGGCATCCACCGTGCGCCCTTAAAAACTTGGCCACAGATGCTCGCGTCCACTGTGCAGTTCTCAAACAACGACCAACCACCCATCACCCCCGGTTTCCACCGGAGTTCACTGGGGCCGGCACTGAGGGGACGTTCATTCCCTCAGACACCCAACAGCGTGCCCAGCCGGCTCCCGCCCGGAGATCATGTTTTCCACGCTCTTGCGAGCAGTACTAACAGCCTCCGACCCGTGAAACCGGCCGAATAATCAACGTTCCACCCATGAGCAACCACCGTCGGACGTTCGCCGACGTTGTGGCCCTGGATCCCTTGACGGGATCTAGATGCTCCTTAGAAAGGAGGTGATCCAGCCGCACCTTCCGGTACGGCTACCTTGTTACGACTTCGTCCCAATCGCCAGTCCCACCTTCGACAGCTCCCTCCCACAAGGGGTTGGGCCACCGGCTTCGGGTGTTACCGACTTTCGTGACGTGACGGGCGGTGTGTACAAGGCCCGGGAACGTATTCACCGCAGCAATGCTGATCTGCGATTACTAGCAACTCCGACTTCATGGGGTCGAGTTGCAGACCCCAATCCGAACTGAGACAGGCTTTTTGAGATTCGCTCCGCCTCGCGGCTTCGCAGCTCATTGTACCTGCCATTGTAGCACGTGTGCAGCCCAAGACATAAGGGGCATGATGACTTGACGTCGTCCCCACCTTCCTCCGAGTTGACCCCGGCAGTCTCCTGTGAGTCCCCATCACCCCGAAGGGCATGCTGGCAACACAGAACAAGGGTTGCGCTCGTTGCGGGACTTAACCCAACATCTCACGACACGAGCTGACGACAGCCATGCACCACCTGTACACCGACCACAAGGGGGCGACCATCTCTGGCCGTTTCCGGTGTATGTCAAGCCTTGGTAAGGTTCTTCGCGTTGCGTCGAATTAAGCCACATGCTCCGCTGCTTGTGCGGGCCCCCGTCAATTCCTTTGAGTTTTAGCCTTGCGGCCGTACTCCCCAGGCGGGGAACTTAATGCGTTAGCTGCGGCACCGACGACGTGGAATGTCGCCAACACCTAGTTCCCACCGTTTACGGCGTGGACTACCAGGGTATCTAATCCTGTTCGCTCCCCACGCTTTCGCTCCTCAGCGTCAGTAATGGCCCAGAGATCCGCCTTCGCCACCGGTGTTCCTCCTGATATCTGCGCATTTCACCGCTACACCAGGAATTCCGATCTCCCCTACCACACTCTAGTCTGCCCGTATCGAATGCAGACCCGGGGTTAAGCCCCGGGCTTTCACATCCGACGCGACAGACCGCCTACGAGCTCTTTACGCCCAATAATTCCGGACAACGCTCGCGCCCTACGTATTACCGCGGCTGCTGGCACGTAGTTAGCTTAGCGCTTCTTCTGCAGGTACCGTCACTTTCGCTTCTTCCCTGCTGAAAGAGGTTTACAACCCGAAGGCCGTCATCCCTCACGCGGCGTCGCTGCATCAGGCTTTCGCCCATTGTGCAATATTCCCCACTGCTGCCTCCCGTAGGAGTCTGGGCCGTGTCTCAGTCCCAGTGTGGCCGGTCGCCCTCTCAGGCTGACTACCCGTCGTCGCCTTGGTGAGCCGTTACCTCACCAACAAGCTGATAGGCCGCGGGCTCATCCTTCACCGCCGGAGCTTTCCACACTCATCGGATGCCCGAGAGTGTCGTATCCGGTATTAGACCCCGTTTCCAGGGCTTGTCCCAGAGTGAAGGGCAGATTGCCCACGTGTTACTCACCCGTTCGCCACTAATCCCCACCGAAATGGTTCATCGTTCGACTTGCATGTGTTAAGCACGCCGCCAGCGTTCGTCCTGAGCCAGGATCAAACTCTCCGTGAATGTTTACCCGTAATCGGGTGCACACATCACGAGAGCGGAACCACCGGCGGAATAAGCCGATGGTTCACAGCGTCCTCGCTGTGTTTATTTCAAAGGAACCTCGCCCCAGCAGATGCTGGAGACGGGGTATCAACTAATCTGGCGTTGATTTTTGGCACGCTGTTGAGTTCTCAAGGAACGGACGCTTCCTTTGTACTCACCCTCTCGGGCTTTCCTCCGGGCAGTTTCCCTTCGGTCTTGCTGTCTTGCGTTTCCGACTCTATCAGACCGTTTCCGGTTCCGATTTCCTCGGTGCTTTCCAGGTTTCCGCTTCCGCGTTTCCCTTTCCGGCGTTTCCGACTCTATCAGATCCTTTCGGGCCTGATTCCCAGTCAGCGGGAGTTGTCTTCGCGGCTGTTGGGCCGTTCCGACGAGTGAGACTTTAGCGGATTCCCGGCTCCCGAGCTAATCGGGGGCTGCGTCCTTTCGAACGCGGATTCCTCATTTCGCAAATACGCACGCCAAGGGCACGACAACGAATCGTCGATTGTTGATGGTTACCTGCGGAATGGCTGTCCGGGGACCGACCGAGGTCGGCGCTCACGTCGGACAACCCGGAGAACACTACGTACGGGCTCGGGGCGTGTCAACTCGCTGTCGGTCGGCTCCTCGCAGGCGTAGCCTGGCTCCCATGACTACGCGTACGTGTCGCCAGCAGTGGTGGGCCGCCTGACGGCGGCCGTACTCACGTATGTACTCAACGGCCGCCGCTCTGGCGGCCGTTCTCGTATCTCCCTTCTGAGGGTCGGCCGGCCGGTGGCGGCGGTCCTGATCAGGAGGTGGAGAGATGACACGGGTCTTCAGCGGGGTCAAGCCGACGGGGCATCTGACGCTGGGGAACTACCTGGGGGCCGTGCGGCGGTGGGCCGAGGTCGACCAGCACCGGACGGACGCGCTGTTCTGCGTCGTGGACCTGCACGCACTGACCGTGGACCACGATCCGGCCCGGGTGCGCAGACTCAGTCGGCAGGCGGCGACGCTGTTGCTGGCGTCGGGGCTGGACCCCGAGCTGTGCACCGTCTTCGTACAGAGTCATGTGGATGAGCACGCGCGGTTGTCCTATCTGCTGGAGTGCGTGGCCACCGATGGCGAGATGCGGCGGATGATCCAGTACAAGGAGAAGGCGGCGCGGGAGCGGGAGCGGGGCGGGAGTGTCCGGCTGTCGCTGCTGACGTATCCGGTGCTGATGGCGGCGGACATCCTGGCGTACGGGACCGACGAGGTGCCGGTCGGGGACGACCAGACGCAGCATGTCGAGCTGACGCGGGACCTGGCGGTGCGCTTCAACCAGCGGTACGGGCAGACGTTCGTCGTGCCTCGGGCCACCCCGCCGAAGGTCGGGGCGCGGGTGATGAACCTGCAGGACCCGACGTCGAAGATGGGGAAGACGGACGACGTCGGTCCGGGGATCGTCTATCTGCTGGACGAACCGGATGTGGTGCGGAAGAAGGTCATGCGCGCCGTGACCGACAGCGGGCGGGACGTCGTGTACGACCGGGAGCAGCGGCCGGGGCTCGCGAATCTGCTGGAGATCCTCGCTGCCTGTGAGGGTGGGAACCCCGACGACCTGAGCGGTGTATATGAATCGTACGGAGCACTGAAGAAGGACACCGCAGAGGCCGTGGTCGAGCTCCTCAGGCCCGTACAGGAGAGGCACAAGGAGTTGTGCGGGGATCCTGCGTATGTGGAGGGGGTGCTGCGGATGGGTGCGGCGAAGGCCAGAGAGATGGCTCGACCGAGGGTGGACGAGGCGTATCGGGCGATCGGTCTTCTGGCCGGCTGACCGCGCGGGGCGTCAGTCCTTCTTGCCGGAGGCCAGCGCGCGGCTGCGGTCGCGGGCTGCCTCCAGCGCGGCGATCAGCGCGGCGCGTACTCCGTGGTTCTCGAGTTCACGGATGGCGCTGATCGTCGTGCCGGCGGGAGAGGTGACGTTCTCGCGGAGCTTGACGGGATGTTCGCCGCTGTCGCGGAGCATCGTGGCCGCGCCGATGGCGGACTGGACGATCAGGTCGTGGGCCTTGTCTCGGGGCAGGCCGAGGAGGATGCCCGCGTCCGTCATGGCTTCGACCAGGTAGAAGAAGTACGCCGGGCCGGAGCCGGAGAGGGCGGTGCAGGCGTCCTGCTGGGACTCGGGGACGCGGAGCGTCTTGCCGACGGCGCCGAAGATCTCCTCGGCGTGCGCGAGGTCGGCCTCACTCGCGTGGCTGCCCGCGGAGATCACGGACATGGCCTCGTCGACGAGCGCGGGGGTGTTCGTCATGACACGGACGACAGGGGTGCCTGCGGCCAGGCGCTCCTCGAAGAAGGAGGTGGGGATGCCCGCCGCCCCGCTGACGACCAGGCGGTCGGCGGGAGTGTGCGGGGCCAGTTCGTCAAGGAGGGTGGCCATGTCCTGGGGCTTGACCGTGAGGATGAGCGTGTCCGCGGTCTTCGCCGCTTCGGCGTTGGTGACCGGGGTGACGCCGTAGCGGGTGCGGAGTTCTTCGGCGCGTTCGGGGCGGCGGGCGGTGACCAGGAGGTCCGCGGGCTCCCAGCCGGCTCGGATCATGCCGCTGAGCAGGGCCTCGCCGATCTTGCCGGTGCCGAGGACTGCGACTTTCTGGCTCATGGTGCGGGTGCCCTCCGGAGGTGCGTCGTCCTGGGGCCATCCTCGCACCGGGGGTGGGCGTCCGGCTGGCGTGTCCGGTGGGCGGGACGTCCGGTGGACGGGGACCGGCGGGGGGCTATGTCGTCCGGCGCCTCAGGGTGGCGGCTCCCAGGGTCAGGACCAGTAGGGCGCAGCCGGCGACGATCGTGATGTCGCGGACGAAGGTGGCGGTCATGTCGGTGTGGAGCAGGACTTCGTTCATGCCGTCGACGGCGTACGACATGGGGAGGACGTTGGAGATGGCTTCCAGGGCGGGGTGCATCTCGGGGCGCGGGGTGAACAGGCCGCAGAGGAGGAGCTGGGGGAAGATCACGGCCGGCATGAACTGGACGGCCTGGTACTCGGAGGAGGCGAAGGCCGAGACGAAGAGGCCGAGGGCGGTGCCCAGCAGGGCGTCGAGGAGGGCGACGATCAGGAGGAGCCAGGGTGAGCCGGTGACGTCCAGGTCGAGGAGCCAGACGGCCAGACCGGTGGCGAGGGCGGACTGGATGATCGCCAGGGTGCCGAAGGCCAGGGCGTAGCCGGCGATGAGGTCTCCCTTGCCGAGGGGCATGGAGAGGAGGCGTTCCAGGGTGCCGGAGGTGCGTTCGCGCAGGGTCGCGATCGAGGTCACCAGGAACATCGTGATCAGCGGGAAGATGCCGAGGAGTGAGGCGCCGATGGAGTCGAAGACGCGTGGGTTGCCGTCGAAGACATAGCGGAGCAGGAAGAGCATCACGCACGGGATGAGGATCAGCAGGGCGATGGTGCGGGGGTCGTGGCCGAGTTGGCGGAGGACTCGGGCCGCGGTGGCGGTCGTGCGGGAGTAGCTCAAGGCCCTGGGTCGGTGGGTCGTGGGGGCGACGGCGTCGCTGGTCCTCGGCTGTCGGTTCTTCGTGTTCTTCTCCTCCGGCTTCGTCTGCTTCTTCGTTCGGGTGTCCGCGTTCGGCGTCGTCGTCATCGCGCCGGCTCCTTCTGGTGTGTGTCGGTGGCTGCCGGGGTGGTGGTTTCGGTGGTGGTCGCGGTGGCCTCGTCGACGAGGTGGAGGAAGGCCGCTTCGACTGTTTCCGTGTGGGTGCGGTTGCGGAGGGCCTCGGGGGTGTCGTCGGCGAGGATCTCGCCCTCGCGCATGAGGAGGAGGCGGTGGCAGCGCTCGGCCTCGTCCATGACGTGGGAGGAGATCAGGAGGGTGGCCCGGCGCTCGGCGGCGATGGTGGCGAAGAGGGTCCAGAGTTCGCGGCGAAGGACGGGGTCCAGGCCGACGGTGGGTTCGTCGAGGACCAGGAGTTCGGGTGTGCCGAGGAGGGCCACGGCCAGGGAGACGCGGCTGCGCTGGCCGCCGGAGAGGTTGCCGGCGAGGGCGTCGGCTTGGGTGGTGAGGGCAACGTCGGCGATAGCCCGGGTGATGTTGTCGTCGCGGCGGTCGGCGGCGGCGCGGCCGGGGTCGAGGATCGCGGCGAAGTAGGCGAGGTTCTGGCGGACGGTCAGGTCGTCGTAGACCGAGGGGGCCTGGGTGACGTAGCCGATGCGGGAGCGGAGGGTGGCGTCGCCTGCGGGGTGGCCGAGGACGTTCAGGGTGCCGGTGACCTTGGCCTGGGTTCCGACGATCGCTCGCATCAGGGTCGATTTGCCGCAGCCGGAGGGGCCGAGGAGGCCGGTGATCTGGCCGGGCGGGACGGCGAAGTCGAGGTTGCGGAGGACTGTGCGGGGGCCTCGGGCGACGGTGAGGTTCTGGGCGTGGACGGCGGGGGGTGGAGTCTCCTCCGGAGGATAATTCATCATGCGATGAATATTGCGCAGGAGGGGCGCGCCGTCAAGGGAGGGCGTGGCGGGAGCGAGGAGGGGCGCGGGCGCTCGATGGAGTGATCGGAAGGCGCGATTCCGGGGGTGCGCACTTCCGCCTAGGGGCGGTGATCGCGGGGAGAGGATGCCGAGGATGCTCGCTTTGGGTGACAATTGATAGCGGAGCGTGGTCACTTGGAGGGACTCTTGGCGCGCCTGTCGCCCGGGTGAGCTGTGCGGCGGTGTCCCGTCGCGCGTTCTCGTGATCACCGTCGGGTCCCCCCTGGCTCGGGGACTGCGTATCTCCTGTCGGGCGCCCGTCGGGCACTCCTGTCGAACGTCGGCTGCCGGAGGTGTCTGTCTCGTGCGTAATGCCTTGGGACCGTTTCAGGCATGGTTACGGCTCCGGCCACGGCTTCGGGGTTCGGTGGCTGTGTCGTGGCAAGGGGAGGTGGCCGCGTCGGTCGTCGTGTTCCTGGTGGCGCTGCCGCTGTGTGCGGGGGTCGCTGTGGCATCCGGGGTGCCGGCGGAGTTGGGGCTGGTCACGGGGATCGTCGGAGGGCTGATCGTCGGTGCTCTGCCGGGGAGCAGCCTGCAGGTAAGTGGGCCAGCGGCCGGGCTGACCGTGCTGGTGTACGAGGCGGTGCGGGCGTACGGGGTGTCGGCGCTCGGTGTGCTGGTGCTCGGGGCCGGAGTGCTGCAGATCGGGTTGGGGGTGCTGCGGTGGGGGCGGTGGTTTCGGGCGGTGTCCGTGGCCGTGGTGCAGGGGATGCTCGCCGGGATCGGTCTGGTGCTGGTGGCGGGCCAGGTGTACGCGATGGGGGACGCCGCCGCGCCCGGGGGTGGAGGGATCGAGAAGTTCGCGGGGCTGGGGGCGTTGCCCGGTGCCGTGGATCCTGTGGCGCTCGCGCTCGGGGGTGCCACGGTGGGAGTCCTGGTGGTGTGGCCTCGGTGGCGGTGGGGGGCTCGGTTCGTGCCGGCGCCGTTGGTGGCCGTCGGGGGTGCGGCCCTGGTCACGGGGGTGTTCGACCTGGAGGTGCGGCGGGTCGAGGTGCGGGGGTTGTGGGAGGCGGTGCGGGTGCCGTCGGTCGATGACCTGGGGTTGCTCACGCATGCGGGGGTCGTGGGGACCGTTCTCGCCTTCGCTCTGATCGCGTCCGCCGAGTCGTTGTTCAGCGCGGCCGCCGTGGATCAACTGCATGACGGCCCGAGGACCGACTACGACCGGGAGTTGGTCGCCCAGGGCGCCGGCAACGTGCTGTGCGGCGTCCTCGGGGCGCTGCCCATGACGGCCGTGATCGTACGGAGTGCGGCGAACGTGCGGGCGGGGGCGCGGACCAAGGCCTCACGGGTGCTGCACGGGGTGTGGCTGCTGGTCTTCGCCGCTCTGCTGCCCGGGGTGCTCGGTGCGATCCCCGTGGCGGCGCTGGCCGGGCTGCTGGTGCATGCGGGGTGCCGGCTCGTGCCCGTAAGGGAGTTGGGGCTGCTGTGGCGGTCGCGGGATCGCGGGGAGGTGCTGGTGCTGGGGGTGACCGCCGTGGCGATCGTGACCTTGAACCTTTTCGAGGGGGTGCTGGTGGGGCTCGCGTCGGCGGTGGCCAAGACCGCGTGGGACATCAGCCAGGTGCATGTGGAGGTCGAGGACCGGGGGGACACGGGGGTGGTGGTGCGGGTGGTCGGAAACGCGACGTTTCTGCGACTGCCGAAGTTGCTGGACGCGTTGGAAAAGGTGCCTCGGGAGCGGGGGGTGCGGCTGGAGTTGAGCGGGCTGTGGCACGTGGACCATGCGTGTGCGGCGGCTTTGGAGGCGTGGGGGGCGGGGACGGGGACGGGGTTGGCAGGTGCTGGTTCAAAAGGGGCTGGTGCCACCGAGGTTGGCGGACAGGGGGTTGCTACGGGAGGGGCTGGTACGGAAGGGGTTGGGTTGGAGGGGGCTGGTGGAAAGGGGGTTGCTGGAAAGGGGGTTGCTGGAAAGGGGGCCGGTGCAAAAGGAGGCGGCGCCAAAGGGGTTGGTTCAGGGGCGGATGGCCAGTAGTAGGTCCACTTCGTAGGTCTCCTCGATGGTTTCGGTCGGGAAGAGCCTGCGGAGGTGGGCTCGTTCCTCGGCGAAGAACTCGGCGGTGGCGTCTTCGCCCAGGACCAGGAACGCCGAGTGGCTGGCGATGTTGGCCAGGTGGGTGTCCAGGGAGACCTGTCGGCTCCAGCGGATTCGACGGCGGGTGAAGTCGAGGTGTCCTGCGGTGTCGGTGAGGGCGGCGGGTGCGCCGGAACCGCTCTTCTCGATCGGGGTGGCGGGGTCCACGTCGAGGAAACGGTGGATGCGGGTGGTGGCGTCGGCGATCCAGGGGATGTCGACGGCGTCGGTGTTCCACCAGAGGGCGAGTACGCCGCCGGGGCGGAGGACGCGGAGGGCCTCCGGGACCGAGCGGGAGGGGGTGGTCCAGTGCCAGGACTGGGCGTAGGTGAGGAAGTCGGTGGAGGCGGTGGCGAGGGGGAGGGCGTTGCCGTCGCCTCGGACGAGGGGGAGGTGGGGGTGGGTGTGGCGGAACTGGGCGGCCATGCCCGCGCCGGGTTCGACGGCTAGTACGTGGGCG
Source organism: Streptomyces deccanensis (assembly GCF_022385335.1). Lineage (NCBI taxonomy): Bacteria > Bacillati > Actinomycetota > Actinomycetes > Kitasatosporales > Streptomycetaceae > Streptomyces > Streptomyces deccanensis. Next base: position 6,033,633 of record NZ_CP092431.1, on the reverse strand, counting down.
CCTCGGGCGTGGAGGAGGGTGGTGGAGATGCCGGTGCCGGCGCCTACGTCGACGGTGCGGGAGCCGTGGAGGGGGCGGGGGGAGAGGGCTTCGATGGTGTCGAAGAGGGTGGAGGGGTAGGAGGGGCGGTTTGCCGCGTACTGGGCTGCGGCGGTGTTGAAGGAGTGGGCTCGGGTGGTGTGGGAGGGGTGAGGGTGGGGCTGGGGGTGGGAGGTTGTCATGAGGGCATCGTGGCTTGTGGTGGGGGGTGTTGGGGAGGGAGTTTTTCGCCCCCGCCGCCCCTACCCGTCCCATCCTTCAGGGGGCTGCGCCCCTTTGACCCCCAGACGTCCGTCCGGTGGGGCTTCTCGCGCAGTTCCCCGCGCCCCTTACGGGCGCGGGGTCTGACGGGTGGGTCGCCACACGGGTGCGTCGCCACACGGGCGCGGCCCCTCACGGACGCGTCGCCCCACGGGTGCGTCGCCTCACCGGATCGGACCCTCGCGGGCGCGCGTTCCCTCGCTGGCGCATCGTCTCACCGGATCGGGCCCTCAAGGGCTCGGGGTGCTTCAGGGGCGGTGGCGCTTCGCCGGGTTGCCGGTGCGTTTGGCTGTGCGGCGGTCGTACTGTTCGCGGGCCGTGGTGTATTCCGCGCGGTGGAGGGACTCCCCCGGGGCCTCCTTCAAGGAGCGGAGGAAGTAGGCGGCCAGGGAGCCGAGGAAACCGATGGTGAGCAGGCCGCGCAGGGAGGACTGGCGGGCCGGATCGGGGCGCTTGGTGTAGGAGCCCCAGGTGTGGCCGAAGGCCAGGGCGCTGCAGACGGCGAACATGATGAGGACGACGATGCTGACGAAGCCGCCGACCGCCGCGAGCTGCAGACCCTCGTAGGCCAGGCGCAGTACCAGGCCGGAGACGATCACGGCGGCGAGCGAGCCCACGGTGACACCCGCGCGGCGGGCCGGATAGTTGCCGTCGTGATTCAGCCAGGTCGTCCCGAAGAAACGGATGGGTTCGGGACGCGGGCCCGCCGGAGTCGCCCCGGCCGTCGAAGACGCCCGGCGCCCCTGCGGCGCTTCCGACCCCTGCGGCCCCTCCGAGCCCTGCGGCAGCAGCTGCGCCTGCTGCGCCCGCTGTCCCTGCCGCTCCGCCCGGATGTTCTTCGGTTCATCGCTCACGCGTCGATTATCGCCCCGGGTCGGAAAGGGCTACGCGGCGGCATCGGGCAGCGGCTGAACCGAGCGCGTCCCTGTGAACCGCGGCAGCCCTTCAGCCTCACGGCCACCCCGGGCGCCGAGCCAGGGCGTCGGGCCAGGGCTGCGGATCGCTACCGGGCGGCACCCCAGAAGCCCAAGTCGCCGCTCGGCCTCACGACCACCCACCGGCCTCACAGCCACACACCGGACGCAAGCCCGAAGCCGTCGGCGTGCCCCCGGGAGCCCTAGCCGCCGCCCGGCCCCGGCGGGTGCCCCGGAGCCGGCAGCGGAGCCGGCCCCGCTGCCGGCAGCCACAGGTGGCGGCCGGGGCGCCGCGGTACCCGGTGTGGGGTACCGCGGCGCGTTCCGTGTCGCGTGAGACCGTGGCCGTGGGGTCAGCCGCAGCGGCCGGCCACGTAGCCGTCGCTGCCTGTGTAGACGTAGGCGTCGGAGATGTACTGGCCGTCGTCGATGTTGTCCCAGACGTTGGTCGTGCCGTACGGGCCGGAGATGGTCTGGCCCGGCGTCTGGCAGTAGATCGGCACCCTCGCGCCCTCGGAGAGGACCCGGACGATGCCGTAACTCGTACTCGGGCCACTGCGGACGTTGACGCGGACGCCCGGCGCGACCGAGTAGTACCGGACGGCTGCCGTCACCGCCCCCGCGGTCGCCGCCATCGTGGTCGCCTGCTCCCCCTCGCCGTCGCCCGTGATCTCTTCGGCATGCTCGACAGACATGGCTGAACTCCCCCCGTTTGAAACGCGTTCGAACCCCGTTTGGTCCCCATGGAAGCCACGGGGACCCTTTGATACCCCTGAATCAGGACACACACACCTGTGCGTTTTTCGCACGTGAAGGCTAGCAAGCCGCCTCTGTCCCGTAGGGGTCATCGACTAGGCTCCGAGCGTCGCGGGGGCGGCCGAAAAACAGCACGGGGGTGGGCCCATGGCACCGCAGCGGGGCACCGGGTCGGGAGCGGAAGCGGAACTTCCCGAGTACTCCGGTCAGTACCGCCTGGAGGCCTGTCTGGGTTCCGGCGGCATGGGTGTCGTCCATCTGGCCACGTCGACCTCGGGACTGCGGCTCGCGGTGAAGGTGGTGCACGCCGAGTTCGCCAAGGACCCAGAGTTCAGAGGCCGCTTCCGGCAAGAGGTGGCCGCCGCCCGGCGGGTCAGCGGTGCCTTCACCGCGCCCGTCGTCGACGCCGACACCGACAGCCCCCGGCCCTGGATGGCCACCCTCTTCATCCCCGGCCCGACCCTCGCCGAGCACGTCAAGCGGAACGGCCCCATGCCGCCTGCTCAGTTGCGGCGGCTGATGGCCGGGCTCGCGGAGGCCCTGCGCGACATCCATCGCGCCGGTGTGGTGCACCGGGATCTCAAGCCCAGCAACGTCCTCCTCGCCGAGGACGGCCCCAAAGTCATCGACTTCGGTATCTCCCGGCCGAAGGACAGCGAACTGCGCACGGAGACCGGGAAGTTGATCGGCACACCGCCGTTCATGGCCCCCGAGCAGTTCCGGCGGCCCAGGGAGGTCGGGCCCGCCGCCGACATCTTCGCGCTCGGTTCGGTGACCGTGCACGCGGCCACCGGGCGCGGGCCGTTCGACTCCGACAGCCCCTACGTCGTCGCCTACCAGGTCGTCCACGACGAGCCGGACCTCACCGGCGTACCCGGGAACCTCGCACCCCTCGTCCGCGCCTGCCTCGCGAAGGAGCCCGAGGACCGGCCCACGGCGGACGAGCTGATGCACGAACTCCGGTCCGTGGCCGCCTCGTACGACACCCAGAGCTTCATACCGACCCAGCGGGAGAGGGAGAGGGAGAAGGAGCGCCAAGGGGCGGGGTGGGCAGCCGTCCCAGGGCCTGGCCGGACGGCCGCCGACCCACACGACGACCGACACACCGGCCAACACGGCGACGACTACGGCGACACGAACACAGGGCGGGGCAAGAGCGGTAACGCCGGTGCGGCAAAGGGCAGGGCAAAGGGCACGGCAGAGGGCACGCCTGAAGGCGCGCCAGAGGGAACGGCGGCAGACCCGGCCTCCGACACCGCGCCCCACACCCAGACCCACACCGGCACCCCCACCCCCATCGGCACCGGCACCGGCACCGGCACCCGAACAGGGCCCGGCGATGGTCGCGTTCAGGCCGGTACGTCCCGCGACGGTGAGCACGGAAACCGGGCCGGTGCGGTCGGTCGGCGGTTGCGTCGGCGGGCCGTTCTGGTCGCCGTCTCCTTGGTGCTCGTCGCCGGTGGGGGGTTCGTCTCGGCGCGGGTGTGGGGCGGTGACGGCGAGCGGGTGGACGGCGCTACGGCCACACCGCGGGCCAGCCGTGCCGCGGCCGCCGCCCCCGCGCTCGAAGCCTGGTCCACCAAGCCCGCGGCGAAGAACGGGAGCGCGCCGCAGTGCTCGTACGGTGCCGGGAAGCTGCTGTGCTCACAGCCGGGGCTGGTCTCCGCGTTGGACCCGGCGGACGGCAGCGTGCTGTGGCGGCACACCGTCGAGGGCGCGGGTGAGCTGGGCGCGGGTGGCCCGCCCGTCGAGTCGGGCGGCCTGGTGCATGTGCTGACGGGCGAGAGCCGCCGGGTCCAGGCGCTCGACCCGGAGACCGGCAAGGTGCGGTGGGAGCGGGACGTCTCCGCGTACGGCTCCGAGCGGTACGCGGGCGGCATGCTGCTGCTGACCTCCGCCGACGGAACGGTCACCGGTGTGGACAGCGCGACCGGCGACACCGCGTGGAGCCGCCGCATCCCCGGGCAGCCGGAGGCGTACTTCACCTCGTTCGACGGTGACCGCTCGGCCTATGTGGCGAGCGTCACCGGTGAGGGCGCGGGGGCTCGGACGCGGGTCACCGCGGTCGACCCGGAGACGGGTGACGTGCGGTGGGACGCCCGGCTCGACGGGCAGCTGGAACCGGTGGGGGCCCAGAACGGCTCCCTCTTCTTCGCCTCGATCGGGGGCGACTACCCCGACACGGTCGCCCTGGTCCGGTACGACTCCGGCACGGGGAAGACCGTCCGGGTCGAGCTGCCCGTACGGCTCGAACAGGCCCATGCGGTGGTGCGCGGTGACGTCGTGTACCTGCTGAGTGGCGCGAGTGGTGCGCTCGTGGCCGTCGACATGAAGGCCCGCGAGCAGGTGTGGCGGACCGAGACGGGGGTCGCGCGGGGTTCGGCGCCGGTCGCCGGCGACCGGTACGTGTACTTCACCTCGTCCGACGGGCGGCTGCTCGCGGTGGACGTGCGCAAGGGCCTGCTCAGTGGGCAGACCGCGGCTCGGCTCGGCGACGCGGACCGGATCACCGGCGCACGGCCCGAGCCGGTGTTCATCGACGGCCGCGTCTGCGCGGGCACACTCGACGGGACCGTGCTCGGCCTGGACGGAAACGATCCGGCGAGCTGGTGAAACGGCCGGCCGACCATATGACCCGGGCCGCCTCCACACCCGTGCGACGAGGGCCGTCCCCGCCGGGAACGGCCCTCACTGCTACCACCACCGCCGTGCGGACGGCGGCGGACCTCAGCCCAGCTTGCTGACGTCCCGCACCGCGCCCTTGTCGGCGCTGGTGGCCATCGCGGCGTAGGCGCGCAGCGCGGCCGACACCTTGCGCTCCCGGTTCTTCGGGGCGTAGACGCCGTTCAGAGCGGCCTCGCGGCGGGCCAGTTCGGCGTCGTCGACCAGCAACTCGATCGTGCGGTTCGGGATGTCGATGCGGATGCGGTCGCCGTCCTCGACGAGGGCGATCGTGCCACCGCCGGCCGCCTCGGGCGAGGCGTGGCCGATGGAGAGGCCGGAGGTGCCGCCGGAGAAGCGGCCGTCGGTGATCAGCGCGCAGGACTTACCCAGGCCGCGACCCTTGAGGTACGAGGTCGGGTAGAGCATCTCCTGCATGCCGGGGCCGCCCTTGGGGCCCTCGTAGCGGATGACGACGACGTCGCCCTCCTTGATCTCCTTCAGGAGGATCTTCTGGACGGCCTCCTCCTGCGACTCGCAGACGACCGCCGGACCCTCGAAGGTCCAGATCGACTCGTCGACGCCGGCCGTCTTCACCACGCAGCCGTCGACGGCAAGGTTGCCCTTGAGCACGGCCAGTCCGCCGTCCTTGGAGTACGCGTGCTCGGCGGAGCGGATGCAGCCGCCCTCGGCGTCCTCGTCCAGGGTGTCCCAGCGCTCGGAGGTGGAGAACGCCTCGGCGGAGCGGACGCAGCCGGGGGCCGCGTGCCACAGCTCGACGGCCTTCGGGGACGGGGAGCCGCCGCGCACGTCCCAGGTCTTCAGCCAGTCGGCGAGGGAGGGGCTGTGGACGGAGTTCACGTCCTCGTTGAGCAGGCCCGCGCGGTGCAGCTCGCCCAGCAGGGCCGGGATGCCGCCGGCGCGGTGCACGTCCTCCATGTAGTACGTGCGGTCCTTGGCGACGTTCGGCGCGACCTTCGCCAGGCACGGCACGCGGCGCGAGACGGCGTCGATCTCGTTGAGCCCGAAGGGGACGCCCGCCTCCTGGGCGGCGGCCAGCAGATGCAGGATCGTGTTGGTGGAGCCGCCCATGGCGATGTCGAGGGCCATGGCGTTCTCGAAGGCCGCGAAGTTCGCGATCGAGCGCGGCAGGACCGTCTCGTCGTCCTGGTCGTAGTAGCGGCGGGTGATGTCCATGACCGTGTGGGCCGCGTCGATGTACAGCTGCTTGCGGGCCGTGTGCGTGGCCAGGACCGAGCCGTTGCCCGGGAGGGAGAGGCCGATGGCCTCGGTCAGGCAGTTCATCGAGTTGGCGGTGAACATGCCGGAACAGGAGCCGCAGGTCGGACAGGCGTTCTCCTCGATGCGGAGGATGTCCTCGTCCGAGATCTTGTCGTTCACCGCGTCGGAGATCGCGTCGACGAGGTCGAGCGTACGGACCGTGCCGTCGACGAGGGTGGCCCGGCCGGACTCCATGGGGCCGCCGGAGACGAAGACGGTCGGGATGTTGAGCCGCAGGGCGGCGTTCAGCATGCCCGGGGTGATCTTGTCGCAGTTGGAGATGCAGATCAGCGCGTCGGCGCAGTGGGCCTCGACCATGTACTCGACCGAGTCCGCGATCAGGTCGCGGGAGGGCAGCGAGTACAGCATGCCCCCGTGCCCCATCGCGATGCCGTCGTCCACGGCGATCGTGTTGAACTCGCGCGGGATGCCGCCCGCCTCACGGATCGCCTCGCTGACGATCCGGCCGACCGGCTGGAGGTGGGTGTGGCCCGGCACGAACTCGGTGAAGCTGTTCGCGACCGCGATGATCGGCTTGCGGCCGATGTCCGCGCCCGGTACACCGGAGGCGCGCATAAGGGCGCGGGCGCCCGCCATGTTGCGGCCGTGGGTGACTGTGCGGGACCTCAGCTCGGGCATCGTCGCTCGCCTCGCTCCTTCGGAGAGTAATGACTGAAGTCGAGCGTACGCCGGTCATCCAGGGGATGGACACGATGACCGAAATATGGGACGACCGTCTCGGTTTTCGAGTACGCGCCCGGCCCCCTGCCCCTGCCCTCAGGAGGGCGCGGTGAGGTGTGCCTGCACCACTGGAGCCACCCTTGCGATGATCTGCTCGGGGTCCGCCGACGCCAACGGCTCGACCTTGATCACGTACCGCAGCATCGCGATGCCCACCAGCTGCGCGGCGGCCAGTTCGGCCCGCAGCTCCGCGTCCGGTACCTCCAGGCGGTCGGCGATACGGCGGAGCACCTGCGTGGCGATGATGCGGCGGAAGACGGCGGCTGCGGCCTCGTTGTTCACGGCGGAACGGACGATCGCGAGGAGCGGCGTACGGGTCGCCGGGTTCTCCCAGACGCCGAAGACGAACCGGGTGAGCCGCTCGCCGACGCCGTCGAGCGGGCCCTCCTCGACGGCCTGGGGAGCCTGCATGGCCGGGCCGAAGGAGAGGGTGACGGCGGCCTCGAACACCTGCTCCTTGGTGCCGAAGTAGTGGTGCACGAGGGCCGAGTCCACCCCGGCGGCCTTGGCGATGCCGCGTACGGACGCCTTGTCGTAGCCGCGCTCGGAGAACTCCTCGCGGGCCGCCGCCAGGATGCGGTCGCGGGCGGCGGGCGTGTCGGCCGATTCCGTACGGGAGGGCCGGCCCCTGCGGCGGGGAGTGGCCGGTGTCACGGCCGGGGGACCCGCACGGCGGAGGCGAGGTGCAGCCGGGTGAAGGCGAGCGCCTCCGCCAGGTCGGCCTCGCGCTCGGCGGCGGACATGGCACGGCGGGTGTTGACCTCGATCACGACGTGGCCGTCGAAACCGCTCACGGCGAGACGTTCCAGCAGTTCCGCGCAGGGCTGGGTGCCGCGGCCCGGGACGAGGTGCTCGTCCTTGGCCGACCCCCTGCCGTCCGCCATGTGCACATGACCGAGGCGGTCGCCCATGCGGTCGACCATGTCCAGGGCGTCGGTGCGCGAGGTCGCCGAGTGGCTGAGGTCGATCGTGAAGTGCCGGTAGTCGTCCTTCGTCACGTCCCAGTCGGGGGCGTAGGCGAGCATCTCGCGGTCGCGGTAGCGCCAGGGGTACATGTTCTCGACCGCGAACCGGACGTCCGTCTCGTTCGCCATCCGCCAGATTCCGGTGACGAAGTCACGCGCGTACTGGCGCTGCCAGCGGAACGGGGGATGGACGACGACCGTGCTCGCGCCGAGCTTCTCGGCGGCGGCCTGGGCGCGCTGCAGCTTGACCCAGGGGTCGGTGGACCACACGCGTTGGGTGATCAGCAGACAGGGCGCGTGAACGGCGAGGATGGGGATCTGGTGGTAGTCGGAGAGGCGGCGCAGGGCCTCGAGGTCCTGGCTGACCGGGTCGGTCCAGACCATGACCTCCACGCCGTCGTACCCGAGGCGTGCGGCGATCTCGAAGGCCGTGGCCGTCGACTCCGGGTACACGGAGGCCGTGGACAGGGCGACCTTCGCGTCCGGGATCCGTACGGGTTCTGCCACGCGGGACAGCCTACGGGGTGAGGCCTCGCCCGTGCGCCGTCGGGGTACGGGCACGTCGGCGACCGCGGGCCGGGTGGGGGTTGCTCACGCAGTTCCCCGCGCCCCTGAAAAGCAGGGGCTGCGCCCCGTGCTTTTCATCCCGCAGCCCCGTTGCGTTTCAGGCCCGCGGGGCCGTGGTCTTTCAGGCCCGCGGGGCCGTGGTCTTTCAGGGGCGCGGAAACTGCGCGAGAGGCCCCACCGGAGCCGCAGCCGACAACCCACCCAACCTGACCTGCTCCCCACGCGTCCGTCCCTACGCCGTCCCCATGTGATCCAGCCGCCGCAGGATCACACCCTCCCGAAGCGCCCAAGGACAGATCTCCAACGTCTCCACCTGGAACAGATCCATCGCGGCCTCCGCGACCAACGCGCCCGCGAGGAGCTGATTGGCCCGCCCCTCGGACACGCCCGGCAGAGCGGCTCGCTGGGCGGTGGTCATACCGGCGAGCTTGGGCACCCAGGACTCCAACGCCCCACGCTTGAGCTCGCGCTGGACGTAGAGCCCCTCGGCGGAACGCGCGGCCCCGCCGATGCGGGCGAGCTGCTTGAACGTCTTGGACGTGGCGACGACATGGTCGGGCGCCCCGAAGCGGCTGAACTCCCCGACCGTACGGGCGATCTGGGCCCGGACATGACGGCGCAGGGCCCGGATGTCGTCGGGGGTGGGCGGGTCACCGGGAAGCCAGCCGGCGGTGAGGCGGCCGGCGCCGAGCGGCAGCGAGGCGGCGGCGTCGGGCTCCTCGTCTATGCCGTAGGCGATCTCCAGGGAGCCGCCGCCGATGTCGAGGACGAGCAGCTTGCCCGCCGACCAGCCGAACCACCGGCGGACGGCGAGGAAGGTCAGCCGGGCCTCCTCGGCGCCGGTGAGGACCTGGAGTTCCACGCCGGTCTCGTCCTTGACGCGGGTGAGGACGTCGTCGGCGTTGCTGGCCTCCCGGACCGCCGACGTGGCGAACGGGAGCAGCTCCTCGACTCCCTTGTCCTCGGCGGCCTGGAGCGCCTCGTGGACCACGGCTATGAGTTTGTCGACCCCTTCGGGGCCGATGGCCCCGGCCTCGTCGAGGAGTTGGGCAAGGCGTAGCTCCACCTTGTGCGAGTGCGCGGGCAGGGGGCGCGCGCCCGGGTGTGCGTCCACCACCAGCAGATGCACCGTGTTCGATCCCACGTCGAGGACACCGAGTCTCATGTACGGAACGCTACTGCCAGCGGAGGCGTGCGCCGTCCTCGATGCGGCTTCGGGCGCCGTACCCTGGACGGGTGCCAAAGACGAAAAAGGCAAAGGCCGACAAGTCGGCAGCGGGCGCGGCGTCGGGAGCGGCTGCGACCGGCGGCTCTTCGCGGGCGAAGGCGGCGACCAGGCCACCGAAGTCGACGAAAAACTCGGCGGAGTCCCCCACGCCGGACGAGAAGGGGCTCGATTTCGCGCGCGCGTGGGTGGAGTTCCCTGATCCGGCGGACGACGAGCAGGTCTTCCGCTGCGATCTGACATGGCTGACCTCTCGCTGGAACTGCGTCTTCGGCAGCGGCTGCCAAGGCATCCAGGCGGGCCGCGCGGCCGACGGGTGCTGCACCCTGGGTGCCCACTTCTCGGACGAGGACGACGAGAAGCGCGTCGCCGAACATGTGGCGAGGCTCACTCCGGAGATCTGGCAGTTCCACGATGTGGGCACGGAGACCGGCTGGGTCTCGAAGGACGAGGACGGCGACCGTCAGACCCGCCCGTACAAGGGGTCGTGCATCTTCCAGAACCGCCCGGGGTTCGCCGGCGGCGCGGGCTGTTCGCTGCACATCCTGGCGCTCCGGGAGGGGCGCGAGCCGCTGGAGACCAAGCCGGACGTCTGCTGGCAGCTGCCGATCCGCCGCACGTACGACTGGATCGACCGGCCCGACGACACGCGGGTGCTCCAGGTGTCGATCGGCGAGTACGACCGCCGCGGCTGGGGCCCGGGCGGTCACGACCTGCATTGGTGGTGCACCTCGGCGACGTCGGCGCACGGCGCGGGCGACCCGGTGTACGTCTCGTACCGCCCGGAGTTGATCGAGCTGATGGGCAAGGAGGGGTACGACCGCCTGGTCGAGCTGTGCGAACAGCGACTGGCCTCCCGCCTGCCCCTGGTGGCTCCGCACCCGGCGGATCCGACGGAACCGGCGGCTCCCACGGGCCGATAGGCCGGTAGACGAACAAACGGACAACCCGACCGGGCGGTCCCGACCGGACGGCGCGCTGCCACCACGGCTGCGCGGCGCCCGGGCCGGCCGGGTGCCCGGACCACCGGCCTCTTCCCGACGCTCGGCTCCTGCCCGTCTATGACGCCGGTGGGGGGTCGCCGCCTCCGTCGCCCGGGGGTGGTGTGGGGTCGCCCGGGTCCGTGGGGGCCGGGTCGGTGGAGGTCGGCGTGGGATCCGGCTGGGCCGGGCCGGTCGGCGTGGGGTCCGGGTCGGGGGTGGGTGGTGGGACGGTGGGCCTCGGCGGGCCGGGGTCCGGGGCGGTGGGGGTCGGCCGGGAGTCGACCGGTGGCGTCGGCACCGGACCGTAGCCCTCGATCGTCACCACGGCGTCCGACGGAGCCAGCATGACCCGCGCGGTCCAGTACCCGGAGGGCTCGCTCAGCTGGTCGACGTACACCTTGATCGTCAGGGACTCGCCAGGTTTCAGGGTGCCCGAGGACTGACTGAGGTAGAGCCAGTCGGCGCCGGTGCGGGCGGACCAGCGGACGGGCGAGTCTCCGCTCGCCCGGAGGGTGATGAGGGTGGTGTCCCCGTCGTTCGCGGCGGTGATGGAGAGCGCGCCCCGCCCTTTGCCCTGGGTGACCTCCACGGACACGTCGTCCGCCGCGTGTTTGCCTCGGCGGTGGCGGGCGTCGGGCCGAGTCCGGGCGTTGCCGGCGTTCTCGTAGGCGTCTCCGCCGCCGTCGCCGACGGTGCCGTCGCCCTCGCCCTGTTCCTCGCCCGCGCTGACCGAACGGCCGTCGTCGCCCTCACCGATGAGGGGGGCACCCCGGTAGGCGGCCCAGAGGGCGAAGACGGGCGCGGCGACGACGGTGGCGACGACGGTGGTGGTCACGGCCCGCGCGCGCAGCCGCTCTCGGCGGGCGGCGCGGTCCCTCGGGTCCATGGGGAAGCCACGCCGGTCGAAGCGCGGGGCGCCGCCCCGCGCGCGCGTGAGGTGGGCCATCGCGGGCCCCAGGGCGGCGCGCGGCGCTTCGAGCACCGGCAGCGCGGCGGGCGTGACGGTGGTGCCGGGCCAGCGGCCGGGGACGGCGCGCTCGGCGGCGCGACGGCAGACAGGACAGTCGTCGACGTGCCGGACCAGCTCGCGGCGCAGGGTGGCGCTCAGGACGAGTTGGTGGTCACCGGTCAGCCGGGCGACGCTCGGACAGGCGCCGGTCTCGACGACGGCGAGGGCGGCCCGGGTGCGCTCCACCTCGCAGGCGGCGGAGGCGAGGAGTTCCCGCGCGGCGGTGCGGTCCATGCCCAGCACGGCGGCGACCTCATGGGCGGTGAGCTGATGCCGTACGGCCAACTCCAGTGCCTCGCGCTGCTCGGGCGTGGTGCCGGCGGCCTCCGGCCAGGCGAGCAGCGCCAGTTCACGCCGCCGCTGCCGCTCCTCGTCCTCGGAGAGGACGACACCCGCACCGGCACCCCTGACGGCGCTCTTGCCGGCGCGCGCATTCCCGGCACGCGCCTTCTCGACGCGTGCCTTCTCGACGTGCGCCTTCTCGGTGTGGGCCCGCTTCTGCCTGGTCTCGGCGAGCTTGCGCAGACAGGCCCAGCGGGCCAGTGCGTACAGCCAGGCGCGGCGGTCGTCGGCGGTGTCCGGCCCCCGGCGCCGCTCGGCGAGGGCGAGCACGTCGGCGAGGGCGGCGGTGGCCGCGTCGCGGTCGCACAGCACGGACATGCAGTAGGTGAACAGGCCGTCCAGGTACGGCTCGTAGCGCGCCAGCGGGCGCTGCGCCACCGCGTGCGCCGCCGCCCGATCGCGCGCCTCGCGGTACGCCCGGTGCGCGCCGGTGGTGCGGGTCGAGGTCTCCGGACTGATGCTCATCATTCATGGACGGTAGGCGCCCGGAACCAGCACCTTCTCGCCCCTTGAGCACATTTACTCCGTACGGGTGAAACGATCCCTCATAAGGGGACAGGAATCCCGCATTCCGCGGCGCGCGGGACCCATGGCGAATGTTGTGCACTTTATTGACCGCCACCAGAAAGTAGCCCTACATTCCTTGGCGTACGCGTTACTCCCAAGTACGACGAGCACCGCCCCTCCTCCGCGTCGACAGGAGCCCCACCCCCATGGCCGTACGCACCCGCCGCTCCACCCGCCGTTCCACCAAGCGCGCCCTCACCGCCCTGGCCGCGACCGTCGTCCTCTCGCTGACCGGCGCCTCCGTCTCGACCGCCACCCCCGCGGCCGCCGCGCCCGCCGTCGAACGCCTCACCGGCACCCTCCCCGACGGCGCCGCCTGGATAGCGGACGTCCCGGAGAACTGGAACGGCACCCTGATCGTCTTCAGCCACGGCTTCGGCGCCACGACGCCGCAGAACGCCCCCCGCGAGGCCGTACGCCTCCGCCTCCTCGAAGAGGGCTACGCGCTCACCGGCTCCTCCTACGACGTGAGCGAGACCCTCTGGGCGCTGGAGAGCGCGGCGCGCGACCAGGTCGCCACCGTCGAGGCGGTCACCGAGAGGATCGGCGAACCCGTCCGCACGCTCTCCATCGGCCAGTCCATGGGCGGGCTGGTCAACGCCCAGCTCGCCCGCTCGGGCGCGGGCGGGATCGACGGCGCCCTGGGCCTGTGCGGTCTCGTGGCAGGAGCCAACGACCTGCACACCTACCAGCTCGACGCCGAGTACACGATCGCCCAGCTCCTGCTCCCCGGCACTCCCGTGAAGCTGGTGGACTTCGCCTCCGAGGCCGAGGGCGCCGCCACCGGGCGCCAGCTCACCGACGCCGTCGTCGCCGCCCAGAAGACCCCGGAGGGCCGCGCGCGGATCGCCCTCGCGGCCGCCTACCTCAACCTGCCCACCTGGGCACCCGGAAAGGAGCGCCCCGCCCCCGGCGACCGGGACGAACAGCAGGCCCAGCAGTACGCGTGGCTGGCCCAGGGCGTCCTCAACCGCGTCGAGCCCGCCCGCTTCCACGTCGAGAAGGCCCTCGGCGGCAACAACTCCGGCAACAAGGGCGTCGACTACGCGCGCGTGCTCGCGACTTCCCAGCACGCTCCCCTCGTCAAGGCCCTCTACAAGAAGGCCGGCCTCGACCTGCGGGCCGATTTGCGCGACCTGACGAACAACGCCACCATCACCGCCGACCCGGCCGCCGTCGCCGAGGGCCTCCGCACGTCCTCCGCCGGCCAGGGCCTCGCCGTCCCCCTCCTCAACATCCACACCACCGCCGACGACCTCGTCCCGGTGGAACAGGAGTCCCGCTTCGCCACCCGGGTCCGCGCCTCGGGCGACGCCGCGCAGCTCCGCCAGGCCTATGTCGAACGCCAGGGCCACTGCGCCTTCACCACCGCCGAGACGGTGGCCGCCCTGCACGCCCTGGAGTCCCGCCTCGACACCGGCCGCTGGGGCGCCTCGGCCACCCCGGCGGCGCTCCAGTCCGCCGCCACGGCCCTCGGCCTGGACGGCGCGGCCTACATCCCGTACCGCCCGGCCGAACTGACCATCGGCCGCCGCCCGTAGGCGACCGAGCGGTCGGGAAGGCCGCGAACGCACGGAAGGCCCCGTGCCCCGAAGGGGCGCGGGGAACCGCGCGAGAAGCCCCACACACCCGCGCCCTCCTCTCCCCGCCCCCCATCCCTCCCCGCCCCCAGAGTCACGCCCCCAGAGTCACGCCCCCAAAGCCCGTCCCCCCACGCCCCCTTCGCCCACCCGTCGGACACTGTCAGTGCCCTCCGTTACGGTTCGTCCATGGCTGCCCGTACGAAGACCGCGAAGGACCGCCCGGCATACCGCTGCACGGAATGCGGCTGGCAGACGGCCAAGTGGCTGGGCCGCTGCCCCGAATGCCAGGCCTGGGGCACGGTCGAGGAGTACGGCACCCCAGCCGTCCGCACGACGAGCCCCGGCCGCGTCACCACCTCCGCCGTCCCCATCGCCCAGGTGGACGGCCGCCAGGCCACCGCACGCTCCACCGGCGTCCCCGAGCTGGACCGGGTCCTGGGCGGCGGCCTGGTCCCCGGCGCCGTCGTCCTCCTCGCGGGCGAGCCCGGCGTGGGCAAGTCCACGCTCCTCCTCGACGCCGCCGCCAAGTCCGCGAGCGCCGAGCACCCGACCCTCTACGTCACCGGCGAGGAGTCCGCCAGCCAGGTCCGCCTGCGCGCCGACCGCATCAACGCCCTCCACGACCACCTCTACCTCGCCGCCGAGACCGACCTCTCCGCCGTCCTCGGCCACTTGGACGCGGTCAAGCCGTCCCTCCTGATCCTCGACTCGGTCCAGACGGTCGCCTCCCCGGAGATCGACGGCGCCCCCGGCGGCATGGCCCAGGTCCGCGAGGTCGCCGGCGCCCTGATCCGCGCCTCCAAGGAACGCGGCATGTCCACGCTCCTCGTGGGCCACGTCACCAAGGACGGCGCCATCGCGGGCCCCCGCCTCCTGGAGCACCTCGTCGACGTGGTGCTGCACTTCGAGGGCGACCGCCACGCCCGCCTCCGCCTGGTCCGCGGCGTCAAGAACCGCTACGGCGCCACGGACGAGGTCGGCTGCTTCGAGCTGCACGACGAGGGCATCACCGGCCTGACCGACCCCAGCGGCCTCTTCCTCACCCGCCGCGACGAACCCGTCCCCGGCACCTGCCTGACGGTCACCCTGGAGGGCCGCCGCCCCCTGGTCGCGGAAGTGCAGTCGCTCACAGTCGACTCGCAGCTCCCCTCCCCCCGCCGCACGACCTCCGGCCTGGAGACCTCCCGGGTCTCGATGATGCTGGCGGTTCTGGAGCAGCGCGGCCGGATCAGCGCTCTCGGCAAGCGGGACATCTACTCCGCGACGGTCGGCGGCGTGAAGCTCTCCGAACCCGCCGCGGACCTGGCGATCGCCCTGGCCCTGGCGTCGGCGGCCACCGACACCCCCCTGCCCAAGAACCTCGTCGCCATCGGCGAAGTGGGACTGGCGGGCGAGGTCAGACGGGTCACGGGCGTCCAGCGCCGGCTCTCCGAAGCGCACCGTCTCGGGTTCACGCACGCGCTCGTTCCGTCCGATCCCGGCAAGGTTCCGCCCGGCATGAAGGTGCTGGAAGTGGCCGACATGGGGGACGCGCTCCGGGTACTGCCCCGATCCCGTCGGCGAGAGGCCCCACGGGACGAGGAGGACCGCCGGTAGACTTTGCCCAGGTCTCGCCCGTCCGTACGAACCACGTGTGCGAAACGGGAGCGCCCCAGAACCTGCGACCGGAGGAGTGCAGTGGCAGCCAACGACCGGGCAGCAGCTCCCGGAAAGTCCGGTGGGAGCTCCGGTGCCGATGGCCTCATGCGCGCCTCACTGAGCGCCGTGGCCCCAGGCACGGCCCTGCGCGACGGGCTTGAACGGATCCTCCGTGGCAACACGGGCGGGCTCATCGTGCTCGGCTTCGACAAGACCGTCGAGCCGATGTGCACGGGTGGTTTCGTCCTGGATGTCGAGTTCACGGCGACGCGCCTGCGCGAGCTGTGCAAGCTCGACGGCGGCATCGTGCTGTCCTCGGACCTCTCCAAGATCCTCCGGGCGGGCGTCCAGCTGGTCCCCGACCCGACGATCCCCACGGAGGAGACGGGCACCCGGCACCGCACGGCGGACCGCGTGAGCAAACAGGTGGGGTTCCCCGTCGTCTCGGTCTCCCAGTCGATGCGCCTCATCGCCCTCTACGTCGACGGCCAGCGCCGTGTCCTGGAGGACTCGGCCGCGATCCTGTCCCGCGCGAACCAGGCCCTCGCGACCCTGGAGCGCTACAAGCTCCGCCTGGACGAGGTGGCCGGCACGCTCTCCGCGCTGGAGATCGAGGACCTGGTGACGGTCCGGGACGTCTCGGCGGTCGCCCAGCGCCTGGAGATGGTCCGCCGCATCGCCACCGAAATCGCCGAATACGTGGTCGAACTGGGCACGGACGGCCGTCTCCTGGCCCTCCAGCTCGACGAACTGATCGCGGGCGTCGAACCCGAGCGCGAACTGGTGGTCAGGGACTACGTCCCCGAGCCCACCGCGAAGCGCTCCCGCACGGTCGACGAGGCCCTCCGCGAACTCGACGCCCTCGCCCACGCGGAGCTCCTCGAACTCCCCACGGTCGCCCGCGCCCTCGGCTACACCGGCTCCCCGGAGGGCATGGACTCGGCGGTCTCCCCGCGCGGGTACCGCCTGCTCGCCAAGGTCCCCCGCCTGCCCGGCGCGATCATCGACCGCCTGGTCGAACACTTCGGCGGCCTCCAGAAGCTCCTCGCCGCCAGCGTCGACGACCTCCAGACGGTCGACGGCGTGGGCGAGGCCCGCGCCCGCAGCGTCCGCGAGGGCCTGTCCCGCCTGGCAGAGTCCTCAATCCTGGAACGCTACGTCTAACGGCCCCGCAAGCACCCCAGCCCACTCTGGCGGCAGGCGCACCGCCCGAGCACCCCAGCCCGTCCTGGTTTGTCAGTGCACCCCGGCCCACCCAGCCCGTCCGGCGTTTGAGGACGAGGCCGGAGGCCGACAGGGGGGTCTGGGGGCGCAGCCCTCAGGGAGGGGACGGGTAGGGGCGGCGGGGGCGGGAACCCCCTGCGGAACGCGAGCCAGAACGCGACCCGGCACCCGAACCGGGACCCAGCCGAAGCCGAAGCCGAACCCGCCCGTCAGTCCTTCTCCAGCACGAAGGACGTCCGAGCCGTGGCCAGCCCCGGAGCCTTCGCCTCGACGAGATACGTCCCGGCGGTCGCCGAACCAGGCGACGGGGTCGCGCAGTTGGGGGCGCTGGGATCCCGGTTCCACTCCACGGTGTAGGTGACCCGATCCCCGGCCGGCACCTTGAACATCAGGCTCCCCGCCGTCTCATGACAGTCGTCGGACGCCCAGAACGCGTCGTCGGCATCGGCAGGGGTGATCGTCACCACCGTGTTGTCCGGCCCGAGATCGAGCTTGCAGTCCCCACCGGAGGAGTTGCGGGCGATGAGTTCGAACGTGGGGTTCACCCCGGGTTCGTAGGCGTTACGCACACTGCGCACGGTCAACTTCACGGCCCCGGCAGTGCAGTTGGGCAAGCTGGACCCCGCCGGAACCTGCTCCCCGGAGCTGCTGCCGTTCTTGCCGCCGTCGTCGGACGTGCCCCCACCCGCCGCACCGGCGCCGGCAGTCGTTTCCCCACCACCGGAACCCGAACCGGAGCCGGACCCGGAACCATCCCCCGCCCCGGAGCCCGAACTGCCGCCCCCGGACCCCGACTCGTCCCCCGACTCATCGCGTCCGCCCGGTGCGTCACTGATCGCGGGACCGGAACTGGACGGCCCGGGAGTGATCGAGGTCGCGGGATTCTTTCCGTCGGGCCCACCCGCGTTGTTGTCGCCGTCTCCGCCACCGCCGGTGACGACCCACACGACGAGGATCGCGAGCAGACCGACGACGGTCAGCAGAACGGCCCTCCGTCGCCAGTAGATGGTGGAGGGAAGCGGCCCGATCGGATTGCGCAGAGATCCCACGGCGCAAACTGTACGAGAGATCCGGCACTTCGCTGGCCCCACCCGCCGCCCGAAACCTCAACTTTTCCGGATCATCATCCCGGTCGTTCCCGTGATCGTCCCGGCTGGGCGCCCCATGATCGCGGTGTGTGATGACAGAGCCCGCACCAGCACGTTCCGTAACCGAGTTCAGGTCGCACGACCAGCGGCAACTCCCCGGCTCCGTACGCCCGTTCACGGAACACACTCACCGCCGGCACCGAGTCCACTCGGCACCTCCCAGGACCCACCTGCCACAATCGTCCCCACCACCGAAGCGCGCCGCAGGACTTGGAGAAGACGATGGCCGGATCCGAGAACGTGGAGAACGGCGTCAGCGCACCGGCGGCGAGGCCGTTGCGGAAGCTGGGGTTCCTGACCATCGGGCTGTTCGACGAGGCCGACCCGCGCCGGGGCCACGAGTCGACGCTGGAGATCATCGAACTGGGCGAGCGGCTCGGCTTCGACAGCGCGTGGCTGCGCCATCGTCATCTGCAGTACGGCATCTCCTCCCCCGTCGCGGTGTTGGCGGCCGCCTCGCAGCGCACGTCCCGTATCGAACTGGGCACCGCGGTCATCCCGTTGGGCTGGGAGAACCCGCTGCGGCTGGCCGAGGACCTGGCCACGGTCGACCTCCTGTCCGGCGGCCGGCTCAACCCGGGGATCAGCGTCGGACCGCCGATGCACTACGACACCGTCAAGGGGGCGCTCTATCCGGACACCGCCGACGCGGAGGACTTCGGCTTCGAGCGGGTCCGGCGGCTGCTGCGCTTCGTACGCGGCGAGGCGGTCACGGACTTCAGCGGCACCGAGGGGTTCGAGGTCTTCTCCGACCGGGTCCAGCCGCACTCCCCCGGGCTGGGCGCGCGGACGTGGTACGGCGGTGGCAGCGTCCGGTCGGCGCGGTGGGCCGGGGAGAACGGGATGAACTTCCTGACCAGCAGCGTGGTGAAGGTGGAGGAGCCGCTGGAGGGCGCGGTGGCGGCGGAACCGGGGTCGGCGGCGATCGACTTCGCCGAGATCCAGCGCTCGCACATCCGGGAGTTCCGGGCGCACCATCCCGACGGCGAGCGGGCCCGGGTCTCGCAGGGTCTCGTCGTCATCCCCACCGACTCGGCGAGCTCGGAGCAGCGCGCCAAGTACGAGGCGTACGCGGCGAAGCGGTTGCCCCGGACCACCGCGCCGCAGGGGCCGGGGCGGCTCCTGTTCGCGCCGGACCTGGTGGGCACGTCCGCGGAGATCGCCGAGCGGCTACGGGCCCACGTCGCGTTCCGTGAGATCGACGAGGTGGCCTTCGCCCTGCCGTTCACCTTCGAACACGAGGACTACGTCCAAATCCTGACGGACATCGCAACAAACCTAGGCCCAACCCTGGGCTGGCACCCCTCCGCCTGACACCCCGTGAGAACTCGGGGGGGCGAGGACCGTCGGCGACTACAGCCCCACAGAGCCTCCCCGCGCAGTTCCCCACGCCCCCGAAGCCCAGCCCCGGCCACTCCCAAAAGACAAAGCAAGGCGGCCCAAATAGCTCACAGAGCCACAGCCGAAGCGGCCGGGCCTGAACGAAGACAGCGCAACGGGCTGAAAGACGATGCCCGGAGTAAGGGTCGACGACCGAGACAAGAAATGGCAGGCGGGCTGAAAGACCACGGCCGGGGTGAAAGACGACGGCGGGCGGGGCGAGAGACGGCAGGCGGGCTCAAAGTCGGCGGCCGGGGATGAAAATGGCGGCCGACCTGAAGACGGCAGGCGAAGTGACAGCCGACGGGCGGACTCAAAGACATCGGCCGGGCTGAGGGACGACGGCCGGGGCCGACGGCCGGGGCCGAGGGACGACGGCCGGGGCCGAGGGACGACGGCCGGGGCCGAGGGACGACGGCCGGGGCCGAAAAGCACGGGGCGCAGCCCCTGCTTTTCAGGGGCGCGGGGAACTGCGCGAGTAGCCCCACCCACCCGCACCCGGCCGACCGACCCCAGACACCCGACCCCAGACACCCCCCACCAGAACCCGCCCCCACCACACCCCGCATGGCAGGATCGACCGTGCCATGACTGCACCCACGAAACCCCAGAGCAGCCCTGCCGACGCAATCCCCACCCCCACCCCCACAGGCGCCCCCACAGCCACCCCCACCCCGGCGCCCACCACCCTCCACACCCCCGTGATCGCCTGGTTCGAGACGCACGCCCGTGATCTGCCCTGGCGGCGACCGGAAGCCGGCCCCTGGGGCGTGATGGTCAGCGAGTTCATGCTCCAGCAGACCCCGGTCAACCGCGTCCTGCCCGTCTACGAGCAGTGGTTGGCCCGCTGGCCCCGCCCGGCGGACCTCGCGAAGGAACCCCCCGGCGAGGCGGTACGCGCATGGGGCCGACTCGGTTACCCCCGCCGCGCCCTACGGCTCCACGGCGCCGCGGTCGCCATAACGGAACGACACGGCGGAGACGTACCCCGCGACCACGCCCAACTGCTCGCGCTGCCCGGAATCGGCGAGTACACGGCCGCCGCGGTCGCGTCCTTCGCGTACGGCCAGCGGCACGCCGTGCTCGACACGAACGTGCGGCGGGTCTTCGCCCGCGCGGTGAGCGGCACGCAGTACCCGCCGAACGCGACCACGGCCGCCGAGCGGAAGCTCGCCCGCGCCCTGCTGCCCGAGGACGACGACACGGCGTCCCGGTGGGCGGCCGCGTCGATGGAGCTGGGCGCGCTGGTGTGCACGGCGAAGAACGAGACGTGCGGGCGCTGTCCGATCGCCGGACAGTGCGCCTGGCGGCTGGCCGGGAAGCCCGCGCACGAGGGGCCGGCGCGGCGCGGTCAGACGTACGCCGGTACCGACCGCCAGGTCCGGGGCAAGCTTCTCGCCGTCCTGCGGGACGCGATCGCGCCGGTGCCGCAGGCGGTCCTCGACCGGGTGTGGGACGAACCGGTGCAGCGGGCCCGAGCCCTCGACGGCCTGGTCTCCGACGGACTGGTGGAACCCCTCCCGGGCGGCCTCTACCGCCTCCCCCTCACCTGACTCCTCACCTGACTCCTCACCTGACTCCTCACCTGACTCCGAGGCATTCCCGACGGGGTAAACCGGCCCATCACCGCCCCAAAACCCACCCCGCTTTACCCCGTTCCTACTTCTGTTACACAACCGACGGACAGCCGAGCGTTCTCCGCAGGCTGCCTCGGACGTCTCCGTGACAACCCCTCCGTAGCTTCATTGGCGTACCGCAGGAACCCGCGAAACGAACCAGCGGATCCAGCGGAGCGCACCACCACACGAAGCGGCGGACAACCGGCACCGCGCCACAGCGCGGACGTCGGAAACGGGGAACGGAGGCGGTTGATCATGGCGCACGGCGAGGTGCTCGAATTCGAGGAGTACGTCCGTACCCGGCAGGACGCGCTCCTGCGCAGCGCCCGCCGGCTCGTGCCGGACCCGGTGGACGCCCAGGATCTGCTGCAGACGGCGCTGGCGCGGACGTTCGGCCGCTGGGACGGCATCGCGGACAAGCGCCTGGCGGACGCCTATCTGCGCCGGGTCATGATCAACACGCGGACGGAGTGGTGGCGGGCCCGCAAGCTGGAGGAGGTCCCGACCGAGCAGCTGCCGGACGCCTGCATCGACGACTCCACCGAGCAGCACGCGGACCGCGCCCTCCTGATGGACATCATGAAGGTGCTGGCACCCAAGCAGCGCAGTGTCGTGGTGCTGCGACACTGGGAGCAGATGTCCACGGAGGAGACGGCCGCCGCCCTCGGCATGTCGGCCGGCACGGTCAAGAGCACGCTGCACCGTGCCCTGGCCCGGCTCCGCGAGGAGCTGGAGTCGCGGGACCACGAAGAGCGCGCCGCCCGTGCGCTCGAAGCGAGCGAGGAGCAGGAGCGTTGCGCGGCCTGAGCACAGCGGCCGGCCCCCGTCCGGGGGTCAGGCGGGCCTCGAAGGCGGTGATCACGGCGGTGGCCGTGCTCGCCGCCCTCGCCCTTTCCGTGTCCGCCTGCGGCACGGGCGGCACCGGCGCCCGTGACGAGGGACCGGCCGACAGCGACTCCCTCGCGGCGGGCGCGGCCACCCCCTCCGCCTCCGGTTCGGCCGACGCCGACGCGGGCGGCGACCACCCGAGCGTCGGCGAGGTCGTCAAGATGGTCCGCGCGGACCCGGAGGTCAGCAAGGCGGTCAAGAGCGACCTCAAGCCGTGCGTGGCCGACGAGTACCCGGTGGACGTGACGTACGGGGACCTGACCGGGGGTTCGTCCGACGACCTCGTGGTCAATGTGATGACGTGTGCGGACGCCGTCGGTGTGGCGTCGTACGTGTACCGCGCGGAGAAGGGGACGTACCGGAGCGTCTTCCTGTCCGAACAGCCCCCCGTCTACGCGGACATCGACCGGGGCGACCTCCTGGTCACCCGGCAGCTGTACGAGAATGGCGACCCGTCCTCGTATCCGTCCAGCGAGGAAGTCACCACCTACCGCTGGATCAAGGACGACTTCGTCCAGCGCTCCAGCACGCGCACCGAGTACAGCACCGCGGTGGGCGGCGCGGAGTCGGCGACCCCCGAGCAGGGCTGAGCCGGGCCCGCCCGCCGTCACGACACCGGCGGCCCCCCTTCTACCGAGAGCGAGCGAGATCACCGGATGGCAGAGCAGACCCATGTCCTGTTCGTCGAGGACGACGACGTCATCCGCGAGGCCACCCAGCTCGCCCTGGAGCGGGACGGCTTCGCGGTCACGGCCATGCCCGACGGGCTGTCGGGGCTGGAGGCGTTCCGTGCGGACCGGCCCGACATCGCCCTCCTCGACGTGATGGTCCCGGGCCTGGACGGGGTCTCCCTGTGTCGCCGCATCCGTGACGAGTCGACCGTCCCGGTGATCATGCTCTCCGCGCGCGCCGACTCCATCGACGTGGTGCTGGGCCTGGAGGCGGGCGCCGACGACTACGTGACCAAGCCGTTCGACGGTGCCGTCCTGGTCGCCCGGATCCGCGCGGTGCTGCGCCGCTTCGGCCACGCGAGCGGCGGTGACGCCAAGGCGGAGGAGGCGGGCGCCGCGGGCACCGGCGGGGTGCTCACCTTCGGCGAACTCGGTGAACTGGTGATCGACACCGTGGGCATGGAGGTACGGAAGTCCGGGGAGCCGGTGGCCCTGACACCGACCGAGATGCGCCTGCTGCTGGAGTTCTCCTCCGCCCCGGGCACGGTTCTCTCCCGCGACAAGCTGCTCGAACGCGTGTGGGACTACGGCTGGGGCGGTGACACCCGGGTCGTCGACGTCCACGTCCAGCGGCTGCGCGCGAAGATCGGCCAGGACCGGATCGAGACGGTCCGCGGCTTCGGCTACAAGCTCAAGGCCTGAGCGGGGACGGGACCGACATGGAGCTGAGGGGGATACGCAGAGGGCCGGCGCCGGAGGCGACCCGCGCCCCCGACCGCCCGTCCGGCACGAGGCCCGCCTCGGGGCCCGCCTCGGAGCGGGCGTCAGGGGCGGCCTCGGGGTCGGCCTCGGGCATCCGGACCGGGTTGCGCTGGCAGTTGAGCGCGGCGATCGCCCTGGTCGGCGCGCTGGTGGCGGTCGCGCTGAGCCTGGTGGTGCACAACGCGGCGCGCGTCTCGATGCTCGACAACTCACGCGACCTGGCCGACGAGCGCATCCAGGTCGCCCAGCGCATGTACGAGTCGGGCCGCCCGCTGAAGTCGGGCGCCTTCGGGGTGAAGCTCGACGACCCCGACATCCCGAAGGACCTGCTGGCCAAGGTCAGCGAGGGGCGTCGGGCCACGTACGTGTCCGAGGGCGAGAACGGGGTGCCCGACATCTGGGCGGCGGTCCCGCTGAAGGACAAGCGGGTCCTGTCCCTGCACACCGATTTCACCGACCACAGCTCGGCGGTGATGCGGGACCTCGACCAGGCGCTGCTCATCGGCTCGATCGCGGTCGTCTTCGGCGGCTCGGCCCTCGGCGTCCTCATCGGCGGCCAGATGTCCCGCCGGCTGCGCAAGGCGGCGGCCGCCGCGCACGAGGTGGCCAAGGGCGAGTCGGACGTACGGGTGCAGGACGCGATCGGCGGTGTCGTACGCGACGAGACCGCGGAGCTGGCGCGGGCCGTGGACGCCATGGCCGACACCCTGCGGCAGCGCATCGAGGCGGAGCGCCGGGTGACGGCGGACATCGCCCACGAGCTGCGTACGCCGGTGACGGGGCTGCTGACGGCCGCGGAACTGCTGCCTCCGGGGCGCCCCTCCGAGCTGGTCCGGGACCGGGCCCAGGCGATGCGCACGCTCGTCGAGGACGTGCTGGAGGTGGCCCGCCTGGACGGGGCCTCCGAGCGGGCCGAGTTGCAGGACATCATGCTGGGTGAGTTCGTGGCGCGGCGGGTGGCGGCGAAGAACGCGGACGTGCGGGTGCGGGTGGTGCACGAGTCCGAGGTGACGACCGACCCCCGCCGTCTGGAACGGGTGCTGCTGAACCTGCTGGCCAACGCGGCGAAGCACGGTCGGCCGCCGATCGAGGTGTCCGTCGAGGGTCGCGTCATCCGGGTCCGCGACCATGGGCCCGGCTTCCCGGAGGAGCTGCTCGCCGAGGGGCCCCGCCGCTTCCGCACCGGTGCGTCCGACCGGGCGGGCCAGGGGCACGGCCTCGGCCTCACCATCGCCGCCGGCCAGGCCCGCGTCCTCGGCGCCCGCCTCACCTTCCGCAACATCCGCCCGCCCGGTTCCCCGCACACGGTCCCTGCGGAGGGCGCGGTCGCCGTCCTCTGGCTCCCGGAACACGCCCCGACGAACACGGGGAGCTACCCGATGCTCCCGCTGACGACCGACACGTAGCCCTGGCGTGCGGGGGCCGGTTCTTCGGCTGCGGGTGCGTCGGGCTTCTCGCGCAGTTCCCCGCGCCCCTGAAAGACCAGGCAGGCCCCCGTGGCCCTGAAAGGCGACCGGCGGCGGGCCGGAAAAGCACGGGGCGCAGCCCCTGCTTTTCAGGGGCGCGGGGAACTGCGCGACCAGCCCCCACAGACCCGCACCCGCCGACGCACCGAACCCCCCGAGCTCAACCGCGAACTCAGGGGGCCCACCGCACGATCAGACGGCCGCAGCCTCCTTCGCCCCGGCCTCCCCGCCGACCCCAGGCGCCCCAGCCCCCTCAACCCCGCCCGCGCCGGAGGCCCCCGCCCCCCGCAACGGCACCTCCTTCACGAACACCGCAGCCACCAGCGCCACCACGGACACCACCGCCCCCAGCAAGAACGCCGAGTGCGTCCCGGAGGACACCGCGTACTGGTACGCCTCCCGCACCGCCTCCGGGAGCTTCGCCATACTCGGCGCGTCCAACTGCGCGGACTGCTCGGTCACCTTGGACCCCAGCGCCCCGGCCCGCTCGGCCATCACGTCCTGCACCCGGCTGTTGAACAGCGCACCCATGATCGCGACCCCGAACGACGACCCGAGCGTCCGGGCCAGCGTGGTGGTCGAGGACGCGACGCCCATGTCCTTCATCTCGACGCTGTTCTGCGCGACCAGCATGGTGATCTGCATCAGGCATCCCATACCGGCACCCAGCACGGCCATGAACACCCCGGACGTCACCCGGCTCGTCCCCGTGTCCATCTGCGCCAGCAGGAACAGCCCCACGATCATCAGGACGCTCCCGACGACCGGGAAGACCTTGTAACGGCCGCTGTTCGTGGTCACCCGCCCGGCCACCATCGACACCGCGAGCATCGCCCCCAGCATCGGCAGCAGCAACAGCCCGGAGTTCGTCGCGGACGCGCCCTGCACGGACTGCTGGTACAGCGGCAGGAACAGCACCGCGCCGAACATCACGAACCCGGTGAAGAACCCGATCACGGACATCAGCGTGAAGTTCCGGCTGCGGAAGATGTGCAGCGGGATCACCGGCTCGGCCGCCCGCTTCTGCACGAACACGAACCCGACCAGCGAGGTCACCCCGAGCGCGATCAGCTCCATGATGACGGCCGACCCCCAGGCGTACTCGGTCCCGCCCCACGTCGTGACCAGCACGATCGCCGTGATGCCGACGGTCAGCAGCGCCGCGCCCAGATAGTCGATGTTCCGCGCCGACCGCCCCTCACGGGACGGCTTCGGCAGGTGCAGTACGGCGCTGACGGCGATCAGCGCCACGATCCCGAGCGGCAGGTTGATGTAGAAGGACCAGCGCCAGCCCCAGTGGTCCGTGATGGACCCGCCCACCAGCGGTCCGGCGATGATGGCGAGGGCCATCACCCCGGCCATCATGCCCTGGTACTTGCCGCGCTCCCGGGGCGGTATCAGGTCACCGATGATCGCCATGACCCCGACCATCAGACCGCCGGCGCCGAGACCCTGCACCGCGCGGAAGCCGATGAGCTGGCCCATGTCCTGGGCCATCCCGCTCAGCGCCGACCCGATCAGGAAGATCACGATCGAGGTCATGAAGACCCGCTTGCGGCCGTAGAGGTCGCCGAGCTTGCCCCAGATGGGAGTGGAGGCGGCGGTCGCGAGCGTGTACGCGGTGACGACCCACGACAGATGTTCGAGGCCGCCCAGCTCGCCCACGATCGTCGGCATCGCGGTCCCGATGATCATGTTGTCGAGCATCGCGAGCAGCATGGCGATCATGAGCGCGAGCAGCACGACCCGCACACTGCGCGGCCGCGGCCCGTCCGTCTCGGCTTCACCGCTCACTTCGTTCTTCTTCTCCGCGTCCATTGCGGTCCTCCACTCCCCCCGGAGCTCCCGAGCACTTACTTGCCGACCGGCTAGTTGTCTACACTTAGGGAAGCTAGGCCCCTAACTAGCCGGGCGTCAAGTAAGTTCAACGGGCTTGGCCGAGGCTTGACCGACCCGGGCCATCCGAGCGGCGAGGAGTACGAGGATGAGCGGCACGACAGAGGGCGAGCCGGGCGCGGCGGACGCGGCTCCGAAGCGGCAGCGTCGCGGCGACACCCGTCAGCGCATCCAGGACATCGCCCTCGAACTCTTCGCCGAGCAGGGCTACGAGAAGACCTCGCTACGGGAGATCGCCGAACGCCTCGACGTGACGAAGGCGGCGCTGTACTACCACTTCAAGACCAAGGAAGACATCCTCATCAGCCTCTTCCAGGACCTGCAGCGCCCGATCGACGAACTGATCGAGTGGGCCGGCACCCAGCCGCGCACTCTCGACACCAAGCGGGAGATCCTGCGCCGTTACAGCGTGGCCCTGGCCGACGTCGCCCCGCTCTTCCGCTTCATGCAGGAGAACCAGGCCACGGTGCGTGAGCTGAGCATCGGCGAGACGTTCAAGGACCGCATGATCCGGCTGATCGACACCATCAAGGAACCGGACGCCGCCCTGACCGACCAGGTCCGCTGCACGAGCGCCCTGTTCACCATGCACGCCGGCATGTTCGTCCTCCGCGACATCGAAGGCGACCCCGAGGAGAAGCGCGAGGCAGTCCTGGAGGTCGCCATCGACCTGGTGACGCAGGCCCACGCCGCAACCCAGGGCTCTTGAGGCGCGTCGTACCCGGGTAGACCCTCAGAGCTTTCGGGAACCTCCCGGACATCCGCACGGGGAGGCCCGCGTGAACGCCGACGACCACGCCCGGATGACCGACGAGGAGCGCGCCGCCCACGACCGCAGAAGCCACCGCATCGCACTGGCCGCTTCCGTGGCGGTCGTGATCGCGATGCTGGTCCTCATCGCTTTCTTCAACGACTACTACGCCGACACTCCGATGTGCGGCACGGGCCAGGACTACGGCCCGTGCTGATCGGCCACGGCGTCACGCACGAGCGACTCAGACGCCGACGCCCTTGGCCCGCAGGAAGGCGACCGGGTCGATGGCGGAGCCGTAGTTCGCGGTCGTACGGATCTCGAAGTGCAGGTGCGGCCCGCTGGAGTTACCGGTGTTGCCGGAGAGGGCTATGCGCTGCCCGGTCTTGACGACCTGCCCGGCCTTCACGTGCACCTTGGCCAGGTGGGCGTACTGCGAGAACGTGCCGTTGCCGTGCTTGATGACGACGGCGTTGCCGTACGCCGGGCCGTCACCGGCGCCGTTGCCGCCGGCCTTCACGACGGTACCGCCGTGGGCCGCGGCGACGGCCGTACCGCTCTTGACGGCGAAGTCCTGGCCGCTGTGCTTGGCGGACCACATGTTGCCGGCCTGCGCGAACCGCGCGCTCAGCTTGTAGCCCTTGACGGGGCTGACCCAGGAGGCGGCCTTCTTGGCGGCGGCGGTCTGGACGGTGGCGGTGCCGGCGCTCGCGGCCTGAGCACCACCGGCGGCGGCCGCGACCCCGGCGCCCAGCACTCCCGAGACACCCACGCCCACGGCCATCACGGCGGCGCGGACACGGAGCTGGGACGTACGGGTGCGGGGAGTGCGAACACGCTGCGACATGGAGTACCTCACGGGGGGACGGAGACAGGGAACGTGCCTCGGCGGGCACGAATCCCACCCGGCACACATCTGCGGCCGCCGAATGGGACAACCCTTGGTACCCCGACGTCCCAAAACCCCCCAAACATGTGACCTACGACCGAAAGTCGTAGGTGTCAGCAAATCCCACCTCTCATTGACACTCGCCCCCAAACCACCCCTCACCTGCACAGCAGGACCTGAATCCCTCACCCTCAGGCCCGAATGTCCGTTTTGCCCGCTAGTCCTTCGCCACTATTCCACCTAGTACCGGACAAATGACCTGTGCGGCACGTCACCGATACCGGCCGTGAAGAACGCGCGAATGTGACGCCGACTACGAGGTCCGCGTCACTCATTTCCGGGGTGTCACGGCACGACAAAGGGGCGGCCCCGGGACCGAAGTCCCGGGGCCGCCCCTTCTCTGCTCGCTCAGGCCGAGCGCAGCGGTTACGCGTCCTTGCTCAGGTTCGGCCCGGCACCGCCGGCCGCCTGCTCGATCGGCGGGACGTCCGGCAGGGCCGCCTTCTCCTCACCCCGGAAGGTGAAGGTCTGGGTCTCGCCCTCGCCCTCGGTGTCCACGACCACGATGTGGCCGGGGCGCAGCTCGCCGAAGAGGATCTTCTCGGAGAGGGTGTCCTCGATCTCGCGCTGGATGGTCCGGCGCAGCGGCCGGGCGCCCAGCACGGGGTCGTACCCCTTCTTGGACAGCAGTTCCTTGGCGGACTGGGAGAGCTCGAGGCCCATGTCCCGGTCCTTCAGGCGCTCGTCGACCTTGCCGATCATCAGGTCGACGATCGCGAGGATGTCCTCCTGCGTCAGCTGCGGGAAGACGACGACGTCGTCGACACGGTTGAGGAACTCGGGCCGGAAGTGCTGCTTGAGCTCGTCCGAGACCTTGTTCTTCATGCGCTCGTAGTTGGTCTTCTTGTCGCCCGAGGCCGCGAAGCCCAGGTTGAAGCCCTTGGAGATGTCCCGGGTGCCGAGGTTGGTCGTCATGATGATGACCGTGTTCTTGAAGTCCACGACCCGGCCCTGGGAGTCGGTCAGGCGACCGTCCTCCAGGATCTGCAGCAGCGAGTTGAAGATGTCCGGGTGGGCCTTCTCGACCTCGTCGAAGAGGACGACGGAGAACGGCTTGCGGCGGACCTTCTCGGTCAGCTGGCCGCCCTCTTCGTAACCCACGTAGCCGGGAGGCGAACCGAAGAGCCGCGAGACCGTGTGCTTCTCGCTGAACTCCGACATGTCGAGAGAGATCAGCGCGTCCTCGTCACCGAAGAGGAACTCGGCGAGCGCCTTGGACAGCTCGGTCTTACCGACACCGGACGGGCCGGCGAAGATGAACGAACCACCGGGACGCTTCGGGTCCTTCAGACCGGCGCGCGTACGACGGATCGCCTTCGACAGCGCCTTGACGGCGTCGACCTGGCCGATGACCCGCTTGTGGAGCTCGTCCTCCATGCGCAGCAGACGCGAGGACTCCTCCTCGGTCAGCTTGAAGACGGGGATGCCGGTGGCGGTCGCGAGGACCTCGGCGATCAGCTCGCCGTCGACCTCGGCGACGACGTCCATGTCGCCGGCCTTCCACTCCTTCTCCCGCTTGGCCTTCGCGGCGAGGAGCTGCTTCTCCTTGTCGCGCAGGGAGGCGGCCTTCTCGAAGTCCTGCGAGTCGATCGCGGACTCCTTGTCCCGGCGGACACCGGCGATCTTCTCGTCGAACTCGCGGAGGTCCGGCGGCGCGGTCATCCGGCGGATGCGCATCCGGGAACCGGCCTCGTCGATCAGGTCGATCGCCTTGTCCGGCAGGAAGCGGTCCGAGATGTACCGGTCGGCGAGCGTCGCCGCCTGCACCAGGGCCTCGTCCGTGATGGAGACGCGGTGGTGCGCCTCGTACCGGTCACGGAGGCCCTTGAGGATCTCGATGGTGTGCGGGAGCGAGGGCTCGGCGACCTGGATGGGCTGGAAGCGGCGCTCCAGGGCCGCGTCCTTCTCCAGGTGCTTGCGGTACTCGTCCAGCGTGGTGGCACCGATGGTCTGCAGCTCACCGCGGGCCAGCATCGGCTTCAGGATCGAAGCGGCGTCGATGGCGCCCTCGGCGGCACCCGCACCGACCAGCGTGTGCAGCTCGTCGATGAACAGGATGATGTCACCGCGGGTGCGGATCTCCTTGAGCACCTTCTTCAGGCGCTCCTCGAAGTCACCGCGGTAGCGGGAGCCGGCGACCAGCGCGCCGAGGTCGAGGGTGTAGAGGTGCTTGTCCTTGAGGGTCTCGGGCACCTCGCCCTTGACGATGGCCTGGGCGAGGCCCTCGACGACGGCGGTCTTGCCGACGCCGGGCTCACCGATCAGGACCGGGTTGTTCTTGGTACGGCGGGACAGCACCTGCATGACCCGCTCGATCTCCTTCTCGCGCCCGATGACCGGGTCGAGCTTGGACTCACGAGCGGCCTGGGTGAGGTTCCGGCCGAACTGGTCGAGGACCAGGGAGGTGGAGGGGGTGCCCTCGGCGGGGCCGCCGGCGGTGGCGGTCTCCTTGCCCTGGTAACCGGAGAGCAGCTGGATGACCTGCTGCCGCACCCGGTTGAGATCTGCGCCCAGCTTGACCAGGACCTGGGCGGCGACGCCCTCGCCCTCACGGATCAGGCCGAGCAGGATGTGCTCCGTGCCGATGTAGTTGTGGCCCAGCTGAAGGGCCTCGCGGAGCGACAGCTCCAGGACCTTCTTGGCACGGGGGGTGAAGGGGATGTGGCCGGACGGAGCCTGCTGCCCCTGCCCGATGATCTCCTCCACCTGCTGGCGGACCGCCTCGAGCGAAATCCCGAGGCTCTCCAGGGCCTTAGCGGCGACACCCTCACCCTCGTGGATCAGGCCCAGGAGGATGTGCTCGGTGCCGATGTAGTTGTGGTTGAGCATCCGGGCTTCTTCCTGAGCCAGGACGACAACCCGCCGCGCGCGGTCGGTGAACCTCTCGAACATCGTTAATCGCTCCTCAGAGCGGTCAGGCAGTGAGGGGACGCTCCCCTCGCTGTCCTTCCGCAGCTTAGTCCCGCAAGCGGGGACCGCTCATTCCAACTGCCGACACCGTCCTTGGCCTCCTGACCCCGAACGCCGACATCTGCTCCAACCCGATGGTGCGAGACGATGTTCCCGCAGGCCAGGCAGTTACCCCCACCATCAGTACGCCGATGGCGAACGTGAGACGGCCTTTCCTGCGTGTCGCCCCCTCCCACTAGGGATGTCTTACCCGTAGGGACTGACACTCCATGCCGGATGCACCGGTTCCCTCCGCTAAGGGCGAACATCCTTGCGTCACCGCACACCGTGGAACGCCCCCTTTCCCGGCACTCCCTGCATCCGGGCCGACACCCAGCGTAACTCTGGGCCCCTTCGCCCGGTTGCTCCTGACATGGCCATCGTCCCCCTTCCCCGCCGACCGCTCGACCCGAGCGCTTCCTCGGCCGTCGCCCCACGCGATGTTCCGGGTGAGGGCCCGTGCGACGCGGTGCGGTGGTGGTACGAGAACGATCTCGGCTGGGCGACCGTGCCCGGGACGCCCCTGCATCTCATTACGGGGCTGCGCTTCGATGTGCTCGACGTCCCCGCGGAAGCGGGGGTCGCGGCGCTCCGGCATCTGGGGCCGGTGCCCGGTCCGGGTTCACCGGTGGCGCTGTGCGGCGGGCGGATGCTGCTGCTGGTCGCCGCCGGGAGCGCGGAGGAGCTGCCGGGGCTGTTGCAGTGGCTGGACTGGGGCGGCCTCGACCTGGACCTCACTGCCGTCGGAACGGGCGGTCACCTGGTCGCGCCGACGCCTCCGGGCGGAGCCGAAAGGGGTGGGGGCGTGCGCGGGGCGGACGGTTCACAGGGGGCCGCCGAGTGGGTGCGGCCCCCCGAGCCGGGGTGCGAGGTCGAACCCTCGCTGCCGAGCATCTCGGCGTTGGGGGGCGGTGGGGGCGCCCCCGACCTCGTGCGAGTGGTGGACACGGTGGCGACGCACTGCCACCGCGTCCGGCTGCGGCGCGCGAGCACCGGGCCGTCGGAATCTCAGCCGTTGGCCTTCTCGTAGGCCTCGCGGATGGAGGCGGGGACGCGACCGCGGTCGTTGACGTCGTAGCCGTTCTCCTTCGCCCAGGCGCGGATGGCCGCGGTGTCCTGGCTGCCGCCGGAAGCGGCACGGGCCTTGCCGCGCCCACCCGCCGCACGGCCTCCGGTACGCCGACCACCCTTGACGTAGGGGTCGAGAAGGCCACGGAGCTTGTCCGCGTTGGCGGTCGTGAGGTCGATCTCGTACGTCTTGCCGTCCAGCGCGAACGTCACGGTCTCGTCCGCCTCGCCGCCGTCGAGGTCGTCGACAAGAAGGACCTGAACCTTCTGTGCCACCGGATTTCCTTTCATCGATAACTTCAGGGCCGAGGGCGTGCGGCGAGCGCCGCTGTTTCACGTCCCCTGTTATATGCAGTACTGCAGTACGTCGGAAAGCAAACCGCTTTTCCAGGAAAAACACAAACCCCTGGGAGAGACCGAGGAGAGACCGGGGAGAGACCCCGGAGAGGACGAGGAGCCCGGGGAAGACCGGAAACATGTGCGTTTCGGACATAGACCCCGTGGGCAAGGCGACCCTCACCGGAAGCTCTCCCGGAACGTCACCCGGGAACGTCTCACCGGAATTGGTCTCCGTCGGCGATCACAGATGCAGAAGCATCCGGCTGTTGCCCAAGGTGTTCGGTTTCACTCGTTCGAGACCGAGGAACTCCGCGACGCCCTCGTCATAGGAACGCAGCAGCTCCGCGTAGACATCGGTGTCGACGGGAGTCTCACCGATCTCCACGAACCCGTGCTTCGCGAAGAACTCGACTTCGAAGGTCAGACAGAAAACCCGTCGAACACCCAGCCAGCGAGCGGTGTGCAGCAACTTCTCCAGCAACTGGTGACCGACGCCGAGACCCTTGGCGTCCGGGTTCACCGCGAGAGTGCGGACTTCCGCGAGGTCTTCCCACATGACGTGCAGGGCGCCGCAGCCCACGACCTGGGCGTTGTCGTCCCGTTCCGCGACCCAGAACTCCTGGATGTCCTCGTAAAGCGTGACCGTGGCTTTGTCGAGCAGGATGCGGCGCTGGACGTAGGAGTCGAGGAGGTCGCGCACGTGCGGGACATCGCTGGTCCGAGCCCGCCTGACGGTGATGGCTTTTGTGGTGGCTTCGGGACTCGTTGCTGGCATGAGCGGACGCTATCGCCCGGGGAGATCCGGTGATTCGCCGGGGGTCCCCTGTGTTTCACCGGACGATTCGACGGATTCGTCGGCGGTTTCAACAGGGGTTTCGCGGACGGGGGCGGCGGGCGCGGCGGGTTCGGGTTTGCCTGGGGGCGGGCCCTGCACGATGCGTACGGCGTCGGTGAGCGCCTGTCGCTGTTCCTCGCTCATCATCCCGAAGAAGGCGACGAGCGCGGCGGCGGGGTTGTCGCTCTGCGACCAGGCTTCGTTCATGAGTGCGGCCGCGTAGGCGGCGCGAGTGGAGACCGCCTCATATCGATAGGCCCGGCCCTCCGCCTCCCGGCGCACCCAGCCCTTCTGATGGAGATTGTCCAGAACGGTCATCACGGTGGTGTAGGCGATGGACCGTTCCCGCTGAAGGTCTTCCAGGACTTCCCGAACCGTCACCGGGCGGTTCCACTTCCACACCCGCGTCATGACCGCGTCTTCGAGTTCTCCCAATGGGCGAGGCACAGTTCCGCACACTATCCGGAGAGTTGGAACAAAAAGGGCGTACGACTCGAAAAACACACGAGTCGTACGCCGATGGTGCGGAGCGGTGCGGGTCAGGCGCCGGGGCCCCGGGAGCCGTCGCCGCCGGCCTGGCGGGTGTGCTCCGCGCGGGCGAGGGCCGCGTCGACCACCGCGTCCTCCTTGGCCTTGTTGGGGCCGCCCTGGGTCTTCACGATCACCCGGATGACGCTGATGAACAGCACGGCCATCACGAAGGGGGGCAGCAGCGCGGAGACGTAGTCCATGCGTCCAGGGTAGCCAGGGCTAGACGGCGGCCAGCTGTTGGGGCGGGTTCGCGGGCGGGGCGGCCGGTTTCCGCTTGGGCGGGAAGACCTCGCCGGGGGTGGGGATGGGGCGGCGGGCCGGGCGCGGGGCGTCGGGGCGGGGCACCGGACCGGGCTTGTCGGCTGGCTCGGCGGGTTCGGCGGGGCGGGACGGCCGCGCGGGCTTCGGCCGGGCGGGCTCGCCGGCGGCGCGCGCGGGGGCGTGCCACGTGTCCTGCTCCGCAAGTCCGCCGGGGAGCGCCGTGAGCCGGAGGCGCGAGCGGCCCGAGGCCGAGCGGGAGGCGGGGACGACGACGGCCGAGGCGGCCGCGCACCCCGCGAAACGGGCGCGCACGTCCTGTGCGACGAGCGGGCGGCAGCGCTCCAGGAGGGCCGCGGCGGTGGGGTTGCCGCGCAGGGCTCGCAGGGCGGCGAGGTCGTCCGGGAGGGGGCGGTACCCGGCGTCCAGGGCCTGCGTCAGGAGGGCCGCGTAGCCCGTGACCGTGCCGGGGAGCGCGGCGCGGTACCGGGCGAGGTCGGCCAGCAGGAAGGCCCTCAGACGGGCGTCCTCGCGGGCCGCCTCGTCGACGGACTCGGCGAGCCGGAGGCAGTCCTGCACCTCCTCCGCCGAGACGGGACTGGGGTTGAGGGCGAGGGCGAGGGCACGGCGGAGCACACGCAGCTCCTCGGCGCCGAACGCCATGCCGCCGCGGGTTCCGTGGGGCGTGGGCATGCGGCGACGATACGCGCTAATCAGACAAAACAGATGTGATGAGAGGGCGTGGCGCCGTCGGTTCCACCCGCGTGGGGGGCGTTTCGTGTCGGTCGGCTGCGGGCCGGTGGGGCTTCTCGCGCAGTTCCCCGCGCCCCTGAGAAACAGGGGGCGGGGAACTGCCCCCTCAGAGGCGTGACGCGTTGCGTTCGTAGACCAGGCGGAGGCCGATCAGGGTCAGCCACGGCTCGTGTTCGTCGATCACCGAGGACTCACCCAGCACCATCGGCGCGAGCCCGCCCGTGGCGATGACCGTCACGTCCTCGGGGTCGTCGGCCAGTTCGCGGACCATGCGGCTCACCACGCCGTCGACCTGCCCGGCGAACCCGTAGACGATGCCGGACTGCATGGCCTCGACCGTGTTCTTGCCGATGACGCTGCGCGGCCGGGCGACCTCGATCTTGCGGAGCTGGGCGCCCTTGACGCCGAGCGCCTCGACGGAGATCTCGATGCCCGGCGCGATGACCCCGCCGACGTACTCACCGCGCGCGCTGACCGCGTCGAACGTCGTCGCCGTACCGAAGTCCACGACGACGGCCGGCCCGCCGTACAGCTCGACGGCGGCGACGGCGTTGATGATGCGGTCGGCGCCGACCTCCTTGGGGTTGTCGGTGAGGATCGGGACGCCCGTCTTCACCCCCGGCTCGACGAGGACCGCGGGGACGTCGCCGTAGTAGCGGCGGGTCACCTCGCGCAGTTCGTGCAGCACCGACGGCACGGTCGCGCAGATCGCGATGCCGTCGATGCCGTCGCCCAGCTCCTCGCCCAGCAGCGGGTGCATGCCCATGAGACCCTGGAGGAGGACCGCCAGTTCGTCGGCGGTGCGGCGCGCGTCCGTGGAGATGCGCCAGTGTTCGACGATGTCCTCGCCGTCGAACAGACCGAGGACGGTGTGGGTGTTGCCCACGTCGATGGTCAGCAGCATGGCCCGTCCCCGTCCTACTCGGCCGCGCGCAGGTCGAGGCCGATGTCGAGGATCGGGGACGAGTGGGTCAGGGCCCCGACGGCCAGGAAGTCGACGCCCGTGTCCGCGTACGCCTTCGCGTTGGTGAGGGTCAGCCGGCCCGAGGCCTCCAGGAGGGCGCGGCCGTCGACGAGCGAGACGGCCTCCTCGCACTCGAGCGGGGTGAAGTTGTCCAGGAGGATCAGATCGGCGCCCGCGTCGACGACCTCGCGCAGCTGGTGCAGGGTGTCGACCTCGACCTCGATGGGCACCTCGGGGAACATCGCGCGGACGGCCTCGAAGGCCTGCGCGACGCCGCCCGCGGCGACCACGTGGTTGTCCTTGACGAGGGCCGCGTCCGACAGGGACATGCGGTGGTTGATCCCGCCGCCGCAGCGGACCGCGAACTTCTCCAGAGAACGCAGTCCCGGCGTCGTCTTGCGGGTGTCGCGCACCTTCGCCTTCGTGCCCTCCAGGGTGTCCGCCCACGCGCGCGTGGCGGTCGCGATGCCGGAGAGGCGGCACAGCAGGTTCAGGGCGCTGCGCTCGGCGGTGAGCAGGTCGCGGGTGGCGCCGGTGACGCTGAGGAGCTTCTGCCCCTCCTCCACCCGGTCACCGTCGTCGACGTGCCGCTCGACCTCGAACTCGTCGGAGCAGGCCACCGAGAGGACCGCCTCGGCGATTCTCAGGCCCGCCACGACGCCGCCCTCGCGGGCGGTGAAGTCGGCGGTGGCGCGCGCGTCCTCGGGGATCGTGGCGACGGTGGTCACGTCCACGCCGTGGTCGAGGTCCTCCTGGATGGCGACGTTGGCGATGTCCTCGACCTCCACGGGGTCGAGTCCGGCGTCGGCCAGGAGCTGGGCGAGCGCGGGATCGAGCCCGCACTCCAGGTATTCCTCGCTGAGGCCGTCGTCCGCGCCGCAGGCGCAGCCGTCGCCGCAGCCGCCGCTCTGGGCGAGGGGAAGGTCGGGGGTGCTCACGTCTGTCACTGCTCCTGCTGGTGCTGCCGGGTCGGGGGGAAGTCTGCGGTATCCGTGGTGTGTACGGCGAGCGTCCGGTCCGGATTCAGCCGTACGACGATGTGGCGGCGCCAGGCGGTGTCGTCGCGCTCGGCGCGGTCCTCGCGCCAGTGGCAGCCGCGGGTCTCCTCGCGCAGCCGGGCGGCGGCGACCAGGACGCGGGCCACGCACAGGAGGTTGGTGGTCTCCCAGGTGTCGACGCCGGGCTCGGCCGTCTTGCCGTTCTCGGCGAGGGCGTCGCGGGCCTGGGCGTGCAGCCGGTCCAGGGCGGCCGCGGCGGTGGCCAGGGACGCCTCGGAACGCAGGACGCCGGCGCCCTCGGTCATGGTTCGCTGGATCGCGAACCGTATCTCCGGGGCGAGCAGCGGGTGCGCGGGCTGCTCCGCGGGCGGGACGGGCTGGGGCACGCGCGCGTGGAGGCCGTTCCCGGCGTGGGTGGCGGCGATGTCGGCGACGAT
Organism: Streptomyces deccanensis; assembly: GCF_022385335.1. Taxonomy (NCBI): domain Bacteria; kingdom Bacillati; phylum Actinomycetota; class Actinomycetes; order Kitasatosporales; family Streptomycetaceae; genus Streptomyces; species Streptomyces deccanensis. Next base: position 5,996,215 of record NZ_CP092431.1, on the reverse strand, counting down.
GCGCTCGGCGTAGACCAGGCCCTCCAGGAGGGAGTTGGAGGCGAGCCGGTTGGCGCCGTGGACGCCGGTGCAGGCGACCTCGCCGCAGGCGTACAGGCCGGGGACGGTGGTGCGGCCGTGGGAGTCGGTGCGGACGCCTCCGGAGGCGTAGTGGGCGGCCGGGGCGACCGGGATGGGCTCGGTGACCGGGTCGAGGCCGTGGGTGCGGCAGGCGGCGAGGATCGTCGGGAAGCGGTGCTCCCACATGTGCGCGCCGAAGTGCCGGGCGTCCAGGTACATGTGCTCCGCGCCCTGTTCCTGCATGCGGCGCATGATGCCCTTGGCGACGATGTCCCGGGGCGCCAGTTCGGCCAGTTCGTGCTGCCCGAGCATGAAGCGGGTGCCGCCGGCGTCGACCAGGTGGGCGCCCTCGCCGCGGACGGCCTCGGAGACCAGGGGCTGCTGGCCCTCCGCGTCCGCGCCGAGGAACAGCACCGTCGGGTGGAACTGCACGAATTCGAGGTCGGAGACCTCCGCCCCGGCGCGCAGGGCGAGGGCCACGCCGTCGCCCGTCGACACCGAGGGGTTGGTGGTGGCGGAGAAGACCTGGCCCATGCCGCCCGTCGCGAGGACGACCGCGGGGGCGTGCACGGCTCCCACGCCGTCGTGCTGGCCCTCGCCCATGACGTGCAGGGTGACACCGGCGGTGCGGCCCTCGGCGTCCGTCAGGAGGTCCAGGACGAGCGCGTTCTCGACCGTGCGCAGTCCCCGCGCGCGTACGGCCTCGACGAGGGCCCGGGAGATCTCGGCGCCGGTGGCGTCGCCGCCCGCGTGGGCGATGCGGCGGCGGTGGTGGCCGCCCTCGCGGGTCAGCTCCAGGCCGCCCTCCTCCGACTCGTCGAAGTGGGCGCCGGTCGCGATCAGTCGGCGTACGGCGTCGGGGCCCTCGGTGACCAGCAGCCGTACGGCGTCCTCGTCGCACAGGCCCGCGCCGGCCACCAGGGTGTCGTCCAGGTGCTGTTCGGGGGTGTCGCCCTCGCCGAGGGCCGCGGCGATGCCGCCCTGGGCCCAGCGGGTGGAGCCGTCGTCGAGGCGGGCCTTGGTGACGACGACCGTGGTCAGGCCGGCGGCCTCGCAGCGCAGCGCGGCGGTGAGGCCGGCGACGCCCGAGCCGACGACGACCACGTCGGCGTCGATGGACCAGCCCGGTGCGGGCGCGTGCAGTCGTATGCCTGTGCTGGTCACGAGGCGGCTCCGAAGGTCAGGGGAATGTTGTCGATCAGCCGGGTCGTCCCCACCCGGGCCGCGACGGCGAGGACGGCTTCGCCGGTGAAGTCGTCGGGGATGTCGGTGAAGTCGGAGGGGTCCACCAGGGCCAGGTAGTCCAGGGTGAGTGGCGGCTTCATGCGCAGTGCCTCGTCGAGGACCAGCCGGGCCGCCGCACGGACGGCGGCGGGGCCGCCGGGGGCGGACTTGGCCATGGCGTGCGCGTCGGCGGCGGCGCGGGACTCGCCGATCGCGCTCAACGCCTCGGCACGCGCGCGCGTGGCGGGCACCTCGCGGGCACGCGCGCGGAGCGCCTCCTGGGCGGCGTGCCGGTCGCGGCCCGCGAACAGCGCCTGGGAGAGCGCCAGGGCGGTGCGGCGCTCCTCGGTGGACAGGTACCGGTTACGGCTGGACAGGGCCAGTCCGTCGGGCTCGCGGACCGTCGGGACGCCGACGATCTCCATGCCGAAGTTCAGGTCGCGGACCATGCGGCGGATCAGGGCGAGCTGCTGGGCGTCCTTCTGGCCGTAGAGCGCCACGTCGGGGCGGGTGAGGTGGAGCAGCTTGGCGACGACGGTGAGCATGCCGTCGAAGTGCCCGGGGCGGGAGGCGCCCTCCAGGCGTTCCCCCATGGGCCCGGCGGTGATCCGGACCTGGGGTTCGCCGCCCGGGTAGACCTCGTCCACGGACGGGGCGAACACCACGTCCGCGCCCGCCTGTTCGGCGAGCTTGACGTCGGCGTCCAGGGTGCGCGGGTAGCGGTCGAGGTCCTCGCCCGCGCCGAACTGGAGGGGGTTGACGAAGACGGTCACGACGACCTCGCCCGCGTCGCCGGCGATCTCGCGCGCGGTTCGGACCAGGGTGGCGTGGCCCTCGTGCAGGGCGCCCATCGTCATCACGACGGCCCGGCGTCCCGTACGCGCGCGTGCGTGCAGTTCGTCGGCGGTGCGCAGCACGGTGATGGTCATCGGGCGTTCCCTTCGGTCCCGTCGGTGCCGCCCGCTCCGGTGGCGCGGTCCGTCCCGCCCGCGAGCACGCCGAGCAGATCCTCGGCCAGCTCCGGCTTGAGCAGGCCGTGGGCGAGGGCCCGGTCGGCGGTCGCGCGGGCCATCGCCAGATAACCGGCGACGGTGGCGGGGGCGTGCGCGCGCAACTCGGCGACGTGCGCGGCGACCGTGCCGGCGTCCCCGCGCGCGACGGGGCCGGTGAGGGCCGCGTCGCCCGAGCGCAGGGCGTTGTCCAGGGCGGCGCCGAGCAGCGGGCCGAGCATGCGGTCGGGGGCGGTGACCCCGGCCGTGCGCAGCAGCTCCATGGACTGGGCGACCAGGGTGACCAGGTGGTTGGCGCCCAGGGCGAGGGCCGCGTGGTACAGCGGGCGGTTCTCCTCGGCGATCCACTCGGGCTCGCCGCCCATCTCGATCACCAGCGCCTCGGCGGCCAGCCGCAGTTCGTCCGGGGCCGTGACCCCGAAGGAGCATCCGGCGAGCCGCTGCACGTCGACCTGGGTCCCCGTGAACGTCATCGCGGGGTGCAGCGCCAGCGGCAGTGCCCCGGCCCTGAGTGCCGGGTCCAGCACCTTCGCGCCGTACCGCCCGGAGGTGTGCACGAGGAGCTGCCCCGGCCGTACGGAGCCGGTCTCCGCGAGCCCCTCGACCAGCCCCGGCAGGGCGTCGTCGGGGACGGTCAGCAGGACCAGGTCGGCGTGGCGCAGCACATCGGCGGGCGGCATCAGCGGGACGTCGGGCAGCAGCTCGGCGGCGCGGCGCCTGGACGCGTCGGAGACCCCGGAGACGGCCACCGGGCGGTGCCCGGCCAGTCGCAGCGACGCTGCCAGCGCGGGGCCGACCCGGCCGGCGCCGACGACACCGACGGTGAGCCGGGCGGGGCGGTCCTTCGGGTCTGGTTGCTGGAATGTACTCACTCGGTGGCGGCCTTCCCGTTCCAGTCCGCTCTGGGTACCGGACGATTTCTCGTCATGTTAACGCGATTGGTTCGAGGGACGTTCGGTTGTCCACAGGCTGTGGGCGGCCGCGGCGCGTTTCCGCAGGTCGCGGTCTGAGCGTGCGCGCGCGTGGGCCGGGTGTGGGGGCCGTCCGTCGCGAAATCGGGGTGCCTGGCCGGACGGGCCGGGGGATGATCCCGGGATGAGTGAAACGGCGGACACGGCGCGGGCGGCGGACACGACGGGGACGGTCTCGCGGGGGGAGGCGACCGAGGGGTCCTCGGCGGCTCTGCGGTACCGGCGGCGCCAGGTCGCCCAGCGGGCGGCCGAGCGGGTGCTGGCGCGGACGAGCGCGCTGGCCACGGTCCGGGAGCGCCTGGCGCTCCTGGACGCCGCCGGGGACGTGTACGACCTGGACGAGACCGCCGACATCTACGGCAACGGAGTCGTCGAGACCCTGGAGGAGCGGACGGCAGCGCTGCTCGGCATGGAGGCGGCCGCGTTCTTCCCGACCGGCACGATGGCCCAGCAGGTGGCGCTGCGCTGCTGGGCGGCCCGCACCGGGAACCCGGCCGTCGCCCTGCACGCCCTGTCCCACCCCGAGATGTACGAGCGTCATGCGTTCAGCCAGGTCAGCGGCCTGCGGCCGGTGCGGCTGACGAGCGAGCCGAGGCAGCCGACCGCCGAGGAGGTACGCGGTCTCGACGAGCCCTTCGGCGCGCTGATGCTCGAACTGCCCCTCAGGGAGGCCGGTTTCCTGCTCCCCTCCTGGGAGGAGCTGGAGGAGGTCACCGAGGCGGCACGCGCGCGCGAGGCGGTCGTCCACTTCGACGGGGCCCGGCTGTGGGAGTCCACCGAGCACTTCGGCCGTCCCGTGGACGAGATCGCGGCCCTCGCCGACAGCGTCTACGTGTCGTACTACAAGTCGCTGGGCGCCTACGGCGGTGCCGCGATCGCCGGGCCGAGGACCCTGATCGACGAGGCGAAGGCGTGGCGGCACCGGTACGGCGGGCAGCTCTTCCAGCAGTTCCCCACCGCCCTGTCGGCCCTCGTGGGCCTGGAGCGCGAGTTGCCCCGGCTGCCGGAGTACGTCCGCCACGCGCGCGTGGTCGCGGCCGCGCTGCGCGACGGGTTCGCGGCGGCGGGGGTGCCGTGGGCCCGTGTGCACCCCGGGGAGCCCCACACCCACGAGTTCCAGGTCTGGCTGCCGTACGAGGTCGACGTCGCCGCGGAGGCCGCGGTCCGGCAGGGCGAGCAGACGAACACGCTGCTCTTCGCCCGCCCGTGGGACCAGGGCGGACCGGGCCTGGCCGTCACGGAGATCGAGGTGCGGGCCGCGGCCCTGGAGTGGACGGTCGACGATGTCCACGCGGCCGTGGCGGACTTCGTGGGGCTGGGGGAGAAGGTGGCCCGCGAGTAGGCCCGTGCGGCGGCCGCGGGTCCGGTGACGGGGGACGGACTCGGGGACTCTCGGAGGTGGGGGCGTTGTCAGTGGTCGGGGGCACCATGGGGGCATGAGTGTGCGCATCGACATCACCGGGCTGCGGCGGGAGAAGGTGGCCGTCGTGCCGTCGCCGTTGGCCGAGCTCGGCATGGCGCTGCACGTGCTGTCCGAGCCCGGGCACCACCCGGGGCTGCAGGGCTGGGTGACGGGGGTGACCGCCCGGCTCGACGCGCATCTCGCCGACCGGATGTCCGAGGCGGACTTCCTGTGGCGTACGTCGTTCTCGGACCTGTTCATGCCCTTCGCCGGGATCCCCGGTCTGGACACCCTCCCGGGCGCGACCCTCGCCGACGACCTCGATCTGCTGGACAAACTGACGGACGACCAGTTCGTCGACGCCGGGCTGGAGTTCGTCTGCTCCCCCGGGTACGCCTACGACTCGCGGCGGCCCGGTCCGCTGGCCGATCCGGAGATGCGGCGCCGCGCCCTGGAGCTGGCCGCCGCGCGCGGCCCGCGGCAACTGCTGTTCGCCCGGCGGCTGCTGGCGGACCCGCCCGGAGTGCGGGCCTGGCTGCGGCAGTTCCTGGAGGACTGCGACGAGGCCTTCTTCGCCGAGACCTGGTCACGGCTGTGCCACCCGCTCGCGGCGGACGCCCGCCACAAGACCGAGCTGCTGCGGCACAAGGGGCTCGCCGGGGCGTTGGGGGCCGTCTCGCCGTCACTCACCCTGGACGGGGACGGCGTGGAGGGCGCGGACGGGGCTGCGGGGCGGATCGTGGTGGACAAGCTGGTCGAGGGCCGTACGCACACCGGTGACGGCGGTCTGCTGCTCGTGCCGACCAGCCTGGGCCGGCCCCATCTCACCGTCCTGCACCGGTTCGGCTGGCAGCCGGTGATCCAATACCCCGTGAGCGCGGCCGAGCCCGCCGCCCCGCTCCCGGTCGAGCAGCTCGCCCTGCGCATGACCGCGCTGGCCCACCCCGTGCGGATGCGTCTGTGCCGCAATCTGGCCCGCAGCGCGAACACCACGGGCGAGCTGGCCCAGATGCTCGGCATGACCCCGCCGGAGATATCCCGGCACCTGGCCGTCCTCAAGAAGGCGGGCCTCCTCACGACGCGCCGCCGGGGCCGGTACGTGCTCCACCAGCTGGACGTGGCGGTGGTGGCCCGGCTGGGGAGCGACTTCCTGGAGGGCCTGCTCAGATGACGGGCCGTACCGAGGAGCCGTACGCCGACTACCTCGGCCCCGCGCCGGCCACCTCGCCCGTACGCCGACCGTCTCAGCCCTGAGCCGACCGTCTCAGCCCTGAGCCGACCGCCTCAGCCGTGTCCCCCCGCCCGTACCAACCCGGTCTCGTACGCCAGGACGACCACCTGGACCCGGTCGCGCAGGCCCAGCTTGGTGAGGATGCGGCCGACGTGGGTCTTGACCGTGGCCTCGGAGAGGACGAGGCGGGCGGCGATCTCGCCGTTGGAGAGCCCCTGGGCGACGAGGATCATGACCTCGCGCTCACGTTCGGTGAGCCGCTCCAGCTCCTTGTGCCGGGGCTCCGAGCCGGTGCCCGGGAGCATCGGCGCGAACCGGTCGAGCAGCCGCCGGGTCGTGGAGGGCGCGACGACCGCGTCCCCGCTGTGCACGGCACGGATCGCGGCCAGCAGTTCGCCGGGCGGCACGTCCTTGAGCATGAAGCCGGAGGCGCCCGCCTTCAGCCCGGAGAAGGCGTACTCGTCGAGGTCGAAGGTGGTCAGGATGAGCACCTTCGGCGGCTCGGGCTCCGCGCAGATGCGACGCGTGGCCTCGACCCCGTCCAGCTTGGGCATCCGGACGTCCATGAGGACCACGTCCACCTCGGTCGACCGTACGACCTGGAGGGCCTCGACGCCGTCGCCCGCCTCCGCCACGACCTCCATGTCCGGCTGGGCCGCCAGCACCATCCGGAACCCGGTGCGCAGCAGCACCTGGTCGTCGACGAGCATCACGCGGATCGCCATCGGTTCCTCTTCCGTCTACAGGTGTCAGCGGCCGTCAGGCCTGGTCAGTGCGCGGGCTTCAGGGGCAGCAGGGCGCTGATCCGGAAGCCGCCGCCGGGGCGGGGGCCCGCGTCCAGCGTGCCGCCGACCATACCGACGCGCTCCCGCATCCCGATGAGGCCGTGCCCCTGACCGTCGGCGCCGCCCTCCTCGTACAGCTCGTGGGGCGCGCCCTTGCCGTCGTCCTCGACGAGCAGACCTAGGCCGTCGTCGAAGTAGACCAGCCGGACACTCGCACCGGCGTTCGGGCCGCCGTGCTTGCGGGTGTTGGTGAGGGCCTCCTGGACGATGCGGTACGCCGTCAGCTCCACACCGCTGGGCAGCGGGCGCGGGGTGCCCTCGATCTTGAAGTCGACAGGCAGCCCGGCCACCCGGCACTGCTCGACCAGGTCGTCGATCTGCTCGACGTCGGGCTGCGGGACGTACTCGCCGACCTCCTTGTGCTCGCCGGTGCGCAGCACGCCCAGCAGGCGGCGCATCTCGGCGAGGGCCTGGCGGCCGGTGGAGGAGATCGTCTCCAGGGCCTTCTTCGCCTGGTCGGGGGCGGCGTCGAGGACGTACGCGGCGCCGTCGGCCTGGACGACCATCACGGACACGTTGTGCGCGACGACGTCGTGCAGCTCACGGGCGATCCGGGCCCGCTCGGCGGCGACCGCGACCTTGGCCTGTGCCTCGCGCTCCTTCTCCAGGCGGGCGGCGCGCTCCTCCAGCTGCGCGAAGTACGCGCGGCGGGTCCGTAGCGAGTCGCCGAGGACCCAGGCGAGGGCGAAGGGCACGGTCAGGAACAGCGCGAGCACCGCGTTGCCCATCGTGCTCGTGTCGTCCTCGGTCCAGCGCAGCTGCCCCAGCGTCGCCGCGCAGAGGCCGCCGCCCAGGGCGAACCAGGAGGCCCAGCGGGCGCCGTTCGCCGCGACCGTGTAGATGACCACGAGCATCGCGAAGTCGGCCGGGATGCGAGGCACGTCGAGGATGAGCTGCGCGATGCCCGCCGCGGCGGCCAGCATCAGCATCTTCTCGGGCATACGGCGCCGCAGGGCGATCGACAGACAGAGCACGAGCGAGATCACCACGAAGGCGGTCTCGTTCATGCCGGTCGCGTAGTCGGGGTCGATCGCTCCGCCGGCCATGGTCACCGCGAGCAGGACGACGGCCCAGAAGCTGTCGACCCAGGTCGGGTGTCGGCGGAGGAAGTCATAGAGGCGCTGCACGTAACCCAGCGTAGGGAAGCGCGCGGTGTGCCCGGGTCAACCGGAGGGCCGATCCATGACGGGGGCATGTACTCCCCAAGGTGGAGGCGGCCTTGGCCGTTCCGCTTAGCCTGGCGTGATGAGGGATCGTCCAGGAGTCCGGGAGGGTGCGTCGGTTCGCGGCTGCGGGTCATGTGGGACCGGTCACGCCCACGCGGCGGAGACGCATACGTCAGGGTCCCGCTCCCCTGAGGGGGCGCGGCCGTGGCGGGCGGCGGCCGAGGAGGCGCTGTACGGGCCGGGGGGCTTCTATCTGCGGCCGGACGGGCCCTCCGCGCACTTTCGCACCTCCGTGCACGCCTCCGCGCTCTTCGCCGCCGCCGTGGCCCGGCTGCTGTGCCGGGTGGACGAGGTGTTGGGGCGGCCCGGGGAGCTGGACTTCGTGGACATGGCGGCCGGGCACGGGGAGCTGGTGGGCGGGGTGCTGGACGCGCTGCCCGCCGATGTCGCGTCCCGCACGCGCGCGTACGCCGTCGAACTGGCCGACCGGCCCCCCGGTCTCGATCACCGCATCGAGTGGACGGCCGAGCCGCCGACGGGGATCCGCGGGCTGCTGTTCGCCAACGAGTGGCTGGACAACGTGCCCGTGGACGTCGTCGAGGTGGACGCGGCGGGCGTGGCGCGGCTGGTGCTCGTGGCGGAGGACGGCGGCGAGACGCTCGGGGCGCCCGTCGGCGGGGCCGAGGCGGAGTGGCTGGGCCGGTGGTGGCCGCTCGCCCCGGAGGAGGGGCTGCGGGCCGAGGTCGGGCTGCCCCGGGACCGGGCGTGGGCCGCCGCCGTGGCGGGCGTCGAGCGGGGGCTCGCCGTCGCCGTCGACTACGCGCACCTGGCGGGCTCCCGGCCGCCCTTCGGGACGCTCACCGGGTTCCGGGACGGGCGGGAGACCACGCCGGTCCCGGACGGGTCGTGCGACATCACCGCGCATGTGGCACTGGACGCGTGCGCTCTGCCGGGGGCCCGGCTGCTCACCCAGCGGGAGGCCCTGCGCGCCCTGGGTGTCACCGGCGGCCGTCCACCGCTCTCCCTGGCGACCAGCGACCCGGCGGCGTACGTACGGGCCCTCGCGGGCGCGGGCGAGGCCGCCGAGCTGACCGCGCCGGGCGGCCTGGGCGACTTCGGGTGGCTGCTGCAACCGGTCGGCATCCCGAACCCGCTGCCCCGCGACTAGGAAGGCAGGCCGCCCTACTTGTCGATGTCCCCCACCACGAAGAACAGCGAGCCCAGGATCGCCACCATGTCGGCCACCAGCGTGCCCGGCAGCAGTTCCGTGAGGGCCTGGATGTTGTTGTACGAGGCGGAGCGGAGCTTGAGGCGGTACGGGGTCTTCTCGCCCTTGCTGACGAGGTAGTAGCCGTTGATGCCGAGGGGGTTCTCGGTCCAGGCGTAGGTGTGCCCCTCGGGGGCCTTGAGGACCTTCGGCAGACGCTGGTTGACGGGGCCGGGCGGGAGGTCGGCCAGCCGGTCCAGGCAGGCGTCGGCGAGGGCGAGGGCGTTGTGCGTCTGCTCCAGCAGGCACTCGAAGCGGGCGAGGCAGTCGCCCTCGTCCCGGGTGACGACCCGCAGGACGTCCTGGAGGTCGCCGTACGCCAGGTACGGCTCGTCGCGGCGCAGGTCGAAGTCGACACCGGAGGCGCGGGCGATCGGGCCGCTGACCCCGTACGCGTGCACGGTCTCCGGCGTGAGGACGCCCACGTCCCGCGTACGCCCCCGGAAGATCTCGTTGCCGAGCACCAGGTCGTCGAAGACGTCCATCCGGGAGCGGACGTCGGCGACGGCCGCACGCGCGCGTGCGGTCCACCCCGCCGGCAGGTCCTCCTTCAGACCGCCCACCCGGTTGAACATGTAGTGCATCCGCCCGCCGGAGATCTCCTCCATCACGTTCTGGAGCTCCTCGCGCTCCCGGAAGGCGTAGAAGACCGGGGTGATGCCGCCGAGCTCCAGCGGGTACGAGCCGAGGAACATCAGGTGGTTCAGGACCCGGTTCAGCTCGGCGAGGAGCGTGCGCATCCAGACCGCGCGCTCCGGGACCTCCATGCCGAGCATGCGTTCGACGCCGAGGACGACGCCGAGTTCGTTGGAGAAGGCGGAGAGCCAGTCGTGGCGGTTGGCGAGCATGATGATCTGGCGGTAGTCACGCGCCTCGAAGAGCTTCTCCGCGCCCCGGTGCATATAGCCGATCACCGGCTCGGCGTGCTGGATGCGCTCGCCGTCGAGGACCAGCCGAAGCCGCAGCACGCCGTGCGTGGACGGATGTTGCGGGCCGATGTTCAGCACCATGTCCGTGCTCTCGGCGGCACCGCCGATACCGACCGTCGTCTCTCGGGTCTCCGTCGGGGGGGTCATGGGCACAGTCTGTCGTACGTACGCTTTCGGAATGGAGACGGGGAGCTTGGGGACCTTCGAGGACGGCGCCGGACCGGCGGAGGACGAGCCGGTCTGGACGGGCCTGCCGCCCGGCCTGCTGCGGATGAGACGGCTGCTGCTGGTGGTGTGGCTGGTGCCGATCACCGCCGGTACGGCCGCCCTGCTGGGCTGGCTGGCGGGGCCGCCGTGGGCGGCGTTCGCGCTTCTGCCCCTGGGGCTGCTGCTCTGGGGGTGGTCGATGCTGGGCCGCAACTGGCGGTCGTGGCGGTACGCCGAACGGGCCGACGACCTGCTGATCAGCCGAGGCGTGCTCTGGCGCGAGGAGACCGTGGTGCCGTACGGGCGCATGCAGCTGGTCGAGGTGACCTCCGGTCCCGTCGAGCGGCACTTCAACCTGGCGAGCGTGCAGCTGCACACGGCCGCGGCCGCCACGGACGCCTGCATCCCGGGCCTCGACCCGGCCGAGGCGGAACGCCTGCGCGACCACCTGACCCAGCTGGGCGAGGCCCGATCGGCGGGGCTGTGACGGTGTCGGCACAGGACGCGGGCGGGGCGCTGGGGGACGACGCGGTGGGGGTCGACGGAGCGGGGGCGGAGAAGCCGGTCGTCGAGCATCGGCTGCATCCGGTGACGCCGTTGCGGCGGGCCTGGGCACCGGTGGCCGTACTGATCGGATGGGGGGTGCACGATCCGGACGGCGCACAGCGGCAGCTGCTGCGGCTCGACACGACGACCCTGCTGATCGGGCTCGCGGTGTTCCTCCCGGCCGCCGCTCTCTACGGCTTCCTGACCTGGTGGTTCACCCACTTCGCGGTGACGGACAGCGAACTGCGCATCCGTACGGGCCTGTTGTTCCGCCGCACGGCCCACATCCGTCTCGAACGCATTCAGGCCATCGACGTCACCCGCCCGCTGCTGGCCCGGATCGTGGGCGTGGCCAAACTCAGACTCGATGTCGTCGGCACCGACAAGAAGGACGAGCTGGCGTATCTCGGCGAGGCGCACGCCGGCGCGCTGCGGGCCGAACTCCTGGCCCGCGCGGCCGGTTTCGCGCCGGACACCGCGCACGAGGTCGGCGAGGCGCCCGTACGGCAGTTGCTGAAGGTCCCGGCGGGCGTGCTGGCGATGTCCCTCGTCCTGACCGGCGCCACGTGGGGGACCTTGGTGGCCGCGGTCGTCGTCCCGTCCGTGCTGTGGTTCGCCACGGAGAGCGTGTGGACCGTCCTCGCGACCGCGCTGCCGCTCCTCGGCGCCGCCGGGGCGAGCAGCGTGGGACGGTTCGTCGCGGAGTACGACTGGACGGTGGGCGACTCCCCCGACGGGCTCCGCATCGACCACGGGCTCCTCGACCGGGCCCACGAGACGGTGCCGCCCGGGCGCGTGCAGACCGTGCGCCTCGTCGAACCGCTGTTGTGGCGGCGCCGCGGGTGGGTCCGGGTCGAGCTGGACGTGGCGGGCTCGACCAACTCCGTCCTGCTGCCGGTCGCGCCGCGTGAGGTGGCCGAGTCGGTGATCGCGCGGGTGCTGCCGGGGGTGGACGTGCCGGGCGCGACGGCGCTCGTACGGCCGCCGGGGCGCGCGCGATGGTGCGTGCCGTGGTGGTGGCGGGGGTACGGGCTGGCCGTCGACGACAAGGTGTTCGCGGCGCGGCACGGGCTGCTGCGCCGCCGGCTCGACCTCGTACCGCATGCGAAGGTGCAGAGCGTGCGGCTGTCCCAGGGGCCCTGGAAGCGGCACAAGCGGCTCGCCGACGTGCACGTCGACACCGGCGCCAACAAGACGGTGACGGCGCGACTGCGCGACGCGGACGAGGCGGCGGCCCTGCTGCGGGCCCAGGCGGAACGCTCCCGAACGGGCCGCCGGGAGGCGCTGCCGGACCGGTGGATGGCGTAGGACACGGCGGGGACGGGGGACTTGGCGGGGATGGGGCGCGCATCAGGAAGCCGGTGTCTGCCGGGGCGGGGAGATCCTGAACCGCCCGGACAGACCTACGGCCGCCCACCAGAAGGGGTGGGCGGCCGCAAGGGGGACGCGGTGACCTCCGTCGGCTAGGACGCCGCCGTGCGCAGTCCCTGGAGGTCGATCTGTTCCGTCTCGTCGTGCGCCGTGAGGTCGATGACCTGGCCGATGCCTCGGGCGGCCTCGTCGGCGCGCTTGAACCGGGCCTCCGACTCGGCCTTGTGGAGCGCGAGCGCCTCCTGGCCGACCACGTCCGCGAGGTCCTCGTTCTGTACGGCGTCCAGGGCGTCCGCCTCCTTCTGCGTACCGAAGAAGTCGAACCCTCCCTCGACGGCCGTCTTCCGCTGCGGCGCCGCCGGAACGACCGCCACGGCCGTGGGCACCGTGAAGTGACCGGCCGGCGGAAGCGCGGGCAGCGCCGCCTGCACCACCGGCCCCGCCTGCTGTCCGTGCTCCACACGGCCCGAGGGCGCCACGCGGGTCAACTCCCCGACCCCCGTCGAGTCGGCCGGCGCGGCCGCCACGGGTACGGGGCCACCGGCCGCGCGCTCGTGCCCCTGGGGCGCCGCCGACCTCCCCACCGCGTCGCCCTCCTCGGCGGTGAGCACCGGAACCGGCTCCTCCTCCGCCTCGGCGGAACGTCCCTGCCGCGTGCCCCCGTCCGTCGGCCCGTCCGGATCACCCTTGGGAGAAGGACCCTTCGGGGAACCGCTCCCCTTCGCCCCCTCCCCCTTGGCCGTTTCATCGGCGGGCTCGGTGGACGGAGCGGGCTCGGTGGACGTCTCGACCGGCTCGCCCCCCAGTTCGTCCACCGATTCGCCGATGAGCTCTTCGGACGGCTCATCGCTCGGCTCAGCGACCGGATCACCGGCGGGCTCGCCCCCGGCCTCCGTGCTGGAGTGCTCGGTGCTGGGCTCCTCAGCGCTGGAGTCCCCGGAGTCGGACCCCTCGGGTTCGAAGCCCTCGGACGCGGTCTCCTCCTCGGCCCCGGTCGCTACGGACTCGGCGGCACCCTCCTCGTCCGCCCCGGCCTCCTCCGCGCCCCGCTGCGTGATGATCCGGTCCAACGCCGAGTTCGCGCGCAGGAAGAGAGACGAACCGGTCGGCGAGAACACCGAGGTGACCGACTTCTCCGCCTTGGCGTCGCCCTCCGCACCCTTTTCGGCCGAAGTCCCCGTACCCGCCCCGCCCGTAGCGTCCCGTGCCGCCGCCTTCGCCGCCGCGGCCTTGGACGCCGTCTCCCACGAGGCCCAGGGCGCACCCTGCACAGGCACCCCCTGGGGCGGCACCGTAGAGGTCCGGGACGCCGCCGTGGCCCTGTCGCCGTCGCCGTCACCCGCGTCCGCGTCGGCCGCCGGCAGCGCCCGCGCGTCCTCGGGGCCGGTCGCCTCGATCTCCAGCAGACGGCGGCCCTCCAGGGCGCTGGCCCGCTCGGTCTCGGCGGTGGCATAGCGCCGCAGCAGCGCCGCGTGCTCGTTGCGGAGGTTGGCCAGTTCGGTGCGCTTGGCGCGAAGCTTGTGCTCCAGCTTGGTGCGCAGCTCACGGGACTCGTCGAGGTCGGTCTCCAGTTCGGCGACCTTCTCCTCGTGACGCCACTCGTCGCTCGCCCGCGCGCGCGTGAGGTCGGCGACGCGTTTGCCCGCCTCGACGTCCCAGCGGCGCATGACCGCCGCGCCCACGGCCGCGGTCGCCGCTGCGACGGCGGCGGTGACCCGCAGCACCGACGGTTCGGAGAACATCCATGGCCCAAGGGCGCAGACGAGCGAGACGCCTGCGATCGCCGTGGGGGGCAGCAGCCTGTGCAGAGGCGGTGAATGGCGGTGACGTCCACGTGGCATGGCCAGAAACTTACCGCGCGTAGGCGAATGATGGTGCCCCGGGCCGCAAAAACTCAGCCGCCCCTCTCACCTCTCACACGCCTTCACAAGCGTGCCCGCCGCGGGGGCGGCAATGCGCCCACCGGCGACTCCTCGACTGGATCAACCTCATTGAATCCGGATACGCCTTGGCCGCATCCGTCTCTTTCCCCGCCGCCGAATTCCCCGAATTGCCGAACGCGCCCCGAACTCGCCCCGGAGCCACCCCCGAACCGTTACCGAACTCGTCGCCGCCCCGTCGCCGGACCGTGACCGCCCCGCCCGTCAACCGGCCGACTTCACCGATCGCTCAACCGCCCGCTGACCCACTGCAACGTCGCCGGGATCTCCCGGCGCCACGTGTTGAAGTTGTGCCCGCCGCTGTCGAGGATGATCGAGGAGATCCGCGTCGGCCGGATCTCCTTCACCTGTTCGATGAACTTCAGCGTGGCCTTGTAGTTGGTCTCCCCCTGTTTGCTGCTGGTGACCAGCAGAGAGGTGTCCGGCGCCGGACGGTGCTTCAGATACCAGAACAGGTCCGCCTCGTTCCGCAGCGTCTTGTTCCCTTGGAAGAGATCACCGGTCGTCGGGTCGATCGGCGCCTTGTAGTACGGCGAGAGGCCCGCGCCGGCGGCGAACACCCCGGGGTGGTGCATGGCGAGTTTCAGCGCGCAGTAGCCACCGGTCGAGTCGCCGATGACGCCCCAACTGCCGGGCCTCTTGCCGACCCTGTAGTGGTGGCCCACGGCGTCCGGCAGATCCCGGGCGAAGAACGTCTCGGTCTGCGGCCCGCCCGGGACGTCCACGCACTCGGTGTCGCGCGGTGGTGCCACCGTCGGCCGCAGCATGACCAGGATCATCGGCTGGGCCTTCCCGTCCCGGGCCAACGCGTGGGCCGTCTGCGGAAAGTGGAGCCCCTTGATGAGCGCCTCGGCGGTGCCCGGGTAGCCGGTGAGGACGACCGCGGCGGGGAAACTGCGGGTGCGGTACCGGGGCTGGAAGTACTCCGGCGGCAGATACACGTACGCCGGGCTCGCGATCCGGCTCGTACGGCCGACGATCTCGACCTTCTGGATCTGGCCGCCGACCTCGGGACGCCCGCCGCCCGCCACGTTCACCTGCTGGGTGTCGACGACCCGCAACGGGCCCCCGGTCTCCACCCCGTCATGGTCGACGACCACCCCCTGACCGGTCTCCCTGCCGAGGAGGTCGGCCCAGCTGGCGTAGAAGCCGAAGGCCTGGTTGGCGGCGAGGCCGACCGCCACGAAGACGGCGACCTGCGTGGCCAGCAGTATGACGATCCGACCGCTGACGGCCCGCCACCCGCGCCGGGCCAGGCGCGGCCACAGCCACACCGTCCCGATGAACAGCAGCACGGCGGAGAGCACCGCCAGCACCAGCACCTTGTTGCTCGTAAGACCCATCGGACCGTCGCCCGCCGCCCTTTCTTTCCTTGTCTTTCCCTGCCCTTTGGTTCAGCTTTCCGATGGAGAGTGAACCTCCCCCGCCGAGGCACCGTCCTAGAGGGCGCAATGTCGCCGGATGCCGGAAAAGGCACCGGATCCAAGCTCTCTCGCGGAACTACGGGATGCGATGTCTGTCAGGACAGATGGGGAAATGTCGGGTGCGGTTCCGGTCCGGTCGGACCGACTCGCGCCGAGCGCCGACCGGCCGCTGAAGGGCGCGCGCCGGGGCGCGATGCAGGGCGCCCTGCGCGGCGTACTGCGCGGCCCGCGCCCCGAGGCCGTGCCCGCCCTGGTCGCCAGGGCCTGCACGCTCGTCGGGCTCGTGGACATCGCCGCGGGGGTGTTCCCCCGCTTCCGCAACAGCCGTATGCACGCCCTGGCCGAGGTGCTCCCCGGCGCGCTCGGCCCGTTCGCGGCGGCGCTGTCCCTGAGCGTGGGCGTCCTGCTGCTCCTGCTCGCCCACGGTCTGCGCCGGCGCAAACGGCGGGCCTGGCGCGCGGCCGTGGTCCTGCTCCCGGCCGGGGCCATCGCCCAGTTCACCTACCGGCACTCGCTCGTCGGTGTGCTCGTCTCGCTCGCGCTGCTCGTCCCCCTCCTGCGGCACCGGGACGAGTTCCGCGCCCTGCCCGACCCCACCAGCCGCTGGCGGGCGCTCGCCAACTTCGTGCTGATGGGCGCCGGTTCGATCGTCCTCGGTCTGGTCGTCGTCAGCGCCCACCCCGGGCGCATGGTGGGCGACCCGAGCCTCGCCGACCGGCTCGAACACGTCATCTACGGCCTGTTCGGCTTCGAGGGCCCGGTCGACTACGCCGGTTCCACGTCCTGGACGGTGGCCTTCTCGCTCGGCGCCCTCGGTCTGCTGACCGCCGTCACCACCATCTACCTGGCGTTCCGCCCCGAACACCCGGCGGCCCGCCTCACCGACGACGACGAGGTGCGGCTGCGCGCCCTGCTCGACCGGCACGGTGGCCGCGACTCACTCGGCCACTTCGCGCTCCGCCGGGACAAGGCGGTCGTCTTCTCCCCGAGCGGCAAGGCGGCGGTGACGTACCGCGTCGTCTCCGGGGTGATGCTCGCCAGCGGCGACCCGATCGGCGACGTCGAGGCCTGGCCCGGCGCGATCGAACGCTTCATGGACGAGGCCAGGGCCCACTCCTGGACCCCGGCCGTCATGGGCTGCTCGGAGACCGGCGCGGAGGTCTGGACCCGCGAGACCGGCCTGGACGCCCTCGAACTGGGCGACGAGGCGGTGGTGGACGTCGCGGATTTCTCCCTCGCCGGACGTGCGATGCGCAACGTGCGTCAAATGGTGAAGCGCATCGAGCGCCTCGGTTACGAGACCCGGGTACGGCGCGTCCGTGACCTCGGGGAGGCCGAGCTGGACCGGATCCGCCGGGCCGCCGAGGACTGGCGCGGCACCGACACCGAGCGCGGCTTCTCGATGGCGCTGGGCCGCATCGGCGACCCGGGCGACGGGGACTGTCTCATCGCCACCGCGCACAAGGCCGACGAGACCCCCGGCCCGTACGGCGACCTCAAGGCCGTTCTCCACTTCGTGCCCTGGGGGCCGGACGGCGCCTCGCTGGACCTGATGCGCCGCGACCGCTCCGCCGACCCCGGCATGAACGAACTCCTCATCGTCGCGGCCCTCCAGGCGGCCCCCCGCCTGGGCGTCCGCCAGGTCTCCCTGAACTTCGCGATGTTCCGCTCGGCCCTGGCCCGCGGCGAGAAGATCGGCGCCGGCCCGGTGCTGCGCGCCTGGCGCGGCCTGCTGGTCTTCCTCTCGCGCTGGTTCCAGATCGAGTCCCTCTACAAGTTCAACGCCAAGTTCCGGCCGCGCTGGGAGCCCCGCTTCGTCGTCTACGCCACGTCCCGCGACCTCCCCCGCATCGGCCTGGCCGCGATGCAGGCCGAGGGCTTCGTCAACCTCGCCCTGCCCCGCCTGCTGCGCCGCCGCGCGAAGGCTCCGGCCCCCTGCGCCCACGCGGTGCGCTCGTCGGAACACTCGGCGCGCAGCGCCGCGTGAACGGCGCGGCCGGCTCACGGGTCGGCCGCACCGCCCCGCTCCCCCGCCCGGCTACGTCGCCCGCGCCGCCCCGCCGCCCGTGTCGTCGTCCTCCGGAAGCTTGCAGACGCGCTCCAGGAAGAAGGCGGCCACTATGACGCCGATGCCCGCGAGGACGGAGAACCCGGCGTAGATGGCCTGGTCGCGGCGGGCCGGGACCTCCAGGGACTCCAGGAGGAAGACGCCGACCCCGCCGTACATCCCGGCGACGAGGGCGGCGACGAGAGCGCTGGCCTGGCCGAAGACGACGGCGCGGGCGGCCATCAGCGGGTCGACGCCCTTCGCCTCCGGCCGGCGCTCCCGCTGGGCCTTGAGCCGGCTGCGCAGCGACAGCGCGGTGGCCGTCAGGACGACGGCGATCAGGGCGAGCACGATGGGAGCGGCCAGCGGGACGCTCGGCAGGGTGTCCACCGAGTTCCACAGCCGGGCCCCGGCCCAGGACAGCACCCCCGCCACCACGAACACCGCGGCCAGCGTCCTGATGCGCAGCTCTTTCACGATGCCCCTTCGACGAGCCCGATGGTCCACGGAACGCCGGGCCCCACGGGCACCGGGTGGTCGGCCCGGCCGGTGGTCCCGACGCCGTCGGGGATGATCCCGACCCGGTAGACCTTAACGACTACTCGGGCAGCTGGAGTTCCAGGTCGGCGCGGGGCGACACACCCTCGCGGGTGATGCCGTCGAGGAGGAGGGCGACCGGACCGCGGCCGGCGAGCTGGGCCTCCGGCTCCACGTCGTGCCACGGCGCGAGGACGAACGCCCGCTCGTGCGCGCGCGGGTGCGGCAGGGTCAGGGCCGGGTCGTCGGAGACGACGTCCGCGTACGCCACGATGTCGACGTCCAGCGTGCGCGGGCCCCACCGCTCGTCCCGCACCCGGTGGAAGGCCTCCTCGACGGCCTGGGCCCGCTCCAGCAGCGAGGAGGGCGGCAGGGTGGTCTTCAGGACCACCACCGCGTTGAAGTACGAGGGCTGGCTGCCCGGCGCCACACCCCACGGCTCGGTCTCGTACACCGGCGACACGGCCTTGATGCGCACGCCCGGGGTGTCCTCCAGGGCGTCGACGGCGCCCTGGAGGTTCTCCAGCCGGTTGCCGAGGTTGGAGCCGATGGAGATCACGGCCCGGCGGGGGTTGTGCAGGGTCGTGTCGGCCTCGTCCACCTTCTGCACGACGGAGGCCGGTACCGGCTGGACGGTCGGGTCGCTCTGACCCCCGGTGAAGAACGCGGTCATACTCGGCTCCGGGTGATGGTGACGGTCGTGTCGTCGAAGGGGACCGTGATCGGCGCGTTCGGCTTGTGGACGGTGACCTCGACCTCCTGGACCACCTCATGCCGCAGACAGGCCTGCGCGATGCGCTCGGCGAGCGTCTCGATGAGATTCACCGGCTCGCCGGCGACGATGGCGACGACCTCCTCCGCCACGATCCCGTAGTGCACGGTCTTCGCCAGGTCGTCGTCGGCCGCGGCCGGCCGGGTGTCCAGCCCGAGCGTGAGGTCCACGACGAAGGTCTGGCCCTCCTCGCGTTCGCCCGGGAACACCCCGTGGTACCCACGGGCCCTGAGGCCGCGCAGCGCGACACGATCCACGCGAATCACTCCTGCAGTCGTCGGGAACGGCCGACGTCCTCCGTGTCCGAGCACGGTCGGCACGCCGGCCACCTTCGAATCTACCTGCGGGCACTGACAGTACTCACCGACGGAAGGCTCGATTCCACTTCCGTACGGACAGGGTTCATCGAGCGTTTCCCCAGGGAACGCCGCGGCTCACGGGTCGGAAGCCGCCCCTACCCGCGCACCCGTGTCCCCAATCACCCCTTGGGCCCCACAGACCGCCCGCCCACTCAGGAAGGTGACTCCTCGCCCTCGTCGTCGTCGGATTCCGTCAGGACCGGGGACCCGTGGTGCGACCAGAGCTTCCAGCCGTCGGATGTGCGACGGAACACATTCGTGGCGACCACCAGCTGCCCCACGAGCGGCCCCAGCTCGTCACCGCCGTCCGGCGCCGGTCCCCCGCTGAGAATGTTCTCGGTGCAGGTGACGAGCGCGGTGTCCCCGGTGACCGAGACATGCACATCGGTCAGGAAGAACTGGATGTACTCCGTGTTGGCCATGATCAGCGCGTACGACCGCAGCACCTCGCCGCGCCCGGTGAGGACCGGCCAGCCGGGGTGGACGCAGGAGATCACGCCGGTCTCGGCGGGGTCGTGCCACTCCTCGTCCACTCCCACGTCGGCCGGGACCAGCCAGAGCGAGGAGAGCGTCTCGAAGTCGCCCTGTTCCAGAGCCTCGTAGAAGGCCCGGTTGGCGAGTTCGACCTGTTCGACGTCGGTGTGGGGAGCGCTCACCGCTCCCGGGCCCCTTCGATGGCGCGGGTCACGCGGACCGCGTCGGCAGTGGCGCGGACCTCGTGCACGCGGACCGCCCAGGCGCCCTGCTGCGCGGCCAGGGCCGACACGGCGGCGGTGGCGGCGTCCCGTTCCCGCGCGGGCGGCGGGGCCCCCTCGGAGCCCGCCAGCACCCGCCCGAGGAACCGCTTGCGGGAGGCGGCGACCAGCAGGGGGTGGCCGAGCCCGTGCAGCCGGTCGAGGTGCGCGAGGAGGGCGAGGTCGTGCTCGGCGTCCTTGGAGAAGCCCAGGCCCGGATCGACGACGATCCGGTCCGCCGCGACACCGCCCTCCAGCACGGCCTCCACACGCGCGCGCAGTTCCTGGAGCACCTCGGCGACGACGTCCTCGTAGACGCCCTTGACGTTGCCGCCCTCCAGGAAGCCGCGCCAGTGCATCACCACGAAGGGGGCGCCCGCGTCGGCGACGACCGGGATCATCGCGGGATCGGCCAGTCCGCCGCTGACGTCGTTGACGAGGGCCGCACCGGCGGCGAGGGCCTGCTCGGCCACGGACGCGCGCATGGTGTCCACGGACACGGTGACGCCCTCGGAGGCCAGCCCCCGGACGACCGGGACGACCCGACGCAGTTCCTCCGCCTCGTCGACGCGGGCGGCACCGGGGCGGGTCGACTCACCGCCGACGTCCACCAGGTCCGCGCCCTCCCCGACCATGTCCAGGCCGTGCTTGACCGCCGCCGTGGTGTCGAAGAAGTGGCCGCCGTCGGAGAAGGAGTCCGGGGTGACGTTGACGACACCCATGACCGCGCAGCGGTCCCACCCGGGCATTCCGGCCACGCGCCCACGCCGGTTCTGCTTGCTCATGCGTCAAGCCTAGGCCCCCGGCAGCGGCCGCGGTCCTCCGCTCCCGGGACTGGGGGAGGGTCAGTGGGCCATGATGAGGCTCATCGCCTCGTTGCGGGTCGCCGCGTCCCTGAGCTGACCGCGCACCGCCGACGTTATGGTCTTCGCGCCCGGCTTGCGGATGCCCCGCATCGACATGCACATGTGCTCGCACTCCACGACCACGATCACCCCGCGCGGCTCCAGGATCTCCATCAGCGAGTCGGCGATCTGCGTCGTCATCCGCTCCTGCACCTGCGGGCGTCTGGCGTAGACGTCCACGAGCCGCGCCAGCTTCGACAGCCCGGTGATCTTGCCGCTGGTGGACGGGATGTAGCCGACATGGGCGACACCCCGGAACGGGACCAGGTGATGCTCGCAGGTGCTGTACACCTCGATGTCCTTGACCAGCACCATCTCGTCGTGACCGAGGTCGAACGTGGTGGTCAGCACGTCCTCCGGCTGCTGCCACAGCCCCGCGAAGATCTCCTTGTACGCACGCGCCACCCGCCCCGGCGTCTCCCGGAGGCCCTCCCGGTCGGGATCCTCGCCGACGGCGATCAACAGTTCGCGGATGGCGTTCTCGGCGCGCTTCTCGTCGAACTCGCCGATGGTGCCCTCGCCGTCCAGCGTCACGGGGTCGGTCATGTCGTGCCTCGCTCCTGAGCCTGTGACACGTACGGATGACGCGTCTCGTCCTCGGCCTTCTTGCGGCCCTCTTTCGGCCATACGAAAATGCCGCGCCCCCCAGGCTAGAACCAGGGGGGCGCGGCAATCATTCCGGGCCTGACGAGGCGGACCGGGCCGGGAGCCGAGGGGCTCCCGGTGGCCGGTTCTCGTCGGTGGCGTCAGCTCTCCGGGCTCTCCTCCGGGGTCGCCTCGGCGGGCGCCTTGGTGGTGATCGCGGGAGCCGCGCCGTTGGCGCCGTTCGTCAGTGCGAGCTCCTTGGGGGAGAGCACCGGCGGACGGGTGGACGGGGTGCGGCGGGAGGAGCCGGTCCAGGCGGGCCGGGGCGGACGCTTGACGATGGGGGCGAAGATCTCGGCGATCTCCTCCTTGCCCAGCGTCTCCTTCTCCAGCAGCTGCAGCACGAGGTTGTCGAGGACGTCGCGGTTCTCGACCAGGATCTCCCAGGCCTCGTTGTGCGCGTTCTCGATGAGCTTCTTGACTTCCTCGTCCACCAGCGCGGCGACCTCTTCCGAGTAGTCGCGCTGGTGAGCCATCTCACGTCCGAGGAACGGCTCGCTGTTGTCGCCGCCGAACTTGATGGCGCCGAGACGCTCGGTCATGCCGTACTGCGTGACCATCGCCCGGGCCAGGTTGGTGGCCTTCTCGATGTCGTTCGAGGCACCCGTGGTCGGGTCGTGGAAGACCAGTTCCTCGGCGGCGCGGCCACCCATCATGTACCCGAGCTGGTCGAGCATCTCGTTGCGGGTGGTCGAGTACTTGTCCTCGTCCGGCAGGACCATCGTGTAGCCGAGGGCACGGCCTCTCGACAAGATCGTGATCTTGTGGACCGGGTCGGAGTTCGGTGAGGCCGCCGCGACCAGGGCGTGTCCGCCCTCGTGGTACGCGGTGATCTTCTTCTCCTTGTCCGACATGATCCGGGTCCGCTTCTGCGGGCCCGCGACCACACGGTCGATCGCCTCGTCCAGCATGTGGTTGTCGATCAGCTTCTTGTCGCTGCGGGCCGTGAGGAGCGCGGCCTCGTTCAGGACGTTGGAGAGATCGGCACCCGTCATTCCGGGGGTGCGGCGGGCGACGGCGCCCAGGTCGACGTCGGGCGCGACCGGCTTGCCCTTCTGGTGGACCTTGAGGATCTCCAGACGGCCCTGCATGTCCGGGCGGTCGACCGCGATCTGGCGGTCGAAACGGCCGGGGCGCAGGAGGGCCGGGTCGAGGATGTCCGGGCGGTTCGTCGCGGCGATGAGGATCACACCGCCCTTGACGTCGAAGCCGTCCATCTCGACGAGCAGCTGGTTCAGCGTCTGCTCGCGCTCGTCGTGACCGCCGCCGAGGCCGGCGCCGCGGTGACGGCCGACCGCGTCGATCTCGTCGACGAAGACGATCGCCGGGGCGTTCGCCTTGGCCTGCTCGAAGAGGTCACGGACCCGGGAGGCACCGACACCGACGAACATCTCGACGAAGTCGGAACCGGAGATCGAGTAGAAGGGGACGCCCGCCTCGCCGGCGACGGCGCGCGCGAGGAGCGTCTTGCCCGTACCGGGCGGGCCGTACAGCAGCACGCCCTTGGGGATCTTGGCGCCGACGGCCTGGAACTTGGCCGGCTCCTGCAGGAACTCCTTGATCTCGTGGAGCTCCTCGACGGCCTCGTCCGCGCCGGCGACGTCGGAGAACGTCGTCTTCGGGGTGTCCTTGGTGATGAGCTTGGCCTTGGACTTCCCGAAGTTCATGACCCGGGAGCCGCCGCCCTGCATCTGGTTCATCAGGAACAGGAAGACGACCACGATGAGGACGAAGGGGAGCAGAGACAGCAGGATGCCGACGAAAGCGTTCTGCTTGGTCGGGGAGACCGTGTAACCGTCGGGGATCTGCTTGTTCTGGAACTTGTCCTGCAGGGTGTTGGCGAGGGTGACGCCCTGGTCGCCGATATAGCTCGCCTGGATCTTCGAGCTGCCCTCGATCTTCTGGCCGTCCTTGAGCTGAACCTTGATGGTCGACTCTTCGCCGGTGGTCAGCTTGGCTTCTTTGACCTTGTTGTCATTGATCGCCTGGACCACCTGGCCGGTGTCCACCGTCTTGTAGCCGCCGGACGAGCCGACGACCTGCATCAACACGACCACGGCAAGGACGGCCAGCACGATCCACATGACTGGCCCACGGAAGTATCGCTTCACGTCCATCCATACGGAGCGGTGCCGCCCCGTCCCTCCTGCCATAGTGAGTTTGATAAAAGACTGTTCTTCGGACGGTACCCCAGCTTTGTCACACGAAGCCGCAGCGGACTGATGTCAATACCGTCCTCGCATGCTCCAACGGCGCGAAACCCGCTGGGGTTCCCGAGCGTCTTACGGGGGTTGGTTCAGCCGCCGTAGACGTGGGGCGCGAGCGTACCGACGAACGGGAGGTTGCGGTACTTCTCGGCGTAGTCGAGGCCGTAGCCCACGACGAACTCGTTGGGGATGTCGAAGCCGACCCACTCCACGTCGATGGCGACCTTGGCGGCGTCGGGCTTGCGCAGCAGCGTGCAGATCTTCAGGGACTCGGGCTCGCGGGAGCCGAGGTTGGAGATCAGCCAGGACAGGGTGAGACCCGAGTCGATGATGTCCTCGACGATCAGGACGTGCTTGCCCTTGATGTCGGTGTCGAGGTCCTTGAGGATCCGCACCACACCCGAGGACTGGGTGCCCGCGCCGTAGGAGGACACAGCCATCCAGTCCATGGTGACCGGGGTGGACAGGGCCCGGGCCAGGTCCGCCATGACCATCACCGCGCCCTTGAGGACACCGACGATCAGCAGGTCCTTGCCCGCGTACTCCGTGTCGATCTTCGCGGCCAGCTCGGCCAGCTTCGCGTCGATCTCTTCCTTGGTGATGAGCACCTCTTTGAGGTCGGTGCCCATGTCTTTCGCGTCCACCCGCATCACTTTCGGTCGTCCCAGGGCCGCTCCCGGACGCCCGCGTCGCGTGCGGGGGGCCAGGGGCCCGTCGCGCGGGCCCCGTCGGCGTCCGGATTCAGCCTTGCCGAATCACCAGTCTGCCACCCTGCCGCCGGGCGACGACCCGGCCGGGGAGATTGATGGCTCCCTGACCGCGCCAGCCGGTGATGAGACGGTCGATCTCCTCGATGTGCCGGGCGAAGAGGGAACCCGCCGGGGCTCCGGCCTCGATGGCGGCCCGGCGCAGGATCCGGCGGCGTACCGCGGGCGGCAGGGCGTAGAGCTTGGCGCACTCCAGCTGGCCCGCGGCGTCGCGGACGGCGGGGTCGGCCTGGCGGGCCCAGGTGTCGAGGGCGTCGGCGTCGTCCCGGGAGAGCTGGGCCGTACGGGCGAGGGCCTCGACGACGCCCTTGCCGAGCGCCTTCTCCAGGGCGGGCAGGCCCTCGTGGCGGAGCCGGGAGCGGGTGTAGGCGGGGTCGGCGTTGTGCGGGTCGTCCCAGACGGGCAGCGACTGGACCATGCAGGCCTTGCGGGCGGTCTGCCGGTCGAGCTGGAGGAAGGGGCGCCGGTAGCGGCCGTCGGCCCCCGAGACCGCGGCCATCCCGGACAGGGAGCGGATGCCGGAGCCGCGGGCCAGCCCGAGGAGGACGGTCTCGGCCTGGTCGTCGCGGGTGTGGCCGAGGAGGACGGCGGTGGCGCCGTGGCGTTCCAGCGCGGCGTCCAGGGCGGCGTAGCGGGCGTCGCGGGCGGCGGCCTCGGGGCCGCCGTCGCGGCCGACGGTGACGGCGACGGACTCGACCGGGTCGAGGCCGAGTTCCCGCAGGCGCAGGGCGACTTCCTCGGCGCGCAGGTCGGAGCCGGGCTGCAGACCGTGGTCGACGGTGATGCCGCCGGCGCGGACGCCGAGCTTGGGTGCCTCGAAGGCGAGGGCGGAGGCGAGCGCCATGGAGTCGGCGCCGCCGGAGCACGCCACGAGCACGAGCGGCTGCTCGTGCGCGCCGGAGCCCGCGCGTGCGGCGCCCTGGCGCGCGGAACCGCCACGCCTGACCTCGACGGGCACGGCCACGGGGGGTACGGCCGTGGGGGGCGTGGGCACCGGTGGTGCGCCCGGGTCCGCGGGCGCGCCCGGGAGCGCGTGGGCGGGCGCGTGGGCAGGCGCGTGGGCAGGCGCGTGGAGGGTGGTGTTCGTGTGGTGTTCGGTGAGGAGGTCGTGGAGTACGCGGCGGACCGCCAGGCGTATCGCCGCGACCGCGGGGTGGGGACCCATGTCCGGTTCCCTTCATGAAATTGTCGGGGGGTGAGCCCGAGCTCGGTCACTCAGAGTGTGTAGATGGTGACAGAGACGGGCCGTTCCCCGAGCATTGCACGCCTACCCCTCGCTCACGGTCCCTCGGACGGGTGATTGGAGGGGCGTTCACCTGCCGTCGGCCGGATTCGTTCACCACGCTCACGCGCGGCTCACGACTCCGCCTTGCGATGCACCCGCGCGACCCAGTCCGCCGGTTTGGCGATCTCCGCCTTGGTCGGCAGGGTGTTCGGGGAGGTCCACACCCGGTTGAAACCGTCCATGCCGACCTGTTCGACGACCGCCCGTACGAACCGCTCGCCGTCCCGGTACTGCCGGAGTTTGGCGTCGAGGCCGAGCAGCTTGCGCAGGGCCTGGTCGAGGCGGGAGGCGCCCTTGGCGCGGCGCTGCTGGAACTTCTCGCGGATCTCGGCGACCGAGGGCACGACGGCCGGGCCGACGCCGTCCATCACGAAGTCGGCGTGGCCCTCCAGCAGGGACATGACGGCGGTGAGCCGGCCGAGGATCTCGCGCTGGGCGGGGGTCTGCACCAACTCCACGATCGAGTGACCGTCGTCGCCGACCTCGCCCTCGGGGCGGCCCCCCGCGAGTGACTGGGCGGCCTCCCTGATGCGCTCCAGGAAGGTCGAGGGGTCGACCTCGGTCTCCCCCAGGAACGACTGGATTTCACCCTCCAGGTGGTCCCGCAGCCAGGGGACGGCCGTGAACTGCGTGCGGTGCGTCTCCTCGTGCAGACAGACCCAGAGGCGGAAGTCGTGGGGCTGCACGTCGAGTTCGCGCTCCACGTGCACGATGTTCGGGGCGACGAGCAGGAGTCGGCCGCCGCCGTTCTCACCTGCGGGCAGTTCGCGGGTCGCGGGGGCGAAGGTCTCGTACTGGCCGAGGACCCGGGAGGCCAGGAAGGACAGGAGCATGCCCAGCTCCACGCCGGTGACCTTGCCGCCGACGGCGCCGAGGACGGCTCCGCCGGGGGTGTTGCCGCGACGTTCCTGCATCTTGTCGAGCAGCGGCTTCAGCAGTTCCCGGAAGCCGGCGACGTTGGCCCGGACCCAGCCGGGCCGGTCGACGACGAGGACGGGGGTGTCGTCGCCCGTGTCGGGGAGCATCCGGGTGAAGGCCCGGACGTGCTCCTCCGAGGCCTTCGCGTGCCGGCGGAGCTCGGCGACGATGGCCCGGGCCTCGTCGCGGCTCACCTCGGGGCCCGGCCGCACGAGCCGGGTCGCGGTCGCCACCGCGAGATTCCAGTCGACCATCTCGGCACCACCGATACGAGTCATGTTGTCAACCGTACGTGAGCGCTGCCGCTTGGGGCAGGCCGTGGGGGGTGCCTGAGGGCTGTGGGCACGTGCGGGTGGGTCGTGGTTGCTCGCGCAGTTCCCCGCGCCCCTGAGAAGCAGGGGCTGCGCCCCTTGCTTCTCCCCCGGCTTCAGCGGCAGCCGCAGGTGGCCAGGGTCGAGGTGGCTTCGGTCAGGAGGTTCTTGGCCGGGTCTGTGTTCTCCAGGGGGGTCTCCGTGGCGAGGAAGGCGAAGGCGAGGAGGCGGCCGTCGGCGTCGACGACGGTGCCGGCGAGGGTGTTCACGTTGCTGAGGGTGCCGGTCTTGGCGCGGACGACGCCGGTGCCGGTGGCGTCGCTGGGGTAGCGGCCGCGCAGGGTGCCGGTGAAACCGGCGACCGGGAGGCCGGTGAGGACGGGGCGGAGTTCGGGGTGGTCGGGGGCCGCGGACTCGGCGAGCAGGGCGGTGAGCAGGGCCGGGGTCAGCGCGTTGCCCCGGCTGAGGCCGCTGCCGTCCGCGAACTCGACGCCCTCCAGGGGCACTTCGAGCTTCTTCAGTTCCTTCTTGATGGCCGCGGCGCCGCCCTCGAAGCTCGGCTGCTCGCCCGTCGCGAGCGCGACCTGGCGGGCGAGGGCCTCGGCGATGTCGTTGTCGCTGTGGGTGAGCATGCGCTCGA
This sequence comes from Streptomyces deccanensis, assembly GCF_022385335.1. Lineage (NCBI taxonomy): Bacteria > Bacillati > Actinomycetota > Actinomycetes > Kitasatosporales > Streptomycetaceae > Streptomyces > Streptomyces deccanensis. The sequence goes on along the minus strand of NZ_CP092431.1, from coordinate 5,968,495 downwards.
CCAGGGTGGAGAGGGGCGGGGAGGAGATCGCCGCGAGCTCCTTCGCGTCCTTCGGGGCCGTGGTGGAGCCCTCGATCCTCACCTTGACGCCCCGGCCCTCCAGGAGGTCCGCGAACGCGGCGGTCGCGTCCCCCGCCGGGTCCGGGTCGCGGTCCGCCTGGCCGCTGGAGGAGTCGTCGAGGCGGGCCTCGTCGACCATCAGCGGGACGACCAGGGCGAGGTTGGGGTTCGGGCCGATGGTGTGCTGCTCAGGGCCCTCGTAGAGGGAGGTGTCGTGGGTGAGGGTGATCTCGTTCAGGTGACGCTTGTCGAGGGCGGCGGCCGTCTCGTCGGCGAGGGTGCGGAGGCTGGCGTACCCGTCCGTGTCCTCGTGGGCGGTGACGGTGGGGTCGCCGCCGCCGACGAGGACGACCTCGGCGGAGTCGGGCTTCAGCACCGTGCGGGTCTTGACGCGGTGGTCGGGGCCGACCGCCGAGAGGGCCGCGGCGGCCGTGGCGATCTTGGTGGTGGAGGCGGGCGTCAGCGCCTCGTCCGCGTTCTGGGCGTACAGCTGCTCGCCGGTCTCGACGTCGACGACGGAGGCCGCGCGGCGGGGGCCCAGGACGGCGGAGTTCAGGATCGGGTCCAGGAGGGCCGACAGGGCGGCGGAATCGGGCGTGGAGCCCGCGCCCGAGGCGCCGCCGAGGCCGGCCAGGACGGAGGGGGCGCTCGGCGCGGGCTTGGGCGCCCCCGCCGCGCTACCGGACGACGTACCGGAACTACGTCCGTGATCTGCGCCACCCTGGCCTTCGCGCGATGCCGCCCAGTCGCGCTCGGCCGTACGCTGACCGGAGGAGTCCCAGGGTCCGGCGGCGGCCACCGCGCCGGCCGAGAACACCAGCCCCAGGGTGGCCGCGCCGGCGGTGAACTGGAGGGTCGTGAGTTTCTTCGCTCTCCCCGTGAGCTGCGAAGAGCGTGCCGTGACGGCGCTCGTGACGCGTACGACGCCGGGTTTCACCGCCTGCGCGACGCGCGCGGCACCGGGCTGCACGGCGCGTGTGACGCGCGCGATCCCCGGTTTCACGCCGTGCACCACCCGCACCACACGGGGTCTCGCGGCCCGCCAGACCTTCGGCTCCCGCACGACCACCAGCCCCTTTCGCGATCACACACCTGCGTGAGGGACACTTAACCACCAGAACTATGTGTTGATCATGGAGGAGTCACCGGTGGAGTTCGACGTCACGATCGAGATTCCGAAGGGTTCGCGGAACAAGTACGAGGTGGACCACGAGACCGGTCGGATCCGCCTGGACCGTCGACTCTTCACCTCGACCGCCTACCCGACCGACTACGGCTTCGTCGAGAACACCCTCGGCGAGGACGGCGACCCGCTGGACGCGCTGGTCATCCTGGACGAGCCGACCTTCCCGGGCTGCCTCATCAAGTGCCGCGCGATCGGCATGTTCCGGATGACGGACGAGGCCGGCGGCGACGACAAGCTGCTGTGCGTCCCGGCGACCGACCCGCGTGTGGAGCACCTGCGTGACATCCACCACGTCTCGGAGTTCGACCGCCTGGAGATCCAGCACTTCTTCGAGGTCTACAAGGACCTGGAGCCCGGCAAGTCCGTCGAGGGCGCCGACTGGGTCGGCCGCGCCGAGGCCGAGGCCGAGGTCGAGAAGTCGTACAAGCGCTTCAAGGAGCAGGGCGGTCACTGACCCCCGACTGAGTTCTTCGGCTGCCTTGCCGATCGATTCCGCGAACGGGCCGCGTGTCCCCAGGAGGGGCGCGTGGCCCGTTCGCGTATCCGTGTGTGTCGGTGCGCATACTGAGGCGTACCTGAGGTGTCGTACAGGGAGCGCGGCGGAGTGGGAGTGACGGAGCCCGGGGACGGCGGGCAGGTGGAGGACCGCAAGCCGGTGTCGGACGAGGCGGGCAGTGCCTTCGCGCCCGTGGGATTCGCTCTGGGGATCGACGGGGACGCGTCGGTGACCTCGGAGTTCGCGATCCCCGCGGGGCTGGACGTGCCGGCCGCGGAGGCGGAGGCGCAGACGACGTCCGAGTTCGCGCTGCCGGAGGGGCTGGCGCCGCCGGAGGGGGTCCAGGACGAGCACGAGGGGTCGGCGTTCAGTGTGCCGCGGACCTACAGCGCGCGGCACGCGCCCGCCGCGTTCACCCCGGCCGGCGGGATCCCGGCGGTCAGTCTGACCAAGGACGTGCCCTGGCAGGACCGGATGCGCACGATGCTGCGGATGCCGGTGGCGGAGCGGCCCGCGCCGGAGTCGCCGACGGCGCGTGTGGAGGGCGAGTCGGGGCCCGCCGTGCCGCGTGTGCTCGACCTCACACTGCGTATCGGCGAGCTGCTGCTCGCGGGCGGTGAGGGCGCGGAGGACGTGGAGGCGGCGATGTTCGCCGTGTGCCGCTCCTACGGCCTCGACCGCTGCGAGCCGACGGTGACCTTCACCCAGTTGTCGGTCACCTACCAGCCGTCGCTGGTGGACGACCCGGTCACGGCGTCCCGGATCGTCCGGCGCCGGGCCACCGACTACACCCGGCTGGCGGCGGTCTTCCGGCTGGTGGACGACCTCAGCGACCCGGAGAGCGCGATCTCCCTGGAGGAGGCGTACCGGCGGCTCGCGGAGATGCGACGCAACCGGCATCCGTATCCCGGCTGGACGCTGACCCTGGCGAGCGGGCTGCTGGCGGGGGCCGCGTCCGTGCTGGTCGGCGGTGGCGTGGTCGTGTTCGTCGCGGCGGCGCTCGGCGCGATGCTCGGCGACCGGCTGGCCTGGCTGTGCTCGGGGCGGGGGCTGCCGGAGTTCTACCAGTTCCTGGTGGCGGCCATGCCCCCGGCGGCGATCGGGGTGGCGCTGACCGTGGCGGACGTGGACGTGGAGGCGTCCGCCGTCATCACCGGTGGGCTGTTCGCGCTGTTGCCCGGGCGGGCGCTGGTGGCGGGTGTGCAGGACGGGCTGACCGGCTTCTACATCACCGCCTCCGCGCGGCTCCTGGAGGTCATGTACCTCTTCGTGGGCATCGTGGTGGGCGTGCTGCTCGTCCTGTACTTCGGGGTGAAGCTGGGCGCCGAGCTGCATCCGGACGCGGCGCTCGGCAGCGCGGACCGGCCGCTGCTGCAGCTCGGGGCGTCGATGCTGCTGTCGTTGACGTTCGCGCTGCTGCTCCAGCAGGAACGATCCACCGTGCTGGCGGTGACCCTCAACGGCGGTGTGGCCTGGGCGGTGTACGGGGCCATGCACGAGGCGGGCGGGATCTCACCGGTGGCTTCCACGGCGGTGGCGGCCGGGCTGGTGGGCCTGTTCGGGCAGTTGCTGTCGCGGTACCGGTTCGCCTCCGCGCTGCCCTATACGACCGCGGCGATCGGGCCGCTGCTGCCGGGTTCGGCGACGTACTTCGGGTTGTTGGGGTTCGCGCAGAACGACGTGGACGCGGGGCTGGTGTCTCTCACCAAGGCGGCGGCGCTGGCGATGGCCATCGCGATCGGGGTAAACCTGGGGTCCGAGCTGTTCCGGTTGTTCCTGCCGGGGGCCGCGCGGGCGGGCCGTAAGGCCGCGAAGCGGACGCGAGGCTTCTAGCGCCGGGTGCCCAATGGCCCGGGGGCTGCCGAGTGTTGGCGGCCGCGGGTCGGTCGTGGCTGATCGCGCCCACGCGGCGGAGCCGCGAACAGACCCGGCCCCGCGCCCCTTGAAAGCGGGGCGCGGGACCCTGGTCGTCAGTACCGCGGGTGGTCCTGGCCCTGGTAGCCCTGCTGGTTCTGGTTCTGGGGGTACTGACCGCCCTGCGGGTACTGACCGCCCTGCGGGTACTGGCCACCCTGGGGGTACTGGCCGTTCTGCGGGTACTGCTGGGCGTAGGGCTGCTGTTGGGGCTGCTGGTGGCCGTAGTCCTCCTGGTAGCCCTGCTGCTGGTAGCCCTGGTTGTCGTAACCCTGGTTGCCGTAGCCCTCGTTGCCGTAGCCCTGGTTCTGGTCGTACGACTGCTGCTGGGGCTGGTCGGTCGGCGGGATGCGGCGGAGCTGGGTCGTGGCGTCGTCCATGACCGGGGCGGCGGCGGACCGCTGCTGCTCGGGCTGCTGCGGCTGGTTCTTCTTGGCCTTCCGCGCTTTGAGGAGCTCGAAGATGATCGGGAGCACCGAGATGAAGACGATGAGGATGAGCATCGCCTCGATGTTCTTGTGCACGAACTCGATCTGACCGAGCCAGGATCCGAGGAGGGTGACGCCCGCGCCCCAGAGGATGGCGCCGACGACGTTGAAGACGAGGAACGTGCGGTAGCGCATGCCGCTGACGCCCGCGATGATCGGCGTGAACGTCCGCACGATGGGCACGAAGCGGGCCAGGATCAGGGACTTCGGGCCGTGCTTCTCGAAGAACTCGTGGGCCTTGGTGACGTTCTCCTGCTTGAAGAAGCGGGAGTCGGGACGGCTGAAGAGCGAGGGGCCGACCTTCTTGCCGAACATGTACCCCACCTGGTCGCCCAGGATGGCCGAGACGCAGATCAGCACGATCGCCAGCCACAGCGGGAAGTCCAGCGTGTCGGAGGTGATCAGCATGCCGGCCGTGAACAGCAGCGAGTCACCGGGCAGGAAGAACCCGAAGAACAGGCCGGACTCGGCGAACACGATCAGGAGCAGGCCCCAGATGCCGAAAGAGTTGAGCAGGTAGTCCGGATCCAGCCAGCTCGGTCCGAGGGCGATCGTCTGCACGGTTCCGGGCTCCTGGGGGGTGAGGAAGAGTGAACGCCTGTGGGTGGGGACCCACGAGGGCGGGTCGCACAGGGGGTGGGACCCATAGGGGTGACCAAAGCTATCAACGCACGGTCACCCCACGAGGTTCCACCGGTTCCTCCAGAGTGCCCTGTGGCCGCACTGAGACCAAGCTGTGTGGTCAGGGGTGCGGCCGGAGGGGGTGAGGGGGATCAGGGGCGTCGGCGGGCCGCGTTCGCGTTGATCGCGTCCCGCAGGTGTTCGGCGAGGCCGGGGCGCATGGTGTCGTAGAACGTCTTGAAGCGCTCGTCGGAGACGTACATCTCGCCGAGACCCTGGTGCATCTCGTACGGGCAGTCGTAGAACCAGGTGCAGATGTGCTGCCGGTGTTCCTCGGCCATGTCCATGGCCGCCTCGCCGGTCGGGGCCTCGCCGGCGGCCATCAGGGCGTCGTAGCGCGCGCCCCAGTCGGCCACCTCGTCCTGCATGCGCTTCCAGTCGTCCTTGGTGTACGTGGCGGCGCGGCGCTGCGACTCGGCGTACGCCTCCGTGCCGCCCCAGCGCTGTTCCGCCTCCTCGGCGTACTGCTCGGGGTCGTTGTCGCCGAAGACCTCGAAGCGTTCCTCGGGGGTGAGGTTGATGCCCATCTTGCGTGCCTCCATGGCGTGCTCCACGGCCGCGGCCATCTTCTGCAGCCTCTCGATCCGGGCCGTCAGCAGCTCGTGCTGGCGGCGCAGGTGGGCCCGCGGGTCCACCTCCGGGTCGTCGAGCAGGGTCGCGACCTCGTCGAGGGGGAAGCCGAGCTCCCGGTAGAACAGGATCTGCTGGAGCCGGTCGAGGTCGCCGTCCCCGTAGCGGCGGTGACCCGCGTGGGTGCGCTCGCTCGGTACGAGGAGGCCGATCTCGTCGTAGTGGTGCAGCGTGCGGACCGTGATCCCGGCGTAGCCCGCGACCTGTCCCACGGTGTGGCTCATGACTTCCGCTCCCTTGTCGGTACGTGTTCCAGGCTGGGGCCTCACGTGGCGTGAGGTGCAAGTCCTTTGTGCGGGGCGGGCGGGGCGGCAGGGCGGCCGGCAGTGCCGGGCCGTAGCGGACTGTGCACTTCCGCAAGGCGTGGGGGTGGTGAAACGCACTGGCGGCGGGTCACACACGTCTCACTGTGCACAACGCGAAGCCGGGGCGCGCGGACTGTGCACTTGTGCAATGGCCCGCTCCCGGCGGTTTTCCTACGGTGGGTCCGTCGACGGACGGGCGGTCCGTCGACGGGACGCCGGGCCCGGCACGGGGGTGTGGGCCGGGCGTCACGTCGCGGGCCGGACCTTGCCGATCCGGATGGGGGTCTCGGGGCTGCCCGTGCACGTGTTGGGGCACGTGCACGGGTTGGGTGTCGTGACCGTCGGGTGGCGGTGCGGGCCCCGGGTCAGGGCCGGGGCGGCTGGGTCAGGGCCGGGCGGCCCAGCAGGACGTGCAGGGCGAGGGCGATGTCGGCCACGGTCACCACGTCGGTGTCGGTGATGCCGACCATCTTCGTGGAGAAGTCCATGCCGAGGAGGGCGGCCGCGTCGCGGGTGTGGTTGCGGACGGTGGCCTCGGAGAGGCCGAGGGCGCGGGCGGTCTCCCGGGTGCTGAGGTTCTTCTCCAGCCAGACGCACAGGGTCTCGACGAGGTCGCGCTGATCCGCCCGTACCGGCCGCAGCCGCTCCTCCGCCCAGGCCTTGGGCCCGCCGTCCTCTGCCGCGAGCGCCATCAGCGCGGCGAAGTCGGGGGGCCGGGGAGGGGCGGGGGTCTCGGCGTCGGGGTGTGGGAGGGCTGGGGTGTCGGGGTGCGCGTGTGGGACCGGGGCCGGGGCCGGGGCCGGGGCCGGGTGTGGGACCGGGCCCTCGGGCGAGGCCGAGGTAGGAGCCGGGCTCGGGGCCGGGGTCCCATGCGGGAGCGGGTCCGGAGCCGGGTGCGGAGCCGGGGCCTGGGGCGAGGCCGAGGCAGGAGCCATGTGCGGCGCCGGGGCCGGGTGTGGGACCGGGGCCTCGGGCGAGGCCGAGGCAGGAGCCATGTGCGGCGCCGGGGCCGGGTGTGGGACCGGGGCCTGGGGCGAGGCCGAGGTGGGAGACGGGTGCGGGGTCGGGGTCCCCGGCGGGACCGGGGCAGGGGCCGAGTGCCGGGCCGGGGTCCCATGCGGCGCCGGGGGCTCGGGTGGGTCCGGTAGGGCGAGGATGTCGAGGGCCAGGAGGGTCAGGATGCGGTCGTTGGCGGAGCCTCGGAGGTCTAGGGAGAGGATCTTGCCGGCTCGGGTGAGGCGCTGGGTGACCGTGTTGCGGTGGACGCCCAGGCCGCCCGCGGCTTCGGTGTGCTTGAAGCTGAGGGCGGTCGGCAGGGTCTCGAGGAGCAGCTTCCGCTCGTCGCCCCGGCCCGGGAAGTCGTCCAGGAGCGGGGACATCAGGGCCGCCGCCCAGGCCTTGGCCGCCCGCCGGGGCAGCAGGGGGGCGAACTTGGCCTTGGCGCCGCCCAGCCGGATGCGGTGCGGGGTGCCGGCCGCGTCACCCACCGCCGTCAGGGCCTCCAGGTAGCCGACCGCGGTCTCGGCGAGCGGGTGCGGTCGGCTCTGGCCCAGCAGATGGCCCTCGCGGGCCGCGATCAGCTCCTTGAGGACCGTCTCGACCCGGTCGCCCTCCCGGACGGGGTCGAGGATGAGGATGTGCTTCGGCTTGCCCGGGCACGGGGACACGATGGCCTCCTCCGCAAGGGCCCGCTCGCACCAGCTGAGGGTGGCCTCGCGCTCCTGCGGTCCGGTGTCGACGACGAAGACACGGGCGGTGTCCGTGTCCAGCAGGGCCTGCGCGGCGCCCGTGTAGACCACCTGCGCCAGAACCGTTTCGCCCCGCATGAGCAGTTGGAACGCGGCATGCCGCACCGCCCGTGGGGTCCGGGTCCTGGCCTGGTGCTCGCGGCGGGCCTGGTCGCACAGTCCGAGGAGCTTCGCCGCGTGCTGGATCAGGGCCGTGGCCGCGCTGTCGAAGGGTTCGTGGGAGGCGATGGCCAGCCGTGCCTCGTCCTCGCCGTCCGGCAATCCCGGGTGTCCCGGGTGTCCCGGGTGTCCCGGGTGTCCCGGGTGTCCCGGGTGTCCTGAGGTCCCGGAGGCGCCCGGGGAGATCGACACGATCCGGGTGTGCATGGCGCCGCTGGGCGCGCCGTGACCGTCATGAGCGCCGCGCGCGTCGTGTGCGCCGTGCGCGCCCGTGATGACGGCGTGGGCCAGGCCCGCGGGCGCGCTGTCGGGCGCCGCCGCGAGGACGCCGCGCCGGGCCGAGCTGACGAGGACCTCGGCGTCCAGGGCCACCGAGAGCCAGTCGGCGATGCGCCGTACGGCCGTGGGATCGGCGAGGCGGGCCGGAAGCCGGCTGAGGAGGCCGTCGAGGTGTTCGACCTGGCGCTCCGCGAACTGGGCGCGCCGCAGCCGCAGATCCTCGTTGACGTGGTCCCAGGCGCTGGTCTCGGCTGAGGTGGTCAGCAGGGGCAGTTCCAGGCGGTTCGCGGCGGCGAGGGTGGCGTCGGGGAGGGTGCGCAGGTCGTGGCCGGGGGTGCCGATCACCAGGCCGGCCGCCTTGCGCCGGTCCAGGACGCGGATCAGGTGGTCGAGCGTCCGGATGTGGGCCGGGGTCGGCCGGGGCGCGTCCAGGGTGACCAGAACCAGCGTGCCGCTCTCGAACGGCTCGAACGGGGTGTCGGCGGAGAGGTCGCCGAGCGTGTGCAGCGCCTCGGTCAGCGGCCGGGCGACGACCTCGGCGATCCGGGTCGCCCCGTGGCGGGAGGCGTGGCCGGGCTGGAGGAAGCTCAGCCGCAGCTGCCGCCGCTCGTTGATCAGATAGTCAAGGGTGGGCAACTCCGCCGTCCCTCCCCGGTCACGCACGTGGGTCCGCGGGACGCTCAACTCCACCTGCTGTGTTCGCTCTTGTGATACGTGATGCGCACAGTGCGCTTTCGGCAGCGTAATGGACGGACGATACGACCGACACATCGTCATCACGGGCCACCCGCACCCCCTCCGCACCCCTCCGCACACCCGCGAGGTGCGCGCCCCCGGCGGCGGACCTACCGTCGAAGACATGCCACTGCACCGATGGGACAGCGACGCCCCGCAGGACCCCGGGCACCACCGCAACGACGGGCACCAGCTCGCCGTGAACCCCTTCTACGGCCAGGCCAACCCGGTGGGCGGCATGACCGAGGCCCCGCCCAGACACCGGCTGCCCGAGGCGCCGCTGGCACCGTCGACGGCGTACCAACTGGTCCACGACGAACTCATGCTGGACGGCAACTCCCGGCTGAACCTCGCCACCTTCGTCACCACCTGGATGGAGCCCGAGGCGGGGGTGCTGATGGGCGAGTGCCGGGACAAGAACATGATCGACAAGGACGAGTACCCGCGCACGGCCGAGCTGGAGCGGCGGTGTGTCTCGATGCTCGCCGATCTGTGGAACGCGCCGGATCCCACCGCCGCCGTCGGCTGCTCGACCACCGGGTCCAGCGAGGCCTGCATGCTCGCCGGGATGGCCCTCAAGCGGCGGTGGGCGCAGCGGAACGCCGACCGGTACCCGTCTGCGGGTGCCCGGCCCAATCTGGTCATGGGGGTCAACGTCCAAGTCTGCTGGGACAAGTTCTGCACTTTCTGGGAGGTGGAGGCCCGGCAGGTGCCCATGGAGGGCGACCGGTTCCACCTCGATCCGGCGGCGGCCGCGGCGCTGTGCGACGAGAACACGATCGGGGTGGTGGGCGTCCTCGGGTCGACCTTCGACGGGTCGTACGAGCCGATCGCGGAGCTGTGCGCGGCGCTCGACGAGCTTCAGGAGCGTACGGGGCTGGATGTGCCCGTGCATGTCGACGGGGCGTCCGGGGCCATGGTCGCGCCCTTCCTCGACGAGGAGCTGGTGTGGGACTTCCGGCTGCCGCGGGTGTCGTCCATCAACACCTCCGGGCACAAGTACGGGTTGGTGTATCCGGGCGTGGGCTGGGCGTTGTGGCGGTCCGCCGCGGAGCTGCCGGAGGAGCTGGTGTTCCGGGTGAACTACCTGGGCGGGGACATGCCCACGTTCGCGCTGAACTTCTCCCGGCCGGGGGCGCAGGTCGTGGCGCAGTACTACACGTTCCTGCGGCTCGGGCGGGAGGGGTACCGGGCCGTGCAGCAGTCGACGCGGGACGTGGCGATCGGGCTCGCGGAGGAGGTCGGGAAGCTCGGGGACTTCCGGCTGCTGACGCGGGGGGACGAGTTGCCGGTGTTCGCGTTCACGACGGAGGAGGGGGTCTCCTCGTACGACGTGTTCGATGTGGCTCGGCGGATGCGGGAGCGGGGGTGGCTGGTGCCGGCGTACACGTTTCCGGAGAACCGGGAGGATCTGTCGGTGCTGCGGGTGGTGTGCCGGAACGGGTTCACGTCCGATCTGGCGGGGTTGTTCCTGGAGGATCTGGGGCGGTTGCTGCCGGAGCTTCGTCGGCAGTCGGGGCCGGCGGTGCGGGACAAGGGGGCGGCTACCGGGTTCCATCACTAGTCAGGGGGTGCGGGCAGGGTCTTTCGCCCCCCGCCACCCCTACCCGTCCCATCCTCGGCAAGGGGCTGTGCCCCTTCGACCCCCAAGCGTCCGTCCGGTGGGGGCTGGTCGCGCGGTTCCCCGCGCCCCTGGAAGGGCGGGGGCTTCGCCCCTGCCTTCCAGTGCTGGTCCGCTACTTGCTCAGGGCGGCGAACTTGCGTACCGCCAGCGGGAAGAAGATCGCCAGTAGCGCTAGGGGCCAGGCGATCGCTGTCCAGAGGTGGTTCGCTTCGGCGCCCGGGGTGCCGAAGAGGTGGCGGACCGCCGTCGCCGTGTGGGACATCGGGTTCCAGTCGACGACCGTGCCGAGCCAGTCGGGCATGGAGGCGGGGGTGGCCAGGGCGTTGGAGAGGAAGCCGATCGGCCAGACGAGGATCTGTACGGCGGTGAGGAGTTCGGGTCGGCCGGCCAGCATCGCGAGGTGGATGCCGATCCACAGCATCGCGAAGCGGAAGAGCAGCAGGAGGCCCACCGCGCCGAGGAAGGCCGCGGGCCCGCCGTGCGCGCGCCAGCCGAGCGCGAACGCGACGGCCATGAGGACGGCCAGGCCCACCGCCGACTGGAGCATGTCCGCGACCGAACGGCCCACCAGGACCGCCCCGTTGGTCATCGGCATCGAACGGAACCGGTCGATCACCCCCTTGTTGAGGTCCTGGGTGACGGCGAGCATCGTGCCCTCAAGACCGAAGGCCATGGTGAGCGCGAGCATGCCGGGGACCAGGTAGTCGAGGTAGCTGCCGGTCACCCCGCGGCCGCCGCCGATCAGATAGCCGAACATCAGCAGCAGCATCACGGGGAAGACCAGCCCGACCAGCATCTGCACCGGTTGCCGTGCCCAGTGGGCGAGTTCGCGACGGGTCATGGTCCAGGAGTCGGCCAGGGCGTGCGCGCCCACCGCCGTGTGCGCGGTCGTCGGTGTCGTGGTGGTCATGCTCGTACGGCCTCCTTCGTACGGTCGTCCCCGGTGAGGTGCAGGAACACCTCGTCCAGGGTCGGGCGGCGCAGGGCGATGTCCTCGGCCTCGATGCCGGCGTCGGCGAGGGCGCGGACGACCGTGGTGAGAGCCCTCATGCGGTCGGTGACCGGGGCGCTGAGGCGGCGGCGGTCGGTGTCGACCGTGATGTCGCCCTCGGGGACCGGCAACAGGGCCGTGGCGGCGCCCAGTTGCCCGGCGTCGCGCAGGACGAGGTCGATGCGGTCGCCGCCGGTCAGGCGCTTGAGCTCGTCCGCCGTGCCGTCGGCGACGACCCGGCCGCCGTCGACCACGGAGATCCGGTCGGCGAGCTGGTCGGCCTCCTCCAGGTACTGGGTGGTGAGCAGGACCGTCGTACCGCCGCCGACCAGGGAGCGGACGGAGTCCCAGACCTCGGTGCGGCCGCGCGGGTCGAGGCCGGTCGTCGGCTCGTCCAGGAAGAGCACCTCCGGTTCGGTGATGAGGGACGCGGCGAGGTCGAGGCGGCGCCGCATACCGCCGCTGTACTGCTTGACGGCCTTGCGGCCGGTGTCGCCGAGGCCGAACCGCTCCAGGAGTTCGTCGGCCCGCACGCGTGCGTGGCGGGCGCCCAGGTGGTGGAGACGGCCGAACATCTCCAGGTTCTGCCGGCCGCCGAGCTCCTCGTCGAGTGCGGCATGCTGGCCGAGCAGGCCGATGCGGAAGCGCACCTCGCGCGCGTGCGCCACCACGTCGTGCCCCGCGACCTCGACCCGGCCCGCGTCCGGCCGCAGCAGGGTGGCCAGGATCCTGACCAGGGTCGTCTTGCCCGCGCCGTTGGGACCGAGGATCCCGTGCACGGTGCCGCGCGCCACGCGGAGATCCAGTCCGTCGAGGGCGACCTTGCCGCCCCTGGCGCTCTTCCCGCCCTTCCCGCTCTTCCCGCCGCCGTAGACCTTGCGCACTCCTTCGACCGTGATCGCCGCGTCCGTCATCGGGGCCTTCCTCTCGGTCGCTGTCCGCTCCACCGCTCACCTCCACCACAGTAGTCAAACTTGACTACACCGACGAAGGTAAACCCTCGACGGCCCGTGGTCAAACTTGATTAGCGGTCGTCCCCCGGGTGCCGCTCACCGGTCGCGTACGGGTTGTCCTGGCCCTCCGCGAGGACGCCGACGAACGGCTCGCCCTCCCCCGCGAAGGTGTAGGCGCCGCCGCGGATGCGGTCGATGAGGCTGCGGGTCCACTCGGCGCCGCTGTCGGAGGAGTCGAGCCAGAAGTTCATGATCTCGCCGATGTGCCCGAACTGGGCCGGGCCCTTCTCGGGGGCGTAGTACTCGGTGATGCCCTCGCGCCAGGCGCCGATGGCCTTCACGCGCTCCTCCAGGAGGGCGAGCACCTCCGCGCGGCCGAGGTCGACCATGAAGCCGAGCCCGGCGGAGAGCACGTCCGGCTTCTGGTGGTAGGTGGCGAGGGACTCCCGCAGCAGCCCGAAGAACTCCTCGGTGCCGGCCTCGGTGATCGTGTACTCCGTGCGGGGCGGCCCGCCGGCCGTGGAGGGGGCGATCTCGTGCGCGACCAGCAGGCCCTGTTTCGCCATCTGCTTCAGGGCGTGGTAGATCGAGCCGGGCTTGGCGTTGGACCACTCGTGCGCGCCCCAGTACTCCAGGTCGTTGCGCACCTGGTACCCGTGGGCCCGCCCGTGCTGGCGCACGGCGCCGAGCACGAGAAGACGGATCGCTGACATGGGCCCAGCGTAGAACCAGCCGCGATCACCCCGACCCGCACCCGGCGCCTCGGACCGCGCCCGGCGCGACGGGATACGGGGCAGACACGCACCTACGGTTCGGCCGGGTGCGTGTCTGTCCGCGCGTGGTCCTCGGCCCCGGAAGGGCGTGGCCCTCAGAAGGGGAAGAAGCTCCGCTTGTGCTGGACCGAGATCCACTTCTGGGTGGTGAAGGCGTCGACCGTGGTCTCGCCGTTGAGGCGGCCGATGCCGGAGTGCTTCTCGCCGCCGAAGGGGACGAGGGGCTCGTCGTGGACGGTGCCGTCGTTGACGTGGAACATGCCGGTGTCGATCTGCTTGGCGAACGCGACACCCCGCTCGATGTCGCCGGTGTGGACGGCGCCGCTGAGGCCGTAGGGGGTGTCGTTGACAATGCGGACGGCCTCCTCCTCGCCGTCGAAGGGGATGAGGAAGACGACCGGGCCGAAGACCTCCTGCTGAAGGAGGGCGGAGCCGGCGGGGACGTCGGTGAGGACGGACGGCTCGACCAGGTTGTCGGTCGTGGAGCCGTGGACGAGCGCGGTGGCGCCCTCCGCGAGGGCCTGCTCGACGACGGACTTGAGCGAGTCCGCCTGCGAGGAGTTGATCACCGGGCCGATGACCGTGCTCGGGTCGCTCGGGTCGCCGACCTTCAGGGACTTCACCTTGGCCACGAACTTCTCGGTGAACTCGGCCCGCACCGCGCGGTCGACCAGCACGCGGTTGGCGGCCATGCAGACCTGGCCCTGGTGGACGTAGCGCGAGAAGACGGCCGCGTCGACGGCGTAGTCGATGTCCGCGTCGTCCAGGACCACCAGGGCGCTGTTGCCGCCCAGTTCGAGGATGGTGCGCTTGAAGTTCGCGGCGGCGACGGTGGCGACGTGGCGGCCGACCTTGTCGGAGCCGGTGAAGGAGATCAGCTTGGGGATCGGGTGCTCGATGAAGGCGTCGCCTATCTCGGCGATGTCGGTGACGACGACGTTGAGCAGCCCGCCGGGCAGGCCGGCCTCCTCGAAGATCTTCGCGACCAGGGTGCCACCGGTGATGGGGGTGTTCTGGTGCGGCTTCAGCACGACGCCGTTGCCGAGCGCGAGGGCGGGGGCGACCGACTTGAGGGAGAGCAGGAAGGGGAAGTTGAAGGGGCTGATGACGCCCACGACGCCGACCGGTACGCGGTAGAGGCGGTTCTCCTTGCCGTCGATCGGCGACGGAAGGATTCTGCCCTCGGGACGCAGCGCCAGCTGAATCGATTCGCGCAGGAACTCCTTGGCGAGGTGCAGTTCGAACCCGGCCTTCAGATATGTGCCGCCGAGCTCCGCGATGATCACCTCGGTGATCTCCTGCTCGCGCTCCTCGATGACCTTCAGGGCCTTCTCGAAGACCGCGCGACGCGCATAGGCGTTGACCTCGGCCCAGTCCTTCTGGGCCGCCTGGGCGGCCCGGTAGGCCTCGTCCACCTCGTCGACCGTGGCGATGGTGATCGACGCGAGCTTCGCGTCGTCGTAGGGGTTGAAGTCGATGATGTCCCAGGAGCCGGAGCCCGGGCGCCACTCGCCGCCGATGTACTGCTGGGCCAGGTCGGTGAAGTAGGACGACATGTGATCCTCAATCAGTCGGCATCGATCAAGATTGATCACTCGTCATCGTACTGGTGGGTAAAGGGAGTTGGAGAGCTACTCGGGAGACTCTGTGAAGACTCGCGGCACTCAGGACTCAGCGCTCAGGAGAGCTGGATGAGCCCCCGCAGCAGGTCCCTGCTCTCGGCCGGGGACGGGCTGTCGTCCTGGAGCCGCTTGATCGCCCGCTCGTACTGCGCGATGTCCTCGGCCTTGTCCAGGTAGAGGGCGCTGGTGAGCTGTTCGAGATAGACGACGTCGGTGAGGTCGGACTCGGGGAAGCTCAACAGGGTGAAGGCACCGCTCTCGCCGGAGTGACCGCCGAAGCTGAACGGCATGACCTGGACCGTCACGTTCGGGCGCTCCGAGATGTCGATCAGATGCTGGAGCTGCCCCCGCATCACGTCCCGGTCGCCGTACGGCCGGCGCAGCGCGGCCTCGTCGAGGACGCAGTGGAACTCCGGGGCGCTCTCGGCCACCAGGTACTTCTGGCGCTCCATGCGCAGGGCGACCCGCTTGTCGATCTCGGCCTCGCTCGCGCCCCGCATGCCCCGGGAGACGACCGCGTGGGCGTACGCCTCGGTCTGCAACAGACCGTGCACGAACTGGACTTCGTAGCTGCGGATGAGGTGGGCCGCCGCTTCCAGGCCGACGTAGGTGGGGAACCAGCTGGGCAGGACGTCCGAGTAACTGTGCCACCAGCCCGCGACGTTGGCTTCCTTCGCCAGGGAGAGCAGCGAGGTGCGCTCGGTCTCGTCGGTGACGCCGTAGAGGGTCAACAGGTCCTCCACGTCACGGGTCTTGAAGCTGACCCGGCCGAGTTCCATCCGACTGATCTTCGACTCGGAGGAGCGGATCGAGTACCCGGCCTTCTCCCGGGTGATCCCCTGCGACTCGCGCAGCCGCCTGAGGTGCGAGCCCAGCAGCATCCGCCTCACCACCGACCCGCTCGATTCACCGGCGCCCACGTTCGTCCAGCCTCCCCAACTTCTTCAGGGGCCGCAGTCTGCCACTAATCCACTCCGATCCGCACTCGCCCGGTTACAGAAATGGAAAGTCTTCAACTTCTGAGACGGATGAGACGAGGGAGGAGAGAAGGGAGTGTGGCCGAGATGCGTCGCGAAGAACACCCCACGGACACAGGAGATCGCCAGAAAGTCGCCAGGAAATCGTCAGCCGGAGCCCGACGGAAGCGATCTGGGCGACAGAAGAAATGTTCAGCAAGCGGTATGTGAAGGTCCAATTCGGGCGCGTGCACGTGCATCTGCCCTTGCATCTGCTGTACGCATCAGAAACCATGGTCCCGCGCCACCGCTGCATCGCAACGACCGCGAACTCCCGGGAGTGCCTCGCATGGGGACGAATGGATCGACCATGCTCGAACCCTTACGGCAGGGACTTCCGCCACTTGATCCCGCGACCGTGTCCGACGCCGCGTCCTGCGCGCTGCCGCCCCGCTACGAAGCGGTGCGCGAGGCACGGCAGTTCACCCGGGGCACCCTCGACCAGTGGCGGTTGGACGAACGGTTCGACGACGTCTGCCTCGTGGTCTCGGAGCTCGTCACCAACGCCCTGCGGCACGGCCTGCCCGTCGGCAACGGGGCGGACCCGGCCCAGGACCCGCCCGTGCGGCTGCACTTGATGCGCTGGACCGAGCGGTTGGTGTGCGCGGTGCGCGACCCCAGTCACGACAGCCCGGTCGCGGGCGACTCCGAGGACTTCGCGGCGGAGTCGGGGCGAGGGCTGTTCCTGGTCGACTCGTTCGCGGACAGCTGGGGCTGGCATCCGCTGGGCGGCGCGCTCAGCGGCAAGGTGGTGTGGGCGCTGTTCCAGGTGGAGCCGGCGCCGGGCCACCCGTCCGCCCGTAGGTGAACCGCGGCGCTTTTCGGCGCCGCGGTTCTACGCGTGTCACACCGTGGCCTCCCGCCGGTCGCCCGCCGACGGCGGGCCTCATCCGACCAGGTGGTCGAACTCCCCGTCCTTGATGCCCAGGAGCATCGCCTCGATCTCGGCGCGCGTGTAGACCAGCGCCGGGCCGTCGGGGAAGCGCGAGTTGCGTACCGCCACCTCGCCGCCGGGCAGCCGGGCGAACTCCACGCAGTTGCCCTGCGAGTTGCTGTGCCGGCTCTTCTGCCAGGCCACCGCGTGGAGCTCGGTCAGCTCCGTCGCGGCCATGCCGTTGTACACGTCATCCACGCCGTACACGTCGTGGTCCACAGGTCGCTCCCCGGGGTGGTGCAGTAGTGCGCTGAACGCGCGTTGGCTCTGGTGTGGCCGTGTTGCAGATGGTGCCGGTCGTGTCCGTGTTGCCGGTGGTGTCTGCGTTGCCAGTGATGCTGTGGTCAACTGCCCCGGATCATAGCTTTGTTCACGTGCTGATGCATGAGCGGATGCACGTGCACGGGGGGTATCTCCACGGTTACGGCACCAGAGAGACGTAAGACAGGGCGGACCTGTTCCATCCGGGGCCCACATCTCTCCGTACGGGGTGGGGATCCGGGCGGTTCAGGGCGGAGCGAGCGACTTCCGCGGAATGGCGGAAAAAGGACGGCCCCGGGGAGGTCGTGGAGCCTCCCCGGGGCCGGGTGGGGGGTGGTTCGCGTCAGGCGGTTCGCATCAGGCGGTTCGCTTCTGACGGTTCGCTTCTGACGGTTCGCTTCGGGTGATGCGCTTCGGGTGCGTTTCAGCGGGTGACGTACGGCAGGAGGGCCATCTCGCGGGCGTTCTTGATGGCCCGCGCCAGCTGGCGCTGCTGCTGTGCGGTGACCCGGGTCACGCGGCGGCTGCGGATCTTGCCCCGGTCGGAGATGAAGCGGCGCAGGAGGTCCGTGTCCTTGTAGTCGATGTACGTGATCTTCGCCTGGTCCAGCGGGTTGGGGCGGGACTTGACGGGCTTGCGCTCCGGCTTGCGGGGCATGGCGGTTCAGACCTCCAGGAAGGTGTCGAAGGGACGCGGCAGCCGTTCCCAGGCGTCGCGGCCCGCGGCGTACTCGGCGTCGGTGAGCAGGCAGGACTCAAGGAGCCGTTCGAGTCCGTCACGGTCCAGGCCCGGGGAGGTGAAGACGAGGTGCTGGCAGCGGTCGCCGTGTTCCGGGTGCCAGTCGAGGGCGGCCGCGGCGCGGCGGACCGGGGGCACCATGTCCCAGGCGGCGTCCGGGAGCGAGGCGAGCCAGGGGCCGACCGACTCGACGCAGAGGGCGCCGCCGGCCGCGTCCCAGTGGAGCAGGGTGTCGGGGCGCTCGGCCAGCCAGAAGCGGCCGCGGCTGCGGGCCGCCGCACAGCAGAGGTCCTCCAGCGCCTCGTAGAGCCGCTCCGGGTGGAAGGGGCGGTGGCGGTGCCAGACGAGGGTGGTGACGCCGTGTTCGTCGGCGTCGGTGGGGAGGAGGGCGCTGGCGGGGTGCTGGGCGGCCGCGGCGGCGTCGACGTCGAAGCCGGCGAACGCGGCGGCGAGCAGGGCCGGGGAGCGCCGTGGGTGGCGCTGGGGGCTGCCGGGTGCCGGTGCGTCGTGGCTGGTCGCGCAGTTCCCCGCGCCCCTTTCGGGGCCTGCGGCCACCTCGGGGGCGCGTTGCCGGTCGGCTATGGGCACCTGCTGAGCCGTCGGGTGCAGTTGGGCCAGGAGGGCCCTGTCCTCGTCGTCCGCGTCCGCCGAGTCGAGTACGGCCAGGACCGGGGCGTACTCCAGTTGGCGGGCGAAGGTGTCGGCGACCGTGCGTTGGTCGGTGGTGGCGGCGGCGAGGCCCCGGTCGGCGAGGTCGTCGCCGTTGCCGAGGTAGGGCAGGAGGAGGGCGGGGTCGACGGCCGTGATCACGGAGGTGAGACGGAGGCCGCTGGCCGCGACCACCTCGGCCATGGCCTTCGGCTCGACCGAGTCCCAGAGTTCGACCACGGCGAGGCGGGTGAGGCCCGCGTCGGCGAAGCGCTCCAGCTCGGGGACGAGGTCCTCGCGCAGGGCGCAGCAGGCGCAGTCGTTGACGAGCGGGGTCTCACCGGTGGAGATGAGGCCCGCCGCGTCCCGGACGGTCCGGACGACCCTGGCGTCCGGACCGTCGGTGGCGGTGGAGAGGTCGTGGTGCAGCGCGACGCTGCCCGGGACCCCGGCGAGCAACGCCTCGACGGCGGCCCGCCGGGCGTCGGCGTGCAGCCCGCCGACGATCGCGACAGACAGCTGGGTCACGTCGGTCAGCCCCGCTTCTTCCCGGTCGCCGCGGCCGCGCCGGAGTTCTTGGCGCCGTACCGCTTCTCGAACTTCTCCACGCGGCCGGCCGTGTCCAGGACACGGGCGGTGCCGGTGTAGAAGGGGTGGCTGACGTTCGAGATCTCGACGTCGACCACCGGGTAGGTGTTGCCGTCCTCCCACTCGATCGTCTTCTCACTCGTCATCGTCGAGCGGGTGAGGAAGGTGTGGTTCGCGGCACGGTCCCGGAAGACGACCGGCCCGTACGACGGGTGGATGTCCTTCTTCATCGGCGCCTCAGCGCTCCTCTCGGAAGTCGACGTGACGGCCCGCCATCGGGTCGAACTTGCGCAGCGTCAGCCGGTCCGGGTCGTTCCGGCGGTTCTTGCGGGTGACGTAGGTGTAGCCGGTGCCGGCCGTGGACCGGAGTTTGATGACCGGGCGGAGTTCGTTGCGTGCCATGGTGCTACCTTACTGAAAATGAATTCCATTTACACCACCTGATCGAGAGAGGTGCATCACCTTGTCCGCCCACTGCATGCTGACCGGCGCCCAGCCCGGCTTCGGCAACCGCATCTCGCACTCCCACCGGCGTACGTCCCGCCGTTTCGACCCCAACATCCAGTCCAAGCGGTACTGGCTGCCCAGCGAGAACCGCCATGTGCGGCTCCGGCTGAGCGCGAAGGGGATCAAGACCGTGGACGTCATCGGCGTCGAGGCCGCGGTCGCCCGGATCCGTGCCCGGGGGGTGCGGGTCTGATGGCGAAGAAGAGCAAGATCGCGAAGAACGAGAAGCGGCGGGAGATCGTCGCGCGGTACGCCGCGCGGCGGGCCGAGCTGAAGGAGATCGTCCGGCGGCCGTCGTCGACGGAGGCCGAGCGGGCCGCCGCCGAGCGGGAGTTGCGCGCCCAGCCGCGCGACGCCAGCGCCACGCGCGTCCGCAACCGGGACCAGGTGGACGGGCGGCCCCGGGGGTACTTCCGGACGTTCGGGCTGTCCCGGGTGAGTTTGCGGGAGCAGGCGCACGCGGGGTATCTGCCGGGGGTGCGCAAGTCGTCCTGGTAGTGGGTGGGGGACGGGGTTCTCAGCAGTCGGTGGGCGACGGGTTCTCAGTGTCGGTGGGCGACGGGTTCTCCCCGTTCCCGGCCGGATGCCGCCGGGCGGCGGCTGGTAGCTTGCCGCTGTCGCCGCGGCGACCGGATCCGGCCACACTCTCGGGAGAACTCCAGTGACTACGGCGACTAGGGCGAGCACGGCGATGGCGGCGATGGGGGCGATGGGGGCGGGGCCTGAGGGTGAGGCTTCCGGGGCTTTCTTCGCCCGGCGGCGGCTGCGGGTCGTGGCCGGGGTGGCCGGGCTCGCGGCCGCGCTCGTGCTGACGGCGTGCAGCGGCGGAGGTGACGGGGACTCCGCGGGCAAGGAGTCGTCGGCCGCCCCCTCGGCGACGAAGGGGTCGGACAGCGGCGGCGGCTCCGGGGACTCCTCCGGCGCCAAGACCGAGCTCCAGGGCAACTGGCTGGCCACGACCGGCGGCAAGCCGGTCGCCCTGTTCGTCAACGGCGGCGAGGCCGCGCTCTTCGTGGGCACGTCGGTGTGCAGCGGCAAGGTCTCCGACGCGGACGACATGCAGATGATCAGCCTCACGTGCCAGGACGGCAGCGACGACCGCACCGAGGGCATGGTGGACAAGGTCAGCGCCAAGTCCCTCACGATCACCTGGGAGGGCGGCGTCGGCGAGGAGACGTTCCGGAAGGCGGACGGGTCCATGCCGTCCGGGCTGCCGACGGATCTGCCCACGGCGAGCCCGGGGTCGTAGGCCTGTCTTCGGGCAGAGGCGCGCGGGGCGCCTTCCGGCCGTGGGCCGGTGGATTTGTGCCTCGCGCGGCGCCCGGGTCGTAGATCATGGTCGGACGGGCCGCGGAACCTCCGGGTTCCGTGGCCCGTTCGCACGTTCACACCGCCACCGGCTGTGCTGTGACAGCCACGAACTCCACCGGGAACCCCCATGCGCACCGCTCCGACCGCCATCGCCGCCGCCCTTCTCGCGGCCCTCACGCTGACCGCCTGTAGCGGGAGTGACGGAGGTGATGGAGGCGACGGCGGGGACGACGGCAAGACCGGGGCCGCCGCCACCGAGAGCGCGCAGGAGGGTGCGTGCACGGCCGCGCGGGTCGGCTTCGAGGTCGGTCCCAGCAGTGCGGCACCGGCCGCCGGGGACGAGGGGGCCGTCCCGATCACCGTGACCAACAAGGGCGACGCCGCCTGCACGCTGAAGGGTCTCGCCGGGGTCGATCTGCTGGCCGGCGACAAGTCGTGGGCGCTCCAGCCGCAGGAGGGCGCGTCCGAGGAGACCGAGGTGACGCTGCAGGGCGGTCAGTCGATGAGCTTCTCCGTCTCGTATGTGCGTGGGGTCGACGGTGACTCGGAGAAGAGCGCCGCCGTGGATCAGCTGAAGCTGACCCTGCCCGGAGACAGCAAGGTCAGCAGCTTCAAGTGGCCGGACCCCGTGGTCGCGGTGAAGTCCGAGAGCACGTTGGAGGCGACGGTGGGGCCGTTCCTGCCGGTGGGCGACTGAGTCACTGGGGGCGGGGGCGCCGGCTGGGGGGTGGGTCGTGGTCGGGGCCGTGGTTGGGCTCGCGGTCGGGGGCCGTGGTTGGGCTCGCGGTCGGGGGCCGGGCGCGGTCAGGGGTGGGTCCCGGTCAAGGGCCGGGGCCGGGGCACGGTCAGGCGCCGGGGCCAGGTCGAGGGCCGGCGCACGGTCAGGCGCCGGGGTCGGGCCGAGAACCAGGGCAGCGGCAGGCGCTGGGGCGTCCCCGGCAAGGGCCGGGGGGCGGGTTGTTGCCGGTCAGGGGCAGGGGCCAGGGCGGGTGGATTCCATGGGCCCGGGGCGGCGACGTGTCAGGGGTTCGGATCTGTGACGTGTCAGGGGGGCGGCCCCGGGTTCAGGTCGGTTTTCGTTCATGACGGCAGTCGGGGGCGGGCCCTGACCTGGGCTCGGTCGGCTGCTTCCGCTCCCTGTTGCCAGCCGGCTAGGTCGCTGACGCCTCGGACGCGGGTGGTGACCGTGTCCGGGAACATCCGGCTGAACTCGTCGTGGACGGCGACGTCTCGGGCGGCGAGGACGGGCAGCAGGTCCTGTTCCGGGGCGCCCGCGCCACGCGCGCCGGCGCTCGCGGCCTCCGCCTCGGCGACCGCCGCCAGCCGGTCGCCTATGCGGTGGGCGTAGGCGGCCAGGAAGGACTGCCGGAAGGTCTTGGTCCGCTTGCGGCCGCCCTTGCGCTGGGCCGCCTCCGCCTTGGTCATGGCGGTGGTGGCCTGCACCAGGAGCGAGGTGTGGAGCAGCTCGACCACCTCCAGGTCCGCCTCGAACCCGACCACCGTGGAGAAGCCGAGGGCCTCGTTCCAGACGGCCTCGCAGCGGTTGGCGCGGGCGACCGCGTCGAGGAGGATCGCCTTGGCCGTCTCGTACGGCGGGTCGACGCCGATCCGGCACGCGCCGGGCGCGTCTCCGCTGTGCGCGCGGGCCGCGAGCAGCGCCTCGTCGATGCTGTGCCGCGCCATCAGCTCCTGCGCCTTCGCGCTCAGTGCCTCCGCCTCCTCCGGGAATCCGGTCGCCTCCGCCTTGGCGAGGAGCGCGCGGATGCGGCTGAGCATGCGGGACTCGGGGTGCGGCGAGTTCTTCGCGGCGCCGGCCTCCCGCGGGCGGTCCAGGGGTTCGAGGGTGGGCAGGCGCAGGAGGAGGCGGTACAGCTCCAGGGCCGCGGTGGCGTGCGAGAAGCGGTCCGCGCGGGTGGGGTGCGCGGCGAGGTCCCTGATCTCGTCGAGCTGGGCGGACCAGCGGGGGCCGGGCGGCTGGGGGCGGGCGCCCGCGCGTGCCTCCTCGTGCTCCTCGACGACGAGCCGCGCGAGGAGCCGTACGTGCTCGTCCTCCAGTTCGCGCCGCGTGAACCGGACGACGTCGGCGGGCTGCCAGCCCCGCCGCCAGGCCCCGGCGACGAACTCCCGTCCGCGCCGGGCGAGTTCGGCGTCGGCCGCCGGGTCGGCGGCGAGCAGGGAGGCGCCCGTGTCGAGGGCGGCATCGGTGTCGGCGTAGAGCGCCGCCTCGAAGGCGCGGTCCACCGTGCTGGTCGTACTCACGTGTTCGATCGTGTCATGGGGCTGGAACTGCTTGGTGGAGTGCGTTCAGGAACCCTTGAGTGAGCGGGGGTGAGTGCTGCTGGCCTTCGTCGTGTGGCCTGCCTCGTTGGCGGGTCGGCTTCAGTGGGGAACTGACGTTTGATCATCGAATGCGTGACCTTTGCGGGTGGTGCTCGTTTCCCATGGCGACAGAATCTTCGGGCGGGTTCGGAGGGGGTGACGGGGTGGGTGAGCTGAGGAGCATCGCGGAGCCGTTCGTCGCGTCCGGTCCGACCGGTGTGGCCGTCCGGACCCGCCTCAAGCAGCTGACGCCGGGTGATGAGAAGGTGCTGCGGCTGGTGGGGGCGCATCTGGGGTCGCTGGCTTCGCGGGATCTCAAGGCGCGCTGCCGGGACGGCATGGAGCACTCCGGGAAGGCGTGGGCGGTGCGCAAGCGGGAGCTGACACCCGCCTCGTCATCCCGCTGGGCGGGCAGTATCACCAAGGCCACCCATGACCAGTGGGCGCTGGCCCGCCGCTGCCAGTCGGCGCACATTCAGAGCCTGGAAGCGGGTATCCGTACCATCGAGGACCGGTTGGCGCTGCCGGTCGGCCGAAGGGGGACGAAGAAGGCGCCGGGAGGGTACCGGTCCAAGCGGGAGTGGCACGCGAAGGCGCGGCGCCTGCGGGTGCTCCAGGACCGACTGGCCACCGCGCGGGCCGACCGTGAGGCCGGGATCGTGCACGTCCTGCGCGGAGGCAAGCCTCTGGCCCGCACCCGCCACCACCTGGAGGCGGCTGGGCTGACGGAATCCGCGTGGCGCGAGCGGTGGGAGGCGGAGCGCTGGTTCTGCCAGGCGGACGGGGAGTCCGGCAAGCGCTACGGCAACGAGACCCTCCGCGTCAGCCCCGAGGGTGAGGTGAGCATCAAGCTGCCCGCGCCGCTCGCGCATCTGGCGAACGCCCCGCACGGACGGTAAGTCCTCACCGGCCAGGTCGCCTTCGCACACCGGGGCAGTGGCTGGACGGACCGCGTCGTAGCGGACCGGGCGATCGCCTACCGCATCCACCTGGATACGGGCCGGGGCCGCTGGTACCTGACGGCTTCCTGGCAGGTCCCGCCCACCCCCACCCCCCCATCGAGGCGGCGCTCGCCGACGGCGTGATCGGCGTCGACATCAACGCCGATCACCTGGCCGCATGGCGCCTGGACACGCACGGCAACCCGGTCGGCCGACCGTGCCGGTTCTTCTACGACCTGACCGGCACCGCCCAGCACCGCGACGCCCAGGTACGGCACGCCCTCACACGGCTGCTGAACTGGGCCAAGTCCTCCGGCGTCAAGGCCATCGCGTTCGAAGACCTCGACTTCCAGGCCGAGAAGACCAGAGAGAAGCACGGGCACAAGCGTCGATTCCGGCAGCTCATCTCCGGCATGCCGACCGGCAGGCTCCGCGCCCGGCTGACCTCCATGGCCGACGCCACAGGTCTCACGATCATCGCCGTGGACCCGGCCTACACCAGCAAGTGGGGCGCCCAGCACTGGCAAAAACCGATGGCCGGCCCCACCCGTGAGACCACCCGGCACGATGCGGCCGGCATCGCGATCGGACGACGCGCCCAGGGACACCCGATCCGGCGACGGACGACACCGCCCCGTGCACACCAGAGCGATGTGCACGGGCATCGGATCGTCCAGGCCGACCGGCGTGCCCCCGGGCGTGAGGGACCCCGCCCCCGCATCCCCGGACCACGGACACGATCCGTGCCGCCGGACGCGGCGAGTACGCGGGCGACCAGGACACCCACAACCGTTCGGGATGTCCGCAGTGACCAGGTAGCGGTCCAAGACTCACTCCTGCTCACTGAACAGGAACGGTAGGGCTGGCCCTACCTCCAGGACGCCCCTCAGGGGTCGTGTGTGGGCCGGGCGGAGACGGTTCGCTTGGGGCATGACCACGGTTGAGAGAGACAGGGCCTCCTCGGAGGCGGGCAGGGTGTCGGCGGTGGCGGGCCGGCAGGGGGCAGGGAACGGGGTGACGGGGGGCGCGGCGGTACGCGTACGGGGTCTGCGCCGGACGTACGGGGCGGTCGTCGCCCTCGACGGGGTGGATCTGGACTTCGGGGTGGGGACCTTCACGGCGGTGATGGGGCCTTCGGGGTCGGGGAAGTCGACGCTGTTGCAGTGTGCGGCGGGGCTCGACCGGCCGTCGGGCGGGACCGTGCGGGTCGACGGTGTGGAGCTGGCCGGGCTGAGCGAGCGGCGGCTGACGCTGCTGCGCCGGGAACGGATCGGCTTCGTCTTCCAGGCCTTCAACCTCCTGCCCTCCCTGACCGCCGCGCAGAACGTCGCCCTGCCGTTGCGGCTCGCCGGGCGGCGCCCCTCGCGGGGTGCGGTGCGCGAGGCCCTGGCCCGGGTGGGGCTGGCCGAGCGGGGCGGGCACCGGCCCGCGCAGCTGTCCGGCGGACAGCAGCAGCGGGTCGCCCTGGCCCGTGCGCTGATCACCCGCCCCGCCGTGCTGTTCGGGGACGAGCCCACCGGGGCGTTGGACACCACGACCAGTCGTGAAGTGCTGCGTCTGTTGCGGGAGTTGGTGGATCGGGAAGGACAGACCACGATCATGGTGACCCACGATCCGGTGGCCGCCTCGTACGCGGACCGGGTGGTGTTTTTGGTCGACGGCCGGGTGAGCGGGGAGCTGGTCCGGCCGTCGGTCGAGGCGGTGGCGGCGCGTATGGCGGGGTTGGAGCGCGCGGCGGGCGACGGCACCTCCGCCGGCGCCGACGGAGGTGTGACGTGCTGACGCTGTCGTCGTTGCGTACGCGGTGGGCCGCGTTGCTCGGGTCGTTCGTCGCCGTGCTGCTGGGGGTCGGGGTGATGACGGCCATGGGGCTGGGGCTCGCGGCGTCGCTCGACCCGCCCGCGCGTGCGCCGGAGCGTTTCGGCTCCTCCCCCGTCGTGGTGGCGGGCCTGGACCGGCTCACGGTGGAGGTGCGGCGGGGGCCGGGCACGGCCGAGGTCTCACAGAAGCTGGCCCGTCCACACCCTGTGGACAGAGAGTTGCTGGCGGAGCTGCGGAAGCTCGGGCCGGTGACGACGGGCACGGGCGGCGGAGCGGGAGCGGCCGACATGGACGCGGTCGGGGTGGACGCGTCCGTGGCCGAGGTGCGGGCCGTCGTCGGGGAGCGGGCGCGGGTGCTGACCGGTGACGCACGGCGGCAGGTGGATCCGTCGTACGAGCGGGACGCGGAGGCGCTGGTCGCCGTGAACTCGCTGCTGGGGACGGCCGGCGGGGTCGCCGTGTTCGTGTCGGTGTTCGTGACGGCGTCGACGTTCGCGTTCGTGGTGGCGCTGCGCAGACGGGAGTTCGGGCTGCTGCGGATGGCCGGCGCGACCCCGGGTCAGGTGCGGCGGATGCTGCTCGGCGAGGCCGTGGCGGTGGGGCTCGTGGCGTCCGGCGCCGGGTGTGCGCTGGGGGCGTGGGGGGCGCCATGGCTGGTACGGGTGCTGGTGGACGGCGGGGTCGCGCCGACGTGGTTCGCGGTGCCGGACGCGGTGGTGTGGCCGTATCACGCGGCCTTCTGGACGGGCGTGTCGGTGGCCCTCGCGGGGGCGTGGGTCGCGGCGCGGCGGGCCGGGCGGATCGGGCCCGTGGAGGCACTGCGCGACGCGTCCGTGGACACGGGGGTGCTGCCGCTGTCCCGGCGGGTGATCGGTGCGCTGCTGCTGGTGGGCGGAGTGGGGTTGCTGACCTGGAAGTTGGGGACGGACCCCGCCGAGCTGCTGAAGCGGAAGACGTACACCACCCAGCCGATGCTGCTGATCACGGCGGTGGCCGCGCTCGCGCCGCTGCTCGTGCGGCCGGTCGTACGGCTGGTGGGCGCGGCGCTGCCCGGGGCCGCCGGGCTGCTGATCCGGGAGAACGCGGCCACGTCCGTACGCCGCACCGCGGCCGTCGCCGCGCCGGTGCTGGTGACCGTCGCGCTGGCCGGGTCGCTGCTGGGCTCCGCCGGGACGGTGGCCGGGGCGAAGGGCGCGGAGGCGGCGGCGCGGACCGGGGCGGACTTCGTGGTCACCGGTGAGGCGGGTGCGGGGCTGCGGGAGGAGGCGGTGCGGGGTGCCGTCGGGGACGGGGCGACGGTGGTCGGGTCCGCGTCCACCGCTGTGTACGTCGTGGAGGAGGGGACCGCGTTGGTGCGGTCCGAGGCGCGGGCGGTGACGGACGCGTCGGCGCTGGCGGCCGTGTCGCGGTTGCCGGTGGTCGCCGGTGACGTGCGGGACCTCGACGACGGGTCGATCGTCGTGAACGAGGAGTGGGAACGGCACGAGGTCGGGCAGAGCGTCCGGGTGTGGCTCGGGGACGGGCGGCCGGTACGGCTGCGGATCGCGGCGGTGCTCGCGGAGGGGACCGGGGACAACGGGGCGTACGTGACGGCCGCGAACGCGGGTGGGGCGGTGGTGGACCGGGTCGAGGTGCGGGTCGCTCCGCGTGGGAGTGGGGTGGAGCAGGCGGGTGTTGCGGCGGCGCTGGAAGGGGCGCTGAAAGGGGCGCGTTCGGAACGGGCCGGTTGGACCGTGCGGACGGCCGAGGAGTGGCTCGCGGCGAACCGGCCCGGCACCAAGGCGCACACCAGGCTCGGGTTCCTCGTGGTGCTGGGGATCGCGCTCGTGTACGCGGGGATCTCGCTGGCCGGGACGTTGTTGATGGCCACGTCGGCGCGGGGTGCGGAGCTGCGGTCACTGCGGTTGGCCGGGGCGACGCGGGGTCAGGTGCGGGTCGTCGTGGTGGGTGAGGCGCTGGTGGCGGTCGTGGTGGGCGTGCTGCTGGGGGTCGCGGTCACCGCCGTGAACCTCGCCGGGGTGGCGGGGGCGTTGGGGATGTTGTCGGCGCCGGTGGGGGTGGCGGTGCCGTGGGAGGTGCTCGGGGTGTGCGTGGGGGCGTGTGTCGCGGTGGGTGGGGTGGTGGCGGTGGCCGGGGTCGGAGCCGGCCGGGTGAGATAGGCCGTGCGCCGAAGGGGGTGGGGGCTGCGGTCGGGAGGCGGGTGCGGGGCCGTGGGGCTTCTCGCGCAGTTCCCCGCGCCCCTGGCGGGGTGGGGGTGGGCCGGTGGCCAGCGGTGGGCCGGGGGGGAGGGGTGTCAACTTCGGGTTGACAGCTCCTGAGCGTCAACCTACGGTTGACACATGACGACGAATCCGCGCGCCACCGCCCCCATCCGTCTCGACGACCTGATCGAAGCCATCAAGAAGGTGCACCCGGAACCGCTCGACCAGCTGCAGGACGCGGTCATCGCCGCGGACCATCTCGGGGACGTGGCCGACCATCTGATCGGCCACTTCGTGGACCAGGCCCGGCGTTCGGGCGCCTCCTGGACGGACATCGGGCGGAGCATGGGCGTCACCCGGCAGGCCGCGCAGAAGCGGTTCGTGCCGAAGGCCGAGAACGACCTCGACGCCAGCCAGGGGTTCAGCCGCTTCACCCCCCGCGCCCGGAACGTGGTCGCGGCCGCGCACAACGAGGGCAAGGCCGCCGGTGCCGTCGAGGGACTGCCCGCCCACCTCGTCCTCGGGCTCCTCGCCGAACCGGACGGGCTCGCGGCCAAGGCCCTCGTCGCCCAGGGCCTCTCCCCCGAGGCCGTACGGGAAGCCGCCACCGCCGCCCTGCCGCCGGCCTCCCCCGAGGTGCCCGAGCTCATCCCTTACGGCCCCGACGCCAAGAAGGTCCTCGAACTCACCTTCCGTGAGGCCCTCCGTCTCGGCCACAACTACATCGGCACCGAACACATCCTCCTCGCCCTCCTGGAGTTCGAGAACGGGGAAGGGGTGCTCAGCGGCCTCGGCGTCACCAAGGAGGCCACCGAGGCGGACGTGACCGAGGCACTCCAGGCGATCGTGCAGGGGCAGGAAGAAGGACAGGGATAGGGGCAGGGAGGGCAGGGACAGGGCAGGGGAAGGGTCAGGGGCAGGGGTAGCGGCTGTCGGTTCTCGGCTCCCGCCCGTCCGCCCGCCCGGCTCCCGCCCGTCCGTCCGGCCGCCCCGCTCCCGCGTCGCGCGGTCGTTGTCAGACCCCCCTGTCACACTCGCACCCATGACCGACCGGTGGGTGCTCGCGACGGCCGAGGACGGGGGTGTGGAGGTCGCCCCGCTCGGGGACGACGGGCTGCTCGCGGGGGCGGTGACCTGGGAGCCCGATCTCGCGGAGGCGGTCCGGCGGCGGGGGCCCCGGGTGGGGCGGTGGGTGTGGCGCGCCACCGGGGAGGTGTATCCGCGACTGCTCGCCACGGGGGTGCGAGTGGAGCGGTGCTACGACATCGAGGACGCCGAGACCCTGCTGCTCGGGCACGAGGGCCGGCTCGGTGAGCCCCGCTCCGCTGCCGCCGCCCTCGCCCGTCTCCGCCACGCGCCCGTGCCACCGGACCCGCCCGCGCGTTCGGCCGACACCGGCGCCCAGCCGTCCCTGTTCGAGCCCCGCCCCGTCCACGTCCCCCTCGCCGACCTCGTCGAGGTGTACGCGGACCAGCAGCGACGGCACGACGCCACCGCCCACCCCGACCGGATGCGGCTGCTGACCGCCGCCGAGTCGGCCGGGATGCTCGTCGCCGCCGAGATGAACCGGGCGGGGCTGCCGTGGCGGGCCGACGTCCATCGTGACGTGCTGCACGAGATGCTCGGCGAGCGGTACGCGGGCGGGGGCGAGCCGCGTCGCCTCGCCGAACTCGCCGAGGAGGTGTCGCACGCGTTCGGGCGGCGGGTGCGGCCCGATCTGCCCGCCGATGTCGTCAAGGCCTTCGCACAGGCCGGTATCCGGATCCGGTCCACCCGGCGCTGGGAGATCGAGAGCCTCGACCATCCGGCGGTGAAGCCCCTCCTGGAGTACAAACGGCTGTACCGCATCTGGGTCGCCCACGGGTGGTCCTGGCTCCAGGACTGGGTCCGGGACGGCCGCTTCCGCCCCGAGTTCCTCGCGCACGGCACGGTCACCGGGCGGTGGGTCACCAACGGCGGGGGCGCCCTGCAGATCCCCAAGGTGATCCGCCGTGCCTGCGTCGCCGACCCGGGCTGGCGGCTCGTCGTCGCCGACGCCGACCAGATGGAGCCCCGGGTGCTGGCCGCCATCTCCCGTGACCCCGGGCTGATGGAGGTCGCGGGCCGCCCGACCGATCTCTACCAGGCCGTCTCCGACCGTGCCTTCTCCGGGAACCGCGAGCACGCCAAACTCGCCGTGCTCGGGGCGATGTACGGGCAGACGTCCGGGGACGGGCTCAAGAACCTCGCCGCGCTGCGCCGCCGGTTCCCACGCGCCGTGCGATACGTCGACGACGCGGCCCGCGCGGGCGAGGAGGGCCGGCTCGTACGGACCTGGCTCGGGCGTACGTGCCCACCGGCGGCCGGCGCCTCCGACGCGGCTGGCGACGAGGCGGGCCTTCCCCAGGACGACGGCGCCCCGGACACCCGGGAGCGTGGGCAGGGCGACGAGTGGGTGCCCGGGTACGCCTCCACCAACTCCCGGGCCCGGGGCCGTTTTGCCCGTAACTTCGTCGTGCAGGGCAGCGCCGCCGACTGGACCCTGCTCCTCCTCGCGGCCCTCCGCCGCGCCCTCGACGGCATGGCGGCCGAGCTGGTCTTCTTCCAGCACGACGAGGTGATCGTGCACTGTCCGGAGCGGGAGGCGGAGACCGTGGTGGCGGCGATCCGCGAGGCGTCGGAGCTGTCGGGGCGGCTGGCGTTCGGGGAGACGCCGGTGCGGTTTCCGTTCACTACGGCGGTGGTCGAGTGTTATGCGGATGCGAAGTGAGAGGCCGGGGGGCGCCTTCTGGGGAACGGGGGGCGCGTTCCAGGGTGGGAAGGTCTGTCGGCCGGCGGCTGCGGGATCGTCGTGGCTGGTCGCGCCCACGCGGCGGTAGCCGCAGATTCCATGCCGCCCCGCGCCCCTAGGAGGCGGCTGCGCCGCCATCCGGCGCGCGGCTCTTCAGTAGTTCTCTCAGGTCGGTCGCCACCGTCGAGTCCGTGTCGTCCAGGATTTCCTGGGCCTGCTCCCACTCGTGGTACGCCTCCTCCTCGTGGCCGTCGGCGCGGAGCAGCAGCCCCCGCTGGTGCCGGGCCAGACCGACGGCGTACTGGTCGGCGCGGCGTTCGGCGAGGTCGAGGAGGATGTCGCACTCCTGGGCCGCGCGGTCCGGGCGGCCGAGTTCGCGCAGGGCCCGCACCAGGCCGAGCCGGGACTTGGACTCGCCCTGCCAGTCCTCGTCGTCGCCGAGGATGCGCAGGCTCTGCTCGAAGTTGCGTACGGCGGCGGCCGGTTCGCCGAGGCGGAGGTGTGCGTAACCGATGTTGCAGTGCGCGGTGTGCCGTACGACCAGGCTGTCGGCGATCTCGCCCAGCGCCAGGCTCCGTTCGTGGTGGGCGATGGCGGCACGCGCGTCGGTGTGTTTGTACAGGTTGCCGAGGTGGCTGAAGGTCACCGCCTCGCCGTAGGGGTCGCCGAGCTGCCGGGAGAGTTCCAGGCTCTGCCGGAGCGTCTCCTCGCTCTCCTCGTACCGGCCGAGGCTCTCCAGCACGAGTCCGCGGTTGTTCAGGCAGCGCCGTACGCACGAGACCACTCCGAGGCGGCGCCACAGTTTCAGGCCCTCGTCGTTGAGGGCGAGCGCCTCCGAGGCACGGCCGGACATGAAGTGCAGGCCCGCGCGGTCGGTGAGGGCGAACGCCTCGGCCTCGTCGTCCCCGAGGGACCTCGCCACGTTCAGCGCGTGCCGTCCCAGCACGTCCAACTCGGCGAGCCGGCCCCCTCGGTGCAGATAGGGGAAGAGGTGGCGGACCAGGGTGGGGACGAGTGCCGCCGCCGAACCGGTGTCCGTCGCGCCGCCGTCGCCGTGGTCGCGGGCGCAGCGTTCCACCAGGGCGACGATGGCCGGGAGTTCGCGGTCACCCCAGGCGAAGGCCTCCTCGGCGGAGGTGAAGGGCGGTTCCGTGGGCGGTCTCGCACCGGCGGGCTCCGTACCGGGAGGTTCCGCGACCGTGGCCGGCGCGGTCCTCGTACGGAGGCGTTCGTCGCGCTCGTAGCCCGGTGGCAGCAGCACCAGCAGGCTCTGCCGGGCGCGTCCGGCGTACCAGCGCAGGGCCTGCTCCACGGCCGCGGCGGTCTCGGTGGCGGTGGTCGAGTCGGCGAGTTCGCGGGCGAAGTGCCGTACGAGGTCGTGGGGGACGTACCGGCCGTACGTCGTCTCCTCCAGGAGGGCCACGTCGACGAGGCGGTCGAGCGCGGCCTCCGCGCGGAACTCGTCGGTGCCGGTGAGGCGGGCGAGGAGGGGCGCGCCGTAGGCGGGCAGGTCGAGGGCGCCGATGTGGCGCAGGGCGTGGGCGGCGTCGCGGTCGGCCTCGCGGTCGGAGGCGCGCAGGGCCTCGTGGGCGACGGCGAGGGAGCGGCGGACGCTCAGGTCGTCGTACTCGAGGTGCTGCAACCGCCCTTCCGTGGCGGCCAGTTGACCGGCGAGCGCGTCCGGGGTGAGGGCGCGCCGCGCGGCGAGGCGGGCCGCGACGACGCGGAGGGCGAGCGGGAGGCGGCCGGTGAGCTCGACGAGGGGGTGCGCGGCGTCCAGGCCCGCGGCGCGGCCCGAGGCGGCCCGCAGCAGGGCCGCGCTCTCGTCGTCCGACAGCGGGGCGAGCGGGAAGCGGTGGGCGCCGTCCAGCGCGGTGAGGGGCGAGCGGCTCGTCACGATGACCGCGCAGCCGGGGCCCGCCGGGAGCAGGGGGCGTACCTGGGCGGCGGTCGCGGCGTCGTCCAGGACCATCAGGGTGCGGGTGGGGGCGAGGGTCGAGCGGAGCAACGCGGCGGCCGCGTCCGGGTGTTCGGGGATACGGCGGGGGGCGGTGCCGAGGTCCCGCAGGAGGGCGGCGAGGGCCTGGGCGGGGGTGAGGGGGGTCATGCCCGGGGTGGCGCCGTGGAGGTTGATGTACAGCTGGCCGTCGGGGAAGTGGTCGGCGAGGTCGTGGGCGAGGTGGAGGGCGAGGGCGCTCTTGCCTACGCCGGCCATCCCGCTGATGACGGCCGTGGCGGTCCCCTTCTGAAGCGGCGGGCGCCTCTGAGTTCGGGGGGCACTGTGGAGGGGCGAGTGCGGGTCGTTCGTGGCTTGTCGCGCAGTTCCCCGCGCCCCTGAAGGGGCGCCGATGCTCGGGTCGAGTACCTGGCGCAGCTCCGCCAGCGCATCCCCCCTGCCCGTGAAATGTGCTGGTGGGGGCGGGAGTTGGGCCGGGCGGGGTGGAGGATCGGCGTCGACGTCGACGGTTTCGGGGGACGGCCCCTGGGTGTGTGCGGCGGGTTCCCGCAGGATCTCCGCGTGGGCCTCGCGTACGGCCGGGCCCGGCTCCACGCCGAGTTCGTCGAGGAGGCGGGCGCGGAGGTCGCGGTGGACGGCGAGGGCCTCGGCCTGCCTGCCCGTGCGGTGCAGGACGAGCATGAGGAGCCGGTGGAAGGCCTCGCGCAGCGGGTGTTCGGCGACGAGGGCGGCGAGTTCGGGTGCGAGGGCGCCGAGGGCGTGCGCCCCGGCGGCCCCCTCGGCCCGCTCGGCCCCCGCGTCCCCCCGGCCGGCCGCGAGGTGGAGTTCGGCGTCGTAGCGTCGCTCCAGGAGCAACAGCCGTGCCTCCTCCAGGCGTTGGACGAAGGCACGGGCGCGGAACTCCTCGATCGGCAGACCGCCGAGCGGTGTCCCCCGCCAGAGGGCGAGCGCGGCGGTGGACTCGCGGACGGTCCGGCTCCAGTCGCGCTCCGCGTGGGCGGTGCGGGCGGCGCGGGCGTGGTTCTCGAAGACGCGGACGTCCAGCTCGCCCTCGTCGACCCTCAGCAGATAGCCGGGCGGGACCGCGCGCAACCGTTCGGGGTCGTCCAACAGCCTGCGCAGCCGGGTCACATGGTTCTGCAGGGAGGCCTGCGCGGACGGGGGTGGCGCCGCGTCCCACAGCACGTCCTTCAGGGTGTCGACGGAGACGACCCGCCCGGGTTCGAGCAGCAGCGCGACGAACAGGGCACGCATCTTGCCGCTGCCGACGGACCGTACGCGGTCAGCCGCGTCCCCGGCCCCGTACAGAACCGGCGGACCGAGCAGTCCGAACCGCAGCCCGTCCCGCATAGAACCCGTCCGTTGCCTTTCGCACCGTCGTTCCGGGCCCACCCCGCGGCGACCTGCCGCCGCCTCCCGTACGGCCCCCCGTGGAACCGTTGGGCTCATGTTAGCGATCCGTTGGCGGAACCTGATGTGATCACTTCATCGGATCCGGCGACGACGGCGCACGCGTGAGACGCGTAGCTCGGGGGAGTGCCGCCGCCGCTGCCGGATCCGAGAACGTGGAAAGCGCTGTGCCCCGGTCGGTGGAGGTGAACGACCGGGGCACTCGTGCGTGCGGGCCCCGCCGTGGGGCGGGCCGACAGGATCCGGGGACGGCCCCGCAGGGTCGGCGTGCGGTGTTACAGGATCGGGGGGCGGCCCAGGCGCGTCAGGCGCCAGACCGTTCGCCAGCTCATCGGCCGGCGTTCGCCGCCCGACTCGCGCCAGCCCTCCACGAAGCCGCTGAACCAGGCCTTCAGGCCGCCCGCCGAGCGCATCCGCAGCAGGGTGATGAGGACCCACACGCCCAGGTGGACGGGGATGAGGGGGAGCGGGAGGCGGCGGCGGGCGAGCCAGACGCGGTTGCGGGCGTTGACGCGGTAGTAGATGGCGTGCCGGGCCGGTGACGTCTTCGGGTGCTGGAGGAGCAGCTCGGGGGCGTACAGCACGGTCCAGCCGGCGTCGAGCGCCCGCCACGCCAGGTCGGTCTCCTCGTGCGCGAAGAAGAACTCGGCGGCCCAGTCGCCCGTCTCGCCGAGCATGGCCATGGAGAGGGCGTGCCCGCCGCCGAGGAACCCGGTGACCGGGCCGCCGCGCATCGGGTCCTTCGCGCCGACCCTCGGCACGTGCCGCCGCTGGGTCTCGCCGTGCTCGTCGGCGATCCGGAACCCGACGATGCCGAGGCGGGGGTCGGCGGCGTACAAGTCCCGTACGCGGCGCAGCACATCGGCGTCGACGAGCAGCCCGTCGTCGTCCAGTTCGACGACGACGTCGACGTCGCCGAAGGCGCGGAGCCGCTCCAGGGCGACGTTCCGGCCGCCGGGGCAGCCGAGGTTCTCGTCCACCTCGATGAGGGTGACCTCGCCGGGCAGGCCGAGCCGTTCGGCGAACTCGGGGAGGGGGCAGCCGTTGCCGACGATCACGATCCGTTCGGGCGCGATGTCCTGCTTGGCCACGGAGGCGAGCAGCGCGTCCACCTCCGCGGGCCGATTGCCCATCGTCACCACGGCGACAGCGACCCGAGGCCCGGCCTCCACCACGACACCAACCCCATTCCGTCCACGGACCGCCGACGACGACCGGCGGGGCGACGACGACCGGCACGGCCGCCGACGGCGACCCGGCGCGGCCCGACGACCGTCGACCCGCTTCCCGTCCTCCACCGACTGTTTACGGCCGGGATGCTAGTCGTTCACGACGGAGACTACGCATCGACTCCTCCTCTTCGCCGTTCAGGCCCTCCACCGTCCCCCGCGCCGACCCCGCCACCACACCGACTCGGGCCGTGCCTCGCACACTTGATTACGGATCAGGTCTCGCTTCCGCTCCGGTCGTTTTCGGCCGTTCCGCCCTGCTCGGTCCTGCTCGGTCCTGCCCGGTCCTGCTCGGCCCCGCTCGATCCTGCTCGACTCCGCCCGGTTCCTTTCGGCGTCACGACGCCTTTGGCCTTCTTCGGGGCGGACGGCCTGGATCTACGCTTCCGGCATGGTGGAGCGGAGATGGCGGAGAGAGCTGCGCGGGTCGCAGGCGGGTCGCGTGCCGGTCATGACTCCGGAGGAGGCGGCCCGGTGGAACGCCGTCAATCGGTACGTCAAGCCGCGCGCCGACCGGCGGAGCATCGGCCGGTACGGGGAGCTCCTCAGCGGCCGGTTCCTGCGGTTCGAGGGGGCCACCCGGAGGCGGTTCCTGCACCCTCTGCTCGCCGATGCCTCGTCGATCACGGACGCCGACCTGGAGGCCCTGCTCTTCGAGGGCTGGCGGCCCCGCCTCACCGCCGCGTGGCTGATCGGCGTATCCCGGCGGACCTCCTTCCGGGCCCGTCTCGGTGAACTGCTGCTGGCCAGCGAGACGGTGTACGCGGGCCTGGGCTACTGCTTCGCGCCGGCCCGGTTCGGCACCCAGGAGGACGCGGAACTCCTCGCCGCCTACCTGGATCGCTATCTGCCCCGCACCGACCTCCGCTACGACCAACCCGTGGCCATGGGGGCCCTCCTGTACGTCGACAGCCGTCTGGGCACGGCCCACGCGGCGCCCTTCACCGCGCCCGGCAGCCTCTACCAGCGCTGGGTGGAGGTCGTCGTCCACGAGTCGGACGGCCCCGCGTACGCCCCCGACCAGCAGCTCGCCGCCATGACCCGCCTCTGCGACTTCGCCGACGGCTGGACCACGCCCGGCTGAGGGGAGGGCTGGATCACGCCCGCCGGGGGTGACGGCGGCGGACGGCTCCGGCGGGGAGGCGCGGGCGGGCGCGGGGCGGGGCGCGGGTCTGGTGGGGGCGTTGTTCAGGGGCTAGGGTCCGCCCATGATTCCTGGGGGAGCGCCGGCTGCCGACGCGACGGTCGTGCGGTACGGCCTGCGGCGGTTTCTCTGGAGCCTGTTGTTCGTGCCGGTGACGCTGGTCGCGGGTGGGGTCGGCGTGGTTCAGGGGGTGTACGGCCACGACAGGGACGGCCTGTTCGCCGTCTGGGGCCCCGTGGTGTTCATCCTGATGGCGCTGGTGTTCGCCGTTCCGGTCGTCTCCACCTGGCGGGCCCGCCGCTGGGTGATGGCCTTCGACGCGACGGGCTTCTGGTGGATCCGGGGCAAGGAGATCGCCCTGATCCCCTGGGACGCGCTCGCCGGAGTGGGCATCTACTGGACGTCCGAGCTCTTCACCGTCGAACTGTGTCCCCGGGGCGAGATCGACCGCGACGACCCGCTGCTGTGGCAGTTCGTCCGTGACACGGAACCGCTCCGGCCCGGACTTCCCCGTCTGCGTTACCGCATCCGCCTCCCCAACGGCTACAAGCCCTACGAGCAGGCGCTGCGCCGGTGGGCGCCCGAGCTGTGGTTCGGCGTCGTGGCACAACCGTCGGCGTACGCGGGGCTGCCCGACCGGGCGGGACACCGGCAGCGCACGGCGAGGCGGGAAGAGGGCTGACCGTCGGCGTCACGCGTGCTCTTCCGCCGTGAGAACGAGCGGAAACTCCGGGGCCCGCAGCAGGAGTTGACGCTCCGGACCCCGGTGTGGACGGCGGTGTCAGGCCCGCAGCGGGTTGGAGCGGACCGCCGCCATCAGGTACCAGGCCGTGGCACCCGTGTGCCGGTACGGGTAGTAGCCGAAGCCGAAGCCCGTGTCGAGGGGGCTGCTGGCCGAGACGACGCCGGAGCGGTCGGGGAGGGCGCGGCCGCCGACGGTCTGGGCGGTGCCGAGGAGGTCCTGGGCGCGTTCGAGGGAGGCGAGGAGGCGCCGGGCGCGCTTCTCGTCGCCGCGCGCGCCCCGGTCGCGCAGGGCGAGCGCGAGGTGGGCGGTGCCCTCGAACCAGACCCCGTTGCGGTTGGGCCTGGGCTGGAACTCGGCGATGGGCGCGTCCTCGTTCGCGAGGAGACTGGCCGAGCTGAACGTCACGCCCTCGTACGACTGCCCAGCGGGGACCGTGCTGTTGCGGCGCTCGGCGTGGTCCTCGACGGCGAGTTCCCGCGCCGCCCAGTCGAGGGAGCGCGCGTACCGGTCGGAGTCGAGGGCGAGGTGGGTCCAGGTCTGGGTGTCCTCGGGAATCGGGGACTTGTTGACGGTGACGCCGTCGTTGGTGCCGGTGTAGAAGAAGCCGCCGGACGCGCCCCGGCCCGGCTCCCACATGCCCTTCACGAAGGCCTCGGCCCGGGCGCGCCGCTGCCACCACACCCGGTCGCCGGTGAGCCGGGCGAGCCGTCCGAACAGACAGATCAGGTCGGTGTTGTGCTCGGTCGAGGTGAACGGCAGCTTCTCGTTCGCCCCGTTCACGCCGAACTTGTAGCCGCCGAGGGGCTCGTCGGTACGGCCGGTCCGCTCGATCCACTCCCCGATCCGCACGGCGGCGGCCAGGAACCGCCGGGCCCCGGTCCGCCGGGCCAGCGCGCTCAGCGCGATCCCCGCCCAGGCCATGTCCCCCACGGCCGTCCCGGTGAAGCCGAACTGGGTGCCGACGTTGGCCGTGTCGTCCGCCCGGACGAACCCGTCCGGTTGCGGTACGCCGTCGTAGTAGACGTACGGCCCGACGTTGTACGCCTGGCGCAGTCGGCCGTCGTCGTACGCCGGGTCGTGCTCCTGGGCGTAGATCAGCGCGTCCCCGAGCGCCACCGCTCTGGCCCGGCCGTCCTCGGTGCGCACGGCGAGGTGGGCGAGGATCGCGAGGGCGTTGTCGTAGGTGAAGGCCGTGCTGAACAGGCCCGCCTGGTCGGTGTAGCTCTGGGTCAGCCGGACGTCGCCGTGGTCGGGGTAGGCGTCCATGGCTGCGGCGAGGAAGGCGTGACCACGGCGCGGGGCCGAGGCGCCGGACGCCGCCGGTGCGGCGTGGGCCGCGCCCGCGCCAGCGCCGACGACGGCGAGCGCCGCCGCCGCGCCGAGTCCGGTGCCGAGGAGCCTGCGGCGGCTGAAGGGGTGGGCTCGGCCACCTTCGCCGATGCCGGTGCTGCCGGTCATGGGTCTCCTTTGGAGGTACGAGGTTGGGTGCGGGGTGAGGTTCGGTGCGGGCTGAGGTTCGATGCGAGGAAGGCAGGCTGCGTACCGCGCCCTGAGAGCGCTCTCAAGCGGATGGGGGCTCATTCTGCTGGTGTGCGCGACCAGGGTCAACGCCCGTGCGGGGCACGCGATTTCCCGTCCGCCCGGCCGCGGAAGCACCGGCGTCCCGCGCACCTTGTGGGTGCGCGGGACGCCCCGCGGGATCCGGCCCGGTACGCGGACTCCGCCACGCGCACCCCGGCCCCCGGATCCCGGGAACCGTGAGGTCGGTCCTCCACGACACCGACCTCACGGTCGTTCAGCGGCTTCGCCGGCCGTACGACGGGTGCCGGACACCACTGTTCGATCCGGGCGGACAGGGCGGGGACAGGCGACGGACAGGCGAGAGCCAGGCAGGGTAAGAGTGCGTACAACATTGGGTACGCGCCCCGCCCCACCCCGGGAAAAGTCCGCCCTGTCCGCCTTGTTCTCCTTCGCGCGCCGTCGCCGCCTACTCCGTGCGGAGCGCCCTGGCCGTGCCCGTTCCCGCCGCCCATCCCGCCGGAAGCAGCGCGCCCGCCACCGCGATGACCAGCCCGCCCAGCGCGAGGCAGGCGAGGACGGGCGCGTCGTACACGGCGAGGACGGTGTCCGGCAGGGTCATGCCGACGGCGTCGCCCATGAACGGCGTGACGACCCCGTGCAGGACGATCCCGGCGGGGACCGCGACCAGCCCCGCGAGCAGGCCGACCCCGGCGACGGAGACGACGACCATGGCGACGGTCTGGCGGGGTGTCATCCCGAGCGCCTTGAGCACTCCGAGGTCGCGGACCCGTTCGCGGGTGTCGAGGACGACCGTGTGGAGAACGCCGAGCCCGGCGACCACGACGAGCATGAGTGTGAGCATCCCGATCAGCGCGTCCATGGCCACGATCACACTGGAGGAGTTGCCGCCGTCGGCGTGGGCGAACGCGGCGAGATCCGCGCCGTCGAGTGCGCGGTTCAGCGTGTCCATGTACTGCGCCGGATCGGTTCCCGACGCCGTCCGCACATGGAACCGGCCCGGCAACGCCTCTTCCCCGAGCCCGAGTTCGGTGAGGGTGGCGGTCGAGGTGAGGAGGGTCATGCCCCCGTCCTGGGTGAAGAAGGCCTCGCCGACGATCCGTACGGTGGCCCGTCGGCCCTTCTCGTCGAGCGTCACCGTGTCCCCGACCCCGATCCCGGCGGCCGTCAGGAAGCGCCCGGTCACGACCGCCTGGCCGGGCCCGTCGAGCCAGTGCCCCGAGACCATCTCGGGCGCGCCCCACGCCGAGTCGCCGTCGTAGGCGACCACGGTCGTCGCCCCGGTGACCCCGGAGACGGCGACCTGGGCCTGGGCAGTGCCGTAGAAGCGTCGGGTGCCCTCCTGGGCGCGGAGCACGGTGGCGACGGCCGCCGGATCGGCCCTCTCCCGCTCGCCGCCCGGGCTCCCCGCCCCTTCCGCCGGCACGACCTCGGCGCCGGGCGGCCCCTGACCGCCGCCCGCCTCCACGACGACCGAGCCGGCCGAGTCGAGTATGCGACCCTCCTGGACCTTGCCCAGCGTCAGCGCGAGGCCGACCGCGAAGGTGACGGACAGGGCGCCGAAGACGACCGCCGCGGCCACCGTCGCCGACCGGGCGGGCCGGGCGAAGGGGTGCGCCAGGCCGAGCCGGATCGCGGGCGGCAGCAGCGACAGCGGTCGGGCTCCGAAGGGCCGTGCCCGTCGTGTGCGTTCGGGTCCAGCGCGTCCGGCACGGGCCGCCCCTCTGCGCTCGCGCCCAGCGCGTCCGGCACGGGCCGTCCGCCTGCGCTCCGGCCCACCGCGCCCAGCCCCTCCAGCCCCTCCCCCGACCGCGATCGCCTCCACCGTCCGCAGGCGTCCGGCGCGCAGTGCGGGGATCACGGCGGCGACCGCCACCAGCAGCAGCGCGGCGCCGGGCACCACCACGTCCACCCAGACCGGGAGCCCTCCGGCCGGGGCGCCGAACGCCTCCCCCACCTCGTTCAGCACCGGCAGGGCCAGCACATTGCCGAGCACCACCCCGAGGACACAGCCGACCGCCGCCGGGACCAAGGCCTGGGCCACATACGCCCGTACCACCTGCGCGGGCGTGAACCCGAGCGCCTTGAGCACACCGATCCGCCGGGTGGCCGCCCCCACGGCCCCGCCGACCACGATCCCGATCACCAGCACCGACAGACACAGCCCGAGCACCCCGAACGCCGCCAGGAACGGCACGAACGCCATCGCGTTCGCCGTCTCGTCCTGCCGCACGGTCAGATACGACCGTGCCCCGCTCATCGCCCCCTCCGGCACCTCCGCGACGATCGCGGCGCGGGCGGCGGCCAGGTCGGCCTCGGTCGTGGCCTGCCGGAAGCGGTAGAGCATCTCGTACGCGGCCGAACCGCCCCCGGTGGCCGACGTGTTGCCGCTCTCGGCCGCGCCTCCGGCGCCTCCCGTGCCACGCGCCGCCCCCGCCAGTGCCTCGGCCTGGGCGGGCGTCACCCAGGCCTCGCCCGTGCCCGTCACCGAGCGGGCGACGCCGGTCACGGTCAGCGTGGGCCCGCCCGGCGCCTCGGGGACCGCCAGTCGGTCGCCCGGCCGGAAGGGCCCGGCGTCGGCGGCCACGACGATCTCGCCCGGCCGGGTGGCCCACTCGCCCTCGACCAGGTCGATCACGTCGACGGGTCCGCCCGCGTCCTTCCGGCCGACGACGGTGATCGGCGGCAGGTCGACCCCGGCCGGCAGGAAGTCGGACCCCGTGACGGTGCGGGGCCGTACGGAGACGATCGGGAAGGGCCCGGCCGCTGCGGTCACGCCGGGCGCGTCGGCGGTCGCCGCGAGCCGCGCCGCCGTCACCTTGGTCCCGTCGAACTGCCCCGTCAGATGCGCGCCGCGCTGCTCCGCGAAGGCCCGGTCGAAGGGCGCCCGTGCGGC
Organism: Streptomyces deccanensis; assembly: GCF_022385335.1. Taxonomy (NCBI): domain Bacteria; kingdom Bacillati; phylum Actinomycetota; class Actinomycetes; order Kitasatosporales; family Streptomycetaceae; genus Streptomyces; species Streptomyces deccanensis. The sequence continues at coordinate 5,926,875 of NZ_CP092431.1, read as the reverse complement.
GACGAGCAGCCCGACCGCGAGGACGGACGCCGTCACGGCCATCAGCGTCGTCAGCACCATGACGACCGTCCGCACCCGCCGACGCCCGACACCGGCCCGCACCACCCGCCCGAGCGCACTCACCGGTCCACCGCCGCGATGCCCGAGCCGCCGACGTTCTGGCTGCCGGCGACATTCTGGCTGCCGCCGAAGCTCTGGCTGCCGCCGAAGTTCTCACTGCCGTCGGGGGCGTTGCGCGGGTCCTCCCGCCCATAGGGGTGGGGGTCGGCCCGCCGGTCGGCGTGCGGCGCGTCGCGCACGATCCGGCCGTCGACGAGTTCGACCGTCCGGTGCGCGCAGGCCCGGGCGAGGCGAGGGTCGTGGGTGACGAGGACGATCGTCTGGCCGTCCGCGTTGAGGTCGGTGAGGAGCGCGCGGACGTCGTCGCCGGAGGCGGAGTCGAGCGCGCCCGTGGGTTCGTCGGCCAGCAGAAGGGCCGGTCGGTTCATCAACGCGCGGGCCACGGCGACCCGTTGCCGTTCGCCCCCGGACAACCGGCCGGGGTACGCGTGGGTGTGCCGGTCGATACGGAGGTACTCCAGCAGGCCCGCCGCCCGTCGACGCGCCTCGGCCCTGCCCAGGCCGGCCAACTGGGCGGGCAGCAGCACGTTGTCGACGACGGTCAGGTCGTCCAGCAGATTGAAGAACTGGAAGACCATGCCGACCTTGGCCCGCCGGTACCGCGCCGACCCGGCCTCGCCCAGCCGGTCCACCCGTACGCCGTCGACCGTGACGCTCCCCGAACTCGGCCGGTCCAGCCCCGCGATCAGGTTGAGCAACGTCGACTTGCCGCTCCCCGACGGGCCGATGACGCTCACCGCCTCCCCGGCCCGCACGCGCAGCGAGACCCCGTCGAGCGCGGGCGGCCCCTCACCGCCGTATGCCCTGCGCACGTCACGGATGTCGATGACGGGCGTGCCGGGGGCGCCGGCGATGGTGGGCGGTGGCGATGGCGGGGTCGGGGGCATGGTCACGGGGCCTCCTCGGGAGGGTGGTCGGTGTGTGGCCCCGACGCTAGGGACGGCCCCGCGCCCGGTCGTCCCCCACGACGGCGAACCCCTCTGCCGTATCGGACGGACCCCGCGCGCACGTCATCCCCGAGATGTACGCGGACGATGTACCGTCCGTCCCCACCACGACGGATGTGATGCCCGCGCCCGCTTGCCACACTGATCGCATGGGCGGTGGGGAGACGGGACAAGACGGGCCGGGGGCGCGAGCGGGACGAGTGCGGCGGTGGTGGGACGGTCTGCCCTCCCTCCTCCGTGCCACGCCCCCGCCACCCCGCCCCTCCCGCTGGGCCTGGGTCGCCGACGCGTGCCTCGCCTTCTTCCTCTCCGCCTGCACGGTGGTGGCCACGACGGCACAGGACGTGGGCGCGGGCCCTAGGCTGCCGGGCAGGGTGCTGACGCCGGGGCCGGGGACGGGGGCGTCGGCAGGGCCGGTGCCGCCCGAGGCCCCGCCCCTGCCGACGCCTCCGTACCTGACGCAGGATCTGGGCGCGCCTCACGCCTGGCAGTTGCTTCTCGCCGCCCTGACCGCGCTGCCGCTGCTGGTCCGGCGCCGCTATCCGCTGACCGCGTTCTGGGCGGTGATCGTCACGACGATGGTCTTCAACCAGCGGTCGGGTGCGGCCGAAGCGACGGGGTACACGTTCCTGACCTGTGTGGTCGCCGCGCACAGTGCGGCCGTCCACAGCCCGTACCGGCTGCGCGCGCTCGGCAGTCTGGTGGCGGGCGCCGCCCTGGTCGCGGTGTTCGCCGAGGAGAACTTCCCGTACGTCACGCCGGGTGTGATCCCGTTCCTCGTCCTGCTCGGGGTGGGGCTCGGCGCCAACGCGATCCACACCTGGAAACAGCGGGTGCACGCGCTGCAGGAACAGCAGGAGGCGGCTACGCGTCTGGCGGTCGAGCACGAACGGGCCCGTATCGCACGGGAGTTGCACGACGTCGTCACCCACAATGTGAGCGTGATGGTGATCCAGGCCGGCGCGGCCCGCAAGGTGATGGACATCGCCCCCGACCGTGCCCGCGAGGCCCTGCTCGCCGTCGAGTCGGGCGGCCGTACGGCGATGACCGAACTACGCCATGTGATGGGCCTGTTGACGATGTCGGACGAGGACCGTCCGCCTACGACAGCAGAGAGGGCCCGGACCGACGCGCGGAGCATCCCGAGCGACTCGGACTCCGGCAGGGGAACGGGCGGGGGCATGGGCTGGGGCTCCGGCACGGGCGCGGGCTCCGGTTCGGGCAAAGGCTCCGCTTTCGGGGCTGGATCCGCCTCCGGGGCTGGATCCGGCTCCGGCCTCGCCCGGGGCCCCGGCGGCTCTGGATCCGGCTCCTGGAAAGGGCCCGCCGACGACACCGAGTTGGCTCCGCAGCCGGGCATCGGGCAGCTTCCGGCGCTCGCTTCGCGCGTCCGTGCCTCCGGGGTCCCCGTGGAGCTGATCGTCACCGGCTCTCCGGTCCCGTTGCCGCCGGGTGCCGACCTGGCCGCATACCGCGTCGTCCAGGAGGCCCTGACGAACACGGTCAAGCACGCCGCGGGCGCCCGGGTGCGGATCACCGTCGACCACTCGCCCACCGCCCTCCGCCTGGAGGTCACGGACACCGGCGGCACCCCCACCCCCGCGGCCGCCTCCGGCACCGGCCGCGGCCACCTGGGCCTGCGGGAACGCCTCGCCGTCCACGGCGGCACCCTCGACACGGGCCCCCGCCCGACCGGCGGTTACCGCGTCCGGGCGGTCATCCCGCTCACTCCGCCCGGCGGGCCGGAGGAAGAGGCACCCCGGAGCACCCCACCCGCGGTCACCCCGGCCGCGGTCACCCGACCCGCCGGCATCCGACCCCCCGAGGAGCGCCCGTGACGGCCGGGTACCCCCCTGCCACGTCCCCGGCGGAGCCCGACCCGCCCCGCGTGGTGATCGCCGACGACCAGGCCCTGGTCCGCACCGGCTTCGGCATGATCCTCTCCGCCGACGGGATCGACGTGGTCGCCGAGGCGGCCGACGGGGAGCAGGCCGTCGAGGCGGTCCACCGCACCCGCCCCGACCTCGTCCTGATGGACATCCGCATGCCCGGCACGGACGGCCTGGAGGCAACCCGTCGCATCCTCTCCGGCACGGTCCCCGACCCGCCCCGCGTCCTGATGCTCACCACCTTCGACCTGGACCGTTACGTCTACGCCGCCCTCACCGCCGGCGCCAGCGGCTTCCTCCTCAAGGACGTCACGCCCGAACACCTGGTCGCCGCCGTCCGCCTGGCCCGCACCGGCGACGCGCTGCTCTCCCCCGCCATCACCCGCCGCCTGATCGAACGCTTCGTCACCCCGACCCCCGAGACCCCCGCCCTCCACCGCGACCTCACCCCCCTCACCCCCCGCGAACTCCAGGTCCTCCAGTCCCTCGCCACCGGCCTCAGCAACACCGAACTGGCCGCCCACTTCCGCCTCAGCGAGGCCACCGTCAAGACCCATGTCGCCCGCATCCTCGCCAAACTCCGCCTCCGCGACCGGGCCCAGGCCGTGGTGGTGGCGTACGAGACGGGCCTGATCGTGCCGGGCGCGGCACCCGGGACGCCGCCCGCCGAGGAGTAGCCCCGAACCCCGCCTCCTCCTCCCCGACTACCACTCCACCGAGACGTGTCCCGACAGCGCCCGGAGGAAGTCGGCCGCGTCGAACGCCGCCCCGGCGGAGCGCACCCCGGCGCCCTTCACCCGCCCGTCGATCACCCGCCGGACCGCCTCCACCGCGAGCGGCGCACTGACGGCGTAGATGTCCTGCCCGCGCGCCGTGACCCGCCGTTCCACGCCCCCGGAGCGGACGACGACGTCGACGACGAAGGTCTGCCCGGACCGGCCGTGCTCGTCGACGGCGGCCGGCGCGGGCGTGTCCGGCGCGGCGAGTTCGCTCGCGGCCTCGACCGTCATGTACGTGCGCACCTCGGGGACGGCCAGATGGCTCGGCACGGTGACGATGTCGGCCATGCTGAACTCCCCGATCACGGCCCGGGTCCCCATCGGCTCGGGGAAGTCCCACTTCGTGGCCGGCGCCGTGTCGTCCCGGTACTCCAACCGCCCGCCGGCGTACCGGACTCGGCGCCCGCTCCTGCGCCGCCGCGAGACCGCGCCCGCGTCCCGGGTCCCCGCCGTGGGGTGCCAGCCGCTCAGCCCGTACGCGATGTGCGCCTCGTCCGCCGCCGCCCAGCCGGCCGCGTCGGTCGCGGCGGTGACCAGCAGGTCGCCGAGTCCGCCGAAGAAGGCCATGGCGGGTACCACGACGACCCCCGCCGCCCGCGCCCTCTCCCCGAACTCCGCGAACGTGTCGAGGTTGGCCTCGATCTCGGCCGCCACGTCCACATAGGGGATCCCGGCGCGCAACGCCGCCTCGATCACCGGCGCGGCCGTCTCGGCGAAGGGCCCGGCGCAGTTCACCACGGCGTCCGCCCCGGCGAACGCGCGGTCCAGCGAGGCCGGTTCGTCGACGGAGGCGACCCGCACCGACCACTCCGGCCCCGGCCCCGGCCCTGGCTCTGCCCCTGCCCCAGGCCCTGGCGCGGGCCGCCCTTCCGCGAGCGCCCGCAACTTCTCCTCGTTCCGCCCCACCAGCAGCGGCACGAAACCCCGCGCCCGCAACTCCGCCACCACGAACCGCCCGGTGTGCCCGGTCGCCCCGAACACCGCGACCGTACGCCCTGCCCCCATCAGCACTCCCCACCTCACCGACGCCACCGTCGCCCAACGCGACCGTCGCCGTCGACAGGGCGTCGATCGCCCCGTCTCGTGACCATCCTGTCGAGCGCGGCCGCCCACCACGAGTGTCCGGAACGACGAGACCCGTACACTTTCCGACATGCCCGCACCGGACCGGAACACCATCGCGCTGGCCGTCACCGACGGCATGCTGCACTTCGAACTGGCCCTGGCCCACGAGGTGTTCGGCTCCGACCTCTCGCACCTGGTGGCCCCCTGGTACGAGTTCGCCCTCTGCGGTCCGGGCCCCGTCTCCGTGGGCCGCTTCCGCCTGGAGCCCGACCACGGCCTGGACCGACTCCCGCACGCCGGCACGGTGATCGTCCCCGGCTGGTCCGACGTGGACGTGGCCCCGCCCGCCGCCCTGGTCGACGCGGTGCGCGCGGCGCACGAGGCGGGCGCGCGGATCGCCTCGCTGTGCACCGGCGCGTTCGTTCTGGCCGCCGCGGGCCTGCTGGACGGTCTCCGGGCGACCACGCACTGGGCGCACACGGACATCCTGGCCGCCCGTTTCCCCGAGGTGGAGGTCGACCCGGACGTCCTCTACGTCGACAACGGCAGCGTGCTCACCTCGGCGGGCAAGGCCGCCGCGATGGACCTCTGTCTGCACCTGGTCCGCCTCGACCACGGCTCGGCGGCCGCCAACGCGGTGGCCCGCCGACTGGTCGTACCCCCACACCGCTCGGGCGGCCAGGCCCAGTTCGTCCCGGCGCCGGTTCCCACCCGGAGCGACCACCCGTTGACCGACCTGTTCCCCTGGGCCCTGGCGCGCCTCGACCGGCCCCTGAGCGTCGAGGACCTGGCCCGCCGCGCGAGCATGAGTTCCCGCACGCTGACCCGGCACTTCCACGCGGCCACCGGCACCACCCCCCTCCAGTGGCTCCTCACCCAGCGCATCCGCCGCGCCCAGGAACTCCTGGAGACCACCTCCGACAGCGTCGACGTCATCGCCGCCACCACAGGCATGGGGACCGCCGCCACCCTGCGCCGCCACTTCAACCGCACGCTCGGCGTCCCCCCGGACGCCTACCGCCGCACGTTCCACGCCTCCCAGCCCGACCGCCCCCACTGACGGCGTACGGCACGCCGCCTCCCGCTCTCACGTGCACGCCCGGCGCGCGGCACCCCGCACCCCGCAACGCTTACCGCCCCCTACCTACTGCACACCGTCTTCAACGGCGTCCGCCGATCGGGCTGGGTCTTCGCCACGTCCTCCACGTCGGCCAGCAGCCCCGGCACGTCGAGGTCCTCACCGGCGGCGGCGCGGGCGATCGTCAGGAGGACGGCCTCGTAGAAGGCGTCGCGGACGGCGGGGGGCATGACATCGGAGGCGTCGAGGCAGCGGGGGCCGGGGCCGGTGAGGCGTCGGGCGATCTCCTCCTCGACGGGGCCGCCGTCCGCCCGCACCCGCCGGTGCGCCGAGAAGACGTCCGCGGCCTCGGCCCACTTCCGCTGGCCCTCCCGCGAGGCCAGCCGCTCGATCAGGTCCCCGGCCCGGGGGCGGTCGCTGAACAGGGCGGCGAAGTCACCGGTCACCTCGTAGGCCCGGACCTGGTCGCCGCCGCCGGGCAGCAGGGGAGCGGAGTCCATCAGACGCGCGAGCCGCCCCTTGTCCCCGTAGAAGGAGCGGGCGAAGGAGCCCTGGTGCTCCAGGGCGCACCCTTCCTCCCCCTTGAACAGCAACCCGTACGCGCCGGGATCACCGCGGTGATCGGTGCGCAGGGCTCGCCCGGCCGCCGCCTCGTCCTGCTGGAGCAGACCTGCCCACGCCTCCCATGCCTCGCGCACCTGAGTCCCGGTCCAGGCCGCGGCGTCACCCAGCGCCCACTTGCCGTAGAACTCCGGCCCTTCCCGCTGCAACACGAGGTCCTCGATCCAGTCACTGCCGGGCCAGCCGGACGCTCCGTCGTCACCCATGCCGATGCACCAACTCGTCAGCCGGGCAGGAGAGTTCGCGGGGCGTTCGCCCTCGCGGTACCAGACGATGCTCTTCAGGTCGGCCTTGACCGGCACCCAGTACGCCTTCTGCCGGGGTGTGCTCACCGGATTCCAGGGGGAGCCGTACTCCTCCACGGCGTAGAGATCGTTCAGCGGCTTCAGGAGGTCCTGGTCGGCGTATTCGGCGAGTTCGCCGACGCCCGGCATGATCGCGATGTCCGGGGGTTCCCCCGACTGCACCTTGGACAGCAGCACCTCGCGCTGGGCGGCGGTGCCCTGGTACTCGAAGGGGATGCCGAAGCTCCGCAGCACCTCCTCGAACTGCTCACCCTGCTTGTCGGTCCACGGCCCGAGGATGGTCACCGGCTCGTCGTCCCGCTCCGACCAGACCGCCACCATGCCGCCGGCGCAGACCAGCAGCAGCGCCGCGAGCAGCACCAGCACCTTGAACCGCCGGGTCACCGCCGCCTCCAGTAGTCGCTGTCGAGCCGGAGTCCGAGGCCGAGCACGGGCAGCACGACGATCAGCAGACCGCCGGTCAGGGTGCCCTGGTACACCCGGACGGTCCAGGTGTCGTCGGCCAGGACGCTCCGCACGTCCTCGGACTTCGCCGTGACGGTCCGCTGCGCGCGCTCCAGGTGGATGCCGCAGCAGGCATCCCTGGACTCCTGGGTGATCACCCCCAGATCCCCGACGACACTGTCGAGGTCGTCCTGGGCGGACTCCATCGTGAGCAGCGGGACGACCGCGAGCAGCACGGTGAGGGCGAAGGCCGCGAGCAGATACGGGTTCCAGTCCCGGCCGCAGCGGTCGCGCAGCACGAACAACGCGGAGAGGAGGGTCAACGCCAGTGCCGCCAGGGCGAGTTCGGCGATCCACCAGCCGCCGCGCTGGAGCCACCCCTCGGCGACGGTGGCCTCCGCGTGCTTCATCTGGGCCTGCTGCATGTCGTCCAGACGGGGTACGAGTCCCACGCCCCGGCGGGTGAGCAGCGAGTGCGCCTCGGTGAGCTTCTGGTTCCGCATGAGCGGCTGGTCCCGGTACATGACGATGCCGAGGGTGAGGGAGTTGCTGTAGGTGGCGAGGAGCCCGTTGACGGTGCCGAGGTCCTGGTCCGTGCGGTCCGCGATCCTGGACAGGCCCTGGTCGGCGGCGGCGAGCTGGGCCCGGTAGGTCTCGCCGCGGCCCGCCACGTCGACGAACTCTCCCTCGCCCAGGTCACCGGCCTCGCGGTGGGCGCGCAGCACCGCGAGCCGGGTGGCGGCGAGCCCCTGGACGGCCGGCGCCTCCTCGCCGGCGACGGCGTCGGCCCCGTTCTGGATCTGCCGGCAGGACAGGAACAGCGCCCCGGCCGCCACGAGCGCGCACACCGCCAGCACCACCAGGTGCACCTCCAGCAACCGCCGCGTCCGCCACCGCCCCAGCCGACCCCGCCAGAAACGCCCGAGGGAGTACGACGCCCTCCCGCGCCGGCTGGCGCCACGCCGGGCCCGAAAGCCCGCCCCCGCCCCCCGCCGCGCGGCCCCGGTCCGCCGCCGCGGCTTCCGCTGGGGCGCGGACGAGCCGCTCACGGAACCCGCGGCCGGACCGGAATTCGCGTTCCCGCCCCGCTGTACGGCCCCTGCGGCGCCCTCCGCCGAAGCCGACGCCGGAGGCCCGCCCGGCCTGTCGGCGGACGGCAGCCGGCTCCCATCCCCTCCGCCCGCGCCCTCCCCCCGCCGGCCCACACCGAGCCGCCACCCACCCCGCGAAACCCCACCCGAACGCCCACCCCGAAGGACCCACGCCGAAGACCCAGCTCCTAGGGCGAACGCCGAAGGCCCGCCGCCAAGACCTCCCACCGAAGCCCCACCACCAACGGCCCACACCGACCGACCCCCGCCAGCGGCTCCCGCTGAAAGCCCACCACCCACAGCCCACGCGGGACGCCCGCCGCCAAAGGCCCACGCGGAACGCTCGCCCCCGAAGCCCCACGCCACGAGCCCGCCACGAAGAGCCCACGCCAACCGCCCACCACCAACGGCCCACGCCGAGCGCCCGCTCCCCGAAGCCCCCGGGCCTCCGGCCCTCGCCCCCGCGGCCCTCACCCTCCCCGCCCTCACAGCAGCTTCTCCCCACAGGCCATGCAGTAGCGGGCCTCGTTCGCGGCCGGGGTGGCGCAGCGGGCGCAGCGGGCGCCCGGTTGGGGGGCGGCCGGGTCGGGCAGGGACACGGGTCGGGACCCGGCGCGCAGGATCATCGGGCCGAGCGTGGAGTCGTCGAGGGTCTCGGCCGGTCGCAGCCGGACCCGCCCCTCCGAGGCGTCCTCGATGTCGGCGACCGCGCCGATCTCCTCCAGCACCCAGTCCGTACCGAACCGCGCCGCCAGCCGCGCCGCCCGCCCCAGATGCCCCTCGGCGGCTTCCCGGCGCCCCTCCTTGAGCGCGAGGAGCCCCCGGCGCAACGCGTCCCGCATCACGGTGGTCGACTTCTGGTCCCGCACGCTGCCACCCCCGGCCGGGGCCTCGGGCGGCGGCTGCTCGGGCCGGTGCCAGCGCGCCGTGACGGACGCGTGGACATCCCCGACGGAGACCATCGCGAACTGCAGCCACGTCTCCAACGGATCACCGTCCGCGTCGGCGACGAGCGTCAGCAGATAATCCCGCCCGCCCTGCTCCCACTGGTACGTCGGAAAGCTCCAGCGATGCGGCCGGCCGGGCTGCGGCAGCCCTCCGAGACGGTGCGGCCGGGGCGCCTTCTCGTGCAGCGCGACCTGCCGCACCGTGGGCCGTACGGTCACCTCGATCGGCAACTGCGGGGCGTGCACCCGGCGTAATCGCCGAACGGCGGCGGTGATCGCCCGCCCCAGCCCGTCGTCCACGAACTCGGCGGTGCCGTGCAGCCGTTCGGCGAGCGTCAGCAACGGCTCGGGCTCCCAGTCCGCGCCCACGGCGAGCACGTCACAGGTGAAGTGCCCGGCGCAGGCGTCCAGTTCCTCCTCCAGCCGGGTCTCGCCCGGGCCGCTGCTGCCGTCGGTGATCAGCAGCAGATGGCGTACGGAGAGCGGGCGTGCCGCGAGCAGGGCGCGCGCCCGGGCCGCCCAGACGGCGTACCCGGCGGGGCGCGGGCCGTCCCGGTGCAGCGGGATCGCGCCCGCCGCGAAGGCGGCCCGCCGCTTCTCGCGCTGGTCGGCGACGGCCCACTCGACGTCACCGCGCGGATGGCACGGGACCGGCTCGGGGCCGGCGCCGAGCACGGTGAACGAGATGCCGTCGGGCAGGCCCCGCAGCGCGGCCTGCAAGGCGTGCCGGACGACCGCCCGGAGAGGTTCGGCGACATCGACCGCGACGACCACGGCCAGCTCGATCGCGGGCAGCTCGGCGGGCGCGCCCACGGCGGTCACGTCGACCCGCAGATGCGCCTCGATCTTCGCGCTGCGATGCGGCCGTACGTCGCCGTCGAGGTCGACCCGCACCTGGATCTCCGGCCGCGCCGCCCGCGCGTGGCCGCCCGTGCGCCCGCCCTCTCGCGCCTCCGCCCGACCGCGCGTACGCCCGACCGCGCGCCCGTCCCCCTGCCCGCCCGTACGACGCTCCATACGCCCGCCCCCACGCCCGAAGCCCGACTGCCCGCTCACGCCGCCCCGACCCATGTGCCCGCTCACGCCCCGGCTCATGTGCCCGCTCACGCCCCCGCTCATGTCGTGCGTCACCGTTCCTTCTCCGTTCGTAGCCGTACGAACCACATGGACGCCGCGCACACTGCTCTCCAGGCTCCGGAGCCACGGGAGCCGCGGGAGCCACCGGAGCCACCGGAGCCCCTGGAGCCCCAAGAGCCGCCCCGCCCCCGTGGTCACACCACCGTCTGCGGCCGTACCGCCTGCAGAAGATCCACGAGGTGTTCGTGCGCGGCGGCCGACTCCCCGTGCCGGGCGGCGAGTTGGCGATAGTGCGACTCGATCCGTGCGCGCAGCTCCCTCTCCTGCGCGCTCAGCCGCCGCAGACTGCCGGGATCGAGCCGCCCGCCCCCCGCTCCTCCGGGGCCGGGCCGGTCGCCACGGCTGTGCAACGCGTCCAGCTTCCATTCGTGCAGCTCGGTGCTGAGCCGCAGCGCCTCGTCCTCGGACAGGCTCGGCCCGCCGGCACCCGGTTCCCGGCGGACGAGGTCGCTCAGTTCGGCCAGGGCCGCGTCGACCTCGCTGGGCGCGGGCAGCGGATCGACGTCCCGGGGCAGCCGGGCCGCGCGGATGCGCAGGGAGGCGATCCGGGTGACGGTGTGGTCCAGGGTGCCGGGACGGACCCGGCCGAGGACGTCGAGGGCGGCCCGGCGGTCGCCGGCGCGGAGCGCGAGCCGGGCGAGCCCCAGGGCCGCGCCCCCGTGCGCGGGGTTGCGTGCGAACACGGCCTCGTACAACTCCTTGGCCGTGGGCCCGGACGTATCGTCGCCGAGCCGTTCCCCGCAGTAGGCGAGGGCCAGTTTGGGCGCGTACTCGCCGGGCAGTTCGAGGCGGACCGCGGTGAAGTGGCGCTTGGCCTCGGCGACCCGGCGCAGGTCGTCGTCGAGGTCGGCCCGGCGCAGCGCGACCAGCGCGCGGTGCCACTCCAGCCGCCAGCGCCGTACGGCGGAGGGCCCGGGGATGGAGTCGGCGGTGTCCAGCTCCTCCTGGGCGCGTTCCAGGTCGTCGCGGGTGTTCCGGCCGAGCAGGACCCGTACGTTGTGCAGGCGGATCTCGACCGAGGGCGGCTTGCCCTCCTCCTGGTCGAGGAGCCGGCCGGGGTCGTAGCCGCTGCTGACCTCGAACCGCGCGGTCTGCGGGTCGCCCGGGTAGCGCCTGGGCACCGGCAGTCGGCGGGCGATCTCGGTGAGGGTGGGCGCGCCGAGGTCGAGGGCGGGGGCGAGGGGCGGATCGTACCGGTCACGGCGAGCACGTTCGAGCCAGTGTTCGATACCGGGCACGGTGCCGAGCCGGGCGCCGAGCAGTTGGGGGGACGGCCAGAAGTAGTCGGAGGGTTCGGGCGGGTCGCTCTTGCCGCGCAGGGCGCGGATCTCCCGCAGCGCGCCCCGCAGTTGGCCGGCCATCTCGCGGGCGTCGGTGAAGCGCAGCCCGGGGTCGGTGCGGGTGGCGCGGTCGACGACGCCGTGGAAGGAGGCGGTGCCGAGGCCGGGCACCTCGTCGACGGCCCAGCCGGCGAGTTCCCGCAGGGTGACGCCGACCGTGTGCAGGTCGTGGGCGGTGGTGGGCATGGGCGAGGACGCCGTCTCGGGCGCCATGTAGTCGGGGGTGACGTGGGCGGGCGGCTGGCTCTGGCCCCGCTCCCGCATCCCGCCGAGGTCGATGACCTTGACGCCGTCCCCGTGGTGCACGACGTTCGAGGGCTTCATGTCCCCGTACACGAAGCCCTTCTCCCCGCCCGCGTGCAGATGGACGAGGGCTTCGAGGATCTGACAGCCGTACGCGGCCACGTGCTCGATGTCGAGGACGGACTCCCCGCGCCGGGTCTCCTTGACGACCTTGTCGAGGGTGCCGTCGCCGACGTCGTCCATGACGATGTACCCGCCGGTGACCCGCCCGGAGTCGTCGCGCCGGGCGACGAAGTCGCGGATCTGGACGATACGGGGGTGGCGGATGGCGACGAGGTTGCGGCGTTCGACGTCGGCGAGCCGGGCCCCGTCCTGCTCGTACCGGTTGAGCAGCCCCTTCACGGCGACGACGTCTCCGAGGTGCGTGTCCTCGGCGAGATAGACCCAGCCCTGACCGCCGTGCGCGATGGGCCCCATGATCCGGTACTGGTCGCGCAGCACATCGCCCTCGGCGAGTTCGGGCCGGTACGAGTAGGGCTCGCCGCAGGCCGGGCAGTACCCCTCGACCGGCACCGGGCCGACGGTGTACGGCGGCGCGAAGGTGATGCCGCACTCGGCGGACGAGCAGACCATCCGCACGCGCAGCGGAGCCTCGGGATGGATGAGCCGCTCCTGCGCGGGCCGCGACGCCCGCTCGGGCAGCGCGAGCAACTCGGCGGGCCCGAACTCCCAAGGCTCCTCGGGCAACGCGGGCAACCGGGGCCCGTCCTCGGCCCGCCCGCAAACGGCGCAGTACCCGGTGGGCAGCAGACTCCCCCCACACGGAGCACCACTGAACCGCCGATGCGGACATGTGCCCGCCCCCGCCCCCTCACCCCCGGAGCGGCCCGCCGGCCCCACCCCCGAACCACCTGAGTCACCCGCCCCACCTGCCCCGACTCCCCCGGGCGCGCCCGCCCCCGGCCCCCAGGAGCCACCGGTGACCGGAGCCCCCGCCTCCGGACCACCCGCCCCCATCCCGAACCGAGCGGCGAATTTCATGTCAGACCTCCGGAAGGCCAATCTCCGGCCGCACGACCGTCGGACGCACGACTTTCGGATGCACGCCCGTCGGACGCACGACCGTCGGACGCACGGTCCCCGGCAGGCCACCCTCCACCCGCCCGGCCCCCGGAAGGCCACGCCCCACCCGCCCGCTCTCCCACGCGGCGCAGATCCGCGCGAAGGGTGCGGATCAACTCCCGTAGCCGGGCGAGCCGTTGCTGCGGATCGATGCCCCCACTACCTCCACTACCCCCACTACCCCCGCTACCCCCACCGCCTCCACCTGCCCGACTCCCCACGCTCCCCCCACTCCCCCCGTCCCCGTCGAGCAACCGGCGCTCGCTCCGGCGCCGTTCCGCCGTCTCGGTGAGGGAGCCGAGGGAGGCGCTGTCGACGACACCGTGCCGCACCGCGCGGCTGAACTCGGCCCGTTCCAGCCGGGCGAGGAGCGCGTCGGCATGGTCGAGGAGCGCGGGCGCGAGGAGTTCGTCGCGGGCGGCGTTCCACCCGGTGCCGCCCTCGTGCCGGAAGACCAGCAACAGCCGGAAGCCGAGCGTCCGTAATCGGGCGAGCAGCGCGATCAGCGCGCCCGGCTCGGGCTCCTCGTCGAGCCCGTCGACCACGACGGTGGCCCGCCGCTCACCCACGAGCGTGGGCGGCGGCCCGGGCGGGGGCGGCCGGGTCCCGAGCAGCCAGTCCCAGTACGCCAGATACCGTCCGGGCGGGAAGGCGATGTGCCCCAGTGCGTGATCGGCGAGGTCGGGCCGACTGGACGCACCGCCCCGGTGGACGAGATCGGCCAGGTGCACGAGGTGCCGCAGGGACCGGTCCTTCCCGCTCCCCGGAGGCACCACGGTGACCTTGACCGGCTCCTCGTCGGCGTGGTCGTCACCGAACCACCGCGCGAGCCGCTCCTCGAACCCGTGGTCCCAGGCGTACGGACCGGTCAACTCGGCGACAACGGGCGACAGTTCGGCGATACGCGCGACGGGAATGAGATACGAGAAGGCGAGCCGGTTGTTCTCGGGCAACACCTCGCCCATGTCCCCGCGCCAGCTGACGACGAGCCCGACGACCCGCGCGGGCCGCCCCTCCTCCGGCCGGGTGCACACGGCGGCCCCGCTGAACCCCCGACGCACCACCTCGGCCTTTGTCACGGCGTCGAGCTGCACCCGCTCACCGCTGACCCCGCCGATCCGCCCCCACAGACTCATCCCGTCGTCGAAGCCCTCCGCGTACCCGGTGGCGGACACCTCCATGCCGCCCCACAACCCGGTCTCCAGCCGGGCGGGCCGCGCCTGGGGCCGGGGCGCGTCCAACCGCAGTACGGCGACGTCCTCGCCGCCCTCCCCGTCAGCGAGCCAACCGCCGGGCAGCACCCGCGCGGCCACCCCTTCGATCTCACTGTTCTCCGCGAACTCGACCCACATGACGGCACCCGGATCCCGCACCACATGGGCGCAGGTCAACGCGGTGTTCTGATCGACGAGCACCCCGGCGCCGCAGATGGGGCCCCGCGCACTCCCGCGCCGCAGCCGGAGTCTCCAGTCCGCACGCAATTCCCCCATGCCACATCACACTACGCGCGGGGCATGGTGCGTCCCTAGACTTGTGAACCAACTTGGATCGTTCGATCGACGCGTTCGATCCACGCAGTCAACCAACAGAATCCGACGGGGTGTTGACATGAGCGATACCGAACCGGTCGGTCTCGCGGAAGCCATCGGCACGGTCCGCGCGGAACTGGCCCGGGCCCAGGCGGAGGGCGCGGCGAGCGACTGGCGGTTCAGCGTGGAGCAGGTCAGCCTGGAGTTCGCGGTCCAGTTCCACCGCTCGGGCGAGGGCGGCGCGGGCCTCCGCCTCGGCGTCGTGGAGGCCCGCCTGGGCGGCACGGTCAGCCACGACACCACCCACCGCATCCAGGTGGACCTCAAACCCCTCCCGGGCCCGACGGGCCACCACCACGAGGTGGGCCGCTGACCCCAACGGAAGCCCACGCCGTCGTACCGACCCCACGCACCCCATACGGTCAGGCCGCGCCGGCGGACCCACGGCGCACGGCGTCGAGGTACCCGGAGATGGCCTCCCTGCTGCGCGTCAGGCACGCGATGCGGTCGGTCATGCGCCGGCGCTCGCCCTCCAGGATGGCGATCGTCTCCGGCGTCGCGTCGGATACGTGGATGCCCCGGGGGTCGTTGATGCACGGCAGGATCTGCTTGATGATCCGCGTCGACAGCCCGGAGTCGAGGAGTCCTCTGATCTGCAGGACCCGGTTCACACAGCCCTCGGCATAGTCGCGGTAGCCGTTGGGCGCGCGGTCGGCGACGAGCAGGCCCTGCTCCTCGTAGTAGCGCAGCAGCCGACGAGGGGTTCCGGTCCGCTCGGACAGCTCCCCGATCCGCATGTGACCCACCTCGTTCGTACGGGCTTGACCCTCACACCGATGTGAGGGTTTGAGGATACGACCATGTCGACCTCCCGGACAGAACTGCTGAGCACATCCACTCCGACGGCAGCGGCCAACGACCGAGAACTGCCCCTCTCACCGCTCCTGGCGCTGGCCACAGCCGCCTTCGTGGGGATCCTGACCGAGGCGCTCCCGGCGGGTGTGCTCCCCGAGATGGCCCGTGACATGTCGGTGAGCGAATCGGCGATGGGCCAGGCCCTGACGGTCTACGCGATCGCCACCGGCGTCGCGGCGATCCCCCTGTCGGTCATGACGGCGGCCTGGCGGCGCAAGCGCCTGCTGTTGCCGGCGGTGGCGGTGTTCGCGGTGGCCAACCTGGTCACCGCCCTCTCGTCCCACTACCCCCTGACGATGGTGTTCCGGCTGCTCGCCGGTGTCGCCGCGGCCGCGGTCTGGGCCGAACTCGTCGGCTACGCACGGCGCCTGGCGCCCCCGCACCTCCAGGGCCGGGCCATCGCCATCACCATGGCAGGCGTACCGCTGGCCCTGTCCTTGGGCATCCCGCTCGGGACCTTCCTCGGCGAACTCTTCGGCTGGCGCATGACCTTCGGCCTCGTGACGCTGGTCTCCGTGGCGCTGCTGGGGTGGATCGCGGTGTCGGTCCCGGACGCCCCGGGCCGACGGCCGGAGACCCGCGAGCCCGTCCTGAAGGCCCTGTCCCTTCCGGGGGTCGCGGCGGTCCTGTTCGTGGTCGCGGCCTACGTGCTGGCCCACAACATCCTCTACACGTACATCGCCACCTTCCTGGACGCCCACGGCATGGCCGAATCCCGCGACGGTGTCCTGCTGGTCCTCGGCATCGCGTCCGTGGCGAGCATCTGGATCACGGGCGTCCTGGTCGACCGACGCCTGCGTCAACTGACCATCGTCAGCAGCGCCTTGTTCCTCGCCGCCTCCGTGCTCCTCGCGGCACTGGCCGAGAACGTGGTCGTGGTCTACGCGGCGATGGTGCTGTGGGGCCTCGGTTGGGGTGGCGTCACCACCCTCCTGCAGACCGCCGTCACCGACGCGGCAGGCGACCGGGGCCAGGCCCTACTGGTCACCACGTGGAACTCGGCCATGGCCGGCGGCGGGGCGGCCGGCGGCATCCTCCTGGACGGCCTCGGCCCCAAGTCCTTCCCCTGGAGCGTCCTCGCGCTCATGACCCCGGTCCTCCTCGTGGTCGTCACCGCCCACAAGCACGCCTTCCCCACGACCCGCCCGGGGGCCGACTGACACCTCGCCCCACCGCCTACCGATCAAGCCCCCCGCCGAGACACTCCAGTCACGTCGATCACTTGAGTCGCACAGGGCGAACGCTGTCGAGGAGACGCACCAACGCCTCCTCCGGGCTCTCGCCGTAGAGCGCCAGGAACGCGTCGTAGGCGCCATACGTCCGCCCCCCCTCCCCGACAAGCAGCACGAGAGGGCTGGAGGCCGCGGCGCCCTCCGGCGTCAGCCTCCGCCCGGCCCGCTGCTCGTAGGCGCGCAGTTTCTCGCCGCAGACGATACGACTGGCGCGCTCGGCGTTCAGTTCGCAGCGGTGCGCCCCCAGATCGAGCGGATGGCGCGGGTACGCGAAGCCGCTCCCCTCGAACTCCTCGACAAACCGCAGCGCGAAAGACGAACAATGGATCCCCAACTCGCCCCAGACCTCCCGAACACGCCGCACGTCCGCCACGGTCGCCGACCACCGACCACCCCCGGCCAAAACACCCGACAATCGCACCACCCCCGCTCCCGACCGATCCGCCACGCGCGCCTCCTTCCCCCAGGCATCGCCTCGTCCACGGCGGCCAGGCCGAGGGTGGTGTCCGCCGGCCCGGTCCGGTCGGCTCTCGAAGGACGCGATGCGCCGTATGGGAGACCAAGTCCCAGCCAGAGCCCGCTACAGACCACAACTGAGACCAGGGCCAGCAAGGCAGCCCGCACGATGCGCCGCCGTCGCATCCGCCGAACGCAAAAGCCCAGCTCAGACAACGTCTGGGCTGGGCTTCAAAAGAGCCGCCTTCGGGATTCGAACCCGAGACCTACGCATTACGAGGGCTTGCGCGATCATGACGGGTGATTCCGGGTGGTGTTCGGCCGTCTGTTTTTGCCTGGTCAACGGCGTTCGGCTTGAGGGCCGATCCATCCTGTGGGGGCCTGTGCTGCACCATCCGCTCACGTATCGCTCACGCAGGCCGTGGGGCTGACCAGCGCAGACGGCGGCCCAGACAAGCATCGCGCTACGAGCTGTGACGCCCCCGGAAATCAGCGGCCGCGCTCCTTGCGGTACGGCGCGTCGGGCACGACGTGTGCAATTGAGCAGGCGTCAGGTCGGCGCCGCTGGTGCGGGCGCAGATCCGGGTGACGGCCTGGGTGGGGTCGTTGGTGTAGCGCTGGAGCGGGACATGGGTGCCGGCCGCGTGGAGGGTGGTGCTGTCGAGGCTGAAGGCCAGGGGGCGATGGCTTCGCTGGGGGTGGTCAGCGGGCCGCCCAGGGCTGCTGGGTCGCGATGTCCCACAGTTGGAGCGTGCCGATGTGTGGGGGTTGAGGAACATCGGAACGAAAACCGGCGCTAACGAGTTGGTGCGTGATAGCGGGTGAGGCGTGTTTGGCCTGGGCGTGACCTGTACTCAGACGTTGATGGTGCGGTCGGAGACGAGGCTGGCAATGGCGCGGTAGGTGTCGGGCAGGCAGTCGCGGCGGTGGGTCCAGCGCGTCAGTTGTTTCCAGCGTTTGTGGTCGGCGAGGGCATGTTCGACGGTGATGCGGTCGGAGGAGTGTTCGTGGCGGTCGCGTTCCCACTGCTGGACTCTGCCGGGCAGTGCTCCGGGCCGGGGTTTTCTGGGTGGGGTGATGGCTTGTCCGCGGTGGTCGCGGCTCAGGCCGAGGTAGCCGTCGTCCAAGAGGACCTCGACGTCGGGGAAGTGCTGGAAGCAGACGGCGATGCCCTCGTTGCGGGCGGCCGTGGCATCGTGCATACGACCAGGCCGCAGGGTGTCGGTCCATAACGTGCGGCCCCGCCAGTCGGCGATGACGGTGGCCTTCATGGTGTTCTGCTTCTTCTTCCCGGAGACGAATGCGCGCCGTCCGCCGCGGCTCGGCCGGTGGTCGGCGGACCTGGATCTCAGTGGCATCCAGGCGCAGCTCGATGCCCTCGGCCTGGGCGTAGGCGAAGACGTCCGCCAATGTCCGAAGTCGCAGGCTGGGGCGGTCGGGGACCGCGCACCCCCGCGTGGCCAGGAGCGTACGTATCTCTGCGATCGCACGGGTGATGGTCGAACGGTCGACACCGAACAGCAGCCCCAGGACTGAGTGCGGCAGGTCGTGCCGTAGATGGATCAGTGTGGCCACCAGCCGGTCGACGAAGACCAGCTGGTGGCGGGCGCCGGCTCCCGCTGCCCGCTTCCTGGCCCCACCTCGTGCAGCATGGCGACGACCCTCGACTCCGGCTTGCCACGGCACCGCCAACTCCTCGATCAGGCAGGCGAGGTGACGCCGAGAGATCCCTGTGAACAGCCGGTGGGCCAGCACCGCCCGATTGACCATGATCGTCACAGACGGATCATGCCACCGGCCAGGCACGACGCCTCACCCGCTATCACGCACCAACTCGTAAGCCTCGATCGGCCCTGGCGGGCGGCTGACGGAGTGTCGACGGCCGGACCCGTCTGAAGTCGTCCCGCAGATAACGCCCTATGCCGGAGCTTGGTTCATCACCTGCGGCGAAGTTCTTCGGGCCGTACGTGAGGCGGCCCTGTTATCCGTGGCAAGGGGGAAGCGGTGCCCACCGTCGTGCAACTGCCGGCCGGGAAGGCGTTGACCGTCCGCGCCGCGGCCGACGCCTTCCTCGCCTCGCTCCGCAACCCGAACACCGTTCGTAGCTACTCGACCGGGGTCGGCAAAACTGCCGAGCGGATCGGGGAGGCCCGCCCGCTGAGGTCGGTCGCGGACGACGAGATCGGCGAGGCCCTGGAATTGCTGTGGGGCACTGCGGCGGTCAACACCTGGAACGCCCGCCGGGCGGCGGTGCTGTCCTGGCTGGGGTGGTGTGCGGAGTTCGGCTACGACAGTCCGGCGGTTCCGGCCTGGACGAAGCGGCTGGCGGTGCCGGACTCCGAGACCCCGGCCCGCTCGAAGATGGCCGTGGACCGGCTCATCGCCCGCCGGGAGGTCCACCTGCGGGAGAAGACCCTGTGGCGAATGCTCTACGAGACCGCCGGGCGGTCCGAGGAGATCCTCGGAGTCAACATCGAGGACCTGGACCTCGGCGCCCGCCGCTGCCCGGTGAAGGCCAAGGGCGCCCGGAGCAAGGCCCGGCGGCGCGGGCAGGCGCGCGAGGACTTCGTGCTGGAGACGGTGTACTGGGACGCGGGCACCGCCCGGCTCCTGCCCCGGCTACTCAAGGGCCGCACCCGCGGACCGGTGTTCGTCACCCACCGCCGCCCCGGCCCGGGGAAGGTCGTCAGCCCGCGCGACGTGTGCCCGGACACCGGCCTGGCCCGCCTCTCCTACGGTCAGGCTCGCGCCCTGCTGGACGAGCACACCGCCGTGCGCGGTGCGGGAAGCGGCTGGGACCTGCACGAGTACCGCCACTCCGCCCTGACCCACCTCGGCGAGCAGGGTGCCTCCCTGCTGATGCTCATGGCGAAGTCCCGGCACAAGAAACCGGAGAACGTCCGCCGCTACTTCAAGCCGTCCCACGAGGCGATCTCCGAGCTGACGAGTCTGCTCGCGCCCGGCGACGCGCGCCGCTGACCCTGTCGCCGGGCTGTCCTGGCGTGGACGGTCCACGCCAGGACAGTTTTTCAGGCGGTGGTGAGCCGTTCGACGAGGGTGTCCAGCGCCGGCGTCGCAGCGCCGTCGTCGGCGGCGAGTCGGCGGGCCTGCTGGAAGAACTCGATGTCCTGCCGGTTGACCTTGCCGCCGTGGTGGTAGGCGTTGAACGCGGCGAGGTCAATGGGCATGCAGTCCTGCGCCTGCTGCCGGAGGAACCCCGTCACGCTGGCCGCGTCGGTCTCCTCGGCGGCGGCCCGACCGGCTTCCCCGAATACGGACAGCCGCTGGATCTCCCGCGTGCTCTCCACACCGACCTGCCAGGTCTCGTCGTCCAGGTCGATCTCCTGCAGCGGTCGCCATCCGAGGAGGCTCCAGGCCAGCATGGGTGCGAGGAGCGCGGCAGCCAGCGCGAGCTGCCCGGCCGGCATGCTCACCGCTGCGGGCACCCCTTCGCCGGAGTGCAGGGAAGTGAACGCGGCGGTGAGCTCGGGGGAGCTGTCCTCCAGTATGAAGCCCGCCGGGGACGTGTGACTGAAGGCGTAGTCCGCCGTCGCGATCAGGTCCTTGTCGACCGTGGGGTCCAGCGGCAGCTTCGCGGCGCTCACCTCGTGGATCAGCGCGCCGGTGCTGCCCAGGGCGACCTGGTCGTCGGCGAGCCCGGACTGCTGGACGAACCAGGGCTGCACCTGGAGGCCGATGGTCGCCAGCACCACCTTGGTGTCGGTGCCGCGGTAGGCGCGGCCGATCTCGCTCACCAGGCGCAGCCCGGCCTCGGCGCGCAGCGCGGCCCCGTCGAGGGTCACGATGAGGAAGTCGGCCGTGCGCTGCGACAGCTCTGCGGGGTCGGTGATCACGTCGTAGTCGGAGAAGTGGTGCAGGGTGTGGTCGTTGTAGGAGTACAGGGCCTGGGGGCGGGCGAGCTGCTCGCGGCGGTGGGGCCGTACCAGGAAGGTGACGTCGGCGCCCGCCCGGCTGAGGTCGTAGCCGGCCAGGACGCCTACCGACCCGGCGCCGACGATGATCACGGATGCGGTGTGTGCCGTGTTGCTGGAGATGGTCTTCCTCCGAAGTGGTGACGCTCGCGGCGTCGGGGGTGGCTTGGCGGATGCCGGCGACTGACAGGGAACACCAGAACCGGAATTCCGTTTCCGCATCGTACCGGAAGCGGAGTTCGATTTCCGCATTGGTAGACTGCCCCCATGCCTGATGCGCTCCACCAGCCGGTCCGACGAGATGTGGCCCGCAACCGCGCCCGCCTGCTGAGCGCGGCCAGCCGGCTCTTCAGCGTGCGGACCGACGTCACGCTGACCGACGTCGCCCGCGAGGCCGACGTCGGCGTCGGCACGGTCTACCGGCACTTCCCCACCCTGGATGACCTGATCGACGCCCTGGGCAGCGAGCGGCTGGGCGAGGCCGTCCAGATTGCGCGCACCGCAGCCGCCGACCCCGACGGATGGCGGGGCCTGACACGGTTCCTGGAGGAGTCGCTGGCCCTGCAGGCGCAGAACGGCTGGCTGCGCGCCCTGGTCAAGACCGGCGAGTGCGAGAACGAGCAGATGGACCAGGCGCGCGAGGACATCGCCCCCCTGATCGAGCAGATGACGGCCAGGGCACGGGCTCAGGGCAGCCTGCGGCCCGACGTCGAAGCCTGCGACATCACCCTCGTCCAGCTCGCCCTGCTGGCCGTGCTGGACGCGACGCGGGACACCTCGCCCGACCGGTACCGCCAGCACCTCGCCTTCCTCCTGGCCGGCATCCGCGCCGACGGACCGGGCGTGCGGTCAACGCTGTGACCAACGGTGCCGGTACTGCCCGCGGGGCAACCGGAAGGAGCACGCTGCGGACCTACCGGTCTGCCCGCGCTCACCTCTTCGGCGGCGTGCTTGTCGCGCAGGGAGCGCAGGCCGTCGGGCAGGTCGGGGAGCTGGAAGGAGTAGCGCCCGAGCACGTTGATGTGGTGGCGTACGAACGGCGAGAGGCGGGCGACGTCCTCGTCGCGGACGTCGAAGCCGTCCGCACGGAGCTGGTTCACCGCGGCGTCCATGTACCGGGTGTTGAACAGGACGACGGCGTTGAGGACCAGCCCGAGCGCGCCGATCTGGTCCTCCATGCCGTCCTTGTAGCGCTGGTAGAGCTGCCCCTGCCTGCCGTGGAAGATCTTCCGGGCGAGGGCGTGGCGGCTCTCCTGGAGGTTGGCCTGGCTCTTGATCTGGCGGCGGTAGCCGGGTTCGTCGGCCAGGCGCAGGATATGCAGGGACTTGGCGATCCGTCCGTAGTGCGCGATCGCGTCGCCGAGCGGGGTGGGGCGCCCGTCCCGCGACAGCATGCGGATCACGTCGTACGCGCGCACGGCGCCGGTGTGGATGGAGCCGATGATGCGGAGGATGTCCTCCCACCAGCGCTCAATCCGGGCGAGGTCGACCCGGCCGCGGGCCGCTTCCTGGAAGGCGCCGTAATCGGCGGTGCGGTCGATGCGCCACATCTTCTGGTCCGGCAGGTCCGCGAGCTGCGGCGCGTACGCGAACCCGGCGAGGGTGAGGAGTCCAAAGACAATGTCGCTGTACGAGGCGGTGTCCGTGACGATCGTCTCCGGACGCTTGCCGCCGTCCCGGTCGTAGAGGACGTCCAGCACGTACAGGGAGTCGCGCGGGGTGCCGGCCACCACCTTCCCGCCGAGCCCCGCCGCCTGGTCGTTGATCATGTTCAGCCAGGTCGCGCCGCCCCGGCGCCCGAAGTACTTGGGGTTGGGGCGGGCGTACACCGAGGGGACGGGGACGACGAACCGCATGCCGTCCACGGAGGCGACCAGCCCGCCGCCCCACGTCTGAGCGAGGCCGATGGATGCCTGGTGCTCGATGAGCGTGGCGTTCGCGGCCCGGTAGGTGGCCAGCCGCAGATACGTCTGGTCGACGTGCGACAGCGTGCCGTACTTCAGCGCGCCGAGACCGCCGATGACCGGCGTGTAGCCGACGTTGCAGCCCTGCGCGACAAGCAGCGCGGCGACCGTCACGTGCAGGTCCTTGAGCCTGGCCTCGCCGCCGGTGATCGAGGTGAACGCCTGGTCGGCGCCGGTCCACGAGAACACTTCCAGCAGGACCTCCGGCAGGTCGACGCGGGGCATCATCGCCTCCACCGCCTTCCGCAGGCCGGTCAGGGAGGCGGGTTCGGGCTCCGGCTGAAGGGTGGCGAAGTGCAGGCGGCCGTCGTCGTCAAAGACGGTCTGGGAGGTCGCCGGCACCCGTCCGGCGACCTCCCGGTAGGTGCCGTCCAGCAGCGCGGCCCGCGCCGCCAGGTGCTCCCCGGCCTCGGCGGGCAGGTTGAGGGAAGCCAGCACGGTCGGGCGGACCTGCTCCCACGCCTCGCCGTCCAGCAGCTTCGCCCGCGGGTCGCCCCACTTCGAGGAGTTCTTCGCGAACACCTCCCGCCGGCGCAGCAGCCGGTGGAAGGACTCCAGCACGCAGAACACGTACGCCTTCCAGTCCACCGTGCCCGGCTCCAGGTACGGCGCGCTCAGCACCAGCCGCTTCCACGAGCCCACCAGCAAGGACGTGTCGATCTCGTCGGGGCTCACCTTCTTGCGCCCCATCAGGTCGGGCAGCGACTTCAGCGCCTTGAGGACCGGCAGGCCCTCTGGGGTGGCGCCGAAGTCGACGACCTGGACCAGGAGCGCCAGGAACGGCCGCACGGTGGGGAACCGGGTGACCAGCATCGTCCGCCATGCCTCGTACGCGTCCGAGTCGATCGGCGGCGCCAGCTCGAACAACGCGGCGATCGCGGCGGCCAGCTCCTCGCGCGGCACCACCTCCTCGATCCGCTCCCACATCGCCGTCAGGGTCGCCACCTGAGGCGGACTGATCTCCCCGGACTCGGTGTCGACCTGCTCGCTCGTGGTGTCGAACACGACCCGGAACGCGGTCGCCAGCCTGATCCCGGCCCGCTCCATCCTCGGCAGCGTCTTCAGCTTCTGCTTCGCCGTCTCCCGCTCCGCCCGCGCGAGCAGCCTCGTCGCGATCAGCACCTCCAGCAGGTCCAGCGCGTCGTCGACCGCCCTGCTCGTCAGGTAGACCGCGGTGGCCAGCAGCGTGGCCAGGCGCCGGGAGTCGCCGTGGCGCCGCAGCAGGGACGCCTTGCCGTCCACGCCGTACCGCGACAGCTCCGCCAGCCGCCGCGGCGGTATCCCGGAGACATCCAGCTCACCCATCCCGAACACGTCGATCTCCGCCGCCCGCTCAAGCGCCCACTTCATCTGCGGCCCGGAGATCCGCACCGGACCGCGCCGCAGCCGGTCCAGCTCCGACACCCGCGCACCGGGCGGCACGGTCAGCAGGGAGTCGAGCACCGCCCGCTGACCGGTGCTCAGCAGCCCGTGAAGGCTGTCCCACAGCCGCTGGTTCGCCGCCTCCCGACCGAGGGCCGGGCGAGGGTCGTCACACCGGGCAGCAGCACCCGCCGCTCACGCAGCCACCCCACCGCCGCGTCAAACAACGCCTTCGGGCCCTCTCCGGTCGTCCACGCCCGCGCGTCCACCCACACCCGCAACTCGGCTTCTGCCTCGGCGAACTCCGTGTACTCCAGGAGCTTCCGCAGCTCACGAACGTGGGCCAGCCGGGTGTTCTCGCGTTCCCCATACGCCTTGAGCGCCGACGCGTCCGCGATGCCGAGCTGCTCGGCGACGCCGCGTGGTAGTCGACGACTTCGGCCGACACGTCGGTCGGATCGTCCAGGAACACCCCGAGGTAGCGCGCGGTCGTGAGCTGGGCCGCGAAGCCCAGCCGGTTGTGGGACCGCCGCTTGCCCTCGATCAGCTCCCGGTCCGCGTCGTCCAGGAAGAAGAACCGCTCCAACTCCGTACGGGACGGCGCCCCGTCGTACGCCGCGTACGCAGCGGCTTGCGCATCCGTCAGAAACTCGACCGGCACCCCGGACCTCCACACAGTCAATGATCAACACGACTGCTGAAGGCTCCGCTCTCGAAGAAGTCCAGGTCAAAGCGCTCTCAGGTGCGCGGGGGGGGGCTTAGCGCCGGTTTTCGTTCCGATGTTCCTCGACCCCCATGTCGCCGCCGACGGCTGGGATGCGGCCGTCGGGGCTGACGGCAAGCGCTGACCGCCTCGGCAGTGTCGCCGAGCGGTGGCAGGAAGACGTTGCGCAGCACGCCCTCGCGGTGTTTCAGCGCTACGCCCGCCGACTGCCGGTCGGCCAGGCCCGATGAGCAACCTGGATGAACCCGGCCCGAGCGCCGACGGTCCCGCCATTCATTCAAGGTCGGTTACCGCCGGCACTCATGAGAACTCAGTCACAGCCGGCACCTGGGGCCTACCGTCCATTGGATACTGTTCAGCGGCATAAGTGCGACTGTGTCCGTTCCGCTGCACTGAGTACCGCACACCGGAGTGCCACTGATGACACTTTCAAGAAGCCGGGTGCGGGGACGGGGACACGGTCGCTGAGGTGCGGCGACAGGTCCGCGCCCAACTGCTCGCAATGAAGCGCGCTGCCATCACAGACAGGCGTCCGAGCTCCGGCACGATCGCGAGCCGCCGGAAGGCAAGTAGGAACGTGACCATCCAGACATCCCAGATACCAGGCGTGGCGAACCTGCCCGCTGCCCTGACCACGTTCGTGGGCAGGCGCCAGGACCTCGCCGAGGTACGCGGCCGTCTGGGGGCGACGCGGCTGCTGACGCTCACCGGCGTGGGCGGAGTGGGCAAGACGCGGCTGGCGCTGGAGGTGGCCGCCGCGTCGGCGCCGGACTTCGCGGACGGGGTGTGGCTGGTGGACCTGGCGGCCGTGCGGGACCCGGCTCTGGTGGCGAACGCCACCGCAGCTGCCCTGGGGGTGCCGGATCTGGGCGTCAGGCCGATCGCCGACCAACTCGCCGCCTTCCTGACCCACCGCACGCCGCTGATCGTGCTGGACAACTGCGAGCACCTGGTCGACGCCTGCGCCGAGCTGGCCCATGCGCTGTTGTCGGGCACCCCGGGACTGAGCATCCTGACGACAAGCCGCCGGGCGCTGGGAATCTTCGGCGAGCACGTCTTCGCCGTACCTCCGCTGGCCCCGGACGACGCGGTGGAACTGCTGCGGGACCGGACCCGCGCCGTACGCCCGGGCTTCGAGATCACCGACGGCAACCGCGCCCAGGTCTTCCGGCTGTGCGCCGACCTGGACGGGTTGCCGCTGGCCATCGAACTGGCCGCGTCCCGGCTGCGGACCCTCAGCGTCGATGAGGCGGTGAACCGGCTGGAGGACCGCTTCGGGCTGCTCACCAGCGGCAACCGGACCGCCCGGCCGCACCAGCAGACGCTGCGCGCGCTGATCGACTGGAGTCACGAGTTGTGCGCCCCCGCCGAGCGGCTGCTGTGGCACCGGCTGTCGGTCTTCGCCGGCGACTTCGGCCTGGACGCGGTCGAGGCCGTCTGCGCGGGCGATGGCATCGACAGGAGCGAGGTGCTCGATCTCTTGGACCAGTTGGTCGTCCAGTCCGTCGTCCTGCCCACCGAGCAGAACGGCCTGCCACGCTACCGGCTGCTGGAGACCGTCCGCCAGTACGGGCGGGAGCGGCTCGCCGAGTCCGGCGAGGAGCAGCGGGTGCTGCGTCGACACCACGATTTCTACCTGGCCCTCGCCGAGGGCATCGCCGACGGCTGGTCCGGCCCGGGCCAGTGGGAGAGCCTGACCCGGCTGTGTGTGGAGCATGCCGATCTACGCGCGGCGCTGGCCCATGGCGGCGACCCGCAGGCCACCCTGGCGCTCGTCGGCGCACTGCGCTTCCACTGGTGCTGGGGCGGGTTCATCGGTGAGGGACGCCACTGGCTCGACCGGGCGCTTGCCGCCGCGCCCGAGCCCACCCCTGCTCGGGCCAGGGCGCTGTGGGTCGCCGCCTGGGTGGCGGCGCTGCAAAGCGATCATGCGGCGGCCTACAGGTGGCTGGACGAGGCCGAAGACCTGGGCGAACGGCTGGGCGACTCCGTAGTGTGCGCACACGTCCAGAACCTCCGCGGCTCTTTGGCGCTGTCCGGCGGCCGGCTGGACGAGGCCGTGTCCTTCTTCGAGGCGGCGGTGGCCACTTACACGGAAACGGGCGAGGAGATCGGCGCGGTCTACGCGCTGCTGCAGATGGGCACCGCGCAGTCCCACCTGGGGGATCCGCGCGCCACGCAGACCTGCCGACAGGCAGTCGCCCTCGCCGAAGCACACGGTGGGTGGCTGGCCCACGCCCACGCGCTGTGGACGCTCGGCTACAACGCCTGGATGCGCGGCGACCACGAGGAGGCATCGGCTCTGATCCGGACCGCGCTGGAGAAGGAGCGCGGCTTCAACGACTGCATCAGAGTCGCGCTGATGCTGGAGGAGCTGGCCTGGGTCACCGCCGCACGCGGCGACCGGGAGGAGGCGGGACGCCTGCTGGGTACCGCCCGCACCCTGTTGCGGGACACCGGCACAACCCTCTCCGCGTTCGGCCCGCACATGGTCGAACAGCACACCCGGTGCGAGGACGACGTCGTACGGACCCTGGGCCGGGCGGCGTACGAGAAGGCCCTCACCGAGGGCGCCGAGCACCGCTGCCCCGAAGAGGCCATCGCCTACGCCCTGCGCACCAGGTCCGAGCCGACTGCCACAGCCCCCGTCCCGAGCCCCCTGACCGCCCGGGAGCGGGACGTGGCCGCGCTGGTGGCCGACGGCTTGAGCAACCGGCAGATCGCCTCGGCCCTCGGACGCTCCCCGCGCACGGTCGACGGCCACGTCGAGAACATCCTGGCCAAGCTCGGCTTCGCCTCCCGCGCCCGGATCGCGTCCTGGTGGACAGCGAACCAGGCGCCCGACGCGTAGGACAACCCCGTAGAAATACCCGATCCGGGTCCCACCCGGGGCCCGTACAAATACCCATGGTTTCGGGGAAACCCCTCACTGAGCCTTTCGGCATGACTGACACCGAAGCGCGGGGGCATCTCCCCCGGAGATCATTCCTCAGCAGTGCCATCGCCGTGGTGGCCGCCAGCACGCTGGCCGGCGGCGCGGTGGTCGCCGCCGGCGCAACCGCCGTCGCCGCGACCGGCGCGAACGTCACCTGGCGCATCACCAGCGAGCCCGCCGACGCCAGGACCGGCTACGCCAAACTGCTCAACGACATCAGGCGAGCGCTCGGCGCAAGAGTCGACTCCTTGGGCGGCCCCCCTGTCGACGTCACCGACCGGAACGGAGCCAGCCAGTACATCACCATCGACCTGCACGCCGAGGACAGGACCGAGTTCGTCCGGTTGTTCATGCGCCGGTCGGACTCCTACATCATGGGATGGCGGGCCGGCGTCGAGGACGGCGTCGGTACGGTCACCTGGGGCAACTTCTTCACCCTGGACTCCGCAGCGGCGCCCGGCGGCGCCTCGGCACTGCCGGGCGCCACGACCTCCAACACAAGGACGAACTACCAGACCCTGGGTACCTACACCGAACTCGCGCGGCAGGGCGCCTCGCGCGACGGTATGCAGATCAGTCCCGCCAGCCTCAGCACCGCCGTGCGGAGGCTGCAGGGCGCCGACGGCAGCTTGACGGGAATCACGACCCAGGAGGTTGCCCAGGCAGTCCTCCAGGTGATCGTGGGGGTCGCCGAAGCCTCTCGGTTCCGGGAGCAGGCGCGTCAAACCGCCTCGGCGTTCGGCAACGGCGTGGCGTTCGGCCTCACCTTGACGCACCAGGCTTTCCACAACAACTGGGGTCGGCTCAGCAGGTCGTTCCTCCTGGCGGTCATGGCGGGGACCGCCGCCTTCGCGGCTCCTGTCGAGATCGCCGGCATCATCATCGGGACCACCGTCGCCGCCGCGGCCTGGCTCATGACGGCCCACCACTCGGACATCGACACCAAGGGAAGGCACTTGGCCGAGGGCAGCCTGCTGTATGTTTCGCAGGACGGCACCGGCGACCACTGGACCGTACAGGACGCGATCAACGACGTTCCCGACAGCGGCGCGAACACCATCCTCATCGACAAGGGCGTCTACCACGAGGTCCTCAGCGTCTCCAGCAGCAAGTCCTGGCTGACGATCAGGGGCGTCACCGGCATCCGCGGGGACGTTGTCATCTACAACACCAGGTGCCACGGGATGATCAACCCCGCGACCGGCCTGAAGTACGGCACTCAGGGCAGCGCTGTGGCCACCTTCAGGCCGCCCAACCTGACCGTCAAGGACCTCACGATCAGCAACACGTTCGACCGCGCGGCCCACCCGGAGATCAGCCCGTACGAGACCCAGGCCGTCGCGGTCGCCGCCATGGGTGACCGGCAGGTGTTCGACAACGTCGCGATCCTGAGCCGTCAGGACACCCTGCTCGTCAAGGGGGAGACGCCCACGACGCAGGCCCGGCAGTACTTCTACAACTGCCTCATCCGGGGCGACGTGGACTTCGTCTTCGGCAACGCCACCGCGGTGATCGACCGGTCCCAGTTGGTCATGTACCAATGGCCCGGCGGCACCATGCTGGCGCCGAACACCGACAACAGGAAGAAGTACGGAATCCTCGTCACCCACAGCTGGGTGATCTCCAACAACGTGCCAGCGCGTTCGATGTACCTCGGCCGACCGTGGAACAACACCACGGAAGCCTGGCCCCAGGCGGTGGTCCGTAACACCAACATCTACCCCCACATCAACGAGACGCACCCATGGACCGACATGGTCCCCCAGTACCCCTGGTCGTGGGCCCGGCTCAGGGAATACCAGAACACCGGCCCCGGAGCCGGCGTCGGCTCCAACGCGCCGCAGCTGACCGACGCCGAGGCCGCCGACTACACCGCCCAGAAGTACCTGGCCGGCACCGACGGCTGGAACCCGGTCCGGTGACCCGACTGAAGGTGACGGGCACAACGCCCACCGGCGGAGTCCGCGTCCTCGCGGCGCGGTGAACCACGGCGCGGGGCCGGGACAGCACACGCCGTCCCGGCCCCGCTTCCGCGTCCTCCGCGAGCCCGGTGCCCCCTGCCGCCCGCGCACTCCCCACACTCTGGAACGACGACGACCGCTACATCGCCTCCTACGTCTCCGACCACGCCGCTGCCACCTCACCGGCGACAGCGGCCACATCGACGACGACGGCTACGTCTTCGTCATGGGCCGCACCGACGATGTCATCAACGTCGCCGCCACCAGCAGCATGGAACAGGCTTGGCCGCCCATCCCGACGTCGCCGAGTGCGCTGTCATCGGCGTGGCC
Organism: Streptomyces deccanensis; assembly: GCF_022385335.1. Classification (NCBI taxonomy): domain Bacteria; kingdom Bacillati; phylum Actinomycetota; class Actinomycetes; order Kitasatosporales; family Streptomycetaceae; genus Streptomyces; species Streptomyces deccanensis. The sequence continues at coordinate 5,896,407 of NZ_CP092431.1, read as the reverse complement.
GACCCTCTGAAGGGACAAGTGCCGCACGGCTTCGTCGTCCTGAAGCGGGGACCGACCGCGAACCGAGCGAGGTCGAAGCCGAGCTCGTCCAGCTCGTACGCGAACGCATCGGCGCGGTCGCCTCCCTCAAGGACGTCGCGGGCGTGGCCGCCCTGCCCAGGACGCGCTCGGGGAAGATCCTGCACAAGACGATGCGCGGCATCGCCGGCAGCCACGACGAGCCCATCCCCTCCGTGGTGGACGACCCCGGCGTCATCGAGGTCCTGCGCCCTGTTCTCCGCCGCGCCGACTACATTCCGTGAACGGTCGGTTCTCGCCCACCGGACTCCATGGGGCACGACCCGCCGCAGGACTGCATGACTCCCCCGGGGCACGCCGTCGGCCTGTGGGTGGCCCATCAGGGGACGTGCAAGGACAAGGGGCTCACCCCCTCATGGCCTGCGTCACAGGCACCGGACCGTGTGGAGGACCTCTGCACCGAGAAGGAGTTCATGGGCGAGCGCATGGGCCCCATTGACGGCTCCGGCACCCAGCGAGCCGATGCCCTGTCAGTGCAAGCCTGGCCGGTGTTGAAGGTGCAGGTGAAGCGCCGAGCCGCCGGTCCGCCAAGGGGTCGGCGAACCGGCGGCGTCAATCCGGCCGATGCGGTCAGATCACTTGACGGTGCGGTAGGCATTGATCAGCGTCTGGGTGACGCTGTTGCCCTTGGTGTCGGTGGCCGTGGCCTTGAACGACACGGAACCGGGGGTCTTCGGCTGGGTCAGCGTCACAGACCGCTTGCCGTCGGTCGCAGTGTGGACCGCCGTGCTCTTCCAGGTGCGCCCACCGTCGTAAGAGACCTCGACGGCCAGCGACTTGAGGGCGCCCGGAGCGGCCGCTGGGCCCTGGACCACCAGCGGGACGGTGATGCGGGTCCCTGCCTTGGCGGTGCTGTCCAGGCCGAGTTTCGGGGTGAAACGGACGACGGACAACGGCATGGTGGCGAAGTCGTCGGGCGAGGGCCGCAGAGTGAAGTCCCAGACTGTGGAGACGCGGGTGCCGACGCGGTACACGGCGGCCTTGCGGGTCGCGTCCATGCTGAGCCGATAGCGGGCGGTGCGGTTGCTCAGCCCGCTACCTCCTTGGAGGTTGTCGCACAAGTCCTGTTTCTCGTCGAGGAGGACGGTGTTGCCCATGGTGAACCGGGTGCGATACGCGGCTTCGGAAGGGCCGAGGTAGCCGGTGTGGCCCGCGCCGTCGCTGAACAGGGGCACACAGATCCCATAGTTGGACCCCATGTACTGTCCGCCGTAGCCCTCGGGCAGGGACGGGCCGAACACAGCGGTGTTGAAGTTCTTCTCCCGGTAGGTGCGGCCGGGCTGATAACGGTGGAACGCACCCTCCCAGTACCCCAACAGGGAATCGGTCTTGGTGCCGAGGGTCGTAGCCACTTTCCAGCGCATGCCCCCTTCCGCGGATACGTAGTTGATCGCTGAGCCGTACGGCGCCTTCCGCGCGACTCCGGCAAGTTCGGGAACGTTGATGTCCTCTTCCCAGCCAGGTACGGTCCAGGCGGCGCTGGGCGTGACCCGGGCGCCCGCCGGGACGGGCCCCGTGGCGGTGACGATCTTCGCCAGGCCGCGTGCGGAGACGGTTCGGTTCAGTCCGGTGAACATCGATCCCTTACGGGTGACGACGAGGCCGTACAGCGGATCGGTGGCTCCGCGCTGCCAGATCCCGCCGTACTGGACGACGAAGTCCTTCGAGGGCGCGGACGGCCCGGCCTGGGCCACCCGCACGGTGTCGTAGTCGTCCGCGAACAGACCGTTGTAGTACCCGGTCCCGGGGGTACCGGCCGCGAAGAGCAGCTGCGCACTGCGCAGACGTGCCCGTGCGTCGGGCGCGGTGACGCGGATGGGCTTGGCGGTGCGGGCGTCAAGGGTCAGTACGTGGTCCTTGCCCATCACCAGCCGGGGCGTCACCAGCCAGGACAGCTCGGAGCGGCTCCCGTTGTCATCCTCCATCATGGTGTCCACCGTGTAACGCCCCTTGGGCAGCCGGACGGTGACGACGCCGTCGCCGTCCTTGTCGCCGAAGTCGTAGGGCAGGTACAGCCGGGGCCGGTCCAGGTCGGCGATGGCCACCGTGGTGTTCTTGGCGGGCTTTCCGTCGCGACCGGTGACCTTCAGGGTCAGCGTGTACGACCGCACCTCGCGCACAACACCGACGGGGGTGCGCACCGTTTGCCCGCCGCCCGTCGCGGTCACCGAGGCGGACCAGAGCCCGTCGGCCAGCCCACCGGTGCGCGTGTCGGCCGTGACGGTCGCGTCCGCTGTGCCGCCGGCCGGGATGGTCAGCCGTGCCGGCGAGACGCTGAACAAGGCCGCGGACGCGGTGCGGCCGCTCGGGCCGACCGGATCAGCCATCGACAGGTCGAGTGTGACCGGGCGGTCACTGAGGTTGCTGTAGGCGAGGGTGCGACGGACCGGCTGGTCGTCGCCGTGCGGCCACTGCTGGACACCGAGATCGAGGGAGGCGGGCTCGGTGCTCACCTCCTGCCGGATGGCCTGGCTGAGATCGACCCGGCCGGCCCCCGCCGCATAGGCGCTCTGCCCGGCAAGCGGCTTGGCGGAGGCCATCAGGGCGGCCTTGAGGCGCTGGCCGGTCCAGTCGGGATGCTGCTGGGCGACGATGGCGGCGGCACCGGCCACCGCCGGGGTGGCCATCGAGGTGCCGGAATAGGCGACATAGCCGGGGATCGGGCCATCGCCCCCCGGGCTGTGGGCGGCCTTGGCCGCGACGATTTCCACGCCGGGTGCGGACAGGTCGGGCTTCATGGCGTTGTCGGCGGTCGGCCCTCGGCTGGAGAAGTCGGCGAGGCGGTCCTCGCTGTCCACGGCGGCCACGGTGAGCGCCGACTCCGCGGAGCCCGGAGAGCCGACCGTGGCGTCGTCGGGTCCCTCGTTGCCCCCGGCGATGGTGAACAGGGTGCCGGAGGACTTCGACAGGCCGTTCACCGCCTGCTCGATCGGGTCCACGCCGATGGAGTCCGTGCCGCCCAGGCTCATGCTGACGATCTTGGCCTTCTGCTGCACCGCCCACTGCATGCCGGCGATGATCCCCGAGTCCGAGGCGGTGGCGCCGTCGAAGACCTTGCCGACGAGCAGCCGGGCGCCGGGCGCGACGCCCATGTATCGGCCATCGCTCCTGGCACCTGACCCGACAATGGTGGAGGCCACATGTGTGCCGTGGCCGTCGGTGTCGTCCGTGGTGCCGCTGCCGCTGAAGTCCTCGGCCTTGACGATGGCCCCCTTCACGTCGGGGTGCGTGGCGTCGATGCCGGTGTCCAGGACCGCCACGTTGACGCCCTTGCCGTCGTAGCCCGCCTTCCACGCCACCGGCGCGCCGATCTGGACTGGGCCGCCCTCGGGATCGGGGTCGCCCGCCTTCCTCGCCACCGTGAAGCCGCGGTCCGCGGGGAGTTTCCTGCGGCCGTCCAGCCAGACCCGGTCGACGCCGGGGGCGGTCTCCAAGGCGATGGCCCGACCGGCGAGACGGTCGGTCAGCGCGGCCAGGACCCGACCCATCCGCGCCTTGGGCGCGGCGATCGACTCCCCGCGCACCGCGGGCAGCCGGCGTTGCACATCGGCTTCGGCGGCGCGCAGCGCCCGCTGGGCGGCGCCCTGCGCGGCGCCCTTCCTGTACGTCACGATCAGCGGCAGACTTCGCCGGTGGGCGTCGTCGTAGTCGGCGGCGGCGAGCCCCGTCACGTCGAACAGCCTCCGGTCCAGACGGCCTTCGGCCAGCAGGCCGACGACATCCACGGGAGTCACATACGTGTGCCCGGCGAAGCGCTGCACGGACACCGGTATCCCGGAGCGTCCCGGGCCGCGCCTGACTTCCGTGACCCTGCCCCTGGCGTCCAGTGCCACCGTGTCCCCGGTGATCAGCGTGATCCGCTCGACCGTACGGCCCACCGTGCCCTGCACAGACGGCGGAGCCCCCGCACCGCCGTCAGCTCCTGCCCCCGGCACAGCTGTCGCAGGCAGCGCCCCGCCGACCATGCCCAGCAGGGCTGCGGAGGCGACACCCGCACAAACCGCCCTGCGTATCGTTCCTCTTCTGCTTCCGCCTTCCCATGCCACCCAATCGATTCCCTTCCGGACAGGCCTGTGCACCACAGGACATGAGTGGATGTCACGGTCCGCCCTCTGGCGACCGCCGGGTCCGACTCTTGCCTGGGGGGGCAGCCCGGCACCTCACCCGAACGGCCACGCCTTCTCGTCCGATCGGTAGATGGCACAGACGGTCAAGGAAGGGAAACTGGTGAAGGGATGTCAGTGAAGACGTACGGGTGGCTCCACGAAGACGGCTCCGGTGCGCTCCGGTCGATCCGCGGTGGGGCCGGCTCACTCCGCCGGCAGCAGGCCGCCGTCATGAGCGAGGATCGCGGCCTGGACACGGTTGGCACAGCCCAACTTGGTAAGGATGTGCCGCACATGTGTCTTCACAGTGCCCTCGCCCATGTGGAGCCTTCTGCCGATCCCTGCGTTGGACAGCCCGAGGCCGACCAGCACGAGCACGTCCTGCTCGCGGGCGGTCAGGACCTCCATCAGCCGTCGCGCCTCGGAGGTCCGTCGCGCATGGCTGATCACGTACTGTTCGATCAGTCCCCGGGTGATGCGCGGGGAGAGGATGGCGTCGCCGCGCGCGGCAACGCGTACCGCCTGGATGAGTTCCTGAGGGCCGGTGTCCTTCAGCACGAAGCCCGCGGCGCCGGCCTCGAGCGCGCGGGTGATGTACTCGTCCTCACCGAACGTGGTGAGCATGACGACCTGTACCGACGGGGCCAGGGCAGCCAGCCGCTCGGTGGCGGCGAGGCCGTCCACGCGCGGCATCCGGATGTCCATCAACACCACGTCGATGCGGTGGCTGACGGCGAGGTCGACCGCCTCGGCGCCGTCGGCGGCCTCGGCGACCACCTCGATGCCTTCGGCGTGGGCCAGGACAAGGCGCAGGCCCGCCCGCATCAACGCCTCGTCGTCGGCCAGCAGCACTCGGATCGGCCCGGTCGAATCATCGCTCATACCCATCGCGCCCTACCGACCTTCGCTGACACCGTCGCCGATGTCGTAGTGGTCCATGCCGATCAGACGGTCCTCGCGAAAACAGAACCGAACGATCCTGACCTGACCATCCCTCAACCATTCCTCTGAGTACATACAGGCGCCGGGGGACGGGGGAGGCGACTCCACGATTCGTGCGGCAAACCGCGCCAGTGGCTCGTCCTGGCCGGCGACGTCGGTCACTTCCTCGCGGCTCATGCCGACCTCAACCAACTCTGACGGGGCAACTTCCAGCGACCTCCGGTACTCCGCCGAGGTCCATGGCACCGTATAGAGCGCCACGGCGACCAGCGCCGCGACACCGACCAGGGCAATGGCGAACACCGCGGATGTGACCCGGCGCACCCCATGTCCGAAAGGTGTCTGCGGTCCGGCGGCCCGAGCCGCGGCGGCAGGCGTCGTGCGGTCGTCCACGACTGCCTCCTCCCGCTGGGCACGCCGGGTGGCGGGTGCGCACCCCGTCCGCTCCCGCAGGGGCAGTTCGGCGCACAGCCGGAAACCGCCGTTCTCCGTGGGGCCGGCGGAGACATCACCGCCGAGCAGGGTCACCCGCTCCTGCACGCCGACGAGGCCCATTCCGGTACCGGAGGCGAGCGGGGTCCTGCCGGGGACCGGTTGCGGACTGCGTCCGTTGCGGAGGTCCACACGGACGGTGTCCGGGCCGCGCTCGACCTCGACCGAGACGGCCGCGCCGGACGCGTGCCGGTGCACGTTGGTCAGCCCCTCACGGACAACGCGGTGCACGGCCCGTCGCACGGGCGCGGCGACGTCGCGCAGGTCGTCTCCCTGCCACCTCAGGCCGATGTCGACGCCCGCCGATCGGGACTGCTCGACCAGCCGCGCGATGTCCGAGCGCAGACCGGTCTCCTCGACCGGCTGCAGCGCCGCGCTCTCGCGGTCCGCGGAGCGCAGAATGCCGAGGATGAGGCGCAGTTCGCGCATGGCGGTCTGGGCCGTCCCCCGGATCAGTTCGGCCTCGCCGCCGTCTCCCTTCCCGCCGTCGACTCGCGCCTTCCCGGCCGATGCCAGTTCCAGAGCCCCCGCGTACTGGGAGATGAGGCTGAGCCGGTGGCCGAGCTGGTCGTGCATCTCCTGGGCTATGCGGGACCGTTCCCGAAGGCGTGCCGTCGACTGGGCCAGCCGATAGTTCTCCTCCAGGAAGAGCGCACGGTCCCGCAGCGCGCGGATCACACGGTCCGCCGTTCCGAGCAGGGCCCGCACCGCGGCCGGCAACCCCAGGCAGACCAGCGTCGTGAACAGGTGAAAGGTGGTCACCACGGATACCGGCATGGGACTGGAGAGCAGTGCGACGCCGTAGCCGATCGCGGCGGCCGCACCCAGGACGGCGAAGCGCCGCCCCGTCGCCCGGTGCCACCCGCAGACGCTGAAGGCCGCCACCGCGACGGCGATGCCCGACGCCGGCCACCAGCCGAACATCGCGGTCGCGGCGATCACCGCGGCGGTCGGCGACCACAGCCGGAGCAGTGTGGTGAGGACCGCACCGCCAACGGACGCCCACATCCGGCTCAGCTCCGAAACGGAGTCCTCCGGCGTCCAATCGAAGGTGACCCACTGAGTGGCTGCCGCCCATGTGGTCAGCGCGACCAGGCCGAGCAGCCCGATTTCCCGCACGACCCGTTCCACCGGCCGCGCGCCTGGGGACGCAAGCGCCTGAGCCTCCCGCACGACATGGGATACGGTTGCCAGCCGCACTTCGTTCACCACCAGGCTTCAAGCCTCCGCCTCAACCGCCTTCAGCAGGTCGCCCGGCCGTCACGGCGGTGACACCGGGGTGACCCGCAGATCGTTCCTCAGCTCTGTGAAGAGCCGTTTCGCCCGCGCGCCGTCCCACCGCACGGCGATGCCCTTGGAGGTACGGAACCGCACGTCGGACACCGGAACGTTGATCTGTCTGCCGCCGCCCCCCGTGACGCTCCGCACCGCCTGGAGCAGCGTGACGAGTTCCGGCAGGTCCGTGCCCTTGTCGACGACGAGCGTGTCGAGGCCCGCCTCGGCGGCCGGGAGGAGCCTGGACGGGTTGAGCACCACGTCGGACCGGGTGGCTCGCTCCGCGAGGGCGGCCAGGAACTCCTGTTGGTTCCTGGTGCGCCCCAGGTCGCCGCGGGCCTCCTGTTTACGCTGCCGGACGAACGCGAGCGCCGTCCTACCGTCGAAGACCTGACAGCCCCGCTTCACATCCAAGCCAGAGCTCTTGTCCTTGATGTCGCGGTCCACGCACATCTCCACGCCGCCGACGGCGTCCACGACGTCGACGAAACCGCCCAGACCGATCTCTACGTAGTGGTCGATGCGCAGGCCCGTGTTGTGCTCGACGGTCTGTACGAGCAGTTGGGGGCCGCCCAGGGAGTACGCCGCGTTGAGCTTGTCCTCGGACGCCGGGTGGACCTTGCCGGTCTGGGGGCGAAGTGTCTGCGGGATGGTCACCCACGAGTCGCGCGGCAGACTCACCATCGTGGTGCCGTTCGCGCCGGTGTGCAGCAGGATCATCGAGTCGGTGCGGCCGCCCTGGAACGCGCCCGTGCGCAATTTCTTCCTGTCCTCCTCGGTCAGGCCCTCCCGGCTGTCGGAGCCCACGATGAGGTAGTTGGTGCCGCTGCCCTGCGGCGGTCGGCTCCCGATCTCCTCAAGACTGACCTGCCGGTTGAGTGCGGAGTCGGCCCATAAGTAGGTGCCGACCGGGACGAGCAGCAGTACGAGGGCCAGCAGGAGCAGCGTTCGCCCGATCCGGCGGACCAGGCTGCGGCGGCCGCGTGCCGGCCGCCGCCCGGGACGGTTGCCCCGTACGGCGACGCCCCGGGCGGTGTCCTGGACGGTGTCACGCGCCGACCGTGTGTCAGACGCCCGCCGAGCGCCCTGGGAGGGCGGACGTCCCCCGGACGCGGACGCGGTGCTCTTGCTTCCCGGCGCCCGGTTCGAGGGGTACGGCTCCGGGGGCGTGACGCGGACGCGAGCCTCCCCCGCGATGAGGCGCGGCTCAGGCATCACCGCTTCATCCGCGTGCCCATCGACGTCGGACCACGTGCTCAGTCGGTCGCTCATGCCCCATAACCCTTGCTGGTCGACTTCTCGGAGCTGGAAAGCAGTCCGGACATCCGATCCGCCCGAGGACGGACAGAGCAGTCGGCGGTCGGCACACCGGTCGCCGGTCGTCCGTTGCCGGTCCGGGTGAACTCGACTGGGCGGAGGGAGATCCGGTGACGGTCTCCGCCCGGCCCGGGGCCAGGTGCGCGCCCCTGGACAGGGGCGATCGTCACGCTCGCCACGTCCACATCGACGTCCGCTGCGCCGACTGTTCCGGTTCGGCCAGTTGCCCCGCCGGACTCCTGGTCGGCCGTACCGGCGCGGTTCAGACGCTGCCACTTCAGCCGCCTGCCGATCAACAGCGTGACCAGGGACTGGATGACGACCAGGTACGTCAACTGCCGGTAGACGAAGAGCTGGAAGGGCACGGCCCACAGCGCCCTGACCGGTTCACCGTCCAGCCGCAGCGCGTATCCCGCGCAGAACATCTCCATGGCGAGGAAACCGAGCCACAGCGCGGCCGCCTGCACGGGGTTCCGGAAGAGTGCTCCGTACAGGGCGAAGACGTCGACGACCGGCCCGAACAGCGGCAGGACGATCTGGAAGAGCGTGAGATAGGTCAGCCCTCGGCGGCCGAAGCGCCCGGCCGGGCCCCGTTCGACGAGGGCGTGGCGATGCTTGCACACCGCCTGGAGAGTGCCGTAGCACCAGCGGTAGCGCTGCCGCCACAGGTGGCGCGGCGAGACGGGGACCTCGGTCCAGGCGATCGCGGACTCCTCGTAGACCGCTCGCCAGCCGGCCCGCCACAGGGCCATCGTGAGGTCGGTGTCCTCGGCGAGGGTGTCCTCGCTGACGCCGCCGACATCGATCAGCGCCTTCCGCCGGAAGGCGCTGATGGCACCGGGCACCGTCGGCATGCACTCGAGCACATCGAGCATGCGGCGGTCGAGGTTGAAGCCGAAGACGTACTCCAGGTGCTGCCATCTGGCGAGCATGCGGCGCCGGTTGCCGACTTTCGTGTTGCCGCTGACCGCGCCGACGGCCGGGTTCGCGAGCGGCTGGATGAGCTGGTACACGGCGTCCGGCTCGAAGACGGTGTCGGCGTCGACCATGACCACGATGTCGTGCATCGCCCAGGCCAGGCCGTGGTTGAGGGCGGCGGCCTTGCCGGAGTGGGGCCGACGGAGCACCGTCACCCGGGGATCGCCGATACCTTCGGCCACGGCGGCCGTCCGGTCCGTCGACCCGTCGTCGATCACCACGATCTGCAGATGCGGGTGGGTGGAGGCGAGCAGGGACCGGAGGGTGGACTCGATCCCCGCCTCCTCGTTGTACGCGGGGACGAGGACGGTCACCGGATCGGTCACCACGTTCGGCCGGGCGTGGACCGGGCCGGTCAGTGCGCGGTCGATGCGCCGGACATGGATGCGGGACAGGAGGGTGAGCATCAGCAGCCGGAACGCGACCAGCGTCCCCACCGCCAAGAGCGCCCAGGTAATACCGCTCGCCAGCGCCTGCCCGGCGTCGCCGGCCCAGATCAGGGCGGTGCCCTCCCGCCGCTCGGAGGCGGACGCGGGCGTGTTCGCCGGGGGCCGGCCGAGCCCGTCCGTCACGGTGGTGAACACATCGGCGGGGTGGCCGCGGAGCAGCCGCTCGGTCTCGCCGTACCCCAGGCCGTCGTGGCTGAGCTGGCGGATCGCACCCCGCGCGGGCTTTCGGGACGGGTGGTCGGCGGCGACCAGCACGTATCCGTCCGCCGCGGCGCGCGTCGCCGCCTTCCACTCGGCCCCGCACAGCGTGTCCACCGTGGTGGTCCCAGGCATACGCAGCAGCGCGGTACGCACTCCCGCGGCGCCGGCCAGCACCCGCTGGGTGAGCGACAGTTCCAGCCGGCTGCGGGTCCCGGATGCCGGGCCCAGGGCGTCGCCGCTGTAGGTGTGGGACCCGATCTCATTGCCCTCGGCAAGGATCTGGCGTACCAGTTCCGGGTAGCGAGCCACCTGGGACCCGTCGAGAAAGAAGGTGGCGTGTGCCCTGTGTCCGCGCACCAGGTCGAGCAGGCGCGGCGTCCAGACGGGGTCCGGCCCACCGTCGAACGTGAGCGCGACAGTGTGGGTGGGCATTCCGGCCGACGTCACCCGGTCACCGCTGAAACGCAGCACCGGCCCGCCTTCGTCCACGGCCTTCGGCACAGGTCGGGTACACGCGAGCCGTGCCCGTGAGGCGTCCACCTCGTGGTGGGTCCAGCCCTCGAAGAGCAGCGCGGAGACCATGACGGAAATGACGAGGATCACCAGAAGCCAGTGCCCGCGGGGGGCATGGGAAAGAGCGTGCCGACCCTTCATCCCGCGGTGCTCTCACTGCTGTTGGCTGTCGGGCAGTGTGCGTCGCGGGCGATGACCGGGGGGTGCCCGATCAGCCCGTGCAACTGGACGGGTACCTTCTCGCCTCTCCTGGCCGACGCGGGATGCGGTAGTTCCGTCGCCGGCGCCCCGGGCGCCGTGGTGATGGTGGCGCGAGGGCCGAGAGCCGAGCGTTCCAGGCGCATGCGGATACCTTTCGAGAGGAACTGCGGACAGTTCGTCGCGATGGGGGAAGCCGGCCTCTGGGGGGGCGGCTCCGGGTATGCATCGCTCCTGACGCGGCCGCACGGTCACGGTGTTGACGACGGCAGGCGCGTCAGGCCTTGGTTCCGCAGCAGGATGGCGTGTCCTCCGCGCGCACCGCATCTGCCGAAGGGGCCGATCGTCTCTGCCGATCGGCAGACCACGCCGGGATGAGGCGGCTGGTGCTGACCGGTTGGGCCGCGGTGGGGAACGCCGCAGGCCTCAGCCGCTTGCCGAGCCTCCCATCGCGGGCGGGACGGCGCGGTTGGTGGTACACGTGACACGACCGTCCGACCAGCGCGCATGGCGCTGCCGGACGCATGGAGTCCCGGGTGGCCCGTGGCTGGCAAGCACGGCTCGTACTCCATACGCCAGGAACTCCCGCCCCGCGAAGACGGCACCCGCCGCTCCTTCAGCCGCGCCGGCTACGACTCCCTCAAGGCGGCCCAGGCCGACCTCGACCACGTCCGCGCGCTGCTCGGCCTCGCCGACACCGACGACCCCGAGGGCATGGAACTGATCGCCGCCATGCTGGAGGAGGTCGGCGACGAGAAGTCGCCGCTGCCGGATGTCGAGGAGACCCGGCGGCGTCTGAAGTCCGGCCAGGACCTGATCGGCCGCCTGACCGTCAGTGAGTGGCTCGACCGATGGCTCGACGGCAAGCGCATCCGCAAGTCGGGGCTCAGCCGCTACGAGACCGACATCCGGTTCCATTTGAAGCCTCGCATAGGCCACCACCGTCTCGACCGCCTGCGCGTGAGCCATCTCAGCAACATGTTCACGGCCATCGCCGACGCCAATGCCGAAATCCTGGAGCAGAACGCCCAGCGCCGGGCCGCGGTGGAGGAGTTGGCCACCGTGCCGTGGAAGGGCACGGACAACCGCGCCCGCCGCAAGGTGATGAAGACGGCGATCGACGCCATGCCGCCGTTCCGGCGTGTGACCGGTCCAGCTACGCGGCTGCGTATCAAGGCCACGCTGCGGGCCGCGTTGAACGACGCGATCGGCCAGCAGATCGTCACCTTCAACCCGGCGGCCCACGTCGAACTCGACCCCGTGCGCAAGCCGAAGGCTCTGGTGTGGACGGACGCGCGGGTGGCCAAGTGGGAGCAGACCGGCGAGAAGCCCTCGCCCGTGATGGTCTGGACGCCTGAACAGACCGGCGCGTTCCTCGACTTCGTCGCGGAGGACCGGCTGTACGCGATGTGGCACCTGATCGCCCTCCGCGGCCTGCGGCGGGGCGAGGCATGCGGGCAGCCCTGGTCGGAGACCAACCTCGATGACCACTCCCTGACCGTCTCCGCCCAGCTCGTCCAGGACGGGTGGGAGGTCGAGACCTCCGAGCCCAAGACGGACAGCGGCTTCCGCGTGGTCGCGCTCGACGACGACACCGTCAACGTCCTGAAGCGGCACCGCGAACAGCAGGACGCGGACCGCGAGGAGTGGGGATCAGCCTGGGTGGACACCGGCATGGTCTTCACCCAGGAGGACGGCTCCTGGCTCCACCCCGGGAAGGTGACCGACCTCTTCGAGCGCCTCGTCGCCGCCTCCGGGCTCCCGCCGATCCGGCTGCACGACCTCCGGCACGGGGCGGCCACGCTCATGCTCGCCGCCGGCATCGACGTGAAGATCGTGTCGGACACGCTCGGGCACAGCGACACCCGGATCACGCGGGACATTTACCAGAGCGTCCTTCCGCAGGTCGGCAAGAACGCCGCCGAGGCCACCGCCAAGCTCGTCCCGCTTCAGCGGAAGACCGAGGCGGAGGAGGCCCGCAAGGCCGCCAAGCAGGCGGCCAAGGCGAAAGCCGAGACCAGGGCCAAGAGGAAGGGCAAGCGGAAGGGCAAGCGGAAGAAGCCTAAGAAGTAGGGCACCGGACCGCTCCGCTCACGCATCGCTCACGCAAGCCATCTCGCGGCACCCCGGCCGTGTGACGCGTCATGCTCCGAGTAGCAGAAAACCCCAGGTCAGCGGCTATCTGTCCTGGGGTTTCTCGGAGCCGCCTTCGGGATTCGAACCCGAGACCTACGCATTACGAGTGCGTTGCTCTGGCCATCTGAGCTAAGGCGGCGCGCTGTCCGCACTATGGTGCGATCGGCAACGTCGGTAAGTCTACACAGTTTCCGGGGTGCTCCGAACCACGGGCCGGAGCACCCCGGGGACGGCCCGACCCGGCCGTCCCAGGTGCCGACGATCAGGACGCTGAGCAGCGCTTTCCGTCCGTCGGGGGCGTGCCGCGGAGCAGGTACGTGTTGATCGCGGAGTCGATGCAGGCGCTGCCGCGCCCGTAGGCGGTGTGTCCGTCCCCGTCGTACGTGAGGAGGCGAGCCGAGGAGAGCTGGGAGGCGAGGGACTGCGCCCAGCGGTACGGCGTGGCCGGGTCACGGGTGGTGCCGACGACGACGATCGGGGCGGCGCCCTTCGCCTCGATGCGGTGCGGCCCGCCCGTCGGCCCCACCGGCCAGTACGCGCAGTTCAGGGAGGCCCACGCGAGCGCCCGGCCGAAGACCGGTGAGGCCTTCTCGAACTCGGGCAGAGCCCGTTCCACCGCCTCCGGAGTGTCGTAGGCGGCCGGGAGGTCCAGGCAGTTCACGGCGGCGTTGGCGTACATCAGGTTGGAGTAGGTGCCGTCGGGCGCCCGTTCGAAGTAGCTGTCCGAGAGGGCGAGCAGACCGGCACCGTCGTTCTTCTCGACCGCCTCGGTGAGCGCCTGGCGCAGCTGCGGCCAGGCCCCCTCGTCGTACATCGCGGCGATCACGCCCGTCGTCGCGAGGGACTCGCCGAGCCGCCGCCCGTCCGCGTCACCGGTCGCGAGCGGCCGGGCGTCCAGCCGTTCGAAGAGCCCGCTCAGGTTCTCGGCCACCTGCGCCGGCGTACGCCCCAGTACGCAGTCCTTCCGCCGCACGCAGTCCCTGGCGAAGGCCTGGAACGCGGTCTCGAAGCCCGCCGTCTGCTCCTGGTTGAGCCGACGGGCCGGCAGCGACGGGTCCAGCGCGCCGTCCAGCACCAGCCGGCCCACCCGCTCCGGGAACAGCCCCGCGTACGTCGCGCCCAGGAACGTCCCGTACGAGGCACCCACGTACGTCAGCTTCTCGTCGCCCAGCACGGCCCGCAGGATGTCCATGTCCCGGGCGGCCTCGACCGTGGAGACGTGCCGCAGCAGCTTCGGCGCCCGCTCCCCGCACCCCTCCGCGAACCGCTTGTACGCGGCGACCAGCCGACCCCTCTCCGCCGTGTCGTCCGGGGTGAGATCCGTCTGCGTGTACGTGTCCATCTGGCGCCCGGTGAGACATTCGACCGGTTCGCTGCCCGCCACGCCCCTCGGGTCGACGGCCACCATGTCGTACCGCGCCCGCACCTTGGCCGGGTAGCCGATGCCCGCGTACCGCTGCACGTAGCCGACCGCCGAGCCGCCGGGCCCGCCCGGATTGACCAGCAGCGAGCCGAGCCGCTTCCCCGGGCCGGTCGCCTTCCGCCGCGAGACGGCCAGCTCGATGTCGCCCTCGCCCGGCTTCGCGTAGTCGAGCGGCGCCTTCATCGTGGCGCACTGGAAACCGGGGGTCTCGCAGCCCCGCCAGCTCAGCTTCTGCTCGTAGTACGGGGCCAGCGCCGACGGAGTCGCACGGGGCAGCGGGCCGAGAGCGGGCCCCCCGTCGGCCCTCGTGGCCGCCGCACTGGAGTGACCGGAGGAACAGCCCGCGACGAGCAGCGCGGCGGCCGCGAGCAACGCGCCGCCGACCCGCGGGGACCGGTTCGGCCGGGAAGTACGCCTGGTGTGCATCTCGCGAGCCTAACCAGAACCACTCAATTCATCACGAACGGCGACGAACGCTCCTCGTACGAGTGACTCGGTCAACCGAACGCACCTTGGCCCCCGCGGACGTGCCGCGCAGACCAACCCCGTAGACCAACCCGGTAGACCAACCCGGCAAATCCCCCCTCCCCCATCACCTCACCCGGCGCGCAAGGCCATCGTCATCGCCTCCACGGCCAGCAGGGGCGCCACATTGCGGTCCAACGCCTCTCTGCACGCCGCGATCGCGTCGATGCGCCGCAACGTCGCCTCGGGCGTGCCTCCCCGCGCCAGCCGCTCCAGACTGTCCCGCACCTCGACATTGGCGAGCGCGACCCGCGACCCCAACTGGATGGCCAGCACATCCCTGTAGAACCCGGTGAGTTCGGTCAGCGCGAGGTCCAGGCTGTCCCGCTGCGCCCGCGTACGCCGACGCTTCTGCTTGTCCTCCAAGTCCTTCATCACGCCCGCCGTACCGCGCGGCATACGCCCGCCCTGCACCGCGCCCAGCGCCGCCTTCAGCTCCTCGGTCTCCTTGGTGTCGACCTCTTCGGCCAGCTGCTTCGACTCCTCCGAAGCCGCGTCCACCAACTCCTGCGCCGCCTTCAGACACCCTCCGATGTCCTCGACCCGCAACGGCAGCTTCAGCACGGCGGCCCGCCGCTCCCGGGCCCGCGGATCGGTGGCCAGCCGCCGGGCCCGCTCGATGTGCCCCTGGGTCGCCCGCGCGGCCGTCGCGGCGGCCTCCGGCTCGATGCCCTCCCGCCGTACGAGCATGTCCGCCACCGCGTCCACCGACGGGGTGAGCAGCGCGACATGCCGGCACCGCGACCGGATCGTCGGCAGCACGTCCTCCAAGGACGGCGCGCACAGCATCCACACCGTCCGGGGGGCGGGCTCCTCGACGGCCTTCAGCACGGCGTTGGCCGACTTCTCGTTCAGCCGCTCGGCGTCCTCGACCAGGATCACCTGCCAGCGCCCGTTCGCCGGCGACGTGAACGACTTGCGCACCGTGTCCCGCATGTCGTCGGCCAGGATCTGCGTGCCCACCGCCGCCACGGTGCTCACATCCGCGTGCGTCCCCACCAGCGCCGTATGACACCCGTCACAGAACCCGCATCCCGGGCTCCCCCCGAGCGCCCGGTCCGGACTCACACACTGCAACGCCGCCGCGAACGCCCGCGCCGCCGTCACCCGCCCCGACCCGGGCGGCCCCGTGAACAGCCACGCGTGCGTCATCTTCGACGCCTCCGGAGGCGCGATCCCCTGCTCCGCCGCCGTGACGATCCTGTCCGCGTCCCGGGCGGCCGCGTCCAGCTGCGCACTCAGCCGCTCCTGCCCCACCAGGTCGTCCCACACAGCCATGCCCCACCGCCTCCGTCACACAAAACCCTCACCGCGCCCCATTGTGCGCGACACCACTGACATCACACCGCCCGCACTTCTGACCGCGGCACCGGCCACTCGTCCACCCAGACGACCACGACGCGCACGGTCAGCCACCGACGCACAGTCGGCCGCAAACGCACGGTCGGCCGCAAACGCACGGTCGGCCGCAGAAACGCACCGTCGGCCGCCAACGCACGGAAGGGGCCGTGCCGGTGCGTCGAGCCCGTCGCATACAGCGGCCCAGAGAACCCGGAGAATCCACCCCTGGGCAGTAGGGCACCAAGCGACGGGCTGACGCACCGGCACGGCCCCGACCCACCACCGGCAGTACGCGTACCGGCCACCGACGACCAACAACCAACACGGCCCGGCCCGACTCAGCGCAACTCAGCGGCGGCGCCGCCCCCAGCCCCGCTTCCCCTCGGCATCGTCCTCGCCGTGCGGACCCAACAACTCGTCCGCCAACGTGGGCAGATCGTCCAACGGCGTCTCCTCGGCCCAGTCCGACCGAGGCCGCCGCCGCGGCACACCTTGCTCGTCGACCTGCGGAAGCTCCCGCGTCCGATCGGTCCCGTCCGCCCCGATGGCCCCGTCCGCACTGTCCGCCCCGTCGGCCCCATCGGCACCGCCCGTCGCAGGCCACTCGTCCCGGAAGTATCCCGGCGGCGCCAGATCGTCCCGCACCGGCGGCAGCACAGCCGTCTCGTCGGCGGCATCCGACGGCACCTGCGGCAACACCGCGGTCTCATCCTCGGCAGCCGCAGCCCCCGCCCCGGCCCCGGTTCCCGCCCCCGCCCCGGAACCCGGCACCGACGGCTTCGGCAGCTTCGCCGTGGTCTCGGAGTCACCCCCCGGCGCATCCCCCCGCACCGGCGGCAACACCGCAGTCTCGTCCACCGGCCCACCCGACGCGTTGGTCGGCGTCACGAACGGCGTAGCCACGGTCACCGCATCATCGCCGCCACCGGCACCGTCACCAGCCTCAGCCCCGCCCGAAGCACCAACCCCAGACCCGGCCCCAGCCCCAGCCCCGGCCCCCCGCTCAGCCGCAACCCGCGCAGCCTCCGCCGCAGCCGCGACCCGCTCCGCCTCGGCCTTCCGGTCGGCCTCGGCCCGCTCCGCAGCGGCGCGCTCCGCCTCGGCCGCGACCGCCGCGGCCCGCTCGGCCTCCGCCGCGGCGGCCACCCGCCGCGCCTCCTCGGCCCGCAGCAACGCCTCCTCGGCCTTCCGCTGCTTCTCCAGGCGCAGCGCCTCCGCCTCGGCCCGCAGCCGCTGCTCCTCCGCGGCCTGCTGGCGACGCCGCTCCTCCTCGACGCGCCGCCGTTCCTCGGCCTCGGCACGCGCCTTCTCCTCCGCGAGGAGCCGTGCCTGCTCCTCCTCGGCTCGACGGCGCGCTTCCTCGGCCCGCTGCCGGGCCTCCTCCGCCTGCCGCTCCGCCTCGCGCCGCTGAGCCTCCTCCAGCTCGCGCCGCTTGCGCTCCTCCTCCTCGGCCCGCAGCCGCGCGAGCTCCTCCTGGCGCTCGCGCTCCAGCCGCTCCTCCTCGGCCTTGCGCGCGGCCTCTTCCTCGGCCTTGCGACGGGCTTCCTCCTCGGCCTTGCGCCGGGCCTCCTCCTGCGCCTTCACCTCGGCCTCGGACAGCGGCAGCATCACGTCGAGCCGCGCCCGGACCACGGTCGTCACGGCCTCCGGGTCCTGCCCGGCGTCCACGACGAGGTACCGCCCGGCATCCGCGGCGGCCAGCGTCAGGAACCCGGCCCGCACCCGCTCGTGGAACTCGGCCGGCTCCGACTCCAACCGGTCCGGCGCCTCGGTGAACCGCTCGCGCGCGGTCTCGGGCGACACGTCCAGCAGCACCGTCAGATGCGGTACGAGCCCGTCGGTCGCCCACCGCGAGATCCGGGCGATCTCCGTGGGCGAGAGGTCCCGCCCGGCGCCCTGGTAGGCCACGGACGAGTCGATGTACCGGTCGGAGATGACGACCGCGCCGCGCTCCAGCGCGGGCCGCACCACGGTGTCCACGTGCTCGGCGCGATCCGCCGCGTACAGCAGGGCCTCGGCCCGGTGCGAGAGCCCGGCGCTCGACACGTCCAGCAGGATCGACCGCAGCCGCTTGCCCACCGGGGTCGCCCCCGGCTCGCGCGTGACCACGACCTCGTGCCCCTTGGCCCGGATCCACTCGGCGAGCGCCTCGACCTGAGTGGACTTCCCGGCGCCGTCCCCGCCCTCCAGGGCGATGAAGAAACCCGAAGCCGCGGGCGCCTGAACCGGATCGTCGCCCTTCAGCAACGCGTCCCGCAGGTCATGCCGCAGCGGCACCCCGGACCGGTCGTCGACCTTGGCGAGCACCAGCGCGGCGACCGGCAGCAGCAACGCCCCCACCAGCATCAACGTGAACGCCGCACCGCCGTGCGCGAAGACGAACTTGCCGCTCTCCAGCCGGTGCGGCCCGATGACGGCGGCGACCAGCGGAGCGACGAGCACCGCCAGCGCCACGAACACCCGTACGACGGCGTGCAGATGCTCGGTGGTGCGGGCCCGCCGGAAGTCCTCGGCCTCCTGGTCGAGCAGTGTGTGTCCGGTGTTGGCGGCGATGCCCGCACCGGCACCGGCGAGCCCGAGGATGAGCACGACGCTCGTGACGTCCGGCGTCAGACCGGCGGCGAGCAGCGCGATCCCGGTGAAGGCGATCGCGAGGGCGAGCAGCCGACGCCGGGACAGCGCGGGCAGCACGGACGGCGCCCGGCGGATCCCGACGACCACGCCTCCCGTGAGCGCGGTGACGAACAGCCCGTACATCACCGGCCCGCCGCCCAGGTCCTTGGCGTGCAGCACGGCGACGGCGACCGCGGCGGCGACGGCGCCCGCGACGGCTCCGCAGGCCGGCACCAGCAGCGGGATCGCGCCCGTGCGGCCCTTGTCCACACCGGTGCCGGTCTTGGGCCGGCGCAGCCCCTCCAGCGGCGACCGCGCGCGCGGGGTGCGCGTCTTGGGCAGGTCGAGGAAGGTCACGACGGACAGCGAGGCGGCGAAGAGCCCGGCGGCGACGTACGAGGCGAGCGCGGCCTGGTGCTGCCCGAACCAGTCGAGGCCCGCGCCCAGCACGTTGTTGAGCAGCGAGGCGACGACGAGGACGGCGGCCGCGAGGGGCACGGCCACGAATCCGGTACGCAGGGCCAGGCGCCGCAGCGCGTCCATGTGGTCAGGCAGCGGCCGTACGGTCGCGCCCTCCAGCGGCGGCGCGGGCAGCAGCGCGGGGGCCGCGCTCTCGCGGCAGACCGTCCAGAAACGCTCGGCGACACCGGCGACGAACGCGGTGACCAGCAGCACCGCGAGCGCGTTGTCCGGCGTCCAGTCGATCCACAGGGGCGCGACGATCAGCAGCAGGACCCGCAGGCCGTCCGCGCCGACCATGGTCCAGCGGCGGTCGAGCGGGCCGTCCTGCGAGGTCAGCGAGGTGAGCGGACCGAGGAGGACGGCGCCGAAGAGCAGGGTCGCGAGGGCGCGCGTGCCGAAGACGGTCGCGACCGTCAGGGCGACGCCCCGGTATCCGCCGCCGAAGGCGCCCTCGGCGATCGCCGCCTGGAAGGCGAGGAGCACCAGCACGAACAGCGCGAGCACATCGCCCACGCCGCCCACGAGCTGGGCGCTCCACAACCGTTTCAGCTGCGGTCGGCGCAGCAGCGCCCGGACGGCGCGCTCCCTGGAATCGGCTGCCAGGGCGTCATCGGGGGCCGGGTTGTGGGCCGTCGGCTGCTCGGCTCGCATCATGCTTTCAGCCTATCGGCACCCACCGACACCCAGAAGCAGCGCCCGAACGCACGCACGGCGCACGACCAAGTCACACAGAACACACACATTCATCGGGGCGAGGCGCCCCGTCAGGGGCGCGGGGAGCTGCGCGATCGACCACGACGAACCCGCGGTCGCCGAACAGCCCACGCCCCGAGCTACTAGGCGCCGTCCCCCGCAGCGGTCGCCTTCTTCGCGGTCGCCTTCTTCGCCGGAGCCGCCTTCTTGGCCGCGGCCGTCTTCGACGCGGTCGTCTTCTTCGCGGCGGCGGTCTTCTTGGCCGGGGCGGCCTTCTTCGCGGCGGTCTTGGTCGCCGTCTTCTTCGCCGGCGCCTTCTTGGCCGTCTTCTTGGCGGGACCCTTCGCCCGCTTCTCCGCCAGCAGTTCGAACCCGCGCTCGGGCGTGATCTCCTCCACGCTGTCGCCGGACCGCAGCGTCGCGTTGGTCTCGCCGTCGGTGACGTACGCCCCGAAGCGGCCGTCCTTCACCACGACCGGCTTCCCGCTGACCGGGTCCTCGCCCAGTTCCTTCAGCGGCGGCTTGGCGGCGGCCCGCCCGCGCTGCTTGGGCTGGGCGTAGATCGCCAGCGCCTCTTCGAGGGTGATCGTGAAGAGCTGCTCCTCGGTCTGCAGCGACCGCGAGTCCGTGCCCTTCTTCAGATACGGCCCGTACCGCCCGTTCTGCGCTGTGATCTCCTGGCCCTCTGCGTCGGCGCCGACGATCCGCGGCAGCGACATCAGCTTCAGGGCGTCGTCGAGGGTCACCGTGTCCAGGGACATCGACTTGAACAGCGAGGCCGTGCGCGGCTTGACCGCGTTCTTGCCGGTCTTCGGCGTGCCCTCGGGAAGGATCTCCGTGACGTATGGTCCGTAGCGCCCGTCCTTGGCGACGATCTGGTGACCGGTCGCCGGGTCGGCGCCCAGCTCGAAGTCGCCGCTCGGCTTGGCGAGCAGTTCCTCCGCCAGCTCGACGCTCAGCTCGTCGGGTGCCAGATCCTCGGGGATGTCGGCGCGCTGGTGCCCCTCGGCGTCCTTCTCGCCCCGCTCGATGTAGGGGCCGTAGCGCCCGACGCGCAGCACGATGTCGTTGCCGACGGGGAAGGACGAGACCTCGCGCGCGTCGATGGCGCCCAGGTCGGTGACGAGTTCCTTCAGGCCGCCGAGGTGGTCCCCGTCGCCGTTGCCGGCCGCGGCCGCGGCGGTGCCGGTGACGTCCGTGCCCTCGCCGAAGTAGAACCGCTTCAGCCACGGCACGGCCTGCGCCTCGCCGCGCGCGATGCGGTCGAGGTCGTCCTCCATCTTGGCGGTGAAGTCGTAGTCGACGAGCCGCCCGAAGTGCTTCTCCAGGAGGTTGACCACGGCGAAGCTCAGGAAGGACGGCACGAGCGCCGTGCCCTTTTTGAAGACGTAGCCCCGGTCGAGGATGGTGCCGATGATCGACGCGTACGTCGACGGGCGACCGATCTCGCGCTCTTCGAGCTCCTTGACCAGGGAGGCCTCGGTGTAGCGGGCGGGGGGCTTGGTGGCGTGCCCGTCGACCGTGATCTCCTCGGCGGAGAGCGGGTCGCCCTGGTTGACCTGCGGCAGCCTGCGCTCGCGGTCGTCGAGTTCGGCGTTCGGGTCGTCGGCGCCCTCGACGTAGGCCTTGAGGAAGCCGTGGAAGGTGATCGTCTTGCCGGAGGCGCTGAACTCGGCGTCCCGGCCGTCGGAGGCGGTGCCGCCGATCTTGACGGTGACGCTGTTGCCCGTGGCGTCCTTCATCTGGGAGGCGACGGTCCGCTTCCAGATCAGCTCGTACAGCTTGAACTGGTCGCCGGTCAGCCCGGTCTCGGCGGGCGTGCGGAAACGATCACCCGAGGGCCGGATCGCCTCGTGCGCCTCCTGCGCGTTCTTGACCTTCCCGGCGTACGTTCGCGGCTGCGCCGGCAGGTAGTCGGCGCCGTACAGCTGGGTGACCTGGGCGCGGGCGGCGGCCACGGCGGTGTCGCTGAGCGTCGTGGAGTCCGTACGCATATAGGTGATGAAGCCGTTCTCGTACAGCTTCTGCGCCACCTGCATCGTCGCCTTCGCCCCGAAGCCGAGCTTGCGCGAGGCCTCCTGCTGGAGCGTCGTCGTACGGAAGGGGGCGTACGGCGAGCGGCGGTACGGCTTGGACTCGACGGACCGGACCGCGAAGCGGGTGTTCTCCAGGGCGGCGGCGAGTGCGCGGGCGTTCGCCTCGTCGAGGTGGAGGACGTTCGCGCCCTTGATCTGCCCGAGCGAGTCGAAGTCGCGGCCCTGGGCGACGCGGCGGCCGTCCACCGACTGCAGGCGGGCGACCAGCGACGACGGGTCGGAGGCGTCACCGGCGCGGCCGGTGGCGAAGGTGCCGGTCAGGTCCCAGTACTCGGCGGAGCGGAAGGCGATCCGCTCACGCTCGCGCTCCACGACGAGCCGGGTCGCGACGGACTGGACGCGGCCCGCCGACAGGCGCGGCATGACCTTCTTCCACAGGACCGGCGAGACCTCGTAGCCGTAGAGGCGGTCGAGGATGCGGCGGGTCTCCTGGGCGTCGACGAGGCGCTGGTTCAGCTCGCGCGGGTTGGCGACGGCGGCCTGGATCGCGGCCTTGGTGATCTCGTGGAAGACCATCCGCTTGACCGGGACCTTGGGCTTGAGCACCTCCTGGAGGTGCCAGGCGATGGCCTCGCCCTCGCGGTCCTCATCGGTGGCGAGGAAGAGTTCGTCGGACTCCTTCAGCAGGTCCTTGAGCTTCCTGACCTGGGCCTTCTTGTCCGCGTTGACCACGTAGATGGGCGCGAAGTCGTGCTCGACGTCCACGCCGAGGCGGCGCACCTCGCCGGTGTACTGCTCGGGCACCTCCGCGGCGCCGTTGGGAAGGTCGCGGATGTGCCCCACGCTCGCCTCGACGATGTAGCCGGGGCCGAGATAGCCCTTGATCGTCTTCGCCTTGGCAGGCGACTCGACGATGACGAGTCGGCGGCCGCCCTTCGCGGTCTCGCTGGTCGGGGACAACTTCGCTCTTCTCTCCGGTCGACGCTGGGTCTCCCCAGGCTTGCGTCCCGGGGCGGGCGCCCCCTGGGGCCGGTGCCTCGCACGGGGCTCGGCGGTCTGGCCCGGGGGTCGGGTCATGCTGACGCTGCGGAGTGTGACGGTACATCCCGCCCCCGTGTCAAACGGGAAAAGCCCGCAACGGCCACTCGAACGGTAACCCGACTACCGCCATTCCTGCCGCCCGGCGTCTTCAGCGATCCGTTCGGGGCCTATGCGGAGGGTCACATCCCTGTTACGCCGCCCGCTCTCCGGACCCGTCTCCCCGAGCCCCCTCAGACGCGGGTGAGGCACCAGGCGCCGAGCGCCAGGGCGGTGACCGCGGTGACGCTCGCGAGGGTCGCCGACATCACGGGACGCACCCCCTGCGCGACCGGCTCGCCGAGGCGCAGCCGCCTGGCGGTCCACAGCAGCAGCCCGCCCCCGAACAGGGCGAACACCACTCCTACGAAGATCGCCGGACCGCTCTCCATGTCCCGTCCTCCCACCCCTCGACTGCCCCGGGACGGGAGGCTGGCACGGACGGGAAGCGGGCGCGCGAACCCGAGGTGAACGCGAGGCGTCCGGACCCTCAGACCGAGCCGGGCGTGGGTATCTTCCCGGTCGTCTGCGACGCGTCGGCGTTGCGCACCGTGCACACCACCTTGTTGAAGCCCTTCTTCCACTCCTCTTCGGCGGAGACCCATCCCGACACGATCAGGTCAGCGCCGGGCGCCCAACTCGACTCGAACCTGTTGGTGCACAGCTTTCCGCCTTCGGCGAGGGCGCCGTCGAACGTCATGTTGTCGGGTGCCTGCACCGATCCGACCACCTGGTCGGTGTGCGCTTCGGCACAGTCGGTCAGCGGGGCGTCGTACCCCTCGTCCTCCCTGGTGGTGTAGTCCCAGCAGTCGCCGACGGCCATCTGCGTCGGCCAGAGGTTCATGCCCACGTCACGGAGTCGGCCCACCTCGCCGCCGATCGGGACGTGCTTGCCGAGCACGAGACAGGCCGTACCGCCCTTGGCCGCGGTGAAGCCCTCCGCCGTCGGGACCAGCGCGTAGACGTCCGCGTCGGGCAGGGCCTCGGCCATCGGGTCGGCCTGGCTGGCGCAGCGCTGCGCGCCGCTGGCCTTGGCGTCGGCGGCGTCCGACGCTGTCTCTATCGCGACGACCTGGCCGTCCGGCCAGTCCTCGTCGCAGTCCACCACGCCGAGGTCGGGCACCGAGTCGAACGCCGTCCCCGTCCAGACCGCCTTGACGCAGTCCCCCACCTCCAGCGCCTGCTTGAGGGCCGCCCGCTTGCCGTAGGGGTACTCCGACTTCGGTGGCGACGCCAGCGCGCCCGGGGTGTCGGAGGGCTTGGGGTCCGGGCCGCCCGTCAGGTTCACCGCGGCCCAGGTCCCGCCGCCCGCCACGAGCAGCACGGCGACCACGATCGCGACGACCGCCGCCGCGGGCGTCTTCCGCTTCGGCCCGCCGGGTGGCGGCGGGCTTCCGGCGGTGATGGTCGGGAACCCCGCGTTCCCCGGCGGCGGGGCGCCGCCACCGCCGTACGGTGTCGACGGGTTGGTCGTATACGGCGGCTGGTTGCCCACGGTGGCGCCGTACCCGGGCGTCCGGGCGCCTCCGCCGCCGTACGCCGGGCTCCCGTAGGGCGTGGACCCGCCCCCGTACGGGTTGTAGCTGCCGTAGGGACCGTGCTCCTGTCCCTGCTGCCACGGGTCGTACGGCGCGGGGCCGCCCGGCGTCGCGCCCGGTGTGGGCGGGCCGCCCGCGGGAGTGTTCGGGGTGTTCGGCCCCGAGGGCGCGCCGGGTGTGTGCGGGGCCCCCGGGGTGTACGGCGTGTGGGGCGGGCCCGGCGTGTTCGGCGCCTCCCCGAGGCCGTGCTGCCCGGCGGCCACGTAACCGGGCGGCGCGCTCGCCACGTACCCCGGAGGTGCACCGGGCGTGCCGGGTGTGGCGGGGGCCCCGGGCGTACCCGGAGTGCCGGCGGCCGGTCCGAAGGCGCCGGGGGCCGACGCGGGGGTGGCTCCCCAGCCCGGCGGGATCGACCCGCCGCCCGAGGCGGTCACCCGCTCCAGGCCGCGCGCCACGGCCTCCGGCGAGAGCCGGCGCACGGGGTCCTTGATGAGCAACCCGTGCAGGACGGGGGCCAGTTCACCGGCGCGGGCGGGCGGTGTCGGCTCCTCGCCGAGCAGCGCCGTGAGCGTCGCGTACTCGCCGCGCCGGTCGAAGGGGCCGCGGCCCTCGACCGCCGCGTACAGCGTGGCGCCGAGCGAGAACAGGTCGGCGGCCGGGGTCGGCGGCTCGCCCCGCGCCCGCTCGGGCGCCAGATAGCCGGGCGTACCGAGGATGCCGGCGGTGGCGGTGAGCCGGGGCTCGCGGGACTCCGGCTGGAGCGCGATGCCGTAGTCGGTGAGCAGCACGCGCGCGTACGGGTCGCCCGAGGCGTCGGCCGCGAGCAGGATGTTGGCCGGTTTGACGTCCCGGTGGAGTATGCCGATGCGGTGGCCCGCCGTGAGCGCGTCGAGGACGGCGAGCCCGATCCGGGCGACCTGCTCGGGCGGGAGCGGGCCCCGCTGCCGGACGACCGCCTGGAGGTCGATCGCGTCCGGCACGTACTCCATGACGATCCACGGCAGCCCCTCGTGGAGCACCACGTCGTGGACCGTGGCCACATGGGGGTGGCCGCGCAGCCGCGCGGCGTGCCGGGCCTCGCTGCGGGCCCGGGCGATGCGCTGGGCGGGCTCGGTCGCGTCCATCGGGACATCGGGCAGGGAGATCTCCTTCATGGAGACCTCGCAGGCCAACTCCTCGTCGTACGCGAGCCAGACCCGGCCCATGCCGCCCGCGCCCAGGGTGCGCAGCAGGCGGTACCGGTCGTTGATGATCCTTCCCTGGCCCTGCTCCGGCGTATCCCCCGCCATCGCGATCCCCCGATCCCCGAGACAGCGCGTGCCTCCCCCGAGGACACGTCGAATCCGTCTCTTGAAAATAGCTTCGCACGCACCACTGACAGGAGCCCTTTTGCGGACCAATCCAGCCAGAGGGGACACAGCCGTCCCAGTGGTGCGAATGCGCCCCGTACGTCACGGGAACGGGCGCCGGGCGGGGTACCGGTACGGTCACCGGACGGTCAGGAAATCGTCACCGGGTGCGGAAGCCCGGGCGGGCCCCTCGCCGGTGCGGGTGGGTCACCGAGCCGGTTCGAGGAACCCCTGTTCGACGAGGAGGCGGATCTGGACCGGGGTCCGGTCGCGCAGCGCCACCGGGTCCTCGCCGACGAGCTGGGCGATGGCGTCCAGAATTCGTCCGGCGCTGAGCGTGCCGTCGCACACACCGGCGAATCCGGCGCCGACCGTGTCCACCTTCGTGGCCCGGCGCATCCCACGGTTCTGACGCAGCACCACATGCTCGGGGTCCTCGGCGCCGGGCAGTCCGACCTGCTCCTGGACGACCTCGGCGGTGAGCCGGAAGTGCGCCGCGAGGAGGGCCGCGTCGTCGTTCTCCCGCAGGTAGTCGACGCGCGCGAAGTGCTGACGCACCGTCTCACCGAGTGGCTGTTCGACCGGATGCGGCCACTCCTCCAGGGTGATCGAGGGCTCCGACTCCGCGGCGGCCGTCCTCCGCAGCGTGATCCACCCGAAGCCGACGCCCTTCACCTTCCGCGCCTCGAACTCGTCGAGCCACGCGTCGTACCGCGCCTGGTACTCGGCCACGTCACCGCGGTGGTCGCCCGCGTCCCGCAGCCACAACTCGGCGTACTGCGCGACGTCCTGGACCTCACGCTGCACGATCCACGCGTCGCAGCCGCGCGGCACCCACGACCTGAGCCGCTCCTGCCAGTCCTCGCCCTCCACGTGCTGCCAGTTGGCGAGGAACTGCGCGTACCCGCCCTCGTTCAGCCGCTCCCCCGCCTGCGAGACGAGCGTGCGGCACAGGTCGTCCCCGCCCATGCCGCCGTCGCGGTACGTCAACCGGGCGCCCGGCGAGATCACGAACGGGGGGTTGGACACGATGAGGTCGTACGTCTCGTCCGCCCCGACCGGCTCGAAGAGCGAGCCCTCTCGCAGCTCGGCGGCGGGGGCGCCGGAGAGCGCCAGCGTGAGCGCCGTGATGTGCAGCGCGCGCGGGTTGAGATCGGTCGCCGTCACGCGCGTGGCGTGCTGTACGGCGTGCAGCGCCTGGATGCCGGAGCCGGTCCCGAGGTCGAGGGCGGCGGCGACGGGCGTCCGTACCGTGATGCCGGCCAGCGTCGTGGACGCCCCGCCGACCCCCAGCACGACTCCCTCGTCCCGGCTTCCGATCCCGCCGGCCCCGCCGACCGCGCACCCCAGGTCGGACACGATGAACCAGTCCTCGCCGCCGGGGCCGCCGTACGGCCGCACGTCGACCGTGGCGGCGACCTCGTCCCCGTCGTCACCGACGCGAACGAGCCAGCCGCTCTCGACGCACGCGTCAACAGGCAGCACGCTCTCCACGCGCGTGCGTACGACCGGCTCCTGCAACAGGAACAGCCGCACCAGCGCCTCCAGCGCCGTGTCCCCCCGCGTCGCCCTGAGCGCCGGCACGACCTCGCTCCGCGCGAGGGCCGCGTAGGCGGAGGCGCCGAGCAGTTCGAGCAGCCCGTCAGCGGTGAACTCGACACCGAGCAACGCCTCTCGAAGCCGCACGGCGACATCGGTCCGGTCGGTGGAGGGCAGGGACGACAGCTTGGAATCACTCACGACGCTCAGCGTAGCCGCGCCTCGCGACCCGCCTCGGCGGCACACACGCCGCATCTCGGCTCGCCCCGTCGTCACAATTGCGGGCAGTCGTGCCGCTGGGGCGGCACGGGTGGGCGCAGGCGGCACCCGGCAAGCGCCGGTGCGCGATACCCACCCCCCGCCCGACCCGACCGCCGAGTGCCCGACGCACCCCGGCCCAGTCGCCCCACAGCCAAGAAGAACCCCGGTCAGGTCTCCGAAGGCACAGCCGGCGCCGAAGCCGCCCCGGAGGTATTCGCGGACTTGCAGCTCTGCTGCTCCGCCATCGCCTGCCCGACCTCCCCCTTCTCCAGCTCCTTCAACGCGTCGCTCCCGGTCTTGCTGAGCTTCTCCAGCTCCGTCGCGACCCCTTCGAGCCCGTCCGCGAACTTCGCCTGGTCCTTCGTGTTCAGCGCGTCCGACTTCTTCTTCAGCTCCCCGTACGCCGTGGACAGCTGGTTCAGCTCGGCGACCGCGGCCTTCTGCTTCTTCTCGCCGTCCTCGACGTCCGGCGCCCCGGCCTTCTGAATGGCCGTCGCCATCGCCTTGTACGCGTCGGAGATGTCCTGGAAGCCCTGGGAGTCGGCCTTCTGCACGTCCGCCGGCGCGCTGTCGTCCGAGGTCTCCTTCTGGATCGAGGCGTTGGCCGCCGCGATCTTCTTGATCTGCGGCTGCACCGAGTCGCAGACCTCCTTGGCCCAGGAGTTCAGCTTGTCGTTCGTCTCGTCGTCGCCGCCGCAGCCGGACAGCGCCAGTACCAGTACCGCACCGCCGGACAGTGCGGCCGCGAGCTTCTTGTTCACCGGATTGGTCCCTTCCATGGCTCTCGGCCCCGGAACATACACGCCGTTTGGGTGCCACCTGTGTGCCGAGCACCCCCGGTACACCCTTTTGTAACCGTTTGCACCAAGCGAGAGAAGGCTCACGGGCACCACCGGCACGGCCAAGGGGCGGACGGCCGACGCGTCAACACGCGTCGTCCGCCCGCCCCTTGAGCTGGCCCCTGGCAGAGCCGGTCGTCAGACCGCCTACGAAACCACCGCTGGATCCGCCGACTTGGCCACCCGCTCGGAGTTGCCTTCGTCACCCACGGCGATCCCGCGCCGCTTGGACACGTACACCGCCCCGACGATCACGGCGATCGAGGCCACCGCGATGGCGACCCGCAGCGCGACGCTCTTGTCCTCTCCATAGCTGAACTGCACGACCGCGGGCGCGATGAGCAGTGCGACGAGGTTCATCACCTTCAGCAGCGGGTTGATGGCCGGTCCCGCCGTGTCCTTGAACGGGTCGCCGACGGTGTCGCCGATGACGGTCGCGGCATGGGCCTCGCTGCCCTTGCCGCCGTGATGGCCGTCCTCGACGAGCTTCTTGGCGTTGTCCCACGCTCCACCGGAGTTGGCGAGGAAGACCGCCATCAGCGTCCCGGTCCCGATCGCGCCGGCGAGATACGCGCCGAGCGCGCCGACCCCGAGCGTGAACCCGATCGCGATGGGCGCCATGACGGCGAGCAGACCGGGCGTGGCCAGCTCCCGCAGGGCGTCCTTGGTGCAGATGTCGACGACCCGGCCGTACTCGGGCTGCTCGGTGTAGTCCATGATCCCGGGCCGCTCGCGGAACTGCCGCCGCACCTCGTAGACCACCGAACCGGCCGACCGCGCGACCGCGTTGATCGCCAGCCCCGAGAAGAGGAAGACGACCGCGGCGCCCGCGACGAGCCCGACCAGGTTGTTGGGCTGGGAGATGTCCATCATCAGGTTCATGGGCGCGCCTTCGCCGGAGACCTTCTCCCCGACGTCGTTCGCGGCCGTGAGGATCGCGTCGCGGTACGAGCCGAAGAGCGCGGCGGCCGCGAGGACGGCCGTGGCGATCGCGATGCCCTTGGTGATGGCCTTGGTGGTGTTGCCGACGGCGTCCAGGTCGGTGAGCACCTGCGCGCCCGCGCCCTCGACGTCGCCGGACATCTCGGCGATGCCCTGCGCGTTGTCGGAGACCGGCCCGAAGGTGTCCATGGCGACGATGACACCGACCGTGGTGAGCAGGCCGGTGCCGGCCAGCGCCACCGCGAACAGCGCCAGCATGATCGACGTACCGCCGAGCAGGAACGCCCCGTAGACGCCGAGGCCGATCAACAGGGCGGTGTAGACGGCCGACTCGAGACCGATGGAGATACCGGCGAGGACGACGGTGGCCGCGCCGGTGAGCGAACTCTTGCCGATGTCCTTCACAGGACGCCGGGTGGTCTCGGTGAAGTAGCCGGTCAGTTGCTGGATCAGCGCGGCCAGCACGATGCCGATGGCCACCGCGACGACCGCCAGGACCCGCGGGTCGCCCTCGTGACCCGCGATCGCCGTGTCCGTGACGCCTTCGAGGTCGGCGTACGAGGACGGCAGGTAGGCATAGACGGCGATGGCGACGAGCACCAGCGAGATCACCGCGGAGATGAAGAAGCCGCGGTTGATGGCGGACATGCCGCTGCGGTCGGTACGACGGGGCGCCACCGCGAAGATGCCGATCATCGCGGTGATCACGCCGATCGCGGGCACGATCAGCGGGAACGCGAGGCCGGAGTCGCCGAACGCCGCCTTGCCGAGGATCAGCGCGGCGACGAGCGTCACGGCGTACGACTCGAAGAGGTCGGCCGCCATGCCGGCGCAGTCGCCGACGTTGTCGCCCACGTTGTCGGCGATGGTCGCGGCATTGCGCGGATCGTCCTCCGGAATGCCCTGCTCGACCTTGCCGACCAGGTCGGCGCCGACGTCGGCGGCCTTGGTGAAGATGCCGCCGCCGACCCTCATGAACATGGCGATGAGCGCGGCCCCGAGGCCGAAGCCCTCCAGCACCTTCGGCGCGTCGGCCGCGTAGACGAGGACCACGCAGGACGCGCCGAGGAGGCCGAGCCCCACCGTGAACATGCCGACGACGCCGCCGGTGCGAAATGCGATCTTCATCGCCTTGTGCGAGACGGCGGTGAGATCCTTTTCCGGCTCGCCTTCCGCCGGTGTCGCTTCCCGGGCCGCCGCGGCGACGCGCACATTGCTGCGCACGGCGAGCCACATACCGATATAGCCGGTGGCCGCCGAGAACGCCGCGCCGATCAAGAAGAACACCGATCGTCCGGCGCGCTGATTCCAGTCGTCCGCGGGCAGCAGCATGAGCAGGAAGAACACGACGACGGCGAATACGCCGAGCGTGCGCAACTGCCGTGCCAGATAGGCGTTCGCGCCTTCCTGTACGGCCGCGGCGATCTTCTTCATGCTGTCGGTGCCCTCGCCCGCCGCGAGCACCTGGCGCACCAGGACCCCGGCGACGACGAGTGCTGCCAGGGCCACGACGCCGATCACCATGACGATGATCCGGTTGTCGTCGGTGAGCACCGCGGCTGCGAAGTTCGCGGTGTGGTCAAACCTTTGAGGGGTAGAAAGCCCCGCCATTCGTCCTCCTTGACGCTTGGGCTGAGCTCAAGATGTGGACGGATTGTAGGGAGGTGAACCTGATCAAAACAGTGCGCGGGAAACGGAATTGGCCTTCACATGCTCTTCAGCAAATGATCCGGACCCGCCCACGCTACTCGAAAGAAGTAACGCCTCAAAGGCATTGACACTTGATCAATTATCAGGGGAATGATCGTGAATTCCTTCACGAATTCCGGTGTTCCGATGAACGGTGATCGGAATAAATGCCGAACAAACACGAAGGGCCCTGCTCAGCAGGGCCCTTCGCGATACTGCTTGAAGTTGTGAGGATCGACGCTCGAGGACGATCAGGGCACGACCGCGACCGACGGTGTCGTCGGCCAGGTCATACGGATCGACCCGCCGTTCTCGCCGGCGGTGACCTCCACGTCGTCCACGAGGCCACTGATGACCGCGAGGCCCATGTCGTCCTCCTCGACGTCGGCGTCCGCCCCGGCACCCGATGACCGGTCACCGGGGACGGCGTGCGGCGCTTCGTCGCCCACCTCGATGGAGAACTGTTTCTCCTCCTCGATCAGCAACACCCGCACCGGCGCCGAGATACCGCTGCTCTGATGCAGTCCGACGGCACGGGTGCACGCCTCGCCGACGGCCAACCTGACCTCGTCGAGGACGGCCTCGTCCACTCCGGCCCTGCGCGCCACCGCTGCCGCCACCAGTCGGGCGGTCCTGACGTGCTCGGGCAGCGCGCTGAAGCGGAGTTCAACGGTGGCCATGCATCCCCCTCGGAACTACGGGCGTGCTGTCGGAGGGCCGGGCCGCGCGGGCCCGGTCCCCCTCACTCGTCTGTGGCCGTCCGGGCACGGGGCCCGGACGGACGTGATCAGTCAGTGGCCGCCACCGCTTCGTCGACCGAGGTGTGAATGGGGAACACCTTGGTCAGACCGGTGATGCGGAAGATCTTCAAAATCCGCTCCTGGTTGCACACCAGGCGCAGCGAGCCCTCATGGGCCCGTACTCGCTTCAGGCCGCCCACCAGTACGCCGAGCCCGGTGGAGTCGAGGAAGTCGACGCCCTCCATGTCGACGACGAGGTGGAAACTCCCGTCGTTGACCAGCTCGACCAGCTGCTCACGCAGCTTGGGCGCGGTATAAACGTCGATTTCGCCACCGACCTCGACGACCGTACGATCGCCGACGGTACGGGTCGACAGGGACAGGTCCACGGATCCTCCAGCACCTTGCTATCGAGCGTTCGCCCCTCGGGACACCTCGGCTTGAAAGCCCCCGGGACGGTTCGCCAGCCGCGATGGCATTCAATCACTTACCGGCAGGCGTGCACGACGCCTTGGCTCCATTGTCCGTCACGCCGGTGACACACTCGATGCCGATGGCCAAGAATCACCGATCCGATCGAACCCCGACGGACACTGCCTCCAGCCCCTCGCCGGGCACGGTCCTGGACCGGCTCGCCTCGGGGCCGAGCCGGGCTTCGCGCATCACTCATACGGAGCATGTGCCCCCACGTGCGGGTCGCCATGCCGTCTGGCCCGACCGGATCCGGCCGGAAGTGGTCGCCGCCGTACAGGCCGCCGGAATCGAACATCCCTGGGCCCACCAGGCACGCGTCGCTGAGCACGCGCTGGACGGCGAATCGGTCGTCGTCTCCACCGGCACCGCCTCCGGCAAGTCGCTCGCCTACCTCGTCCCGGTCCTCTCCCGCCTCCTGGACGGCTCCGAGGCACCCAACGGCCGGGGAGCGACCACCCTCTACCTGGCCCCCACCAAGGCCCTCGCGGCGGATCAGTGCCGAGCCGTGAAGGAACTTTCACAACCTCTCGGAAACGCCGTGCGCCCGGCCGTGTACGACGGCGACACCCCCGTCGAGGAACGCGAGTGGGTCCGCCAGTACGCCAACTACGTCCTCACCAACCCCGACATGCTGCACCGGGGCATCCTCCCCTCCCACCCCCGCTGGTCCTCCTTCCTGCGCGCCCTGAAGTACGTCGTCATCGACGAGTGCCACACCTACCGCGGTGTCTTCGGCTCCCACGTCGCCCAGGTGCTCCGGCGCCTGCGCCGCCTGTGCGCCCGCTACGGCGCCGAACCCGTCTTCCTCCTCGCCTCCGCCACCGCGGCCGAGCCCTCGGTCGCCGCCCGCCGCCTCACCGGCGTCCCGGTGACCGAGGTCGCGGACGACGCCTCACCCCGGGGTGAACTGGTGTTCGCCCTCTGGGAGCCCCCGCTCACCGAGCTGCACGGCGAGAAGGGCGCGCCGGTACGCCGCACGGCCACCGCCGAGACCGCCGACCTGCTCACCGACCTCACCGTCCAGGGCGTCCGCTCGGTCGCCTTCGTCCGCTCCCGGCGCGGCGCGGAGCTGATCTCCGTGATCGCCCAGGAACGCCTCGCCGAGGTGGACCGCTCCCTCGCCCGCCGCGTCGCCGCCTATCGCGGCGGCTACCTCCCCGAGGAACGCCGCGCCCTCGAACGCGCCCTCCACTCCGGCGAGCTCCTCGGCCTCGCCGCCACCACCGCCCTCGAACTCGGCGTCGACATCTCCGGCCTCGACGCCGTCCTCATCGCCGGCTACCCCGGCACCCGCGCCTCCCTGTGGCAACAGGCCGGCCGCGCCGGACGCTCCGGCCAGGGCGCCCTCGCCGTCCTGATCGCACGCGACGACCCGCTGGACACCTTCCTGGTCCACCACCCGGAGGCCCTGTTCGACCAGCCGGTGGAATCGACCGTCCTCGACCCCGACAACCCATACGTCCTCGCCCCCCACCTCTGCGCCGCCGCCGCGGAACTGCCCCTGACGGACGAGGACCTGGCCCTCTTCGGCCCCGCCTGCGAAGACCTGCTGCCGCAGCTGGAGTCCGCGAAGCTGCTCCGCCGCCGGGCCAAGGCCTGGCACTGGACCCGCCGCGAACGCGCCGCCGACCTCGCCGACATCCGGGGCCAGGGCGGCCGCCCCGTCCAGGTCGTCGAGACCGGCACCGGCCGCCTCCTCGGAACGGTCGACGCGGGCGCCGCCCACACCACCGTCCACGAGGGTGCGGTCCACCTGCACCAGGGCCGTACGTACCTGGTGCGCGAACTGGACCTGGAGGACTCCGTCGCCCTCGTCGAACAGGCCGACCCGCCCTATTCGACGGTCGCCCGCGACACCACCGCCATCTCCGTCCTGGAGACCGACACCGAAGTCCCCTGGGGCGACGGCCGCTTGTGCTACGGCTCCGTCGAAGTCACCAACCAGGTCGTCTCCTTCCTCCGTCGCCGCCTCATCACCGGGGAGGTGCTCGGCGAGTCCAAGCTCGACCTCCCTCCTCGTACGCTGCGCACCCGCGCCGTCTGGTGGACCGTCACCGAGGACCAGCTCGACGCGGCCCGGATCAACCCCGAGATCCTCGGCGGCGCCCTGCACGCCGCCGAACACGCCTCGATCGGCATGCTGCCCCTCTTCGCGACCTGCGACCGCTGGGACATCGGCGGCGTCTCGGTCCCGCTCCACCCGGACACCCTGCTCCCGACGGTCTTCGTCTACGACGGCCACCCTGGCGGCGCGGGCTTCGCCGAGCGCGCCTTCCACACGGCCCGTGCCTGGCTCACCGCCACCCGCCAGGCCATCGCCTCCTGCGAGTGCGACGCCGGCTGCCCGTCCTGCATCCAGTCCCCCAAGTGCGGCAACGGCAACGACCCGCTGCACAAACGGGGCGCCGTACGCCTCCTGACCGAACTGCTCCGCACCGCGCCAGCGACTCCGCCGGAGGGCCGGGTGCCGTAGGGCTCGGGGGCGCTTGGAACCGGGGGCCGGGCGCTTCAGAGCTCGGGGGTGACGCAGAACCCGGGGGTTCGGGGCCCCAGAGCCCGCGGCTTCCCAGATCCGGCGATCACCGGTCGTGTGTGGTTGATCGCGCAGTTCCCCGCGCCCCTCAAGGGGCGACCCTGGGTGCTTCCCAGCCGGCCGCCGGGCCCGGTGGTCCCGCGCGTGCCCTGGACTCGGCGGTGAGCGGGGCGGGCCCCGAGGCTGCTGTGACGTCCGCGATCTCTCCCTCGACCTCACAGCGCACGAGGCGGCTGCCCTGGGCCCGCGCCACCCGTTCTGCCGTCGCGCAGGCCCCCTCGGCGCCCTTCGTCCAGCGGTCGGCGGCCGCGAGGGCCGCGAGATCGGCCGCTGCCTCCGCCTGATGCCGGATCACGACGGCCTGGCCGAAGGCGAGTACGGCACCGAACACCGCGCACAGCACCGCGATCGCCCCGACGGCCCAGACGGTCGCGGACCCTCTGTCCGCACCGGCCCCCTGCCCCAGGACCGAGCGCGCGCCCCCGAGCCACCGGCCGAACCACGAGAGGACGCTCACCCGCCCACCTCCCCCACCGTCTCCTCCGCCAGCGCCACGGCCGCATGGCTGAGGTCGAGTCCCAGCCCGTTCGGCCCCGGCGCACGGGCCGAGACCACGACACGTACGAAGTCGCCCTCCCGGCCCACGCGCACCTCCGCCCCGTCCGGTGCCGTCTTCCGCGCTGCCGCCACGACCGCCCCCGGCGGGTCCTGCCGGGCCGCCGCCCGGGCACCGGCCCGAGCGGCGTCCACGACCTGGATCTGCGCGCAGGCGGCGAGCAGGGCCCACACGAGTGCCGTCGCGAGCAGCAGCATCACCGGCAGAGCCATGGCCGCCTCCGCCGTCACGAACCCGTCGTCGCGACCCAGCGCCCCGCGCAGCCGTCGCGGCTCACGCCCCGCCATTGAGGGCCCGCCCGACGATCTGCTGCAGTTCCGCCTGGACCTGCCCGCTGGTCACCACCTTGTACAGAACCGCGGCGAAGGCCACGGCCGCGATGATCCCCACCGCGTACTCGGAGGTCACCATCCCCGCATCCCTCCTCGCCGCCCGCACCCGGCACAGCACGGCCCCCACCACCCGGACCCGCACCGCTTCCCGAGCTGCTTCCACTGCCCGCACCGACTGCATCGCCCGAACTGCCTTGTACATCTCAACCCCCGTGAGGTTCTGTTCCGTTGGCCACTGGTCTGTCACTGATCACCGCTGTTCGTCGTCACCGCCTCCGGTCCGCCCGGGCGGCCCCCGCGCACCGCCCTCCGACGCCACCCGCCCCGTCATGGCCCACCTCCTCCCAACAACCCGTCCGCCAACCCGATGACCACCGGCAGGACGCCCACCGCGATGAAGGCGGGCAGGAAGCACAGCCCCACCGGTGCGGTGACCATCACGGCGGCCCGGCGAGCGCGCTCCGTCGCCGCGCGGCCCCATTCGACGCGGGCCTCGGCGGCCAGGCGGGCGACCGGTGCGGCGGCCGGCACCCCGGACTCGTCGGCGCGCTCAAGGAGCCGCGCCAGGGCTCCGGCGCCGGGAAGCGCCGCCAACGAACGCCACGCTTCGGCCGGTTCTCCCCCGAGCCGGGCCTCCGCGGCTCCTCTGGCCAGCCGTCCGCCCACGGGCCCGCCCAGGGCCTCGCCCACGGCCTGCGCGGCCACCACCGGGCTCGCCCCGGCCGTGATGCAGGCGGCCAGCAGATCGGCGGCGAGGGGCAGTTGGCGCGCGGCCGCGGCGGCGTCGTACGCCTCGCCCGCGTCGCCGCCCGCACGCCGGGCCCTCTTCAGCCACTGCCAGGCCCCGACTCCGGCGGCCAGCCCCAACAGCAGCCCCACAAGCCCGCCGACGAGCACCCACCCGGCGCCGACCGCGCCGACGACCGAGAGCCACCGCCGCAGGGCCGCCGGTGGCAGTAGGTTCCGCCGGGGCGGCTCGGCCGCGAGGGCGAGCACCATGGACAGCCGGGCACGCAGCCTTCGCCGGCGTCGCGCGGTGTCGAACGACCGGACCAGCCACCACAGTCCGACGCTCACGGCGAGGACCACCCCCAGCCTGTGGACGACCTCCCCGCTCACGCCGCCTCAGCTCCCCGGACGATCCGCAACGCCCACCACAGGCCCGCGCCCTCCAGCACGGTGCCGACGAGCAGGCAGGCCATCCCCGCCGTGCTGTGCAGCACCACGTGCAGCGGTTCGGCACCGAGCGCGGTGCCCAGCAGGAGGCCCAGGACGGGAAGCCCGGCGAGCATCACGGCCGTCGATCGCGCGCCGGCCAACTGGGCGCGCAGGTCCGCCCGCTGGTCCCGCTCGGCGCGCAGGGCGCCCTCCAGCCGGTCCAACCCGGCGGCGAGGCCCGCGCCCCGGTCGACGGCCACCCCCCAGCACGCCGCGAGCCCCAGCAGCCCCTCGGCCCCCGGCTGCCGTGCCGCGTCCGCCAGGGCACCGGGCACGTCCCCGCCGAAGCGAGCCGCCGCCAGCACCGCGGCATGGGCCTCGCCCAGCCCCGCGGAGTCCCGCGCGGCCCGTGTCAACGCCTCGCCCGGCTGCCGCCCGGCCCGTACCTCCCCCGCGAGCGACGCGCACAGCGCGACCACGGCATCGCCCCGCCGCTCCCTGACCCGACGCTCCTCCGCCGCGTGCCGCACCCGCCTCAGCAGCGGCACCCCGGCCGCTCCCGCGACGACCGGCAGCACCGACGCCCCGAGCACCGCGATCACCAACCCGGCCACCGGCGCCCACCACTCGGCCCCCAGCGCCCGCACCCGCCCGACGACCCGTTTCCAGCGCGGCGGCACCACCGCTCCGCCGCCCGGCAGCAACGACCGCGCCCGCCGCACCTCGGCGCCGCGCCCGTCGTCCGACATCCAGGCCGCGGCCCCGGCACACATCACGGCCACCACCCCCGAGATCTCCCCGACCCCCGTCACCGCCGCTCACTCCCTTCCAGAAGGCCACCGACCCGGCTGAACACCCCGCCCGGCAATCCACCGCCCCGCCCCCGAGCCCCGTCCGAAGCGCTGCCATCCCCACCACGCGCCCCGCCCGATGCCCCGTCATCCGAACCCGGCGCCCTGCCCGACCTCTCGTTGCCCCGGCCGCGCAGCCCGTCCGCAAGCTCCTCAGTCCGCCCGTGCGCCCCGCCGGAGGTCTCGTCCCATCGGCCGTGCGCCCCGCCCCGAAGCAGCCCCCGGAGTCGCTCCCAGCCCCGCTCGTACACGAAGGCCTCATCGCCCCAGCGGAGGGCCGGCACGGTCACGACCAGTCCCGAAGGGTCCCGTTCCAGCACATGCACCTCGGCGATCCGCCGTCGGCCGTCCCGGTCGCGTACGAGGTGCAGGACCACCGAGAGCGCGGCCGCCAATTGGCTGTGCAGTGCGGCCCGGTCCAGCCCGGCGGCCGTGCCGAGGGCCTCCAGGCGGGCCGGCACCTGGCCCGCGGCGTTGGCGTGGAGCGTTCCGCAGCCGCCCTCGTGGCCGGTGTTCAGGGCGGCCAGCAGCGACACCACCTCGGGTCCGCGCACCTCGCCGACGACCAGCCGGTCCGGGCGCATGCGCAGCGCCTGCCGCACCAGGTCCCGCAGCTCGACGAGGCCCACGCCCTCCTGGTTCGCCGGTCTGCCCTCCAGCCGCACCACATGCGGATGGTCGGGCCGCAGCTCCGCCGAGTCCTCGGCCAGCACGATCCGCTCGCCGGGGTCGACCAGACCAAGCAGCGCGCTCAACAACGTGGTCTTCCCGGTGCCGGTCCCGCCGCTGATGACGTACGACAACCGGGAGCGGATCAGCGCCCGCAGGACGCGGTCGCCGCCGGGCGGCACCGTGCCCGCCGCCACCAGTTCGGCAAGGGTGAAGGCGCGGGGCCGGACGACCCGCAGGGACAGACAGGTGGAACCGACGGCGACCGGCGGGAGCACCGCGTGGAGGCGGGTGCCGTCCGGGAGCCGGGCGTCCACCCACGGTCGGGCGTCGTCCAGTCGGCGGCCGGCGACGGCCGCCAGGCGCTGCGCGAGCCGCCGTACCGCCGCCGCGTCCGGGAAGGAGACCCCGGTGAGCTCCAGGCCGCCGCCCCGGTCCACCCACACCCGGTCCGGCGCCGACACCAGCACATCGGTGACCGAGGGATCAACGAGCAGCGGCTCCAAGGGCCCGCTTCCCACCAGCTCCGACCGCAGCCGCTCGGCCGCCCCGAGCACCTCGGCGTCCCCGAGCACCCGCCCCCGCTCGCGCAGCGCCTGCGCCACGCGCGCCGGGGTCGGCTCGGCCCCGCTCTCGACGAGCCACTGCCGTACGCCGTCCAGCAGACCGTCGTCGGACATCCCGTTCATACGGCCTCGCCCCCGATCGCACGCCGCCCGCGAGGTCCCGCTGCCCATGGCTCTGCGCCATCCGGCACCCGGTTCACGCCGCCTCACCCCGGACCGCGGCGCGCTCCCAGAAGCCCTCGCAGAAGCGCGCGAGGGGTCCGCGTGGGACGCCTCCCGGTGGTGTGCCGCCATCGGGCAGCCCGGCCTCGGTGGGCACCTCGCCCGCAAGCGGCAGCCCGAGGAGGCGGGCGACCTCGTGGTCGTCGAGGCCGGGGGCGTACGGGCCGCGGACCGCGACGCGGAGGTCGCGGAGGACCATGCCGAAGGCGGAGGCGACCCGGGAGGCGGCCGCGACGGCGCGCAGCTCGGCCGGGACGACCAGGAGCCCCATGTCCAGTTGCGCGAGGGCTTCGGCGACGCCTTCGTCGACGCGGCGCGGCAGGTCGACGACGACCGTGCCGCCGCGCCGTCGGCCCGCGGCGAGCACCGCGCGGACGGCCTGGGGCGGGATGGCCACGGCGTCGCCCCGGTCCCAGCTGAGGACGCGCAGGGCGTGCAACTCGGGCAGTGACTCCTCCAGCGCGCCGCCGCCGACGCGGCCGCGTGAGGCGGCGAAGGCCGGCCAGCGCAGTCCGTCGGCGCTCTCGCCGCCGAGGAGCACGTCCAGGCCTCCGCCGAGCGGATCGGCGTCCACAAGGAGGGTGCGGGTGCCCTGCCGCGCGGAGGTGACGGCGAGTGCGCAGGCCAGCGTGGACGCGCCGGCGCCGCCCCGGCCGCCGACGACGCCGACGGTGAGCGCCGGCCTGCCGACGCCTTCCGCCACGTCGGCGATCCGGTCGACGAGCCACTGCTCGCCGTCCGGCAGCATCAGGACGTGGTCGGCGCCGATCTCCACCGCCCGCTGCCAGACCCCGGAGTCGTCCTGGTCTTTGCCGACGAGCACCACTCCCCGTCGGCGCGCGGCCCCGCGCAGCCGCCGCGCCGCGTCGTTCCCGACGAGCACGAGTGGCGCCGTCTCCCACCGGCCCCGGCTCTCCGGCACCCCGTGGTGGACCTCCGGCCGGGCGCCCGCGGCCGCGCACAGGCGCAGCAGGTCGTCCAGCAGTTCCACGTCCTCGGTGACGATCAACGGCCTGCCCTGCCGCCCCTCGGCGGCGGACGGCCGGTCGTCGATGATGGCTCCCGCCACGATCCCAGCCCCCTGCGCTGCGTGAACGCGGCCGCCCGGAGTTTCGGAGGCCGTGTTCAACTCCTGTGTGAGGCACCGGAGATCGGCCGCCGCTGAGGCGGTCGGCGGAATCCGGCGCTACGCATCCGCGAAACGGAACGGCCTCGAACTCGCCGCCGTCGGGACGCGCTGGAATCACGGTGCAGCGGTCCGGGAAATCGTGTGGATCTTGGTCGATAACTGTGGACAACCCGGCCCTTGTGAATATCGCCGTCACCCGAACAGGCGACTCCGGTACGACTTCCACAGCGCATCCTGACGACTACGGAAGGTGACGGATCCTGTGGGAGGGCAGAGGAAAGCCCGCGAGAGCACGAGAGAGCTTCGCGGGCCTGGGAGAAGAGAGAAAACGCGTCCGGACATGCGACGACCCCCACCGGGGGGGAGAGTGGGGGTCGTCTCCACGGCCGACTCGGGGGGGGAGGAGCCGGGCCGCGTTAGCACGGTCGCGAACGATCCGTGACTTCCATGGTGTACCCGAGAGGCCTCTCAGGCAAACCCACGCGCCCCACACTAGCCCGAATGGCGGGCGCATATGCTCGGCCCCGTGGAAAACCACTCCTTGCCCCGCA
Organism: Streptomyces deccanensis; assembly: GCF_022385335.1. Taxonomy (NCBI): domain Bacteria; kingdom Bacillati; phylum Actinomycetota; class Actinomycetes; order Kitasatosporales; family Streptomycetaceae; genus Streptomyces; species Streptomyces deccanensis. Next base: position 5,855,554 of record NZ_CP092431.1, on the reverse strand, counting down.
CAGCGGCCTTCTTTGACCTGGACAAGACGGTCATTGCGAAGTCGAGCACGCTCACGTTCAGCAAGTCGTTCTACCAAGGCGGCCTGATCAACCGCAGGGCCGCCCTGCGAACGGCGTACACCCAGTTCGTGTTCCTCGCGGGCGGCGCCGACCACGACCAGATGGAACGGATGCGGAAGTATCTGTCCGCGCTGTGCCGGGGCTGGAACGTCCAACAGGTGAAGGACATCGTCGCCGAGACCCTGCACGACCTCATCGACCCGATCATCTACGACGAGGCCGCCTCCCTCATCGAGGAACACCACATCGCGGGACGGGACGTGGTCATCGTCTCGACCTCCGGTGCCGAGGTCGTCGAGCCGATCGGCGAGCTCCTCGGCGCGGACCGGGTGGTGGCGACCCGGATGGTCGTCGGCGACGACGGCTGCTTCACCGGCGAGGTGGAGTACTACGCCTACGGCCCGACGAAGGCGGAGGCGATCCGGGAGCTGGCCGAGTCCGAGGAGTACGACCTCGCGCACTGCTACGCGTACAGCGACTCGGCGACGGACCTGCCGATGCTGGAGGCCGTGGGGCACCCGCACGCGGTGAACCCGGACCGGACGCTGCGCAAGGAGGCCCTCGCGCGCGGGTGGCCCATTCTCGACTTCCACCGCCCGGTGCGCCTCAAGCAGCGCCTGGCCGTACGGCCGCGGCCCGCCGTGCTCGCGGCGGCCGCCATAGGCGCCGCGGCGGCCACCGCGGGGCTCGTCTGGTACGCGAGCCGGCGCCGCGTGGCGCCCGCCTGACCCGCGACCAGCGCCCCGTGACCAGCGGCCTACGCCCCAGCAGCGGATTCACCCTCTTTGAACCCAAAAGTAAAGAAGCGCATCGAGGGGTTCCGCTTGCCCAGGTCCTGGAGTAGAAAGGATTCAAGGCCCGCGAGACCAAAGGACATCCGAGAGGATCACCTTTAACAACTCATTTTGGCCCCACGGACCTAGCATGAACACCGGGCACCCACGCGACGTCGACCCGTCGATTACGGGCCAGCCGCACCAGGTCACGGGCCATAGTTCCCGGCCTGATGGGCATATATCGAGGACGCTTGGTAACCGGGTGGACATGCCAGCGGCGGTACGAATTCTCGTACCGCCGCAACCCTTTTCCGGAGGTCTCAGCCACCCACCTCGCGGGTTTGCGCACCCGGCTTTCTACGCCGCCCCACGCTGCAGCGCCTCGCACACGGCCGTGGACTCGCGCGCGCCCAGTTCGACCGCCCTGCCGCAGTGGGCGATCCACGCGGCCATGCCCTCCGGCGTGCCGGAGGCGTAGCCGTCGAGGGCGGCCAGATAGGCGGCGCGGCCGAGTTCCGCGTGGCCGACCTCCGCCGGGCAGACCGACTTGGGGTCGAGGCCGCTGCCGATCAGGACGATCCGCTCGGCCGCGCGCGCGACGAGGCCGTTGTGGAATCCGAAGGGCCGCAGGGCGAGCAGTTCGCCGTGGACGACGGCGGCGGTCACCAGGGCCGGGGCCGAACTGCCCTTGATGATCAGCTCGGAGAGGCCGTCGAGCCGACCCGCGACCTCCGCCGCGCCCGGCAGGGGAAGCTCGACCAGGGGCTCGTCGACGGTCTCGCCGTCCTGTCGCGGGCGCCCCACGCGCGCGTCGTCGCTTCCGGCCGCGACGAGGTGTAGACGGGCCAGCACCCGCAGGGGCGACTGCCGCCAGATCGACAGCAGCTGGCCCGCCTCGGCGGTGAGCCGCAGCGCGGCGCCCATGGCGCGGGCCTCGTCGTCACCGTCCTGGCCGCTGAAGTCCGTGCGGCGGCGCACCTCTTCGAGGGCCCAGTCGGCGCCGGACAGCGCCGCCGAGCCGCGCGCGCCCCGCAGGGCCGCCTCGGAGGTGACGGCGTTGCTGCGCCGGCGCATGACGCGGTGGCCGTAGACCCGGTCCACGGACTTGCGCACGGACTCCACGGATTCGGCCACGCCGGGAAGCTCTCCCAGGGCCGCGAGCGGATCGGCGGCCGCACCTGTCGTACTCATGAGTACGACCCTACGCGCACCGGCGGCCGACCCCTCGAAGGAGTGGTCTTCCCCACCGCGCGAACACCCTTGGCGCCCGCACCGCTACCGTTAGTGAACATGAAAATTGCTTTCGTCGGGAAGGGCGGGAGTGGGAAGACCACGCTGTCCGCCCTGTTCATCCGCCACCTCGCCGCCTCGGGAGTCCCCGTCGTCGCCATCGACGCGGACATCAACCAGCACCTGGGCGCCGCCCTCGGCCTCGACGAGTCAGAGGCGGCCGAACTGCCCGCGATGGGCGAGCGACTGGCACTGATCAAGAACCATCTGCGGGGCTCCAACCCACGGATCGCCTCCGCCGAGACGATGATCAAGACCACCCCGCCGGGCGACGGCTCTCGCCTGGTGCGGATCTGCGAGCCCAACGCGATCTACGACGCCTGTGCCCGCCCGGTGGAACTCGACGGCGGGGCCGTCCGTTTGATGGTCACCGGCCCCTTCACCGACGCCGACCTGGGGGTCGCCTGCTACCACTCCAAGACGGGAGCGGTGGAGCTGTTCCTGAACCACCTGGTGGACGGCCGCGAGGAGTACGTGGTGGTCGACATGACGGCCGGTTCGGACTCCTTCGCCTCCGGCATGTTCACCCGTTTCGACATGACGTTCCTCGTGGCCGAGCCGACCCGGAGGGGGGTCTCCGTCTACCGCCAGTACAAGGAGTACGCCGCCGACTACGGCGTCGCCCTGAAGGTCGTCGGGAACAAGGTGCACGGCCAGGACGACCTCGACTTCCTCCGCGCCGAGGTCGGGGACGACCTGCTGGTCGCCCTCGGGCACTCGGACTGGGTGCGCGCCCTGGAGAAGGGCCGCCCGCCCCGTTTCGAGCATCTGGAGGAGGTCAACCGCCGTGGTCTGCGTGCCCTGCACGAAGCGGCCGACGCCACGTACGAGCTGCGCGACTGGGAGCGCTACACCCGTCAGATGGCGCACTTCCACCTGAAGAACGCCACCAGTTGGGGCAACGAGAGGACGGGGGCCGATCTGGCCGCGCAGATCGACCCCGAGTTCGTGCTCGGCGAAGAGGTCCCCGCCGCCGTGTGAGTGCGGCTACGGCTTTGCCGCGGGCGCCCCGGGAACCCCCTTGGGGGCCGGTGCCGCTCCGGCGGACAGGAAGCTCTCCCAGCCCCCCTTCGGTGACTGGCCGACCCCCAGGCCGCGCAGCCTGTCCAGGACCTTCGGGTCCTGGGCGTCGAGCCAGTCGGCGAGTTGCCGGAAGGAGACGCAGCGCACCTCGGCCTTGCCGCAGACCGCCTCGATGGTCTCCTCGACGGCGCGCATGTAGACGCCGCCGTTCCAGGACTCGAAATGGTTGCCGATGATCAGGGGCGCGCGGTTGCCCTCGTAGGCGCGCTCGAAGCCCGCGAGCAGCCCGTCACGGAACTGGTCGCCCCACTGCTCCCGTCGGCCGGGGGACCCCGCGCGGGCGCCGGACTGGTTCACGTAGAAGTTGTAGTCCATGGTCAGCGTCTCGAAGTCCCGCCCCGGGACGGGGACCAGCTGCATCGACAGGTCCCACAGCCCGTCCTTCTTCTCGGGCCAGACCTGGTCCCGGACGCCGCTGGTGTCGTAGCGGAAGCCCAGGTCGCGGGCGGCCCGCATGAAGTTCGTCTGCCCCTCCAGACAGGGTGTGCGGGCGCCGATCAACTCCTTGTCGTAGTCGAAGGGCAGGGGTTCGGCCTCCTTCGTTCCGGTGTTGGTCTTCCATGCCTTCACGAACGACTTGGCCTGGGCGATCTCGCTCTTCCACTCCTCGACCGACCACTCGCCGACCCCGCCGCCGGGACCGCAGAAGTGGCCGTTGAAGTGGGTGCCGATCTCGTTGCCCTCCAGCCACGCGCCGCGCAGCTGTTCCACGGTGTCCTTGATTCCGCGGACGTCGTTGAACCCGATGTCGGAGCGGCCCGGCGAGTGCTGGGGCGGCCGGTACAGGTCCCGCTTCTCCTCCGGCAGCATGTACACGCCGCTCAGGAAGTACGTCATGGTCGCGTCGTTGGCCCGGGCGACCTCGCGGAAGTGTGAGAAGAGCCGTTGGCCGTCCTCCCCCGCGCCGTCCCAGGAGAAGACCACGAACTGCGGGGGCCGCTGACCGGGCTTCAGCCGCTGCGGCCTGGGCAGGTGCGGCTGCACACCGGTGTACGCGGTGGAGCCGTCGCCGATCAGCCGGACCGCCGTCTTGGGCGGCGCCGGGGCGCCCCCCTCCGTGGGCCCGCCCTGCCGACCCTCCTGCTCGGTTCTGTTCGCGCCGGGTGAGCCGGCGGTCGTCGTCGGCTCACCGATCCCGCATCCGGCGAGCGCCGCGGCGCAGGTCGCGGCGAGCGTGACTCCGGCGGCGATCCTCTGGGTGACGGCCATGTCCCGCCCACCTTCCTTCGCTCAGGGGCAGAGCGGCCAAGGTCACACAGAGTTCCGATCATGATTAATACGACAAGCCGATGAAAGGCTTCATTCACCCCCATGGGTGATCTGATGACCCATTTGCGGCTAATGTTCTTGCACGTCCTTTACCCTGCATTACGATTCGTTTACTGAGCGTTGAGAAATCCCGCCGCTGAACGCCGTGCCCCACGGCCGCGAACCGACGCGTCCGCGCAGCCCCGGAGGAGACGGGAGAACATGTCCGCCTGCGTCCCCACCCCCACCACCGACCCGGACTCGAACCGGACGGAGCGTGATCACCGACCGCACAGCCCGCCGGAGGGACCGCGTCGCCGGTTCCATGTCTCGGCCGCCGACCTGTCCGCTTCCATCGCGGTCTTCCTGATCGCCCTGCCCCTGTCCCTCGGCATCGCCCTCGCCACCGACGCCCCGCTCCAGGCCGGCCTCGTGGCAGCAGCCGTCGGCGGCATCGTGGCCGGGCGCCTCGGCGGTTCCCCCCTCCAGGTGAGCGGCCCCGCGGCCGGCCTCACCGTCGTCACCGCCGACCTCATCCACCAGTACGGCTGGCGCACCACCTGTGCCATCACCGTCTTCGCCGGCCTCTCCCAACTGGGCCTGGCCCACCTGCGCGTGGCCCGCTCGGCGCTCGCCGTCAGCCCCGCGATCGTGCACGGCATGCTCGCCGGCATCGGCGTCACCATCGCCGTCGCCCAGCTCCACATCGTGCTCGGCGGCACCCCGCAGAGCTCCGTCAGCGCCAACCTCGGGGCCCTGCCCGCCCAGTTGGCGCACGTGCACCCCGCCGCGCTCTCCGTGAGCGTCCTCACCCTCGTCCTGCTGCTCGCCTGGCCCCGGCTCCCGGGCGCGGTCGGCCGGCAACTGCGCATGATCCCGGCGGCCCTGGTCGCCGTGGCCGGCGCCACGGCGGCGGCCGCGGTCGCCGCGTTGAGCCTGCCCAAGGTCGAGCTGCCGTCCTGGCGGAGTCACGCCCTGGCCGGAGTGCCCGACGGGCCGGTGCTCGGCCTCGTCGCGGCCGTCCTCACCACCACGCTCGTGTGCAGCGTGCAGTCGCTGCTCGGCGCCGTCGCCATGGACAAACTGGCGGCGGGACGGACCGACGTACGGCGCTCCGACCTCGACCGCGAGCTGCGCGGCCAGGGCGCGGCCAACGTCGTCTCCGGCGTCCTCGGCGGCCTGCCGATCGCCGGCGTCGCCGTCCGCAGCACGGCCAACGTCCGAGCCGGCGCCACCAGCCGCAACTCCACGATGCTGCACGGCGTCTGGGTGGTGGCGGCCACCCTGCTCATGGTGCCTGTCCTGGAGCTGATCCCCCTCGCCTCACTCGCCGCCCTGGTGATGGCTGTCGGTATCCAGATGGTGTCCCTGCACCACATCCGCACGGTCACCCGCCACCGCGAGGTGCTGGTCTACACCGTCACCACCCTCGGAGTCGTCGTCTTCGGCGTCCTGGAGGGCGTCGCGCTCGGCATCGCCGTGGCCGTCGGCGTCGCCCTGCACCGCCTCACCCGCACCCGCATCACCCACGACGAGAGGGACGGGGTCCATCACGTCCATGTGCGCGGCCAGTTGACGTTCCTGGCGGTGCCCCGCCTCAGCCGTGCCCTGCACCAGGTCCCCGTGGGCGCCGCCACCGTGGTGGAGCTGGACGGCTCGTTCATGGACCACGCGGCGTACGAGTCGCTGCAGGACTGGCAGCACGCGCACCACGCGCGGGGCGGCACCGTGGAGATCACCGGCCGCGCCGGGACCCGGATCGCCGAGCCCGCGAGCACCTCGGCGGCCGGCTGCCGCTGCCGGCCCTGGACGCCCTGGCGCAATCACCAGTGCGAGGCCCCGGACACCCCGACGGCGGGCACACCGCAGGAGGAGGCGGCCGAAGGCCCGCGCGGTCACCAACTGGCGCGCGGCATCAGCGCGTTCCAGCGCAACACCGCCCCTCTGGTGCGCGGGGAGCTGGCCCGGCTGGCGCGTGAGGGTCAGCAGCCCTCGCAGCTCTTCCTGACCTGCGCCGACTCCCGGCTCGTCACATCGATGATCACCTCCAGTGGTCCCGGCGACCTCTTCGTCGTCCGCAATGTCGGCAATCTCGTGCCGCTGCCCGGCGAGGAGAGCGGCGACGACTCGGTGGCCGCGGCGATCGAGTACGCGGTGGACGTGCTGAAGGTACGGTCCATCACGGTCTGCGGGCACTCCGGCTGCGGCGCGATGCAAGCCCTGCTCAAGACCGATCCGCACGGCGCGCAGACCCCGCTCAAGCGCTGGCTGCGGCACGGCCGGCCCAGTCTGGAGCGCGCGACCGACAAGAACCGCCCCTGGGCCCGTCTCGCGGGTCGCGAACCCGCCGACGCCATCGAACAGTTGTGCCTGACCAACATCATCCAGCAGCTGGAACACCTCAGAGCCCACGACTCCGTCACCCGCGCGCTGCGCGAGGGGGTGCTCGAACTGCACGGGATGTACTTCCACGTGGGCGAGGCCCAGGCCTATCTGCTCACGGAGGCGGCGCCCGAGAGCGGAGTCTTCGATCAGGTCACCGGCACGATCGGCCCGTCGGAGCCGGCCGACCCGACCGGGACGGTCCTGTACGACACGCGCGCGTGAACCGATTTCCGTCCGGGTCCGTGGGAACGGGTGGCGTCCTGGCCGCAGGGCCACCCGCCCACAGGTCTAAACCAATCTGACGAAGGCCCTTGTCATCGAGGGTCCGGGTCTGATGAGCTGTGGCCTGGGACACAACGGTCGCCCCGGCAAAGCACCGCGAGGGAGATGTCGTGAGCAACGAAAGCCTGGCCAACCTCTTGAAGGAGGAGCGACGCTTCGCGCCGCCCGCTGACCTGGCCGAGAACGCCAACGTCACGGCCGAGGCGTACGAGCAGGCCAGGGCTGACAGGCTCGGCTTCTGGGCGACTCAGGCCCGTCGGCTGACCTGGGCCAAGGAGCCGACCGAGACGCTGAACTGGTCGAACCCCCCGTTCGCCAAGTGGTTCGAGGACGGCGAGCTCAACGTCGCGTACAACTGCGTCGACCGGCATGTCGAGGCCGGCAACGGCGACCGGGTCGCCATCCACTTCGAGGGGGAGCCCGGGGACAGCCGGGCCATCACCTACGCCGAGCTCAAGGACGAGGTCAGCAAGGCCGCCAACGCCCTGCTGGAGCTGGGTGTCCAGGCGGGCGACCGGGTCGCGGTCTACATGCCGATGATTCCGGAGACGGCCGTGGCGATGCTCGCCTGCGCCCGGATCGGCGCCGCGCACTCCGTGGTGTTCGGCGGCTTCTCCGCGGACGCCCTCGCGACCCGGATCCAGGACGCGGACGCCAAGGTGGTCATCACCTCCGACGGCGGCTACCGGCGCGGCAAGCCCTCCGCGCTCAAGCCCGCCGTGGACGACGCGGCCGACCGGGCCGGCAATGTCGAGCACGTCCTCGTCGTCCGCCGCACCGGCCAGGAGGTCGCGTGGAACGACTCCCGTGACGTGTGGTGGCACGAGATCGTCGACCGGCAGAGCAGCGAGCACACCCCGCAGCCGTTCGGGGCCGAGCACCCGCTGTTCATCCTGTACACGTCCGGCACGACGGGTAAGCCCAAGGGCATCCTGCACACCTCCGGCGGCTACCTGACGCAGACGTCGTACACGCACCACGCCGTCTTCGACCTCAAGCCGGAGACGGACGTGTACTGGTGCACGGCCGACGTCGGCTGGGTCACCGGCCACTCGTACATCGTCTACGGACCGCTGGCGAACGGCGCGACGCAGGTGATGTACGAGGGCACGCCGGACACCCCGCACCAGGGGCGGTTCTGGGAGATCGTGCAGAAGTACGGGGTGACGATCCTCTACACGGCGCCCACGGCCATCCGTACGTTCATGAAGTGGGGCGACGACATCCCCGCGAAGTTCGACCTGTCCTCGCTGCGCGTCCTCGGCTCGGTCGGTGAGCCGATCAACCCCGAGGCGTGGATCTGGTACCGCAAGCACATCGGGGCCGACGCGACGCCGATCGTGGACACCTGGTGGCAGACCGAGACCGGCGCGATGATGATCTCGCCGCTGCCGGGCGTGACGTCGACCAAGCCGGGCTCCGCGCAGACACCGCTGCCGGGCATCTCCGCGACCGTCGTCGACGACGAGGCCAACGAGGTGCCGAACGGCGGCGGTGGCTATCTCGTCCTCACCGAGCCGTGGCCGTCGATGCTGCGCACCATCTGGGGCGACGACCAGCGCTTCCTCGACACCTACTGGTCGCGGTTCGAGGGCAAGTACTTCGCCGGTGACGGCGCGAAGAAGGACGACGACGGGGACATCTGGCTCCTCGGCCGCGTCGACGACGTGATGCTCGTGTCCGGCCACAACATCTCCACCACCGAGGTGGAGTCCGCGCTCGTCTCGCACCCGTCCGTGGCCGAGGCGGCCGTGGTCGGCGCCGCCGACGAGACCACCGGTCAGGCGATCGTGGCCTTCGTGATCCTGCGCGGCACGGCGAACGCCGAGGACGAGAGCCTCGTCGCCGACCTCCGCAACCACGTCGGCGCCACCCTCGGCCCGATCGCCAAGCCGAAGCGGATCCTGCCGGTGCAGGAGCTGCCGAAGACCCGCTCCGGGAAGATCATGCGGCGCCTGCTGCGTGACGTGGCGGAGAACCGTCAGCTCGGCGACGTCACGACGCTGACCGACTCCACGGTCATGGACCTCATCCAGGCCAAGCTGCCGGCGGCGCCCAGCGAGGACTGACGCGTCCACGTACGACGACGAGGGGCACCCGGCGACAGGCACGCCGGGTGCCCCTTAGCTAAGCTAAAGAACAGGTGTGCCGGGAAGTCTGGTCGGCGAGAGTTCCGTGCTGTCCACCGACCGGAGGTCCCCACCGTGGCCGCGTCCCGCACCACCCCCACCCGCAAGGTCCTCGGCCGGCTCTCCCTGCCCGAGCGGACCTTCGTGGCGGACGCGCTGCGCACGGAGACCGTCGGGGGTGTGTTGCTGCTCCTGGCCGCCGTCACGGCGCTGGTCTGGGTCAACGTCCCCGCGCTGCACGACAGCTACGAGAGCGTCAGCGACTACCACTTCGGCCCCGCGGCGCTCGGTCTCGACCTGTCCGTGGCGCACTGGGCGGCCGACGGGCTCCTCGCGATCTTCTTCTTCGTCGCCGGCATCGAACTCAAACGAGAACTGGTCGCCGGTGACCTCAAGGACCCCAGAACGGCCGCGCTGCCCGTGATCGCCGCGCTGTGCGGCATGGCCGTACCCGCACTCGTCTACACACTCACCAACCTCACCGGCGGCGGCTCCCTGGCCGGCTGGGCGGTGCCCACGGCCACCGACATCGCCTTCGCGCTGGCCGTCCTCGCCGTCATCGGCACCGCCCTGCCGAACGCGCTGCGGGCCTTTCTGCTCACCCTCGCCGTCGTCGACGACCTGTGCGCGATCCTGATCATCGCGGTGTTCTTCACCGACGACCTGAACTTCGCCGCACTCGGCGGCGCGTTCGCCGGCCTCGCCGTGTTCTGGCTGCTGCTGAGGAAGGGCGTACGCGGGTGGTACGTGTACGTTCCGCTCGCGCTCGTCGTCTGGGGGCTGATGTACAACAGCGGCGTGCACGCCACCATCGCCGGGGTCGCGATGGGGCTGATGCTGCGCTGCACCCGGCGCGAGGGCGAGGAGCACTCCCCCGGTGAGCACATCGAGCACCTCGTGCGCCCCCTGTCGGCCGGTCTGGCGGTGCCGCTGTTCGCCCTGTTCAGCGCCGGGGTCGCGGTGTCGGGCGGCGCGCTGGCGAAGGTGTTCACGCAGCCGGAGACGCTCGGGGTGGTGCTCGGGCTGGTCGTCGGCAAGGCGGTCGGGATCTTCGGCGGGACCTGGCTGACCGCCCGCTTCACCCGAGCCTCGCTCTCCGAGGATCTGTCCTGGCCGGACGTCTTCGCCGTCTCCTCCCTCGCCGGGATCGGCTTCACCGTGTCCCTGCTCATCGGTGAACTGGCCTTCGAGGGCGACCAGGTGCTCACCGACGGCGTCAAGGCCGCCGTCCTCACCGGTTCGCTCGTCGCGGCGGTCCTCGCGACCGTCCTGCTGAAGCTGAGGAACGCCAAGTACCAGGCGCTGTGGGCCGCGGAGGAGCGCGACGACGACCTCGACGGCATCCCCGACGTCTACGAACAACACGACCCGGCGTACCACCTGCGCATGGCGGAGATGTACGAACGCAAGGCCGCCGAACATCGCAGGCTTGCCGAAGTGGCGGGCGGGGCAGGCGTCGGCGACGACGGTCCGGCATGATCTGACAGGACCGTAGACAGGACCGTACAAACGCATATGAGGGAGACCCCGATGAGCGCACCCGACGGCAGCCCGGTCGGAGCCGAACGCAGCGTCGGCCAGCTGTTCGCCTCGGCGACGGCCGAGATGTCCGCGCTGGTGCACGACGAGATCGCGCTGGCCAAGGCCCAGCTCAGGCAGGACGTCAAGCGCGGCATGGTCGGCGGTGGCGCGTTCACGGCCGCCGGCGCGGTGCTGATCTTCTCCCTGCCGATGCTGAGCTTCGCCCTGGCGTACGGCATCCGCACCTGGAGCGACTGGAACCTGGCGATCTGCTTCCTGCTGTCGTTCGCCGCGAACGTGCTGGTCGCCGTCGTCCTGACGATCGTCGGCGTCGCCTTCTCCAAGAAGGCCAAGAAGGGGCAGGGCCCGCAGAAGGTCGCCGCGTCCATGAAGGAGACGGCGGGCGTGCTGCAGAACGCCAAGCCGCACCCCCGTCGGACCGCCCCGGCCGACGGCGGCGTCGAGGCTGTGGCACGCTCGACGTCATGACCGACCCCGCGACCGCCCCGGCCGCCCCCTCGAATCAGCCCGCGTCTCCCGTACGGCTCGACGTGGCCGGCGCCAAAGAGCTGATCCACCGGGACGTGGCCGCCAACGGCGCGCGCTTCCACATCGCCGAGGTGGGCGACGGACCGCTGGTGCTGCTGCTGCACGGCTTCCCGCACTTCTGGTGGACCTGGCGGCACCAGCTGGTCGCCCTCGCCGAGGCCGGCTTCCGGGCCGTGGCCATGGATCTGCGCGGGGTCGGCGGCAGCGACCGCACCCCCCGGGGTTACGACCCGGCGAACCTCGCCCTCGACATCACCGGGGTCGTACGCTCCCTCGGCGAGCCCGACGCCGCGCTGGTCGGTCACGACCTGGGCGGCTACCTGGCGTGGACGGCTGCCGTGATGCGCCCCAAGCTCGTCCGGCGGCTCGCCGTCTCCTCCATGCCGCACCCGCGGCGCTGGCGCTCGGCGATGCTCTCCGACGTCAAGCAGACCTCCGCGGGCTCCTACATCTGGGGATTCCAGCGGCCCTGGATCCCCGAGCGGCAGCTCACCGCGGACGACGGCGCCCTGGTCGGCCGGCTGATCCGGGACTGGTCGGGGCCGCGGCTGCCCGACGACGAGGCCGTGAAGGCGTACCAGCGGGCGATGTGCATCCCGTCGACCGCGCACTGCTCGATCGAGCCGTACCGGTGGATGGTGCGGTCCCTGGCCCGCCCGGACGGCATCCAGTTCAACCGTCGGATGAAGCGGCCGGTTCGGGTGCCCACCCTCCATCTGCACGGTTCGCTCGACCCGGTGATGCGCACGCGCAGCGCGGCGGGGTCCGGGGAGTATGTCGAAGCGCCGTACCGTTGGCGGCTGTTCGACGGTCTGGGACACTTCCCGCACGAGGAGGACCCGGTGGCGTTCTCGACCGAACTCATCAACTGGCTGAAGGACCCCGAGCCCGACCGGTGAGCCGGCCGGGCCGCCCGCTATCCGAACGTGAACACCTGTTCCACGAACAGCCACTTGCCCGGCGCATAGGCCAATTGGGGGGCGTGGGGGCGGTTATCGACCTTGGGGCGGGGGCACACGTCGGGGTATGGGCTGGACGCACGACTACAGTGACGCAGCACGCAACCGCCGCTCGGCCTCGGGGCTGAGCTCCCACCAGAGGGGCGGCCCGCAACTGCAGGGCACCGATCCCCGGCTGGGCATTCCGCGCATCCTGCGCCGCCGGGCCCGCTGGGTCTCGGCCCGGCTGCGCCATCCTCGTCCCTGACCCCCGCGGGGCGACCCGCACAGGACCTCACACCACCGGCCCTGCCCGGCCTCAGAGCGCGCAGCTGTCACTGTCCACCTGCTGGTTGGCCGTACGGCCCTTGGCGATGTCCTCCTCGACCTCGTCCGCGGTGAGGGCGTAGCCCGTCTGCGGGTCGTCGAGGGACTTCGCGAAGACCACGCCGTAGACCTTGCCTTCGGGCGTGAGCAGCGGGCCGCCGGAGTTGCCCTGACGGACGGTCGCGTAGAGCGAGTAGACGTCACGGTGGACGGTGCCGCGCTTGTAGATGTCGGCGCCGTTGGCCGTGATGCGCCCGCGCACGCGCGCGGGCCGGATGTCGTACGCGCCGTTCTCCGGGAAGCCCGCGACGATCGCGTCGTCGCTGCTGACGGCGTCCTTGGTGGTGAACTTCAGCGCGGGCGCCTTGAGGCTGGGCACGTCCAGTACGGCGATGTCGCGCTCCCAGTCGTAGAGGACGACCTTGGCGTCGTACTTGCGGCCCTCGCCGCCGATCTGGACGGTGGGTTCGTCGACTCCGCCGACCACGTGCGCGTTGGTCATGACCCGGCGCTCGCCGAAGACGAAGCCGGTGCCTTCGAGGACCTTGCCGCAACTCTGGGCGGTGCCCATGACCTTGACGATGGATCGCTTGGCGCGCTGGGCGACCGGGCTGCTCGCGAGCGCCGGGTCGGGGGGCTGGACCTCGGTGATCGGCTCGTTCGAGAACGGGCTGAAGACCTGCGGGAAGCCGTTCTGCGTGAGGACCGAGGAGAAGTCCGCGAACCAGGTGTCCGCCTGGTTGGGCAGGGCACCGGCCACGCCCTGGAGCACCTTGGAGTTGCGGACCTCCTTGCCGAGCGTCGGCAGGGTCGTCCCGGCGAGCGCGGAACCGATCAGCCAGGCGACCAGGAGCATCGCGACGACGTTGACGAGGGCGCCGCCGGTGGCGTCCAGGGCGCGGGCCGGGGACCAGGTGATGTAGCGGCGCAGTTTGTTGCCGAGGTGGGTGGTCAGGGCCTGGCCGACGGAGGCGCAGACGATCACGATGACCACGGCGACGACCGCGGCGGCCGTGCTGACCTCGGAGTTGTCGGTCATCCAGTCCCAGATGAAGGGCAGGGCGTAGACCGCGACGAGGCCGCCGCCGAGGAAGCCGATCACCGAGAGGATGCCGACGACGAAGCCCTGTCGATAGCCCACGATCGCGAACCAGACAGCGGCGACCAGCAACAGGATGTCCAGCACGTTCACCGCTTCAAGCCTCGCCTCGTCACTACGCGATCACTACAGGCCGACCGGGGCACCGGTCCGCCGCGCGGCGACAGGGGGCCGCAACCGGCCCCAAAAGACGCAGCACGGCAGACACCCTGTCATGAGCGCCAGTCGAGCGGGACCTGCTTCTCGCGGTCCCACGGACGTTCCCAGCCCGAGTAGTGCAGCAGACGGTCGATCACTCCGGCCGTGAAACCCCACACCAGGGCTGATTCGACCAGAAATGCCGGGCCTGCGTAGCCGCGGGGGTGCACGGCGGTGGCTCTGTTGGCGGGATCCGTGAGATCCGCCACGGGGACGGTGAAGACGCGGGCGGTCTCGTTCGGATCGACGACCCGGACCGGGGTGGGGCGGCGCCACCAGCCCAGGACGGGGGTCACCACGAAGCCGCTGACCGGGATGTAGAGCTTGGGCAGCACACCGAAGAGCTGGACACCGGCGGGGTCGAGGCCGGTCTCCTCCTCGGCCTCGCGCAGGGCGGCGCGCAGTGGGCCGTCGGTCTGCGGATCGCCGTCCTCGGGGTCGAGGGCGCCGCCCGGGAAGGACGGCTGGCCGGCGTGCGATCTGAGCGAGCCGGCGCGCTCCATGAGCAGCAGCTCGGGACCTTCCGGGCCGTCGCCGAACAGGATCAGGACCGCCGACTGCCGCCCCGAGCCGTTCTCCGGGGGCAGGAAGCGGCTCAGCTGGAGCGGCTCGACCGTCTCGGCGGCGCGCACCACCGGGTCCAGCCAGGTGGGCAGGCCGGTCTTGTCCAGGGCGACGTGCCCGGCCCACGCGGGGTGCCGCCCCGTCTGGTGTCCGTTGTCGGTGTCCGTGCCGCCGTCCGTCCGGCTCGCGCGTGTCATAGCCACCCCCGTCGTTCTTCCGGTCCCAACGCCCGGAGGACCCCTGATCGTTCCGCTTCGGCCCCACGTCCCTCGTGTGGGTGGCGGCGGCCGGGGCTGGGAGGACACACACCGGAGCGGGGGCGCGAGACGGCGCGCGCGTTGGAGGGGGAGGGCGTGGTGGCGTGCGCGGCCAAGGCAGCGGGCGCTGTGGTGTGGGCGGTGCGGGGGGTCATCCGGCGGCTCCGAGGGGCGGGGCCGGGATGCCGCCCGCGTCCAGGTAGGACTGCGGAGGCTTGAGGCGCTGCCCGGGGAAGCCACCCTTCTCGTACTTCAGGAGCTTCCGGGCCTTCTCCGGGTCCGTCTCGCCCTCGCCGAACGCCGGGCAGAGCGGAGCGATGGGGCAGGCGCCGCAGGCCGGCTTGCGGGCATGGCAGATGCGGCGGCCATGGAAGATCACGTGGTGCGACAGCATCGTCCACTCGCTCTTCGGGAAGAGCGCGCCGATGGCCGCCTCGATCTTGTCCGGGTCGGTCGCCTCGGTCCATCGCCAGCGCCGTACGAGCCGCTGGAAGTGGGTGTCCACGGTGATGCCGGGCCGGCCGAACGCGTTGCCCAGCACCACGAAGGCGGTCTTGCGGCCGACGCCGGGCAGCTTGACGAGGTCTTCGAGACGGCCCGGGACCTCACCGCCGTGGTTCTCCACCAGGGCCTTCGACAGCCCCATCACCGACTTCGTCTTGGCCCGGAAGAACCCGCAGGGCCGCAGGATCTCCTCGACCTCCTGCGGGTCTGCCGCGGCCAGGTCCTCGGGGGTGGGGTACTTCGCGAAGAGCGCCGGTGTCGTCTGGTTGACCCGCAGGTCGGTCGTCTGCGCGGACAAAACCGTCGCCACGATCAGCTGGAAGGAGTTCTCGAAGTCCAGCTCCGGGTGCGCGTACGGGTACACGTCGGCGAGCTCGCGGTTGATGCGACGGGCACGGCGGACGAGGGCGGTCCGGGACTCGGGCTTGGCCGCCGCGGGCGTCCTCCGAGCCGGGGCAGCCCCTTGCGTCTCGGCCGCCTTCTTCGCCCGTGCCGCCTTCGGGGCAGTGGCGGCCTTCTTCACCGGAGCCGCTCTCCTCACCGGGGCCGCTTTCGCCGGAGCCGCTTGCGCCGGGGTCGTGGTCTTCCGGGCGGGGTTCTCCGCCGCTGATGGATCGGACACCTTCGTCGCCTTTGCCGTTTTGTTCGCTCCCGTGGGGCCCTGTTCGCCCACAGCGGAATCACGCCGTACCACCACGCGCCCAGCCCCCTCGGCCTGTGCTCTCACCGGCGTTTTGGACACCCGGCCAGCCTAAAGCCCGGCACCGACATCCGCCCCGGGCCCAGAAGATCGGCCCCCAATTGGACCCCTGACGCTTACCCCGGGACATGTGTGCGGCATCCTTGTGACAGATCACACTGTTTGGACCGTCCGGCAAGATGGGGAACACGGTCCCCTGGTAGTACGGGGAGCAAGATCCCCTGAGCAGGTCGACAAGGAGAGAACTCGTGGACGACGTTCTGCGGCGCGCCCCGCTCTTCGCGGCGCTCGATGACGAGCAGGCCGCGGAGCTCCGCGCCTCCATGAGTGAGGTGACCCTCGCGCGCGGTGACGCTCTCTTCCACGAGGGCGACCCGGGTGACCGCCTGTACGTGGTCACCGAGGGCAAGGTGAAGCTGCACCGCGCCTCGCCCGACGGCCGCGAGAACATGCTCGCCGTGCTCGGCCCCGGTGAGCTGATCGGCGAGCTGTCGCTGTTCGACCCGGGCCCGCGGACGGCGACGGCCACCGCGCTGACCGAGGTCAAGCTCCTGGGCCTCGGCCACGGCGACCTCCAGCCCTGGCTGAACGCGCGGCCCGAGGTGGCCGCGGCGCTGCTGCGCGCGGTCGCGCGGCGACTGCGCAAGACCAACGACCAGATGTCCGACCTGGTCTTCTCGGACGTGCCCGGGCGCGTCGCCCGCGCGCTCCTGGACCTCTCCCGCCGCTTCGGCGTGCAGTCGGAGGAAGGCATCCACGTGGTGCACGACCTCACGCAGGAGGAGCTGGCGCAGCTCGTCGGCGCCTCCCGGGAGACCGTGAACAAGGCGCTGGCGGACTTCGCCCAGCGTGGATGGCTGCGCCTGGAGGCTCGCGCGGTGATCCTGCTGGACGTGGAGCGACTGGCCAAGCGGTCTCGCTGACGCAGGGCCGGCTCGCCTTCTCGATGGGGTTCGTCTCGTTCCCGAGGCGGGCCCCGTTGTTCTGTGCCGCCCTGGACGAGCCTGGAAGGGGCTTCTGAGGCCCTGGAGGGGCCTGAGGCCGGTGGGGCCAACCCGTCGTCCGGGAAGCCCGGAGACGGACACTCAGACGCAAAGACGGTCAGGCTCGACCGTGGAGCGACACGAAGCGGTCAGATCAGACCGTGTTCGGTCAGGTACTCCAGCTGTGCCCGTACCGAGAGTTCCGCGGCGGGCCACAGGGACCGGTCGACGTCCGCGTAGACGTGGGCGACCACGTCGCCCGGAGTGCGGTAGCCGTTCTCGACGGCCGTCTCGACCTGGGCGAGCCGGTGGGCGCGGTGCGCGAGGTAGAACTCGACGGCGCCCTGGGCGTCCTCCAGAACGGGGCCGTGGCCGGGCAGGACGGTGTGGACGCCGTCGTCGACCGTGAGGGATCTGAGGCGGCGCAGGGAGTCGAGGTAGTCACCGAGACGCCCGTCGGGGTGGGCCACCACCGTCGTGCCGCGCCCGAGGACGGTGTCACCGGTCAGGACGGCCCGGTCGGCCGGGATGTGGAAGCAGAGCGAGTCGGCGGTGTGGCCGGGGGTCGGGACGACACGGAGTTCGAGGCCGCCGAGCGAGACGACGTCGCCCGCGCCCAGTCCTTCGTCGCCGAGCCGCAGCGCCGGGTCCAGGGCCCGCACGTTCGTCCCGGTCAGCTCGGCGAAGCGGGCGGCGCCCTCCGCGTGGTCGGGGTGCCCGTGCGTGAGCAGGGTCAGCGCGATGCGTCGGCCGGCCTTCTCGGCGGTGTCGACGACGTTGCGCAGATGAGCGTCGTCCAGTGGACCGGGGTCGATCACGACGGCGAGTTCGGAGTCCGGTTCGGAGACGATCCAGGTGTTGGTGCCGTCCAGCGTCATCACGGAGGCGTTCGGCGCGAGCACGTTGACGGCGCGCGCGGTGGCGGGGCCGGACAGGACACCGCCCCTGGGCTGGCCGGGAAGGGCTGCTGCGTCGGTCATGCGGAGGTGCCTTCCAGCGGGACGGTGGGAGTGTCACGGTGTCGGTCGCGTGCCGGTACGGCGTCCCGGCGGCCGCGCGGCGCTGCGGGGCACATGGGCGGAGGCCCGGGTGGCCTGGCGCCCGAGCGGCCCGGGAGGGCTGTCGCCGACGGGAGGGCCATCGTCTGCGGGAGGGCTGTCGCCACGGTCATGTGGGGTCTCCGGCGGCCGGAACACGCTTGGTGAACTCGTCGTGGCCCGGCCAGGAGAGGACCACGTCGTCGTTCTCCAGGCGGGCCCGGGCGAGGACAGGTGTCAGGTCGCGTGCGGGTGCGGCGGCGAGCGCGGCGGCGGCCGAGTCGTACTCCGCGAGTCCGCGCAGGGTCGCGATGGTGGGCGGCATCATCATCAGCTCGCCCTTGTCATAGCCGTCCGCCGCGTCCCGGGGGCGGATCCACACCGTGCGGTCGGCCTCCGTGGAGGCGTTGCGGGTGCGCTGGCCCTGGGGGAGGGCCGCCACGAAGAACCAGGTGTCGTAGCGGCGGGCCTCGAACTCGGGGGTGATCCAGCGCGCCCAGGCGCCGAGGAGATCGGAGCGCAGGACCAGTCCCCGGCGCTCCAGGAACTCGGCGAAGGACAGCTCCCTCGCGGCCACCGCCGCGCGGTCGGCCTCCCAGTCGTCGCCCGTGGTGTCGTCGATCACGGTGTCGGGGCTGGACCCGGCGAGCAGGACGCCCGCCTCCTCGTACGTCTCCCGGACGGCCGCGCAGACGATCGCCTGCGCGTCGTTCTCGTCGACGCCGAGCCGGGACGCCCACCACGCGCGCGTGGGGCCCGCCCAGCGGATGTGCCGGTCGTCGTCGCGCGGGTCCACGCCGCCGCCCGGATACGCGTACGCGCCCCCGGCGAAGGCCATGGAGGCGCGTCTGCGCAGCATGTGCACGACCGGAGTGTCGGCCGTGTCCTTGAGCAGCATGACGGTGGCGGCCCGCCTGGGGATCGCCGGTGTCAGCGTGCCGGCCGCCAGTGCGCGGATACGGTCCGGCCACTCGGCTGGGTACCACTGCCCGTTTGCCATGGGCGGAGGCTAACTCGTCACGGGCTGATGTTCGAGTGAGCCTCCGCGATCCTGGCGGGGCTACGCGGTGGTCAGCTCCACCTGGAGCTCCACCTCGACCGGCGCGTCCAGCGGCAGGACCGCCACGCCGACGGCGCTGCGCGCGTGGACACCCTTGTCGCCGAAGACGGCACCCAGGAGTTCACTCGCGCCGTTCAGCACGGCGGGCTGGCCGGTGAAGTCGGAGGCCGAGGCCACGAAGCCGACGACCTTCACCACGCGCGCGACGCGGTCCAGGTCGCCCGCCACCGACTTGACGGCGGCGAGGGCGTTCAGCGCGCAGGTACGGGCGAGTTCCTTGGCCTCCTCGGGGGTGACCTCGGCGCCGACCTTGCCGGTGACGGGCAGCTTGCCGTCCACCATGGGCAGCTGCCCGGCGGTGTAGACGTACACCCCGCTGCGCACGGCCGGCTGGTAGGCGGCGAGCGGCGGGACGACCTCGGGCAGCCTCAGCCCGAGTTCCGCGAGCTTCGCCTCGACGGCGCTCACGGCTTGGGCCGCTTCAGGTAGGCCACCAGCTGCTCGGGGTTGTTCGGCCCGGGCACGACCTGGACGAGCTCCCAGCCGTCCTCGCCCCAGGTGTCCAGAATCTGCTTCGTGGCGTGGACGAGCAGCGGCACGGTTGCGTATTCCCACTTGGTCATGTGGCCGACTTTATCCGCTGCCCGGCCGGCGTCCGGCACGGGTTCCGTCGCCGTCCGGGCACGGGTCGCGCGGGGGCCGACAGACGGCTGGGGCACAAGTTGTCCACAGCCTCCCGCGTATGCCGCGTGCGGACTGGTTAGGCTCGAATACGTGAGCAGGCTCCAGGTCGTCAGTGGCAAGGGCGGGACCGGAAAGACCACGGTCGCCGCCGCACTCGCGCTCGCCCTCGCGACCGAGGGGAAGCGCACCCTCCTGGTCGAGGTCGAGGGCAGACAGGGCATCGCACAGCTCTTCGAGGCGGAGGCACTGCCGTACGAGGAGCGGAAGATCGCGGTGGCCCCCGGGGGCGGGGAGGTGTACGCGCTGGCCATCGACCCCGAACTGGCCCTGTTGGACTACCTCCAGATGTTCTACAAGCTCGGCGGGGCCGGCCGGGCGCTGAAGAAGCTCGGCGCCATCGACTTCGCGACCACCATCGCGCCCGGTCTCCGGGACGTGCTGCTGACGGGCAAGGCCTGCGAGGCGGTGCGCCGCAAGGAGAAGAGCGGGCGGTTCACGTACGACTACGTGGTCATGGACGCGCCGCCCACCGGGCGCATCACCCGCTTCCTGAACGTCAACGACGAGGTGGCGGGTCTCGCGAAGATCGGCCCGATACACAATCAGGCACAGGCGGTGATGCGCGTCCTGAAGTCGCCCGAGACGGCCGTGCATCTGGTGACGCTCCTGGAGGAGATGCCCGTCCAGGAGACGGCGGACGGCATCGCCGAGCTGCGGGCCGCGAAGCTGCCGGTGGGACGGATCATCGTCAACATGGTGCGGCCCGAGGTGCTGGACGCCGAGGAGCTGGAGTTCGCGCGCGCGGTGCCGCGTACGGCCGTCGCCAAGTCCCTGTCCACTGCGGGCCTCGGCGGCGCGCGGCGCGGCGGCAACGCCGAGCGGCTGGTGGAGCCGCTGCTCGCCCAGGCCGAGGAGTACGCCGAGCGGTACACGCTGGAGCACGAACAGCGGGGCGTCCTGGCCGAGCTGGGCCTGCCGCTGCACGAACTGCCGCTGCTCGCCGAGGGCATGGACCTCGCGGGCCTGTACGAACTCGCCACGGAACTGCGTCAGCAAGGGATCTCATGACTCCGGACCCGGCCGCCGCACGCGACGCGGCGCACGCCCACGCATCGGACCCCACCCACGCGCCGTCCCAGGCGCCCGACGGACATCGCGTGATCCACTCGACCCGGCCCCTGGCCGTCGATCCCCTGCTGGACGACCCGGGCACCCGCATCGTGGTGTGCTGCGGCGCCGGCGGTGTGGGCAAGACGACCACGGCGGCGGCGCTCGGGCTGCGGGCCGCCGAGCGCGGCCGCAAGGTGGTCGTGCTGACCATCGACCCGGCCAGGCGGCTCGCCCAGTCGATGGGCATCGACTCGCTGGACAACACCCCGCGCCGGGTGAAGGGCGTCGACGGGGACGGCGAACTGCACGCCATGATGCTCGACATGAAGCGCACCTTCGACGAGATCGTCGAGGCGCACGCGGACCCCGACCGGGCGTCCGCGATCCTGAACAACCCCTTCTACCAGTCGCTCTCGGCGGGCTTCGCGGGCACGCAGGAGTACATGGCGATGGAGAAGCTGGGCCAGCTCCGGGCCCGTGACGAGTGGGACCTGATCATCGTCGACACCCCGCCGTCCCGTTCGGCGCTGGACTTCCTGGACGCGCCGAAGCGGCTGGGCTCGTTCCTCGACGGCAAGCTGATCCGGCTGCTGCTGGCACCCGCGAAGGTCGGCGGGCGGGCCGGGATGAAGTTCCTGAACGTCGGCATGTCGATGATGACGGGCGTCCTGGGCAAGCTGCTCGGCGGCCAACTGCTCAAGGACGTGCAGACGTTCGTGGCCGCCATGGATTCCATGTTCGGCGGCTTCCGTACGCGTGCCGACGCCACGTACAAGCTGCTCCAGGCGCCCGGCACGGCCTTCCTGGTGGTGGCGGCGCCGGAGCGGGACGCGCTGCGTGAGGCGGCGTACTTCGTGGAGCGGTTGGCGGCCGAGGACATGCCGCTGGCGGGGCTGGTACTCAACCGTGTCCATGGCAGCGGCGCGGCCCAGCTGTCCGCCGAGCGCGCGCTCGCCGCCGCGGAAAATCTTGACGACCCCCGCATTGTGGATCAGATGGACGGGAAAGCAGTTCGTAACTCTCCCGACACGTACGACAGTTCAGCCAGCCCAGCCAGTCCAGTCGGTTCGGACAGTCCAGCCAGTCCAGTGACTTCGGACACTCCAGCCAGTCCGGCCAGTTCGGACTCTCCCGCAACGACCGGATCCCAGGACGGCTCCCCCGCCCCGGATCTGACGGTGGAACAACTCACGGCCGACCTGCTGAGGCTGCATGCCGAGCGGATGCGTCTGCTCTCGCGCGAGCAGCGCACGCGTGACCGCTTCACCGCACTTCATCCCGAGGTGGCCGTGGCCGAAGTGGCCGCGCTCCCCGGCGATGTCCACGACCTGGCGGGTCTGCGGGACATCGGGGACCGGCTCGCGGCCATAAGGCCGGAACTGCCCACCTCCGACGACTGACTGGTGACCGCCCGAGTGACGGAAGGCCGTTGAGCCGTCCGTGGCCCGAAAGCCGATCCATGTCTCGGGGCACCCGAGAGCCGGCACACCTGCCCGACGCGCCGACACCTCAAGGGCGCCCTCGACCGACGTGACCCGGAAGGGGCCTCGCCCTCAGCTCACCGCCGCGTAGTTCTCGTACATCTCGTCGTCGTCGAGCGGCAGAATCCCCGCGCCACGCTCGTACTCCGTGCGCGCGGTCTCCAGGAGCCGGCGCCATGAAGTGACAGTGGGTCGCCTGCGCAGCAGTGCGCGGCGCTCGCGCTCCGTCATTCCTCCCCACACGCCGAACTCGACGCGGTTGTCCAACGCGTCCGCCAGGCACTCCGTCCGCACCGGGCATCCGGTGCACACCGCCTTGGCCCTGTTCTGCGCTGCTCCTTGAACGAACAGTTCATCCGGATCGGTAGTGCGGCAGGCAGCCTGCGCACTCCAGTCGGTTACCCAGCCCATACCGGCGCCGTCCTCTCCCGAATCGAGGCTCCCCCACGGCGGCAGCGGCATATTCACCGCCGCCAGTTGAGGACGTTACGGAAGGTGGGCACAGCGCAACACCCCCTTCGGGCCCAATCTTGAATGGCCCGAACGGACTATGCGTAAGCGGCAGATCACCCGCGGGAGTGACCTGAGGACATACGTGACTATCCCGTCATAGCGGGACAGTTGACATGCGTCACAACGGACACCGAATGACACACGAGGTGGATTCGGACACGGCACCGGAAAAAAATCGGAAGAACGTCAGAACGATTCGGGCTCGCTGGACGTACTTGATACAAGGGCCTGTGGCTGTGACAGTTGAGAGCAGCTTAGGCCAACGCCTGCGCGCGTGTCCGGCGAATGAGAACGTAGACAACCGCTCATGTTCTCTTCGCGCCCCGGCGTCGGCCGCGTCGTGGGAACAGATGTCACGATCCGGCACCCGTACCCCGCCGGACCCACCTGCTCCTTCGGAACGGTCATCGGTACGGATTAGGCTGCCTCCATGCCAAACAAGCGCTCGGGTGGTGGTCTGTCCGCCACGCAGCAGGCCGCCAAGTTCCTAGGTGTCAGCGTGCTCGCCGGTGCCGTCATGGCGGGCATCGCGCTGCCCGCGGTCGGCGCCCTGGGGCTGGCGGCCAAGGGGTCCGTCGAGGGGTTCGACGAGCTCCCCGCCAACCTCAAGCAGCCACCGCTGAGCCAGCGCACGACGATCCTCGACAGCAAGGGCGACTCGATCGCCACGGTGTACAGCCGCGACCGTACGGTGGTCGATCTCAAGGAGATCTCGCCGTACATGCAGCAGGCGATCATCGCCATCGAGGACGCCCGGTTCTACCAGCACGGCGCGGTCGACCTGAAGGGCGTCCTGCGCGCGCTGAACCGCAACGCGCGGGAGGGCGGCGTCGCCCAGGGCGCGTCCACGCTGACGCAGCAGCTGGTGAAGAACGTGGCGGTGGAGGAGGCCGGTGACGACCCGACGCTGGTCGCCCAGGCCACCCAGCAGACCCTCGGCCGGAAGATCAACGAGCTGAAGAAGGCGATCCAGCTCGAGGAGGAACTCAGCAAGAAGAAGATCCTCGAGAACTACCTGAACATCACGTTCTTCGGCCAGCAGGCCTACGGCGTCGAGGCCGCCTCCCAGCGCTACTTCTCCAAGTCCGCCAAGGACCTGGACGTCGAGGAGGCCGCGCTCCTCGCCGGCATCGTGCAGTCGCCCAGCCGGTACGACCCGGTGAACGACCCGCAGGAGGCCACCAAGCGGCGCAACACCGTGCTGCAGCGCATGGCCGATGTCGGCGACATCTCGCAGACGGACGCCGACAAGGCCAAGGAGAAGCCGCTCGGCCTCGACATCAGCAAGCCGAAGAACGGCTGCATCACCGCCGTGAAGGGCGCGGGCTTCTTCTGCGACTACGTCCGCGAGATCTTCCTCAACGACCCGATCTTCGGCAAGACCAAGGAGAAGCGGGCCAAGATCTGGAACCAGGGCGGTCTGACGATCCAGACGACGATGGACCCGAAGGCCCAGAAGTCGGTCCAGGCCTCCATCAAGAAGCACGTCTACCAGAAGGACGAGGTCGCCACCGCCGCCACGATCGTGGAGCCCGGCACCGGCAAGATCCTCGCCATGGGCCAGTCGAGGCCGTACGGCCTCGACACCAAGAAGAACGAGACGTCGATCAACCTCTCGGTCGACGAGTCGATGGGTGGCGGAGCGGGCTACCAGCCCGGTTCGACGTTCAAGCCGATCGTCGCCGCGGCGGCCATCGAGGACGGCATGTCCCCGGGGAAGATCTACTCCGCGCCGTACCAGATGGCGTACCCGAGCCCGATCTCCACCTGCGACGGCGGCACCTGGCGCAACGGCACCGGCAGCAGCGCCGCGAAGCTCGAGAACGAGAGCGCGAGCGAGGTCGGCCCGTACTCGATGGAGAAGGCGACCGCGCTGTCGGTCAACACCTACTTCGTGCAGATGATCGCGGACATCGGCATCTGCCCGGTGACGAAGATGGCCAAGCAGATGGGTGTGGAGCGGGCCGACGGCCGCAAGATCGACCAGGCCCCGTCGATCGCGCTCGGCACGCAGGAGATGTCCCCGCTGACCATGGCGAACGCGTACGCCACCTTCGCCGTGCGCGGCATGTACTGCACGCCGGTCGCCATCGATTCGATCACCCAGCGGATCGGGGACAAGTCGAAGTCGCTGGAGGTTCCGAAGTCGACGTGTTCGCGTGCCATGTCGGAGAAGACGGCCGACACGATCAACACCCTGCTGGAGGGCGTGGTCGAGGACGGTACGGGCAGGGAGGCCGGCCTCGGCAGCAGCCGCCCCAGCGCCGGTAAGACCGGTACGACCGACTTCCGGTACGCGGCCTGGTTCGTGGGCTACACCCCGAACATGGCCGGTGCGGTCTGGGTCGGCGACCCCGCGCACAAGCGCCGCATGGTGAACATCACCATCGGCGGCGAACGGTACGCCAAGGTCTTCGGTGGCCGAGTCCCCGGTCCGATCTGGCGCGACATGATGTCCGGCGCGCTGGAGGGCAAGCCGACCCCCGACTTCAACCGCGTCTTCATCCCCGACGAGCGGCCGGACCGCGACCGCGGGGACGACGACAACGGCAATGGGAACGGCAACGGAAACGGGAACGGGAACGGCGACGACAACGGCAACGGTGACGGCCGCGGCGACGACGACGGCTTCACCGGCGGCACCGACGGCGGGACGACGTTCCCCAACCCGGGTTTCAGCATCCCGGAGAACTGGGTCCAGGGTCAGTCCAACGCCGGGAACAACGGGAACGGCAACGGCGGCTTCGGGTGACGGGGCGCACGCGGACTGAGGCTGGGGTCAGCTGACGGCCGTGGTGGTGAACGGGTAGGCAGAAACGGCGGTGGGGGCGTCCCTGAGGAAGGGGCGCACCCACCGCTGTCGTGTGTGTGGGGTGGGCTGGAGGAAGCGCCTTGGGCCGGGCCGGGTGGGCGGGGGCGCTGCCCACGGTTCCGGTGGGCTGAGGGGGTCGGCCGGAGGGGGCCGGTGGGCCGGGCGGTCGACCGGAGCAGGCTGGTGGCCCGGGCGGTCGACCGGAGCAGGCTGGTGGCCCGGGCGGTCGACCGGAGCAGGCTGGTGGCCCGGGCGGTCGACCGGAGCAGGCTGGTGGCCCGGGCGGTCAGCCTGAGCCAGAGGGCCGGGTGGGGCCGACCGAGCGCCGGTGGGTCGGGCGGACGCTGGAGGGTCGAGCGGACGCCGGAGGATTGGGCGAACGCCGGAAGGCCGAGCAGGCGCCGGAAGAAGCGACGGACGCCGGTGAGGCGGGCGGGAGTTAGCAGACCCGGCGGGCCCGACGGGATGTCGGCGGGCCCGACCGTTGTAACCGGCGGGCCGGCGTGAGCCGGTAAGGTGATCAGCCGCCCGCGAGCTGCTGCTTGACGATGGCGGCGACGCGGCCGCCCTCGGCGAGCCCGGCCACCTTCGGGTTGACGATCTTCATGACCTGGCCCATCGCGCGCGGCCCTTCGGCACCGGCGGCCCGCACCTCCTCGACGGCTTGGACGACGATCTGCCGCAGCTCCTCGTCGGACAGCTGCTTGGGCAGGTACTCGGCGAGCAGCTCGCCCTCCGCCTTCTCCCGCTCGGCCGACTCGGTCCGACCACCCTGGGCGAAGGCCTCGGCGGCCTCACGGCGCTTCTTCGCCTCCTTGGTGATCACCTTGAGCACCTCGTCGTCGGAGAGCTCACGCTTCTCCTTGCCCGCGACCTCTTCCTTCGTGATCGCGGTGAGGGTCAGCCGGAGCGTCGAGGAGCGGAGCTCGTCGCGCTCCTTGATGGCGGCGTTGAGGTCTTCCTGCAGCTTCGACTTGAGCGTGGTCATGGCGTCGATTGTCGCAGGTGTGGCGCGAGAAGCGCGCCTCGTTTTCGCTGGTGTGTGCGGATCGGGTGCGGTAGCCGGAGTGGGTTGTCCACAGGGCGAGTTGACGATCGGTGACACTCGGCGGTGGTGGGCGAGGTTATCCACAGGCGGGCGCTCGGGCTCGGCGGTGTCTGACACGATGGACACATGCGAGCGCGATACGGAGTACCTCTGGGGATCGCGGCGGTCGGTGCCGCCGGTGTGGTGTACGCGGCGGGTTTCGAGGCCCGCTCCTTCCGACTGCGGCGGGTGACGGTGCCGGTGCTGCCACCGGGCATGCGGCCGCTGCGCATACTCCAGGTGTCCGACATCCACATGGTGAGCGGGCAGCGCAAGAAGCAGCGTTGGCTGCGGTCCCTGGCCGGGCTGCGCCCCGACTTCGTGATCAACACCGGGGACAACCTCTCCGACCCCGAGGGCGTCCCCGAGGTGCTGGACGCGCTGGGCCCGCTGATGGAGTTCCCCGGCGCCTACGTCTTCGGCTCCAACGACTACTACGGCCCTAAGCTGCGCAACCCCGCGCGCTACCTCCTGGAGAAGGTCCAGGGCCGACACGGTCTGAACGGCAACAAGCCGGTGGTGGGCGCCATCCACAACCCGTGGGAGGACCTGCGGGACGGCTTCGACGGGGCGGGCTGGCTCAACCTCACCAACACCCGCGGCACGCTGAAGATCGAGGGCATGTCGGTCGAGCTGACCGGCCTGGACGACCCGCACATCAAGCGGGACCGGTACGCGCGGGTGGCCGGTGGTCCGTCGGACTCCGCCGACCTCTCCCTCGGCGTCGTCCACGCCCCCTACCTCCGCAGCCTCGACGCCTTCACCGCCGACGGATACCCCCTCATCCTCGCCGGCCACACCCACGGCGGACAGCTCTGCGTCCCCTTCTACGGCGCCCTCGTCACCAACTGCGATCTCGACACGGACCGCGTCAAGGGTCTCTCCACCCACACGGCCGACGGACACACCGCCTACATGCACGTCTCCGCCGGCTGCGGCACGAACCGCTACACCCCGGTGAGGTTCGCGTGTCCGCCGGAGGCTTCGCTGCTGACGTTGGTGGGACGGGAGGGGTAGGCCGGGCCTGAGTCGCACAGCAAAGGGACCGCCGGTCGGGGCCTGACGTGCCGAACACCTCCGCACCTGACGCCACCCGTACGGATCGCCCCGGATAGCCCGTTTGGTCCGGTCGACTTAGCGTGAGCGCATGACCGCACCGATACCCAGGGACATCCCCGACCTGCCCGCGA
Source organism: Streptomyces deccanensis (assembly GCF_022385335.1). Classification (NCBI taxonomy): domain Bacteria; kingdom Bacillati; phylum Actinomycetota; class Actinomycetes; order Kitasatosporales; family Streptomycetaceae; genus Streptomyces; species Streptomyces deccanensis. The sequence continues at coordinate 5,827,687 of NZ_CP092431.1, read as the reverse complement.
TCTCGGGCATGCCCGCTCCGGTGACGTCCGTCGTCCCCGCGACGGCTGTGGTGGCACCGTCACGACGCCCCCTCGCGGGGACGTACCGCGCCCTGGTCGCACTGGCGGCGGCCGCGGCCGTGGTGACCGAGATGGTGCTGGGCAGCCCGCTGCGCGCGCTCAGCCACTTCGCGGTCCAGAGCACGGTCCTGGTCGCGCTGGTCTTCGCCGCCTCGGCCCGCCGCGACTGGTCGGCCCGCCGCCCCCTGCCCTCCGCGGTGACGGGCGGCACGGTCCTCTACGCCGTGATCACGGCGTCGGTGTACCACGTGCTCCTGGCGAACGACCCGGTGACGTTCTCCATGACGATGACGTCGACGGGCTCCCCGGTCACCCCCACCGGCTGGCTGGCCCTGACCAACCTCGCCTTCCACACGGTGGTCCCGCTCGCGGTGGTGGCAGACTGGCTGCTGCTGACCCGCCCGTCCCCGCCGCGCCTGATCCAGGCGGCGTCCTGGCTGCTCTACCCGATGGTGTACCTGGCGTGCACGCTCGGCCGTGCGGCCCTGGTGACCACCGACTGGCCGGCCCCGTACCTCTACCCGTTCCTGGACGTCGACCGCCACGGCTACAGGGGCGCCCTCGGCAACACCCTCCTCCTGGGCCTCGCCTTCTGCGCCGTCGCCCTCCTCATCGTCGTCGTCGACCACCTCCGCCCCGACCCGGTACACCCCCGCCGAGGACGCCCCGACCGCCCTGACCGCCACCCCGAAAACCGGATTTCGTCTCCGGCCACCGGTGGGCTAAAGTAAACGACGTCGCCGCGACAAGCAGCGACAATCGGGGTGTAGCGCAGCTTGGCAGCGCGCTTCGTTCGGGACGAAGAGGTCGTGGGTTCAAATCCCGCCACCCCGACAGCTAAGTAGCAGGTCAGAGGCTCCTAGGAAATTTCCTAGGAGCCTCTGACGTTACTGCGTGACTAACTGCGTGACTATCGATCCGTGAGTGCTTGCCGCGTGCCTACGACGCCGGCGAGGCGGCTCCAAAGATGCCGTCCATGACCACGGCGCCAGTCTGGATCACGGGCCGGATCTGCTTACGGTAGACCTCCTCGGTGACGGCGGTACCTGAGTGCCCGACGAGCCGCGAGATCTCCTCCAGCGGGACGCCCCGGTCGGAGAGCAGGGACACGAAGCTGTGCCGGAGCTCCCGAGGTGTCCACTCGTCGGCGTTGACCCCGTCGATGCCCTTGAGCGCCTGGCGGAAGGCGCGGCGGACGTTGGCCGCGTCGAGGGGCTTGCCGACGGCCGAGGAGAAGACGAGTCCGTGTTCCTCCCACTTCTCGTCAGCGGCGAGCCGGTCCCAGCCCTGATCTTCGAATTGCTGCCAGAGGGCTTCGACGCAGCGCGCCGGCAGGGCGAGCGTGCGCCGGGACTTCCGGGTCTTGGTGTCCCCGGTCCGCCGGACCGAGCGCCATACGGCGATGTGCGGAGGCTGCGGCGGGTTGGCTTCGGGACGTCCTTTCAGGAAGACGTGATCCCAGGTGAGGGCCCGCAGCTCCTCGGTGCGGGCACCGGTCAACAGGGCGAGGACGATGTACGCGTACATCGAGGTTCCTTCGGCGCCCTTGAGCACAGCCTCTGCCTGAGCGAAGGTGAGCGCCTTGGACGGACGTCCCGCCTGCCCCTGGGGGACCGAGCAGAGTTCGACGACGTTGCGCTTCACCTTGTCTCGCGCCATGGCCCGTTTGACCGCGCGGTTCAGGCAAGAGTGGAGCGACTGGAGGGTACGCGTGCTGAGGGTCTTCGCCTTGGTGGCAAGCCAGCGGTCTACGTCCTCCGCGCTGAGGTCACGGAGCTTGCGGGCCCCGAGCGACGGGATGACGTGCTTCTGGCTCAGGAACGTGCAGGTCTCGACCGTGCTGGGGTCGACGTCCACTAGGCCGTACGTGAGCCAGTCCGTCACGGCGTCCTTGACCGTGTAGTTGGTGGGCGCGATCGCGAGACCGTCCTCATGGTCCCGCAACACCTCCTTGAGCTTGTTCTTCGCCTCAGTCTTGGTCTTGCCACTCCCCCGCTTGACGATCCGCTTGCCGCTCGGATCGAAACCGAGGTTCGCCGTAGCGATCCACCGGTGCCGCTTCTCGTCCCAGTGCAGGCCGCCGTCACCACGGCTTCGACGCTTGGACATCAGGCCGCACGCTCCATCTGTCCCTCGATGAAAGCGCCCAGAGCGGAGGCAGGGATACGCCGACACCGGCCGATGGTCACCGAGGGGAGCCGACGCGTACGGATGAGGTCGTACACCTTGGACCGCCCGAGTCTCAGACGGGCCATCACCTCAGCGACGGTGAGGAGTTCGTCATCACGCATGGTCGGGATCTCCTTGTACGTCGAGGGAAATGGGACGTGAAGACGCGAAGAGGGCTTCCGCATCAGTGAGGCCAGTGCCGGCGAACCGCCAGTGCGAGAGGACGAGAACCGTGTCCGGGTCGGGGAGCGGGTGGCCTGCTTCGGCAGCGCGTGCGCGGGTGAGGGCTTCGTTGTGGTCGGCGCGTTCCTGACGGAGGGCGCCGAGGGTGACGGAGTAAGCGCGGGACTTGGTGGAGAAGTGGCCGCGGAAGCCGAGCATGTGGGCCCACTTGCGCAGGCGCAGCTCTTCGAGTTCCGGGCGTGCGCCGAGGTGCCAGCAGGTGAGGATGAGCTGTCGGGCGTGGTCGGTGACGCCGGAGCCGATCAGGTCGGTGATCGGGTTGCGAATGGGGCGGTCGAGGGTGCCGGCCGTTTCGGCGCCCTTGGTCGCGTACTTCGCGATGTACGAGGCGACGGCGCGGCTGGAGAGTTCTGAGGTACCCGCGAAGTCGGCTGAGCGAATGGGGCGGATGTCGAGCTGTTTGCCGAAGCAGAAGGCGTAGGTGTGTCCGTCGAGGACCGGCCCAGGGGTCTCGGCGAGGCGGGCCGCCGTGCGGATTGCGTCGGTGAGGAGTTCGGTCGTGGCCCAGGCGGGTGGGGTGTCTTCGGCGCCCTCGGGGCCGTCGAGGCGGATGACGGCGTGGAAGTGGACGGCGCCGCGTTGCTGGTACTCGGCGACCTTGGCGTACGAGACCTTGAGGCTGTCGCGGAGTTCCGAGCGGGTGAGGCCCGCGCGGGCGGCGAGTTGTTGGCGCAGGTAGGTGGTGAAGCGGGCCCAGAGGGCTCCGGCGTGGGCGTTCCAGAGGACGGCGGCGCGGTAGTCGTAGCGGTCGGGGTCGAGGGGTGTGCCGAGTGCGGGGTCGTCGTCGGAGTGGAGTCGGCCGCAGCGGCACCGGCCGCCGCCGGGGCGGTTGTGCACGGGGCCGAAGGAGGGGGCGGTGAAGGTGGCGAAGACGCGGGGGTGTTGGGCGACGGCGGGGCCGATGCCCTTGCCGCCGCTCAGTCCGGCCGTGACGAGGTGGAACGTGTCCTTGCGGTACACCTCTCGGCACAGGTGGCGCACCGGGTGGCCCGGCGGTTGTTGCAGCGGATGAGGAGCTGTCCGGCCGGAAGGTCCGAGTCGGTGATCTCCCGGACAATCTCGCCCGTGGCGGCGTGGACGTCGAGCCGGTGACCCTCCATCCGTACGGGCCGCTCGCAGCCGCCGAGGCGCTGGATCTGTCGTGCGTAGGCGCCGAGGTCGCCGTATCGGGCGAGGGAGGCCAGGTGGCGGATGGCTCCGAGGGGAGCCGGGGGGTGCATATGCGGGTTCCTCCTGCCAGGTGACGAGGGTTATGCGCGCCCACCGCCCACACCGTCCAGGGGGCTAGACAGCGTGGGCAGGCTGAACGCAGGTGGAGCCGTTGAGTCAGCGGCGGGTGAGGAGCGAGCGGATGACGACGGCACAGACCGCGGTCGAGGTGGCCGTGACGGCGACGGCGAGGAGCATGGAGACGAGGACCGCGCCGACGACCAGGACCACGGCGGTACCGCCGCCGACGAGGGCGAGTGCGGTCCCGGGGGTGAGCTGGATAGCGGGCCGGGAGGGGGCCGGAGCGGCGGCGGGAGCCAGCTGCGGGACATGGGCGGCGGAGGTGACGGTGGCCGGCTCGACGACTGCGGGCGAGGTGACCAGGCCCGTCGGCTGAGGCATGGTCGGGATCTTCGGCTGGAACATGAGCGGGTCTCCTTCTCGGTTACTTGACGAGGGAGTTGATGACGGGGGCGAGGAGGCTGTCTGCGATGAGGTAGCCGCCGAGGAGCAGCACGGCGATGAGCCACCAGGGCGGGCGGATGAGCTTGACGCCCAGGACCCCGACGCAGAGCAGGGCGAGCCAGAGCGGTACGTCCATAGGGTTGGTCTCCTGTCGGGTCAGGGCGAGCAACGGTGGGTGCGGGCGGCGAGTTCGGCGGCGGCGCGGGAGTCGTACTCGGCGGAGAAGTCGCAGCGGGGCGCGGTGCAGGCGGCCAGGTGGCGGTTCTTGCCGCGCTCGACGAAGGAGGCGACGTTCACGGGGCCGATACGGCGGACGTTGCGGAAGCGGCGATTCATGGCGGGTCCCTTCGTCAGAGGTGGGCGGCGACGGATGCCGTCATGGACGGGGGCAGGCCGAGTCGGGCGCGTACGGCGTCGGGGTCGGGCGGGTGGCCGGTGGCCGAGTGGTGTTCGTCGGCCAGGACGCGGACGCGGTCGACGAGGGCGGGAGGCAGCGCGACGGCGGGTACGGGTGTCGGGGCGCGGTCGAGGGTGGGGTCAACCGGTTCGGCCGTTGTGGCCGGTTCCTTGGTTGTGGGCTCAGGGGCGGGCGTGGGGGCCGGGACTGTCGACGGTTCCGGGAGCGCGTCTCGGTCTGCCATGTCGACAGCGGCCGGAGCGGAGGGCGGTTCGTCGTGCGGGCCTCTCGTCGACGAGGTCGGGGCCGCTGGTGCTTCCTGGGGGTGGTTGGGGGTGTGGGCGAGGAGCGTCCCGCCGAAGAAGGCGACGGCCGGCCAGCCCGCGACGACGACGCGGAGCCAGGCGGGGACGTGGTCGAGGTCAAGGAGTCCGGCGGTGGCGACGTTGGCGCCGAGGGATGCGGCGAGGGCGACGAGGAACCACAGGCGTGGGGCCCCGGCCGGTTGTCCGTCCCGCTGTTGTTCGCGCATCTTCCGCCAGGCGGCGACCAGGAGGAGGTCAACGCTGATGGGGTAGGCCCATGCCTTCCAGCCGCCTTGCCCGGCCGCTTCGGCGAGGTCGTGGAGGTGGGAGAAGGACAGGGCGCCCGCGATGACGGCTTGGATGATCACAGCGTCCAGGCGGGCCAGTTGGGCGCGCATCGGCTCGTCTCCTTCCGGTTTTCGGCATGGGAGGGGTAGGGACCTTGGCGTGAGGCGGTCACGCCGACCGGGGAGGTGCAGTGCGGCTACTCGGCGACCGGCCGTGCGGCGGGTGCGGTAGCGGGGGACGGCGTCGACTCGATGGGCGTCGCCGCGACGGCGGGCCGGAAGGCGGCGAGCCGGGGCAGGTCCGGGACGAGGCCGGAGGTGTCGCGGCAGATTGCCGCTGCTTCGTCGAGAGTGAGGTGGGGAGAGCGGACGCGGGACCAGCCGCCGGAGGCGTCGCCGACAACCGCGATGCCGGGGCGTTCGGCCGGGATGGACGTGGCGGCCAAGGCCGCTTCGGGGGCGATGTCAGCGAGCGCCATGTTCGCCGAAGTCTCGTCGTTGACGCGGTGACAGACACGGCCGGTGAGCTGAGCGCGGAGCATGGTGGCGCCCTTGCCGAGTTCGGAGCCGAAGCGCTGCCCGCAGACTTCCAGGTAGATGCCGGCCGCGCGGCCGAGCTGGGCGAGGCGGATGAGCTTGGTGACCATGGCGTCGCGTCGTTTCTCGTCGTCGCGGCTCGCGGCGAGGAAGAGTTCCGCGACCTCGTCGACGACGACCACGACCGGCACCGGCCGCACTTCGTCCGGCAGCCCCCACACGTCGGAGGTGAGCACGGCGTCAGGACCGGCCACGCTCGACAGGCCAATAAGCCGGAACCGCGCCTCCATCTCCTCCAGCAGAGCGTCAAGGATGTCGTTCGCACGGTCCGAGGTGTCGGCGAGGGCCGACAGCCGGGGCGCGAACGGCGCCAGTTCGACACCCCACTTGCAGTCGATGCCGACGAGGGCGACCGGTTGCCGGGCCAGTCCGCACAGCAGGTTGCGCAGGTACACGGACTTGCCGGACTGCGTGGCACCGAGGATCAGTTCGTGCGGCACGGTGCGGAAGTCCCGTACGTGCCAGTGCCCGTCTTCACGCAGCGCCAGCGGGAGGGTGAGCGGTCCACTCCCCCGCCAGCGGCGGGCAGGGCGTACGTCGGAGAGCACGTCCCAGCCGATCAGGCGCAGTTCGAGCCGTCCCGGCTTGGTGGGGCGGATGTGCACGGCGTGCGCACCCCAGGCATGCCGTAGCCGGTCGGCCGAGGCGGTGAAGTCTTCGGGCGCCTGCCCGGCCGCCATGCGCAACTGCATCACGAGGCCGGACCCGGTAGGACGTGGAAGCGACCGCCGGGGCGGCACCGGGGCCGCTTCCCGCCCGATCATCCGGGCCGTGGCCCGACGGACGGCCGAAGCCGGAACCGTCAGGCCGCAGGCGTCCATGGTCGCCCGGTACGAGGTGAGCACGCGCAGGGCGATGACCGGGTACCCGATGAGCCACCAGAACAGGACCGGCGTCCGTCGACGCATTATGAGCAGCGCGGCCAGTGCCAGCAGCACCAGGATCAGTGTCCAGACGGAATCGGTCATGGCGTTCAGCCCTGCACCGAAGCCGGAGCGTTGACCATGACGGCGTCGGCCCGGTAGGCGATGCCGTGGCGGGCGCGGCCGCCGAACTCGCTCTCCCAGGGCCGGGCCACCAGGCCGGACAGGACGACCGGGGCGCCCATGACCAGACCCTCACCGATGCCCGGCTCAGGCACCGTCACCTTGATCATGTCGGAACCGCCCGACGCGATGAACACCAGCTCCAGCACCATGAGCCGGGCGTTGGTCACCGGGTCCATGGCGATCTCACCGGTCTGGCGGTCCTTGACCTTGGTCTCGGGCAGCTTGGTGACCAGCAGCGTCGCGGCGGAAGTATCGACGGGGATGACACGCATTCTTTGAACCTCACTTGGTTGGTGGCGCCTTCCTCGACGCCGAACCGGTCTGGATACCCCCCTAGACAGCAAGGGGCTAACCCACCCGAACTGTCTAGGGGGGTTGACGCCAACGGTAGCCCGACGATCCATCATCTGTCTAGGGGGGTATACGAGGAGGGTTGCGACCGGACCCGAACGGCCCTACGTCAGCACCCAGTGAAGGGCCGTCGCATCGTCCTGAGCCTTGCCACGCGGCCAGCGCCGACCGTGCGGGTCCCCGGCCTCAGCGTCCCGGACCCTGCGAATCAACTCGTCCGTCCCTGACGTGTTGAGGATGTCCAACACGGTTGCCCAGTCGGCGAGTTCGAAGCGGTCCACGAGTCGCGTGGCCCCGTCGCTCAGCAGACTCACGGAGGCGAGGGAGTCGAGCGGCACGGACCCGGTCAGTGCGTGCTCAGCCGCCTGGGGGTCGGGGCCGGCGATCCAGAAGCCGCCCGGGCGGTTACGTAGACCGGTCAGCGTGTCGCGGTACTCGGCCAGTGCGGCAGCGTGCTCGGGTGAGCCGGTGGGATGTGCGTCGACCGGGCCCCGAAGGGACTTGCCGACCTCGTCCAGGCGCCGGTCAGTGACGACCGTGCAGCCCCCGCCCTTCTCGTCGAGCAGCAGGGAGGAGTCACCCAGGACCAGGTACTCAAGCTCCTTGTCACCGGCCCGGACCGCCACGACCGTGCTGGTCGGACTCGCCCGGTAGGTCAGGTCGCAGCTGTCGCCGTGCAGGGCTCGAACCGAGGCGATGGAGTCGGCCAAGCAGTCGGCGAGGGGGCGGCGCGGATCCGCGGTGACGGCTCGCAGCAACAGCGCGCCCAGGGTCCCGGAGAACCACGCGATGCTGTGCACGCATCCGGTCTCCGCCCCCGCCACCCCGGCTCCGTCGAGGAGGACGGCAGCACCGGGAGCGACGGCGGCGAAGTCCTCGTTCTCCTGGCCTGGTTCGGAGGGGAGGGAGCCGAGGGCGACTCTCACGCCCCGCTCTCCTCGTCGTGCAGGTACAGCGGGCAGACCAGCTCTACGGACTGCGGCTCGCTGGTCTCGGGGTCGTACTCGACTCCGACCAGCGTGGAGAACCGGCGCTCCCCCACCTGCCCCCACAGGGCATTGAGATCCGACGCCAGCAACTGGACAGCCCCGAGGGAGCCTTGGGTGTGGATACCGGCGATGGCGAGCACCGACCCCTTGCCGTCCGGGCGGGGCAGCCGGCCAAGGTATCCCACGTCGTGCGGTCGAGCCGGATCACCGTCCTGCCCGGAGCGGTGAACGGTGCCAGTTCGCCGGTCCAGGAGCGTCCAGGGTTCGCCGTCCTCGTGCTGCCAGCTGAGAACCGGGTCTTGGGCGTACAGCTCGCGCATGTCCTCGGACATACCCGGACCACAGACAACGATCAGACCGTCCCGGTTGAGGTTGACCTCACCGCTCACGAGCACGTTGCCGGTGGCCACATCGAGGCTGTACGACTTCGCCAGGTCCTCAAGACGCTTGCCCGAGTTCATGTCGTCCATCGCGACGACCGTGCGCTTCTTCACGTCGTCCGCCCGCAGCGGAGTGACCACCGTGACGGTGCCCGCACCGAAGAAGGCACCTTCGGGGGCCGGGCCCGTGTGACGGATCTGGTGAATCCGACCACGGCTCAGGCCAGCCTTCTCGGCGATCTGCGCGTACGAGAGCCCTTGCGCATGGAGGTCCTGAACCACGCGCCGGCGAAGCCGCGCCAGCTCTGTCACCTCCTGCTGAGCGTCTGCCAACCGGGTCGTGACCTCACGCAGGAGCAGGTACGGATCATCAATCGACATGATCCGCCGCAACTCGTCCGACATGCCTTCACCTCCTAGGACTCCTCCGAAGTCTAGGCCCCTAGACAGAAAAGGCGGAAGCAGACGGCCCGAGAGAGCGCCGATCACGTAGAAGCCGGATCTGCGCCGAGGGACACCCCGAGGGCTCACCCGCCACCACCAACGAGGCAGCGGACGGCGGGAGCCAGGCCGACTCCCATCAGGCACCGTCCCCGACCAGGTCGGCCCACACGGCGCGCCCGCTCGGGACATCCTTCACGCCCCAGTCCTTTGCGCAGGCCGAGACGAGCCACAAGCCGCGACCGCCGTTGTCTTGACTGACCACGTCGCACACTTCGGGGACGTTGTCGCCGCCCTGGTCGACCACTTCGAGTCGCACGCCGTCCGCCCGGAAGGCCACGACCACGAGGAACCAGCCGCCTGCCGAGCCGCTGAGGGTGTGCCGGACGGCATTGGTCGCCAGTTCGCTCACGACCAGGACGGCGTCATCGGCGACGCCCCGTTCCTGGAGGAGGGCGGCGACGAAGTGACGAGCTTCGACTACCTGATCCGGCAGTCCGGGGAAGGCGCGGCACCACTTGGTGAACATGGGAAGACTCCTTGTCTAGAGGGCTAGACAGCACAGGAGGCAGAGTATTCCCCAAGCGAACCAACAACCAAGGCATCAATAGGAATTATTCCTCTATGGAGTGACGGCGTCCGCCAGACCGCGAAACTCCTTCATCACCCGCAACAGCAGTTCCCGCATCTCACCACCGAAGACGGCCGCACCCTCGAAGGACCCGAACACTTCCTCGTACGAGGCGACTTCATCCGCATCGTGCGAGACCCGCTCATCCCGGAACGCCTCCACGACGACCGCACTCCGGTCGCACAGAGTGAAGCCATGCCGAGGCATGACCGGCACCGGCCGATCCCACGGGATGACTCCGAGCTGCACGGTGGTCAGACTCTCGACAGCGAGCAGACGGTCAAGCTGGGCGAGCATGAGCGACGGGGTTCCGGGCCAGGTCCGCAACACGCCCTCGGTTACGACGAATACGGACTCACGTCCCGGCTCGTAGAGAACGCTCTGCCGCTCCACCCGGGCGGCGACGGCGCGGCCGACGGACTCGGGGTCAGCATCGGGAGCACTCGCGAAGACGTGACGGGCGTACTCGGCACTCTGAAGCATGGCCGGCAGCACCACACACTGAAACGACCGCACGAGCTGGGCCCCGCGGATCGCACCATCCAGGACGGCACCGGCAAGCGCATCCGGCTCGGCATGCGGAGCCGTGTCAACTGCCGCTTCCACAGCGGCCAGGAGCTCCCGCACCTCACCCGAGGTCGGCTCGTCGAGCCCCAGGGCCCGGGAGAGCCGGTCGAGGACATCGGAGCTGGGGACCATCCGCCCGGTCTCGACCTTGGACACCGTTGGTTGCCCAACACCGGCTCGCTGCGCCAAAACTGCACCCGTCAGACCGGCATCCGCCCGCAAGGCACGAAGACGCGCCCCAAGCGCAGCCATCCGCTCTCGCCGCTCACTCCCCATACCCAGGGTTCTACACCACGAGGGCCCAGCATCCAGCGCAGGAGCCCCGACCAAGATCAACTAGCCGCCAGTAGCGTGTGATTCAAACTTTCTCTACTGGTTCAAGGCGGCTCGCTCCGCTCCCCGCGCGCGGCCCGGCCCCCGGCCGGGCCTGCGCTCCAGTCTCCGCCCCGCTCCAGCCCGGCCGGCGCCCGCGCCGCACTCATGGCAATCAGCCGCCTGACGCCATAACGAGGCTGCATCATCGCGGGAGGGACTCTGTCAGCCGGGGTCTCGAAGATGACAGCAGGTGGCGTGACACTGAAAAGATGGTCCGCCTACAGCAATAGATGCGTAGGACCTATTGACCCCCGTTTATCGACTATTCTCGCGAGAAAACTGCCACAACCGAGAGTCTCACATTCTTGGTAATGCCACCCTCTTCACTTACCCCGACATCCTCGATTTGCCTGTCGTCGTCTTCTCGCCGAGTATAGATTGAGTGGAGTTCCACTTCATCGATATTCCATGCTTGAGCTACAGCTCGAATAATGACGCCTGCCATCGAGTTCGATGCTACAACATTTTCATTGCGAAAGTGTCCAGCCCAATCGTAAAAAACAAAATCGCGCCCATTGTATGGGCCACGACCTCCACTCAAGACCGAGGCGTATCCTGGATCCATAAGGATAACGTTTTCTCGAAGGCTGTGCTGACCTGCATTCCGTCTGCAGTAATTAGACCAGGCGGCATCTTGCAACAGAATAACGCGAGAAAGTCTTTCGCAGTGTTCTACCAGTTTTTCATATGTCACCTCACCGGCTACCGTTTCAGCTACTGGCATGTTTCCCGGCTCAGCATGAAGCGACACCAAACTAGCGCTGGTGTTTTGAATTTGGTGATCCCATGAAGGATGCCACAGCTTAGCCTGCTCGGTGGCCCAAGTAGAAAAATCTTGTGCAGATATAACGGGAATCGCAACATCGCGTGCTGCCCGGAGCGTCGTACCAACTACGAGACCTGCAAAACCTTGCAAACCTGTTTTGGCGCGCACGCCTCCGACCACAACTGGAGCATCAATAGAAAGCCATTCAGTTCCTCTGACGTCATCCGAGTCGGGATACTCGTGGAAGTCGGTGACACTAATAGTGGGAGCGACGGCCATCCGCGCCACCATTTCCCCCTGAGGCGAGTAAACAGGTTTCAGGTCGCCATTGATCGCCTCCTTATATCTATCGCGCACGCTTGATTTACGGTCTGCATACAGCCGATCAATAAGCTGGTCTCGTTCGAGAAGTTTCCAGTCATCTGCCTCTACAGCGAGAACGCGCTCCCCAACTTCGTTCACCACGTAGAGGTTTACATCCAACGCAGGGCAAAGCCAAGCGCAATACTGCGCCAGAGTCAGCGGGCGACCGGATCCGTTTCTACTAGAATCGACGGTCAAAATTTCGGCCAGCTCCGTATTTAGTAGCACTCTAACTTCGGTACCACCCGCCATTAGCTGCTCATGAACTTCGGCATTCCTCAACATGGGACGTCCGGTCAGCCCGTTAGCGAACTCAAGTACCATTGTCTCGCTCGCGGCAGCGTCGTAGCGTCGAGTAATTACGTTGACCGAGCGACCAATCATGAATACGGAAAAGAAACCAATACCATACTGTCCCGTAGGGCGAAATCCAGATGACAAAAGACCCGGGAGATCTCGTCGCGAGTTAGGGGAGTCCCAATAAGACGTGCCGAAGTTCAGCAACGCGTTCGTTAGGACGTTCTTTGACATGCCAAGACCTGTGTCGTGAACATGGAGCCAAGTCCCGTGCGTGTCATCACTTAGCGACACGGTAACGTCCCCAGTAATTTCCCAGGGGCGCGCTCCGGATGCAACGAGTAGAGATTTTTTGGCCCGCACAGCGTCAGTAGCATTACTGATCAATTCACGAATGGGAGCAGATGGATCATTACCGTACAGTTCTGCGCCCCCTAGGCGACGGACGAGAGTAATTACATCCGTAGCCTTAATCGTGGCGTCGATCGGGTGCCAGCCATCGGTCCGAATGTTCCGGGACAGCTCCTCCAGGTCACTAATGCCTAATACGCCTCGCGCAGAAAACCGACTCCTTCCTGAGTCCGAAAGAATGTTATCGGCTGCGGTAAGTTCGTGATGCAGGGTTGAGAGCGCGTCGTGGCAAACCCACCAGGCTTCGGATTCATCCCGACCAAATGGGCTCAAGCTGGTGTAAGACAATCGATCATCATGGATACGCGGCTTCTGAAGCTTGTCCTGGAAAACCCAATGCGGCATAGATGCGACGCCTGGCCTCCGTACTGCACGCAAGAAGGCAGGCGCCCTGCGGGAATCCAAATGACTGGCATCTGCGCATCGGAGAATACACGCAAGCGCGAGAGGGTCTACTTCCCACGAACTAGGCATACTCGCCCGCGCGCCAATTCTCACACCGAATTCCTGACGCAACATTTTTGAAGGCCACCAATGGCTCGCAGCGATGCGACCGGCTAGGTGTCCATATTGGTTGCGTAGCTCAGCGTCTTCCAGCAGATAGAATGATTCGCCGGTAGCTGTGTCTTTGTATGGAGCCAAGGGAATACGTGCAGCGTAGTCAGCATGCGTCTCTCGGAGGTAACGCGAGACCGCTCGGGATTCAACCCTGGGATCCGGCTCAACAAGTTCATCGGGTGAAGGATAAGAACCATTCTCCGCCCGATACTCTGACGTCAAGATATCCAACCACCGCACGTCTTCCCTTATCTGCTCAATTCCTCCTGGAATGGCCGCCATCCCATTTGCTAGATCATGCGCAAGGAAGGCAATACCCAGGACGTAGACCTCGGCGGGGTTTAGCACGTACTCAGGTCCGCAAACTAGCTCGGCATACTCCCAGAGTGCGTCGATATGGGATATGTCGTGCTGTGTTAGATCTGCAGAATCGCGACTAATTTCTGCAGCGATCAGTGCAGCTCTTTTGCGGCTACTTCTGAACTGCTCTGCAAGTTGCGCCGCCTCACTCTGTGCCTGCACCCCGGTCTGTTCACTGAAGAATCTCCAAAATCGAGTCTCCTCGTAATTCATCGCTTGACCTCCGATTCGGTGATTACCGGTCCGGTTTCATCATTAATCTGGATAGCAGCTCAGAAGCGAAGAGGTGCAGCCATCATATTGCCCCCTCGCTACATCATTTTATTCCAGGCAGAATGAGAAGCCCGCAAAGCGCCCACATCAATATCACGGAAAAAATAATGAAGAGAACTATATAGGTTTCATGCCAGCGCAATAGGTTGCCGGGACGAGGTCGCTTACGGAAGCCAGGCCCTACCAATTCATCTGTTATATCGCACTCTTCGTTTCGATAGTCAAGCCAAGCGGTTACCCCTACCACAATCAACGTCGCTGTGAACGCGGCAACCATTGTGGTCAGCACCAGTAACCCAATCACTCCGGACCGTGCAGTGTCCGGCGCCAATTCCCACTTTCGGTAACCGACGAAGAGTGCCAGGGCCGCGCCGACCAGCGCCGTAGCGAGCGTCTGGTAAATGGCCAGGAATCGATGGGCATTCTCGTTCACTGCTTGGATCTGTTGCAGTATGTATCGGTAGCGCTCCAATGCGAACTGATCGCGAAGCGCACCCGTTTCCGGTGAATTCGACTCCGATTCAGTCATAACCCCCACCCTCTAAGCTCACCCTCAGCATAGAACGGCGAGTCGTTCGACCAGGTCGACTTGCGGGAACTCCGTCCTAGAAGCGCTCGCCATGAGCCCGCGAATGGTCAGAAACGGTTCCGAAAAGTGTCGTTCCGGTCCTATACGCCCATGCGAGCCAGCTTGTAGGCTCCCAGGGTCATCACAGCCGACGAGAACGCTCTCTGTTTGCGTGCCGGGCTCAGCACTCGCCCTCGGCTCTTCGCGCTGTCCGCAAGCGGCCAAACAGTAAGGCCATAGAGGTGCATACCTGGGCATAAGCGGATGGATCTAGGACGAAGTCGTAAGGTACAGAACCACTCGGGCAAGGTGACGACGCTAGGCCATCGCGTTCGCACCAACACAGCTCCGCCGCAGGTCAGTCCAGCATCTGTCGGCGGAAGCCCGAGATTCCCAAACTGAGGGCTCAGGCGCCGTAGTCACGGGCCAGCCGTCGCAGCTTGCTCTGGACGACGACAAGGCAGCGTGGCTAAGGCCGGTGGGGGTACAGCGAGGCACACGCGCGCCCGGTCGGTCGACGCACCCGCCGTCGTGGCTGACTTTCGCCGACCGAGCTTCGTGCCACTGCCGTGCCAGATGCAAGGGTCAGCCACGGTCTACGAGGAGGTCTCGCGGTCGAGTTCTCGGCAGCCTGACCAGGTATCGAAGCCCCAGGTCAGCGTGACGATCCCTACGCCTCTCTCCTAAAGTGGTTATCCAGCTTGATCACCGCGTCCACACCCGCTGGAACTCCTCAGCCGAGATGGCCTTCAGCGGATCCTCTTCAGGGTCGATCGCTTGGTCTGTCAGGCCGCCGTGTTCGTCCTCCAGGTGCTCCCAGCTGTACCGGTAGAGCTGGCCGGCCGAAGTCAGCTCGGCTTGCTTGATGACGATCAACTCGCCGCGGTCGGGTACGGCCTCGATGTACCAGAAGCCGCCCTCCGCGTCAGCGTGGCGGAAGTGGTGCCGCTGGGTGGCGGCTTCATCGAGTGCTCGGAAGTACGCCACGGTCTCTGCTTGGATGCGCTCCAGGTCAACCACGGGACCATCGTGTCAGCGAGCACACGCGGTGGCCCCGTTCTGACATCTACAAGTGACATCAACGGCGCCGGACGCCAGCACTCCCAGGCGGCCTGGCACGGCCAGCGTGGCCAGGCGACTCCGCGGCAGTGCCACGCAGTGATCGAACTCCTAAAGCGGGTGTCGAGGACCGATGTCATTCCTCGCGGTACTGAGCGAACACCTGCTGTTGCTCGTCCCACCAGCTCCAGTTGGCCGACCGGGAGAAGGGCAGACTTCGGGCAAGGCCAGAGAACTGGTCGGATGGCTCCCGGCTGGCCTTGTTCACCACGATCGCCGAGAGCATCGCTGCTCGTCCGTCTTCGTTGCGGTGGAGGCAGACATCCTTGAGCAGGTAGGTCATGACTCCGCGGTGAGGCGGGACGGAGTCGAAGCCCTGTGCCGCCAACTCGGCGCTCAGCTCCCCGTACGTGATGGTCTGTCCCTGCCGGGCACGCTTCCGCAGGATCTCCACGGCCGCTTCGACCGCTGCCGGGTACTCCGGATCCTTGATCCTCACTGTCCCTCCCCCACCGCATGGACACTGCTCAGCCTGCGCATCGTACCGGCCAGGCACCGCCCCGTACTCCTAGAAGTGGACGAAGAGGTCGTGCCAGAACCGTGCCAGATCGTGCAGGGAACCATGGGGAATGACGGGGACCAGAGCGCCAGCCAGGTCAGGCCCCAGGGGCGCTACGCCGCAGGCCGACGCAGCAACTGCCGACAGAAAACCCAAGCTTCCCAAGCTGAGAGCGCGCCCTTCGCAACGGCAACCCCTTGCCCCAATCGAAGCCCCCTGGGCGGCGCGAGTTTGAGTCGCACGTAGGTGGCCCAAGATTGCAAGCATGAGCAACTGGGGGAATCTTGTGGGCCAAACGGCCAGTGCACTGATAGGGACGTTGGCCGGCGGAGCCATCACCGTGCACGTCGCGCGCTGGCAAACCGCAAGGGCCATCGAGGCCCAAGCTCAGCTCGCTGCTTCTCAGGAAGCTGCCAACACCGCGTTAGCTCGCCGCCAATGGATACAGCAGCGCTCTGCCGAAGCTGCACAGCGGCTCTTGGAACGTCTCGCAGAGCTTTACGCATGGCTACCATCACTGCCGGACCTGTCCCTTGAAGAACCTCGGTTGAGCCTTCACGCTCGTGAGCGTTGTGCGGCCGCCCTCGACTCGGTCCGTCAAGGCATGCAGACCGACCTTCTCTCTATAGGAGACGATCACGTTCGCGCCCGGTACAGGACTCTCGTGCGGCTGTCCTTCGACGTCGGGTGGAGGGGCATCGGCCAAGACAACCGCGAGCGCCAAATTCGCGACGTACGCGGGTACCTGCGCTACGTCCAGTTCACTCTTGAGGCCGTGATCGACGGCAGCCCCTTGCCGGATGACTGCGAGGCGCCAGTGCTGGACCGGAGCGGCGGCGCTCCTTGGCTGCCTCCAGTGGTGCCCTGGCACTGGCAAGACCCAGCCGACGGCAGTTGAAGACCGGCAGCACGCGCGGCGTCGTTCGCTTCGTCTCTCCGCCGTCCTCGCACCTGCTGTACACAGCGAAGTGCAGCAACCGCCCGTTTCGCTCCACTCCTCTCGGTGGGCAGGGTCTGTGGACTATCTGTGGACGGACCACAGTCGAACGAGCACCTGCGAGGCCTTGACCAGGCGCATTACCTGAGAAGCTGTTGTCTTTTCGATCTTGAGAGATGCGCGTCGAACGGGAGTCCCGATCGGGTGGTCGGGGGGCGCTGGGCGCATACGGACAGGGCCTCCTGAACAGCTCGTTGGTGTCGAATCACCGAGCAACAGGAGGCCCTGGTGCAACAGTCTTGCGTGCCGATGGCGGGGCAGTCCAGCGTGGTCACCTGGGAGTGTGACTGCCTGGCTCACCGGTTCGGAAATGCCTCCGACAACGGGACGCGACAGCCTCGCTACCCGACGGACATGACGGACGGGGAGTGGGCCGTCATCCGCCCGCTGCTGCCGGTGCCGGGCTGGATGCGCGGCCGGGGCGGCCTAGCCGGAGGGGTATTGCCACCGGGCCATGCTCGATGCGATCCGGTATCTCGTGGACAACGGGATCAAGTGGCGCGCGATGCCCGCCGACTTCCCGCCGTGGGACCGCATCTACGCATTCTTCCGCCGCTGGCGGGACAACTTGCTGGTCAAGGAGTTCCACGACCGGTTGCGTGCGAGGGTCCGCGAGGAGCTGGGGCGGGACGCGCAGCCGACGGCCGCAGTGATCGACTCGCAGTCCGTCAAAGCGGACGCCGTCGTCGGATCGGACAGCCGCGGCTTCGACGGCGGCAAACTGATCAACGGCCGCAAGCGGCATGTCGTGGTCGACACGCTCGGCCTGCTGTTGGGCGTGATGGTCACGGCCGCGGACACCGGCGACCGCATCGCCGCCCAGGTTCTGCTCGGACAGGTCGCCGACGTGCACCACCGGCTGGAACTGGTCTGGGCCGACGGCGGCTACACCGGCGGCCTCGTCGAGTACGGCCTGGCCACGTTCGCCCTGGTCCTGGCGATCGTAAAACGCAGCGATGACATGCGCGGCTTCGTGGTGCTGCCCAAGCGGTGGATCGTCGAGCGCCTCTTCGCCCACCTGATGCGAAGCCGCCGTCTGGTGCGCGACTTCGAGCGGCGCACCGCCAGCGCGGAGGCGATGGTCTACTGGTCGATGACCCTGCTCATGACGCGCCGCCTTGCCCGGCCACACCCTGGGCGAGGGTGAACCGGCCCGGCTGCCGCTCGGCCAGCCAGCCGCGGGCGACCAGGCGTTTCGCTTTCGAGCGCAGTGCCTCCACCCGTGCTCGAGCACCACGTCCATGCCGAACATAGCGGCCATTTCCTGGCAGGTCAGCGGCCCTTGATGGAGCCGGTTCCGGTCCGCGAGCGCCGTGAGGATGCGCTGGTAGTCCACGGACAGCACCGACCAGGCCAGTCCCTGGCGCCACACCGGCACCTGCGACTTCGGCTTCGCCGCATCCCCGGGGTCCGGCGGCGCGTCCGCATCCCGCGGATCGTCAGTGACCTCCGTGCCGACGGTGTTGTCGCCGTCCGGAGCCAGCACCGTGCCGACCCGCTTGCGGGCAATCGCCCACTCCTGCCATTCCCGCTCGGCCGCGGCCAGTTCGGCCTGGATGCGGTCGGCCTGTTCCCGCAGCCCGTCGACTCGACGGCGAGCAGCGAGCTCGTGCTGTTCCAGCAGTCCGACGACTGACGGCATCCATGACCTCCCGGGGAGCGACGATCCGGCAGGCCACGACTCCCACGGAATCACCACTGCTATCCCCGACCAGCGGAAACACGTCGATCACGTCCGAAAAGACAACAGCTTCTGAGACCCAAGGGGCCTCCGGAGCCGTGCGCGCAGGTTCGAATCCTGCCGGGGGCACTCCAGCTCGGACAGCGTGACCAAGCCACCGATAGCCTCGCCGAAGATCGAGCTACCGGCTGGCCAATGACTTGGGGGAACGGTGTCGGGAAGGGTCACCCAGAGCAGAAGGATCGAACGGGCGGGGGTAAATGCTCTACGCGCGCTCCTCGAAGACCACGATCAGATCGTCCAAGAGATCGACGGCGGCAACGACTACGGGGAAGACCTGTTCGTCATGCTCACCAAGGACGGCGAGCGAACCGGTGTCGCGATCACCATCCAGGTGAAGAGCGGCAATAAGTACAAGCGTGCGCATCATTACGCTATCCCTGTCGAGGGTCATGCGAACGACTGGAAAAACGGCCTGTTGACCGTCCTGGGCGTCGTGTTCGACGTAGCAACAAAGCAGCTGTTCTGGGCGAACCTCACAGAGTGTCTGGAGTCCTCTGAGGAGGCGCCCAGCTGGATCGCTGTGCCGCGGGAACAGGAACTGAACGAGGACACCACCCAGTCGTTCCTGGCCTTGACCCATAAGTTCGTTGAAGCTCGGTCACAACGACGCATCGACGAGGCGTCACTGCAGGTCACTCGACTGTCAGGAACCTCCGGTGCCTCGCCCCGCTTCGTAGGCCGGAAGCGGGAGCAACAGGCGATCAGGGACACGCTGACCACCATGGGACGTCGAGTCCTGGTCTCAGGCATGGCCGGCGTCGGCAAGACGTCCTTGGTGGACCAAGTGGTCAGGCACCACGATGTGTCTGCAGAGTTCTCTGGCGGCGTGATCGTCGCAGACATGCACGGGTTCTCGGCGCACCGCACGCGCATGGCTAGTCCCGGGATCGCGTACGGACCTCTCCTGTCAGTTCTCGGCGTACCGGGTGACGAGATCCCACGTACCGCAGAAGGCCAGGCTGCGCTCTACCATCGAACGCTCGACGCCCTCGACGCCTCTGACAACCCGGTGTTGATGGTGTTCGACAACGTAGCCGAACTCTCTCAAGTCGCCGAGTTGCTCCCCAGGGCACAAACCCATGGCGTGGTATTGACCTCTCGCAGCAGGTTGGGAGTGCTCGAAGGGATCGAGACGATCAACCTCGACTGTCTCAGCCCGGAGGAGTCAAACGTCCTGCTCACTCAGATCTTGGGATCTGAGGACCAGCGCCTCCACGCCCCCGACCCGATCCATGATCTGTGCACACTGTGTGGCCATCTTCCGTTGGCGCTCAGCATCTCGGCAGCAATTCTAAGAGACGACGTCGATCTCACGACCGACGAGCTACTGGCAGAACTGAGGGAAGAGAAGAGCCGACTCGATGTCCTGCACTTTGGGGACACCGCTGTACGGGCAGCCCTTCAGGTCTCGCTCGCTCGCCTCGACTGCGCTATGAGGGACCCCTTCTGCCGACTCTCCATCCACCCGGGCAGCGAGATGTCGGAACAGGCTGCCTCGGCAGTCCTCGGAGTATCTGTCCCACAGGCTCGCTCGCTCCTGCGCCGGCTCAGTCAGGCCAGCCTCATCTCCCGCAGCTCCGTTGTCTCACGATGGCGGATGCACGACCTTGTGTATCTATTCGCTGCCGAGCAATGCGAAGCAACGGTGCCTGCCAGAGATCGCCAACAGGCCTTCAGTCGCCTAGCCGATATGTACTGCCAGGCTTCACTAAATGCAGACCTCACACTGCGCGGCACCCCCGAGGGGAACCCGCCACAGTTCCAGTCAATTATCGAAGCCCTGAGTTGGCTGGACCTAGAGTGCGCAAATTTGCAGGCTTCAGCACGGTTCGCTCGCGATGCCGATCTAACCGAACACGCGTATTCCCTTTCGATGCACCTCATCGTCTATCTCGACCTAAGGGGGCGCATCACCGAAGGTCTTCAATCGGCGCAGATCGCCTACGAGGCGGCACGGAAAGAGCGTGACGCCGAACGGCAGGTTAGGGCTCTCAATAACGTTGGAATCAACCTCACCTCCCAAGGCAAGCTGGAAGATGCCATTCGAACTCTCAGAAAAGCAGCCGCAATTGCGGAACGGATCCGCTTCTTGGATGGGCAATGCGACGCAACAGTCAGCCTGGGTGCGGCAGTTCGCCAACATATCAGCCCCAGAGCAGCTATTCCGATCTTGATTGACGCCGTGAAACTCTCGAGAGAGAATCGAGACCCAAACGACATCGGAGCATCGCTAACCAACCTTGGCTCCGCATACCGCGAATCCGGCCTCTTGCACCAGGCAGCGGCAGCTCTCAGCGCATCCATTCCATACCATCGCGCCTCGGGAAACCGGAGACAGGAAGCATCTGCACATGCCGGGCTGGGGGTAGCGCTTAGCCAGCTAGGCCAGCAAGAGAAGTCCGAAGAGTGTTTCCAGAAGGCATTTACTGCTTACAGAGAAGTGCAGGACGAAGCGGGAATCCATCTCAACTACATGAACTTGGGGCATACGCAACTGAAATCCGGAAAAATTGAGGATGCGCGAGACTCCCTACATCGAGCACGCCGCTTCTTTCGACGTACCTCACATCATCATTTCGAGGCTAATTCACTCGGCTTGCTAGGGGCTGCAGAGTGGATGTCAGGAGACATCGACCAAGCACAGATCTACTACGAGGAATCCATTCGAATATTTCGTGGAATCGGACTGAAAGAAAGCGAACGAGAGATGAGGGCAGCACTACGTGAAATGTTGAGTGGCCGATCCAGCTAGCTCTAAGGCCAGCTGGGATCGCCACCCAGCCTCCTCTCTGCATAGCGCGTTATCTCACGCTGTCTCTGGGCCATCCCTGGGCCGTCCGAGGCCACTCAGTGGCGACCGGTGACTACGGCTAGCGACAGTCGTAGCGAGCGACGGCCGCAGGCCACCCGATTGGATCCGACACTGGACGCACTATGCCCAAGCCCCGTAGAACTCAGCTGACGTGCCTGAGCCTGCACCCTGGAAGCCGCACAGGGTGCGTGTCTACTGACCTTTGTGGCGTGATGTCGTTGAGGGCTGACGATGTGTGATCGTCGCGGTATGCCTGTTGTGTGAGATATCCGCAGGGTGGTGGGCTGACGCCTGAACGGCAGACGTTCCGCGAGCGGATCCGGTTGGAGGCCGCGGAGCGATTCGCTGCGGGTGCCTCCAACGCGGAGGTCGCCAAGGACTTACGGGTGAGTGTGCGCTCGGTGCAGCGCTGGCGCCGAGCCTGGCACGACGTCGGCACCGAGGGGCTGCGCTCTGCCGGGCCGGTGTCACGGCCCAAGCTGAGTGAGGCCCTGTTCACCGTGCTCGAGCAAGAGCTCGCCAGGGGGCCGGTCGCGCACGGCTGGCCGGACCAGACGTGGACGCTGGCGCGGATCAAGACGCTGATCGGGCGCCGCTTCCACAAGAGCATGACGCTCTCGGCGATCGCGCAGATGCTGCACCGGCACGGCTTCAGCCACCAGGTCCCGGCCCGCCGAGCCATCGAGCGCGACGAGGAGGCCGTGGCGGGCTGGGTGAAGGAGACCTGGCCTCAGGTGGAAGGTCCGTGGCGGCGCTCGACGCCTGGCTGTGCTTCGAAGACGAAGCCGGCTTCTCGATGACGCCGCCCACCGCACGGACCTGGGCCCGGCGCGGACGCACACCCGTCATCCGGGTCCGGGCACGCTCCCAGCGCCGCTTCTCCATCGCCGCTCTGGCCTGCTACAAACACGGCGAACGCTCACGGCTGATCTACCGGCCCAAGCGGCATCTCGATCACAAACGCGGCGGCAGACGCAGCTTCACCTGGACCGACTACCGCGACCTGCTCATCGCCGCACACCAGCAGCTCGGCGCACCCATCGTGCTCGTGTGGGACAACCTCAACGTCCACAAGGACCGCCGACTGCGGCAGTTCATCCACACCCACGACTGGATCACCTGCTACTTCCTGCCGGCCTACGCACCCGACCTCAACCCCGTCGAGGGCATCTGGTCCCTGCTGCGACGCAGCAGCCAGGTCAACACCGCCTTCACCGACCCCGACCACCTCATCAGCACGCTCCGACACGGCCTCCGCCAGATCCAGTACCGCAGCAACCTCATCAACGGATGCCTCGCCGAAACCGGCCTCACCTTGGCGACATCACGGCGACAACGTCAGTAACTGCGTGACAACGCCAGCGAACAACCACGGACGAGCGCGGACGTCAGCGGACGATCGGCGCAGGTGAGCAGCACACCAGCCCAAGGCCAGACGACCAACCAAGTTGCTTCGGGACGAAGAGGTCGTGGGTTCAAATCCCGCCACCCCGACAGCCGAAACACCAGATCAGGGCCAGCTACTCAGGTGAGTAGCTGGCCCTGATTTGTGTGCGCCAGGAACTCGCTAATCGCTGCTGGCCCGGCTCCCGCGTGCAGGCGGGTGAGGAGGGGAGTGATGAGGCAGTCGTACTCGTCATGGACTTGATCAGCGACGCCAATCGGATCCCACTCGTTGAGGAGGCTGTCCAGCCGACTGGCCTTCCGCTGCAGGCCGTTCAGGGCCTTTGGCGGTTCTCGAGATCGGCTGGGTCTGTTGGTGGTCAGGCGGGGAGCCAGGTGGGCCATTGGGGTGGGATGTTGCTCGGGGGGCAGAGGCCCGAGTCGCCGGGGTAGCCGTCCAGCGTTCCTCGGGTGGCGAAGAGCCACCAGGCCAGGGCTGTCGTCGCGATGACCACCAGCAGCGTCGGCAGTACGGCGCGGACCAGCCTTGGCGCGTGGAGCGACAGGCGTCGGCCGATGGCCCACGTCGCGAGGCCCACGACTGTCTCGGCTCCCAGCATGAGAGGGAGCAGGAAGTTGAGTTCGAAGCGTCCGCCTGCGTCGTAGCCCGCGTCGCAGTACGCGCGTGCCCAGACGGTCAGTGACCAGGCGACGCCGCCCATCGTGGCTCCGAGGAATGCGGAGGCCGCCCAGGGGAGGCAGGAGGTGGATCTCGGCTCAGCTGTCTGCACGACAGGACACGACAGTGGTTGAGCCGTCCGCGGTTCCCAGGTGGGGAGGGAGGGGGTGGGGTCGTCGGCCGGTTCTGGTCGCGCGTGGCGGCCAGGACGGCGATCTCCGCTCGGGTTGCGTCCTGGAAGAGGTGGGCCGGCAACTCCGCCGGGTGGCCGGGGTCCGTGGGGGTGGGCCCGGCCGCCCTGGAACCCGTTCCGCTTCCCTGGCGCATCCGGTATGGCTCGATTCCGCGACTGTGTCTTGATGCCGCTTCGTTCGGCACCGGTCCCTCCCCACGTGGGGACCGGTGCCGAACGATGCGGGGGTGTCGATCCGCGCTTGGGGACGTGGATCGAGGGGGTTGTGGCTGGGGGCGTCGCTGAGGGTGGCCGGAAGGGTGCGGCATGATGGATCGGATTTGCGGGCGCTACGCCGGTAGGCCTGAGGGCCGTGCACCGGCGTGGGCGGCTTGGGCCTGATCCTGCCAGTCGGGGGTGGTGGGAGAGGAGGGCTCCGGTGTCCGGTGACGGCATTTCCGCAGGTCAGAACAGCAAGGCGAGTTTTCCGGTCCGGATGTCCACGTAGCGGGGGAAAGTAAGGGGTAGACGCCTTGAGTCACGGCTCAGAGGCACGCACGGCCTTCGCGGAACGTCTCGCGCTGCTGTACAAGGAAGCGGGCAATCCTCCCCTCAAGAGCGTCTCCGAGTCGGTCGTCCGGCTCCAGCGGGTCGATGAGCGCGGGCGCCCCGTGCGGGTCTCGGCCCAGCGGATCAGTGACTGGCGACGGGCCCGGAACGTGCCCGCGCAGTTCGCCGCCCTCGCCGCCGTCCTGCAGGTGCTGATCCCCGAGGCCCGGCGGTCGCGGCCCGTTCCGGTGTCCAAGGGGCTGTACGACATGGCCCAGTGGCAGCGGCTCTGGGAACGGGCCTTGGCCGATCCCGCCGGGGAGCGCCCGGCGGACACCGCGTCCGGTGCCTCGGCGGCCGCGGCCGCCGGCGCCGCCATGGACGAGCAACCTCCCGGCGAGGGGTCGCCCCTCCCCGGTGGCGTCTGCCCCTACCGGGGGCTGGCCTCGTACCGACAGCAGGACGCCCGCTGGTTCTTCGGGCGGGAGCGGAGCACCGACGCGCTCGTCGAGCAGTTGCGCGCTGCGGGGCGCACCGGCGGCCTGGTCATGCTCGTGGGTGCCTCGGGCGCCGGGAAGTCCTCCCTGCTCAATGCCGGGCTCGTGCCCGCCCTGCGCAGCGGCGCCCTGGCAGTCGACAGCGGCCAGGGGAGCGCGAGGCCCGGGAGCGCGGGGCCTGCCGCTGTGCGGAGGGGCGGCGAGGTGCTCCAACTCGTGCCGGGGGCCGATCCGGTCGGCGAGCTGACCCGTCACATACCCGAGCTGCGGCAGGTCGTGTCCGCCGCGTACGAGCCCGGCACGCCGATGTTCGCCGAGGCCGTACGGGAGGCCTTCGCGGCGTGGGCACGGCGACGCTTGAGCGAACGCCACGGCGGCGGGACCACGGGCGGCGGCAGCGGGGGTGACATAACCGGGGGTAGCACGGCCGGGGACAGCAGCAGCGGCTCCGGCAGCACCGTCAGGGACGCCCTCAGGGACAGCTCCGCCCAAGTCGACGGCGGCATGCCCCAGGGCACCCCGCCCCCCACGCCCACCCCAGACCTCGCCCCCACCTCCACCCTCGACCCCACCTCCATCCCTGACCCCACTTCCACCCCCGCCCGCCCCGTCCTGATCGTCGACCAGTTCGAAGAAACCTTCACGCTCTCCTCCGACGAGGCCGACCGGCGGACGTTCGTGCAGGTGCTCAGTGCGGCGTGCACGCCGGGGGCGGGGGGCGGGTCGGCGCCCGTGGTCGTCGTACTGGGTGTGCGGGCCGACTTCTACGAACAGTGCCTCGGCTATCCGGAACTCGCGGACGCCCTCCAGCACCGGCACATGGTGCTGGGGCCGTTGACCACGGCGGAGTTGCGGGAGGCGGTGACCGGCCCGGCCAAGGCCGTGGGGCTGGAGCTGGAACCGGGGCTGGCGGAGCTGATCGTGCGCGAGGTGAGCGCCGACGGGCCGCGCGGGGCGCACGACGCGGGCGTACTGCCGTTGCTGTCGCACGCCCTGCTCGTGACATGGCAGCGGCGGAAGGCGGGCCGGTTGACGCTGGCCGGTTATCGGGCGGCCGGCGGTATCCAGGGCGCGGTGGCGGCCACCGCCGAGCGGGCCTGGTCGGGGCTGGACCCGGCGGCTCGTTCGGCGGCGCGGCTGCTGTTGCTGCGGCTGGTCCGGCTGGGCGAGGACACCCAGGCCACCCGGCGCCGTGGCACCCGGCGGCAGCTCGCGGACGGCTCGGCGGACCCGGCCAAGACCGAGGAGTCGCTGGAGGCGATGGCCCGCGCCCGGCTGCTGACGCTGGACGCGGAGACCGTGGAGATCACCCATGAGGCGCTGCTGCACGCCTGGCCGCGCCTGCGCGGGTGGATCGACGAGGGCCGCAACGACCATCTGCTGCGGCAGCGGTTGGAGGAGGACGGCCGCGCCTGGGAGGACTCCGGGCGCGATTCCTCGCTGCTCTACCGGGGTTCGCGGCTCGAACAGGCGCACACCTGGGCCAAGTCCACCGTGGACGCCGGGAGTACCGGCGGCAAGCGAGGCCCCGGAGAAGCGGCGGCGAAGGGCGGCGCCCAGGGAAAGAACGGCACCGGCGGCTCCAAGAACTCCAGCGGCGCCCCCGGAGACCCCACCGTCCCCGACGCCCCCGGCGGCATCTTCCTCACCCGTAGCGCCGTGGAGTTCCTGGCCGCCTCCGTCCGGCTGCGTCGGCGTACCGTGCGGATCCGGCGGAGTGCCGTGGCGGCGCTGGTGGCGTTCGCCCTGGTGGCTGTCGGCTCGGCGGTGGTCGCCTGGCAGCAGCGCAACGACGCGGTGTTCGAGCAGGTTCTCGCCCAGGCCGACCGGGTCCAGTACTCGGATCCGTCGCTGTCGGCCCAGCTCGACCTGGTGGCGCACGATCTTCGGCCCGACGACGAGGGCACCGGCAACCGGCTCGTCTCCATCGTCAACGCGCCCCTGGCCACCCCGCTGCTCGGCCACGGCGGTGCCGTCTACCTCACCTCCTTCAGCCCCGACGGGAAGTATCTGGCCACCGCCAGCTACGACCGTTCCGTACGGCTGTGGGACGTGGCGGACCCGTCCCGGGCCAAGGCCCTGGGCAGGCCCCTCACCGGGCACACCAGTTGGGTGAGCAGCGCCGTCTTCGCGCCGGACGGCCGTACGCTCGCCAGCGCCGGCGACGACGGCACGATCCGTATGTGGGACGTGCGGGACCCGCGTGCGCCGCGCGCGCTGGGCGCACCACTGGAGGGGCACGACGGCACGATCTTCCTGATCGCCTTCAGTCCGGACGGGAGGACGCTGGCGTCCGTGGGCGAGGACCGCACCGTACGGCTGTGGGACGTGAGCGACCCGGCGCACGTGACGGAGCTCGGCGCGCCGCTCACCGGGCACAGCGCTCCCGTACGCGCCGTCGCGTTCGGGCCCGACGGGAAGACGCTGGCGACCGGGGGCGACGACAACACGATCCGGCTGTGGGACGTGGCCGATCCGCGTGCGCCACGCGCGGTGGGCCCCGTACTCAAGGGCCATACGAGCCTGGTGCACTCGCTGGCCTTCAGTCCCGACGGGCGGACGCTGGCCAGCGGTAGTTCGGACAACACCGTCCGGCTCTGGGACGTGGCCGAGCCGCGCCGGGCGCGTGCGCTGGGCGCGCCGCTCACCGGGCACACGGGCCCCATCTGGTCCGTGGCCTTCAGCCCGGACGGCAGCACGCTCGCCGCCGCCAGCGCGGACAGCACGGCGAGTCTGTGGAACGTGGCGGACCCCGCCTACCCGTCGCAGGTCGGCGAGCCGCTGGCCGGGGCGAGCGGGGAGATGTTCGCCCTGGGGTTCAGCCCGGACGGCCGGACCCTCGCCACCGGCAGCGGCGACAGCAAGGTGCGGCTGTGGTCGGTGCCGACCTCGGACATGGTCGGCCGGAACGGGGTGTTCCGGCCGGACGGGCGGGTGCTGGCCACGGCCGGGCGGGACGGGCGGATCCGGCTGTGGAACGTGGCGGAGCCCGGCCGTCCCGTGCTGCTGGGGAAGGCGTTCACGCTCAAGGACAGCGGCAACCGTTCCCTGTCGTTCTCCCCCGACGGGCGCATCCTCTCGATCGTGGCCGGGAACCGGGCGCTGTATCTGTGGGACGTCAGCGACCCGGCCCGCCCGGTCCTGCGGGGGTCGCCGCTGCCGCTGCGGATCCGGTACACGGACGCGCAGGCGTACAGCCCGGACGGGCGGGTCCTGGCGACCTCCTACGGCGATCACGACGTGCAGTTGTGGGACGTCCGCGACCCCTCCCGGGTCGTCCCGCTCGGTAAGCCCCTCACCGGGCACAAGGGCTACATCCTCGCCCTGGTCTTCAGCCCGGACGGCCGGACGCTCGCCAGCGGCAGCGCGGACGGCACCATCCGGCTCTGGGACGTGGCGGACCCGGCCCGGTCCCGGCGTCTCGACGGGCCGCTCACCGCTCACCGCGGCGCGGTCAGCGACCTCGTCTACAGCCCGGACGGCCGGACGCTGGCCAGCGGCGGTGGCGACGACACGGTCCGGCTCTGGGACGTCTCCGACCCGCGCGAGGCGACACGCCTGGGCGCCCCGCTCGTCGGCCACACCGAGACGGTCGTCTCGCTGACCTTCAGCCCGGACGGCGAGACCCTGGCCAGCGGCGGCAACGACAGCACCGTCCACCTCTGGGACGTGTCCCGCCCCGCCGAGGCCTCCCCCATCGGCCGGGCGATGAGCCCCAACGCCAAGACGGGCCAGTTCCTGTCCTTCAGCCCGGACAGCGACATGCTCGGGGTCTCCAGCGGCGCCGACACCGTACGGCTGTGGAATCTCGATGTCGACGACGCCGTACGGCACATCTGCTCGACGACGCGCGGGGTGCTCACGCGGGAGAAGTGGGACGAGTACTTGCCGCGGCTGTCGTACGAGCCGCCGTGCGAGGGTGCCTGACAGGCCGCTGAGCAGGGCGTTCGCGGCTGGTCCCCGGTCGGTTCCGGCCATCCGCGCGGGACCGGGGGCGAGGTGGACGGGCCCGTGAGCCCGCGTGATCCCGATCACAACTTGTCAACGCTATCGACCAGTCGGCTCCCGTCCCGCGAACAGCCTTGTTAGCCTTGGCCATAGCCCGGTCGCTGGTGCATCCCCCGTCGCCAGCGACCGGGCCCTTTCATGCCCTCCGGGCCTTCGCCCGCCGCCCCTCCCCCGTCTCAGCCGTTCCAGGCCTCGTCGTACGGGTCCTGCGGCGCCTTCACCGGCTTGGTCGCGGTGACCCTGAGGTAGGGGACGGCCGTGCCGTTGAGGGGGTCCTCGGTCCGCTTCGGCGTGTAGGTGCCGGTGACCTCGATCCAGGTGTCCGGCTGGAGCACGGCCGGGAGTTCGCCGGTGAGGGCGATCTTGACGGGCTGGGCGTCCGCGGCACAGCAGTTGAGGGCCATGCGGACCAGGTACGGCGTGCCGGAGTCGTCGAAGGCGAGGAAGCCCGTGACCTTGAGCGGGCGGCCCGCGAGGGCGCGTCCCTCGTCGTAGACCGCGCGGCCCGCGTAGTCGGCGACGCTCAGGCGGAGGGTGCCGTCGGCGGGGAGCTTCGGATAGCCCCAGGGCTGTTCCTGGAGGGCCGTGCCGGTGCGCATCGCGGTGTAGGAACCGGCGGCGGGCGGGGCGACCAGGACGAGGGCGAGCAGCGGGAGGACGAGCAGCCAGGAGACCCGGGGTTCGCGGTGGGGGTGTTCCTCAGTAGGGGCGTGCGGCTCGTCGGCATGGGCGTGCGGTGCGTCGGCAGGCGCTTCCGGTGCGTCGGCGGGGGCGTGTGGCTCGGCCCGGCGCTCCTGGTGGCGCGCCCGGCGTTCGTACCAGAGCGTGGCGACGGCGGCGGTGATGAGGACGAGGCCCGCGCCGATGAGGAGGGGGCGCAGGCCGGCCTTGACGTAGCGGAGGTAGAGGTCGGTGAAGCCGGCGTGCAGCAGGGCTCCGCCGGTGAGGAAGAGGACGACGGTCTGGGCCTGGCGGTTCACAGCAGCACCGCCCCGACGAGGGCCGACACCAGGATCGCGAGGGCGAAGGTGGCGGGGGCGAAGCGGAGCGCGAAGGCGCGGCCGAAGGTGGCGGTCTGCATGGCGAAGAGTTTCAGGTCGATCATCGGACCGACGACCAGGAAGGCCAGCCGGGAGGTCAGGGAGAACTGCGTCAGGGAGGCCGCCACGAACGCGTCCGCCTCCGAACAGATCGACAGCAGTACGGCCAGGACGGCGAGGGCGAGGATCGCGATCACCGGGTTGTCGGCGGCGGCGTTCAGCCAGGTCGCCGGGACGACCGCCTTGAGCGTGGCCGCCGCCATCGCGCCGACGACCAGGAACCCGCCCGCGTGCATCACGTCGTGCCGCACCGAGCCCCAGAAGGCCGCGCCCTTGCCCTGGCCCTCGTAGGACGGCCGCTCCGGCGGGCGCATCCACTCGCCGCGGCCCAGTCGTAGCCACAGCCAGCCCATCGCGCAGGCCACCAGCAGGCTCGCCACCAGCCTGGCCAGCACCATCTCGGGGTTGCCGGGGAAAGCCACGGCGGTCGCGGTCAGCACGATCGGGTTGATCGCGGGGGCGGAGAGGAGGAAGGCCAGCGCCGCCGCGGGCGTCACACCCCGGCGCACGAGGGCGCCCGCGACCGGCACGGAGGCGCACTCACAGCCCGGCAGCACCACCCCGGCCGCGCCCGCCGCCGGTACCGCGAGGGCGGGCCGCTTCGGCAGCGCGCGGACGAAGAACGACGCGGGCACGAACACCGCGATGGCCGCCGACAGCAGCACCCCGATGACCAGGAACGGCAGCGCCTGAACGACCACCGCGACGAACACGGTCATCCAGCTCTGCGTCACGGGCGCGGACAGCAGGCCCCGCAGCGGGGCCTGCGCCACCACCGCGAGGACCAGCAGCATGGTGAGCAGGAGGGGTGGGTCGAGATGCCGCCCGCGGTGGGGGGCTTCTTCCTTGGTTGTGGCCACGGGGGACGGTACCTCCGTAGGGAACGGCTGCGCTGAGCGGGCCTGTTCGACCCTTTCCTCCCATACGGCGCCCGGGCCGGGGTTGCTCACGGCCCCTGGGCCGCATTTTTAGTAATGGGATCCATTTTCATGTAGCGTTCCGGTCCATCACCCTGTGGAGGAGGACCCCATGGCCGTACCCAAGCGGAAGATGTCCCGCAGCAACACCCGGCACCGTCGCGCCCAGTGGAAGGCGAGCACACCGCAGTTGGTGCCGTTCACCGTCGACGGCACCACGCACCTCGTACCGCAGCGGCTGCTGAAGGCGTACGAGCGCGGGCTCATCCACCCCGAGGGCTGAGGCCGTGACCACGCTCCGGGAGCGGCTGCCCGTCACCGTCCTGTCCGGGTTCCTCGGCGCGGGCAAGACCACCCTGCTCAACCATGTCCTCGGCAACCGTGAGGGGTTGCGGGTGGCGGTGATCGTCAACGACATGAGCGAGGTCAACATCGACGCCGCGCTCGTGCGCGGGGGCGAGGCGGCGCTGTCCCGCACCGAGGAGCGGCTCGTCGAGATGACCAACGGGTGCATCTGCTGCACCCTGCGCGACGATCTGCTGGAGGAGGTGGACCGGCTCGCGCGCGAGGGGCGTTTCGACTATCTGCTGATCGAGAGCTCCGGGATCTCCGAACCGATGCCCGTCGCGGCGACCTTCGCCTTCGCGCGGGACGACGGGGCCACGCTCGGGGATCTCGCCCGGCTCGACACGATGGTCACGGTCGTCGACGCGGTGAACTTCCTGCCGGAGCTCGCGGGCGGGGACGAACTGGTGGCGCGGGGGCTCGACCAGTACGAGGACGACGAGCGCACCGTGAGCGATCTGCTCATGGACCAGGTGGAGTTCGCCGACGTGATCGTGCTGAACAAGCTCGACCTCGTCGACACGGCGACCGCCGAGCGGCTCGCGGCGACCCTGGCCCGGCTCAACCCGGCGGCGCGGATCGTGCCGGTCAGCCATGGGCGGGTGCGGGTCCAGGACGTGCTCGGCACGGCGGCGTTCGATCTCGAACGGGCCCAGCAGGCGCCGGGGTGGGTGCGGGAGCTGAACGGGGAGCATGTGCCGGAGACCGAGGAGTACGGCATCTCGTCTACGGTCTTCCGCGCCGAACGGCCCTTTCATCCCGGGCGGTTGTGGGAGTTCGTGACCGAGGGGCTCGACAGCGGTGCGTTCGGGCAGGTGCTGCGGTCCAAGGGGTTCTTCACGCTCGCCGGGCGGCCGGGGGTCGTCGGGCTGTGGTCCCAGGCGGGGTCGGTGGCTCGCTTCGAACCTACGGCGGCGCAGGATGAGGAGGCGCCGTTCGCGCAGGAGTTGGTGTTCATCGGGACCGGGTTGCGGGGGGATGCGTTGCGGGGGGCTCTCGCCGGGTGTCTGGTGGAGGGGGACGAGGTGGGGTGCGGCGCCCTTGATGATCCGTTTCCGGCGTGGGATGTGCACGGGGTTGCCTGCGAGTGAGGTCGGCTGCGGGCCGGTGGGGCTTCTCGCGCAGTTCCCCGCGCCCCTCAAAGACCAGGCCCTGCGGGCCTAAAAGACCAGGGTCCCGCGGGCCTGGAAGACCACGGTCCCGTGGGCCTGGAAGACCACGGTCCCGTGGGCCTGGAAGACCACGGTCCCGTGGGCCTGGAAGACCACGGTCCCGTGGGCCTGGAAGACCACGGTCCCGTGGGCCTGGAAGACCACGGTCCCGTGGGCCTGAAAAGCTCGGGGCGCAGCCCCTGCTTTTCAGGGGCGCGGGGAACTGCGCGAGAAGCCCCACCGGGCCCGCAGCCGACCGACGGCCAAAGAACCTACGCCCCCGCCCGTCGTCCCAGCAGCTCCGCCAGCCCCCGCCTCGTCGCCGCCAGCACCACGCGGTCCTCGGCTCGGAGGACGTACGTGGGTGGGAGGTCCCAGATCAGTCCCGAACCCGGCGGCGGCCCGGGCGTCCGTTCCGGACCCGGTTCTCCGGACGCCCCCGTGTCGAGGGCCAGCACACGCCACGCCCCCGCCCGGAACGCCTCCGCGACGGTCCGCCCCTCCAGGCGCCGGTGTCCTCGTACCTCCACGGCCGCGAAAAGGAGCACGCGGCGCTCGACGGGGATCGCGCCCAGGATCTGGCGCCCCATCATCGCGCCGGCGAACGCGGGCGCGGCGAGGTGGGTGACGCTGCGGCTGCGCGTCAGGGCGCCGGGGTGCGCGGCGCGCAGGGTGCGGTAGACGGCCGTGGCGAAGTCGTCGTCGTACAGACGCAGGACGACGCGCAGGTCGGGGCGTACGGAACGGGCGTACAGGCCGGCTTCGAGGTTCGTCGTGTCGGAGCTGGTGACCGCGAGGAGGGCGTGGGCACGGTGGATCTTGGCGGCCTCCAGGACGCCCTCCTGGGTCACGTCGCCGAGGATGACCGGCACCCGTAGCCGCCGGGCTTCGGCCAGACCGCGTGCCTCGGGGTCCTCTTCGACGCAGACGACCGGGATGTGCAGGTCGCGCAGGCGGGCGAGCACCCGGGTGCCGATCTTGCCGAGGCCGAGGAGGACGACGTGCCCGGACAGGCCACGCGGCGGCTTGCGCAGGGCGGTGCCGCTGCGGAACGTGCCGAGGGCCTCCAGGACGGCGGCCAGGAGCACGGGCAGCAGGAGTAAGCCCATGAGGCCGGAGAGGAGTTGGAGGATCTGCCGCGAGTCGCTCTGGTCGGTCGCGGGGTCGGCGATGCCGAAGAGGTCGAGGAGGGTGGCGTACGTCGCCTGGAGCGGATGCTCCCCGGTGATCACCATCTGGGCGACAGCCAGGGCGAACACGCACCCGATTATCCCCGCGAGGGACCACCGCAGCCGCCGCGAGAGCAGCGATCCGAAAGCCCCGAGCGGCCCGCCGCCGGACCGGCCGGGCGGCAGCGCGGGTCCCGCGTAGCGCACGGTGTCCAGGACGACGGTGCCGCGCCCGGTGGCCTCCGCCACCGCCCGTTCGTCGGGCAGGAGTTGGGGGCCGCGTTCCCCGCTGCCCTCGGAACCCTCGGTTCCGGCGGGGTCGTTGGTGGTGGCCGACAGCAGCGCGAGGGTGCACAGGCCTCCGGAGCCCTGACCCCCGGAACCCTGGCCTGCCGCGCCCTGACCCGCCCGGCCCGGCGGGCGCTCCACGGCCCTGAGCATCAGCCCGTCCGTCTGGACGACCTTGCTGGTGCCGGCCACGGCGGTCGCCGCCAGCGCGGGTGCGGCCGTGTCGGCGTCGGACAGGACGGTCGTCGAGGCGCCGAAACCGTCGACCCCGTCGGCGGCGGCGCCTCCCGTCGCCAACGCCGAGGCCTGGTCGAGGAGTTCCTCGATGTGCTGACCCAACCGGCGGTTGTAGAGCCGCAGGACGAGGCGCAGGCGCGGGTTGAGGCGGCGGGCGGTGAGGGCCGCGCGGATGTTGGTCTCGTCGTCGTCGTACACCAGGGCCAGCGCGGCGGCCCGCTCCACACCGGCCTCGGCGAGCACCGCCTCGGTGGCCTCCCCGGCCTCCAGGACCCGTTCACCGCCGTCCCGGGGGCTGTTCCTGCCGCCGCCCCGGTCGCCTCTTTCGCCCCGGTCGCCCCGCTCTCCGGTTCCGCCGCCGGTCCGCGCCCCGGTCCCGCCGGTGCGGTCGCCGGTCCGGTCGCCGGTCCGGTCGCCGGGGGCCGGATCTCCGTTGCCCGCCGCCCTGTTGACGACCGCCGTCACCCGGTCGAGGAGCGCGGCGGCGGTGCGGGCGCGCCCGACGACCGGCCGCTGGGCGATCCTCGCGGTGGGCGGCACGACGAGGGTCACCTGCTCCCGGTACACGGTCCGCAGTTCGGCGGCGAGCCGGTGCGCCAGCCCGTCGTCGCCGCAGACGACCATGTGCGCGCCGGGGTCGGCAGGACCCGGCTGTCGGCCCGGACCTATACGGCTGTTGTGCTGCGAAGGGCTCCCCACGAGGCAGAAGACTGCCTCATGCACGCGTCCGGTTCCTCAGTGATCCGGATCACACTTGCCGGTGTGAGTGCGACGACGGGTGGACATCCGTACTCAAGAGGGACGGGATGACGGCGGTGTCCGGATGCGAGGATGGGGCGCCATGACCGCAGGGTGGGGGACGCGCACGACGCGCGCCGCGATGTTCGCGGCCGTCTGTGTGCTGCTCGCGGCCCTGGGCCACGTGCTGATGTCCGGTGGTCATGTCCCCTGGTGGGCCCTGGTCGTCGGGATCGCCGCGACCGGTGCGGTCGGCTGGTGCCTGGCCGGGCGCGAGCGCGGCCTCCCGCTGATCACCTCCGTGGTGGTCGCCGCGCAGACGGCCCTCCACTGGGGCTTCGAACTGGCACAGCCACTGGCACAGCCGCCGGCCTCCGCGAGCACGGCCTCGGGGGGCACGGCCTCCGTGAGCGGTGCCATGGGCGGCTCGAGCAGCGGTGCCATGGACATGGGCTCCGCCCACATGAATCACACCGTCCACATGGGCCCTGCCGGTCACATGGACCATGGGGACCTCACCGGTTACCTCCTGGACGGCACATTCGCGTCCGCGTCCTCGTCCGGCATGTTCGCCGCGCATCTGCTGGCCGCGCTGCTGTGCGGTCTCTGGCTGGCGCACGGCGAGCGCGCCGCCTTCGCCCTGCTGCGGGCCGTGGCCGGCTGGCTGGCCGCACCGCTGCGGTTGTCGCTCGCGCTGCCCGTGGCGGCGGAGCGACCGCGCCCCCGGGTACGGCGCGGCCGTACTGACCGCGCGCTCCGTTCACTCGTT
This sequence comes from Streptomyces deccanensis, assembly GCF_022385335.1. NCBI lineage: Bacteria > Bacillati > Actinomycetota > Actinomycetes > Kitasatosporales > Streptomycetaceae > Streptomyces > Streptomyces deccanensis. The sequence goes on along the minus strand of NZ_CP092431.1, from coordinate 5,792,403 downwards.
CTCGTCCATGCGATCACCTCTCGGGGTCCGCCCGCCGGGACCGCTGTCAGCTGACGACAGCCGGTGCCCCGGGGCAGCCACCACGGCTCGCTCCCCGGGCTTCGGCCGTACGCCGCCACCCGCGTGCCGTACGGCCGGCTTCCCATCCCCGCCGGACCAACCGGACGCGTTCCCACGCATCGCGCACGTCCGCACGGCCTCGCACGCATGCCTGCGCGGCCCTGCACGCAGAACGGCACCACGTGCCCGCGTCGACGGACGGTCCTGGTCCCGGACGACCCGAGAAGGACACCAGGTGATCACCCTTACTCCCCCGCCCGCGTCGATCCCGCGAGCCTCCCGGCCCTCCCGGTCCACGACCGACGAGTCCATAACCGCCTGGGCGCTCGCCGCCCGAGGTGGCGACCCGGAGGCCGTCGAACGGTTCGTCGGCGCGCTCCACCGAGACGTCCAGCGGTTCGTCGCCCACCTCTGCGCGGACCCGCAGGCCGTGGACGACCTCGCGCAGGACACGTTCCTGCGGGCCCTCGGCAGCCTGCACCGGTTCGAGGGCCGCTGCTCCGCCCGTACGTGGCTGCTGTCCATCGCCCGCCGGGCGGTCACCGACAGCTTCCGGTACGCGGCGGCCCGGCCCCGGTTGTCCGACGTACCGGACTGGCGGCTGGCCGTCGAGCACGCCCAGCCGCGCGGACTGCCCGGCTTCGACGACGGCATCGCGCTCACCGATCTGCTGGGCGCGCTGCCGGAGGAACGGCGTGAGGCGTTCGTCCTCACACAGATGCTGGGGCTGTCGTACGAGGACGCGGCGGAGCTGATCGGGTGCCCCGTCGGGACGGTGCGGTCACGAGTGGCACGGGCACGGACCACGCTCGTGGGGTTGCTGACGGCTGCGGAAGGGGCGTGTGAGGAGGGCGTGTTGGTGGCGGCCTGAGGTGGTTCCGTCCTGGTTCTCGCCCCCGCCGCCCCTACCCGTCTCATCCCAGGGGCTGCGCCCCTTCGACCCCCTGGGGTGCGTCGTCGGGTGCGGGTGCGCGGGGGTTCTCGCGCAGTTCCCCGCGCCCCTTACGGGCGCGGGGGTGCGTCGGCGGTCTCAGGGGCGGCCTCCCAGGTGGCGTTCGGCGAAGTCGAGTTCCAGGCGGAGTTGTTTGATGCGTTCGTCGACGACCAGGGAGCCGTGGCCGGCGTCGTAGCGGTAGACCTCGTGGACGGCGGAGCGGGCGGCGAGACGGTCGACGTAGTTGTCGATCTGGCGGATGGGGCAGCGGGGGTCGTTGACACCGGCGGAGATGTAGACCGGGGCCTTCACCGCGTCGACGTAGGTCAGCGGCGACGAGGCCTCGAAGCGCTCGGGGACCTCCTCGGGCGTGCCGCCGAGGAGCGTGCGGTCCATCGCCTTGAGCGCCTCCATCTCGTCGTGGTACGCCGTGACGTAGTCCGCGACGGGCACCGCGGCGATACCGAGCGCCCAGTCGTCCGGCTGGACGCCGAGGCCCAGCAGGGTGAGGTAGCCGCCCCAGGAACCGCCGGTGAGGATGAGACGCTCGGGGTCGGCGAACCCGGAGTCCACCGCCCACTCCCGCACCGCCGCGATGTCCTCCAGCTCGATCAGGCCGACCCGGTGCTTGAGGGCGTCGGTCCACGCGCGGCCGTACCCGGTGGAGCCCCGGTAGTTGATGCGGATCACGGCGTACCCGTGGTCCAGCCAGGCGGCCGGGCCCGCCGCGAAGGAGTCGCTGTCGTGCCAGGTCGGGCCGCCGTGGATGTCGAACAGGGTGGCGTACGGGCCGGACACGCCGGGCGGACGCTGGACGAGCGCGTGGACGCGGCCGCCGGGGGTGTCCACCCAGACGTCCTCCACCGGCACCGACCCGGGCGACTTCATCCCCGGCGGGTCGAGGACCGCCTCGCCGGTCGTGGAGCGGACCACCGGCGGTACGGCGGCCGAGGACCACAGGTACTCGATGCTGCCGTCGGGGCGTGCGGTGGCCCCGGACACCGTGCCTCGCGGGGTTTCCACCCGCTCCAGTGCACGGGACGCCAGGTCGTAGCGGAAGAGCTCGACGCGGGCCTCGAAGCTGTGGGCGAGCAGCAGCGCGGATCCGTCCGGATACCACTCGGCGCTCATGTCGCCCTGCAGCCGGTCGGCGAGGCCGAGGTCGGTCTCCTCGCCGGAGACCACGTCCCAGACGAGCGGCTCCCAGCGGCCGCCGCGCTGGTGGCCGACGAGCAGGCGGGTGTCGCCGACGACGGGGGCGAAGCCCAGCACGTCCAGGCCCAGCTCGACGGTGCCGCCCTTGGTGTCGTCGAGTTCGGCGACCGTCGTGCCGTCCGGCCGGAGCACACGCACCGCCGCGTGCATGGCGTCACCGTGCTCGGTGTGTTCGATCGCGATCAGCGAACCGTCGTGCGAGAGGTCTCCGACGCCGGCCGACTCACGGTGGCGGTAGATCTCCACGGGGGCCTCGCCCCGCCGGAACAGATGGATCGTGGAGCCGTCCTCGTCGGTGGAGCGGCCGACGATCGCCGTACGGCCGTCGCGGCCGATGGCCAGGCCCGCCGGGTACGACGGCTCCAGGCCCGGGACCGCCTCCTCGTCCGGGCCGCCGTGGAAGGGCTGGCGCCGCCAGACGCCGAACTCGTCCCCGTCCTTGTCGTCGAACCACCAGATCCACTCGCCGTCCGGCGAGAGCACACCGTCCGTCGTGCCGTTGGCCCGGTTCGTGGCCTGGCGCTGCTCGCCGGTGGCGCGGTCCCACGCGTACAGCTCGTACGTCCCCGTGGCGTTGGAGACGAACAGCGAGCGGTGCGGCGCGTCCTCCGCCCAGTCCGGCAGGGACACCCTCGGTGCCCGGAACCTCTTCTCCCAGTCGGGCATGGACCCGCTCTGCTGCTGCGGGGTGGACCCGTTGCTCTCAGTCATGGCCCCATATTGCCCCGACCGCACGACAATGCGCCGACGAGGTCCCCAGCCTGTGGATAACTTCGGCCGCCGCGGGTTCCGGCCGGGCCGATTGTCAGTGGTCGGGTGCAGACTCGCCGCATGACCTCAACGACACGAAGGACGACCACGGGGACTACTACGGGGACGACGGGGACTGCTTCGTGGACCGATCTCCGCGCGACCGTAGAGCGTTTCTGGGCCAGCGCCGAGCGGCGGGACTGGGCCGCGTTCGCCGAGACGCTGGCCGCGGACGTCGTGTACGAGCTGCCGCAGACGCGGGAGCGGATCCGCGGCCGGGAGCGGTACGTGGAGTTCAACCGGGAGTACCCGGGTGACTGGCACGCCCGGGTGGAGCGGATCGTCGCGGAACCGGGACAGCCCGGGCAGCCGGGACAGGCTGCGCAGCCGGGGCAGGTGGTGAGCTGGACGCATGTCACGGTGGGGCTGGAGGAGATGTACGCGATCTCCTTCTTCACGGTCGACGAGGACGGCCGGATAGCCGCGGTCACCGACTTCTGGCCCGAGCCGTACGAGCCACCGGCCGGGCGTGAGCACCTCGTCGAGCGGTACTGAGCGGGCGACCCCGGGGCCGGGGGCCCCGCCCGGGCACCGTACGGTGGAGGGCGTGTACCGGTTCCTGCTGACGCCCCGCTGGTGGGGGATCAACGTCTTCGTGCTGCTCGCCATCCCGTTCTGCGTGTTCATGGGGTCGTGGCAGCTGAGCCGGTTCGAGGACCGGATGCAGGACCACCGCGCGGCGACCGAACGGATCGACCCGGCGGACCGGGCCCCGGCGCGCCCGCTGGCCGAGCTGCTGCCGGTGGACAAGGAGACCTCGGGCGAACTGGCCACGGTGAGCGGGCGGTACGGCGAGCAGCTGCTCGTGCCCAACCGTGAGGTGGACGGCAAGAACGGGTTCTACGTGCTCACACTGCTGCGCACCGACGAGGGCAAGGCCCTGCCGGTCGTCCGGGGCTGGCTGCCCGGCGCCGCGGATGCCGACCGGGCCCCGGCGGCCCCCTCCGGCGAGGTCACCGTCACCGGTTCGCTGCAGGCGTCCGAGACCCCGGGGTCGAACGGGGTGCCCGTCCAGGGCGGGCTGCCGGCCGGACAGACCTCGGCGATCAGCGCGGCGGCGCTGGTGAACCTCGTGCCGGACGACCTGTACGACGCCTGGATCACCCTCGACAAGGGCGACTCGGGTATGAAGGCCGTCCCCGCGACCGCGCCGCAGGACACCGGGCTCGACCTCAAGGCCTTCCAGAACCTCGGCTACACCGGGGAGTGGTTCGTCTTCGCCGGCTTCGTCGTCTTCATGTGGTTCCGCCTGCTGCGCCGCGAGGTCGAGTTCATCCGCGACGCGGAACTGGGACTGCTGCCCGACACGGCCGAACCGGACACCGACGAGCCGCGGGGCAGTGAGGACGGCACCGCCGAGAACCGCTCCCGCGAAACCGAGCCGGCCCCGTAGGGCCGACGGCCAGGCGGTAGACCCGGCGGGCCCACGCGCACCGCGTATCGCGCACCGCTCCGCGGGGGACGCGGCTGGCCGCAGGAGGTGTCGCCGCTCCAACAGGAGACGTGGCCCCGCCCGGATCACCGCTCCGCAAGAGACGTAGCCCCCGCGCGCCGAGACGAGCCTCAGGCGGGTGCCGGAGGACCTGCCCGCTGCGTCCAAAAGGCCCACCGCTCCCCCGTCAGGGGTCGTCGGCAGGCCATGCCGCACCCACCGGGAGCCCGCCCACACCGCCCGAGGCCTCGCCGTTCGCCGGAAGGGCTCGCCGCTCCCCCGTCAGAAGCCTCGGGTCTCGTCAGGTGGCTGCCAGCAGGCCCGTTCGGTAGATGACGCCGGCGCAGGCGTTGGAGACGGCTGTGGTGAAGCTCGCGATGCCGCCCTCGGTGGTGTGGGAGACGAGGACGCTGCCGTCGACGACGCCGTCCTCGGTGAAGAGCTGGGTGGAGACGGTGTTGGAGCCGTCGGTCGTGGTGCCGGGGGTCGCCTCGCCCGTGGGCGTCGGGTCCGGTGACGGATCCGTGCCGCCGGTGCCTCCGCCGGTCGTCCCGCCGGAGGTCGGGCAGGGCTCCGACGGCACCCACGCGAACCGCACCTCGTAGGCCGCTCCCGGCTCCAGCACCAGCTGGGTCAGGGACAGCGAGGGGTCGGGCAGGCCCACCGCCGCGTCACCGGCGACATGGGTCGCCACGGTGATCTTCGACCCGTCCGCGGCACCCTGCGGGGTGGCGCTCACCGCGCCCCCGCCGGTGACCGTACAGCTCGTGCCGGAGATGTTGGAGACGCGGAACGAGCCGTAGACGGCTCCGCCCGAGTCCGGCGCGCCGATGCTCCCTCCCCCGCCGAGCTGGGCCGCCGTGCACAGCGTGGTGGCGGCGGCCGTCGGCGTCGCCTGGGTGCCGCCCGTGGAGCTGCTGCTCTGGCCCTTGCCCTTGTCGCCCTTGTGCTTGTCCTTGCTCTTGCCGGACTCCTTGGACCCGCCGGAGGAGCCCCCCGACGGCCCGTTCCCGCCGGTCTGTCCCTTGGACTGGCCCGCGGTCTCCTGCTTGTGCGAGCCGTTGCCCATGATCGAGGGGTTGACGTCGGAGCCGTTGGAGTTGGAGACGTGCACGAGGGCCGGGATCGCCGTGCCGATGAAGAGCGCGGCGGCGGCCATGCCGACGACGGCCTGGCGCTTGCGGGTCCGCCGCGCCGGTACCGCCCGCCGCAGGTGCTCCAGGGTGCCGTCCCTGGGCTCGATCTCGGACACCGCCTGGTGCAGCAGATTGCGCAGCACCAGCTCGTCGGAGTCGAACCCGCCGATGCCCTTCGCTCCGGAGCCGTTCAGCTCGGCGCCCTTGCGCGCGGCGCCGTTCAGCGCCGGCACCTTCGCTGTCAGGCCAATCGGTGCCGAGAGGCTCGTACTCGTCGATGCCGAGAGGCTCGTACTCGTGTCGCCCGTGTCCGGGTCGGCCGAGTGCGCCTCCGCCGAGTCCTGCGGAGCGTGGCCTTCGAGATCCTGGCCCTCGGGGTGGGGGCCTTGTTCTTCGGGGCCGTGATTCACAGTTCCGTTCCCAGCGTGCGATTGCGTTTCTTCGTGCTCCTCGAGCCCGCGCCCCCCGACGCGCCCGTCCCGACCGCGCTCTTCCGCGCCTTCGTCATCGTCCCGGCGCCCCCAGGAAGCCCGCCTCCGGGCACCGAGCTCGTCCCGGCCGCCCCGAGCGTCGCGCCTGTCGGGTCCGTCGTGGCTTTCGGGCCCGTCGTGCCTGTCGGGTCCGTCGTTGCTGCCGTGCGTGCTCATGCGGGCGCCTCCATGGCGACGCGCAGTGCCGCGATGCCCCGGGAGCCGTACGCCTTCACCGAACCCAGCGATATGCCGAGCGTCTCGGCGACCTGGGCCTCGGTCATGTCGGCGAAGTAGCGCAGCACGAGGACCTCGCGCTGCCGCCGCTGGAGCCCCTTCATCGCCTTGATGAGGGAGTCGCGCTCCAACTGGTCGTACGCGCCCTCCTCCGCGCTCGCCATGTCGGGCATCGGCTTCGAGAGCAGCTTCAGACCGAGGATGCGGCGGCGCAGGGCGGAGCGCGAGAGGTTCACGACCGTCTGGCGCAGATAGGCGAGCGTCTTCTCCGGGTCACGGACCCGCTTGCGCGCCGAGTGCACGCGGATGAACGCCTCCTGGACGACGTCCTCGCAGGAGGCGGTGTCGTCGAGGAGGAGCGCCGCGAGGCCGAGCAGCGAGCGGTAGTGGGCGCGGTACGTCTCGGTGAGGTGGTCGACCGTCGTACCGGAGGCCGGCACCGTCGACGTGTCGTCCGCGCCGTCGCGCTGGTTGGGTATGCGGGTCGGCCGCGCCGCGGGCATCGGCGCGATCACCGGCATGCCGCCGGCCGAACCGGGCACGCGGGGACGGCGGGGTGGACGGAGGGCGGTGCCCCTCGTCTGTACCGCGGTGAAATCGAGTACCTCTGCCACGCCTGTTGGACCCGCGTCCCCCCGTCGGGGTTGTACGAGACAGGCATCTCTTTTGCGTCGGACCGCACACGTGTCCGTAGGCAACGTGCGCGGGTCGGTACGGCGGACGCGTCCGTCGGCGCGCAGCGCGCAGCCATCGGTACGGCCCACCGAACACCGGACAGCGCGTCGAACGCCCTCATGCGTACCAGCTCTTCCCCTATGCCCCAAGTGTTGGCGCCCAGCCCCGCCGAAGGGCGCCCGGTAAAGACGCTCCCCGCGCACCGCTCGGTTGCGGCGGACGGGGAGAAAAATCCTCGATCACCGGGAGGCCTGAATCAACCCGGAAATCCTGCGGCGGCGCGGCCGGAAATCCTCCGCGCGTGGTGCCGCCGACTCGAAGAACTTACACGCCACGACTGACAAGGGCCGAGGCGGTGGGGTCCGGGGGGTGCCGGGTGCGTTGTCGGGTGCGGGTGCGTGGGGCTTCTCGCGCAGTTCCCCGCGCCCCTGAAAAGCAGGGGCTGCGCCCCTGCTTTTCACCCCACCGGGCCGGCACCCGCCGACGCACCCGAACCCCCGAGCTCCCAGGCGCCCCCGCCCGCCCACCCCCTACGCCGGCTTCACCACCAGCTCCGCCACCTGTACCGCGTTCAAGGCGGAGCCCTTCCGCAGGTTGTCGCCGCAGACGAAGAGTTCCAGGGCCGTCGGATCGTCGAGGGCCCGCCGTACGCGCCCCACCCACGTGGGGTCCGTCCCGACCACGTCGGCCGGCGTCGGGAACTCCCCCGCGCCCGGATCGTCGTAGAGGACGACCCCGGGAGCGGTGGCGAGGATCTCCCGCGCCTTGGCGACGGTGACCTCGCCCTCGAAGCGGGCGTGCAGCGTGAGGGAGTGCGCGGTGACCACGGGCACCCGTACGCAGGTCACGGCCACCGGCAGCTTCGGCAGCCCGAGGATCTTGCGGGACTCGTCCCGTATCTTCATCTCCTCCGAGGACCAGCCGTCCGCGCGGAGGTCCCCGGCCCACGGCACCACGTTGAGCGCCACCGGCTCCGGGAACGGCCCGGTGTCGTCGCCCACGGCCCGCCGTACGTCACCGGGGGTGGTCCCCAGTTCCGTACCGGCGACCAGGGAGATCTGCCGGCGCAGGGTGTCCACGCCGGCCCGCCCCGCGCCGCTGACGGCCTGGTACGAGGAGGCCACCAGCGAGCGCAGCCCGAACTCGGCGTGCAGCGCGCCGAGCGCCACGATCATGGAGAGGGTCGTGCAGTGCGGGTTGGCGATGATCCCGCGCGGCCGGTTGCGGGCGGTGTGCGGGTTGACCTCGGGGACGACGAGGGGCACCTCCGGGTCCATCCGGAAGGCGCCCGAGTTGTCCACCACGACCGCGCCCTTGGCGGCGGCGATCGGTGCCCAGCGCTCCGCGACCTCGTCGGGGACGTCGAACAGCGCGACGTCGACCCCGTCGAAGACGTCCTCGGCGTCCTCCGACAGGGCGACGACCTCGACCTGCTCCCCGCGCACGGCCAGCTTGCGGCCGGCCGAGCGCGGGGAGGCGATCAGACGGATCTCGCCCCAGATGTCAGCGCGGTGGGACAGGATCTGGAGCATGACGGTGCCGACGGCCCCGGTCGCGCCCACGACCGCCAGCGTCGGCCTGCCGGCGCGCCCGGCATCGACAGCCATCAACGACCGCCGCCACCGTGGATGAGGGCCATCAGCGCCCGGTACCCCCGTAGACGACGGCCTCGTCGCTGTCGGAGTCGAGCCCGAAGGCGGTGTGCACGGCGCGCACGGCCTCGGGGACGTCGTCGGCGCGGGTGACGACCGAGATACGGATCTCGGAGGTCGAGATCAGCTCGATGTTCACCCCCGCGTTGGACAGCGCCTCGAAGAAGGAGGCGGTGACGCCCGGGTTGGTCTTCATCCCCGCGCCGACCAGGGAGATCTTGCCGATCTGGTCGTCGTAGCGCAGCGAGTCGAAGCCGATGCCGGCCTTGTTCTTCTCCAGGGCGTCGATGGCCTTGCGGCCCTCGGTCTTGGGGAGGGTGAAGGAGATGTCCGTCAGGCCGGTCGTCACGGCGGAGACGTTCTGCACCACCATGTCGATGTTGACCTCGGCGTCCGCGATGGCGCGGAAGATCGCGGCGGCCTCGCCCGGCTTGTCCGGGACGCCGACGACCGTGACCTTGGCCTCGGAGACGTCGTGGGCGACTCCGGAGATGATGGCGTGCTCCACCTTGTGGTCCCCTTGCGACTCTGGCTTCTCGTTGCTGACCCAGGTGCCCGGCAGTCCGGAGAAGGACGAGCGGACGTGGATCGGGATGTTGTAGCGGCGGGCGTACTCGACGCAGCGGTGCAGCAGCACCTTCGAACCGGACGACGCCAGTTCGAGCATGTCCTCGGAGGAGATCCAGTCGATCTTCCGGGCCTTCTTCACGACCCGCGGGTCGGCGGTGAAGACGCCGTCGACGTCGGTGTAGATCTCACAGACCTCGGCGTCCAGCGCGGCGGCCAGCGCGACGGCGGTCGTGTCCGACCCGCCGCGGCCGAGGGTGGTGATGTCCTTCTTGTCCGCGCTGACACCCTGGAAACCGGCGACGATGGCGATGTTGCCCTCGTCCAGCGCGGTCCGGATGCGGCCGGGCGTGACGTCGATGATCCGGGCTTTGTTGTGGACCGAGTCGGTGATGACGCCTGCCTGGCTGCCGGTGAACGACTGGGCCTCGTGGCCCAGGTTTTTGATCGCCATGGCCAGCAGCGCCATGGAGATACGCTCTCCGGCGGTCAGCAGCATGTCGAACTCACGCCCGGCAGGCATGGGTGACACCTGCTCGGCGAGATCGATCAGCTCGTCCGTCGTGTCGCCCATCGCGGAAACGACGACGACCACCTGGTGGCCGTTCTTCTTCGCTTCCACGATCCGCTTGGCGACGCGCTTGATGCCCTCGGCATCGGCTACGGAGGAGCCTCCGTACTTCTGCACGACAAGGCCCACGTGCGCTCCTCGCTCCGTTTCAGTCCCTTATCCGCACATGCGCACGCGCTCACACGTGCTGCGGCGGTCGGCTCAGTCTATCGAGCGGTCGAATATCGCTTCCCTGGTACCGCATGGTGAGATGTCCCGCTCACCCTTTGATCACCTGGGTTTTCTCCGGGCGTTCCACCGGTTTCACCCGGCTTCTCACCGCGGACCCTCGACCGCTCCGGGAACGTCCCTGCCCAGGTCGCCGCCGAACAGTCGGCGCGGACGCCCAAAAGTGCCTGGGGTCACACCGTGGGGCCCCGCGGCGACGGAACCCCAACTTTCAAGCACTAAGGTCATGGCCGTGCGCGTACTTCTGGTGGAAGACGACGAGCCGGTCGCCGAGTCCCTGCGACGAGGACTCCTGCGATACGGCTTCGAGGTGCAGTGGGTCAACACGGGCGGGGCGGCGCTGTCGTACGACGGCCCGTACGACGTCGTCCTCCTGGACCTCGGGCTGCCCGACACCGACGGCCTCGACGTCTGCAAGGCGCTGCGGGACCGCAGCCAGGTGCCGATCATCGTGATCAGCGCCCGCAGCGACGAGACGGACCGGGTGGTCGGCCTGGAGCTGGGCGCCGACGACTACGTCTCCAAGCCGTTCGGCGTCCGCGAGGTGATCGCCCGGATAAGGGCGGTGATGCGCCGCGTCCAGCCGCGCGCCGCCGACGCGCCCCCGGCCGGCCCCGACCGCTACGGCCCCCACCTGACCGTCGACCGCAAGGCCGCGCGCGTCCACCTCGACGGTACGGAGGTGGCGCTCGCGCCCAAGGAGTACGACCTCCTCGCCTTCCTCACCGAGGAGCCCGGCGCCCTGATGTCGCGGGAGCAGATCATGGAGGCGGTCTGGGACGCGAACTGGTTCGGCCCGACGAAGACGCTCGACGTCCATGTGGCCGCGCTGCGGCGCAAGCTCGCCGGGGCGATCACCATCGAGGCGGTGCGGGGAGTGGGGTTCCGGCTCATCGTGAACGAGGGCGCGGGTGCCGTCGGCAGTGAGGGCTCGGGCACGTCATGATCCGTCAGCTCATCCGCAGCTACGTGCTCCTCGTGGCTGTGGCGATCGCCCTGTTCACCGTGCCCGTGGCGTTCACGCTCACGGACCAACTGCGGGACGACACCAGCGAGGCCGTCCAGCGCGAGGCCAAGACGATGGCCCGGCTGCTGGGTGTGGGCGACACCGCCTCCTGCGAGGCGTTGGCGCAGCTGGCCGGGGCTTACCCGGCCGACGAGGAGAAGGTCGAGGTCACCGCGACCGACAGGTGTGCGCCGGACAGGCTGAAGGAACCGACGGCGGACGCGGCGCTGGCCAGGGCCCTGGAGCGCGGCGAGATCACCGTCGACTGGGGCTCCGACTTCATCTGGGGCGAGAACCTGGTGGTCACCGTCCCCGCGTTCGAGCGCTCGGCGGACGGGAAGACGGAGACGGACAAGGTCGTCGGCGCCGTACGGATCGTGTTCTCGACCGACCATCTCACCTACCGCCTCTGGACGATCTGGGGCTTCCGGGCGGCGCTGGCCGTCCTGGTGCTCCTGGCCGCCGCGGGCATCGGCGTCTTCGCCGCCCGACGTCTGACCGCCCCGCTCCGCCAGCTCAACGAGATGGCGAGCAAGATGAGCGACGGCGACCTGACGGCCCGCTCCCCTGTCACCGGTCCCCAGGAGACGCAGACCCTGGCGCGCACGCTGAACCAGGCGGGCGAACGGCTGGACACGCTGATCGCCTCGCAGCGCATCTTCGTCGCCGACGCCTCCCACCAACTCCGCACGCCTCTCACGGCGTTGCGGCTGTCGCTGGACAACATCGCGGACGGGGTGGACGACGAATTCGTCCGGGAGGACGTGGAGCAGGCGACCGCCGAGGTGGTCCGGATGAGCCGGCTGGTCAACGGTCTGCTGGTGCTGGCGCGGGCCGAGGCGAAGGTGACGGCGGCGGAACCGCTGTCCCTGCGGGACGTCATCCAGGAGCGCCTGGATGTGTGGAGACCGGCCGCCGACGAGCGCGGAGTCACCATCACGCTCAGGGGGAGTGCCGACGGCCGGCCGCTTGTGCTGGCCAGTCCCGGTCATCTGGACCAGGTCCTGGACAACGTGCTCTCCAACGCCCTGGAGGTCTCGCCGGACGGTGCGACGATCACGGTCTCGGTGGAGACCCGGGGCGACGAGGTGGTGCTGTCGGTGCTGGACGAGGGGCCCGGTATGTCGGACGCCGAGAAGTCCCGCGCCTTCGACCGCTTCTGGCGCGGTCAGGGCCTCACCGGGAAGTCCGGGTCGGGCCTCGGCCTCGCCGTCGTCAAGCAACTCGTCACCGACGACAACGGGACCGTGGCCCTCAAGGACGCGCCCGGGGGCGGGTTGTGCGTCGCGCTCACGCTGCGCGCGGCGCGGCACGGGGGTGGCTGAGCCGGGGGGATGGCTCAGCCGGCCTCGGGGTGGCTGGGCCGGGGGGTGTGGCCCAGCCACGACTGGGGATGGCTGCTGATCAGCCCTCGGGCATCGCCGACGAGTGGTGGTTCACGATCTTCCACACGCCGTTCCGCTTCTCGTACTCGTAGGTGTAGCGGGCGTCGACGCGCTTCTTCTCGCCGGTCTTCGGGTCGGTGAGGATGAAGTAGTACGAGCCCGTGTCGATCGCGGAGTTGCTGTCCAGGACGTTGATGATCGTCTTGGTCTTCGTGCCGACCGGCTTGTTCTTCAGGAAGTGGTCGAAGTAGTCGACGAGGCCCGCGCGGTCCGTGCGGATCTTGTTGGAGACGGTCGGCAGGAGGACCGCGTCCTTCGCGTACCGGTCCGCGACCTTCTTGGAACTGCCGGTCTGCAGCGCCTTGTTCCAGCCGTCGAAGAGCGCCGCGATCTCCTTCTTGGAGGGCTTCTTCGGCGCGGCCTCGGCCCCGGCCATGCTGACACCGGCGGTGACCGTGCCGGCGGTGACCAGAGCGGTGGCGGTGACGATGGCGGCGCGTATCCGGTTCTTGCGGGTCATCGCGATCTCCCGTGCGAGTGTGGGGTGTTACTGCCTCCGCTTCCTGTGCGGTGGAAGTGACTCAAGATTCGCGCGACGCCGGTTAGGGGCTGTGCAGCGGACGTACAGGGCCGGTGCAAGGAGCGGACAATTCACGGAGAGAGACCAGGCGATCACTTCTTGATCATGCCAAAACGCTCCATTGCGTACTGAAGCGGGCGCCCATCCTGCCGATCACCTTCTGCGGCCTCCAGGCACTCTTCCATGAGCTCCGAGAACAGCTTCATCGCGCGGGTCTTCTCGCCGACGTGCGACACGAGGTTGACGTGCACCACCCGGAGGTCCAAGGTGACGGGGTCCAGACCACCCAGGACTTTCCGATGCGACACAACCAGTCGCTCTGCCAGTTCAAGGGCGCCCGCTCCTTCTCCGGCGGCCAGCAGCGTACGGAGACGCCACCGTTCGAGGAACGAGACATCGGGGTCGTCTTCGTCCAGCACCTCGGCGGCTTCGGCGAGCAGTGCCTCGACCGCGGAAGGATCCGGAGCCGTACAGGTCAGCATGGTCAGCCTCAGTCGAAGGCGGAACAGCATGGGGTCGTCGGAAGCCAGCGCCGACGCACCCAACTCGACGTTCTCACGGGCCAGCGCTTCTGCCTTGGCGGAGTCCACTTCCGACAGCGCGAGCACGAGCGCGTCACGCAGTCTCAGCGCACGTACGTCACTCGCGCCGAACTGGTCGACGGCGTTCCCGAGATCCTGCTCCAGCATCGGAACGGCCTGCCCGTGCTCACCACTCATCAGGTGCGCCAGAATCTTGGTATGACGGACGGTGCGGGCGGCCTCGAAGTCGTCCGTCCCATGACGCTCCAGGATGGTGGCGCCTCGCTCGCCCAACGCCGTGGCGCGCAGCGGATCGGTCCTCGCCAGATGCGCCCCGGCATGCATGAAGAGCATGGCCAGTTCCTCGGTTTCTGAGCCCGGTGACGCATAACTCGCCATCGCCTCGACGTGCGTGACCCAGACTTGTGCCGCCTCGCCCCAGATCGTGTCCTTCGGCCGTACCCGCTGAAGCAACCGGACGACGAAGTTGCGGATGCCCATGGCATGCTCGGGCTCCGCGGAGCGGGACACCGCCTGGACCAGACGATGGACGGAGATCAGGTCACCATGCAGCCTGATCATGCTGTAGGCGGCGAGTCGCCGCAGGCCTTCGGTCAGCTCGACGGGATCAGCGAGCCCGTTCAGATAGGCCCGCGGGATGTCCTGCCCACACCAGGCGATCGTCCGCAGGATGCCCTTGGCGGCACGGGTGTCGGCCAGCCGGTCCAGGGTGATCTGCCACACCCTCGCGACCGTCCGCTCCGCGTCACCGCCCTCCGCGCCCACGGCGTACATGTCGGCCGGACAGCGTGTGACCAGACCGAGATACTCGCGCGGGGAGACACACGCCTCGCGGCAGTACGCGGCGGCCTGGTCGATGGCCAGGGGCAGCCGCCCCAGCTCGGCGCAGAGTTCTTCGACACCGTCCGTCGGACCGTCGTAGATCGTCGTGAACAGTTCGACGGCTTCGTCGCGTGCGAGGACATCCAGATCCAGGGTGTGCGCGATCCCGCGCCAACTCGCGCTTCCCCGCCGGGTGGTGACAAGGAACCGGCCGTTCGCCGCCCTCGCGAGCAGGGGTTCGATGTCGGCGGGGTCGTCGACGTTGTCCAGGACGAGGAGCCAGCCGTCGTGGGCGGAGAGCCACTGGAGCGTACGTTCCCGGAGGGCCGCCTCGGGGAGGGTGCCGGCCAGCGCGGGTGTCAGGGCCCGGCCGAGATCGGCGAGCCCCGCGTCCAGTTGGGCCCGGGACTCGGCGCCGATCCACCAGACGGGGTTGACGTCGGCGCCCCGTCCGGCGGCCCACCGTGCCGCCAGCGTCGACTTCCCGACCCCGCCGAGGCCGTGCACGGCGTGCACCACGACCCCGCCGGGCGCCTCGAACGCCTCGTCCAACAGCGCGAGTTCACGCTCCCGCCCCACGAAATGCCCGGTCCGCCCAGGCAGATATCTCACGGGCCACGTCACATCCCCGACCGTGAGCGCCTCGGCGGGCAGTACGGTGCCCTGTTCGACCTGGACCTGGGTGGCGAAATCACCGGTGGCCACCTGCCGGATATCCCGTCCTGCCGCGACGGCCCGCTCCCCGGACGCCTCCACCGAAGGCCCGCCGGACGCCTCGTCCCCCGCCGACGCGCCTCTCACCGTTCGTCCCCCTCCCGCACGACCGTGAGTCCCATCATGGCGGGGAGGCGGTCAGTCCACGTACTCCTTGAGGTGCTCGGTGTCCAAGGTGATGTTCACCGGGTCGGGCAGCTTGACCGTGGCGCCGAAGGCGAACTTCTCCTCGTGCCGGTAGCGCCCGCCCTCCGGCTGGTTGAACACGACGACCGTGCCGTCGTCGCGGTCGATGAGGAGGTAGACGGGGATGCCCGCGGCGGCGTAGCCGTCGGGCTTCTCGATCCTGTCCCGCTGGTTCGTGTCGGAGTCGTACGACGTGACCTCCACCGCCATCAGGGCACCGGCGCTCTCCGACCACTCCCCATGCCCTTTGAGACCACCCACCGGCACGAGAACGCCGTCCGCGCGAGCACGCCCCTTGCGGTAACGCTCCGTCTTCAGCCCGCTCTCCGCGTGGAGCCACAGGTCAGGGCGATGCTGCATGCACACCCGTTGCAGCCACGCGATCATCTCGCGATGGTTGCCGTCCGCCATGGGCTTGACCACGACCTTTCCGTTGATGAACTCCAGCCACACGGTCTCCGGGGCATGGCGCTCCAGTTCCTCGAACTCCTCGACGGACATCTGCGGCCGGTGCTCGGTCCTGGGGGTCATGGCGTCGCCTCCTCGACTCCATGGTGCCCTGACCGGCACGTCCTGGACGCTCATACGCCCCTCCCGTCCGCCGGGTCGCCGGCGAGATCCCTCCGGGGCATCACTTCCAGCGCCCCAGACGGCCCGCCCGGCGCAGCTCGTCCACCCGGGCCGTGACGTCCACGACCTCGTCGGCGCCGGGCAGGCCACCGGCACGCGGGGCGGGGAGGAAGGTGTCCGGGACCGGCGTGTGCAACGGCATCGGCCCGTCCGCCTCGATCTCGGCAAGACACTCGGGGCACAGCCCGTGCACGATCTCGACGGTCCGCTCGTCCGCGTCGCAGAGACCACAGGCCATGATCACGCGGGTCACATGAGCGCGCCGGGCCGCCTTCTGTCGCAGCTTGGCCTTCTTGGGACGCGGCGACGGGGTCGGGGGCATCTTCTGCTCCAATCGTTTGCGGGCGAATCCGCCCGGGTTGGTGACTTCCGACGGCAACCCGTCGGTCAGCGCCGTGGTGACGTCCTGCGGCGTCGCACCCCGCGACAGCCACTGCGTGACCAGGGATTCGAGGGAGTGGCAATCGGCTTCGGACAGCGGCATACGGGGATCGACGGAACGGATGTCGGCGAGGGTCTGGTACGCGGTGCTGGGCGCGTCCCCCGGAGCCGGGCTCGGGGCGGTACTCGGAGTCGGGGCCGGGGTCAGGGTCGAGGTCGGCTCTTCCGTCATCTCGTCGGCGGGCTCGCCCTCCTCGACCCGGGCCAGCCCCGACTGGTAGTGCTCCGTCACGTCCCTGCCGTCGCGCTTCCGCGCGAACTCCGCCCACCACTCCACGGACCTGGGCGTGCGCGACCAGTACGTCCGCGTCACCCACCGCATGGAGCCTTCCTCGATGGTGATGTGCTCCTTGATCCAGCGCAGATGCCCGGCGCGCACGAGGCGGCCCGCCGACGTACGCACGGCTTGCTGGCCGTAGTGAGGGTGTTCTGCCGCGATCACCTTGTGGCCCATGGCGTGGCCGTCCTCAAGGTGGTCGATGAAGACGGCGATCTCGGCGTCGCGGGGGCTCAGGTGTGCGAAGTTCGGGTCCGCGTACGGGTCTTCGTCACCCACGGAGCGTTTTCCGTAACCCGTCTTGGCCATCGGGTGGGACGGGGAAGGCAGGGCAGCACTAGGCTGGGCGTAAGCCACGATCGAGTCGCTTTCGATCCGTAGGTCTAGGCCCTGGCACTGGTGTTGGCGCACCGGCCGGGGCCGATCTATGTGGTCAGATGCCGCGAACCTAGAGCGGCTTTACGTTCCGAAGCGAGTCGATCACGGAACGTCACCCTTTTGGAAGAGCTCGGGTCCCGGGGCTCAAGCTCCGGGCTGACCTGCGGCGATGAAGGCGGCCCAGGCGGGGGCGGGGAGGGTGAGAGTCGGGCCGGTGGGGTTCTTCGTGTCGCGTATCCAGACAGTCAACTGTTGACGCTGGAAAGCGACTTCGACGCAGTTCCCGCCCTCCGAGTCGCTGTGACTCGACTTGAACCACTGCAGCTGGTCACTCATGGCGATCCACCATCCGCTCGATGAAACGGGCCGATTCAGCGGGACTGAGGGCCTGGGCGCGGATCATGCTAAGTCGCTCGGTTGCGCGGCTGACAACACCGGGATCGGCCGACAGCTCGCTGGCGAACGGACCTTCTGAGAACGCGAATCGCTCGTGGTCGTGAGTCTCCAACAACACCATCGGTCCCATGAGCCCTACGGAGATGGCTCGTTCGAACGGGAGCACTTGCAACGCCACGTTGCGCAGACGGGCTGCCTCCAACAGGCGGTGCAACTGCTCCGCGTCGACCTGCGTGCCGCGCAGGGCCGCCTCGTAGATGACGAAGCTCATGCTCACGGGAGGCCTTCGGTCGGTGAGGATGGCTTGCCGGTCCATGCGAGCCGCGACCCGCGCCTCCACCGTCTCCTCGTCCAGCGCCGGGACGTGGTTCTCGATCAGCGCCCGCGCATATCCCGTCGTCTGCAACAGCCCAGGCACGTACGTGGTCTCGTACGACCAGAAGCTGATCGCCTCCCGTTCGCGCTCCATGAAGTCCTGAGCCCGCGCCGGGAACTTCTCCCGCTGCAAGTACTCCTTGGCTGCGCTCAGCAGCCCCTGCGCCCCACACAGCTCGTCCGCCACATCCAGCACCCGCGGGGTCGGCATCCTTACCCCCTGCTCCATCGACTTGATCGTGTCCGGCGAGTAGTTCGCGGCCTCGGCCAGCTGCTCGCGGCTCACGTTCGCCTTCGTGCGCCAGCGCTTCATCTGGTTGCCGCCGTAGCGCCAGGCCACCGGCGAGGGGGAGTTGTACTGGGCTGACACCGCGCGCACCTCCGACCGATACACACCGGCGTGTATCACCTCAGTCACTACCGAGCGTAGCCCGCGCATCGCCACCGTGTGACCATGACGAACGCAATGCACCGGCCCTCGTGGGTACCGGTGTCGGGACACCGGCTGCGCGTGATCGGCGTGCACTTCGACGCCGTACGGATCGAAGGCGAGCGCGGGGAGCTGGTCGCGGACAGGCTGGTCGAGGTGACCGACGGGGACGCCGGGCCGGTCGTGCTGGAACAGGCCGGGTTCCGGTGGGTGTACTTCCTGCTGCGGCCGGGGACGGTGCACAGGCACGCGTGGCTGCCAGGGGTGCAGCGGTTCGGGCTGGACTCGACGAACATGCGCAGGGTGACGTACGTCGGCATCCCCGCCCTCGACGGCAACACGTATCCGCTGCGCTGGTACTCCGAGCCGACGCCCCAAGTTCCGTACGTCGAACCGGAGTCGTTGCTCACCGCTGTGACGACGGCATTCCGTGGGGTAACCGACAGCCATGAGCGAAGTGCTGCTGACTGAGACTTTCCGTAGTGCGTCGGGGGCCGTGCGGTGGGGCACGATCGGGGAGGCCGGGCAGGAACCGGTCGTGCTCTGCCACGGCACCCCCTTCTCCTCCTACGTCTGGCGCGGCATCGCGCAGGCGCTGGCCGACACCGACCGTTATCAGGTGTTCGTGTGGGACATGCCCGGGTACGGCGAGTCGGACATGCACACCGGTCAGGACGTGTCCCTGGCCGCGCAGGGACGGGTCTTCGCCGAGCTGCTGGCGCACTGGGGGCTGGACGAGCCCTTCGTGGTCGCGCACGACTTCGGCGGGGCCGTGTCCCTGCGCGCCCATCTGCTGCACGGGGCGCGCTACCGCGCGCTCGCCCTCGTCGACCCCGTGGCGCTCGCCCCGTGGGGCTCACCCTCCTTCCGGCTGCTCGGCCGGCACGCGGAGGTGTTCGAGCAGCTGCCGCCCGCGCTGCACCGGGCCCTCGTGCGGGAGTACGTCAGCTCCGCCAGCGGGCCCGGGCTGCACCCCACCGTCCTCGACCGGCTCGTCGAGCCGTGGCTCGGCGAACACGGGCAGCCCGCCTTCTACCGGCAGATCGCCCAGGCGAACCAGGCCCACACCGACGAGATCCAGGACCGGTACGGCCAGATCGGCATCCCGGCGCTGGTGTGCTGGGGCGAGGACGACGGCTGGATCCCGCTGGCGAAGGGGCGCGAACTGGCCGACCGTATCCCGGGGGCGCGGTTCGAGCCGATCTCGGGCGCGGGGCACCTCGTCCAGGAGGACACCCCCGCCGAACTCACCGCCGTACTGATGGATTTCCTGCAGGAACAGTCGGCCGACCAGTCGGACGGATAGTCGGACGGCTGATCGGACGGCTCGTCGGACGGCTACAGCGTCCCCAGCGCCGGGGCGAAGGCGATGAGGAGTGGGAGGAGGGCGAGGAGCGCGGCCGCGGTCGTGGTGGCCGCGCGGCGGGTGCGGTCCAGGCGGGGCGGGGGTTCCAGCAGGCGCTCCACCCGGTCACCCAGCAGGCGGCGGGTGTTGGAGCAGCTCAACACGCCCCGGTGCTGGTTGAGTTCGATGAGGGCCAGAGCGGTGGTGAGGTGACCGCAGCGGCGCGACGCCGTGTCGTCGGCGGCGAGTTCGACCAGGCGGTGGGTCTGGTCGGCGAAGTGGGCGAAGAGGGGGATGCGCGGGAAGCCCGTGGCGAGGGCGGTGGAGAGGTGCAGCAGCCAGTCGTGGCGGGCGCGGGCGTGGCCGAGTTCATGGGCGAGCACGGCGTCCAGCTGACGGTCGCTCAGCTTGGCCAACGCGCCGGTGGTGACGACCAGTTGGGGCGGGGCACCCGGCATGAGCCACGCGTCCGGGTACTCGTCCTCCAGGACCAGCAGTGGCCCGTTCGCCTGCGGCAGCCCGGCCGGGAGGTCGGGGGCGCGTTCCCGCAGATGCGCGCGGCGCAGCTGCCGTCGGCGCCGGGCCTCGACCAGCTCCCGCGCCAGCATCGCGCCGCTCCACGCCGCCCCGCAGGCCAGCGCCAGCGTCAGTACGGCCGTCCAGGGCGGGGCCGCCGTGAGGTCGTACGCGGCGGTCACGGCCGGGGGCGCGGGCGCGAAGGCGTGCGTACGCACCGTCTCGAACACCGCCGCCGCCCCGAGCACGAGCGCCGCGAGACAGCTCAGCAGGGCCGCCGCCACCAGGCACTGCCACGCCCACAGCGCGACCACGGGTTCCCGCTCGGGCCACACGGACTTCACCAGGGCGCGGGGGCCCAGCACGGCGGCGGTCAGAGCCACGGCGACGAGAAGGAGCAGGAGATCGGTCACGTCATTGGTCCGGTTCCTGGTCGGGGGGCGGGCGGGCCGTGCACGGGGACCGGCAGGTGGGCCTCACCCAGGGGTGGGGTCGCGACCTCCACGGCTTCCACAGCCGGGTCACACGCTACCGGTGAACGGGCCGGTTGCCATCCCTGCAGCACCCCGGGGTCCGCCCCGATCACGGGCCTGCCGACGCAGGTTGAAGGTCTTTTGACGCCGGTCAGGAGCCTGTCGACGCCGAGCCGATGTCTCCGCCCGCCGCGATGGAACCGGGCCCGGAGGCGGTCACGTTCCCCCTCGGACCAGTGGTGCCGGAGGAGGGTGGGGTGGTGCTGGGCGGGGTCCGCGGCGGCGGAGTCGTACCGCCTGTGGAGGCCGAGCCGATGCTGCCTCCGGCCGCGATCGCGCCCTGCCCCGAGGCGGTCACGCCGACGGCGGGGGTGCCCGGGGCGGGGGCCGGCGGGGCCGGAGGCAGGGATGAGCCGCCGAATTGGGCGATGGCGGCGAGGGCGAGGCCGAACACGCCCGCGGACCCGCCGGCCACACTCGCGATCTGATCGGCCGAGCCCAGATCGACGAAGGCGAACCCGACCAGCGTGACCACGCCCGCGCCGGCAACCGCGAGACCGGCCCATGCCCATGGTTTCAGTGTCATGGGGGCATTGTGGCGGGCACTGGCGGCGTACGGAGCGCCATCATCGGATACCGCCGGATCATCCTCGCCCAGGGCCGAGAACTCCCCGCGAACGGCGCGATCGAGCGGGCAAGCGGTCGGTGGGGGCGTGCGTGCGGTGGGAGGGGGCGTGCGGTGGGAGGGGCGTGGGACGTGCTCACGTCCGGCTCTCGCGCCCGCCGTGAACCCCGCCCCGCGCTGCCCCTCGCCTGGTCTCGCCTCGCCTCGCCTCGCTCGTCCGGAGGGTCCGGCTACTTGACCTTCCTGCCCAGCCCCAGCGGCCCCGCGATCTCCTCCGCCATGACCTGGCCCGCCTCGAACTCCAGGGTCTCGTCGCCCATCAGTTCCTGGTCGGTGTCGAGGCCGTCCAGTTCGGCGAGGGGCTGGTTGAGGCGGACGTGGGCGACGAGGGACTGGAGGGCCCGGAGGGTCGCCGAGGCGGTGGAGCCCCAGTTGGAGAAGTAGGAGAACTGCCACCACCACAGGGCCTCGGTGGTGCGGCCCGCGCGGTAGTGGACCATGCCGTGGCGCAGGTCGGCGATGACGTCGGCGAGGTCGTCGGAGATCCGGGCCGGGACCGGCGCCTTGCGGGGCTCGTACGGGTCGAAGACCTCGGAGTAGACGTCGACCGGGTCGAGCATCACGGCGAGGCGTTCGCGCAGCTCGTCCACGTCCGGCTCGAAACCCGGGTCGGGCTCGTAACGCTCGTCCGGCACGATGTCCTCGTGCGCGCCGAGGCGACCGCCCGCCAGCAGCAGCTGGGAGACCTCCAGCAGGAGGAAGGGGACGGCCGAGTCCGGCTCGTCACCCTTGGCGACCTCGGTGACGGCGACCAGGAAGCTCTCGATCTGGTCCGCGATCTGGACCGCGAAGTCGTCCGGGTTCAGGTCCGTCGCGTGCAGCGTGGCGTCAGACATCCAGCAATCGTCTCCCCTCGAAGGCGCGGCCGAGGGTCACCTCGTCCGCGTATTCCAGGTCGCCGCCCACCGGGAGGCCGCTGGCCAGGCGGGTGACCTTGAGGCCCATGGGTTTGATCATGCGGGCGAGGTACGTGGCCGTGGCCTCGCCCTCCAGGTTCGGGTCCGTGGCGAGGATCAGCTCGGTGACCGTGCCGTCGGCCAGGCGGGCCAGCAGCTCCCGTATGCGCAGGTCGTCGGGGCCGACGCCCTCGATCGGGCTGATCGCGCCGCCGAGGACGTGGTACTTGCCCCGGAACTCGCGGGTGCGCTCGATCGCGACGACGTCCTTCGGCTCCTCGACGACGCAGATGACGGACGGGTCGCGGCGCGGGTCGCGGCAGATGTTGCACAGCTCCTCCTGCGCCACGTTGCCGCAGGTCGCGCAGAAACGGACCTTCGCCTTCACTTCAAGGAGGGCCTGCGCGAGCCGCCGTACGTCCGTGGGCTCCGCCTGCAGGATGTGGAAGGCGATCCGCTGCGCGCTCTTGGGACCGACGCCGGGCAGCCGCCCCAGCTCGTCGATGAGGTCCTGGACCACGCCTTCGTACACGGACTGCCGTCCTTCCTGGTGTCTTTCAGTACGTACCGTAGTCGGCCGCCGCCGCTCCGAGGAAGGCGGTACCGGGCACGGATGGGCTCGCTCGGGGTTGCGGAGGAGTCCGGAGGGGGTTGCGGAGGGAGCGGGGTCAGAAGGGCAGGCCCGGGATGCCCATGCCACCGCCGCCGAGGCCCTGGGCGAGGGGGCCCAGTTTCTGCTGCTGGAGGGTCTGGGCGTTCTCGTTGGCCGCCTGGACGGCCGCGACGATCAGGTCGGCGAGGGTCTCGGTGTCCTCCGGGTCCACCGCCTTGGGGTCGATCTTCAGGGCGCGCAGTTCGCCGGAGCCGTTGACGGTGGCCTGCACCAGGCCGCCGCCCGCCTGACCGTCGACCTCCGTGTGCGCGAGCTCCTCCTGCGCCCTCGCCAGGTCCTGCTGCATCTTCTGGGCCTGCTGGAGCAGCTGCTGCATGTTGGGCTGGCCACCACCGGGGATCACGTTCAGCTCCCTCGCACGAGTACTTGCGGAGGTCCTCGGGGACGGTTCTACGGACGCCCCCGTGGACGTTCTTGCGGTCGCAACGAGCCTACGTGGTCGGCACGGCCTCTGCCGCGCCACTCTTTCGAGTGAGTCGGCCGGGGATTCGTATATCCGATCAAGGGCATCTTCCAGGGGATAAGCGGCGAAAACACCATCTTCGCCACCCATTGGGCGGTAGGAAGGGTCCGGCCGCGTCAGGGTGGTGCGTGAGCGCCGTACGTACGTAGGGAGTGCCGGGTGAGCCAGCCGGAGATGCAGCCCGAGGGGGGACCCCAGGACGGGCGGGGTGAGGGGTCCGGGCTGTGGGCGGAGCCGTGGACGACGGCGACCGGACCGTGGGTGGGGGATCTGGCCGGGCGGCCGTTCCCGCAGGGGGACTGGGGGGCGCCGGCGGAGCGGCTGGAGGAGCTGTACCACTGGGTCGAGCGGGCGGCGCTGGAGACCGCCGCGTGGTATCTCACGGACCGCGTGTGGAAACGGCTCGCGGCCCGGGTTCTGCGGGTCGGGGCGGCGACGGGGGCGCTCGTCGGGGCCGCGCTGCCGTTGCTCGACCTCACCGGGGCGGTGGGCGGGGTGGCCCCCTGGGGGTATCTCGCGCTGCTGTCCTGTGTGGCGTGCGTGGCGGTGGATCGGTTCTTCGGTGTCACCTCCGGGTGGATGCGGGACGTCGCCACGGCCCAGGCGGTGCAGCGGCGGCTGCAGGTGCTGCGGTTCGACTGGGCGTCCGAGAGTGCGCGTGAGGTGCTGGGGCCGGCGGAGGGGACGGCCGGGGAGGCCGCGGAGCGGTGCCTCGGGGTGCTGCGGCGGTTCTCCGAGGACATCAC
This sequence comes from Streptomyces deccanensis, assembly GCF_022385335.1. NCBI lineage: Bacteria > Bacillati > Actinomycetota > Actinomycetes > Kitasatosporales > Streptomycetaceae > Streptomyces > Streptomyces deccanensis. The sequence goes on along the minus strand of NZ_CP092431.1, from coordinate 5,768,457 downwards.
GGAGTTGGTGCGGGCCGAGACGGCGGACTGGATGGTGGAGTTTCGGGCGGGGGCGGCGCCGGTGGGGTTGCGGGTGGGGGGATCCGGGGCTCGGCCGGAGGGGGTGGGGAACGGGCGGGTGCCGTTGCCTCCGGGGGCTCGGCCGAACATGCCTCGGCAGCGGCCGCCGGAGCCTCGGTAGGGGGTTTTGCGCCCCCGCCGCCCCTACCCGTCCCATCCAACAGGGGCTGCGCCCCTTTAACCCCCAAGCGTCCGTCCGGTGGGGGCTGGTCGCGCAGTTCCCCGCGCCCCTGGAAAAGCGGGGCTGCGCCCCAGCTTTTCCAGGCCCGCAGGGCCTGGAGCTTTTAGGGGCGCGGGGAACTGCGCGAGCAACCACGAACGACCCGCGGCCGCCTACGAAGCCCGTGCCCCCGAGTCCTCCCGCGCCCGCTCGTCGCAGAGCCGCGCACCCGTCGCCGTCTCGCACGGGACGTGGCCGTGGTTGCGGATGACGCTCTGGGCGGTGCCGCGGCGGATGTGGGCGAGGAAGCTGTCGGCGAGGGAGTTGGCCGGGGGGCGCCGGTAGGTGTAGGCGTACTCGGCGCCGTAGTACGGGTAGGTGGCGTCGCCCTTCTCCAGGGCCTCGACGGAGGCGGTGTGGCCGTCGAGGGCGAGGCGGCGCAGGCCGGGGCGGCGGGTCGTGAGGTTGAGTTCGCTGTAGCCGATGGCGCCGGGGAGCGCGGCGACCTTGGTGAGCACCTGCTCGGTGGAGTCGAGCTCGCAGCGGGGGACGCGGGCGGTCGAGAGGTCGTCCCGGCGGCAGTCGAGCGAGGTGCTGGCGACCTGCTCCCAGCCGCCCAGCACGGTCCGCTGGAACACCTGGCGGGTACCGGAGTCGGCGTCCCGGCTGACGAGGACGACGGGGATGTCGGGGAGGGAGGGGTCCAACTGTCTCCAGCGGGTGATCTCGCCCCGGTAGACGCGCCGTACGTCATCGATCGTCAGGCTGCCTCCACGGGGACGGATGCCGTCGTTCACGACCAGGGTGAAGACGGACAACGCGACCCGGTGGCCGATCAGTTCGGGATCGGCGCTCGTGCTCGGGCCGTCGGAGAACGCGATGACCGCCGATGAGCCCTTCTTCGACTCGGCGCCCAGCGCGGCGAGTTCGTTCACACCCGCCGAACTCCCCCGCGCGTCCACCCGGATCTCGGCGCCCTCGCAGTCCTTCTCGTACTCCTCCGCGAGCCCGCGCAGCACCGGCGCGAACGCGGTCGACCCGGTGAGCGTCAGCTCGCCCGTCGCGCACTCGATGGGCGGCGGGGTGTCGTCCCGTACGACGACGATCGCGGCCAGGGCGATCACGCACAGCGTCAGCATGACGGTGATCAGCCGGGCCGCGCGGCTGAACAACGGCGGCTTCTCGTCGGGCGTCGCGCTGCGGTTGGGGTGCACCTCGCCGTCCCGGATGCCGCCGATGAGCCGGATCGGGCTGTCGACGTCCCCGCCGGAGAGGAGCACGAGCAGCTTGAAGTGGTCGCCCCGGTTGAGGGGGACGCGGGGGATGCGGAGGACGCCGTCGCGGTAGCCGAAGCCGGCGGCCGGGGTGAAGTGGTCCATCAGGTGGTCGGTGCCGGGCGGCTGGGTGACCGAGACTCCCCGGATGACGCGGCCGCTGAACACGGCGGTGAGGCCGTGCAGTTCACGTCCGGTGTAGTCGTTGTCGGCGATGCTCTGGGAGCCGTCGTTCTCGACGCGCAGCAGCACCAGGGTGGCGTCGGACATGTCCGGGGCCTCGTCGAACAGCCCGAGCCGGACATTGGCCCGCCCCGAACGCACGTCGTGGCCTATGGGGTTGTCCATCTGCACCCGGTAGCCGATCCGCTTGCGCCTCGGCACCCTGCGCTCGTACCAGACCATCACGGCCGACGCCACGACACCGGCCACGGCGGTCGCCACCGCCACCACGTTCTCCGCGCTCAGCCACTCCTGCATCCCGAGCCACTCCCCCGAGCCTCACGCTCCGCAGTCAAGCGGGGACACGGTACGGCCGGGGGCGGGAACGGGGCGCGGACAATCCGGGTACGGCGCCGGAAGTTCAGCGGAAGTTCGCCGGGCGGCCCCGGTCGAACACGCCACCCGCACGGCCGCTCAATCGGCGCCGCCCGCTCCGTCGGCCCGTTCGGTCAGTCGGCCCGTTCGGTCAGTCGGCCCGTTCGGTCAGTCGGCCTTCGCGTACGTCACCGACTTGCCCGCCGTGTCTACGCGGCGGAGTTGGCCGTCGGGCAGGAGGGTGACGGTGGTGGCGGCGCCGGGGGAACAGGACTCGGCCGGTTCGCCGGTGGTGACGGTGGAGGGGCCGATGCTGAGCGGACCGTCGTCGTCCGGTTCGTCCGTCAGCGCCGCCTCGAACACGCAGTGGTACGTGCCGCCGCCTTCGAGCGGACCGTCCGCCGTGAGCGAGAGCACCGTGTCGCCGACCTCGCCCTGCTGGATGACGAGTTGACGGGTGTCCGCGCCGCCGGAGCCGTCGAGGGTGGCGTTCCAGGTGCCGAGGAAGTCCTCCGGGATCGTGCCGGCGTCGGGCGACTCGGTGGTCGGGTCCGGCGACGTCTCGAGGGTCGTGGGTTCGTCGGTCGTCGGCTCCAACGTCTCGGGCGCGCTCGTCTTCGTACCGCCCTTCGCGTCGTTGTGCTCGTCGCCGTCGCCCCCCTTCTTCATCAGCGCGTACACCGAACCGCCGGCCCCGAGGGCGACCACCAGAGCGACGACGACCAGCAGCACGGACGAGCGCCGGCTTCCGCGCTCCGGGTCGGGGCGACCGCCGGGGCCCATGCCCGACCCGGGGCCGTAGAGGGGCTCCGGCCCGTACGGCGGGGTCGCGCCCAGCCCCGACCCGCCGGCACCTGCGGGCCCCTGCCCACCGGCGTACGGCCCCTGCCCGTACGCCCCGTACGACGCCTGGGGTCCGCTGTGCGGGTAGCCGTAAGCGGGGCCGGGGCCGGGGCCGGGGGCCGCGCCGGGCTGCTGCCCGTAGCCGGGTGCGGAGTGCTGCCCGTACCCACCGGCGGGCTGCTGGGTGTACGGCTGCGGGAAGCCGTACCCGGAGGGCGCGGGCGGCGTGTGCGGCGGGGCGCCCGGCGGAGAGGGCTGCGCTCCCCCCGCCCCCGCGATCTGCGTCGGCATCCGGTCGAACGGGGCCCCCGGCGCGCCCCCGGGCGGGGCGGCGGGGTGCTCGACCGGGGAGCCGGGGGCACCGGGCGTCGTCGCCGACCCGGTCGCCCCGTCCGAGCCCGGGGCACGGGACCCCGAGCCACCGGAACCACCGTACGGAGAATGGGGATCGCCCAGCGGATACACGGGCGGAGCCGAGGGCGGCGGCCCCGCGGGGCCGGCCGGAGGCGCGGACGCGGGACCGACCCCGGCCGACGGCGGACTCTGGGCAGCGGCACCGGCCGCCATGCCCGCGGCGGCTGCCCCCGACGGACTCACCGACGGAGGCGCCGAGGAAGAGGGGGAGGGAGCGGTCGGCGGGGTCGAGGGCGGAGTCGAGGGCGGAGTCGGGAACTGGCCCGCCGCACCCGGCCGCTGCCCCGCCGCGGGCCCGGCCGCGGCCGAGGAAGCCGTCGAACGACCGGCGCCCTCCGCACTTCCCGGCGCATCGGGGCCGCCTCCCGCAGCCGCCGCACCCCCGGCACCCGCCGGGCTCACCGCCCCACCAGGACCTCCCGCAGCCCCCGGGCCACCTGCGGCCCGCGCACCCCCAGCAGCACCCGAGTCCCCAGCGGCACCCGAACCACCAGCCCCCGCAGCCCCAGCGGCCCCCGCACCCCCCGGAACTCCCGTCTCCCCCGTCTCCTCCGGATCCTCCGTGTCCAGCAACCGCACCGCGTGCCGGCCCAGTTGGGCCACCAGGGCGCTCGGGAGCCACGGGTCGCGGGAGCGGCCGGCGAAGACCGTGTCCTCGGCGCCGGTGCGCTGGAGGATCTGGGCCAGGGTGGGGCGGGCGGCGGGGTCCTTGCGCAGGCAGTCGCGGACGATGTCGTACAGCCCCTCCGGCACCCCCTCCAGATCCGGTTCCTCCTGGGCGATGCGGAACATCAGGGCGTGCACACCGGAGTTGGCCGCGCCGAACGGCAGGTTGCCGGTGGCCGCGTAGGCGAGGACAGAGCCGAGGCAGAAGACGTCGCAGGCGGGGGTGATGCGGTCACCGCGCACCTGCTCGGGCGCCATGAAACCCGGCGATCCGACGAGCGCGCCGGTGCGCGTCAGCCCGCCGTCCGTGACGGTCTCCAGCGCCCGCGCGATCCCGAAGTCGATGACGCGCGGCCCGTCGATGGTGACCAGCACGTTGGACGGCTTGAGGTCCCGGTGGATGAGCCCGGCCGCGTGGATGTCCTCCAGCGCGTGCGCGAGCCCCGCCGCGAGGATCCGTACCGACCGCTCGGGCAGCGCCCCGTGGTCGCGGCCGACGACGGCATGGAGGGAGGGCCCGGCGACGTACCCGGTGGCGACCCACGGGATGCCCGCCTCGGTGTCCGCGTCCAGCACGGGCGCGGTCCAGTACCCGCCGACCTGCCGCGCGGCCCGCACCTCCTGCCGGAACCGCGCCCGGAACTCCTCCTGCTCCGCCAACTCCTGCCGCACCAGCTTGACGGCGACGGTACGGCCGCGCTCGGACCGGGCCAGGTACACGTTCCCCATGCCGCCGGCGCCCAGCCGCGCGAGCAGCCGGTACGCCCCGATCCGCTGTGGATCCCCGGGCCCGAGCTTCTCCATGGCCACCGTCCCCCTGATTCCCCGTGCCGTCCCGACGCGTCCGCGGACGCGAACGTATCCGTGTACATGTACGTACGGGTACGTCGCCTACGTCGGCAACCTCATCAACGTCGTCTACGTCGCGTACGTGCGCAACGGACCGATCGTAGTGCGGCCGTACGGGGAGTCGGATGGGACGGTGTCTACGGTTCCGTAACAGCGTCCGGCGCCGCCGCGAGGTCGTCCAGGACGCCCGACAGCCGTTCGAGCGCCCGCACGGTCGCCGCGAACTCCTCCTCCCCCAGCGCCTGGGCGAGGCGGGCGGCCAGGTCCGCGTGGCCCGGGTCGATCCGCTCGATCGCCGCGCGGCCGGCCGGGGTCGGGGTGAGGAGCTTGGCGCGACGGTGGGCCGGGTTCGGCACGTACACGGCGAGCCCCCGGTCGACGAGGAGATCGGCGACGCGCTGGACGCTCTGCCGGGTGATGCCCATGGTCCGGGCGACCCCGGCGACCGGCAGCGGTTCGGGCAGCACCGCGCCGAGGACCTGCCACCAGGCGGCCGTGAGCCCCGCCGGGCGCGTCAACTCGTCCGCGACGGAGAGGAACTGGCCGTTGAGGCGGAAGACGCCGAGGGCGGCGCGGCTGAGGAGGTCCTGCTGTGCGCGGCTCACCGGCCCGCCGCCTCCAGCACGGCGTACGCCTCCGCGTCGGAGTCGTGGAAGAGGCGGTACCAGGCGTCGAGGACCTCGCCCTCGTAGACGCCGAGGAGGCGCAGGACCTCGCGGGCGAAGGCGACGGGTTCGGTGGGGCCGGCGGTGACGAGGAGCCCGGACGCGTCGGTGACGGCGTCCGCCTCCACGTACCGCTGCGCGCCCTCGTAGCCGGTGGCCGCCAGGTAGAAGGGGGCCGCGCTGGTGTGGGCCCGGTCGTCCAGCAGCCCTTCCCGGGCGAGCCCGGCGGTCGCGCCGCAGATCGCGGCGACGGGGACGCCGGCCGCGAGGAACTCGCGCGCCTTGCGGGCGAACGGGGCGAGTGCGTCGCCGGTGTCCCAGAGGTCGGCGCCGGTGAGGACGAGCAGCGAGCTGTCCTCGGGCCGCAGCTGCGCCAGGGTCTCATCGGGCTGGATTCGCACCCCCGCGATGGTCCGCACGGCGTCGGTCCCCTCGGCGACGGTGCGGACCTCGTACCCACCCCTGGCGAGCCACGCGGTGGTGTGTCCCGTCTCCCAGTCGGCGTAGGTGTCGTACACGGCGAGATGAACAGGCTTCCGAATACTGATGACAGCATCCTGACATTACGACAGCCTGCTGTCAATGGGGAGTGAGGACGGGCTGAGTGTCGGGTGCGGGTGGGTGGGGCTTCTCGCGCAGTTCCCCGCGCCCCTTAAGGGCCTACGGCCCTTTCGGGCCGAAAAAGCAGGGGCGCAGCCCCGCTTTTTCAGGGGCGCGGGGAACTGCGCGACCAGCCCCCACCGGACGGACGGCCGACGGTTCAAGCGGCGCAGCCCCTCGCGGAGGGGGCGACAAACTGTCGGGCCGGACCCACCCCCCACAGACACAAAGCCAATGTCCCCCACCCACCCCCCACCCCTAGCCTCACCCCATGACCCCTCGCCCCAACCCCCGGACCGGCGCCCAGGTGAAGGCCACGGACCGCGCGCACGTGTTCCACTCCTGGTCCGCGCAGGAACTCATCGACCCCCTCCCCATCGCCGGCGCGGAGGGGTCCTACTTCTGGGACTACGACGGCAACCGCTACCTCGACTTCACCAGCGGCCTCGTCTACACCAACATCGGCTACCAGCACCCCAAGGTCGTCGCGGCCATCCAGCAGCAGGCCGCGACCATGACGACCTTCGCCCCGGCGTTCGCGATCGAGGCCCGCTCCGAGGCCGCCCGGCTCATCGCGGAACGCACCCCCGGCGACCTGGACAAGATCTTCTTCACCAACGGCGGCGCCGACGCGGTCGAGCACGCCACCCGCATGGCCCGTCTGCACACCGGCCGCCCCAAGGTCCTCGCCGCGTACCGCTCGTACCACGGCGGCACCCAGCAGGCCGTGAACCTCACGGGCGACCCCCGCCGCTGGGCCTCCGACACCGGCACGGCGGGCGTGGTGCACTTCTGGGCCCCGTTCCTCTACCGCACCCGCTTCCACGCGGAGACGGAGGAGCAGGAGTGCGCCCGCGCGCTGGAGCACCTGGAGACGACGATCACCTTCGAGGGGCCGTCGACGATCGCCGCGATCATCCTGGAGACCGTCCCGGGCACGGCCGGGATCATGGTCCCGCCGCCGGGCTATCTGGCCGGGGTCAGGGAGCTGTGCGACAAGTACGGGATCGTGTTCGTCCTCGACGAGGTCATGGCCGGCTTCGGGCGGACCGGCACCTGGTTCGCGGCGGACCTCTTCGACGTCGTACCGGACCTGATGACCTTCGCGAAGGGCGTGAACTCCGGTTACGTCCCCCTGGGTGGCGTCGCCATCTCCCCCGCGATCGCCGAGACCTTCGCCCGCCGCCCCTACCCCGGCGGCCTCACGTACTCCGGCCACCCGCTGGCCTGCGCCGCCGCCGTCGCGACCATCGACGTGATGGAGGAGGAGGGGGTCGTGACCAACGCCGCCTCCCTCGGCGCCTCCCTCATCGGCCCGGCGCTGCGCGAACTGGCCGAGCGGCACCCCTCGGTGGGCGAGGTGCGCGGCACCGGCATGTTCTGGGCGCTGGAGCTGGTGCGGAACAAGGAGACCCGCGAACCCCTCGTCCCCTACAACGCGACCGGCGAGGCCAACGCCCCCATGCTCGCCTTCGGCGCCGCCGCGAAGGCGAACGGCCTGTGGCCCTTCATCAACATGAACCGCACCCATGTCGTCCCCCCGTGCACCATCACGGAGGCCGAGGCCAAGGAGGGTCTCGCCGCCCTCGACGCGGCCCTGTCCGTGGCCGACGAACACACCGTGTGAGGCCGTGGCAGCCCTCGGTGCCGGGCAGAAGGGCGAAAACTCCTCCGCCGAACCCGAACGCGTAAGGTGACGTGCTCGTAAGAGAACTCGGAGAGCACGCACAGGATGCGTACGCGTACGCGGATGGGGGACCCAGACCACGATGCCCGGCACCGGCGGCGGCAATGGCGCCGTGACCCGCAGCACCCTGCGGCAGCAGCTCGCGGACGCGCTCCGTGACGAGGTGCTGGCCGGCAGACTCAAGCCCGGGCAGGAGTTCACGGTCAAGGAGATCGCCGAGCAGTACGGCGTCTCGGCGACGCCCGTGCGCGAGGCGCTGGTGGATCTGTCCGCGCAGGGGCTGCTGGACGCCGTGCAGCACCGGGGTTTCGAGGTCCACGCGTACTCGGTGGCCGATTACCGGAACATGGTCGAGGCCCGCATCCTGGTCACCGCCGGCATGTTCCGGCGGCTCGGCGACCGCGAGGTCGACCCCCGTACGGCCGCCGCGCTCGCCGGGATCAGACGGCGCGGCGAGGAGGCGCGGCGGGCCGCGACCGCCGGGGACGTGGACATCCTCATCGGCTACGACCTCCGGTTCTGGCGTGAGTTGAGCGCCCTGTTCGGCAACCCGTACCTCACCGACTTCCTGCACCGGCTGCGCGTGCAGTCCTGGGCGTGTGCGGTCCAGTACCTGCGACAGGCGAGCCACGGGACGGACGACCTCAAGGGCCGGCTCTGGGCCGACCACACCGATCTCGTCGACGCCCTCACCCGCCGGGACGGGCTGAGCGCGCAGGAGATCATCGCCGGTTACGACGAGCAGTCTCTGCGGCTGGTGGAACGACTGGCGGACGGATGACCATCACCCCGAAGACGGGCGGCGGGCAGCTGAGCGTCGACCTCTCCGTGGTCGTCCCCGCCTACAACGAGCAGGACCGCCTCGGCCCCACGCTCGACGCGATCATCGCCCATCTCTCGGCCACCGAGGCCGCCGCCCGCTGGGAGATCATCGTCGTCGACGACGGGTCGACCGACGAGACGGCCGAGGTCGTGGCCGCCGTCACCGCCCGCGAGGCGCGGGTGCAGCTGGTCTCCGGCGGGGACCGCAACCGGGGCAAGGGCCACGCCCTGCGGCTCGGTGTCCTCGCCTCGCACGGCCGCCGGGTCCTGCTCACGGACGCCGATCTCTCCGCGCCCATCGACGAGTTGGAGCGGCTCGACAAGGCGCTCTCCGACGGCCACACGGCGGCGATCGGCTCGCGCGAGGCACCCGGCGCCAGCATCGAGCGCCACCAGCACCGGCTGCGCGAGACGCTCGGCCGGGCCGGCAACTTCCTGATACGCGGCGTCGCGGTGCCCGGCATCCGCGACACCCAGTGCGGCTTCAAGCTGTTCGACGGCGACCGTGCCCGCGAGGCGTTCGCCGCCTCCCGACTCGACGGGTTCGGGATCGACGTGGAGATCCTGCGGTACTTCCACCGCAGCGGCTGGCCCGTCGCCGAGGTCCCTGTCCGCTGGTCCCACCAGCCCGGTTCGAAGATCCGTCCCAGCGACTACGCCCGGGTCCTCGGCGAACTCGCCGTCCTGCGGGCCCGTTCCGTCCGCCGGGCCGACGTCCTCGCGGTCCTGGGCTTCCTCCTGATGGCGGTGGCCCTCTACGGCGGCCGCTGGATCGATCCGAACGGCCGCTACCTCCCCGACTCCCTCCAGGACCAGAACCAGTGGGAGTGGTTCTTCGCGGTGACGGCCGACAACCTGGTCCACTTCCGCAACCCGCTCTTCACCACCTTCCAGGGCTTCCCCGACGGCGTGAACCTGATGGCCAACACGGTCATGCTGGGCCTGTCGGTGCCCTTCGCGCCCGTCACGCTCCTCCTGGGCCCGGCCATCTCGCTCGCCCTGGTCATGACGCTGGGCCTCGCCGCCACGGGCGCCGCCTGGTACTGGCTGATCGTCAAACGGGTCGTACGGCACCGGGGCGCGGCCTTCGCCGGAGCGGCGCTCGCCGCGTTCGCGCCGCCGATGGTCAGCCACGCCAACGCGCACCCCAACTTCGTCGTCCTGTTCATGATCCCGCTGATCGTCGACCGGGCGCTGCGCCTGTGCACGGGCGCGGCGACCCGGCGGGACGGGATCGTCCTCGGCCTGATGGCCGCCTACCAGATATTCCTCGGCGAGGAGCCCCTCCTCCTCGCCGCCATGGGCATGCTGCTGTTCGCCGTCGCCTACGGCCTCGTCCGCCGGGACGTGGCCCGCGACTCCTGGCGCCCGCTGCTGAAGGGCCTCGGCGTCGCGCTCCTCGTGGCCCTCCCGATCGTCACCTTCCCGCTCTCCTGGCAGTTCTTCGGCCCGCAGAGCTACGGGAACATCGCGCACGGCGCGAACTCCGGCAACAGCCCGCTCGCGCTCCTCTCCTTCGCCGAGCGCTCCCTCCTCGCGGGCGACCGCGACCGCGCGGACGCGCTCTCCCTCAACATCACCGAGCAGAACGCCTTCTACGGCTGGCCCCTGGTCCTGCTGGCCCTCGGCATCGTCGTACGGCTGTGGGAACAGGCCCTGGTGAAGGCGCTGGCGTTCACGGCGGTCGCCGCGGCCGTCCTCTCCCTCGGCCCGGAGTTCCGCCTCCCGCAGACGGACCTCGTCCTGCCGGGCCCGTGGGCACTGCTCGCCGAGAAGCCGCTGTTCGAGTCGGTCATCGAGGGCCGGGTGGCGATGATCTGCGCCCCGGTGCTGGGCATGCTGCTGGCGATCGCCTGCGCACGCCTCGCGGCGACCCCCGCCCTCGGCACGCGCTACGTCGGCTTCCTGGCGGTGACCCTCGCCCTGCTGCCGATCGTCCCGGCCCCGCTGAAGTCCGTGGACCGCGCCGAGATCCCGGCGTTCATCGCGGACGGCACCTGGCGGTCCTACGTCGACACCGGGGCCGGCGAGACGCTGGTGCCGGTGCCGCTGCCGGACCCGGGCAACGCGGAGGCGCTGCGCTGGCAGACCACGGCGGACTTCGGGTTCCGGATGCCCGGCGGCTACTTCAACGGCCCGTTCGGCGAGGACCGCGTCGGCATCTACGGCGCCGTCCCCCGCCACACCTCCAACCTGCTGCGTGACGTCCGCTACAGCGGCAAGGTCCCGGTGATCGGGGAGAACTGGCAGGCGCAGGCCCGCAGGGACTTCGCGTACTGGCACGCGGGCGCGCTGGTGCTGCGTCCGCAGCCGTACGACGATCAGTTGCGGGAGACGGTGGACAAGCTGGTCGGCCGACCCGGGAGGTGGGTGGCCGGAGTGTGGGTATGGGACCTGCACGCAGGGGACTGAAGACGCGTCCAGCGACTACGCTTCCCTGACCACTGTGTGCCGTACGCGAACGTATCCCTACCGTGCGTGTGCGTGCCGGATGACCGAGGAGTTCTCTTTTGGCCTGTGACCTCTGGTTGGTCCCGCTCGTCGACGTGCTCTGCCACACGCCCGACAACCCCTTCGCCGAGGAACTCGCGCTCTACAACAAGCTGCTGGGCGAGGCCGGGCTGCCACCGGTTCCGGTGTACCAGTACATGCCGGGGCTGACCGGGGAGGTCGCCCCCGTCGCGGGTTTCGACTACGACGCGCTGCATTTCCTGCGCCGCGCCTATCTGCTCCAGGTCTGCGGGCTCGCGGTGACGCCGGTGGACGCGCTGGGCGGCGACTACGAACAGCTCCTGGAGATGTTCGAGGGCACGGCCCAGCAGTCGCACCTGGTCTGGCACTACGACCACGCGGGCGCCTATGTCCCCGTCGACTTCCCGCAGCCCCTCTCCAGCGACGAACTGCTCGCCGGGGGCGGGCCCCTGGGCTCCTCCCAGGGCCTGCTGAGGGAACTGGAGTTCGTCGCCCCGGCCATCGGCATCGACCCGGCGAACCCGCCGGCGCCGCCCGAGGCACCGCTCGCGCCCACGGAGTTGGAGGAGCCGGCCGTCCCGGCGCCCTACGACCCGAGCCCGTTCGCCCGTGAACGCCACGTCTGGCTGGGCCTGCACGCGGCGACGACCCGCAGCCTGGCGCAGGGTTCGATGATCGTGTTCAGCTGAGGGTCCTCGCCTCAGTGCCCCAGTGCCGCGAGGCCCTTCTGCATGTCCTCCGCGTTCATGACCGGGTAGTACGTGACCTCGGCGCCCAGTTCGAGGAAGAACGGCTCGGCGATGGCGGGCATCTGCGAGCTGTCCTGCATGTCGAAGACCAGGTAACACGTGCGCTGCCCGCCGTCGGCGGTGAAGTACGCGGCCTCCGGCTTCACCTGCTCCATGGAGGCCTGCATCTGCTTCGCCAGCGTGCCGTTCCGAATGGCCTCGTTGGACTTCTCGGTGTCGAGCCGAGCCTTGAGCATCATGCGCATCGCAGTCACTTCCTCCGGTCGCCCGATATGCGCCATATAGGCGATTGGCGCACTTTCCAGAATAGGCCCGGCCGGGCACGCCTGCGCGTGCCCGGCCGGTGTGAGGACGTGAGGACGCCTCGTGCGAGGAACGGGTGCGGCTAGATGAACGAGTTGATCTCGATCGTCTCGTCGCGGCCCGGGCCGACGCCGATCGCGGAGATCGGGGCGCCGGACATCTCCTCCAGTGCCTTGACGTACGCCTGGGCGTTCTTGGGCAGGTCGGAGAAGGACTTGGCCGAGGTGATGTCCTCGGACCAGCCCGGCAGGGTCTCGTAGATCGGCTTCGCGTGGTGGAAGTCGGACTGCGAGTACGGGAGTTCCTCGACGCGCTTGCCGTCGATCTCGTAGGCGACGCAGACCGGGATCTGCTCCCAGCCCGTGAGGACGTCGAGCTTGGTGAGGAAGAAGTCCGTCAGGCCGTTCACGCGGGTCGCGTAGCGGGCGATGACCGCGTCGAACCAGCCGCAGCGGCGGTCACGGCCGGTGGTGACGCCCCGCTCGTGGCCGATGCGGCGCAGCGCCTCGCCGTCCTCGTCGAACAGCTCGGTCGGGAACGGACCCGCGCCGACCCGGGTGGTGTACGCCTTGAGGATGCCGATGACCCGGCTGATCTTCGTCGGACCCACGCCCGCGCCCGTGCAGGCGCCACCGGCGGTCGGGTTCGACGAGGTCACGAAGGGATACGTGCCGTGGTCGATGTCGAGGAGCGTGCCCTGGCCGCCCTCGAACAGGACGACCTTGTCCTCCTCCAGGGCCTGGTTCAGGACCAGCACCGTGTCGGCGACGAACGGGGCCAGCTTCTCGGCGTAGCCCAGCAGCTCCTCGACGACCTGGTCCACGGCGATCGCGCGGCGGTTGTAGAGCTTGGTGAGCAGCTGGTTCTTGACGTCGAGGGCCGCCTCGACCTTCTGCGTCAGGATCGACTCGTCGTACAGGTCCTGGACCCGGATGCCCACGCGGTTGATCTTGTCGGCGTAGGTCGGGCCGATGCCCCGCCCCGTCGTACCGATCTTCCGCTTACCGAGGAAACGTTCCGTGACCTTGTCCACGGTGACGTTGTACGGCGTGATGATGTGAGCGTTGCCGCTGATCAGGAGCTTGGACGTGTCGACGCCGCGCTCGTTCAGACCGCTCAGCTCGGAGAGCAGGACCGACGGGTCGACGACGACTCCGTTGCCGATGACCGGCGTGCAGCCGGGGGAGAGAATCCCGGAAGGGAGCAGGTGGAGGGCGTACTTCTGGTCACCCACGACTACCGTGTGGCCGGCGTTGTTGCCGCCCTGGTAGCGCACCACGTAGTCAACGGATCCGCCTAGCAGGTCCGTCGCCTTTCCCTTGCCTTCGTCACCCCACTGAGCACCGAGCAGCACAAGTGCGGGCACGCGCGTACACCCCTTCCGGGCGGGGCATGTCCAAGGTCGGGGGCGTACGCGATGGCTTGTTACCGTCGCGTGCGCCGCGACCGTCGTTGGCCGCACACTGTGGACCCGGATGCCCCGGAATAGACGAAGCCCCTGGCGCAATAGCGCAAGGGGCTCTTGCACAAAGATGCTACCCGAGGAAGCGAGGCAGGACCGAGGTGGCGACTGGCGACCAGCTCCTCGTGGTCATCGACCCCCTCGCCCGTCGCACGGACGGCGAGGCCGTACGGATCGCGAAAGACGTGCTCAGCGCGGGTGCGGCGAGCACGAAGGTGTGCCTTCCCGAAGGGCCCGAGGAATTCGCGCGGGCGCTCTCCCGGCGCGGTTCCCGGCGCCCGGTGGTGGTCGGCGACGACCGCGCGCTGCTGCGGGCGGTGGCTCATCTGCATCGGCGGCGGGAGCTGGCGGGGTGCGCCCTCTCCCTGGTTCCCGTGGGCTCCGCCCTGGGTCTCGCGCACTCCCTGGGCGTGCCCACCGGCGCGGTCGCGGCGGCCCGCGCCGCCCTCGACGGTGTCGAGCGGCGGCTGGATCTGCTCGTCGACGACAGCGACGGCGTCGTCCTGGGCGCCCTGCGCATCCCGGCCCTGCCGGGCGTGCCGCCACGGGACCCGCCGGGGGCTGGCGGGGCGACGACGGGCGGGCGGCCCGCGGGCGGTCCGCGCGCGGGCGGGGAACCGGGGCCCGGCAGGGACACGCACCCGGGATCCGGCGGGGTCAAGGACCCGGGGTCAGCCCCGCAGACGGGCGCGGGAACAGGCACAGGAACGGGCGCGGGACCGGAGGCTGGGGCGGGACCGGAGGTGGGCAGCGGCACGGGGTCGGGCCGGGGGTCTCGGCCCGGGGACGGATCGGCCGACGGGTGTGCGTCCCCGTCGTCCGGCCATCACTCCTGGCTGCGCGCCTGGCCGCAGTCCCTCGCCCGTACGTTGTCGACGCGGCCGGCGATACCCGCCCGGATGTCCCGTCCGCTGCGGCCCTCGCGCATACGGGTCGCCGCCGGGGGCGGGGTCGGGCCCGCGCGGCTGCGGGTGGAGGTGGACGGGGTGATCATCGTCGACCTGGACCAGCCCGTGGAGGCCGTGTCCATCACGCCCTACGCCCACGGCGGCGCCGCCGTCGAGATCCGGCCGGTGTCGGTGGGCGCCGAGGCGGGCCCGCTGCACGCGACCGGCCACCGGGTGACCGTGTCCGGCGCGGACTTCCGCTACCGGGCGGATTCCCTGGTGGCGGGCCCGGTACGGACGCGGACGTGGACGGTACGGGAGGCGGCGTGGGGGCTGACGCTGCCGGGGTGAGGGCGAGCGGGTGCGCTGGGTGGGCGTGCGTGGGGGCGCCCGGTGGGTGCCGGGCGCCCGGGGTCAGCCGCTCACCGGGTCAGCAGCTCATCGCCCAGGTGTGGGAGTCGCCGTTGTCGTTGGCGGCGCCGTTGTAGCCGACCTCCTGGCCGGGGGTGAGGCAGATGGTCATGTGACCGCCGAGATGGGCGCGGGAGTACACCCTGACGTGGTCCTTGACGCCCGGGCCGGAGATGCCGTGGTTGGCCCAGGAGGAGTCCTCGTCGGCGATGTTGCTCTCCCACCAGCGGTCGTCGCCGGGCCACTCGACCTTCATGCCGCCGAAATTGGCGTCCGTCCAGACACAGAAGTTGCCACTGCCGCAGGCGGCGGCCTGAGCGGTGCCCGACGACGCGAGAACCAGTCCTGCGGAGAAGAGCAGGGCGGAGAACAGGGCGGTGAAGCGCTTCATGGTGCTGTGTTTCCCTTCGGGGGTGGGGGGTTGGTACTGCCGATGAGAGAGGTGGCTTCGGTGAGGGCCCGGGCTCGCAGCCGCCGCCATTCGGTGAGTTCCGTACGGCGGTCCGCCCGGACCTCGGCGAGGGTGCGGTCGGTGTGGGCGGCCTCGGGCGCGAGGTTGTTGACGATGGTCGACGTACGGAACCAGCGGCCCTGGTCGCCGTAGAGCCGCCGCTGCGCCTCGGCCAGACAGCCGTCGGTGTGGGCGCGGACGACGTGTCCGGTGGGCAGCCGCAACGACAGCTCCGTACGCCCCGCGCCGAACATCGCCTCCGCGACCCGCGTCCGCTGGGCGCCGACTGGTTCGCTCCGCCCCGGGCGCGGCGGGGTGAGGCCGTGCCGGGTCAGGCAGTCGTCGGTCAGCCGCTGGGTCGCGGCCCTGATGACGTCGTCGGGGGAGAGCCGGGGCGGGGCGGGCGCCGGGGTGGTCGGCGGGGCGCTCGAACAGGCGGTACCTGCGGTGAGGAGCAGCCCGCAGACGAGGAGCGCGGCGAAGGGCGTGACGGGCGTGGGACGGGGGATGCCGGGTCGGCGCATGGGCGGGGGTTTCCGGAAACGGTCGTTCGGTCGACAGGGGCCAGCCACAGCTGACACGGCGACCTGCCCACCGCGCACACCGATATGCCCGTTTCCACCCGTACCGGCGAGCGCACGCGGGGCGCGTGTTGCCGACGTCGCGCCCTTCACCGGAGGGCCGATCACGATATGCGCCGCGAGGCCCGCGCGAGCACGCGACACGCCGCCGCGATCAATTCTCGGCGATGAATTTCACGCGGCAGGGCGCAGTGTCTTTGCCTGCACGGTCACGCACTTTTGAGGAGCCGTCAGGTAGGCGCCCCAAGGTGATCTGACGCGAATTCAGAGAACGAGGTACACCCCGGAGCCTCCAAGAGGGTGACGATATGTCAGCGCGCGCGGGTGTAGGCCGCACTCGGATTCGAAATACCAGCTCATTGCCATATTTTGACGATGCGTCAGGCACGCCGGTGGTCACCCGTCAGAGCGACAATTCATGCGGCCGTTCAGCCCCTTTTCCGACCCCACTCCGACCCTCCTCGACATGACAGCCGAAATGGCCGTCATTACGTTCGTTCTCGTCGGCAGGTCCTGTCGACGAGAACGAAGAGAAGGGGAAGTGCATTGCGCACTCGTAAGATCACAGTGATCGCCGCCTCCGTCGGCGTGGCAGTCGCGGCCGCCACCGGTGTCACCTACGCCAGCTCCGCCCTGGAGTCGGCCCCCAAGTCCGCCACGGCTATCGCCGACGCCGCCCCGGCGCCGCGCGGCGGCAACGGCACGGGCACCAGCGCCGGCTCCAACGCGGCCACCGCCCCGGCCGACGCGGGTGCGGCGGACAACATGAACGGCCCCCGAAAGGGCAACGAGGGCCGCGGCGCGGGTCGAGGCGACAACCGCCGGGACGAGGGTCAGATTCAGGTCAACGAGCGCGTGTACGGCGCCGAGCCGGGGTCCTGCATCGCCGTGGTCAACGTGCGCCGCGGGCAGGGTCAGGGTCAGGGTCAGGGGCAGCGGGGCGCCGGCAGCTTCAACATCCGGAACGACAGCGACAAGACCGTCGAATTCTTCAACGGGATCACCTGCGACAACGGGGCGCCTGTCGCCACGGTCGGTCCGCACAGCTCCAGCAGCGCGGTCGAAGGGGACCGGGAGGGCCAGTTCCTCGTCGGCAGCTTCCGCGTCGTCGGAAACGGCCACCACTGGTGATAACCGAGAGGGCAAGCGCACACCCCGGAATACCCAGTATCGGAAGCCCCGGCTCGCCGTAATCGAGCCGGGGTTCCGGCACGGGGGTATCCCTACGGGATGACCTTGGCCATGTTAGTCAGCGCGGCACGGCCGTTCCGGAGACGGCGCCGATAAAAGCGTGCCATCCGGTGGGCGAGATGTGCAGGAGGGGGCCGCGGGGGTTCTTGCTGTCGCGGACGACTCGGCCGCCGGTGATTGTTGCGCCAACCTCGACGCAGTCACCTTGCTGTCCGGAGTACGAGGACTTCCGGAAGGGGCCTATGAGCTCAGGGGTCACGACGCATCGTCCTTGATTCTCTCGCGTGCGCGTTGGATGAGCTGCGCGCTTGCGTCCGGTGCCAGCGCTGCCGATCGTAGTTGGTCGAAGGCGAGCGTGTAAGCCGCGAGGTCTTCGGGGGCTTCCAGGATCGAAGTGCCCCGTAGGTTCTCCAACGTCACGGCTTCCACGACCGGCTCCGCGTCGAAACTGAAGGACGCGAAGGCGGAGATCTCTCCCGCGAGCGTTCCGGCACTCAGGGGCAGGACTTGCACGGTCACGTTCCTCCGCCGGCCGACTTCAAGAATGTTCGCCAGTTGCTCCTGGTGAATGCCGACGCTTACCAGCGGATGAATGATCACCGGCTCCCAAATGATGGCCGTGTACGCCGCCCCGCCCTCCTCGATTTTCGCTTGCCGAGCCTCGCGCACCTTGACCAGCTGAGCCACTCGTTCCGGAGCCACGTAGTTGGGCCCTGACGTGATGACGGCCTCCGCATAGGCCGGCGTTTGGAGCAGCCCCGGAACCAGTGCCTGCGCCCACGCCCGGATGTACGTCGCGTCATCCTCCAGCGAGATGTGGTCGAGGTAGTCCGGCCGCAGGTGCGCAGCGTGTTCGAGCCACCAACCCCGATGCTTCGACCTCTTGGCCAAGTCCTCGAGTTTGCTGCGTACTTCCGGATCTTCCTCGCCGTAGGCGTTCAGCAGCACGCGGATCTCCAGGATGCGCGCCGTGACGAGTCCGCTCTCTATACGGCTGACGCGGGCCGGATCCACCCCGAGCACCTCGGCTGCCGCCAACTGGTCGAGCTTGGCGGCCTGTCGGTACCGCTTGAGCGCAGCGCCGAGCCGCCTGCTGCGCACCGTCGGCCGTCCCCCTGCGGGCATCGCATCCCCTCTCGGTCTGAACCGCCCCAACTCTAGGGTGCCCCGCTCACTTCAAGAACGAAATTCCGCATGCATGAGACTCTCCTAGTTGCAGAAGGCCTCGATTGAGTCATAACCTCACCGTGCACGAGCCGCTACGGCCCGTGAACTTGACCGCACGTCAGGGGGTCCCTCAGCCATGCCCGCACTCACCCCACGTAGCGACTCCTTCCGTATCCCCAAGCGCGGAAGACACGTCCCCGAAGCCCGTGCTCGCGTGCGGCGGATCCTCAAGGACTGGGCCCTCGACGGTGAACTCGCCGATGACATCGCCACCGTGGCCACGGAGCTGGTCACGAACGCGGTCCGGCACTGCCGGGTGACCCTCGCCGACGTGGAGGTGGTGGTGTCGGTCCGAGGGTGCGGCGTACTGGTCGAGGTGTCGGACCCGGACAAGGGCAAGGCGCCGGCACAGCGGAGCGGCGACGCGGAACGGGACGGCGGGCGCGGCCTCATCCTCGTCGCCGCGCTCTCCCAGCGGTGGGGGCACGAGGCGCGGCCGTTCACCAAGTGCGTGTGGGCGTACTTCGTGATCCCGGGGCGGAAAGGGTGAGCGCGGCGGCGCTGAGCCCGTACCGCGGGCGGTGGCGGCGTTGGGCGGCGCGGGCGGAACGGTATCGGGCCACGTATGGCCGGTGGTTGTCGTTCCCGCCGCGCGAACCCTGCTGGGAGAGGCGGCCGGTGAGAGCGGCGCCCGTGCGGGACGTACTCATGGATGGTCCATATGCGGGCGAAGAAGACGAGGGAGGCCTCGTGCGGGCGTATGTCACGGCGTACCTGAGTGAGGGGCGTACGGCATGACCGACGAAACGACGAACCGAACAGGGGGCTCCGCCCTGCCCTCCGACCCCGTCCTGGCCACGTTCAGCGACTGGCTGGACCACGCCGTGGCCTGCGTGGACGCGTGCCGGAGGGACGGGGTCTCGTGCCTGCACTCGATGCGGCTGGCCAAACGTCACCGCGCGGCGCGGAAGGCGGCGAGTGCGGCGCGGCTGAACACGTGAGGTGCCGCACAGCCGCCCACTACCCGGCGGGGGCGTCCACGACGGGTGGGCCCTGGGCGGCGAGTGCCTTGAGGGGCTCGCCGCTGAGGCGGCACACCTTCCACTCGTCCAGGAACTCGACGTCCAGGGATCGGTAGAAGTCGATCGTCGGCTCGTTCCAGGCCAGCACCCACCATTCGAAACGCTCGTACCCACTCCGCTCACAGACCGCGGCAAGGGCCGCGAGCAAGGCCTTGCCATGGCCCGCGCCCCGGGCGTCCGGACGTACGTAGAGGTCCTCCAGATGCATCCCGCGCGTGCCGGTCCAGGTCGAGAAGAGGGGGAACCACAGGGCGTAGCCGACGGTTTCGCCCGTGTCGTCGTCCTGCGCGATCAGCGCGTACGCCGCCGGGTGCTCACCGAACAGCGCCTCGCGGAGCTGCCCCTCGGTGGCCCGGGCCTGGTCGAGGGCCTTTTCGTAGGCGGCAAGTTCGCGGATCATCACGATGATCTCCGCGACGTCGCGCACGGTGGCGGTACGGATCATGCGGGGATCATCGACCACCACGTCGAGCCGTGTCCACCGGCGGAGCCCGTACGCCGCAAATAATCCGTTGACAACAAACTGTTTGCATCCAACGCTGGGCGCATGACGACACCTACCGATCCATTCACCGATCCATCCGCCGGGGCATCCGCCGATCCCTTCACACCCCCGAGCGCGGACGAGGCACGCGCCCAGCGCGTCTACACGTCCCTGTTCCGTATCGCCGAGCGGCACGCGCGCACGGCCGAGCAGCGGAACCGCCAGGTGCACCCGCATGTCCTCGGTGCGCACGAGGCGATCCGGCTGGTCTCGTACCTGCTGAGCGGTGCCGCCCTCCTCGACGACGGCGAGGCGGAGGTCGACCGCGCCGACATCACCGCCGCCCTGACCCTGATCCCTCTCGCCCGGGGCGAGATGGACGAACTGGAGGTCGGCCTCCTCGACATGGCCCGGGGCCGGGGCATGACCTGGCCGGAGATCGCCTTCGGCCTCGGCCTCCAGACCCCCCAGGCGGCCCGCCAGCGTCACGAACGCCTGTCGAGCCGCACGGAGAGGACGGACGGGCCGTAGCCGGGCTCGGGGGCCGGCCGCTCGAGGACACACGCGTCCCGGCTCGGCAGAGATCAGGGTGATCGAAGGGGGAGTTCAGCGCGGGTGGTACCGGATTCGCGTCACAGCGGGCCCGGCCTGCCATTGGCGACGGTCTCGGTCTGGTCGGCGCTGGTGTGCGGCGCCACCGCGAGCACAACCGCCAGCGCCATGAACAGGCCGCATACGACCTTGCGCATGTGTTTCTCCTTTTCCGAGGGGAATGCCAACCGGTCAGGCTCGAAAGCTAGCCGGGATCGGCGCGGCAGCACATCCGGAACATGCGGGAGTCCGCCCAAGAACCTTCGGGACACGGTCACAAGGCGACCAAAATCGGTCCCGCAATGCCCCCTTGACCCCGCACGCCATCGACGCCGCATCGCGTTCCGGCAGCGATGCCACCATGCGGCGCCCCGGTTCCGGCGCGGAACGCCGAGCGTGGGCGCCGGGCGCGAGAGCCGGGGCGGCACTCAGTCCCGGCCGAAGAGTTCGTCGCGGTGGGTGCGCCAGCGGTCCATCATCGACTCGACCTCGGTCTCGATGAACTCGAAGAAGGCGAGGGTCTCGGAGAGGCGGCGGCCCGCCGGGCTGTCGGCCCCCAGGCTGGCGACCCCCTCCCGCAACGCCTCCTCCCAACGCTTGATGATGGCCTCGCGGTTGGTGAGGGCCTCGTACCACTGCTCGCTGTGGACGCGGTAGCGCTCCCGGCGCGAACCAGGCTCGCGTTCGCGTGAGACCAGGTGCACCTGGGCGAGGTAGCGGACCGCGCCGGAGACGGCGGCGGGGCTGATGCGCAGCTGTTCGCCGAGTTCGACCGAGGTCAGTGCGCCGGTGTCGGAGGACAGGAGCGCGGCGAAGACGCGGGCCGGCATACGCGGCATCCCGGCCTCGACGAGCTGCGCCGCGAAGTGTTCGACGAAACGGGAGACCGACTCCGGGTCCCGCTCCGGAACATCCGCCTCGGCCCTCGGCTCCACCATCCCTCGATCATCTCCCCTGGTCACACACCACGCGCAGCGCTCAGGCACCCTCTTCCGACACCCCGGCCAGCCTACCGGCGTTTTATACGTTTCCTTAACTTCACAAATTTCTGAAGTAAGCGTACGTTCTGAAGCATGACGAAGGCCAACCCCGCCAACCGCGCCGACCCCGCCCTTCCCGCCCTAGAGGTCTCCGGACTGCACAAGTCCTTCGGGCGCACCCACGCCCTGGCCGGCCTCGACCTGACCGTCGCGACCGGCGAGGTCCACGGCTTCCTCGGCCCCAACGGTGCCGGAAAGTCCACCGCCATCCGCGTCCTGCTCGGCCTGCTGCGCGCCGACTCGGGCACCGCGCGGGTGCTGGGCCGCGACCCGTGGGCCGACGCGGTGGAGGTGCACCGCAGGATCGCGTACGTGCCGGGTGACGTGACCTTGTGGCGGAACCTGTCCGGCGGCGAGGTCATCGACCTCTACGGACGGCTCCGGGGCGGGCTGGACGCCCGGCGCCGGGCCGACCTCGTCGAACGGTTCGAGCTCGACCCCACGAAGAAGGGGCGCACGTACTCCAAGGGCAACCGCCAGAAGGTCGCCCTCGTCGCCGCCTTCGCCTCCGACGTCGACCTCCTCATCCTGGACGAGCCGACGTCGGGCCTGGACCCGCTGATGGAGGAGGTCTTCCAGCGCTGTGTACGGGAGGAGCGCGACCGGGGCCGTACGGTGCTGCTGTCGTCCCACATCCTCAGCGAGGTCGAGGAGTTGTGCGACCGGGTGAGCATCATCCGCAAGGGCGTCACCGTGGAAAGCGGCTCGCTCGCCGACTTGCGCCATCTGACCCGGACCACCGTCACCGCCGAACTGGCCGGCCCTCCGAACGGCCTGGCGCACCTCCCCGGCGTCCACGACCTCGACGTCCAGGGCCACCGCGTCCGCCTCCAGGTCGACACCGCCGAACTCAACGCCGTCCTCCGCTCCCTGACCGAGTCCGGCGTACGGTCCCTGACCTCGACGCCGCCGACGCTGGAGGAGTTGTTCCTGCGGCACTACCAGGCGGAGGGGGCAGAAGGGACGGAAGAGGTGGCCGCGCGATGACCACTACCGCCGACAGCACGGACGGCGCCGACCTCGCTCTCGCCGGCCCGGTCGCCGTACGGTCCCGCGCCGGTCGCCAACTGGCCGGTACGGGAACCCTGTTGAGGTTCGCCCTGCGCCGCGACCGCGTGATGGTGCCGGTCTGGGTCGCGGTGACCGGGCTGATGGTCCTCTCCATGCCGAACAGCCTCGACGCGCTCTACGGCACCGCCGCCGAACGCGCCGATCTCATGCGCCAGTTGGCCACCAACTCCTCGCTGCGCGCCCTGGTCGGCCCGGTCTTCGACGACTCCCTCGGCGCGCTGACCGCCTGGCGCGTCGGCGTCTACGCCGGTCTCCTCGCCGCCGTCATGAGCCTGCTCGTCGTCATCCGCCACACCCGCGACGAGGAGGAGAGCGGCCGCCAGGAGCTGATCGCCTCGGGCATGGTCGGCCGCCGGGCCGCGCTGACCGCCGCCCTGCTCACGGCGGCCGTCGCCAACGGCGGGCTGGCGCTGCTCGTCACGGTCGGGCTCGCCGGGCAGGGCGCGGCGGGGGCACTGGCCTTCGGGCTGGGGATCGCGGGCGTCGGGATGGTGTTCGCGACGATGGCGGCGGTCGTGGCGCAGCTGACGGAGAGCGCGCGGCTGGCTCGGGGGCTGACGGCGGGTGTGCTGGGGGCGGCGTTCGTGCTGCGGGCTGCGGGCGACGCGTCCGAGAACGAAGGTTCGTCTTTCTTGACGTGGGTGTCGCCGCTGGGGTGGCTGGAAAACGAGCGTTCGTTCGCGGAGGAGCGCTGGTGGGTGCTGCTGCTGTTCGTCACGGCGGCGGTGGTCCAGGGCGTGGTGGCGTACGGGCTCGCAGGGCGCCGCGACGTCGGCATGAGCTTCCTGCCGACCCGGCCGGGGCCGGCGCACGGCAGGCTGGGTACGGCCGGTGCGCTGGCCTGGCGGCTCCAGCGCGGCAGCGTCCTCGGCTGGAGCATCGGCTTCTTCCTCGCCGGACTCGTCTACGGCGGGCTGACCGAGGGCACGGCCGAGTTCGTCGGCGACAACGAGGGCGCCCGCGAGATCTTCGAACGCATGGGCGGGCAGTCCGGTCTGACCGACGCGTTCCTCGCGTCGATGATCGGCATGCTCGGGCTGATCGCCGCGCTGTACATCGTCGGCGCGGTGCTCCGGCTGCACGGCGAGGAGACCTCCGGGCGCGCCGAACCGCTCCTCGCGAACCGGGTGAGCCGGATCCGCTGGGCCGCCGGGCATCTGGTCGTCGCCTTCGGCGGCACCGTCTGGATCATGCTCCTCGCCGGTCTCGGCTTCACCCTCGGCTACGGCAAGGAGGCCGGCCCGATCCTGGGCGCCTGTCTCGTCCAGGTCGCCGGGGTCTGGGTCGTCGGCGGTGCGGCCGTACTGCTCCACGGGCTCACCCCCCGGGCGGCGCCGGCGGCCTGGGCCCTCGCCGGCGCCGTCCTCCTCATCGGCTGGATCGGCCCCGCGCTCGACGCCCCCGCCGCCCTCCTCGACCTCTCCCCCTTCGGCCACCTCCCGAAGCTGCCGGGCGCCGCGATGGCCTGGCCACCGGTACTGACCCTGACCGGGCTCGCGGTGGCACTGGTCGCGGGGGGTCTGGCGGGGTTGCGGCGACGGGATGTGGGCGGCTGAGGGGCGCAGGTGGCGCGGCGCCGCGGGGCCGCGGGCAGTTGAGGGCGCGGGCGACGCACGGCGGCGCGGAGATCTGGCGTGGGGGACCGTCCCGGGGCTGGTCCGCGCGGCTGCCCAACGGTTCGCCGGGTCGAGGCCGTCGGCAGAGCCGTAGCCGTGACGGGTGTCGCCGTCGGCAGAACCATGGCGGAGGGGGACGCGTCTTGCGGGGCGGAGGCCGGCCGGAGCGGTCAGGTGCCAGAGCCGGGGACGGGGACGACGCCCCAGCTCCAGCTCCAGCCCCAGCCGGATCCGGAGCCAGCGCCTGCGCCTGCGCCCCAACCGGATCCGGAGCCAGTGCCCGCGCCCCAGCCGGATCCGGAGCCGTACCGGCCCCCCAGCCGGAACCGGGACCGGGCGGGGACCGGGGCGGGGCCCGGGACGTGTTGAGGCAAGGGGGCCAGGGGTTGGATCGGCAGAGTGTTTCCGGGTGTGGCGGTTGTGCCTTGTCGGCGGTGGGTGCGGTGGCCGCGACCCTCGCGTGGGGGACGTCGGACCGGACGCGGCGGCATCTGGGCGGTGGCTTCGAGGGCGAGGACATGGACTACACCGTCCTCGCCACCGAACTCCCCTTTGTCGTCCTGGCCGGCGCCGCCCTCCCCGCCGCCGTCTGCCTGGTGATCGCCCTCCTGGTGGCCCGAAGACGACGGAGATCTGGGGCCGGTGCCGGGCCGGAGTCCGGCACCGGGGCGCCCTCAGACCTCGACGGCTAGGCCGTCCAGGCCCCGGATCACGAAGTTCGGCTTGCGGGTCGGCTCGGTGGCGAGGGCGAGGGTCGGGGCCTGCTCCAGGAGGGCCGTCATCGAGGCCGCCAGTTCGATCCGGGCGAGCGGCGCGCCGATGCAGTAGTGGATGCCCGCGCTGAACGAGATGTGCGGGTTCTCCCGGCGGGTGAGGTCCAGTTTCTCCGGGTCGGCGAACACGGCCGGGTCATGGTTCGCCGAGCCGAACAGCATCGCGATCTCGGCGCCCCGGGGCACGGTCGTCCCGTCGATCTCGATGTCGTCCAGCACCCAGCGCTCGAAGAGCTGGAGCGGGGTGTCGTACCGCATCAGCTCCTCCACCGCCGTCGGCACCAGCGAGTGGTCCGCGCGCAGGGCCGCCAGCTGCCCGGGGTTGCGGAACAGCGCCCACCAGCCGTTCACCGTGGCGTTCACCGTCGCCTCGTGGCCCGCGTTCAGCAGCAGCACACAGGTCGAGATCATCTCCTGCTCGGTGAGCCGGTCGCCCTCGTCGTACGCGGCGATCAGGCCCGAGATCAGGTCCTCCCCCGGCTCCGCCCTGCGGTGCGCGATCAGCTCCCGCAGGTACTCGGAGAACTCCACCGACGCCCGTACCGCCCGCTTCGCCGTCTCCTCCGACGGGCTCAGCTCGTACATCCCGCAGATGTCCGCCGACCAGGGCCGCAGCTGCGCCCGGTCCGACTCGGGGATGCCCAGCATCTCGGCGATCACCGCCACCGGCAGCGGCTCCGCGACGTCCGCCAGCAGGTCGCCCCCGCCGGCCTCCACCAGTCCGGCCACCAGCTCACCGGCCAGCCCCCGCACGTACGGCTGGAGCTGCTCCACCGTGCGCGGGGTGAACGCCTTCGAGACCAGCCGCCGGATGCGGGTGTGGTCCGGGGGCTCCAGGTCCAGCATCCCGTGGTCGTTCAGGGTGTGGAACGGCTCGTGTTCCGCCGGCGGGGCGGTGCGGCCGAAGTCCTCGTGCGTGAACCGGTGCTGGTACGTCCGCCCGAGCCGCCGGTCCCGCAGCAGTGCAGAGACGTCCGCGTGGTGCGGGACGAGCCACTGGTTCGTGGGCTCGAAGTACCGCACCCGGCCCCCGGCCCGCAGCTCCGCGTACGCCGGGTACGGGTCGGCCAGGAAGTCGGGGTCCCACGGGTCGAAAGCGAGGTCGAGAGCAGCTGCCATGGAGCGACGCTAGCCCGGTTCCCCCGTTCTGACCAGGGGTGTCCTGCCGACCGGGGGCGGCTCACCCCGGCGTGACCAGTCTCGCCTCGTACGCGAACACCGCCGCCTGCGTCCGGTCGCGCAGGCCCAGCTTGACCAGGACCCGGCTCACATGGGTCTTGATCGTGGACTCGGCGACCACCAGGCGCTCCGCGATCTCCGAGTTGGACAGGCCCTGGGCGATCAGGACCAGGACCTCCGTCTCGCGGTCGGTGAGTTCGCCGTACGCCAGCTGGGTGGCCGCCGAGGGGCGGGGGGCCTGGGCCAGCTTGGAGAACTCCGTGATCAGCCGCCTGGTGACGGACGGCGCCAGCAGGGCCTCACCGGCGGCCACCACCCGTACCCCGTCGGCCAGTTGGCGGGCGGAGGCGTCCTTGAGGAGGAAGCCGGAGGCTCCCGCGCGCAGCGCCTGGTACACGTACTCGTCCAGGTCGAACGTCGTCAGCACCAGCACCTTCGCCCCGCCGTCCGACGCCACGATCTGCCGGGTGGCCTCGATGCCGTTCAGCTCGGGCATCCGGATGTCCATCAGGACGACGTCCGGCGACAGCTCCCGGACGCGGTCGACCGCGTCCCGGCCGTTCACCGCCTCGCCGACGACCTCGATGTCCGGCATCGCGCCGAGCAGCACGGAGAAGCCCTCGCGGACCATCATCTGGTCGTCGGCGATCAGCACGCGGATCGTCATGCGTCGGCCTCGCTCGCACCGGGCACCGGCAGGAACACCGTCACCTCGTAGCCCCCGTCGTCCGTCTCGCCCGTCGTCATCTCGCCGTTCAGCATGGTGACGCGCTCCCGCATGCCGGTGAGGCCGTGGCCCGTGCCGTGGGTGGTCTTCACCAGGGTCACCTCCGGGGACGGGCCGTTGACCACGCGCAGCCCGAGACCGCCCAGGACATAGCCGATCTCCACCCGGGCCGACGCTCCCGGCGCGTGCCGCAGGGTGTTGCTGAGGGCCTCCTGCACGATGCGGTACGCCGACAGCTCCACGCCCTGCGGGAGTTCACGGACCGCGCCGGTGACCGCCTTGTCGACCGTGAGACCGGCCTCCCGCACATTGGCGAGCAGGTGGTCGAGGTCGGCGAGCGTGGGCTGGGGGGCGTCCGGGGCCTCGTAGTCCTCGGCGCGGACCACCCCGAGGACACGGCGCAGCTCGGTGAGCGCGGCCACCGCGTTCTCCCGGATGGTGGCGAAGGCCTGCTCCAGCTCCGGCGGCGGGTTCTCCACGCGGTAGGGCGCGGCCTCGGCCTGGATGGCGACCACCGACATGTGGTGGGCCACCACATCGTGCAGCTCGCGGGCGATCGTGGTGCGCTCCTCCAGCAGGGTGCGCCGGGAGCGCTCGTGCTCGGTCACCGTCTGCTGGGCGGTCACCTCCCGCTGGGCGGTGCGGCGGATGGTCAGGGCGGACGCCGCCAGCATGGACATGGCGGAGACGAAGAGCAGCGGGACCGTGTTGTTCACCGCGTAGTGGCCCCCGCCGAGGGTGGCCTCCATGAACGCCCCGTACGCCGCGGTCAGGACCCACATCCAGGCGGCGATGCGCGGCCGCGTGCGCAGGGCCACGACGGTCATCACCACGAGGTGGGCCGCGAAACTGCCGGCCGTCCACGGCCAGTCGTCCCACTCACCGCTGCCCACCGCGGTCAAAGGGGCCGCGATCATGGAGGCCCAGAAGGCCGCCACGGGTCTGATCATGGTCAGCAGGATCGGCAGCAGGGCCAGGCCGGCGGCCACCATCGCGCCGAGCCCGTTTCCGTCGTTCCCGGAGGCGGCGATGGGCATCGAGAACAGGCCGGCCACCACCACGGCCGCGTGCGGGGCCCAGGCCACGTATGTACGCAGGCGGCCGGAGAACCGACTGGTGAACGGGCCGTCCATCTTCATCGGGGGCATCGGCAGGTAGGCGAACGCGTCGTGGAACAGGTCCTGTCGCAGCCTCTGCCACGCGTCCATCGCCACCCGGAACTCCGGGCTGCTCTGCCTGCCCCCGCCGCGCGAGGGCATCGTCTGCGTCTGGGTCGTCTCGGTCACGTGGAAGACGGTAGGCGGAGGGCGGGTGCGCCGTCGTCACCAGTGAGGAGGGTCTGTCCGGGTCCGTCTCAGGTACTACGGGCGGGCGCGGGGCCCCGCCGGACCCGTTGGGGCGGCTCTCACCAGGCCAGCTGCGCGATCTCCTCCACCACGACCGCGCAGGCGTCCGCCGCCGGGTCGATGAGGGGGAAGTGGCCCACGTCCTCCAGCAGGGTCAGGCCCACGACCTCGCCCGCCTTGGCCGCGGCGTCGGCGTACGCCTCGGCGACGGCCTGCGGGACGACGATGTCGGAGCGGCCCTGTACGAGGGTGGTGGCGATGCCGGTCGGGAGGAGGAGAGCCGGGTCGGCGTAGGCGCGGCGGTCGGTGAACTTGTCCTGGCCGCCGAGGAGTTGGGTGGCCGCGCCGCCGCAGACGTCGAGCTTCTCGGCCACGGCGAAGTCGGCGATGGGGGCGAGGGCGACGACGCCGCGCAGGGGGGCGGGGCGGTCGGTGCGCCACGGGGTGTCGGGCGGCAGTACGTGGCGACCGGCGGCCCACAGGGCGAGGTGGCCGCCCGCGGAGTGGCCGGTGAGGACCGTGCGGCGGGGGTCCGCCTGGGGCAGGGCCTCGCGTACGACGTCGGGGAGGGCGTCGAGCGCGGCGGCGATGTCGTCGAACGTCTCCGGCCAGCGGCCCGCGACGGGGGTGGGTGTGCCGGTGGGGCCGGTCTGGGCCGGGAGTGAACTGCCCCTTCTGTACTCGACGTTGGCCACCGCGAAGCCGTGGCGGGCGAGGAAGTCCGCGAAGGGGGTGATGTGGTGGCGGTCGTACGGGGCCCGCCAGGCACCGCCGTGCAGGACCACGACGAGGGGGGCGGTGGCTGTGGCCGCGCCGCCGGGGTCGGTGGGCGTGCGGGGGGCGTAGAAGTCGATCACCTGGTCCGGGTGGTCGCCGTAGGGGGCGGTGGCGTCGGGGGCGATCGGGGGGTGCGAGAAGGCGGATGCCTCTTCGGCGGCATCGCGGGCTGCGGCGTCGTCGTCCGGCATGCGGCAACCTCTCGGGGTGGACTGGATTTGGAAGGGTTTGGGCGGGCGGGTGCCGGGGAAAGGGCGCCTGCTCCGTTGGCGGGGACGGTATCAGGCCGATGACGTGGGCGGACACGGGGATGTGACGGGGGGTCAGGGGGTCCGCCCCGGGGGAGAGCGGGCGGGGTGGACCGGAGTGGGAGGACTGGAGCGGGGTGGGATGGCGCGGAGTGGGATGGCGCCCGGGGTCGGGGCTGGGCGGGGGTGGGTCTCGCTCACCGGCGCTCGCCGGGCGCCGCCTGCGCCCACCCTCCCCCACTCTCGGCTTCGCTCGAGCGGGAGGTGCCCCCATCGCCCCAGCGGCACGACTGCCCGCAGTTCAATAGGGGCAAGGGGCTGCGCCAGCCCCTGCCCCTGCCCCTGCCCCTCCCTACCCCACCCCCTCCAACGTCTCCCCCAGTACCCGGGCCGCTCGTTCCGCGTCCGTGAAGTTCACGTACAGCGGGGTGAAGCCGAAGCGGAGGACGTCGGGGTGGCGGAAGTCGCCTATGACGTTCTGGGAGATGAGGCGCTTCATGATGTCGCCGGCGTCGTCGCAGCGGAGGGCGACCTGGCTGCCGCGTTCCGCGTGGGCGGTCGGTGTGAGGGACTCGACGCGGCCCTCGGGGACGTACGCCGCGACGCAGCGCAGGAAGAAGTCCGTCAGGGCGAGGGACTTCGCGCGGACCGACTCGAGCATCGCCGCGGCCTCACCGGCCGGGCCCGCCTCACCCTCGCCGCCCCAGCCGTACCAGACGTCGAGCGCCGCCTCCAGGGCCAGCATCGACAGGATGTCCGGCGTGCCGACCCGCCCCCGTACCGCGCCCGGCGCGGGCTCGTAGGCCGGGCGCATGGCGAAGGGTGCGGTGTGGGACGTCCAGCCGGGGAGCGGCGAGTCGAAGCGGGGCTGGAGGTCCCTGCGGACGTACAGGTACGCCGGGGAGCCGGGGCCGCCGTTGAGGTACTTGTAGGTGCAGCCGACCGCCAGGTCGACCCCGTGCGCGTCGAGGCCGACGGGCAGCGCGCCCGCGCTGTGGCAGAGGTCCCAGACGGCGTAGGCGCCCACCTCGTGGATCGCCGCCGTCAGGCCGGCGAGGTCGTGGAGGCGGCCCGTGCGGTAGTCGACGTGGTTGAGCAGGACCGCGGCCGTACGGTCGCTCAGCGCGGCCGGGACCTCCGCCGGGGTCACCGGACGGAGCGTGCGGCCGGTCATACGGGCCGCGGACTCGGCCATGTAGCCGTCCGTCGGGAACGTCGTCGCGTCGACCAGGATCTCGTCGCGCCGCCCCGCACCGTCCTCCTCGGCCATCCGTACCGCCGCCACGACCGCCTTGAAGACGTTCACGCTGGTGGAGTCGCCGACCACGATCTGACCGGGAGCCGCGCCCACCAGCGGGGCTATGCGGTCGCCGATGCGTTCGGGCGCGGTCCACCAGCCGCTCTCGTCCCAGGACCGGATGCGCAGCTCGCCCCACTCCCGGTACACGACGTCCGCGAGCCTGCCGGGGACCGACACCGGCAGCGCGCCGAGCGAGTTGCCGTCGAGGTACACCGCGTCGTCGAGGACGAAACGGCTGCGCAGACAAGCCAGCTCGTCGGCGGCGTCCAACTCCCTTGCTGCACTGATGAGTTCAGACATGGGAGCGCGCCGTCCACAGCTCGGGGAAGACGTTCTTGCGGGCGCGCTTCTCCAGCCAGGCCACCCCGGCGGAGCCGCCCGTGCCGGCCTTGGCGCCCATCGCGCGGCGCGTGGCGACGAGGTGGTCGTTGCGCCAGCGCCACACCAGTTCGGCGACGTCGGTCAACGCCTCGCCGAGACGGGCGAGTTCGTGGTCCGGGTCGCCGGAGTACAGCGCGGTCCACGCCTCCTCGACCTCGGGGGACGGCTCGTAGCGCTGGGAGACGTCACGGCGTACGACGGACTCGGGGATCGCGTATCCGCGCCGGGCCAGCAGCCGCAGGACCTCGTCGTAGAGGCTCGGCTCGTGCAGCGCCTTCTCCAGCTCGGCGTGGACGCGCGGGGCGCCCCGGTGCGGGACGAGCATGGAGGCGGACTTCTCGCCGAGCAGGAACTCCATCCGGCGGTACATCGCCGACTGGAAGCCGGAGCCCTCGCCGAGGGCGGCGCGGTAGGAGTTGAACTGCGCGGGGGTGAGCTGGGAGAGCGGCCGCCAGGAGGCGTTCAGGGCCTCCAGTTCGCGTACGGAACGCTTCAGCGCGTCCCTGGCCCGCGCCACGTCGTCGTTCCGGATCGCGGTGGTCGCGGTCTCCCACTCGTGCACGATGACGGTGAACCACAACTCCATGACCTGGGTCGTCACCAGGAAGACCATCTCACCGGGGTCGTCGGAGAGGGGGTGCTGGAGGTGGGTGAGGACGTCCGCCTGGACGTAGTCCTCGTACGGGGTCGTGCCCCGGAAGTCGAGATGCGGGGTCTCGGGCTCCGAAGCCTCATGGGGCTGAGCCTGAAGGGACATCGCTGTCTCCTGATGTGTACTCCGGGTAGCGGTCCGCCCCTGCCGAATTCCGACACGGGGGCCCCGGTCCCCACCGGCATGTTCGGCGATAGCGCCGCGCACCGCAAGGTCCGCCTGGTCACACCGGGCGGACCTGCGGAAACGTGCCGCCGCGGGTCAGCTCAGCGTCTGCGCCGCCGTCGGCGAGGAGTCCTTCAGGAACTGGGAGCAGCGCTCGTACTCCTCCTGCTCGCCGATGTCACCCGCGGCGCGGGCGAGGGCGTGCAGGGCGCGCAGGAAGCCGCGATTGGGCTCGTGCTCCCAAGGGACGGGGCCGTGGCCCTTCCAGCCGTTGCGGCGCAGGGCGTCCAGGCCGCGGTGGTAGCCCGTACGGGCGTAGGCGTACGACTCCACGACACTGCCCCGCTCGTAGGCCTCGTCGGCGAGCTGGGCCCAGGCGAGGGAGGAGGTGGGGTACTTGGCTGCGACGTCGGCGGGGGGCGTGCCGTTCGCGAGGAGTTCGCGGGGCTCCGGGACGTCGGGGAGGTGCGTCGGGGGCGGGCCCCCGAGGAGGTTCTCGTGAATCGTCATGGGTTCCAGTCTGGCTCATCTCCCGCCCGGCCCGCCTCCAGCGGCGGCGACACCACCCCGCAGTGCGTCCGGCACTCGGGGTGGCGGCAGTCCTGCCGCGGTCGGCGGATCGTGGCGAAGGACAGCGCCGCGCCCACCACCAGCGTCGCGGCGCAGACGATCATCGCCGTGCCGAACGCGTCGTCGAACTGGCTCGCCGACCGGTACGACTCCGGCCCCATCCCCGCGATCAGCGGCAACGCGGCCACGGCGACCAGGCCGGCCGCGCGGGCGGCCGCGTTGTTGATGCCGCTCGCCAGGCCCGCGTGCTCGGTGTCCACGGAGGCCAGGACCGTCGCGGTCAGGGGCGCCACCAGGGTGACCATGCCCAGGCCGAGCACGAGCAGCGCGGGCAGGACGTCGAGGACGTACGACGCGTCCGGACCCACCCGCAGGGCCAGCAGCATGCCCGCCGCGCACAGCAACGGGCCGACGGTGAGCGGGATCCGGGGGCCGATCCGTTCGCCGAGCGCGCCCGCGCGGGAGGAGAGCAGGAGCATCAGCACCGTGATGGGCAGCAGGGCCGTGCCCGCGCCCAACGCCGAGTACCCCGACACCACCTGGAGCTGGAGCGCGGCGAGGAAGAAGAAGCCACCGAAGGCCGCGTACACGCACAGCGTGACCAGGTTGACCGTCGTGAACTGGCGGGAGGCGAAGATCTGCGGCGGCATCATCGGATCGGGCCGGGCACGTTCGACGTACACGAAGGCCACGCCCGCCGCGACGCCGGCGACGGCCGAGACGGTCACCGCGAGCGAGCCCTCCGCCGCCTCGATCAGGGCGTACGTCACCAGCGCCAGCGACGCCGCGCCGAGGAACGCGCCGAGCACGTCGAAGCGGTTCTCGTGGGCCCGGCCGTCCCCCGACTCGGGCACGTGCCGGGTGGCCACGGGCACGCAGACGAGCGCGAGGGGGACGTTCAGCAGGAAGACCCAGCGCCAGCCGGGGCCGTCCACCAGCCAGCCGCCCAGGAACGGGCCGACGGCCGCGCCGATGCCGCCGAAACCGGACCACAGGCCGACGGCCCGCGCCCGGTCGTCGGGGTGGAACGAGGCCTGGATGAGCGCGAGCGAGCCCGGGGTGAGCAGCGCCCCGCCCACGCCCTGCAGCGCGCGGGCCGCGATCAGGACGCCGACGTTCGGCGCGAGACCGCACAGCAGGGACGCCACGGCGAACCACACCACGCCGATCACGAACACCTTGCGCCGGCCGAAGCGGTCGCCGAGGGCGCCGCCCAGCAGGATCAGACCGGCGAGGGTGAGCATGTACGCGTTGACGGTCCACTGGAGGGCCGCGAGGTCCGCGTCCAGGTCGTCGCCCATCCGGGGCAGGGCGACATTGACGACCGTGGAGTCCAGCAGCGCCATGCTGGAGCCGAGGATCGTGGTGAACAGGATCCACTTGCCCTGGGGCGAGGCGAGCCGGATGTCGGGCATGGGTCAGGTATACAGCCGCCCCCGCTCGCACGGCGAGCCCGGCGCCGTCGTGGCACCGGGCTCGTCGTACGACAGAGACGTACGCGGGGCGGGGGGAACTACTTGATCTTCTGGCCCGCCGAGCGCAGGTTCTGCGTGGCCTCGACGACGCGCGCGGCCATGCTCGCCTCGGCGAGCTTGCCCCAGGTGCGGGGGTCGTAGGTCTTCTTGTTGCCGACCTCCCCGTCGACCTTCAGGACGCCGTCGTAGTTCTGGAACATGTGGGCCGCCACCGGACGCGTGAACGCGTACTGGGTGTCGGTGTCGATGTTCATCTTGACGACGCCGTTCTCCAGGGCCGTGCGGATCTCGTCCTCGGTCGAGCCCGAGCCGCCGTGGAAGACGAAGTCGAACGGGGACTCCTTGCCGAAGCGGGCGGCGACGCCCTCGTTCAGCTCCTTGAGGAGGTCGGGGCGCAGGACGACGTTGCCCGGCTTGTAGACGCCGTGGACGTTGCCGAAGGACGCGGCGAGCAGGTAGCGGCCCTTCTCGCCCAGGCCGAGCGCCTCGGCCGTACGGATCGCGTCGTCGACCGTGGTGTAGAGGGAGTCGTTGATCTCGTGGGAGACGCCGTCCTCCTCGCCACCGGTCGGGGTGATCTCGACCTCCAGGATGATCTTCGCGGCGGCGGCGCGGGCGAGGAGTTCCTGGGCGATGGAGAGGTTGTCGGCGAGGGTCTCCGCCGAGCCGTCCCACATGTGGGACTGGAACAGCGGGTTGCGACCGGCCTTGACCCGCTCCTCCGACACGGCCAGCAGCGGACGTACGTAGCCGTCGAGCTTGTCCTTCGGGCAGTGGTCGGTGTGCAGGGCGACCGTGACGGGGTACTTCTCGGCCACGATGTGCGCGAACTCGGCGAGGGCGACGGAACCCGTCACCATGTCCTTGCTGTACTGACCGCCCAGGAACTCGGCTCCGCCGGTCGAGATCTGGACGATGCCGTCGCTCTCCGCCTCCGCGAAGCCCCGCAGCGCGGCGTGCAGCGTCTGGGTCGAGGTCACGTTGATGGCCGGGTAGGCGAACTTGCCTGCCTTCGCCCGGTCGAGCATCTCGTTGTAGACCTCGGGGGTTGCGATGGGCATGGTCCGCTCCTTGTATGTGCGGGTGGCGTTGTGCTTACGGTCCCTGACCTAGGGTTGCGACGTCATCGTCGGCCCCATCCTTCCAGACGGGACCCGATGCTCCGGCCAGGGTGTCCGGAACTGGTCGGTAACCGCTGACCTTGGTGTTCTCGACCGTGCCGACAGTCGTACGAACGTCGGCCGGGGACCTCAGTCGAGGCCCAACTCGTCCTTCGAGAACGCGAACCGGTACGGGACGCCGGCGCCCGCCTCGATCTTCTCGGCGGCGCCGGTGGCGCGGTCGACGATGGTGGCGACGGCGACGACCTCGGCGCCGGCCTCGCGGACGGCCTCGACGGCGGTGAGCGGGGAGCCGCCGGTGGTGGAGGTGTCCTCGACGACGAGGACCCGACGGCCGCTGATGTCCGGCCCCTCCACCCGGCGCTGCATCCCGTGCGCCTTGGCCGCCTTGCGGACGACGAACGCGTCCAGCCTGCGGCCCCGGGCGGCGGCCGCGTGCAGCATCGCGCCGGCGACCGGGTCGGCGCCCATCGTCAGACCGCCCACCGCGTCGAAGTCGAGGTCGGCGGTCAGGTCGAGGAGCACCTGTCCGACCAGCGGGGCGGCCTCGCCGTCGAGGGTGACGCGGCGCAGGTCGACGTAGTAGTCCGCCTCCAGACCCGACGAGAGGGTCACCTTGCCGTGCACCACGGCCTTGTCCTTGATCTGCTGCAGCAGAGATCCACGTACGTCCACGTCAGTCATGGCAGTCAGCTTAAGGGGGCCCTTATGTCCGCTTACCGGCGTGTCCGCCTACAGGCGACGCCAGGTCCAGGTCGTGGACGCCTCCAGCGGGTCGATGGGGGTCACCAGACGGGGGTGCGTGTTGAGGCCGTTGGGCGGGCCGGTCTGCGGTTCGACGCACACGGCTTCGGCCTGCTCGTCGTAGACGACGACCCACTCCTCGCGGGACGCGATCTTCACCTCCAGCTGTTCCGGCCAGGTGAGGGTGACGTCGACGCCGTCGGGCATGCCGAAGCAGTCGTCCCAGGGGCCGGGGCGGGGGTCGACGCGGTTGCCGGTGGGGAGGTGGTCCGCGCCGCGCTCCTCCTGCCAGGCGGGCCGGAAGTCGATGCGTACGTCCGCGCCGCCGTCCGTCAGGGTGCGGTTGAACCAGGGGTGCCAGCCGACCTGCGCCGGGAAGGAGGAGTCGTACGCCTCCACGGACATGGTGAGGGTGAGGGCGTCCGGGGTGAGGCTGAACACCTGTGTGACGCGGCCGGGGTAGGGCCAGGGCTCGACCAGGTCGTACGTGAGGACGGCCTCGCCGGCGTCGTGGCGGGCGACGCGCCAGGCGCCCTCGCGGGTGGTGCCGTGGATGGCGTGGGGCGGGGCGTTGAGGGGCATCTGCTGCACGCTGCCGCCGCTGAGGAACTGTCCGTCGCGGACCCGTCCGCACCACGGCACCATCGGGAAGCAGCCGAACCGCTCGCCCTGGCGCAGCAGTTCGACCCCACCGACCCGCAGCCCCGCCACCCGGCCACCGTTCCCCGGCGCCAACACGACCTCCGCGTCACCCGCGGCCAACGTGATCTCTTCGCTACTCACGCCTCGACCCTACTGGTCGACGAGACGGGGGAGTTAGGGGACAGCCCCGGGGGTGGGGGTGAGTGCCGACAGGGGAGGGCGGGGGCTGGAGCGGGGCGGCCGGGGACGGGCGCGCCGTGGCGGACTGGGGTCGGCCACTGCGGAGGCCGGGCGTGGCCGCCGCGTCGCTCGGCTCCGACATCGTCGAGTCCGAGGCGCCCGACCAGACCGCCTCCGGGGCCGCCCAGCAGAGCGTGGCGCTCGCGGAGACCTGTTCGGGCGCCCGACCAGGCCGCCTCCGGTACAACCCAGCGGAGCGTGGGCCTCGCGAAGACCTGGCCGGATGCCGGGAGCGGGGGCTGGGGCTCGATGCGGGAGCTTGGCCGGGGACGAAGGTGCGGTGGCGGGAGGGGGGCCGGGCGCGGGGGCGTGTCGGGTCAGCGGCGTTTGCGTAGGGCTCGGCTGACGATGATGGCCGAGGCGACGGCCAGGGCCGCTGCCGGGGCCGCCCAGCGGAGCGTGGCGCTCGCGGAGACCGGTTCGGGCACCGGGACGGGGGCGTAGCGGCCGCGGGGCGGGGCGTGGTCGACCTCCTCCGCGCTGCGGCCGATCATCGTCCGGCGTGCGTGCGCCGCCTCGGCCGGTGGTTCCTCCCCGGCGACGAAGCCGCCCTCGCCGAAGGGGTCCAGCGCCGACGGCGGGACGTCGGTCTCGAAGACGGAGGCGGACGGCTCGTCCTCACCCGAAGCCGAAGCCGACGGCTCTTCGTCGGCGGCAGCCTCGGGCTTGGCCGAAGCCGACGGCTCCTCGTCGGCGGCAGCCTCGGGCTTGGCCGGAGTCGAGGGTTCCTCGTCGGCGGCGGCCTCGGGCTCGGTGGGGGCCTGGGGTTCGGTCCTCGAGGGAGGCTTCGGCTCTGGTTCGGGGTCCGGTCCGGTCGGCAGGTTCTCCGCGAACCTGCTCAGCAGGCGGGTGGCGGCCGAGGTCACCTGGTCGGCGGGGAGTTCGGTGATGCGGCCGGTGGCCGTGGCCGTGCCGGAGCAGGCCAGCGTCGTGCCCTCGGCGCCCGGGACGAGGCGGAGGGTGAGCGTGAGTTTCACGGTCCCGGAGCCCCGCGCCTCGGCGGCGTCCCCCTCCACCAGGTAGGAATCGTCCTCCTGGGGCGTCACGCGCAGGGTGCCCCGGTAGGTGATGGTGTGCCCCGCGACCCGTACCTTCAGACGCCCCGCGACCGGCGGCGTACCCGCGTCCTGCTGGAGCCCGGGGACCGCGCGGGCCACCCGCTCGGGGTCGGCGAGCGCCTCGCGAAGGCGGCCGACGGGAACCGGAACGAACACCTCATGCTCCATGGCAGTGGAGCCTACCCACGAGGCCCCGCACCGCACCCGTACATACGCGTTATCGCTCGTGTTCCGCCCACGCGGCCCCACCCCACCACCTGAGGGGCACGCGCCCGGCGACCGCTCAGCCCGCGTACCTCGGGTGCACCAGCGTCGACGGCGGCAGGTCCCGCACCCCGCCGCCGGCGCTGAGTCGGGTGACCCCGGCGCCGAGCGCCAGGGCTGGGTGACGGCCGCCGTCGGGTCGGGTCGCCAGGACGAAGCCCCAGTCGTGGGGCGCGCGGGTGGTGTGGGCCGTACGGTCGGGTCCGGTCACGAATCCGGGGTCGGCGGCGCTCACACGGTAGGGCGTGGTGCGCAGCCCGGCGGCGCGGACGGTCGCGTCGACCGTCCAGAACACCTGCCGCCGGGACGCCACCGGCCCGGCGTGCACCACCATGCGGCCGTCGACCGCGAGGACCTCACGGGCCAGCCCGTAGAACTCCTGCGAGTACAGCTTCGTGCTCGCCGTGATCCCGGGGTCGGGGAGGTCCGAGATGACGACGTCGTACGGCTCGGCCGGCCGCGCGCCGCGCAGCCAGGCGAAGGAGTCCTCCGTGTGGACGCGGACCCGGTCGTCGTCGTGGGCGTGCCCGTTGAGCGCGGAGAGCGCCGTATCGGTGCGGGCCAGGCGCACCACACCCGGGTCGATCTCGACGATGTCCACCTGCCGTACGCCGTCGTGGCGGAGCACCTCGCGGGCGGCGAGGCCGTCACCGCCGCCGAGGACGAGGACGCGGGCGTGGGGTCCGGCGTCCATGGCGGGGTGGACGAGGGCCCGGTGGTAGCGCTGTTCGTCGCTGCCGCTGATCCGCAGCCGGCCGTCGAGGAAGAGGGAGAGCGGCCGGCCGTCCCGGCCGCCGGTGAGGACGACCTCCTGCCGGCCGGTCTGCAACGCGACCCGTACGTCCTTGCCGTACACCGCGCGCCGTGCGGCGCGCTCGAAGTCGTCGACGTGTACGGCGGCGGTGGCGAGGAGAGCGAGGACGGCGAGGTTGGTGACCAGCAGCAGCCAGCGGGCGCGGCGGGTCAGGTCGCGGTGGAACAGGCCGAGGACCAGCGCGCCGCCGACGAGGGCGTTGACCGTGCCGGTGAGCAGGGCGCCGGTCAACTGGCCCAGCCAGGGCAGCAGGAGGAAGGGGAAGGCGAGGCCGCCGACGAGCGCGCCCACGTAGTCGGCCGCGAACAGGTCGGCGACCGCGCCGCCCGCGTCCTGGCGGCGGATGCGCTGGATCAGCTCCATCAGCAGGGGGACCTCGGCGCCGATGAGCAGGCCGATGGCCAGGGAGAAGGCGACGAGGAGATACCGGGAACCGCTCGCCCACATACCGCCCCAGTCGCCGGTCCACGCGAACGCCGCGTACAGCGCGAGGGCGCTGCAGCCGCCGACGAGGGCGAGGGCGGCCTCGATGGCGCCGAAACCGAGGGCCGCGCGGGGGCGGAGGCGTTTGGCGGCGAGGGAGCCGATGCCCATGGCGAAGACCATGACGGAGAGGACCACGGAGGCCTGGGTGACGGAGTCGCCGATCAAGTACGAGGCGAGGGCGACGAGTTCGAGTTCGTACACGAGTCCGCAGGCGGCGCAGACGAACACACCGGCGAGGACGAGGAAACGGCCGATCCCCGGGCGGACCGGGAGCCACGCGTGGGCGCCGGGGCCGCCATGGCCGGGACCGCCCTGGCCGCCGGGACCGCCGGGGCCGCCGGGGCCGCGCCAGGGGGGTGGGGCGCCGGGGGGTGCGGGGGCGTGCGGCTCGATCACTCCTGGCACGCTACCGTCACGGTCACGCTCCGCTGGGTCACCCACACGGGTGGTCTGCGACGCTTGGCCGGGCGCCTAATAGCTCGGGAGTTCGGGTGGTTGGGCGACTGCGGGTGCGTGGAACATCTCGCGCAGTTCCCCGCGCCCCTGAAAAGCAGAGGCTGCGCCCCGTGCTTTTCAGGCCCGCAGGGCCGTGGTCTTTCCAGGCCCGCAGGGGCCTGGTCTTTTAGGGGCGCGGGGAAGTGCGCGAGAAGCCCCACCGAACCCGCACCCACCCACTCACTCGCTCACTCACCACAACCACCCCACCCCTGACCCACCCACACACCCGAACCGCCTCCACGGCCCCAAGTCACAGCCGCACCGAAACCCGCACCCCCACCCGCGTCCGTGTGGCCACCAGTTGCCCGTCCTGCGGATACGCGTGCCAGGTACGCCAGTGCACTTGTCCCTCGTACCGCTGCGCGAGCATCGCCGTGAACGCGTGCGGGCTGCCGGGGAACACCCCGGCCAGCCCGTGCGGATGGTCGGAGACGAGCGCCAGCAGTTCCTGCGCGCGCCCCGCGAAGGACCCCGGCGACAACACCTCGACGCGCGCGGCGAATTCGTACTCCCAGTCGCCCACACGTTTGGCCACCCCGAGCGGGAGAGGCGTGCTGGATCCCGGGATGCACGCGACCGTCTCCGAACAGTGGCTCCCCCGCTCCTCCTCCAGGAGCACCTGGTGGGACGCGCCGAGCAGCCTCAACTGCAGTTTCGCACCGGCGAGTTCGAGATCGAGCGTGGCGAGCGCGGGCAGCGGCTCGCGCCCCAGGGCCCAGGCGAGGTCTGCCGCGCGCGTGTCGGTGTAGGCGGTGTTCAGGGTCGTGAGCATGGGTCGGCTCCGCAGCGACGCAAAGAGAAAGTGAAGAGGAGTGGGTCCGGCGCACCCCGGTCGGCGCCGGGAGCTGTGGCCCGGTCAGCCAGGTCGCGTGAGGACGACGTCCCGGTCGGTCCGGTCAGCCAGGTCAGGCCTGCCGGGAGGGACGTCCGGGGGCTGCGTTGGCGATTTATAGGGAATCATGAACTGTGGCGTAACCACAGCGTTTTTACCCAACTTGACGTGCTTTCCATCCCCCCGAGGGCAGCCCAGCTCAACTGTTCAACCAGGCGTACGCCCCATCGGCTGACGCGCTCCCCGCGCGCCCACCGAGCCGGGCGCGCGAACTCGGGGGAGCGCCTGCCGGACAACCGGGCCCACCCGGCGTACTCAGGCGCGAAGAGGCACCACACCGGTGCGCCTGCCCCGTCACGGCGGAGCTACACACACGAGCCGCACACACCGGCCACACACGCGAGCGCCCGCCGGGAACTCCGTCCCGGCGGGCGCTCGTGTCGTGGAGCTCGGCTGCCCCGTGTCAGCTGCCTCCACCGCATCCGCCCCCGCCACCGCCGCCGCAGGAGGACCCGCCACCACAGGACGAGCCACTGCTGCTGCCGCACGAGGACCCGCTGCCGCTGCCGCAGGACGAGCCCCCACCGCCGGACGACGAACCGCGGTCGTCGTTCGACGAGTGGTGGGACGATCCCGAGTCGTGGACGGCCGCCGCCCCGATCACCCACCAGCTGTTGTCGGAGCCGCTGTTGTCGCCACCGCTGTCGCCCCGGCTGCTGCGGTACGAGCTCCCGCCCCGGCCGGCCGCCTGACGGCGCCGTGCCGCCGCGCGTGCCGCGTTCGCCCTGCCGCGGTTGACGGCCACGACGATCACCGTCACCACACAGACCACCGCCAGGATGATGCCGATCACCGCGATCGCGTTCATGGCGTCACCCCTCCCCTCTTGTCCTGAGTCCCCCGAAGCGGCCCCCGTGGGCGCCTCGTTCACATGTGTCGCGGGGATGCCCCCGCCGATTGACCACGGACGTGGCCACGCCCCCCGACCGCGACCGCGGTCACCGCGTGCGCGCGGTCAGCTGCCGCCGCCGCAGCCGCCTCCCCCACCGCAGGAGGACCCGCCGCCGCACGACGAGCCGCTCCCGCAGGACGAATGGCTGGACGACGAACCGCTGGACGACGAACCCCCGCCCGCCCACCAGCTGCCGCGCCGGCCGCGTCGCCTGGAACTCCTGACGACGGCGACGACGATGGCCAGACCGATGGCGCTGAGCAACAGGATGAACCCGACTTCCGGCATGGCCCACCCTCCCCTCTTCTTTGCGTGTGTCCCCCGAAGCGCCCCCCGTGGGTGCCTCGCTCACTTGCGTGTGGCGGGGATGCCCCCGCCGATGACCGCTCAAAGCCGAGTTGAGCAAGTCCAGAGCTTCGCGCGCGGCGGCACGTCCTCAGCTGCCGCCACCGCAACCGCCGCCTCCCCCACCACAGGACGACCCGCCTCCGCACG
Organism: Streptomyces deccanensis; assembly: GCF_022385335.1. Taxonomy (NCBI): domain Bacteria; kingdom Bacillati; phylum Actinomycetota; class Actinomycetes; order Kitasatosporales; family Streptomycetaceae; genus Streptomyces; species Streptomyces deccanensis. Next base: position 5,726,583 of record NZ_CP092431.1, on the reverse strand, counting down.
ACGAGCCACCGCCGCAGGAGAAGAAGCTGCCACCGGACGACCGGTGGGACGACCCGCCGTCCGCCCACCAGCTGTTGCGGCGGCTGCGCCGCGAGCCTCGGCCGAGCGACGACACCACACCGATCAGGGCGACCGCGCCCATGAAGCAGATGAAGAAGACGGTCATCACGACACCCACCTTTCGTTCCCCCGTACGGACCCCCCGTGGGCCGTGCGTGACGTGGGGATGCCCTCGCGTCTCACCGGTCAAAGCCGAGTTGAGGAAGTCCAGAGCTTCGGCGCAGGATGACGCCCATGACCTCCAGCTCAAGCCCCGCCCGCGCCGCTCGCCCTCCGCTCAACCGGCGGCTCGCCGAGTTCGGGACGACGATCTTCGCCGAGATGTCGGCGCTCGCCCTGCAGACCGGCTCGATCAACCTCGGGCAGGGCTTCCCGGACACGGACGGCCCCGAGGAGATCCGTGAGGCCGCCGTACGGGCGCTGCGCGACGGCCGGGGCAACCAGTACCCGCCGGGTCCCGGTGTGCCCGAGCTGCGCGCCGCGATCGTCGACCACCAGCGGCGACGGTACGGACTGACGTTCGACACGGACACCGAGGTGCTGGTCACGGCCGGTGCCACGGAGGCCATCGCGGCCGCCCTGCTCGGGCTGCTGGAGCCGGGCGACGAGGTGGTGGCCCTGGAGCCGTACTACGACTCGTACGCGGCGTGCATCGCGATGGCGGGCGGCACGCGCGTACCGGTGACGCTGCGGCCGTCCGAGGGCTCGGGCGGGGAGCGGCGATTCCGGCTGGACCTGGACGAGCTGCGGGACGCGGTCACCGACCGGACGCGGCTGCTGCTGATCAACACGCCGCACAACCCGACCGGGACGGTCCTCACCCGCGAGGAGCTGACGGCGATCGCCGAGCTGGCGGTGGAGCGGGACCTGCTGGTGGTGACGGACGAGGTCTACGAACATCTGGTCTTCGACGACGCCGAGCATCTGCCGCTGGCGTCGTTCCCGGGGATGCGGGAGCGGACGGTCACCATCGGGTCGGCGGGCAAGACGTTCTCGTTCACCGGGTGGAAGGTGGGCTGGGTGACGGCCGCGCCCGCGCTGGTGACGGCGGTGCGCTCGGCGAAGCAGTACCTCACCTATGTGGCGTCGGGGCCGTTCCAGTACGCCGTCGCCGAGGCCCTCGCGCTGCCGGACAGCTACTTCGAGGCGTTCCGCGCGGACATGCTGGCCAAGCGGGACCTGCTGGCGACGGGCCTGAAGGACGCCGGCTTCGGGGTCTTCCGCACGGCGGGCACGTACTTCCTCACCACCGACATCCGCCCACTCGGCGAGACCGACGGCTTCGCCTTCTGCCGCGCCCTGCCCGAACGCGCGGGCGTGGTGGCCATCCCGAACGCCGTCTTCTACGACCACCGCGAGGCCGGCGCCCCGTTCGTACGGTTCGCCTTCTGCAAGCGCACGGAGGTGCTGGAGGAGGCGGCTAAGCGGCTCCGGTCGGCCTTCGCGCGCTGACCACCGTCGTACGGCTCCTCCGATCGCCGATCACTCCGGAAGCGGGAGCTCGTCGAGGTCGAGGGTGAAGGTGCGGCCGTCGGCCAAGGGGATGGGGAGCTTACCCGTGCCGTACTTGTGGGTGTGTGCCGCGATGTAACCCGTGTCGGTCGGCTGGGTGTGGAGGACGACTTCCTGGGCGTACGGGTCGACGACCAGGTAGATCGGGATGCCGTAGCGACCGTACTTGGCCGTGCAGTCGTCGTAGTCCTTGCGCGCGGAGGAGGTCGAGACGACCTCGGAGATCAGCAGGACGTCCTCGAAGCTGTACCGCTTGCCTTCCTTGCGTGCGTCCTCGCGCAGGATCGCCAGGTCGGGGGCGGAGTTCTCGTCTGCGGGGAAGTCGATATAGACATCGGAGGTGACCTTCGCGTGACGGCCGAGGGCGTGAGCGGAGTCGATCTGCATCGACCGGATGGTGCTGGAGTGCTCCTCGCTCTGCGGGGTCATGATCACCTTTCCGTCAGCTCCGAACAGGACCGTGTATCCCTTGGGGAACTCGGTGTGCACGATCGCGTCGACGCTCATGGACGGCTCCTTCCCTCGTGCGGTCAGGATACGGCGGGCGGTGCCCTGCGCGGACATGCTGGCCATGCGCGACCTGCTCAGCCGGTCGCGGGTAGTTGGTTCCGGGTGCGGCAGTCCCGGCAGTGGCTGTGTCCTGCGGAGCGAAAGCCGCGGTCGCAGCCGTCGCGGTTCCGCATCCTCAGGACCGCCGGGCGACACGCGAGCGCCGCTCTCCCGGTCCGGTTGTCTCCATCACGGCCCGTTCTCGCAGCAGGTCACCCTGGCGCGAATGAAACGTACGAGAGCCCGGTCGGGGCACATCGCCATGGTGGCGGGCGCTCCGGCCGGGCTCTCGTATGTCTGTCTGCTGCCTGCTGTCTGTCTATCTGTCCGCGGGGCTGTTCCGGCCGTCGTGCGCCGGGCCTCCGCGGCGTCCCCGGGGTCGAACGGCCCCGGGGCCACGGAGGTGCGGAGGGGGCGGCTACGCGTCGCCCTCGTCGTCCTTGGGCTTTTCGGCCTCGTCGACGTCCTCGGCCAGGCCGAGCTGTTCGACGAGCCACTTGTCGAACTCGATGGCCGCGCGCACCCAGCTCACCGTCGACGAGACGAAGTGCTCCAGGCTGACGCCGGTGCCGATCAGCAGCTGGGCCTCGCCGATGAGACGGACCGTGCCGTCGTCGTGGGTGTGGCTGTAGACCTTGGGCCACAGCGTGCGGCGGTTCCAGTCGTCGATGGTCTCCAGCAGGGCCGGCTTCTCGTCGATCTGGTGCGGCCGGTCGTAGAACGTGCGCACCGAGAAGACCTGCTGGTCACCCTCGCCACGGAACATGAAGTACGTACGGAATTCCTCCCACGGCGCCGCGAGGTCACCCTCGTCGTCGACGACGTACTTCAGCTCCATCTGGTCCAGGAGCTGCTTCACGAGGTCCTGATCCGGGACCACGGGGCCGGGCGGCGGGCCGGGCTGCGGCTCGGGCTGGCCCCCGAAGTTCGGAATCGAGGACGGGTCGATGCTCACCGTGATTTTCCCTTCGTACGGATTCCGCCATCCTCCCCCATGCGGGGGCGGGAGTGGCAACCCCCGCCCCGCGTGGTTCGTCGCCCTTGGCCGGATCCGGGAGGGGATTCAGCTACGAGCGTGGCCGGGAACCTTTCGGGTACCCCCGGTCACGGGTTCTTCTCCATCGACGGGGAGGTGGACGGGGAGGTCGTGCCGTCCGTTCCGGAGGCGGTCGGCCCGCCCGTCGCCGGACCCACGATCAGGCCCTCTCCCTCGCCGAACGTGTCCACGCGGACCGTGTCGCCGTCCTTGATCTCGCCGGAGAGGATCTCCTTGGCGAGGCGGTCGCCGATGGCGGTCTGGACGAGGCGGCGCAGGGGGCGGGCGCCGTAGGCCGGATCGTTGCCCTCGTCGGCGAGCCAGGCCAGGGCCGCGGGGGTGATCTCCAGGGTGAGGCGGCGCTCGGCGAGGCGCTTGGCGAGCCGGTCGATCTGGAGCTTCGCGATGCGCTCCAGCTCCGTCTTGTTCAGCGCGGAGAAGACGACCAGGTCGTCCAGGCGGTTGAGGAACTCCGGCTTGAAGGAGGCCCGCACCACGTCCATGACCTGCTGTTTCTTCACCACCTCGGTGGTGAGCGGGTCGACCAGGTACTGGCTGCCCAGGTTCGAGGTGAGGATCAGGATGGTGTTGCGGAAGTCGACCGTGCGGCCCTGGCCGTCGGTGAGGCGGCCGTCGTCGAGGACCTGGAGGAGGATGTCGAAGACCTCCGGGTGGGCCTTCTCCACCTCGTCGAGCAGGACCACGGAGTACGGGCGCCTGCGGACGGACTCCGTCAGCTGGCCGCCCTCCTCGTAGCCGATGTAGCCGGGGGGCGCGCCGACCAGCCGGGCCACGCTGTGCTTCTCGCTGTACTCCGACATGTCGATGCGGATCATGGCCCGCTCGTCGTCGAAGAGGAAGTCGGCGAGGGCCTTGGCCAGCTCGGTCTTGCCGACACCGGTCGGGCCGAGGAAGACGAAGGAGCCGGTCGGGCGGTCCGGGTCGGCGATACCGGCGCGGGAGCGGCGTACGGCGTCGGACACCGCCCGCACGGCCTCGGTCTGGCCGATGAGGCGGCGGCCCAGCTCGTCCTCCATGCGGAGCAGCTTCTGCGTCTCGCCCTCCAGCAGCCGGCCCGCCGGGATGCCGGTCCAGGAGGCGACGACGTCGGCGATGTCGTCGGCGCCGACCTCGTCCTTGACCATCGTGTTCTTGGACGCGGCGGCCTCCTCCTCGGCCTCGGAGGCCTCCTCCAACGCCCGTTCCAGCGTGGGGATCTCGCCGTAGAGGAGCTTGGAGGCAGTGTCGAAGTCGCCGTCGCGCTGGGCGCGTTCGGCCTGGCCGCGCAACTCGTCGAGTTTCTCCTTGAGTTCACCGACGGCGTTGAGGGACTGCTTCTCCTTCTCCCAGCGGGCGGTGAGGCCGCGCAGCTCCTCCTCCTTGTCGGCGAGGTCGCGGCGCAGGCGCTCCAGGCGCTCGCGGGAGGCGGCGTCGGTCTCCTTGTCGAGGGCCATCTCCTCCATGCGCAGCCGGTCCACGGACCGCTGGAGCTCGTCGATCTCGACGGGCGAGGAGTCGATCTCCATGCGGAGCCGCGAGGCGGACTCGTCGACGAGGTCGATGGCCTTGTCGGGCAGGAAGCGGGAGGTGATGTACCGGTCGGAGAGGGTGGCGGCGGCGACCAGCGCCGCGTCCGCGATGACGACCTTGTGGTGGGCCTCGTAGCGGCCCTTGAGTCCGCGCAGGATGGCGATGGTGTCCTCGACGGTCGGCTCGGCGACCAGCACCTGCTGGAAGCGGCGCTCCAGCGCCGGGTCCTTCTCGATGCGCTCGCGGTACTCGTCGAGGGTGGTGGCGCCGACCATGCGCAGTTCACCGCGGGCCAGCATCGGCTTCAGCATGTTGCCGGCGTCCATCGCGGAGTCGCCGCCGGCGCCCGCGCCGACGACCGTGTGCAGCTCGTCGATGAAGGTGATGATCTGCCCGTCGGAGTCCTTGATCTCCGCGAGGACGGTCTTCAGGCGCTCCTCGAACTCGCCCCGGTACTTCGCCCCGGCGACCATCGCGCCCAGGTCGAGCGAGACCAGCCGCTTGTCCTTCAGCGACTCGGGCACGTCGCCCTTGACGATCCGCTGGGCGAGCCCCTCGACGACGGCCGTCTTGCCGACGCCGGGCTCACCGATCAGCACGGGGTTGTTCTTGGTCCGGCGGCTGAGCACCTGCACCACCCGCCGGATCTCCTGGTCCCGGCCGATGACGGGATCGAGCTTGCCCTCCCGCGCTGCGGCGGTGAAGTCGGTCCCGAACTTCTCCAGGGCCTTGTACTGGCCCTCCGGATCGGCGGTGGTCACCCGGCGTCCTCCCCTTGCCTTCTGGAACGCCTCCTGCAACTTCCTGGCGTTCGCCCCCTGCCGGGAGAGTACGTCCCCGGCCTGGCCGCCCTTGTCCGCGACCCCGATCAGGAGGTGCTCGGTGGAGACGTACTCGTCGCCCAGCTCCTTCGCCCTGGCCTGGGCCTCGGCGACGACGCTCAGCAGCTCACGGTTGGGCTGGGGCGGCGAGACGGTGGAGCCGGTCACGCTGGGCAGACCGGCCAGGATCTTCTCCGCGCCCGCGCGCACGGCCGCCTGATCGGCGTCGACGGCGGCGAGCAGGTCCGTGATGTTCTCGTTGTCCTGGCCCTGGAGCAGAGCCAGCAGCAGGTGGGCGGGGGTGAAGTCGGGGTGCCCCTCGGACACGGCCCGGTTGCTGGCCGCGTTGATCGCGTCCCGGCTCCTGTTGGTCAGCTCGGCGTCCACGTTCGCGTTTCCCTCCTTGCGTCAGCCGTCGGCCACGGTGACTTGAGCAACGTACACAAAGTTGAGTCTATTCCACTCAAGGTGGCGCCGGGAGGGGTTCCCTCGGGGTTCCCCTCGGACCCGCCGCCGGGTCGGCCGCTACATTCCAGGACCGTGAGCATCTATCGCGTGGACCTGGACGACCCGGACGCCGCCTACCTCGCCTTCTGGCAGGAGCGCCACCTCTGCACACTGACCACCCTCCGCGCCGACGGCAGCCCCCATGTGGTGCCGGTCGGAGTGACATACGAACCCGAGGCCCGTCTCGCTCGGGTGATCACCCGTACGGGGAGCGCGAAGGCGCGGCATGTGCGCGCGGCGGGCGCCGAGGGCGCCCGGGTCGCGGTGTGCCAACTGGAGGGGGCGCGCTGGGCCACGCTGGAGGGGCTCGCCCGGGTGTACGAGGACCGCGAGCGGGTCGCGGAGGCCGAGCGGCGGTACGCGGAGCGGTACGGCAGGGAGCCGCGACCCAATCCGGAGCGCGTCGTGATCGAGATCGAGTTGACGCGGGCGCTGGGGCGGGGCTGACCCGGGGGTGCGACCGGGTGCGCCCGGGCGCGGCCGGCGCGCCGACGGTGACCGCCCGCTTCCGGTTGACCTTTTTTCGGACAGATGGACGGGCGGGCGGGGTGGACCCGATACCGGGCGGCATCCTGAAATGTCGCCGTAAACCTGCAGCGGCGTCACCGTGTTCAGGTCACGGTGACGCCGCTGCTGGGGAAGCGCCTGAGCGATTTGAAACGACGGGGGAATCGCTTCAGGCACTGCGGGGGGTGGCTGAGACGGCCGTGGAGGCCGGGGTCTCCGGCTCGGCGAGCCGGTGGTCGCGCTGGTCGAGATTGACGAAGACCATCCCGTACCGAACGGCACACCGTACTGGCTGCGGCGCGCCGCGCGGTCGCCGCAGACACCGGTACGCCCGGATGTCCTCGTCCTCGTCCCGGGTCACCACCACCGGTTCGCCGAACACGGTCACCATCAACGAGTCACCGCTGTGGGGGATGGCGGTGGCCAGGTCGATGAAGTGCCAGCCGGAGCGATAGGCGGTGGCCATCTCGCGCCGGAAGGAACGGTCGTCGGGAGGAGTCGTCATGTCATTCAGTCCCAGACGCTGTCTTGTTCGCCGGTCTCCGCGGTAGAACCGGCTTCAGCTGCCACCACGGCAGTCGACGCCTCGTCACCGTTCGCCGGTCGAGCAACGCTCTCCGTGCCGGAAAGGCCGCTCAGCGCACCGAAAGCCACAACGGTGGAGAAGGCGGCGACAAGCACCGAGCGAAGCATTCTGTTACGCATAGTCGGCTTCGTCCTCACTTGAAGGTCCCCTCTTCCCCCGTCGGGTACGACGATGACTCATTCGGGCACGTCATGGCCACATAATCGATGCATCATGTTCCTGCATGTTCAGGACCCTGGGGGGTGGAGATTTGGTGACAAACCGAACTAAAGCGGCACATCCCCATTCAGTGACCGAGCTGTGCGAGGAAGGTGGGCGCCTCTACGCGAACGCCCTGCGGGTAGGACGTATCGCCCGCGCCGACGTGGAATCCGCGCCCTGCCTGGTGGAGTTCGCGCTGCTCCACCCGGATCCGGACGACATCGGCTGGCTGCGTCCCGTGGCCCCCCTGGTCGCACTGGCCCAGCGGCTGACTCCCCTCGAGCGCGAGATCAGCGAGCGCAGACGGCTGTCGATCGAGCTCTCCGACGCCTTCGAGCCCTTCATGGCCCTCACCGCCCAGGAGACCGCGCCCACGCACTCGATCACGGTCCTGGAGGGACTGGACCGCATCAACACGGCACTCGACCTCGCCACCGCCGAGTGCCAGACGGAGATGCTGACGGTCCAGCCGAGCGGGCGCCGCCGCCCCGAGCAGCGGCTCATCGAAGGACTGGAGCGCGACCGACCGCTGATCGAACGGGGAGTACGGCTGCGCACCCTGTACCAACACACCGCCCGCTACAGCCCCGAACGTCTGGCTTACATCGACCAGATCGGCGACGGCAAGGTGGAGATACGGACGATCGACGAACTCGTAGAGCGGCTCATCATCTGCGACGAGAGCGTCGCCTTCATCCCCGTGCGGGACGACCGGCAGGTCGCCCTGGAGCTGCGCCATCCCGGACTCGTCCGCTACCTGGTCAAGGTCTTCGAGTTCATGTGGTCCCGCGCGGTCCCGCTGAGTGCCGGGGCCCCCTACGAGACGGCCTCCGACGGCATCACGGACATCCAGCACTCCATCGCCAAGCTCCTCGTCGAAGGCCACGTGGACGAGGCCATCGCACGCCGCCTGGGCATGAACGTCCGCACCTGCCGCGCCCACATAGCCAAGCTGGCGACCGTGCTGGGCAGCGGCAGCAGGGCCCAACTCGGCTATCTGATAGCGCAGTCGGGGATCCTGGAACAGGGGCACAGCCACTGACGGCCGAGGGAAGCGAGCGCGAGTGACCAGCGGGGTCCACGGGCACCGAAGGGACGAACTGTGCGCGGCCGGCAGCGAGTTGTACGCGCGGGCGCTGCGCGAGGGGCGGGTGCGCGGCGAGGAGGCGGTCGCGGCGCCCTGCCTGGTCGAGGCCGGGCTGCTGCACCCGGCGGTCGGGGACCCCGACTGGCTGGAGCCGACCGGCCCGGCGACCGCCCTGCACCGGCTGTTGCGCGGCATCGAGGACCGGGTCGCCGAGGAACGGCGCCGGGAGGAGCAACTCACGGCGTCCTTCGAACCGTTACTGCGCATCGCGGAGCGGCGGACCGCACCGGCCGACAGCGGAACGCCGGCGATCACCCTGCTCGGCGGCGTCGAGCAGATCAACACCGCCCTCACCGACGCCCTGGCCGAGGCGAGCCGGGAGCTGCTCTGCATCCAACCGCGCAACCACCAGCACGGCACACGCGGACGGGACGGCCAAGCCGGTTCACTGGGCCGCGATCAGGCCGTACTGGCCCGGGGCGCCCGCATCCGTACGCTCTATCCCCACACCCTCCGGCACTCGCCCCTCATCCGGGCCCGCTACGAGCAACTGCGCGGCGACGCCCAGGCGCGCACCCTGGACGAGGTCACCGACCGGCTCATCCTCGTCGACCGCACGGTGGCGTTCATTCCCGCCGACGCCGAGCAGACTCTGGCCCTGGAGATCCGGCATCCCGCCCTGATCTCCTTCCTCGCCACCACCTTCGACCGCCTCTGGCACCTGGCCACGCCCATGTACCCCGAGGCCGTCCAGCTGCCCGTGATCGACGGCATCACCCCGCGCCAGCGTGCCATCGCGCGCCTGCTGGTCGAGGGGCACACCGACACGTCCATCGCCGATCGGCTCGGTCTCAACGTCCGTACCGCCCGCCTCCACATCGCCAAGCTCGCCGCCCAACTCGGCAGTGAGAGCAGGGCTCAGCTCGGGTATCTCATCGGGCGGTCGGGGATCCTGGAGCAGGAGCCGTAGGAGCCGTAGGAGCCGTAGGAGCCGTAGGGACTGTGGCGGCCGTAGGCGTCACGGGAGTTGGGGTCGGCAGGGCCGGGAGGTCGTCCGGGGAGGAGCGCGGCGGCCCGTCCAGGCCCGCCTCCGCGATGCGGACGCCCAGTTGCGTGCGGCTGGCCGCGCCGAGGCGTTCGGAGAGGCGGGCGATGTGGGCGCGGCAGGTGCGCACGCTGATGCCGAGCCGCTCCGCGACCACCGCGTCCTGGTGGCCCTCCGCCAGCAGCGCCGCGATGGACCGTTCCCGGTGGGTGATGCCGGCGACGCCGGTCGACGGGAGGGACGTGGCGAGCGGGACGCCGAGGCGCCAGAGGCGTTCGAAGACCGTGACCAGGTACTCCACCAGCGCGGGGTGGCGGATCTCCAGGGCCATGGTGCGGTCGGAGTTCGCGGGGATGAAGGCGACCGTGCGGTCGAAGACGATGAGGCGTTCCACGACCTCGTCGAGGGTGCGGGCCTCCGCCGACTCCCCCATCAGCTCCATGTAGTTGTGCAGGCCCTGCCCGTGCCGGGCCACATGCGTGTACAGGTCCCGCATCCGCACACCCCGCCGGCACATCGCCAGCGCCCGGTGCAGCCCCTCGCGCAGTTCGTCCTCGCGCCGGATGCCGCCGGGCTGCACGGTCAGCACCTCGGTCGTACAGCGGTCGGTGGCCTCGTCGATCGCCGCGCGGATCCGGGACAGCCCGTCGAGCACCCGGATCGCCGTGCTCTCCGCCGCGTGCCGGGCCCGGGAGCCGCCGAGGCCCGCGTACCACTCGACGGCGTCCACCGCCGCGCCCACCCGGGCCTGACTGGCGCTGACCTCGGCGTGGACACTGCGCAGCAGCCGGGTCATGACCTCCTGCGGCGAGGTGGGCACCAGCCAGCCCATGTCGTCGGGGTCGGGGTGCAGCAGGGCGAGTTCGAGCAGACAGGGCACGGGGTCGGCGTCCGCGCGCGGGACCCGGCCCCGCCGTACGGCCCGGGAGTACACGCGGTCCCCGGCCGCGCAGAGCCGGTCGGCACCGTGCGGATGCTCCTCGGTCGCGTGCCCGGCCATCGCCCAATTCACCCCCGGTTCCAGCCCCCTCGCAGCGCAACTATGCGCGGCCCGCACCGGCTCCGCAACACGGCTGCGCCAGGGTTATGCCCTCATAGGTGCGGTTACGTCCGCGTTTCTCCACCCCTCAGGCAGTGCGCCCTGCAACAAGGTCAACGACCCGGGACTGGAGCCCCGGGCTTGCACAGCGGGCGCCACTGGCTGTGGTGCTGCGCTTGCGTCCGGTCCCGCTCCCGGATGTCGGGGGTGGGTCTGGGGCGGTTGACTGCGCCCCGCGTCGCCACAACTCTTCCGCGCGGGCGCGGATGTTGCGGGAGCTGTTGCGGTCTGCGTGATCAACGAATCCGCAGGACCGGCACGCGAACCACGCCTGGGAGACCCGGTTCGCTCTGTCGATGTGGCCGCATTCGGCGCAGGTGCGGGAGGTGTACGCCGGATCGACGTACACCACCGGCACCCCGGCCTTCTTGGCCTTGTACGCGATGAACGCGCCCAGCTGAGCGAAGCTCCAGCTGGAGTGGGTGGCCCGTTGGGGCTTGCGAAGCCGTACCCGTTCGCGAATGCCCGTCAGTTCCTCCAGGGCGATTCCGCGTCCGGTGCGTTCTGCCTCGGCCACCACATGCTTCGCGATCTTGTGGTTGATGTCCTTCGCCCGCCGGGCCTCCTTGCGCCGCCGCTTCTTCAGCCGGCGTTTGGCAGACGGGGTGTTCTTCTTTTGCAGCTTGGTGCGCAGCGTGCGTTCACGCAGCCGTCACCGGTTGAGTTCGCGCCCCGCCATGATCTGACCGTCCGAGGTGGTGGCGATGTTCACGATCCCCAGGTCGATACCGAGGAAGCCGTCCGGATCGGCGTTCGGTTCGGTTTCGGGGATCTCAGGTGGCGTTCAGGAACCACATGCCGTTCCGGTACAGCAGGTCGGACTCGCCCTTGCGGTACAGGGCCAGACGGGCCAGCTGCTCCGGGGAGGCGGTGAACGCAACCTGCTTCACCCTCCCCGACAACGTCCAGATGGAGACGGTCCGGTCGGTGATCTGCCAGGACAGCATCCGGTCGTCAAAGGGCTGCGCACCGTCAGGCCGGAACGTGATCGGTTTCTCGGTGGCGCGCCGGTACCGCTTGGGCCACCGCTTGCCCAGGTTCCCGGCCTTCTCATTCGCCGCCAGCGTGCGGTAGGCGTCGCTGGTCTTCTTGATGACGTGCTGGGCAGCCTGCGCCCCCAGGCCCCACCGCTGCTTGATCTCGCGGTAGGTGTGCTCGCGCAGCGCGAAATTCCGCTTCACATCCTGGGCGAAGGCCACCCCGGACACCCAGGACGCCGCCTCGTTGCAGGCACGCAGAGTCGCCTCAAGCGCCGCCGCCTGTACGGGCGTCGGCAACAGCTTGACCTGCACCACCAGCTTCATGACACCCGAACCTACACAGCCACCCGCACACACAGACCACTTCCGCACACCTGTCCCACCATCCAGCGACCCACCAGCCATACGTTCGACATTGCCCCGGCTTCGCCGCAGCCCTGCGGGCGCTCCGCACCTGAACTCCCGGACACTGCGATCCTCCGCGTCGCCACCACACGATGCGATTCCTCCCAGGCGTAAACGCCCGGGGTTCCTCGCATGAATCTCGCTGAAGTCAACGACGGAAGCGCCCCGCGCACGCCTCGGTCCGGCACGCCCGCCTTGCGCCGGGTCCGTTGCGCCCTCGCCGCGTCGGGCCTGTTGCGTCCCCGCACGCCCGCGCGAACGGCAGGTCGTCGGACGGAGATCCCGGTGACTGTTCCCCCCGCGCGGCCGCGCCGCGTCTCCCCCACCCGGCCGTACTTCAAACCCTCCGTTTCCGCAGGTCGTGGCCGTTCCCGCAAGATGGCGGAAACGCATCGGTGATCAGGGCGTTACGGAGCGCGCTTACCGTCGGGCCATGGCGGACATATTTGACGCGTACGCGTTGGCCGACGCGTGGGACGAGATGTTCGAGCGGCCGGGTGAGGTCAGGGCCGCCTATGAGCCGGTGCTCGCGGCGCTCCAGCCGATCGAGCCGGCCGAACTGCGGTTCAGGGCGGACCAGATGGCCCGCGCGTTCACCGACCGGGGCGTGACGTACGCCTTCGCGGGCGAGGAGAGACCCTGGCCGCTGGATCTGGTGCCGCGCATCCTGGACGCCCTGGAGTGGGATCTGATCCAGCGCGGAGTGGCCCAGCGCGTACGGGCGTTGGAGGCGTACCTCGCCGACGCGTACGGGCCGTGCCGGGCCTTCGAGGACGGGGTGGTGCCCTGGCGGCTGCTCCTCAACTCCCCCCATTTCCACCGGGCCGCGCACGGCGTGGAGCCCCCGGGAGGGGTTCGTATCCATGTCGCCGGCATCGACCTCGTACGGGACGAGGCGGGCGACTTCCGGGTGCTGGAGGACAACGTCCGGGTGCCGTCCGGGGTGTCGTACGTCATCGAGAACCGGCGGGCGATGACCCGGGTGTTCCCGTCCCTCTTCGCCGAGCAGCACGTGGTGCCGGTGGACGGGTACGCGCAGCGGCTGCTCGCCGCGCTGCGGGCCGCCGCGCCGGGCGGGATCGGCGATCCGCGTGTCGTCGTCCTCACGCCCGGCCCCAACAACGCCGCCTACTTCGAGCACGCCCTGCTGGCCCGGCTGATGGGCGTGCAGTTGGTGGAGGGGCATGATCTCGTCTGCCGGTCCAACCGGGTGTGGATGCGGACGACGCGCGGGGAGATGCCGGTCCATGTCGTATACCGGCGGCTCGACGACGACTTCCTCGATCCCCTCCACTTCCGGCCGGACTCGGTGATCGGCTGCCCCGGCGTCATGAGCGCCGCGATGGCGGGCAACGTGACGCTGGCGAACGCCGTCGGCAACGGCATCGCGGACGACAAGCTGCTCTACACGTACGTCCCCGACCTCATCCGCTACTACCTCTCCGAGGAACCGATTCTCCCGAATGTGGAGTCCTTCCGGCCGGACGAGCCCGGACAGCTGGAGGCGGTTCTCGACCAGATCGACCGGCTGGTGATCAAGCCGGTCGACGGGGCCGGCGGGCAGGGCATCGTCATCGGGCCGAAGGCGGACCGGGAGACGCTGGAGCGGACCCGGGAGGCCGTGGCGGCCGATCCGCGCGGCTGGATCGCGCAGCGGCCGGTCGCCCTGTCCACCTCCCCCACCCTCGCCGGTGAGCGGATGGCCCCGCGCCACATCGACCTGCGGCCCTTCGCCGTCAACGACGGCAGCGACGTGTGGGTCCTGCCGGGCGGGCTGACCCGCGTCGCCCTCCAGGAGGGCAACCTCATCGTCAACTCCAGCCAGGGCGGCGGCTCCAAGGACACCTGGGTGCTCGCCGAGGGCCCCGCCGAGCAGCGCCCCGAGGAGCCCGGCGGCCCGCTCCCGCAGAAGGCGCCGCGCCAGCTCGGCCCCGACGGCACCCGCGCGGTCGTCCAGGAAGGAGCGCAGCAGCAGTGAACGACGTGATCCTCTCCCGGATAGCCGAGGCCCTGACCTGGACGGGGCGGTACGTGGAGCGGGCCGACGCGACCGGCCGCATCCTCGACGCCTACCTCCACCGCCTCCTCGAAGACCCCTGGCGCGACGAGGACGCCGCCTGCCGCTCGCTCTACGCGATCCTCGGCGTCGACGCGCCCGACCGGCACTGCGACATGCAGCAGGTGCTGGACCGGCTGGCCTTCGACGCCCGCTCGACGGGGTCGATCGAGGGCGCGCTCGGGGCGGCCCGGCTGAACGCCCGCAGCGCCCGCGAGGCGGTGTCGTCGGAGATGTGGGAGTGCCTGAACTCCACCTGGCACGCGCTCGCCGACCAGCGCACGGCCGCGCGCCGCACGGGCGGCCCGTACGCGTATCTGGAGCTGGTACGGCGTCGGGCGGCGCTCTTCTTCGGGCTCGCGGACTCCACGATGAGCCGGGACGACAGCTGGCGTTTCGTGGTGCTGGGCCGCAGCCTGGAGCGGGTGGACATGACGGTGCGGCTGCTGTCGGTACGGGTGCTGGACGCGGCGCACGCGCCGGACTGGCCGACCCTGCTGAGCGCGAGCGGCGCCGACGAGGCGTACGCGCGGGTGTACGGCGGCTTCGGCGACAGCCCCAGGGTGGCGGAGTTCCTGCTCCTTGACCGCGACTTCCCGCGCTCGGCGCTGCACGCCCTGACCACGGCGGAGGAGTGCCTGTCGGCGCTCGGCCGGCCCCGCCAGGACCCGGCCCGACGTCCGATCGGCGCCCTGCGCACCCACCTCGAATACCTCGACTCCGAGGCGCTGGAGGCCGGACTGCCGGCGCTGCTGCGCGACCTCCAGCAGGCGTGCATGGCCTCGGCGGAGGCGGTCGCCGAGAAGTTCTTCCCGTACCAGGGGCCCGTCGAGTGGGCCCAGGAAGGCGCGTGAGCACGATGAACCTGCCCGCGACGGCGGCGACGGCCGCGACGTCCTCGATGGCTCCCAGGGCGACCCGGCGTCTGCGCATCCGGCACACCACCCGCGTCGCGTACGCCCAGCCCGCGGCCTCCTCCCACAACGAGGTCCGCATGACGCCGCTGACGCTGCCCGGCCAGACCACGCTGGACGCCCGGGTCCTGGTCAACCCCTCCACGCCCACCTGGTCGTACTGGGACTACTGGGGCACCCAGGTCACCGGCTTCGACCTCATCGAGCCGCACTCCGATCTGACGATCACCGCGACGAGCCTGGTGGAGACGTCCCCGCCCGAGCCGCCGCCGGACGCGCCGGACCGGGCGGAGATCCGCCGGTTGACCGCCGACTCCCGCCTCCTGGAGTACCTGACGGCGACGGGCCGTACGACGCTCCCGCAGGGCCTGCTGGACCGGGCCCGGGAGGCCTCGGAGGGTCTCTCCGCGCACGAGACGGCGATCGCGGTCTCGGCCCTGGTCGCCGACCACGTCGCGTACGTGCCGGGCGCGACCGGTGTGCACACCAGCGCGTTCGAGGCGTGGGAGCAGGGGGCCGGCGTCTGCCAGGACATCGCCCACCTCACCCTCGGTATGCTCCGCGGCCTCGGCCTGCCCACCCGCTATGTCTCCGGCTACCTCCACCCGGAACGCGAGGCCGAACTCCACCGCCCCGTCGCCGGCCAGAGCCATGCCTGGATCGAGTACTGGGCGGGCGACTGGACCGGCTACGACCCCACCAACCGCGTCCCCGCCGACGAGTCCCACGTCATCGTCGGCCGAGGCCGCGACTACGACGACGTGACCCCGCACAAGGGCATCTACCGGGGGGTGGCAGGAGGGCCCCCGGAGGTGACGGTCGAGTTCACGCGGGTGGCTTGAGGGCGACGGGGGCACACGGTTGGGGGCGCGAGGGCTTCGGGCGGCCGCCGGAGGAGGTGAGCGCCGGAGGGACTCGACGAGGCGCGGCTCAGTACTCCTCTTCCGGCTCCTCGCGGGCGTAGTCGGTCAGGACGCAGCCGGCCTCGCCCTCGTCCTGTCGGTAGGTGCTCGGAATCTCGACGCCCGGATCGCAGATCAGGTAGAGCAGGCCCGCGTCGAGGAGGGTCTTCGCGGTCTCGTCGTCGTCGGCGTCGACGGCGAAGTTCATGCCGACCATCAGGCCGGCGTCGTTCACGATGTCGGAGTTCACCACGTCCTTCTGGAAGGCACCCATGCTGCCGAAGTGCACGAAGTCCATGTCGGTGGTCTCGCTGACGTCGCACTCGCCCGCGCTGTCGACCGCGTAGCTGACCTCGGTGCGGAACTCCTGCAGGTCGTCGCCCACGTAGTAGTCGGTGTCCTCACACCCGACGTGCTCGTCCAGGAAGCCCGCGACCGCCGTCGCGTCCTTGGCCACGGGAAGCATCTCGCCGTCCTCACCACAGGCGGAGACGGAGAGGGTGAGCAGCAGGGCGCAGGCGGACGCGGCCAGGACGGCAGGCGTACGGCGGCGGGTGGGTGCGTGGGTGCGCAAGGGAGGTCCTCTGGGGATCCGAGAGAGCGGAACGTGAGCGGGGGCGGGGCAGGCTGGGGCTCAGAAGACCGGCGCGGGCGTGGGTGCCCTGCCGCTGAGCCGCGCTCCGGCAGACGCCGTCGCGGCGCGGCCCGTGGCGGCGGTGCGCTCACGTGGCATGCGGGTGTTCCCGTTGCTCTGCGGCATGCGACAGTCGTCCCCCGTGATCACGACATGACAAGGCGTAACCCTAGACCATGGTGATCATCCGCCCGGTACGGGTACGGGTACGGCCCGGCGGGTCCACCGCGGCCGAGTGCCGACGGTGACCCTGCCGGGCCGTGGGCGTGAAGGGGGAGCCCCGGAGGACTCGGTGCTACTTCAGGTTGACCGCGTCGCAGGCGGACTTATAGGCGGCGGTGCAGATCTGCTTGACGGTGTAGATGTCGTCGGCGATGACCGTGTCCTGGATGTTGTTCTTGGTGAGCGCGACCGGGGGCACCAGCTGGGCCGGGATGTTCTTGGTGGTCGGGGAGTCGACGCTGTCCTTGGCGAGGGCGTCGAACTCGATGGAGCGGCCCTGGACCTTGGCGACGGCCATCTCGGCGGCGGCGGCCGCCTGCGTCGGGAACGACTTGTACACGGTCATGTACTGGTCGCCCGCGAGGATCCGCTGCACCGCGTCCAGGTCGGCGTCCTGCCCGGTGACCGGCGGCACCTTGGCGACACCGGCGGTCTTCAGCACGTCGATGACGGCGCCGGCGATACCGTCGTTGGCCGCGTAGACGGCGTCGATGTTGTCGGCGCCGAGCTTGGCGACCGCCTGCTCCATGTTGACCTTGGCGACCTTCGGGTCCCAGTCCTTGGTGTCGAACGACTCGGAGATCGTCACCTTGTCCTGGAGCTCGGAGAGCGCGCCCTCCTTGAACATGGCCGCGTTCGGGTCGGCGGGCGACCCGTTCATCATGACGATCTTGTTGGCGGCGCTGTCACCCAGGTTCTCGACCAGCGAGCGCCCCTGCACCTGCCCGACGAGCTCGTTGTCGAAGGAGACGTAGCCGTCGATCGGTCCCTCGGCCAGCCGGTCGTAGGCGATGACGGGGATGCCCGCGTCGTCCGCCTTCTGCACGGCGGGCGCGACGGCCTTGGAGTCCACGGCGTCGACGATGATGATGTCGACCTTGTCCGCGACCATCTGCTCGATCTGGCTGTTCTGGGTCTCCGGGTCCTTGTCCGCGTTGGCGTACCGGGTCACGCCCTTGTTGTCGGTCAGCTCGGCGATCTTCTTCTTGATGTTCGGGTAGTCGAACTGCTCGTACCGCTTGGTGTCCTTGTCGGGGAACAGCACACCCACCGTGATGTCGTCGCCCTTCGTGGGGCTCGCCTCCGCGCTGTCGCCGATGTCCGAGACGCCGCAGGAGGCGAGGGAGACGGCCGCCGCCGAGGCGACGAGGGCGGTGGCGGTACGGCGCAGAGCGGCGGTACGACGACGTATACGGGTGCTGGGGGTGGTGCTGGTGGTACGGGCGTTCACATCAAGGGCCTTCCGGGCGTGGGCGCGCAGCACTGCGACCCAGGTGGCTGAAAGCCAACGCGGTGATCACCTCAGCGTCAAGGACCAATCACTTAACGAGATGACAACAGCCTTGTGTGGTCTCGGTGTGAAGAGGGTAAAGCAAAAGCCCCCCGGCACCGCCGCTCGCCCTTCGCGTGGCCCGCGCCGGCGACTGCCGTCGAGTGCCCCAGGGCACCAAGGGGTGTCGGAGGAAAGGCAGTTGGGGAGGGGTGGGGCTCGCGGGAGCTGTGACCGAGGTCAGGTACCCGGCACCCCGTGCCGACCGCCGGACCCGACGGGGCGAGTGGTGGACTTCACTGCCGGGGGCGTCCGGCGGTCGGCGGTGGCGGTGGCGGTGGCGGTGGCGGTGGCGGTGGCGGTCCACGGTGGCAGGTGGAGGACCGTGGGCGAAGCGCGCTATCGCGTGGGGCGGTGGGGAGCGGGGCCGACCACCATCTCGGTGACCCGGTTCTTGCCCGCGCCGGGCTGGCCGCCAGGAACACCACCGTGGGCGTCTCCTGTTCGACACGGCCTGCCAGCAGGTCGGGGACGATGCGGCGGAAGATCCGCCGGTTCTCGGCGCCGGGCAGCCGGTGCCGCTCGACCTCGGCGGGGTCGATCACGCTCACGCGGGGCCCTCCAGCACCTCATGGGCCAGCGCGGCGTAACGCGTGCGGGCCCGCGCGATCTGCTCCCGGTCGGCCGAGCGCAGCCGCTCGCGCTCCTCCGCAAGCCGCCCCTGCGCGGCGCGCGCCTCCATGATGACGGCGGAGTCGATGGCGTCCTTGACCTCCTCCGCCGCGAACCGCGCGCTGTAGGCGCCGACCGCCCCGTTGACGGCCTCGATCGCCGCCACGTACGCCGCCGTCTCCGCGTTCGACCAGTCGTCCGCCTCCAGGGCATGGGTCACGGAGATGCCGTTGCCTCGAGCGGCGTTCGGTGGCGCGCCCTGCGTCCTGTCGCGCGCCGCCGTATGGGGTGCCGTGCGGACCGTCCTGTGGGGCGCTCTGTTGGGTTCCCGTGCGGAGCCCTGTGAGTGCCCTGTGGGGGTGTCCCGTGCGGTCATGTGTCCCTCCGGTGTCCCGGTTCCCGTGGTCATTGTGGGGACGGTGGAGGAGGGGACCGGATCCCGCGAACCTGGGAGGGACGGTTCGAGGGTCGACCCCGACGCCTCAGCCCCCGGTCGCCCACGTCTGCAGCAGGGCCTCCCGCTGCTCGCGGCGCGGCGTGCCCTCGACGGCGTGGGCGCGGCCCCAGCTCGCGAGGGTCTCGACGTCCGCCGAGCCCGCCACTAGGCGGTCCAGCAGGGCGACGGAGAGGTCGTACTCGGACTGGACGTACCCGCCGAGGGCGGCTGCCGATAGTGCGTTCAGTTCGACGGTCCTGTCGGCGGTCTCCAGGTGCACCTCGAACGCGGCGGCGGCCTCGCCGCCCGCGACGGCGTTGGTGACGAGGTCGACGGCCGTGGTGGCGAGCAGCCGGGCGGCGGAACGGATCCGCACATACCGGACGGCGACCGACCGGACCTCCGACCATCCCCACACCCCGCGCTGCCCGGTCCCGAGCCCCTCCACCCAGTCCGGCGTCAGCCGCACCCCGGGCCCGTACCCCTCCGGCTGCGCCCCGACGTACACGCCACCGTCCTCAGCGATCCAGAACAGTCCGACCATGGCCATGAGTGCCTCCCCAACCGGCGACGTACGCGTTTCCCCTGGTGAGACGTCATACCGGGGCGGACGGTTCAGCGGCCGAGGGCGGTCCGCGAGGTCATTCCGTGCCGGACGCGCAGCGAAGGACGAGCGTGGAGAGCCGACTTCGGCTTTCGCGCAATGCGCACCGAAGCAACCGTTACACCCCGTTGGTCTCACCGGTTCACCAAAGCGCGATGTGTGAGTTAGTTGATCAGTTGTGAAAGAGAGCTGGGATGAGCGGTCAGATGCAGCTTGCCGACGCTTATGACCTCAAGTAATCGGCGGCGGATGATGATGTCCGCCAACGCCGCGCCTGCTCGCCCCCCAACCGCCCTGGGGAAGGTCGATATGCCGCGCAGTGGGCTTCGCAAGAGGCCGCTGATCAGAGCTAAAGACAACCCCTGGATGGGGCGAGTTGCACGCGCGTACGAAACCGTCTCGTGACGAGAGGGCCTCGACGAAAGGCGTCGGGGCCCTCTGCCGGGCCGCACTGCTGGCGAGGTCAGTTCTTGACCGGCCACTCGAGTGAGGGGTTGTAGTAGCCCTGGGTCAGTTCGACGGCGGCCGGCGTCTGGCTCGCGGGGATGAGAAAGGCGGTACAGACGGTCTCGGACTGTCCGGCGCCCAGCTGCTTCTCGGTATCCGGTGTGGGGCAGTTCGGCCACGTGGCCTGTCCCAAGAGGACGAGGAGTGCCTTGGTGCGCTGGTTCCCGCTCGTCTTGACGACCAGGTCGTCATCCATGTCACCCAGCCGCATGGCCTTGCCGCTCTCGTGGGCGTACTTGACCGTTACGTACACGGGCACCTGCGGGCCGTCACTCTTGTCCAGCTTCAAGCCGGAGTTCTCCATGTCGGTCTTCGTGCCGGTCTCCACCTTGACGGGGGCGACTGTGAACGTGCTGCCCTTCGACCGCGTCATGCTGGACTCCTGGGGCGGGCTGGCCTCGCCCAGACGGTAGACGGTCTGTGCGTTGGTGGCCTTGCCGTCCGCCTCCGGCGTTCCGGTGCTCTTGGCCTTGCCCGTCGCCGAGTCGTTGCAGCCCGTCAGTGCCGCAGTGAGTGCGAGGGCTCCCACCGCGGCTGGTACTGCTCGAGTCGTCCACGTGCGCATATTCTCTCTCCCCGTTGTTCTGTTGCCCCGTGTCCTCATCAGAACTCGGGCAGCGGGCAGGGGGACGGGACGTACCCGGTGCTCCCCTGCCTTCGAACGTGCTGACTGATGATCGTCGACTACCGGTTCAATTCCAGCGGACCAGCGTCTCGATGTGGTCGTCAGAGCCGTCCAGAGGCGCCTCCAGGTCGGCGACCTTCACCGGCTGGGCGTTGCCGCCAGACGTGAAGTCGGCGCGGAAGAGGGCCAGCCGATCGCCCTCACCCTCGGAGATGAACGCGAAGCCCTTGCCGTCCGGGGAGAGGAGCGGGGTGCCGTTGTCACGGTCGTTGGCGGGGACCAGCTCCTCGTCCGACACGACCGACTTGTAGTCAGACGAGAAAACGATCTCCCGCAGGCCGCACACCAGAGACGTGTTGGTGCGCCAGAACGCGGGCCTGCAAGCAGGCCCGTCATCTAGCTGCTTGTTCTCGATCAACTCATCGTCCCCGACACGCTCCAGACCGAGTCCGCTGGTCCGCAGGTCGTCGTCATTCCACCACGCCTCGACGCTGCCGTTGGGCGTGAGCGCCGCATGACTGCCGGCCGCCGCCCTTGCCGTGGCGGTCGTGGTGGCGTCCTGGCTGAAGGCGGCCTCGTCGCTCAGTCTCTTCTCAGTCGAATAGCCCTTTTTGGCGTCGCGCGTGGCGTAGTCGGTCTCGCCCTCGTAGACGCCCTGCCTCACCCAGAGCAGCCCCGTGACGGGGTGGAAAGCCGCCCCCGAGCTGTCGGGGCGCTCGGTGAATTCGTCCGCGGGCGGCGGCGAGACCTCCTCCCCGGTAGTCAGGTCGTACGCTCCGGCCCGTTCCTTGAATTCCGCCTCTTTGATGCCCACGATCAGCGAGAGATCCTTGTTGAAGGCCCAGGTGGCCCCGTCGTTGCCTCCGGGATCGCAGACCCTTTTCGGTGTCACGTCGGTCGGCAGGATCGCGTGGCGCTCCGCGACCACGGACCCGTCCTTCACGGAGTACGAGCGCAGGGTCAGCCCGAACAGCGCGTCGTCGTCGTCCTCACCCTGCGGTATCACGTGGCACCACGCCACCGTCAGGGATCCCTTCTGTGCCAGCGAGGCGGCTTTGACGTCCGTGACCTTCTTCTTACCGCCGCTGTCGACTGCGGCCTTTCCGTCTTCCTCGGCTGCTCCGCCGCCGCACGCGGTGAGCAGCAGCGCGGCTCCGGCCGCAATTCCGGTCTGGACAAGGCGTCCCACAGACATTCCCCGTTCTCTCAATCAGGCAGCGCCCCGAACCTGGGTGAACGCCCACGCGCTGGGCACGCCGCTCCTGTGTCGTGGCCGACCTTCAGTCGGCCGAGATCATTCTGCCGCCAGGCTGGGCTCCTCTGCGAGCGAGGTCGGGGGCGGGGAGGGCGGGAAAGCGATGCGTGACGACACAGAGCAGTACACCGTCCGCGTAGCGGAGCTGATTCGCTTCGCCGTTGGCCAGCTGCTGTGTCTGGTACTCCAGTTGCAGTTCGCTAAAGCCGCTGGTCAGGATCAGAGTTTGTTGAGCGGCCTCCGTCTGTTCCGGGCCGACCTTCCGCCAGTCGACTTCGGTCAGCACAGTGAGCTCCGTCATCAACTGCTCTGATTTCGTGTGAACTTGGGAACCAGATACCGCTCGCTGTTCACAACGGACAAGGAAAGCAATTCCCTCCGGTACGGCCCTATCGGGCCAACGCAGCCCGCAAGTTCATCCCGTACTTCGTGCGTAGTCGACGTATCTCCCAGAAGGACAGCGCCGTCACCGACAGCGGCCCGCCGAGCAGGAAGGAGTACAGCACCTCCGGCGGAGCCGAGACGTCGGGGCCATCGGAGAGGCTGATGAAGAACAGCGACCAGACCAGCAGTGGTGAAAGGAGCCCGGGCAGCAGCTCGTGCACATCGCCGACGCGAAAGCATGAGTTGAGCGCCGTGTACGTGGTCACCAGAATGGTGATCGCGGAGACGAGCATCAGAAGGAAGTAGGCGATGGGAGCCACGAGGGCCAGCAAACCGAGCGCCAGGCCGAGGATCACGGTACCGGCCCCTGCTTCTGGCTTATCGGACTCGGACAACCACGCGTTGAGGCCATCTGGAGAAAGGACGTTGCCCCGCACCGCCTGGAGCATAAGCCAGAACATGCCCATCTCCAGGGCGAGGACGGCGAGCACTGTCAGCGGACTCACGAGACGGCGCGCGTACAGGCGCCGCAGCGGCGGGCGCGCCGCGAAGATGAAGACCGTGATGCCTACAGATCCGGCAGCCACCAGAACGGCACAGCCCATCATCAGGTTCTCGACCTTGCCCAGGACGAAGTCCTCCCGGCCCTTCCGCATGGGGTAGGCCATCACCAGCCAGACGCTGGCCAGAAGCCCGAGCAGCGTCCGGGCCCGCTGGAGTCGATCGATGACCGGGTCCGCGATGCGATCGGGTCGGATGGGAGCGGCCCGCACCACCGGGCCGGCAACCGCCAGGCGGACGAATCGCCGCAGCCCCGATCCAGTGTTCACGTGCGTTCTCCCCCGAGTCGGCCGACTTTTCCCGCGCTCGCATGCGCTTTGCGGAATCCGACCCTATTCGATCATGGCCACGTCATCCATATCCAGCGGACTGTCCCCGGTCACCACTTACCGGGCCGATTCGCCCCCTCCGAGCACAGCGGTGACGGCCGTAGCGCCACAGGGCACCCTGCTGCAAGTGGGCGCCCAGGGGAATCCCCGAACACCCACCGCCGCTACGGCCCGACCGCCGCTACAGCTTCACCCTTCCAGCCGGGGCGCTTCTCTACGCTCATGGCGGCGCCTTGTATTGCTTCGTCGCGATACGTATCCCAAGGAGTGCCCCTCAGTCCACATGCTTAGAGCTCGCAACACGATCTTGTTGAGGTGCCCTGGTCGGGCGTGACTGATGTGACGATTCGGCCGTTCGTGATGCTGTGAGTACTCGGCCGTGGATCGTGGACGATGACTTGTGGGCGCTGATCGAGCCGCTGCTGCCGCCCTGGCCCGACCGGTCGCCGGGCCCACGGCCGGTGGCGGACCCGGTTGTGTCTGCAGGGCATCCTGTAGGTCCTCTACAACGACATAGCCTGGCAACTCCTGCCGCTGGAGCTCGCCTTCGGCTCCGGGCAGACCTGCTGGCGCCGCCTGGAGCGGTGGCAGCAGGCCGGTGCCTTCGACCGGATGCACCTCATCCTGCTCGCCGAACTCAACGCGGCCGGCGAACTCGACTGGTCCCGCGCGTGCGTGGACGGCTCCCACCTCCGCGCGAAAAGGGGGGAGCCGACACCGGTCCGTCGCCGGTCGACCGGCGGAAGACGGGCAGCAAGCACCACTCGATCTGCGACGGACGCGGCACCCCGCTCAAGGTCATCACGACTGCTGCCAATGTCAATTACGTCACCCAGACCCTCGCCCTGGTCGACGGCCTCCCGCCCGTGGCAGGGCGTCCCGGACGGCCACGCCACCGCCCCGATTCGCTGCTCGGGGACAAGGGTTACGACTCCAACCCCAACCCCAACCGCGACGAGCTGCGCAAGCGCCGGATCCTGCCGGTCATCTCCCGCAAGGGCGCCCCGAACATCAAGGGGCTGGGCAAACTCCGCTACGTCGTCGAGCAGACCTTCGCCCTGCTCCACCAGTTCAAACGCCTTGCCGTCCGCTGGGAACGCCGAACCGAACTCCACGACGTCTTCGTCTCATTGGCCTGCAGTCTCATCTGCTGGAGGTGACTGAAGAAGCACCGGTCGTGATCGTGTCACAAGCCTTTAGCTACAACTCACACCACTCACCCAGAGGGCCGGCCGCCAGCGTCTGGGTGAAGTCGTGCACCAGGTCCCACGTGCGATCGGTGTCCCAGACAAAGGCGCCCGTGAACGCGGCGAGGTCGTCCATGATCGGAACTTCGACCTCGGCCCCCGAGGGCACGGTGCCGTCTCCTACGAGCAGAGACATCCGCTCGGCGTCACTCATCAGATGGACGACCGCGTGATCACCTCGGAAGGCCAGGATCAGCACCGGGAACTCTTTGTTCGGCGACCGAACCTCGACGTACCTCTGGCCGCAGGAACGCAGGTCGTTGAAGCGGTCTGCCAGGTCCTTCACCTCTGAACGTCTCTCAACCGGATGGAACAGCCCAGATTCCGGCGACGTCGCCGCCCACATCACGCTCATCCAGCCACTCTTCCCCACATAAGCCGTCGCCCGCGATCTAGGCCCACGCTCCCACGCTCCACCACCACAGGACTACTGGGACTGGGCCGCATGACCGTGTTACGAGCTCTTAGCGTCGTCTCCATGAACCCTGACGCTGAGATCGACCACGGCGCGCCCCTGACCCCGTACCGGCAGTTGGCCGAGATTCTCCGCGCGCAGATTCAGCGCGGTGACTGGCAGCCCGGGCGGATGCTGCCGAGTGAAGCCCAGCTCGTGCAGCGGTACGGGATCGCCCGGACTACCGTGCGGCGAGGGCTCGGCCTGCTGGCCGACGAAGGCTGGGCGTACGCCGTACCTCAGCGGGGCTGGTTCGTCACCGACCCCCTGCCGCCCTCTCCTGAAACGCCCGCGTCCCCCCGCGTAGCGGACAACTCGGCGGGTCACTCCCCGAAGTCGGTGCTTATACGTCGGCGCTGATAGCGCAGTGAAACGTGAACCGGGGGCCCGAGGACGTCGCCGGGCGGGCCGGGAGTCAGTCCCGCTTCGGCCCTGTGATCGCCTC
Source organism: Streptomyces deccanensis (assembly GCF_022385335.1). Taxonomy (NCBI): domain Bacteria; kingdom Bacillati; phylum Actinomycetota; class Actinomycetes; order Kitasatosporales; family Streptomycetaceae; genus Streptomyces; species Streptomyces deccanensis. Next base: position 5,701,141 of record NZ_CP092431.1, on the reverse strand, counting down.
ACCAATAATGACCAAGCCCTTGGCAGCGCCTTCCGGGACGACGGCCTCCGTGCCGCTAGGGACACGGCGGATGTCATCCCAGTCGGCTTCATCCGGACGAGGTTGGGTGAAAAGCGTGACAGCGCCCCCGCCAGCGTAGTCATCGATGGTGACGTGCACCGGCACAGCCTCACCTGCGAAAACGCCCTCACTTCACTCGAACTGGTGACGCAGAAACGACCTCCCCTACGCGCCCCAGCACCACCCACCCCCTTCGCGAACCACCCTCCTCCCCCGTCCCACCCACCCCGTACAACCATCCCCCCACCCCAAACGTCTGATCGTCACCGGCGTCGTCCCTCGCCGGCGACGATCGGCACCCCCTCTGAAGGACCCCATGACCTCAGCCAGACGCTCGACGACGGCCGCGGCCACCGCCGTTGTGCTCGCCTCCGCCGGCGGCCTGCTCACCGCGACCGCCACGACGGCGAACGCGGCCGTCACCTGCGCCTCCCCCGTCTTCAAGCGGCAGCTCTTCGCCAACACCACCTTCTCCGGCACCCCGAAGAAGACGGACTGCGACAGCGCGATCGACCAGAACTGGGGCACCGGCGCACCCGCCACCGGGCTGCCGAGCAACAACTTCGGCGTCCGCTGGACCCTCACCCGCGACTTCGGCTCCGGCGGCCCGTTCGCGCTCTCCGTCTCCGGACTGGACGGCATCCGCGTCTACCTCGACCCGGGCACGACCGGCGCCCGCAAGATCGACCTCTGGAAGAACGGCACCACCACCGTCTCCAAGACCGTCAACCTCACCATCCCCGCCGGCAAACACACCCTCCGCGTCGACTACGTCAACTGGACCGGCTCCGCCAAGGTCAAGTTCACCTACGCGCCCCGCACCTCCGCCGACGTCGACAAGGTCAAGCCGCTCGCCCCGGCCGCCCCGACCGTGGCGTACGACAAGACCACCGGCCAGGCCAAGCTGAGCTGGGCGAAGAACAAGGAAATGGACCTCGCCGGGTACAAGGTCTACCGGCGACTCAAGGGCGCTTCGTTCGGCAGCACACCGCTCGCGACGACCACCGCCACCTCGTTCACCGACACCGGGCTGCCGAAGTCGGGGGCGACGTACTACTACGAGGTCCGCGCCTACGACAAGGCGGGCAACGCGTCGACGGGCACGGCCCAGCAGCCGGTCACCACGGTGGACCGGATCGCGCCGACCGTCCGGGATCTGAAGGTCAGCGGTGAGTCCGCCCTCGACGGGGTGTCCCTGTGGTGGATGTCCGAGGGGGCCGAGACGACCCGGCTGCTGAGGGCCGCCGCGCCCGGCGGACCGTTCGAGGAGGTCAGGGGCCCCTGGGGCAACTCGGCGACCGATGCCACCGCCCCGTACGGGGAGACCTCGTACTACAAGGTCGCGGTGTCGGACGCGGCGGGCAACACCGCGTACTCGTCCGTGGTGTCGATCGCCCGGCCGCTCGCGGTGCCGTACCTGTGGAAGACGGAGAACCGTCCGGAGGACGGCGGTGGCGTCGATCTGCGCTGGGACGTGTCCCCGTACGCGCCCACCACGTTCCGGGTCCACCGCGAGGAGCGCCGCTTCGACGACGCCACCGGCACGTTCGACGTCGTCGACTCCCGGGTGGCGCCCTGCGAGCCGACGCTCGTCGACACCGCCTACGGCACCAAGTACAGCTACGCCTGCACCGACACCACGGTCGTGCCGAGCCCCAACGACGGGTTCTACGTGTACTGGGTGACGACCATCGACGCGCTCGGCCGGGAGTCGGGCCCCTCGCAGACCATCTCCCACGGCTACGGCGACGCCACCGCCCCGCCGCTCGTCACCGGCTTCACCGCCACCGCCACCGAGTACGGCACGGTCCTGGACTGGGACGACAGCCCCGTCACCGACCTCGCCGAGTACAACGTGTTCCGGCGCAGCACGGTGGACGACGGGACCGAGTACACGCATGTGGGCACGGTCGGAGCGGGCACCAGCCGGCTCGTCGACTCGGCGAACCTCCAGGACGGCGAGGACCACACCTACTTCGTGGACGCGGTGGACACCTCGGGCAACTCCAACTACACGTCGGCCGACACGATGGTGTCCACGACCGTCACCGAGCTCGACCTGCGGCCCACCGTGGAGACCCCCGCGGACTGGCTGGTCGACGTGAACGCCGAGGTCGCCGACGGCGGCGGCGCGGTCGACCTCACCTGGAAGCTGGACAGCTCATACCACGGGACGGACATCACCGGCTACCGGGTGTACCGGTGGAACCCGGCCACCGCCGCGTACGAGCCGCTGACCGCCGACCCGGTGACCGGCACGTCGTACACCGACACCACGGCCGCCGCCGGCACCACCCACTTCTACTGGGTGACCGCGCTCCACGCCGACGGCACCGAATCCGCTCCCGGCGACGCCTGGGCGGCCCTGGCCCCCTGAGCACTCGACCGCCCCTCACACGACCCAAGGCCCCGAAACCGTAAGGGCCGTAGGACACAAGGACACCAGTGATCCCAGCCAGACGTACGGCCGCCGGCACGGCCACCGCCGTCGTGTTCGCCACCACGGCCGGTCTGCTCACGGCGGCGGCCGCGCCCGCGTCCGCCGCCGTGACCTGCGCCTCCCCCGTCTTCAAGCGGCAGCTCTTCGCCAACACCACCTTCTCCGGCACCCCGAAGAAGACGGACTGCGACAGCACGATCGACCAGAACTGGGGCACCGGCGCACCCGCCACCGGACTCCCGAGCAACAACTTCGGCGTCCGCTGGACCCTCGCCCGCGACTTCGGCTCCGGCGGCCCCTTCACCCTCTCCGCCTCCGGCCTCGACGGCATCCGCGTCTACCTCGACCCCGGCACCACCGGCGCCCGCAAGATCGACCTCTGGAAGAACGGCACCACCACCGTCTCCAAGACCGTCAACCTCACCATCCCCGCCGGCAAACACACCCTCCGCGTCGACTACGTCAACTGGACCGGCTCCGCCAAGGTCAAGTTCACCTACACACCCCGCACCTCCGCCACCGTCGACAAGGTCGCCCCCCTGACGCCGGCGGGTCTCGCCATGGCGTACGACCAGGCGACCGGCAAGGCCAAGCTGAGCTGGGCGAAGAACAAGGAGATGGACCTCCGGGGCTACCGCGTGTACCGCCGCGCGGCGGGCGGGGCCTTCGCCGAGCCGATGACGACGACCACGGGGACGTCGTTCACGGACGCCACCCTCCCGGTCACCGGCGCGCGGTACCACTACGTGGTCCGCGCCCTCGACCAGGCCGGGAACGAGTCGCAGAGCACTGCGGAGAAGGCCGTCACCACCGTCGACCGGGTCGCGCCCGGCGTTCCCCAGGGTGTGGACATCACCGACACCTCCGAGGACGGCGGCATCCGCGTCGGCTGGACGGCGGTCACGGGAGCGTCGTCGTACCGGGTGTACCGGGCGGCGAGCGCCGACGGCACCTACACCCGGGTCGGCACCACCGACCAGCTCTCGTACCGGGACGCCTCCACCGAGCAGGGCGTCACCTACCACTACCGGGTGACCGCGGTCGACGCGGCGGGCAACGAGTCCGCGCGGTCCGCCTCCGTCGACGGGCGGCGCCGGGACGACACCCCGCCCTCCGCGGTCACGGGGCTGACCGCCACACCGACCGAGTACGGCTTCGAGCTGAACTGGGACGCCAACCCGACGCCCGACCTGGCCCGGTACGTCGTCTACGGCGGCGAACTCGTCGGCGACGAGGGCGAGCAGATGTGCTACGCGGGCGAGGTGGAGTGGTTGTCGGCCACCACGACCTCGTACGAGTACCGCACCGACCCGGACGGCGAGGAACGCTGCTTCTTCGTCGACGCCGTGGACGACGACTGGAACTCGCACTACAAGTGGACCGGCGAGGCGGAGGTCGTGACGGCGACCGAACTGAACCCCGGGAGCTGACACCGGAAACGGGCAGGGGCCCGGAGGTTCGTGCGAACCTCCGGGCCCCTGCCCGTACTTGACGAGCCGTCAGACGAACGGCTGCCGAACCGTCAGTCGGCCGACGTCTGCCGAACCGTCAGTCGGCCGATGTCTGCCGAACCGTCAGTCGGCCGATGTCTGCCGACCCTTCGGCCGCCACACCACCAGCGCACTGCTCTGCTGCACTTCCTGATACGGCACCAGGTCGCGCCGGTACGACGCGTGGACCGCCGCCTCGCGCTGGCGCATGGCCGCGGCGGCGCCGTCGAGGGCGGCCTCCATCTCGGCCACCCGGGACTGGAGCGCGGCGACCTGGTTCTCCAGTTCGATGATGCGCTTGATGCCGGCCAGATTGATGCCCTCGTCCTGCGACAACTGCTGGACGGTGCGCAGCAGTTCGATGTCACGGGCCGAGTAGCGACGGCCCCGCCCGGCGGTGCGGTCCGGGGAGACCAGTCCGAGACGGTCGTACTGGCGCAGGGTCTGCGGGTGCAGACCGGAGAGCTGGGCGGCCACCGAGATGACGTACACCGGTGTCTCTTCCGTCAGCTCATAGGGGTTTCTACGGCGGCCGTCCATCACATTCATGCTCCCTTCGCGGCCTGGAACAGCTCCGCTCGCGGGTCCTCGCCCGCGGTCGCCTCGCGATACGCCTCCAGCGCGTCACGAGCCTTCCCCGACAGGTCCTTCGGGACACTCACCTCGACCGTGATCAGCAGGTCCCCCCGGGTGCCGTCCTTGCGGAAGGCGCCCTTGCCCCGGGCCCGCATCGTACGGCCGTTGGGGGTGCCCGGAGGCAGTTTCAGGGTGACCGGCGGTCCGCCCAGGGTCGGGACCCGGACCTCTCCGCCGAGCGCCGCCTCGGGGTAGGTCACCGGGACGGTCACCGTGAGGTTGTCGTCCTTGCGGCCGAACACCGGGTGCGGGTCGACGTGCACGACGACGTACAGGTCACCCGCCGGGCCGCCCCGTTCACCGGGGGCACCCTTGCCGCGCAGCCGGATCCGCTGGCCGTCCAGGACGCCCGCCGGGATGCGGACCTGCATGGTGCGGGAGGACTTGGCGCGGCCCGAGCCCTTGCAGATGTCGCAGGGGTTCTCGGCGATCAGGCCCCGGCCCTTGCAGTCCGGGCAGGGGTCGGTCAGGGAGAAGCCGCCGCCGGAGCCCCGCGCGACCTGGCCGGTGCCGACGCACGTCGGGCACACCCGGGGCGTGCCGTTGGCGTCGCCGGTGCCGGAACAGCCCTTGCAGGGCGACTGCGAGGACATCCGCAGGGGCACGGTCGCGCCCTCGATGGCCTCGGTGAAGCTCAGCGTGACCTCGGACTCGATGTCCTGGCCGCGCCGGGGCTGCACCCGCGTGGTGCCGGAGCTGCCCCGGTTGAACAGGCCGCCGAAGACATCGCCGATGCCCCCGCCGAAGCCGCCCGCCTGCCCCCCGCCCTGGGCGCCGCCTCCGAAGAGGTCGCCCAGGTCGAAGTTGAACGAGCCGCCGGCGCCGGGTCCGGGGCGGAAGCCGCCGTTGCCGAAGAGGGCGCGGGCCTCGTCGTACTCCTTGCGCTTCTTGGGGTCACCGAGGATGTCGTTGGCCTCGGAGATCTCCTTGAAGCGCTCCTCGGCCTTGACGTTCCCCTTGTTGGCGTCCGGGTGGTACTCGCGGGCGAGCTTGCGGTACGCCTTCTTGATCTCGGCCTCGGTGGCGTCCTTGGGGACGCCGAGGACCTTGTAGTAGTCCTTCTCGATGAAGTCCTTCGTACTCATCCGCGACGTCCCTCCTTCCACCGGGTGTGCACTCCGTCGGCGTCAGCCCTCGTCCGGGCCACCGCTCTCCTTGTCGTCGGCCGCCTCGGCCTCCTCGGCCTTGGCGGTCTGCGCGCCGGGCTGCGGCTCGGCCACGGCCACCCGCGCGGGGCGGATGGTGCGCTCGCCGATGCGATACCCCGGCTGGAGAATCGCCACGCACGTCGTCTCGGTGACGTCGGGCGCGTAACTGTGCATCAGGGCCTCGTGGATCGTCGGGTCGAAGGGCTCGCCCTCCTTGCCGAACTGCATGAGTCCCATCTTCGCCGCCACGGTCTCGAGGGACTCGGCGACGGACTTGAAGCCGCCGACGAGTTCGCCGTGCTCCCGCGCGCGCCCGATGTCGTCGAGCACGGGCAGGAGTTCGGTGAGGAGGTTCGCGATGGCGATCTCCTTGACCGTGATCCGGTCGCGCTCGACCCGGCGACGGTAGTTCTGGTACTCGGCCTGGAGGCGCTGGAGGTCCGCCGTGCGCTCACCGAGCGCCGTACGCACCTGGTCCAGCTGCGCCGTCAGACCGGCAACCTGGGCCGTCGCTGCCGCGTCCCCGGCCGGGGCCGCCCCCTCCTGGGGGGCGGCCTTCGGCTCGGCGTCCTCGGAGCCGGAGGGGACATCAGGCTGCTGCGGCTGAGCCGACTGCGGCTGCTGCTCGTCGAAGCCCGGGGTCTCCTCCGTCACGCGGCACCGTCCTTCCGGTCCTCGTCGACGATCTCGGCGTCGACGACGTCATCGTCGGCCTTGGCGTCACCGGCGCCGGCGCCGGCCTCGCCGCCCGCGGCCTGCGCGGCCTGGGCGTCGGCGTAGAGGGCCTGGCCGAGCTTCTGCGAGACGGCCGCGACCTTCTCGGTGGCCGTGCGGATCTCGGCGGTGTCCTCGCCCTTGAGCGCTTCCTTCAGCTCGGCGACGGAGGCCTCGACCTCGGTCTTGATGTCACCGGGGACCTTGTCCTCGTTGTCCTTGAGGAACTTCTCGGTCTGGTAGACGAGCTGCTCGCCCTGGTTGCGGGTCTCGGCGGCCTCGCGGCGGCGGTGATCCTCCTCCGCGTACTGCTCGGCCTCCTGGCGCATCCGGTCGACCTCGTCCTTCGGCAGCGAGGAGCCGCCGGTGACGGTCATCTTCTGCTCCTTGCCCGTGCCCAGGTCCTTCGCGGTCACGTGCATGATGCCGTTGGCGTCGATGTCGAAGGAGACCTCGATCTGCGGGACGCCGCGGGGCGCCGGCGGCAGACCGGTCAGCTCGAACATCCCGAGCTTCTTGTTGTACGCCGCGATCTCGCGCTCGCCCTGGTAGACCTGGATCTGCACGGACGGCTGGTTGTCCTCGGCGGTGGTGAAGATCTCGGACCGCTTGGTCGGGATCGTCGTGTTCCGCTCGATGAGCTTGGTCATGATGCCGCCCTTGGTCTCGATACCGAGGGACAGCGGGGTGACGTCGAGGAGCAGGACGTCCTTGACCTCACCCTTCAGGACACCGGCCTGGAGGGAGGCGCCGATGGCGACGACCTCGTCCGGGTTCACACCCTTGTTGGCCTCCTTGCCACCGGTCAGCTCCTTGACCAGCTCGGCGACGGCCGGCATACGCGTCGAACCACCGACGAGAACGACGTGGTCGATCTCGGACAGCGCGATCCCGGCGTCCTTGATGACGTTGTGGAACGGCGTCTTGCAGCGCTCCAGCAGGTCGGCCGTCAGCTGCTGGAACTGGGCGCGCGTGAGCTTCTCGTCCAGGTGCAGCGGGCCCTCGGCGGAGGCCGTGATGTAGGGCAGGTTGATCGAGGTCTCGGTGGAGCTCGACAGCTCGATCTTCGCCTTCTCGGCGGCCTCGCGCAGACGCTGCAGCGCCATCTTGTCCTTGGCGAGGTCGACGCCGTGGCCGGCGCGGAACTGCTGCACCAGGTAGTCGACGACGCGCTGGTCCCAGTCGTCACCACCGAGGTGGTTGTCACCGTTGGTGGCCTTCACCTCGACGACGCCGTCACCGATCTCCAGGAGGGACACGTCGAAGGTGCCGCCACCGAGGTCGAAGACGAGGATCGTCTGGTCGTCCTTGTCGAGGCCGTAGGCGAGGGCGGCGGCGGTGGGCTCGTTGACGATGCGCAGGACGTTGAGGCCCGCGATCTCACCGGCCTCCTTCGTCGCCTGGCGCTCGGAGTCGTTGAAGTAGGCCGGGACGGTGATGACCGCGTCCGCGACCTTCTCGCCCAGGTAGGCCTCGGCGTCGCGCTTCAGCTTCTGCAGGATGAACGCGCTCATCTGCTGCGGGTTGAAGTGCTTCCCGTCGAGCTCGATCTTCCAGTCCGTGCCCATGTGACGCTTGACGGACCGGATGGTCCGGTCCACGTTCGTGACCGCCTGGCGCTTGGCTACCTCGCCGACGAGCACCTCACCGTTCTTGGCGAAGGCGACGACGGACGGCGTGGTCCTGGCGCCCTCTGCGTTGGTGATGACGGTGGGCTCGCCGCCTTCAAGAACGCTGACGACGGAGTTAGTCGTGCCCAGGTCGATGCCGACCGCACGTGCCATTTCAATTCCTCCAACAATGACTTGAGTGGAACGGACTCAAGTGTGCATGACGCCCCCCGATGGGTCAACAGACCTGAGCGGAGGAGACTCAACTCTTATGTTTTCCTTATACGCAACCGCCGTCTGACCTGCGCGTATACGTCCACGATGCGGGCGCGCGTCGGGTACGAGAGTGACGCGCGGGGTGGGTGACGGGGTGCCGAGGGGCGGGCGGCCGGGGGGCGGTGCGGAGTGGTGGGCGGTGCGCGACGCGACGGGCGACGGGCGACGGGCGACGGGCGACGAGGAGAGCGTGGGACCCCAGAGGGCCGCACCCCGCTCCCTCAGGCCCGCCAGGGCCTGGCGCGCCCTTAAGGGGCGCGGGGAACTGCGCGAGAACCCCCACCGGCCCGGCAGCCGAACCACGGCGAGGCCGACAACCGCCTCGCCGCCGCCCGAGGCACCGGGTGACCCGTCGATGCACGGACGCAGCCCGCAGCCCCCGTCATGCGCAGCCGCACCCCGCATTCACCAGGCCCCAGGACCTCGCGCCCGTCAGGGGCGCGGGGAACTGCGCGCGAACCCCCACCGGCCTGGAGGCCGAACCACCCGGCCAGGAGGACCGCCGCCACGCCGCCGACCGGGGCACCGGGTGACCCCGTCGACGCACGGACGCAGCCCCTGACCCCCGTCCATGCGCAGGCGCAAGCCCATCGCCCAACCAGCCCAACCAGCCCAACCGGCAGGCACCCCACCCCGCCCCCAGTGCCGCTCCCCAACCCGAGCATCCGGCCCCTCGCCCACCAGCCGCCCCGTAGCCGCCCGAGGCCCGCCCAACCAGCCCAACCGGCAGGCACCCCACCCCACCCCGCCCCCAACCTGCACCACCCCTACCCCACCCACCCCCTCCTCCCCAGTTCCGCCGCCTCCTGTTCCCGGAAGCGGTCGGGGCGGGGCGGGGGGCCGGGGGCGCGGCCTCCGGGGATGGGGTGGCGGCGGGTGTGCGGCGCGGCGCCCGTGGGGACAGGGCGGGGGACGCGCACGGACGTCGTGGGGGCCGGTCGCGTCGTGGGGGGCGGGACGAAGAGCATGCCCAGGACGACCAGGCCGGTCGCCAACGCCACCCACCACGCCGTGCGCGGCTGCGTCCACAGCATGTGGATGGCGAGCCCCACCCCCGTGGACCCCGCGGCCGCGACCCCCATCACGACCACCACCCCCGGCGGCCTGAGCCCGATCCGCCGCAGCCGGTGGGCGAGATGGTCCGGCCCGCCCCGCCACAGCTCCCGCCCCGCCCGCTTCCGCGAGACCAGGACGAGCACCACGTCGGCGGTGGCCACGGCCGTCAGCGCGAAGGGCGCCCCCACACCGGCCCCGTACCCGACGGCGTACACGTGCAGCACACCCCCCGCGAGCAGGAAGCCCACGAACAGCGCCCCGCACGTGCCGATCACGACACGCGCGGGCGGCCAGTTGTGCATCAGGAACCCGGTGAGCGCGGCGGCCAGCACGCTGAACAGCGTGGCCAGCCCGTCCATGACCTCGGCCGCCGCACACCCGCTCAACGCGAACGCGGTGACCGCCCCGACCACCCCGAGCACCCCGTCGGACCGCCCCATCCCCTTGAACCCGTGCACCACGAGGACGATCCACACGACCCCCGCCATCCCGCCCAGCACACCCAGTTCGCGATACGGCACGACCAGCGCGGCGCCGACGACCACCCCCGCCGCCCGCACCACGGCCGGCAGCCGCCACACATCACCGAGCAGCCCGAACACCCCGAGCCCGGCCCCGACGACGATCAGCCATCCGGCCTCGCGCCCGAGTGGAGCGACCCCGCTCCACTCCCCCACCCACGCCACGGCCCCCACCCCGCCCATCACCGCGAGGCCCCCGAGCAACGGCACCCGCCGCCCGCGCCGGCGCTCCGCGATCCCCAGGCGCAGCGCGGGCACGCGGACGGCCGCCGAGAGCACGGCGGTCAGCAACAGGGCGGAGGCGGCGGCGAGGATTCCGTACAGCACGGATCCACGGTAGGGGGGAGTGTCACAATTTCTTACGAATAACACGATCGTTTTGAAACAGCACGATCACCCCGGAACGCGACAGGCCGCTACTCAGGCAACCCTCAGCGACGCAGATCACCGCCCCCCTGGCTACAGTGCGGCTGAAGAACTGGGTAGTCTCAGACGGACTGCATAAGTTACTGCTTAGTAATCACCCTCGCAGGCCCGAGGAGCCCCGAAATGCAACTCGCCGCGATCATCGTGTCGCTGGTCCTGACCGTGGTCGGCGTCGCGCTGATCGCCCGAGCCGTGGCGCAGATCTACCGGTTCGTGAAGCTCGGTCAGCCGGTGCCGGCGGGCAGCCGTACGGACGACCCGAAGGCGCGCACGATCACCCTGGTCAAGGAGTTCCTCGGCCACACCCGGATGAACCGGTGGGGGATCGTCGGCTTCGCCCACTGGTTCGTCGCGATCGGCTTCCTGACGCTGCCGCCCACCCTCGCCCAGGCGTATGGCCAGCTGTTCCAGGCCGACTGGACGCTGCCGGTCATCGGCGGCTTCCTGCCGTTCGAGATGTACATCGAGTTCATCGGTGTGATGACGATCCTCGGCATCCTCGTGCTGATCGCCATCCGGCTGCTCAACCTGCCCTCCCGGGCGGGCCGCAAGTCGCGTTTCGCGGGCTCCAAGGCCTGGCAGGCGTACTTCGTCGAGTACGTCATCCTCACCATCGGCCTGGCGATCTACGCCCTGCGCGGCCTCGAGGGCGCCATCCACCACGTGGACCACTACGAGGCCGGCTACTTCGCCTCGTACCCGCTGGTCCTCGCGTTCAAGGACCTCGACCCCAGCACCCTGCAGAACCTGATCTACTTCGTCGCGATGATCAAGATCGGCACCTCGCTGATCTGGATGATCACGGTCTCGCTGAACACCAACATGGGTGTCGCCTGGCACCGCTTCCTCGGCTTCCCGAACATCTGGTTCAAGCGGAACGCCGACGGCGCCACGGCGCTGGGCGGTCTCCAGCCGATGACCTCCGGCGGCAAGCCGATCGACTTCGCCGACCCCGGTGACGACGACGTCTTCGGCGTCTCCCAGGTCGAGCAGTTCTCCTGGAAGGGCATCCTCGACTTCTCGACCTGCACCGAGTGCGGTCGCTGCCAGTCGCAGTGCCCCGCCTGGAACACCGGCAAGCCGCTCTCCCCCAAGCTGCTGATCATGTCGCTGCGCGACCACGCGCACGCCAAGGCCCCCTACCTCCTCGCCGGTGGCGGCAAGACCATGGAGGGCGAGGAGAAGGCGTCCGAGGAGCAGCTCAAGGACGTGCCCTCCGCGGCTCTCGCGGAGGCCGAGCGCCCGCTGATCGGGACCGTCGAGGAGAACGGCGTCATCGACCCGGACGTCCTGTGGTCCTGCACCACCTGCGGCGCCTGCGTCGAGCAGTGCCCGGTCGACATCGAGCACGTCGACCACATCGTCGACATGCGCCGCTACCAGGTGATGATCGAGTCCGCGTTCCCGTCCGAGGCGGGCACGATGCTCAAGAACCTGGAGAAGAAGGGCAACCCCTGGGGCCTGGCGAAGAAGCAGCGCCTGGAGTGGCTCAAGGAGGTCGAGTTCGAGGTCCCGGTCGTCGGCAAGGACATCGAGGACCTCTCCGAGGTCGAGTACCTGTACTGGGTCGGCTGCGCCGGCGCCCTGGAGGACCGCGCCAAGAAGACCACCAAGGCCTTCGCGGAACTGCTGCACATGGCGGGCGTCAAGTTCGCCATCATGGGCGGCGACGAGAAGTGCACCGGTGACTCCGCCCGCCGCCTCGGCAACGAGCCCCTGTTCCAGGAGCTCGGCATGGAGAACGTCATGGCGCTGAACATGGCGTTCGGCGAGGAGATGGACGACGACGGCAAGGTCACCCCGGAGTCGGCCAAGCCGAAGTCGGCGAAGAAGATCGTCGCCACCTGCCCGCACTGCCTCAACACCCTCGGCAACGAGTACCCGCAGCTCGGCGGCGACTACGAGGTCATCCACCACACCCAGCTGCTCCAGCACCTGATCGACGAGGGCAAGCTGATCCCGGTGACCCCGGTCGAGGGCCTGATCACCTACCACGACCCCTGCTACCTGGGCCGTCACAACAAGATCTACACGCCGCCGCGCGAGATCATGACCGCCGTCCCGGGCCTGCGCCAGCAGGAGATGCACCGCCACAAGGAGCGCGGCTTCTGCTGTGGCGCCGGTGGCGCGCGGATGTGGATGGAGGAGCGGATCGGCAAGCGCATCAACAACGAGCGCGTCGACGAGGCCCTCTCCCTCAACCCGGACATCGTCTCCACCGCCTGCCCGTTCTGCCTCGTCATGCTGACCGACTCGGTCAACGGCAAGAAGAACGAGGGCAAGGCCAAGGAGTCCGTCACGGTCGTCGACGTCGCCCAGCTGCTGCTGGAGTCCGTCAAGACCCCGGTTCCCGACGACGAGCCCCCGGCGGGCGCGGCCGAGACGGAGTCCGAGCCGGAGCCGCAGCCGGTGAAGTAGCCGCCTCCACAAGGCAGTTGAGTCTCGACACGGTGCCCCCGGTCCCCTCGGACCGGGGGCACCGTCGCGCCACGGCAGACACGGCAGGCGCCACAGACACGGCAGGCGCCACAGACGCGGCAGGCGCCGCAGGCACGGCTCAGGAGACGTACGGCTCGGGCCCCACGCCGCTCACCCCTCCTCGGCCGCGAGCAGGGCCTCGACCTCGGGCGGAAGGTCGTCGCCCATGCGGACCATGAAGAACGGCTTCTCGTCCGCCGAGAAGACGATCGCTATCGCGTCGGCCGGGTCCAGCCCCTTGATCTCGTACGCCTGGTACACCTCCGGGTCGGCCGAGGGGTCGACCTCGCCGGGCGTGTCCCAGCAGGGCACCGCTCGGGCCGGCCCGGCCTTGGCCCCCAGCTCGATCTTCGCGTCGCCCCGGCCGATGTAGTCCTCGTTCCCGTACTCCACGACGAGCGCGCACTTCCCCACGGTCGCCGGGCTGTCGCTGTCACCGCTGTCACCGCTGTCAGAACCGCCATCGTCCTCGCCACCCTGCTGGTCCTTCCCGAACACCCGGTCGACCGCCGCGTTCACCCCCTCGTCCTCGACCGCGTTGACCAGGACACGCACCTCGCCCCCCGGCGGCTCACGGACCGCGATCGCGTCGTCGGTGTCGACGCCCTCGACGGCGTACGCCGTGTAGACGCCCAGGTCCTCGACCGGCACCCGGTCCTCCTCACCGCCGCCCTGGTCCTTACAGACGGAATCCCGCGCGGTGCCCACCTTCGCGCCGAGGACGATGTCGACGTCGCCCGCCTCGACGTACTGCCTCTCGCCGTAGTCCACGGCGAACACGCACGAGGCGGAACTCGTACCCCCGGTGTCCAGGGCCGCGCACCCGACGGTCAGGGGGGCCATCGCCAGGGCGGCGGCCAGGGCGATCCGTACACGGGAACCACTCATCGTCGTGCTCCTCACCGGTCAAGGGCTGGTCTGTCGCTGCCTCGCACCGCAGACGCACGACCACGGCGAAACGTTCGCCCGGACACCCCGGCCCCCCTATGCCTGACGAACCCCTTTCGCCCCGTTGTCCCACCAACCTCAGTGGCCACAAAAATTTCTCGAATACACGTACAACCCACCGACCCCCTCAGCGGTCTCCTGTTAGCCAACGACCTCCTTACGTCCTGTTGAAATCCAGGCGAACAGGGATGGAACGGGCACCCCATTGACTGCGGACGCCTGCCAGGCGTCCGCATGCAGCAGGAGATCCCCGCATGCACAAGCATCTGCGTCTCGCTCTCGCGACGGCCTCCGCGGCCGCGCTGACGGGCGGTCTGCTCACCTTCTCGGCCGTGACGGCGACGGCGGCCGACTCCGCCACGGTCCCGCAGGCCGACTTCAACAACGACGGCTACGGCGACGTGGCCTTCTCGGCCGACGGCGCCTACGTGAACGGCAAGGGGGGCGCCGGCCAGATCGTCGTCCTCTACGGCACCGCCACCGGCGTCTCCTCCGCCAAGCGCACCGTCCTGAGCCAGGACAGCTCGGGCGTTCCCGGGAGCGCCGAGACGGACGACAACTTCGGCGCGGTCAGCGCGTACGGCGACTTCAACGGCGACGGCTACGACGACCTCGCGACCACCGCCTACAAGGAGGACGTGAGCGGTGACACCGACGGCGGCACGGTCGTCGTCCTGTGGGGCTCGGCGACGGGCGTGACCGGCACCGGCAGCGTCACCATCGCCGACCCCGCCGCCTCCTCCCACGACCGCTGGGGCAAGAACCTGGCCGCGGGCGACTTCGACGGCGACGGCACGGACGACCTGGTCGTCGGCAACACGTCCAGCACCCTCTACGTCCTCAAGGGCGGCATCAGCTCCACGGGCTCGGCGAAGGGCGGCCGGTACAAGGTCACGCCCCCGATCCAGTCCGGCTCCCCCTCGATGGGCCCGCTCAACATCCACGCGGGCGACGTCAACGGCGACAAGAAGACCGACCTCGTCGTCGACGGCTTCGAGACCGAGACCGACTCCGGCTGGAACACGAACTACTTCGTGCCCGGCACCGCGAGCGGCCTGAACGCCTCGTCCGCCACCCCCCTGAAGGGGGGTGTGATCACCGGGATCGGCGACGTCAACGGTGACGGGTACGGCGACATCGTCACGGGCACCCACTGGAACAACAAGACGCCCGAAGGCACGACCATCCCCAACGGCGCGCTGGGCGGCAAGGTGAACGTCACCTACGGCACCTCGTCCGGTCCCGGTTCCTCGACGGGCTTCACCCAGGAGTCCGGCAACGTCCCCGGCGAGTCCGAGAAGGACGACTACTTCGGCTACGAGCTGGACCTCGGCGACATCAACGGCGACGGCTACCAGGACCTGGTCGTCGGCGCCCCGGGCGAGGACATCGGCTCCATCGACGACGCCGGCTCGCTCACCGTCCTGTACGGCTCGGCGAGCGGCATCAACCTCTCCTCGGGCACCCAGTACTTCACCCAGGACACGGCCAACGTCCCCGACAGCGCCGAGGCCTACGACGCGTTCGGCGCCGAGGTCAAGCTCGACGACGTCAACGGCGACGGCAAGGCCGACCTGCTGGCAGGCTCGTACGAGAACGCCGGCAACGGCTCGGTGCTCTACCTGCCGTCCAGCGGCACGAAGATCACCACGTCGGGCGGTCGCAGCGTCAGCCCGAGCACCTCGGGAGTCTCCACCACGGGCGCCCCCGCCTTCGGCGTGAACTTCGCGAACTGACCCCTGCCACGCCTCTCCCGGGCCCGCGTCCCCACCGGACGCGGGCCCTCCCCACCCCCTCCCCCCGGAGCCCTCACCTTGCGCAAGCGCACGCTCCCCCTGACCGCCGTCCTGACCACCGCCCTCCTGGCAGCCGTCCCGACCCTCCCCGCGCCCCAGGCGACCGCCGCCCCCGCCAAACACGCCGACGACTTCAACGGCGACGGCCACCGCGACTACGCGGCCTTCTCGTACGGCACCGAGACCCGCTACAGCGACGGCGGCGGTGTCCTGGTCACCTTCGGTACGGCGGCCGGCGGACCCGGCACGAAGACCCAGTTCATCGACCAGGCGAGCGCCGGCGTCCCCGGCGCCGACGAGTCGGACGACTTCTTCGGCGAGTTCCGTACCGCCGCCGACTTCAACAAGGACGGCTACGGCGACCTCGCGGTCTCCGCCAACGGCGAGGACGTCGGCAGCGCCAAGGACAACGGCACGGTGACGATCCTCTGGGGAAGCGCGAAGGGCCTCTCCGGTGGCACCACCGTTCCGTTCAAGGGACCGAAGGGCGTCTCCGGCGAGGCCGTCGACCTCGCCACCGGCGACTTCGACGGCAACGGCCACCCGGACCTCGCCCTCGTCCGCGCCGGCAAGGCGTACGTCTACCGGGGCGCGATCACCAAGTCGGGCGTGAAGGGCACGGTGACGGTCCTGGACAAGAGCGACTCGCCCTTCTACGCCACCGCCCTGATCGCGGGGAAGGTGAACACCGACGGCAAGACCGACCTCGTCGTCATCGGCGACGTCGTCACCGACACCACCCTCGCCTCCGACGCCTGGTTCGTCTCCGGCGGCAAGACCAAGCTGTACCCCGGGAAGACCCTGCGCATCGAGTCCGTGAAGGCCGACGGCGGCCAGGCCGAGCGCGGCGGCGACGGCGTCATCGCCGACTTCGACAAGGACGGCGACGGCGACATCGCCATCGGCACCCCCGTGTACGACCGGACCAAGGGCCGCGTGACGCTCTGGTACGGCTCCTCCACCGGCCCGTCGAAGTCGGCCCGCTTCACCCAGGCCACCTCCGGCATCACCGGCACCCCGGAGTCGTACGACGCCTTCGGCGACGCGATCACCGCCGGCGACGTGAACGGCGACGGCTACCGCGACCTGGCGATCGCCGCCCCGGGCGAGACCATCGGCAGCCGCGAGCAGGCGGGCGGCGTCCACGTCCTCCACGGCGGCTCGTCCGGCCTGACCACCACGAACTCCCAGTGGTTCGCCCGCGACACGGCGGGCGTGCCCGGCGACCTGTCCACCGGCGAGTACTTCGGCCACACGATCCGCCTCCGCGACACCGACCGCGACGGCAGGGCCGACCTGTACGTCATCGGCGAGAACGGCTCCCTGGTCCTGCGCGGCTCCGCGAAGGGCGTGACGACGACCGGCGCCACCGTGGTCGAGGGCGACACGATCCGCGGCATGCTCCAGTGACTCCATGACCGCCCCCGGGTGATGCGGCGGCCCAGGCCTGCGGAGATAATTCCTGTACGGGGGCACAAACTCACGAACAGCGGAAAGCCGGCGATCCCCATGGCCGAACATCCGAACGCAGCGCTCGTCCGCAAGGGCTACGACGCCTTCACCCGGGGCGACATGGACACCCTCCGCTCCCTGATGGCCTCGGACTGCACGCACCACGTCCCCGGCAGCCACCTGCTGTCGGGCGACTACAAGGGGCAGGACTCGATCATCGGCCTGTACCGGCGCCTCTTCGAGGAGACCGGCGGGACGTTCGACGTCACCCTCAGCCACGTCTGCGTGGACGGCCGGGGCCACGCCGTCTCCGTGCACCGCTACACCGCCGAGCGCGGCGACAAGCGCATCGCGCAGAACGGCTGCCTCGTCTTCCGGATCGTCGGCGACAAGTTCACGGACATCGACGAATGCCAGGAGGACATGGACAAGGAGAGCGAGTTCTGGTCCTAGCCGGGACCCTCGCTCCCGGTACTACAACCCCGCACGGCCTCCAGGTGTCACACAGGTGAACGAGCCAGTGAACCAGCCACACCCACGACATCCGGCCACCCACCTGGAGCCCCCCGTGCACAGACGGACCTACGCCCTGGCCGCCGCCACCGTGGCGACCGCCACCACGGCGGCCCTCGCTCTGACCCTGGCGCCGGCCGCAACCGCCGCCCCCTCCCCCGCCGTGACCAGCGACTTCAACGGTGACGGCTACGCGGACCTCGCCGTCGGCGTCCCCGACGGAGCCGTGAACGGCAAGGCCAAGGCCGGCTATGTGAACCTCGTCTGGGGCAGCGCGAAGGGCCTCGGCAGGAACGGGAGCATCCGGGTCAGCCAGTCCACCGCCGAGGTCCCCGGCACCCCCGAGGCGGGCGACCGCTTCGGCACGTCCGTGCTGCTGGCGGACCTCAGCGGCGACGGCCTCGCCGAGCTGATCGTCGGCGCGCCCGGCGAGGACGTCACCGGCCGGGGCGCGGACGCGGGCACGGTCACCGTCGTCGGCGGCGCGAGGACCGGCACGGGCCCGGCGTCCAACGCCCTCACCGGCCCGTCGGTGAACGCGGCGTACGGCTGGTCGGTCGCGGCGGCGGACTTCACCGGCGACGGCGGCCGGGACCTCGTGGTCGGCGGCCGGGACAAGGTCGTCGTGCGTGCCGCCGTCGACAACGGCGAGGACCTGGTCGTCACCACGGTCCTCGCCACCCCGATGGGCGGCCGCGCCCCGCTCCTCGCCACCGGCGACTTCACCGCCGACGGCACGGACGACCTCGCCCTCGCCTATTACACGGTCAACGCCCCCTTCACGCAGTCGCACGTCCGCCTGTGGACGTGGGACGAGGCCGAGCGCCGGATGGCCAACACCTGGAACTCCGACAACGCCGCCGCCTCCGCGCTCGCCGTCGGCGACTTCGACGGCGACGGCCTGGACGACCTGGCCCTCGGCGAGTGCCGCGAGATCGCCGACGAGAACATCGACGACCCGTGCGGCCCGGAGTCGTACGCCGAGGGCGGCGGCATCCACATCGAGTACGGCGACGCGAAGGGCTCCTTCGGCCTGCGCTCCCAGACCCTCAACCAGGACACGGTCGGCGTGTACGGCGTCGCGGAGGACGGCGACCGCTTCGGCGCCTCCCTCGCCGTACTGGACGTCAACCACGACGGCCGCGACGACCTGGTCGCGGGCGCCCCCGGCGAGGCCATCGGCACCCGCGCGGCAGCCGGCGCCGCCACCCTGCTGCTGGGCCACGCCGGCGGCATCGTCGACCAGTACGGCGAGGCGTCCTCCGTGCCGTACCACCAGGACCGCCCCGGTGTCCCCGGCGTCGCGGAGACGAACGACGCCTTCGGCGCGGCCGTCGTCACCGGCGACTACGACAAGGACAGCACCCCGGACACGGCCGTCGGCGCCCCCGGCGAGAACGCGAGATCCGGCGGCGTCTGGGCCTTCCCGAAGACCTCGGTCACCGGCTCCCGCGCCCTCACCCCGAAGAACCTGGGCCTGCCGTCCCCGTCGTCGGCCCTGTCGTACGGCAGGTACCTGAGCAGCCGTTGAACGTACGCCGATACGGCCCTGAAATGACCGCCGATATGACCGCCGACCTGCGCGGCGGCCCTGACCGACGCACCCCTCACCCATCCCTGACGATCCCTTAGGGGATGTCACAGCTCGGCCGCAAAGCCGGGCCGGTTGGCCCCGGCCCGGCACGCGGCCGCTCGGGACCAGGTACGTTCGATGACGTGGCTGGATTCAGGATCGGACGCGGCCGGGACAACGGCGCTCCTCAAGCGCGACCGCACAACCCTCCGTACGGACAGCAGGCCCCGCAGGCCGGCGGCCCGTCGTACGGCTACCCCCAGACGCCCCCCGGACCGCCGTACGGCGGCGGGCGCGGCGGTCAGGGCGGCTGGCCCCAGACGCACGGCGGCGCCCCCGGCGGTTACGGGACCCACGGCAACCACGGGGGCCATGGGGGCCATGGGGGGCCCGGTCACCACGGTGAGCCGGAGTACTTCGGCGACGACGGCGGGCACCCCCACGGTGTGGACCCGTACGCGGCCAACAACCCGGGGCACACCCAGATGTTCGCCGTCGGCGAGGACCCGTACCAGCAGGGCGACACCTACCGCGCGGGCAGCGCCCCGGCGGCGCCGCTCGGCCCGCGGCTGCACTGGAAGGCCCTGCTCAAGGGCATCGTCACCAGCCCGAGCCAGACGTTCCTGGTGATGCGCGACTACGCGGTGTGGGGCCCCGCCCTCATCGTGACGTTCCTGTACGGCCTGCTGGCCGTCTTCGGCTTCGACGCCGCGCGCGAAGAGGCGATCAAGGCGACGCTCTCGGCGGCCGTTCCCATCGTGCTCGTCACCGGCGTGACGATGGTGGTCAGCATCTTCGTCCTGGGCGTGGTCACCCACACGCTCGCCCGCCAGCTCGGCGGCGACGGGGCCTGGCAGCCCACGGTCGGCCTCTCGATGCTGATCATGACCCTCACGGACGCGCCCCGTCTGGTCGTCGCGATGTTCGCGGGCGGCGACGCCTCCTTCGTCCAGATCCTCGGCTGGATCACCTGGGTCGCGGCGGGCGCCCTGCTGACCATCATGGTCAGCAAGTCCCACGACCTTCCGTGGCCGAAGGCGCTGGGCGCCTCGGCGATCCAGCTGGTGGCGATCCTGTCGCTGATCAAGCTGGGCACGTTCTGACCACAGGTGACGAGTGAGGGGCTCCCGGCGACAAGCCGGGAGCCCTTCTCCTTGTCCGGGAGCCGCGCGGGGCGCCGGCGGCGGCTGGACCTGTTGCCGACGGCGGCTGGACTGTTGCGAACGGCGACTGGAGCGGCCGGAGTTGCGCTGTGTGATGATGCTGAAAACTGGCCGGCCCTGGGGTGGGACCGGGTGTGAGAGGGCGGGGGACGGCGTGGGCAAGGGCGGGGAGTCCATATCGGACGAGGAGTGGGAGCGCTTCCTCCGTGAAGCCGAGGCGGGGAGCAAGGACGCGCCCGAGGAGCCGTCGGCGCGGGCCCGCATGGTGGCGGGGCGGCTGCGGGACGCCCCCGCCGAGCCGACGCCGTGGCGGAGTCACCAGCCGCCCCCGCGCCGACGAGGCAAGGGCTGGTACGTGGTCGGTCTGCTCGTCGCGGTCGCGTTGCTGGTGGTGGCGCTGGCTCCGGGGCGGGTGGTCGGCTGGTTCGCGGGCGAGGGTGGCGCCAGCACGCCGCTGGCCGTGGAGTCGGAGCGGCCGGACCAGCCGCCGCCGACGGAGGCGGCAGCCCTGGAGCCGACCTCGAAGCAGCCGTTCCGGGGATCGCCCGCGGTGCGCTGGGGCGACGGGACGGCCGGACTCGGCCTCCCCGAGGCACGGGCGACCGGCTGGATGAGCAAGGACCAGGTCGCGCAGGCGCTCAAGAAGAGCCGGGACTTCCTGGCCGCGTCCAGTCTGGACCCCGGTGTCCTGCGCGGGGACCGCCCGAAGAAGGCGACCGCGTTGCTCAACCCGCACCAGCAGGACGTCCAGGACTACCTGGCGGCCGCGTTCCGTTCGCCCAGCCGCGACAACGACCCGCTGCTGCTCTTCAGCCGCTTCGAGAACACGAAGGTCAAGCTGGTCGGGGACGTGGTCAAGACACGGGGCCGCATCACGTACCGCGAGGGCAAGCGCGGCGCGGTCGAGGTGACCACCGATGTCACGTACGTCTATCCGGTCGTCCGCGCCGCGGCGGGAAGCGACGAGGTCGCCCGCACCATCGTGCGCCGCGAGATCGTGATGAGCTGGGACGACCCGGCGAAGATCATCACCGAACCGGGCACGTTCTCGCTGATCTCCTACAAGGTGGACACCACCAACGGCGGCTGCGACACCTACACCGGCTATTTCACCCCCGAGTTCGACTCGGACCGCGAGACGCCCCCGTCGGGCGACGGCCCGGCCCTCGACCCGTACGACCGCAGCACAACGATGGACGAGCGCCTGCGCCAGTCGGACGAGGGGGACTGCGGCAGGGCTTCGCGGACGTGAGCGCGGCGGATCGGGCCGGGGGCTGCACAGGCTGGCGGGCTGAACAGCCGGTCGGGCTGAAACGGCCGGTCGGGCTGATCGCCGTCGATCCGCAGTGCACGCTAGGTCGTGGCCCCTCGATGACTGATCGAGGGGCCCGGCGCCCGGGGCCCGGCCTGCCGCCTACGCCCTCAGAGCGCTTCCGTGTTGGCCTTGGCCGCCTCGCCGGACCTGTGGACCGGAGGCAAAACGCTCCACGGGAAGTTGATCCACTCGTCGGTCCGCTTCCACACGTACTCGCACTTGACGAGGGAGTGGGACTTCTCATAGATCACGGCCGACCGGACCTCGGCGACGGTGTCGAGGCAGAAGTCGTGGACGAGCTTGAGCGTCTTGCCCGTGTCGGCGACGTCGTCCGTGATCAGGACCTTCTTGTCGGAGAAGTCGATCGCGTTGGGGACGGGGGCGAGCATGACGGGCATGTCGAGGGTCGTGTTGACGCCGGTGTAGAACTCGACGTTCACGAGGTGGATGTTCTTGCAGTCGAGGGCGTACGCGAGCCCGCCGGCGACGAAGACCCCGCCGCGGGCGATGCTGAGGACGATGTCGGGCTCGTACCCGTCGTCGGCGATGGTCTGCGCGAGTTCGCGCACGGCGGTGCCGAACGCCTCGTAGGTGAGGTTCTCGCGGACCGGGGGCACGCTCGGCATGCTCACACCTGCGTCCGGTGGAAGTTGAGGAAGGACCGGGAGGCGGTCGGCCCGCGCTGCCCCTGGTAGCGGGAGCCGTAGCGCTCGCTGCCGTACGGGAACTCGGCCGGCGAGCTGAGCCGGAACATGCACAGCTGCCCGATCTTCATGCCCGGCCAGAGCTTGATGGGGAGCGTGGCGAGGTTCGACAGTTCGAGGGTCACGTGGCCGGAGAAGCCGGGGTCGATGAAGCCGGCGGTGGAGTGCGTGACGAGCCCGAGCCGACCGAGGGAGCTCTTCCCCTCCAGCCGGGAGGCGAGATCGTCGGGGAGCGAGATGACCTCGTAGGTGCTGGCGAGCACGAACTCGCCGGGGTGGAGGATGAAGGGCTCGTCCCCCTCGGGCTCGACGAGCCGTGTGAGGTCCGACTGTTCGATGGAGGGATCGATGTGGGGGTAGCGGTGGTTCTCGAACACCCGGAAGAAGCGGTCGAGACGCACGTCGATGCTCGACGGCTGCACCATGGTTTCGTCGTACGGATCGATCCGCACCCGACCGGCGTCGATCTCGGCCCGGATGTCCTTGTCTGAGAGAAGCACGCCCCGAGGATACGCAAGACGCGCGGGCCGCCCACCATCAGGACGGACTCCGCGCGCCTCGACGACCACCGCCGTGGGCGGTCGTACTCGCTTGTTACAGCTGTTACTGCTGTTACCGCTTCTCCAACGCCACCGGCACGACACTGCGCAAGCGCGCGCAGCGTGGGCAGCGCATGAGCCGACCGGGGCCGAGTCGCTCGGCCTGCTGCATCGGGAACGAAGCGGTGCTGAACACGTGCCCATCGGCACAACGGACGACGGTGCGCTCCATCAAGTCCAAGAGTCCCTTCCCCAAGAGCCGCGTCTGGCTGTCGACCTACGTCGACCTGACGACGAAGCGCCACATTACGGGATGAACGGGACGGCCCTCCATGCGGCACTCCGTACCGTTGCGAGCCCCGCCCGGACCCTCTTCCGCGCCTCCACCGTACGCCCCAACTCCCGCGCCCCGCAGCCCCGTCCCGCCCCCCGAAACACAACCGGGCCCCACGGCTTCAGCGCGCGGGGCCCGACATGAGGTAAAGTAACGACGCGTTCCGACACCGGCACCAACCGGCGTCTTTCGCGGGTGTAGTTTAATGGTAGAACATCAGCTTCCCAAGCTGAGAGCGCGAGTTCGATTCTCGTCACCCGCTCCATGATGAAACCCCAGGTCAACAGCCTGGGGTTTGCTTGTTGTCTAGTTCAATTTGGGGGTTGCGTGCCCTCCGCGTGCCCTAAGTCGCGCAAATGCGCCACCGAGAAGGGCGCTGAAGGTGTTTCCTGACGGTACGTCAGCCAATCATCTCGAATGATGAGACGCACTTTCTGTGACCTGCGTCACTTATCGGCGTCGGGGCAGTGAAGTCACGTACGCAAAGCTCCAGTTCGCGCTGGTGTAGGGAGTGACACCCGGCTTCATCGTGAGACCCGCCGGGCCAGGCCCGCAAGGCGGCTACGCGAGTGCCATTGCTCAAGGTGCGGCGGGTGCGCCTTACGTACGCCCGTCGACGCGCAGAGTGATCGGAATGAGCCGGGCGGGCCAACCATCGCAAGCAGCACACTCCGCTCCCACCGCGGCCCAACTGTTCACTCAGAAAACGGGAGCGGTGTTCACTCAGTGAACGGAGTTCTGTTCACTGAGTGAACGCGCCTGACCGCCTGTTCAGAGCCTGAACGGGGGAACCGCTCAGAACCTGAGCAGGGGCACGCTCAGACCTTGAACGGTATCGAGTTGTTCGGCAGCGAGCAGGGGGCCCGGCGGTCGGCGCCCCGTATGGCGGTGATGGCATAGGCGCCGACGGCGACCGCTGCAGCGGGGCGGGGCAGCCGGGGGCGCCGAGCGTGACGGTCAGCAGAGACGGCACCAGCGTGGTGGGAATGTCTTGGCCGACATCGGCGAGGAAGCACGCGGTGGCGATCACTTTCACACCCGCCCTTGCTGAAGGCGAGCAACAGGCGTCGTGCGATGAGTGGGAACCGTCAGGCGTCGGCCAGTTCGGCGGCGCCGAAGGAGACGTCGAAGCGGTCGCACCAGATACTGACACTGCTGTAGCGAGATAGGTCGACGTTCTCGGGCACGGCGTAATTCTGGCTGCCCTTGTTGCCCTTGAGCTTGCCGAGGCTGACGTATGCGCCGTCGTCGAAGACGTGCCAGCCGGCCCGCCCCTCCTTCACCGGTGCGTCGGTCAGCCACACGCGCAGATCGGGGCCGTTGCTGGTGTCGAGGTTCTCCAGCCGGACCACATGCGCGCCGTCGGC
The DNA here is from genome assembly GCF_022385335.1 of Streptomyces deccanensis. Classification (NCBI taxonomy): domain Bacteria; kingdom Bacillati; phylum Actinomycetota; class Actinomycetes; order Kitasatosporales; family Streptomycetaceae; genus Streptomyces; species Streptomyces deccanensis. The sequence goes on along the minus strand of NZ_CP092431.1, from coordinate 5,676,582 downwards.
GAGCCGTACGAGCTTCACGCTGCCCGAGGTCGTGTGTTCGTGGCTGATCAGATCACCACTCGCCAGCGTCACGGGTCCGGAGACCGGTGCCGACGGGGAGGGTGACGACGCCGTGTCAGGGGTCGCAGCCGGAGTTCCGGTGGGCTCCGCGACGACGGGCAGGGACTCCGTCACCGTCTCGTCCTGCCAGAGCTTCCACGGCTGGAACCAGTACAGGCCGACGCCCACCCCCGCGACCAAGACCGCCAACACCCCTACGGCCAAAGGCCCCAACCGCCCGCGCCCCATGTCGTCCCTCTTCCCGTTCCGTGAGCCTGTGTCGTCCCCGTCCATTCAACGCAAGGGACGACCCTTCGGGTGGGGACGGCCGATGACGAAATCCTTACGTCCGGCTTGGCCTCGCACACTCTTACGGAAGCGTGACGTGCCGGGCGTGAGCGCGGGAAGTCCGGCCGGTGCGCCCTAGCGTGGCCGTATGCGTGTACTGGTCACCGGCGGTGCCGGGTTCATCGGGTCCCATGTCGTGGATGTGCTGGCGGAGGGCGGGCACGAGCCCGTCGTGTTCGATGTGGCCGTGGACCCGGGCTCGGACGTACGGGACCGGCGGGCGGTCGACCAGGCGTTGGACGGGGTGGACGCCGTGTGCCACCAGGCGGCGATGGTAGGGCCGGGCACCGGCTTCGCGGACGCGCCGGAGTACGTCTCCCGCAACGACCTCGGTACGGCTGAGCTGCTGGCCGCCATGGCCGACGCGGGGGTGCGGCGGCTGGTGCTGGCGGGGTCGATGGTCGTGTACGGGGAGGGTCGGTACGAGTGCGGCCGGCACGGCGTGGTGCGGCCCGGGCCCCGCGCGCTCGACGATCTCGCCGCGGCCCGCTTCGAACCGCTGTGCCCGGTGTGCGGGGACGCATTGGCGCCGGGGCTGGTGGGGGAGGACGCGCCGGTCGACCCGCGCAATGTGTACGCCACGACCAAGCTCGCCCAGGAGCATCTGGCGGCGGCATGGGCGCGAACGACGGGCGGGTCGGCGGTGTCGTTGCGCTACCACAACGTGTACGGGCCCCGGATGTCCCGCGACACCCCCTATGCAGGGGTGGCCTCCTTCTTCCGCTCGGCGCTGGCGCACGGCCGGGCGCCCCGGGTGTTCGAGGACGGTCGGCAGCGGCGGGACTTCGTCCACGTACGGGACGTGGCCGGTGCCAACGTCATGGCTCTGGAGGCCGATGTGCGGCCCGGGGCGCTCACGGCGTACAACACCGGCAGCGGTGAGCCGCGCACGGTCGGGGAGATGGCGGCGGCGCTGGCCGACGCGTACGGCGGTCCGGAGCCCGTCGTGACCGGGGAGTACCGGCTCGGGGACGTACGGCACATCACGGCGGACTCGTCGCGGCTGCGCTCGGAGCTGGGGTGGAAACCGGAGGTCGGGTTCACGGAGGGCATGCGGGAGTTCACGCAGGCCGGGATGCGGGACGCGTAGGCCGGGGGGTTGGGGCGCGTGGGCCGGCGCGACAGCGCGTCCGCGCGCCCTCGGGTGCCGGTGGTGCTGTCCGTGTCAAGAAGCGGCCGCGGGCAGCACCACCTCGAACCGGCAGCCGCCGGGGATGTTGCGGACCGTGGTGCGGCCCTGGTGGGCTTCGACGATGCCTCGGACGATGGCGAGGCCGAGCCCGGCGCCCGCCGGGGGCGTACGGGCGTGGGTGCCGCGCCAGCCGGTGTCGAAGACGCGGGGCAGGTCCTCCTCGGGGATGCCTCCGCAACCGTCCGACACGGAGAGCAGCACGCCGTCGGGGGAGCGTTCGGCGGCCACCATGACGGTGCCGTCGGCGGGGGTCCGGCGGATCGCGTTGACCAGGAGGTTGCCGAGCACCCGGCTCATCTCCCGGCCGTCCACCTCCACGGGCAGGGGCTCGACGCGGTCGCCGACCAGCCGCACCCCGTGTTCGTGAGCCAGGGGGTACACACCGGCGAGGGCGTCGCCGACCAGGTCGTAGACGGACACCCGGGACGGAGTGAGGGAGAGGGCTCCGGCGTGGATGCGGGAGAGCTCGAAGAGATCGCCGACCATGCCGTTGAGGCGCTCGACCTCGGTGCGGATCTGGGTGAGGTAGCGGGCGGGGTCGGCGGCGACGCCGTCCTCCAGGGCCTCGGCCATCGCGCGCAGGCCGGCGAGCGGGGTGCGCAGGTCGTGGGAGATCCAGGCGACGAGTTCGCGCCGCGAGGATTCCAGGGCGCGCTCCCGCTGTCGGGACTCGGTGAGCTTCGCGCTCGTCGCCGCCAACTCAGCGCTCAGCAAGGCGAGTTCCGCGGTGGCAGGGCCGACGGGCGCGGTGAACGAGCCGCCGTCACCGAAGGAGCGGGCGGCGAGCTGGAGGGCGCGGCTGCGGGCGACGACCCAGCGGCCGAGCAGCAGCGCGGTGGCCAGCGAGACGACCGCGGCCATCGCGACGACCGTGGTGACGACCCACAGGTCGTGCGAGGAGAGGAACATCGCCCACGCCACGGCCAGGGTGCCGGCGAGCATCGCGGTCACCGCGACGGCGGCCACCACGGTGAGTGACGCGATGAGGGAGCGGCGGCGCAGCAGCCACAGTGCGACCGCGCCCAGCAGTCCGGCCGCGACGGCGCCGAGGAACGCGAACAGGGCGATGAGCAGGGTGTCACGCATGTTCACGCCTCCCCGTTCCGGTGGTGGGCGGGCGGTTCGTCCGCGACGACCGGGGGTCGGTCAGGGGTGCCGGCGGCTCGTAGGCCGGCGGGAGCACCGTCGGTCGAGGTGGCCGCGGTGTCGAAGCGGTAGCCGACTCCCCAGACCGTCTGGATCAGCCGGGGGTGCGCCGGGTCGTCCTCGACCTTGCCGCGCAGTCGGCGGACGTGGACGGTGACCGTGGACAGGTCGCCGAAGTCCCAGCCCCACACCTCACGCATCAGGTCCTCGCGGCTGTGGGCACGGCCGGGGTTGCGCAGGAAGAAGGCGAGCAGGTCGAACTCGCGCAGGGTCAGGGCGAGTTCGACGCCGTCCTTGGTGGCGCGACGAGCGGCCGGGTCCACAGTCAGGCCCGCCGAACGCAGCGGGCCCAGAGGGGCCACTCCGGACGCGGGCCGGGCGCGGCGCAGTACGGACTCGACGCGCAGGACCAGTTCGCGGGGGCTGAAAGGCTTGGTCACGTAGTCGTCGGCGCCCACTTCCAGGCCCAGGATGCGGTCGTCCTCGTCACCGCGCGCGGTGAGCATGACGACCGGGACCGGGGCCTGGGCCCGCAGGCGGCGGCACACCTCCAGGCCGTCCATGCCGGGCAGCATCAGGTCCAGCACGACCAGGTCCGGCCAGTGCTCGGCGGCGCGGGCCAGTGCGGTCGGCCCGTCCCCCGCGCGGTCGACGACGTGTCCGGCGCGGTCGAGGTATCCGGCGACGACCTCGGCGACCGTGGGGTCGTCGTCGACCACCAGGACGCGCGCCGCCGTCCGTCGCCCCGGCTCGTGTGGCTGCTGTTCCATGCGGCCCAGCGTCGCACCAAGCCCGGCCCCCGCGCCGCCCGGCGGACGCCCCCTGCTCCTGACGTCCGCGTTCCGTAAGGACACTCCGACCGATTTGCGAACTTCGTCCTCGTAGGGTGAAAGCCGTGACGACCTCTCCTACACCTTCGGACGTCGATGCGGTGTGTCCCCGCCCCTCCGTCGACGTCGTGCTCCCCTGCCTGAACGAGGCCGACGCCCTGCCCTGGGTACTCGCCCGTATCCCGGCCGACTGGCGCGCCCTGGTCGTGGACAACGGCTCCACCGACGGCTCGGCCGACATCGCCCGCGCACTGGGCGCGACCGTGATCCACGAAGCGCGGCGCGGCTTCGGCGCCGCCTGCCACGCGGGACTGACCGCCGCCACGGCCGACATCGTGTGCTTCTGCGACTGCGACGCCTCACTCGATCCCTCGCTCCTCGTCCCCTTCGTCGGCGAAGTGGCGGACGGGCGCAGCGATCTGGTGCTCGGCAGGCGCCGCCCGCAGGGGTGGGGCGCATGGCCCGCGCACGCCAGGGCCGGCAATCTCGCGCTCGCCCGCATGCTGCGCCGCCGCACCGGCCTGCGCCTGCACGACCTCGGCCCGCTGCGCGCCGCCCGCCGGGAACCGCTGCTCGCCCTCGGGCTGACCGACCGCCGCAGCGGCTACCCGTTGCAGATGGTGGTGCGCGCGGCCGACGCGGGCTGGCGCGTCACCGAGCACGACGTGCCGTACCTGCCGCGCACCGGCGCCTCCAAGGTCACCGGCACCTGGCGGGGCACCTGGCAGGCGGTGCGGGACATGAGCCGCGTCCTGCACGAACCAGCCGTACGGCAGGACGACACGGCGGGAGGGGTACGTCGATGACCACGCTCCTCGTCATCGCCAAGGAGCCGCGGCCGGGCCGGGTGAAGACCCGGCTCACCCCGCCCTTCACCCCGGCAGGGGCGGCGGCGCTCGCCGAAGCGGCCCTCGCGGACACCCTGCGGACCGTGGCCGCGACACCCGCCCTCCGGCGTGTCCTGGTGCTGGACGGCCGGCCCGGTCCCTGGCTGCCGCCCGGCTTCGACGTCGTACCGCAGTGCGCGGGCGGCCTCGACGAGCGGCTGGCCGCCGCCTTCGCCGGATGCGACGGGCCGGCTCTGCTCATCGGCATGGACACCCCGCAGGTGACCCCTGAACTGCTGACCGTGGACCTCACCGGGTGTGACGCGTGCTTCGGTCCGGCCGAGGACGGCGGCTTCTGGGCCCTCGGGCTCGCCAAGCCGGACCCAGCCCTGCTGCGCGGGGTGCCGATGTCGACGCCCGGCACCGGAGCCGCCCAGCGCGCCCGGCTGGTCGCCGCCGGACTGCGCGTGCGCGACCTGCCCCGTTTGCGGGACGTCGACACCGCCGCCGACGCGGAAGCCGTCGCCACGCTCGCACCGCACACCCGGTTCGCAACGGAACTGGCCCGGCTGCGAGCGGTCAGTGGCCGATGAACGGCACGGGAGAGAGGACCGCGCCGGTGAGGTGCGCACGGGGAGAGGGGCCTGCCGATGGACGGTCCAGTACAGGAAGCCGGCCGATGAACGGGGCTGTGGCAGAGGACCGGCCGACGAGCGACACGCGGCGCGGTCCCGTGCGGCGGACCTGGTCCGGTGATCCGTACGCCGACGTCCTGCGCACCGGCCGCGGGCCGCTCTATCTGCGCCGCGGCGACGGCTGGTTGCTGCCGCTGGAGGTGGAGCGCTGGTGTGCCCGTGCCGACGCCGTCGATCTGGAGGCCCTGGGGCGGTGCGAGGGCGCCGTCCTCGACGTGGGGTGCGGGCCGGGGCGGCTGGTCGCGGAACTCGCCGCCCGGGGGCGGCCGGTGCTCGGCATCGACGTCAGCCGGGCCGCCGTCGCGCACACCCTGCGGCTGGGCGGCCAGGCGCTGCGGCGCTCCGTGTTCGAACCGCTGCCCGGCGAGGGCCGCTGGAACAGTGCTCTGCTCCTCGACGGCAACCTCGGCATCGGCGGCGACCCCCACGCCCTCCTGTCCCGCGTGAACGAACTGCTGTGTCCCGGCGGCCTCCTGATCGCCGAGACCGTCCCCGTGGACGTGGACGAACGCGTCGAGGTCCGCCTCGTGAGCGGCGCCGAGGCCGCAGGCGCGGACGAGGGCGTGTTCCCCTGGGCCCGGCTCGGTACGCCGGCGCTGTTGCGGCACGCCCGTCGGCTCGGCTGGCGCGCGGTCGATCAGTGGACGGCGGGCGGGCGCTCCTTCGTCGCGTTGCGCAGCCGCGCCCGCCGCCGAACCCGCAGCGCCAGCAGCAGCGCCGAACCGCCGAACAGCACGGCTGTGATCAGCCACCAGCGGGCGGCGAAGCCGTCCGCTGACAGGCCGGTGGCGGATTCGTAACGGTCCGCCACCCGGCCGCTGATCAGCGGGAACCACACCAGCAACAGCAGCCCGGACAGGACGGCGGGCACGCGGACGTACGCCACCAGCTCCCGGTGGCCGGCCTCGCCCGACGCCCGGACGAGCACGCGGTCGGCGGTCGCGTACAGCGGCAGCAGCACGAGGTCGTGCACCACCGCCGCGCCCACGAACCACAGCGCGACCGCGAACCAGTCGTCGGAGAGCAGCCGCACACCCGCGTATCCAGCCAGCGCGAACGAGCAGGCCAGGAGCAGCAGTTGGAACGGACTGCCGACCCGCGCACGAAGCCTTGTCGTCCCTGGTGCTCTCATCACAGGTCTCCGAACGTCATCCGGGCCACCCATTTGGTGTTGAGGACTCCGGGCGCGGCGGGCACGATGATCCGCGCCGGGTGGCCGTGATCGGGGGTCAGTGGCTCTCCGTTGACGTCCAGGGCGAGCAGGGAACGCTCGTCGCGTACCTGGTTGTCGCGCAGCGCGGCCCGGCGGAAGGCTCCGCGCCGCTGCAGGGATTCCACCAGGACGTCGGGCGCCGCCCCCGGCTCGTACCCGACGAGCGCGGCGAGGTCGCGCAGCCGTACGCCCCGCCACCACTGGTCGGAGGTGGACCAGCCCTCGACGCAGGCGATCGGCAGCGCCGCGCTGTGCAGCGGCAGTTCCAGCAGTTGGGCGCGGCTCAGCCGGACGGTCCCCGACGGTCCGGTGACAGCCAGCCGCCACGCGTCCTCGCTCGTCTCGGCCGGGTCGATCCCCCGGGAGGCGGCCGTCTTGTTGATCTGGAAGCCGCCGGGCCCGCTGCCCGGCTCGGCACCGCCGTGCGGGGCGAGCAGGGCCGTACGCCGCAACGGCCCGTCGAAGTTCTGCCCCGCGCTCGTGGCGAGGAGCAACAGCGAGCCGCCCCCGACCAGCCACACGGCACCGCGCCGCGACACGGTGGGCTCGGCGGGGTCGGGCGCGACGAGCGAGGGTTCCTCCGCGGACACCGGTGGCGGAACGGCTCCCCCGGGCGCCGGCCGCGAGTCCGCTTCCGCGTCCTCGGCCCGCTCCTCTCCACTCCCCCGCATCCGGCGCAGGTTACGGATGGCCGTCGGCGCCCGCAGCACGACATGGACCCCGAACGCCGCGAAGAACACCCATGCTCCGTAGAAGTGGAGCGGGTAGAAGGAGCCGGGGAACACGTAGTCGAGCTGGATGTTCAGCAGACCCGTCACGAACTCGAACAGCACCCCGCCGACCAGCAGAAGCAACGAGATCCGCTCCAGGGCGTGGGTGAGCGAGCGCACCGGAGGCAGCTGGAACAACCTCGGCACCACCGACCACAGCTTGGCCAGCACCACGGGGACCAGGGCGATCCCGAGCGTGACATGAACGCCCTGGGTGAGCCGGTACAGCCAGTGCGGATCCGTCGGCCAGGCGAAGAGGTAGAAGCCGAGGATCCCCTTGTCCCCGGTCTTGTCGTTCACCGGTGACAGGTTCGGGTTGTAGGCGGCGTACGACAGCAGACCCGTCACGAACAGCACCGTGACACCGGCGAGCAGCACCACGCCGAGGACGGAGGTGAACCAGGGGCCGCGCAGCGGGCTGCGCCAGAAGGCGGGAGAGGAGGGAGACCGTGCCATGCCCCGACGCTAGGCCCGGAGCACCCGCTCGAAGGCTGCGCGACTCATGACGAAAGGCTGACGTCCGCGCCTGTCGGGAGTCCCCGGGCCACCGCCCGGCCTAACGTCTCCGAGCGTGAACCGTGATCTTCGCCGCGATCCGCGCCGCGATCTCCGCCGCGACCTCTACGCCGTCTCGGCCGCCGCACTGCTCGTGGTGGTGACCGCGTTGGTCGGTGTCGCCATCAAGCGCGCCGACGACGTCCTGCACGTCGGCTGGCCACCCCTGTACGCCAACTGGCTGCCCCACGTCGGCCCCGGCACCCCCTCCGCGATCATCGTCGCCGCCGTCGTCGTGGCATACGGTCCTCCGCTGGCCGCCAGGCTGCCCTGGCGGCCGCTGCTGTGGAGCACGTGGGCCACCGCCCTGGCATGGACCTTCTCCCTCGCCCTCGTCGACGGCTGGCACCGCGGCATCGCCCGCCGACTGACGACCAGGTACGAGTACCTCCAGGTCATCGACCGCTTCGACGACATCCCCGCCACCCTGGGGAGCTTCACCGACCACATCCTGCTGGGCTCCCCCGACCACTGGCCCCCGCACGTCGCCGGCCACCCGCCTGGCGCCACCCTCACCTTCGTCCTCCTCGACCGGATCGGCCTGGGAGGCGGGGGGTGGGCAGGTGTCTTCGTCATCGCGGTCGGGGCGAGCGCCGCGGTCGCCGTCCTCGTCACCATACGGACGCTGGCGAGCGAGGCCCTGGCCCGCCGCGCGGCCCCTTTTCTGGTCCTTGCCCCTGCGGCGGTCTGGATGGGCACATCGGCGGACGGGTACTTCGCGGCGGTCGCCGCCTGGGCCACGGCCTTCCTCGCTCTTGCGATGACGGGACACCGCCCGGCGGCCACAGCCCTCGCCGCCGGACTCCTCTTCGGCCTCACCGTCTACCTGTCGTACGGCCTCACCCTCTTCGCCGCGATGGCCACCACCGTCCTGCTGCTCGGCTCCCGACGGCTGCCGGTCCTCCCCTACGCGGTCGCCGGCCTCCTCATCGTCCCGGTGGCCTTCACCGTGGCAGGCTTCGACTGGTGGGAGGCGTATCACCTGCTCGTCGAGCGCTACCACCAGGGCGCCGGCGGCTTCCGCCCGTACGGCTACTGGCTGTTCGCCAACCTCGCCTGCACGGTCCTCGTCGTGGGACCGGCCACAGTGGCGGGGCTGCGCAGGGCGGGCGCCCGCCTCGCCCGATGGCACGCGACGCCCGTCGCCGAGCGCAGACTGGGACTCCTGCTCTGCGCAGCCCTGGCGATGCTGCTCGCCGCCGACCTGTCCGGGATGAGCAAGGCGGAAACGGAACGGATCTGGCTGCCGTTCGCGCTCTGGCTGCTCTCCGCCGGCGCGTTCCTGGACCGACCCCGCGCCTGGCTGACCTTGCAGGCGGCCCTGGCCCTCCTCCTCAACCATCTGTTGCTGACCGGCTGGTGACCCGGCGGCCAAGACGAACGTGATGGGTGACTGCTGTGGGCTGAGGACGGTTCCCCGATGTGGAATCAGCCCTCCGCTTGGGGGCGTGTGTCATGCCTGCGGATGAGACCAGCTCACCCCCGGACCGCCTCTCGCCGAGCCGGGCGCGAGACAGCTCCCACGGGCCGTGCCGCTCGACTGGGAAACCGTCGGCCGAGTCCCCCTGTCACGCCTCCGTAGTCCGCCGAGGTACTGCATCCGGCTTGCGTAGCTGCTGCCGCACCTCCACGTCGATGCGCTGCGCCAACTTTCGCTGGTGCTTCGCCGTCGAGTGCTGGTAGATCAGCTGGGCCCGCTCCGAGGACTGACCGGCGCGGACCATGAGGTCCTTCAGCTTGGCGCCGGTGTCGGCGGCCAGGGTGTTGCCGGTGTGGCGTAGGTCGTAGAAGCGGAAGTTCTCCGGCATGCCGACCTTGGTCCTCGCCTTGCGCCACTTGCGGCCGAAGGTCGAGCGACGGAAGGGTGCGCCCTTCTCGCCGACGAAGAGGAGGCCGTCGGGCCCCTTCTCGGCGAACCACTGCAGGTGGCGGCGCAGCTCGGGGAGCAGGAAGTCGGGGAGGTAGACGGTGCGTTTGCCCGCCCTGGTTTTGGGGTCGCCGGTGACGCGCCTGCCGTTGGTCAGCTCGGGGGAGGCGAGCGTGACGCGCAGGGAGCATTCGTCCAGGTCGACACTGTGCCGGCGTAGTTCCGCCAGTTCCTCCGGGCGGAGGGAGGCGAACGCGCCGAGCAAAACCATCAGGCGCCAGCGAGGGCCCATGGCGTCGGCGAGGTCGAAGACCTGCTCGATCGTCGCGGTGGGGCGTTCGTCCGCCTCCTCCTTGCCGGCGCCCGTGATGCGGCAGGGGTTGCTGCGGAGGAGGTCGTCGTCGACCGCCGTCTGCAGGACGGCCTTCAGCAGGCGGTAAGACTTGGCGACCGTGGTGGCGCCGGTCGCCTTGAGACGCTCGGCCCGCCATGTACGGACAGAGGGCGGGGTGATCGCGTCCAGGTTCTTGCCGCCGAAGGTCGGCAGGATATGCAGGCGCAGCAGGCCGTCGTAACGGTCGACCGTGGTGGGCGCCAGGCCACGCTCCTCCATCCAACGGAGTGCGTACTTCTCGAAGTTCACGGCGCCCGCGTCCGGGTCGCGCCAGTGGTTGCGCTCGATGTCGGCGCGGGTGAGGTTGAGCCAGTCCTGGGCGTCGGACTTGGTGTCGAACGTCTCCGGGGCGGTGTATCGCTGGCTGTCCGGTCCGATGTAGCGGGCCTGCCACCTGCCGGATGGAAGCTTCCGCGTCGTGCCGAACTCGCGCCGCCGCTGCGGCTTGCGTCCCGCCATCAGGCCGCCTTCCCGTAGCGGACACGGACACGGCGGACCGGCTCGACAGTGCGTGCCTGGACGTACTCGGCGACCGCGCTCTCCGGGATGCGGACGGGGCGGCCGAGTTTGACGTAGCGGATGCGCCGCTCGGCGATCAGGCGGCGGACGAAACGCTCACCCGTGCCGAGCATCTCGCCGGCCTCGGCCACGGTCAGGAGGCGGTCAGCCATTCACCATCACCACCTTCGGCGCGCGGTGCTGGATACGGGCGACGGCAGGGGGTATTGCGGGTCGGTGCAAGAGCGGTGGGTCCTCACTCTGGAGCGGTAGGAGCGATGCGAGCCGCGGTATGGCGGCGCAGTTGGCGGTTCAGGCGCCGGGCCCGCCGCGCAGCAGCACGGGGGCCGAGACGTGAAGCGCTTCGGCGATCGCGATGAGGTCGTCGACGTCGCATCGGCGCTGGGCGCGTTCGATGCGGGACAGCATGGTGTTGGACATCGGGTGGCCGAGTGCGGTCGCCCGGCGGGCGAGCTGGCGTTGCGACAAACCGCGTTCGGTGCGGAGGATTTCGATGGTGCGGGCCGCCCGTATTCCTGCGGGTCCGATTTCCAGTGAGCGTGCGGGCATGACTCCAATTGAAGCGTCCATTCGCCGGTTTGGTTAACCGGCGATCGTGGTCTATGTTCCGCTCGCGCGGTTGACTGCGAAGCGGATTCCCGGGGGCCGGGAAGGGTCGGAAACCGACACGTCGATCGGTGCTCTGACAGCGCACTGACGTGGGGTGTTGTGTTGTAGCTTCGCCGTCGGCAGCGCGTCAACACTTGCCGATGTGATCCTTCTGGCTCGGCTTCCGGGACAACTATTTGGTCAACCGGCGTTCGTGGCTTACGGTTTTGGCCCAGCCCCCTCCAGCCTGCTTTTCGGCAGCCGTTCTGCCGTAAGAGATTGCGCCGGGTCGGGCTGGACTTGCGCGGCCTGAGTGTGGCTATGTTGACGACACCCCCGGAAAGCGCGAGTGGCCAACAGCGCCCTCAGCGCCGCCAACCGGCCATCCCCCACCCCTGACGCCCGTACCGCCCGTCGACGGTGAGCCGTGGGTGCCTGCCCACCTTCCACCGAGTGAGGAACCGCCCGCTCTTGGCACGAATCCGCACCATCAAGCCCGAAGCCTTCGTCTCCGAGTCTCTGGCCGCCGTCTCCCTGACCGCCGAGCGCACCTTCCTCGGGCTGCTCACCCAAGCCGACGACCAGGGCCGTCATCGCGACCATGCCGCGATCATCGCGGGACAGCTGTGGGTCCTGCGCCCGGAGCACACGCCATCCGATGTCGAGACGGACCTCGCCCAGCTCGCCGATGCAGGTCTGGTCTGCCGCTACAAGGGGCCGGATGACAAGCGGTACCTGCACATCGTCACCTGGCATCAGCACCAGAAGATCAACCGGCCCAGCAAAAGCCGCCTGCCTGAGTGCCCGCGCCACGGTGCCTCGCTCGGCACCGTCCCGAGCGTCGCCACGCCTGCCGGGAGGGGAGAGTTCGTGGAGCCCTCACCGATGGCTCACGGAGTCCTCCATGAGGACTCCCGAGAAATTCGTGAGGCTGCGCCGCATTCCGCCGACGAGGGAGATATCGCAGGTCAGAGGCGTTTCACAGAGCCCTCAGTGAGGGAGCAGGGAGGACTCACCGCAGACCCAGTGAGCCCTCACGGTCCGGATCTAGGACCTAGGACCATGGATCTAGGAAATACCCCTTCGGGGGGCGCGAGCGCCCCCGCGCCCCACACCGTCTCGACCCAGCAGCTCATCGCCGAGTACGCCGCCGCTTGCCGCCACCGCCCGCCCAAGGATGTGCTGGGCCACCTGGGACGGGAGGTGCGCAAGTTGCTCGGCGAGGGCATCGCCCCCGCGCACATCCGGGCCGGACTCGAACGCCACCGGGCCAAGGGCCTGAACCCCAGCGTCCTGCCGAGCCTCGTCCACGAGGCCATGAACGCCGCCCCAGCAGCGTCGGTCGTCCACAGGGCGTGGACGAACCCCACCGACGTCGCCGCCGCCTACGGAGGTGAACTCTGACCGCCACACTCACCCGAGAGCCCCACCAGGTCGGTCCGCTCGCCGACCGGCTCAACGGCATCCTGGCCAGCCGCGGCATCGACCCCCGCGTCGCAGGCGAGGAGCCGTCGGCCGAGCCGGTCACCGCGCTCGAACTCGCCGACGCCCGCATCCCCGCCCGCTACCGCCGCGCCATGGCCGACCACTCCCAGATCACCGACTGGGCAGATCAGGTCGCCCGCGTCGGACGTCCCGGCCCGGGAGGACCAGGCATCGCCGAGGGCCCGTCGCTGCTGATCGCCGGCCCGACCGGAACCGGCAAGACCCACCAGGCGTACGGCGCCATCCGCGCCCTCCTCAGCCGAGGCGTCCGCCTGCGCTGGGAAGCCACCACCGCCGCCGACCTCTACGCACGGCTCCGTCCCCGAGCCGGCCACGACGCCGAACGCGACCTGCAGACGCTGGCTCGCTGCCCGCTGCTCCTCGTTGACGACCTCGGGGCGGCCAAGTCCAGCGAATGGACCGAGGAGCTCACGTACCGGCTGATCAACCACCGGTACGAGCACCTGCGGCCCACCCTGATCACCACCAACCTGCCGATCCCCGAGCTGCGCACCGCGCTCGGCGATCGTGTCGCCTCTCGCCTCGCCGAGATGACCGAGCGCGTCGTCCTCACCGGTCCCGACCGCAGACGGCACGCCCGTACCTGACCTTCTTGAACTGCGCGGCTGGGCAGAACTCGGGGACCGGGGACCAAGGGGAAACGGGGACCGGGACCGCTGGGGACCGGGACCGCTGGGGACCGGGGACCAAGCGACGGTCCGGGACCAGGACAGGGTGTTGGGGACCAGGACCGGGGACCGCGCAATCGGGGACCGGGAACGGCCGTCCCCAACCTGTGTCCAGTCCACTGCTCGGGACCACGTTGGGCACCGGTCCCCTGCTGAGCCCGGCGCGGTCCCACCATTCGCCCTCGTGCGGGACCGTCCCCTCGGCACGGCGGACCAGGAAACGCCCAGGTCACCCCGCCATACCTGGCTGGGGGACGTATGGTCCGGCGCCCGCGCAGCAGATGCGGACCGTATGGTCCGGCCCCCGGCAGCAGATGCGGACCGTATCCAGGCGTCACTTCGGGACCGGGACGCGGGGACCGACTCAGGGGACCGGCCGGGGACCAAGGTCAGCTGGGGACCGGGAACCGATCGGGCCTACCACGAACGGGGACCGGGGGCCGAGGACCGGTTGGGGACCGGGGACCAACTGACGGTCAGGACCGTCCCCGAGCCAGCGGACCAAGCAGGAATCGGGGACCACCCGCGACCCCAGACCGGGACCGTCCCCGAAACGCGGTAACCGCAGGGCTCCGCCCTCTGCATCACCTACAGCACGGGCACGCCGCCCAGGGTTCCGCACGTGACTGGCGCACCGCCTCAAGCCAGTCCGACCACGTGACCTGCCTGCCCTCGTCGCAGCCTCGCCCGCATACACCGACCGACACGAGCGACCACTCTCCACGAAAACCACGGAGACAACCACCATGCACAACCAACAGCACCACAAGCCCTCCACCCCGCAGCAGCTGACACCCGTCACCCCCGAAACACCGGGAGCAAGTTGTTGCGTGAGTAGTACTCCCGTTGGGAGTACTACTCACGCGTCTCCCGCCTCGGGGGTGGCGGGAGAGGTCCAGCGCCAGGGGGCACTGGACCGTCCGGATGCGACCGAGGGCGGCTCGCATCCGAAGGGGGAACCAACCCACCCGTGTCACAACCCCCACTGCACGCACAGGACCCCGAATCAGCCGCCCGCGCGTAACCGCCCGCGCAAGGCCAAAGCCAGCAAACGCACGCACCTGATCGCCAGCCGCTTCAACGACGAAGAGAAGCAATCCCTCGTGGCCGCCGCGGCGGCCTGCGCCATGACACCGTCCGGCTTCCTCGCCCACGCCGCCCTCAGCGCCGCCCGCGACCTCACTCGCACCGCCGCCGAGGTGGCCGGCGAACGCGAAGTGATCGCGGAGCTGTTCAGCCTGCGACGTCACCTCGCCCAGATCGGCAACAACGTCAACCAGGTGGCCAAGGCCCTGAACTCAGGTGCGGACGCACCGCACGCCGAGGCCGTCCTCCAGGCCGTCCATCGCGCTGCGAAGCGGGTGGACTCCTTCACCCAGCACCGCTTGGACACCCAGAGGCGAATGGCATGATCCCCCGAGTCCACACACGCGGCACATGCACCATCGGCCTGATCTACTACCTGTACGGCCCCGGCACCCACGAGGAACACATCGACCCTCATCTGGTCGCCGCCTGGGACCCGCTCGCACCCGACCCCGGCCGCGACCCCGAAGCCACCTACGGCGACCTGCAGCAGCTCCTCGACCAGCCCGTCGACATGCTGGCGGAAGAGAACCGACCCGCCGAGCACGTGTGGCACCTGTCCGTACGGGCCGCGCCGGAGGACCCGATCCTCAGCGACGAGCAGTGGGGCGAGATCGCCCGCCGCATGGTCGCGGCCACCGGCATCGCACCGGACGGCGATAGCGCGGGCTGCAGATGGGCGGCCGTACGCCACGCCGACGACCATATCCACATCATCGCCACCATCGTCCGCGAAGACGGGCGCCAGGCCCGGCTGCGCAACGACGGCAAACGCTCGCAGGCCGAGGCGCGCAAGATCGAGATCGACTACGGGCTCCGCCGCCTCAACACGGGAGACGGCACCGCCGCCAAGCGGCCCACCAGTGCCGAGCGGCACAAAGCCGAACGCGAGGGCCGTGAACGCCCAGCCCGCGAAGAACTGCGCGAGACCGTACGACGGGCAGTGGCCGGGGCCACCGGCGAGGAGGAGTTCTTCAACCGGCTGGCCGACGCCGGCGTACTGATCCGCAAGCGCGTCGCGCCGTCCGGCGACCTGCTCGGCTACACGGTCGCGCTCCCCGACGACCGCAACGACAACAAGGAGCCGGTCTTCTACGCGGGATCCACCCTCTCCCCCGACCTGTCCCTGCCTCGCATCCGGAAGCGCTGGTCCGGCGACGAGACCTCCCAGTCAGGAGACGAGGAGCCGACGGAGCACGCTGACGGCACCCTGCCGAGCCGTCCGGCAACGGCACGTCGAGACGCGGCCACGACTGCGTGGCAGGCGCTGCTGGTCATCGACCAGGGCGATGACGCGGTGGTGGCCGCGCAGATCGCCGCCGCCGGAGAGGTCCTCGACGCACTCGCCAAGACCTCCGCCGCCCACGTCCGCACCCAACTACGCGAGGCCGCCTTCGCGTTCGAACGGGCCACCCGCTCCCACGTCAAGGCGGAACGCGGGCACGACCGTGCCCTGCGCCAAGCAGCCCGCGACCTCATC
This sequence comes from Streptomyces deccanensis, assembly GCF_022385335.1. NCBI lineage: Bacteria > Bacillati > Actinomycetota > Actinomycetes > Kitasatosporales > Streptomycetaceae > Streptomyces > Streptomyces deccanensis. The sequence continues at coordinate 5,660,859 of NZ_CP092431.1, read as the reverse complement.
CACAGCGGCCCCGCCCTCGGCCGCGGAGAAGACGGCGCCACCACCGCGATGCTGATCGACATGGCGTTCTTCGTCATCACCGCCGCCAGCCACTGGCACGCCAAGAAGGAGCACGCCCAACAGGCCGCCGCCGCCCGCGACGCTGCCGAACACCTGCGCGCCGCCTACCGTGCCGCAGCCGACATCCCATTGGCGGCCCTGTACCAGCGCGGCCGACGCCTGTCCCAGCCCCTACGGCACAAGCAGGCCGCCCACCTACGAGCGGCCGTACCCGAACTGTCCGAACAGATCCTGACCGAGCCGGGCTGGTACGCCCTAGCGGCCACCCTCGCCGATGCCGAGAGCGCCGGCCACGATCCGGCGGCGCTGCTGGCCGGAGCCACCGCGCGGCGGGAGTTGGACACCGCCGACTCGATCAGCGACGTGCTCGTGTGGCGGCTACGACGCATGGCTGATCTACCTGCCGACGTGACCACGATGCCCGAACACACGACCACTGCGGCCAGGCGCAAAAGTCCTGTCCGGGCCTCGACGAACCGGAACAACGGATTTCGCAAGGCAAGGTGACTGCGGACAGACGCCAGTGCCCTCTGCCGAGGCAGAAGGCACTGATCGGGACAGGGCGTTCCGCGCACGCCGAAAGAACAACGTTTCCCTTCCGCGCCGGCGCGGAGTCGTCAACTGCGGCGCACCACGGTGATCCGCCCCTCCGCGCTCTCGGGCACGGTGCGGCGGGGAACCGGGACCAGTGAGGCCAGCGAGAAGGCGAACGCGGCGACCAGGTCGTGAGGGACGCTGGCACTGAAGGTCGCGCACCACAGATACGGGGCACCGAGGACAGGTTCCGCCCACGCCTGCCAACCCACCAGGTCGGGGCGTGGGTCGGCGTCCTGGATCAGCGGCGGCAGCATCTCCAGGGAGACGCAGGAGGAGAAACCGGGGTCCGTGGCGGTGGTCCGGGGGCGGTCCACATCACGGATCCAGCCTCGGCCACTCAGCACGTCCAGGACCGCCTCGGGCCCCTCGAAGCCCAGGTCCGGCGCCTCGCGGGCATCGATCGCCACGAGGAGGTCGGCGAGCGCTTCGTACGGGATACCAGTGGTGAAGTACGCGTTCCACTCCGTCATCGTGGAAGCCGGGTGCGGGCGGGCACTCAACTGCCAGGCCACGGGCAGTCCGCCCAACTCGAACGGGTAGGCCGCGAGGATCCACTCGGCGCCGCGCAGCCCCTCCGGGCTGACATACAGCAGGGTGTGGCGGGAGGTCGGCCATATGCGCCAGCCGAGGCCGGCCAACGTGTCGCCGATCCGCTCCGCGAGAACACCGTCGTCCCCGGCCAGATGACGCGGGGTAACCCAGTACACCGGGTCCGGCAAGTCAGGATGGAAGGATTCATCGGGGTGGTGCGGGTGCAGGGGCGCCTCCATGGGCTCGGGGACGGGAGGGGTCAGGGCTTGTACTCGGCATGTGGGGCGGCGACGGCCCAGAGAAGGTCACGCACGCGGACACACTCGGCCACAGTGTCCGGGTCCTCGACGATTTCCGACCCCAGCACTCGGCCCTCGGAGTCGAAGTGGCCGACGGCGAGGAGGTGGTCGTCGTACAGCCACCAATCGTTGCCCTTGACCGGGAACGTGATGCCCTCCGGCAACCGGTGCCGCGGCAGCCATCGGATGTCCTCGCCCGCGTCCTGGTTGAGATGGGTCAACGAGTGCTCCCAGCCGACGTACTGGGAGTGAGGCTGCGTGATGACCCGGACGCGCCTGACGGTCTTGCCCTCGCCCGTGACGCGCTTCATGAGCCCCATCCAGGGGCCGAGCCACGCGTAATCGTCGGGCTCGCCCCGCAGCCACCGCGCGTAGGGCGTGTCCTCGGTGGGAGACCCGTAGTCGTCCCTCAGCTCCAGGTGGAAGGCGTCGCGTTCGAAGCGGTTGAACAGCTTGTCACGCTGCGCCGGGGTGATCAGGTCCACTATCTTCCTCTCACCGTCGTTGACCTGTGGGTTCGGAAGGTCATCCACGTTGACAGGTCTTGCCGCAGCGCACCAGTCGTTTCGGGACCTTCCCTGTCTGCCTCCCGCGAACTGATGACTCCGCCTCGTGACGTGATCGTCAGGTAGCTCAGGGGCTGGGTGATACAGCGATGACTCCCACGTCCCCGTTCGCCTCCTGGGCAGCCGTGATCAGCTGTCTACGTCACGTGAGACCGCCAGTGAGGTGGGCTTCTCGCTCGGCTGCCAGGCGGATCGCCAGGGCTGCCGGCCCGATCTCGCTCATCGCCCAGAGGCTGCTGACCCGTCGGGCCCGCTGCCAGAGACGGTCGGCGGAGTTCTCGGGCGTGTGGAATGGCACAACCGGGATGCCGTGGATGGCGAACGGCCGGTGGTCAAGGTAGCGCAGGCCGCCTGTGCCGCACAGGTAGTGAGTGCTGCTGGTGATCAAGGAAAGGTCCGCCAGACGCTCGGACCGGCTCTGGCGGGTCGGGATGGTGCTGCTGTCCAGCACTTCACCGCTCCAGCCGAGTGCGGTGAGCAGGGCGATCGTCGATGTTCGGGCGAGGTCCGCGACGCAGTCCGTGGTCGCGAACCGGTCAAGGACCACGTCCAACACGTCACTCAGCGCAGGCCAGTGGCGGCTGCGGCCGTAGAACTGGCGGATGAGCAGGCTGACTGTACGCCGGGAGCGGTGCGGTTCGGCAAGCAGTGCCTGGTTGATCAGGGTCGAGCGTCCATGGGGCAGGTGCGTAGGGAGTGTGAGCCACTGCTGCCGGTCGGGATCGTCCAAGGCGGCGAGCCGGGCGCGGTGCTGGTAGTCGCGGCGCGCGAACTGCACATCGTCGAGGACGATCCACCGGTCGGCGGCATACAGCTTGGCCAGCGTGGAGAGCCGCGGGAAGAAGTTCGGCTGGTGAATCGCAGACACTCCGCCGCTCGCCCCGCATCGGCGAGTGTCAGCTGCCGATGAGACGGCTGTCGAAGCCAGCGCCCAGGAGGCGCTCGTAGGCGTCATGTACATCCCCCGGTACGTCCTGCTCGACGGCGAAGCCGAGCTTCGGGTACTCGATCACCCGCTGCAGATCGCCGACGAGCATGTCGACGACGAGCCGCTCGTCGCCGATGGACTTGATGTAGTCCTCCAGTTCCAGCGGCTCGGAGGCGCACACGACCTCCGCCTCGGGCCACAGCTTGCGGCAGGTCGCGTACGAGCGGCGTTCCATGTACGGCTTGGAGATCAGCAGCAGCGACTCCACCTCCGCACCGGCCCCGGCCAGCAGCTCGCGGGAGTAGGTGATGTTCTGCCCGGTGTTGGCCGCCTTCGGCTCGACCAGGATCGCCTCGTCGGGGACGCCCAGGCTCAGCGCGTGCTCGCGGTAGTGGACGGCCTCGCCGCGCGGGAAGCGGGCGCGCGTGGTGGGGCTGTTGCCGCCGCTGAACACCACGACGGGGAAAAGACCGGCCCGGTAGAGGTCGGCGGACGCAGTGGCCACTCCCAGGTCGTGGCTGCCCAGACCGATCGCCGCAGAGCACGGGCGTACCTCATGTCCCATCTGGTGGTAGTTCCAGATCAGCGTCGCGTCGTGGAACTGCTCGTCGGTGATCTGGCGCTGCTGGTGCTCCGGCACTGGTACTCCCTGGCTCATCGCTGCTGGCCCTTTCGGATGCCCTCGATGCTGCGCAGCTGGTGGCTTAGGCCGTACTGCCGGGCCATCTGTGCCGCCTGATCGAGGACGGACAACCCATCATTCCGGGTCGCCGCATCCGACAGAAGGATGTGCCCGTACGCGGTGTCCAGCCTCACCCGCTGCATCGGGGAGTCGACGGTGCCGGTGGTGCGCGCGATGGCGATGTTGTGCAGGGCCTCCTTCAGGTCTCCGGCACCCCTGTGAGCGAGTGCCAGCTTCTGGTGGGCGACCGACCAGTCCTCCGGCTCGCCCAGCTCTTCGAAGGCGTGGGTGGCGGCCGTCATCACGTTGGTGGCGTACTCGTTGTCGCCCTCCTTACTCAATGCCGTGCCCACCCAGAGGCGGGCCCTGGCACGGTCGCGAGGGCTCAAGCGCTCGTCCGCGGAGAGCAGTTCGTACTGCCGGGCAGAGGCTTCGAGTCGGCCCGACATCTCCTGTAGGACAGCAAGGGACAGCTCGATCTGTGCCACCCGGCGCGGGATGTCGAGCTCGGTGAACATGCCATGGGCGGTCCGGTACGAATGAACGGCGGACAGGGGGCCGAGGATCGTGCCCTGGTCCCGCTGGAGGTCGCCGAGAAGGACGAGGGAACGGCCGTACAGATACAGACCCTTGTCGTCCAAGTGGTGCGGGTCGTGGGTGCCCAGCCAGCGGTTCAACAGGGTCGAGGCGAAAGGGAAGTCCTGGCGGCTGACGCAGACCACGGCGCGCTCGATGTCCTCGGTCCAGGTCTCGTAGTCCGCCGGCCGCGCGGCTGTCCGCTCCGGAAAGAGGAGCTCATCGAACCGGGCCTGCGCGGCGGAGTCGGCGCGAGCGAGTGCGGTGTCGAGGATGGCCTGGGTGTCGGGCCGCGGCTGGGTCTCGGCTCCCAGGCTTTCCCACTTGGCCACCGTGCGCAGCGCGACTCCGAGGTGTTCGGCGAAAGCGCGCATGCTCATCCGCAGGGCGGCACGCAGAGCGCTCGCCTCCCGGCCCGACCAATGCTGCACGCTGACCACGAACAACCTCCTTCCGTCCCGTATGGAAGCACTCTCGGTGACGAGGCGGGGCGTGAAGTGCAACGGAAGTACAACACGAGTTCCTTTCAAGGCCGTTCGCCACGGTCGAGCCTGTGGGCATGGACGACGCACTCATCACGGAACGCCGCCCGGTCACCGGCCCGCAGGTCTTCGGCTACGTACGCCACGTCACCCATGGCCTCGCCCGTCACACGGCGCTCGTCGACTGCCTGGCCGACTACTGCCGTCGGCACGAACTGACGCTGTGCGGCGTCTTCACCGACCGCGAGGCAAAATCGGCTGTCCGCTCCCCTGCCTTCGTCGGGCTTCTCGACGCCCTCGAACTTCCCGACACTTACGGCTCCGTGATTCCCGCCCTCAGCCACCTCGGCCCCAAACGGGTTGCCGCGGAACGGAAGCGGCAGATAGCCGCGACCAGCACCCGTCTGGTCGTCATCCGCTCCATCACACCGACAACGAGTCGCGAGCATTCCCTCGACGGCAGCCGCGGCCTCCAGCAACAGGGAGGTACGTGATGTCCGTTCGTGAGGCGCTATCCAGCGCCCCCATGGTCAACGACGTACCCGGACTGCGTCTGCTCCGAGTCGGCGACCACTGGGACTTCGTCCGGGCGCCTGCGGACATCGGCTTCCTTGCCTTGGCCCACCTCCGCGCCACGGGTCAGCCGATCGGTCCCGTGCTGTACGACGGGCCCAATCAGCGTCTCTACTACGCGATCAGGACCGGAACCGCAGGAAGCTGGGGCGACCTGCCGGTGCGGCATCTCTCCAGCAACTCATGGCTGGTGGCCCCTGGCCTGGAACGGATGGACGACTGGTTCGGCGGCTGGTGCGAACTGCCCGACGACGAGACCCTCACGGACGCCGACGCCCTCCGGGAGGCACTCCAGCATCCGTACGTCACCGTCGGCCAGACATCGCCCTCCGTCCTCTTTCCCTAGAGCACAGACGAGTTCCACAGCCTGCCAATCGGTCCGGCTCAAGGAGAGATCCGTGACTATCCGCCCCGTCTCGTCGAACATCGTCCTCGGTGATGCAGACACCCTGGCTCCTCGTACTCGTGCCGTGGTCTGCCACAAGCAGTGGACGCTCCAGCCCGATCGCGAGCCGGACGCCGAGCCCACCGCCTACGCCATGCAGTGCGCGGTCTGCGACGACACATCGCCGGCGAGCACCGACTTCGCCGAACCGCAGAACTGGGTCTTCGAACACGGCGGCCAGAACCCCTCCCACCACACCTACCGGGAGATCATCACCCGGCCGTGGCGGGCCTGGTGGAAACCGTGAGGAAGCGTGCAGCGCCACCCCCCTGAACTCCCGCTCCGGGCGGATCAACCGCCCGAGCCCCTAGGACAGGTCGAGCGCCGTCCGGAGCGGGGCACCACCCCAAGTCCCCGAACCTCAAGGAGGAGTAGTGACCACCTCGAACCCCGCCAACAGGGCGGACCAGCCCACCACGGAGTCCGGCTTGGTGAAGGCCCGCCGTCGGATCCAGGCCGCCCGCGAGCGGGGCGTCACCCCGTCCGACGGCGGCAGCACCGGCCGCACCGACGGCAACGACTGATCCGGGAGGAGACGCGTTGTCGCCACTGAACCTGGCGGCCCACCTGGGCCAGGACGAGTTCCTGGCCCAGGTGCTCCACCGCCACTACCTCCACGTCCCGTCCGCCATCCCTGACCCGGGTGACCTGATCACCTGGGACGACGTCAACAGCATCCTGGCCACCCACCGCCTGGAACCGCCCCGCTTCCGCCTGTCCGCGGACGGCGAGATGCTGCCCGCCCACCGCTACACCGCCCCGGTCGCCACCCGCCGGCACACCGTCTGGCAACGCATGCACCCAGCCGAGCTGCACGCCCGGCTCGCCGAGGGCGCCTCCCTGGTCATCGACGCCGTCGACGAAATCCACCCGCCCATCGGCGACGCAGCCATGGAACTGGAGCAGTGGCTGCGCACCGGCGTCCAGACCAACCTGTACGCCTCATTCACCCCTCGCGAGGGCTTCGGCGTGCACTGGGACGACCACGACGTCGTCGTCATCCAGATCGACGGCGCAAAACGCTGGAAGCTGTACGGCCCCACCCGCACCGCCCCCATGTACAAGGACACCGACGAGCCCGAACCACCGCCCGAGAATCCGCTCGCGGAACTGGTCCTGCACCCAGGCGACATGCTGTATCTCCCGCGCGGTTGGTGGCACTCGGTGGCCGCATCCGAAGGCGAGCACTCCCTCCACCTCACCTTCGGCATCCAGACCACCACCGGCGCCCAGCTCCTATCCTGGCTTGCCGATGACCTACGCCGCCACGACGCCCTACGCGAGGACCTTCCCGTACACGCAACGCCTGCGCAGCAGGCCACGTACCTGGAGCGGCTGCGCAAGGAAGTCACCGCCGCCCTGGAAAACCCCGGATTGCTCGACCGGTACACGGCAACGCGCGACGGCACCGACCTCACCCGCCTCCGCCCGAGCCTCCCCCACATCACCGGACTCCCCGCAGAACCGGACCTCCGCATCCGACTGACCACCACCCGCGCGCACATAAGCCCTGCTCCCGACGGGGACGGAGTGATCTTCCGGGCCTGCGACAACGAATGGGAGTTGGCCAAGGAGGCGCTACCGCTGCTTCAGCGCCTGACGGCCGCCGCACCCGGCACCGTCTCCCTCGGCGAACTCGTCGCCGCAACCGGAATCCCCATCACCGACGTGGCGGCCGTCATGTCCGATCTGCTGAACGGTCAAGCGGCCACCGTCCTCGAAGGAGGCCGGCGATGACGAGCGCATCTCTCGGGCTGGGCACCTACCGCATCCACCCGTTGGCACTGTCCGACGCCGTCATCCGCGCAGCCGCAGACCCGACCAGCGCCTGGATCGACACAGCCCCCAACTACCTCAACGGGCAAGCCCAGTCACTACTCGCCCCGGCTCTCGCGCAGCACCGGATCCCGGTTTCTACCAAGATCGGATTCCTCACCAACCGAGCCGCCAGGGACGCCGTCCTCGACGGAACCCTCACCACCGGTGCCGCCGAACGCGGACACTGCCTGAGCAGCCCGTACGTCCACTGGCAGTGCTCCCGCAACCGCACCGAACTCGGCCGCGACCACCTCGACCTCGTCTTCGCCCACAACCCCGAGCAGACCGACGGGGACCCATACGAAGCCCTGCGCGACGCCTTCACCGCCCTCGAAGCAGAAGCGGCAAGCGGCGCCCTGAGCGCGTACGGCGTCGCCACTTGGGACGGTTTCGACACCGGCACCCTGAACGTCCCCGCCCTGCACCGACTGGCCACCGAAGTCGCCGGCACGGAACACCACCACCTACGGGCTATCCAACTGCCCGTATCCCTCGTCACCGCCACCGCGTTCACCCAGGCCCTGGACGAAGGAGGCCCGATCGCCCAGGCCGCCGAACTCGGATGGCAGGTCTACGCCTCAGCACCCTTGTTCGGCGGCCAACTCCCCCACCTGGCCACCCCCGAACTCACCGCACTCCTCAACCCCGGCCTCACCATCCCCCAGGCATGCCTCCTCGCCACGGCCTCCTGCCCAGGAGTGACGCGGATTCTGCTCTCCACCTCCACCCCGGCACACTGGGCCGAGGCTCAACGGGCCGTACGCTGCCCCGCCATCCCCGTCCCCACGCTGCGAAGGGTGCTGGATGTACTCGCCGCCGACCAATGCCGCCGACCAACAGCGCATGCGCGAGGCGTTCACACGAGCCGTCATGACACTCGACGCCACGGTGGCCGGGCCTGAAGTCTGGGGCTGGCACGGACGCACCCTGAGCAGCCGTGTCCAGCACCCGGACCGCGGAGCCTGCTGGCTCAGGCTGCTCACCACACGTGAGGACAACGCGAGCGGGAAAATCTGGGACGGCAACAGGCAGGCAGCCACGCTCTTCGACGGACAGGTCCGCAAACCACTGCTGTACGACACCGCGGACGCCATCGGCGACGGCCACGCCTACCGCGCTGAACTGCACGAGTACGTCACCGAACCCGCCGTTTCCCTCAGCCCCGTCTTGCACAGGGACCCGGATCCGCCGGACTCGTGGTGGGACTCACTGCGCACCGACCTGGACCACGTCAGCCGTGTCCTCACGGACCGCGTAGCCGTACGCCAGGAATGGGTGGACCGCACCGTCCCTCGCTTCCTCGGCATCCCCGGCCCCCGCATCACGGACTGGACGACAGCCCACGGGGACCTCCACACCGCCAACCTCACCAGCACCACCCCCTACCTGCTCGACTGGGAAGGCTTCGGCCGGGCACCCGTCGGCTACGACGCCGCCATGCTCCTGGCCTACTCGCTGCTCGTACCCGCATTCGCCCAGCGCGTCCGGCATGCCTTCCCTGTACTCAAGACAGAACCCGGACGCATCGCACAGATCATCGTCATCACCGAACTGCTGCAGTCAGCCTCACGCGGAGACCAGCCCGAACTCGTCCCGGCGCTCCGGTCCCTGGCCACAGATCTGGCCTGATCAGGGAGAAGGTGACCAACAGAGTCTCCCTGACCCCGGTTGTCCCCGACGATCAACTCGGGAAAAGCGTGAGCACCTCATGAGCGGCTGGCTTTGTGCCTTCCTGGGATGCGTCCAGGGAAAGGCGCGGCCTCGTCATCGACGCCGTGGCGTAGACCTCGTTCGCAAGCTCGAAGGGCAGGCCCGAACGGGCGACAAGGTCGTCGAACGACACACCCGTCTCCTCACAAAGGCGGACCGCCTTTTCGAGCAGGAGGGGTGCTTCACGAGGGCCGAGATCGCAAGGCTCGGGGTCGCCATGCTGAGAGAGCATCATCATGGCGCGCTTGTACGTCGTCTCCCGGAAGGCACCGAGGGCGTGGGCACGGTAGACGAGGGCCTTGAGCGATGCGCCCCAGCGTCGCTTCAGCGCGTAAAGCGCCTCCCAGTCCAGCCTCTTCGGCAGCTCCGCAAGGATCTCAGCGCTTGGCATCAGAAATTCAGCCGCGAAGTCGTGCGCCTGGTTCTCGACGATCCTGCTGCCGGGCTCAGCGTCAAGGTGCATGACCAGGTGCCCGGCCTCGTGCGCGGCGTCGAAGCGAGATCGAGCCTTGTCGTTCTTGGCGGGGTTCCGGAAGACCAGCGGCCTGGTCCCATACCAATGCGAGAAGGCATCCACCCGTTTGGACATCGCAGGAAGCTCCAGGACCACGGCGCCATGGGCTTCGAGTAGTCGTGTCACATGCGGGATCGGGCCGCTGGGCACCCCCATGGCCTCACGGGCCTCGCGCGCTACGGCCGCGATGTCCGCCCTGCTCGGCTCAGCCGGCAGAGCAAGGCGCGGCAGGGCCGCAGGGGGGAGTTCCACGTAGTGCTCGACGGTTGTCACCAGCCGCCAGACGATCTTGCCGAACGCGACCGCCTGATCCCGCTGAAGTTGCGTCGTCGCCCGGAGGCTTCGGAAATGGGCGGCACTGGGCACCGTCGGATGCGGATGACCTGTAGCGAAGAAAGTGGCGGGCACTCCCAGCGCCATGGCCAACTGCGCAACAACCGTGCTTGAAGGCCGACTCTGGCCCAGCTCGTACTGACTGACCGCTGCCGGCGTGAGCCCGACCTGTTTGGCAAGCTCGTTCTTGCGGAGCCCTCGAAGCTGACGAGCCGTGGTCAGAGCTTCGGGTTCGAAGGAACGGGAGGCGAGCTCAGCGCCTCTCGATCCTCGCGGCGGTGTCGGCATTAATTTCTCAGTCTGTGTTCTCGCGCTCTTCGCGCGTGTCTTCGGTGCGCCGGCGAAGCGGCAGGTCGTTCTCCTTGAGGTCAGTGTGATCAGGCGCCTTGGGTGCCTCCTCTTCAACGGTACGGTCCTCGTCGGAATCCGTTTCAGACGCCGGCTCGCGGTCCTGATCTGAGAGGCTCTCCTCGGGCAACTCGCCGTGCACAACAAGCTCGTCCGCGGCCGATCGCGGAGCCGGAAGTCCCAACTGGAGATCATTGTGGATCTCGATCGTCCCATCAAGCCAGGGCGAACCGCCCTCACGGTTGTCCCGCGGAAGACCCACCTCGATGACGCAGTTTCCCGTCTCCGGATCACCCGTGTGCACGATCCGAACATGCCCCTGAGGAACAGCTGCCGCGAAGCTGTCGGCCCAGTCGGGGTCCTGGTCGAACGCCATCTGATCCTGAGCAGTGCTGTTTTGCACGGCACCCCGAAGTCGGGCGGCGCTGCCGTCCCAGCTGAGCTGTTCGAGCTTGTCCCGCACCTTTCCAGGGGCAGTGAGCGGGAACTTGTAGACCCTCACGACCCACCGCTGGGAGATGACCTCGATCGCCCCGCCTGCGACCTTTCGGACCGGAATCCCTGCCTGGTGGAGCTTCTGGAAGGAGAGGTTGGCGATGTTCCGCCAGACCAACTGAGCAAAAGTGCCGTTGTCGTCCCCGTGAGACGGGTCATGACGGTCGGCGTTGGTCGCGTACACATCGCGCGCGACGTCCCGGATGATCTCCAGCACCCGCCGGAGATCACTCACAGCCTGCTGCAGAGTGATTTCCACGCCGCGACGATACCAGAAGGCCACGAATAGTGCGTGAGAATAAAGCAGATGGGTTGGTCAGCGGCACGCACCTCAAGTACATCAGGGTGCCCATGCTGCAGGCGTCCTCGAGACGGCAGGCGGCCGGGGCGCTTCGCTTCACTGCTCGGCAACCCCTTCCGCTTTGAGATGGGGTCAGTTCAAGCCTGGACCGCAAGGTCGTCGAGCAGTCCACGGACGCGGCGTTCGACGTGGTCGCGATCGGGGCGCACGTCGTCGCCGGTTCCGCTCTCTGGCTCGTCGAGAGTTCCGTCGTGTCCGGAGTACTCGCGACCCGCTGGCCCACCGTCATGCTCGACGTGCCTGGACAGCCCGGTCTGAGCGCTGACGTCCGCCCACGTCTGGGTCGGTCCGCGTGGTGCGGGCGATTGCTGACCGAGGCACTGGAGCAGGCGGGGCCGGCGCCGGCCCTGCTCATCGGGCACTCGTCCGGCGAACATCTTGACGCACTCTTAGCGGGAACCGGCATGGAGGACCGAGTGAAGATTGCCGGAAGCCAGCAATGCGCTTCGAGTGTTCCCCAGGCAGGATTGGTCGGGAGGGAAGCACGCGGATCGGCCTCGGTGCCGGGCACCGGCAGGTGACCGGCACTAGGCCCTGGAGTGTGCGCTGAGGCTGTCACAGATGGGGACGATCGGGGGATCGGAATGCGGACGCTCTTCGAAGCCGCCACGACTTACCCAGTGTTCCCCTTCACCGTCGCCCTGATCGTGGTCGTGTGCTTCTGGCTGCTGGTCGCGGTGGGCGCGGCTCACTCCGGCAGCTTCGACGAGGATGCGGACGCCGAACTCTGGGGCCTGGGCGGGGTGCCGGTTTCCGTAGGGTTCTCGCTGGTGACGGGCGCGGCCTGGCTCGGCAGCATCTGCGCGTCCGCTCTCCTGGATCCGCTTGTCCTCTCGGGTCCGGTGCGCGCGTTGACCGGGATCGCCGTACTGATCGCCGCGCCGCTGTTCGCCTGGCGGGTGGCACGCGTGCTCGTACGGCCGTTGCACCGCCTCTTCCCCGATGAACCCGGGCCGTCCGTGCCGGGCGAGGCCCGCACGGGCGACGCCATCGGACTGCGAGACGACGACAGCCAAGACCCCCGCTGGGGGACGTCACACGACATCGCGCTTCATCCGCGGGACCGCGCCGCCTGACCCGCAAAGCCGCCTGCCCCACAACACCGCCGGATCTCTCCCCGGCTCTTCTTCCTCACGCTTCAACTCCCTTACGCCTCAAGGACGTATGCCATGGTCACCATGATCGTGGGCATCGGCGCGCTCGTCGCCGTCTGCCTGCTCGCCGTACTCGTCGTCGCCCGCCTGTTCCGCAAGGTGGAGCAGGGCAAGGCGCTGATCGTCTCCAAGATGCGCAAGGTCGACGTGACCTTCACCGGGCAGGTCGTGCTGCCGGTGCTGCACAAGGCCGAGGTGATGGACATCTCGGTGAAGACCATCGAGATCACGCGGGCCGGCCGTGAGGGACTGATCTGCCAGGACAACATCCGCGCGGACATCCGGATCTCGTTCTTCGTCAAGGTCAACAAGACCGTCGAGGACGTCATCAAGGTGGCCCAGGCCGTCGGCACGGCACGGGCGAGTGACCGGGACACGTTGCAGGAGCTGTTCCACGCGAAGTTCTCCGAGGCGCTGAAGACCGTCGGCAAGCAGTTGGACTTCACCGACCTCTACACCAAGCGTGAGGAGCTGCGGTACCGGATCATCGAGGTCATCGGCGTCGATCTCAACGGCTACCACCTGGAGGACGCGGCGATCGACTACCTGGAGCAGACGCCGCTGACGCAGCTCGACCCGGCCAACGTCCTTGACGCGCAGGGCATCCGGAAGATCACCGAGCTGACGGCCGTGGAGCATGTGCGCACCAACGAGGCGCAGCGCCATGAGGAGAAGGAGATCACCCGGCAGAACGTCGACGCCCGCGAGGCGATCCTGGAGTTGGAGCGCCGCCAGGCGGATGCCGAGATCAAGCAGCGCCGGGAGATCGAGACGGTACGGGCCCGTGAGGAGGCCGAGACGGCGCGGGTGATGGAGGAGGAGCGGCTCCGGTCGCAGGGTGCGTTCCTGCGGACCGAGGAGCAGTTGGGTGTGCAGCGGGAGAACCAGGCCCGTGAGGTCGCGGTCGCCGCGAAGAACCGTGAGCGGGTCATCGCCATCGAGACCGAGCGGATCGAGAAGGACCGTCTCCTCGAAGTCATCGCGAGGGAGCGGGAGACCGAGTTGACGCGGATCGCCGCGTCGAAGGAGGTCGAGGCGGAGAAGCGGGAGATCGCCGAGGTCATCCGCGAGCGTGTCGCCGTGGACCGTACGGTCGCCGAGCAGGAGGAGTCCATCAAGAAGCTGCGGGCCGTGGAGGAGGCGGAGCGGCAGCGGCAGACCGTGATCATCGCTGCCGAGGCTCAGGCGCAGGAGAAGCTGGTCAAGGACATCAAGGCGGCGGAGGCCGCCGAGCAGGCCGCCACGCACCGGGCCGCCGAGGAACTGACCCTGGCCGAGGCGCGGTTGAAGACGGCCGACCTCGACGCGCGGGCCAAACTGCGGCTCGCCGAGGGCGTCCAGGCCGAATCCGCCGCCGAGGGCCTCGCGGCCGTCCAGGTCCGCGACAAGGAGGCCGAGGTCATCGAGAAGGCGGGCCGTGCGGAGGCCGAGGCGACGCAGGCCCGGCTGCGCGCCGAAGCCGACGGTGCGCGGGCCAAGGCGCTGGCCGAGGCCGAGGGCATCAGTGGGAAGCTGAAGGCCGAGGCCGCCGGTCTCACCGACAAGGCCGCCGCCATGGCCGCCCTGGACGACGCCTCCCGCGGCCACGAGGAGTACCGGCTGCGGCTGGAGGCGGAGAAGGACATCCGGCTGGCCGGGCTGGACGTGCAGCGGCAGGTCGCCGAGGCGCAGGCCACGGTGCTGGCCACCGGGCTGGAGAACGCCGACATCAACATCGTCGGCGGGGAGTCGGTGTTCCTCGACCGGCTGGTGTCCTCGATCGCGCTCGGCAAGGGCGTCGACGGCTTCGTCCAGCACTCCGAGACCGCCCAGGCGCTGGCGAAGCCCTGGCTGGACGGCACCTCCAGCTTCACCGACGACCTCGGCCGCGTCCTCGGCTCCGTATCGACGGCTGATGTGCGGGAACTGACCGTCTCCGCGCTGCTGATGAAGCTCATGAAGACGGGCGGGGCCGACTCGGCCGCGCTGAGGCAGCTGCTCGACAAGGCCGGTGAGCTGGGTCTCGCGGACGCCTCGCTCACCGCTCTGAACGGCAGCGTCGCCAAGGTCTGACCGGCGGCCCATGATCCGCGGTCCGGAGCTGCCGCACAGGGGACGGCGGCTCCGGACCGTGCTCCACCGACTTGAGAGGGATCCCATGACCACCGGCCCGGACACCGGTACGCAGGACGCGCCGGCCACCGCGTTCGACGCGGGTACGTACGAGGTGCTGCGCGACCGGCTGGCCGCGCAGGCCGCCGAACTCGCCCGGCGCGCCGAGGCGCTCAACGTCCGCCGCACCGAGGAGTTCGGCTCCACCCGGCTGGAGCTGAGCGGCACCGAGCGGCTGCGCACCGAGCACACCTGCGTGCCTCGCGACATCGTCTCCGTCGGTGACGTGCTGCTGTTCGGCCACAACGTCTTCCTCGGTCTGAAGCGGGAGACGACCGTCGGCGACGTCTTCACCCTGTATGACAGGGGCCTGAACCGGCTGCCCGACGACGCCGTGCCCGGTCTGCTCGACGACCCTGCCTTCGCACGGGAGTTCGCGGCTCTCCACCGCTACTACCGCCAGGCGCACCTGCTCCAGCTCCGCCGCGTCGACGGCAAGGTGCTCGCCGTCTTCCAGACCGGTGAGAAGGCCGGCGACATCCGCGTCCTGCGCTGGGCGGTGACCGACGACGGCCGGGCGACCTTCCTGGATGCACGCGGCGAACGCGACCACGTCTTCCCGCCCTCCCACGACTTCGAGTGGACGGAAACGACCCGCGAGGACCACGTCCTGGGCCGCCACCCGCACGTCTCCATCGAGGGCGAGGTCTTCGTCGAGACGGTCGGCGGAACGCTGACGATCAAGGTCGAGGACGACACCGAGACGGGCGAGGGCATTCACAGCGAGCCCGTCGCCGAGCCGCTGCAGTCGCTCGCCGACGCCGACATCGCGTACGCGCGCGTGGGCGCCCTCATCCTGCTGGACGTGCTCCCTTACAAGGAGGACGTCCACCGCTACCTGGTCTTCAACACGCTCACCAGGACCGTCGTCCGCCTCGACGGCATCGGGCAGGCGTGCCGCCGTCTGCCCGAGGACCAGGGGATCGTCTTCCCCGGCGGGTACTGCCTGGCGACGGGGGCGTACAAGACGTTCGACGGCGTCGACACCGGGGGGCTGGAATTCGAGCGGGCGGTCCGCTCGCCCAACGGCGAGGACGTCCTCTTCGCGTTCCACGCGCGCGCGGAGGGCCGCAGCCTGCTGCTGCCGTACAACATGATCCGCAAGGAGGTCGCGGCCCCGCTGTCCTGTCACGGCTGGGCCCTGTTCGACGACGGCACGCTCATGGTGCTGCGCGCGGACCCCGCGGGAGTCGACGCCGAGCCGCAACGCGTTCACCCGCTTCAGCTCTGGAACTCCCCGTACGTCTCCGACGACCACGCCGCCGCCCGGCCCGTCGGCACCGGCCCGCTGGCCCGCGTGGGCAACGCCGATCTCGTCCGCGGCATCTCCGACTGCCTGTCCATCGCGGGCGCCGTCGCCGAGACGACTCCGACGAGTGCGGTGTACGAGTCCCTGGCCGCTGCCTGCGTCCGTGCCGCCGACTCCTACCACTGGCTGCGCGAGCCCGAACTCGGCGATCTGCACGAGCCGCTCACCCAGGTGCGGGCCACCGCCGAGCAGGTACTGGCCGAGTTCGAGACCGTCCAGGCACTCACGCGACAGGCTGCCGACGCGCTCGACGAGGCGGCGGCCCGTATAGCCACGGTGGTGCGCCGTCTGCGGGGCGAGGTCCCACGTGGAGCCGCCGCATGGGTGGCGGGCCTGACCGAACTCCGGCAGGCGCAAGGTCACCTGCTCACTCTCAAGGACATGCGGTACGCCGATGCCGTGCGCGTCGACGAACTCGCCGCCGCCGCTCAGGCCGACCTCGTCGCCTTCGGGCAGCGGGCCGTCGCCCACCTCGCCCACGAGGACGCCTTCTCCGAGCACCGGGCCGATATCGAGCGACTCGCCACCGATACGGAGGCGATCGCCACCGTTGCCGCGGCCGCGCCCCTCGCCGCCCGCATCGAGGACCTCACCGGCCAACTGCGCACGGTGACCGAGGTCGTCACCGGGCTCGACATCGGCGACGCCACCGTCCGTACGTCCGTCCTGGAGCGGATCGCCGAGGTACTGGGCGGCGTCAACCGCGCCCGCGCCACCCTCGACGGCCGCCGCCGCGAACTCCAGGAGCACGAGGGACGGGCCGAGTTCGCGGCCGAGTCCGCGTTGCTCGGGCAGGCGGTCAACGGTGCCTTCGCGGCCGCCGACAGCCCCGAGGCGTGCGACGAGCAGCTGGCCCGCCTGCTCGTGCAGGTGGAGAACCTGGAGTCCCGGTTCGCCGAGTTCGACGACTTCCTCGGCGAACTGGCGGACAGAAGTGACGAGATCCACGAGACGTTCGCCGCGCGCAAGCAGACCCTCGCCGACACCCGCGCCCGCCGCGCCAAACGCCTCACCGACTCGGCGCACCGCGTCCTGAAGACGATCACCCGCCGCGCCGCCACGCTCGCCGACGCGGACGCCGTCGCCACGTACTTCACCTCCGACCCCATGCCCGCCAAGGTCCGCCGCGTCGCCGCCGAACTGCGCGACCTCGGCGACCAGGTCAGGGCGGAGGAGCTGGACGGCCGCCTGAAGTCCGCCCGCCAGGAGGCCCTGCGGGCCCTGCGCGACCGCACCGACCTCTACGCCGACGACGGCCGTACCCTTCGCCTGGGCACCCACCGCTTCGCCGTCAACACCCAGCCCCTCGACCTCACCCTCGTCCCCCACGGCGAGGGCCTGGCCTTCGCGCTGACCGGCACCGACTACCGCTCCCCGGTCACGGACCCCGACTTCGCGGCCACCCGTCCGTTCTGGGACCGCCCTCTGCCCTCGGAGTCGCCCGAGGTCTACCGGGCCGAACACCTGGCCGCCCGCCTCCTTGACGAACACGGCCCGGCCGCCCTCGCCGAGGCCGACGACCTGCCCGCACTGGTCCGGCAGGCGGCGCAGAACGCCTACGACGAGGGCTACGAACGCGGTGTCCACGACCACGACGCGACCCTGATCCTCACCGCGCTCCTGCGCCTGCACGAGAGCGCCGGGCTCCTGCGTCACGAGCCCGCCGCCCGCGCCGCCGCACACCTCTTCTGGGCGCACGACACGACGGCCGAGGACCGCGACAACTGGACCCGGCGCGCAGTGTCCCTGGCCCGCGCCCGTGACACCTTCGGTCTCGCGCCCGCCATCGACGACCTCGTGGCCGAACTCTCGCAGGTGATCGGCACACCAGCGGCGGCCACCTACCTCTTCGAGGAGCTGACGACCGGCCCCGCCGGCTTCGTCATCAGCACCGGCAGCCGCACCCTGCTCGACAAGTTCCGCCGCACCGTGGGCACGTCGGCCTACGACGACGACCTCGCCGCCCTCGCCGATCCGGCCGCCCGCCGGCAACTCGTCGAGGCATGGCTGACGTCATACACCACCGCCACCGGAACGGACACCGCCCCCGGCGATCTGGCCGAGGCGGCGGCCGCGGAGCTCTGCCCGGACCTGCCGCGCTACGAGTCAGACGCACCCCTGACAAAGACCGTCGAGGGCCTGCTCGGCACCCACCCGCGTATCACCGGACGCACGCTCACCATCCGCGTCGACGAACTCCTGGCCCGCACCAAGGAGTTCCGCGCCCACGAAGTGCCCGCTCACCGCGCGTACCAGCGCCTGCGTACGACGCTGGTGGCCGCCGAGCGCACCCGCCTCCGCCTCGACGAGTACCGCCCGCGGATCATGTCCGCGTTCGTCCGCAACCGGCTCATCGACGAGGTCTACCTCCCGCTCATCGGGGACAGCCTCGCCAAGCAACTCGGCACCACCGGCGAGTCCAAGCGCACCGACACAGGCGGCCTGCTGCTGCTCATCTCCCCGCCCGGCTACGGCAAGACGACCCTCATGGAGTACGTCGCCGACCGGCTCGGGATGATCCTCGTCAAGGTCAACGGCCCCGCCCTCGGCAACGCCGTGACCTCCCTCGACCCGGCCGAAGCCCCGAACGCCACCGCCCGCCAGGAAGTCGAGAAGATCAACTTCGCGCTGCAGGCGGGCAACAACACCCTCCTGTACCTGGACGACATCCAGCACACCTCGCCCGAACTGCTGCAGAAGTTCATCCCGCTCTGCGACGCCACCCGCCGCATCGAGGGCGTAAAGGACGGCGAACCGCACACCTACGACCTGCGAGGCAAGCGCTTCGCGGTCTGCATGGCAGGCAACCCCTACACCGAGTCCGGCAGCCGCTTCCGCATCCCCGACATGCTCACCAACCGCGCCGACGTCTGGAACCTCGGCGACGTCCTGACCGGCAAGGAGGACACCTTCGCGCTCAGCTTCATCGAGAACGCCCTCACCGCCAACCCGGTCCTCGCCCCGCTCGCCGGACGCGACCGCGCCGACCTCGACCTGCTCATCCGCCTTGCCCAGGGCAACGCAACGGCCCACGCCGACCGGCTCACCCACACCTACGAGCCCGCCGAACTGGCGCGCATCCTGGCCGTCCTGCGCCACCTGCTCACGGCCCGCGCGACCGTCCTCGCGGTGAACGCCGCATACATCGCCTCCGCCGCGCAGACCGACTCCACCCGCGTCGAGCCGCCCTTCCAGCTCCAGGGCTCCTACCGCAACATGAACAAGATCGCCCAGCGCGTCCAGCCCGTCATGAACGGCACCGAGTTGGCGGCGCTGATCGACGACCACTACACCGCCGAGGCCCAGACCCTCACTACCGGCGCCGAGGCCAACCTGCTGCGACTCGCTGAGCTGCGCGGCACACTCACGCCCGAACAGGCCGCCCGCTGGACCGAGTTGAAGACCGCGTACGTCCGTGCGCAGGCGCTCGGCGGCTCTGAAGACGACCAGCTCACCCGCGCGGTCGCCGCCCTGGGCCTCCTCGCCGACCGGATCGCCGCCGTCGAGTCGGCGATCAACCGAGCCGCCGACCCACGCCACCTCATCGCCAACCCCACTGCCCGCCACTCGGCCCGCCCGGCCCCGGGGCCGGAGAAGGAGTGAGGTGACGCGTACCGTCCAGTCGATCCGCGCCGGCGCGCGGGAGCAGTTACGTCGAGTTGCCCACTGCTGTCGGCGTCGGACCCGCCCCTTTCTCGTGGCCCTGGCCCCGCGCTTCTATCTGAAGTGACTACAATGCGCCACAGGTGAGCCGGGAAGCCTGGTCGGCATTGACTGCCCCCTTCCCTGGAGCCGCCAAATGTCCAGACCTCACACGGGACGCCCCCTCGTAGGTGTACTCACGGTCATCGGCGCGTTGCTCACTCTCTGCGGTGCGGTGATGTGGGTGCTGCCGGGACCCGGGCTTCCGGTTCTGCTGTTCGGCATCCTGAGCCTGGCGGCTGCTGGGATCGCACTGCTGGCCGGCCGGTGGAATCGAGGCGGTCCGTGACACATCCTTCGGCGATGCCCGCGGAAGTCGCTGTTCTCCTCAGCCGCGAAGCATGGGCTCCCCTCACGATTCCGCCGTCTTCTCCCTACCAGAACGGCTAGGAGAGCGCTTGTGACTGACCCTTCGGTCGAGATGACCACCTCGGGTCGCTGCCTGGTAGCGAGGGTCAGCGGCGACATGGACTATGTGACCGACTCGGCGTTCCGCGCACAGTTCAGGGAGCTGTTGGGGCGGGGCGATCGCTTCATCGTCCTGGACCTGTCCGACGTCTCGTTCTGCGACTCGGCCGGACTGAGCGTGCTGCTCGGAGCGTGGCGGCAGGCGGCGGCGAGCGGCGCCGTGCTGGTACTGGCGAGTGTCCCCGGTCCCCTCCAGCGGGTCCTTCAGATGACGGGGGCTGATCAAGTCCTTCGGATACATGACACCGTCGTCGACGCGGAAGCCGGCTTCGGCGTCTGAGCGGCGGCGTCATTGCGGTCGGCCTTGCGGTCGGGGTTGCCCATGACCGGGGCTCAACGGCGGCTCGTGCTGATGCGCCGCAGGCGTCGGCGTGCGAAGCGGCGCAGCCGGCCGGGTCGAAACAACGGTCCGCCGCACCACCCGCTGCGCGGAGGCAGAGCCATCATGCGGAACTGCCGATCCACTCTCCGCCTCGCGGCCCCCACCTGCGGCATCTGTTGCGTAGGCATGGAAGCAGCTGTCGAACTGCGGCAAAGTGATCTTCCATGTCGTCCCTCCCACGCCAGCTGCCGCCACGCAGCGGGCACATGATCGTCTGCGGTGATGACGGGCTGGCCCACCGGCTGTCCGACGAACTGCGCGACGTCTACCGCGAGCAGGTCACGCTCGTCGCTCCCACCCGGAGCGGTGTCGCGACGGGCACGTCGCCCGGCGCCGGGCGACGGCACTCTTCGGACGCGTGTCCTCGGTGATGACGCGGGCCACGGGCACCGCACCGGACGCCGCCGACAACGGGCATGTGCTGGAAGCGTCGGAGCTCACCGACGAGGTATTAGCCGCAGCCGGTGTCGCTCGGGCCACCGCGGTCGCTCTGGTGCATGAGGACGACGAGGTGAACATCCGCGCCGCATTGATCGCCCGGCGCCTCAACCCACAGGTGCGGCTGGTGATCCGGCTGTACAACCGCAAGCTCGGCCAGCAGTTGGAGGAGCTGCTGGACCAGGCCGCCATTGTCGCCTCACCGGGGCTGGACCCGGTGGCTCTGGACACCTCCACTACCGTCCTGTCCGACGCGGACACCGCCGCACCGGCGCTGGCCGCCACGGCCGTCGCGGGCACCAGCAAGGTGGTACAGGCGGATGGGCTGCTGCTGCGAGCGGTCGAACGCACTCCGACGCGTCGCGGTGAGGCTTTCGACCCTGGCCTGTGCACCCTGGCACTGCTCTCGGCGACGGCCAACGATCCTGCGGGGGCTGAGGGTTCGGACCGCAGCGGGACGGAGGCGCCCCAGCTTCTGCCCAGCGAGGAGGCGGTTGCCGCGGCGACCGGACACGGCACGGTTGTACTGGAGGCCGTCTCGTACAGCGGGCCGCTCCTGCCCAGCGGGCGGCTGGCCAACCGGGGCTCACTGCTCGGACAGTTGTTCTCGCGTCGACTGCGCGGTTCGCTGTTCGGCCTGCTCGCCTGCGTCTTCGGCCTCGCCGTCGCCTACTGGCTGACCACCGACGACAGCCTGCTGCACGCCACGCACCTCACTCTGCTCGACCTGTTCGCCATCGACGACCCGGCGCTCGGCGAGCCGCTGAGCCGTCAGATCATGCAACTCCTCTCCGGGCTGGCCGGGTTGCTGCTGCTGGCGGTGATGACCGCGGCCGTACTGGAGGGCCTGGGCGCATTCCGCAGCTCCACCGCCCTGCGCCGCCCACCACGCGGCCTGTCCGGGCACGTCGTCCTCCTCGGTCTCGGCAAGATCGGAACCGCGTACTGGCCCGGCTGAAGGAACTCGACATCCCCGTCGTCTGTGTGGAGTCCGACCCCGAGGCACGCAGCATCCCGCTGGCACGCCGCCTGCGCATCCCCACCGTCATCGAGGACGTCGTCGAGGAGGGCGTCCTGGAGTCCGCCAAGATCCACCGCGCGCACGCCCTCCTCGCCCTGACCAGCTCCGACACCACCAACCTCGAAGCCGCCCTGTACGCACGCTCCGTCAAACCCGACCTGCGTGTCGCGCTGCGCCTGTACGACGACGGCTTCGCCACCGCCGTCTACCGCACCCTGCGCGCCGCCCACCCGCAGGCCCTCACCCGCAGCCGCAGTGTCTCCAGCCTCGCGGCCCCCGCGTTCGCCGGCGCGATGATGGGCCGCCAGATCCTCGGCGCCATTCCCGTCGAACGCAAGGTGCTCCTCGTCGCGGCCCTCGTCGTCGCAGGCCACCCGCAATTGGAAGGCCGCACGGTCGCCGAAGCCTTCCGCCCCGGGGCCTGGCGCGTTCTGGCCCTGGATGCCGCCGCGCCCGCCGACCGGCGCCCCGACCTCGCCGCGGCTCATCCGGGCGACGGCGACGACCGGCCTCCCGGGCTGCTCTGGGAACTGCACCCCGGATACGTCCTGCGGCCCGAGGACCGGGTCGTGCTGGCGACGACCCGGCAAGGGCTCGCCGAACTCCTCGGCCGCCATCCCAGGCCGGCCGACCCCGCCACGCCGTAGACCTGGCCCCGTGGCGCTTCCCGACTCGGTCGGTGCGGCTGCTCGGATGAACAGGGGCGGTGGTACGCGAGCAACTGGTCTGGACACGGCTGTCCTCAGGGGCCGCCGTCGGCCGGGTCCCCACCGCACTCCGGCCAGGCTGCGGGGAGGTCGACATCAAGAGAGCGTAGAGATTGCCGGAACCAGGCAGTGTTTTCGGCGGGGTCTACGTGTGAGTATGGCGGTCACCAGCGGGGGGACTGTGGGAGAGGGGCGGTGAACGCGGATGACCTGGTTTCTGGGTCTCGGCATCGCAGGAGTCGTACTCCTCGCTCTGTCCCTCGTCTTCGACGGTGTTCTCGAGGGCCTCTTCGGCGGGGTTGACGCGCTCGACGGTCTTTTCGACGGCTGGCTGTCGCTTCCGGTCATCGCCGGGTTCGTGTCCATGCTCGGCTTCTCCGGCGCGATCGTCTTGGGCACCACCGGGCTCGGCGCGGTCGGCGCCAGCGCGGTCGGCGTGCCCGCCGGAGCTGCCACGGGCTGGCTCGCCTACCGCCTCAGCCGGGCCCTGTTGAACGACCGGTCAAGCGCTGCCCCGCGCGGCGACGACCTGATCGGCGCCGCGGGTTCCGTGGTGACGGCCATTCCGGTCGGCGGCTACGGCGAGGTGCTGGTCCACCTGGCCGGGCAACCGGTGAAGCTCGCGGCGAAGAGCCCAAGCCCGGTGCCGCGAGGCGCCGAGATCTGGGTGGAGGAGGCGCTGTCGCAGACAGCGGTCTCCGTACGCCCGGTCGAACGCTGACCCGCGGCGCCGCTCTTCACATCGGGCGCCGTTGCACCGGCGCCGCCCTTTCATCTACTTGAGCCGTATCGATCTGCCGTCCCCTGGGAGGGCTGAGGGGAAAGACATCATGAGTCCAGTCGTCTTCGCCGTGATAGGAGTCGTCGTACTCCTTGTCCTGCTCGGCCTCGTCGTGGTCACCCGCTACAAGGTGGCGGGCCCGAGCGAGGCGTTCATCGTCACCGGCCGGCGCGGCAAGCAGGCCACCGACCCGGAGACCGGGCGGGTGTTCACCGACAACAGCGGGCAGAAGGTCGTGGTCGGCGGCGGAGTGTTCGTCGTGCCGTTCGTGCAGCAGAAGTTCACCCTCGACCTGTCCTCGCGGCACATCCCGATCGCGGTACGCGGCGCGGTCACCTTGCGCGGTGTCAAGGCGAACCTCGAAGGCGTCGCCATCGTCAAGGTCGGCGGCACCGAGGACTCGATCCGCGCCGCGGCCCAGCGGTTCCTGATGCAGCAGGACGGCATCGTCGGCTTCACCCAGGAAGTTCTCTCCGGCGCACTGCGGGCCATCGTCGGTCGGATGTCGGTGGAGGACATCATTCGTGACCGGGCCGCGTTCGCCAGTCAGGTCGCCGAGGAGGCCGAGGCGAGCCTGTCCGGGCAGGGCCTGGTGTTGGACGCCTTCCAGATCCAGGACATCACCACCGAGGGCTCCTACCTGGAGGACCTCGGCCGCCCGGAGGCCGCCCGAGCCAAGCAGGAGGCCGACATCGCCGAGGCCGTCGCGCGGCGCGCCGCCGAGCAGGCCCGGCTGAAGGCGGAGGAGGAAATAGCCATCGCCCAGCGGACCTTCGCGCTGAAGCAGGCCGAGATCAAGGCCGAGACCGACGAGGCCGCCGCCCGCGCCGCCGCAGCCGGACCACTCGCCGAGGCAGCCCGGCAGCAGGAAGTGCTCAGCGAGCAGGAGAAGGTCGCCGAACGCCAGGCCGCGCTGACCGACCGGGAGCTGGACACCAAGGTCCGCAAGCCCGCCGACGCCGCCCGCTACCAGGCCGAGCAGGAAGCCGAGGCCCGCCGGATCGCGCTGGTCAAGGAGGCCGAGGCAACCGCCGAGCGGGCCAGGCTGACCGGTGAGGGCGAGAAGGCGCAGCGCGCCGCGCTCGCCGACGCCGTCCGCCTCGAGGGCGAGGCGGAGGCCGCCGCCATCGGCGCCAAGGGTGCCGCCGAGGCCGACGCCATGCAGAAGAAGGCCGACGCCTTCGCCCAGTACGGCGACGCCGCCGTCCTGCAGATGCTGGTGGAGGTGCTGCCGCAGGTCGTCGCCAAGGCGTCCGAGCCGCTCAGCGCGATCGACAAGATGACGGTCATCTCCACCGACGGCGCCAGTCAGCTCTCGCGCACGGTCGCCGACAACGTCGCCCAGGGCCTCGAACTGCTCGGTTCCACCACCGGAGTCGACCTCGCCGAGCTGCTGAAGGGCATCACCGGCCGGGTCGGCGGCGCGCAGCCCGCGACGACGGCACCCGCCGGGGCCAACGGGAAGGTCGAGATCACCGGCTGACGCCGGCATCGACCGGAGAAGCGAGCCCGGGCGGTCCTGGAACCCCCCGGGCTCGTACGCGAGGAGGTACGAGGGGTGTTTCTGTGGCTCTGGCTGGTCGGCTGGTCAGCCTTCGCGCTGCCCGTGGCCATCGCCTCGCTGCGGGGCTGGGCACCGAAACGAATCCGCAGCCGTACGACCCCATGGGCCATCCGCGTCCGGGGCGTCGCCCTGCTGGTGATCTGGCTCGGCGGGCTGACCGGCCCGCTTCTACGGTGGAGCGACCTGGCCGCCACCGAGGACGCCAGTTTTTTCGCTTCCGTGGTGCAGGGTGGGCTGCTGATGTTCGCGGGAGGGCTCGTGGCCGGATCGCAGCTGGGCGAGTGGTTCTACCGGCGGGCAATGCGAGCACAGGCTGTTGATCAGGCACAGGGCATCAGCGGTCGGCAATGACCCTTGCCAGCCGGACGGGGGGTCGGACTTCGTCGCCCCTGGGTCTCGCTGATCAACTGGTCGGGTCAGCCGGCCTTTCTCCCCCACCGCGTGTCGATCCGCTCCCACTCCACGGCCCACTGCTCCAAACGCCGCTGGCTCAGGTACATGCGTATAACGGAGACAGCGGCCAGGGCGATGCCGCCCGCACCTGCCGCGACCAGCAATCCTGCGGCAGCCGCATGGGATCGTGCCTGCTCGTCGGTCAGGGGTTCGGCAGTGAGGTGACCGTCCTTGTCGATCCATATCGCGACCCGGTTGCCGGCGGGACTCGTCGCCGAGACCCTGGCCTCGCCGGTGCGAGTCGAACCGTCCGGCGCGGTCCAGCGGACCGTCGCCCACACCCGCGGATCGCCCGCTGCCCTGGCGGGCACCTTGCCCGCGGCGTCCTCGACGAGTACGGCCGACACCGTGCGGCGCTCCGCCCGCTGCCGGTCCGCGGACCGCTCGACCGCGTCTGCCGCCGCCAGCCCCGCGAACAGGCCGCCCACCAGGGCCAGCACCCATCCAGCGAGGATGACCCAGGCTTCGATGACGTCGCTGCGCCGCAGCAGCGGATTACGCCGCCACCGCCACCACCGCACCCTGGCACACCGCGCCGTCGCCATCGGCCGACACCCCTTCGTGAGCACCGGCAACTCGCTTCCAGCCTGCTGGGGAGAGATGGGCCCACTGCCCAGACCAGCTCCCCATCTTTCATGGTGCGCGCACAGCTATAGCGGTCGCACTGCCAGGTTCCGGCAGTGTTCACTACGGTCCGCCTGCCGGTTGCTGTCAGGAATTGGCCGACATCCCGGCCACGAAGACGTGATGACGTGCCCCCGGCCGCGCTGAACCCCGCTTTCAGCAGGCGTGCAGCAGGCGGCGCCAGATACGCCGGAACCATCCCATGAGATGGGGACATAACGGGCCGCCGTGGGGCAGGCTCAGTGCGGTCTCCCGCGTCATCGCCGCAAAGAAGGACCGCCCCTGGCGGCTCTGCAGGGTGGTATTCCACCGGTAGCCGCGACGGTGGGCGAACAGGGAACACACCAGTTCTCGCCCCAGTCCCTGGCGCTGCCACGTATCGCAGATCCAGAGGTCCAGGATGCGCCCCGTACGGCACGCTCCGCAGGCACGGAAACGAAGTCGGCCGACAACACGGCCGCACGGGCCATGCACGATGAACTCGGCCGTACCACCCAGAGCAGCGGTGGAGACGAAGGAGAGTCGTACCGGCTGACCGTCAGGGGCGTCGACGTTCCAGAATCCGGTCATCGAGAGTGGACCTCCTGCTGTATCCGTCGGCTGAGCAGGTCTGGTCAGGCTCCGGCGTCACCCTCCTGACGCCTCCGTGCCGGTCTCCCGGCTCCTCCGACGCCGTAACACGCGGTACGGCGTTTCCACGAGTGGCCGACACGACCGCGTTCACGCGCGCGCATCTGCGGTGGTCTCCTTGGACTGCGTGTCGGCGTCCTTGCGTCCGGCCGGGATTCCGGCAAGGTCGTCGACCTGGAAGAGACGGGCGATCGGCACGTCGGTGGAGCTGTGCGCGATGATCGAGAAGGCGATGCACACGGCGATGAGGGTGAACGCCTCCTCGCCCTGCGGGATACCGGCCTGCAGCACGAGCAGCCCGTACACCACCGATGCGAAGCCCTTCGGCCCGAACCACGCCGCGACCAGCTTCTCCCGGCGGGTGAACCGCGTGCCGAGCAAGGAGAGCAGCAGGGAGGCCGGCCGGATCAGCACGATGGCGAGGACCACGGCGACGTACCCGCCGAAGGACAGGTCACCGAAGAGCGAGGGCGTCAGCAGCGCGCCGAACACCAGTAGGGCCGCGAACTTGGCCAGCTCCGCCAGCGCCTCCCCGAGCGGCTCGAACGCCTCCTTCGCCTCCAGCGACCGGGCGGTGAGCACGGCCCCCGCGGCGAACGCGGCGAGGTAGGGGTTGGCGTGCGTGAGGTGGCAGAGCGCGTACAGGATCACGCCGATCGCCAGTGGCAGCAGTGGCTGCAGCTTCGGCTCGGCGCCCAGCAGCCGGAAGCGTACGAGCTCGATCACCACGAACGGCAGGACGACACCGAAGACCAGTCCCAGGACCAGCTCCAGCGCGATCGTCCCCAAGGACGCTTCAGCCTGCCCGGAGGTCGGCCCGGCAGCGGCGATCAGGATGAGCACGACGGGCAGCGCGAGCCCGTCGTTGATGCCGCTCTCCACGTTCAGCAACTGCCGCAGCTTGGAGGGGACTTCCTTGCGGCCGACGATCGCGGAGGCGAACACCGGGTCGGTGGGCGCCAGCACGGCACCGACGAGGAAGGAGGTCGTCCAGTCCAGGCCCACCAGGTAGTGCGTGATCAGCGCCATGCCGACGAACGCCAGGGGCATGCCGAGGCCGAGAGCGCGGGCCGGGTTGCGCCAGTTCTCCCGCAGCTTGGGGAAGGAGACGTGCATGCCGTCGGTGAACAGCACCGCGAACAAAGCCAGATCGGCCGTCACGGACACGATCTCGCTGTCCGGAGTGATGTGGATCCAGCCCAGGAAACCGTTGCTGACGAGCGCGCCGCCGACCAGGAAGAGAAGCGAGGTCGACAGCACGGTCCGGGCCGCAAGACCCGACAGCAACACCGCGATGAGCAGCGCCACCCCGAAGACCACGACGAGCAGCATGACCACGACCCCCGATCGGCGAAGAGAGTTCTCCCACAACCGCCGACCAGACTTCCCGGCACACTGCGGGG
This sequence comes from Streptomyces deccanensis, assembly GCF_022385335.1. NCBI lineage: Bacteria > Bacillati > Actinomycetota > Actinomycetes > Kitasatosporales > Streptomycetaceae > Streptomyces > Streptomyces deccanensis. The sequence continues at coordinate 5,632,754 of NZ_CP092431.1, read as the reverse complement.
AACCCTACACGCTCTTTACGCCGAGCTGACAGGCTCTTTCCGCGCACTGACGGCCGTCCGACATTGCCGCGATCCGGCATGGTGCGCTGCGCGGGACACGCTTCAGCGGGTTCCCGTGTCCCAGTGCGTCAGAGCGTAGGTCAGGCCGATCTGCCGCATGGCTGCCCGCGCCTGGTCGCTGGGGTGGGTGATGATCAGCCGTGTGCCACGTGCCCGCGCGGCTCGGACGGCGGCGAAGAACGCCGCGCAGCCGGCCGGGCTGAGGTGCCGCAACTCGGTGAGGTCCACCTCCAGGACATCCGGTCCTGCTTCGATCACCCGCAGAAGGTGCCGGCCCGTCCGTTCGGCACTGCGGGCGTCGAGATCGCCCCGCAGCCGGACCACCTCACGGCCCGATGGTGGGACTGGACCGGAGCGGCGGCGGTGGCGGAAGAGGGGCATCGAAGCCTCCAGGGCAGGCGGATATGTCCGCCGACCAGACTTCCCGGCACACCTAGGGGCAGCGTACGGGTGATGACCATCGCCCGCCCGTCGCGCGCGTCCGTGTGCTGACCAGGCTGGCGCCCCTGTGCCTCGGTGCGGCGGAGGCACCTTGCCCGTAGTCGGCACGGCCCCACCTTTGAAAATTGCCGGAGAAAGGCAACAACCCGGCTCGCACCGGGCCATGCTCGCGGCCATGCGCTAGAAAGACGTCAACAACGCATCAACGTCGGGGGGACCCACATGGCGGGGCGGGACGTGTCCGAGGGCTACGAGGAGTACCTGGAGGGGTACGCCCGCATCCTCGCGGACGCCTCGGCGACCGGTCGCCGACTGACCCGGGACGAACTCGACTCCCGCCGTGCGCTGGGCGAGCAGGCCGCGGAGGCCGGCCTCGGACTGCGCGCCCTGGTCGGCGCCCACATGGCAGCCACCCGGGCGCACTGGCCGACCGGGGACAGTGTTTCCGTGGACGACGCGCTGGGGGCCGCGGCGCAGGCCGTGGACGCGTTCGCCGAAGGCTATGAGAGGGCGCAGCGGCTCGCCGTACGCCAGGAGGAAGCCGCTCGCCGCGAGTTCATCGACGACCTGCTGTACGGCCGCAGCGACCTGGGCCGACTGGCCCAGCGCGCCGAACGCTACGGGCTGCGGCTGTCGTACGAGCACGCGGTCGCCGTGGCACGTGGCACGGTCGCGTACGAAGAGGGAGACACCGTGCTCCGGGAGGTGGAGCACGCGCTGATTGGCCGGTTCGGCGACCGCAGCATCCTGCTCACCACCAAGGACGGCCGACTGGTGTGCATCGCCCCGGGTGACCAGAGCGAGGTGCTCGCCCACTTCGCCAAGCAGGCGTTCGCCGCCACCGGCGGCGGCCAGGTGGGAATCGGCCGCCCGCAGCCGGGCGCGGCCGGCGTCGTCCAGTCCTACGAGGAGGCCCTCAACGCCCTCGACCTGGGCGAGCGCCTCGAACTCGACGAACCCGTGCTGCACGCCGCCGACCTGCTTGTCTACCCCGTCCTCACCCGCGACCGGCAGGCCATGGCCGACCTGGTCGAAAGCGCGCTCGGCCCGCTGCGCGGAGCCCGCGGTGGCCCCCAGCCGCTCCTCGACACCCTCACCGCCTATTTCGACTCCGGCTGCGTGTCCGCGGAGGCGGCGCGGCGGCTGTCACTGAGCGTGCGCGCCTTCACCTACCGCCTGGAACGCATCCACAAGCTCACCGGCGCGGACCCGTCCGAACCGGTGCACCGCTACACCCTCCAGACCGCCGTGATCGGCGCCCGATTGTTGGACTGGCCGTCGAAGCCATCGCAGGTTCGCAAATAGGCTCCCGGCTCTGCTCGCCGCAAGGTGTAGGGCAGCGATCTCCGCCCGCTGGCCGTGACGACCATCACAGCAGGTCTCCGTGGGCCGCAGTGCTCAAGGCGCATACACGCGGCAGCCCCGGATACTGTGTAAAGAACGCGTCAATCGACGCGCGGTGTGCCGGGAAGTCTGGTCGGCGTCGAACGGGCACGTGTGCCCACAATCCGATGCTGTGGAGGTTCTCCCGGATGCGTGACGGCCAGCGTGAGCGTTCTGTGTTTCTCGGCCTGCTGCCCTGGCCGGAGCGGGTGCGGGTGGCCCGGGCCCTTCGCACGGAGACGGTCGGCGGGCTGGTGCTGCTGGCGGCGGCCGTGGTGGCGCTGGTGTGGGCGAACACCCCGTGGAGCGGCGCGTATGAGCACGTACGCGATTTCCATTTCGGGATACCCGCGCTCGGCCTGGACCTGTCGGTGGGGCACTGGACCGCGGACGGGCTGCTGACCATCTTCTTCCTGGTCGCCGGAATCGAGCTGAAACGCGAACTGGTCGTCGGCGAGCTGCGGACCCCTGCCACGGCGGCCCTGCCCGTGGTCGCCGCTGTGTGCGGCATGGTGGTCCCCGCCGGCGTCTACCTGGCCACCGTCGGACTCGGCGGGGGCAGCGCACAGGGGTGGGCGGTGCCCATGGCCACCGACATCGCCTTCGCGCTCGCCGTCCTCGCGGTTCTCTCCACCCATCTGCCCTCCGCCCTGCGGGCCTTCCTGCTAACCCTGGCGGTGGTCGACGATCTCGGCGCGATCCTGGTGATCGCCGTCTTCTTCACCAGCGACCTGAACCCCGCCGCCCTCGCCGGCGCCGTGGCCGGACTGGTCGTGTTCTACCTGCTGCAGCGGTTCCGGGTGCGCGGCTGGTGGTGGTACGTGCCGCTGGGAGTGGTGATCTGGGCGCTGATGTACAACGGCGGAGTGCACGCCACGGTCGCCGGTGTGGCGATGGGCCTGATCCTGCGGACCGTCCGCGACGACGACGAGGACGCCTCCCCCGGGGAACGGACCGAGCATCTGCTGCGACCGGTGTCGGCCGGTGGGGCGGTACCGCTGTTCGCGCTCTTCGCCGCCGGGGTGAGCGTGTCGGTCGGAGGGCTGGGAGAGGTATTCACGCGCCCGGAGCCACTGGGAGTGGTTCTGGGCCTGGTCGTGGGCAAGACGGTGGGAATCTTCGCGGGCACCTATCTGGCGGCCCGCTTCACCCGGGCCCGCCTCAACCCGGACCTGGCGTGGGCGGATGTGTTCGCCCTGGCGGTCCTGGCCGGGATCGGCTTCACCGTCGCCCTACTGATCGGTGAACTCGCCTTCACCGAACCGGCCGACGTCGAGCACATCAAGGCCGCCGTCCTGCTCGGCTCGCTGCTCGCCGCGGCCGTCGCGGCACTGCTGATCAAACGCCGCAACGGGATCTACCGCCGCCTGTGGGAGGCCGAAACCCGGGACGAGGACGCCGACGGTATCCCCGACATCTACCAGCGCACCGCCTCCGGCCGCGATGGTGCCGAGGGCACGAGCTGAACTGCCTACCTCTCGCACTCGCCGACGCTTTTGATGACATGAGTTGCAGGAAAAAGGGGGCCAAGGATGCAGAATCTGTTCAGTCGAGGCGGTGCGGTCGACATCGCGATGGGATGGCTCGGTGTACTGGCTTCGACGTCTTTGCTGGTGAAGGTAATAGCGCTAACGAGACATGGCGCTTCGCCTACGTGGTCGATGATCGCGGGCGCGCTGGTCGCACTCAGCCTGCATCGCCTGTATCGGATCCGCCGGGACAGTCCCCAGACCAGGCCGTGAGTATCCCTTGCCGACTCGTCGTGACGCTCCGATCGCGGGGCCAGTCGGCCACGGGCAAAAGCCGTCGCACGTCTTCTCTCCGAAACGAGCAGGTGTCCGGCCCGTCAGATGCGTCTTGCCGTCGCCCCCCGCGGCTTCACCGAGGCCACGGGCGGCCCCTGGGAGGTTGTTTCGCCAGATGTTTCATCCCGGAATCGCCTGGCAAGGAAGCGCCTCGGGCTGACGTCGAAAACGGTCAGCCGACCGAAGAACATCCCCTGGATTCGTCATCCTGCCCCAGCGCTGGATGGTCGAGCGTTCCCTGGCCTGGATCATGCACGACCGCTGGCACGCGCGGGGACTACGAATGGCTGATCCAGCATTCGGATTCACTGATCACCTGGGCCGCGATCACGCTGATGGCCAGGCGGATTACCCGCAGAGGTTCCCGCAAAAGCGGCCAAGCGGCATCCCACGAAGCGACCGGGACTGATCATTCTCAAGGGGAGGGTCACCACCTCGGTCCCGGACCCACCGTCGCGGTGGGCACCACTCTGCCACCGTCCCGCACAAGCTGTCAGTGGTTTCATCACTCGGCGGTGGCCAAAACCAGCAGGTCACCGCCGCCTGACGGTTCCGTGACGGTGTGTCCCAGCTGAACGAGCAGGCCAGAAACCGCAGCCTGCACGACCGACTGCATGCTGTCGCCAGATGCTCCGCGCTGGTCCTTCGCCAGCGAAGCGAATCCGTCCGAGGCCGTCCACCTCACCAGCACCCCGGCCGGCACCTCCGTCACCACAAGCCCCGGCCTCCCGCCATCCGCACCCTCCCCTACCAGATAAAACCCTGCTTGGATCAAGGCATGCCGAACCCGCACGAGCAGGTCGGACGGCGCAGATGACACAGAGCCCGCCTGCCCCGATCCGGCGCGATCAAGCCACCAGACTGCAAAGCAGGTACTGAACGCCGAGGGCACCCTGGCGGCGACTTCATCATGGCCCTCACGCTCCCGGCAGCGCCGGGCCTGCGTCGACTCCTGCCCATCCGCCGAACGCGCGACGTCGCAGTCCGCGAGCGCTGCAGCCTGGACGGCACAGGAATTCTGGTTCTCGCAGCCCGAGTGAGAGCTGGCGCACGCGCCCTACCAGCGGATTCCATCGCCGACGGCGACACTACGCTCACACTCGTACTCCATCTACGGGGTACGTGCGTATACGGCTGGCTACACCACCTATGCGGTGTCCCGCGGTGTCGTGCCCAGGGCTTGGGCCACCAGCGTGATGATCTCCTCACGCGACTCGTCCAGCAACAGGTGCCCCGAGCGCTCAAGGACGTGCAGTCTGGCGCCCAGGTGCCGCTGCGCGGCCGATGCCACGCGTTGCGGCGGCAGGAAGACGTCATGCCGGCCGGTGGCCACTACGCACGGCACCGACCTGCGCTCGGCCAGCAGCCGTGGGGGGAGCGGGGCCGGGGCGAGACTACTATGGCAGCAACGGGCGACCACGGTCATCCACTCCGCGAGGTCGTCCGGCACCCGTCCGCCGGGCGCCACCATCCGGCGCAGTACCCGGGCCGCCCGCGGTGTTGTCGGCCGAGCCAGCCACGGCACGGTGGCCGCCACCACGGTCGGAGGGACCAGCAGCCGCACCAGTCCGGCGCTGGACAGCAGCACCCGCCCGGTGATGTGCGGAGAGTCGGAGGCGAGCACGATGGCACCGCCCAGCGAGTGCCCGACGACGACGGCCGGTCCCGGCACCACTTGTTCCAGCGCCTCGGTGAGCCACTGCCCGTACCAGGCGGACCGACCGCGCCGCGGACGCACATCGGCGCTCAGACCCGGCTGCCCTGGCACGTCGAGAACCACGGTGGACCAGCATGCCGCCAGCGCCTCGGAGACGTGCCGGTAGAGGGCACCGTTGGTGTTCGTGCCGGGAACCAGCACCACGGTCGGCGCGGCGGGCGCAGGCGCAGGGCCCATGGTGATGACGCTGGTGACCCCGGCGGTCGTGGGGATCTCATGGCGCTGGTGCGGCACACCCCACTCACCGAGCCGTTCGAGACACCAATCCCGCACCCGCTGGCGACTCTTGGCGTTGCGATAGACGGAGGGCACGTCGGCAGGGTAGCCCCGCTGAGCGGTACGGGTCGGGGTGGCGGATTTTTCCTCGCCTCAACATTCGCGACGCCGCTTATCCGGTCTACGAGCTCCTCACGAGTCGAGGACCATTCGCTCCTGGCCCTGGGTCCAGGTCCCGCGCGATCAGTTATGCGTGGCCGACGGCGTCCTGATCGCTGATGGTCTCGTATGCGTCCGCCGGCGGCGGTGTGGTGTCGTTGGGCTTCGGGGCGGGTTGCGGGCGGTGATGCCTGAGCAGGCGGGTGGCCAGGGGCTCGGTGTAGCGGGCGGTGAGGGGTCCGAGGAGGACGAGGATCAGGACGTAGGCGGTGGCCAGCGGGCCGAGGGAGGGTTCGACGCCGGCGGCGACGGCGAGTCCGGCGATCACGATGGAGAACTCGCCGCGCGCGACGAGGGCGCCGCCGGCTCGCCAGCGGCCCTTGGTGGCGATGCCGGCCCGCTTGGCGGCCCAGTAGCCGGTGGCGATCTTCGTGCAGGCGGTGACGGCGGCCAGGGCGAGGGCGGGCAGGAGGACGGGCGGGATGCTGGCGGGGTCGGTGTTCAGGCCGAAGAAGACGAAGAACACGGCGGCGAACAGGTCCCGCAGCGGGGCAAGAAGACTGTGCGCGCCGTCGGCGACCTCGCCGGACAGCGCGATGCCGACGAGGAAGGCACCCACGGCGGCGGACACATTCAGCTGCTGGGCGAGCCCGGCGATCAGCAGGGTCAGGCCCAGGACCACGAGGAGTAGCTTCTCGGGGTCGTCGCTGGAGACGAAGCGGGAGATGTGGCGGCCGTAGCGGACCGCGAGGACCAGAACGAGGGCGGCTGCGCCGAGGGCGATGGCGAGGGTGACGCTGCCTGACGCCAGGCCGGTCCCGGCCAGCAGGGCCGTGAGGATCGGCAGGTAGACCGCCATGGAGAGGTCTTCGAGGACGAGGATGCTCAGGACGGTCGGGGTTTCGCGGTTGCCCAGGCGGCCCAGGTCGCCGAGGACCTTGGCGATGACGCCGGAGGAGGAGACCCAGGTGACGCCGGCCAGGACGACGGCGGCGACCGGTCCCCAGCCCAGCAGGAGCGCGAGTGCCGCGCCGGGCAGGGCGTTGAGGAGGGCGTCGACGAGACCGGCGGGGTAGTGGGTCTTGAGGTTGGTGACCAGGTCGCTGGCCGTGTACTCCAGGCCCAGCATGAGCAGCAGCAGGATGACGCCGATCTCGGCGCCGATGGCCACGAACTCCTCGCTGGAACCCAGCGGCAGCAGCCCACCGTTGCCGAAGGCGAGTCCGGCCAGCAGGTACAGCGGAATCGGGGAGAACCGGAAACGCCCGGCGAACCGGCCGAGCAGTCCGAGAACCAGGATGATGCAGCCGAACTCGATCAGGAAGACAGCGGAGGAGTGCATGACGGGTTACTCCCGCCCGAGTACCGCGGCGGCGATCTCCACGCCTTCGCGGGTACCGATGACGATGAGGGTGTCACCGCCGGCGAGCCGGAAGTCGGGGGTGGGGGAGGGAATGGCCTCGGCCCGGCGCAGCACGGCCACGATCGAGGCGCCGGTCTCCGTGCGCATCCGGGTCTCGCCCAGCAGGCGCCCGTTCCAGCGCGATGTGGCGGTCAGTTCGATGCGCTCGGCCACAAGCCCCAGGCCGGTGGTGGACAGCAGGTTGGGGTTGTGGTGGGCGGGCATCAGCGCGTCGATGAGGGTGGCCGCCTCCTCGGCGGTCAGCCGTACGGACAGGGCACACGCGTCGGGGTCGTCTTCCCGGTACGCGCTGATCGTGCGCGGCCCGTCCCGATGGGCGACCACGGAGAGACGGCGGTGCTCCCGTGTTGTCAGGTCGTAGCGGACACCGATTCCCGGCAACGGTGTGCTGCTCAGGCGTGGCGCGCCCATGGCTGTCCCCCTCCTCTGTCGGCGTGAGCGTTGGTCTCTGTGGCTCGCGTGCGGGGGCCGCCCGGACGAGCGCCCAGATCAGATCCGGATTGTGAGGCTCATCTTATGATCCGCAGGCGGACGGCGCCCCGGAGCGGCTGGAGCTGCCGGAGCTGCTGAGCCATCAACGATGGCCGCAGCGGACCTGGCTCCTTTGCCGTTCCGTGTGTTCTCACGCTCAGCGAGACCGCGCGCTGAACGTGGCGGGATCCGGTGGCGGCCCGGCTGCCCGGTCCTCAGCCACGGGTTTGGGCACCGGTCTCCTGGTGGGCCGACGGTCCGCCGAACGGCCATCTCCATCCTGTGAGCCAAGCTCGCCCAGCTTCTCGACCACGTTCCGTGGGGGGCGGGGCGACGAACTGATGACGAGGATGGCGAGTGGCGGGGGGTGATAGCCGAGCCCTGCTCGATTCCGATCGGTTACGGGGTCTGGACCGGCGCGGCGGTCCGCGGGAGGCGCCGGCGCAGCGTGGCCGCGAACTCCTCCGCCCGGGCCAGCTGGGTGCGCAGGTCGGCCACGCGCTGCTGCGCGGCCTCTTCGAAGCCCCGCAGCCGGTCCAGGAGTTCTTCGCGCTCTTCGGGTCGCAGTTCCTTGCCGGAGTCGAGGCGGTCGGTGGCCTCCAGCAGGGCGCGCATCTCGTCGAGGGTGAAGCCGAGGGGCTTCATGCGGCGGATGACCATCAGGCGGGCGACGTCGGCCTCGGTGTAGAGGCGGAAGCCGCCCTGGGAGCGGGCCGAGGGGGCGACGAGGCCGGTCTCCTCGTAGTGTCGGATGGTGCGCAGGGACAGCTCGGTTCGCGCGGCGACCTCACCGATCTGCATGTGCTTGCCGTCCACGTCCCCGACCTGGCCTCTCTCGTTGTCGACGGCGCTGCGTCCCATCCAGCCGCCGATCTCTACTCTAACGTTAGGGTAGAGTCTCCGTCGGAGGCTCGACCTGAGCGCCGTCACTTCCTCGTCTGCGGTGCGGGTTTCCAGCCCGGCCGTCTCCGTGTCGGGGCCGATGCCGCCCCCGGTGAAGAATCCGAGTCTTGCAGGAGAAACGCGTGCGCGAGTCCGTGGTGCCTGGCGCCGCCGCCTGTCCGCCGTGACCCTTCGCCCCTGACCAGAGCCTGACGCACGTGATCGCGACGCCGTCGGCTCTCCTCGACTTCCGGCCCGAAAACGGGCCGACCCCGGAACGCCGGCCCCGGCCTTCCTCGCCGTCTTCCGCGCGCCCCGGCTTGTCCCAGGGATGTGCCCGAGCACGACAGGTAACTGCTTCGTTGTCTTCTTCCGTACTGTCTCCCGCCGCGCGGCTGAACGGCCTCAAACCGGACTGGCTGCGTGATCCGAAGGTCTGGCGCACCGAGGTACTGGCCGGCCTGGTAGTCGCGCTCGCGCTGATCCCCGAGGCGATCTCCTTTTCCATCATCGCTGGTGTCGACCCGGCCATCGGCCTGTTCGCCTCCTTCACCATGGCCGTCACCATCGCCGTCGTCGGCGGGCGCCGGGCCATGATCTCCGCCGCCACCGGCGCCGTCGCCCTCGTGATCGCACCTCTGAACCGCGAGCACGGCCTGGGCTACCTCGTCGCAGCGGTCATCCTCGCCGGGGTCTTCCAGGTGATCCTCGGGGCACTCGGGGTGGCCAAGCTGATGCGGTTCATCCCCCGCAGCGTGATGGTCGGATTCGTCAACTCCCTCGCCATCCTGATCTTCATGGCCCAGGTCCCGGAGATGACGAGCGTGCCGTGGCCGGTCTACCCGCTGATCGCGGCCGGCCTGGCACTGATGGTGCTCTTTCCGAAGGTCACCACGGTCATCCCGGCACCGCTGGTCTCCATCGTCATCCTGACCGTGATCACCGTCGGCGCGGCCGTCGCGGTGCCGACCGTCGGCGACAAGGGCGCCCTGCCATCCTCCCTGCCGGTCCCCGGCCTGCCCGACGTGCCCTTCACCCTGGACACGCTGACCACCATCGCCCCGTACGCCTTCGCGATGGCGCTGGTGGGCCTGATGGAGTCGCTGATGACGGCCAAGCTGGTCGACGACATCACCGACACCCACTCCAGCAAGACGCGCGAGTCCATCGGCCAGGGCATCGCCAACATCGTCACCGGCTTCTTCGGCGGCATGGGCGGATGCGCCATGATCGGCCAGACAATGATCAACGTGAAGGTGTCCGGCGCCCGCACCCGACTGTCCACGTTCCTGGCCGGGGCGTTCCTGATGGTGCTGTGCGTCGTCTTCGGCCCGGTCGTCTCGGACATCCCCATGGCCGCCCTGGTCGCGGTCATGGTCATGGTGTCGTTCGCGACGTTCGACTGGCACTCCATCGCCCCGAAGACCCTTCGCCGGATGCCGGCCGGGGAGATCACCGTCATGGTGACCACCGTCGCGTGCGTGGTCGCCACACACAACCTCGCCATCGGCGTCGTGGTCGGCTCGGTCACCGCCATGGTCGTCTTCGCCAAGCGCGTCGCGCACCTCGCCGAGGTCACCTCCGTCATCGACCCGGACGGCAGCACGGTCGTTTACCGGGTCACCGGCGAGCTGTTCTTCGCCTCCTCCAACGACCTCGTCGGCCAGTTCGACTACGCCACCGACCCCAAGAGGGTCGTCATCGACCTGTCCTCGGCCCACGTCTGGGACGCCTCCTCGGTCGCCGCCCTGGACGCCATCGAGGCCAAGTACGCCCAGCGCGGCAAGCAGGTCGAGATCACCGGCCTGAACGAACCCAGCGCCCACCTGCACGGCAAGCTCAGCGGCGAGCTGTCAGCCAGCCACTGACGCACTCGCGGGCACAGCCGCTTCTTGGTCTGGGTCGGCCCGCGGCGGCCGTATCGATCAGCCGGAGCACTACCGTGGGCCGACAAGCGAGTATCGGACGCGCACCGGGCCGACCGCTGTGTAGTCCGCTGCCGCGCCGCCGACACGCAGCCGGTGTACCTCTCGCCCCGTGGGGGACGGGGGCATGGCCGCATAAGCGTCCGGGCGGATGGAGTCGCTGCGGGTAGCGGCCTTGCTGTGATCGCACACGGCGTCGCGGGCTGTCGCGCATGATCGCCAGGCGGACCGGCCGGGGGCGAGCATGCATACGGGGCCATGGCCCACACCGTTCCTGCTGGGCTGTTTGGGGGCGCCGGCAGCAGATAGAGTGCAAAGAACACGTCAAGGGACGTGGGGTGTGCCGGGAAGTCTGGTCGGCGTGAAGGGGCCTTGTGCCCGTCGCCCTTGCCCGGAGGTGTGCCGTCATGGCCACACGCCCACGATTCCGCTCATCGTTCACCGGAGTGTTCCCTCTTGCGGCGTGGCAGGCCGTCGCTCACGCTCCTCATGTAGAAGCGGCCGACGGCCCGGTGGGTGCCGTGATGACGGACCGACCTGACGGGACGTCCGGCTGATGGCCACGGACGCCTCGCTGCTGGCCCCCGCAATCATCATCGCCACCTTGGTGGTCAGAACGGCAGTCGGTGAACTCCGGCAGCAAGGAACCGCCCGTGAGCAGTGGGCGTTTGCCACCGACCGTCGCGCTGTAGCCGCCGGAGTGACAACAGCAGGGGCCACCACCCTGCTGGGCTGGTGCCAGGCAGGCCCCGCAGCTCCGGCCTGGGCCCTGCTCATCGGTGCGCTCACCGCCCACCTCGTCCACCGGGATGGGGACAGACCGTGATCGGTCGTCATCAGGTACTTCCGGATCGACCCGGCGGTCACGCGCTCCGTCGGCCTACGCCGGTCGGCCCACTCCACCCGTGCCTCACGCTCCCCAGCCGGACGCAGCCGACCGCCGACTCCATCGTGGCGGAAGCCGGTCCCATGCCTCCGTCGGCCCGCCGCTCACCACAGGAGTCCTCACACGCATGATCTGGCACTGGATCGGCCTCGTCTTCTTCTCCCTCACCCTGCTCCCGGCCGGACTGGCCCTGGTCAGCGGTCGGATACCGCGCCGACTGAGGCACCGGTTCGCGCCCATGCGCCCCCGCGGCCTGGCCCTGCTCGCTCTCTACGCCGTCGCGCCCCTCAACACGGTGCCGCGCCTGGCCGAGGCGCCGCCCGTGATCACCCTGGTGGCTACAGCCACCGCAGCCATCGTGGCCGCAGTGGGCTGCACATACGCAGCCCTTGCGCCACGCAGAGTCGGGAAGGCCACCCCGTGACCAGTCGACGGCGCGTATGGCGCCTCGCGGTTTCCCTCACCGTCTGGTGGGCGCTGATCGCTCTCGTCCTCTGGCTTGTGGGCAAGGCGCTCGACCAGCCCGCCACGCTCACCCAGTGCATCGCCTCGGCCGCGTTCCTCGCCGCGGTCGGGGAAACCGGCGACTGGCTGCGGCGACGCCGAAGGGCCGACCGGCTCACCAAGCGGCGCTAGCCGGCACCGGCACGACACCAACCGCCCGCGGCCGTCGGGCCGGGCACCTGCCGCTGCCCGGCATCAGACCTCCCTCGGGACTCCTCCATCTTGACCCCGGTGTTGCCTGCGTCCGGGCCTCACCGCCGCGCTCGTTCCCGACGTTCCCGATGTTGCGGACGCGGCGGCGCGAACCGACTCGCACGACTACTCGGGAAAGGGCCTCGGGGTGGAGATGCTCGCCGAAAGGAGGGCTCAATCGTCGGACGTCCGCGTGCGGCGCGGCAGCTGGGCCGACTTCGCGGCCTCGGCCTCCGCCTTGGCGTCGCTCACCGCCGCGGCGGCCTGCTTTCCTGCCTCGTCCGCAGCCGCGGCGGCGTCGAGGGAAACCGTCGAGCCCGCCTCCAGCTGCGGAACCCGGCTTCCGTCCGACGTGTCGTGATCGTCGGCAGTGGCTGCTTCCTCGGGTTGTCCGGGCGTGGGAGGGCTCTCCGACGCCTGATCACCGAAGGCTCGGGTGACGGTCCGGACCGCCTCGGTGAGCTCCCCCGGGATCACCCAGAACGTGTTGTTGTCGCTGCTCGCCAGGTGCGGGAGCGTCTCCAGGTACTTGTAGGCCAGGACTTTCGGGTCGGCGTTGTTGCGATGGACGGCCTGGAAGACGAGTTCCACCGCCTTGGCCTCGCCGTCCGCCCGCAGGATCATGGCTTGCTGCGCGCCCTGGGCCTCCAGGATGTCCTTCTGCTTCGTGCCTTCCGCTGTGAGGATCTTGGCCTGTCGCTCGCCTTCGGCGTGCAGGATGGCCGCGCGCTTGTCCCGCTCGGCCCGCATCTGCTTCTCCATCGCCTCTTTGATGGTGGCCGGCGGGTCGATGGCCTTGATCTCCACGCGGTTGACCCGGATGCCCCACTTCCCGGTGGCGTCGTCGAGGACGGCGCGGAGCCGGGAGTTGATCTCCTCGCGCGAGGTGAGCGTCTCCTCCAGGTCCATGCTGCCGATGACATTGCGCAGCGTGGTCACGGTGAGCTGGTCGATCGCCTGGAGGTAGTCGGCGACCTCGTAGGCTGCCGCCCGCGGGTCGGTGATCTGGTAGTAGAGCACGGTGTCGATGTTGACCACGAGGTTGTCCTCGGTGATCACCGGCCTGGGGTCGGACGAATAGACCTGCTCGCGTACGTCGAGTTTGGTGTTGATGCGGTCCGCCACCGGCAGGACCAGGTTCAGTCCGGGCTGCAGCGTCCGGCGGTATCGGCCGAACCGCTCGATGTTGTAGCGACGCGCCTGCGGGACGATCCGCACCGTGGAGGCCACGAGGAAGACGACGACGAGGGCCGCCACGAGGATGGGGATGACGACGGGATCCACAGTGCCTCCGTTGCTGTTGGTTCAGCCGTTCACGGAAGGAGTTCGCGGGGGTAGACGATGGCGGTGGCACCCTCGATCTCCATGACGTCCACCACCGCTCCCACCGGAATGACAAGGCTCTCGTCGAGGGCGCGGGCGGACCATTCCTCACCGGAGAGTTTGATCAGGCCACGGGTCGCGGTGACCTCCTGCAAGACCTCGGCCCGCTTGCCGATCAGGGCATCACTGCCGTCTCGAGTGAGGGGCTGCTGTTCCATGTGGCGCAGCGCGATGGGCCGGACGATGACGACACCCGCTGCCGCCGCCAGCGCGAAGGCCACGAGCTGACCGAGAACACCGATGCCCACACCCGCGACCACGGCGGCGACCAACGCGGCACCCGCCAGCAGCCCGAAGACCAGGGTCAGGGTGAAGAACTCCGCAGCCCCCAGCGCCGCGGCGGCGAGCAGCCAGAGGAACCATGGCATCGCATCGCCCTCCTTCAGGGGCCTTCTTTACCAAGTTACCTGGCGGAACGCCGGGCGGAACAGGCGTGGGAGCCCCTCGCTCCTGATCGCTCGGCGTCCGTGCGAGCGTCGGACGGCCAGGCCCCCGCGACTGCTCAACCTTCCATCCACATGTGATACACATCACATCACCCTCATGCAATTTTTGCTCAGCGCAATGATTCATCCGTGGCCGGCGTCCGTACCTCCTGGCGACCGAATCCGCTCCCCGGCGGATGCCCGCGCTCGCGCCCCGACCCGGGCCAGAGCCCGCACGCCAGGAGGAACCATGCGCATCCCTCGTACCGCAGGAGCCATCTTCATGAGCGGCGGCCTGCTGATGACCGTCGTCGCGCTCGCCTACCCCGCCATCCTGGGCGTCGAGAAGACGGCCACCTCGACCGAGCGCATCATCGCCAACACTCCGTTCGGTCCGCTGACGGAGGCGGACCGGGACTTCGTGATCAAGGTGCGTTCGGCGGGGCTGTGGGAGTACCCGCTGGGCGAGATGGCCATGGAGCGGGGCACGACTCCTGAGATGAAGGAGGCCGGCGAGCATCTGGTCGTCGGGCACGCCGGTCTCGACGAGATGTGCCGCAAGATCGCCCCGGAACTGGGCATCACGCTCAACAACCAGGCGAGTCCGCAACAGCAGCAGTTCGTGGCCACCGTAGACGCGGCCCAGGGCAAGGAGTTCGACTCCACCGCCGTGCAGATCATGCGCGTCACGCACGGCCAGATCTTCCCGGCCATCGCCAAGATCCGCGCCAGCACCCGCAACACCCTGGTGCGCCAGCTGGCCGACCTAGCCAACGACACGGTGCTCGATCACATCACCGTGCTGGAGAAGACCGGCCTGGTCAACCACGAGAACGTCAACTACCAGCAGACCAACCCTCCGAAACTGCCCAAGGACCAGGCCACCCCGCCCGTGCCCCAGCCCGGCGCCCCCATGGTGGTCCTGACCCCGCGACCGGACCTGGACGTCAACACCGCCGCCCCGACCGCTCCCCCCAGCCCTTCGCCGTCGGCTTCGGCCGACGCGGAATGACGCCGGAGCCCACCGTGCCGGGTCGCCTCGGCCCCGCGCCCGGCACCGAACAGGCGGGCGGCCGGGGCCGAGCGACACCCGGCCAGGAGGCTCGCGTTCGACGAAGGGCCCCTCAAACGTCAGGAGCCTCAAAAGCCTCAGGAAGGCGGATCAAGCCGGAAGGACCGTACGACGGCAAGCGCGCACCCGGCGACAAGCGCGAGCGCCACCGCCGCCACCCGCAGCAGCCGGCCACGGTCCGCACCCGGCGCCACACCCCGCGGTGGCACCGCCCCCTTCGGATCGAACACCACCGTCAGGGCATCCCCCGGCCGGGTCGAGCCTTCGCATCCTCGCCAGATCCGTGTCGAGAGGGGCGCCCCGGCCCGGTCAGCCACGGAGCACAGGTACCGTCCGCCCGCGGTGCCGGTTCCCGGCCCGCCCTCGACCAGGGTCACCACCGCAGGCCGCACCTCACCCCGCTGGGTCAGCACCAGCCAGCCGGCCACCTGGGGCGTGAGCAGCGCCAGGCTCAGCCCGAGCATGGCGGCGACGCAGACGAGCGCGCGGCCCGCGCCGGTTATCACGAGGTAAAGGGCGAGCGCGCCTGCGATCACCAGTCCGCCCTCGCCGGCCGCCAGCGCCGGATGTCCGGTCCAGACCCCGGCGATCCCGACTCCGGTGATGGTGCTCGCCGCGAGGGCACCGACGAAAATCCCTTCGGCGAGCAGCCAACGCGGCGGCGGACCGACGAACTCCGCGGGTCCCCACACAAAGGCCGTCACATGGGCCGCCAGGCCCGTACGGCTGTCCGGCCGCGGTCGAGGGGGTCGCCGCACCCGCCGCTCCTCCCCGGTCGTCTCCCGATGTTCGGAGCCGCGCCACCGGTGTGACGATCCAGGACGTCACGACATCCCCACAGCCCCCTTGCATTATGCAAAAGAGCCAAGAGGGAAGAACAGTACGATCAAAGGCCGGAACCGACCGAAGGAGCTGGGGCCGTGGCCGCGGGTGCGGTCAGGCTCCCCTGGGCACGACGGAGTCCACCCAGCCCAGGGGATACAGCTCCGCGCCGCCCCCCGCCGTCGGTGCGAGCGGTTCGTCGCCCGCCTCGTTGAAGGCGGTGAGCGCGTCCACGAGGGCGGACCGCTGGTCCGGTGACAGGCGCTCGACGATCCCGGCGATCTCCGTCCTACGGCGGCCGGTGACGTCCTCGACGGTGCGTCGCCCCTCCTCCGTGAGCTGAAGGACAGTCTCACGGCGGTTGCTGGGATTGGTCTGCCGGTCGGCGAGCCCGGCGGCGATGAGCCGGTCGACCATGCGCATGGCGGTGGACGGCGCGACCTGGAGGAGGTCGGCGAGGGTCACCAGCTTGGTGGCCCCGTGCGTGGAGAGCACCACGAGCATGCGGAACTGGGGCAGCGTCACCCGCTCCTCCACCTCGGCGAGCGACCGGGCGGAGACGGCGACCAAGAGTCTCGACGCGGTGAGCACGGCACGGGTCACCACGTCGACATCGTCCATATCCCCGGCCGGGGCCTCACGTTGCACCATGCGACCTTTGTACCTCGCCGCGGGCGCCGTCCGCTCAGCTCATAGGAACAGATTTTCCACTCCCATGACCCTTCCATGGTTCATCTCGGTACCCGGGTTCCCCGGCCGCTCCCATGCCCGCGGTAGCGGAGCAGTAGCATGGCGGCGTCGTCGTGGGGCGGTCCCTCGGCGTGGCCCTGCACATCGCGGCGAAGCGCGTCGAGCGCGGCATGCGCGTCGGGCTCCTTGAGCAGAGAGGCCCGTTCGGCGAGCGGATAGAAGTGCCCGCCCTCATCCCGCGCCTCGGTGACACCGTCGGTGTACAGCAATAACTGCTCGCCTGGGGCGAACCCCACCCTGTACGGCCGCGGCCCGGCGTCGCCGTGCGCTCCCAGCCCCAGCGGCAGCGTGTAAGCGGGCGGCTCGGGGAAGTCCGCGGTGCCGTCGTCCCGTACCAGCATCGGGGCCGGATGGCCGTAATTGAGAAGGATCGCCTCGTGGTCGGAGCCGATCTCGGCGAGGATCGCGGTGACGAACTTCTCACCCTCCAACTCCCGTTCCACGCTCCGCTCCAGCCGTTCCCCCAGCCCCACCAGGTCCGGCTCGTCGTGCGCCGCCTCACGGAACGCGCCAAGTACCACCGCGGCCGTCTCCACGGCGGCCAGCCCCTTGCCCTGCACGTCCCCCACGATCACCCGGATCCCGTGCGGCGAGGCGACCACCTCGTACAGATCGCCCCCGATCCGTGCCTCCGCCACGGCCGAGGTGTACGACACCGCCGCCTGCAGCGGTCCGGCCGTCAGCGGCACCGGCCGCAGCAGCACGCGCTGCGCCACCTCCGCGATCGAGCGCATGCCGGCCAGCTCCGCCTCCCGCCGGGAGCGCGTCACGGCCGCCGCGATCCCCGCGCCGGTGACGCCCACGACCGATCCCAGCGCGGCGAATCCCCGGCGTTCCACGAACAGCCCGTCGTAGATTCCGAGCCCGACGCACAGTACGAGCGCCGCCGCACCCGTCAGCGCGGTGCGGCGCCAACCGCCGACCAGTCCGGCGAACGCGGGCCCCAGGGACACCAACGGCAACAGTCCGACCCCCGGCCCGACCACGACGTCCACGACGGTCACCACCGCCATGACCCCGCCCGGCATCCACGACAGCAACGTGGCGCTCTGCGGCGGCTTCTTCCCAGTCATGGCGTACTCCAGCGGTGTGGCGGACCCCAGAGAGCCGCTCGACCCGGCACCCTCTCACCTTTAGACTATGCAAGAGTCCGGTCGTGGACCGGCCCTCACCACGAGCCTTTACCCAATCGAGGCCCGGAGGCGACACCGGACCAACCGTGACCGACGGAGAACGCTGATGACGACGCACCAGGACTCCGCCCCGCGCCGCCCTCGCCGTCTTGCCGGATGGCGGCGGGTGCCGCTGCGGCTGCCGATCCTTCTCTTCAAGGCGGGGCTCGCTCCCCTCTTCGGTAAGCGGCTGCTCCTGCTGCACCACACCGGCCGGGTCAGCGGGCTCGACCGCCGCACGGTCCTGGAGGTGGTGGCATACGACAGCGAATGCGGCAGCTGGACCGTCGCGGCCGGGTTCGGCCCCGCGTCGGACTGGTACCAGAACCTCCGCCGACGGCCGCAGACGGTCGTCCAGTTCGGCAACCGCCACCACACCGTCACCGCGCACTTCCTCCCGGCGGAGGCCGGGGCGGAGATCATGGCGAAGTACTCCCGTCGGCATCCGCGTACGGCCCGCCGGCTGTGCGCGTTCATGGGTCTGCCCTCCGACGGAAGCGAGACCGCCTTCCTGACGGCCGGCAGCACCATCCCGTTCGTACGTCTCGATGCCTCGGACGGCTACCGCCAAGTTCCTGTCCCCTGAGGCGAGAAGCCACCGCACGCCGGTGACGGCGGGGCGGACCGGCCGTCGACCACCGCGCGGTCCGGCCGGCCGGCGCCCCCGGAGTCGTTCCGGGGGCGCCGCCCACCGCGGTGGCCGCTTTCCCTACACCGCGGTGATGCCCTCCATGCCGGACTCGGCGAAGGCGGGCAGACCGGTGGCGGTGGTGACCTTGGTGAGCGAACCGTTCCGGCCGATACGGAAGCCGTCGACCGTGCCGGAGACGGCGTTCTGGACGTACAGGAACCTCTCGTCCTCGGTCACCGCCAGATCGATCACCCCCTGGGACTTGGCCGAGGGCGGCGTGGCGATGCCGACGTCATTGGTGAGGGCGAGACGGCCCTGGCGGTCCATGCGGTAGCCGGTGACGGTGGAGTTGCCGGTGTTGCCTCCGTAGAAGAAGTCGCCCGCACGCTCCAGCCAGCACAGCGTGTCCTGGCCGTTCGGCAGCGGCTTCTGCACCAGTTCGAGGCGGCCGTCGGAGCGCACCTTGTACGCACTGACCGTCGACTTCGCGGCCTCGGCCACCAACATCCGCCCGGCCCTGTCGAAGGTGACAGCGAACGGCACCTCCCCGGCGGACCGGTTGACGACAGCCCGCTCGGCCGGGCGTCCGTCACGCCGCATCGGGAAGACCTCGATGGTGTTCGCGGACTTGGTGGTGACGACGAGTTCACGGCCGCCAGGGGTGAACGCGACCTGCCCCGGCGAGCTGCTGAACAACGGCACCGTGTCGTTGTCCAGCCCCAGGGAACGCTGCGAGCCACGCAGTGGCTTGAGCCCCTTGGCGGTGATCCGGAAGCCCTGGACACTGCCCTCACCGCCGGCGTTCATGACGTAGGCCACCGAACCGTGCACCGCGACGGAGGCAGGGAACTCGCCACCCGAGTCCACCACACGACGATTCGTCAGCTTCTGCCCCTGGACGCGGAACGAGGTCACCGTGCCGCTGCCCGCGTTGACCGCCAGCAGCAGCCCGGAGGCGTCGTCGTAGACGAGGGAGCCCTGGGAGGCGAGGGAGTCGGTGGGCGCGTCGACCTGGTCGCCGCCCTCGCCGCCGGTGGCGTAATGGCCGGCCGTGGTCAGTTTGCCGTCCTCGCCGCGCTGGAAGGCGTGGATGGTGTTGCCGGCGAGTTCGTTGCCCTGAACGAACACCGCGTGGTCGGCCCCGGCCGACGCCGGTGAACCCGTGTACCTGCGCCCGGTCTCCCCCGCCGACGCGACGGTCACGGTGGCCACGGCCGCGACGGTGGCGAGGACACCGGCTCCGGCGACCGTCAGTCGAACCTGTAACGAGGACCTGCGCCTGGTGTGCCTGCTCATCTCTGTGCTCCTCCTGCCCATCCGCCACCCCGGAACGGTGGCGGGCGAAGCCAGAGTTACCGGCGGGACAGGGGTGGCTGAAGGGGTTCGGCTTCCACGTCAGGGTCTTGTAAGAACCACCGGTGGCGATCTCATTTTGTACTGTGCAATGATCGAGCGGGGGCCGTCCGGCAGCCGGCTGCCACCCGGTACCAGGAGTGACGACGGCAGAAACCCGGTGGGGGGTCAGCGCGTCGGCAGCCGGACGCCCCCGCCAGCGGATCCGCCGCCGTGCTGGGCACAGCCGAAGAACGGGAAGTGGGACAGTGGCCGCTCAACCGCCTTACGGCGGCGGGACACCGGACGGGGAAGACCGCACGCCGCCCGTTCCCGACGAGGTGTGGCAGCGGTTCCTCACCGACAGCGAACCCGCGATACGGCGGACCTCGCCCAGGGAGCTCTCCGCCCGGGAGCGCACGGCCCCAGCGCGGCCCCGGCACTTCCTCGATCCGCGCGAGTGGCCGGCGCGCAAGGCGGAACCATCCCCCGTCCACGGCGAATCGGTCTCGCCGTACGAGGCCGAGGCAGTGGGGGAACTCTGGCAGTCGGCAGACCCGTGGCCCGGCCCGCCCTGGCGCGACCTGGACGGCCGGGCGAGGCGCCACCGTGCGGGTCGCGTGCTCGGCACGGCCGCCGCGATCACCGTGGTCCTCGGCCTCTTCGCCCTCCTGACGGCCTCAGGCAGCTCGTACGACGAGCAGGGCGACTCCATCTCGCAGCAGTCCGAGCAGGCCCCCACCAGGTGGCCCACCACTGCCGCGACTCCCAACGCCACGATCACGCCGCCCGGATGACACCTCGACTCGCCGCCGCCCGGTCCGGCCTCGGGGTGAACAGGAGGGCCCCACAGCACCGTACTGGTCACATACGGCCCAGGCCGATCGCCGGGGAAGGAGGCATGAGTGTGGCAGGCGAGGCCGTGCCGCCACCCGGTGAGCACCACGCTTCTCCGTATCGGGCGGACCGGATGGATCTGACGGATCGGGCGGGTACCTGCGTGCGAGCCGCGGTGTTCGCCGTGGTCGGCAGCGTGCTGGCGGTGTCGGGCCACTACGCCGTGGCCGACGGAGTCACTCCATGGCGGCCGACCGCAGTGCTCGTCCTCGCGCAGTTCGCCGTCGCCTGGCCCGCCGCCCGGCGTCGTTTCGCCCCTGTGGCGACGCTCGGCTGCACGCTCGGGGTCCAGGCACTGCTGCATGTGTCCCCGGCGCCGGCGGACAGCCCGACCGGAGCGGGTCATCTCGCTCAGGGCGCCCATCGGCACGCCATGGTCACCCCGGAGAGTGCATCCGGCTGGCATCAGGTGTCCGCCACCATGACGGCCGCCCATGTGCTCACCGCGCTGGCGGTGGCCTGGTTGCTGCACCGGGCCGACGCCACTCTCGCGATCGCCGTACGGTTCGCGCGAGCCGTGCGCGGCGTCGCGGGCTCCCTCGGCTCCCTGCTGTCGGCCAGCCTGACCGGCATCGGGCCGCGCCCCCTCCCCCACCTCGAACCGATCGAGCACCTCGCTCTTGTCGGGGCTCCACGGACACGGGCTCTGGAACACCCGCTGGTGCGCAGAGGGCCGCCGGGACACACGGCTGTCCCGGTTCGTCACTCCCCCGGGCCAAGGCACCAGCCTGCCCGGCCCCACCCGCAAGGAGCCTCCCGTGCCCCCGCACCGACCCATCCGTACGGCACACCGCCCCGCCCTGGCCGTTGCCGCCGCGCTGACCACCGCCCTCATACCGACCACTCCCGCGTCCGCCCACGCGGAGGTCGAGTCGGAAACCGCTCGTGCCCTGGCCGAGAACGTCACCATCGCCTTCACCTCCGAGGCCGAGTCCGACACCTCGGGATTCGTCCGACTGCGAGTCGTCCTCCCGGTCGGCATCGCACCCGGTGACATCACGCTCGCCGACGCACCCGAGGGCTGGAAACTGAAGCGCGCCACCGACGGCTACACCGTCGCGGGGCCCGCCCTGGACACCGGCGTCGACGCCGAACACAGCGTCAGGGTCCGTCGGCTGCCCGATGCCGAACAACTCGTGTTCAAGACCGTCGAGACCTACGGCGACGGCAAGACCTCCCGCTGGATCGAACTGCCGAGCGGCGACGTGGAGCCCGAACAGCCCGCCCCTTTACTGAAGTTGCGGCCAGCCTCCTCGGACACGTCTTCCTCCGCCTCCGGCCCGTCCACCAGCACCGCACCCACGCCGACGTCCACGGCCCCGGCAGACGACGCGCCCGCCGGAACCGAGAGGACGGCCGCCGGGCAGGATGACTCCCGACCCCTCGGCCTGTTCGCCGGCTCCGCTGTCGCCGTCCTGCTCGCCCTGGGCGGCGGCGCATGGTGGTTGGTCACGCGCGGAACGTCCCGCGACGCGGACCGAGCCGTCCGTGAGGCATGACGTGGAACGACGACTGCCGGAACGACGGCTGACGCAGCAAGGCGGGCGTGGGGGCAGGGCGCTGCTGCTGGTGATCGCCGTACTCGCCGGTGTCCTGCTGGGCAGCGCTGCGCCCGCCTCGGCGCACGCGGTACTGACCGACAGCGATCCGCGCGAGGGCTCGGTGCTGAAGACGGCGCCCGAACAGATCACGGTCTCCTTCAACGAATCCGTCGCCCTCAGAGAGGACTCCGTCCGCGTCCTCGACCCCGAGAGCCGCCCGGTGACCGCGGGCGATCCCGAACACGCGGACGGCGCAGCGAACACCGCGCGTGTGCCACTGACCGACGGCCTGGAGGAGGGCACGTACACCGTCTCCTGGCGGGTGCTCTCCGAGGACGGCCACGCCATCTCCGGTGCCTTCACCTTCGCCGTCGGCGCACCCTCGCAGACACGCGCCGAGACCTCCGCGGAGACGGCTGTCGACCCGTCCGTCGAGGTGCTGTACGACATCGGCCGGTACGTCGCCTACGGCGGCCTGGCCCTGCTGATCGGCACCGCCGTGTTCGTCCTCGTCTGTCGGCCCGGGGCCACGGCCGCGCGGGTCGTGCGGGGGCCGTTTCTGGCCGGATGGTGGGCGCTGGCGCTGTCGACGGCCGCGCTGCTGCTCGTGCGCGGACCGTACGGGAGCGGGGACGGACCGGCCGCTGTGTTCGACCCCCGGCTGCTGTGGAGCACTGCGGGCAGCCGCCCCGGCGTCGCGCTACTGGTCCGCCTGGCCTTGCTGCTCCTGGTGGCCCTGCTCCTGACACGCGGCCGGTCCGAGGGGCGGGCCGACCGCCGTACGGCCGTCGTGGGCACCGCCCTCGCCGTCGCTCTGGCCGCGACCTGGGCGGCGGCCGAGCACGCCTCCACGGGGATCCAGGTGCCGGTGGCGATGCCCTCCTCCGTGCTGCACCTGCTCGCCATGAGCGTATGGCTCGGCGGGCTGGCCGCGCTGCTGCTCACGCTCTACCGCGCGCCCGCCGGCGACTCGCTCCCGTCCGCCGCCGTAGGCCGGTTCTCGCGGCTCGCTCTCGGTGCGGTGGCCGTGCTGGCGGCCACCGGCGTCTACCAGTCCTGGCGCGGGCTCGGCTCGTGGGAGGCGTTCACCACGCCATACGGCAGGACGCTCGCCCTGAAGACCGGGGCCGTGATCCTCATGCTGCTGGCGGCGTCGTACTCCCGGAGCTGGACCGAGCGGCTGACGCGGCTGCCCCGGCGGGAACCGGTGCCGGTCGCGGTGGGTGGCGACGACCGGGCCCCGCTGTCGGTGCCGGCGACCGGGGCGGACCCCGGACCCGGCGTCGGCCCCGGACCGGACGACGCCAGCGGAACCGACGAGACCGGCACCGACCCTGAGTCCCGGCGGCGCGGCCTGCGCAGGTCCGTGCTCGCGGAGGTGGCGATCGGCGTCGTCGTCCTCGCGCTCACGACCGTGCTGACGGGCAGCCGGCCGGGGCGGGCCGCCACCGAGGCCGCCGCTGCCTCCGGGCAGCCGGTGGTGAACCTGAGCGTGGTCCCGTTCGACACCGGGGCTCCCGCCGGACGCGGCCGGGTGCAGATCACCCTGGAGCCGGGCCGGGTCGGCCGGAACGTCGTCGAGGCCGTGGTCTTCGGTGCCGACGGCGGTCTGATCGCCATCCCCGAACTGCGCCTCACCTTCACCCAGTCCGCGCGCCACGTCGGCCCGCTCGACGCCGAACTCGTCGACCAAAGCGGCTACTGGGGCAGTGACACCCTCGCGCTCCCGTTCCCCGGGACCTGGACGATGCGAGCCACCGTCCGTGTCTCCGACATCGACCAGGTCACCGTCGAGAAGAAGGTGACCATCGCCCCGTGAGACCGGGCGGGGGCCACCGGACCGGAGCGCGGTACCCGAAGCGCACCCCACCTGAACGCTCGCGTCCGACGGCCCGTAAGAGACGGGAAGCCAGCCAGCACCAAGGAGTTGCCCGATGCCCCGGATGCACCACCTCGGCGGTGGAGCGGGTCGGGAGTGCCGCGTGACACGCGGCGTCGAAGGAAGCGTCGGCGTCCTGCGCCCGGTAGAGGCAGCCGTGTTCGCGGCCGTGTGCGTCGTGGCCACCGCACTCGGGCATGCGCTGATCTCCGGCGACACTCTGCCTTGGTGGGCGATGGGTGTCGCGTTCACCGGAACCGCCTCGTGCGCGTGGTGGCTGACCGGCCGGGAACGCGGTGCCGCGACGGTCGTGGGCGCCACCGTCGTGGCGCAGGGCCTGCTGCACCTGCTGTTCAGCCTGTCCCCCAAGCTCACACCGACGTCGAACGCAGCGGTGGGTGGACCGGGAGTGGTGGGCGTCCGCTCCGGCACGAGCCACGGGATGCAGATCTCCCCCTCCGGCATGGCCATGCACCACGCCGGAGCGCATTCCGAGGCGATGGGGACGCCCGCGGACGAGTCACTGTGGTCCGCCGCGACGCATGGCGGCTCCCTCGGGATGCTGCTGGCGCATCTGGTGGCCGCCGTCGCGTGCGGAGTATGGCTGTGGCGGGGTGAGGCCGCCGTCCATCGGATCGCCAGGGCTCTGGCCGCCGTCGTGTTCGCGCCGCTGCGCCGGATCTGCCGGGTGCTCTTCCGTACGGCGGCCCGGCACGAGGTTCCGTCTCGCGGGGCCCTCGTCGGCGACGAGGAGAGCCGTCGGCCCGTCACCGCCGCCCTGAGACACGCCGTCGTCCGCAGGGGACCACCGCAGGAGCTCGTGCCATCCAGTCGCCCGTCTCCCGCCCGACCACTCGCCGCAGGGCCCTGAAACGCCCGATCCGGTGACATTCGGTCGTGGTCGGAGACAGGCGAGCGGTCGGCGTGCCCCTACGCGCGTCGGCCCGTCCCGTCCACGCTCCACAACCGGGAGTTCACCCCATGAGCCACCGCACAACGCCCTCGGCCGCTACACGCCGCCGCCCACGCACCCGTCTCGCCGTCACCTGCCTCACCGTCACCTGCACAGCCGCCCTGCTGTCGGGTTGCGGCGGCGAATCCTCCGAGAAGACATCGAACACCGCAGCTGGCGCGACGGCGTCCGCGTCCCCGTCCAAGAGCACGGACGAGATGTCCGGCATGGATGACA
Source organism: Streptomyces deccanensis (assembly GCF_022385335.1). Lineage (NCBI taxonomy): Bacteria > Bacillati > Actinomycetota > Actinomycetes > Kitasatosporales > Streptomycetaceae > Streptomyces > Streptomyces deccanensis. Next base: position 5,607,597 of record NZ_CP092431.1, on the reverse strand, counting down.
TGAAGGACATGGCGATGGGTGACCCGTCGGCCACCCCCGCCGACAAGATCCCCGACGCCGACGTGGTGAAGGGCGCCTTCGAGCTGCTCGACACCCGCCCGCCGGGCATGGACGACGTCAGGGGCTCCGCGTGGCTGGCGCAGGGCCCGAAGGGCACCACGGTCACGGTGTCCCTGAGCGGTCTGCAGCCGGGGGCCACCTACATGTCGCACCTGCACGCCCAGTCGTGCTCGGCGAAGAACGGCGGCGACCACTTCCAGTTCGAGAAGGGCGGTGCGACGACGCCACCGAACGAGGTGCATCTGATGTTCACCGCCGACAAGTCGGGCATGGGAATGACGACGGTGAACAACGACAGGAGGACAGGCGAGGACGCCAAGGCGATCGTCGTCCACCCCTCCGAGGCACAGGACAACCGGATCGCATGCGCGGACTTCGAGTTCTGAGGGCGACGACGGTCCTGTCGGGCTGCCTGGGCGTGCTGCTGTTCCTCGGTGGCACGCCCGCCCGCGCCCACACCGCACTGGAGGACGCGTCACCTGGGCCGGGGGACACGGTCGGCCCTGGTGCCGCGGTCGTCTCGCTGACCTTCGGCCGGCTGAAGTCCGGCACCACGCCGAAGATCGGCCTGGTCGGCCCCGACGGTGCCACCGTGCCCGTCGGCAGGCCGGTCGTGGCCGACGGCTCCGTCACCTGCGCCGCGGTCGCGGGCCTGCCCACCGGCGTCAACACCCTCACGTACACCATCAACTCCGCCGACGGTGACACCCAGAGCAGCGCCTTCCAGTTCGAGGTCGCGAAGGGCGCCGCGACCGCCAAGGCCGCGACAGCCTGCCAACAGCTGAGCCTTCAGCCACCCGACACGGGTTCGGACACGGGCACGGGTGCGGACACGGTCGAGGACGAGGCGTTCCTCGGACTCGGCCGCACCACGGCCCTGGCCCTCCTCGCGGGGGCGGTCGTCGTGATCGCGGGCGCGGGCTTCCTGGCCGTGCGCGCACTTCGCGGAACACGGACGAACAGCTGACAAAGCGCTACGCATCGCTTGAGCCCGGCCCGGCAGACAACCGGACCGGGCTCAAGCGCGCTTGGCCTAGGAAGTCAGACCGCTCACAAATGACCAAGTCGAAACGGCACCTATGAGTGCCCCGACGATCCTGATGACGAGGGGGCTGAAGCCCGGGCCAGGGGCGAATGGCCCGCGACCCGTGAGGAACTCATAGGTTCGATAGGAAGCGTCGCGGATGTTGAGGGCAAGACAGAATCCGACAATTCCCAGAATTCCCTTCCACGCCAGATACAGGGAATCCATATCCTCTCAAGGGTGACTTGAGGTCATCGAGACGTGCCGCAGAATGTCGCGGCACGCCTCGCCCCTCATTCGATTGCTATCCGAGCGGGAATGACGTCGCGACCCAGCCGATCCCCAACAGGATCGCGAACAACCCCACCAGCCGGAAGGTCCCGGCGGTGGCGCGTCCAGGATTCATGAAATCGGCGAAGAAGGTGTAGAGGCGGGTCGCGATCCTCCCGAAGTCCCCGACGAGACAGACGCCGAAGATGATCAGGAGGATTCCGATGATCAGACTGAACATATCCAGACCTGCCCGAGCCTCACCGAGTGAACCATGTTCCGCTCCACGTCTTGTTCACGCCGGCATACCCCTCGTACTCGAGGCCCGCGCCGAAGCCCATCTCGAAGCTGCGCACCTGCTCGCCCTTCGAGTTGTACGTACCGATCGCGTGCTCGTGATTGATCGTACCGCCGAACCCGCTGAAGAAGGACGCCCCGACGTCGCGCCCGTATCCGGCGAACTGACCGATGTCATCGGCGTTGCTGCGGAGCATGGAGACGTCACCGCTGAAGCCGAAACCGGCACCGCCGACACTGACGGACCTCGTCCATCCGAAGTCCACGGCTCCGTCTGGCTTCTTCGTCATCACGATGCAGGCAGAACCCTCCACACTGACGAAGAGTCCCCCACCCAAACTGGCACAGGCCCCGCGTGAGTTGTCCATTCCCATCGCACCGAACGCCGCGCCCATCAGCTTCTGCTTCAGGCCGCCCTGCGTCGAGTTGAACGAGTCGACCGCCCGCTGGAACCAGTTCTTGTTGGCTTCGGCCTTCGGCGCGGGGCCGGGGTTGGGCGGAGGTACGACCTTGAGCCAGCCCGTGGGCGGCGGTGTCGACGGCAGGGTGATGTTGCGGCGGCCCGGGATGCCGCCGAGGCCGGTGGGCTTCATGCCCTTCACCAGCGTGGGCCATCCTCCACAGCGGCAAGCCCGGACGGGACCCTCACCGCCGCCACTGCTGGTCTTCTTCTTGCCGCTGCTGACCGGGATGCCACCGCGGCACGTGATGCCGTACTTCTGCGGCTCTCTGCACTCGGGCACGCCGAGGCCGGACGGGTCGGCGAGCGTCGACGGGTTCTGGACGGCGTAGCTGTAGCCGTTGAGGGTCTGCCCCACACCGGTCTGCAGGAGCGGGTCGACGCTGATGAACTGGCCGAGTTCGGGGTCGTACTGGCGGGCGTCGACATGGGTGAGACCGGTGCCGGTGTCGGTGGTCTTGCCGAGGAACCCCTTGTCGTCGGGCCAAGCGGCTCCGGTGGTCTCGCCTCTTGGGGCACCGAAGGGGGTCGTGTAGCGGCGGGAGAACGCCTGATTCGTGGCGTCGATGGCCAGGGTGGCGGTGCCGTGCTGGTCGGTGACGAGGTAGCTGAGTTCGTCGGCACCGCTCTCGTTGGAGCGGACGGCGACGGTCAGGCTGCCCGAGCCGTAGTGGCGCTGGGCCCAGATGCTGCCGTCCGCTTTCAGGTGGAGTTCGGTGGCCCCCACGTACAGGACCCGCTCACCGCCCTCGGTGGCGCGGATCAGGAGTGTGCCGTCGACCCCGTACAGGTAGTCGGTCGTCTTGCCGCTCTCGGTGAGGGTCGCCAGCCTGCCCTCGTCGGACCAGTCGAGGTCCTGGGTTGCGGTGCCGTCCGGCCGGCTGGTGGTGTTGCCGGTGCTGTCGAACTCGTAGGACCGGTCCGGGGCGGTGCAGTCGGCCTTCGTGCTGGTGCCGGTCAGGGCGTGGGGCTGGTCCGCCTTTTCGTAGCAGTAGGTCGTGGTGGTGTCGCCGGTGGAGGTGTGTTCGGTCTCCTCGGTGCGCTGACCGGCGTCGTTGTAGCCGTAGCTGGTCCAGTACGCGGACCGGCCGCCCAGGCTGCTCGCGCTGCGGGCGTCGGAGCACTTCTGCGAGGCAGGTGTCCACGCCTCGGTCAGGCGCCGGTGCCCGTCGTGGGCGAAGCACTGGGTCTCGGCCGGTGCGGTACCGCCCAGTGTGCTGGTGTCGGCGATGGAGGTGACGTTGCCCGCCTGGTCATAGGTGTAGGCCAGGTTCTGCAGCTTGTACGGATGGGTCTGGTCCGTGACATGGCTGCCCAGGAGCCGCCCGGTCCCCTCCTCCCAGGTGTTGTTGACGTACGCCTTCTTGTGTTCCTCGGTGTTCGCGGTGCCGAGCACGAGCTGCCGGGCCTGGCCGAGGGCGGAGTAGTCGGCGTCGAGGAGGTAGCCGGTGCTGCCGCCGATGGAGCTGACCTGGCCGGTGCCGGTGTAGCCGTAGTCGACGATCTCGGAGGGCAGTCCGCCGAGCGCGGGCTCCTTGCTGTTCTGCAGCGTGCCGTCGATGTTGTAGTTGTTCTCGAATTCGAGGGTGGCCGGTGCGCCCGCCGCGACGAGCGGGTCGGAACCCGGCAGGGCCAGCTCGGTGACGGTGGGCCGGGACAGGCTGTCGTAGGCGGTGACCGTCCTCGTGTACGCCTTGCCCGTCTTGCCACCGACGTAGCGGGTACTCGCGTCCGGCAGGCCCTTGAGCAGGGAGTCGTAGGTGAGGGCGGTCAGTTGGTTCGCATCGGTCTTCGAGCCGGCCCAGGTGCCGGTGACACGGCCGATCGTGTCGTATCCGGAGACGACGGCGCGGCCGAAGGAATCGGTGGTCCTGGTGAGCCGGTCGAGACTGTCGTAATCCAGCTCCGTCAGACCCTTGTCCGGGTCGTCGGCGCTGGTCTTGCGGCCGAACAGGTCGTAGCTGTACGACCATGTGGCGCCGTCGGGGCCGGTGACCTGGGACTGCTGGTCGTCCAACGTGTACTGGAACTTGGTGGACTTGTACGAGGCGGTGCCCGAGCCGCCGCCGAACTGCGGGTCGGCCGGGCTGCTGCCCGCGTACTCGCGGGTCTCGACCGTTCGTTCGCGCGCGTCGACGATGGTGCGGCTCGCCGAGCCGCCCTGGACGGCGGTGGTGGCGATGGAGTCACCGGTGTGGCTGGTGGTGGTGGACCACTTCTTCACCCCGTATGAGTAGAGGGTGTTGGTCGTGATCCGTTCCGCGCCGTCGTAGACCGTCTCGATCTGCCTGGGTGCCTCGCCGTACTCCTCGCGCGTGTAGGTGCCCTTGGGAGTCGTGGTGCTGTCGAAGATGTCCTCGTACGTCTCGTAGGCCAGGCCCCGGGTGTCGTAGCGGGTGTCGGTGAGCACCTGGCCGCCGAGCTGGGTGGGGGTCTGGGTCTGCAGCGGGCGCATCATCGAGTCGTACAGCTCGTAGCCCGTGTTGTACGTCTCGCCGTCCTTCTTCAGCTTCGACGTGGACACCCAGGACGGTTCGCTGCTGCTGATCCGGTACTTGAAGGTGGTGTTCGCGCTGTAGCCGGCGGCTTGTTGCAGTTGGGTTCCCAGACAGCGGTCAGTCGGCCGAGGGCGTCGTAGGTGGTCTCGGTCTTCTTCAGGTTGGCGTCGTATGCCCGCAGGGGCTGGCCGTGCCGGTGGTCCAGGAAGCTGGTGACCTTGTGGGTCATGGGATTGGTGACGATCGTCTTCGTCAGCGGGCCCGCGGAGACCAGGGTGTAGGCGGTGTTGGTGGTCTCGCCGGCGGCATCGGTGACGCCGACGGGGCGGCCGAGGGTGTCGTACGTGGTGGCCTTGATCCTCTGCCAGCCCGAGGCTGCGCGCAGCCCATCCGTACTCGCCGTGGTTCCGTATCCCGTGGCGCGGCCGGTCCAGGTCACCGCCCCCTTGGTCGGGGCCTGGGTCGCGGACCATGCGGTGCCCGGCTGCTCGCCGTCAGGACGGAGCCCGCGGTACGCCCCTTGAACGACTGGGTGGAGAGACTGCGCGAGCGTCTCGGCGACGGCGAGTCCGTGCCGTGGTTCGACCCCGCTTCCGGCGGCACCGAGGCCCGGAGCCTCTTTCTCCTTCCGGGCCAGAAATCCATGGGAGCCGAAGCGACCCTGAGACGCACCGGCAGCGGAATCATCTCCGTCGACAACGACGACCCGACGGCGCAGAACTGCTGGACGCTGCGCACCGAGGCGGGTCTGCCGTACGAGGAGTCCCTGCACTGGAACATCGTGCCCTGGTATCTGGGCACCGCGGACCGCATCGCCGCCCCCGGACGGACGGAGATGCAACGCGCGGCACCCTTCCTGCACGAGGTGATCTCCATGCTGCCCAGGCTGGAGGTGGTCGTGCCGATGGGCCGCAAGGCGCAGGCCGGCTGGGCGGCTTACCAGGAGCGATACGCGCCGACGGTTCACACGCTGCCCACCTGGCACCCGAGCCCCCGGGTTTTCGCTTCTCGTCCTACGGCCCGCCAGGAGATCCTGGACGTTCTACGACGAGCGGCAGACCTGCTCGACGTCAACGGCCGACTCACCGACGGCGGCTGACGGCTGTCCTGCCCCGGTGCCGGCACAACGACTCCGAGGCGGACGGTGGTGGATGTCCTGTCACTGCCCGGATCTGCCTGCCGTCGGCGACAAGGTGCGCTCGACGGTCTACACGGGCCATCCGATTCCGAGGGGGGATTGTGCGGCGTAAGACAGCACTTCAGCAATGGGCGGAGAAGAATCCCAAACGAGCCATGGTGCTGTGGGCATCGGTGGTCACCATCGCCGTGCTCGGCTCCATCGGTTACGCCTCCGACGAAACGGGTTCCGACACGCCGACGGACCGCGAGGAGTGCGAGCAGGCATACAGCCAGGTCGGTGACGGAACCGTCGACTGGAGTGGCGTCTGCGCCTACGAGCACCCATGAACCGCTGCTCCACGGCACGGGTGCAGCGGCCCTCGCGCGACAGAGCCATGTGAGAAGCAGGAAACGTTCGCGTGCTCTGCCTCGCGCAGCCGCCAAGAGGTCCGGGAAGCCTGAGTGAGGAATTCGGCGTCTTGTGTGCGCCGCATGACCGAGGGCGCGCGGTGGGGTCGGTGCCGGGTTTACTGGAGGACTGGTCGACGGCCTGGAGGGAAGTACGGCATGAGGGGAAGCCGACGCGCGTTACGCCTGCTGGAAGCAGTGTGCGCGGTCATCGCGGTGCTCTACGCGACGCTCTTGGTGGTGGCCACCAACCACGACGCCTTGCTGATCACCTACAAGAACGGCGACCTCACCCCGACGATCGCGGTCTTCACTGCGGCGAGCGCCGGTTGGTGGGGGCTACGCCTGGTGCGCTCCCCGCGACGTCTGCCCGCACTGCTCGTCGGCGGTGCGTGCGCCGTCGGTCTGGTGGCCGTGCTGTGGTCGACAAGCCACCCCACAGTGGATGAAAAGCATGTCACGCCCGTTCCGAGCACCGGAGGCTCGACGTCGCAGCCCTCTGCCGACACTCCGGGCACGGCTCCCCTCCCAGCATCGCCGACCGCTGGGCCGTGACCATCTCACCCTGAAGCCCGCGACCGCCACACCAGTGGCCGAGGGCTTCGCCATGACGATCGTGACGACCTCGGGCTCGTCCCGCACAGCCTTGTCGGCACCCGCACACCGTTGTCGCGCCAAGATGTGTCCGCATCTCCGCGGAAGGCTTGCACGGCGTCGCGGCGAGGGCTGGACACCGTAGCCGACGGTCGGCGAGGTTTCCCGGCAGAGGTCCAAGGCGCGGGGCAGGCGCGGCGCGCGGGTCGCTGCTACCCGCCGACTGAAGTCGAACGGCACGCCGGACAGGACTCGACGAGACAGAGCGGGCCACCGTCGGGCAGGGCGGGCGGCGATGACCGGGCGGACGCCCCTGAGCGACGGACCGGATCCGGGAGCGGCCCTCCCGGCCCGCCGAGGCAGTCGCGCGGGCCAGGCCGAAGCGACAAACACCCTCATGTGACCCACACTCGAAAGTGGTCTTCCGGTTGATCGCGCAGAGGGGCGGATCCGTGCATGACGTGCCGTTCTGGCTGTGGATCGCGTTCGCCGTCACCGTACTGGTGTCGTTGGCGGTCGACCTGCTGGCGCACCGGGAGGCGCACGTCATCGGCTTCCGTGAGGCCACCGCGTGGAGCGGGGTCTGGGTGGGCCTGGCGATCCTGTTCGGCGCCGTCGTCTTCCTCGTGGTCGGCACGACCGCCGGTGTCGAGTACACGACCGCTTGGCTGCTGGAGAAGAGCCTGTCGGTCGACAACCTCTTCGTCTTCGCGCTGATCTTCGGCTACTTCAAAGTGCCGCGCGCCTACCAGCACCGAGTGCTGTTCCTCGGAGTTCTCGGCGCGCTGGTCTTCCGGGGGATCTTTCTCGCGGCCGGTGTCGCTGTGGTCAGCCGCTTCACCGTCGTCCTGTTCGTGTTCGCCGCCGTCCTCTTCTACAGCACGTACAAGATCCTCAGAGAGGAGGAGGACAGCTTCGACCCCGGCCGAAGCCTCGCCGTCCGTCTCCTGCGCAAGGTCGTCCCCGTCCGGGACGACTACGCGGGCAACCGGTTCTTCGTCAGGGAAGCAGGACGACGCGTAGCCACCCCGCTGCTCGCCGTCGTCGCAGCGATCGAGGCGGCCGACCTCGTCTTCGCCGTCGACAGCGTCCCCGCCGTGCTGGCAGTCAGCAGCGACGTCTTCATCGTCTACACCAGCAACGCCTTCGCCATCCTCGGTCTGCGCGCCCTCTACTTCATGCTCGCCGGTCTACTCGACCGGTTCCACTACCTCAGCAAGGGACTCGCGCTCATCCTCGCGTTCATCGGCGTCAAGCTGGTCCTCCAGGCATCCCACGAGACGATCAGCACCGCCGTCCCCGAGGTCCCCTCCTTGCTCAGTCTGGCCGTGATCGCCACTGTCCTGGCCACTTCCGTGGCGCTCAGTGTGCTGCGGCCTCCATCAACACCCTCCGCGAAGCCTGAACACCAAGAAAATCCCAAAGAGAACTAAATGTGCCGTAAAATATGACCATGGGAAGCGAAAGGCAGCCTGAATCCACGCCGGCACCCGGACCGCCGAAGCGGCTCTGCCCCGCGTGCGAACATCCCGTGCACTCCGAGGTGAAGCGACACAAGACCATGGGCATCTACGTCCCCGTATGGGCGGAGGGCCCTTGTCGCAACCCGCTCTGCGAGCGATACGTACGCCCGCCGGCCGGAACGGCGCACCGCGCCACCGACGACACCGGCCCCTGAGCGGCTCCTGGAGCCCGGGTTCGACCGCGCCTATTGATCCGCGCAGCAGAGCGCGCCGAACCGCCGCCGCAGCGGGTACGCGGACGGTTCGCGCCGTGATGTGCGACCGGGTGTCAGCTCTCCGACGCGGAGGGCGGGCTCTCCGCGCCGTAACAGATACCGCACACGAGCCTGCGCGCCGAGGGCTCATGGGTGGCCTTCCCCACGCCGACCAACTGCCGGATCTCCCTGTGCTCCGCGCGCACATGCTCCCTGCACAGGGCGGCACCGCAGGAAGCGCACACCGCCACCGCGGTCGTCGCCTGATCGTCAGCGAGGCAGTCGTAGCACTGCATGATCACTCCCTGGTTCTGCCGTCCCTCCCCGTCGAGGAACGGGTCCCCCACCGAACTGTCGGTGAACCCGCCGATCGGCCCCCTGGCTTCAGTCGAGCGGCCTTCTCCTGCCGCGCTCACGGATTCCTCATCAGCCGCCGACCGCTCTCACGCCGTCGCCGGGTCGTGACGCTCACGTCACGCGCTCTCCGCGGTCGGTGCACTGGTCCGCCGGACGCCGGAGGTGCGCCGCCCGGAGAACCAGAGCGGTGGTGCATTCCGGCGCGATGCAGGGGAAACCGTCGGGTCCTGGCACCGTCACCGAGCGGCCGTCCGGTGCCTGTCGTGCCGCTTCCTCGATCCAGCCGGGCGCGCGGGCCGACTGCCGGGTGGAGTGTTCCGGCGACCGGCAGCCGGACGACCAGCAGCTCGGCCCCGGCCACCGGCGGACACGGCAGAAGCTGGGCGTGCCGTTCGGACACCGGCCGCAGTTCCCGGGCCGAAGCGAGCACCGGCAGGGCGGAAGGAACGAGGGAACGCTCAACGGCGCCGCCCGCAGCGGCCCTGCGGCAGCGGGCGGCCTGGCAGGCGCTCGCGCGGCCAGGGCCGGAACGCCACCGCGGTCACCGCCGGCCAGACCGCGTCGGGGCACTGGTGGAGGATGCCGGATCCGGGCTCGCCGATCACCACGGTGGCAGAGCGGTGCCGCTGCATCCTTCCTCCGGGCGGGCAACCATCTCTGCTCTCCGTCATCGCCGCATGTGAGACAAAGCCATCAAGTTGACACACCCGCGCTTCCGTAGGCGGCGTGAGGTTCGGCTTCGGGGCTGCCTTTGAGGGCCAGGCCCAGGCCGGCCACCTTCGCCTTGACCTCGTCGATGGACTTCGCACCGAAGTTGCGAATGTCGTGGAGGTCGGCCTCGGACAGGGCGACGAGCTCTTCCACGAGGTGGATGCCCTCACGCTTGAGGCAGTTGTACGACCGAACGGTGAGCTCCAGCTCCTCGATCGGCAGCGCCAGGGCGGCGTCCGTGGGGGACGGGCCCATATCGATGCCCTCGGCGTCGATGTTCAGCTCGCGGGCCAGACCGAACAGCTCGACCAGCGTCTTGCCGGCCGACGCCATGGCGTCACGCGGACGCATCGCCTGCTTGGTCTCGACGTCGACGATCAGCTTGTCGAAGTCGGTGCGCTGCTCGACACGCGTGGCCTCGACCTTGTACGTGACCTTCAGCACCGGCGAGTAGATGGAGTCGACCGGGATACGGCCGATCTCCTGACCGACCTGCTTGTTCTGCACGGCGGAGACGTAACCGCGGCCACGCTCGACCGTCAGCTCCATCTCCAGCTTGCCCTTGCCGTTGAGCGTGGCCAGGACCAGGTCGGGGTTGTGCACCTCGACGCTGCCCCGCAGGGCGATGTCGGCGGCGGTGACCAGACCCGGACCCTGCTTGCGCAGGTACATCACGACCGGCTCGTCGTCCTCCGAGGAGAAGACCACCTGCTTGATGTTGAGGATCAGGTCGGTGACGTCCTCCCTGACGCCGGGCACGGTGGTGAACTCATGCAGAACGCCGTCGATGCGGATGGACGTGACCGCCGCACCCGGGACGGACGACAAGAGGGTACGGCGGAGGGAATTGCCGAGGGCGTGACCGAAGCCCGGTTCCAGCGGCTCGATCACGAACCGGGAGCGGAACTCCTCGACGACCTCTTCGGTCAACGAGGGACGCTGGGCAATCAGCATGAGGTGAAGTCTCCGGCTATTTGGTGCCCACTGGCGGGCGTCATGGACATCAAAGCGTCGAAAATCTCTGGGTCTCCCTGAGGATCATCGAGACCCCCGGTAGAAGCGCGACCCGCGTCACACGCGCGACCCGAGCCGAGGTCGGATGCGGGGCACCGTCCGGACACTCACGCCGAGAGAAGCGAAGATCCCGCCGCCGTTGTCGGCGAGTAGACGGCCGGCAGCCGGCCCAGCTCCTTCGGAGAGGGAGGTGGAAAGCGGAATTTCGAGAGGGAGGGTCTGGCGGGGGCTTGGAGTCGATGCTCGATCCCGCCACCCATTCAGGGACTGGCGAAACGTGTGCATGGTCGGCCCCCTTTGGCTCCCGGCACCCCTACTCCCTCTCGCGTCAAGCAGCTTTGCATGATGCAAAATAGCATGGCGGCGTCAAGCGCCACCTGGGCGCGCAGATGCGGCGGGAGCCCTGTGAACGCTGCGGTGCAGGTCCGGTCGGGCCGGGGCGCATGGGAAAGGCGGCAGCCCGTCCAGCGAGCTGTTCCGGAAGGCGCGTGACGTGGAGGGCAATGATCGGCGCCGTCGGCGTCCGTCTCCCGCGGGGCCATCGCGCTCCCCAGGACGACGGCGGTCAGCGGCTCGACCCGTCTGCGGGACGGTGACGAGGAGCTGCTGCCGTCGGCGGGCGAGGACACCAAGCACCGCGCCGGCCAGTTCACGACCGGGTGACCGCGGCTCCGGCCGAGGACGCGAGGCGGGCCGAGCACTCCAGCAGTTGGGCGTGCACGAGCGCCTGCGGGAGGTTCCCGCACAGCTGGGGCGCTGGGTGACGTCGCACTCCTCGGCGAACAGACCGGCCGGGCCGCACGCCGAGCACGTCCTCTCGAACCAGCGCACCGCCCTGGCCTCCTGGCCCTCCACCTGGGTGGCCAAGGCCACCGACGGACAGACGTCCGCTGCGGGAGGAGCGTCCCGCCCGCAGGCAGTCGACGGACCGTTCGCGTTGATCTCGACCAGCGCATCGAGCTTCCCTCGCGAGCCGACCGGATGGCCCCCGGTTTCCGCCCCGAAGTGAGTCACACGATCGAACAGGGGCGGCCGATCCACGCGCCGCCGCGACGTTGAGTGATCATTTGATCGCACTCGCCCATGGGCCTTCCCGCAGGGCTCGGTCGCATGGGTACCGATCATCCACCGATCGCCAGACCGGCACTTGGTGGAAGTCTGAGGCTTCTCTGAGGAGAGTTACTGACTTCGGCTCGTCAGGGTGACGTTGGTTCGTCGAGGGCCAGGCCGGTGCCCGATATGAAGCGCACATCGCCACCGCGGTCGTCGCGTGATCGCCAACGAGGCAGTCGTAGCACTGGGTGATCACTCCCCGACGACTCCGCCGTCCACCTCTCGGGACACGGGTCCCCCACCGACCGATCGGTGAACCCGCCGATCGGACCCCTTGCGACAGGCGACCGGCCTCCCTCTCGCCACGAGCACCGCCTTCTCCCTCTCGGGCCAGTACCGTGGACTCCTGGCGGGTCGCCAAGCGGCCGTCCGGCACCTGCAGGCCGCCTGTTCGATATCACCGGGCGGACAGCTCCCTCCCCACCACCATGCCGAAGCCGCCATGGATGAGGTGACCGGCGTCGACGTGCCGACCACGACGTGTCCGATCCGTCAGATGCAGTCGCGCACGGTGGAGGCCAGCTCACGGTACATGGCACTCATCGCCTCCGACGCGGTCCGTCATGCCCGGGCGAGCTCCGCGGCGCCGAACGAGACGTCGAACCGGTCGCACCAGATGCTGACGCTGCTGAACCGGGCCGGGTCGACATCCGCAGGCAGTGGGTAGTTCTGACTGCCCTTGTTGCCCTTCAGCCTGCCGAGGCTGACGTACTCGCCGTCGTCGAAGACGTGCCACCCCGCACGGCCCTCCTTCACCGGCGCGTCGGTAAGCCAGACACAGAGGTCGGGCCCGTTGCTGGTGTCGAGGTTCTCCAGCCGTACGACGGGAGAGCCGTCGGCGAGCCGCACGAGTTTCACCGTGCCGGAAGTGGTGTGTTCATGGCTGATCAGCTCACCACTGGCCAACGTCTACGGCCCGGCGGGCGTCGGCGCGAAGGGCGTCGGTGAATCGGTCGGCGAGGTCGCTTCACGCCGATCCTCCTCAGGCGCCGCAGAGGGTTCCACGGCACCCGGCAGAGCCTCTGTCACCGTCTGGTCCTGCCACAGCTTCCACGGCTGGAACCAGTACGACCCCAAGCCGACGGCCGCAACCGCCACCACCAAGACCCCGACCACCCACGGCCTGACCAGCACGGCCCGTACGCGCCCCATCGCGTTCCTCTTTCGGAGAGTCTCTCGCCCACCACCACCCCAATCAACGCAAGGGTCGACCGTCTCGGACCCTTGAGCAGATGGCAGAACGCTTACGGCTCGCGTCTGCCAGGGTGTCCCCGATCCGACCTCCTGCCGACGCGACGCATGCCACCGCCGCCACGACGACACCTCCGGGTTTCGCTCATGTGTACGCCGGCACAGGGGAGTTGTACGCTGCAAAGGTGCAGGGGGACAAGCATCGCTTCGGGGAATACGAGCTGGACACGGCTCGGCACCAGCTCCACCGAGCCGGTGCAGCGGTCCACGTCGAGCCTCGGGTCCTGGATCTGCTGTGCCACCTCGTCGTCCACAGGGACCGTGTGGTCCCGAAGACCGAACTGCTGGACGAGGTGTGGGGTGACCGCTTCGTCAGCGAGGCCGCCCTCACCACGGCGCTACGGACCGCTCGGCTGGCTGTGGAGGACACAGGCAGCCGACAACAGGTGATCCGCACCGTGCACCGGCGTGGTTACCAGTTCGTGGCCGCGACGACGGTCGTCGGCGGCGGCCCGTTCAGCGGCTCCGGCCAGGGGGTCGATGAACGGTCGGCACCGGTCGGCAAACCGAGCGGCGCCGACCGTCAGACCATCCGGTTCTGCCGGTCCGGTGACGGCACACGCATCGCCTATGCCGCTGTCGGCTCGGGTCCGCCCCTGCTCAAGGCAGCCAACTGGATGTCCCATCTCGACCTGGAGTGGACGACTCCGGTGTGGTCGCACTGGCTGCGCGGGCTCGCCCGGGACCGTCGGCTGATCCGCTACGACGAGCGCGGGTGTGGCCTCTCCGACTGGGTGGTGCCCAGCTTCACGTTCGAGGACTGGGTCGACGACCTGGAGACCGTGGTCGAGGCCGCAGGGCTCGACAGGTTCCCTCTGCTCGGGGTGTCGCAGGGCGGTGCGGTGGCGGTCGCGTATGCCGTACGCCATCCTGAGCGGGTCAGCCGGCTGGTCCTCGCCGGGGCCTACGCGCGAGGACGACGGGTCCGGGCCCGAAGCGAGACCGAGGGGGCCGAGGCGGCCCTCGACCTGGATGTGGCCCGGGTGGGATGGATCCACCAGGACCCCAGGTTCCTGCGGGTCTTCGCCTCCCAGTTCCTGCCCGAGGGCACACCCGAGGACTGGGACGAGTTCACCGCTTTCCAGCGGAAGACGACCTCGCCCGCCAACGGGGTCCGTTTCCTTGAGGAGTTCGCCAGGATCGACGTGTCGGACATCGCCCACAGGGTGGCCTGTCCGACGCTGATCCTGCACTCCCGCGACGACGAGCGGGTGCCGGCCTCCCAGGCCAATGAGTTGGCCTCGCTCATTTCCGACAGTCGGCTGGTCCTGCTCAAGAGCCGCAACCACCTGCTCAATGGGTTCGAACCGGCCTGGGACGAGTTCCTGTCGCACATCGACGCCTTCCTGGCCGAGTGAGCGGCGTGGCCTGAGCACCCGGCAGCCGGGTAGCCGCCGGGCCCCGGGCACGCCACCGCGCTTGCGGGCCGATAGGCCGACGGGCGTCCGCCAGGACCCGGACGCCAGTGACCGCGTCACCAGAGACTCCGGGCCTACGCAGTCGGTCTGGTGCGCCCGGGGCGCAGAAGTCAGCCACCGCGATCTTCCCTGGTGATGATGGCACCGAGTCTCCCCGCGCCGTGCCCGGGCTGCCGGGAGTCACTCAACCTGAGCCTTCCGGGCAGGCCCCCGCCGACCTGCGGACGGGCTCGGCGCCAAGCGGCGACCCGCCCGTGTAGCAGGTGCCGTGAGCTGTGACGGGCTGGGCGATGGCGGGGGTGAGTGATCAACCCGCACCGTGGACAGATGGGGCGATCTCCGGTTGTCTGCTCGCCGGTGTTCGGTGTCGCTGCCGGCACCGCGCACAGGGGACGTCCCCCGTGCCTCACCCACCCCGTTCGCGTTTAGTCCGCCGGCCTTGGTGCTCACGCGCGCCTCATCAACCCGGCTCGCCGACTCAGGGAAACGCCCTCAGCCCGTCCTCAGACATGCCCTCAGACGAGCCTCAGACCTCCACCAAGCCTTGGCCCGTCGGCAGACCGGATGCTTGAGCGGTGCCGGGCCGAAGAGCGGTCGTGAGGACATCTCCCCCAGCCCGGCACTCACCTCAGACACGGGGCACATACGAGAGAGAAGGACAGAAGATGCGACTCGACACCACCAGGACGTCCGGCAAGGCCCGGGGTCGACGGGGGCTGGCGCTGCTGATCGCGACGGGTGCCGGGCTGGGCTCCCTGCTGCTGGGAACGGTTCCCGCGCACGCCAACGCCACCACCAAGCACGTTGCCGCGGACGGCATGTCGGTCCAGTTCAAGACGAGCGACAGCAGCAAGAACGTGCGGGGCGACGTCACGTTCACCGTGAACGCGGACGGCAACTGGGAGATCGACGCCGACGCGACCAACCCGCGGCCCGCGGGACGCAACGTCCACTGGGTCTGTGACCTGTCGTGGGACGCGGCGGACGTCAGGCACTCGACCGGCACGAAGTGGGTGCCCCGCAAGTCGACCCGCACCCTGACCGCGCAGGCGTACGACCCCTTCGTCCAGGCGGACTTCGCCACCATCGCCGCCCGCGGGACGGCCGACTGCGACATCGTCATCGGCTAGTCGCACACCGTTCGCACAGGCCGGCCCGACAAGCACACCGGCGTCCGTGAAGTCGTCCGCGACTTCACGGACGCCATGTCAGAAACGCCATGGGGAAACCCACGTAACCCGTGACGAGCGCGCTCACCATGGTTGCGGCGATCGCAGTGATCAGTTCGCCGTCTGTGGATGCGGAGGGCCGGCCGCCCGCGAGGAGTCGCAGGTGTGCCGCCGACCGAGACACGGCTGCGGGTCCGGCGGGTGGTGGTCTCCGGGAGAAACGGAGCTCTACAAGCGAGTAGCCGCGAAGCCGACGAGGATGATGGCGGTCGCGACGATGCCGATCAGGCCGGCCCAGCCTCCCACCAGCGCGCATACCGCCAGGACGGCGAAGGCGGCGAGCATGATCACGGCGAAGGACCATGCGGACCGACCGCGGTCGTCACCGTTCGTGGGGCTTGGCTTCTTCGTCGAGGTCACCGTGGACACGGTAGCCAGCGCGGTCGGCACGACCCTTCGCAGGGTGCCGCAGTGAAGGGTGGCGCTTTGCGGAGCGGCGTGGTGCGGGGCCCTCAAGGCCGACGACAGAGGTGTGGGCGGCTCTGCTGTCGACAGGAAGTCCCGAGCTCGCAGAGAGCTACACGCCAGCTAGCCGTAGCGGTACGAGAACAGGGCTGGGACTGTCAGTTGCCCCTGCCACGATGCCTGTCATGAGCCCGATACCAGAGCTGACGCAGAGAACCCTGACCGTACGCGGTTTCCGCGGCTTCGTGCCGTTCCGTGAGCTGCCCAGCAGCAACGTTCCTACCGGGCACGGAATCTACGTGGTGATCCGCACGCACACCTCACCCCCGTCGTTTCTACCCGTGAGCCCTGCCGGACATCTCAAAGGCCGCGACCCATCCGTGACCGCTGACAAGCTCGGCGATGCCTGGGTGGACGGAGCGACGGTCGTGTACATCGGCAAGGCCGCAGGCCAGGACGGACTGAATCAGAGGCTTGCCGACTATCGCCGCCACGGCACCGGCCTGCTGGCCGGCCACTGGGGCGGACGCTACATCTGGCAGCTGGCCGACTCGGACGCACTGCTCGTCGCCTGGCGGCCGATGACCGAGGGCGACGCGGGTGAGGCCGAGCAGGATCTGATCGACGAGTTCAAAGAGCTCCACGGAGGAGCTCTGCCTTTCGCCAACCTCCGGAACAACGCGCGAAGGACTCCGGAGGCGGACACCAACATCGGCTGAGTCCGGTCACCCTGTACCGCCCAGGAGCCACGCGTCGATGCCGACCGCAACTCCTGGGCGTTCAGGAAGACGAGCGCGCCCCCACATCGAGCCGCACTGCTGGTCCATCAAGATCACCTCGTGGCGGCTTCGGGGGACCTTGGCCGACATACCCGAGAGCATCGAGCGCTTGCCCCGGATGGCGACGGCCTGAACGACCGCCACGCTTACCGGAGTGCGGACCGACATCCGCAGTCAGTCGCCGAAACAGCCGATACAACCGTGCACCACGCCCTGCGGGGCCTCCCGTCGTCGTGGGCGTCCCATGAACCGGACTACTCGGAGAGAAAGTTGTGGAGATGGGTGAGGAAGGTCGGCCAGGCCGGGTCGTCCGCGGTGAACAGGTGGTTGCGGCTGTCGAGCAGGACCAGTCGACTGTCGGGGATGAGCGTGGCCAGTTCCAGGGCCTGTGCGACGGGAACGCGAGGGTCGTCACGTGAGTGGATGATCAGCGTCGGGCAGGTCACATCGTGAGCGATACCGGAGACGTCGATGCGGGTGAACTCCTCCAGGAAGCGCAAGCCGTTGGCGACCGAGGTCGTCTGCCGCTGGTAGGCGGCGAACGCGTCCCACTCCGCAGGAGTGGCGTCGGCGAGGAACTGGGAGGCGAAGTAGCGCACGAAGCTGCTGCTGTCCTGCGAACGCCACCCGGCGCGGGCGATGTCGAGGTCGACCTCGGCGGCGTCGCGCTCGGCGGCACTGCCCGCACGGATCTGCTGTCCCCGGGCATAGGCGGAGGTGAGGATCAGGTGGCTGACCCGCTCGGGGCGAAGCGCGGCGTAGGCGACCGCCACCGCGCCACCCTGGGACACCCCGAGCAGGGGGAAGCGGTCGAGGCCCACGGCATCGGCCACTGCGTCGAGGTCGTCGACCAGGTCGTCAAGCGTGAAGCCGCCCATGTCCCATGAGGAGAGGCCACAGCCCCGCTCGTCGTAGCGGACGAGCTGCCGGCCGCGGGTGAGACCGTCGAACCAGTGCGCCCACATCGGGTTGGTCCGGTCGAGGTCGAGGTGGGTCAGCCAGTTGGCGGTCTTCACCAGGGGTGGTCCCTCGCCGGTGAGAGCGTAGGCGATGCGGGTGCCGTCGGCGGACCGGCAGAACCGAATGACCTCGTGGTCCGCCTCCACCACCGCCGGGATGCCGGGGGCCGAGGACGTGGCGGCAAGAGTGGCGGCCGGAGTGGCGGAAGCCACCGTCGTCCGCGCGACGAACCGATGGCCGTGCGGGAGCATTGTGCGGATCAACTGTTGTCGTGTGTCGCTGTCACCGATCGCGAGACGGGCCGAGCGCAGCGATGCCGCGAGTGCGGCCGCGCTGACCTCGATGGCCTTCTCTCCGCGCCCCATCCTGTCGCGCAGCTCTTCTTCCGGCACGACGCGGCCACGGTGCTCGACCAAGTAGCACAGGAGTTCCAGGACTTGGGGCTCGACATCGACCCGTCGTCCGTCATGGCTGAGTCGACGGCGGCCCGCGTCCAGCGCGTACTGTCCGAATCGGTACACCGCGCTGTCCACACGAAAACTCTACAACGTGCTTTCGTCTACTGGGAGTTGGGTGCCCGCCGCGGTTCCTCCCTGAGCGCCGGGCCCGCGAGCAAGGACACCGCTCAGGAGCGTGCCTGCTCCCGCTCCCTCAGTCGATGTCGGAGGATCTTCCCGGAGGCCGCCTTCGGTATGGCCTCGATGAACTCGACCCGGCGGATCCTCTTGTACGGGGCGACCTGGTCCTCGACGTGGGCCTTCACCTCGGCGGCGGATATCGGCACCCCGGTCATGGGCACCACGAACGCCTTGGGTATCTCGCCCGCCTCCTTGTCCCCGACTCCGATCACGGCCGCGTCGGCGATACCGGGATGCCGCACCAGGATGGCTTCGAGCTCGGCCGGCGCCACCTGGTAGCCCTTGTACTTGATGAGTTCCTTGACCCGGTCGACGATGAACCAGTTTCCGTCCTCGTCGACCCGGCCGATGTCACCGGTGTGCAGCCAGCCGTCGGCGTCGACCGTCGCCTCTGTGTCCTCCGGTCGCCCGAAGTAGCCCTTCATGACCTGTGGTCCACGGATCCACACCTCGCCCGGTTCACCCTCAGCCACGTCCTGACCGGTGTCGGGATCCACCAGGCGTGCCTGCGTCGACGGAAGCAGCTGGCCCACGCACGCGAC
This sequence comes from Streptomyces deccanensis, assembly GCF_022385335.1. Taxonomy (NCBI): domain Bacteria; kingdom Bacillati; phylum Actinomycetota; class Actinomycetes; order Kitasatosporales; family Streptomycetaceae; genus Streptomyces; species Streptomyces deccanensis. Next base: position 5,588,733 of record NZ_CP092431.1, on the reverse strand, counting down.
CGGCTCGTCCCGGTCGCCGTCGGCGTGGATGTGCGAGGCGGGGGACAGCTCGGTCATGCCGTACGCCTGCCCGACCTCCACACCCAGCCGGTCGGCCACGGCCGCCTGCAGTCCGGCGTCGAGCGGCGCCGCCGCGCAGATGACGCGCCGCAGATGCGACAGGTCCAGTCCGGCGACCGCGGGGTGTTTGGCGAGCGCCAGCATCACCGGCGGAGCGACGTAGGCGTGGGTGATGCGGTCGCGCTCCATGCTGGTCAGGAACGCGTCGAGTTCGAACCGCGCGTGCACGTACACGGTCGCGCCACGACGCAGCGCGTTGTTGACCAGCGCGGTCAGCCCGAAGATGTGGAAGAAAGGCAGGATCGCGATGACCCGATCGTTCTCGTCGACCCGATGCAGGGCACTCAGTTGTTCGAGATTGGTGCAGAGGTTGCGGTGGGTCAGCATCACGCCCTTCGGCACGCCTGTGGTGCCACTCGAATAGGGCAGCACGGCGATGTCCACGGCCGGATCGGTCGAGAAGGCCGGTACGGCGCCGTCGTTCAGCAACCCGAGTACCGACCGATGACCGTCCGCACTGTCACAGACCAGGATCTCGATGTCCCGGCCCGTCTGCCGCCGGACCAGCTCAACCGCGGTCCGCGCCGTCTCGACCAGCGCGGACACACTCACCATCAAGCGCGCTTCGGCGTCGATCAGCTGCTTGGCGATCTCGCCGGGCGTGGCCTGCGGCGACAGTGTGGTCACCGTCCCGCCCGCCGTGGTGGTGGCGTAGAGAACCACGGGAAACAGGACCGTGTTGGGCGAGTGCAGCGCGACCACATCCCCCTTGCCGATGCCCTCAGCGGCAAGGCCCGCCGCGAGCCCACGGACCAGCGTGACCAGTTCGGCGTACGTCACCGTCTGTTCACTGGACGCGTCCACCATGGCCGGCCGGGTTCCGCGCCGCGAGGCATCACCGAGCACCCACTCGTGGACGGGACGATCGACGGCGGCGACATCCGGGTATGTGCTCCTGAAGATCATGACGGCTCCCTGTCTCGGTACCTCGGTTTGCTGGACTGGTGGGTACAGCCGTTGGCACTGAGCGGAGCGACGACGGATCAGCGAGAGAGCTGCGCTCAGTCCGATCTCCCCGCCCCTCCTGGACGGGGAGATCACCTGACCGTGCCTCTGCCGACCCGTGTCGCTCCAACTCGGTCCCGGGGCTGGGCGGACCGGGACCGCTCGATCGTCACGCCCACCTCCGCATCGCGGCTTGGTGGAACTCTGAGGCTTCTCTGAGGAGAACCCGAGGGCGGACTCAACGCCCCACGGTCATGGAGGTACACATCGGTCACCTCACCCACAGGCCCTCCAGGTGGGACGAGTCGCACTTCGGTGTGAAGGTCTGTGTCCACTCGGTCCGGGCTCCCGGAGTCTCGCGCGCCCCGGCCTGGTGTCTAGTCGGTGGAGGCTGACCTGATGCACAGCCTTGGCAGCGGGAGACGACAGTGACGAGGCGTACGTGGTCGACCTGTGCGACCGGATCCTCGGTGAGACGTCACCGACCCAGCACCGTCTCACCGACTGTTGGGGCCCCGGCGCAAGCGGGCGGCGAGTCAAAGTGCCGGTCGACACGTACCCGGCCCGGACGCCGACATCGCCTACGGACAGCCGCGTCGCCGTATGACGAGCCTGGACGACCGAGAAGGATGCGCGCTCCCTCGCCCTTTCTCGTCCGTCAAGGCAACCGAGCGCGTTACGGTAAGGCACCTAAGGTGCGGAAGCCGGCGATCGCCGGCTGCGTCCCGCCCGAGCTGGCCCTCTATCGGGAGAAGGGCAGCCTCGCGGCTACTGTCTTACCGCTCCGATGGTTGATGACCTGCACATCTATCGCGAGGCTCCGCACCAGGGGCCAGCCGAACCCGCCCGGCTGCGTCGGATCCGCCGGGCAGGGCTGCGGCGGTACGCTGCTGGCGTCCTCCACCAGGACCTCGACCGTCCCCTGACCGGCTCGCAGAGCGAACCCGGTCATTCCACTGGCGTGCCGCACCGCGTTGGTGACCAGCTCGGACACCACCTGCAGCACGGACTCCGTCTCAGCATCGTCGCCGTCCGGCGCGAGGGCCAGAAGGAAGCCGCGCGTGACATCCCGCGCTCGCTGCGCCAGCTGAGGACCGACTCCGGTCAGAGACGCGTACTCCATGTCTTGTTCGGATGATCGCACCATCGCGGCCTCCGCCGCCGTCGACAAGCAGCACCACCCGGCTTCCCCGGACCGACTGATCCGTCCCAGAGCGTAGGGTCCGTCACCCAAACGGGTCTGCCGCCGCCCGACCGACCGAGGCTGACCACCCTGTAGGTGACCTTCTCGGCGCCCCTACCGCGAGGACGCATCAGCCACCTCATCGGCGAGCCGGACGCGGCAAGTCAAGCCGTGACCGAGGAGCCCTTGCCGACCGGGGTGTCCGAAGCCAGCGCCGACGTCGTCGACCCGGGGCACGTGCCGGGGACGACGCCGGTATCGACCGCCTGTTGGAGCAACTCGTCCGCATCGCGACCCCGTACGCGTTCTATGGGCTGCGCGGGCAGCTCGCCAGGGGGCCGGCGTCCCCGTAGAGGGCGGCGTGCAGGGTTGCGGCCAGTTCACGGGCCCGCTCTTCGCTGTCCACGCCGTGCAGGACGAAGTAGACAGGGCCCGCGTGGGCGTCCGAGCGGACCTCCCCCGCCTGGACCAGGCGCGTGATAGCGCTGCGAGCGGCGTCGTTCACGGTGTCGCCGACGGCATACCCCGGACCTGCGGTCAGCGTGTCCGCCTTCACGGTCCACCACTGGCCCTGGTTCTCGATGGCCACGAACACGGCATGCTCCGCTTTGGCCTGCCGGTACGCGGCAGTGAAGCCGCCGGCGCCGGTGACATCGGGAATCAGGTGTGCGGGGCACGGGATCGGCAGCGGTTCCATGAGGGCATCGTGCCAGGCCCGCAGGCCGGCGGCCCTCTTCCAGGACCGCGAGGAACACGACGGGGGCGAAGCGTGCGTTGGTCCGTCGCCTCGCCTCAGAGCGGGACCGTGCAGTCCGTGGGCCCGCCTCCCGTCCTGTGTCAGGCCCACGTCGACTCCCCGAGGCCGCACGAAGCACACGAAGCTCCCGCCAGGAGGATCACCGCGAACACCGGGACGGCCGTCCGCCGGCCTCCACCGAAGGCTCGACGTGGCACTGCGGGCCGGTCACCCCGGGGCCTGGTGGTGTCAGCCGGTCAGGGCGGCGAGGGTGGCGTCCAGGTCGGCGGATTTGGGCTGGTTGTGGGGGAGTTTCGCGAGGATCTTGGCCATGCCGCAGGTGTTGGTGAGGGCGGAGAAGACCAGGCCGCCGGCGACGCCCGCGGACAGCCGGCGGGCCGCGCTCCAGCGCTGTCCGGCAAGGAGTCCGGTCAGGACGAGGGATCCGGCTGCGAGGCGGACCTGGCGGTCCATGGCCCAGGGGGTGCGGGTGCCGGCGGGGCGGTGGGTGTCGTGGCCGAGCTGGGTCCAGGCGGTGGTGCCGCCACTGAGGGTGGCGGCGCTGATGCCCTGATCGGCCAGGCGCTGGCCGGCGGTGGCGGAGCGGGCGCCGGAGGCACAGACGACGAGGAGGTCGCCGCGGTCGGCGACGGCCTTCAGGGCGGGCAGGGCGGCATCGAGGTGGTCGAGGGGGATGTTGTGGGCGCCGGGCAGGTGGCCGGAGGCGTATTCACCGGGCGTGCGGACGTCGATGACCGTCAGCTCGTGCAGGCGGGCGTTGGCCTGGTCGGCGGTGAGGGCGGTGCTGGATGCCACGGGGGATTTTCCTTTGCTCGGTTGGGGTTACCCCCTTCGATAAGATACCCATAGGGGTATCTCGAAGGAGTGTGGGTTGTGGAACTGGCGATGGCGGCTGAGGAACTGAAGACAGTGGTCAACCGGCTGCGCCGGGCGCAGGGCCAGATCGCCGGCGTGATCAAGATGATCGAGGAGGGGCGGGACTGCGAGGACGTGGTCACGCAGTTGGCTGCTGCTTCCCGGGCGTTGGACAAGGCCGGTTTCGCGATCATCGCCACGGGGTTGCAGCACTGCCTGACGGATGGGGACATGGCCGCTTCCGGTGACCGGGAGCAGATGCGGGCCCGGCTGGAGAAGCTGTTCCTTTCACTGGCCTGAAGCCGTGGTGCCCGCCGGTATCGGATCGTCCGCCTGGTGTGTCACGTGAGAACGTCGATGAGCATGAAGGCGGCCACAGCCAGCAGCACGAGGGCGAAGATACGTTGCAGCAGGGTGCCGGTGACCTTGGCGGCCAGGCGTTTGCCGTCCCAGGCGCCGAGGATCGCGGCCCCGGTGAAGGGACCGATGACCGCCCAGTCGATGCCGGCGGTGGTGGCGCCGCGGGTGGCCAGGGAGGCCATGGAGTTCGCCGAGATGACCAGCAGGCTGGTGCCGACGGCGGCCTGCATCTCGAAGGCCAGCACGGTGACCAGGGCGGGGACGGCAAGGAAGCCTCCGCCGACCCCGAGCAGCCCGGTCAGCGCCCCCAGTCCCGCGCCGGTGCCAGCGGCCTTCGCCGGTTGCACCACAGGCGTCTGACCGGTGCCCGTCTCGCTGGGCCGCAGCATTTTCACGGCGGCGAGGGCGGCGATGGCTGCGAATGCGGCGGTCAGTACGGGCTGTGGCAGGCGGGCTGCGGCGGCTCCTGTTGCGGCGGCGGGCAGGAGCCCGGCGGCGGCGAACAGGGCGCCGGCTTTCCAGCGGACGTCGCCTGTGCGTGCGTGGGCGTACAGGGCGGTGAGGGAGGTGGCGGTGACGATGATCAGGCCGGCGGTGGTGGCGGCGGCCGGGGTGAAGCCGAGGAGGTAGATCAGCGCGGGCACCGCCAGCACACTGCCGCCCCCACCGAGCGCGCCGAGCGCGAGTCCGACCAGGGCTCCTGCGAGCAGGGCCAGGATCAGCGCGCTCACGCTATGACACCGCCGCCGCCCCGGCCGGTGACCGGCAGGCCCTCGCGCGCCCAGGCGGTCATGCCGCCGGTGACGTCGCCGGCCTCGATGCCGCGACCGGCCAGGAGCTTGGCGGCCTGCTGGGAGCGGTGACCGGAGCGGCAGATCGCCACCACCGGCTTGCTCCGCGCGGATGCCGGGAGCGATGCCCCGGCCATCAGGCGGGACAGCGGCAGGTGCAGCGCGTCGGGATCGTGCCCGGCTGTCCATTCCGGTGTCTCGCGGACGTCCAGCAGCACGGCTTGGCCGTCGCTGCTGCGCCGGTGGGCCTGGGTCGGGGTGAGGCGGCCGGGGCCGCGGCGAAAGAGCGAGAACATCGACTGATCCTTTTCGTGCAGGTGGTGCGGGCAGGGCGTGTCAGCCGGTGGCGTCGGGGCGGGTGAGGGTCAGCCCGGCCTCGGTGGCGGCGTCGAAACCGTCGTCGACGGCGACCACGTCACGGCCGGCGGCATCGAGCAGGGAGGCGGCGATCGCCGCGCGCATCCCGCCGGCGCAGTGCACCCACACCACCCCGTCCGGCACCTCGCCGATACGGCCGTGCAACTCGTGGATCGGGATGTGGACCGAACCGTCGATGTGCCCGCCCGCGCGCTCTGCGTCACGGCGCACGTCCAGCACGACCACGTCGTTGCCGCGCTCGCGCACCTGGGCGAGGTCGGCGAAACGGGCGCGAGGAAAGGAGGCGAGCCGCTCGCCGGGGCGGACCCAGTCGGCGGGATCGCCGGTGGCGGCGGCGGCCGGGCGGTCGATACCCACCCGCGCCAGCTCCCGCTGGGCGTCGGTGATCTGCTCCGGAGTGTCGGCGAGCAGGGTGACGGGCTTGCCCCACGGGATCAGCCAGGCCAGGTAGGTGGCGAGCTTGCCCTCGCCCTCGAAGTTGAACGACCCAGCCACGTGCCCCTCGGCGAAGGCCATACGGCTGCGCAGGTCCACCACCCACTCGCCCGCAGCCAGCCGGGACGCGATCTCCGCGGCCTCCGCACGCTTCGCAGGGGTGAGGTCGACCGGCGCGGGCCCCGCGGCGTTGGCCGGCCCCATGTGCGCGTAGTACGCGGGCACGTCCTCCAGCCCGGCGAGCAGCTGCGCGACGAAGGTGTCCACGTCCAGGCTCAGCGCCTCGTTGGTAGCGCGTTCCTTGCCCATCGTGGTCGCGTCCCCCTCGGCCTGCGAGGAGGAGCAGAAGCTGCCGAACCCGTGGGTGGGCAGCACCGGCACCTCGTCGTCCAGCTCGTCGGCCAGCCGATGCGCGGAGGCGTGCTGGGCTCGGGCCAACTGCTCAGTCAGCCTCGGTTCGACCAGATCCGGGCGGCCCACGGTGCCGATCAGCAGCGATCCGCCGGTGAACACCGCCACGTCACGCCCGTCCGCTGCAAGAGCGTAGGAGGTGTGGTGCGGGGTGTGACCGGGCGTGGCGATCGCCCGCAGAACCAGGCCCTCATCCACCGTCACCGTGTCGCCGTCGGCAACCGCGGTGCGGGCGAAGGACACCTGCGCCCCGGCAGGCACCAGGTACTCGGCTCCGGTGACCCGGACCAGCTCCAGGCCGCCGGTGACGTAGTCGTTGTGCACGTGCGTCTCGGCGACGTACGCGATGCGCACGCCGCGCCGGGCCGCCGCGGCGATGACCTGATCGATGTCGCGCGGCGGATCGATGACCACTGCGGCACTGGGTCCGCCGGCCAGGTAGCTGCGGTTGCCCAGGCCCTCGAATTCCAGGGTGTCGACAAAGAACACGACTACGACTCCTCTCCAGAGGTGTACCCCGGGGGGTATCTGATACTCACCATAACAGCTATACCCCTGGGGGTATTCCAGGCGGAACTACCCCGCCCCGACGTCACCTCCCTCGGTCGGGCAATCCCTGTTCGCTTACAGCTACGGCCAACGGGCGTGTAGGGCCGTGTGACCGCCGCAGTCGTCGAGTCCCCCTCGCCGGGCGCCTCGATCAAGCTGCACGAGTGTTTTCGAGTGAGGTAGAAGGGCACGGACACGGCAGGGCTGGGAGCAGGAGGACCTGATCGAGGTCGTAACGCTGCTCGAAGGCGCCATGAATCGGGTGGGAACGAGTCCGGGACGACCAGGCTCGGCTTCACGCTGCCGCTGAAATCCCTTTCGCGATGAAGGAACGGCGACAGAACCCCGTTTCCGGGCTCGGCCAAGGAAGTGCCGACCTCGCAGTGGAGTACGTAGAGCAGCAGGTGAAGGTATCTGCGGCATGGGCGGACTACGACCGGCAGAGCAAAGCGATCCAGCGGCACCGGGGACGAGATCCGGGTGTCCGGTTCCGGACGAACACCGAAAGGGACCAGGACCGGCTGACAGCGTGGCTGGCGGCCGAACCATGTCCGGTGTAGCTGTCGCGGGATCGTCTCGCGGCGGCGGTGGCCCGGTGCCGCAGCCGGGGCAGGTACGTCGGCTGGCGGTCAAGGAGTCTGAGAAGTGGTTCTGTCGTAGCACGACGGTCTGGCTCAGCCACCTCACCCGCTCCTGGCTGAAGGACCTGATCGCAGACGATGGCACCCAGCACAGCTCGGACAGCGCTGGCGCGGTGGCCAGGGGTCAGGCGGTCACACTTCGCCGAGTCGAAGACGGATCCCGGCGCCCCTGGCCCGGACCGCCTGTTGGCCGAGGTGAACAAGCAGAAGCGGGTGCGTCGGAGAAGCTGGTCCACGCCTGGCGGGGCTCGTGGGTCAAAGGATTACCCGGCGGACCTGGAGCAGATGCAGCCGTCGCTGCCGGCCACGGTGTGCCGTGTCCGGCAGGCGGACATCACCGACTCCATGGTGGACCTGTTCGTCCAGCTTGGAGAAGCGATGCTCCTGCGAGTGGCGGAGGCGACGTTGTCGGAGCCGTCCGGGACGGTACGGGGGGGGTCTTCCCGGTGGTCGGCGGAGAGAAAAAGCTCAAGGCCCTGCGGCGGAGGCCGCGGCGAACGAGACCGTCGATGCGAACGCCCTGCGCCGACGGGAGATCCGGGAGGTGGGCGCCAACCGGTGGCACAACCCGGAGGATCACCTACCCGCCGACTTCGAGGACAACCGGGACATCCGCTACGCCTCTCACCCTCTGTTAGCAGCCGCGGCCGGAGTCTTCCCGCATGGCCCAAAGAACGGGAAGCCCCACCTGCCTGCCTGCGCCGGTCAACCGGCCATGGCTGCCACGACCAGCGCGACGAACTGTGGGGCTGGTGTCTGCTCCACCGGCGGCCGCGACGCCGGACGTCCAGTCAGGCTGAGGCAGTGTGCGGAACCCGGCGCTGTCAGTGCCAGAAGGCACAATCGGCTCATGTGGAGCGAGCGTGAGTTCAGGATGGCTGACGGCGCGAAGATCGTCGGTCGGCAGGGCGACGAGATCCGGCTCGGCATCAGCATGCCCTTGGACGAGGACGGCTATATCGGCCGCCAGTGCCCGCAGTGCTCGCTGAGCTTCCGGATGAACGGCGAGGACTACGAGGCCCTTCCTGAGAATCCCGAGCTCTGGTGCGTCTACTGCGGTCATCACGGGGACCACTCCGAGTTCATGACCGCCCAGCAGCGCGAACGCATGATGCGTGCGGTGAAGGACCTCGGCATGCAGATCGTGGCCCAAGGCTTCAACAAAGCCTTTCGCCGCCTTGGCCAAGGTGCTTCACGCCGCGGCAGCGTCTCCTTCTCGGTCTCGTACAAGGAGAAGCCGTTCTACCCACGCCCCTTGCCGGGCGTCGACGAGGAACGACTGGCCCGCGTACGCATCTGCACCGACTGCCACACGCACTACGCCGTCTTCGGAGAACACCGGTACTGCCCGATCTGCGGCCGGATTCCCCCCGCTTCGGTCGCCTTCGACGCCCTCCAGGCCGACACTGCCCGCCTGGACGCGCTGAACGCCGTGCCCTCCGAGGCGAAAGCCGCACTGCGCGAACAAGGCGTGTTCACCCGCAGTTGGGTCGACACCATCGAGAACGTCGTGGGGATAGTCGAGGCCCTGGCCTCCGCGGTGTTCAAGGACGCGGTGACGGACGCAGCAGACCGTCTCAGAGGCAAGGGAAACGTGTTCCAGCGTCTGGACGACATGGCCGACCTCTTTGCAGCCGCCGGATACGAAGATCTCCGCACGGTTCTTGAACCAGCGGTCTGGCAGCACCTGATCGCGACCTGGGCCGCTCGCCACGTGCACACCCACAACGACGGGGTGATCGACGAGAAGTATCTGCGGAAGGTCCCGTCGTCGCCCGCCCAAACCGGCCAGCGCCTGGTCATCACCGAAGCCGATTGCCGCCAGGCGGTCGAAGACGCCACGACCTTGTGCAGGGCACTGTCGACGCTGACCACGGGGTGACCCGGGCCCGCCCGTCAGCGCGTACAACGCGCCCCAGAGCGCTGGCACGCCACGCCGGACAACAGTGTGCTGTCGCAATGCCCCCACTCAGTCAACCTTCGAGTCGGAGCCAGGCCAGCCCTGCGGGGGCCGGACGGCCACTCCCCTCCCGCACGGCTCGCCGTCGTGCCCATAGCGTGCCCATAAGGGCGGACAACCACGGTCAACAACGGTGCGATCCACCCTCACGACCGCCCCAGGAAGAGGACAACTGTGCAGGTCAGAGACGTGGCGTTCACCCAAGCGCCGTGGCTTCCCAAGCTGAGAGCGCGAGTTCGATTCTCGTCACCCGCTCCATACGAAACCCCCAGGTCGGTGACCTGGGGGTTCTTTGTTGTCTAGACCGGTGAGCGGGTGGCGCACCACAACCGCACCATAAGGACTCGGGCTACGTCCCGGTGGCCTCCTCCTTGTGGTGCGCGGAGTCGCCCGTGTGGTTCTTCGCACGCTCGGCGCGCACCATCTCGTCAAGGCCGGCCGCCAAGTCGCGCTGACGCTCGTCGTCGGAGTGCTGGTAGATCAGCGCGGCCTTCTCGGAGGACTGCCCCGCCCGAATCATCGTGTCTTTGAGCGTGGCGCCGGAGCGCGTGGACAGCGTGTGCCCGGTGTGGCGAAGGTCGTAGAAGCGGAAGCCGTCCGGCAGCCCCGCAGCAGCACGGGCACGACGCCACTTCCGGCCGAAGGACGTGCGGCGGAAGGCAGCGCCCTTCTCCCCGACGAAGAGAAGTCCGTCGGGCCCCTTCTCCGCGTACCAGGCGAGGTGGCGCTTGACCTCCTTCTCCAGGAAGGCCGGCAGGACGACGAGACGGGCGCCCGCATCGGACTTGGTGGCTCCGGGAGCGCGCTTCCCGTTCGTCCGCTCGGGCTCGGCGACACGGACCCGGATCACGAGGTTGTCAAGGCGGCTCGCTCCGCTCACCGCGCGCGGCCCGGCCCCCGGCCGGGCCTGCGCTCATGTCTCCGCCCCGCTCCAGCCCGGCCGGCGCCCGTGCCGCGCGCACAGCAATGGCCACCTGATGCCAGAGAAGGGGTACGTCGTGGCTGGGGCGGTCGGCTCCACGGCTTTACGGAGCCACTTTGGCGCGAGCCTCGAAGATCATGGCCCCAACGTCGTGCTTTACCGGGCAGGTCCACAGACTGCCCGACGCGCCGGAAGCTTACGGGGCCATGATCACTCGCGCCAAAGCAGCGCCACCCCAAAGCCGCTCCACCGACCTATCGGCGCTGGTAGCCTGACCGGCCTGGGGGGGTGATCATGACTGAGGCAGATTCCCTACTGGCCATCGAACAAGAGATCATCGAAGCAGATGCGGCCGTAAGTGAGAAGCTTTTTTCCCGAAGAATATCCAGACTTCTACTCTTTGTCATGACTCCGGCGATCGGCGGGGCCATTGCCGCAGGTAACGTTTTCGGCGACTTCTCCAAACCCGGACACGGGCGCGCTTTCATGAATTTTGCTCTTGGGGCGCTATTTCTGGTTTCACTGATCGGCTCGCTATCTATTTGGTCGGACTCCCGCAGCGAACTCCGAAGCGCCCAGGTCAACCTTCGAAAAGCCCTAGCTAAGAAGTCTAATCTGCAGTACTCGTCACACCTAGACGGTCAATCGATCTCGAACGCGTTCCGCAACTATCTTGATTCCGTACCGGGGCTTCGCGATGACTATAGGCGCGGCGCACAAAAATATCGCAACCGGCACAATCGATTCCAGATTACGGTAATCGTTGGTTCAATTCTTACGTCTGTTGCAACGACCGCGGCTGCCGAGCAAGGAATATGGAGCTGGATCGCCGTCGGCTTGAGCGCCATCGTAAGCATTGCAGCTGGGATCATCTCCTACTTCAAATTCCGCGAAAGAAGTATGAATCTTCAGCAAACCGCGGACTCTATTGAACTAGAACTCCAAGCCTTCAGCTTGCGGATTAATCATTACAGCCCCGGCCGCGTGAGCACCGAAGAAGCACCAAGCGCGTTCGCGGAAACGATTGAGCGAATCAAGGATGAGCAGCGGAAGAAGGAACTGCAACTGGAGCAACCCCCTGAAGTGCAGCAAGGCAACACGGCAAGTCGCGGTGCGCCAGCACAGTAGCAGGCCGCCATCATCCAATGAGAAGATGGACAGCAGGGCATGCTCGCCGCCGTGGCGAGCTACCCCGAAGTTCCGACGACTGCGTCGAGAGCCCCGAAAGGGCTTTTCAGAAAGGAGCAGACCAAGGGTCGTCAGAATTCCCCCTTTCAAGGAGTGACAGAGTTCGCTGAATCCCCTCAAAATTGACGCAAGTGGTGTACTTCGCCCAACTGCCTGGCAGTTGACCTTCCCTGGTGTCGATACCATGCACCATTGCTGGAACAGGCCCTGCGGAACTCGACCAAAAGGCTTCAAATGCAACCGACAAAAGAGCACCCAAAAGCCACATTGACTCTTCATGGCTGGACGCAGCCGGATCGTTGACAGCAACGAACTTTAATTTTATCGAGCCCGCGGCGTGAGCCGAAGTCATGAGCCGCAGGTATTCCATCTCGCTATCCAGAGCGGACAAGAAGGTTGCGACTGTCAGGTTCGGACTTTCACTCGAAGCATTCAGGATGATAGTTGAACCGGCACTGTCATTCCTTCGATGCTCTCCGGTACTGGGCCATCCGATATCATCCAGCGCCTTACCCACCCACTCACGCAGGCCTCTCCGTGTCTCGACCTTTAGCGCAGCCGGATTTGCCCACTCAACCCGCATAGCGAGGATGGCGCGCCTGGACTGTTCTGCAGGGACCAGCAATGTTCTGCGAGACTCGAGTGCAGGTTGCTTTTCCGGCTTTTGAGAAGTTGTGCGGCCCGACGCTGCCAACCAAAGCTGGTAGATGCGGCCCTCCTCGGCAGCCGTGTCCGAACCGGGGACCGTTTGCGCTAGCGCCGACACCAGCACCTGGAGTAGCCCCCAGGCCGGTAGGCGGCCGTTTGTGAACGCGTCATGAATCCGACTCCTGCCAGCGATGCCTGGGCCGCCGATACGGACCTCCAGGTCACGCACCGACGGTAGCCCTGCTCGCAAGTGAAGATCATGCAGCGCAGCGTTGAGATCCTTCTGCGGTCCATCTGGCAGAACTGGCCGCTTCAAGATCGCCACAGCTATCCACCCGCTCCGTCCGATTCCGTCCGATTCCGTCCGACGATACCGCCTGTCGTCCGCCCGTGTCCGTGCTGTCCTGCACCAACGCAGCCTGGAAGCGCAGTACTTGTCGTTCGGAGGGACAGTAGGAATGTGGGTAGACACGCTGCCCTGGGGATCCATCGGCCAGAGCGCTCTGATTGAGGTAGCTGGGTCACTGGTAGCCACCGGCTGTATGGCCGCTGGCAGTTGGCTGATCCGCCGCAGTCGTCAGCGGCGCAAGAGGAAGCAGTCCGAGCACGCCGCTGGTCGTCTGTCACAGTTTTCGGAGGATGGTGATCAAGTAGGCACTTGAGCTGTGGTCGGTGGCGCTTGCCCATAGACACTGGTTGCTGGTTGCGTGCAGACGCTGGTCATCGCCGCCCTCGCAGGTTCCGCTGTACAGCAGTGAACTACAGCAAGCACTCCCGTCCGGCAACGCACTCGTGGCTCTCATCGACCAATCCAGTATTTGACATCTACGGCTGACATCAACGACGCCGGGCGGAGGTGTACACCAGCGTCTCCATCCGGCCGCCGCATCAGTCAACGGCACCAGCTGGAGCAGGCGCGGATCGAACTCCTAAGAAGCTGTTGTCTTTTCGGACGTGATCGACGTGTTTCCGCTGGTCGGGGATAGCAGTGGTGATTCCGTGGGAGTCGTGGCCTGCCGGATCGTCGCTCCCCGGGAGGTCATGGATGCCGTCAGTCGTCGGACTGCTGGAACAGCACGAGCTCGCTGCTCGCCGTCGAGTCGACGGGCTGCGGGAACAGGCCGACCGCATCCAGGCCGAACTGGCCGCGGCCGAGCGGGAATGGCAGGAGTGGGCGATTGCCCGCAAGCGGGTCGGCACGGTGCTGGCTCCGGACGGCGACAACACCGTCGGCACGGAGGTCACTGACGATCCGCGGGATGCGGACGCGCCGCCGGACCCCGGGGATGCGGCGAAGCCGAAGTCGCAGGTGCCGGTGTGGCGCCAGGGACTGGCCTGGTCGGTGCTGTCCGTGGACTACCAGCGCATCCTCACGGCGCTCGCGGACCGGAACCGGCTCCATCAAGGGCCGCTGACCTGCCAGGAAATGGCCGCTATGTTCGGCATGGACGTGGTGCCGGCGACGGGTGGAGGCACTGCGCTCGAAAGCGAAACGCCTGGTCGCCCGCGGCTGGCTGGCCGAGCGGCAGCCGGGCCGGTTCACCCTCGCCCAGGGTGTGGCCGGGCAAGGCGGCGCGTCATGAGCAGGGTCATCGACCAGTAGACCATCGCCTCCGCGCTGGCGGTGCGCCGCTCGAAGTCGCGCACCAGACGGCGGCTTCGCATCAGGTGGGCGAAGAGGCGCTCGACGATCCACCGCTTGGGCAGCACCACGAAGCCGCGCATGTCATCGCTGCGTTTTACGATCGCCAGGACCAGGGCGAACGTGGCCAGGCCGTACTCGACGAGGCCGCCGGTGTAGCCGCCGTCGGCCCAGACCAGTTCCAGCCGGTGGTGCACGTCGGCGACCTGTCCGAGCAGAACCTGGGCGGCGATGCGGTCGCCGGTGTCCGCGGCCGTGACCATCACGCCCAACAGCAGGCCGAGCGTGTCGACCACGACATGCCGCTTGCGGCCGTTGATCAGTTTGCCGCCGTCGAAGCCGCGGCTGTCCGATCCGACGACGGCGTCCGCTTTGACGGACTGCGAGTCGATCACTGCGGCCGTCGGCTGCGCGTCCCGCCCCAGCTCCTCGCGGACCCTCGCACGCAACCGGTCGTGGAACTCCTTGACCAGCAAGTTGTCCCGCCAGCGGCGGAAGAATGCGTAGATGCGGTCCCACGGCGGGAAGTCGGCGGGCATCGCGCGCCACTTGATCCCGTTGTCCACGAGATACCGGATCGCATCGAGCATGGCCCGGTGGCAATACCCCTCCGGCCGGCCGCCCCGGCCGCGCATCCAGCCCGGCACCGGCAGCAGCGGGCGGATGACGGCCCACTCCCCGTCCGTCATGTCCGTCGGGTAGCGAGGCTGTCGCGTCCCGTTGTCGGAGGCATTTCCGAACCGGTGAGCCAGGCAGTCACACTCCCAGGTGACCACGCTGGACTGCCCCGCCATCGGCACGCAAGACTGTTGCACCAGGGCCTCCTGTTGCTCGGTGATTCGACACCAACGAGCTGTTCAGGAGGCCCTGTCCGTATGCGCCCAGCGCCCCCCGACCACCCGATCGGGACTCCCGTTCGACGCGCATCTCTCAAGATCGAAAAGACAACAGCTTCTAAACTTGATCTTTAACGTCCAGCATCGAATGATGTCTCGAACTTGATCACTCGGTCCGGTAACTGCCGTACACGAAAGCGGCCCTCGGCTGAACATGTGCTCCGACCAAGGAACACACACGTCCAGCACGAAGGCCGTGAGGGTGAGTTTGCTGCATCGCGATGCCCGGCGAGAGCCGTTGGCGGAACTGTCACGCTTCCGGGGCGAGTTCTACTCCTGCCTGACCAGGCGTTCGGATGCGCTGTTCGAGCTGGCCGACGCGGTGCTGTGTGCGGATGGCCCAATCCGCTCGCTGGTGGAGCTGTCGCTGGTGGGCGAGCATCGCCGTGGACACGGCGGGCTGTATGGCGCCCTGGCCGCGGGCCGGGTGGACATCGCCCGGCTGCGGCGGGCACTGGCCACGGTGCCGCTTCCGCGGGCGGCGGACGGCCGAGCTGGTGCTGGCGGCCGACATCACCTGCTGGCTGCGCCCCGACGCTCACACCTCACCCGAGCGGATCCTGTGCCACACCTACGGACGCGGCAAGGACCAGCACATCCCCGTCCCCGGCTGGCCGTATTCGGTGGTCTGTGCGCTGGAAGCGGGCCGCAGCTCATGGACCGCGCCGCTGGACGCGCTGCGTCTGGTGCCGGGCGACGACGCTGCCACGGTCACCGCCCGGCAGCTGCGTGAGCTGACCGAGCGGCTGATGGCGGCCGGACAGTGGAAGGACGGCGACCCGGACGTGCTGATCGTGGTGGACGCCGGATACGACGTGCCCCGGCTGGCCTACCTTCTCAAGGATCTGCCGGTGCAGGTGCTGGGCCGGATGCGCTCGGACCGGGTCCTGCGCCGGGCGGCGCCGCCCCGAGAGCCGGGCACCCGGGGCCGTCCGCCCCGCCACGGCGGCGAGTTCGTCTTCGGCAACCCTGCCACCTGGAACACTCCCGATGCGGCGACCGTGACCGATACCCGTCTGTATGGCACAGCCATCGCCAGAGCCTGGGACCGGCTCCACCCCCGGCTGACTCACCGCTCCGCATGGGTCTCCCAGCTGGGCGCTCTGCCAGTCATCGAGGGCACGGTGATCCGTCTGCAGGTCGAGTACCTGCCCAGCGGCGCGAGGCCGAAGCCGGTGTGGCTGTGGTGGTCGGGCACCGACGCGACCGACACCCAGGTCGACCTGCTCTGGCAGGTCTTCCTGCGACGCTTCGATATCGAGCACACCTTCCGGCTGTTCAAGCAGACCCTGGGCTGGACCTGCCCGAAGGTCCGTACTCCTGAGGCGGCTGACCGGTGGACCTGGCTGATCCTCGCCGTCTACACCCAGCTGCGGCTGGCCCGCCCACTGGCGGCCGACCTGCGCCGGCCGTGGGAGAAACCGAGCCCGCCGAACAGACTCACCCCTGCCCGCGTCCGCCGCGACTTTCGGCACCTCCGCCCGCAGGCGGCCTGCCCCGCCCAAGCACCGAAACCCTCCCGACCCGGCCCGGGACGACCACCCGGACGCAAGAACACCCGGCCCACCCCGCGCCACGACGTGCACACCGTCCGCAAACCCGGCACTACGAAACAGCGAACGAAGAAGTCAGAGAACCCACGACCCCGCCGCACAGGTTAAAGATCAAGCTAAAGCGCTGCTCTGAGAAGGCATTCGGTCCTTACCTCGGCTGTTGCGGTGGCTGTCATCATCATGGGATGGCAGACGGGCAGTTACCGGCAGGGTGGACTCTGGAGGAGATCCGCGAGGTCTCTGGCGATCGGGAGTCTGTGGCTCTCGACACCGATCGCGTCGTGACGTGGGTGGGCCGGCCCGGGGAAGAGGAACGGCTCCACCCAGAGATCATCTTGGGGTTCCATGGGCTGTGTCTGGTGAAGCCGGTCAGCGATGAGGACTGGTACATGGGCAGTCTGAACGACGATGGCAGTGTCGACTGCTGGAGCGCGTACGGCGACCTGGACGAGGCGCTGCGCGGGCTGTAGCCGCGTTGGCCTCGCTCCAGGTCAACGCAGCGAGGCCCGTCTCAGTTTCCGTCTCATTCAGCTCCGTTCACGGTCGTTCAGACGAGACCGAAGGCGGTGGCCGCTCCCACGACCGGCCGAGCACGAACGCAGGTGAACGGCCTTGGACGCATGCTCGCGTGGCACCACCACAGTTGGAAAGCGTGCTGATGCAGGAGCTGGACTGTGCCACACAGTTTGGCGGATCGTGGTGAGCTTGGGGTGTGGAGACCATCGGGCCTTCCCCCGCGGAGGTGGACACGCGTCGGGGTGGTTATGCGGCCAGCGTGAGCTTATCGGACTCCTGCCGGTGCTGATTTTCGTAGGCCATGGGGCTGAGGTGTCCGTTGGCGGAGTGCCTGCGGCGGGTGTTGTAGCGGGTGAGCCACCGGAAGACGGTCCGTCGGCACAGTTCCGCTCCCGGGTAGTGGTGGGCGCCGCGCAGGGTCTCGCGCTTGAGGGTGGCGTGGAAGCTCTCGCAGGCGGCGTTGTCGGCGGAGGTGCCGACCGAGCCCATGGACTGGGTGACCCCCAACTCGCCGCACAAGTCGGCGAATTCACGCGATGTGTACTGGGCGCCGTGATCGGAGTGGAAGATCGCGCCGCTCAGACCGCCGCGGGTGGCGGCTGCCATGTGCAGGGCGTCGGCGACGAGTTCGGTGCGCATGTGGGCGGCGATGGACCAGCCGACCACCCGGCGGCTGAAGCAGTCCAGGACAGTGGCCAGATAGAGGAAGTCGCCGTCCCCGGTGGGAAGGTAGGTGATGTCGCCCATGTACTTGATCCCGGGCGCGGGGGCGGTGAAGTCCCGCTGGAACAGGTCCGGGACCGGTGTCACCGACGGCTCCGGGATCGTGGTGCGGACCCGTCTTCGCAGGCGTATGCCCGCTATGGAGAACTTGCGCATCACGCGGGCCACCCGTTTCTCATTGATCTTGCGGCCCTCGGCACGGAGCTCGGCGGTGATCCGCGGGGAGCCGTAGGCACCGTCGGAGTCGGCGTGGACGGCGCGGATCTGTTCGGCCAGGGCCCGGTCGGCGGCCTGCCGCGCGGTCCGCGCGTCGGCCGCGTCCCGCCACTTGTAGTAGCTGGAACGGTTCACGCCCAGCACCTGGCACAACCGCTTCACGCCGAAGGCGTCCCGGTGGTCGTGGACGAACTGGAAGCGGTTCACCAGTTCGTCTCGCCGGCGAAATACTTGGCCGCCTTGCGCAGGATGTCCCGCTCGGTGGCCAGCTTCCGTTCGCTCGCCTCAAGCTCGGCCACCCGGGCCTCCAGCTGCCGGATCCGCTCGTCCGGGTCGGCGGACGGTGCCGGCTGTCCTGCCCGGGCCGGCGCTGCCCCACCTGACCGAGCGGCCGCGGGGGCGACGCCGCGACGCTCCCGGTCCCGCAGCACCCACTCACGCAGCGTCGCCCTGTTGATGCCCAGGTCAGCGGCGATGCTCTTGTAGGTCGCCCCGGGCGTGGACTCGTACAGGGCCACGGCATCGGCCTTGAACTCGTCCGAGTAGTCCTTCATCGCCATCGGCGGTGTTCTCGCTTCCTCCGGATCAAGCAGATCCAGTATCAGCGTGTCCACCACTCAGGGGGAGGCCCCATCATCGCCAGTGGCATAGCGGTCCTGGGGGCCCTACTTGGTTCCGGAATCACCTTGGCGTTTCAGCACCGCACCATCGACATGAGTCATCAGTTCGCCCGGCGCGAGAAGCTCCGGCAGGAACGACTCGATGCCTACTCCGCCTACGCCGGCACTTTGGTGAACTACCGACGCTGCCTGGTTCACCTCTGGTTCTGCGAGCACGAGCAGCCACCACCAGAGGACCCTGAAGCAGTGCGCGTTCGCTCCTACGGCCTGCGCTCCAATGCTCAAGAAGCGCTGTTCCGGGTGCAGATGCTCACGGACGACGAGGCGCTGAGCCAAGCCGCGGAAGACGTGCTTGCAGACATCACCAAGGTCATCAGGGCTGAGAACAGGGCCGAATACGACACGATTAGAGCTCAGACCCACGACGGCATCAGGCGGCTGATCAGAGCAGCCAAGCAACACCTCTGAGGCGCTTGCAGCTTGCCGGTTCGTCGATTCGGGGAAGCTGAGGTTCCCCCGAGATGCGGGGAAAGGTGACAGCAGGTCAGATGGGTCTCATGAGAGGAGCCCAGACGATGCCTGCCCCGAGGAAGTACCCGCTGGAGTTGCGTGAGCGTGCGGTGCGGATGTATCGGACCGCCGAGCCGAAGCCGGTGATCCGCCGCATGGCTGAGGAGCTCGGCGTGCATCACGAAGCCCTGCGGAACTGGATCCGGCAGGCCGAGGCCGACGCCGGCGAGCGGGATGACCTGCTCACCACCGAAGAGAAGAACGAGCTCGTCCAGCTGCGGCGCGAGGTGCGGGACCTGCGCCGGGCGAACGAGGTCCTGCGGACGGCCTCGGCTTTTTTCGCCGCGCAGCTCGACCCGACCCGGCCCAGGTGACCGCACTCCTAGACGAGCACCCGCACCTGGGGGTCGAGCCCGTACTGCGGGAACTGCACATCCCCTCCTCCACCTACTACCGCTGGCGCCAGGCTGAGAAGGACCCCTGCGAACGGATCCGCCAGGACACCGAGCTGACCGGGCAGATCCGACGGATCCACCAGGACTCCGGCGGGATCTACGGATCGCCCAGGATCCATGCCGTCCTGAAGCGCGAGGGCGTCCACGTCGGCCGCAAGCGGGTCGAGCGGCTCATGCGCCAGGCCGGCCTGGCCGGGATCAGCCCCCGCAGGAGCAAGGGCTTCACCCGCCGCGACCCAGACGCCGACCTCGCCCCTGACCTGGTGCAACGCGACTTCACCGCACTCGCGCCGAACCGGTTGTGGGTCACCGACCTGACCATGATTCCCACCCTGGAGGGGCCACTGTGGCTGTCGGCGATCCGCGACGCCTTCTCCCGCAGAGTCGTGGCCTGGGAGACCTCCGCCCGCGCGGACGCCGACCTGGTCCTCACCTCGCTCGAGTACGCACTGGCCAGCCGCGAGGTCGCCCCTGGCGAACTCGTCCACCATGCCGATCACGGCACGCAATACACGTCTATCAAGCTCACAACCCGCCTGGTCAGAGCAGGTGTTCAAGCGTCCATGGGCTCGGTCGGCGACTCCTTCGACAATGCCCTGGCGGAGAACCTGTGGATGCTGATCAAGACCGAGTGCATCCGCGGACGGACCTTCGACACCAGAGCCGAGGCGAACCTCGCGCTCTTCGAGTACATCGACGGCTTCTATAACCCCCGCCGCATCCAGAAGCGCCTCGGCTACCTCAGCCCCATCGAGTTCGAGGAGAAGCACTACGCCGACCAGGCAGCGGCCGAACAAGTGAACCTGAAACCACGTCAACCCGCCCTGACCTGCTAGTCAGCCACTCCCGCGCAGCGGGGGAACCTCAAGCGGCCACCGGCGGCCGCACCACAACCGCACCAGATCGAGCGGGGAACAGCGGGGAACCACAGGGAAAGAAGCCGAGCCCGACAAGGCCGCAGCTCGGCCGTTCGTCCAGGTCAGCACTTGTTCCGGACTCGAATGCTCGCAGCTTCCCAGGTCAGCGGCCTGGGGTTTGTGTTTTCCCGAAGGTTGTCCAGCAAGTTCCGGCCCGTCAGGCGCACGAAGATTGGGCACGCGCAGGGCACGGGTTCCCGACGGTAGCCGTACGCGCAACGCCTCCAGCCGCGAAAGACCGGCTTGACCTGCGGATTCGCGGTTCGTTCCGACGCCTCTCCGTGTCAGGGGACCTCAGCCTGCTGTCCTCCCCAAGTCTGAACGTCATCGCGTGCGCAGCGGCGGTGATACTCACCGAAGTCCCTGAAGCCCACATCACGGGTGCGGCGCGTGCACCCCGGGTTCTCTGTCGTAGCCTCTGCCCACCCACCGCTCCCGGAAGCCGTCGATCCGAAGCACCGTGCAGATCCACTTCAACCTCGAAGGCATCGACGACCCAGTAGGACTCGCCCGTTCCATGGACGGTGTGGCCTCCCCGGGCGCCGGCGACTACACCGCATGGGAACTGTCACAGATCAAGAACGCCCCGGCCCCCGTCCAGGCCCGGGTCACCTGGTACGACGAATATGGGGACGTCGTCTCCATGCCTTTCGGAGGGTGAACCCTTCCTAGTCTGGTCCTACCAAGCGTCCCATCGCCGCCTAGTGCTGCGCGAAAGCCCGGGAGGCGGAGCGGACGGGACGGTGGAGATCGAGTTTCTGGACGTCCTGGGCATGAAGCTGAGGTCCCAGTACCCCGAACTCCTGATCTCCGCCGCCCCCGACACGGTCACCGCCGACATCGACGAGTTCGTGGCCATCCCCGCCAGACAGTCCAGGGGACCAACTCTCGTGAGGCGGCCGCTGTTTGAGGGTCGGTACTACGACGGCGGCTTCTGCTCACCCTGCGTGGCCTGCAGGTCAGCCAGTAGCTCGGCCTGCCCGGCGAGCACCCCGGAGAGGATGGTCCGGGCGACCCGCAGAAGCTCCGCGACCTGTGGGCTGGTGAGCGAGTAGTACACGGTCGAACCCTCCTTGCGGGTCTTGACCAGATTCGCCCGCCGCAGCACCGCCAGTTGCTGGGACAGATGAGCGGGCTCGATACCGACCTCGGGCAGCATCTCCGCGACCGCGTGTTCACGTTCGCTCAGCAGTTCCAGGACCCGGATACGGGCCGGATGGCCCAGCGTCTTGAAGAACTCGGCCTTCAGTTGGTACAGCGGCGTACTCATCGTGCCGTCCCCTCCCCGACGCGACGGCACGGCCCCTCCGGCCGGAACACGGCGCATCGCAACCACCCACTCGTCAAAAACATGCGGACCATCCTCGCCTGCGGCACCGGCCACGCCGAACCCGGATGCGAGTGACCAGAGCAGCTGGGATCCAGACGGCTGGGACGACGCCTGCGCCCTCGGGACCATCGGATTCATCGGAGCCATCGGAGCCATCGGGCCGGCATACGGGAAAACCGCCCGGGGCGTCGACTTGCGCGGTCGCGCAGCAGGGTGTCGGATCAGGCCTTCTTCACGACGCTGGACTTGAGCTGCATCGCGCCGAACCCATCGACCCTGCAGTCGATGTCGTGGCCGTCCACACCGTCGACCAGGCGGATGTTGCGCACCTTGGTGCCCGCCTTGATCCCGCTCGGGCTGCCCTTGACCTTCAGCGTCCTGACGACCGTCACGGTGTCGCCGTCGGCGAGCACATTGCCGACCGCGTCCTTGATCACCCTGCTTCCGGAGGCACCGTCCGCGGACTCCGCGGCCGGTGACCACTCGTGTCCGCACCCCGGGCAGACCAGGAGCGCACCCATCTCGTAGGTGTAGGCGCCGGAGCATTCGGGGCAGGGGGAAAGGTTGTCACTCACGGCACAGGTGTCTTTCAGTCGGGGAGCGGAGACAGGGGGAGGGAGCGGAGACGGGCGTCAGGTGGGCCAGCCGTCGGTGCGCCACGCCTGCTGCGCTTCGTCGGGCCGTGACGTGTGCCGGGCGTGGACGGAGAGGGCGGTGGCCAGGTCGCCATGGACGGGGATGTCCGGGCAGTCGCCGGGCGGGACGAGCGAGCCGTCGGCGGGGATGGCGGCCAGTTCCAGGCTCCGGCCCATGCCCGCGAGGCGGCGTGCGGTCTCGGTGATGGCCAACTGGCCTTCCGTGGACCATCCGCGCAGTCCGGTCAGGTCGAGGATGACCGGTCCGGTGCCGCGGGCGACGACCCAGCCGACCGCTCCGTCGAACCGACGGACCGCTGCCGGGCCCAGGTAGCCTGCGACGGAGAGCACCCCGAAACCGTCCTCGACGGTGTAGCGCCACTCGATGGTCATGACGGTGAACTTCCTTGCGTGGGCGGCCCGTTGAGGTCAGAGGGGGAGAGTTGTCCAGATGCTCTTGCCGTCGGCGTCGCCGTGCACGGCGACGGTGCCGCCGAGTTGCCGGGTGAGCTCCATGACCATGCCGAGACCGCCACCGGTGCCGGGCTCGGCATGGTGCAGCGAGGGCTGGTGGGGGTGGCGGTCGTGGACGGCGAAGGCCAGGCGGCCTCCGCTCGCCGCATACATGACCGTGATCTGCGGGGACACCTCGGCGGTGTGCCGGACGCTGTTGGTCACCAGCTCACTGAGGATCAGCAGCGCCGCGTCCACGACGGGCCGGCGCAGATCTATCCCCCACTCGACCAGCGCCTCTTCGGCGGTCTCGCGGGCGAGACGGACGGCGGACGGCTCGTTGGGCAGGGTGAGCACGTGCCGGTACGGAAGGACATCGAGAACGGGGACCATCATGTCTCCAGGCGGGCGAGGCGGAAGCCGGTGACGCTCTGGGGGTGCAGGCGCAGCAGAGTGTCGTGCGGGCCGTGCGTCCAGCCCGGCAGGGTGCGGCGGTAATGGTCTGTCTCGTCAGGCTCGCCGAGTACGTCGGCGGGGCCGTGGACGGTGACCGTCCAGCCGGTGCCGTGCACCGCCCGGATCTCGTCCACGTGGTAGGTCACCGTGGCCGGCATCGCCGCCGCCTGGACGGGGGCCCGGACGATCAGTCGGCCGTACTCCCACACATGCCGGGCCGGCCGTACGACGGTCAGCTGCCGCTGCTGGTGCAGCAGCCGTCCCAGGCTGCTGCCTTCCAGTAGCCACAGGGCCTCCGTTCCAGAGATCTCCACCAGTCGCAGCGGGGCGGGGGCAGTGCTCATCGGACGGCTTCCTCGCTGGGGGTTCGGGGCTTCCGGGCGGGTACGGCGGTCAGGACTCCCGTCGTCGCCAGGTGGTCCCGGGCGGCCCGGATCGCCTCGGGGGTGGTGTCGTACTCCCGGCCGTCGTGCCGCAGCGGTTCCAGCGCTCCGACGGAGTCCAGCACCTGGCGCTGGCCGGCGCGGATCCCGGAGGCCAGGACGAGGATGCCGCGCCGCTTCAGTTTCTCCACGGCGTCCTTGAGGACCAGCGCGCCGGTGGCGTCCATGGTCGACACCCGCGACATGCGCAGGATGACGACGCGTACGTCAGCCACGTCGGTCAGCTCCAGCAGGAAGCGGTGCGCGGCGGCGAAGAAGAGCGGCCCGTCGATGCGGTACGCGACGATGTGCTCGGCGAGGAGGGCGTGTTCTTCGGCACTGTGGTCGCCGCGGTCGAGGGGGACCTGGTCGAAGCGGGCCTGCTTGGCCACGGCGCGCAGGGCGAGGGCACCCGCGACGACCAGACCGATGATCACCGCGTACACGAGGTCCAGTACCAGGGTCGCCACCGCGGTGAGAACGAGGATCAGCGCATCCGAGCGGGTGGCCTTGGCCATCGCCCTGAGCGAGCCGACCTCCACCATGCGGACCGCGGTGGCCAGCAGCACGCCGGCGAGGGCGGCGAGCGGGATCCTGGAGACGAGGGGAGCCGCGGCGAACACGATCACCGCGAGGATCGCGGCGTGGGTCAGGGCGGCCAGCCGGGAGACGGCACCTGTGCGGACGTTCACCGCGGTCCGGGCGATCGCGCCGGTCGCGGGCACCCCGCCGAACAGCGGGGCCGCGATATTGGCCAGTCCCTGGCCGAACAGCTCGCGATCGGGGTCGTGCCGCTGCCCCACCGTCATGCCGTCCGCCACCGAGGCGGACAGCAGGGACTCCAGGGCCGCGAGCGCCGCCACGGCCACCGCCGGGGCGAGCAGGGTGCTGAGCGAACCGAGGTCCAGGAAGCCGAGTGAGGGCGCGGGCAGCCCGGACGGAAGGTCACCGATCGGCTGCGCCGCGTCCAGGTTCGCGAGCTGGGAGACGGCCGTGGCCGCGATGACCGCGACGATGGAGAACGGGACGGTCGGCCTCCAGCGGGCGCCCACCAGCATGACCGCGGCCACCGCGACCGCGAAGCCGACCGCCGTCCAGTTAGGGTCCTCCGCGAAATCCACGACGGCCCGCCAGGTCACCACCAGCACGCGATCGCCCTCGGCCTTGGGCACCCCGAGCGCGTTCGGGACCTGCTGCAGTCCGATCACGCAGGCGATCC
Source organism: Streptomyces deccanensis (assembly GCF_022385335.1). Classification (NCBI taxonomy): domain Bacteria; kingdom Bacillati; phylum Actinomycetota; class Actinomycetes; order Kitasatosporales; family Streptomycetaceae; genus Streptomyces; species Streptomyces deccanensis. Next base: position 5,564,027 of record NZ_CP092431.1, on the reverse strand, counting down.
CGAGAGTGAAGCCCTCCACCACGGGCGCGGGCACGTACTGCATGTACTTGCCGGCCCGCAGCGCTGCCAGCGCCACGAGCATGACGCCGGCCATCAGCCCGACGGTCAGCACGCCGGTCGGCCCGTACGCGCCGACGATGGGCACCAGCACCACGGTCATGGCCCCGGTCGGCCCGGACACCTGGAGGTTGGACCCGCCGAACAGCGCGGCGAGCGCGCCGGCGACCACGGCGGTCGCCAGTCCGGCCTCGGCACCGAGACCGGAGGAGACACCGAAGCCGAGAGCGAGCGGCAGGGCCACGATCGCCACGGTGAGACCGGCGAGCAGGTCCCTGCGCGGATCGCGTCGCATGTCCGCCAGGTGGGCGCGGGCGGGCAAGAGCGCGGTGAGCCGGGCCCCGGCCCGGCTGATACCCGAAGTCATCGCGCCGCGCCCTCGGCTTCCCGCAGCTCTGTCAGCAGCTCGCCCTGCCCGGCGAGCATCTCGGTCAGGATCCGGCGCGCGGCCCTCATCAGATCGGCAACGTCCCCGCCCGCCAGCTCATAGACCACCGTCGAGCCGTCCCGGGTCGAGGTGACGATCCCGGAACGCCGCAGCACCGCCAGCTGCTGGGACAGGCCGGACGGCTCCACCTCGATGGCGGCGAGCAGGTCCCGGACCGGCAGCGGCCCGTCCTGCAGCAGTTCCAGGACGCGTATGCGTACCGGATGCCCCAGCATCCGGAAGAACTCGGCCTTGGCCTGGTAGAGCGGAACAGACACAACCCCTCGGTTTCCCTGCGAACCCCACTCCGTGGGGCGGGCACAAGGCTGTGCCCGCGGCCACCGGACCATGCGTAGCCAACCTCAGCATCTAGCTAATTGCGAAATTTGGCAATTCTTCATGAGTGGCTGATGGGCAGCATCGCACCCTCCGCTTCGCCGGCCACACCACGGCCTGGGCGCAGATCGGCAGGACCGGCACAGCCGGCGGGCGGCCCGGCTCCGGCTGGAGGCGGAGTCCGGCCTCTTACGTGGGTTGCAGAGCCTCTACCTGTGGTTCGAGGCGCCATTCGTCCTGCAGCGCGAGGACGGCCCCATACCCCCGGCCATAGGCTCGATCACATCGAGAACGCGGTCGGCCACCGCTTCTACGACGGCTTCCAGGACCGGCTCCGCCAGCGGCTCTTCAGCACTCTTCCACGCTCATCCACGCGCTTCCGCGTATCCGTCGCAGCTCTCCAACGAACTCAGGGGGATCTCCCATGTCCAAGCGCATTGTCGTCTCGTCTCTCATCGGCGCCGTCGCCCTCGGCGGGGTCGCCGTCGGCGGCCTCGCTCTGGCCTCGACCCCCACGGAGCCGACTCTGGAGCACGGCTCGGCTCGCTACACCGCTCCGTCCGACAGCAGCGCGGGCTCGCTCACCTACACCGTGGACGTGAACGACGACTCGGGCATCCGAGGCCTCAAGGTCCTTGCCTGGCCCGCGAGTTCGAAGCTCGACCCGACCGCGGCGGAGCTTCGCTCGGCGGATGAGCGCGCCACGTGCCGGAGCACCTCGGAGGAGACCTCCCGCTGCACGTACACGCTGAAGGTCACGAAGCGGGAGGCGGCCGACCTGGCCAAGGGCACCTGGTACGTCTCGGCACTGGCGACGGCCGAGGACGGGGGCACGACGTTTGTGCCCCGCGCCGCCACGTTCGTCGTCACGCGCTGACACGCCGGTCGAACCGTCGTTCAGTGGGGCGGTCTGCCGGAAGCGCGGCTTCCGGCAGACCGCTCCTGCTTGTGGGCCCATTCTCCGCAGTGCCGGCACTTTCACGCAGGACGCAGGCGACCTGCCCGGCAGGGGCCAAGAGAGCGTACGCCGAGGTCAGAAGCGACACGGCCGCCCAAGCGCCGTCGCTTCCCAAGCCGAGAGCGCGAGTTCGATTCTCGTCACCCGCTCCAGATAGAAACACCCCAGGTCAGCGACCTGGGGTTTGTTTGGCGTCTAGAGCAATCTGGTGGCTTCGTGCCCTCGCGTGGGGCGTCACGAGGCCGAATCATCTCCTATCGCGAGACGCGTTTTTGGTACATCTGAGCCCCGCGCAACGGCCGTCGCGCCCAGAGGCGCGGATGGCCCGGAAGCGCCGGCCGGGTTCGAGCGGATCCCTTCGGACGGGGACTGCCTCCTGCCCCTGGACGAGGGTGAGTCGCCCTCGTCCAGGGGTACCGTGCGGCGACGGAGGCTCAGTGTGCGGCGCGGCGGGCCAGTGCCCCGCGTGAGCGGGTCACCAGTGCGGCGAGCAGGGCGGCGCCGAGGGGCACGGCCACCAGGAGGGCGGCGAGTGTCTCCCAGGGGACGATGATCGGCACGTACGGCGGGGCGTCACCGGCGCCGCCCCAGCCGTTGTCGAGAGCCTCCTGGTAGAAGCGCGTCTGCTCGCGCTCCTCGGTGAGCCTCAGCCCGACCGCGGGCAGGACACCGGCCGCCGAGCCGAGGACCACACCCATCGCGGCGACCACACCGCACTGGAAGCCGCTGAGCCTGCGGCGCACCGAAGGCGGGGCTCCGACCGCGGCGAGCGTCTTGAGATCGGCCTCCGCGTCGGCCTGGGCGAGGCCGGTGGCGATGCCGGCCGCACCGATGGTGACCAGGCCGGCGAAGACGGTCAGCGCGAGCAGGACGAGCCCGTTCTTGTCGACCCAGCCCTGCTCCACGGTCAGCTCGACGTTGCTGCCGAGCTTGGCGATCTCGGCGTCGAGCTTCTGCCGCTCCTCGGTGCTGGGGATCCGGTCGGTGCTGAAGAAGGAGCCGAGGGGGACGGTGGTCAGTCCGGCGGCCTTGGCGGCGGCGGGGCTGAGCACGCTCTGCACTCCGTAGGAGTCGGGCGAGCCGGGCACCTGGTAGGCGGGGAAGGACTTCAGCTCGCCCGGGACGGGCTTGTTCTGCTCGGCGGCGCGGTCGGCGGCCTTCGGGTCGGTGATCAGCTTGATGCCGACGGCGCCGTTCCTGTCGACCTGGGGCCTGTGGAAGCTGACGAGCTTTCCGTCGGCGAGGGCCTTGGCCGCGCCCGGGTCGTCGATGCCGAGAACCTTCAGGAGCGGGGCATCGGCGATGAGAAGACCGCCGTCGACGTAGATGCCGCTGCCGTCGGACGAGAGGCAGCGCCAGTCCTTGGCGAGCGCGCGCCGCTGCTCCTTGCTGTACTTCTCCGCGGGGTCGGAGCCGTCGGGGGTGCTGGCCCACAGCGGGCACTCGTTGGCCGGCGGGATGACGACCTCGAAGCGGCCACAACCCTCGCCCTCGCCCCACGGGGCGCAGCCGGGCTTGCCGACGGCGATCCGGAACACGTCGGCGCGGACGTCGACGGGCAGCGTCCGCTGCACGGCGTCGCGGACCTCGGGGACGTCCCGGCCGCCCTCCTCGGTGACGAGCGCGGCGACGGCCCCGTGCGGCAGGGCGGCCCGGTACTCGGCCAGACTCTGGGCGTCGCTGCTCGCGGCGTACGTCGAGACGGCGACGGTGCCCGCGACGGCGGCCAGGACGGCGGCGACAGCGGGTGCCGTACGGCCCCGGTTGCGGACGGCGTCCCGCAGGGCGAGGCGCGGCGAGAGCGGCAGCCAGCGGCCGGCCCTGCCGAACAGACCGACCAGGGCGGGCGTCATGGCGACCACACCCAGCTCGGCGATGGCCGAGCCACCCGCGACCAGGACGAACTGGTCGGAGAAGACCGAGCCGTACAGGGCGATGGCCGCGCCGAGCAGGACGGCGCCCAAGCCGATCAACGGCAGCACGCGGTTGCTGCGGCGCACGCCGCGACGGCCGGTGAGGGAGGCCAGGACGGTCTGCCGGGAGGCGGTGACGGCCGGGACGATCGCGGCGAGCAGGCCGGTGAGGACGGCGAGCGCGGCGATGGCGAGCAGTTCCAGCGGCCTGACGGTGAAGCCGCCGAACCGCTGCCCCATGTAGTCCTCGAGGAGTGGCCGGAGGGCGAAGGTCAGGACCAGGGCGAGGACCATGCCGACCACGGCCGCCGCGACGCCGATGACGAGACCGCCGCTCAGCACGATGGCCCGGATGTGGCTGCGGGCACCGCCGTTGGCGCCGACCAGGCCCAGCTGGCGGCGGGAACGACGGGCACCGACGGCGAACGCGGGCCCGGCGAGCAGGCAGATCTCCAGCATCGCCAGGCCGACGACCGTGCCCACGGCGGCGAGCGCGGCGGCGTCGGCGCCCCCGCTCTCGTAGTTGGCCCAGCCTTCCTTCTGGTAGAGCGGCACCTCGGAGTCGGCGGGCGGGTCGAGGGCCACGGCCCGAGAGGTGACCAGGACGCCCTTGGCGTTGATCGCCTGGACCGTGTTCCACGTGAAACCACCGGACTTCTTCACCAGATAGGTGGTGGAGTCCTCGGGCTTCGGCAGTCCGGCCTTCTCGACCGCCTTGGCGTACGGCGCGAGGAAGGCCCCCGGCAGGGCGTTGACCTGCTGTGCCTTGAGGTCGCTGGGCAGCTCGTACGAGCCGCTGATCACATAGGTGCGGTCGAAGCCGCGGGCGGTGAGGGTGGAGCCGACGGACAGCCCGCTGCTCTCCAGGAATTGGGTGGTCGCGGCGATCTCGTCGTTCTTCTCGGGGAAGCGGCCCTCCTGCAGCCGCATGATGCCCCGGGCGACGGGATCGCCGGCGGCCAGCTCACGGACCTCGGCCTGGAGCAGACCGTGCCTGGTGGTCAGCTTGGCGCTGCCCCTGCTGTCGGTCAGCACCGTCGAACCGGCCGGAATGCTCTTGGTGACATCGGTCGGGCCGTCGGGCCAGGACTTGCCCGGCGAGTCGTAGTCCCCGGCCGGGGTGTGCTGCTCGCCCGCGGGGTCCTGCAGGATGGCCACGCCGGCCGCTCCGGCATCGGAGAAGCGAGCGTCGGCGGCACCCAGGGTGCGCTCCATCCGCTGCGCGGGGGTGAGTTCGGCGCTGCGCAGGGTCAGGTCCAGGGCGCTCACGCCCAGGATCGGCAGCGCGATCATGGCGAGGACGAGGAAGCTGCGGCCCTTGGAGCGCCAGGCGTCACGGCGGGCGATGCGGACCGCGGCCCGCCAGGAGTGGAACCAGGTCGTCACCGCTGGGCCGCCCGGCCGGTCAGGAGCGAGTCGGCGTCGCTGCGTACGGTCTGGTCGACGACGGCGCCGTCCCGCAGGAAGACGACCCGGTCGGCCCAGGCGGCGAACCGCGGCTCGTGGGTGACCATGATGCCGGCGGCTCCGGCGTCGCAGCGGGAGCGCAGCAGGGCCAGCACGGACTCACCGGTCTCGGAGTCGAGGGCGCCGGTGGGCTCGTCGGCGAGGACGAGTCGGCGGTCGCCGACGAGGGCGCGGGCGATGGCCACGCGCTGCTGCTGGCCGCCGGACATCTCGTCGGGGAACCGGTCGGCGAGATGGCCGAGGTCCATCTCGGTGAGGGCGGCGAGGGCCTCGGTGCGGGCCTTGCGGGCCGATATGCCGTCCAGTTCGCGGGGCAGGGCCACGTTCTCGGCGGCGGTGAGGGCCGGGATGAGGTTGTAGTCCTGGAAGACGTAGCCGATGCTGCGGCGGCGCAGGGCGGCGAGCCCCTTGATGCCGAGGGCGGTGATGTCGGTGCCCTCGACGAAGACCTGCCCGGAGGTGGGGGTGTCGAGGCCGCCGGCGATGGTGAGCAGGGTGGACTTGCCGGAGCCCGACGGGCCCATGACGGCGACGAGTTCACCGGGGTGGACGTCGAGGTCGATGCCGCGCAGGGCGTGCACCTCGGTGGCGCCGGAGCCGTGGACGCGGGTCAGGTTCCGCAGACTCAGCGCGGGATGCTGCTGTGTGGACATGGTTCCCCCTCGGGCGTACGCCGGCGAACGGCCGAACGTCGGTGCGACGGACGGTCGTTGGCAGCGCCGTGCGTACGGTATGGGTCTGGTCGGGTGGTTCGGATCTTCATGTGGGTCGGGTGGACCCGGTGGGCCCGGTGGGTCGGGTGGGTCGGGTGACCCCGGTGGGCCCGGTGGGCCCGGTGGGCCCGGTGGACTCGGTCGGCCCTGTGGATCCGGTCGTTCGGGTGCTCAGGGCCGGTCGTGAAGCGCGGACGTCACGGGCGGACGTCACGGGCGGACGTCACGGGCGGACGTCACGGGCGGACGTCACGGGCGGACGTCACGGGCGGACGTCACGGGCGGACGTCACGGGCGGTGGCGTGCGGCCTCCTCTGCCTCGGCCCCCGCCCGCGCTCCCGTCCCCGCCGCTACGCCTGCCGCCCCCGGCGAGGCCGGCTCCGGCCCCGCCGCCTGGGCGGTCGACGAGAGACGGATCAGCCGGGACTCGCAGTGGTCGAGCCAGCGCGCCTCGGCCTCGGTCTGGAAGATCAGCTGCTCCAGGACGAGGAGCCAGGCGATGTCATCCCGCTCCCGAGCCCCGTTCTTCTCCACGGCGGCGAGGGCCTGCGCCTTCAGCCGGGTGTAGTCCTGCATGGCCTTCACGGTGTGCCGGCGCTGGGACTGGATGACGTCACGGATGTCGACCCCGGGCGCCCCGACGGCCATGGCCAGCTTGATGGCCAGCTCGTCACGGGCCGGGCTGGTGCGGTCGACGGGGTTCTCGAACCAGCTGCGCAGTTCGACGCGGCCGCTGTCGGTGATCGCGTAGAGCGCGTGGCCGGCCTCGTCCTCGCCGTCCTGCACGACCATGCCGTCGCGTTCGAGCCGGCTGAGCGTCGTGTAGACCTGACCCACGTTGAGCGGCCAGGTGGAGCCGGTACGGGACTCGAACTCCGTACGGAGCTGCGAGCCGTAGCGCGGGCCGTGTTCGAGGAGGGCGAGAAGCCCGTGGCGGATGGACATACCGAGTATGTATACCGAGTAAGTCCGCGTGGACCAAGCGTCCTGAGGCGGACCCCGGAGGTACGACTCAAGGGGGACCCGGGCCGTCGTGAGCCGCGCGGCGGCGGCGCGTCCGCGCCCCGAGGAAGCCGATGCCGAGGCCCACCAGAGGCGGCCCCGCGCCCAGTGAGAGCACGGGAATCCGCCGGTCGGAGAGGTCGAGGGGGGCCTCGGTACCAGTCTGGTGAGCGGCGGTCGGCGGCTCCGCGGGCGAGCTCTCGGCGGCCGGGGCGTCCGTCTCGGGTACCACCTCGCCCCCCTCGTCCGACTCCTTGGCGGGCTCCTCCTCTGTTGCCGTTTTAGTACGAGCGGGCTCCACCGGGCTCGTGGAGAACGGCGAGCCGGAGGGGCCGGCCGGTCGGCCGGGCCACTCCCGGCCCTCCCCCGCCGACCGCCCCGCGAGGGAGGCGGAGTCCGCTGGGAGCGTGCGCGTCGGGCGGCCCCGAGGGCTCGGGAACCGCCGGACGGACGGGCGATCGGACGGGGTGGGTGCGGCGGTCGTGGCCGCGGAACCGTTCGGAGCGGGACATGAGCGGGACGTGAGCGGGCGGTGCGGCGGAGGCCGTCGCCGTGGCCGGGCACGAGGGGGCCGACGGGCGCGGACCAACGGGATGGGGGGCGGCCCGGGGGCCCCGGAAAGGGAGTTCCCCTACACGGCCGACGACGTCGCCGACGGCCTTCTCTCGTTCGTCGGCAAGGCCCAAGGAGTCCTCAACCGGCAGCAGGATGCTTGATGCGGGCCACCGCATCCTCAAAGACGCCATGCGCGCAGCCGCGACGGCCTCACTCGACTGCCGTTCGAGGCGGAGCCACTCCCGGTCGCTGGGGCCAGCCGGAAGCCCTGCTCTGCCCCATCCGTGCTTCGCGCCCGTAGCGTGCCCTTCAGAGCGGACAACCACGATCAAGAACGGTGCAACCAGCCCCTCACACCTGCCGCCTGACAACGCATTTCTCCAGGTCAGAGGCCCTACCTCTACGCAAGCGTCGTCGCTTCCCAAGCTGAGAGCGCGAGTTCCATTCTCGTCACCCGCTCCATGCGAAACCCCAAGTCAGCGACCTGGGGCTTGTTTGTTTGCCGCGATCTGGTCGCGCTTCTTCCGATATGACCCCCTGGAGTACCTGCTCAACGCCGCCACCAAGCCGACGAAATACATCCGCTGAGACCAGGCCGGGTGGGACACCTCCAAGGGCACCCCGTGCGCGCGTTCGAATGACAGGACGACGAACGCGCGCACTCACTTCGCCAGGCCGACGCCGGCTCGGCGGCCGTCCGGGCCGACGTCACGCAGGAACGCCGAGCGGCGGGTGCTCGAGCACGCGGGGCTTGTACTCGACCAGCTGGATGCGGCCGTCGAAGGTGCGGTGCTCGATCATCTCGAGGGCAACGTCCGGATAGCCGTCGTAGATGCGTTCCTCGCCCGTGGCCCCCGTGATCACCGGGAACATCACGACCCGGAACCGGTCGACGAGTCCGGCTCGTAGCAGGGACCGGCTCAGGCTGAGGCTGCCGATCGTGCTGAGGAGCCCCGAGCCACTCGATTTCATGGCACGGACCGCCTCGACGGCGTCGTCGCGGACGAGCGTGGAGTTGGCCCACGTCAGTGGCTCCTCGAGTGAGGAGGAGAACACCACCTTGGGCGCTTGCGTGAGCTCGTCGACGGACGCCTCTTCCTCGGGCCGGAACTCGTCCTGGCCCTTCGGGACCTCGCCCGCGGCGAAACCCGACATCAGGCGGTAGGTGTTCGCTCCCATCAGATAGGTGACCTCGGGCTGCTCGCCGAGCCACGCGAGGTACTCCGGGCCCTCGAGTCCCCAGAAGCCGGGCCATCCCTCTCCCGATGCGCAGCCGTCGAGGGAGGTGATGAAGTCGACGAGAAGCTCCGACATGGCAGTGTCCTTTCCTGGGTGTCACGAGCTTGGACCGGCCGGGAGCCACAAACTCATCGGCCACGCTGTGGAGTAACGAGAAAACCCGTGACGCTGCAGCCGATCAGGTCTCGGCGGCGCAGCCATGCCGGCGCGCACCACGACGAGAATGCGACCGCAACGTCCCATCGAAGAATGCCCGCACTCCGGGCACCATGAGCACAGCCGGAGCCGAACGGGCGGTCAGCAGCGGTGGCTCCCGACACACAAAACCACCGCAGGCAGCGATATCCGCGCAGGTCAGCGCCATAGTATCGACCCAAGCACCGTCGCTTCCCCTGAGGTCTCACCGCCGTCGTGGCCCGTCAGTCCAGCCAGACGAGCATCGCGTTGTCCGCCCCGGCAGCAGCCTCGAAGAACTGTGTGAGGCCGTCGTACCAAGGACGCCCCCACTCCAGCGAGCCGGGCTCACTCCATCCGAGCGGATACACCTCGGCGCTGGTCAGTTCAGCGGGATCCACGCCAGTGATGAGCTGGGCATAGCTGGTGGCCCGCAGTGCTTCCGCGGCGAGCTGGACCCGCTCAGGCCGCAGGTACCTCGGAGGCCCGTACCCCCAATCCTCATCCTCGGCGAACGGCTCCTCACCGTGGATCACGTTCACGGGGAACTCAGCGCGCGCCAGCAGGAAGCGGAGCATGTCCCAGGTCTTGTACGTGCTGAAGTGACGCGCTTCGGCCGGCGCAGGCTCCGTCTCCTCCTCGGCGTCTTGGACCTCTTCGACGAAGTCCAGAGCCCAGTCGGGGTCTTGGATCGCTCGGTCAAGCTCAGCAGCCGTGACACGCAGGTACTCACCGATCATGCTCATAGCCGGAGACTAGATCGCGATCCGCAAGTCCTGCCGGGTGGCCCAGGCTTGGCGGTCGACGACGTTCTTGTGCGGCAGCACGAAGGAGCTCTCCATCGCCGCGTTGTCGCCGACCGCACCGACCCGGCCCATCGAGCCGACCATGTTGTGTCGTGGGCTTCATGGTCACCACCCCTCGGGGCTCTCCGATCACGAACAGGGCCTGGCCGCCGGCCTCGTCACCATGACCCAGCAGGTCGGCATCACCATGGGCAGGCCGATCATGCGCGCCGTCGCGACCGCCGCCATGACCGGCGTCGGCGCCTCGGCCGTCCTCGGCGATCTGAAGGTCGCGATCGCGGTGAACGCCGCCATCGTGCTCCTCGGCACCCTCACCAGCGCCCTGTTCCTGCGTGGCGCCCGGTCGAGTGCGCGGTAACAGTGGGCGGTACGAGCCTCGGTGTGACGTGGACGCCACAGCCGATGCTGAGCACCCCGCTGATCTTTTCGAAGACCGACTTGAACGCGGTGCAGTCGACCCTTTGATCTGGAGTGACGACGAGGGAGCGCGGACGGCAGCCGCCGTCCACGCTCAGATGGACTTGCCCCGCCTCCACCAAGCGGCCGGAATCCTGGTGTTCCACCTCGTCGGCCCCCTTTGAAGCGGGCGCGGAGGCCGGACCGGTGTGGGCGCCGCGCTCGTGTGAGGGCCGTCGCCGGGTTCCGACTCGCGGAGCGGGAACCCGGCGGGATCGGCGAATCAGCGGACGTCGACGTAGTCGCCCGGGGCGGTGGCGGGTGTGGTGGTGGATGTGCCGGCGAAGGTGTAGCGCCAGTAACCGTCTGTCGACGCCTTCGCCGTCGTCTTCAGCTTCCCTGAGCCGTCAGTCGTGATCGTCTTGACCGTCGTGTAGGTGGATGTCCCCTTCTTACGGAACTGCAGCTTCACCTTCTGACCGGAGTAACCGTGGTAGCCGCCGCGCGTCTCCCAGTCCGCGCGGGCGAGCTTGCCGGTGACGGTGAGGGTCTTGCCCTTGGCCACCGGTTCGGGAGCCGCGTTGGCTGACAGCGTCGCGTCCCGCACGACGAGGGCCGACTTCGCAGCGTGCAGGTCGACATGGCCCGTGCCGTCCGCCGACTCGGCCCAGGCGGCCAGCTTCCAGGTGCCTGCGAGGGAATTGCGGCCGAGGTTCCAGCGCGGCTGGATGTAGGCGAACTGCACCTCACAGGTGGAGGTGGTGGCGCTGACCTTGGCGCACTCCCCCGGCCAAGTGCCGTAGAGGACGGCGTCGGGAGTGTCGTACGAGCCCTTGTAGAGGTACATATCCCCGCTCGCGATCCCCGACGGGTCGGTGGCGGTGAACTTCGCCTTGAAGTGCTGCAGCGGCTGGTCGGTGAGCCACACCTGTTTGCCTCCGTTGACCACGACGTTCGAAATGCGGGTCGCCCCCACCGTCTCGTCGCCGTGCGGGGCCGGACCGGCGAACGCCCGTGTGATGGTGCGGTTCAAGCTGCCGCCCTGGCCGTCGGCGGCGGTGACGCGCAGCGAGACGAAGGAGGCGGTGGCGGGCAGGTCGAGCGTCGCCGAGCCATCCTCCGCGACGTCCAGGTCCGTCCAGGTGGCGCCGTCGTCCGTGGAGTAGGCGAGCCCGGTGATCCGGGTGTTGGCCGTCGCCGCGTCCGTGTTGCGAGTGGCAGCGCTTGCCTGCACGTGGACCGGGCCGGTAGCCGCCCGGCCGTATCCGTCGAGCCCGGACACGCTCAACTTGGCGTCGATGAGCGGGAGTTCGCGGCCTTCCGAGTAGCTTGAGCGGAACGTCCATTGGTTGTGTACATCCGTGGACAGCCGGGAGTACGGGACACGGCGGTGGACGGTCTGCTCGAGGGTGTACGTCCTTTCCCAGGACGGCAGGCTGGACGACGTCAGGGAGTGGTACGCGTCGAGGCCGTCGGCCTGGGCGTAGGTGATGCCGTCGGAGGAGGTGAGCTTGTACGAGTACGTCGCGCGGCCGTCGATCGCCGCGTGGCCGGCAGAGTCACCGAAGGCATTCAGCTCGGTCACCCGGATCTTCCCGAAGTCCCGCTGCGAACCGCCCCACTCCGAGCGAAGAGGCTGCAGTGGGGCCGCGCCCAGGGTCTCGCCCGCGCTGGTCCCTGCGGGCAAGGTCCGGTCCGGGAGGTTGAGGCTCAGCTCGCCGGTTCCGTAGGACAGCAGTCGGCTGTAGGTGACGCCTGGTGTGGTGTATTCGGTGACCGTACCGGCGACGGGTGTCGCGGAGCCGATAAAGACGCCCGTCCACTCGCCGAAGGACGGGACACTCTGCAGCGAGGCCGTGGTCCGGGTGCCCGGAGCGCTCACCCTCGTCACGGTCTTGGCCAGTTTCGAAGCACGGACCGTCGCTACGGGCGAAGCGGGCACGGTCGTCGTGAAGCTGTGTGTGAGGTCGTAGCGGTAGGGACTCGGCACACTCGCCGAGGCGCCCTTCTTGGCGAGCACCTCGTGCAGGCGCAGCGAGACGCCACTGACCGAGAAAGGAGTGACGTACACCTTGTCAGCTCCCGAGCCGGCGAAGCCGGCCAGGTCGCCGCCCGGAACGCTGATCCACGCGGCGGACGCGTCCCGGGTGGCGGTGGTGTCGTCGGTGCGGATCGCGGTCTCCTTGGCCGCGCGCTGATCGAAGGTGACCGTCTTGGCGGCCGAGCCGACCGAGAAGGTACGGGTGAGCAGATAGCTCGGCTCCAGCCAGTCGTTGTGCAGCGCGACCGAGAAGTAGTCACCCGGCGGCAGCTTCACGGTCGCCGAAGGGCCCGCGGTGTCGCTGTCGACGGCGTACGCCGTCCAGGTCTTGCGGTCCCAGACATAGAACGATTTGAATCGGACGTCGGCATTCGTGATGGTCAGCTTGACCGAGTACGTCGACGCGGCGGTGTACGTCGTCGGGGGAATGCTCCGGGCGTCTTCGGTGCGCGCAGTGGGCTGGAGCTCCGCGGTCGGGCGGTCCGCAGCGGACTTGCCGGTCGGCCGCACGGACACGGTGCCGTTCACCGACGCGACCGAGTACCGGGACAGTGCGGGGGCGTCTGAATCGTCCGCCGTCACCCGGATGTCACGTCCGCCGATGAGCTCGACGCGCCCGCGGTCCCCCAACTCGGCGCTCTGCCCGGCGCGGAACGCCGTGCCCTCCGCAGGCGAGACCGTCCCCGTCGTGGCCGGTCCGCCACCCGACACCGACGCCGTCGACGCGGACGCGGACGCGGATGCGGACGCGAGCAGCGTCGAGGCGGTCAGCACCGCGCCGCACAGCCCCGCCGCGGCCCGTCTTCGCGTCCGGCCCACACGAAAAATGGACATACGTTACCCCCTCTGATGGTTCCCCCTGGACCCGTCCCGGCTCATTCGCCACAGGAGACGATCAGCTCACTCTACGGGGCGGTACCGACATCGCTGAGGGGATTCCCATGCACCAAGGTGCCTCGACCTCGGCATCCTCGGCGGCAAGGCGGACTACCGCCCGGCGAACGCCGCACAGTTCCTGATCGCCATCTGTCCGTGCGTGGCGATGCACTCCCGTCTGCCTCCGCCACACCGATTTCGGCGGATGATCAAGCGCCGTAGCGGCAGCGCAGATCTTCGGTGATCGTCGACATCAGCTCGGCCCCGCCTCGCGTGTGTATCGGCACGAAGTCCGCGGACTGCTCGAGGTGGAAGGCCGAGCCCGGAACCTCGCCGCCGGGGTGTCCACATGCTCGACCGCGAACGTGCACGGCGATCAGGCCAGCCCCTGGGAGTACGTCGGCCGCCTCGCAGCCGCCGGCGGTAGGCCGTGCCGTCGACAACGATCCGTCGTGATCCCTTGCGGACCAACGCCATGGCTCCCCCTCCCACAGCAACGATGCCGGCGAGCTCGGCCCCGCCCCCGTCTCGGTTTCCGGCTCATTCAGCGCCCTTCACGGCCGTTCAGTAGTGATCGCCAAGCCCGTGCCCGCGCGCACCGCCACCTGCCCCGCACGCCAAAAGTCCCGCATAAGCACGGAACTTGGAGCCGTCTGGTTCAATCTGCGATTTCGGCTCGCGAATCGCGCGCGAAATATTGACGCAGTTCAACGGAACCCCAATGATCCAGTCGGTCGACACCTCGACCATTGTTCGGTATTACGAACACGCAAGGGCCGCACCTCGCCGGATTCCGGACAGCCTGACGGGGCCGACCGGAACCGCTGACTCAAGGAATGACGAGGTTCCGCATGCACAGACGTAGTTTCAGCCGCAAACACCCGTCTGCCGTGCTCGCCGGGGCGGTCACGGCTCTGGCCGCCTTGGCGGCGACGCTCGTCGCCAGCCCCGCTCAGGCGGCCACCACCAGCGCCGTGCGCGGCGTTGCTTCCGGCCGGTGCCTCGATGTGTCGGGCGCCAACCAGGCCGACGGCACGAACGTGCAGATCTGGGACTGCCACAGCGGGACCAACCAGCAGTGGACGCTGACGGACAACAACCAGCTGACCGTGTACGGCAACAAGTGCCTGGATGTTCCGGGCCACGCCACCACGGCCGGCACCCGGCCGGTGCTCTGGTCCTGCAACGGCGGTACCAACCAGCAGTGGCGGGCGAACGCCGACGGCACGATCGTCGCCGTGGAGTCCGGGCTGTGCCTGGACGTCAGCGGCGGCGCCACAGCCAACGGCACGGCGGTGCAGCTCTGGAACTGCAACGGCGGCAACAACCAGAAGTGGACCGGCCTGTCCACGCCGCCGAGCGGCACGTGCGCTCTTCCGTCGACCTACCGGTGGAGCTCGACGGGTCCGCTGGCGCAGCCGGCGAACGGCGCGGTCGCGCTGAAGGACTTCACCACCGTGCCGATCAACGGCCAGAACCTGGTCTATGCCACCAGCTCTGACGGGTCGTCGTGGGGCGCGATGATGTTCAGTCCCTTCAGGAACTGGTCCGACATGGCGACGGCCACCCAGACCAGGATCAGCGGGGCAGCGGTGGCGCCCAAACTGTTCTACCTCTCGACCAAGAACATCTGGGTGCTGGCCTCGAACGGGTGGGGTACCAACTGGCCCTTCACCTACCGCACGTCCAGCGACCCCACCAATCCAGGCGGCTGGTCCGCCCCGCAGCCGCTGTTCACCGGCAGCGTCCCCACCGGCGGCCCGATCGACCCGACCCTGATCGCCGACGACCAGAACATGTACCTGTTCTTCGCCAACGACAAGGGCAGCATCTTCAAGTCGACCATGCCGATCGGGAACTTCCCGAGCAGCTTCGGCTCGTCGTACGAGACGGTCATGAGCGACACCGAGGAGCGCCTGTTCGAGGCCCCGGAGGTCTACAAGGTCCAGGGCCAGAACCAGTACCTCATGATCGTCGAGGCGAGGGGCAGCAACGGGCGCTACTTCCGCTCCTTCACCGCCCCCAGCCTGAAGGACAGGTGGACCGAGCAGGCCGGCACCGAGAGCAACCCCTTCGCGGGCAAGGCCAACACCAACCAGACCTGGACCAACGACATCAGCCACGGTGACCTGGTCCGCGTCAACGCCGACCAGACCATGACCATCGACCCCTGCAACCTGCAGTTCCTCTACCAGGGCAGGCCTCCCTCCTCGGACGGCACCGACTACCTGAAGCTGCCGTACCGGCCGGGCCTGCTCACCCTGCAGCGCTGACCACGGCGTGGGCAGACCCACCAGCTGACCGATATCCACCACCTTGCGGAACCCCACCGCCTTGAGGAACCCCAGCCGCGCGTCGGCCGGGGTTCCTCCCTTTCGCGGACTTTCCTCGTGGGAGGGGCCGAAGCCCCCTGACGCCACCGGTTCCCTCGAAGCAAGGCTGACCGGCTGTCCCGGGCGCGGCGGAGGCGACGGTTGCCGAAGCCCCTCTCGCCGGTTACGACTCGACCAACGCCTGGTGCACCCGACATGACCTGAGAAAAGCCCACGACTCGCGGCAACCATGTGCGGAGTCTGTGACCACAAGGAAGCGGATCCGGCCAGTTCCGGTGGCCGGATCCGGCTTTCTCTCGTGAACGGCTTGCAAGGAGAACACCCCCCTCATGAACAACCCCACGAACGGCGGGCGCCGCGGGCGTCATCGCCGTCGCTGGACCGCCACCGGTCTGGTCCTCGGCGTGCCCGCCGTCCTCGTGCCGTACCTCCTCTACGCGCAGGAGGAGTCACAGGCCGCGACGATCGACGGTACTGCCTACTACCGGCTGGTTTCCGTGCGCAGCGGCAAGGTGCTGGACGTCAGCAGCTTCTCCACCGCCGACGGCACCCGTATCCAGCAGTACACCGACCAGAACACCGCCAACCAGCAGTGGAAGCTGGAGCCCAAGGGGGACGGCTACTACGAGCTGGTGAACCGCAACAGCGGCAAAGTTCTGGGCATAGCGGGCAATTCCACCGCGCAGGGGGGCGCGGCCGAGCAGCAGACCGACAGTTCCGCCACCTCTCAGGAATGGCGGATCAGCAACGTGAGCGGTTCCGACGCCGTCACCTTCACCTCCCGCAGGAGCGGCCACGTCCTGGACGTGGCCGGGGGATCGACGGCCCAGGGCGCGGCGGTCATCCAGTATCCGAGCCGGGGCACCACCAACCAGCAGTGGAAGCTGCTGAAGGTGGCCGATGCCCCGGCAGCCGGGGCCGACAGCGGGCAGACCACGGCCGCGGCAGGACCGTATGTGTGGAAGAACGCCCAGGTGGTGGGCGGCGGTTACGTCACCGGGCTGGTGTTCAACCAGAAGGAGAAGGGCCTGCTGTACGCGCGCACCGACATGGGTGGCGCCTACCGCTGGGACACCGCGGCCGAGCAGTGGATCCCGCTGACCGACTGGATCGGCGAGAAGGACTGGAACCTGCTGGGCATCGACTCGCTGGCCACCGACCCCGTCGACCCCAAGCGGCTCTACCTCGGGGCGGGCACCTACACCAACGACTGGGCGGGCAACGGCGCGATCCTGCGCTCCACCGACCGGGGCCGCACCTTCAAGCGCACCGATCTGCCCTTCAAGCTGGGCGGCAACGAGGACGGCCGCGGGGCGGGCGAGCGGCTGGTGGTCGACCCCGCGAACAACGCCAACCTGCTCCTCGGCAGCCGCAAGAACGGCCTGTGGCGCAGCACCGACCACGGCGTCACATGGCGCCAGGTCTCCTCGTTCCCCGTCAAGGACGGGGCGAGCAGCGGCGCGGGCATCTCCTTCGTGACGTACGGCCCGGCCGGCAGCAAGACGATCTACGTCGGTGTCGGCGACAGGTCCACCTCCCTGTACCGCTCCACCGACGGCGGCAGCACCTGGAAGGCCGTCTCCGGTCAGCCCACCGGCCAGCTGCCGCAGCACGGCGTGCTCTCCGGTGACGGCTCGCTGTACCTGACGTACACCGACAACCTCGGACCCAACGGCGTGACGGCGGGCTCGGTGTGGAAGTACACGCCGGGCAGCGGGACGTGGAAGAACGTCTCCCCGTCCAAGGGCGATTACGGCTTCTCCGGTCTGGCCGTCGACCCGCGCAAGCCGTCCACGGTGATGGTCACCACCCTCGGGCGCTGGTGGCCCGAGGACGAGATCTACCGCAGCACCGACGGCGGTACTACGTGGAAGGCACTGGCCGACAAGTCGGTGCGCAACGCCTCCGCCGCCCCTTACGTCGGCACCCACACCGGGCACTGGATGACCGCCCTGGCCATCGACCCCTTCAACTCCGGGCACGTGCTGTACGGCACCGGCAACGCCATCCTGCGCAGCAAGGACGCGGGCGCTTCCGACAGCGGCGGCACCAGCCACTGGAGCATGGGGGCCCGAGGGCTGGAGGAGACCTCGCTGCTGGACGCGATCGCCCCTCCCGGCGGCGCCACCGTCATCACCTCCATGGGCGACCAGGGCGGCTTCCGGCACGACGACCTGACCAAGGTGCCCTCCGGGCGGCTGAAGAACCCGATGATGACCAACAGCACCGACATCGACTTCGCGCAGTCCAAGCCCGCGCTGATGGTCCGCGTCGGCCGGGGCGGCGAGCAGGACGGCGCCTGGTCCACCGACGGCGGCAGCAGCTGGAACGGCTTCAAGGCAGAGCCGGTGGCCGGCGCCCAGGACGGCCGTGTCGCCCTCGCGGCGGACGGCTCGGCCATCGTCTGGACCCAGGCGGGCCAGGCCCCGTACCGCTCGACCGACAAGGGAGCGAGCTGGTCGAGGGTCAGCGGCCTGGGCGACGACGCCGTGGTCGTCGCCGACCGCTCCTCGGCCAGGACCTTCTACTCCCTGTCCGGCGGCACGCTCTACGCCAGCACCGACGGCGGCGCGACCTTCACCGCCCGCGCCACCGGCCTGCCGTCCGGCCGCCTCACGGCCGTCCCCGGCATCGCCGGAGACCTGTGGATCGCCGGCAACGCCAAGGGGCTGCTGCACTCCACCGACGGCGGCCGCACCTTCACCACGCTCAGCTCGGTGAAGTCCGCCTCCGCCCTCGGCTTCGGGAAGGCCAAGTCGGGCACGTCGTACCAGGCCCTGTACCTGCTCGGTACCGTCAAGGACGTCACCGGAGTCTTCCGCTCCACCGACAAGGGCGCCACCTGGGTCCGCGTCAACGACGACGCCCACCAGTGGGGCGCCATCGGCAGCGTCGGCGTCATCACCGGCGACCCCGACACCTACGGCCGCGTCTACGTCGGCACCAACGGACGCGGCCTCCAGTACGGCGACCCGTCCTGACCCACCCACCCGAGCGGGGCCGCAGCCACCACGGCGGCGGCCCCGCCATGGCGGGGGCCTCAAAAGGTGTGCATCCGCGACCCGGCCGCGGGACGACTCCTCTCGACGAGGAAGCCCCCGGACACCCATGGTGGGGCGTCGACCAGGACGACGGCACTGCCCCGCGGCTCGGCCTGCGCAAGGCGGCCGCTCCCGTCGCTGCATGTGGAGTCTTCTGCGGTGGGGGTACATCTCGCTACGCTCGCCGTCATGACGACCGTCCGGTTGCTGGCCAGGCAGGTGTGGAGGCGCTGCACGCGTGCGTTCTGGAGCATCGACCGGGCCCTTGGTGGGCTGGAACAACCCACCCGCACGCAGCAGTTCGCCGCCCGACGCCCCGTCGCAGTGGGCGTAGGGACGGCAGCACCGGCGGCCGCGCTCCTGGGGGTCGCCAACCTCGACAGTGTGGACACGGTCGGCGATGTCATGCTGCTTCTGGGCGGCGGTTCGGCGTTCGGCCTGGTCTTCGGGCTGACGGCCTTGGGCGAACGCGCCAGGCAGCGCCGACTCCAACGGCTGGGTCTTTGGGAGCCTCCCGTCAGAGGCTGATGGCTTGCCGCCATTTCAACTGTCACGTGGCGATGCAGCGAAGAGGTACAGCAGCCCAAGCAACCCGCGGCGCCCGACACAGGCCCTCACTGCTCTCCGCACAGCCTGCATGGGTGGGTTTTGAACCCACGGCGAGTTGTGCCACGGCGGTTTTTCGAGATCGCTTAGGGCTTGACTCGCCCGTCGAGGCTTCACCGCCCCCGTTGTTGCCTCGCTGACGCGGATCGCGTACGCAGAGGGTCCAGGAATCGCGTGCCCCCCTACGCTTCTACGACCAGCGACCAACGGGGGCGGCAGCGTGGGTCTCTTCGTCGGCATACTCGTGATCGTCATCGGGCTTCCAGTGCTTGGCATCCTGAGCCGCAAGGTCAGTAACGGCCGGCTGTGGCGGACCGGGATGGCCATGTGGTTCGTGGGCTCTCCGGCACTGCTCGGTCTTGGCGGTTGGCTGATCTACCGGAGTCTCTGAACCAGGACTTCATCCGCGGAATCCCCGCCTCCGTCGCAACGTAGTCTTAGGCCAGCCTTGGCTGACCGACGGGGAGAGGGTGGATGTCGAGAGCCGTGAGCCTCCGGGTGGGGTGGATGGGGGTCGGCCTTCTGCTGTTGGTGTCGGCGGTGGTGCTGAGTCTCGCCGTCGGCAGTCGCGCGATCGCGCCCTCGGTGGTGTGGGACGCCCTCGTACACGGCGGGGGGAGTGACGACGCTCAGGTCGTGCGGTCGCTGCGGGTGCCGCGGACGGTCATCGGTGTGCTGGTCGGCGTCGCACTCGCCGTCGCCGGAACGGTTCTGCAGGGCATCACCCGCAACCCGATCGCCGAACCGGGCATCCTGGGCATCAGCCAGGGGGCGTCGCTGGGTGTCGTCTGCGCCATCGCCTTCCTCGGCGTGCATTCCCTGACCGGGTACGTCTGGTACGCGTTCGCCGGCGCCGGTGTCGCGGCCGTGTGCATCTACGCCGTCGCCGGCAGCGGTCGAGGCGGGGCCACACCGGTCAAGCTGGCGCTCGCGGGGGCCGCGATGAACGCGTTCATCGCCTCCCTGATCTCGGCGATCCTGACGACCGACGCCCGGGCTCTGGACGAGTTCCGCTTCTGGGACGTCGGTTCGATCAGCGGCCGGGACGCGTCGATCGCGGGACAGGTCTGGCCCTTCCTGCTCGTCGGACTGCTGCTCGTGCTGGGCATGGCCCGCGGCCTGGACGCCCTCGCGCTCGGTGACGACATCGCCCGGGGGCTCGGCCGCAACGTCGCGCTGCTGCGGGCGACCGGTGCCCTGGGCGCGACCGTGCTGACGGGCGCCGCGGTCGCGGCGGCGGGCCCCATCGCCTTCACGGGCCTCGCCGTACCGCACATCGCCCGCGCCCTCGTGGGTCCGCAGCATCGCTGGCTGCTGCCCATGGCCGCGCTGCTCGGGCCGGTGATGCTGCTCCTCGCGGACGTCCTCGGCCGGGTCGTCGTACGCCCCTCGGAGGTGCCGGTGGCCGTGATGACCGCGCTGGCCGGGGTGCCGTTCCTGGTGGTGCTGGTGCGGCGGAAGAAGGCGGTGGCGGTCGCATGACGTCCGTCCCCCAGCGCGCTCCCCTCCGGCCCGCCGGACAGTTCGTCCTGCGGGCGGGGCGCGGCAGCAGCTTCCTGCTGCACCGCCGGGCCATGACCGTGGCCGGCGCCCTCGCCGTCCTGCTCGTCGGCGCCGTCGTGGTCTCGCTGTGCGTCGGGGAGGCGTACGTCTCTCCCGGCGAGGTCGTGCGCGTGCTGCTCGGTCTGCCCAGCCCCGACGAGCTCGTCGTCGGCACGCTCCGGCTGCCGCGGATGGTGACCGGGCTGCTCGTGGGCGCCGCCTTCGGTGTCTCCGGGGCGCTGATCCAGACCGTGGCCCGCAACCCGCTCGCCAGCCCCGACGTCATCGGCGTCACGCACGGGGCGGGCGCGGCGACGGTCGCCGCGATGACGTTCGGTGTCACCTCGTACGCCGTCCTGCCCTACGTGTCCGTCGCGGGCGGTCTCCTCGCCGCCCTGCTGGTCTACCTGCTCGCGTGGCGGGGCGGGCTCGCCGCCTCCCGGTTCGTCCTGATCGGCATCGGCGTCTCGGTGGCGCTCGGCTCGCTGACCCGGCTGTTCGTGACCAAGGGCGACTACCTCGTGGCCCAGCAGGCCAAGACCTGGCTCACCGGCTCCCTCAACGGCCGCGGCTACGACCAGGCGGCGCCGCTCGCGACGGTCCTCCTCCTCATGCTGCCGTTCCTGGTGTGGGCGGCGTGGGCACAGCGCGGATCGGCGTTCGACGAGGACACGGCCACCGCCCTCGGCGTCCGGCTCGGGCGGACGCGGCTCGGGCTGAGCGTCGTCGGTGTCGTCCTCGCCTCCGTGGCGACCGGCGCCGCGGGACCCGTCGACTTCGTGGCGCTGCTCGCCCCGCAGACAGCCCGCCGGCTCACCCGCACCCCGCACGTCCCGCTGGTGTGCTCGGCGCTCATGGGCGCGCTGATCGTGGTCGTCGCGGACGTGCTGGCCCGTCGTCTGCTGTCGCCGCTGGAACTTCCGGTCGGCGTGTTCACCGCCCTGGTGGGCGCCCCCTACCTGATGTGGCTGATCGTCCGCACCCGTAGCAGCCGTACCGGAGGAACCGCGTGACCGGCGACCAACCGACCATCGACCTGACCGACGACCGGCCGAGCGGACCGGTGACCGGCGCTCGCCTCACCGCACGAGGACTCACCCTCGCCTACGAGGACCGCGTGGTCGTCGAGGACCTGGACGTGGCGATCCCGGACGGGAAGGTCACGGTCATCGTCGGTCCCAACGCCTGCGGCAAGTCCACCCTGCTGCGTGCGCTGGGCCGGCTGCTGAAACCCCGTGAGGGCGCGGTGCTCCTCGACGACACCGATCTGTCCCGCATCCCGAGCGGGCGGATCGCCCAGGCGGTCGGGCTGCTGCCGCAGACTCCGGTGG
The DNA here is from genome assembly GCF_022385335.1 of Streptomyces deccanensis. Lineage (NCBI taxonomy): Bacteria > Bacillati > Actinomycetota > Actinomycetes > Kitasatosporales > Streptomycetaceae > Streptomyces > Streptomyces deccanensis. The sequence continues at coordinate 5,542,214 of NZ_CP092431.1, read as the reverse complement.
CACCGGAGGGGATCACGGTCGCGGACCTCGTCGCACGCGGTCGGATGCCCCATCAGAAGTGGTGGCGGCAGTGGTCGGCGGCGGACGAGGCGCACGTCGCCGAGGCGATGGAGCGCACCTCGACCCTCGACCTGGCGGAGCGTCAGGTCGACGAACTGTCGGGCGGACAGCGCCAGCGTGTGTGGATCGCCATGGCCCTGGCCCAGGACACCGACCTGCTGCTGCTCGACGAGCCGACGACGTATCTGGACATCGCCCACCAGGTCGACGTCCTGGATCTCGTACGGCAGTTGAACCGTGAGCGCGGCCGGACGGTGGTGGCGGTGCTGCACGACCTGAACCAGGCGGCGCGCTACGCCGACCACCTGATAGCCATGCGGGCCGGGAAGATAGTGGCGCAGGGGCCGCCCGCCGACATCGTCACCGCCGAACTGGTCCAGGACGTCTTCGGGTTGGCGTCGGTCGTCGTGGCGGATCCGGTGACGGGGGGTCCGCTGGTGGTTCCCGGACCGCCGCGGCCGACGGAGCGCCGGGACGGAGCGTGACTGGAACCGCCCCCTCCGGGTAGGGGCGACGCACAGGATCGCATAAGGTAAGCCTTTCCTAAATCTTTTGCCAGGATTGGCCCGAGATCGCCCTTGTACGACGGGAGTCCCCCATGTCCGTCCGCCGTCGCAGCTCCGCCGCAGCAGCCCTCACCCTCGCCGCCGCCCTCGCTCTGACGGCGTGCGGTGGCTCCTCCGAGGGGGAGAGCGCGTCCGCCGGCGCGGGCTCCGGAGACAAGAAGGCGGTCGCGCAGGGCGGGGACGAGTTCGCCGACGCGGCCAAGAAGACCGCCGCGATGGGAACCGACGCCAAGGCCGGCGAGTGGCCGCGCACGATCACCCACGCCATGGGCGAGACCGAGCTCAAGGCGCAGCCCGAGCGCGTCGTCGTCCTCGACGTCGGCGAGCTCGACAACGTGGTGTCGCTGGGTGTCGAGCCGGTCGGCCTCGCGCCCACCGAGGGCTCCCCCGAACTGCCGTCCTACCTGAAGAAGGACGCGGGCAGCCCGAAGAACGTCGGCACCATCAACAACCTCAACCTCGAGGCGATCGCCGCGCTCAAGCCCGACCTGATCCTGGGCAGCCAGCTGCGGGCCGCCGACAAGTACGACGAGCTGTCGAAGATCGCGCCGACCGTCTTCTCCCTCCGCCCGGGCTTCACCTGGAAGGAGAACTACCTCCTCAACGCGGCCGCCCTCGACAAGACCGCCGAGGCGAAGCGGAAGCTCGCGGCCTACGAGGAGAAGGCGAAGGCGCTGGGTGAGAAGCTCGGCGCCGACAAGCCGACCGTCTCGATGGTCCGTTACCTGCCGGACGGCGTGATCCGCCTGTACGCCAACGCCTCGTTCATCGGCACGATCCTGAAGGACGTCGGTGTTCCGCGGCCCAAGAACCAGGACATCAACGACCTGGCGGCCGAGGTCAGCGCCGAGAACATCGACCAGGCCGACGCCGACTACATCTTCACCGGCGTCTACGGCGACCCGAAGGCCACCGACAAGTCCAAGGCCCAGGGCAACCCGCTGTGGAAGAACCTCGGTGCGGTCAAGGCGGGCCACGCGTACGACGTCCCGGACGAGACCTGGTACCTCGGCCTCGGCGTGACCGCCGCCGACGAGGTCCTCGCCGACCTGGAGGAGCACCTCACCAAGTAGGCCGGTCGGACAGACCCCCGCCGCGGGAGCGGAGTGCCCGTCTCGCCTCCGGTGTCCTCCGTGACCCCGGCAGGCGCGGGCGGCGGCGGGGGCGCGACCTGATCGCGACGGGTGAAAGCGCGCTATCGTCGAAGAGACGGGCGTCATCGACAGCGTCCTGGCCTCGTCGGACGGGTCGGCCGACCGCGACGAGGGGCCGTGCGGCGAGCGTCCGCCCACTGGGTGAGCCGCCGGCGGCTGGGGGCGCGTGGCGTCGGGTCGGTCTCTCACGGGAAGGACGGCCTGCCATGCGGAGCGACCCCGAGGTCCTCGAGTTCCTGAACGAGCAACTGACAGCGGAGCTGACGGCGATCAACCAGTACTTCCTGCACGCCAAGATGCAGGAGAGCAACGGTTGGACGAAGCTCGCCCAGCAGACGCGCCATGAGTCGTTCGACGAGATGAACCACGCGGAGACTCTCACCGACCGCATCCTGTTGCTCGACGGCCTGCCCAACTACCAGCGGCTCTTCCATGTGCGGGTGGGGCAGAGCGTCACCGAGATGTTCCAGGCGGACCGCGAGGTCGAGGTCGAGGCGGTCGACCGTCTCCGGCGCGGCATCGAGGTCATGCGCGCCAAGGGCGATGTCACCTCGGCGAACATCTTCGAGTCGATCCTCGCCGACGAGGAGCACCACATCGACTACCTCGACACACAGCTCGGTCTGATCGAGAAGCTGGGCGAGCCGCTCTACCTCGCCCAGGTCGTCGAGCAGCCCGAAGGCTGACCGCCGGGCCCACATCGTCGCGGCCCGTCGGCGACCACAGCACGGCCCGCCCGGCGCATGTCCCTGGGCGCGAGGGCCGTCCGGCGCATGTCCGTGCGCGCGAGGCCCGTCCGGCATGTCCACGCGCGCGATGGGTCGCCGATCGCCTCTGAGGGTCTTTACGGGTCGGCCTCACCCCGACACCACACTAAAGTGGCGATATGCGGTATGTGCGAGGTTAGCCTGAACTAAGCAAGTTTAGGCTGACCTAACCAGTGCCGGCATGACCGGTGACGGAGGAGCGGGACGTGACGATCTCCGGGATGAGGCCCCTGCTGGCATCGGCCCTCGGCGGCCTGTTGGCGCTGGGAGTCACGGCCTGCGGCTCCGAGCAGGCCGCGCAGACCGAGGCCGCGGGCACAGCCGAGGCGCGGGCGCGTACGGACGAGAAGATCACCGTCTACAGCGGTCGGAGCGAGTCGCTGGTCAAGCCGGTGCTGGAGGACTTCCAGGAAGCCAGCGGCATCACCGTCGAGGTGCGCTACGGCGACACCGCGCAGATGGCCGCCCAGTTGCAGGAAGAGGGCAGCCGGAGCCCGGCGGACGTCTTCCTCGCCCAGGACGCCGGGGCCCTGGGGGCCGTGGCCGAGAAGGGTCTCTTCGCCAAACTGCCCGAGGATGTGCTGGACAAGGTGCCGTCCGCCTACCGGGACGAGGACGGCGAGTGGGTCGGCGTGACGGGCCGGGTGCGCACGATGGCCTACAACACCGACCAGGTCCCCAAGGACAATCTGCCCGAGTCGGTGTTCGAGCTGACCGAACCGGAATGGAAGGGCAAGGTGGGCATCGCTCCCACCAACGGCTCGTTCCAGGCGTTCATCACGGCGATGCGGGTGGAGGACGGCGACGAGAAGACCGAGGACTTCCTCGCAGGACTGAAGGCCAACGACGCGCAGATCCGCGAGGGGAACTCGCAGATCGTCGCCGACGTCAACTCCGGCCGGCTCGCCTCGGGGCTGGTCAACCACTACTACGTGTACGAGCTGGCGAAGGAGGAGGGCACCGACGTCGACGCCCTCAAGGCGAGGAACCACTTCTTCCCGAACAAGGACATCGGCAGCCTGGTCAACGTCTCCGGTGTGGGCGTGCTGGACAGGGCCGGCGACGACACCGACGTCCGCGAGTTCGTCGACTACCTGCTGGGCACCCAGGCCCAGACCTACTTCGCCGAGCAGACGTACGAGTACCCGCTGATCGACGGCGTCGACGCCGCCCCCGGCCTGCCCTCGCTGTCGTCGCTGAACACGCCGGACATCGACCTCAACGACCTGGACGACCTGGCCACCACCATCAGGATGATCAAGGAATCGGGGCTCGTCTGACCACTCGGACCACCCTGCGCCGGGCGCGGCGACTGGTGCCGCGCCCGGCACTGGCCTGCGGGGCGTCGCTCGCCGTCGGCGTCGCGCTCATCCCGCTGGCCTATCTGGGGATCCGGGCCGGAGAAGCGGGCTGGGACCGGATCACCGAGGAACTGCTCACCGAGCGCACCGGAGCACTGATCGGCCGAAGCCTGGCGCTCGCGGCGGTCGTCACCTCCGCCTGCACGGTCCTGGGTGTCGCCGCGGCGTTCCTGGTCACCCGCACCGACCTGCCGGCCCGGCGGCTGTTCGGAGTGCTCGCCGCGCTGCCGCTCGCGATTCCCAGCTACGTCGCCGCCTTCGCCTGGGTGTCCGCCGTGCAGGACTTCGAGGGTTTCTGGGCAGCGGCGCTCGTGCTCGCGCTGGTCTCCTACCCGTACGTGTACCTGCCGGTCGCGGCCGCGCTGGTCGGCGTGGATCCGGCGCAGGAGGAGGTGGCCCTGTCCCTGGGACGCGGCCAGTGGCGTACGACCGTCGGTGTGACGCTGCGCCAGGTGCGGCCGGCGGTGGCGGCGGGAGCGCTGCTGGTCGCGCTGTACGTGCTCTCCGACTTCGGCGCGGTCTCGATCCTGCGGGTGAACGTACTCACCCGGGCCGTCTTCACCTTGATCAACCTCGGCTTCGACCGCACCGGGGCGCTCGTGCTCGCCACGGCCCTCGTCGCCCTCACCATCCTGGTCCTCCTGGCCGAGCAGTTCAGCCGACGGCGCGCGGCCCGCTACGCCCGCCTCGGCGGCGGGGCGCCACGGCCGCCGACGCGACTGCGCCTGGGCCGGTGGCGCGGGCCGGCCGTACTCGGGCTCGCCGCGGTGATCGGGGCGGCGCTCGGGGTGCCGGCGGTGAGTCTGGTGCGGTGGTTCGGCGAGGGGGTGTCGCGGCCGGGGTCCCTCGGCGAGCTCGCCGACGCGGCGGGGAACTCGCTGTGGGTCTCCCTGCTGGGCACCGCCCTGACCCTGCTGCTCGCGCTGCCGGTGGGGCTGCTGTCCGCCCGCGTGCCCGGCCTGCTGGCCGTGGCGCTGGACCGCCTGGCGTATCTCTCGCACGCGCTGCCCGGCCTCGTCATCGGACTGTCGCTGGTGTTCTTCGGCATCAACGTGGCCTACCCGCTCTACCAGAGCGTGTGGCTGCTCGCGCTCGCGTACGCGGCCCTGTTCCTGCCCCTCGCGGTCGCGGCCGTCCACGGCGCCGCGGCCCAGGCCCCACCCGTACTGGAGGACGTGGCCCGCTCGCTCGGACGGCGCCGCGCGTACGTACTGCGCACGGTGACCCTGCCCCTGGCCGCACCCGGCATCGGCGCCGGTGCGGCGCTCGTCTTCCTCACCTGCATGAAGGAGCTGCCCGCCACGCTGCTGCTGCGCCCCACCGGAATGGACACCCTCGCCACCGGTCTGTGGAAGCACACGTCGGTCGCCGCGTACGCGGCCGCCGCGCCCTACGCCGCCCTTCTGGTGCTCATCGCCGCCGTACCGACGTGGTGGCTGTCGGCCCGCACGGGCGTCCTCACCCGTACAGGCGGCTGACATGGCGGAACTGAGCATCATCGGCGTCCACAAGCGCTATGGCCGTGTCCAGGCGCTGTCCGGCGTGGACCTCGCCGTCCGCTCCGGGACGCTGGTCGCCGTGCTCGGTCCCTCCGGCTCCGGCAAGACGACGCTGCTGCGCTGCGTCGCGGGCTTCGAGGCGCCGGACGCCGGAGAGATCCGGATCGACGGCCGCCCCGTCGCCACCCCCGACGCGTCGGTGCCGCCGGAGCGGCGGCGGATCGCGGTGGTGCCCCAGGAAGGCGCGCTCTTCCCCCATCTGTCCGTCCTCGGCAACGTCGCCTACGGCCTCGACCGGGCCTCCCGGCGGGCCGGCCGGGCTGCCGCCGTGCTGGACCTGGTGGGGCTGGCGGGTTACGAGGACCGCATGCCGCACCATCTGTCCGGCGGACAGCAGCAGCGCGTCGCGGTCGCCCGGGCGCTCGCGCCGCGCCCCCCGATCGTGCTCCTCGACGAACCGTTCAACGCCCTCGACGCCGCCCTCCGGGCCGAGCTGCGACGGGACGTCTGGCAGGCCCTGCGCGCCGACGGCGCCACAGCCGTCCTCGTCACCCACGATCAGGCCGAGGCACTGTCGATGGCCGAGGAGATCGGTGTCATGCGGGACGGCCGCATCGTCCAGACCGGCCCTCCGGAACTCCTCTACGGAGCACCGGCCGACCCCTGGGTGGCCGGGTTCGTCGGCGAGGCGGTGTGGCTGCCCGGTGTGGCGGAAGGCGACCGAGTGCGCACCCCGCTGGGCACGATAGGACTCACGCCGCTCGAAGGCGGTCCGCCGGCCGGGCCGACGCTCGTGCTGCTACGGCCCGAGCAGATCACGCTCGCCTCACCGGACGCCAGGGGCGCGGTCACCGCGACCGTGGTGCGGCGCGACTTCTACGGCCACGACGCGATGCTCGCCCTGCGCTTGGCCGACGGCACACCGGTGGCCGCCCGCGTCTTCGACCCGGCAGCCGTCCCGCCCGCCGTCGGCGACCAGGTCCGCCTGCACGTCCGCGGCACCGGCCGCGCCTTCCCACCCGACGAGCGACCGGGCGGCCCCACGGTCAGCGCCCCGAGGCATTTGCCGTAGGTGGGCGGCGCGGTCTCCGGCCGCGCGGGGGCCGGTCTCCTCCGTCAGGTACAGAGTCCTCTACCTGTGGTTCGAGGCGTCATTCGTCCTGGAGCGCGAAGCCAGGGCCGGGCCCCCGCTCATAGGCTCGATCACATCGAGAACGCGGTCGATCGCCGCTTTCCCAACCACCCAACGAATTCAGGGGGATCTCCCATGTCCAAGCGCATTGTCCTCTCCTCGCTCATCGGCGCCGTCGCCCTCGGTGCGGTGGCCGCCGGCGGCCTCGCTCTGGCCGCGGCCCCCACGGAGCCGACCCTGGAGCGCGGCGCGGCTCGCTACACGGCTCCGTCCGGCGGCAGCGCCGGCTCGTTCGTCTACACCGTGGACGTGAGCGACGACTCTGGCGTCCGAGGCCTCAAGGTCGTTGCCTGGCCCGCGAGTTCGAAGCTCGACCCGACCGAGAAGGAACTGCGCTCGACGGAGAGCGCCACGTGCCGGAGCATCTCGGACAAGGCCACCCGCTGCACGTACACGCTGAAGGTCACGGAGCGGGAGGCGGCCGACCTGGCCAAGGGCACCTGGTACGTCTCGGCACTGGCGACGGCCGAGGACGGGGGCACGACGTTCGTTCCCCGCGCCGCCACGTTCGACCTCACGCGCTGACCCTCCGGGGAACCGTCGTTCAGTGAGGCGGTCTGAGTGCCGCGGGCACGGCCGGGAGGCGGAGTGGGCGGGAGCTGCCCGGGTGGTGGCGGATGATGGGCGGTATGCGTATCCGCATCGACGCCGTCGATCTGCCCGGGCTCACGTGTCCGGCCCGTGCCGACGGGAGGGCGCCCGCGTACGACAACGTCCACGTCGCCGTGCAACGGCGCGACCGTCCAGCCGAGCTCCTCGCCCCGCAGCGCGGTGACGCGCCGTCCGCGACCTGGACCCTGGAGTGCGCCGCGAGCACCTCACCGGCCGGCACCGAGGTCAAGGGCCCGTACGTGCAGGACCGGCTGGGCCGCCGGTTCATCTACCTGTCGTGGGGCACGGTCGACGAGTCGGGCACCTTCACGATGTTCCGCCGCGCCAAGTTGATGCTCGACGTCGTCCCCGCCGACGTACTCGACGCCGCCGCACGCGAGGGCCTGCTGGTCGGACGCCTCGGCCTGACCGACGCGGACGGCGGCCCGCTCTGCGCACGGGTCGAGCCCCCGCACATCACCTGGACCGCCGAACGCGACGTACAGGAGCCGTAGGCTCTCCGGCCTTGCTGCGGGCGCCGGTCGGGGGGCGGATGGGCCGATCAGGGGGAACCGTGGGGCCTCGGGGGTGAGCGGTGGCCGGAAGTCGTCCGTCGTGCGCAGACTGCGGGGGCAGGCCTGTGCTCGTCGTCCATCGCGGGGTACCCCGCCGGGACGCGTGTCGACCCCCTCACCAGGAGGCGCCCCCATGACCTTCAATCCTCTGGAGCAGCGGGGCATCCCGCTGGACCGTCAGTTGCGCAGCTGGCGCGAGCTGAACGTGCAGCCGATCGACCCGGACCACTGCGACCCGTACACCCGGTGCCGGATCATCACGATGAACGGCATCGAGGTCGAGGCGATCCTCTTCAGTCACCAGCTCGCCCGCAACACCGTCGACCCCGAGGTCAAGCGGCAGCTCGCCCGGACCCGTTACATCGAGGCGCAGCAGCAGAAGGTCGTGAACTGGCTGCTGCCCGGCGTCTCCTCGGTGCTGGAGACGACGATCGCGTACGAGCAGGTCGCGGTGGACCTGACCGCGTGGGTGGCGCGGATGGAACCGGATCCGTATCTGCAGCAGGCGTACCAGTTCGGTGTGCTGGAGGACTTCGACCATCTGTACCGGTACGCGAACCTGTACGAGATGATCGAGCACCGCAAGGCGGAGTCGATCGTCGACGGGCTGACCGAGGTCATGCCGGGCCGGCCGACGAAGTACCACCACCGCGACCCGTACGACAACGTGCGTGACCCGTACGCCAAGGACGAGACGAACCCGCTGTCGAAGCTGCACGCGCTGACGATCATGTCGGCCGAGCAGCAGACCATGAACTTCTACATGAACACCGGCCCCACCTACATGGAGCCGATCGCCCGTCAGCTCTACCAGGAGATCGGGCTCATCGAGGAGGAGCACGTCACCCACTACGAGTCGCTGGTCGACCCGGGTGAGACGTGGTGGGAGCAGCTGGTCAACCACGAGTACAACGAGTGCTACCTCTACTACTCCTTCATGGAGCAGGAGAGCGACCCGAGGGTCAAGGCCATCTGGGAGCTGCATCTGAACATGGAGCTGGAACACCTCCATCTCGCCTGCGACATGATGCGCCGCCACGACGGACGCGACCCGGCGTCCGTGCTCGCGCCGGAACTGCCGAACGTGCTCACCTTCGAGCCGAACAAGGGCTACGTGCGGGAGCTGCTGGACACGCAGATGGACCTGACCACGCTCGGGGCCGGCTATGTGCGCGAGGCGCACGAGCGGTTCGAGGCGATGCAGGAGCAGATCCACGGCGGCGAGGCGCCGCCCAGCGAGCGGGTCATGGTGGAGCACGACGACATGTTCGGCCGTGAGTACCGCGTCGAGTCCGAGGGCGAGCACCCCGACCCCGCCATGCGCGAGAAGTGAGGGCAGCCGAGATGACCGAGCTCCACACCCCCCAGGCCGGCGACGACCGGGCCGCGGACAACGACGTCGTGGCACTGCTGATGCGGCAGCACGGCGACATCCGCAACCTCTTCGACGAGGTCGAGGCGAGCAGCGGTGAGGAGCGCCGCGACGCCTTCCGCCGTCTGGTGCGGCTGCTGGCCGTGCACGAGACCGCCGAGGAGGAGGTCGTCCATCCCTTCGCCCAGCGCTCCCTGCCCGGCGGCGAGAAGGTGGTGGAGGAGCGGCTCGCGGAGGAACGCGCGGCCAAGGAGACGTTGGCCGCGCTGGACGACGTCGACACCGACGACCCGAAGTTCATGCCCATGCTGCTGAAGCTCCGCAGGGACGTCCAGGAGCACGCGCGGGCCGAGGAACGCTACGAGTTCACCCACATCCGCCGCAGCGCCGACGCGGCCAAGCTGGCCTCCATGGCGAAGGCCGTCAAGGCCGCCGAGGCCGTCGCACCCACCCGGCCCCACCCGGGCGTGGAGTCGGGCGCGGCGAACGTGATGCTCGGGCCGGTCGCCGCCCTCATGGACCGCACCAAGGACGCGGTGCGCAAGGCCATGGGCAAGGACGGCTGAGGAACTGCCGTCAGGCCGTCGCGTTCAGCAGGTCGGCCAACAGCTCGGGCCGTTCCAGGGCGATGAAGTGGCCGGCCTTCGGCACCTGGGTGAAGTCGGCGGCCGGGAGCAGTCGTCTGTTGGCCTCCCGGTCGGAAGGGCGGGACCAGTCCTTCTCGCCGTAGACGAGGTGGACGGGGGCCTTGACCTCGGGGTAGCGGGAGCGGGCCGCGATGAGGCTGGGCAGGGCCTGGTACACGCCCCGCGCGACGGTCGGGTAGCCGGGGCGCTTGCCCACCTGGAGGAGCTCGTCCACGTAGTCCTCCCGCAGCGCGCTCCTGTCGCCCAGGCCGCCCTGGAAGATCTTGGTGAGCGCCGGCTTGGGCTCCACCCCGGCGATCACCGGGCCCACCCCCGGGGCGAGGACACCGCTGACGACCACCCGGGCGAGGAGGCCGGACCGGGCGATTCCACCGCGGAAGTCGTAGGTGTTGACCGCGACGACGCGGCGGACCCGTTCCGGGAGGTCGGCCGCGGTGGTCAGGGCGAGCACCGCCCCCATGGACTCGCCCACCAACGTCACGTCGTGCAGGTCGAGTTCGGTCAGGAGGCGTTCGACGCCCGCGCGCATGGCCGGCTCGTCGTACGACGCCCCGGGCACGATCTCGGAGTAGCCCATCCCCGGCAGATCGAGGGCGTACACGGTGTACCGGTCCGCGATCAGCGGGATGAGGTGGCGGAAGTGCTCGGCCTGGGTGCGCACGGTGTGCAGCAGGACCAGGGGGGCGCCGGTGCCCGCCTTGAGGTAGCGCAGGGTTCCCTGGCGGCCGTCGGATCCCGGGCGCGGGGCGAGGGTGTGGCTGGTGGTCCCCGGGACGTGGATCGAGGGACGGGGCTCGTGGGCGGGCATGTCGACGACTCCTTGCGTGGGTGGGGATTACTGCGCCAGTTGGGGGTACAGCGCTGCCAGGTCGCCGGCCAGGCCCGCCTTGACCTGCCGTGATATGTCGTCGGCGAGCACCTCGTGCGCGCCGGTCTCGATGCCGTCGAGGGCGAGCGCGGCGACGTCGCGGGGGGCGGACTTGGGCGCGTCGACGCCGGCGGCGAGGTCCGTGTCGACGTATCCGACGTGCAGGCCGGTGACGTCGATGCCGCGGGGCCGCAGTTCCAGGCGCAGGGAGTTGCTCTGCGACCACAGGGCGGCCTTGGAGGCGCTGTAGGAGCCGCCGAGGGCCAGCCAGGACAGCACCGAGTGCACGTTGAGGAGGTGGCCGCCGCCGTTGCGCTCGATGACCGGGACGAAGGCCCGGGTGAGCAGGAGCGGGCCGTAGAAGTTGGTCTCGAACTCCCGGCGTACGTCGTCGACCGGGGAGTCGAGGAAGGACGCGCCGACCGAGGCGCCGGCGTTGTTGATCAGCACGGTGACATCCTGCGCCTGCGCGGCGGCCGCCGCCACGGAGGCCGGGTCGGTGACCTCCAGCGCCACCGGGACGGCGTCGGGGTGCGTCACGGAGCGCGGGTCGCGGGCCGTGGCGTAGACCTTGCCGGCACCGCGCGCGTACAGCTCCTCCACCAGCGCCTTGCCGATGCCCCGGCTGCCGCCGGTGACGAAGACGTTCGCGCCCTTCAATGCGGTCATGACTCTCCCCTTGAACGAGAAACCGATCGGTTTCAACCAAGGTAAACCGTTCGGTTTCAGAGTGCAAGCCCGGACGGACCCCGCGCTTGCGTCCTGGAAACCGATCTGTTTACCTGTCTGGAAACAGATCGGTTTTCGGCCATTCGGGGTCGGCCGATGATGATCAGCGATCAGTGATCAAGGGGAACAGTGAGTACCACCTACGACCGTGAGGCACCCGCCTCCGGAAAGACAGACTCGGGCCGCCGCGGCTCCCATGCCGTGCGCTGGTGGGTGCTGGTCGTGCTCGGCACGGCGCAGCTCATGGTCACGCTCGACGCGACCGTCGTGAACATCGCGCTCCCCGCGGCGCAACAGGACCTCGGCTTCAGCGACGGCAGCCGGCAGTGGGTCATCACGGGGTACGCCCTGGCGTTCGGCAGCCTGCTGCTGCTCGGCGGCCGGCTCGGCGACCTGTTCGGCCGGCGCACCACCTTCGTGACCGGACTGGCCGGCTTCGCGGCCGCGTCCGTCCTCGGCGGCGCGGCCGACAGCTTCGGCATCCTCGTCACGGCACGCGTGGCCCAGGGGCTCTTCGCCGCGCTGCTCGCGCCCGCCGCGCTCTCCCTGCTCAGCGTGACCTTCACCGACCCGGCCGAGCGGCCGAAGGCGTTCGGCATCTTCAGCGCGCTGGCCGGTGCGGGCGGCGCGGTCGGGCTGCTGCTCGGCGGCGTGCTCACCGAGTGGGCGTCCTGGCGCTGGGTGATGTACGTGAACGTCGTCTTCGCGGCGGTCGCGCTGGTGGGCGCGGTGCTGCTGCTGGCCAAGCCCGCGGTCACCGAGCGGCCCAAGCTCGACATCCCCGGCACCGTCGTGGTGAGCGCGGGACTGTTCGCCGTCGTCTACGGGTTCGCGCACGTCGAGTCCACGAGCTGGACCGACCCCGTCGCCCTCGGCTCCATGATCGTCGGCGCGGTGCTGCTCGCGGTGTTCGTCCGGCTGGAGGCCAGGGTCGCGCATCCGCTGCTGCCGCTGCGCCTCGTGCTGGACCGGACCCGCGGTGGCTCGTTCCTGGCGGTGTTCGTCATCGGCATGGGGATGTTCTCGATCTTCCTGTTCCTGACCTACTACCTCCAGGCCAGCATCGGCTACTCGCCGATCAAGACCGGTCTGGCGTTCCTGCCGATGGTCGGGGGCATCGTCGCCGCGTCGACCACGGCGCCCTCGCTGCTGCTGCCCCGGGTCGGTCCGAAGATCGTGATCAGCACGAGCTTCCTGGTCGCCGCGGCCGGTATGGCCCTGCTGACCCGCCTCGAACTGGACAGCGCCTACGCCGCCGACATCATGCCCGGCATGATCCTGCTGGGCCTCGGCCTCGGTGGAGTGATGACCACCGCGTTCCAGGGCGCGACGGCGGGCATCCATCACGAGGATTCGGGCGTCGCCTCGGCGCTGATCAACACCGGCCAGCAGGTGGGCGGCTCGATCAGCACGGCGCTCCTGACCACCGTCGCCTCCTCGGCCACGACCGACTACCTGTCCGCGCACGAGCCGGGCGCCCTGACCGTGGCGCGGGCCGGGGTCGAGGGCTACACGGCCACCCTGGCGTGGGGCGCCGGGTTCTTCGTGGTCGGCGCCGTGCTCTCGGCGCTCCTGATACCGAACGCGGCGCTGGCGCGGTCGGAGGGTGAGCCCGTGATCGCCCACTGACGCACCGGCGCAATAAACCGATCGGTTTCCAATTGCCCGGAATCGGGTTAACCTCGCCCTATGAGCACCGAGACCAAGTCAAGCTCCCGAGAGCGGCTGCTGGAGGCGGCGGCCACGCTCACCTACCGGGAGGGCGTCAACATCGGCATCGACGCGCTGTGCAAGGCGGCGGGGGTGTCGAAGCGCTCCATGTACCAGCTGTTCGGGAGCAAGGACGACCTGCTGGCAGCGGCCCTCGGGGAGCGCTCCGCCGCCTTCGTGGCGACCCTGCTGCCCGCCGCGGACGACGGCCGGTCGCCCCGCGAGCGGATCCTGCACGTCTTCTCGCAGGTGGAGGCGGATGCCGGCTCTCCCGAGTTCCACGGCTGCCGGTATCTGGCCGTGCAGATCGAGCTCAAGGACCAGAGCCACCCCGCGAGCCGGGTCGCCCATCAGGTCAAGGCGAACCTGACCGCCTTCTTCCGCGCCGAGGCCGAGCAGGGAGGGGCGGGCGACCCCGATCTGCTGGCCCGGCAGCTGATCCTGGTCTTCGACGGCGCCAGCGCCCGGGCGGGCATCCGCGCCGACACCCTCACCGGGCTCGTCGCACCCACGGTGACCACCCTGCTGGACGCGGCGGGCGTGCGCTGACGCTGACGCGTCACCCGACCGGAGCGAGGGGTCAGTCTCCGGACTCAAGTGCCTTGAGCGCGATGTTGAGTTCGAGGACATTGACGCGGGGCTCGCCGATGAAGCCAAGGGTGCGGCCCTCCGTGTGGTCGTCGACGAGTTTCTGGACCCGGTCGACGGGCAGGCCGTTCCTCCGGGCGACCCGGTGGACCTGGAGGTCGGCGTAGGCCGGGGAGATGTCCGGGTCCAGGCCGGAGCCGGAGGAGGTCACCGCGTCGGCGGGCACCTCGGACGGCTCGACCGTGTAGCCGGGCACCGAGTTGTCCTCGACCACGGCGGCCTTGGCGGCGGTCACCCAGTCGACGAGGTCCTTGTTGTCGGCGGCCCGGTTGGTGGCGCCGGAGAGGATCAGCTTGTACCGGGTGTTGACGGTGTTGGTGCCGAGCCCGTGCTGCGGGCGGCCCTGGAACCACCTCAGGTCGGGCTCCGGGGTCTCCTGGCCCTTCCTCGGCGGCAGGTCGTACGCCTGGCCGATGAGCGAGGAGCCGACGACCTTCCCGTCCGCCTCGATCTCCGAGCCGTTCGCCCGGTCGGGGAAGAGGGCCTGCCCGACACCGGTGACGGCCAGCGGGTAGAGGACGCCCGTGACCAGGGTCAGCACCAGCAGGGCGCGCAGCCCGGCCCACAGCAACCGGGCCGTGTTCGATACGGAGGTGTTCATGGCGGTCAGCACGCCTTTCGAGAACTACAGCCCGGGGACGAGGGAGATGAGCAGGTCGATGAGCTTGATGCCGAGGAAGGGCGCGATCAGTCCGCCGAGGCCGTAGACGGTGAGGTTGCGGCGGAGCATCCGGTCGGCGCTCATCGGCCGGTACCGCACGCCCTTCAGGGAGAGCGGCACCAGGGCGACGATGACGAGCGCGTTGAAGACGACGGCGGAGAGGATCGCGGAGTCCGGTGAGGACAGGCCCATGATGTTGAGCTTGTCCAGGCCCGGGTAGACGGCCGCGAACAGCGCGGGGATGATCGCGAAGTACTTGGCGACGTCGTTGGCGATGGAGAACGTCGTGAGCGCGCCCCGGGTGATGAGGAGTTGCTTGCCGATCTCGACGATCTCGATCAGCTTGGTCGGGTCGGAGTCGAGGTCGACCATGTTGCCGGCCTCCTTGGCGGCCGACGTGCCGGTGTTCATGGCCACGCCGACGTCCGCCTGGGCGAGGGCCGGCGCGTCGTTCGTCCCGTCGCCGGTCATCGCGACCAGCTTGCCGCCCGCCTGCTCGCGTTTGATGAGGGCCATCTTGTCCTCGGGGGTGGCCTCGGCGAGGAAGTCGTCGACGCCCGCCTCCTCGGCGATCGCCTTCGCGGTCAGCGGGTTGTCACCCGTGATCATGATGGTCCTGATGCCCATGCGGCGCAGCTCGTCGAACCGCTCCCGCATGCCGTCCTTGACGACGTCCTTCAGGTGGACGACGCCCAGCACCCGTGCCCCGTCGGCGTCCTCGACCGCGACCAGCAGCGGCGTACCGCCCGCCCGGGATATCCGGTCGGCGGCCGTCGCCGCGTCCTCGGCGACCGTGCCGCCACGCTCCTCGACCCAGCGGACGACCGAACCGGCCGCCCCCTTGCGGACCATGCGCCCGTCGACGTCGACACCCGACATCCGGGTCTGGGCGGTGAAGGCGATCCACACGGCTCCCGTGAGTTCGCCCCGGTGGCGCTCGCGCAGCCCGTACCTCTCCTTCGCCAGGACGACGACGGAACGGCCCTCGGGGGTCTCGTCGGCCAGTGAGGAGAGCTGGGCGGCGTCGGCGAGTTCGGCCTCCGTCGCCCCGGCCACCGGCACGAACGCGGCCGCCCTGCGGTTGCCGAGCGTGATGGTGCCGGTCTTGTCGAGCAGCAGGGTGGAGACGTCCCCGGCGGCCTCGACCGCGCGGCCGGACATGGCGAGGACGTTGCGCTGGACCAGGCGGTCCATGCCCGCGATGCCGATGGCGGAGAGCAGGGCGCCGATGGTCGTCGGGATGAGGCAGACCAGCAACGCCACCAGGACGACCATGGTCAGGTGCGTGCCGGCGTAGTCCGCGAACGGGGGCAGGGTCGCCACCGCCAGCAGGAACACGATCGTCAGGGACGCCAGCAGGATGTTCAGGGCGACCTCGTTGGGCGTCTTCTGCCGGGCCGCGCCCTCGACCAGGCCGATCATCCGGTCGATGAAGGTCTCGCCCGGCTTCGTCGTGATCCGGACGACGATCCGGTCGGAGAGGACCTTCGTGCCGCCGGTGACGGCGGACCGGTCGCCGCCCGACTCACGGATCACCGGGGCCGACTCCCCCGTGATCGCCGACTCGTCCACCGAGGCCACGCCGTCGACGACGTCACCGTCGCCGGGGACGACGTCACCGGCCTCGCAGACCACCAGGTCGCCGACGCGCAGTGCGGTGCCGGGGACCCGCTCCTCGCCGTCCCCGACGACCCGCCGCGCCACGGTGTCGGTCCTGGCCCTGCGCAGGGTGTCGGCCTGTGCCTTGCCCCGGCCCTCGGCGACGGCTTCCGCGAGGTTGGCGAAGACGACGGTCAGCCACAGCCAGGCGCTGATGGTCCAGCCGAACCAGTCGGCCGGGTCCGTGAAGGAGAAGACCGTCGTCAGCGCCGAGCCGATCCACACCACGAACATCACCGGCGACTTGACCATCACCCGGGGGTCGAGCTTGCGGAACGCGTCCGGCAGGGACCTCACCAGCTGCCGGGGGTCGAAGAGGCCCGCGCCGACCCGGCCCTCGGGGGACTTGTGCCCGGTGGGGACGTCGCTGTGCGGCGCCCGGGCCGGAGTGGCTGTGGACATCTCTTCGCCTTCGGTACGGGTGGTCATGACGCCAGCCCCTCGGCCAGCGGGCCCAGCGCGAGCGCCGGGAAGTACGTCAGACCGGTGATGATCAGGATCGTGCCCACCAACAACCCGGTGAACAGGGGCTTTTCGGTGCGCAGGGTGCCCGCGGTGACGGGCACCGGCCGCTGCTCGGCGAGCGAACCGGCGAGCGCGAGGACGAAGACCATGGGCAGGAAGCGGCCGAGCAGCATCGCGATGCCGAGCGTGCTGTTGAACCACTGCGTGTCGGCGTTGAGCCCGGCGAAGGCCGAGCCGTTGTTGTTGGCGGCGGACGTGTAGGCGTAGAGGATCTCGGAGAAGCCGTGCGCGCCGCTGTTGGTCATCGAGTGCGCCGGGGTGGGCAGGGCCATCGCGGCGGCGGCCAGGACGAGCACCAGGGTCGGGGTGACGAGGAGGTAGCAGGCGGCGAGTTTGATCTCGCGGGTGCCGATCTTCCTGCCCAGGTACTCGGGGGTGCGGCCGACCATCAGCCCGGCGATGAACACCGCGATGACCGCCATGATCAGCATGCCGTAGAGGCCGGAGCCGGTGCCGCCGGGCGCGATCTCGCCCAGCATCATGCCGAGCAGGGTGATGCCGCCGCCGAGGCCGGTGAAGGAGGAGTGGAAGGAGTCCACGGCACCGGTCGAGGTGAGGGTGGTCGCCACCGCGAAGATCGACGAGGACCCGACCCCGAAGCGGACCTCCTTGCCCTCGTACGCCCCGCCCGCGAGCTGCAACGCCGGGCCGTGGTGGGCGAACTCGGTCCACATCATCAGGGCGGTGAAGCCGAGCCAGATGGTGACCATGGTGGCGAGGATCGCGTAGCCCTGCCGGACCGAGCCGACCATGATCCCGAACGTGCGGGTCAGGGCGAACGGGATCACCAGGATCAGGAAGATCTCGAAGAGGTTGGTGAAGGGCGTCGGGTTCTCGAACGGATGGGCCGAGTTGGCGTTGAAGTAGCCGCCGCCGTTGGTCCCCAGCTCCTTGATGGCCTCCTGCGAGGCGACCGCGCCGCCGTTCCACTGCTGCGGGCCGCCCAGGAACTGGCCGACCTCGTGGATCCCGGAGAAGTTCTGGAGGGCGCCGCACGCCACCAGCACGATCGCGGCGACGAACGCGCCCGGCAGCAGGACGCGGGTCACCCCGCGCACCAGGTCCGCCCAGAAGTTGCCCAGCTCACCGGTGCGGATGGGGGTCCCCCCGCTAGAGCGAAGCCGAGAGTGGGGGAGGGCGAAACCGCGGACGAGCGCCACCGCGACCGCGATGCCGACGGCCGCCGAGACGAAGTTCTGCACGGCGAGACCGGCGGTCTGCACCACGTGCCCCATGGCCTGTTCGCCGTAGTACGACTGCCAGTTGGTGTTGGTGACGAACGAGACGGCGGTGTTGAACGCCTGGTCCGGGTCGATGGAGGCGAAGCCCAGCGAGCCGGGCAGCACGCCCTGGAGCCGCTGGAGGAGGTAGAGGAAGAGGACACCGACGGCCGAGAACGCGAGGACGCCGCGCAGATAGGCGGGCCAGCGCATCTCGGTGTCGGGGTCGGCGCCGATGCCCCGGTAGATCCACTTCTCGACCCGCCAGTGCGTGTCGGAGGAGTAGACCCTGGCCATGTAGGTGCCCAGGGGGAGGTGGGCGAGCGCCAGCGCGCCGACGAGGGCGAGCAGTTGGAGGACGCCGGCGAGTACGGGACCCACGGCCCCCGGCGCGGCAGCAGCCGAAGTCACCGTCAGAACCTCTCGGGGAAGAGCAGGGCGAGGACGAGGTAGCCCAGCAGGGAGACGGCCACGACGAGGCCGACGACGTTCTCGGCGGTCACAGCTTCGTCACCCCCTTGGCGACGAGAGCCACC
Organism: Streptomyces deccanensis; assembly: GCF_022385335.1. Lineage (NCBI taxonomy): Bacteria > Bacillati > Actinomycetota > Actinomycetes > Kitasatosporales > Streptomycetaceae > Streptomyces > Streptomyces deccanensis. The sequence goes on along the minus strand of NZ_CP092431.1, from coordinate 5,523,874 downwards.
AGCGCGAACAGCGCGATCGTGGTGACGACGAAGGCCACATCGGCCATCGTGAACTCCTGGCAGAGGTGCGGGAGGGACTCGGACGCTTCGAGGAAACCCCGCCCCTGGCCGGAATCGGCCGGTCGTTGACGAGTCCCTGACGGTGGCGGCCCCACCTTTGACGGGGCCCATACGCCGCCGTCGTACGCCCCGTCGTACGCCCCCGTCCCCCTCCCCCAGGCTCACGCCGGTCTTAACGCAAGCTTGACGCCCCGGTGTGATCCAGCCCTCGGCCAGGGGTGCCACGCTCTGCCTACGCTGCTTTCGCCGTCCGCGTGATGGTCCTCCCCCCAGCTGAGCCGCACATCAGGAGAGCCCGCCGATGGCCACCACCGAGCACCCCCCTTCCACCGAACGCCCCCCTTCCGCCGGACACCCCGCTGCCGGCCGGCTGCGGGCCTGGATGCTTCAGGGACTGTCCGACATGGGCAAGGGCGGCGGCCCCACGGGCCCCCACGCGGAGCCCGAGCCGCCGCACAAGGGCCAGCCCTGGTGGCGGGTGATGTGCCTGACCGGCGTCGACTACTTCTCCACCCTCGGCTACCAGCCCGGCATCGCCGCCCTCGCCGCCGGTCTCCTCTCCCCGGTCGCGACCATCGTGCTCGTCGTCGTCACCCTGGCCGGCGCCCTGCCGGTCTACCGCCGGGTGGCCGAGGAGAGCCCGCGCGGTGAGGGCTCGATCGCGATGCTGGAGCGGCTGCTGTCGTTCTGGAAGGGCAAGCTGTTCGTCCTGACCCTGCTCGGCTTCGCCGCCACCGACTTCCTGATCACCATCACCCTGTCGGCGGCCGACGCCTCGACCCACCTGGTGGAGAACCCGCATCTGGAGAGCGCCCTGCACGGCCGGCAGCTGCTGATCACGCTCGTCCTGGTGGCGCTGCTCGGCGCGGTCTTCCTCAAGGGCTTCCTGGAGGCGATCGGCGTCGCCGTGGCCCTTGTGGGCGCCTACCTCGCGCTGAACGTCGTCGTCGTGGTCGTCGGCCTGTGGCACGTCGCCACCGAGGGACACGTGGTCACCGACTGGTCGAGCGCCCTGACCGCCGAGCACGGCAACGTCTTCGTGATGATCGGCGTCGCCCTGCTCGTCTTCCCCAAGCTCGCCCTCGGCCTCTCCGGCTTCGAGACCGGCGTCGCGGTCATGCCGCACGTCAAGGGCGACGAGGGTGACACGGAGGAGCACCCGCGGGGCCGTATCCGCGACACCAAGAAGCTGCTGACGGCCGCCGCCGTGATCATGAGCGTGTTCCTGATCTGCACCAGCTTCATCACCACCCTGCTCATCCCCGAGAAGGAGTTCGAGCCGGGCGGCGAGGCCAACGGCCGCGCGCTCGCCTTCCTCGCCCACCAGTACCTGGGCGGCGTCTTCGGCACGGTCTACGACGTCTCCACGATCGCCATCCTGTGGTTCGCGGGGGCCTCGGCCATGGCGGGCCTGCTGAACCTCATGCCGCGCTATCTGCCGCGCTACGGCATGGCCCCGCACTGGGCGCGGGCCGTCCGCCCCATGGTGATCGTCTTCACCCTCGTCGGCTTCCTGGTCACCTGGATCTTCGACGCGGACGTCGACGCGCAGGGCGGCGCGTACGCGACGGGCGTCCTGGTCCTGATCTCCTCGGCGGCGATCGCGGTGACGATAGCCGCCCGCGAGGCGGGTCAGCGCAACTGGACGATCGGCTTCGGCGTCATCTCGGCCGTCTTCCTCTACACCACCGTCCTGAACGTCATCGAACGCCCCGACGGTGTGAAGATCGGCGCCTGCTTCATCGCGGGCATCATCCTGGTCTCGCTCCTCTCCCGCCTGGCGCGCGCCTTCGAGCTGCGGGTGACCGGCGTGACGCTCGACCCGCTGGCGGAACGATTCGTCCGCGACATGGCCCACCGCAGGATCCGCTTCATCGCCAACGAGCCCGACAGCCGCGACGAGGCCGAGTACCGGGACAAGATCGAGCAGATCCGGGCCGACAACGACCTGTCGGAGCGGGAGGACTTCGTCTTCGTCGAGGTGACGGTGACGGACCCCTCGGAGTTCGAGGCGGGCCTGACGGTCCGGGGCGAGGTCCTCCACCACCGCTACCGCGTCCTCGCCCTGGAGTCCTCCTCCGTCCCCAACGCCCTGGCGGCCCTCCTGCTCCACGTCCGCGACGCGACGGACCGCACCCCGCACATCTACTTCGAGTGGACCGAGGGCAACCCCTTCGCCAACTTCCTGCGCTTCCTCCTCTTCGGCCAGGGCGAGGTCGCCCCGGTCACCCGGGAGGTCCTGCGGGAGGCGGAACCGGACCGCGCCCGCCGTCCCCGCGTCCACACGGGCTGACGCGGGGACGGCGTGGCCGGGCCGGCTCAGTAGGAGCCGTTGGCCTGCCAGAACGCCCATGCGTCACAGGGGCTGCCGTAGCGTTCGTTCATGTAGTTCAGGCCCCACTTGATCTGCGTGGCCGGATTGGTCCGCCAGTCCGCCCCGGCGGACGACATCTTCGAGCCGGGATACGCCTGGACGAGGCCGTACGCCCCGGACGAGGGATTGACCGCCTTGTAGTTCCAGTCGGACTCGTGATCCACGATGTTGCTGAAGCACGTGAACTGGCCGCCGGGCACGATCTGCCGTGCGATGGCCTGGACGTCGGCGACGCTGTACGAGGACTGCTGCGTGACACCGGAGGACTCCGTCGACGAGCCTCCGGCCTGCTGCTGCTCCTCCTGGCCGTCCTCGGCGTCCCGCAGGGCCTTCCGTTCGGCCTCCTTCCGCTTGGCCTCCTTCTGCTGGGCCTCCTTCCGCTGGGCCTCCTGCTGCTTGGCGATCGCGTCCTTGGCGGCCTGCACGCGGGCCGCCTCCGCCGCGGTCTGCCTCGCGCTGGTGTCCGCGGCGACGGACTGCGCGTCGGCCTGTTGGTTCAGCGAGGCCGTCTGGATCCGGGCCTGGCCTTCCATGGGGATGTCCGCGAGGAGGGTCGACCCGCTCGCCGTCGTCCCGGCGTCGGCCACGGCCTGGCCGGTGCCGCTCTGGCCGACTCCCGCGACGGCACCGACCGTGGTGACCGCGGTGGCCGAGGCCACCGCGAATCCCCGGACTAAGTTCCCGCTCACACGTTGTCCTTCCAGCTTCGTCGGATCAAGAAGTGGGACTTCGCAGGAGTAAGACGGTCGATCAGCCACACCGGTGGCACGGATCGCGAGCGGGCCGGCGGAGGCAGTCCCGCACGGCCTCGGTCGAGCCGCTCGGCGCGGCGTGCTCAGCCGTGCAGTTCGCGGTAGGCGGCGACCGCGCCGGGGTGCAGGGGGACCACGCCGGTGGAGATCAGGCTGCGGACGTCGAGGAACTGGGTGCCGAGGGCCGTCGTCGGGACCAGGCGGGTCGCTCGGCGGACCAGGACCCGGGTGAGGGCGGCCGCGACGGGCACCGGCAGGTCGGGACGGCACAGGAGCAGGTTGGCCACCCCGATGGTGGCCACCTCGGGCGTTCCCCGGTACGCCCCGGCCGGCACCGCCACCGCCTCCAGACCCGAGCCGGTCCGTCCCGGGCCGGTGCGCAGCCGGGGCAGCAGGTCGGCCAGCGGCAGGAGGCGGATACCGGGCCGGGACTCCAGACCGGAGAGCACGGGCAGCGGCACACCGCCCGCGACCAGCAGGGCGTCGATGGCCCCCTCCCGCATCGCGCGCGCCGCCCCCGGCATCAGCAGGTGGCGGACCTCCACGTCGGCGCCCGGGGTCAGGCCCGCCGCGCGCAGCAGACGGTCGCCGAGCACCGCGCCGCCGGATCCGGGCGCGCCCAGCGAGACCGTACGCCCCGCCAGGTCGGCGACGCCGCGGACGGTCGCGTCGGCGCGCACGGCCAGCTGTACGTAGTTCTCGTAGACCCTGCCGATGGCGCGGAGCGGGATACCCCGGGCGAACGGCGCGGTCCCGCCGTACGCGGCCCACGCGATGTCCGCCAGGGCCAGCGCCACCTCGGCCCGGCGCGCCTGGAGCAGCCGTACGTTGGCCACGCTGCCCTCGCTGTTGACCACCTCGCAGGACAGCCGGGGGTAGACGGTCGTGACCTGGTCGGCGAGGAGCCGGCCGAAGGCCGTGTAGAACCCGTCGGGCTCGCCGGTCGCGATCCTCAGCGCACCCTCCGGGCCACGGTCCGCGTGCCGTACGTCGGCCGTCGCGACCCCTGCCAGCAGTCCGGTGCACGCCGCCGCGCCCAGTGCCGCGCGCAGGGCGGTACGGCGGGCGGGGCGCGGGGTGGGGCGGAGGACGGCGGGGCGAGGGGCGGGGCCGGTCCCGTCGTACGCGCCTTCGCCGGGCCCGCCGTACGCACCCTCCCCGTTCATGCCGGTCCTCCCTTCGGCAGTACGACCCGCACCCGCAGACCGTGCGGCTCGACGGCCGCGCACTCGACGCGGCCGCCGCGGCCGGTCACGAGTTGCTCGGCGATCGCCAGGCCGAGGCCGCTGCCGCGTACGGCGCGGTGGCGTTCCGAGCGCCAGAAGCGGGTGCCCGCCTGGGTGAGCTCCCCGGGGGCGAGGCCCGGCCCGTCGTCCCGTACCTCGAACACGGCGTCGGGACCCTCGGTGAAACAGCGCGTGGCGACGTGGGCACCGCGCCCGGCGTACTTGATCGCGTTGTCGAGGAGGATGTCGGCCACCTGCGCCAGCTCGCCCTCCGCGCAGGTCATCAGGACGGACGGGCCGGCGGTGAACTCCAGCCGCACTCCGGCCTGTTCGGCGACCGGCCGCCACAGCTGGGCCTGGGCCGCGGCGACCGCCGTCGCGTCGCAGCAGGCCTCCCGCGCGTCCGTGACGGACAGTTCGCCGGCGCGGTGTTCGGCGTTCGCGAGGGCGAGCAGGTCGTCGAGGAGGTGCTCCATGCGCGCGAGTTCGGCCGTGACGCCGGTGTAGGTGCGGGTGGCGGAGGCGGGCAGCCGGGACTGGAGCGAGTCGATGCGCAGGCGCAGTGCGGCGAGCGGATTGCGCAGCTGGTGGGATGTGTCGGCCACCAGGCGGCGCTGCTGTTCCAGTGCGGTGGTCACCGCGTCGGCCATGCGGTTGAAGCCCGTGGCCAGCTGGCGCAGTTCGGGTGGGCCGCCGGCGCGGGCGTGCTCGGCGGGCAGCCCGGCCGCCAGCGCGCCGACCGCCCGGTCCAGACGGTGCAGGGGGCGCACGACCCACCGCGTGGCGGAGCGGGCGAGCAGCACACAGGTCACCGCGAACAGGCCCGCGCCCGCCAGGACCAGCGCCCAGCGCAGGGCGATGTCGTCCGCGGCGGCCCGTACCGAGACCCGCAGGACCACGGCGCCGGAGACCCGGGTGCCGGTGCCCACCGGGCGGGCGAGCAGATGGGTGCCGCGCGACCAGGGGCGCAGCGTGCCCCCCGGCGAGACGCGCTGGTTGCGCAGCGCCGCGTCGACCAGGCGGGCGACGGCGGGGTCGGCGGCGCGCATGCCGCCCGTCTGCGCCACCGGGGCGCGGCGGGCGTCGACGACCACGACCGCCTCGCCGTACAGCTCGGTGTAGCGGGTCACCTCGGCGGTCAGCGCGCCGGTGTCGCCGCTCTCGGCGGCCTGCCCGGCCAGTCCGGCGAAGCGGTCGAGGTCGGCGGTGCGGGCGGCGACGAGCTGCTGGGTGCGCTGGGACGCGGTGACACCCAGCAGGGGCACGGCGAACCCGGCCACCGCGAGCACCGCGAAGGCGAGGACGACGGTCAGTACCCGGGTACGCACGGCAGGGCCCCGGCCCGCTCAGCCGCCGAACCGGTAACCGAAGCCCCGGATGGTGGTCAGCACGTCGGGACGGCCGAGCTTGGCCCGCACCTGGGTGAGGTGGACGTCGAGCGAGCGGGACACGGCGAGGTAGGCGTCGCCCCACACCTCGTCCATCAGCTGCTGGCGGCTGACGGCCGTTCCGGCGCGGGCCGCCAGCGCGGCCAGCACCGCGAACTCCTTGGTGGTCAGCCGCACCTCGGCGCCGCCGACCGTCACCCGGCGCGCGTCCAGGTCGACCTCGACGTCGTCGACGCGGACCGTGCGCGGCGCCGGGGCGGCGGACGGCCCGGCGCGGCGGGTGACCGCGTCGATGCGGGCCAGCAGTTCGGCCAGCCGTACCGGCTTGACCAGGTAGTCGTCGGCGCCCAGCCGCAGACCGCGCACCACGGACCGCTCGTCGCCCCGGGCGGTGAGGACCACCACCGGCACGCCGCTCACCGCGCGCAGCTTGCGCAGCACCTCCAGGCCGTCGACGTCGGGCAGGCCCAGGTCGAGGAGCAGCAGGTCGGCCTGGCGGTGGCGGGCGAGGACGTCCTCGCCGCGCCGCACCCGGGTGGGCAGGTGACCGTGCTCGTACAGGGCCTCGGCCAGCGCACCGGCCACGCCGTCGTCGTCCTCGGCCAGCAGTACGTGCACGGTCGCCTCCTTCCGTCCCGCAGGACCTGTCTGCCCTACGGGCGGGCGGCTTCCTCGTCGAGCGGCGAGCCGTCCGACGTCTCGCGCATCCGAATGTAGACGAGCAGCGAGATCAGGACACAGGCGGTGACGTAGAAGAAGTACCAGCTCTCGTGCCCGGCGTTCTTGAACCAGAGGGCGACGTATTCCGCGGTCCCGCCGAACAGGGCCACGGTCAGCGCGTAGGGCAGACCGACGCCGAGCGCCCGGATCGAGGTCGGGAACAGCTCGGCCTTCACGATGGCGCTGATCGAGGTGTAGAGGGAGCTGACGGCGAGCGGTACGACCATGAGCAGGAACGCGTACACCGGGTCGCTGGTGCGGGAGAGCAGGGTGAGCGAGGGCACCACCACCAGGGCGCCCAGCACCCCGAACGTGATCAGCATCGGACGGCGTCCCACCCGGTCGGAGAGCAGACCCATGACCGGCTGCAGCAGGACGAAGACGAGCAGCGCGAAGAAGTTGATCCAGGCCGCCGTGGGCTTGGCGATGCCGCTGGTGTTGACCATGAACTTCTGCAGGTACGTGGTGTACGTGTAGAAGAACAGCGTGCCGCCCATGGTCAGCCCGACGACGGTCAGGCACTGCCGCGGGTACGACAGCAGCAGCCGCAGGCTCCCCCGGGCCGGCTCGCCGTCCTGCCGCTTCCCGTCCTCGCCCCCGCCCCCTGCCTCGGCCTCGGCCGCCGCGCGTTCGAAGCTCTCCGACTCGTCCATGCCGCGCCGCAGCCACAGCACGACGACCGCGCCCGCTGCGCCGACGACGAACGCGATCCGCCAGCCCCAGGCCTCCATCTGCGCGGTGCTGAGCACCTGTTGCAGGACGATCTGCAGGCCGAGCGCCGTCAGCTGACCGGCGATGAGGGTGACGTACTGGAAGCTGGAGTAGTAGCCGCGGCGGCCGGGCGAGGCCACCTCGGACATGTAGGTGGCCGAGGTGGAGTACTCGCCGCCGACCGACAGTCCCTGGAGCAGCCGCGCGGCCACCAGGAGGATCGGCGCGGCGACCCCGATCGAGCCGTACGACGGGGTCAGCGCCACGATCAGCGAACCGGCCGCCATGAGCGTCACCGACAGCGTCAGCGCCGCGCGGCGGCCGCGGCGGTCGGCGTAGCGGCCCAGGATCCAGCCGCCGATCGGCCGCATCAGGAAACCGACGGCGAACACGGCGGCAGTGTTCAGCAGTTGGGCGGTCTGGTCGCCGGAGGGGAAGAAGACGGAGGCGAAGTAGACGCTGAAGGCGGTGTACGCGTACCAGTCGTACCACTCGATCAGGTTGCCGATCGATCCGCGCACGATGTTGCTGACGACCCTGCGTTCGTCGTGGCGCGGCTCGCGCGCCCGCTCGGTCGTGGTCTGTGTGGCCATCGGAACTCCCTTGTCAGCGGCCCGGGAGCACACAGAGTCGACGGCGGAGCGGCCCCGCTCAACAGCGGGAACGAAGTCCTAACAGTCCCTTAGGGCTGAGGTGACGGCGCCCGCGTCCGTGGTGGCGCCGTCGGCCCTCCCAGGGAGCGGGAGAGCCGACGGCGCCTCATGGAGATGCGCGGTGTGCGGTGTGCCGTGTGCGGGATGGGCTAGGCGGCGTCGCTGACCGTGCCCGTGAACTGCGGGCCCTCGATCGCCGCTCCGTCGGGGGCGTAGGTCCACAGGCGCAGGCGCAGCGACTCCGTGTCCTCGCTCAGCCCGTCGGTGACGGTCGGTACGGACACGTCGATGCTCAGGCTGCCCGCCGGCACCTCGGACATGATCACCGCGACGTCCGACAGCGCGGACAGGGGCCGCTCCGGATCCGGCGAGGCCCCGAAGGTCTCCTCCAGCCACGCCGCGGGCACGTCCGTGGTGGACAGTTCGGTGCCGGCGGAGACGGGCAGCAGCTCCAGATCCGTCCAGGTGACGACGTCGGCGGGCGCGGAGAGGCTGATCCGCCAGACCAGCGGCCGGCCCTCGGTGACCTGGTCGGCGACCGGGGTCACGGTCACCTCGGGCTGGGGGTCGTCGTTGCGCGCGGTGACGCCGCCCAGATAGGAGCCGACGACCGCGCCGCGTACGGACTTGACGGCCACCACATGGAGATCGTCGGCCCCGTAGCGGGTGTTGCCCTCGACCGACACCGGCACGTCGACACGGGTGCCCGCCCGGACCCGCACCGTGCGCGCGACCGGCCGATCGGCGCCCGGCTCGGCCACGAACAGCCGGACCTCGCCGCTGCCCGACCCCGAGACCTGGACCGGCACCTGGTAGGTGCGGGTGCCGGAGTCGCCCTCCTCGACGCTCAGGTGCCCGACGTCCACGCGCGCGAGCCGCGCGGGCTCAACGACCGGGGTGCCCGGGCGCCAGCCGTGCGCGTCCATCAGCCAGGCCGTCCCTGACGCGGTACGCGGGGTCAGGCGCAGCGTCGCGACGTGGCCGAGGTCGATGCGTTCCCGGGTCTCGGCGGTCAGCGGTACGCGGATCTCGCGCGCCCAGTAGGAGGAGGTGCGGGAGGTGCCCGGCAGGCCGTCGACGGTCACCCGGCCGAGGTCCGCCCGCTTGCCGGAGGTGTCGGTGAGGGCGACGTCCAGTTCGGTGCCGGTGGTGTTCGGCGGGACGATCACGCGCAGGCTCAGCTGCCGCGCGCCGGACAGGGAGACCGGGCGGGCGGGGCTGAGCGTGGTGGCGGTGCCGGCGCGGCTCCACTCCATGGCCAGCGCGTACCGGTCCGGCTCCTTGCCGGGCGTCACCCCGCGCCACTGGGCGAAGTGCGGGGAAGCGGTCATGAGATCGGGGTCGAGGCAGGAGGCGCCGGGGTCCGGGTCCACCTGGGCGCACAGCCGGCCGCCGCCGACCGTGGCGGAGGGCACGGGCAGGAACGCCCCCGAGCGGGCGGCGCCGACGGCGTGGGTGAGGACGCGGGCGGGACCGGCGGACGCGGCGCGCACGGGCGAGCCGTCGAGCAGCGGGCGGGCCGCGTCGTCACCGGCGACGAACAGCCGGGCCGCGGCGGCTATGTACGTCGAGCCGGCCTTCTGCTGCTGCGCGGCGGTGAGCCGGGTCGCGGTGCCCGGCGAGCACAGCGGGTCGTGCTCGTCGCCGCCGTACAGGAAGTCGTCGTTCGCCGGTGCCGTGGCCTGGCCGGGGGTCCACTCGCTGTTGAAGTAGTTGTGGTTGGCGCCGGTCATGTAGACCGCGCTGTGCAGGGCCTTGCCGCGGCTGACGCCTCGGGTGCCGTCGACGTAGAGCTCGCCCTGGAGGTCGATGACGTCTCCGTCGCAGCCCGGCAGGATCGTCACGGACGGCACGTCGGGGGCCGGGTTCTGGCCGAAGATCGTGGGGCCTATGAGGACGGTTCCGCGTATCGTCCAGCGGGTCTCGCCGTGGTAGCCGTCCTCGTCGGCGGGCGGTGGGGTGAGGCTGTCCAGCGCGGCGCGGTCTGCGCCCTCGCCGCCCCGGGAGTGGCCCACCAGCATGACCCGGCCGAGGTCGGCGCGGGGCGCCCGGCGTACGACGTCGGGGGCGGTGGACGGGTCGGCGGCCCAGTCCGCCCAGTGGGCCAGGTGCAGCCGTATCAGCGAGGAGCGGGCCTGGGCACCGGCGTCGTCGGCCTGCCAGTCCTGGGCGTTGATCGCGTTGGCCGAGATCGAGACCGTCACATAGCCCTGGGAGGCGAGGAGTCGCTGGTCGTGCTGGTAGCCCCGGTAGCTCGGGACCGGTTCGTGGCCGGCCGGGCAGGGCCATTCGAGGGTCACGTCTTCGCCCTGGAAGCAGGTGACGTGGCGTCCGTGGAGGAACAGCGCCAGCGGGCGGCTGCCCGGGGCGTCCTCCGGCGCGACCACCACGGCCTTCATCTCGACGTCGGTGTCGTAGCCGGGCAGGTGGACCGACGGCAGGGAGTACTCGCCGCTGGTCGTACGGAACGGGCCGGGCACACCGGGGTCGACCTTGTTCACGGTCGCCGTGCGGGGCAGGCGCGACGGGTCGTCCGACGCGGCGTCGAGTGCGCGGCGCTCACGGGCCGCGGCCTTCGCTCCGGCCGCGTCCAGCCGGCGCCCGGCTGCCTCGACCCGCAGGTCGTCGGTGCTGCCGAGGCGCACGCCGTCGAGCGGCAGCCGGAAGGTGCGCCCGTCCGGGGCGGGTCTGGGGATGCCCAACAGGCGGTCCCCGCTGCGGAATTCGACCTGGGCGTCGCCCACCGGCACCTTCTCGGGCGAGCGCCACACCAGCTCCGCGGACTTCCCGGAGCCGGTGGTCCGCCAGCCCTCGGGTAGTCCTGCGGACGCGGGGGCCGACAGCCGCCCGGGGTCCGGTTCCGGCGCCGCGAGCGCCGCCCCCGGCGACGCCAGCGCCAGCGCGAGGACCGCCGCCACGGCGGTCGTCACGCGCGAGACACGGATCACTTCTTGTTCCTCCTCATCGCCCTGTCACGTCGTCGCACAGTATTCGCACAAGTTCCGACTCCAGTGCAGAACAAGTCACGTGCGATCAGGGAGAGTTGGGGGTCCAGGACGCCAACTGTCGCGCCGGGAGACCGATGCGGGTCCGGACGTGTGGTGCCGTGACCGTGCGACGACGGCGGGTCCTGCCGTCAACACCTGACGTCAGGACCCGCCGTGCCGACGTACGGTCGGTCTCACTTCAGGTGGCGGTCGAAGAAGCGGCAGCCGTCTTCCAGCTCGAACCACGGCGTGCCGGTGTGGCCGCCCAGGTTGGCGTGCAGGGTCTTCTCCTTGCTGCCGAAGGCGTCGAAGAGGTCCAGGGCCCGTTGCCGGGGGTTGCCCTCGTCGTCCCACTGCAGCAGGAACAGCAGCGGAACGGTGACCTGCCGGGCCTCCTCGCGCTGGGCGCGGGGCACGTATCCCCCGGCGTGGAAGCCCGCGGCCGCGATGCGCGGCTCGACCGCCGCCAGCCGGATACCGAGGGCCGCCCAACCGCCGGAGTACCCGACGGGACCGCCGATGCCGGGCAGTTGGAGGAGGGCGTCCAGGGTGGTCCGCCAGTCCGGGACGGCGTTCTCGACCAGGGGGCCGACGAGGGACTCGAGAAGCTCGTCGACCGGTTCGCCGGCCCGCATCGCCCGCCCCAGCTCGGCGCGGACCCGCTCGTCGGCGGCGGAACGGGGACGGTCACCGCATCCGGCGGCGTCGATGGTGGCCACCGCGTAGCCGCGTGCCGCGGTGTATCGGGCGCGGGCGACCAGCCGGGGGTCCGCCTTGGGCAGGCCGTTGTTGTGGGCCATCAGGATCAGCGGGAGCGGTGCGGAGGATGCGGGCGTCCATTCGGGCGCCCACAAGGTGCCGGGGATCTCGCCGAGGGTGAATTCGCGTTCGAGGACGCCGTCGTCGAGGCGTTGCTCGGAAATGAAGCGCATGGTCGTGCCTTTCGGGAGTGCGCGCGAACGGCGCTCCCGGACGACGACCTATCGCCCGACCGTGACCCCGGAGGGGAGCACCCATGTCGATACTGCGTTCACGGGTACCACCTCCTCGTTCTCTCGCACGGCCACCGGGAAGCTAGCAGCGGTCGTACGTCCGCCGCCAACGAATTTGCGGCGACGGACACTGAACGGCCGCCGGGCGGACGCGGAACGGCCGCCGTCGGGCAGTCAGCCACGGGTGCTGTTCGGTCGATCGGTGCGTGCGAGGATGGCGGCCGTGACCGGATCGTCGTCCTCACCCGGCGCCGAGGGCAGTCCTCGCGGCCCCGGACTGGGTTCCCGCACCGCCGCCGTGCTCGTGTTCGGGTCGTCGGCGGCGGTCCTGGTGGTGGAGATCGTCGCCCTGCGGCTGCTGGCTCCCTATCTCGGTCTCACCCTGGAGACCAGCACCATGGTGATCGGCATCGCCCTCACGGCGATCGCCGTCGGCTCGTGGCTGGGTGGGATCCTCGCCGACCAGGTCGACCCGCGCCGCCTGATCGGCCCCTCGCTCGGCGTGTCGGGAGCGGTCGTGGCGCTCACCCCCGCCGTGCTGCGCACCACCGCGGAGTGGGCACCGGCGCTGCTGCTATTGATCGCGTCGCTGACCATCCTCGTACCGGGCGCACTGCTCTCCGCGGTGACGCCGATGGTGACGAAGCTGCGTCTCACCCGCCTCGCCGAGACCGGGACGGTCGTCGGCCGGCTGTCGGGCGTCGGCACGGTCGGCGCCATCGTCGGCACGGTCCTCACCGGCTTCGTCCTCGTGTCGCGGCTGCCGGTGAGCGGCATCCTGGTCGGCCTGGGCATCCTGCTGGTGGTCGGCTCGGCGCTGGTCGAGTGGCGTACGCGCCGGTGGGGCGGGACCCCCGCCCTGGCCCTCGCGGTCGTCGCCGGCGGCCTCGGCACCGCGGTCGCGCCCGGTGCCTGCGACGCGGAGACCCGGTACCACTGCGCCCGGGTCGTGGCGGACCCCGACCGGGACGGCGGCCGCACGCTCGTGCTGGACGGCGTGCGGCACTCCTACGTCGACATCGACGATCCGACGTTCCTGGAGTTCACGTACGTGCGGGCCATCGCGTCGGCGGTCGACGCGGCCTTTCCCGAGGGCGAGCCGCTCGCCGCCCACCATCTGGGCGGTGGCGGACTCACCCTCCCCCGCTACCTCGCCGCCACGCGGCCCGGGACGCGCAGCCTCGTGTCCGAGATCGACAGCGGGGTCGTACGCATCGACCGTGAACGGCTCGGTCTGCGGGCGGAGGCCGGGATCGACGTACGTGTGGAGGACGGCCGACTGGGTCTGCGGGCGCTGCCCGCCGACAGCCGGGACCTCGTCGTCGGTGACGCCTTCGGGGGCGTCAGCGTGCCGTGGCACCTCACCACGGTGGAGGCGATGGCCGACGTACGCCGGGTCCTCGAACCCGACGGCCTGTACGTCGCCAACCTCATCGACCACGGCGACCTGGCCTTCGCCCGCGCCGAGGTGGCCACGCTCGCCGAGACCTTCGAGCACGTCGCCCTCGTCGGCGACCCCTCGAACATCGGCCTCGACCCGACGGCCACCTCCGAAGGCGGCAACCTCGTGGTGCTCGCCTCCGACCGGCCCGTCGACCTGCACGCGACCCAGCAAGCCCTGGACACCCGCCGAATCGGCTGGCGGATCACCACCGGCGCCCCCCTCACCACCTGGACCGCCGACGCCCGCCCCCTCACCGACGACTACGCCCCCGTCGACCAACTCCTCCAACCGTCCGACACGCGACGGAGCCGATGACCTGACCTCCGCTCCGGTGACATGGCCGGTACCGACGCCGTCCGCGGTCGTGAGCGCTGAGAAGGCGGCCTCGTTGTGCGAGGCCGCCCCCTTTTTCTCCGCGTCGGTTACAGGCCGATCGGGTTGAGGTAGGTGGCCGGGCGGGTGGCGGCGTCCTGCTTGAGGATCTGGCCGCCGAAGGGCCACGTCAGGGTGAAGTGGTCCGTCTCGTTCGGCGGGGTCACCAGGAACTTCGCGGGGACGAACTTCTCCGCCCGGGGCGTCGACGCGGCCACCGGGAGCAGGGTGATGCTGAAGTCCACCGTGTCCCCCTTCTCCAGAGTCAGCTTCTGCGGCTTCTGGGCGGAGCGCATCAGCGACCACGTGCCGTCGGTCGTCTGCGCGCCGACCATGTCGACACCGGCGAACCCGGAGAGCGTGCAGGTGCGCTCGCTCTTGTTGGTGAACCAGATGTAGGCCTGAGTCTGCTTCTCGGTCTGCTGCATCTCGGGCTTCGCGTCATCCCCCATGGCGAAGCCGGCCTTCAGGTCCGCGGTGTGACAGCGGGTCGGCGCGGCGGCGGAGGCCGGAGTGGCGGCAGCGGCGGTGCCGGTGACGACGATCGCCGCGAGGGCCATGGCGGTCAGCTTGCTCTTCATGAGATCTCGGATTCCCCTCGAACACGAATCGGCGCACGCCTCGGTGCGCTTCTGCACCCCTCTAGATGCGCGATACAAGGAAGGGGTTCAGCGGAGCGGGAAGTCTTTTGCGACCCCCGGCGTCCATGCCCTTTCCGCCACCGGAGTTGCCCCAAAGGGCAGCCTGAAAGAACTCCGCCACGGCGAAGCAACCCGGTTCCCCGCCGACCCGTATTAACAGTCGACCGATGCGCAATCTGTCGAATTCGGAAGGTGGAGAATTTTCATGCGACAACTCGCCAAGCGGGTGACCCTGGCCGCGACGACGACCCTGGCGCTGACGGCCTCCCTGACCGCCGTCACCACGACGAACGCTTTCGCGATCAATGAAGTCGGCTGCGGTCGCGCCGACTTCGTGCAGGTCACCTACCATCAGCCCGGCCGCTCCGACACCAACGTGTGCTTCGCCAACGCCGGAACGGCCCCCCTTCCCGGCAACTCCTGGATCACCCGCATCTCGACCGGAAACAACCGCGTCCAGTGGTTCGGCGACGCGGCATGGCAGCCCGCCGCCGGAATCAACAAATGGAACGTCATGACCTGGCCGAATCACCCCGGCGGGGTGAGCGCGTCCTGGATCAAGATTCTGTGAATCGGCGGTAATTGCCCCTGGGGGCAAAACCGTATGGGTGTTTCGTCGGCAACTGCCGCAGTCGGGGCGGCGATCCAGACCGGTCGCCGCCCCTTCACCCCAGGGCTTCGGCGTAGTCGCATGACGTCCGGTTCGTGATCATCCGAGGCCGAGGAGTGCGAGGGGGTGGCGAGGGTCGCGGTCGTTGCGGCGGAGACCAACCGCGATGTTCTTCACCCCGGCCGTGCGTAGGGCTCCGACGGCGAGGCTGCGCCCGGTGGAAGAGTCCCCTGACGTGGGCATGATGCAGGGCAGGGACGACACCGGCACACTCGGGGGGCGCATGCTGAACAACATCAAACACAACCTCAGGCGGAGAGATTTCACCCAGGGATGGTTCTGGGTGGAGGTGTTCGACGCGGTGTCCGATTTCGTACGGTCCCGCTCGGTGTGGGTGACGGTGGGTAACGCGGGCACATTCCTCAGCGCCCTGGCCGGGTTGGTGTACTACTGGTCGCGCCCGATTTGGTTCGCGGGCTACGCCGTCATCCAACTCGCCTGCCTGGCCTGTCAGGCGATCGCCTTGATCCCGGTCGTGTGGCCGGGACGGGACGACGCAGATTTCTCCGATCTCCACCAGAGCCTGACCGTGATTACCGTCTGCGGTTCGTGGATATTCGGCGTGTTGCCCGGCGCGTTCCTGCTCATGTTCTTCGACGTGGACACCAGCAGGCCGCCGTGGGCCGCCCTGTTCTTCTCGGGGATGGCCCTCATGATGGCCTGCATAGCGGGCGGGATCACCGGGATATTCCTCTCCGCCAAAAGCACACAGCTCCGCGAAACGGCCGGGCCGCCGGGCGGGCCCGACCGGGAGGACAGCGGAGACAGCGCCGACGTGGACTCGGGCGGCTTCGACGTCGACTGACCGGCCCTGCTTCCAGGACTTCGACGTTGTCGTGTGGGGCCCGGTTCATGACGGTCTGTCAACTCGGTGGTACCCGGAACGTGGCAGGCACGGGCTTCGAAGATCATGGAGTTCTCTACGCCCCGTGATCCGAGTGGAAGACCGTGCCTGTCGACGCATCATCGCTGATCCCGCGCGCCCTTGACCAGCTCCGCAAGCATCCCGAGGTCGTATCCGACGAGGTCCCGCGCCTGCTGGAGCGGCTGGCCGAGGTGCCCGACCCACGAGACCCACGCGGTGTACGGCACGCTCTGGTTGCCGTGCTCGCGCTGGCCGCGTGCGCAGTTCTGGCGGGGGCGACCTCTGTGCTGGCAGTCAGCGAATGGATCGCCGACGCCCCGCCACACATCCTGGAACCCTCGGCATACGCCTCGACCCACTGTTCCCGAAACGGCTCCTGCCTGCGGAAACGACGGTCCGGCGGCTCCTGGCCCGCATCGACGGCGACGCGCTGGACCGGGCGGTCGGACGATGGCTCGCCGACCGCCGCCCGAAGGCGACCGGGCTGCGCGGCCTCGCAGTGGACGGCAAGAGCCTGCGCGGCGCGGCCAGAGCGAAGGGCCGCAAGATCCACCTGCTCGCCGCACTGGAGCACGCCACCGGCCTGGTCCTGGCCCAGCTGGACGTCGGCGAGAAGACGAACGAGATCACCTGCTTCCAGCCGCTGCTGGACACCGTCGCTGACCTGGCAGGAACCGTCGTCACCAGCGACGCGATGCACACCCAGCGCGAGCACGCTGACTACCTCCTCGGCCACGGCGCCCACTACATCGTGATCGTCAAGGGCAACCAGAAGAAGCTGCGTCGGCAGCTCAAGTCCCTTCCCTGGAAAGACATCCCGCTTCAGGGACGCACCCGGGGCATCGGCCACGGCCGCTCGGAGATCCGCCGGATCAAGGTCGCCACCGTCAACAGCCTCCTCTTCCCCGGAGCCCGCCAGGCCGTCCAGATCAAGCGCCGCCGCACCGACCGCAAGACCGGCAAGACCACCGTCAAGACGGTCTACGCCGTCACCAGCCTGACCGCCGAACAGGCCACTGCGGCCCAGCTCGCCGAACTCGTCCGCGACCACTGGAAGATCGAGGCCCTGCACCATGTCCGCGACACCACCTTCGCCGAGGACTCCTCCCAGCTGCGGACCGGCAACGCGCCCCGCGTGATGGCTACCTGGCGCAACCTCGCTATCGGAGTCCTCCGCACGGCCGGAGTGAAGAACATCGCAGCCGGCCTTCGCCGCAACGCCCGCGACCCACGCCGCCCCCTCGCACTCCTCGGCCTCGGATGATCACGAACCGGACGTCATGCGACTACGCCGAAGCCCTGCCCTTCACCCCGGCCGCCGGCCCTTCACCCGGGCCACCGAGCCTCACTACGATCACCGCCATGGACTGGCTCGAGCGCATCGCGGGACTGCGGCAGTGGACCAGGAACGGGACGCGCGCTCCGCACAAGCCGTTGCTGCTCCTGCACGCCCTCGGCCGCTTCCAGCAGGACCCCGACGGCGAACTCCGTTACAGCGCGGTCGAGGAGGACCTCCAGCGCCTGCTGACCGAGTACGGACCGCCCCACAAGACATCACCGGCGTACCCGTTCCACCACCTGGTCAGCGACGGCGTGTGGGAGGTCCGTACGGATCGCGGCCCCGGCAGTCCCGGCAGCGGGATCCGGGACCTGCGCGAGTCGGGTGCCACCGGCCGGCTCGCGCCGGAACTTGGTGCCGCGCTGCGCGGCGAGCCGGAACTGCTGCACCGGATCACGCGGTTGCTGCTGGACCGGCACTTCCCACCCTCCGTGCACGGCGAGTTGTGCGAGGCCGTCGGCCTGGATCCGGAGCCGACGGAGGTCGTGCACCTCTCGGCCGCGCGCAGGCAGCGGGACCGCCGCATGCGCGACCTCGTACTGACCGCCTACGAGTACCGGTGCGCCTTCTGCGGCTACGACGGCAGGCTCGGCCCCGTCCCGGTCGGCCTGGAAGCCGCCCATGTGCGCTGGTGGGCACTGGGCGGACCGGACGACGTCGACAACGGGCTGTGCCTGTGCTCGCTCCACCACAAGCTCTTCGACAAGGGTGTCCTCGGGGTCGGCGCCGACCACCGCGTCCTCGTCTCCCAGCGCTTCGTCGGCCACAGCGCCGCCGCCCGCGAGCAGGTCCTCGCGCTGGCGGGCCGCGCGCTGATCGGCCCGCAACCGGGCGTGCGCCCTGTGGCGGCCGGCCACCTCGACTGGCACCTCAGCCAGGTCTTCCGCGGCACACCACGCCCCGCCGCGGCTGCCTGACGGCACGTCCGCAGACCTGAATCACCGCTGTCACAGACCTTGTTGGGGCGCCCGCGCCTGCCTCGCACGGACAGGAGAGGCGGAGGCACGCGGCTACCGCCTCAACACCGGCTGTGCCTCAAGGGGCACCTCCGCCCACACCGTCTTGCCCACCGGGCGACGAGGCTCCGATCCCCAGCGCGCGGCCAGGACGTCCACCAGCAACAGCCCTCGCCCGGACTCGCCCTCGGGGTACGACGAGGGCGGGGCCGTGGGTGGCCGCTTCGCGGAGGCGGCGTCGGCGACCTCGATACGAACCAGCCCTGCCGCCAGGTCGAGGGCGAGCCGGAGACCGAAGTCCCGTCCGGGGACTCGGCCGTGCCGTACGGCGTTCGCGGCGAGTTCGCCGACGACGAGAGCGACGCTGCACGACACGTCGGACGCCGCCGGGTAGCCCCACTCCTCCATGTGCCTGACGGCGAGGCGCCGGGCAAGCCGCGCACCTCGCGGAGAGGAGACGAACCGCTCGGCGATCGCGGGGAGTTCACCCGGCTTCACCTCGTCGCCGAGCGCGACGGTTTCTGCCGCGAGGTGCGCGGTGCTCCGCCGTGGTCCGTCTGCCGGGGTGGTGGTTGCTGTCCGCACGGCTGTTCCGTCCTTGTCTGTCGAGCTGAGACATCTCGCGGAGTACGCGAATCGTCACGTTCCGTGTCCAAGAGTCGTCTGATCGCCCTACGCTCGACAGGTGACGCAGCCTTACTTTTCAGTCCGTAAGGAACGGAAGTGACGCTTTGGCCAACGGAATTGATCCCAGCGCGTCGATGGCGGCGCTGTTCGGCGCGCGGGTGCGCAGGCTCCGCACGGCGGCCGGACTGACGCAGGCCGAGCTCGGTGACCGGACGCACGTGGTGAGCACGCGGATCACCCAGATCGAGCGGGCGTCCGGAGCGAAGCCGACGCTGGAGCTGGCGCGGGCGCTGGACGCGGCCCTCGGCGCGGACGACTTGTTGGTGGACCTGTGGCCGTACGTGTACCGGGAGGCGTTCCCCGACTGGTCGCGCAAGTTCATGGAGTACTCGGCGCGGGCGGTGGTCATCCGGCAGTACGCGGCGCATGTGGTGCCGGGTCTGTTGCAGACGGAGGACTATGCGCGGGCTGTTCTCAGCTTGGACGCTCTGTTGGACGGCGAGGAACAGTTGGAGGAGCGAGTCACAGCCCGTATGGGGCGGCAGGAGAGGCTGAGTTCACCCGGCCGGCCGGAGCTCTGCGTGATCCTGGACGAGGCGGTACTGAGACGTCCGATCGGTGGCCACGCCGTGATGCGGAAGCAGTTGGCGCGACTGCTGGACGCTGCCACGGAACGTCACATCGCTGTGCAGGCACTGCCCTTCGACCAAGGCGGGCATGAGGCCATGGGCGGTTCGCTGACGATCCTGACCCTGTCGGACGGCTCAGAAGTGGCCTACACAGAGGGTTCGGACTATGGCCAATTGATCGAGGAACCAACCAACGTCAGCCGTTACAAGGTGATTTACGATCGGCTGCGGGCGGCAGCCCTGCCCCCGGTCATGTCAATCGACATGATCCGGTCCACGATGGAGGGCAACTACCGTGGCTCGAATCTCCCGTCTCGATCTGAACGGCGCCGCTTGGCGCAGGAGCAGCTACAGCAATCAGGCGGGGGGCGACTGCGTGGAGGTGGCCGACGGGTTCCGAGAGGCCGTCGTCCCGGTCCGTGACAGCAAGGTCCCGTACGGTCCGGCATTGTGCTTCCACGCCGCCTCCTGGGCCGCGTTCATAGGCGAGTTGAAAGCCGGGCCGCACCACCGCCCCTGAGACAGCCGGGCCCCGGCCGCCGTCCGTCTTCCGGGCCCGCCGGGCCCTTGCCCACGAGGGTCCGGCGGGCCGCTGACCTCCCCAAAGAACCGGGGGAAAGAACTACCCGCCCACCCACCCTCCCTGACCGCGAGGGGCGCATCACCCGTCCGAGTGACCGGCTTGCAGGCGCAGGATGCGGGCGGTTACGTTCGCCGCGACAACCGCACACAGACTTCGGCCCCCGGCCGGGACGGCAATCCCGAACGAGGGCCTGACCAACCAGGAAGACAACACCTTCCCGATGGCTGATTCGCAGTCTAACGCGCCCCTGCGCGCCGACGCCGGAGCTGCTCCGACCTCCGGTGTGATCCATGTACGCACCCGGCTGACGGCCGACTTCACCGTGATCTCCAACGCCCTCGCCCAGCGGCGCGGCAGCGCGGTCACGGTCGGCGTCGCGACGTACATCTCCTCCCTGCCCAGCGGCACCCCCGTGAGCATCACCGCCCTGTGCGCCCACTTCGACGAGGGCGAGATCCTCATCTCGCGAGCGCTGAGGGAACTGGAAGCGGCCGGATACCTGGAACGCCGCCGCGAGCGAACGCCCACCGGCCAGGTCCGCACCCGGACGTACTTCTACGACGTACCCGGCGGCAAGCCCGACCCGGATCCCGGCGGGTCTCCCAGGCCGCCCAAGCCTCGCCGCCCCCGGAAGCGGCCAGCCGCGGCCACGCCCGCACCCGCGTCCGGGGCCGTGCGGGACGCAGTGGAGACGCCCGTACAGACGCCCGTACAGACGGAGGTGGAGACGGAGAAGGCACCGGCCCCACTCACCGACGCCGACCCCCGAGCCATCGCCGTACTCGCCGGCCTCCGCCGGGTCGATCCCCGCCTCGTGCTGTCCGCGCGAGAAGCCGCCCGCCTCGCCCCGGCCGTCACCCGGTGGCTCGGCGCAGGCCTCCTGCCCACCCAGATCACCGACCACCTCACCGCACGACTCCCGGCAGACCTCCTCGTCCGCCCGGTCGGCATCCTCGCCTACCGCCTCAAGGAGACACCCCTGACCACACCGGCACCGGCGACCGGAAGCCCCGAAACCCCAGAACGCCCGGTGATCCTGCACATGCGGAACTGCGACGGCTGCGACCGAGGCTTCCGCTCCGCGGGACACAGCCGCTGCCGGGACTGCCGGAACCGGAGCCAACTCCCCGCGACGGGCTGAGCCGGTGACGGTGGCAGGGTGTGCGGTCCCACCGCAGGTGGCACACCGCGCCCCGCCACGGCACGCCTGACGACACGTCACGGTTTCCGCTCTTCTCGTTCAGGTGATTTTCGTCCAGTAGGGAACTTCTGGGCACCTACCATCCCTTCCCGTGACAGATAGGAAGATCCGGAGAGCAGCCGATGTGGTCGTCCTCGGTGCCGGGCCGGCCGGGCTCGTGCTCGGCAATCTCCTCCAGGACAGCGGGATCGACTGCGTCGTGCTGGAGCGCGCCGAGCGCGCGCACGTCCAGACCCGGGCGCGCGCCGGGTTCCTGGCCGCCCGCACCGTACGGATCCTGGAGCGGCACGGGCTGGCCGAGGGGCTGCGGCGGCACGGACAGGCCCACAGCACCTGCGAGTTCCGCACGGAGGACGGCCGGTTCCGGCTGGACTACAGCGGCCTCGGGCGCGGTGAGCGGCACACCGTCTACCCCCAACAGCACCTGGTCACCGACCTGTTGACCCGGTTCCTGGCCGCCGGCGGCCGGGTGCGCTTCGCCACCGAGGCCGTGGACGTCCTCGACGCCGACACGGATCGGCCCTCGGTGACCGTGCGCGAGCCGGACGGGCGGCCCGGCCGGTGGCGGGCGCGGTACGTGGCCGGGTGCGACGGGCGGCACGGCGTGGCCCGGCGCTCGCTGCCGGCCGGCTCGGTGCGCCGGCACCACCTGGACCACGGGGTGACCTGGCTCGGACTGCTCGCCGAGGCGCCCCCCAGCCTGGACGCCGTCGGGTACGCGACGCACGAGCGGGGCTTCGCCGGGCACATGGCGCGGACCAGTGAGATCACCCGTTACTACCTGCAGTGCGAGCGCGGGACCCCGGCCGCCGCCTGGTCCGAGGAACGCGTCTGGGACGAGCTGGAGCTGCGGATGCGGGCGACGGAGTACGGCCCGCTGCACCGGGGTCCCGTGGTGGGGCGGGCCGTCGTCGACCTGGAGTCCGATGTGCTCGAACCGCTGCGCCACGGTTCGCTGTTCCTGGTGGGCGACGCCGCCGGACTCATCAGCCCGTCCGCCGCGAAGGGCGCCAACCTCGCCGTCCTGGAGGCCGAGTTGCTCGCCCGCGCCCTGATCGACGACCTCCGCCACGGCGACACCGAGGGCCTCGACGCCTACTCCACGCGCAGTCTGGCGTACATCTGGCGGGCGCAGGAGTTCTCGCACTGGATGATCGGGCTGCTGCACGGCCCGTCCGGCACGGACGGCACGGACGGCACGTCCCTGTTCCACAACGCCCTGCGGCGCTCCCGCCTCGCGTCGCTGCGCGACTCACGCAGCCGCCAGGACTGGTTCGCCGAGCACTACGTCGGCGTATGAGCTCCCCCCTTCCCTCTCCGCCCCCACCTCCCCACCCCCGAATGAGGATCCCCGCGATGATCACGACGATCACGACGTCGTCGGGCGACACGTCCCGCCTGCGCGCGACGGTCGACTTCGTCAAGGAACAGGACACCGCCGCACTGCTCCCGCTGCTGCTGCCCGGACTCGACGGTCCCGAGCTGCGGGCCCTGACGGAGCGCTGCCGCTTCTCGCATGCCGCGCTGCTCGTCTTCCCCTCCGACGAGGCGGAGTTGCGCGCCATGCTCACCGCCTGCGGCCTCGGCACGGTGCCCTCGCCGAGGCCGAGCGTCGTCGTGCGCGAGCGACTGGCCGTACGGCACCGGCGGCCGGTGGCCGAGCTGGACGTCTCCATCCTGCGACCGGTGGTGACCGGCGCGGACGGGGAGCGCCGTACGGTCGAGGTGTTCGCGCTGACCGTGCCGCCGGGGTCGGGCCTGGAGCCGCTGGCCGCGCGGGAGCGGGAGCGGGAGCACGAGACCCACCTCGCCTTCGACGTCGTGGCACCCGACCCGCTGGCGCTGCGCGGCCTGTGCGCGACCTTCGCGCGCCACGGGGCCACCCCCGACGGCGGCGGCTACAACGCGCACGAGAACGGCACCGTGTTCTACTTCGACGCGCCCGCCGAGGCCAAGGCCGGGTACCGGCGCGTGGAGCTGTACGTCCCCGGCGACCACCGCGACCTGCTCGCCGACCACCTCGCCGGGCATCGCGCCCGACAGCCCGCCGAAACGCTCCTGCGCCTGCTGACCGGGGCCTGGACGACCCAGGCGCTGACCGCCTTCGCCCGGCTCGGGGTGGCCGACGCCATGGACGGCGAACGCGGGACCGGCGTGGCGGAGCTGGCCCGGGAGGTCGACGCACGGCCGGAGAACCTCGCGGTTCTGCTGCGGTACCTCGTGATGCTGGGTGTGGTGGCGGAGGGCCGCGACGGCTTCCGGCTCACCGCGCCGGGCGCGCTGCTGCGGGCGGAGGCGCCGGGGTCGATGCGGGCGCTGGCGCTGATGTACGGCGGCCCGTTCTACCGGTCCTTCGCCGAACTCGGGCACACCGTGCGCACGGGAGAGGTCGCCTTCGACCACCTCTACGGCGAGAACCACTTCGACCACTTCGCTCGCGACCCCGAACTGGCGGAACTCTTCGACCGGTCCATGGCCGCCGGAGCCGCCATGTTCGACCCGCTGCCCACGCATCCGGCGCTCACCGCCGCCGCCGAGGCGCCGGCCGGGGCCACGGTGGTCGATGTCGCGGGCGGCAACGGGGAGTTGCTCGGCCGCCTCCTCGCCGCGCACCCCCGGTTGAACGGGGTCCTGCTTGAACGGCCGCACGCCGTCGAGGCCGCCCGCCGCCTGCTGACGGAGGCGGGCCACGGCACCCGCTGCGCCTTCGTGGCCGGCGACTTCGCGGACGTGCCCACGGGCGGTGACGTCTACGTCCTGTCCCGCGTCCTGCACGACTGGGACGACGAGCGCTGCCGCGAGATCCTGCGCCACTGCGCCCGCGCGATGCCCGACCACGCCGAACTGCTCGTCGTCGAGCGTGTCCTGCCCTCCGACGGCTCGGTCTCGCTGGCCACCGCCTGGGACCTGCACATGATGTGCAACGTCGGCGGACGCGAACGGCGCGCCGACCACTACGGCCAGCTGTTCGCCGACGCCGGCCTCGCCCTGGTGGACCTGACCCCGCTGCCCCTGGACGGTCACGTACTGCACGTGCGGAAGGCCGAGCATGCGCACAGGTGTGAACAGCGGTGTGAACAGCGGCACTCGGGCCGGTGATCAGTGTGTCCCGGTAAGCGCTGTCTCGCGGTAAAAGCGCGCGGCTACTCTGCTCTCACTGAACAGCCTAGAGAAGGCACGGCACAGGAAAAGGTGACGGGCATGCCGCTGAGGCCCGGTGATGTGGAGTTCATAGGCGGCTACACGCTGACCGACCGACTCGGCAGCGGCGGCATGGGCATCGTCTACCTGGGCCGCTCCGCGTCGGGACGGCAGGTCGCGGTCAAGGTCGTCCACCCGCCCTACGCGCAGGACGAGGAGTTCCGTACGCGGTTCCGGCAGGAGATCGCGGCGGCGCGCCAGGTGAGCGGGGCGTTCACGGCGCCGGTCGTGGACGCCGACCCGGACGCCGAGCAGCCGTGGATGGCGACGCTGTACGTGCCCGGCCGCACCCTGTCCGATGTCGTGGCCCAGGACGGCCCGTTGACCGGACGCGCCTTGCGCACGCTCGCCCTGGGCCTCGTCGAGGCGCTGCGGGACATCCACCGGGCCGGGGTGGTGCACCGCGACCTGAAGCCGAGCAACGTGCTGATGGCCGAGGACGGTCCCCGCGTCATCGACTTCGGCGTCTCGCACGCCGTCGACAACGAAGCCCTCACCGTGACGGGGCGACTGATCGGCACCCCGCCCTTCATGTCGCCGGAGCAGTTCGCCTCACCCCGGGAGGTCACCGCCGCGTCGGACGTGTTCTCCCTGGGGTCGGTGCTCGTGTACGCGGCCACCGGCACCCGCCCGTTCGACGGCAGCAGCCCGTACCTGACGGGCTACCAGGTGATGTACGAGGCGCCGGCCCTGGACGGGGTCGCCGAACCGCTCCGGAGCATCGCCGAACGCTGTCTGGCCAAGGACCCGACCGCCCGCCCCGACCTCGCGGACCTGCACCGCATGGTGCTGACGCTGCCGGATTCCCCGGACTCGTCGGACTCCCCGGCCTCTACGGAATCGCCGGCGGCATCGGGGTCGCCGGGGGCATCGGGGTCGCCGGGGGCACCGGAGTCGCCGGGCACCTCCGGTGGGCGTCCCGCTCGTCGGGGGCGGCGGGGGCTGCGCGTTCTCATCGGTCTCGCCGCCGTCCTGGTCGTCACCGGGCTGAGCTTCACGCTGATGACGACGAGCGGGGAGACGGAGGAGAAGAGCCCGGCGGACCGGAGCGACAGCTCCCCGTCGGCCGGTGCGCCCGCCTCCTCCACCGCATCCGCGCCGACACCGGGAGCTGGGTCGGGGTCCGGGGCCGCCGGGGTGGCGCTGCCGCCGAAGCACGTGCGGTGGGACTACCAGATCGGCGGCGCGTACTCCCTGCCGGCCGGCGTGCGGGTGGTCAGCCGTAGCCACGAGGACCCGGCCGCGCCGGGGGCGTACAACATCTGCAACTTCAACGCCCTCCAGGCGCAGGAGGACGCGGAGGACGACTGGGACTCCGATCTGCTGCTGCGCGACGCCGACGGGAAGGTCGTCCGCGACGAGGAGTGGAACGAGGCGGTCCTGGACATTCGCACGGCCGCCAAGCGGGAGCGCGTCGCCTCGCGGGTGAACGGCTGGATCGACGAGTGCGCGGCCAAGGGGTACCAGGCGGTCGAGCCCGACAACTACGACACGTTCACCCGCTTCCCGGACCACCTCACGGCCGATCAGGCCAAGGCCTTCATGAAGCTGCTGTCGGCGCACGCCCACGCGAAGGGCCTGGCCGTCGCCCAGAAGAACACCCTGGAGCTGGCGCCCGACCGCGCGTCCGTGGGCATGGACTTCGCCGTGGTGGAGGAGTGCGGCGAGTGGGACGAGTGCGGGGACTTCGCGAAGGCGTTCGACGACAACGTCTTCGTCGTCGAGTACACGGCGAAGGGCCTGGCGAACGCATGCGAGGGCTGGGGCGGCGAACTGAGCATCGTCCGCCGCGACCAGGACGTGGTGCCCGAGGGCACCGGCGGCTACCTCGAACAGACCTGCTGACCCCGGCCCGGCCGTGTGGGGGCGGTCGGGCGGTGAGGGGGCGCGCTCCGGCGGTCGTCAGCAGGTCTGTGGTGGAGTGGGCGGTATGAGCGACATCGAGACGATCACGGTGCCCGACCTGCTGCGGGGCTATCCCGGGGTGGCGTTCGGCGGGTACGTGGCGGGGGTGCTGGCCCGGCGGGCGGAGGCCGGGACCGTGCGGGTGGACTTCCGGCGGCCGACGCCCGTCGACGTGCCGGTGGGGCTCGCGCGGACCGCCGACGGCGGGGCCGTGCTGACCGGCGCGGACGGGGTCCTCGCGGCGGCCGTGCCCGACGAGGCGGACCTCGCGGCACTCGGCGTACCCGCACCCCCGTCCTGGGCAGAGGCGTCCGCGGCGGCCGAGGCCTATCGCGCGGCACCTCCGGCGGGGGCCGTGGACTGCTTCGGCTGCGGGCTCGACCGTACGCCCGACACCGGGCTCCGCCTGCACTGCGGAGGCGTTCCCGGGCGGGACCTGGTGGCCACCGCGTGGACACCGGGCCCCGCGCTCGCGGACGCCGACGGGATGCTGCCGGCGGAGCTGGTGTGGGGAGCGCTGGACTGCCCGGGAAACGCGGCGGGCCGGCAGCTCGGGACGATGCCCGGGGGCGCGGTGACCGCCTCGCTGACCGCCCGGCTGCTCCGGCCGGTGCCGATCTCCGCGCGGTTGGTGTCGTACGCGTGGGTCGTCGCGGAGGAGGGCCGGAAGCACCGTGTGGGCGCCGCCCTGGCCACGGCCGAGGGCGACCTCTGCGGCACCTCCTCGGCCCTGTGGGTGGCCCCCCGCCCGGCCTGACGCGGCGTCAGGCCGGGTGTCGGGAACGGCCGATGCGGTCAGGTCGGCATGGCCTCGCGGACGAGGGCCGTGTCGACGAACTGTTCGAAGCGGACGATGAGGCCGCCGCGGACGGTGAAGTGGTGGGCGACGCGGACGTTGATGTGCTTGCCGGTGGCCTTGTTGGTCGCGGTGTAGCGGGCGAGGACGACGACGTTCTCGCCGTCGACGACATAGGTGTCGTCGTGGGCGGTCCAGTCGTCCCAGTCCTGGCCGAGCTTCTCCATGACGTGGGACGTGACCCCGTCGGGGGTGCGGTAGGTGCCGGCGAGGGGGAAGCCCGCCATCTCCGTCCACTCCACGTCGGGGGCGAGGGTGGCCCGCAGGGCCGCCAGGTCACGCGCCGCGGAGGCGAGGTACTGACGGCGTACGACGTCCGCCGGGGCGGTGGACGTGGCGAAGTCGGTGGTGGTCATCCCCGTCAGCCCCACTTCATCTCGCCCTTGGCGACCTTCGCGCCGATCTGCGCGGCGATCCCCATCCCGTTGTCGGGGTAACGCTTGACGAGCGCCTCGGTGAGGGACGCGCCGTCGGCGGCCTTGTCCAGCTCCTCCTCGAAGGCGAGCAGGTAGGCGCGGGTCGCGGCGATGGCGGAGGCGTCGGCCGGGGTGCCGGGCAGACGGTGCCCGGGGACGACCAGCTCGGGGTCGAGCGCGGCCATCTCGTCCAGCAGGTCGATCCAGGCCGCGCGGTCGCCCGGGGTGGGGGTGTCGGCGACCCAGACGTGCTCCTGCTGGAAGAGCAGCACGCCGCCGAGGAGGGCGCGGGACTCGGCCTGCCACAGGTAGTGGCGGTCGGGCAGGGCGGCCGGACCGCCCCTGAGCTCGAAGCGGTGGCCCTCCAGGGTGAGGTCACCGGTGAGCGGTTCGAGGTCGACCAGGCGGGTGGGCAGGTTGGCGCCGAGGGCCGCCCAGGCCTTGAGCTTGCCCTCGTAGGAGTGGTGGATGTGGTCGATGACGAGCGGGGTGGCGACGAAGACCGCGTCGGGGAAGGCGTCGGCGATCACTTCGGCGCCGAAGTAGAAGTCGGGGTCGCCGTGGGAGACGAAGACGGTGGTCAGCTTCTTGCCGGAGTCGAGGATCGCGGCGGCCAGGCGGTGGCCGTCGGCGCGGGTGAAGGCGGCGTCCACGAGCAGGGCCTCGTTCTCGCCGGTGACGAGGGTGGCGGTCTTGTTCTTGCTGCCTGCCGGGAAGTCGAGGTCGAGGACCTTGTAGGAGAGGGTGCTCATCGTTGGCTCCTTGACGGGGGTGTGCGGGGGATCCCAGGGGGCGGGGACGGGGGCGGGGGTGGTTCAGAGGATGGCCGCGGCGGCGAGCCGCGCGTCGATCTCGTCGGCGGTGGCGCGGCCGTACGCCAGTTCGGTGACGCTTCCCTGGCCGTCGACGGCCAGGAGGGTGGGGAAGCCGGTGACGCCCAGTTCGGCGGCGCGGCGGAAGTCGGCCTCCGCCGCCGCCTTCGTCCCGGGCGACTCGAACGCGGTGACCACGGCGTCGGCGTCCAGTCCGGCGCCCTCGGCGATCTTCCGGTAGGTGGCCGGGTCGGAGAGGCTGAGGCCGTCGACGTAGAACGCGCGCTGGAGTTCGACGGCCAGTTCCGCGGCGCGGTCGGGGGCGGCGTCGCGCAGGGCGGCCATGCCGCGCGCGGCGGCTTCGGAGTCCATCACGAACGACCCGTCCGCGACGAGCCGCTCGTACGCCTCGCCGAACTCGGCGCCGGTCAGCTCGGCGATCTGGGCGTTGGCACCCCGGACGTGACCGAACCGCCGGATCGGCACCCGTCGCGAGCCGGTGAACAGGCCGCCGGAGACGACCTCGACCGGCAGGTCGGGGTGGCGGGCGACGACCTCGCTCAGGGTGCCGGAGAACCCGTGCGACCAGCCGCAGTAGGCATCGAAGACGTAGACCAGCTTCATGGAAATCCTCGGCGGGGCGTGGCGCCCGCCGGTTGCGGGCGACTCACCTGAGAGAACAGTAACTGACGCGTCAGACATTCTCTCCGGGCGCGTGACGCCCGCCACACCTCTCGCTCCCCCGCTCCCACACTGCCAAGTGGTCCTACGCGGTCCTACGCGGCAGCGCCGGGCCTCCCGTCGGAGGGCGGAGGGTCTTCGCGGTCCGAGGTCGGCCAGACGTACGGCAGATCGTCCGGCTCGCCGGGGAAGGAAGGGGCGTAGATCTCCGGGTCCTTGCGCAGGAGTGCCGACCGGTGGCTGCGGTGGAAGGCGTCGTCGCCGAGCCAGGGCGGGAGTTCCCCGGCGGCGGCCAGTCGGGCCTGGTCACGTGGGCGCGTGTCGGGGCGGAACGCGGCGAAGTCGGCGACCAGGGTGGCCGCGCAGCTGTCCTGATGCCCCAGATCGCACCAGACCGCGCAGACCTCCAGGCCGTACCGGACCAGCGCCTCCTCGTACCCCGCCCACATCCGTACGGCCGGATGCCGGCGCCACCCGTACCCCGGCACGATCAGCCCCCGGAGCACCTGCAGCGCCTCGACCCGCTGCTTGCCGAGCCGGCGCCGGTCCAGGACCAGCGCCGAGGCCCGGAAGCCGGGATACGGAAGGAAGGTCTGCATGCCGTCGTCCCCCTCGCGGGTCGCCGGACGCTCACCGGGTGTGCGCGGGCGCGGTCGTCGGGCCCGGGACCGGGTACCCCTGTCCCACGGAGTGAAGACCATGGGTCGTGTTCCTGACGCCTCGGCGGCGGGCGAGGTACAGGACGACCGCCGCGTAGAGGACGACCAGCGGGACGTCCACGGCCAGCATCAGCGGGCCCATGTCGGCGGCCGTCTCGTCGGTGTCGAGGCCGCCTGCGATCGCGGCCATGAAGCCCATGGCGAGGAGGTTGTTGAGGACGTGCAGGGCGATCGCCGCCTCCAGGCCGCCCGTGCGGATGGTCAGCAGGCCCGCGACGAGACCGAACACCACCAGGTCGACGAAGCCCCAGGGTGTCCCCCAGCCGTGCGCGGCGGCGAAGAGCACCGCCTGCGGTGCCACCGCGACCCACGGTGAGCGGAACCAGGCTCCGACCGCCTGGATCAGCCAGCCGCGGAAGACGTACTCCTCGGCCGCGGCCTGGAACGGTACGAGCAGACAGACGGTCGCGAGGCCGAGCAGGAACGGGGACAGCCCCGCCCAGGTCAGCTCCGGTCCGCCGCCCTCGGGGGCGGGCAGCAGCAGGGACAGGCCCATGATCGCGGCGGACACGGGCAGCGCCACCGCGAGGCACAGCCCCAGCCAGCGCCACCGCAGCGCGCCCGTCACCGAGGAGACCGTGCCGGCCGGGCGGCGCTGCACCCAGCGCGCGGCCAGCAGCACCACCGGGATGCACAGGGCGAGGGAGAGCAGGGTCAGGGCGGTGTCGCCGGTCCCGCCCCAGACGACGTTGCCGTCGGCGTCGCGGGGACGGTCGAGGACCGCACCGGCGATCTCGCCGCCGACGAACACGGCGAGGGCGACGAGGATCGCACCGCCGAGCACCATGGCGGTCCCCAGCGGCGACCGCCACCGACCGGGGGCCCCGGCCGCCACCGCCATCCGGTGATACGGAAGGGGCTCCGCCGTGGGCACGGGGGCCGGGGGCGGATACCAGGGCAGGCCGGGGGCCGGGGTGCCGTAGGGGGTCGGGGTGAAGTACTGGGGCGGGCTCCCGTACGGAGCCGGCGGTGCCGGGTGTCGGGGCGGCTCGTCGGTGCCGGAGGGGTGACTCGTCGTCATTCCCTCAGCATTCCGGTGGTGCGCAGCCTCCACGTCGGCCGTGGGCACGACCCGTGTCTCCACCCTGGGATAGGCAGGACCCCGACAGCGAACCGAAAGTATGATCGACGCCATCATGGCGCTCCTACGGAACTGGCTGCTGCCCGCGCTGTTGGCCGTCGCGCAGTTGTCCCTCTGGCCGGGGCTCGCGCTCTCTCGCGGCCAGACGGTGGAGACGACGGCACTCGTCGTCGGCCCGGCCGTGACCGTGGTCGCCTGCGTCGTCCTCGGGGTGCGCGGGCGCCACCCGGTCGTCGCGGCGCTCGTCATCGACACCCTGTTGACCGCCGGGTTCGTCGTGCCGGACCGGGCGCTGGTTGCCGCCGCGGTGGCGGGTGTGGTCGCGCTGTACTCGGTGGCGGTGCGGCGTCCCGCCCGTACGGCGGTCCTCGTCGCGTCCGTCCTGGTCGCCTCGGGCGTCGTCAGGGCGCTGCTGCTGTACGACTCGGCGGTCGACGTGGGCGGTGAGGCCCTGGCGAGTCTCGCGGTGTACGCGGGAACCGTGGGGGTCGGTCGCACCCGCCGCCGGTGGCTCGCCGGACGGCGGGCCGCCGAACGGGAGTTGGCACGGGCCGAGGCCGTACGGGTCACCGCGGCGACCACGGAACGCCACCGGCTCGCCCGTGAACTGCACGACGTCAGCGCGCACCACCTCACCTCCGTGGTGGTCACGGCGAACGCCGCCCGCCACGTCGGTGACCGCGACCCCCGGCTGACCGCCGACGCCCTGCGGTTGGCGGCGGAGGCCGGGCGGGAGACCGTGGCCGCGCTGCACCGGCTCGTCGCGGTGATGATGACGTCGGCGGCCGACGAGGAGAGCCCGCTCGCGGAACGCGTGGGCGAACTCGCGGCGGGCTGCGTACGTCTGGGCCAGCGCGTCGACGTGGACATCGCCCCCGGCGCGGCCGGCCTGACGGGGCCGGTGGCCGAGGCCGCCTTCGGCATCGCACGCGAGGCCCTCACCAACACGCTCCGCTACGCCCCCGGCGCGACGGTACGTGTGGTGATCCGCGACTCCGACGGCACCCTGGACGTCCTCGTGGAGGACGACGCGACCCCGCCCCCGGCCACGGGCTCCACCACCGCGGAGGCCGCCGGCGCGACTCCCCCCGCCACCTCCGACGCGACGCGGGGCACGCAAGGCCTCGGCGGCGGGCGCGGGACCGCCGGGATGCGGGACCGGGCGCGGGGGGTCGGGGGGACGCTCGTGTCGGGGGCCCGGGGGGACGCTCCCGGGTGGGCGGTGCGGGCGCGGCTGCCGTGGCCGCAGACGGGCGGCGGCGTCAACTCGGTTCGGTCGCGCTGGAGTTGGGCCGACGCGGCGACCGTGCTGGCCCTGATCACGCTCCCGGTCGTCGCCGTGCTCATCGAGCGGCCCGGCGCCACCGTCGCGGCCTGCCCGCCCGCCGTACTCCACGCGCTGGCGCTGCTGTGGCGGCGCCGGGCCCCCTGGACCGTGCTCCTCGTGGTGCTGGCCACCGCCTGGATCCCGGCGCTCTGCCTGGCGTTCGGGCTGCTGCCGGCGAACGTGGCGTGGGCGCTGACGCTGGCGGGGGCCGGCGCGGACTGTGTCGCCCTGTACGCGGTGGCGGCCTTCGCGGGGCCCGCCGACCGCACCTGGCCGGCGATCGGGCTGGTCGCCGCCGGTCTCGCGTCGACGACGGTCGCGCTGGGCCTGCTGGACGGCGCCGACGCGGCCCGGGCGGAGGGCATCGGCCCCTGGTTCCACGTCTTTTTCGCCGTCCTCCTCACGCTGCCTCTGGCCGTGGTGACGGCCGGCGTGTGGGGCGTGGGCGTGTTCGTCCGCAGGCGCCGCGAGTACGTCACCCAGCGGGAGGTCAGTCATATGTCGGCGGTGGTGTGGTCCGCCGTCGTCGAGGCGCACGCCGAGCGGCAGCGGATCGCCGCCGAGCTGCGTCAGGCCGTGCTGCGCCACGCGCACGAGGTGGTGGCACACGCCGAACGCGACGACCTCGACGGCGCCGCGGACCAGGCCAGAGCGGGCCTGGCCGCCATGCGCGAACTCCTGGCCGTACTGAAGGGACCGGCCGAACCGCTGAACGCGACGACCGGCCCCTGACGGGAACGGGGCGTCAGGGGCGCCGGTCTGACGGGAACGGGTGACAGGGGTCCCGGTTCAGTCGGCCCGTTCGGCGAGCGTGTGGGCGACGAGCGCGTTGGCGTGGCCGTGCCCGAGGCCGTGTTCGCTCTTGAGCCAGGCGACGAGCTCCATGTGCCGGCTCAACGGCGACGACCGGATCAGTTCCTTCCACTCCGCGATCGGACGGCCGTACTTCTTCTCGATCGAGGGGAAATAACTGGCGGGGCCCTTCACGGGTGCGGTCATGGCGGTCGCGTCCCTTCCTGTCCGGCCCGGCATTGCCCGGCCTCGGTCGTTCTTCGTCCGTCATGACCGGCGCGGGCGGCGGAACTCATCGGCCTCCGGGAGTGATCCGGGCCACAGCGGTCACTTCAGGTCCTCGGCCGTGTAGTAGTCGCTGCCGAGCAGGATGTACTCGTAGTTGGACTTGTCGACGCTGATCGGCTGGAGGAGGTACGCGGGGACCGCCTTGACCCCGTTCTTGTAGGCGCGCCTGTTGTTCAGCTCGGGGGTGTCGCCGTTGAGGATGTCGTCGGCCATTTCCGCGGCCCGCTCGGCGAGCTGCCTGAGGTCCTTGTAGATGGTCTGCGACTGCTCGCCCGCGATGATCGACTTCACCGAGGCCAGTTCGGCGTCCTGTCCCGTGATGACGGGCAGGGGGTTCCCGGCGGTGCCGTAGCCGTCCGCCTTCAGGGCGTTGATGACGCCGATGGAGATGCCGTCGTACGGCGAGAGGACCGCGTCGACCTTCTCGGTGCGGTAGGACTCGGCGAGGACCTTGGTCATCCGCTTCTGCGCGGTCGGCCCGTCCCAGCGCAGGGTGGTGATCTGGTCCATGTCGGTCTCGCCGGACCGGACCACCAACTGCTTGTTGTCCAGGTACGGCTGGAGCAGGTGCATCGCGCCGTCGAAGAAGAACTTGGTGTTGTTGTCGTCGGGGGAGCCGGCGAACAGCTCGATGTTGAACGGACCCTTGCCGTCCTCCAGGCCGAGCTTGTCGATGATGTGGCGGGCCTGGAGCCGGCCGACCTGCTCGTTGTCGAAGGAGACGTAGTAGTCGACGTTCTTGGTGCCGAGGATGAGCCGGTCGTAGGAGATCACCGGGATGTCCGCGGCGGCGGCCTGCTTGAGCACGCCGCCCAGCGACTTGTTGTCGATGGCCGCGACGATGAGGGCGTCCACGCGCTGCTCGACCAGCTTCTCGATCTGGGCGACCTGGGCCTTGGGGTCGTCGTCGCCATAGACCAGTTCGGTCTTGTACCCCTTGGCCTTCAGGTCCTCCACGACGCTCTTGCCGTCGGTGAGCCAGCGCTCGGAGGCCCGGGTCGGCATGGCGATACCGATCGTGCCGCCCCCGGAAGCGACCTCGGCCTCCGAGCCGCCGCAGGCGGACACGGTGAGAGCGAGGGAGGTCGCTCCGGCGAGGGCCGCGAGGACGGCTCTTCGGTTGCGCATGGTGATCGTTTCCCGTTCTGGTCGTCGTGGGCAGGGTGACGGCGCGCCGGATGACCGCGGGAGGGCGGCGGAGCGGGTCGGGTCGTCCCGGGGAGCATCCGCTCGGCGGCCGGGTGGACCGCGCGGGGCCGCCGAGGTCGTCGGGGGCTCACCGCACACCGGCTGTTCCGACCCCGCGGCCGGAGCGTGCCGCGACGCCGGTCGGGCCGCGTCACTGCGCTCCGACCACGTGGGGGCTGATTCCGGTGATACGCGGGCACGTGCCTTTCAACCGTTCGAAATCTCGTCACATGGTCGGAATATTGGCGAGACATTAGGAGGGTATGTGCCGGGTGTCAACGGAACGAACACGATTGGTTGCAGAGACGTGTGGGGCCGGTGGTGCGGAAGTGACGCGAAAGTGGGTGCGCCGTTGGGGCGGCGCACCGGTGCCGTACTCCTGCCGTACGAGTGAAAGGGCTGGTCAGGGGCTGGTCAGGGGCGGTAGGCGGCGCGGTTGTGGTAGGTGACCTTGCCGACGGGGAGCTTGGTGGGGGCGAAGAGCTGGTCGACCGTGACGAAGTGGAAGCCGCGGGCCTTGAGGGCCTTGATGATGCCCGGCACCGCGTCGACCGTCGTCCTGTGGATGTCGTGCATGAGGACGATGTCGCCGGGCCTGGTCTCCGCGTTGACGTACTTGACGAGCCGGGCCGCGTCCTTGTACTTCCAGTCGAGGGTGTCGACGCTCCAGTGCACCAGCGGTCGCCCGGCGGCCGAGCGGACGGTCGCGTTGTGGGCGCCGTAGGGGGCGCGGAAGGTGGTGGGCTTCTTGCCGGTCGCCTGCTTGATCGCGGTGTCCGTGCGGGAGAGCTGCGACTTGACCTTCGCGGCGCTGAGCTTGGTCAGGTTCGCGTGGTCCCAGCTGTGGTTGCCTATCTGGTGGCCGGCCTGCGACGCGGCGCGCACCGTCGCCGGGTACTTCTGGACGTTCGTGCCGACGGCGTAGAACGTCGCTCTGACATCCCGGTCGTTCAGGACGCCCAACAGCCGCTGGGTGTCCTTGACCGGCCCGTCGTCGAAGGTCAGGGCGACGCACTTCACCTTGCGGCAGTCGACGGCCTGGGGGGCGGCGGAGGCGGACGAGGCGGTGCCGACGAGCGTGGTGGCGCACAGTGCGGTGGTGACGGCCGAGATGACGAGGCGACGTTCCATCAGATCCTCCGATGACGGCGAGCTTCCCTTGAACTCCCCTTGCGGGCAGCGGACTTCCCTGTAAGACGCGCACGACGCGTCCTTGGATGTATGCGAAGGGCCGCACGATTCGGAGGGTTTCGTACCGGTTCGGCGGGGCGGACGTCCGGCCCCGGTCCGCCCTCCCGCGATCCGGTCCGGGGCCGCCCCCGCGTCCCCGGCGCGGGCCCTCACATACCGCCGCCGGCCTCTCCCGGCGCGCACCCTCTGACGCCGCACAACTGGCCCTGTTTACAAGGAAGTTGCGAGGGGAGGAAAGGTACGGGACAGGGGCGGGGTGGTCGTGTGAGGTGGCGTCGTCGGTCGAAGTCCGGGACCTCCGCGGCCGGTGCGGAGCCGGAGCCCCCACCCACGCCCGGCGCGGGCCCGGCCGACGAGGACCCCGACGCCGCTCTCAAGCGGCGCGTGGGCGCGCTGTTCTCCGAGGCGCAGGAACGGATGCTCGAAGGCCTGTCCCCCCAGGCCGTGCCGCTTCAGCAGGAGGCCCGGCGGCTGATGTACCTGCTGATCGACCGGAACCCGGACGACCTTGAGGCCCGGCGGATGCTCGGCAGCCTCCTGTACGGCCTGGGCTCCACGCTGGCCGCCGCACACCAGCCGGACGAGGCTCTCGCCGTACTCACGGAGTGCGCCGGCGTCTACGAGGCACTCGTCGGCGCCGGTGAGTCCGACATGGCGCCGCTCCTCGCGGACGTCCACGCCCGCAAGGCCCAGGCGCTGACCCGGCGGGGGCACGGCGTGTCCGCCGTCGTCGAGTCGGACCAGGCGGTCATGGCCTACCTGGACCTCGGCGCCGACTCCGGCGACAGCCCCCTGAACCTGGACCTCGCCCGGGTCCTCAGCCTGCACGCGGGCGTGCTGTACGAGTACGGCGACCGGGACCTCGCCGTCTGCGCCGCGGACTGGGCCGTCCGGTACTACTTCGCCAAGGCCGGGACCGTCAACGGCGGCCCGCCCGCCGAGGCCTTCACCCACGGGCGGTACCTGCGGCAGGCCGCCGCTGTCGCGGCGCGGGTCCACACCGAGCAGGGCAGAGCCGAGATCGCCCTGGCGGTCGGGGCGACGGAGGTGCACAGCGCGCGGGTGATGGCCCTGCCGGACGGGCCGGACGACCGAACCAACCTGGCCTCCGCCCTCACCCGCCACGGACTCAACCTCCGGGTCGCGGGCCGTACGGCCGAGGGCAACGACCTCGTCCGGGAGGCCCGCGGCATCGATCCCGCCGTCGAGGCCGACGCCACGAGGGAGTGGCAGGCGCTGACCGGCCGGAGCGCCGGGCCGGGGCGCCCGCACACCTCCTACTCCGCCGCGATCGCCGCCGCGGCCCGCCTGCTCGGCGAGGACGAGGTGCCGTCCGTTCTGCGCGACCTCGCGTTCGACCCGGCGGCCGGGGCCACGACCGTGACGCCCTCGCTGCGCTGCGCGCCGCAGAGCGCGCCCGTCCTCGCGACCCTGCTCGCCCTCGTCGCCGTCCGCCTGCTGGACGATCCGGACCCGTCCGCCACCCGGGCGGCCGGCCTCCTCGGGCGCGAGGCGCACTGTCTGTTCGCCTCGGCCTCACAGGGCCGGGTGACGGCCATGCGCCTCCAGTTCCGCGAGTTCGGGGGCTCCTGGGCGCGGCTGCTGCTCGCCCTGATCCCCACGTTCGCGGCCAGTCCCGGGGCCGCGGCGCTGGCGGAGGACCTGACGGGCTGGCTGGGCGGCGTCGCTCTCCAGCTCCAGCCGTTCACCCTCGTCGACGAGCCGACCCGCCGGCTGGTCGAGCAGTGCACCGCCCTCATCGAGCGCCAGGGCTCCTGACCGGACCCACCCGGCACACACACGCAGGAACCCACCCGGCCCCCACACGCGGGACCCACCCGGCACATACGTGCACGGCACACCCTTGCCGGGAACTTAGGCCCGCCTTACTATGGTCAATCGCACCACTCAGGGCCCCGGACGTCACACCGGTCCGCCCGCGGCGAGCGCTTCACCGACGCAGCCTGGCCGTTCCTCCCCCAGTGCCTCAAGGGCCTGGGAGGCACACCCAGCCGGAACACGTCACGGGACCCGCCCTTGAATCACGCATCTGCCACGCCCGTCGGTCTGTACGACCCCGCCCGCGACCACAGCGACTGCGGCGTCGGCTTCCTCACCCGCCTCGACGGGACGCCGAGCCATGACGTCATCCTCAAGGGCGACGAGGCGCTCCGCGCCATCCCGCACCGCGGCGGCACCTCCGCCGAGGGTGTCGGCGACGGCGCGGGCGTCAGCGTCGACCTGTCGGTGGAGTTCTTCGCCGCGCTCACCGGCGAGGACCTGCGCGCCGGGCACTTCGGCGTCGCCAACTGCTTCGTGCCGACCGACCCGGACCGCCGCGCCCGCGCGGTCGACCTCGTCGGCCGGTGCGTCGCCGACGAGGGCTTCGAGACGCTGCTCGTCCGGGACGTGCCCGTCGACCACAGCGTGGCCCGGCCCGCCGCCGAGCAGTACCAACTGCCCATCGTGCAATGGGTGTTCCGCGCCCCCGAGGAGTGGTCGCGCGAGGACGTGGACGCGGCCGCCCACCGCGCGCTGCTCGCCGTCGAGGCCGTCGCCTACGCCGACACCGACACCTACGCCGGGCTGTACCCGCTCTCGCTCAGCACGCGCACCCAGGTCCTCAAGGGCCGCCTCAACTCCGGTGAGCTCGTCGGCTACTTCCGCGACCTCACCGACCCCCGCCACTCCGTCCGGTCCCTGTACTTCCACACCCGGTTCTCCACGAACACCGAGCCGCACCCGACGATGGCGCAGCCGTTCCGGCTGATGGCGCACAACGGCGAGCTGAACACCGACCGCAAGAACCGGCTCTCCGACGAGGCCCTCGCGCGCGCCCGGACCCGCAGCATCGTGCGCCCGCCGGGCCAGTCCGACTCCAGCCGCCTCGACCAGACCCTGCAGAGCCGCGTCTTCGACGACGGCCTGGACCTCGTCGAGGCCGTCGTCTCCCTGATGCCGCCCGCCTGGGAGAACGACCGCACGCTCCCCGCCCCCGTCCGCGACATGCTGGAGTATTTCTCCCTCTACGAGGAGAAGAACGACGGCCCCGCCGCCCTCATCTTCAGCGACGGCGACGTCGTCGGCGCCCGCCTGGACCGGCTCGGGCTGCGCCCGCTGCGTACGGTCGAGACGGCCGAGTACCTGATGGTGGCCTCGGAGGCCGGCCAGGTCGCGTTCCCGGACGACGAGGTGGTGCGCCGGGGCCGCATCGAGGCCGGCGGCATGCTCGTCGTCGACCACCGCACCGGACGCGTGCTGCGCACCCGTGACGTGCTCGACGCCCTCGCCGCGCGCCGCCCGTACGGCGAGCTGCTCGACGCGGCCCGGGTGAACCTCGACGACCTGCCCGCCCCCGACTACTACCGGGGCACCACCACGCTCGGCTACGACGGCGACCTGAGCCTCGCCGGCCGGTACGTGGCGTACGCGCTGAACCAGGAGAGCTTCCGGTTCATGCTCGACCCGATGCTCGCCACCGGCTCGGAGCGGATCTCCGCGATGGGCTACGGCAACGCCATCAACGCGCTCAGCGACACCGAGGGCGGCATGGCGAAGTACTTCTCGCAGCGGTTCGCCCAGGTCACCAACCCGCCGCTGGACAGCATCCGCGAAGCCGACGGCATGAGCATGCGGGTCGCGCTCGGCCCGAAGCCCGACGGCACCCACGCCACCAACGGCCGCCAGCTCGTCGTCTCCTCGCCCGTGCTCGGACACCTCGACATGGTGCGGCTGCGGGACCAGCGGATCGTGCCGCTGGAGCGGTTCGCCATGCTCTACGAGCCGGTGGCCGGGGACGAGACCGCGAACGCCGACGCCCTACGGACGGCGCTGCACCGGCTCTGCGACGACGTCGAGCGGTTCGCCGCCGAGCAGGGCGGCATCGCTCTGCTCACCGACCGGGCCGTCTCCTCCACGCGCGCCCCGCTGCCCGTGATCCTCGCCGTCGCGGCCGTCAACCAGCGGCTCATCGAGACCGGGCTGCGGCTGCGTGTCTCGCTCGTCGTGGAGAGCGGCCAGCTGGCCTCCTCGCACCACGTCGCGACCGCGCTCGGCTTCGGCGCCTCCGCCGTCTACAGCCTGAGCGCGCGGCTGCGCGCCGAGGAGAAGTTCCCCAGCGCGGCGGCACCGGCCGGCGAGATCACCGAGACCGACCGGGCGCTCGCCAAGTTCCGCAAGGCGGCCGAGAAGTCCCTCGCCAAGACCATGGGCCGTGTCGGTCTGTGCACCGCCGAGAGCTACATCGGCGGCGAGTTCTTCGAGCCGAACTACCTCGACACCCGCGACGACGTCTTCGCCCAGGCCTTCCCGCACATGGAGGCCCCGGTCGGCGGCGTCGGGTTCGCCCGGATCGCGCAGGCCGCCACGGACTGGCACGAGCGGGCCCGCACGGTCGAGACCGAGCAGCAGATCCCGCTGCTCGGGCTGTTCAAGGAACGGTCCGACGGCGCCGGCCACTCCTTCGGCGTCACCGCCGTACGCGGCTTCGGCGACATGGTCGAGGAGCGCCCGGAGTTCGGGAAGCCCGACGACTCCGACGCGCTGCGCCTGCTCACCCTCGGCCAGCTCGACGACGCGTTCGGCATCACCGACGCCGCGTACCGCAACACCGGGTACGACGCGCTCAGCGACGCCGAGATCGACGCGTTCCGGATCACCCCCGGCTACCGCGCCTTCCTGCGGACCACGCACGAGGAGCGCTCGCGCCGCCCGGCCGCGCTGCGGGACGTGCTCGCGCTGCCCGCCGACGTCACCGGCCTGCGTACGGCCGAGGACTTCGCCCGGGAGCTGGGCCGGTTCTCCACGGACGGGAACGCGAGCGTCACGGTGCGCGGGCTGGCCGTGACGGTCACGGCGGACGGCGTCCACCTGCGCCTCACCTCCCCGGGGCCCGAGGCGGCCGAGCGTCACGCCGCCCTCGCCGACGGCCTCGCCCGCCTCGGTGACGTACGGACCGTCGCCGTGGACGCCGACGGCGTCACGGTCACCGCCTCCGGCACCGCCGCCCACCTCCTCGCCCTCCTCGACAGCGCCCCCGACAGCGTCCCGCTCGACGAGGTGCAGCCCGCGCACGAGATCACCCGCTCGCTCGCCTCCGGCGCGATGAGCCACGGCGCGCTCGTGGCGACCGCGCACGAGGCCGTCGCGCACGGCACCAACATGGTCGGCGCTCTGTCGAACAGCGGTGAGGGCGGCGAGCACCACACCCGGTACGGCACCATCCGGGGCTCCCGGATCAAGCAGTTCGCGTCCGGCCGCTTCGGCATCTGGGCGGGCTATCTCGCCGACCCGATGCTCCAGGAGCTGGAGATCAAGATCGGGCAGGGCGCCAAGCCCGGCGAGGGCGGCCAGCTGCCCGCGCCGAAGGTCACCGTGGACATCGCGGCGGCCCGTGGCGGCACCCCCGGCATCGAGCTGATATCGCCTCCCCCGCACCACGACACGTACTCCATCGAGGACCTCGCCCAGCTCATCCACGACTGCAAGGCCGCCCGCGTCCGCGTCATCGTCAAGCTGGTCTCCTCGGAGGGCATCGGCACCATCGCGGTCGGGGTGGCCAAGGCCGGCGCGGACGTCATCAACGTCGCCGGGAACACCGGCGGCACGGGCGCGGCGGCCGTCACCAGCCTCAAGTACGCCGGGCGTTCGGCGGAGATCGGTGTCGCCGAGGTCCACCAGGCGCTCGTCGCCAACGGCCTGCGCCAGAAGGTCGTGCTGCGCTGCTCCGGCGCCCACCAGACCGGCGGCGACGTCGTCAGGTCGGCCCTGCTCGGCGGCGACAGCTTCGAGTTCGGCACGACCGCGCTGATGATGCTCGGCTGCGTCATGGCGAAGAACTGCAACGTCAAGTGCCCGGCCGGCCTCACCACCAACCCGGAGGTCTTCGAGGGCGACCCGCGCGCGCTGGCCCAGTACCTCCTCAACATCGCGCACGACGTCCGCCAGATCCTCGCCCGCCTCGGCCTGCGCTCGCTGCGCGAGGCCCGGGGCCGTACGGACCTGCTCCAGCTCCTCGACCACCCGGCGAGCGTCGGCCGCCTCGACGTCCGCCGCCTCCTCGCGCGCGTGCCGGAGAAGATCGTCGAGAAC
The DNA here is from genome assembly GCF_022385335.1 of Streptomyces deccanensis. Lineage (NCBI taxonomy): Bacteria > Bacillati > Actinomycetota > Actinomycetes > Kitasatosporales > Streptomycetaceae > Streptomyces > Streptomyces deccanensis. The sequence continues at coordinate 5,482,137 of NZ_CP092431.1, read as the reverse complement.
CCGGAGTACCTGGAGAAGGACTTCACCACCGACGACGCCCTCATCGAGCGGGTCCGCGAGGCGCTCCTCGACCGGCGCGAGCCGTCCCTGCTCGTCGACGGCGTCCGCCTCGGCAACAGCGACAAGTCGGTGGGCGGGCAGCTCGGCATCGACGTGGAACGCCTCCTCAACCACGAGTTCGAAGGCGCTGTACCGGCCGTCACCACCGACGACCGGGGCCGCCGCCGGCTGGTCGACGGCGCCGTGACCGTCCGCACCACCGGCTCGGCCGGACAGTCGTACGGCGTCTTCTGCAACGACGGCATCACCCTCGAACACACCGGCACCGCCAACGACGGTGTCGGCAAGAGCCAGAGCGGCGGCCGGATCGTCGTCCGCGCGCCCGGCGGCGGCAGCACCGAACGCGGCGGCAACGTCCTCGTCGGCAACTTCGCGCTGTTCGGCGCGACCGGCGGCCGGACCTTCGTGCAGGGCGAGGCGGGCGACCGGTTCGCCGTGCGCAACTCCGGTGCGACGGCAGTCGTCGAGGGCGTCGGCGACTTCGGCTGCGAGTACATGACCGGCGGCACGGTCCTCAACCTCGGCGGCTTCGGCAAGGGCCTCGGCAACGGCATGAGCGGCGGCTTCCTCTACCAGTACGACCCCTCCGGCGAGCTGCCGGGCCGGGTCAGCGCCGACTCGCTCCTCGTCTTCCCCGTGACCGACACCGCGCACGGCGCCTTCCACGAGGAGGCCGTACGGCTGCTGCTGACCTGGCACGTGGAGGCCACCGGCTCGCCGCTCGCGGCCCGGCTGCTGGAGAACTGGGCAAGCGAGCGGGAGCACGTGTACTGCGGGATGCCCCGCGCGCTGCTCCTCTACCAGGACGCCGGGGAAATCCTCGCGGCGGCGACCCGCAACGAGCTGCTGGACGAGCTGGCGACGTCGATCGCGACGGACAAGCTGCGCGCGTTCAAGGTCGACTACCGCGACCGCCGCACCGTCCTCGGCGGCCGGGCCCCCGCCTTCGGCGACCAGGGCAGCGACGACATGTTCTCCCTGCTGTCGTCGTACACGGTGCTCGGTGTCGCGCAGGACCTCGCGCTCCAGCGGGTGCCCGGCGCGAGCGGCCCGGACGACCCCAAGGTCGCCGAGGCCGTCCGGAACCTGATCCTGACCGAGGACTTCTTCGTCAAGCAGCGGGTCGTGAAGTACCTGCGCGGCACGCTCGACCGCTTCGACGACGGCGAACTCGCCACGCTCATCGCGATCAAGCGGCTCGACGACTACAAGCGCGCCCTGAAGCAGCGCAACAACCTCAGCGTGGACGCGCCCGGCACCTCCGGCTGGATCGTCCACCAGACCACGAAGAACGCGGGCCGCGTACGCGCCGCCCGGTTCGACGAACTGCTCGCGAACGCCGCGCTCGACGACATCGCCGCGCGCCTCGCCCCGCAGGCCCCGACCGAGACGGTGACCGCGTGACCCTCCTGCCTCCGGCCCTCCCCCCGACCGGCTCCCTCATCCCGGCCGACGCGCCGTTCTCCGCCCAGCAGGAGGCGTGGCTCGCCGGGTTCCTCGCCGGTGTCGCGGCCGCCGGACGCCGGCAGGGCGCGGGCTCCGACGCACCGGCGGCGACGATCGACGTCCTGATCGGCACCCAGACCGGCAACGCCGAGCTGGTCGCCGAGGACGTCGTCGCGGGCGCCCGCGCGCGAGGCCTCGGCGGCCGGACGGCGGCCCTGGACGACGTCACACCGGAGGCCCTCGCCGCGATGTCCCACGTCATCGTGGTGACATCCACGTACGGCGAGGGCGAGATGCCCGACAACGCCGGGCTGTTCTGGGAGGCGCTGCAGTCCGACACCGCCCCGCGCCTGGAGGGCGTGCGCTACGCGGTCCTCGGGCTCGGCGACCGTGGCTACGACGACTTCTGCCAGGCCGCGAAGCTCATCGACACCCGGCTGGAACAGCTGGGCGCGACCCGGCTGCACGAACGCGTCGACTGCGACGTGGACTTCGAGGAGCCGGCCGCCGAGTGGACGACGGCGGTACTGGAGCGCCTGGTCGCGGAGACCGGCGCGACAGGCGGCGCGGGCACGGGCGCCCCCGTGTCGAAGGCGTCGGAGGCGTCGGTGGCACCCGCCCGCCCCCGCTCCCCGTGGAACAAGCGCACCCCGTACCCCTCCCGGCTCACCACGAACCGGCTCCTGTCCTCCCCGCACAGCGCGAAGGAGATCCGCCACTACGAGTTCGACCTCGGCGACAGCGGCATCACCTACGAGGCGGGCGACGCGCTGGCGGTCGTACCGCTGAACGACGAGACGCTGGTGGGCGACCTCCTGACGTATCTGCACGCGGGCGGCGACGCGGAGACGGCCGAACTCCTGCGCACCGAGCGGGAGATCCGCACGCCGTCGAAGGAACTGATCGCCGACCTCGTGGAACGGGCCCCCACGAGCGAGCTGGCCTCGGTCGTCGCCCACGGCGACCGCTCGGACCTGGACTCCTGGCTCTGGGGCCGGGACGTACTGGACCTGCTGCGCGACGCCGGCCCCGAGGCACCGTCGCTGGCCGAACTCCTGCCGCTCCTCCGGCCGTTGCAGGCCCGGCAGTACTCGATCTCGTCGAGCCCGCTGGCGCACCCCGGCAGCGTCCACCTCACGGTCGCGTCGGTCCGCTACGACTCCGGGCAGCGGACGTACGGGGGCGTGGCGTCGACGTACCTGGCGGACCGGATCGGCGCGGACGCGACGGTGGGCGTCTACCTCCAGCCGAACGCCTCCTTCAGCGTCCCGGCCGACGACGACTCCCCCATGATCATGATCGGCCCCGGCACGGGCATCGCCCCCTTCCGCGGCTTCCTGCACGAGCGGGCCGCGCGGGGCGCCTCCGGCCGCAACTGGCTGTTCTTCGGCGACCGGCACCGCGAGACGGACTTCGTGTACGAGGACGAGCTGACGGAGCTGCGCCGACGCGGCGTCCTCACCGAACTCGACCTCGCCTTCTCCCGCGACCAGGCCGAGAAGATCTACGTCCAGACGCGGATGCGGGAGCGGTCGCGGGAGCTGTACGCGTGGCTGGAGGAGGGCGCGCACGTCTACGTCTGCGGCGACGCCTCCCGGATGGCGAAGGACGTCGAGGCGGCGCTGCTGGGCGTCATCGCCGAGCAGCGCGGCCGTGGCGACGACGACGCGGCGGAGTACCTGGCCGCGCTCCGCCGGGCGAAGCGCTACGTACGGGACGTGTACTGACCATGACCGACCACCACGGCTGCGGCTTCGAGGCGTGCTGCGGCCGGCGCACCGGCACCGCACGCCTGATCGACCCCCGGATGCCGGAACTGGCCCGCAGCCTGACCCTCTTCCGCCACGTCCAGGCGCTCACCGGCGGCCCGGTCGCCCGCCTCGACCAGGCGGGCAGCTACGCGGTACCGAGCCTGCGCGGCGAGGCCTTCGCCGTCCACCCGGGCTCGGGCTCGATCGCGCTGCGCCTGGACGCCGACGGGGTGGACGCGGCCGTGCTCACCCGCGACGCCGAGGACGCGGTCTCCGTACGCCTCCTCGACCGGTCCGGCCGGACCGTGCACGAGGGCCGGCTCCTGTCGGAGGGCGACCGCCTGCTGGCGGGCCTGGCGGACACAGTCGAGGCGGGGGCGGGGGCCGCCGACGTACGGGAACGCCCCGAGGCCCCCTCCTGGGAGAACGGCGACCAACTCGCCCAGCTCGACGCGATCCTGGCGGACGGCGGTTCCGCCCGGCGCGCGGCGCTCACCCGCTACGGCGGCGAGCACCGCCACGTGGACCCGGCTGTCCTCCCCTCCCTCCTCGACCACGTCTGCTCGGTGGGCCTGCCCATCGGGGTGGCGGTCTTCGCCCCGTCGGCGATGCAGGCCTGCGCGGGCCCCGTCCACGTCACCGACCGCACGGCCGGCGGCCGCGTGTACGCGGCGGTGGCGAACGGCTCCCTGGAGCTGGACCTCCCCGCCGTCCACTCCTGCCACCTGGTCCGCTCCACAGCCGCCCACGGCCCCACCTCGTCCCTCGAACTCGACGACGAGAACGGCGACTGCGTCGCGCTCCTCACCCAGTTCGGCATCGTGGGGGAACGGGTGCACGGGGCGTGGGAGCACTTGGCGGCGTCACTGCCGGGCGCGTAAGGGCCCGGCAGTGATGACGGTCGGTCAGTACAGCTTGTTGACGGCCGTGGTCGTGGTCTTCTTGAAGGCGGCCACGGGTGCGCCGGTGAAGTCGCCCAGCTGCTGCCACTGAACGACGGTGACGGTCCTGCCGTCGCGCCCGACCGACATCAGGGCGACGTCGTTGGCGCCCCCGGACGTCTCGACGTTCACGCCACGGACGCGGGCGCCCTCCTCGACCGACAGCTTCCCGTAGTCCCGGCCCTCAGCGTCCACGTCGGGCGAGCCCGCCTCGAGACGGTCGGCGCAGGTGCGGAACAGGTCGTCGTAGTGCTTCGCCAGGCCCTTGGCCAGAGCGGGCGTGCTCGCCACGACGGTCAGCTGCACGGCATTGGTGTCCACGTCGGTCCGGAACTCCCGGTGCCGGTAGACGTAGTCGGACACGTTCTCCGTGTGGAAGCAGAGGTCGAGCGACGCCGGGACCCCCTCCTTGACCGGCCCGGCGGTCCAGGACGACGACGGGTGCGGCGGCAGCTGCGACGCCGACAGGAACTTCGGCGCGGCGGCCTTCGACGCGGCGGCCTTCGACGCGGCGCCGGCGGCCGGCGCCACCAGAACCGAGCCGGCCGCGAGGGCGGCGACGGCGAGTGCGGTGAGAGCGCTGGTTCGGATGCGCATGGACATGGGTGTTCCCCCGTGATTGATGAGTGCGTGGACGGTGCCTGGACATGAATCCCCCGACGAGGCCGGCTGGTCGGCCCGGCCCCGGTCGGTGCGACACCAAAAGCATCAGCGGTCACGACGACCGGAGGCAACAGCCGACGGCCGATCAAGCACGGTGGAACCATCCCACCCCATCCGACCTGCGGATACATAGGTGCCTGGGATACCGACCCACCCGTCCGTCAGTGCGTGCGGGCCGGTTCGGGGGCGGTGTCCGTGTGGGCTTCGGCCTCCGCCGCCGCCGCGATGTTGCGTGCCATCCCGCCGAAAACCGCCGCGTGAAAGGGAGCCACGGCCCACCAGTACGCGTGCCCGGCGAGCCCGTGCGGGTGGAACAGGGCGCGTTGCCGGTAGACCGTGTGCCCCTCCTCGTCCCGGTCGACGGTCATCTCCAGCCAGGCCAGGCCCGGCAGCCGCATCTCCGCGCGGAGGCGGAGCAGCCGGCCGGGCTCGATCTCCTCGACCCGCCAGAAGTCGAGGCTGTCGCCGATCCGCAGCCGGGTCGCGTCGCGGCGGCCCCGGCGCAGGCCGACCCCGCCGACCAGCCGGTCCGCCCAGCCGCGCAGGGACCAGGCCAGCGGCGAGGAGTACCAGCCGTTCTCGCCGCCGATCGCCTCCACCACCCGCCACAGCGCCTGCGGCGACGCCGCCACCGGGCGCTCCCGGCGGTCCTCGTACAGGCTGCCGCCCGCCCAGTCGGGGTCGGTCGGCAGCGGGTCGCTGGGCGCGCGGGGCGTCGCGGCCGAGGACCACCGGGTCGCCACGTCCGCGTCCCGCACCCGCCGCAGGGCCAGCGCGATCGCCCGGTCCAGGCCGACCGGCCCCTCCGGCGGGTCGGGCACGTACCGGACGATGTCCCGCTCGCCGCACACCACCTCGTGCTTCAGCGACTCGACGAGCGGGCGCGCGAGACCGCCCGGCACCGGGGTGACCAGCCCGACCCACAGACTGGACAGCCGAGGGGTCAGCGGCGGCACGGGCACGATCACCCGCTTCGGCAGCTCCGCGACGGCCGCGTACCGCCGCATCATCTGCTCGTACGTGACGACGTCCGGCCCGCCGATGTCGAAGGTCCGGTTCACGTCGTCCGGCAGCCGCGCGCACCCCACGAGGAGACGGAGCACGTCCCGGACGGCGATGGGCTGGATACGGGTGCGCACCCAGCTCGGGGTCACCATCACAGGCAGCCGCTCGGTGAGATGGCGCAGCATCTCGAACGACGCCGAGCCCGACCCGATGATCACGGCGGCACGGAGCACGGCGGTCGGCACACCCGAGGCCAGCAGCACGCGGCCCACCTCGGCGCGGGACCGCAGATGCGGCGAGAGCTCGTGCTCGGGGACTCCGGCGGGGGTCAGCCCACCGAGGTACACGATCCGCCGTACGCCCGCCGCCCGCGCCCGCTCCCCGAAGACCTCGGCCGCCCGCCGGTCGGTCTCCTCGAACCCCCGCCCGGTGCCGAGCGCGTGCACGAGGTAGTACGCGACGTCCACGCCCTCCATGGCCGCCCCCACGGACTCCCCGTCGGTCACGTCCCCCCGCACGACCTCCGCCCGCCCGGCCCACGGATGGTCCCGCAGCTTCCCGGGCGACCGAGCCAGACACCGTACGGCGTACCCGGCGTCCAACAACTCCGGCACGAGCCGCCCCCCGATGTACCCGGTGGCCCCGGTGACCAGACAGCGCGGCAGGCGATCATCGTCGTAGGCAATCGCCCGGTCCGACGTACGGGACGCACGGTTCGCACTCATCCAGGCACCGCCCTCCGTCACGACCCCCCGGCCCATGCTCAGCGCCGCACGGGGGCACCGCAACCTCGGTACGAAGCTCGCCGCGCCCCGGAGCTACGGGACTTGGCGGTAGATATCGCGCCGGTTGCCTACGGCCAGGACCCACACGATCAACTGGCCGCCCTCAACGGTGTAGACGACGCGGGAGTCACCGACTCTGAGCCGCCAGCGGGCACTGTGCCCTTGGAGTGCCTTGATGTCGAACGACTCGGTGCCTCCCGCGTCCATCGCCTTCTGCAGTTCGGCGAGGCGGTACAGAATGCGCAGCGCGTCAGGGCGCGGAACCTTCAGCATGTCCCGCTGAGCATGCGGCGTGAAGCGCGTGACGTACCCCATGAGGTCAGCTCTGATGGGTGCGCAGCAGGGCGGCCATCTCTTCCAAGGAGACCGACCCCTCCGTACCCTCGGATTCGGCTTCGTCGGCCAGCTGGTTGAGCCATGCCTCTTCGGCGTTCTCGGCGATCTCACGCAGGCGCTGGTACTCCTGGATGTCGATCACGACGGCTTCCTGCTTGCCGCGCCGCGTGATGATCGTCGGGGTTTCCTCCCGATGGGCGCGATCGATGACGTCGGCGAGGTGACTGCGGACTTCGGCCATTGATTCGATCACCGGCTCACTCATGTAACAAATGTATCAGGTGTACATGAGGGCACCGATCGATCGTCGCGCAGCGGCCGAGCGCGAATCCCGGCCGCCGACTCGGCACCACACCCCTCACCCGGGTCCCGTCAGCGGGCGTGGTTCAGCACGTTCCCGTTCGCGCAGTGGTTGACGGTGTCGCCGGTCCACGACCCGCCCACCGGCACGACGGCGAGTTCCTGGAAGCAGACGGCGGCGGCGCTGAAGTTCCAGTTGTTGGCGGCGTTGACTCCGGGGCCGAAGTTGCTGTCGTTGTCGGCGGTGGCGTCCGCGTGGGCGGGAGAGGCGAGGGCGAGGGCGGCGGCGGGCAGCAGGGCCAGCGTCATGATCTTCTTCATGCTGGCCCCAACGACCCTTCGACCCTGCGGGACACGGACGCCGACAGCGCGGAGGCAGCCGTTCCGTGGGCTTGGCTACGCTGGAGGAAGGCGTCCATAGCAGGGCAAGAGTGGGCATATTCCCTAAGGAACCGACATGGGTCTCGGCGTCGGCCGTACAGCGGTCGTGAAGCGTAGGTCCCTCGGGCGGGCGGGTGCGGCGTTCCTGGTCGCCGCCGGTCTGGTCCTGACCGGGGCGTGTGGCGGGGGCGGGGACAGCGGGGGCGGCGGTGGAGGGGACGACCTCACCGTCGGCGTGCTGCTGCCGGGCGGCGGAGCCTCCCGCTTCGGACAGTTCGACAGACCCCTGATCGAGAAGCGGCTGAAGGAGCTGTGCCCCGGCTGCCCGGCCGCGACCGTCGCCGCCACCGCCGAGCCGGCCGTCCAGCGGCAACAGCTCGACGCCATGATCACCAGGGGCGTCGACGTCCTGATCGTCGCCGCCGTCGACCCCAAGGCGCTGCGCTCGTCGGTCGAGGCCGCCGACCGGGCCGACATCCCCGTCGTCGCCTACGACCGGCTCGCCCAGGGCCCCATCTCCGGCTACGTCACCTTCGACGGCGACACCGTCGGCAGGCTCCAGGCCGAGGAACTGCTGAAGGCCATGGGTGACAAGGCCGACGGCGGCCAGATCGTCATGATGAACGGCGCCACCACCGACCCCAACGCCGGCTGGTACAAGCGCGGGGCGCTCGCCGTCCTGGAGGGCGAGGTGAAGATCGGCAAGTCGTACGACACCGTCGGCTGGCGGCCGGAGAACGGCTACGTCAACATGAGCGGCGCCATCTCCGCCCTCGGCGGCGAGAACATCGACGGCGTCCTGGCCGCCAACGACAGCCTCGCGGGCGCCGTGATCTCCGCCCTCAACGCCAGCGCGGTGCGGCCGCTGCCGCCGGTCACCGGCCAGGACGCCGACCTCGCGGCCATCCAGCGCATCGTGCAGGGCAGCCAGCACATGACCATCTACAAGCCGTTCGAACCGGCGGCCGACGCCGCCGCCGAGATGGCCGTCGCGCTGGGGCGCGGCGAGACGGTCGACGACATCGCCACCGGCACCGTCGACAGCCCCACCGACGAGAACATCCCTGCCGTCCTCCTCCCCTCGGTCGCGGTGACGGTCGACAACATCGAGGAGACTGTGGTCAAGGACGGTATGTACACCATCGACCAGATATGCACCCCGAAGCTCCGGCCCGCGTGCGACAAGGCCGGACTCACCCCGTGAGCCCCAGCAACCCTGTGGGCCCCGCAGCCCCGTGAGCCCCAGCGGCCCCGTCAGCCCTGTCCGCCCCGTCCAGGAGGTGACCCGGTGGTCCAGCCCCTGCTGGCGTTGCGCGGCGTCTCCAAGCGTTTCGCCGCCGTCCACGCGCTGGTGGACGTCGAACTGGAGATCAGGGCCGGTGAGGTGGTCGCCCTGGTCGGCGACAACGCCGCCGGGAAATCCACGCTGGTCAAGGTGATCTCGGGGGTCGGGCCCCCCGACAAGGGCGTCATCGAGTGGGAGGGCGAACCCGTCCAGATCAGACGCCCCCAGGACGCCCAGCTCCTCGGGATCGCGGCCGTCTACCAGGACCTCGCGATGTGCGGCCACCTCGACGTCGTCGGCAACCTCTTCCTCGGCCGGGAGATCCACCGCTTCGGCGTCCTCGACGAGGTGGAGATGGAGCGCCGCACCCGCGAGCTGCTGCGCACCCTCTCCATCCGCATCCCCGACGTCCGCGTCCCGCTCGCCACGCTGTCGGGCGGCCAGCGGCAGGTCGTCGCGATCACCCGCTCGTTCGTGAGCGCCCCCCGGCTGCTCCTGCTCGACGAGCCCACCGCCTCCCTGGGCCTCGAACAGACCAACCAGCTCCTCGACCTCATCGAGGAACTGCGCGACCGGGGCACCGGAGTGCTCCTCATCAGCCACAACATGGGGGACATCAAGGCCGTCGCCGACCGGATCGCCGTCCTGCGCCTCGGCCGCAACAACGGCCTGTTCGACGTCAGCACGACCTCCCAGGAACAGATCATCTCCTCCATCACCGGCGCGGTGGACAACACCGCGGGCCACCCCCCGACCGACCCGGAGGAGACATGGCCGTGAGGGGGAACGGAGAGGAAAGCCCCCGGGAAGAGGGCCCGGGGGACGACGCGCACCGCTCGCAGGGCGGGCGGCGGTGGTACGGCGGACGGCGGTGGTACGGCGGGCGGCGGTCGCAGGCCGGAGGCCCGTCTCACGCCGGAAGCCCGTCGCACGCCGGGCGCCGGTCGCACGCCGGGCGTCGGTCGCGCGCGGGGCGTCGGTGGTACGGCGGGCAGCGGTCCCCCGAGGCCGGACGCCCGTCCCACGCCGTACGCCGGTGGTACGGCGACCGCCCCCGCGCGTACGCCCACGCCGTGCGCCGCAGGGTGCACGAGGGCGAACTCGGCCCGGTGCCCGCGCTTCTCGCCCTCGCCGTGACCTGGATCGTCTTCCAGAGCCTCAACGAGAACTTCCTCTCCCCGCGCAACCTCTCCGTCCTCAGCGTCGAGATCGTCGGCACCGGCATGGTCGCCGTCGGCGTCGTCTTCGTGCTGCTGATCGGCGAGATCGACCTCTCGGTGGGTTCGCTGGCCGGCCTCTCCGGCGCCCTGTTCGCCGCACTGAACGTCAACCACGGCATGCCGGAGGGGTTCGCCGTACTCGTCGCGGTGGCCTGCGGCGCGGCGGCCGGGGCGCTCCACGGGTTCGTGTTCACCAAGATCGGCGTGCCCGCGTTCGTCGTCACCCTCGCGGGCCTGCTGGCCTGGAACGGCCTGATGCTCTACCTCCTGGGGCCGGAGAGCTCCATCAGCTTCAGCGACGACGGCCTGGTCGCCGAGCTGACCAGCCGCGCCTTCGGCTCCGCCGCCGTCACCTACGGCCTGGCGGCGCTCGGTCCGCTCGCGTACCTCCTCCTGTGCCTCCGCGACCGCCGACGCCGGGGCGCGGCCGGGATGCCGTACCGGGCGAGGGGCGACATCTGGGTGCGGACGGCGCTGCTCGCGCTGGCCTCGTTCGCCACCGTCCACGTCCTGGGCCGTTTCGAGGGCCTGCCGCTGGCGCTGCTGATCTTCCTCGGTGTCGTCATCGCCGCGGACCTCTTCCTGCGCCGCACGGTCTACGGCCGTCAGGTCCTCGCGCTGGGCAGCGGAGTGGAGGCGGCCCGGCGGTCCGGCGTCGACGTGTCGCGCGTACGGATCGCCGTGTTCGTGGTGTCGGGGACGCTGGCCGCCGTGGGCGGTCTGTTCGTCGCGTCCCGGCTCACGTCGGCGACCCAGGTCCCGGGCTCCGGGATGCTGCTGATCAACGCCATCGCCGCCGCCGTCATCGGCGGCACCAGCCTCTTCGGCGGCCGTGGCTCGACCTGGTCCGCCCTGCTGGGCGTCCTCATCATCCAGTCCATCGCCTCGGGCATGGCCCTGCTGGGCGTCCAGCCCGCCGTCCAGTTCATGATCACCGGCGGCGTGCTGCTCGTCGCCGTCGTCTTCGACTCCCTGGCCCGCCGCGCGGCGGAGACCCGGGGACGGGCCTGACGCGGCCTGCGGCCCGGTCCCCCTCCACCTGGTCACCCCCTCCGCCCGGTCACCCCTCCGCCCGGTCGCCCATCCGCAGCACCAGCCGCAGCGTCTCCGTCAGGACGGCCGTGGGGACCGTCGGGTCGGCGACGCGTTGGACGCCGAGGCCTATGCCCAGGCTGAGGAGGGTCATCGCGGCGCGGTCGGCGGGCATCGCCGGGGCGACGCCCAGCTCCAGGGCGAGCGCGTCGAGCAGGTGGGCGAGAGCCTCACGAATCACCGCGACCCGTACGGCGATCTCGCCCCGCAGCTCGGCGTCGTGCCGCGCGCTGGTGAGGAACTCGACCTCCAGCGTGGTCCACGCCTCGTCGCCGATGTGCGCCTCCGCCCACGCGGCGAAGGCCGCGAGCCGGTCCTCGATCCCGGCCTCGCCCATGACGGCGTCCGTGAGCAGCGCCAGCTGTTCGGCCCGGATGTCGTCGAGGGCGGCGAGGCACAGGTGGTCCTTGCTGCGGAAGTTGGAGTAGACGGCGCCCTTGGAGTAGCCGGCCGTCTCGGCGACGTCGCTGAGCGAGGTGGCGGCGTAGCCGTGGGAGAGGAACAGCTGCCGCGCGGTGGCGACCAGCCGCTCACGCGTCCGTTCCTGACTCTCGACGCGGCTGAGGCGGGCCATGTCTCGCTCCCTCTCCAGGTGGCTCGCGGATCCCCGGATCCTATCTCCGGCAAGGGGCTGTCCAACCATTTCGGATACCACTAGTATCCGGATCTCGCTGGCATCTGGATTACCTGAGTATCCGAGTATCTGAATATCCGACATCGAGTGACGAGTATCGGGATGTGAACGCGGTGACCGCTCCGAGTACACGCACGACCACGCCCCCCACCCGAGGACTCGTACTGGGCTGCGGCGGCACGCTCGGCGCGGCCTGGACGATCGCCGCCCTGCACGCGCTGCGGCGAGCCCTGGATTGGGATCCGCGCGAGGCCGACGTCCTGGTCGGCACCTCCGCCGGGGCCGAGATCGCGACACTGCTCGGCGCGGGCGTGGGCGTGGAGGAGCTGCTGGCCGCGCAACTGGGCCGCCCGGACGCCCGCCCCGACCTCCTCCGCCACTTCGCCTCCCCGCCCCGGGCGCTCCCGCCCCGGCCCGCGGCCTTCCTCGGCTCCCCCGGGCTGGCCCGCCGCGCCCTGCGTGGCACCGCCCCCACCATGGCCGGGCTGTCCGGTCTGCTGCCCCAGGGCCGCGGCGACACCCGATGGCTGGCGGCGCTCGCGGACTCCCTCGTCCCCGCCGGGCAGTGGGTCCCGCATCCGGCGACCTGGCTGGTGGCGACCGACTTCGACACGGGCCGCCGTACGGTCTTCGGGCACCCCGACACGCGCCCGGCCGCCCTGCGGGACGCGCTCCGGGCGTCCTGGGCGGTGCCGGGCTGGTTCCCGCCCGTGCGCATCGGGGGCGGGCGGTACGCCGACGGCGGCATCCTCTCCACCGCCTCCGCCGACCTGCTCGTGCCGAGCGGGCTCGACGAGGTGTACGTCGTCGCGCCGATGAGCTCCCGCTCCCCCGGCCCGCGCCGGGGGCTCGGCCGGGCGGAGGCCCTGCTGCGCCGGGCGATGACCCGCACGCTCGACGCGGAGTGCGCCGCGCTGCGGGCGACGGGCACCCGGGTCGTCCGGATCGAGCCCGACGCCGCCGACCTGGAGGTGATGGGCGGCAACTTCATGGACCCCCGACGCCGCCTGACGGTCCTGGAGACCGCCCTGCGCACGACACGGGCCCACGTCCGCGAGGCGCTCCGCGAAGCCGCCGACGAAACCGCCCACGAAGCCCCCGGTGACGCCCTCCGTGACGCCGTCCATGAGGCCGTCCGTGACGCCGCACCCACCGCCGCCCCACGGACAGGAGCCTGAGATGCCGCACCCAGAGAAGCCCAAGAACCCCGAGAACCCCGAAGCTCTAGAGAACCCCGACGGCCCCGAAGTTCCCCCGGCGACCGAGGCCCGCGCGGCCCTGACCCACCACGTCGAGGCCCTGATCATCGGCAGCGGCCTCTCCGGCATCGGCGCGGCGATCAAGCTGCGCGAGGCGGGCGTCCGCGACCTGGTCCTCGTCGAGAAGGCGGACGACCTCGGCGGCACCTGGCGCGACAACACCTACCCGGGCTGCGCCTGCGACGTGCCCTCCGCCCTCTACTCGTACTCCTTCGCGCCCAACCCGGAGTGGACCCGGGCCTTCGCCGGCCAGCCCGAGATCCGCTGCTACCTCCGGAACACGGCCGCCGCGTACGGCATCACGCCCCTCATCCGCTACGGCACCGAGGTCACCCGCGCGCAGTGGAACCCGGCGGCCGCCCGCTGGCACGTCGAGACGACCCGCGGCACCTACACCACCCGCTTCCTGATCTCGGCGGCCGGGCCCTGGCACCAACCGCTGCTCCCCGACCTACCCGGCCTCGCCGACTTCCCCGGCGAGGTCTTCCACTCCTCGCGCTGGCGCCACGACGTCGACCTCACCGGCGCCCGGGTGGCCGTCGTCGGCAGCGGCGCCTCGGCCGTGCAGTTCGTGCCGGCGATCCAGCCCCGCGTCGGCCGGCTGCACCTGTTCCAGCGCACCGCCCAGTGGGTGCTGCCCAAGCCCGACCACCCGGTGCCGAACGCCGAACGCCGACTGCTGCGGACCGTCCCCGGCGCCCAACGGGCACTGCGCGCGGCGGAGTACGCGGCGCTGGAGGCCCTCGGCGTCGGCTTCCGCCACCCGGCCCTGCTGCGCGCGGTACAGAAGGTGGGCAGCCTTCATCTCCGGGCCGCCGTCAAGGACCCCCACCTGCGGCGGGCCCTGACCCCCGACTACACCCTGGGCTGCAAACGTCTCCTCCTCTCCAACACCTACTATCCGGCCCTGACCAGGCCCAACGTCGCCGTGCACGCGACGGCGGTGAAGGCCGTCGAGGGCGGCAGCGTCCTCGGCGCCGACGGCAGCCGCGCCGACGTCGACGCGATCATCCTGGGCACCGGCTTCCACATCCTCGACATGCCCATCGCCCGCCGGGTGTTCGACGCCGACGGCACCAGCCTCGACGACCACTGGAAGGGCAGTCCGGACGCCTACCTCGGCACCACCGTCAGCGGCTTCCCGAATGCGTTCGTCCTCCTCGGCCCGCACCTCGGCACCGGCCACTCCTCCGCGTACGCGGTCCTCGAAGCCCAACTGGCGTATGTGGCGGGCGCGATACGCCACTTTCGCGCGGCGGGCTGGAGCAGCATGGACGTACGCCCCGAAGTCCAGGCCGCCTTCGACGCCGAGCTTCAGCAGGCCCTCCCGTCGACCGTCTACAACGCGGGCGGCTGCTCCAGCTACTACCTCGACGACAACGGCGTGAACAGCTTCAGCTGGCCGTGGTCGACGGGCCGTATGCGCCGACGGCTGGCCCGGTTCGACCCCGAGGCCTACGAGGTCATGGGGGCCGTCGACTGAGGCCGCGACCCGCCGCCCCCTCCGCCTCCGCCGCCCCCGATGGCCGCGATCAGGAACGAGACACCGGTGGTCACCCCGATCGTCCCCAGCATCACCATCGTCACGCCGATGCCGTAGAGGCCGCTGGCGTCGTCCGACCAGTCGTAGAAGGAGGCCACCGTCAGGCCGATCGTGGTGCCGGCCACGGCGCCGGTGATGTGCCGTCGGGACGCGGCCCAGTACACCGGCACCAGCAGGGTCAGCACCAGGCCGATCACCTGCCACGCCTCGTAGGGGCCGGTCGACGAACCGTCAGGATGCAGGTCGCGCTGCTGGTCCCAGCCCAGCCAGAGGGCCCAGAGGGCGAGGGCGGACACGGCCGTCACGAGGCCCGGCAGCAGCTGGGAGGCGGTCTTGCGGAGTCGTTCGCTCATGAACCCAGCGTCCCGGCACGGCTCTTCCGCGCCCAGAGCGCACGTACTCAGCTCCACCCGAGTACCTGAGCGGTCCGCCCCGGGGCCGTCGCCAGGGCCCTATGCGGGTGAAGCCCGGTCCCGTTCTCCCGGTGCGGGGCGTGCGCGGGGCATGGATGAAGCCCCCGGCCCCACCCGGCCGAGTCGGCGGACACGACGCGCTGGAGTTGAGCGATGAACGCGATGAAGCAGAGCCCGATGACGGGGCGGAGCCCGAAGACGGGGCAGAGCCCGAAGACGGGGCAGAGGCCCGATCGGACCGACGCCACCGGCACCCCCACCCACCACCGCACCCCGGTCCTCATCGTCGGCGGGTCCCTCGTCGGCCTGTCGACCTCGGTGTTCCTGGGCCGCCTCGGGGTGCCGCACACCCTGGTGGAGCGGCACGCCGGCACCTCCATCCACCCGCGCGGCCGGGGCAACAACGTCCGCACGATGGAGCTGTTCCGGGCGGCCGGTGTCGAGCCGGGCATCCGCCGGGCCGCCGCCACCCTGTCCGGCAACCACGGCATCCTCCAGACACCCACCCTCGTCGGCGACGCGGGCGAGTGGCTCTTCAAGGAGATCGACGCGGGCGGCGGGCTCGCCCGCTTCAGCCCCAGCTCCTGGTGCCTGTGCAGCCAGAACGACCTGGAGCCGGTGCTGTTCGAGCACGCCCAGCGACTCGGCGGCGACCTGCGCTACAACACCGAACTGCTGTCGTTCGACAGCGACTCCTCCGGTGTCACGGCGATCGTCAAGAGCCGCGAGACCGGCGAGGACACCACGGTCCGCGCGGACTACCTCGTCGCCGCCGACGGCCCCCGCTCCCCGATCCGCGAACAGCTCGGCATCGGGCAGAGCGGCCCCGGCGACCTGTTCCACAACGTCAGCGTCACCTTCCGCTCCCGCGGCCTCGCCGAGGTCGTCGGCAACCGCCTCTTCATCGTCTGCTACCTGACGAACCCCGACGCCGACGGGGCGCTGCTGCCCGTGGACAACCGGGAGAACTGGGTCTTCCACCTGCCCTGGCACCCCGAACACGGGGAAACCCTGGAGGAGTTCACCGAGGAGAGGTGCGTCGAGCACATCCGCCGCGCGATCGGGGTGCCCGATCTCGACGTCGAGATCACCGGCAAGGCCCCCTGGCACGCCGCCCAGCGCGTCGCCCGCGGCTACCGGTCGGGACGGGTCTTCCTGGCCGGCGACTCGGCCCACGAGATGTCCCCGACCGGGGCCTTCGGCTCCAACACCGGTATCCAGGACGCCCACAACCTCGCCTGGAAGCTGGCGGCCGTGCTCGGCGGCTGGGCCGGGGAGGGCCTGCTGGACACGTACGACGCCGAGCGCCGGCCGGTGGCGGAGGCGACCAGCGCCCGTGCCGCCGCCCGGTCGGTGGAGCACAGCCACCCCGGCTTCGCCCCGGCCCCCGGCGTCGGCGGGGGCGGCGGCCCGCAGCGCGGCATCCTCAACGTGGCCCTCGGCTACCGCTATCCGCAGGGTGCCGTCCTCGGCGCCGACCCCGCGACCCCGGTCGTCCCGGAACGCCTCGACCTGTCCGGCGCCCCGGGCAGCAGGGCGCCCCACCTGGCCGTACGGCACCGGGGTGAACACATCTCCACGCTCGACCTCTACGAGCGCTCGCTCGTCCTGCTCAGCGACGCGGACGCGGACGGCCGCACCGGCGCCGGCGCGGACGGCGGGTCGGCCGGCTGGCACGAGGCCGCCCTCCGGCTGGCCGAGGCGATGTCCGTCCCCCTGGCCTCGTACCGGATCGGCGACGGCCCCGCCGCCGAGCTGACGCCCGAGGGCGACGCGGACTGGGCGGCGGTCCACGGGACGGCGCCCGGCGGCGCCGTACTCGTCCGGCCCGACGGATTCGTGGCCTGGCGGGCGCCGGGCCCGGTCCCGGACGCCGAGGCGGCACTGCGGGAGGTCCTCACCACGCTGCTGGCGAGGACCTGAGCCCGTCCGACCGGGCGGAGGACCAGCCCGTCTCCCCGTGAACTCGCCCGACGGGCGGGCGGGTTCACCCGAGTGATCGTCTTGAGTGGTGGGGTCGGGAGTGCTGTCTGACGGTGGATCACGTCGGGGGCGGGTCACCACAGCTGACGAAGCGTCGGCTGCCCGCCCCGCCGACGGAAGGATCGTCAGATGCGCTCTGTTCGAATGCTCATGGCCACCGCGGCGGCCTCGGCCCTCCTCGCGCTCGGCGCGCCCGTCGCGTACGCGTCCGGGGGCTGGGACGGCTCGGACTCCTCCTACAGCGAGCACGACAAGGGGCAGGACAAGGCGGGCTCCGGGAGCGCCCAGCAGGACGAGGGGTCCTGGAGCGGGAAGCAGGACGGCGGCTCCTGGAGCGGCAAGCAGGAGGACGGCTCCCGCAGCGGCGGGCACGACGAGGAGTCCTGGGGCGGCGGGCACGAGAAGCCCAGCGGCGGGATCCACACCGGCGGTGGCGGCCTCGCCGCCCCGGCCGTGACCGCGGGCGGGCTGGCCGTCCTGGCCGTCGCCGGGACCGGCCTGTACGCGGCGCGCCGCAAGAAGACCGCCACCGGCGTGGCCTGACCCGTGCCGGGCGCGATAGCCGCCGTGACCGGCCGCGCCGCCGCCCGACGGCCCGGCCGGTCACCGGCCCGACCCCCCGTCACCCGCCCGGTGCACCGGTCACCCGCGCAGTGCATACGAGTCGCGCGCCCGAGGGGCCGGGCTCAGGATCGAGGCACGCCGACGTCACGCCGGTCCGGCCGACGTTCGCCCTTCTCTAGCCCCCCACCGAGGAGATGTGCGCAGGATGACCACCACGTCCGAACGTGTTACCGAGTCACTGCGGCGACAGGTGTCGCAGCGGGTCTCCCAGTCCGTCTTCGACGGCTCCCGGCTCCGTGTCGTCCTCCTCGTGGACGTCTACGACGGCGCCCAGCAGCAGTTCCTGGAGGCGTACGAGCAGCTGTGCAACCAGGTCGCGTCGGTCCCCGGACACGTCAGCGACCAGCTCTGCCAGTCCATCGAGAACCCCTCCCAATGGCTCATCACCAGCGAGTGGGAGAGCGCCCCGCCCTTCCTCACCTGGGTGAACAGCGAGGAACACGTGCAGATGGTGCGGCCGCTGCACGACTGCGTGCGCGACACCCGCTCGCTGCGCTTCCACATCGTCCGCGAGACCGGCGGCCCGGCGGTGGAGGCCGAGGCGGGCGAGCGCCGGCTGCAGACCTCTCCCCGCATCGGCGACGGCCTGATCCGGCACGCGCTCACCTTCACGGTCAAGCCGGGCAGCGAGGAGAAGGTCGCCAAGATCCTCGCCGACTACGCCGCGCCGGAGCCGAGGGTCGACGACACCACCCGGCTGTGCCGCACCTCCCTGTTCATGCACGGCAACCGGGTGGTCCGCGCCGTCGAGGTGCGGGGCGACCTGCTCGCCGCGCTGCGGCACGTGGCCCGGCAGCCCGAGGTGCGGGCCGTCGAGGAGGCCATCAACCCCTATCTGGAGCAGGACCGGGACCTCGACGACCCCGACTCGGCCCGGGTCTTCTTCACCCGCGCGGCGCTGCCCGCCGTGCACCATGTGACGGCCGGCCAGGAGAGCCCCGACGCCGTACGGCACGCGCTGTACTACCCGGCCCGGGAGGGCCGCGGACTGCGGCTGGCCGAGCTGCTCGCCCGGCAGGACGAGGCGGCGGCGGACGACCCGCAGGGCCCGGTGCTGCGCAGCACGATCTTCCAGCGCGACGACATCGTGGTGCGGCTGGTCGACGTACGCGGCGGCCTCGACGCCGACCCGGGCCCCGTGCTCGGGCTCACCGACCGCGCCCGCGCGGCCGAGCTGACGGCGCTCCTCGACGGCGCCGCCCTCGGCATGGACGGCTCGCCCAGGGACGAGGCCCCCGCCCGGCTGCTCACGGTCGCCCGCATGGACCTCGTCACCGACCGCCGGGCGCCCGACGCCTGACCCCCTCTCACCAGTCCGCAGCCCACGTTCGGAGGAACGTCGTGATCAATCGCCATCCCAGAGTCGTGGATGTCAGCGAGGTCGAGCCCAACACCCGGCGCGGCGGCGATCTGCGCGCCATGCTCACCCCCACCACCGTCGGCTCGACCAGCGGTTTCATGGGCGTGGCCATCGTGGCGCCCGGCGACCGCATCGCCGAGCACTACCACCCGTACTCCGAGGAGTTCATCTACGTCATCTGCGGGCAGCTGGAGGTCGACCTCGACGGCGAGGCCCACGAACTCCGACCCGAGCAGGGGCTGCTGATCCCCGCCCACATGCGCCACCGCTTCCGCAACGTCGGCAACGTGGAGGCCCGCATGGTCTTCCACCTCGGTCCGCTGGCCCCGAGCCCGCCGCTCGGCCACGTCGACACCGAGGACGCGAACGGCGTACCGATCCCGGTGGAGGCGGCGCACGCCGCACGGGCGGCCGAACACACCCGGGTCCGCTCATGACCAGGCGCGTGGCGGTCACCGGCATAGGCATCGTCGCCCCCGGCGGCATCGGCGTCCCGGCGTTCTGGGACCTCCTGGCGGGCGGCCGTACGGCGACGCGCGGCATCACCTTCTTCGACCCGTCCGGGCTGCGTTCGCGGATCGCCGCCGAGTGCGACTTCGACCCGGCGGCCCACGGACTGGACGCGGACGTGATCGCCCGCTGCGACCGGTACATCCAGTTCGCCCTGGTCGCCGGGGAGGAGGCGGTACGGGACTCCGGCCTCGACCTCGCCGCCGAGAACCCCTGGCGGGTCGGGGTGTCCCTGGGCACCGCGGTCGGCGGCACCACCCGGCTGGAGCACGACTACGTGCTGGTCAGCCACAGCGGGCAGCGTTGGGACGTGGACCACCGGGAGGCCGGTCCGCATCTGCACCGGGCGTTCGCGCCCAGCACCCTCGCCTCCACCGTCGCCGAACGCTTCGAGGCGCGCGGGCCGGTGCAGACCGTCTCCACCGGCTGCACCTCGGGCCTCGACGCCGTCGGGTACGCCTTCCACACCATCGAGGAGGGCCGCGCCGACATCTGCATAGCCGGGGCGTCGGACTCGCCGATCTCCCCGATCACCATGGCCTGCTTCGACGCGATCAAGGCCACCTCCCCCAACAACGACGACCCGGCCCACGCCTCCCGCCCCTTCGACGCCGACCGCAACGGCTTCGTGATGGGCGAGGGCGGAGCCGTCCTCGTCCTGGAGGAGCTGGAGCACGCCCGGGCCCGGGGCGCGCACGTGTACTGCGAGATCGGCGGCTACGCCACCTTCGGCAACGCCTACCACATGACCGGTCTGACCACGGAGGGCCTGGAGATGGCACGGGCCATCGAGGACGCCCTCGACCACGCCCGGATCGACCGCACGGCCGTCGACTACGTCAACGCGCACGGCTCGGGCACCAAGCAGAACGACCGGCACGAGACGGCCGCCGTCAAACGCACGCTCGGCGCGCACGCCTACGACACGCCCATGAGCTCCATCAAGTCCATGGTGGGCCACTCGCTGGGCGCGATCGGCGCCATCGAGGTCGTCGCCTGCGCGCTGGCCCTGGCGCACCAGGTCGTCCCGCCCACCGCGAACTACGAGACCCCGGACCCCGAGTGCGACCTGGACTACGTCCCGCGCGTCGCCCGCGAGCGGAAGCTGACCAACGTGCTTTCCGTGGGCAGCGGGTTCGGCGGCTTCCAGTCCGCGGTGGTCATGAGTCTGCCGAGGGAGAAGACACGATGAGCGAACGGAGCACGCGGCGTCCTCGGCGCGCGGCCGTCACCGGAATCGGCGTGGTGGCGCCCAACGGGACCAGCACCGAGACCTTCTGGAAGTCGACCCGGGAGGGCATCAGCGTCCTGGACCGGGTCACCCGCGAGGGCTGCGAGCACCTGCCGCTGAAGGTGGCGGGCGAGGTGCGGAACTTCGACCCGCCCTCGGCGGTCGAGGAGCGCTACCTCGTCCAGACCGACCGGTTCACGCACTTCGCGATGGCCGCCGCCGACCAGGCGCTCGACGACGCCCGCCTGGACCGGCCCGCGACCGACGCGGCCCCGTTCTCGGTGGGCGTGGTCACGGCGGCCGGCTCCGGCGGCGGCGAGTTCGGGCAGCGGGAGCTGCAGCAGCTGTGGTCCAAGGGCAGCCGCTTCGTCGGCCCGTACCAGTCCATCGCCTGGTTCTACGCCGCCAGCACCGGCCAGATCTCCATCCGCCGGGGCTTCAAGGGCCCCTGCGGGGTGATCGCCTCCGACGAGGCCGGCGGCCTCGACGCCGTGGCGCACGCGGCGCGGGCCGTGCGGCGCGGCACCGACGTGATGGTGACCGGCGCGACGGAGGCGCCGCTCGCCCCCTACTCGGTGGTCTGCCAGCTCGGCTACCCGGAGCTGAGCACCGTGGCCGACCCGGACCGCGCCTACCGTCCCTTCACCGCCGCGGCCTGCGGTTTCGTGCCCGCCGAGGGCGGCGCGATGCTGGTCGTGGAGGCCGAGGAGACGGCCCGGGAACGCGGCGCGCCCGTGCGGGCCCACCTGGCGGGCCACGCGGCGACGTTCACCGGCGCCTCCCGCTGGGAGGAGTCCCGGGCGGGCCTCGCCGAGGCGATCCGGGGCGCCCTCGCGGAGGCCGGCTGCGCCCCGGAGGAGATCGACGTGGTCTTCGCCGACGCCCTCGGCACCCCGGAGGCGGACCGCGCCGAGGCCCTGGCGATCACGGACGCCCTCGGCGCGCACGGCACCCGGGTCCCCGTCACGGCGCCGAAGACCGCCGTCGGCCGGGGCAACGGCGCGGCGGCCGTGCTGGACGTGGCGGCGGCGGTGCTCGCGATGGAGCACGGCGTCATCCCGCCCACCCCGAACGTCTTCGACGTCTGCCACGACCTCGACCTCGTCACCGCCCGCGCCCGCGCCGCCGAGCCGCGCACGGCGCTGGTCCTCAGCCGGGGCCTCATGGGGTCGAACGCGGCGCTGGTACTCCGACTCGGCCCCGGCGCCACCACCTGACCACCCCTCCCGACCACCACCCCCGACCACCCTCACGACGCACCCCGACGCACCCGACGCATCAAGGAGAGAACCGCATGAGTGACCGCATCACCGTGGAAGAACTGTCCGAGCTGATGAAGAAGGCCGCCGGGGTCACCGTCACCCCGGAGGAGCTGCGGCAGCGCTACGAGTCCGGCTTCGACGCCCTCGGCATCGACTCGCTCGGCCTGCTCGGCATCGTCGGCGAGCTGGAGAACCGGTACGGCACGCCGATGCCGCCCGACGCGGAGAAGTGCAAGAGCCCGAAGCAGTTCCTCGACCAGGTCAACAGCGCGCTGATGGCGGGAGCCTGAGATGGCCGGACACACGCACAACGAGATCACCATCGCCGCGCCCGTCGACCTGGTCTGGGACATGACCAACGACGTCGCGAACTGGCCCCGGCTGTTCAGCGAGTACGCCAGCGCCGAGATCCTCTCCGAGGAGGGGAACCGGGTGACGTTCCGGCTGACCATGCACCCCGACGAGAACGGCAAGGTCTGGAGCTGGGTCTCGGAGCGGGAGACGGACCGCGAGACGCTCACCGTGGAGGCCCGCCGCGTCGAGACCGGCCCCTTCGCCTACATGAACATCCTCTGGGAGTACGAGAAGGTCCCGGGCGGCACCCGCATGGCGTGGACGCAGGACTTCTCGATGAAGCCGGACGCTCCGGTCGACGACGACTGGATGACCGACAACATCAACCGCAACTCCAAGGTCCAGATGGCCCTGATCCGGGACCGCATCGAGAAGGCCGCCGCCGAACGGGGCGCCGCGCCGGGCCTGACCGACTGAGACGGCCGAACCCGACCCCCGTATTCGGACGGAGAACGACACCCATGCACCAATCCCTGATCGTCGCCCGGATGACCCCGGGCGCCGCCCCGGACATCGCCAAGATCTTCGAGGAGTCCGACCGGGGGGAGCTGCCGCACCTCATCGGGGTCTCCCGGCGCAGCCTCTTCCAGTTCGACGACGTGTACATCCACCTCGTCGAGTCCGAGCGGGACCCCACGCCCACCATCACGAAGATGGCCGGGCACCCCGAGTTCCGGGCCATCAGCGAACGGCTGTCGGCGTACGTCAGCGCGTACGACCCGGCGACCTGGCGCTCCCCGAAGGACGCGATGGCGCACTGCTTCTACCGCTGGGAGCGGGACAACCGCTCCTGAACGCACCGACGGGCCGCCGGGCACGCGCGACGCGCGTGCCCGGCGGCCCGTCGCCCGTCATTCGGGCACGTGGCAGTCGAACGCGTGCAGATAGGCGTTGACCGGCCGTACGTCGTCGATGACCAGCCCCGCGGCCGTCAGCCGGGAGGTCATGCTCTCGGTGGTGTGCTTGGCCCCGCCGACGTTGAGGAGCAGCAGCAGGTCCATCGCGGTGCTGAACCGCATCGACGGCGAGTCGTCGACGAGGTTCTCGATGACGACGACCCGGGTGCCGGGGCCGCCGGCCCCGATGACGTTGCGCAGCAGCCGGGCGGTGCTGTCGTCGTCCCACTCCAGGATGTTCTTGATGACGTACACGTCGGCCCGGACCGGGACGGCCTCGCGGCAGTCGCCGGGGACGACGCGGGTGCGGTCCGCGAGCGCGCCGCCCGGTCGCAGCCGGGGGTCGGCGTTCTCCACCACGCGCGGCAGGTCGAGCAGGGTGCCGTGCAGGTCGGGGTGCTTCTCCAGCAGGCTGGCGACCACGTGGCCCTGCCCGCCGCCGATGTCGGCGACGGACGAACTCCCCGACAGGTCGAGGAAGTCGGCGACGTCCCGCGCGGACTGGACGCTGGAGGTCGTCATGGCCCGGTTGAAGACGTCGGCCGACTCCGGGGCGTCCTCGTTGAGGTAGACGAAGAACTCCTTGCCGTACAGGTCCTCGACGACGTTGTGGCCGGAGCGCACCGCCTCGTCGAGCTTCGGCCAGGCGTCCCAGGTCCACGGTTCGGTGCACCACAGGGCGATGGCGCGCAGGCTGTGCGGGTCGTCCTCGCGCAGCAGCCGGGACATGTCGGTGTGCGCGAACGTCCCGTCGGGCCGTTCGGTGAACACGCCGTGGCAGGACAGGGCCCGCAACAGCCGCCGCAGCGGCTTCGGTTGGGCCTTCACCGCCGCCGCGAGGTCCTCCGCGGACAGCGGGGTGTCGTCGAGGGCGTCGGCGACGCCAAGCCGGGCGGCGGCGCGCAGGGCGCCGGCGACCGCCGCGCCGAAGACGAGTTCCCTGAACCGCATGGGTGGCGGCGGGGCGGCCTGGGTGCCCTGGGCGGACGTGTGGACGGCCTGGGTCCGCGTGGTGCGGGCGGTGGGTGACGGCTCCCCCGCCGGTCTGGTCTGAGCGGTCGTCATACGACGCCCTCCTTGTTCGCGTTCATGGACGACCTCGGCGCGGTCAGCACAGTCCGGCGGGCTTGGACGCCGCGCAGGTGTTGCCGGAGAAGGTGTTGCCCTTGCCCGCGGTGTCCGTGTTGACGATGTCCGCCGGGGCGTTGTTCTCCAGCACGTTCTCGGTGATTCGGTTCCGCTCGCTGGTGGTGCCCACGAAGCTCTTCCACACGACGATGCCGCCCGACAGCGGGGAGGCGCCGGCGTTGCCGGTGATTCGGTTCCGGGTGACCAGGGTGTCCTCGGCGCCGGTCAGCACGATGCCGGTGCCCTGGAGGGCGTCCAGTCGCGCGGTCTTCGGGCAGGACTTGTTGTTGCGGTCGATGAGGTTGTCCCGCACGGTCAGGGCGCCGGCCCTCGGCTTGTTCTCGTCGCCGACGACGAAGACGCCCGCGCAGTTGCCGGTGACGTGGTTGTCCGCCACGGTGAGGTTGCGCAGCCGCCGGACGGTCAAGCCGATCCGGTTGCCCTCCAGGCGGTTGTGGGCGACGACGGTGCCGCCGCTGTCCGTGGCGCCCTGCTCGGCCTTGACGGTGTTCGCGAGGAACAGTCCGGCGTCGCCGTTGTCCCGGGCGGTGTTCTTGCGGAACACGCCGCGCACCGAGCGCTCCTGGGCGATGCCCCACACGCCGTTCTTGACGGCGGTCACGTGCCGCACGGTGAGCCGGTCGGTGTCCTGCGCGAAGACCCCGGAGCCGGTGAAGCCGGTCACGGTCAGGTTGGCGACGGTGACGTCCTCGACCTTGTGGTCCTTCGTGCCGATCACACAGATGCCGTTGCCGGCGTCGCCGCACCCGTCGGCGGCCTTGGTCGCGGCCGGTTCGACGACGGTGCGGGGGCCCATGCCGCGCAGGGTGATGCCGTGGGTGCCGATCCGGACGCTCTCGCGGTAGGTGCCGGAGGCCACGAGCACCGTGTCGCCGGGCGCCGCCGCGTCGACCGCCTGCTGGATGGACTCGCCGGGGAAGACCACATGGGTCGGGTGGTGGGCGACGGCCTGCGGGGCGGCCCCGAGCCCCACCCCGATGACCGCCGCGACGCACGCCAGATAGCCAATATGCCATTTCGTCATATTCCGCAAGATATGACCATGAGCCGCGCAAACCGGCCCGATGGTCCATCCGACGGCGTGTCCCCGCGCCGGGCCGTCAGCCACCGTCACCGACCGCCGTGAACCGTCATTGACCGTCGACGCCGAGGCGCCGTCGGTCCTCCTCGTCCCACTTGCGGGTGTCGCGCGGTTCGACGTACGGCTCCTCGTGGGGCGGATGGCCGCCCGCCAGGGCCCGCTGACGCGCCAGTTCGGCGTCGAACTCCAGGCCGAGCAGGATCGCCAGATTGGTGATCCACAGCCACACCAGGAAGATGATCACGCCCGCGATGGCGCCGTAGGTCCTGTTGTACGAGCCGAAGTTGGCCACGTAGAACGCGAAGCCGGCGGAGGCGGCCATCCAGATCAGCAGGGCGAGCAGACTGCCCGGGGTGATCCAGCGGAAGCCGCGGACCTTGGCGTTCGGGGTGGCCCAGTACAGGACCGCGATCATGATCGTGACCAGCAGGACCAGCACCGGCCACTTCGCGATCGACCACACGGTGAGCGCTGTGTCCCCGACCCCGAGCGCGGTGCCGACCTCCTTGGCGAGGGCGCCGGTGAACACCACGATCAGGGCGCTGATCACGGCCATCACCATCAGCACCACCGTCACCCCGACCCGGACCGGCAGCACCTTCCACACCGGACGGCCCTCGGGGACGTCGTACACCGCGTTCGCGCTCCTGATGAACGCGGCGACATAGCCGGAGGCCGACCACACCGCCAGCGCCAGACCCACGATCGCCATGATCGAGCCGAGCCCGGCGTTGCCCTGCATCTGCTGGACGGCGTTGGTGAGCACGTCCCGCGCGGCGCCGGGGGCGAGCTGCTGGATGTTGTCCAGCACCTGCTGCGTCGCCGAGCGCCCGACGATCCCCAGCAGGGAGACGAGCGCCAGCAGCGCCGGGAACAGGGCGAGGATCCCGTAGTAGGTCAGCGCCGCCGCCCGGTCGGTCAGCTCGTCCTTCTTGAACTCCTTCACGGTGCCCTTCAGCACCGCCCACCAGGAGCGTTTCGGCAGATCGGCGGGGCTGTCCGGCGCCCACCGCTCCACCTCCTCGTCCGGCCCGGCCGTCGGCGCCGCCCGCGCGGCCCCGCCCTCGTCGCCGCGCCCGGCCTCCTCGTAGCGGTCGGCCTGCTCGCCGCGCTCGACCTCCTCGTCGCGGGCGAACCGGTCGTCGCGCTCGACCTGGTCGGTGTGCCCGCCGTAGCCGGGGTGCCCACCGTGCTTTCCGTGCCCCCTGTGCCGTTTCAGCGTTCGCATCATGCCGTGCGGGTAACCGACCGGGCACGGCTTATACGTGCACATTCACGGCAAATAGTTCAGCGCGGGGGCGCCGGGCGGTCGTAGACGTGGTCCGGGGTGACGACCTCCGTGACCGCGCGGGCGACCAGCGAGGACGGCTCCTGGCCCTCGTACGTCACGTCGGTGTTGAGCAACACCACCAGGGTGGCCTTCCGTTCCGGCAGGTACACGGTCACACTCTGGTAGCCGGGGATGGAGCCGTTGTGCCCGATCCAGCCGCCGGTCTCGAAGACGCCGAGGCCGTAGTCGGTGCCGGGGAAGCCGGTCGGCAGCGTCCTCAGCCGTTCGCGCTGGGTCCGCGGGCTGAGCAGGGTCCCGGTGGCGACGACCTCGGCCCACCGGCGCAGATCGCGCAGCTCCGAGACCATCGCGCCGGCCGCCCAGGCCCAGCTGGGATTCCAGTCCGTGGCGTCCTCGATCTCACCGCTGAGCGTCTGGTTCGTGTAGCCGCGCGCGTGCGGCTCGGGGAACCCGGGGCCCTCGGGGAACAGCGTGCGGCGCAGCCCGGCCGGGCGGATCACCCGTTCGCGGAGGTAGTCGGCGAAGCGCCGGCCACTGACCTTCTCCACCACCAGGCCCAGCAGGACGAAGTTGGTGTTGGAGTACTGGAACCGCTCACCCGGCGCGAAGGTGTTCGGGTTCTGGAAGGCGTACGCGAGCAGCTCCCGGGGCGTGAAGAAGCGGCTGGGTTCGCTCAACAGGGCGTGGACGAAGTCCGGGTCGGCGCTGTACGGGAAGAGGCCGCTGCGCATCTGCGCGAGATGGCGCAGCGTGATCCGGTGGCCGTTCGGCACGTCCCGCACGTAGCGGGAGATCGGGTCGTCCAGGCGGACCCGGCGGTCGTCGACGAGTTGGAGCAGCGCGGTGGCCGTGAAGGTCTTCGTCTCGCTGCCGATCCGCGTGAACAGGTCGGTGGTCATCGGCCGGCGGGTGGCGGTGTCGGCGACCCCGGTCGACCGGACGTAGCACCCCTGGCCCGGCAGCCACAGGCCGACGGTGACCCCGGGGATGCCGGCCTCCTGGCGGACGCCCTCGACGGCTTGGTCCAGACGGGCGGTCAGTTCGGGGCCGAGACCGCCGCGCGGACAGTCGTTCTTGTCGTACCTGTCCTTGTCGTACCGGCCTTTGTCGTACCGGTCTTCGTCATACCGGTCGGCCGCGGCGTGCACGGCCGTCGCGGGGGCCGTCGCCAGCGGGGCCAGCACGGACGCCACCAGCAGCGCGGCGGCGAACGGGCGGCCAAAGGGGGTGCGTCGCATGTCGGGGCGCCTTCTCGGGAGCGGGGTCTCGAAGGGGCAAGCGTCACCGTCCGAGCCTTGGGCAAAGGTCTCCGTCCCGTACACGCTCCGCGAGTCCACTCGTTCGGAGCCGGACGGGATTCACCGTTTCACCGGCCGTTCACCGCGGTTCGCTCCTCGCGGAAATCACCGCCGATCGCTATTCTCCCGAATGCCAAAAATCAGGCTCGGCCTCCCTCGTGCCGGTCGGAAAAGCGGATCCCTCAATGGAGCAGGATTCAAAATGAGAACCGATTATGATTCGGTGGATCACAACCCTGACGGGGTTCAGCAGATCGACACACAGCCCATCTGGCTCCCCGGCCCGCGGGCCGCTTCGGACGTATGGGACCCGGACGCCGAGCTGATCCAGATGGCCTACGCGACGCACGGCCTGGCTCCCGAACCGACCCTGGCGGAGGTCCGTGACCTGCCGCGCCGCCCGGTCAGCCGACGCCGGCCCCGCCCGGGGGCCCACTTCTTCGCCAGGAACCCGCGGATCGTCCCCGTCGCGTTCTTAATTACGACTATCGCCGTGTGCGCACTGACCATGCTTTATTGGTCCGTCTCCTATTCATACATTCAACTGCGCGACATCGCGCTGCTGGTGGTGTCGGAGCATCTCGCGCGCTGGTGGCCGCTGACCGTGTACGGGCCGTGGCTTCTGGCGGGTCTGTCCATTGTCCGGGCGGCGGTGCAGCAGCGCACCGCCCGGCGGTCCTGGGCGGTGATGCTGATCTCGTCCGGCACGGCGGTGGCCCTGTGCATCGGCCAGTCCCCGAGTTCCCTGCTGGCCATGGTGATCGTCGGAATTCCCCCGATCACCGCGCTGGTGTGTTTCCGTGAACTCGTCGGCCAGTTCTCGTCCGGGCCCGGCCCCCGGCACGCCGCCGACGCCCTCGGCGGCCCCAAGCAGGGCAGGCGGTAGGACCGGCCAGGCGGTAGGACGGCCGCGCACGTCAGCCGAGGGCCTGCTCCGTCCAGATCGTCTTGCCCGTGGAGGTGGGGCGGGTGCCCCAGCGCTGGGTGAGCTGGGCGACCAGGAGCAGACCCCGGCCGCCTTCGTCGTAGCTGCGGGCGCGGCGCATGTGGGGTGCCGTGCTGCTGGCGTCCGAGACCTCGCAGATGAGGCTCTCGTCGTGGATGAGCCGCAGCCGGACCGGCGGCTCGGCGTGCCGGATGGCGTTGGTGACCAGCTCGCTGACGACCAGCTCGGTGACGAAGGCCGCGTCGTTCAGCCCCCAGGCATCCAGCCGGCCGAGCGCGTTCTTGCGGGCCTCGGCCACGGCGGAGGGGTCGGCGGTCACGTCCCAGGTGGCGACCCGGCCGGGGTCGAGGGCGCGGGGACGGGCGAGGAGCAGGGCCACGTCGTCGGTGGGCCGCTCGGGCAGTACGGAGCCCAGGACCCGGTCGCACAGCGCGTCCAGGGAGGTGTCGGCGGGGGCGGCGAGGGCCTGGCACAGGCGGGTGATGCCGTCGTCGATGTCGAGGCGGGCGCCGTCGTCCTCGGCGCTGCGGGATCCGATCAGGCCGTCGGTGTAGAGGGCGAGCAGGCCGCCCTCGGGCAGCTCGGTCTCCAGCGACTCGAAGGGCAGACCGCCCAGGCCCAGCGGGGGCCCCGCCGGGAGGTCGAGCAGTTCGGCGGTGCCGTCCGGGCCCACCACGACCGGTGGCGGATGCCCGGCCCGCGCGAGCGTGCACCGCCGCGACACGGGGTCGTACACGACGTAGAGGCAGGTCGCCCCGACGATTCCGGTGGTCACGCCGGTGGTCACGCCCGTCGCGCCGCCCCCGGCGCCCCGGCCCCGCCCGCGGTCGGTCCTCCCGGCGGAGCGCTCCGCGGCCTCCGCCTCGGTGGCCAGGCGGGCCACCAGGTCGTCGAGGTGGGTGAGGAGTTCGTCGGGGGGCAGGTCGATGTCGGCGAGGGTGCGGACGGCGGTGCGCAGCCGGCCCATGGTCGCGGAGGCGTGGATGCCGTGGCCGACGACGTCGCCGACGACCAGCGCCACCCTGGCCCCGGAGAGCGGGATCACGTCGAACCAGTCGCCGCCCACCCCGGCACGGGCGCCGGCCGGGAGGTAGCGGGAGGCCACCTCGGCGCCCGCCTGCTCGGGCAGGCTCTGCGGCAGCAGGCTGCGCTGGAGGGTGACGGCGGTGCCGCGTTCGCGCGTGTAGCGCAGCGCGTTGTCGATGCTGACCGCCGCCCGGGCCGCGAGTTCCTCGGCGAGGACGAGGTCGTCCTGCTCGAAGGGGTCGGGGTGGCGGTGGCGGGCGAAGACGGCGACACCCAGGGTGGTGCCGCGCGCCGAGAGCGGCACGGTCATCGCCGAGTGGAACCCGAAGTCGCGGATGGTGGCGGCCCGCTGCGGGTCCTGGGCCACCCAGTCGGCGATCGCGGGCTCGGTCACCTGGAACAGCACGGCGTGCCCCGACCGCAGGCTCTCCACCGGCGGCGACCCGTCCGGGTACTCGTCGACCTCGCCGGGCGCGACGACCGCCTCGGGCGTCCCCGGGTGGACGGACCGGTGGGCGATCCGGCGCAGGGCGAGGGCGCGGCCCGCCGCCGGCAGCCGTGGGGCGGGGCCGTACTCCCCCGCCGCCGCGAAGACGGAGGAGGTGCCGTCGTCGAGGGAGGCCAGCAGGTCGACGCTGATGAAGTCGGCGAGGTCGGGGACCGCGATGTCGGCCAGTTCCTGGGCCGTCCGTGTCACGTCGAGGGTGCTGCCGATGCGCCGGCCCGCCTCGGCGATCAGCTGGAGGCGTTTGCGGGCCCAGTACTGCTCGGTCATGTCATGCCCGGTGCTGGCCACGCCGAGGACGCGGCCGTTCTCGTCCTGCAGCCGGTAGAGGTCGACCGACCAGGCGTGCTCACGGGTCTCCCCGGGGGCCCGCGCGTGGTTCTCCAGGTACTGCGGTTGACCCGTCTCCAGGGCCAGCCGCATCAGCCGCTCGACCTCGCCTACGACGGGATCGTCCAGTGCCTCCGACAGGCGCAGCCCGCGCAGGTCCTCCTCGCTCAGGCCGAGCGCTTCGCGCGAGCCCCGGTTGGACGCGCGGAACCGCAGGTCCGTGTCGTGCACCGAGGTCGAGCAGCACGGGGAGTCGAGGAGGCCGTGCAGCGTGAGCGCGTCGTCGCCGTGGCGGGGCCGGGTCCCCGTCAGGGCGGAGACCAGGAACCAGTCGCGGACCCCGCAGTACGACGTGCGGTGGTGCGCCAGGACCTTGACCTCCAGACGGCGGCCGTCGCGGTGCCTGAGGACGAGGGTGCCGTGCCAGCGTGGCAGGTCGGCGAAGTGCGGGAGGTCGTCCGCCGGGGGCTCCTCGGCGAGCAGGGAGGCCGCGGGCAGGCCCAGGATCTGCGTCGGCGTGTAGCCGAGGAGGTGTTCGGCGCCGGCGCTCCAGCCGGTGACGGTGCCCTGTTCGTCGACGGTGGCCCGTGCGGTGAGCGCCTCACCCGCGGTGTCCGGGCCGGGGCCCGCTCCCGATGTGTCGACGACCCGCCGTTCCATGTC
This sequence comes from Streptomyces deccanensis, assembly GCF_022385335.1. Lineage (NCBI taxonomy): Bacteria > Bacillati > Actinomycetota > Actinomycetes > Kitasatosporales > Streptomycetaceae > Streptomyces > Streptomyces deccanensis. The sequence continues at coordinate 5,450,514 of NZ_CP092431.1, read as the reverse complement.
CGCTCATCTCGCTCTCACCCGAGATCCGCGCCCGGTATCCGCACCCGGGATCCGCACCCGGGATCCGCACCCGGCGAGGCCGTTCTCCACCCAGCCCCGCACCTCTCCCTTTGGGTATGTCCCACTCCATCCTTTTCACACTATTTCGCGACCGCCGAGTGGGCATCAGCTCCGCGTCGCGGTCAGCGGCGGCGCAGGGACGGGTCGAGCAGCGAGGGCGGCGCGTCGTACTTCTCGTGCGGGGCGAGGTCGGTGCCGGGGGCGACGACGGCGTCGATCGCGTCGAGCACGTCGGCGGAGAGGACCGTGTCGGCGGCGGCGAGCTGCGCGCGCAGGTGCTCCGGGGTGCGGGGGCCGATGAGCGCGGCGGTCACGGCCGGGTGGGCCGTCACGAACCCGAGGGCGAGCTGGATCAGGGTCAGGCCGGCCTCCTCGGCGATCACGGCGAGCCGTTCCACGGCGGCGAGCCGGGCCCGGTTGTGCGGGAGGGTCATGTCGAAGCGGTCCGGCATGAACGCGGAACGGCTCGTGGCGACGGCCCGGCCCTCGCGGACCGCGCCCGACAGCCAGCCCGAGGCCAGCGGACTCCACACCAGGACACCGAGCCCGTACTCCTCGGCCACGGGCAGGACGTGCGCCTCGACGCCCCGCTGGAGGACCGAGTAGCTCGGCTGCTCGGTGACGTAGCGGCCGAGGCGGTGCTCGCGGGCCGCCCACTGGGCCTGGACGATGCGATGGGCGGGGAAGGTGGAGGAGCCGAAGTAGCGGATCTTCCCCGCGCGTCGCAGGTCGGTGAGGGCGGACAGGGTCTCCTCGTCGTCGGTGTCCGGGTCCCAGCGGTGGAGCTGGTAGAGGTCGACGTGGTCGACACCGAGCCTGCGCAGGCTGTCGTCGAGCGCGGTGACCAGCCAACGGCGTGAACCACCCCGGTGGTTGAGCTCCTCGCCCATCGGCATGCCCGCCTTGGTGGCCAGCACGATGTCGTCGCGCCGGCCGGCGATGGCCTTGCCGACCATCTCCTCCGACTCCCCGTCGCCGTACATGTCGGCCGTGTCGACGAGGTTGACCCCCGCCTCCAGGGCGGCGTCGACGAGGGCGGTGGCCTCGTCCTGCGTGGTGCGCCCGATCCGGCCGAAGTTCATCGCGCCGAGCGCGAGCGAGCTGACCCGGACACCGGTACGGCCCAGGGTGCGGTACTGCATGGCTGTGTCTCCTTCACGTCTCCGTGTCCACGACGGCAAACGGGACACTGTCCCGTTTCCTAACGCCGACCATACGGAACACTGTCCCGTTTAACAAGCCCGGTAGATTTGGCACGCCAGACGGCGGAGGAGGCGAAGTGACGGACGGCAGCGGGGACGCCGAGGGCGGCACCCGGCAGGGACGGCGGGCCGCGAGGCCCAAGCGGGCCGACGCCCGACGCAACCAGGAGACGCTGCTCGACGCGGCCGCCGCCGCGTTCGTCGAGGCGGGCGTCGACGCGCCGGTGCGCGACATCGCGGCCAGGGCGGGCGTCGGCACGGCCACGATCTACCGCCACTTCCCGACCCGCGCGGACCTCGTCGTCGCCGTCTACCGGCACCAGGTGGAGGCCTGCGCCGAGGCCGGACCCGCGCTGCTGGCGGCCGGGCCCACGCCGTACGCCGCCCTGCGCCACTGGATCGACCTCTTCGTGCAGTTCCTGGTCACCAAGCACGGTCTCGCCGCCGCGCTGCACTCCGACGAGGCCGGGTTCCAGACCCTGCACGCCCACTTCCTCGACCGGCTCGTCCCCGTCTGCGCCCAACTGCTCGACGCCGCCGCGGAGTCCGGCGAGATCCGCTCCGACCTCACGGCCCTCGAACTCATGCGCGGCGTCGGCAACCTGTGCATCGGCGCCGAGAACGATCCGGACTACGACGCGGGCCGCCTGGTCGCCGTCCTCGTGGCGGGGCTGCGGCGGGCGGAGTCGGATTAGCGCATCCGCGATCCGGAAGCAGTGGAAAGCGGCCGATGCCCTTCAGCGAGGGCGCCCCTGCTCCTGTCGCGCCTCGGTCGCGTCACGGAACGCGGCCAGCGCGGCGCGGCGGCGGCGCAGGTCCGCGATGTCCGCGTCCATCCGCTCCAGGTGCGCGGTCATCGTCCGCAGGACCTCCGGGCAGGGCTCGATCCCCGGCCCGGCGTCGGTGGCGCACGGCAGCATCTCGTGAATGGCGTCGGTGGTCAGCCCGGCCGCCAGCATGCCCCGGATGCGGGCGACGATGTACGGGGCGTCGGGCGCGTACACGCGGTATCCGCTGCTGTCGCGGTCGGGGCACAGCAGGCCCTGCTCCTCGTAGTAGCGCAGCAGCCGGGCCGCGACTCCGGTCCGCCGTGACAGCTCGCCTATCAGCATCCGGTTCTCCTCGCCGCACCTGGACTTGACCTTCACACCGGTGTGATGGGTCAACGTACGAGACATGCGCGATTCATTCCCCGCCCTTTCCACCACCGTCACCGGAACCGGACCAGGACTGCTGCTCGCCCATGGCGCCACCGGCAGCATCGAAGGCAACTTCGCGCCGGTTCTGCCCGCTCTCGCCGCCGCCCACACCGTCGTCGCCCCGGACTACCCCGGCTCGGGTGAGACCCCGGTCGCAGGCGCCCCACTGGACCTCGACGAGCTCACGGACGGTGTCGTCGACTCCGCCGTACGGCGTGGCGTCGGGCCGTTCGCGGTGCTCGGCTTCTCGCTCGGCACGCTGGTGGCGGTGCGCGCCGCCGTACGCCATCCCGAGCGGGTGACCGCGCTCGTACTGACCGCCGGGTTCGCCCGGCCCGACGACCACATACGCGGCCTCCTCCCCGGCTGGCGGGCCGAAGAGCCCCCCGCGCTCCACCCTCACATCGACCTGATCCCCACCCTCGACATCACCGGTGACCTGGCCGAGGTCACCGTCCCCACGCTGGTCGTCGCGACAACCGCCGACAGCATGGTCCTGCCCGAGGGCTCCCGCACCCTGGCGGCCGGGATCCGGGGCGCGCGGTACACGGAGATCGATAGCGACCACGTGGTCATGGTCGAGCGGCCGGACGAGTGGCTGAAGCCGGTGCTCGATTTTCTCCACTCGCTTCCGCACTCAAAGGGGACGGACGGTGAGGGGGAGTGAAGCTACAGGTCGTTCTCCCGAACGAGACCGCGGGCGCCGACCCGCGACGACTCGCCGACCTGGCACAGCAGGCCGAGGCCCTCGGCTACGACACGGCATGGCTCCCCGACCACATCCTGCCGCCCGACGAGTACGGCCCGGTGTACGGAGGGGTCCTCGAACCCCTGGTGACCATGGGCTGGCTGGTGGCCGCGACCAGCCGGATCCGGTTCGGCACCTCCGTGCTCGTCCTGCCCCTGCGCAGCCCTTTCGTGGTGGCCAAACAGGTCGCGACCCTCCACGGACTGTCCGGCGGACGCATCACCCTGGGTGTGGGGATCGGCTGGGACGAACGCGAGTTCACCGCCGTCGGCGCCGACTTCAGGAGCCGGGCGGCCCGCACGGACGAGGCGATCGCACTGCTCCGGCACCTGTTCCGGGTCGGCCGGGGTCCCTTCGAGGGCCGCTGGTACGGCTTCGAGACGGGCGTCTTCGAGCCGCGCCCCGACGGTGCGGTGCCGCTGATGACCGGCGGTGTCACCGACGCCGCCCTGCGCCGGGCGGCCCGGTACGCCGACGTCTGGCAGGGCGTGGGCCTGGATCCGAAGGCGTTCGCCGAACGACTGGCGTACCTGCGGGCCCGTACCGACGGCCGCACCGTGTCCCCCGGCACCCGGATCGACTGGCACGGCCCGGACCGCACGGTCGGCGAGGCCGCCCGCACCGCCGAGGCTTTCCGCGCCGCCGGAGCCGAGCACCTCGCGGTGCACTTCGGCGACCCGGACGGATACGCGCGGCGGATGGCCGCCTTCGCCCGGGACGCTTCTGACAGCCTCCACCGACATTGACCGACCACGGCGCCCAGGCCTCCCTGCCGCTCACGCCGAACCGCCGCGACGCGTGCGCATCGAGCGCGGATTCCGGCGTTCCCAGCTCACCGAGGGCTCCGGCGCGGCGGGCGCGATCCGGCACGGTGACGACTTCCTCTCCGACGTGGCGCTCTTCTCCGACGGCGAGAAGGTGTTCGACGTCCCCGCGCCCCTGGCCGACGTGACCGCCACGCTCCCCACCGGGCAGCGGCCGTACCGGCTCACCACCGAGGTCTCCCGCCCCGCCTCGCTGTCCGCCGTCAGCACCCGGGGCACCGCCGAGTGGACCTTCCGCTCCACCCACCGCCGTCGCCCTCGCGGGCGGCGCACCCCCGAGGTGTCCGCGGACGGTTCCCCCACCGGACGCGCACGGAACGTCGTACGTACCCGAACAATCTGTGGCCCTACACGTGTCACTCCCTTGCCAGCCAGGCGCGTTGGGGCAAACATGGGGCAGCTCGTTTGAGCCGAAACCAAACTCTTCCCCTTCGCCCGACAGGTGAACCATGTCCACAAGTGCGCCCAGAACCCGGCACGCGGCCGGCGACGGCTACGCGTCCACCGGCTCCCTCAAACAGAACGCGCTCGGCGTCCTGGGCATCCTCTTCTTCGTGCTCTCCGCACAGGCACCGCTGACCGGTGTCGCCGGAGCGGCCCCGGTGGCGATAGCCATCGGCAACGGCCCGGGCGTCCCCGCGATGTACCTCGTCGCCGGTGTGGTCGTCCTGCTCTTCTCCGTCGGCTACGTCGCCATGGGCCGCCACGTCGTCGACGCGGGCGCCTTCTACTCGTACGTCGGCAAGGGCCTCGGCGGTACGGCCGCCGCCGGCAGCGCGGGGGTGGCGCTGCTCGCGTACCACGCCATCCAGGCCGCGGTGTACGGGCTGTTCGGCGCCGTGATGAACGGGCTGGCCCTGCAGTACCTGGAGACGGACATCCCCTGGTGGCTCTTCGCGCTCGGCACGATGGTGATCGTGCAGGGGCTCGGCGCCACCGGCGTGGACGTGGGCGCCAAGGTGCTCGCCGTGTTCGTGCTCGCCGAGATCAGTCTGCTGCTGGTCTTCGGCGTGGTGATGCTCCTCAAGGGCGGCGGCCCCGAGGGACTGGCCCCCGGCGCCTCCTTCTCCCTGTCGGCGGCGCTCGACGGCGCGCCCGGGGTGGCGCTGATGTTCGCCGTCGCGTCGATGTTCGGCTTCGAGGCGACCGCGATCTACGGCGAGGAGGCGCGCGAGCCGCACCGCACCGTCCCCCGGGCCACCTACCTCGCGGTCGTCCTCGTCACCGCGTTCTTCGCCTTCACGTCCTGGATGCTGATCTCCGCGCACGGCCCCTCCTCCAGCGCGGCCGCCGCGGGCAAGGCGCTGGAGGCCGGGGACGGGGCCGGTTTCGTCGCCGCGCCGGTCGCCGCCGAACTCGGCGCGTGGGCGGGCGACGCGCTGCCGATCCTGCTGGCCACCTCGCTCTTCGCCAGCATCCTGGCGTTCCACAACTCCGCCAACCGCTACCTGTTCTCGCTGGGCCGGGAGGGGCTGCTGCCGCGCGCGCTGAGTTCGCTCAACGGCCGCCAGTCGCCGTGGCTCGCGGGTGTCGCGCAGACCGGTGTCGCCGCGCTGCTCGTCTTCCCCTTCGCGCTGGCCGGCAAGGATCCCGTCCTCACCCTGTTCTCCTGGCTCAGCGGTCTCGCCGTCCTGGCGATCATGCTGCTGTACCTGCTGACCTCGGTGTCGGTCATCGTGTACTTCCGCCACGAGCGGTCCGGCGACACGCGGCTCTGGAACACGCTGATCGCCCCCGCGCTGGGCGCGGGCGGCATCGCCGCGGCGATCTGGCTGATCATCGCCAACTTCACGACCCTCATCGGCGGCGACACCACGACGGCGGTGTGGCTGGCGCTGGCGGTACCGGGGGCGCTGCTGGCGGGCATGGCGATGCCGCGGCTCGCTCGACCGCCGAGAGGTAGGTAGGCAGGCAGGCGGGGGCGGCTCGGGTGCGTTGTCGGGTGCGGGTGCGTGGGGGCTGGTCGCGCAGTTCCCCGCGCCCCTGAAAGCCCAGGCCCTGCGGGCCTGAAAAGCATGGGGCGCAGCCCCTGCTTTTCAGGGGCGCGGGGAACTGCGCGAGAAGCCCCACGCACCCGCACCCGCCGACGAGACCCGCACCCCCACCCCAGTAGGCGCCCGGTCACCCCACCGCCCGCTGCTGCCACGCTCCGAACGTCGCCACCGGGTCCCCACTCTCCAGGGCCCACGGATACGCCGTCACCAACCCCGCGATCGCCCGGAAGACCTCCCCCGCCTCCCCGACCCGCTTCGCCTGCACCAACGCGTACGCCAGCAGGTTGAGATCGGCGACCGCCGCCGCATGGGTCAGATACCCCGCCCGCGGCCAGTCCGCCGTCGCCCGGTCCAGCGCCGCCACCGCGTTCGGCCGGCTCCACAGGTGGACGGCGGTGAGAGCCTCCAGGCCCCCCTGGTCGAGGGTGCCCAGGTACAGGTCGATCAGCGCGGCGATCTCCAGCCCCGCCGTCGGGGCCGTGGGCGCCGTCCCCGCCCGCACCCGGTCCAGGAAGTCGACGGTCTGCGCGTGCGAACCGCATTCCCACGGCGAGAGGTAGCCGAGCATCTGGAAGTGCGCCTCGCGGTGCCACGGATCACGCCGGACGATCTCGTCCCAGAGCGGGAAGACCTCCTGCTGCGGCCGGCGCCACAGCCGCAGCAGACCGAGGCGCACCACCCAGGGCGTGGGGTCCTCCGGCCGCAGCGCGGCGGCCTGCTCGCACGCGTCGAGCGCCTCCCGGGTCTCCCCCGGCACCGGCTGCTCCTCGTACCCCGCCCGCAGCAGGACACCCCACGCGAACAGCAGCCGCGCGTCCGGGTCCTGTGCCTGCTCCTCCGCCCAGGAACGCTGCAGGGCGGGGGACGTCGACTCGGCGAGGACGCTCAGCCGGTGGGCCCTGCGGTCCCAGTCGCGGCCGGTGTCGCGCAGCAGTTGCTCGATCATGGCCACCGCGAGACTGCGGCCGCCCGAACTGCCCCTCTCGACCAGACGTTTGCGCACCTTGCCGAGGTCCGCGTCGTCGAGCTCGGGGGCGATTCTGATCGTGCCGCGTCGGCGACCGAGGAGAGCCATGGCCGGAGAGTAACGAATTTTGGTCGCACAGTGATGATGAGAGATGAACGTATGCCGATCCGATATCCCGACCGGCAGACAGGGCGAGCACGATAGCCCCAACTCGCCTTTTCCGTAGGGCACTTCACCTTATGCACACGATCCCCTCTCCCTATCATCGGAAGATGACGGAACCGACACAGCCCGGCCCGTACGCGGGTCCGCCCACGCCTCCGCACCAGCCGACCGCTCCCCCGCCCGGCTGGGCCCCGCCCCCGCAGCAAGGCGGCCCCTCTCCGTACGCGCCCCCGCCGCCCGTCGGCTACGGCAGACCCGCCACCCCGCCAGGGGACCCGGCGGCGGCCGCCGACCGCGCATCGGGCGCGCTGCTGATCCTCGGCGCCCTCCTCGCCGTCGGCTCCTCGTTCGCCACGCTGGACAAGTCGGTCCAGTACGTCGACGAGGCCGAGAAGGAGCCGGTCTACGAGACCGTCGCGAAGGCGTGGTCGTACACCAGCGGGGACATCGGCGGGGAGACGGAGTCGGTGACCCAGTTCTCCGGCCTTCTGCTGCTCCTCGGCGCCCTGGTCGCCGTCGCCGCCGCCGTGCTCCTTCTGACCGGCCGCGGCCGCCGGCTCCCGCTGGGCCCCGCGCTCACCGTCGGGGGTGCGGTCCTGCTCCTCGGCACCACGCTGTCGGTGCTGACGGAGGCGTTCAACGACACCCAGTGGGACGGGGACGGCCGGACCACCACCTTCGGCGCCGGCTTCTATCTGCTGGGCGTCGCCTGTCTGCTGGCCCTCGCCGCGACCGTGACCACCGCCCTCGCCACCCGCCGCGCCACCACCGCCTTCGCCGCGCCGGCCGGGCCCCCTGCCTTCACCGTGCCCGCACCGGCCGGACCCCCTGCCCAGCCCCCGGCTCCACCGACGGTTCCCCGGGGCTGACCGCGTGTCGCCCTGCGCGCTCTCTCCGCCTGTGCTACCTTGACATGAAGTGGCAGTTTTGGTTACCAGAGGCTTCTGAGTGCTCTTCGACCTTCCGTCGACGAGCACTCTTTGTTGTTTCTCGGGGCTTTCCGGGACTTACTTCCCGTCGGGTCGAACCGTTGCTGCGACACCGGGTCCGCAAAGTGTGGGCTCCGGGCACTGCATCAAGGGAGTTTCAGCATGGCATCCGGCACCGTGAAGTGGTTCAACTCGGAAAAGGGCTTCGGCTTCATCGAGCAGGAGGGTGGCGGCCCCGACGTCTTCGCCCACTACTCGAACATCGCCACCTCCGGCTTCCGTGAGCTGCAGGAAGGCCAGAAGGTGACCTTCGACGTCACGCAGGGCCAGAAGGGCCCCCAGGCCGAGAACATCGTTCCCGCCTGACGCTGACGCGTAACGCATGAGCCGGGGCCCGCGCCCGAAAGGGTGCGGGCCCCGGCTCGTGTGCGACAGGCGCCGCCGCATCGAGGAAGGTCCCCATGAACCGCACGGCTCGTACGAACAGCACCAGCTCCTCCCGGTCCCGCTCGGAGGGCTCCGCCCGCACCGGCGCGACCCGGGGCAACCGCGCACGCTCGCAGGGCGCGGGGGCGGGTGACCAAGGGGCTCCTTCCCGTGCGGCCGGAGCCGGAGCGGGCCGCGGGGACGCCGCGAAGAACACCGCCGGCCGCGGGGACGCCGCCAAGGGCACCCAGCGCCAAGGCACCCAGGGCACCCAGGGCAGGGGCGCCGCGGGCAAGAACGGCGCCGGCAGGAGCGGGGCGGCCAAGACCGGCCGGGGGCGCCGGGGTGGTGGGCGCGCCGTCGCTGCCGCCACCGGCGGGGAGTTCGCGCTGCCCGTCACGGTCACGCCCGCGTTGCCGGCGGTCGAGACCTTCGACGCGATGGAGCTGCCCGCGCGGCTGCTGGAGACGCTGCGGACCGAAGGGGTGACCGAGCCGTTCCCCATCCAGGCCGCGACCCTGCCGAACTCCCTGGCCGGCCGTGACGTGCTGGGCCGGGGACGCACCGGCTCCGGCAAGACCCTCGCGTTCGGCCTCGCCCTGCTGGCCCGTACGTCCGGACAGCGCGCCGAGCCCCGGCAGCCGCTGGCCCTCGTCCTCGTCCCCACCCGCGAACTGGCCCAGCAGGTCACCGACGCCCTCACCCCGTACGCCCGCGCGCTGCGGTTGCGGCTCGCCACCGTGGTCGGCGGCATGTCCCTCGGGCGGCAGGCGAGCGTGCTGCGCGGCGGCGCCGAGGTGGTCGTCGCGACCCCCGGCCGGCTCAAGGACCTCATAGACCGCGGCGACTGCCGGCTCGACCAGGTCGCGATCACCGTCCTGGACGAGGCCGACCAGATGGCCGACATGGGCTTCATGCCGCAGGTCACCGCGCTGCTCGACCAGGTGCGCCCCGACGGCCAGCGGCTGCTGTTCTCCGCCACCCTGGACCGCAACGTCGACCGGCTGGTCCGCGACTACCTGCACGACCCCGTCGTCCACTCCGTCGACCCGTCCGCGGGCGCGGTCACCACGATGGACCACCACGTGCTGCACATCCAGGACGACGACAAGCACGCCACCACGACCGAGATCGCGGCCCGCGAGGGGCGCGTGATCATGTTCCTGGACAGCAAGCACGCGACGGACCGGCTGGTGAAGAAGCTGCTGGCGGTGGGCGTGCGGGCCGCCGCCCTGCACGGCGGCAAGTCGCAGTCGCAGCGCAACCGGGCCCTGAGCCAGTTCAAGGACGGGGACGTGACCGCCCTGGTCGCCACGAACGTCGCGGCGCGCGGCATCCACGTCGACGACCTCGACCTCGTCGTCAACGTCGACCCGCCGGGCGACCACAAGGACTATCTGCACCGGGGCGGCCGTACGGCCCGTGCGGGCGAGTCCGGCACCGTCGTCACACTCGTCCTGCCGCACCAGCGCCGGGACGTCACCCGGCTGATGGCGGTCGCCGGCATCACCCCGACGACCACGACGGTCCGCTCGGGCGGTGCCGAACTGAACCGCATCACCGGCGCGCAGGCGCCTTCCGGCGTCCCCGTGGTCCTCACCCCGCCGGTCACCCAGCAGCCGCCCGCCCGCCCGTCCTCGGGGTCGTCGCGCGGCCGCCGCGGCCGCCCGTCCCAGGGACGCCGCCGCGCCCCGGCGAAGGGGAACGGCCGCTGAGGCCGTCGGTCCGACGCGAGGTCCGACGCGAGGTCCGCCGTCGTGGAACTCCTACGGGGGTGACGGGCGTTCACAGGGAGACGTGCGGAACGCACGCGGACGACCGGAACGACCGGCACGACACGGGCTGAAGCCGAGGTGGCACGCATGGCGATGTGGGATCGGATCAAGGACCAGGCCAAGGGTCTGCAGCAGCAGGCGCAGGGCGCGCGGGGCGGGAGTGGGCACGGGCAGCCGGGGGCGGGACCCCTGGGTTCCATGGGCGCCACCGGGTCTCACGGGTCCCACGGGTCGGGGCGGTCCTCCGGCGGCTCGAAGGCCCAGCTGGTGAGCGCGCTCAAGTCCCAGCTCACCTCCCTGAAGACGGAGTTGAAGAGCGGTGCCTACCGGGACGCCAGCATGGCCATGTGCGCCCTGGTCGCCGCCGCCGACGGGAACGTGGACCCGGCCGAACGGCAGCACGTGGAGTCGCTGATCCTGAACAACGACGTCCTGCAGAACTTCCCCGCGGACCAGCTGCGGCAGCGTTTCAACCGGCACGTCGACCAGCTCTCCCGCAACTTCCAGCAGGGCAAGGCCGAGGCCCTCACGGAGATCGCCAAGGCCGCGAAGAAGCCGACGGAGGCGCGGGCGGTCGTCCAGACCGGCTTCGTGGTGGCGGGCGCCGACGGGTACATCGCCCAGACCGAGGAGCAGGTTCTCCGCGAGGCCTGCGCGACCCTCGGCCTGTCCCCGCAGGAGTTCGGCCTCTGACACCGGCCGGCCACGCGACGGAAGAGCGCCTTTCGCGCGCGGGGCAGTAGGTCAGGGCGCTGGGTCAGAGCACAGGGTCGGGGCGGCCGCGTCGGGCGAGGACGCGGCCGCACCAGGCGATGACGGCCGCGTTGGCCAGGCCGCCGAGCAGCACGGCGACGACGGCCATCGCGACCCCGTCCGGCAGGGCGAGCCACACGAAGCCGACCGGCGCCGTCGCCAGGATCGGTATGACCATCGCCATGGACCCGTCCGAGCCGTCGCCGGAGCTCGCCGCGATCGCCCAGACCAGCAGACCGACGCAGAGCGCGAGGTAGGCGAGGGCGAGAAGATCGCCGGGGCGGGGGCGGCGGGACGCGGACGGCCGGCTCGGCGCGGGAGGAGTGGGTTCCTCGGTCATGGGGAGGTCCTGGTGGTCTCGGGGTGGCCTCAGAGGTGGGTGCCCGGGGGGTTCGGGCGGGCCAGGCCCAGATCGTAGGCGAGGATCGTCGCCTGGACCCGGTCACGCAGGCCCAGTTTGCGGAGCAGGGCGTTGACGTGCGACTTCACGGTGCCGACGGTGATGCCGAGTTCCGCGGCGATCTCCGCGTTGGTGAGCCCGGTGGCGAGCAGGGAGAGGACGCCCCGCTGGCTGCCGGTGAGGGCGTCGAGGGCGCGCAGGGCGCCGCTGTCCGCCGTCGCCGGTGTCGTACCGGAGGCGTAGTGGCCGATGAGGCGGCGGGTCGCGGACGGGGCGAGCACGCTCTCGCCCGCGGCCACCACCCGGATGCCGGCCAGCAGTTCGTTCGCGTGCACGTCCTTGAGGAGGAAGCCGGAGGCGCCGGCGCGCAGGGCGTCGAAGACGTACGCGTCGAGGTCGAAGGTGGTCAGGACGAGGACGCGGGGCGCGTCGTCCCGGCCGGTGATGATGCGGGTCGCGGCGATGCCGTCGAGTTGGGGCATCCGTACGTCCATGACGACGACGTCCGGTGCCAACTCCTCGGCGAGCCGCACCGCTTCGGCGCCGTCGGCGGCCTCACCGACGACCGTCATGTCCTCCTCGGCGTCGATGACGGCGGCGAACCCCGCCCGTACGATGCCCTGATCGTCGACGACCAGCACCCTGAGGCTCATCCGTCACTTCCCTCTTCGTCCTCTGTCGCGTCGCCCTGCTGCGGAACCGGTGCCGCGGCGAGCGGCAGCCGGAGGTGGACCGTGTCCGGGCCGCCGGTGGTCAGGGTGCCGCCGAGCGGCGCGACGCGGGCCGTCAGCCGCTCCCGTACGGCGGTGCGCGCGGCGCGCGGCACGCCGGTGGCGGTGAGCGTCAACGTACCGTCGCCGGCGTCGAATTCGAGCATCGCGGGTTGATCGTCGCCGGCGGCGAGGATCGTTTCGGCGGCGTGGTAGGCGGCCAGGTCGACGGCGGCGGGGAGGCGTTCGGGCACGCGGTCGGTCAGCCGTATCCGGACGTCGCGGCCGGTGGCGCGGGACTGGTGGGCGAGCAGGTCGAGGGCCTGGAGGGTGGGCTGCGGACTGCGGCCGGGGCCCGCGCCGCGTTCGCCGTCGCGGACGGTGTCGAGCAGGGCGCGCATCGCGGCGAGGGCCTCGCGGGCGCGGTCCGCGACCGCGTCGAGTCGGCCGGCCCGGGCCTCCTCGACCATGTCGGCGGTCCGGGACAGCACGGTGGTCTCCAGCCCCGCGGCGATCCGGCGCCGCTCGGCCCACGCGTCCCGCACGGCCTCCTCGGTCCACACGGCGACGCGCTCGTCCCGCGCCCCCCGTTCGCCCCTGACCCGCCGCCCGCGCGCCACTCCGCCCCACACGGCCCCCGCGACGACCACAGCCACCCCACCACTCACACCGACCCCAACCACCCACCCGGAGACCGCCGTTCCCCGCCCGAGCACGGCGACGACCCCGGCGACGCTGTGCACGAGGACGGCGGTGAGGGGGAACGCCACCGACTCGCGTGTGCCGTTCTCCGTGATGTGGCGGGTCGTTCGGATCGTGACGGCCGCGCAGGTGGCGATCAGGCTCAGGGCCGGGGGGAGGAGGGGTGGGCCGGTGTAGTGGGTCGTGGTCATGGCCAGGGGCCAGAGGAGGGGGAGGGTCAGGAGGAGGGTGAGTGCGGTGCGGGGCGCGCGCGGGAGCCAGAGCAGCGTGAGGGCCTGGGCCGCGGCGAGCAGGGCGAAGAGGGTGCCGACGGACGCCTGTTGGGTGGCCGTCGCGCTGTCCGGGCGGATGACAAGGGCCGGGAGCAGGGGCTGCAGGACGAGTCCGGCCGCGGCCACCAGCTGCGCCACCCGGTAGCCGCGCGGGAGCGCCGCCTCCACCGGCGCGGCCGTCCGGCCGGGCAGCGCCGCCCGGATCTCCCAACCGCCCTCCTGCGTCGGCCCGCTGCTCAGCGTCCCGCCCGCCTCCCGCGCCCGCGAACGCAGGAACCCCTGACCGCGCCCGCCCCCGAGGCCCGCCGCGTGCGCCGTCGCCCCGGCGGGCGGCGCCGCGCTCGTGACCACGACGTCCGTGCGGGTGTCGCCGTACCGCACCCGCACCCGGGTGTGCGCGCCCGGCGCGTACCGGGCCACATTGGTCAGGCCCTCGCGCACGATGCCGTACGCCGCGTCCGCGACGGCCCCGTCCGGCAGGGGGTCGATCTCGCAGTCGATCCGCTGGTCGAGGCGGCGGAACCCGGCGACGAGGTCCAGCAGCCGTTCCTCCGGTGACGGCAGGTCCTCCCGGGAGGGCGCCGGTGCCCGTACCGCGCCGAGCGCACGGGTGACCTCCTGGCCGGTCTCGACGGCGAACTCCAGTGCCTCCCCGGCCAGTTCGGGCCGCTGCTCGCGCAGTCCGAGCGCGGCCCCCGCCGTGACGACGACCGCCGTCAGATGGTGGGCGCTGACATCGTGCAACTCCCGTTCCATACGCCGCCGTTCGACCGCCGGCAGCCGGTGCCGCTCCGACTCGGCCCGCTTCAGCCGCTGCTCGGCGACCCACCGTGCGCGCCGGGTCCGTCGTACGAGGAGACCGGCGCCGCACGCGGTGGCGTACAGCAGGGCGGTGAGGACGTGGTCGAGGCCCGCGTGGTCGCCGAGGCCGTGCAGGCTGATCTGCTGCAGGAACTGCCACGCGGCGAGCGCCACGACGCACAACACGGCGGTGAAGGTGTCGCGTTCGACCGCCACGGTGTGGAGGGCCAGCGCGACGCCCGCCGTGCCGAGCAGCGCCGTCGCGCCGACGGGCAGCGGCCCGGCGCCCAGCGCGCACGCGGCGGCGACCACGACGAGGGCGGCCACCGGGCGGCTGCCGCGCAGCGCCAGCGCGGCCGTCACGACTCCGGCGACCAGGGCCGCCACCAGCAGGTCCGACCCGTTCGGGACGGTCCCGCGCACCAGTGCCGCCCCGGGCCACAGCACGGCCTGGGCGACGATCAGCAGGACCGGGAGCCGCCGGTCGTCATCTGTCCGCGTCATGACGCCACCAGGCTAGGCCGAAGCCCCTCCGTCCCGAGTCGGGCTGAAGACCGAGGTGTTCCTCGTACCTGGGTTATAGGCGGCGTCGGGGCGGGTCCTGATTCGTCCACAGGGTGTGGACGAGTGGCGGGTGTACGAGTAGGGGGTCGCGGATGGTGGACGGTTGGCTCGCGGGAGGTCGGCCGGTCAGTGGAAGAGGGCCGTGAGGAGGTCGTCGCCGAGGCGGCGTACACGTTCCAGGTGGAGCTGGTAGTAGGCGCGGCGGCCGTCGCGCTCGACCGTGACGAGGCCGGCCTCGCGCAGCCGGGCGAGGTGGCGGGAGACCTGGGGCAGGGACATCCCGCTCCGCGTGGCCAGTTCGGAGGGGGTGAGCGGCTCGCGGGCGATGGCCCGGGCGATGCGCTGCCGGCCGGGGTCCCGCAGCACCTCCAGCCGCCGGTGCACGGTCGCGTAACCGGGCTGGTCGTCGCTCTCCGGCAGCAGCGGGTACTGCACGACCGCCGCGAACCCTGGCTCGTGCTTGACCAGCAGGTGCGGGCCGCCGAAGACCGACGGCACGACCAGTACGGGTGTCGTGGCGACGTTCACGATGCCGTGGTGGAACTTGTCGAAGACCACGCGGGGCGGCCCGTCGCGGTACGAGGCCGCCGGGTCCAGGGCGGCGAGCGCCCGGCCGGGTCCGTCGTGCTCGACGGCCCTGCGCAGCTCCGGCAGTCGCCCCGAGATCGCCCGGGCGGCCCGCGCCAGATCGGGTTCCAGCGCCCGCGCGGCCCGGTCCAGCAGATCCAGCAGATCCGTCCGCAGTGACTCCGGCGCGTGCAGCAGTCTGCGCGCCAGCTCCGACCGGGCCGTCGACCGCCGCTCCGCCGCCTCCAACAGCCCCTCCCGCTGGGCCCGTTCCTCCAGCACCCGGTCCAGCGGCATCCCGGAGTTGCCGCCCCGGATCGCGTAGGCCGTCAGCTCCGCGAAGAGCGGCAACGGCAGCCGGGCGATGTCCTCGACCTCGGCGCCGAGCGGCCGGTCCCCGACCGCGCCCAACGGCAGCAGATACCGGGCCCGGTACGACGACCACAGCGGCGCCCAGTCCCGGACCCGCCGTCGGAGGACGGGGTCGAACGCGGAGACGGTGGGGGCGGGGGCGGGGGCAGGGCTGAGGTCGGGATCGGGGTTGGGGTCGGGGTCGGGGTCCGTCCCGTGGGTCTCCAGGCCGCGTGCCCAGTGGATCGCCCGGGGGTGGTGCTCGGCCTCGGTGTAGGCGTGCAGCGCGGCGGTCAGTTCGGCGAGGGGCGAGGAGCCGACCGCGACCCGGGACGGGGGCGCCCCGGAGAGGGAGAGGACGACGCTCAACGGCACCTCCGGTGGAGTGCGGTGCGGTCCGGTGCGTCCATCCAACCGTCCGGCTCTCCGTCCATCCAACCGTCCGGCTCTCCGTCCGCCGGCCGATGGTTACCGCGACCGCGACAACCATCGTAGGGAGCCCCCTCCGGCAGGCCTACGGTTCCGGCAACCCCGACGTCTCGGGCATCGAAACACCTCCCCGCGCACGCCCTCCTCTGCTCCCGCCCCTCCCAGAACCTCCCGGAGTCGCCATGCACCCTCCTGTCCTCGCGGAGCTCCGCGACGCCGTACGCGAACGCCGCCCCGCGCTCGAACAGCTCAGCCTCGATCTGCACGGCACCCCGGAGACCCGCTTCGAGGAGCACTACGCCGTCGAGCAACTGGCCGGCCGTCTCGCCACCGCCGGGTTCGAGGTCGACAAGGGCGTGGCGGGCCTCCCCACTGCGTTCACCGCCACCCACCGGGGAGCCGCGAGCAAAGACGCCGGAACCGCCTCCGCACCCGGCGCCCCCACGATCGCCCTCCTCCTCGAATACGACGCCCTCCCCGGCATCGGCCACGGCTGCGGCCACAACCTCATCGCCGCCGGTGGCCTCACCGCCGCCCTCGCCGTGGCGGCCGTACGCCCCGATCACCCCGGCACCCTCAAGGTGATCGGCACCCCGGGCGAGGAGGGCGGCGGCGGCAAGATCCTGATGCTGGAGCGCGGCGTCTTCCGGGACGTGGACGCGGCGCTGATGTTCCACCCCGCCGACCGCGGTCTGCGCGCCCGGCACGCCCTCGCCGCGAGTCACCTGCGGCTGACCTTCCACGGCGTCGCGGCCCACGCCGCCAAGTCCCCCTGGGACGGCCGTTCCGCGGCGGCCGCCGCGCAGCTGTTCCTCACGGCGGTCGACTCGCTGCGCCAGTTCATGCCGCCCACGGCCCGTGTGCACGGCATCATCGCGGACGGCGGCGCCGCCCCGAACGTCGTGCCGGACCGCACCGAGGTCGACATCTACGTCCGGGAGGCCACCTCCGCCGCCCTGGACTCCCTGTTGCCCCGCGTGCTCGCGGCGGCGGAGGGCGCGGCCCTCGCGACCGGCACCACGACACAGCACACGGAGACCGCGCCCCGCTACGCCGAGCGCGAGAACAACATGGTCCTGGCCGACCGGCTCGCCGACCACGCCGCCGCCCTGGGCCTGCTCCTGGAGCCGCCGTCCCCGGCGAACCCGGCCGGCTCCTCCGACATCGGCAACGTCTCCGTCGTCGTCCCGACGATCCACCCGTACGTCCAGATCTGCGACCGGGACACCCCGGGCCACTCCGCACAGATGCGGGAGGCCGCCCGGGGCACGCGCGCCCACGACGCGACGGAGACCATCGCGACCGCCCTGGCCGCCCTGGCGCTGGAACTCCTGACCGACCCGGCCCTTTTGGCGTCGGCCCGCGAGGAGTTCACCGCCTCAGGCCACCGCCCCGCCACCGGTGCCGGCCTCTCCGCCCATCACCCCTCCCCCGGTCAGGAGTCACGATGACCGCGCCGCTCGCACCCACGCCGTCCACGACCGCCTCCAACGCCCTCGTCGACACCTTCTTCGACTGGGACCTCATCGCCCGCACCTTCCCCCGGCTCCTCACCGAGGGCCTGCTGAACACCCTGGTCATCGCGGCGGGCGCGATCGTCCTGGGCATCGTGATCGCCCTGCTCGCGGCGATGCTGCTGCTGTCGAAACGCTGGTGGGTACGGCTCCCCGCCCGCCTCTACGTCGACGTCTTCCGGGGCCTGCCCGTGATCATCACGGTGATGCTGGTCGGGGTGGGCCTGCCCGCCGCCGGCATCCGGCCCTTCGGCACCGACCCGTTCGGCTACGCCATCCTCGCGATCGGCATCATCTCGGGCGCCTACACGGCGGAGATCTTCCGCTCCGGGATCCAGAGCGTCGACGCCGGCCAGCTGCAGGCGGCCCGCAGCCTCGGCATGAGCTATCTGACGGCGATGCGGCTGGTCGTCGTACCGCAGGGCGTCCGCCGTGTGCTGCCGGCCATGGCGGGCCAGTTCGTGAAGGACATCAAGGAGAGTTCGCTGGTCTACCTCCTCGGCCTCGCGGCCGGGCAGCGCGAGCTGTACTTCATCGCGCAGGAGGAGGTGGCCCGTACGTACAACTCCTCCCCCCTCATCGCGGCCGGCATCAGCTATCTCGCGCTCACGATCCCGCTCACCTACTTCGTCAACCACCTGGACCGCCGGCTGCGCGAGGGCCCGCACCCCGACTCGGCGCCACCGGAGCCCACGCCCACCGAGCCGGACGTACCGAAGCCCGCCGTGCGAGCCGGCGGGGCCAGAGGAGGAGAGTCCCGATGACCACGACCAACCCGCCCGGCCCGGTCGGCGTGACCGTCACACCCTCCCCGCCCGCCGCCCTCCAGGTCGTCGGCCTGGTCAAGAGCTACGGCAGGACGACCGTGCTGCGGGACATCACCCTCGACGTCCGCCGGGGCGAGACCCTGTGCCTCATCGGCCCGTCCGGCTCGGGCAAGTCCACGCTGCTGAAGTGCCTCAACCTGCTGGAGACCCCCGACTCGGGAGAGATCTGGCTCGGCGAGACCTGTCTGACCTCCCCGCACGCCGACGTGGACGGGGCCCGCGCCCGGATCGGCATGGTGTTCCAGCACTTCAACCTGTTCCCGCACATGAGCGTCGAGCGCAATGTCTCCGTCGCCCTGACCTCGGTCAAGGGCATGGGCCGCGAGAAGGCCCGGGAGATCGCCCACCGCCGTCTCGCCGAGGTCGGCCTCGCCTCCTTCGCGGCGCAGCGACCCGGCCGGCTCTCCGGCGGCCAGCAGCAGCGTGTCGCCATCGCCCGCGCGCTCGCCATGGAACCGGAGGTGATGCTCTTCGACGAGGCCACCTCCGCCCTCGACCCCGAGCTGGTCAAGGACGTCCTCGCCGTCATGCGGGACCTCGCGTCCGGCGGCATGACCATGGCCGTCGTCACCCACGAGATGGGCTTCGCCCGCGAGGCCGCCGACCGTGTCGCGTTCATGGACGACGGCCGCCTCGCCGAGATCGACACCCCCGACCGCCTCTTCGAGGACGCCCGGCACCCCCGGCTGCGGCAGTTCCTCTCCCAGGTCCTGTGAAACCGCCCCCTGCCGAACCCACCCCGGTCCACCCGTAGAAGGAAGAACAGCCATGCCCAGAAGACTGCTGACCGGCACCGCCACCTCCGCCCTCGCGCTCGTCCTGCTGCTCCCGCTCACCGGCTGCGGCGGCGACAGCGAGGCGGCGGGTTCCGCGACCGACTCCTACGACCTCGTCCGCGACGGCGTGATCACCGCCGCCACGCAGGCCGAACAGCCGCCCTTCGCCGTCACGGACGCCTCCGGCAGGCCCAGCGGGTTCGCCGTGGACCTGATGAACGAGGCCGCGGAACGCCTCGGGGTGAAGGTCGAGTACAAGACGACCAACCTCCAGGGCATCCTCGCGGGCCTGTCCGCCGGGCAGTACGACATCGGGGTGGCCGGTGTGGGCGCCACGGCCGAACGCAAGAAGCAGGTCGCCTTCACGGAGCCCTACTACTGGGGCTTCACCGACGTGGTCACCCTCAAGACGGGCAAGGCGAGCGAGTTCTCCAGGCTCCAGGACTTCGAGGGCCGCCGGGTCGGCGCGGTCAGCGGCTCGGTCCAGGAGACCTTCGTCAACCGGGAGATGGGGAAGGCGCAGCTCGTGAAGTTCAAGGACCAGACCGCCCTGATCACCCAGCTCCTCTCCGGCGGCGTCGACGCGGTCGTCCTCGGCGGCGCCGACGCGGACGAGTACGCCGAGCAGCATCCCGTCCGGGTCGCCGTGGAACTCGACAGCCTCCAGGGCAGCGCCTTCCCGCTCCGCAAGAACGGGGACCCGCAGCTCGTGAAGGACCTCGACACCCAGATCGACGCGATGATCGACGACGGCACGTACGTCAAGCTCTACCGGAAGTACTTCCACGACCCGATCGCCGCCGACCTCCTCACGGTCCGCCCGAAGCTGGCCTCCCAGATAGCCAACACGGACCTGGAGCCGACGAAGGTCTGACGCCCCCGGGAGACCGCGCCGCCGCTCCCGGCATGCCGTTGTCAGTGCCGGGGGCTAGTCTCCGGACAACCGACCGTACGCCCGTTTGTCCGTTTCAGGGAGGTTCTCATGGTCTCGCGGCTCAACCCCTACCTCAGTTTCGACGGCGACGCCCGGCAGGCGATGGAGTTCTACAAGGAGGTCTTCGGCGGCGAGCTGACGCTGCACACCTTCGGCAACTTCGGCCAGCCCGACGCCCCGGAGTCCGACAAGATCATGCACGGCATGCTGGAGGCGCCGAACGGCTTCACACTCATGGGCGCCGACACCCCGCCCGGCATGGAGTACCAGGGCGGCGGCGGATTCTCCGTCAGCCTCAGCGGCGAGGACGACACCGAGCTGCGCGGCTACTGGGAGAAGCTCTCCGCCGGCGGCACCGTCACCGTCCCGCTCGACAAGCAGATGTGGGGCGACGTCTTCGGCATGTGCACGGACCGCTTCGGCGTCCCGTGGATGGTCAACATCAGCGAGCCGCAGGGCTGAGCGCCGACGGCCCGTGCGGCTGACCGCCGACAGCCCGCGGCTGGGCCCGCTCGCCCGGAGGCGTACGCGCGTGCCGTGCCGGCCTTCGTCGGGACGGCCGGCACGGCACGCGCGTCCGGCTAGCCGAAGCTGACGTTCAGCTTGCCGTCGCCGCCGAAGGACCAGTGCAGGCCGCCGGCGTACGAGGAGCACCGGGACCCGTTCGTCCCGGACCAGAACTGGTTGGAGCTGTCGGAGCTGCCGATGATCCGGTCGTTGGTCCCGCTCCCGCTACGGCACGAGGTGTTGTCGCGGAACACCGACGTACCGCCGTCGAAGTTGAAGTTCCGCTCGGTGTTGTCGATGCTCACGTTGCCGGAGACCGCCATGGTGCCCGGGTTGCTGTTCCACGTGAAACCGTGCTTGCCGTTGTCGTAGGCGATACTGCGCCGGACGATGTGGTTCACCGCGATGTCGTCGCCGCCGAGCTTGTAGCCGTTGCGGTCGCCGTTGCCGGCCTGCGAGCCGTCGCTGAGTGTGCCGTTCTCGTAGGCGAGGGAGTCCTCGATGGTCACCGGACCGATGGGGCCGGTGTCCGGCTTGGTGTAGAGGTCCCAGCCGTCGTCGATGTTGTTGTGGGCGACGGCGTACCGGAACACGTTCCCGGGCCCGGTCGTCAGCTTCGCCGCGAACCCGTCCGCGTCCTCGCCGTCGGAGTCGGCGTTGTCGTGCGACTCAGCGCTCAGGATGAGGTTGTTGGCGGGCCACTCGCTGCTCGGCGAGGTGGAGGCGATCCGGCCGAGCTGGAGCCCGGTGTCACGGTTGAAGCGGGTCACCGTGCGCTCGATGACGTTGTTGCTGCCGCCGACGTAGATGCCGTTGTCGCCGGCCCGCTCGACGACGAGGCCCTTGACGTGCCAGTACGAGGCGTTGAGCTGGAGCCCCCGGTTCGACGAACTCTCGCTCTGGGCCGAGAAGTTGAGGACCGGCGTCTCGCCCGGGTAGGCGGTCAGGGTGGTGCGGGCGGCGGAGGTGCCGGAGCTGCCGACGGGGATCGTGACGGTCGACGCGTGGGCGTAGGTGCCGCCGCGCAGGTAGATCGTCCCGCCCGCCGTGATCCGGCTGATGGCCGAGGTGAGGGTGGTGGGGGCGGAGACGGTGCCCGCCGCGCCGTCGGTCCCGTTGGGCGCGACGTAGAGGGCGGAACTCGACGGCGGCGGGGTGGTGCCGCCGCCTTCGGGCACGTTCGCGTCGAGATAGTCAAGGTTGGGGAGCCCGGTGGCGGACGTCGGGTTGATCCGGATGACGTTGCTGCCCGACGTCACCGGCACGGTCAGCGTCTTGGTGGTCCACGCCGTCCAGGTGCCGGTGCTCTCGAAGGACGTGGTCGCGGCGGTCGTCCCGTTCACGGTGACGCTCGCGGCCCGTACGGCCGTGGTGCCGTTGGCGAACCGGACGGACAGGGTCGCCGTGCCCGATGCGGGTGCGGTCACGGTGAACTGCGCGTAGGCGCCTGCGGCGTTGGTGCCGTTGCAGAATCCGCTGCCCGAGTATCCGGTCCAGTCGGAGTCGATCGTCCCGGTGCAGACGGCCGGGGCCGACTCGGCCTCGTACCGGGTGGTCGCGGCCTGCGCCGCCGTACCGGACAGCGCGACCAGCAGTCCTGCCACCAGGCCTGCGCTCGCCGTCGCCATGACGGGTCTCACGTGCGTCGATTGCATCGTTCGGTCTCCAGGGATGAGATCCAGAATGCGGTCCGAAGTGCATGCAGAAAGCGCTTTCCCTGGGTGGGAGTGTCGGGGGGTGAGCTGGGCACGTCAATAGAACGCGCAGAATTTTGTTCACATGGATGAACCATGGCGGACACGAGCGAGCAGGTTTACGGGGCGACTTGGGAAGGTCCGATCCGAGGAAGTGACACCTGTCTGAGCATGTGAACACCGTGAACGCTCTGTGGTGCGGGCCTTGTACCGGTGGCGGTGATATGCGGGCGGTGTGCCTCAGGAGCGGGCGTTGAGGCGGGCGTTGAGGCGGGCGGCCTGGCGGGTGAGGTGGGCGCGTTCGGCGAGGTTGGGGGCCTTGTGGGCGGCCTCGGCGTACAGCCGTGCGGCCGTGGTCAGGTCGCCGTCGCGCTCGTGGAGGTGGGCCGCGACCGCGGTGTGGCGGGGCAGCGAGGCGTCCAGTTCGGCGAGCGCGGCCAGACCGGCGCGGGGTCCGTCGGCCTCGCCCACGGCGACCGCGCGGTTGAGCCGGACGATCGGGTTGTCGGTCAGAGCCGCCAACTCGTCGTACCACTCGACGATCTGCACCCAGTCGGTCTCGGCGGCGGTGGGCGCGTCGGCGTGCAGGGCGGCGACGGCGGCCTGGGCCTGGAACTCGCCGAGCCGGTCGCGGGCGAGGGCGGCCTGGAGGATCTCGACGCCCTCGGCGATGAGACGGGTGTCCCAGCGCCCTCGGTCCTGCTCGGCGAGCGGCACCAGGCTGCCGTCGGGCGCGGTCCGGGCGGCACGGCGCGCGTGGTGGAGCAGCATGAGGGCGAGCAGGCCGGCGACCTCGGGGTGGTCGATCGCGGCCGCGAGCTGCCGGGTGAGCCGGATGGCCTCGGCCGCGAGGTCGACGTCGCCGGAGTAGCCCTCGTTGAACACGAGGTAGAGCACGCGCAGCACGGTGGCGACGTCACCGGGCCGGTCGAGGCGCACGCCGGAGACCGTCCGCTTGGCCCGGCTGATCCGCTGCGCCATCGTCGCCTCGGGCACGAGGTAGGCCTCGGCGATCTGGCGGGTGGTGAGGCCGCCGACGGCGCGCAGGGTGAGCGCGACCGCCGACGCGGGGGTGAGCGACGGGTGGGCGCAGAGGAAGTAGAGCTGGAGCGTGTCGTCCACGGCGGGCGCGGGCCCGGCCGGCGGCTCCTCCTCGACGCGGTCCTCGCGCCGGCGGCGGGCGGCGTCGGCGCGGGCCGCGTCGAGGAACTTGCGCCAGGCCACGGTGATCAGCCAGCCCTTGGGATCCTTCGGCGGGTCGGCCGGCCAGACCCGGAGGGCCTCGACCAGGGCGTCCTGCACGGCGTCCTCGGCCGCCGCGAAGTCGGCTCCGCGGCGGACGAGGACGGTGAGCACGCTGGGCGTGAGGGTTCTGAGGTGGACCGCGTCCATGGTGGGACCGGAACCGGTGGACTCGGTGGAACCGGTAGAAGCCGTGGAACCGGTGGAACCGACGGAACCCGTAGAACCCGTAGAACCCGTAGAACCCGTGGACATCGTGAACCCCTGGGACGTCACTCCGTGATGGTCGGCTGCACGCCGTAGAACGGGCGTACCTCCAGCCACTCGTGGATCGGCTTGCCGCCCGCGCCGGGGGCGGCGGACAGTTCCCCGGCCAGCTCGACGGCGCGCTCGTAACTGTCGACGTCGATGATCATCCAGCCGGCGATGAGGTCCTTGGTCTCCGCGAACGGGCCGTCGGTGACCGGCGGGCGCCCCTCCCCGTCGTAGCGGACCCACGTCCCCTCGGGCGCGAGCGCCTGGCCGTCGACGAACTCGCCGGTCTTCTCCAGCCGGGCGGCGAAGTCGTTCATGTACTGCATGTGTGCCGAGATCTCTTCCGGGCTCCACTGGTCCATCGGCACGTCGTTGACCGGAGCCGGGGCGCCTCGGTAGTGCTTCAGCAGCAGGTACTTGGCCATCGTCGTTCTCTCCTCGGTCCTCGTGCGACCCATTCTGGTCGCGTTCACACCGGGGACGGAGCGGGACGCGGGTTCTCGACATCGCCGTCGGATTTTTTTCGGAAGAGCCCCCAGAAGAGCCCTCTAGACCCTCAGCACGTACCACTGCCTGGGGGACGTGCCGCGCAGATACAGGTGCCGCCCTCGTCCTACGGGGCGTGCGTACCGCTGGAGCGGTGTCCCGTTGGGGAGGGTGAGGCAGGCTTCCTCGACGAGGAGGGCCTCGTCCTCCGTCAGGCGGCAGCGGTGCAGGCGGTCCGGTTGCCGCCCGCCCCCCAGCATCGTGAGGTGGTCTGCGTGCACGGCGATGCCCGCGGGAGCGACCACCGGGGTCCGCCGGAGCCGGGTCGCACCGTCGGTCCGGACCTCGAGCAGCGGGAAGGTGGGGTAGTAGGTGGCCCACGCGACACCGTCGTCGACGTTGAGGGCGTAGACCGTGTCGATGTGCTGGACTCCCTCCGGAGGCGTGTAACCCCAGAGCCGGTTGCCGCCGCTGTCCCAACGCACCAGGCCGGCGGCGCTGATCGGGTCGACGTAGACGCCTTCGTCGAAGTAGGCGCTCCACACATGGTGGCGCCGGTCCGCCATCAGGTGCTCGACCGCCCGCCCCATCGCGAAGCCACGGCGGCGGCGGCCGTCCGTCCCGTAGATCTGCGCGTTGTGCCGGTCGTCTGCGGTGCGGTCGCCTGCGGTTCCGTAACCCTGCACGACGAAGCGGCCGTTGGGCAGCGCGTCGATGTGGGTCACGCGCAACGTCATCCCGCGCAGGGACAGTTCACGGATCGCACCGCGGTCGTCGACGATCAGAAGCGCGTCGTACGGGCGGCCACGGGGCTGGGGGGAGGGCCTGCCGTACGGGCTCGGGCGGAGTTCCGCGTCGGGGCAGATCAGCCAGAGAGTCCGGCCCCAGGCGTCCACGGTGGTCGCCAGGACCCTCTGGTGGTCGTACTGCCGAGGCAACAGTGCGTGCGGACGCAGTGCCACCTTCCTCAAGAAATCACCTCACGGGCGAACGAACATGACGCGCCCATGATTTCAGGCCGCCGCGGTGATCGACGGTCCGCCGTTCATCGCATACGATCCGCGCCCTGACGTCGACTCGAAGGGTGGGGGCCGCCGTGGTGACCATCGCTGTGACCGGGCACCTGGATCTGAGTGAGGGGGCTGTTCCGCTGGTGCGGGGGGCGCTGGACGGGTTGCTCAGGGGGTGCGTCGAGGAGGGCGGGACGCTCGTCGGGGTGTCCTGTATCGCCAAGGGGGCCGACACGATCTTCGCCGAGGCCGTGCTCGGCCTCGGCGGGAGGTTGGTCGTCGTCGTGCCCTCGCGAGACTATCGGCGCGGCACCGTCGAGCCGGAGCACGGGGCCTCGTACGACCGGCTCCTGGCGGCCGCCGAGGAGGTCGTCGCGCTTCCCCACGAGACGGCCGACCGGGAGGCGTACGAGGCCGCCAATGCCGTACTGATCGAACGGGCCGACCGTCTCGTGGCCGTATGGGACGGCGCGCCGCCCACCGGCAAGGGCGGCGGCACCGCCGATGCCGTGCTCGCGGCGCGGGCGGCCGGGATTCCCGTGGACGTCGTGTGGCCGGAGGGGGCCGCCCGCGGCGGATGAAGGTCGGGATCGTGGGTCGTCGGGATCGTCGGGATCAGGTGGTCGTGAGGATCACCAGCCGCTGGGTCGCACGGGTCATCGCGACGTAGTGGTCCACCGCTCCCTCGATGCCCTCGCCGAAGGATTCCGGGTCGACGAGGACGACGAGGTCGAACTCGAGGCCCTTCGAGAGTTCGGGGGTCAGCACACGGACGCGCGGTGTCGCGGGGACACGGGGCGCGACACGGGGCGCGGAGCCCGGCGCGGTGATCACGCACGCGGTCCCGTCGGGGTGAGTGGACAGCCAGGAGTCCAGGGCCGAGCGCAGGGTCGCGATCGGGTCGGATGTGGTGGTGCGTTCGACCGGGACGCCGTTGCTGCGGATGGACGTCGGGACGTTCGCGTCGGGGAGCGCGGCGCGGATCACCGGCTCCGCCTCCGTCATGATCTCTTCCGGCGTGCGGTAGTTGATGGTGAGGGAGGACTGCGTGATGCGGTCCAGGCCCACCCGGTTCAGACGGTCCTGCCAGGACTCCGTGAAGCCGTGCCGGGCCTGCGCGCGGTCGCCGACGATCGTGAAGCTGCGGGACGGGCAGCGCCGCAGCAGCATCTGCCACTCCGCGTCCGTCAGTTCCTGCGCCTCGTCCACGACGATGTGGGCGAAGGGGCCCGCCAGCAAGTCCGGGTCTGCGGTGTGGAGTTCGGAGTCGTCGACCAGGCTCACCTGGGCGTCCTCGCCGCGCAGCATCGTCACCAGGCCCTCGCCGTCATCACCGTCGGCACCGGAGTTGGCGACCGCCTCGATGAGGTTGTCCACGACCTGGGTCATGCGCTCGCGCTGGGCGGCGAGGGTCGCGGCGTGACGGCGCTTGCGGCGGGCCGTCTCCGGGTCGCCGAGGCGGCCGCGGGCCGCGTCGAGGAGGGGGAGGTCGGAGGTCGTCCAGGCCCGGGGGTCCTCGCGCTGGAGGCGTCGTACTTCGTCACGGGTCAGCCAGGGGGCGCACAGCCGCAGGTACGCCGGTACCGTCCACAGGTCCCCCACCAGGTCCGCCGCCTCCAGGAGCGGCCAGGCCCGGTTGAAGGTGGTGACCAGGTCCCGGTTCTGGAGGAGGGCCCTGCGCAGGAGGGCGGGTGGTACGGCCGCATCGGCCTCGGGGTCCCCGGCGGGATCGGCGGCGGCTGCCGCCTCGTGCTTGTCCGTCAGGATCGTGAGCAGTTCCTCCCAGACCTGGTGGCGGGCCTCGTTGTGCGGGGTGCCCGGTTCGGCCGCGTCGAAGGCCGCCGTCCAGTCGGCGGGGCTCAGCCTGATGTCGGACCAGGGGGTCGTGACCGTCATGCCCTCGGTGGGCGGCTCCTCGTAGAAACGGACGGCCTTCTCGATCCCGCCCACCAGCGCCGCCGACGCCTTCAGGCGGGCCACCTCCGGGTCGGGCTCGACGCCGGCCGCCGTCCCCTCCTCGACCAGGTCCCGCAGGATGCACGTCTGCACGCCCTCCTCGCCGAGGCTGGGCAGGACGTCGGCGACGTAGGAGAGGTACGGGCGGTGCGGGCCGACGAAGAGGACGCCGCCCCGGCGGTGGCCCAGCCGGGGGTCGGAGTGGAGGAGGTACGCGGACCGGTGCAGGGCGACGACCGTCTTGCCGGTGCCGGGGCCGCCGTCCACGACCAGCGCGCCCCGTGAACTCGCGCGGATGATGGCGTCCTGGTCGGCCTGGATGGTGCCGAGGACGTCCCGCATGCGCTCCGACCTGTTGGTGCCGAGGCTCGCGATGAACGCGGACTGGTCGTCGAGGGCGGCCGTGTGGTGGTGGGGGCGACGGCTGGGGTCCTGGCTGCTGCTGGGGTCCTGGCTGGGGTCCTGGCTGGGGTCGTGGTCGTGGTCGTGGCTGTCGGTGAGGCTGTCGAGTTCGGACCAGGAGAAGATCTCGTCCCAGTAGTCGGTGATACGGCCGTCGGTCCAGCGGTAGCGGCGGCGGCTGGTGAGGCCCATCGGGTTGGCGTGGGTCGCGCCGAAGAAAGGTTCGGCGGCGGGCGAACGCCAGTCGACCAGCAGTCGGCGGCCCGTGGTGCTGTCGGTGAGCCCCAGGCGGCCGATGTAGACGGGGGTCTCCGGGTCGTCCTCCGTCACCATGCGGCCGAGGCACAGGTCCAGGCCGAAGCGGCGCAGGGTACGCAGCCGGGCGGTCAGGCGGTGGATCTCCGTGTCACGGTCCATGGCGTGCCGGCCGAGGCCGCCGGGGGCCCGCCGTTCGGCGTCGAGCTGGGCGGAGACCTCGGCGATCGACTGGGCGAGGCAGGTGGAGAGGGCGGCGAAGTGCCGCTCGTCGGTGGAGAGGAGGGCGGGGTCGGCTTTCGCGGCGAGTCGCTCGGGGAGGCGGAAGGCGCTGGGGTCGGTGTGGGGGCGGGGGTTGGGGTTGGGGTTGGGGTGGCTGTGGGTGGTCGGGGGGTTCATCTGATGGGCTCCGAACGTCATGTGTCCGCGTGCTCCGAGTGTGGGGGCGTCGCTTCGGGGGTGCGTCGTGGTCTGAGGGCCGGACGTCGTGGTCTGAGGGCCGGACGTCGTGGTCTGAGGGCCGTGCGGGTTCTGGTCGGCGTGCGCTGAGCCGGGCTCGGGCTCTGTGCAGGCCCGGCTCGCGAGCCGGCTCAGGCCCGCACCGGGGGCCGCTCCCCGCCGTACGTGTCGAACAGCAGCCTCGCCGCCCGCGTCGCCCCGTCCGGCTGGACCTTCCCGGCCACCTCGGCCGCCCGCGCCGCCGTCTCCGGCGCCAGGGCCGCCTTCAGTGCGGCCGACAGGGACTCGAACGACGGGGTCGGGCCGTCGTGGGCCACACCGATGCCCAGGTCGGCCACCCGGCCCGCGAAGTACGGCTGGTCCGCGCCCTGGGGCACCACCACCTGGGGCGCTCCCGCCCAGGTCGCCGTCGTCGTCGTACCCGCGCCGCCGTGGTGGACGACGGCGGCGACACGGCGGAACAGCGCGTGGTGGTTGGCCTCGCCGACGACGAAGCAGTCGTCACGGTCTCGCTGGTCGTCCAGGAGGGCCAGTTCGGCCCAGCCCCGGGAGAGGATCGCGCGGCGGCCGTGGGCGCGGATCGCCTCGACGGAGGCTCGGGCGACGTCCTCGGAGGCGCCGATGGCGATGCTGCCGAAGCCGACGTAGACCGGTGGCGCGCCCGCGTCCAGGAAGGCCGTCAGATCGGCCGCGAGCGGTCGCTCGTCCGGCACGATCCAGGTACCCGTCTGCACGACGCCGGGGCCGGGGGGTGAGAGTTCCTGCGGGGTGCCCTGCGCAGTGGCCTCCGACGGCGACGGCCTCCACGGATCCAGCACCGGATCCGTCGCCAGCCATGGCCGGTCGGTGAAGACGTGGTCGCGGACGTGCGCCACCGGTGGCAGGCCGACCGACGCCCGGTGGGTGTTGATCACCTCGCCGAACAGGTCGTCCGCGCTCCGGGCGTCGAACTCCCAGAGGGCGCGGTTGTCGGTCGTGTCCGTCGGCAGCGGCCGCCCCGGCCGGGCCATCGGCGGATGGTGGGACGAGGGCAGGGAGACGGACTGGAAGCTCGCGTACACGTACGGGACGCCCAGCTTGTCGGCCACCGACCGCACACAGGCCGCGGCGGGGAGCAGGCCGGTCGCCACCAGTACGTCGCAGCCCACGGCCGTCTCGGCGACCCTGTCGAACTCCGCGAGCAACTCGGCCGCACGCCGGGGCACGCCGCCCGCCGTCGGCGGCACGGCCGCCGTCATCAGCGCGCGTACGGGGCGGCCGAACGCCACCAGCGGTACGCCGACCCCGGCCAGCCGCCGCGCGAACTCCTCGTCCGGCGGCGCGCACACCCGCACCTCCGCGCCGAGCTCGCGCAGCCGGACCGCGAGCCCCACCAGCGGCTCGACGCCCCCGCGCGAGTCGTAGTTCGCCAACAGCACACGCATCGAAGCGCCCCCGGTTTTCGTCGATTCAGGCTCAGGCCGGAGATTCTGCGGCACCACGGGGGCCTTGCCGCAAGCCCCCCGGTGCGCTATACGTTGAGAGTGGCAAGGAGAGCGGTGACCTCCTTGCCTTTGTCGTGTCCGGCCTCTCCTGCGCGGTTCCGCCTCTCCTGCGCGGGTCCGGCCTCTCGCGCGCGGTCGGGGTCTCGCGCGGTCGGGGTCTCGCGCGGTCGGGGTCTCGCTAGTGGCTGTCGAGAGGGACCCAGGCCCGCCTTCCCGCGTCGTCCGTGCCGTACCAGTAGTGCGGCATTCCCTCGATGCCGGTGGTGTGGAACGGGCTGCCGTGGTCGTCGACGCGGATCGTGCCGGTGCGGCCCTGGGAGGACCAGTCGAGTTCGAGGTACCAGCGGGCGTCGTGGTTCTGTGTCGTCGCGTCGACCTCCAGCACCTCGGGGTCCTCGGCGGAGACCCGGTACGGGAAGCGCACGGCCGGGATCACACGACCGCCGTCGGCAGCGTCCTCGCCGTCCTGCGGCTCGGCGACGGGGTGGTCCGCGTCGAGGTCCACGGCGAAGCGGCGGGGCGTGAGCTCGCTGCCGCAGCCCTGGCCCATGGCGTACGCGGTCCCGCCGCGGCCCGGGGTGCCTCGGCTGACGACGCGGACGTGGAGCGCGTCCAGGACCACCGCCGTGGACGACCGCCCCTGCACCGTGATCCGCACCTTCGTGTGCCGCCCGTGCACCGCGCTCTGCGCCGCCACCCACACCCCGGCGTCCTGTTCGACCGGCGGCGGGGGTACTTCGGCGGGCGGCTTGTCGATGACGTAGTCGTGGTCGCAACCCTTGTCCCAGGCCAGGGAGTCCACGGTCCAGGTGAGGGGGAGGTCGGCGGGTGCTGTCTCCGACGGCCGGGGGGTCCGCGGTTTCGCCGAACCGCCGGGGGCGCCGACGGCTGGCGTACGGGGGCTCGCTGAGCGGGAGGGATCCACCTCGGAGCTGCGGTCGTCCGAGAGGGCGTACAGACTCGCGACGGTGATGACGAGCAGGGCGGAGGCGCAGGCGGCGAGGGGGGACGCGTGGACCCGTCGACGGCGTTTCGTGGGCCCGGGCCCGTCGGCGTCGCGGCCGCTGTCGCCGTCGACATCGCCGGCGCCTTTTCGGTCGCTGCCTCCATCCTCCTCTGCGTCCGCGTCCCTGCCCCCGCCCGCGCCCGCGTCCACGTGTGGTGCGGGTGCCGGAATCGCGGGGTCCGGGGAATCGGCCGTACGCACCCGCTGGCGGGCCGCGACCGCCGACAGCCACAGCCGGTGCAGTTCGAGCCGCTCCTGCGGTGTCGCCCCGCAGAAGGTCGCGAGCCGTTCGACGGGTGAGAAGTCCTGCGGCACGCCCTCGCCCGCGCAGTACCGGTGCAGCGTGGAGACGTTCATGTCGAGCTCGCGGGCGAGGGCGCCGTAACTCAGGTCGGTGCTGTCCTTGAGCCGACGCAGCTTCGCCGCGAACTCCCCCGCGTCGTCCCGAACCGGCATCGTTCCCCTGTCGTCCGCCCGCGATTCCCCATCCCGGGCCCTGCTGACACTGCACTGCACTGCACGTGCAGGTGAACGAGGTTGGTTCCGCCACGGCCGGAAGGACGACAGGGGAAGGGGCGGGGCGTGCCGGCTCCGACGTCAGTGGGCGCTCAGTGGGCGGCGCTCAGTGGGCGGCGTTCAATGGGCGGCGTTCAATGGGCGGCGTTCAATGGGCGGCGTTCAATGGGCGGCGTTCAATGGGCGCTCAACGGGCGCTCCTGGTCGCGATGTCGGCGACGCGGTCGTACCGCTCCACCAGGACGAAGAGCTTGATCTTCTGCGTCGTCCTCCCGCTGCCGTAGGTCAGGGTGACCGCGACCTCGTGGCTGTGCCCCATGCTGCCGTTGTCGGTCACCGTCCACCGCACCGGGACGTTCTGGGCGCGCAGGACGCCGTCCGCCCCGTTCTTCTTCTCCCAGGCCGCCAGCCGCTTGGCGAAGTCGGGCGTCAGGTAGTGCTTGCGGAGCGCCGTGGCGAGTGCGGCGTCCGGGTCGGCGTAGTCGCCCTTCGCGTCGATGTACGCGCCGTAGAAGTCGGCGACGCGGGTCACCACGTTGCCGGGCGTGCCGGTGACCGACTTCGGCGCGGCGGCAGCCGGCTTCGACGCGACCGCGGTGGGCGCCTTCGTCGAGGCGTGGGCGGACGCCTGCGCCGGCAGCTGCGCCGACGCGCCGAGTGCGACAGCCAGGACGAGGCCGGTGGCGGCCGCGCGGAGTCCCGAACCACGGCGTGCGGAGAACTTCCTGTTCATGTGGGTGACTTCCTTCTCGGGTCGGTAGAGGTTGCTCGCGCTGCCGGGTCCGTCATCGCGTCCCGGCCGGGGCGGCACCCAGAGCTTGGATGACACCGGAACCCGCCACAACAGCCACCGCCCCATCCCCGGCACCAGAACGGTCCCACCCCTGCTGACCTGCGGAAAACGGGCCGTTGGGAATGCCCTGGGATGCCCATGGGACCCCATGTATCGAGGCGTGCCCATCGCGCGGGCCGCTGCGGCGAGTCGGGACTTACGGTTTGTGGGTCACCCAGAGCAGTTCCGCCGGCCAGCGGTGTGCCCAGTCGGGTGGGTCGGTTTCGTTGTAGCCGTTGGGTGTTCCGCGTGCGGGCCGCGGCTCGATGAGGTCGTCGATGACGAGCCCCGCGCCGCGCAGGACCCTGACCCAGTCGCCGTAGGTGAGTTGATAGCTGGTCGCGCCGTCGTCCTCGGCGATGCTGTTCAGCCCGAAGTAGTCCTGCTGGAGCGTCGTGGTCACGCGGCCGGCGGCTTCGTCGTAGCAGGCTTCGAACCATGGGCTGGCGACGTTGAACACCAGGCGCCCGCCTGGGCGCAGGACGCGTGCGGCCTGCGGGACGGCCAGGTGCGGGGGCGCCCAACTGAGCCCCCCGAAGTCGCAGAACACGAGGTCGAAGCTGTCGTCGGCGAAGGGGAGTTGTTCGGCGGCGCCTTGCACCAGCGGGTAGCGGGGCGCGCCCATCGCGCGGGCCGCTGCGGCGAGTTGGGCTTCGGAGAGGTCGAGCCCGACCACGGTGGCGCCCTCGGCGGCGAGCGCCCTGGACCACTGGCCCGCGCCGCAGCCGACTTCGAGGACGCGCTTGCCGGTGACGTCGCCGAGGGCGTTCAGGTGCGCGTCGGGGAGGGAGTACATGCCCCACAGCCGGGGTACGGCGCCGATCCGCGGGTCGTGCCTGTCCTGGTAGGCGCTGCTGATCCGGTTCCAGAGCCGCCGGTTGGCGGGGATGCTGTCCACGTGCCGACTCCAGCACTGCCTGTCGGGGCGGTCAACACGATTAGTCAGTACACCGGTGCGGTGCATGCCATCGGCACTGACAAGCGGTCCGGACCTGTTCTTGGCCGGACCGCTCACCGCGTGCCACTTCTCGCTAGGCCGTTCGGCCGCCCGTCGGGTGGAAGTTGACGCGTTCGCTGACGACGGGGAAGCCGGCCTTGGCGAAGTTCGCGGCCATGGGGAAGTTGCCCCGGTCCGTCGCTCCGCTGATGAACTCCGCGCCCTGTTCGACGAGGAAGTGGGTGCATTCCGCGAGGAGGTCGTAGGCGTAGCCGTGACCGCGCTGTTCCGGAACGACTCCGATGAAGCCGATGGTCGGTCCGGAGGGGTTGTGAGCCGGGATGTGGATGCCGGCCAGGTCGCCCTCCGGCGTGTGCGCGAGCTGCCACCACTCCCGTGGGGAGGGGCACCAGTGGAAGAAGTCGAGTTCCTCCTGGGCGGCCTGGTCGAGGCCGCCCTCCTCGATGGCCTTGAGCGCGTGGGCGTCCAGGGTGACGGAGTGGATGCGGCGCAACGCGTCGAAGAACACGGTGTCGTCGGGTTCGGCACGGAAGCGCAGGCGTCCGGGCCGCTCGGGCAGACCTCGCTCCGGGGTCCAGCGGTACAGGAAGCGTTCCACCAGGGGTTCGTACCCGGCGGCTCGCGCGGCGGCGAAGCGGGCCTCGGCGGCGGGGCGCAGGTCGGGCTCGTCCCGCCAGCCGCCAGGCAGGTTGATCTCGAGTTCGACCTGCCAGGGAGCGGAGCGCAGGAGCTCGGCCCCCGCCTCCTCCTCGCCCTCGGCCACGTCGAACCAGTTGATGTTGACGGGCTCCGAGTCGTCGGGTCCGCCCCACCACGCGCCGCGTGCGACGACCTCGCCGTCGCGCAGGGCGACACGCTTCCAGTCGGGGCGGAACCGGGTACGTCGATGCCCTTCACGGGCGCCCAGCGGGTCGGGGAGTGCGTCGAAGAGATGGGCGTCGCTCGCGGAGAGCGCGCGGATGACCGGATCGGTCATGGATTCCTCCGGGATACAGGCTGCTTGGAGCGCTCCCGGTCAGAACTGATGAAGCACGCCGGGACAGCGGAAAAGGGAGCGCTGGAAAGGGGTGAACCGCACGGCACTCGCCTCCTTCCGTCCGTCTCAGGGCGTGAAGCCACACGGTATGTGAACTTCCGCTGGTCCGCCCACGGTTTTGTGATCGATCCAGTGGGTTCGTCGTCGAGAGTGGCTGAGAGTCGCCGATAGTGGCCGAGAGTGGCTGCGTCGGGCTGTTGTCCGGTGGCGGCCCGTGATCCGCCGCACCGAACGAGCCCTGGCGGCGCGTGGCCTTCGCCGACGCCCCCGTCGGCTCAACCCACCGTCGAGGGCTTCTCTGCACGCCGCCCCCGGGTGATGGCGTAGCCGAAAGCCGTGGCCAGGATGTACATGAGCACCGAGTAGACGGCGCTGGGGATCGCCACCTCGGT
This sequence comes from Streptomyces deccanensis, assembly GCF_022385335.1. Lineage (NCBI taxonomy): Bacteria > Bacillati > Actinomycetota > Actinomycetes > Kitasatosporales > Streptomycetaceae > Streptomyces > Streptomyces deccanensis. The sequence goes on along the minus strand of NZ_CP092431.1, from coordinate 5,416,135 downwards.
GCTGTCGAGGATGCTCAGTGCGATGGTGAGGGCCACCGTGGTGTTGTGGATCCCGACTTCCATGGCGCTGGCGACGGCCTGCGGCTCGTTGAGGCGAAGGGCCCTGGCGCCGCCGTAGCCGATGCAGAGGCTCGCGAGGCAGAAGAGGCCGGTGACCAGGCCGACTTGGCGGAGGTAGTCCGTGAGGTTCTCCCGCTCTCCCAGCAGCGCCGCCAGGGACACCGCGACCAGGACGGCGATGGAGAACACACGGACCGGACGGTCCGCGCGGACGGCGAACTCCAGGGAGCGCTTCCTGACGAGCATGCCGAGCCCGACCGGGATGAGCACGATGGCGATCACCTGCAGCACTTTCCCGAACTGCAGTCCCAGATCGCCCTCGGCATCGAAGTGACTGATGGCCAGGTTGGTGATGAGCGGGATGGTGACGGCCGCCAGCACGGAATTGATGGCGGTGAGGGTGATGTTGAACGCCACGTCCCCGCGGAACAGGTGACTGAAGAGATTGGCGGTCGTACCGCCCGGGGACGCGGCCAGCAGCATCACGCCCACGGCGAGCAGCGGGTCCACGTCGAACATCTCCACCAGCCCGAAGGCGAGCAGCGGCAGCACCACGATCTGCACGGTCAGCGCGAAGACGACCGCCTTCGGGGAACGGGCCACACGCCTGAAGTCATCCGTGGTGAGCGAGAGCCCGAGACCGAACATGATGATGGCGAGCGCGACGGGCAAGCCGGCTGTGATCAGCGCTGAATCCTTCATGCCTCACGCTTCCTGGATGACGGCATGACGGCAGCGGAGACTCCGAGACCTGCCGCACGGCCCGTAGGTCGCCACAGTGAAGCAGTACGGAGCCGCTGTTACAAGGTGTTCGCGCTGGTCAGCGTGATCGCAGGGCGAGGACCATGACGTCGTACAACGGGGCGTCGGGGAAGGGCAGTTGCTCCCCCACCGGCTCGTACCCCCAGGTCTCGTACATGGCCCGCAGCCTCGGCCGCTCCCGCCGCACCAGCAGCTCGGCACGCGCCTCCCGCCGCTGCCCGATCAACTCGTCGTGCATGACCCGCGAAATCCCCCGCTTACGCCACTTCTCGCGAAGCATGTTCTCGCACAACTTGAATGTCGCGGTGTCGTTTCGTGCCGTGAATCCGTAGGTGAACCCGGCGACTTCACCACCGCCACCACCCACCTCACCACCCACCTCGCCACCGGCTTCACCGTCGACTTCAGCGACGACACACCCCCACCCACCGGCCCCGACATGAGCCTCCAACCGCTCCTCGAACCGCTCCATGGAGAAGAAGGGATTCGTGGCGATGTCCTCCGCGTACACGTCGGCGTACACGTCCAACAGGGTCCCGCGAATCTCCGCCAGCTGTTCGCCGGTGTAGTAGCTGGTTGTCAGCATGTCTACGGTCATGTGGCCACCGCCTCGTATCGTCGTGAGAATTCCATGGCGTCGGGTGCGGCACGATCGACCAGTTCGTCCCGCAACTGCTTCAACCGGTCGCCGACGCGCAGGCTGTGCACCTCCGGCAACAGCGCGAGTGCGGCGTTTCCCACCGCCACAGCCTCCTCCAACTCGCCCGCCGCCGACAACGCTCGTCCAAGGCGTACGTGGGACGCGAGTTGATTGCGCCGGTACGGGCCCGGTTGCACAGCACGCAGCGATTCGTGCCGCGCCGACGGCGTTGTCGTACTGCCTTAAGTCCATGAAGCACAGCGCCGCCGTGGCCGACAGCTCGCCGGGGGTGTAGAAGGCCAGCCATCTCTGCGGTTCCACCGGCTCTCTGTCGAAGTCTTTCTCCACCCGCAACAGGGATCGTGCACACCGACCGGACTCACCTTGCAGAGCGTGCCCCTGGGCCACTCTCGAATGCAGCAATGACGACAGTTGCCCGTCCCGTCGTCCCCTGGTCTCCTCCAGTGCCGCGCGAGCGATCGAGACAGCCTCGCTTCCGTACCCCAACTGCCAGGCCTGGTGCGACATCGACGACCAGATCCGAGCCTGGAGCGGCTTGTCCCGGCCCAGCAGGGCGTAGCGCAATCCCGTGTCCCACCATCGACGGGCCTCGTCCTGGTGCCCGGCGTCGAACGCGAACCACCCTGCGCTGGTGGCCATCTCACCGAGCGCGCGATGAAGCCGGACCTCCACGTTCCCGCCGTACGTACACCGCCGGGCAGCGCCTTCGACGTACTTGATGTACCTCGCCGCGATGTCCGACAGCCTCCCTCCCCCGTGCAGGTCGTCGATCTGGTGCAACTTGGCGGCGGCGGCCTGGACCCGGTCCACGTCACTCACACCGAGCCGCCCCGATTCCGGCAGTGGCGGCAGGGCGAGCAGACTTCCGGTCAGGCCGATGATGAACTGACGGCGTCGCACGGGCACATCCTGAGGCAGGGTGCTGGTTCTCCTCCGCACGGTAACCCCCTCGCCCCGTGAGGCGGGAGCCCGGAAACCGAGTTCTTCGGCGGTACGGCCGAACACCGCCTCCAGCGGAACACGACTGCGTTCCCTCATCCAGGAGACCCGGCCGCTCAGCCAATAACCGACAAGGCGCGCGCTGCAGTTGCCGGGCTCGCCGGTGACCCGCTCGGCCGCCTCGTTCACGGCTTCGGCCAGGCCTTCTCGGGTGAAGCCGTACTCGGCCATGAGTCGGCGCAACGTGAGATTCGGTTGGTGCTGGGCCCGGCCGCGATCCTGATCCTGTTCCTGCGCCGACATGAGTCCCCCGTTCCACGATGCCGAACCCAACGTAGCGAGACGGCAGCACACCGTGAACAGAAGTTTCCCGGTGCCGTGAAGTGACCTGCCCCGGACTTTCCTTTCCCCCCGTATTGCGAAGCCGGGATGGTGGACTCCGCCCTGACAACGCCAGACCCCGGCGAGGCTGCAACCTCCCGGGGCACGGCCGACTGCAACGGAGTCGACGATGAACTGTGTATCACGCGCACTCGTTCGGGTGAGGAGCGTGCTCCTCGGACCGCCCCAACCCGCATACGGCGTGACAACCCCCGCCTCGGCCGCCCCCAGGGCGCCGCGCACACCCCAGAGCCCCTGCCCACGCAATCCCTCCCCCGAGGTGTGGGCCGCGATCCTCATCAGCGCGCGGCGTCGCCGAAGGGCCCTCCCATGGCCTCCGAGCGATGTTCCCGCCATCTCCTCCGACGACATCACCAGCACCCTCGTAGGCACCTACCTCCTGCCGCCCGTAGTGCGCCAACGCGCCCGGGCCGCCCTGTTGGCAGAGGAGGCGTGCCGATGACCCACGGACGGAACGGTCGCCCCGCCGCGGTCCGCCCCGAACTTCCCATGCTCCGCGCCTACCGCCTCTGGTTCGAGCACACCCGCACCTGCGCCGTCGGCTGCAAGGGCACCCCCAAGGCGCAGGACGGCTGCGAGGACGGACGTCGGCTGTGGGGCACGTACCGCCTCACGCGCATCGGAAAGGCGACGACGTCATGAGCTGGACCATCGAACGGCCGCCCGGCCGCCCCGTGCGCCGCACCGACGACAACCGCCTGGCCGTACCCCTCCGGCTCTCCGTGGCCGACGGGCACACCACGGACACCGAACTGACCCTCACCCTCGCCGAGGCCGAGCACCTGCACGCCGCACTGTGCCGCGCCCTCGACGGCGAGCCGACACCGCCGACGGCCCCGGAGTGCCGCCAGTCGGTGCAGGCCTCGCCCGGGGTGGCGCGGATCATCGGGCGGGCGTAGGTAGCGCCTGCTCGGTCAGGGGCACATCAGGGAGCCCTCCCGGCGGACCTCACAGCGACCTGCCGGGGGGAGGGAGGAGTAGCAGCCTCGACGTAGTCGCGTGTCGCCGCTTTCGCAGTCAGGGGGTCCAAGGAGGGCGAGCGGTCAGTCGGCGTCGCGGGCGTCGTGCCGGATGGCGACGGCGATGCTGCTCCGCTCGGCGAGACGAAGGGGGCCGATGCCGAGGTGGCGCCAGGTCGCCATGGCGGGGGTCCGGGGCACGGAGTCCGGGGCCCAAGGTGCGGGGTCCCGGGCCCGGGGTGCCCGTCATTCGCCTGGGGCGCCCTCGGCCTCCCAGCGCAGTAGGTCGCCCGGCTGGCACTGGAGCACCTCGCAGAGCGCGGCGAGTGTCGTGAAGCGCACCGCCTTGGCGCGGCCGTTCTTGAGTACCGCCAGGTTGGCGGGGGTGATGCCGACGCGGTCCGCGAGCTCGCCCACGGACATCTTCCGTCTGGCCAGCATCACGTCGATGTCGACGGTGATCGGCATCAGATCACCTCGTTCAACTCAGCCCGCATCCGCGACGCTTCGACGTCGCGCGCGACGGCCTGGGCGAGCAGCATCCGCAGCACGAGGACGATGAGCGCGACCCCCAGGATGGCCACGCCGACCCCGGCCATGATGACGGTGACGCCCGGGTCGTCTCGCTGGCCGGGCGCGTTGACGGCCGTGACCACGAACCACAGGAGGGCGGCCCCGACGATCGCGCCGATCACGCCGTCCACGTACCGGAAGGCGGCGTGGGAGAACACGGTTCCGCGTCGCACCATCGTCACCAGCCGCCATACGCAGATCAGGGCGACCTGGGCCGACACCATGCCAAGGGTGGTGATCACCCGTAGCGCGGTCAGCGGGAGCGAGCCGTCCTCCGGGTCGTTCCCGCTGACCAATGTCCACACCATCAATGCCTGCACGAACACGGTGCCGAGGAGCACCACCCCGAGCACGGCGCGCAGCGCACGCACGGTCAGCTTTCCCATGACCCACCCTTCACCCTTCCATCGAAGCGCGATGGGAATCTATCGAGATTCGATAGATGAGGCAAGGGCTGGCGATGCCACAGGCGCCAACGGCACCCCTTCTGGAGTGCGGAGTGCGGAGTGCGGCCACCAGAGACCACCGAAGCCGGCCGGCTCAGCCGTGGCTGTGGAGGGTCACCTGGTAGCCGTCGGGGTCCGCGAACGTGAACGTGCGGCCGAACGGCCCGTCGACGGGCGCCGAGACGATCGTCGCGCCGGCGGCGGCGAGAGAGTCGTGGATGTCCTGCGCGTCGGGAGCGTGCAACCACAGCGCCATCCCCTGGCCCGGCTGCGCGATCGCGTCCAGGTCGACGCCCTCGACCACGTCGCGGACGGCGAAGGCGATCGGCTTGGTGTCGAACACGACAGCGTGCGGCGGTCCCGCGTCGGAGCGCTTCAACCCCAGGTACTGCTCGTAGAAGGCGGCGGAGCGCTCCAGGTCGCGCACCTGCAGTGAAATGAAATCGGGTCCGGTCACAGCCACGATCCACAGCTCCTCATCGCATGGCATGTCAGTTTTCTGACATGCCTCACCGTATGTCAGACTACTGACATGAGTCAAGGCGAGCCCGGAATCGAGCTGGACACATCGCTGGGGTACATGCTGAAAGCGGCCGCGAGCGCCCTGCACTCCGCGCTGGAGGCCGTGCTGAAGCCGATGGGCATGACCATCACCCACTACTCCTGCCTGGAACTGCTCGCCCAGCGCCCGGGCCTGTCCAACTCCGAGCTGGCCCGCGGCACCTTCGTCACCCGGCAGTCGATGAACGTGCTCCTGCAAGCACTCGAACGTCAGGGGCTCGTCGTCCGCCCGGCACAGGCACCCGTCGGCAGGGCCTTGCCCACCGAACTGACCGCCCTCGGGCGCAGCCAGCTCAAGACGGCCAGCGCCGCGGTTCGCCGCGTCGAGCAGGACATGCTGGCCCGTCTCGACGCCGACGAACAGGACGAGATGCGGCGCCTGCTCACCACGTGCATCGCCGCACTGACCGAACCGCCCACATCGGCGACGTAGCCGACCGGGGAAGCGTGCCGCGTTCCGTTGTGCCGAGGTGGTGATCTGCGAGAACAGCAGGAAGTGGTACGTCGTCGCGTACCGTGGTGGCCGCTTGAACCGATGTATCGAGAGGTCGACGCTATGCCCACCGCGAGGTTCTTCTTCGACCCGGGATCAGGCGTCGTCCTTTGGGCAGCCACACCCGAGGACAAGGAGGAGTGGGGGTACGCGATCGAGCTGGACCGACTGCCGATCAGCCGCGACCTCCACGACAGCCTGCGCGGGCTGATAGAACGCTTCGATACGTCGTTGAACTGGGACTACCCCCCGCACCCGGGGCCGTGGCGTGAAGCGGAGTGCCACGACTTCAACGAGGCGGTACGCCAAGCGCTCGGCCGCCTGCGCGCCGAACTCGGCCCGGCCTGGCAGATCCACGACGAGTACCTGCCACTCCACGAAGACCCGGACCTCGACCGCTACCTGGCTGACCCGGCCCGGTTCGTTCGCATCTAGCCTCGATCGCGCATGAGTCCCCAGTACTCCAGCTGTAGATCGTGATCTTCAGTCGGACCAACCGAGCCGGTGGCTGTGTCTTCCGTGCGGGCCTGCCCGGCTGGGATCATGCGGGCATGCGATCTGGGGGGCGTAAAGGCCTGCGCCGCGAGCGCGTAGATGGCAGGCAGACGGTCGGCGATGTCGTGCGGCGACTGGTCGGTCGTCCACCCACGCTGCTGAGGATATTGGCCATAGGGATCCCTTTGTCCGTGGTCGGCGTCGTGTTCACCCCGGCACCGTTCCAGTTCGCGCCTGTCGCTCTGATCGGCGTCCCGGTCATGGCCTGGATGATGAGACAGGACTGGAACGGGTCTCCCCCTCCGCCGAATTGCGATGCGACCGAAGATTCTTGAGCCGATCGCAGGGCCTCCGCCGTGGACGCCTCCTCCAGGCGAGGATGGCGTCATGGTCGATGAACTCAAGGCGTTCCTGAACGCACGCCTTGACGAGGAAGCCGAACTGGCCCGGCGTTGCGGCCAGGCCGGGGGTGGGGCCGAGGTGCGTGGGGTGCGGGAAGTCGAGGCCAAGCGGCGGGTGTTGGGGCGGCATGTGCTCAGTCCGGCCGAGGGGGATCCTGAGCGGCCCTGGGACGACCGCGACGACTGTCAGTACGACGGGGAGCTCTGGCCCTGCGACGACCTTCTCGATCTCGCGGTTGCCTACCTGGACCACCCCGACTTTCCCGAGCGGTACAGGCCGCGAGCGGACGCGGTGGACGGTGAGGGGGGTGAGGGGTGAGGGGTGAGCAAGTCGTACCGCCGGCGTCCGTAGCCCGTCAGGGCCAGGACCCCAGTGTGTAGGCCGCCAAGAGGAGGAAGAGGGTTACCTGCACCGTTCCGATGACCTGGTGCCCAATTCGCAGCAGCAGTAAGGCCGTTACGGCGGCCACCAGGGTCAGGGCGCCGAAGCCCAGCACCGGTGCCCAGTCCACGGGCGGCGCGCTGGCCGCTGTCTGCCCTGAGGCGGTGCCCCTCCTGCTCCACCCCCGGGCGACGAGCACGATGGAGACCACCAGCACGGCCGCCGCGTCCGCCACCAGTACGAGCAGCAGGAGACAACCGGAGGTGAGGAGATCCTCTCCCTCGGAGAGGGTTTTCTCGGTGCGTTCGGGCATGGGTCGACGATCGCGCGGAACGCACACTTCCACACGACCCGTCACCGACTCGCAACTGGGGTGTTCTCCGCTCTTCATGTGCACATTTCGAGCAACTGTCCGCGACTGCTCCTGACGGGCCAATCAGCCGCCCTTGCCCTGCAGCACCTCTCCAAGGTCGACTTGTACGCGGCGATGCGCCCTGACGCCCAGGCGGGGATGTCGTACCGGGCCCCGATGCGTGAGTACGGAGTCGGGTTCCGCACGGTGAAGGCCGCGCTGGAGTCGGTCCGGCAGGAGCCGCGGAAGAAGCCGAGGCCTCGCGGGATCCGACTGGACGCCTACAAGCCGTTGGGAGAGTCCGGGACTTTCGAACGGCCGTCGAGCAAAGACAGACCGGCAACGATTTCGCCCGAAGAGGCTGCCGTCGGCTGGAAGCCCACGGAGGCGTACAGACTCGCGGCCACGGCGTTGTCCGGGTGCTAGGACAGCCGAAGCTCCTGGCAGCCCTCACGTTGGGCCAGCCACTTCATGAGGGTTCTCACGGCCGCGCGCCCGACCCCCTGGCCCTGTTCGGTGCCATCGATCACCATGCCCCCGAGCCAGTAGGAGCCGTCTTCATCACGACCCCACATGATGTGACCCACCACGGTGTCATCGGCGCAGACCGCCATCGAGTGCCAGATGCCTTCCCGCAGTGACAGAAGCTAGCGAGCCGCCAACGCGGGCACATATCGGCGCTGGTCGTCCAGCGGAGCGACAAGATGTCCTGCAGGCACTGCCGATCCGGCACCGGCCGCGGGCCGGGCGTCTTCATCCGGCCACGGTGCAAGCAACGGCTCGAGAAGCTCCCGCAACTGATCATTTGGCAGAGCGCGTGAGCAGCTCTCTAACGTTCGTCTCAGGTTCGCTCGGTAGGAAATAGGCATGCGGATAAGCGATGCAATCCATATGCAGGAGGCGGGCGCTGCCGTGGTGCGCGAGCAGGACGCGAAGACCCCCTGAAGCATCTCGCAGACGGATGCCGCACGGATACCTCACCACACAAACGCCTGAAGAGAGGGACTGACATGAAACCCATGGGACGCCGAGGATTTCTCACCGCCAGCACGGCACTTGGCATTGGTGCCGGCTTGTCCACGCACGCCATCGTCTCGGAAGTGAGCGAGAACGAGACTTCGGACAATGCTTCGGACAAGACTTCGGACATTTTACGGCGGGACCAGGACCTGCCCTTCATCGGCACGGAGGAGACCTTTACGACTCCCACGTTGTTGAAGCTGAACTCCATCAATCAGGATCACATAGCGTTCCTTGAGGAGATTGGTCTTTCGGATCTAGGCCGACGCCGCATCGGCGATATGGATGCGGGGGGACTCAACGTTCAGATCCTCTCTGCCCACACACCCTCTGTGCAGAATGTCCCTGGGCAAAGGGGCATCGACCTCGCTCATCGACTCAACCGGCAACTTGTGGACGGGCCGATCGCCAAATATCCGGGCCGCTTCAAGGCTTTCGCCACCTTGCCCTTGCGAAGCCCGGAGGCGGCGGCGGACGAACTGGAACGCTCAGTTCGGGAAGATGGCTTCTTGGGCGCACTGACCAACGGACACATCGCGAAGAAGTATCTCGATCATCCCGATTTCGAGCCTGTGCTGGCACGTGCCGTCGCTCTCGATGTGCCGATCTACCTGCATCCCGGCTATCCAGCCGACGAGGTCTTCAAGATCTACTACAGCACCACACGGTCCACATACACGGAAGACTACCAGGACTACATTTTCAGCGGGTCTGGATATGGCTGGCACCAGGAGGTGCTGACCCAATGCATTCGGATGATCGCGTACGGGGTTTTCGACAGATTCCCCAAACTGAAAATCATCATCGGCCACATGGGCGAAGGTCTTCCCTTCTACTACGAGCGGATCGTCAATGACATGGGCGAGCCGACCAAAGACTCGCTCGAGAAGCCCATCGGGCAATACTTCCAGGACAACTTCTGGGTCACAACCAGCGCATTCCCCCAGACCGAACTGCTCAATCTCCTGCTGAAGTACATAAGTGTGGATCGAGTGATGTTCGCAACCGACTACCCGTTCGCGGACATAAAGGAGCAGACCGACTGGTTCCGCGGAGTCGACTTGCCACGAGAAGACAAGGAAAAGATTGCGTTCCGAAACGCGGAGAAACTGTTCGGGATGAAAGTGTCCGTGAAGTGATACACCAGCGGTGGCCAGAGTGAGAGAATGCCCTGGTGCAGATCGGGGGGCCATGCCCCTCCACCCTCAGGCCCCGGGGGTCGCGAGTCACGCTGGGGTAAGCAGGTCTGCGTGGCCCGTTCGTCGGAGGTAGTCGATCACCGCGTCTCGGCTCTTCTCCAGGCACACGATCCTGTTCTCGACGACGCGCAGCTCTCGAGCGAGCTCCTCTGCCAGGGTCTGGGCACAGGCGCCTGCTGCGTCCTGGGCCGAGGGAGCCTCGATGTCCAGCACGATCTTGATCATCCTTGTCGACAGGCCGGCTTCGATGAGCGCCCGGACGTGACGTGCATGCTCGACCTGGTCCTCGGAGTAGTCGCGGTAACCGTTGGTCGACCGCGACGACTCGATGAGCCCCTGCTGCTCGTAGTAGCGGAGCATCCGAGCCGGGGCTCCTACCTTTTGGGCGGCCTCGCTGATCTTCATCCCTCGCTCCTCCTCGTCAGTCGCCGACTTGACCTTGACACTGATGTCAAAGTTTACGGTGCTTCTCGAGACCCCAGCGACCAGAACACACTGGGGAAGGGCGAACACGAGAGTGACCTCCAGATGACCAACGACAGCTCGATCCCCACCTCCCAGCACATCCTCATCATCGGAGCCGGGGAGCTCGGCATGCCCGTCATCCGCAACGTCGTCCGACGAGCGAAGGACGCGGAGGGCTCGTCCGTCAGCGTGCTGCTGCGGGCCGGCGCCATCTCGTCCACTGCACCCGACAAGCAGCGCGACGTCGCTGAGATCAAGAACCTGGGCGTGAAGATCGTCGAAGGGGACCTCGTGAAGAACACCGTCGACGAGCTCGCCTCCCTCTTCGCCGACTACGACACGGTCATCGGGTGCACGGGCATCACCGCCGGCCTCGAGACCCCCATGAAGGTCGCCCAAGCCGCCCTCCGGGCGAGGGTCCCGCGGTACTTCCCGTGGCAGTTCGGCGTCGACTTCGACGTCATAGGCCGAGGAAGCCCGCAGGACATCTTCGACTCCCAGCTGGACGTCCGTGACCTGCTCCGGTCCCAGGACCAGACCGAGTGGGTCATCATCTCCACCGGCATGTTCATGAACTACCTCTTCGAGCCCGGCTCGGGGATGGTGGACCTGCCCAACGACACCGTCAACGCGCTGGGAAGTCTCGAGACGGCGGTCACCGTGACGACGCCCGAAGACATCGGCGTCCTCACCGCGGACATCCTCTTCGCCGAACCTCGCATCCGCGACGAGATCGTCTACCTCGCCGGTGACACCATCACCTACGGCGAGCTGGCCGAGACGCTCGAAACCGTGCTGAAGCGTCCGTTCCGCCGTGCGGTGTGGACGGTTCCGTCGCTGCTCGACGAGCTGGCCGCCGACCCGGACAACATGACGCGGAAGTACCGGGCGGTCTTCGCACAGGGCCGCGGCGTCGCGTGGGCGAAGGACGACACCTACAACGCACGCCACGCGATCCCCGTGACCAGCCTCCGCCAGTGGGTCGAGGAGAACCTCGCCGGCTGACGCATCCCCCAGCCCCTGCGCGCGGGCGGCATCGCCCCGCAGTTCCTCACCGGCGACCTCCAGGGCAGCCATGACCTGCCCGATCACGCGCAAAGGCCCCCAAGCGCCATGGGAGCCGGTGGGCGCAGTCGACCTGAGGCCGTGTCTTCGATGTCAGCCGCTGCAAGGGACGGCGACGCCGATGATCCAGATGACCCCGAAACGGTCGGTCAGCTTCCCGTACAGCGGGGTGAACACCGACGGGCCGGGGTCCCGCAGCACGGTCGCCCCTCGGTCAGCTTCTTTCCGTACGTGGTCCCCTCGTCAGCGTCGGGTCTACCCGTCCGGCATCGATCTGTCCAGCCGCACTCTGCAGCGGGGTTTCGCGTCGGGATCGCGAGGTCTACCGGTACATACGTGAGGCCGTCGACCTCCTGGCCGCTCAGCGCCCACGCTGGAAAAGGCCATGACGACGGTGCGGAAGAAGGCGTACGTGATCCTCGACGGCACCGTGCTGCCGATCGACCGCATCACCGCCGACCGCCCCTACTACTCGGGGAAGAAGAAGCACCACGGGATGAGCGTGCAGGTCCTCGTCGGATCCAGCCGGCCGTCTGATCTGGGCCTCGGACGCACTACCCGGAGCCGTGCACGATCAGACCGCGGCCCGGACCCATGGCATCCCCGCCGCTCTCGCCGCCGACGAGATCAAGTGCTGGGCGGACAAGGCATACCAGGGCGCGGGCCCTGCTGTCCGCGTCCCGTTCCCAGGCAAGAATCTGCGCGGCTGGCACCGGCGTCACAACCACGATCACGCCAAGATTCGCAGCCCCGGCGAACACGCCATGGCCAGCCTTACATGCTGGCGGCTCCTGCGGAAGCTTCGTTGCGGCACCACCCGGATCACCGCCGTCGGCCGGGCCGTCGTCGCGCTCGAACTCACCACTTGATCAAGATGGAAAAGGCTCCATCCATACGGGCGAGCAGGAGAAGCACCGCGATACCGATCACGGGTCCCCTGCTTTGCGCATGACGCAATCCTTGCGATGTACGCCCTTCGTGTGGCGCGAGCTCGCCGGTTGATGGTGTGAATGCCAAAAGGCTCGCTCACGCAGGAGAAGGCCCCAGGTCGATTCTGCGACCTGGGGCCTTCTCAGCGGTGTGAGACTACGACGTCAGCGGCGTGGGACTACGACGCCGGGGGCGGTGTCACGTCCGTCAGCTTCCAGCGCTGGTTCAGGCCCGAGTTCGGGGTCCAGAGTCCGACTCCCGCGCCGTCCGTCGTCGACTGGCCGTAGACGTCGGGGAGTTGGCCGGTGGCCACGTTCACCAGGGTCCATGTGCCGTCGCCCGTGGAGGACAGGATCCACTGGGCGGCCTCGTCGCGGGTGGCCGTGTCGCGTTCCGCCACCAGGGAGTCGAAGCGGACGGCCAGGCGCTTCTTCGAGGTCGGCTCCGTCAGGGCGTAGCGGGTGCGGTTGTCGGTCGCGCCCTTGCCGATGCGGTCCAGGGTCCACTGCTGGGCGTTGCCGGTCGCGGTGCTCGGGGTCTTGATGACCAGGCTCTTGCCGTCGGGGCCGATGGCCAGGTTCTTGCTGCTCTGCACGCCCGTGAGGGTGTACGTGTGGTTGTCCTGGAGTTCGGCCTTCGAAGCCGCCACCCCCGAGACGCCGTTCACCAGCAACGACGTCACCGACTGGGCCGGGACCGTGATCGTCGCCTGCTTGCCGGTGACCTTGACGGCCTTCTTGCGGATCAGCTTGCCGGCCGCGTCCGTGACCACCGGGGTGATCGTCGCCTTCTTGGAGACCTTGCCGAACTTCGACAGGTCGACGGTCACCGCGCGGGACTCGGTGGTGCTGTTGACGTGGACGACGGTCGCCTTGTCGCCCTTCTTCGCCACCGCGGCCGTGCTCGACTCGTCGTTGGTCTTGATCAGGCGGTCGCCCGGCTTGATGTAGTGCGTGAAGTTGCGGGCCGTGTCGAACTTGGTGTTCGTGTAGATCGGGCAGGTCTTCAGGGTGTCCGACTTCTTGCAGGCGAACGAGAGCTGGATCGAGCCCCAGTTGCCGCCCTTGGCGGACTCGCCGCCCGGCTTCATGTTGTCGTAGTCCTCGACCGGCTGCCAGAAGACCCAGGCCTGGGGCTCCAGTTCGCGCAGGTCGTCGACGATGCGCTGAGCGAGACCGAGGCCCGGACGCATGTCGGTGAAGCTCTGGCCGTCGCCCCAGTCGCCCTCGACCTCGCTCATCCACAGCGGCTTGTCGGCGGCCTTGGCGAGGTCGCGGACCGTGGTGCGCTGGCTGGTGCCGTAGGTGTGGACGTTCATCTGGTCGACCAGGTCACGGACCTCCTGGGGGTAGGAGTTCCAGTTCGTGGCGAACGTGCCCGGGTTCGTCTCGTCCATCGCGGAGATCTTCGCGCGGGTGCGGGAGTCGTCCAGGACCGGGCCCAGCGCCCGCAGCACCTTCTGCTGGAGCTCCGGACCCATGTGGGCGCCCTCCTGGCGGCCACCGGTCGGCTGGCCGTCGGCGCCGAGCTTGGTGCCCCAGTAGTTGGTGTTGGGCTCGTTGAACGGGTCGAGGGTGTCGACCTTGATGCCGTGCGACTTCTCCAGGCGCTCGGTTGCGCCGACCAGGTACTTGGCGAAGTCCTCGACGGACTCCTCCTTCAGCTGGTCCTTCGAGGCGTCGAAGCCGCCGGAGACGTAGCCGCTCTCCGTCATGAACCACGGCGGGGAGTTGCTGAAGGTCTCCCAGTGCGTGATGTCCTTCTTGATGCGGTCGACCCACCAGCGCTGGGTGGCGTCGGCGTTCTTGTTCCAGTCCTTCTTGTCCTCGGCGCTCCACCAGTCGACGTCCTCGCGGGTGGTGCCCGCCGGGGCCTTCCACCAGCCCTCGACCGCGCCGCCGGCCCGCAGGTAGTCCTTGACGTCGGGGGCGTTGCCGCCGCCGATGTTGTAGCGGGCGATGTTGAGGTTGAGGCCGTCCTCGCCGAAGAGGAGCTTGGCGAGCTTCTCGCGTATCGCGGGCGGGTAGTCGCCGGTCGCGTTGGCGAACCAGACGAGGCTGGTGCCCCAGCCCTCGAAGCTCTGGCCCTTGTAGGAGGGGTCGGGGCTGACCGTCACGGACGCGGCGGCGGCGGCCGACGTGTCGGCGTGCGCCATCGGCAGGGAGGTCGCGGCCATGGCGGTGCCGGTGGCCAGGGCCGTGATGCCGATGGCCCCGAGGAGCCGTCTCGTACGGGTGCGGTGTGCCATTCGAGTACTCCAACTCTTCCGTGTGCCGCGTCCCGGCGGAACATAGAGATCGGGGCCCGCGTGGTGCGGTTCGGCGCGGTGCTTCTGGTGGGGCTGCGGGTGGGGCTCCAGGAGTCCCATGGGGCTCCGGGTGGTGCTCCTGGTGGGGCTCTTGGTGGGGCTCTTGGTGCTCTGGGTGAGAGCTTCTGGTGCGGTTCGGTGTGCTCTCGTATGATTTGTCGCGGTGAATGTTTACGTAAACATCCACTGAGGCGGATGTCTACACTGTGCGAATCTCGGCGGTCAAGGATCCGTCAAGAATCGATGGATCAACCGGTAGGTCGCGGCGAGGCGGAAGAGTCGGGGGAACCCAGGTGGACACGACCGACAGTCGTACGCGCAGACGTACGGGGCGGCCCCGGCAAGGGCCCTCCATGGGCGATGTCGCCCGGCTCGCCGGGGTCTCCGCCCAGACCGTCTCCCGCGTCTCCAACGGGTTCGCCGGCGTCAACGAGGACACCCGGCGCCAGGTCCTCGACGCCATGCGCGAGCTGGGCTACCGGCCCAACAGCGCGGCGCGGGCGCTCAGGCGCGGGGAGTTCCGCACGCTCGGCGTGATCACCTTCTCCCTCTCTACCCTCGGCAACATCCGCACGCTCGACGCGATCGCCACGTCCGCCGCGCGGGAGGGGTACGCCGTCACGCTGCTGCCCGTCGCCGTGCCGACGCAGGACGAGGTGAACGGGGCGTTCTCCCGGCTCGGGGAGCTGGCCGTGGACGCGGTGATCGTGATCATGGAGGTGCATCTGCTGGACGCGGCGACCGTGTCCGTGCCGCCCGGGGTGCAGGTCGTGGTCGCCGACTCCGACGCCGGGGACCGGTACACCGTCGTCGACACCGACCAGGCGGGGGGCGCTCGGGACGCCGTACGGCATCTGCTGGAGCTGGGGCACGGGACCGTGTGGCATCTGGGCGGGCCCGAGGACTCCTTCGCGGCGCAGCGGCGGGCGAACGCGTGGCGGGCCACGCTCGCCGAGGCGGGCGTGCCGGACGCGCCGCCTCTCGTGCGGGGCGACTGGTCGGCGGAGTCCGGGTACCGGGCGGGGCTGCGGATCGCGGAGGAGGCGGACTGTACGGCCGTGTTCGTCGCGAACGATCAGATGGCGCTGGGGTTGTTGCGGGCGCTGAACGAGCGTGGGCGGCGGGTTCCCGAGGACGTGAGTGTCGTCGGGTTCGACGACATCCCCGAGTCCGCGTCCTTCCTGCCGCCCCTCACCACCGTCCACCAGGACTTCGCGGAGGTGGGGCGGCTGTGCGTGGAGGGGGTGCTCCGCAAGATGCGGGAGGGTGGGCAGGAGGACGAGGAGAGCCGGGAGCACGGGACGACGCTCGTGCCCACGCGGCTGGTACGGCGGCGGAGCACGGCACCGCCGCCTTCGCCTGTCCGCTGAGCGCTCAGCCCCCGCCCGTCGTGCCCTGGCGCGGGCCGGTCCGCTGCTCGCCCCTCGCACCGAACGCCCTGTGCAGGCGGCCGAGTTCCCAGAGCAGGTAGCCGCTGGCGCCGGCGAACGGGAACCAGGTGCCCAGGTCGAAGACGAGGACCGGCATGTACAACAGGCCGACCAGGACGCCGAACTTGAACAGGATGGCTGTGTAGGGCTCGTTGTGGGGTTCGCTGTGCGGTTCGTTGTGTTCGGCCATGATGTGCCCTCCCCTGCCATGGACCGGCGGTCAACGCGATCTCATGTACGGCCCCCCTGGCCTCTGCCTCGCCATGATGCCTCCGTGGCGACGGCTCCGCGAGGGTCGGCGAAGGCTGCGCCACGTATCTTCACATCCGCTCCGTTCTTGTTGTTCGGGGGGCGACCGGCGTAGTTGGTCCACGTCGACTTGAGGGTCGTTACGGTGTGGGGTCGTGTCAGGCATGCGCGGGCCCGGACAGACGAAGTACAACTTGCCTACACAGAAGGGGACTTGATGATTCGGGTGTGCGATGACGGGGTTGGTCCCCGGGCGGGGTTCGGCGGCGGCGGTGGGCACGGGGCTCGTCGGGGTGCGGGAGCGGGCCGCCGCGCACGGCGGTACGGTCGAGGTCAGGGCCGGGCCCGGTGGGCGCGGGGTCGAGGTGCGGGTGCGGATACCCGTGGCGGCCGGGGTGCCGGACGCGGCGGTGACGGTGACGGCGGGCGGTCGCTGGGGCTACAGCAGCGGATCTTGGCCAGTGCTCCGCTCTTCAGGGTGGGGGTGAAGGCCGTCTTTGGGTCGGGGGCGCGGAGTGCCGGAGTGCTCTGCGTCTTCGGGGTGACGGTCAGACGGGACGTTGCTGGTTTTCGATGTACTGCTTGACGACGGTCAGGGGTGCTCCGCCGCAGGATCCTGCGAAGTAGGAGCCGGACCAGAAGTGTCCGCCCCACACATAGCGGCGGACGTGGCTGTCGTATTCCTGGCGGAGTCTGCGGGAGCTGACGCCCTTGAGGGAGTTGACCAGCTTGGAGAGCTGGACCTTGGGTGGGTAGTGCACGAGCAGGTGGACGTAGTCCTGTTCGCCGCTGAACTGTTTCAGCTCGGCTTCGAAGTCG
This sequence comes from Streptomyces deccanensis, assembly GCF_022385335.1. Classification (NCBI taxonomy): domain Bacteria; kingdom Bacillati; phylum Actinomycetota; class Actinomycetes; order Kitasatosporales; family Streptomycetaceae; genus Streptomyces; species Streptomyces deccanensis. The sequence continues at coordinate 5,399,164 of NZ_CP092431.1, read as the reverse complement.
GTGCAGACCTCCCGCATGATCTCTTCGGTGCGAGTCAGCATGGCGTCAGTGAACGCCTTCCGTCTGTATTTAGTGACGAAAACCAAGTGAGCGTGCAGGTTATGGACAACATGGCGACCGGTTCTGACATCGGGATTAGGGTTCCATCGCGGTGACATAGACCAATGCTAGATTCTCGATCGTGAGTCAAGGCACCCTGGTCAAGCGACAGTTCGGGCACCGCGCCCGGCTTGCGCTGTCGCCCGCCGGGATCCGCGCGGCGGATGACCAGGCGCACGCGGCCCGCACGATGTGGAACCTGCTGCACGCGTGGTGGCAGATGATGCCGAAGGAAAAGCGGACCCTCGCGAACGCCGACGCCGCGATCCGCCAGGCCCGCAAGGACATCGCCTTCCTCGCCGCCCTGCCCGCGCAAGCCGCGCAAGCAGTACTCAAAACGTACTTCCAGGCGTGGAAGAACTGCTGGGACGGCCGCGCCGACGCCCCGAACTTCAAGGGCCGCCTCCGCACGGTGATGTCCGTGGACATCCCCCAAGGCCGCGACCTGAACATCACCCGCGTGCACCGCCGGTGGGGCATGGTCAACCTTCCCAAGGTGGGCAGGGTCCGCTTCCGGTGGACCAAAGACCTTCCGGTCGGCAAGCACACCAACACGGAGAACCGGATCACTGGGGCCCGACTGATCAAGGACGCGCTCGGCTGGCACATCGCCTTCCGTGTCCAGACCCTTCAGGGTGATCCCGAGCCCCATCAGGGGCCGGACATTGGTATCGACGTAGGCGTCACCGTGCCCATCGCCCTCTCGGACGGCGAAACGTACGAGCACGGCGAGTGGCTGACGGAGAAGGAGAAATCCAGGCTCCTGCACTTGGAACGACGCGCCGCGCGGCGTCAGCGGCACCGCAAGCCCGGCGAGCCCACCAGCCGTCGGCTGCATCGCACCTATGACCAGATCGCAGAACTCCGCGCGAAAGCCAAGCGCCGGGCCCTGGACTGGCAGCACCAGACGACCACCGCCATCGCCCGCACGTACGGCACCGTCGTGGTCGAAGCACTCACCATCACGAACATGGTCAAGTCCGCCAGAGGCACGGTTGAAGAGCCGGGGAAGAACGTCGCCCAGAAGTCAGGCCTGAACCGCTCCATCAGCCAGGAGGCATGGGGCCGCACCCTGACGATGCTGACGTACAAGACCGCCCGCAAGGGCGGCACCCTGCACAAGGTTCCCGCCCCCGGCACCTCCCTGCGCTGCTCGGCGTGCGGCTTCACCACACCGGGCAGCCGACAGGGCCAGGCCACGTTTGTGTGCAAGAACCCTGACTGCGGATGGTCCGGCAACGCCGACCACAACGCGGCCCGGAACGTCTTGCACCTGTACCGGATGGGCCACGCGCTCATCCCGGCTGCCGGGAGGGCAGTCGCCAGGCGTCCCCGCGGCGTCAAACCCGCCACCGCAAGGTAGGCAGGAATCTCTCTCGTTCACGAGGGAGAGCACTTCAAAGCGTCAACTCCACCGACGCCAAGGGCAGCACCATGAACAAGGTGGCCGTGAACGTGATGGTGGCGGCGTACGGGATGCCGTCGTACGAGCCCGGGGCCGCGCGTCCTGGGACGGCAGGCCCGAGGCTCGGGCGTGGGAGGCGCGCGGGCGACGTGGCTCGGGCGGAGGTTTAGGGGCACCCACGGAGTCCTAAGCTCCCCGCATGGAGCGATCCGAGATCATGCAGCGAGTCGTCGGGATTCTCACCGAGGCGGTCGAGGTGCGGCGGCAGGCCCGTGAGAACCCCGGTGTCGAGGTGGCGTTGACGGGGGCGGTCTCCGCGCTGCTCGTGGAGACCCTGCCCAAGATCGAGCTGCCCGCCGACGCCTCCGCCCAGGAGGCCGCGCACATCGTCACGGAGGCCCTGGCGCCGGCGATCGTGACCCTGGCCCGCTGTTTCTCCTACGCCTTCGCCCATCTCGCCGAGGTGCACGACGAGGGGCGGACCGACACGACGACGGCCGACGTGCTGCGGGCGCTGTCCCTCCAGTTCGCCCAGCGGGACGCCGAGTAGGGAGTGGGGAGTTCGTTCCCGGGAATTAACCCGCGGCCTCTTGGCGACTCCCCCTCTACGCGCGTAACTTGAGCCGCCTCCCCCCACACCATCGCTTCGGCGTACCCGACGCCCGATGCCCGATGCCCGAGGAGACCCTCAGCCGTGGCCATGTCCCCCATGCCCGACAGACCCGCAGGAAGCGGCGCCCGTGCGCGTCGCGTCGCCCGACCGCTGATATCCGTGGGCGCGGCCGGCGCCCTCGCGTTCGGCGTGCTGCCCGCCGCGTTCGCCGCGCCCTCGGCGAGCGCGGTGATCGGGGAGGTGTACGGCGGCGGAGGGAACTCGGGGGCGACCCTGGTCCGGGACTTCGTCGAGCTGGGGAACGCCGGTTCGGCCGCCTACGACCTGGCGGGCTACAGCGTGCAGTACCTGCCGGGCTCGCCGTCCGCGTCCTCGCAGTGGCAGGTGACCGCGCTGAGCGGGTCGATCGCGCCCGGCGGCCGGTATCTGATAGCCGAGGCGGCGGGCACCGGCGGGACGACCGCCCTGCCCACCGCCGACGCCACCGGGTCGATCGCGATGAGCGCGACGAGCGGGACGATCGCCCTGGTCGCCGGGACCACCGCGCTGACCTGCAAGACCGCCGCCGACTGCGCGGCGGACGCGAACGTCGTCGACCTCGTCGGCTACGGCAGCGCCGTCGTCCGGGAGGGCTCCGGCCCGGCGGCCGGTGCCTCCAACACCGCCTCCGTGGCCCGTGCCGCCTCCCTCGCGGACACCGACGACAACGCCACCGACCTCGCGTCCGGTGCCCCGTCCCCGGTCAACTCGGCGGGCCAGAAGCCGGGTTCGGGCGACGGAGACGGTGACGGTGAGGGAGGCGGGGGCGGCGGTGGGTCCACCGAGCCCGGGCCCGTCCGTGTGCACGACATCCAGGGCACCACCCGGCTGTCGCCGCTCACCGGGCAGACGGTCACCCGTGTTCCCGGCATCGTGACCGGCGTACGCAAGTCCGGCTCGAAGGGGTACTGGATCCAGGACCCGCAGGCCGACGGCGACCCCCGGACGAGCGAGGGTGTCTTCGTCTACACCGGGTCGGCGGACCCGGCCGTGGCGGTCGGGGACTCGGTCCTCGTCAGCGGCAAGGTCACCGAGTACTACCCGAGCACCACCAGCCAGTCCGTCACCGAGATCACCGGGCCCACCGCGACCGTCCTGTCCGGCGGCAACGCGCTGCCGGCGGCCGTGACCCTGGACGCGACGAGCGTGCCGGACGCGTACGTGCCCACGGCCGGTGGCGGCAGCATCGACGCGCTGCCGCTCCAACCGGCCGTCTACGCCCTCGACTTCTACGAGGCGCTGGAGGGCTCGCGGGTGCAGGCCTCCGACACCCGGGTCGTCGGCGCGACGACGGAGTACGACGAGGTGTGGGTGACGGTGAAGCAGGAGGAGAGCCCGACGCCGCGCGGCGGCACGCTCTACTCCGCCTACGACCAGCCCAACACCGGGCGGATGAAGGTGATGTCGCTCGACACCGCCACCGCGTTCCCCGAGGCGAACGTCGGCGACGAGCTGTCCGGCACCACCGGCGGGCCCCTCGACTACTCCTCCTTCGGCGGCTACAACCTCCAGGCCACCCAGCTCGGCATGCTCGTCGAGGGCGGACTGAAGGCTGAGAAGACCCGGCGCCAGAAGGGCGACGAGCTGGCGGTCGCCACGTACAACGTGGAGAACCTGGACGCGCTCGACGGCCAGGAGAAGTTCGACCGCCTCGCCGAGGGCGTCGCGGTCAGCCTCGCCTCGCCCGACATTGTCGCGCTGGAGGAGATCCAGGACGACAACGGCGCGACGAACGACAGGACGGTGACCTCCGAGGCCACGCTGACCCGGTTCACCGACGCCATCCGCGCGGCCGGCGGCCCCCGCTACCAGTGGCGTTACGTCGCCCCCGAGAACAACAAGGACGGCGGCGAGCCCGGCGGCAACATCCGTCAGGTGTTCCTGTTCAACCCCAAGCGGGTCTCCTTCACCGACCGGGCCGGCGCCGAGGCCGCCACGCCCACCACGGCCACGAGCGTCGTGAAGACCCGCAAGGGCGCCCGGCTCACCTACTCCCCCGGCCGGATCGACCCCACCAGCGACGCCTGGGACAGCAGCCGCAAGCCGCTGGTCGGTGAGTTCGTCTTCCACGGCGAGCAGGTCTTCGTCATCGCCAACCACTTCGGCTCCAAGGGGGGCGACCAGCCCCTGCACGGCCGTTACCAGGAGCCGACGCGCTCCTCCGAGGCCAAGCGCCACCAGCAGGCCGCCGAGGTCAACACCTTCGTCAAGGACCTGCTCAAGGCCGACCGCGACGCCAAGGCCGTCGTCCTCGGCGACCTCAACGACTTCGAGTTCTCGGAGACGATGACCGCGCTCACCGCGGGCAAGGTCCTCAACCCGCTGATCAGCACGCTCCCGGCCGCCGAGCGCTACACCTACGTCTACGAGGGCAACTCGCAGACCCTGGACCACATCCTGACCAGCCCGGCCGTCACGCACTTCGACTACGACGTCGTGCACATCAACGCCGAGTTCGCCGACCAGGCCAGCGACCACGACCCGCAGATCGTGCGGATCGACGTGGGCAGGTGCCGCCGGGACTGACCCGGAACCGACCTCCCGCGACAGTGAACCCCCGGCCCGTTCCATGGGAACGGAGCGGGGGTTCACTCATGTGCGAAGGTGGCTCAGCCGAACATGCCCACCTGGTAGTCGCCCGCCGGCTGCTGCACCATCACGTTCAGCCGGTTGAAAGTGTTGATGAGGGCGATCAGCGCCACCAAGGCGAGGAGTTGGTCCTCGTCGAAGTGCTTGGCCGCGTTCTCCCAGACCTCGTCGGGGACGCCGCCGGCCGCGTCGGCGATCCGGGTGCCCTGCTCGGTCAGCTCCAGCGCGGCGCGCTCGGCGTCGGTGAAGACCTTGGCCTCGCGCCAGCCGGCGACCATGTGCAGCCGCTGGGCGGTCTCCCCGGCGTGCGCGGCCTCCTTGGTGTGCATGTCGAGGCAGTATCCGCAGCCGTTGATCTGGCTGGCCCGGATCTTCACCAACTCCTGGAGGTCACGCGGCAGTTGGGTCTCGTTGATCACCTTGTCGGCGCTGACGAGGTGCTTGACGAGCTTGCCGGTGACGGGGCTGGCGAACATGTTCAGACGCGCTTCCATGGCGGGCTCCTAGTGTCGTCGTATGCGGTGACAACACAAGGACGGACCGACCCCGGGTGGATGTGACACGGGCGCGTGTGACGCCCATCACACACCCGTCCGCCCTGTCACACACCCCTCCGCCGTGTCCGGCTACGGCAGCTCCGGGCTCTTGATCGTGCGGGTCGTGCCGTCGGTGAAGGTGAGGGTGGTCGTGCCGGTGATGAGGCCGTCGGGGTCGCCCTCGGGCCACCAGGCGGTCCAGCGGCCGTCCTGGAGGGTGGCCTGGACGGTGTGGCCCTGTTCCTTGAGGGTGACCTTCTCGACCTCCGAACCGACGGACCCCACGGCGTAGTTGACCTGGCCGGAGCCCTCGCCCCGAGCGCCGTAGGTGTCCAGCTCGATGCCGTCGGCGGGGAGGTCGAGCGCCGGCGAGACGGCCATCGTGATCCCGGCGCCGTCCGAGGAGGCCAGGCAGTACGCCGCGTCTCCGCCCCGGCTGACCACCATCGAGGCCACGCTGCCCCGGATGTCCGCGTTGCTGACGCCGACGGGGCCGGAGCCGTAGTCCTTCGTCATGTCCAGGCAGACCTTCTCGGCGGCCGAACCCTCCTCACCGGCCGACTCCAGGCTGCTGGGCGTGCCGGTCCAGCTCGCCAACCCGGCGGAGGAGAGGGGGCCTTGGGAGCCGAAGCCGGGCAGGCCGGACAGTCCGCCCGTTGCGGTCAGCACGGCGAGGCCCGCCGTCAGCGCGCCGGCCACGGTGAAGGAGACACGGCGGACCAGGGGGCGGCGGGAGCCGGGGCGCACCGAACGGCCGGGCGGCTCGGTGTCGGCCAGGATCGTACGCAGCAGAGTCTCCTCGCGGTCGATCTCGGCGGCGGTCGGCTCGGTGGGGGGCGCGGCGTCGAGGGGGGCGAGGCGGGCGAGCAGGGTGTCCTGCGGGGCGGAGGTGTCGTGCGCGTTCTTGTTCATGACTCGGGTGCTCCTGTCCGGAAGGCTCAGAACGTCGTGGCGAGGGCGGGCGCGGCGGCCGTGGCCGTGTCGAGGCGGGCGGCGAGACGGCGCTTGGCCCGGGTCAGGCGCATGGCGTACGCGGCGCGGGTGCAGCCGAGGACCTGGGCCGCGTCCTTGGCGGAGAGCCGCTCCCACACCTGGAGGGCCAGGACCTCCTGGTCGGCCGGCGTGAGCGCCTGCCAGGCGGCGGCGAGGTCCATCCGGCCGTCCACCAGCGCGGCCGGGTCGGCGGCCCGGGTGCGGCCGCCGGTCTCGGCGGCCTGCTGGACGCGGACGGCGAGCGCGGTGTGCCGGCGCATGCCCCGGCTGTCGTTGAGCATCACCTTGCGGGCGGTGCCGAACAGCCAGGGCCGGGGGTCGTCGGGGAGTTCACTTCGCCTGCGCCACGCCGCGAGGAACGTCTCGCCGACGATGTCGTCGACGTTCATGGGGTGGGCTCGACGGCGTACGAACCTCAGCACGTCCGCGTAGTGGGCTCGGTACACGTCCGTGAACTGGGCCTCGGAGTCGATGGGCATGGCGTCCTTCCGTAGCTTCTGCCCCTACGTGTCCACCACGGCCACAGGTGCAACAGGAGAGTTCCGGGGAGTCTCGCTCACGAAGCACGAAGGGCCGGGCCCCGCTGCGGAGAGCGGGGTCCGGCCCGGTCGTGGGCGGTGCGCAGGACGCGGTCAGTAGAGGGCGACCCTCGGGTGGACCGTGCCCTCGGCCGCCGGGTCGGTCACGGTGACGCGGTAGACCTCGGTGAGGGTGGCGCCCGCCGGGAGCGTGCGCCGGGCAGTGGTCAGGTCGGTGAAGAGGGTGCCGGTCTGGCTGCCGAGGTCGACGGCCTTCCAGCAGCCGCCGGCGGTACGGCGCTCGACCCGGACGTCGGACGGGTCGAGGAACGGGCCGGCGTCCGGCGACTCCACGAGGAGCTGCGGGGCGACGGTCCGGCCGGCGCCGGAGTCGTTGCGGTAGGTGACGGTGACCTCGTGGCTCTCGCCGTCCGCGGTGAGCGGGCTGGTGGCGAGGTCGACGAAGTCGACGGGTATGGCGGACGCCTGGGGCGCCGTGGACACGGTGGTGGTGGGCTGCGGTGTGGCGGCCGAGGCGGGCCCCGCGAGGGCGAGACCGGCGGCGGCGACCGCCACGGCGAGGAAGGCGACCCTGAGACGGCTGTTCCTGGATGACACGTGCGCGGTTCCTTCGTGATCGTGGGGGGTTCCGGCCGGGCCCATCACTGGATCACCGGCCAGGGACGCCACCCAGAGTACGAAGCGTTGATCGAAGACGGTAACTACTGTCGGGTAGTGGAGAGATTGCGCGGAAACTCGGCCACGACGGCACCTCTCTGGCCTTTTTCCCCTCTCTTCAGTTAGACAGTCCCCAACCCCACACCGACCAGTGGGGACTTGGGGATTCTGACCGCTCAGGGGGGACACACCCATGCCTACGCACCACCACACACCGAGACGTTCCTCGCGTCTCAGACTCGTCGGCGCCGCCGTCACCGCGCTCGTGCTCGCGGCGACGGGGACCGCGACCCAGGCGATGGCCGCGCAGAGCACGGCGCAGAAGCCGATGTCGGGGAAGACCCCGCCGCCGCCCGTGCCCACGCTCACCTGGACCGACTGCCAGGGCGGCTTCGAGTGCGCCAACGCGGACGTCCCGCTGGACTACCGGGAGCCGCAGGGCAAGAAGATCACGCTCGCGGTCGTCCGCAAGAAGGCCGCCGACCCGGCGAAGCGCAAGGGCACACTCTTCATGCAGCCCGGCGGACCCGGCAACTCCGGTGTGGACTTCGTCCGCAACAACCACGCCGGCCTCCCGGCCGCCCTGCGCGACTCCTTCGACGTCTTCGGCTACGACGTCCGTGGCGTCGGCCGCAGTTCGGCGCTCACCTGCTTCGACGACGCCCGCTACACCAAGGCCGTCACCGACGCCAAGGGCGTCCCCGGACCGGACGCCTTCGGCCCGGCGCTGCGCGAGGCCGCCGAGTTCAACCAGGCCTGCCTCGACAACTCGGGCGGCCTGCTGCCGTACGTCGGCACGGAGTACGTCGCCCGCGACATCGACCTGCTGCGTCAGGCCCTCGGCGAGGAGCAACTGACGTACTACGGCCGGTCGTTCGGCTCGTACATCGGCACCGTCTACGCGGCGATGTTCCCGAAGCGGGTGCGGGCGCTGACGCTCGACGGGGCGTACGACCCGTACAAGTACGCCTACCGCCCCTACGCGTACGACCGGGCCCAGTACCAGGCGCTGGACGGTTCGATGAGCCGCTTCCTCGACTGGTGCGCCTCCGACCCGGCGATCTGCGGCTTCGGCGACGGCGACCCGCGCGCGGCGTTCGAGCAGCTGAAGAAGGACCTCGACGCCAACCCCGTCACCACGGCGAGCGGCGGCAAGGCCAACGGCTACACCCTGGTCTACCGGCTGATGTTCAACATCAACGAGGGCAAGGTCATCTGGCCCTCCCTCGGCGCTGCGCTGAAGAAGGCGCAGGCGCGGGACAACACCTCCTTCCTGCTGCGGCCACCGTCCCCGGCGAGCTTCGACTTCCTCGGTCCGAACGTGGTCGTGGAGTGCGTCGACAAGGAGTACCCGAAGAGCCTGCGCAAGCTGGAGCGGAACGTCACGGCCAACGCGAAGGACGCGCCGCTGCTGGGCCCGGCCATGGCGTTCGGCCCGCCGACCTACGACCACCAGCACGCCACCGCGTGTGTCCAGTGGCCCGCCGAGAAGGTCAGCCGCTACGACGGCTCCTTCCGGGCCAGGGGCTCGCAGCCGATCCTGGTCCTCGGCACCACCGGTGACCCGGACACCCCGTACCAGGACGCGGTCGCGCTGTCCCGGCAGCTGGACAACGCCTCGCTGCTGACCTTCGACGCCGAGGGCCACACCGCGTTCGGCCGCAGCCGCTGCGCGACGGACGCCGTCGTCAACTACCTCGTCGACCTGACGGTCCCGGCCTCCGGCACCACCTGCGCGGACGAGACCCAGCCGCCGTCCTCGACCCCGAAGACGGCCCCGCCCGGCACGACCCTGGGCGAACTGCGCAACGGCGTCAACGAGCGCGTCGAGCGCATGGACGCCGCGAGCTGACCGGATCGGTGACCGGCTGGCCGACCTGCTCGGTGACCGGCTCACCGACCTGCTCGACCCCATGGGCCCCCGGGTCCACGGGCTGACCGACCGACACGAACCCCGGGGCGCCCGCCCCTCCACGGCGAGCGCCCCGGGGTTCCGCATGTCTGCGACACGTCCGCGGCACGTCGTGCCGCACGGATCTGGGGGGAGCGGGCCGGTGGGGCTGCGGATCCACTTCACGTACGACGACCTGGCCAGGGTGGTCCTGGCCGAGGAACCCGACCCGCTGTGGGAGGGGCTGCTCAGCCTGCACCTGCTGCAGAACCGGGACGGCGCCCTCGTCTTCGGCCGCTGGCGCCGGGCGTCGCGCGGCCACTTCGACCCGGAGCTGCCGAGGCTGCGCCATCTCGCCCCGCCACGCGGCTACTCGGCGGACTTCCTCACCCCGGCCGGGGCGGCCGGCGGCTTCGAGGCGGGCCTCGACGCGATGCTCGCCACGCCCCGCGCCCGGCTGCGGACCGACCTGACGGAGCTGTCGCTCGCCCGCCCGCTGCCGGGCTGGGCGGGACCGCTCGCCGACGGCGACACCCAGGCCCTGCGGGGGCTCGCCGGTCTGGTCCGCCGCCATCACGAGCGGTTCGTCGCCCCCTACTGGACCCATGTCCGGGCCCGCTTCGACGACGCCAGGTCAGTCGCGGCCAGGGCCCTGCTGCGGTCCGGCTTCTCCGGTCTCGCGGCGGGGCTGCACCCCAGTCTGCGCTGGTCGGCGCCGGTGCTGCACGTCGCCGGAGCGCACCTCCAGGGCAATCTGCACCTCGACGGGCGCGGGCTGCGGATCATCCCCTCCTTCTTCTGCTGGCCCGGCCCGATCGTGCTGAAGGACGGCTCGCTGCCACCGGTGCTCGTGCACCCGGTGACCCACGACCCACGCTGGCTGGCACCGCCGCCCGACGCGCCCGGCACGCACCAGGCCCTCGCCGCGCTGCTCGGCCGGGCGCGGGCGGCCGTGCTGGAGGAGGTGGCCGACGGCCGCACCACGAGCGAGGTGGCGGCCCGGGTGGGGCTCAGCCCGGCGACCGTCAGCCACCATGTGGCCGTGCTGCGGGAGTCGGGGCTGCTGACCAGCCGGCGGATCGGCGGTGCCGTGCTGCACACCGTCACCGCCCTGGGCGTCGACCTCCTCGAGGGCGGCACGACCTGCGGCATCCGACCACGCGCGAGGGCCCTGGCACGGGCCGAACGGTGACGGTGGCCATGGGGCCCATCTACTCCGTCCGCACCTGCTGATCGAGGGAACCGTCGCCGTCCGGGTCGTCGAAGGGCAGCGCGTCCAGGTCGCCGTCGAAGTCGGCGGGGACCAGGAGCGAGAGCTCCGGCGGCCCGGACGGCGGCGTGGGCCGGGGGTCGGGGCCGGTGAGGGACTGCTCGGTCCAGATGCACTTGCCGGTGGCCGTGTAGCGGGTGCCCCACCGCTGGGAGAGCGCGGTGATCAGCTGCAGCCCCCGGCCGCCCTCGTCGGTGTCGCCGGCCCTGCGGATGCGGGGCATGGTGAGGCTGCCGTCGAAGACCTCGCAGACCAGCGCGGAGCCGTGCAGGAGCCGCAGCCGGACGGGGCCCCTGGCGTGCCGTACGACGTTGCCGACGAGTTCGCTGGCGAGGAGTTCGGTGGTGGGCGCCAGCTCGTCCAGGCCCCAGGCCGCGAGCTGTTCGCGGACGTGGCGTCGGGCCTGCCCCGCGGCCCTCGGGTCGTCGAGGAGGGACCAGGAGGCCATCCGGTCGTCGGTGAGCGCGTGCAGCCGGGCGACGAGGAAGGCCGCGTCGTCGGCCGCCGCGTGCTCGGGCGGCAGCAGGCCGTGGGTGAGGGTGTCGCAGAGGCGCTCCAGATCGGCGGCGGTGCCGTCGTCGTGGGCGGTGCGCAGCAGCCGTGCCAGGTCGGCCATGCCGTCGTCGATGCCGCGTCTCGCCGATTCGACCAGCCCGTCGGTGTAGAGCACCAGCAGACTGCCCTCGGGGACGCTCAACTCGACCGTTTCGAAGGGTGGTTCGGCCGCGCCGAGGGGTGGGTCGGCGGTCCACTCGGGAAAGCGCACGGTGCCGTCGGGGAGGACCACGGCCGGTGGCGGATGCCCGGCCCGGACGAGGGAACAGACCTGGGTGGTGGAGTCGTAGAGGGCGTACAGGCAGGTGGCGTAGGACTCCTCGCCCATGGAGCCGACGATGTCGTTGAGGTGGCCCATGATCTCGTCGGGGGGCAGTTCGAGGTCGGCGAGGGTGTGCACGGCCGTGCGGAGGCGGCCCATGGTGGCGGCCTCGGACAGGCCGTGGCCCATGACGTCGCCGACGACGAGGGCGACCTGTCCGCTGGAGAGCGGGATGACGTCGTACCAGTCGCCCCCGACGTCCATGCCCTGCCCGGCCGGCAGATAGCGGGCGGCCGACTCGCAGGCGGCGACGGCCGGCAGGTCCTGCGGGAGCAGCGCGCGCTGGAGTTCGCGGGACCGGGTGAGTTCGAGGTCGTAGAGGCGGGCGCGTTCCAGGGACTGCGCGAAGAGGGCGCTGATGGCGGTGAGGAGGGTGCGCTCCTCGTCGGTGAGGCGGCGCGGCCGGTCGAAGGAGACGACGCACACGCCGAAGGTGTGGTCGGACGCGGTCAACGGCAGGAACGCCCAGGCCTGTTTGCCCGCGCGGGCGAGCAGGTCGGCGTGCTGGGGCACGTAGGCGGCGTACTCCTGCGGTGAGGAGATGAAGATCGGGGTGCCGGTGTTGATGGCGTCCCAGGCCGGGCCGTACGGCCTCCTGGTGCGGTGGTTGACGAGGTCGATGAAGTCGGGCGCGTAGCCGACGGCGCCGACGCAGTGCAGCCGGCCGTTCTCCACGGCCTGGACGAGGAGGCCGCTGGCGGCGAACGGCGGCAGCACCCGCGAGGCGACCGCGTCGACGACGTCCTGCGAGGTGGTCGCCTTGGCGAGTGCGGCGGTCAACGCGGCGATGCGGTGGGCCCGTTCGGAGGCGGCGCGCTCCGTCTCGCGGCGCTCCTCCTCGTGCCGGCGTAGCTCGGTGACGTCGGTGAAGTAGATGGTGCGGCCGTCGGGTCCGGGGACCAGCCGCAGGTGGTAGACGCGGTCGCGGCCCGGCACATGGACGTCGAACCCGGCGGGTCGTTCCTCGGCCGCCGCCGCCCGGCAGCGGCTCTCCAGACAGGGCGTCTCGCGCACGGACGGCAGGTCCCACAGGTGCCGTCCGCACAGCTCCTCCTCGGAGAGGCCGAGGGTGCGTTCCGCCACCAGGTTGGCGAACGTGATCCGCCAGTCGTCGTCGACGGCGAGGAAGCCGTCGCTCATGTGCCGCAGGGCCCGGCCGACCGCGTCCCGGGCGGAGCGCGCCTCGTCGCTCTCCCAGCCGACGCCGATGAACCGGTCGGGCGCGCCGTCCTCGTCGTAGGTGGCCCGGCCACGGGCCCGGGTCCAGCCCCAGGTGCCGTCGAGGCGCCGTACGCGGTACTCCGCCTCGTACACGGTGTGGTCGCGGATCGCCCGCTCGGCGGCGGCCAGGGTGGACGGGAGGTCGTCGGGGTGGACGATCCGCATCCAGTTCTCGATCTTGCCGGTGAACTCGGCCGGCCGGGTGCCGTAGAGGTGCAGGGCGGCCTCGTCCCAGATCAGGTCGCCGCTCTGGATGTCCCAGTCCCAGGAGCCGACGCTGACCTCCTTCAGCGCCTGCCGCAGCCGCTCGGCGTCCGTCTCGGCCCGCGCGGGGCCGGTCGGCGGGGACGCCTGGGCCATGCGGTCCTCGGTCCAGTCGACGACGGCCCGCAGGAAGTCCCATTGCAGGCCGGTGGGTTCGCCCCGGTCGCCGGTGAGGACGGTCAGCGCGCCGACCGTGCGCTCGCGGCCGGAGACGGGTAACGCGGCGAGCCCGGTACCGGGCCAGGCGAGGGCCATGGAGCCCAGCGGGGACCACGTCCCGCTGCCCTGGTGCAGGGCGCGGGCCGGGGGCAGCGGGCCCTCCTGGTCGATGATCTCCCAGGGGCGGGTCAGGGCGGGCGGGAGACCGGTGACCGACACCAGACGCAGGGCCGACATGGGGCCCCTGAGGTGCATCATCGCCCCGAGGGCGCCGAGTTCGCCGACCGCGTGCTGGAGCGCCAGCCGGAAGACCTCGCTCTCCGCGACACCCGGATCCACCGTGCTGAGCAGGGCCAGCCGTGCGTTCATAGGGCAGACCCTAACGTTCTACTCACACGTAAGGCAGTCCGCCACAGGAATTCCACAGTGACTCCCCGACGCCGCGCCCGCGTTGCGGCTCGCCACTCAACATGGCTGCCCACGAAGACAGTTGACGGACACTCAGACGCCTTGTCCGGGGCGGGCGTCGACCCGTTCCGCCCTGGAGGGGCCGCCCCGGCGTGAGCGCGCGGGACGCCGGTCACCGGTCGGGCGTTCGCCTGTCGCCGTTACCAAGATCTGATGAACGTCGTTGGGCCGCTGCAACCCCAGGATGTCCGGCCCGACCCCAGCAGGCGCCATGTTCGAGATGTTCCAGGCAGTCAAGACGTTGATCAAGACGTTCGTCGAGCAGTACGCGAGGAACCAGCAGCTGAAACGGGATCTGCTGGCTCAGCGTGGTGAGCAGGAGCGGCGCTGGCGGGAGGAGGACCGGGTGGTGCTGCGGGCCGCCCTCGCCGCGAACCGGGTGGCCCTCGAACAGCACAACGACACCCTCCGGCGGGCGGCCGGCGTCTCGTACCTCACCCTGCGCTGCCACGAGGACACCTGGACGTTCCTGGCCCGCACGGCGTTCGGTGTCTGGGAGCCGGCCTGGACCCAGAGCACCCGCGACCCGTACGACCGCGTCGGCCCGACCGCGACCAGGGCGGCCCACTTCACCGCGAACCCCAACCTGCCGCCGGGCCGCATCACCAAGGCGGACGGCGGCATGCAGGACGTCCAGCTCTCCGGGCACAACCTGGTCCACCTCCTCGACGCGCTCCACGAGGCGACCGGCTCCGAGCTGACCGCCACCGGGGCGCGGGCCCGGACCCTCTACGAGCGGCTGGCGTCCTTCACCGCGAAGCTCGACCCGGCGGCGCCGACGGGTCGCACCACGGGCATCCTCTGGCGGATCGACGACAGCCTCCACAGCCAGTACGTGAGTCGCCCCTCCACCCCCACCCGCCCCGCTCCCCTCCTCCACAAGGTGCCGTCCCCGCCCCCGACACCGCGCCGCCGCCACCCGGAACGCAACGGTTCGCCCGTGGCGCAGAAGTAACCGGGGCCCGCCCGCCGCCCGCCACTCCCGTGTCCCGCAGTCCCGCAGTCCCGCTGTTCCGAAACCGGGACACTTCCGTGGGGATCGGAGTACAACCTTCCGTCACACCCGGTCGTCTCATCCGATATCAGCGCTAACGAAGCGTTGTGCGAACAAGGGGGGACGACATGCGACGAATCGGATCCTTGGTTCTGGCGCTCGCGCTCGCGGGGACCACGATCGGGACGGCTGCGGCCACCGCGAGTGCCGCGCCCGGCGGTGCCGCGCGGGCCGCGGCGGCCTGCCCGACCGGCTGGGGCAGTGGCGTCAAGGGCAGCCCCGACAGCGGCGCCGTGCCGCTGTCGAACATCAGGACCGGCCGGCACGACTGCTTCGACCGCATCGTGTTCGACGTCCCCGGCGGCGGCGACCGCCTCGGCTACTGGGTCCAGTACGTCGACCGGCTCCACCAGGTCGGCTCCGGCGACCCCATCCCGGTGAAGGGCGGGGCCATCCTGGAGATCCGGATCGCCGCGCCCAGCTACGACCCCGAGACGGGCGGGGTCGCCTACCCGGGCGTGGTGGGCCGCCCCCTGCCCGGTGTGAACCTCACCGGCTACCGCACCTTCCGTGACACCCGCTTCGCCGGCAGCTTCGAGGGCGAGACCCAGATCGGCGTCGGCATCCGCGCCCGACTGCCGTTCCGCGTGCTCCAGCTCTCGGACCGCCTCGTGGTGGACGTGGCCCACAGCTGGACGTGACAGTCGGCGGGACGGGGCGAGCGCGCCCGCCCGCGGGGCGTGACGGGGCGTGCGCGAACCACCCCTCCCGTACGGCCTCCCGCACCTCCGGGTGCGGGTCGCCGGCGAGGCGGTCCGGCAGCGCGCCCACCCCGGGGGTCGACCAGCGGGCGACCGCCCACTCCACCACCGGCTCCGCCTGCCACCGGCCGAAACGGCTTGTAGTGTCCGCACGGTGGAGAGATCGTATGAAGATGTGAACGGCGGGGCGGACGCGACTCTGCTGGACGTGTTGCTCGACGCGGCGCGGGAGAGCCCCGGCCAGACCGTCGTGCACGTCCGGGGAGACGGCGGCGAGCACACCGTCACCTTCGCCGAACTCCGCGACGACGCACTGCGCGTGGCCGGGGGCCTGCTCGCGGCGGGCGTGACCCCGGGCACCCCGCTGCCCCTGGTCGCCGACCGGGGCGACACCTTCCAGCCCCTGTTCTGGGGCGCGCTCGCGGCGGGGGCCGTACCCGTCCCGCTCGCCCCGGAGCCCCGCCGGATCGGCCCGGTCTGGGAACTCCTCGGCAGACCACCGGTGCTGACGGACACCGGGTCGACGGCCACGGTCCTGACCACCCTGACCGCGCTGACCACCCTGGCCGACGAGTCCGAGGGGTACGACAGCGCGGCGGGGCAACCGGCCGCGCCTCTACGCGTGTTGCGGCTGAACGAGCTGCGGCTGGGCCGTCCACCCCAGCGCCTCGCCCGCCCCGCCCCTCACGACGTCGCCTTCCTCCAGTTCTCCTCCGGCAGCACGGGCGCCCCCAAGGGCGTGGAGCTGACCCACGCCGGGGTCCTCGCCAACCTCCGCCAGATCCGTACCGCGATGGCGATCACCTCGGACGACGTGCTCGCGACCTGGATGCCGTACTTCCACGACATGGGGCTCATCGGCACGCATCTGGTCCCCATGGCCGCGCGGGTGAAGCAGATACGGATCGAACCGCTGTCCTTCGCGAAGCGGCCCGCCCTGTGGTTCGAGGCCGTGGACCGCCACCGCGCGACCCTCCTCTCCGCCGCGAACTTCGCCCTCGCCCTCGCCGTGCGCCGCGTCCCGGCCGCCACGCTCGCCGGACTCGACCTCGGCTGCGTACGCCTGCTGCTCGTCGGCGCCGAACCCATCGCGCCGCGCGTCTGGCGGGAGTTCACCGCGCTCACGGTCCCCGCGGGGCTCGACCCGCGCGCCCCGCTGCCGGTGTACGGCCTGGCCGAGGCGACCCTCGCGGTGACCGTACCGCCGCTGGGCGAGACCGCGACCCCGCTGGTGCTGGACCGGGCCGCCCTCGCCGAGGGCCGGGTGGTGGACGCGCGACCCGGCCCGCACGCCGTGGAGTTGATGGACCTCGGGCGGCCGGTGGCGGGGTGCGAGATCCGTATCACCGACGACACCGGGGCCCCGGCGGGCGAGTCGCGGGTCGGGCATGTGGAGGTGCGGGGGCCGCAGCTGGGGCGCGGGTACCACCGGGCGCCCGAGGCGAGCGCGGCGGCGTTCGGGGCCGACGGCTGGCTGCGCACGGGCGACCTGGGGTTCCTGCGGGGCGGACGGTTGTGCGTCACCGGGCGCCACAAGGACGTCGTGTTCGTCAACGGCCGTACGTTCCACGCGTCCGACCTGGAGGAGACGGTCGCCGCGACGCCGGGGCTGCCGCCGGGTGCCGTGGCCGTCGTGGGGTCCACCGACCCGGACGGCGGGGGCGAGCGGGTCGTCGCGTTCGTGCCGTGGGCCCGGCCCGAGCGGGCGACCGCGTCGCCGGTGCTCCGCGCCGCCGCTGGCCGGCTGCGGGAGGCCCTCGGGCACGACGACGTACGGGTGCTGCCGTTGCCGCCGGGGGCCATCGCGCGGACGACCAGCGGGAAGCTGCGGCGGGGGGTGCTGCGGGAGAGGTTCGAGGCCGGGGAGTACGCGGCGGTCGAGGAGCGGTGGGGCGGGGTGGCGCCGGGGGCTGCGGCGACTGTTGTGGTGGGCAAGGGTGCGAACGGGGTTCCTCGTTCGCCGCGGGAGGTGCGGGAGGCCGTACGGGAGGTGTGGGCGCGGGTGCTGGAGGTGCCCGTCTCCGAGGTGGGCTCCCGGGAGCGGTTCTACGACCTCGGGGGTTCCTCGCTGAAGGCGATGGCTGTGCTGGGCGGGTTGGAGGACGTGTTCGGGGTGACGGTGGAGCCGGGTGCTCTGCGGGACCACGACACGGTGGCGGGGCTGGCCGGGTACGTGGTGGAGCGCCTCGCCGCCCGGGGAGAGCCGTTCGCCGACGACCCCGGGCCCGTCGCGGCGGAGCGCGCCCGCGCGGCGCAGCCGCCCAGCGGTCCCGTCGGGGCCGTCGCTGTTCTCTCCGTCGCCTGTCGCTTTCCCGGGGTGGATACGCCCGAGGACTTCTGGGAGTTGCTCACGACCGGTGCGGACACGGTCGGCGGGGACGCGGCCGGCCGGCTGCCCGACCCCGGGGCCTTCGACGCCCGTTTCTTCGGGATGGACGACGCGGAGGCGCGGGCGACCGATCCACAGGCGCGGATCTTTCTGGAGCTGGCGCACGAGGCGTTGGAACGCGCCGGTTACGCGGGGCCCCGGCGGGTCGGCCGCACGGTCGGGGTCTTCGCGGCGACCGGCGACAGCGGCTACCGCGAGATTCTCGCCGAGGCCGCCGACGGGGACCTCGCCCGCCATCCCGCCGCCCTCACGGGCAACCTGCCGAACCTGATCCCCGCCCGTGTCTCCCAGGTGCTGGACCTGGACGGCCCCGCCCTGGCCGTCGACACGGCCTGCTCCTCCGCGCTCGTCGCCCTGCACCTGGCCCGGCGCAGCCTGCTGTCCGGCGAGTGCGACCTCGCCGTGGTCGGCGGCGTCAACCTGGGCCTGACACCGACCGGCCGGCGTCTCCTCGCGGCGACGGGCGCGTTGTCGCCCACGGGCCGGTGCCGGGCGTTCGGCACCGACGCGGACGGATTCGTCCCGGGGGAGGGCGGCGCGGCGCTGGTCCTCGCCCGCCTCGACGACGCCCGCACCGCCGACGACCCGGTCCTCGCGCTCGTACGCGGCACGGCCGTGAACAACGACGGCCGCTCGCTCGGCCTCCTCGCGCCGACGCCGCGCGGGCAGCGCGAGGTGATCGGCCGGGCGTACGAGGAGTGCGGGGTCGATCCGGCCGACGTGACGTACGTGGAGGCGCACGGGACGGGGACGCCGATCGGTGACCCGGTCGAGGCGCGGTCGCTCGGGCAGGCGTTCCCGTCCCGCGCCGACGGGGTCACGCGGCGGCTCGGCTCGGTGAAGACGAACGTCGGGCACCTGCTCAACGCGGCCGGGATGCCCGCGCTGGTCAAGGTCGCCCTCGCCCTCACGCACCGCCGGCTCCCGCCGTCGCCCCACGCCACCCCGCCGGCGCCCTTCCTCGCCGACACGGCGCCCGGCTTCCGCCTCGTCACCGAACAGGAGGAGTGGACCAGCCCGGACGGCCGCCCCCTGACCGCCGGGATCAACAGCTTCGGCTTCGGCGGCACCAACGCCCACGCGATTTTGGAGGAGGCTCCGGGGGGTGGGGCGCGGCCTGGCGGGACTGGGGCCGGGTTGGGCGCTGGGGCTGGGGCTGGGTTTGACGCTGGAGCTGGGGCTGGGGGCGCGCAGCCGGTCGACGGGGCTGCCATGGCGCCGTACGGCGGGGCGGTCACGGTCGCCGACGGCCCGCACCTGCTGACCCTGTCCGCCCGGACCGAGGGCGCCCTGCGCGCCGCCGCCGCCGAACTGGCCGCGCACCTGCGGGCCCACCCGAAGCTGGACGAGGGCGACGTGTGCGCCACCGTCAACACGGCCCGCGACGAGGGGCCGTACCGACTGGCCGTGGTGGCGGAGGGAGACCTCGCGGAGCGGCTCGAAACGGGTCGCACCGTGACGGGACCCGTCCGGGGGCGGTCGCAGACCGTGTTCGTCATGCCCGGACAGGGTGTCCGACAGGTCGGCATCGCCGGGGAGTTGTGGCACTCGGCGCCGGTGTTCCGGGACCTTCTGGAGGAGGCCTCCTCCCTCACGGGGCCGGTACTGGGGCGGAGCCTGGCCGCCTGGTGTCTGGACGCCGCCGCCGAGCCCGAGGCCCTGGCCCGGACCGAGGTGGCACAGCCCCTGCTCGTCGCGTTCGGCGTGGCGCTGGCCGGGCAGTTGGCCGCATGGGGCGTGGCACCGGACGCGGTCGTGGGGCACAGCGTCGGCGAGATCACCGCCGCCTGCGTCGCCGGCGCCCTGACCCTGGCCGAGGCGGTCGGCTTCGCCGCCGAACGCGGGCGCCTGATGGGCGGGCTCACCACGCCTGGCGCGATGGCGGCCGTACGGGGAGACGAGGAGACCGTCGCCACCCTGGTCGCCGACTCCGACGGCACGCTCACCGTGGCCGCCGTCAACTCACCCACACAGGTCGTGCTGTCGGGCGAGGCCGAGGCCGTCGACCGAGCGGTCACGGCGCTCACCGCACGTGGCGTGGCCGCCCGACGCCTCCCCGTCTCCCACGCCTTCCACTCCCCCTTGCTGAACCCCGTACTCGACCCCCTCCACAACGCGGCGAAGGCCCTGACCGTGCACCCGGCCACCGTTCCGATGCTGAGCACGGTCACCGGTGACTGGGCCCCCGACCTGACCCCCGACTCCGGCTACTGGCGCGACCACGCGATCCGCCCCGTCCGCTTCGGCCCCGCCATCACCCGGCTCCTCGACGAGGGCTACGACACGTTCGTCGAACTCGGCCCCGGCACCTCCCTCTCCGCCCCGATCCGCGCGGTCACCGCCGCCCACCCCGCCGTCGCACCCACCGAGGTGACGGTCCTGGCCGCGCCGGCACCCGGCGAAGGGCCGACTCGGGGAGCGGGCGCCCTGCTCGAAACCGTCGGCCGGCTCTGGGTCCGTGGAACCCCGCTGTCCCCGACGTCTCCGGCCCGGAACACGACACGTCGACGGGTCCCCGTCCCCACGTACCCCTTCCAGCGCGCACACCACTGGCCCCGACGCCTCGACACCGCACCCGAGCCCGCAGCCGCATCCGAGCCCCAGCGCCGGCCCGCTGAGGCGCCCACTCCCGGCGCCCTTCCCACCCCCCGCCCCCTCCTCTGGCGCGACGCCCCGCTGACCGCCGCCCCCGCCCCCCGCACCGTACGCATGACCGGCGCCGACACCCCCCTGCGCCGTTCCCTCGCCGACCGGCTCACCGCTCGCGGCGTGACGGTACTGAACTCGACGCCCACGCAAGGCCCGTACGACGCCGGGGCGGACGTAGCCCCAGCCCTGGTGCCCACCCCGGAGGCCGTGCTGTGGTTCGCCGGTGGCACCACGAGCCCGGAGTCGGAGGCCGGCACGGCCATCTCAGCCCTGCGCGAGGTGCTGACGGCGCTCGGCACGCCCCTCCCCGGGCCCACCCGTCTCCTGCTCGTCACCGAAAACGCGTACAGCGTTGAGCCCGGAACCGACACAGGCGACGCCTCCCCCCACCCTCACCCCGAACAGGCCCTCCTGCACGGCTTCGCCCTGGCCCTCGCCGAGGAACAGCCGGGCCTCACCTCACTGAGCATCGACCTGTCGGCCCAGGATCCAGTGGACGACCAACTCGCTGCTCTGGAACGCGAGTTGTGCGCCGACACGAACACAACCGGCACCGTCGCCTGGCGAGCGGCCCGCCGCCTCACCCGCGTCGCCACCGCGCCCCCGGCCCCCACCCCGTCCCGCACCCCCCTCCCCTCGAACGGCACCTACCTGATCACCGGTGGCGCGGGCGTCCTCGGCTCCGCGCTCGCCCGTGACCTCGCGGAACGCGGCACACCCACGCTCGTCCTCACCGGCCGCACCCCCACCCCGCCCCGCACCCTGCTCAACGAACTCCGCGCGCTGGGCGCCCACGCCCGCTACCAGGCGGCCGACATCACCGACGCGGACGCCGTCGACGAACTCGTGGCCGGCCTGCGACCCCTGGACGCCGTGTTCCACGCGGCGGGTACGGCTCGCCCCGGCAGCCTGCGGGGCAAGCCGGACGACGAGATCGAGGCCGTGCTCGCCGCGAAGGTGCGCGGTACGCGGCTGCTCGCCGAGGCGCTGCGGCGGAACGGCCAGGAGGGCGCCGTATGCGTCGCCTTCTCATCCGTCTCCGCCGTACTGCCCGGTCTGGCCGGCGCCCTCGGCGACTACGCCGCCGCCAACGCCTTCCTCGACGCCTTCACCACCGCCGAACGCGCCGTCGGCCGCCCCTGGCAGAGCATCGCCTTCGGCCCGGTCAGCGACACGGGCCTGGCCGGCGGAACCCACTCACCCGCGCACCGCCACACCCCCATGACCGCCCGGGAAGCCCTGACAGCCCTCCACACGGCACTCACCCTGAACACGCCCCACGTCCTGATAACAGCCACGGCCGAAACCCCCTCAGCGGCCCGTATGGAGGCCGCAGGCCCCATAGGGGCGCGGGGAACTGCGCGATCAGCCACAACCCACCCGCAGCCGCCGACGCACAGCACCCCCCGAGCTATCAGGCGCCAATCCGCCCCCACCTCCACCGACGCAGCCACCGTCATCCGCCACCTCCTGGCGGACGCCCTACACCGCCCCCCACAGGACATCGGCGACGACGAACCCTTCCTCACCCTCGGCCTCGACTCCCTCAGCGCCGTCGACCTCGCCCGCCGCCTGGAACGCGAACTCGACCGCCCCCTCCCGGCCACCCTCCTCTTCGAACACCGCACCATCACCGAACTGGCCACCCACCTGGCCACCACCCCACCCACCCCGACCCCCCAGCCGGAGCCGGCATCCCACCCCACACCACCCCCGCCATACACCCCCCTCACCCCCCTCCAACTCGCCTTCCACACCACCGAAACCCTCCACGAGGGCCTCACCGCGTACGGCTACGTACGGCAGAGCATCAGCGGCCCCCTCGACACCACCGTCCTCGGCCACGCACTCGCCCACCTCTCCGCCCGCCACCCCATGCTGCGCATGCGGATCACGGACGACGGAACCGCCCGCTCGAGCCAGTACGCCGCCCCGGCGGGCCCCCTCGACACGGCCCCACGCTGGTACGAGATCCAGGACCACCTGGACCCCCACGACCTGCACCAGCTCGAACACGACCTCTGCAACCGCCCGTTCGACCTCAGGACGGAGGACCCGGTACGAGCCGTGGTCGTCCCCGAGGACACCCACCTCACCCACCTGCTCCTCGTCGTCCACCACGCCGCAGCCGACGGCTTCAGCCTCAAGCTCATGGCCGAGGAACTCTGGTCGCTCTACACGGAGTTGACCCGCGCCGGGGATCGGGATCGCCCCCAACTACCCACCCCACAAGCCCAGTTCACGGACTACGCCGCCACCCTCACCGCCGAACGCCAGTCCCCGGCGTACGCGCGGGACCTCGACCACTGGCGCACCCAGCTGGCCTCACACGCACCGTCCCTCCCCTCCCTCCCCTACGACGGCGACCCCGAGGCACCCCCCGCCCCACCCCTCACCCACCACCGCACCGACCTCGACGAGGAACTGACCGCCGCGCTCCGCGAGACGGCCGCGCGGCACGGGGTCTCGTTGTTCCACCTGCTGCTGGCGGCGTACGGCCGCTGCCTGGCGCGGTGGAGCGGACGGCGAGCCGTCGCGGTCAACGTGGCCAGGGCGCGGCGGGAGTCGCCGATCGCCGGCATCGACCGTCTGGTGGGGCCGCTCGCCGACACCCTCCCGGTGTTCGTGGACGTCGACCCCGCCGAACCGGTCACCGCGCTCGCCGACCGGCTGCTTGGAATCTGGCGGGAGGCCGAGGCCCACGCGACCCTGAGCAGCGTGGACTTCGCCCGGCTGCTGTCGGAGGTGCGCCCCGCCACGGGCCCCGCCCCGCGCACGGTGGCCGAGGCCGGCTTCAGCTTCGCCCGCTTCCCGGTGGTCCACGGCCCCGACTGGCCCGTCACCGTCACCCCGACGGCCGCGGCCACGGCCTCCGCCGCCACCCGCCTCGGCCTCCTCTGCTGGGAGGCCGGCGCCGCCCTGCGCCTGTCGTGGAACCACCCGGCCCACCTGTTCCGCCCCAAGACCGTACGGCGCCTCGCCGACGAGTACGTCACGGAACTACGGGCGGCCACCACGGCGGCGATCCCCGCCACCCCGGCCCCCACCCCGGCCCCCACCCCGGCCCCCACCACGGCCGACACAGACCGCGGCGGCCGCGGCGGAATCGTGGACCGTCTCCGCACCCAGTTCCGCGCCACCCCCCGGTCCCTCGCCGTCACCGCCGACGACGGGACCACCCTCACCTACGCGGCCCTGGACGCCACCTCCGCCACCCTCGCCACCCGGCTGCGCGCGCACGGCGTACGCCCCGGCGACCTGGTCGGGCTCCTCACGGAACCGGGCGGCACGGCCACGGTCACCGGAGTCGTCGGCATCCTGCGGGCGGGCGCCGGCTGGGTACCGCTGGACGCCACCCACCCCACCGCCCGGCTCCGGGATCAGCTGTCCCGTACGGGAGTTCGCGTCCTGGTCTGTGCCCCGGCGACCCACGACACGGCCACCGCCCTGGACGACATCGCAATCATCCCGGTCCCCGATCCCGACACCCCTCGGGCCCCCGAACCCACCACAGCTCCCGCACCCACCACAGCTCCCGCACCCACCACAGATGCCGAACCGATCCCCTCGCCCGATCCCGACGCCATCGCGTACGTCATCTTCACCTCCGGCTCGACGGGTCGCCCCAAGGCCGTCCCCATCACCCACCGGTCGATGACGAACTACCTCGACTGGTCGCTGTCCACCTTCGGCTACGGCCCCGGCGACCGGCTCGCGCAGACCGCGTCGGCCTGTTTCGACGCCTCCGTACGGCAGTTGCTGGCACCCCTGCTGGTCGGCGCCACCGTGCACACCCTCTCGCGCGACCTGCTGCGCGACCCGGAGGCCCTGCTCGACCATGTCGTGGCGGACCGGATCACGGTCTGGAGCTCGGTCCCCACCCTGTGGGAACGTCTGCTCACGGCCGCCGAGGAACACGCCCGCCGCAACGGCGGCACCGCCCCCGACCTCTCCGCCCTGCGTTGGGTCCACGTGGGCGGCGAGGCCCTGCCCGCCGCCCACGTACGCCGCTGGTTCGACCTCACGGGCACCGGCGGACGAACCGGCGAACGAACCGGAGGAGGAACCAACGGACGAACCAACGGACGAACCGGCGGACGGTCCGGCGGACGGATAGCCAACCTCTACGGCCCCACCGAGACCACCATCAACGCCACCTGCCACATCATCGACACCCGCCCGGCGGACGACGTCCGCCACCTCCCCATCGGCCGCCCGATCACCGGTACGGAACTGACCGTCATCGGCGAGGACGGCCACGAGTGCGCCACCGGCGAACCCGGCGAACTCCTGATCACCGGCACCGGCCTCACCCCCGGCTATCTGGGCGACCCCCACCTCACCGCCGCCGCCTTCACCGAACGGGACGGCCGCCGCTGGTACCGCAGCGGCGACCGCGTCCGCCGTACGGCCGACGGGGTACTGGAGTTCCTGGGCCGACTCGACGACCAGGTGAAGGTCCGCGGCCACCGCGTCGAACTCGGCGAGATCGAGGCCGCCCTGCTCACCCACCCCGGAGTCTCCCGCGCGGCGGTCCTGCTGCGCGACGGGCGCCTGGAGGCGTACGTGGAGCCGAGGACCACCGCCACCCTCGACCCCCGCGAGGTGCGCGGCTTCCTCTCCCGCACCCTCCCCCCGTACATGCTCCCCGCGCGCGTCCACTCCCTCCCGGCCCTCCCGCTGACCGGCACGGGCAAGATCGACCGCAACCGCCTCGCTCCCCGTGGCGAGAGCGCGCTCCCCGACCCCCGGCGCACACCGCCCGCGACGCCCACCGAGCGACTGCTGGCGCGCATCTGGTCCGAACTGCTGGAGACACCGACGTCCGAGATCAGCCGCGAGGACGACTTCTTCACCCTCGGCGGCGACTCCATCACTGTGCTGGAACTGTTCTCGCGCCTCCGCCGCGAACGCCCCGCACTGCCACGCCCGACCGCCCTCTACACCCACCGCACGCTTTCGGCCCTGGCCACAGCCATCGACACCGCCGACACCACCGCACCACCCGAGGCCCCCACCCCCACCCCTTCCCCCCTCACGCCCTACCTCCTCACCCCCTCCCAACAGGGCTTCCTCCTCGCCGACGCCCTGGCGTCCGGCGGCGGCCCCAACCCCGCCTGGCTGGCCCGCTTCCGTATCGACGGCGCCCTCGACCCCGACCTGTTTCAACGGGCCGTGGACGTCCTCGTGGCCCGGCACCCCATGCTCCGCACGGTCTTCCCGGCCGGCGCGCGCCCACCCGTGCAGCAGGAACTCCCCGCCTCGCTCCGGCTTCCCGTCGAGACGGAGACCCTCGCTCACCCCGGCCTGCTGGAGGAACGGACGGCAGCGGAGGCGAGCCGCCGCTTCGAACCCTGGGCCTGGCCCCTGTTCCGCCTGCGCCTGTTCACGCTCGCCCCGGACGAGCACGTCCTCCTCGTCCACGCCCACCACCTCATCGGCGACGGCTACAGCGCGGCCCTCCTCACCCGCGAACTCCTCACCGTGTACGGCCGTTTCGAACGCGGCCTCCCCCACGGCCTGGAGCCCCTGACCTCCACCTTCCGCGACCACGTCCTCCGCCGAACCACACCCGCCCGAACACTGGCACCGGCACCGGCACCACAGACGGACGACGACTACCGCGCCCGCCACCACACCCCGTACACCCCACCCGTCCTCCACACCCACTCCGTTGAAAGCACCCCCGCCTTCCACACCGCCACCCTCACCCTGGACGCCGACCGCACCCGGGCCCTGCGCAGCCTCGCCCGGACGGCGGGCACCACGCTCCACGCCCCCGTCCTCACCGCGTACTACCGCGCCCTCGCCACCCTCACCGGCCGCCGCGACCTGGTCGTCGGCCTGGCCGTGACCGGCAGGGACGAGACGGTCGACGACGCCCACCGCGTCTTCGGCCCGTTCGCCGAGGCGGTGGCGCTGCGACCGGTGGCACCGTCCGACAGCGCCGAGCCCGCACCGGGTTTCGCCGAGGACCTCCGCCGTATCGCCGCCGAGACGCTCGCGGCCCGCGCCACCGGCCCCCTGGACCTCCGTACACCCCAAGGGCTGCCCCGTACCGCCCAGTTCTTCTTCACGTTCCTCGACTTCGGCTCGCTCGACGCGCCACCCGACACCACGCTGTCGCTCCGGGCCGACGACGGCGACACCGAACTCGCCCCGCCGCCAGTGGGCACCGATGTCTTCCTGGCCGTACGCCCCTCCCCGGACGGCGAAGGGCTGAGCATCACGGCGCGCGCGTCGTCGAAGGCCATGTCCGCAGACGAACTAACTGAGTTTGCAAGGGAGTTGAGGGGAGCGCTGGAGGAATCACCGGGCCGCCGCGACCACGCCCTCGACGCGGCCCTCATCGGCTACCTCCCGGCCCCCCACCACCTGGCCGCCTTCGCCGGGCTCCCCGCGCACGCCGTCCCGAGCCGCGCACAACTCCGCGCCCTCCTCTTCCCGGACGGCCGCCCCCGAGTCCTGGAGACCGTCACCACCCCCCTGGGCAGATCCGGCTTCATCTCCCTCCCCCTCTTCGCGGACGAACTCACCGGCCCACTCCCCACCGACCTGAGCCCCGCCGACCTCAACCCGGACCCGACGTCCTCCCCGTCCGCCCCGAGCACCCTGGCCGCCCTGACCGCCCGCGCCGTGGACCACGCCGCGTCCCTCGGTGCCCGCTGTGTCTCCCTGGCGGGCATGATCCCGTCCCTCACCGGCTACGGCTACGACGTCCTCCGTGAACTCCAGCCGACACCCCCTCACTTGACCACCTCGACCACGCCGACCACCCTCACCACCGGCCACGCGGCCACCACCGTCGCCGTAGTGAAAACCGTCCGAGCCGCGCTCCGGGCGACCGACCGGGAGCTGGCCGAGCTGACCCTCGCCGTCGTCGGCCTCGGTTCCATCGGCACGTCGTCGCTGCGTCTGCTGCTCGCCCTCAGCCCCGCCCCGCCGGCCCGCCTCCTGCTCTGCGACGTCCCCGGCAGCGCCCCCCGCCTCCACCACCTGGCGGCGGAACTGTCGGCCGCCCACCCCACGACGGCCGTACGGGTCGTCGAGTCCACCGACCCCCGCACTCTCCCCACCGAGGTCTACGAGTCGTCCGACCTCATCGTCACGGCGGTCAGCGGCGGCCCCACGGCCCTGCTGGACGTGGACCATCTGCGCCCCGGCACGATCGTCGTGGACGACTCCTTCCCGCACTGTTTCGACACCGCGCGGGCCCTGGAGCGGATGAGGGGCGAGCGGGACGTACTGATCGTGGGAGGCGGCCTGTTGGCCCTCGATTCCACCGAGACCCACCTGGCACCGGATCTCCCGGCCGCCGCCCTCACCGGCCACGCCACCGCCCCCACCCAGCACCACCTCGCGCTCCACCTCCCCGACACCCTCGCCTCCTGCCGCCTGGAGTCCCTCCTCCACGCCCACGCCCGCACCCACTCTTCGGACACGGAACTCCCCCTGATCCACGGCCTCGTCGACCTTCCCCGCGCCCTCGCCCACTGGCACGCCGCCGAGGCAGCCGGAGTCCGTGCGGCGCCCCTCCACCTCCTCGACCACACCGTCCCGCCGGAGGCCCTGATGACGCTGCCCCCGCCGCCGTCCCGGTCCGCCGGTGGGTCGAAGGACGCCGACCGGGGGCGTGACACTGCTGTCAGGCGCGGGCCTGGACGATGAGCGTGCCGATGTGCCCGGCTGCCGGGGCCTCAACCACCGTCGCCTCAGCGGACGCGAAGCCGGCTCGGAGCAGGCGCCGCTCCCACACCGCGGGCTTGTAGCTGTACCGGTACGTGAACATGGCCTTCCCCGCGAACCCGCCCTTGTACATACCCTGCGGCCCGTAGGCACCCGGGATGGCCGGCGGCTGGGAGAACACGAAGACGCCACCCGGTACGAGGTGCTCGCGGACGAGTGGGAAGAGGCGGGAGGGGTCGGTGAACCAGGCCGCGCCGAAGACGGAGTACACGGCGTCGTACCGACCCTCGTCGGCGGCGAGCCAGTCGAGGATCTCCCCCCGCTCGATCCGCACTCCGAGTGGCGCCCACTTCTCGCCCGCGAGCGCCACCATGCGCGGCGACAGGTCCACCCCGGTGGCCTTGACGCCTTGTCCCGCGAGGTGGGCGAGGGCGCGGCCGGTGCCGCATCCGATCTCCAGCACGGTCTGCGGGCTGCCCAGCAGTTCGGGGCCCGGGCCGTGGCCGGCGTACTGGGTCCAGCAGAACGACGGTTCGGCGTCGTCCTTGAACGCGGACTCCGCGTAGGCGTCCCACAGTTCGGTCTCGGCGACGATGTCGTGCGGTACGGGCACAGCTCTTCCTCCGGTCGTCGGGACGGGAGCCCCCGCCCTCGGGGAGCCGTGAGGGCGGGGGCGACTGTAGTCGGGGTCTGCCGGGGTCAGTGACTGTCGGGGACCTTGTCGTCGCACGGTGAGCAGTCCGTGCCGTCGATGGCCCACAGCTCCTCGTCGATGGCCCAGCCCTGGGAGCGCAGGAAGTCGCCGGTACGCAGGCACAGGCCGTCGCGGCGGCGTTCGATGAACGGGGCGTGATGCTTGAACCGGCCACCGTTGTACAGGCGGCAGATGCCCCACCAGACGGGTGTGTCGAGGATGAGCTGGTGGACGCCGATGTCGACGAGCTTGCCGACGCCCAGGTGGACGTCGGGGTTCTCGATGGAGCCCATGACGTACAGGACGGCGTTGCCGAGGATCCGTTCGGCCATGTCGCGGACCATGGTGTGCTCGCGCAGGAGCAGGGAGACCTCGCGGTCCCACAGGCTCATTCCGGAGTCGAACACGTTGACGGTCAGCTCGGTGATGTGCGGAGCGACCGCGTTCAGGAGCTCCTTCGGGTCCCGCGTGAGCGTCCTGGCCGGCTGTTCGAGTGTGACGGTCATTGACCTGCCCTTCTGGGGTGTCGTCGCCGTGCTGTGTGGTGCAACCCGCCTCGGTCACTGGACCTGTCCGGGGGTGGTGGCCGGGGCGGGAGTTCAGGCGTGTCACGAGGCCGGGAAGATCACCGGCCGTCGAGGTTCTCGTAGTGGTCGCACAGGGCGACAACGGAGCGGGCCAGTTTCATCGACACGGACATGCGCGCGGGGCTGCTGCCGTCGGCACCCAGCTGGAGCCGCGCGCTGGCTTCACGCGCACCGGCCAGGGCGCACTCACGCGGGATGTCCCCTTTCGGGAACCCGGCGGCCAGGCCTTGAACTACGGGGATGAGTAGTTCGATCTGGCCGCGCATGGCGATCCCGGAGCGTCTCCAGGCCCTCGGGGCTGACGGGCTTCGCGTCGGAGGCGAGGATCCGGTCGGCGGTGGAGCGCATGGTGGCGATGTCCGGCGGGTCGTCGCGGTCCGCAGCGGGTTGGCGGGCGGCGTGGTTCGGCACGTCGACTCCTTCACGGTCGGCCATGCCCGGGGCCGTTCACCAGGCCGCCGGATTCCGTCGTCTGCCTCGACCGTAGGAGACCCCCCATGGAGCAAGCCACGGAGTTGCACCGAATTACATGGCCGTTTAAAAGTGCTGTTCATGAGCAACATGTGCTCTTGACCCGGTTCCGCACACGCAGGATGGTGGTGTAAATCGCTGCAACCGACCAGTGCGGGAGACCAGCCACCATGAACATCAGGTTCGTCGGGATCGACCCCGAGACAGACGAGGACGGATGCCCCACAGTCTGGGTGGACACGAGCACGGACGATCTGCTGATCCAGAGCTACCAGGCCGACGACGAGACGACCGCGACCTGCGACGCTTTGTCCCCGGCGAGGGCGCCCATCCCGTCCGGCGAGACCGTCATCAGGATCCCGGCCCGTATGATCCCGATCCTCAGGAAGGCGTGCGATGAACTCGATCCCGGAGTTCGCTGAACTCCTCGCCGACACCAGGCAGTCGGCCGCCCATCTGGAGATGAGGGACACCTACTTCACCAACCCCCGCTTCGAAGCCTGGCAGGACGGTCGGCGGGTGGACTGGGACGACCGGGATTCCTGGTGGCGTCCCTACCACCAGAACATCGCGGACGCTGTCGCCCGCGGTGTCCACGTGCGGCGCGTGAGGCTCGTGTCCGAGCCGGTCACCGACTACATCGCATGGGAGCACTACCAGACCCGCGCCAATGTGGAGGCCGGCGAGGAGGTGCGCTGGCTCCCCCGGCACCGCGCGTGGGATCTCCTCGTCCCGGGCGCCGACCTGTGGATCTTCGACGGGCGGCTGATGCGTGTCCACCACTTCTCCGGCGACGGCGAATGGGTCGGCAAGGAACTCTGCGACGAGCACGGCACGGTCTCCCGGCACGCCACCGCATACGAACGGATCTGGGAACGGGCAACCCCCCACGATCAGTACGAGGTCAAGGTCAAGTAACCGTCCATGTCCACATTCCCCACGCCCAGCGTGCAGGAAGCACGCGCGGCTCTCGCGGCTCGGCTGCGGGAGCTGCGCCTGGACGCGGGCATCACCGGCAAGGAACTCGCCCGTCTCGCGGGCTGGTCCGTCGCCAAGTCGTCGAGGATCGAGAACGCCGTCACCGCGCCGGCCGACGCCGACATCCGCGTCTGGTGTGCGGCCTGCGGCGCGCACGACCAGGCGGACGACCTCATCGCGGCCAACCGGCAAGCCGACTCCATGTACCTGCAGTGGAAGCGGCTTCAGCGGACCGGCATGAAGCAGTTGGCGGAGACCTCGGCCAAGCTGTACGAGCGCACCCGCCAGTTCCGCGTGTACGCCTCCCACGTCGTGCCCGGCTACTTGCAGACACCCGGTTACGCGACGGCACTGATGCGCACGATCGCGGACTTCCGCGGCACCCCGGACGACGTGGCCGCCGCGGTGGAGGTCCGCATGCGCCGGGCACGCGTCATCCACGAGGGAGACCACCGGTTCGCGACCCTGGTCGAGGAGAACGTCCTCCATCACCGGGTCGGCGATCAGGACGTGATGGCCGGCCAGCTCGGCAACCTGCTGGCCGTGATGTCCCTGCCGTCCATGTCCCTCGGCATCATCCCGGCCACGGCCGCGCGAGATGCAGTCATGTGGCCGCTGGAGCAGTTCACGGTGTTCGACGACTCGCGGATCCATGTGGAGTTGCTCGCCGCGAAGGTTACCGTGACGGCGCCGAGCGAACTCGACATGTACTTGCGGGCGTTCGCCCGGCTTACGGAACTGGCCGTGTACGGAGCCGACGCGCGAGCCCTGATCGTGAAGGCCATCGACGCCCTGAGCTGACACCGGTGCGGCCGCGATCGCCCGGCGTCTGTGCGCATGGGCACCACCCCGGTCCGGCCGTGGCCGTACCGGGGGCTGGTCAGTTCAGGCGGGCGCCCGGTGCGAGGGCGTTCCGGCGTTCCCCTTCATTCCTGGCGGTTGGAACCGGCACTCCGACCACGTGCATGACCGCTCATCTCTCACCCTCGCCTCGGCGGGCCGCAGACGGCAGCGACAGCATGTCCGGCACGCACGGGAAGTGCGGGGCGCAGGCCCGGCACGCGTACACCGTGAAGCCGGGACCGGTGCCCTGGTGGACCTCGGAGACGACGACCGGTGCGTCAGTGATCGCACAGCAGCGCACGCACATACGTACCGGCGCGCGTGTCCCGCCCGGGGCCGTCCCGGGACGCTCGCCCTGCTCGCTCGGCTCGCTCACCGGGCCACCGCCTCGGCGCCCACCACATGCAGGTCGAGGTCGATACCGAAGTCCGCCGCGAGAACCATGGCGACACGGCGCCGCCGTTGTCGCGCCCGTTCGCACTCCCGCTCGGCGAGAACGACATACGGCCGGACCACGACCGTCGCCTCACCGGGCAACGGCTCTTCAAGACCGTACGGCGACCGCCGCAGCGGCGGCCACGGCGCGGCCGCGCAGGGCGCCTCGGACCCCAGGGTCCGCGCCGCGGCCCGCCCTTCCGCCCGACGTCGGCCGGTACCGGGCGCGAACACGCCCAGGATCCACAGCGCGAGCGCGTGGATAATGCTCACTGTCATCAGCTCCTCAGAGGCTGGTGGCCATGCCCCCGGACGTTCGCCGCGTCGCGGGGGTTCTTGCGTCACGGGAACCGTACCTCCATCTTGTCTACCTCGTCTAGGACGTCTGTGACGTTGCCAATATGCGCAGCGTAGGGAACGTATCTAACGTCCCGGACATGGAAATTGACCGCTTCGATCCGACGCCCATCTACAAGCAGGTGGCGCGAGTCATCCGCACCAAGATCGAGTCCGGCGAACTCCGACCGAAGGACCCGATCCCCTCCGAGTCGAAGATGGTCGCCGACTACGGCGTGGCCAGAGACACCGCACGCCAGGCCGTTGCGCTACTGCGTTCCGAGGGATGGGTGATCACCCTTCCCCAGCGAGGCATATTCGTCAGCGAGCGGCCGCCCGCCGACGCGCCCGAGAGTGGCGAGTCCGCCGACTGACGCACGGCGACCTCTCCCCTGCCCCCTGCCACCCATAAGCTCGCCCAGCCTCGCGCGCTAAAAATTGCTTGACTCAAGTAAGCCAACTGTGATTGCCTAAGTCAAGCAACAAGGAATCGCCGAGCGTCTCGGTGGCACGACCGATCGACCCCCATCGAGCGCATGGACCGGGTCACCCTGAGCGGAGGGCGACCCCAGCGCGCCGGACCCGTGGGGACGGGGCTCGGCGCGATCGGTGGGCCCGGCGGCCGGAACACTCCCCGTTCCGCCGCCGGGCCCGCTGGTACCCACACCGCACTCTCCCTACGAAAGGCCCGCCATGTCCCACGCCCTTGCCCGACCCTCCGACGCGGGGGCCGGTACCCCGTCGCGGCCGAACGCCGTGGTGGCGGTGCTGGCGCTGGCCGGGATCGTCGTCGCGCTGATGCAGACGCTGGTCATCCCGATCGTGCCGGAACTGCCGAGACTGCTGGACGCGCCGGCGTCCGACACCGCCTGGGCGGTGACGGCGACCCTGCTCGCCGCGGCCGTGGCCACCCCGGTCGTCGGGCGGCTCGGCGACATGTTCGGCAAGCGGCGGATGCTGCTGCTGAGCATCGTGCTGCTGGTGTCCGGCTCGGTGGTCTGCGCGCTGGCCGACTCGCTCGTGCCGATGATCACCGGCCGGGGTCTGCAGGGACTGGCGGCCGCCGTCATCCCCCTCGGCATCAGCATCATGCGGGACGTGCTGCCCGCCGAGCGGCTCGCCGGGTCGACCGCGCTGATGAGCGCCTCGCTGGGTGTCGGTGGCGCGCTCGGGCTGCCCGCCGCCGCGTTCATCGCGGACAACTGGAACTGGCACCTGCTGTTCTGGACCTCCGCCGCCCTGGGCGCCCTGTCGTTCCTGCTGGTCCTGACCGTCGTACCGGAGTCGAAGGTGCGCACCGGCGGCCGTTTCGACCTGGTCGGCTCGCTCGGGCTGTCCGCCGGGCTGGTCTCGCTGCTGCTGGCCGTGTCCAAGGGCGGCGACTGGGGCTGGACGAGCGGGACGACGCTGGGCCTGTTCGCCGGGGCCGTCGTGATCCTCGCGTCGTGGGGTTTCTGGGAGCTGCGGGCGAAGCAGCCGCTGGTCGATCTGCGGACCACGGCCCGCCCCCAGGTGCTGTTCACCAACCTGGCCTCGGTGGCGCTCGGGTTCTCGATGTTCGCGATGTCGCTGGTCCTGCCGCAGCTGCTCCAGCTGCCCGAGCAGACCGGCTACGGCCTCGGCAAGTCCATGATGACCGTGGGTCTGGTGCTGGCCCCGCAGGGTCTGGTGATGATGGCGATGTCCGCGGTGTCCGCCGGGCTCACCAAGGCCAAGGGTCCGAAGGTGACGCTGATGGTCGGCGCGCTGATCGTCGCCGCCGGTTACGGCCTGAACATCGTCCTGATGAGCGAGGTCTGGCACATCGTCCTGGTCTCCTGCGTCATCGGCGGCGGCGTCGGCTTCACCTACGGCGCGATGCCCGCGCTGATCATGGGTGCCGTGCCGGAGTCCGAGACGGCCGCCGCCAACAGCCTGAACACGCTGATGCGTTCGCTCGGCACGTCGTTCGCCAGCGCCCTCGCCGGCGTCATCCTCGCCCAGATGACCACCGACTTCGGCGGCTACGCGCTGCCCTCCGAGAACGGCTTCAAGGTCGTCATGGCCATCGGCGCCGGTGCCGCTCTCGTCGCCTTCCTCCTCGCCTCCTTCATCCCGAAGCGCCGCGCGGCCGTCCCGGCGACGGACGTCCAGGGCCCCGCGCGGTCGGCGGAGGCGGAGGTCGCCGCGGCGAAGGCGTGACGCCCCCACGCCCCCGCCACTCACGGCGAAACCCCCAGGCCCAGGGCCTGGGGGTTCGTTGTCGCCGGGGGCGGATCAGACCGCTGTCACTTGGCGTCGATCAGGTCGTGCGGCGGGACCTGGACCGTGCGGGCGCCCTCCGTGCCGCCGAGGATCACCTTGCGGAGCGCGACGTTGTTCTTGTGGTTGGCCTCCTGGAGACGGTTCTCCGGGTTGGCGATCACCTGGATGTAGTACGTGCCGTTCGGCAGGTCGGTGATGTCGAAGGACTGGCCGGGACGGTACTGGGTGTACGTGTCGCCGGAGCCGACGTCGAGGACCTCACGGACGTTGATGGCGTCCTCGGAACCGCACGCGGTGGACAGGTCGGTGTTCTCCGGGTGCCAGTTGGCGTTCTTCACCGTGTAGTCGATGGCGTCGGTGTTGGCCAGGCAGAACGCCTCCTTGCCGGAGCGCACCTCCTTGGTCTGGTCCGCGCTGAGCAGGCGGTAGCTGGCGAAGTCCGTGAAGTGCCAGTGCTCGTGGCCCTCGCGCGGGTCCCACTCCATGGTGCCGGCGGGTGCGTAGCCGACCTGCTTGCCCTTGGCGTCGTAGAAGTACTGGTACGAGTCCATCAGGTTCGCGCCCGGCTTGCGGAAGCCGTCGACGACGAGCGGCGCGGGGCCGGCGTTCCACACGTTGGCGCTGAAGGCGAGGTAGTCCTTGCCGGGTGCGTCGCCGTCCTCGCCGTCGGTGATGGCGATGTCCCAGGCGGGGAGCGAGCGCAGGTCCGGCTTGGGGGTGTTCGCCGGGGCGCCCGCCTTGCCGGTGGGACGCTTGGGGGCGGCCTGCAGCGCGGGTGCGATGCGGGAGCCGTCGGTGTGGCCCTTGCCGTCGCCGAGGTGGTTGGCCAGGCCCCGGTCCTGAAGGGCGAAGGACAGCTCGGGCGGCGTCGGGGCGTCGGCGCCGCGCGGGCCGTAGTGGTGGCTGTCCGGGGCCGGCTGTCCGGCCGGGGCGGACTTCGCGTCGTGACCGCCGTGGGCTCCGCCGTGGTGGGCGGAGGACGACGACTTCGACGGGGCCATGCCCACGCCGCCTTCCCCGCCGTCCTCGCCGGCGGGCTCCTCCCGCACCGTCACCTTGATGGTCGGCCGGTCGTCGGGGATGCCGAACAGGTCGCGGTACTTCTTCGCGACGCCGACCTTGGCGGTGTACTCGCCGGCCGGCAGGTCCACGCCCCTCTCGTAGTCGAACTGGGTGGTGTTGGTGGCCCAGCCCTTCTCGATGCCCCACACCGAGCCCAGCGTCCACGGGTTGGTGGAGCAGCTCTGCGGATAGTGGTTGAGGTCGGGGGCGTCCGGACGGATGCGGCCCGAGGCGTTGTTCGGGCAGAAGGTGTCCGCGCTCTTCAGGACCTCCTCGCCCGCCGCGTTCTTGATCGACATCTCCAGGAAGCCCTTCAGCCCGGAGAAGTCGTCGACGGTGCCCTTCGGCAGCGTCTTCGTCTTGGTGGTCTTGCCGTCGCGCAGGAACTGCTTGACGACGATGGGGTCCTTGTACGACTTGCGCGTCACCTGGAGCTCCAGGGGCGCGTTGTCGACCGACAGGTAGGTCCCGAGCTGGAGGCTGACGCCGCCCATCCACTCGGAGCGGGTGAGCGTCACGGAGTTCGACGCGGCGATCAGCTTGATCTGCGGCGTCCCGGGCTTGGCGGCGGGCGCGGCACCGGCGCCGGGGGCGGCCCCGGCCACGGCGGCGACCACCGTGAGCGACGCCAGGGCGGCGAGGCCCGGGCGCTTCAGGCGACGGCGGCGGTCCTGGCCACCGGACGGGCCGGACGAGCTGGTCGCGCTCGCCGGACCGGTCTCGCCGGTCGGGCTGGAGGAGTTGGTCATCTGGCTGGTCATCGGTTCCTCGTCTGCGAGTGCCCTGGTCAGGGGCATCGGACTGGACAGCCCACGGACGACGGCCGACCGGTGGCCGGCCGAACGGATGCACCCCCACGCACCCCGGGCCGACCGGGCTCGGTCCACTCGTCCTGTGAGCAACCTGTGAGACCGGCAAAAGGCGTGCCCGGGTTGCCTGTTGGGACGGAATTCAACGGAACGTGTGGCGAGCACGGCTCAAACACACGCCCGCACATCCCTGCGGAACCGGTTCCAAGTCCCCGGGGAATCCGCGCAGGA
This sequence comes from Streptomyces deccanensis, assembly GCF_022385335.1. Lineage (NCBI taxonomy): Bacteria > Bacillati > Actinomycetota > Actinomycetes > Kitasatosporales > Streptomycetaceae > Streptomyces > Streptomyces deccanensis. The sequence continues at coordinate 5,362,375 of NZ_CP092431.1, read as the reverse complement.
GCGTCACACAGCCTGCACACAGCCCTGAGAATGGCTCGTTAGCGTTGCTGACCGCTCGATCCGCTCGATCCCACGTGCGAACGTGATGTGACCGGGCCGCGGCCCGGCGGGTCGACGGCATGCCAACACAGGAAGACCTCGATGGACTACTGCTCCTCATGTCGCCGACATCTCAACGGCGCCCTCGTGTGCCCGGGCTGCGGCGCCTACGCGCCCGACATAGCCCCGGCCGCGATCGACAGCCGTGTCGACCCGTCCGGGCCCACCGGGGAGGCGACCTCACCGCTGATGATCCCCCTGCCGCCGACGACACCGGCGGCACCGGTGCTTCCGGCCGCGACGTGGGAGTACGGGGCGACGGCGGACGAGGGGTGGCACGGCGGGACGCCGGCGGACGAGCCGGCGGGCATCGACGGCGGGCACCTCGGCCGGAGCACTGACGGGACCGCTGACCGGGCCGCGGACCGGGCCGCTGACGCGGATGGCGCTCGCGACGTGAACGGCGTGAACGGCGTGGATGTCGTGAACGGCGTGGACGTCGAGGGCGTGGACGTGGTGCCGCAGGGGCGGGCCGCGCGCCGGCGTCAGTTGGCGCGGTGGAAGAAGAACCAGCGCCGGGCCGTCGTCGCGACCGCCGTGGCGCTGGTCGGTGGCGGACTGACCGTCATGGGCATGGACCGGCAGTCCACCGACCGCACCCAGGCGGCCACGGCCCCGGACGCCGAGAGCCTCGGCTCCGTCGAGCAACAGGGCTCGCAGCGCGACCGGACGTCGGCGACGGAGACCGACGACGCCCGGCGCACCCCGGACGACTCCCCCTCATGGACCCCGTCCGGCGACCCCGTACGCGACCGCTCCACCGCGAGCCGGTCGAACTCCCGCGCCGAGCACCCCAATGTGCCCCGTACGGACTCGGCCACGCCGTCCGCCCAGGACGCGCGGACCGGCTCCTCCGGCGCCGGCAGGTCGGCCGCCGACGACACCGCCGCCACCCCGTCGGACGGAACGACCACGCCGCCGGCCACCGACGACCCCGGCGCCTCGTCGGACGCGGGCACCGGCACGGGATCGGGCTCCGGCGCGGACAACGGCTCGGGCACCGGCTCGGAAGCGGGAAGCGGCTCGGGCGGGGACACGGGATCGGGCTCCGGCTCGGGCTCCGGTTCGGACACGGGCGCATCCGACGGTTCGAGCTCCGACACGGCGACGACGTCCCCCTCGGGGCTCTGCCTGCTCGGGATCGTGTGCGTGAACTGACGCACGGCCGCACACCGCCGCACGCAGGACACCAGAGGGCTGACCGTTGCCAGGCGGTCAGCCCTCGGCCATGGGACGTGGCCAAGAACGTCCGCTGATACGTTCGATGTCGGTGTTGAACTGCTCCAGGTCGGCGACGAAGCGCCGGAGGCGTTCGGCGGGCCAGTCGGCGATGACGCCGGTGAGCCCGGCGACGAACTCCTCGCGCTGCTCGGTGAGGCGCGCCGACCCCTTGTCGGTGATCCGGAACTTACGGGCCACTCCCCCGTCGGGGTCGAGGGTCCGCTCCACCAGCCCCTCCCGCAGGAGCGCCGAGGTCTGGCGGGTGAACGTGGACGCGTTGAACCCGAACGCCTCCACGAAGTCCGGGATGGACATGGGCCCTTGGGCCTCCAGCCTGGTGAGCAGAACATAGGCGCTGCGGTCCAGGGCACCGCCGTCGCGGACGCCACGGGGCGTCGACGTCTCGCGGTTCCGCGTCAGGATCAGCAGCTCCCGCTCGATGCGCTCCCCCGCCTCTCGGGCATCCACCGGTCTCCTCCTGCCTGTGTGGCCTCCATGGGCCCCTCACCCTACGTCGAGATTGCGCCATGCATGGAGAGTGCATGATGCACCATTGATGCACGATGCACTACCCGTGTAGCGTGCATTGCCATCTCCCTCCCTCCCCCCACTAGGAGATGCCGAGATGAGCAAGGTCGAAACGGGCGACACCGAGACGGGCAAAGCCGAGACAGGCACGGTCGGGACAGGAGTAGCCGAGACAAGCACGGTCAGGTCAGGAGCGGCCGGGACTGGAACGGTCGGGACGAGCGGTGGTGGTGGTGAGGAAGTGGTCCGGCTGCCGATGGTCAGCGACGGGCCACTGGACCCGCCCGCCGCGTGGGAGCGGCTGCGCGCCCGCTGCCCGGTGGCCACGGTCGAGCTGCCGAGCGGCGACCGGGCGAAGTTCGTGAGCCGTTACGACGACGTCCGCGCCCTCCTCTCCGACCCCCGCTTCGCCCGCCCGCGCGCCGGCGAGGACACCGCGCGGCTCTCCGCCGACGGCTCCGGCGGCGTCGCGGCCGACGCGAGCCCCGAGTACGCGTTGGCGATCCCCGAGCACGGCGAGCAGCATCTGCGCTGGCGGCGCCAGGTGGGCCGGTACTTCACCGCGAAACGCATGGCTGCCCTGCGCCCCGGCATGGCGCGGATCGCGGAGTCCCTGCTCGACGACATGATCGAGCAGGCCACGCCGGGTGAACCGGCCGACCTGAAGGCGGCCCTCGGCTTCCCGCTCCCGGTCTACGTCATCTGCGACCTGCTCGGCGCTCCGGCCGAGGACCGCGACCGCTTCTCGCACTGGTCGGACGCGTTCCTGAACGTCAGCCGCTTCTCGAAGGAGGAGACCCGGGCGGCGTTCACGGAGTTCGCGGGCTATATGTCCGCCCTGGTCGAGGCGAAGCGCGCCGCGTCGGGTGAGGATCTGCTCAGCACGCTGATCGTGGAGAGCGCCGCGCTGCCGGAGGAGGAACGCCTCACCGACGCCGAACTCCTCGCCACCGGCATGGGGTTGCTGGTGGCCGGCCACGAGACCACCGCGAACATGATCGGCAAGATGGTCGCGCTGCTGCTGGCCGACCGCGGCCGCTGGGAGCAGTTGCTCGCCGATCCCTCCCTGGTCCGTACGGCGGTGGAGGAGGTGCTGCGCTTCGACGCCAACCTCGGCGCGTTCGGGATGCGGCGCTATCTGAGCGAGGACGTGGAGCTGGACGGGGAGCTGCTGCCGGGCGGCACCACCGTGTTCTGCGGGATGTCTTCTGCCAACCGGGACGACCGGGTCTTCCCCTCGCCCGACGAGATGGACCTGACCCGCAGCCCCAACCCCCACCTCACGTTCGGCGCCGGGCCGCACTCGTGCCTCGGCCAGGCCCTCGCGCGCACGGAGTTGCAGGTCGTCCTCGAAGTCCTCCTCCGCAAGCTGCCCACCCTCGAACTCGCCGTCCCCGCCGATGAGTTGCGCAAGGTCGAGGGCCTCCTCGTCGGCGGCCTGCGCGAGGTCCCGGTGCGCTGGTGACGAGGGTCTTCCCAGGAGGTGTCCCCATGAAGGTCCACGTCGACGAGACGAAATGCTGTGGCGCCGGCCTGTGCGTCCTCATCGCCCCCGAGGTCTTCGACCAACGCGACGAGGACGGCATCGTCGTACTCCTCGACCAGACCCCCGCCGCACCGCACCATCCGGCCGTCCGCGAGGCGGCGGCGGTCTGCCCGACGGCGGCGATCACCCTCGACGGGACGGAGTGACCGGACCGGGGATCCGGATGATCTCGCTACCCCTTGGTCGACCGATGCGGCCCCAACTCTCCCAATACGGCGTGGAGTTGCTCGGCGGTGAGGGCGATCCCCGGCAGGACTGTCGGTGGCGTCGGTGGTGTGGGTGCGGAGGGCCGGAGGCCGTCGAGGAGGAGGGTGAGGGGGCGGCGCCAGGCGTCGGGGGTGGTGGCGGCGGTGAGGGCGGGGACGGCGCGACCGAGGGCGGCGAAGGCGAAGAGGACGTCCTCGGTGGTGACATCGCCACGCACCGTGCCCTCCTCACGGCCGCGCCGCAGCAGCAGCTCGACGGTCCGCCGGTTGTGCTCGTGGACGTCCTCCAGGACGTCGATGCCCGGCAGATGCGTGGTCATGAGGTCGTTGGTGCCCCGGTCGGACGCCAGCGTGTGGAAGACCGCGCCGAGGTACTCGACCAGCCCGGTCCAGGCGTCCGGCGCGTCGCGGACCCGGTCCCCCACGGCCATCGTGCCGGTGAGCTGGTCGTGGAAGACGGCCTCGATGAGCGTGGCGCGGCTCGGGAAGTGCCGGTACAGCGTCGCGTTCCCCACCCCGGCCCGGCGGGCGATCACATCCAGCGGCGCTTCGAGCCCCTGCTCGGTGAACACCTCATGAGCCGCCGCCACCAACAGCTCCCGATTGCGCAGCGCGTCCCGCCGCCGCACCGACGGCGCCCCACGACCCGCACCGACGGTCATCCGATCCTCCGCGTCGCTGAAACACCCCCCGATGCCGAAGCCCGATGCTACGTGGCCACGGCACCCCGCGTCGGACGCCCAACGTGGAGGAAGGGGCGGCGGGACTCCGGTGCGCCAAGGCCGACATACACCGATCCGTCGGAAACCGTCCGTTCGGCGGCCCCGGTGGTCGAGCCGGGCGGGTGCCGGGGGAAGCTTGGGCCGGTGTCGTAACCCCCCAACTCCCAAGGAGGCGACCGGAGATGACGAAACGGCCGACGCGTAGAGCGGTGTTGAGCGGTGGGCTGGGCGCGGGGCTGGCCCTGGCCGGGGCGGTGGGCGGAGGCGGGGGCGGGAGTGCCTGGGCCGTCGGCGGCGGGGGCGTGGACGAGGAGTACGTGCCGGTTCCGGTCGGGGCCGGGGGCGGGCCCGTCGGCAGTGATCGGGTGCATGTGCTGAAGGTGGGGTCGCGGGACGCGCGGACCGTGGTGGTGCTGGTGCCGGGGATGTTCGGCGCGGCGAACGACTTCCGGCTGATGGCGCGGGACCTGGTCGCGCGCGTGCCCGGGACACAGGTGTGGGCGGTCGACCGGCGCGAGGAGAACCTCGCCGACCGCAGCGGGTTCGCGAGGGCGCGGGACGCCGACCCCGTGGGCTACTACCTCGACGGGCGCTACCGGGCCCTGGAGCCCGCCGCCGCCGGGTACGTCGGGCGGTGGGGGCTGGAGCGGGCCCTCGACGACCTGCGTGGCGTCGTGCGCGCCGCTCGCGTGGGCGGGCGGCGGCGCGTCGTGCTCGGCGGGCACTCCTGGGGGGCGACCAGTGCGCTGGCGTACGCGGCCTGGGACTTCGGCGGCCGGCCCGGGTACCGGGATCTGGTGGGGCTCGCGGTCCTCGACGGGGGCGTGCGCGGCGCGTTCGAGGGGACGGGGGCGCCCGTGCGGGACTCGCCGGAGGAGGTGCGGGAGCGGCTCGCGGCGATCGCCGGCGGGCAGGTCTTCGACATGACGCTCAGCGGGGTCGGAATGGGCGAGCGGGCCGAGAGCACCCAGATCTGGTACCAGCTCGCCGGGTGGTACGCCCACCACGCCCCCGAGGGCCGGTCCGTCCTCCAGGACCGGGTGCCAGAGGCGCTGCGGGTGCCGTTCCCGGTGACCAACGCCGCGCTGCTCGGCAGCTTCGTCGACGCGGGCTTCGGCTGGCCGAACGACATCAGCGTCCACTCGGGGCACCTCGCGGCGGCGGCCGACGCCGACGCCGACGGCGTACGGGGGTGGGTCGACGACGGGATCACGCCGATCGGACGGGTCGCGGAGGCGTACGCGGGGCCCGTGCCCGGGGTGTGGGAGTGGTACTGGCCCGCCCGTCTCTCCGTCGACCTCGACGTGAGCGACGCCTACGCGGACACCGACCTGGCCCGCTCCCTCGGGCTGCGCCTGCGTCACGCCGCCGGCCTCGACATCCCCCTCTACGCCTTCCAGACCAGCTACGCCAAGGGCACGGTCGTGGAGAGCGCCCGCCGTGTCGCCGCCGAGTCCCGCGTCCCGTACGCCGTCTACGAGTCCGACAACTCCATGAACCACCTCGACCCCCTCTTCGCCGCCACGTCCCACAACACGGCGACGGACACGTTGGCGGAGTTCCTGAGGGGGGTGACGGGGACACCCGGGGGCCGGTGACGGCCGGGGGCTGGCGGCGACCGGGGAATGGCGACGGCCGGGGAGTGGCGACGGGCCGGGGGCCGGCGGGGGTCGGGGGCCGGCGACGGCCGGGGGCCGGCGACGGCCCGGGGGCGACGGGCCGGCGGGCCAGCGGCGGTCGAGGGTCGCGACGGCCGGGGGTGGCGACAGCTGGGGGCTGGCGGCCGCCCGAGGGCGACGGGCCAGGTGCCAGCGGCGGTCGAGGGTGGCGACGGCCGGGGACCGCTGACAGCCGCGTCCGGCGACGGCCGGGGGCCGGCGACGGCCGGGGGCCGGCGACGGCCGGGGGCCGGTGACGGCCGGGGGCCGGTGACGGCTGGCGTGGCTGGCGGCCTCGTGGTCGGCGGCCCCCGCGCCGACCCGCGCCGGCGGGCGTACGCCGCCGTGCGGTGCGCGCCGGCGCGTCGCGTGCACGCCGCCTTCCCTACGGCCGCCCCGCCTCCCCCTGCCTGCGGCCCGGCTTCCCTCATAGGGTGCGGGCCAGGAGGTCCAGCAGGGCCGTCCAGTGGCGTTGCGTCGCCTCGGGGCTGTGCATGGCCGTGTCGGCCTGGGTGAAGCCGTGGTGGGCGCCCTCGTAGACCTCGGCCCGGTGGCGTACGCCGGCGGCGGTGAGGCTCTTGTCGAGGCGGTCGATCTGGTCGGCGGGGTTGGCGGAGTCGTTGTCGGCGTGCCCGAAGTACAGCTCGGCGGTGATCCGGTCGGCGAGCAGATGGGGGCTGTCGGGCGCGTCCGTCGCGAGGTACGCGCCGTGGAACCCCGCCGCCGCGGCCACCCGCTCCGGGTACGTCCCGGCCGTCCGCAGCGCCAGCCCCGCGCCCATGCAGTAGCCGGTGATCCCGACCGGGCCGCCGTTCGTCAGGGGGGGGAGGCCTCCAGCCAGTCCAGGTAGACCCCGGCGTCGCGCGTCGCCGCGTCCGGCGTCAGCCCCAGCATCGCCGGACGGATCCGCTCGATGATCTCCGGCCGCTCCGCCGGGTTGATGAACGCGGGCAGCTCCACCAGCGGCGCCCGCCCGCTGCGGTACATCACGTTCGGCAGCAGAACGGCGTACCCGGCCGCCGCCAGCCGCTCCGCCATCCCCTTCAGATGCGGCCGCACCCCGAACGCGTCCATGTAGAGGAGCACGGCGGGGTACGGCCCGCCGTCGGCCGGATGACAGACGTACGCGTCGACGGTCCCGTCGGGGGTGGGGATGTCGACCGGGGACGTGCGGACGGAGAGGGCGGACCGCGGGGCGGAACCGGAAGAGGAGCTCATGGGCTGATTCCCTTGCACGGAAGGCGAGTTGGCGGGCTTGGTGAGAGTCCCTGAAGGGAGCCGGGGGACGTCAGTCGTCGTGACGTAGGTCGTCGGGACGTCAGTCGTCGGCGAGGGCCATGCGGGCGGTGCCCGGCTCGCCGCGTACCGCCGAGTCCGTCAGTTCCCTCACCCGGGCGGCCGGGACCGGGACACCGGGGGTCTCGAAGAACCAGCGCCCCGCCTCCTCCTGGCCGAGCCCGGCCGGGCGTTCCGCCAGGTACGGCGTGACGTACACCGGCGTGCCCGGCTCGGCGCGCCAGCTCTCGGCCAGGGGGCCGAGATCGACCGCGTCGTAGCCAAGGGCGTCGAGAAGCCGGATCACCTCGTCCTTGGCCGCCGCGTGGTCGCCCGCGACGGGCAGGGCACTGCGGTCGGCGGCCCCGGCGGGCCGGGCGCTGGTGAGCAACCGCCGGAAGTCGATGGCGTTGAAGGCCTTGACCACGTACGAGTCGGCCAGGTGCCGCTGGACCAGGGCGCTGGAGGTCAGGCCGCCGCCGTCCAGTTCGGCGAGGCGGCCGTCGCGCTCCGGGTAGTAGTTCATGGTGTCGATCACGGTCCTGCCCGCCAGGTCGGCGGCGGAGAGCCGCGTGTAGGCGTGCAGCGGGATCGTCGCCACGACCAGGTCACCGGCCCGCGCGGCCTCGGCGGGGGTGGCGGCGTGGGCGCGGTCGCCGAGTTCGGCGACCAGGTCGGCGAGGGTCTCGGGGCCGCGCGAGTTGCTCAGGACGACGTCCATCCCCGCGGCGACGGCCAGCCGGGCCAGCGCACCGCCGATCATTCCGCTGCCGATGAGTCCGAGGGTCTTGGTCATGGCGTCGGATCGCTCCTTGCTGTCGAGTAGGCCGAGTGGGTCGAGTAGGTCGAGTGGCGCGATAACAAGTACCGTAGATGAAACTGAGTGTCACGCTAGCCACTGAGTCCCACACCCGCAAGCGGGGGTCGGGCAGGGTTAACATCGCGGGGTGAGTGAGGTGAGCGGAGCGGCCCGCGCGAACACACGGGACATCGCACGAGCGGCCGTACGGGCCGAACTGGCCCAGGTCGCCTTCGAGTTGTTCCGCCGCGACGGCTTCGACAAGGTGACGCTCGACGATCTGGCGTCGGCGGCCGGGGTGTCCCGGAGCACGTTCCTGCGGTACTTCGGCACCAAGGAGGACGCCGTCCTCGACGTCTTCGACGCGCACGGCGGCTGGGTCGCGGACGCGCTGCGCGCCCGCCCCGCCGACGAGGACGACTGGACGGCGCTGCGCCGGGCACTGGACACGGTCATCCAGCGCTACCACCAGGACCCGGTCGGCTCCCTCGCCACCACCCGGCTCGTCCGGGACACCCCCGCGCTCTGCGCACGCCAGCTGGAGAAGCAGCACGGCTGGCGGCCGACACTGGCGAAAGCCCTCGCCGAACGTCACGGTTCCCCGGGACCGCCGACCCTCGCGGAGACCGTACGGGCCGCCGCCGCGCTCGACTGCCTCAACATCGCCCTCGACCACTGGACCGCCTCGGACGGCGACCTCGACCTCGTCGCCCTCCTGGACGAGGCCTTCGCGACGCTGACGCCATAGCCGACGCCATAGTTCGACGCCATAGATTTGACATGCTCCTCGCCTTGAAAGACGAGGATTCTGGCCTTCTCCACTGGTTGCCGTGCCGCTACGCGGCGCGGTTTCCGGTGGGGATTCCGTGGCTTCCTGTTTCTTCGCGCTGTGCCGGGATTGCTCCTGGTCTTACCGGCGCTCCGCAGGCTGTTACCGCCAGTCCGGCGGCCTGGTGGACGTTGAGTGCGGCGTTGTGATCCCGGTCGTGGAGGGTGCCGCAGGCAGTACAGGTCCACTCCCGGATGTGCAGCGGCTTGGGACCGTCCTTGACTCCGCAGGTGGAGCAGGTCTGGGAGGTCGGCTCGAACCGGCCGATCTTGATCAGGGTGCGTCCATAGCGCTGGGCTTTGTATTCCAGCATGTTCACGAATGCCGTCCAGCCCGCGTCGTGGACGGACTTGGCCAGCTTCGTACGCGCCAGTCCCGTCACCGACAGACTCTCGACGGCGATTCCTTGGTTCTCGGAGATCAGCCGGGTGGAGAGCTGGTGGTGGAACTCCTTGCGGGCGTCGGTGACCTTGGCGTGGGCGCGGGCGACCTTCAGGCGTGCCTTCTGGCGGTTCTTCGATCCCTTCTGTTTGCGGGACAGCTCGCGCTGGGCGCGCTTGAGTTTCTTCTCCGCACGGCGCAAGAACCGGGGGGAGTCGATCTTCTCTCCGGTGGACAGCACCGCGAAATGCGTCAGTCCCAGGTCGATGCCGATGCTCTGGTCGGTGGCGGGCATCCGGGCGGCGTCTTCGGCGGGGTCGGTGTCGATGACGAACGAGGCGAAGAACCTGCCCGCGCTGTCCTTGATCACGGTCACGGAGGTGGGGGTGGCGGGCAGGGTGCGGGACCACTTCACCTTCACCGCCCCGATCTTCGGCAGGTTCAGCCGGCCGCTGTCGGTGATGCCCCAGCGGGCGTTGGCGGTAAACCGGATCGACTGCCGGGCATCCCTGCGGGACTTGAACCGGGGCGCCCCCAGCCTCGGGCCCTTGCGCGTGCCCTTGCGGGAGGCGAAGAAGTTCTTGTACGCGGCCTCGGCGTCGCGCAGCGACTGCTGCAGGACGACTGCGGAGACCTCACCCAGCCAGGACCGCTCCACGGTCCGTTTCGCTTCGGTGATCAGACGGGTGGACAGCTCACCGGCCTTCAAGAAGGGCTTGCCCGCCCTGCGGGCGTCCTCACGGGCGCGCACGCAGTCGTTGAACACGACGCGGGCGCACCCGAACGCTTTGGCCAGGGCGACCTGCTGACCGGCGTCCGGGTACAACCTGAAGGCGTACCGGAGCTGCATGACCATCACGATACATACTTGGGTTATGGCTGAGATGCATGAGATCAGAACTGGTAGGCACTGTGCTTTCGTGATGCATGTGCACTTGGTCTTCGTGACCAAGTTCCGGCACAAGGTGTTCACCGATGCCCACTTGAGGCGCATGGAGGAGATCATGCGGTCGGTGTGTACGGACTTCGAGTGCGAGCTGGTGGAGTTCAACGGCGAAGACAACCACGTCCACCTGTTGGTGAACTTCCCGCCCAAGATCGCCGTCACCAAACTCGTCAACTCCCTCAAGGGTGTCTCCTCCCGCCGCCTGCGCCAGGAGTTCCCCGACCTGGTACGGCACTACTGGCGGGCCAACAAGCTCTGGTCCGGTTCCTACTTCGCCGGAACTGTCGGCGGCGCCCCGCTCTCCGTGGTCAGGCAGTACATCGAGCAGCAGAACCGGCCGGTATGAGCGGTATCCGGCTCCGCCGGATCTGATTCCGCGACGCTCCGCGTCGCCACCATCAGATTCGCTTCACCACCGGCCTGAAGGCCGATGCACTGCGAATTAATTCCGGTAGCGGTCACGTAGCGGTCAGACGTAGCGGTCAGAAGTACACGATCGGGCAGGCGCGGCGGATCGAGTGCTGGGCCGCGCGCAGGTACAGGGCGACGTAGAAGGCCATGTCGAGGTCGTCGGCCCAGGGGCCCGGGCGGGTCGCCGCCAGCCGCTTCGCCGGCCCGTCCAGGAACCACGTGGTCAGGTCGAGGTTGTCGCACATCTCCGGAACCTCGGCCGTCGGCAGCTCGACGGCCGCCGCGAGCCGCTCCGCCAGCGCCAGCACCTGAGGCGCGCCCGCGACCACGGTCTCGTCCGTGTAGCCGGACTCGACGTCGTCCAGCCGGATGTCCTCCTCCAGCGACAGGGGCACCAGCACGGTCCAGCCGAGCAGGGTCTCCGTCTCCTCGCGCGTGAGGTGGGCCTCGCACAGCGTGACGAACCCGTCCATCGGCGGGACCAGCTTCTCCTCGAAAGCCAGCCCCGAGCCGCGGACCAGGTCCGTGCGCCCAGGCACCGAGTCGTAGGGCGGCAGCCCGCGCCGCGCCAGCTCCTCGTTCAGCGCGGCGGCGACCCGCCCCCGTCCCTCCTCCTCGTCCTCCTCCGCGTCCTGGCCCTCACCGAACCAGTCCTCCGCGTCGACGCTCACCAGGTAGATGCCCATGGCCCGGAACGTACCGCGTGCCACTGACAGCGCGGGGGTGTAGCGGGCTACACCCCCGATCCGGGAGGGCACTCCCTCGTGGCGAGGCCGGCCGAACGGGATCGTGGAAGCACGAGGTCGAACGGACCTCACCCCTCCCCCCTCCTCTCCCCGAAGGGAAACTCCCATGAAGGCCCTGCTCGGCTCGAAGCCCGTCCTGTGGTTCCTGTTCCTGTTCAACCTGGTCGTCGCCGCGGTCGCCCCCTTGGTCGTCGACGGCGCGCAGGGCGTGGCCACCGCCGTCGGCATGGGCGTCGTCTCGCTCGGCCCGGGCGTCAGCCTGTTGCGGGGCCGAGGACAGCGACAGCACGCCTGAGCGCCAACGCCGACCGTGCCGACCGGTTCCGACCGTGCCGACCGTGCCGACCGTGCCGACCGTGCCGACGAGTCTCGGTGACGTGGGCCGTATGCGCGGAACCCCTGCCCGCCCCCACGCGTCCCTTCCGTTGTCCAGCTCACCGAGGCACCCCCCTGCGTCGGCCAGTCAACAGAGAGCGAATGACCACCGTGTTCATAGCCATCCTGTCCGTCGTCCTCCTGCTCGCCATCGGCGGCTGCGTCTGCGTCTACTGGACCGCCCGGGGCGATGCCCCGCGCTGGGCACGGGGCATCGCCAAGACCACCGAGGTCGCGAGCGAGCTGGCCCTCAAGGCGAACAGCAAGTCCCGCAGCGGCGGCGGGGACAACGACTAGGACGCGCCCGGCTTGTACGGCCAGGACCGCCCGCCCGCACAACTCCCGGACCCCCGAAGCGGTCGTTCTCAGTGACATCTCCCCCGTGGCGGGGCGGTGCAGGGGACTCCGAGGGGGACGCGTGGGAGTTGTCAGGGGCGGGGGAGCCGACGGCGCGGCGCATCAAATCGCCCATTTCCTAAGGGAGTTGACAGCCACAGAACCTGGGCGGAGGGCTGCCGCAGTCAAAGGGCTCGGGCGGGTGGGGCGTTGGGCTGCGGCGTACGAGGACGTGGTCGCCGGTGTGGCGGAGGCCGTCGTACGGGCCGCTCAGGACCCCGCCGCCGTGGTGCGGGCCGGGGCGGCGGACGCGCTCGGCCTGCTGGGGCACGTCGGAGGAGACGGCGCGGGCGCGGTGATCGTCGGTCTGATGGGGGACCCGGACGGCGGCGTACGGCGGCGCGCGTCGCTCGCGGCCGAACGGCTGGCGCTGGAGGGGCCGGACGTCGTCGGGGCGTTCCGGCGGCTGATGTCCGACGACTCGGACTGGCACCTGCGGCTCAACGGGCTGCTCGGGTTGGCCCGACGGGAGGGGAACCCCGAAACGGCGGTCCTCATACGGCTGTTGGGGGACAACGGCACCATGGTGTGGGGGCACGCGCGCATCGCCCTCTACGCGTCGCTGCGGGACCGGCGCGTACGGGAGCAGGTCCTGCACACCGCCCGGTACGGCCGGGGCATGTCCCGGGCGCGGGCCCTGGACATGCTGCCGTCGAAGGACCTGGCCCGGCTGCGCGGCTCGCTCCTCGACGGCCTGCGCGACGAGTGCCCCGGGGTCCGGGGCATGTCCGCGTCCAAGCTGCCCGACGACCGGCGCTCCCGCACGGCGGTCCTGTCCGCCCTGGCGGCCGAGACCGACGCGGAGGCCGCCCGGCAGATGCTCCACACCCTCGGGTGGTGGGGGGAGGAGCGGGCCGAACCGCTCGCGGTGCGCTGGCTGGACCACCCGGAGTCGGGGTCCACCGCTGTGTGGGCACTGGCCCGCATCGACACCTCGGCGGCCTGGGAGCTGATCAGGACGGTGGTCGTCTCCGGTCCCGGCCCCGGGCCCGGTCCCGGCCCCGGTCCCGAGCTGTGGCCCGGTCTCGGTCATCACGAGGTGCGGACGGCCGCCGCCAGGGCGCTGGGCGAGCGCCCGGACCCACGGACCACCGAACTACTGCTGCCGCTGCTGCGCGATCCCGACGAGCGGATACGGGCCGGAGCGGTGCGGGGGCTGATGCAGCTCGGGCAGCACGAACCGCGAGGCGCGGAGCAACAGGCGGAGCGGCGCGCGGTGGTCGAGGCGCTGCTCGGTCTCCTGACGACCGACGAGGCGATCCTCCACGACACCCGGAACGCGCTCAGCCACTACCCCGAGACCCTCCCCGCCGTACGGCGGTTGATCGACCACCCGTCCGACGAGGTCAGGGCGGTGGTCGTCTCCCTCCTGGACGTGGACGAGGACGGCGATGTGCGCCTCCTGCTCGGCCACCTCCACGATCCGTCGGAATCCGTGCGGTACCAGGCCCTGTACGGGATCAGCCGGTATGTGGACGCGTACGGCGAGCTGCCCGAGGCGGCCGACCGGGCAGGCCTGCTCGGCGAGTTGGAGGCACTCGCGCACGGTCCTCACTCCTCCGTCACCTCCTTCAACATCCGCCTGACGGCGGGCCGCATCCTCGACAAGCTGGAGAAGGAGGGGAAGGCCTGACCAGAACCTGGAACGGCCGGCTCGACGCGGTGGGCGTCGAGCCTGCCGTTCCAGGTGTCCGTCGGTAATTCCGGGCGTCCGTCGGCGATTCCAAGATGCCCGTCGGCGATCAGTCCGTGCCGGACTCCATCGCGGCGCGGTCCAGGAGGGCGTCCTCCTCGGAGACCTCGCCGCGCGAGGCGATGGCCTCGGCGCCGCCCTGCGGCAGCTCCGGCATGGTGCCGATCAGCCCGGTCGCGGCGGCCTGCGAGGCGCCGACCGTGGGGCTGCCGGTGCCGATCAGGCCGAGGCCCGCGTACTGCTCCAGCTTGGCGCGGGAGTCGGCGATGTCGAGGTTGCGCATGGTGAGCTGGCCGATCCGGTCGACCGGGCCGAACGCCGAGTCCTCGGTGCGCTCCATGGACAGCTTGTCCGGGTGGTACGAGAACGCCGGGCCCGTGGTGTCGAGGATCGAGTAGTCCTCGCCGCGCCGCAGGCGGAGGGTGACCTCGCCGGTGACCGCCGCGCCGACCCAGCGCTGCAGGGACTCCCGGATCATCAGGGCCTGCGGGTCCAGCCAGCGGCCCTCGTACATCAGGCGGCCGAGGCGACGGCCCTCGGAGTGGTACTGGGCGAGGGTGTCCTCGTTGTGGATGGCGTTGACGAGGCGCTCGTAGGCGGCGTGCAGGAGGGCCATGCCGGGCGCCTCGTAGATGCCGCGGCTCTTGGCCTCGATGATGCGGTTCTCGATCTGGTCGGACATGCCGAGGCCGTGGCGGCCGCCGATGGCGTTGGCCTCCATCACCAGGTCGACGGCGGAGGCGAACTCCTTGCCGTTGATGGTGACCGGGCGGCCCTGGTCGAAGCCGATCGTCACGTCCTCGGTGGCGATCTCGACGGACGGGTCCCAGAACCGGACGCCCATGATGGGCTCGACGGTCTCGACGCCGGTGTCCAGGTGCTCCAGGGTCTTCGCCTCGTGGGTGGCGCCCCAGATGTTGGCGTCGGTGGAGTACGCCTTCTCCGTGGAGTCCCGGTACGGCAGCTGGTGCGCGACCAGCCACTCGGACATCTCCTTGCGGCCACCGAGCTCGGTGACGAAGTCGGCGTCCAGCCAGGGCTTGTAGATGCGCAGGTGCGGGTTGGCGAGCAGGCCGTAGCGGTAGAACCGCTCGATGTCGTTGCCCTTGAAGGTCGAGCCGTCGCCCCAGATCTGGACGTCGTCCTCCAGCATCGCCCGGACCAGCAGCGTGCCGGTGACGGCACGGCCGAGGGGGGTGGTGTTGAAGTACGCCCGCCCGCCGGAGCGGATGTGGAACGCGCCGCAGGTCAGCGCGGCCAGGCCCTCCTCGACCAGCGCGGCGCGGCAGTCGACCAGGCGCGCGATCTCGGCACCGTAGGTCTTCGCGCGGCCGGGCACCGAGGCGATGTCGGGCTCGTCGTACTGGCCGATGTCAGCCGTGTAGGTGCAGGGGACGGCACCCTTGTCACGCATCCACGCGACGGCGACCGAGGTGTCGAGCCCGCCCGAGAAGGCGATGCCGACGCGCTCGCCGGCCGGAAGAGAGGTGAGGACCTTGGACATAGAAATTATTATGCATGGCAATGCATGATCATGCAAAGCCACCGTCCGGTGACGGCCCTCACGCCCGACACGATCCGTCCGCCGGTCCGTCCGCCGATCCGTCCACCGATCCGTCCGCCGGTCCGTCCGCGGGCCCCCTCACACGTCGAGTTCGGTGAAGAGGGTCAGCTGCAGGGCGCCGGGCGCTTCGAGGCGGGAGTTCAGCGAGTTCCAGGGGGTGCGGGTCGGCTCGGCGATCACCTCGGCGCCGGCCGCCGCCAGCCTCGCCGTGGTCGCGGTCGAGTCGTCCACCTCGAAGGCGACCCGGATGTGGCCGGCCACACGGCGGCCGACCTCCACCTCGTCGATGAACTCCGCGTGCTTCGGATCGGTGATCTCCAGCGTCGCCCGGCCCGCTTCGAGGATCGACACCCGCCCGCCGTCGGACGAGAACGCCGCCCGCTCGGGCAGCCCCAGCACATCGCGGTAGAAGTGCAGCGCGGCGTCGTAGTCGGCGGCGGTGACGACCAGCCGGAGTTCGCGGACGGGGGTGGCTTCGACGGGGGTGGCTTCGTCGGACATGACAGCTCCTGTGCGGATCGGGTCGGACGGAGAGGGAGGTCCGTCGGTATGCCGACGGACCTCCCTACGACATCACGTCAGCCAGGTGCCCGCCCCGCAGGCGGAGGCGGTGACCCACTGGTGGGACCTGATGTTGTCGTTCACGACCGCGCCGGACTGGTAGTAGTTGTCCGTGAGGTTGTCGGCCCACAGCTCTCCCGGAGCGAGGCAGACGTAGCCGAACTGGTACTGGTAGTCCTTCTCGGCGTAGAAGGCGACGACGTCCTTGCCCCCGACGAACCCGCTGTTCATCACGGAGGACGGTGCGAGGTGGTCCGGGGAGTTGAACACCCCCTCGTTCCCGCTGTCGCCCCAGAAGCGGTCGTTCCCCGGCGTCGTGCCGAGGAGGATGCCCTGGCAGCCCCAGTCCTGCCAGACCCTCAGGTTGCCGTCCCGGCTGTTCGGCCACTCCTCCCCGCAGACGCTCTCGTCCGCCGTCGCGGCGGACGCGGTCGGTGCCCCGAGTCCGAGGGAGGCCAGGGCGAGGACGACGGCGGCTATGGCTGATCTGCGCATGTGTACTCCTTGGTGTGGTCAGACCCGTGGGCCGACGATCTTCCGGGCGAGGTCCAGCGCCCGGTGCTGGAGCCGGGTGTACGTGTCGAGCGCTTCGCCGTAGCGGTCGCGCAGCTGGTCGAGGTAGTGGCTCTCGCGCTCCTCGCCGATGGAGCGGAGGTCCGCGTCCCGGGCGCAGGTCGCGTCGGCCACGGCGAGCTTCTTCTCCGCCTCGAAGACCCCGGGCTCGGTCACCCGGTCGGACCGCGCGATGGCCGCCCGACGGGAGGCGCCCGGGTCCGCGTAGTCGTGGCCCGCCCGCTTCATGCAGCGCGACCAGACGTCCAGCGCCGCCGAGAATCGGCGGTCGGCCAGCACCTTGGGTACGTAGAGCGACCGCAGGTGGCTGGTGACCTTCTCCGCGCGGAACCATTCCCGGGGGTCCCCGTACAGCTTCTTCTCGGACTCGGCCACGCAGCCGCCCAGGCGCTTGCGCACCGTGCCGCCGCCGCCGGGGATCTCGACGCTGATCATCGGCGCGTCGGTCCCGCCGTCGAGCGCCAGGTCGTAGGCGGTGCGGCGCTGTTCGGGGAGACGCTTGCGGTAGGCGAGGTTGGGGTTGGCGACGCGGGCGGCGGCCTCCTCGACCTGGAGGCGGCTGCCGTAGCCGTACGTGCGGGCCCAGTCGACGTCGTCCAGCACATAGCCGAGGGTGCGGCTCTCGGCCAGGCTGAGCCGCTCGGCCTCCCAGAACTCGAAGCCCTGCCGTCGCATGCAAGCACCGATCAGGCGTTGCTGCGCGTCCGCGATCCGCAGGTTCTCGGCGTCGGTCAACTGCCGTGCGGTGGCGGCCTCCTGACGTTCCGTGCTCGCCGGGGAGCCCTGGGCGGCGGCGCAGCCGCTGATGACGGCGGACACGAGGAGCAGGCTGATCGCGGCCTTGCGCATGACGTCCTCTCGCGTGGGGCGTGAAGGAGGGTGCGAGCGGAGGTCGGGTTCGGTTCTGGTGCGACCGGGCGCACGCCGTCAGCGTGATTGATCGGTGAACGAACGTGCCAGGACTTTCAGTGCTCTCCGAAAGGGGCACGTCACGGCCAGACACCGGCACGCCCGACACGCAAAGCGAGTACCAGCGCTCATAAGCACTCATACCGACGCCACGAACACCGGCCCGACACAGCCGGTGCGGGCGTCATCCAGACCACAGGGGGACACCGTGCTGAGCATCCACTTCACGACCGAGGACATGGGCAACACCCGTCTGGCCGCCGAGCCGGACGTGCTCTGGGAGGTGCTGCTGAGCCTGCACGCCCTGCAGAAGCGGCCCGGCACCAAGGAGTTCGGCCTGTGGCGCGAGCGGACCCGCGGCCGGCTGCTCGGCGGTACGGCGCACCTGACCCGCATGCTGTGCGAGCTGGCGCCGCCCGTGGGCTACTCGGCGGACTTCCTCACGCCGACCGCGGGCACCTCCTGCCTGGACGAAGCCCTCGACCACCTGCTCGCCACCCCCCGGACCCGGCTCCGCGCCGACCTCGGCGACCTCGCCCCCCGGCGCGCGCCGGACCCCCGGCTGGGTGCACTGGCCGCCGGTGACCCGGAGGTCCTCGGGACCCTCGGAGAAGCCGTCCGGAGGTACCACCGCACAGCTCTGGCCCCCTACTGGCGGGCCGTCCGCGCCCAGTTGGAGGCCGACCGGGCCACTCGTCTGCACGCCCTGGCCACGGGAGGCGTCGCACGGCTGCTCACCCATCTGCACCCGCAGGCGCGCTGGCGGCCGCCCGTGCTCGAACTCCCCTACCCCGTGGACCAGGACCTCTTCCTCAACGGCCGAGGCCTGGTGCTCCTGCCGTCGTTCTTCTGCTTCGGCGCCCCCATCACGCTCAAGAACCCCGACACGGCTCCGGTGCTGGTCTATCCCGTCGTACGCGGCCGGGGCTGGGCGGAGGGAGGCACCGCGGGGGACGAGCCGGTCCCCCGCCCGTTGGCGGCGCTGCTGGGCCGCACCCGGGCGACGGTCATGCATCTGCTCGTGCACGGCAGCACCACCGGTGAACTGGCCCGTCGCGCGGACATCTCCGCGGCGTCGGCGAGCCAGCACGCCACCGTGCTGCGCCAGGCCGGGCTGGTGTCCACCCGCAGACAGGGCAACACCGTGCGGCACGTGCTCTCCCCGCTCGGCGCCGAGCTCCTCAACTCCCCGCGCGGGCCCCACTGACGCGGAGGAGGCCGTCCGGCAGGACGACCCCCGTCCCCGCCAGGTGGCGCAGGGCCGACGCGATGGAGTGGCAGTCGAAGAGGGCCGAGTGTTCGGCGCCCGGGGTGCCGGGCCGGGGGAGGCCCAGGGCCTGCCAGAGGCGGCCCGAGTTGACGCCGGTCGTCACCGGGGCGACGGCGTTCACCCACGGCCGGACGTTGAGGAAGCCCGGGGCGAGCACGCGGTGCTCGATCGTCTCGCCCCGGGCCCGGGCCCAGCCGATGTTCTCGCCGAGGACGAGCATGTCGTTGCCGTAGGACAGGACCGACCCGCCCCGGCAGAAGGCGAGGAAGTCGTCGAGGGCCCGGGCCGGCGCCAGGCCGTCCCGGTCCACGTCACCCTGGTCGATGCCGGTGAGGGTGGTGAAGAACGGCGAGAGCCGGGGGTTCACCACCGGGCGGACCAGCGTCTCGTACTCCTCGACGACGGCGTACTCCTCATTCACCCGCACCGCGCCGATCTGCACGATCTCGCGCAGTTGGCCGGGGGCCGACCAGTCCTGCTCCATGGCCCCGGGCCAGGTCGTGAACTCCAGGTCGAAGATGACGAAGGTGGGCAAGACGCTGTGCTCCCTGCGGTGCGAGGACGGCTACGGAAGCGTCCTACCCAGCAGACCGTCCGGCAGGAACCGCCACGCGTCCCCCGCCGCCAGCCGCGACTTCGTCCCGGCCCCCGAACCCGAACCCGGCTCCTCCGGCGTCGGGCACAACGCCCCGAAGACGTGTCGCTCGATCGCGTCGTCGATCGGGCTCGGCTCCAGCGCCGTGCCGTCCGCGTTGAGGCGCTGGTACTTCATCAGGTTCCAGCCCATGGAGACCTGTCGGTCGCCGTCCGCGCTGGTGAGGCTGATGGTGCCCGCGCCGAAGACCCCGCCGTCGTGGCCCCAGAACCGCCCGCAGCCGGGCACGTCGAGGGTGTAGATGCCGAGGCCGTAGTCGATCGCGGCGCCCGGGGCGATCTCCACCGGGACCGTGCGCCGCATCTCGTCGAGCGACGAGCGGCGGACCAGGTCACCGGTGAGCAGCTGCCGGTAGAAGCGGTTGAGGTCGTCCGTCGTGGAGACGATCGCGCCGGCCGTGTACGCCCAGGACATGTCGTAGACGCTGTAGTCGCGGGGCGGGTCGATGAGCCCGTAGAACGACTCGTACATCCGCGAGTGCGGGCCCTTGATGTACGCGGTGCGCGGGTACGAGGTGTGGCGCAGCCCGGCGCGGTCGATGACGTTGCGGGTGATGTACGTCGACGCCTTCTGGCCGGTGACCTTCTCCAGGATCAGGCCGGCCACGACGTAGTTGGTGTTGGAGTACCTGCCCGGCTGGGCGCCGGGGCGCCCGGTGGTGGGGGCCGCGAGACCCAGCCGTACCAGCTCGCGGGGGCCGATCGAGCGGAAGCGGTGCTCGTCGAGGCTGGTGGTGGAGTTCTGGGCGAGGGAGGGGAAGGCGCCGAGGACGTAGTCGCCTATGTGGCTGGTGTGGTTGAGGAGCATCCGTACGGTGACGGCGTCCCCGCGCTCCCGGGCGTCCCCGTCGGTGCCGGTGCCCTCGAACAGCTCGGGGACGTAGTCCGTGACCGGGGCGTCGAGGCGGATCCGGCCACGCTCCACCTGCTGCATGATCGCCACGGCCGTGAACGTCTTGCTGATGCTGCCGACGCGGTGCCGCATGTTCGGGGTGACCTCGCGGCCGGTGTCCACGTCGGCCAGCCCGGCCGCGCCGCTCCAGCGCTCCCGGCCGTCCCGCACGGACGCGTACGTGCCGTACATCCCGGCCTCGCGCACCGCGCCGAGCGTCTCCCCCAACTCGCCCCGGTCCAGCCGCTCCCCCGCCGCCGCCGGCCCGGCCGCCTCGGCGGCGGGTACCGCCGCACCCAGCAGAAGTGTGGTCCCCAACACGGTCCCGACGAGACGTTGCCCACGCACGACGTGCCCCCCTCGATCCTGACGCTCCAACGGCCCCGGACGGTCAACTCCGTTGCCCTGCCAGGTAATTGTCACGACCAACCGGTGCGCACTACATCCTTCTCGCGGACGATCACTCTCACAGCGGGGCCATGACATCTGTCATGGCCCCGCCGCACATCGCTGGACGAAGGGTGTCAGAGGCCGTACCGGGACTTCATGTGGCGCCAGAAGTCTCGGAACATCCACTTGTCGAACTCGGTGATCTGGGTGGCGCTGCCCGCCTTCATGAGGAAGCAGCACTGGCCGGTCGGGGTCCAGTCGTAGAAGTCGTCGAGGCCGAAGGTGTGGCCGACCTCGTGCAGATAGATGTGGATGTTCTCCTGGTTCAGGGCGCCGGTGAAGTAGGAGCGGCCCATGCGCTGGCCCCAGTCGCCGCCGGCGCCGCCGCCGAAGCCCTCGGTGAGCCAGAGGGACTGGTCGTAGTGGCGGGCGGCGCCGCCGGGACAGCGGGAGTAGTTGCCGTCCTGGTGGAAGAAGCGGCCGCAGTCGGGGTTGCACTGCGGGGCGCCCGCGCCGTCCAGCATGTTGGTGTAGATGTCGACGGAGTTGTCGCTCCACTGGAGGGTCGAGCGGTTCCTCACCGCCCAGCCGACGATGTTGACGGGGACGTTGGTGTACGGCCAGGCGTTGTGGCCGGCGCCGTTGTCGACCATCGCCGCCATCCACTTGCCGAACTGCTTCTTCAGCGCGGCGTGGATCTGGTCGCGCAGGGCGACGCTGACCGGCTGGTCCGACTCCCAGCGGACGCAGTAGTTGACGCTTCCGCGGTTGGCCATGATCTGGTCCCAGCCGTAGTTGCGGAAGCCGTAGAGGTTGCCGTAGGTCGACTCGACGTGGTTCCAGACCTCGTTCAGGGGCTGGACCAGGTGCGAGGGCGGGTTCCAGGCGGCGGGCGCGGCGGCGACCGCGGCGGCCACCGCCCGGTCCTGGGCCTGTTCCCGGACCTGTTCCTGTGCCGCTCGGTCGTTGGCCGCCTGCGCGACGGACGGGGTGGCCAGACCGGGCGCGAGCAGCACGGTCAGGACCGCGGCGAGCACGGTGAGCAGTCTTGCGATGCGGGTGCGCTTGATGTGCATGGTGAACTCCCTTGTGGGGGCGGGATTTCACGTACCTTCACTTCACCCTGTGGTCGCCGCCGGCAACTCGCGGGTTGCCGCGCGGCCCGAACCCTTTCCTACGCGCGCCGCAGCGCCACGATCCGCATGCCGCCCGGGCCGGCCCCCTCCCGTGTCGGACGCAGCCCGGCGACCCGGAACCGCTCCATGACCCACGCGTGGGAGAGCCGCAGTTTCCGGTAACTGTGCGCGCGCATGGCCCAGTCGCCGCCGGAGCCGTCCCGGCTGTGGACCACGTCGTGCACGACGACCGTGTAGTCGTCGAAGTCACCCGGGTACTCCAGGAAGCAGGTCATGATCCGGTCCTCGGTGGCGCGGACCGGGAGGAAGCGGTCCGTGCCGGTCAGCGGGACCGTCAGGTCGCGGTAGCCGAAGAGGGCCGTCCCGTCGGGCGCGAGGGCGTCGGCGACATCGGCGAACAGCGCGGCCACGTCCGCTCTCGTCGGCAGATGGGTCAGCGTGTCACCGAGACAGACGACCGCCGCCGCCGAACCCGGCCGCACCAGCTCAGGCAGCGCCGTCCGCACATCCGCCCGCACGGGACGCACGGCGGGCAACCCGGCCGCGTGTACCGCGAGTTCGTCGAGCAACGGCTCGCTCAGGTCGACGGCTAGCACGGAGTCGAAGCCCACCCCGGCCAGCGCGAGACTCGTCTGCCCCGGACCGCACCCCAGATCCACGGCCAGGGCACCGGCCCCGAGTCCGGACCCGGCCGAGTGCTCAGCCGCTCCGTCCCGTACGGGAACCACACCCCACTCCGCCAGGAACGCGCGCTGGGCCTCGGCGAGCGCCGGCAGATCACCACCGAGCATCCACGTGTAGTGCTCGGCGAGGAACCGGTCATAGTGATCGACCGCCGTCGAGGCGGTCGCGGCTGTCTTGTCGATCGCGTCGATGGTGTCGACGGTGTCGGTCGCGGCGGTCGTCATGCGGCACGTCTCCCCTTCACATCCGGCGGGCGAAGGGAAATCTAGAGCGGGATACGGCGCTACGGACGCTCCGCCGAACCATATTCGCCCCGCCCAGGAAAATGACGGCCATGGACGACATTGATTCGGTGATCCTCGGTCATCTGCAACGCGATGCACGGCTCACCAACCGGGAGTTGGCCCGCCTCGCAGGCATCGCCCCCTCCACCTGCCTGGAACGGGTCCGAGCCTTACGGTCGCGCGGCGTGATCACCGGCTACCACGCCGCCGTACAACCGCGCCTGCTCGGCCGCTCCCTCCAGGCCCTCGTGTTCGCCCGGCTGCGCCCGCTGAGCCGCGACGTGATCTCCGGCTTCGAGGCGTATCTGGCCCAACTCCCCGAGGTGGTCTCCGTCTTCGTGGTCTCCGGCGACGACGACTTCGTCGTCCACGTGGCCGTACCGGACATCGAGCGCCTGCACGCCTTCCTCATGGACCGCTTCAGCGCCCGCCGGGAGGTGGTGAGTTTCCGCAGCTCGGTGATCTACCAGCAGACGAACGTACGGGTCATGACACCCCTGGACGGCCAGGAGCCCGGCGCCACGGGAAGGTAGGTCACCACTCATGGCCGCCGCCCGGACTCGTCCCTCTCGCCCTCCCCCGCCTCACCGAACCGCGCCAGCGCCACCCCACCCCCCACACAGCCCACGAACCCGACCACCGCCAGCCACCCGTACCCCTCGCGGGTGGTGTCGCCGAGCCACACCACCCCGAAGACCCCGGGCCACACGGTCTCGCAGATCACCATCGCCGCCGTCGCCGCCGTGACCGAGCCGGACTGGAGGGCCTGGACGAGGAGGAGGTAGCCGCCGAGACCGGAGACGACGACGGCGTACGCGGCGGGGTTGCCGAACACCTCCGGCACCGTCGCGTCGGGCAGCAGGCGTACGGCGATCGCGGTGAGGCCGAAGGCGAGGCCCGCCGCCGCCCCGAGGACGACGGTACGGCCCCGCCGCAACCGGCCGCCCAGCACCCACCCCGCCCCCACCACCAGCACCGACGCCGCCAGCATCGCGACCCGCAGGGGGGTGTCCCCGTCACCGGGCCCGTCGTGCCCGGCGGACACCGCGAGCGTCACCAGGCCGAGGCACACCACGAGGACGGCGGCCCATTCGGCACGGCGCGGCCTCAGCCCCAGTACGACTGTGCCGACGACCGCCGTGACCGCCAGCGAGGCGGCGACGAACGCCTCCACCAGGAACAGCGGCACCAGTAGCAACGCCCCGACCTGTGCCGCGAACCCGAGCGTGTCCAGGCCGGCGCCCGCGAGGAACGGCCAGCCCCGCAGCGCCCTCGCCACGACCCGCCCCCGGGTACGCCCTCCCTCGGCCGCCGCCCGCCGCGCCCCCAGCGCCTGCAGCACCGTCGCCGTACCCATGCACACGGCCGCGCACAACGCCAGCACCACACCCGCCACCATGGGGGCACCGTAGGCCGCCCGCCCGGTGGCGTCACGCTCCCACCCTCACGACCGCACAAAGTCCGACAGAGTTATTGATCCGCTTCTGTTCGAAGTCCTAGTGTGGGCCCGGTTTTCAACAACATCAGACAAAAATCGGACCGCATCCGACGCTCCTCGTCCCACACGTCACTCCGTACGTGCACCCCCCGCACGTCACTCCGTACGTGCACCCCCCGTCACCGCGAGGAAGGCCCCGGCAATGCAGCACCCGCACCCGCAACCGCCTCCGCAGCCGCACACCGGCACCCCCGCAGTCCGCCCCGTCGTGAGCCGCCGCCGGCTGCTGGAGGGCGGCGCCGCCGTCCTCGGCGCCCTGGCCCTCTCCGGCGGCGACGCGTACGCCGCCCCCCGCACCGGGACAGCCGCCGCCGACAGCCCCGAGTGGTCCGGCAACATGGCCCTCTTCCAGGTCGGCGCGGAACCGCCGCACACCACCCTCATGCCGTACGCGGACGTCAGACAGGCTCTCGCCGCCGACCGCACCCGCTCCCCGTACCGGCTGAGCCTCGACGGGACGTGGAAGTTCGCGTACGTGGACCGGCCGGGCGACCGGGACGAGGACTTCTACAGGACGGACGTCGACGACAGCGACTGGGACACCATCCCGGTCCCCTCCAACTGGCAGCTGCACGGCTACGACTTCCCTATCTACATCAACATCACCTACCCGTGGTGGGGGCCCAACGGCCTCGGCGAGGAGTCCCAGCCGCCGACCGCGCCGACCCGCTACAACCCCGTGGGCCAGTACCGCCGTTCCTTCCAGCTCCCCAAGGACTGGACGGCCGGCGACCGCCGTACCTTCCTGCACTTCGAGGGCGTCAAGTCGGCCCACTACGTGTGGATCAACGGCCACCTCGTCGGCTACCACGAGGACTCGTACGACCCGGCCGAGTACGACATCACCCGGCACCTCAAGCCGGGGAGGAACCAGATAGCCGTCGAGGTCTACCGCTACTCGGACGGCGACTGGCTGGAGGACCAGGACATGATCCGGCTGAGCGGTATCTTCCGCTCGGTCTACCTCTACTCCACGCCCGCCGTGCACCTGCGCGACTTCAAGCTGGACACCCCGCTCAGCGACGGCTACACGGCCGCCGAGCTGTCCGTCACCGCGAGCGTGCGCGCGTACGCGGCCGGGCACGGGGGGTCGTACTCGGTCGAGACGCAGCTCTACGACGCCCGGGGGCACGCCGTCTGGTCGCGGCCCCTCGTGCAGTCCGTCGCCGTCGGCGCCTCCACGACCGGCGAGGACGTGACCGTCCAGGCGCAGAAGTCCGTCCCCTCGCCCGAGCTGTGGTCGGCCGAACACCCCACCCTCTACACGGCCGTGCTCCGGCTGCGCGACCCGCGCGGCAAGGTCGTCGAGACCCTCTCCCATCGCGTCGGCCTGCGCGAGTTCGCGCTCAAGGACGGGCTGATGCGGATCAACGGCAAGCCGGTCTCCTTCCGGGGCACCAACCGCCACGAGATGCACCCCGACCGGGGCATGGCGCTCACCCGCGCCGACATGGTCCAGGACATGGGCATCATCAAGCGGCTCAACATCAACACCGTCCGCACCTCGCACTACCCCAACAACCCGCTCTGGTACGAACTGGCGGACGAGTACGGCCTCTACCTCGTCGACGAGACGAACCTGGAGACCCACGGCATCCGCGACCGCTACCCCGGCAACCACGCCGAGTGGACGACGGCCTGCGTGGCCCGCGCCCGCGCCATGGTCCACCGCGACAAGAACCACGCCTCCGTCGTCATCTGGTCCCTCGGCAACGAGGCGGGCGGCGGCTCCACCTTCGTCGCCATGCGCGACTGGATCGAGTCCTACGACCCGACCCGCGTCATCCAGTACGAGGGCGACGACCGGCCGACGATCAGCCAGATCCGCTCGGAGATGTACGACAGCCCGCAGCGGGTCGAGCAGCGGGCGAAGGACACCTCCGACACCCGGCCGTACGTGATGATCGAGTACTCGCACTCCATGGGGAACTCGACCGGCAACTTCAAGAAGTACTGGGACCTCATCCGGCGCTACCCGGTCCTCCAGGGCGGCTGGATCTGGGACTTCGTCGACCAGTCGCTGACCTGGCCGGTGCCGAGGCTGAGGGTCTTCACGGACGCCGGTCCGAGCGCGCTGAAGGGCCAACTCCTCACCGCCGCAGGAACGTTCAGCCGGGAGAAGGGGATCTCCGGTGCCACCGGCTTCACCCGCGACCCGGCCCTCGACCTCACCGGCTCGCTGACCCTGGAGGCGTGGATCACCCCGCACGTCACCGGCGGCCACCAGCCGCTCGTCGCCAAGGGCGACACGCAGTACGCGCTGAAGCAGACCAACAACAGCGTCGAGTTCTTCATCTACGGCGGCGGCCAGTGGGTCAGCGTGAGCTGGGGCCTCCCGGCGGACGGCTGGACCGGCCGCGAACACCATGTCGCCGGGGTCTTCGACGCCGAGGCCGGGTCCCTCACCCTCTACGTCGACGGCGAGGTGAAGGCCACCCGCACCACGACCCGGCGGCCCAGCGTCAACACGGCACCCCTCTCCCTCGGCACGGACACGGACAACCCGACGCGCGAGTTCAGCGGCACGATCCGGCGGGCGGGTGTGTACGCGCGCGCCCTGAGCGGGGCCGAACTGGCCTCCGGGGGGCGGGGGCCGGGCGACGAGGGCGTGCGGTTCTGGTTCGACGCGGCGACGGTGAAGGTGGCGGAGCGGGAGCGGGAGGGCTTCGCGAAGGAACGTTCGTTTTTCGCGTACGGCGGTGACTGGGGCGACAACCCCAACGACGGCGCCTTCGTCGCGGACGGCATCGTCAAGGCCGACCGGGGCCACACCGGCAAGGCGGCCGAGGTCAAACGCATCTACCAGGCGATCCACGCGACCCCGGCCACGGGCGCCGCGACCGATGCCCTGACCTCGAAGAAGATCACCCTCACCAACGAGTACCTGTTCACCAACCTCCGTGAATTCGACGGCAGTTGGACCCTGTCGGCGGACGGGAAGGAGATCCAGCGGGGCCGCCTCACCCGCGCCCAACTCGACGTCGCCCCCCTCTCCACCAAGGACATCACCGTCCCCTTCCGCCTCCCCTCCTCCCCCGCGCCCGGCACCGAGTACTTCCTCGAACTCTCCTTCACCACCAAGGAGCGCACCCCCTGGGCGAAGTCCGGCTTCGAGGTGGCCCGGCAGCAGCTGCCGGTGGACGCGGGCAGCCCGGCGGTGACACCGGTCCCCCTGGCTTCCGTCCCGAAGCTGACGTACAAGGACGGCCCGAACGAGATCACCGTCACCGGCAAGGGCGTGCAGGGGCGCGGCTTCTCGGTCACCGTGGACCGTGCCACCGGGACGATCACCTCCTACCGCTCGGCCGGCACCCGCCTGCTCACCTCCGGCCCCACCCCCAACTTCTGGCGGGCCCCCACCGACAACGACAACGGCAACGGGCAGCACACCCGCAACCAGACCTGGCGGGACGCGGGCACGAACCGCAAGGTGACCGACGTGACGGTCCGTGCCCTGGGCACCGACCGGGCCGTGGAGATCAAGGTCACCGGCACCCTGCCGACGACGACCGAGTCGTCGTACACCACCACCTACACCGTCTTCGGCAACGGCGAGATCAAGGTCGACAACACCCTGCACCCGGGCGCGGCCTCCCTCCCGTACATCCCTGAGGTGGGCACCCTCCTCCACCTCCCGCGCCGCCTGGACCGCCTCCACTACTACGGCCGCGGCCCGGAGGAGAACCACTGGGACCGCAACAACGGCACCGACGTCGGCCTCTACTCGGGCAGCGTCGCCGACCAGTGGTCCGGCTACATCCGCCCCCAGGAGAACGGCAACAAGACCGACATCCGCTGGGCCGCCCTGACCGACCGCGACGGCGAGGGCCTGCTGATCGCGGGCGACTCCCTACTCGAGGTCAACGCCTCCTACTTCACCCCGGAGGACCTCTCGACCGGCCTCCGCCACGACTACCACCTCACCCCCCGCGACACGGTCGTCCTCCGCGTCAACCACCGCCAGATGGGCGTCGGCGGCGACAACAGCTGGGGCGCCCACACCCACGACGAGTACAAACTCTTCGCCAGCCGCGACTACACGTACACGTACCGGCTCCGCCCGCTGACGGACGTGGCCGCCGCGACGAAGCTGTCTCGGAGGCCGACGGCGACGGATTAGCCGCCCTGCGGGTGCCCACGCGGCGGCCGACGTGAGGACCGCCGCCAACGGCGCGACGCTCGACCGGGTTCCCCCGGCCGAGCGTCGCGCCGTTCACTGTCCGTCACCAGGCTGGTTCACCAGGTTCGGGCTCGGTGCGGGGCCCGGGAGCCGGGTGCTCCGGGACGTACCGAGGCCGAGGCCCACCGCGTGGCCGTAGGCATCACCCTGCCGGTGTCAGCTGCAGTTGCGGGACGTGTACGAGGCGTACCGGATCGGGGTCCCGTTGTCGTTGTCCGAGCCCTCCCAGAAGCCGTACCTCCCGGCACCGGACCGGGTGATGTAGAAGTGGTGCGTGGGCCCGTTGTAGTGCATCCACAGGGTGCCTGACTCGCTGCCGTCGTAGTGCACCAGCCGCCTGCCGTCCAGGTAGCCGAAGGTGTCGGGCCCGACGATGCCGTCGACGTCCTCCAGCTTCCAGCGTCGCTGCAGGTCCATCGTCGCGTGCCGGGTGTTCTCCCCGAAGACGCCGTCGATGTCGGAGGCGTCGAAGTCGGTGCCGTTCTGCTCGCTGGCCCCCTCCGCCCAGAGGATCTGCTGCCACAGGCATGTGGCGTTGGATCGGGTGTTGCTGTTCATGGAGAGTGGGCCCTCGTCCCCCCAGTCGTTGTCGAAGTCACCGCCTCCGCTGACAAAACCGTCCGAGACGCTCGCGGAGGCCGGGGAGGCGCTCAACCCCAGGACGGCCACCGTGGCGGCACCGATCACGGCCGAGATCACTCGCTGACGAAAAGACATGGCTCCCCCTGGGAATGTGATGGCAGGTCCGGCGCCAAGTCTTGGAGGACTCGGGGTGGGAGGGAACCTGGAAACTCTCAGGTTGCGCGTCGCTCGTTGCCGTCGTCACCCACGACCCGGGGAGCGGCCACGGGTGAGGGGTGCGCCGGACGGCCCGCGGACACCCGGTGCCGGTCAGCGCAGCAGCAGGTCGATCACCCCCGTCAGGTCCTCCTCTGCGGTGCCCTCGGCCAGGCGACGACGCATCAACGCGAAGTAGGGGGTGAGGAGTTCGGGGCTGACGCCCTGTTGCTCGGCGGTGGTGAGGAAGGTCGGGGTGCCGGCCACCTGCATGGCCAGGTTGGAGACGACGCCTCGCGTGTAGTCACCGCTCCGCAGTTGCTCGGCGGTCTGGTGCACCGCCGGGGCCATCGCGGCGAGCCAGTCCGCGAGCAGCGGGGCGAAGGACGCCGGGTCGATGTCCTCCTTGCGGATCAGGGCGAAGGCGTGCGCGGCGCCGGCGAACATGCCGTACATCGCGCTGAGGAGGGCCACGTCGTGCAGGGCCGCGAAGCCCGCGTCCTCGCCGACGTAGGTGGTGCCGACCGGGACGGCCAGGGCGGCCCGGTGCTGGTCGAACAGCTGCCGCGAGCCGCTGTAGAACACGTAGCCCCCGGCCTCGGGGACGCCGACCATCGGCGGGACGGCCATGATGCCGCCGTCCAGGTAACGGGCGCCCCGAGCCTCGGCCCACTCGGCGCGGGCGCGGGCCTGGGCGGGGGTCGTCGTGGTCAGGTTCACCAGGTCGCGGCCGGTGAGGTCGGCATCGGCCAGTGCCTCCTCCACGGAGGCGTCGTCCAACAGGCAGACGACGACCAGGGTGTTCGCGGCGACCGCCTCGGCGGCGCTGTCCGCGACCCGCGCGCCCTCGGCGGCGAGCACCGCGGAGCGGGCCGGTGTGCGGTTCCAGACGGTGAGCGGATGGCCTGCGGCCCGCCACGCACGGGCCAACGCGGTGCCCATCGCGCCGAGGCCCAGCAAGGTGACGGCGGTCTTCTCGGAAGGATTCTGTGTCATGCCGAACAGGCTGGTCACGGGCGCGAAAGTGATCAAGTACGTACTTCGGAGTGGGTGGTTACCCTGAGGTGAGCGAGCACGTCGGAGGGGTGGGGGACATGGCGACGCTGAATCGGCCGGGCGCACCGGACGGCCACATCTGCGGGATCGACACCGCGATGGAGGTGATCGGTGGCAGGTGGAAGGTCCTGATCCTCTGGGCCCTGCACGAGCAGCCCTCTCGCCGCTTCGGTGAGCTGCGCCGGCTGCTTCCGGGCGTCAGCGAGAAGGTGTTGGCCTCCCATCTGCGCGAGATGGAGGCGGACGGAGTCGTGCGCCGCGTCTCCTACGACGAGGTGCCGCCGCGCGTCGAGTACTCACTCACCGAGGACGGCACACGCCTCAACGACGCGCTCGAACCGCTGGCCGCGTGGGGCCGGGAGCGGGCGGCGCGGTAGGCGCCGCGTATGTGGGCGGACTTCCTCACCCACGTGAGCGCCCGGATGAAGGACGCCCCGGCCTTCGACGCGTTCGACCTGTCGCCCGGCGAGAACAACCCCGTCGGCAGCGGCACCACCAAGGCCCGCCACCTCACTCCCTCCAGCCTCCGCCAAGAGGGCAGCGCACCAAGGACCGCGACACCTCACCCACCGTCGTCGGCAACCTCGCCGCGAAGCTGGAGAACCTCGGCGGCCACCTCGACGCCGCCATGGACCGGGACGGCGGCCACGGCGCGAGCCAGAACGCGGCCGATTTCATCCAGTGGATCGCCAAGGTGACCGGTCACAAGAGCTGACCTCGCCGTTTCCCCGACTCGGCGCGTCTGTGTTCCCGTCATAGAACCGGACCGCCGAAGCACGACGCCGAGCCCTTCCCCGGCCCGGCGTCCTCGCTTTGTGACCGGTTCAAAAACCACCTCTGTCACAGCCGTTGACTTCCGTTCCTCCCGGCTCTACTTTCGGCCAGCCGAAGCGTTCGGCGAGCCGATCCTTGTTCGAGATATCGAGCCCCCGCGTCCCCCGCATCCCCCGGATATCCCTCGTAGGAGCCGCATGTACCCCCCTCCCCGCGCCAACTCCCGCAGTCTCAGACGCCGTTGCAGATCCGCCGCCGTACGCGCCCTCGCCCTCGCGACGACCGCGACGGCCGCCCTGCTGTTCGTCCAGCCGACGGCCGGGACGACGGCGACCGACACCCCTGTCACCCAACTCGACGCCGTACCAGTAGCCGTGACGGACCGTCAAATATCCGTCCCCGAAGCCCCGATGGGCTGGGCCTCCTGGAACGCCTTCGCCGCGAAGGTCGACTACAACGTGATCAAGCAGCAGGTCGACGCGTTCGTCGCGGCCGGGCTGCTCGAGGCCGGCTACGAATACATCAACATCGACGAGGGCTGGTGGCAGGGCACGCGCGACAGCGCGGGCAACATCACCATCGACGAGGCCGAGTGGCCCGGCGGCATGAAGGCCATCGCCGACTACATCCACAGCAAGGGCCTGAAGGCGGGCATCTACACCGACGCCGGCAAGGACGGCTGCGGCTACTACTTCCCCACCGGCCGCCCGGCCGCGCCCGGCAGCGGCAGCGAGGGCCACTACGTCCAGGACATGACGCAGTTCTCGAAGTGGGGCTTCGACTTCGTGAAGGTCGACTGGTGCGGCGGCGACGCCGAGGGCCTCGACCCGAAGACGACCTACCAGGCGATCAGCGACGCCGTCGCCACCGCGACCGCCACCACCGGCCGCCCCCTCGCCCTCTCCCTGTGCAACTGGGGCTACTCCAACCCCTGGAACTGGGCACCGGGCATGGGCCCGATGTGGCGGACGAACACGGACATCTTCTACCACGGCCAGACCTTCACGTACGGCAATGTGCTCACGGCCCACGACCGGAACCTGCACCCCACGGCCCAGCACACCGGCTACGTCAACGACCCCGACATGCTGATGGTCGGCATGGGCCTCACCCCCGCCCAGGACCGCACCCACATGAACCTGTGGGCGATCTCCGGCGCCCCGCTGCTCGCCGGCAACGACCTCTCCACCATGACCACGGAGACGGCGAACATCCTCAAGAACCCCGAGGTCATCGCGGTCGACCAGGACCCCCGCGGCCTCCAGGGCGTCAAGGTCGCCGAGGACACCACGGGCCTCCAGGTGTACGGCAAGGTCCTCTCCGGCCCCGGCAACCGCGCGGTCGTCCTGCTCAACCGCACCTCCACCACCCAGAACATGACCGTCCGCTGGTCCGACCTCGGCCTGACGAACGCGGCGGCGACCGTCCGTGACCTGTGGACCCGTACCAACGTCGGTACGCCCGGCACGAGTTACACCACCAGCGTCCCGGCGGGCGCCTCGGTCATGCTCACCGTCAAGGGCGGCACCGAGCAGTCGGCGAGCACCTACAACGGCACATCGAACTTCTCCGGGGTGGTCGCCGGAAACACCGGCCTGAAGACGGTCGACGTCTCCTACACCAACAACACCTCCGCCGCCCGGGTCGCCACCCTCACGGTCAACGGCCAGACCCCCACCAAGGTCTCCTTCCCGCCGACCGGCTCCTCCCCCGGCAACATCTCCGTCGCCATGTCGCTCACCAAGGGCAGCGCCAACACGATCGCCTTCTCCGGCGCCCCGACCCTCGAAGGCATCGTCGTACGGCCGCTGCCGGGCACCAACGGCACCTTGATCACCGGCACGGGCTCCGGCCGCTGTGCCGACATCAACAACAACACGATCACCAACGGCACCGACGCCCAGCTGTGGGACTGCTCCGGCGGCCGGAACCAGGTCTGGCAGTACACCTCCCGCAAGGAACTCGTCGTGTACGGCAACAAGTGCCTGGACGCCTGGGACCGCGGCACCTCCAACGGCACCCGCGTCGTCATCTGGGACTGCCACGGCGGCACCAACCAGCAGTGGAACGTGAACACCGACGGCACGATCGTCAACGTCAACTCCGGCCTCTGCCTGGACGCCTACAACGCCGCGACCACCAACGGCACGAAGCTCGTGCTGTGGTCCTGCAACGGCCAGAACAACCAGAAGTGGAGCCTGACATGAGCGACATGAGCGATGTGAACTCCGCGGGCGGCGTGACCGGCAGGCCCGGCCTCTCCCGCCGCATGTTCCTCGGCACGGCGGCAACCGTGCCGCTGGCCGCGACCGGTGTGCTCACCCTCGGCGCCGGCACCGCCCACGCGGCCGACTCCGCGTACGCGATGGTCTACTTCACCGAGTCCACCACCATGCTGGAGGCCAACTACGGCCTGCACCTGGCCGTCAGCCAGGACGGCCTGAACTGGACCCCGCTGAACCAGAACGCCCCCCTGGTCACCCCGACCCAGGGCGCCGGCGGCCTGCGCGACCCGTTCCTGATGCGCAAGCAGGACGGCACGTTCGTCGTCCTGGCGACGGACCTCAAGGGCACCGACTGGAACTACAACAGCACGTACATCCACGTCTGGGACTCCGCCGACCTGCGGACCTTCACCGGCTACCGGCGGCTGAAGCTCCACGACATGACCACCACCCACAGCTGGGCCCCGGAGGCCTACTGGGATGCCTCACGCGGCCAGTACGGCATCCTCTACTCCTCGGTGAACAGCAGCGGCCACAACGTGATCATGGTCAGCTACACCACCGACTTCGTCACGTCGTCGAACCCGCAGGTCTTCTTCGACCCCGGCTACGACATCATCGACGGCAACCTCACGATCGGCGTCAACGGCGTCAACTACCTCTACTACAAGCGCAACCAGCAACTGGTCGGCGCACGGTCGACGTCCCTCGCCCCGGGCAGCTTCACACCGTTCAGCACGCCTGTCGCGCACGGCGGCACCGAGGCCCCCACGGTGGTGAAGTCCCTGACGTCCAACGCCTGGTACCTCTGGGGAGACACGTACACCCCCAACGGCGTGTTCTACGTCTGGCAGTCCACCGACCTCGCCTCCGGCACCTGGACGGCCCTCGACCAGAAGCTCTACACCCAGCCGCTCAACTCCAAGCACTGCGGCATCCACCCGATCACGTCGACGGAGTACACCAACCTGCTGGCCAAGTGGGGCGCCCCCGCCTGGAACCGCCTGAAGTCGTACAACTTCCCGTCCCGCTACGTCCGCCACAGCAGCTACGTGGGCCGTATCGACGAGTACCCCTTCGATCCGTTCACCGACTCCCAGTGGAAGCTGGTCCCGGGCCTGGCGGACTCCTCGGCCATTTCCTTCCAGTCGGTGAACTTCCCGACCCGCTACCTGCGCCACTACAACTACGCGCTCCGCCTGGACGCGAACGACGGCACGTCGACGTTCGCCGCGGACGCCACGTTCACCCGCGTCGCCGGCCTCGCCGACTCCACGTGGTCCTCGTTCCGCTCGTACAACAACCCCACCCGCTACATCCGGCACAGCAACTACCTGCTCCGCATCGACCCGATCTCGACGGCGACGGAGCGGGCGGACGCGACGTTCCGGGTGGGCTACTGACACACACCCATGCCCCCCGAGCCGGTCCGGAGCCTCAGCGGCTCCGGGCCAGCTCGGCCGCGCCGAACGACACGTTGAAGCGGTCGCACCAGATGGTGACGCTGCCGTAGTCACCGGGATCGACGTCACCTGGCACCCGGTAGTTCTGGTCCCCCTTGTTCCCCTTCAGCCCGCCGAGGCTGACGTGGTCGTACGCGTCGTCGTCGAAGAGATGCCAGCCGTCCTCGCCCTCCTTCACCGGCGCGTCGCTCAGCCACACCCGCAGATCGGGCCCGTTGCTGGTCTCGAAGTCCTCCAGCCGCACGACGTACGACCCGTCCGCGAGCCGCAGCAGCCGGACGTTCCCGGAGGTCGCGTGCTCGTGGCTGAGGAACTCCCCGCGGGCGACGGTGTCCGTATCCCCAGCGGACTTCTCCGGCGTCGCCGACGCCGTGGCCGTGGCCGTGGCCGTGGCCGACGGCAGGGTCTCTCGCACGGTCTCGTCCGTCCACAGCTTCCACGGCTGGAACCAGTACAGCCCGATGCCGGCCACCACGGCCCCCACCACCAGGATCGCGATCACCACCGGCTTGGTCAGCACCGAGCGCAGTCGCCCCATGGGCCGGCCCTCCTCGTTCCTCGTCCGTCGCCGTCGGTCGGCTCGTGCCCGATTCAACTCCCGTCCGGGCAGAAGGCGAAGCCAGCGGACCGGACGGGGCGGATCGAACGTTCTGGCGGGCCCCCGCGTCTCAGTATCGATCGTGCGGTCGTACGAGCAGAAACGCGGAGGGCGTCATGGGTGAGCCGGACAAGCGCGGGTGGACCCGGACCTGGACCCTGACCCGGGCCTGGGCCAATGCCTGGAGCGGCTCGGGTGCCCGCGTCCGTTCCCGAACCGGAGCCGCCGCGGCCGTGCTGGGCTCCGTCGTCGTACTCGGCGGCATCCAGGGCTCGGCGGCCGACGCCCAGACCGTGGAGGTCGTGTCGACCCCGACGCGGATCTGCCACGGCACCCAGCCGCAGGGCAGCCTCGCAGGTCACGCGAGGGACGGCTTCCCTGAGGACACCCCACTCGACCGCACCCTGAGCTACGTGGACGAACTGGTCACCGGCCGCCACGCCTCGATCTACACGGGCATGGTCCTGGACGAGGACGCGACCTCCCTGGACGTGTACCGCATCCCCTCCGCCCCCTTCGACACGGCCGTCTGCGACGCCGCCGAGAAGAGCGTGACCGTACGCCTCCACGACCGCGACATCAACGAGAAGGACCTCAACGCCCTCCTCGACCGCGTCACCGAGGACATGAGCCGCTGGGACGGCACCTTCGCCCTGCGCGAGGTCGGCCTGGACGGCACCGGCTTCGTCGAAGTCGGCGTCGACGACCCCGAGACCGCCGAGCCGATCCTCCACAAGGCCTACGGCGAACGGAACGCCAAGTACCTCCGCGTCGAGTACGCCCCGCAGGCGCACTTGGCCGGACCGGCCGCGACCGAGGATGCAACACCCTCGAAGATCCGCTATAGTTGATCTCGAGCCGCTCACCGGAAAACGAACTCCCGGTAGCACTCGATGCGTTGGTGGTCCAAGGAAAGACGCCCCGCTTCCTGCGGGGAAATGCAGGTGCAAGGCCTGCCCGGCGCTCCAGAGAATGAGCCCCGCTTCACAACACGTGAAGCGGGGCTCATTGCGTTGCACGCCCGTCGAGAAATGGTGGCGGCGCCCCGGCTACGCCCTGTGCCGCTGCCGCCCCAGCAACAGGGCGCCCCCGACCCCCACCACCGCCGCCCCCACCGCTCCGGCGGCCATGAACCCGCCGTTGGAGCGCCACGACAGCACCGACCAGCGGGAGTGCGCGGACAAGAGGGACCCCGTGCTCAGCCATGAGCCGGTCGAGATCAGTGACAGCGCGGATCCGATCGAGCCGGCGGACAGGGCGCTCCCGATCGAACCGATCGACAGGACCGACCCGACGGACCCCACGGAGAGCACTGACCCGACGGACCCGATCGACAGCACGGAGTCCTGGGACCACAACGACAGCAAGGAACCGGAGGAGGAACAGGCGGAAGGCGCGGAAGGCGAGGAGGAGGAACGCCGGATGGACGGCACGGACTGCACGGACGGCTTCGTCATGGGGACATCCTGCCCGTGACGTCCTCCCGGACGGGACCTTCCGACGACGACGGCCGGAAACCGTGTCGGCTCCGCTCCGCACCGCACCGCACCGCACCGCACCGCACCGCACCGGAGACCGGACCCCGCCCGCTGAACGTTCTCACCCCCGCCGGCGTCCCAGGGGTGACCGTTCTCGAAGGGGGCACCGCCATGCCGACGACCACTGCCGTACGACTCCGTCACCGCGCGCTGTCCGCCGTCGCGACGGCGGGGGCGTTGCTGTGGGCGATCTCAGGGTGCGGAGAGGACTCGGCGACTACGACGAAGCCCTCGGCGCCCGCCTGGAAGGAACCGGCGTCCTACACCTACACGCTGAGGTCGGCGGAGGGGGAGCGGGCGCTGATCGGGACGTTCGAGGTGACGGTGCGGGACGGAAAGGTCGTGAAGGCCGTCGGGCTCGATGACAGCGGGCGGCGCGTGGTGGAGCGGACACTGCACGACATACCCACCATCGCGGACCTGTTGAAGGAGGCGGAGGTGGCCCGCGAGGAGGGTGCCGACAAGGTGGACGTCTCGTACGCGGCGGACGGCCGCCCCGTCACCCTCGCCATCGACTGGGAGGAGAACGCGATCGACGACGAGGCGGCGTACGAACTCAGCGCCTACGACGCACTCGGCTGACTCAGGTCGCGAACCGTGCCGCCCACCTTGGCCTTCAGCTTCTTGAGCACGTCGGGCTTGGCGGAGATGGCCCAGCGGGGGCCGACGAGGTACTTGCCGCCGTACATCGAGGCCGACTCCAGCCAGACTTCCTTCAGCTCGTCCTTGGGGAAGGTGGTGATGAGGTAGTCCCCCGCGCCGGTCTGACACACGCCCTCGCGCAGTTCCTCGGCCTCGGTCCGGATCTTCACCTCACACCCGGTGAGCTCGGCGATCACCTCGACCTTGGCCGGCGCGACGACCGCGGCAACCGGACTGGACTCCTCACCCGCCTTGCCCGAGCCCTTGTCCCCACCGCCACCGCTACAGGCCGCCACCAGAGGCAGGACAGCCAGCCCCACAGCCACCACACCGCCCCGCGACAGCTTCCTCATCACGTCCGGATCTCCGTTCGCGTTCTTCGTACCCGAGTGCACTCGCCAAGAGGTACGTAGGGACACGGCCGGATGCTCACCACCGGTCGAAACGGTGACGTCGACGGCCGAATCCCCACCTCAGAAGTAGCTCAACGGCACGCTGCGCTGCGGATTCCCGGCGTAGATTTCGTGACCGCGAGCACAAGCGACGCGCAAGGCCGTGGTCAAATCCCGTGGCCGGCACTTCTTTTGGGGAAATGATGATCCCGGAATCGACAAGCCCGGCACGTTGTCTACGCACCCGCCTCGCTGTCGCTGCCGTGGCCGCGCTCCTCGTCACAGGGTGTTCCACGCTGGAGCAGCAGCTTTCTCAAGGGTCCGCGCTGGAAGGCGGAATCCAGGAAAGCGGAACCGTCGGGAGCGAGAACGTGAAGGTCGGGGACACCTGGTGGTTCGCGCTCCCCGTGCCCACCAACAAATCCGCCGAGCCGATCGAAATCACCGGGGTGTCACTCGTTGAGGTTCCCCAAGGGTTGAAGGTCCTGGGATACGGCGCCTACAGCCTGGAAGACACCGAAGGACTGGCTCTGCTGGCGAAGGAGGGCGAGAAATGGTCACCACGGTTCGCCGCGCTGCGCGACTACTCCGACAAGCCCGTCAAAGTGGCTCCACACGCGTCGAGCGATATCTACTACCTGGTACGGCTGAAGATCACCAGCCTGCCCTCCCGGAGCGCCCGCTACTGCGAGTTCGGCTATCGGCAGGGCGGTCGCGCGTACACACAGACACTGGACTGCGAGGTGGAACTGACAGGCAAGTAGGACTTGCCCCGTAGCCAGATGCCGGCGCTGCTACGGTCGGGCGCATGTTGATCGTCGAACTTGCCTTGACCGCTTCGCCTGAACGCCTCGCGGCACGTCCGGCGCATCGCGCACTCCTCAATCGCCTCCACGAGGAGGGACATCTCGTCGCCGCCGGTCCGTTCGCTGACGACACCGGCGCGCTGCTCGTCTTCGACACGGACCGCGCAGAGCTGGACCGCATACTCGACACCGATCCGTACTACCGCACCCCTGGTGTCCAGGTGGTCGGTGTGCGCGAATGGGCGCCGGTCGTGGGCCTGACCGGACTGCAGCGCGACCCTTCCTGAGCAGCGGGACGGTGCGGCCATGCAGCTTCCCGCCCCGGCCGTCGTCGCGGCCACCGCGCTGATCGAGGTCGTCAGGATTTCGGGGCTGCCGGGGAAGCGGGGCGCCCCGTACCCCGGTGCCGTCGTCGCCCACTGGGCCGGGGACGAGGTCGGCGACGTGCTGGCCCTGATCGCGAGCCTCCCCGGCAGCGCACAGCACCGCTGCGGGTTCTCACCGGGGTGGGGCGTGCGGGCGTACGACGACGTCCTCGACCTGCCGTTGTACGAGGCCGCGTTCTGCTTCAGCTGCGACGAGGTCCGGATGCAGGGGCCCGCCGTGCCGCCCGCCCTGGCCAAGCAGTTCTTCGACGCCGACACCGAACAGGCCCAGGCCCTCCTGGTCCGTTTCCGCGGGGTGGTCCGGTAGCCGGGCACGGGGCGCCGAGCGGTGTCCCCCGCCTCCGTGGAGGTGGGGGACACCGCATCGGCGAGGCAAGGGCTACGCGCTCGTGCGGCCCGGGCCGCGGCGGCGGGTCACGGCGAAGATCGCGCCGCCCGCGGCGACCAGGGCCGCGGCGCCGATGGCGATCGGGATGGCGTTGCCGCCGCCGGTCTCGGCGAGGTCGCCGGGCTCACCGCCGTTGGGGGACGGGGCGACCGGGGTGGAGTCCGAGGGGGACGGGGAGGGGGAGGAGTCCGTCTTCGGGGTGTCGTCGGCGGGCGGGTTCTCGTCCGCAGGGGGGTTCTCGTCGGCCGGCGGCTGCTCGTCGGCGGGCGGGTTCTCCTCGGCCGGCGGCTGCTCTCCCGCCGGGGGCTGCTCCTCCGCCGGCGGGTTCTCCTCGGCCGGCGGCTGCTCGTCGGCCGTGCAGTCCTTCGTGCCGCCGTTCCAGGCCGCGATCAGCTTGTCCTTGATGACCGGGCGGTCGGGGCCCTTGGGGACGTCGCCGTGCTCGAAGCCGTCGGCCGCGTCCAGCTTGCCGTCGAACTTCACCTTCCCCCGGTACAGGTCGATCTGGGCGTAGCAACCCGCGTCGGGGACCGCGATGTCCAGGGAGTCCGTGGCGCCCGGCTTGACCGTGACCGTGTCGAAGTCGACGAAGACCTGCTCGCCCGACGTGTCGAAGGTCGGGCCGTGGGCCAGGTACGACGCGAGGGAGACCGTGCAGGTCGTGGCGTCGGAGGCGGCGCGGACCTTGATGTGGACCTTGCCGTCGTCGGTGGGCTTGAGGTTCTGGTCGTCGAGCTTGACCCAGTCGGCGAACGTCACGCCGTCCAGCGAGAACTCGCAGCGGTCGGTCTCGGTGGGCGTGCCCGCGCCCTGGCCGGGGGCGTAGCTCTTCTTGCCCCAACCGTCGCCGCCGGGTGTGCCCGTGGCGAAGGCCGGAGCCGAGACCGCCGCGCTCAGCGCGAGAGCGGCGATGCCCGTCCCCACCAGGCGGCTCACGATGACACGTCTCACTATGGACATGCAGATCCCATTCTCGAACTCGGAACGTCGGTGCGTACGAGACCCCTGGGCGCGGGGGCAGCACGGCAGCACGAGGCTGCCGGAGGCCGCGCCGGGGGTTGAGTGGTCGAAGAAAACACCGGGCTCAGGGGTCACTTGAGCCACAGGGTGGGGACATCGTTTACCAAGGGGTAGGGGCTGTCAACCTCGGGAAACGCCGGTCGGGCCCGTGGCCCATGAGGGCCTCATGAGCGTCCCAACGCCGAGTCGCCCGACCGTAAAGGGTTGACCAACTCGGCGGTCGGCGAGGTGAGTTGATATGGGACGGATTTGACAAGCACGTCCCCGCTCCCGAATCTACGTTCATGACATCCATTTTCATTATCGGCGTCAAGGGTGCCGCCGAGGACGAGCGGGGTGACGGTCCATGCGTGTGGCCTTCGTAGGCAAGGGCGGCAGCGGCAAGACGACGCTCTCCGCGCTCTTCGCCCGGCACCTCGCCCGGTCGGGCGCGCCGCTGGTCGCGATCGACGGTGACATCAACCAGCACCTCGCGCACGCGCTCGGTCTGGACGAGGACGCGAACTTCGGCGCTCCGCCGCTGAGTTCGCGCACCGGCGAGATCAAGGACCTGCTGCGCGGCGACAACCCGCGGATCGTCTCCCGCGAGGCGATGGTCAAGACGACCCCGCCGGGCCGCGGTTCCCGCCTGCTGCGGCTCCTCGGCGACGACGACCTGCACACCCGGCACGTCGAGCGCGTGGGCGACGTGCCGCTCATGGTCACCGGCGCGTTCGACGAGAGCGACCTCGGGGTGGCCTGCTACCACTCCAAGCTCGGCGCGGTGGAGCTGTATCTCAACCATCTCGTGGACGGGCCCGGCGAGTACGTCGTCGTCGACATGACCGCCGGCGCCGATGCGTTCGCCTCCGGGCTCTTCACCCGGTTCGACATGACCTTCCTGGTCGTGGAGCCGACGCGGAAGAGCGTCTCCGTGTACCGGCAGTACCGGGAGCACGCCGCCGAGTTCGGCATCCCGATCGCGGTCGTCGGCAACAAAATCACCGGCGAGGACGACCTGCTCTTCCTCAAGGAGCACGTGGGCGACGACCTGTTGGCGTACTGCGAGCAGTCGTCGTACGTCCGCGCTCAGGAACAGGGTCGGCCGCAGGGCGAGTTGGAGGCGCACAACCTGCACGCGCTGAACCGGCTGAAGGACGCCGTCGACGCCCGCACCAAGGACTGGGCCACCTTCCAGCGCCACGCCGTCGAGTTCCACCTCCGCAACGCCGCCGCCTGGGCCAACGACGCCACCGGGCACGATCTGGCCGCCCAGGTGGACCCCGAGTTCCGCCACGGACCGGAGGCGTTGGCCGCCGCCCCCTCCATAGCTCCCTAGTCTCCTTCCGATCAGAACAGGAACAGCCATGTCGCTCGACGTCTCCCCGCAGTTGCTCGCCGATGCCGAGAAGGGCGAGGTGCGGGAGGAGGAGTTCGTGGAAACGGTGCGTACGTCGCTGCCGTACGCCTACGAGCTCATCGCCTCGCTCGTCGGTGAACTGCGGGCGGATGCCGCCCCGTTCGCCGACAACCAGACGCCGCCGCCGTCGGAGAAGGAGCGGGGCCAGCTGCTGCGGGCGCTGTCCAGCGACGCGATCCGGGGGAGCCTGGAGCGGCACTTCGGGGTGGCGCTCGCCTTCCAGAACTGCCACCGGGTGGCGGTCTTCCCGCCGGAGGCCCGCGGCGGCGAGACGTACGTGCGCTTTACGTCACTGCGGTCGCAGATCCTCAACCAGTCACCGGAGTTCCGCGACTGCTGACGCCGGGCCGGGGCGACCGGTTCGAAATCGGCCACCCTCCGCCCCCTCCGCCCCCTCCGCACCCCTCTCGCGGAGGGGGCGGTCCGTTCCGTACGCGGGAGCTCGGGGGGCGTACGGGGGCGCGTTACCGGCGTACGGCTGCATCGGGGGTCGGCGGCTGGGGCGGCTCCGTGGGCGGCTCCGGGCAGGCCGTGTGGGCGGCTTCGTCCCTATCGCGCACTATCGCGCCCTGTCCCGCCCGATCGTGAACGCTTCTGGCGAGCTCGGCGGGGCGGTCGGGGCCCGTGAGGGGCTCGGCGGGGCCTTGTGGGGTCGGGTGCGTGCCGGTCCGTGCGCCGTGGCGTGCGATCGTGCGATATGCGCCGTCACAAGTTGGCCTACCTGCGATCACACAAGGTGAATAATGGGGCCTGAGGGCGTCTCAGCGACAGAGAGGGTCGCCGTGGGGACCAGCAGGGACAGTGCCGTTTCCCGTCAGCGCTTCGACGTGGCCGACGCCGCGCCGTTGCTGATCGACGCGGACGGGTTCGTGACGAGCTGGACCCGGGACGCGGAGCGGCTCTTCGGGTATCCCGCGGCCGAGATCCTGGGCCGCAGCGTCCGTACGCTCCTGGCCGACGAGGACGGCGAACGCATCGGCGCACTGGCCGAAACCCATCGCGTCCTCGGCGGCTGGTCCGGCATCCTCACCGCCCGCCACCGCGACGGCCACCCCATCAAGGTGATGGTCCGCGTCGTCCCCACCCGCGAGGCACCGACATCGGCGCCGGGTCGGGCGGGGGCAGAAACGCCGTCTGCGGGTGCCGCGCCTTTGACAGCCGGTGCTCCTGGTACCGGTTCGGCCGGTACCGGTCCGGCCGGTTCGCCCGGTACCGAGCCGGCGGGTGCACCCGGTTCCGGCTCCGCCGGCGTCCCCGGTACAGGTTCGCCCGGTGACCCCGGTACCGGTCCGGCCGGTCCCCCCGGCACCGATCCGTCGGGTGCACCCAGTTCCGGGTCGCCCGGCGTCCCCGGTACAGGTTCGCCCGGTGCCCGTGGCTTCGGGCGTGATGCCGGGGGACGGGCCTCGGCGGCCGCCCC
Organism: Streptomyces deccanensis; assembly: GCF_022385335.1. NCBI lineage: Bacteria > Bacillati > Actinomycetota > Actinomycetes > Kitasatosporales > Streptomycetaceae > Streptomyces > Streptomyces deccanensis. The sequence continues at coordinate 5,319,065 of NZ_CP092431.1, read as the reverse complement.
CGGAGTGCGGCCCGCGTCGCGCCCCGGTGGTCCCGACGCGTCCCGGGGCGACACGCCACCCGCGTCCCCGGGCCGGGCCGCGGTCTCGCCCGAGGTGGGGCGCGTCCCCGCGGGGGAGGCCGGCGCGTGGCCGGTCGGCGGAAACGCCGGGAGCCCGCCCAAGCCGAGCCCTCACCCGCCGAAGCCCGCCCCTCCACGGACCACATCACCCCAGACCGCGCCACCGGCGGTGCAGGGAGCGGCCCGACCGCCGGCGTCCACCGCACGGGAGCACGACGCCTGGCCCGCCGCCCGGCACTCCAGCGGCCCCACCGCCCGGCAGACCACCCCCGCCCCCAACTCCCCACCCCCCACCGCGTCCCCGTCCGCCCGCCTGCCCTTCTCCCCCTCCCCGCTCTCCCCGTCCTCACCGTCGGCCCCCGCCTCCCTCTCCCCGTCTCCGCCTTCAGCCGCGTCGCCCGCGTCGCCCTCCCTGTCCCCGGCCTCGCCCCCTCCCTCCCCCGACCCCCTCAAGCCCGCCCACTGGGTCGCGCTCGTGTCCGATGCCACTCAGGCGCCCGGGTGGGACATGAGCCGGACCGTGCTGGAGCGGATGACCGCGTGGTCGCCGGTCGGGATCGCGATCGTGGACACGGAGCTGCGGTTCGTGTGGTCGAACGCGGCGTTGGAGCGGTTCGGCGGCGGCCGGGCGCACGAGCGGGTGGGGCTGCGGCTCGCGGAGGTGCAGCCGGGGCTCGACGCCGAGCGCATCGAGGCGCAGATCCGGAAGGTGCTGGAGACGGGCGTCCCGGTGCTGGACTACGAGCACGTGGGCCGGGTGCGGTCGGCGCCGTACCGCGAGACCGCGCACGCGATGTCGTTCACCCGGCTGGAGGACGACCACGGGCGGCCCATCGGCGTGTACTACACGGTGGTCGACGTGTCGGAGCGGCACCGCGCCCGCACCCGGCTCGCCCTGCTGGACCGCGCCGGTGAGCACATCGGCCGCACCCTCGACGTACGGCGGACCGCGCAGGAGCTGGCGGACGTGGTCGTACCGGCGCTCGCCGACTTCGTGACCGTGGACCTGCTGGACTCGGTGCTGCGCGGCGCCGAGCCGGGGCCCCTCGGCGACGGTTCCGTCCCGCTGCGGCGGGTCGCCCAGCAGTCCGTGCACGACGGGGTGCCGGAGGCCGTCCTGGAGATCGGCGCGGTCGCCTCCTACGCGGCCGGATCGCCCCCGGTGCGCGCGCTCGTCGAGGGCCGGTCGTGGTCCGAGCCGCGGCTGGACCCCCTGTCGGCGGAGTGGGCGAGAGCCGTCCCGGGCGGCCGCGCGGTGCCCGCGGAGGCACTCGGACTGCACAGTGCGATGATCGTTCCGGTGCGGGCGCGCGGTATCACGCTCGGCATCACCACGTTCTTCCGGCGCGACCGTCTCGACCCCTTCGACGCGGTCGACCTGGGCCTCGCCGAGGAACTGGTCGGCCGGGCCGCCGTCTGCGTCGACAACGCCCGCCGCTACACGCGCGAGCGCGACGCCGCCCTCGCCCTCCAGCGCAGCCTGCTGCCGCGCCGGCTGCCCGAGCAGGACGCGGCCGAGGTCGCCGTCCGCTACCGGCCCGCCGACGAACTGACCGGCCTCGGCGGCGACTGGTACGACGTCATCCCGCTCTCCGGCGCCCGTGTCGCCCTCGTCGTCGGCGAGGTGGCCGGCCACGGCATCGACGGCGCCGCCGCCATGGGCCGCCTCCGTACGGCCGTACGCACCCTCGCCGACCTCGACCTGCCGCCGGACGAGGTGCTCGCCCACCTCGACGACATGGTGGCGAAGTCGGCGCGGCAGGAGGGTGCCGAGCCGGGCGGGGGCAGCCGCCAGACGGTCGGGGCGCGCTGTCTGTACGTCGTCCACGACCCGGTGTCCGGCAGCTGCGCCATGGCCGCCGCCGGGCCGTTCGCCCCGGCCCTGGTCGCCCCGGACGGCACGGTCACCTTCCCCGAGCTTCCCGAGGGGCCCGCGCTCGGTGTCGACCAGCAGCCCTTCGAGGCGCTGGAGCTGGACCTCCCCGAGGGCACCGTCATCGCGCTGCACACCGACGGGCTGCTCGCCGGAACCTCGCGGGAGGCGCTGTGCCGTGCGCTGGCCCGGCCCGAGCCCTCCCTCGAGCGGCACGCCCAGCACGTCCTGGACTCCCTCGCCCCGGCCCGCCCCACCGACGACGTCGCCCTCCTCCTGGCCCGCACCCGGCGCCTGCCCGCGCACCGGGTGGCGTCCTGGGAGCTGCCGGCCGACCCGGCGCTGGTCGCGGAGGCCCGCAAGACCACCTCGCGGCAGCTCGGCGCGTGGGGGCTGGACGAGCTGGCGTTCACCACCGAGCTGATCGTCAGCGAGCTGGTCACCAACGCGATCCGGCACGCCGCCGGGCCCATCCGGCTCCGGCTCGTCCTCGAACGCACCCTGATCTGCGAGGTGTTCGACGGCGGCGCCACCGCGCCCCACCTGCGCCACCCGCGCACCACCGACGAGGGCGGCCGCGGCCTGTTCCTCATCTCCCAGTTCACCCAACGCTGGGGCACCCGCTTCCTCCCGGAGGGCAAGGTGATCTGGGCGGAACAGGCACTCGCGGAACAGTCACCGACGGAGCAGGCCCTCACGGAACATTCGTTCTGACCTACCGCCGATCCGCCGGGTACGCCATGCGGGGACCCCTCCGCTGGTCCGAGCGGATGAACCCGCCGGGCCCGGCCGCGTCCCGTACCGCCTTCCCGTCCCCCTCCCGCACCCCTCCGCCTCCCCCGAATCTCCACATTTCCGGCATCCCGCCCGCCTTCCCCTTCCCCTCCCGTGCCCCGTTCAGCCTGATTAGTGGCGGTTGGCACTTCATATGAATGCAGGCGTCGGCTTCGGGCACCGGGCTCCGTCGCCTCGGCAGGACATCAGGGAGAAGAGGGACGTGGTGAAGCGAAGAACACCGGGGGGTGTGGGCCTGGCCCTGGCCGTCACGGCTGCGCTCGTGGTCGGACTGGCCGGCGAGGCGGTCCCCGCCGTCCCCGCCGCCCCCGGCGCCAGTGGCACCGCGGACGGCAGGGCACCCGGCGACGGCAACGTGACCGTACGGGTCGTCAACGAGTTGGACGCCGACGGGAAGTACGACCACGGCCAGGAGAAGGGCCGGGCCGGTGTGCGGGTCACGCTCACCGACGACCACGGCACCGTGGAGACCCGCACCACCAACGCGTACGGCATCGCCTGGTTCCAGCCGTCGGCCACCCCCCTGCGCGGCGGCAAGTACCGCGTCCAGGCCTACAACCCCGACTCCCGCACCCTCCAGCCGGCGGTCGCGGGCCTCGGCGACGGACCGGGCGTCATGCGCAGCAGCGTCGGCTTCGTGGATGTCTCCGGAGGCCGGCACACGACGTACACGACCGGCTTCTGGGAGCCGGGGGTCTACTGCCAGGAGAACCCGGACCTGGTGACCTGCAACCTCACCAAGGGCGACGCCCCCGACACCCACAACGGCCTGGTGCGGTTCGCGGGGAACATCTCCGACACCCACCCCGGCGGCACGGTCACCCGACTGACCAACAACCAGCAGCAGGGGGCCGTGTTCGGCATCGGCAACGACCGGACCGGCAACACCTACCTGGGCACACTGGTCAAGCGGCACGCCGCGTACGGCCCGGCGGGCGCGACCAACACGATCTACCGCCGCAACAGCGCCTCCGGGGTGAGCACCTTCGTCACCCTGCCGGGCCTGCTGACCGAGCACGACGAGGCCGAGGACTGGCTGCGCGACAACCCGGTCTACAGCAGGGTCGGCCGGGAGGGCATCGGCGACGTCGACGTCTCCGGCGACGGCAAGACCCTCTACGCGGTCAGCCTCAACGACTCCCGCCTGTACTCCGTGCCGATCCGCGGCACCGGCGACGGGGTCTACCCGGGCACCTACCGCTCGCACGTCATCCCCCGCCCGGAGGAGTGCGCCGGTCACTGGCACCCGTACGGCATCGGGGTGCGCGGCGGCCGGGTCCTCGTCGGCGGGGTGTGCGGCGCGGAGAACACCGTCACCAGGAGCGCGCCGTGGGGCGACCCCTCCCAGGTCACCTCGCACGTCTACGAGTTCACCCGGGGTTCGTTCCGGCCCCTGTTCAGGACGGCGATGAACTACCCGCGCGGCTGCGCCTACCGGTTCACCGGCACGCCCGCGACCGCGCCCCGCTGCACGAAGCCCTCCACCGTCGGCAGCCCGCTGAGCGCCATGTGGGAGGCGTGGAACCAGCGCGTCCCCACCCCCGGCCGGCTCTCCTTCGTCTCCGCGCCGCAGCCGATCCTGTCCAACATCGAGATCGCCGACAACGGCGACCTGATCCTCGGCTTCCGCGACCGGTTCGCCGACATGCAGGGCACGGCGACGTACCCCTTCAACGCCCACCGCGACGCCCCCAAGGTCCGGGCCGTCGCCGCCGGTGACGTGCTGCGGGTGTGCACGACCCGGACGACGTACACGCTGGAGAACAACGCCCGGTGCGACGCGCTCTACGGCGCGCTCCCCCACAACGACGAGGGCCCGGGCCACGGCGAGTTCTACGCCGACTCGACCAGGATCACGGACGCCCACATGGACCAGGTCACCCAGGGCGGCACGGCCCTCCAGCCGTACCGGGACAAGCTGTGGAGCACGGTCCACTCGCCGTTCGACGGGCACCCCTGGGAGCAGGGCGTGCGCCGCTGGAACGCCACCAAGGGCAAGACCGAGGGCAACCTCCTGGTCCAGCGGACCTGGAGCGCCGACGCCGCGCAGCGCGCCATGCTGTTCGGCGAGGGCAACGGCCTCGCCGACCTGGAGCTGATCTGCGACCGGGCGCCCGTCCAGGTCGGCAACCGCGTCTGGTTCGACACCGACGGCGACGGCGTCCAGGACCCGTCCGAGCCGCCCGTCAAGGGCGTGAAGGTGACGCTCGACCCCACGTCGTCGTCCGGCCCCGACCTCGTCACATACACCGACGCGAACGGCGAGTACTACGTCGGCAGCCAGGGCCAGGGCGGGCTGCGGCCGAACACCACCTACCAGGTCTCCTTCGACCACAGTGGCGTCGACACGAACGCGCTGCCGGGCCGTCCGAGCCGCGCCTCGCTCAAGTGGACGGTCAAGGGCGCCGGTTCGAACCGTGCCATCGACTCCGACGTCGACGCCCACGGCCGGACCACGGTCCGGGTCGGCGACGCCGGCCATGTGAACCACACGGTCGACGCCGGTCTCACCCAGTCGGTGCGGCTGACGCTCGTCAAGCTCGACAAGAAGAGCGCCAGGCCGTTGCCCGGCGCGGTGTTCGAGCTGTGGCAGGACACCAACGGCGTCCGCGGCCTCCAGCGCCACGGTCTGCGCAAGGACCGGTTCGTCAACGACTGCGCCACCTCCCGCACCGGCCGCTGCTCCTTCGGCTCGCTCCTGCCGGGCGCGTACTTCCTGGTGGAGACGGACGTCCCCGAGGGCTACCTCAAGCCGAGGCAGCCGGTCACCGGGCCGTACGTCCTCACCCCGCGGAACGCCTCCCACGGCAACGGGCTGTTGGTGAAGCTCTTCAACGCGCGGGGCGAGGCCTGCAAGGGCAAGAAGTGCTGACGCCCTGACGGCGGAGCCCGTTCGGCCCAGCAGGACGTCTCCGGGGCGGGCGGCATGCCGTATCTCTGAGAGGGGGTTCGGCGAGTGAGCGAGTACCGGAGGCCGCGTTGACGAGACGAAGGACACGGAAGGCCCGCAGGACACAGAGGAGCCGGATACGTGTGGTCGCGGTGCTGTCGTCCGCCCTGCTGGGGTGGACGGCGGCACCCGCCGACGCGACGGCGCCCGCCGACTCCGCGGCGCCCGCACCGGAGTGCACCGCGCGGACCGGCCCCTACCAGTGGGACCTGGAACGTCATCTCAAGCTCCCGGCGGACGGCCGGCAGTCCACCGCCGACTGCGTGGCCATCCGCGCCTTCCAGCAGCGGACGGGCGTGAAGCCCGCCGACGGCTACGCGGGCCTCGCCACCTACCGCACGATGCTGGTGGTGCAGGCCCGCGCCAACCCCAACGCGGCCGGGAAATGTCCGGTGCGGACGTACCAGGTGACGTGCGTGGACCTGGACCGGCAGCTCGTGTGGGTGCAGCGGGGCAAGGAGGTGATCTACGCGCCGGTGCCCGCGCGCACCGGCAAGGACGGCGAGGAGACCCGCACCGGCTGGCACACGGTCTACTGGAAGCACCGCGACCATTTCTCCGACCTGTACAACAACGCGCCGATGCCCTTCGCCCAGTTCTTCAACGACGGCCAGGCCTTCCACGGCGTCCTCGACGACCTCTTCAGGGGCGGCTCCCACGGCTGCGTGAACCTCCGCTACGCCGACGCCGAACGCCTGTGGCGCGTCATGCACGAGGACGACGCGGTCTACATCTGGGGCGCCAAGCCGGGCACCTGGCGCTCGATGAGCCCGCCGGCCGACCGTGGCTGATCCTTCTGAATGCGAACATATGGGCCTGAGCGGAGGGGCCCGGCAGTGGTCCCTCCCTCGGCGTCACCACGACGTAGCGCCATCACCACGACCCACCGCAGGAGTTGACGGATGAGACGGCCTTCCCGGCGTGCCCGGATCGCGATCGGGACAGCCGTGGGAGCGGTGCTGATCGCCGTACCGCTCGTGGCCCGGGAGGTCTCCTCACCCGCCCTCGACCTCCGGCCGGCCGCCCGCGCCGAGGACCCGGCCTGCGCCCGTATCGCCTACCGCTACCCCGACCGGATCGCGGGCGAGTCCCGCGACCCCGTCTCCGTCACCGGTGTGGCCTCCTGGGGCAACGGTGGCGTGGTGCTGCGCTGCGGCCTGGAACCGCCGGCCGAGACCGCCGACCCGTGCGTCGAGGTCGACGGCGTCGACTGGGTGTTCCGGGAGGACGGCTCCACGGGCTCCGGCTACCGCGTCCTCGTCACCTACGGCCGGTCCCCCGCCGTGCAGGCCTTCGTCGACGACCGGGTCACGGCGATCGACGGCGTCCTGGTGGACCTCAGCGACGTGGTGCGGCCGATCGAGCGGGCGCCGGACGACGTGTGCGTGTCCGCCGCCGACGCCACCCCGCGCTGACGGGATCCGGTGCGGCCGCCGTGGGGCGAGGCCGTGTCACACCACGCGGGGGCCACCGCTCAGACGGCCCGAGGGGGCCGTCGGGACGAGGCGGTCGTAACGCCAGGCGCACAGCCCCAGAGCCATCAGGAACTGCAGGTCGATCAGGGCGAAGGTCATCATCATGAAGGCACCGTCCACCGCGCCGGCCGGCCCCTCACCCGCCCACAGGCCGGTGGCCACCAGCGACAGCAGATACAGGACCGCGTACACCGATGTGTCGATGGTCGCGGTGCGCCAGCGCGACAACGCGGGGAGCGCCTTGCGGACCACCGTCAGCACGGCCGCCGCCACCAGCGGGAAGAGCAGCCACCCGCCGGTCGGCGTCACCTCTCCGGGGCCCACGTTCAGTACGGCCACCCCCCACAGCCAGGAGGGAAAGGTCACCACGGCCGCGTACTCGACCGCTCTGCGCCAAGGCGTGATCATCTGCGCTCCTCGCATCCCCGTACGTCGCCGGCGGTCAACCGGTGACCACAGCAGTGTCCCAGCCGCCTCCACGGGGCCGATCGGCAGGCTCCGCAGGGGCGTTGCCTAAGCTGTACGGCGATGAGAACCAACCCCCGTGCGGCCGCCCTGTGCGTGGTGGTGGCCGGGCTCGTGATGACGGGCTGCGCCACGCCGAAGCCGTTGCCGACGGACGTGGAACAGGGCGAGCAGGGCGAGCAGGCCGGACGGGGTGAACGGGGTGCGCGGGGCGGGCTGTTCAAGAGCATCCCCGTGGGCGAGCGGCCCGCCGCGCCCGACTTCGCCGGCAGCACCGTCGACGGCGGATCCGTCCGCCTCTCCGACTACCGGGGTCAGGTCGTCGTCGTGAACGCCTGGGCCTCCACGTGCGGTCCCTGTCGCGTCGAGTCGCCCGATCTCGACCGTGCGCAACGGGAGTTGAAGGCGCGGGACGTACAGGTCCTGGGCGTCAGCACGGACGCGTCCCGGCCGAACGCGCTCGCCTTCCAGCGGGACCTCGACCTGTCCTACCCGAGCCTGCACGATCCTGGCGGCAAGCAGTTCCTGAAGCTGCCGGGCGGACTCGTGAACCCGCAAATCCTGCCCTTCACCCTCTTCGTCGACCGCGCGGGCCGGATCGCCGGGGCCGTACAGAGCACGGTGACGGAGGAGGACGTGCGGAGCGTGGTCACGCCGTTGCTGGAGGAGGAGGGGTAGCGGCGGTGGCGAGGGCGCCGGTGCGGGTGGTGGGGCGCCGCCCCAGGGCCTCGTCCGAGGACCCGTCGTCGCCGGAGTCCGTGGACTGCTCGTCGGACGGTGCCTTCGTGTCCTTCTTCTGCGGTTTGGGGCTCTTCTTGGGTTCGTTCTTCGGCTGCTTTTTCTTGCCCTTCTTCTCCGCCTGTTCCTTCAGGAGAGCCTGGAGGCGTTTGATGCCGGCCTTCGCCGCCTCGGTGGTGGCGGTGTCGTCGATGCCGTAGAGGCCGCCGTGGGTGAGCAGGGCGGCGGTGTCGCCGACGCGTACCGTGGCGAGGTCGAGGGTGAGGGCGCTGTCCTCGCCCTCCAGGTCACCGCTGACGACCAGCCGCAGGCCCTGGCGGGCGTCGCCGAGGTCGCCGGGCAGTTCGACGGGGGTGACCTCGGCGCCGTACTCCCGCCCCTGGACGCCGGTGATGGTGAACTCCCCGCAGGTGTCGACGAGTTGGCCGAGGCGGCGGAGGCGGGCGTCGACGTCGGCCTTGTCGTACGCGCCGACCTGGTAGCGCAGCTGGGCGCCGTACTCGTAGTCGTCGAAGCCGGTGACGGCCGTGCCGCCTCTGGGTTCGCCGAGGACGTCCTCGGCGTAGACCGCGTCAAGGAGCGCCTGGCACTCGGGGCGGTCGGTGCGGCCCTTGAGGAGGCCGTCCCGCCACGTCGCGGCGCCCTGGGTGCCGGACCACGCGTCGCCGAGGTCGTCCTGGCGCAGCAGGGCGCTGCGGGCGCGGGCGTCGGTGAGTGCGGGGGTCGCCGGGGCGCTGGGCGAGGCGGAGGCCGTGGTCTCCTCGACGGAGGCGGCCTCGGGGAAGCCGCGGGGGTGCCCGGGGTCGTCCACGACGCAGGCCGTCGCCCCCGCGAGCATCCCTAGGGCCATGACCCGGGCGAGAACACGGTACGGACGACGCATGGCGGAGCCTCCCGAGAGCACGACGTTGCCGTTCCTACGCCAACACCGCTCGTGGCCGCCCACCAGCGCACAGGGGCGTACGGGTGAGGTGGTCCCCCGGACAGCGGCGGGGCTTCCCGGGGAGGTGGCGGGTCGGTCACCCGTCGGTCATCCGGGGGGCGTGCGAGAGGGGGTGGGGGTGAAGGTGGGGGTGGGGGCCGTCGTGGGCGTGGTGGGGGAGGTGCCCCGGATCTCCACGATCGCGCCCGTGGTCAGGCGGCCGTACAGCCAGCGGGCGTCCGTGGTGCGCAGGCCGATCCAGCCGGAGGTCATGTCGAAGGTGCCGGGGGCCTTCGCGTTGCCGGGGAGGGCGGCGATCCAGACCGCGCTGCCGCCCGGGGTCAGCGTCGGAACCGGGCTCACCCGCCCATCGGCGCCGGTCCCGTCGGCCGGTTCGGTTTCGGCGCCAGGGTCGACCCGGTCGAAGAGGCCGCCTCCGGGGCCGGCTCCGCCGTTCGTGTCGGTCCCGGCGTCAGGGTCGGCCTGGTCGAAGAGGCCGCCTCCGGTGTTCGTATCGGTCCCGGTGTCCGTGTCGGTCCCGGCGGCCCCGTCGGTCGCCTCGGCCCCGGCCGACTCGCCCGGGGCGGCCGTGGCGTCCGGGACAGCCGTGGCGGCCGTGGCGGCCGGGGTGTCCGTCCCGACCGGGGTCAGTTCCAGGACCCACGTCAGCTTCGCGTCGTACTCGTCGTCGAAGCCGAGCGTCGTGCCGGGGACTAGTCTGACGTCGGCCTTGGCGGTGACGGTCATCCGGCCGGTCGGGGTCGGTGTCTCCACCCGGCCTGCCGAGATGGGCAGTTCGCGGCCGGCGACGGTGAGGACACGGCGGGAGAGGTCGACCGTGGCGTCGGGAGCGTCGGCGGTGGCGCTCGGCGGGATGCTCGCCGTCGTGGCCGGGAGCTGCTCGGTCCCGTGCGAGACGGCGTTCAGGGTGAGGACGGCGGCCAGGCCCGCCGCCGCGCAGCCGCCCGCGACCGCGGCGGTCGTCCGGCGCCGACGACGACGGCGTCCGGCGGTGGCGCGGACCTCGGCGCCGGACCCGGGCGGCACCGACTCGGCGGACTCGGCCAACTCGCGCAGCCGGACGGTGAGTTCATCGGACACGGCCGTCCTCCTTCGCACCCTTGCCGGGGGCCAGTTCGCGCGCCAGCGCCGCCCGGCCACGGGACAGCCGGGCCTTGACCGTGCCCACGGGGGCACCGGTCTCGGAGGCTACCTCCTCGACACTCAAGTCGCACAGATGGTGCAGAACCACTGCCATCCGCTGGGCCTCCGGAATCCTGCGCAACGCCTCGACCAGCACCGCCCGTTCGGGATCGGGTCCCGGCGCGTGCTCCGGGGGCGGATCGCGGCGCACCAGCTCCAGCCAGCGGCGGGCCCGGCGCCACCGGCTCACCGCGAGCCGCATCGCCACGGTCCTGATCCACGCCTCGGGCGCTCCCTCCGCGAGGAAGTCCCGCCGCCGGTCCCAGGCCCGTACGAAGGCCTCCTGCACCACGTCCTGTGCCTCGCCGTGGTCCCCGGTGAAGGCGAAGAGCTGGCCGGTCAGTCGGGGGAACGCGGTGGCGTAGAACGCGTCGAACTCTTCCTCGGTCATGCCCCCGCCGTCGTCAGAAGTCCCGTGCATCGCCATGCAACCCGGTCGCCCCCGTCGTGCGTACAGGTCCCGAACGTACGCCCGAGCCCATCGAAACACATCGCCGACAGCAACTGGGGGGAGACCATGACCACGGGGAGCAGGGCCATGAGGAACAAAACCGTGCGGAACGGGGTCGCGACGGCCGTGTGCGCGCTCGCTCTCGCGCTGACGGGGTGTGCGGGGAGCGGGGAGGGAGTGCGGGTCGAGGGGCCGAGCGAGATACCGAGAGCCCAGGCCCGCGCGGACGCGGCCGGCACGGAGAACGTGCACGTGGAGAGCCCTCCGGCGCCGGCGTCGGCCTTCGACGGTGTGCGGGTGAACATCGCCGAGGGTCAGACCGTGGGCGTCGGCACGCCGATCTCCGTCACCTTCGCCCGCCCGGTGGCGAAGGCGGAACGCGGGGCGGTGGAACGGCAGTTGAAGGTCACCACGGACATCGGCTCGCAGGGTTCCTGGGGCTGGGTCGAGGAACGGAGACCCTCCGACGGGCAGCGCGTCGACTTCCGCCCGCGTACCTCCTGGCGGCCCGGCACGAAGGTCACCATCGAGGTCGGCGCGGGCCTCACCCGGCATTTCACCATCGGCCGGACGGCATAGGAGGAAGCGGTCGGCGCGCGAAGGCACCGCGAGGGGACGGAGAAAAAATCTTCCGCCGGTGTCATCCGTCCCGTACGCCTCATGGGTTTCAGGAGTGTCAGACCAAGCACCTGGACCAACACACCTTTGGGGGTCGTCCGTTCATGACCGTGACACGGATGCACACACTCGTCGCCGTCGCAGCGCTGACCACGCTGCTGGCGGGGGCGTCGACGACGTCGTACGCCGCCTCGCGGGGGGAGGCGGCGCACGGCGCCGGCACGACGGTGGCGATGGCGGAGGCCGCCGCCGCGAAGGCGGCGGCGGCCAGGAAGGCGCCGACCCCGCGCATCGTCCAGCCCGGTGAACACGTCGTCGCCGCGCCGGGATTCGAGTTCTGGCTGACGGAGGAGGGCAAGCACTGGATGGAGCCGGACCTGCCCGACTTCCCGCAGTTCCGGAGCGTCGTCGACGGCAACATCGACCGGAGCCGACCGGGAGTGTCACTCCAGGCGTCCGCCTTCGAGGGGCGCTACTACCTCTCCGGCGTCTACTACGGGGGCAAGGGCACCGCCTCCCGCGTGGCGGTCCGGACGAGCACGGGCACGGTCCACGGCAAGCTGCTCGAACTGCCGGGCAAGCCGGGCTGGGGCGTCTGGTACGCCATCGCCGACCTGCCCGCGGCGGACGACGGGGAGGAGTTCCTGCGCGGGGTGACCGTCCTGGACACCAAGGGCGGCGTGTACTCCCAGCTGCGCCTGAGCTGACCTGACCGGAGCGGAGCGGGTGCGGGAGCGGGAGTGGGTGCGGGCCTGGGAGCCGGCGCGGGCGTGACCGTCCCGCTCCCGCACCGCACGCTTCTCCGCCCCGCCCCGCCCCGCCCGGTCCTGTCCCGCTCCGCTCGATCCGTACCCGTTCCTGTTCCCGATCCCGAGGACCGTCGCCCGTGCCGCAGGAGAAACCCGGAGCACCGGAGGCCGGCGACTTCGCCGCGTACGCCACCGCCGCCTGGCCCCGTCTGGTGCGCACCGCGCACATGCTGACCGGCGACTTCCACGAGGCCGAGGACCTCGTGCAGACCACCCTCGCGAAGGTGTACGCCCGCTGGCGGCGCATACCCCGCGACGACGTCGACTTCTACGTGCGGCGCTCGCTGGTGAACAACAACATCAGCCGCGTACGGAAGAGACGCGTGGCGCACCTGCTGACCCCGTTCCTGCCCGAGCGGGTGCACGAGCGGCACGCCGGTCACGCCGAGTCGATCGCCCAACGGGCCGCCGTCACGCAGGCGTTGGCCGCGCTGTCGGCCCGGCAGCGGTCCGTGCTGGTGCTCCGCTTCTGGGAGGACCTCAGCGAGAGCGAGATCGCCCAACTGCTGGGCTGCTCGCTCGGTACGGTCAAGACCCATGTACGCCGGGGGCTGCAAGCCCTGCGCGCCCACCCCGAGTTCGCCGACGCGGCGCACGCGGACCGCCGCGACCACGGCTCGGTCCCCTCCCTCCCGTTCGTCCCGGCGCCACCCTCACCCGTCCCCGGAGCCCGCCCATGAACCACCCGACCTCCGGGACCGGCCCGGACACCGCGGCGCAGACAGCAACAGGAGCAGGAGAAGCGGGAGTTGGTGGAGTCGCGGGCGCGCGGGCCCGCACCGGCGCGCGCCTCGCTCCGGACCGGGAGGACACCGGCGGCACCGGCGGCGTCAGCGGCATGGCTGACATCGGTGACGACGGCGAGACCGGGCGGCGGCTGCGGGCGGCGTTCACCGAGGCCGCGTACGGGCTCACGCCCCCGCCCGTGCCTCTGGAGGCCATCGAACGGGAGGGGCGCAGCCGTCGTCGGCTGCGCCGGGCCGCCGTGCTGAGCACGGGCTGCGGGCTGCTGCTGCTCCCGCTGGTCACGGTGCTGGCCCTGCGCCCCGACGGTTCCACCACCACGGTGCGGCCCATGGCCCCGCCGGATCCGCGGCCGAGCGCGAGCGCCAGTGCCTCGTCGACGCCCACCCGTCTCACCAGCCCCTTGGCCGGACAGGTGCGGGTCGTCGAGCCGGGCGAGAAGCTGCACATGGATGACGGCACGCGGATGTGGCTGACCGAGGAGGGCAAGTACGGGGACACGCCCGGCGTCTCCGACGTGCCCGAGTTCCGCAGCGTGGTCGACGGCAACCTCGACACGAGCACGCCGGGCGCCTCGGTGCAGGAGACGGCGCGGGGCCCCGAACAGTCGTTCCTCACCGGCCTGTACTACGGCGGCCGGACCGTGGCGGCGGGTGTGCGGATCGAGCTGTACGACGGCCGGACGCTCGACGGCACGGTCGTCCGGCTCGCCGGCAACGAGGAGTGGGGCGGCTGGTACGTGCTCGCGGACGTCGATGAGGACGCCGAGGAGAGCGTCGAGGACAGCGTCTCGAACCGCGAACACATGCGGGGCATCACCCGCAAGGTCACGGTGTACGACAAGGACGGCGGCGTGGTCGCCTCGCTGGACCTCGGCTGAGGCACGGTCACCGCTTCTTGCCGGGCTCTCCACTCCGTGCACGGTAGGTAGGGAGCGGGGCTGTGCGGGGCCGGAATCGTCAAAGAGGCGGCTGTGCGGGGGCCGGGCCGAGGGTGGTGGTGCCGGGGGCCGTGCGGTGGCCGAGGCCCGTGCGGTAGGCGTCGAGGGCGGCCTCCACGCGGCCGGTGCGGCGGTACAGATCGCCCAGCAGCCGGCACAGGTCGGCCAGGTCACCGGCGGCGCCGGCCCGCTCCAGCAAACTCAGCGCCCGTACGTAGTGTTCCTCGGCGGCGTCCGTGTCCCGCCGGTCCTCGGCGATGATGCCGAGGAGGCGGTGCGCGGCGGCGGAGTGCAGGGCGCCGCGTTCGGAGCTGAGGTCGCTGAGCACCTCGCGGAGCAGTTCGGCGGCCTCCTCGGACTTGCCCCGGCGGTGCAGGACGTCGGCGAGTTCGACGGCGACCTGGCTGGTGTAGAGCGCGGCACGCTTGGCGGAGAGCATGCGGCGGGCCTCGCGCAGCTCCTCCTCGGCGCGGGCGTAGTCGCCGTTCTGGGCGTGGAGGTAGCCGCGCATCCAGTGGCAGTTGGCCAGCTCGGTGCGGATCTGGAGCTGCCGGTAGAGCTCGGAGGCCTTGGCGAGGGACGCGTCGGCCTCGGCGATCCGCCCCTCGGCGATCATCGTCCGGGCGACCGAACGGTGCATACGGGCGACGAGGGCCGGGTCGCCGGACCGCGGGGCGAGCGCGAGGGCCAGCTCGGCGGCCTGGGCGGCGCGGGCGTGGGCGCCCATGTCCATGTAGGGGGCGATGACGCCGGTGTAGAGGAGCAGCAGGGCGTCGGGGTCGTGCATGCCGTTGCGGTTCAGCTCGTCGAGCGTGGACTCGTACAGGTAGCAGGAGTAGCGGAGTTCACCGGCGAGGTAGTGGGCGGTCGCGCGGCCGCGCAGGGCGGGGACCCGGGCCGGCAGCGGGGCGTCGCCGAGCCGCTGCTCGACCTGCTCGAACCGCAGCTGGGCGGTCTCCAGGTCGCCGGTCTCCAGGGCGCATTCGCCGAGGCCGAGCAGTGCGTCGGCCTGTTCGGCGACCAGGCCGTACTTCTCCGCCTCGGCGAGGACGGCCGTGAACCCCTCGGCGGCGGCCTCGCCGGCACCGCTGGCGAGGGTGCGCTGGGCGCCGGTCAGCCGGAGCCGCAGCTCGGTGGCGTAGCCCTCGGGGCGGCCGGTGGCGAGTTCCTCGTAGCCGACGCCGAGCCGTTCGGCGATATGCCGCAGCGCGGGTTCCGAGGCGCGCACCCGGCCGGCCTCCAGGGTCGAGATGTACGCCGGGGTGTACGCCGGTTCCGCCAACTGCCGCTGTGTGAGGCCCCGTTCCGTCCGCAGTTGCTGCACTCTGCGCCCGATGACCTCGGGGTCGTCACGCTCGGCCATGCCTGCCATGACGTAAGCATGCCAGTAACCCCGCTTACATCGGCCCTTTTACCCAACTCCCCACCGCACTCTTGCCGTTGGTAGGCCAAAGCCTTACGTTAAGCGACACGTTAAGCACGCTTAACTCACGAGTCAGCCACCCGGTCACCCTCGTAGCCCCTGTCGCATCGCCGCCGCCGTCGCCGCCGCTGGGAGGTCCCCGTGATCCGAGACCTGCTCACCCGCCACACCCGCTCAGTCGCCGCCGCGCTCCTCGCGATCACCGCCCTGATGACAGCGGCCAACGCGTTCCCGCGCTGACGGGGCGAGTCGTCCCGCGTCGGCTCAGAACTCGGCGGTGTCCAGGTCGAAGCCGAGGGGGCTGGGCAGGGGTACCACCATGCCCAGCTTGCACTTCACCGCCTTCGCGTACCTGTCGGCGGACGGCTCCGAGAACACCGTGACCTCGGCTTCCTCGCGGTCGATGAGGAGGTAGACGGGGATACCGGCGCGGGCGTAGCCGAGGATCTTCGTCTCGCGATCACGGTCCCCGGTGCTGGTCGAGGTGACCTCGGCCACGAGAAGGACAGCAGAGGGATCGTGCCACTCCTGCTCGTCGTGGAAGCTGCCTTTCGGAGCCACAACCATGTCGGGAATCACGTTGCCGGTACCGGATGCTCCGGGGACGCTCAAGCCGATGCCCGTGTAGCGTCCCAACGCCTTGTCGTGGTCGCGGACCTGCCCGCTGAGTTCTGAAACGAACTCCTCGTGCTCCCCGTTGGCCGGAGGTGTCACGCAGATCTCCCCTTCGATCAGCTCCACGCGCCAACCCTCGGGGGCCGCCGCACTGAACACATCGAAGGCCTGCTCCACGCTTACGCCGCCCATGGGCACGGGCCTCTCGTACTCGCCGTCAGGATCGTCGTAGGGACCGCAAATGTACTCGCCCTGATACCCCGGCATGATGATCGGCTCCGCCGTCGCCATGACAGACCTCCGTTCGCTCAGCGCGACCATCTCAGCGTAGACCGGAAGCCCGCACAGGGAATCCGGAGCCGTTCACTCGAACGAGCGTGCTGTTACGTTTCTGTGCGGGCGGGCTTCTCAGTCGGCCAGGGCGGCCGCCGTCGCTTGGGCGAATGCTTCCGGGTTGTCGAGCATGATGTTGTGGCCACAGGCCGGGATGGGGACGACGGTCACGCCGGCTTCGGTGAGGGTGGTGGTGCCCGGGACGGGGCCGGCGGCTTCGGGGTGGAGGTAGGTGCGGGGGATCTTCAGGTCGAGCAGCAGCTCGCGCATGGTCGGGCGGGTCCCCTGGGCCAGTCGCGCGGCGCTGCGGTACAGGGCCTGCGGGCCGGCCAAACGCATCGTCGCCCACCATTGGGCCCCGGCCAGCTCCGCGAACTCCTCACGTCCGCCCGCGAGGAACTCCTCCTCCGTGTACGCCGCGATGCCGTTGCTCCCGACCACCCCGTGCGTGGGCACCAGCGGATCGAGGTTGGAGTCGACCATCACCAGCTTCCGCACGAGCCCCGGGTGCCGGGACGCCAGCACGATCCCCACCGAGCCGCCCATGCTGTGCGCGACCAACTCGGCGCCGGTGACGTCCGCCGCCGTCAGGGCCCGGGCGAGCGCGTCCGCGTGGGCCTCCAGGCTGTAGTCGAAGTCCGTCGGGCGGTCGCTGACACCGTGCCCGAGCATGTCGACGAGCAGCGAGCGGCGCCCCACGAGGAGGGGGTGGACCGCGACCTCCGTGAAGTACGCGGACGACGTGGCCCCGAGCCCGTGCACATACACCCGGCAGGGCTCCTCCCCCGGCAGCTCGACCCAACGGATCCGGTCCCCGGCGTCCGTGACCACGGCCTCACGCATGTCGCTCCCCCCTCACCCCGGCCGCCGCCCTCGGCCGTACCGGGTCACTCGTCCTCGAACTCGTCATCATCATCGCCCTCGCGGTCGGCGTCGTTCCAGACGACGAGGATCGTCCTCGATCGCCGGGGGGCCGTGCGGCCGTGCCCCTCAGCCGCATACCTTTCGGTACGGCGCGTCCGGTACGTACGTGTCCCACTCGCCCCTCGACAGGTCCTCGTTCCCGGCGCGGGCGCAGACCTGGTCGACGGTGCGGCTCGGGGCGACCGTGTGGCGGAGGAGGGGGACGTGGGCGCCGCCGGCGTAGAGGGTCGTGTTGTCGGGGCTGAAGGCGAGTGACGCGATGCGCTCGCCGGGGGAGGGGAGCGGTCCGCCCAGGGGCTGTTGGGTGGTGGTGTCCCAGAGCTGGACGGTGCCGGCGTCGCCGCCCACGGCGAGGGTGTGGCCGTCAGGGCTGAGGGCCAGGGCGCTGACGGCCTCCGGGGTGCCGCCGCCGAGCGGGGCCGGGAAGACGTTGCGCAGGACCCCGGCCCGGCGGTGCAGATCCCCGTCCCACAACGCGACCCGGCCGGTGCGGTCGCCCGCGGCCACCCGGCTCCCGTCGGGGCTGAACGCCAGCGCGCTGATGTGGTCGCCCTGGACGAGGTCCAGCGCGACGCTCCCCCCGGTGCCGCCGCGCGCCACCCGGTTGTCGCCGACGACCAGTTCGTCGCGGGGGCTGAGCGCGAGACGGGCGCCGCCCAGGTCCGGTCCGGTGAGGGTGTCGACGCGGCCGCGGGTCTCGGTGTTCCACTGCTCGTTGCCCGGCTCGCCGTCGACCGGGGTCCGGGTGGTGAAGAGGGTGCGGCCGTCGGGGGTCACGGCCAGCGCCGTCACCTCGGTGCCGGACCGGGTACGGCCCAGGTCCAGCACGCTCTGTGCGCGGCCCCGGGCCACGTCCCAGACGGTGAACCACTGCGACGCGCCCCGCGCACCGGGGCCGGTGACGCCGTAGACGAACCGGCCGCCGTCGGGGCTGAACGCCATCCTGGGGACGGTGTCGGCCGGCGCGAGCCTCTGGGGGGAGCCGACCGGAGACGCGACGGCGGCCGGAGCCGGGGGAGCGGGCGAGGGGGAGGGCGAGGGGGAGGGAGAGGGAGAGGGAGAGGACGGCAGGGTGCGGATCAGGCGGCCGTCGCGGGTGTCGCGGAGTTCGAAGCGGAATCCGGAGCCTTCGTCCGCGCCGGTGCCGCCGCCGGTGCCGAGCGCCAGGCTCCGCCCCGTCCTGGTGGCCGTCGCGTACACGCGGCCGTCCGGGCTCAGCAGGACCCCGTCCACGGGGCGGTCGCGCCAGGCCTCGGTGACCGTGGTGGTGAGGTCGAGGGTGTGGGCCGTGCCGCCCTCCAGGTACCGCAGGACGGGCGTTCCCGGGTCCCAGGCGAGGCCGCCGTCCAGGTGCTGGTTGTTGAGGGGGTGCCGCAGGACGGGGGCGGCCGGTGACGACAGCCGCCACACCCGGAGTTCGTCGGCGGAACCGGCGGTCGCCAGGAAGCCGCCGTCCAGGCTGAAGGTGGCGTACCGCACGCCGGGGTCCCGTAGGACGGCCACCCGGGTGCCGGTCCCGGCGTCCCACACCCGTACCTCGCCACCGGCCACGACCGCGAACTGGTCGTCGGTGCCGAACACCACCGCCGAGTCGGCGCCGCAGACCCCGCGCTCCCGTTCCCAGGAGCCGCGCACCACCCGCCCCCCGTTGACCTCCAGCACGCGCGGCGCCTTCCCCGCCGGGCACACGACCACCCGCCGGTCGTCCCCGTCGGGCGCCACGTTCGCCGGCGTGACCCCGCGCGCCTCGAACAACACGGCCCCGTCCACGACGGACCGTACCCGCACCCGCCCACCGACCGCCCCGTCCGCCCCCGAACCACCCGCCCCCTCCCCCACCACATGACTCCCCCCGCTCGCTCCGAACGCGATCCCCGTCCCCTCCCCGCCCGACGGCCGCAGCGGCGTTCCCCCGGTCCACCGGCCGGCGCGCACGTCCCACAGCCGGACCACGCCGTGCGCGTCGCCGTCCCCCGCCCCCCGCGTCGTCGAGATCGCGAGGACGCGGGCGTCGGGGCCCGCCGCCAGGACCTCGCCGGGCGGGAGGTGGCCGGACGCGGTGGTGCGGCGGGTGGCGAGGTCCCAGGTCTGCCAGGTGCGGTCGTCGACGCTGAGGAGGGTGCGGCCGGAGTCGGCGAGGAACCGCTGGGAGCGGTAGCCGGAGGCGGGGTCGCTGAAGGCGTCCACCTCGGGCTGGGCGAGGGAGCCGAGGAGCGCGCGGCGGGTCTCCGGGAGCGGGGCGATGCGCCAGGCGGCGACGCCGAGGAGGAGCGCGGCGCGCGGATCGGTGGTGCGCAGGCCGTCCGCGACGGCGGCGACCCGGCGCGCGGTGTTCTGCGTGCGCTGGAGAACGTTGTCATCGCGCTGCCGCCAGGCCGCGAGCCCGGCGACGAGCGCCACCGCGAGCACCGCGGAGAGCGCGCCCACCAGGGCCCGGGCGCGGCGCGTGGCGCGGCCGGCGGCGCGCCGCTCGGTCTCCCGGACGTCGAACGCGGCGGTGAGGAAGGCCCGTTCGGCCTCGGTGAGCGCGAGGTCACGGGCGTGGCCGGGGAACACCTCCTCGGCCCGGGCCAGCCGGGTGCCCCGGTAGAGCGTGCCGGGGTCGCGGTCGTGCTCCAGCCAGGCGCGGGTGGCCTCGGTGAGCTGCCGGTGGTGGCGCAGCCGTTCGCGGTCCTGGTCGATCCAGCCGTGCAGCCGGGGCCAGCAGCCGATCAGCGACTCGTGGGCGAGGCGGACGCCCTCCTCGTCGACGGTCAGCAGCCGGGCGCGGGCGAGCCGTTCCGCGACCACGGGGGTGTCGGGGTGGGAGCACTCGGAGAGTTCGTCCCGGGTCAATGGGCGCCCGGTGTCGACGGTGCCCCGTCCCGGTTCGACCAGCCGCAGCAGCAACTGCCGGGCGGCGACGGCCTGCGGCGCGGACAGTTCGCCGTAGACGGCCTCCGCGCTCGCCGCGATCGCGGCGTTGAGACCACCGGCCGCCTCGTACGCGGCGGCCGTGAGCATGCGGCCCCGGCGGCGGCGCCAGGTCTCCAGCAGGGCGTGCGACAGCATGGGCAGCGCGCCGGGGCGGCCCTGGACCTCCTCGACGACCGTGGCGGCGAGGGACCGTTCCACCAGGAGTCCGGCAGCCTGCGCGGGCCGTACCACCGCCTCGCGCAGTTCGTCGGCGGTCATCGGGCCGACGGGCAGCCCGGCGTGGCGCAGGACCTCGGCGAGGCCGGGGTGTTCGGCGCAGCGGGCGTGGAAGTCGGCGCGTACGGCGATGAGGACCCGGAGGCGGGAGCCGGGGTCGCGGGCGGTGAGGAGGAGGTCGAGGAAGCGGGCCCGTTCGGTCTCGTCCCGGCAGAGGGTGAACACCTCCTCGAACTGGTCGACCACGACCCAGCTGTCCGGTTCGCCGTCGGCCACGGTCAGCAGGTGGCCGTACGTCTCGGCCGGGCGGGCGCCCGGGGTGAGGACCCGCAGCGCGGGCACGCGCTCCTGCCGGGCGATCCGCTCGCGCAGCCGGGGCAGGAAACCGGCGCGCAGCAACGACGACTTGCCGCTGCCGGAGGCGCCGAAGACAGCCGCGAAGCGGTGGGCGTCGACCAGGTCGCACAGCTCCTCCACCAGCCGGTCGCGGCCGAAGAACAGCGCGTGGTCGTCGGGTTCGAAGCGGGCGAGGCCCCGGTACGGCGCCGGGTGGTCGCCGCCGTCCTCCACGGCGGCCGCGCCGGCCGCGGCGTCGGCCTCCTTCCAGCGCGGCTCCCAGTCGGCCGGATCGCCGCCGCAGGCCCGGACATAGCCCTGGACGACGGCGAGGGAGGGCAGCCGTTCACCGGCCGCCGCCTGGGAGAGGGTCGTCGCGGAGAAGCCGGCGTCCTCGGCCATCGCCCGGTAGGACGGGCCGCCCGCCGCCCGGCGCAGCTCCCGCAGTTCGTGGGCGAGGCGCTGCACGGGCCCCGCCGCCGGGTCCAACGGTCTTTCGGGACGCCCCACAGGATCACCCGCTTCCGGTTCAGGCGGCGCTCACCATACGTACGCAGGTGGACACGCGTAACCCTGGGCGCGCGAAGTGTGGTGTTGATGACAGCCGTCGTACGCCGGGCCGAACAACTCGGAAGCGGGGCGCCGAGTTGATTGCCCCGGTGGGAGGAGGTGCCGATCAACTTTCCGCTTGCCAGCCTCGGTTCCGCAGAGCCGGATCACCGGCGCCCCCCACGCTGAGCCGAGTGGAGAAACCGCTGATGTCCCACGCCACGAACAGGTCCACGGAGTCCGTGCGTTCGCGCCTCGCCCGTCTCGGCAGGGCCGCGGCGGTCGCGGGCAGCGCCGTCGCCCTCACCATCGGGTTCACCGGCAGCGCGCACGCGGGCGTGCTGACCCCGCTGAACGAGAGCACGACCTCGTTCCAGAAGACGTTCCAGCCGGTCTTCGACTACGACTCCGACAGCTGCTTCCCGGCGGCGGCGATCAACGCGAGCGGCGCCCTCAACGGCGGTCTCGACGACAGCGGTCCGGTCACCGGGCAGTGCCGCTCGGACCACCTCGGCAAGGCCAACACGTACTCGCGCGCGAAGTGCAACAACGGGTGGTGCGCCATCGTCTACACCCTGTACTTCGAGAAGGACATGAGCTGTGCCGACTGCACGGCCACCTCGCACCGGCACGACTGGGAGGCCGCGGTGGTCTGGGTGCGGCAGGGCGCGAGCACGCCGGAGTACGTGTCCGTCTCCGCGCACGGCGGCTACTCCACCACCACGTTCGCCTCGGTCCCGAAGGACGGGGTCCGGCTGAAGGTCGTCTACCACAAGGACGGCGCGCTGACCCACGCCTTCCGCTTCGCCAAGTCCGGTGAGACGGCGGAGGCCTGGGGCAACGGCGGCTGGGACTTCCCGGGCCTGGTCAGCTGGAACAGCTACCCGGGCACCAGCAACACCTGGACCTCGAGCCTCCAGAGCACGATGCAGAACGCCACCTGGGGCGACGCCAACTTCCCGCTGAAGGACGGCCGCTTCGCCACCGAGCTGAGCCGCGCCAAGCCCGCGGGCATCGCCTTCGACCCGAACGGCGCGGGCTGACCGTCCGAAGAGGACCAGACGGATACGAACACCACGCATGACGGCGGCGCCCGGCTCTCCATCGAGGCCGGGCGCCGCCGTCGTCGTGCGTGGCGGTCAGCTCTCGGTGCTCGCCGTGTCCGCCCGCTCGCGGGAGCCGGCCTGGTGGCCGATCGCCGCCTCGCGGCTCGCCCGGTACGCCGCCACGCTCCCGCGCGCCTGCACGGTCTCCCGCTCCACCGTCGTCAGCATCCGCTCCCAGCGCTGCCGCATCGGCCCGATCAGGCCGCCGCCGACACCGACGACGAGGATGCCGGCGACCGTGCCGAGCGCGGCGTAGAGGACGGGCCGGGTGACGTCGCGGGCGATGCCGGCCTGGCCGAGCGCCGCGATGACGCCGAGGCCGACGACGCAGGCCCAGACGGCGGTCGCGAGGGCGCGGCCGTAGGAGAGGGAGGCGAGCGCGCCCCCGACGATCCCGCGCACCGCGCCCGCGACGGCCATCGCGACGACCACGAGGACCACGGCGACGACGGCGCGGGGCAGCCAGCCCACGATGTCGTCGATCAGGGCGCTGACGGGGTTCGCGCCGAAGACGCCCAGCGCGAACTGCAGGGTCATCAGCATCAGCGCGTAGTACACGATCCGGCGGAGGATGCCGGTCAGGTCGTACGAGGAGTCCCGCAGCAGCCGTGACGTTCCGGCACGTTCGGAGAGGCGCTCGGAGCCGATTTTGCGCAGGACGCGGTCGACGACGCGGGAGACCAGTTTCGCGACGAACCAGCCGACGACCAGGATGACGAGGAAGGCGACGAGTTGCGGTACGAACTGCGCGACCTTGGACCAGGCGTCGTTCAGGCCCTGGGTGAAGTCGACGGGCAGGTCGACGGACAGGCTGACCATGGGTGGTTCTTCCCTTCGCGGGTACGTCGGATACGTCCCCTCCCCTTGTGGATAGCAGTGGGCCGACCGGGTGACGGCGCACCTCAGGGCCGTTCGGGTGACCGCGCGCGGGGTGCGTGGAGGGCGCGTGCGCCGGAGTGGACGGGCGTCCCGTAAATACGTTGAGTTCCCCACCACCCCCTGTGACCCTCTTGTCAGAGGCATGACCTAGTCTTCGCTCACGCGTCACAGGTGTCACACGCGCGGCACAGGTCGAACACACCGGCCCCGCGCGACGGCATCCGACGACGCGCCCATTTCTTTCGTTCCGGGGGGTTCGAAACCTGTGCGTATGCGCACTCTTCCGGCTGCCACCGCGCTGGCAGTCCTCTTCAGCTCGGCCGCCCTCGCGGTCGCGCCCACGGCGTCGGCCGACAGCGCCAAGCCGTTCCCGCTCTCGGACTGGGCGGACGACACGGTGGTCGACGGCGTCCACCAGCAGGTCTTCCTCTCCGACGGCGGCAAGGTCATCGTCGCCGACTACGCGGGCAACGTCGTGAAGACCCTCACCGGTCTGCCCGGCGTCAACGACCTCGAGCTGAGCCCGGACTCCGGCACGCTGTACGCCACGGCTCCGGAGGCCGACAAGATCGTCGCCGTCGACACCGCGACGCTCGCGCTGAGCGCGGAGTACCCGACCGGCGAGAAGACCGCCCCGCACCGGGTGGCCTACGCCGACGGCAAGCTCTGGTTCGGCTACGGCCAGAACTGGGACTCCGGGATCGGCGCGGTCGACCTCACCGCCGAAACCCCGACGGTGAACCTGGACCTCGCGGCCGGCTACAACTGGTCCGGCCAGCCGGTGCTGCTCGCCGATCCCGACAACCCGGGCACCCTGACGGCCCTCGACTTCGGCATCAGCTCGGCCCCGATCGTCGTCTACGACATCTCCTCCGGCACCCCTGTGATCCACGCCTCCGCCGAGAAGGGCGGCGACTACGAGGACGCCGCCCTGATGCCGGACGGCAAGTCGGTCGTGGTGGCGGGGCCCAGCAACAGGGCGCTCACCGAGTACCGGCTCTCCGACCTCTCGGAGGTGCGCACCTACCCGGTTGCCGACGATCCGCAGAACGTCAGTGTCGCCCCGGACGGCACGGTCGCGGCGACCGTCATCGACACCGACGACGCCGGCGACACGTACGTCTTCCCCGTCGGCGCCGACAAGCCCGCGAGCGTCCGCAACCTGTCCCGCGACTGGATGCCGTTCTTCGGGCACTCCATCGGCTGGTCCGGCGACGGCCAGAAGCTGTTCGTGCTGACCGGGAGCGGCGAGGGCAGCCTCTTCCACGTCCTCGACGCGCCTCGCAAGTACGCCGCCACCCTCACCGTGAGCGCCCCGGCGACCGCCACCCGCGCCAAGTCGCTCACGGTCTCCGGCAAGCTCACCTCGGGCCTGGCCCTGCCCGCCGGCACCCCGCTCACGGTCACCCGGACCGACCTGGAGTCCCCCACGGGCAAGTCCCTCGGCACGAAGACGCTGGGCACGGGCGGCAAGTTCTCCTTCACGGACACCCCGCCGGCCGGCGGCAAGGTCACCTACAAGGTGTCGTACGCGGGCGACGCGGAGCACACCGCCGCGTCCGCCTCGCGCTCCGTCGAGGTCTCGCGGGCGACGCCGACGCTGACGCTGGACAAGAACCGCAAGACGTACGCGTACGGCGCGGACGTGAAGTTCACGGCGCACCTCGGCACGACGTACAAGAACCGCAAGGTCGAGATCTGGGCCGACCCGTACGGCTCGGACCGGCCGAACAAGCTGGTGAAGTCGGGGACGGTGAACTCCAGCGGCAACCTGTCGGTCACCGTGGACCTCAAGCGTGACACCAAGCTCTCGGTGAAGTTCGCGGGCGACTCGCGCTACAAGCCGAGGACGGTCACCAACACCGTCTACACCAAGGTCGCCATCTCGTCGTCGATCTCGGGCCACTACACGACCCGGTCGGCGTGGGGCCAGAAGTACCACTACATCCGCAAGTCCAAGGACCCGGTCCTGAAGACCACGATGTCGTACTACCCGGAGCGCAAGCAGCGCCTGCAGCTGCAGTTCCACTACAACGGCGCCTGGCACGACGGGGGCTCCGAGTACTTCCCCCTCGGCACCGCGGGCCGGTCCGATGTGACCCTCACCGGCACCCCGACCACGAACATCCGCCTCCGCTTCCGCTCGGAGTACCACGACACGACCTCGGGCGACAACGTCAACACCACGACGTACGGCCCGTGGAAGTACTTCATCTACACCAGCTGACAGAGAGGGCGCCCCCGACCGGGGGCGCCCTCCCCTTGGGGCCGGATCAGATCATCACGCCTCGATGACCGCCTCCCGTTGCGGGTCGTAGGTGAGAAGGCCTCGGCGGCGCGCCATGTCGACGAGAGCGGCGACGATCTCGCTCTTCCGGGACCAGGCGATGCTGACCAGCACGCACTCGCCATTGCAATAGACGGAAGAAGTCCAGGGAGATCGCTCGGCTTCCTCCTCGGACATGTCTTCCGAGAGGTCCGGATGAATCCGCAGGACGTCCCGATGGAATTCCAGAACCCGCGGGTTCCGCGCGACCACCCCTGACTCCCCGTCCGTCATGGCGTCATATTTCGCGTAGGCGGCCGCGGCGTCGACGGCGTCTTCCTCGTACCAGAACGCAAGATCGTAGCTCACGGCCGTCCTCCGCTGAATTGTCTCGTCCGACTCAATCGTCCAGATGCTCGCGCGACTTCATGCTACCCGGCGGTATCCAGGAGTCGAACACACCTTCGAGAACGAGCCCGTCCTTCGTGGTGACCGTGTTTCCAGGGAGGTTGAGCCAGTCGTCGAACTTCTTCTGATCCGGATTACGCTTGGCGCTTCCCCCCTTGGTCTCGATCCCGTACCAGTGACCGCTTATGTTGATGAGCCCGTCGAATTTGCGAACCTTGAACCCGGGAGCTTTCACCGAAACCTCTCTGGCGACCACCGTCGCGCCATCCAGAATGAGGTTCTCCCAGGTCGTCAGTTCATCGTTCGAGCCGTCCCGCCCCTCTTCACCGTCACGCTTGGAGTATTTCCCCTTCGAGTCGCGCGGAGCTATACCTCCCGAATTGAGGGTCGACACCTCTGACTCGTACGCCTGTCGCCGCCAACCGGTGAGCCCGCCGACTCCGGTCAGGACCAGCTGCTGAACGAATTCGTCCGCCGCGTCCGCGTACAGGTCGGCGAGGGCGTCGCAGCCCTGTTCGCGCAGGAGGTACTCGGCGCGGAAGAGGCGGTAGGCCGGGCGTACGGGGAGGTACTTGTCGGTGAAGGCGCCGACGCCGCCGTTCTCGCCGGTGACGGCGTCCCGGGCGTCGCCCATGAACTCGAAGGGCGCCTTGAAGACATCGATGAAGGCGTCGCCGAAGATCTTGAGGCCTTCACCGAGGCTGTCGACACGGTCGTTGTTCGGATCATCGGGCGTCAGGCCGCTCGGGTCCGTGTACCGCGTGGGCGTGTTGTCGGCGTAGGCATACGGCGAGACATACGGAGTCATCAGGCTCCGCGTGGCCGGGTCCGGGCGGGTGAAGCGGCCCGTGCCGGTGTTGTACTGCCGGGCGTGCAGGTCCAGGTTGCCCGTGGTCGTCTCGTAGCGGGCGCCCGTGTAGGAGGGGGTGCTCGCGGGGGCGCCGCTGGTGACCGTGTTCAGGACGCGGGTACCGAACGGGTCGTAGGCCCAGCGCTGGTGGACGGTCCCCGTGCTGCCGGTGACGTCGACCGGGGAGCCCTGGGTGTCGTGGTGGTAGTAGAAGAGCGTGCCGGAGCCGGTCTCGGTGGCGGTGGGCTGCCCCAGCGGGTCGTAGCGGTATGACTGCTTGATCGCCCAGGCACCGTCGTACTCGGTGGCCAGGATAGGCAGCGGCCCGTTCGGGTCCCACTGGGTGCGGCTGGTGACCGTGCCGTCCTTGGCGGTGGTGACCTGGTTGCCGCTCGCGTCGTGGTCGTAGGTGTAGGCGCTGCCCGCGACGTTGGCCGCCGAGATCTGCCCGGCCAGGTCGTAGGTGAAGGTGTCGGCGCCCGCCTTGGTCTGGTTGCCCTCGGCGTCGTACGCGTAGGAGGTGGTCGTGGTGCCGGTGGTGCTGGACGTCAGCTGGTCGGCCGCGTCGTAGGCGTAACCGGTGCTGGTCGTGCCCAGGGTGGAGGTCAGCCGGTTGCCGACCTTGTCGTACGTGTAGGACGTGGTGCGGGCGGCGGCGCAGCCGCTGACCCAGGGCTGCGGGAAGCAGCCGGAGGTGAGGCGCCCCGCCGCGTCGTAGGTGAGGTCCCAGCCGCCGGTGGCGACCCCGGCCCGGGTGACGTCGACGTGCGTCGGCAGCCCGGCGGCGGACAGGGTGAGCGCCGTCTTCGTGACCGTGGCGCCGGACTTGGCGGAGGTGACCGAGGTCAGCCGGCCGGCCCGGTCGTAGACGCGGTCCTCGTTCTCGGTGTTGGGCAGCGCGGAGCGGGTCAGACGGGCCGCCGCGTCCCAGGTGTAGGTGGTGGTGACCCCGTCGGCGGTCATGGACGACGTACGGCCGTCGTTGTCGTAGGAGTAGCCGATGGTGTTGCCGTCTGAGTACTTGCGGGTGAGCATCTGCCCGGCCGCGTCGTAGGTGTACGAGAAGGCCCGGGTCTTGGTGAGGTTGCCAGTCGCGTCGTAGCCGAAGTCCTCGGACATCTTCGCGTTGGCGCGGGTCGTCATCCGGCCGGCGTCGTCGTAGGCGTACGTGACGTCGGGTGTGGAGTCGGAGTAGTCGACCTTGGTGAGCAGCCCGCGGGTGTCATAGGTGTGGTTCGTGGTGCCGCGCGGGGTGGTCTTCCTGGTCCGGTTGCCCTCGGCGTCGTACGCGTAGGAGGTCACCCGGTCCAGCGGATCGGTGACCGACGTCAGCCTCCGGGCCGCGTCGTAGCCGTACGTGGTGACGTGGTCGTTGGCGTCGGTGCGCCTGCTGACGTTGCTCGCCAGGTCGTAGCCGTAGGCGGTCGTGCCGCCGTCGGGGGCGGTGACCGTGGTGAGCCGGTCCAGCTCGTCGTAGGCGTACGAGGTGGCGCGCTTGTCGGCGTCGGTGCGCCTGGTGACGTTGCCCACCGCGTCGTAGGCGGTGGTCGTCACCCCGCCGAGAGGGTCGGTGACGGTGACGAGGTTGCCGTCGGCGTCGTACCCGTTGGTGGTGGTGAACTGGACCGGGTCGGCACCGGAGATGTTGCCGCGTGGGTCCACCGAGGTGGCCTGGCGGCCGTCGGCGTCGTAGGTCCAGGACTCCTTGAAGCCCAGGGGTGAGGTGCGGCTGAGCAGATTGCCGTCGGCGTCGTAGGTGTAGCCCGTGGTCTTCGAGAGCTGGTTGGTGGTGCTGCTGACCCGGTCGTTCTTGTCGTAGACCGAGGAGACGCCGTAGCCGCGGGCGTCGGTGACCTTGGTGACGTTGTCGACGGCGTCGTAGGTGTAGCTCGTCGCGTTGCCCAGCGGGTCGGTCACCTCGACGGGCCGGTTCACGGCGTCGTACTCGGTGGTGACGGAGTTGCCGGCCGGGTCGGTGACCGAGGTGCGGTTGCCGGCGGCGTCGTAGGCGTAGGTCGTCGTGTACGCGGCCGGGTCGGCGCCGGAGACGTTGCCGCGCGCGGAGACCGAGGCGATCAGCCGGCCCACCTTGTCGTACGTGTAGGTGGTCCGGTTGCCCAGCGGGTCCGTCTCGGAGGTGAGGCGGGCACCGTAGTCGAAGGTGCGGGTGACCGACTTGCCGGCCGCGTCGGTGGTCCGGATCAGGTTGCCGGCGTCGTCGTACCCGTACGTGGTGGTGTTCCCGGCCGGGTCCTTCACCGAGGTCAGCTGCTCGGCACCGTTGTAGCCGTAGGTGGTGGTGCGGTCCAGCGGATCGGTGGCGGACTTGAGCAGACCACGCCCGTCATAGGCGTACGTGGTCGTGTGGTCGGCCGGGTCCGCGCCCGCCACATTGCCCCGGGGGTCGGTCTTGGAGGTGATCCGCCCCGCGTCGTCGTACGTGAACGTCGACTTCTCACCCAGCGGGGTGGTGACCGAGGTCCGGTTCCCCTTCGCGTCGTACCCGTACGTCGTCGTCTTCCCGCGCGGGCTCGTCACGGTCGCCAGGGCACCCAGCGCGGTGTACGTGTACGACGTCTTCCCGCCCGCCGGGTCGGTGCCGGAGGTCAGCCGGTTGCTCGTGTCGTAGGTGTACGTCGTCTTGTTGCCGCGCCCGTCCGTGTGGCTGAGGACATTGCCCGCGCTGTCGTAGGTCCAACTCTCCGAGTAGCCCAGCGACGACGGCGCACCACGCGTGAGCATGCGCCCGGCGCTGTCGTACGTCATCTCCGTGCTGTTGCCGCGCTGGTCGGTGATCTCGACCGGCCGGAGATAGCGGTCGTAGCTGTAGGAGACGCGCTCGCCGTAGGGGTCGATGCTCTCCATCAGTACGTTGCCGGCGTAGATGTCGGTCCACACGCCCCCGTCCGGCGCGGTGGTGTGCGACTCGCTCTCGCCGTCCCAGGTGAGGGTGGTCCTCTTGCCGTTGGGGTCCGTCTGGGTGCTGACCCGACCGTCGGCGTCATAGGTGTTGGCGACCTTGCCGCCCGCCGGATCGGTGAACGAGGACAGCCGCTTGTCGGTGCCGTAGGCGTACGAGGAGACCTTGCCCGCCGGGTCGGTGACGGAGGTCAGCAGACCGTCCGTGTAGGCGTACGACACCGAGGTGGCGTCCGGCAGACCCACCTTCGTGACCTGGCCGTCGGCGTTCAGCGTGAAGTCGGTCGTACGGCCCGCCGCGTCCTTGACCGAGGACAGCCTGCCGGAGGCGTACGTCAGCGTGAGCCCCTGTCCGGACCCGTCCACGACGGACGTCAGTTGCCCGGTGCCGCTGAACGTCCGCCTGGTGTGATCGGGCGTGGTGACGGTGTAGGTGGCGCCGCCCTTGACGAGCTTGGCCGCCGACCCCGCCGGAGCCGTGTACGTCCCGTCGCTCGCCTGCGTGAAGACGAACTCGGCGCCGTCGTCGGCCTGGTACGTCGCCTTGTCCGTGGCGACGGTCAGCCTGACGTCGAAGGGTGTCGCCCAACCGCGTCCCAGCAGCCCGGACTTGGCGGAGTTCGAGCGATACGTGCGCTCCAGGGACACCTGCTCACCGACACCGACCAGGCGTGCGTCGGTGAGCTGCTCGAAGAACATGCCGGTGGCCGTGTTGATCGGGTCGGCGCGGTGGGCCTGGGCGTAGCAGGAGCAGATACCGGCCTGCGCGCCGGGGATCTCCGGGGTGTAGAAGGCCTCCACCAGCGGGGACGTCGTCCCGTTCGGGCTCCAGGTCCCGTCGGAGCCCTTGAGGAAGATCCAGGCGTAGTACTCCTTGCCGTCCTCCAGGTGCCCGCCCAGCTTGTTGCCGGTCCACCAGAAGCACTGGTCGGCGGGGTGGGAGCCGCCGTTGCCGGCCCACCAGCCGTAGCACCAGGCCCCGTTATCCAGGTCCTTGTTGACCGGGTCGTCCGTGGCCCGGTTGATCTCCTGGTCGTAGACGATGGTCCCGGCCTCGTCGAGGACGTACATCCACAGCCCGGAATAGTTGGCCCCCGTACCGGAGGAGAACTTCACCTGTCCGCCGATGGACAACTCGCCCGGCCAGGCGACGGCCCAGGCGGACACCCACGCCGGGTCGGAGGTCGCGGCGGCAGCCTGGGGGGTGAGGGTCTTGCCGGCGGTTCCGTTCTCAGACTCGTCGGCGGCGGGGCCGTGCTTCATGTCGGTTCCGTCGGGGCGGGGGTGAGGCTTGCCCTTGGGTTTCCTGCCGGGTGAGTCGGCGTACCCGCGCATCGGCGACAGCTCGTCCCGGGACTGCTTCACCTGCTTGCGCCGCTCGGCCAGGGTCATGGCCTTGGGTGGTTTCGGGAGGTCCGCCGCGGTTCTGGCGGCGGGCGCGGTCCGGGTGGCCGCGGCGGTGTTGTCGGCGGTGGCGGTCGTGGACAGGGCGGTTGACGGAACCGCTCCCGTGATGACGATCAGGGCCAGGGCCAGAACCGAGATGACGAGTCTTCGTATCCGCGTGCGCATCATGCATCCCCTGTGTGACGGCAGTGAACGGAGTGCCGGGGGATTACTGGATCAAGACGTGCGCGACTTAACTTGCTACCCGCCGGTATGGCCGGAAAGCGATGGCGGGGAGGGGGCAGCCGAGGTGAAAGACATGCCCCGGACACTCACCTGAGCAGCAGGCAACCAAGAATGGCCTGAACATGCCTAGGGGTTCACGGGAGCAATATGTGGCCATGACGTGATGACAGGTGAACGGAGAGGGGCCCGAGGTCGACATCCTTGCTCAGCGCCCCCAGGGGTGCGCGGTGAGCCGGGAGGGCGCCGCGGGCGAGTTGCGGGGAACGGGGGATTCCGAATGATGCCGGAAGCGGTCTCCCTTACCTGCCGGTACGTGTGACGATACGGCCCTGTTCGAAACTTGAGACCTCAATCTGAGGCCACGGTCGCAAAGGAACAGGACATGACCACGCCTGTGCCCTCCGCCTCTTCAACAGTCCCGCCCGCCGGTTCGCCGGGGCGCCTCCTCGTCGTGGACGACGAGGAGGGGATCCGCTCCATGCTGACGATGGCGCTGGAGTTCCTCGGCCACCAGGTGACCGCCGCGGCCACCGGCCGCCAGGCCCTCCAGGCCGTCACCCGGTACGACCCCGATCTGATCCTCCTCGACGTCAACCTCCCCGACCTGAGCGGCTTCGAGGTGTGCCGGACGCTGCGCGACCGGGGCAACACGGTCCCGGTGCTGTTCCTCACCGGGCTCGGCGGCGTCGACGACCGGGTCCGCGGGCTGGACATGGGCGGCGACGACTTCGTCGTCAAGCCCTTCGAGCTGAAGGAGATCGCCGCCCGCGTGCGCGCCCTGCTGCGCCGGGCCGGCGGCGGACACTCCGCGCCCGACCGCAACCGCCTCAGCGCCGGCGCGGTCCAGCTCGACATCGACGCCCACCAGGTCTGGGCCGACGGCCGCCCCGTCGAGCTCACCACCACCGAATTCGCCCTCCTGCGCTACCTGATGGAGAACCCCGGCCGGGTGCTGTCCCGGCGCCAGATCCAGGAACGCGTCTGGAACCACCGCGACGAGGGCTCGGGCGTCGTCGACACGTACATCTACTATCTGCGCCGCAAACTGGGCGAGCCGGGCCAGTCCCTCATACGAACGGTCAGAGGAGTGGGCTACCAACTGTGCGCGAGCTGAACGGGGCCCGTTCCGGGCCCATCGCCGACCTGCCCCGTCGGCCGGGTGGGTCGTGGCGGTGAGTGGGTTCGCCGGGCTGGGGGAGAACATCCGGGCCGTCGGGCTGCTCGCCCCGGACGACACGAGCCCGCGGCCCCTTCCCGGCCGCCCCCTGCCCCCGGTCGAGCGTCCGATCCGCCCCCACCGCACGGGTCAACGCACCGTCTGCTTCTGGCTGATCGCCATGATCGCGACCCTGGGCGCCGTCGCCGCCCTCTCCGCCCACACCCTCGCCCACCACCTCACCGCCCGCACCGACCAGGAGATCACGCGAGCCAGCGGCGCCCCCTCCGCTTCGGTCCCCCCGGCCCCGCCCCTCGGCGAGAACGGTCTCGTCCTCGTCCTCGACGACCGGGGCAGGGTCGTCGAGCGTCACCCGGGGTCGGCGGGCCTGCCCGCGTTCCCGGCACTGACGTCCGCCCGGCTGAAGGCGTACGCGGCCCGGTCGGAACCCTCGGCGTTCGGGAAAAGCTACCGCGCGAAGGTGGTGCGCACGACGGACGCTGGCCGGGATCACCAGGCCGGTTACGTCGTCACCGCCCGGTCCACCGCCGACGACCGGCGGGCCGTCGCGCACCTGCTCCAGGTCGAGACGGCCGCCGCGCTCCCCCTCCTGGCCACCGTCCTGATCGGCGCCCGCCGCCTCGGCCGCCGAGAGGTCAGGGAACGGCAGGACACCGAGCGGCGGCTGCGCGAGTTCATGGCTGCCGCCGGGCACGAGCTGCGCAACCCGCTGACCACGATCTCCGGTTACACCGAACTCGCCCGGGTCGACGACCCCGCCCACGAACCGATGCGGCGGGAGGCGCTCGACCGGATCACCACCGAGGTCGGCCGGATGGGCGCGCTCATCGACGAGTTGGTGCTGCTGACCCGCCTGGACTTCGGCCAGCCCCTCCAACTGACCTGCGTGGACCTGGCCCAGCTGTGCCGCGACGCGGTCTCCGCCGCCCGTGCCTGCCACCCCGACCGTCCCGTACGGCTGCTGCTGGCACCCGGCGACCACACGGTCACCGGTGACCCGTTGCGGCTGCACCAGCTCGTCGCCAACCTGCTGGCCAACGCCCGCGTCCACACGCCACCGGGGACGACGACCACGCTCGGGCTCGGTACGGAGGACGGCCACCGGGTGATCGAGGTGCTGGACGACGGCCCGGGGATCCCCGCCGAACTCCGCGCCCGGCTCTTCGACCCCTTCGTACGCGGCGCGGAGACGCGGGCCGCCGGCAGCGGGCTCGGCCTCAGCATCGTGGCGGCGATCGCGACGGCCCACGGGGGCGTGGTCACCCTGGAACCGTCCGAACCCTCGCGCCGAGGAGCCTGGTTCAGGGTGCGCATCCCGGCGCCCTCCTGAACCGCCCGCATAACCCATGGGTGGTGACCCGATGTGGACTTTACCCACGGCTGGGGAGTTTCTGAGCGATCTCTGATGCGGCTCCGATCCGTTCCGGAGCGACGACCGCTTAAGTGATCAACGTGCGGTGTCCACCCTGTGTACGCACAGGGTGACCTCGTACAACTCCCCCTCCGAGGTCGGCCCGGCATTCGCCCTGATCGACGGCTCATCGATCTATGACGAACGGAACGACGGCTCATCGACCGGCTCGGCCTACCGGGTACGTGCCGGACCGACCTCATCCCTCATCCAGCCGCCGCCGCAGCGTCTACGCGGGCTGCCGCCGGAGCATCTACGCGGGCTGCCGCCGCAGTTCGGCCAGGTGCTGCCGGGCGTGCTCCAGTGCGCCGGCGCGTCGTCCCGGCACCCGGTCCCGCAACTCCACGAATTCCACGCCGAGTTCATGGGCGCGCGCGGTGTCCGTGATCAACCCCCACTGGTGGTGCGCCCGGTCGACCGCGGCCTCGACCGCCGGGTCCTGGGCCGACCGTCCCGCCGCGAGCCGCGCCCGGGCGACCCCCATCCAGGCCGCGCAGCTGCCCGCCGGGTCGCCCGCGAACATGGCCAGGTCCGCCCGCACCTCCCGCCAGTGCAGGACCTCCTCCGACCCGTCCCCGAACTCCCGCAGGGCCCCCTGCTCGCACCGAGCGGCAAGGGCGTCGGCCTCGGCATGCAGCCCGGCCCCGACGGCCGCACTGATGGCGGCGTGCGGGTCGACCACGGCCGCGTCGTTCGCCGGGGGCGTGGACGGGGGGTTCGCCGGAGGCGCGGGCAGGGCCGGAGGACGGCTTCGGGACGCCTGGGGCGCGGCACCCTGCGGACGGGGAGGGGTGGGGGCGGCGGGGGTGAGACCTCCGGGCATGGCACCCCGCACCGCACCCGGCACGGCACCCGGCGTGGCCCGCGGCACGGCACCCCGCACCCCGCCCGTGGCGTCGTAGGAGAGGACCAGGTCGCCGTAGCCTCCCGTGCGGGCGAGCACCTGCTCGTGCAGCACCGCCGGCTCCGGCCGCTGTCCACTCCGCAGTATGGTCGCCAGCGCCTTCATGTACCCCGGCACGGCCACGCTCCGCCGCACCCCCGCAACCGGCGGCGCGACCCGCCCGTACACGCTCACCCCCGGCCCGAGCGTCAACGGCTGTCCGGCCAGTTGCTGCCACACCTCCGCGTCGGCGTGCAGATCGACGAACAACGTCGTCGTCCCGGGCGTACGCAGCCTCAGCTCCTCCACGATCCAGTGCCAGGGGAACGCGGTGTACCGCACGGTCGCCGGTGTCGTACGCGCCAGCGCCAGATGCACGAGCCGCTGCTTGCGGTCGAGTTGCAGCTGCCCGGCGAGGTACACGGTGAGCGGTCCGGGCGCGGTGGCCGCCGCACGCAACCGCGTCAGGACGGCCTGCGGCTCCAGCGGATCGGCCAGCTCCACGACGTTGGCCGTCCCCGTGCCGGACAGCACCTCGGGCGTGACGGCCGCCAGTACGGGGAGCACGGAGGCCGCGTCCACCAGGCACCCCTTGCCCATGGGAGAGGCCGCGATCAGCAGCACCGTTCCGGGCATCGTTCCCTCCCCGTCGATCACCTGCACCAGCCAGCACGGTAACCGCTGCACGTGCGAAGGGGGAAAGGAGCAGGGCAGGAGCAGGGCGCGAGCGCTCACCGCGGGGCGCCCGGAGCCCGGCGCAGCGGCTCCGTCGCCCGGCGCACCGCGAAGATCGTCGTGTCGTCGTCGAGGCCGCCGCCGGTGTGGGCGAGGACGCCGTCACGGACGAGGCCGACCAGGCACTCGGGGTCGAGGACGGGCGCCCCGGCGGCGAGGGCGCGGGCGAGGTACTCGCGGAGCGGGAAGAACACCCCGCGCCCGTCACGCGCCTCCGTCACCCCGTCCGTGACCAGCAGCAACGTCTCGTCGGCGGCGAGCCGCACGGTGGCCGTCCGGGTGTCGCGCGGCGCCAACTCACCGAGCCCCAGCGGCAGTCCGTCCTCCATCGGGAGGAAGCGCACCCCGAGGGGGGAGAGCAGCAGCGGGGGTTCGTGGCCGAAGTTGACGACGTCCACGGTGAGCGCGTCGAGCCCCGTGAGGTCCGGGCCCCAGTCGGTGCGCGCGCTGCGCAGTTCGGGGAAGTCGAGGAGGACGGCGGTGGCGAAGCGTTCGGCGTCGTCGCGGCCGACGTGCGCGCAGTAGCGCACGTGGCGGACCATACGGGTCTCCAACCGCTCGGCCACGGTGGCCGGGTCGGCCTCGTGGTAGGCGGCCTCGCGGAACGTGCCGAGCAGCACGGAGGCCGCCTCGACCGCCGCGAGCCCCTTGCCCTGGACGTCGCCGATGACGACGCGGGTGCCGTGGGGGCTGGGCT
Source organism: Streptomyces deccanensis (assembly GCF_022385335.1). Lineage (NCBI taxonomy): Bacteria > Bacillati > Actinomycetota > Actinomycetes > Kitasatosporales > Streptomycetaceae > Streptomyces > Streptomyces deccanensis. Next base: position 5,282,747 of record NZ_CP092431.1, on the reverse strand, counting down.
GGATGTCGTAGAAGTCACCGCCGACGCGGGCCTCGCTGTCGGCGGCGAGGTAGATCTCGGCGTGGTCCAGGCCGCCGACGTCCGGCGGGAGCTGGCGGAGCAGGATACGGCGGGTGGTGTCGACGACGGCCCGCATGTGCAGCATGCGCTCCTGGCCGCGCAGCCGTACCGCGCAGGCCAGCACGGAGAGGATGCCGCCGAGGGCGACGAGGACGAAGTCGGGGAGGCCGGTGCGTTCCTGGTGGGGCCAGGAGTTGTCGCCGAGGATGTACATGAACATCGCGAGCGCCGCGAACAGCGCCGTCGTCCACACCCGGCAGACCGCGGCGGCGGTGCCCGGGACCAGGACCAGCCAGGAGATGACCCGGAAGTCGCCGCCGGTCATCCAGTCGACCACCGGTACGGCGAGCAGCACGACGAGCGGCGGCAGCCAGGCGACGTTCCGCCCGCGGATACGCAGCGGCTGCTGCCGCGCGACGGGGTCCGGCTCCCGGCGCCCGAGCGGCACCGGCATCCGCATCCGCATGCCCACCAGCGAAACACGGCCCCGCGCCCCCCGCATCCGCCCACCCCCGTCACCACCCCCGTCCCCCGACTTGCCAGGGGCCCTCCCCAGGTGTGGTCTGGTAGACGGGGCGGAGAGTGGCGGGGGAGGGAAGAGAGGAGTGCTCCCATGGCTCAATCGGCACCCACTCCGGGGCGGCCCGTGATCCCGGGTCGGCCCTCGGTCCCGGGCAGGTCGGCGGGGCCGGCCACGCCCGACGTCTTCAGTGAGCGCACCCACCGGCTCACGAAGCTGATCCTGCCGGTGGTCCTCGGCCTCGTCTACGGCTACTGGGCCGCGGCCATGAACCGTGACGCCGGCCCCATCACCGGCTGGAACCTCCTCTTCGGCTTCGTGACCGCGTTCGTGTTCGCGGCGCTCTTCATCGCCGTACAGACCGTCGCACCCCTCCTCCGCCGCGAACCGCACGCCGTCCTCTGGGCCGCCTTCGCCGGCTGCGCCTTCGGCTTCCTCTACAGCCAGGCCCCCCAGCACACCGTGGTGCGCGCGACGCTCATGTCCCTCGCCGTCGCGGCGGCGGTGTTCGCGGTCGCGTTCTACCGCTACTACACCCACGAGGACGCGACGGGCCACCGCCTGCGCTGACTCTCACTCCTCCTCCCACTCCCAGGTGCCGGAGGCCGTGAAGGTCCACGTGAACGAGACAGACCCGGAACCGTGCCCGTCCTGGCAGGGATCGCAGTCCTTCCAGTTCGGGCACGGGTCCGTGCAGTTCGGCACCGAGCGCCCGTGCGTGTCGACGTACACCGCGCTCGCCCAGCCTCGGACGTCACCGAGCCAGTACCAGTGCGGGTCGCCGAACACCTTCTGGCCCCGGACCTCGCAGTCGACGACGGCCCGGCTGCCGGGCGCGAGGGAGCCGACGACGCGGGAGTCCGTGGTCGGCTGTGCGCGGAGGTTGAGGTCGCCGCCGGAGACGACCGTGCCCCGGACGGAGCCGTCGGAGGCGCCCGCCGCCGTGGTGCCGAGCGCCGACACCGCGAGCACACCACCGGTGATCCCGGCCGCGACGAGGGCCCGCAGGGCAGAAGTGGGCGGAGAACTCGGGGAGAGGGAAGAACTCGGAGTACGCGGGTCACTACGCATGCCTTGCCTCCTCGGCACCCCCTTCGCCACCCCTGTCACTCTTCCTCCAGGTAACACCCGTTCGAGTGAGTGCTCCACCGGAGCGGACTCCGCCGCCGCCCCTCCCCGTTCGGCTTGTCCTGTGGGGCCATTCGCAGTCACGTGGGTCCGGAGCGCTCGCGACGTCGTGGGCGGGGGTCTTGCCTGGAGGGGTGTCCCACCGTGCCCGCGGCGCCCTGTCGGCCGTACTGACCGCGCTCGCCTGCCTGCTGACGCCGGTGGGCGCGCTGGCCGCGTGGGCGACGTACGAACTCGCGGACCGGACGCGGTACGAGGCGGTCATGGCGCCGCTGGCCACCGACCCGGCCGTACGGGAGGCGCTCGCGGACGCGGTCGCCGCCGGGGTCCTGCGCGAGGTCCGGGTGGGGCCGCCACTGCGGGGCCCGGTACGGGAGTTCACGCACGAGGCGGCGCGCTCCTTCACCCAGACCGAGGCGTTCCGCACGGCGTGGCACATGGTGAACCGGGCGGCGCACGACGCGGTGCTGACGGCGGTGCGCGCGGACGACACCGACAGCGGCGGCGCGGGCGGGCCCGGCGTCGGCGGGGCGCGGGGGGTGGCGCTCGACCTCGCACCGGTCGCCGAGCGCGTCAAACGGCAACTCGTGCGCGACCACGTGCCGTTCGCCCACCGCATCCCGGTCGCGCGCACCGAGGTCGAGGTGTTGTCGGCCACGGAACTGGTCCAGCTTCGAAAGGGGTATCGCGTGCTCGAAATCGCCGCGTTCTGGCTTCCGGTCGGTGCGCTCGCACTGGCCGCCGGGGGCGTACTCGTCGCGACGCAGCGTCGTCGGGCGGTCTGCGCGACAGGTCTCGGCGCGGCGCTCGGCGGTGCGCTGCTCGGCGTCGCCGTCGCCCTCGGCCGCCACCTCACCCTCGCCGACCTGCCCCCGGACGTCTCCCCGGCGGCAGCGGGTGCCGTCTACGACGCCCTCACGGCCACCCTGCGCACGGTGACCTGGGGGCTGTTGCTCCTCGGTACGACCGTGGCCGCGACCGCCTGGCTCACGGGCCACCTCGTACGACATCGCCGAGCGTCCGCAGCGCCCCCGCCAGCACCGGCGGAGGAACCGACGCGAGCCCGAGCCTGACGCAGTCGGCGGCGGAAGCCGCGGCGCCGGCCGCCGGACCGCCCGGAGCCGTCCCCCGCCCCGCCCCCGCGACGCTGAACGCCGGCCCCGGGGTCACCGCCACGCCCCGTTCGGCGGCCGCCGCGCGGAACGTGTCCGCCCGCCAGGGCCCGGGCAGCTCCCACCACGCGTAGTAGGCCCGTGCGTCCCCCCGCACGGTGAACCCCGCGAGGTGCTCGGCGACCAGCCGCTGCCGTGCCGCCGCGTCGGCCCGTTTCGCCGCGACCAGCCGCTCGACCGTGCCGTCCCCGATCCACCGCACCCCCGCCTCCAACGCGAACCGCCCGGCCACCCAGCCGCCCGACCGCAACGCGGCCGCCGCGCCCCCGACCCGTCCCTCCGGCACCACCAGGAACCCGACGGTCAGCCCCGGCGCCACCCGCTTGGACAGCCCGTCCACGACGTACACCCGCTCGGGCGCGTACGCGGCCAACGGCGGCAGCGCCGCCGCGTCACCGACACCTCCGCCCGCATTCTCGGGCCGAGCGCCGCCCGTGCCCGTATCGCCGCCCGTGCCCGTATCGCCGCCCGCCAGGAACGACCAGATCCGGTCCTCGATCACCGGAAGGTCCAACTCCCGGAGCACTCGCGCGAGTTCGGCCCGGCGTCCCGCCCCCATCGTCATGGACGTCGGATTGTGCAGCGTCGGCTGCGCGTACACCGCCGACAGCGGCGCGGCCCGGTGCGCGGCGGCCACGGCCTCCGGCCGGAGCCCCTCCCCGTCCGTCGCGAGCGGCACCAGGGTCACCCCCAGCCGTCCGGCGATCTCCTTGACCAGGGGATACGTGAGGGACTCGACGCCGACGCGGCCCCCGGGCCGTACGAGGTGGGCGAGGGCCGCGGCGATGGCCTGGCGGGCGTTCCCGGCGAAGAGGAAGCGTTCCGGGTCAGGGCGCCAGCCGGCCGTGGCCAGCAACCCGGCCGCCGCCTCGCGCGCGGCGGCCGTACCGGTCGCGGGCGCCGTACGCAGCGCGTCCGTCAGCACGTCCGGCCGCAGCAACGGCGCCAGCCCGGTGGCCAGCAGCTCCGACTGGCCCGGCGCGGAGGGGTAGTTGAGCTCCAGGTTCACCGGCGCCGGGCCCGCCGGCTCGGCCAGCGCCCGCCCCGCCGACGCCGCCGTCGGCGCCGCCCGGACGAACGTCCCGCGCCCGACCTCCCCCACCACCAGCCCGCGCCGCACCAGCTCCGCGTACACGCGCCCTGCGGTCGACCCGGCGATCCCCCGCCGCCGTGCGAACAGCCGCTGCGGCGGCAGCCGGTCACCGGGCTTCAGCCGCCCGGACGCGATGTCGTCCGCGACGCGATCGGCGATACGCCGGTAGTCGGCCACGGCCTTCCTCCTCATTGCACCGAGGGCAAAGATCTTATTGCACCGAGGAGTTGGGGCGCCCTAGGGTCGATTCCATGACCACCTTCCTCGCATACGAGGACAAAGGGGAACACGATTCCGCGGGCCGACCCGTCGCCCGCGTCCCCCTCGTCCTCGTCCACGGCCACCCCTTCGACCGCACGATGTGGTCCCCGCAGATCGCCGAGTTCTCCGCCTCCCGCCGCGTCGTCGCGCCCGACCTGCGCGGCTACGGCCGGTCCCCCGTCGTCCCGGGCGTCACCCCGCTGTCCACCTTCGCCGAGGACATCGCGGCACTGCTGGACGACCTGGGGGTCCCGGAGTTCGTCCTCGGAGGGCTCTCCATGGGCGGCCAGATCGCGATGGAGTGCTACCGCCTGTTCCCGCACCGCGTCCGGGGCCTCCTCCTCGCCGACACCTTCCCGGCCGCCGAGACCGGGGAGGGCCGGCGGGCCCGGAACGCCATGGCCGACCGGCTGCTGCGCGAGGGCATGGCGGGGTACGCCGACGAGGTGCTGTTCAAGATGGTCGCGCCGTACGCCGACGCGGACGTCGCGGCCCATGTGCGCCGCATGATGACGGCCACCGACCCGGAGGGCGCCGCGGCGGCCCTGCGCGGGCGGGCCGAGCGCCCCGACTACCGCGAGCTGCTCACCCGCGTCACCGTCCCGGCGCTGGTCGTCGTGGGCGCCGACGACGAGTACACCCCGGTCTCCGACGCCGAGGCCATGCACACCGCCCTCCCCGACTCCACCCTCCACGTCGTCGACGACGCCGCCCACCTGCCGAACCTGGAACGCCCGGAGGAGTTCAACAAGGCGCTGGGTGCCTTCCTGACCCGCCTGGACGAAGCCACGCCCGGCCTGCGCTGAGCCACGCCCGGCCTGCGCTGAGCACTGAGCACGGGGTCGCGCCCGGCCTGCGCTGAGCGCCGAGCACGGGGCGCGTCCCGGTACCCCGTCCCGGCCCTCCCACGCCCCCCTCCTCCCGATTTCACCCATTCGGCCTACACCACATGCGGCCCTCCTCCCGCCGCGTGAGCATGCGGGTGAGCTGTCCATCCCTCGGAGGAGGCCCTCATGGCCCAGCACAGCACCGCACCACGCTCGAACACCACGTCGCAGGAGACGCCGATGTCCCACCGGGGCGCCCGCTCGGAGTGGGCCCACGGCGGGATGGTGTTCGCCGGTGTCCTGATGATGGTCATCGGCGTCATGGGCATCCTCAACGGCATCGCCGGGATCGCCACGGACGACGTGTACACGAACATCGGCAGCTACGTCTTCGAGTTCAGCCTCACCACCTGGGGCTGGATCCACCTGGTGATCGGACTCTGCGTCCTGGCCACCGGGTGGGGCGTCATCCAGGGCCAGACCTGGGCCCGCGCGGTGGGAATCGCCCTGACCTCGCTGTTCGCCATCGAGTACTTCATGTTCCTGCCGTACGCGCCCGTCTGGTCGGTCATCTGCATCGGCATCGCGGTCTTCGTGGTCTGGTCCCTGGCGACGTCCCCGGACCCCACGCCGTAGGCGTACGCCGAACGACGACGCCCCTACGGGCCGAAGAGCGAAGCCGGGCGCAGCCCCGGCTTCGCTCTTCAGGGGCGCGGGGAACTGCGCGACCAGCCCCCACCGGACCCGCACCCGCCCACACACCCCTCCCCGATCCCACCCCCGGCGCAACCTTCCCCCCACCCCGCCCGTCCTTAGAAGGACCCGCAAACAGCAGCGAAAGGCACCGGCCGTGGAGAGCGCGACCATCGAGCGGCCGGACCCCGTCCCGGACCCCGCACCGGCAGCCGGGCCCCGCCCGCGCAAACGGCACGGCGGCAAGGCCTTCCTCGCCGTCCTGCTCCTCCTCGGCGTCACCCTCGTCGCCGGCTCCCGGGCCGTCGGCATCGACGCCTTCACCCCGGTCCCCCAGCTCCTCGCGTTCCTGCCCTGGCTGCTCGCCCCCACCGCCCTCGCCCTCCTCCTCGCGCTCCTCTCCCGCCGCTGGATCGCCCTGACCTGGGGCGTGGTGCTCCTCGGCGCGCTCGCCTGGTACATCGAGCCGTACGGCAAGGCGAGCCAGCCGACCGGGCCGGTCCTCGCCGAGGTGCGGGTGATGACGTCGAACGTGCAGTTCGGCCACGGCACCGACGCCCTCGTCAAGGCCGTACGCCGGGAGCGCCCCGACATCGTCTTCGTCGAGGAGTGCGAACTCACCTGCTCGGCCAAGCTCCGCGACACGCTGGGCGACCTGAGCGGCCGGACCCCGGACTACCCCCACCGCCGGTCCGTCGAGGGCTACGGCTCCACCGGCTCCGTCATCCTCAGCCGGTACCCCCTGAAGTCCACCGACCCGATCCCCGGCTCGATGGGCATGCCGGGCGCCGTCGCCGACGTCGAGGGCCACCCCGTACGCCTCCAGCTGGCGCACCCGATGCCGCCGCTGCCGGGCCAGCTGGACACCTGGCGGCGGGAGCTCGGCGCGCTGCGCGCGTACGCGGCGAAGGACACCGAGACGCCCACCATCCTGGCCGGGGACTTCAACGCCACCCAGGACCACGCGGTCTTCCGCGCCATCCTCGACGCCGGGATGAGCGACGCCGCCCGGCTGACCGGACAGGACCGCAGGCCGACCTGGCCCTCCCGGACGACCCCGAGGTTCGGCGTCCAGATCGACCACGTCCTCGTCTCCGAGAAGGACTTCTCCGCCCGCGAGGTCCGCTTCCGGGCGCTGTCCGGCACCGACCACAACGCCGTCACCGTGGACCTCGCGCTGCACCGGCGCGGGTGAGCGGTCCTGGCGAAAGTCCTGACGAAGGTCCTGGCGAAAGTCCTGACGAAGGTCCTGGCGAAGGTCCTGGCGAAAGGGGCACAAACACCCCCCGGAACCCCCGATCACCCCCGGCCATAATGGGCGCATGCCCCGCACGCTCCCCATCGGCCTCGCCCCGCCCGACTGGCTGGTGCGGAACCTCCGGCCGCAGCCCGCGCCGCTCAACCGGCCGGCCGTGGCGCGCGCGGCGATCGCGCTGACGCTGCCGCTCGTGCTCGGCCTCGCCGCCGGCCGGCCCGAGTACGGCGCCCTCGCCTCCATGGGCGCCCTCTCGGGCGTCATCAGCGACACGGCGGCCGCGTACCGGATGCGGCTGCTGAACATCGCGATCCCCCAGCTGTTCGCCGCCGTGGGCATCACCCTCGGTTCGCTGGTGTACGGGCAGGGCTGGGTCACCGTCGGGGCCCTCACCGGGGTCGCGCTGGTCTCCGGGATGATCTCGTCGATCGGCGCCGTGGCCTCCGTATCGGGGCTCCTCCTGCTGCTCAACTCGGTCATCGGCGCGGGGCTGCCGATGCCGGGCCCGTGGTGGCTGGCCCCGCTGCTGATGACCGGCGGCGGCTTCCTCGTCCTCGTCCTGGCCCTGCTCGCGTGGCCGCTGCGGGCGGGCGTGCCGGAACGGGCCGCGGTCGCCGACACCTACCGCAAGGTCGCGGACCTCCTCGCGACGACGACCGGGGACGCCCTGGACACCCCGGCCGGCGCCACGGACACGTACGACGAAGCCCGGCGGCTCGTCACCCAGTCCCTCAACCAGTCCTACGACCTGGTCCTCGCCCGCCGCGCCCGCCACCACGGCCGCAGCCCCGAACTCGTACGCCTGCTGGCCCAGTTGAACGCGGTCACCCCGCTGGTGGAGGCCGCCCCGGCGGTACGGCTGTCCGGCCGGCCGCTGCCCGCGGAGATCCCGGTGGCCGTACGGCATCTCGCGGAGGCCGTGGAGACGGGGTACTCGGGGCCGCTGGGGCTGCGGCTGCCGGAGCCCGGGAGCGAGATCGGGCGGGCGGTCGACCAGGCGCTGCGGCACGCCGCCGACGTCGCCGGCGAGAAGTCGCCGGACGCGCTGAAGAAGGCCGGCGACCGGGCGGGCCGCCCCGCGCCGCTGGGCGTACGCGCCCTCCGGGTCGCCCGGAACGTGGCCCTCTCCGGCACCTCCTGGCGCTACGGTCTGCGCCTCGCGCTGTGCATCGGCATCGCGCAGGCCCTGGTGTCGCTCGTGCCGGTGCCGCGCTCGTACTGGGTGGCGCTGACCATCACCTTCGTCCTGAAGCCGGACTTCGGGTCGGTGTTCTCGCGGGCGCTGCTGCGGGCGCTCGGCACGGTCGTGGGGCTGGTGGTCGCGGCCGCGATCCTCACGGAGGTGCCGCGCGGCTGGTGGGACGTACCGGTGATGCTGCTCCTCGCCCCGCTCATCCCCGTCTTCACGCCCCGGGGCTACGGCTATCAGACGGCCGCCATCACCCCGGTGATCCTGCTGCTCTCGGACACCCTCAACCACCAGGGCGCCGATCTGCTCGTCCCCCGTCTCGTCGACTCCCTCATGGGCTGCGCGATCGCCCTGGTCGCGGGCTATCTGCTCTGGCCGGAGAGCTGGCACGCCCGGGTCGGCGACCGGCTCGCGGACGCCGTCGCCGACACGGCCGCGTACGTCGAACGCGCCTTCGGGGCGAACCCGGCGGACCCCGCCGACCGGGCCCGGACCCGCCGCCGCCTCTACCGCGACCTCTCCACCATCCGTACGGAGTTCCAGCGGGCCCTGACCGAACCGCCGCCCGTCGGCCGCCGCGCCGCCGCCTGGTGGCCCCTGGTCGTGGCGGTCGAGCGGATCGTGGACGCGACGACGGCCGCCCGCGTCCGGATCAAGCAGGGCGCGGAACCGCCGTCCGCCGCCGAGGTCGACCAAGTCGCCCTACAGCTACGGGAGTTGGCGGACGGGCTACGGAAGACCGAGACCCTCTACGAGGTCCGCACCGACCTCAGCGGGCCGCCGGGCAGCGTGCTGGAACCGCTCCGCCAGGAGGTGGCGGCGGCCCGGACGATCACCTCTGCCCGCTGAGCCACGAGTTCCTCAGGTCAACCCGGCGCAGGGCGCCGAATCGTTACGTCATCCCCGCACGGGTGACTGAGGGCGAATTCGCAGCCGAAAAGCAGACATGATCAATCCTGTTCAACCGCCCTACCTATAAGGGGATTTTTCATGCGTCGCACCGCGACCGTCCTGCTCGGAACCCTCGCCCTCGCCGGTGCCCTTGCCCCGGCCGCCCACGCGGTCCCGGACCCGGTCGGGACCGTCACGTGTCTCGCCGAGACGCCCGCCGCCGTGACGGAGCTGGCAGCCGACCCGACCGCCCTCGTCGACCCCGCCGCGCTGCTCGACCCGGCCGGCGCCCCGGCCGTGAGCTGCCTCGCCCCCTGAGTAACGCCCCGGCGCGGAAACGTGCGGGCCGCCCTCCCCGACAGGAGGGCGGCCCGCATTCATGTGCCCGGACGGATGATCACCCGTCGGTTCAGACGCCGATGTCGCAGCCGTCCGCGCGCCAGACCGCGACGACCGCCGGGCGGACGTACGTGCCCGGTCCGTCGGGCCAGGTGCTCTTCGGGTTCTCGACGGTCGCGCCGTCGAGCTCGCCCGGGTGCTGGACGGCGACCAGGACACGGCGGTCCTGGATGATCGGGCCGCAGGTCTCGGCACCGCTCGGGACGGTGAGGAACTGCTTCAGCTCACCACGGCGGTCCCCCTTGGTCGCCACGCCGAACAGTCCGTCGTGCGAGCCGAGCTGGGCGCCGTCGGTGGAGATCCACAGGTTGCCGTACCGGTCGAAGGCGACGTTGTCCGGGCAGGAGATCGGGGAGACGTCGTCCTTCGGGAAGCCGGCGAAGTAGGTCGCCGGGTCGTTCGGGTCGCCCGCGACGAGGAAGAGCAGCCAGGCGAACTTGGTGCTCTCGGGCCGGTTCCAGCGCTCGGTGAGCTCGAGGACCTGGCCGTGCTTGTTGGCGTTGCGCGGGTTGGCCTCGTCCGCCTTGGGGTTGGAGCCGACACCGCGGTTGGAGTTGTTGGTGAGGGCGACGTAGACCTTGCCGGTGACCGGGTTGGGCTCGATGTCCTCGGGCCGGTCCATCTTGGTGGCGCCGACCTTGTCACCGGCGAGCCGGGTGAAGACGAAGACCTCGTCGGCGGTCATGCCGTCCACGTGGGAGACGGCGCCCTTGGCGGTGGCGGTGGCCAGCGGGATCCACTCACCGCTGCCGTCGAACTCACCGTCGGCCGGCAGCTTGCCCGTGCCGTCGATCTCGATGGCGGGGGAGTCGCCGGTGAGCTTGGCGACGTAGAGGGTGCCCTCGTCGAGGAGCGAGAGGTTGTGCTCGCGGACGGCGCGGCTCGACCCCTTCTTCATCCGCTTGCTGCTGACGAACTTGTAGAAGTAGTCGAAGCGCTCGTCGTCACCGGAGTAGACGACGGGACGGCCGTCGGCGGTGAGCCGGATGGTCGCGGCCTCGTGCTTGAAGCGGCCGAGGGCGGTGTGCTTGCGCGGGGTGGAGGTCGGGTCGTACGGGTCGAACTCCACGACGTACCCGAAGCGGTGCGGCTCGTTCGGCTCCTGGGCCACGTCGAACCGCTTGTCGAACCGCTCCCACTTGCGCTCGGTGGCGCCGGTGCCGATGCCGTACCGCTTGTCGGTGGGCCGGCTGCTGTTGGCGAAGTACTGGTTGAAGTTCTCCTCGCCGTGCAGCGTGGTGCCCCAGGGGGTGGTGCCGCCGGAGCAGTTGTTGAGCGTGCCGAAGACCTTGCGGCCGGTCGGGTCGGCGGAGGTCTTGAGCAGGTCGGAACCGGCGGCGGGGCCGGTGAGCCGGAACTCGCTCGTCGCCGTGACCCGGCGGTTGAGGTGGTGGCGGGGCACGGCGGTGAGCTTGCCGGTGCGCCGGTCCTCCTCGACCACGACGGCGGACAGCCCGTGCGCGGCCCAGGCGACCTCGACCTGGTCGCGGGTCGGGTTGGCGGCGTCGTAGCCGCGGAACATGAGCACCTCGTCGGTGTACTCGTGGTTCGCGACGAGCAGCTGTCGGCCGCGCTCACCCGGGAGGGGGAGCAGGGCGAGGAAGTCGCAGTTGTACCCGAACTGGCCGGCCTGGGCCTTGGCCGTCTGCTTCTCCGGGTCGAAGGCGGGGGCGCCGCGCAGGATGGGCTCGCCCCAGCGGATGACGACGTTCTGCTTGTACCCGTCGGGGACGGTCACGGCGTCGGCGGTGTTCGGCGCGACGGACGTGTAGCGCAGACCGCGGGCGGCCTTGGGCCGGGTCTTGGACCCGGCGGCTCCGGCCGACCCCGCGGCGTCCGCCGACGTGGCCGCGGCGGCGGGCCGGGCGGTGCCGAGCGAGACGGCCGAAGCGGCCGCGCCCGCCACGGAGACGACCGCGGCGGCCCGCATCACCGAGCGACGGCTGAGCGCGCTCGCGATGACGTCGCCCACGTACTCGTTGGTGCTGGTGTTCGGCACCTCGTGGAAGCAGGCGTCGCCACAGCGGAAGCGACAGGTCAGGGCGGAACGGCCGCCGGGATGCGAGCCGATCATGGGCAGCAGCTTGCGCACAGCGCGCTCCTCGATGCTCTTATGTGCCTTTTTGGTGTGAGCGCGACGCTAGGGGGGCGTGTGTTCGAGAACGGGGACGGAAGGTGAACAGGGAGTGAACCTGCGGCAGTTGAGGCGGTGTTGACAGCGCGGGGCGGCGGGGTTAGTGAAAGGCCCCCGCCCCACCCCAAGATCGCCACGCCCGGCCGCTAACCTTACGTGTCCGTCCTGGCCAGGGATTGACGGGCTACAACTCACCCGAAGGGTTGCGCACATGGGCATTCTCTCTCTCCTGCGGAATGCGTTCAGCCGCTCACGCAAGGGGCGCGACACGGTTCCTTCGCAGGAGGCGGAGCGGGATTCCGCCCCGGAGGACACCTCCGCGGCGGCGGCCGAGGGGGCCGCGCCGCAGCCGGTCGCCGCCGAGCCGAGGGTCCCGGCCCCGGCGACGGAGCCCGCGACCTCCTCCGTCGCCGACGAGCTCGTCTCGGCGGCCTTCGACAACGTGACGGTCCCGAAACCGCGCCCCAGCGAGACCCCCGAGAGAACGCCGGAGCCGACGACCGAGCCGAAGGCTGAAGCTGAGGCTGGGGATGGGGCTGAGGCTGAAGCTGAGGGCAGGCCGAAGGAGGAGGCTCCGGCGGCGGAGCCGGCAGCGGCTGCCGAGGAGAAGACCGAGGTCAAGGCGGAGACGTCAGTCGCCGAAACCGAGGCGAAGGTCGAGACGCCGGTCGCCGAGGCTGAGGCTGAGACGCCCGTGGCCGAGGACGAGGCTAAGTCGCCCATCGCCGAGACCGAGGCCCCCGCCGAGGCCGAGGCCGAGGCCAAAGCCGAGGTGGAGACCAAGGCGGAGACGCCGGTGGGCCAGGCCGAGCCGGTCGCTGAGACCGAGGCGCCCGCCGAGGCCGCGGTTGGGGCCGCCGACAAGGCCGAGGCGACGGCGGCCGTCGAGGCTGCCGATGAGGTGGAGGCTGCTGCGCCGGTGGCCGAGGCCGAGCCGGAGACAGTCGTCGAGCCCGCGCCGGTCGCCGACCCTGAGCCCACCGCTGCCGCTGAGGCCGAGGCGGAACCCACCGCTGCCGCTGAGGCCGAGGTGCCAGCTGAGGCCGACGCGAAGGCCCCCGCCGACGAGAAGCCCGCCACGCCGGTCGCCGAAGCCGCGCCGGAGCCGGTGGCCGAGGCCGAGCCTGAGGCGGCGACCCCGGAGCCGGAGGCGGACGCCGAGCCCGTGGCTGCGGACACCGAGCCCGTGGCGACGCAGGACGCCGAGCCGGAGCCCGAGGCCGCCGAGGTGGCTGCCGATGAGCCCGTAGCGGAGGCCGAGCCGGAGCCGAAGGCTGCCGCTGAGGCCGCGCCGGAGCCCGAGGCGTCCCCGGAACCCGAGGTCACCCCGGCCCCGGAGGCTGTCACCGAGCCGGAACCCACCCCGGACCCGGCCGCCGCCGCCGAACCGGAAGCCACGTCTGAACCGGCCGCGACCCCGGAACCCGAAGCCACCCCGGAGCCCGAAGCCACCCCGGAGCCCGAGGCCGCCTCGGAGCCGCAGGCCACCCCCGAGCCGACCCCCGAGCCGACCCCCGAACCGGTCGCCGACGAACCCTCCAAGGCCCCGGATCTGGTCGTCGTGGCCGATGAAGCCACCCCCGAAGCCACCCCTGAAACCACCCCCGAAGCCGAAGCCGCCGACGGCGACGGTGCCCCACAGGTGGCACCCGCGGCCGACGACGAAAGCGGCACGGGTGGTGCGGGTGGGAAGACGGACGGGGCCGAAGGCGCAGCCGAGGCCGTACCCGCCGCCCCCATCCCCGGAGGGCTCCGCACCGCATACGCCGCCGCCCAAGCCGTACTCGCCAAGCAGAACCTCACCCCCGCCCGGGCCAAGGTCTACCTCGTCCTCGACAGGTCCGCCTCGATGCGCGGCTACTACAAGGACGGCTCCGCCCAGGCCCTCGGCGAGCAGACCCTCGCCCTCGCCGCCCACCTCGACCCCGAGCAGCCCCCCACCGTCCCCGTCGTCTTCTTCTCCACGGAACTGGACGGCACCGGCGAGCTCACCCTCGACGCGTTCGAGAACAAGGTCGACGACCTGCACGCCGGCCTCGGCCGCATGGGCCGTACCAGCTACCACGTGGCCGTCGAGGAGGTCCTCGCCCAGCACCAGAAGGCGGCACCCGGCACCCCCGCCCTCGTCGTCTTCCAGACCGACGGCGCCCCGGACGCCAAGACCCCGGCGAACCAGGCGCTCGCGGACGCCGCGAAGAACCACCCGGCCGTCCACTTCGCGTTCTTCGCGTTCGGCGACCCGGAGAACAAGGCCTTCGACTACCTCCGCAAGCTGAAGACGGACAACACGTCCCACTTCCTGGCGGGCGAGACCCCGCGCGAGCTGACGGACGCCGAGGTCTACGAGGGCATCCTGGCCGGCTGGCGCCCGTAACCCCCCGTACCGCCACCCCACCCCACCCCGCACCACCCCGTGCCGCCCGCTTCCCACCCGTCAAAACGGGAGGCGGGCGGCACACCCATGTCGGCTAGGATTTCAAGACTCACGAAATCGACCGACCTGGGAGCATCCCCCGATGGCTCGACACCTCATCACCAGCGCCCTTCCGTACATCAACGGGATCAAGCACCTGGGCAACATGGTGGGGTCCATGCTCCCGGCGGACGTGTACTCCCGCTACCTGCGCCAGCGCGGTCACGACGTCCTCTACATCTGCGCGACGGACGAGCACGGCACCCCGGCCGAGCTGGCCGCGAAGGAGCAGGGCCTCCCGGTGGACACGTTCTGCGCCCAGGCGCACGACGCGCAGAAGGCCGTCTACGACGGCTTCGCCCTGGCCTTCGACTACTTCGGCCGCAGCTCCTCCCCGCAGAACGTGGAGATCACCCAGCACTTCGCCCGCCGCCTGAAGGAGAACGGCTTCATCGAGGAGCGGGCGATCCGCCAGGTGTACTCCCCGACCGACGGCCGTTTCCTCCCGGACCGCTACGTCGAGGGCACCTGCCCGCACTGCGGCTACGACAAGGCCCGCGGCGACCAGTGCGAGAACTGCACCCGCGTCCTGGACCCGACCGACCTGATCGACCCGCGCAGCGCCATCTCCGGCTCCACGGACCTGGAGGTCCGCGAGACCAAGCACCTCTTCCTCCTGCAGTCCAAGCTGCAGCACGAGGTCGAGGCGTGGGTCGCGGCGCACGAGGAGGAGTGGCCGCACCTGTCGTCCTCCATCGCCCGCAAGTGGCTGAACGAGGGCCTGCACGACCGCGCCATCACCCGTGACCTGGACTGGGGCGTCCCGGTCCCGGCCGACACCTGGCCCGAGCTGGCGGCCGAGGGCAAGGTCTTCTACGTCTGGTTCGACGCCCCGATCGAGTACATCGGCGCGACGAAGGAGTGGTCGGACGCCGCCCCGGACGGCGAGACCCGGGACTGGAAGTCCTGGTGGTACGACGCCGACGGCGGCGACCACCCCGTCCGGTACACGCAGTTCATGGCGAAGGACAACGTCCCCTTCCACACCGTGATGTTCCCGGCGACCGAGCTGGGCATCCGTGAGCCGTGGAAGAAGGTCGACTACGTCAAGTCCTTCAACTGGCTGACGTACTACGGCGGTAAGTTCTCGACCTCGCAGAAGCGCGGCGTCTTCACCGACCAGGCGCTGGAGATCCTCCCGGCGGACTACTGGCGGTACTTCCTCATCGCCAACGCCCCCGAGTCGGACGACTCGTCCTTCACCTGGGAGCACTTCACCGCCACGGTCAACAAGGACCTCGCCGACACCCTCGGCAACTTCGTCAACCGCGTGCTGTCCTTCTCGCAGAAGCGGTTCGGCGAGGAGGTCCCGGCGGGCAGCGCCCCCGGCGAGGCGGAGGCGAAGCTCGGCGAACAGATCGCCGAACTGCTCGCCGAGTACGAGGGCCACATGGAGTCCCTCCAGTTCCGCAAGGCGGCCGCGGCCCTGCGCGCGCTGTGGTCGGCGGGCAACTCCTACCTGGAGGAGAAGGCCCCCTGGCTGGAGATCAAGACCGACCAGGACGGCGCGGCCCTCACCCTGCGCACCGCGATGAACCTCATCCACCTCTACTCGGTGGTCTCCGAGCCGTTCATCCCGGCGTCCTCGGCCGCGATGCGCGCCGCGTTCACCCTCAAGGACGACACGGCGACCTGGGTCACGCCCGACGAGGCCAGGACCCTGTCCTCCGTCCCCGCCGGCACCCCCTTCACCGTCCCCCCGGTCCTCTTCGCCAAGCTGACGGAGGACGACCTGGAGGCCTACAAGGAGCGCTTCGGCGGCGAACCGGCGTAACCGCCAAGCCGCCCCGCGAGGAAGCAACCCGTATGTCCGGGTGTGCGTCTGTGTGTGCATGGCACTGTTCGGAAACGCGCACACCGTCAATCCCGGCAAGGCCCAGCAGGACTACGGACGTCTGCTGGGTCACGGGGAGCAGGTCCACGCCGCGTTCCTGCTGATCCGCGACACCATCCTGTTCACCGACCGCCGGCTGATCCTGATCGACAAGCAGGGGCTCACCGGCAAGAAGGTCGAGTACCACTCCGTCCCGTACCGCAGCATCACGCACTTCGCGGTCGAGACGGCGGGCCACTTCGACCTCGACGCCGAACTGAAGATCTGGCTCTCCGGCACCCACGAACCCATCGAAAAAACCTTCACCAAGGGCGTGGACATCTACGAGGTCCAGGCGATCCTCACCCAGTTCGTGGCCCGGTAGGACCACCGGGAGGAGTGAGCGGGACAGGTGGAGCGGCTTGTGCGGGGTGCCCGAACAGCTCTGGTGCACACCGAGTATCACCTCTTTCAGATCACTGATCCGGAAGGGCCTGTGGCCGACGACCTCGACATGTCCCACAACGGGCTCGTGGCCGCCACCGACGGCGCCATCGAGGTGTCGACCGGGATCCACACCGGCGACGTCCGGGTGACGGTCGAGCTTCATGCCCAGAAGCCCGAGCCCGCCGCCGACTGGGAAGAGATCGCCGAGATCTCATGGCGCTCCCCTTCCGGGGAAGCATTCGTGGCTCCTCCCATGGATGACCCCGTGGACCTGCCCTCGCTGGCATTCCAGGGGCCGGGTCCGTACCGACTGCGCGTCCACGCGCGTGGCAGGGACACGGCTGTCGACCAGGCAGTCGTGGACGAGGCCGTGGAGTCCTATCTGCTCCAGAGCTGGCCCGCGGAACACCAGGACGCTCTTCTGGTGAGGGCGACCGACGCCTACGGGGCACAACTTCGGGCCCAGGATGCCGACGACACCATCGTCATCGACCACGAGGACTCTCTCGACACCCAGACCGGCCGGGAACGCGACATCCTGCGCCGGGCCGAAAACGGTCAGTAGTCGGCGGTAGTCAGATGTCCCTGCACAGGGGATCCCTACGGGGCCCGGACTACCGGCCGTGCGCGCTGCCGCCTGGACGAGTCCGCTGTACCGCACCTGCACCGCCGTGGCAGCTCGGAAGACCGGTCTCCCGCCGGCGCTCAGAAATACGAACTCCGGTGCTCTGGGCGCTCTCCCAAAGAAACTCGAGGGGGAAAGAGACCTCACCAAGCCCCACCCCTCCCGCCCACGGCGCACGCTCACTCGGGCGAGTGAACATCACCAACTCGACTGGCTTCGGGACGGGTTGCCTGCTCTACGCTCAGCGCGGCACCGCATTCACCGCACCACCGCGGCAGCCGCACCACCGCAGACATGCGACGGCCCCCGCCGGGACGGCAATCCCACTGCGAGGGCCTGACCACCGAGGTAGTAGGAGCTGACCCGTCCCACGGGCAAAAACCACCCCCGCCGGAACGTCCACGCGGGTGGCGTCATCCATGACAACTCCCGCCACTCCACCCGCTTCACGGTGGTCGGCAACCACCTCGCCCAGCACCCGCAGCTGTCCGCGCCGGCCATCGGGCTCGCCGGTCACATCCAGTCGCTCCCCACCGGCGCCCGCGTCGACATCAGGACGCTCACCGACCGCTTCCCGGAGAGCCCGGCCCGTATCGCCGCCGCCCTGCGCGAACTGGAGACCCACGGCTACCTGCGCCGCGCTCTCCCGGCCGTACCGCAGCATGGGGTTCTGAGACCCGGAGGCTCGGCCGACGGGCTTCATCGCGGCCTGTGAACGACCCGGTCGGCCGGCCCCTGCGTGAGGCGTGCCCGCGGACCCCCGTGCCGCGGGCACGGTGACGTCGCCCGGCCGTCGGAGAAGGACGGCCGGGCGGCGTCACGTACAGGGGGCTGTCAGGAGAGCGTGCCCGCGCCCGTCGTGCCGGTCAGGTCGGTCAGCAGGTTGGTGACCGTGGTCTGGAGGCCGGCGGTGAGGGCCGGGGTCCAGTTGACCGTCGTCTTCAGCTTCTTGGAGCTCGCGGCGTTGTACGCGGCGACGATGTCCGTGGCCTTGCCGTTGACGATGTTGCCGGTGCCCGCGAGCGAACCCGTGCCGTCGCCGCTCAGCAGCTTGGCGACCTTCGCGTCGGCGGGAATCTTCCAGACGTTGCGCTCGGCGACGACCTGGGCCTTGGCGCGCGAGTCGATGCTGTACTTGGGCGCGTAGCCGTTGACCGTGGCGGTGTCGTACACGTTGTTGTAGAGGTGGATCTGGCCGATGCGGGCCAGGGGCGCCCGCTGCACGATGCCCTTCCACAGGTTGTGGTGGATCGTCACGCGCAGCTTGCCCGTGCTGTCGGTGTCGCTGGAGCCGATCAGCATCGTCTTGTCGTGGTTGAGGAACTGGTTGCGCTCGACGGTCACCAGGTCGGAGCCGTTGGTGATGTCCAACGCGCCGTCGTGCACCTGGTACTTGCGGCCGAAGTGGGTCGCCTCGGTCTTGTCGAAGGTCGGCGCGTCGGTGAACGTGTTGTGGTCCGCCCAGACGTTGGTCGCGCCGCGCAGCGTGACGGAGTCGTAGTTGGAGTTCCACTCGCCGGCCGAGCCGTCGGTCGGGTCCCACTGCGGGAAGCAGTCCTGGGTGTCCGCGAAGGTCAGGTTGCGGATGATGACGTTCTTGACGTTCTGGACCAGGACGCTGCCGCCGAGGATGCCGGCCTTGGTGCCGGGGACGCCCACGATGGTGGTGTTGGACGGCACCCGGAGGACGATGTTCTTCTTCTGCTTGTCCTGAGCGGCCTTGCGGGCGGTCTCCTGGGTGCCCGACGGGACCTTCTTGCCGTACTTCGCGGGGTCGAACGCCTTGAGGTACGCGGAGAGCGAGTAGCCGGTGCCGGCGGCGTAGTCCGCGCAGGTCAGCTTCTTGCCGGAGTCGTTGGTGTTGGCGTCGATCGTGCCCTTGATCTTGATGATGCGGGGCGTGGTGTCGGTGGCGGAGCCGAGCGCCTTCACCAGTTGCGCCCGCGTCGACACCGTGAAGGTGTGCGCCGCGTCGGCCTTCGCGCCGCCGGTCGTGCCGGAGCCGGACGCCGCCCAGCCGTCCTTGGCGGGCAGCACCTGGTGGTACAGGTCGGTGGGGCTGGCGTTGGCGTTCATCACGAGGACGCCGGCGCCGACCGCGGCGGCCACGGCTGCGGCGGAGACCACGAGGGTGCGCCGCTTGCGGAGGGACCGGCGGTGGGACGGGCGCGGGGAGGCAGAGGCCACGGATGAGTCCTTACGTAACGTACGTGGTTCGGGAGAACACGTGGTTCGTGTGGAACCCTCGTGAAGGGGGTTCCGACTCATGTGTGGTCGCAGGGTTTTGAAAGGTTGCCGCCCCGATTCCAGGAATCTTGACAGGAGTTGGCGGCCGCCCTGTGCGAGCGACGGCCGCCGTTCAGGGACGGGGCCCCTGGGGTGCCTGAGGCTTTACGGGTTCGGCGGGAGCGGCAGCGCTGCCAGAGGGCTCCAGCCCTCGTCCCACACGAAGGCGTTGCCATTCGTGTCGCCGTGCGTCTCCCAGATGGCGCCCGCCGTGGTCACCACCTTGACCCAGGTGTCGTTGCCCTGGGACGAGATGGAGATGGCGCAGGCGGTCGCGGGGAAATTGACGGCCACACCAGGGGGCAGGTCGTTGTCCGTGAGGTCTTCCCACACGTAGGCACCCGGCGGCAACGGGTTGACCGACCGCTGCCCCACGTACGCCCGCCCGCCGGTGAGCACGGCGGTGAACTCCTCCGAGTTCGAGGGGAGGTAGCTGTCGATGTCGGAGCACGGCCCGGGGTCACCCTGAGGCCCTGTATCACCCCGAGGTCCCGTCTCACCCCGAGGTCCGGTCTCACCCCGAGGTCCCTGCACACCAGGGTCGCCCTTCGGTCCGGTCGGTCCGGTGGGCCCGGCCGGACCCGCCGGCCCCGTCGGACCCGTCGGGCCGACCTTGCACTTGTCGAGGTGGCCGGCACTGCCCGTCTCGGCCCCGACCTCGGCCTTGGGGTGCGGCTTCGGCTTCGGCTTGCGGCAGGGGTCACCCGCCGGCGCGCCCGTGAGCGAGGCGGTGCCCGCCTCCGTGCCGGCGGCACGCGGCGTCGCGGCGGCGGGGTTCGCGGCGCCGGTGACGAGGAGGGCGAAGGTGGCGAGGGCGAGGGTGCTGCCGGCCAGCCGGGCACCACGCACCGGGAACGGGCCCAACCGGGCCCGTCTCCTGGGTTCAGAACTCATGCACTGCTCCTTGATCCAATTCAGTTCGACGATGTCCGGAAGCGAGTCGAGGCTTCCCTGGACGGCATCGGACCGAGGAGGCAGCGCCTTGAGGCCCCAGCGGCATGATTAACGGATCAGCCCAACACCGTTACGCCGTTGGCCGCGTACACACGGGCGAATCGTGGGCTACTGGATGTGGTCCATCACCTCCTGGAACTCCTTCGTCGGAGAGAACTCGACGAGCTCGACGTCCTCCAGGGCTTCGGGTGCGTGGCCGGGGGACCAGTAGTAGGCCTGCCCCGCCTCGTAGTGGTCCTCGCCCTCCTTGGTGCGCATCCTCAGCCGACCGCTGACGACTTGGCCCCAGTGGGGGCACTGGCACAAGTCGTCGGGGAGGCCCTTGAGCGCCGGGGCCATGTCCGTGCCCTGGGGGAGCTTGATGAAGGCGACGGACATACCACCGCCGAGCTCCTGGAGGCGTACCTCAAGACCGTCGCCCTCGATCACCACGGGGGCTTCCGTCCGCGTGACTGCCGTCATGATTCCTCCACGACCGGATCACCGCGGGGTCTGTGCGATCTCCGCTTCTCCATCCAGTCTGCGCCCCTCACGCACACACCTCGAATCGGGGTGACATGCGTCACGACCGAATCGCACACGTTGGAACCGATCAATCCGTTTCAGCAAAGCGACAAATGGCGCCGCTCGAAGCCTCATCCGGCATTTGCCGCACAGACGGCGAATCCAACTGATCGTCCGGAGCGACGACTCCCGCTCCGACGCCGTCGGCGCAACGGCTTTCTGCCTGCTCCCAGGGCGGGTTCGGGCACTCGGGGGCACGCGGCGATCCGCCGGGCGCGTGCGCCCCGACCCCCTCGGGAGGTCTCGTCGGAGCGCTTCGGGGCCAGCACACGTGTTCGTTGCCCGGTGCGGCGAGGGGTCCCCATAATGACCGGGCTCACCAGGGCCACGGCCTGCCAAGGGGTCGATTGCGTCGAAGTCGGACCATTCAGTGAGGCCACGTATGACACGCACGAGACGAACGAACAGTCACCGCCGTAGGACGAAACGGTCGGCGGCGCGGCAGCCCAGGACGACGCGCCGGAAGATAGCCGTCGCCACCGCGTTCGTGGTGGCCGTGGGCGCCGTGGGCATCCCCACGGCCGCGTGGGCCGGCGGGGTCGGGCTGGGCGACTGGGGCAACGTGGCCTCCTCCTGGTGGGGAGGGGAGAAGCGGGAGCCGGCTCCGGCCACGCCGTCGCGCACACCCTCCGCGTCCGCGACGCCCTCCGTCGAGAGCGCCCCGGACACTCCGGAGAGCTCCCCGAGTCCGTCGCGTTCCAAGGCCAAGGCGAGCGCGTCGCCCTCCAAGTCCGCCAAGCCGAAGCCCAAGTCCACCCCCGAGGCCGCCGACACCCCGGCCAGGACCACACCGCCGCCGAGCGCCCCGAAGGCCACCCAGGCCGAACGCGCTCCCGCGACCTCCGCCGGCACCGCGGCCTCCGGTCCCACCGCTCAGGTGCTGAGCCTGGTCAACGCCGAACGCCAGAAGGCCGGTTGCTCGCCGGTGACCGTGGACGCCAAGCTGACCAAGGCCGCCCAGGACCACAGCCAGGACATGGCCGACCACCGGAACATGTCCCACACCGGCTCCGACGGCTCGGACATGAGTGAGCGGCTCCGCCGTGTCGGGTACGCGTTCCGTTCGGCGGGCGAGAACGTCGCCGCCGGGTACGGCACCGCCGAGAGCGTCATGGACGGCTGGATGAACAGCCCCGGCCACAAGGCGAACATCCTCAACTGCGGTTTCAAGGAGATCGGCATCGGCCTGGCCCAGCCGGGCAACTACTGGACCCAGAACTTCGGGACACCCGCGTAGTCACCGAGCACGGGAGCGGCACCGTCCCGACGACCGGATCATCCGGCGGTGCCGCTACTGTCCTCGGTCGCCGCCCCCGCCCGGACCGCCCCCGAAGCCGCCCTCCGGGGCCTCACCCGCGGTGACCGTGGCGATCTTCTCCGCCGAGCCGAGCGCGCCGGAGCCGGCCAGGCCACCGGTGTCCGAGCCGGAGGTGGAGCCGCCGGCGTACACGGTGTACTCCTCGCCGCTCTCGATCCCGGCGCCCGAGTACACGACGTTCTGGATGGTCTTCGAGGTGACGTACGACGCCACGACCTCGCCGTCCGCGTCGACGACGTGCAGGGTGGTGCCCGCCTCGACCGACGCGTCCAGGGTCGCCGACAGCCAGCCCTGGTCCGACTCCTCGTCCGGCGCGACGACCATGCCCGCGCTGCCGGCCGCGAGCAGCGTGCCGCCGCTGACGGTGAAGCTGCCGTTGACGTCGAGCGCCCCGTTGCCGCCCGTCTCGGGGCCGTTGACGACGATCGTGCCGCCCGTGATCTCGGCGGTGCCGTTGGAGTCGAAGCCGTCGCCCTGGGAGTCGAGGACGAGCGTGCCGCCGGTGACCTTGGCGGTGTAGTCGCCGACCTCCATGCCACCGCCCCGGCCGCCCCGCGCGTCCGCGTCCTCCTCGGACGTCGCCTCGCTGCCCGACGCGTTGACCCCGTCGTCGTCGGACGTGACGTTCGACGTGCCGCCCCTGACCAGGATGTCCTTGCCCTCCAGGCCCTCGTTGGAGCCGGTGATGTCCAGGGTGCCCCCGCTGATGACCAGGTCGCCCTCGGCGTGGACGCCGTCGTCGCCGGCCGCGAGGGTGACCTCGGCGCCGTTGAGGTGGACGGCCGCGTCGCCGTGCAGCGCGTCGGCGGAGGCGTCCACGTCGACCGTGCCGCCCTCCAGCACGGTGATCACCCCCGACTTCAGACCGTGCGCCGAGGTGTCGTCGGAGGCGTCGGCCTTCACCGTCAGCTCGCCGCCGGTGACGACGAGGTCGGTCGCGGCGTCCACGGCGTCACCGTTCGCGGTGACGGTGACCGTGCCGCCGTCGACGACGAGGTAACCGGCGTCCTCCTCGTCCGCGTTGTCGGACTTCAGCCCGTCGCCCTTCGCCGTCACGGTGACCGTGCCGCCGTTCACCACCAGGTAGTCCTTGCCCCGGATGCCGTCGTCGGCGGCCTCGACGGTGATGTTCCCGCCCTCGACGACCAGACCGTCCTTGCCGGCGATGGCGTCGTTGCCGTTCCCCCGCACGGTCAGCGAGCCGTCGCCGCCGATCGTCAGGTCGCCCGCGCTGTACAGGGCGGCGTTCGCCTCGGCGTCGTCGGCGTAGGAGTCGGTGTCGCTCAGCTTGTTCTCGCTGCCGTCCGCGAGGACGACGACCAGCCGTTCGGCCTCGGTCGCGGCGATGGCCGCCCCGGAGGAGCTGGAGATGTCGACGCCGTCGAGGACCAGCTTCACGGTCGCCTCGGGGGCGGTGACGACGATCTGCCCGTCGTCGAGGGATCCGCTCAGCACATAGGTCCCGGCGGCGGTGATGGTGACGGTGGACCCGTCGACGTCCACGCCCTTGCCGTCGGCGGAGGCCGAGTCGCCCTTCAGTTCGATGGCGACAGCCGCCGCCTCGTCCGCCTCCCCGTACGCGGTGTCGCCGTCCTCGGCGTGCGTCTCCTCGTTGTCGGCGAGGACGGCCGCCGCGTTCCGGGTGCCGTCCACGGCGGCCGCCGCGCTCGCGCTCGTCGAGGAGTCGGACGACGCCGAGCCGGAGTCGCTCCCGGCGGAGCACCCGGCCAGCGCGGCGGCCGCGAGGACGACGGAGGCGAGGGCGCCCGCGGACTTCGTACGCAGCCCGCGTGCCCTTCTGCGCCAGGCGGTCCACGAGTTCCTCGCGTTCGTCCCGTTGCGGGCGTTCCCTGCGCTCCACGTGCTCCACGTGCTCCACGTGCTCCACGTGTTCCTACGGATGTTCATGCGGGGCTCCCGTTCGGTGTCGGTGCGGTGGGGAAGTGGCGCCGCAGGACGGGCAGCCAACGGTTGGCGGGCAGGTCGGGCCGCAGCGCGGCGAGCCCGGTGCCGTACTTGGAGACCGGGCAGGGCCGGTGCCTGAGCGACCACAGCAGCCGGTCCGCGCTCGATCCGGCGCGGCCCGCCTTGGTCTCGACGATGGTCCGCTCGGGGGTGCGCAGCTCGGTCCCGTCGGGCAACGCCCAGGTCAGGTCGGTGTCGACGGTGACCCGGCTGCCGCTGCCCGGCAGGAAGAGGGTGGTGCGCAGGTAGCGGGTGGTCAACGCCGGGACCAGGCGGAAGCCGTGGGAGTCGATGCCCGCCGCGCGGAGCACGTCGTCGACGTACGCCCGCGCCTCGGGACCCAGCCGCCCCGGCTCCCCGTCGTACGGGACCCGCTGCTTGACGGTGGTGCCGCGCGGACCGCGCGTCTTGACCTCCAGGAAGTGCTGCCCGGAGGCGAGGTAGGTCCGTATCCGCAGCTTGAAGCGGCGTCGGCGGCGGTGGGCGGCGGCCAGATAGCCGGCCATGTCCGGGGTGTCGAAGTACACGGACCGGTACGCGAACCGCCGCGCGCCGTCGACCTCCAGGACCTGTACGTCCTCCTCCAGTCCGCCGACCACGAAGGGCAGGTCGGTGAGGGGCAGCATGTACTTGCGGTCCAGTCGGGTCAGCAGCTCGGCGCGGTCGACGAGTTCGTCGAGGCCGATGGGGCGCAGCGCCCCGACCACGGGGGCGACGGAGTCCAGGGCCGTCATGCCCGGACCCCCTCGGCCCGCTCGACCCGGCCGCCGGCCTCTCGCGGTGCGCGCGGGCCCCCGCCGGTGACGACGTACCGGACGTCGACCAGGGTCATGTCGTTGACCAGGTCGACGTTCTGCACGGAGAGGTTCACCACCCGCCCGCCCAGCAGGACTTCGAGGTGGGCGCGCAGGGCGTCCTCGTCGGTGTAGGCGGCGTCGAGGCGCAGACTGCGCTGCCGGTAGCGGCCGAACAGCCGGGGGTGGTCGCCGACGTACATCGTGGCGACGATCAGTGCCATGAGCAGCATCGACAGGGCGTTGACCTGCTCGGGCAGCCCGGCCAGCAGGCCGAGGGCGAGCGCGGAGAAGTAGTACGCGATCTCGTGCTGGGCGATCTCGTTGGACCGCAGCCGGATGATCGACAGGACGCCGAACAGCCCCATGCCGAGGCCGATGCCGACCGACGACGAGCTGAGCGTCATCGCCACCGCGAGCACACCGACGTTGACGCCGAGGAAGGCGGCGATGAGGTCCCGGCGGTGGTGGCGCGGGAAGTAGACCGCGAAGGTCAGCACGGAGATGGCGGCCAGATCGGCGACCACGAGAAGGGTCTGGTCCATGTCAAAAGACAATCGGGGGTCGACCTTTGAGCACCCTTTGCCTTCCCTTAACTGAACTTGAGAAGTTCCACCGGCCAACGGCGGGTGAACCCGGGCGCCCAGTGGTGTTCCCCCGCTCGCTCCCTCCGAACAGACCCTCTCGAGGGGCGCCCGCCCGCAGGTCACGGTGCAATGGCTTCCGAAACCCGGACGTGCTCCGATTCCCCCGATGGGGTGGCAGAAGATCCCCTGGCCCCCGGCCTGTCCTCGCGCTGCCCTACAAGTAGCTGCGCCAGTAAGGCAGTTGGCGCAGTTGGAGATGCGGAGCAGAAGGAGGCACGAGTGGTGCGACGGGACAGGGCGCGGACGGTGGCCGCGGCGACCGCGGCGGCGACGCTGGCGCTCGCTCCGGGGGCGGCTCAGGCAGCCGGCCCCCGGCCCACGGTCGTGGAGACGGTCACGGCTACGGCGACGGCAGCGGGGGTGACCGGTGCCGGGTCGGTGTCGGCCGCGTCGAAGCCGGAGGTCAGAGGCTTTCTGGCGGTCGTCAACCAGGCACGGGCGGACGTCGGCGTCCCTCCGCTGGTCTGGGACGAGTCCGTCGCCGCGCAGGCCCGTTCCTGGGCGAGGCTGCGGGTCGCCGACTGCGAGCTCGTCCACTCGAACAGCCGGTACGGCGAGAACCTGGCCAAGGGGTCCAGCCCCCGCTACTCGCTGGCGGACGCGGCCCGCCTGTGGCTCGACGAGAAGTCCGACTACGACCGCCCCTCCAACTCCTGCGTCAACGACCGGGAATGCCTCCACTACACCCAGCTGGTCTGGCGCGCCTCGACCCGGGTCGGCGCGGCCAAGGCGAGGTGCGGGAACGGCTGGACCTACGTCGTGGCCAACTTCGACCCGCCGGGGAACTGGGTGGGCCGACGGCCGTACTGACCGGGGAAAGACCAGGGAAAGTCCGCGGGGGCCGTGATAATCCCCTCATGGCCCCACCCCCACCCCCGCCGCCCCCACTCCCACCTCTGCACGAGGCCCGCGCGTGAGTGATCTCCCCGAGCAGCTTCGCGACCTCCCCGAGCAGCTGCGCCATCTCCTCGACGACGTGCTGGCCGTCGGCGCCCCCTACGGCCTCGCTCTCACCGGTGATCACGCGGCGCAGGCGCACGGTCTGGTCGAGGCGCGGCCGCCCGGCCGGGATCTGGAGACGGCGACGGAACACCCGGCGCCGATGGAGCGGATCGCGGCCACGGTCCGGGCGGGTCTGGCGGAACGCGGCTGGCTGGTGCGCCCAGTGGAGACGACCCCGCTCTCCGCCCGTCTCGTCGTCACCGACCCCACCACGGCGGAGGAACGCACCCTGGACCTCCTGAAGGAGACCCTCTGGCACCCGCCGGTGGAGACGCCTCTCGGCCTCACCCTCTCCCTGGAGGACGTGGTCGGCACGAAGGTCCGGGCGGTGGCCGACCGGGGCACGGCCCGCGACCTGATCGCCGTGCACGCGGCCACCGCGCAGTGGACCGCCGTCGAACTGGAGGAGCTGGCCCGCCGCCATACCTCCGCCACGTCCACGGCCTTCGACCTAGCCGACCTCCAGTCCCGGCTGGAGGGCACCGAGTGGCTCGACGACCGGGAATTCGCTCGCCACGGCCTGGACGGGGAGGCCATCCTGGGTGTGCGTCGCTGGGCCCAGAGCTGGGCCGACGACATCGCGGAACGCCTTCTGGAGGAGGAGGCGTTGGCGTCCCCACCGGAGGAGGAACCCGAGTGAGCAGGAGACGGTACGTCGCCCGGGGCGTCCCCGGCGGCTACCGCATCTACGACAACCGCCGCCGCGGCTGGTGGGGCGACCTCTACGAACACTGCCCGGACGACCTCCTCACCGAACTGAACGGCGAGAAGGACCCGAACCGCCTGGGCTCCCTTTTGAAGCGCTACCGAACTCTGAAACGCTAGCCCCGCCCCCGGCTTCGACCCCGCCGGGCAGGACGCCGGCAGCTCAGCTCGCTCGCCGCCCTCGGATCACAGGACGGCCGCCCCGACCCCGGCCCCGAACCCGGCTTCGACCCCGCCCGCCACCTCTGCCCCGACCTCGGCCCCGGGCAGGATGCCGGCAGCTCGCTCTCCTCCTTCGGACCACGGATGGCCGCCCCGGCGCCGAACGCGACCCCGGCCCTGAAGCCGACCCCGGCCTCAGGTCACCGCCGTGATCACCACGACCGTCGTCACCATCGCCGCCGCCGTGAGGGCCGCCGCCGTGGCCGCCGCGGTCTCGGCCATCCGGCGGAGGGCGGGGTCGGCCCAGTGGCGGTCGGCGATCTCCGCCATGCGCCGCCGGGCCGGGGAGTCCTCGGAGTCGGCGTCCGGGAAGGCGAGGGTCTGCAGTTCACCGTGGTGCAGGAGGCTGATCAGGGCGGCGGTGCGGGGGTCCGGCTCGGCACCTTCCAGCACCACCTCCGCCAGACGCCCACGCAGGGCGGACTCCACCGTGCCGTCGGCCTCCGGATAACGCGTGGTGCGGAAGACGAGCAGGACCCGGCGCTTCTCCTTCCGGATCAACCCCTTGTCCAGGACACCCCGCAGAGCGGCCTCGTACTCCGCTGTTCTGTGCTCGTGGAGCCACTTCCCGATGTCGTCCGGCAGGGCCCCCTCACCCGAACCGCCGGCTCCCTCGGCCCCGTCGACCGCGTCGCCCGCCCCGGACAGCGCCCGCTCCAGCAGGGCCGCCGCCGCGATCGCGTAGGGCGTCCGCAAGGGAAGCCGCGCCTCACCCGTGGTGTCGTCGAGCGAGAGGAGGAGAATCTCCTCCCCGAGGGTCGTGGGGACAGGCGTAGAGGCGGCAGCGGAATCGATCGACATGGTCATGATCATTACGACGCCCACGGCAGCCCGGGAGTTCCGCTCACCACGCCCGCGCCAGGCCGGCCGGAGGGTCACGGGGCGGGGCTGACCGACCTGCGCGCGGCTCTGGAGGGCCGCTCGGACTTCCGTACGACGCGGCTGACCTGGTCGAGCGGCATCCTGATCGCCGTACGGACCGACGCCGCGACCGGCACCTCACCCTGACCGCCGCCGTCCGGCACTCCCGACCCCGCGCGCGAACCCGCGCCCCCGGCAGGCCCCGCGCCGGTACCCGGGCCCGTGTCCACCCCCAACGCCGCACGCGCCTCCCCCACATGGCGCAGCCCCTCGACCGCCGTCCGCGTCACCCGCGCGTACTCGTCCGGTGTACGGGCCCTGGTCAGCTGGGCGCGGGCGGTGCGGAGGCGTTCGGTGGCCTCGGTCAGGGACTCGGCCGCACTGCCGCCCGCCCGGGCCTGCGCCCGTACGTCGATGCCGGCCAGGCTGCCGCCCAGCCGTACGACCCAGCGGTTGGCCTCGGCCTCCGCGTCCAGGTCGGACGACGGACGCGGGTCCTCCACGGACCGCCGCCGCGCGACGGTCGCGACCACCGCCCCGACGATCAGCAACACTGCCACCAGCACAGCCAGCTTCATGGCCTCCTCCAGCATTCGACGTTCCGTCCCGTACAGGGCGTGCATCCCGTACGGGTTCCTCACCCTGTACGTCCCATCACATCCCCTCCCCCTGTGATCGCCCGTCGAGAAACCTGTGCGCCCCCTGATGACTTCCCCAGCGCGTACCCGCCCCCGGATCGCGCACACGGCGAAGGCCCGGAACCCAGGGGGAGGGGGTTCCGGGCCTGCGCCGTGCGCCGGGTCGTACGCCCGTCGGCCGCTCAGGGACGGTGTACGCGGGTCGGGGTCAGCTCGCCGAGGCGGACTCCGACGTCGCCTCCGACGCGCCCGGCTGGACGGAGTCGTCCGTGCCGGTGTTCGTGGCCTCCGGGTCGACACCGACCGTGAGGGAGCCGACGACACCCTTGGCGATGTCGTTCTTCTTGTACGTCAGCTTGAGCAGACCGCCCTGGGTGCCGCTGCCGTCGTAGATGGTGTCGTCGTCGAGGGTGGTGCGCTCCGTCGTGGAGGTCGCGTACGGCTCGACCTCGGCGGACGCGAGGACGGACTCCTCGTCGAAGAAGAACTGCCCGGTGTGGCAGGTGTTCCCGCCCTCGTAACCCGCGTCCGTCCACTCACCGTTGACGTGCACCTAGGTGTGGATGTGCACGCACCGGCCCCGGTACCAGCCCGGGAAGATCGTCGTGAAGGTGACCTGACCCTGCTTGTCGGTCTTCCAGGTGCCGCGCAGATAGCGGGTGTCGCTGGTCGGCTCCTCGTGCCCGCCGCCCCCGCCCCCGCCGCCGGCCGGCGGCTCACCCGTCGGCTCGCCCGAGGGCGCGCCGGTGGGGGCGGTGCCGCCGCCCTCGGAGAAGCTCTCGTAGCCCGAGTAGAGCCCGAGCGCGTCGCAGTGCCAGATGTCGACGGCCGCGTCGCGGATCGGCTCGCACGTCACGGAGTCGATCACCTTGAGGCGCAGAGTGAGGGGGATGCCCTCCTTGTCCTCGGTGATGTCCCGGCGGAGCTTGTCGGCGTCGATGTAGTACGGACCCTCGGTGGTCTCCGAGGTGAGCTGGTAGCACTCCTCCCCGGCGCTCGCGGAGGCGCGGGGCTTGGCGCTGCCCTTCGTGGTGGTGCCCGCGCTCGCGGTCGCGACGACCGCGCCGCCCACGCCCACGGCGGCCACGGCACCCGCGCCCGCCACGACGACCTTGCGGCGCGTCAGGTCCCGCTTGTGTTTCGGCCCCTGGGCCTTCTCGTTTCCGGTCTGGTTTCCCGTCATGGCCAGGAAATTAGGGAGCCCGACTGTCAGAGCGATAAGAAGGGGCTGTGGTTTGTCCCGCATTTCCCGAGCGAAGGGAATGGGGCTCGAAATCGCCGTCCCTTTCGAGCCCCTTCCCGGCAGAACATCTGGATATACCTCGCTCTACCCTGCTCTACTCCACGCGCTACCCCTCGTTGGTCGCCTCCGGGTCCACGCCCACCGTGAGCGAGGCCCGCACGCCCTGCGCGATGTCCCCCCGGTCGTAGCGGAGTCTCAGCAGTCCGCCTTGGGCGCCGTTGCCGTCGTAGATGAAGTCCTCGTCGAGCGTCGTGCGCTCCGCCGTGTTCGACGCGTACGGCTCGACCTCGGCGGACGCGAGGACGGACTCCTCGTCGAAGTAGAGCTGCCCGGTGTGGCAGGTGTTGCCGCCCTCGTAACCGGCGTCCGTCCACGCACCGTTGACGTGCACCTTGAGGTGGATGTGCACGCACCGGCCCCGGTACCAGCCCGGGAAGACGGTCCTGAACGTGACGAAGCCCTGCCGGTCCGTCCGCCAGGTGCCGCGCAGATAGCGGGTGTCGTCCGTCGGCTCCTGGTGGCCGCCCGGGGGCGGACCGGAGGGATCACCGCTCGGCGGCGGGGCGGTGGGGGCCGGGCCGCCGCCGTCACCGTTGCCCATGTCCTCGTAGCCGGAGTAGACACCCACCGCGTCGCAGTGCCAGATGTCGACGGCCGCGTCGCGCACCGGCCGGCACGTCTCGGAGTCGATCACCTTGAGACGCAGGATGAGGGGGATGCCCTCCTTGTCCTCGGTCACGTCCCGGCGGATCTTGTCGGCGTCGATGTAGTACGGGCCCTCCATGGCCTCGGAGGTCAGCTGATAGCACTCCTCCGAGGGACGGGGTAAGGGCGCGGAGCCCTCGCCCGCGCTCCCTCTCCGCTCTCCCGCGAAGGCGTTCGCCGCCATGGCGCCGCCGAGGCCCACCGCCGCCACGGCACCCGCCCCGGCCACGACGACCTTACGACGCGTCACATCCCGCCGATCCGGCTGATCGGGCTGATCGGGCTGATCGGGTTGATCCGGCTGATTCTGTTGATTGGCTGTCATGCGCCGGGAAGTTAGATAAGAAACCTGTCAACGAGCTGAGAAAAGGTCCTCTTTTCCCCGGCCACGCGAAAGGGACCTGAAATCGACGGACGATTTCAGGTCCCTTCCCGGAAAAGCTCTTATAAAGGCTTGCCTTACTTCGGCTGGGGCTTGCGCACCGAAAGGTGCAGCTCGCGCAGCCGCGCCTCCTCCAGCTCCGTCGGCGCGCCCATCATCAGGTCCTGGGCGTTGCCGTTGAGCGGGAAGGCGATGGTCTCGCGGATGTTGGGCTCGTCCGCGAGGAGCATGACGATACGGTCGACACCCGGCGCGATGCCGCCGTGCGGCGGGGCGCCGAAGCGGAACGCGCGCAGCATGCCGGCGAACTGCTCCTCGACGGTGTCACGGTCGTAGCCCGCGATCTCGAAGGCCTTGAGCATGATGTCGGGCTCGTGGTTCCGGATCGCGCCGGAGGACAGCTCGACGCCGTTGCAGACGATGTCGTACTGCCAGCCGAGGATGTCCAGCGGGTCCTGGGTCTCCAGGGCCTCCAGACCGCCCTGCGGCATCGAGAAGGGGTTGTGCGAGAAGTCGATCTTGCCGGTCTCCTCGTCCTTCTCGTACATCGGGAAGTCGACGATCCAGCAGAACCGGAAGACGCCCTCCTCGAAGTGCCCGGCACGCTTGGCGGCCTCGACCCGCACCGCGCCCATGATCTTCGAGACTTCTTCGAACTCGCCCGCGCCGAAGAAGACCGCGTGTCCGGCGGCCAGCGACAGACGCTTGGTCAGCTCGGCGACGTTCTCCTCGGTGAGGAACTTGGCGATCGGGCCGGACAGCGAACCGTCCTCGGCGACCCGCACCCAGGCCAGACCCTTGGCGCCCTGCTCGATCGCGTACTCGCCGAGCTGGTCGAAGAACTTGCGCGGCTGCGCCGAGACGTCCGGCACGGCGAGCGCGCGCACGTGCTTGCCGGCGAAGGCCTTGAACTCCGAGCCCTCGAAGACATCGGTGATGTCGACCAGCTCCAGCTGGGCACGCAGGTCCGGCTTGTCGGAGCCGTACTTGAGCATCGCCTCGCGGAACGGGATGCGCGGGAACGGCGAGGTGACGTGCCGACCGCCGCCGAACTCCTCGAAGAGCTCGGTCATGAGCTTCTCGATGGGCTGGAAGACGTCCTCCTGCTCGACGAAGGACATCTCCACGTCGAGCTGGTAGAACTCGCCCGGCGAACGGTCCGCGCGGGCGTCCTCGTCACGGAAGCAGGGCGCGATCTGGAAGTACCGGTCGAAGCCCGAGATCATCAGCAGCTGCTTGAACTGCTGCGGGGCCTGGGGGAGGGCGTAGAACTTGCCCGGGTTCAGGCGCGACGGCACGACGAAGTCGCGGGCGCCCTCGGGGGAGGTGGCGGACAGGATCGGCGTCGCCATCTCGTTGAAGCCGAGGGCCGTCATCTTGTGACGGATGGCGCTGATCACGGCCGTACGCAGCATGATGTTGCGGTGCATGCGCTCGCGGCGCAGGTCCAGGAAGCGGTACTCCAGGCGCCGCTCCTCGTTGACCCCGTCCTCGGTGTTGATGGTGAAGGGGAGCGGGGCGGCCGCGCCGAGCAGCTCGACCTCGCCGACCTCGACCTCGATCTCGCCGGAGGGCAGGTCCGGGTTGATGTTCTCGGTGCCGCGCGAGACGACCTTGCCGTCGACGCGGACCGTCGACTCCTTGGAGATCTTGTCCAGCGCCTCGTAGGCCGGGGTGCCCGGACGGGCCACCAGCTGCGTGATGCCGTAGTGATCGCGGAGATCGATGAAGAGGATGCCGCCCAGGTCGCGCCGATTGTGCAGCCAGCCGCTCAGCCGGACGTCGGTGCCGACGTCAGAGGCGCGGAGCTCGCCGCAGGTGTGGGACCTGTACCGATGCATCGTCGTTCATCCAGCCTTCGCTGATCGGGGATCTGGGTGGTGCCTCACGGCCGGTGTCTCACAGCCGATGTTTCACGTGAAACAAGCCCAAGGGTACCGGGCACCCCGAGATCACCTCCCCACCATTTACGAGCGACGGGCACCGTGGAGCGACTCCCCGTCTCCGCGCCGGGCACCGTGGAGCAGGCTGCGCTCTCTCCGCGGCGGCCGCCTCCTGACCGGATACGCACCGTCATAGCCATGGGCAGGACCGTAAGCGGTTACTGTCGCTAGCGTCGATTGCCGTCACCTCCGTCGCCGCCGGTCGTGGTCGCTTGCCGTGCCCCCGGTCCCGACCGGAGCCCGGCACAGCGCCGGTGGCACGGTCCGATCAGCTGTTCTTAGAGTGGGTCAATGCGCACTGGTGAGCCCCCGCCCACCGTGGGGGACGTCCTGTCCGCCCTCGCGACGGGACTGTGGACCTGGGACAGCGCTGCCGAAACCGTCACGATGGACGCCGAGGCCGCCCGGCTCATGGGGCTGCCCGCCGAGCCGACGACCCTCACCCAGGCCGGGGCGCGCTCACGTCTGCACCCCGTCGACTGGAACGAGATCGTCTCGGTCGTGCAGCTCGCCGTCGCCGAGGACACCCTCGCCGAGGTGCGGATCCGGGTCATGGACGAGCAGGGCCGGGTGGTCCGCACGATCCGCAGCCGTTCCAAGCCGACCTTCGACCCGGTCCGCAAGTCCTTCGAGCTGATCGGCACCATCCAGGAGGTCACCGAGCCCTCCCCGGCGACCGCCGTGCGGGCTCCGTCCGTCACCGGCGACTGGCGGCGTTCACGCGAGGCGTTCCTGCTGGACGCGGGCCGGGCGCTGGCCGAGGCGCGGTCCACGGCCGAGGTGCTGCGGGTCGCGGCGGGCCTGGCGATGCCCGGCTTCTCGCCGGACGGACTCGCGGTCTTCGGCGTGGAGGCCGACCGCCTCACCGTCATCGGCCACCACGGGCACAACGAGGGCGACGAAGGCCCCTTCACCCACATGCCGCTGGAGACGGACTACCCGGCCGCCGAGGTGGTCCGCACCGGCCGCGCGGTCTATCTCTCCTCCCCCGAGGACTACAAGGCGCGCTATCCCACGGCCTGGCCGCTCGCCGCACAGTTCGGCCGCCAGTCCTGGGCGTTCCTGCCGCTGACCGTCGCCGGCCGCACGATGGGCGCGTGGATGGCGGGCTTCACCCACCCCGTCACGTTCACCCCCGACGAGCGCTCGGTCCTGACCACCGTCGCGCGCATGCTCGCCCAGGCCCTCTCCCGCGCCGGCGCGGCCGAGACGGAGCGCGAACTGACCGACGGTCTGCAGCGCACGATGCTGCCCACGCTGGGCCCCGAGATACCGGGCATGAGCGTCGCCGCGCGGTACGTCCCCACCGGGGGCGGACTCCAGGTCGGCGGCGACTGGTACGACATGATCGCCCTGCCGAGCGGACGGTTCGCCCTGGTCATCGGCGACGTCCAGGGCCACGACGTACGCGCCGCCGGTCTCATGGGCCAGCTCCGCATAGCCCTGCGCGCCTACGCCTCCGAGGGCCACCGCCCCGACGCCGTCCTCTCCCGCGCCTCACGATTCCTGCACGGCATCACCGACTCCGCCGCCGACACGTATCCCGACCTGCGCTTCGCGACCTGCCTCTACGTCGAGGTCGACCCGGCGACCGGCGTCCTCGACATCGCCCGTGCGGGGCATCCCGACCCGGTGGTCCGCATGGCCGACGGAACGGTCCTCGTGCGACCCACCCCGGGCGGCCTCCCCCTCGGCATCGACCCCGACGCCGACTACCCCACCACCCGGCTGGTGCTGGAGCCGGGCGAGACGATGCTCCTGTGCACCGACGGCCTCATCGAGACCGGCGGCCACGACCTCGACACGGGCTGGCGCCGCATCCGCACGATCCTGGAGTCCTTCGACAGAGAACCGGAGGACGCCCAGGGGGGCTTAAGGGGCGAGGGGACCTTCGAGGCCGAGGCTGCCGGGGAGCGGGCTGCGGGAGACCGGGATGCGTCCTCGCCCGGGACGGATCGGCTCGGGCCTCACCGCCCGGAGGACGAGGAACCGACCGTCGTCGCCGCGCTGAGACCGGGCGGGCGGGGGACGGACGGCGATCCGGCACCGAACCAGTCGCCGGACCACGTCGAGCCACCTCGCGGGCCGGCGCCCACACGCACGGCGACCACCCGGGACCAGGACTCCCAAGCGCCGGGCACCCCGAACACCGGCGAGCCCGCACCGGACCGCACCCAGTCCACCGGCCTCACACCGGACCGCACCCAACCCGTAGGCCCCGCGCCGGACCGCACCCAACCCGTAGGCCCCGCGTCGGCTCGCGCGGAGCTTCCCGGTCGTCAGCCCTCGGGCCTCGAATCCGCCGGTCCTGTGGAGGCGAGCCCCCACCCAGGTCACCCGGGGCCCCTCGCCCCCACCGCCGCCCTCGTCCCCGACCCGCCGGAGGCGATCGGGCTGGCGCCGGGGCGGCTGGAGGCGTTGGCCGTCGCGCTGGTGCAAGGGGTGCACGGCCCCTCCTCGCACCACACGCCAGGCCCGCTCGCCGACCGGCGCGAGGACGACATAGCGATGCTGCTGCTGAGCCGGAAGAGCCAGGGCCGTGGCCGCGGCGACACCACCGCCGTACCGGCACCGGCCCGCCGCACCGCCCTGACCATCGCCCAGGCGGAGCCGGAACGCATCGCCGGCGCCCGCCAGCAGATACGCGAACTCCTCCACGACTGGACCTGCGCCGACCAGGTCGACTCCGCCGTGCTCCTCGTCTCCGAGATGCTCACCAACGTCCTCGTCCACACCGACGCCGACGCCCTCCTCGTCGCCGAGATGACCGGCGACGGCGGCAAGCGCCGCATACGCGTCGAGGTCACCGACGCCAGCGACGACCTCCCCCACAAGCGTCACCCCGGCGAACTCGCCTCCTCCGGACGCGGCCTCGTCCTCATGGACATGCTCGCCGACGCCTGGGGCGTGGACCCCCGCGGCGACGGCAAGAGCATCTGGTTCGAGCTGTACGAGACGCCACCACCGGAAGGCCCGCACCGCGCGGTCCTGAACCAGACGCCCCCCGCCCACCCATGACCGGCGCCGCCACCCTCCCAGTGACAGAGACGCACGCCCGCCCCTGGACACCGAGCCGCCGACCGATCAGCGCCGCTCGTACACGATGACCCGTCGCCCCCGCACCGCCTCGTCCGCGACGACGGTGAAGTACTCCGCCAGCACGGCCGCCTTCATCCGGTCCCGTCCCCCGGACAGCGGCCGGGCGACCCCGGGCGCGTCGGTGACCAGCAGGATCCGTCGCTGCGCGAGCATCGCGGTGCGAATCCGGGCCGGGTCCGCCTCCACCCCCTTGAGCGTCCCGGACGCCGCGGGGCTCCGGGTCAGCGCGATGTCCCGCAGTCCCGCGAAGTCGCCGGGGGAGACGAGCGCGGTGTCGCGCCGGGCGGACGGGGCGAAGAGCACCGCGTCCCCGGGCTGCTTCAGGTGCCGCACGTTCACGGCCGTCGCCAGGACGTCGTCGACCCGGCTGGCGGGGGACCGCTTGGCCAGCGAATGCGGCAGCAGTGCCACCATCGCGACGGCGACCAGCAGCGGGACGAGCCACGAGGCCGATCTGGGGAACCCCGGCCGGACGGCCCGTACCGCCGCGCTCAGGGCCGCCCCGATCAGCAGCGCCAGGCCCAGCATGCTGAACAGGACATAGCGGTCCAGGAACAGCGGACGGATCAGGCACAGGCCGAGCAGTCCCACCTGCGGCACCGCCAGCAGTGGCAGCGCGACCGCCGCCACCGACAGCCGCCCCACCCGCGGCCGGTCCAGCAGCGCCCCCAGACCGCCGATCGTCAGCAGGACCGCGGGGCCGATCAGCATGTGCCAGGTCAGCGGCGGTATCCAGGACACCTGCTCGGACTGCTGCCTGCTGAAAAGGATCAGCGGCAGGACCCCCACCACGGCGACCGCCGAGGCCGTCGCCCAGCGCGCCCAGGTCGCGCGCGGCGCCCGTGTCCACGCCAGGGTCGCCGCATGCGCGGGCACGATCAGCAGGGAGAGCCAGTTCAGCAGCCCGCACGCCAGGATCACGCCCCCGTACGCCACCCAGCACGCCCCCGTACCGGCCCGCCCCCGCTGGAGCGCGGTCACCAGCAGCAACGTCGAGAGGCCCGCGCCGGCCGCGATCAGCGCGTACGGGCGGCCCTCCTGGAGGTGGAACTGCACAGCCGGCAGTAATCCGAACACCAGTCCAGCACCGAGGCCTGCCCAGGGCCCGGCCAGCCGACGGCCGATGACCGTGACACAGGCCGCCGCCCCCGCCATGGCCAGCACCGAAGGCAGCCGCAGGGTCGTCGTCCCGGGGCCGAAGCAGTTGAAGAGGGCGTGCATCAGCAGGTAGTAGGCCCCGTGCACGACGTCGACCTGCCCCAGCATGTGCCAGATCTCGGCGGTCGATCGCCGCGCCACCTGCCAGGTCGCGGCCTCGTCCCGCCACACGCTGTGCTGCCGGGACAGCCCCCACAGACCGAGCGCGAGCGTCCACAGCACCGGAGCCGCCCAGACCGGCAGCCGCCGTACCGCCGTCGCGGCCGCCGAACGGGCCGCCGTGACGGTCGCGCACCCTCTCAGGAACGACAGCGCGGGCGCGCTCAAGCGAGCGGAGAAGTGCCGGACGGATGTCGGGATCCTCGGAATCCTCGGGATCCATCGTCGTGGAACAGCCTGCGCATGGTGTCTCTCCCCGTTGCCCTGCGTATGCGGCGGGGGAACGGGCAGAACTGAGCCCGCCCCGGCCGATGGCCGGGGCGGAACCGCGTGGTGCTCTCTCCCCCATGAGAGCCACCCGCTCCGGAGGTCAGCCGAAGGGGTGGACATGCCAGAACCTACGCGGTGGAGACAGTGCTCATCCAGGCGTCGACCGGGTGGGCATGATCACCCGGAACCCAGTGAACCCGGACGACACCCGGTGGCCCGATTGGCCGGGACGAGCCGCATTTGCCCAGGGAAGGGGCTCCGCTTCGCCCGGGGAGGGGCCCCGCCTACAGCCCTTCGGGGGTCATCCCGTGAACCGCCGGGATCGTCCCCAGTCGGCCCTTCTGGAAGTCCTCGAAGGCCTGCTGCAGTTCCTCGCGGGTGTTCATGACGAACGGGCCGTAGTGGGCCATCGGCTCACGGATCGGCTGTCCGCCGAGGAGCACGATCTCCAGGTCGGGCGCGTTGGAGTCCTGCTGCTCGTCCGCGCGGAAGGTGATCGAGGAGCCCGCGCCGAAGACGGCCGTCTGACCGAGGTGGATCGGCCGCCGGTCCGCACCGACGCTGCCGCGCCCGGCGAGGACGTAGGCGAGCGCGTTGAAGTCCTCGCGCCACGGCAGGGTGATCTCCGCACCCGGCGCGACGGTCGCGTGGAGCAGGGTGATCGGGGTGTGGGTGACGCCCGGCCCCTGGTGGCCGTCCAGCTCACCGGCGATGACACGGAGGAGCGCGCCGCCGTCGGGGGTGGTGAGCAGCTGCACCTGGCCACCGCGGATGTCCTGGTACTTGGGCGACATCATCTTGTCCCGGGCCGGGAGGTTCACCCACAGCTGGATGCCGTGGAACAGACCGCCGGACATGACGAGGGACTCCGGCGGCGCCTCGATGTGGAGCAGGCCGGAGCCGGCCGTCATCCACTGGGTGTCGCCGTTGGTGATGGTGCCGCCACCGCCGTGGCTGTCCTGGTGGTCGAAGATCCCGTCGATGATGTAGGTGACGGTCTCGAAGCCGCGATGGGGGTGCCAGGGGGTGCCCTTCGGCTCTCCCGGCGCGTAGTCCACCTCGCCCATCTGGTCCATCATGATGAACGGGTCGAGGTGCTGGTAGTTGATCCCGGCGAAGGCGCGTCGGACCGGGAAGCCCTCGCCCTCGAAGCCACTGGGCGCGGTCGTCACGGCGAGCACCGGGCGGGCCACCGCGTCGGTCGGTGCGGCGACACGGGGCAGGATCAGCGGGTTCTCGACGGTCACTGCGGGCATGTCGGTACCTCCTTGTGCGCTCAGTTTAGTTGATTATTGAACTTCCTGCCAGACCTAACAGCGCACCCCCGCATCCCATTCCCGCGCACCCCCGGACAACAGAACGCCGTCGGCCCCAGCGGACCAACGGCGAGGTGACGATCCGGGTCACCGGCGAACAGTAGAGGAGCCAAGAGCCCGGAAGAAACGATTCAGCAAGCCGCTATGGCCAAGCCACAGCCCACCCGAGGGGCGCGGGGAACTGCGCGATCAACCCCCACAGCCCCGCACCCCGCGACGAACCGAACCCACCACCCCGCCCCCGGAACCCGGCCCCACCAGCGGAGCTACCCGTCTGCGAAGCAATGGCGTCTAGCCATACATCCGCCGCATCGCGAACTCCACCATCTGCTCCACCGCCTTCGCGTCGAACACCATCCGGTGCTCCCCCTCCATGTCGAGGACGAAGCCGTACCCGGTCGGCAGCAGATCGATCACCTCCGCACCGGTGATCACGAAGTACTTGGACTCCTTGCCGGCGTACCGGCGGAGCTCCTTGAGCGAGGTGAACATCGGGATCACCGGCTGCTGGGTGTTGTGCAGCGCCAGGAACCCGGGGTTGTCGCCGCGCGGGCAGTACACCTTCGACGACGCGAAGACCTGCTGGAAGTCCTCCGCCGCCATCTGCCCGGTGGTGAAGGCCCGTACCGCGTCCGCGAGGGAGGGCGGAGACGGCTCCGGATACAGGGGTGGCTGCTGCCCGTAGCCGCCCCCCATCTGGCCGCCGGGCATCTGCCCGGGCATCTGCTGCTGCGGCGGCGGGGCGTACTGCTGCTGGGGGCCGGCGCTCTGGTCGTAGCCGTACATGCGGCAAAGCGTAACGAGTCACAGATGACCCGATCGGGGTTGCTTCTTATTACTGATGGGTAGCATCATCGACATACAAGCTACTAGTTGGTACGTGAACCAGCGCGAGGATCCAGTGCCTCGCCGATCTCTCTAACGGAGCCGTCGCCATGGGGCACTACAAGTCGAATCTCCGCGACATCGAGTTCAACCTCTTCGAGGTCCTCGGGCGCGACAAGCTGTACGGCACCGGCCCGTTCGCGGAGATGGACACGGACACCGCCAAGAGCATCCTGGAGGAGCTGACCCGCCTCGCGGAGAACGAGCTGGCGGAGTCCTTCATCGACGCCGACCGCAACCCCCCGGTCTTCGACCCGGAGACCAACACCGCTCCGGTACCGGCGTCCTTCAAGAAGAGCTACAAGGCCTTCATGGAGTCCGAGTACTGGCGGCTCGGCCTCCCCGAGGAGATCGGCGGCACTACCGCGCCGCGCTCCCTGATCTGGTCCTACGCGGAGCTGCTGCTCGGCGCGAACCCGGCCGTGTGGATGTACGCCTCCGGCCCGGCGTTCGCCGGCATCCTCTACGACGAGGGCAACGACGTACAGAAGAAGATCGCCCAGATAGCGGTGGACCGGACCTGGGGCTCCACCATGGTGCTCACCGAGCCGGACGCGGGCTCGGACGTCGGCGCCGGCCGCACCAAGGCGGTCCAGCAGGAGGACGGCTCCTGGCACATCGAGGGCGTCAAGCGCTTCATCACCTCCGGTGAGCACGACATGGAGGAGAACATCCTCCACTACGTCCTCGCCCGCCCCGAGGGCCACGGCCCCGGCACCAAGGGCCTGTCCCTCTTCCTCGTCCCGAAGTACCTCTTCGACTTCGAGACCGGCGAGCTGGGCGAGCGCAACGGCGTCTACGCCACCAACGTCGAGCACAAGATGGGCCTCAAGGCCTCCAACACCTGCGAGATGACCTTCGGCGACCGCCACCCCGCCAAGGGCTGGCTGATCGGCGACAAGCACGACGGCATCCGCCAGATGTTCCGCATCATCGAGTTCGCCCGCATGATGGTCGGCACGAAGGCGATCTCCACGCTCTCCACGGGCTACCTGAACGCGCTGGAGTACGCCAAGGAGCGCGTCCAGGGCCCCGACCTGGCGAACTTCATGGACAAGACCGCGCCCAAGGTCACCATCACCCACCACCCCGACGTGCGCCGCTCGCTCATGACGCAGAAGGCGTACGCGGAGGGCATGCGCGCCCTCGTCCTCTACACGGCCTCCATCCAGGACGAGATCCAGGTCAAGGAGGCGGCCGGCGAGGACTTCTCCGCCCTGGAGGCGCTGAACGACCTGCTCCTGCCCATCGTCAAGGGCTACGGCTCCGAGAAGGGCTACGAGCAGCTCGCCCAGTCCCTGCAGACCTTCGGCGGCTCCGGCTTCCTGCAGGAGTACCCGATCGAGCAGTACATCCGCGACGCCAAGATCGACACCCTCTACGAGGGCACCACCGCGATCCAGGGCCAGGACTTCTTCTTCCGGAAGATCGTCCGCAACCAGGGCGCCGCGCTCAACTCCCTCGCCGAGGAGATCAAGAAGTTCCTGGCCCTCGGAGAGGGCGGCGAGCAGCTGGAGGGGGCCCGCGAGCACCTCGCCAAGGCCGCCGTCGAGCTGGAGGCCATCGTCGGCCTCCTGCTCACCGACCTGGCCGCCACCGAGCAGGACGTCAAGAACATCTACAAGGTGGGCCTGAACACCACCCGCCTGCTGATGGCCTCCGGTGACGTCGTCGTCGGCTACCTGCTCCTCAAGGGCGCCGCCGTCGCCGCCGAGAAGCTGCCCACCGCCTCCGCCAAGGACAAGCCCTTCTACACCGGCAAGATCGCGGCGGCGAAGTTCTTCGCGGCCAACGTGCTCCCGGGCGTCACCCTCGCCCGCAAGATCTCCGAGGGTGTCGACCTGGACCTGATGGAGCTGGACGAGGCGGCGTTCTAGACAGCCGCCCCTCGACCGCACCCCGGTCGTGGCGCCGGACGGACCCTGCCCGTCCGTCCGGCGCCCCCTCCTCCGCACGCTCACCACGAGGGCCCGCTCCCGTCCCCAGGGAGCGGGCCCTCGTACGTCGTTAAGGTGAACCCCATGCGCACACCCCCACGCTTCGATCGCGGCCACACCGACGACCTCATGACCTTCCTGGCGAGCAGCCCGACCCCGTACCACGCGGTGGCGAGCGCCGCGGAACGGCTGGAGAAGGCAGGCTTCCGACAGGTCTCGGAGACCGACGCGTGGGACGGCTCGCTGGGCGGCCGGTACGTGCTGCGCGGGGGCGCGATCATCGCCTGGTACGTCCCGAAGGGCGCCCACCCCCACACCCCCTTCCGCATCATCGGTGCCCATACCGACTCCCCCAATCTGCGGGTCAAACCCCGCCCCGACAGCGGCGCCCACGGCTGGCGCCAGGTCGCCGTCGAGATCTACGGCGGCCCGCTGATGAACTCCTGGCTCGACCGCGACCTCGGCATCGCCGGCCGGCTCTCCCTGCGCGACGGCACCAGCCGCCTCGTCAACGTCGACAGACCTCTCCTGCGCGTCCCCCAACTCGCCATCCACCTCGACCGGACAGTCACCTCCGACGGCCTCAAGCTCGACAAGCAGCGCCACCTCCAGCCCGTCTGGGGCCTCGGCGACGACGTCCGCGACGGCGACCTGATCGCCTTCCTCGAGGAGGAGGCGGGTCTCCCC
Source organism: Streptomyces deccanensis (assembly GCF_022385335.1). Classification (NCBI taxonomy): domain Bacteria; kingdom Bacillati; phylum Actinomycetota; class Actinomycetes; order Kitasatosporales; family Streptomycetaceae; genus Streptomyces; species Streptomyces deccanensis. Next base: position 5,240,027 of record NZ_CP092431.1, on the reverse strand, counting down.
AAGGGCGAGGTCACCGGCTGGGACCTGATGACCCACTCCGTCGAACCGCCCGCCTACCTCGGCCGCGACAACGAACTGCTCGCCGGCCCCCGCATGGACAACCTCCTCTCCGTGCACGCCGGTACCGCCGCACTCGCCGCACTCGCCGGCGCGGGCGACGACCTCCCCTGCATCCCCGTCCTCGCCGCCTTCGACCACGAGGAGAACGGCTCCCAGTCCGACACCGGCGCCGACGGCCCACTGCTCGGCGGGGTACTGGAGCGCTCGGTCCTCGCCCGCGGCGGCTCCCTCGAGGACCGGGCACGGGCCTTCGCCGGCTCCGTCTGTCTCTCCTCCGACACCGGCCACGCCGTCCACCCCAACTACGCGGAGCGCCACGACCCCACGCACCACCCCCGCGCGGACGCCGGCCCGATCCTGAAGGTCAACGTCAACAACCGCTACGCCACCGACGGTTCGGGCCGCGCCGTCTTCGCCGCCGCCTGCGAGAAGGCCGGTGTGCCGTTCCAGACGTTCGTCTCCAACAACTCCATGCCCTGCGGCACCACCATCGGCCCCATCACCGCCGCCCGGCACGGCATCCGCACCGTCGACATCGGCGTCGCCATCCTCTCGATGCACAGCGTCCGCGAGCTGTGCGGCGCGAAGGACCCCTACCTCCTGGCGAACGCCCTGGCAGCCTTCCTGGAGGGCTGACTCCCCGCCCCGGCACCCGCCCCTGGCCCCGTCCCACCCCCAACGGCTGTTACTGACCCGCCTGTCCGGGTACCCGATGTCAACCGGTAGGACCGAACGACCGGAACGACCGGCCGACCCAACCGGACACAGGGAGGAACACTCATGGGCCTGGGCGGGTGCATCATTCTGATCGCGGTGGGGGCCATCCTCACGTTCGCCACCGACTGGGACATGCAGGGGGTCAACCTCGACCTGGTCGGCGTCATCTTCATGATCGTCGGCCTCATCGGGGTCGCGACGTTCAGCAGCATCGCCAAGCGGAAGCGGGTCGTGGTGCCCCCCACGGCCCCGGTCATCGACGAGGACCCCCACCGGGGCGGCTACCAGGGCTACTAGGGCACCGGAGCTACCAACGCGCTGGGGCTGCTGGGGCGCCAGGGCCGCGGGGTCGCTGCCTCAGGCCCTGTCGCCGTCGCCCTCGTCCATCCCCGCCAGCACCAGCGGCAGCCGGTCCGTGCCGCCCTCCGTGAGCCGGACCGGCACGCCCCAGTCCTGCTGGTGCACATGGCAGGCCGGGTACGCCTGGGAGGGGTCGTCGTCGCAGGAGGCGGCCATCGCCGAGACGTGGAGGACGCCCTCGGGTATGGACGGGTCCAGTTCGAGCTCACGGGACAGGGCCGTGTCCGCGCCCTCGCCCCCGAGCAGCAGCTCGGGCGGGGTGGCGGAGACGAGCAGCCTCGTCGAAGGCCCGTACCGCTCGTCGAGCTTCTGCCCCGCCGGTGCCTGGAACACCACGTCCAACCGCAGCCTGCCGGGGGCGACTTCGGTGGCCGCTCGCCGGGTGCGGTGGGCGACGGCCTCCACCTTCACCGTCTCCTCCGGCAGCCGCAGCCTGGTCAGCCGGTGCCGGGCAGACTCGACGACCACGATGTCGTCCCCGACGAGCACCGCGTCGCTCGGCTCTCTCACGTCCGTGGCCAGGGTGGTGACCTCGCCCGTCGCCGGGTCGTAGCGGCGGAGCGCGTGGTTGTAGGTGTCGCTGACCGCCACCGAGCCGTCGGGCAGGACGGTGACGCCCAACGGATGCTGCAGCAGCGCCTGTTCGGCCGGGCCGTCACGGTGCCCGAAGTCGAAGAGCCCCGTCCCGACCGCCGTGTGAACCGCCCCGTCGAGGTCCACCCAGCGCAACGCGGACGTCTCCGAGTCGGCGAGCCACAGCCGGTCGGGGGTCGCCGCGAGCCCCGAGGGCTGTGCGAACCAGGCCTCGTCACCCGGCCCGTCCACCAGACCCTCGTTGGTCGTGCCAGCCGCCACGGCCACGGTGCGGTCGGCCGGGTCGTACGTCCACAGCTGGTGGACTCCTGCCATCGCGATCCACACCTTGCCGCCGAACACGGCCACGTCCCACGGCGAGGAGAGGTCGATCTCCCGCGCCGGCCCGGAGGTCGGCGAGCCCTGCCACCACTGGCGGCCGGTGCCCGCGAGCGTCGTGACCCTCCCGGTGGCCGGATCGAGCCGGCGCAGTGCGTGATTCACCGTGTCGGCGACGACCACGGCACCGCCGTCCAGCAGCGCCAGCCCCTGTGGCTCGCTGAAGCGGGCGTCTTCCGCGTCGCCGTCCACGAACCCGCGCTCGCCGGAGCCGTAGTGCCGTACGACCGTCTCGCCGTCGGGCGCCAGCCGGACCAGTCGGTGCCGGGTGGTGTCGCTGACGAGGAAGTCGCCGCCCGGCAGGGGCAGGGCCTTTCCGGGGAAGCGCAGCACCGTCGGCTCGGGCTCCGGCGCCACATAGGGCCCGTCGCCGCGGCGCAGCGTGCCCTTGTCCTCGTGCTCGGTCTCCAGCTCGGCGACCAGCCGCTCGATGGCGTGCGCATGCCCCTCGCCCGCGTGCTGGGCGACCACGTACCCCTCCGGGTCGACCACCACGAGCGTGGGCCAGGCCCGTACCGCGTACTGCTTCCAGGTGGCGAGCTCCGGGTCGTCGAGCACCGGGTGCTCCACCCCGTACCGCTCGACGGCGTCGACCACCGCCCCGTGGTCCGCCTCGTGCGCGAACTTCGGTGAGTGCACCCCGATGACGACCACCGTGTCCCGGTGCTTCTCCTCCAGCTCCCGCAGCTCGTCGAGGACATGCAGGCAGTTGATGCAGCAGAACGTCCAGAAATCCAACACCACTATCTTCCCCCGCAGGTCAGCGAGGCTGTACTCCTTGCCGCCCGTGTTCAGCCAGCCGCCCTTCCCGATCAGCTCGGGGGCGCGGACGCGGACACGGCGGGGTGCCGGGTGCCGGTTCGTGGAATCGCTCATGGATCAAGCGTGCCACTTGTCGACGAACCGCTCACGAGCCTGTGGACAACTTGCCCACAGGCCTGTGGATAACTTTCGATCCCGGCCGCAGCGGGCGTCCGGAGACCGGACTGAGCCCTTCGGCCTACAGGCGACGTTTCGGAGCGGGCCCGGGGGAACGCCTCAAGGCATGAGATTCCTCGTGCGCGACCGGATCCTCGGCATCGGTGACGACTACTGGATCGAGGACGAGAACGGCCGGAAGGCCTTCCTCGTCGACGGCAAGGCCATGCGGCTGCGGGACACCTTCGAGCTGAAGGACACCCGGGGCGAGGTGTTGATCGACATCCGCCGCAAGATGTTCGCGCTGCGCGACACGATGGTCGTCGAACGCGGCGGCGAGCCCCTCGCCACCGTCCGCCGCAAACGCCTCTCCCTCCTGCGCAACCACTTCCGGGTCTCCCTGGCGGACGGCACCGAACTCGACGTCAGCGGCAAGATCCTCGACCGTGAGTTCGTCATCGAGTACGACGGCGAACTCCTCGCGCACATCTCCCGCAGATGGCTGAGCGTCCGCGAGACCTACGGCCTCGACGTCGTTCGTGACGACGCGGACCCGGCCCTGCTGATCGCCGTGACGGTGTGCGTGATCAACCTGGCGGAGCGGGAGCGGGAGGACGACTGACGGGACGTACGCCGCAGGGCTCAGCGGCGCGGTGTGTCCAGCCCCAGGAGCCGGTCCTTCAGCGCCGGGAACTGCTCGCGTGTGGTCGCGACCCTCGTCGGGTCGAGGTCGACCGTGAGGACCTCCTCGTCCGGGCCCGCTTCGCCCAGGACCTCGCCCCACGGATCGACCACGATCGAGTGACCGGCTTGGGGAACCCCCGCGTGCGTACCGGCCGTTCCACAGGCGAGGACGTAGGCCTGGTTCTCCACGGCTCGTGCCTGCGCCAGCAGTGTCCAGTGGGAGCGTCGGCGCTCCGGCCAGCCCGCCGACAGCACGAACATCTCGGCGCCCGCGTCCACGAGGCCCCGGAACAGCTCGGGGAACCGCAGGTCGTAGCAGGTGGCGATGCCGATGGTCGTGTCCGGGAGGCGAAGCGTCACCAGCTCAGCGCCGGCGCCCATCAGCACGGCCTCGCCCTTGTCGAAGCCGAAGCGGTGGATCTTGCGGTAGGCGGCGGCGAGGACGCCGGACGGTGAGAAGACGAGGGAGGTGTTGTAGAGGGTTCCGTCGGGGCCGCGCTCCGGGATCGAGCCCGCGTGCAGCCAGACGCCCGTGTCGCTCGCCGCCTTGGCCATCGCCTCGTACGTGGGCCCTTCCAGCGGTTCGGCGGCCTCGGCGAAGGATTCGAACGCGAATGCGCCGGTGGTCCAGAGCTCCGGGAGGACGACGAGATCGGCGCCGGCCTGGTCCCGTACCAGCGAGGCCACCCGCCGCCTGCGCGAATCGACCGATTCGTCCTCGTCTACGCCGATCTGGATGAGCGAGGCGCGCACAGTACCACCGTCCTGGCATTCGAGCCGTCCACACCGGCCTACGATCGTCACACGAAAGCACTGCCGGGGTGCCTCAGAGCAGCGTAACTTAACGTTTCACAGCACCCACTGACAGCCGCCGACGACCTACTCCACGCCGTCAACGCCGACGCCCCCACCGAAGACCACCACCCACGTAGCCGACACGTACCGACCGTACTGACACGTACCGACCGCCCGAGGGGTCCCGTTCCGTGAGTCTGCATCCCACTCTTCAGCCCTACGCCGACGCCTGGACCCACTCCGTGGACGCGATATCCGAACTGGTGTCGCCGCTCGTGGAGGGCGAGTGGAACCGCCGGACGCCGTGCCCGGGGTGGTCGGTGCGCGATGTGGTCTCCCATGTCATCGGGATGGACTGCGAGATGCTCGGCGACCCCCGGCCGATCCACACCCTGCCGCGCGACCTGTACCACGTACGGACCGAGCACCAGCGGTACATGGAGATGCAGGTCGACGCCCGCCGTCACCACACCGCGCCGGAGATGACCTCCGAGCTGGAGTACACGATCATCCGGCGCAACCGCCAGCTGCGGAACGAGTCCCGGGACCCGGGCCACAAGGTGCGGGGCCCGCTCGGCACGGAGCTGACTCTCGAACAGGCCATGCGGAATCGCGCGTTCGACGTCTGGGTCCACGAGCAGGACCTGCGCGCCGCCCTGGGGCAGCCGGGGAACCTGGACTCGCCGGGCGCGTACGTCGTCCGTGACGAGCTGCTGTCCGTGCTGCCGAAGGTCGTCGCGGAGGACGCGCAGGCACCGCGCAGTTCGGCCGTCGTCTTCGACGTGCACGGTCCGGTGGAGTTCATCCGTACCGTCCGGGTGGACATCCAGGGCCGCGGCACGCTGGAGACCTCCCCCGCCCTCGGCCCCGCCGCCGCCCTCACGCTCGACTGGGAGACCTACGTCCGCCTCGCCTGCGGCCGCGTCACCGCCGACCTCGTCGCCGACCGCATCAAGGCCGAGGGCGACCCCCACCTGATCGCGGCGATCCTGCGCGCGTTCGCGGTGACCGTGTAGCCACCGGGTCAAAACGCGCAGCCCCTACGCCGGTACGTGCACCGTCTCCACCCGGCTCGCCACCAGGCGTTCCCGCTCGCGGCGGGCCGCGCGGCCGCGCAGGCGGAAGATCTGACTCAGGCCCAGCGCCTGCAGGACGAACACGGCGGAGAAGGCGATGCCGTAGTCGTCGTCGGTCAGGTCCAGCAGGACGCCGACCGCGAGGAGAGTCGTCATGGAGGCCACGAAACCACCCATGTTGGTGATTCCGGAGGCGGTGCCCTGACGCTCCGGCGGGTTCGCGGGACGGGCGAAGTCGAAGCCGAGCATCGAGGCCGGGCCACAGGCCCCGAGCACCGCACAGAGCACGATCAGGAGCCACATCGGCGCGTGCTCGCCGGGGTGCAGGAGCGTGGCCGCCCACACGACCGCCGTCGTGAGCACCGTCCCGAGGGCCAGCGGCAGCCGCGCGGCGTGGTGCCGGGCCACGATCTGGCCGTACACCAGTCCGACCACCATGTTGGACAGGACGACGAGGGTGAGCAGTTCACCGGCAGTGCCCCGGCTGAGCCCCTGCGCCTGGACCAGGAACGGCATCCCCCACAGCAGCAGGAACACCATCGCCGGGAACTGGGTCGTGAAGTGCACCCACATCCCGAGCCGGGTACCGGGCTCCCGCCAGGACGCCACGATCTGCCGCCGCACGTACGCGGCACCGCGGTGCGGGAACGGCTCCGGCTCGTGCCCGTCCGGGTGGTCCTGCAGGAACAGCAGGGTGAGGACCAGCACGACCACACCGGCGACCGAACTGCCCGCGAACGCCGCCGTCCAGCCCACCCCGTGCAGCAGCCGGGCCAGCAGCAGCGTCGAGACCAGGTTGCCCGCCATGCCGACCAGGCCCGCCATCTGCGCGACCATCGGCCCGCGCCGGGCCGGGAACCACCGGCTGCCCAGCCGCAGCACGCTGATGAACGTCATCGCGTCGCCGCAGCCCAGCAGTGCCCGCGACGCCAGCGCCATGCCGTACGACGGGGACAGCGCGAAACCGATCTGCCCGGCCGTGAACAGCAGGATGCCCAGCGTCAGCACCTTCTTGGTGCCGAGCCGGTCGACCAGCAGGCCGACGGGTATCTGCATACCGGCGTAGACCAGCAGCTGGAGGATCGAGAAGGTCGACAGCGCGGAGGCGCCCACGTGGAAGCGATCGGCGGCGTCGAGGCCGGCCACGCCCAGCGACGTACGGAAGATGACGGCGACGAAGTACACGGAGACGCCGACCCCCCAGACGGCGAGGGCGCGACGGCCGCCGGGCGGGTCTCCGGGCAGGGACCCGGCGGACGACGATATGGCGGGGCGGCTCAACGGACCTCCCCCCGCGCCAGGTTGGAGAACCAGCTCACGTGCCGGTGCACGATCTCCACGGCCGCCTCCGCGTCGCCCGTGCGCAGCGCCTGGAGGATCTCCTCGTGCTCGGTGAGCGTCTTGGTGATGCGGTCGGGGTGGGCGTGCATCACGGCGACGCCCATCCGCAGCTGCCGGTCCCGGAGTTGGTCGTAGAGGCGGGAGAGAATCTCGTTCCCCCCGCTGCGGACGATCTCCGCGTGGAAACAGCGGTCGGTCACCGCGGCACCCGCCAGGTCCCCGGCGGCGGCCTGCGCCTTCTGCCGCTCCAGCAGACTCTCCAGCCGCTCGATCAGCTGCGGCGAGGCCGGGGCCGTCTTGCGGACGGCGTGCTCCTCGACCAGCTGCCGGGTCTCCACCACATCCGCGATCTCCTGGGCGGAGACGGGCAGCACCAGGGCGCCCTTCTTCGGGTAGAGCTTGATCAGCCCTTCGACCTCCAGCCGCAGCAGGGCCTCCCGCACCGGCGTCCGCGACACGCCGACCGCCTCGGCCAGCTCGCCCTCGGTGAGCAACGTGCCGCCCTCGTAGCGGCGCTCCAGCACACCCTGTTTGACGTGGGCGTAGACACGGTCGGCGGCGGGGGGCTGCTTCACGGCGGGGCCGGTGGCGGTTGCTGCGGCGGGAGCTGGGGCGGAGGGCATGCCCACAGCATAGATACAACACGTACGCATTGCCGTTCCCGTCCACGATCCGGAACGGCACGCCCGCGCCGCACCCGCGCCCGAGCCCACTTCGAACCCACCGTTCACCCACTGTGAACCCGTCAAAAGACTGTGAGATGGACTCGAATTGACCCCCACCTCACCCAGAGCACAACCTTTTGTGCTACTCACTTGTCACATGAGAAGCGGCCCTGCTTGCCCGCAACAGGTGCCCAAGTGGCCGCGCTCCACAGACATTTGACGCAATCGGGGTACTTGACTTGATTACCGCCATAAAGGGCGCACGTGTCCGCAGGGCCGCCGCAGTCGTCGTGACCACCGGTGCGATGATCGCGACCGGAGTAGCCACCTCCGCTCCCGCGCAGGCCGCTCCCGCGAAGCCCACGATCACCGCCAAGGGCGGGTTCGTGATGAACGCCGCCAACGGCAAGACGCTCTTCACCAAGGCCGCCGACACCAAGAGGCTCACCGCCTCCACCACGAAGGCCATGACCGCCAAGGTCGTGCTGTCGCAGTCGAACCTGAACCTCGACGCCAAGGTGACGATCAAGAAGGAGTACAGCGACTACATCGTCAAGAACGGCGCGTCGTCGGCCAACCTGATCGTCGGCGACAAGGTCACCGTCCGTCAGCTGCTGTACGGGATGATGCTGAAGTCGGGTTGTGAGGCCGCCATGGCACTCGCCGACAAGTTCGGCTCCGGCTCGACGGTCTCCGCCCGCACCAAGAACTTCATCGCAAAGATGAACTCCACGGCCAAGAGCCTCGGCATGACGAACACGAAGTTCGACTCGTTCGACGGCATCAGCAAGGGCGCGAACGCATCGACTCCGCGCGACCTCAGCAAGCTCGCGCAGAACGTCATGAAGAACGCGACGTTCAAGAAGATCGTGGCGACCAAGTCGTACACGGCGAAGACCATCACCAAGACCGGCAGCACGCGCACCATGGCGACGTGGAACAACACGAACCAGCTGCTCGGCTGGAAGGGCACGATCGGCGTCAAGACGGGTTCCGGCACCGAGGCCAAGTACTGCCTCATCTTCGCCGCCACCCGCAATGGCAAGACGATCGTCGGCACCGTCCTCACCTCCACCAACGAGACCACGCGCATGGCGGACGTGAAGAAGCTGATGGACTACGGCTTCGCCACCATCTAGCCCACCGGCCTCTCGGAGGCATGCGAAGGGGCCACCGCTCACCGCGGTGGCCCCCTTCGCGTTTCTCGACGCAAGCCGATCACGCTTCTTTACCTCGCAATAGTGAACATGGCTAACCCAGCTGGCATATTCGATTTCCGCCCCCGTACGTTCCGCAGCGGAGGTGGTTCACATGATCGAACCCAGCAAGCACCAACCCGACCCCAGGACGCAGCACGACGCCATCGACGCCGGCGACTTCGTGTACGCGGCCACCGGAGCCCGCGTCCGCCGACTCACCATGCCGGACGGAACGCATTGGTTCCCGGCGGTGGACGTCTGCAAGCAGTTGGGGCACACCAACCCTCAGAAGGCACTCTCGGATCACGTTCCGGAGCGCCATCGAGACATTCTCGAGACCCTAACTGGGGGTTACGGTCTCAGCATTCCCGCAGGTAGGGAGTGGCGCCGAGACTTGAATGTCATCTCTCTGCAAGGTCTCATCCTGCTCGTCGGCGCCTGCACCAAGCCAGAGTGCGCACCCTTCAAGCAGTGGGTCGCCGAAGTGATCGAGACCATTCAGCGCGAGGGCTCCTTCGCCCTCGACGAGGCCGAGGTCCAGCCCGTCGGCCCCGGCGCGCCGATCGCGTACGCCATGCCCGAGCAGATCGCCGACGCCATCGTCCGGCTCGAAGAGCGCAACCTCCAGGCGGACGAGCAACTGGCGGTCTCCCAGCAGAAGTCCCTCGCGTTGCAACAGCAGATGCTGGACTCGCAACAGCACATGTTGGAAACCCAGCAGCAGATGCTGGAGACTCAGCAGCAAATGCTGGCCACCCAGCAGCAGATGGTCGAGATGCAGCGGGCCGGCCTCGCCGCCCAGCAGGCCATGGCCCTGGCGATGGAGCGCATCGCCAACCGGCTCGACACCCTCGCCGTCGCGCACCCGGCCCCCGCCGCCACCGCCTTCGAGACGCACCCCACCACCGAGTCCGTCCTGGCCGACTGGCGCGAGCGGTTGTCCGTGACGACGGACGTGTGGACGGTGGCCGTGGTGATCGCGCCGGTGCTCGTCGAGGAGGGTGAGCTGCGGCAGCCGCTGGAGGCGATCGCGGCCCGTACGGGACTGTCGGTGCACCGCGTCAACGAGTGCCTCCGGCTGCTGCGCAAGCACGCCTGCATCCATCCCGTGGGCGCGGCGGAGGACGGGGCGCCCGTGTACGTGCTCAGCCGCCGCTGACGCCAGTTGAGCAGGGCTGAAAGAGAAGGGGCCGGTCGCAAGACGAATTTGCGACCGGCCCCTTCGCCGTGAGCCTACCCAGTCGGCTGCCTCACGCCCAAGTGATCAACCTCTTCGGCTGTTCCAGAATCGCCGCCACATCCGCCAGCACCTTCGACCCCAGCTCCCCGTCCACCAACCGGTGGTCGAAGGAGAGCGCCAGTGTGGTGACCTGGCGGGGCTTCACCTTCCCCTTGTGGACCCACGGCTGGAGCTTGATCGAACCGACCGCGAGGATCGCGGACTCGCCGGGGTTGAGGATGGGCGTACCGGTGTCGATGCCGAAGACGCCCACGTTGGTGATGGTGACCGTGCCGCCCTGCATGGCGGCCGGGGAGGTCCGGCCGTCCTTGGCCGTCGAGACCAGCTCGCCCAGGGACTCCGCCAGTTGCGGCAGCGTCTTGGCGTGGGCGTCCTTGATGTTCGGGACGATCAGACCGCGTGGGGTGGCGGCTGCGATCCCCAGGTTCACGTAGTGCTTGACCACGATCTCCTGCGCGGCCTCGTCCCAGGACGCGTTGATCTCCGGATTGCGCCTGATCGCCACCAGCAGGGCCTTGGCGATCAACAGCAACGGATTGACCCGCAGCCCCGCCAGTTCCTTGTCCTGCTTCAGCTCCTCGACCAGCTTCATCGTGCGCGTCACGTCGACCGTCACGAACTCGGTGACATGCGGCGCGGTGAACGCCGAGCCGACCATCGCCGCCGCCGTCGCCTTCCGGACACCCTTGATGGGCACACGGGTCTCGCGCGCGCCGTCGTACGACGCCACCGGCGCCGGGGCCGGAACGGACGCGGCGGTCGCGGCAGGGGCCGGCGGTGCCGTGGGTGCCTGCGTCACCGGCTCGGGAGCCGCCGGTGGGGCCACGGCCGCGTGGACGTCCTCGCGGGTGATGATGCCGTCCGGGCCGGACGGGGTGATCGTCGCCAGGTCCACCCCGAGGTCCTTGGCCAGCTTGCGGACCGGCGGCTTCGCCAGCGGACGCGCGACGGTGATCCCGTGCTGTCCGTGTCCGTTCAGCTCGCTCTGGGCCCCCTGGAGGGCCGAGGCGCCGTACAGCGTGTCCTCGGCGGGCGCGGCGGCGGCCGGGACGCCCTTGCGGGGGCGGCGCTTCGTGGAGGACTCGGCGACGCCGTAGCCGACGAGGACCGGCTTGCGGCCCTCGGGCTTCTTGGCCGCCGGCGCCGCCACGGGCTTCGCCGCGGGCTCCGGCTTCGCCACCGGCTCCGGCTCGGCCGCCTGCCGGGCGGGCGCGGCTTCCTCGGCGGCCGGGGCCGCCCCGCCCGCCACGTCCACCGCGATGATCGACGTACCGACATCGACCGTGGTGCCCTCGGGGAAGTGCAGGGCGCGTACGACACCGTCGTACGGGATGGGCAGTTCGACGGCGGCCTTGGCCGTCTCGACCTCGCAGACGATCTGGCCGTCGGTGACGGTGTCACCGGGCTGGACGTACCACTTGAGGATCTCGGCCTCGGTGAGTCCCTCGCCCACGTCGGGCATCTTGAACTCGCGCGGAGACGTGTCTGTCATCGTCGTCACGGACCTCTCCCTCAGTACGCCAGCGAGCGGTCGACGGCGTCGAGCACCCGGTCCAGACCCGGCAGGTACTCCTCCTCCAGGCGGGCCGGCGGGTACGGGGCGTGGTAGCCGCCGACCCTGAGTACCGGGGCCTCCAGGTGGTAGAAGCAGCGCTCCGTGATCCGGGCGGCGATCTCCGCGCCCGAGCCGAAGAACACCGGGGCCTCGTGGACCACGATCAGACGGCGGGTCTTCTCCACCGAGGTCTGGATCGAGTCGAAGTCCAGCGGGGAGACCGACCGCAGGTCCAGGACCTCCAGGGCCCTGCCCTCCTCGGCGGCGGCGTCGGCGACCTCCTGGCAGAGCTTCACCATGGGGCCGTACGCGGCGAGCGTGAGGTCGGTGCCCTCGCGGACCACCCGGGCCTTGTGCAGCGGGCCGGGGATCGCCTCGGGGTTGACCTCGGCCTTGTCCCAGTAGCGCCGCTTGGGCTCGAAGAAGATCACCGGGTCGTCGCTCTGGATGGCCTGCTGCATCATCCAGTAGGCGTCCGACGCGTTCGACGGCGAGACCACCTTCAGGCCCGCCACGTGCGCGAAGAGCGCCTCCGGGGACTCGGAGTGGTGTTCGACCGCGCCGATGCCGCCGCCGTAGGGGATGCGGACGACGACGGGGAGCTTGACCTTGCCCAGCGAGCGGGCGTGCATCTTGGCGAGCTGGGTGACGATCTGGTCGTAGGCGGGGAAGACGAAGCCGTCGAACTGGATCTCGACCACGGGGCGGTAGCCCCTGAGGGCCAGGCCGATGGCGGTGCCGACGATGCCGGACTCGGCGAGCGGGGTGTCGATGACCCGGTCCTCGCCGAAGTCCTTCTGGAGGCCGTCGGTCACCCGGAACACTCCGCCGAGTTTGCCGACGTCCTCGCCCATGACGAGGACCTTGGGGTCGGCTTCGAGGGCCGTGCGCAGCGATTCGTTGATCGCCTTGGCGATCGCCATGTTCTTCACGGCGGGCCCGGCGTCCTGCCCTGCCGTCTGCGCGGCTGTCTGCGTGGTCATCGCTACTTGCCCTCCTCTTCGTCCACATCGGCGAACGACGCCTGGTACGCCGCGAACTGGGCGCGCTCCTCGTCCACGAGCGCGTGTCCGTCCGCGTACGCGTTCTCGAAGATGGCGAAGTGGTCCGGGTCGGGCATGGCACGCACCGCTTCGCGCACTCGCCTTCCCAACGCCTCGCTCTCCGCTTCGAGTTCCGCGAAGAATCCCTCGTTCGTGTCCGTTTCGGACTCGAGGTAGCCGCGCAGACGCGCGATCGGGTCCTTGGCCTCCCAGGCCACCCGCTCGTCGTCGTGGCGGTAGCGGGTGGGGTCGTCGGAGGTGGTGTGGGCGCCCATCCGGTAGGTGTACGCCTCGACCAGGGTGGGTCCCTCGCCCCGGCGGGCGCGCTCCAGCGCCCACTTGGTGACCGCGAGACAGCCCAGGACGTCGTTGCCGTCGACGCGGACGCCCGGGAAGCCGAAGCCCTGGGCGCGCTGGTACAGCGGGACGCGGGTCTGCTTCTCCGTGGGCTCCGAGATGGCCCACTGGTTGTTCTGGCAGAAGAACACGACCGGCGCGTTGTAGACCGCGGAGAAGGTGAAGGCCTCGGCGACGTCGCCCTGGCTGGAGGCGCCGTCGCCGAAGTAGGCGATGACCGCCGAGTCGGCGCCGTCCTTGGCGATGCCCATGGCGTAGCCGGTGGCGTGCAGCGTCTGGGAGCCGATGACGATCGTGTAGAGGTGGAAGTTGTTGCTGTTCGGGTCCCAGCCGCCGTTGTTCACTCCGCGGAACATGCCCAGCAGATTGGTCGGGTCGACGCCGCGGCACCAGGCGACGCCGTGTTCGCGGTAGGTCGGGAAGACGTAGTCGTCCTCGCGGGTGGCCCGCCCTGAGCCGATCTGGGCGGCCTCCTGGCCGAGCAGTGAGGCCCACAGGCCCAGCTCGCCCTGGCGCTGCAGGGAGGTGGCCTCGGCGTCGAAGCGACGGGTCAGCACCATGTCGCGGTACAGGCCCCGCAGCTCGTCGGCGGTGATGTCCGCGACGAACGGGTCGTACTCGGCGTTCTTGACGCGCTTGCCCTCGGGCGTCAGCAGCTGAACGAGTTCGGGCGATGCGTCGGTCGGCTTCTTCGCAGTGGCGCGCCTGGTGCCGGTGGTGCCGGCCGCCTTGCTGCCGGTGGTGCCGGTCTTGCCTGCGGCGCTGCGTCGCGGCTTGCGCGCGGCAGTGCTCTCCACGGTCACGTGTGCTCCTCCGTCGGTCCGGCCCCCGGGGTTGCCGGGTGACCAGTGCGGCTCGCCTGATCCCGGTGCCCGTGCACGGGGTGGGTGCCCTTGGCCGGGAACAGACGTGACAGGTGCCCCGGCGAGCGCCCTGCACGAGGCACGTTACCCAGTGCGCCACATTCCTGTGAAACCCCTACTGACCTGCGATTTTCCTTGGATTTCCAAGTAATTCGGTATGAGGGGGTCCAAGTAAGTCGCGTCTGTCGGGAACAGCTGCTGGTCACAGCACTGGCTACAGCCTGGCAGGGGGCCGGAACACGGGCACGTTATCCCGGCCACCCCGGCCACGGGAAGAGTTCGCCGGAGGCGGGCCGTGAGATCGGTGGCGCAAGTTGCTCCATCCGTGAACGCGGCGGGACCGCCTCGCTCCACTTCCGGCGCGGCAGCGACCCGGCCCGCATGTCTGCGCGTCGAGCCACAGTTCGGATCCATGCGTCCTGTGATCGGTAACGACTGTGTGTGACAAGCATGAGGTCAGCGGCGTGGCGCGTGCCCTAACATCTGGCGCGTGCCGCGCTCATCTGTACCACCCCCCGTGCTCCACACGCCCCCTCTGGGTCCGCTGCTGGAGCAGTACTCCGCCGGGTCCGTGCTGGCGTGCGAACCCGTCGACGAGGGGCTCCTCAATCGCGGCTACCGACTCCGCACCACCCGAGGCCGCTACTTCCTCAAACACCACTTCGACCCCGAGACCGCCGACCCGGCCGCGATCCTGCGCCAGCACCGGGCCACCCAGCGCCTCGCCGACCTCGGCGTTCCCGTCGCTCCGCCGCTGACCGGACGGGACGGGGGCACGGTGGCGGTCGTCGCCGGCCACGCCTACGCCCTGCACCCCTGGATCGAGGGACGCCACCGGCACGGGGGCCAGCTCACCCGGGGGCAGTGCGCCCGTCTGGGGGCCCTGCTGGGTGTCGTGCACGCCTCCCTGGAACGGGTCATGCCACCGCAGGGCCCGACCGCGCCCGTACGGAAGCGACTGATCCCGTCACAACGACGGGGCGGCGGGACGCCGGCGCCTCCGGGCGGTGCCGGGGGTGTCGGGGATGTCGGGGATGTCGGGGGTGCCGGGGGTGCCGGGAGTTCTCGGGCGGGCGGGACCGAGAGCGCCGATCCCGTCCGCACCTTCGCCCTCATCGACGATCTGCTCGACCGAGTACGCCGCCACCGTCCGGCCGACCCCTTCGACGCCCTCGCCCGGCATCGGCTGCTGGAGCGGCGGCAGCTGCTGGAACGGCACGCGGACCGGCGGCCGCCCAGGGGTGGCTCGGTGGGGTGGGTGCACGGCGACTTCCACCCCTTCAACGTGCTCTACCGGGACGACGTCCCGGACGTGCCGGCCGCGATCCTCGACTGGGACCGGTTGGGTGTGCAGCCGCGCGCGGAGGAGGCGGTCCGGGCGGCGGTGATCTTCTTCGTGCGTCCCGTCGGCGCCCTGGACCTGCCAAAAGTGCGCTCCTACGCGCGCGCGTACCGGCGTTCCGCGAACGCCGCCCCCGCCGAGCTCGCGGCGGCGGTGCACCGCGTGTGGTGGGAGCGGCTCAACGACTTCTGGATGCTGCGCTGGCACTACGAGCGCGGCGACAGACGTGCCGATCCGCAGTTCCCGGCGGCCTCGGCACTGGTGGTGTGGTGGACACGGGAGTACGACGCGGTGCGTGAGGCGTTCGTGGAGTGACCCGACGCGGCGCGCACGGCACGACAAGCGCGCTGCACGACAAGGGGTGCGCCGGGCGGGTTCCGCCCGGCGCACCCTCCATCCTGGTCAGCCCTCGTCGCCGCCGATGCCGCCCGGCAGGCCGCCGCCGGCGTCCCCGCCGCCGCCGCTGCTGTCGTCGGTCGGCTCCTCGGTGGGCTCCTCCGTGGGCTCGTCGGTCGTGGGTTCGTCGGTCGTCGGCTCGTCGGTCGTCGGCTCCTGCGACGGCTCACTCTGCGTGGGCGACTGGCTGAAGCTCGGCGACTGCGTGTACGGCGGGGTGTAACCGCCGCCGTTGTTCGAGTCGGTGCTCTCGTCCGTGGTCTCCTCGGTCGCCTCCTCGCTGGGCGACTCGCTGGGGTCCTTGTCCTTGCTGGACGTCGACGCCGTCGGGGACTTCGTGGTCTCGGTGCCGCCGCCACCGCTGTCGCCGTTGTTGTTCAGCGCCAGGGCGACGCCCGCCGCGATGGCGATCACCGCGAGGACGGCGAGGATCCACAGCTTGCCGCGGCCGCTGCCCCGGTTGCCGTTGCCCTCGAAGCCGCCGTCGTCCCGGCCGCCGCCGCCGTACCCCGGCAGGATCGGCTGCGGGATCTGCGAGGTGCCCGACTCCCCGGGGTGCGGCATGACCGTCGTACCGGACATACCGCCCGGCGGCGTGTGCCGGCCCTCGTGCATGGTGACGGGCCCGGTGTTCCAGGTGCCGGTGTGGCCGCCCTGGTCGTAGAGCATCTGCAGGCCGTACTGGACGAGGCCGCGCATCTCCTCCGCCGTCTGGAACCGGTCGTCCGGCTCCTTGGCGAGGGAGCGCATGACCAGGCCGTCGAGCTCCGGGGGCGCCGAACCCTCCGAGGTCTCGGAGGGCGGCACCGGGATGTCCTGGACGTGCTGGTAGACCACCGACAGCGGGGTCTCGCCGATGAAGGGCGGCCTGAGCGCCAGGAGTTCGTAGAGCAGACAGCCGGTGGCGTACAGGTCGGAGCGGTGGTCGACGGCCTTGCCGAGCGCCTGCTCCGGGGAGAGGTACTGGGGCGTTCCCATGACCATGCCGGTCTGCGTCATCGTCGTCGACGCGCCGTGCAGGGCACGGGCGATGCCGAAGTCCATCACCTTCACCGCGCCGTTGGTGGTGATGATGACGTTCGCCGGCTTGATGTCCCGGTGCACGATGCCGTGCTGGTGCGAGTACGCGAGCGCCTCCAGCACACCGGAGACGATGATCAGCGCCTGCTCGGGGCCGGGGGCCTCGGCGTTGATCAGCAGGTCACGGATGGTGCGGCCCTCGACCAGCTCCATGACGATGTACGGCACGGGGGTGCCGTTCACCATGTCCTCGCCGGAGTCGTAGACCGCCACGATCGAGTGGTGGTTGAGACCGGCCACCGCCTGGGCCTCACGCGTGAAGCGGGCCTTGGAGATGGGGTCCTCGGCGAGGTCGGAACGGAGCAGTTTGACCGCGACCGTCCGGCCGAGGCGCACGTCCTCGGCCGCGAACACCTCGGCCATTCCGCCCCGGCCGAGTCTGTGGGTCATCCGGTACCGGCCGTCGCCTACGAGCCCGCCGTTGCCCCACAACTCCGGCGCGTCCGACATGCCGCCGCCAGACGCCTCGGGGTCGGACGGGCCCTGAGAGCGCTGCTGCTGTGCCATCAGTCCTCGCCGTCGTTTCTGCCCGCGGTCCGCGCGGTACTTGTTACGGTCTCCGTCGGCCACGCTACAGCCTTCACGCAAGTGGCCCGTCCGGGTTGGATGCGCGACGGGTTCACGACGGATTCAAGGTGGATTCAAAGGTTGATCGGCCATGAAACCCGCAGCGCGCGCACTCGTGCAAGTTCTGTGTACCGGGCGTACGCCCCCTGTAACGCTTCCGCGACGCTTCTTTCGCGTACGGTCACGGATCGGGCACCGCGCTTGACGTGTCAGTGCCCTGGGGCAGACTTGGCCGGGAATAGCACAAAGGATCACCAGCATCATCAGGGATCACCGATCGCGGGAGCCACGCCAGCAGCTTTCGCGCGCGCCGATGGGGGACGCAGGAAGATGAGCCAGGACGCCGCACAGGGCCGGTACGCGGGGCGGTCGCTAGCCGGTGGCCGCTACCAACTGCGTGACCTGCTCGGCGAGGGCGGCATGGCCTCCGTCCACCTCGCGTACGACTCGGTGCTCGACCGACAGGTCGCTATCAAGACACTCCACACCGACCTCGGCCGCGAGCAGGCCTTCCGTGAGCGCTTCCGCCGTGAGGCGCAGGCCGTGGCGAAGCTCACCCACACGAACATCGTGTCGGTCTTCGACACCGGCGAGGACGATCTGGACGGCATGACGACGCCGTACATCGTCATGGAGTACATCGAGGGCAAGCCGCTCGGTTCGGTGCTCGACGCGGATGTCGCCCAGCTCGGCGCCATGCCCTCCGACAAGGCGCTGAAGATCACCGCGGATGTGCTGGCGGCGCTGGAGATCAGCCACGAGATGGGCCTGGTCCACCGGGACATCAAGCCGGGCAACGTGATGATGACCAAGCGCAACGTCGTGAAGGTCATGGACTTCGGCATCGCCCGCGCCATGCAGTCCGGGGTCACGTCGATGACGCAGACCGGCATGGTCGTCGGCACCCCGCAGTACCTCTCGCCGGAGCAGGCCCTCGGCCGGGGCGTGGACGCCCGCTCCGACCTGTACTCGGTCGGCATCATGCTCTTCCAGCTGACCACCGGGCGGCTGCCGTTCGAGGCGGACTCGCCGCTGGCCATAGCGTATGCGCACGTCCAGGAGGAGCCGGTCGCTCCCTCCTCGATCAACCGTTCCCTGCCGCCGGCCGTCGACGCCATCGTGGCCCGGGCGCTCAAGAAGAACCCGAACGAGCGGTTCCCGAGCGCGGAGGCCATGCGGGACGAGTGCCTGCGGGTCGCCGCGTCGCTCCAGCCCGTCGCGCCGAGCATCGTGCCGGGTGTGCAGACGGCCAGCGGCGCGGGGGTCTCCTCCGCGGTCTTCCCGCCGATCGACCACACCGGCGCACCGCAGTCGGGCAGCGTCCAGACGCCGTACCAGCCGCCGGCCACGGGCGGTTACGGCCCGCCGACGCCGGCTCCGACGCCCGCACCGTCCTACGGCTACCCGCAGCAGGGCGGCTATCAGACGCCGCCGCAGACCGCCGCGTACTCGCCGCAGCAGGGCTCGCCCACCCCGGCGCCGTACAACATGGCACCCCAGCAGTCCTCGATGTCGGCGGGGCGTTCCGGGGGCGGGAAGAGCAACAAGGGCGTCATCGTGGGCGCGATCGCCGTGTCGGTGCTCGCGGTCGGCGGTCTGATCACGGCGCTCTCCCTGAGCTCGGGCACCGAGGCCGAGGGCGGCGACGACGGCGCGAAGGCCTCCTCATCGCCGACCGTGGTCGAGGGGCACAAGGGGCCGGACACGTCGAAGGTCATCGAGTCGACCGAGTGCACGGAGCCCGTGGAGTCGTACAACGACCCCGACAAGATCGAGCTGCCGGACTTCACCTTCAAGAACATCGACTCGGTGAAGAAGTGCTTCCAGGCGGCGGGCTGGCAGTATGACGTCCAGAAGGTCGACGAGAACACGTACGGCGAGGGCACGGTCATGGAGCAGTACCCGGCGGCCTCCGACGACGTCGACCCCAAGGACATGCCCTCGATCATCCTCAAGGTCTCGACGGGCAACCCGGCCTGACGCCTGAGCCTGACGACACGGACGTAGGAAGGGCCCGGCACTCGATGTGCCGGGCCCTCTGCGTACGGGGTGGGGGGTGTTCGTACGACTGCCGGAGGCTAGAGGTAAGGGCCGCCCGAGCGGCCGATCGTGCGGGGGTCGTCGTCGCCCTCCTGGCCACCGACACCCGGCGGCAGTGCGCGGCGCATCTGCTCCAACTGGGCCCGGGCGGCCATCTGCTGGGCGAACAGCGTCGTCTGGATCCCGTGGAAGAGGCCTTCGAGCCAGCCGACCAACTGGGCCTGGGCGATCCGCAGTTCCGCGTCGCTCGGGATCACCTCGTCGGTGAAGGGCAGGGAGAGCCGCTCCAGCTCCTCCACCAGCTCGGGCGCCAGGCCGTCCTCCAGTTCCTTGACCGAGCTGGCGTGGATCTCCTTGAGCCGGGCCCGGCTGGCCTCGTCCAGGGGGGCGACCCGTACCTCTTCGAGCAGCTGCTTGATCATGCTGCCGATGCGCATGACCTTGGCCGGCTGTTCCACCATCTCCGTCACCGGTACCTCGCGGGAGTCCTCGTCGCCTCCGCCGCCGCCCACGGCCATGCCGTCCTGGCCCACGACCAGGATCTGGGGCTGTTCGGGCGACCGTTCGTTCCTCGGCATCTCCATGCCGCCATTCTCTCGCACGCGTACACCTCACCACCCTGGTGCCCCCCACGCAGGGTGATCCACCGTTTACGTAGCCACGGTTGGCGTCTCGGCCGTGGTTCCGGGCGGTGCCGCTCCGGACCGCCCAAGGTCTCGGAGCCGGGAAACCGGGCGGCGCCGCTCCGGGACCGCACAGGGTTTCGGGGCGGCCCGCGGCCCGAAGCGCCGGGATGCCGGGATGCCGGGGGCGTGTGACGCTGTGGTCGTGGCTTCCTGGCTTCGTTCGGTGCGCGTGACGGGACCGGTTCTCGTCGCGGGGCTGCTCGTCGTTCTGGTGACGGGGGCCGTGCCGGCGGTGTACGCCGCCGAGCCCGACCCCGCGACCTCCTGGGCCGGCAGCCGCGCGGGCGAGGGCCGGGAACGGCCTGGCCGGGCGGACGCGGGCCCCGTGGGCCCGGAGGACGACGCCTCCCCGCCCGCGGAGGAGCCCGCTCCCGATCCAAACGGCCCGGACCCCACACTCGCCCCCGATCCGTCCCGGAACGCCGCCCTGCCCGTCCCCGGCGTCCCGCCCGGTACCGGCACCGCGCCCGTCGAGGAGCCCGTACTGCAGGTCTTCGTCCTCGGCAGCGGCCTCATTCTGATCGGCCTGGGCCTCGGACTGGCCTTCGTGGGGCTCCGCATACGGCGGTACTGAACCGGCGACGTCCCAACGGGCGCGGTCCTCAGGGCGCAAGGCCCGCACGGCCGACCGCCCGCGCCTACGGCACCACCAGCAGCACCTTGCCCACGTGGCCGCTCTCCTCCAGCACCCGGTGTGCCGTGGCCGCGTCGGCCATGGGGATCTCCCGGTCGACGACCGGGCGTACGTGCCCACCGGCGATCAGCGGCCAGACATGCTCGCGTACGGCGGCGACGATGGCCGTCTTCTCCTCCCGGGGCCGGGCCCGCAGCGAGGCCGCGCTGATCGCGGCCCGCTTGGCGAGGAGGGCGCCGATGTTCAGCTCACCCTTGATGCCGCCCTGCATACCGATGATCGCGAGCCGGCCGTTGACGGCCAGGACCCGGACGTTGCGGTCCAGGTACTTGGCACCCATGTTGTCGAGGACGACGTCCGCGCCCCTGCCGTCCGTGGCCGCCCGGACCTCCTCGACGAAGTCCTGCTCGCGGTAGTTGATCAGGACGTCCGCGCCCAGGGCGGCGCACTGCTCCAGCTTCTCCTTGGTGCCCGCCGTGACGGCGACCTTCGCGCCGACGGCCTTGGCGAGCTGGATGGCCATCGTGCCGATACCGCTCGAGCCGCCGTGCACGAGGAGCGTCTCACCTGGACGCAGGTGGGCGATCATGAAGACGTTCGACCAGACCGTGCAGGTCACCTCGGGCAACGCGGCGGCCTGTCGGAGGTCGAGGCCGGAGGGGACCGGCAGCAGCTGGCCGGCCGGGACGACCACCTTCTCCGCGTAACCGCCGCCGGAGAGCAGAGCGCACACCTCGTCGCCGACGTTCCACCCGGCCACACCGGGCCCGAGCTCCGCGACGCGGCCGGAACACTCCAGGCCGGGATAAGGGGAGGCGCCGGGCGGGGGGTCGTAGAAACCCTGCCGCTGCAGCAGGTCAGCGCGGTTCACGGCGCTCGCCGCCACCTCGATGAGCACTTCGCCCTCGCCGGGCACCGGGTCGGGGACCTCGTCCCACACCAGGGCCTCGGGTCCACCGGGTTCGGGAATCGTGATCGCATGCATGAGAGGGACGCTACCCCCCGCCCTCCTGTCCGATCCCGGCCCCGTCCCCCCTGCCTTCGCCCGGCCTCGACTGCCCCCGCACGCCCCGCACCGCCCTCGCGCGCCCCGGGCCTCCGACCTGCATCACCACCCCGGCCGCCCCCTAGCCTGAATCTGCGGACGCACCCCGCGATCCGCTACCCCGCCGCCCCTCGACCTCCGCATCCGCGCCCCCGTCGACCCGCGCCCCGACGTCATCCGGCCTTCCCTCCGCCGTCCCGACGTGCTTCGCTCCGACAGACGTGCTTCGCTCCGATGGAGGAAGCAGTCGACGCGGTCGATTTTTTTCCGCGCGGCGACCGATGAGTTCCGGCGGTCCCGGCGGTCTCCCCTTGCGTAGCCCCGGACACGGGCCCCGTACGCGGAAGGATCTCAACATGAGCGCACAGACGTCCGGCCTCGCGATCGAGACCGCTGGTCTGGTGAAGACGTTCGGCGAGACCCGGGCCGTCGACGGCGTCGACCTGGCCGTGCCGGCCGGCACGGTCTACGGCGTCCTCGGCCCGAACGGCGCCGGCAAGACCACCACGGTGAAGATGCTCGCCACCCTGCTGCGCCCCGACGGCGGCCAGGCGCACGTCTTCGGACACGACGTCGTCCGGGAGGCCGACGAGGTACGGGGCAGGGTCAGCCTGACCGGGCAGTACGCCTCCGTGGACGAGGACCTCACCGGCACCGAGAACCTGGTGCTGCTCGCCCGGCTCCTCGGCCACGACAAACGGACGGCCCGGCAGCGCGCCGGGCAGCTGTTGGAGGCATTCGGACTGAGCGAGGCGGCCGGCAAGCAGGTCAAGCACTACTCGGGCGGCATGCGGCGCCGTATCGACATCGCCGCGTCCATCCTCAACACGCCCGACCTGTTGTTCCTGGACGAGCCGACGACCGGCCTCGACCCGCGCAGCCGCAACCAGGTGTGGGACATCGTGCGCGCGGTGGTCGCCCAGGGCACGACCGTGCTGCTGACCACGCAGTATCTGGACGAGGCGGACCAGCTGGCGTCCCGGATCGCGGTCATCGACCAGGGCAAGGTGATCGCGGAGGGCACGAAGGGCGAGCTGAAGGCGTCCGTGGGGGCGGGTTCCGTCCATCTGCGGCTGCGCGACGCGGCCCAGCGGCCGCAGGCCGAGGAGGTGCTGCGCATCGCCCTCGACGCCGAGGTACAGCGTGAGCCGGACCCGGTGGCGCTGACGGCGCGTGTCGGCGCGGGATCCGCCAACGGACAGGGGGCCGCCGAGGCCGCCGCCCGGGCGCTCGCCGAACTGGCCCGCACCGGTATCACCGTCGACAACTTCTCGCTGGGCCAGCCCAGCCTGGACGAGGTGTTCCTCGCCCTCACCGGCCACGACACCAAGGCGACGGCCACGCAGGCCGCCGGCGCCCCCGAGACGAAGGACGAGGTAGCGGCATGAGCACGGCGACCACCACCGAGAACAAGGAACTCGCCCCCGTCAGCGCCGAGTCGCTCGCCGCGCTGCTCATCGCCAAGGAACGCCCGCCGAGGCCCAGCGCTCTCTCGGCGTCGCTGACCTTCGGCTGGCGGGCCATGCTCAAGATCAAACATGTGCCGGAGCAGCTCTTCGACGTCACCGCCTTCCCGATCATGATGGTGCTGATGTACACGTACCTCTTCGGCGGGGCGCTGGCCGGCTCCCCGGAGGAGTACATCCAGTTCCTGCTGCCGGGCATCCTGGTGATGTCGGTCGTGATGATCACGATGTACACCGGAGTCTCGGTCAACACGGACATCGAGAAGGGTGTCTTCGACCGGTTCCGTTCGCTGCCGATCTGGCGCCCGTCGACGATGGTCGGCTATCTGCTGGGCGACGCCCTGCGCTACGCGATCGCGTCCGTGGTGATGCTCACCGTCGGCATGATCCTCGGCTACCGGCCGGACGGCGGCGTGGTGGGTGTGGTCGCCGGGGTCGCGCTGCTCATCGTCTTCTCGTTCGCGTTCTCGTGGATCTGGACCATGTTCGGCCTCATGCTTCGCACGGAGAAGTCCGTGATGGGCGTCAGCATGATGGTGATCTTCCCGCTGACCTTCCTGTCCAATGTCTTCGTCGATCCGAGCACCATGCCGGGCTGGCTCCAGGCGTTCGTCAACAACAGCCCGGTCACGCATCTGGCGTCGGCGGTCCGCGAGTTGATGGCGGGTGAGTGGCCGACGGCCGAGATCGCCTGGACGCTGGGCTGGTCCGCCCTGTTCGTGCTGGTCTTCGGCCCGATCACGATGCGGCTGTACAACCGCAAGTAGCCGATCGCAGCAAAAAAAGGGGGCCCCGGGACGCGTAGTCCCGGGGCCCCCTTTCATTTCCCTACGGCAGGTGCTTGGTCTCGGGGGTGATCTTCGTGCTCGGGGTGGCCCGGACGATGGTGATCAGCCGGTCCGTCAGCTGGAGCTCGCCGATGGACGGATCGTCGTAGCCGAGCACCCGGTGTCCGCGCAGCACGCTGACCACCAGGTCCTCCGTCTCCCGCACACCGCGCCCCACCTCGGCCTTTATGACCGGACGTTCGGCGATGTCGAGCCCGCTGCCCTGCTGGATGAGGTCCTCCATCACCATGCCCGCAGCGGGACTGAGCACGGAGAGCCCGAGGAGCCGTCCCGCCGCACTGGCGCTGGTGATGACGACATCGGCCCCGGACTGCTTCAGCAGCGGCGCGTTCTCCTCCTCCCGAACCGCGGCCACGATCTTCGCGCCGCGGTTGAGCTGGCGTGCGGTCAACGCGACCAGTACGGCCGTGTCGTCCCGCGCGGTGGAGATGATGATCTGCCGTGCCTTCTGGAGCTCCGCCCGCAGCAGCACATCACTGCGGGTCGCGTCCCCGATGACCCCCGTGTACCCCTCGGACGTCGCCGCCTCGATGGCTTTCGAGCTGGGGTCCACGACGACGACCTGCTCTTTCTTCAGGCCCGTCGCGCAGACGGTCTGGACCGCCGACCGCCCCTTGGTCCCCCAGCCGACGACAACGGTGTGCTCCCTCAAGGCCGCCCTCCAGCGGTTCAGTCGCCATTCCTCGCGCGTGCGCTCCGTGAGCACCTCCAACGTGGTGCCGACCAGGATGATCAGGAACAGCACACGCAACGGCGTGATCACGAAGATATTGGTGAAACGGGCAGCATCACTGACCGGGGTGATGTCGCCGTAGCCGGTGGTGGAGAGGGTGACGGTGGCGTAGTAGAACGCGTCCAACAGGTCCACGGAACCGTCGGAGTTGTCGTTGTACCCCTCATGGTCGGCATAGACGATGAAGGCGGTGGCGACGAGCACGAAGAGGGCCATCGCCAGCCGCTTGCCGACCTGACGGATCGGCCGCTCGACCTCTCTTTTCGGCAGTCTCACCTGGTGGGTCACGTGACGCTCGTCCGCGTTGCGGGCGATCGCGTCCTGGCCCGGAAGTTTCACGTGAAACACTCCCCGTTTCGGCGTACATCCCCTGGCTGCACTCCGCCCCCGATGGCCCGTTGTTTCACGTGAAACACCGTTGGTCGCACGGCCGGTGGGCCATATCGATGTTTCACGTGAAACACACCTGGATGCCCCCTGTCGCCCAGGGCAGATCGAGCAGTTCCAACTCCTGGCCGGAACGGGCGCCGCCCGGCGGTACGACGGCCAGGGCATCGGCGGTGGCGATGCCGCGGAGCATAGCGGGACCGTTGTAGTGCAGCGGCAGGGCGTCATCCCCCCGCAGGCTGACGGGGACGAGCCGCGTGTCGTACGGGTGACCGTGCACGCCCTCCCGTAGGGGCATCGTGTACGGCTCCGGGGCGACGCGCCCGGCGAGGGTCCGCAGCAGCGGCTCGGCGAGCGTGAACAGCCCGGACACGGCGGCCAGCGGGTTGCCGGGCAAGCCGACGAGATGCTGGTCCGGCTTGATCCGGGCCAGCAGCATGGGGTGGCCCGGGCGCACCTTCACCCCGTCGACGAGGAGTTCGGCCCCGACGCGGCGCAGGGTGGGATGGACATGGTCGACGGGTCCGGACGCCGTGCCGCCCGTGGTGACGATGAGCTCGGCGGACGACTTCTTCACCGCCCGGTACAGGGCCTCGGCGTCGTCACCGAGGCGGCGTACGGCGGTGACCTCGGCGCCCAGCGCCCGGAGCCAGGAGGGCAGCATCGGGCCGAGGGCGTCCCGGATCGAGCCCTCGCGCGGCAGCCCCTCGGTGAGCAGTTCGTCGCCCAGGACGAGCAGTTCGACGCGCGGGCGGGGGAGCACGCTCAAGGTGTCGTACCCGGCGGCCGACGCGAGCCCGAGCGCGGCCGGGGTGATCTGCGTACCGAGCGGCAGCAGCTGGTCGCCGTTGCGGCACTCCTGGCCTCGGGGGCGGATGTCCTGCCCGTGGGCGAGGTCCCGGGTCGGGTGCAGTCGCCCCTTGTCGTCGGTGCGGCCGTGCTCGCTGCGCAGGACGGCGGTCGTGTCGGGCGGGATACGGGCGCCGGTGGCGATCCGGACCGCTTCCCCGTCCGTGAGCCGTACGGGCTCGGCGTGCCCCGCCAGCACGCCGTTCTCCCGAACCGCCCAGGGGCCGGGGCCCGCGACCGCCCAGCCGTCCATCGCGGAGGTGTCGAAGGAGGGGAGGTCGGTGAGGGCGGTGAGCGGAGCGGCGAGCACGAGGCCGAGGGCCTTGTCGACGGTGACCGACACGGGGGACCGGCGTCCGACCGAGCGGGCGGCGCGTTCGGCGACGGCCCGTGCCTCGGGCCAGGAGGTGGCCCGGTGGTGGGAGTCGTCCTTGGCCCGGTGGTGGGTGTCGTCCTTGCCCCGGTGCGGGTCGGCGTGACCTGCCCGTTCACGGTCCGCACGCGCCGTCGTGGGGGTCTCGCGGGGGGAGGGGGGCTCGGCCGGCCCCCGGACGGGCCTGTCGTTGGCCACGGCCAGCGCCTCCTCCACGTCGAGTTCCTCGGCGTCCTGGGCGGTCATCCGGCGGCCGGACCGGTGTCCTGGCCGGCGCCGGGCCCGGGGTGGGGCTGGACCTCCGGGGCGGCTTCGGGCACGGCGTCCGTCTCGGCCTCGGCAGTGGCCTCGTCGGCCCAGCGCAGGGCCAGGGCGGAGGCCTTGCGGGCGGCCTCGGTGACCGCCTCGGGGCCTCCCCCGGCCTTGGCGGCGGCGTAGCCGACCAGGAACGTGGTCAGCGGGGCGGCGGGCCGGGCCACGCTGTGGGCGGCGTCACGGGCGAGGTCGAGCAGCTCGGTGATGTCGACGTCGAGGTCGATCCCCAGCTCGTCCTTGACTGCGGAAATCCATTCATCCAACACGTGGCCATGCTCCCTGATCCGTGCGCGGGCGGCGGCGATGTCGTCCCAGGTGTCGCAGTCGAAGGACGCGAGCGGGTCGGTGATGCGGGTGAGGCGCAGTGCGGCGGTCAGCCGCCGCAGGGGGAGCCCGGTGAGGCCGTCGTGCTCGGCGGCGAGCCGCGCGAGCTCACGGCGGAGGGGCTCGGCCCGGTAGGCGGCCACAAGCGGCTGGTCACGGCCGTCGGGGTCGGTGACCAGAACGCCGTCGGCGGTCCCCTCGTCGGCCATGAGGGCGTCGAGCAGCCGGCCTACCGTCCCTTCGTCCAGGAACGGCAGGTCGGCGGAGAGGACGACGACGTACGGCGCGGTGGTGTGCCGGAGTCCGGCCCCCAGGGCGGCGAGTGGGCCGCCGCCGGGGGGTTCCTCGCGGGTCCACAGCACGGGCCGCGCGGTAGGCCGGGGTTCGGCGACCACCACGGTCGTCCCGGCCCCGGCGCAGGCGCTCAACACGCGGTCCAGCAGGGCCCGTCCGCCGACGCGCACGGCGGGCTTGTCCGTGCCGCCGAGCCGCCGGGCGGCGCCTCCGGCGAGCACGACGGCGTCGAACACCTCGGTACCGGGGTCGCCCGGGGGCTCGTACGCGGTCACCCTCCGAGTATGCGTGCCGTCACGATCACTGGGAACGCGGGGGAGGCCGCGCGTTCCGGGCCTGGTCGGGTCGGAGGTGCGGAGCGGCGGGGCCCGGCGGCGATCGGCGGCCGGGTCCAGCGGCGCTCACTGGCCGGGCTCGACGGGCGAAGCCGGTGATCAGAGCGTGCGCAACAGCACCGCCGGCTGTTCGACGCAGTCCGCCACGTACCGCAGGAAGCCGCCCGCCGTGCCGCCGTCGCACACCCGGTGGTCGAAGGTGAGCGAGAGCTGCACGACCTGCCGTACCGCCAGCTCGCCCCCGTGCACCCAGGGCTTGGGGACGATGCGGCCGACGCCGAGCATGGCGGCCTCGGGGTGGTTGATGATCGGCGTGGAGCCGTCGACGCCGAACACGCCGTAGTTGTTCAGCGTGAAGGTGCCGCCGGTCAGCTGGCCGGGCGTCAGGGTGCCGGTGCGTGCGGCCTCGGTCAGCCGGGCGAACTCCGCGCCGAGCGACTCCGCGTTCCTGGTGTGCGCGTCCCGCACGACGGGGACGACCAGCCCTCGTTCCGTCTGCGCGGCGAACCCGAGGTGCACCTGCTCCAGCCGTACGACCTCGCGGGCCTCCATGTCGACCGTGGAGTTGAGCTCGGGGAATCGGGCCAGCGCGGCGGTGCAGATCCGGGCGAGCAACGCCAGGAGGGAGATCTTCGGGCCCCCGGCGGCGTTCATGGCCGTGCGGGCGTTCATCAGCTCCGTCGCGTCGGCGTCCACCCAGCAGGTCGCGTCCGGGATCTCGCGCCGGCTGCGGGAGAGCTTGTCGGCGACGGCGCCACGGACGCCCCGGAGGGGGACACGGGTGCCGTCGGCCGCCGCCCCGGACACGGCGGTAGGCCGAGCGGCGGGCACCGCGACGGGCCGTACGGCCGGTGCCTCCTGCGTCTTCGGCGCCGGGGCGGAGGGAGCGGCGGACCGCAGCGCGTGCTCCACGTCCGCCCTCAGGATCAGCCCCTGGGGCCCGGATCCCGTCAGTTCCCGCAGGTCGAGGCCGTTCTCGCGGGCGAGGCGGCGGACGAGCGGGGAGATGACCGGCACGGGTCCGTCCGCGCGGACCGGGCCGGTCACCGAGGTCGGCCCCCCGGGCACGGCCGCGGGGGCAGCCTCGGGAACGGACACCGGCACGACGGATCGCGCGGGCTCCCCCGGCCGCACCCTCCTGCGGCGTGCCGGAGGCGCACCCGTGCCGTATCCGACCAGCACATTGCCGGAGCCCTCGTCCTTCGCGGCACCGGCCGCGTCCGCGCGCCCGGCGGAACCGTCGGTGACCGGCGCTCCCACCGCCACCGTCAACAGTGGCGCCCCGACGGGCAGTTCCGTGCCCTCCTCGCCGAAGCGGGCGGTGACGACGCCGCCGTAGGGGCAGGGGACCTCGACCATGGCCTTGGCCGTCTCGACCTCGACGACGGGCTGGTCGATCGCGACGACGTCCCCGACCTGGACGAGCCAGCGGACGATCTCGGCCTCGGTCAGCCCCTCACCGAGGTCGGGCAGCTTGAACTCCAGCACCTGGGCCATCAGTTCTCCGCCTCCCACTGCAGGCGCCCCACGGCGTCCAGGATCCGGTCGACGCCGGGCAGGTGGTGCCGTTCCAGCATCGGCGGCGGGTAGGGGATGTCGAACCCGGCGACGCGCAGCACGGGCGCCTCCAGGTGGTGGAAGCAGCGCTCGGTCACGCGGGCCGCGATCTCGCCGCCCGGGCCGCCGTAGGAGCCGGACTCGTGCACGACGAGCGCGCGGCCGGTCCGCCGTACCGACGCGGCGACCGTCTCGTCGTCGAAGGGCACCAGGGAGCGCAGGTCCACGACTTCGAGGTCCCAGCCCTCGGACGTGGCGGCCTCGGCGGCCTCCAGACAGACGGGCACGGACGGGCCGTAGGTGATGAGCGTGGCGCTGCGTCCGGCGCGGCGCACGACCGCGCGGCCGATCGGCTCGACGCTCTGCGGTTCCTCGGGGTTCCAGGTGTCCTTCGACCAGTACAGGCGCTTGGGCTCCAGGAAGACGACCGGGTCGTCGGACGCGATGGCGGCGCGCAGCAGCCCGTAGGCGTCGGCGACGGTGGCGGGCGTGACCACGTGGAGCCCCGGAGTCGCCATGTAGTACGCCTCGGAGGAGTCGCTGTGGTGCTCGACGCCGCCGATGCCGCCGCCGTACGGGACGCGGATGGTGATCGGCAGCGGCATGGCCCCGCGGGTGCGGTTGCGCATGCGGGCGACGTGGCTGATGAGCTGCTCGAACGCCGGGTAGGCGAACGCGTCGAACTGCATCTCCACGACCGGCCGCAGCCCGTACATGGCCATGCCGACGGCGGTGCCGAGGATGCCCGCCTCGGCGAGCGGCGTGTCGGTGACGCGGTCCTCGCCGAACTCCTTCGCGAGGCCGTCGGTGACCCGGAAGACACCGCCGAGGGTGCCGACGTCCTCGCCCATGACGTGCACGGTGGGGTCCGCGGTCATGGCGTCGCGCAGGGCGCGGGTGAGTGCCTGCGCCATGGTGGCGGGCTTGAGCGCGACGGTGGTCATCGGTGTGCCCCTTCTTGCTCCGCCGCCAGCTCGGCCCGCAGCAGGGCTTCCTGTTCGCGCAGTTGGGGCGTGGGCTCGGCGTAGACGTGGGCGAAGAGGTCCATGGGGTCGAGGACCGGGTCCTGGTTCATGCGCTCGCGCAGGTCGGCCGCCATCGTCTCGGCGGCGTCGCGCGCGGCCCGGATGCCGTCCTCGTCGAGGAGTCCGCGCTCGGTCAGCTCGTGCTCCAGGAGCGTGATCGGGTCGTGTGCGCGCCAGGTCTCGACCTCGGCGTCGCCCCGGTAGCGGGTGGCGTCGTCGGCGTTGGTGTGGGCGTCGATGCGGTACGTCACCGCCTCGACCAGGGTGGGACCGCCGCCCGCGCGCGCGTGGGCCACTGCCTCGGCGAGCACCTGGTGCACGGCCGCCGCGTCGTTGCCGTCGACCAGGCGGCCCGGCATCCCGTAGCCGACCGCCTTGTGGGCCAGCGACGGGGCGGCGGTCTGCTTGGCGAGCGGCACGGAGATCGCGAAGCCGTTGTTCTGGACGAGGAAGACGACCGGGGCCTGCCAGACGGCGGCGAAGTTGAGGGCCTCGTGGAAGTCGCCCTCGCTGGTGCCGCCGTCGCCGACCAGGGCGAGCGCCACCACGTCGTCGCCCTTGAGGCGGGCGGCGTGCGCGAGCCCCACGGCGTGCGGGAGCTGGGTGGCGAGGGGGGTGCACAGGGGCGCGACGCGGTGCTCGTGCGGGTCGTAGCCGGTGTGCCAGTCGCCGCGCAGCAGGGTGAGCGCCTGGACGGGGTCGAGGCCGCGGGCGACGGCGGCGAGCGTGTCGCGGTAGCTCGGGAAGAGCCAGTCGCGCTCTTCGAGGACCAGCGCGGCGGCGACCTCACAGGCCTCCTGGCCGGTGCTGGAGGGGTAGACGGCGAGCCTGCCCTGCTTGGTCAGGGCCGTGGCCTGCGTGTTGTAGCGGCGGCCGCGGACCAGCTCGGCGTAGAGCCGGCGCAGCAGCGCGGGGTCGGCGTCGGCGGCCGCGTCCGTGCCGAGCACGCGGTACGGCAGGGCGTCGGGCAGCAGCGGCGCGGGGTCCGTGCGGGGCTGCCAGGCGGGCGGCGGTGTCGGGCGGTACGCGCCCCGCTGCTCCATGACCGTCATACGGCACCTCCTCGTGGGGGTGGCTCAGGGACGCGGTACGGCTGTGACGCGTCTCACCTACCGATTGTTCGGTCGTTGACGCATTTTGGCTACAGGCACCCTCAGGCTGTGGACAAACGGTTCTGCACAGCCTCAAATGAACGCAGTACGTCCATGGTAGGGAGGCGGGGGCACATGGCACCTGAACAAATGGCCGAGCCGCCGGAGCACGGCCCGGCCCTGCCACCCCCTCGACCGCTGGACGCCATAGATCAGGACATCCTGCGCATGCTCCAGGCCGACGGCCGCGCCTCGATACGGTCCGTCGCCGAACGGGTCCACGTCTCTCGCGCCAACGCCTACGCACGCATCAACCGCCTCATCGAGGACGGCGTGATCCGGGGCTTCGGGGCGCGCGTGAACCACGAGCGCGCCGGAAAGGGCACCTCGGCCTACATCACCCTCAAGATCGTGCAGAACTCCTGGCGCACGGTCCGCGACCAGCTGCGCCAGCTGTCCGGCGCCGCCCACATCGCCCTCGTGGGCGGTGACTACGACGTCCTGCTCCTGGTGCACACCTCGGACAACAGGGCCCTGCGCGAGGTCGTCCTCACCAAGCTCCAGGCCATCCCGGAGGTGCTCAGCACCCGGACCCTGCTGGTGTTCGAGGAGGAGGACGTGGAACCGGACGGGTGAGCGCAGGCCCGGGCGCCCCACCTGGGCGCACGCGCTCCCGGTAGGCGCTCAGGCCGGCGCGCGCAGCCCCGAGAAGACCAGGTGCGCCACCGCTTCGGACACTTCCCGCTCGCCCATGCCCCGCCCGTCCGGCCGGTACCACTCCACGATCGAGTTGATCATCCCGAAGACCAGCCGGGTCGCGAGCCGCACCTCCACGTCGCCCCGGACGTCCCCGTCGGCCGCCGCGGCCTTCAGCAGTTCGGCGACCCGGTGGTCGAAGTCGCGGCGCCGCTCCAGCGCCCAGCGCTCGGTGTCCGTGTTGCCGCGCACCCGCAGCAGGAGGGTCACGTAGGGGAGTTCGTTCATGAGCACCTCGACCATGCGCCGCACGACGTGCTCCAGGCGCTCCACCGCCCGCCCCGCGCGCGCGGGTTCCTCGTCGAGGATGCCGAAGAGACCGTCCAGGGCGCGGCTGACGGCCCGGCGCAGCAGCTCCTCCTTGCCGGTGACGTGGTGGTATATCGACGACTTGGAGATACCGGCCGCTCTGGACAGGTGCTCCATGGACGTGCCGTCGTAGCCACGCTCGTTGAAGACCCGGACGGCGACGGACAGCAGCGTCTCCGGGGTGTAGGTGTCGCGCTTGGCGGTGGTCATGAGGAGGTGCCCTCCCGCTTGTCGGAGGCGTAGGCGTGGCGGTAGAGCGCCAGGGACGGCGCGTAGCGCCCGGACGGGTCGCGCAGGTGCAGATCGTCCAGGAGGGCGTACGCCCAGTTCCGGCCAAGCCTGCGGCTCCATTCGAAGGGCCCCAGCGGGTAGTTGACGCCCAGGCGCATCGCCGTGTCGATGTCCTCCTTGGTGGCCACGCCCTTGGCGACGGCGTCGTGCGCGAGGTCGATGATCCGCGCCACCGTGCGGGCCACGATCATGCCGGGGGCGTCCCCGATGACGCTGACGTCCTTGCCGAGCGCCTGGAAGAGACCGGTGGCCTCGGCGAGGGTCTGCGGTGAGGTGTCCTGGGAGGCGGAGAGCGCGATCCGGGTGGCCCTGCGGTAGTCGAGCGCCAGGTCGAAGTAGACGACGTCCCGGAACTCCACGGAGGTCTGTCCGTCGGCGAGGGCCAGCTGGCCTCCGCTCGGCAGGACGAGCCGGGTGCCGTGGTCCTCCTCGTCCTCGCGGACGGGGATGCCCGCCTCCCGGATCAGGGCGAGCAGGTCGGAGGCGGGGCCGAGGTCACCCTCGACGACGACGTACGCCGGCGCGGGCACCGGCTCGGCGGTGTGCGGCTCGGGCCGCTCGGCGCCGTCGGTGTGGTCGTACCAGCCCTGTCCCGTCTTGCGGCCGAGCCGGCCGGACTCGACGAGCCGTCGCTGGGCGAGCGAGGGCGTGAAGCGCACGTCCTGGAAGAAGGCCTGCCAGACGGAGTGGGTGACGGACTCGTTGACGTCCTGCCCGATGAGGTCGGTCAGTTCGAAGGCGCCCATCCTGAAGCCGCCGCACTCCCGCAGGATCGCGTCGATGGTGACGGGTTCGGCCGCCTGCGACTCGTACACCGCGAAGGCCTCCGCGTAGAACGGCCGTGCGATGCGGTTGACGATGAAGCCGGGGGTGTCCGCGCAGGCGACCGGCGTCTTGCCCCAGACGCGCGCCAGCTCGTACGCGCGCGTGGCCGACGTGACGTCGGTGGCGAACCCGGAGACGACCTCGACGAGGGGCAGCAGCGGCGCGGGGTTGAAGAAGTGCAGGCCCACGAAACGGCCCGGGTTGCGCAGGGCACCGCCGATGGCCGTGACGGACAGGGAGGAGGTGTTGGTGGCGAGCAGGCAGTCCTCGCCGACGATGTCCTCCAGCGCACGGAACAGCTCCTGTTTGACGTCCAGCCGCTCCAGGACCGCCTCGACGACGAGGCCGCAGTCCGCGAGGTCGGTGAGGCTCTCGGCGGCGTGCAGCCGGGCGCGCGCGGAGTCCCGGTCCGCGCCGGTCATACGGTCCTTCGCGACGAGCCGGTCGAGCCGGGCGCCGATCGCCTCGGCGGCCTCACGGGCCCGGCCGGGGGCGGCGTCGAACAGTCGCACGGGGTGGCCGGCGACCAACGCGACCTGGGCGATGCCCTGGCCCATGGTGCCGGCGCCGACGACGGCCACGGGGCTGCTGAGGTCGAGTGCTGTCATGTGCGCGATCCTCCCGCACGGGGTTGTCCACAGATGCGGCGGACCCCCTTGTCCCGACCGATCGTTCGGTTACTCTAACTCTGTCCGCCTGTTCCTGCCCAGGTCAGAGCTCGACGAAGAGCCTCTGACGTGAGGAGTTGGTCAAGCATGGCCGCCGAACCGTCCGCGCACGCCCTGATCGCCAAGCACCGGCCCACTCTCGACCAGGCCCTGGAAGCGATCCGCACCCGCGCGTACTGGTCGCCCCACCCCGAGCACCCCAAGGCGTACGGCGAGAACGGCAGCCTGGGCATGGCCGAGGGCAAAGCCGCCTTCGACGCCCTCCTCGGCACCCGCATCGACCTCGGCCAGCCCGGCACCGACGACTGGGTGGGCGGCGAGACCTCCCCGTACGGCATCGAGCTGGGTGTCACCTACCCGCACGCGGACGTCGACGCGCTGCTGCCCGCCATGAAGGCCGGCCAGCGCGCGTGGCGCGACGCGGGCGCGGAGGCGCGCGCGGCGGTCTGCCTCGAGATCCTCAAGCGGATCAGCGACCGCACCCACGAGTTCGCCCACGCGGTCATGCACACCAGCGGCCAGGCCTTCATGATGGCGTTCCAGGCCGGCGGCCCGCACGCCCAGGACCGAGGCCTGGAGGCCGTGGCCTACGCGTACGCGGAGCAGGTCCGCACCCCGGACGAGGCGGCGTGGAGCAAGCCCCAGGGCAAGCGCGACCCGCTCACGCTCACCAAGCGGTTCAAGCCCGTCCCGCGCGGCATCGCCCTGGTCATCGGCTGCAACACCTTCCCCACGTGGAACGGCTACCCGGGCCTGTTCGCCTCCCTCGCCACCGGCAACGCGGTCCTGGTGAAGCCCCACCCGCGCGCGGTGCTGCCGCTCGCGCTCACCGTCCAGGTCGCCCGCGAGGTCCTCGCCGAGGCCGGCTTCGACCCCAACCTGGTCGCGCTGGCCGCCGAACGCCCCGGCGAGGGCATCGCCAAGGACCTGGCCATCCGCCCCGAGATCCGCATCATCGACTACACCGGCTCCACGTCCTTCGGCGACTGGCTGGAGGCCAACGCCCGCCAGGCGGAGGTCTACACGGAGAAGGCCGGTGTCAACACGGTGCTCGTCGACTCCACCGACGACTACAAGGGCATGCTCTCCAACCTGGCCTTCTCCCTGTCCCTGTACAGCGGCCAGATGTGCACCACCCCGCAGAACCTGCTCGTCCCCCGCGACGGCATCACCACCGACGAGGGCGCCAAGTCCTACGACGAGGTCGTCGCCGATCTCGCCAAGTCGGTCGGCGGCCTACTCGGCGACGACGCGCGCGCGAACGCACTGCTCGGCGCGATCGTGAACCCCGACGTCAAGGCCCGCCTCGAAGCGGCCGCCTCGCTCGGCGAAGTCGCGCTCCCCTCACGAGAGGTCACCCACCCCGAGTTCCCGGACGCGGTCGTCCGCACGCCGGTGATCGTGAAGCTCGACGGCGCCCGGAAGTACTGGGAGCGGACCGACGACGAAGCCGCGTACATGAGCGAGTGCTTCGGGCCGGTGGCGTTCGCCGTCGCGGTCGACTCGACGGCGGACGGGCTGGACCTGCTGCGCCGGACCATCGCCGAGAAGGGCGCGATGACCGTCGGCGCGTACACGACCTCCGACGAGGTGGCCGAGGCCGTCGAGGAGGTCTGCCTGGAGGAGTGCGCGCAACTGTCGCTGAACCTCACGGGCGGCGTCTATGTGAACCAGACCGCGGCGTTCTCGGACTTCCACGGCTCCGGCGGAAATCCGGCGGCCAACGCGGCGCTGTGCGACGGGGCGTTCGTCGCCAACCGCTTCCGGGTGGTGGAGGTCCGGCGCGAGGCCTAGAGGCGCACGCCCCTGGGCGCTCCCCTGGGGGCCACGCCGGGGGCGCACCTCGACGTCCCGTCAGAAGGAGCCCGCGCTCCAGTGGTACAGGGTCATCGCCACGCTCGTCGCCAGGTTGTAGCTGGAGACCTGGGGACGCATCGGGAGCGAGAGCAAGTGGTCGGCGCGGGCGCGCAGTTCGGTGGAGAGACCGCTGCGTTCGGAACCGAAGGCCAGGACGGCGTCGTCCGGGAGCTTCAGCCCCCGGATGTCGTCGCCCTCGGGGTCGAGCGCGAAGAGGGGGCCCGGGGGCAGATCGGCCACGGTCAGGCGTTCGACGGCGGTCGCGAAGTGCAGCCCCGCCCCACCGCGCACCACGGTGGGATGCCAGGGATCCATGGTGCCCGTGGTGACCACACCGGTCGCGCCGAAACCGGCCGCCAGCCGGATCACGGCCCCCGCGTTGCCCAGGTTGCGCGGGTTGTCCAGGACGACGACCGGGGTGGTGCGCGGCGTGCGGGCGAGCGCGGCCAGCTGCGCCTCGCGCGAGGGGCGTACGGCCAGGGCGGCGACCTCGGTGGGATGCGGACGCGCCACGAGCGCCCGGTACGTCTCCTCCGGGACCTCCTGAAGAAGACCAGCGAGCCGGTCGCGTACGTCCGGCGCCAGGTCGTCGGCGAGGGCGAGCGCCGCCGCGCGGTCCACGGTGACGGCCACCGACACGTCGGCGCCGAAGCGCACGGCGTGCTTGAGGGCGTGGAAACCGTCGAGCAGGACGGCGGTGTCGACGAGGCGGCGCCAGGCACGCACGGGGTCGCCGCCCGGACGAGTGTGCGATCCGCCCATGGGGTCGACGACCGGTCCGTCTGCCGGAGCGGCCACCGGTCCGTCCGCTGGTGCGCTCACCGGATCGTTCATGCGGTGAAGCCTACGTGGGGCTGCTCGGTCGCCCCGTTCTCCTGCTTCGCCTGCTGCTCCCGCGTCTTCTGCTCCTCCTGCGTCTCGTGGGCGAGCGGAGGCTGCCCCGGGGCGCGCGGGCCCGGGATCCTGCGGTCGCTCCCCGGCGGCACACGACGCATGACGCGGTCACGCGCACGGGCCACCAGGGCACCCAGACGCTTCAGGAAGGGCGTCGGCAGGAAGACGGCGTCGGCGGCGATCATCGCGAGCGAGAAGAACGGCAGCCCCAGCACGACGGCGATCACGGCGTGCTCGGTCATCATGACCGCCAGCAGGACGTTCTTGACCCGCCGGTTGAAGAGCGTGAACGGGAAGGCGACCTGCACGATCACCGTCCCGTAGGTCACCAGCATGATCATCGTGCCGCTGGACGACATCAGGTCGGAGAGCGTGCCCCAGGGCGAGAAATAGTCCAGGTGGAACGGGTAGTAGGCGGCCGTGCCGTCCTGCCAGCGCGAGCCCTGGATCTTGTACCAGCCGGCCGCCGCGTAGATCAGACACGCCTCGGCCATGATCACGGCCAGCGCGGCGTTGTGCGCGAGGTTGCCGACGATGTCGAGCAGCGCACGCGGCTTGGTGTCCGCCTCGATACGTCCGGCGACCCACCACAGGCCGTGCACCGCCCACAGCCCCCAGAAGAACGTGAGCCAGCCGCCCAGCAGGCCCCCGGGGATCAGACCGCCGAACGTCGACACCAGCAGCGCGAAGCCGAGCACACACCACAGGACGGGGCCGCCCACGTCCTCCTGCGCTCGGCCGTCCCGCTCCAGGCGCTCGCGCACGCGCCGTGTGCGCCGTGCGTCCAGTGACCAGACCTGGCCACAGCGGACGAAGACGAGATAGATCGCCATGAGGTGGATGACGTTGTCGCCGCCGTCCCCCATGAAGACGCTGCGGTTCTGCAGCGAGAGGACGCCGACCATGAACAGGACGCTCACGGCACGGGTGCGCCAGCCGAGCAGCAGCAGGAAGGTCGACAGGATGGCGACGGCGTAGACGATCTCGAACCACACCATGCTGTCGGACCACATGAGCACCGTGAAGGCGTCGTTGTCCGCGATCAGTCGCTGGGCCAGCTCCCAGCTCCAGGGCCCGTCGGGTCCGTACAGCTCGCGCCGGTGCGGGAACTCGCGCAGCAGGAACAGCAGCCAGGTCGCGGAGAAGCCGATACGGATGATCGCGCTCTGGTACGGGCCCAGCGCGCGATCGGTGACACGGGTGATGCCGTTGCCTGTCGCCGCGACGAGGCGCCCCAGCGGGCTCACCGGCGGAACCGGGTGGGGCGGGCTCATGGAACTCATCCGGCGCTCGCCTCCGTCCGACCGGTGACGGCCCGGTCATCACCGGCCGCGTCGCCGGCGTCAGCGGCGTCGGCGGCGTCCGTCCGGTCGTCGTCGGTCACCGACCACCAGGGCAGCTCACGGACGACGGGCTTGTCGGACACCTTTTCCTCGCTCCACTCGGGCGGCTGCACATTGGTCGTACGGGACCGGAGCTGTATCCGCTCGATCTCACCGCCGGGGCCGCCGGCCTGCTCACGGTCGAGGCGCATCACGACGATGCGGCGCACATAGCGCTCGGACAGATCGCCGCGTGACGAGGTGGCGCGGTGCTCGGCGTCATGCGTGGCGGTGTAGAAGTCCCAGGCCCGACGCAGTTCGTTCTGCTCGGTGTGGCTCGGCACCGGGTTGCGGTCGATCGCGGCGCCGTCCAGCGCCGACAGGTCGTACCAGCCGGTCGTGCTCACCTCGCCGTCAGCGCTGCGAACCTCGGCGCGCGCCTGCACCGCGATGTTCTGCTGCAGCGGGTTCGGCGCGAACAGCTTCCAGTTCTGCTCGAACTCCGGATAGACCCATTCGTCCACCGCCCGGCCGTGCTGCTTCGTCAGCGTGTTCGAGGGGGCTATGTGCAGAAACACCAGCCCGAGGTGCGCGCAGGTCGCCACCGCCACGATCGCGAGCACCAGCGCCACGGCGATCTGGTACGGCAGGGTCAACGCGGCGATACCGGACACCGGCTGAGCCGGCCCGGCTATCTGCTCCGTTCGCGACCCGAGGGACGGCTCCTCCGGCGATTCCACCGGTGATCCCGATGACGAATCCGGTGCTCCCGACGACGGATCGGGTGGTCCGAGTGACGGAGGTCCGGGTGACGGATCGGGTGGTCCGGGTGACGGATCCGGTGGTCCGGGTGACGGATCCGGTGGTGGCGGGGCCGAGGGTGCCGTGGACGCATCCATGTTCGCCGAGGTCGCGTCGCTCTCGGGCTCGTCCGGCCCTCGCCGGGCGTTCGAGACCTCGTCGTTCGCGTCCATTGCGCCCAGCTCCCCGATTTCCACTACCCGGTCGACTTCCCCACGGGAACTTACTCAGCCGGGTTCCTCCGGCACAGCCCCGATGGCCACAGCAGTCACATCGTCACACCGCTCACACGGCACCCATGAGGTTATCCACAGCGGGGGACACCTTACGGCGCGGTGTGGTCCGCCTCTCTTCCGAAGGCCACCCCCGCCACTCCGCCGCTCGCCCGACCTGGCGTTCACCAGCCGGCCCCCGCCGAGGGCCCACCACGCCATTCCCTTCTTCTAGAACCTGTTCTATCTTGACGCCCCGTCATCGGCGACACGGAAGGGGCGGGACCGTGGACTTCACGTTCACCGAGGAGCAGCAGGCGGCGGCCGAAGCGGCGAGGGCGGTGTTCGCCGGGGTCGCGCCGGACGGTGTGCCGAGCCCGTCGCTCGTGCCGGGGGCGGTTGCAGACGACTTCGATCGTCCCCTGTGGGCGAAGCTCGCCGAGGCGGACCTGCTCAGCCTGTTGCTCGACCCCGCGTACGGAGGGTCGGGGCTCGATCCGATCGCCCTGTGCCTGGTACTGCGCGAGTCGGCGAAGGTGCTGGCCAGGGGCCCCTTGCTGGAGAGCAGCGCGGCCGCCGTGGCCGTACAGGCCCACGGGAGCGAGGAGCTGAAGGCGGAGCTGCTAGCACGCGTCGGCAGGGGCGAGGTCGTCCTGACCGTCGCCGCGCACGGCCGAACCGGCCACGACCCGGCCGAACTCGCCGTGACCGCCCGCCGGGACGAAGACGGCGTCTGGGTCCTGGACGGCATGCAGACGGCCGTGCCGTGGGCCCACAACGCGGACTTCATTCTCGTCCCCGCGACGGTCGCACCGGAGTCGGTCACCCCGGGCGTCTCCGCCGAACGAGCCGGCGGAAGCGTGGGAGGCGGCGGAGCCGAAGGGACCGACGGAGCCGAGGGAATGGGCGGAACCGGCGGAGTCTTCGGAGCCGAGCAGGACGCGGCCACGGCCGCCGGCGGCCGGGTCGTGCTCGCCGCCGTCCCCCGCCTCCACGAAGGGGTGACGCTCGCCGAGCAGATCTCCACCACCGGTGAACGGCTCGCGGAGCTGCGCCTGGACACGGCACGCGTCGCCGACCGGAATGTCCTCGACGCGGAGGGGGCATGGGAACGCCTACGGAACCTGCTGACCACCGGCACATGCGCGCTGGCGCTGGGCCTGGGTGACAGGGTCCTCGCCATGACCAGCGAATACGCCGGCAAACGCGAGCAGTTCGGCTTCCCGATCGCCTCGTTCCAGGCCGTCGCCGTACAGGCCGCCGACCGCTTCATCGACCTGCGCGCGATGGAGGCGACACTGTGGCAGGCAGCCTGGCGCATCACCTCTGGCGCGGGAGGCGCACTGCCCGCCTCCGGAGATGTCGCCGTGGCCAAGATCTGGGCCTCGGAGGGCGTACGGCGGGTCGTGCAGACCGCACAGCATCTGCACGGGGGCTTCGGCGCCGACGTCGACTACCCTCTGCACCGCTATCACGCCTGGGCCAAGCATCTCGAACTGTCACTCGGCCCCGCTGCGGCCCACGAGGAGGCCCTCGGAGACCTCCTGGCGGCACATCCCTTGGGCTGACCGCCTCGCTCCCTAGAGAACGAAGCCCGCCCCGCCCTTGTCGTCCACCACCGGACGACCGGCGGCCGCCCACACCTGCATGCCGCCGTCGACGTTCACGGCGTCGATGCCCTGCTGGACGAGATAGTTGGTGACCTGCGCCGAACGCCCACCCGAGCGGCAGATCACATGGACCCTGCCGTCCTGCGGCGCCGCCTCGGTGAGCTCACCGTAACGCGCCACGAACTCACTGATGGGGATGTGCAGCGCCCCTTCGGCATGACCCGCCTGCCACTCGTCGTCCTCCCGGACGTCCAGCAGGAAGTCGTCGTCCTTGAGGTCTCCGACCTCGACCGTGGGCACACCCGCTCCGAAATGCATGCGTCCGACGCTACCCGACCACCAGCCGACAACCGAAGCCCTCGCCAACCGAACCAGCCGACCGCCCTGCTTCAGCCGCCGTGCCGATCCTGACCTCCCTGACCCGCTTGGCCCGCCTGGCCACCGTGACCGTCCTGGCCGATCAGCCCCGCCAGCTCCGCCTCCCGCTGTTCGACCTCCGCCAGCAGCTGGTCGGCGATCTCGTCGAGCAGGCGGTCGGGGTCGTCCGGCGCGAGGCGGAGCATCGAACCGATGGCGCCCTCTTCCAGCTCACGGGCGAGGAGCGCGAGAAGCTCCTTGCGCTGGGCGAGCCATTCCAGCCGGGCGTACAGCTCCTCGGCGCGACTCGGCCTGCGCTCCTCCGGCACCGGCCCGGCCGCCCACTCCTCGGACAGCTCCCGCAACAGCACCTCGTCACCACGGCCGTACGCGGCGTTCACCCGGGCTATGAACTCGTCCC
The DNA here is from genome assembly GCF_022385335.1 of Streptomyces deccanensis. Lineage (NCBI taxonomy): Bacteria > Bacillati > Actinomycetota > Actinomycetes > Kitasatosporales > Streptomycetaceae > Streptomyces > Streptomyces deccanensis. The sequence goes on along the minus strand of NZ_CP092431.1, from coordinate 5,198,472 downwards.
GCCGTTCCCGCTCCTTGTCGTCCCGCGCCAGGTCGGGGTGGGCCTTGCGCACCAGTTCGCGGTAGAGCCTGCGGGCCTCGTCACTCGGGCGCACCCGCTCCGGAGACCGTACGGGCTGATCGGTCAGCATGGCCGCCGCCTCCGGGAAGAGGCCCTCCGAGTCCATCCAGCCGTGGAACAACTCCTCCACGCCCGGCATGGGCATGACCCGCGCTCGCGCTTCCTGCGCCTTGCGCACGTCCTCGGGGTCCCCGGTGCGGGCAGCCTTCGCCTCGGCGATCTGGGCGTCCAGCTCGTCCAGCCGCGCGTACATGGGGCCGAGCTTCTGGTGGTGCAACCGGGAGAAGTTCTCGACCTCGACCCGGAAGGTCTCCACGGCGATCTCGTACTCGATCAACGCCTGCTCGGCCGCCCGCACGGCCCGCTCCAACCGCTCCTCGGGCCGCCCGGCGCCCGCGCCCCCGCCAGCACCCTCACCGTCGGAAGACACCTGGCCCCCATCAGAAATCGGAGCCTCAGCAGACACCGGCGTCTCGGCAGAGTCGCCCTCGGCGGACGACGTACTGCCGCCGGGCTCGGTGCCCGTACCCGCGTCGGGCTCCGTGCTCTCCACAGGCTCGGTGGAGGGCTCGGACGGTGTCTGGTCGGCTTCCGGGGTCGTCACCCGACCCAGCCTAGGCCACGGCTCCCGGCCGCACCGAAAGTCACCGGACGCCTGGCCCTCGCGCATCCATGCGAACACCCGACCATCCCCGGCCACCCTCCGGCCACCTCTGTCGCCCCCTCCAGCCGCCCCTTCGGTCGCCCCCTCTTGTCGCTCCCTCCGGCCACACCCACAGATCGCTCCCTACCGCCGCTCCCGTGGCCGCTCCCCTCAGACCCCCGTCTCCGCCGCGATCCGCCCGGCCCGCACGGCCGCCACCAGGTCCTCGTGGTCCGCCTCCGTGCGGTCCGCGTAGGTGACGGCGAACGTGGCCGTCGCCTCGTCGAGTTCGTCGTTCTTGCCGCAGTAGCCGGCGAGGAGGCGGGGGTCGGCGCTGTGGGCGTGGGCGCGGGCGAGGAGGGCGCCGGTCATGCGGCCGTAGTCGTCGATCTGGTCGGCGGCCAGGGCGGCGGGGTCGACACTGCCCTTGCGGTTGCGGAACTGGCGTACCTGGAAGGGGAGTCCGTCGACCGTGGTCCAGCCCAGCAGCATGTCGCTGACGACCTGCATGCGCTTCTGGCCGAGGACCACCCGGCGCCCCTCGTGATCCACCTCCGGCACCTCGAAGCCGACGGTCGCGAGGTGCGGCTCGAGCGCCGACGGGCGGGCCTCCTTCACCTGGAGGACGAGCGCTTCACCGCGGTGGTCCAGGAGGAGCACGACGTACGAGCGGGTGCCCACACTGCCGGTGCCGACCACGCGGAACGCCACGTCCTGCACGGCGTACCGGGCGAGCAGCGGGTGGCGGTCCTCCGAGAGCGTGGTCAGGTACTGCGTCAGGGAGGTGGCCACGACGGCGGCTTCCGTGTCGTCCACACGGCGCAGCACGGGCGGGGCGTCCACGAAGTGGCGGCCGCCGCCCTCCACCTGCCGGGTCGACTTGGCCGCGAAGCGGCCGCTGGTGTTGGCGCGCGCCTTCTCCGCCACCCGCTCCAGCGTGCCCAGCAGGTCGTGGGCGTCGGTGTAGGAGACCAGTTCCTCGTCCGCGATGGCGTTCCACGCGTCGAGTGCCGACAGTTTGGCGAGCAGCCGCATGGTGCGCCGGTAGGCGCCCGTCGCGTCGTACGCGGCCTTGCGGCAGACGTCCTCGTCGGCACCCGCCTCTCGGCCGGCGAGCACCAGTGAGGCGGCGAGGCGCTTGAGGTCCCACTCCCAGGGACCGTGCACGGTCTCGTCGAAGTCGTTGAGGTCGATGACGAGTTCCCCGCGGGCGTCCCCGTACAGGCCGAAGTTGGCCGCGTGGGCGTCGCCGCAGATCTGCGCGCCGATACCGGTGATGGGCGTACGGGCCAGGTCATGGGCCATGAGGCCCGCCGAGCCGCGCAGGAACGCGAAGGGCGTGGCCGCCATCCTGCCGACTCGTATCGGGGTGAGCTCGGGAATCCGGCCGCGATTGGACTCCTCGACCGCGGAGACCGCGTCCGGCCGGTCCGTGGTCAGCGTCAGGTCCGCGTGTGCGCTGCGGGGCACCCGTGCGCGCAGGGCCTTGCCCTCGTCCTTGGGCGACCCCACCGCGGGCCACTCGGCGAACCCCGTCACCGCCGGAACCCGCACACCGGCCGACCGCGCCATCGTCCCCGCTCCGGCCCGCCCGGCTTGCGCCGACCCCGGCTCGGCTCCCGTTCCCGTCGTCGCACCGACCTCGGTCACAGCGACCGCCTCCCCCGCACCCGTCCACGCACGAACATCAACTCGTGACGACGGTACAGCCGGTGGCCGAAACGCGTCAGACCCTGTGGACAACTCCGTGTCGCGCCTGTCCACGCCTGTGGAAAACCGGCGCCGCCCGCCTCTTCACTACTGTGCCGACCCCGCGCACGGCCAGTTCTGCGGCAGATGGACCAGGGCCCAGTCCTTGAGCTCCTTGAGCGCGGGTTCCAGCGCCGCCCCGGCCGCTGTCAGCCGGTAGGTGACACGCAGCGGCGGCCCTTCGTCGACCTCGCGCACCACCAGCCCCGCCGCGCCGAGCTCGCTGAGCCGGTCGGAGAGCATCCGTTCGCTGATCCCGGGGATCGCCCTGCGCAGATCGACGAAGTGCGCGGGATGCGGCATCAGCACGGCCACGATCGGCCCCGTCCACCGCTTGCCGAGCAGGGCGAACACCCGGGTGATGCCGTCGTCGACCTGTCGGCACGGCCCGGCGCCGTGGATGTCCCGCTGCTGCTCCGCCATGAGGCCAAGGGTACCGGCCCGTTCGTATGCGGATGAAAAAAAGTAAGTGACTGTGTTATCTGTAGTGGAGTACGAAAACGAAGCCACTTCTCTGGGAGTCACTCATGGCTACGCTGCTGCACCTCGACTCGTCCGTGTTCCCCGCCGCCGCCTCGACGTCGCGCGCGGTGACGGAGACCTTCCGCAAGGCCTGGGAAGAGCAGCATCCGGACGGCACGGTGATCTACCGCGACCTGCACGCCGATCCCGTCCCTCACCTGGGCGCCGACGCTCACACCGCCGGCTTCACCGACCCGGCCGCCCGCACCCCGGAACAGGCAGCGGCCTTCGCGGCGCGGGAGAAGCTCATCGTGGAGCTGGAGGAGGCGGACGCGATCCTCATCGGCGCACCCATGTACAACTTCTCGATCCCGTCCACCCTCAAGGCATGGCTGGACAACGTGCTCCTGATCGGCCGCACCGCCATGAACCCGGACTCGAGGACGAACGGAACCCCGGTCACGGTCGTCGCCAGCCGCGGCGGCTCCTACGCTCCCGGCACCCCGCGCGAGTCGATGGAGTACGTGCAGAACTACCTGACGGCTGTCCTCTCCGACACCCTCGGCCTGGACGTCGACTTCATCGTCCCGGAACTCACCATGGCCCCGCACAACCCCGCGATGAGCGAGCTGATCCCGCTCTCGGAGGCCTCCCGCGCCAAGGCTCTCGACGACGCGGTCGTCAAGGCCAAGAGCCTGGCCGACCGCCTCGCCGCCTAGGTATTCCCGGAGCACGCGAGGGCGGCCGCCCCGCCAGCGGAGCGGCCGCCCTTGCCGTCGAGCCTCCGGGTCCATCCGCGTCGCCCCACGCACATGGGGATCGCGTACGCGCCCGCCCGCGCCGTCAGGCCGCGTACGTGGCGTTCTGTGCCGTGGTCACCACCTTCTGGCCGTCGGCCTGGCTCAGCAGCCCGGCCGACACCCAGGAGCCGACGGTCGACTGCACCCGCGCCACCAACGCCGCCTTGTCGGCGAACGGCGCCCCGACCCAGATCTCGTCCAGCAGAGTCGTCCCGTCGGACTTAACCGGGTTGGCGACACCCGAGTCGGTGCCGCCGAGGACGACCTTCGGCTCGGAGCGCTTGACGTAGGCGTGGGTCGGATCCTCGCTCCCTTCGTGGAAGGGAGCGAATTCGGTGCCGTCCAGCGTGTAGTGCAGCGGCTTCCCGCTCACCGGCGCGAGGGAGGGCAGCAGATCACCGGAGAGTCCCGCGTTGCGGTACAGCCCGACCGACAGATAGCTCGTGGAACTGCTCCTGCCGACGAGGTTGACCGGTCCGTAGAACAGCGTCTGGAGCGACGGGTCGTCGAGCGCCTTCTCCACCCGCAGCCGGAACGGGATCGTCACCCGCACGACGTCCCCGGCGCGCCAGGTGCGCGAGGGGATCGTGAAGTAGCTCCCCGCGGCCGGCGTACCGCTCACCGCGTTGCCGTTGACGGTCACCCGGAATCCGGCGGTGGCCCAGGACGGCACCCGCAGCCGCAGTTCGAAGGCCGCGCTCCCGCCGCCGACGGTGATCGTGGAGCCCTGCTCCCGGGGGTAGTCGGTGCTCTGGGCGATCGTCACGCCCTTGGCGGACCAGTTCAGCGTGGCCGCGCTGTACAGGTTGACGTACAGCGCGCTGCCGTCGGCCTTGGCGAAGTACACCGAGTCCTGGTACTTGGTGGCGCTCTCCATGCCGGTGCCCTCGCAGCAGGTGGTGCCCTGCTTGGGGGTGTAGTCGCGCACATGGCCGGGCTTCAGGCCGATGAAGTACGTGACCAGCGGCTTCTCGGCGTCGGCCTTGTCCTGCTTGGAGCCGAGGACCTGGTTGAACAGGGCCCGCTCGTAGTAGTCCATGTACTTCGGGTCCTGCTCGTGGAAGAACAGGCTCCGGCTGAGCTTGAGCAGGTTGTACGCGCAGCAGGTCTCGGCGTTGGTGTCGCTGATCGTTCCCGAGATGACCCCGCGAGCCTTCCAGAACTCGGCCGTGCTGGTGCCGCCGATCCCGTACATGCGCTGCGGGATCACCATGCCCCAGAAGTTCTTCGCGGCGGTCAGGTAGCGCGTGTCGCCCGTCGCGTCGTACAGCCGGACGTAACCGGTCATGATCGGAATGTGCTGGTTGGCGTGGAGGCCGTCCAGGATGTCGGTGTCGGCGGCGCAGGCGTCGATGAGCCGGTCGAGGTCGAACAACTTGGCCAGGGCGAGGTGTTCGGCCTTGCCGGTGATCGTGTGCAGGTCGACGATCGCCTCGACGATGCCGCCGAACTCACCGCTGGAGAAGATGCCCCACATCCGCTGCAGCGTGGCGTCGGGCAACTTGGACAGCCGCGAGTACATCCAGTCGCACATGCCGGAGGCGAGGTCGAGCGCGCGGGCGTCGTCCGTGGCGAGGTAGGCGTCGAGCAGGCCCTTGAGGATCTTGTGTGCGGTGTAGTACGGCGCCCACACCTTGGTGTAGTCGGCGGTGGTCCGCGTCTCCAGGTCGATGAACTGCGTCTCCGGGTACGCCGCGAGGAAGCCGGGGTGGCTCGGCCCGCCCCAGGTGCGGCGCAGCGTGGCGGTCAGACCGCGTCCGGAGGCGTCGTCGAACGTGCCGCCGGAGGTCGCGAAGAAGTAGTACGACGCGAGGTTGCCGAGCCCCGCGGAGGACCTCTTGGCCTCGTTGGTCTGCAGCGAGGTGATCTCGGCCGTGGTCAGCGCCCTCGACCAGACGTTGAACTCGTCGAAGGCGCCCGCGAAGACCGGGTCGTCTGCGTAGTTCGAGCGGCCCAGCCAGTTGTTCGTCAGGGTGCCCAGGACGGACGGGTTGAGCGTCATCGAGGTGTTCTGGGCCACAGCGGTGCCGTTGACATACAGGGTGCCCGTGGTGCCGCTGATCGTGACGGCCAGGTGGCTCCACTGATGGAGCGGCAGGGCGGCGGTGCCGTTGAGGGCTTGCTCCCCGCCCGCACCGCTGTTGGTGATCGCGAAACGCGGCACCCCGCTGCCGTTGCGGGAGGCCAGGTACATGTACCGGGTCGTGTTGTTGCCGAAGTCGAAGATCCTCTGCCAGTTGGCGTTGTGGGTGGGCTTCACCCAGACCGACAGAGTGATCGACGAGGCACCGCCGAGGACTGCGGCCGGCAGGTCGACGTACTGGTACGAGCCCCGGACGTTCTCGTGCGCGCCACCCCATTTCCCGGTGACGGCGAGCATGCGGGGATCCTTGCGCAGCGCCTCACGCACCTCGGTGAGCGCATCGACCATGGTGCGGATCTTGTCGGCGTACACCTGCTCCCCGGTGCTCGCGTACGCCTGCGCCAGCATCGTCAGAAAATGCCCGGTGTAGTGGCCGCGGAGATTGCCGTTGGCCTCGCCGTCCAGGCCTTCCCAGCCGCCGGGGGCGACCGCGCCCTTGGTGGAGAGTCCCGCGTTGGCGCGGAAGACCTGCAACAGACGGTCGACGTCGTAGCCGCGGCCATGGTCGAGCATCAGCTGCCGTTTGGCGGCGAAAAGGCCCTGGCCGAGCCGCACGTCCTTGAGCTCGAAGGGCCGCACCGACCAGGCGGACGGCACCGGGATCGTGGCGGCGACCGCCCGGCTGCCTCCCGTCCCCAGGGAGACGCCGGGTACGGCCGCGGCGAGCATCGCGGACTGGAGGAGGAAACGTCTGGAGAGGGGCGGAGCCATGTGCGCCTCGTCTCTGGCAGGTGGGGTGGAGGACAAAGCGAGCATCATGTTCGAAATTGCGAACGTTGTGCGAATTCCCGACCAGAAGATAGGCAGGTGACAGGGGAGCGTCAACGGTACTGACGGGTTTCCTGAGGCCAACACCCCACACCGCGCGGACACTTGCATGCCCTCGGCACCGTTTCACGTGAAACATCATGCGTGCCCGCATCTACGACGATTCACGTGAGGCTGACTCCCCGGCATGCCCGACCGCGCACAGCGCGCGCGGCACGCCCCCATGCCGTCCCGCACCACCGGAAGCCGAAAGCCCTTACTGAATCTCCTGAGAGACTCCTCACACTCCAGAGCCCCGCACAGTCAGCCGACCTGCCCCTCCGCGCGCAGGTCCGACGACAAAAAGAAGCGGTCCCATCGTGATCACGATGGGACCGCTTCGCTGTGCGCGAGGGGGGAGTTGAACCCCCACGCCCTTGCGGGCACTGGAACCTGAATCCAGCGCGTCTGCCTATTCCGCCACCCGCGCATTGGGTGTGCCTTCAGGCCCCGTTCCTTGCGGTGTTGGCGCCTTCCGACATCGAGAAGATTAGCACGCTGGAGAGGGTGGCTTCACATCACTTGTCTCGCGGTCCGCCCCCTGCCGCACCGCCGGGACCGGCCGACCAGCACCGACCGAACACACGCCCCCTCCTGCCACGTATCAACGAGTGCTGGTTCACGTATCAACCTCGTACCGGTCCCGGCCATCTCCATGGGAGAGGGACGGGGCGCACAGTCCGGTGCGGGACACTGGTCTCGCGCCGCCTCTACGATCCTTGGCAGAGTTCGGCCGGGGGTAGTTCGAAGAGGAGCTCCGATGGGAATCCGGGAGAGGACCTCAGTGGGCGTCGAGGCCGGGTGACACCGGTCGACCGGGCCGACAGAGGGAACCAGCCGATTTCCCGGCGCGTGGATACGATCAGTAAGCAGTACCGATGCGGTACGCAGAGCGGTGACGACGGAGGAGGTGCCCCATGGGAGTCCTGAAGAAGTTCGAGCAACGTCTCGAAGGTCTGGTCAACGGCACCTTCGCCAAGGTGTTCAAGTCCGAGGTCCAGCCCGTGGAGATCGCGGGAGCACTCCAGCGGGAGTGCGACAACAACGCGACCATCTGGAACCGCGACCGTACGGTCGTCCCCAACGACTTCATCGTGGAACTGAGCACGCCCGACTTCGAGCGCCTCAGCCCCTACTCCGGCCAGCTCGGCGACGAGCTCGCCGGCATGGTGCGCGACTACGCCAAGCAGCAGCGCTACACCTTCATGGGACCCATCAAGGTCCATCTGGAGAAAGCCGACGACCTCGACACCGGTCTGTACCGGGTGCGCAGTCGGACGCTCGCCTCCTCCACCAACCAGCAGGCCCCCGCGGGCGCCCCGGCGAGCCCCGCCGCGGGCCGCCCCGGCGGTTACGGCTACCCGCCCGCCGCGGCACCCGCGGGCGCCCCGCCCATGCCGGCCACGCCGCCGCCCGGCGGCCGCCCCGCCCCGCTGGGCCAGCGGCCTCCCGCCGCGCCGGCGGGAGGGGGGCGCACGCGCTACTGGATCGAGATCAACGGCACCCGCCATCAGATCTCCCGCCCGACGCTGGTGCTGGGACGCAGCACCGAAGCCGACGTGCGGATCGACGACCCCGGCGTCTCCCGCCGGCACTGCGAGATCCGGACCGGAACGCCCTCGACGATCCAGGATCTCGGATCCACCAACGGCATCGTGGTGGACGGGCAGCACACCACCCGCGCTACGCTCCGCGACGGCTCGCGGATCGTCGTGGGCAGCAGCACCATCATTTACCGGCAAGCCGAAGGGTGAAGCGGGGGCAATGTCAGAGCTGACCCTCACGGTCATGCGGCTGGGTTTCCTGGCCGTACTGTGGCTGTTCGTGATCGTGGCCGTGCAGGTCATCCGCAGCGACCTGTTCGGTACGCGTGTCACCCAGCGGGGGTCGCGCCGGGAGAGCGCGCGGCCGCCTGCGGCCGCCCGCCAGGCCGCGCCCCCGCAGCAGCGCGGCCAGCAGCCCGCACCCCCCGCCGGCGGCGGGGGCGGCCGTCGTGGGCGCAACGCCCCGACCAAGCTCGTCGTGAGCGAGGGCACGCTCACGGGGACGACCGTGGCGCTCCAGGGTCAGACCATCACCCTGGGCCGCGCACACGATTCCACGATCGTGCTGGACGACGACTACGCCTCCAGCCGGCATGCCCGGATCTACCCGGACCGCGACGGCCAGTGGATCGTCGAGGACCTGGGGTCCACCAACGGCACGTATCTCGACCGGAACCGACTGACGACTCCCACGCCGATTCCGCTGGGCGCGCCGATCCGCATCGGCAAGACCGTCATCGAGCTGCGGAAGTAGTGCTACATCATGAATAGGCGCGAGCGGAGCGAGCACGCAGGGGCAGCCCCCACCAGGGCTCCCGGCGCGCTCCCGACCGGAGGGTGGGCACCGTGCGGATGTACCCGGAGCCGACGGGCGAGGTGCGCATGAGTCTGTCACTGCGCTTCGCCGCCGGATCGCACAAAGGCATGATCCGCGAGGGCAACGAGGACTCGGGCTACGCCGGTCCGCGGCTGCTCGCGATCGCCGACGGCATGGGCGGTCAGGCGGCCGGTGAGGTCGCCTCCTCCGAGGTGATCTCCACCCTCGTCACGCTCGACGACGACATCCCCGGCTCCGACATCCTCACCTCCCTCGGCACCGCCGTGCAGCGCGCCAACGACCAGCTGCGCTCGATGGTCGAGGAGGACCCCCAGCTGGAGGGCATGGGCACCACGCTCACCGCCCTGCTGTGGACCGGTCAGCGACTCGGCCTCGTCCACGTCGGCGACTCCCGCGCGTACCTCCTCAGGGACGGCGTCCTCACCCAGATCACCCAGGACCACACCTGGGTGCAGCGTCTGGTCGACGAGGGCCGCATCACGGAGGAGGAGGCCACCACCCACCCGCAGCGCTCCCTGCTGATGCGCGCGCTGGGCAGCGGCGACCACGTGGAGCCCGACCTCTCCATCCGCGAGGTCCGCGCCGGCGACCGGTACCTGATCTGCTCCGACGGTCTGTCCGGCGTGGTGTCCCACCAGACGATGGAGGACACCCTCGCCAGCTACCAGGGCCCGCAGGAGACCGTGCAGGAGCTGATCCAGCTCGCGCTGCGCGGTGGCGGCCCGGACAACATCACGGTCATCGTCGCCGACGTCCTCGACCTCGACACCGGAGACACCCTCGCCGGGCAGCTCTCCGACACCCCGGTCGTGGTCGGCGCGGTCGCCGAGAACCAGCTGCACCTCCAGGACAACGGCATCATGCAGACCCCCGCCGGCCGGGCCTCCGGTCTCGGCCGTCAGGGGCACGGACAGGGCGGCGGCGGTGAGTTCGGCCCGCCGGGCTCCGGCGACACCACCGGGTACATGCCCGCGGCGGGCAGCTTCGGCGACTACTCCGACGACGACTTCGTCAAGCCGCGCAAGAAGCGCAGGTGGCTGAAGAGATCCTTCTTCGGCATCCTCGCCCTCGCCGTGGTCGGCGGGGGCCTGTACGGCGGTTACCGCTGGACGCAGACGCAGTACTACGTCGGTTCCAAGGACGACCACGTGGCGCTGTACCGCGGCATCAGCCAGGACCTGGCCTGGATCTCGCTCTCGAAGGTCGAGAAGGACCACCCCGAGATCGAACTCAAGTACCTGCCGCCCTACCAGCAGAAGCTGGTCGAGGCCACGATCGCCGAGGGCGGTCTGAGCGACGCCCGGAAGAAGATCGAGGAGCTGTCCACCCAGGCGTCGGCGTGCAAGAAGAACGCCGAGCGCCGCGAGGCGGCGGACAGCAACGCCAAGACGGGTGAGGGCGAGGCCGGCGGCGTCACGGGAACCACGAAGACCTCCCTCACGTCCAAGGCCACACCGTCCCCGACGTCGTCACCGTCGACGTCCCCGACCCCGACCCAGACCCAGACCGCACCCACACCGTCGGCCGGCCCCACCCTCTCGGAGGAGGAGCAGGAGCTGGTCTCACGGTGCGGTGAGCAGTAGGCAAGCCGCGAGGGGCCCACGCACACCATGAGCAGTACTACCAACACGTCGACGCAGCACACGTCCACGATCGGCGCGATCGGCACACCGAGCCGACGCAACACCGAGCTGGCGCTGCTGGCGTTCGCGGTCGTCATCCCGGTGTTCGCCTACGCCAACGTGGGGCTCGCCCTGAACGACCAGGTGCCCGCCGGACTCGCCGCCTACGGCATCGGCCTCGGGGTGCTGGCCGGCATCGGCCATCTCGTCATCCGCAAGTTCGCGCCGTACGCCGACCCGCTGATGCTGCCGCTGGCCACGCTGCTGAACGGGTTGGGGCTGGTGGCGATCTGGCGACTGGACCAGTCGAAACTGCTCCAGCAGATCGGACAGGCCGGTGGCAAGGCGACCAACCAGCTGGTCTACACAGCGATGGGCATCGCGCTCCTCATCGCCGTCCTGATCTTCCTCAAGGACCACCGCACCCTCCAGCGCTACACCTACATCTCCATGGCCGGCGCGCTGGTCCTCCTGCTGCTCCCCCTGGTGCCGGGCCTCGGCGCGGAACTCACCTACGGCGCCAAGATCTGGATCCAGGTCGGCAGCTTCACCATCCAGCCCGGCGAGTTCGCCAAGATCGTGCTGGCGATCTTCTTCGCCGGCTACCTGATGGTGAAGCGCGACGCGCTCGCACTGGCCAGTCGCCGCTTCATGGGCCTGTACCTGCCGCGCGGCCGCGACCTCGGCCCGATCATCGTCGTCTGGGCGATCTCGATCCTCATCCTGGTCTTCGAGACCGACCTCGGTACCTCGCTGCTGTTCTTCGGCATGTTCGTGATCATGCTGTACGTCGCGACCGAGCGGACCAGCTGGATCGTCTTCGGTCTGCTGATGTCCGCGGCCGGAGCGGTCGGCGTGGCCTCGTTCGAGATCCACGTGCAGCAGCGTGTGCAGGCCTGGCTGGACCCCATGGGCGAGTGGGAGCTCTCCAAGACCGTGGTCGGCCACTCCGCGCAGTCCATGGAGGCCCTGTGGGCCTTCGGCTCCGGCGGCACCCTCGGCACCGGCTGGGGGCAGGGCCACTCCGAACTCATCCGCTTCGCCGCGAACTCCGACTTCATCCTCGCCACCTTCGGTGAGGAACTGGGACTGACCGGCGTGATGGCGATCCTGCTGATCTACGGTCTGATCGTGGAGCGCGGCATCCGCACGGCCCTCGCCGCCCGGGACCCGTTCGGCAAGCTGCTCGCCGTGGGTCTCTCCGGCGCCTTCGCCCTCCAGGTCTTCGTCGTCGCCGGCGGTGTGATGGGCCTCATCCCCCTGACCGGTATGACGATGCCGTTCATGGCCTACGGCGGTTCATCGGTCATCGCCAACTGGGCCCTCATCGGCATCCTGATCAGAATCAGCGACACCGCACGCCGGCCCGCGCCCGCGCCCGCACCGAACCCCGACGCCGAGATGACCCAGGTGGTCCGCCCGTCATGAACAAGCCCCTGCGCCGCATCGCGATCTTCTGCGGGCTCCTGGTCCTCGCCCTGCTCATCCGCAACAACTGGCTCCAGTACGTCCAGGCGGACGCTCTCGCCACCGACAAGTTCAACCGCCGCGTCGCCATCGAGCGCTACGCCACGCCGCGCGGGGACATCATCGTCGACGGCAAGGCCATCACGGGGTCCGTCGCCTCCGAGGGGCTCGACTACAAGTACAAGCGCACGTGGAAGAACGGCGAGATGTGGGCGCCGGTCACCGGCTACTCCTCCCAGATCATCGGCGCCACCCAACTGGAGAGCCTCGAGGACGGCATCCTCACCGGGAACGACGACCGGCTCTTCTTCCGGAACACGCTGGACATGCTCACCGGCAAGAAGAAGGAGGGCGGCAGCGTCGTCACCACCCTCAACGCCGCCGCGCAGAAGGCGGCCTTCGAGGGCCTCGGCAACAAGAAGGGCGCCGTCGCCGCGCTCGACCCCAAGACCGGCGCGATCCTCGCCCTGGCCTCCACGCCGTCCTACGACCCGTCCACGTTCGCCGGGATCAGCACCAAGGACAGCAAGACCTTCTCCAAGCTGGAGAAAGACCCCGACAAGCCGCTGCTGAACCGCGCGCTGCGCGAGACCTACCCGCCGGGCTCCACGTTCAAGGTGGTCACGGCCGCCGCGGCCCTGGAGAACGGCGTCGTCTCGGACATCGACGACAAGACGGATACTCCCGACCCGTACAAGCTGCCTGAGTCGTCCACCCCCCTCACCAACCAGCACGGCGTGTGCAAGAACGCCACCCTCCGCTACGCGCTCGAGCAGTCCTGCAACACGGTCTTCGGCAAGCTCTCCGACAGCGTCGGCAACGAGAAGATGCGGGAACAGGCCGAGAAGTTCGGCTTCGGTGAGGACAAGCTCGACGTACCGGTACGTGCCGCCGAGAGCGTGTACCCCGAGGACAACCGCCCGCAGAACGCGATGGCCGGCATCGGGCAGGCCTCCAACCGCGCCACCCCGCTGCAGATGGCCATGGTCGCCTCGGCCGTCGCCAACGACGGCGAGCTGATGATGCCGTACATGGTCGACCAGCTGCGTGCCTCCAACCTCGACGTCATCGAGACGCACGACCCCGAGACCCTGTCCCAGGCGGTCTCGCCGGAGAACGCCCAGAAGCTCCAGGACATGATGGAGAGTGTCGTCAAGACGGGTACCGGTCAGAACGCTCAGATCGACGGCGTCACCGTCGGTGGCAAGACCGGTACCGCCCAGCACGGCGTGAACAACAAGGAGAAGCCGTACGCCTGGTTCATCTCCTACGCCCAGCTCAGCGACGGCAGCTCGCCGGTCGCCGTGGCCGTGGTCGTCGAGGACGGTTCGGCCAACCGCGGTGAGATCTCCGGTGGCGGTCTGGCCGCCCCGATCGCGAAGAGCGTGATGCAGGCAGTGATCAACAGCAAGAAGTGACCCCGCTCACGTCGCCTTCACATCGGTGCACGTTGCGATACCGGTCCTGTATCGGGTGACGCGGTTGGCCAGGTCACGCAAGGCGAGCCGGGTACCGTATGCCCGGAGCACAGCCGCCGGACCACACATGGGTGCGGTCGGGACCGACGGAGAGGGCTGGTAGGAAGCTATGGAAGAGCCGCGTCGCCTCGGCGGCCGGTACGAGCTGGGCCAGGTGCTCGGCCGTGGTGGCATGGCGGAGGTCTACCTCGCGATGGACACCCGCCTCGGCCGCACCGTGGCGGTGAAGACGCTGCGAGCGGACCTCGCGCGCGACCCCACCTTCCAGGCCCGGTTCCGCCGGGAGGCCCAGTCGGCCGCCTCGCTCAACCACCCCGCGATCGTGGCGGTCTACGACACGGGCGAGGACTACATCGACGGGGTCTCGATCCCGTACATCGTCATGGAGTACGTCGAGGGCTCCACCCTCCGTGAGCTTCTCCACAGCGGCCGCAAGCTGCTGCCGGAGCGGGCGATGGAGATGACCATCGGCATCCTCCAGGGACTGGAGTACGCCCACCGCAACCAGATCGTCCACCGCGACATCAAGCCGGCCAACGTCATGCTGACGCGCAACGGCCAGGTCAAGGTCATGGACTTCGGTATCGCCCGCGCCATGGGCGACTCCGGTATGACGATGACGCAGACGTCCGCGGTCATCGGCACCGCCCAGTACCTCTCGCCGGAGCAGGCCAAGGGCGAGCAGGTGGACGCCCGGTCCGACCTGTACTCGACCGGCTGTCTGCTCTACGAGCTGCTGACGGTCCGCCCGCCGTTCGTGGGCGACTCCCCCGTGGCGGTCGCCTACCAGCACGTGCGGGAGGAGCCGCAGCCCCCGAGCGTCTTCGACCCGGAGATCACTCCGGAGATGGACGCCATCGTCCTGCGTGCCCTGGTCAAGGACCCGGACTACCGCTATCAGTCCGCCGACGAGATGCGTGCCGACATCGAGGCCTGCCTCGACGGCCAGCCCGTCGCGGCGACGGCGGCCATGGGCTCGGTCGGCTACGGCGGCTACCCGGACGACCAGCCGACCACCGCCCTGCGGGCCGACGCCGGAGCCACGACGATGCTTCCGCCCGTCGGCCCGGACGACGGTTACGGCTACGACGACCGCCAGGGCCGTCGCCGCCAGCAGCCGAAGAAGAACAACACCTCGACGATCCTCCTGGTCGTCGCGGGTGTACTGGTGCTGATCGGCGCGGTCCTCATCGGCCAGTGGATGTTCTCGGGCAACGGCACCGGCAACGACACCCTCAAGGCACCCAACTTCGTCGGGCAGAGCGAGGCGGAGGCGAAACAGGCGGCCACCAACGTCGACCTGAAGGTGACGACCACCAAGGCCGCGTGCGAGAACCAGAAGACCGGCAACGTCTGCAAACAGACCCCGCAGGCCGAGACCCAGGTGAAGAAGGGCGACACCATCGCCCTGGTCATCTCGACGGGCGCTCCGAAGGTCACGGTCCCCGACGTCCAGGGCATCCAGTTCGACGAAGCCGAGGCCGAGCTCGAGGACAAGGGCTTCAAGGTCGAGAAGAAGACCGAGGAGTCCGACCGCACGGCCGGCATCGTGATCGACCAGGACCCGGCCAGCGGCAAGCTCGAGAAGGGCTCCACGGTCACGCTGACGGTCGCCAAGGCTCCGGACAAGGAGACCGTGCCGGACGTGGCCGGGCAGGGCTGTGACGCCGCCAAGAACCAGATGGCGGCCAACAACCTCGTCGGCACCTGCACCGAGGTCGAGACCCAGGACCCCAACCTCGTCGGCAAGGTCGTCGCGACCAGCCCCGAGGCGGGTTCCGAGCTCAACAAGGGCGACACGGTCACCATCCAGATCGGTAAGGCGGCCGAGGAGGAGGAGCAGGAGGCCGAGGTCCCGAACGTCGTGGGAAGGACCGTGGGCCAGGCGAAGCAGATCCTCCAGGCGTCCGGCTTCACCAACATCCAGTTCGCCAACGGCAGCGACCAGAGCGACACCGCGTTCGTCGCCGACCAGGACCCGGACGGCGGCAATGAAGCCGACCCGGCCCAGACGACGATCACTCTCACCACGGTCGGCTTCGGCGGCAACAACGGCAACAACAACAACAACGGCGGCGGTTTCGGCGGCGGGGACTTCGGTTAGCGCCACCCGCCCACGGCAGAGGGACTGATGCGAGCCCGCTGTCCTGTACGACGAAGGAGCCCCGGCACCCTCTTCAGGGAGGATGCCGGGGCTCCTTCGTCGTCTCGATGTTTCACGTGAAACCGGATGTTTCACGTGAAACATCCCTACGGGGGAGCAAACCCGCCGCGCAGCTAGCGGAGTTCCTTCGGCAGCGTGCGCTCGGCGTTCACCCGCTCCACCCGCTCCAGCTCGCCCCACACGATGTACCGGTACCGGGACGTGTAGACGGGCGTGCAGGTGGTGAGGGTGATGTATTTGCCGGCCTTCTTCTTGCCGGACTCCTTGGGGATGTTCGAGAGGACCTTGACGTTGTACTTCGAGGTCTCGGTGAGGGTGTCGTAGACCTTGTAGACGTACCAGTTGTCGCGGGTCTCGAAGACGATCGAATCGCCCTTCTCGAGCTTGTCGATGTTGTGGAACTTCGCCCCGTGTCCGTCGCGGTGGGCGGCCAGGGTGAAGTTGCCGTCCTTGTCGGAGCTGGGGAGGGTCGCCTTGACCGGATCGGTGTAGTAGCCGGCGACACCACCGTTGAGGATCTTGGGGGAGGTGCCCTTCTTCACCAGGACCT
The DNA here is from genome assembly GCF_022385335.1 of Streptomyces deccanensis. NCBI lineage: Bacteria > Bacillati > Actinomycetota > Actinomycetes > Kitasatosporales > Streptomycetaceae > Streptomyces > Streptomyces deccanensis. Next base: position 5,182,145 of record NZ_CP092431.1, on the reverse strand, counting down.
CCCCGTTCTTCATGGCGGGGACGTGCAGGAAGCCGATGCCGTCCTTGGTGTCCAGGGCGCCCGGGCCGTCGTCCGAGGCCCAGGTGTCGCGGACCTTGTTCGCTTCCTTGTCCGCCTCGCGGTCGGCGAGCACGTTCGTCCACCACAGCGAGTAGACGACGAACAGACCGAGCACCAGGCCCGCCGTGATGAGGAGTTCACCGAAGACACTGACCGCCATGGCGATCCGGCTCATGCCGCGGCGCCTCGGCGTGGCCTCGGACGCGTCCGTCTTCTCTTCGGTGTCGTCAGTGGTCACTGCCACAGTTTCTTCCGCCCTTGATCGAGCCCCTACTGGACGAGCGCGTCGGGCTTCCCCTCGCTGCGCGGCCGTTCCTCCACCATCTTGCCCCACACGATCATGCGGTACTTGCTCGTGAACTCCGGCGTGCACGTGGTCAGCGTGATGTAGCGACCCGGCTGGGTGAAGCCGGAGCCCGGGGGCACGGGTTGGAGCACACTGACGTTCGACGGCGGGGTCACCGGCAGGATCGAGGCCATGTCGTAGACGTAGTACGTGTCCTGCGTCTCCACGACGATCGGGTCGCCCGGCTTGAGTCGGTTGATGTACCGGAACGGTTCACCATGGGTGTTGCGGTGGCCGGCGATACCGAAGTTGCCCGTCTTGTCCTCGGGCATCGCCGTCTTGATGCTGTTCTCGTCGTAGTGGCCGACCATGCCGCGGTCCAGGACCTTCGACTTGCTGATGCCCTCGGCGATCGGCACGACGACGTCCAGCTTCGGAATGTGCAGGATGGCGAAGCCCTGCCCGGGCTCGAAGGCGCCCGGCGCGCGCTTGCCGCTCTTCCACTCCTCCTGGAGGCTCGTCGCCTCCCGGCCCGCCTGCTGATGGGCGCGGATGTTGGACCACCAGAGCTGGTAGGTGACGAAGAGCAGCATCACCACGCCGGTGGTGATGAACACCTCTCCGATGACCCGGCTCGCGATCACTCCCGCGCTGGGCTTGCGTGCCCGCGCCGCCCGTCGCGCCTCGATCCTGGAGCGCGGCGACGGCCGCCCGTCCTCTCCTAAGCCCTCCTCGGGCCCCTGAGCGGCTCCGGAGCTCGCGTGGGCCCCCGGGGAGCCCCCGTGCCTCCCGTGCCGTCTCGCGGCCTTACGGCGGGCCGCACGGCCTCCGGAAGCCGGGGGCGCGGGTATCGGCTCGGCCGCGGCGGCTATCCGTCGCGCCTCCTCCACCCGGAGCGCCACGGTCTCCTCGTCGATCGGAGGGTGCTGCAGGGCGGTGTCGGTCGGGGTGCCCCCTTGGGTGCCCACCGGGCCGGCCGCGTCGTAGGTCTCGTACAGCCCCTCGGACGCGGGCTGGGGACGCGGCTCGTAGGTCTCGTACTGCTCGTACGGCTCGAACGAGGGCTCCGCGTACGGCTGCTGCTGCCCGAACCAGTCGCCCTGCCCGTACTGCGGGGTCGGTTGGACGGTCCACTGGTGAGGATCGGCCGTGTCACCGAACGGCGCCCCTGGCTGGAAGGCCTCCGCCTCGAACGACTCGGCGCCCCCGTACGCGGCCTCGCCGCCGTAGGGGGCACTCTCGCGCTCGGGGCGCAGTGCCGTCACGCCGTGGCCCTGCCCACCACGGGGGCGAGCCCCGTCGACCTGGCCACGGCCCCTTGGTCACCGCATTCGGCGAGCCAGTTGGCGAGCATGCGGTGGCCGTGCTCGGTGAGCACCGACTCGGGGTGGAACTGCACGCCCTCGACCGGCAGTTCCCGATGCCGGAGGCCCATGATGATCCCGTCGTGCGTGCGGGCCGTGATCTCCAGCTCGGCCGGCACGGTGGCCGGCTCCGCGGCCAGGGAGTGGTAGCGGGTGGCGGTGAAGGGGGTGGGCAGGCCCGCGAAGACCCCCTTGCCCTCGTGTTCCACCAGCGAGGTCTTCCCGTGCAGCAGTTCGGGCGCGCGGTCCACGACACCGCCGTAGGCCACCTGCATGGACTGCATGCCGAGGCAGACGCCGAACACGGGGACGCCGGTCGCCGCGCAGTGGCGGACCATGTCCACGCAGACGCCGGCCTCCTCCGGGGTGCCCGGACCGGGGGACAGGAGCACGCCGTCGAAGCCGTCCTGGGCGTGCGCGGTCGCCACCTCGTCGTTGCGCAGCACCTCGCACTCGGCGCCCAGCTGGTACAGGTACTGGACCAGGTTGAAGACGAAGCTGTCGTAGTTGTCGACGACGAGGACCCGGGCGGGTCGGGCGGCACTCACTGGTCGTTCACCGTCACATCGTTGAAGGGCAGCAGGGGCTCGGCCCAGGGAAAGACGTATTGGAAGAGGACATAGACGACGGCCAGGGTCAGCACGATGGAGATCAGCGCCTTCAGCCACGCGTTACCCGGCAGATGTCGCCAGATCCAGCCGTACATGCCGTCCCTTCCTTCACACCACGGCACCGGACTCACGCCGTACCGCCACCAGACTAACGGCGCAGTGCCTCCGGTTTCCCTGACTCCACAGGCTGTGTGGAATCCAGATGGCCCCAGACGATGAGCCGATGGCTGTGTCCCCACTCCGGGTCGCACGTCGTCAGCGTCAGATAGCGCCCCGCGCGCGTGTAGCCCGATTTCTCCGGCACGGGGTCGATGACCTGGACGTCCGTGGGCAATGTCCGATAGGGCCCCTTGTCGATGACGTACGTGAACCAGTCCGCGCCGTCGGTCAGGACGACCTCGTCACCGGGACGCAGCTTGGGAAAATCTTTGAAGGGATCGCCGTAGGTGCGGCGGTGGCCGGCGACCGCGAAGTTCCCCTTCTGTCCCAGCTGCGCGGTGTTCGCGTAGTGGCCGAGCCCTTTCTTGAGAGTGTCCGTCTTCGTGCCCTCCAGGACGGGCTTGTTCCACGTGAAACCGAGACGCGGGATGTACATGAGCGCGAAGGGCTCACCGCTCTCGTACGCGGCGGGCGGCTCCGGAGCCGCCGAGGGGCCCGGTCCGGACGTCGGCCCGACCGGCTGCCGTGCCCACCGGTCCCGGAGCAGGTCGACCTGGTGGTCCATCTCGGTGTCGGCCTTCACGCCGGTCCAGAAGAGCACGTAGACCACGAAGAGCACGATCAGGGTGCCGACGGTGATGCAGAGCTCGCTGGCCGTCCTCACGATCACGCGCACCGACACGGGCCCCCCGGCTGCCGTCACTCCACGGGCTTCGCGTACTTCAGATCCACTGTGCCCGAGTAGCCGGGCAGAGTCACCGGCCCGTCCTCGGTGACTTTCCAGCCCAGCCCGTACACGTTCACGTAGACCATGTAGTTCTGGATGGCCTCGCTGGCGGTGAGCGCCTTCTGCAGCTTCTCCGGGTCACCGACCGCCTGGATCTTGTACGGCGGTGAGTAGACGCGGCCCTGGAGGATCAGGGTGTTGCCGACGCAGCGGACGGCGCTGGTGGAGATCAGCCGCTGGTCCATGACCTTGATGCCCTGGGCGCCGCCCAGCCACAGGGCGTTCACCACGGCTTGCAGGTCCTGCTGGTGGATGACCAGGTAGTCGGGCTGCGGTTCGGGGTAGCCGGGGAGCTTGGCGGTGGCGTCCGGCGGGGCGTCGTTCAGGGTGACCGTGAGGGCCTGCCCCTTGAGCTTCTGGGTGCCGGCGTTCTTCTCCAGCGCCTTGAGCCGGGCGTCCTCGGCCTTGGTGCTGCCGTCGTCCCGCTCCGCGAGGGCCTCCACGTCGTCCCTGAGCACCGCGTTGGACTCGTCGAGCTGCCCGTTCTTGTGGCTCCGCTCCTGGATCAGGTCGGAGAGCTTCAGCAGGGAGGCGTCCGTGCGGATATTGGTGCCCTTGGCCGTGTCGAAGCTGGTGAAGAAGATCAGCCCGGCGAGGGCGAAGACCCCGACGGTGAGCACGCGCACGGGCCGGATACCACCTCGGGAGGAAGTGCCGGAACCCGCCTCGGGGGAGTCGGCTGAATTGCTCAACGTACCCTTATCTCCTTAGGCGCCGCGGAAGCACTACGCTAACGGACGCCCGGGGGAGCATTCAGTGTCCCCTTGTACGCTGCCCCGGAGCCCGCCACAGTTCCCTGCGCGGCCACGCAGCGCATCGACAGGAGAGACCCTCGTGCCGAAGTCACGTATCCGCAAGAAGGCCGACTACACGCCGCCGCCGTCCAAGCAGGCCACGAACATCAAGCTGAACAGCCGTGGCTGGGTGGCTCCGGTCATGCTGGCCATGTTCCTCATCGGGCTCGCCTGGATCGTCGTCTTCTATGTGACGGACGGCTCGCTGCCGATCGACTCGCTCGGCAACTGGAACATCGTGGTCGGCTTCGGCTTCATCGCCGCCGGATTCGGCGTCTCGACCCAGTGGAAGTAGCGGTCTCCGCACCGTGGAGGTAGCTCTCCCCAGAGCAATCCACGGAGTTATCCACAGGTGTTTTCCACAGTGGGGAAAAAGAACGACGATCTGTGGATAACTCACTGGGCGTTGACGCCGGTACGACTGACCTACCGGCACCCGCAAGCATGTTCGCCCCCTGCCTGACCTGCGAAAACGCAGGTGAGCGGCAGGGGGCACACCTGTTCCCGCACCCTATGCACAAGATCCGCCACGGTCTGTGGACAACAGTGCTGTAACGGTGCCGCCGGAGCGCCCGACCGGTGACGGTCCGGCATCACCTCAGGTCAGCTGCGTGGTCCTGAGCAGAGTCATGACGACCACGGCGGCCAGGACCAGCGCACACACGCCGTACTGGATCAGCGCCCGCCGCTCACGTGGTGCGTGCACCATCACGTAGCCGATCAGCACTCCGCCGACGAGGCCGCCTACGTGGGCTTCCCAGGCGATGTTGAACATCGGGCTGAAGGTGAAGATCAGGTTGATCACCAGGAGGATGATCAACGGGCGCATGTCGTACTTGAGGTGGCGCAGGAGGACGCCGGTCGCCCCGAAGAGCCCGAAGATGGCGCCGGAGGCACCGAGCGACGGTTGGGTGGGCTCGGCGATCAGGTAGGTGAGCGCGCTGCCCGCGAGACCCGAGACGAAGTACAGCGCCAGATAGCGGGCACGGCCGAGGGCCGCCTCCAGCGGGCCGCCGATCCACCACAGGCTCAGCATGTTGAACAGGATGTGTGTGACGCCTGCGTGCAAGAACATCGACGTGACCAGTCGGTACCACTGGCCTTCGGCTACACCCTGGAGCGAGGTGCCCAGCTCCGGTACCCAGGCGCGACCGATGAGGTCGAACCGGTCGGTGAAGGCGTCGCCGACGGACGTCTTCACCAGGAACAGCAGCAGGTTCGCACCGATCAGGATCTTGGTGAGAAGCCGCGGATCGGCGGTGACCGTGCCACCCGCGAGGGTGCGTGGGGCCGAGGCCGAAGGCGCGTGGCCCGTGCCGGAGCCGTTGCGGACGCACTCGGGGCACTGGAAGCCGACGGAGGCGCTCACCATGCACTCGGGACAGATGGGGCGCTCGCAGCGGGTGCAGCGGATACCCGTCTCGCGGTCCGGATGCCGGTAGCAGGTGGGCAGGCTCTGCGCGTCCTGCGGGCTGCTCGGCGCCTGATCCATCGGGCCCCTCCGTCTCCTGGGTGGAACGCATCGCCCCGCTCATCCTTACGGATGGGCGGGGCGATTGGTTCCCTTCGGGACCTTGTGAACCTTTCGGGGTCCGGTCCCGGTGGAGAACCGTTGATGCTCGACCGAGCGCTGGCCCCTGGGGCTCAGCCCTGGCGCGTCTCGACGACGACCGACTCGATGACGACGTCGTTGACCGGACGGTCGGTGCGCGGGTTGGTCTGGGCGCCGGCGATGGCGTCCACGACCTTCTGGCTGGCCGCGTCGACGACCTCACCGAAGATGGTGTGCTTGCGGTTCAGCCATGCCGTCGGGGAGACGGTGATGAAGAACTGCGAGCCGTTGGTGCCCGGTCCGGCGTTGGCCATGGCCAGCAGGTAGGGCTTGTCGAAGGCGAGGTCCGGGTGGAACTCGTCCGCGAACTGGTAGCCGGGACCGCCGGTGCCGTTGCCCAGCGGGTCACCGCCCTGGATCATGAATCCACTGATCACCCGGTGGAAGACCGTGCCGTCGTAAAGCTTGTCCGTGGACTTCTGGCCGGTGGCCGGGTTGGTCCACTCACGCTCGCCCTGGGCGAGCTCGACGAAGTTACGGACCGTCTTGGGCGCGTGGTTCGGCAGCAGCCGCACCTCGATGTCGCCATGGTTGGTCTTCAGGGTGGCGTACAGCTGCTCTGCCACGATCTGCCTTCCGTTGTCCTTTGTGACTCCCCCGATCCTCGCACGGACGACGCCGTCCGTCCCCCGACGCCCACGCTCTTGTACGGCGGTCGCACGGAAAACCGGCCGAGTACCCCCGGTACCGGCGCGCTTCGCGTCGATCCGTGGCATTGTCGGCCCTGTCGTGGACAAGTTCCCGTTGTCCCGCATTCATCCTCTATTGCACGTGACCGGATTCATGAGCGGCTCCTGTCGATGATCGGCGGGGGGCGAGTACATGACCCGGATGCCCGCCCGCACATGCCCCGGAGCGCTCCGAGAGGCATGATCCCCAAAAGGGTGGAAAGTCGAATTACGTACGCCACCGAGGAGGAGGATCCCGTGACCCGCATCGACAGCGTGCGCGCCGCGACCGGCTCGGCGAAGGACAGCGTGCTGCACGCCGCGGAAGTGGTGGCGCCCTACGCCGACACGGCCAAGGACAAGGCCTCGCACTACGCGCAGGAGGCACGTGTACGACTCGCGCCGAAAGTGTCGCAGGCCGCGGAACAGGCACGCGTCCAGTACGGCGCCCATGTCGTCCCGCGCTTGGAGCAGGCTCGCACGCATGTGCCGCCGAAGGTCGACCACGCGGCCCACGAAGCCGCCGCACGCACCCGCAAGGCGGCCCGCCAGGCCGCCGACTACTCCCGTCCCCGTATCGAACAGGCCGTGGCCGCAGCCGGCCCGGTTCGCGAGGAGGCCACCGCCCGCAGTGTCGCGGCACTGGCCGCACTGCGTGGGCAGGTCTCGCCGAAGCAGATCCAGCGGCTGGTGCGCAAGCAGCAGCGCCGGGCGAGGCTCGGCCGTGCCGCCAAGGGCGTGGCCCTCCTGGGCGTCCTGGCCGGCGGTGCCTTCGCTGCCTGGAAGTGGTGGGACAAGCAGGCCAACCCCGACTGGCTGGTCGAGCCCCCCGCCGCCACCGAGGTCTCCGACTCCGGTCGCCTGACCTCCGTGGACGGCAGCGGTCAGTCCGTCCTCGACCCCGAGGTCCAGGCCAAGCAGGCCGAGGACGAGGCCGCCGACCCGGACAACCGCCACTGACAACCGACTGAGCACCAGCTGAGCAGGGCAGCCGAGGGCGTTTTTCCCACGGCTGTCCGGGCGGAGGATGCGTGCCTTCCCGATCGGCCGTGCCCGAGGGTGCGTTCGGTGAGAAATTTTTCAACAGCCCTGTGGGGCAGAAGACTTGCGGGTCTTCTGCCCCACAGGGCTGTTTCACGTGAAACAGCAGCGCCCCTCAAAGGCCCATCACCCCACAAGCCGGAATGTATTGATCCGGTTGCGAAGGGTGACGCACACATTCGGCCGCCCACCCCTGTGACCCAGAACACTGGTTTCGCAAATGCGCACGTCGACACGTGCCATCATCCGTTGCCCCGTTCCAGCGGCGTCCTCGCGACCGAGTGCACAGATAGCGATCGCGACGAACCCCTCCCGGGGACACCACCGCCGACGTGGTTCCGGAGACAGAAAAAAGACCGGGCCGGATGTCCTACGACATCCGGCCCGGTCGATCCGCTGTGGAGCCTAGGGGAGTCGAACCCCTGACATCTGCCATGCAAAGACAGCGCTCTACCAACTGAGCTAAGGCCCCGGAAGGGAAGCGTGCGCCCGGAGAGAAGGACCACCGGGAGGCTTCGCAGACCAGAGTACCGGGTCACCCCCGGGATCTCGCAAAAAGATTGGGGGTCCCCGTGAACGACCACTCTCCGTAAGATGCTCGTCGTGGTTCGCTACAGCGAACCACGGTATTTGGGGAAGCGATGGGGAGACGCAATGGACGCCGCACAGCAGGAAGCGACCGCAAGAGCCCGGGAGCTGCAGCGGAACTGGTACGGAGAGCCGTTGGGGGCGCTCTTCCGTAGGCTCATCGAGGACCTGGGTCTCAACCAGGCCCGGCTCGCGGGGGTGCTGGGCCTGTCCGCACCGATGCTGTCGCAGCTGATGAGCGGTCAGCGTGCCAAGATCGGCAACCCGGCTGTGGTCCAGCGGGTGCAGTTGCTGCAGGACCTGGCCGGTCAGGTCGCGGACGGCAGCGTGAGCGCCGCCGAGGCGACCGAGCGCATGGACGAGATCAAGAAGTCACAGGGGGGATCGGTGCTCAGCAACACCACGCAGTCGACGACGAGTTCGGGGGCGCCCACGGTCAAGCGGGTCGTCCGCGAGATCCAGTCGCTGCTTCGCTCGGTGGCCGCCGCGGGCGACATCATCGAGGCGGCTGACACCCTCGCCCCGACCCACCCTGAGCTGGCAGAGTTCCTCCGGGTGTACGGCGCGGGCCGCACCTCGGACGCGGTGGCGCACTACCAGTCCCACCAGAACTGAGCCCAAGGCCCGGTCCCCGAAAGGGGGTTCGGCGACCGGGCCGAGGCCGAAGAGGGGGACGAGGGGTCTGTAGGCCCCTCGTGAGCACGGCTTCGTGCACGTAGGCTCCGCGCAGGAACCGGAATCAGGAACAGCGACAGAGCGGCAGGGGGACAGAAGCGGGTACAAGCTCCGAGGGAAGCCGGGCACGTGCGAGCCGGCTCCGCGGAGGCCGGCGCGAGCGCCGTGCCCTCCGCCGACGGGCAGCCAAGAGGGGAGCCGAAGGGGGAACGACGCACAGCCATGGGTGAGGTCTTCGCCGGCCGGTACGAACTGGTCGACCCGATCGGGCGCGGGGGAGTCGGCGCGGTCTGGCGCACCTGGGACCACCGCCGCCGCCGCTATGTGGCCGCCAAGGTTCTGCAACAGCGTGACGCGCACGCCCTGCTGCGCTTCGTCCGTGAGCAGGCCGTACGGATCGACCATCCGCATGTGCTCGCCCCCGCCAGCTGGGCCGCCGACGACGACAAGGTCCTGTTCACGATGGATCTGGTGGCCGGAGGATCACTGGTCAACCTCGTCAACGACTACGGTCCCCTTCCGCCCTCCTACGTCTGTGGCCTGCTCGACCAGTTGCTGTCCGGCCTCGCCGCCGTGCACGCCGAGGGCGTCATCCACCGCGACATCAAGCCCGCCAACGTGCTGCTGGAGGCCACGGGCACTGCCCGTCCCCGCCTGCGCCTGTCCGACTTCGGCATCGCCATGCGTCTGGGCGAGCCCCGCCTGACCGAGACCAACTACGTGGTGGGGACGCCGGGTTACTTCGCTCCCGAGCAGATGCTGGGCGCAGATCCGGACTTCCCGGCCGACCTCTTCGCGGTGGGCCTCGTCGCCCTGTACCTCCTGGAGGGCGCCAAGCCCGACGCCAAGGCCCTCATCGAACACTTCGCCGCCCATGGCACTCCGAAGGCGCCGAGGGGCATCCCCGAGCCGCTGTGGCAGGTCATCGCCACGCTGCTCCAGCCGGACCCCAACTCCCGCTTCCGCACCGCCACCGGCGCCCGCAAGGCCCTTGCCGCCGCCGTCGAACTGCTGCCTGAGCCGGGACCGGACGACGAGCTGGTGGAGGTCTTCGACCAACTCGGCCCGCTGCCCACGGGGTTCGCCCCCGAGGGCCCCCTGCACAGGGCATCGGGGCTGGACACGACGGGCACGAGCACCGGAACGGGGTCCGGCACGGACGGGACACCACCGCCGCCTCACCACCCGCCGACCTACGGCCCACCGCCCATGGGCCCACCGTCCCAGCCCGGGAAGGGCCCCGCGGTACCGGTACCGGTACCGCTCCCCGGAGCCGCCCCTCAGCCCCCGTACACGGCCACGGGCTCTATATCCCCGCCCCCCATGCCCACCACTGCACCGCCCCAGACCGACTTCTCAGGCTCCGGCAACACACCAGACAACGGCTCGGGCCATAACTCCGGCTTCAGCACCGGGCCCACGGACGCCGACCCTCGCACTGGTTCAGGCGCCGGCACTGAGCCAGGAACCGGTCACTGGCCCCAAGGCCCCGGCCCCGCGTCTTCGGCGTCTTCGACCCACTCCGGTCACCTGCCGCCGGAGCCGCCCGGCACCGCCGTACCACCGCGCCCCGAACGCGCCCCTGCACCCCTGCGGCCCTCCACGATGTCGGACACCGGCAGCTTCCATCTGCCTCCGCCCCAGGTGCTCACCGCCGACGCGCCGTCGCCCCAGGTCGAGCAGCACGCCCCCGGTCCTGGTCACCCACAACAACAGCCCGAGCAGCAGGCCGGTACCCGTACTCCGGCCGGGGCGGCTCCCGTCCGAACCGCTCCAGCGCAACATCCCGAACCCGCGCATGTGCCCTCCCCCCAGGCGCACCCGCCGCTGGGCCCCTCTCCGGCCCTGGCCTCGGCGGTGCAACAGCACGCGTACGCCTCTACTGGTTCATACACCGCTCGGCCCTCGCAGGTTCCACGTCGTTCCAGGGCGCTTCCCCGGCGCCGTCCCGGCCCGCCCGTCAAGGTCGTCGTCCCGGTCCTGCTGGTCGCCCTGGCCTGCTTCGCGGTGGGGTTCTGGGCACTGAGCCGACTCTGATCCCCGGGGAAGCCTGCCGATCCCGCTGCCGCCGCAGACTTGCCGACCCACAGACCCCACAGACTTGCCGACCCACAGTTCCCACAGGCTGGGCAGCGTACGGACCACTGGCCCGGTCACCCCCGGGACGACGCCCCATGCCGCCCCCGCGCGGCCGTACCGTGCCTCGGCCCTTCGGGCTCGGTGGCGGCAAACGCCCGCCTGCGGGCCACGATCGTCCACACCAGCAGCCCGAGAACCAGCAGACTCCCCGTGCCGATGCCGCCCGCCGCGACGACGGTCATGGCCAGGCGCTGGTCTTCGCTGCCCGAGGAGTTCCCGGAGCCCTCCCCCTCGCCGGAACTTCCCGTGTCCCCCTCGTCACCACCGCCCCCCGCGCCACCCTCCAGCGTCTCCCCCGTGGTGCCGTCCTCGGCGGCCTCCCGGTCCCCCTCGGTGACCTCGAATACCCCACGCGGTTCGGAGGCTCCCAGGTATCCCGGCCCGGCTCCTGCAACACCCTCGAGCCGCACCCGCAGCGTCAGCCCGATCGGCTCGTCACCGAACCGGGCGGCGACCGGCGCCCCGAGATGCAGTGCCAGGTAGTACCAGCCCGCGAACCGCATCCCGCCCACTTCCTCCCCAGGGGCGAAACGGTTCTCGTACGCGACGGGCGGAAGCGGGTCCAGGGCGACGGACTGTTGGTCGCCCCTGTAGATGGCTGTCCTGTCGTCCACGAGGCCGCGTACGGGGTTGTAGAGCGACATGACGAACGCGTTCCCCACATAGCCGTCGCCCTCGGTCGTGCTGCCCAGCTCGGCCGTGGCGTGCAGCTGCTGTCCCCAGCCGACGGGCACCTTGTAGAAGAGCGTCTCCCCGGCTCTGATGCCGACCTCGTCCTGCCAGACGCCCTGCGCGAGGGGACTTGCCGTGGCGAAGCCGCTCCCGCCCCGCCGGGGCTCAGGGTCACCGGACACGGCATCGGGCGAGGCGGAGTTCCAGCTCTGAGGGGCGGTCGTCGGACCGCCCTTGGTTATGGCGGGCTCCGAGACGAAGCCGAGCTCCAGCCCCCACTCCTCCGACGCGTCTTTCGAAGGCGACCCCACCCCCGAGTCCGAAGCCGAACCGGAACCCGCGCCCGAGCCCGAGCCCGAAGCCGATCCCGTACTACCCCCCGGACCGGCCCCGGTCACCGAACCGACCCGCTCGACGACGACGTAGTACACCCCGGCCCCCTGGCACATGTACTCGTCGCGGCCGACCTCCCGCGAGGCCCAGGCGGTGACGGGGTGCCCGCTGCGGGTCGGTCCGAAGCGGGCGGTCTCGTAGGAGCAGCGATGTGCGTCGGCGTCCTGCAGGGACACCCTGACCCCGTCCGCAGAGCCGACCGCCGCTCCCGCCTCGGGGACGGCCGTGGCCGAGACGTACGCGTTGGCGGCGGCGCCGAGATCGAGGCGGAAGTACAGCTTGTCGCCCGGTCCGATGGAGCTCCGGTAGGTCTTGCCGGCCGCCAGCCGCACGGCTCCCGTGCTGTCGGAGGCGCCCTCGACCGTGCTCGCGTCCTCGGCGTAGGAGTACGGGGTGGGCGCGTCGGCCGCTGCGGCGGGCCCGGGCTGCGCCGTCGTCACGCACAGGGCGGCTCCCACGGCCGCCCCAGCTCGCCACCAGACCGTGCGCCGCCCCATCAAGCGCCACCCCCCGTCGTAGACCGTGATTCCGGGGCCCCACCAGCGTGAGCGCGGCCCCGAACGCGCCCATCCTGCCGGGCCGTGCGCGCCGATGCGCGTGTTCCTGGGCAGAGGCGGCTGAAAACGGCTGCTACCGGGACCGATGCCTTGCTCCTGCAAGCACATCGTTCACGAAGGCGAATCAAAGCCTGCCGGAATGTCGGCAAATGTGCCGGAAGAGCAGAGAGGAACCCCCGAGCGACACAAAACCCCGACCGCAAGGCGGCCGGGGTCTGCTCTGAGACTGATGTCGATGTTCACGAACCCGTGGGCACGGAGTCAGTCGCCTCCGTCCACAGATCCTGCTCGGCGCGATCCGCCTGGATCTGGCGGTACACGAGGAGCCCGCCGATGGCGGCCAGTGCGACCAGGAGAAGCTTCTTCACCGCGCGACCTCGTCTTTCCTTGACGTAGGGGACCTCTGGCGCCCGACTATACACACCGACCGATACCGATCGGTGACCTGCGTCGGGACCCCAACTCCCGCAGGGAAGGCCGCAGTAGAACCGGACGCCACTGTTCCGATCGCAGGCTCATCACACAGATCCATCACATCTCGCACACCTCGGCGGATCCCATGGATCTCGGCCTGCCGCAACTCCTCAGACCTCCTTGCACCCATCCGAGTGGTGTTCATCCGAAGATCGACGCGCCATGGACGTCGGTCCAGGATTTCGGAGCCCACATACACATCATGAGGAAAGTACGCAAATCGCCCAACCCGAAAGTGAGGGGCCATGGCCCAGAACAAGGTCATGAAGCTGTGGACCGCCATCGTCACCGCCTTCCTCGCGCTGTGCACGGCGCTCGGACTCGTCACGACCACGGCCTCGGCCGCGGTACAGCAGACCGAGACCACCCGCAACTGCGCGGCACTCGCGACGACCCCGGCGATGCCCCTCCCGGTCCGGCCCCACGATCGCGCCCTGCCCCCCACGATGAAACAGCGCATCCGCGCCGAGGCCCACGGCTCCTCCCCCTCCTGCCGCCACCGCACGGCCCTGGACACGGCCACGGACACCGCCACGAACGTCACAGGCCGGGTTGCCGCCCCGGAAGCACCTCTCCCGCAGGCCGAGCATCCAGGCGCACCGCTCCAGCGCTGATCCCCTGCAGGAAAACATCCACCCAGCGGCGATCTTGCGTACGACGCCCGGTAGAAGAGCCTAAACAACGAAGACCCTCAGCCAGAGGCGGCTGAGGGTCTTTCGGTGCGTGGAACGCGTCGAGCACGGTCCTTGAGATGTCCCGGGACCACCAGCCCACGGGATGCGGAGATCACCAGCCCACAGGATGCAGGGACCACCGGCCCCGCAGGATGTACCGGGACCACCGGTCAAGAGAGCAAGTCGTCTGTTCCGACACCTTGTTGGTGAGACTCCCTACGTACCACCCGACGACAGCAAAGACCCCCAACCGCTACCGGTTGGGGGTCTTCTGTCTGGTGGGGCTAACAGGATTTGAACCTGTGGCCTCATCCTTATCAGGGATGCGCTCTAACCAACTGAGCTATAGCCCCGCCGCGCTCTGCGGTGTGTGTCCCGCGCGCTGACTCCTGAAGATTAGCGCACGACGTGGGCAGTCCCAAAATCGATACCCGCGGGGCCACCGCGACGCGGTGAGCCTCGCTTACTCGTCCTCGGCGAGCGTCAGCTCGATGCCGCCCACGAAGCCCGCAGAGAGGTTGTAGATGAAGGCGCCGAGGGTGGCCAGGGCGGTGGCGAGGACGACGTCGATGACGGCGATGATCGTGGTGAAGATCAGCACGTTGGGCAGCGACAGGAACGCCTGCAGATCGAATCCGTTGGACTCGTTCGAACCGGTCGCCTCGGAGATGGTGGCGCCGACCGTCGAGAACACACCCATCGCGTTCATGACCATCCACAGCACCGCGGCCGCGACGACCGTGCAGATACCGAGGGCGATGGAGAGCAGGAAGCTGACCTTCATCACGGACCACGGGTCCGCCTTGGACACCCGCAGCCGCGCCTTGCGCGTGCGAGGGGTCGTGCGCGCCCCCGTCCGGGGCTTGCGGGAAGCCTCCGGGGCCGGCGCGTAGGCCTGCGGCGGGTGGTAGGGGCCCGCCTGCTGCTGCGACTGCCGCTCACCCGGCAGCGCGGAGGCAGCGGCCTGGGCCGGGGCCTGAGGCTGCGGCTGGGGCTGCGCCTGTGCCGGAGCCTGACGGCCGGATCCGCCCTGAGCCGCGGCCGGACTGCCGGACGCGGGCTTCGGGGTCTGCGGACCACGGGTGTCCGTCACGGTTCCCCCCTGGGGTCCGGGCTTCTCCGACGCGGGCGCGGCCGCATCCTTCGCGTCCGACTTGATGGCCTTCAGTTGGGTCGTGTGCGTGTCCATCGCACGCGCGGCGGAGCCACGGCCGCCGCCGTCCGCCTCCGACCCGGTCGAAGTGCCGGCCGAAGTACCGGACGATCCCGCGCCCGTGGCTCCGCTCACGCTGACTCACTCCTCGTGCTACTCGGACGAGGGCGCCTCACCCTCGTCCGTACCGGTCGTCACGGCGTCCTCGGCGGACTCGTCCACGGCAACGTCGCCGTCGACCTCCTCCGCCTCCCGCCCCGCCTCGGCGTTCCGAGCGATGCCGACGACGGCATCGCGCTTGCCCAGGTTGATCAGTTGGACGCCCATGGTGTCACGGCCGGTTTCCCTGATCTCGTTGACTCGCGTACGAATCACACCGCCCGACAGCGTGATGGCGAGGATCTCGTCGGTCTCCTCGACCACCAGCGCGCCGACGAGCGATCCGCGGTCCTCGACGATCTTGGCGGCCTTGATGCCGAGGCCGCCGCGACCCTGGACGCGGTACTCGTCGACGGCGGTCCGCTTCGCGTACCCGCCGTCTGTGGCAGTGAACACGAACGTACCGGGTCGAACAACATTCATCGAGAGCAGCTCGTCTCCCTCACGGAAACTCATGCCCTTGACACCCGAGGTGGCACGGCCCATGGGCCGCAGCGCCTCGTCCGTCGCCGTGAAGCGGATCGACTGTGCCTTCTTGCTGATCAGAAGGATGTCATCCTCTGCCGATACGAGTTCGGCTCCGATCAGTTCGTCATCGGAACCGTCCTCCTTCTCACGGAGGTTGATCGCGATGACGCCGCCGGAACGGGGCGAATCGTAATCCTTCAGAGGCGTCTTCTTCACAAGTCCGCCCTTGGTGGCGAGCACCAGATAGGGCGCGGCCTCGTAGTCGCGGATCGCGAGGATCTCAGCAATGGCCTCGTCCGGCTGGAAGGCCAGCAGGTTGGCGACGTGCTGTCCACGCGCGTCACGCCCGGCGTCCGGCAGTTCGTAGGCCTTGGCCCGGTACACGCGGCCCTTGTTGGTGAAGAACAGCAGCCAGTGGTGGGTCGTGGACACGAAGAAGTGGTCGACGATGTCGTCTTCCTTGAGCTTCGTGCCGCGTACGCCCTTGCCGCCGCGCTTCTGCGCCCGGTAGTCGACCGTCTTGGTGCGCTTGACGTAGCCGCCGCGCGAGACGGTGACGACGATGTCCTCCTCGGCGATGAGGTCCTCGATGGACATGTCGCCGTCGTAGGGGACCAGCATCGTCTTGCGGTCGTCGCCGTACTTCTCGACGATCGCGGCGAGTTCCGCGCTGACGATCCCGCGCTGGCGCACGGGGGAGGCGAGGATCTCGTTGTACTCGCGGATCTTGGCCTGGAGTTCGTCGTGCTCCTGGATGATCTTCTGGCGTTCCAGGGCGGCCAGGCGGCGCAGCTGCATCTCGAGGATGGCGTTGGCCTGGATCTCGTCGATCTCCAGGAGGTCCATCAGGCCCGTGCGCGCGATGTCGACGGTGTCGCTGCGCCGGATCAGCGCGATGACCTCGTCGATGGCGTCCAGGGCCTTCAGCAGGCCGCGCAGGATGTGTGCCCGCTCCTCGGCCTTGCGCAGCCGGAACTTCGTACGGCGGACGATGACCTCGATCTGGTGCGTCACCCAGTGGCGGATGAACGCGTCCAGGGACAGGGTGCGCGGCACGCCGTCGACCAGGGCCAGCATGTTGGCGCCGAAGTTGGTCTGCAGGTCGGTGTGCTTGTACAGGTTGTTCAGCACGACCTTGGCGACCGCGTCGCGCTTCAGGACGATGACCAGGCGCTGGCCCGTACGGGACGACGTCTCGTCGCGGACGTCCGCGATGCCGCCGATCTTGCCGTCCTTCACGAGGTCGGCGATCTTCTGCGCGAGGTTGTCCGGGTTGACCTGGTACGGCAGCTCCGTGACCACCAGGCACTGCCTGTTCTGAATCTCCTCGACCTCGACGACCGCGCGCATCGTGATGGAGCCGCGGCCCGTGCGGTACGCCTCCTCGATGCCCTTGCGGCCGACGACCAGGGCGCCGGTCGGGAAGTCGGGGCCCTTGATGCGCTCGATCAGCGCGTCCAGGAGGTCCTCGTGGGAGGCCTCGGGGTTCTCCAGGTACCACTGGGCGCCTGCCGCGACCTCGCGGAGGTTGTGCGGCGGGATGTTGGTCGCCATACCGACCGCGATGCCCGCCGAGCCGTTGATCAGCAGGTTCGGGAAGCGGGCCGGCAGGACGGTCGGCTCTTGGGAGCGTCCGTCGTAGTTGTCCGTGAAGTCGACGGTCTCCTCGTCGATGTCACGGACCATCTCCATCGACAGCGGCGCCATCTTGCACTCGGTGTAGCGCATGGCCGCCGCCGGGTCGTTGCCCGGCGAGCCGAAGTTGCCGTTGGAGTCCACCAGCGGCATCCGCATCGACCACGGCTGCGCGAGGCGGACCAGCGCGTCGTAGATCGAGGAGTCACCGTGCGGGTGGTAGTTGCCCATGACGTCACCGACGACGCGGGCGCACTTGTAGAAGCCCTTCTCGGGCCGGTAGCCGCCGTCGTACATGGCGTACAGGACGCGGCGATGGACGGGCTTGAGACCGTCGCGTACGTCGGGCAGCGCGCGGGACACGATGACGGACATCGCGTAGTCCAGGTACGAGCGCTGCATCTCCGTCTCGAGCCCGACGGGCTCGATGCGCACGGTCGTCTCGCCGGCGTCGTCAGGCGTGACGGGGGGGTTCTCGTCGGCCATTGCTGGTGGGGATCCTTCCTGGTGCGGTCAGCTGAGACCGACTCAGATGTCGAGGAAGCGGACGTCCTTGGCGTTGCGCTGGATGAACTGGCGCCGGGCCTCGACGTCTTCACCCATGAGCACCGAGAACAGCTCGTCGGCCTGGGCGGCGTCGTCCAGCGTGACCTGCCCGAGGACGCGGTGGTCCTGGTCCATGGTCGTGATGCGCAGTTCCTCGGCGTTCATCTCGCCGAGACCCTTGAAGCGCTGGATCGAGTCCTCCCGGACGCGCTTGCCGTTCTGCCGGCCGAGTTCGATCAGGGCGTCGCGCTCACGGTCCGAGTACGCGTACTCGAAGTCGTCCCGGCCCCACTTGATCTTGTAGAGCGGGGGACGCGACAGGAACACGTGCCCGGCCTCGACCAGCGGCCGCATGAAGCGGAACAGGAAGGTCAGCAGCAGCGTGTTGATGTGCTGGCCGTCGACGTCGGCGTCCGCCATGAGAATGATCTTGTGATAGCGGAGCTTCTCGATGTCGAAGTCCTCGTGGACCCCGGTGCCGAACGCGGAGATCAGCGCCTGGATCTCCTGGTTCTGCAGGATCTTGTCGATCCGCGCCTTCTCGACGTTGAGGATCTTGCCGCGGATCGGGAGGATCGCCTGGTACTGCGGGTTGCGGCCGGACTTGGCCGAGCCGCCGGCGGAGTCACCCTCGACGATGAAGATCTCGCACTTGGTGGGGTCGTTCGACTGGCAGTCGCTCAGCTTGCCCGGCAGGGACGCCGTCTCCAGCAGGCCCTTGCGGCGGGTCAGGTCACGCGCCTTGCGGGCCGCCACGCGCGCGGTGGCCGCCTGGATGGACTTGCGGATGATGTCCGCGGCCTCGACCGGGTTGCGGTCGAGCCAGTCCGTCAGGTGCTCGTGGACGACCTTCTGCACGAAGGTCTTGGCCTCCGTGTTGCCCAGCTTGGTCTTGGTCTGGCCCTCGAACTGCGGCTCGCTCAGCTTGATCGAGATGATCGCGGTCAGACCCTCGCGGATGTCGTCACCCGTGAGGTTGTCGTCCTTCTCGCGGAGCAGCTTCTTGTCGCGCGCGTAGCGGTTGATCAGACCGGTCATCGCGGCACGGAAGCCCTCTTCGTGCGTACCGCCCTCGTGCGTGTGGATGATGTTGGCGAAGGAGTACACACCCTCGCTGTAACCGCTGTTCCACTGCATCGCGACCTCGACGGACAGGGCCTTGTCCTTGTCCTCGGCCTCGAAGTCGATGACGGACGGGTGCACCACGTCCCCCTTGCGGGAGTTGAGGTGCTTCACGAAGTCGACGATGCCGCCCTCGTAGTGGTACGAGACCGTCTTGACCTCGTGCTTCTCGTCCTCACCGGCCTCGTCCGCCCCGGCGGTGGCCTTAGCGGACTCACGCTCGTCGGTGAGGTTGATCCGCAGGCCCTTGTTGAGGAACGCCATCTCCTGGAAGCGCCGCGACAGCGTCTCGAAGGAGTAGTGGGTGGTCTCGAAGATGTCCGGGTCGGCCCAGAAGGTGACCGAGGTGCCGTGCTCCTCGGTGGCCTCGTGCTGGGCGAGCGGGGCGGTCGGGACGCCCAGCTTGTAGTCCTGCGTCCAGCGGTAGCCGTCGGTCTTGACCTCGACGGCGACCTTCGTCGACAGGGCGTTCACCACGGAGACGCCGACGCCGTGCAGACCGCCGGAGACCGCGTAACCGCCGCCGCCGAACTTGCCGCCCGCGTGCAGGACGGTCAGCACGACCTCGACGGCCGGCTTGCCCTCGGAGGGCACGATGCCCACCGGGATGCCGCGGCCGTTGTCGACGACCCGGACACCGCCGTCGGGAAGGATCGTCACGTCGATGGTGTCCGCGTGGCCGGCCAGCGCCTCGTCGACGGAGTTGTCCACGACCTCTTGCACGAGGTGGTGCAGGCCGCGCTCACCGGTCGAGCCGATGTACATGCCGGGCCGCTTGCGGACCGCGTCCAGCCCTTCGAGGACGGTGATGGCACTGGCGTCGTACGCCGAGGGCGAGGCCTCGGCCGTTCCGGCCAGGGCCTCGGTGGACGGGATGTTCTCGTTGGGGTTGCCGGAATCGGCCACGAAGCGCCCTTTCTGGCACAGCACAAGCCAGGCTCTTGGCGGGTTTGCCGGAGCGGCTGCGGCATGTTGCGGTGGAAGCCTTTGTCAGCGTTGCACAGTGTTTCCGAAGCGGTCCCCACGAATGGGGCGGGATTAGCTTCCAGTCTACCGGTAGCGCCGACAGTGATGGGGGTTTGCCGGTACCTGAGTCCGCATGTGCCGCCCTGAACCGGTCTCTCCCGACTCCCCATATGCGGAGCGGGGCTCCAAGAGGCTCACAGCGGCACTCAGCGCTTCCGGGTGTCAACCCTTTGCTACTCCCGGGTCAGGTCGATGTTCGCATCCGCATGCGAACGTCCGCGCCGGAGCGCGAGACGTCGACGCCCGGTACCGGAAGGCTCCCTCACGGGGCTTTTGGGTGTGACTACGGTCACTCGTAGAAGTCGCCGGACCCGCTGCTTCTAGGCGCCCGCAACGGGCCGTAGCGGCGCGGAGCACCGCCGGGCATCTGCACCTTGATCTGCCGGACCGTGCCGTGTCCCAGATCCTCGTTGAGCCGGGCGACCAGGTTCGGCGCGAGCCGGCGCACCTCGGTCGCCCACACCGGGGACTCGCACTGCACGATCAGGACACGCTCGTCCTCGTCGTACTTGAGCGGTACGCACTGAGCGGCGAGCTTCTCGCCGACGATCTGCGGCCAGCGCCCCATCACACCGCCCACCGCGGCGGGCGCCTCCCAGCCGCGCTCGGTGATCAGCCGGTTGATGGCAGGGCCGAGCGGCATGGGGTCGCGGCCGTCGGCCCGCGCGCCCGAGCGCAGCCCGCCGCCCCGCCGTGCCTGCTTCTGCTGCTGGGTGGCTTCGCCACGCGCGCGTGCGGCCTCCTTCGCGGCGCGCAGCGCCACGCGCGCGAGGTCCACACCGGAGGGCTCGGGCGGCTCGGGTGTTCCCTCGGATCCGCTCATACGCGCTCCACCGTCCCGCCGGACACGGCGTACCGCGTCCCCGTCAGTACGTCCGGTACGTCGTCGTCGACCGCGGCGGTCACCAGGACCTGCTCGCCCGGCGCGACCAGCTCCGCCAGGCGCTCCCGCCGACGCGTGTCCAACTCGGCGAAGACGTCGTCGAGGACCAGCACCGGCTCGTTGCCCTCGGCCCTCAGCAGGTCGTAGGAGGCGAGCCGCAGCGCCAGGGCGTACGACCAGGACTCGCCGTGGGAGGCGTAGCCCTTGGCCGGCAGCTGACCGAGCTTGAGGGTCACATCGTCCCGATGCGGTCCCACGAGCGTGACGCCCCGCTCGATCTCCTGCTTCCGGCTCTCGGTGAGGGCCTCCGTCAGCTGCTCGTACAGCTCCTCGCGCGCGTGACCGACGAGGCCGGGCGAGGAGGGTTTGTACTCCAGCGCGACCGGGCCGCCGCCGGGTGCCAGCTGCTCGTACGCCTTGTCGGCGAGCGGCTGGATCGCGGCGACCAGATCGAGGCGCTGGGCGAGCAGCTCGGCGCCCACGCGCGCGAGGTGCTGGTCCCAGACGTCGAGCGTGGACAGGTCCATGGAACGGCCGCCGTGCCGGCGGGCCAGCGCGGCCGTCTTGAGGAGGGTGTTGCGCTGCTTGAGGACCCGCTCGTAGTCGGAGCGCACCCCCGCCATGCGCGGGGCCCGCGCGGTGATCAGTTCGTCGAGGAAGCGGCGCCGCTCGCCGGGGTCGCCCTTGACCAGCGCGAGGTCCTCCGGCGCGAACAGCACCGTGCGTACGATGCCGAGCACATCGCGCGGCCTGACCTGCGAGGACCGGTTGACGCGGGCCCGGTTGGCCTTGCCGGGGTTCAGCTCCAGTTCGACCAGCTGCTGCCGTTCGCCCTGCCGCACCTGGGCCCGGATCACCGCGCGGTCGGCGCCCATGCGGACCAGGGGCGCGTCCGACGAGACCCGGTGGCTGCCCAGGGTCGCGAGATAGCCGACGGCCTCGACCAGGTTCGTCTTGCCCTGCCCGTTGGGGCCCACGAACGCGGTGACGCCCGGGTCGAGCGGGACCTCGACCCGGGCGTACGAGCGGAAGTCGGCCAGCGACAGGTGCGTGACGTGCATGGTCGGGTGCCGACCTCCCCCAGGGTTGTGGACCACCGTGCGGTCCTGTGGACGACTTCTCGTCGACCGTAGTGTGGTCGCTCTCGTCTTCTGTGCCGTGCGTTGCTTCGTGCCGTGGACTACTTCTTCTCGACCGCGTGGCCGCCGAACTGGTTCCGCAGCGCCGCGATCATCTTCATCTGCGGCGAGTCCTCCTGGCGCGACGCGAACCGCGCGAAGAGCGATGCCGTGATCGCGGGCAGCGGCACGGCGTGGTCGATGGCAGCCTCCACGGTCCACCGGCCCTCGCCGGAGTCCTGCGCGAAGCCCTTCAGCCCGTCCAGGTGCTCGTCCTCGTCGAGGGCGTTCACCGCCAGGTCGAGGAGCCAGGAGCGGATGACCGTGCCCTCCTGCCACGAACGGAACACCTCGCGGACGTCCGTCACCGAGTCGACCTTCTCCAGGAGCTCCCAGCCCTCGGCGTAGGCCTGCATCATCGCGTACTCGATGCCGTTGTGGACCATCTTCGCGAAGTGGCCGGCGCCGACCTTGCCGGCGTGCACCGCGCCGAGGTCGCCCTCGGGCTTCAGCGCGTCGAAGACCGGTCGTACCTTGGCGACGTTCTCCGCGTCACCGCCGTACATCAGCGCGTAGCCGTTCTCCAGGCCCCAGACGCCGCCGGAGACACCGCAGTCGACGAAGCCGATGCCCTTGGCCGCCAGCTCCTCGGCGTGCTTCTCGTCGTCGGTCCAGCGGGAGTTCCCGCCGTCCACGACGACGTCGCCGGGCTCCAACAGCTCGGCCAGCTCGTCGATGGTTGACTGGGTGGCGGCCCCGGCCGGGACCATCACCCACACGACCCGCGGGCCCTGGAGCTTGCCCACAAGCTCTTCGAGGCTGTGGATATCGGCGAGGTCCGGGTTCCGGTCGTATCCGATGACGGTGTGGCCGGCGCGGCGTATCCGCTCGCGCATGTTGCCGCCCATCTTGCCGAGGCCGACGAGACCGAGCTCCATCAGTTGTTCCTTAGGTTGCGACGTGGCAGGAGGGCACCTGAACTGCGTACCCACGCACGAGCCTAAACCCGGACGCTCACGCACACCTGTGGGCATACCCGCTCATAAGTACACCCCCACCTGCGGCTTCGTGCCGAGGGCCCGGTGATCCACCGGGCCCCACAGCGCTGTGGACAACCGCTGCCGCTCGGCCGCGGCGGAGTCCGGCCGGTCAGCCGCTGAGCCGCACCGGCATGATCAGGTACTTGTAGGCCTCGTCCGCCTCGGCGTCCACGGCCGGCTTGCCGCTGAGCAGCGCGGGCTTGGTGGACGTCGTGAACGACAGCTGGGCCACCGGGGAGTCGATGGCGCTCAGGCCGTCCAGCAGGAACGTGGGGTTGAAGGCGATCGAGATGTCGTCGCCGTCCAGCTGGGCGTCGACCCTCTCCACAGCCTGTGCGTCGTCGCTGGAGCCGGCCTCCAGGATCAGCACACCCTGCTCGAAGCTCAGGCGCACCGGGGTGTTCCGCTCGGCGACCAGGGCGACACGCTTGACGGCCTCCACGAAGGGGGCGGTCTCGATGACGGCCACGCTGTTGAACTCCGTCGGGAACAGCGTGCGGTACTTCGGGAGGTCGCCCTCCAGCAGGCGCGTGGTGGTACGACGGCCCGCGCCCTCGAAACCGATCAGGCCCTCGCCGGAGCCCGAGCCGGAGAGCGCCAGGATGACGCTGTCGCCGCTCGTGAGGGCCTTGGCGGTGTCCAGGAGCGTCTTGGCGGGCACCAGGGCGACCGCGGACGCTTCGGGGTTCTCCGGCTTCCACAGGAACTCGCGGACCGCGAAGCGGTAGCGGTCGGTGGAGGCCAGCGTGACCGTGTCGCCCTCGATCTCGATGCGCACGCCGGTGAGGACGGGCAGCGTGTCGTCGCGGCCGGCGGCGATGGCCACCTGGGCGGCGGCGGAGGCGAAGACCTCGCCCGGGACGGTGCCCGTGGCGTTCGGCATCTGCGGCAGCGCCGGGTATTCCTCCACAGGCAGTGTGTGGAGCGTGAACCGCGAGGAGCCGCAGACCACCGTCGCCCGTACACCGTCTGTGGAGATCTCCACAGGGCGGTTGGGGAGGGCGCGGCAGATGTCGGCGAGGAGGCGACCGGAGACGAGCACCGTGCCCTCCTCGTCGACCTCGGTCTCCACGGACACCCGTGCGGAGACCTCGTAGTCGAAGCTGGAGAGGCTCAGCTGGCCTTCCTCGGCCTTCAGAAGGAGGCCGGCGAGGACCGGCGCCGGCGGACGGGCCGGGAGGCTGCGCGCCGCCCAGGCAACTGCCTCCGCGAGTACGTCGCGTTCCACCCGGATCTTCACTGTTGCCGCCTCCTGCTGTTGCCGGCGTTCTCGCCCTGCCTGGCTTCGTCGTCTGTCTCGGTGTCGCTGGCTCCTGTGACGGGAAGGACACCGGGGACCAGTCTGACGCACACCACTGACACTCGGAGCCTCTCGGGGTCAAGTCGTGACGAGGCGCGGTCAGGCAGCCGAGAGCGAGTTGTGCACAGGACCCACTTCGAAACGGATTCCCAGCTCTCTCTAGTTGGGAGTAGTAGTAGGGCCTGTGGAAACCGTGGATAACCCCGTTTTCGCAGCTCAGGCGGCAAATTTTGTCCACCGTGCCTGTGGGCGGAGGCGGTGGACAACCGGGGGTGTCTGTGGAGAACGGAAAGTTCTGCACACACCGTGCACAGCCCCGGGGCACTTCTCCCCAACGGCGTCCCCAGGTTTACCCGTCTTTCCCACAGCCCAACCGGGCAACTTCGTGTGACGCCTTTCACTCGACACGGTGAGGAGGCGCGTGGGCTTGCCGAACAGTGGACAGCCATGTGGAGAAGCCGACGATCACTGGGGACAACCGGCCACAGCCTGTGGGCCGTCGGTGGACAACTCCGTCCACAGTCTGTGGATTCCCGCTTCGTCCACAGTCTGTGGAGATCTTTCGTCCACGGATCCACAGGGGGTTGACCTGGCCCGATGATCTCTCAACAGCCCGTCCTGTGGACACGATCTGCATAACTTCCCGGTCCCCAGGGTGTGGACGGCAGAAAGTCCCCGAATCTGTGGAGGAAGGCCGTAACGCCGCAGGTAATCGAACACGTGATGACGGGACGGCGACGGACTCGACCACTCCGAAGCCGCCCCGGAGCCGACCCCGAGCCGCCCCGGAGCCGGCCGAAGCCGTCGAGAAGGCGCGTGGGAGCGGCCCCGGGACGTGTGGAAGGGGGCCCGTGAGCCGGATCGAAGTGGTCCAGCAGGCTGGTCGAGGCCGCCCGGGAACGCCGAAGGCGCCCTCGGGAACTCGTCCCGGGGCGCCCTCAGCGAGGTGCGACGGCGTTCTGCGGCCGACGTCCGGCGGCCTCGGGCCGTCAGCCGTTCTTGATGCGGTTCGTCAGCTCCGTCACCTGGTTGTAGATGGACCGTCGCTCGGCCATGAGCGCGCGGATCTTGCGGTCGGCGTGCATGACGGTGGTGTGGTCGCGGTTGCCGAACTGCGCGCCGATCTTGGGCAGCGACAGGTCGGTCAGCTCACGGCACAGATACATCGCGATCTGGCGGGCCGTGACGAGGGCGCGGCCGCGCGAGGTGCCGCACAGGTCCTCGACCGTGAGCCCGAAGTAGTCGGCCGTCGCGGCCATGATCGCGGTGGCGGTGATCTCCGGGGACGCGTTCTCGCCGCCCGGGATCAGGTCCTTGAGGACGATCTCGGTCAGCCCGAGATCCACCGGCTGCCGGTTGAGCGACGCGAACGCCGTCACCCGGATCAGCGCGCCCTCCAGCTCGCGGATGTTGCGCGAGATGCGGGACGCGATGAACTCCAGTACCTCCGGCGGGGCGTTGAGCTGTTCCTGCACCGCCTTCTTGCGCAGGATCGCGATCCGCGTCTCCAGTTCGGGCGGCTGGACGTCGGTGATCAGACCCCACTCGAAACGGTTCCGCAGCCGGTCCTCCAGGGTCACCAGCTGCTTGGGCGGCCGGTCGCTGGAGAGCACGATCTGCTTGTTCGCGTTGTGGAGCGTGTTGAAGGTGTGGAAGAACTCCTCCTGCGTCGACTCCTTGTCCGCCAGGAACTGGATGTCGTCCACGAGCAGGATGTCCATCTCCCGGTACCGCTTGCGGAAGCTGTCGCCCTTGCCGTCGCGGATGGAGTTGATGAACTCGTTGGTGAACTCCTCCGAACTCACGTACCGCACCCGCGTGCCCGGGTAGAGGCTGCGCGCGTAGTGCCCGATCGCGTGCAGCAGGTGCGTCTTGCCGAGGCCCGACTCCCCATAGATGAACAGGGGGTTGTACGCCTTGGCCGGCGCCTCGGCGACTGCCACCGCGGCCGCGTGCGCGAAGCGGTTCGAGGCGCCGATGACGAAGGTGTCGAAGAGGTACTTCGGGTTCAGGCGCGCGGTCGGCTCACCCGGGCCCGGGGCCGGCGCGGGCTGCGCCGCCAGCGGGCCGGGCGCGCTGCTGGCCGGCCCGCCCCGGTGCACGTGCCCCGAGCCGGGCGGTGGGTCGGGCAGTTCACGCCGGTCCGGTCGCGGGTAGTCGGAGTCGGCACCGGGCCGGTCGTAGTCGCCGCGTGGCTGGTCGTAGTCGGAGCGTCCGGAGCCGTACTCGGAGCGCTGGTCGTACGGCGGCCGGTCCATCGACTGCGAGCGGTAGTCCGACGACGGCGAGGCGTAGGGGTCCCGTTCGGGGAATCCGAGTCTCTGTTGCTGCCAGCCGTAGTCGTCCTGCGACGGCCGCGGCCAGGCGCCCGGCTCGGGCCGCTGGTACTCGGACGGATACGCGGGACGCGCGGTCGGAAGCTGGTCCGAGCGGCCGGTGGGGCTCTGGTCCGAGCGCGGGGGCGGCAACAGGTCGCCCGGCCCGCCGCTCCCCTGTTCGCCGCGTCCCGGGCCACGGTCGTCGGCCCGGTGGCGCCCGTACCCCTCATAGGAGGGGCGCCCCTGGCTGTCGTATCCGTTCGGGCTCTCGTACGGGTTCTGCTTCTCGTATCCGCCGCGCGCCTCGCGCCCCTGGCTGTCGTACGTGTCCCTGCTGTCGTAGGACTCACGGTTCTGGGCCGGGACGGAGGGGAGCTCGGGCTCCTCGAAGCGGTGCTGGACCGGCGGGGGCGGGGGCTCGCCGACGGAGCTGTCGACGGTGATCGCGATACGGATCGGGCGGCCGCACTCCCGGCTCAGGGTCTCGCTGACGATCGGTGCGAGACGACCCTCGAGTACGCCCTTCGCGAACTCGTTCGGGACGGCGAGAAGCGCCGTGTCCGCGACCAGGGCGAGCGGCTGGCAGCGCTTGATCCAGCGCTCGTCCTTCACCTCGACACCCTGGCCCTGGCCCTCACCCAGGAGCTTTTCCAGTACGCGTGGCCACACTGCGGCAAGATCGGCAGGTACGTCAGCCACAGGGCACGCTCTCTCACAGGTCCCACGAACGTGTGGTTCTGGGACAGGTCGGTTTGGAACTCGGGTGGGGCGCTCGGAATGAGGCGCTGGTGGGCGGGTCGGGTCCCAACAGCCAAAGGAAAGGGAACGAATCGGAGTTCAGTCACGGTAGTCACGGCGACGGCTACGGTTCAAGTTGTTGTCCCCAGCCTGTGGACAGTGTCTCTCCGTGACCTCTGGTTTGACCGGATGGCGTAGCCGCGCGTACCGTAACCAGGTCGAGTTGTCGATGGCTGCTGCCGCCTGCCTCCGATGGGCACAGATCGCGTCAGGTGATCGGACAGCGGTGCACTCGGGCGTTTATACGAGCTACTCGTGGGCGCACGGTGACAGCCAGGACGGCACCCGCAAACACCGATTTCTTTCTGGAGCCCCCGAGTGAGCAAGCGCACCTTCCAGCCGAACAACCGTCGTCGCGCGAAGACCCACGGCTTCCGCCTGCGGATGCGTACCCGTGCCGGTCGCGCGATTCTCGCGAACCGCCGCAGCAAGGGTCGCGCCAGCCTGTCCGCCTGATCCCGATCAGGTCATGACGTCGTGCTGCCTACCGAGCATCGGCTGAGGCGGCGCGAGGACTTCGCGACCGCGGTACGACGAGGACGCCGGGCCGGACGCCCTCTCCTCGTCGTTCACCTACGTAGCGGTGCCACGGACCCGCACGCGCCTGGGGAGAGCGCTCCCCCGACGCGTGCGGGTTTCGTCGTGAGCAAGGCCGTCGGTGGCTCGGTGGTGCGCAACAAGGTGAAGCGCAGGCTTCGCCATCTGATGCGCGATCGAGTCGCCCTGTTCCCCCCCGGTAGCCTGGTAGTCGTACGAGCGCTGCCCGGAGCGGGTGACGCCGACCACGTACAACTGGCCCAAGACCTGGATGCCGCCATAGGGCGGCTGCTGGGAGGGGGCGCACGATGAAGTACCCGCTGCTGGCGCTGATCAAGCTGTACCAGTGGACGATCAGTCCACTGCTCGGGCCGGTGTGCAAGTACTACCCGTCGTGCTCCCACTACGGCTATACGGCCATCGACCGGCACGGTGCGATCAAGGGAACGGCACTCACCGCCTGGCGCATCCTGCGGTGCAATCCGTGGTCGCTCGGCGGTGTGGACCACGTCCCGCCGCGCAAGCGGCCACGGTGGCACGAGATGTTGCGTGGCGCCTGGCGTGCACGCAAGGGCGGGACCTCCGCCGCCGAACCGGCCACCGAGGGGAATGTCTCCTCGGGCCCGGCCGCAGAGACCCCGTCCCATGCCCAAGGAGCATGATTAGTGGACACGATTGCCAGCCTCTTCAGCTTCATCACGACACCTGTCTCCTGGGTCATCGTCCAGTTCCACACGGTGTACGGCGCTCTGTTCGGCGCTGACACCGGGTGGGCCTGGGGCCTGTCCATCGTGTCCTTGGTGATCCTGATCCGTATCTGCCTGATCCCGCTCTTCGTAAAGCAGATCAAGGCGACCCGGGCGATGCAGACGCTGCAGCCCGAGATGAAGAAGATCCAGGAGCGCTACAAGAACGACAAACAGCGTCAGTCCGAAGAGATGATGAAGCTGTACAAGGAGACGGGCACCAACCCGCTCTCCTCGTGCCTTCCCATCCTGGCGCAGTCACCGTTCTTCTTCGCCCTGTACCACGTGCTCAACAGCATCGCGAACAACGACACCATCGGTGTCATCAACGAGAGCCTGCTGCAGAGCGCGCAGAAGGCGCACATCTTCGGTGCCCCGCTGGCCGCGACCTTCACGGACTCCGCCGCCGAGGCCCAGGCGCTCGACGCTTCGATCACCACGGTCCGGATCGTCACGGCCATCATGATCGTCCTGATGTCGGCGTCGCAGTTCTACACGCAGCGCCAGCTGATGACGAAGAACGTCGACACCACGGTGAAGACGCCGTTCATGCAGCAGCAGAAGATGCTGATGTACATCTTCCCGATCATGTTCGCGGTCTTCGGCATCAACTTCCCGGTCGGTGTCCTCGTCTACTGGCTGACCACCAACGTGTGGACCATGGGCCAGCAGATGTACGTCATCCACAACAACCCGACCCCGGGATCCAAGGCCCAGGCCGCCTACCTGGAGCGTCTCCACAAGCACGTCACGCACCACGGCAAGACCCGCGGCCGCGGGGAGCGCGCCATCGTCAAGGCGATCGTCGCCAAGGGCCGTGACCGCAACGAGTACGAGCGCAAGTTCATCACCGGTCTGAGCAAGGAGGGCCTCGCGGCCCAGGCCGACGGCACCGTCGTCAAGAGCGAGGCCTCGGCCGTCGCCACGGCCGAGGACGGTACGCCGACGACCCCCAGGCGCCAGCAGCCCAAGCGCCAGACCAAGGCCCAGCGCCAGTCCGGTGGGACGAAGTCCGCCGACGACGCCGAGCCGAAGGACGAGCCCACGTCCCTGACCAAGTCCGACGGGCCGGAGGACGCCAAGCCGGCGGCCTCGGCCAAGAAGACCGCGCCCAAGCCCGGCACCGGTGGTCGCAGCAAGGCTCAGTCCGGTCAGCGCAAGGGTCAGCAGCGCCCCAAGTCCCCGTCCAAGAAGTAAGAAGGAGCCCATCCCGTGACGGAAGGCACCACCTCCGCCGCCTCCGAGGGTGGCGACACCCTGACCCGCCTGGAGCAGGAGGGTGAGATCGCGGCGGACTACCTGGAAGGTCTGCTGGACATCGCCGACCTCGACGGCGACATCGACATGGACGTCGAGGCCGACCGTGCCTCTGTCTCGATCATCAGCGACTCCGGTAGCCGCGATCTGAGCAAGCTCGTCGGCCGCGAGGGCGAGGTGCTCGAGGCGCTCCAGGAGCTCACCCGCCTGGCCGTGCACCGCGAGACCGGCGACCGCAGCCGACTGATGCTGGACATCGCCGGCTACCGGGCCAAGAAGCGCGCCGAACTCTCCGAGCTCGGTGCCAAGGCGGCGGCCGAGGCCAAGAGCACGGGCGAAGCTGTGAAGCTGCAGCCGATGACGCCCTTCGAGCGCAAGGTCGTGCACGACGCGGTCAAGTCCGCCGGTCTGCGCAGCGAGTCCGAGGGCGAGGAGCCGCAGCGCTTCGTCGTCGTCCTGCCTGCCTGATTCGGTACGAACGCTTCTCCGGCCCCGTCTGCCTGCAGGCGGGGCCGAACTTTGTCAGCCTGTTGTTCTGGTGTCAGCGCCCAGTGCGCTCTTGCGGTACGGAAGGACGGTCCCCGTGACGGAGGCAGCGGAGCTCCCCCCTGCGCCCGAGCAGGCGCGCGACGTATTCGGTGATCGCTACGCGGACGCGGTCCGATACGCCGAGCTCCTGGCTGAGGCGGGAGTACAGCGCGGGCTCATCGGCCCGCGGGAGGTACCCCGTCTGTGGGAGAGGCATCTGCTGAACTGCGCGGTGCTCTCCGAGGTCGTGCCCGAGGGGGTGACGGTGTGCGACGTCGGCTCCGGTGCCGGACTGCCCGGTATCCCGCTGGCCCTGGTCCGGGACGATCTGAAGATCACGCTGCTGGAGCCCCTGCTGCGGCGCACGAACTTCCTGACCGAGGTGGTCGAACTCCTGGGTCTCGACCATGTGACGGTCGTCCGTGGCCGTGCCGAAGAGGTCCTCGGGACGCTGCAGCCGGTCCATGTGGTGACGGCGCGAGCGGTGGCCCCTCTGGACCGACTGGCCGGCTGGGGCATTCCGCTGCTGCGCCCGTACGGAGAGATGCTGGCGCTGAAGGGCGACACGGCGGAAGAGGAGCTGAAGAGCGCAGCCACCGCCCTGAGCAAGCTCGGGGCCGTGGAGACCTCCATCCACCATGTGGGCGAGGGCGTCGTCGATCCGTTGTCCACAGTTGTCCGTGTGGAGGTCGGGGAGAGCCCGGGTGGCGTGCGCTTCGCGGCGAAACGGGCGAAGGCGGCTCGGACCGGACGGGCACGGCGTCGCCGCTAGGCGTTGCTCTGGACCTCCGCTGATCCGTCCTGACGACGAGTCGTACTCCACACAAGCTTCCCAACCTACGCATCTCGGAGTGTCGCGCGAGCGCGGCCTGTGCCGCTGGGCATCGTGTTTCACGTGAAACGTCGCTCACTGCTGCACGGCATCATCAGTCGTGGCCGCGCCGCGGCCGAACCGCGCGACCGGAAGCCTCTCGGGTCACTCGGAGAGGTAACGGAGTTTTCCACAGAGGTGGAATTCTCCACAGAACACCAGGCCTCACTGGTTCACGACCCCGAAGGCATGGGAGGCTCTGTTCATTGCGAGCCTGAAGTCGAGGAGAGTGAATCCTTGCGGTCCGACGCCAACATCGCGGGACCGATGACCGATCCGGTCCCCGGTCCCCGTACCGAGTCGATGGGGGAGGATGTTTCACGTGAAACACCGCCCCCGATGGACGACACTCCCATCGGTCGTGCTGCCCAGCTGGCGGTAGAGGCACTGGGCCGTGCCGGTGAGGGACTGCCTCGGCCCGAGCAGACCCGAGTCATGGTCGTCGCCAACCAGAAGGGTGGCGTCGGAAAGACCACGACGACAGTCAACCTCGCCGCTTCGCTGGCTCTGCACGGCGCCCGTGTCCTCGTGGTCGATCTCGACCCGCAGGGCAATGCGTCCACCGCGCTGGGGATCGACCATCACGCCGAGGTGCCGTCCATCTACGACGTGCTGATCGACAGCAAGCCGCTGTCGGAGGTCGTCCAGCCCGTTCCCGATGTAGAGGGTCTCTTCTGCGCCCCCGCCACGATCGATCTCGCCGGTGCGGAGATCGAGCTGGTGTCGCTGGTGGCACGAGAGAGTCGACTGCAGCGAGCCATCCAGGCCTACGAGCAGCCGCTGGACTACATCCTCATCGACTGCCCGCCCTCGCTCGGCCTCCTGACCGTGAACGCGTTGGTCGCCGGCCAGGAAGTCCTCATCCCGATCCAGTGCGAGTACTACGCGCTGGAGGGCCTCGGCCAACTGCTCCGCAATGTCGACCTGGTACGGGGGCACCTCAACCCCGTCCTCCATGTGTCGACCATCCTGCTCACCATGTATGACGGCCGGACGCGCCTGGCGTCCCAGGTCGCCGACGAGGTGCGCACCCACTTCGGCGAGGAGGTGCTGCGGACGAGCATTCCCCGCTCCGTCCGTATCTCCGAGGCGCCTAGCTATGGGCAGACGGTGCTGACTTACGATCCAGGATCGAGCGGTGCCCTCTCCTACCTTGAGGCGGCACGAGAAATCGCACTGAAGGGCGTAGGCGTCGGGTACGACCCGACGCACGCCCACATCGGTGCTCAGAACAATCCGAGTGTGGTGGAGGGGATCCAGTGAGCGATCGACGGAGGGGGTTGGGCCGTGGTCTCGCCGCACTGATCCCAGCGGCCGCGACGGGCGAGAAGGAGGCTCCGGCAGCCGGTGCACCCGCCGCTACCCCACCAGCGGCATCTGTCTTCACTCCCGAACGTGGGGTGGCAGCTTCGAAGCTGGCCACGCTCCCCTCTGTTTCACGTGAAACAGAGGAGCAGCCACCGAACGCCGCAGCAGAACTGCCTGCGGCACCTGTCGGCGCCTACTTCGCCGAGCTGCCTCTCGACTCCATCACTCCGAACCCGCGCCAGCCCCGAGAGGTCTTCGACGAGGACCTTCTCCAGGAACTCGTCACCTCCATCAAGGAGGTCGGCCTTCTCCAGCCCATCGTCGTACGGCAGGTGGGCCCGGCCCGCTACGAGCTGATCATGGGTGAGCGGCGCTGGCGAGCCTGCCATGAGGCCGAGCTCGACGCGATTCCGGCGATCGTACGGGCGACCGACGACGAGAAGCTGCTGCTCGACGCGCTCCTCGAGAACCTGCACCGCGCCCAGCTGAACCCGTTGGAAGAAGCCTTCGCGTACGACCAGTTGCTCAAGGACTTCAACTGCACGCATGACCAGCTGGCGGACCGTATCGGTCGCTCGCGCCCGCAGGTCTCCAACACCCTGCGTCTGCTGAAGCTGTCGGCGGCGGTCCAGCGCCGGGTGGCAGCCGGTGTTCTCTCCGCTGGGCACGCACGGGCGTTGCTCTCCGTCGAGGACTCGGAGGAGCAGGACAAGCTGGCGCACCGGATCGTGGCCGAGGGGCTCTCGGTGCGAGCGGTCGAAGAGATCGTCACCCTCATGGGGTCGCGTCCGAAGAGCACCGCACGGTCCAAGGGCCCTCGGGCCGGCTCGGTGCCTTCCCCGGCTCTCGGCGAGCTCGCGACCCGACTCTCGGATCGCTTCGAAACGCGAGTGAAGATCGACCTGGGGCAGAAGAAGGGCAAGATCACCGTGGAGTTCGCCTCCACGGAGGACCTGGAGCGGATCCTGAGCACCCTCGCCCCCGGCGAGAAGCTCGCTCTCCAGAGGAGCCTCCTGGACGACGCTTCGGAGGAGCCGGAGGCCTGACCCTCCGATCCGCAGGACGTCCCTCGGCCCGTCGACCGCTTGAGCGGGCTGTGTCCGATGTATACCGGACACAGCCCGCTCTTTGCTTTGAGGCAGTATCTAGGCAATCGCATCGTGGATACGATGCGTTCGGGTATGGCGCATCGACCTGGCGGATCTTTGTGGAGAGGCGGGCCATGCGAACCGTGAGCCGTTCCGGACTGATGACCGCAGGCCTGGGACTGGGAGCCGTCGGTGGATTCGTCGGCAGTCTGCTCAGGGAGCGGAGTGCTCTGACAGCCGCTCGCGACGCTGCGGGCGAAGGAAGCGAGGAACAGCCTTCATGGGGCGTCGGCTCGTACCGCTCACGCTGGACAACCTTCAGGACCTTCCCAAGCGCTGTCGCTCGTGCGTCTTCTGGGAGTTGGACCCAGTCAGCGGCGAAGCCGCGGTAAAGGCCGGCACTCCCGCCCTCGAGAAGGAAGCGTGGATCTCAGCTGTCCTGCTGGACTGGGGGTCGTGCGGTCGGGTCGTCTACGTGGACGAGGTACCGGTGGGCTTCGTGCTGTATGCGCCTCCGGCCTATGTGCCCCGGTCCACGGCGTTTCCCACGAGTCCGGTCTCCCCTGACGCCGTCCAGCTGATGACCGCTTTCATCATGCAGGGTTACCAGGGCCAAGGGCTGGGCCGTGTGATGGTCCAGACGGTTGCCAAAGATCTGCTGAGACGGGGCTTCAAGGCGATCGAGGCTTTCGGCGACGCCCGCTGGAAGGAACCGGCGTGTCTGCTTCCCGCCGACCATCTGACGGCCGTGGGCTTCAAGACGGTGCGGCCCCACCCCGCTCATCCCCGGCTGCGGCTGGAACTGCGGACGACGCTCTCCTGGAAGGAAGACGTCGAGCTGGCGCTGGACCGGCTTCTGGGAGCCGTGCAGAAGGAACCGGCGCTGCGACCGCTCTGAATCACCGGCACTGCGGCCGCTCTCAACACGAAGGGGCCGACCCTTCCGGGTCGGCCCCTTCGTGTTTCACGTGAAACATCACTCGCCGATGAAATCTCCGAGGTCCCGCACGATCGCGGCCTTCGGCTTGGCACCGACGATGGTCTTGGCGACCTCGCCGCCCTGGTAGACGTTCAGCGTCGGGATGGACATGACGCCGT
Organism: Streptomyces deccanensis; assembly: GCF_022385335.1. Taxonomy (NCBI): domain Bacteria; kingdom Bacillati; phylum Actinomycetota; class Actinomycetes; order Kitasatosporales; family Streptomycetaceae; genus Streptomyces; species Streptomyces deccanensis. The sequence continues at coordinate 5,147,592 of NZ_CP092431.1, read as the reverse complement.
ACTTGGCAGCCGTGGCCGGGTTTTCGTCGATGTTGAGCTTGACGATCTCGATCTTGTCGCCGTACTCCTGGGCGATCGCTTCGAGGGACGGCGCGATCTGGCGGCACGGACCGCACCAGGCGGCCCAGAAGTCCACCAGGACGGGCTTGTCGTTCTTGAGGACGTCCTGCTCGAAGGAGTCGTCGGTCACGTTCTTCAGAGTGCCGGCCACTGAGGGCTCCTAACTGGTTGGTGCGGTGGGGCGGACGGGGGTCAGACGGTGGTCTTCTCGGGCTCGGCGACCTGGTCGCCGTCGGCGAGGGCGGCGAGGAAGCGCTCGGCGTCGAGGGCGGCGGAGCAGCCGGTGCCGGCGGCGGTGATCGCCTGGCGGTACGTGTGGTCGACGACGTCGCCGGCGCCGAAGACACCGGCCAGGTTCGTCCGGGTGGACGGGGAAGCCACCTTCAGATAGCCCTCGTCGTCCAGGTCGAGCTGGCCCTTGAAGAGTTCCGTGCGCGGGTCGTGTCCGATCGCGATGAACAGGCCCGTCACCGGCAGCTCGGACGTCTCGCCCGTCTTGAGGTTGCGCAGCTTCAGACCGGCGAGCTTCTGGTCGCCCTGGATCTCGGCGACCTCGCTGTCCCAGACGAACGAGATCTTCGGGTCGGCGAACGCACGCTCCTGCATCGCCTTCGAGGCGCGCAGGGTGTCCCGGCGGTGGACGATGGTCACGGACTTGGCGAACCTCGAAAGGAAGGTGGCCTCCTCCATGGCGGTGTCGCCGCCGCCGATCACGGCGATGTCCTGGTCCTTGAAGAAGAACCCGTCACAGGTGGCGCACCAGGAGACGCCGCGTCCGGAGAGGGCGTCCTCGTTGGGGAGCCCGAGCTTGCGGTGCTGGGAGCCCGTGGTGACGATGACGGCCCTGGCGCGGTGCACCGTGCCGGCAGTGTCCGTGACGGTCTTGATCTCGCCGCTCAGGTCGACGTCGACGATGTCGTCCGGGACGAGCTCGGCACCGAAGCGCTCGGCCTGGGCACGCATGTTGTCCATGAGGTCGGGGCCCATGATGCCGTCCCGGAAGCCGGGGAAGTTCTCCACCTCGGTGGTGTTCATCAGCGCGCCGCCTGCGGTGACGGCGCCCTCGAACACCAGCGGCTTCAGCGACGCGCGCGCGGTGTAGAGCGCCGCCGTGTAGCCGGCGGGCCCGGAGCCGATGATGATCACGTTACGGACGTCGCTCACGGCTTGATTCCTCGTCTCTGGAGACTGCTGCGTACTGCCGGTGGGAGCTGCTCTCGAAACTCTCACCCCACCCAACGGATCCTAAGGGGCGCGCATTCCCGGTGTGTCCGGGCACACGGAAGCGCGACCCCGCTACGGGATGGCCGGAGGTGGCACAGCGCCGGAGACAGTCCTCAGGGACGGGCGTAGGTATGTTGCACGAGAACGTCGCCGGCAGGCTCCGAAGCCTTCTTCAGGCATGATGCGTCGACGACGTAGGCGGTGACGCGTGAGTCGTCGGAGCGGTCGGGCAGCAGCACAAGATATGCGTCGGTTCCCCGGTAGGTACCCGGCTCGGAAGCGATCGCACCGGTGGTGTCTCCGATGCCCTTCGCGATGCAGTCGGGCACATCGGCGGTGAGGAACGTCTTCGTGCCCTCGGTCGGGGACGCCGCAGTCCCGAAGGAATCGCGCTCGCGTGGGCTTCCGCTCTCGGTCTTGCCCAGGAGGTCTTCGACTCGCTTTTCCAGCTTGACGCCGGAGAAGGTGTCGGAAGCTGAGGCCGGGGGGCTGTCGTCCTCACCGATCGACTGGACGAGAACGGCACCGAAGCCCAGTGCCGCGATCGCGAAGACGGCACCGATAGCCGTCCTACGACGGTTGCGCCGCTTCTGACCCGTCCGGCCCGGGCCGGTGGACGCGCGTGGATGACCGGCAGGGCGATCCACGGCAGGCGATGTTTCACGTGAAACATGCGCGCCGTTCTCGCTCCCAGTGGTCCGTGGGGCCGCGGTGAGCTCTTCGGTCGTCCCGCTCTCGGGCCCCCTGGCGTTCAGCAGGGCCTCGGCGGCCAGAGCGGCGTCGATCCTCCCCGCGACGTCGTCGGGCATGCGAGGAGGCCCTGGCAAGGTACCGAGGAGATCGCGGATCTCCTCCAGCGACGCGTAGACGTCGGAGCAGAGAACGCACTCGTCCAGGTGCCGACGTACATCCGTAGTGCGGGCAGGAGGAAGAAGCCCCTCACTGAGGTCGGAGATCTCCGTGACCTCCGGGTGCCCGGCCGTATCGGTCGTGGATGTCACGCTCGCCCACCTCCGCCCTTCACAGCAGCTGAATCGCTTGGCCCTGCATCATGTGCTCCCGCTGCGGGTGGGACGGATGTCCCCTGCGCCCGGTTCCTTCCACGCCCCGACTTTCTGCCGCCCTCCCCGTCGCCATCCGCTCTGAGATGGGTCAGGAGCGGCAGCAGTCTGGCTCTGCCACGGGCGCAGCGGCTCTTCACCGTGCCGGTCGGCACATCGAGGATGCGAGCGGCCTCCGCCACCGGGTAGCCCTGCATGTCCACCAGGACGAGAGCCGCCCGCTGGTCCTTCGGCAGAGTGCCCAGAGCTTCCAGCAGCTGGCGGTGCAGATCATTGCGCTCGGCCGGAGCGGACGCCGATTCGTGCGGCTCCAGGAGCTGCTCCAGGCGCTCGGTGTCGTCGACCGGCGAGGTCTTGCGGGACGCGGCCTTGCGGGCGCGGTCCAGGCAGGCGTTCACCGTGATGCGGTGCAGCCAGGTCGTGACGGCCGACTGGCCACGAAAGGTGTGGGCGGCCCGGTAGGCGGACACCAGGGCGTCCTGGACGGCGTCGGCAGCCTCCTCGCGGTCTCCCAGGGTCCGCAGCGCCACCGCCCAGAGCCGGTCCCGGTGCCGCCGTACGAGTTCGCTGAAGGCGTCGGAGTCACCCTCCACGTGCCGGGCCAGGAGATCCTGATCGCTCGCCCCGCTGTGATCAGCGCTGTGCGCCATCGGACCCCCTCCCGTCGGTGAACTCTCAGCCCATGAACTTCACGTCGGTGATCGCCTGCTTGTAGCCAGGGTCGCTGTACTGGTCACCATTCGCCTTGGGCACATCCGTGAGCCAGATGAGAACGTACCGGGTCTTCACCGACTTCTTGGCGGAGATCTTGAGTTCCGTCCCGGTCGTCTGGTTGGTGGCGATCTTCGTCATGGAACTGAGCGGAGCGGACGACGACAGGGAGTCGGCCGCGTAGAGCGTGGCCGTCGTGTGGTCGCCGGAGTAGTACAGCCCTATCGAGGCCGCCGACACCTCTTGGGCCGAGCCGAGGTCGTACACGATGCCGACGCCCTGCTTGTACGGAGCCAGCGTGGGCCCGCCCTTGAAGGAGTAGGTCCGCCAATACGTCGACCCGCTGCTGTCGTACGTCAGGCCCACATCGCCGGGGTGCTGGGCCTTCCCGTCCGGGAAGTACTCCGCCGCGCCCTTGATGCCGAGCGTCGTGACGGGCTTGGCCTTGTCGGTGCCCTTGTCGTTGCCGCCGGCCGTCTGGCTCGTGTCCGGCTCGCTGGACTGGCCGCTCCGGCCCATCAGCGCGTCGGCCAACTGCCAGCTGCCGAGGCCGAGGGCGGCGATCAGCAGAGCCGAGACGGCCCATTTGAGGGCCTTGCCCGTCCGGCTCTGCAGCGGGGCGGGCGGAGTCTGCAGGGGCTGTGTGATACCCGCGTGGGGGGCCGGGCGGCCGTACGTGCCCTGCTGATACGTCGTGTGCTGGTACTCGGGCGGCGCGGTGAACGCGGGCTCCGGCGGGCGGATGCGGGGCATCTCACCGATCGCCTTCACCAGTTCCTCCGGCGTCGTGCACGGGGACTCGTGGCGGGACGCGGTGGCACCGTCGTTGACGAGCGCCCGCATGGACAGTTCCGACAGCCCTCGGTGGACACCCGCACGGACCTGGTCGGGCGCGATGAGACCGACGCCCTTGGGGAGTCCAGAGAGGCCGTGTGCGTCGTTCTCGTACGGCCAGCGCTGGGTGAGCGCCGAATACAGCAGTGCCCCGATCGCCTCGGTGTCCGTGCGCTGCGGGGTGTCCGAGCTGATGCCGCGCAGCGCGGCGTTCACCGCGAGGCCGCGGATGCGCCACTGGCCGGCGGCGGAGCGCAGCACCGCACTGGGGTTGAGCCGCAGATGCGACAGGCCCTCACGGTGCGCGGCGGCCATGGCGTGGGAGATCTGCGTGACCATCTGGTACGCGTCATGCGGTTCCAGTGGACCGGAGGCCAGCAGAGTCGTCAGTTCCGTGGCGTCGGGCAGCCATTCGTGCACCACGTACACGAGGTCGTTCTCCTCGACCGCGTCCAGCACCTGGACGAAACGGGGATCACCCAGCAACGCCGAGGAACGGGCCGCCGCCAGCACGGAACGAGCGCGTGCGTGGTCGGCGGGGAGTACATGCACCCCGACCGCGCGACGCAGTTTCTCGTCGACGGCACGCCAACTGCTGAAACCGTCCAGACGGGTGACGCACTCTTCGAGGCGGTAGCGCCTGGCGAGCTTGTGGCCGCTGTGGAGTTCGGGCGGTGTCGTCTTGGAAGGGCCCTCGATACCGCCGCTCCCCTGTGCCTCTTCGCTCGCCGAGCTTTCCGTGTCCCGCTCCCGGTTCTGGGCCTCCCCGTCGGCCGTGGACTGGTCCGCTTGTGCGGTCAGCGGCTCGTCGCCGCTGTTGTCTGCCACGTCGACGGCAGCCGTGCTCCGTTCCGCCACCGTCGTCCCTGCCTCCCCATCCGTTGAGCGTTCCAAGACGCCAAAGCCAATTGTGCCCACAGTCCGCCGCTATGAGCGACACGCGTCGACGGACGATGGTTGTGCGCGTACCCCAGCCTCAGCGCCCCAGCCGTCCGCGGACCATACCGACCATCGAGTTGAGCTCTTCGATGCGCATACGTCGCGCGGCGACGTAGAAGACGCCGAGCAGAACGATTCCTCCCCCGACGAGTGCGAGCATCGAGCCGCCCACACCCTGGCCCAGGGCCCGGCTGATGCCGTAGCAGGCCGCGCCACTGAGCAGCGCCGCGGGCAGCGAGGCGATGGACAGTCGCGCGTACGTGCGCATGACCCGGGAGCCGTCCAGGTCCCCGCCCAGCCGCTTCTTGAGGCGCCGCCAGGCCACGCCGACGCCGATCATGTAGGCCAGTCCGTACGAGGCCGCCATGCCGACCACGGCCCAGCGGGCCGGGATCACGAAGAAGCAGACCGCCGAGGCGCTCGCGTTGACGGCCGCCACGATGACCGTGTTGTAGAAGGGCGTCCGAGTGTCCTCGTACGCGTAGAAGGCGCGGAGGACGACGTACTGCACGGAGTACGGGATGAGGCCGAGCCCGAAGGCCATCAGCATGAAGCCCATGTTCGTCGCCGCGCCGGTGCCGGACGAACCGAAGATCAGCGTGCACATCGGGATGCCCAGCGAGACGAAGCCGAAGGCGATCGGCACGATGGCGACCGCCGTGGTGCGCAGGCCCTGTGAGATGTCGTCACGCACGGCTCCGGCGTCGTCCTCGGCCGCCGAGCGTGAGATGCGAGGCAGCAGGGCGGCCATGAGCGAGACGGTGATGATGGCCTGCGGCAGGCCCCAGATGAGCTGGGCGTTGGCGTAGGCGCTGAAACCGGTACCGGCGATCTTCGTCTCCGTGACCGCTGCGGTTGCCAGCTGAGTCACGACGAGGGCACCCGCTTGGTTGGCGAGTACGAACAGGATCGTCCACTTGGCGAGCATCGCGGCCTTGCCGAGACCGTGCCCTTTCCAGTCAAAGCGCAGCCGCAGCCTGAAGCCGGTTTCCCTCAGGTACGGGATCATCGCCAGGGCCTGAACCACGAGACCCAGGAGAATGCCGATGCCGAGGAGGCGCTCCCCCTCCGGGGGAATGTTCTCGACCGTCATGTGGGAGTTGGCGGCGCTCCCGTAAACCCAGAGAAATGCCCCGAGAGTGACGATGATGACGATGTTGTTGAGGACGGGAGTCCACATCATCGCGCCGAAGCGCCCACGGGCGTTGAGGATCTGTCCCATCACCACGTGAATGCCCATGAAGAAGATCGAGGGCAGGAAGTACCGAGTGAAGGTGACGGCGACGTCGTTGGCTTCGGCGTTTGTGGCTAGTGGGGTCGACAAGGCCCGGACGAGTAGTGGCGCAGCGAACATGGCCAGCGCGGTGAGGAGACCGAGGATCACCATGACCAGGGTCAGCAGCCTGTTGGCGTAGGCCTCTCCGCCGTCATCGTCCTCTTTCATGGCCCGTACGAGCTGGGGCACGAACACGGAGTTGAGACCCCCGCCGACGGTGAGGATGTAGATCATCGTCGGCAGTTGGTAGGCGACTTGAAAGGACTCACCGAGAAGGCTGAGGCCGAGCGCCGAAACGATCATCGCCGAGCGGATGAAGCCCGTGAGCCGCGAGACCATGGTGCCCGCCGCCATCACGGCGCTCGACTTCAGCAGGCCCGAGGCCCGCCCGCCCTTCTTCGCGGCCGGCGCGGCAACGGGGGCGGGCTCCTCGCGGACCGCCCACTCGGGGCCCGGGCCCGGGGGCGGGGTCGGACCGGGAACGGACGGTTGCCCCACAGGGGAGCCGCCCTGCTGCTGGTCGCGGAAGAGATGGGCGAAGGCGTCCGGCTCGTGGCGCTCCTCACCGGCCTGCGTCACCAGGTCGTCCACGCCGACGAACTGGGTGGTCCGGGCGTCGTCGCCGTACGGCAGATGCCGGGTCGGCCCCTCGGGTTCGGGCGCCGGAGTCTGAGCCCACACACGAGGGTCGGGCGCGTACTGAGGCGCCGACGGCTGCGCGTAGAGCGGCTGCTGAGGCTGGTAGTTGCCCGGGGCCGGCGGCGGGTGGGCGGCTCGGTCGTAGAGCGCCTCGGCCACCGGGTCCTGCGCGGTGAGGTCCTGGGCCCGGAAGGGATCCTGGTCGTAGGCGTCCTGGAGGTACATGTCCGCGGGAGGCTGCGGCGGCACCTGGCCCGGCCCGGGCAGCGGGCCGTCGGGATACCCCGAGTCGGCCGCGCCCTGGCCGCGGTCACCGTCGTACGGCGCGTTCATGCTTACCCCACCTCATCGTCCCCGGGCCAACCGGCCACGACAATCGCTCAACGGTCCACTCTCTCACCCGTGCCGGACGGGTCGGTGCTTTCCGGAGCGGTGTCCGGTGCCGGGTCACTCGGGTGCTCCGGCTCGTCCGTCCCGGATTTCACCGGGGGCTTCTCCTCGGCAGTGTGTACGACTGGGGCCGCCTCGGTGTTCGCGTCGTCGGGCTTCTGAGTCTTCTCCGACGCCTCGTCGTCCGTCGAGGTTCCCTCAGCCTCCAGTCGGCCGGCGGCCCGCTTGCGCTGGGTGTACATCCGGAAGCCGGCGAGGACGAGGAGCAGGACGCCACCGGCGATGACCAGCATCACCGTGGGGGTGATCTCGGTGACGTTCACCGTGAACGTGACCTCGTCACCATACTTCTCGCCGTCCACGGTGTAGAGCTGGGCGACGACGGTGACCGGTCCGTTGGCCTTGGCGTTGGTGGTGAACTTCACCGACTCGCTGTGCCCCCCGGAGATGTCGACGGACTGCTCGGCGGCGGCCTTGTCACCGATCATCAGGCGTTTCGGCGCGTTGGACGAGAGGCGCAGGGTCAGGTTGTCGACACCCTGCACGAGGTTGTTCTGCACGGTCACGGGGATCGTCGCGCTGCGGCCCGAGAGCTTCGTCTCGGACTTCTTGATCAACCGCACCTGCTCGGTGAGTGAGTTGAGATGCGTCTGGACGTTGTTGCGGTAGACCGCCGCGTCCATCGAACGGCCCCGCCAGGAGGTGGACATCTCCCGGTCCATGGTCCTGCCGAACGGTGTGACCACGCGGGACTGGTCGGAGAGGATCACTTTGAAGCGATCGAGGTCGGTCTGGGTGGTCTGGATCTCCTCGAAAGCGGACTTCGACAGCGCCTGCTTCCGCAGCGACGAGGGGTAGGCCGAAGCCGACGGGATCCTGGTGCTGGCGCTCGGATCGGGCTTCGCGGCGGCGGCGGCCGAGAGTTCCTGAGGCTGCGACCAGTTTCCGCCCTGGAGCGCGGTGAGAGCCTGCGCCATCGTCTGTGCCTGGCTAGCCGACGGCATGCGCTGCGGAGCGATCACGATGCTGCGCTGCTTGCTGTTCTGGAGGTCCGTGGTCAGGCTCTGGGCGAGGAACCGCTGCACTGCCAGAGTGGAGCTCTCGGCCTTCGTCATGTCGCCCTGGAACGCCGTCGACAACCGGGCGTCCGCCACCACAGCCGTGGTGCCGCCGCCGATGGGCCGGGCCGCGTTGGGTGTGTACGACAGGCTGCTGTTCTCCTGCAGGCTGTCGCTCCGGGCGATCACCTTGTCGGCGCCCGCCGAGATGGCGACCTTGACGATCGACGGGTCGACGGCACCGTTCACGGGCCAGGCGAAGTCCGTCTCCGGCTGCACCCGGAGGATGTTCTGGACCGTGTCGGAAGCCACGTCGGTGGCGTCCTTCAGCCGGCTGAGAGAGCCGGTGATCGTCTTGCCGTTGTGGGCCAGCGCCGCGAGGTCGGGGTCGGCGAAGGGGAGGGCGATCACCTCCTCGCCCTGTACGGCTGTCTCCAGCTCTGCCAGCCACTCCTTGGCGACGGCCTGATTCTTGCCGGCGACAGGGGTGCCCCCGCTACGGACCTGGTAGCCGCCCGTCATCGCGACGACCGACGCCAGCAGGTCCGGATCGATCACCCAGGTGACGTCCAGGTCCTTGCCCAGCGTCAGCATCTGCTCCAGGCGTCCGCCCGCGGAGATCTCCTTGGCCAGGTCGTCGTTGAGGAACACGGGCGTCTGCTGCTCGCCGGGCCCGGTCTCGGCCGTCAGATGGGTGTCGGAGATCAGTGGCCAGAGGTAGGTCGTCTTCGTCTTGGCGCCCGCATCGTCGGGCTGCCACGGCAGGAACGTGCGCTGGATACCGAGAACCTGGTCGTACGGGGCGGCGGCGGTCCTGCCCGAGAGCGAGACCCCCAGCTGATAGACACCGTCCGAGCCGAGGTCCAGTTCCTTGACGGGCACCGAGATGGTGAAGGGCTGAGCCACGCCGGATGCGAGCGTGTCGAACTTCTCCACGTACTTGCCGCCGACCTCCGGCCCGTCGGCGTACTGGTCGAAGCCGGTGCGTTTGGCCGCGTCGTCGATGGATGAGCGGCCCTTCACGGCGGCCGGGGCCACCCGCAGGCCCACATGGGCATTCGTGACGGTCTGCTTGCCCTTGTTCGTGACCGTGCCCGAGACGGTGACGGTGTCGCCTTCGGTGGGCACGCTGGGGCTGAACGAGTCGAGGGAGACCTCGACGGTCCTCGATCCCGTGGCCTCGGCGAGGGATGCCTTCGGGGACGCCTGCGCGGATGGGGCCGCCGGGACCTGGAACAGGCCGGCCAACAGGGGTGCGCCGACGAAGAGGGCCCCGGCGCGCAGCAGCCATCGGCGGGCAGGTGAGGGACTCGTCCCCTGGAAGTCTGCCGCCTCGGCCACGCGCTCGCCCGTCCCTCGTCGTCGTCAGTGGTCGTCGGAATGTGCGTCCACGCATGGTAACGATGTGCGCTGAGGGGAAGTGCCGCGGTCCGCTCCACAAGATCGGGGGAGGAGGCCGGGCTGTCCCCGTATGTGCACGTATCTAAGGGGTGGGCGAGGGGGCCACCTGCGCGAAGCCCTTGTGCACGTTCAATGGAGGCGACCGAGGCCACCGGCGCCCCGTACCCTTTTCAGTTGTGCCGAACGCCAACGAAGACATCAGTGCCCTGAGTCAGGTGCAGCGCCGCGCGGTGAGTGAACTGCTGCGGGTGTCCCCTGTCGCCGACGACCTCGCCCGCCGTTTCCAGGAGGCGGGGTTCTCGCTCGCCCTGGTCGGTGGCTCGGTCAGGGACGCGCTGCTCGGTCGGCTCGGCAACGACCTGGACTTCACGACGGATGCTCGCCCCGAGGACGTGCTGAGGATCGTACGGCCCTGGGCGGACGCCGTATGGGAGGTCGGGATCGCGTTCGGCACGGTGGGTGCTCAGAAGGACGGCTACCAGATCGAGGTCACGACTTATCGCTCCGAGGCGTACGACCGGACCTCGCGCAAGCCCGAGGTCTCGTACGGCGACTCGATCGAGGACGATCTCGTACGCCGTGACTTCACCGTGAACGCGATGGCGGTGGCCCTGCCCGAGAAGGAGTTCATCGACCCGCACGGCGGGCTGGAGGACCTCTCGGCGCGCGTTCTGCGTACCCCCGGTACACCTGAGGCGTCCTTCTCCGACGACCCGCTGCGCATGATGAGGGCCGCGCGTTTCGCCGCCCAGCTGGGCTTCGAGGTGGCTCCCGAGGTCGTCTCGGCGATGAGCGACATGGCCGGTCGCCTCGAGATCGTCTCGGCGGAGCGGGTGCGGGACGAGCTGAACAAGCTGATCCTTTCCGCTCACCCCCGTGAGGGCCTGACCCTGCTGGTCGACACCGGTCTCGCCGAGCACGTCCTGCCGGAGCTGCCGGCGCTGCGACTGGAACGTGACGAGCATCATCGGCACAAGGATGTCTACGACCACACGTTGATCGTCCTGGAGCAGGCGATCGCACTCGAGGAGAGCGGACCGGATCTCACGCTGCGGCTCGCCGCACTGCTGCACGACATCGGCAAGCCCCGCACGCGTCGCTTCGAGAAGGACGGCCGGGTCTCCTTCCACCACCATGAGGTGGTGGGCGCCAAGATGACCAAGAAGCGCATGGCGGCCCTCAAGTACTCCAATGACCAGGTCAAGGACGTCTCACGGCTGGTGGAACTCCACCTGCGCTTCCACGGATACGGCACCGGTGAGTGGACGGACTCCGCTGTCCGCCGCTACGTGCGCGACGCGGGTCCGTTGCTCGACCGCCTCCACAAACTGACCCGCTCCGACTGCACCACGCGGAACAAGCGCAAGGCGAACGCTCTCTCGCGGGCCTACGACGGGCTGGAAGAGCGCATCGCACAGCTCCAGGAGCAGGAGGAGCTGGACGCCATCCGCCCGGATCTCGACGGCAACCAGATCATGGAGATCCTGGGCGTCGGACCCGGCCCGGTCATCGGTCAGGCGTACAAGTTCCTGCTGGAGCTGCGTCTGGAGAACGGGCCGATGGAGCACGACGAGGCGGTGACAGCGCTCAAGGAGTGGTGGGCGCAGGCGTCCCAGGTTTCCTGACGGCAGGCAGTCCGTCGTCTTCGCCCGACATCCGTGCGGTGCGATGTTTCACGTGAAACAGAGAGCGATGTTTCACGTGAAACATCGCCGCCCCGCATCAGCGCCTGTTCGCCACACCGAAGCGGGCCATGACCGCAGCGATCACTCCGTAGATCACCGCCACGGTGACCACCAGAGCGGCCGAGCGGCCGTCCGGCGGGAGCATCAGGGCGGCCACGGCAGCGGCGCCGACGAAGGCGATGTTGAACAGGACGTCGTAGAGGGAGAAGATCCGGCCCCGGTATCCGTCGTCGACGGAGGACTGGACGATCGTGTCCGTCGAGATTTTCGCTCCCTGCGTGACCAGACCCAGGACGAAGGCCGCGATCAGTATGGGCACTTCCGTGAAGGGCAGGCCGAGGGCCGGTTCCAGTACGGCTGCCGCCGCGGAGCAGGTGACGATCCAGAGGCCGGGGCCCAGCCGTCCCGCGGCCCAGGGCGTGATCACCGCGGCCGTGAAGAATCCCGCTCCCGAGATGCCCACGGCGAGCCCGAGGATGGCCAGCCCTTCCTCGGATTCGGACGTCCCGGAGCTCTCGGACGACCAGGCATAGCGGCAGAGCATGAGCACCATGACGGTCAGGGCGCCATAGCAGAAGCGCATCAGTGTCATCGAGGCCAGCGCCCAGGCGGCGGCCCGCCGTCCCGGCTCGGCGAGATGTCGTACACCTGCAGCCAGGCCCCGTGCGGTGCCGGCGAGGGCCGCGCCCAACCGCGGCTGTACCAGCTCGGAATCCGGGCCGAGAAGTTCCCGGGCGATGCGCAGGGAGGCCAGAGCCGCACACAGGTAAAGGCCCGCGCCCAGGAGAACCACAGCGGAGTCGGAATCCGATGCCACCAGGCGTACGGCGAAGGCGAGTCCGCCGCCGGCCGTCGCGGCCAGCGTTCCGGCCGTCGGTGAGAGCGAGTTGGCGACCACCAGTCGGTCGGCGTCCACCACACGGGGCAGCGCGGCGGACAGGCCCGCCAGGACGAAGCGGTTGACGGCCGTGACGCAGAGCGCGGAAGCGTAGAAGAGCCAGTCGGGCACATGGCCAAGGATCAGAACGGCTGTCACCGAGGCCAGCAGGGCACGGAGGACGTTTCCGTACAGCAGCACCTGGCGGCGTCGCCAGCGATCGAGGAGGACGCCGGCGAAGGGGCCGACGAGGGAGTACGGAAGAAGGAGGACCGCCATCGCGGAGGCGATCGCGGCTGCCGACGTCTGCTTCTCGGGCGAGAAGACGACGTACGTGGCCAGCGCGACCTGGTAGACGCCGTCGGCTCCCTGGGACAGCAGCCGTACGGCCAGCAGACGCCGGAAGTCCCGGAAGCGAAGCAGGACGCGCAGGTCGCGCACGACGGACATGGGGCACAGCCTCACATACGGGGAGGGTCCCCGGGCACCTGGCCCGGGGACCCTCAACGGCCCACTAAGAACGCTTGATCAGCGTTCGACCTCACCCTTGATGAACTTCTCGACGTTCTCACGGGCCTGGTCGTCGAAGTACTGCACCGGCGGGGACTTCATGAAGTACGACGACGCCGACAGGATCGGGCCGCCGATGCCACGGTCCTTGGCGATCTTCGCGGCGCGGAGTGCGTCGATGATGACACCGGCGGAGTTCGGGGAGTCCCAGACCTCCAGCTTGTACTCCAGGTTCAGCGGGACGTCACCGAAGGCACGGCCCTCAAGACGGACGTACGCCCACTTGCGGTCGTCGAGCCAGGCGACGTAGTCCGACGGACCGATGTGGACGTTCTTCTCGCCGAGCTCTCGGTCGGGGATCTGCGACGTGACGGCCTGGGTCTTGGAGATCTTCTTGGACTCCAGGCGGTCGCGCTCCAGCATGTTCTTGAAGTCCATGTTGCCGCCGACGTTCAGCTGCATCGTGCGGTCCAGGACCACGCCGCGGTCCTCGAACAGCTTCGCCATGACCCGGTGCGTGATGGTGGCACCCACCTGCGACTTGATGTCGTCACCGACGATCGGGACGCCCGCCTCGGTGAACTTGTCCGCCCACTCCTTGGTGCCGGCGATGAAGACCGGGAGGGCGTTGACGAAGGCGACCTTGGCGTCGATGGCGCACTGGGCGTAGAACTTCGCCGCGTCCTCGGAACCGACGGGCAGGTAGCAGACGAGGACGTCGACTTGCTTGTCCTTCAGGACCTGGACCACGTCGACCGGGGCCTCGGCGGACTCCTCGATGGTCTCGCGGTAGTACTTGCCGAGGCCGTCCAGCGTGTGGCCGCGCTGCACGGTTACACCGGTGCTCGGCACGTCGCAGATCTTGATGGTGTTGTTCTCGGAGGCGCCGATGGCGTCCGCGAGGTCCAGACCGACCTTCTTGGCGTCGACGTCGAAGGCGGCGACGAACTCCACGTCACTGACGTGATAGTCACCGAACTGCACGTGCATGAGACCCGGGACCTTGGACGCCGGGTCGGCGTCCTTGTAGTACTCGACTCCCTGCACCAGCGACGCAGCGCAGTTGCCCACGCCGACGACGGCTACGCGAACCGAACCCATTCCGGTTGCTCCCTGTGTGTACGAGTGAGGTCCTGGCAGGGACCTCACGTGGTGGTGTCGCCGGGCGCATCCGGCCCGGGGGTGCCCCCGGGCCGGGGCAGGGCGCCCGGCGCTCCCTCTGTGGTGTCGCGAGCGGGTTCTCCGTGGGCGGGGCCCTTCAGGTCCCGGCCCGCCCGCTCGCTTTCGATGAGCTCGTTCAGCCAGCGCACTTCGCGCTCCACGGACTCCATCCCGTGGCGCTGGAGCTCGAGCGTGTAGTCGTCGAGGCGCTCGCGGGTGCGTGTCAGAGAGACGCGCATCTTCTCCAGCCGTTCCTCCAAACGGCTGCGACGGCCCTCCAGGACGCGCATACGCACATCCCGGGAGGTCTGCCCGAAGAACGCGAAGCGAGCGGCGAAGTGCTCGTCCTCGTAGGCGTCGGGACCCGTCTGCGAGAGCAGCTCCTCGAAATGCTCCTTACCTTCCGCCGTCAACCGGTAGACGATCTTGGCGCGGCGACCTGTGAGCGGGGCGGCGGCAGCATCCTCCGGGGTACCGCCCGACTCCTCGATCAACCAGCCGTTCGCGACCAGCGTCTTGAGGCAGGGGTAGAGCGTCCCGTAGCTGAACGCCCGGAACACACCCAACGACGTGTTGAGTCGTTTGCGCAGCTCATAGCCGTGCATTGGGGCTTCGCGGAGCAGACCGAGGACGGCGAACTCGAGTATCCCGGAGCGCCGGCTCATCGTCGCCTCCCGTCTCCCACTGGCCCTGTCGGCACGATTTATGCCGAGCTGATGTATCGACTCGATACATCACGACGATAGAACGCCCCTCCGGATGCGACAAGTGGGGATCCGGTGAACGGGGTCACATCACCGATTAGTAGGAAGCAAGTTGCCTGTTTTGGGATGAAGTTCGGTGCTCAGTGGGTTTTGGCGGTGCGTAGTCTGTGCGGCATGCACACCACTGGGAACCGAGTGACGTTTGAGCACGTCGTCGTCCTGGGTGCGGTACGGATGAATGCCAACACGACCGCATCCGTACTTCGGGGGGACCGGAAACCAGCCGCCGTTTCCAGGCGCGCACGGGTGCGCCTGCCCGAGGAGTAGTCGTTCGATGAGCGAGCACCGTCGCAAACCGCCGCAGCCGCAGGGAGGCGGACGTGCCGCGGCCCGACGCGGCCAGTCGGCGTCCTCCGGCCGCCGCGCGGCACCGCGGGGCGCCACCGGGTCACTTTCCGAAACCTATGGTGCGGGAGGTGAGGAGTCCTCGTACGAGGGCCGCGCAGCGTCGCGACGTGCGGCGCAGAGAAGCACCGGCGTCGGTCCGGGCGGCGGCCGTCGTAGAGCGGCCGAGCCCGCGGGGCGCGGGCCGGGTCGTGGCCGAGGGCGCGCCGCCCCGCCCGGCAAACAGCGTTTTATCGACTATCCGCGCGCCGGCAAGTACGGGGCGATGCGGTGGGTGCCCTCGTGGCGCCAGGTGACAGGGCTGTTCATCGGCTTCTTCGGCTGCCTCGTGGCGGCGGCCGGCATCGGGTACGCGGTTGTGGCCGTACCTGACCCGGCGCAGGCCGCGACCGCGCAGAACAACGTCTACTACTGGTCGGACGGCTCACAGATGGTCGCGACGGGTGGTGAGGTCAACCGCCAGATCATCGCGTACGAGAAGATCCCCAAGGCGATGCGCTACGCCGTCATGTCGGCCGAGAACAAGACGTTCGAGACCGACAGCGGTGTCGACCCGATGGGAATCGCCCGCGCTGTCGTCAACATGGCCAAGGGTGGTCAGACGCAGGGTGGTTCGACCATCACCCAGCAGTACGTGAAGAACGCCATGCTCGACGACCAGTCGCAGACACTGTCCCGGAAGGTGAAGGAACTCTTCATCTCGGTGAAGGTGGGCGCCTCCGTCGACAAGGACGAGATCATGCGCGGCTATCTGAACACGGCTTACTTCGGCCGTGGCGCCTATGGTCTGCAGGCGGCCGCCCGTACCTACTTCGGCACGGACGCGGAGAAGCTCAATCCCAGCCAGTGCGCCTTCCTTGCCGCGGTTCTCAAGGGCGCGACGTACTACGACCCGGCCGGTGCGACTGCGATCGACCCGGCCGCCACGTCGGAGGCGAACACCAAGCGGGCCACGGAACGCTGGGGTTGGATCCTCAACGAGATGGTCAAGGACAAGCATCTGTCCGCCGCCGAAGCGGCCAAGTACCCCAACTTCCCCAAGATCCAGCCTCCCCGGTCCAACGCGCAGCTGGGGGGCCAGATCGGTTACCTGGTCGACACGGCCAAGGGCTACATCCTCAACAACACCGACATCACGCAGAAGCAGCTCGAGCAGGGCGGCTACGAGATCCACACGACCTTCGACAAGAAGAAGGTCAAGGAACTCGAGAAGGCCGTGACGAAGGTCCGCAAGGAGAACATCAAGCCGGACCTCCGCCCGAAGACCGACACCCACGTGCAGTTCGGTGGCGCGTCGGTCAACCCGAAGTCGGGCGCCATCGAGGCGATCTACGGTGGTGAGGACGCCACCAAGCACTTCACCAACAACGCCGACGTCACCGGAGCCCAGGTCGGCTCGGTGTTCAAGCCCTATGTCCTGGCGGCTGCCATGACCTGGGGCAAGCGCGACCCTGATCTCGATCCCGACCAGGCACAGGACGAACGGACCATCGTCTCGCCGAAGAGCCTCTACAGCGGGAAGAACAACCTCAAGATCAGGGACTACAACGGCGACATCTGGACCAACGAAGAGGGCAAGGAGTGGCTGCAGGCCAACGACGGCGACGAGTCGTACGGCAGCCCGCCGAAGTACCAGATCGATCTCCGTGAGGCGATGCGGGTCTCGGCGAACTCCCCCTACGTGCAGCTGGGTATGGACGTCGGTCTGGACCGGGTGAAGGAGGCGGCCATGGAGGCAGGCCTCAAGGAGGGCAGCCTCACCGGCACGGGCTTCCCGTCCTTCTCGATCGGTATCTCCGACCCGAGTGCGATCCGTATGGCGGGTTCGTACGCGACCTTCGCCGCCAGCGGCAAGCAGAACGAACCGTTCTCGGTCAAGACCGTCGAGTACGAGGGACTGACCAGGTTCGACCACGACGACATCGCTGAGCCGAAGCGGGCCTTCACCTCGGAGGTCGCCGACAACGTGACCGACGTCCTCAAGACCGTCGTCGAGGAGGGAACCGGTACGTCGGCCCAACTGGCCGGCCGTGAGGTGGCGGGCAAGACCGGCACCACCGACGGCAACAAGTCGGCCTGGTTCGTCGGGTACACCCCGCAGTTGTCGACGGCGATCAGCATGTACCGCATGGACGACGACGAGTCGAACAAGAACCGCAAGTTCCTGGAGATGTACGGCACGGGTGGCCAGGAGACGATCCATGGTGCTTCGTTCCCGGCCGAGATCTGGCACGACTACATGGAGGACGCGCTCAAGGGCCAGCCGGCGGAGGACTTCCCGGAGCCGGAGCCGATCGGTGTGATCGTCAACGAGGAACCGGATCCGACGCCGACCCCGACGGTCACCGAGTCCGAGGAGGAGTCGCCCGAGCCGAGTCCGTCGCCGACCGAGAGCGAGGCCTCGCCTTCGCCGACACCCAGCGAGACCTGCCGCAACCCGTTCAACCCCACGTGCGAGGAGCCCGGCGAGACCGACACGGGCGGCACGGACACCGGTGGAATCGACGGCGGGGTGACCGCTTCGCCGACGGAGTCGGAGGATGATTCGAGAGGCAACCAGAACGGGGGTCTCTTCGGAGGCAACGACGGGTAGCTCCACGCCCGGCAGGATGTGTTTCACGTGAAACATGGGCCACCGCACCGATCAGGTGCGGTGGCCCTCGCCGTATCCCCTGCGCGAGCCGACGAGGGGCGGCCTGTGTTTCACGTGAAACACAGGCGCCGGAAACGACGGGTTGCGGTGGTCCTCGGCGTATTCCCAGGCGCGTACGGCAGGATGTGCGGCATGCCCAGTGCAGAGACGACGCGAGTGAGCACGGACGAGCCGGAGCCGGTGCGGCCCACCAAGGAGGACGAGGTCGCTTCGGCCGGCAGTGAGCTGATCGGCGGCCCGATCGGGCGCCGGGCGCTGCTCGGCACCTCCTGGTGGACACCGGTACGAGTCGTCGCGCTGGTGGCCATCGGCATGTTCGCACTGGGCATGGTGCAGAAGCTGCCCTGCTACGACGGCGCCTGGTTCTTCGGCGCCAGCTCGCAGTACACGCACGCCTGCTACTCGGACATCCCGCACCTCTACCAGGGGCGAGGATTCGCCGACGGACTCGTGCCGTACTTCGACAAGATCCCCGGCGACATGGAGTACCTGGAGTATCCGGTACTGACCGGCGTGTTCATGGAGGTCGCCGCCTGGCTCACCCCGGGCAGCGGCACCATTCAGCACCAGGAACAGTGGTACTGGATGGTCAACGCCGGGATGCTGATGGTCTGCGCGGCGGTCATCGCGGTCTGCTGCGCGCGCATTCACCGCCGGCGCCCGTGGGACGGCCTTCTGGTGGCTCTGGCGCCCGCATTCGCGCTGACCGCCACCATCAACTGGGACCTCCTCGCGGTGGCCCTGCTGGCCGCCGCGATGCTGATGTGGTCGCGCCGGCGGCCCCTCGCCTTCGGTGTGCTGATCGGGCTCGCCACCGCCGCCAAGTTCTACCCGTTCCTGGTGCTCGGACCGCTCTTCGTGCTGTGCTGGCGCGCAGGCAAGTGGCGAGCGTTCGCGACCGCGCTGCTCGGCGCCGTCGGGGCCTGGCTCGCGGTGAACCTTCCGGTGATGCTGCTGGCACCCGACGGATGGTCGAAGTTCTACCGCTTCAGCCAGGAGCGCGGTGTGGACTTCGGTTCCTTCTTCCTCGTCATCTCGCAACGGTTGAACATCCAGATCACCGCTGAGACGGCGAACGCGTACGCGATGGTCTCGATGGTGATCGTCTGCGTCGGCATCGTCGCGCTCACGCTCACCGCCCCGCGCCGCCCGCGCTTCGCCCAGCTCGCCTTCCTGATCGTCGCGGCCTTCATCCTCACCAACAAGGTCTACTCGCCGCAGTACGTGCTCTGGCTGGTGCCGCTCGCCGCCCTGGCTCGGCCCCGCTGGCGGGACTTTTTGATCTGGCAGGCCTGCGAGGTGGCGTACTTCCTGGGTATCTGGATGTACCTCGCGTACACGACCAGCGGAGACGCTCACAAGGGCCTGCCTGCCGAGGGCTACCAACTCGCCATCATGGCCCACCTGTTGGGCACGCTCTACCTGTGCGTTGTCATCGTGTGCGACATCTTCATGCCCGAGCGGGACGTGGTGCGCAGGGCCGGTGACGACGATCCTTCCGGCGGTGTGCTCGACGGCGCGGAGGACGTCCATGTGTACGGTGCGGCAGCCCATCCCCCGAGGCACGCGCTGCCCTTCGAAGGGCCTCAGGTGGAGTGGGGCATCCGGGGGCCAGGAGGCAGTTCGCTCTGAGCGAACAGGAGAGCCTGGGCAGGGATGAATGCGGAAGGCCGTACACGAAGCCTCGTGTACGGCCTTCCGCATTCATCCCTGCGGGCTGAACTACCTAGCGTCTGGTCCACTCCGCCTTCGGGCAGGCGCTCAGCGGTCGACGATCCGGTCGAACTGCGTGGTGGTGTGCCGCAGATGGGCCACCAGTTCCTCCCCGACCTTGGGCTCCGGGGCGTCCGACGGCACGAAGAGGATCGACACCTGCATGTGCGGAGGCTCGGCGAACCACCGCTGTTTGCCGCCCCAGACGAACGGAGAAAGGTTCCGGTTGACCGTGGCGAGGCCCGCCCGGGCGACGCCCTTGGCGCGCGGCATGACGCCGTGCAGTGCCTTTGGTGCCTCCAGACCCACCCCGTGCGACGTACCGCCCGCCACGACCACCAGGAAGCCGTCCGAGGCCGCCTTCTGCTGCCGGTAGCCGAAACGGTCGCCCTTGGCGACGCGGGTGACGTCCAGGACGGCACCGCGGTACTCGGTCGCCTCGTGGTCGCCGAGCCAGAGCCGTGTGCCGATGCGGGCCCGGAAGCGGGTCTGCGGGAACTGCTGCTGGAGGCGGATGAGGTCCTCGGACTTGAGGTGGCTGACGAACATGGTGTGCAGCGGCAGCCGGGCCGCGCGCAGCCGGTCCATCCAGCCGATGACCTCCTCGACGGCGTCCGAGCCGTCGGTGCGGTCCAGCGGCAGGTGGATGGCGAAGCCCTCCAGGCGCACGTTCTCTATGGCCGCGTGGAGCTGGGGCAGTTCCTGCTCGCTCACGCCGTGCCGCTTCATCGAGGACATGACCTCGATGACGACACGGGCGCCCACGAGTCCGTACACGCCGTCGACCGACGACACGGAACGGATGACGCGGTCGGGCAGGGGGACGGGCTCCTCAGCGCGTCGGTAGGGCGTCAGCACCAGCAGGTCGCCGCTGAACCAGTCCTTGATCCGGGCGGCCTCGTACGTGGTGCCGACGGCGAGGATGTCCGACCCGAGACGCGTGGCCTCTTCCGCCAGCTTCTCGTGCCCGAAGCCGTAGCCGTTGCCCTTGCAGACGGGGACGAGTCCCGGGAACTGCTCCTGAACGTGCTTGTGGTGTGCCCGCCAGCGCGCGGTGTCGACGTACAGCGTGAGCGCCATGGACGGTCCCGGAACCTTTCTCGTGGCTGCGGTGTATCAGAGGTATGGAAGCAAAAACGGGGGCGTCAGCGGCGCGACATGTAGATGTCGAGCGCCTTGTGGAGCAGCTTGTTCAGCGGGAAGTCCCACTCACCGAGGTACTCGGCGGCCTGTCCGCCGGTTCCCACCTTGAACTGGATCAGGCCGAAGAGGTGATCCGTCTCGTCCAGCGAGTCGGAGATGCCGCGCAGGTCGTAGACGGTCGCGCCGAGGGCGTAGGCGTCGCGCAGCATGCGCCACTGCATCGCGTTCGAGGGCCGGACCTCACGGCCGATGTTGTCCGAGGCCCCGTAGGAGTACCAGACGTGCCCCCCGACGACGAGCATGGTCGCCGCGGACAGGTTCACGCCGTTGTGCCGGGCGAAGTAGAGCCGCATGCGATTGGGGTCCTCGGTGTTGAGGGCCGTCCACATGCGCTGGAAGTACGACAGCGGGCGGGGCCGGAACCGGTCGCGGATGGCCGTGATCTCGTACAGCCGCTGCCACTCCTCCAGGTCGTGGTAGCCGCCCTGGACGACCTCGACACCGGCCTTCTCGGCCTTCTTGATGTTGCGGCGCCACAGCTGGTTGAAGTTCTTGTGGACCTCTTCCAAAGACCGGTTGGCGAGCGGCACCTGGTAGACGTAGCGCGGCTGTACGTCACCGAAGCCGGCCCCGCCGTCCTCACCCTGCTGCCAGCCCATCCGGCGCAGCTTGTCGGCGACCTCGAAGGCCCGCGGCTCGATGAAGTCGGCCTCGATGTCGCGCAGACGCTTCACGTCCGGGTTCTGGATGCCCGCCTTGATGGAAGTGGCCTCCCAGCGCCGGATGATCACCGGGGGACCCATCTTCACCGAGAAGGCGCCCTGGTGCTTCAGATGCGCGAGCATCGGCTCCAGCCAGTCGGTGAGGTTCGGTGCGAACCAGTTGATGACCGGACCCTCGGGCAGATAGGCGAGGTAGCGCTTGATCTTGGGCAGCTGGCGGTACAGCACCAGGCCGGCGCCGACCATCTCGCCGGTCTTGTCGTCGAACCACCCGAGGCTCTCGGAGCGCCACTCGGCCTTGACGTCGGCCCAGGCCGGGACCTGCATGTGGCTGGCCGAGGGCAGGCTCTGGATGTATGCCAGATGCTGCTCACGGCTGATCGTCCTCAGGGTCAGGCTCATTCAGGGCGCTCCTCGGGCTGGTGTGTCCCCATGGGTACAGGGGCTCCGGCTCTCGCGCCGAAGCCTACTGCGCCCTGCGGGCGCCCCGAATGGCTGTATGGGACCTGGAGCCCGGCCAGTACGCGGTCAGGACGTCAGGTGGTGTTATTCGGCCGCTTGGTCCGATGTGAGACCACAAACAGCATGGGGTCGGTCCGCCGACCGCGCGACAGGGCGGCGCGGAGTCAGCCGATGACGCCGCCGAAGAGACCTCCGTGGGCCATGCCCAGGAAGAATCCGACGGCCGAGGCACCGAGACCCACGATCAGGCCGAAGCGCTCACGGGTCGTCTCCGAGATGAACTGCCCGTACGCGCCGGTCAGAATCCCCACCAGGCCCGTCCAGGAACTGAGCAGGTGCAGATGGTGGAACATCGCCGTGATGAAGGAGACCGCCCCGAGCACGAGCGTCACGGCCAGCAGGGTGTCCTGCACGGGGTGGGGCTTGTCGTCGGTGGCGAACAGGGAGCCGGCGATGTTGGGTCGCAATGTCTGTGCCATGGGGCACCTCCTGCGGAAGGCGGCGCATCGTAGCGCCATACACACCCGATGTGTACAGATTGACGGTCACCGCCACCGGATTTCAACCGGAAGCGGGTGTGCGGGTAGTGTGTACCGTCTGCACCGGTGTCTGCCCAGGCCATGACAGGGATCCCCGAGGGGACCCCTCGATTGTCAGTGGCGGCCGATACCGTTGCGTACGCATCACAACCCTCCTGCCACGGAACGACCGTGGCCGTTGAGTCCAAAGGAGGTGGGTTCCACATGCGTCACTACGAGGTGATGGTCATCCTCGACCCCGATCTGGAGGAGCGCGCTGTCGCCCCCCTGATCGAGAACTTCCTCTCCGTCGTCCGTGAGGGCAACGGAAAGGTCGAGAAGGTCGACACCTGGGGCCGTCGTCGTCTCTCGTACGAGATCAAGAAGAAGCCTGAGGGCATCTACTCGGTCATCGACCTGCAGGCCGAGCCTGCGGTCGTCAAGGAGCTCGACCGCCAGATGAACCTGAACGAGTCGGTCCTCCGGACCAAGGTCCTCCGCCCCGAGACCCACTGAGCCTTCCCGCTCAGTCGATCCCGGGATCCGAGTAGCAGCACCAAGCAGCCAGCAGCAAACCCGCCGAGAGGTACCCCCATGGCAGGCGAGACCGTCATCACGGTCGTCGGCAATCTTGTCGACGACCCCGAGCTGCGCTTCACCCCTTCCGGTGCGGCGGTCGCGAAGTTCCGTGTCGCGTCCACTCCCCGCACCTTCGACCGTCAGACCAACGAGTGGAAGGACGGCGAGAGCCTGTTCCTGACCTGCTCGGTCTGGCGTCAGGCGGCGGAGAACGTCGCCGAGTCGCTCCAGCGAGGCATGCGCGTCATCGTGCAGGGCCGGCTGAAGCAGCGGTCCTACGAGGACCGTGAGGGCGTCAAGCGCACGGTCTACGAGCTGGACGTCGAGGAAGTCGGCGCCAGCCTGCGCAGTGCCACGGCCAAGGTGACCAAGACCGCCGGAGGCGGCCGCGGTGGCCAGGGCGGTTACGGCGGCGGTGGCGGTGGCGGCCAGGGTGGCGGCGGCTGGGGCGGAGGCCCCGGCGGCGGTCAGCAGGGCGGCGGCGCTCCCGCCGACGACCCGTGGGCCAGCGGCGCTCCCGCCGGTGGCAACCAGGGCGGCGGCGGTGGCGGCGGCTGGGGCGGAAGCTCCGGCGGCAGTGGCGGCGGCTACTCGGACGAGCCCCCCTTCTAAGGACTTCGAGGCCGGGGCACCGGTCTTAGAGGTCAAGGGTGGGGCCGTACCCCAAACTTCTTGATCACACAGGAGAATCACCATGGCGAAGCCGCCTGTGCGCAAGCCGAAGAAGAAGGTCTGCGCTTTCTGCAAGGACAAGGTCACGTACGTGGACTACAAGGACACGAACATGCTGCGGAAGTTCATTTCCGACCGCGGCAAGATCCGTGCCCGCCGCGTGACCGGCAACTGCACGCAGCACCAGCGTGACGTCGCCACGGCCGTCAAGAACAGCCGTGAGATGGCGCTGCTGCCCTACACGTCCACCGCGCGATAAGGGAAGGGTGACCGACACATGAAGATCATCCTCACCCACGAGGTCTCCGGCCTCGGCGCTGCCGGCGACGTCGTCGACGTCAAGGACGGCTACGCTCGCAACTACCTGATCCCGCGGAAGTTCGCGATCCGCTGGACCAAGGGCGGCGAGAAGGACGTCGAGCAGATCCGTCGTGCTCGCAAGATCCACGAGATCCAGACCATCGAGCAGGCCAACCAGATCAAGGGCCAGCTCGAGGCCGTCAAGGTCCGTCTGGCTGTCCGCTCCGGCGACGCCGGTCGTCTCTTCGGTTCCGTCACCCCGGCCGACATCGCTTCCGCGATCAAGGCTTCCGGTGGCCCCGAGGTCGACAAGCGCCGCATCGAGCTGGCTGCTCCGATCAAGACGCTGGGCGCTCACGAGACGTCCGTGCGTCTGCACCCCGAGGTTGCCGCCAAGGTCAACATCGAGGTCATCGCGGCCTAAGGGTCGCGTTCGCTGAAGCGGTGTATGGGGCCGCACCCTGCGAGGGGTGCGGCCCCACATGCTTGCCGGGGCGATGTTTCACGTGAAACGAGTCGGCCACACCGCGTTCTCAGCGCAAGGCATCGCCCGACCTATCAGCGGGTCGCCCCGGTGACGATCCAGAGTCCGGACCGGGAGCGCAGCCAAAGAGTCAGCATGCGTGTCGTCATCATCAGCGTCATGGCGCCCCAGAGGGCGGTCAGACCGCCGCCGAAGGTGGGGATGAGCAGGGCGGTCGGGACGAAGATCGCCAGGGTCAGGAGCATGGCCCAGGCGAGGTAGGGACCGTCTCCCGCGCCCATCAGTACGCCGTCGAGCACGAAGACGATGCCGGAGATCGGTTGGGCGAGCGCCACCACGATCAGAGCGGGCAGTGCCGTTTCCTGGACTGTCGGATCGCTGGTGAAGAGCGGGATGAACAACGGCCGGGCGGCGACCACCAGGAGTCCGAGCAAGAAGCCTGTGGCGACTCCCCACTGAACCATCCGGCGGCAGGCATCGCGGGCTCCTTGGGCGTCTCCAGCGCCGAGGTAGCGGCCGATGATGGCCTGCCCGGCGATGGCGATCGCGTCCAGAGCGAAGGCGAGCAGGCTCCAGAGGGAGAGGATGATCTGGTGAGCGGCGATGTCCTCGTCTCCGAGGCGGGCCGCCACCGCGGTGGCGATCATGAGGATCGCCCGCAGCGAGAGCGTACGCACCAGGAGAGGTACACCCGCCTGAGCCGAGGCTCGTATGCCGGCGATGTCCGGACGCAGTGAGGCGTCGTGTCTGCGGGCGCCGCGGAACACGACCCAGAGGTATGCGCCAGCCATGCCGAGTTGGGCGATGACCGTGCCCCATGCGGAGCCTGCGATACCCAGGTCGGCTCCGTAGACGAGGCCTGCGTTCAGGGCGCCGTTGGCGACGAAGCCCGCCACGGCGACGTACAGAGGTGTCTTGGTGTCCTGGAGGCCGCGCAGGACACCCGTGGCGGCCAGCACGACGAGCATGGCCGGGATGCCGAGGGCCGAGATCCGCAGATAGGTCGTGGCGTAGGGGGCCGCGGTGTCCGAAGATCCGAAGAGGGCCACCAGGGTGGGGGCCGTCGGGACGACGACCGCGACGACGGCTGCTCCCAGCAGGAGAGCGAGCCAGATACCGTCCATGCCCTGGCGGATGGCGGCGCGCAGATCGCCGGCTCCGACGCGCCGTGCGACGGCGGCCGTGGTGGCGTAGGCGAGGAAGACGAAGACGCTCACCGCAGTGACGAGGAGGGCCGAGGCGACACCGAGACCGGCCAGTTGCGCGGTGCCGAGGTGGCCGACGATGGCGGTGTCGACCATGAGGAAGAGTGGCTCGGCGACGAGCGCGCCGAAGGCCGGAACGGCCAGCGTGATGATCTCTCGATCATGCCGACGTCGCGTGGCCCTGGTGGTCGCGGAAGCCTGTGTCATGAGCACCAATCTAATCTTCCACAGGTAAGAGATGCAATGCGCTTGTGACTATTACTCGCCGCCTGGTCGGGTGTGTTCTCGTGCACTGATCCTGATGATCTTGATCCGGTCGTGGAAGTTTTTCTTCTGCACAGCCCGTGGACGGCAAAAGTGCAGTTCAGGGCGGTAGGGCACGCGTAACTGGAGTCTTGTTCACAGGGCTGTCCACCGAGTCGTGCACAGGTTTTGCGGGGTTCTCCACAGCATCTGGGCCGTCGTCCACATGGCCTGTGGATAACCAGATTGGCTGACGGTGCCGACGGGCCTACGGTGGTGCGGCGCCCACTCCCTGGCCGATCACGGAAACCTCGCAAAACCGACGTGCCAGAACCGGAGTTGGGCCTCTCATTTGTCAGTGTCGTGCCGTAGAAATGAGAAGCACGGCGAGGTCCGCTCGGCGGACGGGAGGAGGTCGCTCGGTGAGCATTTCCGAGCCCTTGGACGACCCGTGGGCCGACAGCGGGCCCAGTGATCGTCTGCCCCCTTCCCGTCGGCGTCCGGACGGCGACCGGAGCAGGGACGAGCGGCACGACCGGGGCCGGGACAACAGGGAGTGGGACGGCGGAGGTTCGGCCTTCGAGCGCGTACCTCCGCAGGACCTCGATGCCGAGCAGTCCGTCCTCGGCGGCATGCTGCTGTCCAAGGACGCCATCGCCGACGTGGTCGAGATCCTCAAGGGTCCCGACTTCTACAAGCCTGCGCACGAAACCATCTACCAGGCGATTCTCGACGTCTACGCCAAGGGCGAGCCCGCCGACCCCATCACCATCGCCGCCGAACTCACCAAACGCGGCGAGATCACCAAGGTGGGTGGCGCCTCCTATCTGCACACGCTCGTCCAGACGGTGCCGACGGCGGCGAACGCCGAGTACTACGCGGAGATCGTCCACGAGCGGGCCGTCCTGCGTCGCCTGGTCGAGGCCGGCACTCGCATCACGCAGATGGGATACGCGGCCGACGACGACGTGGACGAGATCGTCAACAGAGCCCAGGCCGAGATCTTCGCCGTGACCGAGCAGCGCACGACCGAGGACTATCTGCCGCTCGGCGACATCATGGAGGGCGCGCTCGACGAGATCGAGGCAATCGGCTCGCGGTCGGGGGAGATGACCGGTGTACCGACCGGCTTCACGGACCTCGACCAGCTCACCAACGGCCTGCACCCTGGCCAGATGATCATCATCGCGGCCCGTCCCGCGATGGGTAAGTCCACACTGGCGCTGGACTTCGCGCGCGCTTGTTCGATCAAGCACAACATGCCGAGTGTGATCTTCTCGCTCGAGATGGGGCGCAACGAGATCGCCATGCGTCTGCTGTCGGCCGAGGCACGCGTGGCCCTTCACCACATGCGCTCCGGCACGATGACGGACGAGGACTGGACGCGGCTGGCACGCCGGATGCCGGACGTGTCGGCCGCGCCGCTCTACATCGACGACTCCCCGAACCTGTCGATGATGGAGATCCGGGCCAAGTGCCGGCGCCTGAAGCAGCGCAACGACCTGAAGCTCGTCATCATCGACTATCTGCAGCTGATGCAGTCCGGTGGCAAGCGCTCCGAGAGCCGCCAGCAGGAGGTCTCCGACATGTCGCGAAACCTGAAGCTGCTGGCCAAGGAGCTCGAGCTGCCGGTGATCGCCCTGTCGCAGCTCAACCGTGGCCCCGAGCAGCGTACGGACAAGAAGCCCATGGTCTCCGACCTGCGTGAGTCGGGATCGATCGAGCAGGACGCCGACATGGTGATCCTGCTGCACCGCGAGGACGCCTACGAGAAGGAGTCGCCGCGCGCCGGCGAGGCCGACATCATCGTGGGCAAGCACCGTAACGGTCCGACGGCCACGATCACGGTCGCCTTCCAGGGCCACTACTCGCGGTTCGTGGACATGGCGCAGACCTGACCCGGGGAAATGCGCTCGACTCCGGGTCGTGGGCCCGGTGGACTGAGCGCATGACAACACCTCACGAAGAGCTGCTACCTGCCACGCGTCGGGCGCTGCTGCACCGCATCGCCGTCGCTCAGACCGAGGGCCGGGCACCGTCACTGGTCGCGGCGGTGGTCCGGGGCGGGGAGACGGTGTGGAACGGGGCGCGGACCTCGGTGGACGGGCACGGGCCGGACGCGAACGTGCAGTACCGGATCGGTTCGATCACCAAGACCTTCACCGCTGTTCTGGTCATGCGGCTGCGTGACGAGGGCGCCCTGGATCTCGGTGACCCGTTGGAGAAGCATCTGCCGGGCACCGGCGCGGGGGAGGCGACCATCGCCGAACTGCTCGCGCACACGGCAGGGCTTGCGGCGGAGTCCCCCTCGCCCTGGTGGGAGCGGACCCCGGGGTCCCTGCGTCCGGAGCTCGCCGATGTGCTCGGGGAGCAGCCCCACCGCCATCCCGTAGGCCGTCGCTTCCACTACTCCAACCCGGGCTTCACGCTGCTCGGTGCGCTCGTCGAGCAGTTGCGTGGTGCTCCTTGGGAAGAAGTTCTGCGACGAGAGGTGCTGGAACCCCTTGGGCTGAGTCGCACGACATGGCACCGGGAGGCACCGCATGCCGGTGGCTGGGCCGTGCACCCCTGGGCGGACGTGATGCTGCCGGAGCAGGTCGAGGACCTGGGACGCATGGGGCCCGCAGGGCAACTCTGGTCCACGGCAGGTGACTTGGCCCGCTTCGCGGTCTTCCTGGCGAGGGGGGACGAGCGCGTTTTGCGTGCGGAGTCGCTCCTGGAGATGCGGACGCCGGCAGCGCCGGGGGAGGCCGCCGATGTGGTCGCCGGAGCGGCGTACGGGCTCGGGATGCAGCTTCAGCACCGAGACGGCAGGTTCCTCGTCGGTCACGGAGGCTCGGTGCCCGGCTTCCTCGCCCAGCTCACCATCAGTGTCGAGGACGATGTGGCTGCCGTCGTGCTGACCAACTGCACCTCAGGACCGGTGGTGTCGGAAGTGGCTGCCGACCTCGTACGCATCGTGGCGGAGGCCGAGCCGCGGATCCCCGAGCCATGGCGGCCGCTGGCCGAGGTGGACCGGTCGGTCCTGGAGCTGGTCGGTCCTTGGTACTGGGGGACGTACAGCTTCGTGCTGCGGCTCACCGCCGAGGGAGGTCTCTCACTGGAGCCGCTGGCTGCCACCCTGCGCGGTGCTCGTTTCCGACGTAACGACGACGGCAGTTGGACGGGGCTCAACGGCTATTTCGCGGGAGAGCTCCTGCGGGCCGTACGGAGGCCCGACGGGACCGTGAGCCACCTGGACCTCGGATCGTTCGTGTTCACGCGTCAGCCGTACGACGAGGGGGCTCCGGTGCCCGGTGGAGTGGATCCCGAGGGGTGGCGCGCGATCGGGTAAGCACGGTTCTGCTGCTGTGAGGGTCCCGGCTCGCGATGTTTCACGTGAAACAGGACCCCCCAGCGGTCCCCGGAGCCGCTTCTCACAGCGGCAGTTTGAAGCCCACATGGCTGGCCTCGAAGCCGAGCCGCTCATAGAACCGGTGGGCCTCGGTGCGTGTGGCATCGGACGTCAGCTGGACCAACTGACAGCCCTGAGCCCGTGATGACTCGATCGCCCACTCGATGAGCCGTGAACCGAGGCCGCTGCCGCGCTCCTCGTCGTGGACCCGTACGCCTTCGATGATCGCCCGGGTGGAACCGCGTCGAGAGAGTCCCGGAACGATCGTCAGCTGGAGCGTCCCGACGACGCGGCCCTGACGGACGGCGACCACCACGTGTTGGTGCGGGTCACCACGGAGACGTTCCAGAGCGGTGAGATAGGGAGCCAGGTCGTCCGGTGACTCGCGCTGTGCGCCCAAGGGGTCGTCGGCCAACATCGCGACGATCTCCGGGACGTCGTTCTCGGTCGCCGGGCGAATCTCCAGATCTCCCATGCCCGCACCCTACGCGGGCACGTTCAGCGACTCCACGACGCGGACGAGTGGGGCCAGTTCGGGGTTCTCGGCGGCCGCGTCCAGGGCCTCACGCAGGGCGGCGTCGTTGGTGGGGCGTGCTGCCGCGAGGAGTTGCAGGCCCGTTTCGGAGACATCGGTGTAGATGCCCCGACGGTCGGTCGGGCAGAGGTAGCGCGCAAGCAGTCCGCGATCCTCGAGCCGGGTGACCAGGCGGGTGGTCGCGCTCTGGCTGAGGACGACCGCGTCGGCGACCTGCTTCATCTGGAGGTGCCCACCCTCGCCGTCGTGCTGTCGACTCAGCACGTCCAGCAGGGAGTACTCACGCACGCTCAGGTCGTGTCCGGCCTGCAGTGCGCGTTCGATGTGGGCCTCGATCCGACCGTGCAGCAGGGAGAGAGCGCACCAGCCCTGTGCCAGGGCGGTGAGCGCGGGATCCGTCGCTGTCATCGGTGGTCCTCCGTCCCAGAGCTGTCCTCTCCAGGATAGGCCAGTCGTGCAATAGACAGCTCAAGCAGATATGACGCGTCTGCAAGTATTGTGTACGCTCGTAAAGCGCACATGCAATCTTCTGGAAGGTGTAGCCCTCATGCCTCTCGCGCTTCTGGCTCTCGCGATCGGGGCCTTCGGCATCGGAACGACCGAGTTCGTGATCATGGGTGTGCTGCCCGAGGTCGCCGGCGACTTCGATGTCTCCATCCCCACCGCGGGGCTGCTCGTGACCGGCTACGCACTTGGTGTCGTGCTCGGAGCGCCGATCATGACCACCCTGGGCACGCGGGTGTCCCGCAAACGGATGCTCATGCTGCTGATGGGGCTGTTCATCGCGGGCAACCTGCTCTCCACGCTCGCCCCCGCCTACTCCGTCATGCTCCTCGGGCGTGTGGTCGCCTCCCTGGCGCACGGGGCCTTCTTCGGTATCGGCTCGGTGGTCGCGGCCGACCTCGTCGCCCCGGACCGCAAGGCCGGTGCTCTCGCGATGATGTTCAGCGGCCTGACCGTCGCGAACGTCGTCGGAGTGCCCCTGGGCACTCTGATCGGACAGACCGTCGGCTGGCGGGTCACCTTCGCCGGGGTCACGGCGCTGGGCGTCGTCGGGTTGTTGGGCATCGCCAGGCTGGTTCCCGAGATGCCCAGGCCGACAGAGGTCCGCCTCCGGCACGAGCTGGCCGCGTTCAAGAACGTTCAGGTTCTGCTGGCCATGGCGATGACTGTGCTGGGCTTCGGAGGGGTGTTCGCGGCAGTCACCTACGTCGCGCCGATGATGACGCATGTCGCCGGCTTCGCCGACTCCTCCGTCACCTGGCTCCTCGTTCTCTTCGGCCTGGGCATGGTCGGCGGCAACCTGGTGGGCGGCACGTACGCGGATCGCGCGCTGATGCCCATGCTGTACGTCTCGCTGGGCGCGCTGGCCGTCGTCCTCGCCCTGTTCTCATTCACCGCCCACGACAAGATCGCCGCCGCAGTGACCCTGGCACTGGTCGGCGCGCTGGGCTTCGCGACCGTACCGCCGTTGCAGAAGCGGGTCCTCGACCAGGCGCACGGCGCACCGACGCTGGCCTCGGCCGTGAACATAGGTGCCTTCAACCTCGGCAACGCGCTCGCCGCCTGGCTCGGCGGCCTCGTCATCGACGCGGGTCTCGGCTACACGGCACCCAACTGGGTAGGAGCCGCTCTCGCCGCGAGCGCGCTCGCGCTGGCGTTCGTCGCGGCGGCGCTGGAGCGCAGGCAGAGCGTCATCGGCACGGTCGTCGCGGAATCCACGGGAGCGGACGCCCGACGGACACCCGCCCACCACTGACGGTCGGTGGGCCGAGACCGTCGGCGTGGGCCTCAGCCCGCCGCCACGGTCAGTGGGGCGTAGCGCCGGGCCCAGTCACCTGGCAGCTCGGAGATCCCGTACGTCATCACGGCGTTGAAGGCGATCGACACCAGGCCACGTTCCTTCACCCACGTCAGCAGCTCCTCGTGGCGAACGTCGACGTCGGTGCGCAAGGGCCGGTCCGTGTGGGCGGCGAGGGAGGCGATGAGTGCCTTCGCCGCCTCCGTGTCGCGGGCGATCAGTGGACCGACGACCTGGTCGTTCAGATTGGGCCAGGCGGCCGCGTATCCGATGATTCGGCCGTTCTCCTCCGCGACGCGCAGTTGGTCAGCGAAGGCGGGCAGTCGGGTGAGGACGTGGGTGCGGTCCGTGCCGAACACCTCTGCGTCGAGCCGGAGGATCGTGGGGAGATCCTCGGCCGTGGCCGGGCGAGTGGACACCGCGGGGTCCGCACCCCCTGCCGTGAAGTGCCCGCGCACCATCTCGGCCCGTCCGGTGACCTTGAAGCCCAGCTCCTCATAGAGCGGGCGTCCGTGCGGTGTGGCGTGCAGGGTCAGCGGTGTCGTGCCCATCTCCGCGAGGACGTGCCGCATCAGGCGGCGCCCGATGCCCTGGCGGGCGTGCCGCTCGGCGACCAGCACCATGCCGATCGCTCCCAGATCCGGGCGACCCGCAGGGCCGTACTCGGTGACGACGCAGGCAGTGATCAGCCCGCCCTCGGGGTCATCGATGCCGTATCCCGTGCCGGCCGACAGCAGCAGCCCCCACTTGTGCTCCTCGCGAGGCCAGCCCCGATCCTCGGACAGGTCGGCGCAGGCGACGAGATCGCGAAGCGTCAGACGGCGAATGGGCAGAGGAGTGGGGAATGGTGTCGACACGCAGGTCAGGTTGTCCGACACACGCCTCTGACGTCCACCGGTTTGCCGTCGGACGCGCGCCCTTTTGGCCATCTCGTGCACAACCGCACAGCGCGCGGACGGATGTTTCACGTGAAACATCCGTCTCCGGGCATAGGCGTGCAGGCGGGTCTCGCCTCGCATCCATGACCTCACGGATTCGGGGCAGGTGAACGAAGCGCCCGATCGGGGGAGTGTCGTTCGTCTGCGCGCACTCGACACCAGGATCTGTGGGATGCCTATGAATTGGTCTGACGCGCCCGGTAATTGAAGGAATCGCTGATTCGCGCCCGTCGAATTACCGGTACGGCCAGGGGGGACTTGTGCGTGACGGCCCTGCCGGTAGGGTCGAGTCCGGTTCGTGTCCGAAGCGAGATGCAGTCGTCTCATGGCGGGGGTACGAACGCAGCTCAATGCAGCCTAACCGGACAGGGAGATCGAGAACCTGCGTTTACCGTTACGAGGCGGGGGCGTTCGCGCGCTGTGGAACGCTGCCGTGAGTGCTGCGGCTCACGTCACACTCTCATCTACTTGTCCGTACGGAGCAAAAACCCGGGTTGAATGTGGCCGCATTGGTCGACGGGGAACGAACGGGGATTAGCAAGGCCGTCCGCGGGGGAAAACGTGCGACTTCCGTCTGGAGGACGTACGCAGATCGACCGAAAGATGCTCGAGGCGAGGCAGACCATGGACGCTCCGACCACCACGTCGGCCGGCAACGGTACTTCGGGGGACACTGACGGAGGCGGATGGTTCACGCCTCGCACATCGCCGCCCCCTGGCGGGGAGCAGGAGCCAGAGGGCAACCGTCTCGCGGCCCTGCGGCCCGTCGGTCGTTCGCAGGAGCCGCCTGAAGGCCCGCAGCCGAACCGGGAGAGCGCCGCACAGGAGCGAATACAGACCGGTTCGGATTTTCCTCCCAGTGCCCCACTCAGTCCTCCGCCCGCCCCGGATCGCGACTCCGACCACTCGGTCTTCGAGCCCCTCGTGTCGGACGAGCGCGCCGGTCACACCGCCACCGGCTCACCCGACGCCGTTCTCATCCGGCGGACGATGGCCGAGGTCGGACCTGTCGCCGACAAGGTCACCTCGTACTTCTACGCGCTGCTCTTCGTCCAGCACCCGGAGCTGCGCTCGATGTTCCCCCCGGCGATGGACGCCCAGCGGGACCGCCTGCTCAAGGCACTGCTGACCGCGGCCGAACACATCGACAACACGCCCGTCCTGGTCGACTACCTGCAGAACCTCGGTCGTGGCCACCGCAAGTACGGGACCCAGGCCGAGCACTACCCGGCCGTCGGCGAGTGTCTGATCGGCGCGCTGAGCCGGTACGCCAAGGCAAGCTGGAACGACGAGACCGAGGCCGCCTGGGTCCGGACGTACACCACGATCTCCCAGGTGATGATCGACGCGGCGGCCGCCGACGAGCTGCGATCCCCGCCATGGTGGCTCGCCGAGGTCGTCTCACACGATCTGAGAACCGCGGACACAGCGATCCTCACCGTCCGTCCGAACCAGCCGTATCCCTTCCTCGCCGGGCAGTACACGAGCCTGGAGACTCCCTGGTGGCCGCGGATCTGGCGGCACTACTCCTTCGCCTCCGCGCCGCGCTCGGACGGGTTGCTGTCGTTCCATGTGAAGGCGATCTCCGCGGGCTGGGTCTCCAACTCGCTCGTGCACCGTGCCCGGCCCGGCGACGTGCTGCGACTGGGGCCGCCGGCCGGGGGGATGACCGTCGACCACACCAGCGACAGCGGCCTGCTCTGTCTGGGCGGGGGCACCGGTATCGCGCCGATCAAGGCAATCGTGGAGGACGTGGCCGAACACGGACGGCACCGCCCCGTCGAGGTCTTCTACGGAGCCCGCACCGGCCAGGACCTCTACGACCTCGACACCCTGCTGCGGCTGCAGCAGAGCAACTCCTGGCTCGAGGTGCGCCCGGTCGTGGACAAGCACGGACTGCTCCAGCTGCCCGACGCCATACGCGACCACGGGCCCTGGAACGGGTACGACGCGTACCTCTCCGGCCCGCCCGGCATGATCCGCAGCGGTGTGGACGCACTGAAGGCCGCCGGGATCCCAGCCGACCGCATACGCCACGATTCGGTGGAGGAACTGGTGGCCGCCGGGGACTGACGTCCGAGATCAGGACGGCGGTGGTTGGCCACCGGTCGCCTCTGGACGGTCAGCCCAGGTCGGGCGCGTGCATCGCCCGTACGCCCTCGATGTTCCCGTCCAGGTAGTGCCGCAGCGACAACGGGACGAGGTGGACGGAGGCGATGCCGACCCGGGTGAAGGGGATACGCACGATCTCGTACTCCCCCAGGGGCTCCTCCACCTCGGGGCCGTGCCGCTTGGAGGGATCCATGGACTCCAGACGGCAGACGAAGAAGTGCTGGACCTTCACACCGGTGGCGCCGCCGTCCTCGCCGATGTGCTCGACGGTGTCCACGAAACAGGGCACCACATCAGTGATCTTGGCGCCGAGCTCCTCGTGCACTTCGCGGTGGAGCGCGTCGACGACCGTGGTGTCCTCCGGCTCGACCCCGCCGCCCGGCGTGAGCCAGTAGGGATCCATGCCCGGCTTGGTGCGCTTGATCAGGATCAGGTCGTCGCCGTCGAGCAGGACGGCGCGGGCGGTGCGCTTGACCACGGGTCGTACGGTCATGGGAGAAATGTGGCCCCGCATGTTCCACGTGAAACATCACCGGGGCGAGGAAGAGGAGCACCCCGGCGCTCGCCGCTGTTCCGCGCTCGGCCTCCCCCTCTGTCCAAGGAGTCCACCGTTGCCTCAGGACCAGTTCGCCGAGGTCTCCAGCAGCCACTCGTGCGCCCGCGCGATGTGCGCCATGGCCAGGGTGCCGGTACGGACCACCAGGAAATAGGTTCGCAACGGGGGCACCGCGGGTTCGAGAAGCGTGACGAGGTCACCGCGCTCCAGGGCGGAAGCGCACAGGTAGCGGGGGACCACGGCCAGCCCCGCGCCCGAGATCGCACAGGCGATGACCGCGCGCAGGTCCGGGACGACGACGGTCCCGGAGGTGGCGGGCCGGGCGTCGAAGACCGAGGCCCAGTAGCGGGTGATGAAGGGCAGTGACTCGTGTACCTCGACGAGGGGAAGCTCCTCCAGCGTGTGCGCCCCCTTGCGCCCCGGCCTCCCCGGACCGATCACGTCCGCCCAGCGCGGGGCGGCGACCAGGACGTGCTCCTCGTCGCAGAGGGGGGCCGCTGCGAGCAGGGCACCACGCGGCTGGGCGGTGGTGATGGCCAGGTCGTGGTGTCCGGCGGCAAGGCCCTCCAGCACCTCGTCGGAGTTTCCGAAGGAGACCCGCAGCGCGAACCCCTGGCCGTCGTCGCCGGTCAGGGCGGTGAGCGCGGGCAGGGCCCGCTCGGCGGTGAACTCCGGCGGGCCGGCGAGATGGAGGGTCCGTAAGGAGGAGTCGTCGTCGAGGCCGGTCTCGGCGATCTCCACCAGCGCGTCGAGATGCGGGGCAGCCTTGTGGGCGAGCTCGTCGCCGATGGTCGTCGGCGTCACCCCCCGGGCCTTGCGCAGGAAGAGCGGGCGGCCGAGTTGCCGCTCGAGAGTGCGTATCTGCGAGGTGACGGCCGGCTGCGACAGACCGAGCAGGGCGGCGGCACGGGTGAAGGAACCGGCCCGGTGCACGGTCACGAACGTCCGCAGTAGGGCCAGATCCATGGTCGCCTCCCCTCGCCGCCCCCGGAGCGCCCAACTATAAATAAGTCGATAGGTCTCTGTCGCTACTGTGATTGGACACTGACACAGAGTCAACTAGCCTTGTTCGCGCGGTTCTTCGCGCGCGGAACCGGGGACGGTCCGAGCCACGAGGGGGGAGGCTCGGACCGTCCGTTGTACGTAGCGCGGTACTACTCGGTAGAGACTGCGAGCGCCCGCAGCACGTCCGCCACGAGATCGTCGGTGTCCTCCGCACCTGCCGAGAAACGGATGAAGCCCTCCGGCACCGCGTCGCCTCCCCAACGGCCTCGCCGCTCGGCGGTGGAGCGCACCCCGCCGAAGCTCGTGGCGTCGTCCACCAGGCGGAGCGCGTCGAGGAAACGGTCGGCACGCGCGCGTGTGGGCAACGCGAACGACACCACGCACCCGTAGCGCCGCATCTGCTGCGAGGCGATCTTGTGCGAGGGGTCGTCGGGCAGCCCGGGATAGCGCAATCCGGTGACTTCGGGCCGACCCTTGAGCGCCTCGGCCACGGCAAGGGCGTTGACGTTCTGCCGGTCCGCACGCAGTTGGAGGGTGGCGAGCGAGCGGTGGGCCAGCCAGGCCTCCATCGGGCCCGGGATCGCTCCGACGATCTTGCGCCATCGCCTCACCCCGGCCATCAGCGCGGGGTCACGCCCGGCGACGTACCCGAGCAGCACGTCCCCGTGACCGGTCAGCTGCTTCGTTCCGCTGGCCACGGCGAAATCGGCACCCAGATCCAGCGGGCGCTGCCCCAGCGGTGTCGCCAGGGTGTTGTCGACGGCCACGAGGCACCCCCGCGCGCGGGCCGCCTCGCTGAGCCGCCGCACGTCGCACACGTCCAGCCCCGGGTTCGAGGGTGTCTCGATCCACAGCAGCCTGGCGCCGTCCAGGGCGTCGAGCTGGGCGTCGCCGCCCGTCGGTGCGCTGCGCACCTCGACGCCGTACGACCGCAGCTGCTCGCCGGCCAGCGGAAGCACGTTGTAGCCGTCGCTCGGCAGGACGAGGACGTCACCGGAGCGGACCTGGGAGAAGAGGACGGCCGAGATGGCGGCCATGCCGGAGGCGAAGGCGACCGTCTCGACGTCGTCCTGCCCGGGGGCCTCCAGTTCGCCGATGGCCTGTTCCAGAAGGGTCCAGGTGGGGTTCTGGTCGCGTCCGTAGGCGTACGGGCCCGTGGGCTCGCCGGGCAGGTGGTAGTGGGCGGCGAAGACCGGCCCGGGGAGGGTGGGCTCGTGCTTGACCGGCTCGGGCAGTCCGGCGCGCACCGCGCGGGTGCCCTCGCCGGGACCCGTAGCGGGGTTCTCCGTGCTCATGCGGCCCCTACCTCCACCTTCTCGCGTACGGCGGCCAGCAGACCTGGACTCGCGGCCTCCACGAGCTCCAGGCACTCCTCGAACCCGTCCATGCCCCCGTAGTAGGGGTCCGGAACGTCGAGGTCGTCTCCGGCGGCGGGGTCGTAGGAGCGCAGGAGCCGGACCTTGTCCGCGTCCGCCGGCGTCGGCGCCAGGCGACGCAGAGCCTTGAGGTGGCCTTCGTCGAGGGCTATGACGAGGTCGAGGCGGGAGAACCACGAGACCTGGAACTGCCGGGCCGCGTGGACGCTGTCGTAGCCGTTGGACTCCAGGACGGAGACCGTGCGCGGATCGGCGGCGTCGCCCTCGTGCCAGCCCCCGGTGCCCGCGCTGTCGACCTCGACCAGTCCGCCGAGTCCCGCCTCCTCTATACGGGCGCGGAAGACGGACTCGGCCATCGGGGACCGACAGATGTTGCCGGTGCAGACGAAGCAGACTCGGTACGTCATGCCGGACCCTCAGTCCCCGTCGGGCAGGACGAGGGAGAGCGCCCAGGAGACGATCGAGATGATCAGACCGCCGAGGACGGCGGTCCAGAAGCCCTCCACGTGGAAACTCAGGTCGAGGACGTCGGCCAGCCACGAGGTGAGCATCAGCATCAGGGCGTTCACGACCAGCGTGAACAGGCCGAGCGTCAGGATGAACAGGGGGAGGGTCAGCAGTTGCACCAGCGGCTTGACCACCGCGTTCACCAGACCGAAGACGAGTGCGACCAGCAGCAGGGTGCCGACCTTCTTGCCCGTGCTGTCCCCGGTCAGCGTGATTTCGCCGACCAGCCACACCGCGACGGCCAGGGCGCCCGCGTTGGCGATCGTCTTGACTAGGAAATTCATCATGTGTCTGATCGTGGCAGAAGCGATCGGTACGAGTACTGGGCAGGGGCGACTAAGTCGATGAAGGCATTCCGCTTGGACGAGCTTGAGGCGGAGCGCGCCGCCAACGACGGTGCCTACCTGCAGTTCCTGCGCGAGCGGAACATGTCGGTCGGCCTGTACGCGCTCGATGCCGGTGAACTCGATCCGCAGAAGCCGCATGGCCAGGACGAGGTGTACCTCGTCGTGAGCGGCCGTGCCTCGCTCACGGTAGGGCTGGAGACGACCCAGGTGGCGCGCGGCAGTGTCGTGTACGTGCCGGCCGGGATCGCCCACAAGTTCCACCACATCACCGAGGACCTGAGGGTCGTGGTGGTGTTCTCTCCGCCGGAGGGCTGACGTCCGCTCCGGCGTTCCCTAGGGGGACGATCAGGGACGGACAAGGGGTGCGAAGCCCCCGGAACACCCTTGCGCGGCCCTAGCATCGATGACAGACAGCGGGAAGCCCGGAATCAGTGCCCGGTGGCGGGCGACGGGTGGAGACACAAGGAGCAAGGGCGATGCGGGAGATCTTGGCGGGGATGCCGTGGTGGGTGAAGTGGATCGCGGTGCCGGTCATCGCCCTGCTGGTGTTCGGTGGGCTGATAGTCAGCGTCGTCCAGGTCGTGGTGGGCCTGCTCTTCAAGGTGCTGGTCTTCGTGGCCCTGGTCGGTGGACTGATCTACGTCGTCAGGAAGTTCACGGCGGGATCCTCGTCGCGCGGAGACTGGTGAGACGTCAACGGCGTGCAACCGGCTGAGGCGTGAGTGGGTGAGCCCGGTCAGGGCACGCCGGTAACAGGAACGTGAGGTTCCCTCGCCAGGGGGAAGTTTCCCAGCGGGGCCGTATGCGCGCGGTGACGGGCGGCTAGAGTCCGGAAACTCGTCGCGGGCTCGATCCCCGCGGGCGGCGCATCTCCTCCCGTGTCCCCCGCGCGGGCGGCCCTCCTCGCGCTTCGGGAGTGACCCTTGGCCACGGCTGACACCGCACCAGCAGAACCGCTCTCCCCGTCCACCCGGCCACGCTCCCGGTCGGCCCAGAGCGCGGTTCCTCCCACCCAGCCGGGCCCACGAGCGACACCCGCGACGACCGCCGAACAGCCCCGTGTGCGAGCCCCGGAGACGCACGGCCCACCACCACCTCCGCGTACGACGTCCTCGACGGCCCCGGCTCCCCCGGTGCAGCCACGTACCTCGCCGGGTGAGGAGAACGCGCGGCGGCCGGAGTCTCCCGCGCCCCCGTCGCCGACGCAGCGGCCGGCTGTCTCGGGTTCGTCCCCGGCGCAGGCGCAGGCGCCGTCATCATCACCGCCTACCGAAGCCCAGCTGCTGACATCACCTCGGGGCCAGGCGCAGGCGACAGGGCTCGTCCGCTCCGTACCGCCACACGGGCACGGGCACGGGCCGGGCAGGGGCGCCCGCATCCCGTCTCCCGCGCCGCCGACCGTGCCGGAGGCGAATTCCGGCACCCTGATCGGTTCCGTGCAGCGGGCGATGCGGCTGCTGGAGGCCGTCGCCGAGCGGGAACACGGGGCTCCCGCCAAACAGTTGGCCCGGGACGCCGGGCTCGCGCTGCCCACCGCGTACCACCTGCTCCGCACGCTGGTCCACGAGGGCTATCTGCGGCGGGAGAAGGGATTGTTCTTCCTCGGCGAGGCGGCCGAGCGGCTGAGCAGCAGCGGAGCGCAGCAGAAACGTCGCAGCACGGTGAGCGAGGCACTGGCGCACTGGCGGGACGCCCTGGGCGTGCCCGTCTACTTCGCGATCTACCGGGACGGCGAGATCGAGGTCATGTGCGTAGCCGACAGCCCGAGCGCCCCGGCCGTCGAGGAGTGGGCCGACTTCCGCGAGACGGGGCACGCCCACGCCATCGGGCAGTGTCTGCTGTCCCAGCTGAGCGAGGAGGCCCGCCGCGACCACCTGGACCGCTATCCGGTGCAGTCGCTCACCCCGTACACGGTCCGCGACGAGGAGACGCTGCTCCGGCGGCTCGGGCGCCTCGGGCGCATGGAGCCGGTGGTCGAGCAGCAGGAGTACGCCCTCGGGACGGTCTGCGCCGCGATTCCCATCACCGTGGGGACGACTGCCGGGACCCTCGCCATCTCGCTGCCCGCGCACCAGGCGGCCCGGCTGATGCCGGTGGCCCGTCAGTTGCAGACGGAGATCGGAAAGCTACTAGGGACACTCGCGATCTCTATCAGCATCTGAAAAATCACTCCTTGTGATCTCCCGTGTACTTTCAGCAAACTTCCAGGGGTGTCAGGCGGACGATCCTGGCCAGTCGACGAACACGGCGGGGTAGGCGATGCGCGAGTCGGTACAGGCAGAGGTCATGATGAGCTTCCTCGTCTCGGAGGAGCTCTCCTTCCGCATTCCGGTGGAGCTGCGTTACGAGACCTGTGATCCCTATGCCGTGCGGCTGACCTTTCACCTGCCCGGAGATGCCCCGGTGACCTGGGCCTTCGGGCGGGAGCTGCTCATCGACGGAGTGGGCCGACCGTGCGGGGACGGAGACGTCCACATCGCGCCCGCCGATCCGGAGACGTTCGGCGAGGTCCTGATCCGGCTTCAGGTGGGAACCGATCAGGCGATGTTCCGGGTCGGCACGGCGCCTCTGGTGGCCTTCCTGGACCGCACGGACAAGCTCGTGCCGCTCGGGCAGGAGCGTTCCCTCGCCGACTTCGACGCACTGCTCGACGAAGCGCTGGACCGCATCCTGGCGGAGGAGCAGAGCGCGGGCTGAACGTTACGGCGCCGGGGGTGCCGTAACGCTTCAGCGCTTGCGCCGACGGCCCCTTCCGCCACGGGCCGGAGCGGGCACGGACGTCGCTTCGGCGGTGTTCGGACGGTCGGCGGAGACGACGAGGGCGGCAAGCGCGGTGGTCACCGGCACCGAGGCCACCAGGCCGATCGAGCCGACGAGCGTGCGCACGATCTCCTCGGCGACCAACTCGCTGTTGGCGACAGTGCCGACGCTGCTCTGCGCGATCGAGAAGAGCAGCAGCAGCGGCAGCGCGGCACCGGCGTAGGCGAGAACGAGGGTGTTGACCACCGACGCGATATGGTCGCGGCCGATCCGGATGCCCGCGCGGTACAGGTTCCGCCAGCCCATCGTCGGATTGGCCTCGTGCAGCTCCCAGACCGCCGAGGTCTGGGTCACCGTCACGTCGTCGAGCACACCGAGCGAACCGATGATGACGCCCGCCAGCAGCAGACCGCTCATGTCGATCGTCGGGTACAGCCCGTGGATCAGACCGGTGTTGTCGTCCGTGTTGCCGGTCAGGTAGGCCCAGTCGATGAACCCCGACCCCAGCACGCCGATCAGCAGCAGCGAGATCAGGGTGCCGATCACCGCCACGGATGTCCGGGCCGAGAGCCCGTGGCACATGTAGAGGGCGATGAGCATGATGGCGCTCGCCCCGACCACCGCCACCACCAGCGGGTTCGAGCCCTGCAGGATGGCCGGCAGGATGAAGAGGGTCAGCACCAGGAAGCTGACGGCCAGCGCCACGAGGGCCATGACGCCCCGCATCCGGCCCACGACCACGACGGCGAGCGCGAAGATCCCGGCGAGCAGCGCCATCGGCAACTTCCGGTTCACATCGGTGACCGAGTACTGCAGGTCCTTGGGCGCGGCCGGTTCGTACGCGACCACGACCTCCTGGCCCTGCTCCAACTGCCGTGACTGGTCCGGCTGCACGATCTCCGTGAACGTGCGGCCCTTGTCGTCACCGGTGTCGATCCGGACCGTGGCCTTCTTGCAGGTGCCGTTCGCCTGCTGCTGGGCGGACGAGCCCTCGGCGGTGGATGTGTCGCCGGTCGGAGTGTCGCCCGAGGCGTTCACCGACGAGCAGCTGACTTCTTCGACCTTGGTGACGGTGGCCTGCTGCGTCTGCCGGTCGAAGCCCACCCCCGTGCGTTCGTGCCCCGGGGCGCCGCCGGGCCAGAGCACGACGAGTCCCACGACGACCGCGGTCGCGAAGGGGATCAGCACCGCCGCGATGACCTTGCGCAGATGCTGCGAAACGGGCGCGGCGGG
The DNA here is from genome assembly GCF_022385335.1 of Streptomyces deccanensis. Classification (NCBI taxonomy): domain Bacteria; kingdom Bacillati; phylum Actinomycetota; class Actinomycetes; order Kitasatosporales; family Streptomycetaceae; genus Streptomyces; species Streptomyces deccanensis. The sequence continues at coordinate 5,105,399 of NZ_CP092431.1, read as the reverse complement.
GCCGTGGCTATGACTGTGGGAATGGCCGTGGCCGCCGTCGGAGCCATGCCCACGGCCGTTTCCGGGGCCATGGCCGTGGGGCGGCTCGGAGGGCGGAGGCGGGGGCTGCTGCGTCGTGGTCACCGACCGATCATCGCAAGAACGAGCGATGCCCACTGTTCACCGCGCCACATCTGCCGCTAGCGTGGAGGCACCTTTGCACACGCGGGAGCTCGGAGCACCGGGCTGAGAGGGCGCTGACCTCCGCAGACGCGATGTTTCACGTGGAACATCGTCGGGCGGAAATCGCTGCGTCGACCGCTGAACCTGTTACCGGGTAATGCCGGCGTAGGGAGTAGGTCTCATGACCATCGAGGACACACGCACGCCTGCCTCCAGCCAGACGGACGGGGCCTCCGTCGCGTCCGAGGGCGACAACAGCCAGGGTGAACCTTCCCTGGAGGCCGGGAAGTCCATCGGCTGGCACAAGGCGTACATCGAGGGCTCACGCCCCGATGTGCGAGTGCCGGTCCGCCAGGTGCACCTCACCAACGGACAGTCCGTCACCCTGTACGACACCTCCGGCCCGTACACCGATCCGACCGCGGAGACCGACGTCAGGCGGGGGCTGCTCCCCCTGCGCGAGAACTGGATCGTCGCCAGGGGGGACACCGAGGAGTACGCGGGCCGCCCCGTGCGCCCGGAGGACGACGGGATCAAGCACACCTCGCCGCGTGGCGGGCTGCGCAACCTCGACGCGGTGTTCCCGGGGCGGCCGCGCCAGCCCCGCCGGAGCCGCGACGGCCAGGCCGTGACCCAACTCGCGTACGCACGACGCGGGGAGATCACGCCCGAGATGGAGTACGTGGCCGTTCGGGAGAACGTTTCACCTGAGGTCGTCCGTGAGGAGATCGCCGCGGGCCGGGCCGTACTGCCCGCGAACGTCAATCACCCCGAGATCGAGCCGATGATCATCGGCAAGCGGTTCCTGGTGAAGGTCAACGCCAACATCGGGAACTCCGCGGTCACCTCTTCCATCGAGGAGGAGGTCGAGAAGATGACCTGGGCGACCCGCTGGGGCGCCGACACGGTCATGGACCTGTCCACCGGCCGGAACATCCACACCACCCGCGAATGGGTGCTGCGCAACTCCCCCGTCCCCATCGGCACGGTGCCCCTGTACCAGGCGCTCGAGAAGGTCGACGGCAAGGCCGAGGAGCTCACCTGGGAGATCTACAAGGACACCGTCATCGAGCAGGCCGAACAAGGTGTGGACTACATGACGGTCCACGCGGGCGTGCGCCTCGCGTACGTGCCGCTCACCGCGAACCGCAAGACCGGCATCGTCTCGCGCGGTGGCTCGATCATGGCGGCCTGGTGCCTCGCCCATCACAAGGAGTCGTTCCTCTACGAGAACTTCGAGGAACTGTGCGAGATCCTCGCCGCCTACGACGTCACCTACTCCCTCGGTGACGGCCTGCGGCCAGGCTCCATCGCGGACGCCAACGACGAGGCGCAGTTCGCGGAGTTGCGCACGCTCGGGGAGCTCAACCGGATCGCGAAGCGTTTCCACGTACAGACCATGATCGAGGGCCCGGGACATGTCCCGATGCACAAGATCAAGGAGAACATCGACCTGCAGCAGGAGATCTGCGATGAGGCTCCGTTCTATACGCTCGGCCCGCTGACGACGGACGTCGCTCCGGCGTACGACCACATCACCTCGGGCATAGGCGCCGCGATGATCGCATGGTGGGGCACGGCCATGCTCTGCTACGTCACCCCCAAGGAGCACTTGGGACTGCCCAACCGTGACGACGTGAAGACCGGCGTCATCACCTACAAGATCGCGGCCCATGCGGCGGACATCGCCAAGGGACACCCGGGCGCACAGGAGTGGGACGACGCGCTGTCGGACGCCCGCTTCGAGTTCCGCTGGGAGGACCAGTTCAACCTGGCCCTCGACCCCGACACGGCCCGCGAGTTCCACGACGAGACGCTCCCGGCCGAGCCGGCCAAGACGGCTCACTTCTGCTCCATGTGCGGGCCGAAGTTCTGCTCGATGAAGATTAGCCAAAGCATCACAGAGCGGTTCGGGGGTGCGGCGGCCGAGGGGGCGTCTCCCGAGGAGGTCGCGGAGGGGATGCTCCAGAAGTCGAAGGAGTTCGCGGCTGCCGGGAACAGGGTGTACCTGCCGATCGCGGACTAACACTCACCCGCGCACGGTCCGCGTTTCCAAGAAGCATCAAGCCTCGTTGGGGGTGCGGACCGTGCACGCCTTCCTCACAGGGGCATCTCGTGCCCCATGCCCTATGGAGGAAGTTAACGGGCAGGCCGGCGGCCCAACAGGACCTTGAGAGTCTCGCGTGCGTCGCGGCGTCGCTCGGAGGAACGGGCGAGCACTGAGGTGAGAGCTGTGGTGGCCACCGTGACCGCGTACAAGACAGTGGCGGCACACCCAAGGATGGCCCCGTCTTCGAGCACCTGAGGGAGGACGGACATAGGGAGAAAACCTCCGGAACGGGCCCGGTGGTCGTCTCCGTCCGGGCGCTGGTGGAACAGGTGTCCACCTTCCGGAGGGTTTCCGGCGATCTCCTCACGAGGCATCGCGATGTAAGTACGCTGGTCAGCGCAGCAGGAACAGGATTTCCGGGCGAGAGATGCTCCGGATGGCCCGGACAGGCGGTGCGTCTTCGTGAGCGGGGCTGCGGATCGGTTCTGGGGTGAACTGCGCCGGTTGTATGAAGCGGCAGGAGAGCCTCCGCTGAGCCGACTGGTCAAGCTTGGCAAAGATCAGCGGCCACCGCTTGGCGTCGGCCTTGCGACCATTGACGACTGGCTGACCGGCAAAGCGATCCCCGGTCAGAGGTCGGAGCGGTACTTCAAGGTGCTGATTGCTTTCCTGCAAGCCCGTGTCCGGCAAGAGGTTGCATACCAAAAACTCTCGGAGGGTGTGTGGCTGCAGATGCTCATTGCAGCCCGACGTGAGCGTTCGGCCAACCAAGGAGGCCGCCCTAGAACTAGAACGGTGCAGGGCCCGCGAGACGCACCCATGCCAACTTCAGGGCCAGTGAGCCTGCCACCTGACCCAGTGGGTTTCACCGGTCGTAGCGGCTTGCTGGAAGAACTCCTTGTTCGACTCGCTCCGCAGCGTCCTCAACACTCGCCGGTTATCTCGGCCATCGTCGGTATGGGAGGAGCAGGTAAGACCGCTCTTGCGGTACATGCGGCACACGAAGCTCGTAAGCATGGTTGGTTCCCCGGTGGCATCCTTTTCGCTGATTTGTACGGCTATAGCCCCAGTGGTCCTCAAGAGGCGGGTACTACAGCCGAACACTTGCTGCGTGCCCTGGGGGTAGCGGATGCAGTCATACCGCCGACCTCTCAGGGGAAATTGGATCTCTGGCGGGTTTTCCTGGACCGCCTTGCCGAGAGCGAGAGCCCTCTGCTCATGGTGTTGGACAACGCTGCGGCTGCTGGTCACGTCTCGCCATTGCTTCCCGGTCCGCCCCATCGAGTGATCGTCACGTCCCGTCATAATCTCTCGGCGCTGTCCGCCCATCGTGTGGAACTGACAGCCCTACCTATTGATGAGGCCGTAGAACTCCTGCAGGAGGCACTGCGAGCGACCCACTCTGAGGACAACCGCATCTCGGCTCATCCTGCGGACGCCAAGCGTTTGGCCATGCTGTGCGGACGGTTGCCGTTGGCCTTGCATATCATTGCGGCATTGCTTCGGGATGAGCCAGATCGGCCACTGGGCGACCAGATCGCCGATCTGAGCGATGCCCGAATGCGTATGGAGATTCTTCAGTACGACGACGTCGACGAACAGGGGCGCCCACTCTCAGTGCGTGCTGCTTTCGACTTGTCTTACCGCCAACTGAGTAGTGACAATGGCGAGCTGGCTCGCGCCTTTCGTTTGCTCGCTCTTACTCCTGGGCCGGAAATCTCTACGGAGACTGCCGCAGCGCTACTAGACCGCCCAGCTGTCACAGCGCGGAGACTAATGGTAGGACTTACCCGGGCTCATCTTCTGGAAAAACGGCAGAGTGAGCGCTGGGGTATGCACGACCTGATCCGTATCTATGCTGATGAGCACAGCCGAGCATTGGCTGACCATGATCAGCGTAAAACGGCGATCATGCGTCTCCTCGACCATCTCTTGAGTAGTACTAGGGCTGCGAATTCTTTCCTTGAGGTCGCGACTGATGAGCCTGTGGCAGACCGCTTCGCTGACCGATATGCTGCGGTTTCTTGGCTTGACAATGAGCATGATTGCCTGGTCGCAGCTGTAACCCTCGCGGAGGATGAGGATCTTCTTACCGAAGCCGCTTTGCTTTCTTTGGCTCTAGGCGTCTTCTTGAACTGGCGTCGGCACGTCCAGGACTGGCTATACACCGCTCAGGTGGCTGTCCGGGCAACGGAAGCAACCGGAAACCGACATGGGCTAGCAACTGCGCTAAACAACCTGGGCCTTGTTTTGCGTCACATGCGGCGGTTTGACGAGGCGATCGACGCTCATCGGCAGGCAGTAGCTATTTTCCAAGAGTTGGGCGAGCGACAGCGTGAAGGCGGAGTTCTCCACAACTTGGGCCTGGATCTGCAGGACGCACGACGCTTTGACGAAGCCACCGAAACCTACCAGCAGGCAGTGCAGATCTTCAGAGAAATGGGGGATCAACTTGAGGAACAAAAAGCGTTGGACGCGAGAGGAGTAGCCCTTCAAGGGTTGCGGAATTTCACCGAGGCTGCCCAACTTCACCGCCGCGCGGCATTTGTCTTTCATGAATTCGGGAACCTGCCCAGTGAAGCTAGTGCCCTTACAAATCTAGGCGTCTCGCTAATGGAGTTGTTTCTCTTTGAGGAATCACTCGATGCCCACCATCGAGCTGAAGAAATTTTTGAACATCTCGACGACCAGTATCGCAGGGCCACAGCCCTGGATAACCAAGGAACGGCTCTTCAGGGGCTGCAAGATTTTAGTCGGGCTCTAAACCTTCACCAACAGGCATCAGAGACATTCCGAAGAATCGGCGACCAGCATCGACTGGGCGGATCTTTGGATAACCAAGGAACGGCCCTGTACCGGCTGGGACGTTTCCATGAAGCGCTTCATGTTCACCAGGAAGCTGAGCAGATCTTCGGGAGATTTGGAGATGGACATCGTAGAGCCCGGGCAACCGGAAACTGCGGTGCCAGCCTACTAAAGCTGCAGCGATATGATGAATCCGTTGATACCTACCGCAAGGCCGCCGGCCTCTACAAGGCGGAAGGCGACCCGTATGGAGAGGCCCATGCGATGGGAAACTTGGCTATCGCCCATAATGAAAGATGGCGCTCAGCACTGCGATAGCTGAACGTCGGTGTATGAGATTGCGCACCCCTAGCTAGTATCTTGCGTCATACCTGGAATGGTGTGATCTTTTTGAGGCTGGGGCCGGCTGGCTCACGGCGAGGATGGCGTTGCCGCCGTGGCGGCGAGCGGGAACCGGGTGTATCTGCCGCTGATGGAATGACGACCGCATCTGAAGATCGGGGGGCTTACCTCGGGGGAATCGCTCTCGCCGGACCGGGGGATCGACTGCCCTCAGCAGGACGTCTCGTGGGCGACCGCCTCTGCGGAGATCGTCAGGGGCCTCGTACCGCAATGCGAAGCCCTTGATGCCCTATACGCGACGTAGCGGGACACGACCCCATCTGCGGCCACGCTCGTTCTTCAAGTGCTGCCTCAAGATGCTGCGTTGCTCGCCACGGACCGCGTCTGGCTCATGCGGGCCTCTAGTAGATGCCAGAAGCTGCGAACCGTCGTAACGTGGAGGAAGAAGCCTTCTGCCAGACAAGAGGCATCGACGGGTCGGCGACCAACCTTTGCCGATGCATCCCAGAGTGAGTCGGCAGTGATAGTCATGGCGCTGATCCCCTGGCAGTTCGACGCTCATGGGAACAATGAGTTTGGCTCATGGGAACAATGAGTTTGCGGGACTGATCTGTTCTGCTGTCGGGGATTCTGGCATTTTCCTTAAGGAGCCCGTAATGGCCACCAGAGTAGTGGAACCTCGACTTGTAACGCGACCGCTCAGCACAGTGCCGCAATGCCTAGATAACCAATTCCTCCCCAGAGAGCTCTTTGGAACTGTCTCGCAGGCGGGAGATTCTTTGAAGGCGCTATTGGACAGTGTCGTTGATCAGGGGCGACTAGGTGTAGAAGATTCGGATGCGCCCGAGGAGTACGGCGACGTGCAGCGCGTTGAATATATGCGATCACTTCTATTTTCTAGGAACGTGATTGTAAATCGTACTGCGTTCTGGAACACCCCAATGCTGGTTGGGGCAGCCTTGTCCGATGACGGACAGTACCTTGCTGAGCTGATGAGCGGTGAGGTGATCGTGCCATTTCTGTTCGAGGAGACGGATTTTAGCCAGAAGCCGGATGGAATTGATGTACTGCCGCATGGCGAGAACGCTATCTCGCGCCTGGCTAGTACCTTGCAGTCATCTGAACTTACCTGTGCTCGACTCGGTGGCCTCAGTGACATTGAGCAGCGCGAAAATACCTCCCAGCCTGAAGAAGAATCTCTACACGAGGTCAGCGCTCACGAAGTAGAAGTTGGAGAAATGGCCCTCAACTTTGGCATGCAGTTCTCCAAGTTGAGTGGAGATGACTCGGTGAGGCAGTCTGCTCGTGTAGTACTTGCCAAAGCTTTGTTGTCTAAGGCGCATAAGCATGTAAAAGCAGAACGCATCAGCCGGCTCGCCGCGAAGATAAGGAGCGTAGCGGACTGGGTTAGTGAGCAGAACGGATTGGTGCGTCGCGGGCAGATGTACGAGAAGTTTGTCACCTACGGGAATCCAGTGACAAGCCGGTACAGGACAGATGAATTCACGTATGAAATCAAGCAGTGGATAGATCTGGTCTATAATTCGAACCTTCCCAGCAAGATTGGAGTTCTCTCGTACGTGCCTCAGGGCTTCCCGACCCCCTTTGAGGCTAGAATTGCATGGCCCCTTGGTGGTCCTCCGGTTTCGATACCAGATGCTGAAGGAGAACTCACAGATATAGCTGAGCGAGCACATTTGCTTGATACATGGAGAACCTGGGATGCTTTTCAGCAGACCGCTCAACTAGCAGTGCCTGACCCGAGCGAGCTAACCCACGCCGACATCGTATTTCTCAGAGATAGCCCTGAGTGGAAAGCGATGATAGAGGCGCTGGAGAAAAACCTGTATGCGCAAACCCAAAATGACCAAACCCTGACAGAAATATATGACACGTACAAGACGTTCCAGGCGATGCTTGCTAGTTGGTCCCTGGAAAGCGGCAAGCAGACCCGAAGCGAGCGAGCCATTGCCGTAGCCAAGATATATCGGTGGGGAAGTTGGTTCCTGGGGTTCTTCTCTCATATGGGGGACCTCGTTCCTATTGCCCCTCCCCCGGATATCGTCGAACTGGCGCCAGCTGGAGAGGGCGCTGTCGAAGTAACAGTCGAGATTGGCTTGTACGCCTTCGACTGGGCGAAGATTGACTTCCGTCGTTCACAGCTAGTTCGCGGAATGAAGAGGATACAAAAGGTTAACGCCCAGCACCTTCGTGATCTGCAGATGGAAACCATTAATTCTGCCAGGGAGCGCGGCTACTATAACTACCCTGGGCATGATGCTTACGCGGAGCCCTCACAAGAAGACAAAGGGACGTAAGTATGAGTCCCGACATGAAAGGTGAGTCCTGTCGGGATGCTGCTACGCGGGATATAGGCGGACGTAGCAGAGGCTACTATGAAGTGCTTCGGGATAACCGTGGTGATCTCTTCGAGAATTCTGCGGGGCCCACGTATGAAATAGTGGAAGATCTGCCCCGCGTAGCCGAGATAGAGAGAGGCATGAAAGAGCATCTCTTGGGGCAAGGGATGCCGGAATCGTGGGCTGAAGTAGGAGTGGTTTACCAGGACCCGTACTTCATGACGTTGCGAGATCCTGTCGAATTCCCCAACGGGACCACAGGAACCTATGTCAGGATAGTGCCACACAGCACCCTCCCTGGGATAGCATTTCTCCCGATCTTTCGCGGAAAGATCGTCCTATTGAAGCATTTCAGGCACGCAACCCGCTCTTGGCATCTAGAGATTCCTCGGGGATTTGCTGAGTGTTCCGAGCCGGAACGTGACATTGAGCGTGAGGCACGCGAGGAAATGTCTGCTTCAGTTAAGAGGGGAAGTGTTGTGTCACTAGGGACATTGCATCCGGACACGGGATTGTTGGCCCACGCAGTCGGGCTCTACTGTGTCACTCTTACAGCTCTTGGAGATCCGGGAGAAGGGGAAGCGATTAGCGAAATTGTCCCCGTCAGAGCGCGAACCCTAAGTCGGATGATCTCCGAAGGCCTCATAACGGACTCTTTTACGATAGCTGCCTACGCCAGGGTCCGTCTGGGAAGGCGCTTTTGGATGGCTGGACCTCGTGCACCCGCCAGGGCGGTGGCCCGGTTTTGACGCATGGTTGCCCGGTATCGGTGCCGGTCTCGCTCTCAGCCGAAGATCCTCGGTACGGTCAAGGTCGTGTCTGAGCGTGCGTCGGGTTGGTCACCCGTGGGCGTGCGCTAGTTGATCGTGCGCGACTAGGGGAGCTGGTACGGGCATGGCGTTTGACGCTGCTCGATCGGAAGAGGGGTTCACGTCGGCGGGGGCTACGCGGGTGATGGTCGCCGCGTGCCGGGCGGCGGGGCTCTACGACAGAGACGCGGAGTTGATCAGGCTCGGGGAGAACGCGTTGTTCCGGCTGGCTTCGGCGCCGGTGATCGTGCGCGTGGCTCGTGGGCGGGAGTGGCTGCCCAAGGCACGTACAGAGGTGGCCGTTTCGCGGTGGCTGGCTGAGGAAGGGTTCCCCGCGGCGCGCATCGTCGGGGATCTTGAGCAGCCGCTCATGATCGATGGTCACCCCGTGACCTTCTGGCATCTGATCGTCGAAGGTGATCGGAAGGCGACCTACGGGGAGCTGGGGGGCATCCTTCGGGATCTGCACTCCCTGACGGTGCCTGAGGGGCTTGAGCTGCCTTCGTTCGACCCCTTCGACAAGCAAGAGCTGCGGTTGGACCGGGCCTTGATTCCAGAGGATGACAAGGTCTTTCTGCGGAAGCGTTGGCGGGAGCTGCGGGACAAGTACGCCGAGCTGCGGTTCGAGACGCCCAAGGGCCCTGTGCATGGGGATGCTCACGTGCAGAACCTCATGGTGGACGACCAGGGGCACGTGATCCTGATCGACTTCGAGGCCTTCTGCTTCGATCACCCGGAGTGGGATCTGATGGTCACGGCTGTTGAGCACCACAGTCTTGGATGGCAGACCAACGCTCAGTACGCCGACTTCGTGGCTGCGTACGGGCGGGACCTGTACGACTGGCATGGCTACGAGACGCTGCGTGGCCTGCAAGAGTTCGGGATGACGACGTGGCTCATGCAGAACGTGCAGGAGGACGAGAAGACGGCGGCTGAGTATCGCCGGCGCATCGCTGGTCTGCGCAATGACGATGCGCCTCGGGACTGGCGTCCCTGGTAGCCGCTACTCGTCGTCGTCTTCCAGGCGGGCGAGTGCGTCTTGCACCTGGTCGTTGAAGGCGGCCACGACCGGGTTTGCTGCGTGGATGCTCACCTCGGCCTGGAAGTCGGTGACGTAGCGCTGGAAGCGGGAGGATTGGAGGCTGTCTCCGCCGTCGACGGCCAGGCTGGCGGTTGTGACGGCGGCCTCCAGCTCGCCGTTCAGTAGGTGGCTCTGGGCGAGCACCATGCGGCAGAACCCGAGGGTGCGGGCGTACTTTGGGTCGGTGTCGTCGACCGCGCGCTGTGCGGCCTGGAGCGACTCGCGGCGCATCTTGAGATCTCGGAAGCAGTGGGAGATCTCGCCCATGAGTTCGGCGGAGTCGAAGTATCCGAGCCATAGCGGGTCCTCGGCTCCGTCGGCACGCTCGAAGTGGCGCTCTGCTTCGTTCATCGCGCGGCCGGCCGCGACTGGGTCGCCTGCATTCGACAGTGCGCGGGCCTCCATCGCTGAGTTGAGCGCCATGGCTCGTGGGGTTGCCCGGCCCTTGGCGCCTTCGACGGCTGCGCGGGCAAGCTGGATGGCTTGGGCGTGGTTGCCTAGGTAGTTGGCCTGGTGGCTGAGGTTGCCGAGTATGCGGGAGCCGAACATGCGGTCGTCGATGACCTGCGACAGGCGCAGCGTGGAGGTGAGATAGCGGTGCGCGAGTCGGTGGTTTCCGGTGTCGTAAGCGGTCCATGCGAGCAACTGGGACACCTCGGCGGCGGCACCGAACAGCGCGGTGCCCACCTTCTCGCTGTAGCTGGTGTCCAGTAGGGGCAGGACTTCGTGGCGGAAGTAGTGGCGCAGCGCCTTGTGACCGTGGCCTCCGCCGTACTTGAAGTCGAGCTGCATGAACATGTCGGCTGCGTCTCTGATCGCGCGCACGTCACGCATCCCGACCCGCTGGTGACCTGGCCTGTCGGCCTGGACGCCGTCGGGACGCCCGATCATCCACGACAAGACGGCTGAACTGAGATCAGCATCCGCGACAGGCAGGGCATCGCCGGCAGGTGCCTCGACTCGTTCGTCGGCAAGTTCCCCCAGTACGGAGAGAACGTCGCTGACATCGCTCGGGTAGCTGATCGGCTGGGCAGCAGGCGTGCGGGACGGGCCGAAGAATCCCAGATCGCCGGGTGTGATGAGGCGCCCTAACTTGGTGCTGAGCACGTCGGCTGCGATCGCTGCTGTCTGGGGCTGGATGCCTGCGCCGTCTCGCCATCGCTGCACGGCGACATGAGTCGTCCCGAGAGGGATGCCCCGTTGCGCTGCGGCATCGCGCATCCGCTTGGCGAGACCCTTGTTCGAGACTCCAGCCGCGTCCATGACGGCGATCAACTGCGCGTTCGGCTCTCGGCTCATGCTCCCCTGCCAACCCGAGAATGACAGCGAGTGTTCATCGTGTCACAGCCGCACTGTCTTGGGGGTTCATTGGTGAACCCCCATCACGTTTGCCGGTGTTCACGTGAACCCCCTGGTGAACGCTCCCGGTCACAGCCTCTGCGTCGTTCACTGGTCGGCACAATTCGGCGAGCTACAGGGCTCGTCAATGCTCGGGAGGGAATGCGGTGGAAACGCAGCAGAGCAAACGCTTGGCGAATGCCTCGGAGGTGCCTCCCCCGCGCCGCCGCTCGGCACACGACCCGTCCACTGGTCACTTCCGGGCGCTGACGCTCTTCGCCGAGTCACCGGACTGCGTCAAGGCCACGCGGGACCTGGTCCGCTCCTACCTGGAGACCTGGAAGTTGCCGCACGCGGTCGACGACTCGGTACTCATCGTGTCCGAGCTGGTCGGCAACGTCGTCCATCACGCGGTGCCGGACGAACGGCTCACGCTGCCGGGTGCTGCACGGCGTATCGATGTGTCGCTGATGACGTACCCGGAGCTGTTGATCATCGGCGTCGGTGATGAGGATTCGACTCCGCCTGAACTGGCGGCGGGTGAGTTCATCTCGCCCGAGTTGGCTGGTGACTTCTCCGAGGCGCTGCTGCCGGATCGGGGCCGTGGGCTGCTGATCGTTCAGCGCCTGGCTGACGCGGTGTGGTGGTCGCCCCGGAGCGGCGGGGGCAAGCACGTGTGGGCCCGCCTGGACCTTGAGCGGCTCTGGTCCGAGAGGTGGGGCTGACAAACGCCGGGTCGCCGTGCCGGTCTGCTCCTACGCGATCGGGAGCGGACGGTGACCCGGAGTCGGGCCGGGACTGACCTTCCCCGGCCCAGAGGCGCGGCTCCCTTCAGAAATCCGGGTTCCCCACCCGAGAAGGGGGCCGTGCCTCACAACCACATACCGAGACCGGGCCACCCCGTCAGCCCTGGAAAGCGAAGGGTGGCCCGGCAGGGGACGCGACGGTCCCCGGTGCCTGATGGTACCGGGGCCGTCGCGTTGCGTCGCTACTGGCCCTTGGATCACGGGAGTTGACGAACCATCACGTGAGATTGGGCTGAGGTGGATGCAGTGACGGGTGCGGGTGAGGACTGGCTGAGAGATGGGCTCGACGACGTGCGGGGAGTGGAGCCCGGTCTGTGGGTTCCGGGCGTCGACTACCTGGCGGGCTGGCGCGTAGCTCGGGAGTCCGCCGACCGCGTGAACCGCGCGTTGTTGGCCGCCGGTTTTGAGTTATCGGAGTCACGGGCGATTGCAGCGACCGACGAGGAGGGGCGCGGAGTCGTGCGGCTGGTGGCATGGCCCGATGCCGTGGACCGCCTCGCCGGGATCTTGGAGGCAGTCGCGGACGGCGACGGCGGTGCCCCATGAGTGGCGTTTTCGCTGATGAGCGGTGCGCGTGGGCACGTCGCCGGCCGCAGAGACTTTGGGCGGTAGCTGCCATGGGGCGAGTGGACAGGGGGCCTTACGCTCGCCCGGCGAATCGGGCAGGCACCTGCCCTGCCCGCGGTTGTGCCCGATTGGCCCCCTGTTCTTCGAGGCTCGCCCCATGGGAGCTGCCTAAAGTCTCGGAGGCCGTCGACCCTCGGCCACGCAGACCCCGGCTAGTGACGGCCGGTCGACGCTCTACCTCCTCGGGCGGGCTGAGGTCGGGGGCGACCGGCGTCCGGACGGGACCGGCGGTCACGCCGCACGCCCGGCCGGGGCGGCCGGGCGTCCCGGCGCGCCGCAGGCGCGCCCTTGAGGAAGTGAAGACAGATTCGACCGATCGGTGTCGGTGCTCAGCTGCGGGTGCGCCGGGCGGGCTGTTTGTCGGCGGTGATCCGGTAGGCAAGTTCGGCACGGTCTGCGCCGATGCGGAGTTCTTCGAGGATCAGCGGGGTGTCGTCGGTGCCGCACGTGACTCGTGACAGATGCAGGACCGGGGTCGCATCGGGCAGCCGCAACGCGGTGCGCTCGTCGGGAAGTGGCATGCGGGCGCGGACTGTCTCGGACCACCACAGCTCGTGTCCGACCTTCGCCAGCATCGCGTACACGGTCGCGGGTTCGGTCTCCGGTGCTTCCGCGAGGTCGGGGACTGCATCCGCCGTCGCGAATGGGATCAGGGTGCGGTGCATGGCTCGGGTTCCGGTGGCGGGGTCGGTCAGAAGCCGGTCACAGCCGAAGAGTGCTTCCTCGGCTTCGAGTTCCAGCAGGTGTGCTGTGGCTTCGGTGGCGTGCGTGCGGTAGGTGCTTGGTTCTTCGGCCTGCTCCCACGTGGCCACACCGTGCAGCACGAAACGCGCCTCGGGCGTTCGTCCTACATGCCCCGAGAGGCTGACGACGGGTTGGGGCTCGGAGCGTACGAAACTGCCCTTGCCGTGCCGGACGTCGATCAGGCCCTCCGCGCGCAGAGCCGCGATGGCGTTGCGGACAGTCGGGCGCGAGACCTGATAGCGGGCCATGAGCTGTGCCTCGGATGGCAGCAGAGAAGCGGGCGCGAACTCTCCGGACAGGATCGCTTCGCGGATGGCGGCGGCGACCTGTTGGTACAGGGCTCCGGGGCGCTGGATCTCTGTCATCTCGACACCTTCGGGTTGAGGTCATAGACATGTCGCACAATCGACGTCACTCGTCAGCATAAGTAGTTGCTCTCTCGCCGTACAGCACTCCATAGTCGTAACTCGTAAGGACAAGTGACGTCTGGATGAGATGGGCGTCCGAACTGGCCAAGGAGGCCGAACAACATGCAGTCCATTCCCGTGGACACGGCGCGACTGGGCGTACTGCGGTGCGCCATCGCGCCCGAGGCGAAGATCAGTAACTCCGAAACGCAGGAGGTCAAGAGGGACCGAGAGGGCAACCCCGTCTACACCGTGGCCGTCACCGTGCGGCAGGACAGGCGGCGGATCTCCGTGATCGAGATCGCCGTGAGCGGTGAGCCGAAGGGGATCGAGGAAGGGCAGATCGTCAAGGTCACCGGGCTGACGGCGTTCGCCTGGGCGATGGGTGACCGGCACGGGATCAGTTTCCGCGCCGACGCCGTGACGCCCGTGCACGCAGCTCCGGTACCGGCCAAGGGCGGTGGCGCGTGATGAGCGCTTCCATCGTGCTCGCCTTCGGGCTCGCCGTACTGGCGTGGGTGCTTGTCGTGGGTGACCTGGTGCGTCGGCACCGTCCCCTCTGGCACTGGTTCCTGGCCGGCTATCCGGTGACCGCCTGCCGGGTGATGTTCACCTGGCGCAAGGTCGCCATGCTCAATGACCTCACCATCTCCAAGCGTCCGCCGCGCGGGCTGCTCGGGGACGTGGTGGTCAAGGGTGATCCACTGCGGCCGATCGCTCCGAGGATCTCCTTCCCGCGTGCCACCCGCATGGGCCTGACCGTCCTTGTACGGCTGCACGCGGGGCAGACCCCGGCGACGTATCTGAAAGCGGCGGACGCGCTCGTGCACGCCTGGCGTGTGCACGCGGTGCGGGTCACCTCGCCGGAACGCGGCCTCGTGCTCCTGACAGCGACCGCATCCGATCCGCTGGCCCGGCCCGGCTTAGCAACCGCGCCCGCTGCCCTGCTGTCCGCCCTCATCGGTGCACTGGAAAGCGGTGGCGCCTGGGTGATGGACCTGCGGCTCGTCCCGCACTGGCTCATCACGGGGGCGACCCGGTCGGGCAAGTCCACCCTGCTGGCCCGGCTCATCGCTCAACTCGCACCGCAACCCGTCGCCCTGGTCGGCATCGACTGCAAGGGCGGTATGGAACTCGGCCTGTTCGGTGGACGGTTGAGCGCCATCGCGACCTGCCGCCGCGAAGCGGTCGCCGTCCTCAGCACACTCGTCGTCGACATGCAGGACCGCATGGCGGCCTGCCGGTCGGCCGGCGTCCGCTCCATCTGGGAACTACCCGAAAAGCTCCGGCCCGTCCCGGTCGTAGTCATCGTCGACGAGATCGCAGAGCTGTACCTCTCGGACGGCACCCGCGAGAGCAAGGCAGAAGCCGAACAGTGCTCCACGCTCCTGTTACGCCTGGCCCAGCTCGGGGCCGCGCTCGGCCTGCACCTGGTCGTCGCCGGGCAACGCGTCGGCTCCGACCTCGGGCCCGGCGTCACCGCCCTGCGGGCGCAACTCGGCGGCCGGATCTGCCACCGGGTCAACGACCCCGGCACGGCCGAGATGACCTTGGGCGACCTGAACAAGGACGCCGTGGCCGTCGCTCAGTCGATCACTGCAGAGGAACAGGGCGTGGCCGTCTGCACCGCCCCTGACGGCGGCTGGAGTCGCGCCCGCTCCCACCTCACGACGACCGAACAAGCCGTGTCGACCGCCCGAAAGCACGCGGAAATGGTCCCGGAACTGCCCGCCCTCGGCCGCGCTCTGGCGGCACTGGAAGGAGACGACAAGTGATCAGCGTAGGAACTGCGTTCACCTTCGCGGTGATCTTCGGGATCATCACCGTCCTCCTCGTCCGCTCCCGCGACGTCCGCGCCTGGGAAGCGGTCTGCGTCGGCCTCTTCGGCCTCTACCTCGGCCAGACGCCCGTGATCTACACCGTGCACGGCTTCGTCACCTGGCTGATCACCGGCTTCTCCCACACCTGACAGAACGGAGCGAGACATGCCCATGCCGCGCGTGAGGTGCCCCTTCTGCAAGGGCGACGGGGCCCGTAGGACCTGGACCGGCCGACGCCACCGCTGCCGCGTCTGCCGGGGGACCGGAACCATCCGCTGAACCCACCCATTCCACCCGCTCAACGGAGGTGATCCCCATGCCCCACCGAGCACGACCATCCCTCACCCGTGCCGCTTCGGCGGCCCACCCCGAAAGGGCCCCACCATTATCCCGGCAGACACCCCGGCTGACAGGCGCGCCGTCCTCGACCGCGCGGCGCGCCTGCGTCAGCTCCCCGAAACAGATCGCGATGCAATCCGCCTCACCCAAGATCCCCAGTTCGCCCGCTGGCTGGACCAGGTCACCGCAACCGGTGGCTGCGCCCACCCCGTCCACCTCTCCGGCTCAACCACCACCCTGGACGGCACGACCGGCGAGATCCTGTACCACTACGACACTCGCAACGAACCCGGCGAACGCCTCCTCGTCCGCTGCCGCAACAGACGCGCAACCGTCTGCGCCCCGTGCTCCCGACTCCACGCAGGCGACACTTTCCACCTCGTCCGCGCGGGTCTTACCGGCGGCAAGAACGTCCCGGCCACAGTCCGCCATCGTCCCCGGCTCTTCATCACCCTCACTGCTCCCTCCTTCGGCCCGGTCCACCGCACCGGAGACGACCGATGCCGTCCCCGCCGTGACCGCGGCACCTGCGAACACGGGCGTCCCTCGGGCTGTGCTGCCGTCCACGCCCCGGACTCTCCTGCCGTCGGTCAACCGCTCTGCACCGACTGCTACGACTACGCAGCCCATGTCCTGTGGCACGCGCACGCGGGCAAATTGTGGGATCGCTTCGTCATCGGCGTGAGGCGACACCTCGCCACCTCGGCGGGTCTCGTACAGTCCCGCTTTGCCGACCACGCCCGGCTGTCCTTCGCCCGCGTCGCCGAGTACCAGAGGCGGGCGGCCGTCCACGTGCACGCCGTCGTCCGCCTCGACGGCCCCGCCGGACCCAGCGACGAACCTCCGGGCTGGGGCACCGCCGACCACATCGCCGACGCTGTACGGGCCTCCGCGAAGAGGGTCCTCGTGCGCACTCCCTACAGTCCCGCCGTCGGCGAACTCGCCCTCCGCTGGGGCACCCAGATCGACGTACGTCCCCTGCACGCCGATGGCGACGCGCCCGCAGACGATGCTGTAGCCGCGTATGTCGCCAAGTACGTCACCAAAGGAGCGAGCGAGACGGGCGCCGGCACCGACCACAAGCTCTCCACCTGCGACGACATCGACATGGCACCCGTGAGCAGCCACATCCGCACCCTCATGCGTACGTGCTGGCACCTCGGCGGCCTCCCCGAGTACGCACCCCTGCACCTACGCGCCTGGGCCCACACCGTCGGCTACCGCGGCCACATCCTCACCAAGTCCCGTGCCTACTCGACGACGTACGCGGCCCTGCGGGCAGACCGGGCCGAACACCTCGGCCACGACATCCCGTCGGGCACCACGGTCACTGATGCGCACTGGCGCTACGTCGGGTCCGGGCATTCTCCGGGCGCTGCGCTGATCGCTGCTGGTGTTGCGGCTGACCTTGCCCATGCACGCGAGTTGGCTCGGGAGGATTCCCGCACGCGGATGGTGATGCCGTCTGAGTAGCCCTCGGCCGACGAGCGCCGACGCGGAGCGCCAGGAAGCTGCGGCCGTCGACGCATGGATAGAGCGGCACCTGCGCGAATCTCCCC
The DNA here is from genome assembly GCF_022385335.1 of Streptomyces deccanensis. Taxonomy (NCBI): domain Bacteria; kingdom Bacillati; phylum Actinomycetota; class Actinomycetes; order Kitasatosporales; family Streptomycetaceae; genus Streptomyces; species Streptomyces deccanensis. Next base: position 5,088,150 of record NZ_CP092431.1, on the reverse strand, counting down.
CACTCTCCGATGATCAGCTACGCAGCGTGGGGGAGATCCTTGGACTTCGACTCACTCGCCGGAAGTCCTCCACACGGGCCTGAGGAGTTCGGGATCAAAGGTCTTGTTGCCCTTCCCACCCGGCACGGCGACGATCGCGCTCAAGACCTTCTTGATCGCATCGCGTTTCTGCGTGAGCGTCTTCGACTCCCACGACTTCGCGATGTCCTCGCGGGCTTCCTCGGCCTCCGCCTGCAAGGCCGCGTGCTTGGCCTGGTCGGCCCGCAATTCCTTGATCCGTCGTTCCAAGACGGGGAGGTTGCGGAAGAACGCCTCGTCGTCGATGTCGGTGTCCTCGTCGTCGTGCCAACGACGCTCCAGCTCTTTCCGGCTCTTGATCGCTCGCTCCAACGCATCGGCCTTGTCCCAGTCCGGCACGTCCTGAGCCTTGCTCTCGGCATCCCTCACAAGCTTGGCGACGACCAGCCTTTCAATGCTCTCGTCGGTCTTGTCGCCTCGCTTGTACGTCTTGTTGCAGCCCCCGTCCACGGTCTTCTTGCACATGTACGCGTGCCGGTACTTGAGCCAGTCGTTCGCCTTGATGCCGATCATCTTGTTGTTGCAGACCGTGCCGTCCTCCAGCACGTTGCCGCACCTGAGAATGCCGGTCAGCAGGTACTTGTGGACCAGCCCACCGCGCGGCATCCCGGTTCCGCCGCCCCGCTCCCTGATCTTGGCCGTGACAGCGAACCATTCCTTCGGCGTGATGATCGCTTCCCACTCGCCCACGATGGGCTGGTCGTCGCCGTCGCGGACGATCTCGCCCTTGATCTCCCGATAGCCACAGAGACGCGCGTTCATCAGGACCTGCTTGACCGTCTGGTACTGGAAGGGGTTGCCGCGACTCGTGATGAACTCGGCTTCCTTCCACCGACGCGTGATCTCCGAGATCGAGGCACCCGCGATCACGTCGTGCACGGCCGTCCGGATCGCCTCCGCCTCCTGCGGACGCAACGTCTCCTTGTCGTCGTCCCATCCGAAGGGGCGCCATGCGGCTACAGACTGCCCTCGGATCGCCCGGCTGCGGTGACTGTTCCTGCTGCGACGCTGCTTCTTCCTCGTCTCGCCGAGAGACACGGCGACTCCGACGAGCCCCTTGATCTCGAACCCTTCCGCGTAGAGATCTTGCTTGCCGTTCGAGTCGTGGTAGACGCGGTCCTCGTGTGAGGTGAACGCCTTCAGGTACCGCTCCCAGTCACTCGGGCGTCGGTACAGACGGTCGTCGTTCACGGCCATGACGCCGTGGACGGGATACCCCTCGGGAGTCGTACCGGCCGTGAGGTCGTTGAGTAGCTGCTCGAAGTCGTCGCGGACGACGCTCTCCTTGCTGGCGCTCTTGTCGTTGTCCGTGTAGCGGTAGACGACTAACCACCCGAACCTGCGGGCGGCGTCGGTCATGTCCCGGTGCTGGTCCTCGATGCCGTGGGCGTCCTTCACTCGGCCGTCGAACGAGATCCGTGCGTAGCAGACGACGCACTTGAGGTTGGGATCGGCGGCCACCATGGCGCGGACTTCCTCGACGGACGGCAGTCCCTCAGGTACGCCTCGCAACCTGCTGATGACCTCTTCGCGCTTGCCCACTGGGTCCCCCTCGGTCCACGGAACGGACTGGTGGAACGACCGTAGCGCATGTGTGGGGTTAAGTAATGCTCAGTTCGATGAAGATCTCCCAGGACATCCGCCGCGAACACGGCGGCTCCCGGGCCGAGATCGAGGCGGGCATGGCCCAGAAGTCCAAGGAGTTCGCGGAGGCGGGGAACCGGGTCTATCTGCCGATGGCGGACTGAAGTACGTGGGCGGGAGCTTCGCGCACGGCCGAGAAGTGGGGTTCGTGCGCGGCTCCCGCCGCCGCGGGTGGGCGGTGGTCGGAGGCCGGGCGTCAGTCCGGCTGGTGCTCCGGGCCGCCGAAGTCCGGGCTGGAGAAGTCAGGGCTGCTGTAGCTGGGCCGGGAGGCGGCGCTGCCGCTCTCCGGGCTGCTGCTGAAGCTCGGGCGGTTGTAACCGAGGTGCGGCATACGGCTGGGCGGGGCCGGACGGTCCGGCTCGAGCAGCAGCGCCGGGCCCGGGTTCGCGAGGGCGTCGCGGAGGAACGGCAGGATGCCGCGCTCCAGGAGGGCCTCGCGCCAGGCGTCCCTGGCCCGGGTCAACTCCTCGTTCAGTTCGCTGCGCGCTCCGTCGTCGAGGAGCGCGGTGGCGTTGTTGCGCAGGGCGGTGAGCAGCAGGCCGACCGCGGCCACCAGGATCGCCGCCGCGGTGACCGCGCCGAAGACCCAGCCCGTGGTGAGGAGGGTCTCGGCGATCGCCCGGTCGGGGTCGAGCACTTTCATGACGTACCCGACGAGCAGGAAGAGGACCGCCGCGGTCCCGGCGAGGACCGGAGCGAGCACCGCGGCGACGGCACCGGCGCCCGCACCCGCCGCCTCGGTGACCTCGCCCATGGTGGCCGCGAGACCCACCGTGGAGCCGTCCGGCTCGCTGGAGCCGGACGCCGTCCCCTCGGCGGCGGGCGTGGTGGCCGACGACGGGCTGCGGAATTCGTCGCGGACCTTGACGTAGTACTGGTATTCGGTCGCCGCGGCGGCTGTGATGATCGCCGAGGCGTTGAGGGCCATGGTGCGCAGCTGTTCGAGGTTGAGCCGCTGGAGGCCTGCGGCGAATTCCGGGCGGTGTGGTGCGGAGCGCAGCGCCTCGCCGAGGATCCGCTCGTACTCCTGGCGGTCCTCACTGAGCAGGTGCTGCGGAACGCTGTTCATGTGCATCCCCCGATGCTCCGTAGGGCTTGTGGCTCGGCATGCTGACGAGCCGTCGGGCAGAAACGGAGGGGAGCCTGCTACGGATAAGCCGATGGTAGAGCGGTGACGGCAGGCGGTGACAGGGGGTTTGAAGAAATTGGCCCCTGGCCAGCGAAGTCTTCCGACGGGGGACGCCTGCCCGTTGACGGCTCAGGTAGGCAGCGGAAGTTCCTGGACCAGCAGCTTTCCGGCCATGGTCACACCGCCGTCCATGGCGACGGCCAGACCGTCCGCATAGGTGTACGGCCCGTCGACCGAGGGGCCCGTTCCGTCTTCGCCGTCCTCCGAGCCGACCTCTCCCAGGAGGTACGGAATCGGGCTGTGACCATGGACGATGCGGCTGCCGCCGTAGGTCTCGAGCAGTGAGCGCACGGCATCGGCGCCGCCCTCGTCGCGGAAGGAGAAGCGACGGGTGAACTTGCGGAAGAGGTCCCAGACCTCGTCCGGGTCGTTGCGCGTGATCGTCTCGCGGACGGTGTCGTTGACCGCCTCGATGGAGTCGCCGTAGTCGCGGTAGGCGGTGGTGTCGGAGTGCACCAGGAGGTGGCCGTCGACCTCTTCCATGGCGTCCAGACGGGCCATCCACTGGAGGTGGTGGTCCTGGAGGCGGTCCATGTCGGTCTTCTGGCCGCCGTTGAGGAGCCAGGCGGCCTGGAAGGTGGCCGTGCCGGCGCCGGAGTTGACGGGGGTGTCGCCGAAGCGCTTGGCGCCCAGCAGCAGAAGTTCGTGGTTGCCCATGAGGGCCTTGCAGTAGCCGCCGGCCGCGGCGGCCTCGGCGGACAGGCGCATCACGAGGTCGATGACGCCGATGCCGTCCGGGCCCCGGTCGGTGAAGTCGCCGAGGAACCAGAGCCGGGCGGTGCCCGCCGACCAGTTGCCCGCGGCGTCGACGAGGCCCTTCTCGTGGAGCGCGGCGAGGAGCTCGTCCAGGTAGCCGTGGACGTCCCCGACGACGAAGAGCGGGCTCGGCCTGTCGGAGGCCGGCTCGACCGCCGTGGTCTCCGGGTCGATCACGACCTGGAGCGTGTCGCCCCGGTTGATCACCGGAAGGTCGCGCTGGGTCGGGGTGTACCCGTCGGGGTAGCCCTCAGGGTCCTCGGCGGGCCCGGAGGCTTCACCGGGGTCCGCGGAGTGTCCGTACGGACCGGCCTCGTGGACGTACGCGGGCACGCGGAAATCGCGCACCGTCGGCGTCCGCACCTCGGGTCCCTGACCGGCCCCCTGAGTCATCGACCCCTCCACCACCATCGCCCGCATCTGCACCGCGTCGGACTGCCTGGTCGCAGCGGCCCGCGCGGTGTGTGCGCCCATCATAGGAATGCGGATCGCGCCGTGTGATGACCCAGGGGTGGTGAAATGGCGCAGGGCCCCAGTTCACCGCGGTTTTCTCCCGAATTGGGCGGGGCTCTCCCCGCCCGATTCCCGTTCGGATCCTCAAGTGGGGCGTCAACCCGCTTCAGGTGATCGTGGCGGGCTGACCGTCGTACGCGGTGGACGCCGCTCGGACGAGGTCCGCACGATCAACTCCGTCGGTATCACCTGCTCGACCGGTTGGTCCGATTCGACCCCCTCGATCGCGTCGATGAGGAGCTGGACCACCGCCGTGCCGATCCTGCGCGGCTTCAGCGAGAGCGTAGTGATCGGCGGCTCGGTGGTCGCGTACACCGCCGACTCGCTGCAGCAGACCAGCAGCAGGTCGTCGGGGACGCGCAGGCCGTACCGCCGGGCCGCGGCCAGCAGGTCGGTGCCGTTCGGGTCGAAGAGGCCGTAGACCGCGTCCGGGCGGTCCGGCCGGGCCAGGAGTCGGTCGGCCGCGACGGCTCCGGCGCACGGATCGTGCGCCGGATAGGCCTCGTAGACAGGATCCTGTCCGACGCGCTCGCACCAGCGCAGGTATGCGGTGGTGGAGAGATGTGTGTACGTGTCCGTCGACGTGCCGGTGAGGAGCCCGATCCGGCGGGCGCCCGCGTCGGCCAGGTGGTCGAGGATGCCGAGGACGGCGGCCTCATGGTCGTTGTCGACCCACGCGGTGACCGGCAGTGAGCCGGCCGGTCGGCCGTCGGAGACCACCGGTAATCCCTGGCGGACCAACTCGCTGACGACCGGGTCGTGGTCGGAGGGGTCGATGACCACGGTGCCGTCCAGGGCGACGTTCGACCACACGTCGTGTCGCGAGGTCGCGGGGAGGATGACCAGGGCGTAGCCCCGGGCCAGCGCGGCCGAGGTGGCGGCCCGCGCCATTTCCGCGAAGTACGCGAACTCGGTGAAGGTGAAAGGTTCATCCCCGTAGGTGGTCACGGTCAGGCCGATGAGGCCCGATTTGCCGGTTCTGAGAGTTCGGGCGGCCGCCGAGGGGCGGTAGCCAAGTCGGTCGGCGACCTCGCGTACATGGCGTCGGGTGGCGTCCGGGAGCCGGCCCTTGCCGTTGAGGGCGTCGGAAACGGTCGTGATGGAGACTCCGGCGGCGGCGGCCACGTCCCGGATGCCCGCCCGGCCCGACCGGCTGCCTCGGCGGGGAGTTTCCGCGCGGCTCACCTGGTGCTTCCCTGCTGCTGTCATGGCGAGCCGATAGTAGGGCTCATGCGGTGGGGTAGTGCGGACGCATATGCACTCGTTGACAGGCACGTTTCTGCAAGGTCGCAAAGGGTCAATTTCCTTGCATTGCAAGGGAGTTGTGTGATCCCAGGTAAGGACGTGACTTGTCGACGCGCATGGGCCTGCCAAGTAGCTGATGTCTCGAAGAGGTCTCAACTCACCTGGACGGGTGATGCGCGCTACGGCGTGAGCCACCGGCGCGTGCGTTCCTGAGCAGTGCGCCCCCTGATTCGTACACCTTCGTGCCCTGATGCCCCTGGGGCGGATGTGACGGCGGAGGAGCGGGCGTGGGTGGGCGGAGGAACGGACGTGGGACGGACCGGGAGCGGACGCGGTTGTCCACAGGCCATTCGCAGGGGCGCCGAATCCTCATAAGGTGAGAAGCATTACGTCGACGAGGAGGACTGCGGTGAGCGAGACGAGCCCCAAGCTGCGAGCCGAGCTGGAGGGTATCCCCACCTACAAGCCCGGCAAGCCGGCCGCGGCGGGCGGCCCGGTGGCGTACAAGCTGTCCTCCAACGAGAACCCGTATCCGCCGCTGCCCGGTGTGCTGGAGAGCGTGACGGGGTCGGCCGCGTCCTTCAACCGGTACCCGGACATGGCGTGCACGGGGCTGATGAGCGAGCTCGCGGACCGGTTCGGGGTGCCGGTCACGGACCTCGCCACGGGCACCGGCTCGGTCGGTGTGGCTCAGCAGCTGGTCCAGGCGACCTCGGGGCCGGGCGACGAGGTGATCTACGCCTGGCGGTCGTTCGAGGCGTATCCGATCATCACGCAGATCAGCGGGGCCACGTCCGTGCAGGTGCCCTTGACGCCGGGCGATGTGCACGACCTGGACGCGATGGCGGACGCGATCACCGACCGGACGCGGCTGATTTTCGTCTGCAACCCGAACAATCCGACGGGTACGGCGGTCCGCCGCGCCGAGCTGGAGCGGTTCCTCGACCGGGTGCCCGGCGATGTTCTCGTCGTGCTGGACGAGGCGTACCGCGAATTCGTGCGGGACGTCGAGGTGCCGGACGGCGTCGAGTTCTATCGCGAGCGGCCGAACGTCTGTGTGCTGCGTACCTTCTCCAAGGCGTACGGGCTCGCGGGACTGCGCGTGGGATTCGCGATCGCTCACGAGCCGGTGGCGGCCGCGCTGCGGAAGACGGCTGTGCCGTTCGGTGTGAGCCAACTCGCACAGGACGCCGCCGTCGCCTCGCTGCGTGCCGAGGACGAGCTGCTCGGCCGGGTCGGTTCGCTGGTCTGCGAGCGGAACCGGGTGCTCGAGGGGCTGCGCGGTCAGGGCTGGACGGTGCCGGAGACGCAGGCCAACTTCGTCTGGCTGCGGCTGGGGGAGCGCACCGTCGAGTTCGCCGGTGCGTGCGAGCAGGCCGGAGTCGTCGTGCGGCCGTTCCCGGGTGAGGGTGTGCGGGTGACGATCGGCGAGACCGAGGCCAACGACATCTTCCTGAAGGTCACAGAAGAGTTCCGCAAGGAGCTGTAGGTTTCGGCGCTCGCGGCGGTGAGGGGTTCGGGATCTCCCGAACCCCTTTCGCGTGTGCGATAGGGCTGACGTGCCCGTTTGCGCCATAGGTCCATCGGCACGGACTTAGGGACCCCCCGCCTATCGATGATCGAACGGGCATGCGTCATAATTGCTTGTGAATGTGAACGCGTTCACAAGCGCGTCCTGGTTGTCCTGAGATGTACGTGTCATCGGGACAGGCTGCCGCAGTGCCACGGCATGTAAGGAGAAGACGTGGATCTCGCTCTGGCGCCGGAGACTCTGGCGCGATGGCAGTTCGGCATCACGACCGTCTACCACTTCCTCTTCGTCCCCCTGACGATCTCGCTCGCCGCGCTCACCGCGGGCCTGCAGACCGCCTGGGTGCGCTCGGGGAAGGAGAAGTACCTCCAGGCCACCAAGTTCTGGGGCAAGCTCTTCCTGATCAACATCGCGATGGGTGTCGTCACTGGCATCGTGCAGGAGTTCCAGTTCGGGATGAACTGGTCCGACTACTCCCGCTTCGTCGGTGATGTCTTCGGAGCCCCGCTCGCCTTCGAGGCGCTGATCGCCTTCTTCTTCGAGTCCACCTTCATCGGTCTGTGGATCTTCGGCTGGGACAAGCTCCCGCAGAAGATCCATCTGGCCTGCATCTGGATGGTCTCCATAGGCACGATCCTGTCGGCGTACTTCATCCTCGCGGCCAACTCGTGGATGCAGCACCCGGTGGGCTATCGGATCAACGAGGCGAAGGGCCGGGCCGAGCTCACCGACTTCTGGCTCGTCCTGACCCAGAACACCGCGCTGACCCAGGTCTTCCACACCCTCGCGGCGGCCTTCCTCGCCGGCGGAGCCTTCATGGTCGGCATCGCCGCCTTCCACCTGGCCCGCAAGAAGCACATCCCGATGATGAAGACCTCGCTGCGCCTCGGCCTGGTCACCGTCGTGGTCGCCGGCATGCTCACCGCGATCAGCGGCGACCTGCTCGGCAAGGTCATGTTCAAGCAGCAGCCGATGAAGATGGCCGCCGCCGAGGCCCTGTGGGACGGCGAGGCGCCCGCGCCGTTCTCCGTCTTCGCCTACGGCGACGTCGACGAGGGCCACAACAAGGTCGCCATCGAGATCCCCGGCCTGCTGTCCTTCCTCGCCAACGACGACTTCGACTCGTACGTCCCCGGCATCAACGACGTCAACAAGTCCGAGCAGGAGAAGTTCGGGCCCGGCGACTACCGGCCCAACATCCCCGTCGCCTACTGGGGCTTCCGCTGGATGATCGGCTTCGGCATGGCCTCCGTCGCGATCGGCGCGGTCGGCCTCTGGCTCACCCGCCGGAAGTTCCTGCTGCCGCAGCACCTGCGGGTCGGCGACGACGAGGTGCCGCATCTCGTCCTGCTGCCGAAGAAGGCCCTCGGTCCGACACTCACCAAGTGGTACTGGCGCATCGCGGTCCTCACCCTCGGCTTCCCGCTGATCGCCAGCTCCTGGGGCTGGATCTTCACCGAGATGGGCCGCCAGCCCTGGGTCGTCTACGGCGTGCTGCGCACCGAGGACGCGGTCTCCCCCGGTGTCTCCCAGGGCGAGATCATCACCTCGATGATCGTCTTCACCACGCTGTACGCGATCCTCGCCGTCGTCGAGGTCAAGCTGCTCGTGAAGTACGTCAAGGCGGGACCGCCCGAGCTGACGGAGGCCGACCTCAACCCGCCCACGAAGATCGGCGGCGACTCCCGTGACGCCGACAAGCCGATGGCCTTCTCGTACTAGGCCGACCGGGCCAAGGGAGCACAGTCATGGAACTTCACGACGTCTGGTTCGTCCTCATCGCCGTCCTGTGGATCGGCTACTTCTTCCTGGAGGGCTTCGACTTCGGGGTCGGTGTCCTCACCAAACTGCTGGCCCGGAACCGTCCGGAGAAGCGGGTCCTCATCAACACCATCGGGCCCGTCTGGGACGGCAACGAGGTCTGGCTGCTCTCGGCGGGCGGCGCGACCTTCGCCGCCTTCCCCGAGTGGTACGCCACCCTCTTCTCCGGCTTCTACCTGCCGCTGCTGCTCATCCTGGCCTGCCTGATCGTCCGCGGTGTGGCCTTCGAGTACCGGGTGAAGCGGCCCGAGGAGAACTGGCAGCGCAACTGGGAGACGGCGATCTTCTGGACCTCGCTGCTTCCCGCCTTCCTGTGGGGCGTGGCCTTCGCCAACATCGTGCGCGGGGTCAAGATCGACCGTGACTTCGAGTACGTGGGCAGCCTCGCCGACCTGCTCAACCCGTACGCCCTGCTGGGCGGTCTGGTCACGCTGACCCTGTTCACCTTCCACGGAACGGTGTTCGTCGGCCTCAAGACCGTCGGGGACATCCGTGAGCGGGCACGCACGCTGGCCCTGAGGGTGGGTGCCGTGACGGCCGGAGTGGCGCTGCTCTTCCTGCTCTGGACGCAGATCGAGAAGGGTGACGGCGCCTCCCTGGTCGCCGCGGGCGTGGCGGTCGCCGCGCTGGTGGTGGCGCTGGTGGCGGTTCGGGCGGGACGCGAGGGCTGGGCGTTCGCCCTGTCGGGGGTCACCATCGTGGCCGCCGTCGCGATGCTCTTCCTGACGCTCTTCCCGAACGTCATGCCGTCCTCGCTGAACGAGGACTGGAGCCTGACGGTCACCAATGCCTCGTCCAGCCCGTACACCCTGAAGATCATGACGTGGTGCGCGGCCATCGCCACCCCGGTGGTCATGCTCTACCAGGGGTGGACCTACTGGGTGTTCCGCAAGCGGATCGGTACACAGCACATCGCCGAGTCGGTGCACTGAGTCCCGGCGGGGAGGTGTGTTTGACGATGTTTCACGTGAAACACACCTCCTCAGACCGAAGAGGCATGTTTCACGTGAAACATGACTGCTGAGAAGAGGGTGTTTCACGTGAAACCGATCGACCCACGACTGCTGCGGTACGCGCGCGCCACTCGCTTCTTCCTGGTGGTCGTCGTCGGACTGGGTGTTGCGGGAGCCGCGCTCGTCATCGCGCAGGCCATGCTCATCGCCGAAGTGGTCGTAGGCGCCTTCCAACACGGGATGCCGGTCTCCGAACTTCGGACTCCCCTGCTGCTCTTGGCCGCGGTCGCACTCGGCCGGGCTCTGGTCTCCTGGCTCACCGAGCTGGCCGCCCACCGCGCGAGTGCCGCGGTGAAGTCGGAGCTGCGGGGACGGCTGCTGGAACGAGCCACCGCCCTGGGGCCCGGCTGGCTGAGCGGGCAGCGCACCGGCTCGCTGGTCGCCCTCGCCACCCGTGGGGTCGATGCGCTCGACGACTACTTCTCGCGCTACCTGCCCCAGTTGGGTCTCGCCGTCGTCGTGCCCGTCGCGGTCCTCGCGCGGATCGTCACCGAGGACTGGGTGTCGGCGGCCATCATCGTCGGAACGTTGCCGCTGATCCCGGTCTTCATGGTGCTCATCGGCTGGGCCACCCGCTCGCAGATGGACCGTCAGTGGCGCCTGCTGTCACAGTTGTCGGGGCACTTCCTGGATGTCGTCGCCGGGCTGCCGACGCTGAAGGTGTTCGGCCGGGCCAAGGCCCAGGCCGAGTCGATCAAGCGGATCACCGGCGAGTACCGCCAGGCGACCATGCGGACGCTGCGGATCGCCTTCCTGTCGTCCTTCGCGCTGGAACTGCTCGCGACGATCTCGGTCGCGCTGGTCGCGGTCACCATCGGCATGCGGCTCGTCCACGGCGAGATGGACCTGTACATCGGTCTCGTCATCCTCGTCCTGGCTCCCGAGGCGTATCTGCCGGTGCGGCAGGTGGGCGCCCAGTTCCACGCGGCCGCCGAGGGGCTCGCGGCGGCCGAGGAGATCTTCGAGGTCCTGGAGACGCCGGTGCCGGCATCCGGGGCCGGGGAGATACCGCGCGCGGGCGATCTCCGCTTCGAGGGGGTGACCGTCCGCTACCCCGGCCGGTCGTACGACGCCGTCACGGACGTCTCCTTCACCGTGGCACCCGGCGAGACGGTGGCCCTCGTCGGGCCGAGTGGCGTGGGCAAGTCGACCCTGCTGAACGTGCTGTTGGGGTTCACCGAGGCCACGGCGGGCTCCGTGCGAGTCGGGGGAGCCGATCTCTCCTCGCTCGACCTGGACGCGTGGCGAGCGCGGGTGGCCTGGGTGCCGCAACGGCCGCACCTGTACGCGGGGACGATCGCGGAGAACGTCCGGCTGGCCCGTCCGGACGCGGACGACACGGCGGTGCGCCAGGCCCTCGCCGACGCGGGGGCGCTCGGATTCGTGGACGCCCTGCCCGCCGGGGCCGACACGGTCCTCGGTGAGGACGGCGTCGGACTCTCCGCCGGACAGCGCCAACGCCTCGCCCTCGCCCGGGCGTTCCTCGCCGACCGGCCCGTGCTGCTCCTCGACGAGCCGACGGCCTCGCTGGACGGGGAGACCGAGGCGGAGGTCGTCCAGGCGGTACGGCGGCTGGCAGTGGGCCGGACCGTGCTGCTGGTGGTCCACCGCCCGGCCCTGCTGGAGGTGGCGGACCGAGTGGTGCGACTGGAGGCGGCCTCGGGCCGCGGGGCGGCACCGGCCGCCGAGCGTGAGCGAGCGGTCGCCGTGTCCGCTCTGCCGGAACGACAGGAGGCCCTGGAGCCCGCGCCCGGGGAAGACCTGCCACTGGAGCAGGGCGGAGGCGTGCTGACCCGGGTCCGTCGGATGGCCGGGCCGCGACGGGGACGGCTCACCCTCGCGCTGCTGCTCGGCAGCCTCGCGCTGGGCAGCGCGGTCGGGCTGATGGCGACCTCCGGATGGCTGATCTCGCGGGCCTCGCAGCAGCCCCCGGTGCTGTATCTGATGGTCGCGGTGACGGCGACGAGGGCGTTCGGGATCGGACGGGCGGTGTTCCGGTACACCGAGCGACTGGTGTCGCACGACGCCGTGCTGCGGATGCTGGCCGACACGAGGGTGGCCGTCTACCGGCGACTGGAGCGGCTCGCCCCCGCCGGACTGCGGACGATCCGACGGGGCGACCTGCTCTCACGGCTGGTCGCCGACGTGGACGCGTTGCAGGACTACTGGGTGCGTTGGCTGCTGCCCGCCGGTGCCGCGGTGACCGTCTCCGCCGCCTCCGTCGGATTCACCGCGTGGCTGCTGCCCGAGGCGGGAGCCGCGCTGGCCGTCGGTCTGCTCGCCGCCGGGGCCGGGGTTCCTCTCGTGACCGGTGCCGTGGCCCGACGGGCGGAGTACCGGCTCGCGCCGGCCCGTGGAGTGCTGGCCACCCGCGTGGCCGATCTGCTCACCGGCACCGCCGAGTTGGCGGTCGCGGGCGCCCTGCCCACGCGTACGGCGGAGGCGCGCCGGGCCGACCAGGCGCTCACCCGGATCGCGTCCCGGGCCGCCACGGCCACCGCGCTCGGTGACGGGCTCACCGCGCTCGTCTCCGGGCTCACCGTCGCCGCCACCGCGCTCTTCGGCGCACAGGCGGTCGTCGACGGGCGGCTGAGCGGCGTGGCCATGGCCGTCGTCGTGCTCACCCCGCTGGCCGCGTTCGAAGCGGTACTGGGGATGCCGCTCGCCGTCCAGTTCCGCCAACGGGTGCGCAGGAGCGCGGAGCGCGTGTACGAGGTGCTGGACACACCCGATCCCGTTCGTGAACCGGAGGAACCGGCAGAGGCGCCGCTGTCGCCGTTCCCGCTGCGGCTCGAAGGGCTCGGCGCACGGTACGCCGGGCAGGACCGGAACGCGCTCACCGCGCTGGACCTCACCCTCGACGAGGGCCGCAGGATCGCCGTGGTCGGGGTCTCGGGTGCGGGCAAGACGACGCTCGCGCAGGTGCTGCTGCGGTTCCTGGACGCGCGCGAGGGAACCTACACGCTGGGCGGCGTGGACGCGGGCACGCTCGACGGGGACGCCGTGCGGCGGCTCGTGGGGCTGTGCGCCCAGGACGCGCACCTCTTCGACAGTTCGGTACGGGAGAACCTGCTGCTCGCGAGGAAGGACGCCGGCGAGGCGGAGCTGCGGGACGCGCTCGCGCGGGCCCGACTGCTCGACTGGGCCGACGAACTGCCCGACGGGCTCGACACCTTGATCGGCGAGCACGGGGCACGGCTGTCCGGCGGTCAGCGTCAGCGGCTCGCTCTCGCCCGCGCGCTGCTGGCCGACTTCCCGGTGCTCGTCCTCGACGAGCCCGCCGAGCACCTGGACCTGCCGACGGCGGACGCGCTCACGGCGGACCTGCTGGCCGCGACCGAGGGCCGTACGACCCTGCTGATCACCCATCGGCTGGCCGGCCTCGACGCGGTGGACGAAGTCGTCGTCCTGGCGGAGGGACGTGTCGCGCAGCGCGGGACCTACGCGGAACTGGCCCTGGTGGACGGCCCCTTGCGGGAGATGCTGGAACGGGAGGCGGCGGGGGAACTGCTGGCCGGTGTCTGAGCGCCTCGCGGCTCCGCCGGGGCTGCCACGGCGGTGACCGAAGGTCGGCCGGTGTCCGGTCGGCTGCCGCGGTGCCGCTGATCGGACCCGTTCGCCGCGGGGCTGCCACGACCGCGAGGGGCCGCGCCGAGTGGCTCGCCGTCTCGGTCGTAGGATCCGCGCCGCCTGCCTCGCCGTCTCGGTCGCAAGGACCCGCGCCGAACGCCCCATCCTCCGGACCCTGTTCGGCTCCATTTCTTGGCCCGTCCGGGGCATGGTGTCCCCCGGCCGTACGACGCGAACAGGACTCTGGCGCGGGGCAGGTCCACGATCGCTGCTATGCCCTTCTCTCGCCGACACTCGCTGTTCGTCGCCATGGTGCTGTGCGCCTCGGTCACTGTCGTGGCCCGGCCGGCGGTGGCCGACAGCGATCGTGCTGGGGCCCAGGCCGCGCCCGCCGAGGAGGGCATCAGCGCGCGGGTGGCGCGGTTGTTCGGGGAGGCGGCGGTCGCCACGCAGCGGTACGAGGCGGGGAGGGAGGCGGCGGAGGCGCAGAGGGCGAAGACGGAGCGGCTGGAGAAGCTGCTCACGCGGGAGCGGAAGCAGATCGCCGTGCTCAACGCAGACCTCGGCCGGATCGCCCGCGCCCAGTATCGCGAGGGCGGCGGGGTGCCGTACACCGCGCAGATGCTGTTCGCGGAGGACCCCGAGGAGCTGATGCGAGGTCAGCGGGCGGCCTGGCAGGCCGATCTGGCCGTCAACAACGCCGTCGCCAAGAGCCGTCGCGCGGAGACGCGGCTCGCCGCGGACGAGGCGAAGGCGGCGACGGCGTGGCGAGCGCTGGAGGAGTGGAAGACCGGGCTCTCCGGGATCAAGAAGGCGATCGAGCAGAAGCTCGAAGTGGCGCAGTGGACGCTCCAGGGCCAGGCCGACGAAGCGGTCGCGGCCGGAGCCTGCCGGGGAGCCGTCCGTCTGGACCAGCCGGACGGCGGGCCGTCGGCCGCGTGGGTCGCCCCGGTGGCCACGTACGAACTCTCCGCCGGCTACGGCAGCGGCGGTGAGCGCTGGGCCAGTCAGCACACCGGGCAGGATTTCGCGGTGCCGATCGGGACGCCGGTGCGGGCGGTCGGTGCGGGACGCGTGGTGAAGGTGTCGTGCGGGGGTGCCTTCGGCATCGAGATCGTCGTCGAGCACGCGGACGGCTACTTCACGCAGTACGCGCACCTCGCCGCCGTCACCGTCGACCAGGGGGACCGGGTGCGCCCGGGCCAGTGGATCGGCCAGTCGGGCACGACCGGCAACTCCACCGGCCCCCACCTGCACTTCGAGGTACGGGTCACCCCGGAGCTCGGCTCGGGTGTGGACCCCGTGCCGTGGCTGCGGAAGCACGGGGTCACGTTGTAGACGGTGTTCCGGCAGGTCTCGCTACAGCCGCTCCGCCAGGAGCCGCTCGATCACGACCGCCACCCCGTCGTCGTTGTTGGCCACGGTCCGGCCGGAGGCCGCCGCGAGGACGTCCGGGTGCGCGTTGCCCATGGCGTACGACTGGCCGGCCCAGGTGAGCATCTCGACGTCGTTCGGCATGTCCCCGAAGGCGACGACCTCCTCGTGCGAGATACCGCGCTCGGCGCAGCACAGGGCGAGCGTGCTGGCCTTGGAGACGCCCGGCCCGCTGATCTCCAGGAGGGCACTGGGGCTGGAGCGGGTGATGGTGGCACGGTCGCCGACGGCGATGCGAGCGGTGGCGAGGAAGTCGTCGGGGTCGATCGACGGGTGGTACGCGAGGATCTTCAGCACCGGCTCGTGATCGGCCACACCGCCCGGGGCCAGCAGTTTCTCGGCGGGCGCCAGGGTGTCGGGGACCTCCATGTGGAGCTTGGGGTAGTCGGGCTCCTGGTTGAAGCCGAACGTCTGCTCCACCGCGTACACCGTGCCCGGCGCGGCCTCGCGCAGCAGCCGTACGGCGTCGAGGGCGTTCTCGCGGGGCAACTCGCGGACCTTGACGAAGCGGTGGGCGCCGGGCCCGCCGTGCAGGTCGACCACGGCGGCACCGTTTCCGCAGATCGCGAGGCCGTGACCGTGGACGTGCTCGCTGACGACGTCCATCCAGCGGGCCGGGCGGCCGGTGACGAAGAAGACCTCGACGCCCGCCTCCTCCGCGGCCGCGAGGGCGGCGACGGTGCGGGGCGAGACCGACTTGTCGTCGCGGAGCAGGGTGCCGTCGAGGTCCGTGGCTATGAGCCGGAGCGGGACGGTCGGGGCCGGGGTCTCGGGCTGTCGCGTCGCTGAGGTCACGGGCACCATTGTCGCGCATATGCGCGCACGGTCGTGCGGGCACCCGCACAGGTGAGTGAACGCGGGACCCGCGGCTCCGCTGCCTGGCCTGTTGTCGGCGGCCGTACCCGCACTTCTCCGAGCCGTGCGCTCTGCCCGACCGCGCCGGCTGTGGAGCGCGTCACGCCAACTGGGCCGGGGCCTCCATGGCGATCCGCTCGAAGACCTTCTCGTCCGCGGCGAAGTCCGAGTCCGGGATCGGCCAGTGGATCACGAGGTCGGTGACGCCCAGCTCGGCGTGGCGGCCCGCGAAGTCCACGAAGGCGTCGAGCGACTCCAGGGGGCGGCCTCGGTCCGGGGTGAAACCGGTGAGGAGGATCTTGTCGAGCCGGGCCGCGTCGCGGCCGACCGCGGCGGCGCTGTCGGCCAGCTTGTCGATCTGTCCGCGAATGGCCTGAACCGACTGCTCGGGCGTGCCCGACTCGAACAGCTTGGGGTCCCCGGTGGTCACCCAGGCCTGCCCGTAGCGGGCGGCCAGTCGCATCCCGCGCGGCCCGGTGGCGGCCACCGCGAAGGGCAGCCGAGGGCGCTGGACGCAGCCGGGGATGTTGCGCGCCTCGTGGGCGGAGTAGTGGTCGCCCTCGTACGAGACGGAGTCCTCGGTGAGCAGCCGGTCGAGCAGGGGGACGAACTCGGCGAGACGGTCGGCGCGCTCACGCGGCGTCCACGGTTCCTGGCCGAGCGCGGTGGCGTCGAAGCCGGTTCCGCCCGCGCCGACGCCCAGGGTGAGCCGGCCGCCGGAGATGTCGTCGAGGGAGATCAGTTCCTTGGCGAGGGTCACCGGGTGCCGGAAGTTCGGCGAGGTCACGAGGGTGCCGAGGCGGATGCGGTCGGTGACGGCGGCCGCCGCGGTCAGGGTGGGTACGGCGCCGAACCACGGCCCGTCCCGGAAGGTCCGCCACGACAGGTGGTCGTAGGTGAACGCGGTGTGGAACCCGAGCTGCTCGGCCCGCTGCCACATGTCACGGCCGCCCTCGTGCCAGCGGAGGTACGGCAGGATCACGGTGCTCAGACGCAGACTCATACCCCGAGCGTAAGGGCACCCGCCGGGTGGTCCCACTCAGTGCGACTCCGGGAACCGCAGGTACCGGGGCGGGACCGCCTCGGTCAGCCACACCCCGTTGTCGCTGACCCGGAAGACATGGCCGTCGCGGTGCATGGCGCCCGCGTCCACGGACAGCACCACGGGCCGGCCGCGGCGGGCGCCGACGCGGGTGGCGGTCTCGCGGTCGGGCGAGAGGTGCACGTCGTGGCGGTTCATGGCGCGCAGCCCCTCGGCGCGGATCGCGCCCAGGAAGGCCGCCACGGTCCCGTGGTAGAGGTACGGGGGCGGGGTCGCGGGAGGCAGCCCCAGGTCGACCTCGACGGTGTGGCCCTGGTTGGCGCGGATCCGGTCGCCCTCGACCGCGAAGCGCCGCTTGTCGTTGGCCTCGACCACATGGTCGAGCTCGGCCCTGGTGAAGGGGAAACCGTGGGCGGCGGCCGCCTCCATGAGCGTGTCGATTCCGACCCAGCCGCCCTCGTCGAGCGTGAGCCCGATCCGCTCCGGCTGGTGGCGCAGATGTTTCGAGAGGTACTTCGACACTCTCACGGTACGTCGTTCGTTCATCTCGCCAGCGTGCCCGGCGAGACCCGCGTCACGCACTTGATTTTGCCGCGGATGTTTGATCCACAGCCAAGTGGAGTTATCCACAGGGGAATTGAAGATTCTGTGGACAACGACCGCCGAATTCAGGGATGGGCGGTGCGTCGGCCGACTCGTCCTCCTCGGTGCCGGGGCTCACAGCGGCGGCTCGAGGCGGGCGAGGGCGCGCAGGGCACGGGGGGTGAACCGGGCCATGAAGTGACCGCCGCGGGCTTCCGGGGTGACGGGCACGACCGCCTGGTTCCGGACGACCGCGCGCAGGACGGCCTCCGCGACCTTCTCCGGCGGGTAGTTCCGCAGTCCGTAGAGCTTCGCGGCCCTGCGCTGCCGGCGCTCCTCCGCCGCGTCGACCCCCGCGAAGCGCGCGGTCGAGGTGATGCCGGTGTTGACGATGCCGGGACAGATCACCGACACCCCGATGCCCTGCCCGGCCAACTCCGCGCGCAGGCACTCGCTCAGCATCAAAACCGCCGCCTTGGAGGTGCTGTACGCGGGCAGCGACCGGGAGGGCAGATACGCGGCGGCCGAGGCGATGGTGACGATGTGGCCGCCCTGGCCGCGCTCGGTCATCTGCCTGCCGAAGAGCCGGCAACCGTGGATCACGCCCCACAGGTTGACGTCGAGGACCTTGCGCCACTGTTCGGAGGTCGTGTCCAGGAAGGACCCGGACAGCCCGATCCCCGCGTTGTTCACCAGGACGTCGACCACTCCGTGCTCGGCGGCGACCTTCTCCGCGAGCTTCTCCATGGCCTGCTCGTCCGAGACGTCGACCGTCTCCGCCCAGGCTTCGGGCGCGCCGATCCGCCGGGCCGACTCCGCCGTGCGAGCCGCCCCTTCGGCGTCCACGTCGACGGCGACGACGCGCGCCCCCGCCTCGGCGAACGCGAGGGCCGTGGCCCTGCCGATCCCGCCGGCCGCGCCGGTGACCAGCACCAACTGCCCGCCGAAGCGGTCCGTGTGCCGCCCGGTGGCCATCGGCGTCCGGCGCCCCTCCTCGGTCGCCGTGACGAACTCGGTGATCCAGGCGGACAGCTGATCGGGCCGGGTGCGCGGTATCCAGTGCTTGGTCGGCAGAGTGCGGCGGGTGAGCCGCGGAACCCACGACTCCAGGTCGTCGTGGAGGCGCTCGGAGAGGAACTGGTCGCCCAGGGGTGTGATGAGCTGCACGGGTACATGGGCGTACGCGTCGTCCCGGGGGTCGGCCAGGCGGGCGCGCATGTTGTCCCGGTACAGCCAGGCCCCGTGCGCGGCGTCGGTGGGCAGCGACGCGCTGGGGTAGTCGCCCCGGGGCAGCTTCTCGGCTCTGCGGACCAGGTCGGGCCACCACTTGCCGAGGGGGCCGCGCCAGGCGAGCTCGGGCAGGACGGGGGTGTGCAGCACGTAGACGTACCAGGATCTGGCCCCCTGGCCCAGGAGTTGACCGATCCGACGCGGGGTCGGGCGCTTCACCCGCCGCTTGATCCAGTGCCCCAGGTGGTCGAGGGAGGGGCCGGACATCGAGGTGAAGGACGCGATGCGCCCCTCGGTGCGCTCGACCGTCGCGAACTCCCAGCCCTGGACCGACCCCCAGTCGTGTCCCACCAGGTGCACCGGGCGGTCCGGGCTGACGGCGTCCACGACCGCCAGGAAGTCGTCCGTCAGCTTCTCCAGCGTGAATCCGCCGCGCAGGGGCTCCGGTGCGGTGGAACCGCCGTGACCGCGGACGTCGTACAGCACCACGTGGAAGTGCTCCGCCAGCCGTACGGCGACCTCGGACCAGACCTCCTTGCAGTCGGGATAGCCGTGCACGAGCACCACGGTCGGCCGCCCGGGGTCGCCGAGTTCGGCGACGCTCAGCTCGACTCCGTCGGCGCGCACCCTGCGCTCCCGCGCATCTTTGAGCGTCCCGGCATCCGCCATGTCTCCCCCTTCGGGCCTCGGCAGCCACCGTGCCCGTCCTCGTGCCCGCCCTGGTCGACTACGTTCCGTGATCGTGGTGTGACGTAGGCGAATGTGCCAGCGATCGATGGCTGCGTCAATGGGGGTGCGCGCGGGCTGTGGACAACCCCGCGGCTGCGGGCCGCTCCGGAGATATGAAGAAAGGAGCGGACGCGGGCACGAAACCCTGACGCCGGTCGTTTCCTCTCATGACGGCCCCTCGCGCACGGCTCGGCTCTGTCCACCTGTTCGACCTCAGGGTGACCCCTAGGGGAACCAGCGAGGGATGGCCCCTAGGAGCCCGTACGACTCCAGGGTGAGGCCGAGACAGCTCTGCGGGCTGACGACCGCGGTGGCCCACGCCCCTAATGTCTAAATCGTGACTGTGATCGCGACCGAAAGCCTGAGCAAGCGGTTCCCGAGGGTGACCGCTCTTGACCGGCTCTCCGTGGACATCGGACCCGGTGTGACCGGACTCGTCGGTGCCAATGGCGCCGGCAAGTCCACACTGATCAAAATCCTGCTGGGTCTGTCCCCCGCCTCGGAGGGCCGCGCGGAGGTGCTCGGCCTCGACGTCGCCACCAAGGGCGGCGCCATCCGCGAGCGCGTGGGGTACATGCCGGAGCACGACTGCCTGCCGCCCGACGTCTCGGCCACCGAGTTCGTCGTGCACATGGCCCGCATGTCCGGCCTTCCGCCGACCGCCGCGCGTGAGCGCACCGCGGACACCCTGCGGCACGTCGGGCTGTACGAGGAGCGGTACCGCCCCATCGGCGGCTACTCCACCGGCATGAAACAGCGGGTGAAACTCGCCCAGGCCCTGGTGCACGACCCGCAGCTGGTCTTCCTGGACGAGCCGACCAACGGCCTGGACCCGGTCGGCCGGGACGAGATGCTCGGCCTCATCCGCCGCATCCACACCGACTTCGGCATCTCCGTCCTGGTCACCTCCCATCTGCTCGGCGAACTGGAGCGCACCTGCGACCACGTGGTCGTGGTCGACGGCGGCAAGCTCCTGCGGTCCAGCTCCACCAGGGACTTCACCCAGAGCACGGCGACCCTCGCGATCGAGGTCACCGACAGCGACGAGCACCCGGACGGCACCGGCGCACTGCGTCAGGCCCTCCACGCGCGCGGAGTCACCGTCTCCGACGGCAGCGGCCTCCCGGGCGCCGGGCACATCCTGCTGCTCACCGCCCAGGGCGACGAGACCTACGACCTGATCCGCGACGTCGTCGCCGACCTGGGCCTCGGCCTGGTCCGCATGGAGCAGCGCAGGCACCAGATCGCGGAGGTCTTCCAGGACAACGACGAGCAGCAGGGCACCCGTAGCGCCCAGGACGCAGGAAAGGAGGCGGTCGGCCATGGCGGTTGAGCAGCACGGTGCACCGGCACCGTCCCTCGACGGCGGACAGCCCGCCCGCACGGGCGAGCAGAGCCGTATCCACAACATCGGATACCGCTCCTACGACGGCCCCCGCCTCGGCCGCGCCTACGCCCGGCGCTCGCTGTACTCGCAGTCCCTGCGCGGCGCGTACGGACTGGGCCGCTCGGCCAAGTCCAAGGTGCTGCCCATGCTGCTGTTCGCGGTGATGTGCGTGCCGGCGGCCATCATGGTGGCGGTGGCGGTCGCCACCCAGGCCAACGACCTGCCCGTGAAGTACACCGACTACGCGGTCATCATGCAGGCCGTCATCGGCCTGTACGTCGCCTCGCAGGCACCCCAGTCGGTCTCGCGCGACCTGCGCTTCAAGACCGTCCCGCTGTACTTCTCGCGCCCGATCGAGACCGCCGACTACGTCCGCGCGAAGTTCGCGGCGCTGACCTCGGCGCTGTTCGTCCTCACCGCGGTGCCCCTGCTCGTGCTCTACGTCGGCGCGCTGCTCGCCAAGCTCGACTTCACCGACCAGACCAAGGGATTGGCACAGGGACTGGTGTCCGTGGCGTTGCTGTCGCTCCTCTTCGCCGGTATCGGCCTGGTGATCTCGGCGGTCACCCCGCGGCGGGGCTTCGGCATCGCGGCCGTCATCGCCGTCCTGACGATCTCCTACGGCGCCGTGTCCGTCGTCCAGGCCATCGCCACCGAGCAGAACAGCTCGGACGCGGTGCCGTGGCTCGGCTTCTTCTCGCCCATCACGCTCATCGACGGCGTACAGACCGCCTTCCTGGGCGCCACCTCCGCCTTCCCGGGCGGGCACGGGCCCTCCGACGGGCAGGGAGCCCTCTACGTCCTCGTCGTCCTGGGTCTCATCGCCGGCTCCTACGGCCTGCTGATGCGCCGCTACCGAAAGGTCGGGCTGTGACCACCCTCAACATCGACCACGTCTCCCGCTGGTTCGGCAACGTGGTGGCGGTCAACGACGTCACGATGACGATCGGCCCCGGCGTCACCGGCCTGCTCGGCCCGAACGGCGCCGGCAAGTCCACCCTCATCAACATGATGGGCGGCTTCCTCGCCCCCTCCACGGGCTCCGTCACCCTCGACGGCACCCCGGTGTGGCGCAACGAGCAGATCTACAAGCACATCGGGATCGTCCCCGAGCGCGAGGCGATGTACGACTTCCTCACGGGCCGCGAATTCGTCGTCGCCAACGCCGAGTTGCACGGCCTCGGCGCGACGGCCGCCCAGCGGGCGCTCGCCACGGTGGAGATGGAGTACGCGCAGGACCGCAAGATCTCGACGTACTCCAAGGGCATGCGCCAGCGCGTGAAGATGGCGTCGGCGCTGGTCCACGAGCCGTCGCTGCTGCTGCTCGACGAGCCGTTCAACGGCATGGACCCGCGCCAGCGCATGCAGCTCATGGATCTGCTGCGGCGGATGGGCGACGAGGGTCGCACGGTGCTGTTCTCGTCCCACATCCTCGAAGAGGTCGAGCAGTTGGCGGCCCACATCGAGGTGATCGTCGCCGGACGGCACGCGGCGAGCGGTGACTTCCGGCGCATCCGCCGACTGATGACCGACCGCCCGCACCGCTATCTGGTGCGTTCCAGCGACGACCGGGCCCTGGCCGCCGCGCTGATCGCCGACCCGTCGACCGCCGGGATCGAAGTGGATCTGGCCGAGGGCGCGTTGCGTGTCCAGGCCGTCGACTTCGGCCGGTTCACGACCCTGCTGCCGAGGGTGGCCCGGGACCACGGCATCCGTCTGCTCACGGTCTCACCGTCGGACGAGTCCCTCGAGTCCGTCTTCTCGTATCTCGTCGCGGCGTAGGAGGCCGAACATGTACGACCCCACAGTCGCCCGGCTCACCTACCGGGCCCTGCTCGGCCGCCGTCGGGCCCTCATCCTCAGCGCGCTGCCCGCCCTGTTGCTCGTGCTCTCCGTGGCCGTGCGCGCCCTGAGCGGCGCCGACGACCAGGTGGCCGCGGATCTCCTGGGCGGATTCGCGCTCGCCACGATGGTGCCGATCATCGGCGTCATCGCGGGAACAGGCGCGATCGGGCCGGAGATCGACGACGGCTCCGTGGTGTATCTGCTGGCCAAGCCGGTGAAGCGGCCGACGATCATCTTCACCAAGCTGATCGTGGCCATCGCGGTGACCATGGCCTTCTCGGCCGTGCCGACACTGATCGCCGGCCTGATCCTGAACGGCAACGGGCAGCAGATCGCGGTCGCCTACACGGTGGCGGCGCTGGTCGCCTCGATCGCGTACGCCGCGATGTTCCTGCTCCTCGGGACGGTCACCCGGCACGCGGTCGTCTTCGGGCTCGTCTACGCACTCGTCTGGGAGACCCTCTTCGGGTCCCTGGTGGAGGGGGCGCGCACCCTCAGCGTCCAGCAGTGGGCGCTGGCCGTCGCCCAGAAGGTCACCGACGGCGGTCTGGTGACCTCCGACGTCGGACTGCCCACCGCGGTGGTCCTGTTGACGGTCGTCACGGCGGGCGCGACCTGGTACGCGGGGCAGAAGCTGCGGACGCTGAAGCTCGCCGGCGAGGAGTGACGGAACCCTCCGGGGCGCTTCGCCCCGGAGGCCCCTCCTCCGACCTTGACGGCGGCTTGACACGCGTCCAGGCAGACTGGGCAGGACGGATACACGGGACAGAAGCGGGACATACGCGGCCAGGAAGGGCGGCCGGAGGGCGGGAGGCACGGGGATGGCGGCGGAGGGTTCGGCCGACGGCGGCGAGACGCGGGGCACGGGTGAGGACGTCTGGGACGACCTCGTGCTGGACGACGACTTCATACGGTCCGCCGAGACGGCCGAACCGTCGGCGCGGGCCCGGATGTTGACGGCGCGGTGGCGGCGACAGGCCCCGGATCCCCAGCCCTGGCGCTCGGACGAGCCGCCCGCCGGGTGGTTCTTCAGCAAGGCACGACGCCGCAAGTGGCGCCGCCGGTGACCGTTCGGAGTGGCCGGGGGCCGGCGGCCGATATTCGGTGGCGGGCAACTCGGTCGCCGGGCACAGTGGTTGATGTCCAGGTCGCCGGATCGAGCGGCGCCACGTACTGGGAGAGGAGCCCGGCGATGCTGTCCTTCAGGCGCAGTACGTCGAGTTCCCCGCAGGGCAGCTCACGGCGGACTCCGGAGTAGTCACCCCTCCGTCGAGTCCGTCCCCCAGTGGGGAGCTGCCCGGGGCGGCCGCTTCGAGCACGCGAATCGCTTCGCGTGGGCCGCCCACCCGGAGGATTGGCCGAGTGGTAAGGCACCGGCTTGCTAAGCCGTGGTCGGGTTCTGCCCGCGCACGTTCGATCCGTGCATCCTCCGCCGTTTCGCTGTCGCTGTGACGTGGCCGGGTCGTGGGGCCTGGGGTACGTGTGGAGAGGCTCGTGAGCTGTGGCGGGGCTCCGGACGCCGGCTGTCGGCGCCCAGGTGGTCCGCGCCGAGCGAGCGCAAGGTCCACTCCGTCCCCACTTCCACACGCCCTCGCCGTCGTCGCGGCGAGGGCGGTGGTGTGCGTGCTCAGGGGAGCAGGCGTTCGAGTACCTCGGCGATGCCGTCGTCCTCGTTCGAGGAGGTCACCTCGTCGGCGACAGCCTTGAGGTCGACGTGGGCGTTGGCCATGGCCACGCCGTGGGCGGCCCAGGTGAACATGGGGATGTCGTTGGGCATGTCGCCGAAGGCGATGGTGTCCGTGCGCTTCGCGCCGAGGCGGCGGGCGGCGAGGGAGAGACCGGTGGCCTTGGTGAGGCCGAGGGGGAGCAGCTCGACGATGCCCTCGCCGGCCATGGCGACCGTGACGAAGCCGCCGGCGGCCTGGCGGGAGGCCTCGGTGAGTTCGTCGGAGGTCAGCGTGGGGTGCTGTATGTAGATCTTGTTCAGCGGGGCCGCCCAGAGCTCGGACACGTCCGTGAGCGGAGTGGTGGGGAGCGAGCCGTGCAGGGCGTACCCCGAGCCGACCAGGATCTCGCCGGCCAGGCCCGCGCGGCTGGCGGCCAGGTGCAGGGGGCCGACCTCCGCCTCGATCTTGGCGAGCGCGACCGCGGCGAGCTGCCGGTCCAGGGTGACCGCCGTGAGCAGCCGGTGCTCCCCGGCGTCGTAGACCTGTGCGCCCTGGCCGCAGACGGCCAGTCCCCGGTAGCCGAGGTCGTCGAGGATGTGGCGGGTCCAGGGGACGGCCCGGCCGGTGACGACGATGTGGGCGGCGCCCGCCGCGGTGGCCGCGGCGAGCGCTTCACGGGTGCGCCGGGAGACCGAGTCGTCGGAGCGGAGAAGCGTTCCGTCGAGGTCGGTCGCGATCAGCTTGTACGGGAAGCCCGGGAGTGTCGCGGACGGTTCGGAGACCGCAGAGCCCTCGGCGACGGACGCCCCGAGGGCTGCGGACATCGTGGTCTCGCCGGAGTCCGTGGAGCCCCCGGTGGCTGCCGCTTCGCTCACTTGGCTACCGGCTCCAGCACCTCGCGGCCGCCCAGGTAGGGGCGGAGGATCTCGGGGACGCGGACCGATCCGTCGGCCTGCTGGTGGTTCTCCAGGATCGCCACGATGGTGCGCGGGACGGCGCAGAGCGTGCCGTTGAGCGTGGCCAGCGGCTTGACCTGCTTGCCGTCACGGAAGCGGATCTGCAGTCGGCGCGACTGGTACTCCGTGCAGTCGGACGTCGAGGTCAGCTCGCGGTATTTGCCCTGGGTCGGGATCCACGCCTCGCAGTCGAACTTGCGCGAGGCCGAGGAGCCGAGGTCGGCGGAGGCGACGTCGATGACCCGGAAGGGCAGTTCGAGCGACGTCAGCCACTGCTTCTCCCAGTCCAGCAGGCGCTGGTGCTCGGCCTGCGAGTCCTCCGGCGCGACGTACGAGAACATCTCGACCTTGTCGAACTGGTGGACGCGGAAGATGCCCCGGGTGTCCTTGCCGTGCGAACCGGCCTCGCGGCGGAAGCAGGGGGAGAAGCCCGCGTAGCGCAGGGGGAGGCGGTCGGCGTCGATGATCTCGTCCATGTGGTACGCCGCGAGCGCGACCTCGGACGTGCCGACCAGGTACAGGTCGTCCTTGTCGAGGTGATAGACGTCCTGGGCGGCCTGGCCGAGGAAACCGGTGCCGGCCATGGACTGCGGGCGGACCAGCGCCGGGGTCAGCATCGGGGTGAAGCCGGCTGCGGTGGCCTGGGCGATCGCCGCGTTGACCAGGGCGAGTTCGAGGAGGGCGCCGATACCCGTCAGGAAGTAGAAGCGCGAGCCGGAGACCTTGGCGCCGCGCTCGGTGTCGATGGCGCCGAGGATCGTGCCGAGCTCCAGGTGGTCCTTGGGCTCGAAGCCCTCGGCCGCGAAGTCACGGATGTCGCCGTGCGTCTCCAGCGTGACGAAGTCCTCCTCGCCGCCGACGGGGACGTCGGGGTGGACGAGGTTGCCCAGCTGGAGGAGGAGCTCCTGGGTCTCGCTGTCGGCCGCGTCGCGCTCGGCGTCGGCGGCCTTGACGTCGGCCTTGAGCTGTTCCGCGCGCTTGAGCAGCTCGGCCTTCTCGTCGGCGGAGGCCTTGGGGATCAGCTTGCCGAGCGACTTCTGCTCGGCGCGGAGCTCGTCGAAGCGGACGCCGGACGACCTGCGCCGCTCGTCGGCGGACAGGAGGGAGTCGACGAGCGCGACGTCCTCTCCACGGGCGCGCTGGGACGCGCGCACACGGTCGGGGTCCTCACGGAGCAGGCGAAGGTCAATCACCCCTCAAGGCTACCGGTGCGTGGTTCCGGCCCACGACTTGAATTCGCGGTACGCCCTTTATGGGGGCTATTGCGCGGAATGTCGATCACGTCGAGTCGTCCTGACGGATGCCGGTGAAAGTCAATGAACCACGGGGTAACCCCCTGAAAGGGGGCAGGCGTGCGGCACCTGGTTGACTCGACTCCCTTGCGCGGCAAGGGACTTGGGGTTCGGTCGTCCACAGGAACCCGCGGTGCCGCAAAGTTATCCACAGGCTGTGCGAAAGATCTGTGGACTTCGAGAAAGATCACCGGGGATATCGGGCTCCGCCTTGAGGATTCCCGAGTCAAACCACCGTCACGCCCACTTTCGAGTGGATTGGCGGGGGAATGGGTCGCTCTAAAGGATTGACGTGAGGAAACACGTGGACGAAGGGTGACCTACGGGGTTGTGGACACAGCGAGGTCCGCGAAGGGGATTTGTCGACTGAGTGGGGCTGTGTTGTCGACTTGTCCCCAGGTCGAGAAGGTGCCCTGTGGATAACTTCTGTGGACAAAGAAAATAAGCAGGTAGCACCGGCGGCGGGCCGGATCAGAAGCGGCCGTCCTGGCAGCGCGCCACCCAGTCCGACGCGGCCACGAACTCGGCGTCGGAGGTGCCCGGCAGCGTGGGCCGGACCTTCGCGGTGGCGGCGTCCGCACGCGGGTACGAACCGAGGAAGCGGACCTGGAGGCAGACCCGCTTGAGGCCCATCAGCGCCTCCGCCACCCGCCGGTCGGAGATATGGCCCTCGGCATCGATGGCGAAGCAGTAGTTGCCGATGCCCTCGCCGGTCGGGCGGGACTGCAGGAGCATGAGGTTGACACCGCGGACGGCGAACTCGCCGAGCAGGTCGCGCAGTCCGCCGGGGTGGTCGTCGCGCTGCCAGATGACGACGGACGTCTTGTCGGAGCCGGTCGGGGCGGCGGGCCGGGCGGGACGGCCGACCAGGACGAACCGGGTCTGGGCGTTCTCCGCGTCGTGGATCTCGGTCTCCAGGGCCTCAAGGCCGTACCGCGAGGCCGCGAACTCGCCGGCGAAGGCGGCGTCGTAACGGCCCTCCTGGACGAGACGGGCGCCGTCGGCGTTCGAGGCGGCGGACTCCCAGACGACGTCGGGCGGGAGGTTGGCCTTCATCCAGTTGCGGACCTGCGGCTGAGCGGCCGGGTGGGCGGTGACCGTCTTGATGTCCGAGAGCTGGGTGCCCGGTCGGACCAGGAGCGCGAAGGTGATCGAGAGGAGCACCTCGCGGTAGATCATCAGCGGGGCGCCGGCGACCAGCTCGTCGAGCGTGGTCGTGATGCCGCCCTCCACGGAGTTCTCGATCGGGACGAACGCGGCCTCGGCCTCGCCGTTGCGGACGGCGTCGAGTGCGGCGGGCACGGACACCATCGGGACGAGCTCGCGGGTCGCGGACTCCGGCAGCGTGCGCAGGGCGACCTCGGTGAAGGTGCCCTCGGGGCCGAGGTACACGTAGCTGGCTGGCATGGACTCACCCTAATGGGCCTCGGTCCGGCCGTACGACCCTCGGCCCGACAGCCCCGCCCGACCCTCGGCCCGACAGCCCCGCCCGACGCCCGGTCCGGTGGCCCGGCCGGACAGCCCGGCTGTCAGCCCTCCAGCAGCCGCTGCCCCACGTACTCCCCCTCCGCCGCGCCCCCCGGCACCGCGAAGAGGCCGCTCGACTCGTGGCGGATGAACTTCGACAGCGCGTCGCCGCGGTCGAGCTTGCGTTGGACGGTGACGAAACCCCGCAGGGGGTCGGCCTGCCAGCAGACGAAGAGGAGACCGGCGTCAGGGACGCCCTTCGCGTCGATGCCGTCGTGGAAGGAGAACGGGCGGCGGAGCATGGCCGCGCCGCCGTTCTGGTCGGGGCGGGTGATGCGGGCGTGCGCGTTGATCGGGACGAGGAGATTGCCCTGGGCGTCCGTCTTCTCCAGATCCATCGCGGTCGTCTCCGTCGCCTTCGCACCCCCGCTCAGCGGCGCGCCGTCGGACTTCCGGCGCCCGATGACGTTCTCCTGCTCCTTGACCGAGAGCTGCTCCCAGTCGTCGAGCAGCATGCGGATACGGCGCACGACCGCGTAGGAGCCGTTCGCCATCCACGCGGGGTCGCCGGAGGTGCTCGGTGAGGCGGACTCGGGCACGAAGATCCGCTCGTCGAAGTCGGACTCGGTCGGCTTCGGGTTGCGCGTGCCGTCGACCTGCCCCATCAGATTGCGGGCGGTCATGGGGTGGGCCGTGGCACCCGGCGAACGGTTGAAGCCGTTCATCTGCCACCGCACTCGGGCCGCGCCGCCCGCGTCCTTCTGGATCGCGCGCAGGGCGTGGAAGGCGACGAGGGCGTCGTCCGCCCCGATCTGCACCCACAGATCGCCGTTGCTGCGCGCCTTGTCGAGCTGGTCCGAGGAGAAGTCCGGCAGCGGGTCCAGGGACTCCGGGCGCTGCTTCTCCAGACCGGTACGGGCGAAGAAGCTGTGGCCGAAGCCGAAGGTGATCGTCAGGGACGAGGGGCCCGCGTCGAGGGCGATGTCGGTGTCGTCCTGAGCCGCGGGCTCGCCCGCCATCAGCCGTCGGGCCGTGTCCGACCAGCGGCGCAGCAGAGCGGCCGCCTCCTTGCGCCCCGCCCCGGCGGCCAGGTCGAAGGCGACGAGATGGCCTCGGGCCTGGAGCGGGGTGGTGATCCCCGGCTGATGTTTCACGTGAAACATCACCTCCCCCGCACCGAGGGAGGACAGGGGGGTGACCTTCTCGGAGGAGGACGCGGAGGCGGAACCGGCCGCATAGCCCCCGGCGGCCCCCGCCACACCCAGTGCGAGGCCGGTCGCGCCGGCCGTGCCGAGCAGACGGCGCCGGGAGACGGTTCCGTTCGCGAGGTCCCCGGGGGCCGGGTCTTCCTGTCTCGTCGGCACGGCGGAGCCGTCTTCGACGAGGTTCTGGTCAGCCATGGTGTGTTTCAGCCGATCTTCGCGTTCTTGCTGACGGTGACCTGGTCGATCTCGGATGTCCGTACGGTGATCTCGATCTTCCAGTCGCCCGCCATGGGGATCTGTACGCCACTCGCCGTCCAGTGGCCGGTGGTGACGCGGTCGGGGACCACGGGCAGGGGGCCGATCTTCTTGGCCTCCAGGGTGAAGGCGACCTTCACCTCGGGGACGTCGAAGGGCTTGCCGTCGGGCCGCTGGACATAGACGTGCATCTCGTTGGCGCCCACCCGCGCGGGGTCGATCTGCAGCCGGGCCACGCCCTGGCCGTTCTTGCCCCCGGTGTCGAACGACATGTCCAGCGCCAGCGCCCCCGACGTCTCGTCCTGCTGCGTCACGGCAGCCTTGGCCGCCTCGGCCTCCTCCACCGTGCGCCCCGGTTCGGTGGCTGTCAGCACCGTCGTGACGGCGAGCAGGACGACGGCGACGCCCGCCTCCGCCAGCACGGACCGACGCAGCCCCGTACGGCCCGGATCCGCGTTCCGCATCCGCTTCTCGCGCGCGCTCGCCATCGCCGCCCGCTGCCGGGCGAGCTGAGCGGCCCGCTCGGAGCCCTCGCTCTGCGCGGCCCGCCCGGAACCCTCGCCGGTCGCCTTCGTGGAGCCGCCTGTGGCGTGCGCGGTCACCGGCTCCTTCGCCTCGGCGGCTTCGGTGTCCACCGCCGTCGGCGCCTCCGCCAGCTGCGACGTCCAGCGGCGGGAGATCCAGGCGATCCCGACCAGTACGGCCACCAGGCCGATCTTCACGAGGAGGAGCTGCCCGTACGACGTGCCGGTCAGCGCGGACCAGCTGCCGACCTGGCGCCACGACTGGTAGATCCCGGTCGCGGTCAGTACGAGCACACTGCCGAAGGCGACCCGGGAGAACCGTCGTACGGCACCGGTCTCGATCTGCGCGTCGACGGGTGCCCGGAAGAGAGCCACGAGCAGCGTCGCGAGGCCGCCCAGCCAGGCGGCGACGGCCAGCAGGTGCAGGACGTCCAGGGGCATCGAGAGGCCGGTCTGGATACCGGTCGAGGCGTGCTCGGCCATCGCCCAGCTCGCGGCGAGCCCGGCCGCGACCACGCCCCCGCCGATGGCCAGCCCGAAGGTGAGGTCCCGCTGGAGGGACACGTCGTCCTTCTCGGAGTCCGCGTCGTGTGCGGAGTCGGTGTCCTTTTCGGAGTCGGCGTCCCCTTCGGATGCCGGCTCGGAGTCGGTCGTGTCCTCGGTGTCTTCGTCGTCCTCGGTCTCCTCGTCCCGTCGGGCGTACGCGCCGAAGAGCACGGCGATGAAGAGTGCCGCCGCGGCGAGGAGCAGGAGTCGGGAGACGAGGGCGGCGCCGGTCTTCGTCTGCAGGACCTGGCTGAGGAGGTCGAGGTCGACGATGTCGCCGAGCTTGCCGGAACCGGTGTAGGAGCCGCGCAGCAGTAGCATCGCGAGGGTGGCCGTGGTCAGCGTGAGCCACCCGGAGACCACGAGCCGCTGCACGGGCCGTACCCCGGCCCCGCGCTGCCAGCAGGCCAGCACGAAGGCCGCGCCGCCGACCAGCAGGATGAAACCGGCGTACGACAGATAGCGCGCGAAGCCGTAGAGGCCGCCGACGAGCCCACCGCCGGCCCCCTGCTCGGGTACCGCGACCGTCGTCTTGGACGGCGCCCCCACCGAGAAGGTGAAGGCGCCGGAGACGGGGTGGCTGTCCGCCGAGACGACCTGGTAGGTGACGGTGAACGTGCCGTCGGGCAGGCCCGAGTGCAGCCCGACGGCGTAGCTGTTGCCGCCCAGGTCGGTGACCTCGCCGGTGTCGGCCTCCTTGCCCTTGGGGTCGTACACGCGCACCGAGCCGTCGGACACCGCGACCTTCTCGGAGAAGGTGAGCGACACCTGGTCCGGTGCCTCCTGGACCACGGACCCCTGTTGCGGGTCGCTGCCCGTCAGCGCGGCGTGCGCGGAGACGGGCACGGCACCGGCGAGCAGCGCTCCGACGGTGGCGAACAACAGCAACAGCAACGGCCTCAACCGGCTCACCGGTGCTACCTCCCTCAGTGACCGCTGGTCGGCTGGTACGTCGCCGACTTCACGGGCATCTCGACCGTGATGGCCTCGGACTTGGTGAAGTTCAACCGCAGGGACACCGTCTCGCCTTCCTTCGGCTTGCGCTTCAGGTTCTCGAACATCAGGTGGTTTCCGCCGCTCTCCAGGACGAGTTCGCCGTCGGCCGGGACCTTCAGGCCCGCGACCTCCCGCATCGACTGCCCGGCCGTCTCGTGCACCGTGACGTCCTGGGCGAGGTCGCTGGTGACGGAGGTCAGCTCGTCCGCCGTACCGCCGTCGTTCTCGATGACGAGGTAACCGGCGGCCAGGGAGTCCGTGACGGGCTGCGGCATGTAGGCCGCCTTCACAGACAGCTCCGCCGCGGAGGAGTCGCCTGAGGAGGAGTCGGAGGAGCCGCAGCCGGACAGGGCGACCAGCGCGGCGGCGGTGATCAGGACGGGGCCGGTCAGTGGTCTCACGGGTTCTCGCCCTTGAGCAGCTTCGGCAGGCCCTGCTCGTAGTCCTGCACGGTGGCATTGTCGTCGTACAGCACATAGCCGCCGTCGGTCTTCGGCGAGAACGCAATGACCTGGGTGCCGTGCTCGGAGACGGTCTTGCCGTTCTTGTCCTTGGTCGGCGGGGCGATGGAGATGCCGAGGGTGCGGGCGCCGGCCTGGATGTCGTCGAAGTCGCCGGTCAGGCCGACGATCTCGGAGTCGATGCCCTTGAGCCACTTCCCCAGTTCGGCCGAGGTGTCGCGCTCCGGGTCGGTGGTGACGAAGACGAGCCGCAGGTTCGCCAGCTCCTCCTTCGGTACCTTCTTCGCGATCTCCTTCTTGGCGACCGCGAGGTTGTTCATGGTGAGCGGGCAGACGTCGGGGCAGTTGGTGTAGCCGAAGTAGATCAGCGTCGGCTTGCCCGCGGTCTCCTTGCGGAGGTCGTACGACTTGCCGTTCGTGTCGGTGAGGACCAGGTCCGGCTTGGTGAACGGCTGGTCGAGGACCGTGTAGTGCTTCTGGGGACCGGTGTCGGAGACCTCGGCGACGGAGGTGGTGGAGCTGTCGCCCGTGCCGCAGGCCGAGAGGCCGAGGACGGCCGCGACCAGCAGGGCACCGGCCGCCAGCGTCTTCTTGTGGGTGTGCGTGCGCATGAGAAATGTCCAGTTGGTTCGTGCCCCGGCGCGCACGGGCGTACCCGCGCGCGCCGAGGGAAGGGCCGGGAAGCCGGAGGCTCAGGCGGTCGTGCGCCGGCGGCCGGCCAGGACGCCGTACGCCACGCCCGCGGCGCCGACGACGATGCCGACGACGGCGAGAAC
The DNA here is from genome assembly GCF_022385335.1 of Streptomyces deccanensis. Taxonomy (NCBI): domain Bacteria; kingdom Bacillati; phylum Actinomycetota; class Actinomycetes; order Kitasatosporales; family Streptomycetaceae; genus Streptomyces; species Streptomyces deccanensis. The sequence continues at coordinate 5,055,541 of NZ_CP092431.1, read as the reverse complement.
GCGGGCGGTGGTGTCGCTGCTGTCGGCGGGCGCGGCGGCGGTCTCCTTCGACGCGGCCTCGGCGTCGTCGGCGTTCTTCGAGTCGTCGGAGGCGTTCGAGGCGCCGGACGAGCCGTGGTGGTCGTCGGACGCGGCGGACAGCGCGAGCACGGGTGCCGGGTTCTCGGGCTCGTCCTGGCCTTCCTGCGGGACCTCGATCCAGCGGACGACGTCCTTGTTGGAGTACGTCTGGATGGCCTTGAAGACCAGTTCGTCGGTGTTCTCGGGGAGCTGGCCGATGGAGACCGGGAACTTCTGGAAGAAGCCCGTCGCGATGCCGTCGCCGGTCGCGGTCCAGGTGATCTTGGAGACGGCCTCGTCGATCTGCTCACCGTGCAGTTCGAGCGGCTTGTCGAGCTTGGCCTTGGTGACCTGGATCTTCCAGCCGGGGACGGCCTCCGGCTGGGCCGAGGCGAGCGGGTGGTCCGTCGGGAAGTTCACCTCGAGCTTGGTGGTCGTGGCGTCGTCGCGCTCGTTGGGGACCTTGAAGTTGACGGTCGCGTACCCGCCCTTGGCCGCCGTGCCCTCCGCCGCGACGCTGACGTGCGCGAACGCGGGGCCGGACAGGAGGAGGACGGCCGAGCCGGCGAGGGCGCCGACGGCGGCGATACGAGAAGCCTTCATGACTGGTGACACTCCACAGTGAGTGAGAGGAAAGTGCGGGTGAATAAGGGAGAGGCGAGGACGAGGGACACCGCGCGCCGAGCCGATGGCCGACAGCCGATGACCGAGCCGACAGCCGATCGAACAGCCGACACCGACAGCCGAAAGTCGATGTCCGACAGCCGAGGCCGCTGGGCCTGGAGTGGGCAGCGGGTGCGCGGGTCTCGACGCCGGGCGCCGACGGACTCCCTCTCCCAGGTGTGGAGTGAGCGTGCGTCGGGTCAGGCGGCGAGGGTGAAGTCCGGTGCGGCGGTCGGCGGGCCGCGGCGGACGAGGGCGTGTTGGAGCGTGGTCGTCCGGAGTGCGGCGGGCGCGGCGTGGCTGGTGTGCGGGGCGCGCGAAACGGCCTCCGGCGTGCCCGGGAGCCCGGATCGCAGGGCCCGCGCCAGCGCGAGCGCGCCGCGCAGGGACCGTACGAGCGGCTCCTCGGTCGCCAGCCGGGTCAGACGAAGCAGTGCGAGGTCGCCGTGGCGCAGGACCCACCCGGCGGCCACGGCCGCGAGGACGTGGCCGAGCAGCATGGGCAGGGACGGCAGCAGCGCGGCGGAGGAGCCCGGCACGGTCGTCATGGCGTCCGCCGGGTCGTGCGCGACGTGTGTGCCGCCGACCCCGGCGTCGACGAGGATGCGCCGGGCCTGCGTGGGGCTCAGGGCCGCGGCGGTCGTGCCGCACACGAAGCGGGCGGCGCGCTCGATGAGCGCGGCGTCCATGGCTTCCGTGGTGCGGGACGCGGCCGCGGTTCCGTGCTGGTTCAGGCCGAACAGGATGTGCAGCACGGTCTGGCCCACCGCCAGCAGTGCCGCGATGCCGGGGAGCGAGCGCCGCCGGCCGGCGAGCGGGGCGGCGACGCAGAAGGTGCCGATGAAACCGACGCCCAGGCTCCACAGCGGGACCGTCGCGCACGAGGCGAGCGCGTGTCCGGCCCCGGCCAGCACGACGCAGACCGCGGCGAACACCGCGGCCCGCAGGAACCGGAGGTCCCCTCCGGCGCGGGTGCGGCGCGTCGCGGGCGCGCGGTGGGGGTGGGGGGCAGTCATGGCGGGCCCATCATCCCACCGGGGCGCTCCGCAGGGGTCGGCGGGTTCATGGGTGGAGGTACGGGGAGGGAGGGGGCGGTGTTCAGGTGAGGGATTTGGAAGCGTTCAGTGCGCATACACCGGATGTTCGGGGGGCGCATCCGCCGTATGGGCGGAGAGACGGGTTCCGGGCGATTGCGCGTGGCTCTTGGCGGCAATACGTAACGGTATGTCGAGCCGCGGCCAGGAGGCTGGAGCATGAGCATCTGGTGGTCCCTCCATTTGCGGCGTGAGGCTGCGAGCGTGCCGCTCGCCCGACGGCTGCTGATCGGCACGATGGAGACCGCGGGCGTCGATCCGGACGTCTCCTACGACCTCTCCATCGCCCTCAGCGAGGCCTGTGCCAACGCGGTCGAGCACGGCGGCGCGATCCCGGCCGGCACCACCACCGAGGCGTACCGGGTGACCGCGTACCTCGACGGGGAGAAGTGCCGGATCGAGGTCGTCGACTCCGGCCCCGGCTTCCCGCACCGCCACCCGGTCCGCCCCGCCCCCACCGACGCCGAGGACGGCCGCGGCCTCTGTCTCATCCGGGAGCTCGCCGACCACGTCCACATCGGCAACAAATCGGGCCACGGCGGCGCGATCGTCAGCTTCGACAAGATCCTGAAGTGGCGCGACGGCGCACCCCTGGTAGCCGTCTAGCCCCCACGCCGCTCCTCCGGGGCCCACGATCTGCCGGGCCCCACGGCTTCCGGACCCCCCACGCCTCCGCGACCCCCGCCTCAGATCTGATGCGGCTCCAAATCCCTCCCCACCCGCTGCCAGCCGCGTACCAGCGTGGTCACCGGGTGGCTCCGGCCCAGGAGTTGGGCCAGCCGGGTCGCCGCCTTCTCCTGGAGCCGTACGGCTTCGTCCCGCCCCGTGTCCCGCAGGGTGATCGCCAGATTGCCCATGCCGACCAGCACATCGGGGTGGTCGGCGCCGAACCGTCGCCGCAGCCCCTCCACGGCCTGGCGCTCCGAGCGCTCGGCGTGGTCGTACAGGCCCCGGTCCCCGTAGGCGTTGGCCAGGTTGAGGCCGGCGGAGAGCACGGCCGGGTGGTCGTCGCCGAGCGTGGCGGCCAGGCAGTCGCGGGCGTGACGGCTCAGCTCCTCCGCCTTCTCGATGTCGCCGAGGGCCCGGTGGTACATGGCGAGGTTGTTGTAGCAGTACATGGTGAACGGGTGCTCGATGCCGAACGAGTCCTGGTACCCGTCCAGCACCTCCTCGACCTGGTGGACCGCCCGCGCCGGGCCGTCCTCGGGATCCGTGGCGTAGTAGTCCGCGGCCAGGTTGAGCCCGCAGGCCAGGATCTCGGGGATGGTGCTGCCGTAGCGGTCGTGGTAGCGGGCGTACGTCTTCCAGGTCTCCTCGGTGATCCGCAGCGCCTCGGCGGTACGGCCCGCCTTGCGCAGGGAGACCGCGAGGCTCTTGTCGGCCTGCAACACCTCGGGCACCCCCGGATTGAACACCTGTTCGAAGCCTTCGCGGACCTCGCGCAGCAGCTCGGCGGAGGTCCGGTAATCCCCCAGGTCGCGCAGGTCGCGCGCGTGGTGCCCCTTGGTGGCGAGCGTGTAGGGATGGGTCGGACCGAGCAGCGCGGTGCGGCGGCGGACCGTGTCCTCGGTGAGCCGGCGGGCGGCTTCGCTGTCGCCGGCCAGCCGCAGGTCGATGGCCAGGTTGTTGGCCGCCGAGAGCGTACGGGGATGGTCGTCGCCGAAGATCTCCTTGAAGCCCAGGTGGATGCGCAGGTCCAGGTCGAGCGCCTCCTTGTAGCGGCCCAGCGCGCGGAGGTCGGCGGCCAGGCTGCCCGAGGTCATCAGGATGTTCGGATGGTCCTCGCCGAGCAGCCGGCGCTGGCCGTCCAGGGTCCGCTCGTCCATCGCCCGCGCGGCCTGGTAGTCGCCCTGGGAGCGCATCACGTTGGCCAGCTGGAAGCGGAGGTTGAGGACCTGCTCGTCGTCCGCGTCGAGGATCTCGTTGGTCCACAGCTCGTCGAGGTCGGTGGCCAGGTCGCGGGCCGCCTGCAGTTCGCCGCGTTTCCCCAGGTAGCGGACGCGGTCCACCATCAGCTGACGGGGCTCCTCCTCCGCGCACTCGCGGATGTTCGAGGGCATCAGATGTGGCCAGATCACCTCGAACCCGAGCCACTGCGCGGGATCGTCCACGGCGCCCTCGCGCGGCCGGGCGGCGGCGAGGATGCGGTGCACCTCGTGGATGGTCTCCACGTACCGCTGGGGGTCCAGGCTGTCCCGCACCGCCGCCTGCACCAGCCGGTGCACCTGGATGGAGTTGTCGGCGGAGTCGACCTTGGCGAGGGCGAAGCGGTTCAGGGCCTGGGTGACGCGGCCGAGCATGTAGCGGGCGCGCAGGTCACGGTCGTACGGCAGCAGGGCGTCGATCATCGCGTCACTGCTGATCAGGGTCATGGAGATGGGCTCGGCCGAGAAGAAGGCGCACAGTTCGAGCAGCCGGGCCGCGGCCGGGGACTCCTCGCGCAGCCGGGTGATGGAGATGTTCCAGGTGGCGCCCACGGAGGACGGGTACTCGACCGCGTTCACCGCCTCCTGCACCGACAGCACCCGGGTGGACTGCTCCCGCAGCTGGTCGATGTACTCCTCCACCGGTGTGGCCGTCGCCTCCAGCCAGGCCGCCGCGACCTCCACGGCGAGCGGCAGGTCGCCCAGCGCGTCGGCGACCCGGTCGGCGTCGTTCTCCCGCAGTCCGGGCACCCGGCGGCACAGGTGCTCCACGCTTTCCTCGCGGGTGAAGACCTCCATCTCCAGCGACTGGACCAGCGTCGAGCCGGGCCGATCGCGGGTGGTGACCAGGATGTGGCCGTACACGTGGTCCCGTACCGGGGCCGCCTGGCCCGGGAAGAGCGGCAACGCCCGGTTCAGGTCCGGGACGTTGTCGAAGATCAGCAGCCAGCGGGCGCACGGGTCGCCCTGGCGGAGCGCTCTCATCGCCGCCTCGGCCGCCTCGGAGACGTCGTCGCCGACGGGCAGGTCCAACTCCTGCGCGAGGGCGGCCACCTTGGGCAGGACGAGGTCCGGCTGCTCGGCGTCGATCCACCACACCAGGTCGTAGTCCGCCTTGAACCGGTGGGCGTACTCACGGGCCAGCTGGGACTTGCCGACCCCGCCCAGACCGTGCAGCACCTGCGGCAGCCGCTGCCCGGAGCGGCCGCTGACCAGGCGCTCGCGCAGCCGGTCCAGGATCGGTGAGCGGCCGGTGAACCACGGGTAGCGGGGCTGGACGTTGGAGATCCGGGTGCCGGTGTTGGGGAAGCGGGCGCCGCCGTCCGGCGGCGCGGACAGGACGTCCGGGTGGTCGAGGCTCGTCAGCAGGGTCCGGTGGGCCCGTTCCTCGTCGAGCCGGGTGAGGTCGATGGCGCCCCGGGAGGAGTGCGGCAGGCTGAGCCGGACGTCGTCGACGCGGACTGCCACCGGCCGGTTCCCCGGCTTGCGCCCGTCGGCGTGCACGGCGTCCTCCCAGGCCCGGCGCGCCCGCCGGGAGTCGAGGAAGGCGGGGGAGACCACGGCGAGCAGTCGCTCCGAGCCGTCGGCCGCGTCCTCGGCGCCGGACGCCGTCCGGTCGTCGTCGCCCGGCAGTCCCCCGGCGTCCTGCGGCAGCGCCCGGACGTCCATCGGCGCCACGTCGAAGCCGGCGTTCCGGAGTACCGACTCCAGCCAGTCGACCCACATGCGGTCCTCGGAGACGTAGTACAGCACCAGCCGGGAGACGGGCAGCGGCCGTCGGCGGGTGTACGCGGCCTTGTACCGGGCCCGCTTCTCCTCGCCGATGAGGGGGAGCCGGGTGACCCGGCCCTCGGTGATGACGGAGGTGACCCGTTCGCAGGCGCTCAGCATGGAGTTGGCCGTCTTCGGCGGGTCGCCGAAGGCCGCCAGGATCTCCTCGTAGGCGTAGTACGGCTGGTAGAGGACCTCCATCGACGACCAGTAGTCGGTCAGCCGGTCGCCATCCAGGCCGGCGGGCAGTCCGGCGAAGCGCTCCCGGGCCAGGGCGCGCCCCGCGTCGAGCTTGTCCTTCTCGCCGAGGTCGATGCGCATGGCGAGGGGCAGGATGCGGATGCCCTTGTGGCCGAACCGCTCCCGGATGCTCTGCGCGACGGCGGCGGCGCCTTCGATGCTCTGGCCGCTGAGGGTGTAGCAGACGACGAGGGTGTTGGGCATCTGCACGGTGCAGACGTCGGCGAGGTCGCTGAGGCCGGTACGGCTGTCGATCAGGGTGTAGTCGTAGTGGCGCCGCATGTCCGCGCGCATCGCCTCGAAGAACCGGCCGCCGCCGTAACTGGCGTAGAAGAGCTCCCAGTCCATGTTGCCGATCACCGGGTAGTCGTCGTGCCGGCGCCCGGCGGAGAGGAAGTCCAGGCTGCCGCCCTCGGGGAACGTCCAGTCGAGGGTCAGCGCGTGCGGGCGTACACGGGCGTACCTGCGGTGCCAGTCGGGGGCGCGGTCGGGCAGGTCGCGCAGCGCCTCCCGGCGGTAGTCGCCGATGAGGTTGCTCAGGCCGGGGGTGGCCCGGAGCATCGCCGGGTTGAGAAAGGGGTGGAAGAACTTGTGCAGACCGGGTGCCTCCAGGTCCCAGTCGACGGCCAGGACGCGGTGTCCGCCCGCGGCCAGAATCCACGCCACGTTCGCGAGCGTCATGGTCCGGCCGGTGCCGCCCTTGTACGAGTAGAACGTGATGACCGTGCCGTTGCGGTTCTCCGTCATGCGCCTGCCGTCCTCCGCCCTGTCCGACCCGCTGTTGCCGTACTCCCGACTCCCGCACGTCCTTCCGCACGCCCCGGTGACACCGGGTTTCAGCCGCCCAGGTCGTCCGGGCCCCGCAGCCGCGGGGGTGCGACGAGGGGTCCCGCCGGTGGATAGGTCCGTGCGTGTGCCTCGTAGGAGGCGACGGCCTGCTTCACGGCCGTCTGCAGTTCGTTGCCGAAGGCGTCCAGGGTGCGGATGCCGCCGTTGAGGGTCCGGTGGCCGCTGCCCTCCGTGGTCCGCGCGGCCAGGGCCTTCTCGGTGAGCGCCGTCAGCCTCTTCTCCCGCGCGGGCCCGGCGTCGTCGTCGCACCGGGGGATCATCACGCTGATCCACGGCCGCTGCTCCTCGCACAGCCGGTCCATCAGCTCCCGGCCGCGCGCGGAGGCGAGGGCCCACCGGTCGAGCAGAAGCAGCCCGGGGGCGCGGGGCGGGCCGGGGCCGAGCAGCCGGTCGGCGTCCTTCTCGAAGTCCCCGATGTTGACCTTGTAGTCCATGGTGCGCACCAGATCCGCCGCGTGTTCGCCGAGGGGGCGCGTCGATGCCGGGTGGTACGGGTTCCAGTCGCGCGGCAGTTGCCCGTAGCAGTCGGGCTCACGGCCGGGCGGCAGGTCGGAGCGGGTGCACGCCATGACCGTGATGTCGAACTCCGGGGGGTGGCCCGACGTGCCGAACGCGCTGGGCAGCGACTCGTAGTCGTCGTACGTCTGCCCCTCGTCCAGCTCGGTGACCTTGGCGACGTGCACGATCTGCTTGGCCAGCCGGTACAGGGCCCGCTCGTACTCGTCCCTGAGGTACCGGAGTTTGGTGAGCCCGTAGAACCCCTCCTCCGCGTAGTCCTGGCCGAAGGACACATGGTTGAACTGCAGGTCCTTGGCCGCGTGCGGTAATTGGGCGGGTTCCACGGGCACCCATAACGCGGGGATGATCGCGTGCTCGCGGGTGACGCCGCCGCGGGCCCGGTGGCTGATCTGCCGCTGGCTGAACGCCCACCACTCCCGCCCGCACTGCTCGCTGATGAAGTAGCGCGGTGAGTACAGGGGGACGAACACCTTGCAGCGCGCGAGGTTCTCCGACAGCTCGTCCGTCCACCGGGTGCCGACCGCCATGCCCTGGTCCAGGAAACCGGCCCGTGCGCCGCGCGGCAGATCGGTCATCTGCATGATGTGCGCGCACAGCCCGTCGTAGAGCTTTCTCACCCAGATGTTCGGATCGGTGTCACCGGCGTCGTTTCGCGGCGTGTGCGCGTAACTGAGGAAGAAATAAGGGCTTCCGCCGCCCCTGGCCGCATCTCCTCGCACCCATGCCCCCCGATGCCCGGTGACTTTCCTCAGTGTAGGAAGGGGGCAGGGGCACGTGGAATATGACGAACGGGCCCAATGTCCCGGCATCGGCCCACCGGCACGCGGCTCTCGAACAAGTAAGCGGAAGCAAAGGGGCCCCGCGCTCCCCATCCGCTTCCACCCTGCTCCCCTACGGCCGCATGGCCCGCCGGTGCTCCTCCGCCTCCTGCCGGGCCGCCCGCAGGGCCTCCGCGCTCACCTCGTCCGCCGCCAGCGCCTCCCCGAGCCCGGCGACGAACCGCTGCCCGGCCTCCGTCAGCGCCCCCGAGCCCGCGAGCGTCCCCACCGCCTCCGCCGTCTGGTCCCGCCACCGGGAGAACCGCACCTCGGCCTCCCGCCCGCCCCCGCCGCGCCAGCGGGCGCGCCAGAAGTCGACCACCGCGAGATGCGCGTACGTCCCCTGCAACAACCCCTCCAGCGGGCGCGGGTCGGGACGCCAGGGCGCGTAGAACAACGTCTCGCAGGCAGGGTCGTGCAGGTCGACGAGATCCAGTACGGCCCCCAGCTTCACGTGCTGGAACTCGTGGACGAGGAGCAGCGCCAGGGTCTCCGGCGTGGACGGGCGGGCGATGGCCACCGCGCCGAAGGCGTCGCGGGCGGCGGAGCTGATGTCGGCACCCTCGGGGGACGGCCTGAGCGGGGTGATCACCCGGAGCCCGGCGGCGATCCCCGGCGCGTACGCGGGCAGTTCGCGGCGGATCCAGGCCCAGGCCTCGGTCAGGTCGGCCCGCCACGCCTCGGCCTCGACCTCCGCGAGCCGGGGGTGCGCGGGATGTCCGTGGCAGTCCCGCCAGGGGTCGGTGTCCTCCAGGGCCACGGACCAGCCGTCCAGTTCGAACGGCCGGGTGCCCCGCCAGGCGGGATCCCCGGGGCCGCCTCGGCCGATCGCGTACGACCGGTCGATCGCGTACGTCCGGTCGTCCACGTGGACGGTGCAGCCGTCGATGTCCGTGCGGACCAGGGCTCGCCCGGTCTCCGCCTCCACCGTCAGGGTCCCGAGCGTGGGCAGCCGCAACAGCCCGTCGTGCACCGGGACGACCACCGATGCCCGGCGCCCGGCCCGCAGCGCCGCCGCGGCGGCGATCTCCGCCATCCCGCGTGCCGCGATCCCACGTGCCGCGATCGCGGCGGCTTCCGCGACGCCTCCGCTCGGTCCCGGAGCCGGACGGGCCCCGAGGGAACTCAGCGCCCAGGACCGTACATAGGGGTGGGCCAGGACGCGGTCCACGGCTTCCGGGGCCTCGCTGTCGAGGGCGGTCAGCGTGTCCCACGCCGCCTGGGTGTCCCACGCCTCCTCGTCGGCCTCCTTCTCCGCCGCGAGCGTCGTCTCGTGCCGGACGAGGCCCAGCAGCTCGCGGGAGAGGGCGAGTTGGTGGCGGGCCAGCAGGTCGACGGTGGCGCCCGTGCCGCGTCCGGTGGCCAGTTCGGCCAGATGGTGGTCGGCGAGCGCCGGCCGCGCGGACTGGTCGGTCATATGACGGTCCCGGAGGTCGGTGATGAGGGACAGCAGATCGGAGCAGTACACGGACGGATTGCGGAAGCCGCTGCCGTCGGAGCGGTACCGGTGGGCGTAGAGGCCGCCGCCGCACGAGCGCACCACCGGGCAGGCCCGGCACTGCTCGGCCAGCCCGTCCAGGCCCTGCTGCCGGGCCACGATGCCCGGATGCGCGGCGACCTCGTCCAGGGAGTTGCCGAACACGTCCAGTCCGGTGGCGGGCGCCCCGTCGTGCGCGGTCTTGAGGGAGTCCGCCTGTTCGAAGGTCCCGTCGGTCTCGATCACGGCGAGATCGGTGGGCGCCAGCCCCAGCGACTCGGTCAGGCTGCTCTCGCCGCGCAGGGTCCGCAGCACCGAGTCGAACACCCGGACGTCCATGGAGCGACCGGTCGCGGTCCAACGGTCGTGGACGGCCAGCAGCCAGCGCGCGTACGCCGTGCCTGCGGTGTCCTCGGCGGGGCGCGCGGGGGGCTCGTCCCAGGTGGCGTGCGGGAGGAGGAAGTCGACGCGGGGCGGGGCGAGCGCGGCGAGCGCGTCATGGACGGCGACCGGGTCGTTGCGGAGGTCGATCGTGCAGAGGATGCCCGCGAAGAGATGGCGGTGGCGGGGCCGGTTGAGCAGGGCGATGCCTCTGAGGACGCGGTCGTGGCTGCTGCGCCCGTCGGCGTAGCGGCGGTGCAGGTCGTTCGCCGCGCGGTCGCCGTCCAGCGAGACACCGACCTTGATGTCGAACTCGTCGAACAGGTCCAGGAACCGTTCGTCGAGCGTGACGGCGTTGGTGTGGATCCGCAGGTCCAGCTCGCACACGCCGCTCAGGGCGGTCGTCAGCTCCCTCGCGGCCCTGCGCAACCGGGCCCGGCCCGCGAGGAGGGGTTCGCCGCCGTGCAGGACGACGTGGACGGTGGTCAGTCCGTGCGCCCCGGCGTGTTCGGCGATGCGTTCCGCCGTGCGGCGCAGGACCTCGTCCGACACCACCACGGGCCGACGGCTCCAGCTCTGGTCGGCGTGCTCGTACACATAGCAGTGGTCGCACGCGAGATCGCAGCGACTGTGCATCTTCAGCACGAACTGACGCAACGGCAGGAGCGGTCGGCCCATGACGGTCTCGACGGTCTCGACGGTCATGTGATGTCGGTGGTCTCGGCGGGGGTGGTGGGGGCCGGCGGTGTCAGACGGAGGACTGGAAGGCCGCCACCGCGACCCTCGCCGGGCCCCTGCGGTCGGTGCCGTTCGACACGGCACGGGTCAGGGCGGGCGACAGCGCGCCGCCGCTCCGGGCCGCCAACTGCACCAAGGACACCCGCTCCGGACCGACGGCGGCCGTGGTGCCCGACTCTTCGGCCGTGGGGTCGAGGGATGCGTTCATGGGGACCTCATCAATCTGTGCGTGGAAACTGACGGGGTTGCGGGTGCCTTGCGGCTCGATGAAGCAGATGCCGGTAGGAATTTCTCACTCGAGCACCGGCCGCAGTAGAAGTTAGCGGCCGACCTGGCGAACAGCGCCGAATATCCGGTCGGCTGCTGGTTGGGACCAGAACATAGCCGACGCCGAGGAGTGCTTCGGACGGCACCACAAGCCTCGTCCGTATTCGGGGCGGCAAACGTGAGAACCGTCTCACCGCCCGGCGCAAGCACGGCAGTTGAGCGGAAGGTCGCCCATTCCGGGCGGCTTCGGGGTTCTCGGCACTCTCAGCCCCGGCACAGCCACGCCTCAGCCCCCTGACGGGCCCCCTCCCTACCTTCGCCGGTATGACGGGACACCACACAAGCAAAACGATCACCCGGCGCCGCGCCCTCGCGGTGACCGGAGGGACGGTCGCCGCCGGCGGCTTTGCGGTCGCCGGCTACCAGTCGGCGTTCGCGGACGGAACGACGAGCGACGCCGAGGCCACGGCCACGGCCTCCACGACGAGCACCGCCGACGCGTGCATGACGCTGATGTCGAGCGTCACGGAGGGCCCCTACTACCTGGACGGCGCCCTGGTCCGCAAGGACATCGCCGAAGGCAAGAGCGGTGTTCCGCTGACGCTGCGGCTCACGGTCGTGGACGCCACCGACGGCTGCACCCCGGTCCCCGGCGCTGCCGTGGAGATCTGGCACTGCGACGCCTGGGGCTACTACTCCGGCTACACCACCGCGAATCCAGGCGGCGCGGCGCCCGCCGAGAGCGAGGACGGTTCGACCGCCGACGACGCCACCTATCTCCGCGGTTACCAGATCGCGAACGCGAACGGGGTGGTCAAGTTCGAGACCATCTTCCCCGGTTGGTACACACCGCGCACCTGCCACATCCACGTGAAGGTGCACACCGGCGGCGAGAAGGAGGACGGCACGTACGAGGGCGGCAAGGTCAATTACACCGGCCAGTTCTTCTTCGACGACGAGATCGCCCAGCAGGTCTTCACGCTGGAGCCCTACTCCCGGCACACCGGCAGCTACACCACCCTCGACGACGACATGGTCTACGACGGAGGCGGCGCCGCCGGCGGCCTGCTCACCCTGGAAGCCGTGAAGAAGGCGAACCCGGCCCGCGGTTACAAGGGCTCCCTCACCCTCGGCATCGACCCCGACGCCGAGAACACCGGCGCCGGCGGCGGTGGTGGCGAGGGCGGCGGTGGTGGTGGCGAGGGCGGTACGCCGCCGTCGGGCGAGCCCCCGGCGGACGCCCCGACCAACAGCGCCACGGCCGCCGAGCCGGCCTCGTAGGGTACGGCCATGAGCAGCCGCGAGGACGAGACGCTCGCGCGGGCCGCGGTGGCCGCGCTGATACGGCAGTTGGAGCTCATGCCCAAGCCCGGCCTGCCCGACCCCCGCGATCTCGGCGCCCGGATCACCCGGCAGGACCACCGTGCCCTGCGCTGGTCGGCGAAGGCGCTGGTGCCCGGCCTCACGGCGACGGCGGCCTGCGCCCGCCGCCACGGTGCGGCGACGCCCGAACTCCGAGACGAACTCGGGGCGATAGGACGCTGCACCGAACACTCGACGCGGCTCGCCGGGGGCGGCCACCGGGGCGCCACCTGGGTGCTCGGGCTGCTGGTCGCCGCGGCGGCGATGGATCCCGGGGCGCGGGGACGTGAACTGGCCGCCATCGCGAAGAAGATCGCCGCGCATCCGGACCGGCGTGCGCCGCGGCGGCCGTCCCGGGGGTCGTCCGTCTCCGCCAAGTACGGGGCGGCCGGGGCCCGGGGTGAGGCGCGGGCCGGATTCCCCCATGTGCGGCGGGCGTTGGACGTGCTGGCGAAGGCCCGTACGGCGGGCACGCCGGAGGCGGACGCCCGGCTCGACGCGCTGCTCACGGTCATGTCGACGCTGCAGGACACCGAGTTGCTGTACACCGCCGGGCCGCGTGGGCTGCGGCATGTGCAGGCCGGGGCGCGAGGGGTGATCGACGTGGGGGGTGCGGGCACGGCGGAGGGGAGGGCGGCGTTGGGGGCGTTCGACGTGGATCTGCAGGAGCGGGGGTGGAGTCCTCGGGGGAGCGGGGCGTTGCTGGTGGGCGCGTTGTTCGTGGACGCGCTGCCGGTCGCTGCCGCGAGGGGGGCCGCGTAGGGTTTCTCGCCCCCGCCGCCCCTACCCGTCCCATCCTGAAGGGGCTGCGCCCCTTTGACCCCCAGGCGTCCGTCCGGTGGGGCTTCTCGCGCAGTTCCCCGCGCCCCTGAAAAAGCGGGCTGCGCCCAGCTTTTTCGGGGCGGAAGGCCGTAGGCCTTCAGGGGCGCGGGGAACTGCGCGACCAGCCCCCACGCACCCTCAGACGAAAAGCCGGCCCCCTCAGCCCCGCGTACCCCGCAACGAGGCCATCCACAGCTCGACCTCGTCCGACCTGCGGGGCAACCCGGCGCTGAGGTTGCGGTTGCCGTCGGCCGTCACCAGGATGTCGTCCTCGATGCGGACGCCGATGCCCCGGTACTCCTCGGGGACGGTGAGGTCGTCGGCCTGGAAGTAGAGCCCGGGCTCGACGGTCAGGACCATCCCCGGCTCCAGGGTCCCGTCGACATACGACTCGACGCGCGCGGCGGCGCAGTCGTGGACGTCCATGCCGAGCATGTGCCCGGTGCCGTGGAGGGTCCAGCGGCGCTGGAGCCCCAGCTCCAGGACCCGCTCCACGGGGCCCTCGACGAGCCCCCACTCGACCAGCCGTTCGGCCAGGACGTGCTGCGCGGCGTCGTGGAAGTCGCGGTACTTGCCACCGGGCCGCACGGCGGCGATGCCGGCCTCCTGGGCGTCGTACACCGCGTCGTAGATCTTTTTCTGGATCTCGCTGAACGTGCCGTTGATCGGCAGGGTCCGGGTCACGTCGGCCGTGTAGTACGTGTGCGTCTCGACGCCCGCGTCCAGCAGGAGCAGGTCGCCGGAGCGGACCGGACCGTCGTTGCGGACCCAGTGCAGGGTGGTGGCGTGCGGGCCGGCGGCGCAGATGGAGCCGTAGCCGACATCGTTGCCCTCGACCCGGGCGCGCAGGAAGAACGTTCCCTCGATGTAGCGCTCCGACGTGGCCTCGGCCTTGTCCAGCACCCGGACGACGTCCTCGAAGCCGCGCACGGTCGAGTCGACCGCCTTCTGCAGCTCGCCGATCTCGAAGTCGTCCTTGACGAGCCGGGCCTCGGACAGGAAGACCCGCAGCTCCTCGTCGCGCTCGGCGGTGACCTTGTCCGTGAGGGCCGCCTCGATGCCGGCGTCGTAGCCACGGACGACCCGGACCGGGCCGGTGGCCTCGCGCAGCTTGTCGGCGAGTTCGCGCACGTCGGCGGCGGGGATGCCGTACAGCTCCGCCGACTCGGTCAGCGAGTGGCGTCGGCCGACCCACAGCTCACCCTGGCCGGAGAGCCAGAACTCGCCGTTCTCCCGGTCGGAGCGCGGCAGCAGGTAGATCGTCGCGTCGTGGCCCTCGCCCGAGCGCGAGGGCTCCAGGACGAGGACGCCGTCCTCGGTCTGGTTGCCGGTGAGGTACGCGTACTCGACCGACGCCCGGAAGGGGTACTCGGTGTCGTTCGAGCGGGTCTTCAGGTTGCCCGAGGGGATCACCAGGCGGTCGCCGGGGAAGCGCGCGGAGAGCGCGGCGCGGCGGGCGGCGGTCTCGGCGGCCTGGGCGATCGGCTCCAGGCCGTGCAGCTCGGTGTCGGCCCAGCCCGACTTCATGTTCTCGGCCAGCTCGTCGGACACGCCCGGGTACAGGCCGTTCTTGCGCTGCTTGATCGGCTCTTCGGCTTCGGTCGCCTCGGTCTCCGGGATCGCCGGCTCGAGCTCGTCCGCCACGGTCATCCTCCTAGGTACGGCACTGGACCCCGTCCATCGTACGGTCGCGCCGAACACCCCGAAGGGCACATGACCAGCCCTCACAAGGGGTCACCACCCCCTCACGACAAGCAGCCGCGAGACTGCCGCTCACCGCCTGGCCCGAAGGGGCAACACGGGCTGGTCCCCGCTCGAACCGTCCGCCCTACTCGAACCGCGCCGCCAGCACCACGACGTCCTCCGCGCCGTGTGCCTCGTCGAGGCCGTTCGGGAGCATCGTGCGGAGGATGTGGTCGGCGACGGCGCCGGGGTCGGTGCGCAGGGCCCGGGGGACGCCGGCGGCGGCCGCGTGGAGGCGGGTGAAGGCGCGGTCGACGGGCTCGCCGGTGCGCTGGAGGAGGCCGTCGGTGTAGAGCAGGACGGTTTCTCCTGGCTCGGCGGTCAGCTCGACACTGGGCGCCTCCCAGCAGGCGAGCATGCCGAGCGGAGCGGACAGGGACGTCTCCACGTACTCCGTGCGCCGGTCGCCGATCAGCAGCGGCGGACTGTGCCCGGCCCCGGCCAGGGTGATCTTGCGCAGCGCGGGTTCGACGTAGGCGAAGAGCGCGGTGGCGGAGCGGGCCGGTTCGGTGAGCCGCAGGAGCAGCTCCAGGTCGGAGAGGACCGCGACGGGGTCCTCCCCCTCCATCACGGCGTAGGCGCGCAGCGAGGCCCGCAGCCTTCCCATCGCGGCGACCGCGCTGGGTCCGGCCCCCGTGACCGAGCCGACCGCGAGGCCGAGCGCGGCGTCCGGCAGCGGCAGCGCGTCGTACCAGTCGCCGCCGCCGCGCGGCCCGGTGCGGTGCCGGGCGGCGAGCTGGACACCGGAGACCCGGGGCAGCCGGGAGGGGAGCAGCTCCTCGGCGATGGTCGCCATGGACGCGCGCGTGCGCTCGACCTCGACGATCCGTGCCAGGTGCTCGGCGGCGTACCGCGTGTACAGCCCGGCGAGATGCCGCTGCCGCTCGACCGGCTCCGCGGGCTCGTCGTACAGCCAGACGGCGGCGCCGAGCCGGCCGGCCTTCTCGGTGGACAGGGGCAGCGCGTAGCTCGCCGCGTATCCGAGCCGGGCCGCGACCTCGCGGTGGCGGGGATCGAGCCCGTCCTCGGCGAACAGGTCGGGCTGGGCGATCTCGCCGTCGCCGCCGGGCAGCCCGTCGAGGATGCGGCCGTACGGCAGGGAGCTGCGGGGCACGGTCTCGATGTGCCCGAGGTCGGCGCGGCCGAGACCGAGGCCGATGGTGGTGTCCGGGCCGAGCCCGTCGGCCGGTTCCAGGACGACGAGACCCCGGCGGGCACCGACGAGGGCGGCTCCGGCGTGCAGGATTTCCTTCAGGGCGCTGTCGAGCGCGTCCGTGCGGGTCAGGCGTTCGGTGAGTTCGTGCAGCGTCGTGAGGTCCGAGACCCAGCCCGCGAGTCTGTCCTGGAGCACGGCCCCGGGGGCGGTGCCCGGTCCTGTGGCGGGAGGGGCCGATGGGGTGCTCGGGGGTGCGGGCGCGGGCGCGACAGTGTGTGCGGGGGAGGGAACCGTTGAATCGATTCCAGCCACTTTCGGAGGGTGAGGGGCGTTCATGGTGTCCGGCTTTCCGACCGGTGCGTATTGCTCAAAAGCATCGCAAACCCCCATGTCATTCTGCGCCGCTAGCAGTGTCTCCACATGTACACGCACTCGTGAGGGGATGTCCAGCATTGTCCTGCTGGGATATCTGGTGTCCGTGAGGCGCTGTTGGGCGACCGTCGACTTCTTGTCCAGTCCTTTGGCGAAAGCTAAGTTGGCCTAAAAGTGTTGTGGTGAACGGTGTATTGAGGTCGACTGGCCTTGTTCAACAGAGCGTCACAGCGGTCGTGATGGGTACGTACCCGGTGAAGGCCAGGGGCGGCGGAGGCCACCCGGAACCTGGCGACGGACCCGGGCGTCCTATCCACCGACGACCGAGCCCCATCCTCCCGTGGCGGAGGCGGCGAGCACATGCGGGACAGCAAAACGCCAGGCGCCGCCACCCCTACGCCATGCCCATGCTTTTGACAGACGCAAGTCGACGCAAGCGATGGACGCGGACGTAACCGAGCTCGGCCCGCAGGGCTTCCCCTTGTCCGCGACAGGGGTGTGATGCGCCAGCAGGTACGCACAGTGCAGTGAACGACACATGTTGTGATGTGACCCACGGTGTTGCCATGCGTGCAACGGAAAGGACGAGCGCTCATGCGCGAGATCCCCGGAAAGCGACGCAGGCTCCTGTCCAAGCGCAACGGCGGGAGGCCCGAGCTTCTTGAGCAGGCCCTGACGTTCGCGACGGAATGGCAGTGGCCCGTACTCCCGGGGGTGGCGCCGGACCCGCACGGGCGTGCCCGCTGCGGCTGCCCGGACCCGGAGTGCGTGGTGCCCGGCGCTCACCCCTTCGACCCCGGCCTGCTGGCCGCCACCACCGACGAGCGCATGGTCCGCTGGTGGTGGACCAACCGGCCGACCGCGCCGATCGTGCTGGCCACCGGAGGCGCCGCCCCCTGCGCGGTGAGCCTGCCGGCCCTGGCCGCCTCGCGCGCCCTCGCCGCCCTCGACCGCACCGGCATGCGCCTCGGCCCCGTGGTCGCGGCCCCGCACCGCTGGGCGATCCTCGTCGCGCCGTACTCCATGGAGCAGTTGGGCGAGCTGCTCTACGCCAAGGACTTCGTCCCCGGCTCCCTCCGGTTCCACGGCGAGGGCGGCTACCTGGCCCTGCCTCCCTCCGAGACCGGGCACGGCCTCGTCCGCTGGGAGCGGGCACCGCTGCCCGGTTCGGCCGCGCCCTGGGTGCCCGACGTCGAGGCGGTCGTGGACGCCGTCGTCGACGCCCTCACTCGTACGGGTGTGAGCGCGCCCGAGTTCTGAGCCCGCCCGGCGCGCGCGGGGCCGGGCGCCCCCGGTCGGTCGTATCGTCCGGACATGCAGCGTCTTCCCGGGGGCCACGGGGCCCCGTCGCGCGGCCGTCACAGTGCTCCCCCGCCCCGGAGCCGCAGAGCACCCGAGCCGGCGTGCGGCGGGCCGGATCCGCGTCGGTTCCGGCTCGCGGGACTGACCGTCGCGGTCGCGGTCGCCCTCGGCATCCCCCTCGTCGCCTCCGCCGGCCCGCTCGCCGACCTTCCCGCGTCCGAGCGCGCCGCCAATCCCGAGAGGGCCGCCACTCCCGAGAGGGCCGCCACTCCCGAGGGTGCTCTCACCTCCGAACTCGAGCGTGCCGCCGGGAGCGTGGCCGGGGCCGGCGGAAGCGCGGACGGATCCGGCGGGGACGTCGAGAAGTCCGCCGACCGCGCTGATCAGAAGGCGGGCGGTGCCGCCGACGAGCAGGACACGAAGGCCGCGGACGACACCGACACCCCGGGCGATGCCGAGGCTCCCGCGCGGCTGCTCGGCCTCGGGCTCGCCACCGCCGCCCGCTGCGGCCCCGACCTCACCTCCCCCGACGGCATCGAGGCGCAGACGTGCGTCCTCACCCAGGGCGACCGGACCTGGGCCCGCACGTACTACCGCAACGCCACCGGACGTGAACTGAGTTCGGTCCTCAGCATGATGGCGCCCGGCGGGCACACCGTACGGATCCACTGCGCCGTGGGCGCGCACGACGAGCCGGGTGTGTGTGAGACGCCGAGGGAGCGTACGCGGGGCGGGACGGGGGCGTACACGGCCGTCGCGGAGTTCGCGGCACCGGACGGCGGGGGACCGCTTCTGCTGCGCTCAGGGAGCAACTCGGGCCGCTCGTAAGGGCGTTGACGCCCAGAGGGATTCCGTCCAGCGAGGCCGCTCCGAACCCGGGCATGAAAAGACCCGGTTGCTGGCGACGGGGGATGCACCAGCAACCGGGCTAATGGAACCGTAACAAGAGATCGGCGCTTCGCAAATTCGATCTCGGCTATTCGGACACGAATTTGCCTGTCACGTAGGGGAGTTGTGACAGGAGTCACCACACTTCGAACGCACTCGGTCGGCCGACCGCCCCGTCGGCGCGGGAGCGTACGTCAGCTCAGCGTGACCTGTCGGTTGGTGAGGCCACCGCGCGCCCGGCGTTCTTCCGGAGTGAGCGGGGACTCGTCGGCCAGGGCACCGGCGAGCCGCTCGGCGAACTCGGCCGCCGGCTTCTCGATGTCGTCCGCGCCCACCCCGCTGGGGAGGTCCCAGACCGGCACGGTGAGGCCGTGAGCACGGAAGGAGCCCACCAGACGGGTGCCCTCGCCGAGGCTCGAGCGCCCCGCCGCGTGCAGCCGGGCGAGCGCGTCGAGAAGCTGCTCCTCGGCGTGCGGCATGACCCAGCGCAGGTGGTTCTTCTCGGGGGTCTCGCACCAGTAGGCCGCGTCGACGCCCGCGAGCTTCACGGTCGGGATCGCCGCGGAGTTGGCGCGCTCCAGGGAGGCGGTCACCTCCGGAGTCGCGTTCTCCGTGTCCGGGACCCAGAACTCGAAGCCCGTGTGCACAACTGGCTCGAACTCACCTTCGGGGTCGAGCAGGTCCTGCAGGCGCGGGCCGTCGGCCGGAGCGCGCCGCCCCTGAACCGGAGTGCCCGGCTCGGCGACGAGGGCGCGCTGCAGGGTGTCGGCGAGGTCGCGGCTGATGTCTCCGGACGAGGTGTCGTTCTGCAGGCCGAGCAGGACCGAGCCGTCGTCGCGGCGCAGCGCGGGCCAGGCCATGGGCAGGACGGTGGCGAGCGTCACCGACGGGACCCCCTCGGGGAGCGCGTCCTTCAGCTTCAGCTCGACGGTGGCGGCGGGCACCAGCTCGCGCAGCGCGATCCAGTCGCCCTCGCCCGGCAGGCCCTCGAAGGGGCGCTGCACCAGCTCGGTCACCGCCTGGGCGGCGGCCCGGCCGTGGCAGGCCTTGTAGCGGCGGCCGCTGCCGCAGGGGCATTGCTCGCGCGCGCCGACAACCGGAACCTGCCCATCGGCGCTGGCGGCGCCGGCTCCGCCGGTGCCCTGCGGGCGCTTGGCCTTGGTGTGGGGTCGCTTCTTGGCCATCGTGGGTGTCTCCCGATCACGGCTCGTCTCGTACTCGCGCGAGCCTAGCCGCTCGTACGACGCCCGACGGGACCCTGTGGACAACGCACCGAGTCGTCCCGGAACCGGCGGATCGGAGCGGGATGTGCCGGGCCCCGTGCCGGATGTGCCGGGCCGGGGCAGTCCGTGTCATCGCCCGGCGGTCAGTCCGTCTGTTTGCCCGGCGGGTCAGTCCATGTCGTCGAACGCGTCCGCGAAGTCCAGGTCGGGGAGGGCGGAGACCGAGGGGGCGACGACGCGGGTGACGAAGTCGTCCCGGCGGTGGGCGCGGTAGACGTCGTCCTGGACGACGACCCACACCGTGACCTCACCGCGGGCGTCGTCCCGTACGCCCCAGTCGTCCGCCAGTGCCGTGACGATGTTCAGCCCGCGGCCGCCGTGTGCGGTGACCGAGGGCGTCGACGGAACCGGGCGGGTCGGACCACCGCCGTCCGTCACCTCGACCGTGAGTCGCCCGGAGGGATCCATCCGCCAGGCGCAGCGCACGTCGCCGTCACCGGCCAGCGCGTCGCCGAGCGGTCTGCCGTGTTTGCAGGCATTGCTGAGCAGTTCGGAAAGGATCAGTAGGGCATCGTCGATGACCGATTCCGCCACACCGCCGGTGCGCAACTGATCGCGCATCCGGTGCCTCGCTTCCCCCACGCCCGCAGGGCCATGGGGTACGGCCATGCTCGACGACGTGGGCACCTCCTGTGCCACCACCAACGCCACCCCCGAGACCTCCTTCGCCCCACGCCACGGTGTGAATGCCCCATTGGACTGGACTGGAAACCGGCCAACCCGCGTGCCCTGACGCACTCCTCACACTCGAATACGGACCGAACGCGCCGGTGCACACCCTGTAGTCAGGTGGCTGAATTTCGTCCCCGATATGCCGACTTGTCCCCGGGAGTGGCCAGGTCGTCTTGGCGGAATTCTTACCTCCGCCAAGCGCCGCGCAGGGGCGGCGCCGGCGGACGACGGGGCGGTCGCAGATGTGAACAGAGGCGTGTTCGGAGCTGCCGCCGTGCGCGTGTGCGGAGTTGTCGAGAACGGTGTGTTCGAAGTTGTGGGAACCCGTGCGCCCAGCGGCCGAGTTGAACGCTCGGCGGTCGGGGCGCGGGCTCAGCGGCCGAGCTGACGGAGAACCGCGCGTGGCCGATTGGTGATGATGGCGTCCACGCCCAACCCGACACAGAGGTCGACGTCCTCGGGCTCGTTCACGGTCCACACGTGCACCTGGTGCCCGGCACTCTTCAGGCGCTCGATGTACACGGGGTGGTTGCGCACGGTCCGGATCGAGGGGCCCGCGATCCGGACACCGGTCGGCAGCCGCCCGTCGCGCAGCCGGGGCGAGACGAACTGCGTCAGATAGACCGTGGGCAGGGTCGGGGACGCGGCCCGGACGCGGTGCAGCGAGCGCGCCGAGAAGCTCATGATCCGCACCGGGGAGTCGGCGGCCGATTCCGGGGCGTCCAGGCCGAACCGCTTGAGCAGGACCAGCAGCCGCTCCTCGACCTGGCCGGCCCAGCGTGTGGGGTGCTTGGTCTCGATGGCCAGCTCCACCCGGCGCCCCGCGTCGGCCACGAGTTCGAGCAGACGCTCAAGGGTGAGGACGGAGGTGTCCGCCCGGTCCTCGGGGGTGACCTCCCAGTCAGGGGCCTCGTCGCCGTTCTTCCAGGAACCGAAGTCCAGGGCGGCCAGGTCGGCGAGCTCCAGGGCGGAGACCGCGCCGCGGCCGTTCGACGTACGGTTGACGCGTCGGTCGTGGACACAGACGAGGTGGCCGTCCGCCGTCAGCCGGACATCGCACTCGAGGGCGTCCGCGCCGTCCTCGATCGCCTTCTTGTACGCGGCCAGGGTGTGCTCGGGGGCCGCCTCGGAGGCGCCCCGGTGGGCGACGACCTGAATCGGGAGCTGTCGTGCGTGGGTCACCGCGTCATGGTGCCACCGTGACGGGGTACGCGTGGGGGTGGTGACCGTGGACGACCGGGTTCGTACGCACAGTACGCGCTGTTAGTCCGATAGATCCTATATAAAGGATGGTCCCGGACCCACAGACACCGCTTATGGTGCCCTGACGGCTCGTGGGAAAAGCTGACCGCAGCAACAAACTCACGCACAGCCCTCTGTGCGACCAAGAACCCGCGATGCGAGAGCACGCGATCAAGAACAGTCGACCGCCTACCAGGTGAAGCCGTGGACCGAGGAGAAAAGCTGTGAGCACCGAGAACGAGGGCACCGCGGTACCCCCGGCCCCGTCCGCACCTCCCGTGCCGGTGGATTCTCCCGCTGCCTCCGCGCAGGCCCCGGCGAACGAGCCGAGCGCGGCCCCGGCGGAGACCACCGCCCCGGCCCCCTCGGCCGCGACCGCCGCCGACAACGCGCCGACGACGCAGATCCCGCCGGTCCCGCCGACGGAGCAGCTTCCGCCGGTCCCGCCGACGGCGCAGCAGCCCCAGCCCGAGCTGGTGTCCACGGGGGCACCCGGATACGCGGCGAGCCACGGCCAGGTGCCCGGCGGTGGATACGGTCAGGCGCCCGGTGGCGGCGGCTACGCACAGGCACCTGGCGGTCCGGCCGGACCGGGCGGACCCGGCGGGTCCGCGCCCGACGCCTCCTGGCCTCCCCCGCCGCCGCCCGCCGTCCCGTCGTACGCGGACCACGGCGCGGCCGCCGGCGCGTACGGGGACAGCACCGGCGCGTACGGGAACGCGGGCGCGGCCGGAGGCGCCGGTGGCGCGGGCGGTCCCGGCGGCCCGGGCGACGGCGGCTGGGGCTCCTCCTGGCAGCAGACGCAGCAGCCGGCCCCCAAGCCGGCCGGCAACAAGCGCGGCGGTCTGATCGCCGCGATCCTCGTGGCCGCACTGGTCGCGGGTGGTGTCGGCGGTGGCATCGGCTACACGCTGGCCGACCGCAACGACGACTCCACGGGCTCCACGACCGTCTCGGCCTCCCAGAACGGCGGTGACGTCAAGCGCGCGGCCGGCACGGTCGCCGCGGTGGCCTCCGCGGCGCTGCCGAGCACGGTCACCATCGAGGCGTCCGGCAACGACGGTGAGGGCGGCACGGGCACCGGGTTCGTGTTCGACAAGGAAGGCCACATCGTCACCAACAACCACGTGGTGGCGGAGGCCGTCGACGGCGGCAAGGTGTCGGCCACCTTCCCCAACGGCAAGAAGTACGACGCCGAGGTCGTCGGGCACGCGCAGGGCTACGACGTGGCGGTCATCAAGCTGAAGAACGCCCCGTCGAACCTGCGGCCGTTGACGCTCGGCGACTCGGACAAGGTGGCGGTGGGCGACTCGACGATCGCGATCGGCGCGCCCTTCGGCCTCTCCAACACGGTCACGACGGGCATCATCAGCGCCAAGAACCGCCCGGTGGCCTCCAGCGACGGTTCCTCCGGCAGCAAGGCCTCGTACATGAGCGCCCTGCAGACCGACGCGTCGATCAACCCGGGCAACTCCGGTGGCCCGCTCCTCGACGCCCGGGGCAACGTCATCGGCATCAACTCGGCGATCCAGTCCGCGAGCAACGGCAGCTTCGGCTCCGGTCAGGCGGGCTCCATCGGCCTCGGCTTCGCCATCCCGATCAACCAGGCCAAGAACGTGGCCCAGCAACTGATCAGGACGGGCAAGCCGGTGTACCCGGTGATCGGCGCATCGGTCTCCCTGGAGGAGGGCACGGGCGGAGCGAAGATCACGAACTCGGGCGAGGGTGGTTCGGAGTCCATCACCGCGGGCGGACCCGCCGACAAGGCCGGCCTCAAGCCCGGTGACGTGATCACCAAGCTCGACGACCACGTCATCGACAGCGGCCCCACCCTCATCGGCGAGATCTGGACCCACCTCCCCGGCGACAAGGTCACCCTCACGTACACCCGCGACGGCAAGACCCACACGGCGGAGGTCACGTTGGGCGAACGCGAGGGCGACAGCTGACCCACCCCTCACCACTTGCTCCGCCGTCTCCGCCCCAGCTATCTGCTGGGGCGGAGACGGTCCGGCATGAGGTAGCGCATTCGGTGGGCCTCAAGGCAGCGCATTCGGTGGGCCTCGCCATCGGACAGACGTCGGGCAACGTCAGGCAGCATCGAGCAGGAATCTCCCACGGCGGAATCAACACGGCTCGGAAGTTCTCGCCGCCGTACATCGACTCGTAGAAGATCTCGATCATCAGACGCTCACTGACGAGCGCCCAGAACCATGCGTGCGCGTCCCGTTCGAAGTCGTCGGAAAACAGCAGCCTCACGATGGTCGTGGTGACGATGGCCGGCCCCAGACCGGCGTTGACGAGCTGGATGCCCGTCCGTGTCCCTTCAAAGTTCAGCACCCGCCGGATCTGCAGGAGCGGTCTCACCGACTGACGGTTGTGCGATCGGATGCTTCTCGATTCCGTGAAGCTCACCCAGAGCGAAGCGAGTGCGATCACGGTGGCCGACACAGAGATCAAGGTCTCCGGCTTCATTGGGCCCCTCCCCCAACTCACCGTCGCAGCCGATCGCCCCGTCACTGTGGAACCTGTTGCGGGCCGCCATCCCATGATCATGAACGCAGCCGGTACGCTGTACCCGCTTCGCCCCAGGTGGGCGGGGCGCAGGTGGGTTGCCCGAGCGGCCTAAGGGAACGGTCTTGAAGAACGTGAGGACGCGAAAGCGTCTCCGTGGGCCCGGATCCCGCCCACTCCGCAGGTCATAGACATGCTGGTCAGAAGGGGTGCCTCTCACTGAGCGCACCCCTTCTGCGCGGGGCTGTCTCACCTTGATCCGGCCGTGTCGCGGTGTGGATCAGTACGTGTGGACCAGGCGTGGACCAAATGGCGCGCTGTGGGCAGACCTGTGAAATGCCGGCTGACCAGGGCTCATCCGATGATCTGAGCCAGTCTGTCTTTTCATCCGGCCGTCCATGATGTGGACGCGAGATGTGGCAGAGTCACTGATCGCCTACGACCACTGACCCACATCGGAACTACTCGTCTAGAAGTGGTTCCCCGCTGTTCGAGTTGTGCGACCAGGTCGCCACCCCGCGACCGTCGCGTAATCAGCGGCGGACACAACTTCGTGGCGGAGCGGTCCAAGAACTACAGGTACCCCCGCAGTGGCGGATCACGGATCCCCCTCCCGCCGCCCGCCGGTTCGTCCCGTCGAGGGGCCGCGGCTACGCGTAGACGTGGTGGCCCGCCGTGCAGACCTCCTCCGAGCCCTTCACCAGGCAGCCCGTGAGTCGCAGCTTGGTCCCCTCTTCGAGGTTGCCGGTATTCCACGGAGTCGTGTAAGGGGACGGCATTCCCCGGGTGGTAGCCGTACGGGAGTAGCCGATCGTGATCGTACTGACCGTCGCCTCGACGCCCCACCCCTCTGCCGCGCTGTCACGCGCCCGCAGCGCGTCACCAGGAGTGGAGCCCACCGGGTCAGCGTGCCATTCCACGAATCCGGCGTAGGCACCGTTGGCGTAGAGGTAGTAGATCGCCGATTTGTTGGTCTGGGACCAGTACACGTCGTAGGTCAGCGTGGGAGCAGCCGCGGCTGTGCCCGCGCCGGAACCGAGGGAGATGCTGACGGCCATAGCGGTCGCGGCCAGAAGCGTGGCGGTCCGTTTCGCGAATATCGACACCGTAATCCCGTCTGTAGCAAGAATGATCATGGACGGACGCGATTCTAGAGTCATCGTGGGGCAGGCGAACCCACATCGATGAAACGTCCGTAGTCCGCTGCGGCCGGAAGGCCACCCAGCGACGTTCGGCCGCACCGCGCGAAAGGCGCGGCGGTACTCCCGAACGGCCCCGGTCGTTCGCGCCGATCGACCCGACCCTTCGAAACGGCCACGCGGCCGAGTTGCTCGCCGACGCTGGCCGCCCCCTTCCCCCGTCCCTGTTGCCGTCCGGGCAATGTAGATCGAGTCGAAGCTGTTGTACCGCTCGGTGTCGAGATGCTGTGCCCGGTTGAGTCCTCCGCGTATCGCCACATGCCTGAGAAGGTCGGCTAGACGGTGTTGGACGGATTGGTGACGAGCACGGGCGCGATTTGTTTGCGGTAAGGGCCGGGCGCCACCACGAACCGGCAGACTTTTCGGGAAAGTGCTGGTCAGAGACCTTCTCTCGTTCGGAGCGTCGACCACACCAGAACAGCGCAAGGAGCCATCCTCTCCGCATGTGGGTTGAGGATGGCTTCTGCGGTTGGACGGACGGCCTTGCCTATTCGCCGTCGGCAGCCTCCAGGGCCCGTTCGATCTGCTCGTTCGAGCGCTGTTGGTTGCGGTGAATCGCCTTGGCGTAGAAGCGGAACAGGACAGCGATGCTGTGGCCCGCCCGTCGCGCGACCTCTGCTGGGGAGACGCCGGACTCAAGCCAGTGGGAGACGCCCGCGTGGCGCATGGAGTACGGCACGTCAGCCAGCGGCGAGGCAGCCTCGGACTGCGTCAGCACTGCGAGCCGGGCCGCCTTCTACGCCTCCCCGTACTCCGGCATGGTGAGGCAGTAGGGGCCCGGTTGCTGGGGCTTCCTCTGTGACGTTTGGCGGTCGGCGGCAGGCACCCGGCACCGGGGCCAGTGGACCCGGCGTGGACCACGCCCCCGAGCACCGCCCGCGCCCGGTACGCTGTACCCGCTCCGCCCCAGGTGGGCGAGGCACAGGTGGGTTGCCCGAGCGGCCTAAGGGAACGGTCTTGAAAACCGTCGTGGCGCGAGTCACCGTGGGTTCAAATCCCACACCCACCGCCAGGTGAAACGGCCCCTGACCAGGCAATTGGTCAGGGGCCGTCGTCGTGCGCGGTCCCCGCTCAGCACCGTGGTTCCCCGTGGCTTCCCGCTGGATCGGGCACGGATGGGGCACGTGCACCTTCTGATCCGTAGCTCCAGCCGGATCGGTCAGCGACGGCCATACGGGCCGCGCCGAGGCCATGGAAGAACGTTGGCGGACGGGGCCGGTTGCTGGGGTTGCGGTACTGCGCTGCTGTACAGCGCAAGGGCCCGTAGCCTCTCCCGCCGGCTTCCTCATTGACCGCGAGCAACCGCGCCTTCCGGCAGGTCTGTGACGCGTCGGGCGGTCACCAGGTAGCCAGCGAAACGAACGTCCGTCCGGGCCTGTGCCCACCCATCCGCCTTATTGACCGGAACCAGTGCAGTCGTGCCCGGAACGGGGTAGTTCACCTTGTCCGTGGCGCCCGGGGGGATCTCGTAGCGGCAGTGGACCTCAGCGATCGACAGCACCTCTACCGAGGTGGGTACATGCCCCTCCTCCTGGCCGTGATGTTCCTCCCGGAAGTCGATCTCATCCGCACGTTCGCTACCGACGACGTCGGCGTAGTCCTCCGGATCGGCCTCCAGCAGCGTCCAGGAGACAACGTCACCAGGCGCGAAGCTCGTGCCGCAGCACTGGATCTGCCAGTCATCGACCCAAATCGTCAACGTCACGACTTGATTGTCCGCCGAGCGACCTGAACTCGTCAGGGGCCTCGTACATGATCTACGACACCCGCTTTAGGAGAGAGGCGGGGGCGATTGGTCGGTGACCTGCGGCTTCTTGGGTTGAGCTAGGGGGCACGGACGCTCCCGTTCGTCCCCGCAGTTGACCGTGGCTGACCCCTGCATCTGGCACGACTGTGGCACGAGACCTCTTCGTCCCGAACAACTTGGGCGGGCGCATGATCCTGAGGAAGCGCCCCCTCTTCTGTAACGACGGCCCGTGGGCCTGTGCGCTTGTCCGCTGCCGTTTGTCGCCGTTGTCACGCAGCTAGACATTCAAGGCGTCAGTGTGGGCGGTAGCCTGCGGTTCCGCTGCGAGGGAACCAGACCGATCAGCGGTCTTGTCGACGGGCATCAGTGCACCGATCATGGGTGGGGAGGGAACGACGCTAAGGGGGGCACGTGGTTCTCGAGTGGGGGGATAACGGCTTTCTCGCGCCCGGCCGGTACCGATTGGAACCTGAGCGAGCCGAGCAGGAGCTAATTCATGATCCGCGCTTCGCTGGCTCGGAGACTCGACAGTTGTTATGGGAAGGCCTGGAGACCTATCTCAGTCGCTTTTTTGATCTTGAGGACCGGCATCGAGCGGTGCTCGGAAACACTTCCCTCATCCATGCAATCTGGTTGGGGGGCAGCTACGTCAGCACCAAGTTGAACCCCCAGAACATTGATCTCACGGTTTTGATAGATGAGGCTGCCGTAGCTGCCATGCGTGGCCTGGAGGGAACGCGGTGGCTTGCGTCGGCGTTCAACCGGAAGGCACGCCTGGCTGAGCTTGGGGTCTCGCCGCTCAGGGTCGGATATCGCCCGATCGTTTCTGTCTTCCGCTCGGAGCGACTTGATCCGGCCGAGCAGACATACCTTCGGGAGCGTGGCGCATGGGACGACTGGTGGCAGCGTTGTCGGCCCAATGGGGTAGACAAGAGTGAGCCGACGCTTCTCAGTGCGGCTCCCCGACGCGGCTACGTGGAGGTGACGTTATGAGCACCAACTGGCGGCAACGTGCCCTTGAACGGAACCGCGAGGCCAACGCGCGCTTCTTTGCTGATCAAGATTCAGAGCATCTGAGCGAAGACGCCTACGAAGAGGAGCTGCGCCGGCACTGGCTTGAGGCAGTACGTCACTACGATCCTGCGGCGCAGCTGCACGAAGAACTGGTTGTGCGTCTCCGAGGAGAGGCGGCCGACCGAGGTGCTCTTGACTTTCGCATCGGTGACGCGTTACTGAAACCGCTAAGGGAGGGCGTTTCTGCGGCCGCTCGTAAAGACGTGGAACTTGAATTGACAGGTGTTTCCCGGGGGAGCACTGTCCTGCACGTGCGACCCAGTGTTCCAGAAATCGCTGTTGACGCTGATGGGGATATGGCGGTTGTGGATTCCTCCATCGCTGACCCTGCAATGCGTGATTTTCTCAAGCTCGTTGACGCTGCGGAGAAAGAGCAGGATGTGCGGCGGTGGGAGCGGATAGTTCCCGGCCTGGACGGCGTTGTCGAAGCGCTAGACAAATTCGACCTGGCCATGGATATGCGCTGGTTCAGTCTGGATGGAACGGTTCGGTCATCGCGCCTATCGCGGCGAGGGAAGGATTACGTCCGTAGTCTTCGAAACACTGAGATGCAGAAATCCAAGATGGGCATCACGGGCAGGATCACTGAGCTCCGTGAATCTGGATTCGTTAAGATAAAAACCGGCGTTTCGCGAACATCTTCCGCATACGAAGTGCGGGTGGATCCTGAAGCCCTTATCGGGATGCACCTGGAACTCGGTATGACGGTCTCATTCGTAGTCGAGGTAGCTCGACGGACGGACAGGCTTGGCCGCGCTCGATCGACTGAGTACCGCTTCTTGCGGGTCAGTGATGGGCAAGAGCAATTGTTTGAGGAATAGAGCATCCCTCGACATCGCCAGAGGCCGTCGCCGAGTCGGGCCAAATATCCTGCTATCAGTTTCGAGAGTCCTATGGCTCTGCACTCAAACCGACCTAGCATGCGTAACATCGCGGGCGCTTAGCTTGAAGCAACGGTTATGGGCCTGGCAGGGCTACTCAGGGAGAAATATGGCGATCGGCAGTACTGCGCGAAAGGTCCTTTGGGCTCGGTCAGCAGATCTGTGTGCTTACTCGGGATGCCTCCAGCGTCTCACGGTCAATCTGCATGATGAGGGGTCACAAAGTCTGGAAGCGGCCGGGATTCCTCTAGGGGAAGAAGCTCACATCATCTCCGGAAGCCCGGAGGGCCCGAGGTATGACGCTTCATACCCTGTCGAAAAAGTCGACAGCTATGAGAACCTAATTTTGTTGTGTCCTACGCACCACCGTCTTGTCGACAAGAAGGATGGTTCCGGCTTCTCTGTGGAGACTCTTCGGCGGATGAAGTCCGAACATGAAGCCTCTCGGAGTGTCTTAAAGAGCGGACCCGAGAAACGTCTTGAGGACATTGAGCTTCGCACCCTCGCAATGGTTGAAGTGTGGACAAGGAAGGCGAATCTGGCTGAGTGGGAACGCCTTACTTGGAGGCTGAACGTTCCCGTTGTCCGTTTGCCTCAGAGCGACATTGATCTCCTCGCGGAGCAAGCCGAGTGGGCGATGATGCGGAACTGGCCGATACAGTATCCGGAGTTGAGGCGAGCCTTTAAAAATTACACTGCTGCACTTCGGGACACGGTGAATCATATTCGTCGGTCAATGAAACCCCTCGAAGGCAGGGAGGAGATGTGGGAGATGTATCGAGAATACAAGCATAGAACCATGAGTCAATCAGAGTACGATGCATCTCTTCGCGATTTTGAGTACCGAACGGACCTACTTTGTGAGCTTTCCTGGGAGCTGACTAAAGCGGCCAACTTTGTGTGCGATTCAGTACGACTGGAGCTTGACCCGCTTTTTCGCTTCGACGAAGGAGTTCTGCCTCATCGTGTAGGAGATGGCATCTTTGTTAACAACTTCACCCGAGAAGAATACGGGCGGTCGGAATTGGATCGACCCGAGCCATACGTTGGGTTGAGCGCCCTAGAAGAGCGAGTAAAGACTCAGGGGGGAGCCAGTCGGTGAGGGCCAGGCCTCGGACGGCCCAATGTTGATCGGCTACAGTGCCGCGTTCGACTGACGGCGGCGCCTTTGATGCGGCCCGACTGAGCCTCAGCCGACGAAAGCCAGCCACGACGGCGGGTGCCCTAGCCGACTGCGCGCGCGTGTGCCTCGCTGCACCCCTACCGGCCTCAACCACGCCTATCGGTGCCGTCGACCTGAGCAAGCCCCAACGGCCGGCCTACGAAGGCGGCTCTGTCAAACCTCTCAGCTTGGGAAGCTGCAGTCACTCGAGACCTGCTGGAGGGCTCGCCTTGGCCACAGCCTGGCTGTGGCCAAGGCGGGTCGGACCGCGCTCCGGGCAACACGTGTCGCGGAGGCTTCCTCGTTGCAGGCGGGTTGGTTTGGGACTCGCGCTCACCAAGGCCCTGCAGGAGTAAGGCAAGTGCCAGCAGGATCGGCCAACTCGCAAAAAACACCGCTCCCATGAGCCTCGTACACCTACTCTGGTCAACACACGAACCAGGGCGCTGTCTGGCCTGGAGCCCATGATCCACGAGAGGCACAACGATGCGGATCTCGCATGTACATGTCCAAAATTATCGCGGACTTCGAGATCTTCAGATTCCAGTCTCTCAATTTGGCTGCATCATCGGTGAGAATAATGCGGGAAAGTCCTCTATCCTGCAAGCTCTCGACATCTTCTTCGGTGGCCCTTCCTTGAAAGACGCAGATTTCTATGACGCGCACAGCCCACTGCGCATCGAGGTCGCTTTCGAAGAGATCAAAGACGAAGACCTTGCGAGACTTGCAGAGGAACATCGAAGTCGAATTGGAAAGGTAGCCGAAGGTGGAAAGCTGACACTTTCGCGAGTCTACGCCACTCCCGGAAAGGGCATCCTGAAGCAGGTTGACGACGTTCCGTCAGATATGCGCTACTGGCCCACTTCCGCTCAAGAACTCGTGGCGGGCAAGCGCGGAGACGAGCTGAGGCAGAGTGCCATCTATGCTTTTCCCGAGCTTCGCGATAAATTGTCAGCGAATCCGACACAGAAGGCAGTGAAGGAAGCCATTGCCGAGCTGGCCGCCAATCTCTCGCCTGCCGAGCGGAAAAGAGGCGATGTTGACCTCGTGACAGGAATGGACAAATCCATTCAAGCACTTCTCCCCGAGGTAATCTACATCCCAGCCGTGAAAGAATTGTCCGACGATCTCAAAACATCCGAGAGCGCCTCTTTCGGTAAGCTGCTGGGGATCCTTTTCGAGCAGATCAAGCCTCGACTGACCGACGTCGACACGCTGTTTGGGCAGTTGCGCCGTTACCTCAATGCCGAAACCTTGCCCGACGGTCAGGTCAGTGACGAGCGGCTTGACGAAGTTCGCCAGATTGAGTCTTTGGTGCAAGGAAACTTGCAGGCGGCATTTCCCGATACGGCGGTGAGTATTGAGATTCCTCCGCCTGACCTTCGAAGTGTTTTGTCAAATGCGACTATCACAGTTGACGACGGAGTCCGTGGGGCTTTCAAGAGTAAAGGTGACGGCCTCCGCAGGTCGGTTACGTTCGCCATTCTGCGATCTTACGCAGAGTTGCGAACTACCGTGCGTGGAGACTCAACAGGGGCCCGCCCTAGACCGTACCTGCTCTTGTTCGAGGAGCCTGAACTCTTCCTGCACCCGCGTGCTCAGCGACAACTCTTCGAGGCGCTACGGATTTTCGCGCAGGACAACCATGTTCTCGTCAGCACTCATTCAACGGCATTCTATAGCCCTCAAGCGACGGGAACTTTTGTCAAGATTGCGAAGAATCGAACAATAACTCCGCCGACTGCAGTCGCATTCCCTGTAGACCTTTCCCATCTCAAGGCGAAGGATCAGTTTCAGATGATTCGCCAAGAGAACAACGATGCAGCCTTCTTCTCCGATAAGGTGCTTCTCGTTGAAGGGGATAGTGATCATATTCTCATTCCCCATATCGCGCGAACGCTGAATCCTGATTGGGATTTCGATAAACAGTCTGTGGCTATCGCGCGCGTTAACGGTAAGGCGAGCATCGCAAGGTATCGGGACTTCTTTGAGCGATTCGGTGTATCGGTGGCCGTCCTTGCGGATCTTGATGCCATCGCAGAGGGATTTAACAAATTGGGCGCTGGCGCTAACTCGCTTGAGAAGCAGCGCCATCTCATGCAGTTGATCGGGGAGCATATTTCCGCCAGCGGCTCGGAATCTGACGAAGTTTCCAACAATCAGGCGCGCAGGCTGCGTGATGCTCCTACCATGAAAGAGCTCTGGAGAGACGCGAAGGAATTTGGCGACCTATTCATGGACGGGAAGTGCGAGTGGCCCGAACTGCAGAAGAAGGTTGACGACTTCTTCACCCGCGCTGTAACTCGCGACTTGCGAACGATTCTCGTCAAATACCCTCCCTCTGGCAAGATTTCCGATGCGAAGGATGCGCTTATCTCATCTTTGCGCAGCGAGAAGATTTATGTGCTTGAGCGGGGTGCAATTGAAGATTATTACCCCGAATCGATTTCGGGGGATAAGTTGACGGCGGCGCAAAGCTTTTGTGATGGGTATCGAACGGGTAGCGCAATCAGATCTGCTATTGCGCAGGATACTCCTGCTGACGAGTGCGAGTTTGACTTGATCTTCCGGAGTTTCTTCGAGGATTAGTGCCGCTCCCCTGAGGCGGTCAACTGCTCCAGCTGTGACGCTCCCACCTCGCTCTGGTTCAGGCGGCTGACTGCTGAGAGCGTGGCGCGGGCGCCGGCCGGGCTGGAGCGGGACGAAGGCAGGAGCGCAGGCCCGGCCGGGGGCCGGGCCGCGCGCGGTGAGCGGAGCGAGCCGCCTTGAACCAGTAGAGAAAGTTGTAACTCAGTCGGTCCGCTGGGGCGGTCGGCTTGAAGGCGTGTACGCAGGCTGGAAATTTCCGCACCTTGGCGCTGAGCGAGTGACAGGAAGATCGCCCGTCACGTCGTCCAGGCGATGCGGCGCAGTGCCTCGCCGTACGCCTGAACCTGCTGGTCTACTTCAGTCTGCCCGGACGTCGTTGCGGATCGTGTCCACTTCGCTGGCGAAGGCGTCAAGGTTCACATCTTCGGGCTTGACCGTCGGACGCAGTACCTCGCTCACCGTCGCGACCGTGGAGGCATCAGCCCACGTGCACGCCGCTTCTACCGTGTCGAAGTCCACGTCAGGCATCCGCCGAGTGGTCACGCGGCACTGCAGCGGCTCTTGGGAGCCGGGCGGGGTGATAGTGCGGGGTCCGACCAAAGGGACCGGTCCGTTGTCGCGGCGATCCAGTACCCGAAGGAGTTCATCACGCGCCGTCACCGGGCTCAGGACGGTGCCGTAGACCCCGGTGACCGACAGGACCAGCGCCTGAGAGCGGTCGGAAACGGGGTCGTAGGCGCCAAAGGCAGCCGTTGGCTGCTCGACATGCCCCGACATCAGTTCAGCCAGAGTCTCGTCCGGGTCAGCTGCATCACGTTCACGTCGATAGCGGCCGTCGGCCAGGCTGTCCGGCATGACCAGCCGGTGGTATGCCGGCACCGTCTGCTGCTGTTTCGGGGATGACTGAGCGGTGTTCGAGCCCGCACCGCTGCTGCTGCATCCGGCTGTTGCCACTACTGCCGCTATGACAGCTGCCCATCCTGTACGCCTCACCACAAGACTCCCCGTTGATACAGCAGTAGATGACCATGACAGCTTTGCAGACCTGACCGTTGCGGAGGGCACTAACCGGCCTCTCCGAATCCTCCTCGATGCATGCCCCCGTGAAAGTCAGCGCGGTAGGTGGTGAAACCCGCCATCTACCATGCTCAGCCACATCCGGCAGGTAGACATCAGGCATCAACAGTCGACGAGTAACAGCGACTAGAGATAAGTCTGTTGTGGTTTGAAACCGTATGCGCAAGCTGGTAGTACAGTCCCTTCCCGGTGTGCGAGCGGCAGGAAGATCACTGGCCGGATCGTCCAGGTGATGCGGGTGGTGAAGAAGGTGACCGACACGGTGCAGGGCTCGGAGCGCAGGAGGGCTCGGCGGGTTTCTATGCGGCCGTCGTACAGCCACTGCCATGCCTGCTCGGATGCTTCCGGGTCGAATGCCGGTGAGATGGTGCGGAGCGCGACGGCAACCCATCTGTCGGCCTGCGGCGCCGTGTAAGCGTCGAAGGACGCCCGCAACACCAACTCGCTCTCGTCGGTGAGGTCTTCGGTCCAGCACTCGCACCAGTAGCCGCGGCGGGCTTCGTCGTTCAGCACGGGTGGTCTCCCGGTCGGGTGCCGGTGAAGAGTTCCGCGGTGACCGTGTAGCCGTCGTTGCTGCCGTGGATGGCGACTCGGTGGGCGAGTGCGGTGACCATGCCCAGGCCCCGGCCGTGTTCGGCCTCGTTGTCCTGGTGCTCGGCCTTGGGGGCCGTGCCGGTTCCTCCGCCGTCCGTCACCGAGAGGGCGATCACCTGCCGGGTCACCGCGAGGGCCAGGTGGAAGCTGCCGGACTCCATGCCGCTGGCCGTGTGGAGGATCGCGTTCGCGCTCAGCTCGCTCACGATCAGCTCGGCGTCGTCAGCCAGGGGTGATCCGCGCAGGATGTCGCGGGTCCAGCGGCGGGCCCGGCTCACCTCTTCCGGAAATCCTGGGCAAGTGAGTCCCCAGACCCGCGCAGTGCTCGTATACTCGTGCATACAAGTTCCTTCATGCTGGTAGGCCGCCATGTGCAGCGGGTTCGGGCTAGATGAGTTTCACGCCGTCGTGGGCGCGGATGGCCGGCGGGGATGTTGCGTCGAGTGCGTCCAGGACGCGGATCGCGTATGCCTCGTCGGCAAGCTCGGTGACTTCTTCACGGGTGGCCCAGCGCAGTGCGCGGGTCTCGTCGCCGGTGGTCGGTGTGCCGTCGGCCGCTTCGCAGCGGAAGACCAGCGAGACGATCAGGCCCGTCATGTTCTTGTAGACCCCGGTCAGGGTCGCGGGAAGCGCGATCTTGATGCCGGTCTCTTCGAGGACTTCGCGCTGGAGGGCTTCGGGGAGGGTTTCCTCGCGTTCGAGGACTCCGCCCGGGGGTTCCCACTTGCCGTTGTCACGGCGTTTGATCAAGAGGGCCCGGTTCTGGTCGTCGACGATGACTCCGGCGACGCTCACGGAGTGTGGACGGTCGGTGCTCACGTTCCTCGGCCCTCTCGGCTGGCTAGGCTCTCCACCGTAGCAACAACAATCGCCCACTCGTCTAGATATCTAAAGGAGTACACGTGCCCTCTCTTCCTTCCGGCTTCCTCGGTGATCTCGACCCCACGAGCGATCGTGCGGTGTTTCGGCAGATCGCCGACCAGTTGCGCGAGGCCATCGACCGGGGGCGGTTCAAGGAGGGTGAAAAGTTGCCCTCGGAGGCTGAGCTTGTTGACCACTACGGGGTATCCCGGATGACGGTCCGCAACTCCTTCTCCGTCCTCCAGGGCGAAGGGCTCGTGCACGCCGAGCACGGCAAGGGCGTCTTCGTCCGGCCCCGGCCTCCTGTGCGACGGCTCGCCTCCGACCGGTTCGCCCGGCGCCACCGCGAGCAGGGCAAGGCGGCCTTCATCGTCGAAGCCAACGCGGCCGGCAGTCACCCCCAGGTCGACAGCCTTGAGGTCAAGGAAGAGAAGGCCAGCCAGGACGTCTCGACACGGCTCGGGTCCGTGCGTCGGGTGCTGGCTCGTCGGCGCCGGTATCTGCTCGACGGACGTCCGGTCGAGTTCGCGACCTCGTATCTGCCGCTCGACATCGCGCGCGGTACGCCCATTGCCGAACCCAACCCCGGGCCCGGCGGGATCTACGCCCGCCTTGAGGAACTGGGGCACCGACTCGACCACTTCGAGGAGGAGATTCGCGCCCGGATGCCGTCACCGGCTGAGGTGAAGACGCTCCGGCTGGCCTCCGGTGTGCCGGTGATCCACCTGATCCGTACCGCCTTCGACGCCGAAGGCCGGGCCGTGGAGGTCTGCGACACGGTCATGGCGGCGGACGCGTACGTCCTGGCGTACCAGCTCCCGGCGACGTGATCGCATGACCGGCGTCGGTGGGGTGCTAGGCCTCCGGTGTGAACATGTCGCCGATGTTGTTCCACATGAAGCCATCGCGCCAGTCCGGCTTGCCGGTTGCCCAGCCGATGAGCGCCACCCGCACCTTCTCTTGCGAGATGGTCCGCGTCTGGTAGTGCTCGGCGGGGGCACCGTCCCGGTATTCCAGCTGGTAGGTGTTGTTGTCGTGGAACAGGACCTGGATGTACCAGTCTCCTTCGAGGTCCTCCGCCTGGCGCTCAAGCACCATGTGCTCGTTGCCTCGTCGCAGGTTGGCGAGCATCGTCCCGATGGCCGGCTTCGAGGGGCGCTTGACCACGTGGCCATTGGCGCTTGTCGCTATCAGCATGACCGGATTCTGGCGGATGGCTCTGACAGTGGGCGGGACGCTTCTCCGACTCGTACACCCCAACAGGCATACTCGTATAGACGAGTGGGCAAGTGGTGTGGCAGGGTGGTCCTCGCGAGCCCGGCAAGTTGGGTTCGCAGGACACATCACGTATAGACGAGTAGATGGGTGAATTGCCTTGCGCACCATTCGTGTTGAGACCTCGGCCGCCACGATCCTGCTGACCGAGGCTCCCGAGCCCAAGGTCCGGGACCGGCAGACGGGCGAGATCGCCAAGGACGCCGTCAGCGGTGAAGCACTGATGACGATCGGCGTCGTCTACATCGAGGACGGGGAGTCGTCGCTGGTCAAGGTCACCGTGCCCGAGGGCGGTGTGGCCGAGGGGCTGACGCTCGGGGCGCCGGTCTCGCTGCCGGGGCTGGTTGCCCGGCCGTGGGAGTCGGTGTTCAACGGCCAGCAGCGTCACGGCATCGCCTTCCGCGCCGCCGCCGTGACTCCGGCCGCGTTCCCGGCTGCCATGGGGGCCACGGCCTGATGTCCGATCTGGTGACTCTTCTGGAGGTGGGTGGTCCTGTCGCCGCGCTCGGCGGCGGGGCTGCCTACACCCGGGCCAAGCACCCTCGCGTGTACTGGCCCACGGTCGGCCTGCCGATATCGACTGCCCGGCTCCTCGGCTCGTACGGCTCGGTCATGGAGGCGTGCGGCCTGACCGTGGCGCCGTCCCGGCTGCGGGTCCTCGCCGTCAAGGCCACCACCCGGCGGGAGGTCCGGCCGGTGCCGCCTCGGCGGGGCATCATCCGGCCTACCTCGACCGGGCTGCGGCTTCGTCTCCGGCTCGCTCCGGGCCAGGAACCCGCCGACGTCGCCGCCTCGGCCGAACGGCTGCGGCATGCCTGGGGCGTCCACGCCGTGTACGTCTCGACCGTCAAGCCGGGCGTCGTCGAACTACGGCTCGTCGGCTTCGACGTACTGCGGAACGTGCGGATGCCACGCAAGGCCACCGCCGAACTCCTCAAGGTGCCCGTGGCGCTGCGGGAGGACGCGACCCCGTTCGTCCGCGACTACCGCACCATTCCGCATCAGCTCACCCTCGGCGCCACCCTGTCCGGCAAGTCCATGTACCTGCGGCACCTGATCACCGGGCTTGCCCGGCAGTCCGTCGCCCTGGTCGGTATCGACTGCAAGCGGGGTGTGGAGCTGGCGCCGTTCGCCTCCCGGCTCTCGGCTCTTGCGACCGATCCCGACGAGGCTGCCGAGCTGCTGCCCGTTCTCGTGAAGGAGATGGAGGACCGCTACGACCTGATCAAGGCCCGGCAAGGTATCGCGCCGGGCACCCCCGACGAGGAGATCACCTCCGACATCTGGGGCCTGCCCGACAGCGAACGCCCGGTGCCGATCGTGCTGTTCGTCGACGAGGTGGCCGAACTCTTCCTCGTCGCCACGAAGAAGGACGAGGAACGGCGCGACGAGATGGTCACCCAGCTCATCCGCCTCGCCCAGCTCGGCCGCGCCGCCGGGATCTACCTGGAAGTCTGCGGTCAGCGCTTCGGCGCCGAGCTGGGCAAGGGCGCCACCATGCTCCGCGCTCAGCTCACCGGCCGGGTCTGCCACCGCGTCAACGACGAAGCATCCGCCAAGATGGCGCTCGGGGACATCGCCCCCGAAGCGGTCTCCGCCGCCTGCGCCATCGCTCCCGAACTGCCCGGCCTGGCCGTGGCTGGTGACACCTCCGGCGGCTGGTCCCGCATCCGCACGCCGTACCTCTCCCTCGGCGACGCCGCCGAGATCTGCCGGGAGTCGGCCCACCTCGTGCCCGACCTGCCCGCGCTCAAGCCCTTCCGGCCCGACACCCCCGTACAGCCCGTGGAGTCCTCAGCCCTGGCAGCGCAGCCGCACCCGGTGACCGACTGACCTTCGCTCACCCCTCCCTCCGGTCGGCGTTACCGCCTCGCGCCAACTCCCTACCCCTGCCATGCCCGAATCCGAAAAGGAGCCGCTCATGCGCGCCCAACTGGCCCGTGTCGACGCGGTGCTCGTCCAGGCGCTCATCGCCGCCGCGCTGTCCTTCGCCCACCTGCACGACATCGCCTCGGCGGCCGGACAGGACGGGTGGAAAGCGTGGGCCTACCCGATCTCGGTCGACCTGCTGCTCGTCGCCGCCTGGCGCCGACTGCGCTCCGGTGAGGCGAAAGCGTCCGGGTGGTGCTGGTTCGTCATCGCCCTCGCCGCATCCCTCGGCGCGAACGTCGCCACCGCCGGCCTCCTCGACCTCAACGACGTACCCGCCTGGCTACGCATCCTCGTCGCGGGCTGGCCCGCCGTCGCCTTCCTCGGCGGAACCCTCCTCGCCCACACCACACCGACGACAACCGACAAGGACCCCGAGGACACAGACGACACCGTGGACCAGGAGGACGTCCCCGAACTCGCCCCCGAGGAACCGCCACCGACACCACCGGCCATCGAGCCACCGCCGCCCGAACGGCCCGCCGTACCCGTCCCGGCCGCCCTCGTCGAACACGCCCGCAAAGTCGCCGCAGAACACCACACCCGCACCGGAACACCCATCGACACCCCGACCCTCCGCGCTCGCCTCGGCGTCCCCGCGCCCATGGCCGAAGCCATCGCCGCCCACCTCGCCCCGACCGGGAGCTGACCCGTGCCCCTCTTCTGCTTCAACACCGCCGCCGACTACCTCGAAGCGGCCCGCGAGATGGCCCTCAGCGGCCGGACCACGCTGGCCCGGCTCCTCGCCGAAGAAGCCGCCGACCGCGTCACGGACCCCGCCGAAGCCGCCCGCATCCTGCACGACTTCCCCGGCCCCAGCCTGCGACAGGAGGACTGACCATGCCCAACCGCCGCTTCCGCAACGTCACCCGCATCGGCCCCGTCCAGGTCGCCACGTCCTACGACGGCCGGGGCCGCGAGAAGCACACCGCCGCCTGCACGGCTCCGCGCTGCAACTTCTCCGCCGACTACGACAGCCGCGCCGCCGCCGAGCTGGCCGCCCGCACCCACCGCTGCCCCGTCCGCTGAAAGGACCTGCCCACCGTGACCGTCAGCCTGCCGCTCGTCGTCGTCCTCGGCCTCTTCGCCTGGGGCGCGGTCAAGTTCCTCGGCGTCCGCACCTGGGTCGTCGTCCTGATCGCCCTCTTCGGCTTCTACCTCTCGCAGACCTTCCTCGCCCCCGCCATCGAGTCCGGCACGCGCTCCGGCGTGGACGTCATAAACGGCTCACATGCCTAGACGAGTAGATAAGGAGAGTTCGACCGTGTTCCTGCCCCAGTACCCCGACACCCCCACCCCGCCGCCTGTGCACATCCACGCCCCGGCCGATCCGGCTCCCGTACGGCGCTCACTCCCGGCGGTCTCCATCAGTCCCGGAGTCGTGGCGGCCGTGGTCGTCGGCGGTGTCGTCCTCACCGCGCTCCTGGCCGCCGTCGCCGTCTCGGCCATCTCCGTCGCCATCGCGGCCGTGGTCCTGCGCTCCCTGATCCGCGAGCAGAACCGGCGCTGAACCCGCACGACACCCGGGGCGGCACACACGACCAAGCATCCGCCGCCCCGGGCCCATCACTCCTGACCGAGCCAGCCAGAAGGAGAACCGCCATCTTCACCCGCACCACACCGCCCCCGCTCCCGGAACTCGCGAAGCTGGCCGAGCACGGAACCCTGCCCGGTATCCTCCGCCAGTTGTCCGGACTCGGCGGCTGCACCCACCCCATCCGCCTCGACGGCCACCGCACCGAGCACGACGTCGACACCACGACCGGCGAGATCGGCCGCGTCCTCCAGCACCTCGACTCCACCGACCTCCCCGCCGGCCAACTCCTCGTCCGCTGCAACAACCGCCGCACCACCCGCTGCGCGGCCTGCTCCGAGGTCTACCGCCGCGACACCTTCCACCTGATCACCTCCGGCCTGCGCGGCGGCAAGGGCGTCCCCGAACACGTCGCCACCCACCCGCGCGTCTTCGCCACCTTCACCGCGCCGAGCTTCGGCCCGGTCCACAACCGCCCTTCCAGCGGGCGCCCCTGCCGCTGCGGCACCCACCACGACCAAGACGACGCCGCACTCGGCTCGCCGCTCGACCCGGACACCTACGACTACGAAGCAGCCGTTCTCTGGAACGCCCACGCCGGTCCGCTCTGGCAGCGCTTCTCCACCTACCTGCGCCGAGAGGTCGCCAAGCGCGCGGGCCTGTCACAACGCCGCTTCCGAGACCACGCCCGCGTCTCCTTCGCCAAGGTCGCCGAGTACCAAAAGCGCGGCGCGGTCCACTTCCATGCCGTCATCCGCATCGACGGCCCCACCGGTGGTGACACCCCACCTCCGGCCTGGGCGACCGCCGAACTCCTCACGGACGCCATCGAGACAGCGGCGGCCAAGGTCCGCGTGGACGGCCCGGTCATCGACGGACGCGCCCACACCTTCGCCTTCGGCCGCCAACTCGACGTCCGCACCATCCGCTCCGCCGACTTCAACGACGGCCAGGAGCTGACCGAACGCGCGGTTGCCGCGTACATCGCCAAGTACGCCACCAAGGGCGCCGAGACAGCCACGGGAGCTCTTGACCGGCCGCTGAAGTTCGCCGCCGAGCTGGCCCAGCTCGACATCAGCGACCACGCCCGCCGCCTCATCCGAACCGCCTGGTTCCTCGGCGCGCGCAAGGACCTCGAACACCTCCGCCTACGGGCCTGGGCTCACATGCTCTGCTTCCGCGGCCACTTCTCCACCAAGTCCCGCCGCTACTCCACCACCCTCGGCGCGCTCCGCGACGCACGCGCCGAATGGCGCCGAGCACAAGCCGCAGCCAACACACCCGACAACGGGCCCGAGACGACGTACGTCCTCGCGCACTGGGTCTTCGCCGGAACCGGCCTGTCCGACACCGAAGCCTGGCTTGCCGCCTCCCTCGAACCCGCCCCCGGAACGGAAGGAGAACCGACCGCATGAACGACCGCTACATGTCCGTGGACCAGGTCGCCGAGTTGCTGGGCACGTCGATCCGCTTTCCTCGGCGCCTGGTCGAGGAGCGGCGCATCCGGTTCGTGAAGGTCGGTCGGCACGTCCGCATCCCGGAGAGCGCTGTACGGGATTTCATCGCCGCCAACACCGTGGAACCGATCGTGCTGCGGCCGACGGGCTTGAGGAGGGCTGCCTGATGGCTGGCAAGCGCAAGTCCCGCCGGAACTTCGGTCGTGTCCGCAAGCTCCCCTCGGGACGCTTCCAAGCCCGGTACCCGGGGCCTGACGGCGTGCTGCGGCCTGCGGATCGTACGTTCGCCACGTCGACGGACGCTGACCGGTGGCTGGCCAAGAAGCGCATCGAGATCGAGGACGGGCGTTGGCTCGACCCTGCTGAGGGGCAGACGACCGTGCGCGACTGGGCGGCTCGCTGGCTCGCTGCCGTCTCTCCTCAGCTCAAGCACAAGACCCAAGCGTCGTACCGGTCGTTGATCAACTCGCTGATCAATCCGGCGCTCGGCGACCGTGAGCTGTCGGGCCTCCGGCCGATCACGATCACGGAGTGGGTGGCCAGCATGAACACGCGGGGGCTCAGCGCCTCGCGCATACGGCAGGCGTACCGGGTGCTGTCGCAGATCATGCGGGCCGCTGTCGACAACGACATGATCCCGCAGACACCGTGCCGGGGTGTGAAGCTGCCGCGTATGCCGCAGACGGAGCCGCACATCCTCACTCCGCTCGAAGCCTCCCGGATCGTGGGGAGCGCGGCCAAGCCGCATGACTTGCTGATCGCGCTCCTCGCCTACGCGGGCCTGCGGGTGGGGGAGGCGTTCGCCCTCCGGCGCGTTGACATCGACGTGTCCGGCGGGTTCGTCCTGGTCGACGAGAACCTTGCCGAAGCCAACGGGGCCTTGGTCTTCGACACACCGAAGTCGCATCAGAAGCGGCTTCTCCGTGTCGGCCCGGCCCTCGCGAAGCGACTCGGCCGGCACCTGGAGACCCTGTCCGGCGGGGATGACGCACTCCTGTTCACGACACCCGGCGGGAAGCCGCTGCGCTACAACCAGTGGCGCAAGGCGTACTTCGACCCCGCCGTCTCGGCGGCCGGGCTCACCGACGTGACCCCGCACGACCTTCGGGCCTCACACGGGACCTGGGTCGCCGACCGCTACGGCGTCATGACCGCCGCTCACCGGCTCGGCCACTCGAACGCGAGCGTCACGACTCGGCACTACGCCCGGCCGGTCGCCGGTCGTGATGATCAGGTCGCCGAAGCGGCCGATGCGTGGCTTGGAGGGCAAGAAGGAACCGGCCCTCCCGAAGTCCAAGAACCCCTCTGAGACACCCTGCACCTGTGACGCCCCTGGCCAGAAGCACGGTCAGGGGCGTTGTGCTGTGCCGCAGTGTCCAATTCACGTCTATGCGCTGCGCATATGCGCCGATACTCTGCGTGCTCATGGGGAAAGTGGTGCGTCTGTACTGGGGATACATGGTGGCTGCTGCCTTGGTCGTGGCCTGGAGCCAGCAATGGTCATTGCCTGTGATCGTGGCTCTGTCACTCGGCGTCTCGACCTATGCCGCCTTCCAGGTGCCGGTCTGGTGCGGAGCGGTCAACCGAGACGGGCAGACCTACTGCCGCAACAACGCTTATGGCGTGTTGATGGGGTGCTCGAAACGCCAGCACAGGTGGCAGAAGCTCAAGATGATCGTTCTGCGCAGCAAGGTCGGGAACGTGAGTCGCTCCGTGTTTCCAACGGCCAAAGAGAAGTTCAATGGCGCTCTCGCCGTAGGAGGGCTGCTGTCGGCTGTCGCCGCCGTGATCGTTCCCGCTGTGACTGGCGGCTGAGCGGGCACGACCGAGCGCCTGGGGCACGTAGCGGGCACGACGAAGATGAGGACGGCTCTGCCGGGGCGCTCGTACCCGTCTGACCTGCGGCGAAGGGGCAGGCGTCCATGATCGCCGAAAGGTCTTGAAAACCGTCGTGGCGCGAGTCACCGTGGGTTCAAATCCCACACCCACCGCTGTTGGTGTGTGAAAGTGCTGGTCCGAAGGGGTGTCCCGGTTTGGGGGCGCCCCTTTGTGGTGCGTGGGGAGTTACGAGATGCGGGGCGGGGGAGCGGCGCGGATTCTGGTGGGGACGGGATTTTCCTGCGGAAGGAGCCGTTATGTCCGTGATGGGCAAGCTCAAGCAGATGCTGAAGGGGCATGAGGAGCAGGCCGGGCGGGGTGTCGACAAGGCCGGTGACTTCGTCGACGGGCGGACGCAGGGGAAGTACAGCGGTCAGGTCGACTCGGCGCAGGAGATGCTCAGGCAGCAGCTTGGCTCGGATCGGGCGGGGAGAGAGCGGACAGGGCAGTCCGACGCCCGTCGTCCCGACATCGGGCGTCCCGATATCAGTCGTGACGATGCCGGGCGTGAGGATCCGCCTCGATGACGGTGCTTGTCGGCCGGGGGCGGGGGCTC
Organism: Streptomyces deccanensis; assembly: GCF_022385335.1. Classification (NCBI taxonomy): domain Bacteria; kingdom Bacillati; phylum Actinomycetota; class Actinomycetes; order Kitasatosporales; family Streptomycetaceae; genus Streptomyces; species Streptomyces deccanensis. The sequence goes on along the minus strand of NZ_CP092431.1, from coordinate 5,011,571 downwards.
AGTCCGAGTCCGTCTCCGTCTCGGGAATGGACCCGGTCTCCCATTCTTCCGGCGGGTTCGACTCCCGTGCCGCCATGATTTCCGTTTCGTACTGGTCGATGACCTGTTCCGCGGTGCGGCCCGTGTGGTGTGCCACCTCGTCGATGGCGACGACCGCCCAGTTGGCCAAGGAGAGTGCGAAGGCGAGGAGTTGGTCGTCGCCGTAGGCTCGTTTGACCGTCAGGAGATACATGAGGTTCAGGTAGGGCACGAGATCGGGTTCCGAGACGTGGCCCGTGCTCGTGCGCATCAGTTCGATCGTGGTCTCCGTCGCCTCCGCGCGGAGTGGGAGCAGTCGGTCCCGTTCTCGATGAACCTCGGCGAGCATGTCCCGGCGGTGTTCTCTGTCCCGGTCCCGGTCCCAATCCCCGTCCCCGTCCCCGTCCCAGTCCCAGTCCTTGGCTGAGTCCCTGTCCGGGGCCCCATCCGCGGCCCCGTCCGAGTTCATCTCCGAGTCCAAATCGCGCCTCCGAGCGGCTGTTCCTCACACGGGCCGGGTCAGGCCACGCCGGACCACGGCACCTTCAGTTCTTCCAACCACCGCTGTCCCGAAACGCCCGCACCGGTTCGCCGCGTCGTCGCCCCTTCACCCCCCACCCCTCGCCATCCGCGCCGCCGACGCGATCGTCGACCTCGCCTCGCGGTCGGTGAGGCCCGTGCGTACGGCTGCCTCGCGGAGCGCTTCTGCGAGTTCGGGGCCGAGACCGTTCTCGTAGGCGCGGCAAGCCGCCCAGAAGAGGCGGGTGTTGCGTTGTCCCTCCTGGGCGGTCAGGACGAAGTGCACGAGGCCGTGGCCGTTGCCCTGGCCGTCCGGCGTCCGGGAGGGGCCCGTGCGCGGCGGTGGCAGCAGGAGGCGGAGCAGGGCCGGTGGGCAGGGGGCCGGGTGGAGGTGGGACGTGCCGGGGGCCGCGGTGTAGGTGCCGTGGTCGGTGCGGGAGCCGGGGCCGACGAGGTAGCCGCCGGCGCCGCGGATGTCGATGCCGGGGGCGAGTCGGCTGGCGGAGTTGGGGACGGCCACGTCGGGTGGGCCGGTGAGCCAGAGGTGGCGGCCCCCGCTGGGCGTCAGCACGACGACCGTCTCGGGGATCGTGAAGAGGTGGCGCAGGGCCAGTTCACGCAGGGCCGCCGAGGAGTCCGTACCGGACTTCGTGTCCAGGTCGACGCCGATCAGATGGTGAGGGTGGACCCCGCACGCGATGCCGTAGCCGGTGGCCCAGGGGGCGGCGGCGAAGAGTTCGCGGATGCGCCGGGGGTCGGTGGAGGCGTCGTACACGCCGTGGCCGAAGCGCCCGCACTCCCCATGACACGGGGGTGGGAGAGGGGATGGGGCGGGAGTGGAGGAGTGCGTCGGTCGGTGGGGGGAGCGTAGGGCCGGGAGCTTGGTGCGGGACAGGGGGATCACCGCCAGTCCGCGTTCGGCGGCGGAGAGCGCGTGTGCCAGGGCCAGGGTGCTGGCCTGCCGGTCCTTGGTGGCCATACCTCTATGTTCGTACGCGTGTTCGATAAAGGGAAGAGGGTTCGGGGTGCGCTTTCGGTCGTCGGAGGCCTGTTCGCGGGTTGGCCGGAAATGTGCCGGAACGCTTCACCCCTTGTCTCACTTGATCTTGTGGTGCCTCGTCGCGTCCATCCGGCCTGAACTGGGAGTTCCTTGATCCAAGGGGGTTTATCGACTTGTCATCACGCTTCAGGGGGAATGGGAGCTTCCGGGGTGGTTCGCCGGGGATTCGGTGGGCAACTCTTGATTCGCGACGTCGAAGACCCGAAGACACGCACCGAGGCGGTCGGCCAACTGCCCTGGCGCAACCCGTACTTGTGTGAAAGGCCCTGGAGGAAATGCACATGGCAAGCATCCGTACCGCCCGCGTTCTCGCCGCCGTCTCGGCTCTCCCGCTCGCCGCCGCCCTGTTCGCCGGCGTCGCGACCGCCGACAACGGTGCCATCGCGGACAACGGATCGAACGCCGGCGTGGCCAACATCGTCGGCAGCGGTGTCGGCCACGACAACAACGGCAACTCGTCGACCTCGCAGCAGCAGGCGAACGGCTCGGGTGCCTCGAACCAGAACAACACCGCCCAGGTCAACGGCTCCGGCTTCACGGCCATCGACCAGGACAACGCGGTCGTCAGCTTCACCAACCTCTGGTGAGCCGGGCGAGGGCGGGCGGTCGGGTCGGGGGTGGATGGATGAGGTCGCCCCGGCCCCGAGGCCACCGCCCTCGGACGACGTAGGACGTGTGGGACATGTTTTGTGGGGTGTGACACGCCTGTGCGGCGGTGCTTCGGCGCCGCCGCACAGGCGTTTCGCCGTTGTGCGCGGGCGCGCACGCCCTGGTGGCCAAGGGTCCCTTCGACGAGTCCGGCCGGAAGGCCCGCCGCTTCGACGAGTACGGCTGGACAGCCCGCCGCTTCGCCCGAGGTCGGCCGGAAGGCCCGCCGCTTCGACGTCGCGGGGCTGCGGCGACCTTGACAGTAGCCGTGGCAGGCCCGCAATCTGACGGACAGTCAGATAAATCGGAGGGGGCTGCGCCACGATGGTCGAGGACCTGTCCGTACGGCTCAAGGCCTACGAGGGGCGCCCGGCCGTCCTCGGCGGCCGTGGCAAGGACCCCGTCAACGCGCCCATGATCCGGCACTGGTGCGAGGCCATGGGGGACACCAACCCCGCGTACACCGGACCGGACGCCGTCGCGCCGCCGACCATGCTCCAGGTGTGGACGATGGGCGGACTGAGCGGCCACGAGACCCGCGCTCCGGCGTACGACGAACTTCTCGCGCTGCTCGACGACGCCGGATGCACCTCCGTCGTCGCCACGGACTGCGAGCAGGAGTACCTGCGCGCGCTGCGGCCGGGGGACGAGATCACCTTCGACTCGGTCATCGAGTCGGTGTCGGAGCGGAAGACGACCAGGCTCGGCAGCGGGTATTTCGTCACGACCCGGATGGATGTGCGGGTCGGCGACGAACTCGTGGGCACCCATCGCTTCCGGATCCTCAAATACGCGCCGGCCCACGCGCCGCGAACACCGGCGCCCACGCCACCCCCTTCCACGACCCTCGCGCCGCCCCAGGAGCGACCCCGCCGCCCCCGTCCCGTCGTCAATCGCGACAACTCCGGTTTCTGGGAGGGGATCTCACGGCATCGGCTGCTCATCCAGCGCTGCGTCGACTGCGCCACGCTCCGCCTCCCCTGGCTGCCGGGCTGCAACGCGTGCGGTTCGGCCGCGTGGGACACGGTCGAGGCGAGCGGCGAGGGGTCCGTGTACTCGTACGTCGTCATGCACCATCCGCGCTTCCCGGCCTTCGATCCGCCGTACGCCGTCGGGCTGATCGAGCTGGTGGAGGGGGTGCGGATGGTCAGCAACGTCGTCGGGGTGCCGTGCGACAAGGTGCGGATCGGGATGCCCGTACGGCTCGAATTCGCGCGTTGCGACGAGGAGTTGGAGCTGCCGGTGTTCCGGGCGACACGGGAAGGGGTGGTGTCGGCGTGAAGGTCGAGGCCGGGGACGTGATTCCGCCGCTGGAGATCGAGATCACCCGCACGCTCGTCGTCGCGGGCGCGATCGCCTCGCGCGACTACCAGGACGTGCACCACGATCCGGAGCTGGCGCGGCGGCGCGGGTCGCCGGACGTGTTCATGAACATCCTGACGACGAACGGCCTGGTGGGCCGGTACGTCACCGATCACTTCGGTCCGGACGTCGTGCTGCGCAAGGTGGCGATCCGGCTCGGCGCGCCCAACTACCCCGGCGACACCATGGTGTTGACCGGCACGGTCGAGGCGATCGACGGCGCGACCGTCACCGTCAAGGTGATCGGCGACAACGGCGTCGGGCGGCACGTCACCGGCACGGTGACCCTGACCTCGGGGGAGGCGGCGTGAGCGTACGGGCCAGGGACGGGCTCGGCGGGCGGGCCGCGATCGTCGGCGTCGGCGCGACCGACTTCTCCAAGGACTCGGGGCGCAGCGAGCTGCGGCTCGCCGTGGAGGCGGTGCGCGCGGCGCTGGACGACGCGGGACTGGCGCCGTCGGACGTCGACGGCATGGTGACGTTCACGATGGACACGAGCCCGGAGATCACGGTCGCGCAGGCGGCCGGCATGGGTGAGCTGTCCTTCTTCTCCCGCGTCCACTACGGCGGCGGTGCCGCGTGCGCGACCGTGCAGCAGGCGGCGCTCGCGGTCGCGGCGGGCGTGGCGGAGGTGGTGGTCTGCTACCGGGCGTTCAACGAGCGCTCCGGGCGGCGGTTCGGGTCGGGCGTACGGCACCGGGAGCCGTCGGCGGAGGGCGTGGCGCTCGGGTGGACGCTCCCTTTCGGGCTGCTCACGCCCGCTTCCTGGGTCGCGATGGCGGCGCAGCGCTACCTGTACGCCTACGGGCTGACCCCCGAGGCGTTCGGACACGTGGCCGTGGTCGACCGCAAGCACGCGGCGACGAACCCGGCGGCGTACTTCCACGGCCGCCCCATCACCCTCGACGAGCACGCCGCCTCGCGCTGGATCGTCGAGCCGCTGCGGCTGCTGGACTGCTGCCAGGAGACGGACGGCGGCCAGGCCCTCGTCGTCACCTCGGTGGAGCGCGCACGGGATCTGCGGAGGCCGCCCGCCGTGGTCGTGGCCGCCGCCCAGGGCGCGGGCCGGGCGCAGCAGCAGATGACCGGCTTCTACGACAGCGATCTCACCGGGCTGCCGGAGATGGGCGTCGTCGCCCGGCAGCTCCGGCGGACCTCGGGGCTGGGCCCCGACGACTTCGACGTGGGCATCCTGTACGACCACTTCACGCCGTTCGTGCTGATGCAGCTGGAGGAGTTCGGGTTCTGCGGGCCGGGGGAGGCGGCGGACTTCGTCGCCGAGGAGCGGCTGCCGCTCAACACCCATGGCGGGCAGCTCGGTGAGGCGTATCTGCACGGGATGAACGGCATCGCGGAGGCGGTACGGCAGCTGCGGGGCACCTCCGTGAACCAGGTCGCCGGCGCGGAGCGGGTGCTGGTCACCGCGGGGACGGGGGTGCCCACCTCGGGGTTGGTGCTGGGAACGGCGGGGTGAGCGGTCCTGACGGGGCGGCCGAGGGGGCCTCGGACGCCCTGGGGTCCGCTGGGACGAGGCGCCGTACACCGTGGGCAGGTGGTTCTCAGGGGTACACCCTCAGTACCTGGGGGCTGTTCATCCACCTCCAGTAGGTGAGGTCTGCCCCACTCCTACAACCTGAGGGGGATTCGCCTTCGGGACCTGCGGCCGATCCGCCGGGCGGGGCTCGCTCCTAGCGTGGAGCCATGACCACACCCGTCTGCACCAGCGCTTCGCAGGCCGCTGCACCAGTGTCGCGGACCCTGTCGACCTCGGCCCGATCCCACTCGGCCCGTTCGCACTCGGCTCGTTCGCACTCCACCCGGCCGACGCTGTCGGGCCTGACGGACCTGTCGTACCCGTCGTTCGCGGCGTACGTGAAGGCCCGCCAGCCGGTGCTGCTGCGGACCGCCCGGTCGCTGACCGCGAACCCGTGCGACGCCGAGGACCTGCTGCAGACCGCGCTGGCCAAGACGTACGTCGCCTGGGAGCGCATCGAGGACCACCGGGCCCTCGACGGCTATGTCCGCCGGGCGCTGCTGAACACCCGGACGTCGCAGTGGCGCAAGCGCAAGGTGGACGAGTTCGCGTGCGACGAGCTGCCGGAGCCCGAGGGGGTCCAGGCCGCCGACCCGGCCGAGCAGCAGGCGCTGCACGACGCGATGTGGCGAGCGATCATGAAGCTGCCGGCGCGGCAGCGGGCCATGGTCGTCCTCAGGTACTACGAGGACCTGAGCGAGGTCCAGACGGCCGAGGTGCTCGGCGTCTCGGTCGGCACGGTGAAGTCGGCGGTGTCCCGCGCCCTGGGCAAGCTGCGGGAGGACCCCGAGCTGGAACCCGTGCGCTAGCACGTTCGTTGGCCTGTCGGGTGGCTCCCGCGTTCGGGTCTTCGGACGGCTCTCTCTGATCGATCATCCTGACACCTAGTGACATACCGATCGGTATGTGAGCAGAATCAGCGCAACCGTTACCACCGCGTAGGCAGAGCCGCCCCGGGAGGACGCCGTGCTGAGCACCATGCAGGACGTACCGCTGTTGATCTCCAGGATCCTGACCCATGGGTCGAGCATCCACGGGACGTCGCAGGTGATCACCTGGACCGGCGAGGGCGAGCCCCACCGCCGCTCCTTCGCCGAGATCGGCGCCCGCGCCGCGCAGCTGGCCCACGCCCTGCGCGAGGACCTCGGCGTCGACGGCGACGAGCGGATCGCCACGCTCATGTGGAACAACTCGGAGCACGTGGAGGCGTACTTCGCGATCCCCTCCATGGGGGCCGTCCTCCACACCCTCAACCTGCGGCTGCCCCCCGAGCAGCTCGCCTGGATCGTCAACCACGCCGCCGACCGCGTGATCATCGCCAACGGTTCGCTGCTCCCCCTCCTCGCGCCGCTCCTCCCGCACCTCAAGCCGGTGGAGCACGTCGTCGTGGCCGGGCCCGGCGACCGGTCGCTGCTCGCCGGGGCGAGCGTCCAGGTGCACGAGTACGAGGACCTGATCGCCGGCAAGCCGACCACCTACGACTGGCCCGAGCTGGACGAGCGCACCGCCGCGGCCATGTGTTACACCTCCGGCACCACCGGCGACCCCAAGGGCGTCGTCTACTCCCACCGCTCGATCTATCTGCACTCCATGCAGGTCAACATGGCGCAGTCCATGGGGCTGACGGACGCGGACCTCTCGCTCGCCGTCGTCCCGCAGTTCCATGTCAACGCCTGGGGGCTGCCGCACGCGACCTTCATGACCGGCGTCAACATGCTGATGCCGGACCGCTTCCTGCAGCCCGGCCCGCTCGCCGAGATGATCGAGACGCTGAAGCCGACGCACGCCGCCGCGGTGCCCACCATCTGGCAGGGCCTGCTCGCGGAGCTGACCGCCCGCCCGCGCGAGGTCTCCTCCCTCAACCAGGTGACCATCGGCGGTTCGGCCTGCCCGCCCGCTCTCATGGAAGCCTTCGACAAGCTGGGGATGCGGGTCTGCCACGCCTGGGGCATGACGGAGACCTCCCCGCTGGGCACGATCGCCCGGCCGCCGGCCCATGTCGAGGCCGACTCGGAGGAGGAGCTCGCCTACCGCCTCACCCAGGGCCGCTTCCCCGCCTCCGTCGAGGCCCGCCTCACCGGTCCCGGCGGCGAGCGCCTCCCCTGGGACGGCGAGTCCGCCGGTGAGCTGGAGGTCCGGGGCCCCTGGATCGCGGGTTCCTACTTCGGCGGCCAGGGTGCCGAACCCCTCCGCCCCGACGACAAGTTCAGCGAGGACGGCTGGCTGAAGACGGGCGACGTCGGCACGATCAGCCCCGACGGCTTCCTCACCCTCACCGACCGCGCCAAGGACGTCATCAAGTCGGGCGGTGAGTGGATCTCCTCGGTCGAGCTGGAGAACGCGCTCATGGCCCACCCGGACGTCGCCGAGGCCGCCGTCGTCGCCGTGCCGGACGAGAAGTGGGGCGAGCGCCCCCTCGCCACGGTCGTGCTGAAGGAGGGCTCCACCGCCGACTTCGCCGCCCTGCGTTCCTTCCTCGCCGACGAGGGCCACATCGCCAAGTGGCAGCTTCCCGAGCGCTGGACGATCATCGAGTCGGTGCCCAAGACGAGCGTGGGCAAGTTCGACAAGAAGGTGCTGCGGAGGCAGTACGCGGAGGGCGCCTTGGACGTGACGCAGATCTAGGGCACGCACATACGACAGTTGGGGCGATGTTTCACGTGAAACATCGCCCCGACGTCATGCTCAGCGAGCTCAGTTCGTACCTACTCGTGCCAGCAGGTCCACGATTCGGGTCTGGACCTCGGGGCTCGTCGAGCGTTCCGCGAGGAAGAGGACCGTCTCTCCCGAGGCCAGGCGCGGGAGTTCGGACTGGTCGACGGCGGCGGTGTAGACGACGAGCGGGGTGCGGTTCAACTGGCCGTTCGCCCGTAGCCAGTCGATGATCCCGGCCTGGCGGCGGTGCACCTGGAGCAGGTCCATCACCACGAGGTTGGGCCGCATCTGCGCGGCGAGGGTGACGGCGTCCGCGTCCGACGCCGCCCGCGCGACCTGCATGCCACGGCGTTCCAGCGTCGCGGTCAGGGCGAGCGCGATCTCCGCGTGCTCCTCGATGAGCAGGACACGCGGCGGGTGCTGCTCGGAGTCGCGCGGCGCGAGCGCCTTCAACAGGATCGCCGGGTCGGCCCCGTACGCCGCCTCACGTGTCGCCTGACCGAGGCCCGCCGTGACGAGGACGGGGACTTCGGCGGCCACGGCGGCCTGGCGCAGCGACTGCAGTGCCGTGCGGGTGATGGGGCCGGTCAGCGGGTCGACGAAGAGAGCGGCCGGGTACGCGGCGATCTGGGCGTCCACGTCCTCGCGGGAGTTCACGATGACGGGCCGGTAGCCGCGGTCGCTCAGCGCCTGGTGGGTCGTCACGTCCGGCGCGGGCCACACCAGCAGCCGACGCGGGTTGTCGAGCGGCTCCGGCGGCAACTCGTCGTCCATCGGCTGCGGATGCGGCCGATCGGGGACCTCCACCGCGCCGCCGGGCCCGTCGAGCGGTTCGGGACCTTCGTCCGCGTTCTCGTCGGGCGCCCCTATGGCGTACGACCGCCCGGCACCCTCCGTACGGCCCGCCAGCCGGGACTGCCCGGCGACGGACGGCTGCGGCGGGAGCGGGACCTGGCCCGCGAGCGAAGGCTGCGCCGGGAGCGGGACCTGGCCGGCGAGCGAGGGCTGCGACACCTGCGCGGCCGTCTGCGGCTGGGCCGGGGCCTGGCCGGGGGGCGGGGTCTGTCCGGTACCGAGGCGAAGGCCCGTGCCGTTGGTCGGGGTGGACTGCGGGTGGGGGCGCGCGGCCGTCTCGGGGCGGTCACCGGTGGGTTGGGGCGGTGTCCCCAGCTTGCGGCGCCTGCCGGAGCCGCCGGGCTGGTTCGGGGCGGGCGTGGACCCGGCCTGGGGCTGCGCCTGCGTCTGCGCGGCGGCCTGTACGCCGGGCTGTGCCGCCTGTGCCTGTGCCTGCCCCTGGGCCTGAGGGACCTGGACCTGGGGACCGCCTTGGCGGGAGAAGGGGACCCCCTGGCCCAGCGTCCGCACGCTGATCGACCGGCCCTGGGTGGAGTTGGGGTCGACGGGAGCGGGGGCGGGGGCGGGTGCGGGTGCGGGGGGCGCCTGAGCGGCCTGAGCTTGAGCCCGTGCCTGAACCTGGGCTTGGGCTTGGGCCGCGGCCTGGACCGGCGGCGCTGCTTCGGCCGGCAACGGCTGTGCGGCGCGCGGCTGCTGCTGGACCGCGACCTCCGGCGGCAGCGGCGTGCCCGAGGACGGAGTGGACTGTGGAGGCAGCGGTGCCTGGGGAGCGGCTACGGGGATACCGGCGCCGGAGGTCTCGTGGCGGGGGTCGGGCCAGGACTGCGGCTGCTGTTGCGGCTGGGCCACGCCGGGGCCGGCGGCCTGAGCGGGGGCGGGCTGCTGGACGCCGGGCATCCCTGCCGCGGGCATCCCTACGGCGGGCGCGGGCTGGCCGAGGCCCGGGACCGGCTGCGCGCCCTGCGCCCCCGGGACGGCCTGGAGCCCCGGTACGCCCTGCGCTCCCGGTACGAGGACGGAGTGCCCGAGGGCTCCGGCCTGCGCGGGCACCTGCTGTCGGCCACCGGGTGCCCCTTGCGGCGGGACGACTCCCTGCACGGCACCGGGTTGTCCGACGGCGGGCTGCCCCGGGGCGTGCTGGGCGACAGCGGCCTGTGCGGCGAGAGGCTGCCCGGTGGCCGCTTGCCCGGTCGCCGGCTGCCCGGGGAGGGCCTGTCCGGGAAGGGCTTGTCCAGGCAGGGCTTGTCCGGCGGCTGCCTGAGCGGCGCCGCCCGGTACCCCTTGCGGAGCGACGGACTGCGCGGCCGCGATCCCCGCCGGGACGGGCTGACCCGGAGCCACCCCACCGGCCTGGCCGGGCACTGGCTGCGGTCCGCCGGGGACCCCCTGTGCGGGCACGGCCTGCGGGCCACCCGGGACGCCCTGGGCGGAGACGGGCTGCGCGGCGGCCATCGGCGCGCCCTGGACGGGAACCGGCTGCCCGGGTCCTCCCTGCGGGGGGATGCCTTGAGCGGCGGCGGCAGTGGAAGCGGCAGCGGCCTGGGCCGGAGCCTGCTGTCCGGGTGCCATCGCGCCCGCGCCCTCGCCCTGCTGGGGGGCGGGCTGCCGTACCGCCCGGCGGCGGCCCGTGGGCGTGGGCACCGGGTGCGGCTGCGGCGGGGTGTGGTCGTCGCCGGGGTTGTGGAGCGCGGCGTCATGGCGACCGTCGTCGCCACCACCGGCCGGGGCACCCGACACCGGCCCCGAGGCGGCCACTTGGCCACCGCCGGGCACCTGCCCGAGACCGGCGGCGTCACCGGCACCGGCCGCCACACCGGTCCCAGCCATCTGCCCCGCGTCGGCGGCCTGCCCCGCACCCGGCCCCGCGACGCCACCCGGCGCCCCCGGACCGTTCTGGGGAAGCTGCTGTCCCACACCGGTGAACTGCTGCCCGACACCAGCGGCGGGCACCGGCCCCCCGACGGGCGCGACTCCCCCGGGAGGCACGGGCCCACCCCCGGGAACCTGCCCTCCCACCGGCACCGGTCCGCCGACGGCAGGAACCCCGGGCGGGGCAGCGGCGGCTGCACCCTGGCCGCCCTCGCCTTCGTACCCCTCCCCGTCCTGCGCGGGCCCGGCCGTTCCGGTGGTTCCGGCGGGCAGGGGCATCGGCATGGGCGCGCCGGGGGCACCCGGCGCCGCGGGCAGCGGGACCGGGCCGAGGCCGGCGGCCTCCGCGTACTCCGGGCCCCGGTCGGCCTCGGCCGGTGGCAGGGCGAAGACGGTTCGCGCACCCGGCTCGGGCGCGGCGGCACGCTCCTCGCCACCCCCGAGGGCGCGACGACGGCGGCCGGTGGGCTGCTGGGCACCGCCTGCCTCGGCGGAGGCGGAGGCGGCGTCGGTCGCCTCGGGGACCGGGACCGGCCCCGCGGCCAGGGCCGGCGGCAACGCGTTCTGCGCGGCGGGCTCCCGGCGCGCGCGCCGTCCACCGGGGGCGGGCACACCCTGCGGCGGCACGGTTCCGCCCAGCCCGGTGGCGGCGGCAGCGGCACCCGCCGCGTGCTCGGCCGCCGTGACGACGGCACCTTCGGTGGCCACACCCTCACCGGCCTGCTCGGCCGAGGCGGCACGTCCACGTCGCCGCCCGGTGCCCCCGGCGCCCTCGGCCTCGGCGCCCTGTGTGGGCCCGGCGCCCTCACCGGGGCCGGCCGCGCCCGGCGCACCCGCCGCGTCCTCCGCCCGGCGGCGACGCCGTCCGGTCGGGGCGACAGGGGCCTCGCCCTCCCGGGCCTCGGGAGCGTCCTCGCTGTCCAGGAACGCGTCCACCGACGAACGCCGCGCCCGCCGCCGCCCACCACCGGCGGGGGCCTGCTCGGGCAGCGCGACCTCGGCACCGGTGGCCGGGGCACCGGTGGCCATCGCCCCGGGATCGACCTCGGCATCCGTCACGGCGGGCAGCTGAGCGGCGGGCACCGCGCCGGCACCACCGCCGAGCGGCACCTCCAGTACATACGCGCTGCCGCTCATGCCCGGCACCTCGACCGTCTGGAGGACACCGCCGTGCGCCCGCACGATCCCCTGGACGATCGGCTGATGCACCGGGTCTCCCCCGGCGTACGGCCCGCGCACCTCGATCCGCACGACCTCGCCGCGCTGCGCGGCGGCCACGACGACCGTGTTGTCCATGTAGCCGCCGGTGGACATGGGCGCGTTGCCCGTCGCGTCGACGCCGGCGACATCAGCGATGAGGTGGGCGAGGGCGGTCGCGAGCCGCACCTGGTCCACCTCGGCCTCGATGGGCGGCGCGTGCACGGCGAACTGCACCCGCCCCGGCCCGACCAGCTCCACGGCCCCGTCGACACCGGCCGCGACGACCGCGTCGAGCATCACGGCCGTACGCACGAGGTCGTCCTCGCCCGCGTCGATCCGCTGGTAGCCGAGCACGTTGTCGATGAGGGTCGTGATCCGCGAATACCCGGCGGTCAGATGGTGGAGCACCTGGTTCGCCTCGGGCCACAGCTGCCCGGCGTCGTCGGCGGCGAGGGTGCCCAGCTCGCTGCGGAGCTGGTCGAGCGGGCCGCGCAGCGAGGTGCCGAGCACGGCGAGCAACTGCTCGTGCCGCGCGGCCAGCGCCTCGTAGCGGTCCTTCTCGCGCTCCCCGAGCGCCGCGTACCGCTCGTCCCCGGCGGCGAGTTCCTCGGCGTGCTGCTCGCTGAGCTCGGCCAGCTCGGCCGCGTGCTCCTCGCGCACGCCCGCGAGTTCCTCGGCGTGCTCCTTGGCGAGCCGCTCCAGCTCCTCCGCGTGCGTCTCGGCCTCGGCGTCCTTCTCCTCGGCGAGCTTGTCGTAGGGCCGCCGGTCGGTGAACGTCATCACGGCGCCGACGAGCTGATCGCCGTCGCGTACCGGCGCGGTCGTCAGGTCGACCGACACCTTCTCGCCGTTCTTCGACCACAACACCTGCCCGCGCACCCGGTGCTTGCGCCCGGACTTCAGGGTGTCCGCGAGCGGCGACTCGGTGTACGGGAAGGGGGCGCCGTCCTCGCGGGAGTGCAGCACCAGCGTGTGCAGCTCGCGTCCGCCGAGGTCACTGGCCCGATAACCCAGTATCTGGGCGGCCGCCGGATTGACCAGAACGATCCGTCCGTCGGTGTCGGTCCCGACGACCCCCTCGGAGGCGGCCCGCAGGATCATCTCCGTCTGCCGTTGCGAACGCGCGAGTTCGGCCTCGGTGTCGACGGTGCCCGAAAGATCCCGTACGACCAGCATGAGCAGCTCGTCATTGGCGTAGCCGTAACCGTCGTACGCCTGCTGGCCGTTCTCCAGATTCGCGCTTGTGACCTCGACCGGGAACTCGCTGCCGTCGGTCCGGCGGGCGGTCATCCGGGTCGGCTTGGTCCGGCCCGTCGGGTCCATGGTGTCGGGCCGCCGCATGGAGCCCGGGATGAGCCGGGAGTCGAACTCGGGCAGCAGATCGAGCAGACCGCGCCCCACGAGGGCGGTCCCCGGGGCCTCGAAGGCCTCCAGCGCGATCGTGTTGGCGTTGACGACGGTCCCATTGGCGTTGACCAGCACCAACGCATCGGGCAGCGCGTCCAGTATGGCTGCGAGGCGAGCAGCGCCTCGGGATGGCCTGCTGCTCACGAGACGCTTCCTCCCTGTTACCGCACCTTGCCGACCGCTGGGCCCATGGCCATCTTGCCAACCGGCCCGCAACGTGTCACGCGAGGGAGTCTACGGGCAGAGGTTGCGCTCGCGACGCCGGATGAGAGGGAGGTCGCACACCGAACATACGGATATGCCGTGACCGCGCGGGCGGGGGTGCCGTGACCGTGTGTTTTGCCGGAGGACCTTGACGGAGGCACATACGTACGGGCTGTGCGCGGGCGTGGAGGGGAGTGTCCACGTCGCTCGGGGAGTGGCTGGTTTCGCGCCCCTCCTCTTTACGCGCGGAGGTCCGGCAGTACGGGAACCATGGCGTCCCAGCGGGCGATCTCGCAGCCGTCGCCGCGGTCGAAGCGGGCGTCGACACGGCGGCCGGCCCAGGTCCCGGTCACATGCGCGGTGGCCGGTCCGCCGTACTGCATCGTGCACACGGTGCCGGACCGGACCGGCGCGAACGGATCCGTGCCCCAGGTCGTCCGGCGGTCGAGCCGCCCGCACGCCTCCCGTACGTCCGGGTGGGTGCCCCCTTCCGGATGGCACCGCAGCTCGAACGTCCCGTCCGCCCCGCCGCCGGCCTCGCGCACGGTGACGGTCAACCGGTCCCCGGGGGCGGCCGCGGGGCCGACGGCGGGGGTCGGCATCGGAAGCGAGGGTCGCGAGACCGGCTCGGCGGCGTACGCGTCCGGCGCCACCGGCGCGAGCGTGCCGACCGCGGCCGCGGCGAGCGAGGCGACGGCCCCGAGGCACATCCGCCCCGGGGTGACGGAGGGGCGGGTGGGGTGTTGTGGGGCGGGGTGGGGCGTCGGGTGGGGGGCGGGGGACGCGGTGGGTGACGCCGGGGCCGGCGCGGTGGGTGACGCGGTGGGCGACTTCGGGCGTGCTCCGGCGCCGGAGAGGCTCTGCAACATGACCTGACTAACGCCATGCCCGCCCCGCGGTTGCGGCGCCGTGGTGCGCCGTGTCCGCCCCGCGCCGGACGGTGCGTCGCACCGCTCCCGACACCGCCGTACGGCTTTGCCCTGCGGCCTCTCCGCCTAGTACCGTGGGAGGCGATTGGTGACAGCCCACCCGGCTGTGTCATCATCTGCACGCACCACTCGCGCTCGCGCGGGCGGTTGTGCTGGAGGCGTCGCCTAGTCCGGTCTATGGCGCCGCACTGCTAATGCGGTTTGGGACTTCAATCCCATCGAGGGTTCAAATCCCTCCGCCTCCGCGCTTGATCACGAAGCCCCGGTCCACGCGACCGGGGCTTCGTCGTTCCCGCCCCCTCCCCAAGACCGCCTCTGTGAGGCGTTTTCCCAGGTCACAAGGGGTACAGCAAACGGATTTCACATGGCGACGGCAGTCATGTAATGTTCTTCCTGTCGCCGCGAGCGGGCCGAAAGGACCGGGACCGACGAGAAAACAGAACAAGCACTCGTAGCTTAACGGATAGAGCATCTGACTACGGATCAGAAGGTTGCAGGTTCGAATCCTGCCGAGTGCACAGCAGACCAGAGGCCCTGTGGAGTGATCCACAGGGCCTCTGGCTTTTGCGTTGACGGCAGCGTTTGACGGCAACCGTGGATCGCGCGGTGACAGGGAAGCCTCTCAGGCTGCCGCTTTCGTCTCATCTGTTGCCATCACCTCTCTCGTTCCGATAGAACCCGATACGCGCGGATCGTCATGCCCTGGCCGCTGCTGAAGGTGACGTGCGCACGCCGTCCTTCTGGCGGATGTCTCGGATGGACGGCAGTCCCGCACCCCGGTGGGGCTCCCGGGGGTCGATCATGGGCACCAGGGGGGTATCACCGCATTGGCAATGACCAGAGGTGAAAAGGGATGGTTCGGTGGCGTAAGCGCTTTGGCCGTGGTGCTGCTTCTGCTGCTACTCAGCTCTTGTGGCGATGACTGTGAGGACGTGGCAGCGGCGCCGGGTGCGACGGTCACTGTCACGGCCACACCGGGCCGGCCCGGGAGCCAGGTCGGGAAGAGCGTCGACAGTGCCTCGGAGAGAGCACGACAGAGCGGGTTGAGCGTTGCTGTCCATGACGCCAGCAATCAGGACGAGGCTCCAGGCGGGGACTGGACGGTGTGCTTCGAGAAAGCGACCTTGAGCAAGGTCGACTTCGCTGCCGTCCCGGACGGGGCACCGTGCCCGAAGAAGGACGGCCGACGCATTCCCTGGCCCAAGATGCCGAACGTCAAGGGCATCACGTACGCCAAAGCAGTGGAGAAGCTGCGGCATGCTGTCGGTGACGTAGACATCGAGGCTGCCTACAAGGACGAGGCCGCCTACGACACGAACAACGATGATGGTGACTACGCGAGCTGGAAGGTGTGCTTCCAGAGCGTCAAGGCTGGGACTGCCCTGCCGTATGAACCAGACGTCACCCTGCACGCCGTGGACAACGGCGAGGCGTGTCCATCAGCGAAGGGGCTCTACAAGGACCCCACGAACGATCCGGACTACGTCGAGCCCGATTACGTCGACCCCGACGACGGATCATCTGCGGACGACGGCAGCAGCGGTGGCAGCGGTAGTGGTGATAGCAGAGAGGACTACTACCCCGGTGACAAGGGTGGATGCCCGCCCGGCGGTTGCTACAACCCGTGTCCGCCCGGAGGCTGCCGGTAGGACGCAGAGGCCCGCGCCGATGTTGCTTGGCGCGGGCCTCGATAGGCGGAGTGGGCGTTCTTGCTATTTCAGCGCATCCCCGACGCGGTCGAACGCCAAGCGCTGGGAGTCGAGTCGCACGAAGGTGTAGATGTCCATGGTCACCCGGATCGAGCTGTGACCAAGAACCTCCATGATCATGCGGGCGTCGGCGCCCTGCTCGTGGAGGAGGGACGCGCACGTGTGGCGCAGGTCGTGGAAGCGGACCTTGCGGACGCCGGCCCGGATGGAGAGCGCCTCGAAGGAGCGGTTCAGATTGCGTGGCTCGATGGGGGTGCCGTTCCTGGTGGTGAAGACCAGGCCCTGCCCCGTCCCCGTCCAGTTGTTGCCCGCCGCCTTACGGTCGGCGATCTGCTGCGCGCGCTGAGCACGGAGCGCGGTCACACACTCGGACGGCAGGGCCACGCGACGGGCCGAGCGCTGGGTCTTCGGCGCGACGATCAGCAGCTCGCCGCCGACCCTCTGAAGGGCCTGCCGGACGGTGAGTACACCTTCGAGGAGATCTACGTCCGACCAGCGCAGACCGAGCAGCTCACCCCGCCGCAGGCCGATGCGGACCGCCAGCTCGTACGCAGCCCAGAGCCGGTTGTCGCGGGCCGCCGTCAGAAGCTGACGCCCCTCTCTGGCCGTGAGCGGTTCGATCTCGCGCTTCGTGCCCATGCTCAGTTCCACGTTCCGGGCCACGTTTCGGGGCAGCTCGTCCTCGCGCACGGCGTGCTGGAGGGCGGCCCGGAAGATCACCAGGAGGAAGCGCACGGTCCTGTCAGAGGGGAGCTTCTTGCAGCACTTGCCGAGGGCGCAGCATCGCTGCTTGTGCTCCGGCCGCTTCTTGTCCTTGTTCTGCGCGCAGCACTGGCAGGTGACGGCGGTCTTCGCGAGGAAGGCTCGGATGTCGCGGGCGGTGAGCCGCACCAGTTTCTTCCGACCGAAGTCCGGGGTGACGTAGTTGCGGACGAGGGACTCGTAGTTGACGTAGGTCGTCCTGCGGACCTTGCCCTGTGCGACGTGCGTCAGCCAGTACGTCAGGTACTCGGCGATGGTCATCTTGTTGGTGGCCACCGGGAGGCCGCTGAGGGAGTTGGCCTTGAGCTTGGTGAGCTTCTCGTGGGCGTCGTCCCAGGTCTTGCCGTAGACACTGCGCCGCTTGTACGTGCCGTCAGTCGTGAGGACGTACGCGCTGCCCTCCCAACGGCCGTCCTTGCGGAGGTAGATGGTGCCCTCGTTGTTGGCGTTCTTCTTCGGCTGAGCCATCAGGCAGCTTCCTGTTCGGTGCGGAGGGATATGTAGGCGTCCACGGCGGTAGCGCTGATGCGTCGGCAGCGGCCGATCTTGAAGGAGGCGAGTTCGCGGGAGCGGATCAGGTCGTGGACCTTCCAGCGGCTGATGCCGAGACGCTCGGCGACCTGGTCCACGGTGAGCACGGCGGTCGTCATGCAGGCAGAGCCCTTTCATGCTTGAGCTGTTGGCTCCAGGCGAGGTCATGGCGGACCTGGGCGGCGAGGAGCTCTTCGCCGGGGCGGTAGCCGCTGCTGAGGTAGGTCCACGACGAGGCGGTGACGAGGGTGGTGTTCTCGTCGTCGACGGGGAGGCCGGCGCGGATGCGGGCGGCTTCGGCTTGAGCGGTGCGCCAGGCACGGCGTACGTCGCGGAGTGCGCCGAGGGTGGTCGAGTAGGCGCGTGACTTGCTGGAGAAGTGACCGCGGAAGCCGAGCATGTGGGCCCACTTCCAGAGCTTGAGATCGGCGAACTCGGGGAGGTGGCCGAGCGCCCATGCAGTGCGGATCATCTGGCGTGCGTGCTGCTGGACGGGGAGATCGGTGAGCGGTTCGGCTTGGCCGGTGCCGTCGCAGTCGTCGCACAGGTCGCGGAAGCGGTCGGGGCCGCGTACGTAGCCGCGTCCGGCGCAGGGGCGGCATACGAGGGTGCGGTCCACGGTGCCCGCGCCCTCGGCGTTCTTCGTGGCGTACTTGGCGACGTATCCGGCGACCTTGGCGTCAGTGAGTTCGCCGTCACCCAGGGCCGAGATCTGGTCCACCTTGAACCGGTCGCCCCACCGGATGACACGTTCGCCGACCGCGTCCGAATCGACCGTGAGCTGGGCACGCTCGACCGCCAGGCCGACGGCGACGCGTAGGGCGTCGAACGTGGCCCAGGCCGGGGGCGACGTGGTGTGGCCGTCGGGACCGTCGAAGCGGACGACCGCGTGGAAGTGGACCAGGCCGCGTTGCTGGTACTCGGCGACTTTGGCGAACGAGACGCGGAGAGCCGCGTTGAGTGCTTTCTGCGTCATGCCGAGGTGCTCGGCGAGGGCACGACGTAGATAGATCGTGAAGCGAGCCCACAGGGCCCCGGCGTGCGCGTTCCACAACACGGCACCGGTGTAGTCGTAGCTTGCCGGGCGGAGCGGGGTGCCGAGTTCGGGAGCGTCCTGGGGGTGGCTCTCGCCGCATGCGCAGGGGCGGGGCTTGCCCGTGTGGGTCGTGGGGCGGTTGTGGACGGGGCCGAAGGACGGGGCGGTGAGGGTGACGAAGGCGCGGGGGTGGTCGCGGACGGCTTCGGCGACGTTCTTCCCGCCGGACAGTCCGGCCCTGATCAGGTGATAGGTGTCGGCCGCGTAGAGGCGGGAGCAGGCTGGGCAGCGGGAGGCACGGCGGTTGCCGCAGGTGGTGAGGAGGCGTCCGGAGGGTTCGTCCTCGGAGCGGTAGGAGCGGATCACTTGCTTGGTGGTCTGGTCGGTGGTGATCGTCCAGCCGTGCAGGTTGACGGGACTGGTGCAGCCGCGAAGGTCGCGGACCTGTTCCGTCACGCGGTCGAAGTCGTCGGTGTTGGCCAGTTCGACCAGGTCCCGCAGGCCGGGGCTGATGACGTGGCGCAGGTCGAGGGGGCGGCGCATGGGTGGCGGGGTGTCCTCTCTGGCGCGAGGGTGGGGGCCTGCGGGCAGCAGCGATTCAGTGCGCTCGGGCTGCTGCCCGCAGGCATGGCGAGTCGGGCCCAGGGGCGGGCGACGATGGGAGGTGCCGGAGAAGCCGGCGGAAGGGCGGAGTTCTACAGCGCGGCGTGAAGCGCGGTGGCCATGGGCAGGCCGATCCCGAGTCGTGTCTTGAGCTGGGCCGCCGTGATCGGTTCGCCGTGCTCGGTGTGGTGGGACGTTGCGATGGATCGGGCTTCGGTCAGCAGCGGCTCAGGAACCTTGACCGCAGTCGGGGCGGGCACTGGGGCGATGCGAGGAGCGACCGGGGCCGGGGCCGTAGCGAGCGGCACCGCAGGGCGGGGCGCGTCAGAAGCCTTCTCTGGTACGGACTCGATCTTGTCTTGCTGGGGGGCCGGTATGGCAGGGCGCGCAACGGTGTGGAAGGCGCGCAGGAGCTGCGGGCCGACGGAGCCCCAGCCGAGGAGGAGCAGCGGGGCCACCGCGTCGACGGCGGCGCGGCCGTAGTGTCCGGCGACGATCGGTTCTGCGACGTTGAGGGCGAGGGTCAGCAGTCCGGAGAAGTGCATGAGGCGGGTGGCGGCCGTCATCTGGTCTGCGGGCAGGCCGCGCAGGGAGAGGTAGCGGAGCGCGACCAGGAGGCCGACCACGGACAGGTCCACCATCGGGGCGATGAGCGGTGCGATCGGGCCGGGGACGCCGAGGCGCAGGGCAAGGGACCAGACGTTGCCGAAGGAGAAGACAAACGCCAGCGCAGCGATGAGGATCATGACGGCGGTGATGGTGCGCTGAGTGATCCGGTCCTCTGTCATGGGTTTTCACCTCCTTTCCTGGAGTGTCGGGAACGTGCGAGCGCGGTCGGTCCGGTTGCTCAGGCGTCGAGCTTGGTGAGATCCGCGTCCGCCATGCGAGGGCCGAGGAGGGCTTCCAGGAGGGCGTACGGGTCGGCGGTGAGGCTGGCCGTCTGCTCGGCGACGCGAGCCGCTTCCGCGTCGGGCACGTAGGGCGTGCGGATGCGGGTGAAGCCGGGTTGCGACTGGTGGTTCATGGACGCGACGCCGACGTAAGTGGGGTCCTGGAGGTTGATCGGGTTGGCGTCCGGCCATTCCCGGATCTCGTCACCGAGGGCTGCCACGGCGGCTTCGGCGGTCTTCTGAGCGAAGCTCAGGCCGACGGGGCAGACGTCGCGGATGAAAGTGGGGATCGCGTCGCCCGTGGATTTCTGAGTGGTGAGGATGACGAGCAGACCCACGGACCGGCCCTTCTTCACCAGGTCTTCCACGAGCCGGGCGTTCTCGGCGGCGAGCGCGGCCAGCTTCTTCGTCTGCTGGTCGCTGCCCTTGTGGTCGCGGAAGTAGGTGTGGGCTTCGTCGACGATCAGCACGACCAAGGGCCAGCTTTCGGAGGGCCCGACGTCCCACATGGACTTCACCCCGAGCACTTGGCGCACCGACGCCGACCGTGCGCGGCGGAGCTCCACCAGGTGCCGGAACAACTTGTTGGCCGCTTCCAAGTCGTCGCCCACGAAGGCGAACATCCGCTGGACCCAGTCGGCGTAGTCGCCTTCGTAGGCAGCGGACACCTTGCCGTCCGCGCAGGCGAACTGCACTGCGGGCGAGGGTGCCCAGTCGGAGAGAAGCCGGTTGATCAGGCTGGTCTTGCCGAAGCCGGGAAGGCCGGCCACGGTCACGCCGGGCACCTGCGTGAGGTTCACGGATACGGGTTGCGCGTACTCGTCCAGGCCCAGATCCCACCGGGCCGTCTCTTCCGGTGCGTCGCCCGAGGGGTGGTGCTCTGTGGGGAACTTCAGTGGATCCAGTCGCACACCCCGGATGAGGACCTGCCCAGGCTTGTCCTGGGTGACCGCCACTCGTGTGCACCGCCAGGCGTCCGCCAGGTGCGGAGCCGCTTTCTGGAACTGTTGGAGTCCGACGCCAGGCAGGCACTGTGCCCGCGCGATCACTCCGTATGCGTCGTGCTTCACCTTCAGGGCCGGGATGAGGACGCGGGGCTTGTTGGGCTTGCCCTGTGTGTTCGCCAGCGACGCGAGCGCGGTCGGGGTCTTGTCCGTGGCCGACAGCTTGAGCATCGGTGCCAGTCGCTTCCAGCCCCACCGCACGCGTACGGCCTGCCGTATGGACTGCCGGGTCATGGCGTCGGCGCGCACGTAGCGGACCACCCACCAGAGCGCCCATCCGACAAGCGAGGCCAACACCAGGGCGACGATGATCGGGACGTGACCGAAGATCCCTTCCGCCGGGGCGTTCGGATCTTTCATGCGTTGCACTCCATCGGGTTGTAGAGGAAGGCCGCGAGGGCCGATTCGAGGGCTGCCCGATCCGCCGAGGCGGCGAGGCGGGGATAGCCATAGCCGACGAGCACGGCTGCCACCGAGGTCACGAGCGATTCGGTGAACCGGGCATCCGGCCCGGCGTGAGGCAGCGGGTAGCTGCGCTCAGCGCCGGACCGGCGAACGGTGTCGCTCACGCCGCTTCGACCGCAGGGGCCACCAGGTCCAGCCGACCCGCGCGGTAGGCGATGCCGTCGGAGAGGGAGCCATTGAAGATCCGCGCCCACGGAGTGGCGAACAGTTCCACCGGCATGACCGGGACACCCGGACGGAGGCCGTTGGGCAGGCCAGTCTCCGGAACGGTGATCTTCAGAGCCTCGGCACGGTCCTCCTCCATGAAGAAGAGGGTGATCGTGTAGAGCTTCGCGCCGGTCTCACGGTCGGTGGCGAACTGCGTCTTCTCCTGGTCCGCGTACTTCGGTACCGGCAGGGTGCCGACCATGAACGACGAGGTGGGGAGCAGGCCAACACGGATGCGTGCCATGGGAGTTGCTTCCTTTCGTTGCGCTCCACCCAGGGCGGTGGGGCGTGATCACCATTGAACATAGCTGACCTAGCAGTGTCAAGTGAATCGAGTGTGCTAGGTATCAACTGACATAGGCCACCTATGTCAGTGGGGTGTGCTAGGGGTGCTAGAAATCGCTACTCTTGGGCCATGAGCCCCGCGCCAGAGAGCAAGCAGGACCGTCGGCCGCCGTATCAGCACGCTGCCGACGAGCTCCGGCGCGACATCTTGCAGGGGCGGATCAAGCCCGGCGAGCAGATGCCGGCCATTCGCGAGCTACAGGAACGCTTCGGCGTGGCCAACATGACCATGAGGTCCGCGCTCAACGTGCTGCGCGACGAGGGCCTGATCTACACGATCCATGGCCGAGGGAGCTTCGTCGCAGACCATGACGGTGGGGGCGAGTTCTCTGCGAACTACACCGCGCCAGCTTGGTACTTGTCGAAGAAGGGCCAGAAGCCAGGCCAGGCAGAGCCAGGAGAGGGAAGGCCCGACGACGCTGAAGCCGCCGGGGCCAACCTCGCTGACATCCTCACATCGCTACGCGACGAGATCCGTGCCCTTAGCGCTGATCATCAGGAACTACGCCGTGAGGTAGAGGAGTTGAAGGCAGCGCAGCAGTCGAAGTCGTAGTCCTGAGCTGGGCCACTGCCTCTCGCAGTTCCTTGGTCTCTCTGCTGAGGCGGACGACCATGGCCCGCATCTCCTCGATCAGTGCGACTACCTGATCCGTGTTCCCGACGTGAATGCTGGTCGACCCCATTTCGTTGTCCGGTATGTGCTCGGTCATCGCTCCCCGCTTGCTGCCGCGCCGTTGTTCCGTGCCGCACTGTCCGAGCCGCCGGACCCTGCCCACGGCATCCGTGCCTCTCTCAGGTTGCTGGGCCACTGCCCTGCGTGCTGTTCAGAGTTTCTTTACTGGATCAAGGCGGCCCGCCTTCGGCGGTCCGCGCGCGCTGGCGGCCACGGGCCGCCGCCGCTCCCTGTCTCCGCCACCGCTGCGGCGGCCCCCGGCCGCTCAGCGCGCAACACCACCAAGACGAACAGTCAGAGCAGGAAGCACCTCGACCGTCCCGAGCGCGAGGCGCAGACCGAAGCGCCCCGGTGGCGAGCGCACCGTCCCACCACCCGCCGTATCGCACCGGAAGCACGACGCGGAGTTGAGTGCCATCCCTACGTTCACAACGCCCAGGCAGACGGGAGCACGGGCCGTGACGTATTGGGGCAGCGTGGCTGAGGCCCGCACGGGGTTGCTGGAGGCACACGTGACGGGTGCTCGTTCGGCGCGCCCGCCGCCGTGGCTGACTTTCGGTGGCTGAGGCCAGAACTGCGTTCCTCGACGGGACTTCACCGGTGATCCTCTCCAACTCGACAACACGAAGCCGAGGTTGTGGCCGCACCCGTATTCGGGCACGCCGACCACCCCGGTACCATCGGCACCGGGGTCCTGATCAGGGCTTCCACGACCGGACCACCCGGAATGCTGTCCAGGCTGAGGGGTGGTCCGGTCTGTCGTTGTCGGCCCGCCGCCGTACGAGCAACCACGGCGCGCAGGGTTTGGGATCAGCTCAGGGCTTTACCCACCTCGTAGATCGTCGGCCGGTCCTCGGGCGCGTGGCTGAGCATGGCTTCGATCAGTTCGCCCAGCTCACCGGGCGCCTTCACGGCACGGCGTCGACCGTTCGCCACGGCTTCTCTCTGCACGGGGCGAGGAGCGTCGTCCGGGTACTCGACCGCTCGCCAGCCGGTGGCGGAGATGAGCAGGGACGCGCCGAGTGCGTAGATGTCGGCTTCCGGCGTGGGTTCGGCTTCCCCGGTGGCGAGCACGCTGCGGGAGATCTCTGGTGCTTCGTAGTGGACGAGGCAGCCGCGGAACGGGAAGTCGTACCCCTGGGGAACGCTTCCGCCACGGGCGAGGGCCAGGTCGATCAGGTGAGTCCGTTCGGGCCCGATGATGAAGTGCGCGGGTTGCACGTCTCCGTGTGCCCAGCCCTTCGCGTGCAGTTCCGCCAGTGCTTCGACGCACCCCAGGGCGACGCTGGTGTGCGGCGCGATGGACGAGTCCGGCTTACGGCAGGGTTCCCACAGCCGGTACAGGTCCGGCCCTTCGCGCCACGGCTGGAAGTTCCACGTCCCGCGTTCCCACTCGCCGTAGGCGATCGCGTCGAGGTCGAGGCCGAGCCGGTGCAGTACGGCGCCCTCGCGCGCCGGCGCGAGTGCGGTCCAGGGCTGGGCGGCCCAGTCGGCGGTGGCTTCGATCGGGTAGCCGAGTTTCACGGCGTAGTGGCCCCGTTGGCTCTGCACCTCCCAGACTGTGGAGCCCCGGCGGTTGATGACGAGGCGCTGGGCCGTGGGCATGAGCGCGTCGAGCACCACGATCGGCAGTTCAGCGGTTGAGCCGGGCAACGTCGTTTCTCCTTCCAGGCGTACGCGACCGGCCACGAGTCGAGGCCGGTCGCGCCGCTGTTGCGTGGGTCAGTCCTGACCGTAGGGTCGGCCGCAGTCCGAGTCGCACTGGGCGAGGTTCGTGCCGTCCACGGTCCACAGGTCGTCGAAGACCATGAACCCAGCCGCCTTCATGGCGTGCGCCGAGGCGGCGACCTTCTCAGGGTCGCGTGCTCCTCCGCCGGGCTTCGGGTTGTGGTGGAGGAAGCGGCCCGCGTACCGCTCGCACAGCCCGGCGTACTCCTTCGTGTGCAGGATGAGCGCGTGGAGGCCGAGGTCCACGTCGTCGGACGGGACCATGGGAACGGTGGCGGTGGCAGCCGTGACGACGAACGCGACCGCCTGGTCCGCGATCCGCTCGGCACGTTCGGGTGACTGCCCGTTGTGGGTGATCACGAAGTGCGTGAGGCTCTGGAACAGTTCCTCACCCGCCACCGCGCGACCGGTCTTCTGATCGTTCGCTGTTGCCGTCATGTGCAGTCTCCTGGTGTGAGAGGTGCAGGGCACGTACCTGCCGTCGCGATCACCGAGCGCGGCTCGAAGACCATCGCGAGCGGGCTTGGAGGCCGGCCCCGAACGGGAACGGGGGAGCCGTAACGGCACCCGCTCGGGGCGGCCGGTCTACTGGCCGATGCCGAGGGCCACACCGATCACCAATCCGCACGAACCGCTGATGCAGATGATGAACAGGACCCCGGCGTAACGGCCGACGGCGCGCATCACAGCCCGACCCGACTGTTGCCGTTCCTCGCGGCCAGCCGCACGCTCAGCTCCTCCCGAGCGCTGAGCGCCTCCACATCGCCCCGCATGGCATCCCACTCCCTGCCACCACGGACCGGCCGCATCTGCACACGGCCGCCGACCTCACCCATGACGACCCCGATGCGTCCGGTGGCACGGTCCTTCGCCAACTCGCTGATGCCTGGTCTGGTCTGCTGATTGCTCGCCATGAGAGGAGCATCGCGATCAGGGCACCCCTGCCAAAAGGCCAGGCTGATTACCCAACTTGGGTAATATCGCGGCTAGTAGAGAATCCGCGACGTTGCGTAGCCCTCGCAGTGTGGGAGCTGGCCCGATGCCCGACGCCGACCGGCCGCAGGAATTACCTGCCAGGCTGCTCACCGACCCCGAGATGATCAACGCATGCCGGGTGCGGGACTTCGCCCGAGTCTTCCGACTGGTGAAGACCCGAGCGGGCATCTACCCATCGATGATCGCGAGGCGCTGTGACCTGACTCCGAGCCGGGTCGGCGAAGTAATCGCTGGGCGCCGCCAGTTGCTCCACATGGACGTGATCGAGCGCATCTCGGACGGCTTGCGCATCCCAGGAGGCATGCTCGGACTTGCCCGCCGCCCCTGGGAGACACCGCAGGCTCTCGCGGTCACCGAGCGCGAGGCACCTCACGTGCCAGAACCCGAGGAACGGTCAGCGGCTTCTCTCCCGGGCCCGGACGTAGACAGCATCTTGGCGTTGGCCACGCGGACCAACCTCAGCGCGGCCACGCTCGAAGCGTTCCGCTCCTCCATCGAGGACTACTGGCGACGGGACGACCAGCACGGTGGCGAGGCACTGAGGCCGGCTGTCGTCGGCCAGCTCCGCTATGTGGTCGGTCTGCTGAAGGAGAGCCGCCCGCCGTCCATCCAGAACGGCCTGTACGGGATCGCGGCCGAGCTGGCACGCCTCACTGGCTGGACCTACTTCGACGCCCGCCAGTACAACCAGGCTCGCGCGTACTTCACCGAGGCCCTGCAACTGGCCAAGGAGATCGACGACCGCCAGTTCATGGCCAACGTCCTTGCCTGCATGAGCTTGCAGGCGACCTACCAGGACAAGCCCGCTGACTCCCTGGCACTCGTGACCGCCGCCCAGGACCAGGCCCGCTCAGCCTTCGGCACGACGCCGCGAGTCCTGTCGATGCTGTCCATGCGCGAGGCATTCGCCCACGCCACGCTCGGCAGCCACACGGCGACGCACCGAGCCATCGGGGAAGCCCACCGCCAGTTCGAACAGATCCAGGAGAGCGACCCGGACCCGTCGTGGGTGACCTACTTCGACGAACTGAAGCTCATAGTGGACACAGGCATTGCCCACGGCCGATTGGGCGAGGCGGCGACGGCTGAACCCTTGATCGCGGATGCGCTGCGTCGGGAGGCCCGCACCAACCAGCGGGGCCGGGCGTTTCACGCCTTCTGGCTGGCCCGTACGCAACTGGACCAAGGGAAGCTCGACCAGGCGTGCGGCACCGCCACGCAAGCTTTGGAGTCCGCGTCGGCGGTGGCTTCCGAGCGGGTGTCCGGCCATCTCAGGGAGTTCTACGACCAGTTGGCCCCGCACAGGCAGGAGCCCGTAGCACTGGCCTTCGAGGCACGGCTACGGGCGATGCTCCCACCGGTCAGCGGATCGCTTCATCCATGAGCACGTAGAGGAGACCAACGAGGGTTCCGCTGCTGACGATCTCGCGACGGTCGATCATCCCGCGCACCTCGCTGAGCGGGATCCACTCGATCCGGTCCGACTCGTTCTTCTCGGTGGGCGGTCCCACGTGCGTCGCGCCGTCCGCGCGGAAGACGTGGTGCTGAGAGTCGGTGATGCCGTTGGCCGGCTCAGCGTAGATCAGAGGCTTGATGGGGCCAGGCCGCCAACCTGTCTCTTCCAACACTTCGCGGGCCGCCGCCTCTTCGGGTGACTCGCCCTCTTCGACCAGGCCCATGGGGAGCTCCCAGGCCCAGGAGTCCGTGATGAAGCGGTGGCGCCACATCATCAGCACCTCTTGCCGGTTGTTGACGACGGCGGCCACGGCCAGGTGCCGGAGGCGAACGACGTGGTACTCCCACCTGCGTCCGTCAGGCTGTTGGACGTCGACCAGACACAGGTTCACCCACTTGTTCGTGTAGATCTGCCGCTCACCGTGGGTCTTCCACTCCATGCCTTCGGCCCCTCTCGATCGGACTCCAGGATCTCAGACTGCTGCGGAAGGGGGCGTCAGTTCGACATTTTTCGCGTCACATTGACGAGATGTCCTGTGTCACGGTTGGAGCGGCCGAACGCCAGGAGGAAGAGTTCTCGAAGCCTCAGCTTGGGGGGCTAAGGGTGTTGAGGGCCTGTTCGAGGGCTGACCTGCGGCGGCGTAGCCTCGTCGGATGGCGAGTGGTTGCCGAGTTCCCCGGTGTTCCCCGTGGTACCCCGCACCAACTGGCACGACTCTGGCATGGCCGTAGCTGAACTTCGCGTCCCGGCCACTGACCACCGCCGGGGTGCGTCCGCCAAGCGACGGCTTCAACCTGCAAGCAACGCAGTGGAGTCTGCTCCACCCACGGAACTGTTACCCCTCGCCGGCCTCTGTGGTGCAGACCCGGAATGCCGGAACCTGGAATCGGGCATCCGTAGCCATCAATCCATGAGTCCTCGCTCTAGCAAGGTATTGCGGAGCCGACGGTATTCAGCCGTGTCGGCAAGTGAACCAGCGGAAAGGAGTGCATTTCGAGCATGCGTGGCCACTTCCCTCCGATCCCATTCCTCTTCGAGTCCTCTAACGAGTGAGTCAAGTATTGCCAGAGTTTCCGTCGTTTGTTCTTGACCTGCCGCCCGCTCAGCTACAGATTGCGGCAAATCAATCTTTCCGCGAGTGGAGGTGAGCATGGTTTGTGTTATGCGACTCCAGTCGCTATCTGTAATGATCTTCACTTCGGCCATCCAGCCAAATCCAAACAACTCATTTGAATGATCTCTTACGGCGAGTTCCCAGAATTCTATAGCAGCAGCAGCGTGATCATCTGAGACGTCTTCGCCCCTCAGGACGAGTCCGAGCGTCTTGCCTGCCTCAGAAACCTCCCCCTCACTTCCGGAGAGGAAACCAAGGGTCTCGCTAGGGGAGTAACCCTGAACTCGCCAAAGCATGGCGATCATGTAATGGGAGAGGGCGTTTTGTACTCCTCTCCGAACAGCATCCCTGATGGAACTTCGATAATGTTCGAGGAGCCATTCGTAGGGTTGTCCCCACTTCAAAGCAAGGTCGACAGCCGTTTGCCCCAAGGTCGAAGGGGCTTCGTCGCCAAAGAGTTTTGACGCAATCGCATTAAGCCATTCAGGAGCAACGTATGCAATAAATCTAACTCTTGGTGCGATAATGGCGCGAGCCTCCGCACCGTCACGGCCAGTGAGCGTCAACTGCGAGTCGATGATGCGCAGGCCATCTGGTCGAATAAGACCTGCTTTGCGCTCCATTGATACTACCGAGAAAATTGCCTCCAAGGCCCGCGTGAAAGGCCTATTGATCGCGGTTTCCAGGTAATCGACTGAGTCCGAGATGATGCCGGAAGATTCAGACCGGTCTTCAACCTCGCTTGTCAGGACGGACCAGACGTAATCATCTCGATTACCGAAGCCGATATTTGATTGCGCTAGTGCCTTGATCAGAGACACACCGGCATGTTCCGTCGGTCGCCATGTAGGGTCATAATCAAAATCATTATTCCCCAGAGCCACGACCGGCCACGGATGAGTACGAGTCAGCTCGATCAAATCAACTATCTTGCTGGCGGATTCATTCTGTACTGCGGAGACACCATTGGCCAGGCCCTGAAGGTAATGGGCGATGTATGTCGGATGCCGAAGCTGACTGGCAATGACTACCGGATCTCGTGCCCACTCTGCGGCGTTGGACGACACAGCAGCTTCTAGAGCTCTCCCGAGCTCGCGTGCGCTAACCAGCCACTCAGCGTTGCTGGGAGACCAGCTAGCTACCCACTGCGCAGCATCTTGAGGTGACATGGCACCCAGTTCTTCGCTGGTTATCGGACTTCTGCCGAAACCAAACGTTGCCCGAATAGGGTCCTTGTGTTTTACCGGTGGTCCATATGCGCCTGAGATCACTGCTACAACGGTTGCCCAAGGTGCGCTGACCTCGGCGGGAAGGAAGGCACTCCAGCGATAGGCTCGAAGCCATTCGTCGTTCATATTCCGCTCGGCGAGGGCAGTCCCCAACTCTTGCAGCCCAGGTGGAGTCCCCAGCGAGTTCTGCCAAACGGATACGTATGACTCCTCTGGGCATTCGTCAACCACACGCTGTATCAGCAACTCATCATCGGAAAGTGGATCACGCGTTGCGATAGCCGCTACTAGCTCGTCATTAATCGAACCAATTTCGACATCCCGCGAGTTCGCCAGAATCCACGATCGAGCACGTTCCTTCAAGGCAGCGGGAAGTGGGCTCGTCGATGTAAATAGATCACCAGAGTTAAACAGCTCAACCAGCTGCTTGAGGCAGGATACCAATCCTTTCAACAGCACTGGAAGGATTCCGCGATCGCTTTCTTGTGCGCTATATTCACTCAAAGATGCATTTTGCATCAGGAAGAGGGCATGGGTCAACTCCTCTTCCGGCACATCGGATACTCTGTATGCCAGAATTTTTAGACGCTTCAAGCCATTATCTTGATTCAGTCCAGAGCAATAGGTGTCCATGAATTTCTGGATGTAGGTCTGGGAGTGAGACCAATTGGAATGGTTCATTACAATACTGGCGACGAACTCTACGAAGGCGCCTGCATTGGGGTTTGCTTCAGCCGAGCTCACAGCAAAGCTCGATATGGCTGGCGATCGCGGATGCTTCTGCAGGCAAATCTTTAGGATCGAGTGTCCGTGTTCCGCGATGTCGAGAGCAGCTCGTGCGGGATACCAAGTGGCCGTCTCAGTGCGGATGAACTTCCTAGCTATTTTTTCTAGGATGCCAGCCAGTTGACGGGCGTGCCCATCCTTAAGCTTGTCAACTGCAGCAAACATTGGCCATCCCTGACCATCTGAGGGCGGATCCAACAACTTCGTATTCAAAAGGAGTTCTAGCCATGCAGGGTGATTA
Organism: Streptomyces deccanensis; assembly: GCF_022385335.1. Lineage (NCBI taxonomy): Bacteria > Bacillati > Actinomycetota > Actinomycetes > Kitasatosporales > Streptomycetaceae > Streptomyces > Streptomyces deccanensis. The sequence goes on along the minus strand of NZ_CP092431.1, from coordinate 4,981,536 downwards.
AGCTGTCCCAGGAAACGGCGGAGATGGTAAGGACTTACAATCAGCTGTTTGAGCTTTTCAACGTCCTGAGAGGTTGGAGAATGCAGTGATGCCAATTCATCGAGTTCTGCAATTCGGATCTCTGGAGGCGTGAAGAGCTGCCGCAGTATTGACACGCAGTCGCGCCATAGGTCTCTAGCTGCATTGATCGTTATTCCGGCGTGTAGGCCTCTATCCAAGCGGCTCAATATCTTTTGGTATGACGTGATTGGGGCTACGTCTCCAGCAGTAAGTGGTTGGGTGCCGGTGCGGTTTACGATTACCGCAATTAGGCGCCGTTGGTGTACGGCGTCCTGCTTGTGGAAGGTGTCGAGAGCATCGACTTTATTAAAAAGGCGTTGAATCGCACCTTCTCTATCTTCATCGGTTAGTTCGGCAGCGGCCAGAAGTTGCTGTTTGGCTTCTACAACCTCGCGGGACAAGACTTTCCATTCCCCGCCGCTGCTGGCTGTGCTCTGTGAAGAGGGGATTGCCTTCATTGCCTCCCGCAAGGCGTAGGCAATGAGCGAACCGTGCTCTGGGATGGAGTTGTCATCGAGAGCAGTCAAGGCCTGGGCCGATCGCAGGAAGCTAACCGCCCGCTTGCCATCGTCGTTCAGTTCGTCGACGAGGTGGGCCAGCAGTTTCTCGTCTAGCTCTGGAATCTCCATATTCCGTTTTAGCACATCACCGCACCATGCGACATCACATTGAACGTGTAGCTGGGCGTACGGAGTGAAGGTCGGCGGAGCGGCTTTGGGGTGGCGCTGCTTTGGCGCGAGTGATCATGGCCCCGCAAAGCCGTGGAGCCGACGCCCCAGCCACGACGTAGCTCTCTCACTGCAAGCGGCTGATTGCTGTGCGCAGCACGGGCGCCGGCTGGGCTGGAGCGGGGCGGAGACATGAGCGCAGGCCCGGCCGGGGGCCGGGCCTGCGCGCGGGGAGCGGAGCGAGCCGCCTTGAATCCAGCAGAGAAAGTCGTAACTCGCAGGAGGCCCCGTTCAGTTCGCACGCTGAAGACTGATGTAGTCGAGGGAGCCAGAGTGGTGTGGTGGGGTGCGACGGGTGCAGCCAGTTGGAGGCGGTGCCAGGGTCCTGGTTGACGGCAGTCCTGACGGCAACGACGGCACATAGACACGCATGATCGCTAACCTGGGCGATCGACATCAGAGGCCGTCAGCCTCTCACCTGGGGTCTTGCCCGATCCTACGGATCAGAAGGTTGCAGGTTCGAATCCTGCCGAGTGCACATAGGTCAAAGCCCCCTCGGGATCATCCCGGAGGGGGCTTTGTCGTGGGGTGTCGTGGGGTGTGGTGGCGAAGATCAAGATGATCGAGCCAGTCTGGGGTCTTGCACGGTGGCGCATACTGGTCGCAATGACAAAGCCAGGTGCACCGAAGCGCTATCTGCCCACCAGTCCCTTCAAGGCCCCGGTCGCCCCGCCTCCCAAGCACTTCGCGGTGGGCGACCAGGTCACACATGACATGTACGGTCTCGGCCGGGTGATCGGCATCGAGGACGGGATCGCGGCGCTCGTCGATTTCGGTTCGGCGCGGCAGCGGATCCTCAGCCCGTACAGCAAGATGAGCAAGCTGTAGGACGACACAGGGCCGTTGGGTTTCGCTCCTGAGGGGCGAGCCCTGCCGCTCCCGCATGCCCCGCCCCGTCGCGTCCCCGACGTCCGCATCCCGGTCGTTGGGCGGACGCGTTGTCAGTGCTGCCCTCTAATGTAGTGAGGGATGGCACGTGTGTGGAGATGTACGGGGCTGCGCTGGGGCGAGGATGGGGCCCCGGCGTTGAGATGGGCGGGTGGGCGGGGGAGTCCGCTGCCGCGGGGGAAGGTCGTGGCTTTCCGGGTCGTGGGTGACGCGCGGACGTGCTTCGGCGCTCGCGGGAACCCGTGTCCGGTGCGGGCGGAGGTGCCCGGGCGGAGTACGGGGGCCCGGTGCGAGGAGTGTGTGCGGCTCGACCGGGCGCACTCCGTGGCCGCCGACACGATCGCCGACGACCCGCGGCCGTATCACGTGTACCTCGCGTGGTTCGGGCCCGGCATGGTGAAGGTGGGGATCACCGCCGTCGAGCGGGGACCGGCGCGGCTGTTGGAGCAGGGCGCCGTCTGCTTCGGCTGGCTCGGGCGGGGGCCGTTGATGGCCGCGCGCCGCTCGGAGGAGACGCTGCGGGCCGCGCTCGGGGTGCCCGATCGGATCCCGTACGCCGAGAAGCGGGTCGTGCGGGCCGATCTGCCGGCGGTCGAGGACCGCGTCGGGGAACTGGCCGAGCTGCACGGGCGGGCCCAGGCACTCGCGGGATGGCCCGAGTCGTTGGAGCGCCTCTCCTTCCGAGCCGTCGACCACTTCGGGGTGTTCGGGCTCGACGGGTTGCCGGCCGCCGACGGTGCGGTGACCGAGCTGGTCGCGGGCGGGGCCGTGGGCGGAGAGATCCTCGCCGTCGCCGGGCCCGATCTGCATATGGCCACCGGACGGGGAGTCGTCGTCCTCGACACACGGCTCATGACCGGGTGGGAGCTGACCGGACCCGTCGGCGAGGGGCCTCGTGACGTCCTCACCCTGCCCGTACGGGAGTTGAGGGGGCGGGGGGACGGGAGCGTGCAGGACGGGTTGTTCTGAGAGCCGGGGTGGGCTTTGCCCGGCAGCCCGGCAGCCCGGCAGCCCGGCAGCCCGGCGGGCAGGGCGGGCGGTCGCGATCTGTGTGCGTTGTGGGGAGCGGGCGCATCATGACGGCGCTTGCATAAAGGTGGGGTCAGGGCGGGTGGTCCCGTGGCCCGGTCCTGTGGTGGCGAGGCTGTGGGTCCTCGGTGAGGGGGCCTGGGGAACGCCGTGGGAACGGAGAGAGACCTGCTGGTCGGCGGGGGTGGTGTCCGAGAAGTCGGGGATCTTCCCAGGGGTTCCCTGAGAGGCGCCTGTGTGTTTCTCAGAAAAATCACAGGTTCCGGAAAGGGTGTTCTCAGGGGGCCCCGACAAGGTGTCCAGCATGACCACGACCTCGCCCCAGGGGCGCACCGAACTGCTGAGGCCGGACGGGAGCCCCGTCCGAGTGCTTGTGGTGGACGACGAGCTGTCGATCACCGAACTGCTGTCCATGGCCCTGCGCTACGAGGGATGGCAGATCCGGAGTGCCGGGGACGGCACCGGCGCCATCCAGACCGCCCGGGACTTCCGGCCCGACGCCGTCGTCCTCGACATGATGCTGCCCGACATGGACGGGCTGACCGTCCTCGGCCGGCTGCGGCGTGAGCTGCCGGACGTGCCGGTGCTCTTCCTCACCGCGAAGGACGCGGTCGAGGACCGGATCGCCGGGCTCACCGCCGGCGGCGACGACTACGTGACCAAGCCGTTCAGCCTCGAAGAGGTCGTGGCGAGACTGCGCGGGCTGATCCGACGGTCCGGTGCCGCCGACCGCCGCTCCGACTCCGTGCTCGTCGTCGGTGATCTCATGCTCGACGAGGACAGCCACGAGGTGTCGCGCGGCGGGGCGAACATCCACCTCACCGCCACCGAGTTCGAACTGCTGCGGTTCCTGATGCGGAACCCTCGGCGCGTGCTCAGCAAGGCGCAGATCCTCGACCGTGTCTGGTCGTACGACTTCGGCGGCCAGGCCAATGTGGTCGAGCTCTACATCTCGTACCTGCGGCGCAAGATCGACGCCGGGCGGGAGCCGATGATCCACACCCGGCGTGGGGCCGGCTATCTGATCAAGCCCGCCTCGTCATGAGCGGGCGACGGCGGACGCGTACGCAGAGGCAGCCGCGGCCGGGGCTGAGGCGAGGACAGCCGCGCACACTGCGTACGCGGCTCGTCGTCTCCGTGGTGGCGTTGGTCGCGGTGGTGTGCGCGGTCATCGGGACGGTGACCACGGTCGTGTTGAGCGAGCGCCTGAACGACCAGCTCAACGATCAGGTGACGGAGGTCGCCATGCGTGCCTCCGGCGGCCCGCTGAAGCCGGAGGGCGCTGGCGACGACGACCGGCCCCTGCCGGGCGGCCCCTTCGGGTTCGTCACGAAGGGCGGCACCGAGGAGAACACCGTCGTCGCCCAGGTGAGTACCTCCGGCGGGATCACCAAAGCTGTAGTGGCCAAGGAGAAGACCTCCGACAGCGAGGTCTTCGAGGGCATGTCGGCCGTCGCACTGAGCGCCGAGAAGGTGGCCGCTCTCGCCGACGTGTCGAAGACCGGCACCCACACCGTGGACATCCCTGGCCTGGGTGAATACCGGGTCCAGTACGTCGAGGGCAATCGGGGCAACTTCTACGTCGCCCTCCCGACCGATTCCGTCACCAAGACCCGCAACGCCCTCATCGTCGTCGAACTCAGCGTCACCGGCGCCGGTCTCGTCGCGGCGGCCATCGCCGGATCCGCCCTCATCGGCGTGGCCCTGCGCCCGCTCCGCAAGGTCGCCTCCACCGCCACCCGTGTCTCCGAACTGCCGCTGCACACCGGTGAGGTCACCCTCAACGAGCGGGTGCCGGCGTCCGAGACCGATCCGCACACCGAGGTGGGCCAGGTCGGCGCCGCGCTCAACCGCATGCTCGACCACATCCACGGCGCCCTGCACGCGCGGCAGGAGAGCGAGACGCGCGTACGGCAGTTCGTGGCCGACGCCAGTCATGAGCTGCGGACGCCGCTCGCGTCCATCCGTGGCTACGCCGAACTGACCCGGCGCGGCCGCGAGGAGATCGGGCCCGACACCCGGCACGCGCTCGGGCGGATCGAGTCCGAGTCCGGGCGGATGACCATGCTCGTCGAGGACCTGCTGCTGCTCGCGCGGCTCGACGCGGGACGGCCGTTGCAGTTCGAGCAGACCGACCTCGTCCCCCTCGTCGTGGACACCGTCAGCGACGCGCGCGTCGCCGGACGGAGCCACAACTGGCGGCTCGACCTGCCGGACACGCCCGCCCTCGTGTCGGCGGACGCGGCGCGGCTGCAGCAGGTGCTCGTCAACCTGCTCGCCAACGCGCGGACCCACACGCCACCCGGCACCACCGTCACCGCACGTGTGCAGCGGCGCGGCCCGTGGATGTGCGTCGACGTCGAGGACGACGGGCAGGGCATCCCGGAGGAGTTGCTGCCGCACGTGTTCGAGCGGTTCGCCCGAGGGGACTCGTCGCGGTCCAGGGCCTCCGGCTCGACCGGACTCGGGCTCGCCATCGTGCAGGCCGTCGCCGACGCGCACGGCGGCGCCGTGACCGTCGACAGCGTGCCCGGCAGGACCGTCTTCACCGTGCATCTGCCGGCCCTCGGCCGGGACGTACCGCCGCTCGACGACGCCGCGAACTGGGAGCTCGACGACGCCCAGTACGACGCCCAGCACGACGGGTACGACGCCCGGTACGACGGCGAGCACGAGGGCGCGTACGCCGCCGGCGCGCTCGACGGGAACGGCCTGGTGACCGGCCGACAGGTCGGCGATCGGACTCACAGCCGCACCACAGTGTGAGCACACGGGCATAACAGAGCGGCTCGCGAATGTGGTGGTCATGCGAACCGACTCTTCTCCCGGCACCCTGCCGGCGCGGGAGCACCTCCCGGCCGGAAACGCCGGTACGCCTGTCCTGGACGTAGTGATCCCCGTCTACAACGAGGAGAAGGACCTCCAGCCGTGCGTGCTCAGACTGCACGAGCACCTCGCGCGCACGTTCCCGTACGCGTTCCGCATCACGATCGCGGACAACGCGTCGACGGACACCACCCCGCGGGTGGCCGCGCGGCTGGCGGCCGAGCTTCCCGAGGTGACGTCCTTCCGGCTGGAGCAGAAGGGGCGGGGGCGGGCCCTGGGGACCGTGTGGTCCGCGTCCGACGCGCCGGTCCTCGCCTACATGGACGTGGACCTGTCGACGGACCTCAACGCCCTGCTCCCGCTCGTCGCCCCGCTGATCTCCGGTCACTCGGACCTCGCGATCGGCTCCCGGCTCGCCCGCTCCTCGCGGGTGGTGCGCGGCCCCCAGCGGGAGTTCATCAGCCGCGCGTACAACCTGATCCTGCGGGGCTCGCTCCAGGCCCGGTTCTCGGACGCGCAGTGCGGGTTCAAGGCGATACGCTGGGACGTCGCCCAGGTGCTGCTGCCGCTGGTCGAGGACACCGGGTGGTTCTTCGACACCGAGATGCTGGTGCTCGCGGAGCGGGCCGGGCTCAGGATCCACGAGGTGCCGGTGGACTGGGTCGACGACCCGGACTCGACCGTCCACATCGTGCAGACCGCCACCGACGACCTCAAGGGTGTGTGGCGGGTCGGGAAGGCGTTGGCCACCGGGTCCCTCGCGCTTGATCGGCTCGCACGGCCGTTCGGGGACGATCCCCGGGACCGTGAGATCCAGGACGTGCCGCGCGGCCTCGCCCGCCAGCTCCTCGGGTTCTGCGTCGTGGGCGGCCTCTCCACCCTCTTCTACCTGCTCCTCTACAGCGGCTTCCGGGCCTTCTCCGGGGCGCAGATCGCCAACGCGCTCGCCCTGCTGGTCTCGGCGATCGCCAACACGGCCGCCAACCGGCGCCTGACCTTCGGCGTCCGTGGCCGCGGCGGTGTGATCAAGCACCAGGCGCAGGGCCTGGTGGTGTTCGGTATCGGACTGGCCCTCACCAGCGGCTCGCTCGCCGCCCTGAACGCGGCGACCTCCGACCCCGCGCACTCCACGGAACTGGCGGTCCTCGTCGCGGCCAACCTCGCTGCGACGGTGCTGCGGTTCCTGCTCTTCAGGGCGTGGGTGTTCCCGGACCGGCGTGACGGCTCCCCGGGCGAGGGCTTCCCCGTCGAGGGCTCGACCGTCGTGGCCGCGCACCACCCCGCCCCGCAGCACACCTCGTCGCCGGTCCACGCGACCGCCGCGACGGTGCGTCCGGGGCAGCCGGGGCCGTACGGCCATCAGGACCGGTTCCAGCCGACGTACACCACGAACCCGTTCCGCGCCGGAGACGCCGCGGACCGCACCTGGGGGGAGCCGACCATGCGGATGCGTCCGGTGAGCCCGCACGATCAGGATTCGAGGAACGCACGATGACCACGCAGTACGAGACGACGACCGGACGGCCGGGGGGTCCCGGCTCCGGCCAGGGGCCGGACACGGAGAGAACAGCCGCGCGGGAACCGGTGGTTCCGGGGGCACCCGCCGAGCCCCCGGCCGCCGGAGCGGGCGAACCAGCCCCAGGCGCGGGCGAACCGGCCCCCGGCGGGGGCGAGCCACGGCAGCCCTTCGCGAAGCGCCTGTGGCGAGGCCGGCCCGAGGACCACCGCTGGATCCGCCCCGGCTTCCTCCTCACCCTCCTCCTCATCGGCGGCCTCTACACCTGGAACCTCACGGCCTCCGGGTACGCCAACTCCTTCTACTCGGCGGCCGTGCAGGCGGGCAGCCAGTCCTGGAAGGCCTTCTTCTTCGGCTCGCTGGACTCCGCCAACGCGATCACCGTCGACAAGCCCCCGGCCTCCCTCTGGCCGATGGCACTGTCGGTGCGGCTGTTCGGCCTCAACTCCTTCGCGATCCTGTTCCCGCAGGTCCTGATGGCCGTCGCCACCGCCGGGGTGCTGTGGGCGGCCGTACGCCGTCGGTTCAACGCCACGGCCGGCTTCCTCACCATGGCGGTGTTCGCGCTCACGCCCGTCGCCGCGCTGATGTTCCGCTTCAACAACCCGGACGCGGCGCTCGCGCTGCTGATGGCCGCCGCGGTCTACTGCACCCTCCGCGCCATGGAGAAGGCGCAGACGAAGTGGCTGGTCTGGGCCGGTGTCGCCATCGGCCTCGCCTTCCTGGTCAAGACGCTCCAGGCGTTCCTGATCCTGCCGGTCCTCGCCCTCGTGTACGTCGTCCTCGCACCGGCCTCGGTCAAGAAGCGGGTCGGGCAGGTACTGCTCGCCGGGCTGGCGATGGTCGTCTCCGGCGGCTGGTGGGTCGCGATCGTGGAGCTGTGGCCCGCGTCGTCCCGCCCGTACATCGGCGGTTCGCAGAACGACTCCTTCCTCGAACTGACCTTCGGCTACAACGGTCTCGGCCGTCTGAACGGCGAGGAGACCGGCAGCGTCGGCGGTGGTGGCGGAGGCGGCGGTGGCGGCAACTGGGGCGAGACCGGCTGGGACCGGATGTTCAGCTCCTCCATCGGCGGTCAGATCTCCTGGCTGATCCCGGCCGCGCTGCTCCTGCTGGGCGCCGCGATCTGGGCCACGCGGAAGCTGAAGCGCACGGACACCACCCGCGCGGCCTTCCTCCTCTGGGGCGGCTCGCTGCTGATCACCATGGTGGTCTTCAGCTTTATGCAGGGCATCTTCCACGAGTACTACACCGTGGCCCTCGCCCCCTACATCGCGCCGCTGATCGGTATGGGCGCGGCACTGCTCTGGGACCAGCGGGACAAGTTCTGGGCGTCGATCACGCTGGCCGCCGCCATGACGGCCACGGCCGCCTGGGGTTACGTCCTCCTCAACCGCTCCTCCGACTACCTGCCCTGGCTGAAGTGGGTCGTGCTCGTCGGCGGTCTGGTGGTCGCGCTCGGCCTGGTCTTCGTGGCCAGGCTGGGGCGGCGACTGGCCCTGGCGGTCGTCGGCCTGAGCTTCGTCACGGCGGTGGCGGGCCCGACGTCGTACAGCCTCACCACCCTCAACGAGGGGCACACCGGTTCGATCGTGACGGCCGGCCCGTCGACCCGCGGGGGGATGGGCGGCGGCCCCGGCGGTGGCGGCATGCGCGGCGGCCCCGGTGGCGGCGGTGGCGTTATGCCTGGCCAGAACAACCAGCAGGGGCAGAACAACCAGCAGGGGCAGCCCCCGACCGGCGGCTTCGGCGGCGGCCAGGGCAACCAGCAGCCGGGCCAGGGCACCGGCCAGACCCAGAACGGTGACGGCGGTCGCATGGGTGGCGGCGGCGGTGGCGGCATGGGCGGCCTGATCAACGGCACCTCCGTCAGCGACGAGGCCAAGGAACTGCTGGAGAAGAACGTGGGTGACTACACCTGGGCGGCCGCCGCCATCGGCGCCCAGAACGCGGCGAGCTACCAGCTCTCCACCGGCGACCCGGTCATGGCGATCGGTGGCTTCAACGGCACCGACCCGTCCCCGACCCTCGCGGAGTTCAAGGAGTACGTGGAGGACGGCAAGATCCACTACTTCATCTCCGGCGGCTCCGGCGGCCGCATGGGCGGCGGCAGCGACGGCACCTCCTCGCAGATCAGCTCCTGGGTCCAGGAGAACTTCGAGTCGGTGACGGTCGACGGCACGACGTTCTACGACCTGACGCAGGCGAAGTAGCGCCGGACGCGTCGTCAGCGGGGCGGTGGCCCAGGGTGAGCACGAACCCCTGGGCCACCGCCCTTCTCGTACGCCGGTGGCATCGGGTTCGTACGTCGGTGGCATCCGTTTCGTACGCCGTACAGGGACTGTTCTACGGTGTACAGCATGTCGACCCCCGCCGTCCCCGCAGCCCCCTCCACCCAGGGGCATCCGCAACGCTGGCTGATCCTCGGTGTCATCTGTCTCGCGCAGCTCACGGTGCTGCTGGACAACACCGTGCTGAACGTGGCGATCCCGTCCCTCACCGAGGAGTTGGGGGCGGCCACCTCGGACATCCAGTGGATGATCAACGCGTACTCGCTGGTGCAGTCGGGCCTGCTGCTCAGCGCCGGCAGCGCGGCCGACCGCTACGGCCGCAAGAAGATGCTGATCGCGGGCCTGGTGCTGTTCGGCATCGGCTCGCTGGTGGCCGGACTCGCCCAGTCCACCGGCCAGTTGATCGCCGCGCGGGCCGGGATGGGCGTCGGCGGCGCGCTGCTGCTGACCACGACCCTCGCCGTCGCCATGCAGATCTTCACCCCCGACGAGCAGCCGAAGGCGATCGGCATCTGGGCGGCGGTCAACGCCCTCGGCTTCGCGGCCGGTCCCCTCCTCGGCGGCTTCATGCTCGGCCACTTCTGGTGGGGCGCCATCTTCCTGATCAACCTGCCGGTGGCCGCGCTGGGCGTGGTGGCCGTGATCGCGCTGGTCCCCGAGTCGAAGAATCCGCGGGGCGACCGGCCGGACCTGCTCGGCGCGCTGCTGTCGACCATCGGTATGGCCGCGCTCGTCTACGCGATCATCTCGGGTCCCGAACACGGCTGGACGTCGGGCCGGGTGCTCGTCACGGCCGCCGTCGCCGCGGTCGTCCTCGCGGCCTTCGCCTACTGGGAGAGCCGTATCCCGTACCCCATGCTCGACCTGCACTTCTTCCGTGATCGTCGCTTCACGGGTGCCGTCGCCGGGGCCGTCCTCATCACCTTCGGCATGGGGGGCGCGCTCTTCCTCCTCACCCAGCATCTGCAGTTCGTGCTCGGCTACGACGCGTTGGAGGCGGGGCTGCGGACCGCGCCGCTCGCCCTGGTCGTCGTCGTCCTCAACTTCTCCGGGCTGTCGGCGAAGTGGACGGCGAAGCTCGGGATGCCGGTGTCGATCGCGCTGGGGATGGTGCTGATGTCGGGCGGGCTGGTCGCCATCGCCTCGATGGCCTCCGGCGGTTACGCCGGGACACTGCTCGGGCTGGTGCTGATCGGGGTGGGCTGCGCGATCGCCAACCCCGCGATGGCGCACGCGATCATGAGCGCGATTCCGCCGGCCAAGGCGGGGGTGGGCGCCGGGATCAACGGCACGCTCGCGGAGTTCGGAACGGGGTTGGGGGTGGCCGTGCTGGGGGCCGTGCTCAACTCGCGGTTCGGGGCGCTGGTTCCGGTGGCGGCGGCGTCGTTGCCTGCGGCGTTGGCGGGGGCGGACACGGCTGGGGAGCGGGCCGAGGTGATGTCCGCGTTCTCCTCCGGGGTGGAGACGAGTCTGGTGGTGGGGGCCGTGGCTGTGCTGCTCGGGGGGTTGGTGGCGGCGGGGTTGTTGCGCAGGGCGGAGAAGGGGGAACGGGAGCGGGGGCGTGGGCTGGTGGGCGCCTCATAGCTCGGGGGGTGCTGGCCGTTCGGCGGGTGCGGGTGCGTCGTGGTTGTTCGCGCAGTTCCCCGCGCCTCTGAAGTGCGCGCTGCGCGCGGCACGTTCGGCGTCGTCGGAAAACGCGTGTCCCTTGCCGCACATCCAGCGCCGTCGCGCGTGCGCGCCGTTCGCGGCACTTCCCGAGGGCTGCGCCCGCCTAGCATCGTCACCGGCGGCGGAAAGTATGTCTCGGAAGGTGGGTCATGGTGAAGGGAGCCGGTCGGGCCGGAGGGGGCGCGCGAGCCAGCGTCTGGCTGGAGGAGAAGGCGCGGGTCGGGCGGGGTGGGCAACCCTCGGGGCTGGACCGGGAGCGGATCACCGTGGCGTCCGTGCGGCTGCTGGACGCCGAGGGCCTGGCCAAGTTCTCGATGCGGCGGCTGGCGGCCGAGCTGAACGTGACGGCGATGTCGGTCTACTGGTACGTGGACACCAAGGACGACCTGCTGGAACTCGCCCTCGACCAGGCGTTCGGCGAGATGCGGCTCCCCTCGCCCGACTCCGACGAGGACTGGCGGGACCAACTGCGCACGCTGGCCGGGGAGTACCGGTCGGTCCTGGTCCGCCACCCCTGGGTGTCACCCCTCGCGGGCACTTTTCTCAACATCGGCCCGCACGCGCTGGACTTCTCGCTCGCCGTGCAGCGTGTGATCCGCCGCACCGGGCTGCCCGCGCGCGGCCAGGCCGGTGCCATCGCGGCGGTCTTCCAGTTCGTGTACGGCTTCGGCACCATCGAGGGGCACTTCGCGCAGCGCTCCGCCGCAGCCGGGATGACCCAGGAGGAGTACTTCCGCAACGCCATGAGCGCGGTGTCCGACTCCCCCGAACCCCCTGAGGTCATCCAGCACTCCGCCGACCTCATGGAGGCCCGCGGCGGCGAGACCGTCGAGGAGATGCGCGAACGCGACTTCGGCTACGCCCTGGACACCCTCGTCGCCGGCATCGAGGTGATGGCGACGAGGGGCTGAACCCCCTGCGGCCGCTCAGCCCCCGCCGCTCAGCCCGGCCGCTCAGCGCTGGCCGCCTAGCCCTCCTCCACCAGCCGCGCCGGAAAGCCGCCCGTGGCCACCGGTCCCCACTTCACCGGTGTGATCCGGATGATCGACTTGCCCTGCTTGATCATCGCCGCGCGGTACTCGTCCCAGTCCGGGTGCTCGCCCGAGATGTTGCGGAAGTACTCCACCAGGGGCTCGACCGAGTCCGGCGAGTCGATGACCTCGGCCGTGCCGTCGATCTGGACCCAGGGGCCGTCCCAGTCGTCGCTCAGCACGACGACGCTCACGCGCTCGTCCCGCTTGGCGTTGCGGGTCTTGGCCCGCTCGGGGTACGTGGAGACCACGATCCGGCCCGAGTCGTCGACACCGCAGGTCAGCGGGGAGGCCTGAGGGCCGCCGTCGGACCGCCGGGTGAGCAGGAGCGCCCGGTGCCGGGGGCGGACGAAGTCCAGCAGTTCTTCGAGGGAGACCGACGTGTTGGTCGCGATGTTCCGTGCCATGCGCTCAGCGTAGGGCCGGGGGCGCCTCATGGCTCGGGGGGTTCCGCGGTTCGGCGGCCGCGGGTGCGTCGTGGTTGTTCGCGCCCACGCGGCGGAGCCGCACATCGGGGACAGCCCCGCGCCCCTTGCGGGAGCGCTACGCGCCCCGCCCCCGCACATCCTGCACAGCCTGCACGTCCAGCTCGACCCTCAGCGTCGTCCCGATCGCCGCGATGCCCGCCTGGACCACCTGGTTGTAGTTCATGGCGAAGTCCTCGCGGCGGAGTTCGGCGGTGGCCCGGAAGGCGGCGCGGGTGCCGCCCCACGGATCCGCGCCGGTGCCCAGGTACGCCAGGTCCAGGTCGACCGGCCGTACGACCCCGCGCATGCCCAGCTCGCCGTGGACGGTCCAGCGGTCCGGGCCGACGGGCGTGAGGCCGGTCGAGGCGTAGGTGATCTCGGGGTGCCGTTCGACGTCGAGGAAGTCCGGGGAGCGCAGGTGCTGGTCCCGGGTCGCGTTGCCCGTGTCGATCGAGGCGGCCCGGATCACCGCCTCCACCCGGGACTTGGTCCCCTCGTCGGGGGTCGGGGCGATCTCGACGGACGCCGAGAAGTCGGTGAAGCGACCGTGGACGCTGGAGATCCCGAGGTGCTGGGCCACGGCGGCGACGGAGGAGTGCGCGGGGTCGACGGTCCAGGGCCCGGGCGGGGGCAGTTCCGTACCGCCGAGCCGGGCCAGGGTGACCGTGCCGATCTCCGCCCGCCCCCGCGCGGTCACGAGAGCGCTGGAGGCCACCGGTGTGTAGCCGACCGCCGTGACGATCACCGTGTACGCGCCCGGCGCGAGCGGCGTGGGGTCGTGCACGCCCCCTTCGGCGTCCGCCTCGGCCCGCAGCACCTGCGTACCGGTCATGTCGGTCACCGTGACGACCGCGTGCGACACGGCCCAGCCGTCCCGGGTACGGATCCTCGCGGTCAGACCGGTCCGTGCTGCTCGTCCTGCCTTCTCTGCTCGTCCCGTGGGTTCCATCTCCGTCAACTCCTCAGCGTGCGACCGGCCGGTGGAGCGGGGGGAGGCTCCACCGGCCGGTGGTTCAACCAGTCGTCCGCGCGAACTACTCGCCGGGGTGCGCGAGTTCGATGTCGTGGCCGTCGACTCCGGGGCCGCTGACCGTCAGGGCCGTGGCCACGGGCGGGTAGCCGGTCGCGATGACCGTGTACTCGCCGGCGTCCAGGTCGGCGAAGGCGTACGCCCCGTCCGCGCCGGTGGTGGCCGTGCCGACCACGTTGCCCGCCGCGTCGACGAGGGTCACGCGGGCGTCGGCCAGCGCCCCGCCCGGCGCCCGTACGACTCCCTGGAGCCGGGCCCCGGCCTCCAGGTCGATCTCGATCCGGGTGACCCCGGTGCCGCCGACCTCGACGGGTAGCGCGCGGGGGCGGAACCCGGCGGCGTTCACCGCGACGGTCACCGCGCCCGGCACCAGCTCCCCGAAGCCGAACTCGCCCTGCTCACCGGTGACTCCGCTGGCCAGCACATCGCCGCGCACATCGGTCACCACGACCATGGCGTCCTTGACGCCCTGCCCGGCCCCGGCGGTCCGCACCACACCGCTCAGCCCGCTCGTCCCGCTGAGCAGGACGTCGTACGCGACCGGCTCGTCGTGCACGACGACCGTGGAGGCCTGCGGCTGGAACCCGTCGGCGGCCGCGATCAGGACGTACGACCCGGCGGCGGGCGCGTCCACCGCGTAGGCCCCGTCGGCGCCCGCGACCGAACGGCCGAGCTGCCGCCCGCCGAGCGAGATCAGGGTGACGGCGGCCCGCGGCACGGGCGCGCCCTCGGCACCGCGCACCTGACCCCGTACGGGAATGCCGCCGCCGGGAGCCCGGACCTCGCCGGGAGTTGCGGCCCCCGATGCCGCGACCGGAGCCCCTGATGCCGCGACCGGAGCGTGCGACGCGGCCGGCGCCTCCGCCTCCACGTCGGTGTCCGTGGCTTCGGGCTCCTTGGCCACTGACTCCGTGGCTTCGGACTTCGTGGCATCGGCCTTCGCGGCCTTGGTCTCCGCGGCCTGGGCGAGTGCCCCGGTGGTCCGCAGCGGGACCTCCTTGATGAAGAAGGAGAAGACGAGCGCGAGGACGGCGAAGGGCGCGGCGTAGAGGAAGACGTCTCCGATGCCGTGGCCGTAGGAGCTCTCGATGACCGTGCGGACCGGTGCGGGCAGCGCGTCCAGGTCCGGGATCTCCCCGTGGCCCATGGAGGAACCGGACACACCGAGCTTGGCGAGGCCGTCCTCGGCGTAGTGGGTGATCCGGTGGCTCAGCACCGCGCCCAGGGCCGAGACGCCGATCGCGCCGCCGAGGGAGCGGAAGAAGGTGACGACCGAGCTGGCGGCGCCGAGGTCGCCGGGGGCGACCTGGTTCTGCGTGCACAGCACCAGGTTCTGCATCATCATGCCGACGCCGAGCCCGAGCAGCGCCATGAAGATCGCCACGTGCCAGTACGGGGTGTCGTACCGCAGGGTGCCCAGCAGTCCGAGGCCCGAGGTGACCAGCACCCCACCGGCGAGCAGCCAGGCCTTCCAGCGGCCGGTGCGGGTGATGACCTGCCCGGAGACGGTCGACGAGACGAACAGACCGGCGATCATCGGGATCGTCATGACGCCGGACATGGTCGGCGACTTGTCGCGCGCCAGCTGGAAGTACTGGCTGAAGAAGATGGTGCCCGCGAACATCGCGACACCGACGAAGAGGGAGGCCAGCGAGGCCAGGGCGATCGTCCGGTTGCGGAACAGCCGCAGCGGCATGATCGGCTCGCTCGCCTTGGACTCGACCAGCAGGAACACCGCGAGCAGCGCGACCGTGCCGCCGACCATCGCGTACGTCTGCCACGACACCCAGTCGTACTTGTCACCGGCGAAGGTCACCCAGACCAGCAGCAGGCAGACGGCGGCGGTGATGAGGAACGCGCCGGCCCAGTCGACCTTGACCTTGCGCTTGACGACCGGCAGGTGCAGCGTCCGCTGGAGCACGACCAGGGCGATGATCGCGAAGGGCACGCCGACGTAGAAGCACCAGCGCCAGCCCAGCCAGCTGGTGTCGGTGATGACACCGCCGACCAGCGGGCCGCCGACCATGGCGGTGGCGAAGGTGGCGCCGAGGTAGCCGTTGTACCGGCCGCGTTCGCGCGGGGAGATCATCGCCGCGAGGCAGATCTGGGCCAGCGCGGAGAGCCCGCCCATGCCGACGCCCTGGACCGCGCGGAACCCGATCAGCATTCCGGCGTTCTGCGAGAGTCCGGCGGCGGCCGACCCGAGCACGAAGATGACCAGCGCCAGCTGGATCAGCAGCTTCTTGGAGAACAGGTCGGCGAGCTTGCCCCACAGCGGGGTGGACGCGGTCATCGCCAGCAGCGACGCGGTCACCACCCAGGTGTACGCGCTCTGCCCGCCGCCCAGGTCCTTGATGATGTCCGGCAGCGCGTTCGACACGATCGTCGACGACAGGATCGCCACGAACATGCCGAGCAGCAGGCCGGTCAGCGCTTCCATGATCTGCCGGTGCGTCATCGGGGCGTGGTCGCCACCGCTGTGGGGGGCACCCTTGGCGGGTCCTCCACCGTGCTTGGCGTGAGCCCGCACACCGGCTGGTGTGGTCGTTGCCATGGGGCTTCCTTTTCCTACGGGTCTTTGCGGGTGTACGGGTTGTGGTGGTGGGCCGCCGGTGGCCCCTGGCGGCCGCTACACGGACGTACGGGTCGGCGGCGTGGGCGTCCGGGGCGGCGCGGGGGTGTCGAAGCTTTCCCGCAATCGGCCCAGGAGCCGGGCCAGTTGTCCGACCTCGTCGTCGGACCAGTCGCTCAGCCGGGCGGCCATCAGCCGGCTGGTGCGCCGGTACAGCTCGGTGACCACGGCCCGGCCCTCGGGGGTCAGGCGCAGGATGCGTGAGCGTTTGTCCGCCGGGTCGGGGAGGCGTTCGATCCAGCCCCGCTCGGCGACGTGCGCGACGTGTCGGCTGGTCACCGACATGTCGACGGAGAGCAGCTCGGCGAGCTTGCTCATCCGCATCTCGCCGTGGCGGCCGAGCAGCGTCAGGACTCCCGCCGATCCGCCGGGGCACTCGTACGGGAGCATCCGCGCGATCTCCCGGTTGACGGCCCCGATGGCACTGAGCTGACGGGCCAGCTCCTCGTAGTGCGCTTGCCCGGCCATGGAGTCCCTCCCGT
Organism: Streptomyces deccanensis; assembly: GCF_022385335.1. Lineage (NCBI taxonomy): Bacteria > Bacillati > Actinomycetota > Actinomycetes > Kitasatosporales > Streptomycetaceae > Streptomyces > Streptomyces deccanensis. The sequence goes on along the minus strand of NZ_CP092431.1, from coordinate 4,964,888 downwards.
GGTTGTTGCTTAGGGCAACCATAGATCTGGATGGTTGCTACAGGCAAATGAAATGGGGGTGGGTGCGGCCCAAGTCTTGGCAAAGGAGAACGTTCGGACTGTCTGGGGCCGACCACCCCGCTTGGGCGCGTCCTGCCGGATTCGCTAAGGTCTCGGGCCATGGCCGACAACCAGAACCCCCAGGGCAATTACGACCCCGCGGGCAGCACGCAGATGTTCCGCGCCTTCGTCGACGAGACGCCGGCGGGGGCCCGACAGGCCGCCGCGACGGGGTCCTCCGGGCCGCGGGTCGGTGTGATCGTCGGCGTGATCGCGGCGGTGGCGGTCGTGGCCGCGGTGGTGTGGCTCGCGCTGGCGTGATCGCGGGGGGTTGCTTTTGAGCGGCGCCTGCCCGACTGCCGGGTCCTGCGGATGGGCGGCTGCGGGTGCGTGGGGCTTCTCGCGCAGTTCCCCGCGCCCCTAAGGGGTCCTTGCAGAAAGATCGTGTTGTGGCACGGTGGAGAGGTATGTGATCCCGTCTTTTGTGGGGTGTGACCATGGCGCGGCGGAAGCCGTGGGAGGTCAGTGACGAGTTGTGGGCGGTGATCGAGCCGCTGTTGCCGAAGCATGAGCGGCGCTTCCGGTATCCGGGGCGCAAGCGGATCGATGACCGCAGGACGCTGCAAGGTGTGCTCTTCGTCCTCTACACAGGTGTCCAGTGGGAGTTTCTGCCGCAGGAGCTGGGGTTCGGTTCGGGTCCCACCTGCTGGCGTCGGCTGGCCGAGTGGCAGGAGGCCGGGGTGTGGGAGGAGCTCCAGCGGGTGCTGCTGGACCGGTTACGGGCGGCGGACCGTCTGGACTTCTCCCGCGCCACTGTCGATGCCTCGCATGTGCAGGCCAAGCGGGGGCGAAGCAGCCCAAAAGTCGGTCCGAGCCCGGTTGACCGCGCACGGCCGGGCTCGAAGCATCACGTGCTGACCGATGCCCGCGGCACTCCGCTGCGGGTGTCGCTGACCGGTGGTCACCGTCACGATGTCACCCAGCTTCTGCCGCTGGTCGACAGCCTCGGGCCGGTACGGGGCAAGCGGGGCCGGCCCCGGCGCAAGCCCCGCGTCTTGTATGCCGACCGCGGCTATGACTACGACATCTACCGCCGCCGTCTGCGCGAGCGCGGCATCACACCGAAGATCGCCCGGCGCGGCCGGCCACACGGCTCGGGCCTTGGCAAAGTCCGGTGGGTCGCCGAGTCCGCCATCGCCTGGCTCCACGGACCCCGCCGCCTACGGACCCGCTGGGAAACCAGAGACGACATGCACGACGCCTTCCTTCAGCTCGCCCACTGCATGACCCTCGCCCGCAAGCACCCGGCTTTCTGAAAGCACTCCTAAAAGACCAGGCCCTGCGGGCCTGAAAGACCACGGCCCTGCGGGCCTGAAAAGCACGGGGCGCAGCCCCTGCTTTTCAGGGGCGCGGGGAACTGCGCGAGAAGCCCCACCGGGCCGCCGGCCGACGACGCACCCGCACGCACCCCCACCTGGAATGACCCACAACCACCGCCGGGCTGCCCGAAATCGGCAACCCGGCGGTGGTACGTGTCAACGCGAGGCCGATGGCCTCAGTCGGAGATCAGGCCCTCCCGCAGCTGCGCCAGCGTCCGGGTGAGGAGGCGGGAGACGTGCATCTGGGAGATGCCGACCTCCTCGCCGATCTGCGACTGCGTCATGTTCGCGAAGAAGCGGAGCATGATGATCCGGCGCTCACGCGGCGGCAGCTTCGCCAACAGCGGCTTCAGCGACTCCCGGTACTCCACGCCCTCGAGCGCCGTGTCCTCGTAGCCGAGGCGGTCCGCGAGGGAGCCCTCGCCGCCGTCGTCCTCGGGGGCCGGGGAGTCGAGCGAGGACGCCGTGTACGCGTTGCCGACGGCGAGACCGTCGACCACGTCCTCCTCCGACACGCCCAGCACCGCGGCGAGTTCGGTGACCGTCGGCGAACGGTCGAGCTTCTGCGACAGCTCGTCACTGGCCTTGGTGAGCGCCAGCCGCAGCTCCTGCAGCCGCCTCGGCACCCGGACCGACCATGACGTGTCGCGGAAGAACCGCTTGATCTCGCCCACGACCGTCGGCATCGCGAACGTCGGGAACTCCACGCCCCGTTCGCAGTCGAAGCGGTCGATCGCCTTGATCAGGCCGATCGTTCCGACCTGGACGATGTCCTCCATCGGCTCGTTGCGCGACCGGAAACGGGCGGCGGCGTAACGCACCAGCGGGAGGTTGAGCTCGATCAAGGTGTCCCGGACGTATGCGCGCTCGGGGCTGTTCTCGTCCAACGCGGCGAGCCGCAGGAACAGGGAGCGGGACAGGGTGCGGGTGTCGATGTTCGCCGAGGCCGACAAGGCCGGGAACTCAGACGCCGGCGGAGCCTGGGGACCGGGAAGGTCCTCAAGCGCCTGAAGGTCCTGAGGGGCCTGGATAGCGTCGGGCGCGGTCTCGCTCTTGTCGAGCGTGAGCACCTTCGAGCTGCCCTGGTCTGCGGACATGCCACCCCCTTTGGGTCGCGGACGGTCGCGGCGGACGCTCCGTCGTAAGGAACGCAGCCTCCACCTGAATACCGGCGGCGAGGCCACGGCAAACGCGCTGGGGGAAGAATGTCACACGTCGGCAACGCGATGTAGTGACATGTCGACATGGAGAGGGTGAATAGACCCTGGAATCAGCTGTTCTGATGGGATCTCAGAGGAGATGCACCTAATGAAGCGCCAATGAGTGATTCGCTCTCACCGGTGACATCTCGACAGCGCATTCGGTCACGCCCCATGGCCTGCGCACGCGTACCGATGGCCGATTCTGTGCGCCCCGCCTGCCTTCGTGCGCCCCGTGTGCCCCACGGTCCATCCGCGCTTGCGCGGGGGTTTCCCGTTACCGAGGGTCACCCACCGTGCCGCATCGGGGCGGCGCTCCGGGCGGAGCGTCTACGCCTCGATCCGGTTGGCCGACCGCAGCCGCGCGAAGCTCCGGGCCAGCAGCCGCGACACATGCATCTGGGAGACCCCCAGCTCCGCGCTGATCTGCGACTGCGTGAGGTTGCTGTAGTAGCGGAGCAGCAGGATCCGCTGTTCGCGTTCGGGGAGTTGGACGAGGAGGTGGCGTACGAGGTCACGGTGTTCGACGCCGTCGAGTTCGGGGTCCTCGTAGCCGAGCCGGTCGAGCAGCCCCGGCAGTCCGTCGCCCTCCTGGGCGGCCTCCAGGGAGGTCGCGTGGTACGAGCGGCCCGCCTCGATGCAGGACAGGACCTCCTCCTCGGTGATGCGCAGCCGCTCGGCGATCTCGGCGGTGGAGGGGGTGCGGCCGAAGGCGGTGGTGAGGTCCTCGGTCGCGCTGTTCACCTGGACCCACAACTCGTGCAGCCGGCGCGGGACGTGGACCGTGCGGACGTTGTCACGGAAGTACCGCTTGATCTCCCCGACGACGGTCGGCATGGCGAAGGTCGGGAACTGCACGCCGCGGTCCGGGTCGAACCGGTCGATGGCGTTGATCAGTCCGATGGTGCCGACCTGGACGACGTCCTCCATGGGCTCGTTGCGGGAGCGGAAACGGGCGGCCGCGTAGCGCACGAGCGGGAGGTTCGCCTCGATGAGCGCCCCGCGCACGCGGTTGTGCTCCGGAGTGCCCGGTGCCAGATGCTTCAGCTCGCCGAACAGCACCTGGGTGAGGGCCCGGGTGTCGGCGCCGCGACGTTTCTCCGGGGCGGGGGCCGTGGCCTGGGCGGTGACCTGGGCCGACGAGGGGTCGGGAGCCGGGACGTCTTCCTGGGGAGGCGCAGTACTGGCCGACACGGTCAACGCCACCTCTTCATCCATCAACTCAACCGTCAAAAGCGGTCATAGCATCACAAGACATGTGCACTGTGATCAAGCACCGCATAGCGCCGTGTTGAGCGAGAGTTGACGGCGGGGAGGGCAATCGGGTGCAAAAAGCCCCGCACGGTTCGAGTGCGGGGCGGAGAGGGAGGCGGCGTACGGCTCAGAACTCGTAGTCGGCGATGATCCACGTGGCGAACTCGTGCCACAGCGCCACGCCTGCCTGGTGGTCCGGGTGCTCGACGTACGTCCGCAGCGCCTCGACGTCGTCGAACGCGGAGTTGATCGCGAAGTCGTAGGCGATGGGACGGTCGCTGCGGTTCCACCCCAGCTCCCAGAAGCGGATCTCCTCGATTTTGCCGTTCAGCGCGCGGAAGGCTTCCACGCCCCGCACCACCCGCGGGTCGTCGCGCTCGACGCCCTCGTTGAGCTTGAACAGGACCAGGTGGCGGATCATGGGCGCTCCGGGAAGGTCGGGCGAGGTGTGGGGGCTACTCGGCCCCGTCGGCGATCCAGGTGAAGAAGTCGCCGATGGACTGGGCGGCGTTCGAGACGCCCTCGAAGCCTATCTGGACGTAGTCGGCGGCCTTGGCCGGGTCCGTGATGATCACGTAGAGCACGAAGACCACGAGCACGTACAGCGCGATCTTCTTCCCCTGCACCGCCACCGCGGCCTCCCCCGCCTCTTGTGCCCTGTGGGCCCCATGGGTCCCTCTTTGTCGGCGGCGAGTGTAACCCGATCATGCGTTCGCAGGAGAGGCGCCGGAGCCGGGAAACGCAGGAAGGGTCCCGTCTGACGACGGGACCCTTCTCCAGCGGTAGCGGAGGGATTTGAACCCTCGGTGACTTGCGCCACACTCGCTTTCGAGGCGAGCTCCTTCGGCCGCTCGGACACGCTACCGAGGGAGACCTTACAGCAAGGTGGGGCGTGGTTTGAAATCGGTATCGGGCGGGGGCGGAGGCCGGTGCCGACGGGGGTCAGCGGGTGCGGAAGAAGTCGGTGAGCAGGCGGGCGCAGTCGTCGGCGAGGACGCCCTCGACGACCTCGGGGCGGTGGTTGAGGCGACGGTCGCGTACGACGTCCCAGAGTGAGCCGGCGGCTCCGGCCTTCTCGTCGCGCGCGCCGTAGACGACGCGGTCGACCCGGGACTGGACGAGGGCGCCCGCGCACATCGTGCAGGGTTCGAGGGTCACCACCAGGGTGCAGCCGGTCAGCCGCCACTCCCCGAGCGCGGCGGCGGCGCGGCGGACGGCGAGCACCTCCGCGTGGGCGGTGGGGTCGCCGGTCGCCTCGCGTTCGTTGTGTCCGGTGGCCAGTACGGTCGTGCCGTCCGGGGACAGGACGACCGCGCCGACCGGGACGTCACCGCCCTCGGCGGCCCGCCCGGCCTCGACCAGGGCGAGCCGCATCGCGGCCCGCCAGCGGTCGCGTACGGGGTCGGTTCCGTCCGGTGCGTCTGCGCCGGGTGCGCCGGCTGCGCCCGGGGTGCCTGGGGCACCTGGGGCGCCAGGGGCGCCGGTTGCCTCGGTCACCGGGGGGAGGCCCCCGGCGGCCGGACCGGACCCGACGGACTCGGTGGATGGGGCGGGGTCAGCGGACGTGGCGGGGTCAGCGGACCGTCTCCAGGACCTCCGACGCGCCGAGGGCCTCGGCGATCGAGTTGAGGGCGTCGTCGGCGTCGAGAGCACGCAGCTCCTTCTCGCCCACCCCCAGGTCGTCGAGGATCTCGGTGTCGCCGACCGGGCTGTGCGGCACGGCCTCGGCGCCCGTGTCGTCGTCATCGTCGTCCGGCTCACCGTCCTCCGTGCCGTCCAGGTCGAGGGAGTCCAGGTCGGGGTCGTCGTCGCCGGGCTCCCTTCCGAGCAGTTCGTCGGTGAGCAGGATCTCGCCGTAGCTGCTGCGGGCAGCGGCGGCGGCGTCCGAGACGTAGATACGAGGGTCTTCCTCGCCATCGATGCGGACGACGCCGAACCACGCGTCCTCCTGCTCGATGAGCACCAGCACCGTGTCGTCGTCGGGCGAGGCTTCACGGGCCAGGTCGGCCAGATCCGACAGGGTTTCCACATCGTCGAGCTCTGTGTCGCTCGCTTCCCACCCGTCTTCGGTGCGCGCGAGCAGTGCGGCGAAGTACACCGTGACTCTCCCACTGGTCATAGGTGTGCCGGTTGGGGGTCCCCCCGGCGGAGGTTGCGGGTGGGGAGGTTTGCGGTCCGAGCCCCACCCACTCGGAATCGTGGCAGAAACAGAGCGCACAGGGGACGTCTTCGGCTCCCTGTGTCCGGCTCTTTTGATCGCCGGTGGGTCCGCCGTTCACCTGCGCACCTGTTGCCGCCACCAGCGGATCGTACGCGGAGTTCCTGGCCGCATATGCACGACCACCCCGTGAACGCCCCACACATACCCCACGAACCCGACACATGGGTCCCAGCGGGTGGGTCAACGGGGTGGCCGGAGGCTACGGCGGGGCGCCGATGGGGGCGTAGGGGCGCCGTTCGAGGGGGCGGGGCATGAGGGGGCGGTGTACGAGGGCCGACTGGCCGTACGCGAGCGGCGGCGCCGCGTGCTGGAGGCCGATGTGCTCGCCAGGACCGCGCGGTGGGGCAGGGCGGCTGGGCGGCGGAACGCTGGACGCGATGCGGGCGGGGTGCGGTGGCTCGGCGAGAACCGGCCACAGATCGATCTGCACGGTACGGAGCCGACGCACGGGGCGTGGGCGTGGTACCGGGGGGCGACGGCGGGGTGGCCCAATTCCTCGCTGCCTCGCTGCCTCGCTGCCTCGCTGCCTCGCTGCCTCGCTGCCGCGATGCGTCGGGTGCCCGGTTCTTGGCTGCCTGGCGACCCCGGCCTTTCAGCGACCCTGGCACCGCGGTGCCCCGGCTTCCCAGTGACCCTGGCTCCTCGGCTTCCCGGCTCTCCGGCGCCCCAGCGCTCCTGGCACCGCGGTGCCCCGGCTCCCCGGCGACCCTGGCTCCCCGGCTTCCCAGCGACCCTGGCTCTCCGGCGCCCCAGCGCCCCTGGCTCTCCGGCGCCCTTGGTACCCCGGCCCCCCAGCGCCCTTGGTACGTCGGCTCCCCACCGCCCCTGGCTCCCCGGCTTCCCGGCGCCCGCCCCCACATCTCAGTTCCCCAAAGTCCCGGCCTCGGTCCCTCAGGGGCGGGTTCCGCCCGGGGTCACCAGCGGAACGTGCGCATGCGCATGGCGTGGCGGAGGCGGGCTGCCTTGGCTCGGCGGGGCTGGACGCGGTCGCGCAGTTCGCGTGCCTCCGTCAGCTCCCGCAGGAACTGTGCCCGCCGTCGCCGACGCGCCGCATCGCTCTCCGATCCGGTCCCGCGCGTTTCCTCGACCGTTCCCGCCACCTCATCAACCTCCTGAGTCGCACGGTTCGCCGCTTGCCCGGGCCGACCGCTGGACCTCGCGGTCCCGCCCGCCGTTCGTACTGGCTTGTCGGTCATGTGCCCCCGCTCGGCCGTCGGATGCTCATCGGCGGCGGTTCCGGAGTGGGCGAACGTCAGGCCTCGGCCCGTTCAGGCGCCGCTCTGTTCATCCCACTTTCCCTCCGATGGGGGGTTTGATGCCATCGGGAGGGGCGGACCGTGCGGGGGCGCTCGCCATTGTCGCCCCGGTTACTGTTGTGGACATGCGTCTCCATGTCGTCGACCACCCCCTGGTCGCTCACAAGCTCACCACGCTGCGCGACCAGCGCACCGACTCCCCGACCTTCCGTCGTCTCGCCGACGAACTGGTCACCCTGCTCGCCTACGAGGCCACGCGGGACGTGCGCACCGAGCTGGTCGACATCACGACGCCGGTCGCCTCGACCACGGGCGTCAAGCTCTCCCACCCGCGCCCGCTCGTCGTGCCGATCCTGCGGGCCGGCCTCGGCATGCTCGACGGCATGGTCCGGCTGCTGCCGACCGCCGAGGTGGGCTTCCTGGGCATGATCCGCAACGAGGAGACGCTCGAGGCCTCCACGTACGCCACCCGCATGCCGGAGGACCTCTCCGGGCGTCAGGTGTACGTCCTCGACCCGATGCTCGCGACCGGCGGCACCCTCGTCGCCGCGATCCGTGAGCTGATCGCCCGCGGCGCGGACGACGTGACCGCCGTGGTGCTCCTCGCCGCTCCCGAGGGCGTCGAGGTCATGGAGCGCGAGCTGGCGGGCGCCCCGGTGACGGTCGTGACCGCCGCGGTCGACGAGCGCCTCAACGAGCACGGTTACATCGTGCCGGGTCTGGGGGACGCGGGCGACCGGCTGTACGGCGCCGCCGAGTAGCCGGGGCAGCGGCTCCCACGGAGGAAGCGGATCCCAGCGGGGGCAGCGGCTGTAACGGAGTCAGCAGGTCTTCGTCGTGGTGGGCGTCGGCTTGGGACTGGTCAGGTCGGCCAGTGCCTTGTCGGCGTCCTTCTGCTTGCTGAGGGCCTTGAAGGCGGTACCGATGATCAGGTCCACCTCGGTGGCCTTCGTACGGCCGTCGGTCTTCAGCTGCGCCCCGGCGAGCTGCGTGTTGAGGACCGGCAGCGCCGTGCCCTCGGCGGCCTTCGCGCCGAGCAGTATCGCGGCGCCCTTGACCTTCTTGTCGTACTCCTTGGTCGCGTTGCCCACGTTCCCGATGCGGAAGCCGCGCTTCTTCAGCTCGTCGGCGGTGTCCTTGGCGAGGCCCGCGCGGGGCGTGGCGTTGAGGACGTTGACGGTGATCTTGCCGGGTGCGGGGAAGCCCTTCGCCGCCGTACCGGCCTTGCCGGGCTTCCCGGCCGAGCCGCTCGCCTTCGGGGACGGGCTCACCCGGGTCGCGCAGTCCGCCTTGGGGCCGGCCGCCGCGGCCTGGTCCCCGTCGCCGGTGAAGACGTCGATGAGCTGCAGGGTTCCCCAGCCGACGAGGCCGAGGGCGGTCGCGGACGCGACGACGGCGAGGACGAGCCTGCGACGCCTCTTGGGCCGGCGCAGCCTCGGGTACTTGTCCCCCGTGATCCGGTACTGGCCGCCCATGCCAGGAGGAGTCAGCATGCTCATGGGCGCAGCGTAGTGCCGTTGGACGGCGATGCCTACTAGATGATCATTCACCGCGCTGCAGTCCAACCCGAAAGGGCCAACCGGCGACCGGACGGGCGCGGGTACGAACTGCCCGCGGTGAGGGGTCAGTCCAGTTCGAGGACGCGGGCGTGGAGCACCTGGCGCTGTTGGAGGGCGGCGCGGACGGCGCGGTGGAGGCCGTCCTCCAGGTACAGATCGCCCTGCCACTTCACCACGTGCGCGAAGAGGTCGCCGTAGAAGGTGGAGTCCTCGGCGAGGAGGGTCTCCAGGTCCAGCTGCCCCTTGGTCGTCACGAGCTGATCGAGGCGGACCGGGCGCGGCGCGACGTCCGCCCACTGCCGGGTGCTTTCCCGGCCGTGGTCGGGGTACGGCCGGCCGTTTCCGATGCGCTTGAAGATCACACGGAAAGCCTACCGGTCGAGACGTTCCGGGCGCAGCCATGGCGACGGAGTGCGACCCCGGAAAAGGCGCCGTGAAGCGGGGCAAACGGGTCATTCTGTGGGGGTCTGGTGGCGGTCGTGGGTGCTCGGTGGGGCTTTTTCGGGGGCGCGCAGAGGTCGCCGCGAGGTGTCGCCGGGCGATTGTCCGGGCTCGTGGACCGACCCCTCCTCGGCTTCCACGAGCCTTCGCCGGGATGTCTTCCGGACTTCAGCCGGGCTTCCGGCGCGCTTCGCGCCGCACTTTCCACCGGCTCCTGCGTGCGGGGCCCGTGGGCGGCAGGGGTGAACGCCCTGAAGCTGGTGGGGTCCAGGGCGCTTCACCAGAGGTGAGTCGGTTCGGTCGGAGCGGGTGGATCAGCTGTGGTTCGGGTCTTGGCGCGGCTGATCGTCCGCGTCCGGGGTGCGGGAGTGTTCGGAATTACGTTCGGATTCCGACTTGGGGGCGCTGCGTAGGGCCTCTGCCTGGAGGAGCGCGCGAAGGACCGTGTACGGGTCTGCGGGCATGGGGGGTCTCCTGTTCCTGTGCTGGGGGTGGTCAGTGGCTGTGGGTGAGTTGGGGGCTCTCTCAGCAGCGCAGGACCACGGAGCGCAGGGCGTGCAGGGCGTACGGGGGCCGGGGCCAGGGAGGGGCGGGGAGGAACAGGTGGCCGTGCGGCGGCGCCGGTGAGGGGCGCGGGGACGCGACCGGCGCGGAGCGCGGTGGGCTGACCGGGCGCGGGGTGTGGCGGGTCTGGGGGCGGGGGGCGTTCTCGAGGAGGTCGTACTCGGTCGTGGGGAGTTCGCTCGAGAGCGTGGGCGGGAGGGTGGCGGCGGCGTGCGTGGCGGTGTGGGCGGTGGGGACGAGGAGCGCGACGGTCAGTGCGAGCACCCGCAGCCAGGTTCTGCGCCGGGCGTACCGCCTCGCTCGGACACGGGGGGTGTCCGGGGGGCGGGAGCGGGCGATGGGGGGCACGGCGGATGTTTTCCCGATGCGGGGGCGCGCGCATCGGGTGGGGCGGGAGATCCGCTCGGTCGGAGTACGACCCGCCCGGCGCGTCCCGGGCGTTCGGCGTACGACTCGCCCGGCGCGCGTCCCAGGCGTTCGGCGTACGACTCGTCCGGCGTGCGCCCCAGGCGTTCGGCGTACGACTCGCCCGGCGTGCGTCCCAGGGATTTGGCGTTACTCGCCGGAGGCCTTCGCCGCTTTGGCCGCTGCCTTCATCTCCTGTTTGTGGGCGCGGACCTTGGCCAGGGAGTCGGGTCCCTTGATGTCGGCGACGGAGCGGAAGGAGTCGGGGTCGCCGTAGGAGCCGGACGCTTCGCGCCAGCCGGTGGGGTGGACGCCGAGTTGCTTGCCGAGGAGGGCCAGGAAGATCTGGGCCTTCTGGCGGCCGAAGCCGGGGAGGGATTCGAGGCGGGAGAGGAGTTCCTTGCCGGTCGTCACGTCCTGCCACACCGCGCTCGCGTCACCGTCGTAGTGCTCGACGAGGTACTGGCACAGCTGCTGGATCCGCTTCGCCATGGAGCCCGGGTAGCGGTGGACCGCCGGCTTGGTGGAGAGCAGCGCGGCGAAGGACTCGGGGTCGGTCGCCGCGATCTCGTGGGCGTCCAGGTCGGTCGCGCCGAGGCGTTGGGCGATGGTCCAGGGGCCCTTGAACGCCCACTCCATCGGTACTTGCTGGTCCAGCAGCATGCCGACCAGTGCGGCGAGGGGACTGCGGCCGAGGAGCTCGTCCGCCTCTGGGTCCTGGGCGAGGTGAAGGGTGACGTTCATGCCCCGATGATCACCCTTCTGCCGCTGAGCCGCAGCCCGGCCCCCGGGGTGAAGGGGAGGCGGAGGCGGTGGGTGCGGCGGCGGGGCGTCGTCACGGGCGCCAGTAACCCAGGGCGTGCATGCGGTGCTTCGGGAGGCCCAGCTCCTTGCGGAAGTACGCCGCCAGGGATCGGGTCGTCGCCGTGTCGCAGGCGATCCAGACGTAGGGGTCGGGGGTCTCGGCGAGGAGCGCGGGGGCGTCGGCCTTCACCTGGGTGATCAGGCGGGCGCCGGCGTCCTGGCGGGCGATCGGGCGGAAGTCGTGGTGGGCGGGATCGAGACGGAGGGGAAGGCCGCCCGCGCCGGGGGTGGGGATGGGGACTGCGGCTCGGTCCCGGACGCCGTCGGACGGGTCCTGCGCACCGCTGAGGACGGCGGCGCCGGCGCCGTGTCCGGCGGGCTCCACCGCCGACCCGGCTTCGTCCTCCACGACGTCGCTCCTGATGGCGACCGGTGCGGCTGCCGACGGCCCCGCGTCCGGCCGTGACGTGGCCACGGACACCGATGCCTGCAGCTCGGGCGCCGCCCCTGCCGTCTCCGCCGTCTCCACCGCCTCCGTAGGTGTCTCGAACCAGATCGTCGTCGGGGTGGAGGGGAGGGCGGTGAGGAGGGAGTTGATGGCGGGGAGGGAGGCCGGGTCGCCGATGGCGAGGATGTGGGAGGGGGCCGGGTCGGGCTCGGTGAAGGCGGTGCCCTGGACCGTGGCCTCGATGGTGTCGCCCGGCTTCGCGGTGCGGGCCCAGTCGCTGGCGTGACCGTCGTGCAGGGCGAACTCCAGGCTGAAGGTGCCGGCGGCCGGGTCGGGGTCGACCAGCGTGTACGCCCGCTGGTGCGGTTTGCCGGCGGCCTCGAACCAGAGGCGGACCCACATCGTCGGGTGGACGCCCGTGACCGCGAGCATGCCGCCGTCGGTGAGGTGGACCCGGCGGTAGTGCTCGGTGACTTGTTCCGCACCGGTCACCGTGAAGACGAAGTCCTTCCCCCGGAGCAGTTTGAGGACCGCCCCCTCCCAACCGTGCCCCTGGCCCATGGCTTCTGCACCCTTCACGTACGCTTTGATCACGGATTGCTTAGGTGAGGCTAACCTAAACCACAGGTGGGATACAGAGATGCGGGACATCAGCGGTGCGCGGGGACATGCTCGGGGGAACGATTCGAGCCACACGGGTCATGGGATCTTCCGTGACGCCTGGGGCATTCCGCACCTGCGCGCCGCCGACGCCCGCGTCCTCGCCCACGCCCAGGGCCGGGTGACCGCCCTCGACCGGGCCTGGCAGCTGGAGGTCGAACGCCACCGCGTCCAGGGCACCTCGGCGGCCTTCCTCGGCGTGGACTCCCTCGGCTGGGACCGGTTCGCGAGACGGGCCCGTCTGGAGGACACGGCCCGAAGATGCTTCGCCCGGCTGGAGAGCACGGACCCGGAGAGCGCCGACTGGGTCCGCGCGTACGTGGAGGGCGTGAACGACGGTCTTGCCGAGGGCGGTCGGCGCGCCCCCGAGTTCGCTCGCGTCGGGCTCGTACCCGGGCGCTGGGAGGCATGGCACCCGCTCGGGGTCTGGCTCGCCACGCACATCCTGTTCGCCGGGTTCCCCGCCAAGCTCTGGCGCGAGGAGGCCGTACGCCATCTCGGCGCCGACGCGATCGGGCTCTTCGCCACCGACGGGCCCGCCACGTCCGGCAGCAACGGGTGGCTCGTCGACGGGTCCCGGACGAGCACCGGACAGGCCGTCATCGCCGGTGATCCGCACCGGTTCATCGAGGAGCCCGGGGTCTACCAGCAGATCCACCTCTCCTGCCCCGAGTTCGACGTCGTCGGCCTCGCGGTCCCGGGTATGCCCGGCATCGCCCACTTCGGCCACACCGGCGAGGTGGCCTGGGCCATCACCAACGCCATGGCCGACTACCAGGACCTGTACCGGGAGCGGCTGCGGTACGCGGACAGGGATGGGGGTGGGGACGAGGGTGGTGGCGGAGGTGTCGTCGAGGCGCTCGATCCCGATGGGGTGTGGCGGGCCGTGCACAGGCATGTGGAGGTCATCGAGGTCGCGGGCGGGGAGCCCGTCGAGGTGGAGGTGATCGAGACCCCTCGGGGGCCGGTCGTCATCGGGGGCCTGGACGCCGCCGCCCCGGCAGACGCCGCCACTCAGCCTGATGCCACCGCTCAGCCCGATGCCGCCGACCGGTCCGGTGCCGTCGATCCCGTCGGTCCGCTCAGTCTCCGGTATCCGCCCCGGGTCACCGAGGACCTCGGGATCGGGGCGCTGCTGCCGCTCCTCCGGGCCCGTGAAGTCGCCGATGTGGACCGGGCGTTCGACCGGTGGGCCGAGCCGGTGAACGTCGTACAGGCCGCGGACACGCGGGGCGGGGTGCTGCATCGGGTGGCGGGCCGGGTTCCGGTGCGGAGCCGGGACAACCGGACCCGGGTCGTCGCGGCCTGGGAGCCGGGGCACGAGTGGGAGGGGTGGCACGAGACGCCGTACGGAACGTTCGAGGACGGTGTCGCGGTGATGGCCAACCAGCGTGGTCCGGCGACCCCGTTGGGCGTCGAGTTCGCCCCGCCGCACCGGGCGGAACGCATCCGCGCGATGCTGGACGAGAAGCGGGTGTGGTCCGCCGCGGACATGCCCACGATCCACATGGACACCCATCTGGCCTCCGCAGGGCCCCTGTTGGAGATCGTGGCCACCGCCACCGCCACCGCCACCGCCACCGCCACCGCCACCGCCACCGCCACCGCCGCAGAAGCAGCCGCCGACGCTCCCGTGGACCACGCGGTCGCGCTGGGTGAGCGGCTGCTGGGTTGGGATCGGCGGATGGCGGTCGACAGCGTCGTCGCGGCGGAGTACGCGGCGGTGCGAGGGGCCGTCGTACGGCGGCTGGCCGCGGAGCCCGCCTTCGCGGCGCTCGCGGTCCCGCCGGCGTACCCCGAGGTCTTCCGCCCGTGGCTGTCGCTCACCGTACGGATCGGATTCGCGCTCGAACACCTGCTCAGGGCCGAGGAGTTGTACGGGATCGACCGGGTCGCCCTCGTGCGGGAGGCGCTGGAGGAGGTCGCCGGTCGTGACATCGGCCGCTGGGGCGACACCCACAAGCTCGTGCCATGGCGCGCGCTGCCGGAGGACGGCGCCGACCTTCGCCCGGGTGTCGTCACCGAGCCGGGGCTCGCCGGGGATCACGACTGTGTGCTCTGCACCTCCGCGGTCCCCGGCATCACCGACCTCAGCGCTCGCGGACCCGCCGCCCGGTACGTCTGGGACCTGGCCCGGCGCGAGGACAGCCTCTGGGTGGTGCCGTTCGGGGCGTCCGGCGTCGGCGGTTCGGCCCACCACCGCGATCAACTCCCCCTCTGGCTCCGGGGGGATCTCGTACCGGTCGTCACCGACTGGGACCAGCTCACCGAGGACGAGCACACCGACCACAGCAGCGAGGAGAAGCGCCATGACCACTGACACGCGGGGGACTGGGGGGACGCGGGGGACGCGGGAGCCCGGTGTGCCGTACGCCGATCGTGCGGCCGTGCATGAGCAGGTGGTGGACGGGTTCGGGACCATGCGGATCCTGCCGTTGGACGCCGGGGCCGATTCCGCCGTGGTGCACGGCTGGGTGAGGGAACCGAGGGCCGCGTTCTGGGGCATGAACGGGCTCACGGAGGAGCAGGTGCGGGAGGTCTACGCGGGCATGGACGCCTTCGACACGCACCACGCCTACCTCGCGGTGCACGACGGCGAGCCCGTCGGGCTGCTGCAGACGTACGAGCCGGAGGCCGACCGGGTCGGCGAGTGCTACGACGTCCAGCCCGGGGACATCGGCGTCCATGTGCTGCTCGCGCCCGCCGGGGACGGGGGAGCGCGGCCGGGGTGGTCCTCCTCGGTGCTGGCGGCCTTCACGGCGTACGTGTTCGTCGGGCTGGACCGGCGGCGGGTCGTCGTCGATCCGGACGAGCGGAACGAGAAGGCGATCGCGCGGTTCACCCGGCAGGGGTTCGAGCCCGGGCCGGTCGTCGTCCTGCCGGAGATCGATCTGCCGGAGGTGTATCTGCCCGAGAAGCGGGCCCGGTTGGCGTTCCTGCGCCGGGAGACCGTGTTCGGTCAGTAGTTCGCGTGGTGGGCGTAGCCTCGGGCGGATGACTCCCGAAGACCTCATAGGGCACTACGAGTTGGAGCCCATACCGCGCGAGGGTGGACGCTTCCGCCAGACGTGGGCCGGGCCCGAGCGGGGCGACGGGCGGCCCGAGGGGACCGCGATCGTCGCCCTGCTCACCACCGAACCCGGCGACTACTCCGCCCTGCACCGGCTGCCCGGCGACGAGATCTGGCACTTCCACCTCGGCGCTCCGCTCCGGATGCTGCTGCTCGCCCCCGACGGGTCCTCGCGGATCGTCGTCCTCGGGCCGGACGTGCTCGGCGGCCAGCACGTGCAGTACGTCGTGCCCGCGGGGACCTGGATGGGGGCGCGGGTTCTGGGCGGTCCTGCGGGCGGCGCGGGCGCGGGCGGCGGGGGCTGGACCCTGTTCGGGTGCACGATGGCGCCGGGGTTCACCTTCGAGGGGTACGAGCACGGGGACGCCGCGGAGCTGGCTCGGCTGTACCCGGACCGGGCCGCGGAGATAGGGGAGCTCGGGCGGGCGTAGGGGCGGTGGCGGGCCGGGAGCCCGGTGGGACCGGGGCCCGGGGTGGAGGGACAGGGGCGGAGGGACAGGGGCGGATCGCGTTGAACGCGGCGTTCGTGGTGTGCGTACCTGTTCGAGGAGTCCGAGAGCCGGCGACCGTGGATCCGGAGCACTACGTGGACCTAGGCAGGTACAGCGACCCAGTCGACGACAGGGCCAGGAGCTGGGAAGGCAGAGTTCGAACCCGGGGCCGGGTCGAGAGGCGGGACCAGGACAGAGGTGCGCGGCCGCGCGCCGGAATCGGCGGGTGGGGGCGGGCACTCCAGCGTCTGGTGCTGCTGGGTGCCGTGCTGCTCCTGAGTCTCCTCGGCGGGGCGGGTAGCGCGTCCGCGCACGCCGCTCTCAAGGGAAGCGATCCCGTCGACGGGAGCGTCCTCGACGCCGCTCCCCGGGACGTCACCCTCCGCTTCACCGAGTCGGTGAGCCTGCTGGCGGACTCCATCCGCGTCGTCGACCCGGAGAACCGGGCGGTCGACACGGGCAAGCCGGGGCGCGCGGGCGACCGGGCCGACACGGCTCGGGTCACCCTTCCCACCGGCCTCGACGACGGCACGTACACGATCGCCTGGCGGGTGATCTCGGCCGACAGCCACCCCATCTCGGGTGCCCTGATCTTCTCCATCGGGGAGCCCTCCGCGACGGCCGCGGTCCTCCCGGACGACCTCGCCGAGGACCCCCTCACCGCCTCCCTCTACGACATCACCCGCTACTTCGCGTACGGCGCCCTCGCCCTGCTCATCGGCGTGACCTTCTTCCTGGCGGTCGTGCTCCGCGGGCCCGGCGAGGCGCTGCGCAAGCTGCTGCTGGCCGGCTGGCTGGCCCTGCTGCTCTCCTCGGCGACCCTGCTGCTGCTCCGCGGACCGTACGAGCGGGGCAGCGGCATCGGGGCCGCCCTCGACCTCTCCGTCCTGCGCGACACGCTGGTCAGCCGGCCGGGTCTCGCGCTGCTGGCCCGGCTGGGGCTGCTCGCGCTGGCCGCCGTCCTCCTGGTGCGCGTACGCCGCCAGGGGGAGCGGCAGGAGTGGGGGAAGGGCGCGCTCGTCTGCGGGGCGCTGCTCTCCGTCGGGCTCGCCGGGACCTGGGCGGCCGCCGAGCACGCTTCCGCCGGTATCCAGGTGCCGGTCGCGATGACCTCGTCCGTGCTGCACCTGCTCGCCATGGCCGTCTGGCTGGGCGGGCTGACCGCGCTGCTGACCGTCCTGTACCGGGCGCCGAGGACCCTGACGGCCGCCGTGGTCGACCGGTTCTCGCGGCTCGCGTTCGCGTCGGTGGTCGTCCTCGTCGTCACCGGCGTCTACCAGTCCTGGCGCGGCCTCGGCTCCTGGTCCGCCTTCACCTCCACGGCGTACGGGGAGGTCCTCGTCGCCAAGTTGGTCGCGGTGCTGATGCTTCTGGTGGCGGCGGCGTTCTCGCGGCGTTGGACGGGACGGCTGGGGGCGGCCGAGCGTGCCCGGCGGGCCGGGGACGAAACCGGGGCCGGGGCCGGGGCCGTGGCCGGTGAGTCGGTCGCAGGGTCGCGTGGGGCGGTGGGGGCGGCCGTACCGGCGGCGGTGAGCGTCTCGGCGGCCGTGGCGGCGCCGGTGCGGGTGCCCGAGCGAGTGGGCGCCGCCGAGGCCGACGCCGCTTCCGACTCCTCCAACTCCTCCGCCGCCTCCGCCGCCTCTGACTCCTCCGAGTCCTCAAGCTCTTCCGGTGCCGCAGACTCCTCCGGCGCCCCCGACTCCTCAGGGCCCACCGATGGCTCAGGGCCCACCGGTGCCTCCGGCTCACCGGATGACGAGGACGACGCCCCCGGTGACATGCCGCGCCAAGCGCTGCGGCGGTCCGTGCTCGCGGAGTTCACCGTCGCGGTCGTCGTGTTGGTGATCACCACCGTGCTGACGGGGACCCTGCCGGGCCGGGCGGCGGCGGAGATCGCCCAGGAGAGCGCGGGCCAGGCGGCGGGTGGGGTCACGGCCTCCTCGTCGGTGCTCCCCTTCGACGTCGGCACCCCGAACGGTCACGGCAAGGTCCAGATCGACCTCGGCCCGGGCCGGGTGGGCAAGAACTCCGTGCAGGCCGTGGTCTTCGGCCCCGACGACGGCATCGCCACCGTCCCGGAGCTGCGCCTCACCTTCACCCTGAAGGCCCAGAAGATCGGCCCGATCGACGCGAAGCTCACCGATCGCGGCGGTTACTGGGCCACCGACACCCTCCAGCTCCCCCTGCCCGGCAAGTGGACGATGAAGCTCACGGTCCGCACGACGGAGATCGACCAGGTCACGGTGGAGAAGTCGGTACGGGTGAGCTAGGGCTCGTCCGACCCGCCCGGGTCAGCTCGTGCCGAGGACTCGCCGCATCGTCTCCGCCGCCCTCACCGCCGCGTCGGCGCAGCAGTTGTTGAAGAGGACGTGCAGCTCGTCGACCTGGGCGGCCGCCTTCCGTAACCGGGGTGCCCACGCGGCGAGTTCGGGCTCGGAGTACGCGTACCGGAAACGGTCCTCCTTGCTGCCGGTGCCCCAGGCGGGGCTGCGGCCGTGGAACCGTACGACGGCGAGCTCGGGGGAGGTGACGGGGGCGAGGGGCGGCAGGGAGGACTCCAGCCCCTGGGCCATGTCGACCCCCACGGCCACGAAGCCGAGCCGGGAGAGTAACGCCGCCGTACGGTCGGCCTGTTCGCCCCGCCACCACGCCGGGTGCCGGAACTCGACCGAGACGGGCCAGCCTGCCGTACGCTCCGCGCACTCCTCCAGCGTCTTCTCCGGCGAATGCCCGTTCAGCCCGGCAGGCCCGTAGGGCTCGTGAGGCCCCTCCGCCCCCTCCGCCCCCTCCGTCGGCCGTCCCGGCGCGAACCACGGGGGGAACTGGAACAGGACCGCGCCCAGCCGACCCGCCGTCCGCAACGGCTCGATGGCGTGGGCGAACCGCTCCCAGACCCGGTCCAGTACGGCGGCGGGGGCCCGGCGGCGCAGGTCGGGCCCGAGGGATTCCCTGAGGTCAGGGGGCAGGGACGCCGGGCGGGTCGGGTGGCCGGTGAGGAGGGAGAACGCCTTGACGTCGAAGCGGAATTCGGGGGGTGTCCGCTCGGCCCACAGGAGGCTGTTGCGGCGGCTGGGCAGGGCGTAGTAGCCGGAGTCCACCTCGACGACCGGGAACTGGTCGGCGTAGTAACGCAGTCGGGGCCCGGGGTCGCGGTGGCCGCGCGGGTACCAGCCGCTGGCCAGCAGCGCGCGGTCGGTCCAGGAGCAGGTTCCGACGAGAACATCACCCATGGGGTGCCGGTTACCCGAAATCGCGTCCTGCCCACGCGCCGGCGGTGTCCCGCCGCCCGCGCCCCCGCCGCGGCCTACTCGCTCCGGTCGTGCAGGGGCGTGCCGCAGAGGGACTTGGACGGGGTGCCGTCCACGCCGACCGGTGGGTCACCGGCGACCATGACCCGGTGCATGATGCGCTGGAAGTCCAGGTGGGCGGTGTCGTTGGGGGCCAGGTGGACGGTCGCGCGGTTGTCCCAGAGGGCCACCGACCCCGGCTCCCAACGGAAGCGGACCGTGTACTCGGGGCGCGTGATCTGCTCGACGAACATCTCCAGCAGGAGCCGGCTCTCCGCCCGGGTCACGTCGACGATGTTCTCGACGTAGTACGGGTTGACGTACAGGACCCGTTCGCCGGTCTCGGGGTGGACGCGGACGACCGGGTGGACGGACGCGACCTGGTGGTCCTGGAGGTGGCGCAGGTAGGGATCGGGGCCGGAACGGGCGAGGTACCCGACGCCGAGACGGTGCTCGGCGCGCAGCCCGTCGGCGAACCGGCGCACCGGCTCGGACAGGCCCGCGTACGCGGTCGCGAGGTTCGCCCAGGTGGTGTCGCCGCCGTACGGGGGCACCCGTTCGGCGCGCAGCAGGGTCAGGGCGGGCGGGTCGATGCGCGCGGTGTGGTCGGCGTGCCAGCCCCGGAGGGTGGAGTGGCGGCGGCGCTCCAGCCACTCGGCCTGGTCCATGCCGTGCTTGCGGCCCAGTTCCTGACGGTCGGCCGTCGTCTCGATCTCGGGGTACCCGGCGGGGGAGACCGAGCCCCGCGACCGTAGCCGGATCGGCTCCCCGAAGCGGCGCGCGAAGGCGATCTGCCCGGCGTGGTCCAGCCGCTGCCCCCGGAAGAACACGACTTTCCAGCGGAGCAGCGCCGCCCGGATGCCGGCGACCGTGTCGTCGTCGAGCGGGGCGGCGAGGTCGACGCCGTGGATGTCGGCGCCGATGTACCCGGAGGCCGGGCGTACGTCCAGGCCGCCGCCCGCGGGCCCCGTCGAGGACCTGTTCGTGTCGATGCTCACGTGGCCCGGTCTTCCCACGGCACCGCCCGCGCATGCGGCCCGGCCGGGACGCGTCCTGATCCGTCTCTCCGCATCCGTCTCTCCGCCATCGGGGTTCGCCCGGTGTCGTAGCCCCCTCCGCCCCGCCCCGAGCTGCGAAACTGCCAACGCACTGTACGCGGCAGGAAGTTGACGTCATGACCGACAAGCTCACCGTGAGTGTCCTGGGTACCGGCATCATGGGGGCCGCGATGGCCCGCAACCTCGTCCGCGCCGGTCACACCGTACGGGTGTGGAACCGCACCCGTGCGAAGGCCGAACCGCTCGCCGCCGACGGCGCGCAGGTCGCCGGAAGCCCGGCGGAGGCCGTGCGGGGTGCCGATGTGGTGCTCACGGTGCTCTACGACGGGGCCGCGGCCCGGGACGTGATGCGGGAGGCGGGGCCCGCGCTGAGCCCGGGCACGGCCTGGGTCCAGTCCACCACCGCCGGGCTCGAGGCCGTCGCCGAACTGGCCGCGCTGGCCGACGAGCACGGGCTGGTCTTCTACGACGCCCCGGTCCTCGGCACCCGGCAGCCCGCGGAGGCAGGGCAGCTGACGGTGCTGGCGGCGGGGCCGCTCGACGGGCGGGGGACGGTGACACCCGTCTTCGACGCCGTCGGCGCCCGTACGGTGTGGACCGGTGAGGACGGCGCGGCGGGCACCGCGACCCGGCTCAAGCTGGTGGCCAACAGCTGGGTGCTGGCCGCCACCAACGCGGCCGGCGAGGTCCTGGCCCTCTCCAAGGCCCTCGACGTCGACCCGCGGTCCTTCTTCGAGATCATCGAGGGCGGCCCGCTCGACATGGGCTATCTGCGCGCCAAGTCCGCGCTCATCCTCGACGGCGGGCTCTCTCCGGCCTCCTTCGCGGTCTCCACCGCCGCCAAGGACGCCCGCCTGATCGTCGAGGCCGGGCAGCGCTACGGGGTACGCCTCGACCTGGCCGCCGCCGGCGCCGACCGCCTCACCCGCGCCGCCGCCCAGGGCCACGCCGACGAGGACATGGCGGCCGCGTACTTCGCGAGCTTCGAGGAGGGAACGGGCCAGGCCGATGGAGAGGGGGGAAGCGCGGGTGGACGTGGGTGACGTGGCCGCCCCGGGCGGCGGGGATCCCGCGGGCCGCGATGCCCTGCCCGCCGCTGTGCTCGACCGTCTGACCGTGGAGCGGAACGTATGGCTCTGCACCGTACGGCCGGACGGGTCGCCGCATGTGACGCCGGTGTGGTTCGTGTTCCTGCGGGGCAGCTGGTGGATCGGCGCGGACAGGGGCTCGGTCAAGGTCCGGAACATCGAGAAGTGCGCACGGGTATCTCTGGCGCTGGAGGACGGCCGGTTCCCCGTGGTGGCGGAGGGGACGGCCACGGTGCACCCCGGCCCGTTCCCGGCGGGCAACCCGGACGACACGAACGTCGCGGGTATCCCCGGGGTCGCGGGCGTCGCGGAGGCCTTCGCCGTGAAGTACGGCTGGGACGTCACCGCCCCGCACCGGCCGGGCGACACCCGAGTCCTGCTGGAAGTACCCGTACGGCGCTGGCTGCTGGCCGGCACGGCTCAGTGAGCGCCCGGCCGCCCCCCCGTCCGTACGCCGCCCCTCAGGCCCGGTCGGCCGCGCTCTGCTCGTCCAGCGCCTCGTGTGCTCCGGCCGAGGGCACCGGCGAGGCACCTCCCCCTCCCGAGCCGGCCGGCGCGGGCCCGCGCAGACGGCCGGTCACCCACATCACCGCCGGCTCCGTCCACCGGGCGGTCAGCGGGCCGACGATCACCAGGATGAGGACGTACGCCGTGGCCAGCGGGCCGAGGGACGGTTCGATGCCGGCGGTGACGGCGAGGCCGGCGATGACGATGGAGAACTCGCCGCGTGCGACGAGCGTGCCGCCCGCCCGCCAGCGCCCCTTGGCGGAGATACCGGCCCGGCGCGCGGCCCAGTACCCGGTGGCGACCTTCGTCAGCGCGGTGACGACGGCGAGGGCGAGCGCGGGCAGCAGCACCGGCGGGATGCTGGCGGGATCGGTGTGCAGCCCGAAGAAGACGAAGAACACGGCGGCGAACAGGTCCCGGAGCGGCGCCAGCAGACTGTGCGCCCCCTCGGCGACCTCACCCGACAGCGCGATGCCCACCAGGAACGCGCCCACCGCCGCCGACACCTGCAACTGCTGCGCGAGCCCGGCGACGACGAGCGTCACCCCCAGCACGACGAGCAACAGCTTCTCGGGATCGTCGCTGGAGACGAAGCGCGAGATGTGCCGCCCGTAGCGCACGGCCACCAGCAGTACGAGCCCGGCGGTACCGAGCGCGACGGCCAGGGTGACGCTGCCCGCCGCGAGACCGGCCCCGGCCAGGAGCGCGGTGAGGATCGGCAGGTAGACGGCCATGGAGAGGTCTTCGAGGACCAGGATGCTGAGGATGACGGGGGTTTCGCGGTTGCCGAGGCGGCCGAGGTCGCCGAGGACCTTGGCGATGACGCCGGAGGAGGAGATCCAGGTGACGCCGGCGAGGACGACGGCGGCGACGGGTCCCCAGCCGAGGAGGAGAGCCATGGCGGCGCCGGGCAGGGCGTTGAGGGCGGCGTCGACGAGTCCGGCGGGGTACTGGGTTTTGAGGTTGGAGACGAGGTCGCTGGCGGTGTATTCCAGGCCGAGCATGAGCAGCAGCAGGATCACGCCGATCTCGGCGCCGATCGCGACGAACTCCTCGCTCGTGCCGAGGGGCAGCAACCCGCCCTCCCCGAAGGCGAGTCCGGCCAGCAGATACAGCGGTATCGGCGACAGCCGGAACCGCCCGGCGAACCGCCCCAGCAGCCCCAGCCCGAGGATGATCGCCCCGAACTCCACCAGGAAGACGGCGGACGAGTGCGTGGTGGCCGACTCGGCGACATACCGGGCGGCGTGCGAGAAGGACGGCTCGGCGAGGTGCCCCACGGAGTGTCCGGCGGCCTCCTCACCCCACTGGGCCGCGGTCTGAGCGGAGACGTGCACGACCGCTCACTCCCGCCCGAGTATCGCGGCGGCGGTGTCCACACCCTCCCGGGTGCCGATCACGATGAGCGTGTCACCGCCGGCCAGCCGGAAGTCCGGCGTCGGCGACGGAATCGCCTCGGCCCGCCGCAGCACGGCCACGATCGACGCGCCCGTCTCGGTCCGCATCCGCGTGTCGCCCAGGACCCGCCCGTTCCAGTGCGACGTCGAGGCCAGCTCGATCCGCTCGGCGACGAGCCCCAACTCCGTGGTGGACAGCAGGTTGGGGCTGTGGTGGTCCGGCGCCAGCGCGTCGACGAGCGCGGTCGCCTCACCCGACGTGAGCCGTACCGACAGCGCGCACGCGTCCGGATCGTCCTGCCGGTACGCGCTCAACGTCCGCGCTCCGTCCCGATGGGCGACCACCGAGATCCGCCGCTGCTCCCTGGTCGTGAGGTCGTAGCGGACCCCGATCCCCGGCAACGGCGTACTGCTGAGGCGCGGTGCACCCACGGCTGGCCCCCTGTCTGATTCGGATATGTCATCGGACAACCGTCGGTGCCACCCTAACGAGACCGGAAAACCGGCCTCCGAACGCCAGGTCGGCCCCCCGATGGAACAATCCCCCTTCAACCCCGGGACCCGGCACACCCACCCGGCACCGAGGCACGCCGCTGACCGAAAGGAACCACCACCATGACCCCCACGGGTGTCCCCACACCCCGCACAGCGGGCACCCCGACGGCACACGCGATACCTCTGCCTCCCGGCGCGGCGCGCCCCGTCCCGCGAGGCCCTCACACCCCCGGAGCGTGCCCGTGATCCAGTGGGTGCCCCTGGGGAGCGGCCCGCGCCCCGTCCCCCAACCCGTGGCCACCCCTTTGGTGTGGGCGACGGCCTTCGGGGGCGCGATGGCGCTGGTGGCCGTCCTGAACGCGCTGGTGGGCACGGACCGCCCCGGCCTCGCCCTGGCGGCCCTGTCCCTGCTCTCCGCACTCCTCGGCGTCTACGCCCGCTTCATCGCGGCCCCCGGCACGGCCGCCCTGTGCTGGCTGTTCCTCAACGGCTTCGCCATCCCGCCCGCAGGCGTCCTGACCTGGGCCAACCCTCGCGACACCTTCTGGCTGACGTGCCTCCTCACCGCCGCCCTCACCGGCACGGCCCTGGCCCGCCTCCTCCAGGCCCGCGCCGCCTACCGCCGCCTCACCACGGCTCACCCCCCGCCCACGCCCGAACCACCGGACTGGCCGCACACCCGCTGACCACCACGCCCCCCGCTCACCCCCTCGTACCCTGTCCCCGTGCCGTCGCCGTCGCCGTCGTCCTCCCGTCCGCATCGCGTCGCCGTCCTGGTGCTCGAGGGCGCGAAGCCGCTCGACGTCGGCATTCCGGCCCAGGTGTTCACGACGCGCGCGAGCATGCCGTACGAGGTGCGGGTGTGCGGGGCGACCCCCGGCCTCGTGACCGGCGGCGACGGCCTGTCGTACTACGTCGCCGACGGCCTCGACGCGCTCGCGTGGGCCGACATCGTCTTCATCCCGGGCTACCGGTTCCCGGACCGCGACGACCCGCCGCGGGCCGTCGTCGACGCGCTGATCGAGGCCCACGCCCGGGGCACGCGGCTCGCCGCCATCTCGACGGGCGCCTTCGCGCTCGCCGCGACGGGCCTGCTCGACGGCAGACGCGCCACGACGCACTGGCACTACGCGCGGGCGCTCGCGGCGAAGCATCCGCTCGTCCGGGTCGACGAGAACGTGCTGTTCGTCGACGAGGGCAGCGTGCTGACGTCGGCGGGCGCCGCCTCGGGCATCGACCTGTGCCTGCACATCCTGCGCGGCGACCTCGGCGTGGCCGCGTCGAACCACGCGGCCCGGCGCCTGGTCGCGGCCCCCTACCGCAGCGGCGGCCAGGCCCAGTACGTGCCGCGCAGCGTGCCGGAGCCGCTGGGCGAGCGGTTCGCCGCCACCCGCGAATGGGCGCTGCACCGGCTCGGCGAGCCCCTCACCCTCGACGTTCTCGCCGGGCACGCGGCGGTCTCGCCGCGCACGTTCTCGCGCCGCTTCGTCGAGGACACGGGGTACACGCCGATGCAGTGGGTCATGCGCGCCCGCATCGACGTGGCCCGTGAGCTGCTGGAGCGGTCGCAGCGGAGCGTCGAGCAGATCGCCGCCGACGTCGGTCTGGGCACCGGCGCGAATCTGCGCACGCACTTCCAGCGCATCCTCGGCACCACGCCGAGCGAGTACCGGCGCACCTTCACGCGGGGCGAGTAGCCCGCCGCGTCGTGGCGCGATCCTTTTGAACCGTGGCGATCACGCCGCTGTCCCGGCCGTGTGCCGCACGCGACGCTGGTGGCGAATCGAAGGGACGGGACACCACTCATGACTCGCATCGCGATCAACGGATTCGGCCGTATCGGACGCAACGTGCTCCGCGCACTGCTCGAACGCGACAACGGCACCGACAGCGGTAGCGGCCGAGACAGCGGCAGCGATCTCGACATCGTCGCCGTCAACGACCTCACCGAGCCCGCGACCCTCGCCCGGCTGCTCGCCTACGACAGCACGGCCGGCCGTCTCGGGCGCCCGGTGACCGTCGACGGTGACACCCTCGTCGTCGACGGCCGTCGGATCAAGGTGCTGGCCGAGCGCGATCCCGCGGAGCTGCCGTGGGCCGAACTCGGCGTCGACATCGTCCTGGAGGCCACCGGCCGCTTCACCTCGGCGAAGGCCGCCCGGGCCCACCTCGACGCGGGTGCGAAGAAGGTGCTGGTCAGCGCACCCTCGGACGGCGCCGACGTCACCCTCGCGTACGGGGTCAACACCGACGCGTACGACCCGGACGTCCACACGATCGTCTCGAACGCCTCCTGCACGACCAACGCGCTCGCGCCGCTGGCCGCGGTGCTCGACGAGCTCGCCGGCATCGAGCACGGCTTCATGACGACCGTGCACGCGTACACGCAGGAGCAGAACCTCCAGGACGGCCCGCACCGCGACGCCCGCCGCGCCCGCGCCGCCGCCGTCAACATCGTGCCGACCACGACGGGCGCCGCCAAGGCCATCGGCCTGGTCCTGCCGAACCTGGACGGCAAGCTGTCCGGCGACTCGATCCGGGTGCCCGTCCCGGTCGGCTCGATCGTCGAACTCAACACGACGGTCGCCCGCGACGTGACGCGCGACGAGGTGCTGGCGGCGTACCGCGCGGCGGCGGACGGCCCGCTCGCCGGCGTCCTCGAATACTCGGACGACGCGCTCGTCTCCGCCGACATCGTGGGCAACCCGGCCTCCTCGATCTTCGACTCGGCCCTCACCCGCGTCGACGGCCGCCACATCAAGGTGGTCGCCTGGTACGACAACGAGTGGGGCTTCTCGAACCGGGTGATCGACACCCTCACCCTCCTGGCCACCTCCTGACCCACGAAGAGGAAGGGCCCCACCGCGGACGGTGGGGCCCTTCTTCGTGAGCGGCGGTGTCTCAGCGCCGGCACTCACGCGCCGTGACCGCACGGTCGCGCTTGTAGAACTTGAACACCGGCTGCCCGTTGCGGAGCACGTCGGAGGTGCCGTCGTAGTAGTAGTTGCGGTCCACGATGTCGCGCTGGGTGCCGTAGATGCCCCACTTGTTGTGGCCCTTCTTCTCGGTCCCGTCGTACCAGTTGTACTCGTCGATCCAGAAGTGCGGGTTGACGCGGACGACGCGCTTGATGGGCGCCGCGGTGAGCCACCCGGTCCGGCCGGGCGGGACGTCGATGCTGACGGAACGGCCCCAGCTGACGGTCTTGGCGTAGGACCACGAGTACGAGAACTCGGCACCGAGTTCGGCCTTGAACATCTTGCCGACGTCGCGGGTGACGCTGAGGCCGCCGTTCACCGTCTTCGTGGTGGTCGTCGTCGTGCTGTAGGCCTGATCGACCCGCTCGGTGAGGTTGCCCCCCTTTGAGCAGTTGACGGCCACGTCGGAGTACGCGGTCTCCTTCCCCTCGTACGTCCAGGAGGACGACGCCGGGTAGTAGCAGTGGCCCTTGATCTCACGCCAGCCCGGGTTCATGGCGTAGCGGTTTCCTCCCTTGCCGCCGCCGATGTACCGCCAGACCGGCGTCTTCCCCACGCTTCCATGGCTTCTGTCGAGCAGTTGCTTGGTGTCGACGTTGTAGTACCAGAGGCTCTGGCCGCTCCGGTTGGAGCCGTCCTGGCACATGTTCGGGAGCAGCCAGTCGTGTACGCCGTTGACGTCCGTCGACGCGCTCGCGGCGGGGGCGGAGGTGAGGGTCAGGCCGCTGATCGCCATACCGAAGGCGGCGCCTGTCAGAAGGCACTTCTTGATGGTGGGCACGATGTCTACGTCCTTGTGCGTCGGGTGGGGGACCACTCGTGTGCGGCCGGGCGGTCGGTAGCCGTGGAACCGGCTGGGAGCCCAGTTTTTTGGCAGCGCGAGTTGGTGCCCAACCCCGTACGAGGGAGGAATCAACTCCTCCGGGACCCGGTGGCCCGGCCCGATGCCCCGGGAATCAACGGCCGCACACCTTGCGGTACGGCGCCTCGGGCACGTACGTGCGCCATTGCGCGGGTGTCAGGTCGGCGTCGCCGGTGCGGGCGCAGATCCGGGTGACGGCTTGTGCGGGGTCGATGGTGTGGCTCTGGAGCGGGACATGGACGCCTGCCGCGAGGACGGTCGTGCTGTCGGTGCTGAAGGCGAGGGACACGACGGCGTCGCCGGGGGTGGTCAGCGGGCCGCCGAGGGGCTGTTGGGTGGCGATGTCCCACAGCTGGAGCGTGCCGGCGTCGCCGCCGACGGCCAGGGTGCGGCCGTCGGGACTGAGCGCGAGGGCGCTGACCGCCTCGGCGGTGTCGCCGGGCGCGGCGGGGAAGACGTTGCGCAGCGTGCCCACGCGGTGTCTCAGGTCCCCGTCCCACAGCGTGACCCGCCCGGTCAGGTCGCCCGCCACGAGCCGGGAGCCGTCGGGGGCGAAGGAGAGGGCGCCGAGTTCGCCGCCCTGGACGAGGCTGCGGACGACGGGGGCGGCTCCCCGCACGAGCGCGGCCGAAGACTCGGAGGACGTGCCGGGGGACAGGCGCACCGAACGGTCGCCGGTGACGAGGAGCCGCCCGTCGGGCCGGACGGCCAGCCCGGGGTCGGCCACGTCCGGGTATACGGCGGCCCGCCGGTGCCGTGCGGTGTCCCACACCTCGTCGGCCAGTCCGCCGATGCCGGAGGTGCGCGAGGCGTACAGGGTGTGGCCGCCGGGGCCCAGGGCGAGTGTGACGACCGCTCCGTCGGACTGCGGCGTCGTCAGGTCCAGTGTGGTGCGGACGCGGCCGCGCGCCACGTCCCAGAGGACGAACCGCTGGGACGCGACCGGACGGCCGGACGCGGAGACGCCGTAGGCGAGGGTGCCCCCGTCGGGGCTGAAGGCCATCAGAGCCGTGGTGTCCTGCGGGACGATCGGCTGCTCGGGGTCGCTCGACACGGGCAGGGGCAGCGGCGGCGGCGTCCGCGACACGTGCCCGGCGGCGCGTGGCTGGGAGCGCGGAAGGGTGTCGCGCAGCCGGAGACGGAAGCCGGTGTCCCCGGTGCGTTCGGCGGTGGCGAGCGTACGGCCGTCGGGGCTGAGCAGCACCGAGGCCAGGGGGCGCTCGCGCCATGCGGAGCTGACGGCGCCCGCGAGGTCCAGCGTGTGGACGGTGCCGCCTTCGAGATAGCGCAGCAGCGGCCGGTCGGGGTCCCACGCGAGCCCGCCGTAGAGGCGCTCGTTGTAGAGGGAGTGGCGGAAGACCGGGGCGGGGTCCTCCGTGGTGGACGAGCCAGGGTCCCCCGTCGTGGACGACGTGAGGCGCCACGCGCTGATCTCGGTGTCGTCGGCGGTCGCCAGGAACGTCCCGTCCGCGCTGAAGGCGAGCGCGTCCACGCCGGGGGCCGGAAGGTCGGCGATCAGGCGCCCGGACGCGGCGTCCCAGACGCGGACACCGTCGGCGGAGGCCACGGCGAACCGGTCGGCGGCGGCGCCCGGGCCGCCGAACGCCGGCGTCGAGTAGTCGTCGCAGCGAGCGCCCCCGCCCTCCCAGGCGCCGGGCACGGTGCGGTGGCGGGCGGTGTCCCACACCTGCGGTGCGTGGCCGGTGGGGCAGAGGGCCATCAGACGGCCGTCGGTGCTCGGCGCGACGTTCGCGAGGCCGGTCACCCGGGTCTCGGACAGCGGTGAGCCGTCGGCGGTCGAGTAGAGCCGCACCAGGTCGTCGTCCGGACCGCTCACCGCGTAGCTGCGGCCGTCGGGGCCGAAGTCCACGTCGGCGTCGATGGCGAGGGCCGGCCCGGTCCACCGCCCGGTGGAACTGTCCCACAGCCGCATGTCGTCGTCCCGGACGATCGCGAGCAGCCGCCCGTCGGGGTCGGCTCCGACGAGCATGCCGTCGGGCAGTCGGCCCGATGCGAGCGGGCGGTGCGTGGGCACGTCCCAGGAGCGCCAGGTGTCGCCGTCCGTGCTGAGCAGCCTGCGGCCGGAGCGGGTGAGGAAGCGGGCGGGTTCGCTGCCGGGCGTCGGGTCGGTGAAGACGTCCGTCTCGGGCTGGGCGAGGGCGCCGAGCAGGGCGCGGCGGGTCTCCGGCGACTCGGCGACGCGCCAGGCGGCGACGCCGAGCAGCTGGGCGGTGCGCGGGTCGGTGGTGCGCAGGGACTCGGCGACCTCCGCGACCCGGCGGGCCGCCGCATCCGTACGACGCCGCTGGTTGTCGTGGTGTTCCGACCAGGCGGCCAGCCCGGCCACCAGGGCCACGGCCAGGACGGCCGAGAGGGTGGCCAGCAGGGCCCGGGACCGCCGCGCGGCGCGGGCGGCGGCGCGGAACTCCGCCTCGCGGCCGTCCAGCCCGGCGGTGAGGAAGGCCCGCTCCGTCGCGGTGAGCATGCCGTCGTCGTCCGCGAACAGCTCCTCCGCGCGCGCCAGCCGGGTGCCCCGGTACAGGGCACCGGAGTCGCGGTCGTGCTCCAGCCAGACGCGGGTGGCCTCGGCGAGGCGGCGGTGGTGGCGCAGCCGTTCGCGGTCCTCCTCGATCCAGCCGTGCAGCCGCGGCCAGCAGGTGATCAGCGCCTCGTGGGCGAGCTGGACGCCGTCCTCGTCGGCGGTCAGCAGCCGGGCCCGGGTCAGCCGGTCCACGATCACCGGCACCTCGGGCGCGGCCCACTCCGCCATCTCGGCCCGGGTGAGGGGGCGCCGGGTGTCGGGGGTGCCCTGGCCCGGCTCGACCATCCGCAGCAGCAACTGCCGGGCGGTGCGGGCCTGCTCCGGTGACAGCTGCCCGTACACCTCCTCGGCGGTCGCCGCGATCGCGCCGCGCACCCCGCCCGCCGCCTGGTACCCGGCGAGGGTGAGCATCCGGCTCCGGCGGCGCCGCCATGTCTCCAGCAGGACGTGCGAGAGCATCGGCAGACCGCCGGGCTCGTCGAGCACCTCTTCGACGAGCCGCGCGGTCAGCTCCCGCTCGACGAGCAGGCCGACCGCCTGGGCGGGTTTGACGACCGCCTCGCGCAGCTCCTCCGCCTTCATCGGACCGACCAGCAGGGACGCGCGGCTCAGGGCGTCCGCCAGCTCCCGGTGCTCGGCGCAGCGGGCGTAGAAGTCGGCGCGTACGGCGATGACCACCCGCACCCGGCTGCCCGGGTCCCGCGCGGCGAGCAGCAGGTCGATGAACCGGGCGCGCTCCTCCCGGTCCCGGCAGAGGGTGAAGACCTCCTCGAACTGGTCCACCACCACCCAGCTCTCCGGCTCGTCCTCGGCCGGGGCGAGCAGACGGCCGTACGTGGTGGCGGGCCGCGGGCCGGGGGCGAGGATGCGCAGCACCGCCGGTGCGCCCTGCTCCGCTATCCGCTCCCGCAGCCGGGGTATCAGCCCGGCCCGCAGCAGCGAGGACTTGCCGCTGCCGGACGCCCCGAACACGACCGCGAACCGCCGGCCCCACACCAGCTCCCGCAACTCCTCCACGAGCTGGTCCCGGCCGAAGAACAGGTCACGGTCGTCCGGCTCGAAGCGCGACAGCCCCCGGTACGGCGGCGCCGCGTCCCCGGCGTCGCCGAGCGCCTCCCCCGCGGCCTCGGCCTCGGCCTGCTTCCAGCGGAGTTCCCACTCGCCGGGGTCGCCCCCGCAGGCGCGCACATACCCCTGGACCGCGGCGAGCGACGGCAGCCGTGTCCCGGACGCGGCCTTGGACAACGCCGCCGCCGAGAACCCCGCCGCGCCGGCCATGCTCCGGTACGACGGGCTGCCGGCGGCCCGCCGCAGCTCCCGGAGCTCATGGGCGAGACGTGGCACGGGGCCGGCCGCGGGATCCAGCGGTCTCTCGGGACGCGCCACGGTTCCCCTCACTTCCATCCGGACACCGCAGAGCGGCAAAAGGCATGCGAAGACGTTCCTAAGGCATGCGTAAGGCGGCTAAACATATTTTCCAGGGCGCTCCGGAGTCACCGTTTCCCGCCGAGATGTGGCATTGACGACATGCGCACGGACATGGGCCGCCGAGCCCGAGACAAACCGCCCCACGCGAAGGGCGCCTGGCGGGAGACGGGGAAACGTGCCCCCCGACACACACAGCCGCAAGAGCCGAGCCGCGGTGGCGGCTCGGCTCTTGGGCGCGTTCGCTATGCAAAGCCCGGACGACGGCCCGGACGACGGCCGGGACATCGGCCGGGACCACGCCCGAGACATCGGCCCGACCGGAGTCCTACCGGAGCGGGGTCAGAACTCCAGCACCTCGCGGTCGAGCGGATACCGCGCACGGTGAAGGCCGTTGTGCGGCGAGGGCGTGATCGGCAGGACGCCGGTCGGCTGCAGGCCCAGGTTGTCGTCCCAGATGCGGGGCTCGACGTGTCCGACGACGCGGAACTGCCGGAAGGTGAACGGCGGGCTGTCGGTCGGGAAGAACTCGGGCGTGGTCATCACCTGGAAGTGCAGGTGCGGCGTGGTCGAGTTGCCGCTGTTGCCGATCAGCCCGAGGACCTGGCCGGCTTGGACCCGGTCGCCCTCCCGGACCTCGAGCGAGCCGGGTGCCAGGTGGGCGTAGAGCAGATAGCGGCCCGGAGCGACTTCCAGGGTGACGTGGTTGCCGACGGTCTCCTCGATCGGCGGCACGGGCGGCGTGACGGGCGGCGTCTGGTCCGGGAGCCCGTCCTGGACCTCCACCACTCGGCCGCCGGCCGAGGCGACGACGGGCTGACGGTAGCTCAGGTAACTGCTGAGCAGTGCGGGGTCGCCCTCCCAGGTCTGCCCCTGCTCGCCGACCCGGTACCAGTCGATCGCGAAGCGCTGCGGCACGTAGAAGCGGCCGTTGATCGGGGCGAGGCCGCGCCGGTGGTGGGTGTTGCCGCAGCACGACTCGCTGGAGTACCAGGTGCCGGGGCGGACCGGCGCGCCCAGGTTCAACGGCGGCCTGCCGGAGGTCCGGGTGGCCTGCACCGTCTCCTCGAAGGGGGAGGGGCCGGAGGGGGCCAGGACGGCACCCGAGAGATGGTGTTCGAGGACCCTGGGCACCCGCTGACCGCGGTCGAGGACCAGGTCGAGCCAGATGATCCACTGCTGGGAGCCCTGGATGACGGTAGGTGTCGGCCCCGGGGGCGCCGGGGTGTACCCGTCCGCACCCGGCAGGGGGTCGCCGACCGGATGGGCGGCGTCGGCCAGGGCCTGCCCGCTCAGCGAGCCGATGACCCGGTGCGTGCGGGCGTCCCGGACGTCGACACGGTCGAGCCGCAGCGGCGTGCTGGTGGGCAGGGAGCTCGTGGTGAGCAGTTCGTACGAGAGGTGCGTCTTGCCGTCCGTGGCGACGAACGGCGTCGGTTTGGTCAGTACGTCCGCCGTCAACGGCGTGAACTCCGCGGCGGGCGCCGGAGTGGCCGCGCCGGTTCCGTGTCCTTGTCCCGCTGAGAGCACCAGCATGCCGGCCGCGAGCACGGCGGCGACGAGCCCGCGAAGCAGCGAACTGCGGCCAGTGCGGTTGCGAGGGTCGCGCTCTGCCATTGCGCCCTTCCGTTCATCGGACCCGGGGCCCGTGAGGCACGCCGGCACGCCCCACCCCGGAGCGCCCCCTCATGTAATCCGCCCACACGCCCCACCAAGCGAAGCCCACCGAAGCCACCCCCGAACTACACCCGTCCAGCCCCCCGCCCCCCTCCCGACACCGCCCAGGTCCCCGACCACCCCGAGAAACGTCGAAGGGCCCCACCGCGAACGGTGGGGCCCTTCGACATCGTGCCCGGTGAGGCACTGGCGGAGGATACGAGATTCGAACTCGTGAGGGGTTGCCCCCAACACGCTTTCCAAGCGTGCGCCCTAGGCCTCTAGGCGAATCCTCCGCCAGGAACATTACATGACGGCGGAGGGTGCTTGCGAACTCGTTCGGCGGTGGGTGATCAAGGTGGGGGCGAGGGAGGAACGAGGTGGGAGCGAGGGGTGGGGAGGCGGGTCGGCGGGCTCCGGGGATCGGGTAGGCTGGGGTCAGCCCCTCACGCGGCGCTATCTGACTGAACTCCCCCAGGGCCGGAAGGCAGCAAGGGTAGGTTGGCTCTGGCGGGTGCGTGAGGGGTCTTCGTCGTCTCGGGCGCCGGGTTGTCAGTGGGCGCCTATAACCTCGTATGCGTGTCGTCTCTCGCGCTGTACCGCCGTTATCGCCCGGAGTCGTTCGCCGAGGTCATCGGGCAGGAGCATGTCACCGACCCGTTGCAGCAGGCGTTGCGGAACAACCGGGTCAATCACGCGTACCTGTTCAGCGGGCCGCGCGGGTGCGGCAAGACGACCAGCGCGCGCATCCTGGCCCGCTGTCTGAACTGCGAGCAGGGACCCACACCCACGCCGTGCGGGGAGTGCCAGTCCTGTCAGGACCTCGCGCGCAACGGCCCGGGGTCGATCGACGTCATCGAGATCGACGCCGCCTCGCACGGTGGCGTGGACGACGCCCGTGAGCTGCGAGAGAAGGCATTCTTCGGACCCGCGAGCAGCCGGTACAAGATCTACATCATCGACGAGGCCCACATGGTCACGTCGGCCGGTTTCAACGCGCTGCTGAAGGTCGTCGAGGAGCCGCCGGAGCACCTCAAGTTCATCTTCGCCACCACCGAGCCCGAGAAGGTCATCGGGACCATCCGGTCGCGTACCCATCACTATCCGTTCCGGCTCGTCCCGCCCGGCACGCTCCGCGAGTACCTCGGCGAGGTCTGCGGCAAGGAGAAGATCCCGGTCGAGGAGGGTGTCCTCCCGCTGGTCGTGCGCGCAGGCGCCGGCTCCGTGCGTGACTCGATGTCCGTCATGGACCAGCTGCTGGCGGGCGCGACGGACGAGGGCGTGACGTACGCCATGGCCACGTCGCTCCTCGGCTACACGGACGGGTCGTTGCTCGACTCGGTCGTCGAGTCCTTCGCCTCCGGGGACGGAGCCGCGGCCTTCGAGGTCGTGGACCGCGTCATCGAGGGGGGCAACGACCCGCGGCGGTTCGTCGCCGACCTGCTGGAGCGCCTGCGGGACCTGGTGATCCTGGCCGCCGTGCCGGACGCCATCGACAAGGGCCTCATCGACGCCCCCGCCGAGGTCCTGGAGCGGATGCGGGCCCAGGCCGGCGTCTTCGGCGCCGCCGAGCTCAGCCGTGCCGCCGACCTCGTCAACGAGGGCCTCACCGAGATGCGCGGGGCCAACTCGCCCCGCCTCCAGCTCGAACTGATCTGCGCCCGCGTACTCCTCCCCGCCACCTACGGCGACGAACGGTCCGTCATGGCCCGCCTCGACCGCCTGGAGCGAGGGGTCAACTTCTCCGGCGGCGGCGCCGCCCCGGCCATGGGATACGTGCCCGGGCCCGACGCGCACGGGGGAGCGGCCCCGCCCATGGGCATGCCTCCGCAAGCCCCCCACGCGCCGCACACCACCCACCCGACGCAAGCCCCCCACGCTCCGGCTGCCGCACAGGTTCCGCCGGGCGGCGGGCCCGCGGCTGCTCGGGCCGCGGTTCGGGGGGCCGGGTCTGGTTCCGGAGGCGGAGCGCCGGGTGCCGGCCCCGCGCCGGGTCCGGGTTCGGACACGTACGGCTCCGGTGGCGCCGTCGGCGGACCTGGGGCCGCCGGTCAGGGCGGGGGCGGCAACGCCGGGGTGGCCCCGGCCGCCCCCCACGAGGGTGCGCCCAACGCCCCGGCCGCCGCCGCGAGCGGTGCGCCGACAGCGCCCCCCACCGCTCCCGCGCACGCCCAGCCGGGCGCGGGTGCCACGCCCTCCCCCCAGCCCACCGCGCAGGGCACCCCCGGCGGCGCTCCCGGCTCCTGGCCCACCCCCGCCGCCGCGGGCAGTGGACGCCGACCCGGCGGATGGCCCACGGCCGCGCCCGCCGGCGGCTCCGCCCCCGGGGCCCAGTCCCCGCCCACCCCCGGCCCGGCCGCGCCCCCGGCGTACGCCCAGCCCGGTCCTCCCGCGGCGGCCACGCCCCCCGCCGCCGCCTACAACCCCGCCCCCGGCGGCCCCGACCCCCGCATGCTCTGGCCCAACATCCTGGAGACGGTGAAGAACCGCCGCCGCTTCACCTGGATCCTGCTCAGCCAGAACGCGCACGTGGCCGGTTTCGACGGCACGACCCTGCAGATCGGCTTCGTCAACGCGGGCGCCCGCGACAACTTCGCGAGCAGCGGCAGCGAGGACGTCCTGCGGGCGGCCCTGGCCGAGCAGTTCAACGTGCACTGGAAGATCGAGGCCGTCATCGACACCTCGGGCGGCTCGGCCCCTCCGTCCGCCCCCGGCGGCTACGGATCTCCCGCCCCGTCCGCAGGTGGTTACGGAGGCGGCGGTTACGGCACTGGCGGCGCCGGTGGCTACGGCGGTGGCGGCTCCGGCGGCTCCCCGGCCCCGTCCTCCCGTCCCGGCCCGCCCCAGGCACCGGCCCCGGCCTCCCGCCCGGCGGGCCCGGGCACGGCAGCGCCCCACCAGTCGACCCCGGCCGCTCAGCCCGCCGCCCCCGTACCGCCCCCGGCCCCCGAGCCCCCGCCGGTCTCCCCCGAGGACGACATCCCCGAGGACGACGACCCCGACCTCGACGAGTCCGCCCTCTCCGGCCACGACCTGATCGTGCGCGAACTGGGCGCGACGGTGGTCGAGGAGATCACGAACGAGTAGGGAGTGGATCGTGCACGAGTAGGGAGAGGAGGGCGCGCGGGGCGGACACCGAGGGACAGGGTGCGCGGGGCGGACAGCGAAGCGGGCAGGGCGCGCACCACGCGTACAGCGAAGAGCAGGGCGCGCGAAGCGGGCCCAACCCCCTACCACCCCACCCTGCCATCCCACCCCATTCGTACGATCCGACGAACCTCCCTCGTCCCACCCTTCGGAAGCCCCCACAAAGCCCCCCACCCCCTCCGGCTAGGCTGGCCCCGTGAAGGTCCTTGTCATTGGTACCGGTGCTCGTGAGCACGCGCTGTGCCGTTCGCTGTCCCTCGACCCCGATGTCACCGCCCTCCACTGCGCCCCCGGCAACGCGGGCACCGCGGAGGTGGCCGAGACGCACTCCGTCGACGCACTGGACGGCGCCGCCGTGGCCGCGCTGGCCACGCGTCTGGAGGCCGACCTGGTGGTCGTGGGGCCGGAGGCCCCGCTGGTCGCGGGTGTCGCCGACGCCGTGCGCGAGGCGGGCATCCCGGTGTTCGGTCCGTCCGCCGAGGCCGCGCGGCTGGAGGGCTCCAAGGCCTTCGCCAAGGAGGTCATGGCCGGTGCGGGCGTGCCCACCGCGCGGTCGTACGTCTGCACCACGGCCGAGGAGATCGACGAGGCCCTGGACGCGTTCGGCGCTCCGTACGTCGTGAAGGACGACGGGCTCGCGGCCGGCAAGGGCGTCGTCGTGACGGCGGACCTCGCGCAGGCCCGCGAGCACGCGCTCGCCTGCGGGCGGGTCGTCATCGAGGAGTTCCTGGACGGCCCCGAGGTCTCCCTCTTCGCGATCACCGACGGGGTGACCGTCGTCCCTCTCCAGCCCGCGCAGGACTTCAAGCGCGCGCTCGACGGCGACGAGGGCCCCAACACCGGCGGCATGGGCGCGTACTCGCCGCTCCCGTGGGCCGACCCGAAGCTGGTCGACGAGGTCCTGGAGACCGTGCTCCAGCCCACCGTCGACGA
Organism: Streptomyces deccanensis; assembly: GCF_022385335.1. Lineage (NCBI taxonomy): Bacteria > Bacillati > Actinomycetota > Actinomycetes > Kitasatosporales > Streptomycetaceae > Streptomyces > Streptomyces deccanensis. Next base: position 4,927,723 of record NZ_CP092431.1, on the reverse strand, counting down.
GATGCGGCGCCGCGGCACCCCGTTCTCCGGCCTGCTCTACGCGGGGCTGGCGATCACCAGCCGAGGCGTACGGGTGATCGAGTTCAACGCCCGGTTCGGCGACCCGGAGACCCAGGTCGTCCTCGCCCGTCTCAAGACCCCGCTGGCCGGTGTCCTGCTCGCCGCCGCCAACGGCACTCTCGGCGACCTCGAACCCCTGCGCTGGAGCAGCGACGCCGCCGTCACCGTGGTCGTGGCATCGCACAACTACCCCGGCACACCGCGCACCGGCGACCCCATCACCGGCCTCGACGAGGTCGCGGCCGTGGACGCCCCGCACGCGTACGTCCTGCACGCCGGCACCAAGCGCGCCGGTGACGACATCGTCAGCTCCGGAGGCCGCGTCCTCTCCGTCACCGCCACCGGCAAGGACCTCACCCAGGCCCGCGACCGCGCGTACACCGCCGTGGCCCGCATCGGCCTGGACGGCTCCCAACACCGTTCGGACATCGCGGCCAAGGCAGCGGCCGAGGCCTGACCGTCCGGCTCGGGCCCGACCGGCCGCGGGTCGCGCGACACGGCGGCCCGCACGCCCATCCCCACGCAACCGAACACAACCGCCCCGTTCGCGACATCCGCATACGAAGCCTCATCAACGGGTACGAACCCCAGGCCCCGGCATCCCTCGGAGACCCCCAGGAACCCCTGGAAAATCCTTCGGAATCCGGGGCCCGATCCTTGCCCAGCGTCATTCACCTCTCCCCAAAGCCATTCCATCGAGTGAGCGATGGTCCATCCGGCTGACGGCGGCCGGGCCCCCAACTAGGGTGCGGCGCAAGCGTTCCGGCACTTGGCCCACCGGCATTGCGATGTCAGTGGTCGGTGCCACAGTGGGGGAGTGAGCAACGTCAGGGCATTCGGCGGCGACCACTTCGACGAGCAGTCGTCGCAGTCGTCGCGGTGTGCGCCACACGGGACAGCAGGGGGTGACGTCGGGTCGTGACCGGTATGGCAGGTGGTGAGGAGGCGGGCGCGCAGGCCGCGCGCTCCCGGGCCCTCGCCGTGCTGCGGGTCCGCAGCAGGGCGCTGGCCGTGGCATTGCTGCCCGCGGCGGCCGCCGTCGTCCTGCTGGCCGGCGGGGCGACCGGCCGGCTGACCGGCCCGGGCTGGTCCATGGCGAGCTGGTTCGTCTCCGGCCTCGCCGTCGTCGTGCTCCTCGCCGCCGCCGGCATCGCGCTCGTCGTCGCCCGCGCCCGGCCCGCCGTGAGCCCCACGGTCTCGATCACCGAGCAGGCGGCCCCCGATCTCTACCGCCTGGTCCGGGATCTGGCGGACCGCCTCGACGTCCCGCCCCCCTCCGCGATAGCGCTCACCCCGGACTGCGACAGCTGGCTGGAGGACCGCACCCACCCGTCCCACAGCTCGCCCGAGCCCCGATCGGAGACCGCCGGTTCCTCCGGGGCGGCCGACAGGGGCACGGGTGTCACGGCCACCGACCGGCCCGACGACATGACGGACGTCCGCGGAACAGCCCGTGGATCATCACCCGGCCCGCACCCGGATCCGCCGTCGGGCCTGCGGTCCGGCCTCCCGTCGCGTCCGCGATCAGGCGCGCGCTCAGGCTCGCGATCAGATCCACGATCAGGTGTGGAGCCCGGGCTCTCCTCACCCCGTCGGCACCGCCCGCCCACCGCCCCGGTGCTCGTCATCGGCTCACCCTTCCTGTGGTGGATGCGGGTCGGGGAGCTACGAGCGGTGCTGGCCCCGGTCGTTGCCGGTACGGGACCGTCGGCGCACCCGGACATAGCCGCGGCCCGGCGTTTCGTACGCGGGCTGGACGCGGCCGTGGCCGTCACCTCGTCGCCGACGCACGGCCCGCTCGTCCGCTCGGTGCTGGGCGGGGTCGGCTGGGTCACCCGGCTGCTCCTGCGCGGCTGTCGCGGGCACGCGGCCGAGATGGAGCGCGGGGTCGCCGCCGCCGCGGCCGAGCGTGCACAGGCTGTGGACTACGGTCTGCGGATCGTCGCCCAGGAGCAGGTCGGCCTGGCCTACGCGGGCTGGGACCGCCTCCTCACCCGGGTCGCGCTGCCCGCCTGGCGGATGGGCCGCTGGCCGTCCCGCCTGGACGCGGGTGTGGTCGCCGCGCTCACGGAGCTGTCCCGCCGCGACCGCCTGGCCGAGGGATTCGCCTCCCGGCTCGGCGAGCGCCCCGCCTGCGACCTGCTCGAAGAGCCCGGGACGGTCGACGAGGCCGCGTCCCTCCTCGCCGCCCGCCTTTTCCACGGCGGCCCCGCCGAGTCCGGCGGCGACTGGGCTCCGGTCGACTGGCACGAGTACCCGGACGAGGTCGTCGACCGCAAATGGCGGACCGACGCGGCCCGACTCCACCGCGTCCTCGACACGTTGGGCGTCCGCCACACCACGAGCGACCCGACCCCGGACCCCACCGGCCCCGCCCCCGGCGGCCCCACCCTCTCCCGGGTCCTCAACCACCTGACGACCCTGACGAGCCCCGCCCCGACCCCGACGACGGACCAGGCCGCCGAAGGACTCCATGCCGCCCGCCGGCATGAGCCCAACCCCGCCCAGGAACCGGACCGGCACCACATATCCCCACTCGGCGACGGCGACGGCGAGGACCACGGCGGCGGCGAGAGCCACGGCCATGGTGACAGTGGCCGAACCGGTGCCGACGGCGGCGGTGTTGACCGTCTCGGCGACGGCGACGGCGACGGCGACGGCGAGAGCCACGGTTACGCCGACGGCGCCGGCGCCGGTGCCGACGCTGCTGTCGGATTCGACGTCAGCGTCAGCGACGGCCTCGGGGACGGCTTCGACGCCGGTCCCGGCGGCGGTGTCGGACTCGGTGAGGACGACGACGAACCCGGTCTCGCCAACGTCCGGTCCGCGGGCCTGGCCGCCGCGTTGACCGCCGAGCTGGCGCGGGAGGAGGCCGCCGCACCGCCCGCCGCGTCCGCCGCGGGCGGCGGAGCCGAGGCGCAGGGGCCGGATCGGGCGCTGTGGGACGACGGGCTGTTGCCGCTGTTCCCGATGCAGCCGCCCCGCACGGGCCGTGAGCTGCTGGCCGAGCACGTCACCGCGATGGTCTGCTGCGCGGCGATGGACACGGCGGGCGCGACCCCGGGCCTGGACTGGCTCGACGGCCCCTCCCTCCTCGTCGACGGCGAACGAGCGGCCGACCTCGCCCCCAGGGTCCTGACCCTCGTGGAGGACGGCGACCCCGCCCCCCTCCGCGACTGGCTCCGCCGCCTGGGCGTCCGCCCGGAAAAACCGGTCCGCCTGGTCTGAAGCAGGGCCCCCACGCCCCCGTAGGCCCACCCACACGCCGCCGACCACCCATGGCGGCCCGATCACCCACGCCTCGCTCGACCACGCACCACCACTCACCGCTCCACTACCCCACCCCTCCCCCCTCCCCCCACGCCCCCGAACTGACGATCCCCGTCTCCCACCTTCGGGAGCCCTGCCCTCCACCCCCGGCCGAAGCCCACACTCTCCACCGTCGAAGTCCACGGCCCCACCCACAGGCGCACACCGCCCCCCACCTGCGCGGGCACCCCCCGACCACCCGGGCCACGCCCCGCCCCACCCAACTCCCCACCCGGAGGCAGCTGTTCCACTCTCGCCAATTCGCAACGAACGGTGACGGAGCGCGTGCGTAATGTGATGTGCTGGGACCGATCGCTTACATAGCAAGGGCTTGCGAAAGCTCACGGGGGACGAGGGAGGGGACCATTCATGGACTCGGAGCACCACATCCGCCGGTGGGAGTCGGGCGCACTCGCCCACGCCGTGACGGACCCCTTCGGCCAGGGCCCCGTCCCCTGGCTCCGGGGCAACGTGACGTACTTCGACGACACGGGCCACGTGGTCCCCTGGTACGTCGAGCCGGGCCCGCCGGAGCCGGACCAGCCGGCCAAAGGAGGCCGCACCGGCGCCCGGGCCCGCGTCCCCGCCCCCCGTACCGCACCGGGCGGCCCCCGCTCCGCCGACGACGTGCGCCGCCAGATCAAGGGCTTCGCCGCGACCGGCGCCGCCGCCCCCGGCGAATCCATCGACTTCCACATCACCGTCGACCCGCCCCAGGAGTTCGGCGTCGACATCTACCGCATCGGCCACTACAGCGGCGACGGCGCGGCGAAGATCATCACCAGCCCGCGCCTCTCCGGCATCGTCCAGCCCCCGCCCCTGACCGCCGACCGCACGGTCTCCTGCCACCACTGGTGGCTCTCCTGGCGCCTGCAGATCCCGACGTACTGGAACGTCGGCGCGTACGTGGCGGTCCTGACCACCGCCGACGGCTACCGCTCCCACGTGCCGTTCACCGTCCGCGACGACCGCCAGGCCGACCTGCTGCTCCTGCTCCCGGACATCACCTGGCAGGCGTACAACCTCTATCCGGAGGACGGCCGCACGGGCGCCAGCCTCTACCACGCCTGGGACGAGAACGGCCGGCTGCTCGGGGAGTCCGGCGCGGCGACGACCGTCTCCTTCGACCGCCCGTACGCCGGCGCCGGTCTGCCCCTCCACGTCGGGCACGCCTACGACTTCATCCGCTGGGCCGAGCGCTACGGCTACGACCTCGCCTACGCCGACGCCCGCGACCTGCACTCCGGCCGCGTCGATCCGACCCGCTACCGGGGCCTGGTGTTCCCGGGCCACGACGAGTACTGGTCGCCGCAGATGCGCCGCACCGCCGAGCTCGCCCGGGACGGCGGCACCTCACTCGTCTTCCTCTCCTCCAACACCATGTACTGGCAGGTGGAGCTGGGCCCTTCCCCGTCCGGAGCCCCCGACCGCCTCCTCACCTGCCGAAAACGCCGGGGCCCCGGCAAACCCGCACTGTGGCGCGAAATCGACCGTCCCGAGCAGCAGTTGATGGGCATCCAGTACGAAGGCCGGGTCCCCGACCCCCACCCCCTGGTCGTGCGCAACGCCGACCACTGGCTCTGGGACGCGACCGGCGCCCACGAGAACGACGAGCTGGCGGGCATGGTCGCCGGTGAGGCCGACCGCTACTTCCCGCGCACGCCGCTCCCCGAGCACCAGGGCCGTATCCTCCTCGCCCACTCCCCGTACCGGGACGCCGACGACATCGTCCGGCACCAGGAGACCTCCCTGTACCGGGCCCCCTCCGGTGCCTGGGTCTTCGCATCCGGAACGTTCGCGTGGTCCCCGGCCCTGGACCGACCGGGCCACGTCGACACCCGCGTCCAGCGCGCCACCGCAAACCTCCTGGACCGCATCTGCAAACGTGACTGAGTGGCGCATCGAGTCCCGTACCGCGTCCGGTGCCGAGTCCCGCGCCGGCGCTCGCCGAAGCACCCCCTGGGCACGACCGGTCGCCCTCGTACGGGAGAATCGAGCCACTTGGACATCACCACGGGGAGGAACCGTGTCCGGATTCGTAGAAAAGCCCGAGCCGCTCCAGGTTCCGGGCCTGGTGCACCTGCACACCGGCAAGGTGCGCGAGCTGTACCAGAACGAGGCGGGCGACCTCGTGATGGTCGCCAGCGATCGAACGTCCGCGTTCGACTGGGTGCTGCCGACGGAGATTCCCGACAAGGGGCGCGTCCTCACGCAGCTGTCCCTCTGGTGGTTCGACCAGCTCGCCGACCTGGTTCCGAACCACGTCCTGAGCACCGAACTCCCGCAGGGCGCCCCCGCCGACTGGGCGGGCCGCACCCTCGTCTGCAAGTCGCTCGCGATGGTCCCGGTCGAGGCCGTCGCCCGCGGCTATCTCACCGGCTCGGGCCTGCTGGAGTACAACGACTCCCGTACGGTCTGCGGTCTCGCCCTCCCCGAGGGCCTGGTCGACGGCTCGGAGCTGCCGGCGCCGATCTTCACCCCGGCCACCAAGGCCGCCGTCGGCGAGCACGACGAGAACGTGTCGTACGAGGAGGTCGCCCGCCAGGTCGGCGCTGAGACCGCCGCCCAGCTGCGCCAGACGACCCTCGCCGTCTACAGCCGGGCCCGGGACATCGCCCGTGACCGGGGGATCATCCTGGCCGACACCAAGTTCGAGTACGGCTACGAGGGCGACACCCTCGTCCTCGCCGACGAGGTGCTCACCCCGGACTCCTCCCGCTTCTGGCCGGCCGACCTCTGGGAGCCGGGTCACGCCCAGCCGTCCTTCGACAAGCAGTTCGTCCGCGACTGGCTGACCTCGGAGGCCTCGGGCTGGGACCGCAAGAGCGAGCAGCCCCCGCCGCCGCTGCCCGAGGAGATCATCGCCGCGACCCGCGCCAAGTACGTGGAGGCGTACGAGCGGCTGACGGGCACGAGCTGGTCGTAGAGCCGCGGGACACGAAGAAGGCCCCGGTCCAGTGGACCGGGGCCTTCTTTCGACCTATCTCACGAGCGGACGACCAGGTTCGAACTGGCGACCTCAACCTTGGCAAGGTTGCGCTCTACCAACTGAGCTACGTCCGCGCTGCGCCGTGGCGCGAGGCCTACTATACCCAACCTCGCTCCCGGGCGAGCCGCACCGCCGCGTGCCGGTTCTCCACGCCGAGCTTGGAGACGGCCGACGACAGATAGTTCCGGACAGTCCCCTGGGTCAGCGCGGCCCGCTCGGCGATCTCCGCGACGGGCGCCCCGTCGGCGGCGAATTCGAGCACCTCGGCCTCCCGCGCGGTCAGCGGCGAGTCCCCGGAGGAGATCGCGTCGGCCGCCAACTCCGGGTCCACATAGCGGTTCCCCGCGTGCACGGTCCGGATGATCTCCGCGAGCCGTTGCGCGCTGACGGTCTTGGGGACGAACCCGCGCACACCCGCTTCGAGGGCCCGCTTCAGATGCCCCGGCCGGCCATGACCGGTCACGATCAGCACGCGACAGCCCGGCAGTTCGGCCCGCAGCGATGTGGCGACCCTCACACCGTCCGCGCCCGGCATCTGCAGATCCAGCACCGCGACATCCGGTTCGTGGGCCCGCGCCATCGCCAGCGCCTCCGGCCCGCTCGCCGCCTCCGCGACCACCACCAGGTCGTCCTCCAGCGCCAGCAACGCGGCCAGCGCTCCCCGGATCAGATGCTCGTCGTCCGCGAGCAGCAGCCGTACCCGCCGCGGCGCCTCCGGCACGTCGCTCATGAAGCGCTCTCCGGCACCGCGGCCGACCCGACGACGGCCCCCGCACCCCGCGACGCAGGCCCCGACGCCGACTCCTTCCTCGAACCGGCCGAGCCCGAGGCCAAGCCCATCGAGCCCGAGCCCGACCCCGACCCCGAGCCCTTCGAACCCCCGGACCCCAGCGGCACCCGCGCCACCACCCGGAACGCCTCGCCACCCACCGGACCCGCCTCCAACGTCCCGTCCACCACCGCCAGCCGCTCCCGCAGCCCGGCGAGCCCCGAACCAGCCCCGGAAACGGAGCCCACCGCCTGCTCGCCGCCGCCCGTACGAATCCCGTCGTTCTCCACGGTCAGCACCACCTGCCCCTCTCTCACCCGCAGCACCACAGCGCACTGATCGGCGTTCCCGTGCCGCAGGACGTTCGTCGTCGCTTCCCGCACCACCCAGGCGAGCGCGGACTGCACCTCGCCGGGCAGCCCGGCGGTGTCCGCCCCGTCCACCGAGCAGTTGATGCCGGCCGCCGCCAACACGCCCTGCGCACCGGAGAGTTCGACGCCTAGGTCGGCCTCCCGGTAGCCCCGTACGACCTCCCGCACCTCGCGCTGCGACTCCTGCGCGATCCGCTGGACCTCGATCATCTGCTCGACGGCCTCGGGCCGTTCCCGGCGGGCCAGTTGGACCGCCAGCTCGCTCTTCAGGGCGATGACCGCGAGGTTGCGGCCTATCACGTCGTGCAGGTCGCGCCCGAAGCGCAGCCGCTCCTCGGCGACGGCGAGGCGGGCGCGGGTCTCGCGGGCGTCCTCCAGCTCGTAGACGGCCTTCAACAGCCAGACGGAGAAGAAGGACGTGAAGGAGATGAGGGTGGTGGCGAGGAACACCGCCACCAGTGTGGCCAGCGCGGCGGCACCGTCGGCCCCCACACCGAGGGCCCACGCCCCGCCGCCGACGGAGCAGGACACGATCAGGGCCAGCAGACGCCGGCGGCCGTGCACGCCGAGCGCGAGGGTGCCGATGCTGAAGATCAGCACACCGCCGAACGCCACGCCCAGCGCCGTGCGAGCCTCCTCGTCGAGGTTCGCGCTGCGGGCGAGCAGCATCGCGACGAGACCGACCAGTGCGGAGACGGCCCCGAAGGCCCAGAGCAGGCGTACGGGCTGGGCACGGCGCCCGCGCACCCCGTCGAGCGCCCGGGAGACAGTGAAGGACGAGAGCACGCCGTGCGCGCACAGCAGGACGAAGAACCAACTGGCGTGCCGCGTCGGCACCTGGCCGAAGAGGGGTATCCCGAACCCGCCGACCTCGATCAACACAAACGAGTGGAACGACCACCGCGTGTACGTGTCCACCTTGCCCGCGGTGCTCTTCGCCCGCCACCAGGCCCCCGGCCCCCGCATGGCTCAACTCCCCTCATCGGCGCGGTTCCCAGCGGAACCACCGCTGTACAGCAAACACGGCGAGCACGGTCCAGGCCAGCGCGGTGGCGACGGCGCCCAGGGCGTCGTACGCGGACAGGTCACCGGTCCAGCCACCGCGCACCAGCGTGATGACGGGGCTGAGCGGCAGCAGTTCGCAGATCGACGCCACGCGGTCGGGCAGCACCTCGAGCGGCACGGTGATGCCCGATCCCAGCAGGGAGACGAACATCAGCGGCAGGCTGGTGACCTGCGCGCTCTCGGAGGTACGGCTGAAGCTCGCGGTGACCGCCGCCAGCGCCACGCACAGCACGACACCGAGCAGCACACCCACGACGGCCAGGTGGGGCGCGGACGGCGCTCCGACGTCGAGCAGGATCGAGCAGCCGACCGCCATGAGCAGGCACTGCGCCAGCCCGATGCCGACGGCGGGCAGCGAGGCACCGATGAGGATCTCGGGGTCGCGCAGCTCACCGGTCCGCAGCCGCTTGAGGACGAGTTCCTCACGGCGTACGACGTAGATGTTGGTCAGGGCGGTGTAGATCGCGAAGAGCAGCGAGAAGCCGATGCCGGCGGGCAGGATGACCATCCCGACGCTCAGTCCCGCCTCCTTCAGATCCATCTGGTCGGTCGCCGACTGCACGCTGAGCGGCAGCAGCAGCGGGACGAGCAACGCCGTGATCAGCGTGGCCCGGCTGCGTCCCAGCAGTGTCAGCTCGGCGCGGGCGAGCGCGGTCATCCGGCCCTTGAGGGTCGTGGTCCCGGCGGTGGGGACGGTCGCCGTGCCTGCCTCCGCCGCCGTACCGGTGGCCCCTGTGGTCGTGCTCATGCCGCTACCCCTTTCTTGCGCGTTCCCGTGTCCGTGCGCGATTCCGTTCCGGTGTCCGCGCCCGCGCGCGCCGCCTCCGCCGTCTCCCGCGCGATCCGCAGGAACGCCTCCTCCAGCGAGGCGGACCGCACCTCGAGCCGGCGCAGTTCGACGCGGGCCCGCTCGGCCCAGAGCAGCAGCCCGGTGGCCGCCCGCTGCAGTTCGGCGGTGCGCAGCACCACCACGCGGTCGTGCTCCTCGTGTCCGGTGACGCCGAGTTCGCCGAGCGGGGGCAGGTCGCCGAGGAAGTACCCGGCGGGCAGTTCGAAGGAGATGCGGGACGGCTGGGAGGCGGTCACCTCGGCCGGTGTCCCGGTCGCGGCGACCGTGCCCTCGTGGAGGATGGCGAGCCGGTCGGCCAGGTCCTCGGCCTCCTCCAGGTAGTGCGTGGTGAGCAGCACGGTCGTCCCCGCGTCGCGCAGCTCCCGCACCAGCTCCCAGGTGTCCTGGCGGCCCTCCGCGTCGAGCCCGGTGGTCGGCTCGTCCAGGAACAGCACCTCGGGGCGCCCGAGGAGCGCGAGCGCCAGGTCGAGGCGCCGCTTCTCACCCCCGGACAACTGCTTGACCCGTACGCCGGCCCGGCGCCCGAGCCCGACGATGTCCAGGGCCTCGCCGACGGGACGCGCCCCGCTGGTGCAGCCGGCCCACATCCGTACCGTCTCCGCGACGGTCAGCTCGGAGGGGAAGCCGCCCTCCTGGAGCATCACGCCGATCCGGGGGCGTACGACGGCGCGCTCCCCGTAGGGGTCGTGCCCGAGGACCCGGACGCGGCCGCCGGACGGCGGTGCGAGTCCTTCCAGCAGTTCGACCGTCGAGGTCTTCCCCGCGCCGTTGGTGCCGAGAAGTGCGAAGAGTTCGCCCCGGCCGACGGAGAAGGTGATTCCCCGTACGGCCTCGAAACCGCCCCCGTACACGCGCCGCAGGTCGGTGACCTCGATCACGTTCTCGTGATCGTGAGTGTTCACGTCCTCGTGCCCGTTCGTTTTCATGTCTCCAGCGTCCCGGCGGTACGGGACGTGGGGCAGTGCGCGCTGTCATCAGCCGACATGACAAATGTCAGACGGGGGTGGGGGAACATGAAGAAGACCCCGGTCCAGTGGACCGGGGTCTTGCTTTCCAGAGCGGACGACGAGGCTCGAACTCGCGACCTCAACCTTGGCAAGGTTGCGCTCTACCAACTGAGCTACGTCCGCATTGCCTCCGACCGGCTCCCACCGATCGGCGCGAAGACCACATTACCTGATCCACAGGAGTGGCTGGTAAGTGATCAGAGCGGGTGACAGGAATTGCACACTGCGCCTTCCCCCTGGAAGGGGGATGTTCTACTACTGAACTACACCCGCGTGACTCCGGTGAGCCGGGCCTTTCGGCCTTGCCCCTCGGCGTGCTCCAGACTCTAGCTGATCCGCCGGGGGGCAACGCAAGTCGGTTGTCCCCGGCACCCAAGTCGACCGCCCTCGGGGCCCGCTGACGGGCTCTGAGGACGGCCGACGGAGGTGTGCCTACTGCGCCTCGGTGAACGCCTCGTAGACCCTCTTGGGGATCCGGCCGCGCGCGGGGACCTCCAGCTTGTTGGCCTGGGCCCAGGCGCGTACGGCCGCCGGGTCCGGGGCCACCTGGGTCTGCTTGTACGCCTTGCCCGACCTCGACCGCTTGCGGCCGGCCTCGACGTAGGGCGCGAGCGCCTTACGCAGTTTCTTGGCGTTGGCTTCGTTCAGGTCGATCTCGTACGACTTGCCGTCGAGTCCGAAGGCGATCGTCTCCGCCGCTTCCGAGCCGTCGATGTCGTCGGAGAGAGTGACCACGACACGCTGCGCCACGAATATCGGTCCCTTCGTGCGACATCTCTCCGTTGACGTGCCCTGACGTCAGGAAGATGTCGACTGTCCGGCTGTTATTTGGGCAAAGTATCGGCTATTGCCAATTCATTTGTACAGTGCCCGGCATTGCATTGTGAAGACAGACTTAATCTGCCCGCGTGTCCCTCGCGCAATAGGGATCCGAGATCTTTCCCGGAAGTTTTCGTGAGGGTGATCGTCCGATACCTGATCGTGACCGCCGTCACCCGGAATCCCTGTAGTTTCCTACTAATCTACCCGCGTAGAAATTTTGTACGGGTAGTCTGAAGGAACCTGCTCAGCACCACACACCGGGAGTGCCAGTGGCACGCGTCGTAGTCGACGTCATGCTCAAGCCGGAGATCCTCGACCCCCAGGGCCAGGCGGTGCAGCGCGCGCTGCCGCGCCTCGGTTTCGAGGGCGTCTCCGACGTACGTCAGGGAAAGCGATTCGAACTGGAAGTTGACGGACCGGTGGACGACGCCGCGCTCGCCCGCATCCATGAACTGGCGGAATCCTTCCTCGCCAACACCGTGATCGAGGACTTCACCGTCAAGGTGGAGGAAGTCGCGGAGGTCGGAAAGTGACCGCACGTATTGGCGTCGTCACTTTTCCCGGCAGCCTCGACGACCGGGACACGCAGCGCGCGATCCGGCTCGCCGGTGCCGAGCCCGTCGCTCTCTGGCACAAGGACAAGGACCTCCACCAGGTCGACGCCGTGGTGCTGTGCGGCGGGTTTTCCTACGGCGACTATCTGCGCGCCGGCGCCATCGCGCGCTTCTCGCCGGTGATGGAGACGCTCATCGAGCAGGCGAAGGCCGGACTGCCGGTCCTCGGCATCTGCAACGGCTTCCAGATCCTCACCGAGGCCCACCTCCTCCCGGGCACGATGCTGCGCAACGACCACCTGCACTTCATCTGCCGTGACCAGAAGCTGCGGGTGGAGAACGCCGAGACCTCCTGGACCACCGACTACACGGCCGGCCAGGAGATCCACATCCCGCTGAAGAACAACGACGGGCAGTACGTCGCCGACGCGTACACGCTGGACAAGCTGGAGGCCGAGGGCCGTGTCGCCTTCCGGTACCTCGACTTCAACCCCAACGGCTCCCAGCGCGACATCGCCGGCGTCACCAACGAGGCCGGCAACGTGGTGGGCCTCATGCCGCACCCGGAGCACGCCGTGGAGCCGCTGATCGGCACCGGCCGCACCGACGGCCTCCCGTTCTTCACCTCGATCCTCAAGAAGCTGGTCAACGCATGAGCCGGACGCCTCTGGACACGGTCGAGCACGCGGCCGCGACCCCCGACGTCGAGCTGCCCTGGGCCGAACTGGGCCTGAAAAAGGACGAGTACGAGCGGGTCGTCGAGATCCTCGGCCGCCGGCCCACCGGTGCCGAGCTGGCCATGTACTCCGTCATGTGGTCCGAGCACTGCTCGTACAAGTCCTCGAAGGTCCACCTGCGCCAGTTCGGCGAGAAGGCACCCCAGTCGGACGCCCTCCTCGTCGGCATCGGCGAGAACGCCGGCGTCGTCGACGTCGGCCAGGGCTACGCGGTCACCTTCAAGGTCGAGTCGCACAACCACCCCTCGTACGTCGAGCCCTACCAGGGCGCGGCCACGGGCGTCGGCGGCATCGTGCGCGACATCATCGCGATGGGCGCCCGCCCGGTCGCCGTCGTCGACCCGCTGCGCTTCGGCGCGGCCGACCACCCCGACACCAAGCGCGTCCTGCCCGGCGTCGTCGCCGGCATCGGCGGCTACGGCAACTGCCTGGGCCTGCCGAACATCGGCGGCGAGGTCGTCTTCGACGCCTGCTACCAGGGCAACCCGCTGGTCAACGCCGGTGCCATCGGCGTCATGCGGCACGAGGACATCCACCTCGCGAAGGCCTCCGGCGCCGGCAACAAGGTCATCCTCTACGGGGCCCGCACCGGCGGCGACGGCATCGGCGGCGCCTCCATCCTGGCCTCCGAGACCTTCGACGACGCCAAGCCCTCCAAGCGGCCCGCCGTCCAGGTCGGCGACCCCTTCCAGGAGAAGCTCCTCATCGAGTGCACCCTGGAGGCGTTCAAGGAGAAGCTGGTCGTCGGCATCCAGGACCTCGGCGCGGCGGGCCTGTCCTGCGCCACGTCCGAGCTGGCGTCCAACGGCTCCGGCGGCATGCGCGTCACCCTCGACGACGTCCCCCTGCGCGACTCGACCCTCTCGCCCGAGGAAATCCTCATGAGCGAGTCGCAGGAACGCATGTGCGCGGTCGTGGAGCCGGAGAAGGTCGACCGCTTCCTGGAGATCTGCGACAAGTGGGACGTCATCGCCACGGTGATCGGTGAGGTCACCGACGGCGACCGGCTGGAGATCTTCTGGCACGGCGGAAAGATCGTCGACGTCGACCCGCGCACGGTCGCGCACGACGGCCCGGTCTACGAGCGCCCGTACGCCCGCCCGTCCTGGCAGGACGAGCTCCAGGCGGACGACGCGAACAAGCTGCCGCGCCCGGCGACGTCCGAGGAGCTGAGGGACCAGGTCCTGAAGCTGGTGGCGTCCCCCAACCAGGCCTCGAAGTCCTGGATCACCTCGCAGTACGACCACTTCGTGCAGGGCAACACGGTCCTCGCCCAGCCCGAGGACTCCGGCATGATCCGCGTCGACGAGGAGAGCGGCCTGGGCGTCGCCATCGCGACCGACGGCAACGGCCGCTACGCCAAGCTGGACCCGTACCACGGCGCCCAGCTGGCCCTGGCGGAGGCGTACCGCAACGTCGCCACCACCGGCGCCAAGCCGCTCGCCGTCTCCGACTGTCTGAACTTCGGCTCGCCGGAGGACCCGGCGGTCATGTGGCAGTTCGCCGAGGCCGTACGCGGTCTGGCGGACGCCTGCCAGCAGCTGGGCACCCCGGTGACCGGCGGCAACGTCTCCCTCTACAACCAGACGGGCGAGGTGGCCATCCACCCCACCCCGGTCGTCGCGGTCCTGGGCGTCATCGACGATGTCGCGCGCCGCACGCCGGTCGCCTTCCAGGAGGAGGGCCAGCTGCTCTACCTGCTCGGCGACACCCGTGAGGAGTTCGGCGGCTCGGCCTGGTCCCAGGTCGTCCACGACCACCTCGGCGGTCTGCCCCCGCAGGTCGACCTGGAGCGCGAGCGCCTGCTCGCCGAGATCCTGATCTCCGCCTCCCGCGACGGCATGATCGACTCCGCGCACGACCTCTCCGACGGCGGCCTGATCCAGGCGGTGGTGGAGTCGGCGCTGCTCGGCGGCAAGGGCGCCCGCCTGATCGTCCCCGACGGTCTGGACGCGTTCACCTTCCTCCTCTCGGAGTCGGCCGGCCGCGCCGTCGTGGCCGTCCCCCGCTCCGAGGAGGTCCGCTTCAACGACATGTGCGGCGCCCGGGGGCTCCCGGTCACGCGCATCGGTGTCGTGGACGGCGACACGGTCGAGATCCAGGGCGAGTTCACCCTCTCCCTGGAGGAGCTGCGCACGGCCCACGAGGGCACGATCCCGGCCCTGCTGGCGTAGTCCCGCATACGACGAAGCCCCGCCCGGATCGGTACGTCCGGGCGGGGCTTCGCCATGTCCTCGGGGTCAGCGGACGTAGTTCTTGAGGATCTCTGTGTCCAGTTCGATGTTCATCGGGCCGGGGATGCGGACCTTCTCGCCGAACTTCGCGATGCGTACGTCGCGGTAACCGCCGACCTGCCGGTCCGGGCCGCTGTGCACGGTGAGGGTGCACGAGTCCCGGTCGATCAGCAGATACAGGGGGATCCCGGACTGCCCGTACGCCGCGGGCTTCTCGTGCCGGTCCCGCCGGTCGGTGTCGGAGTCGTACGAGGTGACCTCGACGACCATGAGGGCACCGTCGGGGTCGGCCCACTCGCCGTGTCCCGCGAAGTGGGCCTCGGGCGCGATCACGGCGTCCGGCCTCGCTCTGCCGCGCCGGGAGGTCTCCACGCGGAGTCCCCGGTCATGACACAGGTCCAGGTCGGGCCTCGACCGCATACAGCACCGGGCCAGCCAGGCCACGATAGTGCCGTGGTCCCCGTCCGTCGCCTTCTTGACCCCGATCCGCCCGCCGACGAACTCCAGCGCGACGGTCTCGGGGGCGGCAGCGGCGATCGTTTCGAAATCCTCCACCGACATCTGGGACGTGCGCTCTGCCATGGCCGTCGGACCGCCTCCCTCCTGGCGAAAAGGCCAGTGTCGCCGGGGGACCGCCGGAGCGAGGCGCACCCCGCCTTCGATCATCCTTCCGGGTGACCCTCCCGCCCGCCCCGCCCTCCCCTACGCTCACTCCATGCCCCCCGCCAGGAAACGCCCCCGCGCCTACGACCCCGCCAAGACCCGCAAGGCGGTGCTGGCCCAGTTCGAGAACGTACGGGAGGCGGTGGGCACCCTCACCGCGGAGCAGCTCGCCTCGCCGACGCGGCTCGGGGAGTGGACCGTGCGGGACCTGGCCGCGCACCTCACCATGGCCGTGGAGAGCGTCAGCCGGGCCCTGGAGCGGCCGGAGCCCCCGAAGGCCGAGCTGAACGCGCTCGACTACCCCTCCGCGACCGCCGCGCACGCCGCTGCCATCGCGGAGAGGAGCCACGAGCTGGCCGAGGCCCACCCCGTCCTCGCCGCCCTCTACGCGGACGTGCAGCGGCGGCTCGCAGACGCGCTCGAGGCAGCCCCGCAGGGCCGGATCATCGACACTCGGGCCGGCGGCATGCTGCTCGACGACTACCTGGTCACCCGCACGATCGAGCTGGTCGTCCACACCGACGACCTGAACGCCGCCGTCCCCGGCCTCGACGTCCCCTTCGACCGGACCGCCCTCGCCACCTGCGTCCGGCTGCTCGCCGACACCCTCGCCGCCAGGGCGCCCGGTGGCTCCACGGAGGTGCGGATCCCGCCGTACGCCGTCGTGCAGTGCGTGGAGGGGCCCCGGCACACCCGGGGCACCCCGCCGAACGTCGTCGAGACCGACCCGCTGACCTGGGTCCGGCTCGCGACCGGCCGGGTCGAGTGGGCCGCCGCCCTGGACGGCGCCCAGGTCAGCGCGAGCGGCGAGCGGGCGGACCTGAGCGGGCTGCTGCCCCTGATGCGCTGATCCGGGCCACGAAACCCGGTGGAACCACCCACGCACCCCACCCGTCCCACCGCCATGGACAAGCGACTGACCCTCACCGCCCTGGCACTGCTCCCGCTCCCGCTGCTCGCGGCCTGCGGCACCGAGTCGGCCGGCGACTCCGGCAGCGGCAACGTCGGCTCGGCCGCCACGAAGTCCTCGGTCACCGGCGTCCGCTGGAAGGTCGACAGCCTGACCGTGGGCGGGAAGACCCAGAAGGCCCCCGACAGCGCCTACCTGAAGATCGCCGACAATGGTGACGTCGACGGCAACTACGGCTGCAACACCTTCGGCTCCACCGCTGCCTTCGAGGACGACGGCATCGACTTCGAGACCGCCCGGTCCACCGAGATGGCCTGCGGCGACGCCCCGATGACGTTCGAGAAGAGCTTCGCCCACACCCTCGACACCGAGACGTTCACGGCCGCGACCACCGGCGACGGCAAGCTCACCCTCACCACCGGCGACGGCGACACCGTCGAGCTGACCGAGGAGAAGCCCGCGGAGCTCTACGGCACCACGTGGCGGATCGACTCCCTCACGGACCACGACGTCGCCACCTCGCTCCCCGAGGCCGCCCGGGGCAAGGCCTGGTTCACCCTCGACAAGAAGGCGGGCACCCTCAGCGGAAGCGTCGGCTGCAACGACATCTCCGCGAAGGCCACGGTGAGCGAGGACGAGATCACCCTCGGCAACCCGCGGACCACCCGCAAGATGTGCTCGGATTCACTCATGGCCGCCGAGCGCAGCCTTCTGGAGCTCTTCAAGGGCACGGTGAAGTATCGGATCGATCACCGCGGCATCACGCTGACCAGCGAAAACAACACGGGTGTCGGAGCCGTCGCCGACAAGTGACCTGCGGAGGGCCGCAGTCGGGGACCGGGGCGGGCGAGATCACCGGATTCGGACCGGTGCGCGATCTCGCCTACACTCGGTGGCGTGCCACGTGGTGACGGACGACTCAACCACGACCTTCTCCCCGGCGAGAAAGGCCCCCAGGACGCGTGTGGCGTCTTCGGTGTCTGGGCCCCGGGTGAAGAGGTCGCCAAGCTCACGTACTTCGGGCTCTACGCCCTCCAGCATCGGGGCCAGGAATCCGCGGGTATCGCGGTCAGCAACGGCTCCCAGATCCTCGTCTTCAAGGACATGGGCCTCGTGTCCCAGGTCTTCGACGAGACCTCGCTCGGTTCCCTCCAGGGTCACATCGCGGTCGGTCACGCCCGCTACTCGACCACCGGCGCCTCCGTCTGGGAGAACGCCCAGCCCACGTTCCGTGCCACCGCGCACGGCTCCATCGCGCTCGGCCACAACGGCAACCTGGTCAACACGGCCCAGCTCGCCGAGATGGTCGCCGACCTGCCCAAGCAGGAGGGCCGTACGCCGCGCGTCGCGGCCACCAACGACACCGACCTGCTCACCGCGCTCCTCGCGGCCCAGGTCGACGAGGACGGCAAGCCGCTGACCATCGAGGAGGCCGCCCACACGGTCCTCCCGCAGGTGCGCGGTGCCTTCTCCCTCGTCTTCATGGACGAGCACACCCTCTACGCCGCCCGTGACCCGCAGGGCATCCGCCCGCTGGTCCTCGGCCGGCTGGAGCGCGGCTGGGTGGTCGCCTCCGAGTCCGCCGCCCTCGACATCTGCGGCGCGAGCTATGTCCGCGAGATCGAGCCGGGCGAGTTCGTCGCCATCGACGAGAACGGCCTGCGCACCTCGCGATTCGCGGAAGCGAAGCCCAAGGGCTGTGTCTTCGAGTACGTGTACCTGGCCCGCCCGGACACCGACATCGCCGGCCGGAACGTGTACCTCTCCCGCGTGGAGATGGGCCGCAAGCTGGCCAAGGAAGCCCCTGTCGAGGCCGACCTGGTCATAGCGACCCCGGAGTCCGGCACCCCGGCCGCCATCGGTTACGCGGAGGCCTCGGGCATCCCGTTCGGTGCGGGTCTGGTGAAGAACGCGTACGTCGGACGTACGTTCATCCAGCCCTCCCAGACGATCCGCCAGCTCGGAATCCGGCTGAAGCTGAACCCGCTCAAGGAAGTCATCAAGGGCAAGCGCCTGGTGGTCGTCGACGACTCGATCGTCCGCGGCAACACCCAGCGCGCACTGGTCCGGATGCTCCGCGAGGCGGGCGCCGCCGAGGTCCACATCCGGATCTCGTCCCCGCCCGTGAAGTGGCCCTGCTTCTTCGGCATCGACTTCGCCACCCGTGCCGAACTCATCGCCAACGGCATGACGATCGACGAGATCGGCACCTCCCTGGGCGCCGACTCCCTGGCCTACATCTCCATCGACGGCATGATCGAGGCGACCACCATCGCCAAGCCGAACCTCTGCCGCGCCTGCTTCGACGGCGAGTACCCGATGGAGCTGCCGGACCCCGAGCTGCTCGGCAAGCAGCTCCTGGAGACCGAGCTGGCGGCCGGACCCGCCGCCACGGCCGCGGCCGACGCGATCCGTCGCCCGTAAGACTGCCCGTAGACAGCCGGTAACACCTGCTTACCTGCCGCAGTACGACACGAAAGTTCTCACCGTCATGTCTGAGACAACTGGTGCCAGCTACGCAGCCGCGGGCGTCGACATCGAGGCGGGCGACCGCGCCGTAGAGCTGATGAAGGAGTGGGTCAAGAAGACCCGGCGCCCCGAGGTCCTCGGCGGCCTCGGCGGCTTCGCCGGCCTCTTCGACGCCTCCGCCCTCAAGCGCTACGAGCGCCCGCTGCTGGCCTCCGCCACGGACGGCGTCGGCACGAAGGTCGACATCGCGCGTCAGCTGGGCGTCTACGACACCATCGGCCACGACCTGGTCGCCATGGTGATGGACGACATCGTGGTCTGCGGCGCCGAACCGCTGTTCATGACCGACTACATCTGCGTCGGTAAGGTCCACCCCGAGCGGGTCGCCGCCATCGTCAAGGGCATCGCCGAGGGCTGTGTCCTCGCCGGCTGCGCCCTCGTCGGCGGCGAGACCGCCGAGCACCCCGGCCTCCTCGGCCCCGACGACTTCGACGTCGCGGGCGCCGGCACGGGCGTGGTCGAGGCCGAACGCCTGCTCGGCCCGGATCGTATCCGTACGGGTGACGCGGTGATCGCCATGGCGGCCTCCGGCCTTCACTCGAACGGGTACTCGCTCGTCCGGCACGTCCTGCTCAACCAGGCGGGCCTCTCCCTGGACGCCGAGATCGCCGAGCTCGGCCGCACCCTCGGCGCGGAGCTGCTGGAGCCGACGAAGATCTACTCGCTGGACTGTCTCGCCCTCACCCGCACCACCGAGGTCCACGCCTTCAGCCACGTCACCGGCGGCGGCCTGGCCGCCAACCTGGCCCGTGTGATCCCCGACACCCTGCACGCCACGGTGGACCGCTCCACCTGGACCCCGGCCCCGATCTTCGACCTCGTCGGCACCACCGGTCAGGTCGAACGCCTGGAGCTGGAGAAGACCCTGAACATGGGCGTGGGCATGATCGCCATCGTCCCCCAGGAATCGGCCGACGTGGCCCTGACCACCTTGGCGGACCGCGGCGTCGACGCCTGGGTCGCGGGCGAGATCACCGACCGCGCCGACCACACCACAGGCGCCGAACTGGTCGGCGACTACGCACGCGGCTGACCGGCGACGCATCCGGCCACGCCAAAGCGCCCCCGATGGGTCGAAGACCCAAAAGGGGCGCGGGGAACGGCGCGATCAGCCACGGGGAACCCGCGGCCGCGAACGCACAGTGACCCCCGAGCTCTGAGGCGCCCGGCCACTCCCAGCGGAGCGAACACGCACAAAACCCGGTCCGGCGGAGCAACCCGCCCGGACCGGGTGGAGCGCGGCTAGATCGTCAAGCGCCGCGACGATGAGAGGCGGGACCGGACTGATCGTCCTCGTCGTCCTCATCGTCGTTGTAGAGATCCGCGTACTGGGCGTACGGGTCGTCTTCGTCCTCGTCGTCCTCGAACGGCTCGCCGTTCGGCGGTTGGCTCGAAGTCGAAGCGCCCAGCTCGCTGGCCAGACGCGACAGGTCAGTCCCGCCGCTGTTGTACTTCAGCTGGCGGGCGACCTTCGTCTGCTTGGCCTTGGCCCGGCCGCGCCCCATGGCTCGACCCCCTCGGTGACGGGGCTCGACGGCCCCAGAGTCTTGACACGCGTTCATGATCTGGAACGGACTCTCCGTGGAGAGACCGGTCCGTAGGGCTTCCACGGTACCTGAGCCCACGCCCATACGGTACGTCGCCCGCAGGACGTGCCCGTGCCCAGAACCTGCGAGGAGCCCTTTCCCCGCTGGTCAACGGTGATTTTAACCGTTTCTGGGCGGGCGACCCGCCGTACGAAGTGAGAGTTCTCTCTAAAGCCGCCGCCGGGTACCGCGGGCGCCGCGCGGAAGCCGCGCGGCGCCCTCCCCGAGGCTCAGTGACCGCGTCCGGCGGCCGCCTCGTGCATCCGCTGTTCGGCGATCCGGTCGGCCGCGGCGGCCGGCGGAATGCCATCCGTCTTCGCACGTGCGAAGATCGCCAACGTGGTGTCGAAGATCTTCGCCGCTTTGCCCTTGCACCGGTCGAAGTCGAACCCGTGGAGCTCGTCGGCGACCTGGATGACCCCGCCGGCGTTCACCACGTAGTCCGGCGCGTAGAGGATCCCGCGGTCCGCGAGGTCCTTCTCGACGCCCGGGTGCGCGAGCTGGTTGTTGGCCGCGCCGCACACCACCTTGGCGGTCAGCACCGGCACGGAGTCGTCGTTCAGGGCCCCGCCGAGCGCGCAGGGGGCGTAGATGTCGAGTCCCTCGGTCCGGATCAGCGCGTCGGTGTGCGCGACGGCGGTGACGCCTGCCGGATGCCGGTCGAGGATGCGCCGTACGGCGTCCGCGCGCACGTCCGTGATCACGACCTCGGCGCCCTCGGCCCGCAGATGCTCCACGAGGTGGTGGCCGACCTTGCCGACGCCCGCGATCCCGACCTTGCGATCGCGCAGCGACGGATCGCCCCACACGTGCTGGGCGGAGGCCCGCATGCCCTGGTAGACGCCGAAGGCGGTGAGGACGGAGGAGTCTCCGGCGCCGCCGTTCTCCGGGGAGCGGCCGGTCGTCCAGCGGCACTCGCGCGCCACGACGTCCATGTCGGCGACATAGGTGCCGACGTCGCACGCGGTGACGTACCGGCCGCCGAGGGAGGCCACGAACCGGCCGTAGGCGAGCAGCAGCTCCTCGCTCTTGATCCGGTCGGGGTCGCCGATGATCACGGCCTTGCCGCCGCCGTGGTCGAGACCGGCCATGGCGTTCTTGTAGGACATGCCGCGCGCGAGGTTCAGGGCGTCGGCGACGGCCTCCGCCTCGGTCGCGTACGGGTAGAAGCGTGTGCCGCCGAGTGCGGGGCCGAGCGCGGTGGAGTGGAGGGCGATGACGGCCTTGAGGCCGCTGGCCCGGTCCTGGCAGAGCACGACTTGCTCGTGACCGCCCTGGTCCGAGTGGAACAGGGTGTGCAGGACGCCGTCAGATACTTCGGTCACTGTGGTGACTCCTGGGTAAGAAGCGGCGGTGGGTGACAGGCTCCCGTACGGGTGGCGGGGTCTGTGAGCATGAGATTAGAGCCTGCGTCCGCCGTACGGCGGCGCAGCCTCAGGATCACCCCCCACCCGGAGTACGGGCGTGGTGTGATCCGCACAGTTTTCCGGCTCGCCGGTGTGCGGGTTCGGCAGGTTTCCCCGGTGGCAGCCGGGGGAGGGAGCAGGCGTGCCCAAGGTGTCCTCGGTGATCGTCCCGTACGCGTCCTACCTCCGCGTGTACGAGCCGCTGGCGGCCTTCCCCGAGCCCGAGCGCGGCCACTGGGCCCGCTACGCCCGGCGCCCCGACCGCCCCTCCTACCAGGACGAGCTGCGCCGCTCGCTGGCCGACCTGCTGCCGACCCCGCCGGTGCCGGTGCCGGTGCACGAGAGCGACGACGCCTTCGTGCTGGAGGTCGACGGGGTGGTCTGTGTCTGTCCCTGGCGGACCCGGCTGCGGGGCTGGCAGGCGCTCGGCGACCTGGCCGAGGAGCTGCCCGCCCCGGTCCTTGACGCGGTGCTGCCGCCGCTGGTGCGCCACCAGGCGAGCCAGGACTACGAGCGCTGGATGGCCGGCAACCCGGACGCCCGGCCGTGGATCCGCACCGCGACCTGGCAGGTGCCGCTGAACTGGTTCGTCCTCGTCTCGGACGAGGAGCGCACGTACGAGAAGGGGTCGGGCGAGAAGGGATCCGGCGAGATCTCGCCGGTGCTTCGCTATCGCACTCCCATGGTGCAGGCCCGGCGGCGCGTGGCACGGGGGCTGCGGGCCCTGCGGGACGCCATCGACGAGGGGCCGCTGATCGACGGTCTGATCGACGTGGGCCGCTGGCTGGAGGAGTTCCATCCGCGCTCGCTCGTCGAGCTGGACTACGGCGGCCTCGTGCACGTCCTGCCTGCGGAGGAGCTGGACGGCGACCACTCCGCGGCCGATGTCGCCGAGGGCATCGAGGCCCTGCGCGGCGGGGACGGTCTCGCCGCCGGGGAGGCCTACGGGCGCCTGGTCGAGCGCTGGCGGGCGGTACGGGACCGGCGCTCGGCGAACTGAACCGGTCCGAACCGGTTGAACCGGCTCAACCTCGCGTCCGTACTTGTGACTTGTGAGGCCGGTGGGAAAAGGCTTTCCACGAAAGCCGAACCATGGTGAACTGTCCACCCTTGACCCAAGCTTGACGCAACGCAGTGACCTGCGGGTGTCATCGGGGGACGTAGGTCACCGATCCGGGCTTTTGTGTCAAGAAGCCGCCAAGCGTGACGGATTGCACTTACGCGGGCCTTGCCTCTTACGCACCTCCTCGTGTCAAAATAGGACAAGGAGCCCGGGGGAGGCTCCTTCTGCCCACGTAAGGGTGGAATCTCAGCATTGCACGCTATTGGGGGGTCTCGTGACTCCTGCACGCCACTGTGACTGATCGTCACAGTGGCGTGACTGTCCGCTATGGCATGGTCCATCGGCATCCGTCGCTGATGAACACCTGGGAGGGCAATTCCATCGGTTTGGCCGACGCGGCTGGACAGATGGTGTAGTTGTAGTGCCGAGGACAAGCCGTTCGTCCTATAACCGACTCGACTCGCGTCCGCCATTTCGGGCAACGCGGGTCAAGGTGCAGAATTTAGAGGAAAGAACCGAGAAGGTTCGGTTCTCCCGAGGAGGCCGCTCATGACCGCTCGCACCCCTGATGCCGAGCCGCTGCTGACCCCGGCTGAGGTCGCCACCATGTTCCGCGTCGACCCCAAGACGGTCACGCGGTGGGCGAAGGCCGGCAAGCTCACGTCCATCCGCACGCTCGGCGGACACCGCCGTTACCGCGAGGCTGAGGTCCGCGCACTGCTCGCGGGCATTCCGCAGCAGCGCAGCGAGGCCTGAACAACCGCATGACAGGGCATTTCGGCTGGTCCCCCAATCGGCCGGAAGCCTGAAAAGCACCGCTCAACAGCTTCGAACGACGCGGGTTCTGCCCCAACAGATCCCACGCCCGAGCCACACAGAGTTTTCCGGGAGGCGCAGGCTTCCCGGTCGTCGTCAGGCAAGCACCAAGGGTGCGTCGTAGATCGCGCTGGACTCCGCCGGGTCCAGCGCGATCTTTTTTGTGCCCTGAAGCAGTGGAATCGGCGGTTCCGGGTCCGGAACCGACGGGTTGTGCGCGGGCTTGTCGGACTCTGGGGAGGGGTGTCGGATCTCCTGTGCAGGACCCTGGAGACTGGTGCAATTGCACATATTAAATTGACCAGTTGTAGGGGACCGGTAAGAACCGGCGTTCCGAAAACTCGTTCAGTGACACCCGTCACATGCCGGGCTCCTTGTTGCCCGAGCGGCATCTGCGGTAGAGGGGACGGGAGTTGAGCGTGACACGCCCTCGCCGAGTGTGTTCCCTACGGGGCGCGTCTCACGCCTTGGCCGGCGTCTCCTCCTCCGTGGGGCCCTCGGCGCCGTCGTCGCCGGTGGGGTGCTCCGTCGCCAGCCGCAGCAGGCGGTGGCAGATCGGGCAGTGGCGGGTGAGATGGCGGTACGAGGAGGCGGCCGACAGGTGGGCACGGAGTAACGCGCGCGTCTCGTGCCGAGCGGTCGCCGCCATACGCCACCTCCGGGGTCTGTGGGCCCTGAATCTGAGGTACCGGCGGAATGTGACGCCGTCAACCCCCACGGCGTCGCGGGAGGGGCCGCAGGCTCCCTCCAGGGGCGCGGGGAACCGCGCGACCAGCCCCATGTGGCCCGCACCCGCCCAACAGCCTCAGTGTCCCGAGTTCTTGGGTGAACGCCCGCCGCTGCACACGGAAGAGGCCCGCATCCTCATCGGATGCGGGCCTCTCACGATCGTGCGGTCCTGACGGGATTTGAACCCGCGGCCTCCACCTTGACAGGGTGGCGAGCACTCCAAACTGCTCCACAGGACCAGGTTTCGCAGTCCGCGCCTTGTCGCCGCTGGCCTGCGAGAAGAGACTCTACAGGAGCGGTGGCCCCGGGTCGAACTCACCCGGTGTGCAGGGCCGATCACGGAATCGCAGCGTCGATCGCCTTCACGATCCGCTTGTCGGAGACGGGGTAGGCCGTGCCCAGGGCGTGCGCGAAGTAGCTGACGCGCAACTCCTCGAGCATCCAGCGGATCTCCTTGACGGAGGAGGGCACGGGCCGCCCCTGGGGCAGTTGTTCCAGCAGCCAGGCGTACTCGTCGCGCATCTCGTGGACCTTCTCCATCCGGGACGTGTCCCGCTGGGCGCCGGTCGGCATCTGCTGCAGCCGGCGGTCGGCCGCCACCAGATAGCGCATCAGGTCCGGCAGCCGGCGCAGCCCCGCCTCCGTGACGAACCCGGGCTTCACGAGGGCGTCCAGCTGGCCCCGTACGTCCGCGAGGTTGGCGAGGAGGGCCGTGCTGCGGGTCGACTTCAGGCGGCGTTCGCAGGCCTGCCAGGCGGCCAGCACCTGCTGCACCTGGCCGACCGTGCGGACCGTGGTGTCGACGATCTCCGCGCGGACCTTGTCGTACAGCTTCCGGTACGACGACTCGTCCCACGCCGGTCCGCCGAAGTCGGCGATCAGCTTGTCGGCGGCGGCCATCGCGCAGTCGTCGAACAGGGCCTGGATCGAACCGTGCGGGTTGGCCGACAGTGCCAGCTTCTGCGCGTTGGTGAGCTTTTCGCTCGCGAACTTCGCAGGGTTGACCGGAATGTTTCGGAGGATGAGCCTACGGGTGCCGTTCCACATCGCCTCCATCTGCTCCGCCTCCGTGTCGAAGAGGCGTACGGAGACGGTGTTCGCCGCCGGACCGTCGTCGACGAGGGCCGGATACGCCTTCACCGGCTGCCCGGCCCGGCGGGTCTCGAAGACCCGGGTGAGCGAGCCGATCGTCCAGTCCGTCAGGCCCGTCCGCTCCACTGACTCGCCGCCCTGGCGCTCGGCGGTGGCCGCGGCGGCCTGCGAGAGGGCCTTGCGGGCCTTCGGCCTCAACTGCTGCCGCAGCGCTTCCAGGTCCTTGTCCTCGGCGAGCTTCCTGCGCCGCTCGTCGACGATCCGGAAGGTGATCTTCAGATGGTCGGGAACCCGGGACCAGTCGAAGTCCTCGGGCGTCACCGGCACACCCACCATGCGCTTGAGCTCGCGGGCCATCGTCACCGGCAACGGCTCCTGGAGAGGGACCGCCTGGTCCAGGAAGCGCTGTGCGAAGTTCGGCGCCGGCACGTAGTTCCGCCGGATCGGCTTCGGGAGGGAACGGATCAGCTCCGTCACCACCTCCTCCCGCAGGCCCGGGATCTGCCAGTCGAAGCCCTCGTCGGTGACCTGGTTGAGGACCTGGAGGGGGATGTGGACCGTCACACCGTCCGCGTCGGCGCCCGGCTCGAACTGGTACGTGACGCGGAACTTCAGCTGTCCCTGCCGCCAGGAGTCCGGGTAGTCGGCCTTGGTGACCGCCTCGGCCGACTCCCGGATGAGCATCTCCCGCTCGAAGTCCAGGAAGTCGGGCTGCTCGTGGCGCTTGTGCTTCCACCAGGAGTCGAAGTGGGCGCCCGAGACGACATGCTCGGGGACCCGCTGGTCGTAGAAGTCGAAGAGCGTGTCGTCGTCGACCACGATGTCCCGGCGCCGGGCCCGGTGTTCCAGTTCCTCGACCTCGCTGAGGAGCTTGCGGTTGTCGGCGAAGAACTTGTGGTGCGTGCGCCAGTCGCCCTCGACGAGCGCGTTGCGGATGAACAGCTCGCGGCTGGCCTCCGGGTCGATCCGGCCGTAGTTGATCTTCCGCTGGGCGACGATCGGCACGCCGTACAGCGTGACCTTCTCGTACGCCATCACGGCCGCCTGGTCCTTCTCCCAGTGCGGCTCGCTGTACGTCCGCTTGAGGAGGTGCTCGGCGAGGGGCTCGACCCATTCGGGCTCGATCCGCGCGTTGACGCGGGCCCACAGGCGGCTGGTCTCCACCAGCTCGGCCGACATCACGAAGCGGGGGGGCTTCTTGAAGAGGGCCGAGCCCGGGAAGATCGCGAACTTGGCGTTCCGGGCGCCCAGGTACTCGTTCTTCCCCGAGCCCCTGCCGCTCTCGGCCCCGGCGTCCTTCACGTCCTTCATGCCGATGTGGGAGAGCAGGCCGGCCAGGAGCGAGACATGGATGTGCTGCTCGGGGGCGTCGTCCTCGTTGAGATGGATGTCCATCTGTTTGGCGACCGTGCGCAGCTGGCTGTAGATGTCCTGCCACTCACGGATGCGCAGGAAGTTCAGGTACTCCTGCTTGCACATCCGGCGGAACGACGACGAGCCGCGCTCCTTCTGCTGCTCGCGGACGTACCGCCAGAGGTTGAGGTAGGCGAGGAAGTCGCTGGTCTCGTCCTTGAAGCGGGCGTGCTGCTGGTCCGCCTGGGCCTGCTTGTCGGCGGGGCGTTCGCGCGGGTCCTGGATGGAGAGCGCGGCGGCGATCACCATGACCTCGCGCGCGCAGCCGTTCTTGTCGGCCTCGACGACCATGCGGGCGAGCCGGGGGTCGACGGGCAGCTGGGAGAGCTTGCGGCCCATCGGGGTGAGGCGCTTGCGGACGTCCTTCTGCGCCGGGTCGAGCGCGCCGAGCTCCTGGAGGAGCTGGACGCCGTCGCGGATGTTGCGGTGGTCCGGCGGGTCGATGAAGGGGAACTTCTCGATGTCGCCGAGGCCGGCCGCGGTCATCTGGAGGATGACGGAGGCGAGGTTGGTCCGGAGGATCTCCGCGTCCGTGAACTCGGGGCGGGCCTCGAAGTCGTCCTCGCTGTAGAGCCGGATGCAGACACCGTCCGACGTACGGCCGCAGCGGCCCTTGCGCTGGTTGGCGCTGGCCTGCGAGATGGCCTCGATCGGCAGGCGCTGGACCTTGGTGCGGTGGCTGTAGCGGCTGATGCGGGCGAAGCCCGGGTCGATGACGTACTTGATGCCCGGGACGGTCAGGGAGGTCTCGGCGACGTTCGTGGCCAGAACGATCCTGCGACCGGTGTGCGGCTGGAAGACGCGGTGCTGCTCGGCGTGCGAGAGCCGGGCGTAGAGGGGGAGGACCTCGGTGAAGCGGTAGTTCTTCTTGTTCAGGGCGTCGGCCGTGTCCCGGATCTCGCGCTCACCGGAGAGGAAGACGAGGATGTCGCCCTTGCCCTCGGCCTGCAGCTCCTCGACGGCGTCGCAGATCGCGGTGATCTGGTCGCGGTCGGCGTCGTCGGAGTCCTCTTCGAGGAGGGGGCGGTAGCGCACCTCCACGGGGTACGTACGGCCGCTGACCTCGACGATCGGGGCGTCGCCGAAGTGGCGGGAGAAACGCTCCGGGTCGATGGTCGCGGAGGTGATGACGACCTTGAGATCGGGGCGCTTGGGCAGCAGCTGGGCGAGATAGCCCAGCAGGAAGTCGATGTTGAGGGACCGCTCGTGGGCCTCGTCGATGATGATCGTGTCGTAGGCGCGCAGCTCGCGGTCGGTCTGGATCTCGGCGAGCAGGATGCCGTCCGTCATCAGCTTGACGAAGGTGGCGTCCGGGTTGACCTGGTCGGTGAACCGCACCTTCCAGCCGACCGCCTCGCCGAGCGGCGTCCGCAGCTCCTCCGCCACACGCTCGGCGACGGTGCGGGCGGCGATGCGTCTCGGCTGGGTGTGGCCGATCATGCCGCGTACGCCACGCCCCAGCTCCATACAGATCTTCGGGATCTGGGTCGTCTTGCCGGAGCCGGTCTCGCCCGCGACGATGACGACCTGGTGGTCGCGGATGGCGGCCGCGATCTCGTCCTTCTTCTGGCTGACGGGCAGCTGCTCGGGGTACGAGACGGCCGGTACGCGGGCGGCGCGCTCGGCCATGCGGGACTCGCCCTTGGCGACCTCCGCCTCGATCTCGGCGAGGACGGCGGCCCGGGCCTCGGGCTTACGGATCTTGCGCGCGCCTTCGAGCCTGCGCCCGAGCCGGTGCGCGTCGCGCAGCGACAGCTCGGCCAGGCGGGGGGCGAGGGCGCCGAAGGCGGGGGCAGGTGGCGTAGACATACGGAACCCAGGATCTCACCTCGACGAAACGAGGGGCGAACGCTTTTGCGTCCGCCCCTCGCCGTGTGCCTGTGATGCGCGTTACCGCACGTCGACGTAGTCCTCTTTCCCGCTGCCGACGAAATGCTTGCCGTCGGGGTACAGGAAGACAGGCACCCAGGTCCCGTCCTGCTGGGCCGTGAAGCCCTTGCTGAAGGAGCCGTTGGACTTCGAGGTGACCGTCGTCATCAGGTACCAGGTCTTCTTGCCACTGGGCCGGAAGAGGATCTGGACCTTCTTGGAGGCGTACGCCTTCCAGGTCGACGACCCGGCCTGGCGCTCCTGGAGGACACCCTTGACGGTGATCGTCCGGCCCTTGCGGATCGGCTCCGGCGAGGCGTTCGCGTCGTTGACCCGGGTCAGGGCCCGGTTCTTGCGCAGGGCGCCACTGGTGGTGCCCTTGACGTCGTACGTGCTGGTACCCGCGTACTTCAGCCGCCAGTAGCCGTCCGTGTGGCCTGGCAGGGTGGTGTGGAACTGCGAGTCGAAGTCCGTCTTGACGGTCTTCTCGGTGGTCCAGCCGGTCCTGCCGTTCGGCGAGTACTGGATGCCGACGCTCACCCGCTCGCTGTGGTCGTCCCCGACGATCCCGAGGGTGCCGGAGACGCTGAGCTCGGCGTACTTGTCCAGCGAGGCCGTGAAGCCCCGGAACTTCGTCGTCGCCGTGACCGCGACGGCGACATCGGCGGTGGCGGTGCGCTGGATCCAGGGGTTGTACGGGTACGGCCGGAAGGCCACCTCGTACACGGTCTTCTGGTACGGGCTCGCGGCGAAACTGAAGCGCCCGTCGGCGCCCGTCGTCGCCTCGATCGGGTTGGAGGTGCTGCTGTTCTTGTGGTCCATCTCCAGCGGGATGCCGGACAGTGGCTTCCACTCCGAGCCGCTCTGGTACTGCAGAGTGCCGGAGACCGTGATCCTGTCGCCGGCCGTGGGGTGGAAGCTGCTCTTGTCGAGGACGAAGCGGGTCGGTGCCGCCTTGGGCGTGATGTCGACCCAGGAGGTGGAGGCGTACCCGAGGTCGCCCTGGTACGTGGCCCAGGCCCAGCCGCCTTCCGCCAGTTCACGGGAGACGGAGAAGTGGCCCTTGTCGTCCGTGGTGGCGGTCGTTTCGATGCGCTGGCCGATCCTGAGACTTACGGAGGCTCCCGGCAGGGGCTCCGTCACGCGTGTGCTCGGATCGCGTACGACGAGGTCACCACTGACCGTGACCGTCTTGTCGTCGATGGTCGGCGCGGCCGGTGTGACGGTGAAGTCCTGGAGGACCGGCTGCTTGCGGTACCGCAGGGTGCCGGCGTCCTTCCGGACCGTGGTCTCTCCCGCGCTGGTCGTGGCCTCGACGTCGATCGTGTAGTCGCCGAGGGTGTCCAGGTGGACGGGCTGCGAGGACCACACGCCCTCCCAGCTGCTGATCCAGTTCGTCTGCTTGAAATCGGTGACCGTGGCCACCGGGGCGTCCGACTCGCCACTTCCGGCGGGGCGGAGCGTCGCGGTGATCTTCGCGACGTCCTCGCCGACGGCGCTGCCGTGGTTGAGACGTACGTCGATGGCCGCCCAGTCGCCGGAGTTGCCCGCTTCCTTGACCACCGGCGCCGCGGCGTGGGCCGTACCGGGTATCGCGAGCGCGGAGACCAGGACGGCGCCGGCCGTCACGAGTCCCCTGATGATCCCTCTCAAGAACCCCCCTCAAGGTTTCTCCACGAGCGACGAAAACCCCCACCGGTCATCCGGAGGGGGTTTCGTTCGATGTGGCTGGGGCCGGGGTCGAACCGGCGACCTATCGCTTTTCAGGCGATCGCTCGTACCAACTGAGCTACCCAGCCGCGATGTTTCACGTGAAACACCAGCGGTCCTGACGGGATTTGAACCCGCGGCCTCCACCTTGACAGGGTGGCGAGCACTCCAAACTGCTCCACAGGACCAAGAGGCGTACGACAGTGTCGCACACGTTCTTGCGTGCCCCCAACGGGATTCGAACCCGTGCTACCGCCTTGAAAGGGCGGCGTCCTAGGCCGCTAGACGATGAGGGCTATCGGCCCGCCTGGGCGCTTCTCAGCGCGTCGGGGACGTGAGAAGCATATGGGATGGCGGGAGGTATCGCCAAAACGGTTTACGGGCCGCCGGAGGGCTCGTCCGTCGACGTGGTTCCGGAGGGGGACGGGGAGCGCTCGTCCCCGGGTTCGGCACCCG
This sequence comes from Streptomyces deccanensis, assembly GCF_022385335.1. Taxonomy (NCBI): domain Bacteria; kingdom Bacillati; phylum Actinomycetota; class Actinomycetes; order Kitasatosporales; family Streptomycetaceae; genus Streptomyces; species Streptomyces deccanensis. Next base: position 4,896,714 of record NZ_CP092431.1, on the reverse strand, counting down.
GCTGGTTCTCCTTCGGCAGGTGGCGGCTGACCTCGGCCGTCGTCAGGCCCAGCCCGCCGAGTTTGATCTCGTCCCAGGCCTGCAGGCGCCGGGTGTCGCGGTCGAGGTACAGGACCGAGGCCTGGATGGGATCGGGGTACTTGCCCTCCACGGCACGCAGACCGCTGCCGCCGGTCGAGCCCTCGATGCGCAGACGGGTGCCCCGGTCGAGGATCTCCATCTCCGGGTGGTGCAGATGCCCGGCGAGCACGAGCGGGACCTCGCCGTCCGTCTCCCGGGCCGCGTCCGGGTTGTGGGCGATCGCGATGTCCACGGGGCTGCCCGCCGCCCTCTGCGCGCGCAGGGCGTCCGCCAGCTTCCGCCCGGCCACCTCCTCCGAGGGCAGGCCCGCCTTCTCGGTCGAGCGGTCCGGGGTGAACTGCGGGTCCCCGATCCCCGCGAAGCGCAGCCCGCCGACGGTCACCGCCTTGCCCTCGTCGAGGACGTGCGTGTGGTCGATGCCCTCCAGATAGCGCTGCGTCGCGCGGGAGTCGTGGTTGCCGCGCACCCAGACGTACGGCGCGCCGAGGTCGGCGATCGGGTCCAGGAACCCGTTCTCGGCGGCGCTGCCGTGGTCCATGGTGTCGCCGGAGTCCACGATGACGTTGATCTCGTACTGCTCCACCAGCGAGGCGATGATCTTCCAGCTCGCGGGGTTCAGATGGATGTCGGAGACGTGCAGGACGCGGATGGTCGTGGGGTCCGGCTGGTACGCGGGGAGCGTGGACGTGACGTCGTACAGCTTGGTCACGTTCGTGACCAGGCGGGCCAACTCCTTCTGGTAGATGTCGAATTCGGTGACGATGCTGCGCGCGTTGCCGACGAGCGAGGGCGCGGAGGAGAGCAGGCCCGAGAACTTGGGTTCCAGGACGGAGTTGGGGTTCCAGGTGGCGGCGGCCGTACCGCCCGCGCCGGCCAGCAGGACGAGGGCGAGGCCGCCCGCGGCGAGGGCGCGGCGGGGGCGGCGGAACACGGCGAGACCCAGCGTGGTGGCCCCGACGACGACGGCGACGCCCGACCGTACGGCCAGGTCGACGGTGCCGTGCCGCACGTCCGAGGCGATCTCCTCCTGCAGTCCGGAGATGCGCTCGGGGTGGTCGACCAGCGCCTGCGCCCGCTCCGGGTCGAGCTGGTCGACGTTCACGTCCAGGCGTACGGGGGCGTTGTGGCTGCGCAGTTCCAGGGCGCCGAGCGGGGAGACGTTGATCTTCGTGCCGCCGGTGAGGGACGGGCGCAGGGTCATCGTCGTGTTCATGGGACCGACGGGGGTGCGGACGTTGCCGACGATCAGCAGGCCCAGCCAGGCGCCGAGCAGCACGACCGCGACGAGGCCGAGCGCGCGCCCCCAGGGGTGGGGGTGGTGGACCAGTTCGAGGGTCGGGTGCGTGCGACGGGAGCGGTAGTGCCGGGCCAGGGCGCGGGGGGCCCGTGGCATGGCCCGGGAGAGGCGGCGGAGAGCGGTCCGCAGGGCGGTCCCGATGGCGTTGTCGGTCGGGTCGGCGTCGGTGGTGCGGGGGGCCGGGGCGGCGGGGACGCGTGCCATTGGTGCCGTATGCCCGGGGGTGAGGACGGATATGCGGGGGGCGAGTCGCGGGGGTCGTGCATGACAATGGCCGTGTGCTGGAGATGACGCGCGAGGAGTTCGAGGAACTGGTCGCCGAGGCGTTGGACCGGATTCCGCCGGAGCTGACGCGGCTGATGGACAACGTGGCGGTGTTCGTGGAGGACGAGCCGCCCGCCGACGATCCCGAGCTGCTCGGGCTGTACGAGGGGACTCCGCTCACGGATCGCGGGGAGTGGTACGCCGGGGTGCTGCCGGACCGGATCACGATCTACCGGGGGCCGACGCTGCGGATGTGCGAGTCGCGGGAGGACGTGGTCGCGGAGACCGAGGTGACCGTGGTGCACGAGATCGCGCATCACTTCGGGATCGACGACGCGCGGCTGCACGCGCTCGGGTACGGATAGCCGTTTCGGGGGCGGGTGCGCCGGGAGCGGGGGTACGTCCGGGCGGGCGGGGGCTGGTCGCGCGGTTCCCCGTGCCGCTGGAGGGGCGCGTCGGACGACCGGGGCTGTGAAGTGCGGCACTTCTGAGCCGCGTCACGCGCGGAGGGGCTTCCCGCCGCGCGTGTCCTCTTGTGGGCGGCGGGAGTTGGGCAGGGGGACTCCCCCTTTCGCCCCCTCGGAGGTGGCCGCCGTGCGCGCCTTGAACGTATCCGTCCGTCTGGCCGCCACGGTCCTGGCCGTCGCGGCAGCCGGCGGCTGTATGAGCGTGGGGGACGACGGGCGGAAACCAGGGCCGTCGCCCTCCGTGGGGCAGCGGGCCGGGGAGAAGCCGGACGGGGGCTCCGCGGTGACGGGCGGAGGGGGCCCGGGGTACGAGTCGGGGCAGGGCAAGCGCCGTGGCTCCGCCTCGCCCGACCCCTCCGCCGCCCGGCCCGCGTCCGCCTCCCCGTCGGCGTCCGGGGCGGCCGAGCCGTCCGGCCGGGCGACGCCGCCCAAGGGGGGCACGGACGAGGGGAAGGGGGAGCGGCCGGAGAAGCCCGAGCCGCCGAAGGGCGAGCCCACTCCCACGCCGACGGTCGTGCCGCCCGAGCCGGAGCCGACGAAGCCGGTGGAGCCACCGCCGTCGCCGGAGCCTTCGGCGGAGCCGTCGTCGTCCGCGCACGAGCAAGGGGCGCAGCTGGTGGAGCGGGAGCCGGCGCCGCAGGCGGGCAACACGGCGTAGGCCATGGGTGGTTGGGCCGGAAGGGGTGTGGTCTCGGAGTGGGCGTGGTCTCGGGGTGGGCGTGGAGGCGGGGCAGGGCGTCGTGCGCCTCGGCTCCTGTTGGATCCGCCACATCGCATCACCCCGCGCCTTCGGGGTCCCGCCCCGGATCTGCCGGAGGCGCCGCCCCCGCACCTTCCGTCGGAACTCCCGCGTCACCCCTGACCTGCGGATATCCGCTCAGTTTGCCTTGAGGGGTGGTGGGTGCGTATGGTGGTAGATCGTTTGATCCCATTTGCCCGGCGCCACCGCAGAGCGCGCCGTGTGGCGCGTACTCTCCCTTGCCGTGGCGGACCGCATAGAGGCGGTCGTGTGCGAATCACGGAGTTGACGGGCGCGTGCCGACGAGACTCCGGAAGGTTTCGCATACGCATGTCCATTTCCAGTACTGATCACGTCGTCGTGCCCGAGAACGGCGAGAACGACTCCGCCGAGACGGCGGCCCCCGAGGTCACCTTCGCGGACCTCGGTCTCCCCGAGGGCGTCGTGCGCAAGCTCGCGCAGAACGGCGTGACCACCCCCTTCCCGATCCAGGCCGCGACCATCCCGGACGCCCTGGCCGGCAAGGACATCCTCGGCCGTGGCCGCACCGGCTCCGGCAAGACCCTCTCCTTCGGTCTGCCGACCCTGGCGACGCTCGCCGGCGGCCGCACCGAGAAGCACAAGCCGCGCGCCGTCATCCTCACCCCGACCCGTGAGCTCGCGATGCAGGTCGCGGACGCGCTCCAGCCCTACGGCGACGTCCTCGGCCTGAAGATGAAGGTCGTCTGCGGCGGTACGTCGATGGGCAACCAGATCTACGCCCTGGAGCGCGGCGTCGACATCCTCGTCGCCACCCCGGGCCGCCTGCGCGACCTCATCAACCGCGGCGCGTGCTCCCTGGAGAACGTGCAGATCGCCGTCCTCGACGAGGCCGACCAGATGTCCGACCTGGGCTTCCTGCCCGAGGTCACCGAGCTGCTCGACCAGATCCCGGGCGGCGGCCAGCGCATGCTGTTCTCGGCCACGATGGAGAACGAGATCTCCACGCTGGTCAAGCGCTACCTGAGCAACCCGGTCACGCACGAGGTCGACAGCGCCCAGGGCAACGTCACGACCATGTCGCACCACATCCTGATCGTGAAGCCCAAGGACAAGGCGCCGGTCACCGCCGCGATCGCCTCCCGCAAGGGCCGCACCATCATCTTCGTCCGCACCCAGCTCGGTGCCGACCGTATCGCCGAGCAGCTGTGCGACTCCGGCGTGAAGGCCGACGCGCTGCACGGCGGTATGACGCAGGGCGCGCGTACCCGGGTCCTTGAGGACTTCAAGAAGGGCTACGTCAACGCGCTCGTCGCGACCGACGTCGCCGCCCGAGGCATCCACGTCGACGGCATCGACCTGGTGCTCAACGTGGACCCCGCCGGGGACCACAAGGACTACCTGCACCGGGCCGGCCGTACGGCGCGTGCCGGGCGTACGGGCACGGTCGTGTCCCTCTCCCTGCCGCACCAGCGCCGCCAGATCTTCCGGCTGATGGAGGACGCGGGCGTCGACGCCGGGCGTCACATCATCCAGGGCGGTACGTCGTTCGACCCCGAGGTGGCCGAGATCACCGGCGCCCGGTCGATGACCGAGGTCCAGGCCGAGTCCGCCGGCAACGCCGCGCAGCAGGCCGAGCGTGAAGTCGCTCACCTCAGCAAGGAGTTGGAGCGGGCCACGCGCCGCGCCGCGGAGCTGCGCGAGGAGGCCGACCGGCTGACCGCGCGTGCCGCGCGGGAGCGGGGCGAGGACCCGGAGGCGGCTGTCGCCGCAGCCACCTCGGAGGCCGCCGCCGTCGCCGTCGAGGCGGACGGCGCGACGGCCGAGGCCCCGGTCGCGATCGTGGAGCAGCCGGCCGAGCGTCCCTCGTACGACCAGCCGCGTCAGCGCCGCGAGGAGCGGGGCAGCGGGCACGGCGGCTACGACCGCGGTGACCGCGGTGACCGCGGTGGGTTCCGCCGTGACGACCGCCGCGACGGTGAGCGCGGTGGCTTCGACCGCCGTGACGACCGTCGGGACGGCGACCGTGGTGGCCGTTCGTTCGAGCGTCGTGACGACCGTGGTGGTTTCCGTCGGGACAACGACCGCCGGGACGGCGACCGTGGTGGCCGTTCCTTCGAGCGTCGTGACGACCGTGGTGGGTTCCGTCGGGACAACGACCGCCGGGACGGCGACCGTGGTGGCCGTTCCTTCGAGCGCCGCGACGACCGTGGCGGCTTCCGCCGGGACAACGAGCGTGGCGGCTTCGAGCGTCGTGACGGTGAGCGCGGTGGGCGTTCGTTCGAGCGTCGTGACAACGACCGTGGTGGGTTCCGTCGGGACAACGACCGCGGTGGCCGTTCCTTCGAGCGTCGCGACGAGCGTGGCGGGCACCGGGGCAGCGACCGCCCGTTCAACCGCGACCGCCAGGGCGACCGTCCGGGCTTCCGCTCCGGTGGCCACGAGCGTCCGCACGGCCGTCGTGACGACCACCGTGGCTCCGGCACCGGCACCGGCTCGTCCTTCGGCCGCCGGGACGACAAGCCGCGCTGGAAGCGCAACGGCTGACGATAGGTGAGACAGCGAAGGGCCCGTACGACTCCGGTCGTACGGGCCCTTCGGGCTTGGTCCCGCCGGTGCGCCCTCCGTCGCCCCTCGCCCTTCCCCCTCTCCCGCCGGTTTTCGGCCACGGTGTGGCGCATGTCACGTCCCTGGAGCGGGAATTGCTGGGGGCATGACAGATGACGACATAGCCCGTGGGGCAGCCGGGGCTTCGGTCCCGGACTCTGTGTCGGTCTCGGTGTCCGACGAGGAACGGCTCGCCCAACTGGGCTACACGCAGGTCCTCGCCCGCCGTATGTCCGCGTTCTCCAACTACGCGGTCTCCTTCACGATCATCTCGGTCCTGTCCGGCTGTATGACGCTCTACCTCTTCGGCATGAACACCGGCGGGCCAGCGGTGATCACCTGGGGCTGGGTCGCGGTCGGGCTGATGACGCTCTTCGTGGGTCTGGCCATGGCCGAGATCTGCTCGGCCTACCCGACCTCCGCTGGCCTGTACTTCTGGGCGCACCGTCTGGCGCCGCCGCGCAGCGCGGCGGCCTGGGCCTGGTTCACGGGCTGGTTCAACGTGCTCGGCCAGGTGGCCGTGACCGCCGGCATCGACTTCGGCGCCGCGTCGTTCCTGGCGGCGTACCTGAACCTGGAGTTCGGCTTCGAGGTGACACCGGGCCGCACGATCCTCCTCTTCGCCGCGATCCTGCTGCTGCACGGCCTGCTGAACACCTTCGGCGTCCGGATCGTCGGTCTGCTGAACAGCGTCAGCGTGTGGTGGCACGTGGTGGGTGTGGTCGTCATCGTCGGCGCGCTCGTCATCGTCCCCGACAGCCATCAGTCGGCGTCCTTCGTGTTCACCGAGTTCGTCAACGAGACGGGCTGGGGCAGCGGGCTGTACGTGGTGCTGCTGGGGCTGCTGATGGCGCAGTACACCTTCACCGGGTACGACGCCTCCGCCCATATGACCGAGGAGACGCACGACGCGTCGACGGCCGGCCCCAAGGGCATCGTCCAGTCCATCTGGACGTCGTGGGTGGCGGGCTTCGTCCTCCTGCTCGGCTTCACCTTCGCCATCCAGTCCTACGACGGCGCGCGCGAGTCGGCGACGGGGGTGCCGCCCGCGCAGATCCTGCTCGACGCGCTCGGCGCGACCGGCGGCAAACTGCTCCTCCTCGTCATCATCGGCGCGCAGCTCTTCTGCGGCATGGCCTCCGTGACCGCCAACAGCCGCATGATCTACGCCTTCTCGCGCGACGGCGCCCTGCCGTTCTCACGCGTCTGGCACACGGTCAGCCCCCGCACCCGCACCCCCGTGGCGGCGGTCTGGCTGGCGGCGGGCGGCGCGCTCGTCCTCGGCCTCCCGTATCTGATCAATGTCACCGCGTACGCCGCCGTCACCTCGATCGCGGTGATCGGCCTCTACATCGCGTACGTCATCCCGACCCTGCTGCGGCTGCGCAAGGGCGACGCGTTCGAGCGCGGGCCCTGGCACCTGGGGCGCTGGTCGCGGGTGATCGGCGTGATCGCGGTGGTCTGGGTCCTCTTCATCACCGTCTTGTTCATGCTCCCGCAGCTCTCCCCGATCACCTGGGAGAACTTCAACTACGCCCCGGTCGCCGTGCTCGTGGTGCTGGGCTTCGCGGCGATCTGGTGGGCCGTCTCCGCCCGCCACTGGTTCCTCGACCCCGAGCAGGGGCGCGAGCGCGGTGTGACGCGGGAGGCGGGGCGGAAGGGGGCGTCGGGGCCGATCGACACGTGATCCCGTGGCCGGGCCGGGCTCCCGTCGTGGGTCGGCTCCGGGGCCCGGCCCGGCCAACTCGCCCGACTTCCGCCGATCTTGCGCCCGTTCTGTTCTCCGGCGAACCTTTTTACGGCCCTCCGACGCGGCCGGGACACCGATACCCGATCGGACTCCCGGCCACGTCCGGCTATGCTCGGGGAGGCAACATCGCCTGGGCCCTTAGCTCAATTGGCAGAGCAGTGGACTTTTAATCCATTGGTTGTGGGTTCGAGTCCCACAGGGCCTACCGGCGCGGGGGAAGGGAAACCCCTTCTGACCTGCTACGCGGCGTCCGGGTCGACTTCGGTCGGCTCGGACGCTTCCTCGTTTCCGGGGGCCTGCGCAGCGCTGCCGGCCGACAAGCTCTGCCGCACCCGCAGTCAGTTCCGCACCGGGACCCCGAGTTCGTCGAGCAGCCCGCGGACGCGGCGCTCGATCTCGTCGCGGATGGGGCGGACGCCGTCGACGGTCCTGCCCTCGGGGTCGTCCAGGGTCCAGTCGAGGTAGCGCTTGCCGGGGAAGACGGGGCAGGCGTCGCCGCAGCCCATGCTGACGACGACGTCGGCGGCGCGGACGACCTCGTCGGTCCACGGCTTGGCGTACTCGCGGGAGATGTCGATGCCGCGTTCGCTCATCGCGGCGACGGCTGAGGGGTTGACCTCGTAGCCGGGTTCGGAGCCGCCCGACCACGCGACGGCGCTGTCACCGGCGAGGTGCTGGAAGAAACCCATGGCCATCTGGCTGCGCCCGGCGTTGTGGACGCACAGGAACAGGACGACGGGCTTGCCGTCGGTGTGGTGGCCTTCGACCTTCGCGAGGGCGCGCAGGCGCTGGCGGGCGAAGCGTTCGGCGATCAGGGGGAGGTAGTTGGGGACGGTGCTGCGGCCGGCGAACTGGTCGTAGCTGGTGTGCAGGAAGCGTTCGATGGTCTCCTGGCCGAAGACACCGTCGAACTCCCGGCTCAGGTGGCCGGCCGCGGTGCGCAGGGCGAGTTGCTGGTCGACGCTCAGATTGCGGTGCGGGGTGGACGCGGTCTCAGTCATCGGTGCCTCCAGGAGGGCGGACGGCGGGAGCCAGCCGGTCGACCCGGTCGGCGAGATCACTCAGGGCGTCGGCGAAGGCGTCGTCGGTGCCGGTGCGGGTGGGATCGGGGACCGACCAGTGCAGGCGGTCGGGGACGCGGGGGCCGAGTTCTTCGTGGGCGTTGTCGCAGACGGCGACGACGAGGTCGTCCGGGCGGAGCGTCTCGTCGACGTGGGAGGTGCGGGCGGGGGCCAGGGAGAGGCCGTGCCGGCGCGCGGTGGCGACGGCTCGCGGGTGTACGCGCTGCGCGGGCCTGGTCCCCGCCGAGGCGGCCGGGATGGTGCTGTGGCGCTTCCAGAGGGCGACGGCGAGGTGGGAGCGGGCGGAGTTGTGGGTGCAGACGAACACCACGCGAGGCGCGGTCCGCAGGGGGGCGGGCATCGTGTCGGCCAGGGCTTCCGCGCGTAGCCGCAGATAGGTGCGCCTACGGTCTCCTTCGGAGCGGGACCGCTCGACCAGGCCGACCTGGTCGAGCAGCTTCACATGGTGGGCGAGGAGATTGCTGGGCAGGCCCAGCTCCTCGCCGAGTTCGCCGGGCGAGGCGTCGCCCAGCAGCAGCCGGTCGATGATCGCCAGGCGGGCGGGCTCCCCCAGCGCCGCGTGCCGTTGCGCGCGTGCCACCGTCGATGCAGACCACTCAGCGTTCATTGAGTCAATGTTCGTTGAGCTATCTCCTCCCGTCAATGGAGGCTGCGGCACGCCCCCGGGCCGGGGTCTTCAGAGGGCGCACGAGGGGGCGTCAGACCAGGTGGGCGTGGATCGTGCTCGGGTGTCGCTCAGGCGATAGCCGGGAGCTTGTCCGGCTCGGCCGTCTGCTGGGTGTCGGCGAGGGCGGCGAGGTACCGCTCGGCGTCCAGGGCGGCGGCGCAGCCGGAGCCGGCCGCGGTGATGGCCTGGCGGTAGGTGTGGTCGACGACGTCGCCGGCGCCGAAGACACCGGGGATGTTCGTGCGGGTGGAGGGGGAGGCGACCTTGAGGTAGCCCTCGTCGTCCAGGTCGAGTTGGCCGGTGAGCAGGTCGGTGCGCGGGTCGTGGCCGATGGCGACGAACAGGCCGGTGGCGGGGAGGCGGGTGGTCTCTCCGGTGACGGTGTCGCGCAGGGTGAGGCCGGCGAGTTTGCCGCCGTCCTCGTGGATCTCGGCGACCTCGCTGTTCCAGGTGAAGGAGATCTTCGGGTCGGCGAAGGCGCGCTCCTGCATGGCCTTGGAGGCGCGCAGGGTGTCGCGGCGGTGGACGACGGTCACGGAGCGGGCGAAGCGGGAGAGGAAGGCGGCCTCCTCCATCGCCGTGTCGCCGCCGCCGACGACCACGATGTCGTGCTCGCGGAAGAAGAAGCCGTCACAGGTCGCGCAGTACGAGACACCTCGGCCGCACAGCGCGTCCTCGCCCGGGAGATCGAGCTTGCGGTGCTGGGAGCCGGTCGCCACGATGACGGACTTGGCTCGGTGGACCGTGCCCGCGCTGTCGGTGACGGTCTTGACGGGTCCGGTGAGGTCGACGGCGACGATGTCGTCGGGGATGAGCTCGGCGCCGAAGCGTTCGGCCTGGGCGCGCATGTTGTCCATGAGGTCGGGGCCCATGATGCCGTCGCGGAAGCCGGGGAAGTTCTCCACCTCGGTCGTCTGGACCAGCGCGCCGCCGGCGGTGACCGCGCCCTCGAAGACCAGCGGCTTCAGCGAGGCGCGGGCGGTGTAGAGGGCGGCCGTGTATCCGGCGGGGCCGGAGCCGATCACGATGACGTCGCGGAGGTCCGTGGTTTCCGCAGGGGTCTTCTCGGCCGCGTCCGGCCCGGTGGCAGTGCTCATGCCTGGGGCTCCGGCGCGATCTCCTTGATCAGGCCCTCGACCAGGACCTTGATCTCGTCACGGATGGGCCGTACGGCCTCGACGCCCTGGCCCGCCGGGTCCTCCAACTGCCAGTCCAGGTACCGCTTGCCGGGGAAGACCGGGCAGGTGTCGCCGCAGCCCATGGTGATGCAGACGTCGGACTCCTTGACGGCGTCGACGGTGAGCATCTTCGGGACCTCGGCGGAGATGTCGATGCCGACCTCGGCCATGGCCTCGACGGCGGCCGGGTTGACGCCCGCGCCCGGGTTGGAGCCGGCGGAGCGGACCTCGACACGGTCCCCGGCCAGGTGGGTCAGCCACGCGGCGGCCATCTGGGAACGGCCGGCGTTGTGGACACAGACGAACAGCACGGAGGGCTTGTCGGACATCGGAGGCTCTCTCTTGTCTCTCTTGTCTCACGACGGCATCAGGCGCGAATGATGTCAGCACCCGGTGGTGTCAGTCACCACTGATGTGACAGTATCAGTGCATGATGACGTCAGTCGACACTGACCTGATCCGGGTGCTCGCCGACCCGCTCAGGCTCCAGATCGTGACCCTGCTCGCCAAAGAGACGCTGTGCACCACCCACCTCGTGGAGGAGACCGGTGCCCGCCAGACCAACCTCTCCAACCATCTGAGAGTGCTGCGCGAGGCCGGGGTCGTGGAGACGGAGCCGTGCGGCCGGTTCACCTACTACCGGCTCAAGCCCGACGTCATCGCCTCCCTCGCGGGCCAGTTCGCCGACCTGGCCGAGTCCGCCCGCACCGCCGCCGACAACAAGCGGTCCTGCCCCTGACCCCTCGCCGCCCCCGGCGACCGCACCAAGGAGTCTTGTTGACCGCCACGCACGAATCCGCCACGGAGTCGGCCATACCGTCCGCTGAGCCGCAGCCCGCGCCGGGCGCCACCCCGCCGCGCAGGCCCCTGGCGGCCCGCGCCGCCGCCGAACTGGTCGGCACGGCGGCCCTGGTGGCGGTGGTGATCGGCTCCGGCATCCAGGCCACCGAGCTGACCCGGGACGTCGGCGTGCAGTTGCTGGCCAACTCCCTGGCCACCGTCTTCGGCCTCGGCGTCCTGATCCTCCTGCTCGGCCCGGTCTCCGGCGCCCACTTCAACCCCGTGGTCACGCTGGCCGAATGGTGGACCGGCAGGCGCGGCGGCGCCGGTGTGACCATCCGCGAGGCGGCGGTCTACGTCCCCTCGCAGATCGTCGGGGCCATCGCGGGCGCGATCCTGGCGGACGCGATGTTCGGCGAGCCTCTGGTCGAGTGGTCCACCCACGACCGGTCCGCCGGGCACCTGCTGCTCGGCGAGGTCGTCGCCACCGCCGGCCTGATCCTGCTGATCTTCGGCCTGGCCCGCACCGACCAACTGCGCTTCGCCCCCGTGGCGGTCGCCTCCTACATCGGCGCCGCGTACTGGTTCACCTCGTCGACGTCCTTCGCCAACCCGGCGGTGACCATCGGCCGTACCTTTAGCGACACGTTCGCCGGTATCGCGCCCGGCTCGGTCGCCGGGTTCATCGGCATGCAGCTGATCGGTGGCGTGGTCGGACTTGCGCTGGTGGCGCTCATCTTCCTGCCCGGGCGGGACACCGCCGAGTGACGCGGACGTCCCCGGTGGTGGTGATCGGCGGCGGCCAGTCCGGGCTCGCCGCCGGATACCACCTGCGCCGCCTGGGCCTGGACTTCGTCATCCTCGACGCCCAGGTCACAGCGGGCGGGGCATGGCAGCACACCTGGGACTCCCTGCACCTGTTCTCCCCGGCCGCCTACTCCTCGTTGCCCGGCCGCTTGATGCCATCGCAGGCCGGGCGGCCCTACCCCGACGCGCGGCATGTCGTGGAGTACCTCGCCGACTACGAGAAGCGGTACGAGCTTCCCGTCGAGCGGCCCGTACGCGTCCTCGGCGTCCACCGCGACGGCGAACTCCTGCGCGTGGAGACCGACTCCGGCGCCTGGCGCGCTCGCGCCGTGATCAGCGCGACCGGCACGTGGTGGTGCCCCTTCCTCCCCGCTGTCCCGGGCCGAGAGGGGTTCGGTGTCCCGGGCCGAGGGGATCTCGGCGTCCCGAGGCGAGAGGTCTTCGGCGGCCCCGGACGAGAGGTTTTCGGCGGCCGACAGCTGCACACCGTCGAGTACCGGAGCCCTCGGGACTTCGCGGGCCGCCGGGTGATCGTGGTCGGCGGCGGCAACTCCGGAGCCCAGATCGCCGCCGACCTCGCCGCCGACGCCGAGCTGACCTGGGTCACCCAGCGCCCGCCCCGCTACCTGGCCGACGACATCGACGGCCGCGCGCTGTTCGACGCGGCGACCGCCCGGCGACGCGCCCTCGACCAGGGCCGCACCGACACCGGGGGCGTCGCCTCCCTCGGCGACATCGTCGCCGTACCGCCCGTCCGTGAAGCCCGCGACCGTGGCCTGCTCAAGGCAAGACCGATGTTCACCCGCCTCGTCCCCGGCGGCGTCGAATGGGCCGACGGCACCCGAGCGGCGGCCGACGCGGTCATCTGGTGCACGGGCTTCCGGTCCGCTCTCTCCCACCTCGCTCCCCTCCAACTCCGCGGCCGACGCGGCCACATCACGACCGTCGGCACGCGGGCCGCGGACGAGCCGCGTCTCCACCTGCTCGGCTACGGCGACTGGACCGGGCCCGCCTCCGCGACCCTGATCGGCGTCGGCCGTCCCGCCCGTGAGGCGGCCCGAGAGATCGCCGCCCTCCTGGGAGCGCCCACCCGATAGTTCATGGTTTCCTGAATTCAGGATTCTCTGTACCGTGGCTGTGTGCTGACCGTCATCTCCGATGTCGAGGTGCTCGCGCGCTTCGGCCGTGCCCTCGCCGACCCCATCCGCTGCCGCCTCCTGCTCGCGTTGCGCGAGAGCCCGGCCCACCCCTCCGACCTGGCCGAGCGGTTGGGCATCTCACGTACGCGGCTCTCCAACCACCTGGCCTGCCTGCGTGACTGCGGTCTGGTCGTCGCGGTGCCCGTCGGGCGGCGCACCCGCTACGAGCTCGCCGACCCGCGCCTCGGGCACGCCCTGGACGACCTGCGCAGCGCCGTCGTCGCGGTCGAGACCGACCGCACCTGCGCCGAGGCCGCCGAGAAGGGCTGCTGCTGATGACCGCGCTCTCCCTCGGGCCCCTGCCGGCCCGGCGGGAACAACTCGCGCGCCGCATACGCCTCCTGGTCGCGGTGACGATCACGTACAACGTGGTCGAGGCGATCGTGGCGATCGTCGCGGGCAGCCTCGCGTCCTCCACCGCGCTGATCGGCTTCGGCCTCGACTCCGTCATCGAGGTGTCCTCGGCGGCGGCGGTGGCGTGGCAGTTCTCCGCGGTGGACCACGCCGTGCGCGAGGCCCGAGAGAAGACCACGTTGCGGATCATCGCGGTCTCGTTCTTCGCGCTCGCCGCCTACGTCACCGTCGACGCCGTGCGGGCGTTGGCCGGCACCGGCGAGGCCGACCGTTCGATTCCCGGCATCGTGCTTGCCGCGCTCTCCCTGCTGGTGATGCCGTTCCTGTCCGCCGCCCAGCGGCGCGCCGGACGCGAACTCGGCTCGGCATCCGCGGTCGCGGACTCCCGCCAGACCCTGCTGTGCACCTACCTGTCCGCCGTACTCCTGGCGGGCCTGGTCCTCAACGCCACCGTCGGCTGGTCCTGGGCCGACCCCGTCGCGGCCCTGGTCATCGCCGTGATCGCGGTCAAGGAAGGACGCGACGCCTGGCAGGGCAGGGGCTGCTGCGCCACGCCCGCGCCTGCGGCCCCGGCCGCGCTGAAGCCCGTCCAGACCGTGGAGGGGGATACCTGCGGTTGCCGGTCGGGCTGCGACTGCTGCTGACGCGCGTGATTCCGGGCGGTCGGCGGAAGCCGCGGTGGGTGTTCGGCCTGGCTCGGGCAGGTGGCGTTGGGCCGAGCCGGGTCAGGCCGCGGCCGGGCCTATGGTCAGCAGCTTGCCCATCGCGGCCAGTACGGACGGCTCGACCCGGTAGTAGACCCAGGTGCCGCGCCGCTCGGAGGTGAGGAGCCCGGCCTCCTTGAGCTTCTTCAGGTGGTGGGAGACGGTCGGCTGGGAGACGCCGACGTCGGAGATGTCGCACACGCACGCCTCGCCGCCCTCATGTGAGGCCACGGCGGAGAAGAGCCGCAGTCGCACCGGGTCGCCGAGCGCCTTGAACATGCGTGCGGCTGTCTCGGCCTCCTCGGCGGTGAACGGGCGCTCGGTGAGCGGCGGGCAGCACGGCGCCACCTCTTCGTCGGCGGCGGCATCCAAAAGCGGCAGCACCTTCGTGTTCGACATGCATCTATGTTGACATACGTCGAACCAGCCGGGTGGGGCCGCTCCACGCGGCCACGACCCCGTTAATTCGATGAATGTCTATGTTGACGCTCATCAATACAAGTGCCATGCTGGGCCGCGCAAGCCATCGACGAACGTCGAAGCAAAGGGGAATCTCGTGGCCGTGTCCACCCACACCGTGCCCACCACCGACCAGCTGCCCGTCGTGGTCGTCGGAGCCGGCCCGATCGGCCTGGCCGCCGCCGCCCACCTCGTCGAGCGCGGCCTCGAACCGCTCGTCCTGGAGGCAGGGCCGTCCGCCGGCACCGCCGTACGGGCCTGGGCGCACGTCCGGCTGTTCTCCCCCTGGGCCGAGGTGACCGACCCGGCCGCCGAGAAGCTCCTCGCCCCGACCGGCTGGATCCGCCCCGACGGCACCGGCTACCCCACCGGCGGCGACTGGGCCGAGCGGTACCTGCAGCCGCTCGCCGACGTCCTGGGTGACAAGGTCCGCTACGGCGCCACGGTCACCGGCGTCGCCCGCGCCGGACGGGACCGCATCGTCGACTCCGGCCGCGACGAGCAGCCCTTCACCGTCCACGTCCAGCTCGCCGACGGCCGCGAGGAGCGGATCACCGCCCGCGCCGTCATCGACGCCTCCGGCACCTGGTCGACCCCCAGCCCGATGGGCGCCGACGGCCTGCCCGCCCTCGGCGAGAAGACCGCCGCCGACCGCATCGCCCACCGTGTCCCCGACCTGGGCGACCCGGCCGTACGCGCCCGGTACGCGGGCAAGCGCACGGCGGTCATCGGCTCCGGCGCCTCCGCCTTCACCGCCCTCGCGTACCTCGCCGACCTCGCCCAGGAGGAGGACGGAACGCACGCGGTGTGGGTCCTGCGCCGCGGCATCGGCGACAACACCTACGGCGGCGGCGAGTCAGACCAGCTCCCCGCACGCGGAGCCCTGGGCCTGCGCGCCAAGGCCGCCGTCGAGGCAGGCCACGCGAGCACGGCCACCGGATTCCGCACCCGGTCCGTGGAACGTGACGCCGACGGCCGACTGGTCCTCGCCGCCGAGGACGGGCGCCGCCTGGACCCGGTCGACGAGGTCATCGTCCTCACCGGCTTCCGCCCCGACCTGTCCTTCCTCTCCGAACTCCGCCTCGGCCTCGACGAACGCCTCCAGGCCCCCACCGCGCTCGCCCCCCTGATCGACCCCAACGTCCACTCCTGCGGCACGGTCTACCCGCACGGCGTGAACGAGCTCTCCCACCCGGAGAAGGACATCTACCTGGTCGGCATGAAGTCCTACGGCCGCGCCCCCACCTTCCTCGCCATGACCGGCTACGAGCAGGTCCGCTCCATCACCGCCTCCCTCGCCGGCGACCAGGAGGCCGCCGAGCGCGTCGAACTCACCCTCCCGGAGACCGGCGTATGCGGCGGCGCGGGCCTGTTCGACGACCCCGACGCCGGCCAGAGCGGGGAGGGCGGTGGCTGCTGCGCGGCCCCGGCCACCCTGCAGATCGGAGCCGGCGCCCCGGCGGCAGCCTCCGGAGGCTGCTGAACTCCCCACCCGACCAAGGAGGTTCGCCATGTCCCGCGTACAGCTCGCCCTGCGCGTCCCCGACCTGAAGGCGTCCATCGCCTTCTACAGCAAGCTGTTCGGCACCGAGCCCGCCAAACTCCGCGACGGCTACGCCAACTTCGCCGTCACCGAGCCCCCGCTCAAGCTCGTCCTCATCGAAGGCACCGCAGGCGAGGCGACCCGCCTGGACCACCTCGGCGTCGAAGTCGAGACCACCGAGGCGGTCCGTGCCGCCACGGCCCGCCTCGGCGAAGCCGGCCTGGCCACCGACGTCGAGAACGACACCACCTGCTGCTACGCCCTCCAGGACAAGGTCTGGGTCCACGGCCCCGGCCAGGAACCCTGGGAGGTCTACGTCGTGAAGGCCGACGCCGACTCCCTGGCCAAGCGGCACGGCAGCACCTGCTGCGCCACCGGCCCGGCCGAGGCCGACACGGGTACCGCTACCGGTACCGAGGAACCGGCCGTCGCGGGTGGCTGCTGCTGATCCGCCGAGGACCGAGGCGGGTTCCGCCCCGGTCCTCGCGCCGCCCTGTCATGGGGGCGGGGGCCAGAGCGCGCCGAGGATCGTGCGGACCTGGTCGATCAGGTGGTCCGGGTCGAATCTGCCGGGGTCGGTGAGAGCGACCCGGCCGAAGTGCTCGGCGCAGGCGACGAGTGCGTGGGCGAGGAGCCGCGGGTCGAGTGCCGGGCCGGGGCGGTCGGCCAGGGCGAGGGCGAGCCACTCCTCGACCAGGGTCCGGAACCGTTCCCTGTCGGCCTCGATGCGGTCGCGGACGACGGTCGGCATGTTGCCCGGCGGCAGCAGGATCAGCCGCCAGGTGTCCGGGTCCTCGCGGAGCATCGCGGACATCCGGCGTACGGCCTCGGAAGCGAACGCGGCGGGGTCGCGCGGGCCCTCCTCCGTGCGGGGAACCGTCGCGAGCAGCCGGGCGAAGGCGCGTGCCTGCTGGCGGTCGAGCAGTGCCGTCAGCAGGGCGTCGAGGTTCTCGTAGGCGCCGTAGACCACCGACCGGGCGACACCGGCCCTCTTGGCCACGGCGTCGATGGAGATCCGGTCGTAGCCGTCGCTCACGATCACGGCGAGGGCCGCGTCGAGGAGTTGCTCGCGGCGTTCCGCGAGCGGGACGCGCGGGGCGTAGGGGCGTCGCTTGCGCGGCCTGTCTTCCGAAGAGGTGGACGCTGACACCTTGGCAGTTTACGACACTCGTGTCTTAATTTAAGACAGCACTGTCGTAAGGGTGGGCGGTGTGGGGCGGCGGCGTTCGACGCGGCCCGCGAGGATGTGCGGACGCGAGGACGTGAGGAGCGGCTCCATGGCGAAGCTGAGGCGGAGCGAGGTCGAACCGCACGAGGACCACGGCTTCTTCGGCCCAGGCTCGGTGGTGTGGAAGGTCTGGAGCTATCCGACGGCGCCGACGGTGGGCTTCCAGCGGGCCGTGGTCGTGGAGGAACTCGACCCGCCGCTGGTGGCCGCCGTCCACGCGACCCAGGGCATCTACCGCCGCTCGCGCACCCGCTACGACCGGACCCTGCGGTACTTCGCGATGGTGGCCTTCGCCGGTTCGCGCGAGGTGTGCCGGGCCGCCGACGTCCTGGTCAAGGTCCATTCCAAGGCGATCGGCGACCTGCCCTACGGCGGCGGCACCTACGACGCCAACGACCCCGCCTCGCAACTGTGGATCCAGCTCACCGGCTGGCACTCGATCCTCTACGCGTACGAGAGGTACGGGCCCGGCAAGCTCAGCGAGCAGGAGGAGCGGGAGTACTGGGAGGCGTGCGCGGTCGCCGCGGAACTGCAGACGTGCTCCTCCGACGACGTCCCCCGCAGCCGGGACGGTGTCCGGGCGTACTTCGAGCGGATGCGCCCGCGGCTGTCCGCCAGCCCGATCGCCCGCCAGGCCATGAACCACCTCCTGAGGACCGAACTCGTACTGCCGCCGGTGCCGCGCTGGGCGAAGCCGGCGAGCGCGGCGGTGGCGAAGGCGCAGCGGATCGCCACGATCGCCACCCTGCCGCGTTGGATGCGCGAGATGGCCGGGATCCGGCAGTCCCGCCTCCTCGACGTGCTCATCGTGCCCGTCATGAGGACGGCGTTCGCGCTCGCCCACCTCAGCCCCCGGGCCGAACTGCGGCTGTTGGCGCTGCTCTCGCCCTCCACGGTTCCGGTGATCGCGCCGATCAAGCTGGGCATCCCTCCCCGTAACCCCGAGGTAGTGACCCCGGCGGAGGCCCGCGCCCGCCACGGCTACGCCAGGCCCGCCGAAGCCCACCTGGACTTCCGGGCCCGACAGGCGGCCCGTGTCTTCGACGACGGCAAGGCCCCCAGCGATCAGGGCCTGATCGAGTCCCAGGAGATCCTGGGCCCGCTGGCCTGACCGCCCGCCCGACCGCCCGCCTGACCGGTCGTCACGGTGGAGGTGTCAGTCTCGCCGTGGTCACGTACGACACCACCACCGCGACGATCACCAGCGGCATGACCGTGACCCCCTGGGTCCCGATCAGCAGGGTGGCCAGGAGGACCGAGACCAGCGGGAGCCGCAGCATCGCGGCGCTCATCGCCCCGATGCCCATCGCGAACCCCGCGACCAGGCTCAGCCCCGGCAGATGGGAGCAGAGGATGCCGCCCGCGGCGCCCACGAACATCGCGGGAAAGATCGGGCCTCCCCTGAAGGCGCTGAGCGACGCGCAGTAGGCGAGGCCTTTGCACACCACCAGGAGCGCCAGGGCCCCGACCGAGTACGCGGCGCTGTGCGTGAGGAACGGGTCCAGCGCCGTCTGCCCCGAATAGAGCACGTCGGTCGCCGGTTTGCCGGTGCCCTCCGCGTAGCCGATCGCCAGTCCCGCCACGATCAGGCCGATGATGACCGTGGCCGGAACCCGCCGCCGCTCGACGCGCGCCCTGAGCCGGACGGCGAGCCATCGGACGCCCGCGGCCACCAGCGCGGCCGCCAGCCCGATGACCAGGGCCCAGCCGAACTCCGCCGCGGTCGGCCGGGTGGCCTCGGGGACGTCCTGCAGGGTGAGCGAGTAGGTGCCCAGGCCGGTCCAGGAGCCCAGCCCGACGAAGATGAGCGCGCCGACACCGGAGGCCAGCAGGCCGGGCACCAGCACCATCGCCATCATCGGCCCGCCCAGCCCGGAGGCCTCCATCAGGAGGAACGCCCCCAGCAGCGGCGACCCCAGCAGCGAGCTGACGGCCGCGAAACTCCCCGCCGCGCCCAACACCGCGCTCAGCTGCTCCGGGGGGTCGCGTCTGACCAGCCGTACGGCAGCGGCGGCGAGCCCGCCGCCGAGTGCCAGGAGGGGAGCCTCGGGCCCGAGGACGGCGGCGAAGCAGAGCGTGGCCAGGGCGGCGAGGAAGATGCCGGGCAGTGCGACGGGCGGGGGCGCGCCGGTGGGCTGGAACCCGGCGGTCGGTTCATGCCCGCCGTGCCCCGGCAGGTACTGGACCGTCAGCCCCACCAGCAGTCCCCCGACGGCCAGCAGCGGCAACGGCCACCAGGCCGGCGTCCCGTCGAACCCCAGTGCTTCGGGCAGATCCGAGTAGATCAAGGGCTGGGCCTCGCCGACCAGCGCGAGGAAGCCGAACGCCGCCGCGGACACGGGTACGCCGATCAGCGCGGCCATCGCCAGAAGAGCCAGGTAGGCGCGGCTCCGCAGAAGCGCCGCCGGATCCGCCGACGACCCGGCCCCGGCCGTCTGAACCGGCACGCGCTCCACCTCCTCGCAACGCCCCTCCCACCGCCCACCGCAGCTGCTTGCGACCGGCCCGCTGCCGAGCGTGACACGCCGCTCCCCGACCGGCATTCCGCCGACCACCGTCGTCACGCTCAGGTGTGAACAACGCCGACTGTCTGGTGGCCGAATCCGACCAGCCGGGCGCCCGGACGGATACCTCCGAGGTCGCGCGCCAAGGCGTGTGGGCGGGAACCTTCGTGTGTCCGTGGTGCGTCCGTGGGCTCAGTGAGGTGCGGATTTCGTATGTGCCGGACATCATGGACGGCGAGGCGTCCGGGGGTGGATCGCCCTCAGAAGGGGGCAGGGGGCCATGGCGCAGGCGTTGGAGAGCGGTGACCCTCGGCAGGTGGGGCCGTACCGCATAGTGGGCCGCCTCGGTGCGGGGGGAATGGGGCGGGTCTACCTCGGGCTCTCGCCGGGCGGGCGTGCGGTCGCCGTCAAGACCATCCGGCCCGAACTGACCTACGACCCCCAGTTCCGCCAACGGTTCGCCCGGGAGGCGGAGGCCGCTCGGGCTGTCAGCGGCGCGTTCACCGCCGCGGTCGTGGACGCGGATCCGTACGGCGATCCGCCGTGGCTCGCCACCGTCCATGTCGCCGGCATCTCGCTCGACGACACCATCGCACGCCACGGGCCGCTCCCCGAGGCCTCGGTGTTCGCGCTGGGCGCCGGCCTGAGCGAGGCGCTCCAGGCCATCCACACCGCGGGGCTCGTCCACCGGGATCTGAAGCCCTCCAACGTGCTGCTGGCCCCCGACGGCCCCAAGGTGATCGACTTCGGGATCGCGATCAGTGCCGGATCGAGTTCACTGACCCGCAGCGGCGCCGTCATCGGCACCCCCGCGTTCATGTCGCCCGAGCAACTGACGGGCGACCGGGCCGGTCCGGCCGCCGATGTGTTCGCCCTCGGCGGCGTACTCGTCTTCGCCGCCACCGGCGAGGGCGCCTTCGGGTCCGGTCCGTCGATCGGCGTCGGCTATCGGGTCGTCCACGACGAGCCCAACCTGTCCACCCTCCCCGCAGGGCTGCGCACGCTTCTCGGCCGCTGTCTCGACAAGGTCCCGGCCCGTCGGCCCACCGTCGCCGAACTGCTCGCCGAGTTCGCCGGGCACATCCTCCCGGAGCCCGAGGCGGCGTACGGCACGGACACCGTGACCCTCGCTCTGCACGACGGCGCCTGGTTGCCCGCCTCCGTGGCCTCCTCGGTGCGACGGGCCGGGGAGAGGGAGGACGAGGGCGCGCGCGGGGAGGGTGAGGGCGCGCGCGGGACGGGCTTGGCGCCGGTGCCGGACCCGACGAAGGTGCAGGAGGCGGCCAACCGGCCGGGGGCGGCGGACACTCCGGCTGCGCCGGGGGCGGCAGAGGCGGGGTCCCACGGTAGGCGGACCACGACCGCGGGGGGTGAGTCCGACCTCCGTGCTCCTACGGACCCTCGCCTTCCCGCGGACCCACGCGTTTCTGTGGACGTCCGCATGCCCATGGACGCCCGCCCGGAAGCGCCCCCGTCGGCAGCCGGCTCGGCTGACCGTGGTGCCGGGGCCCCGACCCGCCGCCGGGTGCTGGCCGTGCTCGCCGGAGCGGGTGGCGTCGCCGCCGTGGGCGTGGGCACGTATCTGCTGGGGCGTGGTGACCAGGACCCCGACGACGGGTCCGGCAACGGCACCCTGAAGGACCCGGAGGGTGTGCCGACTCCGGGGCGGTTGAGGTGGAAGCGCGGCACCGGAGGTCCGGTGGCACCCGCGCTCCTCGCCACGGGCGGGCTGGTGTACGCCGGTAGCAGGGACGGGAGCATGTACGCCCTGGACGCCGAGACCGGCAAGCCGCGCTGGCAGTTCGGCACGGGCAACGGCGTCTACACCTGCCCCGCCGTGGCCGGTGGCCTGGCCTACTTCGGCAGCGCGGACTACCACCTCTACGCGATCGAGGTGAAGACCGGTGAGCAGCGCTGGCAGTTCAGCGCCGGCGGTGAGGTCAACTCCTCGCCCGTGGTCGCCGGGGGAGTGGTCTACGCGGGCAGCGACGACGCGCGACTGTACGCCGTGGACGCCCGTTCCGGCGAGAGGAAGTGGACGTACGCCGCCGAGGGTCGGATCCGTTCCTCCCCGGTCGTCGCCTGGAACAAGGTCTACGTGGGCAGCGAGGACTCCCGGCTCCACGCCGTCGACGCGGCGACCGGCGAACGCCGTTGGGCCTTCGCGACCGACGGCGACGTCAAATCCTCACCGGCCGTCGCCGACCGCGTCGTCTACGTGGGCAGCTACGACGGCAACCTGTACGCCGTGAACTGCGACACCGGTGAACTCCTCTGGACCTTCGCCACCCGGGACGGGATCGGCTCCTCGCCGGCCGTGTCCGGAGGCGTGGTCTACGTCGGCAGCGACGACGGCCACCTGTACGCCGTCGACGCCCGCACCGGGAAGCAGCGGTGGAAGTTCACGATCGGCGCCGTCGTCTATTCCTCCCCGGCCGTCCTCGGCGACGCCGTGTACGTCGGCAGCAAGAACGGCAACCTCTACGCCCTACGGACGGACACCGGCAAACCCCTGTGGACGTACCGCACCGGCGCGGACATCCGCTCCTCGCCCACGGCGAACGACGGCACGGTCTACGTCGGCAACGACAGCGGCACGGTCTTCGCGGTCGCGCGCTGAACGGGGGAATTGAGGACGGGGAGTGGAGGACGGTGTGATCGAGGCGGAGTTGAAGGCTCGGGTTCGGGCGCCGGAGGCGGTCGCGCGGGCGCTCGACGCGCGGGGTGAGGGCAGGTCCGAGACGTATCAGGACACGTACTACGACCTGCCGGACGGCAGTCTGCGGGCGCGGGACGAGGAGTTACGGCTGCGGTTCCTGGCCGACCACGGTTCGGGCGACCGGCGCACGCTGCTGACCTTCAAGGCGGCCGCGGTGGACGAGGCGTCCGGTTCGAAGCCGGAGTTCGAGACACGGGTCGGCGACTCGCAGGTCGCGCACGCCATCCTGGAGCACCTCGGCTACGTACCGGCGATCGTGTTCGAGAAGCGCTGCCGCAGCCACGCGTTCGAGGCGTACGGCCGGCGGATGCTGGCGACGCTCGTCCGGGTGCCCGAGTTGGACGGCACGTTCCTGGAGATCGAGACCCTGGTCCAGGAGGAGGCCGAGGTCGCCGCGGCCCTGGACGACATCCGCGCGGTGCTGGACGAGCTGGGCGTCGCCCCCGAGGACCTCACCCGCGAGCTCTACACCGAAGCGGTGGCGGCGGCTCGCCGTATCCATGGCTCCGGCGGATGACCACGCACACCGGCCGGACGCGCGCGGGAGCGGGACAGACAAAAACCCGGGGCCGGAATCCTTGTCGGATTCCGGCCCCGGGCCTTCAGTAGCGGGGACAGGATTTGAACCTGCGACCTCTGGGTTATGAGCCCAGCGAGCTACCGAGCTGCTCCACCCCGCGTCGTTGAAACCAGTGTACGCCATCCGCAGGACACCCAGCACACGGATAACCGGCGACCGCCATTCACCGCCCACCACGGAACGGCCGGGCGCAGCCACGAGAGCGCGCCGGTCGGTCGTTCGGCCCCCCGGGTCGCGACGGTCGTACGTTCAGCCGCGCCCCCTGCACGCAGGCCCTCCGCCGCTGCGGCCCGCGCACAGCCACCCTCGTGGCGACTCCCCGTACGGCCCGTCGTGGCGCCCCCGATGCCCCGTCACGGCGGCCCCCGAGAACCCCCGTCGCGGCGGCCCTTCCGCGAGCTCTCGGCTCGGCCGGCTGCCTCCCGCTCACCCCACCCGCGCGACGGTCCCTCGGTCACCCACCCCGCGCGGGAGCCTTCCCGGCTCACCCCGCCCGTCGCGGCACCCTCCGCCTCACCCCACCAAATGCCGGTTCGGCGCCTTCGCGCGATCCTCGTACTCCGGGAGCACCACCACCTCGGCGCCCTCCGCCGACAGCAGTGCGTTGCCCGCGGCCGCGTTCTCGACGAACGTGTCCGGTTCGCGCCAGGCCGTGACGACGCGGCGGACGCCCGCGTCGAGGACGAGCCGGGCGCAGGGCGCGGGCCGGGAGGCGCGGCGGGCGCACGGTTCGAGGCTGCTGTAGACCGTGGCGGTGGCCAGGCGCGGGTCCGCGGGGTCGAGCTTGGCGAGGGCGGCCTCCTCGGCGTGGACCACGGGGTCGTCACCCTCGCGGGAGTGGCCGCGGGCCAGTTCCGTACCGTCCGCCGCGACCACGACCGCCCCCACGCTGAACGCGGTCCGCGAGGGCGGGCACGCGGCGGCCAGGGTGCAGGCGAGGTCGAGCCAGTGCCGGTCGGCGGGGGAGGCGGCCGGGCCGGTGCCGGGGACGGTGGGGGCGTAGCGGATGAGGACGACGTCGCCGACCGGCCGGGTCTCCAGCAGCCGCAGCCGGCTCTTCGGCCCTCCGGGGTAGGTACCCGTCCCGAACAGTCGCGGCGCGTCCGCCTCGCCCACGAAGAGCGGTGCGACAGCCAGCTGCACCTCGTCCGCGAGGCCCTGCTGGAGGAGCTGGGTGTGGACCCGGCCGCCGCCCTCCACCATGAGGCGGCGGACACCGCGTACGTCCCCGAGGTGGTCGAGGACGGCCGTCCACTCCAGCTCCGGGCCGACGGAGACGACGGCCACCCCGTTCGGTCCGGTCGGCAGGCCCAGCCCCCGCAGCCGCTCCGCGCCCTTGTCGGTCGTGTACACGACCTTCTCGCCGCCGGTGTGCCAGAACTGGGCCGCGGGGTCGAGTTCGCCGGACGCGCTGACCGTGACCTTCAGCGGGTACTCCGGGAGCCCGGCGGCGACCCGGGCCGCGCGTCGCTCGGGGGAGTTGACCAGCAGCCGGGGGTTGTCGGTGCGCAGGGTGCCGGCGCCGATCAGGATGGCGTCGCTGGCCGCGCGCACCTCGTCGACCCGGTCGAAGTCGGCCGGGCCGGAGAGCAGCAGCCGCTCGGGCCCCGTGTCGTCCAGGAAGCCGTCGAGGGAGACGGCGGCGGACAGCAGGACGTAGGGCTGGGGCATGGACGCGCTCCCTTGGTTCAAGTTTTAAACAATAACTACACTGTACGTATGACCCGCTGGCTCACCCCCGACGAACAGCGTGCCTGGCGTGCCTACGTGGCCGCGAGTTCCCTCCTGGAGGACGCGCTCGATCGGCAGCTCCAGCAGGAGGCCGGCCTGCCGCACCTCTACTACTCCGTGCTCTCCGCCCTCTCCGAAGCGCCCGAGCGCCGGATGCGGATGACCGAGCTCGCCGAGCGTCTGAAGATCACGCGCAGCCGGTTGACGTACGTCGTGACCAGGCTGGAGAAGGACGGCGTGGTCCGGCGCGAGGAGTGCCAGTGGGACAAGCGCGGCAGTGTCGCCGTGCTCACGGACGAGGGCATGGCCCTGCTGGAGCGCACGGCGCCGGGGCATGTGGAGACGGTTCGCCGGGCCGTCTTCGACCATCTCAGTCCCGAGCAGATCGGCCAGTTCGAGGAGATCTGCGCGGCCATCGCGACGGCGATCCAGGGCGGGGACCCCCGCACGACCCCCGCCTCGGACGACCTCCCGTGGCGCCGCCGCGCGTGTACGTCGACCCAGCAGGACGAGCGCGACCACGTGTGACGGACGAGCGGGACCGGGTGTGACGGACGAGCGGGGCCGTGCGGGACGGACGGCGGAACCCTGCGGGACGGACCGGATCGCGCGTGACGGGAATGTGACGTATCCCCAATGCGGTTGCTTGAAATTTGAAGCACGGGTTAGAGTCGCTGCGAGCGCTGTGCTTCAAAACTGAAGCACAGCGACACCCCGCACCAGGACCGGAGAACCCGCATGCCCGACTTTCCCGCTGCCACCCCGCGTGCCCGCGTCCGGGTACCGCTGCGTTTCCAGGACGGCTACGGCGTCGACGCCGAGATGGTCACCTTCCACGACCTCGTCGACGGCCGGGAGCACCTGGCGATCGTCCTCGGCGACCCCGCCCCCGGCACGGCCCCGCTGGTGCGACTGCACTCCGAGTGCCTGACCGGCGACGTGTTCGGCTCGGCCCGCTGCGACTGCGGCCCGCAGCTGCGCGAGGCGGTGGAGCGGATCGCCGACCGGGGTGGCGTCCTCCTCTACCTCCGCCAGGAGGGCCGGGGCATCGGCCTCTACAACAAGCTCGACGCGTACGCCCTCCAGGACCAGGGCCTCGACACCTACGAGGCGAACGCGGCGCTCGGCCTGCCGGAGGACGCCCGGGACTACACGGCGGCGGCCCAGATGCTGGGCGCCCTCGGCATCGACGAGCTCGACCTGCTCTCCAACAACCCCGACAAGGCCCAGCAGCTGCGCGACCTCGGCGTGCGCGTGCGCGACCGCGTCCCCACGGGCGTCTTCACCACCGCCCACAACGTCCGCTACCTCCGCGCGAAGGTCCTCCAGACCCAGCACACCCTCCCCCTGCACGAGCTGACGGGCGCGACGGGCCTGACGGGCCTCTCAGCGGGCTGAACCCCCACCTGGACCCCCATTCAGGCCCCCACCCGCACTCCACCCGAACCCCCACCCGCACCCCTCCGTCATCCGGTTCCCTAGCCCACTCGGCCCCGCCGACTAGCCCCGCCGCCCACCCCCGGAAACCCTGTATCCGTGGGGCAGCGAGAGGGCGCGGAGGTCATGCGGGAGCCGGGTGGGCGGCGGTTCTCGTACGCCCGTACGCTCGCCCGCCTCCTTCCCTTGCTGCTGCTCGCCGTCGGCCTCTTCTACGACCACTTCACCCCGCGCGAGTTCACCGCGGTCCCCTTCTTCACCGCCGCGCCCTTGGTGACGGCCCCGCTCTTCACGCTGTTCGGCACGGTGGTCGTCGGCGTCGCGTCGGTGGCCGGCATCACCGCCGTACGCCTCCACTACGACGACGCGGGCCATGTGGACGCGCTCACCGAGATCGCCACGGTGGCCACCGTCGCCGTGCTGGCCGTCCTCATCAACCGCCTCGTGCGCCGCAGCGACGCCCGGCTCGCCACCGCCCGGGAGATCGCCGAGGCGGCGCAGCGGGCCGTACTGCCCGTGCCGCAGGAGCGGATCGGCGGGCTGGAGATCGCCGCGCGGTACGAGGCCGCGCAGGCCGGGGCGTCGATCGGCGGCGATCTGTACGCGGTGCAGGACTCGCCCCACGGCGTACGGCTGATCGTGGGTGACGTACGCGGCAAGGGGCTCGGGGCGGTGTCGGCGGTGGCGGTGCTGATCGGGGCGTTCCGGGAGGCGGCCGAACAGGAGGCGACGCTCGAAGCGGTGGCGCAGCGGCTGGAACGGGCGCTGGCCAGGGAGGGGACGCGGCGGGAGGCCGCGCGCCGGGACGCGGCGGTGGAGCACGAGGGGTTCGTGACGGCGGTGCTCGCGGAGTTCCCGCACGGCGCGGGCCGCGCCCGGATCGTCAACCGGGGCCACCCCTCGCCCCTGCTGCTGCTCGCCGACGGCACGCTGTGCACCCTGGACGCCCAGCGGCCCGCGCTGCCCCTCGGCATGGACGACCTGGGCACCTGGCCCGACCGCGCGGAGGAGACCGGGTTCCCGGCCGGAGCCACGCTGCTCTTCTACACCGACGGCCTCTCCGAGGCGCGGGACGCGCACGGGGTCTTCTACGACCCGGCCGCGCGCCTCTCCGGCCGTACCTTCACCGCCCCGCGCGCCCTGCTGACGACTCTCGCGGAGGAGGTGCGCCGGCACACGGGTGACCGCACCACGGACGACATGGCGCTCCTGGCGGTCCGCCGCCCCTGAGACGCCGACGTCATCGCGGGCGGACGGTCGATGTCACCGAACGTGTCCGTCTCACCGTCCTCCGTATAAGAACTGACGCCGTATCAGCCCGACTGTTACTCGCCGGTCAAGGTCAACTCGCCCGTTTTCACCCCCTCATGACCCGTAAAGTCCAGCGCGAAAGCCGGAACGATCATTCAGAACAGCTTGGAATGGAGTACTCGCGTCTATTAACGTTCGATAACGCAGCGCGGTCGTCCCAGCCGTCACAAGAGACGGCTCCGTGCTCACGCGTCGAATCCCGCAAGGGAACCGGGGAACCACCACCCTGGGGTGAATCGCACGGAAACCGCCGTGGCAGTACGCACGACCGGTTTACGCGCGTAGGAGACCTTCCTGCTCCGAACCCGTCAGCTAACCCGGTAGGCGAGAAGGAAGGAAGGAGTACGCCTACGTGGCGTCGAACCGGTCCGCGACCGAAGCCCCGTTCGTGCCGACCCAACGCGACGGCGAGAGCCAGACGTTCGGCTACGGCAGCTACAACAGCGACAACGAGGGCCCCTGGCAGGAGTGGAACCCCAGCGAGGACACCCTGCGTCCCGTTCGCGGCCGGCACCGCGTCGCCAAGAAGAGCGGCGTACTCGCCCGTAACGGACTTGCCCGTAGCTCCACGGTGCTCGGCGTCGGTGTCATAGCCGCCGTCAGCGGTGCCGGGATGGCCAGCGCGCAGTCCGGCAAGGCCCCGGTCTCCATATCGCTGCCCGACATGCCGAACGTCGGCTCGGTCTTCGAGGACGAGGCCGACGAGCCGGAGCCCGAGGCCTCCAAGACCCCGCTCAGCAGCGCCGGTCTGACCGCCGCCGAGACCGAACAGGGCACCGCGGACGCCGGCGAGGCGCTGCGCGCCCGCATCATGGCGCAGGCCGAGTCCCAGCAGGACGCCTTCGACAAGGCCGCCGCCGAGGCCGCGCAGACCGCCGCCGCGGACAAGGCCGCCGAGCAGGCCGCCCAGGAGAAGAGGGAAGCCGAGGCCAAGGAGGCCGCCGCCAAGAAGAAGGCGGAGCAGGAGGCCGCGGAGAAGAAGGAAGCCGAGCGTCTCGCCGCCCTGGCCAAGCAGTTCACGCTTCCCACCTCCTCGTACACCCTCACCTCCAGCTTCGGTCAGGCCGGCCCGTACTGGTCCTCCGGCTACCACACGGGCCTCGACTTCGCGGCCCCCACCGGCACCCTGATCAAGGCCGTCGGCAGCGGCACCATCACGCAGGCCGGCTACGAGGGCTCCTACGGCTACAAGACCGTCCTCACCCTCGATGACGGCACCGAGATCTGGTACGCCCACCAGTCCTCCATCGGCGTCAGCGTCGGCCAGAAGGTCACCACCGGCGACGTCATCGGCCGCGTCGGTGCCACCGGCAACGTCACGGGCGCCCACCTCCACATGGAGGTCCACCCCGGCGGCTCCAGCAGCGGCATCGACCCGGCGGCCTGGCTCCGCAGCAAGGGCCTGACCCCGTAGCCCGCCGCCACCCCGCACAGCACAGCGACGCCGCGTAGGCCCCCGGGCCCACGCGGCGTTCGTCCTGCCTCGGCACGGATGGGGAATGCGGGCGTCCGGTCCACTGGTTGACGTCGGACATGACTTCTCTTCGCAGGCTCGGCACGTCCGACATCGAGGTCTTCCCGCTCGCCCTCGGCGGCAACGTCTTCGGCTGGACGGCGGACGAGGCACAGTCCTTCGCCGTCCTCGACACCTACACGGCGGCCGGCGGCAACTTCATCGACACGGCCGACTCGTACTCGTCCTGGGTCGAGGGCAACGAGGGCGGCGAGTCCGAGCGGATCATCGGGAA
This sequence comes from Streptomyces deccanensis, assembly GCF_022385335.1. Lineage (NCBI taxonomy): Bacteria > Bacillati > Actinomycetota > Actinomycetes > Kitasatosporales > Streptomycetaceae > Streptomyces > Streptomyces deccanensis. The sequence goes on along the minus strand of NZ_CP092431.1, from coordinate 4,867,499 downwards.
CTGGATCAGGTCCCGGGGCAACCGCGACGACGTGGTCATCGCGACCAAGGTGAGCCAGCACCCCCAGTACCAGGGCCTGACGGCGGCCAACATCAAGGCCGCCGCCGACGCGTCCCTGGCCCGCCTCGGCACGGACCACATCGACCTCTACTACACCCACTTCGACAAGCCCGAGGTCCCCGTCGAGGAGATCGTCACCGCCCTCGACGACCTGGTGAAGGCCGGCAAGGTCCGCGCGACGGCCGCCTCCAACATCAGCCCCGAACGCCTGAAGGCCTCCCTGGACTTCGCGGCCGCCGAGGGCCTGGCGCGCTACGTGGCGCTCCAGCCCCACTACAACCTGGTCTCCCGGGACACCTACGAGGGCCCGCTCCAGGCCGTCGCCGCCGAAGCCGGCCTCTCCGCCGTCCCGTACTTCGCCCTCGCCAAGGGCTTCCTCACGGGCAAGTACCGCCCCGGCACGACGGTCGACAGCCCCCGGGCCGCGGGCGCCGGCGCCTACCTCGACACCCCGGCCGGCCCCCGTGTCCTCGCCGCCCTCGACGACATCGCCGAGGCCCGCGGCGCCGCCCACGCCACCGTCGCCCTCGCCTGGCTGGCAGCCCAGCCGACCGTCGCGGCCCCGATCGCCTCAGCCCGCTCCCTGGACCAACTCCCCGCCCTCCTGGCCGTCGCCGACCTCACCCTCACCCCCGAGGAACTGACTCGCCTGACCGAGGCGTCGGCGTAGACCCGCACGAACCAGCACGGGGCGCGGAGCGAGCGACCACACAGCGCCCCGACGCTCGCCCGCCCGCCGACCGACGGAAGGGGCCGTGCCGGTGCGGTACGCCCGTCGCATACAGCGGCCCAGAGAAGTCCCGCCGATCCACCCCCGGGCCGTAGGGCACCAAGCGACGGGCGTGCCGCACCGGCGCGGCCCCGCCCCCGACAGGCGCAGCGCTAGTACCGATAGGGGTTGTGCGCGGGATACGACGGCACCCCGTAGGTCACGGGCTGCAAGTACGCCGCCCCGAACGCCCCAGACCCGTACCCATTCCCGTACCCGTACCCGGGCCCGCCCCCGTAGCCGTACTTCGCCCCGACCTCGCGCCCCGCATACGCCATGGCCGGCCGAGCCAGCTCCCGCCTGCGCCACAGCTCGAACAGCAACTCCCGCTCCCGCAGCGCGAAGTCACCCCCGGCCCGCCCCCGCAACCCCCGGTACCGGTGGAAGGCCAGCTTCGTCGCGTACACCTCGTACTCCGCGATCGACCGGGCCCCCGCCTTCCCGAAGTGGTGCGCCGCGTACTCCCGGGCCACCCGCCGCCCCCGCATCGACCCCAGGACATACGGCTCGACCGGCGTCAGCCACCCCGCCGCCGCATACGCCGGCAACCCCTCCCGCACGGTCCGCAACTCCCGCTGCCGAGCCCAGATCACCCACCACGTCAGCAACCCGAACGCCGGCACCATGAACGCCGCGTACACCGCGAAGAACCCGTACTCCCCGAACGTCGCCGACCCGTTCCAGACCGAGTGCATCCCCATGGCGAGCAGCAACCCGCCCATGGGCACCAGCACCCGCCGCCCCCGCTGCCACTCCGCGGAGAACGCCGCCACCCCGAACCCGATCCCCGTCAGCACGGTGAACAGGGGATGCGCGAACGGCGACATGATCACCCGTACGAAGAACGTGGCCGCGGTGACCGACGCGAGGCCGCTCCCGCCGCTGAGCTGGTCCGTCCCGAAGGCGGTCCCCAGGTACAGGATGTTCTCGGTGAAGGCGAACCCCGTCGCGGTGAAGCCGGCGATCACCACCCCGTCCACGACCCCGGTGAAGTCCCGTCTCCTGAACAGGAACACGAGTAAGACGGCGGCGGCCTTGGCGGTCTCCTCGACCACGGGAGCTATGACGGTGGCACCCAGGGTGTCGGCGTGCGAGGGATCGGCCGTGGCCGTCGCTATCCACCGCGTCGCGAAGCTGTTCGCCACGATGGCTATCAGCGCCGCCGCACACGCCCCCCAGGCGAACGCGAACACCAGGTTCCGCCAGGGCCCGGGCTCCACCCGGTCCAGCCACCGGAACGCCGCCATGAGCAGGGGCACGGGCAGCACCGCGAGCCCCAGCCCGACGAGAAAGCCCTCCGTGCCGGTCTGTTCCCGGACGAGCGCGAGGATGACGAGCCCGGAGACCGCGAGCAGTCCTATCAGCGCCCCGTATCTGACGCCCTTCCGCTGCCACCAGCGGGTGGGCCTGAACACATACCCACCGGTGGGGCCGCTGGGGTGCGTCGGGTAGGGGGAACTGGTGGCCATTGCATTGACCCTAACGAGGGACGGGCGCCGCCCGCGACGGCGCGTGGTACGCCCCGCCGGGCGGTGAAGGCAAGTCGTCAGGCGCCTGTGGGGGGCAGTTCGGACTGCGGCTTCTGCTTCTGCTCCTGCTTCCGCTTCGGGTTCCGCTCCTGCTCACGCTGCTGTACGCGGCGGAAGAGCAGATCGTTCACCACATGACCCTTGTCCAGTCCCTGCCCCTCGAAACGGGTCAGCGGCCGGAAGGCGGGACGTGGCGCGAACCCGCCGTCGGCCCGGGTGTTCTCGAAGTCGGGGTGCGCGGTGAGCACGTCCAGCATCTGCTCGGCGTACGGCTCCCAGTCCGTCGCGCAGTGTACGATCGCCCCCGGCCTGAGCCGGGACGCGACGAGCGTGAGGAATTCCGGTTGGATGAGCCGCCGCTTGTGGTGCCGCTTCTTGGGCCAGGGGTCGGGGAAATAGACGCGCAGCCCGTCCAGGGAGTCGGGCGGGAGCATCTCCCGCAGCAGGATGATCGCGTCGCCGTTGGCGACCCGGACGTTGGACAGCCCGCTCTGGTCCGCGAGGTTCAGCAGGTTGCCCTGGCCCGGGGTGTGCACATCCACGGCGAGGACGTTGGTCTCGGGGTCGGCGGCGGCCATCCGCGCGGTCGCCTCGCCCATCCCGAAGCCGATCTCCAGCACGACGGGCCGGTCGTTCCCGAACAGCTCGACGAGGTCCAGGTCCCGCCCGTCGATGTCGAGCCCCCACTTGGGCCACAGCCGCTGCAGGGCGTCCGCCTGCCCGGCCGTCACCCGGCTCCGCCGCGGCTGGAAGCTCCGGATCCGCCGCTCGAAGTGCGACCCGGCGGGATCCGCCTTGGGCCCGTCGGGAAACCGAGGCTCCCCCTTGGGCCGGGTGTGCCGAAGGGAGGCACCGGGGGTGCGGGGCTCGGGGGCATCGATGGAGTCAGACACAGTCCCACAATTTTACGACCCCCGACCGAAGCGGCTCCCACCTCCGTGCCCCCGGACGCACCTCATGCCCCGGCCAATGCCGCCAACGCCCGTGCCCCGGACGCACCTCACGTCCCGGCCAATGCCGCCAACGCCCGTGCCCCGGACGCACGTCACGTCCCGGCCAGCGCCGCCAGCGCCCGTCTCCCCACCTCACGCCCGATCGGCAGTGAAGCCGTGGCCGCGGGCGAAGGCGCGTTCAGTACGTGTACCGCCCGCGCTCCCTCCCTGATCAGGAAGTCGTCCACCAGCGTCCCGTCCCGCAGCACGGCCTGCGCCCGCACCCCGGCCGCGGCCGGCACGAGATCACCCTCCGAGACCGCGGGCAACAGCCGCCGCACCGCCCCGGTGAACGCCTTCTTGGACACGGACCGCCGCAGCTCCCCGGCCCCGTACCGCCAGTGCCGCCGCGCTATCCGCCAGGACCCGGGCCACGCCAGCGTCGCCCCCAGCTCCCGGGGTCGTACGGTCCCCCACCCGTACCCCTCGCGGGCCAGCGCGGGCACGGCGTTGGGCCCGATGTGGACGCCTCCGTCGATCCCCCGGGTCAGATGCACCCCGAGGAACGGGAACGCGGGGTCGGGCACCGGATACACGAGTCCACGGACCAGCTCGGGCCGCGCCAGCTCGTAGTACTCCCCCCGGAAGGGCACGATCCGCATCCCGGGCTCGTCCCCGGTCATCCGGGCCACCTCGTCGCAGTGCAGCCCGGCGCAGTTCACCAGCACCCGCCCCCGTACGACGTCACCGCCCCGCACCCGCACGGCGACCCCCAGCGACGCCCGCCGGTCGATCCGCTCGACCTCGGCGCCGTAGCGGATCTCGGCGCCGGACGCGCGGGCGAGCTGCCGGGCGACGCCCACGAAGTCGCAGATCCCGGTGGTGCCGACCTGTATGGCCGCGAGCCCGCGCACCTCCGGCTCGTACTCGGCGATCTGGGTGGCGCCCAGCTCCCGCACCGGAATCCCGTTCTCCCGGCCGCGCTGCACCAGCGCGTGCAGCCGGGGCAGCTCCGACCGCTCCGTGGCGACGATCAGCTTCCCGGTGACGGCGTGGTCGATGCCGTACTCGGCGCAGAACTTCACCATCTCGGCGGCGCCCTTGACCGCGTATCGCGCCTTCAGCGACCCCGGCCGGTAGTAGATCCCGCTGTGGATGACGCCGCTGTTCCGCCCGGTCTGGTGCCGGGCCGGACCCGGCTCCTTCTCCAGCACGGTGACGCGTGTGCCCGGCGCCGCCCGCGTGATCGCGTACGCCGTGGACAGCCCGACGATCCCGCCGCCGACGACGAGCACATCACAGTCGTAAGCGCCCTGCCTCCGCACGCGCCCCACCTCCCGACTCCGATAGTGCACTGCACCACTGACAATGCCCTCAAACCCGGAAGCCGTCCGCATGACGCCGATCACGTTCTTCGTCGCCGGGCACCCAGAGCCGCGCCCTTCAGGGGCGCGGGGAACTGCGCGATCAGCCCCGACGCACCCGCACTCGCACAAACCACATAAACCCGGCAGATGATCAGGCGCCCAAGACCTACGCCGGTGTCATCAACAACGGCCGCGCCCTCTCCCGCAGCTCGATGACCCGTGGCTCGTCCCCGTACGGCTCCAGTCGGTGCAGCAGATCCTTCACGTACTCGGTCGTGCGCGCCGAAGAGATGCGCCCCGCGACCTCCACCGCCCGCACCCCCTGCTCGCACGCCGCGTCGAGATTGCCGGACTCCAGCTCGGCGACCGCCGACACGACGAGCCGCAGCCCGTGCGAGCGTACGAACTCCTCCGTCGGCCGCGACAGCGCCTGCTCGGTGAAGCGGCGCACCTGACGCGGCGCCTTGAGGTCGCGGTAGCACTCGGCCGCGTCCGCGGCGAAGCGGTCGTAGCCGTAGAACCCGAGCCAGCTCGGGTCGTGGTCGCCGTCCCGGGCCCGCTCCAGCCACCCCTCGGCGGCCTTGAGGGCCGCCCCGGCGGCCGCCGCGTCGCCCGCGCGGGCGTGCGCCCGCGCCTCGACGAGCCGGAAGAAGCTCATCGTGCGCGCGGTGGCGAGCCCCCGGTTGCGCTCCAGCGCGGCCTGCGCGAGGTCGACGCCCTCGTCCCCGAAGCCCCGGTAGGTCGCCTGCAGCGACATCGTCGCGAGGACGTACCCGCCCAGCGGTACGTCGGCCGCGGCCCGCGCCAGGCGCAGCGCCTGGATGTAGTACCGCTGCGCCGCCTCCTGTTGACCCGTGTCAAAGGCCATCCAGCCTGCGAGGCGGGTGAGTTCGGCGGAGGCTCCGAAGAGGGCGCGGCCGACCTCGTCGGAGTACGAGCCGAGCAGCAGCGGCGCCGCCTCGACCCGCAGGCACTCCGGCACCATCGACGAACGCCAGTCGCCGCCTCCGTACTTGGAGTCCCAGCGCCTGGCGTCCTCGGCGGCCTCCCGCAACTTCTGCACATCGCTGTGGCCGACCTTCAGCGGCGACCCGGAGCCCTCGACGGAGCCCGCTTCGCGCGCCACCGAACTGTCGGCCGGGGTTATGAGCCAGCGTGACGCGGGTGTCGCGTACGCGCTCACAGCGAAGGAGCCGGCGAGGGACTGCCAGATGCCGCCGGTGCCCGCGCGGCGGCCGGCGAGGTCGAGGCGGTAGAGCTCCGTCGCCGCGCGCACCGCCTGTCCGACGTCACGGGGGAAGGCGAGGCCCACTTCGGGGGCGGGATCCGCGTCCGCCAGGCCGATCTCGTGGAGCGGCACCGGGCGGCCGAGCTTCTGCCCGATCGCGGCCGCGATGAGATGCGGCGCGGCACCCTGGGGGACCATGCCCTTGGAGACCCACCGCGCCACCGAGGTCTTGTCGTAGCGAAGTGTCAACCCGCGTTGGGCGCCAAGATCGTTGACGCGACGCGCGAGTCCTGCGTTGCTGATTCCCGCGAGGGCGAGAACGGCGCCGAGCTTTTCGTTCGGCCCGCGTTGCTCCCTGGACATTGCGCCACCCCTCGAACAGACGGCTGCCGCGGCGGCATAGGCACGCGGCATTCGTAAACCCAGCGTAGTTCGCCGCATCCCAAGCGTTAAGGGGCCCAAATCCGGATGGCGGGATTGTGGTCCGTACGAGAGTGCGGACGCCATACGGAGTGTTGTCACGTGCTCCCGCTGTGTGGCCGTGCGCCCGTCCGTGCGCTCTTCTCCGGCCACCGGGGGAGCGGTTCCATGGTCGTGCGTGGGTCGGCCCGCTGTACTGGATCCAGTGGGCTGGGGGACACCGCCGCCTACATCCCCGCGGGCGGCGGACCGGTCCGGGGGGCGAACTCCGCCTCCCGGACTGTGCGTTGACGCTGCGTCGCCATCGGGGGCCGAGGCGGGAGCGGGCGAACTCCGCCCTTCGGGGCCGATTTGGCCGAAAATCGACGGTGGGTGCCGGGGGTGAATACCGCCCCGACCACGTCTCTTGAGGGCGCGTTAGGTGTTTTGGGGGAGCGTACCGGGGGCGCATTCACGTCGTAGACCCGGGGTCCTCCTTTGTCGACCGCCCCTTCTCAAGGGCGACTTGAGGGTGTGACGGGGGAGCGCTCACGGCTCCCCAGGGGCGCACTTACCGGTGCGCAAGCCGCGCCGCACGCCCTCCGGCAGGCCTCCTTCGTGGCAGCATGGGTGCCGTTCGTACGGTGCACCGGTTGTCCACAGCCTGTGGAGGCGTCGATGCGGTGGTTGGTGGGATGGAGCAGTACCGCCGCTGGCGCGCCCGTCTACGGCTCCGCCGGCGCCACCGGACCCGACGGCGAGGCGGTGCACCCGGTCGGTTCGCACCTGATCTGGGGCGGCCCCGACCCGCTGTGGGCCGTCGGCGACTGGCGCCCCGACGAGGTGCGGGTCGTGCAGGCCGACGCCGAGACGCGGATCGCCGTCCTCGGGATCTGCGGCGCCTCCGACGAGCAGTTGCGCGTCGGCCTGTTCGCCGCCCGCGGCGGCGCGCTGCGCCACCTCACCGCCTGGCCCGGCAGCTACACCGCCGTCGTCCAGGTCGGCCGCCGGGTGACCGTCTGCGGCGACCTCGCGGGCGCGCGCCCGGTCTTCCACACCCCCTGGGCGGGCGGCACGGCGTACGCGACCGCAGCCCTGCCCCTCGCCGACCTCGTCGAGGCCAACCTCGACTTCGGGCATCTGGCCGCCCTGCTGGCCGCCCCCGACGTACCGGACGCCCTCCACGACTCCACTCCGTACGACGGCGTGCGCCGCATTCCTCCGGGGCACGCACTGATCCTGCGCGCCGGGGCGCGGGAGATCGCCGGCTACGAGCCGGTGGCCTCCCTCGCCGTCGCCGCGCCCTCCGCCGACCCGGCCAGCGCGGTGGACGCCGTCCGTGACGCCCTCGTGGAGTCCGTACGGGTCCGCCTCTCGGCCCCCCGGCACGTGCCCGACGTCGACCCCGGGCCGGTGCCCGGCATGGGCCCCGCCGAGCGCCGCGCCGCCCGGGGCATGCCCGTGCCCGGCATAGGAGCCGACGTCTCCGGTGGCCCCGCCTCCGGCACCCTGGCCCTGCTCGCCGCCGGACTGCCCGGCGCCCCCGGCACGGTCCTCGGCCACGGCACCGGCGCCGGCGAGCGTCTCCTCGCCGTCACCTTCAACGACCTGGCCACCTCCGGCCGCGAGACCGAACTGGAACGGGCGGGCACCCTGGCCGCCAACCCCCGGCTCCACCACGTCGTCGTGACCGGCGGCGAGGAGGTCCTCCCGTACGCCGACCTCGACGTCCCCCTCACCGACGAGCCGGGCCCCTCCCTGGTGACGGCCGCCCGCCACCGCGCCCGCCTGGCCTCCGGCAGCGCCGACCACTTCACCGGCTACGGCGCCCGCCAGGTCCTGGACGCCCACCCCGCCCGGCTCGCCGACCTCCTCATGGACCGCAAACGCCGTCACCTGGTCCGCCCGGTCGCCGCCCTCGCCAAGGCCGACGGCTCGGTGCTGGTCCCCGCCCGCGTCTACGGCGCCGCGCGGAAACTGGCCCGCACCCCGTACCGCTCCGGCGTCGAGGTCCTCGCCACCCGTCTGATGCAGCGCCGCTTCGAGGAGCCCGGAGGCGCGGTGGGCGCCTCCCTGGCGGCGCTCACCTGGGCCAGACCGGGCCCGGCCGCCCGCTGGCTGACGGGCGAGGCCCTGGCAGAAGTATCGATTCGCCTGGGGGCGACGACCGGCCGTTCCACCGTCGGCCCCGGCCAGCGCCCCGGCGACTTCCGCGCCCGCGCGGCCCTGGCCCGCCACGCGGCCGACCTCAGGGTCCTCGAACAGGCGGCGGAGATCCGCTCCCAACGCCTGCACATGCCCTTCCTCGACAACCAGGTCGTCCGCGCCTGCCGCGCCCTCCCCGAGGCGCTGCGCGTCCGGCCGGGCGCCCGCGCCGCCATACTCCGTACGGTCCTGGAGGGCGCCGGCGTCACCGACCTCCCGCCCGGCTGGGGCGCCCCGTCCCACGCGACGTCCACCGCGGCCGCCCGCACCGGCCTGCGTACGGCCGCCGACACCCTGATCACCCTCTTCGACACCCCCCTGCTCGCCCAGGCGGGCCTGGTGGAGGCCCGAGTGGTCCGCAAGGCCCTGCGCGCCGCGGCCGAGGGCGAGCCCCTGCCGCTCGACGGCCTCGCCGACCTCGTCGCCCTCGAACTCTGGCTCCGCCGCCTCCTCTCCCGCCGAGGCACCTGCTGGACCGGCACCCCGGCCAGACAGCGCGCGGTCCCGGCCGGCATCACCCCCCAACGCGGCGCCCTGGGCGCGGGGGCGACGGCTCGACGGGCCTGACAGTCGAGGCAGGAGAGGTAGCGGAATCTCGGCATCCGGATGCGTACAACCATGGGGACCCGCCGATGGTCTCCTCTGGATCGGACAGACGTCCGACCCCCCAGCACCTCACGTGCACGTACGCGCCCCCCGACGCCCGGCGCACCCGAGGTGCCGTAGCTCTCGTGCCTGGAGAACCATGCGTACACGTACGGCGGCCGTCGCCACCCTCGTCACCTCGGCGCTGCTCTCGCTGCTCGTCCCCGCCGCCGCCCACGCGGACACCGCGAAGGGCGACACGGTCTTCACCTCGGTGAACTTCAACCAGAAGACCTTCAACATCGGCGTCAGCGCGGCCCAGACGGTCAGCGTCGCCGCCACGGCCAAGGACGGGTCGGGCATCAACGGCATCCTCGGGGCCAAGCTCGTCAGCTCCGACGACCGGATCATCCACGCCCGCAGCGCCGACTGCGCCAGACCCTCGTCCACCACCATGAGATGCGTGTTCAAGTTCACCCTGGACGCCGACCGCACCGACTACTACGACCTCAGGAACAGCTCGGCGGGCATCTGGCGCTTCACCGCCGAGGCCGTCGCCAAGGACCAGGACTTCTACGACCTGGAGACGAGCGCCAAGATCCAGGTGAAGCGCCTGGCCAAGCTCGCCACCACCCAGGCCGGCCCCGAGCCCGTGGCCAAGGGCGGCAGACTCACCGTCACCGGCGCCCTGACCCGGGCCGACTGGAACACCAACACGTACGTCCCGCACGCCGGCCGCTCCGTGGCCCTCCAGTTCAAGCGGTCCGGCACCTCCACGTACTCCACGGTCAAGACGGTCACCACCGACGCGGGCGGCAAGCTCCGCACCACCGTCACCGCCACCACCTCGGGCACCTGGCGCTGGAAGGCCACCGCGACCTCCACGACGAGCGGAGCGACGGCGTACGGCGACACGGTGACGGCGAAGTAGGGGGAGGAACCGTCCCCGGTGGGCGGGTGGGGGAGCCGTCACTCACACCTGAACGACGACTCCGCCCAGTCCGCCAGCACCACCAGGTCGTGGGGACCCTGCGGCTCGACGACCAGGCGTACCGTCCGCCGCCCGCTGAGGCTCACCTGGACCGGGACCGCCGGATCCCCGCCCCGCACCAGCCCGGACTTCCACAGCCGGACCCCGTCGCCGTAGACGGAGAAGTAGACCCGGCCCAGGCCGTGCGTCAGGTCGTCGACGCCGACGAGCGCGTCGTACGAGGCGCACCGGCGGTTGAGGTCGATGGTCACGGAGGAGCGCCCGTGCACGGTCACCCCGTTCGCGTACCGCTTCCCGGCGACCGACATCCCGTACCGCTGCCAGACCCAGCTGCTCTCGCCCAGCCGCATCTCGGGCTCGGTGCCGTCGCCGAGGAGGCCGTACCGCAGCTCGTTCCACCGGTAGACGGCCGGGGGAGGCGGCGGGGGCGGGGGAGTGGGTGCCGGGGGCGGCGTGGGGGCCGGCTTCGGCGGTGCGGGAGTCGGCGTGGGGGTGGGCGTGGGAGCGGGGGTCGGCTTCGCGGACGGAGCCGGAGTCGCGGCCCGCGAGGGAGAAGGCGACGGGGTCGGGGTCGGTGACGGCAGCGGTCCGGACGCCGGCACCACCCTCGCGGGCGCGCCCGGCGCGGGCCTCTCCTCCGGCGGCGTCGGGGGATCCGGCTCCGGCGCGGCCTCGGCGGGCTGCGAGGCGGGCGGCTTGGCGGGCGGCTGCGTGGGTTTCACCTCGTCGTTCGCCAGCGCGAGCGCCACGGCCGCGGCGACCATCCCCGCCACACTCACCGCGATCCCGGCCTTCGCCGGCCCGCCGAGCCCCTCCGCGGCGGCCCCGCCGCCCGCCCCGGCGCCACCGGAACCCCCGCTCGCCGCGGCCGCGGCGCCCGCGACCCCGGCCGCACCCGCTCCCGTGCCACCGGCGACGAGCGCGGCCACCTTCGCGTACCCGGCCGCGCCGAACCACCCGATGACCGCGACGGGGACGACGGCGGGGATCCCGCTCGCGACTTCCTTGATCTGCCCGGCGGCCAGCCGGCACGCCGCACACTCCTCCAGATGGGCGCGCAGCCCCCGCTCGGCCCGGGTCCGCAGGCTGCCGCGCGCGTACGCGCCGAGCCGGTCGGCGTAGCGCCCGCACTCCGCCGAGTTCCCCGCGAGCGCGGCGCTCACATGGGCCTGCAGATACGCCTGTTTGAGCCCCTCCCGCGCCCGGCTGGCCAGCACCCGGGTGCCGTTGGCGTCCAGCCCGAAGAGGCCGGCGACCTCGCTCGGCGACTCGTCCTCGACCTCCGTGTGCCAGAGCACGGCCTGCCACCGCTCCGGCAGCGAACGGAAGGCTTGCATCGCCATCGACTGCTCGGCCTCGTGCATCGCCCGCACGTCGGCCCCCAGGTCCAGCGTGTCGCTGTCCGACCCCTCGGCCCCGCGCGAGGCCTGGGCCGCGAACACCGCGAAGTCGTCGACCAGCTGCTCCCGCTTGGCGGAGCTCGTCCAGGTCGCGGCGACCCGCCGGACCGAGGTCAGCAGATAGGCCCGTACGGCGTGCTCCGGCCCGGAACCCCCGCGGACCGCCTGCAACATCCGGGCGAAGACCTCGGCCATCAGGTCGTCGGCCGTGTGGGCGTCCCGGCAGCAGGTCCGCGCGTACCGGCGCACGGCCTGCGCGTGCCGCCGGTACAGCTCCTCGTACGCCGAGTCGTCCCCGGACCGCATCCACGCGATCAGATCGGCGTCGGAGGGCGCCCGCGGCGGCAGCACACCGGAGTCGGAACGGTCCCACTGCGCCGGAACGCCGCGCCCCCCTTGCCTCGGCACCTGAGGCTCGGCCTCCGCCGCTGCCTCCGCCCCCTCCGCCGACTTCGACTCGTCCCGCCCGTCAACACCCATCGCGGAAGCCCCCGCCGCCAGCCGACCCAGTCCCGATTACCAGGGCAGCGTGCCATATTGGCTTTTGTTCAGTCCCTAGCACTACGGGCATACCACTCGTCCGAGCGGACTTGGCAGACCTCAGGCCACGCATTCACTCGAATGAGTAACGGGATCCCCGAGCCCGCTCCCCGCAGGGCGCGCGGACCCTGAAGGCCGCAGGCCTTCCAGGGGCGCGGGGAACTGCGCGAGAACCCCCACCGAACCCGCACCCGACAACGCACCCCGCAACGCACCCCCGGGGTCGAAGGGGCAGCGCCCCTGGGGACGGGAACGGGTAGGGGCGGCGGGGGCGAAAAAATCCACCCCGCGCCGCCCCTGGGACGAAACCCCGCCCACGATCAGGCAGGCCGAGACCGCAGCCCCTCCAACAAAATGTCCAGCAACCGCGCCGACGCCGCAGCCTGCTGCGCCGCGTCCGGCAACGAAGGCGCACCCGTGGCGATCACGAGCAACACATCCGCCACGGTCACGTCCTGACGAAGCTCACCCGCGGCCCGAGCCCGCTCCACCAACTGCCCCACGACCTCGAGCAGGGCCGAGGCCCCGGCGTCGTCCGCCGGCCCACCGAGGCCGGCGGCGGAACCACCCGCGCCCGAGTCGGCCGACACCAGCCGCAGCTCGGCCGTCGGCTGCATCCGCTGCTGCGGCACCCGCGCCTCGTCGGCGACGAGGCCGCCGACCGCGTCGGGCCCGTCCTCGGCGACGCCGACCCGCAGCACCTGCGGCGGCAGCAGCCGCCCGGCACCGGAGGCCACCGACGTCCGCAGGAACCGCGACAGCGCCTGCCACGGGTCCTCCTCCTGCCCGAGCGCCACCCTGGCCTGTTCGGTGAGCCGAGACGTCTCCTCCTCGGCTATCCGTCGGACCAGGACGTCCTTGCTCGGGAAGCGCCGGTACACCGTGCCGACACCGACCCGCGCGCGGCGGGCCACGTCCTCCATCGGCGCGCCGTACCCCAGCTCGCCGAAGACCTCGCGCGCCGCACGCAGCACGTGCTCGAGGTTGCGCTGTGCGTCCACGCGGAGCGGAGTGGACCGCACTCCGTCACCGCGTCCGTTGCCGCCCGCCGAGCCGATCGCACCGCCGGGTGCGATGGTGGACGCGGACGACCAATGGGACTCCTGAATATGCATACATGTTCCCCCGGTAATGACGTCTCCCCCCGGAGACTCTCCCCGTCATCGGAAGCCGGAGCGGCGGAACGAGCGTCCAAGGTCCTCGGCGGTCACCGATCACCTTCGTTCGGAGACCCGAACCGGCCCCGACCGACCGAACCTCTTGAACGCATCCCCCCTACACCCCGTCGACACACGAACATAGTTGAGAGGGAGTCAATTCAGAAGGGGCACGTTCCGCACGGAGCGCCCCTCGATCGGAGTACGGGCGGTTTACGTCCGGTTTGCGCCCCCTCCCGCCACCGGTCTCACACCTTCTGACCTGCGCACCTGCCGCACGCGCCGGTAAATCGGCCAACCCCGCGCCCCCACGGCGACCGGTCACACAAATTGCCGGGCCTGTGGACAAACCAACGAGCAAGGTGCGTCATGGGATGGTGAAGGAACCGATGCGCATCCTTATCGTCGGCGGCGGATACGTCGGGCTGTACACAGCGCTGCGCCTGCAGCGACAGCTGAAACCGGAACTCGGACGTGGTGACGTCGAGATCGTCGTCGTGTCCCCCGACCCCTATATGACGTATCAACCCTTCCTTCCGGAGGCGGCCGCGGGCTCCATCTCGCCCCGCCATGTCGTCGTACCGCTGCGCCGGGTCCTCGACAAGTGCAAGGTCGTCATCGGCGAGGCCACCGCGATCAACCACGCCAAACGCGTCGCGACCCTCACCACCCTCGCCACCGAGGAGGAGGGCTCGGCCGCCGAGCAGCTGACGTACGACGAACTGGTCCTGGCCCCCGGATCGATCTCGCGCACCCTGCCCGTCCCCGGGCTCGCGGACCACGGCATCGGCTTCAAGACCGTCGAAGAGGCCATCGGCCTGCGCAACCACGTCATCGAACAGATGGACATCGCCTCCTCCACCCGCGACCCCGCGATCCGCGACGCCGCCCTGACCTTCGTCTTCGTGGGCGGCGGCTACGCCGGTGTGGAGGCGCTCGGCGAGCTGGAGGACATGGCCCGCTACACCGCGCGGTACTACCACAACGTGAAGCCCGAGGACATGAAGTGGATCCTCGTGGAGGCCTCCGACCGCATCCTTCCCGAGGTCGGCGAGGAGATGGGCCGCTACACGGTCACCGAGCTGCGCCGCCGCAACATCGACGTACGCCTCCACACCCGCCTCGAATCGTGCGCCGACCGCGTCGCCGTCCTCAGCGACGGGTCCCGCTTCCCGACCCGTACGGTCGTCTGGACGGCCGGGGTGAAACCGCACCCCGTCCTCGCCGCCACCGACCTGCCGCTGAACGAGCGCGGGCGGCTGAAGTGCACCGCCGAGCTGTCCGTGGAGGGCGTCGCGCACGCCTGGGCGGCCGGTGACGCGGCCGCCGTCCCCGACGTCACCGCCGAAGCCGGCAAGGAGACCGCGCCCAACGCCCAGCACGCCGTCCGCCAGGCCCGCACCCTCGGCGACAACATCGCCCACTCCCTGCGCGGCGAGCCCCTGGAGACGTACTCCCACAAATACGTCGGCTCGGTCGCCTCCCTCGGCCTGCACAAGGGCGTCGCCCACGTCTACGGGCGGAAGCTGAAGGGCTACCCGGCCTGGTTCATGCACCGCGTCTACCACCTGAGCAGGGTGCCCACCTTCAACCGCAAGGCCCGTGTCCTCGCCGAATGGACCCTCTCCGGACTCTTCAAACGGGAGATCGTCTCGCTCGGATCACTCGAACATCCCCGTGCGGAGTTCGAACTCGCGGCCGGTGGAAAGCCTCCTGAGAACCCGAAGGGGTCGTCCTGACCGGATCCAGGAACTCCACCGCCCGGGCCGACGTCTGACGGATGTCGGACCGGTCGGCCAGACTGGTCCGCGACGTCATCCATGTCCCGGGCGGGGCCACCCCCTCGCCCACCCGCACCCACGACCAGGCGTCCCCCACCGCCGCACCCGGGGCAACCCCCCGGGCCACCGGCCGGATCCGGAGCCGGCCACAGACGACACCACGAGGCACGAGGCAAGGATTCGGTGAACTTCACGCGCTGGAGCGCCCGGCTCCCCGGTACGCAGCGCCGCGCCGCAGCGCGGACCGAACACACGGCCACCCCGGACCGGCGCGGCGAAGGCTCCGTGCCCGCGGCCCGCGTCGAACGGAAGAGCGACGACCCTCCGGACGACCCCCCGACCGTGCCCGCCGTCGACGACCTCCCCACCCGCGAGATCCTCGACCGCATCCCGGCCCTCGTCGCCCTCGTCCACGGCCCCGACCACCGCACGGCCTACGTCAACGACGCCTATGTCGCGGCCTTCGGCGTACGCACCCTCGGTGAGCCCGCCCGCGCGTCCCTGCCCGAGCTGGACGCCCTCGGCCTCCTCCCGCTCCTCGACCAGGTCCTGCGCAGCTCCAGACCCCGCACGGTCAAGTCCCGCAAGGCTCCCAGCGGCCGCAGCTACACGATCACCTGCACCCCCGTCGACGTACCGGGCGGCGCAGGGCGGAGCGAGGGCGGCGTACTGATCTTCGCCGCCGACGTCACCGACCACGCCGAGGCCGGCGAGCGCCTGCGCGCCAGCGAACGCCGCCAGCGCGAGACCGCCGTCACCCTCCAGCGCTCCCTCCTCCCGCAGGAACTGGAACAGCCCGACGACCTGCGCATCGCCGCCGTCTACCACCCCGGCGGCACCGAGACCGCCGTCGGCGGCGACTGGTACGACGTCATCACCCTCGGCGGCGGCCGCACCGCCCTCGTCATCGGCGACGTCATGGGCCGGGGCGTCCGCGCCGCCGCCGTCATGGGCCAACTCCGTACGGCCGTCCGCGCCTACGCCCGGCTGGACCTCCCCCCGCACGAGGTCCTCCAACTCCTCGACGGCCTGGCCACGGAGATCGACCCCAACCAGATCGCGACCTGCGCCTACGCCGTCCATGACCCCAACGAGGGCCGCCTGGTCTACGCCTCCGCCGGCCACCTCCCCATCCTCGTCCGCGACGAGAGCGGCACGGTCCTGCGCGCCGACGAACCGACCGGCCCGCCGCTCGGCACCGGCGGCTGGACCCACGCCTCCGGCTCGATCCCCCTCGGCCCCGGTTCCACGGCCGTCTTCTACACGGACGGCCTCGTGGAGCGCCGCAACGAGGACCTGGACGAGGGCATCGCCGCCCTGGAGCGCGCCCTGTCCGGCGCCACCGGCACCCCGCAGGTCGTCTGCGACCGCCTGGTCCGCTCCACCGGCGTCACCGCCGACCACGACGACGACGTGGCCGTCCTCGTCCTCCAGCACCCCGCCCGCACCGGCCCCGACCGCGAACTCTTCCGCAACGCGGCCCTCGAACTCCTCGGCGGCGTCGAAGCGGCCCCCCGCGCCCGCGCGTTCGCCTCCGGCGTCCTCACCAGCTGGCGCTTCCCTCCGGAACTCCACGACCTGGGCGTCCTGGCCGCCAGCGAACTCGTCGCCAACTCCCTGCAGCACGGCACCCCGCCCATGCGGCTGCGCCTGCGCCGCACCGACCGCCGCCTCATCGTCGAGGTCACCGACGGCAACGACCACCTCCCCCGGCGCCGCCGCGCCGACCCCGTCGACGAGTCCGGCCGAGGCATCGCCATCGTCGCCACCATCGCCTCCAACTGGGGCAGCCGCCGCGCACCGGGCGGCGGCAAGGCGGTGTGGTGCGAGTTCGCCCTGCCGGGGACCAGCTGATCCGCCCTGCCGGGGACCAGCTGATCCGCCCTGCCGGGGACCAGCTGATCCGCCCTGCCGGGGACCGGCCCGGCGGCCTGGGGCACACCCCGGCCGCCGGCCCTCACACCGACTCGGGCACCGGGAGGTCCACCCGGCGGGCGGCGTCGACCCCCGCGTGCCAGGCGACGCGGGCCGCGTGGAGGCGGGTCTCGACGCCCAGTTTGGTGTAGATGCGGCGGAGATGGTCCTTGACCGTGTCGGGACTCAGGCTGAGACGGTCGGCGATCTCCCGGTTGGGGAGCCCGTCGCCGACGAGCGCGAGGATCTCCCGTTCGCGCGGCGTGAGGGCGGACACCAACGCTTCGGCCGAGGCGTCCTCCCGGCCGGGCGGGACGGGTCCGGCGTAGGCGCTTCTCAGGGGCTCCGTCAGGCAGGGGTCCAGCGCGAGACCGCCGTGGGCGACGGCGGTCACCGCCCAGGGCAGGTGCAGGGCCGCGGTGGTACGGCGCAGGATGCCCGTCGCGCCGTGCCGGAGCAGTTGGCGCGTGCCGTGGCCGGTGAGCCGCTCGCAGAGGACGACACCGGCGGGTTCGCCGAGCCGGAGGAGCGTGTGCAGGGCCTCGCTCTCCGCCGCGTGGCTGATCACCACGACGTCGGGCCGGGACCAGCGAACGATGTCGGCCAGAGTGCCCGGAGCACCCTCGGCGACGAGAGTGAACTGCTGTACTTCCTCCAATACCGTACGAACCGCGATGCGTGCGGAGAGCATGGGAGCAACCAACGCGACACGAACCATCTGTTCCCCCGTCAGGTCAGCTGGTTGGACACAAGAGACGCGCTGTGGTCAAGAGCGCGTTCTTAAGACCTCAACAACCGCGTGCAGCTTCACACTTGGGGTGGGGCCGGTCAAGCGCTCGAGCGCCATACGGGGTCGTGACACCGGTGTCAACTCCCCAGCCGGGTGGGAGGCGATCAGGACTCCCCCACCAGTGGGGTACAGCGGTGACAGGTGGTGCCCCAGGGTGGTGAATCGAACAGACCGCACACGATGGGGGAACGAAAACGATGAGGATCAAGACAGCCATAGCGGCGACGATGATCGTGGGGGCGAGCCTGCTCACCACGGGGGGTGTGGCCAACGCGGCGCTGAGCGACTGCAACTCCAACAACATGTGCATGTGGGGCAACAACGACTTCCGGTGGATGATCGGCGAGCGTGGCCACGGCTCCACCACGTGGACCAACCTGAGCGGGGACCGCAACGACGAGATGGACTCGTGGGCCAACCGCTCGGCCACCTACACCGGCTGTATGGCCGAGCACTCCAACGGCTCGGGCGACAAGCAGGGCATGCACAGGAACGACGACGACGGCAACGTCGCCCCCTGGAACAGCGACGAGATCACGTCATGGCGTACACGGAGCGGGTGCTGAGTTGACGACAGCCGCCGGCGCACCGCTCGTCCGGACGAGCGGAGTGTGCAAGGCCTACCACTCCACGGCCGAGACAGTCTGGGCCGCGAGAGACGTGGACTTCACCGCCCGGGCGGGGGAGTTCGTGTGCATCTACGGCGCCAGTGGCTCCGGCAAGTCGACGCTGCTCAATCTGCTCGCCGGCCTGGATCTCGCCGACTCCGGCGAGATCCAGGTCGGCGGAGTGGACGTGAGCACGGCCGACGAGGCCCGGCGCGCGGAGCTCCGGCTGCGCACCGTCGGAGTGGTCTTCCAGGAGCACAACCTGATCGAGGAGTTCAGCGCGGTGGAGAACGTCGCGCTGCCCCTGGAGGCGTGCGGCCTCCCGGTCTCCGAAGCCCGCGAACAGGCGCTGGTCCAGCTGGCCCGCGTCGGTCTGGCGGGTCTGGAGGACCGCCTGCCGTGGCAGATGTCCGGCGGACAGCGCCAGCGGGTCGGCGTCGCGCGGGCCCTCACCGGGCAGCGTTCCGTGCTGCTCGCGGACGAGCCGACCGGTGCCCTGGACTCGACGACCACACGCGAACTGTTCGAGCTCTTCCGGACACTGTGCGACGACGGCGTCCTCGCCGTGATCTGCTCGCACGACCCACGCTGCCGCGACTTCGCCGACACGGTCTACGAGGTCGTCGACGGCCGCCTGGAAACGCGCTCGTGACCAGCACGGAGACGACACGGGGGCCCGGCGCCGCATGACCCACGACAGCACGGCCGACGACAGCACGACCGCCGACGACACTGCCGTCGCCGACACGACCGTCGACGGCCAGGCCCACGACAGCCTGGGCGGCGCCGGCGCGACCGGCGGCCGGTCGGCTCAGGACCGTACGACGCCCGCCCGTACGACGTCCGCCCGTACCGCGCCGCCCGGCACCACTGCGTACGGGCGCATGGCGTTCGCGGACCGGGCCCGGCTGACCGCACGGCTCGCCCGGCGGCTGGCCCGCTCCCGTGCGCTGGCCCGGTCCGTGGCGATCGTGTTCGTCGCCGGACTGCTGGTGATGGGCATGTTCGTCACCCTGCGGACCCTGTCCCTGTCCGGCGAACAGGTCGCGCAGAACGAACTGGGCCGCTTCGGCGCCAAGGTCGGTTACGGCAGCGGGGTCTCCCTCCGGCCGGGCGACGACACCTTCCTCGCCGACCTCCGCTCCCGCATGCGCGACGCCGACGCCTCGGACGCCGAGATCGTGCTGAGCGCGACCGACGTCCAGCTGAACACCACACCGGCCCGCAACGTGACGGCACTGGAGAGCGACTGGGCCGCACGGCCCTACCCCGAGCGGTACGAGCTGCTCTCCGGCACGTGGCCGAGCCGCCCCGGCGAGGTGGCCGTCACCGAGCCGGACGACGTACGCACCCCCGTGGGCACGACGCTCACCGTGCTCGGCGATGTGCGGCTCAAGGTCGTCGCCACCGTCGACGACCGGGCCGCCGACACCACCAACCTGCTGCTGGGACCGGGCACCTGGGCCGGACTGGACCCCGCCCTCAGCGAGGGTTTCCCTGTCCTGACCGCCCAGATGGACGTGATGTGGGCGGGGGACAGGCAGCAGGAGGTCGTCGACGCCTTCACGGCCGCGGCCCGCACCTGGGCCGAGGACGGCGACAGCCCCGAGGCCGCCGCGCTCCGCGAGGACGGGCAGAACGCCGTCGCCGCCACCCTGGTCACCCGGGACCAACTGGAGGCCCGCCCGCAGAAGACGTGGATCGAGAAGACCCCCGCCGGCTACACCGTCCCGTCGATCCTGGTGCCCGCGGCCGCCGTCCTGCTGGTGTTCGGCCTCAACGGCCGCCGCTTCCGCCGCACCACCGCCTCCCTGACCTCCGTCGGCGTCTCCCGTACGACGGCGGCGCTGGCCCCCGCGCTGGCCGCACTGGCCTGGGCACTCGCCGCGGCCGCCTGCGGAGCCGTGGCCGGTGTGGCCGTGGGCCTCGGCGCCCGGCTGCTCATCTCCCGGCTGCGCGACAGCCCGGCGGGCCCGCTGGACGACCTCGCCTCACCCGCGCTGCGCCTCCTCGCCGTGGTCCTCGTGACCGGCCTGATCGCCGGCGCCGTACTCGCCCGCACCCGGCGCACCGAACCCGCCCGCCCGCACACCGACGCCGACGCCGACCGGGCCGCCGACCGCCCGGGCGCCCGGCGCGCCCGTGACGCCCGGCACCTGCTGGCCGTCGCCGCCTGGTGCGCCACGGTCGTCTACGTCACCTGGGTCGACTCGCCCCCGCAGGCCATGATCCTGACCGGCATCCTGATCGCCGCCGTGCTCCTCGTCATCCCCGAGGTGTTCTCCGGGGTGCTCAGACTCCTGCCGGAAGGCGGGCCCCGACGCCGGCTGGTCCGACGGCAGCTCGCCGCCGACCGGTCCAGGGCCTGCGCCGCCCTGGCCGTCCTCACCGTGCTGTTCGGCGCGTCCCTGGGCTACGTCACCCTCCTGGACACCCTGATCCGCACCGCCGAGAAACAGTCCTACCCCGCCGTGCTGCCCGGCCAGGTCCTGCTGGCCGGGCACGAGAGCGACACCTTCCCGCCCGGCGAGGCCCTGCTCCGCACCGTCGACGCCTCCGGCACCCTCGACGGGCTGCGCCGAACGGAGCCGCGCTATCTGATGGACGACAACCCCGACGATCCCCGCATGGCGAGCCGAGAGGGCGACGACGGCACCCTGCTCGCCGCCGACACCCCCGCCGACGTCGAACGCCTGATCGGCCGCCGACTCGACTCGGCCCAGACCACCGTCCTGCGGAACGGCGGCCTGCTCGTCTGGGCACACACCGCCGACGCCCCCACGGGCCCAAGCGCACACACCTCTCTCGTCGTCCGCCAGGGCGACAAGGTCCTCGGCAGCACCGCCGAGCTGCCCGAGGTCTCCGTCGAAGTCAGCCCGGCCGAGTGGCGCACCGGCTCCGACGGCATCATGCTCCGCTCCACCGCGAACGCCCTCGACCTGCCGATCCAGGCCCATGGACCGATCATGGTCACCGGCGTCCCCGACACCGACGCCCGGGCCCTGCAACAGGCCGTCGTCGACGCGGGCATGGACGCCGGAGCCGTCCTGATCCACGTGGAACCGGACGACCCGGTGCCCCCGGCCGCGCTCCTGGCCACCGCCGCGGGCCTGGTGCTCCTGGCCCTCGCCGCCGTACTGGCCGCGACCCGCAGCCAGACCCGCATCCTGCGCCGCTATCTCGCCCGACTGATCGCCGTAGGCATCCCCCCGCGCTGGGCCCGCCAGGTGCTGCTCTGCCAGCACGGCATCCTCATCGCGGTGAGCACCCTGCTCGGCCTGCTCATCGCCGTGATCCCCACCGTGGTCCTCGCCTCCCAGATCTCCGGATTCGTCCTCAGCGTCCCCTGGTGGCAACTGGGCGTACTCGCCGCGGCGACCTACGGCGCCGCACTGCTCGCCGCCGTCCTCTCCGCCCACAAACTCCGCGTGACCGAAGCCAAGGCCACCTGAGGGGACCGCCCTCCGCCCTTCAGGGCTGGGCGCTCCCTCGGGGGCAGGAGCGTCAGGCCCGGGCCGCCACCGGATCCGCGACGGTGGCCCCGCTCCCGGCGACCACTCGACTGCTCGCCAGCGCGGGCTGATCCTGCACGGCCGTGAGCTGCCGCCCGAGCCGCAGCGCCAGCACGCTGATGCCCAACGAGCACAGCAGGAACGCCACGATGTACGGCGCGTGCAGCGAGGCGCCCATGGGTCCACCCACCGCCGGCCCGACCGCGAGGGCGAGCTGCTTCACCAGCGCGAAGGCCGAGTTGTACTGCCCCGCCAGCCCGGCCGGAGCGAGATCCGCGACCAACGGGGCGACGGTCGGCGACAACATCGCCTCCCCCAGCCCGAACAGCGCGTACGTCGAGACGAACGCGGCCACGGCCATCTCCCGGCTCCCGTTCCCGAGCCCCGCGAAGCCCGCGACACCCCAGGCCACGGCCCAGATCAGACCCACGGCCGCGATCACACGCGACCGCCTGCGCCGCGTCACGAACCGCAGCACGGCGAACTGCGCGACCACGATCACCGCGGTGTTGGCCGCCAGCGCCGTCCCCAGCGCGGAGGTCGATATCCCGGCCGCCTCCACCCCGTACGCACTGAGCCCCGACTCGAACTGCCCGTAGCAGGCGAAGAACAACACGAAGCCCAGCACGCACAGCTGCACCATGGCCCGGTTGCCGAGCAGCTGCTTCCAGCTCCCCTTGGCCGACGCCCCGGAGGGCACGCCCTCGACCTTCGGAGCACGCGGCATCCGTACGGTCGCCATCACACCCACGAGCAGCAGGAACATCGCCGCCTGTATGGAGAACAGCAGGACGAAGGAGCCCGCACGCGTGGCATCGACGAGATGGCCACCTATCAGCCCGCCGACCCCGAGGCCGAGGTTCTGCAGGAAGAACTGGGTCGCGAAGGCCCGCGACCTGTTCTCCGCACCGGAACAGTCGACGATCATCGTCGCGAGCGCCGGCTGCATCACGGCCTGGCCCGCCCCGAGCACCGCCGCCGACACCAGCACGGCCGTCGCACTGGCGGCCAGCCCGAGGCTCAGCGACCCGACGGCGGCGGTGACCAGGGCGGTGAGCAGCACCGGAAGCGACCCGCGCCGGACTATGGCCCGCCCCGCGAACGGCAGCACCACGAGCGCGGCCACGGCGAAGACCGCCAGCACGAGCCCCGCCGTCATCGCACCGAGATCCCGCACCTGCGCCACATAGACGTACAGATACGGGACGGTGAAGCCGAGTCCGAACGCGCCGAGCGCGTTGCCCACGTGAATCCGGCGCATCGCTGCGCCCATCCCCCTGGTCACGTTCACCTGCCTAGGTAGGGAAGCCCTCTGCCGGCCCCGACAAGGCGTTAGCAGTGAAGACTTCGAAGCTAAAACTTAGAACCTAAACAGTACACCCCGAAGGACTTCGATGCCAAGCGACGGCGTGCCATACTGCGGCCCATGGGCGACACCCCGGGCACCAACGGCACAGCCGAGCCGACACTCGAAGAACAGATCGCCGCCTACCAGCGCGAGTTCCAGGACCTCGACCCCCAGGTCGAGAAGATCGTCTCCGCCCTCTCCCGCCTCCACCGCCGTATGAACGTCGCCTACGGCCGCCAGACCTCGGAGCTCGGCATCAGCAACGCCGAGTGGGAGGTCCTGAAGGCTCTCGTCCTCTCCGGCGCCCCGTACCGGATGGGCCCGAGCGAGCTGGCCAAGCGGCTCGGTCTGACGCCGGCCGCCATGACCCACCGCATCGACCGCATGGTCGCTGAGGGCCTGGTGACGAGGGAGCGCGACGAGAACAACCGGGTACGGGTCATCGTCGAGCTCACCCCCGACGGTCGCGAGAAGTGGCTGGCGGCCATGCGCCTCGCCTCGGTGTTCGAGGAGGACCTCCTCCAGGACCTCTCTCCGCTGGAGCGCACCGTCCTGGGCGAGGTGCTGACCCGGCTCCTGCGCCGCGTCGAGCACGCCCAGCCCGACGCCGGCGGCCGTCTCACCGACCTCGACTGAGGCCGTACGCTTGGGGGGCGGCCGAGGTTTGGCCGCGGGTCACCCGGGGGAGGCTTGACAGTCCACCCCGCGATCCGTAGAGTTCTTCGGGTTGCCGCGGAGCCGTAACGGTTCTGCGACAGCACCTCCGCCGCTCAAGCGGCACTCAAACCAACCAGCACGATCTCCCAACGGGGCGAATTCGGTGTGCCCGAATTCAATTCGATTTGGGTTCGGTATGAGTTCGACAGGCCCGATTGGGAACTGCCGGACAGATCCGCTAAGGTTTGAGACGTCGGAACGGCCCAACAGCCGCGAAGACAACTCCCGCTGACTGGGAATCAGGCCCGAAAGGATCTGATAGAGTCGGAACCGCCGGAAAGGGAAACGCGGAAGCGGAAACCTGGAAAGCACCGAGGAAATCAGAACCGGAAACGGTCTGATAGAGTCGGAAACGCAAGACAGCAAGACCGAAGGGAAACTGCCCGGAGGAAAGCCCAGGAAATAACTTGGGTGAGTACAAAGGAAGCGTCCGTTCCTTGAGAACTCAACAGCGTGCCAAAAATCAACGCCAGATTAGTTGATACCCCGTTCCCGGCCGGTCATCGGTTGGGGCGAGGTTCCTTTGAAATAAACACAGCGAGGACGCTGTGAACCATCGGCTTATTCCGCCGGTGGTTCCGCTCTCGTGATGTGTGCACCCGATTACGGGTAAACATTCACGGAGAGTTTGATCCTGGCTCAGGACGAACGCTGGCGGCGTGCTTAACACATGCAAGTCGAACGATGAACCACTTCGGTGGGGATTAGTGGCGAACGGGTGAGTAACACGTGGGCAATCTGCCCTTCACTCTGGGACAAGCCCTGGAAACGGGGTCTAATACCGGATACGACACTCTCGGGCATCCGATGAGTGTGGAAAGCTCCGGCGGTGAAGGATGAGCCCGCGGCCTATCAGCTTGTTGGTGAGGTAACGGCTCACCAAGGCGACGACGGGTAGCCGGCCTGAGAGGGCGACCGGCCACACTGGGACTGAGACACGGCCCAGACTCCTACGGGAGGCAGCAGTGGGGAATATTGCACAATGGGCGAAAGCCTGATGCAGCGACGCCGCGTGAGGGATGACGGCCTTCGGGTTGTAAACCTCTTTCAGCAGGGAAGAAGCGAAAGTGACGGTACCTGCAGAAGAAGCGCTAAGCTAACTACGTGCCAGCAGCCGCGGTAATACGTAGGGCGCGAGCGTTGTCCGGAATTATTGGGCGTAAAGAGCTCGTAGGCGGTCTGTCGCGTCGGATGTGAAAGCCCGGGGCTTAACCCCGGGTCTGCATTCGATACGGGCAGACTAGAGTGTGGTAGGGGAGATCGGAATTCCTGGTGTAGCGGTGAAATGCGCAGATATCAGGAGGAACACCGGTGGCGAAGGCGGATCTCTGGGCCATTACTGACGCTGAGGAGCGAAAGCGTGGGGAGCGAACAGGATTAGATACCCTGGTAGTCCACGCCGTAAACGGTGGGAACTAGGTGTTGGCGACATTCCACGTCGTCGGTGCCGCAGCTAACGCATTAAGTTCCCCGCCTGGGGAGTACGGCCGCAAGGCTAAAACTCAAAGGAATTGACGGGGGCCCGCACAAGCAGCGGAGCATGTGGCTTAATTCGACGCAACGCGAAGAACCTTACCAAGGCTTGACATACACCGGAAACGGCCAGAGATGGTCGCCCCCTTGTGGTCGGTGTACAGGTGGTGCATGGCTGTCGTCAGCTCGTGTCGTGAGATGTTGGGTTAAGTCCCGCAACGAGCGCAACCCTTGTTCTGTGTTGCCAGCATGCCCTTCGGGGTGATGGGGACTCACAGGAGACTGCCGGGGTCAACTCGGAGGAAGGTGGGGACGACGTCAAGTCATCATGCCCCTTATGTCTTGGGCTGCACACGTGCTACAATGGCAGGTACAATGAGCTGCGAAGCCGTGAGGCGGAGCGAATCTCAAAAAGCCTGTCTCAGTTCGGATTGGGGTCTGCAACTCGACCCCATGAAGTCGGAGTTGCTAGTAATCGCAGATCAGCATTGCTGCGGTGAATACGTTCCCGGGCCTTGTACACACCGCCCGTCACGTCACGAAAGTCGGTAACACCCGAAGCCGGTGGCCCAACCCCTTGTGGGAGGGAGCTGTCGAAGGTGGGACTGGCGATTGGGACGAAGTCGTAACAAGGTAGCCGTACCGGAAGGTGCGGCTGGATCACCTCCTTTCTAAGGAGCACTTCTAGGCTGCTACGGCAGTCCAGAGGCCAGATCATCAGCGAACGTCTGATGCTGGTTGCTCATGGGTGGAACGTTGATTATTCGGCACCGTCGGCCGTCTCGGGCTGCAAGTACTGCTCTTCGGAGCGTGGAACGCTGATCACGAGCGGTGAGGGT
The DNA here is from genome assembly GCF_022385335.1 of Streptomyces deccanensis. Classification (NCBI taxonomy): domain Bacteria; kingdom Bacillati; phylum Actinomycetota; class Actinomycetes; order Kitasatosporales; family Streptomycetaceae; genus Streptomyces; species Streptomyces deccanensis. The sequence goes on along the minus strand of NZ_CP092431.1, from coordinate 4,841,355 downwards.
GTCGGGCACGCTGTTGGGTGTCTGAGGGAATGAACGTCCCCTCAGTGCCGGCCCCAGTGAACTCCGGTGGAAACCGGGGGTGATGGGTGGTTGGTCGTTGTTTGAGAACTGCACAGTGGACGCGAGCATCTGTGGCCAAGTTTTTAAGGGCGCACGGTGGATGCCTTGGCACCAGGAACCGATGAAGGACGTGGGAGGCCACGATAGGCCCCGGGGAGTCGTCAACCAGGCTTTGATCCGGGGGTGTCCGAATGGGGAAACCCGGCAGTCGTCATGGGCTGTCACCCTTGCCTGAACACATAGGGTAAGTGGAGGGAACGCGGGGAAGTGAAACATCTCAGTACCCGCAGGAAGAGAAAACAACCGTGATTCCGGGAGTAGTGGCGAGCGAAACTGGATGAGGCCAAACCGTATGCGTGTGAGACCCGGCAGGGGTTGCGTATACGGGGTTGTGGGATCTCTCTTCTACAGTCTGCTAAGCTGTGAGACGAGTCAGAAACCGTATGGGTAGGCGAAGGACATGCGAAAGGTCCGGCGTAGAGGGTAAGACCCCCGTAGCTGAAATCTGTACGGCTCGTTTGAGAGACACCCAAGTAGCACGGGGCCCGAGAAATCCCGTGTGAATCTGGCGGGACCACCCGCTAAGCCTAAATATTCCCTGGTGACCGATAGCGGATAGTACCGTGAGGGAATGGTGAAAAGTACCGCGGGAGCGGAGTGAAATAGTACCTGAAACCGTGTGCCTACAAGCCGTGGGAGCGTCGGATGGAAGCTTGCTTCCATCTCGTGACTGCGTGCCTTTTGAAGAATGAGCCTGCGAGTTTGCGGTGTGTTGCGAGGTTAACCCGGGTGGGGTAGCCGTAGCGAAAGCGAGTCCGAATAGGGCGTTTCAGTAGCACGCTCAAGACCCGAAGCGGAGTGATCTAGCCATGGGCAGGTTGAAGCGGAGGTAAGACTTCGTGGAGGACCGAACCCACCAGGGTTGAAAACCTGGGGGATGACCTGTGGTTAGGGGTGAAAGGCCAATCAAACTCCGTGATAGCTGGTTCTCCCCGAAATGCATTTAGGTGCAGCGTCGTGTGTTTCTTGCCGGAGGTAGAGCACTGGATAGGCGATGGGCCCTACCGGGTTACTGACCTTAGCCAAACTCCGAATGCCGGTAAGTGAGAGCGCGGCAGTGAGACTGTGGGGGATAAGCTCCATGGTCGAGAGGGAAACAGCCCAGAGCATCGACTAAGGCCCCTAAGCGTACGCTAAGTGGGAAAGGATGTGGAGTCGCAGAGACAACCAGGAGGTTGGCTTAGAAGCAGCCACCCTTGAAAGAGTGCGTAATAGCTCACTGGTCTAGTGATTCCGCGCCGACAATGTAGCGGGGCTCAAGCGTACCGCCGAAGTCGTGTCATTGCGATATATACCCCCAACGGGGATCGTGATGGGTAGGGGAGCGTCGTGTGCCGGGTGAAGCAGCCGTGTAAGCGAGTTGTGGACGGTTCACGAGTGAGAATGCAGGCATGAGTAGCGATACAAACGTGAGAAACGTTTGCGCCGATTGACCAAGGGTTCCTGGGTCAAGCTGATCTGCCCAGGGTAAGTCGGGACCTAAGGCGAGGCCGACAGGCGTAGTCGATGGATAACCGGTTGATATTCCGGTACCCGCTGTGAAGCGTCAAACATCGAACCAGGCGATGCTAAGTCCGTGAAGCCGCCCCGGATCCTTCGGGTGAAGGGGAGTGGTGGAGCCGACGAACCAGACTTGCAGTAGGTGAGTGATGGGGTGACGCAGGAAGGTAGTCCATCCCGGGCGGTGGTTGTCCCGGGGTAAGGGTGTAGGACGTCAGGTAGGTAAATCCGCCTGGCAATAGTCTGAGACCTGATGCCGAGCCGATTGTGGTGAAGTGGATGATCCTATGCTGTCGAGAAAAGCCTCTAGCGAGTTTCATGGCGGCCCGTACCCTAAACCGACTCAGGTGGTCTGGTAGAGAATACCGAGGCGTTCGGGTGAACTATGGTTAAGGAACTCGGCAAAATGCCCCCGTAACTTCGGGAGAAGGGGGCCATCACTGGTGATCCGATTTACTCGGTGAGCTGGGGGTGGCCGCAGAGACCAGCGAGAAGCGACTGTTTACTAAAAACACAGGTCCGTGCGAAGCCGTAAGGCGATGTATACGGACTGACGCCTGCCCGGTGCTGGAACGTTAAGGGGACCGGTTAGTCACTCTTCGGGGTGGCGAAGCTGAGAACTTAAGCGCCAGTAAACGGCGGTGGTAACTATAACCATCCTAAGGTAGCGAAATTCCTTGTCGGGTAAGTTCCGACCTGCACGAATGGCGTAACGACTTCTCGACTGTCTCAACCATAGGCCCGGTGAAATTGCACTACGAGTAAAGATGCTCGTTTCGCGCAGCAGGACGGAAAGACCCCGGGACCTTTACTACAGTTTGATATTGGTGTTCGGTTCGGCTTGTGTAGGATAGCTGGGAGACTGTGAAGCTCGGACGCCAGTTCGGGTGGAGTCGTCGTTGAAATACCAGTCTGGTCGTGCTGGATGTCTAACCCGGGTCCGTGATCCGGATCGGGGACAGTGTCTGATGGGTAGTTTAACTGGGGCGGTTGCCTCCCAAAGGGTAACGGAGGCGCCCAAAGGTTCCCTCAGCCTGGTTGGCAATCAGGTGGTGAGTGTAAGTGCACAAGGGAGCTTGACTGTGAGACCGACGGGTCGAGCAGGGACGAAAGTCGGGACTAGTGATCCGGCGGTGGCTTGTGGAAGCGCCGTCGCTCAACGGATAAAAGGTACCCCGGGGATAACAGGCTGATCTTCCCCAAGAGTCCATATCGACGGGATGGTTTGGCACCTCGATGTCGGCTCGTCGCATCCTGGGGCTGGAGTCGGTCCCAAGGGTTGGGCTGTTCGCCCATTAAAGCGGTACGCGAGCTGGGTTTAGAACGTCGTGAGACAGTTCGGTCCCTATCCGCTGCGCGCGTAGGAATATTGAGAAGGGCTGTCCCTAGTACGAGAGGACCGGGACGGACGAACCTCTGGTGTGCCAGTTGTTCTGCCAAGGGCATGGCTGGTTGGCTACGTTCGGGAGGGATAACCGCTGAAAGCATCTAAGCGGGAAGCCTGCTTCGAGATGAGTATTCCCACCCACTTGATGGGGTAAGGCTCCCAGTAGACGACTGGGTTGATAGGCCAGATATGGAAGCCCAGTAATGGGTGGAGTTGACTGGTACTAATAGGCCGAGGGCTTGTCCTCAGTTGCTCGCGTCCACTGTGTTGGTTCTGAAACCACGAACAACCCCACGTCTCCACAGAGCGTGGTGCGGTTGAGTGTTTCATAGTGTTTCGGTGGTCATAGCGTGAGGGAAACGCCCGGTTACATTCCGAACCCGGAAGCTAAGCCTTACAGCGCCGATGGTACTGCAGGGGGGACCCTGTGGGAGAGTAGGACGCCGCCGAACAAATATTGAGAAAACCCCTGCCGGGTGACCGGCAGGGGTTTTCTGCGTTTAAGGGTCCACACCGGGCTGTCATTAAATTCGGTGAAGGGCGTAGTGCTCCGGTACTACCGTGGCCCGTATGAAGCTGCCTGCGCGTGGTGAGAGCCCTGTTCTGCCCGAGGGGTACCGGATCCGGTCCGTCCGTGCCGAGGAATGGCGTCAGGTGCGGGAGTTGCGGCTGGTCGCGCTGCGGGACCCGGTGGCTCGTCTCGCGTTTCTGGAGACGTACGAGGAGGCTGCGGCCAGGCCTGACGGGTTCTGGCAGGAGCGGACGGAGAACGCTGCCGAGGGGGTGTGGGAGCGGCGGCAGTTCGTGGTGGAGAGCGGTGCCGGGGAGTGGGTCGGGACCGTGACCGTGCTCGTGGAGGAGGCCGGGACGCGGGACTTCTTCGGTGGGAACGTCGAGCGGCGGCAGGCGCATCTGGTGGGTGTGTTCCTGCGGGACGGGCATCGGGGGAAGGGCGTGGGCGAGGCGATGTTCGCGGTCGCGGTGGGGTGGGCGCGGCAGGCCGGGGTCGAGCGGGTGCGGTTGTTCGTGAACGAGGGGAACGGGCGGGCAGAGGCGTTCTACCGTCGGGTCGGTTTCGAGGCCAGTGGCGTGTCCGTCGAGGGGGACGAGGGGCGGGAGTTGGAGTACGTGCTGCGGCCGGCGTAGGCGTGGGGCGCGGCGGCGTGGGTGTTAGCGTTCGGCGGCATGGACGACAGCGTGTATGTGGGCAATGCGGGCAAGGACGCGGCCCTGGACCGGGGTTGGCTGCTCGGGCACTTCAAGGCGGAGGGGGATCCGCGGCGGAGTGAGGCGGTGGAGATCAAGTGGGGCGTGCATCCACGGGGTGACACGCGCGCCCAGTGGGTCCGGGGTGAGGAACGGACCGCTCTGCAGGTGCTGATCAGCGGCCGGTTCCGGGTCGACTTCCCCGGTCGTAGCGTGGTGTTGGAGCGCCAGGGCGACTATGTCGTCTGGGGGCGCGGGGTGGATCACTCCTGGGTCGCCGAGGAGGAGTCGGTGGTGTTGACCGTGCGGTGGCCCTCCGTGGCCGGGTACGCGGTGCCGGACTCGGACTCGGACTCTGGATCCGGCTCTGGATCCGGCTCTGGATCCGGCTCGGGCGGGGATGCTCCCTAGTCCCGTCCGGTCGGGTCAGGGCAGCGGGAGTTCCGCGTTCGGCCAGCGGGATCTGGCCTGTTCGCGGGAGCGCAGGAGGGCCAGGGTGGGGAGGCCCTGGTCGGTGCCGCCGGTCAGGAGGGCGGGGAGCTGGGGGAGGGGGGCCACGGCCGCCACGTCGTCAAGGACCAGGGTGAGTGGTGGGTCGAGGCGGCCGGAGGATGACCGTTCGGCCATGCGCCGGCCGCGCTCGACCACGCTTGAGGCGAGGGCCGTCAGGAGAGGCATCGCGGAGGGGTTCGCCTTGGGGTCCTCGATGGGGTCGCCGACCACATAGAGCGTTCCCCCCTCGTGCACGAAGGAATCCAGCGCCAGGGCGTCGGCTCGGTTCTGGGCGCAGGCCTCTCGGACATTGACCGTGGAGAGGGCGGAGAGGGCGCGGGCCGTCAACTGCTGGGCCATGTCGCGGCGTTCGGGGTGCGAGGTGAGTGCCGACTCCAGTTCGCCCGCCGCGCCGGGGGCCGCCTTGGGGTTCGTCCGCAGGGCGCGGACCGCTTCCTGGACGTTGCTGCCCTGGGCCCAGCGGTGCAGGTGGCGGATGGTGCGGTTGTCTATGGCGGCGGCGTGGAGGTAGCTGCGCAGGAGGGTCTCCGCGGTGTCCGCCACCGCTTGGTCGATCCTGGCGGTGGGGCGGATGGGGGCGAGGAGGGCGGTGGCCCTGGCCAGTGCCGTCGGCTTGTCCTCGCAGCCGGAGATGGGTGACCAGTGCAGGCGCGCCGGCGTGTCGCAGCGGTGCGAGGGGTCGTAGAGGAGCACCGGGCCCAGTTTCGCGCGGGCGTCCTTCGTGTCCGCCCAGAGCGCGGGGTCGGAGGTGACGACGAGGGCCGGCCCCTCGGCGTCCCGTACGGCCTGCGCGGCGACCGGGCGACGGGTGTCGGCGGGGCCCAGGACGACCGTGGGGGCGGAGTCCGCCCAGCCGGTGCCGGTGGCCGATTGGTCTCCGGTGGGTGCCGTACCGCCGGTCGCGGCTCGTGGCGGGGTGGCGTACGCGCCGGCCGGGGGCGCGAGGGACGTGGCCGCCGATCCGGCGGGCGTGGGGGGCGCGCCGGCCTCAGCCGCCGGGGTTGCCGGGGCGGCGGGTGTGCGGGGCGTGCTGTGACGTGGCTCGGGGACCGATGCGGAGGAGGTCGCCGGGTCCGGGGTCTCGAACCCGGGCGGCGGGGCCTCGTGCCGGACGGGGGCGCCGGTGTACGGCTGGGCCGGGGGTGCCTGCTCCACGGGGGCGTGGGCCGCGCCCCGGGGGTGAGCGGTGTCGTGGTCGGGGTGCGGGGGCGGGGCGTCCGTCGCAGGTCCGCCCTGCCTCTGGGCTCGTGCCGCTCTCTCCCTCGCCCGTACGGCCCGCCAGCGGGCCAGGGTGCCCATCGTGAAGACGGTCAGGACGAGCAGGACCATGAGCTGGCTGATGAGGAGGCCCCAGAAGAGGCCGTAGCCGGAGAGCTGGGCGGCGGGGGTGTCCGGCCAGGCGGCGGGGAGGTCCTGCGGGGCGGAGACCAGGCTGCGTACGGCCAGGGGCGTACGGGTGAAGGTGACGCCGTCGGGCCAGGCGCCGTGGGCGAAGAGGCCGGCCAGGCCGGTGGCCGACCAGACCAGCAGGGTCAGGCTCACCAGGAAGCCGAGGAGGGCGATCAGCAGCCCGTCGGGGATGCCGCCACCGCCCTGCTGGGGGCGCCGGTCGTCCGGTCTCACCGCTCGCCGCCGTACACGCCGATTCCTCTGCCGCCGTACACGCCGTACACGCCTTTCAGGCCGCTTCCTCCGCCGTACACGCCGTTTCCTTCGCCGCCGTTCACGCCGTTCTCCCGCCCTGCCCCTGCTCGTTCCGGCTCATCGATGGTCCCGTTCAAGCCACCGTCGACTCGGAGGAGCCGTAGCCGTCGACCTCGCTCAGTTGGTGTTCGACGAACGCGGCTGCCCGTTCCTCCGCCTCCAGCTCGGCGGCGCGCAGGGCGTCGTCGTCCAGCAGGTGGTCGACGGAGGACTCGGTCATCGCGCGGTCGGTGAAGACGAGGGGGCGTTCGGTCTCGGTGATGAGGTGCTTGACCACCTGCACATTGCCGTTGACGTCCCAGACGGCGATGCCCGGGGTGAGGGTGGGGATGATCTCCACCGCCCAGCGGGGCAGGCCGAGGACCCGGCCCGTCGCTCTGGCCTCGTCCGCCTTCTGGGCGTAGATCGTCCTGGTGGACGCCATCTTCAGGATGGCCGCGGCCTCCTTGGCCGCGGCGCCGTCGATGACGTCCGACAGGTGGTGGACGACGGCGACGAAGGACAGACCGAGCCGGCGGCCGAACTTCAGCAGGCGCTGGAAGAGCTGGGCGACGAAGGGGCTGTTGATGATGTGCCAGGCCTCCTCGACCAGGAAGATGCGCTTCTTCCGGTCGGGGCGGATCCAGGTGTGCTCCAGCCAGACGCCGACGATCGCCATGAGGATGGGCATGGCGATGGAGTTGCGGTCGATGTGGGACAGGTCGAAGACGATGAGCGGCGCGTCGAGGTCGATGCCCACGGTCGTCGGGCCGTCGAACATGCCGCGCAGGTCACCGTCGACCAGGCGGTCCAGGACCAGCGCCACGTCCAGGCCCCAGGCCCGTACGTCGTCTATGGCGACGTTCATCGCCTCCGCGGACTCCGGCTCGGGGTGGCGGAGTTGCTCGACGATGTCGGTGAGGACCGGCTGGCGTTCGACGATCGTCTCGTTGACGTAGGCGTGCGCGACCTTGAGGGCGAAGCCAGAGCGTTCGTCCAGGCCGTGGCCCATCGCGACCTCGATGATCGTGCGGAGCAGCGCGAGCTGGCCCGTCGTGGTGATCGAGGGGTCGAGGGGGTTGAGGCGGATGCCCATGTCGAGGGCGGCCGTCGGGTCGAGGCGGATGGGAGTTATTCCCAGCTCCTCCGCGATGAGGTTCCACTCGCCGACGCCGTCCTCGCCCTGGGCGTCGAGGACGACGACCTGGCGGTCGCGGAAGCGCAGCTGGCGCAGGACGTACGTCTTCTCCAGGGCCGACTTGCCGTTGCCGGACTCGCCGAGGACGAGCCAGTGCGGGGCGGGGAGCTGCTGGCCGTAGAGCTGGAAGGGGTCGTAGATGTAGCCCTTCCCGGAGTAGACCTCGCGGCCGATGATCACACCGGAGTCGCCGAGGCCGGGGGCGGCGGTCGGGAGGTAGACCGCCTGGGCCTGTCCGGTGGAGGTGCGGACGGGGAGGCGGGTCGTCTCGACCTTGCCGAAGAGGAAGGACGTGAAGGCGTCGGTGAGGGCGGAGATCGGGTCCCTCATCAGCGCTTCACCTCCAGGTGCGGTTGGATCGGATGGTCCCGCATCGCGATGGCCCTACCTTCGGATTCCGGTGGCGAACGGGAGCGTGTTGACGAAGGCCCGGTGGTGCTCGCGGTCGCACCACTCCAGCTTGAGGTACGACTTGCCGGCCGAGGCCCTTATCGTCCGCTTGTCGCGCGCCAGGGCCTCCGGGGAGCGGGAGGAGACGGTGATGTAGCCGACGAGGTTGACGCCGGCGGCGCCGCTCGCGAGGTCCTCGCCGCGCTGGTCGAGGCGGGAGTGGGAGGCCACGTCGCGCGGGTCGACGGTGCGGTTCATCTTGGCGGCGCGGGACGCCTCCGCCTCGTCGTTGGTCTTCTCCGTCAGCATGCGTTCGATGGCGACCTCGGTGGGTTCGAGGTCCATCGTGACGGCGACGGTGCGGATGACGTCCGGGGTGTGGACCAGCAGGGGCGCCAGGAAGTTGACGCCGACCGGGGTCATCGGCCACTCCTTCACCCAGGCCGTGGCGTGGCACCAGGGGGCGCGGGTGGAGGACTCGCGGGTCTTGGCCTGGAGGTAGTCCGGCTCCATCGCGTCCAGTTCGGCCGGCCAGGCGTTGCGCTTGGTCATGGCCTGGATGTGGTCGATGGGGTGGTCCGGGTCGTACATGGAGTGGATGAGGGAGGCGAGGCGGCCCTGGCCGAGCGGCTGCCGTACGCGGATGTCGGCCTCCTGGAGGCGCGAGCAGATATCCGTCAGCTCGCGGGCCATGACGACGGCGAGGCCGGCGTCCTTGTCCAGCTTGCGGCCGTGCGGGCGGGCGGCGCGGGCCATGGCGTGGCCCTCGGCGGCCAGTTCGCGGCTGTAGTGCATACAGGCGACGAGGTACGCGCGGTGCTGCTCGCTGCTGGTGGAGACCATGGACTGCAACTGGTCGTACGACTGCTGCAGCCAGCCGGGGGCGCGGTCGTCGCCGCGCTGGGCGACGTCCTTGGCGTGGGCGTCCGGGTCGGCCGGGAGCGTGCGGGCGAGCATCTGGAGGCGGGTGACGAAGCCGTCGCCGTTGGCCACGTGCTTGAGGAGGGTGCCGAAGCGGTCGACGAGGGCTTCCTGGTCCTCGGAGTCGCGCAGGCCGACGCCGGGGCCCTCGATCTCGATGGCGGCGGTGACGGTCCGGCGGTCGGCGTGCAGCAGGACGGCGATCTCGTCGGGGCCGAAGGGCGCGGCGAGCCAGGTGATGCGGCCGATGCCGGGCGGGGGGCCGACCTCGACCTCACGGCCGTCGAGACGGGTGCCGGCCTCCATGTTGGCGGAACGGTACGTCGTGCCCTTGCGCAGGCTGCGCTTGTAACTGCGGTTGATCTCGAACCACTTGTAGAAGGTCCGCCGCTTGTACGGGATGTACACGGCGGCCAGCGCCAGCAGCGGGAAGCCGGTCAGCAGGGCGATGCGCGGGACGAGCACCGGGACGAGGAGGCCGCACATCATGCCGAGGAACGCGCCCGCGATGATCAACGCGATCTCGCCGGACTCGCGGTTCCGGCCGATGATCGCGTTCGGCCGGGCGCGGCCGATCAGATATGTACGGCGGGGCGTGATCGGATGGGACAGATGGTGGGAATCGGTCGTCAACGCCCTTCACCTCCCGTGCGGTTGCTGTTGCGGGTGTTGCCGGCGTGGGGGGTGTTGACCGGGCTCGTGCGGGGCGGGGGTGCGGCGGAGGGGACAGTTCCGCCGCCTCCGCTCGCGCTGCGCGAGCTGTGGGCGGCCACGCCGCCGGATGCGGGGTTGGACGGGCGGGGGGTGCTGCTTCCGCCTCCGCCGCCGTTGTTGTCGGCCCGGGAGCTGTGGGTCTTGATGCCCTGGGCGACGAGGGTGGCGGGGGAGCTGATGACGGCGGCGGCCTTGCCCTCCGCGCCGCGCATGATGCGGTTGTTGCGGGAGTTGGCGATCTCGTCGCCGAAGCCCGGGACGAAGCGGTAGATCATCGCCGAGGCGAAGATGGCGAGCAGGATGATGGCGAGGCCGGAGACGACCGCGGCGAGGGAGTCGGGGCCGTCCTCGGTGGTCAGGGCGCCGGCGAGGCCGAGCACGATGACGATGACGGGCTTGACCAGGATGATCGCGATCATGATGCCCGCCCAGCGGCGGACGTGGCCCCAGAGGTCCTTGTCGACGAGGCCGGCGTAGACGACGACGCCGAGGAGGGCGCCGACGTAGAGGAGGACGGCCCTCAGGTACAGCTCCAGGTACAGCACGCCGGCGGCGACGATGGAGACCAGCGACACCAGGATCAGCATGATGGGGCCGCCGCCGATGTCGTTGCCCTTCTTCAGGGCCTCGGAGAACGTGCCGAAGAACGTGTCCGTCTGGTTGCCGGTGGTCTTGGCGATGATGTCGCTGACGCCGTCGGTGGCGGAGACGATGGTGTAGAGGATGAGCGGGGTGAAGGCGGACGCCAGCACGGTCAGCCAGAGGAAGCCCACGGCTTCGGAGATCGCCGTGGTGAACGGCACGCCGCGGACGGCTCGCTTGGTAACCGCGAGGAGCCACAGCACGAGCGTGAGGATGGCGGAGGCCGCGAACACGACCGCGTAGTGCTTCAGGAACGTCATGTTCGTGAAGTCGACGTTCGCGGTCTCGTTGACGGCTTCGGAGAGCTTGTCGACGGTCCAGGAGGCGGCGTCGGCGCAGCCTTGGGCCAGGGAGGAGAGGGGGTCGAGGGTGGTGGTTACGTCGTTGGGGAGGGTGCTGGTGTCGGCTTTCTCGCCGGCGCCTCGTTCGCAGTAGTCCTTGGCGGGGCCGACAATGAGGTCACAGCGGTCGTCCGAGGGAGAGGGCGACGGTGAAGGTGTGGGTGCTGCGGCTGCCTTGGTGGCCAGCAGAACGGCCACAGTCTGAACGGCAGTGAGGACCGCGGTGACCTTGAGTACGTGGTGCGACCTACCGGGCATAAGTGAACCCTCCGTACTCCTCGACGGCCTTCGAGATCTCGTCAGCCGTCGACACCTTGTTGTCACCGTTGACCGGCGCGGGGCCTTCCTTCTGAGCGAAGCTGTCGACCTTCCAGTCACCGTTGGCCCAGCGCAGCTGGAGGGTCATGGTGAACCAGTCGCTGGTGACGGGGCTGGTCGTCTCCTCCGACGCCATGCCGAACACGCCGGTGCACCAGACCTCGACGGTCGCCGTGTCGTCCGAGTAGCTGGTGGTCTTGGTGCCGACCGGCATGGTGCGTGAGACGTAGGTGCTACCGGAGGGGGCGTTGCCATCCGCGTCCAAGCCCACGTCGGCCAGGAAGTTCGAGTCGTAGGCCTTGTTGAGCTTGTCCTCCAGGTCGGTCACCTTCTCGGCCACGAAGACCTGCCGCACGATCTCACCGCGCCGCGCGGGCTTGAGGATGTCGGCCGAGACCAGCACCACGGAGTAGTTGGCTGCCGCCGATTCGGCGCCCTGCTGGTCGTGGGCGAAGCCGGAGGGGATGCCGTCGGTCTTCGTGGTGACCGGGCGCTCCCCCGAAGCCGCCGTAGGCGCAGTCTCCGGCTTGTCCGTGGTGGAGTCTCCCGACGTGTCGGAGCCACCGCCGCCGCGGTTCGCGAAGGCGATCGCGGCGATGAGGAGGACGACCACGCCGACGATGGTGACGAGGCTTCTGGAGGAGGAGCGGGGGCGGCGGGGGGCGCCGCCGTAGGGGTCGCCGCCGCCGTCGGGGAGGCGGGTCCGGGTCTGGCCGGTGCCGGCGTACCCCCCGTACGCCCCGTCGTCCCCGGAGCGCGAGGACTCGCGGTACCCGTGCTCGTCGCCGAGACTCATGCCGCGGTCGCCCCTTCAACTTCGACGTCGTACCGAAAGGCGTAGCAGTACGACGGTAGCCGCGCTGGTTCCCGCGCGGGCGCGGTGTGGAGACTCGACATCAGGGAAACGCAACCTCAGCCGGTGGGCACGACGGACGGGTGGGGTGGGAGGGGGACCGGGCGAGGCCGGTGGCCCGGCCGGGGCGGGTGCCGGCGGCCGCGCTACACGGCCATGCCGTACACGATGGTGAAGAGCGTGCCCAAGGAGCCGATGATGAAGACGCCGGTGAGGCCGGCGATGATGAGGCCCTTGCCCTGTTCGGCGCTGAAGGTGTCGCGGAGGGCGGTCGCGCCGATGCGCTGTTTGGCCGCACCCCAGATCGCGATGCCGAGGCAGAGGAGGATGGCGACCGCCATCACGACCTCGATCATCACGCGTGCCTCGTTGCCCAGGTCGCCGAAAGGCCCCCAGTCGGGGGCGATTCCGCCGATGATGGTGGTGATGTCGCCCTTGTCGGCCGCTACGAACATGTAAGTCACCGCCCCTAGTGGGTAGTTCTGTTGTCTGCGTGCGTCGTGCGACGTGTGCGCCTCGGCGTACGCGTCGCACGCCTCCGCGCGGGTGCGCAGAGGTCGGGCCCATTCTCGCCGACAATGAGGCTGCCGTATGTCGACTTGGCGTCATTGATTGGCGGGTTTCGTACGGATCCCTTGCCGCCGACCCGTGCGGGACCCTAACGGGGGGCGCGGAACGGTAAACGAAGGGTCGTATCGTCACTCTGTGTATCACGGCAGGTCACGCCGGGCAATGAGGATCAAGCGGAACCTGTGGTGTGGTTCCGTCGTTATTGCACTTCTGTGGCCTCAGGGGGCCGGGCTCGTCCCGCTTCTGACGGGATGTCGACCCTGGTCCGCCGTTGATTCTCGGTGGGTTCGAGTGTGCCTGATGTGGACGTAAGGGTCGTGTGTGGGGGCCGGATGTCCCGGAGGGGCGACCTTTGGCCAGAAGTGCGTGGGATCGCGATCGCAATTTTGGTACAAATGATCGACTGGGTGTCCGTGTGGGTCCTTGTGTCGGTGCGTCAGACGTGCGGGCCGGGCGCCGAGTTGAGGGAACGTATCTGCGAGGGCGTCCACGGGGGTAGGCGTGAGCGAGGACAGGCCCGTTGTCTCGGCCGAGATACCGGAGTTCACGGGGAATCTGGAGCAACTGGAGACGGACGCCGGCGACATCGCGTTCGACGGGATGGCGGTCGGTGCGGCGGGTCTGCTGATCGATGCCAACTTCAAACAGCTGGAACCTTTCTACAAGGCCCCTGAGGCCGACCAGCTCTTCGCGACGACCGCGCCGGTCGCGGCGGCCGGCAACGATCTGCAGACCGAGCTGGGCACGGTCTCCAAGGCGCTGCTCGACTACGCGGCCGAGGTCCGGCCCCTGGTCGACCGGCTCAACTCGCTGCGCGCGGAGGCGGCGGCGTTCGAACGGCGCGTCGCGGACGACGACGACTGGGTGGCGGACGGCGACCTCATCGACGAGAACACGGCCCGCCGCAACGCGGTGAACGCGGCCTGGGCCGCCTTCCAGGCCGCCGAACGGGCCTGTTACAACAAGATCGTCGCGCTGGTCGGCGGGGAGCCGCTCGTCGTGGGCGACGGGTCGAACAAAGAGAACATGTACGGCTACCGGGGCGAGGACCTGAACAACGCCGGTGGTCTGCCGTGGGGCGACCCGGTCGAGGAGTCCAACCCCTGGTACTACATCCACGAACACGCCTGGGACTTCACGGTCGGCTTCGTCGTGGACGGCGTGTGGGGCACGATCAAGGGCCTCGGCACCCTGGTCGGCTTCAACGGCTGGGACGCGGCGGGCCAGGCCTGGGTCGGTCTCGGCAAGCTCGCCACGGGCATCGTCATCACGGCCGTCCCCGTGGTCGGCGCCGCGTACTGGCTGGCCCCCGACGACAAGCTCCCGTCCTGGCTGCGTGACTCCCGTACGGCCGTCGTGGAGACCGGCAAGGCGCTCATCGCGTACGACGAGTGGGGCAAGAACCCCTCCCGGGCGGCCGGAGCGGTCACCTTCAACGTCGTGACCACCATCTTCACGGGCGGCGCGGGCGGAGCGGTCGCGGCGACCGGCAAGGCCGGTGCGATCGCGAAGGCCATCTCCTTCGCGGGCAAGGCGGGCCGGATCGTCGACCCGATGACGTACATCGCGAAGGGCATCGGCGGGACCGCCGTCAAGATCAGTGACGTCATGGCCGGGCTGCGGGGGATCACGAACGGCACGCACATCAGGCTCGGCGAGGGCACCTACCAGATCGCCGACGTGCCGAACATCGCGGACGACCTCCCGGCCGGTCTCACCCCCGAGAACTCCGTCCGCATGAGCACCCCTGAGGGCGAGGTCGTCTACCTCGACACCAAGACCCTCGTCATGCACAACGCGGACGGGACGGTACGGGAGTCCCTGGACGCCATCCGGCACGAGCGGACGGCGGAGCAGCGGGCGGGCCAGCAGGGCGGGGCACCGAGAACTGCCGGCGAGCATGAGCTGGTGGGCGCCGGTGCCGGCACCCGGGCCGGGGACACCGCGGCGGTGGGGGGCCGCGGGGGCGACAGCCTCGGCGGTTCCGGGGGCCGTATCGGCGAGAACCCACCGGTGGGCCGCGGTGATACGGGCGGCACAGGTGGCGGCCGGGGTGGCGGTGGCCTGGACGATCTCGGGCGGACCGGTGACGACGCACTTGGGGATGGGGGCCGGACCGGCGATGAAGCCGCCGGGGCCGGGCATACGGCTGACGACGGGGCCGGGGGCGCGGACGAGGGAGAGCAGCCGCCGAAACGGACCCCGGAAGAGGCGAAGAAGATCGTCGAGGAACAGATCAGGAAGGCGAACGACCCCGACAAGACCTGGTTCGACAAGTACTACCGTTCGGACGGCCACCGTTGGAGCACCAAGGCGACCGACGAGAACGGCGACCCGCTGCCCATCCTGGCCAAGGACGAGCACGGCAACTGGATCGCGAAGGACTCTCTTCCGTCCAAACCGGGTGAGCGGAGCTGGGCGGACGACGGGACGTACGACTGGGGGTCCGCCCCCGCCCATGAGATCGACCACCTTGAGGACGCGGCGAGGAACCGTCAGCTGTCCAAGGACCTCACGGCTGCCGAGAAGGCGTACGAGGCGCATCCCACGAAGGCGAATGCCAAGGCTCTTGCCGACGCGCAGGAAGCGTTTCGGCAGGCGATGCCGGACCGTCCGAACAACAGCTCCATATCTGAGGCGCTGGGCGAAGAAGCGGCCGCGCGGCACGTCATCCCGAACAAGTATCCGGACGCTCAGTGGATCGACCTGCCCAAGACCTCCAACGGCGCCAACATGTTCGACCAGCTCTACCGGCTCGACGACGGAAGTCTGCTGATAGTGGAGGCGAAAGCACCGCAGAGCGGGCTGATGTGGCGAAAGGGTGCCGGTGCCGCAAAGGGCTGGATGGTCAAACAGGGAACGCAGGACTACGTCCTGACCATCATCAGCGAGATGCAGAAGAAATCGGAACTGCCGGCGCTGGACAGCGCCGGCAATCCGGTGCGCAACAGCGCCGGGGAGACGGTGACCAACGGTGACATCGCGGGTGACATCCTGCGAGCGCTTGTGGGCCGCAAACTCAAGTACGTCATGGTGAAGGCCAACGAGAGTACCGGCTCGTACGCTGGTGCGAAGCTTGAGCACTTCGACCTTTACTGATGGGGAGAAAACCAGTGGTCACGAGCATTCCTCGCCACGACCACTCCATGGCCGACAAGGCTTCGGGTATCCGGTCGCTCGACGAGACCGCCACCTGGCTGTTGGAGGTCATCGAGGAATCCGACATCGCCCGGGCGCAGGTGATGGAGTCGACGCTGATCCTGGCTGAGACGCGGTGTGCCGCGGATGCCGAAGCGACGATGTTCGAGACCTGGGAGGCCTGGGTCACGGCCATGCAACTGGGATCCGCGTTGTTCGCCGCCGCCGTCGCTGACGAGGGCACCACGGTGGTGTGTCGGATCAAGGAGAAGGACTGGCGCCTCCCCGCCACCGGCCCCCAGTCCCATCTGAACGCAGGAACCTGGGTCAACTCGTACTACCTGGCGCTGATCTGCCGTGACAAGGAGCGTCTGACGCAGTTGGCCCGCGTGCCGGTGTCGCTACTGCGTGCTTCGGGCGCGGTCTTCGACGAGTACATCTACTCGTGGGTGGAGGCCCTGCAACGTCATTGGCTCCGCGAGGAGGGCGTCTCCACGAAGCTGGTCGAGGCCGTCGACGGAACCGGCCCGGATGCTGCCCAGTACGCCGACCAGGAAGTGATGACGCATCTCCTGTCACCGCCGATCATTCTTTTCTACCGCATGCTGCGCGGGGACCACGACCAGTTCAACGAGGCATTGGTGGACGCCTTGCGACACCACAAGCTGTACTGGAGCGCCGACGACGAACGGGCCGTCAACAGCGACAGCCTCGTCGCCCTCGGCCCCCTCGCCATCGCCTGCTTCGCCCGCGAGCGTGGCATCCCCATCGAGGTCGAGTCCGAGTATCTGCCCAAGGCGCTGCTGGAATTCGCTTGGGAGGGCGAGATCGACATGTGAGCCATCGTTGGCGACACCGCCGAGAGCGCGCGAGCCGACGTCGCACCACCCCGCCAGGGGCAATTCTCGCAACAGATACGCTGCCCGGCATGATGACCCGCATTCGTCGTCTGTCGGCGCCGGGCGCGGCCTCCGCCCTTCTCCTGCTCAGCCTCGTCGGCTGTGGTTCCGGCGACGGGGCGGGCCCCGCCGACGACAAGCCTGTGTCGAGTGCCTCCTCTTCCCCTTCCCTTCCGTCCGCGCCGTCGCCCACGTCCAGCGTGAACGAGGACGGTACGGCGAAGGCGGGGGCGAAGGCGAAGCTCGGGGAGCCGGTTCTGCTCCGCTACGGAGGAGGGACGAAGTCGGGCGTTCTCGAGGTCACCGTCACCGGGATCGAGAAGGGCAGCAAGGCTGATGTGGCCTCGTTGGGGTTGGAGGACGACGCCAAGAAGATGACGCCGTACTACGTGCGGGCGACCATCAAGAACGCGGGCAAGAACGATCTCTCCCACGCGGCTGTCGATCCGCCCGGCGGACTGCTCGACGACGGGACCGCCGCCCGGCAGCTCCTGGTCATCGGGACCTTCGCCGCCTGCGACTCCTATCCGAAGACCAAGAGCTTCCCGCCCGGCGCCTCGTACGAGACGTGCGCACCGGTTCTCGCCGACCCCGGCACCGAGGTCACGGGCGCGGTGTGGACGGGCCAGGGCTATCCCGATTTCCCGCCCTCCGCGGGAGTGACGTGGACACCGTGAGGCGGGTTCGCGCTCCGGGTTGTCTGAGGCGTTGTCAGTGGCCGCCGCTACGTTGAGGGCATGAGTTCCTCTCTGAGCGTGTATCTGCTGGATGTGGCCGCCACCCGGGCGCTCGTCGGGTCCGGTGACCAGCAGTTGTTGGATGTCGTGCGGGGCGAGTTCGGGGACGATCTGGCGCGGGACGACGAGTGGTTCGCGTCCGAGATCAAGGACGGGGCGCCGACGGCGTACGAGGCGTTGCGGGCGGTCGTGCATGGCGGGCCGTTCGGTGAGGACGAGGAGCATGCCTTTCAGTACGGGTACGCCTACAAGCGGCTGTGTTCCCTCACGGGGTCGTTCCTGGACAACAGTTGCTTCACCCCGCACCGCGGTGACTGGCTGTCGGTGGTCGACGAGGGGTTGAGCGCACTCGGGATCACCGCGGTGTCCGTGGAGGAGTTCGGGTACGGAGGTCTGCCGGCACCGCTGCCGTCGACGTACATGCCGGGCTGCGGTGAGTGGAGGCACGAGCAGTGTCTCCGGGCGTTGGAGCAGTTCGAGGCGACGAAGGCGACGGGCGCGGAGCCGCCGCCGCTGGAGCCGGAAGTCGTGGAGGCGGTCACGCAGGTCCTTCGGTGGCTGCGGCACGTGGAGTCGCGACCCGGATTCGGGGTGATCGGGTTCAAGTCCTGAGGGCAGCGGATTCCCCCACCCTCGTAGCCTTCCGGTATGGGTGACTACTACGAGCTTCAGCTCAGTCTCGATCTTCCCGCGTCCCTTCCGGTCGAAGATCTCGCCCTGTTGCGCTGGCATTTGGGTGAGGGAGACGACGATCGGTTCGGAGACAACGGTGACCGAGACAGCGGTGACGGAGAGGGCCAAGGGGCGTACGCGTACCCGCTCTTGGCCCAGCGAGGGGCTGCCCGGCGGGTCGGCGGCGTCCTGGTGGGGGAGCTGTGTGGGCGGGAGCGGGGGTGGGCTCTGACGGTGCGGCAGGAGGTGCATCCTGACCAGTTCGACGATCTGCGGCGGCTGGTGGGCCGGCTCGGGGCGCGCACCAGCACGGCAGGGGTCGTGGGGCATGTCCGCTTCTACGAGGAGTGGCTGCCGGATCTGCTGATCGTGGAGGCCGGTGCCGTGAGCCGTATGACGCCGAGTGCCGGGCCTCGGGCGGATGGGGTCTTCGAGCTTCTCTAGCCTGTTTGGTCTGCTGGGGGGCGGGTGGCCGGTCGGTGTCGCTCTGTTCAGGCTTCCGGCTGCCGGATCGTCGGCTCGAACCCCTCGACTCCCTCGACGAAGTGGTCGAACTCGCCTGCCTGGACGCCCAGTACGAACGCGTCCCACTTGCGGCGGTTCGTCGTCACGACGTTGTCCGGGGCGCTCGTCTCACGGATGTAGACGGGAGCTTCGGGGTCGTCCTCGCCGTTCCCCTCACCGAAGGCGAGTTCGATCCAAGGGCCGGGGCCGGTCGCGTCGTCGGGGGCGGCGCGGATCCAGTCGAGGTCCGGGGGGATGTCAGACACGAGTGGGTTCCTTGTCGAGTCGGAGCGCTTGGAGGAGGGTTTGGGGGGAGGGGTTCTGCCAGTGCGGCTGCATGAGCCTTCCCTCACAGGCTCGCATCACATTGTGGATGAACTCCCGGTCTTGGCGGAGCCGTGCGCGATCGCCTCAATCCGGTCATGGCGTGGTGGCCGTTGAGTGATCATTCCCCGGGAGCCGGTGCCGCTCTACACTTGCTGGCGGTGGACTGGCGCGCGGTGAGGGGCGGTTGACGGTGCGTAAGGCGTGGATCGTGGTGATCGCTGCCGGCAGCGCCGGGCTCGCCTTCGTGATGGTGCTGGTCGTGGGCGTCTATCTGGTCGCCGGGAATCTCGCCGCCGGGATCGGGGGAAAGTCGGTCGGGCTGGCCAAGGGGGCCGTTCCCGCCGCTTATCAGGCGCTCGTGCAGAAATGGGGCAATCTCTGCGACGCCATCAATCCGGCGCTGCTCGCCGCGCAGCTGTACCAGGAGAGCGGGTTCAATCCGAAGGCGCAGAGCCACGCCGCCGCGCAGGGGATCGCGCAATTCATTCCGGGGACCTGGGCCACGCACGGGTTGGACGGTGACGGGGACGGGGACCGTGACGTCTGGGACCCGAATGACGCGATTCCATCGGCCGCCTCGTACGACTGCTCGCTCGCGAAGTACGTGAAGGACGTACCCGGCGATCCGACGGCGAACATGCTCGCTTCCTACAACGCGGGGGCGTACGCCGTCATCAAGTACGGGGGTGTGCCGCCGTACAAGGAGACCCAGAACTACGTGAAGACGATCACCACGCTGTCGGAGAGTTTCGCCGCTCCGACGAGCCGGGTCGATCCGAGCGAGCAGGCGGCCGGGGCCATCGCGTACGCGCAGAAGAAGCTCGGGACGCTGTATCTGTGGGGCGGTACCGGTACCGCTGAGCAGGGCGGACGCTTCGACTGCTCCGGGCTGACGCAGGCGGCGTACAAGAGCGTGGGGATCACGCTGCCTCGGGTCGCGAACGATCAGTACAACGCGGGGCCGCACCCGTCACGGGACGAGTTGCTGCCCGGGGATCTGGTGTTCTTCTCCGACGACCTCACCAACTCGCGGGCCATTAGGCACGTCGGGATCTATGTCGGAGGTGGATACATGATCGACGCGCCGCGGACGGGGGCGGTCATCCGATTCGACCCGATTGACACCCCCGACTACTTTGGTGCGACCCGGGTCACCGAAGATGGCGCGAAAGCGCTGCCTACGACGGTCTGACAACGCCGTAATTCTCCGTGAACCACTGCCCTGAGCTGCGCAGACGTGTCTCTCTTCGATAACGTCTGAGTGATCATTCAGTGGAGGGTGGAACGCATTGAGAAAGAGTGTGCGTTCCTATTTGACGTAGCGCGTCGACGCTCACGCGGAAGCACTACGTACACCACGGGGGTGGCAAAGCGCGGCGCACGTACGGTGCGGTCGCGAGAACGATGACGAAAGGGCCGCAGCACGATGGCTGGACTCGCCGCGCATGCCGCTACCTCACTGGCCGCTGAATCCGGATCGAATCCCGACGTCGAGCTGCTGTACGACATCAATGGTCTGGCCAAGGATGCGCCGCACTGGCTGGACCGGGTGATGGAGTTCGTGGGGGAGTACGGACTCCTCTTCGCGATGGTGCTGCTGATCCTGTGGTGCTGGTGGGGCGTGCGGAAGCGGGGCGGGGAGGATGCCGCCTCGTCCGTGGCCGCGTTGATGTGGGCGCCGCTCGCCGCCGGGATCGCCGTGCTGGTGAACGTGCCGATACGCGGCTTCGTGGAGCGGCCCCGGCCCTTTCTCGATCACGAGGGGCTGGAGGTGCTGGTCTCCGGCAAGACCGACTACTCGTTCGTGAGCGATCACGCGACGCTGATCATGGCGATGGCGGTGGGGCTGTTCGTCGCCAACCGGAAGTTCGGGCTGGTCGGGCTGGTCATCGGGCTGCTGGGTGGGTTCATCCGGGTCTACATGGGTGTGCACTACCCGACCGATGTGATCGGGGGGTTCGCGCTCGGGACCGCGGTCGCGTTGCTGCTGTCGCCGCTGGCCATGGCTCTGCTCACGCCGTTGATGAAGGCGGTGGAGCGGTCGCCTCGGGTGGGGTGGATCGTGCGGGCTCGAGGGCGGGCCGGGGGGCGTGCGGTGATTCCGGGGGCGCGGGTCGAGTCGGCGTCCGCGGAGGAGCGGGATCTGGCGGCCTGAGGGGTCGCCCGGGATTCTTTCGCCCCCGCCGCCCCTACCCTTCCCGTCCTCAAGGGGCTGTGCCCCTTTGACCCCCGTTGGCTTGGTTTTCGGGTGCGGGTCCGGTGGGGGCTTGTCGCGCAGTTCCCCGCGCCCCTTCCAGGGCCTGCGGCCCTTCGAGGGGCTGCGGCTACAGGGCCTGCGGGAACGTGAAGAAGCGGGTGGGGTCGTACTGGTTCTTGATGGTGGTCAGGCGGGGGGCCGCTTCGCCGTAGTACGCCTTTTTCCAGTGGGTGAGGGTGGCGTCGGTGTAGTTCTGGTAGGCGGCGCCCGAGGCGTGGCGGGACATGGACTTGTGAGCCCTGTCGAGCCAGGACTGGGCGGTCGTGCCGGACGTGCCGGCCTTCCACGAGGCGAGGTACTGGGCCAGCATCCGGGAACGGCGGTGGACGAAGGCCGTGGCCGTGGGGGAGACCCGGTTGACCTGGCCGCCGAGCGCGGTGAGCGCGATGCTGCCGGCTCCGCCCTTCACGCCCGTGATCTGGGTCAGCAGGGTCTGGACGCCCGCCGAGGAGATCGAGCGGTCGAAGAAGTCCGAGCGGGCCGCGTACGTCTCCCTGCGCAGCGCGCCCTGCGGGGAGCGGCCCGGGGTGGAGCCGGGGAGGTGGCACTTGGCGTCGGCCGAGAAGGAGCCGCAGCCGGCGTAGCCCTCCATGGCGTCCTCGTACGAGCGGCGTTTCAGGGAGACGCTGCGGGCGGGGGTGCCGACGCGGTCGGCGAGGCGGTCGAGGGCGTTCTCCAGGTCGCCGTAGGTGCCGAGGGAGAAGGCGGCGACGGCGACGGTCGGGCTGCCGCCGTTCTCCAGATGGCATGAGGACCAGATCTCGTCGGGCTGGGTCGGGCCCCACTCCTGCCAGGCCTTCAGTACGGCGGCGGCCTTGGACCACGGCCAGGTGAGGTACGCGGTGACGCCCTGGCGGGCCGGGTGGGTCCTGAAGCGGAGTTCGGTGACCACGCCGAAGTTGCCGTTGCCCGCGCCTCGTAGGGCCCAGAAGAGGTCCTTGTTGGTGGTGGCGTTGGCGATCAGTTGCTTGCCGTCCGCCGTGATCAGGGTGGCCTGGGTGAGGCTGTCGCAGGTCAGGCCGTAGGCGCGGGAGGTGACGCCGTGGCCGCCGCCGAGGGTGAGGCCGGAGACGCCCACGGTCGGGCAGGAGCCGGCGGGGATGGTGACGCCCTTCGCGGCGAGGGCGCGGTAGACGTCGATGAGTTTGGAGCCGGCGCCTATGACGGCCTCGTTCCCGGAGGCGCGGACCTTGTTCAGCTTCGAGACGTCTATGACGAGGCGGCCGTTGCCGGAGGACCAGCCGGCGTAGGAGTGGCCGCCGTTGCGGATCGAGACCTTGAGGGCGTGGGCCTTGGCGTAGGCGAGGGTGGTGCGGATGTCGTCGGGGTGGGCGACGTAGGCGACGGCGGTGGGCTTCAGGGTGTCGAAGCGGGTGTTGTAGAGCTGGCGGGCTGTGGGCCAGGACTTGTCGCCGGGGCGGATGAGGGGGCCGTCCAGGTCTCGGGCCAGGGCGGACCAGTTGGTGCGGCCGGTGGTGGTGGTCGTGGTGGCGTTGGTGGCCTTGGTGCGGAGGGTGATGTCTGTGGCGCGGGTGCCGGGGGTGGGGGTGGGGGTGGTGCAGGCCGAGGCGGTGAGGGTGGTGAGGGCGGCTGCGCCGCCGAGGAAAGTGCGCCGTTCCATGTGGGTCTCCCGGTGCGCCGTTCGTGGGTTCGTGGAACGAGACGGGGTGGGTGGGGTGCGGGTTCCCAGGATCCGCCCCCGCCGCCCCTACCCGTCCCATCCTCCAGGGGCTGCGCCCCTTCAACCCCCTCCAGGGGCTGCGCCCCGGCGCCTCATGGGCAGGGGGCGTGCGTGTTCGGCTGCGGGTCCGTTGTGGCTGGTCGCGCAGTTCCTCGCGCCCCTGAGGGGGTGGGTGTGTGTGTTCGGGTGCGCGTGCGTCGTGGCTGGTCGCGCAGTTCCTCGCGCCCCTGAGGGGGTGGGGGTGTGTGTTCGGGTGTGCGTGCGTTGTGGCTGGTCGCGCGGTTCTTGCGGCGCTGGTGGGGACTGGGCTGCCGTTGTTCTTGGTGGGGGCTTGTGGGAGTGGGGTGGGGGGTTTTCGGGGGGTGCGGGCGTGGAGTGGGGGGTCGTGGGGGATGGCTTCTCTCTGTAGTTGAGTGAGTGCGGAGTGTGAGGAGGCTGGGATGGGGCGGCGTGGCGTCGGGATCCTCACGTGTTCTACCCGTAAGCGTTCCGTGACCTCACCGCACTGTCGGCAGGGGTTCACTCGCCGTTCACTTCCGTCCATTGGCGGCTTCACCTGATCTGCCTAATTTCGGCCTTACCCGGTGCGGGATGTGGACCGAAATGCGGCCTCGCAGCCCGTGACGACAGCAGTCTGAGGGACCGAAGGCATCCGTGGAACGGGTCCCGAGGCTGATACGACGACTTCGCACGCCGCCATGTGGACGGCGGCTCCTGGAAGGAACCCCCGAAAGTGAAGCTTCAGCGCAAGAACCGGCTGCGCGCCCTTTCTCTCGGTGCTGTCGCCCTCACCGGCGCCCTGACCCTCACCGCGTGCGGGTCCGACGACACCAGTGGTGGCGCGAGCGGCACGGGCGAGAGCACGGCCGCCGCGGGCAACATCGACTGCGGCGACGCCAAGGGCCAGCTGCTGGCCGACGGCTCCTCCGCGCAGAAGAACGCGATCGACGCCTGGGTGGCCCAGTACCAGGGCGCCTGCAAGGACGTCGTGATCAACTACAAGGGCAGCGGTTCGGGCGCGGGCATCACCGCGTTCACGCAGGGCCAGGTCGCCTTCGCGGGCTCCGACTCGGCGCTCAAGCCCGAAGAGGTCACGGCCTCCAAGGAGATCTGCAAGGGCGGTCAGGGCATCGACCTGCCGATGGTCGGCGGTCCGATCGCCGTCGGTTACAACGTCCCGGGTGTCGACAACCTGGTCCTGGACGCCAAGACCCTCGCCCTGATCTTCGACAGCAAGATCACCAACTGGAACGACAAGGCCATCGCGGCGCTGAACCCCGACGCGAAGCTGCCCGACCTCAAGATCCAGGCCTTCCACCGCTCGGACGAGTCCGGCACCACGGACAACTTCACCAAGTACCTGATCGCCGCGGCCCCCGACAGCTGGAAGTACGAGGGCGGCAAGGCCTGGCAGGCCAAGGGCGGCCAGTCCGCGCAGGGCTCCTCCGGTGTCGCGCAGGGCGTGAAGGAGACCAAGGGCGCCATCTCCTACATGGAGCTCTCCTACGCCAAGGACGGCATCGCCACGGTCGACGTCAAGACCGAGGCCGCCGAGCCGGTCAAGGCGACCGTCGAGAACGCCACCAAGGCCATCTCCGAGGCCCAGGTCGTCGGCACGGGCAAGGACCTCGCGCTGAAGCTGAACTACAAGCCCACCGCCGAGGGCGCCTACCCGATCACCCTCGTCACCTACGAGATCGTCTGTGACAAGGGCAACAAGGCGGACACCCTGCCCGCCACCAAGTCCTTCCTCACCTACATCGCGTCCGAGGACGGCCAGGCGCTGCTCTCCGAGGCCGGGTACGCCCCGATGCCCGAGGAGATCATCACCAAGGTCCGCAAGACCATCTCGGAACTGAGCTGACCTGAGTGCGGCCCAGCCCCCACCGGGACTGGGCCGCACCGTCCGGTGCACCGCCGCCAGGAGTCTCCCGCCACCGCGGGCGGCTCCGCCCCGAGCCGCCGCCCCCACGGCGACGGCTCCGCAGACCGGAGAACCTGATGGACATATCGATCAAAGACACTCCCGCACCCCACACCCCACCGACGTCCGAGAGCGCCGAGGACAAGCGAACCGCCCGCGGCGTGACGCGTCCCGGTGACCGGGTGTTCCTCGGCCTGTCGCGCGGGTCCGGCATCTTCCTGCTGGTGATCATGGCGGCCATCGCCGTGTTCCTCAGCTACCGTGCCGCGCTCGCCATCAGCAAGGACGAGGCCAACTTCTTCACCACCTTCGAGTGGAACCCCACCGGCTCCCCGCCGGTGTTCGGCATCGCGGTCCTGGCCTTCGGCACCGTCGTCTCGTCGGTCATCGCGATGGCCATCGCGGTCCCGGTCGCGGTCGGCATCGCGCTCTTCATCACGCACTACGCCCCGCGCAAGCTCGGCGGCCCCATCGCGTACGTGATCGACCTGCTCGCCGCCGTGCCGTCCATCGTGTACGGCCTCTGGGGCATCCTGGTCCTCGTACCGCAGCTCGACGGGCTCTACGGCTGGCTGAACGACTACCTCGGCTGGACCGGCATCCTCGAGTGGCAGGGCGGCGCCCCCCGCTCGATGCTCACCGTCGGCATCCTGCTCGCGATCATGATCCTGCCGATCATCACCAACGTGAGCCGTGAGGTCTTCCGCCAGGTCCCGCGGATGCACGAGGAGGCCGCGCTGGCCCTCGGCGCCACCCGCTGGGAGGTCATCCGCATGGCGGTCCTGCCCTTCGGGCGCTCCGGTGTCATCTCCGCCTCGATGCTCGGCCTCGGCCGCGCGCTCGGCGAGACCATGGCCGTGGCGATGGTCCTGTCGTCCAGCTTCGAGATCAACCTCAGCCTGCTCGACCCGGGCGGCGGCACGTTCGCCCAGAACATCGCCAGCAAGTTCAGCGAGGCCACCGAGATGGGCCGTGACGCCCTCATCGCCTCCGGTCTGGTCCTGTTCGTCATCACCCTGCTGGTCAACGGCGCGGCCCGCCTGATCATCGCCCGCCGCAAGGAGTTCTCGGGGGCCAACGCATGAGCAACGCAACTCTCACCCCGAAGGGCCCGAGCACGCTGCGTGCCGCGTCCCTGCCCAAGTGGTTCGCGTGGGCGGTCGCCGCCGGCTCGATCGTGCTGGGCCTCGGCATCAGCGCCGCGGCCGGCCTGGAGAGCTCCATCCAGTGGGCCCTGATCGCCGGCATCCTCTTCGTCCTCGGCTCGTTCGCCATCGCCGCGCGCGTCGAGGGCAAGCGACAGGCGAAAGACCGGCTGGCGACCAGCCTCGTCTGGGTCGCGTTCATGCTCGCGGTGCTCCCGCTGGCCTCCCTCGTCTGGGAGACCATCAGCCGCGGTGTGAAGGTCCTCGACGTCTACTTCCTCACCCACTCGATGGGTGTGGTCGCCACCTCTCAGCCCGGCGGCGGTATCTACCACGCCATCCTCGGCACCCTGGAGCAGGTCGGCATCGCCGCCGTCATCTCCGTGCCGATCGGTGTGCTGACCGCGATCTACCTGGTCGAGTACGGCCGGGGCCGGCTCGCCAAGGCCGTGACCTTCTTCGTCGACGTCATGACGGGCATCCCGTCGATCGTCGCGGGTCTGTTCATCCTCAGCACCTGGATCCTGATCCTGGGCATGGGCCCCTCCGGCTTCGCCGGCGCGATGGCGCTGACCATCCTGATGCTGCCGGTCGTCGTCCGCTCCACCGAGGAGATGCTCAAGCTCGTCCCGAACGAGCTGCGCGAGGCCTCGCTGGCACTGGGCGTGCCCAAGTGGCGCACCATCCTCAAAATCGTGCTTCCGACCGCCATCGGTGGTATCACGACAGGTGTGATGCTCGCGATCGCCCGTATCGCCGGTGAGACCGCTCCGGTCCTGCTGCTCGTGTGGGGTTCGAACTACATCAACACGAACCCCTTCTCCGACCCGCAGGCCTCGCTGCCGATGTACATCTATCTGCAGTTCCAGCAGAGCAGCGGCTCCGGAGCGGCGTACGACCGTGCGTGGGCGGCGTCGCTGACGCTGATCGCCTTCATCATGATCCTGAACCTGGCGGCCCGCGGCATCGCCCGCTGGAAGGCCCCCCGATGACAATCACGCGGCCGCGACGCCGCGCGCCCGGTCGCTGACGCGGCCACCCAGCGACCAGATCCCCGAATTCCCCGCGAATTCCTCGCGAAAGAAGCAATGATTCACATGGCCAAGCGAATCGACGTCAGCGGCCTCAACGCCTACTACAGCTCCTTCCGTGCCATCGAGGACATCTCGATGGCCATCGAGCCCCGGACCGTGACGGCCTTCATCGGCCCCTCCGGCTGCGGCAAGTCCACGTTCCTGCGCACGCTGAACCGGATGCACGAGGTCACGCCCGGCGGCCGTGTCGAGGGCAAGGTCATGCTCGACGACGAGAACCTGTACGGCGCCGGGGTCGACCCGGTCTCCGTGCGGCGTGAGGTCGGCATGGTCTTCCAGCGTCCGAACCCGTTCCCCACGATGTCGATCTACGACAACGTGGCGGCGGGCCTGAAGCTGGTCGGCGGCAAGAAGAAGTCCGAGATGGACGACGTCGTCGAGAAGTCCCTCAAGGGCGCGAACCTCTGGAACGAGGTCAAGGACCGTCTGAACAAGCCGGGCTCCGGGCTCTCCGGTGGTCAGCAGCAGCGGCTGTGCATCGCCCGCGCCATCGCGGTCGAGCCGAAGGTGCTGCTCATGGACGAGCCGTGCTCCGCGCTCGACCCGATCTCGACGCTGGCCATCGAGGACCTCATCGGTGAGCTGAAGGAGCGCTTCACGATCGTCATCGTGACGCACAACATGCAGCAGGCGGCGCGTGTCTCCGACCGTACGGCGTTCTTCAACCTCGCCGCCGTCGGGCAGCCGGGCAAGCTGATCGAGATAGACGACACGGAGCGGATCTTCTCCAACCCGTCCGTCCAGGCCACGGAGGACTACATCTCCGGCCGCTTCGGCTGAGCCCGCGCCGGCGTCGTCCCGGCCGACCTCCCAAGACCCCTCGCGGTGCTGCATGGCGGTGCCGCCGCGAGGTAGATAAAGGGCCCGCCCCCGGCTCCCGGGGGCGGGCCCGTCGGCGTTCGGGGCCGGTCGACCGGCTTCGGGCCTGGCCCGCCTGCTTCGGGGCTGGTCCTCCGGCCTCGGGCGCGTGACCTCGGTCGGGCGGGGTCGTTGGCGTTCTTCGGGGGCGGCGACGGGAGGGGAGTCCGTTGGGACGGGCGGTGTGTCTGCGGGCCGACGGCATCCACAAGGCGTACGGGCGGACGAAGGTGTTGCGCGGGGTGTCGCTGGAGGTGCCGGCGGGGGCCGTGGTGGGGGTCGTGGGGGAGAACGGGGCGGGGAAGAGCACCCTGTTGCGGGTGCTCGTCGGGGAGTTGACGGCGGACGCGGGGACGGTGGAGCGGGCCGGGCCGCTCGGGTACTGCCCCCAGCACGCGGTGGTCAACGACCGGCTCACCGTCGAGCAGCACCTGCGGTTCTTCCAGGTCGCCTACCGGCTCGACGACCTGCGGACGGCGCACCGGCTGCTGGATGTCCTCTCCTTCGAGCGGTGCCGGGGCCGGCGGGTGGGCACCCTGAGCGGTGGCACCCGACAGAAGCTCAACCTCACGCTCGCGCTGATGCACGACCCGCCGATCCTGGTCCTCGACGAGCCCTACCAGGGCTTCGACTGGGAGACCTACCAGCGGTTCTGGGAGCTGACGGCGGAGCTGCGCGAGGCGGGCAGGTCCGTCCTCGTCGTCTCGCACATCGCCCACGACCGGGACCGCTTCGACACGATCGGCCATCTCCACGAGGGGGTCGTCGAGGAGAGGCCGGCGGGGTGAGCCGACGGGGTGCGGCCTTCCGTACGGCGCTGTGGTTCGAGGTCGTCGGGCACGGCCGGAACCGGTTGGCGATCACGCTGGCGGTGGGGTTCCTGCCGTTCCAGAACCGGATGTTCCACGCGGTCGCCCGCCCCGGCGAGATCCGCTTCCGGCTGGGCGCGCTCTCCCGCGACGTGGTCGCCGTCGCCGACCACGTGAACCAGCTCTCCGGGGCGCTGCACGCCGTCACCATGATCGTCGGGCTGACGATGTTCATGGCGTCGTTCACGACGGGCGCGTTCGACCGGCGGCTGGTGCTGGCCGGGTTCCCGCGCACCTCGCTCGTCGCGGCCCGGTTCGTCGGCCTGTGCACGGTGTCGGCCCTGCTCGCGCTGTACGCGGCGCTGGTGCAGTGGCTGGCCTGGCCGGTGGAGCGGTTCTGGGGCATGACCCTGGCGCTGTTCGTCGCCGGACTCGTCTACGGCGGCCTCGGCATCCTGCTCGGGGCGCTGGTGCGGGGCGAGCTGGAGGGCATGTTCACCGTGGTCATGGCGAGCCTGGTCGACATGGGCCTGCAGAACCCGATCACCAACCCCGCCGCCGACCAGCCGGGGCTGTGGGCGTTGCCGAGCTACGGGCCGGTGCAGGCGGCGACGGCGGCCGGGGTCACCGCCACGTACCCGGTCGCGTATCTGCTGCTCGGGCTCGTCTGGGCGGTGACCGCCTCCGCGGCCGGGCTGCTGGCCTTCGCCGTGCGCACCTGGTCGTACGCCCCGTCGCGTACGGGTCCGCCGCGGCTGCCCCGGCAACGGGAGGACGGGCCGCGGGCCTCCGCCGACACCCCGTGAGGCCGGGGTGGGGCGGACGCCGTGCGGTCAGAGAACCGCCAGGTTCACGATCCAGAAGCTCGTCGCGGCGACCAGGGCCGCGGCCGGCATCGTGATGAACCAGCCGAGGATGATGTTCTTCGCGACGCCCCAGCGGACGGCGTTGATGCGCTTGGTGGCGCCGACGCCCATGATCGCCGAGGTGATGATGTGGGTCGTGGAGATGGGGGCCTTGAAGATGAAGGCCGTGATGAACATGATCGACGCGCCGGTGGTCTCGGCCGCGAAGCCCTGCGGCGGGTCGAGTTCGATGATCTTCCGGCCCAGGGTGCGCATGATGCGCCAGCCGCCCGCGTAGGTGCCGAGGGAGAGCATCACCGCGCAGGCGATCTTCACCCAGATCGGGATCGGGTCGCCGTAGTCCTCGACGTCCGCGATGACCAGGGCCATGACGACGATGCCCATCGTCTTCTGGGCGTCCTGGAGACCGTGGCCGAGCGCCATGCCGGCCGCCGAGACGGTCTGCGCGATCCGGAAACCGCGCTTCGCCTTGTGCGGGTTGGCGCGGCGGAAGATCCACATGATGCCCGCCATCACCAGATAGCCGACGACCAGGCCGACCACCGGGGAGATGAACATCGGGATGACGACCTTCTCCAGCACGCCGGACCAGTAGACCGTCGTACCGCCGGCGAGGGCCGCGCCGACCATGCCGCCGAAGAGGGCGTGGGAGGAGGACGACGGCAGGCCGAAGTACCAGGTGATGAGGTTCCAGGTGATCGCGCCGACCAGGGCCGCGAAGAGGATGCCCATCCCCTTGGAGCCCTCGGGCGTGGAGATCAGGCCCTCGCTGACCGTCTTGGCGACGCCGCTGCCGAGGAACGCGCCGACGAGGTTCATCACCGCGGCCATGGCGAGGGCCGCGCGCGGCGTCAGCGCGCGGGTCGACACCGAGGTCGCGATGGCGTTCGCGGAGTCGTGGAAGCCGTTGGTGTACGTGAAGAAGAGCGCGACGCCGATGGTCACGACCAGAGCGAAGGTGTCCATGAAGGGTTCAGGACTCCTTGACGGCGATCGTCTCCACCGTGTTGGCGACGTGCTCGAAGGCGTCCGCCGCCTCCTCCAGCACATCCACGATCTGCTTGAGCTTGAGGACCTCGATGGCCTCGTACTTGCCGTTGAAGAGCATGGCCAGCAGCTTGCGGTGGATCTGGTCGGCCTGGTTCTCCAGGCGGTTGACCTCGATCCAGTACTCGGTGAGGTTGTCCATGGTGCGGAGGTTGGGCATCGCCTCGGCCGTCAGTTCGGCCGCGCGCGCCAGGACCTCGATCTGCTGCTCCACGCCCTTGGGCAGTTCCTCGACGTTGTAGAGGACGACCAGGTCGACGGCCTCCTCCATGAAGTCCATGATGTCGTCGAGGGAGGACGCGAGGTTGTAGATGTCCTCGCGGTCGAAGGGCGTGATGAACGAGGAGTTCAGCTGGTGGAAGATCGCGTGTGTGGCGTCGTCACCGGCGTGTTCCGCTGCCCGCATCCGCTCCGCGATCTCGGCCCGGGCGGACGCGTCCGCCCCGAGCAGTTCCATCAGGAGCTTCGAGCCCGTGACGATGTTGTCCGCGGAGGCGGCGAACATGTCGTAGAAGCTCGTCTCCCTGGGGGTCAGACGAAAGCGCACGTGGGGTCCTCGGTATGCATGGGTTTCGGTCAGGCTGATGCTAGGCGCATCATCCGGCCACGGCTAATGGGCCGTCCCCCAGTGTCGCCCATCAGGAAGACGGGTCGGCATGGGGGCTGCCCGCAGGGCGTATACCCGCCAAAGTTCGATACGATATACCCGGTAGGGGTATATGTCTGGAGGCTGCGATGACGACCACAGGGGCCGGAGCCGAGGTGCCCTCCGCGGTGGACGGTGTGGAGCCGGGTGCGGAGCCGGTGGTGGTGACCGACCACGACCGTGGAATCCACGGGTACCACAAGGAGAAGGCCGAACACCTGAAGCGCCTGAGGCGCATCGAGGGGCAGATCCGTGGGCTCCAGCGGATGGTCGACGAGGATGTCTACTGCATCGACATACTCACCCAGGTCTCCGCGTCGACCAAGGCGCTGCAGTCCTTCGCGCTGCAGTTGCTGGAGGAACATCTGCGGCACTGCGTCGCCGACGCCGCGCTGAAGGGCGGCGCCGAGATCGACGCGAAGGTGGAGGAGGCCACGAAGGCGATCGGCCGGCTGCTGCGGACCTGAGGGGCCGAGGGCGGCCGGGGGCCCGTCCAGGGGGTCGCTTTTCGGCCACCGGGTACGGGCTCCCCGCGCGGGCTCCCGCCGCGGGTGCCCGCTAACAGGGCGGTCGGCGGGGCGGGTCGTTCTCGTGGGAGCGTTCTTCCCACACGCGGAGGACCTCGTCGATGCGGTCGGGGCTGAGGCGGTCGCCGTCGGTGGTGGAGGCCGCGATGATGAGGTCGCCGCAGAGCTCGATCTCGGCGAGGGCCACGTGGTCCTGAACCGCCGTACCGCCTGCCGGAGCCACGCGCATCACCTCTTCTCTGCCGTCACCGACTACTAGGGTAGGCAGCGGCCCACAGCCCGCGCATGGCACCAACGGACCATTTCCGGCCCAGCGCCGTCCGCCGCACCCGGGGCTACTCCTCCGCGATCTTCCCGGCGTAGATGTCCTCGGGCCGCGGCAGGCGTACGGCGACGGGGACGCCGAAGTCGAACAGCAGGGTCGTCGAGGCGACCGCGACGCTGCCCTGGCCACCGCCGTTGACGAAGCTGAAGCGGTGGCGGACCTTGCGGATGCGGCCCTCGTCGTCGAGGTAGGCGTCGAAGGGGACGCGGGCCGTGGCGAAGCCCCGGGCGGCGGCGCGCAGCGGGGCCCTGTTGCCCTCGGAGGCGGCGCGGGAGGCGGTCGTGAGGTCGGCGGTGCCGCGGTAGTGGCGGACCCGGACGCCGTCCACCTTGGTCTCCCCGACGAGTTGCGCCGTGCGCGCCCCGCGCAACACCTCGGCCGCCGCGAACGGGTCGGTGGCGCCGCCGGTGACCAGATTGCCGTCGGAGAGGGTGCCCGTGTCGACGCGGACCCATTTGTCGGCGGGGACGCCCGCGCCCCGGTTCTTCATGAACAGGGCGCCGGGGGCGAGGAGTTCGGTGATCGGGCGGTGCTCGCTGCGGCCGGCGGGGTCGTGCGGCAGCAGCACCTTGAGCCGGCCGAGCTGTCTGCCGTAGTCGTAGACGCCCTCGCCGTAAATGGTCACCCGGGTGCCGCCGGTGGCCATCTCCATCTCCGTACGGGCCTTGGAGCTGCCCGCGCGGACCAGGGCGGGGGCGGCGCGGTGCATGAGGTCGACCGGGTCGGAGGGGAGGGGGTCGTCGGTGACGCCGCGGAGGGCGCAGCCGGTGACGCCGGTCGCGCCGGCGATGAGTCCCGCCGCGACGAGTGCCGCGCCCGTCCTGCTGTGCCGCGCCGTCACCATCGCCTGCCGATCCCCTGCCGGGTTTGCCGGGTTCCTGTGGTCGTTTCGGATAACGACGGTTGGGGGAGGTCGTCACGCCGGGCGCGTGAGGGGTGGGGGAGGGGCGCCTGAGGGGGTGGGGGTGGCTGGTTCGTCGGCGGGCGCTGGTGCGTTGCGGTTGCTCGCGCAGTTCCCCGCGCCCCTTGACGGGCTTCGCCCGGTCAAGGGGCCGGGTTCTGTGCGGCCTTGAAAGAGTCTGTGGGGCGTGGGCTTGTTTGCCTTGGGTAACGTTGTGGGTGTGGTGCACCAGGACGAGCCGGAACCGCCGCAGCAGCAGCACCGTACGACCACCGTCGATCAGGGCCGCTTCTGTGTGGCTCGCTGTACCTGCGGCTGGCGGGGGCCGGCCCGGCGGGCGCGGAGTCTGGCGCGGACGGACGCGGAGGGGCACGCGCTGACCGGGGTGTAGCGGTGCGTGGCGGGGTGTGCGGCGGTGCTCGGGGCGGGAGCTCTACGCGTGGCGGAGGGTCGCCAGGAACTCGTCGACCAGTTCCCGGTCGCGGGGCTGGGTGAGCCGGTCACGGGCGGCGGTCGGCTCCAGCCAGAGGATCCGGTCCACCTCGGCGCTGGGTGCGAAGTCGCCGTCGGTCGCCTCGGCCGCCCAGTAACTCACCGTCTTGGCACGGCCGTTGACGAAGTAGCGGGCCTCGGACAGCCGGGGCCCCGGCGCGCACCGGTGGCCGGTCTCCTCCTCGACCTCCCGCAGCGCGCCCGAGAGGGCGTCCTCGGCGCGCTTCAACTTGCCCTTCGGGTGCGACCAGTCGTCGTACTTGGGCCGGTGGACCAGGCAGATCTCCAGCTCCCCGCCCTCCGGGGAGCGGCGCCACAGGACGCAGCCGGCCGCTCGGACGACGCCGTCGGTGTTCTCGGTCACGGTGTCCTCACCGCCTCCTTCTGCCAGCACTGCTGGAACGCGAACCGGGATGCCTCCACCTCGTGGCGCTGGTCGGCGTGGAGGACACCGAGGGCGTAGGCCGTGGCCGGGGCGATGCGCGGGGTGCGCGCGGCGGCCGCCGCCGCGGAGGCCGCCTCGCTGGCGTCACGGTGACGGTTGAGGGCCTCGCCCGCTGAGAGGAGGCGTACGTCGACGGGGACGGCCTCGGGGTGCAGGACCTCCAGGGCGTAGCGGTGGAGGCGGAGCAGCAGCCGTACCTGGTGCCAGGGGGCGTCCTGGGGGTGGGGCGCGGTGTCCGGGGAGAGGCCGTGGATGAGGGCCTCGGCGTTGTAGGGGTGGCCCGCCGTGTGCAGGGGGAGGCCGGTGACCGCGTCGCGGAGGCGGTCGTGGGCGGCGGCGGCGAGGGGGCCCAGGTCCATGGCGGCGGCGGTGGGGGTGAGGGGGACCTCGCTGGCGAGGACGGCGACGCTGTCGGCGACGGCGTGGAAGCGGGAGGAGCCGAGGGCTTGGAGGGCCGCCGAGTGGGCCCGGGTGCGGGCGAGGGTGAGCTGCCGGTCCAGCAGGGCGCCGGCTTTCGCGGCGCCGACCGTGAGGTTGCCCCGGTCCGGGGCGGCCGGGGGACGGGAACCCGGGCCGGTGGTGCCGGCTGCCGCCGCGCCCGCGCGTGCCGCCCCGGTGGCACGCGCGCCCGGTGCCGCGCCGATCGGAGCGGCACCGGTGTCGGGGCGGGCCGGCACCGATGCCTGCGTCGGGAGGTTCGTCGCCCCCGACAGCCGGTTCAGGGCGCCGACCAGGCGGTCCAGGCGGGCAGCGTAGGCGTGTTCGCGGCCCAACGTGCCCGAGAGCCACGCCAGTTCGGGACGGAGGGACTCCGACCAGTCGGCGTCCAGCAGGGGGCGGAAGGTGTGCAGCGTGCCGCTGATGCGGCGGGCCGAGCGGCGCAGGGCGAGCGCCGCGTCGGTGGACTCCTCGTTTCCGTTCGCCGTGCCCCCACCGGTCTCCCGGTGGGTGCGCAGCGCGCGGAGGAACTCCGTGGCCCGCTCCCGCAGATAGCCTGCGACGGCATCCGCGGGAGCGGCCGTGGGGTTCGTGGGGTCAAGGTGTCGCTGTGCCACGCCGGCGCCTCCGGGCGTCAATGAGCATCTCCTGGACGTTGCGCAGGGGCTGGCCGTCGGCGTCGGTGGAGTGCCGGATCCACTCGCCGTCGGGACCGAGGTGCCAGGAGGAGGTCGTGTCGGACATACCGGTCTCCAGCAGGCGGTTGAGTGCCGCCCGGTGGGCCGGGTCGGTGACCCGGAGCAGGGCCTCGATCCGGCGGTCGAGGTTGCGGTGCATCATGTCGGCGCTGCCGATCCACACCTCCGGCTCGCCGCCGTTGCCGAAGCCGAAGATCCGGGAGTGTTCGAGGAAGCGGCCGAGGACCGAGCGGACCCGGATGTTCTCCGACAGGCCCGGGACGCCGGGCCGTATGGCGCAGATGCCGCGCACCCACACGTCGACCGGCACACCGGCCTGCGAGGCCCGGTACAGGGCGTCGATGAGCGCCTCGTCCACGATGGAGTTGACCTTGATGCGGACGTGCGCGGGACGTCCGGCACGGTGGTGCTGGACCTCCTTGTTGACGCGGGCGATCAGCCCGTCGCGCAGGGACTTGGGCGCGACGAGGAGACGGCGGTAGGTCTCGCGCCGGGAGTAGCCGGAGAGCCGGTTGAAGAGGTCGGAGAGGTCAGCGCCGACCTGCGGGTCCGACGTGAGCACGCCCAGGTCCTCGTAGAGCCGTGCCGTCTTCGGGTGGTAGTTGCCCGTGCCGACGTGGCTGTAGCGCCGGAGCGTGTCGCCCTCCTGACGGACCACCAGGGACAGCTTGCAGTGGGTCTTCAGACCGACCAGGCCGTAGACGACGTGGCAGCCGGCCTCCTCCAGCTTGCGTGCCCACTTGATGTTGGCGTGCTCGTCGAAGCGCGCCTTGATCTCGACCAGGACGAGGACCTGCTTGCCGGCCTCGGCCGCGTCGATGAGCGCGTTGACTATGGGGGAGTCGCCGGACGTCCGGTACAGGGTCTGCTTGATCGCGAGGACGTCCGGGTCCTCGGCCGCCTGCTCCAGGAACGCCTGCACCGACGTCGAGAACGAGTCGTAGGGGTGGTGCAGCAGCACGTCCCGGCTGCGCAGGGCGGCGAAGATGTCCGGCGCGGACGCCGACTCGACCTCGGCGAGGTCGCGGTGGACGCCGGCGACGAACTTGCGGTACTTCAGCTCGGGCCGGTCCAGGGAGGCGATGCGGAAGAGGCCGGTGAGGTCCAGGGGCCCGGTCAGCGGGTAGACCTCGGACTCCTTGATCTTCAGCTCGCGCACCAGCAGGTCCAGGACCTCCTGGTTGATGCTCTCCTCGACCTCCAGGCGCACCGGCGGCCCGAAGCGGCGCCGCATGAGCTCCTTCTCCAGGGCCTGGAGGAGGTTCTCGGCGTCGTCCTCCTCGACCTCCAGGTCCTCGTTGCGGGTGACCCGGAAGGCGTGGTGCTCCAGCACCTCCATGCCCGGGAACAGCTCCTCCAGGTGGGCGCCGATCACGTCCTCCAGCGGGACGAACCGGCCCGGGGAGGCCTCCAGGAAGCGGGAGAGCAGCGGCGGGACCTTGACGCGGGCGAAGTGCGAGGTGCCGGTCACCGGGTTCTGGACGCGGACGGCCAAATTCAGCGAGAGACCCGAGATGTACGGGAAGGGGTGCGCCGGGTCGACGGCCAGCGGCGTGAGGACGGGGAAGATCTGGTGGCGGAAGAGCGTGAAGAGGCGGGCCTGCTCCTTCTCCTCCAGTTCGCTCCAGCGGACCAGGTGCACGCCCTCCTCGGCCAGCGCCGGGGCGACGTCCTCGTGGAAGCAGGCGGCGTGCCGGGCCATCAGCTCGCGGGAGCGGGCCCAGATCATCTCCAGCACCTCGCGGGGCTGCAGGCCGGAGGCGGACTTGGTGGCGACGCCGGTGGCGATGCGGCGCTTCAGACCGGCCACCCGGACCATGAAGAACTCGTCGAGGTTGCTGGCGAAGATCGCCAGGAAGTTCGCCCGTTCGAGCAGGGGGGTGCTCGGGTCCTCGGCCAGTTCGAGGACGCGTTCGTTGAAGGCGAGCCAGCTGCGCTCCCGGTCGAGGAAGCGGCCCTGGGGCAGCCTCTCGCCGCCCTGCTCGTCCTCGTCGTACGCGTCGAGGTCGGCGTCGATGTCGGGTTCCAGGTCGGACACCACGGCGGACACCGTGTGCGGGCGGTGGCCGGTTATGGAGCCGATGGACGGCTGCGCGTGCTGGACCTGGGCTGCCTGGGCGTTGGACTGGCTCATGGAACCATTGTTCCGCGCCGCGAGCATCACAGGCGCGTCGGACAGGGCCGGAGGGAGGGCGGGGACGCGCGAGGAGGCGTTCGCCGCGGTGTTCTCGGCGATGTCCGCGTCGATGCGGGCCACGACGTCGACGACATCGGGGGTGGGGTGCGGGGCGACGGGCGCGGGCGTGCGGGGGTCGTCCCCCGTGCTGTTCCCGTTGCTTGGGCCGCTGCGTGGGGGAGGCGAGGGCTCGGGCACGACGGGGTTCATTGCGGAAGCGTCGCAAGGTCGTCTGAATCGCCGGTTACGGAGACCTTACGTGCGGGATAGCGGGGGGAGGACCGCCGGTTCCGTGGAGGCGTGCGCGGCACCCCGGCGTACGCCTTCTCGCGATCACGCGCCGTTCACCTGCCGTACGCCGTCGGCACGCCCCTCCCCCCGTAGGAGGGGCGTGCCCGCAGAGGGCCGTCCGTCAGCGGACGCGACGGCGCAGGAGCCAGAAGGCGGCGGCGCCGGCCAGGACCCCGACGGCGAGGATGATGCCGGTCGCCACGAGGTGCAGGGGCCAGAAGTGGGACGCCGGGTGCACCTCGGCGTACAGATCGGTGAAGCCCTTCCCGCTCATGCACGTGGTGTAGTCGATGTCGGCATCGGCGTCGAAGCAGCTCAGGTCGTCGACGCGGGCACCGGAGCGGGTGACGGCGCCCAGCTCCAGCTGGTCCGCCGTCATCGGCAGCCTGCTGGCGGCGGTGCCGCGGAGCGTCGTGGAGGGCCACAGCTCGTCGAACCGCACGTCGAACCAGAGGTGGAACGCGACCATGAAGCCGAGGGCCACGGTGAGCGCGGCCAGCGCGCGCCTGAGGACGATGCCGGCCAGGGCGCCGACGGCCAACGCGCACAGGGCGTACGCCAGGACCGCAGGGCCGCGGTTCAGGAAGGGGTCGGTGTAGTACCACTCGTCGCCGCGCAGGTCCCGGTCCGTGGACCAGGCCCAGCGGTAGACCGGCACCAGCACGGCCATGCCGACGGTCAGCGCGGCGGCGGGCACCGCGAGCTTGACGGTGAGCCACCGGACCGGGGTGACGGACTGGGTCCAGGCCAGCTGGGCCGTGCCCCGTTCCAGCTCACGGCCGGTCAGTGCGGCCCCCGCCCAGGCGGCCACGCCGTAGGAGGAGTAGGCGATCAAGGTGCCGATCGTGCTCATGGCCGAGGCGTAGTCGAAGGCGGATCCGAGGTCGATGCACCCGTTCTCCAGCTTCCGGCAGGCGGCCCGTTCCGCGCGTATCTCCGCGCCCGTGACGTACCGCAGCCAGAGCATCCACCCGACCATGAGCAGCACGTACGCGCTCCACACCAGCAGTGCCGGGCGGTGCACGCGCCAGACGGTCCAGATCAGGCCGCGGCGGGCGGCGGTGCCGGCCGGGGGCGTGGTGGTGAGGGTCTCGGTGCTCATACGGTCCCTCCCGTACGGCGGCGCAGCAGCCGGAACGCGGCCCAGATCAGCAGGGCGGTGGCGGTGAGGGCGATGGCCGTCCCGACGAGGTGGAGGGGCCAGAAGTGGGCGGAGGGGTGGAAGTCGGCGTAGAAGGAGGCGACGGTGCAGGAGTCGTCTTCCGCGCAGGCCCCGATCGAGACGCGTTCCCCGGTCGCGGTGACGATGCCGTGGTCGACCAGCTCGCCCGTCCAGCCGTACTCTTCGGTCTTGGAGACGATGGTCTCGGTGGGCCACAGCAGATGACGGTTCCACTGGAGCGCGCCCGCCAGGACGCCGGTGCCCGCCAGGCCGACGGCGAGCGCGGGGAGCGCGCGGCGCAGCAGCAGGCCGGCGAGGACACCGACCGCGAGGCCCAGCAGGGCGTACGCCGTGGCGACGGTGCCGTGACCGGCGAAGGTGGCGGACTCGAACCAGTCCCGGGTCCCCAGCGCGTGCCGCAGCCGCTCCTCGCGCCACCACACCAGGCGGTTCAGCAGGGTCAGCAGGACCGTCCCGGAGACGATCACGGCGGCCGGGACCGCGAGTGTCGTGGCGAGCCAGCGGGCCGGGGTGACGGACTGGGTCCAGGCCAGCTTCGCCGTACCGCTCTCCAGCTCGCGGCCGATCAGGGAGCCGCCCGCCCACGCGCCGATCAGGAGCGGGGCGAGGGTGAGGACCCTGGAGCCCAGGGAGACGGCCGTGTCGTAGCGCGTGTAGGCCGCGCCGAGCGTGCAGTAGTCGGCCTCCGCGCAGCCGCTCTTCACGTACGCAGCCCAGGCCGCGTCGTAGCCCGGTCCGGCGGCCCACAGCAGTCCGGCGGCGACGAGGACCACCAGCAGGCCCCAGAACCACAGGGCGGACCGGTGCACGCTGAGCGTCGCCCGGATCAGCCCACGGGTCGGGGACGGAGACGGTGACGGTGACGGGGACCAGGTGGCGGGGGACGGGGCGCCGGAGCGGGCGGTGCCCAGGGGCTCGGTGGCCTCGGTGGTCGTGGTCTTCGTGGACGTGGTGCTCATACGGCCGCTCCCCGGGTCCCGGCCCCGTTGGTGTCGCCCGAGCGGGCCGTGTGATCGGCGTCGGCTTCGGCGTTTGCTGAGGCTTCGGCTTCGGCTTCGATCGTGAGGGCCGGGGCCTCGGGTGACCGGAGATGGGCGAGGACCAGCTCCTCCAGGGTCGGCTCGGTGGTCTGCCGGTCGGCGCCGACGGGGCCCTGCGGGCGGATCAGCGCGGTGAGCTGACGTCCCGTCGTGCGGGACTCGACCACCGTGTGCGGGGCGAGGTCGCCCACCGGGCCGGTGACCAGGGTGTGCGCGGCGAGGATCTCCTCCAGCGGGCCCGCGAGCCGGACGCGCCCGCCGCCCAGCAGGAACAAGTGGTCGCAGGAGCCCTCCAGTTCGGCCACCACGTGCGAGGACATGACAATCGTGGTGCCGTGCTCGGCGGAGTCCGCCAGCAGGGTGCCCATCAGCTGGTGCCGCGCGAGCGGGTCGAGGTCGGCCATCGGCTCGTCCAGGAGCAGCAGTTCGGGCCGCTTGCCGAGGGCGAGGGCGAGCGCGACCCGGGTGCGCTGACCGCCGGAGAGGGAACGGATTTTCGCGTTCCGGTTCAGGCCGCCCTCGTCCACCACCCGCTCCGCGACGGCCTGGTCCCAGCGCCCGGTGTTGAGCTCGCGGCCCAGCCGCAGGGTCTCGGCCACGGTCAGCTGGGGATACAGAGGCTTGTCCTGGGCGACGTAGGCGAGGCGCTCACGGGCCGCCGCCGGGGTCGTGCCCAGCACGCTGATCGTGCCCTCGGTGGGGGTGAGCAGACCGGCCGCCAGGGCCAGGAGCGTCGACTTGCCCGCGCCGTTCGGTCCGACGAGCGCGCACACCCGCCCCGCCGGCAGCCGCAGCGTGCACTCCCGCAACGCCCAGCCCCCGGCCCGCCACCCGAACTTCCTGCCGAGCGCGGCCGCCTCCATCGCGGTCCCCGTCATGCCTCGTCCCCCTGATCTCGCTTGTCCGTCGTGAAGTGTTCGTCCAGTACGGCCGTGAAGAGGGCCTCCACGTCGTCCCGTTCGAGTCCGGTCTCCCGGGCCCGTACGGCCCAGCCGTCCAACTCGGCCCGCAGCGCGGAGTCGACGGGCGCGGTGCCCAGTGACTTCCGTACGAACGTGCCGAGGCCGCGTCGGGCCTCGACCAGGCCTTCGCGCTCCAGCTCGCGGTAGGCCTTCAGCACCGTGTTCGGGTTGATCGCGGTGGCCTCCACGACCTCGCGGGCCGTGGGGAGCCGGTCGCCGGGTTCCAGGAGCCCCATCCGGAGGGCCTGTTTGGTCTGCTGGACGATCTGGACGTAGGTGGCGACACCGCTGCGCCGGTCGATGCGGTACTCGACCACTCGAACAACCACCCTTTCACTAATTGAGTAGTAAAAGGGTGGTGCAAGAGAGGGGGCGGTGTCAACAACACCGCCCCCCGCCTGTGGAGAACTCCGCGTCCGCGCGGCCGTGTCAGGTCTCGCTGCGGTACATCAGATCCGTCTCGTACGTCACGAAGCCGAGCCGTTCGTAGACGGTCACCGCCGCCTTGTTGTCCGCGTCGACGTAGAGCATCGCGGTGGGCAGCCCCTGGGCGGCGAGGTGGCGCAGGCCGATCGTGGTGAGGGCCTTGCCGAGGCCGCCGCCCTGTGCGCCGGGGCGTACGCCGACGACGTAGACCTCGCCGAGCTGCTCGGCGGCGTGCGCCTTCGTCCAGTGGAAGCCGACCAGTTCCTCTCCCCTGAAGGCCAGGAAGAAGCCCGCCGGGTCGAACCAGGGCTCGGCCTTGCGGTCGTCGAGGTCGCGCTGGGTGAGGGAGCCCTGCTCGGGGTGGTGGGCGAACGCCTCCGCGTTCGCGGCGAGCCAGGCCGCGTCGTCGTCGCCGGGGACGAAGGAGCGGACGGTGACACCCTCGGGGAGCACCGGCTCCGGCGGGTCGAAATCGGCCAGGGAGCGGCGCATCTGGCGGAGTTCGCGGAACAGGGTGAGGCCGAGGACCTGGGCGAGGTGGCGGGCGGCGGAGTGGCCGCCGTGCGCCCAGACCCGCAGCCGTTTGCCGGACTCGGCGAGCAGGGCGGAGCCCAGGGCGCGGCCGTGGCCGTGGCCCCGGTGGGAGGGGTGGACGACCAGTTCGGCGGCCGGGGCCTCGACGGGGTCGTTGTCCTCCAGCTGGGCGTAGCCGACCAGGGTGTCGCCGACGGTGAGCAGGAGGTGGGCCACGCCTTCGCGGGGGCCGCCGCGGAGTTGGAGGCGGCCCTGCTCGGACACCGCCTGCTGGCCGTCGACCGCGGCGGCCTCGTCGAGGAGGGCGAGGACGGCGGCCTTCTGGTCGGGGGTGAGTTCCAGGCGGGTTTCGATACTGCGGGCGGCTGCGCCGGCCGCTGCGCTCGGCCGGGCGGTGTCGTCGCTGGTCATGGGTTCGAGGTTAACCGGGGGGTGCGGTGGGGGAGCGCCTATGAACTCGGTTGGTTCCCCGGTCTGGCGGCTGCGGCTTGAATGTGGCTGATCGCGCCCCGCGGCGGAGCCGCAGATGTCACAGCCCCGCGCCCCTGCAAATGTCCCCCTTTGCCATCAGTCCTCCTTGATGGCAATCAGGTCGTAACCATGAACCCCCTGTCGCGCTACGCGCGTTGACTCTACGCTTCGGGCCGACGGGGCCGTTCTCACGTTTCCCTTACTTCTCTTACCTCTCATGGACCCAGGGGGGCACATGTCAGCCACACCCCAAGCGCAGCGCGGTAGAAGCCGTCGCAACCGGATCCTCGCCGCCGCTGCCGGGCTGGCGACCGTCGGGGCGCTGGCCGCCGCGCTCCCGGCGAGCGCCGGTGAGTCGAAG
The DNA here is from genome assembly GCF_022385335.1 of Streptomyces deccanensis. Taxonomy (NCBI): domain Bacteria; kingdom Bacillati; phylum Actinomycetota; class Actinomycetes; order Kitasatosporales; family Streptomycetaceae; genus Streptomyces; species Streptomyces deccanensis. The sequence goes on along the minus strand of NZ_CP092431.1, from coordinate 4,799,125 downwards.
ACGGAGCCCGGCAAGGACAAGCCGGGCCGGTACCAGGACGTGCAGCTGCTGTCGTTCAACGACCTGCACGGCAACCTGGAGCCGCCGGCCGGTTCCTCGGGCCGGGTCACGCACGTCCACGAGGACGGTCACACCGAGACGATCAACGCCGGTGGTGTCGAGTACCTGGCCACGCACCTGCGCGAGGCCCGCCGCGCCGACGACTACACGATCACCGCCGCCGCCGGCGACATGGTCGGTGCCTCCCCGCTGATCTCGGGCCTGTTCCACGATGAGCCCACCATCGAGGCGCTGAACGGGCTCGACCTCGACGTCACCAGCGTCGGCAACCACGAGTTCGACGAGGGCGCGAAGGAACTGGCCCGCCTGCAGAAGGGCGGCTGCCACCCGACCGACGGCTGCTACGTCAAGGGCAAGAAGTTCAAGGGCGCCGACTTCCCCTACCTCGCGGCGAACGTCATCGACAACAAGACCAAGAAGCCGCTCCTGAAGCCCTACTGGGTGTGGAAGAAGAACGGCGTCAAGGTCGGCTTCATCGGTGTGACGCTGGAGGACACCCCGGGCGTCGTCTCCGCCGAGGGCGTCAAGGGCCTCACGTTCAAGGACGAGGTCAAGACGATCAACAAGTACGCCAAGGAGCTGGAGCGCCAGGGCGTCAAGTCGGTCGTCGCGCTGATCCACGAGGGCGGTCTCCCCGCCTCGCAGTCGTACAACTACGACTGCGACTCGCCCGGCGCCGGTGACGGCATCTCCGGCCCGATCGTCGACATCGCCAAGAACCTCACGCCGAAGGTCGACGCCGTCGTCACCGGTCACACGCACGCCGCGTACGCCTGCACGATCAACGACCCGGCGGGCAAGCCGCGCATGGTCACCTCGGCCGCGTCCTTCGGCCGCCTCTACACCGACACGACGCTGACGTACGACCGCCGGACCGGCGACATCGCGCGTACGGCCGTGGACTCCGCCAACCACGTCGTCACCCGTGACGTCGAGAAGGCCGCCGACATGACGGCCCTCATCAGCCGGTGGAACACCCTCGCCGCGCCCATCGGCAACCGCGCCATCGGCTACATATCGGCGGACGTGCCCAACGCCGGCACCGAGTCCCCCATGGGTGACCTGATCGCCGACGCGCAGTACTGGTACGGCAAGGCGCTCGACCCCGAGGTCGACCTCGCGCTGATGAACCCGGGTGGTGTGCGCGCGCCGCTCACCTACGCGGCCAAGGGCACCGAGGGCGACGGCGTCGTCACCTACGCCGAGGGCTTCACCGTCCAGCCGTTCTCCAACACGGTCAACCTGCAGAACTTCACGGGCGCGCAGCTCATCCAGATCCTCAAGGAGCAGGTGAGCGGGACGAATACCGCCGCGCCCAAGGTGCTGCTGCCGTCGTCCGGTCTGACGTACACGCTCGACCTGACGAAGACCGGCGCGGACCGCGTCGTCGCCGACACCGTCAAGCTCAACGGCGCGGCCATCAACCCGACGGCCACGTACCGTGTCGCGACCAACAGCTTCCTCGCGGGTGGCGGCGACGGCTTCCCGACCCTGGGCCAGGGCACGAACGACCTGGTCGGCGCGGACGACCTGGCGGCGCTGGAGCAGTACCTGCTCGCCAACTCCTCGGCCACGAACCCGATCGCGCCGCCGGCGGCCAACCGGATCACGATCATCAACAACTAGTCGGACCTGATCGCTGAGGGTTCAGTGCATGGCTGGTCCAGCGGTTCCCCGCGCCCTTCCAGGTGCGGGGAACCGCTTTTTCATGTCCCGCTGTGCGCGGCCCAGGTGCTCAGATACCGGCTGAGGTGGGCGGACGCGTCCAGCATGGCGCGGCCTCGTACGGTCAGGCGGCGCCGCCAGTCGTCCAGCGCGGCGGAGAGGGCGTCGGTGCCGCCGGCCGTGCGGATCTGCCGGACCACGGTGGAGATGTGATCCAGGGGATAGTCCCCACGGCGCAGGAGGTGGGCGAGGTCCGCGTCGCGGACGTCGGCCGGGCGGTAGAGGCGGTACCCGGTGAGGGGGTCCCGCGCGGGGGTGAGGATGCCGGCGTCCTCCCAGTTGCGCAGGGTCGCCGGGGTGACGTCGAGCCGGTGGGCGAGTTCGCCGACGGTGAGGGGGGCGGGGCGGGTGCGGAGATCAGCGCTTGCTGTGGCCATGGGCTCCGCGCCCTCCGAAGCGGCCGTCAGGTGGTCCACCGCGTCGCGTACCGCGTCCAGGGTCTCCCGGTCGCGGAGCAACTGGGCGTGTCCCTGGTCGACGATCGTCAGGGCGTCGTCGAGGGCGTCCTCGTGCACGGCCCGCATGATCCGCCCGGCGGCGGAGTGGCCGTACGCCGGGACGAGGGCGAGGAACGCGCGCAGCGCCGCCGCGTGCGTCTCGGTATAGACCCGGTAGCCGCTGCGCGTCCGCTCGGCGGCAGGGAGGAACCCGTCGCGCTCGTAGTTGCGGACGGCCTGGGTCGACAGGCCGTGCTCACGGGCGAGGTCGGAAGGACGCATGCTGATCACTGCTTTGAGGCTTTACGTGACGAGGAGCGAGCGACCGACTGCTCCTGGCGTGCTGTAGACCTCAAGGGTGCCTCCCAAGTATCAACCGCACTTTCAAGGATACGATTGAGGCTCATGAGTCAGGACATTCGAGACCTCGTGACCCCGTCGTGCGACCTTCTGGCCCTCGGTGAGCCGACCCATCTGGACCCCGCCTTCGGGCACGCACGTAACGAACTCTTCGCCCAGCTCGTCGAGGAGCGGGGCTTCCGGTCGATCGCGCTGGAGACCGACCGCATCCCCGCGCTCGCCCTGGACGACCACGTGCGGGACGGCATGGGCGACTTCGACGAGGCGATGCGGGAGGGCATCGCGTTCGGCCGGGGCGACCTGGCCCCCAACAGGGAGCTGATCACCTGGATGCGGGAGTACAACCGGACGCGCCCGCCGGAGGAACGCCTCGCCTTCCACGGCTTCGACGCCGAGATGGAGAACCTGAGCGCGCCCAGCCCGCGCCGCTACCTCGAAGCGGCCCGCGCCTACCTGGCCCGCGACGAGGGCCTGGCCTCGCCCCTCGCCCTCGCCGCCGACCCCGCCGTCGACCTCGCGAGCCTCGTCGGCGACGACGAACGGTGGAGCCGTACGGAGGCGGTGCTGGACGCGGCGTGTTCGATCGGCGCCACACCGGAGGCCGAGGCGCTGCGCTGCCTCGCCGACGACATGCTCACCGAGTTCCACGCCCGCGCGCCACGGTTGATCGCGGCGACCTCACGCGCCGCGTGGCACCGGGCGAAGGCCCACCTCATGGCGGCGATCGGCCTCCTGCGCTACCACCGTCAACTGGCGCGCCCCGCCGAGGAGCACGTCCGGATCTCCCGCATGCTCGCCACGCGGGACGCGCTGATGGTCGAGAACCTGCTCGACATCCGCGCGATCGAGGCCGACCGGGGGCCGACCCTGGTCTTCGGCCACAACCTCCACCTCCAGCACGGCCCCAGCCACATGCGCATGCGCGACCTGGACCTCGACTGGTACGGCGCGGGCGCGATCCTGGGTCCGCTGGTGGGGGAACGGTACGTCTTCGTCGCCAACTAGGTGTCGATGCGCTGCCCTCTGCTGACGGCCACGCGCAACACGTCCTCCAAGGACTCCACGGCCCGCGTCAGCGCGAACCGCACGGCGCGCTCCCCGGCCGCCGCGTCGCCGAGTACGGCCTTGCTGCCGGCCAACACCTCCTCGGCCGAACCGAGTTGGGAGGCCTCGACGCTGTCGGCCAGCAAAGAGAGAGCCCCGGGGTGCGCGGTGTCCGGGTCGAGGTAGCAGGGCTTGCCGTCCGTGTTGGTCCACGGCAGCAGACGCAGACCGTCCATCATGCGGGGACCTCCACGCTGTGCATTCCACTCGTGTACAGCTCCTCGGGGCTGAGCACGTAGGGCCGTACGAGGTTGTCGTAGGACTCGAAGGGCCAGATGTCGTCGAGGGCCCTGGGCGGGGGTGGGGGAGGGGCGGGTTCCTGCGCTTCCTCCGCCTCGGGCGCCACCGGGCCGGGCGCGGCCCAGCGGAGCAGTGCCTCACAGAGCCGCACGACGAGTGCGCGCATGCCGGTGCCTCAACTTTCGTCTCAGGGTTTTTTCAGGGTCGTCCTGACGGGCGGTGATTACCGTTCGTGTCCTGATCGTCACGGGTGCGCCGTACGTTGGGGAAGGGGGCTGCCGTTGTCTGGCGCCCCAGACAACGGCGAGGGGTGACATGGGCGAACTGGTTGACGCGGAGGGCGAGTCGGGGCGTGCTGTGCTCGGCCGGACGCTTCGGTTTCTGCGCGAGAAGGCGGGTAAGTCGCTGGGGCAACTGGCCGACGAGACGGGGTACGACAAGAGCTACTTGAGCCGTCTGGAGTCGGGTGAACGACTGTCGAAGGTGACGGTCATGGAGGACTTGGATGCGTACTACGAGGCCGGTGACCTGCTGGTGAGCCATTGGCGGGCGGCACGGCTCGACGCGTTCAAGGACCAGTACAAGCGGTTCATGGAGCTGGAGGCGACGGCCCGCATCATGCGGGTGTTCACGCCGGCGGTGCCAGGCCTTCTGCAAACGGAGGATTTCTGCCGTGAGGTGTTGTCTGGGGCCCAGACAACGGCTGACGGCGACGTCTGGGTCGAGGAGCAGGTCGCGGCCCGGCTGGGGCGCCAGTACCTGCTGAGGCGGAAGCCGGAGCCCAGCGTCCGCATCGTGATCGACGAGATCGCGCTTCGGCGCACAGCGGCCACCCCCGAGACCTGGCGCGACCAACTGGTTCACTTGGAGACCGCCGCGACGCGGCCCAACATCGTGCTCCAGGTGCTGCCGATCTCCGCAGGTGTTCATCACCACATGACCGGGTCGCTGACGCTGCTCTGGCAGGAAGATGGAAGCGCCGTCGCCTACAAAGAAGGCAACGGTTGCAGCCAGTTGGACGAGGATCCGAACGAGGTTCTGCGGCGCCGACTGTCCTACGATCGGCTCCGCGATATGGCACTGTCACCGACCGACTCGCTCGCGTTCATCAGGGCCGTACTGAAGGAGCAGACCCACCATGACGCACACCCCTGATCTCGGCACCGCTGTCTGGCGCAAGTCGAGCTACAGCGAAGGGGGCGCCAACGACTGCCTCGAAGTCACCGACGACCTCCCCGGCATAATCCCCGTCCGGGACAGCAAGGTCCCGGACAGCCGCCCGCTCCTGTTCTCCGCCGGGGCGTGGTCCGTGTTCGTCAAGGGCGTCGTCGGCGGCTGAGCACCTTCGGGTGAGTGCAGCCCGGTATCGGGACGCCTGTGCCGTGGCATGGCTATGGTGAAGCCATGGCTGAGACCACCACCATCCAGGTGTCCAAGCAGGCCCGCGACCATCTCGCCCAGGTCGCCAAGGAACGCGGCATGACCCTGGGCCAGCTCATCGAGCAGCTGGCCTCGGAACAGCCGACGGCGGAGCAGATCGCGGAGCGGGTCGCGGCCGATCGTCAGGTCGTGCGTGAGGTGATCGGCCTCGACATCAGCGACGAGGAGTTCGACCGGGCTCCCGACGTGCTGGGCAACATCCAGAGGATCGCCGCCGAGAAGGCCCGCACGGCACGAGGACAGGCCGCGTGATCATCCTGGACACGGGGGCCACCCGCGCGCTCGCCGAGGGCCACAAGACCCTGAACCTCCTCGCCGGGAACATGGCACGAACCCCGGGCGATCTCCTGCGAATCCCGGCCCTCTGCCTCATGCAGGCGGAGTCGGAGGACGCGGACGCGGGACGGCGGGTGCTCGCGTTCTCCTCGGTAGTCGTCGATGACCTGGGTACAGCGGCCTCGATCACCGTTGGCGGCATGATCCGCGACGGTTACGGCGGGCCGGACACCTGCCACGCCCTCTACTGCGCGCTGCCGCGCCCGGAGTTCACAGGTATGTCGATCCTGCTCACGGACCGCGAACAGAACTATCCCCCCGGCGTGATCACGGTCGACATCGACTCCCCCGGCATGCTCGGCTTCCACTGACCCCGAGCGCCCCGGCCCCCGCTCACGCACTCTCCGGAGGCGGAACCGCCGCCCCCGGCAGCCGTACCGTCGCCAGGGTGCCGCCGCCGTCCGCTCGGGACAGGGTGACTTCGCCGCCCGCCTGCTGCACCGTGCGGGCCACGATCGACAGGCCCAGGCCCGAGCCCGGGAGGGAGCGGGCCGACGGGGAGCGCCAGAAGCGGTCGAAGACGTGGGGGAGTTCGTCGGCGGGGATGCCGGGGCCGTGGTCGCGGACCGTGAGGACACCCGCGTCGAGGGAGACCTCGATCGTGCCGCCCTCGGGGCTGAACTTCACCGCGTTGTCGAGGATGTTGACGATGGCGCGCTCCAGCGCGGACGGCTCGGAGCGGACGTACCAGGGGTTCAGGTCCGCCGTGATCGTCAGCTCGGGACCGCGCAGGCGGGCCCGGCGCAGGGCCGCCTCCACCGTCTCCTGGAAGTCGACGACCTGGAGGTGCCGGCCGCCCTGGTGGCCCGCGTCCGAACGCGACAGCTCCTGCAAGTCGCCTATCAGCGATGCCAGTTCGGTCATCTGGGCCTTCACCGAGGCGAGCAGGGCCTTGCGGTCCTCCGCCGGGATCGGGCGGCCCGTCTCCTCGCTGCGGGTGAGGAGTTCGATGTTGGTGCGGAGGGAGGTCAGGGGCGTACGGAGCTCGTGGCCCGCGTCCGCGATCAGCTGTTGTTGCAGGTCGCGGGAGCTCGCCAGCGCGCTCGTCATCGTGTTGAAGGAGCGGGAGAGACGGGCGACCTCGTCCTCGCTCTCCTCCTCCACGGGGATGCGGATGCTGAGGTCTTCGGTGCGCGCCACATGCTCGACCGCCTCGGTCAGCTTGTCGACGGGGCGCAGGCCCGCACGGGCCACGGCGAGTCCGGCCGCGCCGGCGCCGACGACTCCGATGCCGGAGACGACGAGGAGCAGCAGCGCCAACTCGTTGAGCGTGGACTGGGTGCCCTTGAGGGGGATGGCGACGACGTAGGCGGCGTCCGGTGCCACGTACTGCTCGCCGCCCACCTCGACGACGAGCGCCGTGGTCAGGGCCCGGACCGAGTTGCCCTCGCTGTCGGTGCCGTTGCGGATCGTCCCGGACTTGGGATCGGGGTTCGCGGCCATCTCCTTGTCGCTGTCGGCGACGTTCACCACGCCCGTGGAGTTGGGGAAGACGCACGTCGTGCCGTCCGTCCGCACCACCTGGGAGTAGCCCTTGTTCCTCGGCCCCCAGTACGACTGCGACGGCGCCTCGGGGCAGGGGGTGAGGACGTTGTCCTCCACCATCTCCTTGGGCAGCGCTCGGCTGACCATGGCCCTCAGGTCGTTGTCGACCTCCCCGTACAGCTTCCCCTGAACGATGAACCAGCACGTCACCGACACCGCCGCCACCGCGAACGCCACCGCCGCCGCGACCAGCATCGACAAGCGGGCCCTGATCGGCAGGGACCGGTAGCGGCTCAGGAGTCTCTTCACTCCGCGCCGCCCTGTCGCAGTACGTACCCCACGCCGCGCACGGTGTGGACGAGTCGCGGCTCGCCGCCCGCCTCGGTCTTGCGGCGCAGGTACATGACGTACACGTCGAGGGAGTTGGAGGACGGCTCGAAGTCGAAGCCCCAGACGGCCTTCAGGATCTGCTCGCGTGTGAGGACCTGGCGCGGGTGCGCCATGAACATCTCCAGGAGCGTGAACTCCGTGCGCGTCAGCTCCACCGGGCGCCCGCCCCGCGTGACCTCCCGCGTCGCGAGGTCCATCCGCAGGTCCGCGAAGGTGAGCGCGTCGTCCACCTCGGCGGTCGCGGCGACCGCCGCCGCGTACGAGCTGCGGCGCATCAGCGCGCGGACGCGGGCGAAGAGCTCGTCCAGCTCGAACGGCTTGACCAGGTAGTCGTCCGCGCCGGCGTCGAGGCCGGTGACGCGGTCGCCGACGGTGTCGCGGGCGGTGAGCATCAGGATCGGCGTGGTGTCGCCCGCCCCGCGGATCCGGCGGGCGGCGGTCAGTCCGTCCATGCGCGGCATCTGCACGTCGAGGATCACCAGGTCCGGCCGGTACGCGGTCGCCTTCTCCAGCGCGTCGGCGCCGTCCACGGCGACTTCGGTGTCGTAGCCCTCGAAGGCGAGGCTGCGCTTGAGTGCGTCGCGCACGGCCGGCTCGTCGTCGACGATGAGGATGCGCTGGGGTTCGGGGGCGCGGGCGCCTTCGGCGGAGCTCATGTGGTCTTCGTTCCTCGGAAGCGGTGGAGTGCGGGGGCCGGGGCGCCGTGGGGGTTCTCGTGCGGTGCCTGGTGCGGGTCCGGTGGGGCATCTCGCGCAGTTCCCCGCGCCCCTGATGGGGCGCGCGCGGTTGCGCCCTAGCCTTGCACGTCCCCTGGCCGCGCAGTAGGCCGTACCGGATCAGCCGCGCACCGTACGTCGGCGCGGGCGCGCGGCCGTGTTGCGACGGGCCGGGGCATGGGTGGCCGCCACCTCGGGGGCCCGCGTCACCGCCGGGTGGAGTTCGGCCGCCACCGCGAGGGCGAGGCCCAGCCCGGCCGGGTCGACGGCGGTGGCGACGGTGTGGGAGACCTGCGTGATCATGTCGAACTCCTTGGACTCAGCGGGACTGACGGGACGGGAGGGAAAAGACCTGGTCGGAGCGTCGGACCTCAGTCAGACCCGCCCGCCCGCAGCGTGCTCAGGTCGGCCTTGACCGTGTTGATCGGGATGGCGAAGCCGAGGCCGACGCTGCCGGCGCTGGAGGAGGTGGCGTCCGCGGCGGAGTACATCGCGGAGTTGATGCCGATGATGTTGCCGTTCATGTCGATGAGGGCGCCGCCGGAGTTGCCGGGGTTGAGGGAGGCGTCGGTCTGGAGCGCCTTGTACGTCGTCGTCGACGAACCCGTGTCGCCGTTGAACTGCTGACCGCCGAACTCGAACGGCCACTGCCCGCCGCCACCGCCCTGCTGCTGGCCCTGGCTCTCGTCCGTCGAGACCGTGACGTCGCGGTCGAGCGCGGAGACGATGCCGCTGGTCACGGTGCCGGTCAGACCCTCGGGGGAGCCGATCGCCACGACCTGGTCGCCGACCTTGACGCCGGCGGAGTCGCCGAGCGTGGCGGCCTTCAGCCCGGAGGCGTCCCGCAGCTTGATGAGGGCGAGATCCTTCTTGCTGTCCGTGCCGACGACCTCGGCGGTGTAGGACTTGCCGTTGCTGGTCGTCACCTTGATCTGGGAGGCGCCGGAGATCACGTGATTGTTGGTGATGATCTCACCGGTGCTGGTGATGATCACACCGGAACCGGTGGACTCACCCGCGTTCGAGGTGGCGTTGATCTCCACGATGCTCGGGCTGACCGCCGTGGCGACCCCGGAGACCGTGCCCTTCTGGCTGGTCGGCACGACGCTGGTGCTGGTGGAACTGGAGGTCACGGTGCCCGAGCCGGTCAGCTCCTGGATGCCGTACGCCGTACCGCCACCGATCGCCGCCGCGACGAACGCCACGGCCGCGAGCAGCGCGATCGGCCCCCGGGTACGCCTTCTCGGAGCGGGCGCCTGGGCCACCGGCTCGGCGAGGAGCGCGCTCGGAGCACCGTACGTGTCTTGCGCGCCCTGAGCCGACGCCGCCGGCTCGTACGCCGGCGGGGGCGGCCACTCCGGGTTCACCGGAGTGGAGGCCTGCTGCTGGAGGTACGCGGGCTGCTGCTGGGTCTCGCCCTCGGCGTACCCGGAGTGCTGCTGCTGCCCCTGGTAGGGGTTCTCGTACTCGCCGCTGCGGCGGAAGCTCTCGGTCATGACTCAGAGCCTGCCGCCCGACCATGAGACCTTCCTGAGTGCTCCCTGAGAACCCCACCAGAACCTCGTTCGCCCCATATAAAGGCGGCCCGTCGTGCCCGCAGGGGAAACAAAGGGTGGCCGGGCGGTGATGTCACGGAACGCGGCATCCGAATACTTGTGTGACCCCGGTGGATGCCGTGTCCGGTGGGGTCACCGGGGCCTACGATCACCCAGCCGGAGGGGGGCTCCGCGATACGACCCGAGGCCGGGGCAACCGGTGACGGGGCGGTCGGCGTCGTACGCCCTGCTCGGGCGCCCACGACACCCACGCACCCCAGGAGCCCTGAGTGATACGTGCCTTCAAGGCACTGCCCGCCGCCACGCTCGCGCTCGCGCTGAGCGGCGCCGGCGTCCTCGCGGCACAGCCCGCGACGGCGGCCGACGAGCCGGCGCACCCCACGGTCACCCTCGACCAGCCCGCCGCACCCGCGGCCTCCGCCAAGGAACTCCGCCAACGCGTCATCAAGGCGGCGGAGGACCAGGCGAGACCGTCCTCGAACGAGCCCGGGACAGCTGGCGACGCCTCCCCGACGTCCCCGTCACCCTCCTCGCCTTCCTCGCCCTCCTCCCAGTCCCCGTTCATCATCGGCGGCAGCGAGACGACGATCTCCGCCGCTCCCTGGATGGTGCAGCTCGCGTACTACGACGCGACCACCGACGAGGGCTCCTTCTGCGGCGGCACCCTGGTCGCCCCCAACAAGGTCCTCACGGCCGCTCACTGCGTCGACGGTCTCGACTGGGCGGCCAACGGGGCGGTCCTGGCCGGTACGACCGACCTGTACGACGACACGACGGGCACGGTCGCGGGCGTCCTGCGCGCCTGGCAGCACCCGAGGTACGACGAGAAGACCATCAGGAACGATGTCGCCGTCCTCACCCTGGACCGCCCGCTGGAGCAGAAGACACTGCGCTTGGCCGCGTCCGACGACAACGCGCTCTACACCGCCGGCACGAACGGCACCGTGTACGGCTGGGGCCTCACCTCCGGCGGCGCGGACGCCGAGCTCTCCGCGAAGCTGAAGAAGGCGACGCTGCCGCTGGTCAAGGACACGACCTGCGACAGCGCCATGAAGTCGGTGCTCGGCACGGACTACTTCGCCGAGGGCTCCATGGTCTGCGCGGGCACCCCGGCCTCCGGCGGCGACGCGGGCACCACGAGCACCTGCAACGGTGACTCCGGCGGCCCCCTGGTCGTCGGCGGCAAGGTCGTCGGCATCGTCTCGTGGGGCGTCTCGGGCTGCACCGCCAAGGGCGCCTACCCGGTCTTCACCAAGGTCTCCTCGTACGCCTGGGCCGCCCAGCCCCGGATCAACGACACCGACCTGACGTACGACGGCCGCGCCGACCTCCTCGCGCGCACACCCTCCGGGGGCCTGTTCCAGCAGGACAGCAAGGGCACGTCGCTCGCCACGCGCGCGTACCAGGGCAACGGCTGGCAGAACGTGAGCTGGGGCATGCAGGCCGATCTGGACCGGGACTTCTACCAGGACCTGATCATCCGGGACAAGAACGACGGCAAGCTGTACCGCAGCTACATGAACCACTCCACCTGGGAGTGGACGTGGATGCAGATCAGCTCGGTCTGGGGCGGCTACAAGTCGTACGCGATCCCCGGTGACCTGACCGGCGACGCGCTCCCCGACCTCGTCGCCCTCGACGCCGACGGCTCGGTCTACCTCTACCCCGGCAAGGGCAACGGCCAGTTCAACGCCAAGATCCGGGTGGTCAGCAAGGCCTGGAAGGGCGCCAAGCTCCTCGGCCGCGGGGACCTCTCCGGCGACGGCAAGGCCGACCTCCTGGTCCGCTTCTCCGACGGCACGCTCTCCCTTTACCGGGGCACCGGCAAGGCCTCGACCCCCTGGTCCTCCCAGATCAAGGCCCGCACCGGCTGGAAGTTCACGGCCTACGTGACCAACGGCGACGTCACCGGCGACGGAGTCGCGGACGTCCTCGCCCGCGACTCGGGCGGCACCCTCTGGCTGTACCCCGGCACCAACAAGGCCTCGTCGTCCCTGTTCGGCAGCCGCATCAGCCTGGGCACGGGCTTCAACCAGTACAACGCGTTGTTCTGACGGCACTTGTCGTAAGCCGAGGCCCGCGCCGACCTTTGGGGGCGCGGGCCTCGATCACGCTGGGAGCGCGGGACGACCACGTGCTTTGCAGGGGCGCGGGGAACTGCGCGACAAGCCACGACGCACCCGCCGCCGACGACGCACCCCCAAGCCCCTACGGCGCCCCGCGCCCCGGCGGAGCTACGCGCAGCCGCACGACCGTCGAGTCACCAGCGTCGACGGGAACAGCTTCACGCGTTCGCCGCGGGAGCCGGCGACGCGGATGCCGTCGTCCAGGACCAGATCCACCGCCGCTCGGGCCATCCCCGTGCGGTCCGTCGCGATCGTCGTCAGCGGCGGATCCGTGAGCGCCGCCTCCTTGACGTCGTCGAAGCCGGCGACGGCCAGCTCGGTCGGGACCTCGATCCGCAGCTCGCGCGCGGCGCGCAGCACCCCGATCGCCTGGTCGTCGGTGGAGCAGAAGATCGCCGGCGGCCGGTCGGGGCCCGACAACAGCTTCAGCGCCACCTGGTACGCGTCGTACCGGTTGTAGGGCGCCTGGAACAGCCGCCCCTCCGTGGAGATCCCGGCCTCGTCCATCGCGCGCCGCCAGCCCTCGACGTGGTCCGAGACGGGGTCACCGATGAGCGGGGTCTCGGCGACGCCGCCCATACAGGCGACGTACGCGTAGCCGTGGGAGAGCAGATGGTCGACGGCGAGCTTCGCGCCGCCGATGTCGTCGGTCACCACGGCCACGTCGTCGATCGCCTCGGGCCGCTCGTGCAGCAGCACGACCCGCGCGTCCCACGCCTCTATCTCGGCGGCCGCGTTGTCGTTGAGGGCGTGGCTGACGAGGATCAGCCCGGAGACGCGCATCCCGAGGAACGCCCGCAGATAGTGGACCTCGCGCTCGGCGACATAGTCGGTGTTGCCGACGAGCACCATCTTTCCGCGCTCGGCGGCGGCCTGCTCCACGGCGTGGGTCATCTCGCCGAAGAAGGGCTGGCGCGCGTCCGGCACGATCATGCCTATGAGGTCGGTGCGGCGGGAGGCCATCGCCTGGGCGACCCGGTCGGGCCGGTACGACAATTCCTTGATCGCGGCGAGGACACGCTCGCGCGTGGCCGGTGCGACCGGCCGGGGTCCGTTGTTGATGACGTAGCTGACGACGGCGGTCGACGTACCCGCCAGTCTTGCCACGTCATCCCGAGTCACCTTGGCCACGCGCGGAGTCTACGCGGATGGACCGGCCCTGGGCAGGGCGTACGACGGCGCACCTGTGAGTTACCTGTGCGTACGCCGCCCCGGTCCTCGGTCACTACGCCTCGGCCGCGATCTCCACGGCGTCCAGGGGCGCCGTCTCGTCCGCATCCGCCGCCTTTGAGGGGGCCGTCTTGGTCTTCACGTCGTCGCCGACGCGCTCCGCCTTCTCGGGCGTAACGAATCGATAACCCACGTTCCGGACGGTCCCGATCAGTGACTCGTGCTCGGGGCCGAGCTTGGCGCGCAGCCGCCGTACGTGCACGTCGACCGTCCGCGTGCCGCCGAAGTAGTCGTAGCCCCAGACCTCCTGGAGCAGCTGGGCGCGGGTGAAGACGCGGCCCGGGTGCTGGGCGAGGTACTTGAGGAGCTCGAACTCCTTGAAGGTGAGGTCGAGCACGCGCCCCTTGAGCTTGGCGCTGTAGGTCGCCTCGTCCACCGAGAGATCGCCGTTGCGGATCTCCATGGGGGAGTCGTCGTTGACGATCTGCTGCCTGCCCATGGCCAGCCGCAGGCGCGCCTCGACCTCCGCGGGGCCGGCCGTGTCGAGGAGTACGTCGTCGATGCCCCAGTCCGCGGTGACGGCGGCGAGACCGCCCTCGGTCACGACGAGGATGAGGGGGCAGCCGGGCCCGGTGGAGCGCAGCAGCTGACACAGGCTGCGGACCTGCGGGAGGTCGCGGCGCCCGTCGATGAGGATGACGTCCGCACCGGGGGTGTCGACGAGAGCGGGGCCTTCCGCCGGAGCCACGCGCACGTTGTGCAGCAGCAGGCCGAGGGCCGGGAGCACCTCCGTTGACGGCTGGAGGGCGTTGGTCAGGAGCAGCAGAGAACTCATGCGTCTGGTTCCTCCTCGGTCCCTGCGAGGACGCGTGTGGCGGGGGCTCGTACAGCTACGGTCACCTGGCGTTTTTCCGCTCGTATACAAGCTTCCCTAAAGCACGAAAGGACCCGGGGGCTACATTGCCCGAGTCCTCTGTCCAGCAGAATAGCCCACATGAGTGCAGGTCCGGCAGGCCATGTGACGCGATCCTTCGACATTCCGAACTCTGAGACGGCCCATCGAGCCCTTTCGGGGCCGCCGCGAACCCCTTTGCGCGGGTTTCTACGGACTGACGACGGGGTGAATATCGAGGTCGTATACGATCCAAAAGCCGTTGTATACAACGGCGCGGAAGACACCGGAACTCCATCCTCCGGCCACCTTCCCGACCCCTCCGCCGACCACCTCGCCCTGGTCGTCGCGCACGGCTTCACCGGTGACGCTGATCGTCCGCATGTTCGGAGGGTGGTGGCGGCGCTCAGCCGGTACGGCTCCGTCGTCAGCCTCTCCTTCCGGGGCCACGGGCGATCCGGCGGCCGCTCCACGGTCGGTGACCGCGAGGTGCTCGACCTCGCGGCGGCGGTCCGCTGGGCCCGTGAACTCGGCCACGCGCGCGTGGCCACCGTCGGCTTCTCCATGGGCGGCTCGGTCGTCCTGCGCCACGCGGCCCAGCGGGACGCGGGCACCGACGCCGTCGTCTCGGTCAGCGCCCCCGCCCGCTGGTACTACCGGGGCACGGCCCCCATGCGCCGTGTCCACTGGCTCATCACCCGCCCCGAGGGCCGCCTCCTCGGCCGCTACGGCTTCCGCACCCGTATCCACCACCGCGACTGGAACCCCGTCCCCCTCTCGCCCGTGGAATCCGTGCCCCTCATCGCCCCGACGCCCCTGCTGATAGTCCACGGCGACCGGGACGGCTATTTCCCCCTCGACCACCCCGAGATGCTGGCCGCGGCGGCGGGCGACCACGGGGAACTGTGGTTGGAGCGGGGCATGGGCCACGCGGAGAACGCGGCGAGTGGGGAATTGCTGGAGAGGATCGGGGAGTGGGTGGTGAAAGGGGTCGCGGTCAGGGGCGTAGCCTGAGCCCGTCACGACTCATACAAGAGGAACGCAGATGCCAAAGGGCACCGTCCGCTACTGGGCCGCAGCCAAGTCCGCAGCCGGCGTCGCCGAGGAGCCCTACGACGCGGCCACCCTCGCGGACGCCCTGACCGCGGCCCGCGACCGACACCCCGGCGAACTCGTCCGCGTCCTGCGGCGCTGCTCGTTCCTCGTCGACGGAAACCCCGTGGGTACCCGTGCGCATGAGACGGTACGTCTGGCCGAGGGCGGCACGGTCGAGGTGCTCCCGCCGTTCGCAGGAGGGTGACCCCCACATCATGAGCAACCAGCCGTACGGGTACGAGGGCCACCAGGGGCACGACCACCAGGGACAGCAGGGCCACCACGGCAACCAGGGCCACCAGGGCTACGACGCGTACCAGCAGCCGCAGCCCCACGCGCAGCCGCAGCCGCACTGGCAGGGCTACGACGAGGGCCAGGCCGCCCACGCCCAGCAGTACACCCAGCAGTGGGAGGGCCAGACCTGGGAGACCCAGCTCCAGCCCCGGACCTCGCCCGCCGCCAACGTGACGGAGACGGCGTACCTGCCCCAGCAGACGGACGCCGGCCAGTACGCCGCTCAGGCCCAGCACCAGCCCCAGCACCACCCCCAGCATGCGCACCAGCCGCAGCACCCCCAGGCGCAGCACGCGCACCAGTTCCAGGGACAGCCCCAGGCGCACGCTCAGCCCCAGGCCCAGGCCCAGGCGCAGCCCCAGGCCCACGCTCAGCCCCAGGCCGCTCCGGACACCGCCGTCGCCGCCGATTCCGCGGCCGGCTACGGTCCGCCCACGCTCACCGGCAACAGCCGGGTCACCGACGCCCAGCGGGCGCGGGCCGAGGGCCGGTCGCCGATCATCGAGCCCGGGATGCAGCCGGCGCTGATCACGGCCGTACTGGGCCTGCTGCTGGCCGGTGCCGCCGCGATCGGGGAGTACGCCCTCGCCGTACCCCTGGTGGTCCTCCAGGCCGTGACGGCGGCGGGCTGGTTCCGGCTGAACGGCATGTGGCCGGCCCGGCAGGGCATCGTGCTGGCCTTCGCGGGCGCGCTCGCGGCGGACGCGGCGCTCTTCGTGGCCGGCCGGGAGAACGCGCCCGCCGCGATTCTCGGGACGCTCGGCGTGTGGGTGCTGCTCGGCATCGTGCTGGGGCTGCGCAGCCACGCGGACCCCGACGAGCGGATGTACGGACTGATGGCGACGGTGGCCTCCTCGGCGCTGGCGATCATCGCGACCGGCTATCTGGCGGCCGTGGCGGACGCGGTCGCGGTCGGCGGTGTCGCCGTCGCTGTGGCCGTCCTCGCCCGCGCGCTGCCGCTGCCCACCCCGGCCTCGGTGGTCGTCGCGCTGCTGGCGGCCACCGGTGCGGGGATCGCCGTCGGCGGGGCGATCGATCTGGGTACGTCCGGTGCGGGTGCGGGTGCCCTGCTCGGGGCGGGCGCGGGTCTCTGCGCGCTCATCGGGCACCGGGTCGCCAGCTACGACTACCCCTCGCGCTTCGTCCACTTCACCGCGGGGGTGGCGCTGCCGCTGACGGCGGCGGCCCCGGCGGTGTATCTGCTGGGTCGCGCGCTGGTCTGACGGGAGTGCGTCGTCCGGGTGCGGGGGGCGTCGTCGGGTGCGGGTGCGTGGGGCTTCTCGCGCAGTTCCCCGCGCCCCTGAAAAACCAGGCCCTGCGGGCCTGAAAGACACGGCCCTGCGGGCCTGAAAAGCACGGGGCGCAGCCCCTGCTTTTCAGGGGCGCGGGGAACTGCGCGAGAAGCCCCACCGGAGCCGCACTGGACCACGCGCCCGACACCGCCCCCCTGTCACAGCTGATCAACAAGGCGAACCGGCCCTCCCCGCCCCCGCGCCCGCCCGATTACCCTCGCGTAGACACCGTTCGGCCGCCGAGTGGACTACGTGGGGAACACCGAGAGATGCGCGCACTGCGAATACTTGTCATCGTCGCCGTGATCCTGGGCGGCCTCTTCGTGGTCGCGGACCGCGTCGCCGTCGGATTCGCCGAGGACGAGGCGGCCCAGCAGCTGAAGGCGAGCGAGGGCCTGACGAGCACCCCGGACGTGTCCATCAAGGGCTTCCCCTTCCTCACCCAGGTCGCGGGCGGCGAACTGGACGACGTCGAGGTCGGCATCGAGAACTTCGAGGCGAGCACCGGCAAGCCCGACGAGAGCATCCGCATCGCCGACCTGAAGGCGAACATGCGCGGCGTCGCCTTCTCCAGCGACTACAGCTCCGCCACGGCCACCAGCGCGACCGGCACCGCGACCATCTCGTACGACGAACTCCTGAAGGCCGCCAAGTCGGAGCCCACCGACGTGGGTCTCGGCTTCACCGCCCGCGTCGTCGGCCTCTCCGACGGCGGCAAGGGCAAGATCAAGGTCAACGTCGAGATCGACCCGCCGGCCCTCGAACCGCAGACCGTCTCGGTGCTCAGCACCGTCAGCGTCAAGGGCGACAAGGTCGAGGTGGAGGCCGACTCCCTGCCCAGCCTGGGCGGCACGGACCTCGCCGAGAACGTCGTCCGTTCGATCACGGACTTCCAGCAGGCCATCGACGACCTCCCCGGCGGCATCAAGCTCGACAAGGTCGAGGCGGCACCGACCGGTGTGGAGATCACGGTCAAGGGTTCGAACGTCAGGCTGGCGGGGTAGGACGACGGTCGGCTCTCCCCACGGCCGTACCCCCGTCCCGTACCCCCGTGCCGTGTCCGAAGGGCGAGACGACGCCGTCCGCACCGTAGATGTGACGACGGCTACAGGGGGCCGTCCGCCCCGTCACCCCAGCCTCGACGGCCACTGCATCCCACATTCCGGACGATCGCGTCTCAGAATACGACATGCCGGTGACACGCCCGCCTGTCCGTCCCTACGATCGACAACCATGAAGCGACAGGCGGATCTCACGAAGCGGCGGGCAGTAGACCTGTGCCGCGTCGCCGCCATGCTCTGTCGCGCTTTCTGAGCGAGCGAACGGCGGATCGAGAACGACCCCCGCCGCCGCGCGTCCCCCGATGCCTGCCCTGTTCGAGCCAGGGCCCATCCCTGCGCGCCCCGGCCGAACCGCCGGAGGCACCCGCAACCCGCCCCCGCCGTAACTGCCCCGGAGGAGTAAGAGCATGAGCCGCAGCGACGTCCTGGTCGACGCCGACTGGGTCGAGGCCAACCTCGACGACCCGAACATCGCCATCGTCGAGGTCGACGAGGACACCACCGCGTACGAGAAGAACCACATCAAGAACGCGATCCGGATCGACTGGACGAAGGACCTCCAGGACCCGGTCCGCCGCGACTTCGTCGACCAGGAGGGCTTCGAGAAGCTCCTGTCGGCCAAGGGCATCGCCAACGACACCCTCGTCGTCCTCTACGGCGGCAACAACAACTGGTTCGCGTCCTACGCCTACTGGTACTTCAAGCTGTACGGCCACGAGAACGTCAAGCTGCTCGACGGCGGCCGCAAGAAGTGGGAGCTGGACGCCCGCGAGCTGGTCGACGAGGTGCCGGTGCGCCCCGAGACCTCGTACAAGGCCAAGCCGCAGAACACCGCGATCCGCGCCTTCCGCGACGACGTCGTCGCCGCGATCGGCAGCCAGAACCTGGTGGACGTCCGTTCCCCCGACGAGTTCTCCGGCAAGCTGCTCGCCCCGGCCCACCTTCCGCAGGAGCAGTCGCAGCGTCCGGGCCACGTCCCGTCCGCCCGCAACATCCCGTGGTCGAAGAACGCCAACGACGACGGCACCTTCAAGTCGGACGACGAGCTCAAGGAGCTCTACGCCGAGGAGCAGGTGGACCTGGCGAAGGACACCATCGCCTACTGCCGCATCGGTGAGCGCTCCGCGCTGACCTGGTTCGTCCTGCACGAGCTGCTCGGTGTGGAGAACGTCAAGAACTACGACGGCTCCTGGACCGAGTACGGCAGCCTCGTCGGCGTCCCGATCGAGCTCGGCGCCAACAAGTAAGCACCCCAGCGGTACCCGCACCCCCCGTTCGTCCCGACCGGCCTTCCTCCGGTCAGACCCCTTATGGAGAAAGACATGTGTGGAGCGAAGGCCGGCGGCCCGGACGCCTCGACGATCAAGCCCGGTGAGACCACGATCCAGGGTCAGGTGACCCGCGACGGCGAGCCGGTGACGGGCTACGTCCGTCTGCTGGACTCGACCGGCGAGTTCACGGCGGAGGTCCCCACCTCCGCGACGGGCCAGTTCCGCTTCTACGCGGCCGAGGGCACCTGGACCGTCCGCGCGCTCGTCCCCGGCGGCACCGCCGACCGGACCGTCGTCGTCGCCGAGAAGGGCGGCCTGGCGGAGGTCGCGATCGCCGTCTGAGACGGGCTCGTCGAGTCGGTCGAACGGTCGAACGACTGAGGGTCTGAGGGCCGCACTCCCCTGGAGTGCGGCCCTCAGCCGTGCGCGGACCTACGCTGGAGGTATGTACGCCCGCCGGCGCCACCAGTACTTCGCCATGATGGGCACGTGCCTGGCCCTCTTCGTCCTGGCCTGGAGCGTCGTACGCCTCTGGTCGGTCCCGGTCGCGGTCGGCATGTGCGTGGTCGCGATGGTCATCCCGCCGCTCGCCGCCGTCGTCGCCAACCGGCGCGGCCCCGACGACCGCTGGTGGGACGACCCCTCCGGCGACCCGAAGTCCGACGAGTGGTGGGACGAGCTGGACGGCAAGAGACCCCGTCGGTAGCTCTCAGTACACGAGGGCCTGGGTGTCGTCCGCCAGGGCCTCCTGCACGAACACCTGGGCGCCCGCGATCCGTACGCCCTCGATGACGTCCTTCTCGGTGATGTCCCGGCGGGCCGCGCACTGGGTGCACAGGGTGAGCCGGCCACCGGCGAGGACCGAGTCGATCAGGTCGGGCAGCGGGGCGGCGTGCGGCAGCTCGAACTCGGCGGCGCGGCCGGGCAGCGCGAACCACGCGGACTCACCGGTCAGCCACAGGGACACCTCGACGCCGCTGGCGACGGCCACCGCCGCCACCGTGAACGCCTGCGAGCACCGCTCAGGGGCATCGGCCCCCGCCGTCACCTTGATCACGAGCTTCTTCGCCATGGCCGCATGCTAGTGCCGCGACAGGCAACGTTCGCCCCGTCGCGGCGCCCGGCACGCCCTCTCGCCGCACCGGCCGAAAACCCAAGTACATCCAGTACGAGGGCTTTCGGCCGGCACACCGAGAGCACGCACCGGACGCCGCTCCTTGACGGGCAAACGTTGCCTGCCGCGGCACTGGTCCGAATCGTGATCATCCTCGGCGCAACCCCGTGGGCGGCTGAT
This sequence comes from Streptomyces deccanensis, assembly GCF_022385335.1. Classification (NCBI taxonomy): domain Bacteria; kingdom Bacillati; phylum Actinomycetota; class Actinomycetes; order Kitasatosporales; family Streptomycetaceae; genus Streptomyces; species Streptomyces deccanensis. Next base: position 4,778,781 of record NZ_CP092431.1, on the reverse strand, counting down.
GGGTCTCCTGTGCGCGGATGTGGAGTCCGCGCTGCGAGTTCCGTGTCCGCGTGCCATGGGGGAGTGCCTTGGAAGTGCCGGTAAGACCCGAAGAAGAGTCCGTGGAGGGCGCGGAGCCCGCGGGGCCGGCGGCCCGCGCGCCGCGTCGGCGGCGCGGGGTCCTGTTCGTCGCCACGGCGGCGGTCCTGGGGGTGGTCGCCGGAACCTGCGCCGGATACCTCGTCCAGGCCGACCGCGAGCCCACCGAACTGCCCCCGCTCTCCCAGCCGGTGATGGACCGGGCCCAGGGTGAGGGACCCGAGCCGCTCTCCGCCGCCCAGGACCGCAAGGTGCGGATGGACGGAGATCTGCGCAGGCTGCTGCTCAAGAAGCCGACGGGCGCCAAGGAGGTCGAGTGGCTCGATGACTCCGACGGCTGGATGACCATGGCCGCATACGCCGACACCTTCACCCAACCGAACGACAAGTTCGGCGCCCTCGTCAACGACGAGTTCCGCCGGGCCGCCGTCGTCGGCTGGGAGGTGGGCAGCTCGTACCAGGTGGAGATCAGGCTGGTCCAGTTCCGGCAGCACGACAGCATGGCCGCCGCCGACTCCAGCAACAACCACCAGACCTGGGCGGAGAAGGAGCCGGACACCGACAGCTGGGGCATCCCGGGGACGGGGGACGGCACGGCGTACGTCCACACCCGGCCGGACATCGAGCCCGGATACAAGCCGATGTACAGCGCCGAGGCGCACGCCTGGCGCGGGGACGTCTCGATGGAGATCTGGGTCTACGGCGACAGGCAGATCCCCAAGAAGATGATCATGGATCTGGCCGACCGGCAGATGGAGCGGTTGTGAGCGCGGAGGAGACGCCCGAGCAGGAGATGCCCGGGCAGGGAAGGCCCGGGCTGGGGATGCCTGGGCACGAGACGCCCGAGCGGGACACGTCTGGGCAGGCGACGGCCGTCGTGGCTACGACCGTCGTGGCGAACCCGCCGCGTTCCGCTCGGCCCGCGCCGCTGCGGCGTATCGCGGCCGCCGCCGGGTCCGTGCTGCTCGTCGGGGCCCTGGTCGTGGGTGTGGGGTTCACGGTCGTGACCGTGCGGGGCGCGGACCGCGACGCGGGCGCCCCTACCTGGAAGTTCCCCGACGACAAGGGTGAGAGCGAGAGCGAGGCGCGGGCCCGGGCGAAGAAGGCGACGGCACAGCCGGGACTCGCGGGGCTGCTCGTGCCGTACGGCACCGACACCTGGGTCCAGGGGCCGGATCTCGCGGAGTTCGGCTCCGACGCGGAGTTCAGTGGCGCCCAGGCCACGGCCCTGCGCAAGAAGTCCCTGAGCGGTCTGCCCCGGGCCCAGCGCAAGCGGCTGGAGAGGCAGGTCGACCGGCAGCGCATCAAGGGCATGGCGATGCGCAGCTACTTCAGCGCGGCTACGTTCGGCTACCGGACCGACGAGGGCATCTCCTCGATCAGCATCACGCTCGCGCGCATGGAGAACAGGAGCGCCTTGCGCGACAGTTCGACGTTCCAGAACGAGTTCCTCGCCTCGCTGGACGTCTTCCGCGACGGCCCGCGGATCAAGGGCCACGACAATGCGAGGTGCTTCCTCACCCCGAAGGGCACCGACAAGACCCTGGACGGGATGATCTGCTCCGCCTACGCGGGAGACGTCCTCGTCACCCTCACCGCGAGCGCGGCGAAGCCCCTCGACAAACAGGGCGCGGCCGAACTTCTGCGCACCCAGTTGGACCGTGTCGCCGAACAGGGGGTGTCCGTATGAGCGAGCAGTCAAGCACCACGGAAGAAGCCGTGCCGGAGGCACCCGAGAGACCGGAGGCACCGGCAACGCTGGAGGCACCGGAGACGTACGACGCCCCAGCTTCGGCGGTGGACATCCTGGAGCCGTCGGCCACGGAGCCCTCTGCCGTCGGGCCGGCTCAGCCCCCTGCCGTCCGGCCCCGCCGTGACCGTCGGGTCCTGCGTGTGTTCCTCCGGTGGACCGCCGCCGTCGTCGTCTTCGCCTCGGCGGGGACGGCCACGGCGTACGGGATCGCCGCGGCGCCGCGCACGGACGTACCCGGTCTGGCCACGGAGTCGGACGGGCGCTGGGTCTTCCCCCGGCTTGTCAGGCCACCGCTGCCGTCCGGCAGCCCGGAGCCGTTCGCCGAGGACAACCCGGCCGGAGCCCATCATGCCGATCTGCGTGCCCTCGTCCTGCCCGCCCCCGAGGGGGCCACGGAGGACAAGGCGCTGCGGGGCTCGGACGGCTGGCTGCCGGTGAAGGAGTACCTGGCGGAGTTCGAGGCGGAGGACCGCGGGGAACTGCGGCAGAAACTCGTCGACACCGGCCTGCGGCACATCGCCGCTCGGGGCTGGACCACTCCGGACGGCACCCGGACACGGGTCTACCTGCTCCGGTTCAACACGACGAACGTCGTGGACTCCGAGCTGGCGACCCACGCCCTGGCCCACGTCAGCCCGACGTACCGGGTACGCGGTGCGGGGGAGGTCGAGTACGACGAGGACTTCCCGGAGGAGGCCGCCGTGACGGGGACGGCCCGGACCGCCTATGCCGAGGCGAAGCCGTACGGCGCCGAGCAGGTCCGCCAGGCCTATGTCTCGGCGGGGGACGTGTACGCGGTGATCCTGCAGTCCCGCGAGGCGGGGGCTCCGGCGGTCCCCTTCCAGCAGACCGTGGTCCTGCAGAGCCAACTGCTCGGCTGACGCCCGCCGGGAGGGTAGGGCCGACCTCACGCCGGACCCCGGACCCCGGCCGCGTAAGCTGGGGTCCGGCCCTGTGTGCGTACCGCACGTCTCCCGCTCAATCGAGGAGCACCTCGTGATCATCTTCTTCGAGACCCTGCTGGTCCTGGTCGCCGTCGGCGTTCTCGCCTTCACCGGCCTGGCCGTGAAGAAGCTGTACCAGGGCCAGCGCTGACCCGCGCCCGACCGACGCCCAGGACCTCCAGGACTCCCAGGAACCGCCACTCATGATCGAGATCCCGTCCGACCTCCACAAGGACCTCGTCCCCCTCGCCTTCCTGCTCGGCGACTGGGCCGGCGCGGGCGTCCATGACTTCCCCGGCTCCGAGAAGTGCAACTTCGGTCAGGAGGTCACCTTCAGCCACGACGGCCGGGACTTCCTGGAGTACCACTCCCACACCTGGGTGCTGGACAACGACGGCAACAAGGTCCGTCCGCTGGAGACCGAGTCCGGGTTCTGGCGCGTGGACGCCGACCGCAAGGTCGAGATCGTCATGACCCGCGACGACGGCGTCGTCGAGGTCTGGTACGGCGAGCTGGCCAAGCAGAAGCCGCAGATCGACCTGGTCACGGACGCGGTCGCCCGCACGGCGGCCTCCGGCCCCTACAGCGGCGGCAAGCGGCTCTACGGCTACGTCAACAGCGACCTGATGTGGGTCGGCGAGAAGGCCACCCCCGACGTCGAGCTGCGCCCCTACATGTCCGCACACCTGAAGAAGGTCGTCACCCCCGAGGACGTCGAACGCTGGGCCAAGGCCCTGCCCGACGACATGCCGGACGACGGCATCGCGTTCTTCAAGTAGGGCGACCCAGGTCCCTCCAGCAGAACCCCTGCACGCCCCCTGTCCAGCGGCAGGGGGCGTCGTGTCCGTGAGTGGTTAACTCTGCTGGGGTTAACAGAATTGGCGGCATGGCAATGCGCTTGCGACGGGGGTGAGTCAAGGCTACAGTGACGAATGTCTTCGCGGGATCGTGAATGCGCGGAGCCCCGGTCGCAACTTGCCTGCGACCGGGGCTCCGGAGGCTGTGCCCTGGGTGGCGTGCGATGCAGAGGCGGGCCCAGAACATTCGTAGACCACACTATCACGACGCCTCCGAGGAAGCGTCAGGGCGGGGGAGCCATGAGTAGTCGTCTACCCGAGTGGATGGCCCGAGACCTGTCCCTGCCGCGGCTGCGTCGCTACATCCGCGCCGCGCACGGTGACGCGCGGGCAGCCGAGCGACTGTACTGGTGGAACGTCGAGGCGTCGGCCGCGCTGGTCGGCCCCCTGCACTGCCTGGAGCTTGCTCTGCGCAACGCCCTGCACAGCGCGCTCGTACGACATCACGGCCGACCGGACTGGTGGGAGGCCGCGCCTTTGAACGAGGGTGGTCGCCGGCTTGTGGACAGTGCACGCCGCTCTTGTGGGCGCCGCCTGCGACGTACGACGCCGGACGACGTCGTGGCCGAACTGACCCTGGGCTTCTGGGTGTCGCTGCTCAGCTCCGGCTACGACCGGCACTTCTGGGTGCCTGTGCTGCACTCCGCGTTCCCGCACTACGGCGGACGTCGTGACGACCTGCACCGCGACCTGACCTCACTGGTTCTGCTCCGCAACCGGGTCATGCACCACGAGCCCGTCCATCATCGGCACCTCGCGGCCGACCATGGCACCCTTTACCGCGTGCTCGGCCACCTCAGTCCCGAATTCGCCAAGGAGGCGCAGACCATGGACCGGTTCCCGGACGTGCTCGCCGACCGGGCGGCCGTCATGGGTGGAACCCGCCCGCCTCGGTTCTGACGTACTGACGCGGTGAAGGATCGGCTCGATGGAAGGAGTGGGGCCACATGACGACCGGCTCCGGTGCGCACTCACGCGGCACGGCGGCGATGTCGGGTGCGTTGCTGTCCCGGCCCGAGATCGCGCGCCTCGCGGGGGTGAAACGTCCCGCCGTCACCAACTGGGAACGGCGCTACCCGGAGTATCCCGCTCCGGTCGGTGGAGACCCCGAGCTGTTCCGCGCCGACGAGGTGCTGGCATGGCTGGCCTCCCGTACCATCCCGGCGAACGCCCTGCTTCCCGACGAGCCTGTGGGCACGACCTACGGTGACCGGTTCCGTGCGGGCCTGACCGGCGGGACGGCCGGCAGTCTGCTCCGGGCGGTCGAGCGGCTCGCGGGACCGGACGCGGACCGGATGCGGGGGCCGATGCCGTTGGACCAATATCTCCACTTCCTGTTGTACCTCGTCATGGTCCGGGTGGTGGAGGAGGCCGAGGGCTTGGCCAAGGTCGTAGACGCCTTCGCCACGGCGGACGACGCGTACGACTTCCCGGCGAAGGACTTTCCGCGCCCCCTGCTGACCGAGCTGTCCGACACGCTGGAGCGCACCCCCAGCGGGTCCGAGCAGGAAGCCCGCGAGGCGTTCGACCACGTTCTGACACTGTGGCGTGCCGCGTACGCACGGGAGGGCGGCGCGTTTCTCACCCCGCCCTCCGTCAGCCGGGTCATGGCCGAAGCCCTGGCTGCCCTTCGGCCCGGGGCGGTGTACGTGGAAGACCCGTACGCCCGCGCCGGCGAACTGCTCGTCGCCTACCTGCACGCGGTCGCCGCCCACGGCGGCGCCGAACCGCCTCGGGTCGCCGGCCAGGTGCCGGGGAACATGGAGCGCCAGGTGGCGGAGTGGAGCCTGCGCGTCCATCACGGGCTCAGGGCGCAGCTCGGCGAGGGGCCCGTCACCCCGGCACTCGATCCCCTCGGCCTTCGGGGCGAATTCGACGTGCTCCTCACCAACCCTCCCTTCGGCCGCCTCCCGGAGGACGTGACCCCGCCCCCGTACTGGACGTACGGCCCCGCCCGCCGGACCGAGTACGACTGGCTCCAGTACGCCGTCGCACGGCTCGCACCCGATGGCCGGGCCGCCGTGCTGATGCCGGCCGGAGCCTCGTTCAACACCGGGGCCGCCGAGACGGTACGCGGAGGGCTCGTGGCGGCCGGAGCCGTGGAGTGTGTGATCGCGCTGCCCGCCGGGCTGTTCACGCTCACGGCCGTCAAGACGCAGATCTGGTTCCTGCGCGCCCCCGGCTCCGGTGGAACCCCCGACCCCAACGTGCTGTTCGTGGTCGGCGAGCACCTCGGACACCAGGTCACCCGGACCCAGTGGGCCCTGTCCGACGACGACATCGCCCGGCTGGTGGGGGAGTACGTGTCCTGGCACCGGACAGACGCGGCCGGGAACGCCTTTGAGGGCACCCCGGGCCTGAGCCGGGCCGTGCCGGTGGCGGACATCGTGGAGCAGGGCCACAGCCTGGATCCCGTGAGGTACGTCCGACCTCCAGAGCCGGGCTCCGCCGTCCACGCGGCCGGCCCGGATGAGATCCGGGGGCGGCTCGCGGGGCTGACCGACGAGATCGCGGCCCTGCGCGCTCGGGCGGACGCGGCCGAGGCCGAGGCAGCCCGGTGGCTCGGGAGGTACGGACTGTGACGGACCGACGGACCGGGTCGTCTCCGCTGCCGAGCGGCTGGCCGATCTGCTTGTTGAAAGACCTGTGGGCCTCAGCCCAGGCTGGCCCGGGTCGGCGTCCTGAGGACAAGGACCTCACCCGGGCCGACGGTGGCGTCCCCGTCGTACTGCCACGCGACCTTCGGGGTCTGAGGATCGTCACCGGAGAACCCTGGGACGTCCCCGCGATCCCGTGGGACCGGGCGCGGACACTGGCGAAGTACGAACTCACCGAAGGGGACATTCTCCTCACCCGTACCGGCACCGTGGGGCCCTGCGCACTGGTCACCGGGGAGCACACGGGCTGGCTGTTCCACCCCAACCTGGTGCGGCTCAGGCTGCCAGAGACGGGACTCGTCCAAGCCGCGTACCTCGCCGCTTATCTGAGTGCGACCACGGCACAGGACTGGATCCGGGCCCGGACGGCCGGTTCGGTGATCCCTTCGCTGAGCATCCGCACTCTGGGGGAGCTGCCCGTCGTCCTGCCACCGCTCGCCGAGCAGGAGGTGATCGGTGCGACGCTCGCCGCGCTCGACGACAAGATCCAGGTGCATTCCGAGATCACCCGCGCCACCCGTGCCTACCGCGCTGTGCTCGCCGACGCCTTGCTGAACGGTGTCCTCTCGGCGGACCCCCTGACCCTGCCCGGCCCGCCCTAGACTGGACCCGTGGTGAGCACCCAAGGCACTGACTGGAAGAGCGACCTTCGGCAGCGCGGTTACCGGCTGACGCCGCAGCGGCAGCTCGTGCTCGAAGCCGTGGACGCCCTGGAGCACGCGACTCCTGACGCCATCCTCGTGGAAGTGCGGAAGACGGCGTCGGGGGTCAACATCTCCACGGTCTACCGGACCCTGGAGCTCCTGGAGGAGCTCGGGTTGGTCAGTCACGCCCATCTGGGGCACGGGGCGCCGACGTACCACCTGGCCGACCGGCACCACCACATCCATCTGGTCTGCCGGGACTGCGAGAACGTCATCGAGGCCGATGTCTCCGTGGCGCAGGACTTCACGGCCAAGCTGCGCGAGACCTTCGGGTTCGACACCGACATGAAGCACTTCGCGATCTTCGGCCGGTGCGAGGACTGCACACTCAAGGCTTCAAGTACCAAGTCGTAGGCTTAGGCATATGAAAAGCCCTCTGCTGTCCCTGCCCGGCGCCGTCCCCGCCGAGGGCGTGGACGAAGGCGTCGCCGCCCACTACGGCGACCTGTTCCGTGAACAGCGCGCCCTCGCCGACGGCACCGGATTCGTCGACCTCTCCCACCGGGGCGTGATCGCCGTCTCCGGGGAGGACCGGCTCAGCTGGCTGCACCTGCTGCTCACCCAGCACGTCAGCGAGCTGCCCACCGGCGAGGCCACCGAGGCGCTGATCCTCTCCGCCAACGGGCACATCGAGCACGCGCTGTACCTGGTCGACGACGGCACGACCGTCTGGGCCCACGTCGAGCCCGGCACCCAGGAGGCGCTGCTCGCCTACCTGGAGTCGATGAAGTTCTTCTACCGCGTCGACGTGGCCGACCGGACGGGCGACTTCGCGGTCGTCCACCTCCCGGCCGGTTCGATCGCCGAGGTCCCCGAGGGCACGGTCGTCCGCGAGACGCCGTACGGTCGTGATCTGTTCCTCCCGCGCGCGGACCTGGAGTCGTACGCGGAGAAGACGGGCCCCGCCGCCGGTCTGCTCGCCTACGAGGCGCTGCGGGTCGAGCACCACCGGCCCCGCCTCGGCTTCGAGACCGACCACCGCACGATCCCGCACGAGCTGGGCTGGATCGGCACGGCCGTGCACCTCCAGAAGGGCTGCTACCGGGGCCAGGAGACCGTCGCTCGGGTCCAGAACCTCGGCAAGCCCCCGCGCCGCCTCGTCTTCCTCCACCTGGACGGCAGCGAGGTCCACCTCCCGCCGCGCGGCGCGGAGATCCGGCTGGCGGACGAGGGCGCCGAGGGCCGCAAGCTCGGGTTCATCACCACCTCCGTACGCCACCACGAGCTGGGTCCGGTCGCCCTGGCCCTGGTCAAGCGCAACATCCCGGTCGACGCGCGACTGCTGGCGGACACGACGGCGGCGGCGCAGGAGGTCGTGGTCGAGCCGTAGGCCGGGCCCGTGCCTGCGTCAGGGCTCACATCTCCAGCAGCACCGTGAACGGGCCGTCGTTCGTCAGGGACACCCGCATGGACGCGCCGAACCGTCCCGTGGCCACGGTCGCCCCCAGCGAGCGCAGCTGGGCGACGACCTCGTCCACCAACGGCTCGGCGACGTCCCCGGGTGCCGCCGCGTTCCAGGTGGGCCGCCGGCCCTTGCGCGCGTCCCCGTACAGCGTGAACTGGCTGATGACCAGCAGCGGGGCGTCCACGTCGCTGCACGACTTCTCGTCGTGCAGCATCCGCACGGACCACAGCTTCCGGGCCAGCTGCGCCGCCTTCTCCTTGGTGTCCTCGTGGGTCACCCCCACGAGGACGCAGAGCCCCTCGCCCTCGATCGCCCCGACCGTCTCGCCGTCCACGACGACACTCGCGCCGTCGACCCTCTGCACCACCGCTCGCATGCCGACCATGATGCCGCCGCCGTCCATCAGCCGTACGTCAGGGGGTCCCTCTTCCGGGGGGTTTGTGATCACGGGGGTTTGAAGAGCGCTTTGCCCGGTCTTTCTCATTGATCCATTACCGCCCATCTGGGGTGGATCGCGGGGACTCGGTCACAAAGCGGCCACGGAGAGTGGCACGATGCTCACACACACCGGTCGAGGGGACGGTTGAGGCGCATGAGCACATCGAGTACCGGGCAGCCCCCGGGGACTGCGACGTTTACCCGTACGACGCCGGGGCCCGGCCCCGGCGTGCGTCGGCCACCGGTCCAGCGCACGGACAGCGGACCACTGCCGCCGCCGGATCAGGCCGAGCACGAGCTGGCCCGGCTGCGGCTGCCCGAACTGCGCACGCTGCGCCGGGACGCCCAGCGGGACGAGGCCGACCTCAGTTATCTGCGGCGGCTGCTCCAGGGCCGTATCGACATCCTGCGCGCCGAACTGGCCCGCCGGGGCGGTGCGGCGGATCCCACGGCACCGTCGTCGGGCTCGGCTGAGCCCTCGGCGCTCGTGGACAGGCTGTCGGCGATCCTCACGGACGCCCCGGCCCGGCACCGTTCCTCGGCCCGCCATGTCACGGTGGGCACGCCGCACGGAGAGGAGTACCGTCGGCTGGCCGCCGAGATGCTGGACGAGGTCGAACTCTCCGACCTCGGGGCCCGCACCGACGAGGAGCTCACCGCGGGCCTCGCCCGCCTCGTCCACCACGAGCAGCAGATCTCCGGCCGCCGCCAGCACCTGCAGCGCACGGCGGACGACTGCAGCGCCGAGATCGCCCGTCGCTACCGGGAGGGTGAGGCGCAGGTGGATGATCTGCTGACGTAGCGGGTGCGTCGTCGTCTGCGGCCGAGTGGGGCTTCTCGCGCAGTTCCCCGCGCCCCTGAAAAGCAGGGGCTGCGCCCCATGCTTTTCGCCCCTGAGTGGCCGTAGGCCCTCAAGGGGCGCGGGGAACTGCGCGACCGGCGGGGGCGAGGAAAAAGCCGGAGACACACCGCCGACACCCCCCTAGCGTGACCCCATGAGCCCCTCCCACGACACAGCCGTACGCCCCGTCACCGACGACGAGATCCCGGCCTGGCTGAACGCGCTGAACATCGGCTTCCTCCGAGCCCCGGAAACCCTGACCCCCCAGGAGCTCAAGGACCGCTCGTCCCACATAGACCCGTCCCGAACGCTCGCCGCGTTCGACCCCACCGCCCCCGCCCGCCAGCCCGTGGCGACCTTCCGCTCCTTCCCCCAGGAGCTCACCGCCGTCGGCGGCCGCCCCGTCCCCGCCGACGCCATCTCGAACGTCACGGTCAGCCCCACCCACCGCCGCCGGGGCCTGCTCACGCGGATGATGGCCCAGGACCTCACCGCCGCGAAGGACCGCGGCGACGTCGTCGCCACCCTGATCGCCGCCGAGTACCCCATCTACGGCCGCTACGGCTTCGGCCCCGCCACCTGGACCACCGAGTGGACCATCGACGTCACCCGCACCGGCCTGGACCCCCGCTGGTCCGGCCCGGCGGACGGCGGCCGCGTCGACCTCGTGGACGGCGCGACCGTACGCGCCCTCGGCCCCGCCCTCCACGACCGCCTGCGCGCCGCGCTGCCGGGCGCGGTGAGCCGCGACGAGCGCTGGTGGCGGGTCAACACGGGCGACCTGCGGCTCCACGGCTCCTGGACCGAGCCCTTCTACGCCGTCTACCGCTCGGCGGCCGGCGAGGTCGAGGGCATGGTCTCGTACGAGGCGGACGACACCTGGCAGATGAAGCAGCCGCAGAACACGGCCGACGTCAACTGGCTGATCGCGACGACCCCCGCCGCCGAGCGCGCCCTGTGGCACTACCTCTGCTCGATCGACTGGATCACCAAGGTCAAGTGCGGCTGGCGGGCCCCCGACGACCTCCTGCCGCACTTCTTCCCCGACCCGCGCGCCGTGAGCGTCACCACCCACGCGGACTGGCTGTGGGTGCGGATCCTGGACGTCGTACGGGCGCTGGAGGCGCGTACGTACGCGGGGACCGGGACGCTGGTGCTGGAGGTGGTGGACGGGGGCGGCTTCGCCGACGGGCGGTACCGGCTGGACGCGGGCCCGGACGGGGCGAGTTGTGTGCCGACGAGCGAGGACGGCGACCTCGTCCTGGAGGTCGCGGACCTGGCGACGCTGTGGCTCGGCGACGAGTCGGCCGTACGGCTCGCGGCGCTCGGGCGGGTGCGGGAACAGCGGAAGGGCGCCGCCTCCGTGGCCGACGCCCTGCTGCGGACGTCCAGGCGCCCGTGGTGCCCGGACATCTTCTGAGGTCCTTGGGACCTCTGGGGACCTTTCCTGGTGTGTTGCGGTTATCCGTAGCTGTTCAGTTGTTTCGCTTCGGTGCTGAGCTGTTCAGTTGTGGTTGTGGCTGCGCATTCAGTTGTGGCTGAACCATTCAGTTGTGACGGTGCGGACCGGTCGAACTCCCGGCTCCCCTCCGGAAGGGAGGTCGATCGGTCGGTCCTGGGTGAGGGTCGGTGGCAGTTGCCAGAGTCACCAACCATCGGAAAGTTTGACCAGGTTGCGAAAGTTGGCGACCAACTTCACCTTACTTATCTCCGCTTGGAGTCGTCTCATAACCACCTTCCCACGAACTGCCCAAAGATGGCGAGAAGTTGTAGTGTTTGTGCGTGGAGCGGGAACGCACGGCCGTCGACGGGCGGAAGTCGTCACAGCGGCCCCAGAGGTCACACCACGAGGTGGCTGACGTGTTGCGCGGCCGGATCAGGTCCGGCGAGCTGCGACCGGGACAGCGCATGCCCACGCAGGCGAAGCTGGCCGACGAGTTCGGCGTGGAACGCGGTGCCGTACGGCAGGCCTTGCGCATCCTGCAGTCGGAGCACCTGCTGACCAACGTTTCCAAGGGCAGTCCGGCGACTGTCGCCCCCCGCCTGGGCGCGGCGGCCGTCGGCGGTCCGGGAGCCGCCCCACGGCCGACGATGGTGGAGCTCGGCCCTCGCATATCCGCCGCCTTCGCGGCCCCGCACGTGAAGATCGACGCCCTCTGTCTGACCTCCGTGTCCCTCACGCTCGCCGTGGGTGAGTCGTTGCGCGAGATTCACGCGGGGCGCATAAAACCGGCCAGGGTCGACGTCCGGGTGATGCTGCCCAGCCGTGACATCCCGCTGGCCTTCCCGGCCCCGGTCGACGCGTCGGTCGACGGCCGGCTGCAGCGCCGCTGGCTCGCCCAGCGCAACGCCCAGGGGCAGGTGCTCAAGCACAACCTGCTGGCGTTACGGTCCACGCACGGCGTGGACGTCCATGTGTCCTTCCGCGCCCTGCCGTTCACCCCGCCCGTGAAGCTGTACCTCCTCAACGGCCAGGAGGCGCTGTTCGCGTACTACACGGTGCAGCGGAAGGAGGCCGAGGTGGACAGTGAGCAGCTGGAGATGTACGACGCCGAGGGCACGCAGTCCACGCTGTTCGCGTTCGAGCGGAGCGCGGGCGCGGCGCCTCGGGACACGACCTTCGTCGAACAGTCCCGCCTCTGGTTCGACGCGCTCTGGGAGACCATCAGCTCGGACCTGCTGCTCACGAGCTGAGGGCCGCCGATCACCGGCTGACGGCCGCCGGCGTCGGCCTCGGGGCAGGTCGTCTCACATCGCCGGTCCGGCGAACATCAGCGCGAGGATGACCGCGCCGATCGAGCTGCATGTGTGGTTGTTCGCCTTCAGCCCGACCGTGAGGAACAGCAGGCCGACGATTCCCATGGTGCCGTAACGCCATTCGACGAAGCGCTGGAGGGCGACGACGGCGAGGGCGGAGACGAGGGCGATGGCAGCGGGCATGGTGGTACCTCCTCCGAAGGGCTGGGGCGGGCGGAGCCATGAAGAAGGGGAACTTCCACCAACTCGACAAAGTTGGCAACCAACTTCGTTTAAATGGTTCCCACTTGGTCTATGTTCATAACCACCTTCCTCTGAACTCCCCAAAGATGGGTGAGAGTTGTAGCGTTTGGTCGTGACCCAGGAGAACGTTGCAGTGAACGGCAGCAAAAAGCTCTCGTCCCAGGAGATCGCCGCCACCCTGCGGGAGCGCATCCGCGGCGGCGACCTCCGCCCCGGCGAGCGCCTGCCCACCCAGGCCGAACTGGCGGAGGAGTTCGGCGTGGAGCGCGGCACGGTCCGCCAGGCCCTGCGCGCCCTCCAGGACGACGGGCTGCTGAGCAACGTGAGCAAGGGGAGCCCGCCCCGGGTCGCCGAGGTCGGCCACGCCCCCCGGGTCGAAGCGCCGCAGCCCACGATGGTGAGCCTCGCGCCCCGCCTGGCCGAGGCGTTCTCCGCACCGCACGTCCGCGTCGACGCGGCCTGTCTCACCGCGGAGACCCTGATGCTGGCCCTCGGCGAACCGGTCCGCCTCATCCATGAGGGAACGATCCGCCCCGAGTCCATCGACGTACGCATTCTCCTTCCTTCCCGGAAGATCAACCTGGCGTTCCCGGTGCCGGTGGAGGCGCGGGGCGAGGCGGACGAGGAGGACCCCGTCCACCGGCGCTGGCTCGACCAGCGCAACGCCCAGATCCGCGTCCTGCGCCACAACCTCCAGGCCCTGCGCACCTCGCACGAGCTCGACGTCCGGGTGACCTTCCGGGCCCTGCCCTTCACGCCGCCCGTCAAGCTGTACCTCCTCAACGGGCGGGAGGCCCTGATCGCCTACTACATGCTCATGAAGCGCGAGGAGCAGATGGACGACGGCCCCCTGCAGATGTACGACGCGTTCGGCACCCAGTCCCTCCTCTTCTCCTTCGAGAAGGAGACCGGTCCCCGCGACGCCGCCTTCGTCGATCAGTCCCAGCAATGGTTCAACGCCCTCTGGGAAACCATCACGACGGACCTGACACTCTCCTAGTGACTCCTGACACGGCTGATACGGCGCAGACTGAACCGGTGACAGCAGAGACAGACGCCCTTCGAGAGCTTCGAGAACTGATCACGCCCGTCCGCTTCGTGCTCTGGGACCTGGACGGGCCGATCTGCCGACTGTTCTCCGGGCACCCCGCGCACCAAGTGGCCCGGGATCTGGTGGCGTTGATCGACAGGCGTGGGCTGGGCGGTCTGCTGACCGAGCGGGAGCGGGGCACGGCCGACCCGCAGGTGGTGCTCCTGGGGCTGGGCCGGCGTCATCCGAGCAGCGACCTGATCATCGACGTGGAGGAGTGGCTCACCCAGCAGGAGCTGACCGCGGCGCCCAAGGCGTACCCCACCACCTGGGCCGACCCGCTCATCCGGACCTGGTCGCGGCGGGCGAGGTTCGCCATCACGACCAACAACTCCGCGCTCGCGGCCGCCCGTTACATCGAGACCCGGGGTCTCACCGACTGCTTCCCCTACATCTACGGCCGTACGCGCGACCTCGACCGCATGAAGCCGCACCCCCACACCCTGCGCCAGGCCCTCAACGCGATGGGCGCCGAACCGTCACGCTCCCTCATGCTCGGCGACGCCCCCACCGATTTCGAGGCCGCCCGTGAAGCCGGCGTTCCGTTCCTGGGCTACGCGCGTAACGAACGCAAGCTCAAGGCTCTCCTGGAAGTGGGCGTCCCTCTCTCCCACACGGTGAACTCCCTGAAACCGGTCCTGGACGTCCTCCGCACCCACCTCCCGGATCAGGCCTGAACCATCAGGAGGAGGAAGAGGAGCGCCGTCCACCAGGCCAGGCGTGCCTGGCCGATCCGCAGGGCCACGGCCACGACGACCATCAGGAAGAGCCCGAGAGGGCCGAGGGCCCGCCCCACCAGATGGGCCGCGAGGAATTGGACCGCTGCCACCAGCACCTCCCAGAACACCATGTTCGCCACCCCCGTCCGGCCGACTGCCCCGGCAGCCAGTCCAATTGGCCAGTGATTGACCTGTAATTGGTGTTCCCGATTGGACTGATCCCTTAACCAGCGGTCCAGTTGGGCTGCTGGCGACCGAAACTGGTTTGCCCGCGGGCGGGAGGCGGTACGGTCGGGACGTGGGCGATACATGGACCGGTGAGGGTGGCGGCAGCAAGTTCGAGCATGCCCTGGAGACACTGCGGGCCGGGATGGCGGACGGAACGTACCCGGTGGGGACGTCGCTGCCTCCCCAGCGGCAACTTGTCGAGACGCTCGAAGTCTCCCGTGACACCCTCCAGAAGGTGCTGGCCCGGCTGAGGGAGGAAGGCCTGGTCGAGACCCGGCGGGGGAGCGGGACCCGGGTGCGGGGCCGCGCCCGGCCCCGGGCAGCGGTCAAGGTGACACCGCGCTCGTTCTTCGATGCCGCCTTCGAGCAGCGCGAAGTGCTCCTGGACATCCACACCCTGACCTCGGAGTCCCTCAGCACGCACATCCGGCTGCAGGCGGAACGGGTGCGCGACGGGGAGATCAGGCCCGAACGCATCGTGCTGCGCATGCTGCTGCCACGCGAGTCGATGCCGCTGCCGTATCCGACCGCCAGAGGGGCCGAGGAGGACACACGGCCGCAAGAGCGCCTTCGCGGCATCACCCGGGTGCAGGAATCGTCGTTGCGCGAGGCGCTGGAGGATCTCCAACGCGAGGGCCTCGTCCCGCACGTCGACGTCGAGGTCCGGCACGCGCCGATCACTCCGACCTTCAAGGTGTATCTGCGCAACCAGACCGAGGCGCTGCACGGCTTCTACACGGTCGTCGTGCGTCCGATCGAGGTGGGCGGGGGCGAACTGGTCGATGCCCTCGACGTGCTCGGCCTGGGCGCCACCCTCACCCACCACGTCAAGGACAGCGATCCGTCGTCCCAGGGGAGCGAGTTCGTCGACGCCGCGCAGGCCTGGTTCGACTCGGTCTGGACCCTGCTCACGGACGAGCGTGACTGAGCGGGTGGAGGTGGCCGGCCGGGTGAGGTGCGCACGCGGCGATCAGCTCCGCGTGTGAGGCGACCACGGCGTGCGCCCCCGCGTGGCGCAGTCGGCGGTCCCGCTCATGGTCCGGCGCGTAGCCCAGGAACCCTACGCCTGCGGACGCCGCCGCCCGCAGGTCGCTGGGCTGGTCGCCGATCAGCACGGCGGCGTCCGGCCTGATGCCCCCCAAACGTTCCAGGGCGAACCGCACCGCACTCGGGTCGGGCTTCATACGGCGGGGGTCACGCGGGTCGCGGCCGCAGACCGCCTCGAACTTCCGGGACATCCCGTGAAGTTCGAGGAACTTGCGTACAGGTCCTTCCGCGTTGTTCGTCACGATCGCCAGCCGCTTCCCGTGTTCGACCAGGGTGTCCAGCAGCAGATCGACCCCCGGCGCCGGCATCGCGGCAGCCACCGCCTCGTCCTCGTACCGCGTGACGATGTCGCTCGCGGCGCGAAGGACGGCGGGGTCGAGGACGGCGGGGTCGAGGGCGCCGGGGTCGAGGGCGGACTCCCTCCTTCGGTCCAGCATGTCCCGGAGGAGCTGGAGGACGGTGTGCGAGTCGTCGCACGCCTCCACGGCGGGGTCCAGCACATTCCACTTCTTGCGTGCCATGGCCTTGATCTCCCTGGCGACGGGCCGGGTCGACCGTCCGGCGAACAGGTCGCAGACCGGGCCGTCGAAGTCGAGGAGGACGGCTCGGACGTCGTCGAGCAGCCGGCGCGGTCGGGGCGGCTCGGTCGTCTTGGGGAGGGTGGGGTTCATGGCAGTCATCGTGATCAGTGTGGTGCAGTCGACCGTCCGACCCACGCGTGGGACACCTTCGGACAGTCGCGCGATGCGTGTCAGTACGGGGGACGACGCGTGAGCGTTCAACCGGTGGACCGTCACCTGCGAAAGCCGCGCTTCTGGCACGATGCTCGCCCACGGAGGAGTACCGTGCCTCCACTTCCTGGATTTCACCACGGGTGCGACCACGGCGAGAGAACGGGCGATGCCAGCTGAATCGGATTCCACGGGGCGGCGCCGCGCCGGTGAGATGAGCGCCGACCCGGGTGAGGTGGAGGGACCGCTCAGCGGCTACCACCACGAGACGTATGTCTTCCGCCTGCCCCGCGAGGCCGGCGTCGGTGGGGGCGGACGCTGGAAGTGCCGTGAGCCGCGCGACAGCCTGCTGTGGTTCGACCGGCGCTGCTTCCATTCGGAGGAGCGCCTGCTCACGGAGCTCCAGGGGCGTATCGGCAACATTCCCGACCTCATCGAGGTCGAGGGAACGGTCCTCCAGCGGTTCATCGAGGGAGAGACGCTCGGGGCGCTGCACCCGTCCGACACGTCGGTCCCGGACAAGGAGTTCGAGCAGATCCTGGAGCTTTTCCGGCAACTGGTCGAGGTCCAGCCCCAAGCCCTCCTCGTGAAGCGCAGGTGCGAGGGGCTGGACCGCGCGCGGGAGGGCGACAGCGCGGGCTTCCTCGACCGGCTGATCTGCTTCACCGAGGACCGGGTGTACGGGGACAACCTGCCGGAGTACGGGAACCTGTTCGCGGACCTGAAGCTCGACTCCGACTCCTTCCGACAGCTCAGGAAGCACGTGTCAGGCCTGCGCGAGCGCCCCTTCTGCCTCCTGCACGCCGATCTCCACCGCGAGAACCTCATCGTCGACCGCGACCGCCGTCTCTGGGCCATCGACTGGGAACTCGCGATGTTCGGCGATCCCCTCTACGACCTCGCCACCCACCTCTACCTGATGCGCTACCCGCTGGACCAGGAACGCCGGATGACGGAACGCTGGTGCGCGCTCGTGGAGGACGTCCGCCCGGGAAGCTCCCGAGGCTGGCGGGATGACCTGCCGAAACTGCTCGACTACAAGAAGGCGCAGTCGGTGTTCACCGACGTCATCCGCACCTCGCAGGCGCTGTGCCTCGCGCCCACGGCGGACCGCGCGGAACACCGGGCCCGGCTCCGCCGCGCGAGCTGGGCGCTGTGGGACGTACTGAGCAAGGGCGCGTACCCCCTGGGCGTCGCGGAGGTCCCGGGTGTGTCGGCGATCGAGGCCGCGCTGACCCGGTGGCTCCGGGACCACGGCGGCGATGCCTAGGCTCGACGGCATGAGTGAGCGCGGGAGCGGGAGCGGGAGCCGGGGCGACGGCGGCAGCGGCAGCGGGCTGCGGGAGCGTAAGAAGCGGCGGACGTACGAGACGGTGTCGGACGTGGCGATCCGGCTGTTTCTGGAGAAGGGGTTCGACGCGGTGTCCGTGGCCGAGGTGGCCGCGGCGGCGGAGATCTCGAAGCCGACGCTCTTCCGGTACTTCCCGGCGAAGGAGGACCTCGTCCTGTACCGGATCGCCGATCACGAGGACGAGACGGCGCGGGTGGTCGCGGGCCGGGCCGAGGGCGAGTCGGTGGTCGGGGCCGTACGGGCGCATTTTCTGGCGGGGCTGGCCCGGCGGGACCCGGTGACCGGGTTGAGCGACCATCCGCAGGTGCTCGCCTTCCACCGGCTGCTCTACGGGACGCCGTCGCTGGTCGCGCGGGCGTACGGCCATCTGGAGCGGGCCGAGGCGGCGCTCGCCGAGGTGCTCGGGGGCGGGCTCGACGCGCGGGTCGCCGCCGGGCAGATCGTGACCGTACGGCGGGTGCTCGCGGAGGAGAACCGGCGGCGGGTGGAGCGGGGGGATCCGCTGGAGGAGGTCGAGCGGGACGCCGTCGCCGCTGCCGAGCGGGTCTTCGGGCGGTTGGAGGGGGCGCTGCCGCTCGGGGTGGGGTGAGGGGAGGCCGCCCGCAGCCGCTCGCAGGTTCTTGATCCTCGGTAATAAATGTAACTCGGTTGCGTTTTTGGGTACGCTCGGCGGAATGACGCCTCGCGAACCTGCCGACCACTACGCCGCCGACCCCGCCGCCGATTCCGCCCTCCTCCAGGACGTCCTGGCCAGGGAACGCGCGTACCACGACACCTGCCGCGCCGCTCTCGCCGCCATGGTCGCGGGGGCGGACGAGCAGGTCGTCGTCGGCGAGGACGTCTCCGCCTCGGGCGCCGACGCGGAGGTGCTCGGGTACCGGCTGCGCAGTCGTGCCAAGGAGATGCGCGAGCTGCCGGAGGGGCCGCTGTTCTTCGGGCGGCTCGACTTCGCCGCCCAGGTCGACAGCGACCATGCCGGGCAGGCGCACGGTGACCATGCCGGGCAGAGCTATCACCTCGGGCGGCTGCGGATCAGCGAGGACCCCGGTGTGCCACCGCTCGTCGTGGACTGGCGGGCGCCGGTCTCGCGGGCCTTCTACCAGGCGAGTTCGCGTGATCCCCAGGGCGTGGCCGTCCGGCGTCGTTTCGGGTGGGCACCGGGGAGCCGGGGGGACTCGGCCGACCTCACGGGGCTGGAGGACGACCACCTGGCCGGTGCCGGTGCCGGTGCCGGTGCTGCTACTGGTGTGGATACATCCTCCCCGGGCAGTCTCCTCGCTGCCGAGATCGAGCGGCCTCGGCTCGGTCCGATGCGGGACATCGCGGCCACCATCCAGCCGGAGCAGGACGATCTCGTGCGGGCGGATCTCGCGACCTCCGTCTGTGTCCAGGGCGCCCCCGGCACCGGCAAGACGGCCGTCGGGCTGCACCGCGCCGCGTACCTCCTCTACACCCACCCCCAGCGCATCCGTCGCGGCGGACTGCTGATCCTCGGCCCCAACCGCACGTTCCTCTCGTACATCGCCGAGGTGCTGCCCGCGCTGGGCGAGACGGGCGTACGCCAGTCGACGGTCACGGACGAGATCGCCCGGCACGAGGTGCGGGCCGAGGACGCCGAGCGGGCGGCGGTCGTGAAGCACGACGCCCGGATGGCGGGGGTGCTCCGACGAGCGCTGTACGCCGGCGTCGCAGGTGGGGAGCGGGCGCGTGCGGAGGCGTTCGGGGCCTTGGTGCTGGCGGAGGGCTCGTACCGCTGGCGGGTGGCCGGGGACGAACTGCGGCGCATCGTGGCGGACGTACGCGCCGAGCAACTGCCGTACGACATCGGGCGGGAGCGGGTCCGGGCACGGGTGGTTGGGCTGCTGCGGGAGCAGGCGGAGCGGCGGGCGGGGCCGCGCCCGAACGCCTGGCTGTACCGCATCTCGCGGTCGCGGCCGGTCGGCGCGTACGTCGACGCCGTATGGCCGAAGGTCCGGCCGGAGGAGGTCGTGGCCCGGCTGCTCGGGGACCCGGACGCGCTCGCCGACGCGGCGGAGGGGCTGCTCGACGCCGACGAGCAGAAGGCCATCGGCTGGGCGAAGCCGCCGCGCACCTGGCGGTCGGCGCGCTGGTCAGCCGCCGATCTCGTCCTCCTCGACGAGGTCGCGGGGCTCCTCGCCCACCCCGACGGCTACGGGCATGTCGTCGTCGACGAGGCGCAGGACCTCTCCCCGATGGAGTGCCGCGCGATCGCCCGCCGGGCGGCCTACGGCTCGGTGACCGTCCTGGGCGACCTCGCCCAGGGGACCACCCCGTGGGCCGCCCGCGACTGGCCCGGCCTCCTCGCCCACCTGGGCAAGCCGGATGCCCACGTCGTCCCGCTGACCACGGGATTCCGGGTGCCGCAGGCCGTCGTGGGACTGGCGAACGGGCTGCTGGGGCGCCTGGGGGTGGACGTGCCGGCCGCACGGTCCCTGCGGCGGGACGGGGAACTGCGGATCAGGAGGGTGGAGGGGGCTGAGGGGGCTGAGGCCGGGGCGATCGCGGTTGGTGCGGAGGTCGTCGCCGAGGCCGTGGCCGCCGTGCGGGACGCGCTCGGGCACGAGGGGTCCGTCGGGGTCGTCGCGGCCGACGGACCCGACGTCGTACGGCTGCGGCAGGCGCTCGACGAGGCCGGCATCGCGACGGGCGGCCCGGACGAACTCCGGTCGCGGGTGACGGTGTTGGGGGCAGGGGTGGCGAAGGGCCTGGAGTACGACCATGTCGTGGTCGTCGAACCGGCGGCGATCGCGGCGGCCGAGGAACGGGGGCTGCACCGCCTGTACGTCGTCCTCACCCGCGCCGTGTCGCGACTGGACGTGGTGCACACGCGTGCGCTGCCGTGGTGACCCGGGCGGGGTGCGTGTTACCGGAAGGCGGCGGAGTCATGACCGTACCGGCACCTCGCTGATCAGGGCCGTGGCTACGGTGAGCGGGTGCCGGTGAGCGGCGGTGCGAGCCCGATCTCCCTCCCCCCAGGGGGCTCGTGGCCGCCGCTCGCCGGTGGTTCACACGGTCGCTCGTCCCACCGCGCCCGGCGGCCTCCGACGGGCCCGCGTCCGTGCCTCTCTCACGAGGCCGCGGTCTCGCCCTCGCGCTCCGCCGCCCACTCCGCGGGTTGCGTCGCGGCCTCCAGCACCGGGATGAACTGCTCCTCCTCGTAAGCGAGATGGGCTTCGAGTTCGTCGATGAGGCGCTCCACCTCGGGGAGTACGACGACGGGGTCGGCGTTCTCGGCCGTCACCACCCGGCGTAGATCCTCGACGAGGGCGGCGATGCGCTCGTGCTCCTCGTCGAGGCGGATCAGGGCGGGGGCCAGCTCGGGGTGGCGTTCGCCGAGGAAGGGGAACAGGCCCATGGCCTCGCCGGTGTGGTGGTTGTGCAGCCCCTGGCAGAAGGTGAGGCAGTTGACGCGGAGCTGGGCGCCGAGTCCGGCCCGGCCGCCGCTGGCGATCAACTCCTTCTTGATCAGGGCGAGTTCGCGCCGGAAGGCGTCATGGACCACCTTGAGGGCCTCGCCCATGGAGTCGGCGTTGACGTTCGGCGGTCCGGCCACGGGCACCTCGCGCAGGGCGACGACCGGGATCGTACGGTCCGTCTTCGCCTGGTACTCGGCCCACCCCGGTTCGTCCTCGACGGCCCGCGCGAAGGCCCGGTCCCGTTCCTCGCCGTGCAGGACGACGGCGTCGGCCTCGTAGGTGAAGGCGCCGGTCTCCACGGTGACCCGGGGGTCGGCCGTGATGTTCCGGTACCAGTCGGGGTGTTTCGGTGATCCCCCGGCCGACGCGATGACCAAGATCGTGCCGTCGCCGTCGGGGAGGTAGCCGAGGGGGGTGGTGTGCCGGTTGCCGGTGCGGGCGCCGGTGGTGGTCAGGAGGATCAGACGGGCGCCTTCGAAATAGCCGCCGACCTCGCCGTGACGGGCGCGGAATTCGTCGATGACTTGCTGGTTGAAGGGGTTGGGCATTCTCTGCTTTCGGAGACGGCGACGTGCTGCGTCGCGGAATTCGGGCATGGGTGATTACCGCGGCGCGCGCGTCAGCACAGTGCCGTCAGCGCGGTTCCATCGAAATACGCGTCGACAGAGGAAGGGTCGACGGAAGCGGTGGAATGCGGGCAGCGGCGGCGGAATGCACGGCAAAAGGCATGGCGCCTTGCGGTGTTGGTGTGAAGGGGAGTTCGACGCGCGCGACGGAACACCGGCAGTTCGCAACGGTGTTGGAGAACGTCATGGAGGCGCGCGGAACTTCAACGGGCGGGCTCCTGGCCCGCCCCGGCCTCACTCGGAGGCCGGGTAACCCATCCGCTCACGGCACAAGGCCGACCCGGCAGTCATGCGCTCACAATAAGGGATGTCGGTAGGACTGGGCAATGTGTATTTAGGGACAGGCCTGCGGATTGCCTCTCGGCGAACGCCTGTTGCCAGCCGTTTTCACGCTTTTCCGTCGGCCTCCTTGGCCAGGCGTTCCAGGCGGTCCCGATAGTTCTCCCACCACGCCGGGTCGGTCGACGGGAGGCTGGTGTTGCCGTCGTTCATGCCCACCGTGCCGTCGATGAGTTCCCGGAGGATGTCGGCGTGGCCGGCGTGGCGGTGGGTGTCGGCGATCACGCGGACGACGGCGTGGTGCAACGTCACCTCGTCCCGGCCGTCGGGCCACCACGGCACCCGGCCGACGGTGTCCAGCGGCAGCGCGTCGATGGTCGCGTCCGCGTGGGCCCAGGCCCGGCGGTAGAGGCCCACGATGTCCTCACGGGACTCGGCGGCGGTGGCGTACATGTCCGCGTTGGGGTCGGCGTCGAAGTCGAGCTGGGCCAGAGGTTCTGTCGCGGGCCGTCCGAACGTGTCGCCGAGATAGCCCAGTTCGACACGGGCGGTGTGCTTCAGCAGCCCCAGGAGGTTGGTGCCGGTCGGCGTGAGCGGGCGGCGGGCGTCGTATTCCGACAGCCCGTCGAGCTTCCACACCAGGGCGTCGCGGGCGGCTTGCAGATAGTGATGGAGATCGGCCTTGGCGTCTGTGTCGGCGGCGGTCATGCCCCCAGTCTCCCGGCCACGGGATCTCTGTCCACCACATATCCGCGCCCGCGCCCGTGGCTGGGGCCCGGGCCACGGCGCCCGGCTCCCAGCGCCCCGCTGCCCGCCGTCGGTTCCCGCTCATCGAGGCGTCAGGCCGGCGGAGGACCCGCCTCGGGCTCGGGCTCGGGCGCGGTCGACGAGAAGTCGTACACCGTGAAGTCGGTGAGGCGGACGTACCCGAGACGCTGGTAGAGGGCGTTGCTGGTGGGGTTGCCGGGGTCCGTGAACAGCACGACCTCCTTCGCGCCCGCGGCCAGCGCGGCACGGCTCGCCTCGACCGTGACGGCCCCCGCGTAGCCGCGGCCCCGGAGGTGGGCCGGGGTGTAGACGGGGTCCACCCTGACCATGCCGCCGACGATCGAGGTCGCGGCGGCCATGGAGACGGGGCTGCCGTCCGGGGTCTGCCAGAACGTGAAGTTCCTGTCCCCGAAGCGTGAGTCGTCCCAGGCGCCGGCGTCGATCAGGTCGATGGAGTACTGCTCCCCGACATCGACGCAGAACTCACGGCACCAGCGGATGAGTTGCTCGCGGTCCCCCTCGCCCACGAGGTGACCCCGGCCTTCCGGGAAGGGGTCCTGTGGGGTGAGCGTGCCGAGGCGGTAGAGATGCAGCCGCGTGGTGACCACCGGCTCCGCGCCCGTACGCCGCTGCCAGGCCTCGGCGAAGGCGGTCGACGCGTCGTGGTCCGCGCTGACTCCGTGAACCGGGTGCCCCAGGTCCGCCAAGCGCGCGGCGAGCGCGTCGGCCTGCTCGGGGGTGACGGAGGTGAGGCTCAGGGGGCTGGTCGAGGCGCGCTGGTAGAAGGCGGCGTGGACCTCGCCGTCGCGCTCCAGTCGGCCGAATACGGGGGGTTCGGGGTGGCGCGAGGACGTCCCGTTCGCGCTCGTCCCGTTCGTGATCGGCCCGTTCGTGAGCCCTGCGTTCGCTCGGTGCTTCTCGGTCGCCGTCAGGTGCATGGTGTGCAGGGCGGGGCGCGAGCGCAGGAACTCTCCGGCTCGGGCGAGGTACTCGTGGACGTCTTCGGTGAGGTGCCAGTCATCCGGGCGCATGCCTCATGATTTCCCGCGCCGCGCAGCTGCCTCGCGCTTTTCCGCCAGGGTGGGGGAGCGGCGCCCCCATGAGGGGCAGGGCGGGGTGGGACCCGTCGGCGGCGCGGGGGCGGGGCGGCGGGCGAGGGCGTCCTCGCGATCGTTGTCCGGAAAACGTCGGCTCGTGGGTGCTGGCAGCCGCTGGGCGCGTTGCGCCACGTCGGTATGCCTGTGGCGCCACCGTGGTTCTCGATGGCGCTCGGTGGCGCCATTCGGTGTCAGGTGGCGCCATACGGTGCCATGTAGTGCTGCATTGGCGCCACTCGGAGGTGTCGGCGGCTCACCGGAAGCCCCATTGTGCCTGCGCGTGCCGCGTCGTGCGCCGCAATCGGAAGTGGCTCTGACCTGCGACAACTGTGTGGCTCTCGCCCGGTCGGCTAGATCGCCGACGCCCCGCCTGTGCCACTCCGGCTTCACATGGCGCCATCGATGTGCCATGATGGCGTCATGGACCTCACCCCCTACGTCGACCGCCTCCGCCAGGAGCTCGTCGTCGCTGCCGAGGCCGGCGGTGACGAGGCCCGGGCGTTGGCCGAGCGTCTCGTCGCGCCCCTGGACTCCGCCACCCGCCTCACCCTTCTCACCGCCCTCTCGGCGGCGATGGGCGAGGTCACCCGAGAGCTGGCCCCGGGCTCGGTCGACGTACGACTGCGCGGTGCCGACCCGGAGTTCGTGGTGACGCTGCCGCCCACCACGGTCGCGGAGGTGGCCACGCCCTGGGTCGAGTCACCCGCCCCGCCCCCCGTGCCGGAGAGCGACGACGGCGCCTCGGCCCGTATCAACTTCCGCCTCCCCGCTCACCTCAAGGCCCGCCTGGAGGAGGCGGCCGGCCGCGAAGGGCTCTCGGTCAACGCCTGGCTGGTCCGCGCCACCTCCGCCGCCCTCACCCCGGGGCCCGGCGCCCGTACGGCCGCGCCGCCCGCCCCCGGGCAGAACCGCGCACCCGGAGACAGGAACTTCACCGGCTGGGTCCGCTGACCGTTCCTGGGGACTGAGCATGAGTGAGCCCGCCCAGCCGCACGCCCCGAACGGTCTTGGGCGTACTGGTCCCCGGCGTACTCAACCCCAGGGCGGCGACACGCATCCTGTGCGTGGTCCGATCCCGGGAGGCCGGTTCCCTCACGACCTGGCCAAGGGGGTACGGACAGAGGGCGACGGAAAGGCCCCAGACCTTCCCTCCGGAGGAAAGGGGGCTCCGCACGCTGGCTCCGTTCCCGGTGTCCCAGATCGCCCGCTCACCGTAGCCCGAACAGCCCACACCGCCGCAAGCCGGGAAGCCGACCATCACACGATCGAGCTCATTCACCCTCCTACGCACCTCCCGGCAAGCAGTTGGCAACCCCTGCTCCAGAGCCCCGCACTCGCACTCCACCCTCACCCACCCCTCCAGAGAGGACGGGAGATCCGTCATGCCTTCGTACGACACCCCTGAGCCGATCACCGCGATCGTCGAGTACTCCATCGGCAACACCCGGATCATCGCCTCCGACCGCACCGACACCATCGTCGACGTCCAGCCCTCCAACCCCGCCTCCGACGCGGACCTCAAGGCCGTCGGCCAGACGAAGGTGACCTGCTCCGGCGGTGTCCTCACGGTGAAGGGCCCGCGCAAGAACTCGCCCTTCGGGAAGGTCGGTGGCATCGACATCACCATCGCCCTGCCGACCGGCTCCACCCTGGAGGGCACCACCCAGGTCGGTGACTTCCACTGCTCCGGACGCCTCGGCGAGACCCGGCTGAAGACCTCGGTCGGTGACCTTCACGTCGAGGAGGCCACCACCGCCCGGCTGAAGAGCGAACTCGGCATGGTCCACCTGGACCGCGCCACCGCCTCGGTCGAGATCATCGCGGCCGGCCGTGTCACCGTCGGCACGGTGGAGGGCGGCCTGGTCGTCAAGAACGGCAACGGCGACACCGAACTCGCCGAGATCACCGGCACGTTGGAGATCTCCTCCGCCAACGGCAGGATCGACGTCGGCGCCGCCCACTCCGACGTGGAGGCCAAGTCCGCCAACGGCGGTATCCGGCTGGGCCGCGTCAGCCGCGGCAAGGTCACCCTGCGCGGTTCCACCGGAGACCTGGAGGTCGGCATCCCCGAGACGACCGCCGCGTGGCTCGACGTCCACACCAAGGTCGGTGTCCTGCGCAGCACCCTCGGCTCCGCCGACGGCCCCGGCGACGCCGCCGACACGGTGGAGGTCACCGCCCGCACCTCGGTCGGCGACATCCACATCCGCCGGGCCTGACGGCTACGGGCGACGCCGGCCCGTAACCGGCGGGCGACGCCCCCCGTAGCCCCCGCCCGGCGCGCCCCGCCCCGGCCGCCCGCCGCCCTTCCTCCGTCGGAGCCCGCCTCCCCGCCTTCGTAGAACCCCTCTTGCTTCTCGAACTCCGCCAAGGAGCTATCTGTCATGCCCGCATCAAATCGTGCGTCCAACGCTGCACCCGCCACGAACACCCCGCACCCCGCCCGCGACACGACCACCACCGGCCTCACCACGGCCGGCATCCCGACCACCGGCACCCCCGCCGCCGGCCTCACCGCCACCGGCCTGACCAAGTCGTACGGCGACAAGCAGGTTCTGCGCGGTATCGACCTCGACATCCCGGCCGGCACCGTCTTCGCCCTGCTCGGCCCCAACGGCGCGGGCAAGACCACGACCGTCCAGATCCTGTCGACGCTGATCGCCGCGGACTCCGGCACCGCCCGCCTCGCCGGTCACGACCTGGACCGCGAGCCCGACGCCGTACGCAAACTCATCGGCGTCACCGGCCAGTTCGCCGCCGTCGACAACCTCCTCAACGCCGAGGAGAACCTGCTGCTCATGGCGGACCTGCACCACCTGTCCCGCCGCGAGGGCCGACGCCGCGCCGCCGAGCTGCTCGCCCGCTTCGACCTCACCGAGGCCGCCCGCAAGCCCGTCGCCACCTACTCCGGCGGGATGCGCCGCAAGCTGGACCTGGCGATGACGCTGGTCGGCGACCCGCGCATCATCTTCCTCGACGAGCCCACGACCGGCCTGGACCCGCGCTCCCGCCGCACCATGTGGGAGATCATCCGCTCCCTGGTCGACGAGGACGGCGTGACGATCTTCCTCACCACCCAGTACCTGGAGGAGGCCGACCAACTGGCCGACCGTATCGCCGTGCTCGACGGCGGAGAACTGGTCGCCGAAGGTACGGCGGAGGAGCTCAAGCGCCTGATCCCCGGCGGTCACATCTCGCTCAGGTTCGCCGATGCCGAGGCCCTGGAGCTGGCCGCGTCCCACTTCGCCGCGACCGCTCGCGACGACGAGGAACTCACCCTCCAGATCCCCTCCGACGGCACCGTCCCCACCCTCCGCGCGGTCCTGGACATCCTCGACGGCGCCGGGGTCACCCCCGAGGCGCTCTCGCAGCACACCCCTGACCTCGACGACGTCTTCCTCACCCTGACCGGCGACAAGCAGCAGCAGGAGATCTCCCGATGAGCAGCGTCAGCTACGCGGCCCGCGACTCCGTCACCATGTTCCGCCGCAACATCAAGCGCGCGATCCGCTATCCGTCCGTCGTCATCACCATCGTGATGATGCCGGTCCTCTTCCTGCTCCTCTTCAACTACGCCTTCGGCGGCGCACTCGGCGCCGGTATCCAGGTCCCGCAGGCGCCGCAGGGCGGCGGCGCGGCCGACATCGACTACATCGACTACGTGGCGCCCGGCATCATCCTGATGACCGTCGCCACCGGCTGCATCGGGGCCGCCCTCAGCGTGTGCATGGACATGACCGAGGGCATCGTGAACCGCTTCCGCACCATGTCGATCTCCCGGGCCTCGTTCCTCACCGGCCACGTCCTGGGCAACCTCGTCCAGACCGTCCTCGGCACCGTCGTGGTCACCGGCGTGGCCCTGGCCATCGGCTTCCGGCCGAACGCCACCGCCCTGGAGTGGCTCGCCGTGGTCGGCCTGCTGACCGTCCTGGCCCTCGCCCTGACCTGGCTCGCGGCCGGAATGGGCCTGGTCGCCAAGACCGTCGAGTCCGCGAGCAACATGCCCATGCCCATCACCTTCCTCCCCTTCCTGGGCAGCGCCATCGTCCCCACCGACTCCATGCCGACCGGTCTGCGCTGGTTCGCCGAACACCAGCCCTTCACCCCCATCAACGAGACCCTCCGCGGCCTGCTGATGGGCACCGAGATCGGCAACAGCGGCTGGATCGCCCTGACCTGGTGCGCGGCCATCGGCCTCACCGGCTACCTCTGGTCCAAGTCCGCGTTCAAACGGGGCGTCCGCAACTGACCCCGCGGGACCCGTCGCTGATCCCTCCGCTCAACCCGGCCGAGCCCTCCGCTGACCCCGCGGAGGGCTCGGCTTCGCACCCCAAGGCGGTGGCGACGGAACCCGGCGAGCGGGCGGGGTCGTGGGCGGGGGCGGGGCCGGGCCCCGCCCCCGCGACTCATCGCACGGCGACGTGATCCCCGGCCGACGACTTTGCTCCGGAGGTGGAGTTCCCGTAGTACGTCCACCGCCACGTACCCGGCCCGGTGGCCTTCACCGTGGTCCTGAGCGCTCCCGTACTGCTCGATTTCGCCTTCGTGACGGTCCTGTACGAGGAGGAGCCCGCCGCCTTGAACTGCAGGCTCACCGTGCGCCCGGCGTAGCCCTGATACGTGTGGGTGTCCCAGTTCGCCCGGGTGATCCGCCCGGTCACGGTGAGGGTCTTCCCCTGTGTGACCGGCTCCGGCGAGGCGTTGACGGTGACGCGGGTGGCCCGCAGGATCCGCAACGGGAGGTTCTCGTCGTCAGCGTCGTGGCCGTCGCCGGCAAGGAAGACCCGAGCAGCGGTCTTCCAGGTGCCGGCGTCCTCGTTCCCGACGTCGGGGTGCTGCGGGTCGATGTACAGCCATTCCTCGAAGTCGCAGATGCCTTTTGCCCTGTCCACGACCTCACAGTCGCTCGTGATGACGGCGTTGTGCACGGTGTCCGCGTTGTCGAGCCTCCCCCGGTAGGGGAACACGATCGGCCCGAAGTCGTACTTGAGCGTGGTCGTCATCCGGAAGGACGCACGCACCTCGACCTCCTCCTTGACCCCGATCACGATCGGCTTCCCGCCGTTCACCGCGACCCGGCTGAAGGAGACCCCGCCCTCCGCCGCTCCAGCCGGCCCCGCCGCCACCCCGGTGAACACGACCGCCGCCCCACCTGCCACCACCGCTCTCCACATCGCCTTCCCCATCCTCCACCCGCCCTTTCCCTCGCAGCCTGGACCGAGCGCGCAGACGCATCGGCCGGAGGTTCACCCCCGCGACTGAAGAGGGGACAGCAGAGCACCGGGCCGGGTTGTACGCGATGCGGCAACGATTCGATCACCGCGAAATTCCCCGACCTGTCACGCCGGGCCCCGGAACCCGCAACTCCTCGCGTGCCGACACGTACCGCCCCGAACACAGCCGCCCCAGTGCTCCCCACTCACGGACCCGGCCGCGCCTACGCACCTGACCTGTCTTGCATGAGTCCGGGCAGAGGTCGCTATCTCACAGTCCGGCGGGTTGCGTTCGCCGGGGCTGCGGTGGGCTCAGGCGTCGAGAGCGGTCGGGTCGAAACCAGCCGTGGTCAGGACATCCGCGGCGACTCCGCGGCCGACCTGGGCGAGGCCGATGAGCAGGTCGTCGCAGTCGATGTGGTCGGAGCCGTTCTGCTTGGAGCGCGACTCGGCGATGGCGATGGCCTTGCGGGAGTAGGGCGTCCAGGCGATGCGCTCGGCCGCCTGGGAGGCGCCCATGCTCAGCCTGGTGCCGACGGATCGGTGGACCGTCTCCGGCAAGATCCCGACGGCCCGCAGAAGCCGGGTGGCGCTGTTGTCCTCCGTGGTCAGTCCCCAGAGCAGGTGCTCGGTGCCGATGTAATTGTTGCGGTGGTGCACCGCCGCCTGCTTGACGTGGACCATCGCCTGTCGGAGGTCGTCGGTCATGGTGTCGGGGCTGTAGCGCTTGTGCGGCGCGTGGAAACGCTGCTGGACCGCCTGTCGGGTCACGCCCAGGGCGGTGCCGATGTCGGTCCATGAGGAACCGTGCATCCGGCAGTGCTCGACGTAGTCCTCGACCAGGTCGTCTGCCAGCGCCTGCATCTGGCCTGCGAGTTGGGCGGCGACGGTGAGCAGAGCGAGCCAGTCGGGCTGTTCTTGTCCGCCGGGGCTGCGGTGTGCGGTGTCGCAGCGCCGGTCGACTTCCGCGATGAGATCGTCCAGGTCTGGTAAAGCCATGAGGCAAGTACGTCTTGACAATTCCACAT
Organism: Streptomyces deccanensis; assembly: GCF_022385335.1. Classification (NCBI taxonomy): domain Bacteria; kingdom Bacillati; phylum Actinomycetota; class Actinomycetes; order Kitasatosporales; family Streptomycetaceae; genus Streptomyces; species Streptomyces deccanensis. The sequence continues at coordinate 4,748,490 of NZ_CP092431.1, read as the reverse complement.
TGTCAAGACGTACTTGCCTATCCCATCTGGGGAGCAGCGCCTGTGCGGCCTCCGGACTACGTGTCTTGGGGATGCTGGTGAGTGCGCCAGAGGCGTCGGAGGGCTTCGAGTTCGGTTCGGGGGAAGTGCTCGCCCCACTTGCCCCTGTAGCCACTCTCGCCGTGGGTGTGTGCGACCTCGTCGAAACAGCGGATCACCGCGCGGGCGAGCTGGTCGATGCCGAGCTGGCTGGACCAGATCTCGGCTCCTTCGTTGTCGTGATCGCTGCCGTCGCACAGTTCCAGCACGCGGATCTAGATGTCCTCGCCTTCGCGGTAGAAGATCCACCGGTAGGCAGTCGGCTCGGCCTCGAACTGGGCACGCGTCTCTGTTTCGCCCGCGACGAGCCGGGCCACCGCGGTCAGGAACTCCTCGGGCGCACTGGAGATGTAGGACGCGGTCAGCTCGGCCTTCGCGTGCTGATCCTCAAGGGTGCAGTCGGCCCATCCGTGTGCCCCCAGCGTCCAGGAGATGCGCAGGCTGGATGTCAGTGCTGCTCCCCGGTGAGGAAGTGCCGGACGTGGGCCGCCAGGGAAGCCATCTGCTCGCCGGCCTCCAGCCAGGTGGTCACCGAGGCTCCCCAGCCTCCAGCGGCCTGTGGCCAGGGCCGCAAGGCCCAGGTCAGCCCGACGTGGCCGCCGGAACGGAAGACGGCCGACACCGCCAGGTCTCGGTCGTCGGTCCGCCAACTCCGTTGGCCGTCCCATCCCCGGTAGTCCGCGGCGAGCGCTTCCAGGAACGTGGTGAGATCGCTGTCCCAGGTCCAGGCGACGACCTCGTCGACACGAGCGGTCAGGCCCGGGGCTCGAAGCTCGACGGCATAGTGCACGGAGTCCGCGTCGAAGCCGAACCGATCGCAGAAGGTCACGCCGACGGAGGCGTTGTCCTGGCAGCGGATGGTCACGCTGAGCCTGTCGTCGGTGTCGTCGTCCGGGGAGGTCATGCGCGGAACGCTAGGCCGACGTCGCGTTCGACGTCATCGGGATTCTCCCCTTTCAGGTCTCTGCACCGCCAAGTCGACGGAGAAGGTGCTGTAGGGAGAGGAGGGTTGACGCCCCATGGTCGGGTTCTGGCTGCCCAGCGGACGGTCGGCGCCGGGACGGGTACCCACACGTCAGCAGTGGCGCTGCAAGGGCGGTGCGGCACGGCCGCTCGTCACGGTGGCTGCACGCGATGGGCCAACCTGCGGCCCCAGGTCCGGCTCGGTGCTTCGATGAAACGATAGGTCAGCATGCACAAGGGCAGCAGCACGACGAAGAACGCTATTCCGAGCGGAAGACTGTCCTGCCGCCGGCGGCCGACCGTACTGTCGATCACCGCCAGCAGCACCGGATGCACCAAATAGACCGAGTAGCTGATCGTTCCCAGTCCGGTCAGCAGACGCGGTATGCGCCGGCGACGCGACGCCAGTCCGGTGCCGAAGGTGAGCACAGCCAGTAGGAATGCAACGATCCAGCCGCGCCGTGTGAAGTGGTCACCGTCGCCGTACCGGTACGCGCTCCCCATGGCACAGGCGACCACCACGACGGCAGTGCCCGTCGTGTACCTCCAGGTGCTCTGACCGTTCTCGGCACGGTAGACGGCGGTGCCGAGGAACATCACCGCGAGGATCACCAGACCCTCCCACAGCGGTACCGTGCCGTTGAATGCGGCCAGAACGAGCGCCAGCACCCCACCCAACGCGCCCCCGAGCACCCGGAGTACGGGTGGCCTGGCGCTCGCACAGCAGATGGCGACCACCATGGCGATCGAGGCGAACGCGATCAGCGGACCGGTGCCGACTGCGCCGGACAGGGCGGAGGCCGGCAGCACGACCCCTGCCGTCACGCTCACAGCGGCGAGCACGGCCAAGATGACGGCGACCGCCGCAGACCGCCGGTGAAGGCGGACCGTGAAAAGGGCGACCACCAGCAAGTAGAAGGCCATTTCGTACGAGAGCGTCCACAGGACCAGCAGGAGATTGGGTGTCCCCAGCAACTCCTGGAGCATGGTCACGTGGGCGACAGCCACCGTGGCAGCGCTCTGCTGACCGAAGTCACGCATCTCCGCAATGCCCGAGAGGTTGACGGCGAGGAGCACAGTGACGACAGCCGCCCACAGCGGATACACACGGAAGATCCGCCCGATCCAGAACGTCCGGACGCAGCCTCGGCGCTCCAGCGACGCGGGGATGACGTAGCCGCTCACCAGGAAGAACACCATGATGCCGTAGCGGCTGGTGTTGAACTGCGGCATCAACTCCCGCCGGAAGTCCGCCATGAAGGTGTACGACGAATGGTCGAACACCACGACGAGTGCGGCGAGGCCGCGCAACGCATCCAGCCAGCCCAACCGCGACGGACCGGCCTTCGCCATGATTCTGAGTAATCGTGAAGTGATGGAGGGTGAGTCGTCCGGTGAAGTGGGGGCGACGGGTGGGGATTCCATGCCTGGACAAAAATCCTTTTGGTGAGGTGTTGGTTGGGCTCGTCGTGGGGGGCGCGCCGACGTGGTCCGTAATCGGCGGTGAGTGCGCCGAGGGGCGACGTAGACCTCCGCGCCTGCAGGCGGCCTCAACGCTCGCCAACCACCAGCAGGGCGTTTCCCGCCGCTCGCATCACCGAGTTCAGTGGCTGGCGCATTGTTCGGCAGTACCGTGCTGGCGGCCGAACAACGAATGCAGGAACAGCCGGAGGGGAAGAGGGCGTGGCGGGTCGGCGTGAGGTGCCGGTGGATCCGGCGGCGGGTCCGGTGCAGCGGTTCGCGTTCGAGTTACGCAAGCTGCGGGCGGAGGCGGGCGGGGTCACCTACCGGGCGCTGGCCCAGCGGGCGGGTTACTCGGTGACCACGCTGTCGCAGGCGGCAGGGGGTGAGCAGCTGCCGACGCTGCAGGTGGTCCTGGCCTATGTGCGCGGCTGCGGCGGCAATGCGGCGCAGTGGGAGGCCCGGTGGAGGGAGGCGGTGGAGGAGTCCGCCTGTGACGGCTCTCAGGGCAACGACGGAACACTCCCGCCGTACCGGGGCCTTGCGCGGTTCGAACCCGGTGACAGCGCCTTGTTCTTCGGTCGACAGCAGCTCACCGCCGACCTGGTGGACCTGCTGAGCCGTCGGCGGTTCGCGGCGGTCTTCGGCCCCTCCGGCAGCGGCAAGTCCTCCCTGCTGCGGGCCGGCCTGGTACCCGTCCTCCGGCAGGCTCAGGAGCCGGACCTGCGTCCGGCCGCGATCCGCATCCTGACCCCGGGCGAGCGCCCCGCCCGCACCCACGCTCCCCTCCTCACACCCGCAGCTCCCCGCGACGGCGGCGCCGGTGCGGACACGCTCGTGATCGTCGATCAGTTCGAGGAGGTCTTCACCCTCTGCCGCGATGCCGCCGAGCGTGCCCGCTTTATCGGCCTGCTGCTGGCCGCCCGGCAGCCCGAAAGCCGCTTGCGGGTGCTGTTGGCCGTGCGCGGCGACTTCTACGGCCGCTGCGCCGAGCATCGCGACCTGGCCGACGCACTGTGCGATGCCAACCTGCTGGCCGGTGCGATGAGCCCGGCGGAACTGCGCGACGCTGTCGTCAAGCCGGCCACGGCCGCCGGACTGACCGTGGAACGCGCCCTTACGACCCGGCTGGTCAAGGAGGTCGCCGACGCGCCGGGCGGGCTGCCGCTGTTGTCCCACGCGTTGCTGGAGACCTGGCGTCGACGCCGCGGCAAGACGCTGACCATGGCGGGCTACGAAGCGGCGGGATGTCTGGACGGCGCGATCGCCAAGACCGCCGAGCAGATCTACGGCCAGTTCACCGAGGACCAGGCGGCTGCTGCCCGCCGGGTGGTGCTGAGGCTGATCGCCCCCGGCGACGGTACTCCCGACACCCGCCGTTCCGTCGACCGCTCCGAACTGTCCGGCAGCGAACGGAATGACACCGCCCAGGTGTTGGAGGCACTGGCCGGGGCACGGCTGCTCACCCTGGACGGCGAAACGGTGGAGTTGGCCCACGAGGCCCTGATCACGGCTTGGCCCCGGCTGCGCGGATGGATCGAGGAGGACCGCGAACGCCTGCGGGTGCACCGGAATCTGACCGACGCCGCCCACGCCTGGCAGGAACTGGGCCGTGAGGACGGAGCCTTGGTCCGGGGAAGCCGACTCGCCGCCGCCCAGGAACACTTCGGCGGTGCATCGCGCGAGGACCTGACCGACTTGGAGCACGCCTTCCTCGAAGCCAGCCGTGACCACGAGCAGAAGGGGCGTCGCCGGTACCGGCTGGTGCTGGCCGCGGTCACTACCGCCCTGTGTCTCGCCCTCGTCGCCGCAGGCCTCGCTGTGGGGCAGTGGCAGAGCGCGGTCACCGCCCAGCACCTCGCCCAGTCCCGGCAACTGGCCGCTCAGTCCGGTGCGTTGCTCGACTCCGAGCCGGACCTCGCCTCACTGCTCGCTGTCCACGCGTACCGCACCAGTCAGACCCGCGAAGCCACCGCCGCCCTGTACGCCGCTGCGGCGCTACCGCTGCGCAAGCGCCTGACCGGCGGCACCGAGCCCGTGGACGCCATCGCGCTCAGCCCGGACGGACGGACCCTCGCCGCGCACAGCGGAGACGGCTCGGTGCGGATTTGGGACCTGCCCGGAGGCCGGGTCCGACGAGCCTTGTTCACTGGCCACAACACCAGCAGCGAAGCCGCGGCGTTCAGCCCGGACGGAAGCAACCTCGCCGTCGCTGCTTCCGGGGGCACCGGGGCGGTGGTAGGCCTGTGGGATCCGGTCACCGGCAGGAAACTCAGAACCCTCACCGTCCCCGATGGTTCGGTACGTGGGATGGACTTCAGCCCTGACGGTCGTGCCGTGGCCGTGTCCTCCCCGGCGGCTGTACGGGTATGGGACGTGGCCACCGGGCGCAAGCGGCACAGCTTCACCAGCCGCACCGACGAGGAGGTGGTCGCCTTCGGCCCTGACGGACGCACCGTTGCCGCGATGAGCCGCAACGGGGTGGTGCGGGTGTGGGATATGGCCACCGGCCGTACCCGCACTGTCCACGACAGGCAGGTCGAGCGTGGGCTGGGTTTCAGCCCCGATGGCCGGACATACGCGGTTGGCCGCACCGACGGTTCGGTGCAACTGCGGGAAGTGGCCACCGGCATCGTCCGACGCACCATCAGGGACGGCGCCATGAAGGTGGACCAGGTGGCCTTCGCCCCGGACGGGCGGACCCTCGCCATCCCAGGCCCTGCGGACACGGTCCGACTCTGGGACACCGCTTCCGGCCCGGCGCGAGCCACCGTGACCGCCGGTCACCAGGGACGCGGGCTCATGGCAATGGCCCTCGGCGCGGACGGCCGCACCCTGGTCACCAGCAGCTACTCGGAACCCACCATCCGCGTCCACCGCCTCTCCGTTGATCAGCCGCTGCTCTCTCTTCGAGGCATTGCCGGCGCGTCCGTTGATGACATGACCTTCAGTCCGGACGGGCGCACGGTGGCCGCGGTTCACCAAGGACTCCCCGGCCGTGGGTCGGTACAGGTCTGGGATGTCAGGACCGGCGATCGCAAAGCCACACTGGCGCTCGACACCGACCTGGCCCTCCAGGGAAAGCAACTGCCTTCCTCGGTTTGGCGCCTCAGCGCTGCGGGGTTCAGCCCGACCGGGCGTGCCCTGGCCGCAAGGGCCGTGAAGAACGGGGTGGTGATCGAGGTGCGGGATGTCGCCACCGGCCGCCTTCACCAGAGCCGAGCACTGGGCGCCATCAGGGCGGTCTTCAGTCCCGACGGGACGCGGCTCGCCGTCGCGGGCGGGAAGGGATGGGTGCGGATCTGGCGCCTCTCCACGGGGGCGCTGCACACCGTCCGCACCGGCCATGGCCAATCGGTCAGAACGTTGGCGTTCACCCCGGACGGACGCACCCTTGCCGTCGTGAACGTCGAGGACAGGGGCGGCGACCAGGTCACGCTGCTCGACGCCGCGACCGGCCGCACACAGCGCACCATCGAGCCGAGCAGCCGGAGCCCGTTGACCCTCGCGTTCAGTCCTGACGGGCACACCCTGGCCACCGCGAGCGCCGGCAACGGCCTCGTGGAGACGTGGGATGCGCGCACCGGTCGGCTCCAGGACAGCTTCAGTGTCAGCGGGGAGGTGGAGTCGTTGGCTTTCAGCTCCGATGGCCGCACCCTGGCCACAAGCAGCGCCAGAGGGGTCCAGTTGTGGGACCTTGCCACCAGTCAGCCCAGACGCACCTTGCCGACCCGCTCGCCCGGGGTGGTGGCGTTCAGCCCGGACGGACGCACCCTGGCTATCAGTACGGGCAGCTCCGTCGAACTGTGGAACGTCGACCTGCCCGACCCGGCCCGCGCGATCCGCACCATCTGCGGGACCGTCGACGCCGCCCTCACCCGTCGAGAACAGTCCCGCTACCTGCACGACCAGTCCGCTAGGACCGGCTGCCCACCGGCTGGGCGACAGGACCCCGCTGCGTCACCGGCCAAGGTCGACTGAGACACGCAGCCCGATGACTCAGATGGACCGGGAGTGGCCCACCTTCAGCGAGACGGCACATTACGCCCCCTACCCCCGTCGCAGTGGTCTAGCGCACTTTTGCAAGCGGGTGCTTGCAATAGTTAGCGGGGGTGGGGCATGGTGGAGGCATGGCATCGCTCAACGTCGGCAATCTCGGTGAGTACCTGCGTGAACAGCGGCGAAACGCGCAGCTGTCGCTCAGGCAGCTCGCCGACGCCGCCGGGGTGTCGAATCCGTATCTGAGCCAGATCGAGCGCGGGCTGCGCAAGCCGAGCGCGGAGGTGCTGCAGCAGGTCGCCAAGGCGCTGCGGATCTCCGCCGAGACGCTGTACGTCCGGGCCGGCATCCTCGACGCCGAGCGGGACCGGGACGAGGTCGAGACCCGTGCCGTCATCCTCGCCGATCCCACGCTGAACGAGCGGCAGAAGCAGGTGCTGCTCCAGATCTACGAGTCCTTCCGCAAGGAGAACGGATTCGAGATCGGGGTCGGGGTCGACAGCGAGGTACCGGCGGCGACCGGGGGTGACGTCGGGACCGACCACGTCGCCGGCGCGGGGACCGACGCGGCGGCGGATTCCGCGGGCGCCGAAGAAGCGTCCGCCCCCGGCCCTCGTGCAGCCGACGGCGGCGATGCCGGTCCGCGGCGGACGGCGAGTTGACCACGTGAACGACCACGACGAAGCTGTCGAACCGGACCAGAACGACACAAAACCCTCAGTCGCAAGCCAACCGGAGGACCCTCACCATGGCCATCACCGACGACATCCGCAAGGCCGTCACCGACCCGACCCCCTTCTACTTCGCCGCCGGCACCGCCGACCTCGCCCTCCAGCAGGCGAAGAAGGTCCCCGGCCTCGTCGAGCAGCTGCGCGCCGAGGCGCCGGCCAAGATCGACGCCGTACGCCAGACCGACCCGAAGGCCGTGCAGGAGAAGGCGACCGCCCGCGTCAAGGAGACCCAGGAGAACCTCCAGACCAAGGTCACCGAGATCATCGGCACCCTCGACACCGACCTGAAGAAGCTTGGCGAGACCGCTCAGGACCTCGCGCTGCGCAGCGTCGGCGTCGCCGCCGAGTACGCGGTGAAGGCCCGGGAGACGTACGAGCGGGTCGCCGAGCACGGTGAGCAGGCCGTGCGGACCTGGCGTGGCGAGGCCGCGGAGGAGATCGAGGAGCTCGCGATCGCCGTCGAGCCGAAGTCCCAGCCGGTCGAGGTCAAGGACGAGCCGGCGGCCGCGAAGCCGGTTCCGGCCCAGGCCGCGCCCGCGCCCGCCGCCGCCAAGAAGCCCGCGCCGAAGAAGGCCCCGGCGCGGAAGACGACGGCCGCGAAGAAGACCACCCCGCCCGCCAAGTAAGCGGCACGGCGAGCCGCCCCAGTGGGCGACATAACCGACGACGGAGTCGGTGACAGAGCGAGGGGTACGCGAGTGGTGCTTCTTGAAGCATTTCAGTACCTCGCAGTACCTCGCAGTACCTCGCGGTAGACGACGGGCCGGGCACCTTTGGGGTGGCCGGCCCGTTCTACGGGTACGGTGGCCGCGTGGGAGAAACGGTCGGCATTCGTATGCGTGAACGGAACGGGCGGTGGTGGGCACCATGCTGATGAGCGGCTTCGCGGGGTTCATGGGGCTGTTGCAGCTCGTCGTGATCGCACTCGCCGCGTTCGCGGTGATCGACGCCGCGTTCCGGCGGGAGGACGCGTTCCGTGCGACGGACAAGCAGACCAAGGTGTTCTGGCTGATCATCCTCGGGATCGCGCTCGTCGTGAGCCTGCTGTTCCCGCTCCTGTCGTTCCTGCCGATCATCGGCCTGATCGCCAGCATCGTGTACATCGTCGACGTACGTCCCGCGGTGCGGCAGATCTCCGGCGGCGGTGGCCGCGGCGGCAACCGAGGCTCCAGCAGCGACGGCCCGTACGGCCCGTACAACGGCGGTCGGTGACCTCCTCCCAAGTCACCTCGGAGGTCATCTCTGAGGTCACCTCGGAGGTCAGGCCTCCCGGTCCAGCAGGAGGACCGCCACGTCGTCGGTCAGTTCGCCGCCGTTGAGGGCGCGGACCTCGTTCACCGCGGCGCGCAGCAGTTCCTCGCCGCGCAGACCCTCGGCGAGCTGGCGGCGGACCATCTCCACCATGCCGTCCTGGCCCAGCCGCTCCTTGCCCTGGCCGATCCGGCCCTCGATCAGGCCGTCGGTGTAGAGCATCAGACTCCACGCGGCGCCCAGTTCGATCTGGGTGCGCGGCCAGCGGGCGTTCGGGAGCAGACCGAGGGCGGGACCGCCGTTGTCGTACGGCAGCAGCTCGGCCGGCGGGGTCGGCCGACCGCCCTGGCCGTGGCGGGCGATCAGCGGGGACGGGTGGCCCGCCAGGCAGAGGCCCGCCCGGCGGCCGTCGGGGGCGATGTCGACCGTGCAGAGCGTCGCGAAGATCTCGTCGCTCTCGCGCTCGTGCTCCAGGACGCGCTGGAGCGTGGACAGCAGCTCGTCGCCGCAGAGCCCCGCGAAGGTCAGCGCCCGCCAGGCGATGCGCAGCTCCACGCCGAGCGCCGCCTCGTCGGGGCCGTGCCCGCAGACGTCGCCGATCATCACGTGCACGGTGCCGTCCGGGGTGCGGACGGTGTCGTAGAAGTCGCCGCCGAGCAGGGCGCGGGAACGGCCCGGCCGGTAGCGGGCGGCGAACCGCAGGGACGAGCCCTCCAGGAGCGGGGTAGGCAGCAGGCCCCGTTCCAGGCGGGCGTTCTCCTGAGCGCGCAGCTTGGACTCGGTGAGCCGGCGCTCGGCGGTGTCGGACCGCTTGCGCTCCACCGCGTAGCGGATCGCGCGGCTCAGGAGGCGGCCGTCCACTTCGTCCCGGAACAGGTAGTCCTGTGCGCCCACCCGTACCGCCTCCGTGCCGCGTTCGGCGTCGCCCGAGTCGGTGAGGGCCAGGACCGCGTGGCGGGGGGCCAGGTCCAGGACGTACTTGAGGACGGCGAGTTCGTCGTCGGGGCGGTCGGCCGACTCGGTGTCCGGGTCGGCCGGGCGGGCCGGGGCCGGGAGTGCCAGGTCCAGGAGGATGCAGTTGACGTCGTCGGTCAGCAGCCGCTGGGCCTCGGTGAGGTTGCGGGCGGTGCGGACGCGGATCGGTTTGCCCGCCGAGTCGAGCAGTTCGGGCACGTTGAGGGAACCCGCCGGGTCGTCCTCGATGAGGAGGACCGTGAGGTTGGTGGGGCCGGGCTGGGGGGCCGGGCCCGTGGCGCCGGGGCCGGAGGCGTGGGAGCCGGGCGGGTTTGTGGAGTTGTCTGCAGGGGCCAGGGCCGAAGCGTTCATGGCAGCCCCCTCTCCGGACGGTCCGCTGGGCGCGGACACGGCGTGCGCCTGACCACTCTCCACGGCCGGGATCGCTCTCTGCCGCGGTACGGGTACGGGCATCGTGTTGGGTTCCTTCCCTCCCCCCGAGGGCACGGCGGGCGAGGGACCTCGACCCACCGACGGGGACCTTAGCGCCAGGCGCCGCCGCAACGGAATGGGCGGCGGGGCGCCGGGTGGCAAACGGCCGACGTCATATGCCGCATCACGTACCGCACTTGGACATGGCAGGGCTTTCTCCTGGGATGACGAATGTCACGCGCCGAAGGTTGAGCCCGGAGGGGAAGGTGTCGCGAGTCACGTGGGGTGGCTCACGGGGGGGGGGCGTGGGGGCGGGGGCATGAGGGCTTAGGTGGGGGTGGCTAGTGGAGGGGGTGCTCACGGAGGAGGTGGCTCACGGAAGGGGTGGCTCACGGAAGGGGTGGTGCGGGGCTGGTCGGGTTGGGGTGGACCGGGTTGGGGTGCGCCACCGTTCGGCTGCCTCAAGCCTGCGGGGCGGGGCCCCGGCTCAAGCCCACGGTTCGGGCCCACGGCTCAACCTCCTGGTCCAGCCCACGGCTCAAGCCTCCGGGTCGGGCCCCCGGCTCACGCCTCCACCTCAAGCCCACACGTCGAGCTCACGGGTCGAGCCCACGCGTCGAGCTCCCGCCTCAAGTCCCCGGCTCAGGTCTCCGCCTCCGGATCACTGCACCGCCTCCGCCGCCGCCTCAACGCCTCCGGCTCACGCGTCCGGGCGTACGACGCCCAGGATCTGCATCGTGCCCGCGCCGGCGATCGTCACCTTTCGGTTCGGGCGGGGGGCGTGGACCATCGAGCCGTCGCCCAGGTACATGGCGACGTGGCTGGCGTCGGAGTTGTAGATGATGAGGTCGCCGGGGCGCATGTCCTGGATGTCGATGTGCTTGAGCTGTCGCCACTGCTCCTGGGACGTGCGGGGAATGGTCAACCCGGCGGCGGCCCACGCCTCGCTGGTGAGGCCGGAGCAGTCGTAGGTGTCGGGCCCCTCGGCGCCCCATTCGTACCACTTGCCTATTTGCTTCGTGGCGAACTCGACGGCCTTCTTGCCCTGCGGTGACGCCTTGCCGTTGATCTCGGCGAGGATGCCGGAGTCCAGCCACGCCGCCTGCGACCTCTGCGCGGCCGCCGCCTCCAACTGCGACAGCCGCTCCCGCTCGTCGTCCTCCAGCTGCGCTTCCAGCTCCTCGGCGGCGGCGATCTGCTTCTTGATCTTCTTCTTGGCCTTCTCCTTGGCCTTGCGGTTGGTCTCCAACTTCTCCCAGCGCGCGGAAGCGTCCTTGGAGTACTGCTCCAAGTCCTGCTGGGTGCGCGTCATTTCGGCGAGCAGCCCCTTCGTCGCGAGCTGGCCCTGGCGAATGCGGTCCGCCCCCTCCAGGAAGTCCTGGGGGTTCTCGGTCAGCCACAGCTGCACCTCGGGCGGGAGGCCGCTGCCCCGGTACTGGGCGCGGGCCGCGGCGCCGATGAGATCCTGCAACTTGTCCAGCTTCTGCTGCCCCTTGACGACCTCGTGGGCCAGGTCGACGAGCTCCTCGGACTGCTTGTCGGCCTTCTCCTCGGCCGCGTTGTACGCGTCCGTCGCGACCGCGGCGTCGTGGTACAGGCCTTCCAGCTTCGTGCGGACGCGTTCCAGGTCCTCGTTCGTCACCGGGGTCGAGCCGGGGGCGGGTGAGGCTGATGCCGAGGGTGTCGGCGTCGGGCTCGGGGTCGGGACGGTCGGACTCGTCTGGCTCGCGTACGCGGTGACCGGTGCGCCCAGGACGGTCATCGCGCAGACCACGGCCACGGCGGCCATGGTCAGGTTGCGCTTGCCGACTGCCATACCTCTTGCCCCCCACCCCAATGGAAACAGAACTGGTTAACCGTCAGTAACTTGCCGGTGCCCGGGTGATCGTGTCACGGCGTCGCGGAATGCGACAGAGGTGGGCAAGAACTCACTTCTTCCCACCGCTACTTCCTCCCTCCCCTGCTCCCACCTGCGTGACATCGTCCCCGCCTGTCCGACGAACGGCCCGACGGGATCGTTCCCGTGCGTCACGAAAATGTCGCTCTGGGTAATCGCAGCGGAGTGAGCAGTGGGTGGGCGGGCGCTAGCGGAGCCGAGGCGCCAACGCCTCCCAGGCCACCGTGACTTCGCCCTGGCGCCAACGCGACACCCCGTCCCGTACCGGCCAGTCCGCGCGCAGCGCGCGGATCGTGCGGATCCAGCGCTGCCGGGCGCCGTACGAGGCGTACGGCGCGGCGGCCGCCCAGGCGCGGTCGAAGTCGCGGAGGAACGCGTGCACCGGTTCGCCGGGGACGTTGCGGTGGATGAGTGCCTTCGGGAGGCGCTCGGCGAGGTCGGAGGGGCGGTCCAGGGAGCCGAGTCGGGTGGCGAAGGTGACGGTGCGGGGGCCCTCCGGGCCGAGCGCCACCCAGACGTGCCGACGGCCGATCTCGTCGCAGGTGCCCTCGACGAGCAGACCTCCGGAGGGGTACGGGGCGGTGGGGAAGTGGGGGCCCGTCGTAGGAGAGTTGGCGCCTGCGGTGGGGGAGTGGGCGTTCGCGGTGGGGTGGGGTGTGCCGGGAGGGGGCGGCGCGGCCGGTTCGAGGCGGGCGCACAGGCGTTCCCATACGGCGGCGACCTCGTCCTCGTCGTACTGGCGGAGTACGTTCGCCGCCCGGATGAGGGTCGGGCGGCCCGGTACGGGCACCTCGAAGCCGCCGTGCCGGAAGGTCATGCCCTCGCACGCGTAGGGCTGCGCCGCGGTGACCCTGGCCGGGTCGATCTCGACGCCGACGACCTGGGTGCGGGGTGCCGCTGTACGGAGGCGGTGGAGAAGTTCGACGGCGGTCCAGGGGGCGGCGCCGTAGCCGAGGTCGACGGCGAGGGGGGTGGTGGCGCGGCGTAGTGCGGCACCGTGCGTCGCCGCGATCCAGCGGTCCATGCGGCGCAGCCGGTTGGGGTTGGTGGTGCCACGCGTCACGGTGCCGACAGGTCTTGCCATGGGGTGAGCGTATGTCCGCGCCCGGGTCTCACGCTCCGGGGCCGCTGCCGTCCTTCTGCCCGAACCGGCTCGGCGGTGGCGGGGCCTCGTGTCCCGCCACCTGCACCCCGTCCCAGCCTGGCTACTACCGCCGTCCTCCGGCCTCGCACCCCCGCCCCCTCGCCGCCCCCGGCCCCGCGGTCTCATGCCCCCTCGACAGCTGCCCGGCCCCCGAACCAAGCCCACCCCACTCCACCCAACTCAGCTCGGCCCACTCCCCAAACCCTCGAACGGTTGAGCGAAGTTCAGTAATAATTACGCAAAGGGGAAATGGAACAGCCTCCTCCGGTGTTCCCCCTCCGGAGAGGGACCCCATGCCCTCCCCACGGCATGCCCGCAGCGAGGAGGAACGCCACGTGAGCCACTACGTCAGCAGGCTCGGGCGACGCTCCCCGGTCGGCGCGGGGCGGCTCCGGCTGCACCGGAAGCCTCGCCGGGTCGCGATGCTCTCGGTGCACACGTCACCGCTGCACCAGCCCGGCACGGGCGACGCCGGCGGGATGAACGTCTACATCGTGGAGCTGGCGCAGCGGCTGGCCGCACAGGGCATCGAGGTGGAGATCTTCACCCGGGCCACGACCGGCGCCCTGCCCCCCACGGTCGAGCTGGCGCCCGGCGTTCTGGTCCGCCACGTCGACGCGGGCCCCTACGAAGGTCTGGCCAAGGAGGAACTCCCGGCCCAGCTCTGCGCCTTCACGCACGGGGTGACGCAGGCCTGGGCGGGCCACCGCCCCGGCCACTACGACCTCGTCCACTCGCACTACTGGCTCTCCGGCCAGGTCGGCTGGCTCGCCGCCGAACGCTGGGGCGTCCCCCTGGTGCACGCCATGCACACGATGGCCAAGGTCAAGAACGCCGCGCTCGCCGCCGACGACACCCCCGAACCCGCCGCCCGCGTCATCGGCGAGACCCAGATCGTCCGCGCCGCCGACCGCCTCATCGCCAACACGGCCGAGGAGGCCGACGAACTCGTACGCCACTACGAGGCCGACCCGGCCAAGGTCGCCGTCGTCCACCCGGGCGTCAACCTCGACCGTTTCCGCCCCGCCGACGGCCGCGCGGCGGCCAGGGCGCGCCTCGGTCTTCCCCAGGACGCCCTGATCCCCCTCTTCGCCGGCCGTATCCAGCCCCTGAAGGCCCCCGACGTCCTCCTCCGCGCCGTCGCCGTCCTCCTCGCCGAGCGCCCCGAGCTGCGGTCGAGGATCGTCGTGCCGGTGGTCGGCGGGCCGAGCGGCAGCGGGCTTGCCAAGCCGGAGGGCCTGCAGAAACTGGCCGCGCGGCTCGGCATCGCCGACGTCGTACGGTTCCGGCCGCCCGTCGGGCAGGAGCAGCTCGCGGACTGGTTCCGGGCGGCGTCCGTGCTGGTCATGCCGTCGTACAGCGAGTCCTTCGGGCTGGTCGCCATCGAGGCGCAGGCAGCCGGTACGCCGGTGCTGGCGGCCGCGGTCGGCGGCCTCCCGGTCGCCGTGCGGGACACGGAGACGGGCTTCCTGGTCCAGGGCCACGATCCCGTCGCGTACGCGCGCGTGCTGCGTGATTTCGCCGACGCCCCCGAGCTGCCGGCCCGGATGGGCGCGGCCGCGGCACGCCACGCCGAGTCCTTCGGCTGGGACGCGTCGGCCGCCGCCACCGCGGACGTGTACACGGCGGCCCTCCAGGACCACCGCCGCCACCGGGTGCGCGCCCACCACGGGTGAGCCCCGCCCGCCCCTCGGCGACGGTTCCGCGCGGCACCCCCGTCGACCCGCTCGTACCGGCGGGTACGCTCGCCCCATGGCTGACGAAGCGTCGATCATCGAGCAGGTCCTCAACGAGGCCGAGCTGGAGTGGGAGAGCCCCGGACCCGGCTCCTACGTCGTGAAACTCCCCGGCACCCGCAAACTCTCGACGACCGTCTCCCTGATCGTCGGCCGCCACTCCCTCTCCCTCAACGCCTTCGTGATCCGCCACCCCGACGAGAACGAGGCGGGCGTCCACCGCTGGCTCCTGGAGCGCAACCTCAAGCTGTACGGCGTGAGTTACGCCGTCGACCCGCTCGGCGACATCTACGTCACCGCCCGGCTGCCGCTCTCCGCCGTCACCCCCGAGGGCATCGACGGCCTCCTCGGCCAGGTCCTGGAAGCGGCCGACGGCGCCTTCAACACCCTCCTGGAACTGGGCTTCGCCTCCGCGATCCGCAGGGAGTACGCCTGGCGCGTCTCCCGGGGCGAACCGACCCGCAACCTGGAGGCGTTCAGCCACCTGACGCGTGACGTGACGTCGGAGACCCGCCCCGATAGCGACCGGGAGTGACCCCCACCCACCGCCTGAAGTGCCGCGTCAGGTGCGCCTGGTCGTAGAACCCGGCCACCGCCGCCGCCTCGCTCGGCCGCATGCCCTCCAACAGCAGCCGCCTGGCCCGCTCCACCCGACGGGACATCAGGTACTGGTGCGGCGCGATCCCGAAGGCCGCCCCGAACGCCCGTACGAGATGCGCGGGGTGGGCCTGGACCGTCCCCGCGGCCTCCTCCAATGTGATCCCGTCCGCGACCCGCTCGTCGAGGAGTTCACGGAGCCGATGGGCGACGGTACGACCCCCGGGACCCCGGAGCCCGAAATCCGCCGCCGGCCTGCGCGGATTCCTCCCAGGATTCCTCCCCGGACGCCTCCCCAGATGCCCCCGCAGCCGCTCCCCGACGAGCGCCAGCCTGCTCTCCGCCTCCAACTCGTCCCCCGGCCGCGCGAGCGCCGTGTGCAACTCCGCCACGCGCCGCCGCAGCAACGGATCCCGCAGGTCGGGCCCGTCCACCGCCGCCCCGATGAGGCTCTCGTCCAACGCCGACGCGCTCGAAGCCGGGTCCAGGTACAGCACCCGCTTACGGAACCCCGCGTCCGTGACCGGCTCCCCGTTGTGCGGCACGAACGGCGGCAACAGCGAGACCGTGTCGCCCGGCGTGCCGTGCTCATGCCGGTCCAACTCGTAGCGCACGGCCCCGTCGTCGACGATCAGCAGCGTCCAGACGTCGTGCACATGCATCGGGTACGCGTACTCGGTGTAGTGCGCGTGGAACACCTCGACGATGCCGGGCACACGGGGTCGCCAGGCGGAGACTTCACGCTGGGGGCGCATGCAAAGAACGTACAAGACGGGGTCGTACGCCGTTCGGCAGTCTCGTCCCATGAACAGCGAGACCCCTGGCAAGACCCCTGGCGAGACCCGTAGTGCGACCCGTAGCGAGCCCCCTGTGGATGTGCTGCCGCCCGTCCGCTTCGACACCAAGATCGCCGTCGTCCTCCGCGACGACCTCGCGACCTGGCAACGCCTCAACGTCACGTCCTTCCTGGTCAGCGGCATCGGCCCGGCGATGCCCGAGGTGATCGGCGAGCCGTACGAGGACGCCGACGGGACGGCCTACCTCCCGATGTTCCGGCAGCCGGTCCTCGTCTTCGAGGCCACGAAGGAGGTCCTGAAGACGGCGCACACGCGGGCGCTGTCCCGCGCCCTCCCCCGTGCGCTCTTCACCTCCGACCTGTTCGCCACCGGCAACGACCGCGACAACCGGGCGGCCGTACGGTCCGTCGCGACGGGCGAGCTGGACCTGGTGGGGTTGGCGGTCTACGGCCCGCGCAACGGGGTGGACAAGGTGGTGAAGGGGGCGCGGATGCATCCGTGAAACCGCCATGGCCACCGCCGCCGTGCTCAGACCGAACCGACGGTCTTCCCGCTGGCCTGCTCTCCGCTGACATGCTGCCCGGCGATCGGGCTCCCGGCGATCGGGCTCCGGGCGATCGGGCTCCCGGGGACCGGCCTTTCGAGGACCGGCTCTCCGGGGATCGGCTCTCCGAGGACCTGTTCTCCGGGGACCGGCTCTCCGAGGACCTGCCCTCCGGGGACCTGCTCCCCGACGGCGGTCGCCTTCCCGATGGCCGTAGCGGAGACGACCGCCCGCGCGTTGCCCGCCCCCTGGCTGCCTGCCCCCGTACCGTCAGCCCCCGTGCCCTCGGCCCCCGTGCCCTCGGCCCCCGTGCCGTCAGGCCGCGTGCTGTCAGGCCCGTCCCCCACCCCCGGCATCCGGCGCATCAGCGCCCAGTACCCGGCCCCCGCCACGGTCCCGATGACCGCGCACAACCCCCACAGCCACTCCGCGCCCCACCGGTCGATGACGACGCCGGACATGAGCGGAGCGACCAGCGCGGCGACGGACCACGACATCGTGTACATGCCCTGGTAGCGGCCGCGCCCCTGGGCGGGCGAGAGGCGGACGACGACGCCGGTCTGCGTCGGCGCGTTGATGATCTCGGCGAGGGTCCAGACGCAGACGGTGAGGGCGAAGACCCCGATCGACCCGGCGAAGGCGGTGAGGCCGAAGCCGTACCCGGCGAGCACGGACGAGACCACCAGGAGCCGTCCCGGATCCCGGTGCTCGATGAACCGGGTGACCGGGATCTGCAGGGCGACGATCAGCACCCCGTTGACGGCGATGGCGAGACCGTAGTCCGCCGGCGTGAAGCCCGCCGCGCCCATCGCGACCGGCAGCCCGACGGACCCCTGCTGGAAGATCAGCGCGACGAGGAAGGACAGCCCGACGACGCCCATGAACCGCCCGTCGCGGACCACGGTGCCGAGCCCGACCGCGTCCGAGGCGGCGCCGGCCCTCCCCACCGCCGTCCCGCTCTCCGGCCGCGACTCCGGCAGCTTCAGGAAGACGAGGATCGCGCAGGTCAGGGTCATCCCGGCCTCGAGGAGGAAGCCGGCGCGATAACTGACCTCGGCGATGAACCCGGCGGCCATGGAGGAGACGGCGAAACCGAGGTTGATGGCCCAGTAGTTGAGGGAGAACGCGCGGACGCGGTCCTCGGGCCGGACGATGTCCGCCATCATCGCCTGCACGGCAGGGCGCGACGCGTTGCTGGCGGCGCCGACGAGGAAGGCGACGGCGGCGATCGCGACGGGATCCCGCACGAAGCCGAGCAGCGCGACCGACAACGCTGTCGAGACCTGTGCGACGAGCAGGGTGGGCCGTCGGCCGAGCCGGTCGGCCATGACCCCGCCGACGAGCGAGGAGACGACCCCGCCGAGCCCGTGCAGCGAGGCGACGAGTCCGGCGTACGAGGCGGAGTACCCGCGGTCCAGCGTCAGGTACAGCGCCATGAAGGTGGCGACGAAGGCACCCAGCCGGTTCACCAGCGTGCTGGTCCACAGCCACCAGAACTCGCGGGGCAGCCCCGAGACCGTTTCGCGGACGGCACGTCTGGCGGCGACGAGTGGCATGGAGCTCCCCCACGGGCGTAAGCGGCTAAAGCGGCGAACACAACTTACGAACGGGGGAGAGACCCGAGCCACCCAATTAACAACCCCAGTCAACTGTCATGGGCGGGGAGCAGGGGGTGCAGCCGGGGGGTGTCCGCCTGTCGGCCGGACGTATGACGGTTCTCGGCCGTCGATTACGCTCGGGGCCATGGCCGACGCACCGTACAAGCTGATCCTCCTCCGCCACGGCGAGAGCGAGTGGAACGAGAAGAACCTGTTCACCGGCTGGGTGGACGTCAACCTGACTCCGAAGGGCGAGAAGGAGGCGACGCGCGGCGGTGAGCTGCTGAAGGACGCCGGCCTGCTCCCGGACGTGCTGCACACCTCCCTCCAGCGACGCGCCATCCGCACCGCGCAGCTGGCCCTCGAGTCCGCCGACCGCCACTGGATCCCGGTCCACCGCAGCTGGCGCCTGAACGAGCGCCACTACGGCGCCCTCCAGGGCAAGGACAAGGCCCAGACCCTCGCCGAGTTCGGCGAGGAGCAGTTCATGCTGTGGCGCCGCTCGTACGACACCCCGCCGCCGCCGCTCGCGGACGACTCGGAGTTCTCCCAGGCGACCGACGCGCGCTACGCGACGATCCCGCCGGAGCTGCGCCCCCGCACGGAGTGCCTGAAGGACGTCGTCACGCGCATGCTGCCGTACTGGTACGACGGCATCGTCCCCGACCTCCTGGCCGGCCGCACGGTCCTCGTCGCCGCCCACGGCAACTCCCTCCGCGCCCTCGTCAAGCACCTCGACGACATCTCGGACACGGACATCGCAGGCCTCAACATCCCCACGGGCATCCCCCTCGCCTACGAACTGGACGCCAACTTCAAGCCCGTCACCCCCGGCGGCACCTACCTCGACCCCGACGCGGCAGCAGCCGCAATCGAGGCGGTCAAGAACCAGGGCAAGAAGAAGTAAGCAGGGCCGAAAAAGCCCCCTACCTGCGGGTTCTCCGCTGGTAGGGGGCTTCTTGGTGGTGCTGGGCCGTCTGTGGGCCGTCAGGTGTGGGAGAGCTCGGGCCGGGCCGTGTCGAAGACGGCAGCCACGGCCTTGCGAGTGCGCTCCTGGCTGGACGGCATGAGGTGCGCGTACACGCGGAGGGTCAGGCCGGGGTCGGAGTGCCCCAGGTACTCGGCGAGAGCCTTGATGTTCTCGTGCGCGTCCAGGAGCATCGAGGCGTAGAAGTGCCGGAGTGCGTGCATGCCGTTCTCGCGGGACTCGGCGTAGGACTCCCCGGCTTGCGCTTGGGGATCACCCCGGCCGAGGCCAGCGCCCGCTTCCACACCTCCTCGTTGAGCGAGGTGCGCCAAACGTGTCCGCCGCGCGGTCCGGTGAAGATCAGCCGCTTGGTCACCGGAGGCCCGTCCGCCACCTGCCACGGCAAGGTGATCTCGACCGGCGGGTACCGCTTCATGTGCTCCCGGAGCGCATCGGCGACCGGTACAGAGAGCGGTACGTCCCGCAGCTTGCCGCCCTTGGGTGGAGCGAACACCGCCTTGCTCGGAGCGGATGGTGCGGACGTCGAGTTGGCGGCCGACGGTGGGTTGCCGTCGCACTGCGCACCATCTCACCTGCATTCGACCCGGAAGCTTCCGAGCAGGCATGGCAGTGGCTGCACGACGTGCCGCATACGGTGGGGGTGCAGTGAGACACACACGCGTGCGTGGTCGGTCGGCGCACCCGCCATCGTGGCTGGCTGTCGTCGGCTGAGGTTAGAACGAAACGGGCCGCATCGCGGGCGGACGAGCGCGGACGGCAGCGGACCATCGGGGCAGGCGAGCAGCACACCAGCCCAAGCGCAGCCCCCACCTAAGTTGCTTCGGGACGACGAAGTCATGAGGTCTCGCCGTCACAGCTTGCCCTGGGTAGGCGATGCTTGGGGTATGACCTCTGAATCCAGCGCTGCCCCGTCGATGACCACTCATATGAGCGCTGCGTCCGATGGAGTCACCAGCGTTTTCACATGGGAGGAGGGCGCACGCATCGAGGTCCGCAACCTGGGCGGGGAGATCGTCATTGAGGCAAACGCTGCCGGGTTGAAGACCCTGGCCGGCCACCTCCTCACGCTTGCGCAGGACGGCACACCGGACGGCGCCCATCTCCACCTGGAGGAGAGCAACGGGCTCGAAGAAGGCTCCGTAGGCCTGGTCTTGGAGCGGTTCAACAACGAATGACTCGTGCCAGATCCTGCGGGGAACCACGGGGAGTAGCGGGAAACCAGGCGACCGTCCGCCAAGCATCTACGCGCCTCCGCCGCAGGTCAGGTCCGGAGCAAGCCCCAGATGCCCTTAGCTTCCCAAGCTGAGGGCTCAGGCACCGTCGCCACGGTGCCGCCGTGGTGGCTTGCTCTGTTCGACGGCACCGACAGCGTGGCTGAGGCCGGGGGGGGCCAGCGAGGCAAACGCGCGCGTGATCGGCTGGCCTCCCCGCCGTCGTGGCTGACTGTCGTCGGCTGAGGCCCATACGAACACGTAATCAGCTGGAGCAGAGGTTACCCACATGCGGCCAGCTCGGCAGGGCTGTGCATCCTGGGCACCATGACGAACCCCGAAGGCCCGTACGTGAAGGTGCACTTCCGGCTTGAGATCGACGACGACTGGCCCCCGGCATCGGCGGAGAGTCTGTGGGCCGTCGACCAGGGGGACGGCACCGTGCGGCTCGACAACATCCCGTGGTTCGTTCGAGGCATCGCGTGCGGGGACGTCGTGGCCATCCAGCCCGACGAGGAAGGTGTGCCATGGGCCGGCGAGGTGGTTCGGCGTTCGGAGAACTGCACCATCCGCTTCATTGTGATCCGTGACGGCGGCTCGGGGGCCGCACGGCAGAGCGTGCTCAACGCGTTTCACGAACTCGGTGTCTGCGGCGAGGGCATAGAGCCGTTCGGCATGGTCGCCCTGGACGTCCCGCCCACGGCCGATCTCTCCAAAGTACAGAAGCTGCTCAACCATGGCGTGGCCAAGGAGTGGTGGGACATGGAAGAGGGGTGCATCACCGCCCAGTGGCGGGCTGCCTCCGTCGGCTGAGGCCGTTCATGTGATCCACGGCTGGGCCGTCTCTGGGCCGTCCGAGGCCGCTCAACAATGGCCAATGACGACCAACGACGACCACCACGCGCACGAGCCCACCGCCCCTGACCAGCAAATACCCAGCTCACCAAGATCCCCGGCAAGACCCAGGGCAAGAAGAAGTAGAGTTGATGATCATGCCCCCGACCTGCGCATACGGCGCGGGGCGGGGACATGTTCACGGTCTGGAACCTCCCTGGAACCTCAGCGCTTCGGCAGTACGGCTCCGGACGCTCTCTCGTCTCCGCCTGAGCTCCCGCATCGTGGAGGGCTGAGACGGCTGCCCCGCGTCCTCCTCCGGCACGCAGGTGAGAACGACGGAGGGAACCCGGGTCGCCAGAATCTTGCTGCGCCAGAGGCTCAGCCCCGTCAGCCGACGCACGACCTGGACGACGTCCATCACGCGGACGCCGGGGTCGGAGAGTGCGACGTCATGGGGCACGTCGTCGCACACCAGCAAGAAGTACTCGTCCGCCCAGACCAGAAACAGGCCCCCTACCCGCCGAACCGCAGGTAGGGGGCCTCATACGATGTGGAGCGTGGTGGGCTACGCCGCGCCCTTGATCTCCGGTGCGATGAAGCGGCGGTGGAGGGGGCCGAAGGTGGTGTGGGGGGTGCCTGGGAGGCCCGCTTTTTCGATGACGGGGGCCAGGCGCTCCGCGAAGAATGACTCGAATGCCTGCTGGGACTCCCAGACGTCCGTGACGTGGAGGCCCTGGTCGTCGAACCAGGCCACGTGGATCTGGCCCCCGGCCGCCGGTACCCCTTCCCAGTCGACCGCGTCTCGCACGGTGTCGTACTGCTCCGGAGTCACCTCAGGCCAGTGCATCGACATCACTACGGACATGTGCAGAACCCCCTTGTTCCCGCCGGTTGCGGCAAGGGGATGGTTCCATCCGGCGAGCGCAGGCGGACAGGGCGTGCGGAGGTGGTGAAGCGGCTGACCGCGCCGACCGAAAGCCCGCGCACGCTCGTTGCGCCGGTCCGTCCGCGCCGGTCCGTCCGCGTCAGCCGTCCGCGCTCGTCCGTCCGCGTCAGCCCGTCCGCGTCAGCCCCCCGCACCGACCCCTCCGCGCCGCACATGATCGGAGTCGGCGCGGTGCACCGCTAGATCGTCAGCGGCACCGGGTGTATCTCGTCCGCCATGTGGCCCGAGCGTTCGTGGACGCGCTGGACCGCGTCCGCGGAGGGGGCCTCGGAGAGGCAGTAGACGGTGCCGGACGCGGGATCGGCCCAGGCCCGCTCGAAGTGGACGTTCTCGTCCTTCTCGACGTCGAGGTCGGCCTGGTGCGCGGCACGCAGCTGGTCCTCCGTGATGCCCTTCATGTTGTGGTGCACGTCCATGAACTTGGTCATGTCCCCTACCTCCTCAACCACCGGCCCCCTCCCCATGCTGCGCCCGTACCGCCGAACGGGCGACTCCGCAGCGGGAGACTCCGCAGGCGCCGTCGCCCTCCCTCGCGGACATGCGTGAAGGGGCCCGTCACGAGTGACAGGCCCCTTCACCCCGCGTACGAGCAGAGCCGGCGCGGCTGATCGGCTGATCGGCAGGTCGACCGATCAGCGTCAGCCGCACTGACACGGGTTGCCGGACTGGCACCCGCACCCGCATCCCGAGCCGCAGCCGCAGGCGCCGAAGAGAGGCAGGGTCTTGATGTCGGCGGGTTGGTGGGTGTCCCGGACCTGTGTGGGGTCCGGCGTGCTGGGGCTGGCGGGGGATTCGGCCATGGTCCCTCCTCGAAGGGATGGAAGGCGAAGGGATGGAAGCGGCGCATCGGAATCCGAAGGCAACACATCGGATTTCGAAGACAACACATCGGATTCCGAAGGCGGCACATCGGCTTCCGAAGGCGGCGCGCCGGAATCCGAAGCGGTGCATCGGAGCCAAGGGAGCGAGGTGGTGTCCTCGCCTGTCCTCGCCCGTTGACTGCCCCATTCCAAGCCCGTTCAGCCGGGCGCATCAACGGCGCATGGAGGCGTTCACACGCCCCGTCCGACCATCGAGCGCCGGGGACCTACGCCCCCTCCACCCCCGCGACCGGCTGCACCGGCTGGATGTCCGCCTGGAGTTCGTCCGCGTGTTCGCCCGTCACCAGGTACACCACCCGCTTCGCGACCGACACCGCGTGGTCCGCGAAACGCTCGTAGTACCGGCCGAGGAGGGTGACGTCCACGGCGGTCTCGATGCCGTGCTTCCAGCGGTCGTCCATCAGGTGCTGGAAGAGCGTGCGGTGGAGCAGGTCCATCGCGTCGTCGTCGCTCTCCAGCTGGAGGGCCAGGTCGACGTCCTTGGTGATGATCACCTCGGCGGCCTTGGCCATCAGGCGCTGCGCGAGCTGGCCCATCTCCAGGATCGTGGCGTGCAGGTCACGCGGGACCGTGTGCTCGGGGAAGCGCAGCCGGGTCAGCTTGGCCACGTGCTGGGCGAGGTCGCCCGAACGCTCCAGGTCGGCCGACATCCGCAGCGAGGTCACGACGATCCGGAGATCCGTCGCCACCGGCTGCTGCCGGGCCAGCAGGGCTATCGCGCGGGCCTCAAGGTCGTGCTGGAGATCGTCGACCTTCTGGTCGGCCTCGATCACGCTCTCGGCCAGCTTCAGGTCGGCGTCGAGCATCGCCGTCGTGGCGCGACCGATGGCCGACCCCACCAGTCGGGCCATCTCGACCAGGCTCTCACCGATCGAGTCAAGTTCCTCGTGGTACGCGTCCCGCATCAGGGTGTCCCTCTCTTACGTACGTCTGCTCGTGGGTAACCAGGAAAGCCGTTCCGGAGGCCGACCCGCCAGGCCGGGCCAGGAAGGCCGTACCCCGACCGCCGCGTCGCACGGTGACGGCGGACGGTGACGGCGAACGGTGACCGGGGCCCCGGACGATTCCCACGCTCCCACGTTCCGGCCCTTACGCGTCCGTTTCCGCCACCCCAAATGAACCAATACTGGCTCCAAGGTGAACTCTGGGCGACGAGTGTTCGAGGTCGCCCTCCGATCGCTGTGGGGATGTCGGACCTCGTGCCTAACCTGGATGCATGGACGTGAACGCGGCAGTCGCCGCAGCGGCTGCGATCGCCGGAGTACTCACCGGCGTCATCGCCATGCTGGCGTTCCGTATCAGCGAGCGCGAGCAGAAGCGTCCCACCAGAACCTCCCTGCACACCGACCCGGTGCTCCCGCCCGGCGTCGACACCGTGCTGTCCGTGCTCCGCTCGTCCGCCGTCGTCCTCGACGAGGCGGACGCCGTCGTCAAGGCCAGCTCCGCCGCGTACGCCCTCGGGCTGGTGCGGGGCGGCAAGCTCTCCATCGAGCCGATGCTCAAGATGGCCCGCGACACCCGTCGCGACGGCGAGATACGACAGGTCGAGCTGGACCTGCCCCGGCGCGGCACGGGACGCGGCGAGGCGCTCGCGGTCTCCGCGCGCGTCGCGCCGCTGGGCTCGCGGCTCGTACTGCTCCTGGTCGAGGACCTCACCGAGGCCCGCCGGATAGAGGCCGTGCGGCGGGACTTCGTCGCGAACGTCAGCCATGAGCTGAAGACGCCCGTCGGCGCGCTCTCCCTGCTCTCCGAGGCCGTCATGGGCGCCTCGGACGACCCGGAGGCGGTGGAACGCTTCGCCGGGCGCATGCAGATCGAGGCCACCCGGCTCACCAACCTCGTGCAGGAACTGATCGACCTCTCCCGGGTGCAGAACGACGACCCGCTGGAGGACGCGGAGCCCGTTCGGGTGGACGAGCTGGTCGCCGAGGCCGTCGACCGCTGCCGCCACCAGGCCGGGACCAAGCAGATCACCATGGCCGCCGGCGGCACCGCCGAGCTGCGTGTCTGGGGCAACCGCGGCCAGTTGGCCGCAGCCCTCGGCAACCTCGTGGAGAACGCCGTCAACTACTCCCCGGCCCGCACCCGCGTCGGCATAGCCGCACGCCGGGTGAGCGCGCCCGGCGGGGACCATATCGAGATCGCCGTGACCGACCAGGGCATCGGCATCTCGGACAAGGACAAGGAGCGCATCTTCGAGCGCTTCTACCGCGTGGACCCGGCCCGCTCCCGCCAGACCGGCGGTACGGGCCTCGGCCTCGCGATCGTCAAGCACGTGGCCGCCTCGCACGGCGGGGAGGTCACGGTGTGGAGCTCGGAGGGACAGGGCTCCACGTTCACGCTCAGGCTGCCGGAGGCGGGCGCGTCCCGTGACCGCGTGGCCCAGCACCCGGACCTCGACGACGAGGACGGACAGCCTCACACCGACAGATCCCCGTACGAACCGTACGGACCGCTTCCCGCCCCGGAGGTCCTTCCGTGACCCGAGTGCTCGTCGTCGAGGACGAGGAGTCCTTCTCCGACGCCCTGTCCTACATGCTCCGCAAAGAGGGCTTCGAGGTCGCCATCGCGACCACCGGGCCCGACGGCCTCGACGAGTTCGAGCGCAACGGAGCCGACCTCGTCCTGCTCGACCTGATGCTGCCCGGCCTGCCGGGTACCGAGGTCTGCCGTCAGCTGCGCGGCCGTTCCAATGTCCCGGTGATCATGGTGACCGCCAAGGACAGCGAGATCGACAAGGTCGTGGGCCTGGAAATAGGAGCCGACGACTATGTCACCAAGCCCTTCTCCTCCCGCGAGCTCGTCGCCCGTATCCGGGCCGTACTGCGCCGCCGCGGCGAGCCCGAGGAGGTCACCCCGGCCGCGCTGGAGGCCGGTCCCGTCCGCATGGACGTCGACCGTCACGTGGTCACTGTCTCGGGTTCCAAGGTCGACCTCCCCCTCAAGGAGTTCGACCTGCTCGAGATGCTGCTGCGGAACGCGGGCCGAGTCCTGACCCGTATGCAGCTCATCGACCGCGTCTGGGGTGCCGACTACGTCGGGGACACCAAGACCCTCGACGTCCACGTCAAGCGCCTCCGCGCCAAGATCGAGCCGGACCCGGGCGCGCCGCGGTACCTGGTCACGGTCCGTGGCCTCGGCTACAAGTTCGAGCCGTAGGCCCTACGGCCGCACGCACGCCGTACGCCGAAGGGCGGCACCCCCGGGAGGGGTGCCGCCCTTCGGCGTACTGATGCGGGCCTCAGTGGCCCGTGGTCTCCTCGGAGGCCGAGACGGACGGCGAGGCCGTCGAGCCGGCGGCGGTGCCCTCCTCCTCGGCGGCCGTGCCGTCGGGGGACGGCGAGCCCGTGCCGTCGGGGGACGGGGAGCCGGTGGTCTCCTCGGACGGGGAGGCGCTGGTGGCGGGGGCCTCGGGGATGTCGCTCGGGCCCCACTTCTCGAAGTAGTGCTCGGCGGGGACCACGAAGGCGCGCAGGGTGACCTCGCCGGTCTCGCTGAACTCGAAGGTGACCTTCTGGGCGTTGCCGTCCTTGACCCCGTCGGTGGTCTCCATGACGGCGGAGGCGTTGCCCTCGCCGCCCAGGATGACGGAGCCGCCGGCCGGGACGACGACCTTGCCGCCCTTGCCCTTGCCCTTGGCGGGCGTGAGTTCGACGGTGCCCGCGCCCTCGACGGTGACGGAGTCGAGGGTCTGGTCGGTCGAGGAGGCGTTGAACAGCGTCGCGGAGACCACGGCGGGGCCCTTGGTCTCGGTGCCGGGCTGGGTGACCACGATCGCGTTCTGGATCTTGATGTCGCCGACGCTGGTGGCCGCGTTGTCCGGCTTGATCTCCAGCGTCTGGGCGTTGTTGCCGGCGGCGCACGCGGCGAGTGAGGCGATCGAGAACGCGATGGCGGCGGCGGCGAGGGCGCCGCGTCGAAGGCTGCTGCTCACGGCGGCGGCAACTCCTAGAACGTGGGCGGTACGTGGTCTGTAGCGGCCTTAGGTTACCGAGCCGTCCCGCCGCCGCCGCACCCGACCCTCCCCAAGTCCCCGACATGTCACCGGAGGCAATTGACGGACACGTCACGCCCGGCTTCGGCCGGCATTCGCAAAACCGTCGTCGATCTCGTCGCCGCCGCGTCCTGGATTTCCGTCGGGGAATGCGCCCCTCCACGAAAAATCGATCAACTGCCAGAACGCCGCCGGAACAGCGCGAGAACACGATCCGGTAACGGCGATACAGGGCCCGTGGACAGAACTCCTTGATCAATTCCGGATTCGTCTCGTACCCGACTCCCTGCACCGAACGGAGTAACGGAAGTCGCACACTTGGAGTCGGACAAAGCGGGACGTTAGGATGCTCCCGGCGTCCTCCGGATGCGTGTAACGTACGCGTTTCGCTCCGCCCGGAGAGCCGCTCCCACCTGCGAATACCCTCTTCCGTTCGGGCCCCGCAGCACGTTCCTGTTGCAGTTGTCAAGCCCCGAGATATGCCCTGACCTGCGAAAACGCCATTCAGAACCCGCCGTATCCGTGTTACCCTGGATAGCCACGGAAGGGGTACCTGTCACATGACGTTCAAGGTTGGCGACACCGTGGTCTATCCCCATCACGGGGCCGCGCTGATCGAGGCCATCGAAACTCGCCAGATCAAAGGCGTGGACAAGACCTACTTGGTGCTCAAGGTCGCTCAGGGCGACCTGACGGTGCGTGTGCCAGCGGACAATGCGGAGTTCGTCGGCGTACGTGATGTGGTCGGTCAGGACGGCCTGGACCGGGTCTTCGAGGTGCTGCGCGCGCCGTATGCCGAGGAGCCCACGAACTGGTCGCGTCGCTACAAGGCAAATCTGGAGAAGCTCGCCTCCGGCGATGTCATCAAGGTCGCGGAAGTCGTGCGTGACCTGTGGCGTCGTGAGCGCGAGCGCGGACTGTCCGCCGGTGAGAAGCGCATGCTCGCCAAGGCCCGCCAGATCCTGGTGAGCGAGCTGGCCCTCGCGGAGAACACCAACGAGGACAAGGCCGAGGCTCTGCTCGACGAGGTCCTCGCGTCCTGAACTGACTGCATCTCGAACTGATTGTGGCAGGCAGCCAGCCCGCTCAGCCGTTCAGTGCAGCAGCACAGCACATCGAAATGCCGCGGTGCCCGATGACGTAAGTGTTGTCGCCGGGCGCTGCGGCATGTTCGTACCCGGATGCCGTACGCCTCGATGGGGTCCCTGATACTTGGCGATACTTGGCGTGCCCCGGTGCTCATGAGTACGCGGTACTCGTACTTGGCGTGCCGGGCCCGGGCAGCTGGCTCGACCAGATGTCACGGAAGGGTCCGGTCAAGGTGTCGCGCCCGGCACGCTGTGGCCATACCCACGTAGGCCGAGCACACAAACCTGACAGGAACCGATGTCTGACGAATCGCGCCCTTCCCCCTCCGGAACCGGTACGGCGACCCGTACGGCGGCCGTGATCCCGGCCGCCGGCCGGGGCGTACGCCTCGGTCCGGGCGCCCCCAAGGCGCTACGCGCGCTGAACGGCACCCCGATGCTGATCCACGCGGTGCGGGCCATGGCCGCGTCCCGTGCCGTGTCCCTGGTGATCGTGGCCGCGCCGCCCGACGGCGCCCCCGAGGTCAAGAGCCTCCTCGACGCGCACGCGCTGCCCGAGCGCACGGACTTCCTCGTCGTACCCGGCGGTGAGTCGCGCCAGGAGTCGGTGAAACTCGGGCTCGACGCGCTGCCGCCCGGCTTCGACATCGTCCTCGTCCACGACGCGGCCCGTCCCCTGGTGCCCGTCGACACGGTGGACGCCGTCATCGAGGCCGTACGGGACGGGGCGCCGGCCGTGGTGCCCGCGCTGCCGCTCGCCGACACCGTCAAGGAGGTCGAGCCGGCGGACGCGCCCGGGACGCCGGAGCCGGTCGTCGCCACGCCGGAGCGGGCGCGGCTGCGCGCCGTGCAGACGCCGCAGGGGTTCGACCGGGAGACGCTGGTGCGGGCGCACGAGACGGTCACCGGGGAGGTGACCGACGACGCGAGCATGGTGGAGCGGCTCGGGCTCGGCGTCGTGGTCGTGCCGGGGCACGAGGAGGCGTTCAAGGTGACCAGGCCGCTGGACCTGGTGCTCGCGGAGGCGGTTCTGGCGCGCAGGAGGCTGAACGATGGGTTCTGAGACGGCGCCCGGGTCGCTGCCGGGTTCGCTGCCGGGTTCCGTGGTGTTGCCGCAGGTCGGGATCGGTACCGACATCCACGCCTTCGAGGAGGGGCGGGAGCTGTGGTGCGCCGGGCTGAAGTGGGAGGGGGAGGGGCCGGGGCTCGCCGGGCACTCCGACGCGGACGTCGTGGCGCACGCCGCGTGCAACGCGCTCTTCTCCGCGGCCGGGATGGGGGACCTCGGGCAGCACTTCGGGACGGGGCGGCCGGAGTGGGCCGGCGCGTCGGGGGTGACGCTGCTGGCGGAGGCCGCGCGGATCGTGCGGGCCGGCGGGTTCGTCATCGGGAACGTGGCGGTGCAGGTGGTGGGGGGCCGGCCGAAGATCGGGAAGCGGCGGGACGAGGCGCAGAAGGTGCTGTCCGAGGTGGTGGGGGCGCCGGTGTCGGTGTCCGGAGCCACGACGGATGGGCTGGGGTTTCCCGGGCGGGGTGAGGGGCTGATGGCCGTCGCCACGGCGTTGGTCGCTCGCGTGGGGTGACCTCGGGGGGTCGCCCCGGCCGCCCCTACCCGTCCCGTCCTCCAGGGGCTGTGCCCCTTCGACCCCCCTTCGGCGCGTTGCCGGGCGCGGGGCGGTGGGGCTTCTCGCGCAGTTCCCCGCGCCCCTTGCGGGGCGCGGGTTCGGGGCGGGGTTCGGGGCGCGGGTCTTCCCTAACGTCACGAAACCGTGGTGCTTGGGGTGATCGGGGCGGGGCACCGGTCATGGGCTACTACTCTTGAGGCGTGACTATTCGCCTGTACGACACCAGCGCCCGGCAGATCCGTGACTTCGCCCCGCTCACGCCGGGTTGTGTCTCGATCTACCTGTGTGGCGCCACGGTGCAGGCGGCCCCGCACATCGGGCACATCCGGTCGGGGCTCAACTTCGACATCATGCGCCGGTGGTTCGAGTACCGCGGGTACGACGTGACGTTCGTCCGGAACGTCACGGACATCGACGACAAGATCATCGCGAAGTCGGCCGACCAGGGCCGCCCGTGGTGGTCGATCGGCTACGAGAACGAGCGCGCGTTCAACGACGGTTACGGCGTGCTCGGTTGCCTGCCGCCGACCTACGAGCCGCGTGCCACCGGGCACGTGACCGAGATGGTCGAGATGATGCGCGGGCTGATCGAGCGCGGGCACGCCTACGAGGCCGACGGGAACGTCTACTTCGACGTGCGGTCCTTCCCGGGGTACCTGCAGCTGTCCAACCAGGAGCTGGACAACCTGCTCCAGCCCTCCGGCGAGGGTGAGACCGGCAAGCGCGACCCGCGGGACTTCGCCATGTGGAAGTCGGCGAAGCCGGGGGAGCCGACCTGGGAGACGCCCTGGGGCCGGGGGCGGCCGGGCTGGCACCTGGAGTGCTCGGCGATGGCGCACAAGTACCTGGGCAGCGCCTTCGACATCCACGGCGGCGGCCTCGACCTGATCTTCCCGCACCACGAGAACGAGATCGCGCAGGCCAAGGCCTTCGGCGACGACTTCGCCACGTACTGGGTGCACAACGCCTGGGTCACCATGAGCGGCGAGAAGATGTCCAAGTCGCTGGGGAACAGCGTCCTCGTCTCCGAGATGGTCAAGCACTGGCGGCCCATCGTCCTGCGGTACTACCTGGGCACCCCGCACTACCGGTCGATGATCGAGTACAGCGAGGACGCCCTGCGCGAGGCCGAGTCGGCGTTCGCCCGGATCGAGGGGTTCGTGCAGCGGGTCGTCGAGAAGGCCGGCGGGATCGTCGAACCCGCCGCCGAGGTGCCGCCTGCGTTCGCCGAGGCCATGGACGACGACCTCGGGGTGCCGCAGGCGCTCGCCGTCGTGCACACCACGGTCCGGCAGGGCAACAGCGCGCTGGCCGCCGACGACAAGGAAGAGGCGGTGGCACGGCTCGCCGAGGTGCGGGCCATGCTCGGGGTCCTGGGTCTCGACCCGCTGGACGCGCACTGGGCCGGTGACGGCGCCGACCGGGGCGAGGACCTCCACGGGGTCGTCGACACCCTCGTCGGACTGGTCCTCCAGCAGCGGGAGGCGGCGCGCGCCCGCAAGGACTGGGCCACCGCCGACGCCATCCGCGACCAGCTCAACCAGTCCGGACTGGTCATCGAGGACAGCCCGGACGGCCCCCGCTGGACGCTCGGCCCGCGCTGAGCCGGACGTCCGGTCGCTTGATCGATTGTGCCGCCCGGGCCTCCGGGCGGCACACTGCATTACGTACACACGACGACGTACGCCCGCGCGTACGCACACGCTTCTCAGGAGACGGGTAGGTCATGGCCGCTAACAACCGCCGCATGTCCGGCAAGAAGGGCGCGCAGGTCGGCAGTGGCGGCCAGCGGCGCAAGGGTCTCGAGGGCAAGGGCCCGACCCCGCCCGCCGAGATGCGCAAGAAGCACAAGGCGAACCGCATCGCCAACGCCAAGGCGCGGCAGGCCGCGCGCCGTCCCGTGGCGCGCCGCGGCGGCAAGGGCACGTCCGAGATGGTCGTCGGGCGCAACCCCGTAGTCGAGGCGCTGCGCGAGGGCGTGCCCGCCTCGACGCTCTACGTCCAGCAGTTCATCGACAACGACGAGCGGGTGCGCGAGGCGCTGCAGCTGGCGGCCGAGCGCGGCGGCATCAACCTCATGGAGGCGCCCCGCCCCGAGCTGGACCGCATGACCAACGGCCTCAACCACCAGGGGCTCGTGCTCCAGGTCCCGCCGTACGAGTACGCGCACCCCGAGGACCTGGTGGCCGCCGCGTACGACGAGGGCGAGGACCCGCTGATCGTCGCCCTCGACGGGGTGACCGACCCGCGCAACCTCGGCGCCGTCGTCCGGTCCGTCTCCGCGTTCGGCGGTCACGGTGTCGTCGTGCCCGAGCGGCGCGCGGCCGGCATGACCGCCGGTGCGTGGAAGACGTCCGCCGGTACGGCCGCCCGTACGCCCGTCGCGCGCGCCACCAACCTCACGCGCGCGCTGGAGGCCTACAAGAAGGCCGGTGTCGTCGTGGTCGGCCTCGCAGCCGACGGCGAGGCCGAGGTGGGCGAGCTGGAGGCCCTGGAGGGACCCGTCGTGATCGTGGTCGGCAGCGAGGGCAAGGGCCTGTCCCGCCTCGTCGGCGAGACGTGCGACTTCCGCGTGCGGATTCCGATGCCGGGTGGGGCGGAGTCGCTCAATGCGGGTGTGGCGGCGGGAGTTGTCTTGTACGAGGCGGCGCGTCGGCGGTCTTGATGGCGGTGGGGTCGGCAGGCGAAGCCCGCCGGTCGGAGGCCGGCGCAGCCGTCCGAAGCCGCGCAGCGTGCGAGGGCGGCAGGCAGGAGGGGGCGTGCGACTTCCGCGTGCGGATTCCGATGCCGGGTGGGGCGGAGTCGTTGAACGCCGGTGTGGCGGCGGGAGTTGTGCTCTACGAGGCGGCGCGCCGCAGGGCCTGA
The DNA here is from genome assembly GCF_022385335.1 of Streptomyces deccanensis. Lineage (NCBI taxonomy): Bacteria > Bacillati > Actinomycetota > Actinomycetes > Kitasatosporales > Streptomycetaceae > Streptomyces > Streptomyces deccanensis. The sequence goes on along the minus strand of NZ_CP092431.1, from coordinate 4,715,873 downwards.
GAAGGGCCCTGACCGGGGGTTCCGGGCGTTCTGGATCACCTTGACGGGGTCCGGACAGATCGGGGCGGTCAAAGCAGTGTCCTAACGACACGTCACTCGGTTAGATGAGTGTGGACACCAGAACACCCCGCACACCCACGGGGGACCGTTCGTCGGGATTCGACTCGGGATTCGACGACGCTCCCGCGCTGAGCATGGTGAAGGTGCCGAGCGATCCGGCGCAGGTCATTGTCAACCACGCGAGCTTCCGCGTGCAGTTGGGCGCCTCCACGCGGGCGTCCCCGCGCATCGCACGGCACCTGAGCGCCACCGAGGACACCACGCGCATCCCCGTCGTGGGCACGGCGGGGCGCTCCGGCGCGCCCGCCGCCGGGCGCCGGCGCGCGCCGGTCGTCTGGAGCGGGAAGTCCGCGCCCGACGACACCGGGGCCCACCGGCTCCTCCAGGCGGTGCGCGGCGCAGGCGTCGGCCTCCCCGACCCGCTCGGCGACACGGGCTCGACCCAGGTCATCCCCCGCGTCGACGGCACGGGCGGCGGCTACGACACCGACGGCGGGCGCTACGGCTCCGAAAGCGGGCGGTACGGCGCCGACTTGACCGTCGAGACGGTCGAGACGCCCATCGTCGGCAGCCAGCGCACGCACGGCGACCACGCCGGCGACGGCACCCGGCTGCTCCCCACCATGCGCACGGTCGACAGCGCCTACGACGAACCCCGCTACGACCCGGCGGGCCACGGCCCCGGTCAAGGCGCCTACGGGGACGACGACTTCACGGACCCGTACGACGACCGGGCCGATGGCGACGAGGGGCGTGGCGGACGCCGGACCGGCAACGAGCCCGTCCGGCACGCCTATTACCCCGGCCGCCGGATGAACCTCGGCGTGGTGCTGCTGCCGCTGCGGGTCTTCCTCGGCTTCATCTCCATCTACGCCGGCATGGGCAAGCTCTGCGACCCGCACTACTTCGACGGCGGCAAGCGCGGCTCCATGGTGAAGTGGCTGAACACGCTGCACCCGTGGGAAGTCGCCGAGCCGCTGCGGCAGTTCGCCCTCGAACACCCGGTGGGCTCGGGGCTCGTCATCGCCTTCGCCCAGGTCATCGTCGGAGTGCTGACCGTCTTCGGACTGTGGCAGCGGGTCGCCGCCGGAGTAGGGGCGCTGCTGTCGGCCGCGCTGCTCGTCACCGTCAGCTGGAAGACCGTCCCCGTCTACGAGACGCCCGACATCATCTACCTCGCCGCCTGGTCCCCGCTGATCATCGCGGGCGCGCCGGTGTACTCCGTCGACGGACGGCTCGCGGGCGGCGCCTGGCGCACGCTCGGGCCGCGCGCCGACATCTGGGAGCTGCGCCGGTACGTACTGCGCCGGGGCGCGCTCGTCACCGCGATCGTCGTCGGGCTGACGTTGCTCGTGGGGTCCCTGCTCGGCGGTGCCGTGCGGGACGCCGACCGGATCGTCGTTCCCGGTCCGGGCGAGGCGCCACGCAACGAGCTGCCGGGGTCGCCGCTGCCGGGTGAGCCGAGCGCGCGGCGCGAGAACAGCCCGTCCGCGTCCGACACGCCGACCGCGGGCGCGACGTCGGCTTCGCCTTCGGAGGCGGCCACCACGCCGGGGGCCACGCGGTCCACCGGGTCGGTGACCGGGGGGCAGCCGAGCCAGACGCAGGGGGCGACGGCCGGGCAGGCGCCGCCGCCGCAGTCGGCGCCCGTGGAGCAGGCGCCGAGCACCACCGCGGGGCCGAGTTCCAGCGGGGGCGCTTCCAGCGGGGCGACCGGTGGGGCGACGTCCTCCGGGGGGTCCACCGGGGGGAGCTCCTCCGGTGGGCAGCCCGGGCTGGTCGGGGGGTTGCTCGGGTAGGTCGTACGGATGTGGTGATGGGCCCCGCGTGAGGTTTTGCGACGCGGGGCCCATTGGTGTGTGAGGAGGCGCCTGGGAGCTCGGGGCAGCGGGTTTCCTCGGCGGCTGCGGGTGCGTGGTGCTTCTCGCGCAGTTCCCCGCGCCCCTATGAGAGCCGTGACTTCGAAAGGCGCCCCTAGCGGTTCTGGGCCGCCAGTTCCTTCGCTGCCTCTGTCAGGTCCTTCGCTGTGTCGATGGCGCGCCAGTAGGCGCCCTGGGGGAGGGGGAAGCCCGCCAGACGGCGTTCTCGGGCGAGGCGGGGGAACGTGGTGCGTTCGTGGTCGCCGCGGGCCGGGAGGAGGTCGGTGAACTCCGGGGAGAACACGTAGACGCCGGCGTTGATCTCGTACGTGGTGGGCGGGGCCTCGATGAAGTCCGTGACGCGGCCGAAGCCGTCCGTCTTCACGGCGCCCCAGGGGATGCGCGGGCGGGCCAGGGCGAGGGTGGCGACGGCGTCGCGCTCGGTGTGGAAGTCCGCCATGTCGCGGAGCGAGAAACGGGTCCAGATGTCGCCGTTGGTGGCGTACCAGGGCCGGTCGGGGTGCGGCAGGTGGGCGGCGGCGTACTTGAGGCCCCCGCCTCGGCCCAGGGGCTCCGTCTCGACGACCGTGGTGACGCGGACCGGGAGGTCGGCGGAGTCCAGCCACTTCTGCAGGACGTCGGCGAGATGGCCGCAGGAGACGACCACGTCGGTCACGCCCTCCTCGGCGAGCCAGGCGAGCTGATGGCCGATGATCGGCGTGCCCGTACCGGGGATCTCGACCATGGGCTTGGGCCGGTCGTCGGTGTACGGACGCAGCCGGGAGCCCTGGCCACCGGCGAGGACCACGGCTTGAACGGGGCGCGACGCGGCGTTCGGATCGGTCATGACCCGAACTGTACGTGGCGCCCCGTTCGCGGGAGCACGGCCCTGTGATCGGCGCGGGAGGGGGTGTCACCGGGGTGGCGTGCCCCGGTGGGTCGCCGGGGTGGTCAGGCGAACTGGGCGGCCACTCCGGTCGCGTACGAGGTGTCGCAGACGGGGCGGGCGAAGCCCTGGGCCCGGGTGGGGCCGTAGGCGCGGACGGCGGCGCGGCCGAGGGCGCGCGCGATGGAGGTGCAGTGCTTGGCCAGCGACGGGCGCTCGTTCACCGCTTCCTGGAGGTGGGTGAGGGCGACTCCGGGGTCCTCGTCCTGGAGCTCCAGCAGGAGCTTGTCCTGGAGCACCTCGTGCGGGGCGCGGTGCTTGGTGCGCTCGGTGGAGTCCAGCTCGGCCACGTCCGAGGCGGCGAGGACCGATTGGTCGGGGTCCGTGGTGGTCCATTGGACCTTGGTGACCGCGAGGGTGCCGGAGAGGACGAGGACGACGGGCAGGACCAGGGCCAGGGAACGGCCGATCCGGCGGGCGGGACCGCGGCCGCGCCGCGTCCGTTGGGTGTAGGTGTGGGTGTGCTTCACGCGAGTGAGGGTAGCGCGGGGTAGTGATATGGCGACATTGGGTCACCGGTATGGGGGATGCGCGAGCGCCGTTCTTGAGGTGGCGGGTTGACGCACACTGGTCGAAATGAGCCGATTTGCCGGGGTAGTTGGCGACAAGGAAAAAGGCCCCGCAGAGGTTTGCGGGGCCTTCTTCGTCAACCTGGGTGATTTATCCCGGGCCGGTGGTTTCGCGAACGGTCGCGTCCACCGTGTCGGGGATCAGTCGGTGAGGCGCTCGCCCGTCGAGGTCGAGAACACGTGGGTCTCGCCCGGACGCGGGACGACGTGCAGCGTCGCGCCCTTCTCCGGGACCTGGCGGCCGTTGACGCGGACCACGAGGTCCTTGGTCTCGCCGCCGACCTCGGCGGTGCCGTAGACGTAACCGTCGGCGCCGAGCTCCTCGACGACGTTGACGGAGACGGCGAGGCCGGCCGGGGCGTCATCGGTGTCCTTCGACAGGGCGGAGGCGACGGCGCCGTCGTGCTCCACGATGTCGAAGTGCTCCGGGCGGACACCGACGGTGACCGTGGTGTCACCCTTGTCGGAGGCGGCCTTGAGGGCGTCACGGTTGACCGGGACGACGCTGTTGCCGAACTTCACACCGCCGTCGGTGATCGGGACCTCGACCAGGTTCATCGCCGGGGAGCCGATGAAGCCGGCGACGAAGAGGTTGGCCGGGCGGTCGTACATGTTGCGCGGGGTGTCGACCTGCTGGAGCAGACCGTCCTTGAGGACCGCCACGCGGTCGCCCATCGTCATGGCCTCGACCTGGTCGTGGGTGACGTAGACGGTGGTGATGCCGAGGCGGCGCTGCAGGGACGCGATCTGCGTACGGGTCGAGACACGGAGCTTGGCGTCGAGGTTCGACAGCGGCTCGTCCATGAGGAAGACCTGGGGCTCACGCACGATGGCGCGACCCATGGCGACACGCTGGCGCTGACCACCGGAGAGGGCCTTCGGCTTGCGGTCCAGGTACTCGGTGAGGTCGAGGATCTTCGCGGCCTCCTCGACCTTCTGCCGGATCTCCGCCTTGTTGACGCCGGCGATCTTCAGGGCGAAGCCCATGTTGTCGGCGACGGTCATGTGCGGGTAGAGCGCGTAGTTCTGGAACACCATGGCGATGTCCCGGTCCTTCGGCGGCAGGTGCGTGACGTCGCGGTCACCGATGCGGATGGCGCCGCCGTTGACGTCCTCGAGCCCCGCGAGCATGCGGAGCGAGGTGGACTTGCCGCAACCGGACGGGCCGACGAGGACGAGGAACTCGCCGTCCTCGATCTCGATGTCGAGACCGTCGACGGCGGGCTTCGTGGAACCCGGGTAGATCCGGGTCGCCTTGTCGAACGTAACTGTGGCCATGGGTCGTAGGCCCCCTTCACCGGCAGGAACGTGCCGGACGATCCGTTGTAAAGGTGGTGATCCACCACGGCCGGGCCATGGTGGTGTAGTCCACGGGAGTGGATTGGGTCAGGACGGTACCTCCCGTTCACCGGGTCTGTCAGTACCTGGACGCCTGTGAACTTCGCGGAAATTTTCGACGGGGGAGAGGTCGTCGTGGTGATTCTCGTCGGCGGAGGCAGAGCACCGCACTTTTGACCTTGCTTCGACGCTTCCTGCTTCTTCGCGCACTGCCACGCGTGCATCACCCCTGATGAGGGGAGCCCGAGCGGTCCTACGCACGCTCCACAGGCATCCCGGCCGACGGCCCGTCGGTCCGTGACGCAGCCGACCGCTAGCACGCGGTCGGTAGAGGCCCCTTCAGTTCCGAAGCTCTGATCACAGTCGGCGCCGTCGTGCCCGGGGGCAAGCCGGCGGTCACCTGCCTGTACAGGCGCATCCCTTCGACCCGGAGATTCGCGGCGGCATTCACGTCTCGATCATGGACGGCCCCGCAAGGGGAGCAGGTCCACTCCCGTACCGAAAGGTCTATCTTCGGCCCCTTCGAGCGGCACGCCGAGCACAGCCGAGTTGAAGGGAAGAATCGGTCGACGATCACCAGGGTGCGGCCGTACCACGCGCACTTGTAGTGCAGTTGCCGCAGCAGCTCACCCCACCCGGCGTCGAGGATGGCCTCGTTCAGCCTCGCTTTTCGCCGTCGGCCCTTGCCGAGGGCCGGACGCAGCAGGGTCACGATGGACAGGTCCTCCACGACGAGCACTTGGTTCTCGCGCACGAGGCGGGTCGTGAACTGGTCCAGCATGTCTTTGCGCATGTCAGAGATGAGTGTGTAGAGGCGGGCGATCCTCTGTCGGACCTTGTTCCGGTTGTTCGATCCCCTCACCTTGTTGTGCAGTTCGCGCTGGAGCCGTGCCAGCTTCTCCGCGTACCGCTTCAACAGCCGAGGTTGATCCAGTTTCGTTCCGTCGTCGAGCGTGACGAGTGACGCCAGCCCCAGGTCCAGTCCCACAGCCTTCGGCTCCTGGGTGTCCGGCAGGAAGGCGGCGGCCAGTGGCGCGATGCGCTCCTCGACGAGCGCTGCTACGAAGTACCGTCCGGCTTTGTCACGCGTGACCGACAAGCGGACCGGGACCACGCCGGCAGGCAGTGCCCGTGACCAGCGGATGCGCAGTGGCTCGGACTGTTTGGCAAGCGTGATCAGACCGGTCCCGGGCAGAGCCGGGTCCTCGACCCACTTGAAGCCCGTGCGCACGTAGATCGCGGACTCCCGCGACCTCCCCTTCTTCTTCCGCTCGGGACACCTGGTCTGGCCGTTCAGGAACCGGGTGAACGCCTGGTCGACGTGGCGCAGGGCCTGTTGGAGCACGGTCGATGACACGTCCTTGAGCCACGCAGTGTCCTCGACCCGCTTCCAGCCGGTCAGCGCACGGCAGGATTCAGCGAACCCGACCTTCACCCGATGCTGCTCCCAGGCCGCCGCCCGCAAGGCCAGACCCTCGTTGTAGACCCAGCGGCAGGCGCCGAAAGTCCTTCCCAACTGCTCGGCTTGCTCGATGGTCGGATAGAAGCGGAACCGGTAGACGCGGTGGTGTGTGTCGGCCTCTTTGGTGTGGCTCCTGAGCGGTGTCGCCTTGCGGGTGTGGTGCTTGCGGCGGCCGGCGATACCGAGGGCGTCGCGCTTGACGCGTTCGGCTTCCGTGCCGTTCACCGCCTGCAGTTTCGTCAACTCAGCAGGCCGCCTCATGTCGCCCACCCCTCCCCGACGATCCGATCTTCGGAACAGCACGTCAGGTCGATCAACGAACGAGTGAGCGGTCGGTTACACAAGGTTGCGGGCGATCAAGGTGCGGGCGAAACGTCATGGCTTCGGGAAAGGGCCTCTGTGTAGAGTGGAGCCGCTTTCGCGCGTGATGTTGTCTGCGCGATGCCCCCTTAGCTCAGTTGGCCAGAGCGCGTGACTTGTAATCTCGAGGTCGTCGGTTCGATTCCGACAGGGGGCTCTGCTTCGATCCCAGGTCAGATGCGCTCTGACCTGGGATTTTTCGTGTTTCCGAGCGGCTCCACGCATAGGCGGCTGAACCGGGATGCCTGCGCAGGCCCTCCGCGCGCGGCTGATGTCACTCCGGCTGAGGGCCCGGGCGGAAGGCTTGCGCGATGATCGCGTACTGGGCGGCGATCTCGAGTTGGCGGCCACTGCTTATCGCGGCCTCCGTGGTCTCCGCTCTGGCCAGGAATGCGCGCGAGCGCTGGAGGCAGTAGGCGCGCACTTCCTCGTCGCTGGCGTTCCCGAGGTTGAGCCCGTCCTGCGCTGGGGGTGTGGTGTACTCCGCTCGGTTCCAAGGCCGCTCTTTCGCCATGGTTTTCCCCTCCCGGTGCGTGCCGATAGTCGACCGCGTCGTGATCGGAATGGTGGCACGAGCCCGGGGGCAGGGGGACTGCGCGGTGTTGGATGACGGCTGTTGTGCGTGCCGACGGCCGGCCCGCACTGACTCTTTAAGTGGAGGCCGGGAATCCCTGGTTTGCCCCTTTCTGTCGTACAACCTTCCGGTGGGGCGGGGGGTCTTCTTCGGCGTCAGCGGTGTTGGGGTGGAGAGACGCAGGGGGATGGGATGCGGCGGATCGGAGCGGTTGCGGCGGTGCTCGTGTTGGCGGGGGCCGGGTTGGGGGCGGCCGCGGGGGTCGCGGGGGCGGTGGAGGGGGCGCGGGCTGCGGTTGCCTGTCCGACCGGGTGGGGGAGTGGGGCCAAGGGGGGTGCCGCTCAGGGGGCCGATCATCTGGTGGACGTCAGGGCCGGGCGGCACGAGTGCTATGACCGGATGGTGTTCGACGTGCCTGGTGGGGGCAGTTCGGTCGGGTATCACGTGCAGTACGTGGACCGGTTCCAGGCGGACCCGTCGGGTGAGTACATATCGGTGGCCGGTGGGGCGGTCCTTGATATCCGGATCGGTGCCTGGAGTTATGACCTGGAGGCCGGGGAGCCGACGTATCCCGGGACGTACGGGAAGGCCCTGCCCGGGGTGAACCTCAGTGGCTACAGCACCTTCCGGGACGCCAAGTTCGGCGGCACTTTCGAGGGGCAGAGTCAGGTCGGCCTCGGTGTCCGCGCCCGGTTGCCGTTCCGGGTGATCCAGCTGCCGGACCGTGTCGTGGTGGACGTCGCCCACACCTGGTGATCTTTTCCCGGTGGGGCTCGGTCAGCGCAGTCGGCGGCCGAGTTCCAGGTCGTCCGGGTCGAGGGAGCGGTTCTCCTCGATCTCCCAGAGGGCGTTCTGGAGGAGGCGGGCGAGGGTCCAGGCCCTCGCCCGTTCGCGGTTCAGGCCCAGGACGTCGGTCATCGCGTCGAAGCGCCAGCGGACCTCGGACGGGTCGAAGCGGTTGTTGAGGGCCGGCCAGAGGTCGAAGCCGGGGTCGCCCGCCAGGGGTTTGGGGTCGATGGCGAGCCAGGGGGACCGGTCGGCGCCGAGGACGTTGTCGAAGTGCAGGTCCCAGTGGAGGAGGCGGTCGCCGGGCTCGGTGACGACCTCGCGGAGTGCCGCCGCGCAGTCCGTCAGCAGGCGGCGGTCGGACGGGTCCGGGATGCGGGCCAGGACCGGTGGGGTGCGCTCCAACATGTTCGCCGCGATGTCGGAGAGGCGGCGCACGGTCGGTGGGGCCGGGGTGGCGGTGAGGTGGGCCAGGAGACGGGCGATGACCAGGATGGCCTTGTGGGTGTCCGGCTCGTGGCTGAGCATGCGGGCCGGGTCGAGGCGTTCGAGGAGCATGGTGCCCGTGTCGGGGTCGTGGTCCAGGAGCCGTACCGCCCCATCGCCGTTCCAGTGGCGCAGGGCCACCGGTTCGCCCTCGCTCTCGTCGTCGGGGATCTGGAGCTTGAGGACCGCCGGGGTGTCGTCGGCCGTACTCACCACCGGGACGACCAGGGCGCACATGCCGTGCATGGGGCGGCCGTCGAGGCGCAGGTTCCAGCGGTCCAGGAAGTCCGCGGTCAGGCGGGGGAGGTTCGCGACGAATCTGCGGCCCGCTTCTCCGTTGATCTCTGCCTGAGTCTCGGCCAGTTCCTCCGGAACATCGATCATGCGGGGGACACTACGCGCGGGCCCGCCCGGAGTCCCTTGGATTTCCGGGCTTCGGGGGCCCGTTCGCCACGGAATCCGTAGGAGACAGGGTGCCCGGCAGCGGCTAGCGTCCGGGCATGAGCAGCTCGGACGCGATCGCGGGCGCCGCCAACGGCGGGGTCTCCTTCTGGTACGCGCAGGCCGGTCTTCCCGTGCCGCGGGAGCCGCTGGGCGGGGACGCGGCTGTCGACGTGGTGGTCGTGGGGGGTGGGTACACCGGGCTGTGGACCGCCTACTACCTGAAGAAGGCCGACCCTTCGCTCCGGATCACGGTCCTGGAGCAGAAGTTCTGCGGGTACGGGGCCTCGGGGCGCAACGGCGGCTGGCTCTACAACGGGATCGCGGGGCGGGACCGGTACGCGCGTCTGCACGGCCGGGAGGCCGCAGTGCGGTTGCAGCGGGCCATGAACGAGACCGTCGACGAGGTCGTGCGGGTGGCCGGGGAGGAGGGTGTCGAGGCGGACATCCACCGGGGTGGTGTGCTCGAAGTGGCCTGCACACCGGCGCAGTTGGGGCGGCTCAAGGCCTTTCATGAGCATGAGGCGGCCTACGGGGAGGTCGACCGTGAGCTGTACGGGGCCCGGGAGACGGCCGAGCGGATCAGGGTCGCGGACGCGGTGGGGTCGACGTGGACGCCGCACGGGGCGCGGCTGAACCCGGTGAAGCTGGTGTCCGGGCTGGCGGCCGTCGTGGAGGGGCTGGGGGTGACCGTGCACGAGTTGACGCCGGTCACCGAGATCGGGGCGGGGCAGGCGGTCACGCCGTACGGGACCGTCCGGGCGCCCTATGTGCTGCGCTGCACCGAGGGGTTCACGGCGAACCTCAAGGGGCAGCGGCGGACGTGGCTGCCGATGAACTCGTCGATGATCGCCACCGAGCCGCTGACCGCCGAGCAGTGGGCGGCGATCGGCTGGGAGGGGCGCGAGACGCTCGGCGACATGGCGCACGCCTATATGTACGCCCAGCGCACGGCCGACGACCGGATCGCGCTGGGCGGTCGCGGGGTGCCGTACCGCTTCGGGTCGCGGACCGACAACGACGGGCGTACGCAGCCGGCGACGATCGAGGCGCTGTACGAGATCCTCGTGCGGTTCTTCCCGTCGCTGACCGGGGTGAAGGTCGACCATGCCTGGTCGGGGGTGCTGGGGGTGCCCCGCGACTGGTGCGCGACGGTCACGCTGGACCGGGCCACGGGGCTCGGCTGGGCGGGCGGTTACGTCGGGTCCGGGGTGGCCACCACCAACCTCGCCGCCCGCACCCTGCGCGACCTCGTCCTGCGCGACTCCGGGCAGGGCGGGGCCACCGAGCTGACCTCGCTGCCGTGGGTGAACCACCGGGTGCGCAAGTGGGAGCCGGAGCCGCTGCGTTGGGTGGGCGTGCAGGGGATGTACGCGACGTATCGCGTGGCGGATCGGCGCGAGGCGGCCTCGAACAGGGGGGAGTCGTCGCGGTTGGCGCGGTGGGCGGACCGGGTGGCGGGGCGGTAGCGACGGTCCGACCGGGTGTCGACGGCATGGCTCGATACGGGTGGTGCTCCGGGAAACCCATGAGTGGTGTGTCACACCTCTGTGCGAACATCGCCTCACTGACCGCCACTTGAGCCCGGTACCGGTACCGGAGCATTCGGCGGGCTCCGACCGTTCCGGGGGGAACCATGTTGACCACAAGCCTGCCCATGAGACGCGGACGCGGGCGGCCCGTGGTGCCGCTGCTCGTGCTGACCGTTCTGGTCTCGCTGCTCACCTCGCTGCTGACCCTGACCGGGGCGGGGACCGCCCGCGCCGACGACCCGGTGGAGTGCGCGCCGCTCGCGCTCGCGCCGTTCGGGGATCCGGGCGATTCCGTCGCCCGTGGCACGCTCGCCGGTGGGGCGAAGGCCTGCCACACGGTCACCGCGGAGCCGGGCCGCCACCAGGTGTCGCTCGCGGACCCTCACCAGGAAGCCTTCCTGGTCGTGCGCGGTGCCGACGGCACCGAGGCCGAGTGCACGGCCCCCAACTACGGTGTGCGCTGGTGCGACTTCCCGGCGGCCGGGGCCTACACCGTGGTGGTGGACAACTCGGGGGGCTTCGACGCCACCGACTACCAGGTCAGCGTGGTCCCGCTGGCCGGGTCCGAGGGCTGTGCCCCTGCCGTGGGCACCTCGTGGGACCTGCCCCCGGCGACGTTCAAGGTGGTCAGCCCGGTGCAGGTCGACTGCCTGCCGTTCCGGGGGGAACCGGGCGAACGCGTCAACGTGTACAGGGGCGAGGTCCGGCAGTGGATCACGGATGAGACCGGTGCGGACATCTGCGGGCGCGGCGAGGACGACGAGCACGGCTGCGTCCTGCCCGGCGACGGCCCGTACCGGGTGCTGGCGTACGGGTTCTCCGACAGTGGGCTGCCCGTCGACGAGCGGGTCCAGATCCGTCGGCTCTCCAAGGCCGAGGGCTGCCCCGTTCTGACGACCGGTGTGTACGGCACCCCGCCCGCGCCCGGCACGCTGCGTTGCCGCTCGCTGACCGTGCCCTCGGCGGGCCGGTTCCTGGTGAGTGCGCTGAACCCCGAGCAGAACGAGGCCCTGTGGTCGTACGTCTACGACGGCGAGGGCAAGAAGGTCTGCCAGGCGGGCGGTTGGTGCACCTTCGCCGTCGCCGGGCGCCACACCCTGGTGGTGGGCGACCCGAACCGGATCAGTGACCCCGAGTACGCCACCGCCTTCCTCGACCGCACCGGCACCGAGGGCTGTCGGTCCGTCGTATGGGGGCGCCACGAGGGCGAGTTCGGCGGTGTGGGCGAGTACGACTGCCTGCTGCTGCCCGGATCCGAGGGGGCGCGGTTCGCGGCGCTGACCAAGCTCGGCGGGCCGGGGCCCCGGCCGGCGGTCGAGGTCGTGGACGGTGAGGGTGTCACCCAGTGCACCGACGACGCGCTGAGCACAGGTACCTGTGAGCCGACGGGCACCGCGCCCTACCGGCTGCTCGTGCACGCGGACTCCGGCACGAGCGGGGCGTACGCGCTCGACCTCGTCCGCACCGACACCCCCGAGGGCTGTGCCGAGCTGCCGAGCGGGAGCTTCGCCGACGACGGCGCACGGGCCACGTTCGGCACCGGCGGCGGGGTCTTCTCGCGCTGTCTGAGCGTTCCGGCGGGCGAGCACACGGAGGGCGAGGTCTTCCAGCTGATCGCCACGTCCGGTGGTGTCGCCGCCCGGTTCTCCGTGGTCGACGCCGACGGCAAAAAGGTCTGCGACCGCAGCGCCGCCACCAACGGGTGGGTGCTGTGCGCGCTGACCCCCGGCAAGGCGCACACCGTGCTCGTCAGTGGCAGGGACCAGACGGCCACGTACACACTCGCACGGCGGGACGTCACGGAGTCCGCGGCCTCGGCCGGCTGCGTCACGAGCGCCGCGACCAAGGTGGGAGGGGCCTCCGTTCCGGGGACCCACGGGGCGCCGGGCACCTTGCGCTGCCACCGCGTCACCACGGGCGCCACCACGGATGTCGTGCACATCGATGCCCGGGACAGGCTGGGCACCGGCAACATCGCGGTGTTCGGTGGCGACGGTGGCATGGAGTGCTCGTTCCGCAACCGGGCCTGCGCGGTGAGCGGGTCCACCAGCCACCAGGTGCTCGTGCAGGTCCCGGCCCACCTCAAGACCGCGCCCGACTACCGTCTGGACGCTCTGCGCATCGCCACCGCCGACGGGCCGGCCGCCGAGTGCGAGAAGGTGCCCAGCGTGGCGTACGGGTACGGCCCGGTCACCGGCAGCCTCGACGAGTCGCGCACCGCGGTGTGCGCGGTGCTGCCCACCGCCGGCTTCGACACCTTCGGCACCGAGATCAGCGACACGACCGGTGCCACGACGACGGCGGTGCCCGCGCTCTACACCATGTCGTCGTGGTCCAACGGCTGTGTGAACTCCTCGGACGGCTATCGCTGCGGTGTGGACGGCTCGTTCGGCCAGAGCACCCCCAGCCTGTTCCTGCTGGGCCTGCCGGAGAAGGCGTCCACCACCTCCTACCGGGCGAGCCTGGTCTGCTCGCCCTCGCTGTGCGGGACGGAGGACGTGGGCGTCACCTCGGTCGGCCCGGACACCGGGGCGGCCGAGAGCAAGGTGACGCTCACGGTGACCGGCACGGCGCTGCCCGTGAACGCCGAGGTCCGGCTGTACCAGAGCGGCCGGAGCATCACGGCGAAGACGGAGTCGGTGTCCACGGACCACCGGACGTTGACGGCTGTCCTCGATCTGACCGGTGTGTCCCCGGGCACGTGGAGCGTCAGCGTGATCGCGCGCGGCTGGGAGTTCCAGCGGGGCACCTTCACGGTCACCCGGGCGCAGCTGAGGAACACCGCCGCGCCCAAGGTGTCCGGCACCGTCGCTGTCGGCGCCAAGGTGACGGCGACGCCCGGCAGTTGGTCCTCGGCGCCGTCGTCGTACACGTACCAGTGGAACGCGGACGGCAAGGCGATCAAGGGCGCCACGGGCTCGACGTACACGGTGCCGGCGGGGCTGCTGGGCAAGAGGCTGAGTGTGACGGTCGGCGCCGCCAGGCCCGGCTGGGACGGCGGGACGTCGACCTCGGCCCCGGTGACCGTCGCCAAGGGCGCCGCGCCCAAGGCGACCAAGGTGCCCGTGATCACCGGGACCGCGAAGGTCGGGAAGACGCTGAAGGCGGGCCAGGGGACCTGGAGTCCGGCCGCGACCTCGTACGGGTACCAGTGGTACGCGGGCGGCAAGATGATCAAGGGGGCGACCAAGGCGTCGTTGGTCCTGAAAGCGGCGCAGAAGGGCAAGAAGATCACGGTGAAGGTGGTCGCGCACCGCACGGGGCACAAGGACGGTTCGGCGGTGAGCAGGGCGACCAAGGCGGTCGTGAAGTGAGCTGAGCCGAGCCGAGTTCGAGCCACGTTGCGCCGAGTGCCGCGTCGGTGCTCTGCGCCCGGCGTCGTCGGTGCCCAGGTGGCCCCGCCCGAAAACGGGCGGGGCCACCTGTCGTCGTCGTGGGCCGTGGGCTCAGGCGGCGGTGTGGTTCGGGGGCTTTGCTGTGATCATCGTGGCGGCGATGGTGGAGGCGAGGAGGAGGATGCCTGCGGCCCACCAGAGTGCGGTGGTGTAGCCGTGGACGATGCTGTCGTGGACTGCGGTCGGGGTGTGGTCGTGGGTTGCGAGATAGGCGGCGCCGGTGCTGGTGGCGATGGTGTTCAGCAGGGCCGTGCCCAGTGAACCGCCCACCTGCTGGGCGGTGTTGAGCGTCGCGGAGGTGATGCCCGCGTCGTGCGGGGCGACCCCGGCGGTGGCGGTGGCGAAGACCGGCATGAAGGTCATGCCCATGCCCAGGCCCATCAGGATCAGCGCCGGGAGGATCCCGGTGACGTACGACGAGTCGACCGTGAGCCGGGTCAGGATCAGCATGCCGGTCGCGGCCAGCAGTGCGCCCGGGACCATCAGCCGCCGGGGCGGGACCCGCTGCATCAGCCGGGCCGAGATCTGGGTCGAGCCCGTGATGATCGCGGCGGTGAGGGGGAGGAAGGCCAGCCCCGTGCGCACGGGGGAGTAGGCGAGCACGACCTGGAGGTAGTAGGTCATGAACAGGAACATCCCGAACATGCCCACGGTCGCCAGGGAGATCGTCAGGAAGCAGCCCGCGCGGTCGCGGTCGCGGACGATGTGCAGCGGGAGCAGGGGGTGCCGTGCCGTCCGCTGCCGCAGGACGAAGCCGGTGAGCAGGGCGACGCCCGCCGCGATGAGGGCCAGGACGCGGGTGTCCGTCCAGCCGCGCGGTTCGGCCTCGCCGAAGCCGTGGACGAGGGCGACGAGGCCGGCGGAGCCGAGGAGGGCACCGGGTACGTCGAGGCGGGCGCCGGTGCGGTCCGGGCGGTCGCGGAGCAGGACGGTCGCGCCGACGAGGGCGACGGCGGCGATGGGCACGTTGACGTACAGGCACCAGCGCCAGTCCAGGTACTCGGTGAGCAGCCCGCCGGAGATCAGGCCGATCGCCGAACCACCGCCCGCGATGGCCCCGTAGACGCCGAACGCCTTTCCGCGTTCCGCCGGGTCCGCGAAGGTGGTGGTGAGGAGGCTCAGCGCGGAGGGGGCGAGGACGGCGGCGAAGACGCCCTGGAGGGCGCGGGCCGCGAACAGCGTTCCGGAGGTGTCGGCCGCGCCGCCGAGCGCCGAGGCCGCGGCGAAGCCGGCCAGTCCGACGACGAAGGCCCGCTTGCGTCCCATCAGGTCCGAGACGCGGCCGCCGAGCAGGAGGAGTCCGCCGAAGGCGAGGGTGTACGAGGTGATCACCCTCCCCCACTGCCTTAAGGGCGTGGGGGGACCCCCAGCCGGTTCCCGTCGGACATGCCGAGGTCCCGCTGCGCCGACGGCAGCGCGATGTTCACGATCGTCGCGTCCAGGATCACCATCAGCTGGGCGAGCGCGATGACGACGAGGGCCCACCAGCGGCGGGGGTCGGGCATGGCAAGGGCGTGGGGGTGTCCGGCGCGAGGGCGGTGGTCGGGGGCGTGTCCCGGTCGGGGCGGGTCGTGGGGGCGGTCACGGCTCCAGCACGACCTTGCCGGTCGTGCCGCGGTCTTCCAGGGCGCGGTGGGCTGCGGACGCCTCGGCGAGGGGGAAGCGGTGGACGGCCGGGGTGAGGCGGCCCGCGGCGGCTTCGGCGAGGGCGCGGAGTTCGAGGGTGCGGATGGGGTCGGGGCCGCCGGCCCGGCGGCGCATCTCCTCGCCGAGGACCGTCTCCGAGACGCCCTCCACGACATAGGGGCCGCCGTCCTTGATGCCGTCCGCCGACCAGCCGAAGACCAGGTGCCTGCCGCCGGGGGCGAGCAGGGCGACGGACTCACGCGCCGCCGCGCCGCCGACCCCGTCGAAGACGATCGTGGCCTTCCCCCGGTACGCCGCGACCTGTTCCGGCCAGGCCGGGTCGGTGTAGTCGACGGCGAGGTCGGCGCCGTTCGCCGCCACCCGGGCCGTCTTCACGGGGCCGCCGGCGAGGCCGATCACCGTGGCGCCCGCGTTCTTGGCGTACTGCACGAGGAGCGTGCCGAGGCCTCCGGCCGCGGCCGGGATCACGACCACGTCGTCCGGGCCGAGGTCGGCGAAGAGGAGGATCCCCATCGCCGTACGGCCCGTCCCGATCATCGCGACCGCCTGCGCGAAGTCGAGGTTCTCCGGGATCTCGTGCAGCCGTTCGACCTCGGTGACGGCCAGTTCGGCGTAGCCGCCGGGCACGAAGCCGAGGTGGGCCGTGACGCGTCGGCCGAGCCAGGTCTCCGCGACGCCCTCCCCGAGCGCCTCGACGACCCCGGCGACCTCGCGGCCGGGGACGGTGGGCAGTTCCGGCGTCGGTCCCGGCCCCGGAACGCCCTCGCGGAGTGCCGCGTCGAGCAGGTGTACGCCAGCCGCGGCGACGGCGATACGCACCTGGCCCGGACCAGGCTCGGGGTCCGCGACCTTCTCGTACGTCAGGTTCTCGGCCGGACCGAAGGCGTGCAGACGGATGGCGTGCATGGAGGGCCCCCTGGAGTCATGTCGTTCACGCGTGGTGCGTGTGCGCCTGGTTTCGCTTGGCGGACCCCAGCCTCCGACCTCAAGCATGCTTGAGGTCAAGGGTGTTCTTCGACCTCCTGCCGAGCGCAAGCGAGACGGCCGCCAGGGCGCTGTTGAACGACACCTCCGAGAGCACGCCCGGCGCCGCGACCTGGTCGCCAGCGAGGTACACGCCGTCGCCCCGGTCCACGGCCGGGCGGTCGCGCCAGCTGGTGCCGACCGGATCGACGGCGCCCGTACGGCCGTTGGCGGTCGCCTCGCGCCGCCAGGTGACGCGGTCCCGCCAGCCGGGGAAGCCGAGGTCGAGCAGGTGTTCGGCGCGGGTGATACCGGCCGCCCGTGACTCGTGCGGGCCGATCGGGAACTGGCCCTGGATCAACTGTTCGCCCGCCGGGGCCAGGGTGCGGTCCTGGGCCGTGAACCGCTCGATCCAGCCGGGCGTGTCCAGGTCGGAGACGGCGAAGGCGTCGCCGCGGCGGGTGCGTACGGCGAGGTCGAGGAGGGCGGTGCGGCCGCTCGGCCAGGTCAGCGAGTCGTCCTTGAGCAGGCGGCGGGCGGCGTCCAGGGAGGTGGCGACGATGACCGGGCCGGGGCCCGTGCGGGGTCCGGTGCCGGGGCCGGGGTTGGCGAGGGCGTCGAGGCTGTCGATTCGGCTGAGGGTCTCCATTCGGACGCCGAGGTTCCAGGCGCGGGCCGCCATACGGTCGATGACACTCGCCCAGCCGCCGCGCGGGTAGTGCGCCTCCGGCGGCAACTTCGTGGCCCGGCGCAGTCGTTCCTGGACGAACGCGGCGGACAGGGAGCCCGGGTCGTGGTGGAACAGCGCCACCGCCGCGTAGTTGGCCGCCGCGCGAGCGGCCTCCTCGCCGGCCTGCTCGGTCGCCCAGGTGAGGAAGTCGACGTCGACGGGCGCGGGGCGGCCCGTGCGGCGCGGGCGGAGGAGCTTGAGCATCGCGAACGGCGGGGTCCGCCGCAGGGCGCCCCTGTGGTGCAGGCGCAGTCGGGTGGTCTCCAGGGGCGGGAGGGGCGCGAGCGGTCCGATCAGGTCCCGTTGCGCCAGCCAGGTCCAGTGCGGGCCGCCGCTGTAGAGCGCGTGCGGTCCCTCGTTCGTGCGGTACGGCCCCTCCGCGGTGCGGGCCCGGCCGCCGAGTGTGTGGTGCGCCTCGTGGACGGTGACCCTCGCGCCCGCCTCGGCGGCGGTGATCGCCGCGGTGAGCCCGGCGAAGCCGCCGCCGATGACGGTGAGGTGGGTGGGGGGTCGTCGGGTGGGGTGCATGACTGGGCTCCCTCGGGTCGGTGTCCGACGGTCGGTGTGCGTCGGACGCTGTGCGTCGGACGGCGTCCGGCGGTCGGTTGCGCGGCTGCGCGGCTGCGTGGCTGTTCGCGGGTACGACGGATCCGGGGTGCCGGGATGTGACATCGGGCTGTGGGGCGGTGCTCGGGGGGCTTTACGCGGTTCAGGTGCGTTGTCAGTGGCGGGGTGCAGGATGGGGGGATGGTGAGGGCGAGGTCGGTGGTGAAGGCGGCGCGGCGGCCTGAGGTGCGGTTGCCGGTGCTGGAGGCGTACGCGGGCGGGGGGCTGGAGCCCGACGGGGACTATGACGGGCTGGAGTTCCGGGAGGAGGACTTCGTCGGGCAGGACGGTGGGGGTGCCCGGTTCATGGACTGCGCGCTGACGGGGTGCGCGCTGGACGAGACGCGGCTGCACCGGGCCCGGGTGCTCGACTCCGTCCTCACGGGGATACGGGGCGTCGGGACGGATCTGTCCGAGGCGACGTTGCGGGATGTCGAGCTGGTGGAGGCTCGGCTGGGTGGGGTGCAGTTGCACGGGGCCGTGCTGGAGCGGGTGCTCGTGCGTGGGGGGAAGATCGACTTCCTCAATCTGCGTGAGGCGCGGTTGAGGGATGTCGTGTTCGAGGACTGTGTGCTGGTCGAGCCGGACTTCGGGGGTGCGCGGCTGGAGAGGGTCGCGTTTGTGGGGTGTGCGGTGAAGGGGGCGGATCTGAGTGGGGTGAGGTTGGTGGATGTGGATCTGCGGGAGGCCGCGTCCGTGGAGATCGCTCGGGGGGTGGATCGGTTGTCGGGGGCGTTGATCAGTGCGGCGCAGTTGATGGATCTGGCGCCGGTGTTGGCGGGGGAGATGGGGATTCGGGTGGAGGGGTGAGGTTGGGGGTCGTCGGGTGGGGTTTTTCGCCCCCGCCGCCCCTACCCGTCCCATCCTCAAGGGGCTGCGCCCCTTTGACCCCCAAGCGTCCGTCCGGTGGGGGCTGGTCGCGCAGTTCCCCGCGCCCCTGAAAGGCCTACGGCCATTTCGGGGCGAAAAAGCAGGGGCGCAGCCCCGCTTTTTCAGGGGCGCGGGGAACTGCGCGAGACGCCCCACTCAGCCGCGGACTAACGCGGCGGCACCCTTACGGCAGCCTCGGGAAGCGGGACTGGAGGGTCCAGATCGCTGGGTTTTCGGCCAGGGGGTCGTGGAGGTCGCAAAGGTCGGCGATGACGTCGTGGAGGAAGTCGCGGGCCTCGCGGCGGAGCTCGGCGTGGGAGAACGTCAGCGGTGGTTCCTCGGCCGGCATCCAGTCCGCCTCGACGTCCACCCACCCGAAGCGGCGCTCGAACAGCATGCGGTCCGTGGACTCGGTGAAATCGAGTTCCGCGTACTGGGGCCGGGAGGCACGGGAGCCGGCCGGGTCCTGGTCGAGCTGCTCCACGATGTCGCACAGCGCCCACGCGAAGTCCAGCACAGGCACCCATCCCCAGGCTGTGGACAGTTCTCGGTCCGCCTTGGTGTCCGCGAGGTACACGTCACCGCAGAACAGGTCGTGCCGCAGCGTGTAGACGTCCGCGCGCCGGTAGTCCGTCTGCGGCGGATCGGGGAAGCGGTTGGAGAGGGCGTAGCCGATGTCGAGCACGTAGGCGATGGTGTCATGTCCTCATAGGATCGCCGACGTGTCCCGATCCGCACCGGTTGTCCCGGCCGCCGCCCTGCTCACCGTCGCGCTGGCCCTGACCCTCACCTCGTGCACCGACGGCGGCGGTGAGGCCGAGAGGGCCAAGGGCTCCGCCGGCCTCCGGGACCCGTACTTTCCCGGGCTCGGCAACGGCGGGTACGACGTCACCCACTACACCCTCACCCTCGACTACGGCCCCGAGGCCAAGGCCCGGCTGCGGGCCACCGCAGTCATCACCGCGCGGGCCACGCGGGACCTCAGCTCCTTCAACCTCGACCTCAAGGGAATGGACGTCGCGTCGGTCGCCGTCGACGGTGTGACGGCGCGCTGGAAGCGGGCCGGGCAGGAGCTGACCGTCACCCCTGAGCAGGGGCTCGACGACGGGGAGACGTTCCGTACGACCGTGCGCTACTCCGGCACCCCCGTGACGATCACCGATCCCGACGGCTCCCGCGAGGGCTGGCTGCCCACCGCCGACGGCGCCCTCGCGCTCGGCGAACCGGCGGGCTCGATGGCCTGGTTCCCCGGCAACCACCACCCCTCCGACAAGGCGGCCTACGACCTCACGGTCACCGTCCCCGAGGGCCTGCGAGCCGTCTCCAACGGGGAGTTGACGGGAGAGTCCACCCGCGACGGCCGTACGACCTTCTCCTGGCGCACCGCCGAACCCATGGCGAGCTATGTGGCCACGCTCGCGATCGGCGCGTTCGAGATCCGTCGCTCGACGGTCGGCGGCCGCAGCCCTCGGCTTCCCGTGTACGTCGCGGTCGATCCCTCCCAGGTCGAAGAGAGCCGGGCCGTGCTGGGGCGCATCCCCGAGGTCGTCCGGTGGGCGGAGGGGAACTTCGGGCCGTACCCCTTCTCCTCCACCGGGGCGATCGTCGACAGGCCGGGGGACTCGGCGTACGCGCTGGAGACCCAGAACCGGCCCGTCTTCCCCGGCGCCCCCGACCTCTCCCTCCTCGTCCATGAACTGGCCCACCAGTGGTACGGCGACTCCGTCACCCCGAAGAGCTGGCGGGACATGTGGCTCAACGAGGGGTTCGCGACGTACGCCGAGTGGTTGTGGGAGGAGGACCACGGGGGCGACAGCGCCCAGGAGGTCTTCGACGCGTTGTACGAGGGCGACCACTTCGCGGACGCCGCCTCGAACGAGGCCGTCTGGGACTTCCCGCCCGCGCGCCCGCCGAGTGCCGCCCGGATCTCCGACAGCCCGGTGTACGAACGCGGCGCCATGGTCCTGCACAAGGTCCGCGAGGCCGTCGGCGACGACGCCTTCTTCGAGCTGATCCGGGGCTGGGCGGCCGCGCACCGCCACGGCAACGCGGACACGGCCGACTTCACGGCGTATGCGGAGAAGTTCGCGGAGGAGGCGGCGCCGGGCGCGGATCTGACGCCGGTCTGGGACGACTGGCTGTACGGGGACGGAAAGCCTCCGCTGGCTTGATCCCACCGCTGCGACCGTCCGCCGGCTTTCGCGTGGTCCGATTCCGCCGAGGTCAGGCGGGACGGCGGTGAGAGCGGGGTGATTCCGTCCGTTTCGATGTCTTCTATTCGTGGCGGAATTACTTCACTCGCGATGTGTGGGAGCAGGCCGAAAATCGATGGCGTGATCGGTGGCGTGACCGATGGGGCAACTTGTTGTTGCGTGCACGGAATCTGGTGGAAACAATTTTTCGTGAGGCTTGCGTGTGCTCTCCTGTGCTGTCTCTTGGTGAGGGTGAGGTATGGAGACGCTCCGTATATCCGGTGACGAGAAACGTGCGCTGATAGCGCTCATGGGGGACGGATCGCAACGTTCCTTGAGGCTCGGCACCTTGGGCCCCGAGGGGACCAGCAGTGAGTACGTGGCCCGGCTGATGACACGATTACTCGGTGACCGAGGGCGCTTCGGAATAGTTCTTGAAGAGACCTTCGAGCACTGTATGGACGCGCTCACCGAGGGGCGTTTAGATCTCGCGCTGGTGCCGCACGCCTACGCCGGTATCAACGCCTTCTACATGAATCCGCTGCTGGAGCCGTCGATCGTGTTCCGAGGGAGTACACCGGAATACGGATTGGCCGCGCGGTCCGACTTCGCCTTTCGCGAGGAACTGCTCTTCACCGACACCGTGGTGACCCATCCGGCCCCCATTCCGCTGCTGGAGTACTACTTCGACCGGCCCGTGAAGCTGGTCACGACGACCTCCACGAGCCAGGCGGCCGGCCAGGTGGCCGACGGCCTCTACAACATCGCCATCACCAATGAACAGGCGGCGAGACAGCACAATCTCAAGTTCGTCTACCGGTTCTCACCGATCCCCATGACGTGGACCGTCTTCTCGAAAAGACTCGAAAAGGAAGGACCGCGATGACCACGCACGTGTATGAGCGCCCCTATTTCCCCGACTCCGCCGTGGTGTTGCACGACAACGGGATCCGGATGGAGTCCTACCGGCGTGGCGACACGGAGGTCCTGGTGTCGTACCTCCCGCCCGGTGCCGTCGTGGCACCGCACTCCCACAGGGAGGCGCAGGTGGGGATGGTCGTCCGGGGTGAACTCTCCATGACGGTCGGCGGGGTGACCCGGCTGATGCGGGCCGAGAAGGACGTGTACATCGCTCCGTCCCATGTCGAGCACTCCGCGGTGAACCCGACGTCGGAGGAGACCGTCGCGCTCGATATCAAACGCTACAAACCGGGTGAGAAGTACACCGCGCCGAGCGAGTACTTCCTCGGCCCGATCGAGTCACGCAAGTTCGTCGGAATGGACGTCACGTTCTTTCTGGAGGACTGGATCGAGTTGATGATCGCCGACATTCCGGGCGGCGGCGAGATGCCGTACCACAAGCACTCCCACGAACAGATCGGGATCTGCCTGGAAGGCCGTTACGACATGACGGTGGAGGAGACGACCCACGAACTCGTCTTCGGTGCCACCTACTTCTGCGAGAGTCAGGAGGGGCATGGTGCCGCGAATCCGCACGAGAGTGTGGCGCGCTCCCTGAACATCTTCATTCCGCCCCGGTATCACCGGGTCCCCAAGTAGACGGACGGCAGAGGAGATCGGTGGCGCGCGTAGCGATCGTGCTGGGGGCCGGCAGCGGTATCGGACGGGCGACCGCGCTGCGGCTGTTGTCCGGGGGCTGTGCGACGGTCCTCACCGCCCGCGGCCGGGACGCGCTGGAGAAGGTGGCGCGGGAATCCGGCGTCGAACGGAACACCTATGTCGTTCCGGGTGACATCACCTCGCCGGAATTCCGTGCCGAACTCGTGGCGAAGGTGGAACGACGATTCGGCCGGATCGATGTCCTGGTCAACAACGGGCCCGGGCCGGCGCCCGGCCCGTTCGACGGGGTGCGGGTGAACGACGACGTATGTGCCGCGATGCATCAGAAACTCGTGCCGTATCTGGATCTCATCGGATCCGTCGCGCCCGTGATGACGAGAAACGAATTCGGCAGGATCATCAACGTCGTCGGAAACATCGGCAGGGAACCCCTGCCGGGCATGTTCCTCTCCGGTCTGGTCAACGCGGCCATGGCGAACGCCGCGAAATATCTGGCGAACCAGTACGCCGCGCACAACGTCACGGTGAACTGCGTGCACCCCGGCACCATCCGGACCCCGCGCTACGACCAGGCCGTCCGGCACTTGAGCCGGGACGAGGGTGTTCCGGAGCCCGAGGTCGAGGACCGTCTCGTACGGGCGGTCCCCATGAACCGGCCGGGGCAGGCCGACGAGGTCGCCGCCCTCATCGGATTCCTGGCCTCCGACGAGGCGTCCTACATCACCGGCCAGCAGATCTCGGCCGACGGCGGCCAGTTGAAGAGTGTGTGAGGAGGGACCGAGTCTTGTTCGAGGACAAAGTCGTCGTGGTCACCGGTGCCGCGTCGGGGATCGGGAAGCGGACGGCGGTCGAGTTCGCCCGGCAGGGCGCCACGGTCGTCGTGGCGGACGTCGACGGGACGAACGGACCCGAGGTCGTCGCCAAGCTGACCAGCGACGGGCACCGGGCGGTCTTCGTCCGGGCGGACCTGACCGCCGAGGCGGACTGCGAGCACCTGATCGCCGTCGCCGCGGAGCGGACCGGCCGGGTGGACGTCCTGGTCAACAACGTCGGCATCGAGATATCCACCCCGATCCACGAGATGCCGGTGTCCGAGTGGGACCGGCTGTTCGACACCAATCTGAAGAGCATGTTCCTGTGCTCCAAGTACGCGCTGCGCCCGATGATGGCGGCGGAGAGCGGGGCGATCGTGAACGTCTGCTCGGTCAGCGGGCTGGTGGCCTGGCCCGGTATCGCCGCGTACAACACCACCAAGGGCGGTGTCCTGATGCTGACGAAGTCCCTGGCCGTCGAGTACGCGCGCCACGGCATCCGGGCCAACTGTGTCTGCCCCAGCATCATCGACACCCCCATGACGGACGCGTCCATCGGTCACGACGCCACCGTCAAGGAGGAGAAGGCGAAGCTGAATCCGGTCGGCCGTCTGGGCACGCCCGAGGACGTCGCGAACGCGATCCTCTTCCTCGCCTCGGACCGGTCGTCCTTCATCACCGGCGCCGCGCTCACCGTGGACGGCGGCTACACGGCCGTCTGAGCGGGCAGCGGAAAGCGGCGCGGAGAAGCGGATGAGCAAGCACGAGCGAGCCAGAGCAAGTGAGTGACAGCAAGTGAGTGACAGCAAGTGAGTGACAGCGAGTGAGCAACAGCGCACGTGGGCGGGAAAGGTTGGCTGGAGTGGCGGATCGCTTGGACGGCGGGCAGCGCGCGGCGGGGTTCCCCCTGCTGACGGTCCTCGCACTCATGGCGGGGATCTTCGCCGTCGGCTCGGAGGAGCTGGTGGTGTCCCCGCTGCTCCCGGACATGTCGGAGTCGTTCGACACCTCGGTCGCCGTGATGGGGCTGTCGGTCAGCGTCTACGGCGTCTGTACGGCGATCGGCGCCCTGATCTTCGCCCCCCTCGGGGACCGGGTGTCACGGCGGGTCGGACTGGTGACCGGGATGACGGTGTTCGTCCTGGGCACGCTGCTGTGCGCGTCCGCCGGTTCCCTGGGGGTGTTCTTCGCCGGGCGGGCGCTGGCCGGTCTGGCCACGGGCGCGTTCGTACCGACCGCGTACGCGTTCGTCGGCGACCAGATCCCGTACCGGCACCGGGCCAGGGCCATGGGCATCGTCGTGTCGAGCTGGTCGCTCTCCCTCGTCCTGGGCGTGCCCATGGGGGACTTCGTCGGTCAGCGGGTCGGCTGGCGGTGGACCTTCGGGCTGCTCTGCGTGCTGGGCGTCCTCGTGATCGGCGTGCTGTTCCGGGCCGGCGGACGCGCCCGCCCCGAGCCCACCGGCCCACAGGGCACACCGGACGGCGCCGCGCGGACCCCGGACGACGCCGTGGGAACACCGGCGCGGCAGGGCGACGGCGGCTGGAGCCGCTCGGTCGTCCAGGCCTTCCGCGCGCCGAAGGTGCTGGTGTACGTCCTGGCGACGTTCCTCAACATGCTCGGCTTCTACGGCATGTACACGTACCTCGGCAGCGCGCTGCAGTACCGGTTCGGCGACGAGAGCTCCTCCACCTCTCTGATGATCCTGCTGTACGGCCTCGGCTTCGCGACGAGCTTCGTCACCGGGAAGTGGGCCGACGACCTCGGCAAGGAGCGCGTGCTCGTCGGTCTGCTGGCCGGACTGGTCCCGGCGCTGGCCGTGATCCCGCTGGTCGACCATCTCACCCCGCTGCTGGTGCTCTGCCTCTTCCTGTGGGGAGCGATGCAGAGCCTGGTCGTCACCCTGCTGAGCACCCTGCTGAGTGAGTGCTCGCCGGCCCACCGAGGGACGATCCTCGCCTTCTACACCCTGGCGACCAACCTGGCGGTGGCCCTGGGCGCCGCCCTGCTCGGCCCGCTGTTCACCGAGTACGGCTTCTCCGCCGTCGGTTTCGTCTGCGCGGGCATCACACTCGCCGCCTGCGGCCTGAGCCAGTGGGCGCGCGGCCGCGAGGCCAGAACCCCCACCGGGACCGACCGGCCCGAGCCCAAGGCCGAGCCCGTCACCGAGGACCGCCGTGTGGCGGTGACCGAGGACCGCCGCCCCGAAGCGGCCGCCGACCGTGAGGACCGGCCATGAGGATCGAGTCCGCCCACCGGCTCCGGGACCTGCCCAGGAACTCGTTCGCGACGACCGTGGCCAGGATCGACCGGCTCGTGCGGTCGGGCGAGGACGTCGTCAACCTCTGCCAGGGGAACCCCGATCTGCCCACGCCCCCGCACATCGTCGAGTCGCTGCGCACCGAGGTCCTCGATCCCGCCACCCACCGGTACGGCTCCTTCTCGGGCCTCATCGAACTCAAGGCCGCCATCGCCCGGTGGTACGCCGCGAACCACCGGGTCGAGCTGGACCCGGAGACCGAGGTCGCGATCCTGTTCGGCGCCAAGGCCGGACTGGTGGAGCTGAGCCAGTGCTTCCTGGACCCGGGCGACGTGTGTCTGATGCCGGACCCGGCCTTCCCGGACTACTGGGCCGGTGTCGCCCTCGCCGGGGCCCGGATGCACCCCCTGCCGCTCCGCCGGGAGAACGGCTTCCTGCCCGACTACTCGGCCCTCGACCGGGCGACACGCGAGCGGGCCCGGCTGATGTTCCTCAACTATCCCAACAACCCCGCCTCGGTGACGGCACCGCCGGAGTTCTACGCCGACACGGTCCGGTTCGCGGACCGGCACGGCGTGCTCGTGGCCTCCGACTTCGCGTACGGGGCCCTGAGCTTCGGCGGCGAGGCCCCGGTGTCGTTCCTGCGGGCGGACGGGGCGAAGGAGGTGGGCGTCGAGTTCATCTCGCTGTCGAAGATGTACAACATGGCGGGCTGGCGGGTCGGCGCCGTCGTCGGCAACCGTGCCGTCGTCGCCGCGATCGACCTCCTTCAGGAGCACTACTTCGTCTCGCTCCCGCCTTTCATCCAACGCGCGGCGATCACGGCCCTGACCGGCCCCCAGGACTGTGTCCACGACCTCTCGAAGATCTACGAACGCCGACGCGACGTCTTCGTGTCCGGTGTGCGGGAGGCGGGCTGGGACCTCGACGTCCCCCGGTCCGTCTTCGCCTGGCTGCCGACACCGGCCGGCGAGCCCTCCGTCGCCTTCGCCGACGCGCTGCTCGACCGGGCCGGGGTGGCCGTGTCGCCGGGCCGCTGGTTCGGGGAGCACGGTGAGGGATACGTACGGGTGAGTCTGCTGGCCCCGGAGGAACGGCTCCGCGAAGCGGTCGTCAGGCTGGCCCGGTTCCGCTGACGTCGGCCGTCGCCGGCGGAGGGTCCCCCGCGCCGGGGACCCCGGCGTCGGCGGCCGTCCCGAGCTCCGCCAGCAGCCGGGGCAGTTCCGGCGGCCATACGGGCTCGGCCGCCGGGTCGGCCAGGTCCGCGGGGGTCCACCAGCGCCAGGCCAGGATGCCCTCCTCGGCGCGGGTGGTGGTGAGGAGGCCGCCGGCCGGCTCGCGGCGGGGGCCCCAGGCCACGTAGATGTCGTCGTACTGGCGGACTCGGACGCCGGCGCGGGTGAAGTCGTGCTCCCAGGAGCAGAGGAAGGCGCCCGGCTCCACGTCCGTCCAGCCCGTTTCCTCGCGCAGTTCCCGCCGGGCGCCCTCGCGCGGCGACTCGCCCTCCTCCAGACCGCCGCCGGGCAGGGCCCAGTGCGGGCCCGTCTCCTCGTCGACGTACCGGAAGAGGAAGACGGCACCCTGCGGATCGAGTACGGCGATCCGCGCGGCCCGGCGCGATCTGCGCGGCGGCTCGCTCGACGGTTCGCTCAGCGGCTTGCGCAACACCGTGCAGGGGCGCCCCAGTTGGCGGTCCCGGCGGTGTTCGACGAACTCGTAGCCGAGGGAGGTCCAGAAGGACAGGGCGCCGGGGGTGTTGTCGAGCGCCGCCAGCCGGACGGCGGCCCGCCCCGCCCGCCTGAACCGTTCCTCGACGAGGGCCGCCAACCGGCTTCCGTACCCCCGGCGTTGGGCCGACCCGTCGACGAGCAGCAACCCGATCCACGGGTCGGGGTCGGCGGGATCGGGATGCCGCGCGAGGGTGATGGCGATCCCGACGAGCCGCCGGGGAGCGGGGCCGTCCCCCTCCTCCGTGCCCTCCCTCGCGAGCAGGATCTCCACATCCGGGTTGGCCAGCTCGATCGACAGGGCCGCGGCCACCTGTTCGGGACGGATGTCGTTCGCGTCCGGGAAGTCACCGCTCAGGGCGTGGAAGTCGCGGTTGGAGGAGTGCAGGGCGGTGAGTTCGGCGAGGAGGGGGCCGGGGACGGTTCCGTCCTCGGCTGCGCGGAGTGGTTCGAGCAGCAGCATGCCCGCACGTTATCGACCAGAAGACCCGTCAGGGGACCTACAGTTCCTCCGGATACGCAGGAGCGGAGGGGGCGTGTGGAACAGCGCGTACGCGTGCACAAGGCGCGGCTGGGCGGTGACGAGTTCCGGGTGATCCGGCCGACCGCGTCGACGGCACGGCTGGCGTTGCGCGACGACCACCACTGGCTGTCGATGTACGTCGACCGGGCCGGTGCGGAGCAGCTCGTCGCCCTGTGGGCGCTGGCCGCCCGGTCCGCCCGGTCGCTGGTCCATCTGCCGCTGCGGGCGGCGGCCGTTCCCGACGGTGCCGGCGGCATTGGCGACGGCGAACCCGTCGCGCTGGACCTGGTCCTGGTCCACCACAGCCTGCGGTTCCCGACCGCCTCGTGGAAGGAGGTGCGGTCCCGGCTCGACACCGGTCGGCCCCAGACCACGGCGACACCGGAGCGGGACTTCCCGGACGAGGACGCCATCGACTACGGCAGATGGCACCACCGTTCGTACCGCGACCAGCTCGCCCTCGACATCGCGGCGCACACCCTGTTCGTCGTGGGCAGCCCCACCGCGTTCCGCGAGCGCGGTGCCGCGCTGCGGGGCCTAGGGCCCTTCTGATGGATCTCCGCGGCGTCACGACGCCCGGCACGCACGCTCGCCGCACGGCGTGAAGGGCCAGGTGGCTCCGCCACAAGACCCTTCACGCCGCACGCCGAGCGCACGCACCGGACGCCGCTCCTTCCTCCACGGAGATCCATCAGAAGGGCCCTAGTCGACGAGGCGCCGTCGTTCCAGCGGCGGCACCCGGACGCCGGGCACTTCTGCGTCGAGCTCGCCCCGGGGCCCTGGTCCCGGACACGGAACCGGCGGCGTGTCCCCGCCTCGCTGCACATCCAGTACTGCGCCGACTGGCGCGTATGACGGCCGAAGGCCCCGCCGTGCGCCGGCGGGGCCTTAGGTTGAGGTGGTGCCGGGCGGGGCGTCGGCCCCGGACCGCGCGCGGGACTCAGACGTTGACGCCGAAGTCCTGGGCGATGCCGACGAGGCCCGAGGCGTAGCCCTGGCCGACCGCGCGGAACTTCCACTCGGCGCCGTTGCGGTAGAGCTCGCCGAAGACCATGGCGGTCTCGGTGGCGGCGTCCTCGGAGAGGTCGTAGCGGGCGATCTCGGCGCCGCCGGCCTGGTTGACGATGCGGATGTAGGCGTTGCGGACCTGGCCGAAGTTCTGCGAGCGGTTCTCGGCGTCGTAGATCGAGACCGGGAAGACGATCTTGTCGACGTCGGCGGGGAGGCCCGCCAGGTTGACGTTGATCGCCTCGTCGTCGCCGGCGCCCTCACCCGTGCGGTTGTCGCCGGTGTGGACGATGGTCTGGTCCGGGGTCTGCTTGTTGTTGAAGAAGACGAAGTGACCGTCCGAGTAGACCTTGCCCTGCGGGTTGACCGCGATCGCCGAGGCGTCGAGGTCGAAGTCCGTGCCGGTGGTGGTGCGGACGTCCCAGCCGAGGCCCACGGTGACGGCCGTCAGGCCCGGAGCCTCCTTGGTGAGCGAGACGTTGCCACCCTTGGACAGGCTTACAGCCATGGTTGGGAGTCCTTCCCTCGTTGCGTACGTGCCTTACGGGCTTCGTGCCGGGGACGAAGCTACCTGTACCCCTATGAACGTCGGGAGGGGCGCCAGAGGTTCCAGCGGTTTTTACTTTCTTTACCCAACGGGAAAAGGGCGTGACGTGGACCGGACATTCGCGCGACCATGGGGGCATGTCCGGTCCTTACGTCATCCGTGGCTCCGTCTCGCTTCCCGAGGCCGAGCTCATGTGGCGTTTCTCCCGCTCCTCCGGTCCCGGCGGACAGCACGTCAACACCAGTGACTCGCAGGTCGAGCTGCGGTTCGACCTCGCGAACACCGAGGCGCTGCCCGAGGTGTGGAAGGCGCGGGCGCTGGAGCGGCTCGCGTCGCGGCTCGTCGACGGGGTGGTCAGTGTCCGCTCCTCCGAGCACCGTTCGCAGTGGCGCAACCGGGAGACCGCCGCCGTACGGCTGGCCGCGCTGCTCGCGGAGGCGACGGCGCCGCCGCCGAAGCCGCGCCGGGCCACCCGTATCCCGCGCGGGATCAACGAGCGTCGGCTGCGGGAGAAGAAGCAGCGCTCGGACACGAAGCGGGGCCGGTCGGGGCGGGACTGGGGCTGAGGGCCGGGGCCCGGCCCTACTGGGACAGTTGCCGGTAGCGGCCCCGGAAGTAGGTGAGGGGCCCCGGGGGTGTGTCCGGGGACGTCGCGGTCAGGACTCTGCCGATGACCAGGGTGTGGTCGCCGGCGGTCACGCGTTGTTCCGTGCGGCACTCCAGGGTGGCCAGGGCGCCGTCGATGAGGGGGGCGCCGCTGGTCTCGCCCCGGGTGTGGGGGACGGAGTCGAAGAGGAGGCGGTCGCTCACGCGGTTGCGCATGGCGAAGCGGGCCGCGACGGTGCGCTGGTGGTCGGAGAGGACGGAGACCGCCCACAGCGGCTGCTCGGCGAGGAGGTCGTCCATGCGGGAGCCCTCGCGCAGGCTCACCATGACGAGGGGCGGGTCGAGGGAGACGGACATGAAGGAGGTGGCCGTCATGCCGACGTCCTCGCCACGCGGCCCGTCCGGATCCAGCGCCGCCTCGTGCGCGGTCACCAGGACCACACCCGCCGCCAGTCGGGACATCGCGGCACGGAACTCGTCTTCGCTCACCCCCTCAGCATGCCCGGCGAGGGCGGAACCGGGGGCGGCCGGGGTGCGCTCGGCCACGGGCGCGTTTGCGAGAGGAACTGTCTTCGACACGCTCGCACGCTAGCCCCCGCCGACGGGCCCCCACATCGGCCCCGGGCCCGACCCGACCCCCGGACCTGCGACCTAGGGCGGCCGCCCGAGCCCGCCGGTCAAGCTTGCTCACAGTGCCTACACAGAGTTCTGAATCCTGTTCAGGAAGCGCACGAGGGAAACGCATAAGCTCCACTCAATTGCTCATCTTTCGCTGTGACTTGAGTCACAGGAGCCATATTTTGTTGACCCTGTGTACCGAGTGGGCTTCGCGCTGTGATTCAGTGGCGGGGAAGCTGGAACCTGTAAGCGGGAACTGTAAGCGGTTGTAAGCCCGCGAGTTAAGCCGGTTGAGCAAGGTTACGCAGGTTACCTGGAGCCTGGAGCTGCCACGAGATCTCGGGGGGAGGGCGAATGGAGACCGAGTCGGAGCCCTACGTCCGTCTGACGACGCTGCGGCAGCTGCACCAGGTGATGGCGGACATGAACACCGCGCGCAGCCTGGCCGACACGCTGCAGACCGTCGCCGACGGTGTGGTCAACGGCCTGGGCTACGAACTGGCCTGCGTGAACCTCGTCCGCCCCGACGGCGACCTGGTCGTCGCCGCCCTCTCCGGGAACAGCGCCGCCGAGGCCCTGATCACCGGCCGCGTCGGCTCCCGCGCCTCCTGGGAGCGCCGGCTGAGCATGGGCGAGGCCTGGGGCGACCTGCGGTTCATACCGCACACCGAGGGCTGGGTGCTCGACGAGGACGACGTCCCCCAGTGGTACACCGACGGCCCCGCGCCCCGCTTCGAGGACGAGTGGCACCCCTCCGACCGCCTCTTCGCGCCGATGTACACCCCGGGCGCCGGTGGCGCCTCCTGCGGCGAGCTGCTCGGCGTCGTCTCCGTGGACCGGCCGCGAAACGGTCGCCGACCGGGCGCGTGGGGACGCGAAGCGCTCCAGATGTACGCCTTCCAGGCCGCCATCGCGATCAGTAACGCCCGGCTGCGCGCCAACATGCAGCGTGCACTGGTCAGGCTCGAAAGGGAGCAGCAGGCGCTGCGCGCCAGCGAGGAATCCTTCCGGCAGGCCTTCGAGTACGCCCCGAGCGGTATGGCCATCGCGGAGATGGGCGGCGACCAGCACGGCCGGATCCTGCGGACCAACGACGCCCTGTGCCGGCTCCTGGGGCGGCCCGCCTCCGCCATGCGGCGGTACGCGTTCTCCGACCTCGTCCACCCCGAGGACATCGGCACGCTCCTGCGGACCTCCGCCGAGGGCGGGCGCGCCGAGCTGCGGCTCGGGCGCCGCGACGGGACGTACGTGTGGGTGTCGCTGCGCAACAGCGTGGTCGCGGACGCCGCCGACGGGCCCCGCTTCCTGCTCACCCACGTCGAGGACATCGAGGAGCGCAAGCGGCGCGAGCTCCAGCTCGCGCACCGCGCCTCGCACGACGCCCTCACGGGCCTGCCGAACTCGGCCGAGCTGCGCTCGCGCCTGTCCGCCCGCATCTGTCAGCGCCCCCAGTCCCTGCCGGCCGGTGCGGCGGTCGACTCGGCCGACTCGATGAACGCGGCCTTCGGGCAGTTCGGCGAGCAGGGGACCGGGGACGGGCACGGGGAGTACGGCGCCGACGCCGCGCGGCTGCCGCACCCGTCGTTCGACGCGTACGAGGCCGCCGGGCACAGCGCCCACGCCTTCGACTTCCACGCGGCGGGCGGGCCCTACGACGCCTTCGACCACCATGTGCACACCGTCGCGCCCGAGGACGAGCGGGACGACGGGACCAAGGGGCTCGCGGTGCTCTTCTGCGACCTCGACGGGTTCAAGTCGATCAACGACCGCTTCGGGCACAACGCGGGGGACGCCGTCCTCATCGAGGTGGCCCGGCGCCTCAGCCGGGGTGTGCGCGACGGCGACACCGTGGCCCGCCTCGGCGGTGACGAGTTCGTCGTCCTCGCCGACGGGCTCGGCCGCGCGGACGCCCAGGACCTCGCCGTACGCCTGCGCAACGAGATCATCCAGCCGATTCGCGTCGACGGTCGCGCCATGCGCGTCGGGGCCAGTTTCGGCATCGGATGGGCCCACTGCGGAATGACGGCGGACGAGGTGTTGAAATCAGCTGACGAGCGGATGTACGTCGAGAAACGATCTCGTCCCAGACAGCACAGGCGGGCCGGATAGCGCCCTGTGTGACAGCGGAGACACCGGGGCAGAAGCCCAGGTCAGCGGCGTGAGGCGGCTGAAAAGCGCCTGGTCGACGAGGGGCCGGTCAGGTGATGAGGTCCGAGTCACCCGTTTGGGCCACGGCGAGCGGGTAGGCTCGCTCTTCTACACCCCCACGCAACAACCCGCCACCCGTACGTGTAAGTACCGCACCGCTGAGGAGACCTAGGGATGACGCCCGGCAACAACGGCGCGAGCACGCCCGAGGACGACGACCCGTTCGGCTACCTCTATGAGGACGGGCAGGCCCGAGGAGCCCAGCCGCCCAGCGGGAGCTACGGCTACCCGAACGCGGTCAACCGGGTGCGACCGGTCGGCGAGCGGCAGTACGGGCAGCAGACCCAGCAGGCCCCGCAGGCCGCCACAGCGCAGTACGGGCAGGTCCCGCAGCAGGCGTACGGCCAGCCGCAGGGCGCCCCTGGCCAGCCGAACGCGCACTACCAGGCCCCCGAGAGCTTCTCCGGCGGCGCCCAGACGACGCGTCAGCAGGGCTACGGCAACGGCGGGGGCGGCGGCCGGGGCCGTGGCCCCAACACCAAGGGCCTCCTCATCGGCGCGATCGCCGTGGTGGCCGCCGTGGTGATCGGCATCAGCGTCGCCATGCTCGGCGGCGACGACTCCGACAACGCCTCGGGCAACGACACCGGCGCCTCCACCGGCCCCACCGTCGAGCAGAGCACCGACCCCAGCCCGAAACCCAGCAAGTCCAAGGACGCGGAGACCACCGAACTCCCCAAGGCCGAGGCCAAGACCCTCCTCCTCGGCGGCAACGCGGCCATCGCCTCCGACGTCCCCGGTGCGAAGTCGGAGGGCGGGTTCTATGTGGGGAACTTCAACTCGGTCGGCTCGTCCATCACCTGGAAGATGGAGGACGTCCCGGCGGGCGGCAAGTACACGCTCTACGTCCTCTACGGAGTCCCGGGCAAGAAGGCCGACGCCACCCTCACGGTCAACGGCACGGCCCAGACCCGCCCGCTCAACCTGGACAACTTCGCCAAGAGCCCCGAGGGCGACTACGCGAAGGGCTGGCAGAACACTTACGCGTCCATCCAGCTCAACAAGGGCAGCAACGAGATCAAGATCTCCTGCGAGGACGGCAACTCCTGCGACGTCAACTTCGACCAGCTGTACCTGGAAAAGGGCTGGAAGAGCTGAGGCCCGCTCGCGAGAGCTGATGCCTCACGCCGCCGTGACCTCCCCCGTCACCGTCACCTGGTCCACCAGTTCCTCGTACGTCTGACGGTCGAACTCGCCCGCCGCCGGGGCCAGTACGGTCGCCGCCGACAGGGCGACCGCGCGGGACAGGCGGGCGGGCCAGGGGAGGCGGTCGACCAGGCCCGACAGGAGGCCGGCCACCACCGAATCGCCCGCGCCGGTCGGGTTGCCGCGCAGGCGGCGCGGCGGGGTGGCGCGCCACAGGCCCTCGGGTGTGTGGGCGAGGAGACCGTCGGGGCCGAGCGAGGCGACGACCGCCTGCGCGCCGCGGCGGCGGGCGTCCCGGGTCGCGCGGGACGGCTCGTGGGAGCCGGTGAGTTCGGCCAGCTCGTCGGCGTTCGGCTTCACCAGGTCGGGCCGGGCCGCCACTCCGCGGCGCAACGGCTCGCCGCCGGTGTCCAGCAGGACCGGCACGGACAGCGTGCGGGCCGTACGGACCAGGCCCGCGTACGCCCCCACCGGCACCCCCGGCGGCAGACTGCCGCACAGGGCCACCACCGAGGCGGAGCGCAGCAGATCGACGTACGCCTCCTGGAAGGCGGACCACTCGGCGGGCGAGATGAGCGGGCCCGGTTCGTTGAGCTGAGTCGTGTCACCACTCGCGTCGGCCACGGCGATCGTCCGGCGTGTCGCACCCTCCACCGGAACCAGCGCGTCCACGAGGCCCGGAGTGTGCGTGAGCCGGTCCTGCACGGCCCGGCCCGTCGCGCCGCCGACGAAACCGGTGACCGTCACCTCGTGGCCGAGCGCCGCCAGCACCCGGGCCACGTTCAGGCCCTTGCCGCCGGGCCGTTCGATCACATCGGTCACCCGGTGCGTGGCGTGGGGCCTGAGGTCCCGTACGCGATAGGTGAGGTCGAGAGCGGTGTTCAGTGTGACCGTGAGGATCACCTGGGCCTACCCCCTTGGTGCTGGTGAGCGCGCCTGCCGAGTAACAGGGTGCGCTCGTCCGGACGCGGTTGCGGAGGCTCGATCATGCCAAAAGAGCGGCGGTCGGCCCAGCCCCCGGGACAACCGCCGCACTCTTCGCTCTCCGTCAACAACCGGACCGATCACCCCAGTTGGGGATCGACCACCCACTCGCCCTTGCGCAGGACGCCCTTGACGTCGAAGTCCGCGTCGAGGAGGACGAGGTCGGCGTCCTTGCCGGGGTCCAGGGAGCCGACGCGGTCGTAGAGGCCGAGGAGTTTCGCCGGGTTGGCGGACAGGGCGGCGACGGCGTCCTCGACGGGGATGCGGTCGACGGTGACGGCCCGTTTGAAGGCGCGGTCCTGGGTGAGGGTCGAGCCCGCGATCGAGCCGCCCTCCACCAGACGGGCCACCCCGTCCACGACCTCGACCGCCAGCGGGCCCAGCGTGTAGAGACCGTCGCCGAAACCGGCGGCGTCCATCGCGTCGGTGATGAACGCGACCCGGTCGGCGCCCGCGTGACGGAACGCCAGCTGGAGGGCGGCGGGGTGGAGATGGGTGCCGTCGTTGATCAGCTCGACGGTGATCCGCTCGTCCTCCAGGAGCGCGGCGATCGGGCCGGGCTCGCGGTGGCCGAGCGGCGGCATCGCGTTGAAGAGGTGGGTGGCCACGGTCGCGCCCGCGTCGATGGCCTGAACCGTCTGCTCGTACGTCGCGTCCGTGTGTCCGATCGCCGCGATGACGCCGTGCTCGGCGAGGAGCCGTACGGAGTCGAGGCCGCCGGGGAGTTCGGTGGCGAGGGTGACCATCGTGGCCCGGCCGCGCGCCGCGTCGATCAGCTTGCGGACCTCCGCCGGGTCGGGGTCGCGGAGCAGTTCCTGCGAGTGGGCGCCCTTGCGGCAGGGGGAGATGAAGGGGCCCTCGAAGTGGATGCCGGCGATGTCGCCCTGCTCGGCGAGTTCGGAGAGGAAGCCGGCGCGGTGGGCGAGGCCGTCCATGTCGTCGGTGACGGTGGAGGCGACGAGGGTGGTGGTGCCGTGGAGGCGGTGGGTGTGGATGCCGCGCAGGACGTCGTCGACGGTGCCGGAGGTGAAGGAGGCTCCGCCGCCGCCGTGGTTGTGGAGGTCGATGAAGCCGGGGACCACCCAGTGGCCGCGGACGTCGATGGTGTGGGCGTTCTCGGGGGCGTTGGCGGTGATCTTGGTGCTCTTGATGGTGAGACGGCCGTTCTTCACCGTGCCGGTGGGGAGGACGAGGTTGGCGCCTTCCAGGACGTACGGATGCGCTGGGTTCGGCGACTGCGGGTGCGTGGGGGCTGGTCGCGCAGTTCCCCGCGCCCCTTTCAGGGCGCTGCTGTCGGACCCGGTGTCGGAAAAGGCGGGGGCCATCAGGGGGTTACCTCCGAAGGGTCCGTGGGGGTCGTGGGGGTCGTGGGGGTGAGCAGATCCCAGGCCAGTAGGCCCGCGCCCAGGCTGCCTGCTGTGTCGCCCAGGGCCGCGGGGACGATGGTGGGGACCTTCTGGAAGGTCACCCGGTGTTCCACGGCGGTGCGGAGAGGGTCGAACAGGGTGTCGCCGGCCTCCGCCAGGCCGCCGCCGATGATGAGGGTGCGCGGGTCGAGAAGGGTGAGGGCGGTGACGAGGCCGTCGGCGAGGGCGTCGACGGCGTGCTGCCAGACGGCGCCCGCGCGGGGGTCGCCCGACTCGACGGCCTTGGCGCAGTCCGCCGCGTCGGCCTCGGGTGCCCCGGAGGCCTCCGCCCAGGCCTGGCTGACGGCCGCCGCCGAGGCGTACCGCTCCAGACAGCCGTACTGCCCGCAGGGACACGGGATCCCCCCGGGGCGTACGACGATGTGGCCGATCTCGCCCGCGAAGCCGTGGGCGCCCGCCTCCACTCGGCCGTCGACGCCGATCGCGCCGGCGATGCCGGTGCCGAGCGCCACGAAGAGATAGCGGTCCGCGCCCCGGCCCGCGCCCACGCGCCCCTCCGCGAGCCCCCCGGTGCGCACGTCGTGGCCGAGGGCGACCGGGACGCCGCCGAGGCGCTCGGCGAGCAGCGCGCGCAGCGGGACGTCACGCCAGCCGAGGTTGGCGGCGTAGACGGCGGTGCCCCGCTCGGAGTCGACGATGCCGGGCACGGCGACCCCGGCGGCGACCGCCGGTTCGCCGAAGTGCCGCTCGCCGTACGCGCGCA
This sequence comes from Streptomyces deccanensis, assembly GCF_022385335.1. Taxonomy (NCBI): domain Bacteria; kingdom Bacillati; phylum Actinomycetota; class Actinomycetes; order Kitasatosporales; family Streptomycetaceae; genus Streptomyces; species Streptomyces deccanensis. The sequence continues at coordinate 4,678,907 of NZ_CP092431.1, read as the reverse complement.
GCTCGGCGGCGAAGTCGAGGATCGACGCGACGACGGCCTCCGGCCCGCGCTCGCGACCGGTCGCCAGGCGCGCCTGGTGCAGCAGGACGGGGGCGCCGGCGGGTGTTCCCCCGCGGGGCCCGGGGCCGGCCCCGACCAGTGCGGCCTTCATCCCGGTGCCGCCCACATCGAGGGCGATGACATGTCTCACGGAGGACAGTGTGACCCTTCGACCCGCGAGAGGTCTAGTCCACTCGCATGGTCTAGACCTGACGGGGAGGGTGGTGTAGACCTTATGGAGGGTTCGGGAAGTTGAGTGATCAACGCCTTTGAGCGCGGAGCCGGTGACTCAGGCTGGTCCACGCGGGGCACGTGCGATGTGTTTGGGGCAGTACGAGTGCGACAGCGGCAGCGGCGGACGAAGAGCGGCGTCTGGAACAGCGGCGTCAGGAACAGCGGCGTCAGGAACAGCGGCGTCAGGAACAGAGGGATGGCGGCACTGTCCGCGCTGGGGCTGATGGCGACGCTTGCGGGGTGCGGTGCCTCGGCGGCTGACGGCCCCGGCGTCACCCTGAAGCTGGTGGCCGCCGACTACGGCGACTCCGAGGCCAACAGCTCCCGGAAGTACTGGGACGCGGTCGTGAAGGCGTACGAGAAGAAGACCCCGGGCGTCACGGTCGACGTCACCGTCTACTCCTGGAACGACGTCGACCGCAAGGTCAGGGAGATGGTCGCCGCCGACGAGGCGCCTGACATGGCGCAGGCCGGCACCTACGCGGACTACGCCGCCGCCGACCGGCTCTACGAGGTGGACGACCTGATCTCCATCCCCGTCCAGGCCGGTTTCCTCCCCCAGCTCGCCGACGCGGGCAAGGTGCGGCGCGTCGCGTACGGGATGCCGTTCGCCGCGTCGACCCGTGTCCTCTTCTACAACAAGAAGCTCTTCGCCGAGGCGGGCCTCGACGGCGCCCCGCGCAGTTGGAACGAGCTGGCGGCCGACGCGGCGGCCCTCGACGCGGCCGGGGTCGAGACCCCGTACGCGCTGCCGCTCGGGCCCGAGGAGGCCCAGGCCGAGACGATGCAGTGGCTGCTCAGCGGCGGGGCCGGCTACACCGACAGCGTCGGCACCTACCGGATCGACTCCGAGGAGAACGTCCGGACCTTCACCTGGCTCAAGGACAAGCTGGTCGACAAGAAGCTCACGGGGCCGACCGCGCCGGCGGAACTCAACCGGGCCGACGCGTTCGCGGCGTTCGCGCGGGGGGAGGTGGGGATGCTCAACGGGCACCCCAGTCTGATGCGGATGGCCGCCGACGAGGGGGTCGACTACGGGACGGCCGTCCTGCCGGGGTACGACGGGCGGAAGCACGCGACCATGGGGGTCGCCGACTGGATGATGGCCTTCAAGCAGAACGGCCACGGGGAGGAGATCGGTGACTTCCTCGACTTCGTCTACAGCGACGAGAACGTGCTCGACTTCTCCCGGGAGTACGACCTGCTGCCGGTGACCGCGTCGGCGTCCGAGGCGATGGCGGCGGGCACGGACGATGACGACGCGCCCCTCGGGCCGTTCCTCGACGCGCTTCCCGACGCCGCGTTGCCGCCCGTGGGCAAGACGTCCTGGGCGGATGTCAGCGCGGCGGTCAAGGAGCAGATCGGGCGGGCGGTGCGGCCGGGGGTGGAGCCGGGGGTCGTGCTGGAGCAACTGCAGCAGACGGCGACTGTGGCGGATCGGGAGGGATAGACGCGGCTTGGGGGCGCCTAGTAGCTCGGGGGTTCGGGCGTGTTGGCGGGTGCGGCTCCGGTGGGGCTTCTCGCGCAGTTCCCCGCGCCCCTAAAAGACCAGGCCCCTGCGGGCCTGAAAGACCACGGCCCTGCGGGCCTGAAAAGCCTGGGGCGCAGCCCCTGCTTTTCAGGGGCGCGGGGAACTGCGCGAGAAGCCCCACCGGGCCCGCAGTCGCCATCGCACCCGCACCCCCGAGCTACTGGGCGCCCTGTCACACCCTTCCGTTACCGTCGTCGCATGGACGCGCTCGAGCCTCGTGAACAGGCCATCCTCGCCGTGGAGCGGCAGGGGTGGGAGGGGCCGGGGGCCAAGGAGCGGGCCATAAGGGAGCGGCTCGGGATCGCACCCGTGCGGTACTACCAGCTGCTCAACGCTCTGCTCGACGACCCCCGCGCCCTCGCCCACGACCCGGTCACCGTCAACCGGCTGCGAAGGGTCAGAGAGGCCCGCCGCGAGGAGCGATGACGGACACGGCGGATAGGGTCGACGCATGGGCAGCCACAAGGACGCAGAGACCCCCCGAGCCACCTTGCCGACACCCGTGACCTCCGCCGGGCGGGACGCGCTGGCGGCGATCCTCGACCGACCCGGCCGTACGGTGATCGCCCTCGACTTCGACGGCACCCTCGCCCCCATCGTCGCGGACCCCGAACAGGCCCGCGCCCACCCCGACGCGGTCGCCGCGCTCGCCGCGCTCGCGCCCAAGGTCGCCTCCGTCGCCGTGGTGACCGGCCGCCCCGCGAGCGTCGCCGTCCGCCACGGCGGCTTCGCCGACGTCCCCGGCCTGGAACACCTCGTCGTCCTCGGCCACTACGGCGCCGAACGCTGGGACGCCGCCACCGGCACCGTCAGCGCCCCCGCCCCGCACCCCGGTGTCGCCGCGGTCCGCGCGGAACTGCCCGGCCTGCTGGACGGACTCGGCGCCCGGGACGGCGCCTGGATCGAGGAGAAGGGCCGCGCGGTCGCCGTCCACACCCGCCGTGCCACCGACCCCCAGGCCGCCTTCGAGGCCCTGCGCACGCCCCTGACCGACCTCGCCGCGCGCCACGGTCTCATCGTCGAACCCGGCCGGCTGGTCCTCGAACTCCGCCCCCCGGGCATGGACAAGGGCGTGGCCCTGCGCGACCACCTCGCGGAGACCGCCGCCGAGTCCGTCCTCTACGCCGGCGACGACCTCGGCGACCTCCCCGCCTTCGCCACCGTCGAGAAACTCCGCGCCGAGGGCACACCGGGCCTGCTGGTCTGCAGCGGCAGCACGGAGGTCACCGAAGTGTCGGAGCGGGCGGACCTGGTGGTCGACGGCCCGGCAGGCGTCGTACGCCTGCTCGCGGCCATCGCCGAGCACGTATAGGCAGTCGGGCGCCCAGCGATTACCGGGCGCCCGCCAACGCCTCCAGCTGATCCAGGAACCACCGCGTCGGCGGCAACGCGGTCGCCGCCCCCGCGAGCCGCTTCGTCCGTTCCGCCCGCTCGGGCTCCGGCAGGGACAACGCCTCGTGCAGGGCGGCCGCCGTACCCACCACGTCGTACGGGTTCACCACCAACGAGTCGTCGCCCAGTTCCTCGTACGCCCCGGCCTCTCGCGACAGCACCAGCGCGCATCCCTCGTCGGAGACGACCGGCACCTCCTTGGCGACGAGGTTCATGCCGTCCCGGATGGGGTTCACCAGGGCCACGTCGGCGAGCCGGTAGGCCGCGAGGGAGCGGGCGAAGTCGTCCTTGAGGTGGAGGACGACCGGGGTCCAACCCGGCGTCCCGTACCGCTCGTTGATGTCGTCCGCGACCCGCTGGACCTCGCTCATGTAGTCCCGGTACACCGCGAGGTCCTGCCGCGACGGGTAGGCGAGGGCGATGTGCACGACGCGCTCGCGCCAGGTCGGCTGCTCGTCGAGGAGCTGTCGGTAGGCGTGCAGGCCGCGCACGATGTTCTTGGAGAGTTCCGTGCGGTCGACGCGGACGATCGTGCGGCGCGGGGTGCCGTCGGGCGCCGTACCGATCTGCTCGCGCAGCGCGGCCATGCGGTCGTCGACGTCCGCCTCGTGGGCGCGGGCCCGCAGGAAGTCCGCGTCGGCGCCCAGGCCGTGCACGCCGATCCGGGTGCCGGACGCGGCGTCGGGGCCGAGGACGGCGCGCGCGCACTCGGTGAACGCGTCCGCCCACCGCCGCGTGAGGAACGCGGCCCGGTCGGCGCCGAGGATGCCGTCGAGGACCTGCGCGGCGATGTCGTCGGGCAGCAGCCGGAAGTAGTCGACGGGCGCCCACGGGGTGTGGGAGAAGTGGCCGATCCGCAGGTCGGGGCGGAGTTCGCGGAGCATCCGGGGGACCAGGGTCAGGTGGTAGTCCTGCACGAGCACGGCCGCGCCGTCCGCCGCCTCCTGCGCGAGCGCCTCGGCGAAGGCGCGGTTGTACGTCTCGTACGACGCCCACTGGCGCCGGAACTCCGCGTCGAAGGAAGGTTCCAGCGGGGTCTGGTAGAGCATGTGGTGCACGAACCACAGCGTGGAGTTGGCGACGCCGTTGTACGCGTCGTGGTGCACGTCGGCGGGGATGTCGAGCATGCGGACGCCGGGCTCGCCGACGCCGCGGCGTACGGCCTCGCGGTCGCCGTCGCCGAGGGCGGAGCAGACCCAGACGGCCCCCGCCTCCGAGTCGATCGCGGAGAGCCCCGAGACGAGTCCGCCGCCGCCGCGCTTCGCTGTGAGGGCGCCGGATTCGTCCTCCGTGTACGTGATGGGGCCGCGGTTGGAGGCGACGAGGATCCGCGCGCTGTGCGTCGATGCCATACGGCACAACCTAGCCACGGGCTCCGCCGGTCAAACGTGGGGTGCGGCTGTGTACCGGGCGCCTGATGGGGTGGGGGGTGCGGGTGCGTCGGCGGCCGCGGCCCGGTGGGGCTTCTCGCGCAGTTCCCCGCGCCCCTGAAAGACCAGGCCCTGCGGGCCTGAAAAGCGCGGGGCGCAGCCCCGGCTTTTCAGGGGCGCGGGGAACTGCGCGAACGGCCCCCACCGGGCCCGCACCCGCCCGACGACAGAACCACCCCACCCCTCACGCGGCCTTTCGCCGCACGTACTCCCCGATCTCCACCATCGGCGGCCGTTCCTCCAGGTCCACCGAATACGTGCGCGGCTCGAACCCCTCCCGCCCCCGCTCGAACTGCGTCAGCACCGGACGGATCAGGTGCCCCCGGGCCAGCCGCAGCTGAGCCGTGCGGTAGATCGCCGCGGACATGCGGCCCAGCGCCGCCCCGTCCTGGTGGCGGTGTTTGCGGACGCCCACATCGACCTGGGCCAGCGCGTCGAGGCCGACCAGGTGGAGCGCGTCGACCAGCATGCCCAGCTCGATGCCGTAGCCCACCGGGAACGGCAGCCGTTCGAGGAGCGAGCGCCGTGCCGCGTACTCGCCGCCGAGCGGCTGGACGAAGCCGGCCAGCTGGGGCCAGTGCATGTTGAGGAGGGGGCGGGCCATGAGTTCGGTCACACGGCCGCCCTGTCCGGCGGCGGAGCCGAGGGGGCGGTCGTACATCGCCTTGACGAGGTCGACACCGGGCTCGGTGAGCAGCGGGCCGACGATCCCGGAGACGAAGTCCGACGAGAACTCCCTGAGGTCCGCGTCGATGAAGCAGACGATGTCGCCGGACGTCACCATCAGCGACCGCCACAGCACCTCGCCCTTGCCGGGCACGGCCGGGATACGGGGCAGGATCGAGTCGCGGTGGACGACCCGCGCCCCGGCGGCGGCCGCGACCTGCGACGTCCGGTCCGTCGAGCCGGAGTCGACGACCACGATCTCGTCGACGAGCGGGACCTGCCGCATGAGGTCATGGCGGATGATCGCGACGATGTCGCCGACCGTCTCCTCCTCGTTCAGCGCGGGCAGGACGACGCTGACCGTCTGTCCCGTGGCTCGTTTCGCGGCCATGATGCGGTGGAGCGGGCGGTCGGACATGGACCAGGAGCGGGTGTTCAGCCAGTGCTCGACTTCGTTCAGCACAGTGCGCGGCTCCTCTGCGTTCATCTCGCGGTTCGGACGGCTCTCTCAACTGTCCTGGCCTTCGGTTACAGTCTTGGACAACGCTGGTGACCATCGCATGTCGCGGCTCGTCGGCGTATACAACCAAATACCGCTCATCCAGAGGGGCAGAGGGATACGGCCCGATGAAGCCCCGGCAACCCTCCAGCCGGTCTCGTAGTGATCACTGTCGATCACACCGCGAGGCTCCCGGCTAGGGAAGGTGCCAAATCCGTCTCACGGCGAAGTGCGTCGTGAGGAAGATGAGGAGAAAGGGCCTCGCCTCCATGGCTGCGCAGACTGTTGCAAGCACCACCGAATCCTCCGCCTCCACCGGTTCCACGGTAGACCTCGGCCCCGCCGCCGCGCTGAGCTGTCGTGAGTGCGGCCACCGCGTCCCCCTCGGACCGGTCTTCGCCTGCGAGGAGTGTTTCGGTCCCCTCGAGATCGCGTACGACTACTCCGCGTACGAAACGGAGGAGCTGCGGAAGACGATCGAGTCCGGGCCCGCGAACATCTGGCGTTACGCGCCCCTGCTGCCCGTTCCGGCCGACGTCGCCGACAAGCCGAACATCAACCCCGGCTGGACCCAGCTCGTCAAGGCCGACAACCTGGCCGCCGCGCTCGGTGTCGACGCCGGCAAGCTGTTCATCAAGGACGACTCCGGCAACCCGACGCACTCCTTCAAGGACCGCGTCGTCGCCCAGGCCCTGGAAGCGGCCCGCGCCTTCGGCTTCACCACCCTCTCCTGCTCCTCCACGGGCAACCTGGCCGGTGCCGTCGGCGCCGCCGCCGCCCGCGCCGGCTTCCGGTCCTGTGTGTTCATCCCGCACGACCTGGAGCAGGGCAAGGTCGTCATGGCCGCGGTCTACGGCGGCGAGCTCGTCGGCATCGAGGGCAACTATGACGACGTGAACCGCTTCTGCTCCGAGCTGATCGGCGACCCGGCCGGCGAGGGCTGGGGCTTCGTCAACGTCAACCTGCGGCCGTACTACGCGGAGGGCTCCAAGACCCTCGCGTACGAGATCTGCGAGCAGCTCGGCTGGCAGCTCCCCGACCAGCTGGTGGTGCCGATCGCCTCCGGGTCGCAGCTCACGAAGATCGACAAGGGGCTCCAGGAGCTGATCAAGCTCGGGCTCGTCGAGGACAAGCCGTACAAGATCTTCGGCGCGCAGGCCGAGGGGTGCTCGCCGGTGTCGGTGGCCTTCAAGGCCGGGCACGACGTGGTGCGCCCCCAGAAGCCGAACACCATCGCCAAGTCGCTCGCGATCGGCAACCCGGCGGACGGGCCGTACGTGCTGGACATCGCGCGGCGGACCGGCGGGGCCGTGGAGGACGTCACGGACGAGCAGGTCGTCGAGGCGATCAAGCTGCTCGCGCGGACCGAGGGGATCTTCGCGGAGACCGCCGGTGGGGTGACCGTGGGCGTGACGAAGAAGCTGATCGAGGACGGGCTGCTGGACCCGACGCTCACCACGGTCGTGCTCAACACCGGTGACGGTCTCAAGACGCTGGACGCGGTGGCGGGGACGGGGCTCACCGCCACCATCCGGCCCAGCCTTGATTCGTTCCGTGAGGCCGGCCTCGCGTAAGCAGGACCCGTCAGCAAGTCGTTCGGCTGCGGGTAAGTGGGGGCTTGTCGCGCAGTTCCCCGCGCCCCTTAGGTTCGCTGCACTCCCCGGAGGTTTCAGATCATGTCCGTCAACGTCCGCATCCCCACCATCCTTCGCACCTACACCGGTGGGCAGGCCGAGGTCCAGGCCGAAGGGGCGACCCTCGGCGAGGTCATCGCCGATCTCGAGAAGAACCACAACGGGATCGCCGCCCGGGTTCTGGACGACCAGGGCAAGCTGCGGCGGTTCGTGAACGTGTACGTGAATGACGACGATGTGCGGTTCGAGCAGGGGCTGGAGACGGCCACGCCGGACGGTGCGGGCGTGTCGATCATTCCCGCGGTCGCCGGTGGCTGACCGCCGCTCCGTACCGGTCGGTAGTAACCGTCGGTAACATTGATTACCGAGAGTTCATCGAATTGCCCCCTCCGTGAGAGAAGCGGAGGGGGCAATTCTCTATGGTTGAGCACTGTAGAGTTGGGGAACCCGGTCCGATCACCGTAGTGATTTCTTGCCGGGCGCATATGTGATCGCGCCGCACGCCCTATATGAAGTAGCCAAAGTGTGCAGGCCTTTTGTGTATTTTGTTCCCTTTGTGGGGCCCGACTTGCCCTGAATTCGGGCGAATTGTTCGTACATTCCCGACCGGTCGTGTCCAGAATTCTCGTCCGATTGACCTGTTGCAGAGGGCAGTTGGACAGATACATTCGGCCGCGGTCGACGCGTTCCGGCGCACACCCCCAACCGTTGGGGGGTGAGGTCTGACCCGGATCCGCGAAGTGTGGATCTGTGCAAGGGCCAGTAATAGGGGAGTTAGGCATGGCTCAGGGCACCGTCAAGTGGTTCAACGCGGAGAAGGGGTACGGCTTCATCGCGGTCGACGGTGGTGCGGATGTATTCGTCCACTACAGCGCGATCCAGATGGACGGTTACCGCACCCTGGAAGAGGGCCAGCGGGTCGAGTTCGAGATCTCGCAGGGTCAGAAGGGGCCGCAGGCGGACATGGTCCGACTCGCGGCCGGCTGAAGTAACGCGCCGGGTTCCACGCAGCGACGTTCTTCGTTCTTCATAGGAGGGCTCGCACCCCGCACCGGGGTGCGAGCCCTCTCGTGTGCCCGGCCGTACCCGGCCGCGGCCGGCCCGGGGTGCCGCCGACGGGGCGCGCGCGGGCGCGTTCACCTGCGGATCATCGAGAGCCGCTTGCACTCGACCATGCCGAGTGCTAATCATTGGCGTTAGCACTCTGAAGGTGAGAGTGACAACGAGGACCGGGTCGGTGAGGCCCGCAGGCCGGGTGGGGCAAGGAACCACGAGGCAGGCGAGCCGTCCGTCGCGGGCGCGGGCGCGGTCCGAAGGAATCACCCCCAGTCCTGGAGGGACCACTTCACATGGCCAAGATCATCGCGTTCGACGAGGAGGCGCGGCGCGGCCTCGAGCGCGGCATGAACCAGCTCGCGGACGCCGTCAAGGTGACGCTCGGCCCCAAGGGCCGGAACGTCGTCCTCGAGAAGAAGTGGGGCGCCCCCACGATCACCAACGATGGTGTCTCCATCGCCAAGGAGATCGAGCTCGAGGACCCGTACGAGAAGATCGGCGCCGAGCTGGTCAAGGAAGTCGCCAAGAAGACGGACGACGTCGCCGGTGACGGTACGACCACCGCGACCGTTCTAGCCCAGGCCCTGGTCAAGGAAGGCCTGCGCAACGTAGCCGCCGGCGCCAACCCGATGGCCCTCAAGCGCGGCATCGAGAAGGCCGTCGAGGCCGTCTCCGGTGCGCTGCTCGACCAGGCCAAGGAGGTCGAGACCAAGGAGCAGATCGCCTCCACCGCCTCCATCTCCGCCGCCGACACCCAGATCGGCGAGCTCATCGCCGAGGCCATGGACAAGGTCGGCAAGGAAGGCGTCATCACCGTCGAGGAGTCGCAGACCTTCGGTCTGGAGCTCGAGCTCACCGAGGGCATGCGCTTCGACAAGGGCTACATCTCGGCGTACTTCGCGACCGACATGGAGCGCATGGAGGCGGTCCTGGAGGACCCCTACATCCTCATCGCCAACTCCAAGGTCACCAACGTCAAGGACCTGCTCCCGCTCCTGGAGAAGGTCATGCAGTCGGGCAAGCCGCTGCTGATCATCGCCGAGGACGTCGAGGGCGAGGCCCTGTCGACCCTGGTCGTCAACAAGATCCGTGGCACCTTCAAGTCCGTCGCCGTCAAGGCCCCGGGCTTCGGTGACCGCCGCAAGGCCATGCTCGGCGACATCGCCATCCTCACGGGCGGCGAGGTCATCTCCGAGGAGGTCGGCCTCAAGCTGGAGAACGCGACCCTGGACCTCCTGGGCCGCGCCCGCAAGGTCGTCATTACCAAGGACGAGACCACCATCGTCGACGGTGCCGGCGACACCGACCAGGTCCAGGGCCGCGTCAACCAGATCCGCGCCGAGATCGAGAACAGCGACTCGGACTACGACCGCGAGAAGCTCCAGGAGCGCCTGGCGAAGCTCGCGGGCGGCGTGGCGGTCATCAAGGCCGGTGCCGCGACCGAGGTGGAGCTCAAGGAGCGCAAGCACCGCATCGAGGACGCCGTCCGCAACGCGAAGGCGGCCGTCGAGGAGGGCATCGTCGCCGGTGGTGGCGTGGCCCTGCTGCAGGCCTCCCAGGTCTTCGAGAAGCTGGAGCTCGAGGGTGACGAGGCGACCGGCGCCAACGCCGTGAAGCTCGCGCTGGAGGCCCCGCTCAAGCAGATCGCCGTCAACGGTGGTCTCGAGGGTGGCGTCGTCGTGGAGAAGGTCCGCAACCTCCAGGTCGGCCACGGCCTGAACGCCGCGACCGGTGAGTACGTCGACATGATCGCCTCCGGCATCATCGACCCGGCGAAGGTGACGCGCTCCGCTCTGCAGAACGCCGCCTCCATCGCCGCGCTGTTCCTCACCACCGAGGCCGTCATCGCCGACAAGCCGGAGAAGGCTGCCGCGCCCGCCGGCGGCGGCATGCCGGGCGGTGACATGGACTTCTGATCGACCCCGGTCGATCACCGTCCTTCAGTACCGAGGGCGGCACCCCCTGGACGCAGGGGGTGCCGCCCTCGGGCGTGTCCGGGGTCACAGCGGACGGGGGTGCGGCGGCGGAATTCCGTGCGAGGAGGGGCGGTTGTGCGAGGAGGCACCGCTATATGCGTGCGCATGGAATGCATCCCGCTCTCGTCTCCCCTTCTCAGGAGTCCCCACGTGACCACCGCTTCCACCGCCCCCACCACTGGTTCCACCTCCCGTGCCGCCGAGATCCTGTCCCGGCCCGTCACGATCAACGGGCTGACCATCCCCAACCGGATCGCGATGGCGCCCATGACGCGGACGTTCTCGCCCGGTGGCGTGCCGGGGGCGGACGTGGCCTCCTACTACGGGCGCCGGGCGGCCGCGGGCGTCGGGCTGATCGTGACCGAGGGGACGTACGTCGGGCACGAGACGGCGGGGGATCTCGACCGGGTGCCCCGGTTCGCCGGTGAGGAGCAGCTCGCGGGGTGGGCGAAGGTCGTGGAGGCCGTGCACGCCGGGGGCGGCACGATCGTGCCGCAGCTGTGGCACATCGGGACCGTCCGGCAGCAGGGCAAGCTCTTCCCCGACGCGCCCGTGTTCGGCCCGTCCGGGCTGCGGGTCGACGGCACCCCGGCCGAGGGCGGCCGGGCCATGACCCAGGCCGACATCGACGAGGTCATCGCGGCCTTCGCCAAGTCCGCCGCCGAGGCCGAGCGCATCGGCATGGACGGCGTCGAGATCCACGGCGCCCACGGCTACCTCGTCGACCAGTTCCTCTGGGAGCGCACCAACCGCCGTACGGACGCCTACGGCGGTGACCCGGTCGCCCGGACGAAGTTCGCGGCGGAGATCGTGGCCGCCGTACGGGACTCCGTGTCCGCAGACTTCCCCGTCATCTTCCGCTACTCGCAGTGGAAGCAGGAGGCGTACGACGCGCGCCTCGCGGAGACGCCCAAGGAGCTGGAGGCGGTGCTGAGCCCGCTGGTGGCGGCCGGTGTCGACGCCTTCCACGCGTCCACGCGCCGTTACTGGCAGGCGGAGTTCGAGGGTTCCGAGCTGAACCTCGCGGGCTGGACGAAGAAGCTCACCGGCAAGCCCACCATCACGGTCGGCTCGGTCGGCCTGGACGGGGAGTTCCTCGCCGCGTTCGCCGGCGAGAACGCGTCGACGAAGGCCATCGACGATCTGCTGGACGGGCTGGAGGCCGAGGAGTTCGACCTCGTCGCCGTGGGCCGTGCGCTGCTCCAGGACCCCGAGTGGGCGGCGAAGGTGCTCGACGGCCGCTTCGACGAGCTGAAGGCGTTCGAGCCGTCGGCGCTGGGTTCGCTCAGCTGAGTCACCGCCGGGTGAGTCACCGCCGGGTGAGCCGCCGCCACGCCGGGGATCTTTCGCCAAGTCTCCCCAGTACCCGGCGGTAGCGAGCCAATTCCGTCATATGTGTCGTTGTAGTGTCGTGGCACAGCGCCGTCGGCGCCCCAACTCCGTTGATAACACCGGTAGTTGGGGCGCCGACGTGCTGATCATCCCATGATGGTCCCCTTCCCCCACGAATCGGACGAGATCCCATGGCACGACACAAGCTCACCCTCAAGCACAAGCGGTTCATCGCGGCCGGTGCCGTCGTCGCGGCGATCGCCGGCGGCCTCGGCGTCGCCGCGAACGCGGGCGCCAGCGAGACGGTCGAGAAGACGACGGCCGAGAAGAAGGCGCCGGTGGCGAAGGTCGTCGTGAAGACGGTGTTCGCCCCGGCCGCCACCGCCGACGTGGCGCCCGCCGTCACCTACGACACCGCGCTGGTGCCGGTCGCCGGGCGGGTGCAGGTCAAGGAGGAGCTGCGGCGCGACGGCGGTACGCGGATCGAGCTGCGGCTGCGGGACCTCGCCGCGAACCGTGTCTACGGCGCCCACGTCCACACCAAGCCCTGCGGCGAGCTGCCCGCCGACGCCGGGCCGCACTACCAGGACGAGCTGGACCCGAAGCAGCCGTCCGTCGACCCCGCGTACGCCAACCCCGAGAACGAGGTGTGGCTGGACGTGCGGACCAACAAGGACGGTTCGGCGCGTTCGATCGCCGCCGTCGACTGGCGGTTCCGGGACGGCGGGGCCCGGTCGGTGGTCCTGCACGCGGCGGCCACCTCCACGCACGAGGGTCACGCGGGGACGGCCGGGGCGCGGCTGGCCTGCGTGAACGTGCCGTTCAAGTAGGAGTCTCCCGCAGGGAACCCGCGGGCGCGGCCGGTAGCCGGTAGTGGTCAGTCGGCGTAGTCCTTGAGCTTCTCGGCATCGAGCGTGATGCTCAGGGGCGCCGGGATCTCGACGGTCGCGCCCACCGGTGGGACTCGGTCCGCCGGTACCGGCCGTCCTTCGGTTCGGTGCACACGGCAAAAAACAACACGACACCACCTGAGTCGGCCGCACAGGCCACGCGGCGACGGACGGACGTCCTCGGGCAGGCCGGCCGCTCAGTGGCGCCCAGCCAGCGCAGCGGCTCCGGCTCCCACGTGCGCACCCGGTGCCCGACCCGGCAGTTCGGGATGACGAGACGTCAGGCGCCGGTGCGCCAGGTGCGCGGGCCCTGGAAGCCGGGCGTGCGCTCCGGGCGGGTCCAGGTCGCCCGGGGCCGGGGCCGGGGGCGGCGGGAGGTGTCGTACGGGCCGGTCGTGGTGGTGGTGCGGGCGAGGAGCACCGCGGTGATCGCGGCCAGCTCCTCCGGGCTCGGGCTGCCCTTCTCCACGCGGAGCACCGACGTCTCCCGGATGTCCTGCATGGTCGCTCCTCGGTCACTGGGGTGGGTTGCCGTGCTTGCGGCGGGGGAGGCCGGCGTCCTTGGCGGTCAGCATCGACAGGGCGCTGATGAGCGTCGCGCGGGTGTCGGCCGGGTCGATGACGTCGTCGACCAGCCCGCGCTCGGCCGCGTAGTACGGGTGGACGAGGTTGCGCTTGTACTCGTTGATCTTCTGGGCGCGCATCGCCTCCGGGTCGTCGGCCGCGGCGATCTCACGGCGGAAGACGACGCCGGCGGCGCCCTCGGCACCCATGACGGCTATCTCGTTGGCGGGCCAGGCCAGCGCGACGTCCGCGCCGATGGAGCGCGAGTCCATCACGATGTAGGCGCCGCCGTACGCCTTGCGCAGCACCACCGAGATACGGGGCACGGTGGCGTTGCAGTACGCGTACAGCAACTTGGCGCCGCGCCGGATGATGCCCTCGTGCTCCTGGTCCACGCCCGGCAGGAAGCCCGGCACGTCCACCAGCGTGACCAGCGGGATGTTGAAGGCGTCGCAGAACTGCACGAACCGCGCGCCCTTCTCGCTCGCCCTGATGTCGAGTACCCCGGCCATGGCGCCGGGCTGGTTGGCGACGACGCCGACCGTACGCCCGTCCAGGTGGGCGAGCGCGCACACGAGGTTGGTCGCCCAGGCGGCGTGCACCTCCATGAACTCGCCGTCGTCGACGATCTCCTCGATGACGTCACGGACATCGTAGGAGCGGTTGCCGTCGGTGGGGACCAGGTCGAGCAGCGCCGGGCAGCGTCGGTCGGCCGGGTCCTCGCTCGGCAGCTCCGGCGGCAGCTCGCGGTTGTTGGAGGGCAGTAGGGACAGCAAGTACCGCACCTCGGCGAGGCAGGTCTCCTCGTCGTCGTAGACGAAGTGGGCCACGCCCGAGGTGGCGCCATGCACGTCGGCACCGCCCAGGCCGTTCTGGGTGATCTCCTCGCCGGTCACCGTCTTCACCACATCCGGACCGGTGATGAACATCTGCGAGATGTCCCGGACGGCGAACACGAAATCGGTCAGCGCCGGGCTGTAGGCGGCGCCGCCCGCGCACGGGCCCAGCATTACGCTGATCTGCGGGATGACGCCCGAGGCCTGGGTGTTGCGGCGGAAGATCCCGCCGTATCCGGCGAGGGCCGAGACGCCCTCCTGGATACGGGCCCCGGCCCCGTCGTTCAGGGACACCAGCGGCGCGCCCGCCGCCAGGGCCATGTCCATGATCTTGTGGATCTTCTGGGCGTGCGCCTCGCCGAGCGCGCCGCCGAAGATGCGGAAGTCGTGCGCGTACACGAAGATCGTGCGGCCCTCGACCGTACCCCAGCCGGTGACCACACCGTCGGTGTACGGCTTCTTGCGCTCCAGGCCGAAACCGGTGGCCCGGTGTCGGCGCAGCGCCTCGATCTCGGTAAAGCTGCCCTTGTCCAGCAGGAGTCCGATGCGCTCGCGGGCGGTCAGCTTGCCCTTGGCGTGCTGCCGCTCGGTGGCCGCCGGGTCGGAGCCGTCCAGGGTGAGCCGCTTCAGCCGGGCCAGTTCCTCCAGGTGGTCCTGGACGGCGGTGGCGGAAGCGGACGGGGACGTGGTCATGGGGTCTCTCCCTCACTTTCCTGTGCGGGTTGCGGTGCGGGTTCCTGTGCTTCCGATGCCGGTCACTGTGCGCGGACGGTGCTGCGCCAGGCGGGCACGGCGGCGGTGATCAGCTCGGCGGCGTCGTCGGTGTGCAGGGACTCGAGGGGCAGCGCCCACAGGGTCGCCAGGTGGTCGGTACGGGTGTGCAGCGCCACGGCGGTGGCATGGCCGGGAGCGCCGGGCACGTCGGCGACGAGCCATCCGGCGGGGCGGGCGCGGAGGTCGCCGCCCAGATAGTCGGTGCCGGGCCCGCGCGCGAGCCCCGTGCCCAGACCCTTGAGGTACGCCTCCTTGCGGGCCCACACCCGCGCGAATTCGGCGGGGCGCTCGCTCGGCGGCAGTCCGGTGAGCTCCCGCCGCTCCCGTAAGTGCAGCGCGGCCAGGCACAGCTCGGCGGCCTCCGGCGACGGCACGCGCTGGACATCGGCTCCCACCGGCACCCCGGCGAGCGCGACGAGCGCGCGGCCATGGCTGTGCGAGAGGGAGAAGTGCAGCGGCGGCGGGCTGCCCGGCAGCACCGGCCGGCCGTGCGGCCCCCCGCAGCGGGGGCACGGGTCCCTGCCGAACACCACCCGGGCGGGCTCGGTCCCCAGGTACACGGCGAGCACCCGGCGCAGCGCCAGATGCGCCGACACGTACCGCAGCCGGTCCCGCCCGCGCACGAAGGCGGCGGCCCGCTTCCGTTCCCGCGCGTCGAGTTCGCCGGTCGGCAGGGACGGACGGGCGTCGTCCGTCCAGGGGACGTACGACGCCCATAGATGCACCTGCGCGGGCCCGAGGACGCGCGCCGGGGCCGGCGGCACGACACGGTGGCCGGGGAGCGGGCCGCGCCGGGGGCCGCCGAGAGGCTCAGCCGTCATGGGGGACCTGCCTCTCGCCGGGGCCGTCGTACGCCGGACGGGCGCGCTGGACTGCGTACGCGAGGACCGCCGCAGCCAGGGACGCGAGGCCGCCCGCGTAGAGGCCGGAGCGGGCGCCGAACTCCTGGGAGAGCCGGCCGACCACGAGGGCGCCCAGAGGTGTGGAGCCCTGGAGTACGAGGGTGTAGAGGGCCATGACCCGGCCCCGGTAGCGCGGGTCGCTGCCGAGCTGGATGCGGTGGTTCGCGGCCTGGGCGAAGTAGACGGCGGCGAAGCCGGTGAGCGCCACCGGCAGGGCGGCGGCGGACGGCCCGGGCGCACCGCCCGCAGCGGTGGTGAGCAGTCCGAACGCGAACGCCGAGACGATCACCGTACGGCTGGAGGGGCGCCCGCGACGTGCGGTGGTGGCCAGCGCGGCCAGCAGCGATCCCGCGGCGAACGCGGTCGTCAGCAACCCGAAGGCGGCGGCGTCCGAGTGGAACACGGTCTTGGCCATCAGCGGCAGGGTCAGCTGGAAGTTGAGCCCGAACATACCGACCACCGCGACCAGCGCCATGGGCAGCAGCAGGTCCTGGCGGCCCGTTACATGCCGCAAACCGTCGAGGATCCGGGGGCGGCTGCCCGGCTCGTCCGCCCGGTGCAGCTCGGCCGGACGCATCCGGTGCAGGCCCGCGACGGTGGCCAGGTAGCTGGCCGCGTTGAGCAGCATGACCGACCCGGTGCCGGCCGCGCCGATCAGCGGCCCGGCAACGGCCGGGCCGACAACCCGGGCGACGTTGAAGTACGCCGCGCTGAGCGCCGACGCGTTGGGCAGCAGCTCGGCTCCCACCATCTCGCCGACGAAGGACATCCGGGTGGGCACCTCGACGGCGTTCACGGCCCCGAGTCCCAGGGCGAACAGCCAGACGTGCCACAGCCGGACCGTTCCTGACAGCACCAGCACGCCCAGTGCCGCGGCCATGGCGCCCGAGGCCAGGTTGGCGGCGATGAGCAGCAGGCGCTTGTCGTGGCGGTCTGCGAGTCGGCCGCCGTGGAGGGTGAACAGCATCAGAGGGGCGAACTGCAGGGCGGTGACGGCGGCGAGGGCGGTCGCCGAGTCGTCGGTCAGCGCCAGCACGAGCCAGTCCTGGGCCGTGATCATCATCCAGGTGCCGGCGACGGACAGGACCTGCCCGGCGGCGAAGAGCCGGAAGTTGCGCACGGACAGGGACCGGAACATCCCGGCGGGGCCGAACCGTCCGGTGGCCGGCCTGCGGTCGGTCAGCACGGTGCGGTCGCCGCCTCGGGCCGCCGCGCCAGGCACTCCTCCAGGAAGGCCAGCGCCCGCAGGTGGTAGGCGCGGGCGGCCAGGCCGAGGCTGATGTTGTGCCCCGCTGCGCCGAGTCGGTCGACCACCACCCGGGGAGCGGCCAGCAGCGCTCGGAGTCCGGCGACGGCCTCGTCGTCGTGGCGCCACAGCGACTCATACTCGGCGAAGGTCAGTCGGACCGGCACCCGTACCCGGGCCGCGACCTCGGGAAAGACCCGTGGCCAGCGCGGGAGTTCGGCGACTTCCCGGGCGGGCATCGGGGCGACCAGGCCCTGGCTGAGGCTGAAGGTGCCGGGGGGATACAAGCCCGGAGGTCCCCAGCTGCGCTGCGGGCGCACGCGTCCGTCCGCGCCCGGGAGGTCCTTCTCGGGTACGGCGTAACGGTGTCCGCAGCCCGACACGTCCAGGCCAAGCAGCCTGCCCCGGTCGTCGTCGGCGGCGGCGGTCAGGGCGAGTTTGCCGCCGTAGGAGTGGGCGAGGAGGAAGAGGCCGCCGCCCGTCTCGTACCGCCCGGCGAAGTCGTCCAGGGCCGCACGCAGGGTCATGGACTGCTCGGTGAGAGTCTGCCCGTCGGGGAAGACAGGGGCGGAGGCGCCGTAGCCCGGGCGGTCGACGGCGAGGACGGTCAGGCCCAGGCGCGCCCCAAGGGTGAGCAGGGACAGGTCGGGGCGGGCCTGGCCGTCGAAGTAGCCGGCCGTCATGCCGCCGCCGTGCAGCGCGACGACCGCGGCGCGGGGCAGGCCACCGGTCGGCTCGGCGAGCAGGGCCGACAGGGGGACGCCGGAGGCGTCCAGGGTGACGCGGCGCACGCCGGGGGACAGGCCGGGCGCGGTGGGGACGGACGCGGAGGTCCGGCGGGTGGGGCTGGACATGGGTCTCCTGGGGGCGTCGGCGCCGTCGAGCGGTCAGGTGCGGGGCACCGGGGGCTCTCCGGTGGACCACACGAGCCGGAAGGAGAGGTGGCTGAAGCGCCATCCGTCCTCGTCAAGGCGGGCCTCGCCGTGGGCGGAGGTTCCCGTGGTGAACAGGGCCTCGGACGGCAGGACCTGCGTCGAGATCAGGTTGGCGCGCACGGTGGCGTGGCCGTCGCCGAGATCCACGACCGCGCCGGAGTTCAGGTGCTGCGTGCGCGCGAACTTCGCCATCGCCGTGCGGTGGAACTCCGCCAGCCCCTCGATCCCCTCGTGCCGGGCCATCGGGAACTCCACGCAGGCGTCGGCCGTGAACAAGGACGCGGCCCAGTCGTCGTCGGTCCGCCGCTCGTCGAGGCCGACGAGGTAGCGGTCCAGGAGCGCGCCGACCTCCAGCCGGTGGACGAGCCGGGTGACGTTCTCGTCGGTGGCCGGGACGGTGGACGTACGGACAGTCGGGAGCGCGGGTTTCGTCTCGGACAAGGGCATGATCGGCTCCAGCTTCCGCGCTGCGCGCGATGGGTGGGTGCGGACGGGGGCTCGGGTGGGCAGGGTCCGGGGTTCTCTGTCGTGAGGCGCCGGGCTAGTGGGTGGGGTGGAGGCGGGCTTCGGACAGGTGGGGCGGCGCGTACCGGCTTCGGACAGGCGGCGCGCGTACGGGCTCGGAAGGGTCGGGACGGGTCAGGTCGGTCGGGCCATGGGTCCGGTGGATGTGGCGTCAGGTGCGGACCGTGCTCTGGTCCCGGTGATCCGCGGGCGCGCTGTGCCGCGGTACCCGGCGGAGTACGGCCGCGGCCACGACGGCACCGCAGAGCAGCAGGGCCGCGCCCGCCCCCGCCGCCACGCGCAGGCCGTCGGTGAAGGCCTGGCCGGCCGCCGCCAGGACGTCGGCGGGCAGGTCGGCCGCCGCGCCCTTGGCGCCGCCCATCGTGGCCCGTGCGGTGTCGG
This sequence comes from Streptomyces deccanensis, assembly GCF_022385335.1. Taxonomy (NCBI): domain Bacteria; kingdom Bacillati; phylum Actinomycetota; class Actinomycetes; order Kitasatosporales; family Streptomycetaceae; genus Streptomyces; species Streptomyces deccanensis. Next base: position 4,660,065 of record NZ_CP092431.1, on the reverse strand, counting down.
CCGCCTCGGACCGTCCCGCGGAATCGGCGAGCACGTCCTCCATGCCGCGCCGGTACACGAATGTCGCGCAGCTGCCGAGCAGCGCGATGCCGAGGGCGATGCCGAGTTCCTGGGTGGTCTCGGAGATCGCGGACGCGGCGCCCGTGCGCTCGGGCGGTGCCGCTCCAACGACCACGTCGACACCGAGGGCCAGCACAGGCATGACACCGCCGAAGAGACACACCAGCGCGCCGATCACGATCCCGAGCTCCGCCCTGCCGCCCCCGGCCAGGGCCAGCACGGCCAGGCCGAGCGCGGCCGAGGTCATGCCGCCCGCGATCACCGGCCCCTGCCGCACCCGATTCGCCAGGGCCGGGGCGAGCATGGTCGTCACCACGCCGACCAGGAACGGCGGCAGGGTCCACAGGCCGGCCTCGAACGGCGTGAGGTCGAGGACGAGTTGCAGGTACTGCGAGGCCAGATACCCCATGCCGCCGACGGCGACCGCGCCGACGGTCAGGGCGAGCAGCGCGACCCGCACCGTGCGCCCGGCGAACAGACCGAGGTCGATCAGCGGGTCCGGCAGTGTGCGCTGCCGTCGGACGAAGAGCAGCAGGCCCAGCGCCCCGGCCGCCATCGCCAGCACGGGAACCGGCGCGGGACCGCTCTCCGCTGCCTTCTTCAGGCCGTACATCCCGCTGAGCACCGCCGCCAGCGCCAGCAGGGCACTCGTGAGGTCGAGCCGCCCGGTCGCCGTGGTGTCGCGGTACTCGGGCAGCAGGGCCGGTCCCGCCACGAGCAGAAGCAGCATCACAGGGACGCCGATGAGGAAGGCGGCGCCCCACCAGAAGGTCCCGAGCAGCGCGCCTCCGATCAGCGGCCCGATCGCCGAGCCGGCCATGAAGCTCATGAACCACAGGGAGATGGCCCGGGTCCGTTGCCCGGGGTCGTGGAACATGTGGCGGATCAGCGCGACGGTGGACGGGGCGAGCGTCGCGCCGCACACGCCGAGCAGGGCGCGGGCCGCGATGAGCGCCCCGGGGCTGGTGGCGAACGCGGCGAGCACCGAGGCGACCCCGAATCCCGCCGCGCCCAGGAGCAGCAGCCGACGGCGGCCGATCCGGTCGCCCAGCGTGCCCATCAGGACCAGGAAGCCCGCGATCATGAATCCGTAGACGTCGACGATCCACAGCAGCTGGGCGCTGCTGGGGCGCAGTTCGGCGCTGAGCGCGGGTACCGCCAGGTGCAGCACCGTCAGGTCCATCGACACGAGCATGGCGGGCAGGGCGAGCAGCGCGAGGCCGGTCCACTCGCGCCGCCCGGCGCGGGGGAGGTCGTCGGCTGTCTCGTCGGGGGGCATGGGGTCTCCTTCGCCGCCTTGCGGCTTCAGTGGGGCGGTCCGGTCGGGACGGGCCGGGTGCCGGCCCGCTCCGCTCAGCTCCCCGCGGGGGCGGGCTCGCCGAGTCCGGCCAGGGCCTCGGCCCAGGTGGCACGCCGGGCGATGACCGTGCGCAGGCGCATGACGGCACGGCGCTGGTTCAGGCCGAGGGCGCCGATCAGCCGTTGGCCGCGCCGGTAGAGGGCGAGGAAGCCGTCGGAGTCGGTGTCGCCGGCGACGACCTCGACGTGGTCGGCGTGCGGGGCGCCGACGAACTGGACACGGTGCTCGGCCCAGTCCGACCAGAAGTACGGCACGGTCGAGCACTCCGCGGCCGGGCCCGCGCCGATCGCGTTGCGGGCGGCCAGGGCACCCTGCTCCGCGGCCGTCGTCCAGTGTTCGAGGCGGACGGTCCGGTCGAGCACCGGGTTGAACCACCGAGCCACGTCCCCCGCGGCGTACACGCCGGGCGCGCTGGTGCGCAGGTACCGGTCGCAGACCACGCCGTCGTCCAGGTCGAGGCCGGACCCGGCCAGCCAGTCCGTGGCCGGGCGCGCCCCGATGCCCACGACGACGAGGTCCGCGGGCAGCACGGTGCCGTCGGTGAGCCGGACCGCGGTGACCCGGTCCCCGCCGCCCTCCACCGCCTCGACCGCGGTGCCGCAGCGCAGGTCGATGCCGCAGCGGCCGAGCAGCCCGCCCAGAACATCCCCCATCTCCTCGCCGACGGACCGTACGAGGGGCGTCGGTGCCGCTTCGAGGACAGTGACGCGGGCGCCCAGCGCCTGTGCGGTGCAGGCCACTTCGGCGCCGACGAACCCGGCGCCCACCACGACGATCCGGACGCCGGGGCGCAACGCGGCGTGCAGGGCGCGGGCGTCGTCGAGGGTGCGCAGCGTGTGCACGCCGCCCAGGCGCTCGGTGCCCGGCAGGGTGCGCGCGCTCACGCCGGTGGCGAGCACGGCCGCGGTGTAGGGAATGTCCTCGTCGCCGACCGTGACGGTCCGCGAGTCGGGGCGCAGCGCGGTCGCGGGGACGCCGAGGCGAAGGTCGACGCCGAGTTCCGAGCGCAGTGACGCTTCGCTGCTCAGGTAAGGCGGCGGCTGCTCCGGGCCGGTGCGCAGATACTCCTTCGACAGGGGCGGCCTGTTGTAGGGCGGGTGCGGTTCGGCGCCGACGAGGGTGACGGCACCGTCGAAGCCGGCCCGGCGCGCCGCTTCCACGGCACGCAGGCCGGCGACGTTGGCACCGACGACCACGAGACGGCCACCGCGAACGGTACGTGTGGGCACGGTGGTGGATCCTTCCCGGTCGGAGTCGGTCGGGGTCAGGCGGACGGCGGCTGGACGAGGCCGAGCTGTGTGAGGATGCCGAAGTCGTCGATCAGGCCCCAGCGTTCGACGACCTGACCACCCGCGAACCGGAAGATCTCCACCCCGCTGACCTCGAACCGGCGGCCGGTGGGCGGGATGCCGTGGAGCGCTGCCCGGTGGGTGCCGGACACGGTGAACGCCAGGGACACGTGGTCCTCGTCCCCGCTGATGTGCCGCGGTTCCAGGCGCAGGTCCGGGAAGGCCGACGTGAGCCCGGCGAAGAACTCCAGCAGCCCCTGACGGCCGGGGCCCTGGCCCGGGGCGAGGTCGTGGTCTACGGCGTCCTCGGAGAACAGCGTGTGGACGCCGTTCTCCGCGTCACCGGAGTTGATCAGTTCCACCGCCTGCTTCAGGACGGCGATGTTGTCCTCGCGCGCCATGTGCTGTCTCCTTGTCTCCCCTGGCCGGTCGGCCGTTCAGGCCTGCTGCCGGCTGCGCGTGTACACGACACGGTAGGTGTGGGCGCGCCGGGCCGTGATGATCTTGTCCACGGCGGCACGGATCTCCTGCTGCTCCACCGGCCGGTCCGACTCGCGCATGTGGTGGTAGGCGTCGTACGCCTCCTTGCTCGCCCACTGGGCGTACAGGACGATGAACGTCCCGTCGATGCCGCGGCAGATGCCGTGCGAGCGGTAGCCGGGCACCGTCATCAGCCACTCGTCGGGGCGGCCGAGGAGGCTCACCAGCTCGTCCTGGTGCTCCGGCGCGACCTCCATGACGATGATCACGGTCCAGTCGTCGCGGTCCGGCGAGATCTCGATCCGCTCCAGGTCCGGGTGGTGCTGGGAGAACACCACCTCGGTCTTGAGCAGGTGCACGGAGGTCGAGATCTGCTGGAACAGCGGCACCGTGTTGCTCTTGTACCTGTCGCCCGCGTACCGGTTCTCCAGGTCCTGCAGGCTGCGCCACTGGATGTAGTTGGCGGTGCCCGGCGCGTCCTCGCAGGCGTGCAAAGTCGACGACATCCAGCCGGGGAAGGTGTGGCCGGTGTCGATGATCGCGCGCATCTCCTCCAGAAGGCGCTCGTGGTTCTCCTGGTTGTCCGCCTCGAACATGTTGAAGACCGTCAGGTAGCCGTCGTGTGCCTTGATGAAGGGCATGGCCGTCCTCTTCCTTGGTGTTCCTCGGTGCCTCGGTGCCGTGCTTTTCCCGGTGGCCGGGCGGTGACCTAGGCGCGGACGGCTTCCACGACGCTGCACAGCCCGCCGCTGACGACCCGGGCCAGCTTCAGGCCGGACCGCTGGAAGAGCCCGTCGAACTCGGCGGCGGTGCGCTGGCTGCCCCCGCTGAGGACCAGCATGTCCAGGTCGACGAGCTTGACGAGGGGCGCGGGTTCGGTGCCGTCGGGGAGCGTCGCCTCGACCAGCAGCACCCGGCCGCCGGGCGCCAGCGCGCGCTCGCAGTGGGTGAGGATCCGCACGGACTGCTCGTCGTCCCAGTCGTGGATGATGTTCGACAGCACGAGCGCGTCGGCGCCGGACGGCACCGCCTCGAAGAAGTCGCCACTCACCAGCTCCACGCGGTCGCGCACGCCGGAGGCGTCGAACACCTCGCCGGCGCCCTCGATGACTTCGGGCCGGTCGAAGAGCACACCGCGGGTGCCCGGGGCGGCCTTGAGGATCTCCGTGAGCAACGTGCCGTGGCCGCCGCCGATGTCGGCGATCGTCGCGAAGGGCGTGAAGTCGTACGTGGTGACAACCTCGGCGATGACCTGGCGGGACAGCTCGGTCATGGCGTCGTCGAAGACGGTGCCCGTCTCGTCGTGGGCGTTGAAGTGGTCCCAGATCTCGGTGCCGTGGATCTTCGCGAAGGCGGGCGTGCCGGTGCGCACGGTCTCGGCCAGGCCGGACCAGGTCCAGCGGTCGGCCGGGGTGCTGACCCAGCGGGCGAAGTTGCGCATGGAGTTCGGCGAGTCGGTGCGCAGCGCGTCGCCCAGCTCCGTCGACTCGAAGACCCGGCCCTCGTGTTCGCGGAAGAGGTCGAAGTCGGCACAGGCGCGCAAGAGCCGGTAGAGGGTCGGCTCGTGGGCGCCGATCGCGGCAGCGAGCTCGGTCACCGTGCGCGGGCCGGAGCCGAGGTGGTCGGCGACCCCGAGGTCGGCGGCGGCGCTCACGGCCGCGGACATCCAGCTCGCGGTGGCGAGGTTGAGGACCTGCAGGTGAGGAGGCACGTCACTGGTCTGAGCCGGCATGGTCGGCACTTCCTTCTCGTGTGGTGGCGAGCTTCGTGGGGTGGCAGGGCAAGGACACGCGGGACGGCACGGCGCCGCGTACGGTGCGAGGGACGCGCGGTCAGGAGGGCACGGGCCGGACAGCAGGCGCGGTGGCGCGCACTTGGGGACGGGCCGCGCGGCCGATGAGGCGCCGGCTCAGGCGCGGGAACTTCGCGTGGAGCAGGCGGCCGACAGCGTAGCGGTAGATCATCAGCGGGGTGATGCCGCAGACGCCGGCCTCCAGGCGGGCGGCCAGCTCGCGCAGGTCCTCGGGATCGGCGGCGACACGGTGCCGGATGGCCAGCAGGGGCATGTACACCCCACAGCGCTGGTGGATCAGGTCCGACAGGGCCATGGTCAGCAGCGTGCCGGGCCCCGAGCCGTGCGGGAACGACAGAAGCCTGTGTCCCATCGTGAGCTTGAGGTGGGCATGGGCACCCGAGACGCCGCCGAGGACCTTCGAGGTGCGGCAGAGCCGGTCCAGCGCGGCCCGCAACTCGGCGTAGGCGGCGAGCTGTTCGGCGCGCTGGGACGGGTCGTCCACGGCGTCCAGGGCGTGCGCGGAGATGTGCGCCCCCAGGTTGTGGCGGAACTCGGTGCGCAGCCTGGCCACATGGGTGGGCGACGTCTCCTCGGCCCGGCTGCGCACCTGGTCGGAGACCATGACCACGGCGGCGGGCAGTGTCATGTCGCTGAGGGTCTTGCCGAGGGTGACGATGTCGGCTGTGCGCATCACGTCGGTGTGGGCGAGGTAGTGCTCGCCGGTGCGCCAGCCGCCGGTCAGCACCTCGTCCACGCCCACGAGGTAGCCGTGTGCGTCGCGGTGCCGGTCGATGGCCCGCACCAGGTCCGCCGGCAGCGGGCGGCACGCCGCTCCCTGGACGAGTTCGAACCAGACGAGGGCGACGTCCTCGGTGCGGAGCAGGGCGCGGAACCGGTCGACGGCGTCCGGGGCGAACGGGTCGATGTAGGCGAGGTGGGCGTAGTAAGGGCGGAAGGCGTCCGTGTCGGACTCGGTCTTCTGCGGGCCGTGCTTGCTCAGGTTGAGAGAGAACAGCGTCTTGCCGCCGTAGTTGCCGGTGAACGTGACGACGGTCCGGCGCTTCGGTGCGGCGAGCGCCGCCAGGGTGACCGCCGTGTGGTTGGCGACCGCGCCGCTGACCGAGGGGAAGGCGTGCGGCAGGCCGGTGAGGCGGGCGAGCCGGCGTTCCAGGTCGGCGAAGTAGTCGTGGCCGGGATCGTGCCGGTCCAGTACCTCGGGCACGAGGTCGGGCGGGTTGTGGCCGCGCAGGTTGCTGCCGAAGCCGCCGGCGCAGTCGATGACGTCCCGTCCGGCGCGGGTGGTGAGCCGCCCGCCCGAGGCGCGTACCGCGTCGATGTTGAGGTGGAAAACCTGCGCCATGCCGGCGATGTCGGGGTTGATGTGCCGGCCCCAGTACTCGACGGTCGTGCGCGGGTCGTCGTGGATGGCGCGCAGCACCTGACGGTGCGCCTCCGTGACGTGCCCCGCCTGCTCCAAGGCGTCCCGTACGAGGGAGGCGCACAGCGTGTTGCCCCCGTAGGTCGACGTGTGGGCGAAGCAGTCGACCCGGTTGTGCCACACCTGGTGGGCGGCCGGGGACATGGTCAGCACGCCGAACGGCACCTGGCGCCCGGAGAGGTTCTCGCCGAAGACCACCACGTCGGCGCCGACGGGGTTGGCGAACAGGTCCGGGGCGGACACGTCGAGTTCGGTGGCGCACAGCACCACCAGACCGCCTCGGTCGCGGCACCGGCCGGTCAGGTCCAGCAGGGCCGCGTCGTCCAGGTCGGTTTGGTCCTCGCGGACGACGACCACGGCCTCCCAGGCGACGGCGGGATGCCTGCGCCGGGCGTCCTCGGCCGAGGACACCGTCACCACGTGGGGGATCAGCGCCTCCTCGGTGCCCACGGCGAGCGGGTCCATGAACTCCTGGTAGCGGCCGTACTCGTCGATGAGCAGCACCCAGCCGCCCGCGTCGCGCCCGGCGCGGACGGCCGAGTGGCGGGCCAGCTTGATCGCGCCGGACAGGGCTTCCAGTCCGGAACTCAGCAGGTAGCTGACCCGGGGGCCGCCGGATCCGGCGGGGACGAGGGCGTCGAGCAGGTAGCCGAGTCCGGCCGCCGCGGAGTTGACGTAGTTGCTCGCCATCAGGAACGTGCACCGCTGTTCCCGGTTGTGCTCGGTCATCAGCTCCAGGGTGCGGCGGGTGACCGGCCGGAACACGGACTCCGTCGTGTGTTCCATGGCTTCAGTTCTCCATCTGCAGCGCGGCCACGGGGCAGGTGAGCACCGACTGCACGGCGGGCTCGTGCTGGTCGGCGGGCACGTCGCGGCCCTCCGCCAGGAAGATCAGGTCGCCCTGGTCGTCGAGTTGGAAGAGGGCGGGGGCGACCGCCTCGCACACCCCGTGCCCCTCACACCGCTCTCGGTCAACGGTCACCCTCATCGTGGGCCCCTCTCAAGCTATGGGAACAGGTCGTCAGACGTGCAGCGTGGCCGTGAGCGACTCCATGCCGCGGATGGTGTTGTGGCGACGCCAGACCGGCTCGCCGACCTCGATGTACTCCACCCGCCGGGCGAGTTCGGCGAGCAGGGCGTGCGCCTCCATGCGGGCGAGTCCCTGGCCCACGCAGCCGTGCAGTCCGTGACCGAAGGCCAAGTGGGCGGCGACGTTGGGGCGGTCGATGTCGAAGGCGTCCGGGTTCTCCCAGAAGCGCTCGTCGCGGTTTGCGGACGCGTACAGCAGGAACACACGGGAGCCGGCCGGGAGCGTCACGCCGTCGAATGTGTGGTCCCGGGTCACCAGGCGGCAGAAGCCCCGTGCGGGCGTCTCCAGGCGGACGATCTCGTTGAAGGCGCCCGGGATGAGCGTGTGGTCCTCGCGGATCCGCTTCCACTGCTCGGGGTGCGCGCCGAGCAGCCAGATCGCGGCGGCCAGCGCGCTCACCGTGGTGTCGAGGGACGGTACGAGGAAGTCGCCGAGCAGCGTCGGCAGCAGCTCCTGCGGCACCTCTCCGTCGTCCACGGCCGCCACCAGATTGGCGCCCCAGCTGTCCGGGCGCAGGTCGCGCGAGGCGGCCAGCTGGCCGAGGAACTCCCACAGTCCCTGCAGGACCGGCATCCCGGCCAGCGTCCGCTCGTTCATCGGGCCCAGGGCGTTGAAGCCGGCGGCCGCCCAGTCCAGGAGGTTGCCGCGTTCGGCCTCCGGCCAGCCGAGCAGGTCGGGCACCAGGGACACGGGGAAGCGCTGGGCGAAGTCGGCGACGGCGTCGAAGGTGCGGCGCTCGACGAGTTCGTCCACGAGGGCGGCCGCCCGCTCCTGGACGTGCTGCTCGTGCTGACGCAGTGCCTTCGGCGTCAGTTGCCGCCCGAGGACCCGGCGGATCCGGTCGTGCTCGGGCGGGTCGCTGGCGATGGTGCCGCCGGCCATGACGCGGTTGAGTTCCTCGCTCATCCCCACGCCCGACGCGGAGGAGAAGGTGCCGTGGTCGTGCAGGGCGTCGTACACCTCGCGGTAGCGGGGTACGGCGAAGGCTCCGTACTTCTCCATCCAGACCGCCGGCCCCGTGCCCCGCAGCGTGCGGTAGTTCTCGTACGGCTCCAGCACAGCCTCGTCGGTATACAGGTCCAGGTCGGTTGCGGGAGTCGTCACTGTCACGGCAGGCAGCCTTTCTCGTCGGTTTTTGCTGAGGCTTTCCACGACACACGAGAGGGGTGAATTCCCTTTCGGACCGCCCGAACGCAGCGGGGCGAAAACGCCGTTATGCAGTCCGCGAAGAACGCCCTGTCATTCTTTGCCGGCGCCGACAGGACGGTCAAGAACTGCTCTTACAGAGCTGTGCAAACTTGTGTTGCGCCGATGTCAGAGATTCCTCCGGGCCGGGAAAAGCAGAACCGGCGGACAAGGTGTCCGCCGGTTCTGAGGGAGCTGGAGGAGGGGTCAGAACCCCGGGAAGACCCTCCGCAGGTCGTCGAGCGTGACCCGGTCACTGGTCAACCGGACCTGCGCGGGCGTGTGTTCGGGATCGAGACGGCCCACCGTCAGGCGCAGCAGCGCCTCGGCGGGCAGTTCCAGTTCGCCGTCGGGATGCTGCGGGGTCTCAGAGAAGGAGACCGAATCCCCCAGTTCGAGGCCGAGGAGGCGCTCGGGGGCGGTGGTGCGCACGGCGAGGGAGAGCTTCCTGCCGTCGAGTGCCTCGGTGCGGCCCAGGAAGCCGATGAGCATGTCCAGCGGTTCGAAGAGGTGCTCCACGGCTTGCGGGGCGAGGTTCGCGCCCGGGTCGAACGCCACGTGGACGTCCCAGGCGTGGTAGGTGAACTCGCCCAGCCGCAGCCCCGTGACGCCGACGACGTCGAGCGGCGCGGGCAGGAAGCCGAGGTCGATGGTGAGGCCGGAGCGGGTGGCCTCGTCGAGGCCTTCGTACCGCTGCACCAGGGCCTCGTCCGCCTTGCGGAAGGAGTCGGCCTGCTGCCGGGCCGTCATGGCGTTCCAGCGGTCCCACACCCGCTCGTTGAACCCCCCGCCGGGCGCCGGCGAGACGGTGAGCGCCGCCTCCAGCATCGCGAGGCCGATCTCGGCGCCGCTGCCGAGATGGCTGAGGACCTGGGCGACGGTCCACTCGTGGGAGCCGGAGCGGCGGTTCAGGTCCGCCTCCGTCAACCCCGCCACGAAGGACGCGAGTTCGTCGTGGCCGGAGCGCAGCGCCGCTATCGGCGCGTCGGCTCGGGTGCCCATCTGTTACCTCCATCGGTGGGTCGTGTCGTCCCGTCGCACGGGCACACGTCGCAGGCTGTCATCCGCCACCCTGCCCGGCAAGACGGACATGACGTGCGACCACCAAGCTCTGACGCAACTTGACACTGGTCTGACCGAACGGCCATTGAAATCCCGTGGCCCGGCGACAAGTCTTCAGCGTAGCCCCTGCGGCGCCGGAATTACCGCGAATTCCGTGGCGGCGGCCGTCACCGCCTGCCCGAAAACGAATTGTTCCGGTCCGTTCCCACGCGATTCATCCTGCGTCCCGAGAAATGCGTGCCCGAACGAGGAGGCCCCACTGTGAAAGTTCTCTTTGTCGCCGGCGCGAGTGCGGCCACCCTCTTCGCGCTCACGCCCCTGGCACAGGCGCTGCGCGGCGCGGGGCACGAGGTGATCCTCGCGTCGACGCAGGAGATGGTGCCGGTCGCCGAACGGCTCGCGGTGCCCTTCGTCGCCGTCACCGACCGGACGCTCGCGAGCCTGCTCTCCACGGACCGCGCGGGTGAGCCGGTGCCCAGGCCCGTGACCATGGCGGAGCAGCGGCGCTTCGCCGGCACTTGGTTCGCCCGGCTCGCGGCCTTCAGCATAAACAGCCTCCTGGAGCTGTCCCGGAGCTGGCGCCCGGACCTCGTGGTCGGCGGTACGAGCTCGTACGCCGCCGGACTGGTCGCCGCGCACCTCGGGATCCCGCAGGTGCGCCAGGCCTGGGACACACTGGCCACCGGCGAGGTGGTGGACCGGCACGCTGACGAGGAACTGGCCCCGGAGCTGGCGCCGCTGGGCCTGACCGCACTGCCCCGGCCGGACCTGTTCCTCGACATCTGCCCGCCGAGCCTGCGGGCACCGGACGAGGACGGCATCCCTTCCCGCACGATGCGCTGGATTCCCGGCAACTCCCAGCGGCAGCTGGAGCCCTGGATGCTGACCCGGCCCGTACGGCCGCGGGTGTGCGTCACCTCCGGCAGCCGAGTCGCCGTCACCGAGAACCAGGAGTTCCTGCGCCGGCTAACCCGCCGACTCTCCGACCTCGACGTGGAGATCGTCGTCCCCGCCCCCGAGGAGGTGGCACCGGAACTGCGGGCCGCGTTCCCCGGTATCCGGGCAGGCTGGGTGCCGCTCGACGTCCTGGCCCCCACCTGTTCCGTGATCGTGCACCACGGCGGCGGGGTGACGGCGCTGACCGCGCTGCACGCAGGGGTGCCCCAACTGGTCCTGCCGTCCTTCGAGCTGTTCGAGGAGTCCTGGACCCGGCTGGCGAAGAGCGGGGCCGGGACCGTCCTGATGCCCGCCGAGCAGTCAGATGACCGGGTTGCCGAGGCCTGCCGGGAGCTGCTGACCGGGACGGCGTACCGGGAGCGGGCGGGCGAGCTCGCCGGGGAGATCCACAGCCTGCCCGTACCGGCGGAACTCGTTTCCGCGCTCGAGGAGTTGGCGTCCCGGTGAACCGCTCGTACCCGGCCGCGGCGGGAGCGGGGGCCGTTCCCCGCAGCCTGTTGGTGCTGGGTGCCACGGGCACCCTCGGCCGCCACGTCACCGCGGCCCTGCGCGCCGCGGGCGACGCCGTGACGCCCCTGTCCCGCGGCGGACCGGATCCTCTCGACCTCACCACGACCGCCCCCGACGAACTCGCCGACCTGCTGCACCGGTACCGGCCCGACGTCGTGGTCAACGCCTCCGGCCGGATCTGGCACGCGACCGAGGAAGAGCTGTGGGCCGTGAACGCCGAGGCGGTGGCCCGGCTCGCCGGGGTGATGGCCGCGCTGCCCTGGCGGCCCCGGCTGGTCCACCTGGGCAGCGTGCACGAGTACGGACCAGGAGAGCCCGGCACCGGCATCGGCGAGAACCGTGCGCCTGCACCGGTCACCCCGTACGGGCGCGCCAAGCTGGGCGGCACCCGGGCGGTGCTGGAGGCCGTGCGCGACCAGGGCCTGGACGCGGTCGTGCTGCGCGTGGCCAACGTCTTCGGGCCGGGTATGTCGCCCAGCAGCCTCCTCGGCGGCGTGGCCGAGCGGCTGGCGCGGGCGGAGCGGGGCCGCAACCGCGACGACCCGCCGCTGCGGCTGCGGCTGGCACCGCTGCGGGCTCGGCGCGACTTCGTGGACGTACGGGACGTGGCGGACGCCGTCGTCGCGGTTGCACGCGTGCGGACCGTGACGGAGGCTCCCGCGCCCCATGAGGGGGATGCCACGGGCACCCTGGGCATGGCGGACACCGCCACCGCGGCGCCGACGCGGCACACGACCGCCACGACCGGCCCGGCACACCGGCGAGACAGTGCGGACACCGCAGACCTCGCCACCGCCGCACACCCCCGGGACACCGCGCACACCACCACAGCACACACGCGGGGCAGGACGGACACCACCGCCCCGGCACCCGCGCGGGACACGACGAGGACGGCTGCCGCCGCGGACGCGGGCCGGACGCGTCGCGTTGATCCCGTGATCAACGTCGGCAGCGGCACGGCGGTGCCCATGCGGGACGTCGTCGACCGCCTGATCGCGCTCAGCGCCGTCCCCGTGCTCATCGAGCCGGCGGCGCCCCAGGACCCGCGGCGCGTCGACGTGGAGTGGCAGCAACTGGACACCGGCCGGGCCCGCCGCCTCCTTCACTGGCGGCCGCGGCGCGACCCGGACGCTTCACTGCGCGATCTGCTCGCGACGCAACGGCAGGCAACGACAGAGGGGTTGAGATGACCACGCGCAAGGAGCTCGTGCTGGAGGCGGTGCGCAAGTACCACCACGAAGTCCACGACGATGGACCGTTCGTCCCGGGAACCACAGAGATCTGGCCCTCCGGCGCGGTCCTGGACGAGGAGGACCGGGTGGCCCTGGTGGAGGCGGCCCTGGAGATGCGGATCGCGGCGGGCCGCAGTTCGCGGAGGTTCGAGTCGGCCTTCGCCCGCAAGCTCAAGCGCCGCAAGGCGCACCTGACCAACTCCGGCTCCTCGGCCAACCTCCTTGCGACGACGGCCCTCACCTCGCCCCTCCTGGAGGACCGCAGGCTGCGGCCCGGCGACGAGGTGATCACGGTCGCGGCCGGTTTCCCCACGACCGTCAACCCGATCCTGCAGAACGGGCTGGTGCCTGTCTTCGTCGACGTCGACCTCGGGACCTACAACACGACCGCCGACCGGGTGGCGCAGGCCATCGGTCCCCGGACCAGGGCCATCGTGATCGCGCACGCGCTCGGCAACCCGTTCCCGGTCACGGAGATCGCCCAACTCGCCGACGAGCACGACCTCTTCCTCATCGAGGACAACTGCGACGCGGTCGGCTCGCGCTACGACGACCGGCTCACCGGCACCTTCGGCGACCTGACCACCGTCAGCTTCTACCCGGCGCACCACCTGACGATGGGTGAGGGCGGTTGCGTCCTCACCTCGAACCTGGCGCTGGCGCGGATCGTGGAGTCGCTGCGTGACTGGGGCCGGGACTGCTGGTGCGAGCCGGGCGAGAGCAACAAGTGCCTGAAGCGGTTCGACTACCAGATGGGCACCCTGCCCGCCGGATACGACCACAAGTACATCTTCTCGCACGTCGGTTACAACCTGAAGGCGACCGATCTGCAGGCGGCGCTCGGCCTGACCCAGCTCGACAAGCTCGACGACTTCTGCGCGGCACGGCGACGCAACTGGAAGCGGCTGCGCGAGGGCCTGGACGGCGTACCGCACCTGCTGCTGCCCGAGGCAACCGACCGCAGCGACCCGAGTTGGTTCGGCTTCGTGATCACAGTGGACCCCGAGGCGCCCTTCCACCGGGCCGAACTGGTGCAGTTCCTGGAGGACCGCAAGATCGGCACGCGGCGGCTGTTCGCCGGCAACCTCACCCGGCACCCCGCCTACATCGACCAGCCGCACCGCGTCGTCGGTGACCTCGCCAACAGCGACATCATCACCGACCAGACGTTCTGGGTGGGCGTCTACCCGGGGCTCACCGACGAGATGCTCGACTACGTCGTCTCCTCGGTCCGGACCTTCGTGGCGAGCCGCACCTGACCACCCGCCCCCATCGACGCATTGGGAGACAGTGATGCCCTCGCCCGTAGGAACGTCCCCCGTGGCCACTCCTCCTCTGCTGCGGCCGCGCCACGATCCCTCGATCCCGGAGCGGCTGGCCCGGTCGGCGGCCGAGACCGGCGGTGTGCAGCTGCGCACCGACGACTTCTCGGCCTGGCTGGCCGAGCGGCGCCGCGCGCATCGCTTCCGGGTGCGGCGGATCCCCTTCGACGAGCTCGACGGCTGGTCGTTCGACGCGGGCACCGGCAACCTCGGTCACCGCAGCGGGCGGTTCTTCACCGTGGAGGGCCTGCGCGTGACCATGGACCGCGGGCCGTTCCGCTCCTGGGACCAGCCGATCATAAAGCAGCCCGAGGTCGGCATCCTGGGCATCCTGGTCAAGGAGTTCGACGGGGTGCTGCACTGCCTGATGCAGGCCAAGATGGAGCCGGGAAATCCCAACCTCCTCCAGCTCTCCCCCACCGTGCAGGCCACGCGGAGCAACTACACCAAGGTGCACCGGGGCGCGGACGTGAAGTACATCGAGTACTTCACCCAGCCGGGTCGCGGGAGGGTGCTCGCCGACGCCCTGCAGTCGGAGCACGGCTCCTGGTTCCTGCGCAAGGCGAACCGGAACATGATCGTCGAGACGGTGGGCGAGGTGCCACTCGACGACGACTTCTGCTGGCTGACCTTCGGCCAGATCGCGGAGCTGCTGCACCGGGACAACGTGGTCAACATGGACGCCCGTACGGTGCTGGCCTGCGCGCCCTTCCCGCGGACCGAGTCGGGCGCCCGCCACACGGACACCGAGCTGCTGTCCTGGCTCACCGCCGAGCGGTCGGTGCGTGACGTGCGCGTCGAGCGCATCCCGCTCACCGAGGCCCGCGGCTGGAAGTCGGGCGGCTCCTCCATCGACCACGAGGACGGACGGTACTTCAGCGTCGTGGTGGTCTCCGTCGAGGCCGGCAACCGCGAGGTGAGCGGCTGGACTCAGCCGCTGTTCGAGCCGCACGGGCTCGGGGTCACAGCGTTCCTGGTCCGGCGCATCGACGGCGTGCCCCATGTGCTCGTGCACGCCAGGCCCGAGGCGGGCTTCGTCCACCCGCTGGAACTCGGCCCCACCGTCCAGTACACCCCGGAGAACTACGCCCACCTGACGGGCGGGCAGCGGCCGCGCTTCCTGGACCTCGTGCTGTCCGCACCCGCCTCCCGGGTCCGCTACGAAGCCGTGCACGCGGAGGAGGGGGGCCGCTTCCTCAACGCCGAGAGCCGCTATCTGCTGATCGACGCGGACGGCTGGGCCGATGTCCCGCTCGACCCCCCGCTCGGGTACCGCTGGGTGACCCCCGGCCAGCTCACCTCCCTGGTCAGGCACGGGCACTACGTAAACGTCCAGGCCCGGACACTGCTCGCCTGCCTCAACGCGGCGGGGGTGCACGACCGATGACGGCCGTACGCATGGGCGTCATGGGCTGTGCGGACATCGCGCTGCGCCGGATGCTCCCGGCGATGGCCGCCACGTCGGAGGTCGAGATCACGGCCGTGGCCAGCCGTGACCCGGCCCGGGCACGGGCCGTGGCCGGGCGGTTCGGCGCGGCGCCGGTGCACGGCTACGCCGAGCTGCTGCGCCGCCCCGATGTCGACGCCGTCTACCTGCCGCTCCCGGCGGCGCTGCACGCCGAGTGGACCGAGGCCGCGCTGCGGGCGGACAAGCACGTGCTCGCGGAGAAGCCGCTCACCACCGACGCGGCGCGCACCCGGGAACTCGTGGCGCTCGCCCAGGCACGGCGGCTGGCCCTGTGCGAGAACGTGATGTTCGTCCACCACCCCCAGCACACGGCGGTGCGCAAGCTGCTGGCCGACGGAGCGATCGGACGACTGCGGTCCTTCCACGCCTCGTTCACCGTCCCCGCGCGGCCCGCCGACGACATCCGGTACCGGGCGGACCTGGGCGGCGGTGCCCTGTGGGACACGGGGGTCTATCCGGTCCGGGCCGCCCAGCTCGTGCTGGGCGACGGCCTGACGGTGGAGGGCGCGGTCCTGACCAGTGACCCGGGCCGGCCGGTGGACACCGGGGGAGCGGTGCTGCTGCGCTCTCCCGGTGGTGTCACCGCACAGCTCCGGTTCGGCCTGGACGACGGCTACCGCTCGGCGTACGAGCTGTGCGGCACCGAGGGGCGGCTCACCGTCGAACGGGCCTTCACCCCGCCGGCCGGGCACCGCCCGGTGCTGCGCCTGGAGCGCGGGACGGCCGTCGAGCACGTGGAGCTGGCGGAGGCCGACCAGGTCACGGCCACCGTCGCCGCGTTCGCCGGAGCCGTCGCCGAGGGTCGGCCGGTCGACGCGGACGCCGTACTGGCCCAAGCGGCGCTGCTGGACGCCGTACGACGCCGTGCGACCGGCTGACCGCACGGCCGCCCGGTCACCGGCACAGGCTGCGCTCGGCGGTCGTCACCAGGAGGTCGGCGACCTCGTCGACGGGGGCACCGCGGCCCGCGTACAGCAGGTCGAAGCTGTCGAAACCGCTCAGCAGCCAGAGCACGTCGGTGGCCCGGTCGACGGTGGTGTCCGGGCGCAGCAGGTCCTGCTCGGCCAGGCGTCCGGCGAGGTGGGCCATGCCGGCCGCCCGGCGCTGTTCCATCCGCTCGACCGCGCCGCCGACGGCAGCGGAGTCCAGCAGGGCCATGGAGGACAGCACGCGCAGCACGTCCCGGTGGGCCGCGTACATCTCGACCACACCGCGGATGCCGCCGCGCAGGGCCTCGCGGGCGTCGGGATGGTCCGACTTCTCGATCATCGAATCGAACCCGCCGCGCTGCAGCAGGTCCGCCCCGACGGCGTCGAACAGGCCCGCGCGCGAGCCGAAGACCAGATACACGGTGGGCCGCGCGACCTTCGCCGCCTGGGCGATCCGGTCGACGCTGACCGGCTTGGACGGCGCGGTTCGGAGCTGGTCGTAGACCGCGTCGAGGATGCGGCGCCGGGTCTCCTGTGCCGCCTCGGCGCGCTGGCGCTGCTCGTACTTCCGGGTTGCCATGGCACCATCCTAGTTCACTTGACAGTGTGTATTCTGAAAGACAGAGTGTTGTATGAAAGTGGCGCACGCAAGAGTCCGCGACGGCGCCCGGGCTGTGGGATGAGGGAGAAGAGTGACCGCGCAAGTGATGATCCGGTGGAAGCTCGGCCCCGACGCGTTGGAGCGCCACGAGGGGATGCTCCGGACCGTGTACGAGGAGCTGGACTCGGTCCGGCCGCAGGGCCTGCGCTACGACACGTACCAGCTCGACGACAAGGTCACCTTCGTGTCCTTCGTCGAGATGGCGGACGGCCCGGGCGTGCTCGGGGGCCTGAACGCCTTCCAGAGCTACCGGGCGGCCCTCGACGCCCTGTGCGTGGAGCCTCCGGAGGTCATCGTGCTCCACAGCGCCGGTGAGTACGTGTCGCCGAGTTGACCGGCGGCGCCGCGACACCGAGTGACATCGAGACAGACCCAGGCAATGACAGACACCCGTTTACGGAGAGGCAGTATCACCATGACCGCATCGGCCGCGCAGACCCCGCTCAAGGTCGCGATCATCGTCGGCACCACCCGTCCCGGCCGCAAGGCCGACACCGTGGCCCGCTGGGTGCACGACATCGCCGTGAAGCGCGAGGACGCGGCCTACGAGGTCGTGGACATCGCCGAGTTCGCCCTGCCCCACCTCGACGAGCCCATGCCGGCCCTCACCGGTGAGTACTCCCAGCCGCACACCCGTGCGTGGGCGGACAAGGTGGGCTCCTTCGACGCGTACGTCTTCGTGACGCCGGAGTACAACGCCTCCATCCCCGGCGTGCTCAAGAACGCCATCGACTACCTGGGCGCCGAGTGGGGCGGCAAGGCCGTCGGCTTCGTCGGCTACGGCATGGAGGGCGGCGTGCGCGCCGTCGCCCACCTGCGGGTCGTCCTCAGTGACCTGAAGGTCAGCGACGTGCAGCCGACCGTCGAACTGACCCTCCCCGACGACTTCGAGAACTTTTCCGTGTTCACGCCGCGCGAGTCGCAGGAGAAGCAGGTGCTCGCCGTGCTCGACGCGCTCGTGCCGGAGGCCGCTCGCCTGAAGGCCGAGCCCCCGGCCGAGGCTCCCCAGTTCGCCTGAGCCCTTCCGGCTGTGGGCCTCTCGGCAACGGGCCGTCTCCCCCGTCGGCCCCGACCGCAAGGCCGAGCCCACCGGGCCTCCGGCCGGCCCACACCAGAGGCCCGGCTCGCCCACGCGAGCCGGGCCTCGCCCCATGTCGCCCACCCGGCGCCGGTGTACTGGGTGGGCGCGCGACCAGGCCCTGCGGGGACCGGGGCCGTCGCCCGGCCACCGGAGAGCGCGCCACACCCCCAGCCCCCCGGGCTCAACAGGCACCCGCCCCCGCAAGCCAGGCGCACCCCGACCCGGGTGGCCAGGCGCCGCCGCACCGGACGGGTGGGCGGGACCCGCCAGGACCGCGGCTATCACCCCCCCATAGGACAGCGAGCACCACGCCGCGCCCCCCGGGCCGACAACGCACCGTCGGCCCCGCAAGCCGGCTCACCCCACCTCGAAGGCGGGCGCCCCTCAGCCACCCACCTTCGCGGGGTCCCCGGGCCGCACCGCGGTGGTGAGGGGCCGGGCCATCGCGCGGGCCTCGGTCGGGCCGTACGCCTGCTCCACGCCGTCCAGCAGGGCGTCGGCGGTGAGGGCGTACTCCTGGGTCCCCGTGGTCTGCAGGACCACCGTGGCCAGCGCGCAGCCGAGCCGGGCCGCGCGGGCTTGGGGCCAGCGCCAGGAGATGCCGGCGAGGTAGCCGGCCCGAAAGGCGTCGCCGACGCCCGTCGGGTCGAGGGTCTCGTCGGCCGGCACGGCCGGGACGCGCAGCGGCGGCCCCTCGGCAGTCACGATCTCCACACCGGCGGGCCCCCGGGTGGTGATCCAGGTGGCCGTGCGACGCAGCACCTGCTCCCGCGTCCATCCCGTCCGCTCCATCAGCAGGGCCGCCTCGTACTCGTTCGTGAACAGGTACCGGGCACCCTCCACGAGCCGGCGGGTCTCCTCCCGGCCGAGCCGCGCGAGCTGCTGCGAGGGGTCGGCCGCGAACGGGATGCTCGCACGGCGGCACTCGTCGCTGTGGCGCAGCATGGCCTCGGGGTCGTTGGCCGCCACGACGACGAGCCCGGGCACGCCGTGCCGTTCCACCACCGCGGCCAGCGAGATCTCCCGCGCCTCGGCCATCGCGCCCGCGTAGAACGTCGCGATCTGGTTCTGCCGGGCGTCGGTCGTGCACACGAACCGGGCGGTGTGCAGGTTCTCGCTGATCCACACCGAGGCCGTGTCCACGCTGTGCGTGCGCAGCCGGTCCCCGTACGCGGCGAAGTCCTTGCCCGCCGCGCCGACCAGCACGGGGGCGAACCCGAGCGAGGCCAGGCCGAAGGCGATGTTCGCGGCCACACCCCCGCGCCTGATGTGCAGGCTGTCGGCCAGGAAGGACAGCGAGACCCGGTCGAGCCGGTCGGCGATCAACTGGTCGGTGAAACTCCCCGGAAAGGCCATCAGATGGTCGGTGGCGATGGAGCCGGACACCACGATGCGCGGCATGTGCGGTCCCCTTTCGGATACGGCGGTCGGCTGGCTGAGGGCGGAGGCTGAGAGATGCACATGCCGGTGCCCCGCACGGGTCCGTACGGGGCACGGGGGGGGCAAGAGGCGGTTCGGGCCGCGGTCAGGCGGCGGCGGCCCTGCGCAGCGGCTCCACGCGGTCCGTGCGCTCCCAGGTGAACTCGGGAAGCTCACGGTCGAAGTGGCCGTACGCCGCAGTCCGGGCGTAGATCGGCTGGAGCAGGTCGAGGTCACGTATGAGGGCCGCCGGGCGCAGGTCGAAGACCTCGGTCACGGCTGTCTGGATCCGGTCCACCGGCACCGTCTCCGTACCGAAGGTCTCGACGAACAGCCCGACCGGCTCCGCCCTGCCGATCGCGTACGCCACCTGCCCCTCGCAGCGGGAAGCCGGCCCGGCGGCGGCGACGTGCTTGGCGACCCAGCGCATCGCGTACGCCGCCGAGCGGTCCACCTTTGACGGGTCCTTGCCGGAGAAGGCGCCACCGCCGTGCCGTGCCATGCCGCCGTAGGTGTCGATAATGATTTTGCGGCCCGTCAGGCCCGCGTCGCTCATCGGGCCGCCGATCTCGAAGCGCCCGGTGGGGTTGACCAGCAGACGGTGCTCCTCGGTCTCCAGCTTCACGCCCTCCTCGGCCAGTTGGGCCAGCACGGGCTCGACGACGTGCTCCCGGATGTCGGGGGCCAGCAGGCCGTCCGGGCTGACGTTCGCCGCGTGCTGCGAGGACACCACCACCGTGTCCAGCCGCACCGGCCGGGCCCCGGCGTACTCGACGGTCACCTGTGTCATGCCGTCCGGGCGCAGGTAGGGAACCGTGCCGTCGGCGCGCACCTCGGTCAGGCGCCGGGCGAGCCGGTGCGCCAGGTGGATGGGCAGGGGCATCAACTCGGGCGTCTCGTCACACGCGAATCCGAACAACAGCCCCTGGTCCCCGGCGCCCCCCAGTATCGACGCCCTGGGCGATGTCCGGGGACTGGGCGCCGATCGACACCGACACACCGCAGGAGGAGCCGTCTAAACCCTTCTTCGAGGAGTCGTAGCCGATGCCGAGGATCTTCTCCCGCACCAACTGGGCGGCGCGTAGGCCCGTGTGGTGACCTCGCCGGCCACGTGCACCAGCCCGGTGGTGATCAGCGTCTCCACGGCGACGCGAGGCCGGGTCCTCGCGCAGCAGGGCGTCGAGGATCGTGTCGCTGACCTGGTCGGCGATCTTGTCGGGGTGCCCCTCGGTCACGGACTCGGAGGTGAACAGGCGTGTTGCCATGGCGGTTCCTTCGGGTGAGGCCGGCGGGGTTCCGGGGACGGTGGGGCCGTCAGCCGCGTTCGGGCGCGCCGAACCAGCGGTGCAGCGCGTCCTCGGCCGGGCCGGCGTCCCGCGAGGTCCAGGCGACGTACCCGTCGGGCCGCACCAGGACGGCGTCGGCTCCGGCGAAGGGGTCCCCGCTCTCCGGCGTGGCGGTCACGGTCACGACCCGGTCCTTCCGGCCCGCGCCCGCCTGTCGCAGGGCAGGGTCGTCGGCCAGGTCCAGCAGTACGCCCTGGGCGCCGTGCAGCAGTTCGGTCGTGCTGGTCGCCCCCGTGGCGGTGCGCAGCGCGTGATGGCCGATCCGGCGGCCGAGCAGCGGGTGACCGCCCTCACCGACCTCGTAGCGGATGTCGATGTGGCTGACGGCGCCCGCGAGGTGCCGCTTGACGTCGTCGTAGGCGATGAGCTCGGTGAACAGGGCGCGCAGCGGGTCCGCCTCGGGGCCGCCGAGGAACACCGTGCCCTGGGTCCTGGTGTTCAGCAGCAGCCGCGCGCCGACCGGATGGCGCTCGTCGTGATAGGTGTCCAGCAGACCCGCCGGGGCCCAGCCGCGCACCACGGCGGCCAGCTTCCAGCCCAGGTTGGCCGCGTCCTGCACCCCGGTGCTCAGGCCCTGTCCGCCGGCCGGCAGGTGGATGTGGGCGGCGTCACCGGCGAGCAGCACGCGTCCCCTGCGGTACTCGGTGACCTGGCGGGTGGCGTCTGTGAAGGAGCTGACCCACTCCGCTCCGCCGCCGCTGATGTCCTCCCCGGTCAGGCGCTGCCAGGCGTCGGCGACCTCGGCGAACTCCGGCGTCTCGCTGCGGTCGGGCGGTGGCGTGCCGTGCTCGCACACGATGATGCGGTCCACGCCCTCCGCGAGCGGGGCCGCCATCACCATGCCGCCGGGCAGCCGCTCGCCCAGGAACCGCGGTTTCAGGTCACAGCCGACGACGTCGGCGAGGTACATCCCGCGGGTCGCGTCCGTGCCGGGGAAGTCAAAACCGGCAGCCTTGCGGACGGGGCTGTGGCCGCCGTCGCATCCGACCAGGTAGCGCGCCCGGAGCCGCCGTTCGCCCTCCGGTGTGGCGGCGGTGACCGTCACGCCGTCCTCGTCCTGGGCCAGTTCCAGGAACTCCCACCCGCGCCGCACCTCCGCCCCGAGGCCCACCGCCCACTCCTCCAGCACGGCCTCGGTCTGCGACTGGGGTATGCCGCGCGCCCCGAAGTGGGCACCCTCCAGGACCGTGTAGTCGAACTGGATGCCGCCGAAGTGGCCCATCGGGCTGGTCTCCGGGTGGCCGAAGCGCGGCAGCAGGCCCCGCTCGTCGAACACCTCCATGGTCCGGGCGGTGAAGCCCAGTCCGCGCGACTGCCCGGTGGGCTCGGCGAGCCGCTCGGCCACGACCACCCGCACGCCGCCGAGCCGCAACTCCCCGGCGAGCATCAGCCCGGTCGGCCCGGCGCCCACCACCACGACGTCCGCGTCGAACGTCTCCGTCTCCATGCCTGTCGTCCTCTCGTCTGTACAGCGTGAATGTCAGGACCGCACCGAGCCGTCCCGCCGGGTCCCTCGACCCCTGCGAGCTCCGCCTCGCGTCGGATGACCCGTACGAGAACCGCGCGCTCCCCGCGGAGGCCCCGCGCACCGCCCCGCAGGGACCCGCGTCTGTCGTCGAGCGCGCTACGCGGCCGGGGTCGGTCGTGTCCCGGGGTGTTTCAGCGGCTTCCACCACTGGGGGTTGTCGCGGTACCAGGCGACGGTCCTGGCGAGTCCCTCGTCGAAGGCGATGCGGGGCGCGTAGTCCAGTTCGTTGCGGATGCGGGTGTCGTCGAGGGAGTAGCGCAGGTCGTGGCCCTTGCGGTCGGCGACGTAACGGATCATGGACCGGTCGGCGCCGGCCAGATGCAGGATGCGCTCGGTCAGCGTCAGGTTCTCCAGTTCGTTGCCGCGCCCGATGTTGTAGACGCCGCCCGCCCGGCCGCGTTCGAGCACCAGCTGGATCGCGCGGCAGTGGTCGTCGACGTGCAGCCACTCGCGTACGTTGCGGCCGTCGCCGTAGACCGGCACGGGAAGGCCTTCGAGCAGGTTGGTGACGAACCGCGGGATGAGCTTCTCGGGGTGCTGGTACGGCCCGTAGTTGTTGGAGCAGCGGGTGATGGAGACGTCCAGCCCGTGGGTGCGCCAGTAGGAGCGGGCCACGAGGTCGGCGGACGCCTTGGACGCCGCGTAGGGGGAGTTGGGCAGCAGCGGGGACGCCTCCGTCCAGGAGCCGGTGTCGATCGAGCCGTACACCTCGTCGGTGGAGACATGCACGACCCGAGACACCCCGGTGCGCAGGGCCGCCTCCAGCACGGTCTGGGTGCCCAGCACGTTGGTGCGGACGAAGTCCGCCGCCGCGTCCAGTGATCGGTCCACGTGCGACTCTGCCGCGAAGTGCACCACCGCGTCGTGGCCCGGCAACAGCTCCAGCAGCAGCGCCAGATCACTCACGTCCCCGCGTACGAAGGTGAGCCGCGGGTGCGCCGCGGGCAGGTTGTCGCGGTTGCCGGCGTAGGTCAGCAGGTCGAGCACGGTGACGTCGCTGGTGCCGCGCGGACCGTACTCCCCCGCGAGCAGCGAGCGCACGTAGTGCGAGCCGATGAAGCCGGCACCGCCGGTGACCAGGATTCTCATGCCTCGTCCTCCAGTGGGAGTGGTCGGGTGGGGCCGCCGCTCAGCCGGCGGCCGCGATGTCCATGACGTACTGGCCGTACGACGACTTGGACTGCCTGCGGCCCAGGGCGTGGCAGGCGTCGCGGTCGATGAACCCCATGCGCAGCGCGATCTCCTCCAGGCAGGCGACCCGGATGCCCTGGCGGTGCTCCAGGAGCTGCACGTACAGGCTGGCCTCGGTGAGCGCGTCGTGCGTGCCGGTGTCGAGCCAGGCGAAGCCGCGCCCCAGCGGGACGAGTTCGGCCCTGCCCCGCTCCAGGTACACCTTGTTGATGTCGGTGACCTCCAGCTCGCCCCGGTCGGAGGGCTCCAACGCCCGGGCGATCTCCACCACGTCGTTGTCGTAGAAGTACAGGCCGGTGATGGCCAGGTTGGAGCGCGGCCGCGCCGGTTTCTCCTCGAGGGAGACCAGCCGGCCCTGTCCGTCGACCTCGCCGACGCCGTAGCGCTGCGGGTCGCTCACCGGGTAGCCGAACAGGACGCAGCCGTCGACGTCCCGCGCGTACTTCTGCAGGACGCGGCCGAATCCCGGCCCGTGGAAGATGTTGTCGCCCAGGACCAGTGCCACCTGGTCGTCGCCGATGTGCTCGGCGCCGATGAGGAACGCGTCCGCCAGGCCCCTCGGCTTGTCCTGCTCCGCGTAGGTGAGGCGCAGCCCGAGCTCCGTGCCGGTGCCGAGCAGCCGCTGGAAGTCGCCGACGTCGTCCGGGGAGGTGATGATCAGGATGTCCCTGATCCCCGCCAGCATCAGCACGGACAGGGGGTAGTAGATCATCGGCTTGTCGTAGACGGGCAGCAGTTGTTTGGACGTGGCCAGCGTGATCGGGTGCAGCCGGGTGCCGTGGCCGCCGGCCAGGATGATGCCCTTCACTGTCCCTGCCTCTCTGCCTGCGGGGCCGACGCGCCGAACCAGCGCCGCAGCGCGCCCAGTAGCTCTGTCTCGGTGGAGTCGGCCCACACGACGTGGCCGTCCGGGCGCACCAGGGCGACGCCGACACCCCGCAGGGGCCCCTGGCGCACGGGCCCGGCCCGCACCGCGTCGACCCGGTCCGCCCACGGGGCGGCGGACTCGCCGGCCCGGGACCCGGTGAGGTCCAGCAGCAGGCCGCGTCCGGGGCGTGCCGCCTGTGCCGTGCCGCAGGGCCGTCCGGCCACCGTGAGGGTGGCGTGCGGCAGGCGGGCGCCGAGCAGCGGGTGGGCGGTGCCGCCGACGTCGTAGCGGATGTCGAGGCCGGAGATCATGCCGGCCAGGTGGGTACGGACGTCCTCGGCGGCGATGAGTTCCGCCAGCAGCGCGCGCGGCGCCTCCGCCTCCGGGCCGCCGAGCAGCAGCAGCGCCTGGGCGCGGATGTTGGCGAGCACCCGGCGGCCCACCGCGTGCCGCTCGTCGTGGTAGGTGTCGAGCAGGGCCTCGGGAGCGTGGCCGCGCACGGTGGCGGCCAGCTTCCAGCCGAGGTTGACGGCGTCCTGGAGGCCGAGGTTGAGGGCCTGTCCGCCGATGGGCATCTGGCGGTGCGCCGCGTCCCCGGCGAACAGGACGCGGCCGTGCCGGTAGCGGGTGAGCTGCCGGTTTGCGTCTCCGAAGGAGTTGACCCACAGCGGGGTGCCGTGGCCGATGTCCTCCCCGGTGACCCGCTTCCACGCCTCCACGACCTCGCCGAACCCGGGCTCACCGGTGCGGCGCCGGGCGTACGTGCCGAGGGCGTGCACCATCACGCGGGTCACGCCGTCACCGCGCCGGGCGGCGATGGCGAGGCCCTGCTCCAGGCGCTGGAAACGCCGGTTCGGGATGTCGAGGCCGGCGATGTCGGCGCGCAGCAGCTCGCGCTGCGCGTCCTGGCCGGGGAAGCCCACGCCGAGCAGACGCCGTACGGCCGACTCCTCGCCGTCGCACGCCACCAGGTAGCGGCAGCGCACCCGGACGGGCCCGTCCGGACCGGCGGCGACCGCCTCCAAGCTCTCCTCCGAGGCCCGCAGGGCGCGCAGTTCGTGGCGCCGCGCGATCGTGGCCCCCAGGTCCCGGGCCCAGTCCTGCAGCAGCCGTTCGGTCTCGGTCTGCGGCACCTTCCACTGTCCCGCCCAGGGACTGGGCAGCGTCAGGTCGAGCGGGATGCCGCCGAAGTGCCCGCGCGGTTCGCCGGGCGGGGTGCCGAGGACGGTGAGCAGGCCCCGGCTGTCGAGGATCTCCATGGTGCGGGCGTGCAGCGTGGAGGCCCGGGACTCCGTCGTCGGGGCCTGCCGCTTCTCCAGTACGACCACCTTGGCGCCGCCCAGGCGCAGTTCACCAGCGAGCATCAGCCCGACCGGCCCCGCCCCCACGACGGCGACCTCGGTGTCCATTCGGCGGATGGCCATGATCAGCGCCGGCTCTCCGCGTAGTCCTTGGCGCGGCCCAGGGTGGCGCGGCTGTTGGTGCTCAGCGCACCCTGCACGTAAGCGCGGGCGTCCGCCACCGTCGCGTCCGCGCCCAGGACGCGCGCGATGTTGCTCTCGTTCAGCACGACCGTGTGCTGCGAGGTCGCGGTGGTAACGCCGTCGTCGCCCTCGTCGAACGTCCAGTAGCCGGTGTGCAGCGTCATCAGGGCGGGCAGCGTGACCTGCTTGTAGGCGATCCTGCGGTGCGGGAAGGTCACGCGGTACGACTTGGTGGTGTGCACCGAGCCGTCTTTGGCCCGCGTGTCCATCTCCAGGGTCTGCAGACCGGGTGTGTCCTCGGTCAGCCGCACCTTCGCCACGTGCGGCAGCCGCTCGGCCCACAGGCCGGCCTGGTCGATGAAGTCGTAGACGTCCTTGGCGCGCCCTTCGATCCGCACGCCGTCCTCGAAGGAGAACGTCAGCTCCTCGGAGACGCGGGCCAGTTCGACGTTGGTCTTCAGTGCGGCGAGCTCCGCGCGGGAGTTGCGGTCGACGGCCTCGTCGATCCAGTTCAGTCCCTCGGGATCGTCGTCGACCGCCCGGTAGTCGTGCAGCAGCCGGATCCTCGCCTCCGTCTCGGACAGCGGCTCGATGATCCAGGTGCCCCCCATGGCGGCGACCGGCGGCGCGGAGACCTCCTGCCGGAAGGTGATCCGCAGCTCCGCCGGGTCGAGGGTGCGGCGTGAGGTCCAGTTCTTGGCCTCGCCGTTGGCGGTGGCCCAGATCCGGATGCGCTCCTCTCCGGCGCCGCGCTCGACGTGGTCGACGTAGATGGTGGGCGGGAAGATCCGCGGCCAGTTCTCGACCTCGGCGATCAGCTCGTAGACGGTGGCGGCCGGTGCCGCGACGGTGATCTCGTGCTCGACCTGACGGGTCGTCATGTAAATTCTCCTCCGGAGGTCAGAAGTTGCCGAGGCCGCCGCAGACGTTCAGGGCCTGCGAGGTGATGGAGGCGGCTGTGTCGGAGGCCAGGTAGCCGACCAGGCCGGCGACCTCGTCGGGCGTGGAGTAGCGGCCGAGCGGGATTTTGGCCTGGAACTTTTCGAGGATGGCGTCCTCACTGGTGTCGTAGGCGGCGGCGTACCCCTGACGCACGCGCTGTGCCATCGGCGTCTCGACGTAGCCCGGGCAGACGGCGTTGACGGTGATCCCGGTCGGCGCGAGTTCGTTGCCGAGGGCCTTGGTGAAGCCGACCACGCCGTGCTTCGACGCCGAGTAGGGCGCCCCCAGCACCACGCCCTGCTTGCCCGCGGTGGAGGCGATGTTGATGATCCGGCCGCGGTCCTTGGCCCGCATGCCGCCGGTGTTGAGCACCTCGCGGGTCATCCGGAAGACGCTGTTGAGGTTGGTGTCGATAACGTCGTCCCACAGCTCGTCGGCGAGGTCGGCCGTCACCCCGCCGCCGCTGCGGCCCGCGTTGTTGACCAGCACGTCGATCGTGCCGGACCGCTCCACCGCGGCGGCCACGAACGCGGCGATGCTCTCCCCGGACCGCACGTCGACGGCGCTGCCGTCCACGTCGAGGCCCTCCTCGCGCAACTCCTTGACGGTGGAGGCCACGTTCTCGGCGGTACGCGCCCCGATGAACACCCGGTGGCCGTTGCGGCCCAGCTGCCGGGCCACGGCCAGACCGATTCCGCTGGTGGCTCCGGTGACGAGGGCGACCCGCACGTCCTGCTGCGGCATGGTTTCTTCTCCTGATGGCGTAGAGGCTGGTGAGGTGGGGGCGGCCCGCCCGTCGGCGCGCACGGTGCTCAGGCGGCTACGGCGGACAGGTGCGCGTTGACCGCCTCGATGAGGGCGCGCGGGGTGACGGCGTCGGTGAGCACCGAGTCGTCGAGGGTGATGCCGTACTCGCGCTCGATGCGGCCGCCGGTCTCCAGCAGCGCCAGCGATTCGTAGCCGAGCTCCTCGAACTCCTTGTCGAGGATGTCGCCGTTCAGGTCGACGCCGTCGCCGGCACCGGCGCCCTCCAGGAGGATCCTCCTGAGGTCGTCGAGGGTGAAGCTCTTGTCGGACATGCGGACTCCTTCGTGATCGTGATCGCGGTGCGTGATCGGTGTCGGGTCGGGTCGCGGGGCCCGCCCCCGGCGGCCGGGGCGACGGTCGGCGCCTGATCGGCCACCCGCGCCCGGCCGGCGGCCGATGCCCAGGTCGGCGGGAACCGGTCTGGTCGGCCGCCGGCATCCTCGTCGGCGCTCGACGGATGGTCGGTGGTCTGCGTCCGACCGGTGCCACCGCCAGGTCGGCGGCAGCCATCTGGTGAGCCGCCGAGATCTCATCGGCGGTCGGCGGCCACCGCCAGTCAACGTTCGCGGTCGGTGGCCGTCGTCTGGTCGGCGGCCCGCACGACCATGGCGGAGTTGAAGCCGCCGTGGCCGCGGGCCAGGACGAGGGCGGTGCGCACCTCGGTGGTGCGCGGCTGGGCCGTCACCAGGTCGAGCGCGTACTCCTCCGCCTGTTGCACGTGCACGGTGGGCGGGATGAGTCCCTCCCGGATGGCGAGGAACGCGGCCGCGAGATCCAGCGGGGCACCACCGGAGTACAGCCGGCCGGTCATCGTCTTGGGCGCGGTGACCGGCACCCCCCGGGGGCCGAAGACCGCGGTGATGGCCTCCGCCTCGGCCCGGTCCAGCTCGGGTACGGCGGCGGCGTCGGCGAAGACCACGTCGATGTCGCCGGGCACGGCCCCCGCGTCCGCCAGGGCGATCTCCATGGCCTTGCGCAGCCCCGGCTTGCGGCCCCGGCCCGGCGCCGGGTCGAAGGTGGTCCCGTACCCGGAGATCTCCCCGTACACCTCGGCGCCACGGCCGCGCGCGGCCACCGCGTCCTCCAGGACCAGGATCGCGCCGCCCTCACCGGGCACGTGCCCGCGGGCCTCCGCGTCGAACGGCACATAGGCGCGGGTCACCTCGTTGCTGGTGCTCACCCGCCCGCTGGTCAGCTGGGCGACCCAGCCCCAGGGGCAGATCGAGGCATCGACCGCGCCCGACACCACCAGCCGCGTGCCCTTGCGGATCTGCCGGCGTGCCTGCGCCACCGCGTCGAGGCCACCGGCCTGGTCGCCGACGACCACCCCGCAGGGGCCCTTCATGCCGTTGCGGATGGAGATCTGGCCGCTGTTGACGGCGTAGAACCACGCGAACGACTGGTAGGCGCTGACGTACTGGCTGCCCTGGCTCCACAGCTTCTCCAGCTCGCGCTGGCCGAACTCGAAGCCGCCGGAGGAGCTCGCCGTGATGACGCCCATGGCGAACTCGGGCAGCTCGTCGGGCCGCACGCCCGCGTCGGCGAGCGCCCAGTCGGCGGCGACCAGGGCGAGCCGGGTCATCCGGTCGGTCTGCGGGAGCAGCCTGCTGGGCAGGTGCTCCTCCGCCACGAAGCCCGGCACCTGCCCGGCCAGCCGGGCCGGGTACTGCGCGGGGTCGAAGTGCGTGATCCGGCCGATGCCGCACTTGCCGCCCCGGGTGGCCGCCCAGTAGTCCTGCGTGCCCAGGCCGTTGGGCGCCGCCACGCCCAGGCCCGTCACCACCACCGACGTGGTCATGCCGCGCTCCTCTCGGGCCGGGCCAGCACCATCGCGCTCTGGAATCCGCCGAAGCCACTGCCGACGGAGAGCACCGCATCGACCAGTTGGTCGCGCGCCGTCAAGGGGACGTAGTCGAGATCGCACTCCGGGTCCTGGGTGTGCAGGTTGGCCGTGGGTGGCACCACGTTGTTCTCCATGGCGAGCGCGGACGCCGCGATCTCGATCGAACCGATCGCCCCCAGGGAGTGCCCGACCATCGACTTGATGGAGCTCACCGGCGTCCGGTAGGCGGCCTCGCCCAGACTCCGCTTGAACGCGGCCGTCTCGTGGCGGTCGTTCTGCTTGGTGCCCGAACCGTGCGCGTTGATGTAGTCGAGGGCCTCCGGGTTCATCCGCGCCTCGTCCATCGCGACCCGGATCGCCTCGGCCATCTCGACGCCGTCCGGCCGCAGACCGGTCATGTGGTAAGCGTTGCTGCGCGTGGCGTAGCCGGCGATCTCCGCGTAGATGTGCGCACCCCGTCGGCGTGCGCTGTCCAGTTCCTCCAGCACGAAGACGGCCGCCCCCTCACCGAGCACGAAACCGTTGCGGGTGGCGTCGAACGGCCGGGAGGCGCGCTCGGGCTCGTCGTGGCGAGGCGTGGTCGCCTTGATCGCGTCGAAGCACGCCATCGTGATCGGGGAGATCGGCGCGTCGGAGGAGCCCGCGACCATGACATCGGCGGACCCTTCGCGGATCAGCTCGACGGCGTGGCCGACGGAGTCGATGCCCGACGTGCAGCCGGTCGACACGACCGTGCTCGGCCCCTCGGCCCCCACGGCCCAGGCCACCTCGGCCGCGAACGAGCTGGGCACCAGGAAGTTGTACAGGTGCGGTACGGCGTAGACGTGGTCGACCAGGGTCAGCCGACCGCCGTCGCTGACAGTCCGGTACTCCTGGTCGAGCCCCATGGTGGCCCCCACCGCGCTGCCGACGGTGACGCCGACGCGGTACGGGTCGTACTCCTCCAGCTCGATGCCGCTGTCGGCGACCGCCCCGCGCGCGGCGACGACCGCGAACTGCGCGGCCCGGTCCATGCGCCTGACCTCCTGCGGGCTCAGGCCGTGCATCTCCGGATCGAAGTCGATCTCCGCGGCCACCCGGGAACGGAAGGGCGACGGGTCGAAGAAGGTGATGCCGCGGGTCGCGGTCCTCCCCTCACTCAGCAGGCTCCAGAAGTTCTTTATCCCGACACCACCGGGCGCCAGAACCTCGATGCCCGTGATGACGACGCGCCTGCCGCTCACGCGGACGCCTCCCAGTTGTAGAAGCGCGTGGCCATCGCGTCGGCGGGCGAGCGCCACGTCGCGGGGGCGTACGCCTCGATGTAGGGCTTGAGGTCCTCGCTGACGCGGACGAAGCGCGGGTCGGTCTTCGCCTGCTCTATGCGCTCGCCGCCGTCCTCGGACTCGAAGTCCTGCAAGTGGAAATACAGACCCCGGTACAAGAACAGCTGGCGCCGGCGCGTTCCCATCAGATGAGGCATTTCCGTGGTGTCGAAATCGCCGAAGATCTTTGCGACGTCGAGGCTCGCACTGGGGTCCATCCGAGCCACAATCAGGGTGCTGTGCATGGAATCCAACTCCTCCACGACCGAAATCCGACACCTAGCCTCTTCGGTCGGGGCACATATTTCGACACCTGTTGAGTCAGGTTTGTGTCAGAACCTGTCAGGCGTCTGCGAAGCGCATGACACGGAATACAGAGGACGGGAAAGCCGAGCGCCCGGCGGGCTGGCTGTCGCGGTCCGCCGGGCGCTCGGTGGTGTCGGCCGGGGTCAGTCCCTGATCTCGCAGATCGGGGCGCCGGAGGTGAGAGAGGCGCCGACCTCGGCGGCCAGGCCCTTGATGGTGCCGGACTTGTGGGCGTTGAGGGGCTGTTCCATCTTCATGGCCTCCAGGACGACGACCAGGTCGCCTTCCGTGACCTCCTGCCCCTCCTCCACGGCGATCTTGACGATGGTGCCCTGCATCGGGGAGGCGAGGGAGTCGCCGGAGGCCACCGGCCCGGGCCTCTTCGCCGCCTGCCGCTTTGGCTTGGCGCCGGCCGCCAGACCGGTACGGGCCAGGGACATACCCAGCGAAGCCGGTAGGGAGACCTCCAGGCGCTTGCCGCCCACCTCGACCACGACCGTCTCCCGGCCGGGCTCCTCGTCCGCTTCGGTGCCGGCGGGGGCGGCGAAGGGCTTGATATCGTTGACGAACTCGGTCTCGATCCAGCGCGTGTGGACGGTGAACGGTTCGGTGGAGCCGGTCAGTTCGGGGGCGAAGGCCGGGTCGGTGACGACCGCGCGGTGGAAGGGGATGGCGGTGGCCATGCCCTCGACGGTGAACTCCTTTAGTGCGCGGGCGGCGCGCTGCAGGCTTTGCTCGCGGGTGGCGCCGGTGACGATCAGTTTGGCCAGCAGCGAGTCCCAGGCGGGGCCGATCACACTGCCGGACTCCACGCCCGCGTCGAGGCGCACGCCTGGGCCGGACGGCGGGGCGAACGTGGTGACCGTGCCGGGCGCGGGCAAAAAGCCCCGGCCGGGGTCCTCGCCGTTGATGCGGAACTCGAAGGAGTGCCCGCGCGGCACCGGGTCGTCGTAGCCGAGCTCCTCGCCGTCGGCGATGCGGAACATCTCCCGCACCAGGTCGATCCCGGCGACCTCCTCCGTGACCGGGTGCTCGACCTGCAGGCGGGTGTTGACCTCCAGAAAGGAGACCGTGCCGTCGGCCCCGACCAGGAACTCCACCGTGCCGGCCCCGACATAGCCGGCCTCCTTCAGGATCGCTTTGGAGGCGCGGTACAGCTCGGCGACCTGCTCCTCGGACAGGAACGGGGCCGGGGCCTCTTCGACCAATTTCTGGTGCCGGCGCTGCAGCGAGCAGTCACGGGTGGAGACGACGACCACGTTGCCGTGGGTGTCGGCCAGGCACTGGGTCTCCACGTGCCGGGGCTTGTCCAGGTAGCGCTCCACGAAGCACTCGCCGCGGCCGAAGGCGGCCACCGCCTCCCGCACCGCCGAGTCGTACAGCTCGGGCACCTCCTCCAGAGTGCGAGCGACCTTGAGACCACGCCCGCCACCCCCGAAGGCCGCCTTGATCGCGATCGGCAGACCGTGCTCCCGCGCGAACGCCACGACCTCCTCCGCATCCGCCACCGGGTCCGGGGTGCCGGCCACCAGCGGGGCGCCCGCGCGCTGGGCGATGTGCCGGGCGGCGACCTTGTCACCCAGGTCGCGGATCGCCTGCGGCGGCGGACCGATCCAGACCAGGCCCGCGTCCAGCACGGCCTGCGCGAACTCCGCGTTCTCCGAGAGGAAGCCGTAACCCGGATGGACCGCGTCCGCACCTGACTCACACGCGGCCTTCAGCACCTTGTCGATGTCGAGGTAGCTGGTGGCGGGGGTGTCACCGCCCAGGCCGAACGCCTCGTCCGCCGCACGCACGTGCAGCGCGTCCCGGTCCGGGGCAGCGTAGACGGCCACGCTCGCGATCCCCGCGTCCCGGCAGGCCCGGGCAACGCGGACAGCGACTTCACCACGATTGGCGATGAGCACCTTGCGCACGATGGAGACTCCCCGTTCAACAGACCTACTGCCGCATGGATGGAAGACGTCATACGAGAGGCCCCGCGCAGGCTCACCCGTCCCGCACGGAACCACCCGCCCGCTCAGACCCGCCCGAGCCGGAAGCCGACCCCGCGCACCGTGATGATCCAATCGCTCGCCCCGAGCTTGCCCCGCAGGCTGCTGACATGCGTGTCGACGGTCCGGCGCGACCACGAGTCCCCCCACACCTCCCGCATCAGCCGTTTACGCGGCAGGACGGTGTCCGGGTGCGAGGCCAGCAGGAACAGCAGGTCGAACTCCTTGCGGGTCACCTCGACGCGCCGCCCGTCCAGCCGGACCTCCCGCATGCACGCGTCGATCCGCAGCCGCCCGTGCGAGACGACCTTGGGCGGCTCGGGCACCGCCGGGGCGGCCCGGCGCATGACGGCTTCCATACGGGCCATCAGCTCGCGGAAGCCGTACGGCTTGGCGATGTAGTCGTCCGCGCCCGCCTGGAGGCCGAGCACCCGGTCGACCTCGCTGTCGCGTGCGGTGACGGCGATCACCGGCACAGCGCACGCAGCCCGGATGTCCCGGCAGACCTCCAGCCCGTCCAGGTCCGGAAGTTCCAGGTCGAGCAGTACCAGGTCGGCGTCCCGGTAGGCCCGGAGCGCGGCGTCTCCCGTCGCGACCCGCTCCACCTCGTGTCCGTGCCGCCTCAGCCCCTTGGTCAGCGCCTCGGCGTCACAGGGGTTGTTCTCCACCACCAGGACCCGCCACGCCGCGGTCCTGGCGGTCCGGTCGAGCCTGGCCCAGACCGGCGCCGTTCCGATCGGGTCGCCGTACGTCGTCTCCTGCTCACTCGGGGCCGGTATGCGGTCGGCTCGCTGCAGTGCCACTTCGAGTTTCATGGCTTCCCCCTCGGACTTCAAACCGGATCGCCACTCTAACCACCGGTGTTTTCGGTCGATTTTCGAGGCGATTTCAGCACCGCTTTTCACCATTGGTTTTACCGTCCCTTTTCGCTGCTCGTGGACACCCGAAATCGCCAAGAAATTGCCGAGAAAATACCCTGTTCTAGAGTGTGGCTCGCACGCCTTTATCGATCGATAGGGAGAAGATCAACGATGCGTAAGTCCGGCGCCCGTGCGTCCGCTGTCGTCGCAGCGTGTGCCACTGTCCTGCTGTGCACCGGTGCGGCCCACGCGGGCACGAACGACCTGCCCTGGACCAGGGCGGGCCTGGCCGCGCTGACGATCTCGCCGACCGAGGGAAGCGGTGCGGCCGAAGACGACCTTCCCTGGACCCGATAGGGGACAGACGGATACCGGCACCGCTACGGCGGAACGGACCGGTCATACGACGGAACGGAGGGGGGCGGCCTCTAGGGGGCGCCCCCCTCCGCCGTGCTCACGGCCTGCGCGGCGCCTCGGCACTCAGCGGATTTCACGCAGCTGTACCAGCTGGTTCACCTCGGCGGGCAGGCCCTCCGCCAGGACGCTCAGGGCGTCCAGCAGGTGGCTGGTGCGCTTCTCCCACAGCGGCGCCGCCAGTTGCCGAAAGGTTTCTTGAGCCTTGTGCAGCCGGGTCACAGCGGCCCGCCGGTCTCCGTCGACGGCTTCGGCACAGGCGAGATCGGTCTCCACCCGGGCCCGCAGGAAGCTGTCCCCCAGGGCCTCGGAGATCGCGAGCGCCTCGGCCAGGGCCTCCTGGGCTTCCGCCAACCGGTTCTGCCGCCACCGCACCTCCCCCAGCGCCCGCAGTCCGTTGGCCACCCCCAGACGGTCGCCCTGGCCGCGGGTCAGCGCCAGGACGTCCAGGGAGACCACCTCCGCCTGCCGCAGCTCTCCCGTGCGCAGTAGCGCCTCGGCCAGCCGGTAGAGGTTCTGCGCCTTGCTGCGCAGCGAGCTGGCCTCGTGACTCGCCTCGATCGCCTGGAGGCTGAGGTCGATGCCCAGGCCGTTGTTCCCCCGCTCCAGTTCGATCTGCGCCAGCAGCCCCAGGGCGTGCGAGCGGCCCGCCAGGTCACCGGTGCGGTCGAAGGCGTCGAGGGCGGCGCGGCACTGCCGGGCGGCGCTGTCCAGTTCGCCGGCGAACCGCGCGCACACCGCGAGGTTGCGCAGCGCGATGCCCTGGCCCAGGGTGTCGCCGCACCGTTCGAGGAAGTCCATCGCCGACGTCAAGAGCGCTTCGGCCTCCGGGTAGCGGCGCCGGTAGATGGCCAGGGTGCCGAGCGAACGCAGCATGGTCCCCGAGCCCAGGTCGTCGCCTTCCCGCCGCGTCGCCTCCAGTGCTTTCTCCGCCGTCCGCCGCCAGTCGTCGAGGAAGTTGCGCCCCTCGAAGAGGGGGACGGCGCAGGAGGTCAGGCCCCAGGCGTGTTCCGCGCAGCCGTCGGTGTGCGCGGCCTGGCTGACCATGGCGACGATGGAGGTTCGCTCCGACTCGAACCACTCGATGGGATCGGCCAGGATCGCCGACCGGTAGCCGAGGGGCAGTGCCGCGGTGGTGCGGATGCGCTGCCCGGGCAGGGTCCGCTTCCCGTAGAGCTGCTGATGGGCGGAGTCGGCGAGCGAGAGCAGCGTGTCGAGGGTGCGCCTCAGGACGGAGTCCCGGTCAGCCTCGGTCTCCTCCGCCTGCGCGCGTTCCCAGGCGAACAGCCGCAGCAGGTCCTGGAAACGGAACCGGGTGGGCTGGCCCGCCCGTACCGGGCGCACCTCCAGCAGACGGGCGTCCACGAGCTGCTCGATCAGGTCCTCCGCCTCGTGCAGGTCTGCGTCGAGCACCGCCGCGGCGACCCAGGCCGCGAAGTCCGGCACGGTGAGCAGCCCGAGCCGCCGGTAGAGCCGGGCGGCCTTCGGGGACAGCTCCCGGTAGCTGAGCCAGAACCCCGCCCGTACGCCACCGTCGTTCGGGCTGAGCAGGTCCAGGCGGCGCCGCCGGTCCTCCAGCCGGGACGTCAGCTGGCGCAGCGACCAGTGCGGCCGTGTGGCGGGCCGGGCGGCCGCTATACGCAACGCCAGGGGCAGTCGGTCGCACAGTTCGACGAGCCGTACCGCCTCCTCCGGCTCCGCGGCGACCCGCTCCCGCCCGATCACGGAGGCGAGCATGTCCTGGGCCTCGATGGGGCTCAGGACCTTGAGGTCGATCCGGACGGCCTTGTAGTCACCGGCCAGTTCGTCCAGCGGCTCCCTGCTCGTGATCACCACACAGCTGCCGCCTAGGCCCGGCAGCAGCGGCTTGACCTGGGCGAACGAACGGACGTTGTCCAGCACGACGAGTAACTGCCGTCCGTCTAGGACGCTGCGGTACAGCGCGGCCCGCTCCTCCAGTTTCGCGGGGATCTCCGCGCTGGGGACACCGAGGGCGCGCAGGGACTGATCGAGCAGGGCCATGGCGCACAGAGGCTCGTCGCCCTCCCCGTAGCCACGGGTGTCCATGAACAGCTGGCCGTCGGGGAACCGGTGCGCGACCTTGTTCGCCCAGTGCACGGCCAACGCGCTCTTGCCCACACCGCCCACGCCAGAGATGACCGCGATGGGCAGCGTCCCCTGGTCCGCGAAGCCGGGGAGCATCCGGTCCAGGGCCGCCAACTCGCCGGCCCGTCCGGTGAACAGCGCCGGCGGGAGCGGAAGCTGCGCGGGCACGGCCGGAACCGGCTCCGGCTCGGCCACGGCCGGCGCGAGCTCGGCGGGTCCCTTCACCGCCTGGGCGTCCTTGAGGATCTGGCAGTGCAACTCCTGCAGGTGGGCGCCCGGTTCGACGCCCAGTTCCTCCACCAGGATCCGTCGGCCCTCGCGGTAGACCTCCAGGGCGGCGGCCCGCCTCCCGGACAGGTGGTGGGCCCGCATGAGCTGGGCCCTGGCCTGTTCGCGCAGCGGGTGTTCCGCGACCAGGGCGGTGAGCCGTGCACCCACCGAGCGGTACTGGCCCAGCTGCAGCTGCAGGCCCGCGTACTCCTCGTTGACGTCGAGCCAGAACTCGGTCAGCCGGGCCTTCTCGTCGTCGATTCCACCGCCCCTGAGGCCGTCGAGGGCCGGGCCGCGCCACAGCGACAGCGCGTGCTCGAAGCGTTCGGCTGCCTCGGCGTGCTGCCGGGCGTCCAGGGCCGCCCGGGCGGCGGCGACGGCCTCGTCCAACTCCCTAAGGTCCAGGCGGTGCCCGTCGGCATTGAGCCGGTAGCCCGGGTGCACAGTCTCGATCAGGTCGCCGGCCACCCCGGCGCCGCGGAATATCTTGCGCAGGACGGTGATGCAGATGGCTATTTGGTTGCGCGCCGTGGCCGGGGGCGATCCCTGCCACACCGCTTCCGTCAGCGCGTCGACCGAGACGGTGCGGTCCGCGAACAGCAGGAGCATCGCGAGTACCGTGCGCTGACGGGCGCTTCTCAGGGCCACGGGCTGCGCGCCTGTGAGTATTTCCAATGGCCCGAGCACCCTGAAATATAAGGAATGTGCCATACAGTCCCCCCGTATCCGATAAGCCTGAGCCTCGCAGATCCAAGGGCCATTGTGTTGGCCGCACAAAGCATTGGCAAAGCAATCACAGAGTTGCATACAAAGCTTGATCGATCCCCGGCGGGACGTCACCCTGCGGTTCCTCCGGAGGTCACCCGGCGGACAGCCGCTCCGCAACTCCCTGGGTCCCTGCGGATGAGTTCCTCGAAGTGCTCGACGGACACCTGCGGGTGCTCG
The DNA here is from genome assembly GCF_022385335.1 of Streptomyces deccanensis. Taxonomy (NCBI): domain Bacteria; kingdom Bacillati; phylum Actinomycetota; class Actinomycetes; order Kitasatosporales; family Streptomycetaceae; genus Streptomyces; species Streptomyces deccanensis. Next base: position 4,622,519 of record NZ_CP092431.1, on the reverse strand, counting down.
GCGGTGTCAGGGGTCATGGTGTCGGCTTCCCCCCAACAGGTGTCCCTTCTCGCGGCCGTTGTGACATCGCCGCACGGATCTGAGTCGCGTGGGTGTGGACCGCGGCGGCGGACAGGGGCGCCTTGGGGTGGGCGGGGGCGCGTTCGCCCCGGCAGGCGCTGCAGACGCCGCCCGGTAGGGCTTCCGGGCGGCCCGGGGTGCGGCAGTGGGCGCATTCCAGCATGCGGAGGGGAGGGGGTGCGGGTGCCGGTTCAGGGGTCGGTACCGGCTCTGGGGGGAGTTTGTCGCGCAGGCGGGTGCGGATGAGGGCGGCCGGGCTGTGGACGGGGGTGGGGAGGCCGCTGGTGAGGGCCCGGCGTACGGACTCGTCGGTGGCGCCGCGCTCGAACCACGGGGTCAGGAGCGGTGCCAGGGCCGCGCAGTCGGCTTGGGAGAGGGACAGGGCTGGGGCGGTACGGCCGAGGGCGGCGAGCAGGATGTGGGCGCGGGTCCGGGTGGGGCGGGCTCGGTCCGGTTCCTCTTCCGGTACGTCACACCGGGTGAACCTTGCCCACCAGGTGTCGTCGCGCGCGGTACGGGAGAACCACGTTCGGGTGATCCACTGCGCCGTCCCCGACTTGGTCGTCAGGTGTTCGCGGCCCCGGCGCAAGTGACCCGCGTCCTGGATCCTGTTGAGGGCCGTGCGCAGGGCGCACTGGCCGTACGGCAGCTCCTTGGCCATCGTCTTCACGCTGATGTCGGCGCCGTCGGGGAGCCGGTCGATGTACGCGGCGATCGCTGCCTCGCGGGGCGGGAGGGCGGCGAAGTCGTGGGCCGTGCGCGGATGTTGGCCGGGGGTGGCGCGCTTGCCGTAGCCCGGGGAGGCCATGGGATGGGGGCGCGGAGGGTGCGGGTCCGCGTGCGCGGGCAGGGGGGCAGCACTAGAGTTGGCAACAGCCATGGGGATCGAACTCTCGCGTTTCTTCGATCTCGTAGGTCAAGCCCCCGCAGGTGTTGGTAGCACCTGGCGGGGGCTGTTTCGTCTGCGGGCACCGTATCAGCATCGTCACGGTGCGTGGCAACTCGAATGCGTGCCGTCAACTTGCCGGGTGGGAGGGTGGGTTGAGGCCCATTCCCGTTCCGAAAAAAGAGCGCTCGGGGCTGATGGCTTGAGCTTCGGGGCCGGGTCCCGCCGGGCGTCAGCCCATGCTCTTCGCGCCGTCCAGGGACTCCCGGATGATGTCCGCGTGACCGGCGTGCTGGGCGGTCTCGGCGGCGATGTGCAGCAGCACGCGGCGCGCCGACCAGCTCGCCTCCCCCTCGAACCACGGGGCCTTCGGCAGCGGGTGCGACGCGTTCAGGTCGGGCAGCGTCGCCACGAGTTCGTCGGTCCGGTCGGCCACCTCGGCGTACTCCGCGAGCACGCCGGCCAGCGTCTCGCCGGGCAGCATGCGGAACTCGTCGGCGCGCTTGGCCCAGTCCGCCTCGGTCATGGCGGTGAAGTCGGGCATCGTCGAGGGGCCGTCCACGATGAACGCCGCCCAGTTCCGTTCGACCGACGTGACGTGTTTGATCAGGCCGCCGAGACAGAGTTCGCTGGCCGTGGTGCGCTGTCCGGCCTGCTCGTCGGTGAGGTCACGGGTGGTGAACCGGAGGAAGTGGCGCTGCTTGGCGAGGGTTTCCAGCAGGTCGGCGCGCTCGCCGGTGGGCAGGGTGGGGGCGGGGGTGTTCGTCGTTGTGTTCATGGCTTCACAGTAGGAAGCATGTAGGTCAGATCCTGACCTCTTCGCCGGTCAGTCGCGCTTCATTTCTTCGATGAACAGGGACCAACTCTCCGCCCGGAACACGAGCTTCGGGCCGTGGGGGTTCTTGGAGTCGCGCACGGGGATGTGGGTGGGGTGGATCAGGTGGGTGAGGGCGACTTCCAGGCAGTTGCCGCCGTCACCGCCGCTGTAGCTCGACTTGTGCCAGGTGGCGGAGTCAGGGATGTTCCTCATGCGGGTAATCCTGAGCCATGGCTTCGAGCATGACCAGGGACTTCTCAGGCGAGAGCGCCGCTGCGGTGAGGAAGTCGTAGGTGCGCCGCTGACGTCGGACTGTGGCTGGGTCGTCCTCCAGACGCCCGGTGCCGACACCTTCGTAGTAGACCAGCGATGGGGCCTCTTGGAAGTCCATCAGCTTGAGCGCCCCTTGCATCGCCGCATGCGCCCCCGCCGCGAACGGCAGGACCTGTACGACCACTCGGCTCCGGCGGATCAGGGCGACGATGTGACTCAAGGCTTCAGCCATCACCTCGCGTCCGCCAGTCACGCGTCGTAGGGCGGCCTCGTCAAGTACCACCCACAACAGCGGTTCAGTTGGATCATCGAGGATGCGTGCCCTCTCCATTCGTGCCGTCACCAGTTCGTCGATCGCCTTCTGCGGTGCCGTGGGCCGGTATGCGCGGCACACGGCACGTGTGTAGGACGGCGCTTGGAGCAACCCGGGGATCAGCAGCGGCGCGTACTCCCTGATCTCGGTGGCCTCCGCCTCCGCGTCCGCCGCTTCCGCGAAGTGTTCCGGGTACTTGGACTTGGCGGTGGCCTGGCAGTTCCGCAGGAAGAAGTCCCCCGTGTCCAGCGCGACATCGATGAGGCGGGCGATCTCCGGCTGCAACCGCCGTACCGCCGCCTCCAACTGCCCCACGAACGACCCGCTCACGAACAACTGCAAACCCAGCTCCTCCTGGCTGAGCCCTGCCCGTTCCCGCGCGTGGCGCAGTTCCGCTCCCAGCATCGCTCGGGGTGATGACGACGGGTCGAGGTCCTTCGGTCCTGGCATGGGTGTCACTCCCTGTGCAGCAGTCCGCTTGTTGGGGCGTCGTATCTGGCCAGGTTAGGGCGGTGTCGGACACGCTGTGTGGTGAATCGGGAACCCAGCGTGGAGGAATGGGCGACGTGAAGAACAGAGCGGTGAACGGGCGGCGGCGCCGCAACTCCGCGTTCTCGACGGAGGACGCCGTGGAGCAGCTCGATCAGGCGTTGCGCGCGGTCGGGATCATCCTGCCGTCCCTGCGTGTCGACCCGATCACCGGTGCCAGTGAACTGCCGTACCCGCTGGTCGAGTTGGGGCGCTGCAACCTCCAGGTCGCCGCCAAGCTAGCCGGCGTGCTGCGCAAGGCGGCGGAGACGTGACCGCCCCGCAGGGCTCGCGGTCGTATGCCGTGGACGTACGGGACGGGCGGCTCGGTGAGGTGATGGGGCGCGAGGGCGGTTACGTGCAGTTGCGGCCGGTCGGGGGCGGGCGGGAGTGGGACTGCCCGCCGGGGTCGCTGCGCGAGGCCACGCCGGGGGAGGTGCTGCGGGCCCGGGTGCGACGGGTCAACGCGGAGGGGCGGCTGCCGTGCTGAGTGAGACTTCCGGGTGACCGGGGTCGTTCACATGTTCCCCAGGGGTTCGATGTCAACCCGGACCGGCTCGCCCCAGATGCGGGTGACGTCGTAGTCGGTGAATTCCTGGACCAGGCGGTAGGCGAGGGCGGGGCGGGGGCCGCGGCGCTGGGCGGCGAGGTAGAGCTCGGCCTCGCGGCGGTCGCGGCGGGGGGTGCCGCAGAGCTGCCAGACCTGGCCGTTCCACGCCTCCGGGAGCCAGCGCTGCTGGGGTTCGGGGCGGTCGTCCCGTACGCCGTAGCGGGAGGGGGCCGGGGTGGTGGGGCCGGTGGGGCGGGGCGGGCCGTAGCTGTCGTTCAGCTGGGTGCGGCGGGCGGCCCGGCGGCGGGTCTCGCAGAGCAGGCAGCGGTCGGGGGCCTCCTCGTCCACCGGGCCGTTCGGGTGCTCGGCGCAGCGGGTGGTGGGCGCGGCCGTCGTGACCGTCTCGTCCAGCAGCTCCAGGGCTCGCTTGATGTCGGCCTTGACCTCGTGGAGGCGGGCGTCGGGCGTGTCGGCGGTCAGCGCCTCACCGTGCTCCCCGAGGACCCGCAGGGCGCGGCCGAGGGCGGTGAGCTGGGCGTGGTTCATGGTGGTGGTCTCCCCCCGGGTGGTGTGCTCGCGGACCCCATCAGGTCCTCTGACTTCTGACCTATGCAGGGTGCCATGAGGCACTGACATCCCCCGATTCCCCAGCCGGCTCGGGCGCGAAGTCTATGTACACTCGATGAGCGGGCGGATGGGATACATGTACATGGGTGGAGGGTCGCATGTCTCTGACGCACATCGACATCGACGACGAGGCGCTGGAGACCGCGAAGCGTCTGGGTGGGCACCGGACGAAGACCGCCGCGGTCGCGAAGGCGCTGGAGGAGTACAACCTGCGGCTGCTGCGTGCCACCGCCTATGACAAGTACTTCGAGCTCGCCCAGGAGTGGGACGTCGAGGGGGCGGAGGCCGCGCACCGCGCGGACAAGGAGGCCCACCGCACGTGAGCGGTTACCTGCTGGACTCGTCGGCCCTGTGGCGCCTGCTCCGGGATCGGCAGCTGCACGAGGCCTGGCGCCCGACCGTCATGGACGGCGACATCCGGTCGTGCTACCCGCAGCGGGCGGAGTTCCTGCGGTCGGCGCGCGGCCTCAAGGAGTACGAGGCGTACAGCGCGATGTTCGCGGAGCTCTACGACGACATCTCCGTCCCGAAGAACGCGCACCACTGGATCGGCGGCCTGCAGCTGAGGGCCGCCGAGCGGGGTGAGCATCAGGCGCTGTCCGCCGTCGATCTCCAGATCTGTGCCACCGCCGCCCACCACGGCCTGGTCGTCCTGCACGACGACAGGGACTTCGTGACAGCTGCTCGCCTCGCGGTCGAGCTGCGGCAGCTCAACGTGCACCAAGGACCGCTGTAGGGCTGCGCCGGAGGGTCTCAGCGTGGTCTCAGCGGGACATCGCCGCCGCCAGGGCCGCCCTCAGGTGGCCCTCGTTCTCTGTCAGGAGGCGGGTGGCCGTGGGGGCGTCGACGCCGCTCAGGAGGGTGAGGATGGCGTTCTTGACCTGGCCGTTCGAGGTGGTCAGGGCCTTTTCGATCTCGTCGTCCGTGGCGCCGGTGGCGAGGGCGACGATGCGGTGGGAGCGGGCGCGGAGCTTGTCGTTGGTGGCACGGACGTCGACCATCAGGTTTCCGTAGGTCTTGCCGAGGCGGATCATGGTGATCGTCGAGAGCATGTTGAGGACGAGCTTCTGGGCCGTGCCCGCCTTGAGGCGGGTGGAGCCGGTGACCAGCTCCGGTCCCACGACGATCTCGATGCCGTGGTCGGCCGCGGCGGCGAGGGCGCTGGCCGCGTTGCAGGACAGGCCGACGGTGAGCGCGCCGGCCGCGCGGGCGTGTTCCACGGCGCCCACCGCGTACGGGGTGCGGCCCGAGGCCGAGACGCCGACCACCGTGTCGTCGGGGGTGAGGGTGAGGGCGTCGAGGTCGGTGCGGGCCAGCTCCGCCGAGTCCTCCGCGCCCTCGATCGAGGTGACCATCGCGTCCCGGCCGCCCGCGATCAGGCCCACGACCTGGGTCGGGGCCGTGTTGAAGGTCGGCGGGCACTCGGACGCGTCCAGCACGCCCAGGCGGCCCGCCGTTCCCGCGCCCGCGTAGATCAGCCGACCGCCTCGGCCCATGCGCTCCGCGATCGCGTCGATCGCGGCGGCGATCAGCGGCAACTGCGCGGCGACGGCCGTCGGCACCGCCGCGTCCTCCGTGTTCATCAGCTTCGCGATGTCGAGTGTCGGAAGCTGATCGATGTCAGCGAGCTCCGGCCGGAACGCCTCGGTCGTCAACGACTCCAACTCGGCACGGACGGCGAGGTGGTTGGGGAGAGCGAGGGCTGGGGGGAGGGCGGAGGGGCTGGGGAGACCGGGGGTGTGGGGGAGGCCGGAGGAGTCGGGGAGGCCGGAGGCGTTGGGGCAGATGGGGGGCATGGGGACTCATTCCGTGCGGGGTGGAGCGGCTGTGCCTTCGGGGCGGGTGCCGTGGTGAGTCGGGGCTGTCGCGACGGTGGCGCCGCGGCTGTCGCGAGGGCTAGCGCGACGGGCCCCCCGTCCTGTGGCGGTGGGCCAATGCCTCGTACGACGCCGACAGGGCCGGGGCCGCCGACTCGTACGTTCGTTGGGCCACTCCTACGAACAGGCAGTCCACGACCAGGAGTTGGCTCGTCCGGGACGACATCGCCGCCGGTCGTAGCTCGCTCTCCCGTGCCGTGGACGTCGTCAGGACGTGGTCGGCGTACTGGGACACCGGCCCGTCCGGGCGCCCGGTGATGGCCACCGTCGTGGCCCCGTGGTCGAAGGCCACCCGCAGCGGCTCGATGACGTCCCCCGTCGAGCCGGAGTGGGTGATCGCCACGGCCACGTCCTTCGCCCGGAGCTGCACCGCGTTGGTGACGGCGAGGTGCGGGTCGCTGTGCGCCTGGGCTATCAGCCCTATGCGGAGCAGTTTCTGGGTGAGGTCCTGGGCGACCAGCCCGGACGCCCCCACCCCGTACACATCGATGCGCCGGGCCCCGGCGAGGGCTCCGACCGCCGCGCCGAGCTGGCCCATGTCGAGTCCGGCCGCCGTGTCCGCGAGGGTCTGCTGCTCGTCGTAGGCGAGCTTGGCCACCACGTCGGGCAGCGGGTCGTCCACCGCGATGTCGGCCGTGACCGAGGGAGCGCGGCCGGACTGCTGGTGGGCGGCGAGACCGGCGAGGGCGAGGCGCAGGTCCCGGTAGCCGGGGTAGCCGAGGATGCGGGCGGTGCGGACGACCGTCGCCTCGCTGGTGCCGGTGAGTTCCGCGAGGCCGGTGACCGTGAGCGCCGCGCACGCGGCCGGGTCGTTCGCCACGGCCTCCGCGACGCGCTGCATCGAGCGGGTCATGGAGGGCGCCAGCGTCCGCACCTTCGCCGCGAGGGCGGCGGGGGCGGGCGGCGCGGCCGGGGTGGACGCCGGTGAGAAAATTTCCTTCACGTCATCGCTCACATCTTGAAAGATATTTTCTGCCGGGTCCGATGGTCAAGGGCCGCACAATGGACGCATGAGTACCGGCAGTGACCCCGTGAGCACCCTTGAGCAGACGCTGCACGCCGCCCGCGCCCTCGTGCTCGCCGATCTGGTGTCCGGGCAGGTCGCCGAGGCGGACATCGTCTCGATGGTCGAGGACTCCGTCGCGCAGCGCCGCTGGTGGGTCGAGCAGTGGCCGGACGGCGCGGCGTACGTCGCCGGGCTCGTCGCCCAGGACGTCCAGGACGCCCTGCTCGAACGGTACGGCCGCTGGCCCCTGTGTCCGGTCTGCGAGGCCGGCGACCCGCACGCGCTCGATGTCGAGCCGGAGCTCGGGCCCGATCCGCACTGGGTGTGCCACAAGGCGGGGGTGCGGGTCGCGGCGCTGGGCGCGCTGGGCGGGGCGACGTCCTCGTGACCCTCTACATCGATCCGCCCACCTGGCCGGGGCACGGGCGGATGTGGTCCCACCTCGTGAGCGATGTGTCCTTCGACGAACTGCACGCCTTCGCCCGCGAGGCGGGCATCCCCGAGCGCGCCTTCGAGCGCGACCACTACGACATCCCGTCCCACCGCTACGCGGAGGTCGTGCGGGCGGGCGCCGTGGAGGTGGGCTCGAAGGAGCTGCTGCGCAGGCTGACGGCGGCGGGGTTGCGCAGACCGAAGCGCCGGGGGCCTTCGGCTTCGCCCTGAAGGTGGGCGTGGGCGTCAGTCGACGAAGACCGGCTCCAGCCCCTTCCACCAGGCGATCAGGGTCCTGGGGTCGCCTCCCATCACCTGGAAGACGGCGTTCCGGTCGTAGTAGGTGCAGACGATCACGTACTGGGTGCCGTTCGGCGTGTAGCAGGACATGTCGCCGGTGGGGTCGCCGGAGTCCGACTCGTACCAGGAGCCGCGCACGTTCCACATCTGTGAGCAGTCGCCCTCCTGGAGGGTGCCGCCGTAGGCCAGGTAGACCTCCTGCTGTTTGCTCCGGGACGGGTACACGGCGACGCTCGCCTTCGTCGTGACCTGGCCCATGGTGACGGTGTCCGTGGTCACCGTGCAGGTCACGGCGGCGTCCGAACCCGGCGCGATCTCGCTCACACAGCTCTCGCGCGTCCACTGACTGTCGTTGAGCGAGTCGCGCAGGTCGCGTTCGGCGGTGGTGAGGCCGTCGTCGTCGCCGCTCCCACCACTGCTGTCGCCGCTCCCACCACTGCTGTCGTCGCTCCCGCCGCTGCTGTCGTCACCGCCGCCGGCGGCACCGGTGTCCGTGCCGCCGGAGTCCGTACCGCTCGTGTCCGTGCCGTCTGCGGTCGCGCCCGCCGTGCCGCCGGAGTCGGTGCCCCCCGTGTCGCCGCCGTCCGTCCCGCCCGTCGTCGTGGTGCTGCCGGAGGTCGTGCCGCCGGTCGTGCCGCCGCCGCCCCTGTCCGACGTCGTCGCCGTCACCACGAAACCGATCACCGTGAGCACGCTGCTGACGACCAGGCTGATCATGGCGATACGGACGCTCCGGCGGCCGTGATCGCCGTCCGGGCCCGGCACGGGAGGCCCCGGCGGCGGACCCGGCGGCGGTGTGGGCTGACTCATCGCGATCCCCCGATCCCCCGACGCGCCCCCGACGTGCGCGAGCGCGCACGACGCTTTCGCGCCGCGTTGACGGCATTCACGCCGCCGTGACCGAATTATCGGGACTGCGACAGGGCCCCCGACAGGGAAAACGGCAAGAAAGCGGAGCGGTTGGGCCCGGCGTACGTCAGGCGCGCAGACGGAGTTCGTACGCGAACTGCTCCCCGTGCTCCCCGTCCCCCCAGTCGTCGCTCACCTTGTCGAATCCGGCGCGCGAAACCACGTTCTGCGAAGGGGTGTTGGCCTTCTCGACGACCGCGAACAACGACCGTACGTCCCCCTGCTCCCGGCTCCGCTCCCGCGCCCAGGCGGCCAGCGCGCCCACCGCCTCGGTCATGTAACCGCGGCCGCGCGCCCCCTCCACCAGGTCGTAGCCGATCTCGACGCGGCCCTCCTCGTCCGGTGCCCCGTGGTAGCCGAGCGCGCCGACGGCCAGCCCGTCCTCCTTGCGGACGAGCACGAACATGCCCCACTCGGGCCGGTGCACCCCCGCCTCGTACGCCTGGAACACCAGGCCCGCGCCGGTCCGGGTCCCCTCGACCGGGCCGCCCACGATCCAGTCGAAGCCGCCGGTGCCGCCCTCGGCGAGATCGGCCGCGGCGGCCGGGTGGACGCCCTGGAGGACGAGCCGGTCGGCGTCGATGTGCAGCGGGTTGCTCCACTTCCACGCGGTGACGGGCGCCCGGCCCGGCAGATCGCCCCGGCCGGTGGCCCACAGCAGCGTCGCCCAGGGGTCGTCACCGGGCCTGACGTGCGGGAAGAGGCGGGCGAGCACGGACTCCGAGAGGCCGAGCCCGGCGGGTGGCACGGCCGTGGCCACCGGGAGCCCGAGGCCCTCGACGATGTCGTGCGTGTGCAGCAGCACCTCGGCGACGCCCATCGCGGCGAAGCCCTCGCGGTCGGCGGCGCGGAACGGGTACGGGTGGAAGGCGCGGACCGAGCGCGGGGTGGTGTGGACGACGGCGGTCAGCAGGACGCCGGTCGTCCTGATGACCTCCAGCAGGTCGGCGTTGTTCTCGCACTCCGCCATGTCGATCTCGAACGGTACGTAGCGTGCCGTCGGCCGCCCCGCCAACTGCCCCGCGTACGCGATCAGGTCCGACGCGACGTGCTCGGCGGTCTCACGGCAGTCCCAGTCCAGCCGCCCGGCCTTGACGCCCTTCCAGTCCCGCTCGGCCACCGCGCCCAGCACCGCGAGACAGTGCTCGACGGCTTCCCGTACCTGTTCCCCACCCATTGGTCGCATGGCGGCGAGGATAGACGGGGTCAGGCGTCCGTACGTACCGGATTTACGGCGCCCGCGCCGGCGCTGTCACCGCTCCCGGCCACCCTGCGCGACGCCCGCGTACGCCGGTGCAGACGGAGCGAGACGGCGGTCGTGCCGATGGCGGCCGCGGTGATGGCGCCGCCCGCCCACGCCGTGGCGGCGAAGCCCTGGCCCGCGTCGATGACGACCCCGCCGATCCAGGGGCCACCGGTGTTGCCGAGGTTGAACGCGGCGGTGGTGGTGGCGCCGGCCAGGGTCGGGGCGGCGCCGGCGACGTTGAACAGGCGGGCGTTGAGCGCCGGGGCGGTGTAGAAGGCGGACACCCCGAGGAGGAAGGAGAGGAGGACGGCGGCGACGGCGTACTGGGCGAACAGCGCCAGGGCGACGAGCAGGACCGTGGAGGCGGCGGTCCCGCTGAGCAGCACCCCGAAGAGGTGCGCGTCCGCGATCCGGCCTCCGATCGCCGTGCCGATCAGCGCCCCGATCCCGAACAGCGCGAGCACGGTCGGCACCCAGCCGGCGTCCAGGCCGGACACGTCCGTGAGCAGCGGCGCGAGATAGCTGAACGCGCAGAAGACGCCGCCTGCGGCGAGCGCCACGATCGCGATGGACAGCCAGACCTGCCCGTCGCGGTAGATCCGGGCCTCCTGGGCGAGCCGGGGCCGCTCCTCGGGCAGCGGGATCGCCGGGACGAGCGTCACCACGCCGACCAGCGCGATCGCGGAGGCCACCGCCACCGCCCAGAACGCCGACCGCCATCCGAAGTGCTCCCCGAGGAACGCGCCCGCCGGTACGCCCAGCACGTTCGCGATCGACAAGCCGCCGATCATGATGGCCAGGGCGCGGGCACGGGCGTTGACGGGCACCATGGCCACGGCCACGGCCGCGCCGACCGCCCAGAAGCCCGCGCAGGCGAGGGCGCTCACGATCCGGGAGGCGAAGAGGACGGCGTAGTTGGGGGCGAGGGCTCCGGCGACCTGTCCGAGGCCGAAGACCGTGATCAGGGTGACGAGGGTCGTACGGCGGGGAAGCCGCAACGTCGCCACGGCCAGCAGGGGCGCCCCGACCACCATCCCGATCGCGAACGCCGAGATCAGCAGACCCGCCCGGGGGATGGACACGTCCATGTCCTCCGCGATGGGCGGCAACAGCCCCGAGAGCATGAACTCGCTGGTCCCCAGCGCGAAGACGGCGAGACCGAGGACGTAGACGGAGAGGGGTATGCGGAAACGGGTGCGGGTGCTGGGGGCGTGGTCGGGAGCGGCGGCTGAGGGCATATCCATGGGCAACCGACGGCCACCGGGCCGCATTCCCCACGTGCCGGCCGTCCCACCGACCGAAACGGCCGAGGTGGTGAGGCGTTCCTCGCCCCCGCCGCCCCTACCCGTCCCATCCCCAGGGGCTGCGCCCCTTCAACCCCCAGACGTCTGCCCGGTGGGGCTTCTCGCGCAGTTCCCCGCGCCCCTGAAGGGGCGACGGCGTGGTCGTCAGTCGTCCGCTTCCGGTCGCCCCGTCTGCTCCGTCAGGGCCGCCAGCTCCGTCCGCAGGTTCTCCCGGGCCCGGGACTCCCACTCCCGCTGTCCGTACGGTGTCCTGAACAGCCTTGGCAGGTCGAGGAGTTGGCGCAGTACCGCCGCGCGGCCCGTGCGGAACGCGTCGTCCGGGACGAAGCCGTACTCCTCCCGTACGGCGGCGGCGTACGCGGCGTACGTGTCCGGCGGGGACGCCAGGATCGCGAGGTCCGCGTCGCACAGGACCTGCCCGTTCGGGTCGTCGTCGGCCGGGTCGTGAGTGACGGTGAGGCGCACCAGCCGTGCCACCTCCGCCGTCCGCTCCGCCGACACCCCCGCCTCCGGCAACGCGCGCTCGGCGAGCCGGGCCGACCGCTCCTCGTTCTCCGACCGCTCCGGGAGGTACACCGCGTCGTGGAACCAGGCGGCCAGCCGGACGAGGTCCGGGTCCGTCGCGTGGTCCTCCAGCACCTCGATCCGGTCCAGCACCGCCGTGAGGTGGTCCAGGGTGTGGTACTTCCGCTGCGGCTCCGACCACCGCGCGATCAGCGCGTCGGCGTACGGGAGCGGAGCGGGCTCGCGGGCCCCGTCCCGCGCCGACAGCAGCGCGGGCAGCCAGCGGTGGCGAAGGGCCGTACGCCGGCTCTCGTCGACACCGGGCGGGCCGGGGGTCTCGGGCGTGGTCTCGGGGTCGGGCATGCACGCATTGTGCCGTGCGTGCATCCGGCGGCCCTCTCCCCCTAGCGTGGAGGGCATGACGACTGTGGCTGATACGCACGATGTACGGGACCCCGGACTCCCCGCGCGGCTGCTGGCCGGGGAGCGGGACGCGCTGGTGCCGCTGTTGCGGGGGAGGCCCGAGGGGGACTTCGCGGCGGCGACCTGTTGTCCGGGGTGGAGTGTGCGGGACGTGCTGGCGCACTGTTCCGCCGCGCTGTCGCGGGTGGTGGAGGGCCGGTTCGAGAAGGGCGTGTTCAGCCCGGAGTCGAACGACCGGGACATCGCCGAGCGGAGCGAGTGGCCCGTCGCGCGGATCGTCGACGAACTGGAGCGGGGCATGACCGAGGCGGGCCCGGTCATCGCCGACGCCGGTGGCTCCCTGGACGGCGTCGCCCTCGGCGAGTGGGTGCACGCCGGTGACGTACGCGAGGCGTGGGACCTGCCGGGAGCGTACGGCGGCGCCCAACTCGGCCTCGCGGTCGAGCTGTTGACCCACCTCACCCGGGTGCGCGGCACCCGCCCGCTGCACGCCGACCTCGACGACACCGACACGCCCCTGCTGCTCGGCGCCCCGAGCGGCGACGCCCCGCCCGCCCGCTACATCGGCGACGCCCCCACCCTCGTACGCCTCTACTCGGGGCGCCGCCCGCCGGCCGGCACGTCGTACGAGCTGGCGGGCGCCACCGAGGCCGAGCTGAACCTCTACGCGTGAGTACCGGGGGTCAGCCCCAGAGGGACTTGAACTTCGTCGCGTAGCCCTTCTCCTGGCCCGCCGCGTTCGGGTGGAAGGTCGCGGCGGACTCGGTGAGGTTGAGGCCGTGGATCCACGGGTCGGTGCCGCATGCCCCGTGGCCGTTGAACTGCCCCCGCATGTCGACGAAGTGGACCCCGGCGTCGGCCGCCGCCTTCCGCCCGCCCTCCGCGAGCGCGTCGGCCAGCCCGTTCATCCCGGCGCGCTTCTTGGCGCTCAGCTCGATCGGGGCGCACGCGCCGGTCGTGGACAGCGCCTGCGGGTAGCCGAAGACGAGTATCAGGGCCTTCGGCGAACGGGCCTTGATGTCCTTGTAGAGGCCGGTCAGTTCACCCACCAGCTGGCCCTTGGCGTACGTGGACATCCAGCCGGTGGCCAGCGCGCAGGCGTTCTCGATGTCGGTGAGGCAGGTCTGCACGACCGTCGAGAACTGGGCGTCGTTCCCGCCCACGGTCAGGGTGACCAGGTTGGTGTTCGCGCTCAGCGCCGACAGTTGCTCGGCCCGTACGTCCGCGATGGTCGCGCCGCTGCACGTGGCGTCCTTCAGCGCGTACTCCGGGTTGGCCGCCGCCCACAGGTGGGGGTAGTTCAGCGTGCTCCGCTTGCAGTCGCCGCTCGCCGGGTCGTACGAGCCCGCGCCGACACCGGACGCGTACGAGTCGCCGAGCGCGACGTACTCGGCGGTCCCCGCCGCCTGGGCCGGGGCGCCCGCCGCGACCAGTCCCGCGAACGTCATCAGACCTGCGGCGACGGCCGCTGTGATTCTGCGCATGACTTCCCTCTGCGTCGATTTCTGAAGCGTGGAGCCGGAATTGATCGCAGAGCGTACAGCGGGAAATCGATCTCGCAATTCACTGTGCACGGGAGGGCAACTGCCTCTGCCCTCAAGGGCATTCGTGCGACGGGTTTGCCGTCACGGAGCAACCTGGCGGCATTTCTTCCCCTCTCACTCGCCGAATACCAGTCAGTCGGGAGAGTCAGAGGGGTCCTGGATGAACCGTTCGCTCGCGCGCCGCGCGCTCCGCTTCGCCGGCGTCACCGGCGCGGCACTGGCGGCCACCGTCGCCACCGCGCTCCCCGCGCACGCCATCAACCGGGTGGACTGCGGAGAGAGGAGCGACTTCCTCTACTTCGAGGTCGACGGGGTGAACCCCTGCTTCGCCAACGCCGGCACGATCGATGTCGCCATCTACGGCGTGGGCTGGATGAACACCGGCAACAACGAGGTGAGCTTCAAGTACCGCACGGTCCTGGGCGGCCCTCAGTGGGACTCGGGCCGCCTCCCGAAGTGGTACGCCTTCCACCTCGGCCTCGCCTCCGGTTCCCCCAGCGGCACGGTTCACAAGATCGAGCAGATCACCATTTACTGAGCGGGGCGGAGTTCCCGGGCCGCCGCCCCGATAAAGCACGTCCAGGCGGCGGCCCGGAATACGACGACATTGCCGGTGGGGTTTTTGCTGTCGCGGACGGGGACGAGGCCGGGGAGGGCGTCGGCGACTTCCAGGCATTCGTCTCCAGCGCCGTCGCTGTAGCTGCTCTTACGCCAGGTCGCGGTCCTCAGATCGGGTGCGGTCCGCATCCTTGTACTCCTTGGCCGCCTGCTCGATCAGAGCGAGGGACGCGTCAGGCGACAACGCCGCGGCCCCCAACAAATCGTAGGTCAGCGCAGAGCGGGCGAATACAGCTGGATCGTCCAACAAGCGTCCGGATTCGGACCCTTGGCAGTACACCATCGGCGGAGCGTCGCTGAAGGTCATCAGCTTGAAGATGCCGGCGTTCCCTGCGTGGACCCCCGCGCTGATGGGCAGCACCTGGACGATGATCCGGTTGCTTCGGATCATGCTCGCGATGTGGAGCAGCTGCTCGGCCATCACCGCTGGGCTGCCAGCCTGACGTCGTACGATCAGCTCGTCGAGGACCGCCCAGTACAGGGGCGGTGTCGGGCTGTCGAAGATGTGGGCTCGGGCCTTTCGGAACGCGATTCGTTCCTCGACGACCTGCTCCGAGACGAGCGGGTCGTACGCGCGGATCACGGCTCGGTTGTACGACGGGGTCTGAATGAGGCCAGGCACGGAGGACGGCGCCCAGTCCTTGATCGTGCAGGCCATGCCTTCCAGCTCCACCACATCCGCGAAGTGGGCCCGGTAGGGCGACAGCCGCGCCGCCTCCAGGTTCCGCACGAAGAACCCGTCCGTCTTCAGGATCTCGTCGACCGACTTCGCGTACTCCAGTCGCATGCGTCGGACGCCCGCTTCCAACTGGCCCACGAACGAACCGCTGACGAACATCGCAGCCCCCAGCTCCTCCTGGGACATTCCCGCCCGCTCGCGCCGATGTCGCAGCTCCGCGCCGTACATCGCCCGGGTCGACTCGGACGGGTCGAGAGTCTTCGGCTTCGGCATGAACAACTCCCTCTCGCACAGCCGGTCTTGTTGAACGGCGCCCAATTGAGGGTAGATGCGGACGGTGGTCGGACGCATGCGAACCGTGACCGTCCGCATCCAACAGTCCGCGTTGTTGGTAGATTGCATAATTGGACTAGACCTGTAGTCGTCACGCGAAGCCCGAGGGAAGGGGCCCCATGACCACGCGCGCGCTTCTGGAGGTGATCGCCCTCGACGCCGAGGACGCCGTCGCCGCCCAGGCCGGAGGTGCCGACCGGCTGGAGCTGGTGGCGGACATGGCGGCCGACGGGCTCACCCCGACCGTCGCGACGTTCGTGGACGTGCAGGCCGCCGTCGACATCCCCGTACGCGTCATGCTGCGGCTCGCGGACGGGTTCGCGGCGGGTGACGTGGACGCGCTCGTGCGGGTCGCCTGTGACCTGCGGGCGGCCGGGGCGGAGGAGTTCGTGCTCGGGTTCCTCGGGGAGGACGGCGGGCCCGATCTGGACGCCGTGGAGCGGGTGGTCGCCGAGTTGGACGGGCGCCCGTGGACGTTCCACCGGGCGGTCGACCGCGCCGCCGACCGGGACGCCCTGCGCAAGCAGCTCGCGGACCTGCCGGGGCTGGACACGTATCTGACGGCGGGGTCGGCGCAGGGCGTGGACGACGGGCTGCCGGTCCTGCTCGCGGAGGCCGCGAGACGCGGGGACCCCGGCTACACGCAACGCCTGATGATCGGCGGCGGTCTCCGCCTCGACCACATCCCCCGCCTGCGCGCCGCCCGCGTAGACGCCTTCCACATCGGCGGCGCGGCCCGCCCGCACGGCTGGACCGCCCCGGTCGCAGCCGACGCCGTACGGGAGTGGCGCGCGGCGCTGGACGCACGTGTCACCCGCGCGGGAGTGAGGGCGCGGGGCGACTGACGCCCCGCGCCGGAGCACGGGCCTACTCGCGCCCGCGCGTGGGTCAGCGCGGGTCCATCGGGAGCGTCGGGAGCCCTGCCCGCCGGATCGCGCCGACGGCGGTGCCGTCGAGGCCGTTCAGGTCGTCGTGCAGTCGGGTCAGCAGCGGGAGCACCTGGGCCCGGGTCATCTTGCGGACGCGTCCCTCGTGGGTCCAGGCGTCGACGGCCGTGGGGTCCAGGAGCACGATCTCGGGGGTCCAGTCGGAGCGGAAGCGGACGACGGCCCGCAGCAGCGTGGTCCACTTCAGGCGGTCGGGGTCGTGGAACCCGGGGAGGGGCGGGAACCGGGGCGGCTGCCAGTCGGGCCCGTGCACCTGCCGCAACTCCTCGGCACGCGCGGTCAGTTCACGCTCGGCGGCCTCCCGGAAGTCGTCGTACGCCTCCCGGACGTCGAGGTCGCCCGTCTGCCGGTCGCCGTAGAGCAGGACCAGTACGGACTGGGGGCGGCGCAGCCGCATCACCTCGGTCAGCTCCCACAAGGTGCCCTCGCTGGTGCCGGCCACCAGCAGGACCAGGCGGGCGTCGGTGATGAGCGAGGTGACGGTGGGCTGCCAGTCGTCGAGGGGGAGGTAGAGGCGGCGGGAGCCGGCGAGGGGGAGCGCCTCGTCGGGTTCCCCCACGGCGAGCGGGCGGCCGAAGGCGCTGAACGTCCGGCACACGCCCTCCTCCAGCGTGAGCGAACTGCCGCTCACCAGCGAGCCGCCCACCCCCATCCACCGGCTGAACGCGTGCCGCATCAGGGTGCCGGTGGCGTCCTCGGCGAAGGGGCGCAGGTAGAGGACGTACGGCTCCCGCCGCGCCTCCTCCATCGTCCTGACCACCCGGACGTGATGGCGCCGCCCGTGCCGCCGCATGCGCAGGCCCACCACGAGCGACAGCGCGCCCCAGAGGCCGACGCCCGCGACGATCAGCACATCCCGCACCATGGGGCCGATGCCGTTGACCGGGACGAAGACCGTGTTGCTCCTGGTGGCCGCGAAAATCACCAGCAATCCGCCCCAGATCGTCCCCGCCAGGCCCACGAGCCGTAACGCGCATCCGAACAGCGGGCGTTGGCGCCGCCGGGGGGTACCGAAGGGAGTGGGATCAGTCATGAACAGCAACAGATCCGAGCCGGCCGCGACGCGCAATCGAACAAGGGGGATTACCGGGTCCGATTCGCTCTTTCGTGGCACCTGACGGCCCGTACCGGTGGGATTCCGGCGCGGCGGACATGATGGGCGGATGGCAGACCTCCACCACTCCCTGTGGAACTCCGACGTCGCGCCCGACAGTTACACGCCCGCCAACACCCCTTATCTGGGCGTGCTCTTCGAGCAGTACAAGCTCTGTGTCGAGACGGCCGACCGCGTCAGCGCGCGGCGAGGCGCTGCCAACACCTTCTTCCTGTCGCTCAACAGCGCCATCGCCACGGCCATGGTCGGCGGGCTCGGGCCGCGTCCGGGACGGGTGTCGGTGTGGCTGCTCCTCGCCGGTCTGCTGATTCTCGTCGGGCAGTGCGCTGCCTGGTACCTGATGGTCCGTTCCTACCGCCAGCTGAACACCGCGAAGTGGGCGGTCATCGGCGCGTTCGAGAAACGGCTCCCGGCCTACGCCTACTCCCGCGCCGAATGGACCGAGCTGGGAGAGGGCGAGGACTGGCGCCGGTACGTGCCGCTGACCCGCCTGGAACAGTGGGTGCCACCCCTGTTCGTGGCCGCCTACCTGGTGGGCTTCCTGGCCCTGGCGTACGCGCCGTAGCCGGGGCCGCCGCGGGATGAAAGCACGGGGCGCAGCCCCTGTCTTTCAGGGGCGCGGGGAACTGCGCGAGAAGCCCCGCGCACCCGCACCCGAAAACGCACCCACCCCACAGCGCACCCACCCCACAGCGCACCCCCCTCGGCAGGGCAGCCCGCAGGGCTACGCGTTGGGGTCGAAGGAGATCCCCGACGGCTTGGCCTTGGTGAGGTTCGAGGCGAAACTGCCGTCCTTGAGGCCGAAGTTGGCGCTGCCGAAGTCGTGGGAGACGAGGATGTCGCGGACGCCGGCCGGGTAGCCGTTCCAGCCGACGAGCGGCGGGTACTGCCAGGTGCCCTCGTGGTTCTCCGGCGGCTCGTCGTTGGAGCCCGCGAGGCGGAAGCAGTGCGTCCGGATGCCGTCCTTGTGGTAGACGATCTTCGGGTGCGTGCCGTCCCAGCGGACCGCCGACGCGGCGTGCACGGTGAAGCCGCCGTGGGCGGACGTCGAGACGTACTGGGCCGTGCCGTTCTGCACCCAGACCACGACGTGCTCCCAGTCGTGCCGGTGGCCGCCGATGCTGCTGCCCGCGACCGCCTGGTCCTTCTCGAAGTAGAGGTCGTACATGATCGCGCACCAGCCGTTGTTGCACTTGTAGCGCGAGTAGCCGTTGGTGTTGTCCAGGTCGGACCGATCGCGGCAGTCGCCGCTCAGTGAACCGGTGGGCTTCAGGCCGCCGTTGACCGTGCCCGTCGGGCCGATCGCGGGCGTCGAGTAACAGCCGTCGGTGTCGTAGTCGTACGCCGGCTGCCACGTCGTCTCCAGCGCCTCCGCGTTGGCGGGCAGCGCGCCGGGCGGAGCCGCGTACGCACTGCCGGCCACGCCGACCACCAGCGCGACGGCGGCGCCGACCACCACGGCGGATCTGCGGAAACGACGCGATGCGCGCGTGCGTGAACCTGTCTTCACTGCGACCTCCTGAGCCCGCCTGGGGGATGGCATGCGCAGGTCAGATTGGCGCTACTCGCGGGTAGTGCACAAGAGGCGGGAGGTGTCGGAGTGATGAAGAATCAATCATTGTGAAGAACTTGTGAGTTGGGCCCGGCCTTGTCCGATGGATGCGGACGCGCCACATCACAGGTAGATATCCGCCGCGTAGTTGTTGTGTGCGAAGTCGACGTGAAGAGCGCCTTGGCGATCATCAGGCCCTCACGCGCGTGCATAGTTGTCTCGCCCCAGCCAAGCGGGGGCATGACAAGTTTCATCACACGGGGACGGGCTCCATGCCATTCATACGCCGCCGCGGCCTCACGGCCGCTGCCGCCGTGATCGCCGCGGTCATGGTCACTACCACTGCCTGCAGCAAGACCGAGGAGAGTGGGGCCAAGGCCTCCGACTCCACGACCGCCCAGGCGGACGCGGGCGACAACATCGACACCGGAGAGAACGAGAGCGGCGGTGACACGACCGTCGGCGGCTTCAAGCTCCCGAAGGGCGTGCCGACCGAGCTGTCCGGTGACGCGCTGCGGAAGTGGAAGGACGGTGGCTGGCAGGACTTCAGCGGCGACTGGGCCTCCAAGGCGGAGGACTTCGCCAACCCGTACATCGAGAACTTCTGGACGCCGGAGCGCATCGCCGAGGCCGAGGAGAACCTGCCCGACCTGCCGGCGATCGCCGAGGCCGGCAACACCGCCACCGGTGCCGGCAAGACCACCCAGGTCTGGCTGCCCGACGGCAAGGTCAAGAAGCAGCAGGCCGGCCGCGTCAAGGCGACCTACCACAAGTACGCGCCCCCGGTTGGCAAGCTCTTCTTCACCACCCCCCAGGGGTCGAGCGTCTGCTCCGCCGCGGTCGTGAAGGACCCGGCGCACCCGGGCAAGTCCAACCTCGTGTGGACCGCCGGGCACTGTGTGCACGCGGGCAAGGGCGGCGGCTGGTACCGCAACATCGCCTTCGTCCCGTCCTTCAACAACACGGGCAAGCTGAACATCAGCCAGGCGTCGGCCAACTACCGCGCCAGCAACGTCTCCCCGTACGGCGTCGCCTGGGCCGACTGGGCCACCACCTCCGGGACCTGGATCAAGGGCGGCGCCGCGAGCCAGGGCACCGTGGCCGCCGCGTACGACTACGCGGTGCTGCACGTGAAGCCGGAGAAGGGCTCCAAGTCCCTTGAGGAGCGCCTCGGTTCGGCACTGCCGGTGTGGTTCAACGCGCCCGCCGCCAACAAGGTCAAGAACATGAAGGTGCGCGGCTACCCGGCCGAGGCCCCGTACGACGGCTCGAAGATGTACCACTGCCAGGGCGCCACCAAGCGCTTCGTCCTCGGCTACAGCTACCCGAGCGACTACCCGGCCCAGTACATGGTCGGCTGCACCATGAACGGCGGCGCCTCCGGCGGCCCCTGGTTCATGACCCACAAGGGCCGCACCTACCTGGTCTCCAACAACTCCCTCAGCGACCGCTCCACGTTCATCACCGGGCCGCGCCTCGGCAAGAACGCGAAGCAGGTCTACCTGGCGACCAGCAACAAGTTCAAGTAGAGCGCCCTCGCACCTGATCGGCCCCCGGCGACCTCGGTCGCCGGGGGCCGACGCGTGTGCACAGCCACCTGCCTGGGGTGGCGTGAACACGTGGACCGCCCATCCGGGTGGCCGTCGGACCCCCGGCGGCGGCTGTGCCGTCACGGGAGTATGCGAGGCGTGTCCTGGCCGCCATCATCTCCCTCATGACCGGGCCGGTCGTCCCGGCCCACGACGCTCGACCAGCGGATGAAAGGGAGTCACCAGCCATGTCACTCGCCCGCGTCCACAACTTCTCCGTCTCGCTCGACGGCTTCGGCACCGGTGAGGGCCTGAGCCGCGACGCGCCGTTCGGCCACGCCGGTGAACGGCTGCACGAGTGGATGTTTGCCACCCGGTGGTGGAGCGAGGCGACCGGCGGATCCGGCGGGACAGCCGGCCTCGACGACGCCTTCGCGCGGAAGTTCCAGCCCGGGGTCGGGGCCGAGATCATGGGCGCGGGGAAGTTCGGCTACCCCGGATGGCACGAGGACCCGGAGTGGAAGGGGTGGTGGGGGCCCAACCCGCCCTTCCACACCCCGACCTTCGTCCTCACCCACCATCCCCGGCCGTCGATCCGGATGGAGGGCGGGACGACCTTCCACTTCCTCGACGCCTCACCCGCCGAGGCGCTGGAGGCGGCCCGCGAGGCGGCGGACGGCCAGGACGTACGCATCGGCGGTGGGGTCACCGTGGTCCGGGACTTCTTCGCCGCCGGGCTCATCGACCACCTGCACGTCGTGGTGACCCCTGTCCTGCTCGGCCGGGGCGAACGCCTCTGGGACGGGCTGGAGGGCCTGGAGAAGGACTACGACATCGAGGCCGTCTCCTCACCCAGCGGGGTCACACACCTGACGTTCAGCCGACGCTAGACGAGCTGCGGGGGCAGCGGGGCCGCGTGGGTGACGATCAGGCCCGACACCGCTCGGGTGAGGGCCACGTACAGACGGCGCAGGCCGGTCCGTTCGTCGGGCTCCCCGTCGACGACGGCCTGCGGCTCGTCCAGCACCACGTAGTCGTACTCGAGGCCCTTGGCGAGCGAGGCCGGGACGAGGGTGAGGCGGGTCTCGTGCGTGGTCTCCTCGCCGGGCGCGAGGTAGGTGATCCCCGCCGCCGTCAGCGCCTCGGCGAGCGCGGGGACACGGGCGTCGGCGGCGATGAGGCCGACCGAGCCCTCGTTGCGGAGCAACTCCTCGCAGGCGGCCACCACTTGGGAGTCGTCGGCGCTCGGCCGTACGTCGAAGAAGCCCGGGTTCTCCCGGACGGACGCGACCGGCGTCAGACCGGGCGCGATGTGCGGCAGGAGCCGTGAGGCGTACGTGATGACGTCGGTCGGGACGCGGAAACCTGCCGTCAGCTCCTCCACATGCGCCTCCGTCTTGCCGAGATGCGTCAGCGCCTCCTCCCAACTCCGCGTCGCCCAGGGCGTCGTGCCCTGCGCGAGGTCGCCGAGGACCGTCGCCGAACCGGTGGTGCAGCGGCGGCCCACCGCCCGGTACTGCATGGGGGAGAGGTCCTGCGCCTCGTCGAGCACGACATGGCCGAGGGAATGCGTGCGCTGCACCAGGTCCGTGGTCTCGTCGATCAGCACGGCGTCGGCGGCCGACCACTTCACCGACTTCACGCTCCGCGCCGGCTTCGCCCACAGGATCGTCTTGCGCTCCTCCTCGGTCAGGAGCCCGTCCGCGTGCTCGGCGAGGAAGTCGGCGTCGGAGAGGAGCCGCATCACGAGCTTCGCCGGGTCCACGGGCGGCCAGATCGCCTTGACGGCCGCCTTCACGGCCGCGTTGCGCGCCACCGCGTCCTGCACCCGGTCGTCGGGCGCCTCACCCGCCCGCTCCATCTGCACCAGCACGGCGTGCGCGATCCGCTGCGGCAGGGCGTCCCGCGCGGCCCCGTAGCGGATGTCCCGGTCCAGCAACTCCCGCACGATGCCTTCGAGTTCGTACGCCGGCACCCGCCAGCGACGCGAACCCCGGACGACCACGACGGGCTCGGTGGGCAGCGTGACGTGCGACCGTACGGCCCGGCGGAGCACCTCGGCCATGCGGGCGTCGCCCTTCACGACGGCCGCCGCCGCGTCGTCCGCGCCCCGCACCTCGACATGGGCGACGAGGTCGTCGACGGTCGCCTGCTTGACCTCCAGCTCGCCCAGCGCGGGCAGGACCTGCTCGATGTAGTGGAGGAAGGAGCGGTTCGGCCCGATGACGAGGGTGCCGGTGCGGGACAGCCGCTCGCGGTGGGCGTAGAGGAGGTAGGCGACCCGGTGCAGGCCGACCGCGGTCTTGCCGGTGCCGGGGCCGCCCTGGACGCAGAGGCTGCCGGACAGGTCCGAGCGGACGATCTCGTCCTGCTCCGGCTGGATCGTCGCCACGATGTCCCGCATCGGGCCGACACGCGGACGCTCGATCTCCTGCTGGAGCAGCTTGCTGGTGGCCGCCGCCTCGGCAGGGTCGGAGAGGTGCTCGTCCTCGTACGCGGTGAGGTCGCCGCCGGTGTACCCGAAGCGGCGGCGCAGGCCGACGTCCATGGGGTCGGTCTTCGACGCCCGGTAGAACGGCTGCGAGACGGGGGCGCGCCAGTCGATGACCATCGGGTCGCCGTCCGCGTCGTGCACGTGCCGGCGCCCGATGTAGAAGCGCTCCCCCTCCGCCCCCTCGGCCTGCTCCGCGCCCGGCGCGTGCAGATAGTCGAGGCGGCCGAAGAAGAGCGGGGTGTGGCTCAGGTCCGCGAGGGCCTTGATCCGCTCCTCGATCTGGCGGGCGAGTACCTCCGCGTTCACCCAGTTCGCGGTGACGTCCTTGATGTCCAGCGCCTGCACGTCCTCCCGCATGGCCCGCAACGCGGCACGGGAGGCGGCGAGATGGGAGCGCTCGCGGGAGAGGGGGTCGGCCGGCTCGGTGGGGGCGGCGGGGTCGGCGGTGGGGTGCGCGGACAAGGGAGTGCCTCCGGGGGCCTACGGGAGCTGGGGGTACGCCTGACGGCGGTGACCGGCCGGTTTCCGTCCGGACGGCGGCGCTCCACGGACGGGAGGCGGGCAAGAGCGGAGAGTGTAGGTGAGGGGAGGGGGCGGATGCCAACGGATTTTTTCCGGGTCCTGTCCGGTCCCGTCCGCCGTACCCCTAGGGGGTCCGTACGACGCCGGTACTACGGGAGGCCTGGCCCTGAGGGGGAGCCGGGGACTCAGCGCACTCACCCCGCAGACCGACGCGTTCCACAGGCGGACGTTCCACCATGGAGACATGAGTGCAGCGACCTTCATCCCAGCCTCGGCCTCCGGCCGACCCGGTCCGCCGCCCGGCGCGACCGGCCTCGACGACCACCACCACCGTCACCGCCTCGGCGACGCCCTGCGCGCCGTCAAGGTCTTCGCGAGCGCCGCCTTCAACGTCGTCATCCTCGGCGAGTACGCGGAGGAAGCGGGCGTACGCCGCCGGTGATCCCCCGGGCCGCCGTGCGCGACCCGTTGATCACCCCTGCCCCGACGACTGACCGCCCTGCCCCGACGCCTCAACCGCCCTGCACCGACGCCTCAGCCGTGTGCACCGACGCCTCAACCGCCCTGCGCCGCCCGACTCCAGGGCCCGACGACGTGGTTCCCGCTGCCCGCACTCAAGGCGGCCTCCGTCCTCAGCCCTCCGACAGGAGTTCGTCCGCGTCCATGATCCGGTAGGCGTAGCCCTGTTCGGCCAGGAAGCGCTGGCGGTGGGCGGCGAAGTCCTGGTCGATGGTGTCGCGGGCGACCACGGAGTAGAAGTGCGCCTGGTGGCCGTCGGCCTTCGGGCGCAGGACCCGGCCGAGGCGCTGCGCCTCCTCCTGGCGTGAGCCGAAGGTGCCGGAGACCTGGATGGCGACGGTGGCCTCGGGCAGGTCGATGGAGAAGTTCGCGACCTTCGACACGACGAGCACGTTGATCTCGCCCTGCCGGAACGCGTCGAAGAGCTTCTCGCGCTGCGCGTTGCTGGTCTCGCCCTTGATCACCGGCGCGTCCAGATGGGCGCCCAACTCGTCGAGCTGGTCGATGTACTGCCCGATGACGAGGATCTGCTGCCCCGCGAACCGGCGGACGATCGCCTCGGCCACCTTCCGCTTGGTCGCGGTGGTGGAACAGAAGCGGTACTTCTCCTCCTGCTCGGCGGTGGCGTACGCGAGCCGCTCGGAGTCGGTCAGGTTCACCCGGACCTCGACGCAGTTGGCGGGCGCGATGTAGCCCTGCGCCTCGATCTCCTTCCAGGGCGCGTCGAACCGCTTGGGCCCGATCAGCGAGAACACGTCCGACTCGCGCCCGTCCTCCCGGACGAGCGTGGCCGTCAGCCCCAGCCGCCGCCGGGCCTGGAGATCGGCGGTGAACTTGAAGACCGGCGCGGGCAGCAGGTGAACCTCGTCGTAGACGATGAGGCCCCAGTCACGGGAGTCGAACAGCTCCAGGTGCGGGTAGACGCCCTTCCGCCGGGTCGTCAGCACCTGGTAGGTGGCGATGGTGACCGGGCGGATCTCCTTGCGGGTCCCGCTGTACTCGCCGATCTCCTCCTCGGTCAGCGAGGTCCGCTTCACCAGCTCGTGCTTCCACTGCCGCGCGGAGACGGTGTTGGTGACGAGGATGAGGGTCGTCGACTTGGCCTGGGCCATGGACCCGGCGCCGACGAGGGTCTTCCCGGCCCCGCAGGGCAGGACGACGACGCCGCTGCCGCCGTGCCAGAAGTTCTCCACGGCCTGCTTCTGGTAGGGCCGCAACGCCCAGCCGTCCTCGGCCAGCTCGATCGGGTGCGCCTCACCGTCCACGTACCCGGCGAGGTCCTCGGCGGGCCAGCCCAGCTTCAGCAGGGTCTGCTTGATCTGCCCGCGCTCCGAGGGGTGCACGGCGACGGTGTCGGGGTCGATCCGGGCCCCGACGAGCGGGGCGACCTTCTTCGACCGCAGGATCTCCTCCAGCACCGGCCGGTCGGTGGTGGTCAGCACCAGACCGTGGGTCGGGTGCTTGGAGAGGGTGAGGCGGCCGTAGCGGTCCATCGTCTCGGCGACGTCCACGAGCAGCGCGTGCGGCACCGGGTAGCGGCTGTACTGCACCAACGCGTCCACGACCTGCTCGGCGTCGTGGCCGGCGGCGCGCGCGTTCCACAGCCCGAGCGGTGTCACCCGGTAGGTGTGGATGTGCTCGGGCGCCCGCTCCAACTCGGCGAAGGGCGCGATGGCCCGACGGCACTCGTCCGCCTGCTCGTGGTCGACTTCCAGGAGCAGTGTTTTGTCGGATTGGACGATGAGGGGACCGTTCACGCGCGACACCTTTCGATTCGGCCAAACGTCCAGTGTGCCTGATCGTTCCCCCTGACAGGCCTCCAGTCCTATTGGATGTCTATTCATTCCGATGAGTGGCTGGAATTCAGATTTGCGGCAGTGGTTCCGAAGAATGCGAACCGTGCAGCCACCCACCCCGGCAAACGCCGCCGACCCGGTCACCCCGTCCGTCTCCCCCCAGGGCACCACGCTCGGCTACGCCCTCTTCGCCACGCGCTGGCTCCAGGCGCCGCTGTACTTCGGTCTGGTGGCGGCGCAGGGGGTGTACGTCTACAAGTTCTTCAACGAGCTGTGGACGTTAATCGTCCGGTGCGTGAGCGGGAGCGCCACCGAGACCTATGTGATGCTCGCGGTGCTCAAACTGGTCGACGTCGTCATGATCGCCAATCTGCTGATCATGACCATCGTCGGCGGCTATGAGACCTTCGTCTCCCGCATCGGCCTCCAGGGCCACCGCGACCAGCCCGAATGGCTCTCGCACGTCAATTCCAACGTGCTGAAGGTCAAGCTGGCCACCGCCATCGTGGGCATCTCCTCGGTGCATCTGCTCCAGATGTTCGTGGACGTCCACCACACCTCCCACCACGCGCTGCTGTGGGGCACGGTGATCCACATGGCCTTCATCGCCTCGGCGGTGCTCCTGGCGTACATGTCGGGGCCCATGCTGCGCGAGGACAAGGGCCACGGCACTCACCACGACCCGTCCGACGACCCGAAGCCGCCGAAGCCCCCGCACGGACCGGCCGAACCGACGGACCGCGGCGGACCGACGGAACGCGGCGAGCCGACGGTGACCGCCGCCCCCGTGGTGTTCCGGACCCCGCTGCCGATCCCGGCGCAGGCGACGTCGTACGAGAACCGCGAGCGGTACGAGGTGCGCGAGAGGGGTGACAGCCGCGAGCGGTACGAGACCCGGTTCACGCGGGGCGGGACCCGGTTGGTGCAGTACGAGACCCGGCGCGCGCCCGGCGTCGGTCTCGGGGCCGGGGCCGGGGTCGAGGGGCGGGTGCGGGCGGCCGGGTTCCCGGCGCGGAAGCTGCTGGAGGAGTTCGACGAGGGGCACCCGCGCTCCTTCGACCGGCGGCTGCTGGCCCGGCTGGGCACGCTGGACTTCGTCGACACCGGGCGGAACGTGGTGTTCGTCGGCGCCCCCGGCACCGGCAAGACGCATCTGGCGATCGGGCTCGGCGTACGGGCCTGCCAGGCCGGGCACCGGGTGCTGTTCGCCACGGCCACGGAGTGGGCCGCACGGCTGGCCGGGGCACGGGCCGAGGGCAGGCTCGCCGAGGAACTGTCCGCGCTCGACGCCTGCCCCCTGCTGATCGTCGACGAGGTCGGCTACCTCCCCTTCGACACGGACACCGCCCGGCTCCTCTTCCGGCTGATCGCGCACCGCTACGAGCGGGGCTCACTGATCGTGACCAGTGACCGCCCGCTCGGCCGCTGGGAGGAGATCTTCGGCGGGGCCGCCCCGGCGATGGTCGACCGCCTCGCGCACCACGCCGAGATCGTCCTCCTCGAAGGCGACAGCTACCGCCTGCGCCGAGCCCCTACTTCAGCAGGCTGACGTTCTGGATCAGCGGCCCCTCCACGCCGACGCCCTCGCCGACGAGGGTGCCGAGTTCGGGGAGGGGCAGGGGCGGGTTCGCGGCGGCCGGGGCGGCGAGCGCTCCCACCAGGGCGACGGCGACGGCGGCTGCGGAGAGCAGTGCGGAGAGAGGGCGCATGCGTACGTATGGGCCTTTCGAGCGCAGGAGTCGATCTCGATCGGACACAGGGTGGCTGCCCGACGTCACGGGAGTCGATGCGCCGGGGGACCCGCGCTCGCCCGTGCGAGGGAAAACCGGGCGTGGCCTGCATGAAAGCCGGCGTACACCCGAACGGGTGATCTCCGGGAGGCGGTTTGATCAACGGCGTCGCCCGGACCCGGCGGGTCAGGTCGCGTCGTCCGCCAGTTCCGCGACGCCCGTGATCCGGTGGAGCGGGAAGGTGCGGACCTCGTCCGCCGTGTGGTCGTACGCCGTCACGAAGCCGCCCTCGACGCGGACCGGGGCGATGACCCGCTGGCTGGCGGAGCCCTCGGCGTTGACGTAGCCGATCCAGAGGGCCTCGCCGGTGAGGACGGCGGCCTGCATCGTCGCGAGGGTCTCGGCGGAGCCGGTGCGGGGCAGGGTGCCCGGCGGAGTGGCCGGACCGTCGGGCGCCCGGCGGGGCGTCGTGGAGGCGAGGTCACCGGCGCGGATGGCGCGGATCGCGGCGCCCAGCAGGGTGTCGTCCGGGGCCGGGGGACCGTCCGGGACGGGCTCCGGGGCCGTACGGGGCGGGGTGCGGCGGGCGTGCGCCCGGGTGATCAGCACATCGCCCTCCGCCGACTCGGCGGCCGGCGCGTACCCCATCCCCCGCAGCCCGTCGAGGAGCGTCGCCGGGTCGGTCTGGGCGGCGAGGACGGTCGGCGCGAGCCGCCGCAGCCCGAGGCCCTGCGACCGCTTGTCGGCGAGGATCTCGCTGAGCATCGCGTCGTCGTCGCAGCGGACGTACGCCGACGCCGCGCCGATCCGCAGATGGCCGTGGCGCCGGGCCACGTCGTCGATCAGATACGCGAGGGGCTGCGGGACCGGCGTGCGGGAGTGCGCGGTCAGGAAGTCGTGCAGGTCGGACGCGCTGCGGCCCGCGTCGAGCGCCCGGCGTACGGACCCCGGCGTGAACCGGTACACCGTCGCGCCACCCTTCGACTCCACGTCCGCCAGCACCCCCAGCATGTCCGCCAGCGGACGCTTCAGCGGACCGGGCGCCACGGCCGTCAGGTCCGCCTGGAGCAGGACGTGGTCCAGCGGCTCGGGAAGCAGCGGCGCGAGCAGCCGGGCGGCCCGGGAGGCGGCGGCCGCCCGCTCGGCGACGGGGTCGGGGGCGGACACGGATGCGGGAGCGTGCGGCAGGGGCACGTGGTGGGCCGGGAGCTTGTCGCCGGGGGTCTCCGGCAGTTCGGCCGGGGCGGGGGCCTCGTCGGGGAGCCCGAGGAGCGCGCGGCCGTGCGAGGACAGCGCGCCGCGTCCGGTGATCCCGAGCGACTCGGCCTCGGAGAGGGTCCACCGGGCGATCCGGGCCCGCAGGTCCTCGCCCTGGCGCGACCGGGCGGAGGGTTGTTGGTTCGCGGGGGAGGCCGGGGCCGCCTGGGACTGCGGGGGCTGTGCGGGGGCCTGCTGGGGGTGCTGGCCGCCGCGCGTGGGGCGTTCCCAGTGCAGGCGGGCCAGGACGGAGTCAGGGGTGGCCGAGGTGCCCTCGGGGAGCCCGGCGAGCAGGGCGAGGACCCGGTGGCGCACCTCGGGCGCGGCCGAACGGTCCAGCCCCGGGCCAAGCGCCGACAACGTACGGTCCTTGGCGTCCCGCTCCCCGATCACGCCGGGCGTACGGGTCGCCGTCAGCCAGGCCGTGGCGAGCCGCGCCCAGCGCTCGGCGGCGGGCAGCTCCAGCCACTCGTCGTACGCGGGCGTCGCGGCGTACCGCTCGTCGGCCTCGCCGTCGGAGGCCAACAGCCCGGCGGCGTAGGCGAGTTCGACCCAGAAGGCGGCGACCGGCTCGGGCAGGTCGAGCGCCACCGCCGTCCGTTTCAGATCCCGCACGCTCAGCCCGCCCGCGCGCAGGACACCGGGGCCGCCCTCGTCCCAGTCCTTCAGCAGCTCCTCCACGGTCGCCAGCGCGGTGTACGCCTGTCCGGCCGCCGTCGCGTCCACAACCTGTGGACGGTGCGTGCCCGACGCCTCGACGGGCGGCGGCACCGGCTGGACCTCCCGATGTGCCCGGCCCGACCGCAGCCGCAGGGCGACCTCGCGGGGGATGACGACCGTGCCGGGGGCGGTCGGCAGGAGCAGCCCCCGGTCCAGCAGCCAGCGCAGATGGGGCGCCGGGTTGGCGGTGACCTGGCCGTACGGCGGCCCCCACACGAGCCGGGTCAGCACGTCGAGCGACTCGGGGGGCGCGGTGGCGAGGAGCGCGGCCATGCGGCGGCGGTCGGTGAAGAGCGCCGCGAGGGCCGTGACCGCCGACACCGAGTCGTGGGTGCTCGGCAGACCGGCCGCCGCGACGATCTCCTGGACCCGCCCCGGCGACATGCCCGCCGTGGCCTCCGCGACGGTCGGGCCGAGACCGGTCGGGGAGGGATGCTGCGGCGAGGGCGCGAGCAGCTCACGGGCCGTGCGGACGAGGCGCAGCCGGTTCTCGGGGCCCCATACGAGGGCCTGGTCGCGCAGGGTGCCGAGGGCGCGGGGCAGCGCGGCGGTGACGGCGGGGTCCGCGTCGTCACCTGCCAGCAGGGAGGCGAGTTCGTCGTACGACGCCGGGTCCGCCGCCACGGCCAGGGCCTGGGCGGTCTGCAGGGCGAACCGGTCCAGCCGCTCCAGGGCCCGGACGACCGACGCGCGGGTGCCGGCGCGGGTCGCCAGCTGGGTCAGGTCGGTGGGCACGGGCGTGATGAGGTCCGGCCGCGCCCGGAGCAGCACGGCGAGCGAGCGGTCGTCCCGCCCGCGCAGGGCTTCCGCCAGGGAACGGGGGGCTCCACCGGCGGGCGCCGTCTCCGTGGGGAACTGCTCCTCGGTGCTCATCCGGCCAACGGTAGCGGCTGCGTGGGGCGGGGGCGCCTCTTGGCTTGGGGGCGCCTGTTTCGTCGGCGGGTGCGGGCGGGTGGGGGCTGGTCGCGCAGTTCCCCGCGCCCCTTGCCTGTCCGGCACCTGAGGGCCCTCCCCGGAAGCGATACCGTCGGGAGGAAGTACGCGCGCCAACCCCGGAGGGGCTTCGTGGGGATTGAGAGCGACCAGGTCGTCTACGAGTATCTGAGCCGGGTCGGCGACCTGGCCCAGCAGCGGCAGTTGCCGTCGTCGACGCGGATGCGGCTGGTGTCGGGGCTGCGGGACGAGATCGACCGACGGCGGGCCAAGGCGCCGGTGGACAGCCCGGCCGCCGTGCGCCGCATCATCGCCCGCCTCGGTACGCCGGACGAGGTCGTCGAGGCGGCGGGCGCGCCCGGTGACGTACCGGAGCCGCCGGCGGCCGCCGTGCCCGTGCAGCGGGTGACGGGCGGGGACACGGCCGACGAGGACACCGGGGACGCCGGGGAGCGGGCCAAGGGGGTGTCCAGGGGGCTGCGGCGGGTCGTGCCGCGACCGCGTTCCGCTTCCCCTTCCGCCGATGCCGTGCCGCCGCCCGTGGTGGGCGGTGCCGCTCCGCCGCATCTCGCTCCGCTGCACGAGCTGGGGGAGGGGGGCGCCCAGCCCGACTGGTGGCGGGTCGGCGGGGGCGGGGGGCCCGGCGGTGACATCGGGTTCGGGGTCGGGGACTCCGTGCCGGGTTTCGTCGGCGGCGTGGAGATCCCCGAACTGCTGAAGCCGCCTCCGGTGAAGAGGGACGGGGACGAGGCCGAGGAGCGGGCGAAGGGCGGGGAGCGCGGGGCCGTCGTCGAGAAGCAGGCGGCGGCTTCGGCGGGCGGGGCGGAGGAGGGGGCTTCGGGTCGGGCCCCGGCTCGGCGGCGGGTGCCGTTGCCCCGGTTGCGGCCGGCTGGTGGGGGGTGGACCAATCCGCTGCTGTTGCTGGCGGCCGTGCTGCTGGTCGCGGGGGCGGTGATGGGGAGTCTGGTGCCGCTGGGGCTGGGGTGGTTGATCGCCTATCTCTCGCGGAGGTTGACGCCCGCGGAGTCGAAGTGGGCGGTGATGGGGTTGCCCGGGGTGGTGGCCGCGGGGGGTGTGGTGTGGCTGTGGGGGCGCAGTGACGGGCGCTGGGGCGAGCCGATCGCTCAGGGGCAGATGAGCGGGGCGCTGGCGGAGACGTGGCCCTGGGTACTGCGGGTCGCGGCCGTGTCGTCCGCGGTCTATCTGTTGTGGCGGTCGCAGCGGGTTCGGTGAGCTGGGGTTTCGTCGGCGGGTGCGGCTCCGGTGGGGCTTCTCGCGCAGTTCCCCGCGCCCCTAAAGACCAGGCCCCTGCGGGCCTGAAAAGCACGGGGCGCAGCCCCTGCTTTTCAGGGGCGCGGGGAACTGCGCGAGCAACCCCCACCGGAGCCGCACCCGACAGCGCACCCGACAACGCGCCCCCACCCGGCCCCCACAATGGACCGCATGAGTTCTCGCATGCTGACCGTCGGGTTCGACCTCGATATGACGTTGATCGATTCCCGGCCGGGGATCCACGCCTGCTACGTGGCGCTGTCGGCACGGACGGGCGCGTACATAGACGCCGATCTCGCGATCACCCGGCTCGGTCCGCCTCTGGCGGAGGAGCTGGCGCACTGGTTCCCGGCGGCGGAGATCCCGGCCATCGCGGACCTCTACCGGGAGATGTACCCGGCGATCGCGATCACGGCGACCCCCGCGATGCCCGGCGCGCCGGAGGCGATCGCGGCGGTCCGGGCGGCCGGGGGCCGGGCGATCGTGGTCACCGCCAAGTACGAGCCGAACGCCAAGCTGCACCTGGAGCACCTCGGCATCGAGCCGGACGTCCTCGTGGGAAACCTGTGGGCGGAGGCCAAGGCGGACGCGCTGCGCGAGTACGGCGCGAGCGTGTACGTCGGCGACCACATCGGCGACGTACGCGGCGCGCGCACGGCCGAGGCGTACGCGGTCGCCGTCGCCACCGGCCCCTGCGACGAGCGCGAGCTGCGCGAGGCGGGCGCCGACGTCGTCCTCGCGGACCTGACGGCCTTCCCCGCGTGGCTCGCCGCGCACCGGGGCTAGAACGTGCCTCGCGGGCCCGTCGCTAGAAACGTGCCTCGCGGGCCCTTCGGCGCCCCGCCGCGACGGACTGGAGGACTCCGGCGCCGGCGATGAGGAATCCGACCCCCATGAGCATGCTCAGGACGAACATGTACGTGGGGAACGGAGTCGTTCCGAGGAACAGCGGGGCCACGGTGACGAGTGTGGCCACGGCGCCGACGATGAAGACGACGCCGCCGACGCGGATCAGTCGGTCACCGGGTTCGGCGGAATTCGGTTGGGTTTTGTCACGCACCCGACCAGGGTAGTTCCCAGCGCGAGGGAGGTGGCGCTGTGGTCGCGGCTCGGGGCTGGTCGCTCGTTCGGGTGAAGGAAAGGGAACGCACGCTGGCTGTTCGTACGGGTGTGTACGTTCGTGCTCATGAAGCTGGTGGTGCAGGTCAAACTCCTGCCGACGCCCCTCCAGGCGGCGGCGCTTGAGGCGACCCTGCGTGCCTGCAACGAGGCCGCCACGTGGGCCGCCCATGTCGCTTTCGAAGCGAAGGCGGCCAAACCCCTGGCGCTGCGAAAGCACACCTATCAGCAGATCAAGGACCAGTGGAATTTGGGGGCTCAGGCCGCCCAGCACGCGATCAAGAAGACCTGTGACGCCTACACGACGTTGCGCGCCAACCTCCGTAACGGAACCCACGGCAAGCCCGGCTCCAGGCGGTACGAGACTGCGGCCGGCAAGCCGGTCACCTTCCGTGCGGACGCCGCCCAGCCCTATGACGACCGGATGCTGTCCTGGCAGCACAAGCGGCGCACCGTGTCCATCTGGACCACGGCCGGGCGGATGAAGAACGTCGCGTTCACCGGCGAGGCGGGGCAGATGGCAGTGGTGGCCGCGCACCGCAGGGGTGAGTCCGATCTGCTGTGCCGGAACGGGCAGTGGTATCTGCTGGTGACCTGCGATATCGCCGAGGCCGAGGAGAACGCACACGCCGTGGGGTTCATCGGGGTGGACCTGGGCATCGTCAATATCGCCACCACCTCCACCGGCAAGCGGTACAGCGGGCGCCGCCTGAACCGGCGTCGCGAAGCGGACCGGAATCTGCGCACGAACCTGCAGAAGAAGAACACCAAATCTGCCAAGCGGCGGGCGAAAAAGCGCGCGGGCAAGGAAAAGCGCCGGGCCCGCGACATCAATCACAAGATCAGTAAGCGCATCGTGGCGGAGGCTCAACGCACCGGTCGCGGAATCGCCCTGGAAGATCTGACGGGCATCCGCGAACGGGTACGGCTGAGGAAGCCCCAGCGCGTCACGCTGCACTCCTGGTCGTTCCACCAGCTCGACAGGTTCATCGTCTACAAGGCGAAACGCGCCGGGGTTCCGGTGGTCCACGTCGATCCGGCATACAGCAGTCGGGAATGCTCCCGCTGCCACCACATTGGGAAAGCCAACCGGCCCTCGCAGGCCGTGTTCGTCTGTCGGTCGTGTGGCTTCGCTGAGCACGCCGACCGTAATGCGTCCTACAACATCAGCCACCGTGGCTGGTACGCGTGGGTCCGCGGGGCCGAGTCACAGGTCCCTGCCCTCACCCTCATAGCCTGACCGGCGACATGGTTGAGATACGAGAGCTGGATGCGGCCGGGTTCACAGAAGCCATCGGTGAATCCGAGCAGCAAGCCCGGAACTTCGGTTCCAGGTAGTTGACACGCAGTTTCCGACGCCGATGTCCTGAAGGCAGCTTCTCCGGACAGGCTTCGGCGAGCCATGCAAGAGGGCTTTGCTCGTGATGGCCATTGACGCGGGGATGGTCCGAGTGCCAGTACAGCGCTCGTGCTGTCTGGTGCTTTCGGTGAGGTGAACTCGCCTTCCAGCAGAGCCCTGCGTCTGTCCGTGCCTCCAGCGGGACATGGCGGGAAGACGGGCGGAAGTCAGAGAAGGCTTGTTCCTCCACGCTTCCTGCACTGCTTTGCGCCTCTGCTGGCACAGGCGGGGCTCAGTCTCGCCGCTGTCGTGGTTAAGGGCGTGTTTGGTTGGGGTAGGCCCCGGTAGGCTGGTGCGACGCCAGGTCAACGGCGTCCGGATGGCGTCCGGGAGCGATCGAGGGAGTGTGTGCTTTGCCGACTGGCAAGGTCAAATGGTTCAACAGCGAGAAGGGCTTCGGCTTTCTCTCCCGCGACGACGGCGGTGACGTCTTCGTCCACTCCTCCGTACTGCCCGCCGGTGTCGACACCTTGAAGCCGGGCCAGAAGGTCGAGTTCGGAGTCGTTGCGGGTCAGCGCGGTGACCAGGCCCTTTCCGTGACGATCCTGGAGCCCGCCCCGTCGGTGGCCGCCGCCCAGCGCAAGAAGCCCGACGAGCTGGCCTCGATCGTGCAGGACCTGACCACACTGCTGGAGAACATCACGCCGATGCTGGAGCGGGGCCGCTATCCCGACCGTGCCGCCGGCAAGAAGATCGCGGGTCTGCTGCGCGCCGTGGCTGACCAGTTGGACGTGTGACCGACCCGACTTCCGTCCCGCTCAAGGGAATTCGAGCGCGTCCGGGCCGAGGGGCGGTACCAGTCCCTCGGCCGCCGCGCGGGTGAGCAGCCCCCTGACCGCCGCGTAGCCGTCCTCGCCGAGGTCGGCCGTGAACTCGTTGACGTACAGGCCGATGTGCTGGTCCGCGACGGCCGGGTCCATCTCCTGGGCGTGCTCCAGGACGTACGGGCGAGAGGCCTCGGGGTCGTCCCAGGCCGCGCGGACGGAGGCGCGGACCGTCTCGGCGAGCGCCGTCAGGGTCTCCCGCCCCAGCGAGCGCTTCGCGATGATCGCGCCCAGCGGGATCGGCAGTCCCGTCGTGTCCTCCCAGTGCTCGCCCATGTCGGCGAGCTTGTGGAGGCCGTAGTTCCGGTACGTGAAACGGGCCTCGTGGATGACGAGTCCGGCGTCGACCTTCCCGTCCCGCACGGCCGGCATGATCTCGTGGAACGGCATCACGACGATCTCGCCGACCCCGCCGGGCAGGGTGTCCGCCGCCCAGAGACGGAACAGCAGATAGGCGGTCGACCGCTCGCTCGGCACGGCAACCGTACGGCCGGTGAGGTCCGTCCCCGGCTCCCGCGTCAGCACCAGCGGACCACAGCCCCGCCCGAGCGCACCGCCGCACGGCAGCAGCGCGTACGCGTCGAGGACGTACGGCAGGACGGCGTACGACACCTTCAGTACGTCGAGATCGCCGCGTTCGGCCATCCCGTTGGTGATGTCGATGTCCGCGAACGTCACGTCGAGCGCGGGCGCGCCCGGGATCCGGCCATGGGCCCAGGCGTCGAAGACGAACGTGTCGTTCGGACAGGGCGAGTACGCCATCCGCAGCGCGCCGCCGGCCGCCCCGGGGGCGCTCGCGGGGCTCGTTTCAGGGCTCATGGTCGGATCAGGGCTCATGTGGGTCCCAACTCTCCAGTACGGGCGTCAGCTTCCCGAAGGCCGTGGTGAGTGCGGTCAGGGCGTCACCGATCCGCCAGGCGGCGCGGTCGCGCGGGCCCACGGGGTTGGAGACGGCCCGCAGTTCCAGTACGGGCGTGGTGTGCGCGGCGGCGGCCTCGGCGACCCCGAAGCCCTCCATCGCCTCGGCCAGCGCGCGGGGGTGGCGGGCGCGCAGGGCGTGCGCGCGCTCGGCGCTGCCGGTGACCGTGGAGACGGTGAGCACGGTGCCGGTACGGGCGCCGGTGGCGGTCGCCGCGGCGCGTACGAGGGCGGGGGGCGGCCGGTGGGTGACGGTGCCGAAGCCGAGGTCGGTGACCGGGAGGAAGCCGTCCGGTGTCTCGGCGCCCAGATCGGCCGCCGTGATCTCGTCGGCGAGGACGAGGGAGCCGAGGGGGGCCTCGGGCAGGAATCCGCCCGCGATCCCGGCGGACACGACCAGCCCGTACGGCCTGCCCTCCAGGACCGCCGCCGTCAGCGCGCCGGCGACGGACGCGGCCGCGAGCGCGGGGCCCACGCCGGCGGCGAGGAGGTCGTACTCCGGGCCGGTGGGGCGGAAGCGGTGGAGGGTGGCGGCCGGGAGGCGGGACTCGGTCGCCGGGGCCGGAAACGCTCGTGCCACCGCGTCCCGTTCGGCCGGGACGGCGGTGGCTACGAGGACACGCATGAGGGTCGGCAGGGGATCAGGCGTCCGGGTTCTTCAGCTCGAAGTTCCACACGCCCTCGATCTTCGAGCCCTCGGCGTTCTGCTGGACGACGCTGATGGTCAGCTTCTTCTGGGCGGCCTGACCGGGCTGGGTGGCGAAGAGACCGGGGTTCTCGAAGGCCCAGTACGTCTTGTCGAACGTGTCGTTGGTGGCCTGCTGCCCGTTGATCCACAGGGCCCAGCCCGTGTCCGCCACCTCCGGGTCGACGCCGATGCGCAGGGTCTCGCCCTCCGGCAGTTCGATCGACTTGGAGGGCTTCTCCTGCGCGCACTCCTTGGCCTGCTCGGCGGTGAGGGTGCGGTAGCAGGCGGCCTCGGAGCTGATCGAGTCGGTACCGATCGTGACGGTGGCCATCGGCGTGGGCTCATCGCAGGCCGACAGGACGAGAAGTCCGGCGGAAACAGCGCCGAGAGTGGCTGCGGCGCGACGGGAACGCTGGGAGGTCATGGGCGAAGGCTATCTGGCGTGTCCAGGGGCGCCCCTATGTGGGGTACGGCGTGCCGGGGTCGGTCGGCCGTAGGTCATGCCACCCGGGCGCGGGGCGCACCCCCGTGCCGGGCGGAGGAGAGCAGTCCGCGGACCGTGGTGAGCCAGCCGGCGGCGACGATCGCGGCGGCCACGGCCATCCCCAGGGTGCCGTTGAGGGGCAGGGCGATACCGACGGCGCCGCCGACCACCCAGGACATCTGGAGCAGGGTCTCGGAGCGGGCGAAGGCCGAGGTCCGCACGAGTTCGGGGACGTCGCGCTGGATCAGGGCGTCCAGCGACAGCTTGGACAGGGCCTGCGAGAAACCGGCGACCGCGGCGAGAGCGGCGATGAAGAACGTGCCGAAGAACAGCGCGGCCAGGATCGCCACCGCGAGTTCCACGGCGACGACGGTCACGATGATCAGCTCCGGCGACCGCTGTTTCACCCACGCGCCGACGGCCGTGCCCAGCGCGTTTCCCGTGCCGGCGGCCACGGCCACCATGCCGAGCGACAGGGCCGCGCTCTGCCCGTGCAACGGGTGGATCCGCAGCAGGAACGCCAGATAGAAGATCAGGAAGCCGGAGAGGCCGCGCAGGGCGGCGTTCGCGCCGAGCGCGTGGGTGACCGCCGGGCCGACCGTCCGCAGGCCGGGCCGTTTGAGCGTGCTGCTGCGGTGCGGGCCGTGCAGATGCTCGGCGTCCGCCGCGAGCAGGGCCCGGTCCTCGCCCTTCGCCGAGTCGACCTTCGCGGGCAGCGTGAAGGAGAGGAACGTACCCGCCACGAAGATCAGGAAGGCGCCGTAGAGCGGCCAGCGGGGGCCGAGGGCCTGGAGCCCGGCGCCGATGGGCGCGGCGACGCCGGTGGCCAGCAGGCCGCAGAGGGTGACCCGGGAATTGGCCTTCACCAGGGAGAAGCGCGGCGGGAGGAGACGGGGCACGACCGCGCTTCTGACCACGCCGTACGCCTTGGACGCGACGAGGACGCCCAGGGCGGCGGGGTACATCTCGATGCGGCCGGTCTCGACGGCGCCGACGAGGATCAGGGCGAGGAACGCCCTCGTCAGCATGGCGCCGGCCATCGCGGCGCGGCGGCCGTGCGGAAGACGGTCCAGGAGGGGGCCGACGACGGGGGCGAGGAGGGCGAAGGGGGCGAGGGTGATGGCGAGGTAGAGGGCGACGCGGCCGCGGGCCTCGTCGGTGGGGACGGAGAAGAAGACGGTGGAGGCGAGGGAGACGGTGATCATCACGTCGCCCGCGCCGTTCACTCCGTGCAGTTCGATGAGTTTGCCGAGGCCGGACTCGCCGGCGCCGTGGGCGTGGGTGGCCTTGCGGATGCCTCGGGCGGGGCCGGTGAACGGGAGGTGCAGGGCGCGGCCCACCGAGCGGGCCGCGCCGGTCACCCGACCCGACCCGCGCGCTCCGCTCCGCTCGGCGCCGGTCACCCCGTCATAGTGCCCCGAGATGGCGGGGGGTAGTGCGGTTACCGCTCGTATGGCCGTGGGAGGGCGGGGGCGCCTCATGGGGTGGGGGTGCGGGTCCGTGGGCGACTGCGGCTCCGGTGGGGCTTCTCGCGCAGTTCCCCGCGCCCCCAAAAACTTCAGGCCCCTGCGGGCCTGAAGGACCACGGCCCTGCGGGCCTGAAAAGCATGGGGCGCAGCCCCTGGTTTTCAGGGGCGCGGGGAACTGCGCGAGAAGCCCCACCGGGCCGCGGATGCCCACGTCGCCCCGGCTTCCGGACCGGCTGACGTGGGGCCGGCCGCAGGCCACGGCGGTTTTTCGCCAACCGTCGGTACCGTTTGCAGTCCGCCCTCACCACCGGCCTCCGGCCAAAGCCGAGCGCAGCGGAATCGCGGAACCCTTACGTCGGTGTGGGCGCCGAGCCTCGGAGAAGGTAGCGTGCATAGCGCGCCTGCGGCGGTTGTTCTCGGCCGCGCGCCTCTCGTTCATCCCGCAGAATGGATGACATAGGTGCGCCCGAGTGCGATCGGGCGCGGACGTCGACGCGGCCCCCTGGTCCGCTCCGTCCGCACCCCCCGCCGAGGGAGGCGCACTCGTGAGACGGCGTAGGAGAGAAGCGATACCTGTGAGCGCAGCGACAACGCGAAGCCGCACCCCCGACCGTCTGTGCGCCGAGGCCGTCGACCTCGCCCGCTCCGCCGCCGAGGAGGCCGCCGCGCCCGGCGTGGTCGGCGAGCACGCGGGGCTGATCTCCGAGGGCGACCGTGTGGTGACGCACTTCTTCGAGTGCAAGGAGATGGGCTACCGGGGCTGGCGCTGGGCCGTCACCGTCGCCCGCGCCTCCCGCGCGAAGCTCGTGACCCTCGACGAGGTCGTCCTGCTGCCCGGCCCGGACGCGCTGCTCGCGCCGGAGTGGGTGCCGTGGAGCGAGCGGCTCAGGCCCGGTGACATGGGCCCCGGTGATCTGCTGCCCACCGACGCGGACGACCTGCGGCTGGAGCCCGGGTACTCCGGCGAGGACGAACCGCTGCCCAACTCCCCGGTCTCGCACGACATGGCCGAGCTGGTGGAGGCGGAGGACGCCGAGGTCACCGGTGGGGCGCCGGCGAACCTGCCGCTCGTGCCGAGCCGGGGGTCGATCGCCGCGGTCGCCGAGGAACTGGGGATGCGCCGGGCGCGCGTCCTGTCCCGGTACGGGCTGCACACGGCGGCGGACCGGTGGGAGGAAGGGTTCGGGGCGAAGACCGCGATGGCGCAGGCCGCGCCCGCCGCGTGTGTGAGCTGTGGATTCCTTGTGCCGATCGGGGGGTCGCTCGGGCAGGCCTTCGGGGTGTGCGCGAACGAGTTCGCGCCGGCGGACGGGCGGATGGTGTCGCTGACGTACGGGTGTGGGGGGCACTCGGAGGCGGCGGTCATGCCGAAGCCGCCGCGGCCGGCTCCGCCGCGGTTGGACGAGACGCGGGTGGATCCCTTCCCGCTGCGGCCGGCGGCGGACTCCGGGTCCGTGCCGGTGTCTGAGGAGGCCGAGTCCGAGGCGGACCTGGGGCATTCGTAGTGCCGCCGGTTCAGTGATCCGGTTCGCCCGAGAGCTCGGGGGTGCGGGTCCGTGGGCGACTGCGGCTCCGGTGGGGCTTCTCGCGCAGTTCCCCGCGCCCCTGAAAACATCAGGCCCCCGCAGGCCTTGAAAGCGCGGGCCCGGCGGGCCTGAAAGCGCGGGCCTGCGGGGCTGGAAACTCACGGTTCTGCGGGCGTGAAAAGCATGGGGCGCAGCCCCTGGTTTTCAGGGGCGCGGGGAACTGCGCGAGCAACCCCCACCCACCCGCACCTCCGGACATACCAGCTACCCCCCACCCCCCTGGACACACGGCCAAGCCAGCGCAGCGACCCGGTACCTTCGTGGTCACCAGGCGACAGGGAGAAGTGAACCGTGAGCAAGTTCGTGCGGCCGGCAGCCGAGGGTGCGGACCCGTTCGGGACGGCGCGACTGCGGCGGGGCGTGCTGGACGCCTGGGCGACCAGTCCCGCCCGGTTCCGCGAGGACGCCAACGCCGAGGAGGACCTCGTCCTCGGCGGCTACCGCGACCGCCTCGTCGTGGAGCTGGCGCAGAACGCCGCCGACGCGGCCGCCAGGGCGAAGGTCCCCGGGCGGCTGCGGCTGACCCTCCGGGACGGGGTCCTCGTCGCCGCCAACACCGGAGCCCCGCTGGACGCGGGCGGCGTGGAGTCGCTGTCCACGCTCCGCGCGTCCGCGAAGCGCGACAGCCAGAGCGGCGGCCACGAGGGCGCCGTGGGCCGGTTCGGCGTCGGCTTCGCCGCCGTCCTCGCCGTCACCGACGAGCCCGCCGTCGTCGGGCGCCACGGCGGTATCCGCTGGTCGCTCGCCGAGGCCCGGCTGCTCGCCGCCGACACCGCCCGGCACAGCCCGGGACTGGGCGACGAGATCCGCCGCCGGGACGGCCATGTGCCGCTGCTGCGGCTGCCGTTCGCCGCCGAGGGGTCCGCTCCGGAGTCGTACGACACCGTCGTGATCCTGCCGCTGCGCGACGCCGCCGCCGCCGATCTCGCCGAGCGGCTGCTGCACGCCGTCGACGACGCGCTGCTGCTGGCCCTGCCCGGCCTCGACGAGGTCGTCATCGAGGTCGGCGCCGACGAGGCGCGGACGCTGCGACGGCGCGTGGAGGGGGCGTACGTCGTCGTGGAGGACTCGCGGGACGGGGTCACGCGCTGGCGCACCGTCGCCGAGCACGGGGCGATCGAGGCCGCGCTGCTCGCCGACCGGCCCGTCGAGGAGCGGCTGCGGCCGCACTGGTCCGTCACCTGGGCGGTGCCGACCGGGCCCGACGGCGCGCCGGTCCGGCCGCGCACCAGCGCCGTCGTGCACGCGCCGACGCCGAGCGACGAGGCCCTCGGGGTGCCCGCGCTGCTCATCGCCTCCTTCCCGCTGGACACGACCCGGCGGCACGCCGCGCCCGGGCCGCTCACCGACTTCCTCGTGCAGCGCGCGGCGGACGCGTACGCCGCGCTCCTCGCCGCCTGGGAGCCGGTCGGCGAGGGCGTCATCGACCTCGTGCCCGGCCCGCTGGGCAAGGGGGAGCTGGACGGCGCCTTGCGGCAGGCGATCCTGGAGCGGCTGCCGCGCACCGCGTTCCTGCCGCGTGCCGTGATGCCCGAACCCGACGACGAGCTGGACGAGTTGTCCGCCGCGCTGCGTCCGCGTGACGCCGAGGTCGTGGAGGGCGCCGGCGCCGAGACGGTCCAGGTGCTCGCGGACGTCCTGCCCTGTCTGCTGCCCGCCGGGCTCGAACGGCGCGCGGAGTTGCGGACGCTGGGCGTCGCGCGCCTGCCGCTGGGGGACGCGATCGACCGGCTCGCGGGGCTGGAGAAGGCGCCCGACTGGTGGCGGCGGCTGTACGACAGCCTCGCCGGGGTCGATCCGGACCGGCTGTCCGGTCTGCCCGTGCCGCTCGCGGACGGGCGGACCACCATCGGCCCCCGGCAGGTCCTGCTTCCGGCCCCCGACGGCCCGCAGACGGCGCGTCCCGACACGCTCGCCCGCCTCGGGCTGAAGGTCGCCCACCCGGACGCCGCGCACCCCCTCCTGGAGAAGCTGGGCGCGCTGCCCGCGACCCCGCGTGCCGTGCTCACCACCCCGCAGGTACGGGCCGCCGTGGCCGCCTCCCTGGACGACGACGGCGGTGTCTGGGACGAGGAGGACGGCCGGCCGGACGCGGAGGAGCTGGCCGACCTGGTCCTCGCCCTGGTCCGTGACGCGGGCCTCGAACCCGGCGACGAGCCCTGGCTCGGCGCCCTCGCCCTGGCCGACGAGGACGGCGAGCCGGCCCCGGCCGGTGAGCTGGTCCTGCCCGGCAGCCCGTTCGCCCGGGTCATGCGCGAGGACGAACTCGCCTTCGTCGACGCCGAACTGGCCGAGCGCTGGGGCGAACAGCCCCTGGCCGCCTGTGGCGTGCTCGCCAACTTCGCCCTCGTACGCGCCACCGACGTCGTCCTCGACCCCGACGAACTGGAGCCGCGCGACGGGGACTTCGCCGAGCCCGACGACGCCGGGTTGCTGGACGCGGTGGACGTGTGGGCCGAGGACATCCTCGACCGGTTCCCGGACAGCCCGGTGCCGCCGGTCGCGACGGAGCTCGTGGCCGTGCGCGACCTGGACCTCGTCGACGAGGACCGCTGGCCGGAGGCGCTCGCGCTGCTCGCCCGCCCGCCGCTGCGCGACGCGCTGGTCCAGCCGGTGCGCATCCTGCTTCCGGACGGTACGCACGAGGTCGTCCGCCCCTACACCGCCTGGTGGCTGCGCGGTAACCCCGTCCTCGACGGCCGCCGCCCGGCGGGCCTGCTCGCGGCCGGCGGCGACCCGCTGCTGCGCGGTCTGTACGACGAGGCCGACGCCACCGGCTTCGACGACGAGCAGGTCCTGCGGGCGCTGGGGGTGCGCACCTCGGTGGCCGCGCTGCTGGACGAGCCGGGCGGCGCCGCCGAACTGCTGGACCGCCTGGCCGACCCCGACCTGCCGGTGAGCGCCGCGCAACTGCACGGCCTGTACGGCGCGTTGGCCGACCTGGACCCCGAACAGGTGACTCTCCCCGACGAGTTGCGGGCGGTGGTGGACGGTGAGGTGACCGTCGTGGACGCGGCCGACGCCGTGGTCGTCGACTCGCCCGACCTGCTGCCCTTCACCTCCGGTGTGCCGCTGCTTCCCGTACGGCCGTCGCGGGCCGCCGAGTTGGCCGAGCTGTTCC
Organism: Streptomyces deccanensis; assembly: GCF_022385335.1. Taxonomy (NCBI): domain Bacteria; kingdom Bacillati; phylum Actinomycetota; class Actinomycetes; order Kitasatosporales; family Streptomycetaceae; genus Streptomyces; species Streptomyces deccanensis. The sequence goes on along the minus strand of NZ_CP092431.1, from coordinate 4,579,297 downwards.
AGGTGCGGCGGCTGAGTGAGTCGGTGACCGGGCAGGTCGACTCGGAGGGCACGGAGCACGAGGTGCCGGAGTCGGTTCGGGTCCTGCTCGGCCCGGCCACGCCCTCGTCGTACGTCGAGCACGAGGAACTGGTCGTCGACGGCGTGGAGTTGGACTGGCGCCGCACCCGGGACGGCGTGCTGCACGCCGCCACGCTGGAGGGGGTCGCGGCCGGGCTGGCCTGGGCGGCGGGTCAATGGCCCCGCCGCTTCGAGGTGGCGGCCCTGCTCGAAGACCCGTCGAGGACGGCGGAGTTGGCGCGGGACCGCTGGTTCGACTGATCAAACCTCCGCGATGTGATCTGCGCAACATTCGCAAAGGTTGTTCACAACTCATACAACCATTCCCAGGGGCCCCGAGTCTGGTCTGGTGAGCCACCCGGCTCTCCAGACACTCGGGCCCCGCGTGCCGGCACTGTCGTGCCTCGTCTTCGCCCGCGGGTCCCCTCTTACGTGGGGAATACATTGCACAAGCGTGCGACCTTGGGCCTCGTCATCACCGGCGCCCTGGCTCTGACCGCCCTCGCCGCTCCGGCCGCGCAGGCCGACGACAAGTACGGCAACATCAAGATCACCAGCGTCTCCGTCAACGGCGGCAAGGCCGTGGTCGTCGGCGCGAAGGCCAAGAAGACCATCACGCTCAAGTTCACGGTGACGGACAACTCCGGCCACCGGATGGCCACGGCCTACCTGTACCGCGGCGCGAACATCGACACCGCCGACAGCGCGGCCTCGCCGAGCAAGGACCCGATCACCTGCAAGAAGGTGACGTCGACCAAGTCCAACTGCACGGCGAGCTTCACCTTCACGCCGAACGGCAACACCATCAACTCCGTCGCGGGTACGTGGAAGACCTGGGCGATCGCCCAGGCCAAGGACTACGACTACGTCCAGAAGGACAACCTCAAGTCGTTCAAGGTCCTGCGCGCCGCCCAGCTCGCGGGTGCGAACGCCTCCCCGGAGCCGGTCGCGAAGGGTGCGACGATCACCGTCACCAGCAAGCTGACCCGCGCCAACTGGAACACCGGGGTGAACGGCGCGCTCGGCGGCCAGCCGGTGCAGCTGCAGTTCAAGAAGGCCGGCACGACCGCCTACAAGACGGTCAAGACCGTCAACTCCGCTTCCACGGGCGCCGTGTCCACCACCGTCAAGGCGAGCGTCGACGGCACGTACCGCTACGTCTTCGCGGGCACCTCGACCACGGCGGGCGCGACCGCCACGGGCGACACCATCGACGTGAAGTAAGCAGGCGGACCCAGGGGGACTGCCGGGCGACCGGCCCGTCCCCCACTCGCAGAGCCAGCGGGTCGACCGACTCGCGACCACCCGGCCGACGTGATGACGACCGTCGGCCCCACCTCAGCACCGGGGGAAAAAAACATGCGTATGCGTGCCACTGTCATCGCCGTCTCGGGCGCCGTCGCCCTGTCCGTCTTCGCCGTTCCGGCCGCGCAGGCCGATGACGCGCCCGGCGCCCTCGGGGCGTCGATCACGCCGTTCGGGGCCCTGGCGGACGAGATCGTCGGCGACACCGTCATCAAGAAGGTCACCGTCAACGGTGGCAAGGACATCGTGGTCGGCACCTCCAAGAAGAAGAGCGTCACCATCTCCGTCACCGCGACCGACCCGTCGGGCATCGAGGACGGCTACGCCTTCCTGTGGAAGGGGAACGACATCGACTCCGGCGATGTCGTGGGCGCGATGGTCCCGGACGCGGAGAACGGCACCTGCACCGCCGTCGACGCGACCACGTCCACCTGCAAGGTGACCGTCGTCGCCGACCCGAACGACAACATCTACAGCAATGTCCTGGCCGGCAAGTGGCACGTCTACGCCGGTGCCCTGGGCAAGGACGGCGACTACAACATCCAGGAGAAGCACTCCACGGCCAGCGTCAAGCGCGCGTCCGCGCTGACCACCAACGCCTCTCCCGAGCCGGTCAAGAAGGGCAAGACCATCACGGTCTCCGGCAAGCTGACCCGCGCCAACTGGGACACCCTCAAGTACGCGGGCTACACCAGCCAGTCCGTGAAGCTGCAGTTCAAGAAGAAGGGCACGTCCACCTTCAAGGACGTCAAGACGGTCAAGTCGGGCTCCGGCGGTGCGCTGAAGACCACCGTCAAGGCGAGCGCCGACGGTTCGTTCCGCTACGTGTTCGCGGGCACCTCGACCACGCCGGCCGTGACGTCCGCGGCCGACGCCGTCGACGTGAAGTGAGCCGCGGCCAGCGGTGAGACACAGGGGCGTCGGTCCGGGTTCTCCCGGGTCGGCGCCCTTTCCGTGCCCTTTTCGTTTCGTAAGGTGGGAGTCGGACTTTCGTAAGAAGTGGACGAAGAGTCCCGTATGTGGTGGGAACGCGTGTTCAGATACGGCGGGCCGACTGGCCCCTCGATCAACTCTTCTCCACTTGGGGAACACATGCGCACAAGAGCCACCGCGGCCGCCGTCCTCGGCGCCCTGGCCTTCTCCGCCCTGGCCGTGCCGTCCGCACAGGCGGCCGGCTCGGTCGCGACCAGCGGTAGTCCGTACACGCTGGACGTCACCTTCTCGAACTTCAAGGTCGCCAAGTCCGTCAAGGTCGGGATCGGCGGCACGGTCAGCACCCCCGTGTCGTTCACGCTGACGCACGGGTCGGGCGTCAACGTCACCGCCGGAGACTTCTTCGTCGAGCCCTTCCTCTATCGAGGCACCTTCGGCGACGACAGCACCCCGCAGCTCTTCGGCGACGACTTCGCCACCTGCAAGGTCACCACCACGACCACCGAGAGCTGCACGGGCACCATCGACATCCGGCCGGGCGAGGGCGATCTGCTCAACTCCCAGGCCGGAACCTGGAAGACGGGCGCCGACGCCATCGCCTTCAACGGCCAGGACCCCACGAGCGGCCAGATCGACTACAGCAAGGTCGGCTACAAGGAGCAGAGCGGGTCGGCCTCCACCCTCGTCCAGCGTCTCGCGAAGCTGACCGTCAACGCCGGTCCGGAGCCCGTCACCAAGGGCAGGACCGTCACCGCGACCGGCAAGCTCACCCGCGCCGACTGGCAGAGCCACACCTACAAGGCTTTCGCCAAGCAGCCGGTGAAGCTCCAGTTCCGCAAGGCCGGCACCAGCACGTACACCACGGTCAAGACGGTCTACTCGGACACCTACGGCAATGTGAAGGCCACCGGCACCGCCACGTACGACGGCTACTGGCGCTTCAGCTACGCCGGTGTCACCACGACGGCGCCGGTCAACGCCACGGGCGACTACGTCGACGTGAAGTAGCGCGCGGGGCGCGGACCCGGTGAGGGGGGTCGTGGTCGGTCGTCGGCCGCGGCACCCCTCGTCGCGTGGTCAGAGCGCCGGGAAGAGCAGGGCGAAGAACAGCCACAGCAGGACGGCCCAGAAGAGCGCGGCCGCCAGCGACACGAGCAGGGAGCTGCGCCACTTCAGCACCAGGAACGGGAAGAGCACCAGGGCCGCCCAGTACCCGGCCACGTCGATGGAGACACGGGCCGCCTCGCCGAGGGTTCCCGCGCGGCCGGTGGCGATGTGGCGCAGCAGCCGCTGGGAGGCGAAGCCGTACAGGCCGAAGACGACGGGGAAGAACCACAGCGGGGTGATCGAGACCAGCTCGGACTCGGAGAACTCGTCGAACATGAGCAGGTAGATCAGGCCGGCGGCGAGGAGACCCCCGATCAGCGTGGTCACGTAGAGGGCGGTCAGCGCGGCCGGCTCGATGGCGCCGGCCGGGACCGGCACCGGCGAGGCGTACGGGATGTCGGGCGCGGGGACCCGGGCCACCCGGTGACAGTGGGGGCAGCGGACCTCCTGCCCGACGCGATCGGCCGGTGCCGCGATCAGATGCCCGCACGGGGCGTGGAACTCCACCGGCTGATCCGGGTTCATGTCGTGCGTCTCCCCTTCGCGACGAGTCGGTCAGAGGCGAGGACGCAGGCCGCGCGGGTCCGGTTTCCCCTGCGGGCCCTAGGCGGGGAAGCGGCGGTCCACCCACCTCCACAGGAACTCCAGGACCGCCGAGGCCCCGGCCGCGATGGCGACCGCCGTCCACGGCATCGTCGTACCGACCAGGCGCAGGGCGAAGAAGTCCTGGAGCCAGGGGACGACGAGGACCAGCAGGAAGCCGGCCGCCATCGCGGCGACCAGACCGAGGCGCCACCAGGTGTAGGGGCGGGCGATGATGGCCAGCACCCACATGGAGATCAGGAAGAGCGTGAGGGTGGCGGCACTGGTCTCCGCCCCCAACGCGCCCTCCCCCGTGTAGTGGTGACGGGCGATCAGATACGTGGCGAAGGTCGCCAGGGCCGCCAGTACGCCGCCCGGGATCGCGTAGCGCATGACCCGGCGGACGAAGTGGGGTCTGGCCCGTTCCTTGTTGGGGGCGAGGGCGAGGAAGAAGGCCGGGACGCCGATCGTCAGGGTGGAGAGCAGGGTCAGATGGCGGGGGAGGAAGGGGTACTCCACCTGCCAGCAGACGACCAGGATGGCGAGGAGCACCGAGTAGACCGTCTTGACCAGGAAGAGCGTCGCGACGCGGGTGATGTTGCCGATCACCCGGCGGCCCTCTGCGACCACCGACGGCAGCGTGGCGAAGCTGTTGTTGAGCAGGACGATCTGGGCCACCGCCCGCGTCGCCTCCGACCCGGAGCCCATGGCCACCCCGATGTCGGCGTCCTTGAGGGCCAGGACGTCGTTCACCCCGTCGCCGGTCATCGCGACCGTGTGGCCGTGGGACTGGAGCGCGCCGACCATGTCCCGCTTCTGCTGGGGGGTCACACGGCCGAAGACGGTGCCCGAGTCGAGGGCCGTCGCCATCTCCGCGCGCTCGGCGGGCAGCCGGCGGGCGTCGACGACCTCGCCGGCCAGGCCGAGCTTGCCGGCGACCGCGCCGACCGAGACCGCGTTGTCGCCGGAGATGACCTTCGCCCGGACGTTCTGCTCCTCGAAATAGCGCAGGGTGTCGGCGGCGTCCGGGCGCAGCCGCTGTTCGAGGACGACGAGGGCGGTCGGATGCGCGCCGGTCGCGACCTCGGGGTCGTCCAGCGCCCGGGTCGCCCGGGCCAGCAGCAGCACCCGTAGCCCGTCCTCGTTCAGCCGTTCGGTCTCGGTGAGGGCCGGGTCGTCGTCGGGGAGGAGGACGTCGGGGGCGCCCAGCAGCCAGGTGCTGGACGCGCCGTCGCTCTCGCCGAAGGCCGCGCCGCTGTACTTGCGGGCCGAGGAGAAGGGCAGCGACTGGGTGCAGCGCCACTCCTCGCCGTCCGGACAGGCGTCGATGATCGCCTGGAGGGAGGCGTTCGGCCGGGGGTCCGACGCGCCGAGGGCGCCCAGTACCCGGCGTACGTACGACTCGTCCGCGCCGTTCAGGGGGCGCAGCTCGGTGACGTCCATGCCGCCCTCGGTGAGCGTGCCCGTCTTGTCCAGGCAGACGGTGTCGACGCGGGCGAGGCCCTCGATGGCCGGCAGCTCCTGCACCAGGCACTGCTTGCGGCCGAGACGGATCACGCCGATGGCGAAGGCGACGGAGGTGAGCAGGACGAGGCCCTCGGGGACCATCGGGACGATGCCGCCGACCGTGCGGGCGACGGAGTCCTTGAAGTCGTTCTCCTTCACGATCAGCTGGCTGATGATCAGACCGATCGCGGTCGGGACCATCATCCAGGTGACGTACTTGAGGATGGTGGAGATGCCGGAGCGCAGCTCGGAGTGGACGAGGGTGAAGCGGCTCGCCTCCTCGGCCAGCTGGGCGGCGTAGGCCTCCCGGCCGACCTTGGTCGCGGTGAACGCGCCGCCGCCCGCGACGACGAAGCTGCCTGACATCACCTGGTCGCCGGGTTGTTTGACGACCGGGTCGGCCTCGCCGGTGAGCAGCGACTCGTCGATCTCCAGGCCGTCGGTCTCGACGCACTCCCCGTCGACGACGATCTTGTCGCCGGGGCCGATCTCGATCAGGTCCCCGAGGACGATCTCGGAGGTGCCGACGGTCGCGGCGACCCCGTCGCGGCGGACCGTGGGTTTCGCCTCGCCGATCACGGCGAGGGAGTCGAGGGTCTTCTTCGCCCGCCACTCCTGGACGATGCCGATGCCGGTGTTGGCCAGGATGACGAAGCCGAAAAGGCTGTCCTGGATGGGCGCGACGAAGAGCATGATCACCCAGAGGACGCCGATGATCGCGTTGAACCGGGTGAAGACGTTCGCCCGGACGATGTCCACCGTGGAGCGGCTGCTCCGTACGGGTACGTCGTTCACCTCGCCGCGGGCCACCCGCTCGGCCACCTCGGCGGCCGTCAGACCGCGCGCCCGTCTCGTGTCCGGAGGGGCCGGGGCGGGGGTGGGGTGCACAGGATCGAGGTCGGTACCCGCGTCGATGTGCGTCATGCATTCGACGGTACGTGCGGATTTGGGGGTTCACCCACCGAGTGCGCGAAAGATCCGACCTGGGGAGGAGAGGGCTCCGCCGTGATACCGGGTCGTGTGTGCCCGGGGTTCGGTGGGTCCCGTCGGTCGATGCCGGCCCCTGGGGGCTGCGCCCCCGGCCCCCCGCTGTCGCCCTTCGGGCTCGTCCTCCATCGCCGGACGGGCTCGAGGGGGTCGCCGGCGAGTGCCGCTTCGTCGTGGTTGCTCGCGCAGTTCCCCGCGCCCCTTCCGGGGCGCAGTCCCGCGCCCCTTCCGGGGCTCAAGCCCCGCGCCCCTTCCGGGGCTCAGTTGGTCGTGGGGCCGGTCGACACGTCGTCGGACTCGGACTCGGCCTCCGCTGCGATCCGGTCGGCTTTGGTGGCCTTGGCCCTTGCCTCCGCCTCCGCGGCCTTCGCGGCCTCCGCCTCCGCCGGGGCCCTGCGGGCCGCGTCGCGTTTGATCGCCGCGTCGCGTCTGCGGACGTAGTAGATGCCGATGAAGCCCAGGCCGCCGCCCGCCAGGCAGGTCCAGATCCACCAGGTGTGCCCGTGGTCCTCGTACCAGCCGTAGAAGGGCAGCTGGACGACGAAGAGGACGAGCCACAGGATCGTGCCGCCGATGATGGTCGGCACGATGGGCCCTTCCAGGGGCTCCGGTGCCTCGTGCTTGGGGGTCCACTTCGCCATGGGGCACAGCTTACGAGGCGCGCGGGTCTACGCGCGGAGATGGCGTTCGCCGAAATGTATGTTCATACTGAAACGGTTTCTCGCTGGCCACTTCTGTTCGTAGAAAACTCCAACAACGCCCCGAGCTCCGGGTGGTCTGTTGGGGATGAGGTCTCGTATGTCCCCGCAGGGCACCCTTGCCACCCTCGACCGCCACTTCCGGATCACGGAACGCGGCAGCACGCTGTCGCGTGAGATCCGGGGCGGGTTCGCCACCTTCTTCGCGATGGCCTACATCATCGTGCTCAACCCGATCATCCTGAGCAGCGCGAAGGACATGTACGGGCACCAGCTGGACTACGGCCAGCTCGTCACCGCCACCGCCGTCACCGCAGCCTTCACCACCCTCCTCATGGGCGTCATCGGCAATGTGCCGATCGCGCTGGCGGCGGGGCTCGGCGTGAACACGGTCGTCGCCCTCCAGCTCGCGCCGCGCATGTCGTGGCCGGACGCGATGGGCATGGTCGTGCTGGCCGGTTTCGTCGTGATGCTGCTGGTCGCGACGGGCCTGCGGGAGCGCGTCATGAACGCGGTGCCGCTGGGTCTGCGCAAGGGCATCTCCATCGGCATCGGTCTGTTCATCATGCTGATCGGGCTGGTCGACGCCGGCTTCGTCACCCGTATCCCGGACGCCGCGCACACGACCGTGCCGCTCCAACTGGGCGCGGACGGGCACCTGAACGGCTGGCCGGTGCTCGTCTTCGTCCTCGGCGCGCTGCTGACGCTCGCGCTGATCGTGCGCAAGGTGCCGGGCGCGATCCTCATCTCGATCGTCGCGATGACGCTGCTCGCGGTGGTCGTGGAGGCCGTCGCCAAGCTGCCGGCCGGCTCCTGGGGGCTGACCACCCCGAAGTGGCCCGGCACCCCGGTCGCCACCCCCGACTTCGGGCTGCTCGGCGAGGTCAGTCTCTTCGGCGGCTTCGGCAAGGTGGGCCTGCTGACGGGCGTCCTCTTCGTCTTCACGGTGCTGCTGTCGTGCTTCTTCGACGCGATGGGCACGATCATGGGCGTCGGCGACGAGGCCAAGCTGACAGACGCGGACGGTCAGCTGCCGGGCATCAACAAGGTGCTGTTCGTCGACGGCATCGCCGTCGCGGCCGGTGGTGCCAGCTCCTCGTCCGCCACGACCTGCTTCGTGGAGTCGACGGCGGGTGTGGGCGAGGGGGCGCGCACCGGGTTCGCGAACGTGGTGACCGGCGCGCTGTTCGCGGTCGCGCTGTTCCTCACCCCGGTCGCCACGATGGTGCCCTCCCAGGCGGCGACTCCGGCGCTGCTGGCGGTCGGGTTCCTGATCCTCGCGAACTCCGTCCGCGAGATCGACTGGGCCGACTACACGATCGCGGTCCCGGCCTTCGTGACGATGGTGATGATGCCGTTCACCTACTCGATCACCAACGGCATCGGGATGGGCTTCATCACCTTCGTCGTGCTGCGCCTGGCCGCGGGGCGCGGGCGCGGGGTTCCGGTCGCGATGTACGTGGTCTCGGCGGTCTTCCTCTTCTACTACCTGATGCCGGCGCTGGGGCTCACGTGACCCCGTAGAACTTCTCGGTCTCGTCGACGGCGGTCTGGAACCGCTCGTCGAAGTCGTCCCGGATGAGCGTCCCGATCACGTAGTCCTGGACGCTCATTCCCCTTTTCGCCGCGTGGGTCCGGAGCCGGTCGAGCAGCTCCCCGTCTATCCGCAGGCTGAGCACAGTGGTCCCCATGTGTACGAGGGTCAGGTGTGCTCCGGTCCGTCGTGTCATGTTCTGCGTACTAGTCACTCATATGAGTGATGAGGGGGTGTGGATCGGCATGAGTGGCGGGGCTCACGGGCACGGCTGTGGAGTTTCAGTGGTCTTTAGGCAGAGTAATGAGTTAGGCTAAAGAACATGCCTGACCTGAACCATGGCGACGACGAGGCCGCTGTGAACGCCCTCCGTTCCGCCGTGATGCGCCTGTCCCGTCGACTCAAGCACCAGCGGGTCGACGAGTCGCTGAGCCCGACCGAGATGTCGGTGCTCGGCACGCTCGCCCGCTGCGGCACGGCCACCCCCGGTGAGCTGGCCCGCAAGGAGCATGTGCAGCCGCCGTCGATGACCCGGATCGTCGCCCTGCTGGAGAGCAAGGGCCTGGTGAAGCTGGAGCCGCATCCGGAGGACCGGCGGCAGAAGGTGGTCACCCAGACCGAGCGGGCCGAGGCGATGTTGGAGGAGAGCCGGCGCAAGCGCAACGCGTTCCTCGCGTCGCTGGTCGAGGGCCTCGACGAGGAGGAGTGGGCCGCGCTGCGGGCCGCCGCGCCGGTGCTGGAGAAGCTCGCGCACCTCTGATCCCGGACCCGGCCGCCGGGTGGTGCCGCCGTCGGATGGCACGCCGGGTCGGCCGCCGGTGCGCCCCGGCGTACAGCCTGTGCGCCGTCAGGGGGCGGGCATGGGTCGCCACGAAAACCAGCAGACAGAACAGGAGCGGTGAGGCTCACGCAACCCCACGACGTACACGCGTTTCGCGCAAGGAGGCGAACCCCTTTGAGTACGGGCCCCGGAACACCTTCCGTCCCCGCACCCCCGCCCACCCACGAGCCCCCGACCGTCCCCGCCGCCCGGGAAGCCCCGCCGGATACCACCGGCCGCGCGAACGAGGGGAAGACCGCCCCGCCGGATGCCGCCGGCTGCCTGGACCAGGGCGCGGCCGTGCCGAAGAAGGTCGACACCGACCCCCGGCCCGGTGGTTCCCCGGCGGTCGCGTCCGAGGCCTCGCGGGTCTCGATGTTCCGGTCGTTGCGGGTCCGGAACTACCGGCTGTTCTTCGTCGGGCAGGTCGTGTCGAACATCGGCACATGGATGCAGCGGATCGCCCAGGACTGGCTGGTGCTGAGCCTGACCGGGTCGTCGACGGCCGTCGGTGTGACGATGGCGCTCCAGTTCCTGCCGATGCTGCTGTTCGGCTTGTACGGCGGTGTGCTGGTCGACCGTTTCCCCAAGCGGCGGCTGCTGTTCGTGACGCAGACCTCGATGGCCGTGACGGGGCTGGCCCTCGCCGCGCTCACCCTCTCCGGCCAGGTCCAGGTGTGGCACGTGTACGTGGCCGCCTTCGCCGTGGGGATGGCCACGGTCGTCGACAACCCGGCCCGGCAGTCGTTCGTGTCCGAGATGGTCGGGCCGGACCAGCTGCAGAACGCGGTCAGCCTCAACTCGGCGAACTTCCAGTCGGCCCGTCTCGTCGGCCCCGCCGTCGCCGGTGTGCTGATCACCACCGTCGGCACGGGCTGGGCCTTCCTCTACAACGGCCTCTCCTTCGTCGCCCCCATCACCGGCCTGCTGCTGATGCGGACCCGCGAGCTGCACCCCGTCCGCCGCGCCCCCCGCGCCAAGGGCCAGCTCCGGGAGGGCCTGCGCTACGTGGCCGGGCGCCCCGAGCTGCTGTGGCCCATCGTCCTCGTCGGCTTCATCGGCACCTTCGGCTTCAACTTCCCCGTCTGGCTCTCGGCCTACGCGGACGACGTGTTCCACGCGGACGCCGGCTCGTACAGCCTCTTCAACACCCTCATGGCCGTCGGCTCGGTCGCCGGCGCCCTGCTCGCGGCGCGCCGGGGCACCGCCCGGCTGCACGTCCTGATCGGCGGCGCGCTCGCCTTCGGCCTGCTGGAGATCGTGGCGGCGCTGGCCCCCGCGTACTGGCTCTTCGCCCTGCTGATGGTGCCGATAGGGATGTTCGGCCTGACGGTGAACGTCACCGCCAACACGGCCATCCAGATGAACACCGACCCCGCGATGCGCGGCCGGGTCATGGCCCTCTACATGATGGTCTTCCTGGGCGGTACGCCGCTGGGCGCGCCGATCGCCGGCTGGGTCACCGACGCGTACGGCGCGCGGCTGGGCTTCGTCGCCGGCGGCGTCGTCGCCACGGTCGCCGCAGTCGTCGTGGGCCTGGTCCTCGTCAGGGCCGGCGGGCTCCGCCTGTCGGTGGGGTGGAACCACGGGTACCCACGGGTGCGGGTCCTGTCCCGGGAGCGGGCGGACGAACCGACGTCGGTACCGACGGCCTGAGCGGTTGCGCTCCGCTCGGGGCCGACGTGGCGGACGTGACGCCGACGGGGGTGCCACGCGGTGCCGTCGGGCGGCCGCGGCGGCGTCGTGGCCGGTCGCGCCGCTCCCCGGCCCCTCACGGGGCGCGGTGGTCGCCGGATGATCGTCGGCCTGGGAAGGTGGCGGCATGAGACTGTTCGCCGCCGTGCTTCCGCCAGCTGATGTCGTCGATGAACTCGGCGTGGTGGTCGGGGAGTTGAAGAGGTTGCCCGGTGCGGACCGGTTGCGGTGGACCACTCCGCCCGGCTGGCACTTCACGCTCGCCTTCTACGGAGAGGTCGAGGAGGACGTCGTACCGGAGCTGTCGCGGCGGCTGGAGCGGGCCGCGGGACGCAGCGAACCGTTCCGGCTGGCGGTGCGCGGCGGTGGGCGGTTCGGGCGCGGGCGGGCGTTGTGGGCGGGGGCCGAGGGGGACGTCGTCGCGCTGCGGATGCTGGCCGACCGGGCGGAGGCGGCGGCGCGGAAGGCCGGGGTGCCGATGGGGGAGCACCGCCGCTACACGCCCCATCTGACGGTGGCCCGCAGCCGGGAGGACCTCGACGTACGGCCGCACGTCGCCGTGCTCGACACCTTCGCCGGCCGTCCGTGGACGGTGTCCGACCTGGCACTGGTGCGCAGCCACCTGCCGACGTCCGGCGTGGCGGGCGAGCAGCCTCGGTACGAGGCGGTGGCGCGGTGGGAGCTCGGGGCGGCCCGATGATCGTTCCGGCCGCCGGTTAGGCTCGGGGTGTGGACCCGAAGACCCGTAACCGGATCATGGCCGGTGTGCTCGTGCTGATGTTCGCGGTGGTGGCTGTCGCGGCGGCGCTCGGCAGGTGACCGCCCGGTGAGGCGGGGCCGGGGAACCGCGAGCCGTGGTCGGCCACGGCCGGGTGGTGCTCCTCGCGGGTTCCCCGCCCCCTCACGCACGGCGAGTGGCGCCGCCCACTACCAGGCGAAGGCCTCCGGGGACGGTCCCGGACCCGGGAAGATCTCCTCCAGAGACGTCAGGACCTCCTCGCTCAGCTCCAGTTCCACCGCGCGCAGCGCCGATTCGAGCTGCTCGGCGGTGCGCGGGCCGACGATCGGGCCGGTCACGCCGGGCCGGGTGAGCAGCCAGGCCAGGGCGGCCTCGCCGGGCTCCAGACCGTGCTTCTCGAGCAGGTCCTCGTACGCCTGGATCTTCGCCCGTACGTCGTCGCCGGACATGGCGCCCGCGGCGCGCCCCGCGCTGCGCCGACCGCCCTTGACCTCCTTCTTCAGCACGCCGCCGAGCGCGCCGCCGTGCAGCGGTGACCACGGGATGACGCCGAGGCCGTACTCCTGCGCGGCCGGGATGACCTCCATCTCGGCGCGGCGTTCGTAGAGGTTGTAGAGGCACTGCTCGCTGACCAGGCCGATGGTGCCGCCGCGGCGGGCGGCGATCTCGTTGGCCTGGGCGATCTTGTAGCCGGGGAAGTTGGACGAGCCGGCGTAGAGGATCTTGCCCTGCTGGACGAGTACGTCGACGGCCTGCCAGATCTCCTCGAAGGGGGTGGCCCGGTCGACGTGGTGGAACTGGTAGAGGTCGATGTGGTCGGTTCGCAGCCGCTTGAGGCTGGCGTCCACGGCGCGCCGGATGTTCAGCGCGGAGAGCTTGTCGTGGTTGGGCCAGGCGTTCTCGGAGTCCGCCATGTTCCCGTACACCTTGGTCGCGAGGACGACCTTGTCGCGGCGGTCGCCGCCCTTCGCGAACCAGTTGCCGATGATCTCCTCGGTACGGCCCTTGTTCTCGCCCCAGCCGTACACGTTCGCGGTGTCGAAGAAGTTGATGCCCGCGTCCAGCGCCGCGTCCATGATCGCGTGGCTGTCCGCTTCGTCCGTCTGCGGACCGAAGTTCATCGTGCCGAGGACCAGTCGGCTGACCTTGAGGCCTGTGCGTCCGAGCTGTGTGTACTTCATGACTGCCTAGCCAAATCGGTGGAGTGCGCTCTAGGCAAGCGGGGGCGGATCTTGACGCTAACTGGGGGTTAGTGCTTTCCTTCCGTAAGCATCATCTTGAACTTTCAAGCGCCTCTCCAGTCGCCTTTCGAGTTGGCCCTCCGATGGGAGCATCGTGACCCCCACCACGCCTGCCCGCCGCGCGCTCGTCGCCGTCCTCGCGGCCGCCGCGCTCACCTCCACCGTCGCCGTCGTACCGGCCGTCGCGGCGCCGCCCACCGCCGTCACCGAGCGGGCCCCGCACGGGGACGCCGCGCGGCTCGGCTACCAGAAGGCCGTGACCGTACGGGTGCTGAAGGGAGTGTTCGAGGACGGCGACACAGCGGTCGTGGACCGGTACGTGCGGCCGGACTACATCCAGCACAATCCGCTCGCACCGGACGGGGCGGAGACGCTGAAGGGGCTCGCGACGGCGGTGAGCGGGCAGTTCCCGGACGCCGTGTACGACATCAAGCGGGTCATCTCCCAGGGCGACCTCGTCCTCGTGCACTCCAACGTCGTGCTCACGCCCGGCACCCGGGGCTCCGCCGTCTTCGACATCTTCCGGTTCCAGGGCGGGCGGATCGCGGAGCACTGGGACGTGGGGCAGGAGGTGCCGGAGTCCTCCGCCAACGGCAACGACATGTTCTCCACCGTCAGCAGGCCGCGCACCGAGGTGCCCGGGCCTGCCTGGCTGACCTCGTACAACGAGAAGCTGGTGACCAAGGCGTTCGACCGGCTGCTGGTGCGCAAGGACCTCTCGGCGCTCGACCGGTACTGGGGCCCCGAGTACCACCAGCACAACCCGAACATCCCCGACGGCGTGGCCGGGGCCAGGGCCGGTCTGGGCGGCTACTTCCAGCAGTTCCCCTCCCTCACCGTCACCCGCAAGCGCGTCGTCGCCGAGGGCGACCTCGTCGCCGTCCACAGCCACTACGTCAACGCCCCGGGCGAACGTGGCCAGGCCGTCATCGACCTGTTCCGGGTGCGGAACGGAAAGATCGTCGAACACTGGGACGTACTCCAGAACGTGCCGGAGACGTCGGCGAACGACAACACGATGTTCTGACCGTCGCACCGTACGTCCGTGGTGACGGCGGCGGGGCGGTAGGCCGGTCGCGATCCCTGACCCGCGTAGCTGTCCGCCTGCAACCTTTTCCCCCGTCCGACTGTCTCCTGATCATCAACCGCTCCTGTGCCTGTGGTCCCTGAGATATCTGTGGTCCCTGAGAAATCGATCGGCACAGGAGCGGTCGCACAGAATCATCTGGAGACACTTCATGCGTATTCGCCCCGCAGCCTGCGCGGCACTCCTCGTGGCGTCCCTCGCCCCCGTCGTCACGGCACCCTCCGCCGGCGCGGCGGCGGCCAAGTACGCGGACGACTTCAACGGCGACGGCTACCGCGACTACGCCGGCTACACCTACGAGCAGTACAGCAAGGGCGGAGGCGTCCGGATCACCTTCGGTACCGCCTCCGGACCGGGCACCCAGACCCAGTTGATCACCCAGGACAGCCCCGGTGTCCCCGGCGCCGACGAGACGGAGGACCAGTTCGGCGACGTCAGGGTGCCCGCCGACTTCAACGCCGACGGATACGGGGACCTCGCCGTGTCGGTGTCGCGCGAGGATGTCGACGGACGCAAGGACGAGGGCGGCGTCGTCATCCTGTGGGGAAGCGCGACCGGCCTCTCGGGTGGCACCGCGATCCCCAACGCCGGCGCCAAGGTGTCGAACGCCCGCTTCGGCCGCGACCTCGCCGCCGGGGACTTCAACGGGGACGGCAAGAAGGACCTGGCCGCGATCAGCGGGAGCAAGGTCTACGTCTACCGCGGCATCACGCGCACCGGTGCGGCGGGCTCGGTCACCAGCCACGACAAGACGACGAAATTCGCGCCCACGTCCCTGGTCTCGGGCAGCATGAACGGGGACTCCAAGACCGATCTGGTGATCATCGGAATCACCGACGGGCCCGACGCCTTCGGCACGGACGCGTGGTTCGTCAAGGGCGGCTCCACGCTCAGCGGGGGCAAGACCCTGCGCCTCGTCACGGACTACGGCGACCCCAGCGAGGCGGTGATCGCCGACTTCAACAAGGACGGCTACGGGGACCTCGCGGCGGGCAGCCAGATGTACAACAACTACCAGGGCCGGGTGTCCATCTGGTACGGCTCCTCCACCGGCCCCGCCACCACCGCCCGTATCACGCAGGCCACCACCGGCGTCGCCGGCACCCCGGAGTCCGACGACGCGTTCGGCTCCTCCGTCTCGGCCGCCGACATCGACGGCGACGGCTACAAGGACCTCGCGATCGGCGTCTTCGGAGAGAAGATCAGCCAGGAGACGACCGAGGGCGGCGTCCACGTCCTGCGCGGCAGCGCGAGCGGGATCACCGGCACCAACTCGAAGTGGCTCGCCCGCAACACCGCCGGCGTCCCCGGCGACGTCGCATGGAACGACTGCTTCGGCGACCCGGTCCGCCTCCGCGACACCGACCGCGACGGCAAGGCCGACCTCTACGTCGGCGCCATCGACGGCTCGCTGCGCTTCCCCGGCACGTCGTCCGGCGTCACCACGACCGGTGTGACGGACGCCGACTCCGAACTCATCTGGGGCATGCTCCAGTAGGCCCGGCCTCCCCCCCCCCCGGCTGCTGCTTGCGACGGTGTGTCGGTGTCAGTTCTTCGCGAGTGGCTCCGGGTTCTGGTGGTCGTTCGGGGTGGTGGTCCCGCGCGGTGCGGAGCGGTGGCGCGGGAGGAGCAGGGGGGTCGCCAGGAGGAGGAGGCCCGCCGTGGCGATCGCGGTGCGGGGGGTGGTGACGGCGGCGAGGAGGCCCCAGAGGGCCGTCATGGCGGCGACGGTGAGCTTGCCGGTGACGGACCAGGCGGTGAGCGTGCGGGCGACGCGATCCGCCGGGGTCCGGGTGAGGCGCACGGTGGCCAGCACGGGGTTGAACACGCCGATGCAGGTGATCAGGCCGAACTCGACCACCATGACGAGGACGAGACCGGCCGGGCCCGCGCCGATGAACGCCAGCCCGAGCGGCCAGCACGCCCGCAGGGTTCCGGCGACCCGGAGGACCCTGTCCTGGCCGTGGCGGGCGACCAGACGGCGGGAGAGGCGGGAACCGATCAGGCCGCCGAGGCACGGGACGGCGAAGGCGAGGCCGTACTGCCAGGGCGCGAAGCCGAGTTGACCCACCATGAGGATGACCAGCAGCGGCGCCGGCGCCATGATCAGGGCGTTGACCAGCACGCTGTTGAGGAACAGGGGGCGCAGGGCCGGGTCGCGGAGGATGTACCGCCAGCCGTCGGGGAGGTCGCCGACGCGGAGCCGGGGGGTGCGCGGCGCGGGCGGGTCCTCGGGTGGGGTCGGTTGGGTTGGTTTGGTTAGTTGGGTTGGTACGGCCGGTCGGGTCGGGCGTGGTTCCTTGCCGCCGATCGCCCGGATGCCCGCTGCCGAGAGGAGGTAGCTGCCGGCGTCGATCACTACGGTGACGACCGGGCCGAAGAGGCCCATCGCGGCGCCGCCGAGGGGCGGGCCGAGCATGGTCGTGGTCCAGGTCGTGGCCTCGAAGCGGCCGTTGGCGGTCACCAGGTGCTCCGCCGGGACCAGGGACTTCACAAAGGCACCGCTCGCCGCGGTGAAGGTGATGTCGGCCACGGCGACGACCGTGGAGACCAGGAGCAGTTGCGGGAAGCTGAGCAGGTCCAGGGCGTAGGCCACCGGGACGGTCAGCAGGGCCGCGCAGCGGACCAGGTCCATGGTGATCATCACCGGGCGCTTGCGGCGGAACTCCACCCAGGGGCCGAGCGGTACGGCCACGGCCGCGCCCACCGCCAGGCCGGTCGCCGCCAGCGCGGAGACCTCCGTGGGGCCGACGTGCAGGACCAGCACCGCGATCAGGGGGAGCGCGTCGAACGACAGCCGGGTCCCGAACGCGCTGACCGCGTACGCCGCCCACAACCACCGGAACTCGCGCCCCAGCCCACCGCCCCGCGCCATCCGCCCCGCCCCGTCTTCGCCACCGCCGCGTCCGACCGGGACATCCAAGCGAGCGGGGGGACGCCGGGCAAGTGCGGAGCGCCGGATCCGGACGGGGGGTGTCGTCAGCCTCGGGGGAACTTGGCGGTGGGAAGCACCAGGTCGAGGGGGGTGGTGGTCATGTCCACCTCGGCGCCGTAGGTGATGGACAGGTCACTGAGATAGTCGCCGTCCTTGGGCTGGGTGAACAGCCGGCACTTGCCCACGTAGGGGTCGGCGATCAGGTAGACGGGGACCTCGGCGAGGGCGTACGCGGTCTTCTTGGGGCCGTAGTCGTTCCTGGCGGTGTCCGTGGAGATGACCTCGGCGATGAACTCGACGTCCTCATAGCGCCAGCGGCCGTGGGAGTCCTTCTCGGCGTCGTCGCGGAACTTGGCCACGTCCGGGGCGAGGCCGTTCTGGCGGCCCGGGAAGTCGATGCGGACGTCCGACAACACCGTCGCCTCCCGTCCGAAATGATCCTCCAATGCCCAGATGAGCTTGCGAATCGTCTGCCAGTGGATGTCCCGCTGCGGCGACATGTAGATGGTCCCCCCGACGATCTCTACCTTGTATCCCTCGGGGACGGGCATCTTCTCGAGCCGTTCGAACATGTCGTCCAGCTGGCGCGTGTTGTCGCTGTCGGCCATCGCGATCCTGTCTTCAAGGACGGTCATCGTGGCGCTCCTCCCCGGCCGCCCCTCGACCGAGGACGGCCGCGCAGTACAACGATACGCACGGTGACCAGGGCACGGACGGACGACCAAACTCCCTTGCCGACGGGACGTGTGAGCTCAGGAGTACGGCAGCTCGTACGGTCCCCCCAGGTCCCAGGCCTCGTGCATCGCGTTGGCGAACGTCGCCGCCAGTTTGTGTTCGCCGGAGGCGTTGGGGTGGGTGCCGTCGTAGGTGTCCCAGTTGATGTCGTACGACGGGGGAGGGGAGGCCAGCAGGAGGGGCGAGCGGGGTTCGTCGAGGTCGGCGGCCGTCTTGGCGAGGAGTTCGTTGAAGCGGGCGACCTGGGCGGCGAAGGGGGCGTCGGACACGGCGCGGATGTTCGGGGTGACCGGCAGGAGGACCATGCGGATGTGCGGGTCGGCCTCGCGGGCGGCCTCGACGAAACGGCGGGTGTTCTCGGCGGTCTGCTCGGCGTTGGTGTAGAAGCCCAGGTCGATGAGGCCGAGGGAGACGAGGAGGACGTCGGCCCGGTGGGTGCGGACCGCGTCGGCGATCAGCGGGGCCATGTGCAGCCAGCCCTCGCCCCAGCCCGCGAGGTGGGCGCGGGGGAAACGCGGGTCGGTGTCGGCGTACTCGTACGACGTCGGGGTGTCCGTCGCCTTGTCGTAGAGCGTCTCGCGCGGCCCGACGATCTTGAAGGGGCCGTTGTACGTCGTGCGCAGGTGCTGCCAGAGCCGGTAGCGCCATGTGTGTTCGCCCGCGCTCCCGATCGTCATGGAGTCGCCTACGGGCATGAACCTGAGCATCCGCACATCATGAACGATCGCTACCGACTGGTAGGCGACGGCCGGGACATGGGGAGCTGTGAGTCTGGCCACGTTGCCGGGTGCGGGTGCGTCGGGGCTGGTCGCGCAGTTCCCCGCGCCCCTGCTTTTCAGGGGCGCGGGGAACTGCGCGAGAAGCCCCACCGGGCCGCGCCCGACGACGCACCCCGGACCCCCACGGCGCTCCCCCACCCCACCCAGCGGAGCGAGATGGCAGGCTTGGGCCCATGCGCCGTCGCCCCCTCAACCGCCCTCACCCCCTCCGCCGGTTCCGCGCGGCCCGCCCCGGCTTCGCCGGTCTCGCCGGTCTCGCCGCGCTCCTGTTCGCCGCCCTCCCGGCCGCGCCCGCGGTCGCCGACGACGACGGGTTCACGATGAAGGACTCGCGGATCACCGAGTCGAGCGGTCTCGCCGCGTCGCGCCAGCACCCGGGGGTCTACTGGACCCACAACGACAGCGACGACGGGGCGTACCTCTACGCCGTCGACAGCGAGACGGGCGAGACGGTCGCCACGGTCACCATGACGGGCGTCGGCACCCCGCGTGACGTCGAGGCGATCTCCATGGGCCCGGACAACAAGCTCTACGTCGGCGACATCGGCGACAACCTCGGCGGCACCTGGGCGTACGTGTGGATCTACGAGCTGCCGGAGCCGAAGGAGCTGAAGGACCAGACGCTCAAGGCCACGCAGTACGTCGTGAAGTACGAGGACGGGGCGCGGGACGCGGAGGCGCTGATGGTGCACCCGAAGACCGGGCGGGTCTACATCGCCGACAAGAACGAGGCGGGCGGGTCCCTGTACGAAGGACCGGCCGAGCTGTCTGCCTCCGGCACCAACGTGTTCAGGAAGGTCGCCGCCGTGCCCGATCTGGAGGTCACGGACGGCGCGTTCTCGCCGGACGGCAAGCAGCTCGCCCTGCGCGCGTACTTCGGCGGCATCCTTTACGACTGGAACGGCGGCAAGATCAAGAAGGTCGAGCGGCTGAGCGTGCCCCTGCAGCGGCAGGGGGAGTCGGTGACCTTCCGCACCGACGGCTCGAAGATCATGTACGGCAGTGAGGGGTCCGGCAGCTCGGTCGTCGCGCGGGACGTGCCCGGCGGCGGCTCCGGGAGCGGCGGCTCCGGCTCGTCCTCCTCCGGGTCCGACGGGGACGCTTCGGGTACGGCCCAGGCCGACGGCGAGGGCACCAGCTCGACCGTCAAGGTCGGCGCGCTCGCCGTGGCCGGCGCGGTCGTCGTCGTATGGGGCTTCAGGCGCCTACTACGTCGCCCGTCGTCCTGAGCCCCCGGCTACCCGCAACCGCCCGTCGTCCTGAGCCCCCGGCTCCCTACAGCCCCGGCTCTTCACAGCCCCAGGTCACCCGCAACCGCCTGGCCACCCCCGCAACCGCCCGTCGTCTTGAGCCCTCCGGCTCCGCGCAACGCCCGGCTGCCCAGAGCCCCGGCTCCCCGCAGCCCCAGCCTGCCCGCAGCCCCCACTACCCACCCCCGGCCTCCCCGCCCTCGCGCCGCCGGTTCACGTACACCTCCAGGCCGTCCAGAAGGCGCTGCAACCCGAACTCGAAGTGGTCGAAGTCCGTACCGAACGCGTCCTCGGAGAGGCCGGCGAGGAGGGGGTAGCGGCCGGAGAGCATCAGTTCCTCCAGGATGGGCGCCTGGGCCTGCCAGAACTCCGCGTCGGTGAGGCCGGTGCGGTGTTCCGCCTCCTGCGCGTAGAGCTGGGTGCGGGCCGCGCCGACCACGTAGCCGTCCACCGCGACGACCGCTGAGATCAGTTCGGGGTCGGTCAGCCCCATGGACTTGATGCGGGAGAGCACCTTCTCCATGCCGTCGAGCGCGCTCGGCCCGAGGACCGGGCGGGACTGGTTGACCTGGAGCAGCCAGGGGTGGCGGCGGTAGAGGGCCAGGGTGGCGCGGCCCATCGCCTCCAGGGCCGAGCGCCAGCCGCCGTCGCCGAGGTCGGCCGGGTTCTCGGAGGGCCGCTGGACGCGGTCGAGCATCAGGTCCAGCAGTTCGCCCTTGCCGGGGAGGTAGCGGTACAGGGACATGGTCCCGGTGCCGAGTTCGGTGGCGACCCGGCGCATGGAGAGGGCGTGCAGCCCCTCCGTGTCGGCGACCCGGACCGCCGCCTCCACGATCCGGTCCAGGGTGAGCCCCGGCTTCGGGCCGCGACTGGGGCGTGGGCCGGTGTCCCAGAGCAGTTGCTGTGTGCGGACGATGTCGCCGCTGCCGCTGGTCTCCGTGCCGCCGGCGGTGCTGCCCGCCGCGCCTGCCGCACCGCCCGCCGTAGCGCTCTTGCCCCTTGTCATGAGCCCGAGTTTAGGTGCTCGCGAAAAAACTGGGTACGTCGTACGCGAAATCGGGTACGGTGTACTCAGTTCTTGACGGACGTCTGGTGAGGGGGACTCGATGAGTGACGGATACGCGGTCCGGGCCGAGGGTCTGGAGAAGCGGTACGGGGAGAAACGCGCGCTGGACGGCTTCGACCTCACCGTCCGCGAGGGCACGGTGCACGGCCTCCTCGGTCCGAACGGCGCGGGCAAGACCACCGCCGTGCGCATCCTCTCCACGCTGCTGCGCCTGGACGGCGGCCGGGCGACGGTGGCCGGCCTCGATGTGGCGCGGCACCCGCGCGAGGTGCGGGCCCGCATCGGCCTCACGGGGCAGTACGCCGCCGTGGACGAGGTGCTGACCGGTCGTCAGAACCTGGAGATGTTCGGCCGGCTGTTCCATCTCGGCGGGCAGCGGGCGAAGCTGCGCGCGGTCGAGCTGCTCGACCGGTTCGACCTCACCGACGCCGCCGACAAGGGCGTCGGCAAGTACAGCGGCGGTATGCGGCGTCGGCTCGACCTCGCCGCGTCGATGATCCTCGCCCCGGCCGTCCTCTTCCTCGACGAGCCGACGACCGGCCTCGACCCGCGCAGCCGGGGCGAAGTCTGGGACTCCGTACGGGCGTTGGTGGCGAGCGGGACGACCGTGCTGCTCACCACGCAGTATCTGGAGGAGGCCGACCGGCTCGCCTCGCGCATCACCGTCATCGACCAGGGACGGGCCATCGCGGACGACACCCCGGACGGGCTGAAGAGCACGGTCGGCGGTGACCGGATCGAGGTCGTCGTCGCCGAGCGCGCCGACATCCCGCGCGCGGTGAAGGTCGTCGCCCGCGTCTCGGACGGCGAACCGGAGTCGGACGAGACGGAGTTGCGGGTCCACGCGCCCGTGACCGACCGCGTCTCGGCCCTCACCGAGGTGGCCCGCACCCTCCAGGACGAGGGTGTACGGGTCGAGGACATCGGCCTGCGCAGGCCCAGCCTGGACGACGTGTTCCTGCGCCTGACGGGCCACCGCACGGAGAAGACCGACGAGAACGACAAGGGGGCCGCCGCATGACCGCCGTCGATCCGAACGCCGTCGCCGCCGGAGCCGCCGGCACGAGGACCGTCGCCACGAGCGCCGTCGACCTGAACGTGTCGAGCGCGCACGGCCGTACGTACTGGGTGCTGGCCGACGTCTGGAACATCGTCCGCCGCGGCCTCACCCACTACCGGCGCCAACCGGTCAACATTGCCTGGCAGTTGGGCTTCCCGATCCTCTCCGTCCTCCTCTACGGCTATGTCTTCGGCAGCGCCATGCAGGTGCCCGGCGGCGGGGACTACCGGGACTTCCTGATGCCGGGGATGTTCGTGATGACGATGGCCTTCGGGTTCATCAACACGGCGACCCTCGTGGTCTACGACTCCACCAAGGGTGTCATCGACCGGTTCCGCTCCATGCCGATGGCGCCGTCGGCGGTGGTCGCGGGGCGGGGAGTCACCGATCTCCTCGTCGCCTGCGCCGAGTTGGCCATCATGATGCTGACGGCCCTCGCGATGGGCTGGCGCCCCGACGCCGGCCTCGGCTTCCTGGCCGCGTTCGGGCTGCTGCTCTGGCTGCGCTTCGCGCTGATCTGGATCGGCGTCTGGCTGGGCCTGCTGGTGCCCAACCCGGAGGCGGCGGGCGGTCTCTTCGCGGTCGCCTTCCCGCTGACCATGATCTCCAGCATCTTCGTCGCCCCGCAGCTCATGCCCGACTGGCTGGGCTGGATCGCCGCCTGGAACCCGATCTCCTCCACGGCCGCCGCGACCCGCGACCTGTTCGGCACGCCGGTCGGCGGCGGCGACTCCTGGATCGAGGAGAACGCGCTGCTGATGGCCGGGGTGTGGCCGGTGGTGCTCACGCTGATCTTCCTCCCGCTGGCGGTACGGAGGTTCCAGAAGCTGAGCCGGTGAGCACGGCCAAGGGCGTCCGGTGTACCAGGTGGCGCCGGACGCCTTGACGTGTTCATGCGATCTGTCTTCCATGGGAGGTGCGGGGGGTGGGAGCGCTCCCACCCTGTTCCGGCCCCGCGCCTCCCGAGGAGGAAGCAGCGCTATGTTCCGCAGCTTACGGAGAACTCTGGGCACCCTGTGCGCGGCCGCCGCCGTGCTCGCGCTGCCCCTGACCGGCGGCGCGCAGGCGGCGGTCGGTGCGACCGGTGCGGCCGAGGGGGCCGAGGCGGTCGGTGCGGCCGAGGCCGGAGCCGGTTACTGGCGTACCAGCGGACGGCAGATCCTGGACGCGAACGGTCAGTCCGTCCGGATCGCCGGCATCAACTGGTTCGGCTTCGAGACCGCCAACCACGTCACCCACGGCCTCTGGTCCCGCGACTACAAGAGCATGATCGACCAGATGAAGTCGCTGGGCTACAACACCATCCGCATGCCCTACAGCGACGACATCCTCAAACCCGGCACCATGCCCGACAGCCTCAACCACTCCGACGGCAAGAACGCCGACCTCCAGGGTCTGACGTCCCTCCAGGTGCTGGACAAGATCGTCGCGTACGCCGGTCAGAGCGGTCTGAAGATCATCCTCGACCGGCACCGCCCGGACGCGGCGGGCCAGTCGGCCCTCTGGTACACCTCGGCCGTCCCCGAGACGACCTGGATCACCAACCTCAAGGCGCTGGCCACCCGCTACAAGGGGAATTCGACCGTCGTCGGCATCGACCTGCACAACGAGCCCCACGATCCCGCCTGTTGGGGCTGCGGCGACACGGCGAGGGACTGGCGGCTGGCCGCCCAGCGCGCGGGCAACGCGGTCCTCTCCGTCAACCCGGACCTGCTGATCCTCGTCGAGGGCGTCCAGACGTTCAACGGTGTCTCGGGCTGGTGGGGCGGCAATCTGATGGGCGTGGCCCAGTACCCCGTACAACTCGACGTGCCGAACCGGGTCGTGTACTCGGCCCACGACTACGCCACGAGCGTCGCCCAGCAGAGCTGGTTCGACGACCCGTCCTTCCCGGCCAACATGCCGGGCGTCTGGGACAGGTACTGGGGCTACATCTTCAAGCAGAACATCGCGCCGGTGTGGCTCGGCGAGTTCGGTACGACCCTCCAGTCGACGGTCGACCAGCGCTGGCTGTCGGCCCTGGTGACGTATCTGCGCTCGACCTCCGCCCACGGCAACGACTCCTTCCACTGGACCTTCTGGTCCTGGAACCCCAACTCCGGTGACACCGGCGGCATCCTGAAGGACGACTGGCAGACCGTGGACACGGTCAAGGACGGCTATCTGACGAGCATCAAGGCGCCGGGCTTCCCGCCGGGCGGGGGCACCGGCCCCGGCGATCCGGAGGACCCCGGTGACCCGGGCGACCCGGGCGGCGGGACACCGGCCTGCACCGCCGCGTACACCGTCAGCAGCGACTGGGGCAGCGGCTTCAACGCCGAGGTGAAGGTCACCAACACCGGTACGAAAGCGCTCAGTTCCTGGAAGGTGACCTGGACCTGGCCCGGCTCCCAGCGGGTGACGACCATGTGGAACGCCTCGTACACCCAGAGCGGGGCGACGGTCACCGCGGCCAACGCGGCCCACAACGGGACGGTCCCGGCGGGCGGTTCGGCGAGCTTCGGGTTCGGGGGCGCGCCGGGAGGTGGCGGTGTGCCGAGCGTGAGCTGTGCGGCGACCTGAGGCAGTGTCCCGGATCTGTGCAACTGCCCCCTTCTGTGCTTCGTCTGTGAGTAAGCAATGACTCAATTCGGTCAAGTCTTGGTCGAATGACTGAGTGAGGGGTGCCCTCTTCCGGAACCATGCGGCACGGGCCGCGTACCCGCGGTCCGTGAACCCCCCTCACCGTTGCGAGAGAACTCCATGAGAAGAAGCGCAGCCGTGCTGTGCGGCGCCGGTGTCGTCCTGGCCGGGACGCTCAGCGCCGTTCCCGCCAACGCGAGCGGGTCGTCCGCCGCGAACACCGTCCAGGCCGCCGCCGCGAAGGTCGCCTGGAAGAAGTGCGCCACTGACGACTACCCGACGCTGCAGTGCGCGTCGGTGAAGGTGCCGCTGGACTACGCGAAGCCGAGCGGCAAGAAGATCACGCTGGCCCTGTCCCGCGTGCCGCACACCTCGAAGACGTACCAGGGCCCGCTGCTGGTCAACCCCGGCGGCCCCGGCGGCAGCGGTCTGACGCTGGCCGGATTCGTCGCCTCCTCGCTGCCGAAGAAGGTCGCGGCCCAGTACGACGTCATCGGCTTCGACCCGCGCGGCGTGGGCGCCAGCAAGCCCGCCCTCAACTGCAAGCCGGGGTACTTCGATCCGGTGCGCCCGGACTCCGTGCCCAGCACGGCCGCGATAGAGAAGGCGAACCTCAAGCGGGCCCAGGACTTCGCCAAGGCCTGCGGCACGAAGCACAAGGATGTCCTGCCCTACATCAACACGATCAGCGCCGTGAAGGACCTGGACTCCATCCGCAAGGCCCTCGGCGCCAAGAAGATCAACTACTTCGGTTACTCGTACGGCACCTACCTCGGCGCGGTCTACGCCAAGCTCTACCCCGAGCGCGTACGGCGTCTGGTGCTGGACTCGATCGTCGACCCGACCGGCGTCTGGTACGAGGACAACCTCGACCAGGACTACGCCTTCGACAAGCGCCACAAGGCGTTCATGGCGTGGGTCGCCAAGCACAACG
Source organism: Streptomyces deccanensis (assembly GCF_022385335.1). Classification (NCBI taxonomy): domain Bacteria; kingdom Bacillati; phylum Actinomycetota; class Actinomycetes; order Kitasatosporales; family Streptomycetaceae; genus Streptomyces; species Streptomyces deccanensis. The sequence continues at coordinate 4,553,623 of NZ_CP092431.1, read as the reverse complement.
CCACGTACAAGCTGGGCACCGACCCGAAGAAGATCGAGGCGAAGTGGTACGCCATGCGTGCCGCCCTCGCCAAGAAGCCGGTCGGCGGCTCGGTGAAGGTGGGCGCCTCCGAACTGGAGGACACCTTCCTCCCCGGCGGCTACTACAACGGCTACTGGCCCTTCCTCGCCGAGGCGTTCGCCGCCTACGTGGGCGACAAGAACTCCGACCCACTGGTCGAGGCGTACCAGAACTTCGCCGCCGTCGACTCCTCCGGTGACAACGGCTACAGCGTCTACACCTCGGTGCAGTGCCGTGACGCGTCCTGGCCGCGCGACTGGAAGAAGTGGCAGAAGGACAACTGGGCGGTCTACAAGAAGGCGCCCTTCATGACCTGGAACAACGCCTGGTACAACGCGCCGTGCGCGTTCTGGCCGACCAAGTCGCTGAAGCCGGTGAACGTCGCCAACTCCAAGCTGCCTCCGACGCTGCTGTTCCAGGCCACGGACGACGCGGCCACCCCGTACCAGGGCGGTCTCACCGTCCACAAGCTGCTCAAGAACTCCAGCCTGGTCGTCGAGCAGGGCGGCGGCAACCACGGCATCACGCTGAGCGGCAACAGCTGCCTCGACAAGTACCTGGCCACCTACCTCACCAACGGCAAGGTGCCGCACGGCAAGGGCAAGGTCGACGCCACCTGCAAGAAGCTGCCCGACCCGAAGCCGGCGGCCCCGCAGGAGGCTTCCGCCCAGTCGACGCTGAGCACGCAGGGGCCGGCCGCGACCGGCGGTGAGACCCTGCACGGCATCCTCGGCTTCCGCGGCTGAGCATCACCGTCACGGTGAAGAACGCGAAGGGCGCCCGGCAGCACGTGCTGCCGGGCGCCCTTCGATGTCGTACGAAGAGCGATCGAGGTCAGAGCTTCTCGATCACGTAGTCGACGCACCGGGTGAGGGCCTCGACGTCCGCCGGGTCGATCGCCGGGAACATGGCGACACGGAGCTGGTTGCGGCCGAGCTTGCGGTACGGCTCGGTGTCGACGACGCCGTTGGCGCGCAGGACCTTGGCGACGGCGGCGGCGTCGATCTCGTCCGCGAAGTCGATCGTGCCGATGACCTGGGACCGCTTGGCCGGGTCGGCGACGAAGGGGCTCGCGTACTTGCTCTCCTCCGCCCAGGTGTACAGCCGTGTCGAGGAGTCCTTCGTCCGGGCCGTGGACCAGCTCAGACCGCCCTGGCCGTTGATCCACTCCAGCTGCTGGTTGAGCAGGAAGAGGGTCGCGAGGGCCGGGGTGTTGTACGTCTGGTTCTTGCGGGAGTTGTCGATCGCCGTCGGCAGGCTGAAGAACTCCGGGACGTGGCGGCCGGAGGCGTGGATCCGCTCGGCGCGCTCGATGGCGGCCGGGGAGAAGACGCCGATCCAGAGGCCGCCGTCGGAGGCGAAGGACTTCTGCGGGGCGAAGTAGTAGACGTCGGTCTCGGCGATGTCTACGGGCAGGCCGCCGGCGCCGGAGGTCGCGTCGACCAGGACGAGGGCGCCCTCGTCGGCACCGGACACGCGCTTGATCGGGGCGGCGACACCGGTGGAGGTCTCGTTGTGGGTGAAGGCGTAGACGTCGACGCCCGCCTCGGCCTGCGGCTCCGGGTGCGTGCCGGGCTCGGAGGAGACGACCGTCGGCTCGGCGAGCCAGGGGGCGAGCTTCGCGGCCTTGGCGAACTTCGAGCTGAACTCGCCGAAGGTCAGGTGCTGGCTCTTGTTCTCGATCAGACCGTGGGTCGCGACGTCCCAGAACGCGGTGGAGCCGCCGTTGCCGAGGACGACCTCGTAGCCCTCGGGGAGGGAGAACAGCTCGCTGATGCCCGCGCGCACCTGGCCGACCAGGTTCTTCACCGGGGCCTGGCGGTGGGAGGTGCCGAGCAGGGAGGTACCGGTCGCGGCCAGGGCGTCCAGCGCCTCCGTCCGCACCTTGGAGGGGCCCGCGCCGAAACGTCCGTCGGCGGGCTTGATGTCAGCGGGGATCTGGATATCAGCCACGACGCGAGCCTATCGGCTCCCGGAAACCCGGGCGAAACGTCGTCCGTCGGGTGAGACGGGGTCGGGGCGCCTAATAGCTCGGGGGTTCGGGTGCGTCGGCGGCTGCGGGCCCGGTGGGGCTTCTCGCGCAGTTCCCCGCGCCCCTAAAGGCTCCAGGCCTCGCGGGCCTGGAAAAGCTGGGGCGCAGCCCCGCTTTTCCAGGGGCGCGGGGAACTGCGCGACCAGCCCCCACCGGACGGACGTGTGGGGGTCAAAGGGGCGCAGCCCCTTGAGGATGGGACGGGTAGGGGCGGCGGGGGCGAAAAACACCGAGCTCAACCCCCACGCACAGGCCCAGGCGAGAACCGCACCGGCAACCCCACCAACCCCCGCAGCCACGGCGACGGCCGACGCGTCAGGGACGTCACCGGGACCGCGAGGTCCAGATCCGGCAGCCGGTCCAACAGCACCTCGATACCCGTCCGCGCGATGACCTCGGCCGCCTCCTGGGCCGGGAACGGACACCGGTGCTCGCCGTGCCCGAAGGAGAAGTGCGCGTTGTTGCCCCCGGTCAGCGCGGAGCCATGCGTGCGGACCCGCGGGTCCGAGTTCGCCCCTTGAAGACCCAGCAGGACCAGATCCCCCGCACGGAGGACCCGCCCACCGAGCCGCGTGTCCCGCGTCGTCCACCGCCCCGCCGCGTTCTGGATCGGCGCGTCCTCCCACAGCACCTCGTTCATGGCCTCGGCCACACTGCTGCGCCCCCCGAACAGCGACGCCGCGAACCGCTCGTCCGTCAGCATCAGCCGCAGCGAGTTGCCGATCCAGTCCGCCGTCGGCTGGTGCCCCACCGCCAGCATCACCATCACATCGTGCGTGACCTCCTCCACCGTCACCTCGTACGCACGCGCGTTCGCCAACAGCCGCGACACCACGTCTTCCCCGGGCCGCTGCCGACGCTCGGCCACCAGCCGCCCCATCGCCGACCGCAGATACCCCTCGGCCGCCACCGCCCGGCCCTGCCCGTCGAGGATGTCGTTCAGCGCCGCCACCAGCCCCGGCGCGTGCTCCTCCCGGAAACCGAACAGGAACGCCAGCACCCGCGCGGGCAGCGGCGCCGCGAACTGCCCCACCAGGTCGGCCGCGCCCACCCCGCACACCACGTCGATCAACTCGTCGGCGAACCGCTCGACATGACCGCGCAGCTCCAGCGGATCGACCGCCTCCCACGCCTCCTCGATCAGCGCGGCGCGCTGCCGGTGCCGCTCGCCGACCGTGCCGAGGACCGACGGCTGATCCGGGCTGATCACGGGCAGCAGCGGCCAGTCGGCCGGGATGGCCGGCCACTGGTTCCACAGCTCGGAGTTCCGGCTGAACAGTTCCGGATCGCTCGTCACCTGGTGCAACTCGCGGTAGCCGAGCACCAGCCACGCCGGGACGCCCCCGTCCAGCAGCACGGGCACGACCTCCCCGTGCTCCCGCCGCAACTCCCCGTACAGGGCGGCGGGTTCGCCCCGGAAACGCGCGCCGAAGAGCGGAACGGGCGGGGCCCCGGGTACGGAGTGGCCGTCGCCGTTCTCAGAGGTTGCGAAGTCCAACTAACACCTGCTCCAGAATGTCCAGATCGACCAGCGTGGCCTGGTTCGGATGCCGGGCGCTGACCCGGCCCGCCGTGAGGAGGTCGGAGAGCAGCACCTTGGTGATGCTCACCGGAAGCCGCAGTTCGGCGGCGATCTCCACCACCGCCGTCGGCCGTTCCGTCAGCCGCAGGATCGTCACATGTTCCGACTGCATGCCCGGGACCGGCTGACTCTCCGCGACCACCAGGGTCACCAGGTCCAACGGTGCTCCGGGCGCGGACCGGCTGCGGCCCCCGGTGAGCGTGTACAGCCGGTCGGGCAGGTCGTCCCTGCCGGGCCGGCTCATGACGTACGGGGCGCCAGAGCCGTGGCCGCGACCACGGTCGTCGTCGTACCCGTGGCGCCACCGGCGGCCGTGCGCGTCGGGTGGCGCGGCCGCGCGCTCAGGTGCTCGCCCAGCTGTTCGACGAGCTCGCTCATGTTGTGCCCGACGAGCCCGGCGTCCGCCTCCTCGTCCGTGACCACGGCCAGATGCGCGCCCTCGCCCGCCTCCACGATGAACAGGACCCCGCCGTAGAACTCCGCCATCGCCGACCGCACGCCCCCGCTGCCGTCGCCGAACTGGATGGACGCCCCGTGGGACAGCGACTGGATGCCGGCGGCGATCGCGGCCAACTGGTCGGCCTGGTCGACGGAGAGCTCGGGCGTACGGCACAGTTTCAGGCCGTCCCGGGAGAGGACGAGCGCGTGCCGGGCGCCCGGAGTGCGTTCCAGCAATCCCTCCATGAGCCAGGTGAGCCTGTCGTCGGCGGTGGAGCCGGTGCCGGTCATGGGGTGTCGTCGCCTTCCAGGTGGGGGTGCGTGCGGGGGTCCGGGGGCCGGGGCGGCTCTCCGGCCGGACCGGGGGCGGGGTCCGCGTACGGGTCGGGATCCGGGTAGGGGGCGGAGCCTGCGTACGGGGTCGTGTCGGGGGCCGCGTCCGGGGCCGCGTAGGGGGCAGGCGTCGCGTACGGGTCCGGGGCGGGGGCCGGGGCCGTGTGAGGGGCAGGCCTCCCGTACGCGTCCCGGTTCGGGTCCGGGTCCGGGTTCGGGTACGCGGTCGAGTCAGTGTCCAGGCCCGTCGCCCGGGCGGGGTCCGTGGCCGGATCCCCGTAGGGGGAGCGCGGGGCCGGGTCCGGGGTGGGCGCGGTGTCCTCGTGCGGGGCCGAGCGCGTCTCCTGTACGGCTTCCCAGGCCGTCTCCCTCACGGGGTCCAGTTCCCACTTCGCCTCCTGTGCGGGGTCGGGTGCCCATGGCAGCTCCGCGGCGGCCTCCGCCTCCCACGCGGCCTGCTTCGCCGCCTCCGGCTGCCATGCGAGCCCCCGCGCGGGCTCGGGCTCCCATCCGGCCTCCGGCACGGGCCCGGGCGCCCAGGCGGTCTCCTCGACGGGCTCGGGTTCCGGTCCGGATTCCCACGCGGCTCCCCCTACGGCACCCCACTGCGGCTCCCGTACGGGCTCCAACTCGGCCTGCCGTACGGTCTCGGCGGGCGGTGCGGCCTCCCGTACGGGTTCCAGCGCGGCCTCCGGTGCGGTCTCCGGTGCGGCGGGCCCGGCGGGGGCCACGTACCGGTCCACGGCGGCGGCCGGGTTCGGCGGCGTCGGCGCGACCGGTGGCGTCGGCGCGACCGGCGCTCCCGTGGAGCTGTCGTCGCCCGTGGCCGTCCCCTGGACGAACGCCTGGTCCAACCCGCCCGTGCCGCGTACCGCGCGGCGGAAGCTGCTGAAGCGGACCGCGCCGGTGCTGGCCTCCTCGGCGGGCCGGGAGACGCGCTCGGGGCGGGCCTCGGCGCCGGGGGCGTGCGCCCGGGTGCGTGCCTCCGCCTCCGCGAGGGACTGGCCGCGCCGACGCCGGGGGAGGGCGTCGGACGGGGCGGTGGCGGTCGTGTCGTCGGTGGCCTCGCCGGGGGCGGCCGGGGAGTCGAATGCGGAACCTGACGCGGAGCCCCATTCTGCGCCGAACTCAGAGCTGAGCGACGAGGTGAAGGGTGAGGTGTAGGGGGCGCCGTACGCAGGAGAAGCGGAGGGCGATTCGCGCGGCGTGCCCGTCGTCGTGTCCGTCGTCGCGTCCGTCGGCGGAGCCGCCGACGGGCGCCGGAAGCCGGACAGCGAGTCGATCAGGGCGTCGGCCACGGGGTCGGCGACCGGCGCGGCGGGAGCCTCCGGCGGGAACGCGTGCATGGGCGTGGGCTCGGCGTCCAGGTCGTGCGGGGCGCGTACGCCGGCGTACGGCGGTGGCGCGAAGGGCGCGGACGCGCCGGGGGACGTCGACGCGGGAGAGGTGGTCGTGGGGATCGTGCTCGCCAGGACGTCCTGCGGGATGAGCATCAGGACGCCCGTACCGCCGCGCGCGGACGGCCGGAAGGAGATCTTCAGCCCGTGCTTGCGGGCGAGGCGGCCGACGACGGCGAGGCCGAGACGCGTGCCGGACAGACTCGCGAGGTCGGCCGTCTCGCCCGCCACGGCGCGCTCGGCACGACGGAGCTGGATGTCGCTCATGACCAGCCCGGAGTCCTCGACGGAGATGATCGCGCCGGCCGGGACCTCCTCGACGTACACATGGACCTCGGCGGTCGGCGGCGAGAAGTTGGCCGCGTTGTCGAGGAGTTCGGCGAGCGCGTGCATGACGCCCTCGGCGGCGTGACCGGCGACGGCGGCCTCGCTGGAGGAGTGCAGCCGCACCCGGCGGTAGGCGCCGATCCGGCCCATCGCGCCCCGCAGGATCGACTCCATGGGGATCGGCCGTGCCCAGCGGCGGCCCGAGCGGGCGCCCGCGAGGACGGCGACGGAGTCGGCGAGCCGGCCCGCCTGGGCGGTGCGGTGGTCGAGGTGGAGGAGGTCGGCGAGGACGTCCTCGTCGGCGTGACGTTCCTCCATGGCCCGCAGATCGGCGAGCGTGCCGGTCGCGAGCGCCTGCATCCGGCCGGCCACGTTGGCGGTCACGGCGAGCAGGGCGGTGCGGTCGCTCTCGGCCCGCTCGGCGCGTTCGGTGAGCAGGGACCGCTCCTGGGCGGTCTCCTCCGCCGTACGGTCCCGCTCGCCGGTGAGCCGTTCGCGTTCGCGCTCGGCCTCCGTGGTCAGCCGTACCCGTTCCCGTGCGAACTCGGCCGCGATCCGCGCCCGTTCCTGCACGAACTCCTCGGTCAGCCGCCCGCGTTCCTGGGTGTGCTCCTCGGCCGTCCTGGCCCGTTCCTGGAGCAGCAGACCGGTCTCCCGGGAGACCGCGTCCAGCCGCTGCCGCAGCAGCCGCACCGACACGCGCGCGTGCACGGCGACCGCGACGGCCACCGTCAGCAGCAGCGCGGCCGCGCCCGCGCCGGCCGCGAGGGGAATGCGCACGTCCGGCTGAGCCGACGCGACGGCCGCGCCGACGGCGGTCGCGGAGAGCAGGGCGGTCACCAGGGGTAACGGAAGGACTGAGCGCGGGGCGGGGCGTTCGCCCGGGGGGCGTGGGGGGCTGGGCGCGGTCATCGGCGGGTGTCCTCGGTCGGTTCTGAACTCGGTAACGCAGTCGGTTCCTGGAGGCGGTAACTCGGTCGGTCCCTGAACGAGAAGCGACGTCTGGTGCTCAATTGGGCGTCACTATATGGGAGTTCGTGACGGTGGTTGGCCGGTTTCGGGTTAGCTCCGCGGAATCCGGCCAACGTGCCCGGTGAGCGGCGCGCCGCCTGTCCACGGACCGGACGATCACCTCGGGGTCGTGCGTCGTCACTGTCAGTGGTCGGGTGCATCCTGGAACGCATGACGGACTTCGGGGGTGCGACGGGTCGCGGTGCGACGGGCCGTGGTGCGACGGGTCGCGGTGCCGCGCGTGCGCTGGACGCGGCAGGTGGCGTGGATCGGGCAGGTGGCGTGGACGCGGCAGGGGGTGCCGCCCGCGCGGCGGAGCTGCGGGGCGCGCTGTCGGCCGCGCTGCGGGCGGCGGGCGTGCGCGGCGAGACCGCGTTCGACGCGACCGCCCGCGCGCTGACGACGATGGACGCGTCCAACTACCGCCGGGTGCCGCTGGGCGTGGTCGCGCCCCGGGACGCGGACGACGTGGCGGCCGTCCTGTCCGTCTGCCGCGACCACGGCGTCCCGGTCGTCGCGCGCGGCGGCGGCACCTCGATCGCCGGGCAGGCCACGGGCACGGGCATCGTCCTGGACTTCACCCGCCACCTGAACCGGCTGGTCTCCCTCGACCCCGAGGCGCGCACGGCGGTCGTCCAGCCCGGCCTGGTCCTGGACCGCCTCCAGGAGGCCGCCGCCCCGCACGGCCTGCGCTTCGGCCCCGACCCCTCCACCCACAGCCGCTGCACCCTCGGCGGCATGATCGGCAACAACTCCTGCGGCTCGCACTCGGTCGCCTGGGGCACGACGGCGGACAGCGTGCGCGAGCTGTCGGTGATCGCGGGCACCGGCGGCGTACGGCGACTGGCCCAGGGCTGGTCCGGCGCCCCGGACGGCCTGCGCCCGCTGGTGGAGCGGGAGTTGGCCCGCCTGCGCACCGGCTTCCCCGACCTCCCCCGCCGCATCTCCGGGTACGCCCTCGACGCCCTCCTCCCGGAGAACGGCGCGGACGTGGCCCGCTCCTTCTGCGGCTCCGAGGGCACACTCGGCGTGCTCACGGAGGCGGTCGTACGGCTCGTCGAGGCGCCCCGCGCGCGTGCCCTCGCCGTCCTGGCGTACGGGGACGAGAGCGCGGCGGCCGAGGCGGCCCCCGGTCTGCTGCCGCTCGGCCCGCTGACGGTGGAGGGCATGGCGGCGGACCTCGTCCCGCCGGGCGCGAGCGGCCTCCCGGCGGGCGGGGCCTGGCTGTTCGGGGAGGCGGGCGGCGACACCCCCGCCGAGGCGCGGGCCCACGCCGACGCCCTGGTCCGCGCGGCCGACGCCGCCGACGCGCTCGTGGTCACCGACCCCGCCGCGCAGCGCGCGCTCTGGCGCGTCCGCGAGGACGCGAGCGGTACGGCCACGCGGATGCCCGACGGCACCGAGGCCTGGCCCGGCTGGGAGGACTGCGCGGTCCCACCGGCCCGACTCGGCGCGTACCTACGGGACTTCCGGGGCCTGCTGCGCGCCCACGACCTGCGCGGCACGCCCTACGGCCACTTCGGCGACGGCTGCGTCCACGTCCGCGTCGACTTCGACCTGCTGACCCCGACGGGCATCGGCCGCTTCCGCCGCTTCTCCGAGGAACTGGCCGAACTGGTCACCGCGCACGGCGGCTCCCTCTCCGGCGAACACGGCGACGGCCAGGCCCGCGCGGAACTCCTGCCGAAGATGTACGGCGCCGAGATGGTCCGGCTGTTCGAGCAGGTGAAGGGCGTCTGGGACCCCGACGACCGCCTGAACCCCGGCATGCTCGTCCGCCCGGCCCCCCTCGACACCAACCTCCGCTTCGCGGTCCTCCCGCGCACACCGGTGCCGGTGGAGTTCGCCTACCCGGACGACGGTGGTGACTTCTCCGCAGCGGTACGACGTTGTGTGGGCGTCGCGAAGTGCCGTACGACCGAGGTGAGTCCGGCCTCCGGGGCCGTCATGTGCCCCTCCTTCCGTGTCACCGGGGAGGAGGAGCACTCCACGCGGGGCCGGGCCCGCCTCCTGCACGAGATGCTGGCCGGCGAGGTGGTCACCGACGGCTGGCGCTCGACCGAGGTGCGCGACGCCCTCGACCTCTGCCTCTCCTGCAAGGGCTGCCGCTCCGACTGCCCGGTCGGCGTCGACATGGCCACGTACAAGGCGGAGTTCCTCCACCACCACTACGCGGGGCGCCGCCGCCCGGCCGCCCACTACGCGATGGGGTGGCTGCCGCGATGGCTCCGCCTGGTGGCCCGTACGCGCACGGCCGGACTCGTCGGCTTCCTCGCCGGGGTACGCCCTCTCGCCGCGCTCGCGAAGCGGCTGGGCGGGATCGCGGGGGAGCGGGAGCTGCCGCGGCCGGCGAGGGTGCCGTTCACGCGGTGGTACCACCGGATGCTGAAGGAGGAGGCGCGGCGGGAGGAGGCGGCTGCGGCGGAGGCAGGGTTCCCGGAGGTGGGGGAGGAGGCGGCCGTCGAGAGCCCGTTCGGCGGTTCGGGCTTCCGGCAGCGGCGGAAGTGGGGCGTCAGGGGCCGTCCCCCCGGCCCGGCGGAACTGGCCGAGGCGCTCGCCGAGGCCGAGGCTCTCGCCGAGATGGGCGCCGACGTGGACTTCGAGGCGGATGACGAGGCCGACGGCGAGGACGGGGACCGCGAGGACGGGGACCGCGCGTGTGGCGACCACGAGGGCGGGGACCGCGAGGACGGGGACCACGAGTCGCCCACGACCGTGCTGCTGTGGACGGACACCTTCACGGAGTACCTCTCGCCGTCCGTCGGGCAGGCGGCGCTGAAGGTGCTGGAGGCGGCCGGGCTCCATGTGATCGTGCCGCCGACGCTGTGGATGAAGCGGAAGCCGTCCTGGGCGCGGCGGGCGGAGGCGGGCGAGGAGGTCGCCCTCACCCAACTGCGCCTCACCCAGGCCCTGTTCGCGATGCGGACGGGCCGGGTCTGCTGCGGGCTGACGTACATCTCGACAGGCCAGCTCGACCGGGCCCGCGCGGTGCTGCGCCGCACGCTCGACATCCTCGACGTGTTCCTGAGCCCGATCCCGCAACGCTTCCTGGACGAGGACCCCGGTCTCGCCCCGCCTCCCCTCCCCGTCGTCGTCCTCGAACCGAGCTGCGCGGCGACGTTCCGCTCCGACCTGCCCGAACTCCTCCCCGACGACCCCCGGGCCCACAAGCTCGCCGCCTCGGTCATCACCTTCGCGGAGGCGCTCGAACGCCATGCCCCGCACTGGACCCCACCCGCCGTCGACCGCCCGGTCGTCGGCCAGACCCACTGCCACCAGCACGCGGTACTGGGCGACGCCCCCGACCGCCGCCTCCGCGCGGCCGCCGGCCTCACCGGCGCCCTCAGCGGCGGCTGTTGCGGCCTCGCGGGCAACTTCGGCTTCGAGAAGGGCCACTACGACGTCTCCGTGGCCTGCGCCGAGGAGCAACTCCTGCCGGCGGTCCGGAACGCGACCGACGAGACGCTCGTCCTGGCGGACGGCTTCTCCTGCCGGACCCAGCTGGAGCAGCTCGCGGGAAGGCGGGGACGGCACTTGGCGGAGGTGCTGGCGGAGGGCCTGGGGGAGGCACCGGTGGAGCGGGCGGAGGACGGCGGCCGGGACCGCTGAACCGGCGCCTGAACCGGCGCCCGAAGGGCGGGGGCTCCCCGCCCGAGCCCCTGCACGCCACCTTCCTGACTGTTCGTGTTCGCACGGACACGGGGAGCATCGGGGTGGTCGAGATGTACGGGGGGCACATGGACCGCCACGACGGCGAGACGGAGAAGGAGCGGAGCGGGACGGAGGGGAGGCAGGGTGGGACGGAGGCGAAGGGCGGCGACAACCGGGCGGCGGCACCGGGGGAGCCGGCAGCCCCGAAGTACGAGAGGGACCGCATCGCCGAGCATGTGATCGGGCATGTCGTCGGCGGTTCCATCGTCGGCGTGATGGCCTGGTTCTGGACTCAGACCCCGATCGGGTTCGTGATGACCGTGATCTGGGGCTTCGGCGTCTACGGGTGGAACAAGAGCCCTCAGGTGCGGAGTTGGTCCCGGCGGCGACGGATCCGTCTGGGCGTCGCGATCACCACGGTGTACTGGACGTTCGCCTTCCTGGTGATGTGACCGAGGAACGGACCGACGCCTTCACGCGCCCTGCTGCTCCCCCAGCCCCACCGCGCGGCCGTCCTCGTCCCACCGGATCTCCAGGATCCGTACGACGGCGTCACGGTCGAGGGGCCCGAACACGTGGGGGAACAGGGCGTCCTCGCCGACACCCGGCGGCGGAGCGGGAGCGGCGGCCTCGAACTCCACCCGGGCGGTCAGCCGTTCCTCGTCGAGGACGAGGACGTGCAGCGGCTTGGGCGCGTCCCGGTAGAAGGCGTTGACGACGGCCAGCGTCGTCGCCTCGTCCGGCGAGCAGTGCACGAAACCGTCCTCCGGCAGCGACGCGGGGGCGTACGGCTGGTCGGGTCGGGCGTTCCAGGCGGCCAGGGATACGACGTGGTAGATCACAGGCTGGTTATACAGCAGCGTCCGATCCGCCCTCAGCCTTCATCGACCTTGATCAGTTCAGCGGCCCCCGCCTAAGCTCCCGTGCCCATGGAGTTGCGGGGGCACGGTCGGCGATCTTGGCGGGACCGACTGGCCGGGAGAGGACGGACGCCGGTCGTCGTCCTCGCCGGGGTGGTGGGCCTCGTCGCCGTGGGCGCGGTGCTCGTCCTTCTGCCGGGTGCGATCGTCGATCACGATCTCGCGGGCGCGAGCGTGGACGAGCGGGACAGGCTGAAGGCCGTGAGCGACGTCCGTACGACGTTGCTCCAGGCCCTCGGCGGACTGGCCGTCCTCTTCGGCGCGTACGCCACCTGGCGTCAACTCCGGGTCAGCCAGGACGGTCTGCGCGCGACACAGGAGGGTTACGTCACCGACCGGTTCAGCCGGGCCGTCGACCAACTCGGCAGCGACAAGGTGGACGTACGCATCGGCGGGCTGCACGCGCTGTGGCGGATAGCGGAGCACTCGGCGCGGGACCGCGAGGCGATCCTCTCCATCCTGGCGGCCTATCTGCGGACCCATCTGCCGTGGCCGCCGCCCACCGGACCGGAGGACCCGGCGGCTCCACTGGCTCCGGCGGTCCCGTCGGCGGAGACGCCGATCAACGACGTCGTGCCCCTGGAGGTACGGGCGGCCGACGCCCAGGTGGCGCTGACCGGGCTCGGCGTGCTGCTGCTGCACCCCCGGGAGCATTCCTGGCTCAACCTCGGCGTCACCGATCTGCGCCGGGCCGACTGCGACGGGCTGTGGCTGACCGAGGTCAACCTCGACCGGGCCTGCATGGAAGCGGCGGGCCTGTACCACGCCAACCTGACCCAGGCCTCCCTCGTCTCCACCAACCTCCGGCACGCCGACCTCACGACCGCGATCCTGCGCCGGACCCGTCTCGCCCTCGCCGACCTGCGAGGCGCCCGTCTGGTCGCGACGGATCTGCGGGACGCCGACTTCACGGAGGCCGACCTGCGCGAGGCGAACCTCCGTAAGGCCGACGCCTCCGGCGCCGTCCTCCACCGCGCCGACCTCCGCCTGGCCGACCTGCGCGGCAGCGACCTGAGCACCGCCGACCTCACCGGGGCCCGCCTCACCGGCGCCCTCACCAGCGCCCGGACCCGCTGGCCCGCCGACTTCGACCCCACCGCCGCCGGTGTCGTCCTCACCGAAGACCCGGGCCCCGAGCCCCCGCCCCTCCTCCAGCCCCCGGGCATCACGACCGAGCACCCGCCGCTGCGCTCGATGGGGTGACCGAGGAGCCGACGCCGACGCCGACACCCACGTCGACGTACGGTCGGGTCGTGGACCTGGGGAGGCAGAGTGCGCGCCAACGGCTGGGTCAGTACGTCGATGCCGTATCTGACGCCGCGGGAGAAGGGCCAGGGCGACGCCTGGGCCGAGGAGGCCGCGGAGCGGGGGCGCCGGGGCACCCAGCGGATCCTGTACGCCGGTGAGGTGGCCGCGCCCGCCGAGGTGGCGCGGCTGCTGGGGCTGACCGAGGGCGAGCCGGTCGTCGTACGCCGCCGCCTGATCCTTCTCGACGACCAGCCGAACGAGCTGACGGACACGTACTACCCGGTCGGCATCGCCCGTGGCACCGGTCTCGCCGGCACCGCCAAGATCCCCGGTGGAGCGGTGACGTTGCTCGCCCGGCTCGGCCATGTCGGCGCCCGCGTCCGCGAGGACGTGACGGCCGACAACCCGGCCGACGAGGAGCGCGAGACCCTGCGCACCGCCCCCGGTGAACCGGTGCTGCGCCTGACCAGACTCACCCTCGACCACGACGACCGCCCCCTCCAGGTCGACCGCATGGTGATGCCGGCGACACGCCAACGCCTTTGCTACGAGATCGCGATCGCGACCGACGACGGAGCCGGATGACGATCCCCGGGGGACACCCCGCCCCGCCCCGCACTCACTCCCTGTGCCGGAGCGACCCCGCCCCCGTCTCCCCGAGGAACTCCCGCAGGACCTGGGCGAGTCGTTCCGGCTGGTCCTCGGGGACGAGGGTGGAGGAGTCGGCGATCTCGACGAGCCGGCCCTTCGGATACAGCTCTGCCAGCCGGGGGCCGTGTTCGCGCGGCATGAGGCGGTCCTCGGTCGCCCACACGACCAGCACGGGGCGGTCGTAGTCCCGCAGGCGCTCGCTCCATTCCAGCAGGGTCGCCCGGCCGGGAGCCGACGTGGCGAACTTGGCGAAGTCCCGGCGTACGGCCCTGCTCCGGGTCGCCGGGCCGAACCAGTCGGCCATGATCTCGGGCGGGACCCCGCGCAGGCTCATGCCCCCGTACCCGTCGCGGTGGTCGCGGAACGCGGGGACCCGCATCAGCCGCGTGAGCAGCCAGACGCCACCGGGGACCCCGCACACCTTGGCCACCGCCTTGGCCGCTCCCGGCGGGAAGTTGTCGAACGCCTCGCAAGCCACCAGCACCAGTCGCCCGACGCGGTCGCCCCGCTCCTCCGTCACCAGGAACTGGCCGCCACCCCAGTCGTTGAGGACGAGGGTCACGTCCTCAAGGCCGAGCCGTTCGATGAACTCGCCCAGCAGCCGTGCGACACCCCGGTGGGACAGGTCGGCGTCCGGGCGCATCGGCCGTCGGTGGCCGCCGAGCGGCAGGGTGGGCAGGACACAGCGGTACCCGTCCAACAGCGGTACGACCTTGCGCCATTGCGTCTCGTTCATCGGCAGACCGTGGCTGAACACGATCACCGGCCCCTCGCCGCCGGTGTCCTGGTAGTCGATCGTCCCGGCGGACAACTCGATGTGCGGCACGGCACCCCCGTCGGTCAGGCCTCCCCGCCCTCGGACGGGCGGAGGTCGTACTCACGTTAGGGAGATCGGAGTGTCAGGCCAAGGAACCCGTCGGCCAGGGAGGGCGGCTCATCCCGGCAGATCCGGCTTCCCCCGCCCCACCTGCGTCCGTACCGCCCCCATGCTCGCCCCGATGACCAGGGCGATCGCGAGGGCCTCGACGGTGGTGAGGGCCTGGTCGAGGACGAGGAAACCGGCCGTGGCGGCGATCGCGGGCTCAAGGCTCATGAGGATCGCGAAGGTGGAGGCGGGCAGGCGGCGCAGCGCGACGAGTTCGAGGGTGTACGGGAGGACGGAGGACAGCACGGCCACGGCGGCACCCAGGGCGAGCGTCGTCGGCTCGACGAGCCGGCCCCCCGATTCGACGATCCCCAGCGGCAGGAACAGCACCGCCGCGACGGCCATGGCGAGCGCCAGCCCGTCGGCCTGCGGGAACCGCCGCCCCGTACGCGCGCTGAAGACGATGTAGAGGGCCCATGCCAGCCCGGCGGCCAGGGCGAAGGCGATGCCCAGGGGGTCGAGGCCGCCGACTCCGCCGCCCTTCCCGAGCAGGAAGACGCCGCAGAGGGCCAGCCCGGCCCACACCACGTTCAGCGCCCGCCGGGACGCGAGGACGGAGAGCGCCAGCGGGCCGAGCACCTCCAGCGTGACGGCGAGGCCGAGGGGGATACGGGCGACGGCCTGGTAGAAGAGGCCGTTCATCGCGGCCATGGTGACGCCGAAGGCGACCACCGTCCCCCAGTCGGTACGCGAGTGCCCGCGCAGCCGGGGCCGGCAGATCACCAGCATCACCAGCGCGGCGACCGCGAGCCGGAGCGTCACCACCCCGAGCGCCCCGGCGCGCGGCATCAGCGTCACCGCCAGCGCCCCGCCGAACTGCACCGATATCCCACCGGCCAGCACCAGCCCCACGGGCCCGAGGGAACCCAGGCCACGCGCGCGGCGCAAGCCGCCGGGGGCGGGCGCGGCCGGGGTCACGGCCGTCGCGGCAGGCGCAGACTGTTCAGCACGGGGGAGTGTCACGGGGACCGTCCAGAAGAGCGGGGAGAGGGAGGTCGAGGGGGCGACGAAAGGATGTCGTTCAGTATGGAGGACTGGGTAGTGCAAAGCAATGGACTAAGTCAGGCTCGTAGCGTCTTTTGCAGCTTACTTTGCCGACTCGGGGACCCCAACCGCTCCCTAAAAATGCAAGCACGCTTGCTTGTTTCTGGGTCCGCTGCCATGCTCCCCCCATGGCCGACCCAACGCCCGTGATCGACGACCTGCGTGCCGAGAGCGAGGAACTCGACCTGCTCGTGGCCGAGTTGAGCCCGGAGGAGTGGGCGCTCGCGACGCCCGCGCCCGGCTGGACCGTCGCCCACCAGATCGCGCACCTCGCCTGGACGGACCACTCGTCCGTGCTGGCCGTGACCGACCAGGCAGCCTTCGCCCGTGAGGTCGAGAGCGCGCTGACCTCGCCCGGCGACTTCGTGGACGCGGGCGCCGAGGAAGGGGCCGGGAAGCCGCCCGCCGAGCTGCTCGCGGACTGGCGGGCCGGTCGCGACGCCCTGGACGCCGCCCTGCGCGCGGCACCCGAGGGCGCGCGCTTCCCCTGGTACGGCCCGCCCATGTCCACCGCCTCGATGGCGACCGCCCGCCTCATGGAGACCTGGGCCCACGGCCTGGACATCGCCGACGCGCTGGGCGTCCCCCGGATCACCCCCGGCGACCGCCTCCGCCACATCGCCCGACTCGGCATCCGCACCCGCGACTTCGCCTTCGGGGTGCACGGACTGACCCCGCCCTTCGAGGAGTTCCGCGTCGAACTCACCAGCCCCACAGGCGAGTTGTGGACGTACGGCCCCGAGGACGCGACCGACCGCGTCGCCGGCCCCGCCCTCGACCTCTGCCTCCTGGTCACCCAGCGCGCCCACCGCGCCGACCTCGCCCTGCGCGCCGAAGGCGCGGACGCCGACCGCTGGCTGGACATCGCCCAGGCCTTCGCGGGCCCGCCCGGCACCGGGCGCGCGGCCAAGGGCGCCACGCCGTGACGGCGGCCCCCCTCCGCATAGGCAACGCCTCCGGCTTCTACGGCGACCGCTTCGACGCCATGCGCGAGATGCTCACCGGCGGTGAACTCGACGTCCTCACCGGCGACTATCTGGCCGAGCTGACCATGCTCATCCTCGGCCGCGACCGCCTGAAGGACCCGGCCGCCGGGTATGCCCGCACGTTCCTGCGCCAGTTGGAGGAGTGCCTGGGCCTCGCGTACGAACGCGGGGTGCGGATCGTCGCCAACGCGGGTGGTCTCAACCCGTCCGGACTCGCCTCCCGCATACGGGAGTTGGCGGCCCGGCTCGACATCCCCGTCCGCGTCGCGCACGTCGAGGGCGACGACCTCACCGCCGCACACCCCGGCACCCTCGCCGCCCACGCCTACCTCGGCGGCTTCGGCATCGCGGCCTGTCTGCGGGAGGGCGCCGACATCGTGGTCACCGGCCGGGTGACGGACGCGGCCCTGGTGACCGGGCCCGCCGCCGCGCACTTCGGCTGGGGACCGGGGGAGTACGACCGCCTCGCGGGCGCCGTCGTCGCCGGGCACGTCCTGGAGTGCGGGGCGCAGGCCACCGGCGGCAACTACGCCTTCTTCCACGAGGCGACCCCGGCCGCCCTGCGCCACCCCGGCTTCCCCCTCGCCGAACTCCACGCCGACGGCACGGCCGTGATCACCAAGCACCCCGGCACCGGCGGCCTCGTCGACATCGGCACGGTCACCGCGCAGCTCCTCTACGAGACGGGCGGCGCCCGGTACGCGGGCCCCGACGTCACCGCCCGCCTCGACACGATCACACTCACCCAGGACGGCCCCGACCGCGTCCGCGTCCACGGCGTACGCGGCGAGGCCCCGCCCCCGACCCTCAAGGTCGGCCTCAACCGGCTCGGCGGCTTCCGCAACGAGGTCACCTTCGTCCTGACCGGCCTGGAGATCGAACGCAAGGCCGCCCTCGTCCGCGACCAGCTGGAGACCGCGCTCGCCGCCGCCAAGTCCCGTCCCGCGCACGTGGACTGGGAGCTGGCCCGCACCGACCACCCCGACGCCCGCACCGAGGAGACCGCCAGCGCCCTCCTCCGCCTCGTCGTCCGCGACCCGGACCAGGCCACCGTCGGCCGGGCCCTCAGCGGAGCCGCCGTCGAGCTGGCCCTCGCGAGCTACCCCGGCTTCCACGTCCTGGCCCCACCCGGAAAGGGCGCCCCCTACGGGGTGTTCGAGGCGGCCCACGTCGCCCGGGACACCGTGCGGCACGTCGCCGTCCTCCACGACGGCCGCCGGCTGCCCGTCCCGCCGGGCGACGACACCCTCCCCCTGCGACCGGTCGACGAACCGGCCCTCCCGGCACCGCTGCCGCCCGGCCTCCCCACCCGCCGCGCGCCCCTCGGCCTCGTCGCCGGCGCCCGCAGCGGCGACAAGGGCGGCAACGCCAACATCGGCCTCTGGGCCCGTACGGACGACGCGTGGCGCTGGCTGGCCCACACCCTCACCACCGACCGGCTCCGCGCGCTCCTGCCGGAGACGGCCGACCTGCCGGTCACCCGGCACACGCTGCCCAACCTGCGCGCCCTCAACTTCGACGTCGTCGGCATCCTCGGCGAGGGCGTCGCCTCACAAGCCCGCTTCGACCCCCAGGCCAAGGCCCTCGGCGAATGGCTCCGCTCCCGCCCCCTGGACATACCGGAGGCCCTGCTTTGAACCCGCCCCCCACAGAAGTCAGGGGCTTCCTGGCTCAGGAAGCCCCGCAGGTCAGCGACCTGAAGGGTCTTACTCCCTCGACACCAGCCGGGACGGAACCTGCCCGGAACGTACAGCGAAGTCTGGTGACACCCGTGTCGGCTTGGTTCTCGCTCAACACGTCGTACGCGCTTGGTTCTCGCACCGCACGAAGCGTAGATTACCCGATTTGCGGGAGCTGTTGGTGACCGTCCTCGCCTCCGCCCTCGACCCGAACGCCCCCGACCACGCCGCGAACCGCGAGGCCATGCTTGCGCGGCTCGCCGAGCTCGACGCCGAGCACGCCGCCGCCATCGCCGGAGGCGGCGAGAAGTACGTCCAACGGCACCGGAAGCGCGGCAAGCTCCTGGCCCGCGAGCGCATCGAACTGCTCCTGGACCCCGACACGCCCTTCCTCGAACTGTCGCCGCTCGCCGCCTGGGGCAGCGAGTACACGGTCGGCGCCTCGCTCGTCACCGGCATCGGGGTCGTCGAGGGCGTCGAGTGCCTGATCACCGCCAACGACCCGACCGTACGCGGCGGCGCGAGCAACCCCTGGTCCCTGAAGAAGGCCCTCCGCGCCAACGACATCGCCCTCGCCAACCGGCTGCCCTGCATCAGCCTGGTGGAGTCCGGCGGAGCCGATCTCCCCTCCCAGAAGGAGATCTTCATCCCCGGCGGCGCGATCTTCCGCGACCTCACCCGGCTCTCCGCCGCCGGCATCCCCACGATCGCCGTCGTCTTCGGCAACTCCACCGCCGGCGGGGCCTACATCCCCGGCATGTCCGACCACGTGATCATGGTCAAGGAACGCGCGAAGGTGTTCCTCGGCGGCCCGCCCCTCGTCAAGATGGCCACCGGCGAGGAGAGCGACGACGAGTCCCTCGGCGGCGCCGAGATGCACGCGCGCGTGTCGGGCCTCGCCGACCACTTCGCCGTCGACGAGCCGGACGCCCTGCGCCAGGCCCGCCGGGTCGTCGCCCGCCTCAACCACCGCAAGGCGTACGCCGATCCGGACCCGCACCTCGTCCAGCCCCCCAAGTACGACGCCGAGGAACTGCTCGGCATCGTCCCGGACGACCTGAAGGCGCCCTTCGACCCCCGCGAGGTCATCGCCCGGATCGTCGACGCCTCCGACTTCGACGAGTTCAAGCCCCTCTACGGCACCAGCCTCACCACCGGTTGGGCCACCCTCCACGGCTATCCCGTCGGCATCCTCGCCAACGCCCGAGGGGTGCTGTTCAGCGAGGAGTCCCAGAAGGCGGCGCAGTTCATCCAGCTCGCCAACCAGCGCGACATCCCCCTCCTCTTCCTCCACAACACCACCGGCTACATGGTCGGCAAGGAGTACGAGCAGGGCGGCATCATCAAACACGGCGCGATGATGATCAACGCGGTCAGCAACAGCCGGGTCCCGCACCTGTCCGTCCTCCTCGGCGCCTCGTACGGCGCCGGTCACTACGGCATGTGCGGCCGCGCCTACGACCCCCGCTTCCTCTTCGCCTGGCCCAGCGCCAAGTCGGCCGTGATGGGCCCGCAGCAGCTCGCGGGCGTCCTGTCGATCGTGGCCCGCCAGTCGGCGGCGGCGCGCGGACTGCCGTACGACGAAGAGGGCGACGCCGCCCTGCGCGCGATGGTGGAGCAGCAGATCGAGTCCGAGTCGCTCCCGATGTTCCTGTCCGGACGGTTGTACGACGACGGGGTCATCGACCCCCGCGACACCCGCACCGTCCTCGGCCTGTGCCTGTCCGCGATCCACACCGCGCCCTACGAGGGCGCGCGCGGTGGCTTCGGCGTCTTCCGGATGTGAGGGAACCCTTCGTGATCACTTCTGTCCTCGTCGCCAACCGGGGCGAGATCGCCTGCCGGATCTTCCGCACCTGCGCCGAGCTGGGCATCCGCACCGTCGCCGTGCACTCCGACGCCGACGCGGGCGCCCTCCACACGCGCGTCGCCGACACGGCCGTACGGCTGCCGGGCGCGACCCCCGCCGACACCTATCTGCGCGGCGACAGCATCGTGAAGGCGGCCCTCGCCGCAGGCGCCGACGCCGTCCACCCCGGCTACGGCTTCCTCTCCGAGAACCCGGACTTCGCCCGTGCCGTCCAGGACGCGGGCCTCGTCTGGATCGGCCCGCCCCCCGAGGCGATCGAGGCCATGGCGTCGAAGACCCGCGCCAAGGAACTCATGGGCCTCACCCCCCTCGACGAGGCCGAGGTCACCGAGAAGGACCTCCCGGTCCTGGTGAAGGCGGCGGCGGGCGGCGGCGGACGCGGCATGCGCGTCGTAGGCCGCCTCGACGACCTGCCCGCCGCCCTGGAGAGCGCCCGCGCCGAGGCCGCGAGCGCCTTCGGAGACGGCGAGGTCTTCGTCGAGCCGTACATCGAGAACGGCCGCCATGTCGAGGTGCAGATCCTCGCCGACACCCACGGCACCGTCTGGCCGCTCGGCACCCGCGACTGCTCCCTCCAACGCCGCCACCAGAAGGTGATCGAGGAGGCGCCGGCCCCCGCCCTCCCCGAGGAGCTGACGGCGGAACTCCACACCCTGGCCGTACGCGCCGCCCGAGCCGTGGACTACGTCGGCGCGGGCACGGTCGAGTTCCTGGTGTCCGACGGCACGGCCCACTTCCTGGAGATGAACACCCGCCTCCAGGTCGAACACCCGGTCACCGAAGCCGTCTTCGGCCTCGACCTGGTCGCCGAACAGCTCCGCGTCGCCGAGGGCCACGCCCTGCCCACCGCCCCACCGACCGCACACGGCCACGGGATCGAGGCCCGCCTGTACGCCGAGGACCCGGCCCACGCGTGGGCCCCGCAGACAGGCATCCTGCACCGACTGGCCGTCCCCGAGGGGGTCCGCCTGGACACCGGCTACGAGGACGGCGACACGATCGGCGTCCACTACGACCCCCTGCTCGCCAAGGTGATCGCCCACGCTCCCACCCGGGCGGAGGCGATCCGCAGGCTGGCAGGCGCGCTGGACCGGGCGACCCTGCACGGCCCGACCACCAACCGCGCCCTGCTGGTGAACTCCCTGCGCCACGAGGAGTTCACGTCCGCCCGCATGGACACGGCCTTCTACGACCGCCACCTCCCGGCCCTCACCACCCCCGCCCCCGACCCCTACGCCCCGCTGGCCGCCGCCCTGGCCGAGGCCACCGAGGGCGACCCCCGTTTCGGCGGCTTCCGCAACGTGCCCTCCCAGCCCCAGGTCAAGCGGTACGCGACGGCGGGGGAGGAGCACGAGGTCCGCTACCGGCACACCAGGACCGGCCCGGAGGCAGACGGAGTCCGGATCATCCACGCGGACGCGCGTCTCGTCGTCCTCGAAGTGGACGGCGTACAACGGAAGTTCGAGGTCGCCCGCTACGGCGACCGCGTCCACGTCAACACCACCACCCTCACCGCCCTCCCCCGCTTCCCCGACCCCACCACCCAACAGCCCCCGGGCTCCCTCCTGGCCCCCATGCCGGGCACGGTCGTACGCATCGCGGACCACCTGAAGCCGGGCTCACCCGTGGAAGCGGGCCAACCCCTCCTCTGGCTGGAGGCGATGAAGATGGAACACAAGATCACATCCCCGGCGACAGGAACGCTGACGGCCCTACACGCCACACCGGGCCAACAGGTGGAAATGGGCGCCCTCTTGGCCGTGGTCGAGCACCAGCCCACCTAAGGGGCGCGGGGAACTGCGCGACAAGCCCCCACAGACCGGCACCCTCCAAACAACGAACGGACCCACCCCCTTAGGAGCCCTGTCATGCCCCCCGTCCTGGAATCCGAAGAACACAAAGCCCTACGAGCCGCAGTCTCCGCCCTGGGAAAGCGTTACGGCCGTGCATACATAGCCACGGTCAACAAAGAGAACCGCCACCCAGACGAACTCTGGTCCGAGGCGGCAAAACTCGGCTACCTGGGCGTCAACCTCCCCGAGGAGTACGACGGCGGAGGCGGCGGCATCACCGAACTCTCCATCGTCCTGGAGGAACTCGGAGCCGCAGGCTGCCCGTTGCTCATGATGGTCGTGTCACCGGCCATCTGCGGTACGGTCATCGCCCGCTTCGGCACCAAGGCTCAGAAGCAGACTTGGCTGCCCGCCCTGGCGAACGGCACCCGCGTGATGGCCTTCGGCATCACCGAACCCGACGCCGGCTCCAACAGCCACCGCATCACCACCACCGCCCGCCGCGACGGAGTCGACTGGCTGCTCACGGGCCGCAAGGTCTTCATCTCGGGCGTCGACCGGGCGGACGCCGTCCTCATCGTCGGCCGCACCGAGGACGCTCGCACCGGCACCCTCAAGCCCTGCCTCTTCATCGTCCCCACGGACACCCCTGGCTTCGCGTACCGGCAGATCGACATGGAACTCCGCGCCGCCGAGAAGCAGTTCGAGCTGAGCTTCGACGACATCCGGCTCCCCGCCGACGCCCTGGTCGGCGACGATAACGCCGGCCTCCTCCAACTGTTCGCCGGCCTCAACCCCGAGCGGATCATGACGGCCGCCTTCGCCATCGGCATGGCCAGGTACGCCCTCGGCAGAGCCGTCGAGTACGCCCGCGACCGCACGGTCTGGCGGCAGCCCATCGGTGCCCACCAGGCGATCGCCCACCCCCTCGCCCAGTCCCACATCGAACTCGAACTGGCCCGCCTGATGATGCAGAAGGCGGCCCACCTCTACGACGCCGGTGACGACGCTACGGCCGGCGAAGCGGCCAACATGGCCAAGTACGCGGCGGGCGAGGCGTGCGTGCGGGCCGTCGACCAGGCCGTGCACACCCTCGGCGGGAACGGCCTCACGGCCGAGTTCGGCCTCGCCTCGCTGATTACCGCCGCGCGCGTGTCTCGTATCGCGCCGGTGAGCCGGGAGATGATTCTCAACTACGTCTCCCACCAGACCCTGGGCCTGCCGAAGTCGTACTGAACCGGCACGCGTCGGCGGAGCGCACGAGGAGGAACCATGTTCCGCAGCGAGTACGCAGACGTCCCACCCCTCGACCTCCCCATCCACGACGCCGTCCTGGGCCGCGCGGCCGAGTTCGGCGACCTGCCCGCGCTGATCGACGGAGTCGACGGCACGACCCTCACCTACGAACAGCTGGACCGCTTCCACCGGCGGCTCGCGGCCGCGTTCGCCGACGCCGGCGTCCGCAAGGGCGACGTCCTCGCCCTGCACAGCCCCAACACCATCGCCTACCCGACGGCGTTCTACGCGGCCACCCGCGCGGGCGCCACCGTCACCACCGTGCACCCGCTGGCCACCCCCGGTGAGCTGGCCACACAGCTCCAGGACTCCGGGGCGAGCTGGATCGTCACGGTCTCACCGCTGCTGGAGACCGCCCGCGCCGCCGCCGAACGCGTCGGCGGCATACGGGAGATCTTCGTCTGCGACAGCGCCCCCGGCCACCGCTCGCTGATCGACATGCTGGCCTCCGCCGCGCCCGAACCGGCCGTCGACATCGACCCGGTGACGGACCTCGCGGCCCTGCCGTACTCCTCCGGCACGACCGGCGTCCCCAAGGGCGTCATGCTCACCCACCGATCCATCGCCACCAACCTCGCCCAGCTCGAACCGGTCATGCCGGCCGGCCCCGGCGACCGCATCCTCGCCGTGCTCCCGTTCTTCCACATCTACGGGCTCACCGCGCTGATGAACGCCCCGCTGCGGCTCGGCGCCACGGTCGTCGTCCTGCCCCGCTTCGACCTGGAGGGCTACCTCAAGGCGATCGCCGAACACCGGATCACCCACCTCTACGTGGCCCCGCCGATCGTCCTGGCCCTCGCCAAACACCCGGCCGCCGAGCGCTACGACCTCTCCACGGTCCAGCACATCCTCTCGGCCGCGGCCCCCCTCGACGCGCGCCTCGCCGCCGCCTGCTCCACCCGCCTCTCCCTGCCGCCCGTCGTCCAGGGCTACGGCATGACCGAACTCTCCCCCTGCTCCCACCTGGTCCCCCTCGTCCAGGCCGCCGTCGCACCCCCCGGCACCGTCGGCAAACTCATCGCCGGCACCGAGATGCGGATCGTCTCCCTCGACGACCCCGGCAAGGAGGTCGGCGTCGGCGAACCCGGCGAGATCGTCATCCGGGGCCCCCAGGTCATGAAGGGCTACCTGGGCCGCCCCCAGGCCACCGCCGAGATGATCGACGCCGACGGCTGGCTCTCCACCGGCGACATCGGACACGTCGACGCCGACGGCTGGCTGTACGTCGTCGACCGCGTCAAGGAACTCATCAAGTACAAGGGCTTCCAGGTCGCCCCCGCCGAACTCGAAGCCCTCCTCGTCACCCACCCCGGCATCGCCGACGCCGCCGTCATCGGCCACTACGACGACGACGGCAACGAGGTCCCGCACGCCTTCGTCGTCCGCCGTCCCACCGCGCACGAGCTCTCCGAGGGCGAGGTGATGATGTACGTCGCCGAACGCGTCGCCCCCTACAAACGCGTCCGCCACGTCACCTTCATCGCCGACGTACCCCGCGCGGCCTCCGGGAAGATCCTCCGCCGCGAACTCAGGGAACGCCTATGACCGAGACCGACCCCGCCCCGACCCTCAGCCCCCTCGTGCGTGCCACGCACCACCGGGGCGTCACCACCCTCACCCTCGACTCCCCGGCCAACCGCAACGCGCTCTCCGCGCGGCTGGTGCGGGACCTGTCGGACGCGCTCACCCGGTGCGGCGAGGACGACGACGTACGCGCCGTCGTCCTCACCCACACCGGGAACACCTTCTGCGCGGGCGCCGACCTGCGCGACCCACCCGACCCGAAGGCCCTGGTCGACCTGCTCCGCCGGATCCTCGAACTGCCCCGGCCCGTCGTCGCCCGCGTCACCGGCCACGTCCGCGCGGGCGGCCTCGGCCTGCTCGGCGCCTGCGACATCGCCGCCGGCGGCCCCGACGCCGGGTTCGCGCTCACCGAGGTCCGCATCGGCGTCGCGCCCGCCGTCATCTCCCTCACCCTCCACCCCCGCACCGACCCCCGCGCCCTCGCCCGCTACTGCCTCACCGGCGAGAGGTTCGGCCCCGCCGAAGCCGCCCGCATCGGCGTGCTCACGATGGCCGGCGCCGACGTCGACGACCTACTCGAACCCGTCCTCGACGGACTGCGCCGAGCCTCACCGAGGGCCCTGGCGGAGACGAAACGCCTGCTCACGGCTAAGGTGCTGGA
Organism: Streptomyces deccanensis; assembly: GCF_022385335.1. NCBI lineage: Bacteria > Bacillati > Actinomycetota > Actinomycetes > Kitasatosporales > Streptomycetaceae > Streptomyces > Streptomyces deccanensis. The sequence continues at coordinate 4,528,195 of NZ_CP092431.1, read as the reverse complement.
GAACTTCGACGCGGACGCGGGCGAACTGACCAGCCTCTCGTCCCGATTGTTCGCCTCCGCCGACGCCCGCGAGGGCATGACGGCGTTCCTCGAAGGACGGGACCCGGGATGGGTGTTGTGAGCATGACGGAAACAGGGCCGGGCGTGGATCGCGGCCCCAAGCAGGACCGCAGCCGCGCCACCCGCCGACGCCTCCTGGAAGCCGCCGTCGCCTGCCTCGCCGAACACGGCTGGGCCGGCTCCACGGTCTCCGTCGTCGCCGAACGCGCCGGCGTCTCCCGAGGCGCCGCCCAGCACCACTTCCGCACCCGCGAGGACCTGTTCACCGCGGCCGTCGAATACGTCGCCGAAGAGCGCTCCCTCGCCCTGCGCGCCCTCTTCCCCGAAGGCACCGCCGACCGCCGCGCCGTCGTCTCCGCCGTCGTCGACCTCTTCACCGGCCCCCTCTTCCGCGCCGCCCTCCACCTCTGGGTCGCCGCCTCCAACGAGGACCAGCTCCGCTCCCGCGTCACCGAACTCGAAGCCCGCGTCGGCCGCGAGACCCACCGCATCGCCGTCGACCTCCTGCGCGCCGACGAGACCGTCCCCGGCGTCCGCGAAACCGTCCAGGGCCTCCTCGACATGGCCCGCGGCCTCGGCCTCGCCAACCTCCTCACCGACGACACCGGCCGCCGCGACAAGGTGGTGGCCCAGTGGGCGACCCTGCTCGACGAGAAACTCGGCTGAGCCACCCCCGGATCAAGGGCTCGACATCAAGGGCCCGACCTCAGGGACTGAGCCGCTCCACCCGCCACGACCCGTCCGGCTCGGCCACGTACCGCAGCCGGTCGTGCAGCCGGTTCCACCGCCCCTGCCAGAACTCCACACTCCGCGGCACCACCCGGAAACCACCCCAGTTCGGCGGCACCGGCACCTGCTCCCCCTCCGGATAGCGCGCGTGCAACTCCTCGTACGCGGCGTCCAGTTCGGCCCGCGAGGAGATCACCGAGGACTGCGCGCTGGCCCACGCCCCCAACTGCGAACCGTGCGGCCGGGTCCGGAAGTACGCCGCCGTCTCGTCCCGCCCGGTCCGCACCGCCGAACCCGTCACGATCACCTGCCGGGCCAGCGCGTGCCAGGGGAACAGCAGCGAGACGTACGGGTTCGCCGCCAGGTCACGGGCCTTGCGGGAGTCGTAGTTCGTGTAGAAGACGAAGCCCTGCGCGTCGTACGCCTTCATCAGCACCGTACGAGAAGAGGGGCGCCCCTCGGCATCGGCCGTCGACACCACCATCGCGTTCGGCTCGAACACCGCCCCCTCCTGCGCGGCCTGGAGGAACCACCGCCCGAACTGCTCCATGGGACCGGCGGCCAGCTCACTCTCGTCGAGCCCGTCGGCACGGTACTGCTTGCGCATGAGAGCGGGATCGTGATCGTTCACACGGTCATCCTGCCGTACGAACGGCGGACCGGAGGAGAAGTGGCACTGAGTGCCGCGGACTCTCCCCAAAAGTGGCACTCAGGCGTATGGTGCTGGAACCGCCTGTCTTCCTGTCGCACACATCAAGAGGAGCCGCCTGATGTCCGACTTCGTACCCGGGCTCGAAGGAGTCGTCGCGTTCGAGACGGAGATCGCCGAACCGGACAAGGAAGGCGGCGCCCTCCGCTACCGGGGCGTCGACATCGAGGACCTGGTCGGCCACGTCTCCTTCGGCAACGTCTGGGGCCTCCTCGTCGACGGCGCCTTCCGCCCCGGCCTCCCGCCCGCCGAGCCGTTCCCCATCCCCGTCCACTCCGGCGACATCCGCGTCGACGTCCAGTCCGCGCTCGCCATGCTCGCCCCCGTCTGGGGCCTCAAACCCCTCCTCGACATCGACGAGGAGCAGGCCCGCGCCGACCTCGCCCGCGCCGCCGTCATGGCCCTCTCCTACGTCGCCCAGTCCGCGCGCGGCCAGGGCCTGCCCATGGTCCCGCAGCGCGAGATCGACAAGGCCCAGTCCGTCGTCGAACGCTTCATGATCCGCTGGCGCGGCGAGCCCGACCCCAAGCACGTCGCCGCCGTCGACGCCTACTGGACCAGCGCCGCCGAGCACGGCATGAACGCCTCCACCTTCACGGCGAGGGTCATCGCGTCGACGGGCGCGGATGTCGCGGCGGCCCTCTCCGGCGCGGTCGGAGCCATGTCCGGCCCCCTCCACGGCGGCGCCCCCTCCCGCGTCCTCGGCATGATCGAGGAGATCGAACGAACCGGCGACGCCGACGCCTACGTCAAGCAGGCCCTCGACAAGGGCGAACGCCTCATGGGCTTCGGCCACCGCGTCTACCGCGCCGAGGACCCCCGCGCACGCGTCCTCCGCCGCACCGCCCGCGACCTCGGCGCCCCCCGCTTCGAGGTCGCCGAAGCCCTCGAGAAGGCCGCCCTGGCCGAACTCCACGCCCGCCGCCCCGACCGGGTCCTCGCCACCAACGTCGAGTTCTGGGCGGCCATCGTCCTGGACTTCGCCGAGGTCCCGGCCCATATGTTCACCTCGATGTTCACCTGCGCCCGCACGGCCGGCTGGTCGGCGCACATCCTCGAACAGAAGCGCACGGGCCGACTGGTGCGCCCCTCCGCGCGCTACGTCGGCCCCGGCACGCGCAGCCCCCAGGAGATCGAGGGCTACGCCGACATCGCCGCGCACTAGCGCACGGCCGTACCGTCACGCGGGGCTGAGCAGCCCCGCGTGATGCCGCTCGGCGACCAGCGGATGCGCCCGCAGCTTCCCCTTCAACTCGTTGAACCCGTACTCGGCGAAGAGCGGGTTCCCCGGATCGTCGGTCACCCCGGGCGCGGTGGCGGCGTACGGAAAGACCAGCGGCTCGACCCGGGCGTCGAGCCGCGGGTTGTAGAAGAACGGGACGGAGAACCGCTCGGTCGCCCCGGGCGGACTCACCACCCGGTGGTTCGTGGCGAGCAGATACCCGTTCGTCGCCACCTCCAACAACTCCCCGAGGTTCACCACGAACGCCCCCGGGATCGGCGGCACGTCGTGGAACAGCCCGTCCGCCCGCTCCACCTGGAGCCCACCGACCTGGTCCTGCAGCAACAGGGTCAGGAACCCGTAGTCCTTGTGCGCCCCCACTCCCTGATCGGCCCCGTCCCCCGCACTGCCCGGATACCGCACCAGCTTCAGATGCGGATGGGCCCGCTCCCCGAAGACCGGATCGTAGAAATCGGCGGGCGCCCCGATCGAGACCAGCAGCTCCCGCAGCAGCCGCTGCGCCACGGAACTGAGCCGGTCGATCCACGCGAGCGCGGCGGTCCGCAGCTCCGGCAGGGCGGCGGGCCACTGATTGGGACCCTGCAGCCACCAGTACGCGGGCTCCCCGGGACCGGGACGCCGAACGGCCCGCTCGGCACCGATGTCCAACTGGTCCCGCCAGTCCCGACTCCCACCCGTCCGCTCGTCCCCGGTCCGCGTATAGCCCCGGAAATGCGGCGAGTTGACGTTGTCGAGGGCGAGCCGCTCGGCCTCGGGCAGCGCGAAGAACGCCCGCATGGCGCTGTCGAGCCGCCCGATCTCCTCCTCCCCGACCCCATGCCCGACGAGCTGGAAGAACCCCACGTCATGCGCGGCACTGTGCAACTGCGCGTGCAACAGCGCCCGCGCCTCGGGCCCGCGATCGGCGGCGGAGAGATCGATGATGGGCAGCTGGAGATACGACGATGTCGTCGCTGAGTACGTCATGGCATGCGTCCGAGAGTGAGAGAAGAGGGCTGGGCCGGGTCCGAGGTTCAGACGGAGACCCGACACCCCATGCTCGTGACGCGCACGAAGTCCACGTGCCGGCGTCGAACGAGTATCGGAAGCATGGTGAAAGCATACTGCGCCCTACGAAACGCAGACGACCCGCAGGCTCTGGGTCCCTCCGGCCCCTAAGGACCGAAGAAGCCGGCCGGACGTACCGGCGAGCCTGCGGGTCGGGTGACTGCTTGAGATTGGGCCGGCTGCACGCGCAACACGCGCTGGTCCGGCACCGCACTGTGTGTGGTGCAGGGCCGCTAGCCCGCAGCCACCTCACGCGTCCGGTTGCAATACATCTGCCGAACCACCTCCTCTCTCGTGTACCGCACACCTTAAGAAGCGCCCCGAGGACGCTCAAGTGATTTTCCGAGGGGATTGCCGAGGAATTACCGCAGGACGGCGAAGAGCCCCCGCACCCGGGTCTCGTCCGGGAGGGTCCAAGGGCCTGTGAGCTGGCCCTTTGTCTGGGGCGGCAGGTCCAGGGCGTCCGGGTGGAGGACTCGGTTCAGGTGCAGGGTCGTGGCGCCGGAGGTGAGGGGGAGTTCGGTGGCTTCGGCGGTGTCGGTGGGCGGGGAGACGGTCGTGGGGAGGGGGCCGTCGCCGTCGTAGGAGTGGGTGATCTCGTGGTCCGGGGTGTCGGTGAGGCTCTGGGCCTGGGGTTCGACCTTGCCTGCGAAGAGGGCCAGGAGTTGGGTGACCAGGACCGGGTCGTGGATGCCGTCGTAGACCCAGCGGGTGCCCAGGACGCCGTGTTCCGTGGTGCCGACGAGGGCGTGCTCCGCGCCGGGGAGAGGGGCGCCCCGGTAGGTGAGGGGGGCCAGGTAGTGGACCGGGGCCGCGCCCGAGGTGTCGGTGGTGACCATGAACTCGATGCCGACCTCGCCCTCCGGGTCGTCGAGTCGGAAGCCGCCCGCCCTGGCCAGTTCCGGAGCGGCCGGACCGCCGGCGTACCAGGGACGGGTGGGCAGCCAGGAGGCCAGCAGTTCGAGCTTGGTGGGTGTGAGGGTCGTGCGGTGGATGATCGCCATGCAGGGATTCTGCGTCGCACGGCCGGGCGGCCGCGAGGTGTTTCCCACGCGGCCGTGCGCTCGCCGGGCCTCTACTCCGACGACCTCTCCAGGGCCTCCAGGTCGAGGGCCGCGGCGATGTGTATGGCGACGTCCTCGGCGTAGACGGCGTCGGCGCGTTCGAAGGGGGTGCGGCCGGCGCCTCGGAGGAACGTGACGACGCCCAGGGTGCGGCCGCGGCTGCGGAGGACCGCGCAGAGGGCGTGCACGGTCTCCGGGGGCCACTGCCGCCCGGTGGCCCATTCGCGGGCCGTCTCCGGCGCGGCCGTACCGGCGCTGGCGCGGACCGAGCCGGCGCGCTCCACGCACTGCAGGGCGGGGTGGCCGGGGCCGTAGCGGACGGGGATGCCGGCGTGGCCGGCGAGGTGGCTGGGGCCGGGCCGGCCGGAGGGTGTGGCGGCGGCGCGGACGAGTCGGGCGGGTCCTTCGCCGTCGGCCATCGAACCCCCGGCCACGCGGTCGATGAGGGCGTGGTCGGCGAAGCCGGCGAGGGCGAAGTCGAGGTGGACGGTGGCGGCCTCGCCGGGGTCCTCGCACTCAGCGGCGGCGCGGGCGGCCCGGTGGAGCTGGTTGACGCGGAAGCGGAGCTGCGCGGCCTCCTGCTCGGTCTGTTTGGACTCGGTGATGTCCTGGAAGAGCCAGCCGACGCCGAGCGGCACCGGTTCCTCGGCGAGCGGGGAGGCGAGGCGGAGGAACCCGCTGCGCCAGCACCGGCGCTTCTCGCCGTCGGGGCCGCGGACGCCGACCCAGATCTCGGCGGGCGCGGGCGGGGCGCCCTCGGCGAGGACGTGGGTGAGGGCGTTCTCCAGTTCCTCGGCGCCCTGGGCGAGCAGCTCGCCGAGGGGGCGCCCGAGGACCGCCGTACGGCCGATGCCGAGGGAGCGGGCGGCGTGGGCGTTGACGACGGCGGGGCGCAGGTCGGCGTCGACGAGGACGACGCCCCAGGAGGCGTCCTCGAAGAGGGCCTCGCTGAGCGCGATGGACCGCTCGAGGTCGATCTGCGCGTGGACCTCGCTGAAGGCGCAGTAGAGGCCGGCGGGCTTGCCGTCGGGTCCGCGCACGGCGGCGGACTGGGTGCGGACGAGGACGCGGCCGCCGTCCTTGGTGACCAGGGCGAACTCGTGCACCTGCCGGCCGCTGGCGTGCATGGCGGCCAGCAGCCGCCCCTCGACCTCCTCGGCGTCGGCGGTGCGCACCGCCCACCCCGCGAAGCCGCGGCGGCCCACGGCCTCCTCCGCGCTCCAGCCCAGGATGCGTTCGGCCTCGCGGTTCCAGTGGGTGACGACACCGTCGGCGTCGAAGGCGCAGAGGGCGGCGTCCATCCCGTCGAGGAGGGCGGCGAGGAGGTCGGAGCCACCGGAGTCCGTGGAATCCATGGAGCCTTCGGTGCCTTCGGTGTCCTCGGTGTTCACCGTGCCCTCGATGTCCTCGGTGTCCTCGTTCGTCGGGCCGTCCCGCTCGGGCTTGTCGGGCCCGAGTTCGTCGGTGGCCCCACTACGCCGGGAAGCACTCACCTGAACCCCCTGCAGGCTGCGTTGCGTCCGCATGTACGGCTGGTACGGCGCGTCGGTTCGCTCACTCGTCATCATTCAACTCGAACGTGACCCAGCCCACATCTGCTTCACGCAAGATTTGGACGAAATCGTTGTACGCCGGATTTCCTCCTCACCCTTCTCAGCGTTCCCAGGAATCAGGGGTCGCAGTCAGCGGAGGTAGAAGATCCGATCTCCGTACTCGCGCATGACCTGGTCGTTCCAGTCGAGTCCGCCGTCGACGTTCCCGGAGCGCAGCAGGGGCGGTTCGACACCCCGGTCGGCGAGGGAGGCGGCGGCGGTGGCCATGGCGGACTGCAGGATCGCCGAGGTGACGACGGTGGAGGCCGGGGCGAAGGGGGCGGGGATGGTGTCGAGGGTGAGTTCGGCGTCGCCGACCGCGATCTTCGAGTCGAGGACGAGGTCGCAGTGGTCCTTGAGGAAGGTGCCGGAGGAGTGGCGTGAGGTCGTCTCCGCGGCGTACCTGACCGAGGTGACGCCGATGACCTTGGCGCCCAGCTCGCGGGCGTGCGCGGCCATCTCGACGGGGAGCGCGTTGCGGCCGGAGAGCGAGATCACGACGAGCAGGTCCCCGGCCCGCAGCGGGCTGCTGTCGAGCACGGCGGTCGCGAGCCCGTCGACCCGTTCCAGTGCCGAGCCGAGGGTCGCGGGCATCACGTCCACGCCCACGGCGCCGGGGACGGCCAGCAGGTTCATCAGCGCGAGTCCGCCGGCCCGGTAGACGAGGTCCTGGGCGGCGAGCGAGGAGTGGCCGGCGCCGAAGGCGAACAGGCGTCCGCCGGCGACGACCGTGTCCGCGATCAGCTCTCCGGCCGCGGTGATCGACTCTGTCTCCTCGTCCCGTACGCGTTCCAGCAGCCCGATCGCCGCGTCGAGGAACCGCCCACCCGCCGTGCTGCCGTCCAGCCCCATGTGCCCGACCCTCCGCCTTCTTCGCGTCCTCGGTGACGCCGATCACGTTAATGGTCTGGACCAGTGGGGTGTCAATACGGTGGGCCGGAGCGAGCCGCCTCCGGGAATTGGGGCGCTGGGTCACAAATCGGCCACCTGATCGGAGTCATACCGCCGTCGTTCCCCCGGCGCCACCCGGTTGTCGGTCGGATGCGTAAGAATTGAGTCCAGGGCCAGCGCAGCAAGCCGCAGCAAGCCGGTGTGGCCGTCGAAGCCTCCGGCTGATTCTCATCGAGGGGCACGTATGTCCGGACTGATCGATACGACGGAGATGTATCTCCGCACCATCCTCGAGCTCGAGGAGGAAGGTGTGGTCCCCATGCGCGCCCGGATCGCCGAGCGGCTCGACCAGAGCGGCCCCACGGTGAGCCAGACGGTCGCGCGCATGGAGCGCGACGGCCTGGTGTCCGTCGCCGCGGACCGTCACCTGGAGCTCACCGAGGAGGGCCGTCGGCTGGCGACGCGCGTGATGCGCAAGCACCGTCTCGCGGAGTGCCTCCTCGTCGACGTGATCGGTCTGGAGTGGGAGCAGGTCCACGCGGAGGCGTGTCGCTGGGAGCACGTGATGAGCGAGGCGGTCGAGCGCCGCGTCCTGGAGCTGCTGCGCCACCCCACCGAGTCGCCCTACGGCAACCCGATCCCGGGCCTGGAGGAGCTGGGCGAGAAGGACGGCGCGGACCCCTTCCTGGACGAGGGCATGGTGTCGCTGGCCGACCTCGACCCGGGGACGGAGGGCAAGACCGTCGTCGTACGCCGGATCGGCGAGCCCATCCAGACGGACGCCCAGCTGATGTACACGCTGCGTCGCGCGGGCGTCCAGCCCGGTTCCGTGGTGAGCGTGACGGAGGCGGCCGGCGGTGTCCTCGTGGGCAGCGGCGGCGAGGCGGCGGAGCTGGAGGCGGACGTCGCCTCACACGTGTTCGTCGCCAAGCGCTGACTTTCGCGCCGCGACCTGACCGGCCCCGGCCCGGCCGCGGCTCCGGCCCCGCGTGTGGGCATCGCGGCGGGGTCGTATCGACACCGCCGCGGGCCCGTTTCGGCGTCACCGCGGGCCTGTCCCGGCTCGCCGGGCCCGTTTCGGTGCACTGCGGGCCCGTGCCGGGTGCCGCACCCGCGTCCGTCCGTCCTTCCGTCGCCCCGCTCGTCCGCCCGCCCGTCCGTTCATCGTCGGCCCGTGACGCCCTCTGTCGGCCGTTGTTCGACACGTGTCGGCGGATGTCCGTATCGCCCGCCAACTCCCGATGCGGGAGGGGGAGTTGTGGTGTATTGGGGTGCGTGTCCGGGAACCCGTCGAATCAAAGATTCAGTGCGCCGAATCGCAGCGCTCGCGCCGTTCGCGTGCGAGGCTTGCGCGTGAGGCATATGACCTGAGGGGCTCTTGGCCGCCCGAGACGAGGATCTCCGGTGGTGAGGGAGGGGGCGGGGCGGATGTGCCGTGGACATGAGGAGGGCCCCGGCGCCGTGCGGCGCCGGGGCCTGTCCTCCCCTGTGCTGACCCGGAGCCCCGAGCTCCCAGGGTCATCCCCCTCGGACCGTTTTCCCCGAGCGGTCCGCCTCCCGTTGAAGATCTCCCCTCGGCGGCGGCGGGCAATCCTTGAGGGAGGTCACTCGAATGAGGGGTGTTGTCGCCAAGAGCGACATCTTCGAATGTGCATTCGATAGCGTGTGCGGCGTGTCGTTGCGTGACCCGCGCCATGAGTGATGCGCGCGCCCCACACGTAACGTGTCAACCGATACGCACGCTGTAACACAAGTGCTCGCCGTCCGAGCGGCGCGCACGGCACGAACGGCAGCTGGAGCAACGGCGAGCGACGGCGAGAGCCAGGGCGGAAGCGACAGCGGATGCGGTACGGAAGCAGCAATACGACAGCGGTACGACAGCAGTTGGGACGAGTGGACCGGCCGGCTCGAAGCGGGAGCGAGAGGCGGGAGCGAGCGGTCCGGGCGGGAGTCTGGGGGGTGCCAATGGCGCGGCGCATCGACGTGACGGGAGCGGGCGGCGTGAGTCTCGCCGCCTGGGAGTTCGGCGACCCGCCCAAGACCGGCGAGAACGAGCCCCGGCCCGGGGTGCTGTTATTGCACGGCCTCATGGGCCGCGCCTCGCACTGGGCCCCCACCGCCCGCTGGCTCTCCGAACGCCGCCGGGCCGTAGCGCTCGACCAGCGCGGACACGGCCAGAGCGCGAAGCCCGAGCAGGCCGCCTACACCCGTGAGGCCTACGTCGAGGACGCCGAGGCCGCCGTCGAACAGCTCGGCCTCGCCCCGGTCGTCCTCATCGGCCATGCCATGGGCGCGCTGACCGCCTGGCAGTTGGCCGCCCGCCGCCCCGACCTGGTGAGCGGGCTGATCATCTGCGACATGCGTGCCTCGGCGCTCGGCGCCGCCTCGCAGCGAGAGTGGGAGAACTGGTTCAAGGCCTGGCCGCTGCCGTTCGCCACCCTCGCCGACGTCCGTAAGTGGTTCGGCGAGGACGACCCCTGGGTGGAGCGCCCCAGCCCGTCCCGGGGCGAGTTCTACGCCGAGGTGATGCACGAGGGGCCCGACGGCTGGCGGCCGGTGTTCGACCCCGAGCAGATGCTGACGACCCGTGAGACCTGGGTGTACGACGCGCACTGGGAGGAGCTGACCCAGGTGCGCTGCCCGGCCCTCGTGGTCCGCGGCCTCGACGGGGAGCTGGGGCGCGCCGAGTCCCAGGAGATGGTCCGGGTGCTGCCCCACGGCCAGTACGCGGAGGTCGCCGACGCGGGTCACCTCGTCCACTACGACCAGCCGGACGCGTGGCGCTCCGCGATCGAGCCGTTCTTGGACGGGCTGGACGGGGACGGCGCGGCCGGCTGAGGTGCGCGTCTGAGCTCGGGGGGTTTCGGTGCGTGGGCGGGTGCGGCTCCGGTGGGGCTTCTCGCGCAGTTCCCCGCGCCCCTAAAAGACCAGGCCCCTGCGGGCCTGAAAAGACCACGGCCCTGCGGGCCTGAAAAGCACGGGGCGCAGCCCCTGCTTTTCAGGGGCGCGGGGAACTGCGCGAACGGCCCCCACGCACCCGCGGCCGCGAAACCGACCCGCACCCCCCGCCGGGAGCGTTACCGCCGCCCATCCCTCCCGCACGCGTACGCGAGCGGCGAGATCAGTTCCTCCGCGTCCGGCAGCCACCGGTTCGCCGGGGTGGGGCGGCGGGCCCACTGCACGGCGCCCCGGGATCCGTAGCGCGTCGGCGGCGCGGCCACGAACTCGCCCTCACCCAGCGCCTTGAGGTCGAGCGCGAGCGGCGACCAGCCCAACTTCCGTACGAGATCGGGGACTTTGACCGACGCGCCCGGGAGCACGAAGAACTGCATGCGGCGGTCCGGGGTCCAGGTCACCGGTCCGAGCGTCAGCTCCATACGTTCCATACGGGCCAGCGCCAGCAGACCGGCGGTCTCGGGAACGTCGATCGTGTCGAACGTACGGCCGGTCGGCAGCAGGATCGACGCGGTCGGCTGCTTCGACCACAGACGGCGTGCGACGGTCGCACTGCCTGTCGCCTGGGTCGCCCAGTCCTCACGCGCCGGGTGCGCGCCGGGGGTGGCGCACGCTGCGTTGCCGCAGGAGCAGATCTGCACCCCGTCGACGGCTTCCAGCCAAGTGCCGGGGAACACGTCCCAGTGGCGCTCTTCGGCGTATCGAACGGCGGTGTCCAGCAGCGATTCGCCACGCTGCTTCGGGATTTGGGCAGCTTCAGGGCCCGCGATGGTCTCTTCCACGATGAACACAACTCTAGCGGTCATCAGGGGTTACGGATGTCACATGCGCGGGGGAGAGCATCGTCAACTGGCCCGGGGCGCATGGGTGCATGCCCGGGGGCGCGCGGGAGGGATCACGGAGTGAGCCGGGTAGCCACGTGTGGGGTACAGCATCCGTGTTTACCCCGGCAATTCTGGCATGTCTCGCATCTTCGGTATGTCGGCGGGGCATTGATCTTCGAGGCCGGATCTTTTCGATACGTGGGTACACGTATGCGACGGGACGCGGTCACTGAAGGCACGTCAACTCGGTGCGTGGGCAAGGCACCACAGCCACAGGGGGTACGCCATGGCCGCAAGGCCGCTCGTCGCCAGGCAGCCGAACGAACGACTGCAGGCGCTCATCCAGGAAGCGGGCTGCTCGAACGCGGGGCTGGCCCGGCGGGTCAACATGTGCGGCGCGGAGCACGGACTGGACCTGCGCTACGACAAGACGTCCGTGGCGCGCTGGTTGCGGGGACAGCAGCCGCGGGGCCGGGCGCCCGCGATCATCGCCGAGGCCCTCGGCCGCAAGCTGGGCCGTACGGTCACCATCGACGAGATCGGCATGGCCAACGGCAAGAACCTGGCGTCGGGCGTCGGCCTGCAGTTCTCGCCGACGGTGCTGGGAGCCATCGAGCAGGTCTGTGAGCTGTGGCGCAGCGATGTGGGGCGGCGGGACTTCCTCTCCGGTTCGTCCGTCGCCGCCTCCGCGCTCGTCGAGCCCAGCCGTGACTGGCTGATCTCGGCGCCGGACTCCCAGGTGGCCCGCTCGGCGGGGCCCCGGGTGGGGCTCGCGGACGTGGCGGCCGTGCGGGCGATGACCCAGGCGCTCGTGGACCTCGACCACCAGTACGGCAGCGGTCACGTCAGGCCGGTCGTCGTGCACTACCTCAACAGCGTCGTCTCGGGGCTGCTGGCCGGCTCCTACCGGGAGGCCGTGGGGCGGGAGTTGTTCGCGGCGGTCGCCCGACTGACCGAACTCGCCGGGTACATGGCCGTCGACACCGGTCAACCCGGGCTCGCCCAGCGGTACTACATCCAGGCGCTCCGCCTGGCCCAGGCCGCGGGTGACCGCGGCTACGGCGGCTATGTCCTCGCCGCGTCCATGAGTCATCTCGCCGCGCAGCTCGGAAACCCGCGGGAGATCGCGCAGTTGGCACGCGCGGCGCAGGAAGGGGCGCGGGGGCGGGCGACTCCGCGGGCGGAGTCGATGTTCCACGCGGCGGAGGCGCGCGGGCACGCGTTGATGGGCGACGCGCGCGGTGCGCAGGCGGCCGCGGGGCGTGCCGTGGAGGCGCTGGAGGCGGCGGATCCGTCGTCCGGGGACGACCCGGTGTGGATCAAGCACTTCGACGAGGCCTATCTCGCCGACGAGTTGGCGCACTGCCACCGGGATCTCGGACAGGCGGAGGCGGCCGCCCGGCGGGCGGAGGAGTCGCTGGCCAAGCATCCGCAGTCGCGGGCGCGGCGGCGGGCGATCGGGTACGTACTGCTCGCCACGGCGCAGGTGCAGCAGCGGGAGGTCGAGCAGGCCTGCCACACCGGGTTGAAGGCCGTGGAACTGCTCGGGTCGCTGCGATCGAACCGGGGGGCCGAGTACCTGGAGGACTTCCAGCAGCGGTTGGAGCCGTTCCGGGAGGAGGCGGTGGTCAGGGAGTTCGGGGCGCGGATGGAGCTGCAGGCGGCGTAGAGCGCTGCGGGTGGGGTACTCGGGGCGTTCGCACGGCTGCGGGTGGGGTGTGGCTGAGCGTGCCGTTCCCCGCGCCCTGAGGGGGCTTCGCCCCCTCCTCGGGGCGCGGGTGGTGCGTGGGGTGTCGCTCGGACCCGGTAGCGTGAGTCGACGATTCCGCAAGTCCCCCATTCGTAGGAGTCTCGGTGACGCAGAGTGGACAGGGCGAGGAGCCCTCGGCGCGGACCGCGCGCGAAGGCATCGTGCTGCCCTCGGACGGTGGGGCTCCGCTCCACCCGAGCGATCTGCCGCCGGCCCCGCTGCCGCCGGCCCCGGTCCAGCCGTGGGACCAGCAGCGGCAGTGGGGCTCCGAGGAGACCCCGGCGCCGCCCGCCCAGCCGCAGGCCGACCACTGGAACAGCGCGCCGCCCGCGCCGGAGTGGGGAGCGCACGGCGCGCAGGACGCGTACGGCACGCCGGACGGCCGGACGGGCTACGGCACGCAGGGGGCGTACGGCACCCACGGGGGCGCCGCCGGGCAGGGCTACGGGGCGCACGGCGATGCGGCCGGGCAGGGCTACGGGAACGCCCAGGGTGACTCGGCCGGGCAGGCGTACGGCGCCCAAGGGGGGATGCCGTTGCCGCCCGAGGGGGCGCAGGGGGCGGCGTACGGAGGCGCGGGGTACGGCGGTGCGGGTGCGGGTGCGCCCTTGCCGCCGGTCGCGGGGGAAGTGGCCGGGCCGTCGGCCGGTGGGTCGCCGTTGCCGCCGCAGAGCGCGCCGCTGCCGCCCGTGGACGAGGGGGCCACCCAGTACATCCCGTACGTGCCGGCGGCCGGGGCCATGCCTGTGGATGAGGGGGCGACCCAGTTCATACCTCCGGTGGTCGGGGAGGCGCCCGCCGCCGAGGCCGCCACACAGTTCCTGCCGCCGGTCGGGCCGGGCGCGCTGCCGCCGGAGGCCTCGGGGGACGCGACGACGTATCTGGGGCGGGTGCCGGGCAACGGCGCCGGACCCCTGCCACCGACCGCGCACCCCGCGCAGCCCATGCCCGGCGGGCCCGCCGGGAATCCGGACGCGGAGGCGACGCAGTACATACCGCCGGTGGCCGCGCAGGCCCAGCCGCGGCCCCAGTCGCACGGTGCGGCGGGGCAACAGCAGGGACAGCAGCAGCCGGACGTGTTCGACAGCCTCTTCCGCAACGAACCGGGTGCCGGTGGCGCCCCCGGGTCCACCCAGCAGTTGCCGAAGATCGACCACGGTGCCCCGCAGCCGCCGCGAGGCCCGGGCGGGCCCGGCGGTCACGGAGGCCACGGTGGGCACGGTGGGCATGCCGGGCGCGCTTCCGGGAGACGGGAGAGCGGCGGCGGCGGGGGTGGTCGTACGAGATCGCGGGTGCCGTTGATCGCGGCCGTCGGCGTGGGGATCGCGGTGCTCGGGATCGGGGCGGGCGCGCTGATGGCCGGGTCGGGGGACGACTCGTCGCCGAGCGGGAACAAGCCCGTGTCGGCGTCCGGGGCGCCCGAGGAGTCGGCGTCCGCGTCGGCGGATCCGGCGCGGGAGCAGGCGGTCGCGCTGGACAAGCTGCTGGCGGACAGCGGTGACAGCCGTAGCAGTGTGATCAAGGCGGTCGCCGACATCAAGACGTGTTCCAACCTGGGCCAGGCCGCCACCGATCTGCGGGACGCGGCGAAGCAGCGCAACGACCTGGTGACCCGGCTCGGTGAGCTGTCCGTCGACGAGCTGCCGAACCACGAGGCCCTGACCACCTCGCTGACGAAGGCCTGGCAGGCCTCGGCCGCCGCGGACAACCACTACGCGGCGTGGGCGGACCAGACGGCGGGCAAGAAGGGCTGCCGGAAGGGCCAGGCCCGCAGCACCGGCCAGACCCAGGCGGGCAACCAGGCCAGCGGCACGGCCAGCGCCGAGAAGACCAAGGCCGCCGAACTCTGGAACAAGATCGCCAAGACCTACGGCCTGACCGAACGCCAGGCGGTCCAGCTGTAGGGAGACGGGTGCGGCGCCCCTGAGAAGCAGGGGCCGCGCCCCATGCTTTTCAGTTCTCCGCGTCCACCAACGTCTTCTCCACGTTGACGAAGTTCCTTCGCGCCGCGACCAGTTGGCCCTTGCGGACGACCTGGAAGGTGACCTCGGGGTTGATGAGGCGGGGGAAGCCGGCGGAGGCTATGAGGTCCTCGAAGCGCCAGCTGAGCGGCGGGGTCAGGCCACCGGTGGTGACCCGCAGGCCGCCGTCGAGGACGCGCCGGATCGTCTGGGAGGTCACCTCCCCGTCGCCGATCTCCTTGATGGCGGCCGTCAGGACGGTGTACGCGATCCACGTCGTCTGCACGCCGGGGTCCGCGGGGTCGATCCGGTTGTCGCCGAACGCGTGCTCCCGGATCACCTCCTTCATCCGGTCCCACCGCTTGTC
Organism: Streptomyces deccanensis; assembly: GCF_022385335.1. NCBI lineage: Bacteria > Bacillati > Actinomycetota > Actinomycetes > Kitasatosporales > Streptomycetaceae > Streptomyces > Streptomyces deccanensis. Next base: position 4,513,003 of record NZ_CP092431.1, on the reverse strand, counting down.
GTTCTCCACCGGGTACCAGCCGGTGACGTACGCCCCCTCGTACGGCCCCGACCGCCCGCCGGTCGCGTCGATCACCGTCTGGTCGACGCTGCCCAGCACCGTCCCCGTACGGACGTCCGGGAAGTCCGCGCGGTCCCGGCGGAAGGAGTCCATGAACGTGAAGGTGCGGTCGCCCAGGGCGGGGACCACGCACCCCTCCGTGCCCGGCTCCGCGCTGGCCCGCCGCAGCGCCTCCCGGGCGTGCCCCCCGTACTCGGTCGCGTCCTCGGCGGCCAGCTGGTCCGCCGACCGGTCGTGGCCCCCGGACCGCAGCCCCGAGTCCAGCAGCAGCGGCAGCTGGTCGCCGGCGATCGAGTCGGGGCGGACGAGGGCGACCGGGCCGCAGTCCTTGGCGAGCTGTTCGCCGAGGCCAGCCATGAGGGCGGCCTGGCCGCCGTTGACCGGGTACGACAGCGCGCTGGCGAACTCGTCGTCGGTGACGCCGTAGCCGCCGATGTACGGGATGCCCGCCGACTCCAGCGGGGCGAGGAAGGCGCGGCCGTGCTGACTGTAGGAGCCGACGACCGCGACGACGTCCTCGTCGGCGGCGCGGCGGGCGCACTTCGCGGCCGCGACGGTCTCGTTGTGGTCGTTGCAGGTGAGGATCTTCAGCTCGCGGCCGTTGATGCCGCCGCCGGCGTTGATCCAGCGGGCGTACGCCTTGGCCATCGCGGGCATGCCGGGCTTGTTGGTGGCGGCCGTCTTCTCGGGGGCCCAGGTCATGACGGTGACGGGGCCGTCCCCGGTACCCCCCGTGGTACCAGGGATGACCCCGCACCCGGCGACGAGTGAGGCACACGCCGCCAGCGTGGTGGCTCTGACCAGGCGTTTGGCGAGGCCTGTGGGATGGCCTGGGGGCTGAGGTGTCCGTGGTGCCTGGAAGCCAGTCATGGCTCCGCACGATTCCGCCATATCCCCAACCCGGGCGTGACGAACGGTCAACGGGAGGTGACCGGGAGGTGAATTACGAGGAGCTACGATCGTATTTTCGAGTGGTTTCAGAGAGGAATGCGCGAGCGATGACCGTCCAAGGCCCGGAGACCCCTTCCCGTCGTGGGCGTCGCTCATCCACCATGGGCGGCATGCCACTGAACGACATGCCGTGGTGGCGCTGGCGCAGCAATGTGCGCTCCGCGCTGCACATGCTCTCCGACCCCGCCTTCCAGCAGAACGTCTGGCTGGCCGGTGTCGACGGGTACGGGGACGTCACCGACGCCGTGTACCGCCTGGTCGAGGACACCTGGCTGGACAACTGGTCCGCCGAGAAGTACGTCGGCACGATCTTCCGTGACGCCCAGGAGGCGGCCCTCGTCGACACGGCCGTCCTGCGCGTGCTGCGGATCATGCACCAGGTCGGCCCGGACGCGCCCGTCTCCGCGTACCTCGACCACGAGGCCTGGCCCGAGGCCGTCCGCGCCGCCCGCGAGGCCCACGTACGCCTCTCGGCGAGCGACGGTGAGGACCCGGACACCCCGCCGCGCACGCTCGAAGTGCTGCGGATCATGACCAGGGCGGCGTAGGGAAGCCGGCGGGCGGTGGTGCGGGGCCCCGCGGTCCGGTCCTCGGGACGGTTGCCGACCTGGGTACGCCATATGGGACCCTGTCGGGCATGAACGAGCAGTCCACCCGAGCCGCGGCGCCCGCCGACCAGTACGTCCTCACCCTCGCCTGCCCCGACAAGCCGGGCATCGTGCACGCCGTGTCGAGCTACCTCTTCATGACCGGCGGAAACATCGAGGACAGTCAGCAGTTCGGCGACCACGACACGGGTCTGTTCTTCATGCGCGTCCACTTCTCGGCGGACGCACCGGTGAACGTGGACAAGCTGCGCGCCAGCTTCGCGGCGATCGGTGACTCCTTCCAGATGGACTGGCAGATCAACCTGGCCGACGAGAAGATGCGCATCGTCCTCATGGTCAGCAAGTTCGGGCACTGCCTGAACGACCTGCTCTTCCGGGCGAGTACGGGCGCGCTGCCGGTGGAGATCGCGGCCGTGGTCTCCAACCACACCGACTTCGCCGAGCTGGTGGGGTCGTACGACATCCCGTTCCACCACATCCCGGTGACCAAGGACACGAAGGCGGACGCGGAGGCGCGGCTGCTGGAGATCGTGCGCGAGGAGAACGTCGAGCTGGTCGTGCTGGCCCGCTATATGCAGGTCCTCTCCGACGACCTCTGCAAGCAGCTCAGCGGGCGCATCATCAACATCCACCACTCCTTCCTGCCGAGCTTCAAGGGCGCGAAGCCGTACCACCAGGCGCACACGCGCGGTGTGAAGCTGATCGGCGCGACGGCGCACTACGTCACCGCCGACCTCGACGAGGGGCCGATCATCGAGCAGGAGGTCGAGCGGGTGGGCCACGGGGTGACGCCCGAGGGGCTCGTCGCGGTCGGGCGGGACGTGGAGTGCCAGGCGCTCGCGCGGGCGGTCAAGTGGCACGCCGAGCGCCGCATCCTGATGAACGGGCGCCGGACGGTCGTCTTCGCGTAAGGGCTCAGCCGGGCCGGGGCGCCTCATGGGTCGCGGGCGTCCGCGGTGTGGCGGGTGTGGGTCCGTCGTGGCTGGTCGCGCGGTTCCCCGCGCCCCTTTGCGGGCCGGTGGTGCTCGGTGCGGGTTCCCGACTCTTACATGCGGCTCAGGGCCGCCGCCGCGAACAGTACGTCTCTGATGGCCTCCCGGTCGCCGCCCTGGCCGGCGGCCGCCTCCTCCGGGGGGACGTGACCGGCGGCGAGACGGCAGAACTCGACGCCGTCCAGGGCCACGTGGGCCACCTCGTGATCGGCGGAGCCGAGGGCAGCGGGGGAGTCCAGGGGGATCAGCCACTCGCCGCCGCCGGAACCCTCGATCTCCAGACGGAGACTGCGGCCGGGGGCACCCGCCGGTACGAGGTGGCGGCCGGACGGGGGGCGGGGACGCGAGACCGGTCCGGCGGCGTTCGGCCAGCGACACCGGCAGCATGCGGGCCGCCAGGTCGATCATGGCGTGCAGATGGCGGCCGGAGGGCGGCTCGTACGGGTAGTCCACGGCCTCCGCGATGTCCTCCGCGTGAATCCAGCACTCGAACGCGCGATCGAGCATCGCGTCCTGGAGGGGGAGTTCGAAGCCGCCGTAGGAGACCGCCGGCCCGCTCGAGGCGTCGGTGCCGTCGGTGCCGTCGAGGCCGCCGCCGCTCGTGAACGAGGTCGTGCGGACGATGTCGTGGCTCTGCTGCCGCCAGGGGGCGCGCAGGGCGCGGGTGGGCGGGAAGTGGGACGCCTTCCAGTACGCCTCGGTGCGCGCCGCCGGGGAGACGCCGCCGGGAGGCTCGTCGGGGCCGGGTTCGCGTGGGCCGAGTGAGTCGAGCGGGTCGTCCAGGCCGAGCGCCGTGGCCACGAGGCCGTCGACGGTCAGGAGGTGGGCGATGACCCCGGCGACGGTCGTACGACGGCTCACCGGGCCCTCGCCCTCGAACCAGCGCAGCCGTACGGGGGCGTGCCAGTCGGAGGCGTCGATGTCCTGGAGCAACGCGTCCAGCCGGGCCGTTTCCGCGTCGTACGGGGCGGCCCAGCGGGGGACGGGGATACGGGGTGGGCGGCGGCCGAGGCAGACGTCCAGGACCTGGGTGCGCAGGGCAGGGTCGAGGTCGAGGCTCTCCGCAGGGTGCAGCAGCCCCACGGCCTCCCGCAGCCGCCGAGCCTCGTCCGCGCACCCGCCGCACACCCCGAGATGCTCCTCCACCGCCAACGCCTCCTCCCCCGAACACACAGCCAGGGCCCAGGCCCCGAGCAACGCCTTCAACACCCGGTGCTCCAGCACGAGAGGAGAAGGGGAGGGAGAGGGGGAAGGGGAGCCGGGCGCGTCGGAAGAGGTCGGAGGTGTCGAGAGGCCGGGAGAGGTGGGTGGGGTTGAGGGGTCCGGGGGGACGGAGGGCGTGGGCTGATCCGAAGAGGCTGGTGGCACGGAGGTTCCGGACGGTGCGGAGGGGCCGGGCGCCGGGGTGGGGTCCGGCGGCTCGGGCGGGGCTGATGGGGCCGAGGGGGCTGACAGGGCCGGTGGGGTGGCCGGGGGCGCCTCGGGGGTGGGGTTCGGCATGACGTCGGGCAGAGGCATTCCGGTGTCCTCCACGGAGGTGCGCGGCAGCGGTATCCGGGGCGGCCCCACGGGTTCGTCACCACCAGCGCCCGTGCCCCCGACCGGCCCGCTCGGCCCGTCGGCGCCGCCGGAAGCACCTGGCCGCGCGGATCCGCCCGACCCCCTCGGTTCGTCCGGCCTACCCGTGCCGTCCGTCCCGCCCGTGCTGTCCCTTCCGTCCGCGTCGTCCGTTCCGCCCGTGCCGCTGGATTCGGGCGTTGCGAGGTCGGGGGACGGGCCCGGGGCCGGGGTTTTCCGGTTCTCCGGCTCGTGCTGCCCGTGCGGGCTGGGGTCGGCGGTCATGTGTGGGGCCCGGGTTCGGGTGGGGGGCCGGAGGGGCGGGTGTCGTGGGCGGTGGAGAGGAGTTGGAGGCCGAGGCGGAGGCGGCGGCGGGCCTCGTCCTCGGTGACGCCGAGGTCCGACGCGGTCTGGCGGTAGTCGCGGCGCTGGAAATAGGCCAGGTCCAGGGCGGCCCGCAGCGGCGCGGGCATGGCCTGCACGATGTAGTCGGCGCGGGCCGCGACCGACGCCTGCTGGACCTTGCGCTCCAGGTCCTCCGCCGTGCCCTCGCCGCCACGGGCGAGCGCCGCGGTCTCGGTGGCCCGCAGCCGCTGCACCGCGAGACGGTGGGTCAGCGCCGCCACCCAGGACCGCAGCGGCCCCTGCTTGGGGTCGTAGTCCTCGGGGTTCTCCCAGAGCTGGAGGAACACCTCGCGGGTGATGCCGTCCGCAGCCCGCTCGTCGCCGAGGACGCGGTGGGCCAGCCCGTGCACGAGGGACGCGAACCGGTCGTACAGCTCACCGAGCGCCGCCGCCTCGCCGCGCGCCAGCCGCTGCTGCATCTTGCGGTCCCAGCGGGGCGGTGCGTCCATCGCCGCCATACGGCCCCCTCACCCTGCTCTCACCTGCGCCGTTCCTGATATCCGCCCGGTCGACGGCCCGCCCGTTTCCGGCCCGCTTCCAGCCTGTGCGCACCGCCGTCCCGAATGTAGTCGGCACCGCTGACCGCGCACGCCCCTTTATGGCAATGCGCGCCCCTCACGAGGCCGGAGGTGGTATGCGCCTCCCGAGTAAGCCGTTTCCACACCGCCCACGTGGGCGTCCACCCGTCTTTCGTATGCCTGTACGACCATACGAGGTACCTGATCTGCGCGAATCCAACCGAGTGGCGGCCGTCTGAGCCCGCATCCGATCGATACCGAAGTCATTCGTGATCAATGTGCGATCACATGTGACCGTACTCGATGGAAATCGCACCGAAAAGGGCCCGGAATTGGCTCGCTTACCCCGCGCTTTCGGCGGGCCACGGGTGTTTCATGGAACGACGGCGGGGCAGCCGCGCAGCAGGAAGCGGTGCAGTGGCTTCCGGTTCGGCGACTGAGAGGCATCGCGGTGGCGTTCGAAGTGACCGACGGCGAGCAGGGCGGACAGGGGGACTGGGCCGTGCTGCACGTGTCCGGGGAGATGGACCTGGTCACCTCCCCCGTGCTCCGCCAGCGCGTGCACGAGGCGGTGGCCGACGGCCGCCGAAGTCTCGTCCTCGACCTCTCCGCCGTCGTCTTCTGCGACTCCAGCGGCGTGGGCGTCCTGGTCGCCACCCGCCGTCTGATGCGGTCCTGCCGGGGGCGGCTCCGGCTGATCCTCCCCGCCGACGGCCACGCGGGCGGCGGCCCCTCGGAGGGCGCGCACGTCAACCGCGTCCTCGCCGCCCTCGGCGTCCGCCGCCTCTTCGACGTCCACCCGGACGTCCCCTCGGCGGTCGCGCCGGACGCGGACGACGAGGCCGACCCCCTGTCGGCCTGACCCCGCACCCTCCCCATGAGCAGTACGTACGTGTGAGCTGTCCCACCTGGTGGTGTCCCGGCGGCCACACAGTTGTCCCGGAATTCCCGCAGTCTTGGTACAAGCGCCGCTTTCCGGCTCCGTCCGGGCCTCTGACGTCGTACGCTCCGTCCGAGAAGCACCCCACTTGACGTAAGGCGGGCCCGAAGAGACATGGTCAGCAGCGAGTACGAGCGCAGGATCGCCGCCCGGTTCGCCACCTTCGACCAGGACGGCAACGGCTGGATCGACCGCGAGGACTTCAGCGCGGCGAGCAAGGCGGTTCTCAACGAGTTCGGCACCACCGCCCGTTCGGACAAGGGCCAGGCCCTGTACGGCGGCGCCGAGGCCTTCTGGCAGGGCATGGCCGGCATAGCGGACCGGGACGGCGACCAGCGCATCACCCGGGACGAGTTCGTGAACGGCGCGGTCAAGCGGCTGCGCGACAACCCCGACCGTTTCGCCGAGATCGCCCGCCCCTTCCTGCACGCGGCCCTCGCCGTCGCGGACGCCGACGGGGACGGGAAGGCCACGGTCGAGGAGACCGCGCGGGTCCTCAAGGCCCTCGGCGCCCCGGCCGAGACCGCCGCCGCGGCCGCCGCCACCCTCGACACCGACGCCGACGGCAAGGTGGACGAGGTGGAGGTCGTCAACGCGTTCGCCCGCTACTTCACCGTCCCCGAGTAGTCCCACGGCCGGGCATCACCACAGCCGTCGCGGGCATCGCACCAGCCGTCGCGGGAACCTCAACAGCCCGTCGCGGGCCGCTCGTCAGCGGTCATCGGCGGGCTTGTCAGCGGTCACGGCGGGGTCGAGAGCGGTCGGCAGTCGTCGGTGATCGGTCGGATTCGCTCGTGGGCGGTCAGCCGTCGCACGTGTGCGGGTCGCGGTGCGGCCGCTCGTACGTGGGCCGCGGCGCAGCCGCTCACGCGCGGGTCCCAGTGCAGCCGCACGTGGCGCGGTCACGTGCGGAGGCCGCCGCCCGCACCGGTGGTGGGCCGGCGGTCGCGGCGGTCACGCATAGCGTTCGCGGAGTTTGTACTTGAGCACCTTTCGCAGGGTCTCGTTGCGTGGCAGGGCGTCCACCACCTCCAGCCGCTCCGGCAGTTTGTGGACGGACAGCCCTTCCGCGCGCAGCCAGTCGGTGATGTCCGGCAGCGTCAGCGCCTCGGCCCCCGGCGGCTGTTCGACGACCGCGCACACCCGCTCCCCGCGCTCCGGGTCCGGCAGCCCGATCACCGCCACGTCCTGGACGGCCGGATGGCGGTGCAGCAGGTCCTCGATCTCCTTGGCGGAGATGTTCTCGCCCTTGCGGATGATGACGTCCTTGAGGCGGCCGGTCAGCACCAGATGGCCGCTCTCGGTGAGGTGTCCGAGGTCGCCGGTGACGAAGAACCCGTCCGCGTCGAAGGCCGCCGCCGACTGCGCCGGATCCAGGTACCCGTGACAGACGGCCTCCCCACGCAACCGCACCTCCCCGTCCTCCGCGATCCGGATCTCCATCCCCTCCGGCGGCCGCCCCTCCGTCGTCGCCAGGTTCTCCGCCGAGTCGTCGGGCGCCCCCATCGTGATCATCGGCACCTCGGTCATGCCGTACCCGTGGGTGAGCTGCACCCCCATCTCCCGTACGACCGCGTGGTAGAGCTCGGGCGGCTTCGGGGCGCCGCCGCCCGCGAGGAGCCGCAGGGACGGGACGACCGGCTCGCCCGGCTGCTTGCGCTGCTCGGCCAGGAACATCGAGTAGAACGCCGTCGACCCGCCCGCCACCGTCACCCCGTGCTTGCGGTACGCCTCCAGCGCGGCCGGCAGCGCGAAGTGCTCGAACAGCACGGCCGGGAAGCCGTACAGCAGGAGCATCACCATGTAGTCGGGGCCGCCTATGTGCGCGTACGGGAAGGCGATCGAGCCGACGTCGTCCGCGGTGAGCCGGAGCGCGTGGGCGAGGCAGGAGCCGCCCGCGATCAGGGAACGGTCCGTGTGCAGGACGCCCTTGGGGTCGGAGGTGGTGCCCGAGGTCCAGTAGATCCAGCGGACGGAGGTGCCGTCGGCGGGCGGGGCGGGGAGCGCCGTGGGGTCGCCCTCCGGGAGGGCCTCGTACGCCTCGAAGATCCCGCGCGCGTCCAGCCGTCGGGCCATCGCGGTGTGGTCGAAGCCCCGCCACTCGCCGGGTACGGCGAAGTGCTCGGCCCTCGACTCCCGCAGCGCGAAGCCGACCTCGCGGTCGCGGTAGAAGGGGATGACCGGGGACTGGACGGCGCCGAGGCGGGCCAGGGCGAAGGAGAGCAGGACCGTCTCGATGCGGGTGGGCAGCTGCCAGGCGACGACCGTGCCGGGGCGTACGCCCCTGTCGTACAGCCCGGCCGCCACGCGCTCGGCGCGGGACCGCAGTTCGCCGAAGCTCAGGGTGCGGTCGTCCTGGAGGAGGACGGGCCGGTCGGGGGTGAGGCCGGCGCGGCGGTCGAGAAGTTCCCAGAGGGTGCGGGAGTCGCTGAGCGCGTGGGCGGTGTCGGTCACGAAAGGCCCCCTGCCGCATTCAACTGACGATATGTCAGATCGTGGGCAGAGCGTAGGGCCGGGCGCCTTGTCGGTCCAGAGGTGCGCCACTAGCCTGCTGGAGAGGACCTAACTGACGGTCCGTCAGAAAACGGCTCGGTGGAGGGGACCCATGACCGAACTGCCCCGCATCATCAGCGTCGACGACCATGTGATCGAGCCCGCGCACCTCTTCGAGACCTGGCTGCCGGAGAAGTACCGCGAGCGGGGCCCGAAGCCCCTCACCGCCGGGATCGGCGAGCTCGCGTACGTCGGGGGCAAGTACCAGATCACGATGGACCCGGACGGACCGCCGACCGACTGGTGGATCTACGAGGACCTCAAGTTCCCGTACAAGCGGAACATCGCGGCCGTCGGGTTCGACCGGGACGAGATGACGCTGGAGGGCATCACCCGCGAGGAGATGCGGCGCGGCTGCTGGGACCCGAAGGCACGGCTGGCGGACATGGATCTCAACCACGTCGAGGGCTCGCTCTGCTTCCCGACCTTCCCGCGCTTCTGCGGGCAGACCTTCGCCGAGGCACACGACAAGGAGGTCGCCCTCGCCTGCGTCCGCGCCTACAACGACTGGATGGTCGAGGAGTGGTGCGGCGACAGCGGCGGCCGGCTCATCCCGCTCTGTCTGATCCCCCTGTGGGACATCGACCTCGCCGTCGCGGAGATCGAGCGGAACGCCGCCCGGGGCGTCCGGGCCGTCACCTTCTCCGAGATCCCCACCTATCTCGGCCTGCCCTCCATCCACTCCGGCTACTGGGACCCCTTCTTCGCCGCCTGTCAGGCGACCGGCACGGTCGTCAACATGCACATCGGCTCCAGCTCCCAGATGCCGGCCGCCTCCCCCGACGCGCCCCCCGCCGTCCAGGCCTCCCTGTCCTTCAACAACGCGATGGCCTCGATGATGGACTTCCTCTTCAGCGGGGTCCTGGTGAAGTTCCCGACCCTCAAACTCGCCTACAGCGAGGGGCAGATGGGCTGGATCCCCTACGCCCTGGAGCGCGCCGACGACGTCTGGGAGGAGCACCGCGCCTGGGGCGGGGTGCGCGACCTGATCCCCGAGCCGCCGTCGACGTACTACTACCGGCAGATGTTCTGCTGCTTCTTCCGCGACAAGCACGGGGTCGCCTCGCTGGACGTCGTGGGCCGGGACAACGCGACCTTCGAGACCGACTACCCGCACGTCGACTCGACCTTCCCGCACACCAAGGAGGTCGCCCTCGACCATGTGAAGGGCCTCGACGACGAGACGGTCTACAAGCTGATGCGCGGCAACGCCATCCGCATGCTCGACCTGGACTTCGACCGCCACCTCGGCCGGTAGGGCCCGGGGCGATGGATCTCGCGTACAGCCCGGAGGAGGAGGCGTTCCGGGCGCGGCTGCGGGAGTGGCTCGCGAAGACGCTCCCCTCGCTGCCGCCGAAGCCGTCGCCCGACGACTGGCCGGGGCGGCGCGCCTACGACCTCGGCTGGCAGCGCACGCTGTACGACGCCGGGTACGGCGAGGTCCACTGGGACGCCTCGCCGACCACCCGGCTGATCTTCCTGGAGGAGACTGAGAAGGCGGGCGCTCCGTATGTGGGGGCGGGGTTCGTCGGGCTGCTGCACGCCGGGCCCACGATCGCCGCCGAGGGGACGGCCGAGCAGCGGGCGCGCTGGCTGCCGCCGATCCTGCGGGGCGAGGAGGTGTGGTGCCAGGGGTTCAGCGAACCGGACGCCGGGTCGGACCTCGCCTCGCTGCGGACCCGGGCGCGACGGGACGGCGACGTGTACGTGGTCAACGGGTCCAAGCTCTGGACCTCGCACGCCGAGGTCGCCGACTGGTGCGAGCTGCTGGTGCGCACGGACGCGGAGGCGCCCAAGCACCGGGGCATCTCCTGGTTGGCGATGCCGATGGACGCGCCCGGTGTGACCGTACGGCCGTTGCGCACGCTCGCCGGTTCCACCGAGTTCGCCGAGGTGTTCCTGGACGACGTGCGGGTGCCGGTCGCCAACCGGGTGGGCGCGGAGAACGACGGCTGGCGGGTGACCATGGTGACGCTGTCGTTCGAGCGGGGGACGGCGTTCGTGGGTGAAGTGGTCGCCTGTCGGCGTGTGTTGGCCGAGGTGGCGCGGGAGGCGCGGGCGAACGGGGCCTGGGACGACTCCGGTGTGCGGCGGCGGCTCGGGCGGGCGAACGCGGAGTTCCGGGCGCTGTGGCGGCTCACGCAGTGGAACGTCAGCGAGGGGGAGGCCTCCGGCGGGGTGCGGGGCGCCTCCGGCGGGGTGCCGGGGGTGGGGGGTTCGGTGTTCAAGCTGCGGTATTCGCGGGCGCGGCAGGAGTTGTTCGAGGTGGCGGCGGAGATTTTGGGGCCGGACGCGCTGGATCTGGGGCGGGGATGGGTGCTGGATCGGCTCAGTTCGTTGTCGTACACGATCGCGGCCGGGACGTCCGAGATTCAGCGGAACATCGTGGGGGAGCGGATTCTTGGGCTGCCGAAGGGGTGACGGGGGCGCCTAGTGGGGTGGGGGTGACTGTTTCGCCGGCGGGTTCGGGTGCGTTGTGGTTGCTCGCGCAGTTCCCCGCGCCCCTTTGGGGCCCGCGGTGGTGATGAGGGGCTGGTGGCTCATGCGGTTTCGGCTCACTGAGGATCAGGTGGCTTTGCGGGCTGGGGTGCGGGAGGTGTTGGTGCGGTGTTTCGGGGCGGAGCGGCTGCGGGACGCCGTCGACGCCGGTGGTGTGTTGGACCGGGGGCTGTGGCGGGAGTTGGGGGCGGCCGGGTTCTTCTCGTTGTGTCTGCCTGAGGCGAAAGGTGGGGTCGGGCTCGGGGTGCCGGAGGCTGTGGTCGTGTTCGAGGAGGCGGGCCGGGCGCTGTTGCCCGGGCCGTTGGTGGCCACGCATCTCGCCGCCGGGCGGGTGCCGGGGGCGGCGACGGGGGAGGCCGTCGTGACGGCCGTCGGGGGCGGGGGGTTGGTGGAGTGGCTGGACGACGCGGACGTGGTGGTGGGGTCCGTGGAAGGGGCCGTGGCGTTGCGGTCGGTGGACCCGTTGACGCCGTTGCACCGGGTGCCGGGGGCGGACCCGGCCGCTCGTCTCGATGATCTGTTCGTCCTGCTCACCGCCGCCGAGCAGGTGGGCACGGCGGTCCGTGCCTGTGAGGCGGCCGTGCAACACGCCCGGACCCGGGAGCAGTTCGGGCGGCCGGTCGGCGCGTTCCAGGCGGTCAAGCACCTCTGCGCCGAACTGCTGGTGCGGGTGGAGGTCGCGCGGGTGGCCGTGTACGCGGCGGCCGTGACCGTCGATCCGGTGGACATCGCGGCCGCCCGGCTGCTGGCCGACGAGGCGGCGGTGCGCGGGGCCCGCGACTCCCTTCAGGTCCACGGCGGTTCGGGGTTCACCTGGGAGGCCGACGTACACCTGTGTCTGAAGCGGGCGTGGGTACGGGCGGAACGTGGCGGATCGATCACGGAGAGTGAGGAGTTGTTGGCGGGGGAACTGCTGGTCGAAGCGAGTTGAGCGCGCTGACCAGGGTCGTAAGGGAAATGTGTGGCGGGGACTCGCTGGAATGTCGCGGAACGTGGCATACCGGAATTACCGAGCGTTGATACCGTGTTGTGTCCTAGGCGTGACTTGTCACGGCCTGGAGTCGGACTTCCGCTCCGGTACCTTCTGGTGGATGCGAGTGGTTCCGAGGTCGAGCCGAGCCGGTGTTGCCCCTGTGGCGGCCCCGGAATGGGCGGTGCCCGGCGCTCGTGAAGTGGGCCGGAGTCTCGATGCCCCGGTCTGTTCGACTCGCCGTGATGAGCGTCGCACAGTATGCCGTATGCGTACTCCTTCGCGCTGGAATATGCCCGAAGCGCTTGTTGGGGTGACTGTACGTCAACCATGCTGTCCTGTAAGGGGATCACGTTCCGTGATCCCGGTGCCGATGGTGTCGATGGCGGTGGCGTCGGCCAGGCAGCAGATGACCACGATCGTGGCCCCTCGGGGGCGTGCGGCGATGTGTCCGCCGGTTCGGATGGTGTGAGCGGTGCAGGTGCTTCAAGTGCAGCTGGAGATCCGGCCCGACCCCGCAGAGGTGGGTCGTGCGCGGAGATGGGCCCGTGCACGGCTCTCCGGGTCCGGGATAGGGGACGACGAGCCGCTCGCCGAGACGCTGATCCTCCTCGTCTCCGAGCTGGTCACCAACGCGGTCGTGCACACCGGCCGTCCGGCGGTGCTGCGGCTGCTGTTGTCCGCCCTCCGTGACGGGGTCATCGGCAAGGTCCGTCTGGAGGTCGTCGACGGCAGTGCGTGTGCGCCGGTCCCGCGGCGCGCCGACGGGGACGAGACGGGCGGGCGCGGTCTCGCCCTCGTCGACGTGCTCGCGGACCGCTGGGGCTGGAGTTACGAGGGCGTCGGCAAACGGATCTGGTGCGAGCTGGACCGTGCGGTGCCGGGCGCTTCGGGGGCGGCGAGCGGTGTGGGCGCCTCCGGAGCGGCGGGGGGTGCGCCGGGCGTGGGCGGCGGCGCGGTCGCGCCGGCGGTGTACCCCGCCTGTCGCGCGGTGACCGGGGTCGCGGCGGTGGCGCGGGAGAGCGTGGCGCGGGAGAGCGTGGCGTACGAGGCGGTCTAGGCCGGGAGTTCCCGGCCCGTAGCCGCCGACGGGACCTCTGCCTCCGGGGCATGAGGCGTACTCGGCCACCCGCTTTCGCGTCGCACACGCCGCGCGCGAGTGCACGGGGTGGGGCGGTTGCCCTGTAGTGGCCGCATCGTGCGCCGGACTTGCTTCCGCACTCACCCTCGCGGTGCCGGTTTCGCCCGCCTCGTCCCCGAACGGGTGTTGACGTCTCGTGTCCGTTTGATCACGCTTGTGTCAGCGATTCGCCGCGAGGGGACGCCGAGGGTCTCGGTGACGGAGGCCCTCGACGAGTGTGGGTCGTGATTCGGCGCCGGCTCCCCGCAGGGCCCAGGGGCAGGGGCGGGTACGCCGAAGCCGGATGGCGGCGCGCGGTGCCGTGCTCGGGGCGGGCAGCGGCGCGCCGCCAGCCGACTCCGCCAGCCGACTCCGGAGATCGGAGTCCGGGGAGGGTGGCGACGGCCCGGTCTCGCGGGATGGTGCGGTCCTACAGGATGGCGATCGGCGCCACCGGTGCGCCCGTCGCTCCGACGAACGGCTCGGGCATCGCCGACAGCAGGAAGTCGTACCGGCCCGCTTGTCCACAGGCTGTGGACAACTCCTCCAGGTTCCAGTTCTGGCCCTGCGGCATGCCCATCTCGACCAGGTCGAGCGCGTGCACCGGCAGCCACAGGTCCTCGACCTCCGGCGGGAAGATCTCGAACGTCAGAGTGTCATTGGCGACGGCCGCGACATCGCGCGCGTGGAACCACTCGGGCGTACGGAGCGACAGCCCCGGCGACGGGAACGCGTACGCGTGCTTGTCCCCGGCGAGGTAGGTGCGGATCTGTCCGGTGCGGACCAGGACGATGTCCCCCGCGCGGACCCGGGTGCCCGCCAACTCCTCGGCCGCGTCCAGGTCTTCGGGGGTGACCGCGTGGCCACCGGGCAGCCGGTCGTCGTCGAGCCCGAGTGCGCGGGGAACGTCCAGCAGGACACCGCGCGAGACGATGTGCCGCGCCTTGTCTATGCCGGCGAAGGCCGCGCCGCCGTGCGGGGTGATCGTGGACGCGGGGCGGCCGTTGTAGATCCGGCCCGAGTGCGAGACATGGGTGAGCGCGTCCCAGTGGGTCGCCGCCTGCAGCCCCATGGTCACCGCGTCGTCGCTGCACGCGACCGTGCCCGGACCGAAGATCTCCTGGTTGATCTGCACCATCGCGTGCAGCGGGTTCACCCGGCCCGGCATCATCCCCGTCTGCACACCGTCCTGTTGCAGGGGTAGCGCCAGCGGCACGCGGCGCCCCGAGCGGACCGAGGCGGCGGCCTCCCGGACGACCTCGTCGGTGATCAGGTTGAGGGTGCCGATCTCGTCGTCCGGCCCCCAACGGCCCCAGTTGTTCACGCGCTTGGCGATGTCGGTGAACGCGGCGAACTCCGTGGGCGATGACATCGGGCCCTCCCCGGGGCTTGTGTGGGTGTATCTGACGGGTCGTAGAATCGCCGTGCGAGCGAATCTAACGGTCCGTCAGATACCGCGATGAGGGGAAGGGGCCGGGGTGGGAAACTTCTTGGCAGGCAAGGTCGTCGCCGTCACCGGGGCGGGGCGGGGGATCGGCCGGGCGGTCGCCCTCGGCGCCGCCGCCGAGGGCGCCCGCGTCGTCGTCAACGACTACGGCGTCTCCGTCGACGGCTCCGCACCCACCAGCTCCGTCGCCGAGGCCGTCGTCAAGGAGATCGAGGCCGCCGGGGGCGAGGCGGTCGCCGTCGCCGACGACATCTCCACGATGGCCGGCGGGCAGCGCGTCGTGGACACGGCGGTCGAGACGTACGGACGGATCGACGGGGTCGTGTGCGTCGCCGGGATCCTGCGCGAGCGGATGCTGTTCAACATGGCCGAGGAGGAGTGGGATCCGGTGATCGCCACCCACCTCAAGGGCACGTTCACGGTGTTCCGGGCCGCGTCCGCCGTCATGCGCAAGCAGCGGGCCGGGACGCTGATCGGGTTCACCAGCGGCAACCACCAGGGGTCCGTGTCGCAGGCCAACTACAGCGCGGCCAAGGGCGGGATCATCTCGCTGGTGCGGAGCGCGGCGCTCGGCCTGCACCGGTACGGGGTGACCGCGAACGCGGTGGCGCCGGTGGCGCGTACGCGGATGTCGGCGGGGGTGCCGATGGAGCTGACCGAGATCGGTGAGCCGGAGGAGGTGGCGGCGTTCGTGGTGTACCTGCTGTCCGAGCGGGCGCGGGAGGCGGGGATCACCGGGCAGGTGTACACGGTCGCCGGGCCGAAGATCGCGGTGTGGGCGCAGCCGCGGGAGCTTCGGGCCGCGTACGCCGACGGGGGGTGGACGCCGGAGAGGATCGCGGAGGTGCTGCCGGGGGCGGTGGGGGTGGATCCGATGCCGATGTTGGAGCGGGTGGAGGGGATGGCTGCGGCTGCGGCGGCGGGGCGGCGGCCCAACGCGTGAGGGGGTGGGGGTGCCGGGTTCGTTGGCGGGTGCGGGTGCGTGGGGCTTCTCGCGCAGTTCCCCGCGCCCCTAAAAGCCCAGGCCCCTGCGGGCCTGAAAAGGGCGGGGCGCAGCCCCGGCTTTTCAGGGGCGCGGGGAACTGCGCGAGCAACCACGAATCACCCGCAGTCGCCGACGAGACAGGCACCCCCTCTCCCGTCCGCGCGGCTTTTGTCTGGAGGCGGTATGGACTTCGGGTTCGGTGATGAGGACGAGGCCTTCCGGGCGGAGGCGCGGGCGTGGTTGGGGGCGCACGCCGGGGTGGGAGAGGACCGGCGTGCGTGGGAGCGGACGCTCGGTGGCGCCGGGTGGATCGGGCTCGGCTGGGGTGAGGGCGGGTACGGAAACCGGACGGCCACCCTCGTCCAACAGGTGGTGTGGGCCGAGGAGTACGCCCGGGCCGACGTACCCCCCAGGTCCGGCCACATCGGGGAGAAGCTGCTCGCGCCGACGCTGATCGCGTTCGGGAGCGAGGAGCAGAAGCGGCGGTTCCTGCCGCCGATCGCACGCGGCGACGAACTCTGGTGCCAGGGGTACAGCGAGCCCGGCGCAGGGTCCGACCTCGCCGGCGTGCGGACCAGGGCGGAGCGGGCGGACGACGGCTCGTACCGGATCACGGGACAGAAGATCTGGACCTCGCTCGCCCACGAGGCCGACTGGTGCTTCGTGCTGGCCCGCACCGAGCCGGGCTCCGAGCGTCACCACGGGCTGTCGTTGCTGCTCGTGCCGATGGACCAGCCAGGGCGGATCGACGTACGGCCCATCCGGCAACTGACCGGGACCAGCGAGTTCAACGAGGTCTTCTTCGACGGGGCGCACGCCCGCGCGGAACACGTCGTCGGGGGCGACGGGAACGGCTGGCGGGTGGCCATGGGGCTCCTCGGCTTCGAACGCGGGGTCTCGACCCTCGCCCAACAGATCGGATTCGAGGAGGAGTTGAAGGACGTCGTCCGGGCCGCCGTCGACAGCGGGGCGGTGGACGACGCCGTCGTACGCGACCGACTCGTACGGCAGTGGGCCGAGTTGAGGACGATGCGGTGGAATGCCCTGCGGACACTCGGCGGGGCGGAGGGTGGCGCGGAGCCGGGCGCGCCCAGTGTGGCCAAGTTGCTGTGGGGGCAGTGGCATCGCCGGCTCGGGGAGCTGGCGATGGAGGTGCGGGGCGCGCGGGCGGCCGTCGGACCGCGGGAGTGGTCGGCGGCGGAGCCGTACGAACTGGACCCGTTCCAGCACCTGTTCCTGTTCAGCCGGGCCGACACCATCTACGGCGGTTCCGACGAGGTGCAGCGCACGATCATCGCCGAGCGGGTGCTCGGTCTGCCGAGGGAGCCGAGAGGCTGAGACGCCGAGAGGTGGAGGCCATGCGCGGAGTGGTGTTCGACGGGAAGCGGGCCGAGGTCGTCGACGATCTGGCCGTGCGGGAGCCGGGGCCCGGTGAGGTACGGGTGGCGATCGCGGCCGCCGGGCTCTGCCACAGCGATCTGTCGGTGGTGGACGGGACCATTCCGTTCCCCGTTCCCGTGGTGCTCGGGCACGAGGGGGCTGGGGTCGTCGCGGAGGTCGGGGCGGGGGTCCGGCACGTCCGGCCCGGGGACCATGTCGCCCTGTCCACCCTCGCCAACTGCGGGGCCTGCGCCGACTGCGACCGGGGGCGGCCGACCATGTGCCGCCGGGCGATCGGGCGGCCGACGCGACCGTTCTCGCGGGGCGGGCGGGAGGTGTTCCAGTTCGCCTCGAACTCCGCCTTCGCGGAGGAGACCGTGGTCAAGGCCGTACAGGCCGTACGGATACCGGAGGACATCCCACTGACCTCCGCCGCGCTCATCGGGTGCGGCGTGCTGACCGGGGTGGGCGCGGTGCTCAACCGGGCCCGCGTCGACCGGGGGGACGGCGTCGTGGTCATCGGGGTCGGGGGCATCGGGCTCAACGTGGTGCAGGGCGCGCGGCTCGCGGGGGCGACCCGGATCGTCGCCGTGGACGCCAACCCCGAGAAGGAGGCGGTGGCGCGGCGGTTCGGGGCCACGCACTTCCTGACGTCGGTGGAGGGGGTGCGGGACATCCTCCCCACCGGCGCCGACCACGTGTTCGAGTGCGTCGGTCGCGTCGAGCTCATCCGCCAGGCCGTCGACCTGCTGGACCGGCACGGGCAGGCGGTGCTGCTCGGAGTGCCGGCCGCGACCGCCGAGGCATCCTTCCTCGTCTCCTCCCTCTACCTGGACAAGTCGATCCTGGGCTGCCGCTACGGCTCCTCCCGGCCGCAGCGGGACATCGCGCTCTACGCCGCCCTGTACCGGGAGGGCCGACTGCTCCTGGACGAGCTGGTCACGGCCACCTATCCCGTGGAGGACTTCGCGAAGGCGGCGGAGGACGCGGGGGAGGGGCGCGTGGCACGGGCGGTGCTCACGTTCTGAGCGGGTCCGGTGGCTCCGGTGGCTCGGGGCGGTCTGGTGGCTTCAGCGGCTCCAGCGGCTGCGGTGGCTCCGGCGGCTGCGCTGACTGCGGCGGCTCCGGTGGAGCGGAACGTGCGTCGGTACGCCGTCGGGGTCACCCCCAGCGCCCCCTGAAGGTGCTGCCGCATGGACTGGGCCGTGCCGAAGCCCGCGTCGTGGGCGACCTGGTCGATGGTGAGGTCGGTGGATTCCAGGAGGTGGCGGGCGCGTTCGACGCGTTGCTGCGTGAGCCACTGACCCGGGCTGACGCCGACCTCCTCACGGAAGCGGCGGGTGAACGTGCGAACGGACATGGACTCCCGCGCGGCCATGTCCCGGAGCTGGATCGGTTGATGGAGCCGCCCCAGCGCCCACGCGCGGGCGGTGCTCGTCGTCGCGGTCTGCGGCTCGGGCAGCGGCCGCTGGATGTACTGGGCCTGCCCGCCGTCCCGGTGCGGCGGCACGATCGTGCGCCGGGCCACGTCGTTGGCGACGCCGGTGCCGTGGTCGCGTCGTACGAGGTGCAGGCACAGGTCGATGCCGGCCGCGACGCCCGCCGACGTGAGGACGTCGCCGTCGTCGACGAAGAGGACGTTCGCGTCGACCAGGACCTTCGGGAAGAGCCGCTGGAAGTGCTCGGCGTGGTACCAGTGCGTGGTCGCCGGGCGGCCGTCGAGGAAGCCGGCCGCGGCCAGGACGTAGCCGCCGGTGCAGATGGAGACCAGCCGGGTGCCGGGGCGGACGTGGGCGAGGGCGGCGGCCAGTTCGGGGGTGAGGACGCCGTCCTCGTAGACCGGGCCGAGCTCGTACGAGGCGGGCACGACGACCGTGTCGGCGGTGGCGAGGACCTCCGGGCCGTTCGGGACGAGGATCTCGAAGTCGGCGTCCGTCTGCACGGGGCCGGGCGGACGGATCGAGCAGGTGACGATGTCGTACAGCGGTCGCCCCGCCGCGTCCCGCGCCTTGCCGAAGATGCGCTGCGGGATGCCGAGTTCGAAGGGGAGCAGGCCGTCGAGGGCGAGCACGACGACGCGGTGGGGGGTGGTGGGACGGTGTGGGGTGGCGGGGCGCTCGGCACCGTCGACGTGGTTCGGCCCGGGGGTGGGCTCGGTCGGTGGGGCGGGAGGCATGGCCCGATCCTAACGAATGCTGTCCTTTCGGCCACTCGTCCGGAATGACCGCAGGTCGGAAGCTTGACGGCATGACCCAGACAGCCGACGACGCGGCCGACTCCCGCTCCACCGCTGCGGCCGACGCTGCCCCTATCGGCCGTGACGGCGGTGGCGGTGGCGGTGGTGGCGCACGGGGGCGGGGCCGTATCCACCGTGCCTGGTTCGTCGCTGCCGTCACCTTCGTGACGATCATCGGGGCGGCGGCCTTCCGTTCGCTGCCGGGGCTGTTGATCGATCCTCTGCACGCGGAGTTCGACTGGTCGCGCGGCACGATCGCGTCGGCGGTCTCGATCAACCTCGCGCTGTACGGGCTGACCGCCCCCTTCGCCGCCGCGCTGATGGACCGCTTCGGCATCCGCCGGGTCGTCGCCGTGGCGCTGACGGTGATCGCGGTCGGGGCCGGTTCGACGGTGTGGATGACGTCGGCCTGGCAGCTGATGCTGTGCTGGGGCCTGCTGGTGGGGCTGGGTTCCGGTTCGATGGCGCTGGCGTTCGCGGCGACCGTCACCGACCGCTGGTTCACCGAACGGCGCGGTCTGGTCTCGGGCATCCTGACCGCGGCCTCGGCGTCGGGCCAGCTGATCTTCCTGCCGCTGCTGTCGTGGATCGTCTCCGAGCGCGGCTGGCGGCCCGCCTCCGTCACCGTGGCGCTCGCCGCGCTGGCCGTCGTGCCCTTCGTCTGGCTGCTGCTGCGCGACCACCCGGCGGACGTGGGGCTGAAGCCGTACGGGGCGCGGGAGTTCGTGCCGAAGCCGGGGCCGGTGCAGGGGGCGGCGCGGCGGGCGGTGAGGGTGCTGTTCTCGGCGATGCGGACGGGGCCGTTCTGGCTGCTGGCCGGTACGTTCGCGATCTGCGGCGCCTCGACCAACGGCCTGATCCAGACCCACTTCGTGCCCGCCGCCCACGACCACGACATGCCGATCAGGGCGGCGGCCTCGCTGCTGGCGGTCATCGGGGTCTTCGACGTCCTCGGCACGATCGCCTCGGGCTGGCTCACGGACCGCTTCGACTCACGGCGACTGCTGGCGGTGTACTACGCGTTCCGGGGCGTCTCGCTCCTCTTCCTCCCGATGCTCCTCGCACCCGCCGTCCACCTCCCGATGATCTTCTTCATCGTCTTCTACGGCCTCGACTGGGTCGCGACCGTCCCGCCGACCATGGCGCTGTGCCGCGAGCACTACGGCGAGAACAGCGCCATCGTCTTCGGCTGGGTCCTGGCCTCTCACCAGGTCGGCGCCGCCCTCGTCGCCTTCCTCGCCGGCCTGGCCCGGGACACCTTCGGCCGCTACGACGTCGTCTGGTACGCCTCGGGCGCGCTGTGCGCGGCGGCGGCGTTGATGGCGCTGGTGATACGACGGGCGCCGACGGCGAAGCCGGGGGCGGCGATGGCCTGAGTCGCCGGGGGCGTAGAGGGGGGCGGAGGGGCCCCGGGAGGCGCCTCAGCCTGCGCGATCGAGCGGCTCGAAGGCGACGTGGAGGCGCATGCCGAGAGCGACGGCGAACCGTTCGAGGAGGGGGAGCGTGGGCATGGTCCCGCCCGCCTCGAACCGCGCCACGGCCGGCTGCAGCATCCCCGCTTCCTGTGCCAGCTGGGACTGCGTCATGCCCAGCGCCTCACGCCGCTCCCGAACCGTCCGGCCCAGCTCGTATCGGATGCGAGCCGCGTCGTACGCCTCGCGCGCAGTCGGTGAGGCGAGGGCTTCGTCCCGCAGTTCGTTCCAGCTTCCGCGCTCACTCATGCATCACACCTCGTCCACTGTGTGGCGTTCCTCGACGCAGCGCACCAGGGCTCTCCGGGCGCGGGCGACCTCGGCAGTCTCGCGCATCCGTCGCTTGCGGAAAGCCGTCAGCAGGATGATCCGCCGCCCTGAGGCGATCCAGTACGTGATCCGGACGGCGTCGGTGTCCAGATGGAACCGCAGTTCTCGCAGCTTGCCATTCAACTGGCGCGAGTAGGGCTCGCTGAGCAGCGGGCCCTGGGCAGCGAGGAGATCCACGTAGAACGCGACCGTACCTCGATGTCCGGCGGACAGTCCCAGGAACCACTGCTCCACCTCCGGCTCCAGCTCCACTTCACCCCACGTCATAACAGCGACGTTATGGCCAGGGTAGTCGCTGACGTCGTGGTTCGTGTGGCGTGCACCCGAAAGAGTGGCGTCCGGCTTTGCTCTCAGGTTCTGAGTTCGCCGAAGCGGCCCCGGTGGAACAGCAGCGGCGGCAATGGTTCGGTGTCGGCGCCCAGGGCCTCCACGCGGCCCACCACGATCAGGTGGTCGCCTCCGGGGTGTACGGCGTGGATCGTGCAGTCGATCCACGCGGCGGCGCCGGTGAGGCGGGGGGAGCCCGTGGCGGGGGCCGGGGTGTGGGCGACCCCGGCGAACTTGTCCGCGCCGCTCACCGCGAAGCGTCGGCACAACTCGCCCTGATCCGCGCCGAGTACGTTCACGCAGAACACACCCGCGCGGGCGATCCGGGGCCAGGTCGTCGACGTACGGCCGACCATGAAGACGACGAGGGGCGGGTCGAGGGAGAGCGCGGAGAAGGACTGGCAGGCGAAGCCGGCGGGGGGCGGGACCGCCGGGGTCGGGGTGCCCGATCCCGGCAGGGTCCCCGCGGCTCCCGCGGCTCCCGGGGCCGTGATCACCGTGACCCCCGTCGCGAAGTTGCCCAGTACGCGGCGGAACTCGGCCTGGTCGACCGGTGCCCGTTCGTGCTCGCCGACGCAGCGCAGGTCGGGGCGGGGCAGGGCGTCGACGACGGGGGGCGTGTGCGTCGCCCCACGGCCCCTGTCCGCCGGGGCCGCCCTCAGATAGCGGACGGCGGCGGCCGCCATTCCCGCGTGTCCCATCACGTGGGTCATTAGAGCTGACGGTCCGTCAGAAGTGAAGGGGCGTACGACGTGTACGAAGCCTTTTCTCGGTCGTCAGCGGCCCTCGTAGCGAGGATTCCGCCGCTCGACGAAGCTCGTCACGCCCTCTTGGGCGTCCGCTGTCGTCATGTTGATCTCCTGCGCGGCCGCCTCGGCGGCGAAGGCGGTGGCGCGGTCGGTGTCGAGGGAGGCGTTGACCAGGTGTTTGGTCAGGGCGATGGCGCGGGTCGGGCCGGCGGCGAGGCGTTCGGCCCACTCGCGGGCCGTCTTCTCCAGGTCCTGGGCGGGGACGACACGGTTGACGAGTCCGAGGCGATACGCGTCGGCGGCGGACAGGGCGTCACCGAAGAACATCAGCTCCTTCGCCCGCTGGGGGCCGACGAGACGGGGCAGGAGGTACGCCCCGCCCCCGTCGGGCACGAGGCCGCGCCGTACGAACACCTCGATGAAGCGGGCCTCTTCGGCCGCCAGGACGAGGTCGCAGGCGAGGGCGAGGTGCGCGCCGAGGCCGGCGGCGGTGCCGTTCACCGCCGCGATCACCGGCTTCTCGCAGTCGAGGACGGCCGCGACGAGCCGCTGGGCGCCGAGGCGGATCACGCGCGCCACGTCACCCGCCACCCGCGTCGCCCCGCCGCCTCCCCCCGTGCCCCGGAGGTCCGCGCCCGCGCAGAAGCCGCGTCCCGTGGCCGTGATCACCACCGCGCGCACGGTGGGGTCGGCGGAGGCCTCGGAAAGGAGGTGGATGAGGCGTTCTCGCTGGTCGGGGGCGATGGCGTTCATCGCCTCGGGGCGGTTGAGGGTGATCCACGAGACGGCGTTGTCAGTGGCGTGCAGTATCAATGAGTCACGGGAAGCGCGGGATTTTTCGGGATGTTCAGAGGGGGAAGCGGACATGTGGGTGCTCCGATTCTTACGGGGAGTGATGGTTCTCCTGGCTGTGGGGGCTGCCTTCCGTGCGCGTCGGCGCTCAGCGGCAGACCGCCAGCGCGTCCAGGGCCACCGCCCCCTGCCCCCTCGGCAGCACCATCAGCGGGTTGATGTCCAGCTCCGCTATCTGGTCCCCGAGTTCGAGCGCCATGCGCTGCACGCGGAGCACGACCTCCACGAGGGCGTCCACATCGGCCGGGGGAGCCCCGCGCACCCCGCCCAGCAGGGCCCGCCCGCGCAGTTCGGCGAGCATGGCGTGGGCCTGGTCCTCACCGAAGGGCGGCACGCGTACGGCCGAGTCGCGGAGCACCTCCACGAGGACACCGCCGAGGCCCACCGTGACCGTGGGGCCGAAGAGGTCGTCGTGGGTCATGCCCACGACCATCTCCACCCCCCGCTCGACCATCTGGCACACCAGCACCCCGTCGAGAGAGACGTCCTCGTAGCGGGCGATGTCGGTGAGTTCGCGATAGGCGTCGCGGATCTGGCTCGCGGAGGTCAGACCGATCTTCACCAGGCCGAGCTCCGTCTTGTGGGCGATGCTCGCGCCGGACGCCTTCATCACCACCGGGTAGCCGACGAGGCTCGCCGCGCGTACGGCCGCCGCCGCGCTGGTCACCAACTGCTCGCGCGGCACCCGGATGCCGTACGCGCGCAGCAACTGCTTGGCCGCGTGCTCGCTCAGCTGCTGCCCCGGCCGCATCAGTGCCTGCGCCTTGCGGAAGGAGGGCGAGGGGGAGCGGGGTGCCTCGTCGAAGGGGGAGCGGTAGGCGGCGCTGAAGCGGGAGTGGTCGAGGTGGGCGCGGACGGCCGTGATGCAGTTGGCGAAGGTGCGGAAGGTCGCCACCCGGGACGACCCGAGCAGCGTCTCGCGGTACGCGGCCTCGGTGCCCACCGGCGACCCCCACACCACGCACACCAGCTTGTCCGTCCGCTCCGCCGCGGCCACCAGGTCCTGGGCGAGCTTGTCACTCATGGGAGGGAAGGGGCCCGTGATGGGGCAGATCAGCACCCCCACGGCAGGGTCGTCGAGGATCGCGTCGAGGATGCGGGGGCCGCGCCAGTCGCCCACGGGGTGACCGCCGTTGTCGACGGGGTTGGCCACGCTCAGATAGTCGGGGATCCACTGGTGCAGCTCGGCCTGCTTGGCCTCGGAGAGCGTGGGCAGGGGCAGCCCCGCCTCGGTGGCAAGGTCGGCGAAGTGCGCGCCCGTGCCGCCCGAGATCGAATAGACGACGACGCCTTCGGGCCGCGGCACGGCAGGGCTCGGCATGGCTGGGCTGGGCTCGGCAGGGCTCGACGCGGCCGGGCTGGGCATGGCTGATCCCGAGGGCGAGGGCGAGGGCGAGGGCGTCGAGGTCGACGGCGTCGAGGTCGACGAGCCCGGGACGCGGTGTCGCCTGGCCCTGGCCAACAGGGTGGCCGTGTCCTGGAGTTCGTCGAGTCCGTCGACGCGGATCACTCCGTACTGCCGCATCGCCGCGTCGACCACCGCGTCCGCGCCGGTGAGTTTGCCGGTGTGGGAGGCGGCCGTGCGGGCGCCGGTCTCGGTGCGGCCGACCTTCACGGCGACGACGGGGACACCGCGCCGGGCGGCCCGGTCGGCGGCGAGGAGGAAGGCGCGGCCGTCCTTGAGTCCCTCGACGTAGGCGGCGATGGCGCCGACCTCGGGGCGTTCGGCGAAGTAGGAGATGAAGTCGGCGGTCTCCAGGTCGGCCTCGTTGCCGGTGGGGGCCCAGTGGGAGAGGCGGATACCGAGTTCCTGGAGGGAGAACAGGGGGCGGCCCTGGTGGCCGGACTGGGTGATCAGCGCGATGGCGGGCCCGTCGAGGTCCTCCCTGAACCGCTCGAAGGCGTTGAGGTTGGTGTTGGGGCCGAGCAGCCGCAGACCGCCGGCCCGGGCCACGGCGGCGGCCAGCCGCTCCTGGGCGGCGGCACCCTCGGCACCGGTCTCGGCGAAACCGGAGGCGAAGGCGACGGCGAACTTCACCTTGGCCTCGGCCAGTTCACCGATCACGGGAAGGGGGTCGGAGAGGAGCAGTGCGGCGAGATCGACCTGTTCGGGCAGGGCGGCGACGGAAGGGGCGCAGGGGATGCCGAAGACCGATGCGCGGGTGGGGTGCACGGGGTGGAGCCGGGCGCCGACCCGTTCGGACCAGGCGAGCAACTGCCGGGTGATACCGGTGTTCGGCCGGCCCTCCGTGTCCGAGGCGCCGACGACCGCCACGGACTCCGGGCGGAAGAAACGGTCCAGATCGGGGACCGCGGCGTACAGCGGGCGCCCGCTGACGTCCAGGTCGCCGGCGCCTGCGGGCCTGCCGTGCACGGCCTGTGCGGGGTGCTCGCCGCACGCGATGGCCCGGGCCCGGCGGGAGTCGGTGGTGAGGGTGCCGTGGGTTGATCCAAGCATCGGTCCGCCCGCTCCTGTGTGACAGCCAATTCAGTGACGTGACGAGCGACGTGACGCGTTCACGAATCTGACGACACGTCAGATTTCAGACTACTGAACTGACGCTGTGTCAGGAATGGGTGTGCGAGCAAAGTTACGCGGCAGTAAGGAGGTTGTACCCATGCGGGGCGGCGGTCAGACCTGTGACCGGAGTCGTCCGTGAGGGACGATCCGGTCGTTGCGGGGAGGGTCGCGCGGCGCGAAGAACCGTCGAAGCCCGAGGTGGCCGGCGGTGCCCGAGGTGGCCGGCGGTGCCAGGGGGCTCGGTGGCGGTCGGTGCGGTGGTGGTCCTCGGTCGGTCAGCGGGTGGTGCGGATCTGGACGGTGATCGCGTCGCGGGTGGCGACACCGCCGGTCTTCGCGACGGCCTTGGCGATCTTCTCGGCGTCGCGGGCGAGTTCGCGGAACATACCGCTGATGGGGTTGGTGAAGCCGGTGAAGTACAGGCCGGGGGCGTTCCCGGGGGTGCGGGCGCCGTGCACGACGGGCTTGCCGCGTCCGTCGAGCACGTCGAGGTGTCCGACGAGTCCTTCCAGGGCGCGCCGGTAGCCGGTGGCGGCGATCACGGCGTCGGCCTCGACGCGCGTGCCGTCGCCGAGGACGATCTTGCCGTTCTCGAACCCCTCGACCGGGCCGACGATCTCGACCTTCCCCTTGCGTACGGCGTCGATGATCCCGACGTCCTGGACGGGGATGGAACCTTCGTTGACGCGGGAGTAGAGGCCGGTGTCGGGCCGGGACAGGCCGTGGGCCGACAGGTCCGGGACGCTGAGCTTCGCCACCGGTCTGGCGAGCCGGTCCACGAGGGCGACCGGGAGCCGCCGTACGAGGACGGCGGTGTACTGGGCGGCCCACCCGGCGGTCGACCGGCGCACGATGTGCGGGGCCGTCCGCACCGCGAGCCGTACGCGCGCCGCTCCGCCCTCGACGAGGTCGACGGCGATCTCGGCGCCGGTGTTGCCGATGCCGACGACGAGGACGTCCCGGCCGGCGTAGGGCTTGGGGTTGCGGTACTCGGCGGCGTGCACCAGCTCGCCCTCGTAGGAGTCCCGGCCGGGCCAGTCGGGGATCCTGGGCGTGTGGTTGTAGCCGGTGGCGACGACCACCGCGCTGCCGGTCAACTCGCGGCCGCCGGTGGCGTGCAGCAGCCAGCCGGTGCCGTCCGCGCTGCGTTCGACGCGGGAGACCTCGACGCCCGTCACGATCTCCAGCTGGTGCACCTCGGCGTACTTCTCCAGGTACCGCACCACGTTGTCGCGCGACACCCACCGGCCGAAGCGGCGCGGCATGGGCAGGCCGGGCAGGCCGGACAGCCGTCGGGTGGTGTGCAGGTGCAGCCGGTCGTAGTGCCGCCGCCAGGACGCGCCGACCGCGTCCGACTTCTCCAGCACGACCGCCCGCACCCCCTGGACCCGCAACGCGTGCGCGACGGCCAGCCCGCCGGGTCCGCCGCCGATCACATAGACGGGGCGGTCGGAGGAGGCGGGGGTCGCGGGTCCCGCGGGTGCACTGGAGTCGGCCATGTGCCTGAGCGTATTCACGCCTTCACTTGTTGGGTCTCGGTCAAGACCGGAATTGGTTGCGGATTGATCACGGGTGTAGGAGGGGTGGGTGGGGTCTGTGGCGTAGGTCGCCTGGTATGTGGAGGAGAGATGGCGGCGTATCGGGTCGCCAGGCCGTGGTCTGCCGCGGTGAGCGGGGCGGCACCTCCGCGGGCGCCGGGAGCAGCGGCAGCGTGAACCGACCGGGGCCTGTCCGCCGGTCCGCGCGTCTTGCGTATCCATCGCCCTTCCGCTGAACTGACGTACCGTCAGAAACCCGCGTGGGTGCGGAAGGGCGTTGTCCATGGAGACGATCTGGCTCAGTGATGCCGAATGGGTGGCCGTGCTCCGTATCGGGCTCGGGCTGTGGTGGCTGGAGAGTTGGCGGCACAAGGACAAGAGGGCCTGGTTCCAGGAGGGGACCGGCATCGCCTGGGCGGCGGGGGTGGCGGAGAAGCATCGGTGGGGGGCGGTGCGCGGTGGGTTCGACGTGGTGGTCAGGCCCCGGCCGAGGGCCATGGCCTACGTCGTCGTCTACGCCGAACTCGCCCTGGGGCTCGGGCTGGTGCTCGGGTTCCTCACGCCGATCGCGCTCGTCGGCGGCCTGGTGCTCAACCTCCTCTACCTCGTGCTGATGATCCACGACTGGGCCGAGCAGGGGCAGAACTCGATGATGGCGCTCATCTCGGTGGTGGCGCTGTTCGGGATGTCGTGGCAGACGTGGTCCCTGGACAGCGCGTTCGGGTTGTTCTAGTGGGGGCCCGGTTCGATCTGCCGGAGGTCGACGGTCTCAGTCGTACGTACTGGGACGCCGCCGCCGAGGGACGGCTGCTGCTGCGGCGATGTGGAGCGGCGGGCTGTGGGCGCGCCCACCACTATCCGCGCGAGTTCTGCCCGTACTGCTGGAGCGAGGACGTGCGGTGGGAGGAGGCCTCCGGACGCGCCGTGCTCTACACCTGGTCCGTCGTCCACCGCAACGACCTGCCGCCCTTCGGGGCGCGGACGCCGTACGTCCCCGCCGTCGTCGACCTCGACGAGGGGCCCCGGATGATGACCGAGGTCGTGGAGTGGGCGGAGGGGGGCGGGGAGCTGCGCGCGGGGATGGGGCTCCAGGTCGCCTTCCGGGAGGGCGGGGGGTTCGTGGTGCCCGTATTTCGCGTGCGGGCGTGAGGGGCCGCGCGTTTCAATGGGGGGCGTGAGCCGTACTGATGAACGATCCTCTGGCCCGTTCCCCGACCCGTCCGAACCGTCCTCCGGGCTGTCCTCCGGCCTGTCCTCCGGCCCGTCCGAACCGTCCTCCGCCGAGCCGCAGGGGCACGGGCTGCGGCTGTGTTCCTGGGACGCCGAGTCCGACGCCGACGTCGAGGCGTGGCTGCGCGGCCGTACCGATCCCGACTTCCAGCGGTGGAACACGCCCCTGGTGTGGGACGCGACCTTCGAGGGCGCCCGGGAGTCGCTGCGGCAGCGGGCCGAGTCCGACGCGGCGGGCACGACCGTGGCTTTCCGCGTCACCGACGCGGAGAGCGGCGCGACCCTCGGGCAGGTCGGGCTGAGCGGGATCGACACGTATCTGCGCAGGGCCGTCGTCGGCTACTGGGTGCTGCCCGAGGCCCGTGGCCGCCGGGTCGCCACCCGCGCCCTCGACCTCGCCGCCCACTGGACCTTCACCGAACTCGGCATCCACCGGCTCGAACTCGACCATGCCGTCGGCCACGCCGCGTCCTGCCGTATCGCCGAGCTGTGCGGATTCCGGTACGAGGGGCTCCTGCGCGGGGCGGCGTTCGCCGAGGGGCGCCAGGACGTGTTCCGGGACGCCCACCTGCACGCACGACTGGCCACCGACCCGGCCCCGGAGGGGATTCGATGAGCGAGCAGTACGAAGAAGTCGACGATCCCGACGGGTACTTCGGGGAAGACGTCGCCGCGCACTACGACGGGCCCTCGGACGACCCCTCCGACGAGGTGTTCGGCTCGGAGGCCGTGGACCCCGTGGTGGACCTGATCGCCGGTCTCGCGGGCGGGCCGGGAGCCGAAGGGGGCGCGCGGGCACTGGAGTTCGGGGTCGGCACCGGACGGATCGCGCTGCCGCTCGCCCGGCGGGGGGTGCGCGTGCACGGCATCGACCTGTCGCGGGCCATGGTGGAGCGGATGCGGGCCAAGCCGGGCGGCGAGGACATCGGGGTCACCATCGGAGACTTCGCGACCGCCCGGGTCGAGGGCCCCGGCTTCCCCGTCGCGTACCTCGTCTTCAACACGATCAACAACCTGACCACGCAGGACGCCCAGGTGGACTGCTTCCGCAACGCCGCCGCGCATCTCGTGCCCGGCGGCTGTTTCGTGATCGAGGTCCTGGTGCCGGACCTGCGGCGGCTGCCGCCGGGGCAGAACGCGGTGCCGTTCCGGGTCGGTCCGACGCGGCTGGGGTTCGACACGTACGACGTGGCGACGCAGGGGATGCGGTCGCACCATGTGACGGTCGTCGACGGACGGGCGGAGTACCGGTCGATCCCGTTCCGTTACGTCTGGCCGGCCGAGCTGGACCTGATGGCCCGGCTGGCCGGGATGCGGCTGCGGGACCGGTGGGCGGGGTGGAAGGGGGAGCCCTTCACGAACGACAGCACCAAGCACGTGTCCGTGTGGGAGAAGGTCTGAGCGGCGCCCACGCTCCTTATGGTCGGCAGCCATCAGGGCCACAGCAGCTCCGTGGCCCAACCCTCCCCTTCACGGCGGTAGTTGAGCCGTACGTGCCGGCGCCGTGCGTCGCCCTGGAAGAACTCCACCTCGTCCGGCTCCACGACGTACGCCGTCCAGGACGGCACGGGCACCTCCGGTTCCTGCTCGGCCCGTGCCCAGGCCGCCTCCGACGCACGCTCCAACTCCTCGTACGAGGACAGGACTTCGCTCTGGTGACCCACGAGGGCGGCGGCCAGCGCACCTGTGGAGCGGGCGTGCAGGTCGGCGTGGGCGACCTCGGCGGGCTCGACCGTGACACGGCCCCGCACCCGTACCGCGCGGCCGAGGCGGGGCCAGTAGAAGCCGAGCGACGCGTACGGCCGGTGGGCGAGCTGGCGGCCCTTGCGGCTTCCGGAGTGGGAGGCGAAGTGCCAGCCGCGCGCGTCCACGTCGTGCAGCATCACCGTACGGACGTCCGGCCGCGCCTCCGCGTCAGCCGTGGCCAGCGACATCGTGTGCGGCTCCACCTCCCCGGCCGCCACGACCTCCCCGAACCAGCTCGCGAAGAGCGGCACCGGCTCGGCGGGCGCCGTGGCCGGGTCGAACAGGGGCAGCGCGCTGACCTGCGGATCCCAGACGCGCAGCTCGCGCAGCGTCTGGACGAACTCGGACGACGGGCAGGGCGCGAACGCGGCCTCGGCCTCGGCTTGGGGCCGGGACTGGTCCTGCGACTGGGGCTGGGCCTGGGGCTCGGCCTGGGCCTGGGGCCGGGAAGGGGGCTCGATCATGGGTGGGACGGTCTCACACCGTGCCCAGGTCGGACGAGACCCACCGCTCGGGACGCATACGGATGACGACCTGCGCGCCGTGGTTGGCGGAGGAGAACTCCACGTAGCCGTCGACCTTCTCGGGCGGGAGGTAGCGCGCGGTGATCTCCCGGAGCTCGTCGAGGGTGGCGGGGGTCGTGTCGGTGACGGGGCCCTCTACGGAGACGTAGCGGATGGTGGGTTCCAGTCGGTCGATCATCAGGCTGAAGCGTCCGGCGGCCTGGATCAGCTGGTTCTTGCGGGAGTCCCGGCCGGTCATGACCCAGATGTCGCCCCCGGGTGCGTACTGGTACCAGATCGGCACCGTCAGCGGGGCCCGCCCCTCTCCCGCGTCCACCGCCAACGCGGCCACATGAGCCTCGGCCAGAAACTCCTCGCGTTCCTTGCGGGACAGCGCCATGTCGCTTCCTCCGGGATGCCTCGGGGTGCCTGGGGACGCCCCGTGGTGCGTCGGGGCGCCTTCGCCTGCCGAGTCGCATCAGCGCGCCGGACCCGCGGCCTATTCCGGGCCCGTCACCCCCGCCCCAGGATCACCGTCCCGGACGAGCAGAACCAGCCACCCGTGCCCGAGGCGACCGCCAGCCGGGGCAGGTCGCCGGCGCGGGTGCGGATCTGCCGGGTGTCGGCCTCGCCGCGCAGTTGGCGTACGGCCTCGACCAGGAGGAAGAGGCCGCGCATGCCCGGGTGCTGGGCGGAGAGGCCGCCGCCGTCGGTGTTGACGGGGAGGTCGCCGGTCAGGGTCAGGCGGTCCTTCTCCACGAAGGCGCCGCCCTCACCCTTGGCGCAGAACCCGAGGTCCTCCAGGGTCACGAGGGTCATGTACGTGAAGGCGTCATAGATCTCGGCGAAGTCGATCTCGGCGGGGCGCACTCCGGCGCGTGCGAAGGCCAGGCGCCCGCTGACCGCCGCCGGGGAGACGGTGAAGTCGGGCCACTCGGACATGGTCGTGTGGGAGGTGTGCTCGCCGGTGCCGAGGACCCAGACGGGTGTCGTCGGCCGGCAGTCCCGTACGTACTCCTCGGCCGCCAGCACGACCGCCGCGCCGCCGTCGGAACGGATACAGCAGTGCAGCTTGGTGAAGGGGTCGGCGATCGGCGCGGACGACAGCACGTCGTCGACGGTGATCGGGGCGCGGAACATCGCCTCGGGGTTCGCCGCCGCGTTCGTCCGGGCCTGCACGGCCACCGAGGCCAGCTGCTCCAGGGTCGTGCCGTACTCGTGCATGTGGCGGCGCGCAGCCATGGCGTACTTGGCGATCAGGGTGTGCCCGTAGGGGACCTCGTACTGGAGCGGGCCGCGCGCGCCGAAGGAGAGGTTGCCGGTCCGGCGGCCCGCCTTGATGTCCGCGCGGGCCGTGGAGCCGTAGACGAGGAGGACGACGTCCGCGTGCCCGGCGGCGATCGCGTCCGCCGCGTGCGCCGCCATGACCTCCCAGGTCGAGCCCCCGACGGAGGTGGAATCGACCCAGGTGGGCCGCAGGCCCAGATACTCCGCCACCTCCACCGGCGCGAGCGTCCCCAGGCCGGCCGAGGCCAGTCCGTCGACGGCCGTGCGTTCCAGCCCCGCGTCGGCGAGGGCCCGGCGGGCCGCCTGCGCGTGGAGCGCGTACGGGGTCGCGTCGTCCACCCGTCCGCAGTCGGACAGGGCGACGCCGACGATCGCGACGTTCCGTCCGGTGGTCCGTCGAGTGGTCATGAATCTGACGGTACATCAGATCAGCCGGGCGCAACCCTGCGCGGCAACCCTGTGCTTCGCTCGCCATCCCCCCTAATATGACGGTCCGTCAGATCCAGAGCAGGGTTTGGCTGGGAACCGAAGGGGGACCGCCCATGGACGCCCGCTTCACCGCCGAGCAGGAGGAGATCCGGCGCACCGTACGGGAGTTGCTGCTCAAGCGCTGTGGTCCGGAGGAGGTCCGGGCCGCCGTGCGGACGGAGGAGGGGTACGACGCCGGGCTGTGGGCCGCCCTGTCCGACCAGCTCGGGCTGCCGGGGCTCGCACTCCCCGAGGCGTACGGCGGCGTCGGGTGCTCGATGACCGAACTCGCCCTCGCTGCTGAGGAGTTGGGACGGGCCCTCGCGCCCTCGCCCCTGCTGTCCGGCTCGGTCCTCGTCGCGCCCCTGATCCTCGCCCTCGGCACCGAGCGGCAGCGCGCCGAGCTGCTTCCCCCGCTCGCCTCCGGCCGGCTCACCGCCGCCCTCGCGGTACCGGGCGGCGCCCTCGCCACCGCACTGGCCCTGACCTGCGACAACAGGGGCGCGTGGTCGGGCGGCGGGCGGGCCGGCGGCGTCCAGGCGCGACGCGTCGGGGACGGGTGGCGGCTCTACGGGGAGGCCGGGCAGGTCCTCGACGGGCACAGCGCGGGGCTGCTGGTCGTCGCCGCGCACACCGGGGGGTATGCCCGCTCGCGGACGCTGCTGTTCCTGGTGCGGGTGGGGAGGGGGGACGGTGGCGGTGCTGGTGTCGGCGCCGGGGTCATGCGGGTGCGGCAGACCTCCGTCGACGAGACGCGACCGGTGGCCAGGATCGAACTGCGGGACGTGCGGGCAGAGTTGCTGGGCGCCGATGACGCGGCGGATGTGCCGGGAGCCCTGGCACGCGTCGGGGACGCCGCGGCCGCCGTGCTCGCCGCGGAGGCCGTGGGCGCCGCCGACCGGGCGTTGGAGCGGACGGTCGCGTATGTGCGGCAGCGGGAGCAGTTCGGGCGGCCGATCGGGTCGTTCCAGGCGGTGAAGCACCGGCTCGCGGATGTGTACGTGGCGGTGCGGGCGGCCCGTTCGGCGGCGTACTACGCCGCCTGGGCGGCCGGGACCGAGTCCCCCGGGGTGGGCCCTCGTGGAGGCGGTGAACGGGTCGGCGGGCTGGCGCTCGCCCATGCCCTGGAGGCCCTGCGGGTGGCCTCCGGGGAGGGGATCCAGCTGCACGGGGGGATCGGGTTCACGTGGGAACACGAGGCGCAGCTGTACTTCAAGCGGGCGGCGGGGGACGAGCTGCTCTTCGGGCCGGTGCACCGGCTGCGGGGGCGGGCGGCCGACGCGGCGGGGGTGTTCACGGGCCGGAGCGGGGAGTTCGACGGACGGGACGTACGCGAGGAGGTGCGGGGCTGATGGCTTCGAGGAGTGCGGCGGGGATGACCGACGGGATCAAGGACATGGGCGTACGGCTGGTGCAGAAGGTGTCCTCGGCACCCGCGTTCGCCCGGGTCGCGCCGCACGTCATACCCGCCCTGGACCGGGCGGTGCACCGGGTCACCCGGGGGCGTGTGCTGCTCAGCGCTCAGTTGCTGCCCGGGGTCGTCCTGACCGCGACCGGCGCGCGCAGCGGGGTGCCGCGTCGTACGCCGCTGGCCTGTATGCCCGAGGAGGGAGGCGGGAGTTGGGTGCTCGTGGGATCGAACTTCGGCCGGCCCGGTCATCCCGCCTGGAGCGCCAACCTGCTGGCCCATCCCGAGGCCGAGATCAACTGGAAGGGGCAGGACATCCCCGTCACCGCGCACCTGCTGGCGGGTGAGGAACGGGCCGCCGTTTGGAAGGAGTTGCTGCGGTTCTGGCCGCCGTACTCGACGTACCAGGCCCGGGTGGACCGGGAGATCCGGGTGTTCCGGATCGTGCGGCGCTGAGGCGCTCGCCGGGGGAGTCGCGGGCCCCGGGCCCCGGACGCGGCAGGCGGCACTCCTCGGGTGAGGGTGCCGTCTGCGTGACAGGAATCGCGTCCGGGGGCGTGCCCGGGGGCTCCTGGCTACTTCGTGGGCTTCTTGCCGGTGATGCCCAGGTGGACCAAGAGGGCCAGGTTGGGCTTCAGTTCGGCCTGCTTCACGCCCCAGGACTGGAAGCCCTTCTGGTGGCCGGAGACCGAGGCGAGCATGGCGACCAGGGAACCGGCGAGGGCCCCCGGGTTCACGTCCTTGTCGACGCGGCCCTTGGCCTGGAGCTCGGCGACCGTCTCCGAGAGGGAGTTGGTGACCGAGTTCAGGATCTTCATACGGATCTTGTAGAACCGTTTGTCGCCCTCGGCGGCGCCCAGGTCGACGACGCGGAGGATGGCGTCGTTCTTGCGCCAGAACTCCAGGAAACCGTCGACGAGTTCCTGGGCGGTCTGCCAGCCGGCCTTGCCGACCCAGGAGCGGCCTTCGAGGAGGCGCGTCAACGTGGCGCCCTCGGTGGCCATTTGCTCGGCGATCTCCAGGACGGCGCCCTCGACGTCCGGGAAGTACTGGTAGAAGGTCGCGGGTGAAGTGCCCGCCTTCCGGGCGACATCAATGACTTTGACGTCCCGGTAGGGCGACGAGCTGAGCATCTCGCTGAGGCAGTCGAGCAGCTTCTGCCGGGTCGCCTGCCCTCGTCGGCCGGCCACGCGGCCGTCGACGGTACGCACTTGTCCTGTCATGCCGTCAGCTTACCGAGGGGTGATCGGAGCGCGATTCGGCCGACTGCAAATGGGGAGTGTGGGCTTCACCAAGGGGTTCGGGTGGTGAGCGGGGGGCGCCTTGGCCATTTTCTTTCGCCCCCGCGCTCGGTGTGTTGGGCGGTGCGTTCTTCGGGTGCGGGTGGGTGGGGCTTCTCGTGCAGTTCCCCGCGCCCCTGAAGGTGCCTTCGGTCCTTCATCGAAAAGCACGGGGCGCGGCCCCTGCCTTTCGAGGGGCGCGGGGAACTGCGCGAGCAACCACGGACCACCCGCACCCGGCGACGCGCAGACACCCCCACCCCGCCCGCCGGTCTCAGAACGTCGCGCGGTCGGACGCGCCCGGCGCGCGGGTGGGGGCGTGCGCCCTTAGCTTGGCGGCATGGCCGATGTGACGGGTGGCGCCGCCGGGACGGGAAACGCCCCGTATCCCGAGGGCGTGCCGTGCTGGGTGGACGCCCAGCTGCCCGACGTGGAAGCGGGCAAGCGGTTCTACGGCGAACTCTTCGGGTGGACCTTCGCGGTGGCCCCCGGAGACGGCGCGCACGAGGTGTGGGCGCACATCGAGGGCGCCCCCGTCGCCGCCCTCGCCCCCAAACCCGACGGCCGCCTCCCCACCGTGTGGACCGTGCACTTCGCGACCCCGGACGCGGTCGCCCTCACCGCCCGGATCGTCGCGGCCGGCGGTCAGGTGATCACCCCGCCCACCCCCGTCGGCGGCCTCGGCACGGCCGCGCTCGCCACCGACCCGGAGAGCGCGGTCTTCGGCCTCTGGCAGGCCGCCGCGCACCCCGGCTTCGGCCGGCGCCACGAACCCGGCACCTTCACGTGGGCCGAGCTCTACACCCGGGACACCAAGGCGGCC
This sequence comes from Streptomyces deccanensis, assembly GCF_022385335.1. Taxonomy (NCBI): domain Bacteria; kingdom Bacillati; phylum Actinomycetota; class Actinomycetes; order Kitasatosporales; family Streptomycetaceae; genus Streptomyces; species Streptomyces deccanensis. The sequence continues at coordinate 4,477,248 of NZ_CP092431.1, read as the reverse complement.
AACTCCTTCTACGCGCACCTCTTCCACGACGCCCTCTTCGGCCCGGACGCCACCCCCGACTTCGGCCGCGCCACGCTCACGGACGTCTTCCCGGCGGAGATGCCGCCGCACTTCCTGGTCCACTTCGGGACGGAGGACTGCGAGGCCGCGCTCCGGACCGTCAGCCGGCTCGGCGGCCGCGTGCAGGTGCCGCCGTTCGACACCTCGTACGGAAATGTGGCGGTCGTCACGGACAATCAAGGGGCGTCGTTCGCGTTGCTCCAGCGGAGGGACGAAAACGGCTGGCGGGAGGCCCCGCAGGCGCCGGATCAGGCCGAACAGCGTCCGGACGACCTGCGGCAACAGGGGGAGGACCGGCGCGAGGACGAGGGGCGACCTGCGGGAGAACGCGCGGCGGACGGCCCGGAGGACGAGGGCTGACCAGCGGGAAGACCGCTGCGGCTCAGGGGACCGGCCGGCCTGCGGTCCGGTGCCCGCGCGGGGCGCGCGGGGGGCGCCGGGCGGGCAGACGTACGGGGTTGTGCGCCGGTGGTACGCGGCTCGCCGCACTGTCCCACCATCCGGGCTCCCACTTCCCGAGGGGCGGACGACGTGGTTTTGTCCTGAGACACCCCGTTCCGCACCCGGGTTAGCAACCTGCCCCCGGTAGCAGGAAGAATCGGGGTGCGTGCCGCCATGGCGGTGCGGTGGTGAGACGCTGCACGGGGGTCGCGCGCACAACGTGGGTGACGCGGTCCGTACGGGGAGGTGGCAGGGCAAGTGGTGGATCAGCTGACGCAGCACGATCCGCGGCGGATCGGGCCGTTCGAGGTGCTGGGACGGCTGGGGGCCGGCGGCATGGGGCTGGTCTATCTGGCGCGCTCGGCGTCGGGTCGGCGCGTGGCGATCAAGACGGTGCGGACCGAGCTCGCGGAGGACCAGCTCTTCCGGGTCCGTTTCACGCGTGAGGTCGAGGCGGCCCGCGCGGTGTCCGGTTTCTACACGGCCGCCGTGGTCGACGCCGACCCGCGCGCCGCCGTGCCGTGGCTGGCGACCGCGTACGTCCCCGCGCCCTCGCTCGAGGAGATAGTGAACGACTGCGGGCCCATGCCGGTCCAGGCCGTCCGCTGGCTCGCCGCGGGTGTGGCCGAAGCCCTCCAGTCCATCCACGGCGCCGGACTCGTCCACCGCGACCTGAAGCCGTCCAACGTGCTCGTCGTCGAGGACGGGCCGCGCGTGATCGACTTCGGTATCGCCTCCGGTGTCTCGAACACGCGTCTGACGATGACGAACGTCGCCGTCGGTACCCCGGCGTACATGTCGCCCGAGCAGGCGAAGGACTCGCGCAGCGTGACCGGCGCGAGCGACGTCTTCTCGCTCGGCTCGATGCTCGTGTTCGCCGCCACCGGGCACGCGCCGTTCCACGGGGCCAACCCCGTCGAGACCGTCTTCATGCTGCTGAGGGAGGGGCCGGACCTCTCCGGGCTCCCGGACGACCTGCGCCCCCTCATCGAGTCCTGTATGCAGATGGACCCGACCGCGCGCCCCAACCCCGCCGACCTCCAGGCGCAGCTGGCGCCCCATCTCTTCGGCTCCGGCTCGGACGACAGCGGTACGGCGTCGGCGTGGCTGCCCGAGAAGGCGGTCAGCCTGATCGAGACCCGCCGGGGCGGACGCCCCGCGGCCAAGCCCCAGCAGGCCTCCGGCGGCCGCAGCGGCGGCGGTGCGCGCCCCGCGCCCGTACCCCCGCCCCCGCCCTCGTACGACCCCGCGCCCGTCGCGCTCGGCGCACCCGACACCGGGCCGGTACGGCTCGCGGGCGGTCAGGTGCCCATCGGGCCCGGTCCGCGCGTCGCCGACGCCCGCGCCGCCGCCGTCAAGGCGCCCCCTCCGGAGGCCGGTCTCGCCGCGTCCTGGTCCCGGCCGCGCGCCGGCGTGAACGGCGCCGACCCCGCGCCCGCCGTGGCCCCGCCCGCCCCGGAACCGGCCGCCTCCGGCTGGCGCCCCTGGCGTTTCCGCATGTCGAACGACGTCTGGGGCACCCCGTCCGTCGCCGGTGACCTCGTCTACGTCACCTCCTTCGAGGTGCACGCCCTGGACGTGGCCACCGGCCGGCGCCGCTTCAAGACCCGGGACGTCGCCTGGTCGATGGCGGTCGCGGACGGCCGTATCCACGCCTCGGACGGCCCGACCCTCTTCGCGCTCGACGCCCGCGAGGGCGCCGACCTGTGGCGGCTGTCCACGGAGGCCTGGGTGTACTCGCTGAAGGCCGACCGGGGCACGGTGGTCACCGCCACCCGGGGCGGCGGCGTCCAGGGCTGGGAGGCGTCCAACGGGCAGAAGCTGTGGGAGCTCACCGGCGCGCAGACCGACTTCGAGTCCCCGGAGGCCGGGCCGGTCGTCCAGGACGGCACGGTGTACATCTGGAAGGACGCCCGGCTGCGCGCGCTGGAGGCCCGTACGGGTGAGGAGCGCTGGTCGTACCCCATCGGCGACGCGGCCTCCTGCGGCGGCGTCCCGGTACGGCTGACCCCGGCCTCCGACGGCTATGTCTACATCGCCGCCGGGAGCCGCGTCCTCGCCATCGACATCGCCGGCGGTCACGTCCGCTGGCACTTCGAGGCCCCGGCGGTGTTCCTGTCGGCCCCCACGTTCGCGCCGGGCCCCGCCGTCACGGGCGGCGGTGTCTACCTCGCCGACTACCTCGGCACGGTCTACGCCCTCGACGCGACCGACGGCCGCGACCGCTGGCGCATCGCGACGGAGTCCCGTGCCTCAGTGGAACCGGTGCTGGTCGCCGCGGGACACGTCCACGTCGGCAGCGGCAAGGGGCTCTACACCCTCGACGCGGTCACGGGGACGCCGAAGTGGCGCTTCCAGGCGGGCGGCGAGATCGTGGGCGCCCCGTCGGTGGCGGAGGGCCGCATCCACTTCGGCTCCACCGACCACCTGCTCTACACGCTGAAGGCGGACGACGGCCGGCTGCGGTGGAAGCTCGCGACGGGCGGGGAGATCACCGGGTCGCCGGTCGTCAAGGACGGCGTCGTGTACGCGTGCAGCAAGGACCGCTGCGTGTACGCACTCGACGCGGAGAAGGGGACGGGGACGGCGCGCACCACGTAGGCCGCGTCATATCCCTCTCCCCTCGGAGTCCCTGGCGGACCGGGACACGGGACGCGGCCGAAAACGGTATGGTGTCGTGCACCTGTCACCGCCGCGGTTGTTCCGTTTGCGTGCGTGTGGCCTCAAATCAACGCTACTCAACGGGGGTTGAGCAACGTGAAAACTCGTCATGTCCGAGCCGTCGCCGTGTTCGGCATCGTCGTCTTCGCTCTCACCGGGGCCCGCGGCTCGGGCGGGGGCGGCTGCTCGGGCGGCTCGTCCTCCTCGTCCAGCTCCAGCGGCGGTTCCAGCTCCAGCGGTGGATCCGACAGCAGCTCCACGTCCACCTCGGGCGGCAGCACCACCGTGGGCACGGGCGGCTCGTCGAGCTCCCAGCGCGGTGCCGCGCGGGACCTGAAGATCGAGACCTGCACCTACGACAACGGCCTGGTCTCCCGTGTCCGCGCCACCAACACCAGCTCCAGCAGCACCTATTCGTACGAGTTCGACCTGGAGTTCACGGACGCGAGCGGCACCGTGCTGCACACCGCCGAGGACAACAGCATCCCCTCGGTGCCGCCGGGCGAGTCCGCCACCGTCGAGGTGAAGGCTCCCGCCGGCACGGTCGCCGACGGCGGCGCGAGCGGCGGCAGCTGCAAGCTGGCCGACCTGGAGCGCTCCTCCTTCTGAGGCCCACTCCTGAGGCTCGCTTCTTGGCTCCGCGCCGGGGCTCACCGCACCCGGAACCCGCCCGGCCGGCGTCCGGCGAACAGCTCGGACTGCCGGTCGGCCGGGAGGTTGCCCAGGGAGATCAGGTGCGGTGCCTGCGCCAGGGCGTGGGTCCGCGCCGCCTCCGACGCCGCCCAGCAGGCCCGTACCGTGCCCTGGACGGCCTCCGTCGGATACCCGGCGACGATCTCCGCGCACCGTACGGCCGCGGCGACCGCCTCGCCGGGCTCCGTCACCTCCGACACCAGCCCCACCTCCCGCGCCCGCCGGGCCGACATCCGCTCGGCGGTGCCCAGCAGGGCCATGCGCGCGGCCTCCCCGTACGGCATGCGCTGGGCCATCAGGATCGACTCGAAGGCGCTGACCATGCCGTAGCCGGTGTGGGGGTCGAAGAAGGTGGCGGAGGGGTCGGCGACGAGGAACTCCGACTCGCCCAGCAGGTAGAAGGCCCCGCCGCACGCCATGCCGTTCACGGCGGCGATCAGCGGTTTCCAGCAGTCGTTGGACTTCGGGCCGATCCTGAGGAGGGGGTCCTCGATCGCGTACGGGGAGTTCGGCTGCGGGACGGCCGTCGCCGCGTCCCGGTCGAGGCCCGTGCAGAAGGCGCGCTCGCCGGCACCGGTCACGACGACCGCCCGTACCGAGTCGTCGTACCGCAACTCCAGCCAGAATTCGGTGAGTTGTTCTGCCATTGCTAAGTCGATCGCGTTCAGTCGCTCCGGACGGTCCAGGGTCAGCAGGGCCACGCCCGTGGTCCTGTCCGTCGTCGTGCGCAGGGTCACGGTCGCTCCAGTAGCCATTGGGGGAGGCCGGTGGGGGTGAACACCACCTGCACCCTCGCCCCGATCCGGATCCGCTCGGCCGGGACCGAGTCCAGCCGGGCACCCGGCCCGCTCACCAGGTTGCCGACGAGGCGGATGCGGGGCGCGTCGGTCAGTTCGACGAGGACGACGTGGTACGGGGCCTGCTCGGCGTAGTCGGGGAGGAGCGGCGGGTGCGGGCGGACGTACGACCAGATACGGCCCCGGCCCGAGACCCGGCGCCACTCGGTGGCGAAGGAGCGGCAGTGCGGGCAGCAGGGGCGGGGCGGGAAGCGGAGTTCGGCGCAGTCGGCGCAGGCCTGGATCCGTAGTTCGCCCCGCGCGGCGTACTCCCAGAAGGGGGCGCCGTCGTCGTCCACCACCGGTGTCAGCATGTCTCGACTCCTCAGTTCCTCAGCAGCAGGGCGGAGGTCGGTACCCCCTCACCCGCCGTCACCAGACAGGTCGCCGCGTCCGGGACCTGGGCGGTGCTGGTGCCGCGCAGCTGCCGTACGCCCTCGTTGATCAGGTTGAAGCCGTGGACGTACGCCTCGCTGAGGCCGCCCCCGGAGGTGTTCAGGGGGAGCCGGCCGCCCGTCTCCAGGGCGCCGCCCTCGGTGAACGCGCCGCCCTCGCCGCGCGCGCAGAAGCCGTACCCCTCCAGCGACAGGGGGATCAGGGCGGTGAACGCGTCGTAGATCTGGGCGACGTCGATGTCGTCCGGGGTGAGGTCCGCGTGCTTCCAGAGGTGCCGGGCGGCGGTCCAGGCGGGGCCGGTCAGCGGGTCGTCGTTCCAGTAGTTGACCATGCCGTGGTGCTGGGCGGGCAGGCCCTGGGCGGCGGAGTGGACGTAGACGGGGGTGCGGCGGCAGTCGCGGGCGCGCTCGGCGGAGACCACCACGCACGCCAACGCCCCGTCGGTCTCCAGGCAGTTGTCGAAGAGGCACAGGGGCTCGCTGATCCAGCGGGAGTTCATGTACATCTCGCGGGTCAGGGGGCGCTCGTACATGATCGCGGCCGGGTTCTGGTTGGCCCGGTTGCGGCAGGCGAGGGCCACGTTGAAGAGGTGGTCGCGGGTGGTGCCGTACTCGTGCATGTGGCGGCGGGCCAGCATGGCTATCTCGTCGGCGGGGCGCAGCAGGCCGTAGGGGCGGGTCCACTGGGCCGGGGTGGGGAGTTGGACCGTGGTGTTCTTCCACGGGCGGGGGCCCGAGCCGCGTTTGCGGGACCGCCAGGCGACGCCGACCGTGGCCTGGCCGGTGGCGATCGCGGCGGCGAGGTGCGCGACCGTGGCGCACGAACCGCCGCCGCCGTAGCCGACCTTGCTGAAGAAGGTGAGGTCACCGAGGCCCAGCGCCTTCGCCACCTCGACCTCGTCCGTCTCCTCCATCGTGTAGGAGGCGAGCGCGTCCACCTCGTCGGGCGCGATACCCGCGTCGTCGAGCGCGGCGAGGATCGCGCGGCACGCCAACGCCCGTTCGCTCTCCGGGAGTTGTTTGGCGAAAGGGGTCTGGCCGATGCCGACGATGGCTGTCGCGTCCTTGAGCACGGCCATGAAGGCACACCTCCGCACGGGGGCTTTCGGCTGCTGACAGTCCGTCAGGGTACAGCTAATCTGACGGGTAGTCAGCTACGGATGTCCGACCGGACATCCGGCGGGTGTCCGGTCGGATGTCCGGCTGCCGCTGGCGCACTTGGACACTGGTTCTCGGGTACGGAGGCCTGCTGTGAACGGTGGCGTGGAGGGGCGCGGAGATCTGGCGTGGGGGACCGTCCCGGGGCTGGTCCGCGCGGCGGCCGAACGGTTCGCCGGGGTCGAGGCCGTCGTCGACGGACGGACCCGGGTGTCGTACGCGGAGCTGGGCGCCCGGGTGGAGCGCGCGGCGGCGGCGTGCGTGGCGAACGGGGTGCGGGTCGGGGACCGGGTCGCCCTCTGGGCGCCGAACTCCCTCGACTGGATCGTCTCCGCGCTCGGCGCGGTCTCGGCGGGCGCGGTCCTCGTCCCGCTGAACACCCGCTTCAAGGGCGGTGAGGCGGCGGACGTGCTGGCACGCAGCAGGGCGAAGCTGCTGTTCGTCACCGGAACGTTCCTCGGCACCTCGTACGTGGCCTCGCTCCGGCGCGCGGCGGGCGCGGACGGGGGGCGGCTGCGGGCGCCGGAGGCGGTCGGGAGCGGGTGCGAGCCGCCGGGGCCGCTGCCCGGGCTGCCGCAGTTGGAACAGGTGGTGGTGCTCTCGGACGACGCCCCCGCGGACTTCCGCACCTGGAAGGACTTCCTGGCGAGCGGCGACGGGGTGAGTGCGGCGGAGGTACGAGCGCGGTCGGCCGGACTGACGGGTGATTCGCCCTCCGACATCATCTTCACGTCCGGGACGACCGGCCGGCCCAAGGGCGCGGTGATCACCCACGCGCAGACGCTGCGGGCGTACGAGGTGTGGAGCGAGTTGGCCGGGCTCCGGCAGGGTGACCGCTACCTCATCGTGAACCCGTTCTTCCACACCTTCGGCTACAAGGCCGGGGTGATCGCCTGCCTGATGCGGGGCGCGACGATGATCCCGCAGCCGGTGTTCAACGTGGAGACGGCGATGGCCAACGTGGCGGCCGAGCGGGTCTCGGTCCTGCCCGGGCCGCCCACGCTCCACCAGTCCCTCCTGGACCACCCCGCCCGCGACGACTACGACCTCAGCGCGCTGCGCCTGGTGGTGACGGGCGCGGCGGTGGTCCCGCTCCGGCTCGTCGAACGGCTGCGGGCCGAGCTGCGCGTGGACACCGTGCTGACGGCGTACGGCCTGTCCGAGGCGTCCGGCATCGTCACGATGTGCCGGCGCGGCGACGAGCCGTCGGTGATCGCGTCGACGTCCGGACGGGCAATCCCGGGGACGGAGGTGCGGGTCGTCGATCCGCTGGGCGCCCCTCTGCCGCCCGGCTCCCCCGGAGAGGTCCTCGTCCGTGGCTTCAACGTCATGCGCGGCTACTTCGAGGATCCCGCCGAGACGGCGCGCACGGTCACCGCCGACGGGTGGCTCCGCACCGGCGACATCGGCGTCCTGGACGAGGACGGCAACCTCCGGATCACCGACCGGCTCAAGGACATGTTCATCGTCGGCGGGTTCAACGCGTATCCCGCCGAGATCGAGCAACTCCTCGGCCTCCACCCGGATGTCGCGGACGTGGCGGTCGTCGGCGTCCCCGACCCCCGCCTCGGCGAGGTCGGCAAGGCGTTCGTCGTCCGCCGCCCGGGTTCCCTCGTGACCGCCGACGACCTCATCGCCTGGTCCCGCCGCGAAATGGCCAACTACAAGGTGCCGAGGGCGGTGCACTTCGTGGGCGAACTGCCGCGCAACGCGAGCGGGAAGGTGGTGAAGGGGGAGTTGCGGGGGTGGTAGCGGGGTGTGGCTGGACCGGCGGGAGAGTCTCGGCTCAGCCACCGCGCAGCCGCCGCCCGCCCTCCACACGGCGGCCCGGCCGCCGCCCAGTAGCCGTCCGGCCTACGGTCAGGTGTTGTTCAGGGACTGTCGGGCCGCCGTGTGGAGGGTGTGGATCTCCTCCATGGCCTTGCGCCAGGCGGGGTCGTCGGGGTTCACGGTGCGGGCGGTGTGTTCGGCGGTGCGTAGGCGCGCGGCGGTGGCGGGGACGCGGGCGATCTCCACGGCCACGGCCCAGGTGTCGAGGAACCGGGTGATCGGGGCGAGGCTGCCCGTGCGGGCCGCCAGCGTGATCGCCTCGTCCTTCTGCCGTTCCATCTCGCCCACGCGGTGCGGGGCGACCCGCTCCAGGGCCGCGCGCAGCGCCGCGGGTGTCCTCTCCGGCCGCGAGGCGACGGGAGCACCGGGTCCGACCTTCGCTGCGCCCATCCTGGTCCTCTCCTCGCTCGTACCGGCCCGCTCCCCGGACACACCTCGGCCGCGGTGGCTCCCCCTCCGCGCCACCGCGGCCGATCCCCGTGGGAAGGGAGTCCGGTGCGCCCTTACTTTCCGCCGTCCAGGTCCAGGGCGGGCGGCGCGGGCATGTTGTTGTCGAGGGTCGTGATGGCCTCGGTGTCGACGGGCTCGCTGGGCATGTTGTTGTCCTGGGGGCCGTCACCCAGGACCTTCTTCGGCGGGGTGGGCATGTTGTTGTCGAGAGTCGTGAGGTCGTGCTTGACCGGCTCGCTGGGCATGTTGTTGTCCAGCGGGGTGGCGTCCACTGCCTTCTTCTTGTCACTCATGGTCGCGTTCCTCTGCTGTGGTGACTGATGAGGAACGCCCGTCCAGAGGCTCCCCCGAGGACCGCTGGACGGGCGTACGGAGCCGCACCATAACTGGTAGGACTCCTGGTCAGACCGCCTGCCCCCCGACGCGACGGTGTGACAGGTACGAGAGTGCCGGGCCGGGATAAACGAATGCTGAACGTCCAGGCGGCGCGCGGGGGCGTCTCCTCGGTCAGGCGGCCGCGGCGGGCGAGAGCAGCGCGCGTACGTCGTCGGCCTCGTCCGCGTCGTTCTGCTCGAACAGGTTGAGCGCCTCCCTCCAGCAGGCCTTCGCGCGGTCCGCCTGCCCCAGGGAGGCGAGCGCACGGCCCAGGAGCGTCAGGACGCTCCCCCGCGTCCGGTCACCGCCGATGCAGCCGAGCGCGAGGGCCTGTTCGGCGTGCTGGGCCGCCTTGGCCGGCCGCCGCCCGGCGATGTGCGCCTCCGCGATCCTGAACTGGGTGGTTCCCTCCCAGAGCCGCTGCCGGTGATCCACGAAGATGGTCAGGGCCTGGGAGAACTGGCCGAGCGCCTCCGTGTGACGGCCCGCCTTGGTCAGCGCCACTCCGAGGGCGTAGTGCCCGTTGGCCAGCCGCATCGTGCTGCCCACGTCGATGTGGACCGCGAGGCCGTGCTGCGCGAACTCGATGGCCTTCGCGGTGTTGCCCATGCCGATGTAGGCCCGTGAGAGGTTGCAGAGGGCTGTCGCCTCGCAGAGGCCGTTGCCCGCTGCCCGGAACCCTTCTATGGCCTGGTCGAAGAAGACCTTGCCGTCCGTGTACCGGTGTTGGTGGAGTGCGATGAGTCCTCGGTCCTGGGCGGCCCAGCTGTGGGCGGTGGCGTCCCCGGCCGCGGACGCGCACTCCATGGCGAGCCGTGACGACTCCGCCGCCTGCTGGATACGGCCGGAGACCAGCAGCACACCGGTGAGGGTGTTGCGTGCCCTGCCCTCCGCGCGCACGTCCCCGGCCGACTGCGTCGCCTCGCACATGGCCGCGGCCGTCGTCTCGTACTGGTGCGAGTTGGCTCCCGACTCGGCCAGGTCCCTGGCCGCCCAGAGCAGGTCGACCGCGCGGCGCAGCCGGTCCGTGCCCGCCGCCTGCCGCACGCAGGCCAGCAGCGAGGCCGCCTCGCTGTACAGCCAGTCCAGGGCCGCGGACCCGTCGGTGAAACGGAGTCCCGCGTACTCCGTCGCCTCCCACTCGTCCGGGAGTCGGTCCCCCGGCCGCTCGATCGCGTACACCCCCGCGGCCGTCGCCAGATAGTGGTCCAGCAGCCGCGACATCGCCGACTCCCGTTCGCTCGGCGGCTGTTCGTCCCGCTCGGCGCATGCACGCGCGTAGAGCCGGACGAGATCGTGGAAGCGGTAGCGGCCCGGCGCGGCGGATTCCAGGAGGGACGTGTCGACGAGGATCTCCAGCAGGTCCTCGGTCTCCTCCGGCGGCAGGTCCAGTACGGCGGCCGCGGCGGCCAGCGAGATGTCCGGGCCGTCAGCCAGGCCGAGGAGCCGGAAAGCCCGGGCCTGCGCGGGCTCCAGCTGGCCGTAGCCCAGCTCGAAGGTGGCCTTCACCGCCAGGTCGCCGGCCTGCAGCTCGTCCAACCGCCGCCGCTCGTCGGCGAGTTTCGCGGCCAGGACGGACACCGTCCAGGTTCTGCGCGCCGCCAGCCGGGAGGCGGCGATGCGGATGGCGAGGGGCAGGAAACCGCAGGCCGCGACGACGTCGAGGGCGGCCGTGCGTTCCGCCGCGACACGCTCCTCGCCGACGATCTTCGTGAAGAGCCGCAGGGCCTCGTCGGGGGACATCACGTCCAGGTCGACGAGATGCGCGCCGACCAGGTCCACCATGCGCACCCGGGCGGTCACGAGGGCCGCGCAGCCCGCCGTCCCCGGCAGCAGGGGCCGTACCTGGGCGGCGTCGCGCGCGTTGTCGAGCAGCACCAGCACCCGGCGGCCGTCCAGGACCGACCGGTAGAGGGCGGACCGTTCCGCGAGGGAGTCGGGGATCGCCGAGTCGGCCGTGCCCAGGGCACGCAGGAAGGCGCCGAGGACCGTCTCCGGCTCGGCCGGGCGGGCGCCGGCGCCCTGGAGGTCGACGTACAACTGGCCGTCGGGGAAGGCCCCTCTGGCCTGGTGGGCCACCCGCACCGCGAGGGTCGTCTTGCCGACGCCGCCGATGCCGGCCAGCGCGGAGACGGCCATCACCTGGCCCTCGGCGGCGGAGGCCTGCGCCAGCACCGCGCTCAGATCCTCGACGAGGGAGGCGCGGCCGGTGAAGTCGGGCACGGTGGCGGGAAGCTGGGCCGGACGGACCGGGGCGGCGGCCGGCTCGGGGGCCAGCGGCGCGGAGGGTTCCGCGAGGCCGGGATCGGCTCGCAGGATGCGCTGCTGCAACTCCCGCAGGCCGGGGCGCGGGTCCACGCCGAGTTCGTCCGCGAGCAGGCGGCGGGTGTCCGCGTACACCGCGAGGGCCTCCGCCTGGCGTCCGCTGCGGTAGAGCGCCAGCATCAGCAGTTCGCGCAGTCGCTCCCGCAACGGGTGCGCGGCGGTGAGGGCGGTCAGCTCGGACACCGCTTCCGCGTGGCAGCCCTGCTCCAGGTCCATGTCCAGCCGGGACTCGACCAGTTGGAGCCGCCACTCGTCGAGGCGGGCCCGCTGGGTCTCCGCGTACGGCCCCGGAACGCTCGCCAGGACCTCGCCGTCCCACAGCCCGAGCGCCTTGTTCAGCAGCCGGCGGGCCTGGCACAGATCCCCGGAGTTCTTGGCCTTCTCCGCGTCCGTCGCCAACTCCTGGGCCACGGCGAGGTCCAGGGCGCCGGGGGACAGCGCGCGGACCGCGTATCCGCCGGACTCGCTGACCAGGACGCCGGGGGAGAGCACCTTGCGCAGCCGGGAGGCGTACGTCCGTACGGCGGCCAGCGCCTGGGAGGGCGGCTCGTCGCCCCACAGCGCGTCGATCAGCTCGCTCGCGGTGGCGGTGCGGCCCTCGCGGAGCAACAGTGCGGCGAGCAGCGCGCGTTGCTGTGGCGAACCGGTGGCGAGGGGTTCGGAGCCGCGCCAGGCCCGCACGGGTCCGAGCACGCTGAAGCGCAGCTCGGCCGGGTCCTCGGGGGCCGGTGTCACGGTCTCGGCGTCCATTGCGGTCCTTTGCTCCGGCACTCGCGGCCCACCGACCTCCGGCACTCCCGGTCCACCGCCCATCGACAGCCCCCTATGGCCTCCTGATATCCAGGCCAGTTTGCCTTGTTCATGGCAGATCCGTCAGCCGTGCGAGAGGTCGATCACAGGGAGCCGCGCGGGATGTCACGAGGTCCACACAGACTCTTCGCGGCGGGGGTTGTCGGCGAACCGTAGCTGACGGTTCGTCAGATCAGCGCTACCGTGACGGACATGGACACCATGGAGACGAGCGCCACGGATTCCACCAGCATCCCCGCCCCGGCGGCCTTCCCGAAGATCATCTCCGTCGACGACCACACGGTGGAGCCACCGGACGTCTGGCAGGACCGGCTGCCGAAGAAGTACCTCGACATCGGGCCCCGAGTGGTCCGCGCGCCGCTGAAGGAGATGACGTTCCTCGGCGGCCGCTTCAAGCCCGTGATGGGCGCCCCCGGCGACGACGGCCCCATCGGCGACTGGTGGGTCTACGAGGACCTGCACCGCCCGCTGACCCGCCTGGACACGGCGGTGGGATACAGCCGGGACGAGATCAAACTGGAGATCATCACCTACGAGCAGATGCGCCCCGGCTCGTACGATGTCCCGCAGCGCCTCGCGGACATGGACGTCAACCACGTCCAGTCGGCCCTCTGCTTCCCGACCTTCCCGCGCTTCTGCGGCCAGACGTTCACCGAGGCCGCGGACCGTGAGCTGGGGCTGCTCGGCGTCCGGGCGTACAACGACTGGATGGTGGAGGAGTGGTGCGGGCCTGCGGCACAGGGACGCCTGATCCCCCTCACCCTCATCCCGCTCTGGGACGCGGAGCTGGCGGCGGCGGAGGTCCGCCGCAACGCGGCGCGCGGGGTCCGCGCCGTGGCCTTCTCGGAGATACCCCCGCACCTGGGCCTGCCCTCCGTCCACACCGACGACTGGGACCCCTTCCTCGCGGCCTGCGACGAGACCGGCACGGTCGTCGCGATGCACATCGGCTCGTCCAGCCGGATGCCGTCCACCTCGGCGGACGCGCCGCCCGCCGTCGGCTCGACGATCACCTTCGCCAACTGCTGCTTCTCGATGGTCGACTGGCTGATGAGCGGCAAGTTCGAACGCTTCCCGAACCTCAAGGTCATGTACGCGGAGGGCCAGATCGGCTGGATCCCGTACATCCTGGAGCGCGCGGACGTCGTCTGGGAGGAGAACCGGGGCTGGGGCGGCGTCGCGGACAAGGTCCACCGCCCGCCGTCGGAGCTGTTCGCCGACCACGTCTACGGCTGCTTCTTCGACGACGCGTTCGGGCTCCGCAACCTGGACGCGATCGGCGTCGGCAACGTCCTCTACGAGACCGACTACCCCCACTCCGACTCCACCTGGCCCGAGTCCCGCCAGGTCGGCGAGGCCCAGATGGGCCACCTGGACGCGGATGTCGTCGACCGCATCGTGCGACGGAACGCGATCGAGCTGCTGGGGCTGACGGAGGAGGGGTTGTGGGCGGGGCCGGGGAGCACCCGTTGAGCGGGGGCGGGGGGCGGTCGTCGAGTGGGGCCGGGGGGCGGTCTTGGGGCGGTTCCGAGGGGCGGCCTTCTGGCGGGGTCGGGGAGCGCCCGTTGAGTGGGGCCGGGGGACGGTCTTCGGACGGGTCCGAGGGGCGGCTTTCGGGCGGGGGCGGTGAGCGGTCCTCGGGCGGGGGCGGTGAGTGGTCTTCGGGCGGGGCGGGTGCGGTGCTTCGCTACGGGATGCAGCTGCCTGTCCAGTCGCAGAGCACCCTCTACGCCGAGACCTGGGAGGCGGACGCCGGGGCGGCGGAGCTGGCCGAGGTCGCGCGGGCTGCCGACCGGGCGGGGTTCGCGTATGTCGCCGTCTGCGACCACGTGGCCGTCCCGCGTCGGCTCGCGCCCGCGATGGGCACGGTCTGGTACGACCCGGTCGCCACGCTCGCCTACCTGGCCGCCGTCACCGAACGGGTCCGGCTGCTCAGCCATGTCGCGGTCGTCGGCCTGCGCCACCCGCTCCTCACGGCGAAGCAGTACGCCACCCTCGACCACCTCTCCGGCGGCCGGCTGATCCTCGGCGTGGGCGCCGGGCACGTACGGGAGGAGTTCGAGGCGCTGGGGGTGGACTTCGAACGGCGGGGAGCGGTCCTGGACGAGTGCGTGGACGCGCTGCGGGCGGCCCTCGGCCCGGACGAGTTCCCCTCCCACCACGGCAAGCTGTACGACTTCGACGACCTCGGCCAACGCCCCCGCCCGGCCCAGGCCCGCATCCCGGTGTGGGTCGGGGGCTCGTCCCCCGCCGCCGTCCGCCGGGCCGCCGTCCGGGGCGACGGCTGGCTGCCGCAGGGCGACCCCCGCGACCGCCTCCCGGCGCAGATCGCCCGACTCCGGCGACTGCGGGAGGAGGCGGGCGTCACCGGCCCCTTCACCATCGGCGCGATCACCGAGCCGCTGTACGTGGGCGAGCCGGGGTGGGACGTCGGACGCCGCACCCTCACCGGGAGCCCGACCGCGATCGCCGATTCCTTGCGCGCTTACGGGGCGATGGGGGTGGGGCAGATCCAGGTGCGGTTCCGGAGTCGGGACGCGAGTGAACTCGTGGACCAGATGGAGGCGTTCGGGGCCGAGGTGGGGCCAGACCTTTAGAAGCCGCCCGCCCTGTCGCGGGGGCCGTGTCGGGGCAGGCGGCTGATGGTGAGGCTCCTGGCTACCGGGGCCCCGTCTCCCCCTCCGTCCGGCAGCGAGGGCATCCGCACGGCGGCCACACTTGCGACTGCGGCAGGCGCTCGGTGTCGTGCGCGCTGATGACGATGCGATGCCGCGGGGCGCCGTCGGTCTCGCCGTCGGGGCGGATTCGGTAGATACGAATGGTCAGCCGGGAGGCCCCGTTCTCGGGGTACCGCCCAGCTTTCACCAGGCCCTGTCCGAGCCGGGTGCGCGGCAGGAGCACTGGCACGGGGGCATCAGCAGGCCCGTGGCTCCCGGCAGGGGTACTTCGGCGGCCTGCCGACACCGCCGGTGCGGATCCGCGTAGGCGGGCCGCCCGGCGAGCGCGCACTCGGCAGACAGCGCCGCGTCCGCCTCCGCCGGGCTCAACACGCCACCGCCCGCTCCGCGCCGACCACATGACGGTCGAGGTCGATACCGAAGTCGGCGGCCAACACCAACGCGAGCCGCCGCCGGGACTGCCGTGCCTGCTCCCGCTCGACGGCGAGGAGGTAGGGGCGGACGAGGGGGGAGGCGGAGCCGTCGAAGGGGCCCTGGTCGAGACCGTACGGCGAGCGAGGGATCGGGGGCCCTTCGGCAGCTGTCGTCAAGGGTGCCTCCGGCATGTACCTGGTGTCGGGCTCGTGCAGGCCGGTACCGGCCCGCCTCTTGCCGGTGCCGGGCGCGAAGGTGCCCAGAGCCCACCGTAGGAACGCGTGGATAATGCTCACTGTCATCAGCTCCTTTTCAGCTGGTGGCCGTGCCCCGGGAGGTCCCACAACCTCGCCGGGGTCTGTGTCTCCGCAGCGTAGACGAGGTGTACTACCCCCGTCTATCCTCTGGGGTAGCTATGGCAGGTACACGCTCGCCTCCTACTGTGTTCGATCATGACCATTGACCGGGAGGGGCCAGTCCCGCCCTATCGCCAGATCGCCGACAACCTGCGTGCCCGCATCACGGACGGGACCATCCCGGTCGGCCGCCGCATCCCGAGCCTTGTCGAGCTGGAAGCCGAGTTCGGCGTGGCCCGCGACACGTTGCGCAAGGCTGTGAAGGTGCTGAAGGACGAGGGTCTCGTCGAGACGGTGACCGGCATGGGGGTGTACGTAGTGGACGGGCCGCCTGGTCCGGCCGGCAGAAGCTGATGCGCGGCGCCGCTGCTCTCGCTCCGCGGGTCTGGCTCGGCTCACCCGAAGGACCGGGCTGGGACCTGCCCGACTGAGCGCGGCACCGGCCGCCACCGAGCCGGCCGCAGCCCTACCGCGGCCGCATGAGCCGCAGGTCCTCGCCCCACGCGTCCAGGACCGGGCCGTGTCCGGCCCGGCGGGTCACGGTCTCGACCTGGGCGAAAAGGTGGCGCTGTGCGGCTACGTCGCCCGTGGCCGTGATGTGCTGAACGGCGCCGAGGAGTGGGGCGGTGGGCCAGTCGGGGAGGGGGTAACGGGTCAGCTCCCATGCCAGGTACTTGTTGTAGGGGCGGGGGCGGCGGTCCAGGGCGAAGAGGGTCTCCAGGAGGAAGCGGACGCTGTCGGCGGCGTCCAGGCGGGCCGCGACGGGCTCGCCGTCGCGGGCGTTCTTGACCGAGCGGTAGAGGGAGTTGGCGTAGGCGTCGAGGTACCCGGCCGCCTGCCCGTGGGCCTCGTCGGCGTCGAGCCGGGCCTTGGCGGACAGGATCCGGGTGATCCCTCCGTCCAGACGGTCCAGCACGACCCGGGCGCGGGCGAGGGCGTACCGCTCGAAGCCGGGCATCCCGGCGGCGCGGAACTCGTCGAGGGTCAGGACGACGAGGTCGAGCTCGGGGGTGCGGTGCCCCGCGAACCGGGTCAGGGCCGTCGACGCGTCCTCGGCGAGGACGACGTACAGGTCGTGGTCCGAGTGCGCGGTGGTCATGCCCTCGTGGGCCCGGGAGCCCTTGAGGACGAGGCCGACGACGGCGGGGTCGGCGGTGGCGAGTTCGACGAACGTGTCGTAGTCGTAGGACATGCGGGGCCGAGGGGTGGTCATGGCGTGATCTCCGGTATGGGTGGAGGACGGGTATGCCGAACCGGGCGGCCCCGCGACGCGCCGGGGTCACTCGCATCCTCTGCGGCGGCACTCGGCCACCGCCCGGCAGATCAACGCACTCGCGGACCCTACCGCCCACCCGTCGCACGAGTCCCGCACTCGTCCTGGGCTGCTGCCGCGGCAGTTGGCTCGCTGATCCGTTTGCTCAGCCGACCGGCCCCGTCGTCGCCAGCGGCCGTACCGCCGGTTCGAGCAGCGACAATGTCCGCCGGTGCGCATCGAGGCCGACGCGGATGCCGACCGGCATCGGCAGATTCGGGCCGGCGTGCCCGAACTCGACGTTGCCCAGGACGGGGATATCACGGTCGCCGAGGACGTCGAGGACTATCTCGGCCAGGGTCGGTGATGTGTCAGGAGCATCGGCCGTGCCGAGCCCGTCGATCCCGTCCGGAACGCCCACGACCATGCCGGAGATCCGATCGAGAATGCCAGCGTGCCGCAGTACCTGCAGATAACTCCACACATGCGATGCCTGGCCGCCCGCCTCCTCCCAGAACAGCACCGCGCCGTCGAAGCATTCGAGTGGCAGCGCGAAAGACGTCGCCTGCACCAGCGCGACACGGTTGATCACTCCGCCGATCAGCCGGCCTTCGGTGCGACCGGCGCGCCAGCACTCCCACGACGGGGTGGCCGGCAGCGCACCGATCGCCTCGTCGCCGGTCAGCAGCGTCGAGTAGAGCTTTTCGAGTTCTGCTCTCCGTGCCGCGGGCGCGGACTGCCAGTGCCCGCCAAGTCCATGGGTGGCCACGTCGGCGTGGAATCCGACCAGTCCGGTACGCGCGTAGAGCACCAGATGCAACAGTGAGATGTCGCTGTAGCCGAGGATCGGCTTGGGGTCGGCCGCGATCGCCTCGAAGTCGATCAGGTCGAGGTAACCGAGTACGGTCTGCCCGCCGTCGTGCGCGATGATCCCGCGCACCTCAGGATCACGCAGCAGAACGTTGAACTCCCCGGCGATCTCCGTCGGCGCGGCCGCGCTCCACCAACGGTGCCGCCCCGCTTCGAGCAGCGGTGCCCGACGCACCCGGAACCCCATCTGCTCGAGCACGGCCACCGCCTGCTGGAGGTCGGGCTCGTGCACCGCGTCCAGCGGTCCGGAGAGTGCTGCGACAACGACGAGATCGCCGGGCTTCAGGGCACGAGGCCGAAGCAGTTGAGGCAGTGCGGAACCGGTCACCGACGCAGTGTCCCGACACGCGCGACAACTCGCTACGCATTTCCCGGACTCCTCATGCTGTTCGGCAAGCTGCCAGGGCGATCGGTGGTGCGGGCTCGTACGACGCCGGGAGTTAAGCACGGGCACTGATGCATCAGCCGGCCAGCAGCGCCCGCGTCCACTCGTCTTCGCGTTGCTCGATGTACTCGGCGTCGTTTCGCCAGGCGTCGCCGTGGCCTTCGGCCCACAGCCTTGACCAGGGCTGGACTCCTTGGGCTGCCTGGTCGCGCAGGAAGTCGTGCATGGAACGCGTACGGCGCCCCAGGAGAGGGACCAACTCACGGCGCTCGGACTCCGCCAGACCGTAGGCGTCGGCGAAGGCTCGCAGTCGGTTCGCCGCGTCCGGGCTCTGCCAGTCCGGATGCGCGGAGAGTGGGATGAACCCGTGCATGGCGTAGGCGACGTCCCACAGGCGTGAGCCGGGACCCGCACCGTCCCAGTCGATGAAGGCCCACCGCGCCTCGTCCGCGACCACGAGGTTCCAGGGGGCCAGGTCGTTGTGGGCGATGATGTCACTGCCCTCGGCGGGGATCAGCGTCTGCCACCGCGCATCGGAGGGCGGCGTGAAGTCCTGCACGGCGTCGTGGAAGTCCCGGATCAGCCGTGCGACGCGAGCGAGTTGCCGAGCGGGTTCCATCAGCGAGAACCGGTCGGGCCAGACCACATCTCCCGGCATGAAGGTCAGGACCTCACGCCCCTGATCGTCAATGCCGAGCGGGCGAGGAGCCGAGTCGAATCCCACCTCGTGCAGATGGGCGAGCAGGGCATGCACAGCGGGAGTCCACGGTCCGGCCGGACGGCGAACGGTGTCCCCGACGCGAACGACACCCTCACTGACGTTGCCACCGGACAAAGGCTGTTCATGATCGGGCCGCATCGAACCAGTGTGTCGGATCGGCTCGTCATGCTCACCCCATTACCGGACCCACCGCACCTCGGCCCGACCCCCGCCGGAGCGACCCTGTCTCCGCGCATCGACACGGCTCGTGGGCCAACTGCCTTTCCCCGCAATCTAGTTCGGGACGGGCGGGTTTCGGCCGTCACGGTGGTGGCGAGCGGTCAACCTGTCTGACAGCTTCGCGGTTCGTTCTTGAAACTTCGAACAACCGGCGCCGGAGTCACGTATGTAGGGGAGTCATGGCTTCGGCGGAAGGACACGCGAGGTGCGATCCCCCCGGCACGTCAGAACGTCCCAGCACACCGGCACCCCCGTTTCAGCTGGTCCCGCACGTCCCTCCCGCGTCCCGGCACACCCACCCCGCCAACCCTCACCGTCGTCCCCGGGCCTGTCCGTCGCCCTGGCCTGTGCCCCGGGTCGGTGGCCGCACGACGACTGGCCGGCCCCCGACGACCGGTACGTGAGCAGCGCGCTCCTCGTCCCGCCGCCCTACAGTCAACTGCGCGAGACCGAGGCGGATGTCGTGGTCCTGCACTGCGAGGACCCGTCGGAGTCCTTCGCCGGGCTGCTGAAGGCCATGGGCTCCATGCGCGCCCCGGTGATCGTCGTCAGCCCCCGGCAGGACGCCGACACCGTGGTGGAGGTGTTCCGGGGCGGGGCCGGGTATCTGGTCGAGGGCGACTACTGCACCTGCATGCTGTCCTCCGCGGTCGTGGCCGCCACCGTCGGCCACACCTCCTTCTCGCCCGTAGCATGCGCCGCCATCCGCGACGCGGCGCGACAACTGCCGGAGCAGGGGCAGGCGACGGAGCACCTGCGCTCCCTGCTCTCGCCGCGTGAACGCCAGATCATGGAGCTCCTCTCCACCGGACTCGGCGCCCAGGAGATCGGGCTCCGACTGACGCTGAGCGAGAAGACCGTCCGCAACAACCTCAGCAACATCTACGCCAAGCTGGATGCCCGCGGGAGCACGGAGGCCGTGCTGAGATGGCTGGGCGCGGCCTCCGCGGTTCGCGTATGAGAACGCTCTGACGGTCTCCTGAAAAATCCCCCGCGCGTGGCACGGGGGATCGTTCGGCTTTTCTTTTCTCCGGGCGCTATTGGATGGTGACTTCGGAGAGCGGCACCTCGACGTCGGTCACGTTCGCGCCACCCTCTTCGAATCCGGGCTCGGCGCGGACGCTTCCCTCACTGTTGAGGATTCCGTTCGCCTGCGGGGAATCGCACTTCACATTACGCAGCCAGAGCCGGCCGTCCGGCGTCCCGCTCGGCAGGAGCTGCGGGTAGAAGACGTGGACGCTCGTGGCGTTCTCACTGGGCGAGAAGAACACCTTCTGGCCGTCCTGGGCCTCCTTGTAGGTGGCCTTGAGGAAACCGCTCACGTCGGTGCGCTTGTGGGACCACATGAAGAAGGCGATGTGGTCCGCCTTGACCGTGTCGGACCTGGAGAAGGAGAACGACGACGTCGTGTCGTCGCGCTTGATGTTGAATTCCTGGGTGGCGAACTTGACGCCGATCTCGAAGACGGAGCTGGCCAGTTTCGTACTGCCGTCCGTGTTGAAACCGTCCTCCAGCTGAATGACGCGGGTCACCGACGCCGTGCCGCTGAAGGTCTTCGTCGCCGCGGTGCCGACCCCGCAGTTGTCGGTCACCGAGGTGACCCGCTCGTTGGGGCCGAGGCTGTTGGCCTTGAACTGGACGTCGACGAACTCGCAGTTCTCCAGCTTGTCCGAGTCCGTACGGCAGTCGGTGGCCACCTCGTCGGGAGTGGCGGCTCCCGCGCTGTACATCAGCGGGACGGCCAGTCCGAGGGCGGCGACCGGCGCCAGCGCGAGGGTGATGCGCTTCTTCTTGCTGCGGTGGTTGCCGCTGCGCCCTGTGCGTGTCATGGGGGTCTCCTGCGAAAGGGGTCGGATCGAGAGGGAAGAGCTGGTGGGGGGAGGGGGCGGGGATGGAGAGAGGGGGTGGGGGGAGGTCAGCAGTCCTCCAGGACGACCTTCGTGGTGCCGTCCGCCAGGCCGGGGGTGCCCGCGGCGCTGTCCAGGATGACCGGGCCCTCGACGACCTCCGGCGCCACGAAGTTCTTCTCGGGGGAGGGGTTCACGGCGAAGCTGCCGGGGTCGGCGTCGAGGTGCACCCGCCATTCGCCGGTCATGCGCTGCATCTTCGGCGTGAAGGTCACATGCATGACCTTGCCCACAGGAACTTCCCGCTGTTCCGACTCGCTGGCGGTGGCCGTCTTGACGGTCATGTCCAGCGTGCCCTTGTGCTTCACCCAGCCGCCGCTCAGGGCCCCGAAGAGCCCGCCGAGTGCGCCCTGCTGGGTCGCGGTGTACTTGCCCTGGCCCTGGCCCACCGCCTTCGAGAACTCGGTGGTCACCTTCGCCGGCTCCGTGGCGTTCGGCTCGCAGTTCGGGAAATCGACGGTGACCTTCTCCGTGGGACCGTCGAAGGTCTCGAACTTCGTCTCGACGAAATCACAGGTATCGGATTCGAATCCATCGCCGAGTCCGCCCTTGAAATCGCTCACCGACTGCTGCTTTCCGTTGAGCTTGGCAGTCCTTTCGCACATCCTCATGATCCGCTCGACGGACGGCTCGTCGGCGGCGTTGGCCGAAGGCAGTAGTACGGTGACGGTGGCCGCGCCGGTCACGAGCGAAGCGCCGATCGCCAAGTATCGGACCTTCTTGTTCTTGAAGCGCCTCTTGGCTGCCATGACTGTCTCTCCTTGGGAGTTGCTTTACCTTCCGATGGAGGATTATTGGGGCCCTGTACAGCCAGTGGACAGAGTCAAATGTCCCTACTCTCCGGTCACTTGTCATCGCAGAAGCAAGCTGTCGGCCGCCGGACTGACGCATCGTCAGGTCTGCCGGTACCCTGACCTCGACCAACACACCGCGATGGGAGTCCCCATGGGCAAGCTCGACGGACGTGTCGTCCTCGTCACAGGTGCCGCGCGTGGCCAGGGCGAGCAGGAGGTGCGGCTGTTCCGGTCGGAGGGGGCCGAGGTCGTCGTCGCCGACGTCCTGGACGACCAGGGGGAGGCCCTCGCCAAGGAGATCGGCGCGCTCTACGTCCACCTGGACGTGAGCCGCGAGGGCGACTGGACCGCCGCGGTGGCCGCGGCCAAGGGTGCGTACGGCCGCGTGGACGGGCTGGTCAACAACGCCGGGGTGCTGCGCTTCAACTCCCTCGTCGACACCCCTCTCGACGAGTTCATGCAGGTGGTGCGGGTCAACCAGGTCGGCGTCTTCCTCGGGATCAAGACCCTCGCCCCCGAGATCGAGGCGGCCGGCGGCGGCACGATCGTCAACACCGCCTCGTACACCGGGATGACGGGCATGGCGTACGTCGGCGCGTACGCGGCGACCAAGCACGCGATCGTCGGGCTCACCCGGGTCGCCGCGCTGGAGCTGGCCCGCAAGGGCATCCGGGTCAACGCGGTCTGCCCCGGCGCCGTCGACACCGCCATGACCGACCCGGGCGACGAGGTGTCCGCCGAGGCCGTCGACAAGCTCTACCGCAAGCGCATCCCGCTCGGCCGGATCGGCCGCCCCGAGGAGGTCGCCCGCCTCGCCCTCTTCCTCTCCTGTGCCGACTCCTCCTACATCACCGGGCAGCCCTTCGTGATCGACGGGGGCTGGCTGGCCGGGGTGAGCCTCTGACCGTGCTCGGGCCCGGCCGAGCACGTATCTGACGGCACGTCAGCTATTGACGCTCCACGGGGCCGGTGGAACAGTCGGCCGTACCGAGATCTGACGTACAGTCAGAAACGGTCAGGAACGGTCGAGACGACGACTGCCGGGTATGGCTGAGGACGGTGAACCTCCTTGGAATTCGGGCTCTTTGTACAGGGATACGTGGGCAAGCGGGCCGAGACCGACCCCCTCGCGGAGCACAAGGCGCTGATGGAGGAGACCGAGTACGTCATCCAGGCCGACAAGTCCGGCTTCAAGTACGCGTGGGCCTCCGAGCACCACTTCCTGGAGGAGTACTCGCACCTGTCGGCCAACGGCGTCTTCCTCGGCTACCTGGCGCACGCGACGGACCGGATCCACCTCGGCTCCGGCATCTTCAACCCGCTCGCCCAGGTCAACCACCCCGTGAAGGTCGCCGAGAAGGTCACCATGCTCGACCATCTCACCGAGGGTCGCTTCGAGTTCGGCAGCGGGCGCGGCGCCGGCTCGCACGAGATCCTCGGGTTCATCCCCGGGGTGACCGACATGAACTACACCAAGGAGATCTGGGAAGAGACCATCGCCGAGTTCCCCAAGATGTGGCTCCAGGACGAGTACGTCGGCTTCCAGGGCAAGCACTGGTCGCTGCCGCCGCGCAAGATCCTGCCCAAGCCGTACGGGAAGTCGCACCCCGCGATGTGGTACGCCGCCGGGTCGCCGCCCTCGTACTCCATGGCCGCGCGCAAGGGGCTCGGGGTGCTCGGCTTCAGTGTGCAGAAGGTCTCCGACATGGAGTGGGTGCTGGAGAAGTACAAGACCGCCATCGTCGACGCCGAGCCCATCGGGGACTTCGTCAACGACAACGTGATGGTGACGACCACCGCGATCTGCGCGCCCACGCACGACGAGGCGGTGCGCATCGCGGTCAACGGCGGGCTGCACTATCTGCCGTCGCTCGTCTTCCGCTACCACGACACGTTCCCCCGGCCGGACGGCTTCCCCGTGTGGCCGGAGACGCTGCCCGAGTACAACGAGGAGTTCATCGAACTGCTCATCGAGGAAGAGCTGTTGATCTGCGGCGATCCGGACGAGGTCTTCCGGCAGTGCAAGCGGTGGGAGCAGGCCGGGGCGGATCAGTTGAGCTTCGGGTTGCCGGTGGGGGTGCCGAAGGACGCGACGCTGCAGACGATCAGGTTGGTGGGGGAGCACGTGATTCCGAAGATCGACACGGATCCTGTGCATCGGACGTCGCGGTTCCGGGCTGCCGGGTGAGGTTCGTTCGGCGGCTGCGGGTCCGTCGTGGTTGCTCGCGCAGTTCCCCGCGCCCCTAAACAATTCCAGGCACCCGGAGGGGAGAGGCATGCTCGACCATGTCATCAAAGGTGTGACCGTCGTCGATGGGACCGGCGCGCCCGCGTACACCGCCGATGTCGGGATACGGGACGGCCGTATCGCCGTCATCGGGAGCGTGACCGAGGAGGCCCGTACGGTCGAGGACGCGGCCGGGCTCGTGCTCGCGCCCGGGTTCGTCGACCCGCACACGCACTACGACGCGCAGTTGTTCTGGGACCCGTACGCGACGCCGTCGCTCAACCACGGGGTGACCACCGTCGCGGGCGGGAACTGCGGGTTCACGCTCGCGCCGCTGCACCCCGACCGTCCCGAGGACGCGGACTACACACGGCGGATGATGTCCAAGGTCGAGGGGATGTCGCTCGTCGCGCTGGAGGAGGGGGCGCCCTGGACCTGGAGTGGCTTCGGGGAGTACCTGGACGCGCTCGAAGGGCGGATCGCGGTCA
Source organism: Streptomyces deccanensis (assembly GCF_022385335.1). Classification (NCBI taxonomy): domain Bacteria; kingdom Bacillati; phylum Actinomycetota; class Actinomycetes; order Kitasatosporales; family Streptomycetaceae; genus Streptomyces; species Streptomyces deccanensis. The sequence goes on along the minus strand of NZ_CP092431.1, from coordinate 4,452,903 downwards.
ACGCCGGGTTCATGGTCGGGCACTGCGCGCTGCGGCGGTACGTGATGGGGCCCGACGCCATCGGCGGGCAGCCGAGCGCCGAGCAACTGGACGCCATGCTGCGGCTGTTCCACGAGGCGATGGACGCCGGGGCCTGGGGGCTGTCGACCACGCAGTCCTCGACGCACAGCGACGGGGACGGGCAGCCGGTCGCCTCCCGGCACGCGCGACCCGCCGAACTGATCGCGCTGTCGCGGGCGGTGGGCGAGCACGAGGGGACCCAGATCGAGGCGATCGTCGCCGGCTGCCTGGACCAGTTCAGCGACGACGAGATCGACCTCTTCGTCGAGATGAGCGCGGTGGCCGGGCGCCCCCTCAACTGGAACGTCCTCACCATCGACTCGGCCGTCCCCGAACGCGTACCGAGGCAGCTGGAGGCGAGCGAGCGGGCCCGGAAGGCGGGCGGCCGGGTGGTCGCCCTCACCATGCCGATCCTCACCCCGATGAACATGTCGCTGGGCACGTTCTGCGCGCTGAACCTGATCCCCGGCTGGGGTCCGATCCTCGGCCTGCCGGTGCCCGAGCGGATCGAACGCCTGCGCGACCCCGAGGTGCGGGCGGAGATGCTGCGCCGGGCGGACTCCAAGGAGGCGGGCGTCTTCCGGCGGCTCGCCAACTTCGGCCGGTACGTCATCGGGGACACCTACAGCGCGGCGAACGAGGGCCTCACCGGGCGCGTCGTGCGGGACATAGCCGCCGAGCGGGGGCAGGAACCGTTCGAGTGCCTGGTGGAGATCTGCGCCGCCGACGATCTCCGTACGGTCCTGTGGCCCATGCCCACCGACAACGACCCCGACTCCTGGACGCTGCGCGCCGAGACCTGGCGGCACGAGGACGTCCTCCTCGGCGGCTCCGACGCGGGCGCCCACCTGGACCGCATGTGCGGCGCCCCGTACACCACCCGGTTCATCGGCGACTGTCTGCGCGGACGCAAGCTCGTCGGTCTCGAGCAGGCGGTGAAGATGCTCACCGACGACCCGGCCCGCCTCTTCGGCCTGCGGGAACGGGGTCAGGTGCGGGAGGGGTGGCACGCGGACCTCGTCCTCTTCGATCCGGAGCGCGTCGACGCGGGCAAGGCCACCCTGGTGCACGACCTGCCGGGTGACAGCCCGCGCCTCGACTCCAAGGCGATCGGCGTACGGGCGGTCTGGGTCAACGGAGTCGAGGCGATCCGCGACGACGTGGTGACGGGCGCCGTGCCCGGCAAGGTGTTGCGCAGTGGGCGGGACACGCGGACGGTGAGTACGCGGTGAGTCGGCCGGAGTCTTCGGGAGGGGCGTCGGAGAAGTCCTCGGAGGGGGCGTCGGAGGAGTCCTCGCAGCGGCGGCGGCTGTTCATCGGGGGCTCCTGGGTGGAGCCCGACGGCGGGCACTATCCGGTGGTCGACCCGGCGACGGAGGAGGTCGTCGGGTGGGCGCCGGAGGCCTCGCGGGAACAGGTGCACGCGGCGGCCGCCGCCGCCCGGGAGGCCTTCGGCCCGTGGTCGAGGACGCCCGCCGCCGAGCGGGCCGCGATCCTCGCCCGTACGGCGGACCACATACGACGCCACCTCGTCCCGTACGCCGCGCTCGCGCAGGCCGAGAGCGGTGCGACGACCGGGACGGCGCGGGGCATGCAGGTCGGGGTGGGTGCCGCCCGTTTCCAGCGGTACGCGCGCGTGGAGCCGGTGGAGGAGCCGATCGCGCCCCAGATCAACGAGGCCGGGCCCTTCGGGAAGGCGGCCGTGATGGGCGCCCTCGCCGTACGCCAGCCCGTGGGCGTGGTCACCTGCATCACCTCGTACAACAACCCCTGGGCCAACCCGGCCGGGAAGATCGCCCCCGCCCTCGCCATGGGCAACACGGTGGTCGTGAAACCGGCCCCGCAGGACCCGCTCTCCGTCCACCGCATGGCGGAGGCCCTGGAGGCCGCCGGTGTTCCGCCGGGTGTGGTGAACGTGGTGGGCGGGTCGGGGCCGGAGGTCGGTGAGGCAGCCGTGGACGCACCGGACGTCGACATGGTGAGCTTCACCGGCTCGTCGGCGGTCGGGCGGCGGATCGCGGAGGTGTGCGGGCGCGGGATGAAGCGCCAGCTGATGGAGCTGGGTGGGAAGGGCGCGGCGGTCGTCTTCGACGACGCGGACCTCGGCGCGGCCGTCGCAGGCATCGCCACCACCTTCACCTTCTACAGCGGGCAGATCTGCACGGCGCCGACGCGGGTGATCGCACAGCGCGGCGTGTACGACCGGCTGGTGGCCCAACTGGCCGCCTACGCCGCGCGGTTGCCGGTCGGCGATCCGCGCGCGCCGGGCACGGTGGTCGGGCCGGTGATCTCGGCGGCCCACCGCGACCGCGTCGAGTCGTACGTCGAGCTGGGCCGCAAGGAGGGCGCGCGGGTGGTGGCGGGGGGTGAACGGCCGCCGTACGAGCGGGGTTTCTGGGTGGCGCCGACCCTGCTGGCGGACTGCACCCCCGACATGCGGGTCGTCCGCGAGGAGATCTTCGGGCCGGTCGTCGTCGCCCTCCCCTTCGACGACGAGGACGAAGCCGTCGCCCTCGCCAACGACAGCGACTACGGCCTCATCGACTACGTCTGGTCCGGCGACGTCGCCCGAGCCTTCCGGGTGGCCCGGCGCCTGCGGGCGGGCGGCGTGGGCGTGAACACGGTCGGCCGCAACATGGAGGCCCCGTTCGGCGGCTTCAAGCAGAGCGGGGTGGGACGCGACGTGGGCTCGTACGCGCTGCACGCGTACAGCGAGACGCAGGCGATCGTCTGGCCGGGGTGAGCGGGCGCCTTCTCCCCTCGGCGCGGGGTTGAGGCGATGATGGCTGGATGAGCGGGATGAGTGGGTCAGGCGAGCCGGGTGGGCCTGGTGGGCCGGGCGGATCGGGTGAGTGGTCCGGTGGGGCTGTGGGTCGGCGTCCGGTGCTCTATCTGGATGTGGACGGGCCGTTGAACCCGTACGCGGCGAAGCCGGAGCGGCGGCCCGCCGGGTACTCGACCCACCGGATGAAGCCGCAGGGCTGGATCGACCAGCATCCGGGCGAGCCGGCGGCGTACGTCAAGCCGTTGCGGGTGTGGCTGAACGAGGAGCACGGGCGGCGGCTGCGGGAGTTGGGGCGGCTGTACGACCTGGTGTGGGCGACGACGTGGGGCGCCGAGGCGAACACGTACATCGGGCCGGTGCTGGGGCTGCCGGAACTGCCGGTGGTGGAGTGGCCGGGGGCGGCGGGGCGGCCAGGGGCCGTCGCGGTCGAGGGGCCGGGGGCGGGGGCGGACCGCGACCAGATGCCTGACACGGCGTCCTGGCCGACCGGTCTGTTCTGGAAGACCCCGCATCTCGTCGAGCACGCGGCGGGGCGCCCGTTCGCGTGGGTGGACGACGAACTGACCGTGATCGACCGCACCTTCGTCACCGCACGCCACGGCCCCCACGCCCTGCTGCACCGCATAGACCCCCGACTGGGCCTGCGCGAGCCGGACTTCACGGCACTGGCCGACTTCGCCCGGACAGGCGTGCGGTCCGGAGAGGACATGGGTACGGTCGGCCGGTGATCGTCTGGGTGAACGGGGCCTTCGGGAGTGGCAAGAGCACGTTGGTGGAGGAGTTGCGGGGGCGGTGGCCCGACGCGCTGGTCTTCGATCCGGAGGTGATCGGGTACGTGCTCCGCGAGATCGTGGAGGTGCCGACCGGGGACTTCCAGGATCTGCGGCTGTGGCGGCGGCAGGTGGCCGGGTTCCTGGTGGGGCTGGCGGAGGAGTACGGGCAGCGGACGGTGCTGGTGCCGATGACTCTTGTGAAGCCCGACTACATGGCCGAGGTGTTCGGCACGATCGAAGCCGCCGGCATCCCCCTCCACCACTTCTTCCTCCGGGTCCCCGAGGACGTGCTGACCGCCCGCATCGACGGCCGCAGCTTCACCCCGGACGACCCCGAGCAGGACGAACGGGTCCGCCGGTGGTGCAAGGACCGCATCGCGATGTGCACGGCCGCCGCCGACACCCTCCCCGCCGACACGGTGTTCCTGGACGGCGAGTTGGGCCCGGGCGAGCTGGCGGAGCTGGTGCTGGGGAGGGTGGGCGGGAGAGGCTGAGCGGATGATCTCGCAGAGCCACCCCGTCGATCACGAACTCATCCAGGCCGCGGCCCACGTCGCCCGCACGCGCTGTCGCGGCGACAACCACACCATGGCCGCCGCGGCCCGCGCCCGGGACGGTCGGATCGTCACCGCCGTGAATGCCTATCACTTCACCGGAGGGCCCTGCGCCGAGTTGGTCCTCATCGGCACCGCGGCCGCGCAGGGCGCCTACGACCTGGACGTGATCGTCGCCGTGGGCGACCGCGACCGAGGCGTGGTGCCGCCGTGCGGCCGGTGCCGGCAGGTCCTGCTCGACTACTTCCCCACCATCGGGGTCATCGTCGGCGAGGGCGACCGCGTCCGGACCGTCCCCATCGCCGACCTGCTGCCCGCGACCTACGTCTGGGCGGACCACCAGCTCGACGCGCTTCCCGAACAGCACACCTGATGCCGCGCCAGGCGACGTTCGCTCTGCTAAGCGGCCCTGCCTGTCGACGACTTCGGCCGCTGGCGATAATCGACCGATGTCCACCATCGAACGCCCTGTGCCGCCGCTGAACGCCGACGAGCGAACCGTGCTCGAGAGCTGGCTCGACTTTCATCGCACGACACTCGCCATGAAGTGTGAGGATCTGGACGACGAGCAGGCCGCCACCGCGTCCGTGCCACCGTCGGGCTTCACGCTGACCGGCCTCGTCCAGCACATGGCCGAGGTGGAGCGGAACTGGTTCCGCCGCGTGTTCGCCGGCGAACAGGTCCCGCCCATCTACGACCCGCGGGCCGACCCGGACGGCCCCGACGGCGGCTTCGAACTGGCTGAGGGCGCCACCTTGCGCGAAGCCCTCGCGACCTGGCACGCGGAGATCGCTCGCGCGCGCGAGCTCTGCGCCGGTCGTGCCCTGGCCGACACGGGCCGCTTCATGGACCAGGACGTCAACCTCCGCTGGATCTACGTCCACATGATCGAGGAGTACGCCCGCCACAACGGCCACGCCGACCTGCTCCGAGAACGCATCGACGGCACCACCGGCGTATAGCGCCGGGCCGGTTGTGAGGTGCGGCGCCGCCCCGGCGCAGGTGGTTGACGGTGTGGCCAGGGATCAAGGTGTCCCGAGCAGCGTCGCGACGGCTGCCCGTGCATGACGGGCCGGGGCGGGGTCGCCACTGATGCCGGCTGTCACGATGGCTCCTTCGGCAAGCAGGAAGACCGGTTCAGTCACCGGCAGCCCGCCGGCGTGGACCCACACCGCGATCTGATCGTGGAACGCCTGCTTGTGCGACCGGACTTCAGCAAGCACCGCCTCGGACGACGCGCCGAGCTCGCCGTAGGCGTTGATCCAGGCGCAGCCGCGGAAGCCGGGTTCCGCGAACCACTCGGCAAGCCAGTCGAAGATCGCGAGTACGCGCTCGCGGGGATCCGGGACCTGCTCCACGTGGGCGGCCAGGTTTCCCCGCCATCGCTGGTCGCGACGTTTGAGCATCGCCACCACGAGGTCCTCTTTCGCCGCGAAGAACCGGTAGATCCGCTTCAGCGGCAGGCCGGATGCCGCGCGGATCTCGTCCATCCCGACCGCCTGGATGCCTCGCTCGTAGAAGAGCCTCTCCGCTGCGTCGAGCAGTGCTTCGCGGTCCAGGCGGTTCTGCTCGTCGCTGAGCGGGGCTGGCATCCGGGACTCCTTGACGTTGAGAACGAGCGTTCCCTATCTTAGGCGCCATCGGTAGAGAACGCACGTTCTCCATATGAGGAGGTCGCAGTGTCGGAAGATCGCCCGCCCTACCCACCGTTCACACAGGAGACGGCCCTGCGGAAGGTCCAGGCGGCTGAGGACGCCTGGAACACCCGCGATCCCCGCCGAGTGGCAGCGGCGTACACGCCGGACTCGACGTGGCGGAACCGGGACACGTTCGTCCGCGGCCGCGATGAGATCGTCGCTTTCCTGACGCGGAAGTGGGAGCGCGAACTGGACTACGCGCTGCGCAAGAGCCTCTGGGCGTTCCACGAGGACCGGATCGCCGTCCGCTTCCAGTACGAGTGGCACGACGCGGAAGGCCAGTGGTGGCGCAGCTACGGCAACGAACTGTGGGAGTTCGACGAGCGCGGTCTCATGCGGCGCCGCGAGGCGAGCATCAACGACGTCTCCATCTCTGAAGCCGACCGGCGGATCCACGGCCCCCGGCCCACGGACGAGCACGGAGTCGACTTCCCGCTCCGGTAGCGCCCGCCACCACGCCGCCCCGAGTCGTGAGCGCAGACAACTCGACCGTCCAAGCCCACCGCGCTCATGTGGTTGGTTGCCATACTTCCCGAATGGAGATGCGAGCCGTGGAGGTGGCGCGGCGTTGGCTGGCTGACCAGGGTGTCCGCCAGGTGCGCGGTGGGTGGGTGAGCGACGAGAATCCGGAGGTGCTGCTCACGGCCAACGAGGTGGCGCACTCCTTGGCCGGCGAGGTGTTCGCCGAAGAACTGGGTGCGGCGGACCGGCTGAGGTTGGCCTTCGGGCTGCTGGACCTCCTCGACGAGTACTGGGTCACGTGCGAGATCCGGTTCGCGAACGAGGGTGCGGAGGGTCCACTGCCGGCCGACGTGCTGTGGGACGGCTACCGTCGGCGGCTGGAGGAGGACCGGGACGTCGAGGCCGTCACCTACTCGCTGTGGGTGGACTGGTTCGAGGACCACACCACGTCCGCGACAGCCTTCGCCGAGGTCCTCGGCAATGACATCGACCGCGTGGTGGCCGAGCCATCGGACGTCCTGCTCCGCCGAGCCCGGCGGGTTCTGGAGTGTTCGGGCCCGGTGCGCTGGACGGTGAAGGAGCCGACGTACCGCACCGCCCTGCGGCTTCCCGCCCTGCATCCAGCCGTCTTCCGCAGCCTTCGGGCAAGCTTCCACGACCTCTCCGGTGACCTGGAACCGGCCGCCGCACTGGCCCTCCTCGACCGGCTGGAGCTCCCCACGAACACCCGGCATCTTGCCGAACTGCGCCACGTACTCGCCGCGGGGCACAAGAACCACCACCGCAGTCCCCGTGCCTGGGGCGATGCGGTCCGCTCCTGCTCCTGAGTGGGGAAACGGGAGACGGCCTAACCGCGGAGGTCCTGCCCGGCCGGTTCGCCTCGGCCCATCGACAGGGACCAGCGCACTCCCGGGGCGGCGGCGACGGAGATCGTGCCGGCGCGCTCCGCGCCCGCGATGGTGAACTCGTTGTTGGTGCTGGTCACTTCGCCGTCGAGGCACTTCATGGGGAACGAGGCGCCGGTGGGGCGGAGTGTGACCTCGATCGTGCCCTCACCCTGGCAGTTCACGGCGACGGTCAGGGCCTTGCCCTCGCCCTTCCTCGCCGCCCCGAACTCCAGGTGCGCGCTGTCCCGCGTCTTGTTCTGACGCAGGACGACGCGGTCGGCCACGGGGTCCGGGGCCTCGTTCGCCAGCTCGTGAGCCGTGTCGCCCTCGGTCGCGTCGGAGGCCGGGGTCGCCTTCGCCCCGGGCTGCTCGACCGACCCTCCGGTCTGCCGTCCCCCCGCCCCGGCCTCACCGCCGACTTCGGACGTGCACGCGGTGGTGGAGAGGAGCGCGGCCGCCGACAGGGCCGCCAGGGTGGCGGCGCGGCCCCGGCGCGGCCTGCGTGCTGCTCGTGACATGAACGACCCCCGTCAGTCGGCCCGTTGGTGGCGGGCGAGGGCGTGATCGTGACACCGGGGCGAGAGGGGCGACAAGGCGGCGGGGCGGGTTCAGAGGTAGTTCTGAGGTTAGTGGTGACTCATTCGCCGAAGCGCGTCTCTACTCGGGCCAGGGAGCCTGTCTCCAGGGCCGTCCACACGGCGCCGTCCGGTCCCAGGGTGATCCCGTGGGGCTCCGAGGCGGGCGTCGGCAGGTCGTACTCGTGGATCTCGTGGATCTCGTGCGTTTGTGGGTGACGGTCGTCGTAGGTGATCCGGCCGACGCGGTTCGCGCCCCATTCGGTGAACCAGCAAGCGCCGTCGGTGCCGGCGACGATGGCGTGCGGACGGCACTCGTCGTCCGGTAGCGGGAACTCGTCGATCTTGCCGTCCGTGGTGATCCGTCCGATCCGACCGGCACCGATCTCCACGAACCACAGGGCCCCGTCACCACCGGCGGCGATACCCACGGGCGCCGCGCCCGGCGTCGGAAGCGGGTGGACCGTGACCTCGCCGTCCAGCGTGATCGCACCGATCGCGTTCGCCTGGTTCAGCGTGAACCACAGTCGACCGTCCGACCCGGCCGCGATGGCCGACGCGAACGCCCCGGTGAGCGGCAGTGGGAACTCGGTGACCTCCCCGCCGGTCGTGATCCGACCGATCCGGTCGACCCCGGACTCCGTGAACCACAACGCGTCGTCGGCGCCGACCGCGATGCCGAACGGGCCGGCCCCCGGCGTCGGCAGCGCGAAGGACGTGACCTCGCCGGCCGTACTGATCCGCCCGATCCGATGCCCCTGGAACTCCGTGAACCACAGCGCCCCGTCCGGACCGGACGTGATGATCGACGGCCCGCCGGTCGTGGATTCGAGGGCATACGAGGTCACCTCACCGTCGAGCGCGAGGCGTCCGATGCGCCCGGCGTGCACCAGCGTGAACCACAGCGCGCCGTCGGGCCCGGCCGTGACCCCGTACGGCCCTGCCTTGGCGTCGGAGACGGCGAACTCCGTGATGGATACGGTCGTCTGGCGGTCTGGCATGCGAACTCCTCGGTCGGTGGTCGGGTGTTGGTGTCACGATCACCTGTGTGCACGTGTCGTGTCGCGTGATTTCCTCTCGCGTCAGGGGCCGTTGGGCGGGGGAAGGTGACCTCATGGCTGACGAGATCTTCCACGACCGACGGCTGGCCGAGCTCTACGATCCGCTCGACCCCGATCGCGGTGACCTGGACGCCTATCTGCTCGTCGCGGAGGAGTTCGGCGCGAGGCAGGTGCTGGACATCGGCTGCGGGACGGGGGTGTTCGCGCTGCTGCTGGCGGAGCGTGGGGTCGAGGTCGTCGGGGTCGACCCGGCCGGTGCCTCCCTCGCGGTCGCGCGGGCCAAACCGGGGGCGGACCGGGTCCGTTGGATCCACGGTGACGCGACGGACCTCCCGCCGCTCCAGGTCGACCTCGTCACCATGACGGCCAACGTGGCGCAGGCGATCGTCGACCCGGAGCTGTGGCGACGGACCCTTACGGCCGCGCGCGAGGCTCTGCGACCGGGAGGACACCTGGTCTTCGAGACCCGGGACCCGGCCGGGCGGGCCTGGGAGGCGTGGAATCGCGAAGACTCGTACGGGGTCACCGAGGTGCCGGGCTTCGGCACGGTCGAGAGCTGGGTGGAGCTGACCGAGGTCACCGGCCAACTGGTCACGTTCCGTTGGCACTACACCTTCTACGGCGATGGTGACGGTGACGGTGACGGCAAGGGCGACGGCGATGGCTGTACTCGCGGCGGCGACAAGAAGGAACTGACCTCCGACTCCACCCTCAGATTCCGCGAGCGGCACGAAATCGAGGCGGAACTGGCCGCTCACGGATACGTGCTGGAGGACGTACGAGACGCTCCCGACCGCCCCGGCAGGGAGTTCGTGTTCGTGGCCCGCCGGCCGCCGGGGGTGTGACCGGCTGGGGACTTCGGGAATTCAGGCGTGCACCAGACGAGGACGAGCCCTACACGCTGAGCATCTACTTCACGTTCGAGCCGGAGCCCGAGGAGGACTGACCGGGATCACACCCGCGAACTCCCCGGGCTCAGCCCGGACATGGGTCAGACCAGCGCCTTCTTGTAGAAGATGCTGGAGCGCCGGTCGCCCTCCACGCCGGTGGCGAAGCCGATGAAGAGGCGGGTCTCGCCGGCGTCGGTGCGGTAGACCGCCAGGCCCTCGGGCTCTCGGTGGTGGAGGGTGGAACCGGCCTTGCTGAGGACGGGGCCCTGCTTCACGGTGCCCGTGTTGATGTCGATGCTGGTGATGTAGGTGTTGCCGTCGCCGACGGGGCTGCCGTCGCCGGGGTACGCGTCACCCGTCAGGAAGTACATGTACGAGCCGTAGAGGGCGTAGCCCTGCGGGGTGCCGGAGATCGCCGGCTGTGCGAAGTCGACCAGCGGCGAGCCGAAGCTGCCCGTCCGGAAGGCGGACAGGGGGTACACGGCGATGCGCTTGCCGGAGCTGGTGTGGTAGCGCACGATCATGCGGTCGTAGACCGGATCGGCGGAGCAGGTGTACTCGGTGGCCCCGGAGATCGGCCGGTAGGCGGCCGAGCCGGCCGGCGAGCCCAGGGTGGTGTTGGCCTGGTAGGTGATGGGGGCGAGCGCGGTGCCGTACCCGTTGGTGTTCGCGGCGCACTCGATCCACAGCTCGGTGCTGGAACCGCGCGGCAGCGCGGCGAAGGCGACGCCGTGGCCGAAGCCGTTGAGGTGCATGTACGACAGGTAGTTCCCGTCGAAGTCCATCTTGTTGATGCACAGGTCGCCGTCGGCCTCGGTGCTTCCGCTCCGCTTGGTCGCCACGAACAGGAACTTGTTCTCCCAGTCGAAGGCGAAGCTCTGCTGGACCCGCGCTCCGTGCGTGTCCTTGGACCGGAACAGGTCGTACGACGGCTGTGTGAGATCGAACCGCTTGGTGGCGGCCACCGCGGCGGAGGCGGTCTGCGCGCCGACGCCCAGCCCGAGCGCCGCGAGCGAGGCGCCGGCGCCGGTGCGTATGAGGCCGCGGCGGGAGAGAGGGAAGCCGGGGGTGCGGTTCACGGGGGACTCCAAATATGTAGGTGGGGGGAGAAAAAGGAGATGCTATCCGTCGCGGGGGCCGTGGGACGTGCCGGGCCCCGGGGACAGCTGGGTCTCGGCTTCCCAGGGCCCCGGGAGCGAAACGGTGTCGTCCGGGGCCGTGCGCGGGCCGCCGGTGGGCGTCGAGCGCCGCGCCGAAGTGCCGCCTGCCGAACGGTTCCTAGCCGCGCAGGTCCACCCGTACCGTCAGCAGCCGTGACCCCAGCACCCGTACCGCCGCGCTGTTCATACGGGGCAGCGTCCGCAGGCGGGCCACCGGGTCGTCGTCGGGGAGCAGGTGAGCCGTGCCCTCGTGCCAGCGGCCCCGGATGCGGACGCGGACCGACGGGTCGGCCTTGATGTTGCGGATGTAGTGGGACTTCTCGCCGTACTCCGAGACGAGCCAGAACGTGTCGCCGACGCGGCGGCCGCCGATGGGGGTGCGACGGGGGAGGCCGGAGGTGCGGCCGGTGGTCTCCAGGAGGGTCTGGAGCGGCATCCTGCGCAGGAGCGGGTTGGCGACGTGGCGCTGGAAGGCCGTCACGACGCGCTGTTTGCGATCTGTTTCGCGGGACATCGGCGTGGTTCTCCTCGGGGCGTGGGAGGTACGGAGTACGGGATCGGGCGCGGGGCGAAGGTGGTGGGTGGCCGGTGCGGGTCGTGACGTGGAACCTGTGGTGGCGGTTCGGGCCGTGGCAGGAGCGGCAGAAGGCGATCCTCGCCGTGCTGCGTGAACTGCGCCCCGATGTCGTCGGATTGCAGGAGGTCTGGGACCAGCGTGGGGAGGAGACGGGAGAGGGCAACCTCGCCGGATGGCTCGCCCGGGAACTCGGCCTGCACTGGGCCTGGGGCGAGTACGGCGACGCCGAGCGCTGGCAGCGGCGGATCCACGACCCCGGTGTCGGGATCGGTGTCGCCGTGCTGAGCCGGTGGCCCGTCCTGGAGCGGGACGCCATCGGGCTGCCGACGGCGGAGGGCGGCAGCGGGCGCGGCGCGCTGTACGCCCTCCTCGACGCGCCGGGCGCGCCCGTGCCGTTCTTCACCGCCCACCTCAGCTCCGAGACCGACGGGTCCGCGCAGCGCTGCCACCAGGTCACCGCGCTGGCCGAGTTCGTGTCCCGGCACCGGGGCGGCGACACCGGCCACCCGCCCGTGATCACCGGCGACTTCAACGCCTGGCCCGACTCCGACGAGGTCCGGCTGTTCGGCGGCTACAAGACCGCGCCCGCCGTGCCCGGGCAGTACTTCTTCGACGTCTGGGAGTACGCCGATCCGGGCGCCCCGTCGGCCACCTGGGACCTCGCCAACCCGTACGTCGCCGGCTCGCACGGGCCGAGCGTACGGGTCGACTACATCCATGTCGGACCGCCGGGGCCCGGTGGACTCGGCCACGTACGCGCCGCGCGGAGGGCGGGTGACGGCCCCGTCGACGGCGTATGGCCCTCCGACCACGCGGCCGTCGTGGCCGACCTGGCGGACGACGGCGCGGCAGGGACCCCATCCGGGGCCGGAGTCGGAGTCTGAGTCGGGGCCGGCGGTGGGACCGGGGCGCACTGAGCTCAGGCCCTGGCCCCGCCCCCGCCGCCCGACGCGCCCTACGGCTTCCGACCCACCCCGCCGTGCTGCCCGATCGGCTTCGGCTCGCCCGCCGTCGTGTCGTCCGGGTGCCACAGCGGTACGGAGACGACGCCCGGGTCGAGGAGGTCGAGGCCGTCGAAGTAGCCGGTGATCTGGTCGATCGGGCGGAGGAAGTACGGGACGGCGCCCGTCTCGTTGTAGGCGTCCTGGGCGCGCTCGTAGTCCGGATCGGTGCCCCGGGACCCCTCGTTGATGTTGAGGTAGCTGCCGGAGGGCAGGCCGGCGAGGAGGCGGCGGACGATGTCACGGGCCTCCTCGTACGAGCTGACGTGCCCCAGGATGCCGCTGAGGATCAGCGCGGTCGGCCGGGACAGGTCCAGGGTCGCCGCCGCGGCCTCCAGGATGCGCTCCGGCTCGTAGAGGCTGGCGTCGACGTACGCGGTGGCGCCCTCGGGCGAGGAGTACAGCAGCGCGCGGGCGTGCGCGAGGACCATCGGGTCGTTGTCGACGTAGACGATCCGCGCGTCCGGCGCGCTGCGCTGGGCGACCTGGTGGGTGTTGTCGGCCGTGGGCAGCCCGGTGCCGACGTCCAGGAACTGCCGGACGCCCTCCACCTCCACCAGGTGCCGGATGCTGCGCCGCAGGTACGCGCGGCTGCTGCGGGCGATGGTCACGATGCCCGGGAAGGCGCCCGCGTACGCGTCGCCGGCCGCCTCGTCCACCGGGTAGTTGTCCTTGCCGCCCAGCCAGTAGTTCCAGATGCGGGCGGAGGCGGGCACCGAGGTGTCGACCTTCTCCTTCGCCGTCGAAGCCACCGCCGGGTCGGGCGTCGTCGCGTTGTCGGTCATGGGCGCCGTCTCCTTGGCCATGCGGATGCGTCGTCATCCAGACAGACGCACGTACTGTGTCGAGCCAAACCTAAGGCCCAACACAGTTGTTTCGTACGCCGGTTCCCCCTGACTTCCGGGTGGCTGCTACGACAGGCCCTGTCGCCGACCCAGGAAGATCGGGTTGGTGAAGGCCGCCAGGGGGCCCGGGAACCCCGGCACGATCGGGGGCCGGCGGACCTCGGCGCGGACGTACGCCGCGTACGAGGCCGTCGTACGCCACTCCGCCGCGCCCGTGCCGGAGTCCGGGATCGCGGGCGAGGTGAACAGGACTCCCTGGTCGGTGACGAAGCGGATGACGCAGCCCGCGGAGCCCGTCGCCTCCAGGCGGACGGTGACCGGGGTGTCGGCGTCCACCTTCAACCGTTCGCCGATGCCCGCGTGCTCGCCCCGCGTCCCGGACGCCGTGAACGCCACGGACACGTCCTTGGACTCCGCGACGTACGAGCGGCCGGCCCGCAGCCCCTCCTGGATCGCCTCCCGGCTCAACTCGTCGGCCAGGACGACCGTCTGGGGGCGGCCGACGGGGTCGGGGTCGCGGTGCGCGTCGCTGTTGCCCATCGCCGGGATCCAGTCCCGGCGGCCCTCGCGCACGCCCGCGACGAGCATGCCGTCCCAGTCGGCGAGCGCCACCTCGTCCTCCGGCGAGTACGCCCCGTTCCACACCTCCACCGCGTCGGCCTCACCGAAGCCGAACTTCCAGTTGCAGCCGATGCAGGTGGCGTGCGGATGGGCCGGCACGACCAGGCCCCCGGCCCGCCGGATCTGCCGCGCGTACTTGCCGAACCGGTTGTCCCGCGCCCGGTAGCGCCAGTCGACGAACGTGCCCGGGTCGACGCCGAGCGCCACCACGTGCCCGTTGCGCGTGGTGACCTCCTCGCCCAGCATGATCAGCAGGTCGTCACCCGCGTGCTCGGCCCAATGGGCGTGCGCGGACTGGGTGTTGTGCTCCGAGCTGTTGATGAAGTCCAGCCCCGCGGCCCGCGCGAGCGCCGCCAGCTCGGCGGGGGTGCGGCGGCCGTCGGAGTACCAGGAGTGCAGGTGGCAGTCGCCCCGGTACCAGGCCCGGCCCCGCCCCTTGGCCCGCTCCGGCGGGTACACCGGCTGCACGGCCGGGGCCGGGCGTCCGTACGTCAGGGTGATCGTGATCTCGTACGGCAGCCCGTCCGGTGCCACCGTGTACGGGCCCAGCGCGATGTGCCAGGTGCCGGGGCGCACGGGGCCCGGGAGGTAGCCCGGCGTCGCCTCGTCCGTCCGGATGAAGAACTCCGTACGGGCGCCGCCCGACCAGCCACGGAAACCCTTGCCGCCCAGTTCGGTGCCGCGCTCGTCGAAGACGCCGATGTCGAGCGCGTTGCCCATGGTGCCGGCCGGGACGGACGTTCTCGCATAGCTGTAGGACACCCTCAACTCCCGTACCCCCGGCGGTACTTCGACCGGGAGATACACGAAGTCCGGGGATCCGGTGGGGAGGGTTCCCCTGATCGTCCTCGTCTCCTGCTCGCCGTCCGCGGCCTCGGCGCCGCTCGTCCCAAAGGTCACGCTTCCCAACGTAAGCGCGGCCGCGGCCGACGTCACGAACAGCGCGCGCCTTCCCAGTCCGTTCCCGTCACCGTGGTGGTCGTCGCACATGCTGCTGCTCCCCAGGTCGGTCGTGAGTGACATGGCGTGGGTGGTGCTGCCGGTGGTGCGGTGCGTGGCGATGTGTGGCGTGGTGCGTGCCACCTTCGTATGCGGTGGTGAACTGTGGGGCAAGGGAAGGGAATCGCCAGTTTTCGAGAGAGCGGGAGAGCGTGCGCGTGTGGACGCCGACGTGTCTGCTGGGCGGATCCGGTGTCACCGACCGGGTCGCGTACGGCCACGACGCGCACCGGTTCGTGGAGATCGGCTCCCTCACCAAGGTGCTCACGGGCACCGTCCTGGCCCGGCTGGAGGCGGACGGGGACCTGGGCTTCGACACCCCGCTGGAGGAGTGCCTCGACGAGGTGCCGAGGGGGACCGGCATCACCCTCCGGCACCTCGCCGAGCACACCTCGGGCCTGCCCCTGCTGCCCGCCGGGCTCACCGGGCAGCCCACCGGCCCGCCCGACGACCCGTACGCCGGCTTCACGGAGACGGCCCTGCGGGAGTCGCTGCGCGAGCTGGACCGGGTGACGGCCGGACGGCAGGGCCGGGAGGAGTACTCCAACCTCGGCTACGCCGTGCTCGGGCTCGCGCTCACCACCGTGACGGGCCGCTCGTACCAGCAACTGCTGGACACCCACGTCCTGTCGCCGCTCGGGCTGGGCGCGGGAGCGATGACGGCGAGTCCGCCGGAGCGGCGACGGCTCGTCCCGCGCGATGTGTTCGGCCGGCCCCGACCCCTGTGGACGCTGACCGGCGCGATCCTGCCGGCCGGCGGCCTGTGGTCCAGCTGCCGGACGCTGGCGGACCTCGTGGTCGCCCTGCTCGTGGAACGCCGGTTCGGCGATCCGGCGCCCTCCTGGCGACGGGGCCCGTCCCTCCGCTGGCACGACGGCGCCACCCGGGGCTCGTCCGCCGTGGCCGTCGCGTACGACGACGGCCGCTGGGTCCTCGTCCACCGCCTCGGCGACCTCTCCGGCAGCGGCGCCATCGCCCAGCGCGCCCTGCGCACGGCCACGCCACCACGACCCGACCGACACGCGTGAACGGCGCCCGGCCGATGCGCCATACAGCCGTTGTTCATACAGCCTGCGTTCATACAGCCGACCGGCCGGCTCCCCTAAGTGCCGACCGGTCGGTATGGACATCCATGTCCCGAGGGGCTAGAGATGACACATGCGCATCTCCGTGACGATCTTCCTCACCGACGAGACGATCACTCCGACCCGGCTCGCCCGTGAGCTGGAGCAACGCGGCTTCGCGGGGCTCTACCTCCCCGAGCACACGCACATCCCCGTCGAACGGACGACCCCGTACCCGGCCGGCGGCGACCTGCCCCGCGAGTACGGCCGCACGCTCGACCCCTTCGTCGCCCTCGGCCAGGCCGCCGCCGTCACCGAGGGACTGGGGCTCGGCACCGGGATCACCCTGGTGGCCCAGCACGACCCGATCGACCTGGCGAAGCAGATCGCGACCGTCGACCACCTCTCCGGAGGCCGGCTCACCCTCGGCGTCGGCTACGGCTGGAACGTCGAGGAGGCCGCCGACCACGGCGTCGAGTGGCGCACCCGGCGGGAGCTGGTGCGCGACCGGATGGCCCTGATGCGGGCGCTGTGGGCGGAGGAGCCGACGGCGTACGAGGGGGAGTTCGGGAGCGTGCGGGCGAGCTCCGCGTACCCGAAGCCGATGCGGAAGGCGCGTGGGCCGGTGGTCGGGCCGCGCACGCTGATCGGCGGGGCCGCCGGGCCGAAACTGTTCGCGCACATCGCCGAGTACGCGGACGGGTGGCTGCCGATCGGGGGGCGGGGGCTGGGGGAGGCGCTGCCGGTGCTGCGGCAGGTGTGGGCCGACGCGGGGCGCGATCCGGCGGGCCCGCAGATCGTGCCGTATGCCGTGCAGCCGAGTGCGGGGAAGCTGGCGTACTACGCGGAGCTGGGCATCGAGGAGGCCGTGGTGCAGCTGCCTCCGGCGGGGGAGGCGGAGGTGCTGGGGCTGCTGGACGAGTACGCGGTGTTCCTGGGGGAGAGCGCCTGAGAGCTCGGGGTGCGGGGGGTTCGTCGGTGGGTGCGGGCCCGGTGGTGCTTCTCGCGCGGTTCCCCGCGCCCCTGAGGGCGCGGGGACCAGCCCCACCGGACCCGCACAGGCCCGCTACCGGAATTCATTCGCAGTGCATCGGCCTTCAGGCCGGTGGTGAAGCGAGAAGCGAATCTGATGGTGGCGACGCGGAGTGTCGCGGTGTTGTCCTAGCGGAGCCGGGCAGTGCACGGTTCGGTGACATCTCGTGCGCATGTTCCCGATGACAGTGGGTGTTCGAGCTTTCTAGGGTGATCGGCATGCAGCTCCGGTACAGCTTCCGCCTGTACCCGAACGCCGGTCAGCAGAGGGCGTTGGCGAAGGCGTTCGGGTGCGCCCGTGTCGTGTTCAACGACTGCGTGCGCGCCCGTGAGGACGCCCGCAGGGCGGGCAAGCCCCTCTTGAAGGCCGGTGAGCTGTCCACCCGTCTGATCACCGAAGCGAAACGGACCGTGGAGCGGTCCTGGCTGGGTGAGGTCTCCGCAGTCGTCCTGCAGCAGTCGCTGCGCGACGCCGAGGCCGCGTACAAGAACTTCTTCGCCTCCCGCAAGGGCACGCGCAAGGGCCCGAGGCTGGGGGCGCCCCGGTTCAAGTCCCGCAGGGATGCCCGGCAGTCGATCCGGTTTACCGCCAACGCCCGCTGGGGCATCACCGACAGCGGCCGGCTGAACCTGCCGAAGATCGGGGCGGTGAAGGTGAAGTGGTCCCGCACCCTGCCCGCCACCCCCACCTCCGTGACCGTGATCAAGGACAGCGCGGGCAGGTTCTTCGCCTCGTTCGTCATCGACACCGACCCCGCCGAAGACGCCGCCCGGATGCCCGCCACCGACCAGAGCATCGGCATCGACCTGGGACTGACGCATTTCGCGGTGCTGTCCACCGGAGAGAAGATCGGCTCCCCCCGGTTCTTGCGCCGTGCGGAGAAGAAACTCAAGCGCGCCCAGCGCGAGCTGTCCCGCAAACAGAAGGGATCGAAGAACCGCCAGAAGGCACGCCTGAAGGTCGCCCGCGCCCACGCCAAGGTCACCGACGCCCGCAAGGAGTTCCACCACCAGCTCTCCACCCGGCTGATCTCCGAGAACCAAGGAATCGCCGTCGAGAGTCTGTCGGTGACGGGACTGGCGCGTACGAAGCTGGCCAAGTCCGTCCACGACGCGGGCTGGACGGCATTCGTGAACATGCTGGAATACAAAGCCCAGCGCTATGGACGCACCCTGATCAAGATCGGTCGGTTCGAGCCGACCTCCCAGACCTGCTCCACCTGCGGAGTCAAGGACGGTCCCAAGCCGCTGCACATCCGGGAGTGGACCTGTACTGCCTGCGGCACCCTCCACGACCGGGATCACAACGCCGCACTCAACGTCCACCAGGCCGCCGGACTGGCGGTAACAGCCTGCGGAGCGCGGGTAAGACCAGGAGCAATCCCGGCACAGCGCGAAGAAACAGGAAGCCACGGAATCCCCACCGGAAACCGCGCCGCGTAGCGGCACGGCAACCGGTGGAGAAGGCCAGAATCCTCGTCTTTCAAGGCGAGGAGCATGTCAATTCCCGGCGGGACCCACCCGGACCGTCACCGTCGAGCCGTCCTTGGCCTCCTTGACGATCTTGATCCTGGTGTTGGTGTCGGTGATCCTGACGCCGCCCGTGGGGTTCGACTCGTCGTAGTAGGTGTGGGCGCGGTCGTCGAAGACCGACACACCCTTCTTCGACGTGACCTTCAGCGTGACCTCAGTGCCCCAGTGCAGTGTGAAGGCGTCCGTGCGACCCAGCGTGAAGGTCGAGTCGTGCGTCTGGTGGTCGTTCCCGGCCAGGTCACCGTCGGACCACTTCAGCGCCTTCGGGTGGGCGTCGACCGGCAGCAGCAGGCCGACACCGGGGTGCTGACTGGTGTTGTTGTCCTGCTGTGAGGTGTCCCACTTCCAGATCAGCAGGCCGTTCTGGTACGGGTAGCGCTCCACCCAGCCCGGACCCGTGGAGTTGATCGCGAGCTTGAGGGCCTTGTCGTACGACACGTACTGACGGTTCTCGGCGACGTAGTACTGCTCGTGCTCCGTGGTGTAGGAGCCGCCGAAGCGGGAGAACCCGGTGGCGGTCCAGGCGGGGTCGGCCGTCTCGGCGTTGTCCGTGAACAGGGGCGAGCCGTCGGCCGTGACGGTGATCCGGTCGGCCACGAAACCCTTCTGGGCCACGTACTCGTCGGTCTTGTAGCGGAAGCGCAGGTCGACCTTCTGCCCGGCGTAGGCGTCCAGGGAGTACGAGAGCTTCCTGAAGGCGTCCGTCGTGCCGTCCAGGGCCGGCTTGCCGGCGCCGTCACGGCTGATCGGCTGGCCGTCGGCCGTGCCGTCGATGGCGGTCCAGGTGGCGCCGCCGTCGGTCGAGACCTCGGTGTAGAGGTAGTCGTAGTCCTTCTCGATGTCCCACCAGCCGTCGAGGGTCAGCGCGGCGGAGGTCCGGCCGGTGAGGTCGACGGAACGGGTCAGCGTGTTGGACAGGCCGTCGGCGCTGCCGCTCCACCACTGCTGAGCACCCTCCACGGGCTTGACGATCTCGACCGTCACCCGCTTCTTGGGCAGCTCGACCACGAGGGCCTGCTTGTCCTTGGTGTTGTACTCGGCGACGCCCAGCGTGTGGGTGGACTTCTTCCCGGCCCTGGCCTTGTCGTAGTTCAGCCAGCCGAGCTGCAGCTTGTCCCAGGCGGTCATGTCGCCCGGCAGGTCACCGATCTCGGTCTTGCTCTGGCCGAGCCAGGAGCCGCCCGACATCAGGGTCCAGGAGCCGGTGGAGTTGCTGCCCTCGTGGGTGTCGTAGTGGTCCGGCAGGCCGAGGTCGTGGCCGTACTCGTGGGCGAAGACGCCGAGGCCGCCGTTCTCCGGCATGACCGTGTAGTCGCCGACCCAGATGCCGGTGTCGCCGACCGGGGCGCCGCCGCGCTTGTTGCCCTCGGGGCCGGTCTTGTCCCAGTCGTCGCTGAACGCGTACCAGCGGTGGGACCAGATGGCGTCCTCGCCCTGCGCTCCGCCGCCGGCCTCCTCGCCCTCACCGGCGTGCACGATCTGGAAGCGGTCGATGTAACCGTCGGGCTCGTTGAAGTCGCCGTCGCCGTCGAAGTCGCCGCGGTCCCAGATGTCGAACTTCGCCAGGTCCGCCTTGATCTCGGCGCCCGTGCGCCCGGCGGCCTTCTGCTGCTCGGCCCAGGCGTTGACGCCGTCCGCGACGAACTGCCAGACACAGGTGTCGGGCACGCACTTGTTGGAGCCGTACCGCGCCGCGTTGTAGGGGACCTTGACCCAGTCCCCCACCTCGCCCTCGATCGAATAGCGGCCCGAGGACTGCTTCTCGTAGTACTTCTTCATCGACTCGGTCTTCTTGCCCGTGCCGAAGAGCAACTGTTCGTAGTGCTCGCGGTTGTAGTCGGCCCGCCATGCCTTGGTGTTGTTCTTCTCGCGGTCCGGTTCGGCTATTTGGTTGTGCAGGGGGCCGGGCGTCCCGCCGTACGTGCTGTCCGTCCCGTCGCCGAACTCCACCAGGACCGTGAAGATCCGGTCGGTCCTCTCGCGGCCCAGCTCGACGTACTTGGGGTCGCCCTTCTTGCTCTCCAGCCGCACCACTTTGGAGCCGTCGCGGTTCTGGACCGGGGTGTCGCCGGATATGACCTGCTTCAGCGCCTCCTCGCGCTGGGCGGCCTGTGTCTTGCTGAGCGGACTTCCGAAATCGTGCCCGTGCTCGTGCTCGTCGCCGTGCTCGTGGCTGTGGCCACGGCCGTGCTCGTGTGCCGTCCGGGCGTCGGCTGCCTGTGTCGTCGTGACGGTGAACATGGTGAACGTCGCCGCGACGGTGGCGAGTGCCACACCGGTCGCGGCAGCCCTGAACGTCCAGGGTTTGCTGGTCACTTGTGGGGGGTTTCCTTCCTGAACGCGGTCGGCCGTGGCCTGTGACACGCGTGACGGTTCAAGTGAACGTATTTGACCGGAGGTTGAGAAAAAAGGAAAGTCCGCTATCGCCCGTGGCACGAGTAACTCCGTTACCGGACGGCCCCAGTTGGCGCTTGCGCACGAAGTGTTCACGGATTCCCCAGGCGGGGCGCAAAATTACCTACAGGTAACCCACTTCTCTTACTCGGCGGTAATTACCGGTGGGTAATTGGCCGGTAATTGATGGCCGGTACCCAGTGCTTATCCGGGGCTTATCGACGGCTGAATCCCACGGAATGGGGCGTCTGCCCTGCGCCGCCCGCCACGACCCGGCCGATTACACCGTGTAACGAAAGCCGGCGCATCCGGCCCGCCGTGCCTGTCTGGGGCGATCCTGTCGCTCGTATGCTCGACGAATGACGACTTCCGCGACCTCTGGAAACGGACCCACCGGCCCCGACGGCTCCACCGGCCCCACCGAGAACTCGATGCGGCGCGCGCTCAAACGCGCCCGTGACGGCGTGGCGCTCGACGTGAGCGAGGCGGCGGTGCTGCTCCAGGCACGCGGCGCGGATCTGGAGGACCTGGCCACGTCGGCGGCACGGGTGCGGGACGCGGGGCTGGCGGAGGCCGGGCGCCCCGGTGTCATCACGTACTCCAAGAGCGTCTTCATCCCGCTCACCCGGCTCTGCCGGGACAAGTGCCACTACTGCACGTTCGTCACGGTCCCGGGCAAGCTGCGCCGGGCCGGCCACGGGATGTTCATGTCGCCGGACGAGGTCCTGGACGTGGCCCGCAAGGGGGCCGCGCTCGGCTGCAAGGAAGCCCTGATCACGCTCGGCGACAAGCCGGAGGACCGCTGGCCGGAGGCGCGCGAGTGGCTCGACGCGCACGGCTACGACGACACGATCGCCTACGTCCGCGCCATCTCCATCCGCATCCTGGAGGAGACGGGACTGCTCCCGCACCTCAACCCCGGCGTGATGTCGTGGACGGACTTCCAGCGGCTCAAGCCGGTGGCGCCCTCCATGGGCATGATGCTGGAGACGACCGCGACCCGGCTGTGGTCCGAGCCGGGCGGCCCCCACTACGGCTCCCCGGACAAGGAACCGGCGGTCCGGCTGCGGGTGCTGGAGGACGCGGGCCGCTCCTCGGTCCCCTTCACCTCCGGCGTCCTCATCGGCATCGGTGAGACGTACGAGGAGCGCGCGGAGTCCCTCTTCGCCCTCCGCAAGGTCTCCCGGGCCTACCACGGCATCCAGGAACTGATCATCCAGAACTTCCGCGCCAAGCCGGACACCGCGATGCGCGGCATGCCGGACGCGGAGCTGGACGAGCTGGTCGCGACGGTGGCCGTCGCCCGGCTCATCATGGGCCCTTCCGGCTGCATCCAGGCCCCGCCGAACCTGGTCGACAGCGAGTACGAGCGGCTGATCGGCGCCGGGATCGACGACTGGGGCGGGGTCTCCCCCCTCACCATCGACCATGTGAACCCCGAGCGCCCCTGGCCCCAGATCGAGGAACTCACCGAGCGGTCCCGGGCCGCCGGCTTCGAGCTGCGGGAACGCCTCTGCGTCTACCCGGAGTTCGTCTCGCGCGGCGAGCCGTGGCTGGACCCGCGCCTCCTGCCGCACGTACGGGCGCTGGCCGACCCCGAGACCGGCCTCGCCCTGCCGGACGCGGTCGTCGAGGGCCACCCGTGGCAGGAGCCGGAGGAGGTCTTCGTCGCCACCGGCCGGACGGATCTGCACACCGCCATCGACACCGAGGGCCGTACCGGCGACCGCCGCGAGGACTTCGACTCCGTCTACGGCGACTGGGGCGCCCTGCGCGAGGCGGCGGCGCCCGGCATGACCCCCGAGCGCATCGACACGGATGTACGGGCGGCGCTGGCGACGGCGGCCGACGACCCCACGAAGCTGACGGACGCCGAGGCCCTCGCCCTGCTGCACGCGGACGGGCCGGCCCTGGACGCCCTCACCCGGATCGCCGACGACGTCCGCAGGGCGGCGGTCGGCGACGACGTCACGTACATCGTCACCCGGAACATCAACTTCACCAACGTCTGCTACACCGGCTGCCGCTTCTGCGCCTTCGCGCAGCGCCGCACGGACGCCGACGCGTACACGCTCTCCCTCGACCAGGTCGCCGACCGCGCCCAACAGGCGTGGGAGCTCGGCGCCGTCGAGGTCTGCATGCAGGGCGGCATCCACCCCGACCTGCCGGGCACGGCCTACTTCGACATCGCGAAGGCCGTGAAGTCCCGCGTCCCCGGCATGCACGTGCACGCCTTCTCCCCGATGGAGGTGGTGAACGGCGCGACCCGCACCGGGATGTCGATCCGCGAGTGGCTGACGGCCGCGAAGGAGGCGGGCCTCGACTCCATCCCCGGCACGGCGGCGGAGATCCTGGACGACGAGGTCCGCTGGGTCCTGACCAAGGGCAAGCTGCCGACGGCGACCTGGATCGAGGTGGTGACCACCGCCCACGAGGTGGGCATCCGCTCCTCCTCGACGATGATGTACGGCCACGTCGACCAGCCCCGCCACTGGCTGGGCCACCTCCGCACGCTGGCGCGGATCCAGCAACAGACCGGCGGTTTCACGGAGTTCGTGACCCTCCCCTTCATCCACACCAACGCGCCCGTGTACCTGGCGGGCATCTCCCGCCCCGGCCCGACGATGCGCGACAACCGGGCGGTGACGGCGATGGCGCGCCTCCTCCTGCACCCCCACATCCCCAACATCCAGACCAGTTGGGTGAAGCTGGGCACGGAGGGCGCGGCCGAGATGCTCCGCTCGGGCGCCAACGACCTGGGCGGCACCCTGATGGAGGAGACCATCTCCCGCATGGCGGGCTCCTCCTACGGCTCCTACAAGTCGGTCAAGGACCTGATCGCCGTCGCCGACGCGGCAGGCCGCCCCGCGAAGCCCCGCACGACCCTGTACGGCGAGGTCCCCCAGGAACGCCAACAGGCGGCGCAGGCCTCCGACGGGCATCTCCCCGAACTGCTGCCGGTGCTGGACTGACACACACCTGCACGAGAACGGGCGATCATGCCGAACGCGGACGAGCCGGGTGCCCCCGAGACCGTCGTGGCGCAGTTGGCGATGGCCGACGGCGGTGAAGGGCAGGGGCACCGGATCGCGGTCGTCTACGACGACGCCACCGACCGGATCAAGCGCACGGGGACGTCGACGACGTGCACGCGTTCGCCGATGCCCTGAACGACAGCCAGATCGACGGGCTGGGCTGCGCACCGAGCCCTGCCTGTGCTGAGTGCCGTTTCCCGGGTGTCGTCGGCGGGTCGGGCGACCGACCCGCCGGCAGTGCGTCAGCTCGCCCTGGTCTCGTTCGCCGGCAGGTACGTCACCAGCAGCACCACCCCGCTCAGCAGGAACACGCGGAGGGCGGCGTCGAGGCCGTTCCAGTCGCTGGACTGCCACATGACGAACCACTCGCCGCCGATGGCCATGAAGCCGGCGCCGAAGAGGAGGAGGACCATGAGGAGGCCGGCGGTGCTGTAGCGGCGGGCCGTGTGGAAGGTGCGGTGGCCGAGGGACCGGGCCCAGAACCAGGTGGCGGCGATGAGCAGCAGCGCCGCGACGGTCTCCCAGATGATGATGAGGACGTAGGCCGCGTCCTGGACGCCCTTCGACTCGATGGCCCGCCACATCAGGTCCTCGTCCTTGAACGTGGTGTCCATGGCGAAGACATGGCGGACGAACTGCTGGTTCGTGCCGAAGTCCGTGATGTTGCTGAACGCGACGAGTGCCATGTAGAGGGCGACCGTGCCGACGAGCAACGTGGAGGCGAGGGGGAGAAGTGAGCCGCGGGGGGTCTGGGTTTCAGCCATGGTCCAACTATGTGCGTGAGCATGGATCATCCCCAGGTGTTTTTCGGCGCGTTGGATCACAATGAGGGTCGCCGATGGCGGAAAACCGTGGAGCACCGAGGATGGCCGGAGGAGTTCGCATGGGCCGCGCACAGCCGCCGATTCCCACGATGCAGGAGCTGATCCGGCGGCGCACCCGCCAGGGCTTCGTCGGCCGTGGCAGCGAACGGGCGGCGTTTCGCGCCAACTTCGACCTGCCCGTCGAGGACGAGCGGCGCCGCTTCCTCTTCCACGCGCACGGCAACGCCGGTATCGGAAAGACCTTCCTGGTACGTGAGTTGGAGCAGATCG
Source organism: Streptomyces deccanensis (assembly GCF_022385335.1). Lineage (NCBI taxonomy): Bacteria > Bacillati > Actinomycetota > Actinomycetes > Kitasatosporales > Streptomycetaceae > Streptomyces > Streptomyces deccanensis. The sequence continues at coordinate 4,427,804 of NZ_CP092431.1, read as the reverse complement.
CGCGGGAGCGCGGCGCCCTCACCGCGTACGTCGACGACGGCGCCGGCAGCGTGCCGGAGGCCATGGCCGTCGTCGCGGACCACTTCGCCCGGCAGGGGCACCGGCTGAAGGAGCTGGAACGGCTGCTGGCCGCGCACCGGGAGCGACGGTACGAGGCCGAGCTGGCCGCCGCCGTGGCGCTGCCCGAGCCGGAGGGCGAGCCGCGCGGGCGGAGCGGGCAGGGGGAGCCGGGAGGGCCCGGGGCGCTGGGGGAGCCCGGGGCAGGGGTCGGGCCCGGGGGCGGGCAGTCGGGGCCGGGCGGAGTCGGAGAGCCGTCCGCCGTGAGCCTGGCCGCCGCTCGGGCGACGCTCGTCGCGCTGGGCCTCGTCCCCGTGGTCGGGCCGTTCGCCGGAGCCGTCGACCCGGCCCAACTCGTCCGGCAGGCCGCCCGGTTGCGGGCCGGACTCGGTGCGCGGGGGCGCGGCCACGAGGACGCGGAGCTGCTGCTCGCCCCCGAACTCGTCCTCACTCCCGCACTGTTGGACGGCCTGGGCGCGGTCGCCTCCGAAGTGCCCTGGCTGGTCCTGCTCTTCGACACCTACGAACGGACCGGCGCCTTCCTCGACCCGTGGCTCCACGACCTCGTCTCCGGCGACCGCTACGGCCCCCTCCCCGGCAACGTCGTCCTCGTCACGGCGGGCCGGGACGCCCTCGACACCGCCCGCTGGGGCAACCTCACCGACTTCGTCCTCGACCTGCCCCTGAAGCCCTTCACGGAGGCCGAGTCGCGCGGCCTCCTCGCCGCGAAGGGTGTGCTCTCCGAGCCCGTCGTCGACGAAGTACTGCGGCTGACCGGCGGATTGCCCGTGCTCGTCTCCACCCTCGCCGAGGGCCGACCCGCCGACCTCGACGACCTCGCCGACACGGGCGACGCCAGCGCCATGGCCGTGGAACGCTTCCTGAAGTGGGAAGCGGACCCGGTCCGCCGGGCCGCCGCACTGACCTGCGCGCTGCCCCGCTGGCTGGACGCGGACGTCTTCCGGCTGGCGGTCTCGGGGGTGGGCATCGGCACGGACGGGGGTGCGGGCGCGGACGGGGGAGGTCCCGACGGCGGTTGCGGTCCGGCTGGTGGCGGCGGCCCCGGCGCGGCGGCGAACGGCAATGGCGGCCCCGGCGCGGATGCGGGCGGCGGTCGTGCTCCCGGCGCGGGTGGGGGCGACCGGCGCGCCCCCGGCGCGCGGGCGGACGGACACCTCGACGGCGGATACCTCGACGGCGGCTCCGAGGCGCTGTTCACCTGGCTCCGTGCCCTGCCCTTCGTGACCGAGCGCGGGGACCGGGTGGTGTTCCACGACGTCGTACGGGCACCGATGGTCCGGTTGCAGCGGCTGCGCTCCCCCCGGGTGTGGAGCGAGCGGCACCGGCGGCTGGCGGACGCCTTCGCCGGGTGGCGGGCGGAGACCGAGGCAGGCCTGACGGCGGAAGCCGCTCTGCCGGGCCAGGAGGCGCGGGACGAGGCGCGGTGGGGCGACGAGCGCTGGCGCGAGCTGCGGCTCGCCGAGGCGTACCACCGGCTGTGCGCGGGGGAGCGCGGGGCGCTCGCCGGGGTGCTGCGGGCGGTCGTGGAGGCGTGCGGGGAGGGTGAGGCGGTGGCCCGTCGGTGGGCCGAGGCCCTCGCACAGGCGGGCCAGGACGCCGCCGACGAGGACACGGAACGCTGGGGGCGCGACCTGCTGGACGCGCTGGAGCGCGGCGGTGTGCACGACGCGCTGGGCGTCCTGCTGCTCCGGGCCGGTCTCGACGCACGCCGGAGCGCCCGCGCGCGGGCCCTGCGGGGGCGGGCGCTGCACCGGGACGGGGCGTACGAGCGGGCGGTGACCGAGTACGACCAGGCCCTCGCCCTCGACCCGGACTCGGCCGACGCGTGGCAGGGCAGGGCGGTCGCGCGGGCGCACACCGGGGACTACGCAGCGGCCGTGGCCGACCTCGACCGCGCCCACGCGCTCGCCCCCGACGACGTGACCACGCTCGCCCTACGGGGCGACTACCACCGCCTCCTCGGCGACCCCGACGCGGCGGTCGCCGACCTCGACCGGGCGGTGGCACTGGACCCCGTACGCCGTTCGACGTGGGCCTCGCGGGGAGCCGCCCGCCACGCGCAGGGCCGCCTCGACGAGGCACTGGCGGACCTGGACCGCGCCCTGGAGCTGGACGGGGCGTACGTCTGGGCCCTGATGCGCCGGGCGCGCGTACGACGTTCCCGCGGCGAACGCGAGCGGCAGCTGGCCGATCTGCACCACGCCGTGGCCCTCGACCCGGACGCGCCCCTGCCGCGCTGTGAACGCGGGGACGCCCTGCGCGCCGCCGACCGCGACGAGGAGGCCCTGGCCGACTACGACCACGCCATCGCGCTCAACCCGGTGTACGCCTCCGCGTACGCCGGCAGGGGCGTCTCCCGCGCCAAGCTCGGCCGCCACGGCGAGGCCCTCACCGACCTCGACACCGCCCTGGCCCTCTTCCCCGACTACCCCTGGGCCCTCCGTCACCGCGCCGCCCTCCACCTCGAACTCGGCGACGCGGAACGGGCGTTGGCCGACACGGAACGGGCCCGGGAGCTGAGCCCGGGCGACGCGTCGCCGGAGTAACGCGCGGTGCCTCCCGCCGGCGGGATGCGTCCGTTCTCCGGGAATTGGACCCGGTTACGGCGGCTGTTCACATCCGTCCGTTTGACGACTGAAGTCGATCATCAGCTGTGGCGCACGTGACGTTTGAGGCTCATCCGGAGCCCTGAACGGCCGTTCCCGTTCCATTACAGTGCTGGACTGTCGAGCCGTACGGGCGTACGGATGTACTGACGTACTGACGTACGGGTCGGGCAGGGGCCGTGAGGAGGCCGGGGTGGGTGCGACAGCCGGTGCCGTCTGGGGGCGTGCCGAGCAGCAGGACTTCCGCAGCCGGGTGCGCGGAACGCTGCTGGGCGCGGCCGTGGGCGACGCGTTGGGCGCGCCGGTCGACCAGCTCACCCTGGCGCAGATCGGCGAGGCGTACGGCCCGGAGTGGCTGACCGACCTGGCCTCCGCGTACGGCAGACGCGGCGCGATCACCGACCTCACGCAGCTCACCCTGTTCACCGTCGACGGCCTGATCCGCGCCCAGGTACGCCGGGACACGGGCGTCTGGCACCCGCCGACCGATCTGCACCGGGCGTATCTGCGCTGGGCGGCGACCCAGCGGGACTGGGGCCCCGACGAGCGCCGCAAGGACGACGGCTGGCTCGCGCGCGAGGAGTGGCTCTACGCGCGCCGCGACCCCTCCCTGATCTGCCTCCTCGGCTTCGCCGACGGGACCATGGGCACCCTCGACGCCCCCAAGAACCCGGGCGCGTCCGGCGCCGAGGCCGCCGCCCGCTCGGCGCCGTTCGGCCTGCTCGTCGGCTGGGAGCCCCAACTGGTCTTCCAACTGGCCGTGGAGTGCGCGGCCCAGACCCACGGCCACCCGACCGCGTATCTGTCCGCCGGCTCGTACGCCGTCATCGTGCACGCCCTCGCGCGGGGGGAGAGCCTCGACGCCGCCGTCCAGAAGACGCTGGTGCTGCTGGCCGCCCGCCCCGGTCACCAGCCCGTCGCCGACGCCCTGCAACAGGCCGTCGCCGCCGTACGCCAGGGCCCGCCGTCGCCCGTCGTCGTCGAGCAGCTCGCCGGCGACGGCTGTGCCGCCGGGGTCCTGTCCGTCGCCGTGTACTGCGCCCTGGTCGGCGAGGACATACGCCAGGGCCTGTGCCTCGCCGTCAACCACGGGGGCCCGTCAGGCGCCGCCGGTGCCCTGACGGGCGGCCTCCTCGGCGCCCTCCACGGCGAGACCGCGCTGCCACCGGCCTGGCTCGCCGAACTGGAGGGCCGCCCCACCATCCTGGTCCTCGCCGACGACTTCGCCCTGGAAATGACCCAGGGCCCAGCCCTCCACGCCCCCGCCGGAGCAGTCCCAGGCTGGCTGACCCGCTACCCCCGAGCCTGACCCCACAACCCCCGGCCCACTCCAGCAGGGGCGCGGGGAACTGCGCGCCCAGCCACGACGCACAGTCCCCCGCCAGACAACAGAAGCCCCCGACCGGCACACGGCCCAAGCTCACCCATCGAAGCCCCCGGCCCACTCCAGCAGGGGCGCGAGGAACTGCGCGCCCAGCCACGACGCACAGTCACCCGACAAGACAACCGAAGCCCCCACCGGAACGCGGCCCAAGCCCAGCGCAGCGATACCGTGGTGATCATGGCTGACTGGAACATACGTCCGGCGGCGGCGACGGACGTCGACCACGTCGCCGAGCTGCGCGCCGTCGTCATGCGCCCCGACCTCGAACGCCTCGGCCGCTACGACCCCGACCGCGTCCGTCGCCGCTTCCGCGACGCCTTCGACCCGGCCCACACGTGGATCATCGAGGTCGCCGACACCTTCGCCGGCTGCGTGGCCCTCCGCCCGGCCGCCGACGCGCACTGGCTGGAGCACTTCTACCTCGCCCCCCACCTCCAGGGCACCGGCATCGGCACAGCCGTCCTCCGCACCCTCCTCACCCGCTGCGACGAGGCCGACGTACCGGTCCGCCTGAACGTCCTCCAGGGCAGCCCCGCCAGACGCCTCTACGAACGCCACGGCTTCCACGTGGAGACCGAGGACCCGGTGGACGTGTTCATGCTCCGCACACCGACGAGCCCGGCCAGCCCGGCCAGTACGCCCCGGCCCCCGTCGAAATAGGTTTCGCGCCGTGGTCGAGGCGCCCTACCGTGACCCGATGACCACCCAGATGATCATCCTCAACGGCGGTTCCAGCGCCGGCAAGTCCGGCATCGTCCGGTGCCTGCAGGCCGAACTCCCCGACCAGTGGCTCGCCTTCGGCGTCGACTCCCTCATCGACGCCATGCCCGCGAGGATGCAGGCCTCGGACGGCGGCATCGAGATCTCCGCCGACGGCGCGGTGGCGACAGGAGCCGACTTCCGTGCCCTGGAACAGGCCTGGGCGAGGGGCATCGTGGCCATGGCCCGCGCCGGCGCCCGCGTCATCGTCGACGACGTCTTCCTCGGCGGAGCCACCTCCCAGCAGCGCTGGCAGAAGCTCCTCGACGACCAGGACGACCCGCTGGGCGTCCTCTGGGTCGGCGTCCGCTGCGACCGCACCGTGGCCGCCGCCCGCGAGATCGCCCGCGGCGACCGCGTCCGGGGCATGGCCGCCGCCCAGGCCGACCTCGTCCACCGGGGCGTCCAGTACGACCTGGAGGTCGACACCACCCACACCGAGTCCCTGACCTGCGCCCGCACCATCGCGGCCCACTGCGGCTGACCCCTCCGACGCACCCGTGAGGGCCGCCCCGGCCGCCCCGGAACGACCCTCACGGTCACGCGCACCTCAAGGCCTCACGACCTCACGGCCCCCGTCGCGTGCCCTCAGACCCCGCTGGGGCTGGACGCGTCCTTGCCCTGGGCCGGTACGGGTGCCATGGCCCCGGCGCCGCCCTTGCCGTCGCCGTCGCCGTCGGAGTTGATCGTCTCGATGATCGCGAGCCGCTCGGGGGTGTCCTCGGGCTTGATGAAGCCGATGACGATGTACAGCACCAGCGACACGGCCAGCGGGATGGACACCTGGAACTGCAGGGGCACGCCGCCGTCGAGGTTCCAGTGGATGGGGTAGTTCACCAGCCAGAAGGCGAACAGCCCGCACGCCCAGCTGGTGAGCGCCGCCGTCGGACCGGAGCGGCGGAACGGCCGCAGCAGGCCGAGCATCATCGGGATGGCCATCGGTCCCATCAGCCCCGCCACCCACTTGATGACGACGGTGATGATGTCCTTGAAGGCGGGCGAGTTGACCTGGGTCGCCGCCGCCATGGACAGGCCGAGGAAGACGACGGTCGTGATCCGGGCGACCCGCAGCCCCTGCCCCTCGCTCCAAGTGCGCGCCCGGCGCCAGATCACCGGCGCGCAGTCCCGCGTGAAGACGGCCGCGATGGCGTTCGCGTCGGAGGAGCACATGGCCATGGTGTGGGAGAAGAACCCGACGATGACGAGGCCCAACAGCCCGTGCGGCAGCAGCTGTTCGGTCATCAGGGCGTACGAGTCGGAGCCGTCGCCCTTCTCCGACGTCACCAGCAGCGGCGACATCCACATGGGGAAGAAGAGCACCAGCGGCCAGACCAGCCACAGGGCGGCCGACAGCCGCGCGGAGCGCTCGGCCTCGTACGGGGTCGCCGTGGCCATGTAGCGCTGGGCCTGGTTGAGCATGCCGCCGTTGTACTCGAAGAGCTTGATGAACAGGAAGGCGAGCAGGAAGATCGTGCCGTAGGGGCCCACCAGCGGCTCGGCGTGGCCGTCCAGCTTCGGGTGGTCCCAGACGCCGAAGAAGCCGCCGTAGTCGCCCAGTTTGGCCACCACGGCGATGAACATGGCGATACCGGCGAGCAGTTGGATGACGAACTGGCCCAACTCGGTGAGCGCGTCCGCCCAGAGGCCGCCGATCGTGCAGTAGACGGCCGTGATCGTGCCGGTGATCAGGATGCCCTGGTTCAGGGACACGCCGGTGAAGACCGACAGCAGGGTCGCGATCGCGGCCCACTTGGCGCCGACGTCCACGATCTTCAGCAGCATGCCGGACCAGGCCAACGCCTGCTGGGTGCCCAGGTTGTAACGGCTCTTCAGATATTCGAGCGGGGAGGCGACATGCAGCCGTGAACGCAGCCGGTTGATGCGCGGCGCGAACAGCTTGGAGCCGATGGCGATGCCGAGGGCGATCGGGAACGACCAGGTCACGAAGGAGGTGACGCCGTAGGTGTAGGCGATGCCGGCGTAGCCGGTGAACATCACCGCGCTGTAGCCCGACATGTGGTGCGAGATGCCGGAGAGCCACCAGGGCATCTTGCCGCCGGCGGTGAAGAAGTCGCTGACGTTGTCCACGCGCTTGTGCGACCAGACGCCGATCGCGACCATCACACCGAAGTAGCCGATGAGCACGGCCCAGTCGAGACTATTCATGGGCCCCCTTCCAGGGTCCGCCGCCAGGTTCAGACTTGGGTCAGGCATGTGAACTCTGGGTTCGGTGGCATGCCCACGGCAAGGAAGTGGAAGGTCAATAGCGAGTAAAGAAGTTCCGGGCGATGACTTGCGTTTATGTATATGAACCTTCGATGGCTGAAAAGGATCACTCCCGTCGCCGGGGGAGGCGGCAGCCCCAGAGGGGTCGGCGTACCGCTCAGCGCATCAGCTCACCCGCGTTGACGAGCAGCGACTGGCCGGTGATCGCCCGTGCGCGGTCGGACGCCAGGAACACCGCCGCGTCCGCCACGTCCCCGTCCGTGGCCAGCTCCGGCAGCGCCACCCGGTCGGTCAGCCGGCCCAGCACCTCCGCCTCCGGCACCCCCTCACCGCGCGCCGTGAACCGTACGTACGCCTCGACGGGCGGCCCCCACATCCACCCCGGCAGCACGGTGTTGACCCGGATCCGGTGCGGGCCCAACTCCCGGGCCAGCGAGTACATCGCGCTGGTCAGCGCCCCCTTGGACGCCGCGTACGCGGCCTGCCGCACCTGCGAGGGCGCGGCCACCGCCGACTGCGTGCCGATGAAGACGACCGAGCCGCCGCCCGCCGCCTTCAGTTCGGGCAGGCACGCCCGGGTCATCCGCAGGGTGCCCAGCAGGTTCACGTCCAGGACCGCCTGCCAGGCGGCGAAGTCGGCGTCCTCCAGGCCCCCGAAGTAGCCGTCCCGGGCCGCCACGTGCACCACCGCGTGCACACCCCCGAACCGCTCCCGCGCCAGCGCCGCGAGCGCCGCGCACTGCGCCTCGTCGGAGATGTCGGTCGCCCGGTACGCCGTGTGCGCGCCGTCCGGGTCGACGTCCGCCGCGGCCTTGGCGAGATTCGCCTCCGTGCGCGCCCCCAGGACGGCGTTCCCGCCGTCCCGTACGACCGCCGCGGCGACCCGCCGGCCCAGCCCGGGCCCGACCCCCGAGACGACGACGGTCCTTCCCGCGAGCAGTGACATCGGAGACCTCCCGGCTCTGGCACATTATCTGACGGAGCGTCAGAGTATGGGCGACCGCAGGAGGACGGAAGGGACAGCACATGAGCGAGGACACCCGCAGCGCCACCTACGCCGAACTGGCCGCCGTCGGCCCCTACGGCGTCCGCCCCGGCCACGCCCTGATCACGATGGTCGAGCCGCACCCGGGCCACGAGTACGCGTACAACCGCTGGTACGAGGACGACCACTACTACGCGGGCGCGATGGCCATGCCCTGGATGTTCGCCGGACGCCGGTGGGTCGCCACCCGCGACCTCCAACTCCTGCGCACCCCCGAGAAGTCGGCGATCGCCCAGCCGGTCACCGCCGGCTGCTACCTCTCCACGTACTGGATCACCGACGGCCGCTACGACGACCACATGCGCTGGACCGTCGCCATCAACAAACGGCTGAATCGCGACGCACGCGTCTACCAGGACCGTACGCACGTCTTCACGGCGTTCCAGGACCACGAGGCGACCGTCTACCGCGACGGGGCCGCCGGTCCACGTGACATGCACGCCCTCGACCACCCGTACGCGGGCCTCGTGCTCCAGGTCGTCGACGCCGAAGGGCCCGAGGAGCGGGCGGAGTTGCTGGAGTGGCTGCGATCCCGCCACCTCCCGAAGCGGCTCGCCGGTTCACCGGCCGCGATGGTCACGGTCTTCCGGCCCACCCCGCTGCCGCTCGACCGGATGTCGTACGTGAAGCAGGTCGAGGGCGTCGACACCCGCCTGACCCTCCTCTGGTTCCTGGAGGCGGATCCACGGGACTGCTGGGAGGCGTCCTTCGGCGGACTGGGGGAGGCGATCGCCGAAGGCGGGCTGGGGAGGCTGGAGTTGCTGGCCCCGTTCGTCCCCACGGTGCCGGGGACGGACCGGTACGTGGACAGACTGCGCTAGCCGAACCCGTCCGGGCAGAGGCAAGAGCTCCTAGCCGCGTTCGGGCAAAGGCCGAGCCCCCTCGGCCAGGACGGCGGGCCGGTCGAGAGGGCTCTGTCGGTGGTGCTTGTGGAGTTGTCGTTCAGGCGCTCGATCGAGGGCCGGAACCGTAGCTCAGGCCTTGACCGAGGAGACGAAGGTGTTCCACGCGTCGGCGGGGAACGCCAGGGTGGGACCGTCGGTGACCTTGGAGTCCCGGACCGCCATGGCGGACAGGACGGGGGACTTGATCTCGACGCACGCGCCGTTCCCCTGGGAGTAGGAGGACTTGACCCACCTGTCCGTGGCGCCTTGCTGAATTGCCATTTCTGCTCCGGTGCTGGTTCGTCGCTGAGTTGCTGTCGCCGCGCCGCGGGTTCCCTACGGGACCCGCGGTTCGGTTTGCGCCAAGACTGGTGACCTCCTGGCGTGATCGACGCTACTCGTCAGCATCGGCAGACGAAGCGACTATTCACTCGTGCGGGTGGCATATTCCATTTTAGTCTTCCATTGAACCGTGTGCAGGGTGTATCTTCCGGCGCTTCCTCGTGCAGGAGTGGCCACTGTCAGGGACTTGACGACAGTTCACGGGAGTTCCGGACAGTTCGAGGGAGTTCACGGGCCGCGAGATCAGCGCGCGTATTCCTTCGCGACGGTCTCGATGAACTGCCGCGACTGCTCCACGTTCAGCGCCTGCGCCCGGAGGTGCTCGTACATCACGGTGTACTTCTGCACGTCGTGCGGCTTCTCCAGGTAGAGGTCGCTGGTCACGCCTTCGATGTACACGACGCTCGAATCCGCCGCGTCGACGAACTCCAGGATGGCGTACTGGCCGTTGATGCCCGGATGGGCCCCGACCTCGAACGGCAAAACCTGCACCGTGACATGCGGGACCTGGGACAACTCGATGAGGTGCTCCAGCTGTTCACGCATCACCGACCGGGACCCCACCACCCGGCGCAGGGCCGCCTCGTCCAACACCGTCCACAGCCGCAGGGGGTTGGTGTCGGTGGTGACCCGGTCCTGGCGCCGTATGCGCACTTCCACGCGCTTGTCGATCTCCGTCGCCGACGTCTCGGGCAGCGCGCCCCTGATGATGGCCTCGGCGTACGGGCGGCTCTGCAGCAGCCCGGGGACGACCTGGGGATCGTAGACGCGCAACGACTCCGCGTCGGTCTCCAGCCCGATGTAGACGCTGTACGGTACGTCCCCGAACGCGTGCCACCAGCCCTGCTGGCGGGAGTCCTTGGCCATCTGCATCAGGGAGTCGACCACTCTCTGGTCCTCGACCTCGTAGACCCCGCAGAGGTCGCGGACGTCGCGCTGACTGATGGAGCGGCGGCCGTTCTCCAGCCGGCTGATCTTCGACTGGGAGACCAGCAGTCGCTCGGCGACCTCTTCGGCGGTCATGCCCTTGAGCTCGCGGAGCCGACGCAGCTCCTGGCCCAACCGGCGTCGCCTGACGGTGGGATTGACATTGGACGCCACGGGACGTGCACCTCCGGCTGCGTGCCTCTACTTTGCGTATCTGCTGCTGAGCAGATTGCCACCAAGGTGCTGAGTACCGCTGGAAAACAGCGGATATGCGCTGCGCACGCGCCGTTTGCGCCGGTGTTTTCCCGCCGTGGAGGGATCTCCGCCGCATATCCGCCGGAACAGCTGAACGACGGCCGCGCCGGGCGCTCGACGGGCGCTCGACTGGCGCCGCGGGCGTGCGACGGAAGCGCGCGTGCACGGACCGGCGCGGACATGCGGTCGCGCGGGGCGTGTGCGGCCGTACGTACGGCCGCACACGCCCCGCGCGAACCAGCGGCTCCCGGACGGGTCCTGGTGTCCCTACGAGCGGTCCGGTGCCGGCGATGCAAGTGGTCCGGGTGGTGCGGTGGTGCTGGTAGTGCGGGTGGTGCTGATGATGCCGGTGCTGCTCGTGCGCGGCACACGTGGTGCGGGGCATGTGGTGCGCGGGGGCACGTGGTGCGGTGGGATCGGGACCCGCGGCTCTGGGGTCCGACGCCCACACGCACCTCGATGCCTCAGCGCGTGCCTCGTGTGGTTCCTCGTGCCGTGCCTGGTGTGGTTCTCAGTGCGCCACCACGCGGGCCATCGAGCCACGGCGTGGCTGCAGCGGAACGCCGCGCGCGGGCTCCGGTGCGGGCGGCCTGGCGCCGGGGGCGGCCTGACGGCCGGTCGGTGCCGGGCTGCGGCGTGGCTGTGCGGCCACGCCGTTCTGCACGTCCATGACGGCGTGGGCCACCAGGCCGCCCATGGGGTCGTGCCGGATCAGGTCCCGCAGCCGGGAGCGGGACGAGCGTCCCTCGTTCCCCGGATACAGGTGCTTGCCGAGGCCGACCGCGTGCGCCAGGGCGGCGAGCGCCGCGGTCCGCGGGTCCGGCGGTACGCCGGTGCGGATCGCGGAATCCAGCCGGGCTCGGATCTCCCGGCTGATCTCGGTCTGACTCGCCTGGTAGCGAGTCGTCGGCAGCACTCCGCACATCTGGCCCGCCACGGCATGCACCATGCCGCACCGCTCCAGATGCGAGAGGTAGGTCTGGCGGAGCCCGAGACGCGGCCCGCCTATCCAGTGGACCGCCCGTACGGGAGCGCCACGCCTTCGCAGCAACTCCAACGCGCAGTCCAGTGTCGGATCTCCAGTCGGCCGTGGGGACACCACGGCGATACGATCCCCGTCTGGGGCTATCCGTCCGGCCAGCGCCAGCTCCACTAGCTGCGCTCCGGCCAGACCGAGGTCGAGCGACTGCGGCTGTGCGGTGGTACCCGTGGCCGGGTCCAGCGCCAGCAGTAGAAGCTCTTCCGGAATACTTCTGCGGCTCCTGCCCATCCATGCCTCCCCGCGTGGATGAATGACAGGGTGACCCCTCTCACATTGGTCTGTCGAGAGTGCGTGACCGGAATGTAGTGGAACCGATAGGTATGTCGTTCTCGTCTACCGCAGGGGTTAAGCCCGCACACAGGACACTGGTACATGGTTCGGACAGCGGCGCGGCGCGGTCGTGCGCCGGTGACTAGTGTCCGGGCGGCGGGTTTTTTCACGGATTCGCGGATTCACGGGTAGACGGTTCACGGTTCGGTTGGGCGCGCGCTCCTAGGACGGGCGGCGCGCGGGAGGAGGCATCGGTGGCGGGCACGTCCCCCGACAGGTCGAAGCGGTACGAGTCGTCGACGGAGTCGACGTCGGGGAACGAGCCAGCGGTTCCGGACCCCGGGGGCTCGGTCCCCGGCCAGTCCTCCGGCCCCACGCCGGACCCACGCCTCGCGATGTCCCGACCCTCCGCCCCGAAGCCCGACCAGGCGACGGCGGTCTTCTCCCGCCGGGCCCTGCTGGAGGCGGCGGAGACGGAAGCCCTGAAGCGGAACGATGCGCCTGGGTCCGCGGATGCGGATGCGGATGCGGATACGGGCCGGGGGGCACCGAAAACCGCCGGGACCCTGCGGAACGAGCCGGATGCCGAGGGCGCGGCCGGGGCTGGTGCGGCGGCCGGGGACCCGAACGGGTCCCAGAGGGACGCGGCCCCGGACGACGCCGACAGCCCGGCGGAGGACGGCGGCCGGGCGGATGACGACAGCCCGGCGGACGACAGCCCGGCGGAGGTCGGCGCGACCCGGGAGCGGACCGACGAGTCGGTGTCGGCCTCGGCTACCGCCGCCGACACCGACAGGGAACCGACGCCGGCCGACAGGCCCGAGGACGACGACGCGCACCCACGCGGACGGGATGCCGCCGCGGCCGCCGACGCAGGGGAAGCCGGGGGCGGCGCGGGCGCCGGCGCGGGGAAGAACACACGCGCCGAGACCGATGCCGCAGCCGACGGCGAAGAAACCGGAGACGACGCGAGCTCTGCCGATCCCGCCCCGGCGGCGGAGGCGAAGGCGAACACGGCCCCTGCCACCGGCACCGGCGCTGCCGAAGCCGGACGGGAGACCGTCGACGGCGCGGAAGCGACTGCTGAGGACGTCCGGCAGACGCCTGACGCCGACCGGGAAGCCCCCGACAACGCACGGAAGACCACCGGAGGCGTACAGCAGGCCCCCGACGACACGCCCGAGGCCCCCGGCGCCGCATCGGCGGCCCCTGACGAGGCCCGCAGCCCCGCCGAGGCCACCGGTGGCGCGGGGCCGGCTGCTGACGCCCCGGGCGACCTCGTGGACGACGAGCCGACGACGGCCGACGACGTACGCGAGGCGGCCGGCGACGCGGGGAAGGGCCCTGACGAGGCGGGCGATCTCGCCGACGACGAGCCGGGAGCCGTCGTCGACGCACGTGAGGCCGCTGGTGACGCGAAGGCCTCCGCCGACGAGGCGCGTGACATCGCGGACGACCTGCGCGAAGCCGCCGGTGCCGCAGGGGCGGCCGCCGCCGACGCACGCGACCTCCCCGACGACGAGCCGGGAGCTGCCGACGAGGTACGCGAAGCGGCCGACGACGCACCCGAAGCCGGCGACGCGGGCAAGGACCCTGACGACGCGCGCGACCTTGCCGACGACGAGCCGGGAGCCGTCGTCGACGCACGTGAGGCCGCTGGTGACGCGAAGGTCGCCGCCGACGAGGTGCGCGACCCTGCCGACGACGAACCCGTAGCCGCCGGCGGTGAGGTAGCCCCGCAAGGGCCACCCGCAGGTGACGACGAAAGTCGCACGGGTGGTGCGGGTGGGGGAGCGGGGGGCGATGGCGGAGCCGAGGCGGCGGTGGATCAGCCGACCGCGATCTTCCGTGCCCCCCGGCTGCCCGCGGTCGACCAGCCCACCACCATGCTCAAGCTGGGCGACGCCGCCCCACGGGACGCCGAGCCCGCCAAGGCCGACGCCGCCCCCGAGGACGCCGAGCCCGCGAAGGCCGACGCCCCCTCCGACCGCGCCGGCGTGTCCACCGACGCTGACAGCGACAGGCGTACCGACGACGACAAGGGCGCCGACAGCGGCAAGGGCGCCCAAGGCGGCGTAGGCGTCGACGAACCCGCACCCCCCGCCGAACGCACCAGCAAATTCGTAGCCCTGAAGCCGCTGGACGAGACCACGACCCTCAGGCCCCCGGCGGCGGCGCCCCACCCCGCGCCCCCCGCCCCGGCGGAGGCGACCCGCGCCCTCCCCCAGGTGGGCCCGGAGCGGACGACACAGCAGCCGTTGCCGCCGAAGCCCCCGCTGGACCTCCTCGCGGAGCTGACGAACACACCCCCGCCGCGCCAGACCCCGGTGCGGACGTTCATCCGCCGGGTCAAGATCTGGACCCCGCTGCTGATCCTGCTGGTGATCGTGTTTGCGGTCGTACAGGCCGTACGCCCGCTCCCCACCCCCACCCTCGCCCTCACCGCCGACGCGTCGTACGCCTTCGAGGGCGACAAGGTCTCCCTGCCGTGGCCCGCCGAGGGCCAGGGCTGGATGGACGTCAACGGCATCGGCACGGTCGACAGCTTCGGCGAGCAGAAGCCCGTCGCCATCGGCTCCGTCGCCAAGGCGATGACCGCGTACGTCATCCTCAAGGACCACCCGATGAAGGCCGGCGAGAAGGGCGCGACCATCCCCGTCGACGCGAAGGCGGAGACCGAGGGCGGCTACGACAAGGACGGCGAGTCCACGCTCAACACCGTCAAGGAGGGCGACCAGCTCTCCCAGTACGACGCGATCGCGGCCATCATGATTCCGTCCGCGAACAACATCGCCCGGCTGCTCGCCCGTTGGGACAGCAACGGTTCGGAGGAGGCGTTCGTCAAGAAGATGAACGCCGCCGCCAAGGACCTCGGCATGAAGAACACGACGTACACCGACCCGTCCGGGCTGAAGGAGACGACCGTCTCCACCGCCGAGGACCAGGTCAAGCTCGGCAACGCGCTGGTGAAGATGAAGGCCCTGACGGACATCACCAGGCTCCCCGAGTGGAAGGACCCGTCCGGTCTGAAGCACCGGAACTACAACACCCTCGTGCCGTACGACAACGCCATCGGCATCAAGACCGGCTCCACCACGGCGGCCGGCGGCAACCTACTGTTCGCGGCCACGAAGGAGGTCGGCGGTGAGACGGCGATCGTCGTCGGCGCGATCCTCGGCCAGCACACGCCGCCGATCATCGACACCGTCAACGCGGTCAGCAAGACGGCCATGGTCGCCGCCCAGGACGCGGTGACCTCCGACACGATCCTGAAGAAGGGCGACGTGGTCGGGTACGTCGACGACGGGCTCGGTGGCCGGACCCCGGTCGTGGCCACGAAGAACGTCGCGGCGGTCGGCTGGGCGGGCAAGACCGTCAAGCTGGAACTCGACGCGAGCGCGACCATCCCGAACGAGGCGAAGTCGGGTACGGAGGTCGGCACCCTGATCGTCGGCGACGGCGCCGGCGAGGGCGTCGAGGTCCCCGTGGCCCTCCAGAAGCCCCTCACCGAGCCCGACTTCCTCACCAGGCTGACCCGCGTGAGCTGACCGGCCCGGCAGTCGCCGAGGCGGACTCGACCGTCACTCGGCCCAACCGCCGAACCGTCCAACGCAGAAGCGCCCCTTCCGTCCCAAGACCGGAGGGGGCGCTTTCGTGCGAGCGGGGCCAGGCCCGGAGACCGGGGTCAGGCTCGGAGACCGGGGCCAGGCCCCCGAGCGCGGGCCTTACCCCTCTCCGCCCTCCACCCCCGCCTTCTCGTCGGCCTCCTTCTCGCACTCCAGGGTCGTCGTCCGGGACGGGCCGCCGTACTGGGAGCTGATGCGGACGTCGCCCGGCTCGTGGACCGTGAGGCGGGTGAACTCGGTGAGGTCGCCGTCGGACCCGCGGTCGGCGGTGAGGCAGCCGTTGTCGGCCCAGAGCCAGGGGGAGTAGGCCACGCGGACGGTGACCTCGCCGGCCCGCGGCATGTGGACCACGAGGTTGGCCCCGTCGGCGCTGACGACGGTGGCGGGCCTGTCGACCAGCGGTGTCGCGTTCTTCACCCGGTAGATCTTCCAGTTCGCGTCCTGCCAGACCGGCTCCAGATAGTCCGGCCCGCTGCTCACCAGCGCGTGTTCGAGCTCGGCGGGCCCGTCCGGCTCACCGTTGACGAGGACGACGAAACCGACGGCCCACTGCGAGAGCCACGCCTTGTACGCCGCCGGGGTGAACGCCCCCTCGGGCACCTCGGTCCCGCCGTGCCCCTCGTAGAAGAGCCGCCCGCGTTCGACGTCGGCCTGCCGGTTCCACCCGCGCGCCATGTTGATGTACGGCGCGAGGATCGCGGCCTCCCGGTGGTCGCGGGCCGGTACCACCTCGACGCGGGTCTTCCAGGCGCCCAGCCGCTTGAGCTCGCGCACCACGCCGTCGGTCTTCACGGCCCACTCGGGCACCTTGGTGTTGGTGACGATGTCGGCGGTCGTCTTGCCCGTCAGCCAGGTCACGGACAGCACCAGGGCCACCACGCCGGCCACCGCCCGCCGTCGGGGCGTGAACCAGGACAGGGGGAGACGTCCGTCGTCGGCCGTACGGGACTCGCCCCGGTAGAGGCAGATCGCCAGGGCCGCCGCAGGGCCCGCCAGTTCGAGGAGGCGTTCGACGTTGGTGCCGATGGGGGTGGGGATCAGGTAGCAGAGGACCACACCGAGCGCGTAGATCGCGGCGCTCAGGCGGAGCACCCGCCAGGCGCTCGGCGCGACCAGCACCACCACCGCGCACAGCACGACCGGCGGCCATATCCGGCTGAAGGCCATGGGCTGCTCGCCCTCGAAGGGGAACAGCAGCGTGGTCACGGCGACCACGGTCACCGGCGGCGCGAGCAGCGCCGCCGCCCGACCCCACTCACGGCACAGCAGATACGCGGCACCGACCACGAGGAGGAACAGCCCGGAGACGGGACTCCCCAACGTGGACAGCGTCGCGCACACCGCCGCCACCGCGATGTGCCGCCCGGTACGCCCGCTCACCACCGCCAGCAGGGCGCCCATCGCGAAGGCCGTGCCCAGCATGAACGTGGAGCGGCCGGACACCACCTGACACCACAGCGAGAACGTCGCCGCCAGCGCGACAGGAACCGGCGCCCGTACGCCCGTTCGGGTGACGACCTCGCCGGCCAGCCAGGACGCGGAGAGCCCCGACAGCAGCGTGACCGGGACGACGCCGAACGCCGCCATCAGATACGGCGAGAGCACGCTGTAGTTCGCCGCGTGCAGCCCCCCGTACCAGAACAGGTTGACCGCGGAGTCCGGGTACGTCTTCGCGAACTCGGCCCACGCCACCTGGGCCGCCAGATCGCCGCCGCCGGTCGCGAAGACGGCCCACCACACGACGTACAGCGGCAGGGCGCACAGGGCGGCCGTGAGGGGCACCCGATGGCGTTCCCGCCACGGCTCGCGCGACGGCGACGGCCCGTCGGCACGCGAGACGGGTCGTCGTGGTGTCAGCTCGGCAAAGGCCACTGCGGCTCGTCCGTTCCGTTCGTCTCGTGCGGGCGGGTGTTGTCCGTTTGTTGGTGTAGACGCTAATCACCCGCTGACAGTTGGCCGACAGGAGCTGCCCGATCCGGTACGGCCGTAGGGAAACCCCTCGGCCGTACCGGTACCGCCCGGCCCCTGCGTGGCCACCGGACCACTACCGCACCACCTCCGCACGGCTACCGCCCGGCTACTGAACGGCTACCGCACGGCTCAGGATGCGACCGGGAACGCCACGTCGCACACCGGGTCCTCGGGACCCGCCGCCTCCCAGTCCGCGAAATAGATCTCGCGGCACGGGCCGGTGACCCGCAGCCCCCGCCCGGCGATCCACCGCTCGACCGCCTCGAACGCCGCGAGGATCTGCGGATGGGCCACCTGGGCCTTGCTGATCCGGGTGTAGACGAGCCGCGTCGCGGGCTCCACGCGCACCCTGGTCTCCCAGGCCCGCCCGTGTTCGGCGGCCCAGGCCCGCGCGGCACCCTCGTCGGCCACCGGCACGCACGACTCCGCGGGCCCGTCGCTCTCCATCGACACCTCGGAGTGGTAGACGACGAACGGTGCCCCGGCGACACCGCCACAGGCCGCCGCGCCCTCCTCCAGCCGTCCGAGCGACGCCCCGATCCACGCGGGCAGCTCGTCCGCGAGGGTGTGCCGTGACTGGGTCAGCAGCACCTGGGGTGCCGTGTCGACCGTTTCGATCGCGAACGTTCCGTACGTCTCCGCCATGCCTGACTCCGTTCCCGACAACCGTCCACGGAGGTAGGCGACCAGGGTCCGCTGGGACGCGAACCGCTCCTCGGCCCCGGCCCAGTACGCGGCCAACCGCTCGGCCGCCCGGCTGCCGTCGCGCTCGACGAGGTCCACGATCTCGGCGATCCGCGCGAGTGGCATGTCGAGCTGCCGCAGCAGGGCCACCAGTCGGGCACGTTCGACCTGGTCGGCCCGGTAGTACCGGTAGCCGTTCACCTCGTCGACGTACGCCGGCGGGAGCAGCTCCAGCCGGTCGTACAGCCGCAGTGCCTTCGCCGACAGCCGCGCGCGGGCGGCGAAGACGCCGATGGTGAGCAGATCGTCCATGTCCCCTGGGTCCACTGGGTCGTCCTCCGTCACCGGGCGCCCTCCGCCCGGCGAGAGAGACGGTGCCCCTTGCCCCAGGGACAAGGTCAACGGCGGCCCTGGAGCCGACATGCCCTCGCGGGCGTCAGCCGATGGCCTTCTCCACGGCGGCGACCAGCTCCGCCGACTCGGGCTCGGTCTGCGGCGAGAAGCGCGCGACGACCGAGCCGTCGCGGCCGATCAGGAACTTCTCGAAGTTCCAGCGGATGTCGCCGCTGTGGCCCTCGGCGTCCGCGTGGGCCACGAGCCGCTCGTACAGGGCGTGCCTGCCCTCTCCGTTGACCTCGACCTTCTCGGTCATCGGGAAGGTGACGCCGTACGTCGCCGAGCAGAACTCCGCGATCTCCTCGGCGGAGCCGGGCTCCTGCCCGAGGAACTGGTTGCACGGCACGCCCAGCACGGTGAAGCCCTGCGCGGCGTAGCGGGCCTGGAGCGCTTCGAGGCCCGTGTACTGGGGGGTGAGGCCGCACTTGGAGGCCACGTTCACGACGAGGACGGCCTGACCGGCGTACTGGGCGAGGTCCGCGGGGCCGCCCTTGAGGGCGTCGATCTGCACGTCCAGGACGGAGGGGGTGGCGTTGTCAGTAGTCATGACCGGATGCTATCTCCGGTACCGCACGCCCCCTCCGCTCGGGTTCACGCCCCCCGACCGGCCTGGAGCAGCACCTCTCCGGCCGCCGTCCGCGCGTACAGCACCGAACGCCCGGCCCGCCCGCGCCGCACGAGACCGGCGTCCAGCAACACCTTCAGATGACGCCCGACGGACCCGAGCCCCTGCCCGGTCAGGGCACACAGCTGGGTGGTGCTCATGGGCGACTCAAGAAGCCCAAGAACCCGAGCCCGAGCCTCACCAAGGAGGGGACCGAGGGCAGCGGGGACGGCGGGGGTGGCGGGGGTGGCGGGAGTGGCGGGGACGGCGGGGGTGGAGCGGACGGCAGGGATCAAGGGGGCGCCGGCGACGGTGCTGACGACGGGACCCCTGCCGGTGGTGCCGGTGGTGCCGGTGGTGGCGGTGGTGCCCGGGGTGGCGAGGGTGCCCGAGCAGGGGTAGACGACGGCGTACCGTTCGCGCTCCTCCCACGCCACCCAGCCCGTGCGCTGCGGCGTGACCGGCACGAAGACCAGCCGCGCCCCGGAGATCTCCCGCGGCGGGTACTCGTGCAGATTGACCTGGAGCCGGTTCTCGCCGAGCCACCGCATCCCCGGCCGCATCGCGTCCAGCACCGCCGCCCAGCCGCCCTGCCCCAACCGCGCGGTCCTGGCGAGCACATCGGCCTCCAGCACGCGCCGCCGCCGCTCCCAGTACGGCCGTACGGTCTCCTCCCACACATGGGTCAGCAGGTCGGCCGCGCGGCCGGGCAGGTCGTCCCGGTGCAGGGCGGCGGGCAGAGGGCCGCGCAGGGAGAGGGCGAGGTGGGCGCGGGCGGCGGCCGGGTCGGCGCCCCGGACCCGGGCGATCTCGGCGGCGAAGGTCTCCCCCTCGCGCGGCGCGGGCGTGAGGAAGTCGGCGATCCACTCCTGCCCGAGCCCGGCGCGGATCAGCAGGGCGGTGAGCGGGTCACCGGCCAACGCGGCCCGGTACGCCGGGAGATGGGCCCGCAGCCACGCCTGCTCCCCGGGGTGCGTGCCCGTCCCGGCGTGCAGCATCTTCAGGCTCGCGAACGTCTCCGCGAGCGGCGAGACGACGAACCGGCTGCCGGCGAGGGTATCGGCGTTGACCTGCCACCAGCCCAAGAAAACCCCTCCTGACGTCGAACCGAGCTTGCCTCCGGCCCCCGACCCCGACCAACCTTTCGCGCGTGCGCGAAACATTACGAAGGAAGGGCGGCGCACCCCAGGCTCGTTCTCCATGCACGGCTATCGATCCCTCTTCCGTACACGGGAGTTCACCCCGCTCTTCGTCTCCTCCGCCCTCCAGGTCGCGGCCTCCACGATCGGCGGCCTGGCCCTCGGCACCGCCGTCTACGCGGCGACCGGCTCCCCCTCCTGTCCGCCCTCAGCATGTTCGGCCCCTCCCTCGCCCAGATGATCGGCGCGACGACCCTGCTCTCGGCGGCGGACCGCCTGCCGCCGAGGGCGACGCTGACGGGCCTGGCAGCACTCTTCGCGGTGAGCACGGCGGTGCTGTCCCTCCCCGCCCTGCCCCTGTGGACGGTCTTCGCGGTGATCGCGGCCCAGGGTCTGGTCGCCTCCCTCGGCGGGGGCGTCCGCTGGGGCCTGCTGAACGAGATCCTCCCCGGCGACGGCTATCCGCTGGGCCGCTCGCTGTTCAACATGCTGCACGGCCTGACGCAGATCGCCGGTTACGCGACCGGAGGCGCCCTGGTGGCCTTCCTCTCCCCGGCGGTCACCCTGCTGGTGTCGGCGGCCCTGTACGCGGCGGCGGCCCTGTGCGCCGCGCTCGGGCTGAGCCGCCGCGCCCCGCGTGCCGTCGGTCGCCCGTCGGTCGCCGAGACCTGGCGCACGAACGCGCTCCTGTGGTCGTCCGCCCCGCGCCGCCGCCTCTACCTGGGCCTGTGGATCCCCAACGGCCTCGTCGTCGGCTGCGAGTCCCTGTTCGTCGCGTACGCCCCCGACCGCGCGGGCTTCCTCTTCGCCTGCGCGGCGCTCGGCATGCTGGTCGGTGACGTGGCGGTCGGCCGCCTGCTCCCGCCCCGGGTGCGCGACCGCCTGGCCACGCCGCTCCTGCTGCTCCTGGCGACGCCGTACCTGCTGTTCGCCCTCCACCCGCCGGCCCCCGTCGCGGCGGCCTGCGCCACCCTCGCCTCGGTCGGCTTCGGCGCCAGCCTGGTCCAGCAGCGCCACCTCCTCACCCTCACCCCGCCCCAACTCACCGGCCACGCCCTGGGGTTGCACTCGGCCGGCATGCTCACCTGGCAGGGCGTGAGCGCGACCCTGGCAGGCACCTTGGCCCAACTGACCTCACCGGCCACCGCGATGACGGCGCTGGCGTGCGCATCGGCAGCGGTCACCCTGAGCTTGCGGGCAACGGGACGCCACGACCGAACGGAACACCCCTCCCCGGCGCCCGCGCCCCGACGAGGGGGCCGGCAGCCCCAGGGCTGACGCGGTGCCCTTCAGCGGAGGTGTGTGTCGAAGAAGGCCACGGTGTGGCGCATGGACGTGGGCCACTGGGGGGCGAACGTGTGGCCCTCGCCGGGGTACTTGATCAGGCGGACGTCCTTGCCGGCCGCCTCGAACTCGGCCGCGGTCCGTTCCGACCAGGCGAGGGGGCAGGTCGCGTCGGCGGTGCCGTGGTGGATGAGGAGCGGCTCGGTGACGCGGTCGACGTAGGTGAGGGGCGAGACCTCCCGCCAGAAGGTCGGGTTCGAGGCGGGGGTGCCGTGCGCGGCCTCGATCTCCGCGACGACCGGGTCGCCGTCGGGTCGCTGGAAGTGGTCGATGTTCTCGGCGGGGCGGGAGCTCACCGGGGCGAAGACCACGGCCGCGTCGAACAGCCCCGGCGCCACCACCAGCGTGTTGTAGACGACCCCGCCGCCCATCGACCGCCCCAGCAGACCGATCCGGTCACCGTCGATCTCCGGGCGCCCGGAGTCGCGCAGCGCCAGGGCCGCGCCGATGACGTCCTCGGTGTAGCCGAGGCGGAGGTTCACATCGTTGTCGGGGTCGTCGTCGGAGCCCGCGTGATTGCGGTAGTCGGTGTGCAGGACGACGTAGCCCTCGCGGGCCAGCAGATCCTGCTCCCGGGCCAGCCCGCGCCCCGTGGTGTAGACGGCGGGGTCGATGTATCCGTGCGCCAGCACCAGCGCCGGGAAGGGCCCCTCGCCCTCGGGGACGTTCATGATCCCCGAGATGGTCAGACCGTCGGCCTCGTACGTCACCGCGTGGCTGGTGTACGCGGCGGTACGGGCCAGCACGGCGCCCAGACGCAGGTCGGAGCCGGTGTGCGGGCGGGCGATCAGGCCCGGGATCGAGACCGGGTTCACGGGGGTGGGGGACGCCTCCGACGTCTCTGCACGGGTCGGGGCGGCGCCCTCGCGCGTACGGGTCGGGGCGGCGCCCTCGCGCTCCCCTCCGGCACAGCCGGCCAGCGCCATCAGCACCCACACCAGCACCGACACCAGCCCGGCGGCGACACACCCCCGGCCTCGCAACCGCATGCGCCCAGTATCCCGCGCCGAGCACGACAGGGGCGGGCCACCGGAGGGAGATCCGGGGCCCGCCCGAGGGTGAGGCTGCCGACCAGCTCACATCCGGAGCGAGCGGGTGATCAGCTCACGTCCGACGCGTCCAGGCGGTACAGCCCGCTGTCGCTGTAGTCGCTCACGGCGCTGCCGTTCTCCTTGACCCACTCGGCGATCTCGGAGGCGGCACTGCCGCTCCCGCCCCGGCCGCTGTCGCCGACGACGACGTAGTGGAGCTTGCCGGCCTTCACCAGCGCCTTCAGCTTGGCGAGGGTCATCGCCTCGTCGCTGCCGGACCAGCCGCCCATGGAGATCACCGGCTCGCCCGACTCCAGGATGATCGAGGAGGCCGTCTGGTCGGTGGCCACCGCCACCAGCCAGGTCGCGCCGTCCTGGTTCTTCTTCAGGTACGTGATCATCTCGGAGGAGACCTGGGTGCCGCCGCCCATGCCGCCGCCACGGCCGCCCGCCCGACTGCCGGTCGAGCCGCTCGGGGCGTCGCCGCTGGGCGCGTTGCCCGTCGGAGCGCTTCCGCTCGGGCGCTGGCCTCCGCCCATGCCGCCGCCCCCGCCCATCCCACCCCCGGTGCTGGGACCGGCCGTCGGATTGGTGCCGTTGGACGAGGAAGTGGTGGCCGCGGAGACCGAATACGCGGCGGGCCCCGCCAGCAGCGCGACCACCGCCGCGATCGACGCCAGCCCGATCAGCTCGCGGCGCCGCATGAACCGTCCGACGAGCAGCCCGATCACGGCGACCGCACCGGCGACACCGGCCACCACCTGGGCGACCGTATAGACCGTTCCGGAACCGGAGACCCGCTGCAGCAGCACGACCGCCCAGACCGCGCTCGCCGCGACCGCCAGCGGCAGCACCCACCCCCAGCGCGCGACCGACCCCTCCTTGAAGGCGCCGTACAGCATCACCCCACCCGCCCCGGCCAGCGCCGCGACACCGGGCGCCATGGCGGTGACGTAGTACGGGTGGAACGTGCCCTCCGCGAGCGCGAACGTCAGGTAGTGCAGGACGAACCAGCCACCCCAGAGCAGCAGAGCCGCGCGCTTGGCGTCGGTACGAGGGGCCCGGCCCCGCAGCACCAGACCGCCCACCAGCGCGACGATCGCGAACGGGATCAGCCAGGAGATCTGGCCGCCCATGATCTCGTTGAACATCCGGTAGACGCTCGCCTCGCCGCCGAAGCTCGCCCCGTTTCCCTGCGAGCCCGCCGACGCACTGGCGCCGAAGATCCGGCCGAAGCCGTTGTAGCCGATGACCAGGTCCCAGACCGTGTTGTCGGTCGAGCCGCCGATGTAAGGCCGGGAGGAGGCGGGGATCAGATCCACGACCACCATCCACCAGGCGCTCGACACGACCAGCGCGACCGTGCCGACGGCCAGGTTGCGGATACGGCGGCCGAGCGAGGTATTCGCCGCCCACAGGTAGACCAGGAAGAACGCCGGCAGGACGACGTACGCCTGCATCATCTTCGTGTGGAAGGCGAAGCCGATCGCGACGCCGGACCAGACGAGGGGCATCGGACGCCCCGTGCGGACGGCCTTCATCAGCGCCGCCGCGCCCAGCAGCATCAGGAAGACGAGGATCGGGTCCGGGTTGGTGTCCCGGGTGAGGGCGACCGTGATGGGGGTCAGGGTGAGCGCGAGCGCGGCGATCGTGCCCGCGACGGCCCCGAAGTCACGCTTGACCATCCGGTACAACAGCGCCACCGAGCCGACGCCGACCGCGACCATCGGCAGCAGCATCTGCCAGGTGCCGTAGCCGAAGAGCCGGGCCGACAGGCCCATCACCCACAGCGCGAACGGCGGCTTGTCGACGGTGATGAAGCTGCCCGCGTCCAGGGCGCCGAAGAAGAACGCCTTCCAGCTCTTGGTGCCGCTGTAGACGGCCGCGTTGTAGAAGCTGTTGCCGGTGACGGAGGACAGGTTCCAGGCGTACAGCGCCGTGGCCAGGACGAGGATCGCCCACAGGGCCGGGCGCGCCCAGCGCGGGTCCTCCGGCGCTCCGGTGAACAGCCGCCGACCTCGGACGGCGAGCCCGCCACGGGCCCCGGCGGCCCCGGCGGCGGGTGAAGGAGTGTCGGCCCGATGCCTCGGCGGGGCGAGGGTCGCCGCGTTCTTTTCGTTCATGGCAGCGACTGTCGAGGCCGCTCCTGGGGCGAAGCTGTGCGACCACTGAGGGAAGAGTGAGAATCAGTAAACCCACAGCTTCCCCACAGCCATCGGACTCGGCCCGTTCCCGCGCCGGGGCTCAGCCCCTTCTCACTCCGGACCTTCCCCCGCCCGGTGTCACGACTGGTACGGCTGCTGCTGTTGAGGCTGGCCGTACGACTGGCCGCCGTGCGCGCCGGCGCTCTGCTCCTGGAGCCGCTCGGCCTGCTCGGCGCTGACCTTCTGCTCGGCGCCGCAGAAGGTGCACTGCGTCTGGTACTTCGTCGAGATCGGGATGAGCGGCACGAAGAACAGCGTGAACTTCGTGACTCGCTTCCTGAGCGTGTGCGCGGCGGGGTTACCGCACTGTCCGCACACGAGCGTCAGTATCGCGAGCTGGTACAGGTATCCCTTGGTGCCGAAGATGATGAACATCTGATCCTTCCCGGGGGTGCCCTATCGACGCACCGCGCGTGCTGCACGCACCGTACGCACTGTCTCAAGTGTGCCTGTCCCTCACTTCTTCACGTCGCCGGTGAAGATCGCTTCCTCGGAGTCGTAGTCGGGGGAGACCTCGACCTGGAGGAACGTTTCGTCCTTGGGCAGCTCACAGGCCCACGGAACGGTGAGCGAGCGTCCGGCGAGGATACGGGTGTCGGGGAGCCCGTCGAGGCCGTCGTCGTAGATCGCCTCGCCCTCCTTGCCCTGGTCGCCGTAGGCGCAGTTCACGGTCAGCTCGTTGGCGTCGACCGTGCCGTCGGACCCATTGGTGATCTTGATGTTGAACTTCACGTACGGCGTGCTCTCGGGCACCGCGTACTCGCTGGACACCCCGCGCTTGAACCCGGAGAGCGCGACCTCGACGTCGCTGTCGTAGATCACCTCGTCGTCGAGGGCGAAGACCCCGTCGTCGTCGGTCGCGGTGTCGCTCGCGTCCTCGGAGGAACCGTCGGTCCCCTCGCCGCTGTCGCCGCCGTCGTTGCCGCTGTCGTCGCCGGTGGTGTCGGCGTCCTCCGCCGCGACCGTCTTCGTGACGGTGACCGTCGGCGCGGGCGAGGCCGAGCCGTCGCCGTCGTTGGTCACCACGATGCCCGTGCCGATGACACTGGCGACGACGGCGACGGCACAGCCGACGATGATCAGGTTCGTCCGGTTCGCGCCCGGCGGCTTCGGCGGCATCGGCGGCCCGAAGCCCGGCATGGGCGGTGGCGTGATGTCGTGGCTCATGGTCCCCCCCACGCTGGTGCAGTTGAAGGGTGAATCATCCCGTACGGGCGTCGTTTTTTGGAGAGGGTGTGGCTGGAACGTGATGGCGAGGTGGAGGCCCCGCCACCCGCCGAAGGCCCACCCGCCGAAGGCCCACCCGCGACCGGCTGACGACGAGCCCGAGGACCGCTGTCCCCCAGAGCTCCACCCTCCGCCACGCCACGTGCAACCAGAGAGGCATGCCGAGGCCCGCCGAGGTCCGTCTCGGGGGCGATGTGGCCGGCACCCCCGCTCGGGGAGGCTGCACATCAGGACGAGCGAGAAGAGGGAAGGGCGGCATGGAAACGATCAAGGAGCCCGACTGGAACACCGTGGGCATCCTGGGGGCGGCCCGGGGCGCCCAGTCGGGCAGCGGGGGCGCCCTCGGCACCGAGCACCTGCTCGCCGGCATCACCACGTCCAAGGGCCCCGCGCGCGAGGCACTCGCGAGCGAGGGCGCGACCAAGACGGCCCTGCTGGCGGTGCTACGGCACCGGCAGGACCGGGACGGCGCGTGGAGCGCGACCGACGACGCGGAGGAAAGCGTCGACGCGCGGAAGGTGCTGGGCGACGACGACAGCCGGAGCGACCGTTTCACGGGCGCCGCGGCCAGGGCGCTCACCAAGGCGATGGGCGACGCGGAACGGGAGGGCGAGGCGAAGTTCGGCGCACCGCACCTGCTGCGCGCCCTGCTGGACGAGGACAACCGCGCGGTGGAACTGCTGGGCGCCTGCGGCATCACACCACAAGCCGTACGAGCCCGCCTCGACGGTACGGCCGACAGCGCGACGGACGCTCTGCCCCCGCTCCTGCACGCCACCCGCGACAGACTCCTCGGCCGTGACCACTACCGCCACCTGCCCTTCTGGAAGCGGTGGCTGGTCAAACGCTCCGGCATCAACTGGGCGTCGCGCCCCGCGCGTTGGGTGAGCCTGGAGACCTACGAGCAGGCACAGCGCCTGGGCGCGGCCGCGATCGGTACGGAACACGTCCTCCTGGCGATCCTCGCCACGCACGAGGTCGCACGACGGCACCCGCATCTCGCGACGGAGAACGCCCCCACGCCGGACCTCCGCTACACGGGCGGCGAACGCCTGACCCGCCTCGGCCTCGACTACACCTCGGTCCACAAGGCCCTGACCGACGGCCGCGTCCACCTGCTCCCCGACCCGCACCCGCTCACCCACTACCTGGACCGGGCCACACCCCCAGCCCCCACCTCCACCGACGACTTCCCGCCGGACCCGGGCACGGGCCCGTTGGTCGAGTCCCTCCTGAACGAACAAACCCGAGCCCACCAGCTGATCACGACCCTGACCACGCCCCCCACCACCTGACCGGACCAGCCCTCATTCCTGAGGCTGCGCAAGACTGACCCCGTGGCACACGAAGAACCGGATGATGACGCGAGGGCCGCGACCATGGCCGCCCTCTTCGACCCCGAACCGGACAGATGGGGCCTGCGGGGTGACCCCCACCTGTGGCGGGCCATGCGCGACCACCTGTCGCACACCGAGATCCCGCCCTCGCCGGACGCCGCCATCGCCCTGCTGCGGGCGACGTTCGACGAGCTCACGGCCCTCGACCGCGCCGAGGCCGAGGCTTCGTCCGTCTACCGGGAGGCGTACGCCCACGGCGGGATGTCCAGCGGCATGATCGACCTCGACACCTGGCGCACACGCCTGCTGCCCCTGCTCACGGAGCGAGCGCAGGCCCTGCTCGGCGAGTGAGCGCGGCCGCGCCGCAGGCCGGACACTCGTGTCGGCGAGGCCGGCGTCGGGCCGACCGTGATCGCGACGCCGGCGGGACGACCTCGGCTGTCCGCGCCAGGCAAGGCGATCAGCTCGATGCGGGGCCCGAACTCTCGGACGCTTCGCTCGCGACCCGACGGTACTCGGCGTTGATGCGCTGAGCCTCCTCGAGCTGGTCCTCGAGGATGATGATGCGGCACGCGGCCTCGATCGGGGTTCCCCGGTCGACGAGCTCGCGGGCGCGAGCGGCGATCCGCAGTTGGTAGCGGGAGTACCGGCGATGTCCGCCCTCCGAGCGCAGCGGAGTGATCAGACGAGCCTCACCGATGGCTCGGAGGAAGGCCGGCGTGGTGCCGAGCATCTCGGCGGCCCGGCCCATGGTGTACGCGGGGTAGTCGTCGTCTTCCAGACGATTACTCAGTGGGGTATCTGCTGCCATGTCACCTCGTTGTTGCAACGCGTCGAGGGGCCCTGGCGCCGTACGGCACCAGGGCCCCGAAGGAAATGAAACACCATCTGTCGGCACTCGTGCTCTGCCGACCTTCTGTTTCCGCTACCCGGCCCGACTGGGGCAGGGGTGCGGGGATCGCGGCTGCGTGACCGGGGACCACCATCCATTCCGGGGTCTTGCGCGGTACCCGGACCGAGAGCTTCCCGGCCGGGCGATCCTGATGGCGTCTGCTCCTCCGTCCTTTCTCTTGACCTCTTGCTGAGCGGGAACTGCGGTACTGCTCGGTGATGCTCTTCAGCAGCCCCTCGTCCTGCGGGCTGCCCAGTGCGGCTCTCAGCCCCGTCACCGTCCTGCGAACACCATGGCTTCGGGACTCCAGAACCGCACCGACCTGCGAAATCACTCCTACTGCTACCCGCCAGTTCGTGTCTGCCGGGTCTCGCTCGACCGTGTCAACGAGAAGAAGACTAACCATGCCGGGAGCCAATGTCTACTCTGGCAAGAGTAGATTTTGCCGCGCGGGAGCGGGAGGTCTCCGGTGGCCACGGACGAGGGTACGCAGCGGACAACGGCCTCCCGGGCGGCAGCACCGTCGATGCCCGGACCCGCTGCTGCTGCCGTTGCCTGCGGTCCGGCGGGCTGGAGCGCGA
Organism: Streptomyces deccanensis; assembly: GCF_022385335.1. Lineage (NCBI taxonomy): Bacteria > Bacillati > Actinomycetota > Actinomycetes > Kitasatosporales > Streptomycetaceae > Streptomyces > Streptomyces deccanensis. The sequence goes on along the minus strand of NZ_CP092431.1, from coordinate 4,398,950 downwards.
CCGAGGAGGGCTGCCGCGTCAATGGCGGCAGCTACTCCTTCCGTGAGCCGGCCAACGGATTCGCCTGGCCGGATGGACGTCAAGCCCGCGTGTCTGCCGTACTGACTCCCTGATCGAAAGACTCGTTTCCGCAGAGTCGGAAATTCCCGCAGCGGATGAGTGGACCGGGACTCGCGAGACCGATCTCAAAGACGATGTGTGCTGCGCCCGGAAAAACAACGAGCTGGGGCCCGCACCTCAAAGGTGCGGGCCCCAGCTGGGAAGTACGCGTCTTGCGCGGGTGTCAGGCGGGAACGATGTTCTCGGCCGTCGGGCCCTTCTGGCCCTGCGCGATGTCGAAGGACACCTTCTGGCCTTCCAGCAGCTCACGGAAGCCCTGGGTGGCGATGTTCGAGTAGTGGGCGAAGACGTCGGCGCCGCCGCCGTCCTGCTCGATGAAGCCGAAGCCCTTTTCCGCGTTGAACCACTTCACGGTGCCAGTAGCCATGTTTTTTCTCCTTCGGAGACGGTGTCAGGAATTCGCCCTGTGCGAATTCCGTGTCGCCGTGATGATTACCCCGTCGGAAATGAACCTTCTGGCAACCACACCTGCAACTGAGATCGACAGTAGCACGGTGCGACCGACCGTGCGCGATCAATGATTTCACCCCGCTTGAAATTCGAGGAATACTCACCGCGCCCCGCACCCTATTTCTCATGTCGCAAACACAGATATTGCCCTCCGGGGGACCGTCGTTTCCTGTCGTGCGCTTCCCCCCGACCCCCGTGACCTCCGCCGAAGGGACTCGCGCCACCGCCACCGTCGCCGCCGGATCGCACCGTGCCGAACGCGCCGAGACTCCACCCTCGCGACGAAGGTCACATCCCTGCCGAGGCCCCGTACGGGGCGTCGGTCGCCCTGGGCGTTGCCCGCGCGGACCGACGGTTTGCCCTCCATGCCGTACCTTCTGGGAGCGGTGGCGTTGAGCACATATGCGCCCACCATCCGAAAGACCCTGAAGCACCCTGAAGCACCCTGAAGCACCCGGAGCATCGGGAACGTCCGGCACCGGGCGCCTATGTGCTTCGCATACGCCCGTTTCCACATCCGAGTCATCCGAGGCAGTACCGGCGGCGTGCGTCGGCCCGGTCTCGGAGGCCCGGCCCCGATACAGAGGGGCGGTTCGGCCTCGTGGTAGGCCGAACCACCCTTACGTTTGGTGTACACGGCGTCACATAGCGGGCGCCGAACCATTGGAGGCAATACCTCGTGCTGATCGCTCAGCGTCCCTCGTTGACCGAAGAGGTCGTCGACGAGTTCCGCTCCCGGTTCGTGATCGAGCCGCTGGAGCCGGGCTTCGGCTACACCCTCGGCAACTCCCTGCGTCGTACGCTCCTGTCGTCGATCCCCGGTGCGGCTGTCACCAGCATCCGCGTCGACGGTGTCCTGCACGAGTTCACCACCGTGCCGGGTGTCAAGGAGGACGTCACCGACCTGATCCTCAACATCAAGCAGCTGGTCGTCTCCTCGGAGCACGACGAGCCGGTCGTGATGTACCTGCGCAAGCAGGGTCCGGGTCTGGTCACCGCCGCCGACATCGCGCCGCCGGCCGGTGTCGAGGTGCACAACCCCGACCTGGTCCTGGCCACGCTCAACGGCAAGGGCAAGCTGGAGATGGAGCTGACGGTCGAGCGTGGCCGCGGTTATGTCTCCGCCGTGCAGAACAAGCAGGTCGGTCAGGAGATCGGGCGTATCCCGGTCGACTCGATCTACTCGCCGGTGCTGAAGGTCACGTACAAGGTCGAGGCCACGCGTGTCGAGCAGCGCACCGACTTCGACAAGCTGATCGTCGACGTCGAGACCAAGCAGGCGATGCGTCCGCGTGACGCCATGGCGTCGGCCGGTAAGACGCTGGTCGAGCTGTTCGGTCTCGCCCGCGAGCTGAACGTCGACGCCGAGGGCATCGACATGGGCCCGTCCCCCACGGACGCCGCCCTCGCCGCCGACCTGGCGCTGCCGATCGAGGAGCTGGAGCTCACGGTCCGCTCCTACAACTGCCTCAAGCGTGAGGGCGTCCACTTCGTGGGTGAGCTTCTGGCGCGTTCCGAGGCGGACCTGCTCGACATCCGCAACTTCGGTGCGAAGTCGATCGACGAGGTCAAGGCGAAGCTGGCCGGCATGGGCCTGGCCCTCAAGGACAGCCCGCCCGGGTTCGACCCGACCACCGCGGCGGACGCGTTCGGCGCGGACGACAACGGGGACGCGGGCTTCATGGAGACCGAGCGCTACTGAACCGCACACCGGTTCGACGTGTCGCCCGTACTCCCGGCACCTGACTCAGCCGATCAGGGCAGCGGCCCCGTGCGCATTGCCCGGGGCCGCCACCCCGCTGACCCACCATGCCAACCGTGCCCCCGGCAGGATGCGAACCCGCGCCACCTGCCTCAGGGGGTTGAATGGCCCGATGGAGCGCATTGAGGCGGAGCGTATTGAGGCCGAGCTGTTCACAGATGGTGGCAACGACGCCGTGGTGCGCCTGCCCGGCAGACGGTTCCCCGGGGTCCTGGTGCAGGGCGACTCTCTTCGCATCCTCCGCAGCGACGTGGCCGAGGTGGCGGAGGCATGCGAGCGAGGCGACGTGGACGAAGCCCGGGACGTCGCCGGCCTCCTTCTGGCGAACCTGGACGCTCTGCTCGCGCGGTACGAGGCAGCGTTGAGCGACCACGGGATTCCGCGGCCGTACTGAGCTGGGCTGCCTTCCCGGTCCTCCTCCCTCGTCCCCGATGCCCGGCTGCTAGCGTCCGGCAGCATGTGGGCTCAAGAGATCGTGGCCGGTCGACCGGCGTGGCGGCACACCCCGTCCGGAGTGGTCTTCCGGGCTGTCCCCGGTGGGACGTTCCTGATGGGCCTGTCGGACGCGGAACTGGACGCGGTGCGTGCCATTGAGCAGTCCGACGAGGCCGATGACGACCTCGAAGCGTTCTTCGCCGGTGCCGTCCAGGCCCGGCCGGTACGAGAAGTGCGGGTCGAGCCGTTCTTGATCGCCCGACATCCGCTCACGGTGGCGCAAGCACGGCACTGGCTGCCCGAGTACGAGGACAGCTTCGCCGAAGCGGACTCGAACACGGCCCGCTTCGAGGACGACCTGGACGACCTGCTCGGGGTGTTGCCCTTCCGGCTGCCCAGCGAGGCGGAGTGGGAGTACGCGGCCCGGGCAGGGACGACCACTCTGACCTTCCGCGGGGACGGGAAGCCGGACGAGAACGACATACTCGACGACTTCGCCGACGACGAGCGCACCGCGGCGGCTGAGAACGCCTTCGGGCTGGCGGCGATGGGATCGGCGAACGAGATCTGCGCGGACGTGTGGATCCCGCACTACAAGGACGCGCCGGCCGACGCCCGCCCCCGCACCGGCGACGGACCGCGGGTGGTGCGCGGAGGCGGCGGCGACCTCTCTCCATGGCAGGGCTGCGACGAGTGGCTCCTGTTGCTCTCCGCCACCCGCGACGAGACCCAGGACTTCACCGCGGTCCGCCCGGCCGCGCCCATGCCAACCAGGTAGAGAATGGCGGACCGTGCTGGGCCACGGAATGGAGGGCTGATTGACGCTGCGGCGCATCCGCGAGAACTGGACCGGCTGGCGTGGCAGGGCCGTTGAACCTCTGGTGCGCGAGGCGCTGACACGACTGCTGCCCGACGCGAACCTACCCGCCGCTCCCGCCATCGGTGGTTACTGGACCCGTACCAACGATGTGGAGATCGACGTCGTGGGAGCGGACCGCGCACCGATCGCCAAGGAGCTGTTGTTCGTCGGCTCGGTGAAGTGGCTCGGCCCGGCGGAACTCCTCGCAGCGTGGTCCTCCTGAGCACGCCGGGAGACCTGTCAGGCCGGGAGCGTACGGCCTGCCGGCCGAACCAGGGTCGCTCTCGGGGATGTCCTTCCACTCACGCAAACGGCCCCGGACAACGAGTCCGAGGCCGAACAGAACGCTCCCTGGGAAGAAACCCCAGGAGAGCGGCGTCATGCGCTGTGCCCCCGGCAGGATTCGAACCTGCGACACCGGCTTTAGGAGAGCCGTGCTCTATCCCCTGAGCTACGAAGGCTAGGTGCCCGGTCAGTGTAGCGGGTGGTGGGCGGGTGGGGTGTGGGCGTTCGGGGTGGGTGGGGTGGGTAGGTCGGGGCCGGGGGGAAATCGGTTTCCCGAGGCTGGGTGGGGGCCTAGCATGCCGCAGTCGTTCCGAATGGTGTTCGGGATGCCGGACGCGAGGGTCGGGCGACACGTCGAGCGGGTGTGTGAAGGGGAGTGGTGCCGTTGTCTGCGGTGATCGAGGCGCGTGGGCTGTCCAAGGTGTTCCGGACGACCGTGCGGCAACCCGGTTTCGCGGGGGCGCTCAGGTCGCTCGTCAGTCCGCGGCGCGTGGACAAGGTCGCGGTCCGGGACGTCGACTTCAGCGTCGGCAGAGGGGAGTTGCTCGCACTGCTCGGCCCCAACGGCGCCGGCAAGTCCACCACCATCAAGATGCTCACCGGCATCCTCACGCCCACCTCGGGCGAGGCCCTCGTCGCCGGGGTCGTCCCGCACCAGGACCGGGAGCGCAACGCCCACAACATCGGGGCCGTGTTCGGGCAGCGGACGCAGTTGTGGTGGGACCTGCCCGCCCGGGAGTCGTTCGAGATCCTGCGCGACATCTACGGGGTGCCCGAAGGGCAGTTCCGGGAGCGGATGGAGGAGTTCGACGGGCTGCTCGAACTCTCCGAGTTCTGGGACACCCGCGTCCGGCATCTGTCCCTCGGGCAGCGAGTGCGCTGCGACCTCGCCGCCTCGCTGCTGCACGATCCACCCGTCGTCTTCCTCGACGAACCCACCATCGGCATGGACGTGGTGGTGAAGGAGCAGGTACGGCGGTTCCTGCGGCACCAGGTCGAGGAGCGCGACCGTACCGTCCTGCTCACCACGCACGACATGACCGAGGTGGAACGCCTCGCCGAGCGCGTCGTGCTCATCAACCACGGCCGGATCGTCCTCGACGGCTCCCTCCAGGAGATCCGGCGGCGCTTCGGCGGCACCTGGCAGGTCCGGGCCACACTCGCCGATCCCGCCGACGTCGAGGCCGTCGAGCAGGGGGAAGGGGGCGGCGGCCCCGTTCCGTTGCCCGGGTTCGCCGGTATCGGTGTGCTGCGGCGGGAAGGGCCGCGGGTCGTCTTCGGACCGGTCGGGGAGGACGCGCCCACCGTCCACGACGCCCTCAAGGTGATCATCGGGCGGTTCAGGGTCGCGGACCTCTCACTGGAGGAGAACGACCTGGAGGACGTCATGCGCGCCGCCTATCTCAGCGACGTACCGCCTCAGGAGGCCCAGCACCTGGCCACCACCGTCCCCTCCACCAACTCCGACTCCACCTCCACCCCCCAGGGCGGCTGAACCATGGCCGCCACCTCCCCTTCCGCTCCCACCCCCACCTCCTCCACCACACCCGGCACGTTCACCGCCGCCCTCTCCCGCGCCCGTCGCGTCTCCTGGATCACCCCGCGCGGTGAACTGCTCGCCCCGCCCCGGATGACCGCCACCGCCGTACGGCTGTTCGTCCAGGTCTGCCTGGTCGTCTACCTCTGGCGCGGGCTGTACGCGAACACCGAGTCCAGCGCCGGGCTGGACGAGACGCAGGCCGTCGGCTACGCCGTACTCGCCGTGCTCGCCAACCGCATCCGCGGCCTCGACCGCAGCGCGGGCCGCGACATGGTGATCCAGCATCTGCGCTTCGGCACGATCGTCTACTGGTACCTGCGGCCGATGAGACCCCGGCGCTACTACGCGCTGCGCGCCCTCGGCGACCAGCTCTACGGCTTCGGCTGGGTGTTCACCGGATACCTGCTGTGCCTCGCCGTCGGAGTCGTCCCCCCGCCCGCCTCCCCCTCGGTGGCCGGGGTGTTCGCCGTCAGCATGCTGCTCGGACAACTCGTCCTCTACTACGTGATGATGCTGGTCGACCTGATGTGCTTCTGGACCCTGCGCAACGAGGCGGCCCTGCTGATCCTCGTCTTCGCGCAGAACCTGCTCTCCGGTGTGTACGCCCCGCTCTGGTACTTCCCGGACTGGTTCATCACGCTCAGCGCGTTCCTGCCGTTCCAGGCGACGCTCGGCGTACCGCTCTCCATCTACGTCGGCCGCATCGGCCTCGGCGACGCTTTCGGGCAGATGGTGATCCAGGCCGTCTGGATCGTGCTGCTCGCGCTGCTCACCCGCCGGCTCTGGGACCTGGCCGGCCGACGCGTCGTGTCCCAGGGAGGCTGACCATGACGACTCCGCACCACACCGTCCCCCATGGGCCGGCCCACGCCTGGCGCGTCGTCTGGCGGATCACCAAGCTCAACTTCAAGGCTCGTCTCGAATTTCGGGGCGAGTTCCTGATGAACGTCTCCGTCGGCGCGATCTGGCAGGTCTCGATCGTCGTCTTCGCCTCCGTCCTGCTCACCCGGTTCCCAGGACTCGGCGGCTGGTCCAGCTCCGACGTGCTGCTCATCGCCAGCATGCGCATGCTCGCCCACGGGTTGTACGTGCTGTTCCTCGGCCGGGTCCAGTACATGAACGTCCTGGTCCAGGAAGGAATCGTCGACCCCTGCCTGATCCGCCCGATGCCGGTCTACCGCCAGGTCCAGCTGGCGTTCTTCCCGGTCAACGCCCTCGGTGACCTGGTCGTCGCGGCCGGTCTGTTCGTCGCCGCCCTGCAACGCAGTTCGCTCGACTGGACGGCGGGCCGGATCGCCTACGTGGTGGCCGGGGTCCTCGGCGGCATGCTGGTGGAGGCCGCGCTCTTCACGGCCCTGGCCGCCGCCGCGTTCCACTTCCCGGCCACGTCGTACTGGAGCCAGTGGCTGGAGGAGCTGATGGGCACCTTCGGCAGCTACCCGCTGAGCATCCTCCCGAAGGCCGCGTCCGCCGCGTTCACCTTCGTCGTACCGCTCGCGTTCATCGCCTACTTCCCGGCCGGCGTACTGACCGGCCACGGAGACGCGATGGGCGTACCGGAGGCGCTCGCGTTCGCCTCGCCCTTCATCGGCCTCACCGCGTTCGTCCTGTCACGGCTGCTGTGGAACTGGAGTCTCAGCAAGTACACGGGCGTCAACGGGTAGGGAGGGGGCGGGAGTTGGGGAAGGGGTGTCGGCGGGCGGCGCCGGCCGAGGGTGGTCCCCGGTGTCACTTCAGTCGCGTCGCCAGGCCGTCCAGCACCCGGTCGAGGCCGTACTGGAACCCTTCCTCCCGGGCCGCCCGGGGATCCGTGCCGCGCTGTTCGGCGTACCCCTCGCGCAGCAGCGGATAGTCCTGGGCGGCCTCCTCGGCGGCGGGCCACAGCTGTTCGACCATGCTCTGCTCGTCCTGGCCGCTGCGGGCCAGGACGTTGAGCCAGGCGGCCTCGGTGGTGGCCGTGCCGGTGACGTACGCGACGACCGTGGTGAGCGCCCGGTCGGCCTCGTCGGCCGGGAACCCGGCGGTCGTCAGCAGCCTCAGCATGGCCTCGGAGACCCGCATCCAGTTCGGACCGAGATAGGACATGCCCAACTCGCCGAGCACCGAGGCGAGCCACGGGTGGCGCAGGATCGTGGTACGCAGGTTGTGGGCGCAACTCGCCGTGTCGGTACGCCAGTTCGCCGGGTCCGGGGTGCCGGTCACCTCGATCTCGCCGTAGATCTCGTCGACGGCCAGCTCCAGCAGCTCGTCCTTGTTGGCGACGTGGCGGTAGAGGGAGGTCGCGCCGGCCCCGAGGCGGGCGCCGAGCTTGCGCATGCTCAGCGCGTCGATGCCCTCCTCGTCGAGCAGCCGCAGCGCCTCGGCGACGATCTGCTCCCGGCTCAGCGCGGGCTGCTCCCGCCCGGTCCGGGGCCGGGTCCAGACCGACTGGAACCCCTCCTGCTTCCTGACCGGCTTCTCGGCTGCCATGGGGTCGCGTCTCCTTGCTTCCTGTGTCTGCTCGGCGGCCGACCACCGACCGCCGACTGCCGACCGCTGTGCGCTGTCCGCGTACGGCTGACGCGGCCAGCGTACGGTGTTCGCGGTGGGACTCAGACCTCCGGTACGCGCCGGAACATCCCCGCCACCGCGAGCTCCCCCTCGATCCGCCCCACCGCCGCCCGCAGCTCGGGCAGCACCTCCGCCACGCACTCCTCGACCGACCGCCGACTGCTGTGCATCGCGACGTTCACCGCGGCGACGACCCGTCCGCCCCGCTCCCGCACGGGTACGGCGATGGACCGCAGCCCCTCCTCCAACTCCCCGTCGACCAGGGCGTATCCGGCGCCCCGCACCCCTTCCAGGAGGGTCAGCAGCTCCCGCCGGTCGGTGACCGTGTACGGGGTCAGCGGGGCGAGAGGCTCCGGCAGGGGGACCTCGGGGAGCAGATCGGCGAGCATCACCCGACCCAGGGACGTCGCGTACGCCGGCAGCCGCGTCCCGAGGGTGATGTTGACGCTCATGATGCGGCTGGTGGCGACCCGCGCCGTGTACTGCACCTCCTCCGCGCCCCCGGTGAGGACCGCGAGGGACGCCGAGTCGTGGACGCGCGCGGAGAGTTCGGCCAGGTGCGGCGCGGCGATCGCGGGGAGGGGCAGCATCGACAGGGGCGGGAAGCCCAGGCCCAGCACCCGGGGGGTCAGGCGGAAGACCCGGTCGTACGACTCGACGTACCCGAGGTGTTCGAGGGTGATCAGCGCGCGCCGGGCCGTCGCCCGGGCGAGCCCGGTGGCCTGCGCGACCTCGGTGAGGGTGAGTGCGGCCCGGCCCTCGCCGAACGAGGTGATCACGGTGAGCCCCCGGGCCAGCGACTCTACGAACTCCCGGCCCAGCTCCTGCTTGGACGCACCCGTCCAGGCGGCGAGCCCGAGGGCCCCCGACCCCTCCGTCAGCTCGCCCGACCCGGTCAGCTCCCTCGACCGGGGCAGTCTCGCCGGTCGGGGAGGTTCCGTCGATCTGGGGAGTCTCGTCGACTCCCGCAGCTCCCGTTCCATCTCCGCCACCGTCGCCCGCAGCCGGGGCAGCAGCGTCGAGCGCAGTGAATCCGTGGTGTGCCGGCTCGTGTGGCTGACGACGCTCGCCACACACGCGACCCGGCCCGTACGCGGATCCCGTACGGGTACGGACACCGCGACCAGCCCCGGTTCGATCAACTGGTCGTCCAGCGCCCACCCCTGGGCGCCCGCCTCAGCCGTACGGTCCTCGAAGTCGTCGTAGGCACCGCCTCGCGGGGGGACCGCCGGGAAGCCGCGGCCCTCGGGGTCGGCCGTGCGGCGGGCGCGCCACCGGGCCCAGTCGGCCGGCTCCCACTCGGTGGCGAACAGCGGGCCAGGTGCGGTGCGTTCGGCCGGGAGGAGGTCGCCGATGCGGAAGCTGAGGGACATCGCGCGGCGGCGGGTGGCCTGGTGGATGAAGCGGACGCCGTCCTGGTCGCGGACCGCCAGGGACACGGACTCGTCGAGTTCGTCGGCGAGGGCGTCCGCGTGGGCGTCCAGGAGGCGGGGGAGGCGGATGGCGGCGAGATAGGCGTTGCCCAGCTCCATCAGCCGGGGGGCGAGGACGGCGTCACGGCCGTCCAGCCGTACGTAGCCCATGCGGGCCAGCGTCGCCGTGATCCGGTCCACGGTGGAACGTGCGAGGCCGGTCGCCTTCTCCAGCGCACTCGGGCTCAGCGTTCCGTCCGCTTCGGTGAGCCGGCGCAGCACGGTGATCCCCCGCATCAGGGGTGCGACGGCTTCGGCGGGCGCGGGCGCGGAGGCGGCGGCCGCGCCGGGGGCGTTCGGGAGCATGGGTTCACGGTAATGCGGCCTGGCTGCGCCGCTACGCCGGGCGCCTGATAGCTCGGGGGTTCGGGTGCGTTGGCGGGTGCGGGTGCGTGGGGCTTCTCGCGCAGTTCCCCGCGCCCCTGAAAAGCGGGGGCTGCGCCCCGCGCTTTTCAGGCCCGCAGGACCGTGGTCTTTCAGGCCCGCAGGACCGTGGTCTTTCAGGCCCGCAGGACCGTGGTCTTTCAGGCCCGCAGGACCGTGGTCTTTCAGGCCCGCAGGACCGTGGTCTGTCAGGCCCGCGGGGCCCTGGTCTTTCAGGCCCGCAGGGCCTGGTCTTTTAGGGGCGCGGGGAACTGCGCGAGCAACCCCCACCCACCCGCACCCGAAAACGCACCCCAACCACCCAACCACCCACCCCGCCGCCCCCAACCCGTCACCTCCGACTCACCACCACCCGATGGTTCCCCCCGACATCCACCCCCGCCACAGCGATCTCCACCCCCGCCCGCGCGTCCTTGAACGTCTCGCCGACGGCGAGCGGCGCGTCGGAGAGCTCCGCGTGGACGTTGGGGCTGCGCGTGCACCCCCCGCTGTCCCGCCGCGCATCGTGGACCTTGATCGGCCCGTTCCCGGTGTCGACGGCCGCGTCGACCCGGTAGACGAGCACCCCCGGCCGGCACACCACCGCGTCGTTGCCCGCCCGCGTCCGCAACTCCGCCACGTACGCCGTACGGGAACTGAGCGGCACGACGATCAGCTTCGCCCCGCCCTCGGAGGCGAGCGGCGTCAGCAGGTACTCCGCCGAACCGACGTGCGCCACACACGCCACCTGCGTCTCGTCGAGCCACCCGAGCTTCCACTTGTGCCAGCCCAGCAGATCGTTGTCGACGCCCCAGTCCTCGCTCATGATGTCCCAGTGCCCCACCGCGCCCCCGCCCTCGTGGGTGTAGAGGTCGGGAAGGCCGAAGGCATGGCCGTTCTCGTGAGGGAGGACCCGGTACCCGGTCTCCCCGTACGAGCCCGAGCCGTCGTCCTGGCGGCTGTAGACGAAGGACGCGTTGGAGACCGGCACACCGTCCGCGACCGGCGCCTCCCGGTTGCCCGCGAACGTCACCGACAGGACGGTGTCGAGGGCGGAGGGCCCCGCGTTCGGCGTGACGAGGACGTTGACGAGGTCGTACGACCGGAAGTCCACGAGTGGATCGGCGGCCCGCACCATGTCCTGGACCAGCCGGCGGTAGCCGGGGTCGAAGGGGGCGCCGCGCTCTATGTCGTAGGAGCGGAAGGACCTCGGCATCCGCAGCCACTCGGTGAGCGGGGCCTCGGGACGGTAGTCGATACGGCCGTACGAACTCGTCCTGAACCATTTCTGGGTCTGCGGCGCGAACTCCGCGAAGCGGTCCATCGCGCTGCCCTCACCGGGGGCGTCGGAGAAGTCGATCATCAGGTTGAGGGCGCGGACCGTGCCGGTGGAGCGGGAGTAGCCGGGCGGGGTCGGGATGCCCTCGGACATCTGGGTGCCGAGCGGGCCGCGGATCATGCAGGGGCCGAGCGCCGAACCGCGGACCACGGCGGTGGCCCCCGCGGCCGTCGCCTTGTCCTTCGCCATCAGGCGCCCGGCGCCTGCGGAGGTGCTGACCGCGAGCGTGAGGGCGGTGACGGACGCGAGCGCGACGAGCCGGCGCGGACGCATCCGGCGCGCACGGGTCCGCCGGGGGCGTATCCGGCGCGGAGGTATCCCGCTTCTGCGGAACGGCTGCTGCATGCCCGCGCCCTTCGCTCCACGGCAGCCGTCCGGTGACAAGGCTGCGCCCTCTCGATCACCCTGGGTCGGCCGGTGCGTGGGCGCGCGCTGGAAGGGCCGAACGTGGGGTGCGCTCCGGTGGCCCCCACCTTCAGCCCCGATGTGACCCAGGTCACGCGAAAAGTCTTCGGTGCGGGGAAATAACCGGGGATCGTTTCCCCGTTTAACCCTTCGTCCGAGCGAAACGGGGACTCCATCCCCGGATCGTCACCGGGCGCCCCCCACACCACTGGATCAGGCAGAGGAGTACGCCGTGGAGAGCACCACCGCCACCGCCGTGCGTCGCAAGGTGCCTCGCCCTCGGGCGGACGCCCTGCGCAACCGGGAGCGGATCGTCACCGCCGCCCGGGAGATGTTCGTGGAGTTCGGCCCCGAGGTGCCGCTCGACGAGATCGCCCGCCGGGCCGGTGTCGGCAACGCCACGCTGTACCGCAACTTCCCGGACCGTGAGGCACTGGTCCGTGAGGTCGTCTGCTCGGTCATGGACCGTACGGCCCTCGCGGCGGAGACCGCGCTCACCGAGACCGGTGACGCGTTCGAGGCGCTCTCGCGCTTCGTGCACACCTCGGCCGACGAACGGGTCAGCGCGCTCTGCCCGATGATCCAGAGCTCGTTCGACAAGCACCACCCCGACCTCGAGGCGGCGCGTGAGCGCCTGGAGGAGCAGGTCGAAGGGATCATGCGGCGCGCCCGGGACGCCGGGCAGCTGCGCTCCGACGTGGGTGTCGGCGACCTGATGATCGCCGTCAGCCAGCTCAGCAGGCCACCGGCCGGCACCCAGTGCGCGGGCGTCGACCGCTTCGTCCACCGCCATCTGCAACTGCTCCTGGACGGGATGCGCGCCCCGGCTCCCTCCGAACTGCCCGGCGCACCCGTGACCGTGGAGGACCTCCGGAGGCCGTGCCCGTCCTGACCACCAGGCAAGACCTGAACTGACCCATCGATCTTCCGGCTGTCGACGACGACAGACCGCTACTTCTCGACGCCCGTTTCACCGCCCGATACCGATCTTTCCGTCACGAAGTCCCGAAGTGGGTACCCCCATGTCCGAAACAGTCGGCACAACCAAGACGACCAAGACAACCGAGACCGGCGACGCGCACGCCAACCGCTGGAAAGCGCTCGTCTTCATCGCCCTCGCCCAGCTGATGGTCGTGCTCGACGCGACCATCGTGAACATCGCCCTCCCCTCCGCCCAGCAGGACCTGGGGATATCCGACGGCAACCGTCAGTGGGTCATCACCGCGTACGCCCTGGCCTTCGGCGGTCTGCTGCTCTTCGGCGGCCGTATCTCCGACATCTGGGGCCGTAAGCGCACCTTCGTCACCGGTCTGATCGGCTTCGCCGGCGCCTCCGCACTGGGCGGCGCGGCCACCGGTGAGGCGATGATGCTGGGCGCCCGCGCCCTCCAGGGCGTCTTCGGCGCGCTGCTCGCGCCCGCCGCGCTCTCCCTCCTCGCGGTGATGTTCACCGACGCCAAGGAGCGCGCCAAGGCGTTCGGCATCTACGGTGCCATCGCCGGTGGCGGCGGCGCCGTGGGCCTGATCCTCGGCGGCTTCCTCACCGAGTACCTGGACTGGCGCTGGACGTTCTTCGTCAACATCCCGTTCGCGGTGATCGCCGCGGTCGGCGCGTACCTGGTCATCCGTGAGCCGGAGGGCGGCCGCAACCGCTCCCCGCTCGACATCCCCGGCGTGGTCCTGTCCACCCTGGGTCTGGTCTCCCTGGTCTACGGCTTCACGCGGGCCGAGTCCGACGGGTGGGGCGACTCGATGACGATCACCCTGTTCGTCGCCTCGGCGGTGCTGCTCGCGGCCTTCGTGTTCGTCGAGTCCAAGGTGAAGGCCCCGCTGCTGCCCCTGCGCGTGCTCCTGGAGCGCAACCGCGGCGGTGTCTACCTCTCGCTCGGCCTCGCGATCATCGCGATGTTCGGCCTGTTCCTCTTCCTGACCTACTACCTGCAGATCGTGAAGGGGTACTCCCCGGTCAAGACGGGCTTCGCCTTCCTGCCCATGATCGCGGGCATGATCATCGGCTCGACCCAGATCGGCACCCGCCTGATGACCCGGGTCGCGCCGCGCCTGCTGATGGCCCCGGGCTTCCTGGTCGCCGGTCTCGGCATGCTCCTGCTGACCCAGATGGAGGTCGGCTCCTCGTACACCACCCTGCTCCTGCCGGCCCAGCTGCTGCTCGGCCTCGGTATGGGTACGGCGTTCATGCCGGCGATGTCCCTGGCGACCTACGGGGTCGAACCGCGTGACGCGGGCGTGGCCTCCGCCATGGTCAACACCTCGCAGCAGGTCGGCGGCGCCATCGGTACGGCCCTGCTGAACACGATCGCCGCCTCGGCCACCACGTCCTACATCGCGGACCACATCGGCTCGGCCACCTCGAAGCCGGCCGCCCAGCTGGTCCAGCTGGAGGGCATGGTCAACGGCTACACCAACGCCATCTGGTTCGCCGTGGCCATCCTCGTGGCCTCCGCCGCCATCGCCTTCACCCTCATCACGACGGGCAAGCCCGACATGACGGCGGCCTCGGCCGACGGCGAGGACGCGTCGAACGAGGTCAAGGTCCCGGTGATCGCCCACTGACCAGGGCACGGGAACGCGACGGGCACCGATGACGGAGCGGGGTGGAGCAGGGGCCGCAGCCCTTGCCCCACCCCGCGCCCCGTCAGGGGCGCGGGGAACGGCGCGACCAGCCCCCACTCACCGGCACGCCCCTCACGCGCACGTGCACGCCCCTCACGCGCACGCCACTCCACTCACCTGCACGCCCTCACGCGCGCATCTCCACCACGGAAAGACCCCCTACCGCAGCCAAGGCAGGTCCGCGCCCGCCTCCGTCGGCTGAAGTCCCTCCGCGACGATCTCCATGATCTCGCCGAGGGCTTTCTGCTGTTCCGATGACAACCGGTCGAACAGCGCCTGCCGCACCGCCGACACATGCCCCGGCGCGCTCTTCGAGAGCATCTCGAACCCGCCGTCCGTGAGGACCGCGAACTGCCCCCGCTTGTCCACGGGGCAGTTCTCGCGCCGCACCCACCCGTTCTTCTCCAGCCGGGCCACGGCGTGCGACAGGCGCGACCGCGTGATCTTCGTCTGCATCGCCAGCTCGGTCATCCGCAGCCTCCGCTGCGGTGCGTCGGACAGCACCACGAGCAGGTGGTAGTAGAGGTGCGGCATGCCCGCGTCGCGCTGCAACTGACGGTCGAGATGGTCTTCGAGCAGGGTCTTGGCGTGCACGTAGGCGAGCCAGGTGCGCTGCTCCTCGTCGGTGAGCCAGCGGGGTTCTTCGTCGGCGGATGCGGTCTTCATACCCCCACTGTACGAGGCTCCTCCTTGAAATTTGAACTATAGAGATGTAAGGTGAAACAAGAAATATTGAGACTTCAACTACTGGGGAGTTGGGAGAGGTCTCAAGCGCCCGGAGCGCCGGGCGCGACCAAGGAGACAAGAAGCGACCGCCGGGCCCACCGAGGCGTGTGTGTCGCGTGCGTCGCGCATGTGTTGAGGGAGTCACCCCTATGTCCGCCGCCACCGCCGAGCGCATGCCCGCCCTGTACCTGAGCCACGGGGCCCCACCGCTCGCCGACGACCCGATCTGGCCCGGCGAACTCGCCGCCTGGGCCGCGACCCTGCCCCGCCCCAAGGCGGTCCTCATGGTCTCCGCCCACTGGGAGGAGGCCCCCCTCGCCCTCGGCGCGGTCGACACCGTCCCCCTGGTCTACGACTTCTGGGGCTTCCCCGAGCACTACTACCAGGTCCAGTACGGCGCCCCGGGCGCCCCCGCGCTGGCGGCCTCGGTCCGCAAGCTGCTCCAGGCCCCCGGCACCCCCGTCCAGGACATCCCGGACCGGGGCCTCGACCACGGCGCGTACGTCCCCCTCGTCGAGATGTACCCCGACGCCGACATACCGGTCCTGCAGATCTCCATGCCGACCCTGGACCCGCTGAAGCTGATGGACGTCGGCCGCAAACTCGCCCCCCTCCGTGACGAGGGCGTGCTGATCATCGGCTCCGGCTTCTTCACCCACAACCTGGCGGCCCTCCGTCAGCCCGGTGTACCCACCTGGTCCGCCGAGTTCGACGACTGGGGCCACCGCGCCCTGGAGACCCGCGACTGGGACGCCCTCCTGGACTTCCTCCACAAGTCCCCGGCCGGACAGCTGGCCCACCCCCGCACCGAGCACTTCGCCCCCCTCTTCGTCACGATGGGCGCGGCCGAGGCCGCCGGCGAACTCGACGCCCAGAAGTCGGTGATCGACGGCTTCTGGATGGGCCTCGCGAAGCGCTCGGTGCAGTTCGGCTGACCCCATGGGCGTGCGCACGGGCCGGGGTCGCTTACCTGACAGGTCATCGACCCGGGCCCGTACCCCTGTCAGGCTCGAAGGCGTCGATCGTCGGAACCGACCGGAGGACGCCCATGCCCGCCTACGCCATCGCCCACCTGAAGGACGCCGCCCCGCACCCGGAGATCGCCGAGTACATCGAACGCATCCCCGCCACTTTCGAGCCGTACGGCGGCCGCTTCCTCGTGCACGTCACCCCGCACGAGGTGAAGGAGGGGAGCTGGCCCGGAGCCGTCGTGGTGATCGGCTTCCCCGGTATCGCGGAGGCGCGCGCCTGGTGGGACTCACCCGCCTACCAGGAGATCGCCCCGCTCCGCACACGCCACATCCAGGGCGACATCATCCTGGTCGACGGGGTACCTGAGGGCTATGACCCACGCACCACCGCGAAGACCATGAGGGAGGCCCTGGCCGCCGAGCAGTGACACCCGAGCGAGCCTGGGGACCACGGGGACCCCGCGGACCTCACAGTTCCCTCTCGTACCAGGCCACGTCCCAGTACCGCCCGAACTTCCGCCCGACCTCGCGATAGGTGCCGACATGCTGGAACCCGAAGCGCTCGTGCAGCCGGGTCGACGGCATGTTCGGCTGGGTGATGCCGGCGTAGGCGCGATGGACGTCCTCGTCGGCGAGCGCCTCGAACAGCGCCTTGTAGAGCAGCGTGCCCACGCCCCGGCCGCCCGCGTCCGGGGCGAGGTACACCGACACCTCCACCGAGGTGTCGTACGCCGCCTTCGGGCGAAACGCGCTGCTCGTGGCGTATCCAAGAATCCGCTGTGAACCCGTCTCGACGGCAACCATCAGACGATGCCGTCCGTCTTCAAGGTGGGAGAGCAGCCAAGGGCGGCGCTCTTCCGGAGTGAAGACAGCGGTATCGAATGTGATGGGCGTCTCACGGACGTAGTGGTTGTAGAGGTCGGTGAGGGCGACGAGGTCGGTCTCGACTCCTGGTCTGACCTGCACCTCTAGGGACTCCGCTGACATCACGCCTCCTCCTGCGGCGGCACAGGGTACTGCAAGATCAGAAAAATAGTGGGACGGGTTGGGAATTCTGTCCTGATTCCAGTCGTTGTTTCCTTCGGAAGCAGGGCACTCGGGAGAGTGTCCGAGCGGCCGCATCACGACCTACGTAGGAACAGACACGACCCTGCCAGCCCACCATCGCAAGGGAGCACGCATGGCAACCCGTGCCGTCGCCGCTCGTCGTTCGTCCGCCTCCGGCCGGACCGACGCGGCTCGCAGCGTTCGCGCCTCTGGCGGCGAGATCGCCGACCGCGACCTGGTCGGCATGTACCTCGACGAGATCGCGCGTACACCGCTGCTCGACGCCGCCAAGGAAGTCGAGCTGTCCCAGATCATCGAGGCGGGTGTGTTCGCGCAGCAGATCCTCGACGGCGAGGAGGAGGCCAGGGCGGACGCCACCCGTGAGGAGCTCGAAGCCCTCGTCGCCGACAGCGAGCGGGCCAAGGACATCTTCATCCGATCGAACCTGCGCCTCGTCGTGGCCGTCGCCCGGCGTTACCCGCGCAGTGGCCTGCCCCTGCTCGACCTGATCCAGGAGGGGAACGCCGGCCTGGTCCGAGCGGTGGAGAAGTTCGACTACCGCAAGGGCTTCAAGTTCTCGACGTACGCCA
Source organism: Streptomyces deccanensis (assembly GCF_022385335.1). Taxonomy (NCBI): domain Bacteria; kingdom Bacillati; phylum Actinomycetota; class Actinomycetes; order Kitasatosporales; family Streptomycetaceae; genus Streptomyces; species Streptomyces deccanensis. The sequence continues at coordinate 4,381,403 of NZ_CP092431.1, read as the reverse complement.
CCTGGTGGATCCGTCAGGCCATCACCCGTTCGATAGCGGACCAGTCGCGCACCATCCGCCTCCCCGTCCACCTCGTCGAGGAGCTGGGCCGGATCCGCCGTGTGCAGCGCGAGTTCAACCGCGAGCACGGGCGCGACCCGGAGCCCGCCGAGATCGCCGCCGAGCTCGGTTCCAACGCGGACCGCGTCAGCGACGTCCTCGACTGGGCCCGCGACCCGGTCTCGCTGAACATGTCGGTGGACGACGACGGCGACACCCAGTTCGGCGACCTGCTGGAGGACACCTCCGCGGTATCGCCCGAGCAGTCCGTGCTGACGCTGCTGCGCAGCGAGGAGCTGGACAGCCTCATCGGGCGCCTCGACCAGCGCACCGCGTCCATCATCAAGATGCGGTACGGCATCGAGGACGGCCGCGAGCGCACGCTCACCGAGGTCGGCAAGGAGCACGGTCTCACCCGGGAGCGGATCCGCCAGATCGAGAAGCACGCCCTGCTCGAACTGAAGAAGCTCGCCCGCGACACCGGCTTCGACGCCGCCGCCTGATCCCGGCGGCCGGAGCACCGCCCGGGCCCGAACACCGACCAGGGCCCCGTAACGGCCCGCCCCCCTGGGGCCGCCACGGGGCCCGGCCCGGTCCAGTCCACGGCCGTACGCGCCGGTCCCGTCCACCGCCGTAGGCGGCCCACGCCTTGGCCGTACGCCGTGCGTCCCTGGGTGCACGTTGGCCATCCTTGGCTGTACGCCGACCGTCCCTGGCCGTGGGGCGGGCAAACCTTGACCGTGCGTCAGTCACACCCTCGGTGGGACTCTGTCGCCGATTGGCCGTAGGACGCCGCTACTTGGCCGTACTACGCCGCTTCAACTCCCCGTTCCCGGGGCACAAGACTTCCGGGCCCACGACTTCACCGGCCCGGAGCCTCAGGCCCGGGACCCGGAGTTCGACCGCCACGACCGCAGTTTTCCGAAGCCGAGTCCCGACGCTCTCCCCCCAGCGCCGGGACTCTCCCAGAGCCGGGCTTCGGCGCCTCCCCCCTGGCGCCGAAGCCCGGCTCGATGTCCGCCCTCGGCCGCCAGGAACGCCGACGGGCCACCCCGGACCTGAACCCCGGGGTGACCCGAACGGCAGATTGTGCCACAGAGTCCCTCTGCGCCGGTGGCCCGGCGATGGCCGTCCCCGCACGTCAGAGGCGTCGTCACGGGTGGCTCACCCGTCGGCGTCCCCCGCCGCCCGCGTCAGCCGAGCCCCCAACTCCCTTATGTATCCGACCAGTTCCGGCGGCTGATGCACCGTGAAATCGCAGTCGACCACCGAGAGCCGGACCGCCAGCCACTCCACGGAGTCACCGACGGAGGCCCGCAACCGGCAGCTGTGTTCGTCGACGGGCTCGGGCGTTCCGACCCAGCGGGGCAGCCGGGCCGCGATGAACTCGGCCGGTGCGGCGAAGGTGACGTCGAACTCGTACGTCTCCTGCCGCCGGTACATCGACTGCTTCAGATACTCCTCCGCGCTCCCCGTCGGCAGCTCGCGCGGCGCGAACCGGGCGCCCGTGGCGAAGGGTTCGTCGACCCGGTCCACCCGGAAGGTCCGCCAGTCGGCGCGGTCGAGGTCGTACGCGACGAGATACCAGCGGCGTCCGGTCGAGACGAGCCGGTACGGCTCGCAGTGGCGGCGCGAGTCCGTGCCGTCGCCGGAGCGGTAGGCGAAACGCAACCGCTCGGTCCCCGCCACCGCCGAAGCCATCACGGTCAGCGTCTCGGGTGTGACCGTCGCCCCGTCACCGCTGGTCAGGGGAGTGGTTGCGGCCTGCAGGGTGGAGACCCGGTGGCGCAGCCGCGACGGCAGCACCTGCTCCAGCTTGGCCAGCGCCCGTACGGACGCCTCGTCCACCCCCTCCACCGCGTGTCCGGCCCCGGCCCGCAGCCCCACCGCGATCGCCACGGCCTCCTCGTCGTCCAGGACGAGCGGGGGCATGGCCTTGCCCGCGACCAGCCGATAGCCGCCGTCGGCCCCCATCGTCGCCTGCACCGGGTAGCCGAGCTCCCGCAGTCGGTCGATGTCCCGCCGCACGGTCCGCCGCGAGACGCCGAGCCGTTCGGAGAGTTCACCCCCGGGCCACTCGCGGGGTGTCTGGAGGAGGGAGAGGAGCTGGAGGAGCCGCGCCGGAGTGTCCGTAGTCATGCTTCCGAGCATGCCGGAGAAGTAGGACACGATCCGACCTACTCGCCCTCTACTTTCCCTACATGACCTCGACAACGAGCGCCCTGAAGGGGCGCGGGGAACTGCGCGATCAGCCACAGACCACCCGCACGGAACCACCGGCAGAAGCCCCGACCGCGCTCGACGCGCCCCCCGGCGGAGCCGATCGCCGACGCTGGACGGCCCTCGCCATCGTCATGACGGCCGCCTTCATGGACCTCGTCGACGTCACCATCGTCAACATCGCGATCCCCTCCATCCAGCGGGGCGAAGGGGCCACGTTCAGCCAGATCCAGTGGATCACCGCCGGCTACGCCCTCGCCTTCGCCGCGGGCCTCGTCACCGGCGGCCGGCTCGGCGACATCCACGGTCGGCGCCGGATCTTCCTCCTCGGCATCGGCGGCTTCACCCTCGCCTCCGCGCTGTGCGGTCTCGCCGCGAACCCGGAGATGCTGGTGGCGGCCAGGATCGCGCAGGGCGCGACCGCCGCGCTGATGGTGCCCCAGGTGCTGTCGATCGTGCACGCGACCTTCCCGGCACACGAACGCGGCAAGGTGTTCGGGCTGTTCGGCGCGATCGTGGGGCTCGGCGCGGTCTCGGGCCCGCTGCTGGGCGCCCTGCTCATCGAATGGAACCCGCTCGGCCTCGAATGGCGCGCGATCTTCCTGATCAACCTCCCGGTCGGCGTCGCGGGACTGATCCTCGGCCGCCGATTCATCACCGAGTCCAAGGCCCCCCACGCCCTGAGGCTGGACCTCGTCGGCGTCGCACTCGTCACCGGCGGACTGCTGATGCTGCTCTACCCCCTCACCCGGGGCCACGAGACGGGCTGGCCGCTGTGGGGCCACGTCTCGATGGCGGGTTCGCTCGTCGTGTTCGCGGCGCTGGTGGCGTACGAGCGGCGCAAGGCGGCGCGCGACGGATCCCCGCTGATCGAACTGTCCCTGTTCCGGGTCAAGAGCTTCGCCGCCGGTATCGCCGTCCAGACCGTCTTCGGGATCGCCCTCGGCGTCTTCTTCCTCGTCTGGACCCTCTACCTCCAGACCGGCCTGGGCTGGAGCGTCCTGAAGGCGGGCCTCACCGGCATCCCGTTCTCCGTCGCCGTCTCGGTCGCCGCCGGGGTGTCGGTCCAGAAGCTCGTCCCGCGCTTCGGCCGCAAGGTCCTCCAGGCGGGCGCGCTGCTGATGGCGGCCGGTGTGCTCCTCTACCTGGTGGAGTCCGAACGGTACGGCCTCGCCATCACCCCCTGGCAGATGGCGCTCCCGCTGGTCGTGATGGGCGCGGGCATGGGGCTCATCGTCGCCCCGCTGACCGACGCGATCCTCTCCGGGGTGCCGCGCGAGCACGCCGGTTCCGCGTCCGGGCTGATCAGCACGGTCCAGCAGATGGGCAACGCCCTCGGGCTCGGCCTGGTCGCCGTGGTCTTCTTCGGCGTCATGGACGACCGGCTCGCCCCGGCCGACATCGGCCCCGCCTTCGTCGACGCCTTCGAGCACGCGCTCGGCTGGGTGGCCGCGGTCCTGATCGCGATCTTCCTGCTGATGTTCGCCCTGCCGGCACGTTCCACGGCGGGCGCGGGCGCGGGCGCGGGCGAGGGCTCGGGCGAGGACGCGCACGAGGGCGCCGGTGAGCGGGCAGCCGTGGCCGCTGATTGACGCCGATCGACGCCGCCGCCGACCGGTGGGAGTGGGCCCCGCACCTTTCCATGGTGCGGGGCCCCGTCGTGTCCCCCACGCCCGATCATGTCCGAGTCGGCCCGAGTGTTGCCCGAACCTGTTTACTTTCTGGACATCCGGGCGTAGCCTCCGAGCGAAACCACAGAATCGGGCATCGGTCGGAGGCGAACGGACATGTACGCACCGGAGCGGCAGCAGGAGATCCTCCGGCTCGCCCGTGACGGCGGCCGGGTGGACGTGGTGTCGCTGGCGGAGGAGTTCCAGGTCACGGCCGAGACGATCCGCCGCGACCTGAAGGCCCTCGACCGCGCCGGCCTCGTCCAGCGGGTGCACGGCGGCGCGATCCCCGCCGGCCGGCTGGACTTCGAGCCCGACCTCGCCGAACGCGAGGGCACCGCGGCCGACCAGAAGGACCGCATCGCCCAGGCGGCCCTCGCCGAACTCCCGAACGACGGCACGGTCGTCCTCGACGCCGGTACGACGATCGCGCGCCTCGCCGCCGCCATCCCGCTGGAGGCCACGCTCACCGCGGTCACGCACAGCCTGCCGATCGCCGCCCGCCTCGCCGACCACCCCGGCATCCAGCTCCACCTCGTCGGCGGCCGCGTCCGCCACCGCACCCGCGCCGCCGTCGACGCCTGGGCGCTGCGGGCCTACGGCGAGATCCGCGCCGACGTCCTCTTCGTGGCCGCCAACGGCTTCTCCACCGACCACGGTCTGACCACCCCCGACCTCGCCGAGGCCGCCGTGAAGCGGGCGGCCGTGACCGCCGCCCGGCGCGTGGTGCTCCTCGCCGACTCCTCCAAGCACGGCCAGGAACACTTCGCCCGCTTCGGCGACCTGAGCGACGTGGACCTGCTGATCACCGACACCGGCCTGAGCCCCGAGGACGCGCTCGCCATCGAACGCGAGGGCACCGAAGTGCTACGCGTCCCCGCCACCGAGCCCCACGGCGGAGCCGGCTCCGGTACCAACGGCCGGAACGGCCAGCGCTCATGATCCTCACCGTCACCCCCAACCCCTCCCTCGACCGCACCTACGAGGTCCCCTCCCTCGACCGCGGCGAGGTCATCCGGGCCACCGGCGAACGCATGGACCCCGGCGGCAAGGGCGTCAACGTCTCCCGGGCGGTCGCCGCCGCGGGGCGCCGGACCGTGGCCGTGCTGCCGCTCGGCGGCGCGCCGGGCGCCCTGGTCGCGGACCTGCTCGACGCCCAGGGCATCGAGGTCGCCCGTGTGGCGGTGGCCGGGGCGACCCGCTCCAACATCGCCCTCGCCGAGGCCGACGGAGTCCTGACGAAGATCAACGCGCCCGGCCCCGAACTCTCGGCCGCCGAGCGGGAACTCCTCCTGGAGACCGTCCGCGCCCAGTCCGCCGACGCCTCCTGGATCGCCTGCTGCGGCAGCCTCCCGCGCGGCCTCGCCCCCTCCTGGTATGCCGAACTCGTCGCCCGCGCCCACGCCGCCGGCGCCCGCATCGTCCTGGACACCTCCGGCCCGGCCCTCCTCGCCGCGCTCCGCGAACGCCCCGACGTCGTCAAGCCCAACGCCGAGGAACTCGCCGAAGCCGTGGGCCGCCCCCTCACCACCGTCGGCGACGCCGTCAAGGCCGCCGAGGAACTCCGCGAGATGGGCGCCGCCGCGGTCCTGGCCAGCCTCGGCGCCGACGGGCAACTCCTCGTCAACGCCTCCGGCGCCTGGTTCGGCACCGCCCGCGTCGACACCGTCCGCAGCAACGTCGGCGCCGGCGACTCCTCCCTCGCCGGCTTCCTCATCGCCGGCGGTCGCGGCCCCGAAGCCCTCGCCTCAGCCGTCGCCCACGGCGCGGCCGCCGTCCAACTCCCGGGCAGCGTCATGCCCACCCCCGCCGACCTGGACCCCGCAGCGGTGACGGTGACCTCGGAGGTACCGACGGACCGGGCGCTGAGGGAGCCGGTGTCATGAGGGCGGGTGGTGGCGAGCAATCGCGAACGAACCTTCGTTTTCGGCGTCCTGGGCCGGGCGCCCGAGTCAGCGGTGTGGCGCGGGGGCTGGGTCGGGCCCGAGGCGTTGGCTTCGGTGGAGGCCCGCGAACGAACCTTCGTTTTCGGCGTACCGGGCTCGGCTCCCGGTGGCGACCCGCGAACGAACCTTCGTTTTGCGATATCCGTCGTCTCACCGCGTTATCCGTCGTCTCACCCCGGCCCCTGCCCGTTCCCCCTCCCCGGTCGGGCCCCGTGGCCCACGCCCCCCACACATCCGTCCCCACCCCCGCCCACCACAGCCCCCGGGCGATACGCGTGCGAAGGAGCCCGCGATGAGCGAGATGATCACCGCGGACCTGGTCGACCTCGACCTGTCCGCCGATACGAAGGAAGCGGCGGCGCGTGCCCTCGCCGAGCGCATGGTGGCGAAGGGCCGGGTCACCGACCTGGACGGCTTCCTGGCCGACGTGGCCGCACGTGAGGCGCAGATGCCCACCGGCCTCGACGGCGGCATCGGCATCCCCCACTGCCGCAGCGAGCACGTCACCGAGCCGACCCTCGCCTTCGGCCGCAGCGCGGCCGGCGTCGACTTCGGCGCACCCGACGGCCCCGCCGACCTGATCTTCCTGATCGCCGCCCCGGCGGGCGCGGACGACGCGCACCTGACGATCCTCTCCTCCCTCGCCCGCCAGCTGATGAACACCGAGTTCACGGACGCGCTGCGCGCCGTGGACGACGCGGCCCGCGCCGCCGCCCTCATCCGGGGCGACGACGCGACCGAGGGCACCCAAGACTCCGCGGCGGCGTCGGGCGGAACGGCCTCCCCCGACGCCGCCGCGGTCAGCACGACCCCGGCGACCCCGGCCCCGGCGACCTCGACTGCGCCCGCCCCGGCCCCGGCGGCGCCCGAAGCGGCGGCCCCCGCCGAGGCCCGCCCCTTCCGTATCGTCGCCGTCACCTCCTGCCCCACCGGCATCGCGCACACGTACATGGCCGCCGAGTCGCTGGAGAACGCTGGCCGGGACGCCGGTGACGTCGAGATCGTCGTCGAGACGCAGGGTTCCGCCGGCTTCACCCGCCTCGACCCGGCCGTCATCGCCGCCGCCGACGGCGTGATCTTCGCCCACGACGTGCCCGTACGGGAGAAGGACCGGTTCGCCGGGAAGCCCACCGTCGACGTCGGCGTCAAGGCCGGCATCAACCGCCCCGCCGCACTCATCGCCGAGGTCAGGGACAAGGCCGAGCGCGGCGAGGTCACAGCGGCGGCCCGCCCCGGCGGCACCCCCGTCGACCGCGCGGGCGACTCCGGCGACGGCTACGGCACCAAGCTGCGCAAGTGGCTGATGTCCGGCGTGAGCTACATGGTCCCGTTCGTCGCCGCGGGCGGCCTCCTCATCGCCCTCGGCTTCGCGATCGGCGGCTGGGAGATCAACAGCGCCAAGCCGGTCACCGAGCACTTCGACTGGCTGCAGGTCGACAGCTGGGCGGCCCTGCTGTTCCAGATCGGCGCCGTGGCCTTCGGCTTCCTGATCCCCGTCCTCGCCGGTTACATCGCGTACGGCATGGCGGACCGGCCCGGCCTCGTGCCCGGCTTCGTCGGCGGCATGATCGCCGCCAACATCAACGCCGGTTTCCTCGGTGGCCTCGTCGCCGGTCTGATCGCCGGCGGGGTCGTCATGGGTATCCAGCGGATCAAGATCCCGCCGGTGCTGCGCGGCATCATGCCCGTCGTCGTGATCCCGCTGATCTCCTCGATGATCGTCGGCTTCCTGATGCTGGTGGTGATCGGCAAGCCCATCGCCGAGGCCCAGAAGGGCATGACGGACTGGCTGAGCGGCCTCTCCGGCAGCAACGCGATCCTCCTCGGCGTCCTCCTCGGCCTGATGATGTGCTTCGACCTCGGCGGCCCCGTCAACAAGGTCGCCTACGCCTTCGCCACCGCCGGTATCGCCGTGCAGGACCCCAGCGACTCCGCGATGAAGATCATGGCGGCGGTCATGGCGGCCGGCATGGTCCCGCCGCTGGGCATGGCCCTCGCCACCACGATCCGCAAGAAGCTGTTCACCACCGCCGAGCGGGAGAACGGCAAGGCGGCCTGGGTGCTCGGTGCCTCGTTCATCTCCGAGGGCGCGATCCCGTTCGCCGCCGCCGACCCGCTGCGCGTGATCCCCGCCTCCATGGCGGGCGGCGCGGTCACCGGCGCGCTGGCCATGGCCTTCGGTTCGACCCTGCGCGCCCCGCACGGCGGCATCTGGGTCACCCCGCTGATCGGCAAGCCGTTCCTCTACCTGCTCGCCATCGCGATCGGTACGGCGGTCACGGCCGGCCTGGTCATCGTCCTGAAGGGCATGCGCAAGACCCAGCCGGGCGCGGCCCCGCAGTCCGCCCCCGCCGCCACGGCGGAGACGAAGGAGCCGGTCGCGGCCTGAACCCGGGACCGTACGACGGCCGCGGCCCCCTCCCGCGTGAGGGGGCCGCGGCCGTTCGCGTTTTCCGCCCCGTGCGCCCCTTTGGGCGCCTTTACAGCCCGTGTGACGTGTAAGCCGTACCTGCGAGATACGTCACGGTCCGGGCTCAAAGTCCCATCCGGTGGTGTCTACTGGACGGCATGCCTGAGCACGTGTCGATACTCCAGCTGTTGGGCGGGGCCGCCCTCGCTCTCGCGGCGGTCATCTGGGTCGCCGTGCTCGTACGGGTGCTGCGCCGCGACCAGGAGGCCCACCGCGCCCGCTTCGCCGACCTGGCCCCCCGACGCGGCCGACGACTGCGCGGCCTGCCCCATCAGCGCCGCAAGGGCCCCCACGTCGAACACGTGGAGCTGACCCCGGCGGAACAGGACGCCTTCGCGTTCCTGGCCCGCCAGTTCAGCGACGACCGCCTGGCCTGAGCGCACCGCTCCCAGGAGGCCGGCCCGGTCGGCTGACCGAGCGTGGCCCGGTCGGCTAACCGAGCGTCCCCGCGCGTCGCTCCATCGCGTCCCGTGCCGCGTCCTCCGACGCGTACACCTCGCACATGTGGCGACCGTCCGGTGTGGCCGTGTGCTCGACCTCCCAGAGGGAGATCTCCTGCCCGTCGGTGAGCAGGAAAGCGTGCTCGTAGAGCGAGAAGCTGAGGCCCGGCCGACCCCGGCGCGCGGGACGGTGCGGACGGCCGAAGGCCTGGGTGATCTCGTGCGCGAACGCCGTTCGCAGCAGCAGCGTGGCCAGCTCGTCCCCGGGAGGGTCCGGGTTCTCCGCGCGCCGCAGCAGCCGACGGGCGTGATCCGCCGAGTCGTCCGGCACGTACTCGTGGCGCGGCTCGGGGAACGCCGCCAGCTCCACCGTGACGGGCAGCTCGAAGTCGGGGGCGTCCGGCGGCAGCGGCAGCCGCGCGGTGGCGGCCCGCAGCTCCTCGTCGTCCGTGTACACCTCGTGCTGGGTGTCGCTGCCGGGCACCGTGTTGTGCACCAGCTCCCACAGGGTGACGGCGGAGCCGTCGGCCAGCAGCCAGGTGTGCCGGTACGTCGCCCGGTGCAGCCCCGAACTGTAGTGCGCGGAGTGCAGCGAGCTGTCGTGCGCGAGGGCGCAGTCGAGCTGCCGTATCGTCTCGTCGGGCAGCTCGAAGGAGTTCAGGGCGCGGCCGAGGAGTCGCGCGAGGTGCTCCTCAGGAGACTCGGGCGACTCGGGTGGCTCGTACGCTGCCGTCTCGTACGGAACGCTCAAGGTTTCTCCCGGCGTTGCTGCATGTCACCTTGTGGGTGCATACCGTAGCCCCTCGGTCGGACATCATGTCCGGGAACCGAGAAAACGTACGCTCCTAAAACGCCGGAGCCGCGCGGTTGGTTCCCGCGCGGCTCGACGAACTACCGGAACGACGTGGTCAGATGGCGTCGCCCGCCTTCCACTCGCTCCACGACATGTTCCAGCCGTTGAGGCCGTTGTCCGGCGCGACCGTCTTGTCGGGGGAGTTCTTCACGGTCACCACGTCACCGATCAGCGAGTTGTCGAAGAACCACTTGCCGTTCGTGGCGCTGTTCGCGCCCTGGGCGTCCGCGAGACCGACGCAGCCGTGGCTGGTGCCCTGCCGGCCGAAGGGCGGGTTGCCCCTGCTGTACCAGTAGTTGCCGTGGACGAAGGTGCCCGACGTCGTCAGCCGCATCGCGTTCGGCACGTCCGCGATGTCGTACTCACCGCCGAAGCCCACCGTCGACCCGTTCATCCGCGTCTGCCGGAACTTCTCCGAGATCACCATCTGCCCGTTGTACGTCGGGGTCGAGGCGCTGCCCGCCGAGATCGGCACCGTCTTGATCGTCTTTCCGTCCCGCACGACCGTCATGGTCTGCGTGTTCACGTCCACCGTGGACACCTGCGACCGGCCGACCGTGAAGGTGACGGTCTTGTCCTGCACCCCGTACAGGCCGTTCGCGCCCTCCACGCCGTCCAGGTCGATCTTCATCGTGACCTTGGACCCGGCCTTCCAGTACTCCTCGGGCCGGAAGTCGAGCCGCTGCTCCCCGAACCAGTGCCCCACCACCTCCTGCCCGCTGCTCGACGTCACCGTGATGTGCGACTGCACGGCCTTGCGGTCCGTGATCGCCTTGTCGAAGGTGAACGACACCGGCATCCCCACCCCGACCGTGGTGCCGTTGTCCGGTGTGTAGGTGCCGATGAAGCTGTTGGCCGTCGACACGGTCGTGAAGATGGAGTTGGCGGCCGACGTCTTGCCGTCGGCGTTCTTCGCGGTCGCCGAGATCCGGTACTTCGTACCCCGCTCCAACTGCTCCTTCGGCTTCCAGGACCGCCCGTCCGCGGCTATCTCGCCCGCCACGGCCGCGCCGCCCTCCGCGACGGTCATCTTCACCTCGGTCAGCTTGCCGCCGCTGACCTTCACCCCGGTCGAGTTGATGGACGCGCCCGTCGAACCGTCCTTCGCCGAGATCGTGATCCGCGCCGCCGTGTCCTCGGCCGAAGTCCCCTTGCCACCGCTCTTGTTGTCGGCCTGGGCGTCCCCGCCACAGCCGGTGAGGGTCAGCGCACCGACCACCAGCACGGCACAGGTCCCCAGTGCCCGCCGTACAGCAATCTTCGGCCTTGTCACGATCTGCTCCAGCTTCTTCGCTTCTAGGCGATCCACGTCATCCGCTCCGGTACGTGGACATAGAGCGACCGGCAGCCGAGCGGGTTCCCCCACCCCTGGCCTCAGCACAATCACGTGACAGAACCGGGACAATCCCCTTCCAGGCCTCGCCGCACCCAACAGCCGCACCCCACGGCCTCAACTACCGGCTTCTCGACCCTCGGGGGGCCTCCCCTCCCGTAGTCACCCTCCGGATCCATCAAGACCGGCTTGCCCAAGCATCGCCCGATCTCCCGCAAGAAGCCGCAGAACACATCAAGCCGTTCCTGGCCCTGCAACTCCCGCAGGTCGACGTCGAAGTCGATGACCTCGTCGTCAAGGAAGCAGAAGATCGCCAGAACATTGGGAGTCGGCCAGACCCGCAGGTCCGCGCACTCAGCGTCCGCCGGGCGGGACAGCACGGCCTCCGCCCGGGGCACCGGCAACACCGTCTCGCCTTCGGATTACTGGCACTTTCACCCCCTCGCCTCGACAAGATCAAGAACCGCCTGCCAGTCCTCCACCGAACAATCCGGGACCCGCACGTCCGGCAGCGACCCCATCAGGTCCGGGTCGAAGAAACAGCTCACGTCCTCCCACAGAAGATCGGCCACCCCGCCATGCTGCCCGGCTCCACGAGGCAACGCAGCTCCGTTTCCCTCGACCAAAGAGATAGGGGCACCCCCCTTCCCCCTCCTCCCTCCCGCCTCCAGCCCCTCAACCCCTCCCGTACAGCTCCCCGTACGAAGGCCATGCCCCGCCCGGGCCGGGCATCGGCTCGGCTGCTCGTGTCGCTCGTACGATCGCGCGGGTCACCAAGTCCGCTCCCGTCGCGAGGAGTTCGTTCAGGGCGAGGGGGCCGGACTCGGGTGGTAGGGGGCGGGTGCCCGTCGCCAGGGTGAACACGGTGTCTCCGTCGTTGAGCAGATGCACGGGGCGTACGGCGCGGGCGATGCCGTCATGTGCCGTGCCGGCCAGCTTCTGGGCCTGGGCGCGGGTCAGGTCGGCGTCGGTGGCGACCACCGCCAGCGTCGTGTTCATCGGGGGAGGGACGCTCTGCGCGGCGGCCTCGGCGAGCCGCCGACGCGCTCTCTCGTGCACCTCCGGCGCCGGATACGTCACCCGCCCCTGGAACAACTCCCCGTACAGCACCCCCGTCTCCGGGTCCGTCACCGATCCCGCCGCGTTGGCCACCACCAGCGCGGCCACCGTGATCCCCGAGTCCAGCACGGTGCTCGCGGTACCGATGCCGCCCTTGAGCAGCCCGACCGTCGCCCCCGTCCCGGCGCCCACGCACCCCTCCGCCACCGGGGCGCCGAGCCCGCTCGCGGCCGCCGCCTCCACCGCGGCCCGCCCGAGAGCGGCGTCCGGTCTGGCCTTGAAGTCGCCGCCTCGGCCCAGGTCGAAGACACAGGCCGCCGGAACGACCGGCACCACGTGCGCCGGGTCCGGGCCGACCCGTACGCCCCGCCCGCGCTCCTCCAGCCAGGCCATCACACCCGACGCGGCGTCCAGCCCGTACGCGCTGCCCCCGGTCAGCACCACCGCCTCGACCTTCTGCACCAGGTTGCGCGGATCCAACGCGTCCGTCTCCTTGGTGCCGGGCCCGCCGCCGCGCACGTCCACGGCAGCGACCGCGCCGCCCTCCGGAGCCAGCACGACCGTCGTACCGGTCAGCCATCCCCCGCCGATCCGCGTGGCGTGCCCGACCCGCAGACCGGGCACATCGGTCAACGCGTCAACTGCCATGGGTGTCTCGGGAGTTGTCCGCCTGCGTCGGTTGCCCTGCCGTGTGGGCGTGCGGGGTGCCGGGTCCACGGGCGGTGAATGCCACGCCGATCGCGACCGTCACGGCGGTGACGACACCCGCCGCCGGCACCGCCCAGTGCCCGAGGAACGTGCACGCCACCACGGCCAGCGCGGCGAGCGGCAGCACGGTCTGCTGCGCCGTGCCCACCTTGTAGTGCCGGGCGTGCAGCGCCCACACCGAGATCAGGTACAGGGCCGTCGGCAGCGTCACCGCCGAGGACGCGGCCAGGGTGGAGATGTGCGCCTTGTGCACGGTCTCCTCCACCGCGACCTCCAGCCCGGCGCCGATCGCGGCGGCCGACGCGAAGATCAGGTAGTGGCCGTATCCCCACAGGAAGCTCTCCTTGCTGGAGCGCAGATGACCGTGGATCGGAACGCTGAAGTAGATCCACCACGCCGAGAAGACGATCAGCAGTCCGCCCACCGAGATGGGCAGCAGTTCCGCCAACGCGTCGTTCTCGTCCGCCGCCGACTTCACCGCGACCGTGGCCGCCAGGATCGTCTCGCCCAGCACGATGATGGTGAACAGGCCGTACCGCTCGGCGATGTGGTGCGGATGCCAGGACGTCTGGAAGCCCTTCTCCGCGTACAGCGGGACGGACAGCTCGGCGAGCGCCATCACCAGGAACAGCCACGGTCTGGCCGGCTCCGGCAGGACCAGCAGTCCCAGCCAGCCGATCTGGCACAGCGCCACACCCTTCGCGTACCGCAGGGCCGTGACCCGCTCCGCGTCCGTCGCGGTCCGCGCGGCCCGCAGCCACTGCGCGGTCATCGACAGCCGCATGATCACGTAGCCGAGCACGACCAGCAGCCAGTCGTGGTCCTCGAAGGCCCGGCCGACCCCGGCGGCGAGCACCAGCACGCCCGCTATCTGGACGAGGGTCACCAGCCGGTAGGGCACGTCGTCGTTGTCGTACGCCGAGGCGAACCAGGTGAAGTTCATCCAGGCCCACCAGATCGCGAAGAAGACCATCGCGTAGTTCAGGATGCCCTCGGCGGCGTGCGCCTCCGCGACCGCGTGGACCAGCTGGACGCCCGCCTGGGCGACGGCCACGACGAAGCACAGGTCGAAGAAGAGCTCCAGCGGCGAGGCGACCCGGTGTTCCTCCCCGCGGCCCCGTGCGACCAGCCTGCGCACCGGCGCCCTTCCCGCACCGGAGGAGGGGACGGGAGCCGAGGGAGGCTGGGGCGTGGAACTGGGCGTCATGGGGCCAAGCACACCAGAAAACCCGGTGGAATTCTCGCTCAGGTGTTCACCAGTGCCGGGGCGGAGCGAGGGTGTGCGCGGACGGGCCCGGAGTGGGTGCGGAGAGGCCGGGGGAGGGCCCGGCGCCGGAGGCCGTCCGTGTGCGGGGCCGTACTCTGGAGACATGAGTACCGCTCCCGCCCCCGGTTCCGAACCGCGTGACCCCAAGGCCGCGCTGGTCTTCGACGACCCGCTCAGCCGGCCCTCGTCCGACGACACGGACCACGGGTGGGGCGAGCGGTCCGGCGAAGGCGACGGCGGTGACAGCGCGGCCGACCTGAGGCGCTTCCTCGACGAGAAGCCGCCCCACCACATCTGACCCCGCCGACCGAAGCCTCCGATCCGTCGACCCCGCACGCCGAAGGCCATGGGACGTCGGCCTCGCTCGCCGCGGCTCCCCGGCTTCGCTACGTGCGGTCGTGGCCCGAGCCGCGCTGGGCCACCAGGGCGTCGCGGATCTCCTTCAGGACCTCCAGCTCGCTCACCTCGATGACCTCGTGCGTGCCCTCCTTCGCCTTGCGGCGGGCCTCCACGCGGGCCAGGTACTTGGCCATGGGGAGCACCATCAGGAAGTAGACGACGGCCGCGGTGATGAGGAACGTGAGCGTCGCGTTCAGCACCGTGCCCCAGAGGATCGCGACGCCGTCGGTGACCGTCCCGTCCGCCGCCACCGTGCAGGGGTCCTTCAGGCACCACCGGTACTGGTCGAGGTTCTTCGTGCCGAACGCCCCCACCAGGGGGCTGATGACCCCCTTCACCACCGAGTTGACGATGTTGGTGAAGGCCGCGCCGATGACCACGGCGACGGCCAGGTCGACGACGTTCCCCCGCGTCAGGAAGGCCTTGAAGCCCTCCCAGACGCTCGGCTCCTTGTTCTCGCTCACCACGAGACCTCTCTGCGCTGGTTGTGGAACAAACGACTCCGCAACCTACGTCAGGCCCGGGCCCAGGTGTCCAACTGGGTCCCTCCAACGTGGGACTTGACGGGCCGGGCCCGGCGGTGGGACGGGCGGTCACCACAGTGTCACCGCCAGCCGGGACGTGGCGCCCGCCCCTGCCAGCCGGGCCGCCGTGTGGCGGGGCACGGTCAGGACGACCAGGGCTCCGCTCTCGGCCGTGTCGGCGGTGGGCACGTCGGAGACACGGGCACCCCGGGCGACGACCCTCGCTGCACCGCCCGTCGCGGACTCCTCGGCCGCGATCACGTCGACCCGGTCGCCCGGGCGCAGCAGCCGTACCGTCGCGCCGTCGGCGATGCGCACCGGGGCGGTCACCGTCCCCACGGTGGTGGGGCGTTCGGGGACCGGGTCGGCCACGGGGTGGCCCCTGACCCGTTCTGCCTCCCCCGGGCCCGCCCCCGTCACCAGCAGGGCGGCGGCGGTCACCGCCAGACCCGCGGCCATGGCCCGCCGCCGGCAGCGGGCGAGACGGCGGAGCCGATGCGCTCCGCCGCGTACCCGTAGCGGGGCGAAGTGCGGGACCTCGCAGGTGGGAGGGGCATCGGAACCGGGTGGGCCGGCGGCCCAGGAGGGGCGACGGGCGGATGTGGGGGAGGGCGAGTACGCGGACGTCGATGAGGCCGAGGCCGAGGTCGGGGACGTGGATGGGGCCGTGGGCGAGGAAAGGGACATGGGGTCACCACCTGCTGTGTGAGATCGGCTTGCGGTCCCACGATGCGGCTTCGCGCCGACGCCCGCTGAGGCCTGTGGACCACCCGCCGGTTGTGGAAAACCTCGCCACCCGAACGAGGAGTTCCGCCCCTGCCGGCGGCCCCCAACCCCGGCCCTCAGCCCGTCACGGCAGCGTGAACCCGGGATCCATCCCGCCCAGCGCCTTCGTGCACAGGCAGTCGCGGTCGTCGTTCGACGGCAGGGCGGCGACCGCCTCGAAGAGGACGCCCCGGAGACGGTCGATGTTGGCGGCGAAGACCTGGAGGACTTCCTCGTGCGAGACGCCCTCGCCGGTCTCGGCGCCGGCGTCGAGGTCGGTCACGAGGGTCAGGGAGGTGTAGCAGAGCTCCAGCTCGCGGGCGAGGATGGCCTCCGGATGGCCGGTCATGCCGACCACGGACCAGCCCTGGGCCTGGTGCCACAGGGACTCGGCCCGGGTGGAGAAGCGGGGGCCCTCGACCACGACGAGGGTGCCGCCGTCCACCGGTTCCCAGTCACGTCGGCGCGCCGCCTTCAGGGCGGCCTCGCGGCCGACGGGGCAGTAGGGGTCGGCGAGCGAGACATGGACGACGTTCGGGACGGCGCCGCCGGGCAGGGGGAGGCCGTCGAAGTAGGTCTGCGTGCGGGACTTCGTACGGTCCACGAGCTGGTCCGGGACGAGGAGCGTGCCCGGTCCGTACTCGGGCCGCAGACCACCCACCGCGCACGGGCCGAGCACCTGGCGCGCCCCGACGGAGCGCAGTGCCCACAGGTTGGCGCGGTAGTTGATGCGGTGCGGCGGCAGATGGTGGGCGCGGCCGTGGCGCGGGAGGAAGGCGACACGGCGCCCGGCGATCTCGCCGAGGAAGAGGGAGTCGCTCGGCGGCCCGTAGGGGGTGTCGACCTGTATCTCCGTCACGTCGTCGAGGAAGGAGTAGAACCCCGATCCGCCGATGACGCCGATCTCCGCGTGTTCCGTGTTCACCATGCCCGCACCCTAACCGGGCCCCGAAACGCCGAGGACCCCGCCGGTGGTCGTACGACGACCGGCGGGGTCCTGGACGAGAAACACGCACGCGGCGGCAGTACCCACGGCGCGAAGCCGGTGCCACTCGCCGAATCGCCCAGCAGCGTAAGCGCTATGCGGCGACCGGGCCACGCGGCGACCGGGCCACGCGGCGACCAGGCCACGCGGCGACCGCGCCACGCAGCGCCCCCGCCAAGCAGCGCCCCCGCTACGCCGCCGACGTGCTGCTGGCGGCGGAAGAGCCCGAGGACGCCGACTTCGACTCGGAGGACGACGAGGACGACTTCGTGTCCGACGAGGACGACGAGGACTTCGCATCCGACGAGGAGGAGGACTTCGACGTGGCCGGGCTGCTGCTCGACGACGAGCCACGGCTGTCGTTCCGGTAGAAACCGGAGCCCTTGAAGACGATGCCGACCGCGGAGAACACCTTCTTGAGGCGGCCATTGCAGCTGGGGCACTCGGTCAGGGCGTCGTCGGTGAACTTCTGCACCGCTTCGAGGCCCTCACCGCATTCGGTGCACTGGTACTGGTACGTCGGCACTGGTCTTCCTCCTGGCACTCTCACTCGATGAGTGCTAACGACAGTCCATAGTGACCTATTCCCCGGGGATCAGTCCACTGTCACCGGCACTCGGTGACCGACGACACGCGCGACGGTGCGGCTGCGCGGGCTGCCCATCAGGCGCGTACGCAGCGCGAACAGGGTCGCCAGGGCCAGTGCCGTACCGGCCGCCGGCACCAGGAAACCGGCGCCGGTCCACAGCCGGTCCTCCAGCTGACCGGCGGCCGTGACGGCGGCCGCCTGGCCGAGCGCGACCGCGCCGGTCAGCCAGGTGAAGGCCTCCGTACGGGCGCCGGACGGGACCAGGGAGTCGACCAGCGTGTAGCCGGTGATCAGGGCGGGGGCGATGCACATGCCGACCAGGAGGCCGAGCGCGGCGAGGACGAGCACGGAGTCGGCGGTCCACAGGGCGGAGGCGACCAGCGCGAGAGCCGTGTAGCCGATCACCAGGCGCCGCTGCGGGGCCGCCTTCCAGGCGATCGCGCCGCAGACGATGCCGGAGAGCATGTTGCCGGCGGCGAACACGCCGTACAGGACGCCGTTCAGGCCGGGCTCGCCGATCGACTCGGAGAAGGCGGCGAGGGAGACCTGCATGCCGCCGAAGACGGAGCCGATGCCCAGGAAGGTGACGATCAGGACGCGCACCCCGGGGACGGACAGGGCGGAAACGCGCTCCACGCGCGCGTGGGCGACGGGGAGGACCCGCGGCTGCGTGGCGCGTTGCGCGGCGAACAGCAGGCCGCCGATCAGGGTGAGCGCGGCCTCGGTGAGCAGGCCGGCGGCCGGGTGCACGGCGGTGCACAGCGCGGTCGCGAGCAGCGGGCCGAGGACGAAGGTCAGCTCGTCGGTGACGGACTCGAAGGCGGCGGCGGTGCTCATCAGCGGTGAGTCCTGGAGCTTGACGCCCCAGCGGGCCCGCACCATGGGGCCGATCTGCGGCACCGAGGCGCCCGTGGGCACGGCGGCGGCGAAGAGCGCCCACAGGGGGGCGTCCATCAGGGCCAGCGCGGTGAGGGAGAGGCCGGCCGCGCCGTGGACGAGGACGCCGGGGATCAGGACGGCCCGCTGGCCGTGCCGGTCGGCGAGTCGGCCGCTCCAGGGGGCGAACAGGGCCATGGAGACGCCGGTCGCGGCGGCCACGGCGCCGGCCGCGCCGTACGAGCCGGTGGTGTGCTGGACGAGCAGCACGATGGAGAGCGTCAGCATCGCGAACGGCTGGCGGGCCGCGAAGCCGGGCAGGAGGAACGTCCACGCGCCACGGGTGCGCAGCAGCTGCCCGTAGCCCGGGCGGGACGCCTTGGAGGTGTGCGAGGTGTTCGAACGGCTGGAGCCGCCGGAACCGTTGGAGCTGTTCGAGGTGACCGTGGACGCCACGGCCGTGCCTTTCCGCCGCCTGGTAGCGCGCCCGTGCGGGGGGCGCCGAGAGCTGTCCTCTTGCGCCACTGCGGTAGATGCCGGGCCCACGGAAGGGGCGTGACGGCCGCCATACGGTCGCGCCAGCTCTGCGTCAGACAGAGTTGGTCCGATCAAGTGCGCCTTCATCGTACAGGGGGAACGGCCTGGTCACCTGTGAAAGTGAGCACCATGACCGGCCGTACCCCCCTTTCCGGGGGGTGTGAACGGTGCGAAACCTGCCCGTAACGACGACGGCGTCCGCGCCCTCCGGCCTCAGCGCCGCGAACCCCCGTCGCCGCCCCCGTTGCCCGTCCCCAGCCAGTCGGCCAGCTTGCCGCCCTGGCCGACGGCTCTGAGGCGGCGCTCCGCCTGGTCGCGGACGGGGTCGGTGGCGACGACGAGGAGTTCGTCGCCGCGTCGCAGGACCGTGGTCGGCAGGGGCACGAAGGACTTGCCGTCGCGGACGACGAGGGTGACGGCGGCGCCGGCGGGCAGCCGCAGTTCGTTGACCTCGACGCCGTGCATGCGGGACTTCTCGGGGATGGCGACGGACAGCAGGTGGCCGCGCAGCCGCTCCAGGGGCGCCGATTCGATGCCGAGGTCGGCCGCCTCGTCGCCGGAGCCGCCGAGGCGCAGCTTGCGGGCCAGCCAGGGCAGCGTCGG
This sequence comes from Streptomyces deccanensis, assembly GCF_022385335.1. NCBI lineage: Bacteria > Bacillati > Actinomycetota > Actinomycetes > Kitasatosporales > Streptomycetaceae > Streptomyces > Streptomyces deccanensis. Next base: position 4,362,120 of record NZ_CP092431.1, on the reverse strand, counting down.
CCCCTGGACGAGGGTGTAGACGACGACGAGCACGAAGACGATGTTGAAGATCGTGCGGCTGCCCTCGACGCCGCTCACCATGGGGATCGTCGCCAGGATGATGGGCACCGCGCCGCGCAGCCCGGCCCAGGAGAGCAGGGCCTGCTCGCGCCACGGCACCCGGAACGGCACCAGCGCGACGACGACGCTCAAGGGGCGCGCCACCATGGTCAGCACCAGGCCGATGACGAGCGCGGGCCAGATGTCGTCGCCCATCTCGTGCGGTGTGACCAGCAGTCCGAGCAGGACGAACATGCCGATCTGGGCGATCCAGCCGACGCCCTCGGCGAAGCCCCGGGTGGCCGGCCAGTGGGGCAGCTTGGCGTTGCCGAGGACCATGGAGGCCAGGTAGACGGCGAGGAAGCCGCTGCCGTGGGCCAGGGCGCCGGCGGCGTAGGCGGTGACGGCGATGGCCATGACGGCGATCGGGTAGAGGCCGGAGGCGGGCAGTGCCACATGCCTGAGGCCCCAGGAGCCCAGCCAGCCCACGGCGAGGCCGATGGCGGCGCCGATCGCGAGTTCCAGCACTATCTCGCCGATCAGGACGTACCAGTGCTCGACCGGTCCGGCCATGGAGAGCGAGGCGACGAGGATGACCACCGGGGCGTCGTTGAAGCCGGACTCGGCCTCCAGGGTGCCCGTCACGCGCGCGGGGAGGGGGATCCTGCGCAGCACGGAGAAGACGGCCGCCGCGTCCGTGGAGGACACGACCGCGCCGATGATGAGTGCCTGCCGCCACTCCAGCCCGATCAGATAGTGCGCGCCCGCGGCCGTGACGCCGACGCTCGTCGCGACACCGACCAGCGCCAGTGAGGTGGCGGCCCGCAGGGCCGGCTCGATCTCCTTCCACTTCGTGCCGAGGCCGCCCTCCGCCAGGATCACGACGAGGGCCGCGTAGCCGATGACCTGGGTCAGTTCGGCGTTGTCGAAGTGGATGTCGCCGATGCCGTCCTGGCCCATGGCGATGCCGATGCCCAGGTACACGAGCAGGCTGGGGAGCCCGCTGCGCGACGAGATCCGGACCGCGGCGACCGCGACGAGAAGGACGAGCGAGCAGACGAGCAGGAGCTGGTTGAGATCGTGGACAGTCAGCGGGCCGTACCTTTCTTGCCGAACCGCACGTGGTTCCGAGTGTGGGATGCCGAGCACCGGATGTGGGCACGCGCGCGGGTGGGCATGCGAAGCCGATCACGGAAACCGTGCGATCGCGGTTACGTCAGTGCAAGTACTTCGTTACCTTACCTAACTCTTGACGATTTCTTGACGCTTGCGAGGGCAAGATCGAACAGTCGTCCGCGCCAGTTCCCGACTCCGCGTCAAGTCGTGTCGGACCCTGCGCCTATGGTTGCTCCAGCGTTCAGTACAAAGCACAGCCCGACCTGCCGCTCGTGTTAGGACAGCAAGGACAGCGATGCCCACCGACACCACCCCCTCCGGCCAGCAGTCCGGCAAGTCCGGCAGGAAGAAGGGGCGCAAAGTCCGTCTTCTCCTGATCGTCCTGGTCCTGGCCATCATCGGTGGCGTCGGCTACGGGGCGTTCTGGTCCGTCTCCACCGTGCGCGCCTCCTTCCCGCAGACCAAGGGTTCGATAACCCTGGACGGTCTGACGGGACCGGTCGACGTCAAGCGCGACGGGTACGGGATCCCGCAGATCTACGCCTCCTCCGACGAGGACCTGTTCATGGCGCAGGGCTACGTCCAGGCGCAGGACCGGTTCTACGAGATGGACGTCCGCCGCCACATGACGGCCGGCCGCCTCTCGGAGATGTTCGGCGAGGGCCAGGTCGACAACGACGAGTTCCTGCGCACCCTCGGCTGGCACCGGATCGCCGAGGAGGAGTACAAGAAGACGCTCTCGGCCGAGACGAAGAAGTACCTCGACGCGTACGCCAAGGGGGTCAACGCCTACCTGGCCGGCAAGGACGGCGACGAGATCTCCGTCGAGTACGCGGCCCTAGGCTTCGCGAACGACTACAAGCCCGAGGAGTGGACCCCGGTCGACTCGATCGCCTGGCTGAAGGCGATGGCCTGGGACCTGCGCGGCAACATGCAGGACGAGATCGACCGCGCCCTGATGACCAGCCGCCTCGGCCCCAAGCAGATCGCCGACCTGTACCCGCAGTACCCGTACAGCCGCAACGGGACGATCGTGCGGGAAGGCCAGTACGACGAGCTGACCAAGACCTGGTCGGACGGGTCGGGTTCGACGCAGAACGCCGACGGCTCCACGCAGGGCACCGGCGGCTCCACGCAGGGCACCGGGGGCACCGGGACGGGCACGGGCACCGCCGGCACGTCCACCGACTCCGGAGACCTCCAGACGCAGCTGGACGGCCTCTACAACGTCCTGGAGGACCTGCCCGAGGCCGTCGGTGTGAACGGCAACGGCATCGGCTCCAACTCCTGGGTCGTCTCCGGCGACCACACCATCACCGGCAAGCCGCTGCTGGCCAACGACCCGCACCTGTCGGCGTCGCTGCCCTCGGTCTGGTACCAGATGGGCCTGCACTGCAAGTCCGTCTCGGCGAAGTGCCAGTACGACGTCTCCGGCTACACCTTCTCCGGCATGCCCGGCGTGGTCATCGGCCACAACGCCGACATCGCCTGGGGCATGACCAACTCCGGCGTCGACGTCACCGACCTCTACCTGGAGAAGCTCACCGGCGACGGCTACCAGTACGGCTCGAAGGTCCTGCCGTTCGACACCCGCGAGGAGACCATCGAGGTCGCCGGCGGCACGTCCAAGACGATCGTCGTCCGCACCACCAACAACGGCCCCCTGCTCTCCGACCGCAACGACGAACTCGTCCAGGTCGGCAAGAAGGCCACGGTCGACCAGGACGCCCCCGACCGCGGCGACGGCTACGGCATCGCCCTGCGCTGGACCGCGCTCGACCCCGGCACCTCCATGGACGCCGTCTTCGCCATGAACCGGGCCAAGGGCTGGGACGACTTCCGCGAGGCCGCCGCCCTGTTCGACGTCCCCTCGCAGAACCTGATCTACGCCGACACCGAGGGCCACATCGGCTACCAGCTGCCCGGCAGGATCCCCACCCGGGGCAAGGGCGACGGCTCGCTGCCCGCGCCGGGCTGGGACCCGCGGTACCGCTGGACCGGCTACATCGACGAGGACGAACTGCCCTACGAGTACGACCCGGAGCGCGGCTACATCGTCACCGCCAACCAGGCCGTCGTCGACATGAAGTACCCGTACACCCTCACCACGGACTTCGGCTACGGCACGCGCGCGCAGCGGATCACCAGCCTGATCGAGTCCAAGATCAAGGGTGGCGGCAAGATCTCCACCGACGACATGCGGCAGATGCAGATGGACAACAGCAGCGAGATCGCCAAGCTGCTGGTGCCGCTGCTGCTCAAGATCGACGTCGGCGACAAGCACGTCCGCGAGGCGCAGAAGCTTCTGGAGGGCTGGGACTACACCCAGGACGCCGACTCGGCGGCCGCCGCGTACTTCAACTCGGTCTGGCGCAACATCCTCAAGCTCGCCTTCGGCGACAAGCTGCCCAAGGAACTGCGCGTCGAGGGCCAGTGCCTGTCGGTCGAGCCGGTCGACACCACCGGGCCCGCCGACGAGGACCGGGAGGTGCGCGAGTGCGGCAGGCGCGACGCGGACCAGGCGCAGCCGGACGGCGGCGACCGCTGGTTCGAGGTGGTGCGCCGGCTCGTCGACGACCAGGACAGCGCCTGGTGGTCCACGCCGAAGATGCGCAACCTGAAGGCCGCCGACACCCGGGACGAGCTGTTCCAGCGGGCCATGCGGGACGCCCGCTGGGAGCTGACCGCCAAGCTCGGCAAGGACATCGACAGCTGGAGCTGGGGCCGGCTGCACCGCCTGTTCCTGAAGAACCAGACCCTCGGCACCGAGGGCCCCGGTTTCCTGCAGTACATGCTCAACCGCGGCCCCTGGAAGCTCGGTGGCGGCGAGGCCACGGTCAACGCCACCGGCTGGAACGCGGCAGGCGGCTACGAGGTCGTCTGGGTGCCCTCGATGCGGATGGTGGTGAACCTCGGGGACCTCGACAAGTCCAAGTGGATCAACCTCACCGGCGCCTCCGGGCACGCGTACAACGCGCACTACACCGACCAGACCGACAAGTGGGTCAAGGGGGAGCTGCTGACGTGGTCGTTCTCGGACAAGGCGGTCGAGGACGGCACGAGCGACACGCTGCTGCTCAAACCGTGACGCCCGGCTGAACACGGAAAGCGGCCTCCACGCACGCGTGGAGGCCGCTTTCATGTCCGGATCACCGGAACCGTCGTACCCCCGACGGCGTCACCACCGCGTGCACCGGGCGGTCGTGCGGCTCCTCCGGGACGCGGTCCAGCACCTCCGTGTCGTAGAGGAGCACCGCCAGCGCCGGGTCGGCGCCCGCGCGGTCCAGGCGGGCCAGGACGCGGTCGTAGGAGCCGCCGCCCCGGCCGAGGCGCATCCCGCGCGCGTCGACCGCCAGGCCCGGCAGCAGGACGACGTCGGTGGTGGTCACGGCGTCCGGGCCGAGCCGCTCGCCCGCGGGTTCGAGGAGTTCCATGCGGCCGCCGTGCCGCACGCGCGCGAGGGAGGCCTCTCCCGCGTAGACGCCCCAGTCGAGGTCGTTGTCGGGCAGCAGCACCGGGAGCAGGACGCGCACGCCCCGCGCGCGGAGTGCGTCGAGGAGCGCGAGGGTGCCCGGTTCGCTCCCCACGGACACGTACGCCGCGACCGTGCGCGCGTGCGCCAGTTCGGGCAGATCGAGGGCCCGGTCCGCAAGGGCGGCCGTCGTTTTCCGGACGTCATCCGGCGTCAACCCGTTCCTCACCAGGAGGAGCTCTCGTCGCAACATTCGCTTGGAAAGCTCCGGTTCAGGTCCCATCCGGCTCACAGGTGACTCCAGTATTCTTCGTAATCGGCTCATATGAGAACGAATTCATCGGAGCCACAGATTCCCCACAAAGGCACCGGATATGGTTCCGCCCATGAGTGAGGCGAACCCCAGGATCAGCAAGGCTGTCATTCCCGCGGCGGGTCTGGGAACCCGGTTCCTGCCGGCCACCAAGGCGACTCCCAAGGAGATGCTGCCGGTGGTGGACAAGCCGGCGATCCAGTACGTGGTGGAGGAGGCCGCGGCGGCGGGACTCGACGACGTCCTGATGATCACCGGCCGCAACAAGCGCCCCCTCGAGGACCACTTCGACCGCAACCACGAGCTGGAGTCCGCCCTCCAGAAGAAGAACGACGCCCACCGGCTCGCCAAGGTCCAGGAGTCCAGCGACCTCGCGACCATCCACTACGTCCGCCAGGGCGACCCCAAGGGCCTCGGCCACGCCGTGCTGTGCGCCGCCCCGCACGTCGGCGACGAACCCTTCGCGGTCCTCCTCGGCGACGACCTGATCGACCCCCGCGACCCCCTCCTGCAGCGCATGGTCGAGGTGCAGGAGTGCAACGGCGGCAGCGTCATCGCCCTCATGGAGGTCGCGCCGGAGCAGATCCACCTCTACGGCTGCGCGGCCGTGGAGGCCACCGAGGACGGCGACGTCGTCAAGGTCACGGGCATGGTCGAGAAGCCGGACCCGGCCGACGCCCCGTCGAACTACGCGATCATCGGCCGCTATGTCCTCGCCCCGCAGATCTTCGACGTCCTGCGGCAGACCGAGCCCGGCCGCGGCGGCGAGATCCAGCTCACCGACGCCCTCCAGCAGCTCGCCGCGGACGAGAAGGTCGGCGGCCCCGTGCACGGCGTCGTCTTCAAGGGCCGCCGCTATGACACCGGGGACCGTGGCGACTACCTGCGTGCCATTGTCAGACTCGCGTGCGAACGTGAAGACCTGGGCCCGGACTTCCGGACCTGGCTTCGCAGTTACGTAGCCGAGGAGATGTAGCCGAATTGAGCACCGCCGCGACCCGCACCACCGGCCGGGACCACCTCTGGTCGGTGACCGAGCACCTGGAGGACATCCTCGCCACCGTGCGCCCCCTGGAACCCATCGAGCTGCAACTCCTCGACGCCCAGGGCTGCGTCCTGGTCGAGGACGTCACGGTGCCGGTGTCACTGCCGCCGTTCGACAACAGCTCCATGGACGGGTACGCGGTGCGGGTCGCGGACGTGGCGGGCGCGAGCGAGGAGTTCCCCGCCGTGCTCACGGTGATCGGCGACGTCGCGGCGGGCCAGACCGAACAGCCCCGGGTGGGCCCCGGCGAGGCCGCCCGCATCATGACCGGCGCCCCCCTGCCGCCCGGCGCGGAGGCGGTGGTCCCGGTCGAGTGGACCGACGGCGGCCTCGGCGAGGGACCCGTCTCCGGGATGCGCGCCCGCAGCGCGAGCCCCGAGGGCGCCACCGGCCAGGTCGCCGTGCACCGCGCCGCCGAGGCACGCGCGCACGTGCGCGCGGAGGGCAGCGACGTCAAGGCCGGCGAACGCGCCCTGGCGGCGGGCACGATCCTCGGCCCGCCCCAGATCGGCCTGCTCGCCGCCATCGGCCGCGCCTCCGTACGCGTACGCCCGCGCCCGCGCGTGGTGGTGCTCTCCACCGGCAGCGAACTGATCCCGCCGGGCGACACCCTGGCCTCCGGCCAGATCTACGACTCCAACAGCTTCGCCCTCACCGCCGCCGCCCGGGACGCGGGCGCCATCGCCTACCGCGTCGGGGCCGTCGCCGACGACGCCGAGACCCTCCGCTCCACCATCGACGACCAGTTGGTCCGCGCCGACCTGGTGGTCACCACCGGCGGCGTCAGCGTCGGCGCGTACGACGTCGTCAAGGAGGCCCTGGAGTCCGTCGGCGACGAGGACGAGGAGGGCGCCGGCATCGACTTCCGCAAGCTCGCCATGCAGCCCGGCAAGCCCCAGGGCTTCGGCACCATCGGCCCCGACCACACCCCGCTCCTCGCCCTCCCCGGCAACCCGGTGTCGTCGTACGTCTCCTTCGAACTCTTCGTCCGGCCCGCCATCCGCACCCTGATGGGCCTCGACGACGTCCACCGGCCGACCACCACGGCGACCCTGCGGGCCCCCAAGGCGCTGACCTCGCCCGCGGGCCGCCGGCAGTACCTGCGCGGGACGTACACCGACGGCGAGGTCACCCCCGTGGGCGGCGCCGGATCGCACCTCGTCGCCGCCCTCGCGCACGCCGACGCGCTCATCGTGATCCCCGAGGACACCGAGTCCGTCGAGCCCGGTACGGAGGTCGAGGTCGTCCTGCTCGGCTGAAGCATCGAGGGTGGCGTACCGTGTCGCGCACAACACACCGCGCGCCGCACCGCGACGGGCCCCGACCGGGAGCGCCACACCACCATGAGTACGCCGCAGGACCGACTGACCCACATCGACGAGGCGGGCGCAGCCCGCATGGTCGACGTCTCCGGGAAGGACGTGACCGCGCGCACCGCCCGCGCCAGCGGCCGGGTCCTGGTCTCGCCGGCGGTGGTGGAACTGCTGCGCGGCGAGGGGGTGCCCAAGGGCGACGCCCTCGCCACCGCGCGCATCGCCGGGATCATGGGCGCCAAGCGCACCCCCGACCTGATCCCGCTCTGCCACCCGCTGGCGGTCTCGGGCGTCAAGGTCGACCTGGCGGTCGCGGACGACGCCGTCGAGATCCGCGCGACCGTGAAGACCACCGACCGTACGGGCGTCGAGATGGAGGCCCTCACCGCGGTCTCCGTGGCCGCCCTCACCGTGATCGACATGGTCAAGGCGGTCGACAAGGGCGCGGTCATCACGGACGTCCGTGTCGAGGAGAAGACGGGCGGCAAGTCGGGCGACTGGAGCCGGGCATGACCCCGCCCACCGGGGACACCGGCCCCGAGCGGTACCGCGCGCTGGTCGTGACCGCCTCAAACCGTGCCTCCGCCGGTGTCTACGAGGACCGGGGCGGACCCCTGATCGCCGAGGGCCTCCGGGCGTTCGGCTTCGCCGTCGACGGCCCGCAGGTCGTGCCCGACGGCGACCCGGTGGAAGCCGCGCTGCGGGCGGGTGTGGACGCCGGGTACGACGTGATCGTCACGACCGGCGGCACAGGCATCTCGCCCACCGACCGCACCCCCGAGGCCACCCGCGCCGTCCTCGACCACGAGGTGCCCGGCATCCCCGAGGCGATCAGGGCGTACGGCCGGGACAAGGTCCCCACGGCCGCGCTCTCCCGAGGCCTCGCCGGCGTCGCGCGCGGCACGCTGATCGTCAACCTGCCGGGCTCGACCGGCGGCGTACGGGACGGCCTGGCCGTCCTGGGACCCCTGTTGACCCACGCGGTGGACCAGATCAGCGGCGGGGACCACCAGAGGCCGGCCCCCGGCGGCTCCCCGGCCGAGGAGGACCCCTCCAGACCCCGTGGGGGTGCGAGCTGAACAGCCCATCCTGGCCCGTGGTGCTGGTGGACGGCGAGGTCGTCCTCCGGCCCATAAGGATGCGCGACCAGCGGGCCTGGCGCGAGGTCAACCGGCGCAACCGGGACTGGCTGCGGCCCTGGGAAGCGACCATTCCGCCGCCGACGCCCAGCGGGCCCATCGCGCACCGGCCGACGTACCGTCAGATGGTCCGCCATCTGCGGGCGGAGGCGAACGCGGGCCGGATGCTGCCGTTCGTGATCGAGTACCAGGGGCGGCTGGTCGGGCAGTTGACGGTCGCCGGGATCACCTGGGGCTCCATGTGCTCCGGCCACGTCGGCTACTGGGTCGACGAATCGGTGGCCGGGCGGGGCGTGATGCCGACGGCGGTCGCGCTCGTCGTCGACCACTGCTTCCGGACCGTCGGACTGCACCGCATCGAGGTCTGTATTCGCCCCGAGAATCGGCCCAGCCGACGGGTCGTGGAGAAACTCGGATTCCGCGAGGAAGGCCTTCGTCCACGATATCTTCACATCGACGGCGCCTGGCGCGACCATCTCGTCTTCGCGCTCACCGCCGAAGAGGTGCCCGAGGGTCTGCTCGGCCGCTGGCAGCGGGAACGGGCACGGAACGCGCGGAACGCGGGATCCGACGCCGGCAAGCCCGGCCAGCCCTAATAAATGAAATATGTGTTCGAAAAAGAGGGCACGGATGTACGGCCGACTGCCGGGCGAACGACCGGGTTGAACGAGTCGGTGCGTTCTCGGCACGTTAATTTCGCGCTCTCGGCGGCCCGCTGATCGGATCGGTCACAAAAAAAGCTCGAAATATCAGCCAGATCGTGCGACACACCGGCTCAATTGGCGGATGGCCTCACGCAAACCCCTCTACCGTGTGAGGCGTGAGCAGCAGCGGCCTCATCTACGCAGTCATCGTCGGGGCCTGGGCCGCCTACTTGGTGCCGATGTGGCTCCGTAGGCAGGACGAGCTGAACGAAGCCCGTCCGACGGAACGCTTCAGCACCGCCATCCGGCTGCTTTCCGGCCGGGCGGGGATGGAGCGCCGTTACGCCAGGGACCTGCGGGCGCGCTCCACCGACGAGGGGGAGCCCAGCGCCGAACCGGACGACGTCACCGACTCGGTGGACGTCCGGGCCTTCGCCATGCCCCCGCACCGGGAGCACACGAAGGCACAACTGCCCCTGGAGCGGGGTGAGTCACCGCAGCAGGGCCAGCAGCAGCCACAGCACCCCGGGAAACCGGCGACACAGGCTGCCGCGCAGGCGAAGCCGGTGCCCCAGCAGGGCGGCGCGCCCGCGGCCAAGGAGGGCGCGGCCCAGCAGGGGGCGGCCCAAGTGCCCGCCCCCGCGCGGGTGAAGCGGCCGAGCGGGCAGACGGCGGGCGCACGCCGGGGTGACTCGGCGGAGGCCAAGGCGCGGGCCCAGCGCTTGAAGGTGCTCGCGCGCCGCCGGCGTACGACCGTGATGCTCTTCCTCGCCTTCTCGCTCGGCACGGTCGTCGCGGCGGTCGGCGGACTCGCCTTCCTGTGGGCGCCGGCCGTACCGGCGGTGCTGCTGAGCACCTACATCGCGCATCTGCGTCGCCAGGAGCTGAAGCGGTTCGCGTACACCATGGACCGGCGGCAGGCCGAGGTGGCGGCCCAGCGACTGCGGGAGCGGCAGCCCCAGCGGCGGCGCCCCGCGCCGGATCCGGTGGACACCGACGAACCGGAGGACGGACCCGAGAGCGAGGAGACCCGGGCCGAGCTGACCGCGCTCGCGGCCGACCGCCGCGCCCTCGTCGAGCAGACCGACCACGCCGAGTGGGTCGACCAGCAACGCGAGCGCCAGCGGCGGCCCGGCCAGGGCGACAGCTGGGACCCGGTCCCGGTGCCGCTCCCCACGTACGTCACCGCGCCGGTCGCGCCCCGGGCCACCTCCGGGGTCGACCTCGGCGCCCCGGACGCGTGGAGCTCCGCGCGCTCCAGCGCGGCCGACCCGCACGGCTCGTCGGGCGCCCCCGCGAACTCCCCGAGCGCCTCCGGGCGCGCGCCGGAGGGGGAGCGCGGTGGCGAGGAGGGCGCGGACGACACCGGTCCCGGGGAGGCGGCCGACGCACCCGACGGGGGACGTTCCGACGCCCGCCGGGCCGCGTCCGCGCGCCGCTCCCGGGAGCGGGGGCGTACGCCGCTCTTCGACCAGTACGAGGACGGCGACCGGCCGCGCGCGGCCAACGAGTGACCTTCGCGGCCTCGGATCTCCCCCTCCACTGACCAGCCGCGAGGCCGGCCGCAAGCCGCCCGGCGGCCTGCGGCCGGCCTCGCGGATACGGATTTCCGAGCAGCGCGATCGGGGTGCTAGAGTTTCACTCGTTGCAAGGGCCTGTGGCGCAGTCCGGTAGCGCACCTCGTTCGCATCGAGGGGGTCTGGGGTTCAAATCCCCACAGGTCCACGCACAGCTCAGAGCCCCCAGTGGTGAAAACCGCTGGGGGCTCTGACGTGTTGTCAGGACGAGGCGGCGGCGTTCGGCGCCGGTTCCGTGATGGCGTCGAAGTATGGCCAGCCGTTCACCTCGAGCGTATGGGCGTCCGGGTGGCGGGCCAGGTTCGGGGCGGCGGCGTCCAGGAGGCGGCGGACCGTGCCGGGCTCGTGGAGGTTGAGGTAGGTGTGGTCCGAGAGGCGGACCAGGGCGCCGGAGTCGAAGTAGCAGTTCGAGACCGCGCGGCCCTCGGACGGGCTGAAGAGCAGGACCAGGCGGCGGCCCCGGGGGCCCTCGGGGTAGAGCGACAGCTTCAGGTGGCAGTGGGAGTAGGCGACGTTGGAGCGTTGACGGACGGTCCAGTGCCAGGTGGTGTCGCCCACGACGAGACGGCGGAGGCGGGTGTTCTTCGTCACGGGCACACCGTAGGGGCCCGACACCCCGGCGGGCACCGGGATTTACCGGGCCCGCGTCAGGGGTGGAGCGGCTTCGCGAAGCACAGGCTCAGTTCGTGGAAGCGGTAGTAGCCGAACTTGGCGCAGGGCTCGTAGCCGCTGGAGGTGTAGAGGGCCACGGCCTCGGGCTGCTTGGAGCCGGTCTCCAGGACCATGCGGGTACGGCCGCGGGCGCGGGCGTCGGACTCCAGTTCGCCCAGTATGCGGCGGGCCAGACCCAGGCCCCGGGCCCCGGGTGTCACGTACATCCGCTTGATCTCGGCGTCCCCGTCCTGGTTCCCCTCGTCGTTGGCGTCCTGGGTGCGCCAGCCGCCGGTGGCGAGAGGGGTGCCGTGCTCGTCGTAGGCGATCAGGTAGAGCCCGGTCGGCGGGACGAAGTGCGCCGGGTCCATGGGGGTCGCGTCGCCCTCGTCGCCGTAGCGGACGCCGTACTCGGCCTGGACCTCGTCGTTCAGCTTGACGGCGTCGGGGTGGTCGAAGGCGACCCGGCGGATAATCATGTCAGGCATCGTACATCTATGCATGCGCATGCTCCAGGTTCGCTCTGCGGCGTCCGTCCGGTGTGATCTTCGTCGGAAACTGGACCCTGTCCAAGGTACGGGTATCGTGCCGGGGTGCTGACTGTGACCTCTGTGAATGTGAACGGGCTGCGGGCCGCCGCGAAGAAGGGCTTCGTGGAGTGGCTCGCCGGGACCTCGGCGGACGTGGTGTGCCTCCAGGAGGTGCGGGCCGAACCGGAACAGCTCCCCGAGGGGGTGCGGCAGCCCGAGGGATGGCACGTCGTGCACGCCCCGGCCGCCGCCAAGGGGCGCGCGGGGGTGTCGCTCTACAGCCGCCGTGAGCCCGACAGCGTCCGCATCGGCTTCGGATCGGCCGAGTTCGACGGCAGCGGACGGTACGTGGAGGCCGATCTGCCCGGTGTCACCGTGGCCAGCCTCTACCTTCCCTCCGGCGAGGTGGGGACCGAGCGGCAGGACGAGAAGGTCCGGTTCATGGACGAGTTCCTCGCCTATCTGAAGGAGCTGCGCGAGCGTGCCGCCGCCGACGGGCGCGAGGTGGTCGTCTGCGGCGACTGGAACATCGCCCACCAGCCGGCCGACCTCAAGAACTGGCGCGCGAACCAGAAGAACTCCGGGTTCCTGCCGGAGGAGCGGGCGTGGCTGGGGCGGGTGTTCGACGAGGCGGACGGGGCGTACGTCGATGTACTGCGCGCCCTGCACCCCGACGTCGAGGGGCCCTACACCTGGTGGTCGTACCGGGGGCGGGCCTTCGACAACGATGCAGGGTGGCGCATCGACTACCAGGTGGCCACGGCCGGGCTCGCCGGCAAGGCGGTCAAGGGCTTCGTGGAGCGGGCCGCGACCCATGCGGAGCGCTGGTCGGACCACGCGCCGGTGACGGTGGTCTACGACCTCTGACCGGCCGGAGTCCGCCGCTTTCCCCGGGGCTTCGGTCAGTGATCCCCGTCGTGCGGGTCCGTCCGGCGCAACCGCCGGTCCAGTGCCAGCGACAGTTCCGCCTCCGCCACGCTCTTTGCCAGGGGGCGCAGGCGGCGGAGGTCGTCGGGGGTGCGGCCCGGTTGGGTGAGGATGAGGTCGGTGAAGAGGGTGGCCAGGGCGTCGGCGTGTTCGCGGACGCGGCGGCCCGCGGCGAGGACGTCCGCGAGGGGGACGCCCTCGCGGACCAGTGCGGCCGAGACGTCGAGGAGGCGGCGGCTGATGTGGACGATCTCGCTCCCGTCGGTGCCGAGGTAGCCGAGGTCGAGGGCGGCGGCGAGGTTCTCCGAGGTGGCCTGGTCGCCGAAGTGGTCGGCGAGTTGCTCGGGGGTGAGGCGGACCGGCACCTCCTCGGTGGGTGCGCCGAGGCCGAGCAGGTCGCCCACGTCGCGCCCCTGGTCGAACGCCTCGGCCAGCTCCGCTATGCCGCTGAGGGTGTGGCCGCGTTCCAGCAGGGCCGCGATCGTGCGCAGCCGGGCCAGGTGGGTGTCGTCGTACCAGGCGATGCGGCCCTCGCGGCGGGGCGGGGGGATCAGTCTGCGCTCCCGGTAGAAGCGCAGGGTGCGTACGGTGATGCCGGCCGCCTCGGCCAGTTCCTCCATGCGGTACTCGTGTCGCGCGCCGTGCCGCTCGGCGTCCCGCCCGCTGTCTCGCTCGCCGTCATCTGCCACCCGCGCAGCCTATGTCGTACCGCTGGTAACTCCAGAGTGCGCGACCCCTACCCATCGGTACGGTCCTGCCCTACGCTCCCACTGCGCCAGTGATTACTGGCGCCGATACGAGGTGCGAACGCGGTGGGCGCACGCGATGAGGCGTGGAGGTACCGGATGGGCGAGCACAAGGGCGGGAACGAGGGCGCGGACCGGCCGCATGTGCGGGTGGCGGTGATCGGGTCCGGGTTCGGCGGGCTCGGTGCGGCCGTACGGCTGCGGCGCGAGGGGATCACCGACTTCGTCGTCCTGGAACGGGCCGGATCGGTCGGCGGCACCTGGCGGGACAACGACTATCCCGGCTGCGCCTGTGACGTGCCGTCGCATCTGTACTCGTTCTCGTTCGCGCCGAACTACGCCTGGCCGCGCGCCTTCTCCGGGCAGGAGCACATCCGGGCCTATCTGGAGCATGTGGCGGACACCTTCGGGCTGCGGCCGCACCTTCGGTTCGACTCCGAGGTGCTGCGCATGGCCTGGGACGCGGAGCGGCTGTGCTGGGACATCGAGACCAGCGGTGGGGCGCTCTCCGCCGACTTCGTCGTCTCCGCCACCGGGCCGCTCTCCGACCCCAAGGTGCCGACCGAGGACGAGCTGCCGGGGCTCGGCTCCTTCCCCGGGAAGGTGTTCCACTCCGCCCGCTGGGACCACGGCTACGACCTGCGCGGCAAGCGGGTCGCGATGATCGGTACGGGCGCCTCCGCGATCCAGATCGTGCCGGCGATCCAGCCCGAGGTCGGCCGGCTGACCCTCTTCCAGCGGACGCCGCCCTGGGTGCTGCCGCGTGTCGACCGGGGCATCAGCGGCGCCGAGCGGTGGCTGCACGAGCGGCTGCCGTTCACCGCCCAGGCCCGGCGCGGACTGCTGTGGGGCGTACGGGAGTTGCAGGTGCAGGCCTTCACCAAGCGGCCGAACCAGCTGGGTCTGGTGGAGCGGTTGGCGAAGCGGCACATGGCTCGGAGCGTCAGTGACCCGGAGCTGCGGGCCCGCCTCACCCCGGACTACCGCATCGGCTGCAAGCGCATCCTGCTGTCCAACACCTACTATCCGGCGCTCACCCGGCCCAACGTCGACGTGGTCGCCTCCGGGCTGGCCAAGGTCGACGGCTCCACGCTCGTCGCCGCCGACGGGACCGCCGCCGAGGTCGACGCGATCGTCTTCGGCACCGGGTTCCATGTCACCGACATGCCCATCGCCGACCGGGTCGTGGGCGCCGACGGGCGCACGCTCGCCGAGGCGTGGGCGGAGAGCGGGATGCGGTCGCTGCGCGGGGCGTCGGCCGCCGGGTTCCCCAACTGGATGACGATCATCGGGCCCAACACGGGGCTCGGGAACTCCAGCATGATCCTGATGATCGAGTCGCAGCTCAATTACATGGCCGACTTCGTACGGCAGTTGGACGTGCTGGGCGGTCGGGTGGCGCTCGATGCCCGGCCCGCCGCCGTGGACGCCTGGACCGCGCGGGTGCAGAAGCGCATGGAGCGCACGGTGTGGAACACCGGGGGCTGCACGAGCTGGTACCTCGACGCGAGCGGCCGCAACACGACCGTCTGGCCGGGCACCACCACCGAGTTCCGCAGCGCGACCCGGCGGGTCGACCTGAGCGAGTACGAGGTGGTGCGGGTCGCCCCGCCGGGTACGAGGAACAGCGGCGGGGCGACGGACACGGAGCAGGACACGGAGAAGGTGGAGGCGGGGGCGTGACCCGACTGACGCATGTGAAGCACGGGCCGTACGCACCGCCCGTGGCCGTACGGGAGTTGGCGGCCGTGTCCGCCGACGGGGCGCGGCTGCACGTCGAGGTGCACGGGCCGCAGGACGCGCCGACGGTGGTGCTCGTGCACGGCTGGACCTGCTCGACCGCGTACTGGGCCGCGCAGGTCCGCGACCTCGCCGTCGACCACCGGGTCGTCGTCTACGACCAGCGTGGGCACGGCCGCAGTCCCGCGTCCGCCGTGTGCACCGCGGACGGCCTCGCCGACGATCTGGAGGCGGTGCTCGGGGCGACGCTCGCGCCGGGCGAGAAGGCGGTGCTGGCCGGGCACTCCATGGGCGGGATGACCGTGATGGCCGCCGCCGGGCGGCCGGGCTTCCGTGAGCACGCGGCGGCGGTCCTGCTGTGCAGCACGGGCAGTTCGAAGCTGGTCGACGAGTCGCTGGTCGTGCCGCTGCGGCCGGGGCGCCTGCGCACCTGGCTCACCCGGAAGGTCCTCGGCTCACGGGCGCCGCTCGGGCCGGTCACGCCGGTCGCCCGGCGGATCCTCAAGTACGCCACGATGGGCCCCGGTTCGTCGCCGGTGATGGTGGAGGCGTGCGCGCGGATCGTGCACGCGTGCCCCGCCCGGGTGCGTCATGCCTGGTCGCACGTCCTCGACTCGCTCGATCTCGACCACGGCGTACGGGAGTTGACGGTGCCGACGGCCGTCGTCGTGGGTACGGCGGACCGGATGACCCCGCCCGTGCACGCGCGGGCGCTGGCCGCCGCGCTGCCCGACTGCGTGGGCGTGAGCGAGCTGACCGGGGTGGGACACATGGCGCCGGTGGAGGCGCCGGAAGCGGTCACCGCGCGCATACGCGAGCTGGTGGAGATGTACGTACCCGCGGGGCGGGACGAGTTGGAGGAGGCGGGCGCATGAGCAACGGCAGCACCCTGGAGGGGCGGGTCGCGGTCGTCACCGGGGCCGCGCGGGGCGTCGGGGAACTCCTCGCGCGCAAGCTCTCGGTGCGGGGGGTGAAGGTCGCGCTGGTCGGCCTCGAACCGGACGAGCTGAAGCGGGTGTCGGAGCGGCTGTACGGGGAGAGCGAGTACTGGCACGCCGACGTGACCGACCACGAGGTGATGACGCGGGTCGCGGCCGAGGTGAAGGAGCGGTTCGGGCGGGTCGACATCGTCGTCGCCAACGCGGGTGTCGCCAACAGCGGGCCGTTCGTGGACTCCGACCCCGAATCCTGGCGGCGGGTCATCGAGGTCAACCTCGTCGGATCGGCCGTCACCGGGCGGGCGTTCCTGCCGGCGCTGATCGAGAGCCGGGGGTATCTGCTGCAGATCGCCTCCCTCGCGGCGATCACCCCGGCGCCGATGATGACGGCATACTGCGCGTCCAAGTCGGGCGTCGAGGCGTACGCGCACTGTCTGCGGGCCGAGGTCGGGCACCAGGGGGTGGGCGTCGGGGTCGGGTATCTGTCCTGGACCGACACGGACATGGTGCGCGGGGCCGACAAGGACGAGGCGCTGCGGGAGTTGCGGGAGCGGCTGCCGTGGCCGGCCGGGAAGACGTATCCGCTGGGGCCGGCCGTGGACCGGCTCGTCGCGGGGATCGAGCGGCGGTCCAGTCATGTGTACGGGCAGTGGTGGCTGCGGGGGATGCAGGGCGTACGCGGGTATCTCCCGGGGCTCATCGGGACGTTCGCGCCGCGCGAGGTGCGGCGGATGGAGCCGCGGCTGCGCGGGGTGGCCAAGGGGCTGGTGGGAGCCGGTGGGGCGGCGGACGAGCGGACGCGGGGGGTGGGGGCGTCGGAGCCCCACTAGGGACTGTCGGTTCGCCCTGGCTGGGTGTCACCGAGCGTAACTGATCGACATGCGTGGGGTGTCCGTGCGTGTTTGTCTGGTCGAGGCCCGATCCCCTCACCCGAAACGGGAGTGAATCCACATGGGCATGAAGGACCAGTTCCAGGACAAGGCTGAGCAGCTGAAGCGGAAGGCCGGGCAGTCGCCCGAGGAGCGGCAGCGGGCTCAGCGGCCTGGTGAGCGCGCGTCCGAGCGTCAGCCGCAGCACGGTCAGCGCGAGCACGGCCAGCCCCAGCGCGAGCACGGGCAGCCGCAGCGCGAGCACGGGCAGCCGCAGCGCGAGCAGGGCAGGCCCCAGCGCGAGCACGGGCAGCCGGAGCGCGGTGCGCGACGGCGTGACGAGGAGTCGGAGCGCCTGATGCGGGACGAGGAAGACCGCGTCCGCCAGGACTTCGACGTGTAACTCCCGCACCCGGCCCCGTCCGTGTGCGACGCGGGGTGCCCTCCCTCACCGGAGGGTGCCCCGCGTTCTCGCGTTCCGCCGGGCCGGGCCGCCGCTCCTGGGTTCCTGGGGGCCGTTCCTGGGGGCGGGCCGCCGTTCCTTTTTACGACGTTGTTCTCGGGGGGAGTTGGGGGCGGGCCCTGTTCGGGACGTTGGTGTAGTCCGGGGGAGTTGCCGGGGGGTGGGACTTCAGGAGGTTCAGGGAGAGGGTCACCGCTGCTTCGAGTTGGGTGTTGCGGCCCTCGGCCCAGTCCAGGGGGGTGCGGAGGGTTTCCAGGTCCGGGGTGACGCCCCGGTTCTCGACGGTCCAGCCGTACGCGTCGAACCAGGCCGCGTTCATGGGCACCGTGATGACCGTGCCGTCGCCGAGCTGGTGGCGGCCGGTCATGCCGACGACGCCGCCCCAGGTGCGCTGCCCCACGACGGGGCCGAGCTGCAGCAGCTTGAACGCGGCGGTGATCATGTCGCCGTCGGAGGAGGTCGCCTCGTCGGCCAGGGCGACGACGGGACCGCGCGGGGCGCTCGACGCGTACGACACCGGCTGCGCGTTCCTCGTCAGGTCCCACCCCAGGATGGTGCGGGTCAGCTTCTCCACCACCAGTTCGCTGATGTGGCCGCCCGCGTTGCCGCGCACGTCGACGATCAGGGCGGGCCGGGAGACCTCCAGGCGCAGGTCGCGGTTGAACTGGGCCCAGCCGGAACCGCCCATGTCCGGGATGTGCAGATAGCCGCAGTGGCCGCCGCTCAACTCCCGTACGACCTCACGGCGTTTGGCGACCCAGTCCTGGTAGCGCAGGGGGCGTTCGTCGATGAGGGGGACCACGGCGACCCGGCGGGGGCGCTCCTCCCCCTCGGTGTCGGAGGTGTCGGAGTTGTCGGACGTGTCGGTGGGGCCGTCGGGGGAGTGGTGCGCGAAGGTCAGCTCGACCGTCGTGCCGCCCGCGCCCGCCAGCAGGGGGTACGGGCCCGTCGTCGGGTCCACCGGACGGCCGTCGACGTGGGTGAGCGCCGCGCCCTCCCGGATGCCGGTGCCGGCCAGGGGCGAGCGCGCCTTGGAGTCGGAGGAGTCGCCGGGCAGGATGCGGCGGATCGTCCAGTCGTCGCCCCGGCGGACGAAGTTGGCGCCCAGGAAGCCCTGGCGGCGCTGGTAGTGGGGCGGGCCCTCGTTGCGGCGCGACGGGGAGACATAGGCGTGGGAGGTGCCGAGTTCGCCGAGCACCTCCCGCAGGAGGTCGGCGAACTCGTCGGGGGAGGCGACCCGTTCGACCAGCGGGCGGTACTGGGCGAGGACCCCGTCCCAGTCGATGCCGCTCATCCTCGGGTCCCAGAAGTACGCGCGGATCAGCCGGCCGGCCTCCTCGTACGACTGGCGCCACTCGGCGCCCGGGTCGACCTCGTGCGGGATGCGCCGCAGGTCGATCCAGACCGTCGTGTCGCTGTCGCCCAACTCGGTGGCGGGTACGGCCCGCAGGTCGCCCTCGTCCACGACGACGAGCCGTGAGCCGTCGCCGCTGACCGCGAACCAGTCCAGGTGGTCGACGAGTTCGGACTTCTTCGCCCTGCTGATGTTGAAGTATTCGAGGGTCGGGCGCCCGGTCATGTCGTCCGGGTTGGCGAAGGTCTCGCCCAGGGCGCCCGAGATCGGCCAGCGCAGCCAGACCAGGCCGCCGCCCGCGACCGGGTACAGCGCCGAGTACTTCGAGGCGGTGACCGGGAACGGCGTGACACGGTTCGCCAGGCCCTCCGTCTCCACGGTCACCGTGCCGTCGGAGCCCTCGTCCTCGGTCGGGTCCATGCCCCCGGCGACCGGGCGGCCGTCCGGGTTCAGGGCGAAGGGGGAGGGCGTGGCGGAGGAGAGCGGGACCAGGTAGGGGCGGCAGCCGAGCGGGAAGGACAGGTCGCCGGTGTGCACGTCGTACACCGGGTCGAAGCCGCGCCAGGACAGGAAGGCGAGGTAGCGGCCGTCGCTCGTGAACACCGGGTTCTCGTCCTCGAAGCGGCCGTTGGTGACGTCGACGACCGTCCGGTCCTTCATCCGGGCCATCTTGATCTGGCGCAGGCTGCGGCCGATGCCGGGGTGGGACCAGGTCAGCCAGGCGCCGTCGGGGGAGAAGGCGAGGTCGCGGACGGGGCCGTTGAGGGAGGTGATGAGTTCGGTGACCTCGCCGTCCGACTCCTCGGTCTCCGCGGCCGCGGCGGCCTTGTCGGGCACGGTCAGCAGGAGGACGCGGCCGTCGTGCGAGGCGACGGCGAGACGTTCGCCGCGCGGGTCGGACACGAGCTCCAGGACGCGGCCCAGCTCGCCGGAGGCGAGGCGGCGGGGCTCGCGCGCGCCGGTGGCCCGGGGGAGGTGGGCGATCTCGATCGCGTCCTCGCCGTCCGCGTCCGTCACGTACGCCACCTGGCCGCTGGAGCCCAGCATCTCCGGCAGCCGGACGCGGACGCCCGGGGTGTCGGCGATGGTGCGGGCGGGGCCGTCGCGGTGGGTCAGCCAGTAGAGGCTGCCGCGTACGACGACCGCGCTCGCCCGGCCGGTGTCGTCCACGGAGATGCCGTCGACGTGCTGGGCGGCCGGCACCTGGTACGGCCGCCGTCCGGTGCGCGCGCCGCCGAGCCGTACGTCGAGGCGGCGCGGGACGGCGTCGGCGGCGAGGTCGTCGACGAGCCACACCTCGCCCGCGCACTGGTACACCACCCGCGTGCCGTCGCTGGCCGCGTGCCGGGCGTAGAACGCGTCGTGGTCGGTGTGACGGCGCAGGTCGGAGCCGTCGTAGGCGCAGGAGTACAGGTTGCCGACGCCCTCGTGGTCGGAGAGGAAGGCGATCCGGCCGCCGACGAACATGGGCGAGTGCAGATGGCCGTCGAGGTCGGCCAGCAGCCGCTCGCCGTGCAGCCAGAGGCGGCCCGTGGCGCCGCCCCGGTAGCGCTTCCAGGAGGCCGGTTCGTGCGGGGGCGTGCCGGTGAGCAGCAGGGTGCGGCGCTCGCCGTCGATCTCGGCGGACTGGATGTCGGAGACCGGGCCCCAGGGCAGTTTGCGGCCGGGGTCGCCGTCGGGGCGGACCTTGTAGGCCCACGTGAAGTACGAGAACGGCTCGCCGTGGGAGGCGACGGCCAGGATGTCCGAGCGGCCCTCCCGGTCCGGGGGCGTCCAGCCGCGGACCTCGGTGTCGGGGCTGCCCCAGTGGGTGAGCCGGCGCGCGGGGGCGCCGCCGTCCACCGGGGTCAGGTGGATCTCCGGGAGGATGCTTCGCCAGCTCGTGTACGCGATGTGCCGGCCGTCGGGCGAGAAGCGCGGGGTGGCGACCTTCGTACGGTCGACGGTGAGCCGCCAGGCGCGGTCCGAGCCGTCGAGCGGGGCCAGCCACAGGTCGTCCTCGGCGACGAAGCAGAGGTGGTCGCCGCTGAGGTGGGGGTGGCGGAGGTAGCCGGAGTCCCGGCCCGTTCCTTGCTCGTAACTGTCGCTCACCTACCCATGTTTTTCCGACCGGGGGGCACCGGCAACTTCTACGCTCGGCGCCTGGGGCCGGGGGGCGACGGGGTGATCGACGGGGCGGCGGCCGGGTGATCGACGGGTGATCGGCTGGTGACTGATGAGTAGATCGGCCGGGTGACCCGTGGGTGGCTGGCCGGGTGGCCGGTGGGTGGTCGGCCGGGCGACCCGTGGGTGGTCGACCGGATGGGCCGACCCTCGCCCCCGTGTGCGGTGGGTGCTCGACTGGATGGCCGACGGGATGACCGGCCCCGCGACCCGGCGCGTGAGCGACCGCTTCACCGGCGACCGTGTGCGCACGGCGTGGGCGACTGCGTCGCCGCCCGTGTGACGACTGCTTGACCGGGCCGTGTGCCCACCGCGTGGCCGCCTGTGTGCCAACTGCGTGGCCGGTCGTGTGCCCACCGCGTGGCGGACCGCTTGACCGACCGTGTGCGCCCCGCGCGGCCGACCGCTTGGCCGCCGGTGTGCCCACCGCGTGTGCCCTCCGCGTGTGCCGACCGTGGGCTGACCGCGCGTGGCCGGACCCCGTGCCACCGCGTGGCCGACCGCCTGTCCGTCGCGTCGCCGGCCGCGTGACCCAGCGCACGAACGAAACGGTTTCGTTTTCTTCGGGTCTCGCGCTATCGTTAAGCGTACGAAACCGTTTCGTTCGGGAGCGGGTGTCCGGCCGGTGTCATGCGTGCCGTGTCGCACGGCCGGTAGCCTTGGCGCCTCGAACGCGCAACCGCAGCAAGGGGAGTGGGATGACTGAGACCGCGACGGCGCGCCGCAGTCGGATCACGCCCGAGCGCGAGGCCGAGCTCTACGCGGCCGTCCTCGACCTGCTCCGGGAGGTCGGCTACGACGCCCTCACCATGGACGCCGTGGCCGCCCGCACCCGGTCCAGCAAGGCCACCCTCTACCGCCAGTGGGGCGGCAAGGCCGAGCTGGTCGCGCGGGCGATGCGGCACAACAAGCCGCACTCCGACATCGGCTCGGTCGACACCGGATCCCTGCGGGGTGACCTGCACGCCCTGGTGATGACCACCGATGACTGCACCATGGAACAGAACAACGCGCTGATGCGGGGTCTGGCCATGGCGGTGCACGGAAACCCCGACCTGCTGAAGGCCTTCCGTGAACTGATCATCGAGCCGGAGATGCTGGAGCTCCGCCGTGTGGTGCAGCGCGCCGTCGACCGGGGCGAGGTCCGTCCGGACAACCCCGCCATCGACTACGTGGTGCACATGTTCGTGGGCGCCTTCGTCGCGCGGGGCATGATCGAGGACCGGCCGCCCACGCAGAGCTTCCTCCGGACGTACCTCGACGCCGTGGTGCTCCCCTCCCTCGGCGTGTCAACCACCCGCTAGATCCCCGTAGTTCGGCACGAACCCCGTCCGACCCACCGCTCAAGTCGTCGGGCTGATCACCCCTGCCCCACCGTGCCCCACCCCGCCCTGCCTCCTTCCTCCCCACGGCACGGGCTGATCCGTCCTGCCCTCCTGCACCTCCACGACCTGAACGGGAGTACGCCCCCGTGGCCACATTCCTCTACAAACTCGGTCGACTCGCCTTCCGGCGACGACACTTCGCAGCCCTGATCTGGGTGGCCCTGCTGACGCTCGCGGGCGTCGGTGCCGCCTCCGCGCCCGCCGCGGGCTCGTCCTCCTTCTCCATCCCCGGCACCGAGGCCCAGAAGGCCTTCGACCTGCTGGAACAGCGCTACCCCGGGATGAGCGCCGACGGTGCCACCGCCCGGGTCGTCTTCAAGGCGCCCGAGGGCGAGAAGATGGCCGACGCCGCCAACAAGGCGATCGTCGAGAAGACCGTCGCGGAGCTGGGCGACGGCTCCGAGGTGGTCTCCGTCAGCGACCCGTTCACCACCAGGGCGGTCAGCCGGGACGGGACGATCGCCTACGCCTCGGTGACGTACAAGGTCCCGGCCATGGAGCTGAAGGACTCCTCCAGGGAGGCGCTGGAGGCCACCGCGCACAAGGCGCAGGACGCCGGGCTGACCGTCGAGATGGGCGGCGACGCCCTCCAGGCCGAGCCCGAGACGGCCGTCGCCGGTGAGATCATCGGCCTGGCCATCGCCGCCGTCGTCCTCGTCATCACCCTGGGCTCGCTCGTCGCGGCCGGGCTGCCGCTGCTGACGGCGATCATCGGCGTCGGTATCGGTGTCTCCACCATCACCGCCCTCGCGAGCGCGCTCGACCTCGGCGACACCACCTCGACGCTCGCCCTGATGATCGGGCTCGCGGTCGGGATCGACTACGCGCTGTTCATCGTCTCCCGCTACCGGTCCGAACTGGCCGAGGGGCGTGAGCGCGAGGACGCGGTCGGCCGGGCCGTCGGCACCGCCGGGTCGGCGGTGGTCTTCGCGGGCCTCACCGTCGTGATCGCGCTGGCCGGCCTCGCGGTCGTCAACGTCCCGATGCTGACCAAGATGGGTCTCGCGGCGGCCGGCACGGTCGTCATCGCGGTCCTCATCGCCCTCACCATGATCCCGGCGCTGCTCGGCTACGCGGGCCGCAAGGTCCGGCCGACCGGCGAGAAGGGCGGGCTGCTGGGGCGCCGCAAGGGGAAGGGCTCCGCCAACGCCTCCGCCGAGGGACCCGCGAACGGCTCCGCCGGGGAGCACACGGAAGGGGCCGGCTCCGCCAAGGGGGCCGTCGCGAGCAAGCCCAGCCTGGGCACCCGCTGGGCGAGCTTCGTCGTCCGTCGTCCGGTCGCCGTGCTGCTGCTCGGCGTGGTCGGCCTCGGCGCGGTCGCGCTCCCCGCCACCCGGCTCGAACTCGGCCTGCCCGACGACGGTTCGCAGCCGACGTCCACCACGCAGCGCCGGGCGTACGACCTGCTCTCCGAGGGCTTCGGGCCCGGTTTCAACGGCCCCCTGATGGTCGTCGTCGACGCCGAGGACAGCGCGTCGCCGAAGGAGGCCGCCACCGCGGTGACCGACGAGATCAAGGGGCTCAAGGACGTCGTCACGGTGACCCCGGCGACGTTCAACAAGGCCGGTGACACCGCGATGATCACGGTGATCCCGGAGTCCAAGCCGTCCTCGACACAGACCGAGGACCTGGTGCACGCCATCCGTGACGCGGGCGCCGGCGTGGCGGCCGACACGGACGCGAAGGTGCTGGTCACCGGTGCCACCGCGATGAACATCGACTTCTCGCAGAAGCTCACCGACGCGCTGATCCCGTATCTGGCGCTGGTGGTGGGGCTCGCCTTCCTCCTGCTGATCGTGATCTTCCGGTCGATCCTGGTGCCGCTGAAGGCGGCCCTCGGCTTCCTGCTCAGCGTGCTGGCCGCGCTCGGCGCCGTGGTCGCGGTCTTCCAGTGGGGCTGGCTGGCGGGGCTCATCGGGGTCGAGGAGACCGGCCCGATCATGTCGATGATGCCGATCTTCATGGTGGGTGTCGTCTTCGGTCTGGCGATGGACTACGAGGTGTTCCTCGTGACCCGGATGCGTGAGGCGTACGTCCACGGCGAGAACCCGCACCAGGCCGTGGTGACCGGCTTCAAGTACAGCGCCCGGGTGGTCGCGGCCGCCGCGGCGATCATGATGGCCGTCTTCGCCGGCTTCATCGGCTCCGGCGAGTCGATGATCAAGATGATCGGCTTCGGGCTCGCCATCGCCGTCTTCTTCGACGCGTTCGTGGTCCGCATGGCCATCGTCCCGGCCGTCCTCGCCCTCCTGGGCGAGAAGGCCTGGTGGCTGCCGAAGTGGCTCGACCGCGCGCTGCCCAACGTCGACGTCGAGGGCGAGGGCCTGCGGGCGCACGACGACGCGGCGAGGACGTCGGCCGAGGACGACGAGGACAAGGACGAGGACAAGCCGCTGGTACGCGTCTGACGCGCGGCGAGGACCGCCGGTGAGGGCCCGTGGGGACGGGCGCCCTCACCGGCTCTCGCGTGCCGGGGTAACCATGACGGTGTGACCGAAGAGACGGAACAGACCGAACTGACCGAGCGGACCGAGCGGACCGAGCGGACCGCACAGATCAGCAGCACACCCCAGGGAACCCGTGACGACCGCGTCGGGCCGCCGCATCGCGGCACCGAGCGTGAGACGCTCCGGGCCTTTCTCGACTATCACCGCGCGACACTCGCCATGAAGTGCGCGGGGCTGACGGACGAGGAGCTGCGGCGGCGGTCGATGCCGCCGTCCACGCTGACCCTGCTGGGCCTCGTACGGCACATGGCCGAGGTGGAACGGGCGTGGTTCCGCCGGGTGTTCGAGGATCACGACGCGCCGATGGTGTGGTCGAAGGAGATCGACTTCCAGGCGGCGTACGACGCGAGCGCCTCGACGCGGGCGGAGGCGTTCGGGGCGTGGGAGGCGGAGGTGGAGACCTCGCGGCGGATCGAACGGGAGGCGGAGTCACTGGACCTCGTCGGCCACCAGCCGCGCTGGGGCGAGGACGTCTCGCTCCGCATGGTCATGGTCCACGTCCTGCTGGAGTACGGCCGCCACAACGGCCACGCGGACTTCCTGCGGGAGGGGGTGGACGGGACGGTGGGGGCGTGAGGGGCCGGGGCGCGGGGGCCGTCGTCGCCTAGAGGTGCTGCTTGGCGGTGTTGATGAGGTGGGCGATGCCGTCCCGGGTCCGCACCCGGCGCTCGACGAACTCCGGCTTGCTGTCGGTCTTGAGGACGGCGGTGACCTCGGCGAGTACGGTCTCGGCGGCCCGGCTCAGTTCCTCGTCGGCCGTGAGCATCTGTACGCGGAACAGGGCCTCCTGCGCGGCGGACCGCAGGTCGTACGCGCGGACGCGGACCGTGTCGGGGTCCTCGGGCGGGGGCTGTTCGTGCTCGCAGAACCACAGGTGGACCAGGGCGCGGCGGTAGTTGATCAGCGCGCCGGCGTACACGGAGTAGGCGTCGAGACGTTCCTGACGGAGCTTCTCGCGACGGGTGAACTCGTGGGTCCGGTCGGTGGCGCGCTGTTGATGGGCGAGCGTCAGCCCCGACCCGAGCAGCGTCCCGAGCACGGCCATGGCACTGGCGATGATGGTCTCCACCCGCCAAGCTGATCACGCGACGACAGCCCACGACAGTGGCTACCGGCGAAGCACGAGGGGATGGGGCGGGGGTGGCGGGATGGTCGGAGAGGCTGCGGCAGGCGTTCCTGAGGTTCGACCGGCGCCACGGTGGGGCGGAGCCGCCCCCGAGGGCGCAGGTGTTCCTGGCCCGGCATCCGGTGGCGGCCGGAGTGGTCTTCGGCGTGCTGCTGGGCGGCCTGGTCGGGTGGGCGCTCGCCGCGTTCCACGATCCGGCGCGGCTGCTGAGGGTGGTGGCGGTCGGTCTGTGCGGAGGCCTGTTCATCTGGCTCGTCTGCCGCTTCGAACGCCGCCGCCAGGCCCACTACGTCCGTGCCGGAGGCTTCCGCTGGGACGCTCCCCGGCCGCTCGTCCGGGACGCGGACACCCTGCCGGTCTGGCTGGAGGGCCTGCTCTGGCTCAGCCACTGGACCGTCTGCCTCGTACTGCTCTGGCTCGTCGGCCGACTGCGGGACCCGCCCTTCACCTGGGTCCAGTGCGCGGTCTACGCCGCGTTCATCGTGGTCGGCGGCTGGGCCGTGCACCTGGTCAAGGAGCGTCGCCGACGCCGAGGAGGCTGAGGAAGGGGCTTGCGACCAGGGAGGCAGAGGTGGACGTCGAGCCAGTGGTGGGGAGAGCGTGAGCTCCTTCGGAGTCCGGTCAGGGGGCCGTGCGGACCGGCGAGTCGCCGTCGGTGTCGGCGCCGGGAACGTCGTGCTGTGCTGTGTGCTGCTCCTGGTCGCCATCGGCGCGCTGTTCGTGGAGCCCACCACCCGGGCCGAGGAGACCGAGGCCGGGCAGCTCGCGGGCCGGATCTACGGGTGCTGGTTCCTGGGTGGGCTGGTCCTGTTCCCGGTGTTGCGGATGACGCGGACGTGGGTCGTCCACCTGGCCACGATGATCGTGACGCCCGTCGTGCTGTTCGCGTTCGTGGTGCTGTCGGCGGTGGCGCTGTGACGCGCCCCGACGCCCACGTCATGGGGAAGGCCTGGGAATCGCACAGGAAGTGCTCATAGCATCACGCGCATTCCATGACGGGAACATTCGGAAAGCGCGGTTCCGTAGATGAGCACAGCATCCAAGAGCGGTGGCGGTCAGGCGCACGGGCACGGGCATGGCCACGACCACCACCACGACGACGAGTTGGACAGAGGGCTCTCGTACGACCTGCCCGTGTTCGCCCGCCGTCGCATGATCAGACTGCTGGCCGGCGCGAGCATGGTCCCGCTGGTGGCGGCCTGTTCCTCGGACGACTCCGGCAGCGGCTCCGCCTCGGACCCGGCCTCCGCCGGCTCGTCCTCGTCCTCCTCGTCGTCCGGCACCTCCGGCGCCGACTGCGAGGTCATCCCCAGCGAGACGGCCGGCCCGTACCCCGGTGACGGCTCGAACGGACCGAACGTCCTCGAGGACAGCGGAGTCGTCCGGCGCGACCTCACCAGGAGCTTCGGCTCCTCCAGCGGTGTCGCCGAAGGCATCCCGCTGACGATCACGCTGACGGTCGTCGACCAGTCCTCCGGCTGCGACGCCCCGAAGAAGGGCGCGGCCGTCTACCTGTGGCACTGCGACCGGGAGGGCAGGTACTCGCTCTACTCCGACGGCGTCACCGAGGAGAACTACCTGCGCGGCGTCCAGGAGACCGACGCCGAGGGCCGGCTCACCTTCACCTCGATCTTCCCCGGCTGCTACCCCGGCCGCTGGCCCCACATCCACTTCGAGGTCTACGACAGCCTCGACGACGCCACCGCCACCCGGGACATCGCCGTCACCTCGCAGCTCGCCTTCCCCAAGGACGTCTGCGACACCGTGTACGCGACGGACGGCTACGGCGACAGCGTCCAGAACCTCGGCGAACTCTCCCTGGAGACCGACATGATCTTCAGAGACGGCTACGACCAGCAGCTCGCCACCGTCGAGGGCAGCACCGACAAGGGCTACACGGCCACGCTCACCGTGGCGGTGTAGGCGGCGTGGTCGGGGAGCCGGCCGGTTCCGGCGGGGCGAGGTGTGTCGTGTCGCCCCACCGCGCCAGCCGCAACCGCCGCCCGTCGTTCTCCCACCGCGAGACCGAGGCGTTGGGGACGGGCGGCAACCGGTCGGGGGCCGTCGCGCCGAGCCCCGCGCACACGAGGCGTACGGCGACGGCGATCGCGTCGTGGGCGATCAGGAGGACACGGCGGCCGGGCGCGACACGGTCCAGCTCGCCCACGAAGTCCCGTATCCGCAGCACCACATCGGCCAGCGCCTCACCGCCCGGCGGGCGGTAGAACCACTCGCCGACCTGGGCCCGCCGGGCCGCCTCCTCCGGTGCGCGGGCCCGCAACGCGGCCGGCGGGTGCATCTCGAACATCCCCATCTCCCGGTCCCGCAGCCGCTCGTCGACCAGCAGCGGGGGCGGGACCACACCGGGATGCCCCGCCATCACCTCCCACGTCTGCCGCGCCCGCGCGTACGGCGAACACACCACCAGATCCGGGCCCACGGGACCGGGCAACCCCGCCAGCCATCCACCCAGCGCCACGGCCTGCGTGCGGCCCAGGTCGGAGAGGGGGACGTCCGCGCCGCGGCCTGGGAGGGGCACCGTCGACCCCGTCCGCTCGGCCTCGTCGTAGGCCACGTTCGCCGTGCTCTGCCCGTGCCGCACCACCCACAGCGCGGCGAGTGCGTACGGCGGCGCGAGGCCCTCACCGGGCGCCGACGCGAGCCCCTCACCCGGGGCCGATGCGAGCCCCTCACCGGGCGCCGACGCCAGCCCCTCACCGGGCGCCGTCGTGCTCCCCGTACCGGTGGCGTCGTCCATCCGCGCTGTCATGTGTCCCCCATGCCTCGGCGACCCGGGCCTCCGTGTCGGTCGCCGTCATGCATACCCCCGGGGGCGCCCCGGACGCTTCGCGTCAGTGCGGCACCGGCGTCGCCGTGTACGTCCGCCGCAGGAAGCGGATCAGCGCCTTGGTGTCGAACTGCATCACCGCCACCTCCCCCTTGGCGGAGTGGAACTCCATGACGGCCTGGACCCGGCCGCAGGGCCAGATGCTCACGGGGCCCGAGGTGGTCGGGGTGCGCAGACCACGTTCGAGGAGCTCACGGGAGAAGGACCACTCGTCGGGGCCGGGGAGCCGTACGCGTACGGCCGAGGCATCGGTGTCGGGGTCGTAGCGGAGAAGGACCGGCACGGTGTCCCGGTCCTCGGGGGAGTCCGTGACGACATGGGCCCGGGCGTACTGCTCGACGGTGACGGACATCGAACGGCTCCTCACGCTGAGTGACACAAGCAGAAGCTGTGAATCCGCTGTCCACTGCCTCTCCAATGTCGCATATTTTCGGCCGCGCGCTCCCGGAAGTCCTGGAAGGGCGCTGCAAGGTGCCTGTAAGAGCCACCGGTGAGCCACGGCATCCGGCGACCCCTTGGCTAATAGGTAGGTCGGCGCTCTTGCAAGAGGGTCGCAATAAGGCTCTATCATCGTAAGGTTCCAGCCAGCGCGTCCCCACTCGGTGGCCCGGCCCCCACCAGGAGAGCGAGCCCTCGTATGCATGTCCCCGACGGATTCATCAACGCCCCCGTCTCGGCGGTCGCCGGAGTCGTCGCCGCCGGTGCGGTCGCCGTGAGTCTGCGTGGTGCCCGGCGTGAGCTGGACGAGCGGACGGCGCCCCTCGCCGGGCTCGTCGCCGCGTTCATCTTCGCGGTGCAGATGCTGAACTTCCCCGTCGCGGCCGGGACGAGCGGACATCTGCTCGGCGGGGCCCTGGCCGCGATACTCGTGGGCCCCTATACCGGGGTCCTCTGTGTGTCCGTGGTGCTCCTCATGCAGGGCATCCTCTTCGCGGACGGCGGTCTCACCGCCCTCGGCGTGAACATCACGATCATGGGGGTGGTCACCTCCGTCGTCGGTTACGCCGTCTTCCGCGCGCTGGTCAGGATCCTGCCCAGGACGAGGCGCTCGATCACCGCCTCCGCCTTCGTCGCCGCGCTGATCTCCGTGCCCGCCTCGGCCGCCGCCTTCACCCTCGTCTACGCGATCGGCGGCACCACGGACGTACCGATCGGCTCGGTCCTCACCGCGATGGTCGGCGTCCACACCCTCATCGGCATCGGTGAGGCCGCGATCACCGCCGCCACGGTCGGCGCGGTCGTCGCCGTACGCCCCGACCTCGTGCACGGCGCCCGGGGCCTGACCGCCCCGCTCAAGCTCCGGGTGAACGGCGAGCTGGTGGACGCGCCCGCCACCGCCCCCGCCACCCAGCCGGCCGGCCCGCCCGCCGCGGCCCACTCGACCCGCAAGGTGATCCTCGCCGGCCTCGGCGTCTCGCTCCTCCTCGCCGGAGTCGTCAGCTTCTACGCCTCCGCCGACCCCGACGGTCTGGAGAAGGTCGCCGCCGACAAGGGCTTCGACGCCAAGGTCGAGGACCATGCCGCCGCCGACTCCCCGCTCGCCGACTACGGCGTCGAGGGCCTCTCCGACGCCCGTCTCGCCGGTGGCCTCGCGGGCGTGATCGGGGTCGGCGTCACCGTCGTCGCCGGCACGGGGATCTTCTGGGCCGTCCGCAAGCGGCGCGCCGGAGAGGACGACGCCGCGTCCCCGACCTCCGTGCCCGAGAACGCCTGACATGGGCGCCGGCCACGTCCACAAGCTCTACCGGCACGCGCACTCGCCCGTGCACGCCCTGCCGCCGCACACCAAACTCGCGGCCGTCTTCGCCTTCGTGGTCGTCGTGGTGTCGACGCCCCGGGAGGCGATGTGGGCGTTCGGGCTGTACGCCGTGCTGTTGGGCGTGGTCGCGTACGTGGCCCGCGTGCCCGCCGGGTTCCTGCTCCGGCGGCTGCTGATCGAGGTCCCGTTCGTCGCGTTCGCCGTGCTGATGCCGTTCGTGGCGCAGGGCGAGCGCGTCGAGGTCCTCGGGATGTCGCTGAGCGTCAGTGGACTGTGGGGCGCCTGGAACGTCCTCGCGAAGGGGACGCTGGGCGTCGCCGCCTCCGTCCTCCTCGCCTCCACCACCGAACTCCGCGAGCTGCTGCTCGGCCTGCAACGCCTCAAACTCCCGCCGCTGCTCGTCCAGATCGCGTCCTTCATGATCCGCTACGGCGATGTGATCACCGACGAATTGCGGCGCATGCGGATCGCGCGCGAGTCACGCGGCTTCGAGGCGAGCGGCGTACGGCACTGGGGAGTGCTCGCCAAGACGGCCGGGGCGCTGTTCATCCGCTCCTACGAACGGGGCGAGCGGGTCCATCTGGCCATGGTCAGCCGGGGGTACGCGGGCACCATGCCCGTCATCGACGAGGTGACCGCGTCCCGGGCGCAGTGGTCGTACGCCTTCGCCCTCCCGGTCGCCGCGCTCGTCGTCTGTCTGCTGGGATGGAGCCTGTGACCGCGTCCGAGAACTCCGTGCCCCCATCCCTCGAAGTGCCCCCGTCCCTCGAAGTCGCCGGGCTCGCCTTCGCCTACCCGGACGGCCATCAGGCCCTGTTCGGGGTCGACTTCACCGTCGGACGCGGCGAACGCGTCGCGCTGCTCGGGCCGAACGGGGCCGGCAAGACCACCCTCGTGCTGCACCTCAACGGCATCCTCACCGGGGGCGCGGGCACGGTGACCGTCGCCGGGATGCCCGTCGGCAAGCGGCACATGGCCGAGATCCGGCGGAAGGTCGGCATCGTCTTCCAGGACCCCGACGACCAGCTCTTCATGCCGACCGTGCGGGAGGACGTGGCCTTCGGGCCGGCGGCGGCGGGCATGGCGGGGGCCGAGCTGGAGGCCCGGGTGGACCGGGCCCTCGAACAGGTCGGCATGGCGGAGTTCAAGCAACGGCCGCCGCACCACCTGTCCTTCGGGCAGCGGCGGCGGGTGGCCGTGGCGACGGTGCTCGCCATGGAGCCGGAGATCCTTGTCCTCGACGAGCCGTCCTCCAACCTCGACCCGGCGTCGCGGCGCGAACTGGCCGACATCCTGCGGTCGTTGGACGTCACAGTCCTCATGGTCACGCACGATCTGCCGTACGCGCTCGAACTGTGCCCGCGGTCGCTGATCCTCAGCGAGGGGGTGATCGCGGCGGACGGTCCGACGGGGGAACTCCTCGTCGACGACGCGCTGATGCGTGCGCATCGGCTGGAACTGCCGTTCGGGTTCGATCCACGGTCGGTGCGGGTGGGGTAGGGGCGGCGGTCGGGGGTTCGGGGTGCGTCGTCGGGTGCGGGTGCGGGTGCGGGTGCGGGTGCGGGTGCGTGGGGCTTCTCGCGCAGTTCCCCGCGCCCCTGAAAAGCAGGGGCTGCGCCCCGTGCTTTCAGGCCCGCAGCGCCTGACGCTTTCAGGGGCGCGGGGAACTGCGCGAGCGACCCCACCGGACCCGCGGACGAAAACGGCGTCCGCGACAATGGACCCTGTGACAGACCAAGCGGATGCGCCCCGGCATGGCTCACTGCTCCTAGACGAGCAGTTGTGCTTCGCGCTCTACGCGGCCCAGCGCGCGGTCACCGCCGCGTACCGCCCGCTGCTCGACGAACTCGGCCTGACCTACCCGCAGTACCTGGTCATGCTCTCCCTCTGGGAGCACGGCGAGACCAGCGTCAAGGAGCTGGCGGGCACCCTGCGGCTCGACTACGGCACGGTCTCGCCGTTGCTGAAGCGGCTGGAGGCGGCCGGACTGCTGCGTCGGGAGCGGTCGCCGCGCGACGAGCGCTCGGTGCGGATCGCCCTCACCGGCCGCGGTGAACAGCTCCGCGACCGCGCGGCCGCCGTCCCCGCCACCCTCGCCGCCACGACCGGCCTGCACGGCCCCGAAGTGGCCCGGCTGCGTGAGGAGCTGTGGCAGCTGACGGCGCGGGCGACCAAGGCGGCGGGCCGCTGAGCGCGCCCGCGGCGGGCCGTTGAGCGCGGCCGAAGGTGACCTTGTGTTACCCATGGTTACTACCCCCTGGTAACCGCTGTCCCCTACCGACCGGTACCTTGTGCACGATGTATTCGTGCGCGCCTGTCCTGGGGAGGCCACGCGCTCGTCCCGGGGGAGGCCAAGGGAATGACTGACGACACCGCGGTGGAGACCCGTTCCGATACGCGTCCCGACACCCGCACCGACACCCGCCCGACGAAGATCATGTACGTCGCCGAGGCCACCGCGCACGGCGGTCGGGACGGCTACATCAGCAGTCAGGACGGCCAGATCGACCTCAAGGTCGCCATGCCCCCGGCGATGGGCGGCGACGGCGACGGCACCAACCCCGAGCAGTTGTTCGCCGCCGGGTACAGCTCCTGCTTCCACAACGCGCTGGTCCTCGTCGGCCGCCGCGCGGGCTACGACCTCACCGGCTCCACCGTCGCCGCGAAGGTCGGCATCGGCCCCAACCAGCAGCGCGGTTACGGCCTCGCCGTCGCCCTCAGCGTCTCCCTCCCGATCATCGACCAGGAGATCGCGGCCAAGCTCGTCGACGCGGCTCACCAGGTCTGCCCGTACTCGAACGCGACCCGCGACAACATCGACGTCACGATCGTGCTGGGCTGAGGCGACCCACCCGGCAGGCCCGGCCCCGGCCGGAGGAATCCGGGGCCGCGCGTGTACGTTGCACCCGTCGTCGTGGCGAGTTCGTCGTGGCGAGTACGGCAGTACGGCGGGTGAACGGACAGGGAGCGCCGACGTGGACGTGAACGGCATGGTCGCCGAGGGCTTCGAGCCGGTCAGGGCCGCGTTCGTACGCAACTTCGAGGCGCTCGGCGAGCGGGGCGCGGCGGTCGTCGTGTACCGGCACGGGCGCAGGGTCGTCGACCTGTGGGCCGGCACCCGGGACGTCGACGGCACCGAACCCTGGCAGCGGGACACCGCCCAGATCATGCGCTCGGCGACCAAGGGCGTCGCCGCCGCCGTACCGCTGCTGCTGGCCGAGCGCGGGGAACTGGACCTCGACGCGCCGGTGGGCCGGTACTGGCCGGAGTTCAAGACGCAGGGCAAGGACCGAGTGTTGGTGCGGCACGTGCTCAACCACCGTGCCGGGCTCCCGGTCCTCGACCACCCCCTCACCCCCGCCGAGGCGCTGGACCCGCGCCGGGGCCCGGAGGCCGTCGCCGCGCAGGCCCCGGCCTGGGAGCCCGGCACCGCCCACGGCTACCACCCCCTCACCTACGGCTGGCTGCTCGACGAACTGGTCCGGCGGGTGACCGGCCGGGGCGCCGGCGAGTGGATCGCGTCCGACATCGCCGCCCCGCTGGGCCTGGCCGGGGACCTGTGGCTGGGCCTGCCGGACTCGGTGGCGGCGACGGGCCGGGTCGGCCGCGCCGGACGCCTGGAGTCGGCTCCCGAGCCCACCGGCGGCCTCCGGGTCCGCGCCAAGCGGTCGGTCACCGAGGCCTACGACGACCCCGACTCCCTCACGCGTCGCGCGTTCGCCGCGATCACCCCGTTCCCCGACCAGAACGACCCCGCGTACCGCGCGTCCGCGCTCCCGGCGACAAACGGCATCGCCACGGCGGACGGCCTGGCCCGCTTCTACGCGGCGCTCGCCGGAGAGGTCGACGGCGTACGGCTGTTCGCCCCGGCGACCCTGGCCGCGGCCCGCGCCGAGGAGTCCTCCGGTCCCGACCGCGTCCTCGTCATCAACACCCGCTTCGGACTCGGCTACATGCTCCACGGCACCGCCTCCCCGCTGCTGGCCCCGACCTCTTTCGGCCACCCCGGCCGAGGCGGCCCGCTCGGCTTCGCCGACCCCGAGTCCGGCATCGCCTTCGGCTACGTCACGAACGGCTACCGCAAGACGGTGACGGCGGACCCGAGGGCCCAGGCACTGGTGGCGGCGGTGAGAACGGCGCTGAAGGCGTGACGGGCGGCGGGGGCCACCGGCGCGCGGCGGCGCCGCGGAGCGCGGTCGTCACGGCGAGCGGCCGGACCGGCCCAGGGCTCCCCCGCGTTGTCCTGGCCCGATCCCGGAGGTCCGGACGGCCGCCCTCCGCGGCGGCGATCACCAGGATGCGCCGAAATCCCCCGCATGTCGTTGGCAGACGGTCCACGGTCACTTGGCAACGAGTGCACTGCTCACGCCCCGTCGGCGGCCACCCGGCGGCGCAGCTCACTTGGCGGCACCCCGTACGCCGTACGGAACGCCCGACTGAACTCGGCCGCCCGCGGAAACCCCCAGCGCGCCCCGATCGCGTGGATCGGCGTGGCCCGCAGCACGGGGTCGGGGGCGGTGAGATCGCGGTACGCGTTCCGCAGCCGCTGGTCGCGGACGTACGTCGCGACGGTCAGGCCCTCCGACTGGAACAGCCGGTGCAGATAGCTGCGTGAGATGTGGTGGGCGGTGGCGATGGCCGCCGGGGTGAGGTCGGGGTCGGCCAGATGCCGCCGTATGAACACCTTGACGTTCAGCAGCAGCGTCCGCCGGTGGGCCTCCGGCGTCAGCCGCGGCTCCGTGTCGGCGACGTGGCCGAAGAGCGCGGTGACCAGATCGGCGACGACCGTGCCGAGGCGGGGCGCGTCGGCCGGCCCGTACGGGCTCGTGTCCTCCGCCAGCCGCAGCAGGAACTGCGCGAGCAGCGCGCCGACGCCCTCCCGCCCCGACAGACGGTTGCCGACCACCCGGTCCGCCTTGTGCGCGGGCAGGGCGACGAGGGAGCGCGGTATCTCGACGCCGACGGTGGTGACCGGTTCGGTGCCGGTGAGGATGTCGTACGCCATCGAGGTGCAGTTGACGTGGAAGTCCTGCGCCTCGTACGCGATTTGCTGCCTGCCCCAGCTGGCGGCGCCCTCGCCCTGGAGGAGGAGGGAGAGATGGAACGTCTCCGGGTCGGACTGCCGCACCATCCTCGGCGTGCGGCGGAAGACGATCGGGTCGAAGGTGGCGGACCAGATCGTCACGTCGCCGAGGGCGATCAGACGCTGGTGGGCGTGATAGTCGGCGGCGGGGTGGTGGCCGCGGTCCGCCGTCGACAGGGGGATGGGGACCAGATCCATGGGCGCGTGCGTCCGCCGCAGCAGCTCCGCCCAGGCCTCGAACCGGGCGTCCACCGGGAGGTCCACGGACCGGAAGACCGACTCGTGCAACACGGAGTCAGTCAACCACAGGGCGGAACCTGGCCTGTTGGGCGCCCGGGACCCCGGCCGCGCGGGGGCGGCCGGGGTGGGACGCGCCTCGTCGCCGGGCGCTCGTGGGTGGTCTGTGCAGAGGGCTTCAGAGGGCTATCGGGTGGGACGTCCTGCCCGATGCCTCGTCTATCTCGTCGTGGGCCTTGGTGAGGAGCTTCATGGCGAGCTCGTTCAGGGCCCTGGCCCCGGCTATCTCCTCGCCGACCCGGGGCTGGTTGGCGTCGGTCTGGTGACGGCTGGCGTAGCCGTTGGCCCGCACCTCCTTCCCGTCGGGGAGCCGTACGAGGGCCGCCGCCCGTGTGCGCTGATCGTCCTCCTGGAACTCCAGCTCGATGTGCCATCCGACTGCGGTCTTCATCATCACGATCACCTCCGGAACCGCTCTTTCCAGAGTGCTCCTCCCCGCCGGGGGATGCACGGCCTGTGCGGTGTCCGTCCCGCCTCCTCGGCCTGCTCGGCGCCTACCCGGCCCGCAGCATCAGCCCGATCCCCACCACCAGCAGCCCCGCCGCCACCAGCCGGGGCGCCCCGAACCGCTCCTTGAAGAACACCGCCCCGATCGCCGCCCCCACGATGATCGACGACTCCCGCAGGGCGGCGATGGGTGCCAACTCCGCCTTGGTCTGGGCCCACAGGACCAGCCCGTACGCCACCACGGACAGCGCCGCGCCGAGGAGGCCCACCCCGGCGAACGGTCGGAGCAGCGCGACCGTCTCCCCGCGCCACCGCCAGGCCGCGTACGCGGGGATCGCGAGCCCCTCCAGCGCCATCAGCCAGGCGATGTAGCTCATGGCGGACCCGGAGGCCCGGACACCGAGACCGTCGACGACCGTGTACGCGGCGATCGACAGGCCCGTGGCCAGCGCCGCCCCGATCGCCGCCCAGTGCGGCCGGCCGCCGCGCAGACCCCACAGCGCGACCCCGGTCAGCCCGGCGCAGCTGAGCAGGATGCCGGCCGCCGCCCAGCCGTCCGGCACCTCGTGCGCGAAGACGGCGGCGAGGACGGTGACGACGAGGGGCGCCGAGCCGCGCGCGATCGGGTACGCCTGGCCGAAGTCGCCCAGCCTGAAGGACGTCATCAGCAGCACGTAGTACACGAGGTGGATGACCACCGAGGCGATCAGGTACGGCCACGCGGCGGAGTCCGGGAGCGGGACGAACGGCACCATCGCGAAACCGATCAGCGCGCCGCCGCCGGATATGAGCGTGAACCCGACGAGCTTGTCGGTGATCCGGTGGGCGATCGCGTTCCAGCTCGCGTGGGTGACGGCGGCGAGCAGCACCGCCGCGGTGACGAGGGGCGTCACGCGTCGCGCTCACGCTCGCGGACGTCCACCAGGGTGGCGCCCGCGTGTGCGATCAGCGCCTTCGGGTCCATGGGGAAGACGGTGTACGGGGTGCCGGCCGCCGCCCACACCGTCGCGTGGGCGAGGAGCGAGCGGTCCGCGAGGACACGTGTGCGCGTCCGGTGCCCGAAGGGCGGGACGCCGCCGATCGCGTACCCGGTCGTCTCCCGTACGACGTCGGCGCGGGCCCGGGTGACCTTCGTGGCGCCGAGTTCACGCCGGACCAGTTCCACGTCGACGCGGGACGCGCCGTCCATCAGCACCAGCACGGGGACGCCGTCCGCCGCGAAGATCAGCGACTTGCAGATCTCGCTCAACTCGCAGCCGAGGGCGGCGGCGGCCTCCGCGGCGGTGCGGGTGGCTTCCGGGAAACGGCGGATGCGGGGGTGGAGGTCGCCGAGGCCGAGGGTGGTGAGGGCCTCGGCGAAGCGGGGGTGGGCTGAGGAGCCGTCGGTGTCCTGCGCGTCGGTGGTCATGCGCGCACGGTAGTGGTGGGTGTAGCGGCCATGCGACTGGGTTCCCGCGCCCCTGCCGTCGGCTCGGATCGGCGGCTCCGGCCTCAGAGGTCTGGCGCGGCCGCGCCTACGGGTGCGTGTCCGTGATCGCGATGACCTTGTCGAGGTGGTCCAGGGCTGCCTGCAGGTCGTCGATCTGCGCCTGGATGCGCTCGCGCTCGGCGCGCAGCATGGCTCGTTGCCCGGCGTCGGTGTGCCCGGAGGCCCAGCACGGCATGAGTTCGGTGATCCTCCGGCTGGTCAGGCCGGCGGCGAACATCTGCTGGAAGAACCGGACCAGGGCGATGGCGTCCTGCCGGTACAGGCGCTGGCCGGACGGGCTGCGCTCCGGTACGAGCAGCCCTTGCTGCTCGTAGTAGCGCACGGCGCGCACCGAGACACCGGCACCTCGCGCCACCTCGCCGATGCGGATCAGCCGCTCGGCCGCGGCCCCTGTCACCGTCATGGTGATTCCTCTCACCCCGGGCCCTGACGATCAGCACTTGCCTCTGACGTTGGCGTCAGGTTTTAGCGTACCGGCCATGGACATCAACAACTCCGTCGCCCTTGTCACCGGAGCCAACCGCGGCCTGGGCCGCGCCTTCGCCCAGCGCCTGCTCGAACGGGGCGCCCGCAAGGTCTACGCGACGGCCCGTCGACCGGAGACCGTGGACCTGCCCGGGGTCGAGGTGCTGCCCCTCGACATCGCCGATCCCGCGTCCGTGAGGGCCGCCGCCGAGGCCGCCCCGGACGTCTCGCTGCTCATCAACAACGCGGGAATCAGCACGGGGACCGACCTGGTGACCGGTTCGCTGGACGCGGTGCGGCACGAGCTGGAGACCAACATGTTCGGCCACCTGGGAATGATCCGGGAGTTCGCGCCGACGCTCGCCGGCAACGGCGGGGGCGCGATCGTCAACGTCCTCTCCGCCATGTCGTGGTTCGGGGGCAAGGGCGCGGGCGCCTACCACCTGACCAAGGCCGCCGCCTGGGCCATGACCAACGGCGTCCGCCTGGAACTCGCCGAGCAGGGCACGCTCGTCACAGCGGTGCACCTCGGCCTGGCCGACACCGACATGGCGGCGGGCTGGCCCGTGGCCAAGCTCGCGCCGTCGGACCTGGCCGACGCGGCGCTCGACGGCGTCGAGGCGGGCTCCGCCGAGGTACTCGCCGACCAGTGGAGCCGGGACGTCAAGTCCCGGCTGCCGCTGACGCCGGAGGAGTTCAACGCCGCGATGG
The DNA here is from genome assembly GCF_022385335.1 of Streptomyces deccanensis. Lineage (NCBI taxonomy): Bacteria > Bacillati > Actinomycetota > Actinomycetes > Kitasatosporales > Streptomycetaceae > Streptomyces > Streptomyces deccanensis. Next base: position 4,322,964 of record NZ_CP092431.1, on the reverse strand, counting down.
GCCGCGCACTGGCGGCGCTGATGGCGGCCTGAGGAGCCCCCCCCCGCGGGCCGCACGGACTTCGGCCGGCTGTTTCGTCATCCGTCGCCTGTCGCCCGTCGCCCGTCGCCCGTCGCCCGTCGGACTTCGGTCGGCTGCTTCGTCAGCCGTCTCCCGAACGAACCCATCCAGCCACAGAGACGGCACTGGACCGAGAGATCCGTTTCGCTGACGATCGGGGGATGACAGAAACCCCGGCCGCCGACGACACCCGCGCCTTCCTCATCCTGCACGGCTGGCAGAACCACCGCCCGCCCACCCACTGGCAGCACTGGCTGGCCGACCGCCTCACCGATCTGGGCCACGAGGTCGCCTACCCCCAGCTCCCGGAGGCGGACGACCCGGACCTGGAGCGCTGGCTGGCGGAACTGGACGCGCTGCTCGGCGAGTTGGCGGGGCGGCGGATCACCGTGGTCTGCCACAGCCTGGCCTGTCTGCTGTGGCTGCACGCGGTCGCCCGGGACGGCATCCTGTCCGGGCCGGTCGACCGCGTCCTCCTCGTGGCCCCGCCGTCCCCCGAGTTCGCCCTGAAGCAGCCGGAGATCGCCGAGTTCGCGCCACCGCCGCTGACCCCGGAGCGGCTGGCCGCGTCGGCGACGTACACCCGGGTCGTCGGCAGCGACAACGACCCGTACTGCCTGCCGGGCGCGGCCACCGCCTACGCGCAGCCCCTCGACCTGCCCGCCGACGTGCTGCCGGGCGAGGCCCACCTCAACCCGGACTCGGGCTACGGCCCCTGGCCGTCGATGCTCGACTGGTGTCTGCGCCCGGCGTCCGAGGCGTACGAGGACATGCCGATCCGGGAGCGCTCCGCGCAGCGGACGGACGCGGCGGGCGACTGAACCGCCCGCTACCGGACCCCACCATCGCCCGCCGGCCGTCGGCCAGGGTCAGCCGCCGCTGCCCGCCTTGAGCAGGGCGGCCACGATCGGGCCCGCCGACTCGCTGCCGTGGCCACCCTGTTGGACGACTCCGGCGGACGCCAGGTCGCCCTTCCAGGCGGTGAACCAGCCGTTGGGCTCCTTCTGGCCGTCGACCTCGGCGGAGCCGGTCTTGGCGCCGTAGTCGGGGCCGAGACCCGACATCGCCTCGGCCGCCGTACCGGCCGCGGCGGTGTACTGGAGGAGTTCGCGGAGCTGGGCGCGGACCGTGGCGGACATGGGCCGGGAGGCGGTGGCCAGGGTGCGGTCGTCGACGGACGGCGGGACCAGGTAGGGCTGCTTGAAGACGCCCGTCTTGGCGGTCGAGACCACCGACGCCATGTTCAGCGGGTTCATCCGCACCCCGCCCTGGCCGATCAGCGAGGCCGCCATCGGAGCGTCGCTCTGCACCGGCACCGCGCCGTCGAAGCTGGAGACGCCGATGGCCCAGTTGTTCAGGCCGAGCCCGAAGACCTGCTGGGCCTCCTGGGTCAGGGAGTCGTCGTCCAGCTTCTTCGCCTGGGAGATGAAGGCGGTGTTGCAGGAGCGGGCGAAACTCGCCTTGAACGTCCCGCCCTTGATCTCGAACTTGTCGTCGTTCTGGAACTTCCAGCCGCCGTACGACGAGAACTTGGGGCAGGGGTGGCCCTTGTTCGCCGAGGCCAGGCCCTTGTCGATGAGCAGGGCCGACGACACGATCTTCATGGTGGAGCCGGGGGCGAGCGAGCCCTGGAACGCCACGTTGAAACTGCTGGAGTTGGCCGCCGCGAGGATCTCGCCGGTCGAGGGCCGCATCACGACCACCGACGCCCGCTTCGTGGCCGCCACCTTCTCCTCGGCGGCGGCCTGCAGCGACGGGCTGAGCGTCGTCTTCACCTCACCCGGGGTGCCTTTGCTCAGCTCCAGCAGCGTCTTGTCGGCGGCCTTCTCCTTGGTGGACTTGGTGGAGTTCGCGGAGTCGGTCGCGTTGCCGGACTTCGAGGACTTGGCGGAGTCCTTGGGGTCGGCGCGGACGATCCGCAGTTCGACGCCCGCCTTGCCGCCCGCCTTCTTGCCGTACTTCTCCCGCAGACCGTCCAGCACCGAGCCCAGCGACGGGTACTTCTTCGTCGTCAGCTCGCCGCCGTCCCGGTCGAGGGCCTTCACCGGGGGAGTGCCCGCCTCGCCGGTCACCAGCCGGTCGCCCTCGGCGAGTTCGGGGTGGACGACGGACGGCTGCCAGCCGACGACGGGTTCGCCGTCCTTCTCCGCCCGTACGACGGTCAGGGCGGACTTGTAGGTCAGCGGCTTCTCGGTGCCCTTGAAGGAGACCGTGCCCTTCACCGTGAACGGCACGGTGTCGCCCGAGCGCTTGCCGCGGGTGAGGGTGACGTCCTTGATGTGGGCGTCCTTGGTGAAGCCGGTCAACGCCGTGGTGGCGGCCGCCGAGTCGTTCGTGGCGGCGGCGGCCTTCGCGACCGTGCCCTTCTGCCAGGCGGTGAGGAACGTGGTCGCGGCCGTGCGGACCTCGGCGGCGGACAGGGGGCCGCTCTTGACGGCCTTGGCGTCGGCCGAGCCGTCCTCGGCGGCCGCGCCCGCGCCGAACACCGTGTACACGGCCATCGCGCCGCCGCCGAGGGCCGCGACGGCGACTCCGCCCAGCACGAGGTGCCGCCGTGACCTCCCCGACTTCGCGGCCTTCCGCTCGTCGACACGCCTTCTCTTACCCACGCTCCCGACCTTCCGCTGCCCCCGGCTGCCTCTCGTCGCTCAACGAGAACCACCACACTAGAGTCCCGCGGATCACTCCGTGGGGTTGGGCCGAAGAGGGTGCGTTGTCGGGTGCGGGTGCGTGGGGCTTCTCGCGCAGTTCCCCGCGCCCCTGAAAGACCAGGCCCTGCGGGCCTGGAAGGCGACGGCCCTGCGGGCCTGAAAAGCACGGGGCGCAGCCCCTGCTGGCCCGCCCCTCACCCCCCGGCCTTCAGCACATCCACCACGATCGGCCCGGCCGCCTCACCGCCGCGGCCACCGCCCTCCGACATCGCCGCCGCGGCCACATCGCCCCGGAACCCGGTGAACCAACTGTCCGCCACCGCCTGCCCGTCGATCTCCGCGGACCCGGTCTTCGCCCCGATGTCCCCGCTCAGCCCGGCCATGACGGTCGCGGCGGTCCCCTGCGTCGCGGTCAGTCTCATCATCTGCTTCAACTGCGACGACGTACTGGCCTTCAGCCCCTCCGCAGTCGCCAACTCCCGGTCGTCCAGCTTCGGCGACACCAGATACGGCTGGCGGAACCGCCCCGTGATCGCCGTGGACGTCACCGACGCCATGTTCAGCGGGTTCATCAACACATCGCCCTGCCCGATGGCGTTGGCGGCCCGGTTCGGCCCGCCGGACGGCGGCACCTTGCCGTCCATGGAGGCGATGCCCGTCTTCCAGTCGTCCCGGCCGATCCCGAACCGGTTCTGCGCCTCCTCGGTCAACGAGGCGTCGGTCAGCGGCTTCTCGTCGATCAGCTTGATGAACGCCGTGTTGCAGGACCGCTCGAAGGCGTTGGCGAGCGTGGCGTTCGAGGTCTCGTCGGCCTTCAGACCCGGCAGGTTCTTGAAGGTCTGGCTCTGCCAGGTGGCCGTGTCGGGGCAGGGGGCGGGGCCGTTCATCGAGGTCACGCCGTTGTCGATGAGCATGGCGGCGGTGACGATCTTCATCGTGGAACCGGGCGGCAGTTCGCCCTGGAAGGCCGCGTTGAAGCCGTCCTGGCGGTTGTTGGCGACGGCCAGCACCTCCCCGCTGCTGGGCTGCAGCGCGACCACGGACGACTCGCCGAACTTCTTGACCGCGTTCTCGGCGGCCTCCTGCACGCGCGCGCTGAGCGTCGTCTCCAGCTTGCCGGCCTTGCCCTCGGCGAGGGTCAGCAGCGTGGTGTCGCCCGCGTTCGTGGTGGTGTGGCGGACGCCCAGCTCGATGCCAGGGGTGCCGCCCGCGTCGGCGCCGTAGCGTTCGCGCAGGGTGTCGAGGATCGGTCCCAGGGAGGGGTACTTCTCCTTGGTCAGCACCTTGCCGTCCCGGTCCACGGCCTCGATGGGCGGCGCCGCCGCCTCGCCGACGAACAGGCGGTCGCCGGCCTTGAGCTCGGGGTGCACGACGGTCGGCCGCCAGTCGACCAGGGCGCGACCGGTCGTCTTCCCGCGCACGACGGTCAGCCGGCTCTTGTAGGCGAGCTTCTTGGTCTTGCCGTCGTACGACACCGTGGCGGCGACGGAGTACGGGACGGTCCTGTCCCCGGAGCCGGTGGGCTCGCCCGGCTCGATCTTCACGTCCGCGATCCGGGCGGCGTCGACGAAACTGCCGAACACGGCCTGCGCGTCCGCCGCGTCGTTCGTGTACGAGGAGGCCGTGGCCGCGTCCCCCTTCTCCCAGGCGGCGAAGAACTTCTCCGTGGTCTCCCGCACCTCGTCCGCACTCGGCGGCCCGCTGCGCTTCTCGACGCCCCCGCCGTCCCCGTTGAGCGCGGTCACGAAGTTGTACCCGCCGTACCCGGCGCCCCCCACCATCGCGGCGAACACCCCGCCGACTATGGCGACCTTGACCCCCTTGCGCATGACGCGTTCCCTTCCCCGTTACCCCGTAGTGGCTCATGTGCGACCCCGAACGCCCTTTGAACACGTTCAGAAACCGCTTGCCGAGGCTCACTGTAAACACGAGCCAGTAACGCGTGGGAAAAATGCGCCCTGTGTGTGCCCTGATTGTTAGCCCAGAGCCCCCGCTGGCCCGGATTCAGGCCACCACGACCCCGTATCCGGCCACACGAGGCGCGGCCGCCGACCGCACCTCGCCACGTCCCCGAGTGGCTAGACCCACGTGTCCAGCCACATCCGGGACCGCCAGCTGTCGATCGGGATGGGCTGGCCGGTGTAGAGAGGCCAGAAGTAGATGAAGTTCCAGGTGATGAGGAGGATCAGGACGCCGGCGGCTGCGGCGCCTGCTACTCGGCGGCGTTCCGGGGCGCCCGGGGGGCCGAGGATCGCGCCGATCATCATCGTGACGGCGAGGCAGAGGAAGGGGAGGAACACGACGGCGTAGAAGAAGAAGATCGTGCGTTCCTGGTAGAGGAACCAGGGGAGGTAGCCGGCGGCGATGCCGCAGGCGATCGCGCCGGCGCGCCAGTCGCGGCGGAAGAACCAGCGCCACAGGACGTAGAGGACGGCGAAGGCGGCGGCCCACCACAGCAGGGGCGTGCCGATGGCCAGGACCTCGCGGGCGCACTTGTCGACGGTGTCCGCCGGGCAGCCGTCGTTGCCGGGGGACGGGGACTCGTAGAAGTACGAGACCGGGCGGCCGAGGACGATCCAGCTCCACGGGTTCGACTGGTACGTGTGGGGCGAGGACAGGCCGACGTGGAACTCGTAGACCGCGTGCTCGTAGTGCCACAGGCTGCGCAGCCAGTCCGGCAGCCAGCTGAACCAGCCGCCCCTTCCCTCGGTCGCGGCCCAGTCGCGGTAGTAGCCGCCGCTGCCGTCGTCGGGGGAGAGGATCCAGCCCGTCCAGGAGACCAGATACGTGACGATCATGACCGGGACCGTGGAGAGGAACGCCAGGCCCAGGTCGCGTTGCATCGTCGCGATCAGCGGCTGGCGGGCGCCGGCGACCTTGCGGGCCGCGTAGTCCCAGAGCACCGTCATGATTCCGAAGAACACCATGAAGTACAGGGCGTTCCACTTGGTGCCGAGCGCCAGGCCCAGGCAGAGTCCGGCCAGCCAGCGGTACGGGCGCCAGCCAAGGCGGGTGGTCTCGGCGATGAGGGAGTTGGGGCGTACGACCCCGTCGCCGTCCGGGGGGAGGGCCGCGGCCAGGCGTGCTCGTGCCCTGTCGCGGTCGATCACCAGACAGCCGAACGCCGCCAGGACGAAGAACATCAGCACCTGGTCCAGCAGCGCCGTACGGCTCATCACGAAGTGCAGGCCGTCGACCGCCATCAGGCCGCCCGCGAGGCAGCCGAGGAACGTCGAGCGGAAGATACGGCGGCCGATACGGCACAGCATGAGGACGGAGAGCGTGCCGAGCAGGGCGGTCATGAACCGCCAGCCGAACGGGTCGAAGCCGAACATCAGCTCGCCCAGACCGATCACGTACTTGCCGACGGGTGGGTGCACCACGTACGCCGGGTCCGTCGGGATCGGGACGTTCCCGTTGTTCTGGAGGATCAGCTCGTTGGCGTTCTTGGCCCAGTTGACCTCGTAGCCGCGGTGGACGATCGCCCACGCGTCCTTGGCGTAGTACGTCTCGTCGAATATCACCGCCTTGGGGCTGCCCAGGTTGTAGAACCGCATCAGCCCGGCGACCAGCGTGACCAGCAGGGGGCCGCCCCAGGACGACCAGCGGACGAGGCGGGCCGCGACCTCCTCGCGCAGCCCGAGGACGGCCCAGAAGCGCGGGCTGGGGCGGGTGTACGGGGGCACCAGCCGGCCGCGGACGTCGCCTCTCGGCGGTGCCGTGTAGCCGAAACGGCGCAGGCGGTGCTGCCACGACGGCCGCGGGTCTTCGGTGGCCTGGTCCTGCCGGGTGTCCGTGGAGGACGCGGTACTGGTCACCGCGCCATCGTAGGGAACACGGCTGTGGGAGTCCCGCGGGATGAGGATGTGGCCCGGCCGTCGCCGTGCCCGCGCCCCGGTTTCGTCCAGGCCTTCGCCGTCTCCGGCTTCTCGGTTTCGTCGAGGTCCTCGTCGTCTCCGGCTTCTCGGGTTCGCCCTGGTTCTCGGCGTCTCTGGCGTTCGGCTTCGCCCTGGTTCTCGCCGTGCCCGGCTCTGGGTTTCGTCCCGGTCTTCGGCGTTTCCGGCTTCTCGGGTTCGCCCTGGTTCTCGGCGTCTCGGCGTTCGGGTTCGCCCCGGTCCTCGCCGTGCCCGGCGCTCGGTTTCGTCCCGGTCCTCGTCGTCCCCGCCAGCGGCTGCGCCCCGGTCACGGCGTGGCTGGGAGGATGGGGGTGTGACTGGAATCCTTGTGTTGGCAGGTACTCCCATCGGTGAGATCGCGGACGCGCCGCCCCGGCTCGCCGAGGAGTTGGCCGGGGCGGATGTGATCGCCGCCGAGGACACGCGACGGCTGCGGCGGCTCACCCAGGCGCTGGGGGTGCAGCCGGGCGGGCGCATCGTCTCCTACTTCGAGGGCAACGAGGCCGCGCGTACGCCGGAACTCGTCGAGGCGCTGGTGGGCGGCTCCCGCGTGCTGTTGGTCACGGACGCGGGGATGCCGTCGGTCTCCGACCCCGGGTACCGGCTGGTCGCCGCCGCCGTGGAGAAGGACGTCCGGGTCACCGCCGTACCCGGGCCCTCGGCCGTCCTCACCGCCCTCGCGCTGTCCGGGCTGCCCGTCGACCGGTTCTGCTTCGAGGGGTTCCCGCCGCGCAAGGCCGGCGAACGGCTCGCCCGGCTCCGCGAGGTCGCGGAGGAGCGGCGCACGCTCGTGTACTTCGAGGCGCCCCACCGCCTCGACGCCACGCTCGCGGCGATGGCCGAGGCATTCGGCGCGGGGCGGCGGGCCGCCGTGTGCCGGGAGCTGACCAAGACGTACGAGGAGGTCAAGCGGGGGTCGCTCGGGGAGCTGGCCGAGTGGGCGGCGGACGGTGTGCGTGGGGAGATCACCGTGGTGGTCGAGGGGGCGCCGGAGCGGGGGCCGGAGGAGCTCGACGCGGAGGAGTTGGTGCGGCGGGTCCGCGTGCGCGAGGAGGCGGGGGAGCGGCGCAAGGAGGCGATCGCGGCGGTGGCGGTGGAGGCGGGGGTGCCGAAGAGGTTGGTCTTTGACGCTGTGGTCGCGGCGAAGAGGGCGACGTAGGGGCACCCAGTAGCTCGGGGGTTCGGGTGCGTGGGCGGGTGCGGGTGAGTGGGGGCTTCTCGCGCAGTTCCCCGCGCCCCTGAAAAGCAGGGGCTGCGCCCCGTGCTTTTCAACCCGCGGCCAGCGCATCCGGAACCGCGTGGCCCATGCCCCGGCAAAGCCGAGCAAAGCGCAGGCCTCGTATCGACGGGCTTCCCACAAGGGGAGGCCAAATGCCCTTCAACAGTCGGCAGATGGGGTGCACTCCGGGTCCGCCAGGGCGTCCACTGGGTGGTGAGGACGTACACGTCGCGTCCCCACCGTCCAGCGGACAAGAGGAGCTGGCAATGACCGAGATCGCAGAGCGCGCAGTGCTGCGCGACACCGCCACCGCCGTCGTTCACGAGTCGTACGCCTTCGCCTGCATGAAATGCGGGCACGGCTGGGAGCAGTCGTACGAGATAGAGCACCACAACGACGCCCAGGGGCGCGACTTCGTGATGTACGTGGCCGACGACACGGTCGTGCCGTCCCCGCTGTCCAGGCCCACGTGCCAGAACTGCGACGGTCATGTCGTCCGGATCATGAGGGCGGGCCAGGTGTCGTCGGTGCGGGACGCCGAGCGTCGTCGGCACCTGCCGAAGCCCCGTCCGGTGGCGGACGCCGACACCCCGGAAGCGGCGGAGGGACAGGACCAGCCGCACGACCACCACCACTGGCACCTGTCCGATCTGCTCCACCCGTTCCACCGCAAGGCGAGCTGACCTCCCCCCAGCGAGCCTGTGGGGCATGCCCCGATCGTGCGACACGTGCGATTCGTAGGATCGGGGCATGCCCTCGAACGACAAGAACGCCGCGCCCCCGCTCCCCGAACCCCTCCGGGTGGCGGTCGCCGACTCGCACACCCATCTGGACATGCAGTCCGGCACCGTCGAGGAGGGCCTCGCGAAGGCCGCGTCCGTGGGGGTGACGACGGTCGTCCAGGTCGGCTGTGACATCAAGGGCTCCCGCTGGGCCGCCGAGACGGCCGAGCGGTACGAGGCCGTGCACGCGACCGTCGCGCTGCATCCCAACGAGGCGCCGCGCATCGTCCACGGCGACCCGGACGGCTGGTCCCGGCAGGGCGCGCGGACGCCCGGCGGTGACGCGGCGCTCGACGACGCCCTCGCCGAGATCGACAGGCTGGCCGCGTTGCCGCAGGTCAAGGGCGTCGGGGAGACCGGGCTCGACTACTTCAGGACCGGGCCGGAGGGCAAGGCCGCCCAGGAGCGGTCCTTCCGCGCGCACATCGAGATCGCCAAACGGCACGGCAAGGCGCTGGTCATCCACGACCGCGACGCCCACGACGACGTGTTGCGGATCCTGAAGGAGGAGGGCGCGCCCGAGCGGACCGTCTTCCACTGCTACTCCGGCGACGCCGAGATGGCCGCGGTCTGCGCCGCGCACGGCTACTTCATGTCCTTCGCCGGGAACATGACGTTCAAGAACGCCCAGCCGCTGCGCGACGCCCTCGCCGTCGCGCCCCTCGAACTCGTCCTCGTGGAGACCGACGCGCCCTTCCTGACGCCCGCGCCGTACCGCGGACGGCCCAACGCGCCGTATCTCATTCCGATCACGGTTCGGGCGATGGCCGAGGTGCGGGGCATCGACGAGGACGCCCTGGCGACGGCGATCGCGACGAACACGGCGAGGGCGTTCGATTACTGACGGGTCACGTTCCGTCAGCCGTCCGGGGGACCCAAAAAGATGATCAGCGGCCCGTGTCGCGACACTGAGTGACCGCGTTGCTTTGGAGGGTGACCGAAGTCCGCTAGGTTCACGTCGCCCGACCCGGACCCGGATCCCCTCTGGAGCGTGTCGTCGTGAGCAATGCGCAGTCGCCGTACGAGGCCGAGACGCTGCCCTACGGGGTGTACGCGGACACCTACCGGCCCGCCTACGAGGATCGGCTCGGCCGGGAAGCCCCGGACGAGGGTGAGGATCCGCAAGGGGGCCACGATCCGGAAGGTGGCGACGAGCCGGCCCGTGAGGGTGGTCGGAGCGCGTCCCGGCGGGCCCTGCGGCGCAGGCGGGCCGCCGCCGACCGGCCCGGCTCGCTGCGGCGGCTGGTGCCGCAGGCCCTGGTGGTGGCCTTCCTCGCGGGCGGCACCTCCGCGTTCGTGGCGAAGGACAAGGCGATCGAGCTGACCGTCGACGGGCGGCCCCGCACGCTGCACACCTTCGCCGACGACGTCACCGAACTGCTCGCCGACGAAGGGGTCGCCTTCGGCGCGCACGATGTCGTCGCGCCCGCCCCCGGTACGGCGCTGAGCAGCGGGGACGAGGTCACCGTGCACTACGGGCGGCCCGTGGCCCTCACCCTCGACGGGCAGCGCCGCAAGGTGTGGACGACCGCCCGCACGGTGGACGGGGCGCTTCAGCAGCTCGGGGTGCGTGCGGAGGGCGCGTACGTGTCGACCTCGCGCTCCCAGCGGATCGGGCGTGCGGGGCTGGAGCTGGACGTCCGCACCGAGCGCACGGTCACGATCATGGCGGACGGGCGGACGCGGACGATCCGTACGAACGCGGCGACCGTGGGGGAGGCCGTGGAGCAGGCCGGGGTCACCCTGCGCGGGGAGGACACCACGTCGGTCGCGTGGTCGAGCTTCCCCCGGGACGGGCAGACGGTGACGGTGTTGCGGGTCACCGGGTCCGAGGAGGTCCGGGAGACGCCGATCCCGTTCCGGGTGCGCCGGACCGAGGATCCCTCGCTCTTCCGGGGCACGGAGGTCGTGGAGCGGGCCGGTCGGCCGGGGGTGCGGCGGGTCACGTACGCGATCCGGACGGTCAACGGGGTGCGGCAGCGGCCGCGGCTGGTGCGGAGCGAGGTCGTTCGTGAGCCGCAGGAGCAGGTGGTGAAGGTGGGCACGAAGGCGATGCCGACGTCCGTGGCGGGGGCGGAGGGGTTGAACTGGGGTGGTCTCGCCGCGTGCGAGTCGGGAGGACGGCCGAACGCGGTGGATCCCTCCGGGACGTACGGCGGGCTGTATCAGTTCGACACGGGGACCTGGCGGAGCCTTGGGGGGAGTGGGCGGCCTCAGGACGCGCCGGCGGCGGAGCAGACGATGCGGGCGAAGAAGCTGTATGTGCAGCGGGGGGCCAGTCCTTGGCCGCATTGCGGGGCTCGGTTGCGGGGTTAGGGCGCGTTCTGGGGTGGGGGGTGCCGGGTTCGTCGGCGGGTGCGGCCCGGTGGGGCTTCCCGCGCAGTTCCCCGCGCCCCTGAAAAGCAGGGGCTGCGCCCCGTGCTTTTCAGGCCCGCAGGGGCCTGGGCTTTCAGGGGCGCGGGGAACTGCGCGAGACGCCCCACCGGAGCCGCAGTCGCCAACGAACCCGCACCCCCGAGCGACCAGGCGCCCAAGAACCGGGCGAAGCCCCCCGCCCCGTACCCTGGTGCCGTGAGCAGCCCCTCCCCCGACGCCCTCCTCGGCCCCGCCGACGTCCGCGAACTCGCCGCCGCGCTCGGCGTGCGTCCGACCAAGCAGCGCGGCCAGAACTTCGTGATCGACGCGAACACGGTCCGCCGCATCGTGCGGACCGCAGGCGTTCGCCCCGAGGACACCGTCGTCGAGGTCGGCCCGGGCCTCGGCTCGCTCACCCTCGCCCTCCTAGAGGCGGCGGACCGGGTCACGGCCGTCGAGATCGACGACGTACTCGCCGCCGCCCTGCCCGCCACGATCGCCGCCCGCATGCCCACCCGCGCCGGGCGCTTCGCCCTCGTCCACTCGGACGCGATGGACGTGACGGAACTCCCCGGCCCGGCCCCCACCGCCCTCGTCGCGAACCTCCCCTACAACGTCGCCGTCCCCGTGCTCCTGCACATGCTCGAGACCTTTCCCACCATCGAGCGCACCCTCGTGATGGTCCAGGCCGAGGTCGCCGACCGGCTCGCCGCCGGCCCGGGCTCGAAGGTGTACGGCGTGCCGTCGGTGAAGGCCAACTGGTACGCGGAGGTCAAGCGCGCCGGCGCGATCGGGCGGAACGTATTCTGGCCCGCGCCGAACGTGGACAGCGGGCTCGTCTCCCTGGTCCGCCGTACGGAGCCGATCAAGACCACCGCCGCCAGGCGGGACGTGTTCGCGGTCGTCGACGCGGCCTTCGCCCAGCGGCGCAAGACCCTGCGGGCCGCCCTCGCCGGATGGGCCGGTTCCGCGGCCGCCGCCGAGGCCGCCCTCGTCGCCGCCGGGGTCTCCCCGCAGGCCCGCGGCGAGTCCCTGACGGTCGAGGAGTTCGCCGCCATCGCCGAGAACCGCGTCACCGAGGACGCCGGCGCGACCGGCCGATGAGCCGCCACAAGCCCCGCCACCCCCAGCCCCAGCACGAGGAGTCCCGTCAGTCGTGAGCGTCACCGTTCGCGTTCCCGCCAAGGTCAATGTGCAGCTCGCGGTCGGCGGTGCCCGGCCCGACGGGTTCCACGACCTGGCCAACGTCTTCCTCGCCGTCGGGCTGTACGACGAGGTCACCGCCACCCCCGCCGACGAACTGACCGTCACCTGCGAGGGCCCCGGCGCCGACCAGGTCCCCCTGGACCGGACCAACCTCGCCGCCCGCGCCGCGCTCGCGCTCGCGCGGCGGCACGGGATCGAGCCCGCCGTCCGACTGCACATCGTCAAGGACATCCCCGTCGCCGGCGGCATGGCCGGCGGCAGCGCGGACGCGGCCGGCGCGCTGCTGGCCTGCGACACGCTCTGGGGCACGAACACCCCGCGCAGCGAACTTCTCGACATCTGCGCCGAGTTGGGCAGCGACGTGCCGTTCAGTCTGGTGGGCGGGGCCGCCCTCGGGACGGGCCGGGGGGAACGGCTGCGGCCCCTCGACGTGGGCGGGACCTTCCACTGGGTGTTCGCCGTCGCCGACGGCGGCCTCTCCACGCCCGCCGTCTACCGGGAGTTCGACCGGCTCCACGAGCACGACGTCGTCCCCGAGCCCGTCGCCTCCGAGGTGCTGCTCGACGCGCTCGCCAAGGGCGACGTGGACGCGCTCGCCGCGTTCCTGCCGGGCTCCAACGGCCTCCAGCCCGCCGCCCTCTCCCTCTTCCCGGAACTGGCCGACACCCTCGCCGCAGGCCACGCGGCGGGCGCTCTCGCCGCGCTCGTCTCCGGCTCGGGCCCGACCACGGCCTTCCTCGCCCGGGACGCGGAGTCGGCCCGTGCCGTCGCCGACGGTCTCCTGGCGTCCGGTACGTGCAAGTCCGCCCGCGTGGCCGACTCGCCCGCGCCCGGGGCGACCGTGGTCCAGGGGCTACAGCCGTAGGCGCGGCGATCACCAAAAGCACGGGCAACCACCGTAGGTACTCAGACTCGACGTGAGTACGGAAGCGCTGCCGCCCACCCCGGCGCCCGCGCGACCGTACTCCCATGACCGCAACAGCCAGCGCCACAGCCGGCGCACGGGCCGGCGCGAGCGAACTCGCCGCCGCCACCCCGGCCTCCCGCGACCGGTACGTCGACCTCCTCCGCGTCGCCTCCCTCGGCACGGTCGTCCTCGGCCACTGGCTGATGGCGGCCGTGACCACCGGAAACGGCGGCGGTGTCGAGGTGGGCAACCTGCTCGCCGTCGAGCCGGGGCTCCAGATCCTCACCTGGGCCCTGCAGATCATGCCGGTGTTCTTCTTCGTCGGCGGCTTCTCGCACGCCCTCTCCTACCGCTCGCTCAGCCGGAAGGCACCGGACGGCGCCTCCGTCTACCCCGCGTTCCTCCGGGCCCGTCTGCAGCGGCTGTTGCGGCCGACCATGGTCTTCATAGGGGTGTGGGGCGCCGCCGCCGTGGTCCTCCATCTCGCGGGACAGGGCGGCGGGTTGCTCGACGTGGCGCTGCGACTGGTCGCGCAGCCGCTGTGGTTCATCGGGATCTATCTGGCGATGGTCGCCTTCACACCACCGCTGTTGAGGTTGCACGAGAGGTACGGATGGGGCGCGTTCGGCGGGCTGGTCGCGGCCGCCGCGCTCGTGGACGTCCTGCGCTTCGCGCTCGACGTGCCCTTCGTCGAGTTCCTCAACTTCGCCTTCGTGTGGCTGGCGATCCACCAACTCGGGTTCCTGCGTGCCGACGGACGGCTGACGCGGCCGTATCTGCTCGCCGGTGCCGGGCTCGCGGGGGCCGCGCTGCTGGTGGCGTACGGGCCGTATCCGCTGTCGATGGTCGGGATGCCGGGCGAGAAGGTGTCGAACATGGCGCCGCCGACCTTCGCGCTGCTGTGCCACGGGCTGTGGCTCATCGGCGCGGTGGAGTGGGTGCGCGGGCCGGTCGCGCGGTGGCTGGAGCGGCCGAAGGTGTGGCGGACGGTCGTGGCGGCCAACGGCATCTCGATGACCGCGTTCCTGTGGCATCTTTCGGCCATGCTAGGGGTGTACGGCGTACTGCTCGCCCTGGACGTCGACCTGCCGACGCCCGCGACGGGCACCTGGTGGGCCCAACTGCCCCTGCGGATCGTGGCCGCGGCCGTCCTCACGGCGGTTCTCGTCGCCGCCTTCCGGAGCTTCGAACGGCCTGCGGCCCGCCCCTCCCGACCGTCGTCTCAGCCCTCTCTGCCGAGCCGTTCCAGCAGGTCGGGCGCGTATTCCGGGCCTGCCGCGGCTCTCGGGGTGACGCTGTGTCTGTTCGGGGTGCTGGGGCTCTCCATGGTCGGATTCGGTGGGCTGTTCGAGGGGCGTACGGCCCTGTTGATCGCCGTTCAGGTCAGCGCGCCGGTGGCCGTGGCCATGACGCTCGCCGGGTGGGCGCTGGTGGAACTCATTGGTCGTGGCACACGGTCAAGTGCCTGACCGGAGCGGTCCGGTGGAGGAAATGTGCAGGTCACGCAATGGTCTGCCAAACCCCTCAGTTTGTAACCCACGCCACAGTACTTTAATGTTCACGGAAGTCCCTTCTGGTCCCCTTCGGGCGATTCGCCGCTCATTTTCGGGTGGCATGATCTCGATCCCCGGTGCCTCGTTACCGGCGGTACTTCCCGTGTGCGTGGTGTCGTCCCCGCGGCGGGCGAGAGGGGTTCCTCATGGAACACATCAACCACTTCAGCGCCGGATGGGTCACCCCCGTCCTCTCCTACGTCATGGCCTGCGTCGGCTCCGCGCTCGGACTGCGCTGCACCGTCAGGGCACTTGAGGCCGAGGGCGCCTCCAAGCGGAACTGGCTCACGCTGGCGTCGTTCGCGATCGGCTCCGGCATCTGGACCATGCACTTCGTCGCGATGATGGGCTTCGGCGTGCAGGGCACCCCGATCCGTTACGACGTCCCCATGACCGTGCTCAGCCTGGTCATGGCGATCGCCGTGGTCAGCGCCGGTGTCTTCACCGCCGGCTACGGCCGCTCCCGGATCCGCGCGGTGGCCTTCGGCGGCCTCGGCACCGGCCTCGGCGTGGCCGCGATGCACTACACCGGCATGGCCGCGCTCGACCTGCACGGCGAGATCAGCTACGACCCTTCCCTGGTCATCGCCTCCGTGGCGATCGCCGTCGTCGCGGCGACCGCCGCGCTCACGCTCACGCTGATCGTGCGGGGCGGGGTGCTCGCCGCGATCGCCGCGCTGGTCATGGGGCTCGCGGTGAGCAGCATGCACTACACCGCGATGTACGCCGTGAGCATCGATCTCGCGCCCAGTACGGCTCAGTTGGCGGGGGCGACCGCCACGGAGTTCCTGTTCCCCCTGGCCGTGCTGCTGGGGTCGTTCCTCTTCCTGACCTCGGCGTACGTGGCGCTTTCGCCGACGGGCAAGCGGGCGGAGTCCTCCTTCGCCGACGAGTTGCTGCGTGAGGTCGAACTGTCGACGGCGTGAACGTCGGCGCTCCGCTGTGAGCGCCGTCTTTTGCTGCGGGCCCGTGGGGGCTGGTCGCGCAGTTCCCCGCGCCCCTTCGGGGCGCTCGATCCTCTCTCTCCCGATGAGGTCCCCGAATGAAAATCTTCCGTGCGACCACCCGGCTGCTGCGCCCCAGATCCGTACGGGCGAAGATCGTCGCCCTGTTGATGCTGCCGATCGTGTCGTTGATGGCGTTGTGGAGCTATGCCGCCGTGACGACCGTGGCCGCCATCGGTGACACCGAGCGGGCCAAGGACGTCAACAGCGAACTGCTCGAGCCGGTCGCCGAGTTCGTGACCGCGCTGCAGGCCGAGCGGACGGCCGCGATGCGGTACTCCGCCAAGCGCACCGAGCCAGGTCTCGACGAGCTGAGGGCCGATCAGCAGACCACCGACAAGGCCGTGACGGCGCTCCGCGCGGGCCTCAGCTCCTCCAGTTCGGACGCCGCCCTCATCGATCCGGGGCTGCCCGACCGCCTGGACACCCTCGAAGCCGACTTCAGCGACCTCGCCACCCTGCGCGCGGACACCGGGTCGGGCGCGAAGGATGCCGTGGCGTCGGCGTACACCAGGTACTCCACCGTCATCGACCACGCCTTCGCCGTGACCGGCGCGCTCACCAGCGAGAAGGGCACCGACGCGACCTCCGAGGCGCGGGTCGTCCTCGAACTCTCCCGGGCCCGCGACGCCGTCGCCCGCGAGCAGGCGCTGCTGGCCGCCGCCACCGCCTCCGGGACGCTGGGCAAGGAGCAGTACGCGCTGTTCGTCGGCGCCGTCGCCACCCAGCGCGAACTGCTGAAGCCGGCCGTCGCCGACCTCAAGGCCGAGCACCGGCCCGCGTACGACGAGCTGCTGGACAGCGACAGCTACGCCGCCCTCGCCAAGGTCGAGGACGGGGTGACCGACGTCGGCGCGGGACCGGTGTCGACGGCCGTGCTGAAGGACTGGGACGCCTCCTCGAAGGCCGTGCTGGAGGGCCTGGCCGCAGCCGAGGAGAACGCGGGAACGGGCGCGGCGGCCAAGGCGGACGTCTTCGGCTGGGACACGCTCGGCGCGTCCGGCGTCGCCGTCGTCCTCGGCCTCGCCGGTGTGCTCCTGTCGCTGCTGGTCTCCGTGGGCGTCGGGCGCGGCCTCATCGTCGAACTCCTCGACCTGCGCAACTCCGCCCTGGAGGTCGCCGGGCGCCGGCTGCCGCAGGCCATGCGCAAGCTGCACGCCGGGCAGGGCGTCGACATCGACGCCGAGGCCCCGATGCGGCGCCTCGCCGGTGACGAACTCGCCCAGGTGGGCACCGCGCTCACGGCCGTGCAGCGGGCCGCGCTCAAGGCGGCCTCCGAGCGCGCCGAACTCCTCAGCGGCATCTCCGGGGTGTACGTCAGCCTCGCCCGCCGCAGCCAGGTGCTGCTGCACCGGCAGCTCGACCTGCTCAGCGTGATGGAGCAGCGCCAGCAGGAACAGCAGAACCACGCCGAGCTGTACGACCTCTACCGGATCGACTACCTCGCCACGCGGATGCGGCGCCACTCCGAGTCGCTGCTCATCCTGTCGGGCATCGCACCTGGCCGGGGCTGGCGCGACCCGATCGCGCTGACGGACGTCCTACGGGCCGCGGTCGCCGAGATCGAGGACGCGACCCGGGTCCAGGTGTGGGCCGTACCGAAGGTGTCGCTGAACGGCGGTTCCGTCGCCGACGTCATCCATCTGCTCGCCGAACTCGTCGAGAACGCCGCCGCGTTCTCCCCGCCCTCCACCAAGGTGCAGCTGCGCGCGGCCCGGCTGCGGGACGGCATCCTCATCGAGGTCGAGGACAGCGGCTTCGGCATGAACGAGGAGGCGATGGCCGAGGCCAACGCCAAGCTCCGGTCCGAGAAGGTGGACCTCCTCGACGCCAAGCAGATCGGCCTGTTCGTGGTGAACCGGCTCGCCGACCGCCAGGGTCTGCGCGTCGAATTGCGGCAGTCGACCAACGGAGGCGTCGCCGCGGCCGTCTTCATCCCCGAGAACCTGATCCGCGACGACATGCCCGTCCACCGCGAGTCAGCCGACGACGGCCGCTCCCTGGCCCCGGCGGCGGCGCTGATCCAGCAGCGACGCCGATAGGGCCTCACGAGACCGCCGTGCGCCCCGGGTGCCGATACCCCGGGGCGCACGGCCTTCGTGCGCGATCTCGCCGTGGGCGACTGCGGCTCCGGCGCGACTTCTCGCGCAGTTCCCCGCGCCCCTGAAAAGCCGGGGCTGCGCCCCGCGCTTTTCATGCCGCAGCCCCGCCGCTTTCCAGGCCGCTGGGCCGTGGTCTTCCAGGCCCGCAGGGCCCTGGTCTTTTAGGGGCGCGGGGAACTGCGCGAGAAGCCCCACCGGCCCGCACCCGGCAACGCACCGCACCCCCCCCACCCCCCCCGCCGTACTCCCCCCTCCGTACGCCCGAATACTCCCGCCGGCAGACGCCCCACCGCCCCCACCCCCGGCACCGTGGCCAACATGAAGACGAACCCCCGCCCCCAGCGCGGCCCCCTACGCCGCCCCGCACGCCGCGCCCTCCTCGTCGTGCATGTCGTCGGCGCCGCCGGATGGCTGGGGCTCACCCTCGGCCTGCTCGCGCTCGGCGTCACCGCGGCCACCACGTCGTCCGCGGCCGCGGTGGACGCGTCCGTCCGTGCCATGAAGCTGTTCGCCGACTGGCTCCTGATCCCGGTCGGCCTGCTGACGTTCACCAGCGGTCTGGCGCTGTCGCTCGGCACCCCCTGGGGCCTGGCCCGCCACCGCTGGGTCTGGACGAAGTTCTGGCTGACCCTGGCCACCCTCACCGCCACCGTCCTCGCCCTGCGCCCCGGCGTGAACGCGGCCGTCACCGCCGTCGCGGCCGGCGGCCCGCTGCCCGACGCCGGGGACGTCCTCATGGGCCCGGTCGTCTCGCTCTCCGCGTACGTCTTCATGACGGTGATCTCGGTGCTGAAACCCTGGGGCCTCACCCGGCGCGGCCGCCGCCTGCGTGCGACCGCCCGCCGCCCCGTCACACCCGTGCGCCCCGCCGACTACCCTGGAGGGTCGATCGTCCCCGTGGCAGGAGAGTAATGGCCGTCAACCTGGTCAATGTCGAGAACGTCAGCAAGGTGTACGGCACCCGCGCCCTGCTCGACGGGGTCTCGCTCGGCGTCTCCGAAGGGGACCGGATCGGCGTCGTGGGGCGGAACGGGGACGGCAAGACCACCCTGATCCGGATGCTCGCCAAGCTGGAGGAGGCCGACACCGGCCGGGTCACCCACTCCGGGGGCCTCCACCTCGGCGTGCTCACCCAGCACGACTCGCTCGACCCCACCGCCACCGTCCGGCACGAGGTCATCCGGGACATGGCGGACCACGAGTGGGCGGGCAACGCCAAGATCAGGGACGTACTGACCGGCCTCTTCGGCGGGCTGGACCTGCCCGGTTTCCCGCAGAGCCTCGACACCGTCATCGGCCCCCTCTCCGGCGGTGAGCGGCGCCGCATCGCGCTTGCCAAGCTGCTCATCGAGGAGCAGGACCTGATCGTCCTCGACGAGCCCACCAACCACCTGGACGTCGAGGGCATCTCCTGGCTCGCGAACCATCTGCGCGAGCGCCGCTCCGCCCTCGTCTGCGTCACCCACGACCGCTGGTTCCTGGACCAGGTGTGCACCCGCATGTGGGACGTGCAGAAGGGCACCGTCTTCGAGTACGAGGGCGGCTACTCCGACTACGTCTTCGCCCGTGCCGAGCGGGAGCGGATCGCCGCCACCGAGGAGACCAAGCGGCAGAACCTGGTCCGCAAGGAGCTGGCCTGGCTGCGGCGCGGCGCCCCCGCCCGTACGTCGAAGCCCCGCTTCCGCGTCGAGGCGGCCAACGAGCTGATCGCGGACGTACCGCCGCCGCGCGACACCAGCGAGCTGATGAAGTTCGCGTCGACCCGGCTCGGCAAGACCGTGTTCGACCTGGAGAACGTCACCGTGCAGGCCGGTCCGAAGGTGCTGCTGAAGCACCTGACCTGGCAGCTCGGGCCGGGCGACCGGATCGGCCTCGTCGGTGTCAACGGTGCCGGCAAGACCTCCCTGCTGCGGGCCATGGCGGAGGCCGCGCGCAGCGAGGGGGAGAAGCAGCCGGCCGCCGGGCGGGTCGTCACCGGCAAGACCGTCAAGCTCGCGTACCTCTCCCAGGAGGTCGCCGAACTCGACCCGAACCTGCGCGTCCTCCAGGCCGTGCAGCAGATCCGCGACCGCGTCGACCTCGGCAAGGGGCGCGAGATGACGGCGGGGCAGCTCTGCGAGACCTTCGGCTTCAACAAGGAGAAGCAGTGGACGCCGGTGGGCGACCTCAGCGGTGGTGAGCGGCGACGGCTGCAGCTGCTGCGGCTGCTGATGGACGAGCCCAACGTCCTCTTCCTCGACGAGCCGACGAACGACCTCGACATCGAGACGCTCACGCAGCTGGAGGACCTGCTCGACGGGTGGCCCGGGTCGATGATCGTGATCTCCCACGACCGGTTCTTCATCGAGCGGACCACGGACAAGGTGTTCGCGCTCCTCGGTGACGCGGCGCTGCGGATGCTGCCGCGGGGGATCGACGAGTACATCGAGCGGCGCCACAAGATGGAGGAGGCCGCGGCGGCGTCCGCCGGGGTCGCCGTGAAGCCCGCCGCCGAGACCGCGTCGCAGAAGAGCGCCGCCGACGTCCGTGCCGCGAAGAAGGAACTCCAGAAGATCGAGCGGCAGTTGGACAAGGTCTCCGAGAAGGAGGCGAAGTTGCACGCGCGGATCGCCGAGAACGCGACCGACTTCTCGAAGGTGGGAGAGCTGGACGCCGAGTTGAGGGCGTTGCTGGGCGAGAAGGAGGAGCTGGAGATGCGGTGGCTTGAACTGGCGGACGACGCGTAGTCGGTCGATCCGGGCGGGTATCCGCCGTGGGGGCCCGTGTTCGAGGCCGAGGCCCCGCGCGCGTCCCGTGAAGGGGGCGTGAAGGAGCGTAACGGGCGCATCACGGGCCGGTTCTCCCTTGGGAACAGGGGAGCGACCGGCCCCATGTGCGAGCGCGTCGCAGTGATAGAAAGAGCCGTCTGAGAACGGTCTGAGAAGCGACACCACGCGTGGTCACGGGTGGCTCGAAAGCAGCGAACAGGGGGAGAGCGCTGATGGTTCAGCCGCCCGATCATCCGCCGCAGGGTGGTTACGGAGTTCCGCAGAATCCACCACCGCAGTCGCAGCCGCAACACCCGCAGCAACCGCAACAGCCGTACGGCTACCCGCAGACGCCCCCGCCGCAGGGCCCGCCCGCACCGGGTCCCGGCTACGGCTACCCCC
Source organism: Streptomyces deccanensis (assembly GCF_022385335.1). Lineage (NCBI taxonomy): Bacteria > Bacillati > Actinomycetota > Actinomycetes > Kitasatosporales > Streptomycetaceae > Streptomyces > Streptomyces deccanensis. The sequence goes on along the minus strand of NZ_CP092431.1, from coordinate 4,302,080 downwards.
CTCAGCAGCCGCCCGCGCAGCCGGGTCCGTACACCCAGCCCGGCCCGTACGGCCAGCCGCAGCAGCCCGGCCCGTACGCGCAGCCCGGCCCGTACAACCCGGCGTCGCAGGCCGGTTACGGCTACCCGCAGTCGCAGTACGCGGGCGCGCCCACGCCCCCGCCGGTCGGTGGCGGCCCCGGAGGGTCGAAGAACCCCTTCAAGGGCAGGCCCGCGGTGGTCGTCGGGGCGGCCGTGGCCGCGCTCCTCGTGGTCGGCGGCGCCGTGTTCGCCGTGACGAGCCTCGGGGACGACGGCGAGAAGAAGCCCGTCGCCAAGGAGAGCACCGGCCCCTCCGGGGACGACAAGCCCTCCGACACGCCCTCCGCGCCCGTCAACCAGGGCGACGGCAGCGGCGACGGCGGCGAGGACCTCGACATCTCCGACCTCAACGCCGACCGCAAGGACGGCGAGGCCAAGGTCCTCTGGTACAAGAGCGCGCCCGACGCGCCCGGTTCCGGCGCGAGCGCCCCCGGCCTGTTGGTCACCGACAAGGTCGCGGTGAAGCCCGCGTACAAGCAGCTGTTCGCCTACAACGTCGGTGACGGCGACCCGGCCTGGGACCCGATCGAGTTCCCCGGCAAGATCTGCGCGGTCACCCCGGAGGCGACCGCCGACGACCGGGCCGTGGTCGCGTACCAGAAGAGCACCTCGAAGAACGCCGAGTGCGACCAGCTCCAGCAGCTCGACCTGAACACCGGCGCCAAGGGGTGGTCGGCCGAGCTGGAGAAGGGCGACCTGTTCGACAGCGCCCACAGTGTCTCCCTGGCCCTCGCCGGCGACACCCTCGTGGTGGGTCGTTCGCAGTCCGGGACGGCGTACGACGTCAAGACCGGCAAGAAGCTGTTCGACAAGAAGACCTACGGCCAGTCCTGCTACCCGTCCGGGTTCGCGGGCGGCACGCGGCTGGTCGTCGTCTCCTCCTGCGCGGTGACCACCGACAAGGAGCACGACGAGGTCCAGGAGCTGGACCCGAGGACCGGCAAGGCCAAGTGGACGCGGAAGATCCCCAAGGGCTGGAAGGTCGAGAACGCGTACTCCGTGGACCCGCTCGTCCTCTACCTCACCAACGAGGAAGAGAACACCTGGAACATCTCCACGTTCAAGGCCGACGGATCGACCCGTTCGCAGGTCGACTCCGACGCCTCGTTCGCCCCCGAGTGCGACAGCGGGATCCTTTCCGGGAACCTCGCAGGCTGCACCGGTGTGGCGAGCGACGCGAACACGCTCTACCTGCCGACCGAGGAGAAGGACGGCACGAACCAGATCGTCGCGCTGAACCTCGCCACCGGCAAGGAGAAGTGGCGCGTCAAGTCGCCCGCCGCCGACGCGGTGATGGAGCCGGTGCGGACCGAAGGCGGCAAGCTGATCGCGTACGTGGAGCCGTCGTCCGACGCGGGCGGCCGGATCGTGTCGTTCCCGACCACGGGCGGCAGCCCCGCGCCCACCGAGCTGCTGCGGATGCCGGCGAGCGCCGCGGCGATCGAGAGTTCCTTCTACTCGAGGGCCATCGACTACGTGGACGGACGTTTCTACATCTCCTCGACCCTGCTCAGCGGTGCCGACGAGTCGAAGGAGAAGTTGATGCTGGCCTACGGCAAGTGACAGCCCCGCTCGTCCCCCACCCGACCACCGAGATCCGCTCCGAGGTATCCACGTCATGACGCAGCCGCCGCCCCCGCCGAACCAGCCGCCGGGCCCGCCCCCGAACGAGCCGCCCGCCCCGTCCCTGTCCAAGGACCAGCCCCCGGCGCAGGGCCAGCCGCCCGCCCAGCCTCCGGCTCAGCCGCCGGCCCCGGGCCAGCAGCCCCCGCAGAGCCCCCCGCCGCAGGGCGGTTTCGGCGCGCCCACACCCCCGCCGGCCGGCGGCTTCGGTGCCCCGACGCCTCCGCCGCAGGGCCCGCCCGCGCCGGCCCCGGGCTACGGCTACCCGCAGACGCCCCCGCCGCAGCAGCCCGGCTACGGCTACCCGGGTCAGCCCGGTCAGCCCGGTCAGCCGGGTGCCTACGGCCAGCCGCAGCCCGGCCCGTACGGCCAGCAGCCGCAGCCGGGTCCCTACGGGCAGCAGCCGTACGGCTACCAGCCGCAGACCATGCCGATGCACCCGCAGGTGGGCCACCCGGGCGGTCCCGGCGGTCCCGGCGGCCCGGGCGGCAAGAAGAAGGTGAACACCGCGGCGATCATCATCACCGCGGCGGTCGCGGCCATCGCGCTCATCGTCGGCGGTGGCGTCTACATCGCCACCTCCAGCGGCGACGACGACAACGGCAAGAACGACACCGCCAGTTCGGAGGGCACCTCCGGCGGCAAGGACGACACCAAGAGCGAGGACGACGGCGGCTCCTCGTCCGGCGGTTCGTCGTCCGGCGGCGTGGAGATCCCGACCACCGCGCAGGAGAAGGCACCGGCCAGCCCCAGCGCGAAGATCCTCTTCCAGGTGCCCGCGCACGAGGTCAAGGAAAAGCTCCAGATCGACAGCGTCAAGGGCTCCTGGCTGACGAAGACCACGTACGCCAAGTCCGCGCTCAACAAGATCGTCGGCTACGACCCGGACAGCGGCAAGACCAAGTGGACGCTGGACCTGTCCGGCCAGACCTGCGCGGGCTCCCGTGAGATCACCACCGAGGGCATCGCCGTCGTGGTGACCGAGGCGGCCAAGCGCAAGAACAACGACGACCGCCAGCCCTGCACCGAGGTCACCGCGTTCGACGTCGAGACCGGCAAGGAGGTGTGGACCAAGAGCGCCGACCTCAGCGGCAGCAAGGTGCCGTTCGGCGAGGTCACCATCTCCGGTACGACGGTCGCCGCGGCCGGCGGCTACTCCGGTGGCGCCGCGTTCGACGTCAACTCCGGCAAGGTGCTGTGGTCGCCGAAGGCCGGCCAGTGCACCGACGAGGGCTACGCGGGCGGCGCCCAGCTGATCGCGGTCCGCAAGTGCGGCGACTACGGCAGCGAGACCTTCGAGATCCAGCTGCTCGACCCGAAGTCGGGCAGCGTCAAGTGGACGTACAAGGTGCCCTCCGGCATCCAGCGCGCCAAGGTCATCTCCACCAACCCGGTCGTCTTCGGTGTGGTGACGGGCAGCGACGTCCCGCTGACCGGCACGACCGACATCTTCTCCCTCGACGACAAGGGCAAGCTGCGCGCCAAGATCTCCATCCCGGACGACAAGTACGAGTACGAGTGCCCCGTCCGCGGTGTCTGGGCCTGCAAGGGCATCTACGTCGGCAACGACAAGGTGTACATGCCGACCAAGAGCCACGACGGCACCGGCTCCTACAGCTCCACCAACGAGATCGTCTCCTTCTCGCTGGCCACGGGGAAGCCCACCGGTGACCGTGTGGACGCGGGCGACGACCACGAGCTGTTCCCGATCCGGATGGACGGGCCGAACGTCATCGCCTACAAGGACGGCCCGTACGACAAGGGCGCCCAGATCGTCTCCATCGACGGCAAGACGCTGAAGCAGACCAAGCTGCTGGAGACCCCGGCCTCCGAGTCGGTGCTCCGCGCGATCAGCGCCATGACGCCGACGATGAGCGAGATGCTCTACACCGACGGACGCTGGTTCATCGGCTCGGAACTGGTCAGCAAGCCCTACTCGGACGACGAGAAGGAGTACACGGCGCTCGGTTTCGGGGCGAAGTAACCCCACGCGCCCCCTCGGCCTCGTTCCACGGCCCCGCCCCAGCTCAGGGGCGGGGCCGTGCACGTATCCCTCATCACGCTCGAATCGGAGGGAATTTCGGTAATCCGGGCACTTCTCTCCCGTAGGGGGAGCGCAACGTCGAACAAGCGTGTAGCTTCCGGGGGCATGAAGAGCGGGCGTCGACCGGCGAGTCGACGGGAAGTCGGGGGGCTTCTGTCCGCGAGGTCCGGTGGGCGGCCATAGTGGGCAACCATCTGGGGGACTGTGGGGGACTGGGGGTGGGGTGGCTCGATGGGAGTGCGGCTCATGGTGGTCGACGACCACCGACTGCTGGCCGAGGCGTTGGCCTCGGCCCTGAAGCTGCGGGGACACCGGGTGCTGGCGGCGGCGGCGCCCGCCGCGGGCGCGGCGGAGCTGGTGATCACCAGGGCACCGGAGGTGTGCCTGATCGGCACGGCGACACCCGCCGAGCCGGGGATCTTCGACCCGGTGGTGAAGATCAAGCGCGAACGCCCGCAGGTGGCGGTCCTGGTCCTCGGACCGGTCCCAAACCCGCGCGGCATCGCGGCGGCGTTCGCGGCCGGGGCGTCCGGCTACGTCCGCCACGACGAACGCATCGAGGGCGTCGAACGCGCCATCATGAAGGCCCGAGCGGGTGAGGCGGCGGTGGCGCCCCAACTCCTCCAGAGCGCCTTCGGCGAACTCCTCAACCCGGCGGCCCAGCCGGACGACGAGGGCCAACGCCTGCTCCAGATGCTGACCCCGCGCGAGGTCGAGGTCCTGGTCCGCGTCGCGGAGGGTGAGGACACGCGTCTCATCGCGGCGGGCATGGGCATCGCCCCGTCGACGGCCCGCACGCACGTCCAACGCGTCCTGATGAAGCTCGGCGTCGGCTCCCGCCTGGAGGCGGCGGCGCTCGCGGCCCGCACGGGGCTGCTGGACCGGGCGGGACCGGTGCCCCCGGGGGTGCCGGGGGCGGGACTGTAGTGCCGCTGCGTGGCGCGCGGCCGGGTGGCTATGCCCCCGGCCGCGCGCACAGCGCGTGGTCGACCAGGTCCGTCATGGCCCCGATCTGCCGTACGGCGGTCCGCTCGTCGCCCGGCCGGCTGTGCACGGCGACGGTGACGGAGGTACGGCCGTCCCGTGTCGTCCCCGGCCACGCCAGAAAGCCGAAGCCGCTGCCGCTGTGGCCCCAGTAGCCGCCGCCGCAGGTCAGGGGCGTCCAGCCGATGCCCAGCCCGTAGCGCGAGCCCGGCACCTCGCCGGGGGTGTCGGGCACGGCGACCGTACGCAGCATCTCGGCGAGCTGGGCGGGGGCGAGGAGCCTGCCGCCGAGCAGCGCGGAGAAGAAGCGGTTGGTGTCGGCGGTGGTGCTGATCATCGACCCGTCGGCATCCCCGTCGAAGGGGAGGTAGGCGAGGGTGGTGTCGGTCATGGGGGCGTCGCCCCCCGCGTCGAACTGCTGGTAGTTCCGGGCATGGGGCCGGGGAAGCCGGGGATCGTTGCCCGGAGCGAAGGTCCGCGTGAGCCGCAACGGCCGCAGAATCCGCTCCCGGACCTCCTGATCCCACCCCTTCCCGCTGACCGCCTCGATCACCATCCCGGCGAGGATGTAGTTGGTGTTGGAGTACTCCCAGCGGGCGCCCGGCTCGAAGACGGGAGGATGCGTCATGGCGAAGGCGACGCGCTGCGCCGAGGTGTACGTGGTCGACCGATGCTTGAGATACCCGGCGGCGCTCAGCTCGGGGACGACGTCGGAGATGTAGTCCGGCAGCCCGCTGGTGTGCTGGAGGAGCTGCCGCACGGTGACCCGGCGGCCGTCGTTCCCGTTCCCCTCCACCACCCCCGGCAGCCACCGCTCCACCCGGTCCTCCAGCGACAGCCGCCCCTCACCGACGAGTTGGAGGAGGACGGTGGCGACGTAGGTCTTGGTGGTGCTGCCGATCCGGATGTACTCACCGCGCGGCACGGGCACGCGGGTCCGGAGATCACCGACCCCACTCCGCACGGTCCGCGTCCCGCGAGGCCGGTCGACCCGCACGGACACACCGGTCACACCGGTGTCCCGAAGAGCGTCGGCGTCCCGCTGGAGCGGGTCCGCCGCGGCGCGGGCATGGGCCGGGGCGAGGGTGGCGAGGAGGGCGAGAGCGAGGGCGACGACGGTGGTCGAGGCGGTGCGACGGCTGTGGGGGGTACGCATGGAGCCACCGTAGAAACGCGCGTACCTCACCAGCCATGCGGCACGCCCCCGTATGCCGCCGGGGGCTTTCCTCAGCTCGTCGTACGAACCCCGCCCGCCTTTATGTGGAGGAGGAGTCCGGCGAGGGGGGTGGGGGTGGTGCGGAGGTGGGTGGCGGGGGTGGTGGATTCACGGAGGGCTATGCCCCCGGCGGCGGTGGCGATTTCGACACAGGTGTCACCTTCGCCGCCGTCAGAGAACGTCGACTTCTGCCAGCGCGGGGTGTGCTTCATCGGTGTCTCACAGCTCCTTCGCCAAACGCTGGATGAAGTCCCGCGACGCCACGGGTTCGAGCGCCGCCTCCTCCACTCTACGAAGGAGTGTTCGGAGCCGTTGCAGCTGCGGTTCCTCATCGACGAAGACGACGCCGGTGGGGGCGTCCCGGAGGACGGTGTCCAGTCGCGGCACTGGTCCACCGGTGTACATCATCGAGGCGCCGGCACCGGCGAAGCCGTCCTGGTCGATGGGGATGACGCGCACGGTGACGTTGCCCTGTTCGATCCGGTCCAGGATCCAACGGAGTTGAGCCACGGAGGTCTGGCGGTCGGCTACTCGGATGCGCAAGGCAAACTCGTGGACGATCGTCTCGTACGGGGTAGGAGTGTCGCCCTCGATGACTGAGCGCCTCTTCAACCGGTACTCGACCCGAGGCACGAGCTCGCTCTCGGGTAGCTCCGGGCGCATGTACCTGAAGACCGCTCGGGCGTAGTCCGGGGTTTGGAGCAGCCCCGGGACGCGGTTGATGACGATCTCGCGCAGATACGTTGCATGGTGCTCCGCTTCCGCCACGTCCAGGTTCACCTGAGGCAGGACGCCTCGGTACCTGGTCCACCAGCCGCGTGCGCGTTCGCCGGCCATAGCCGCGAGCGCGTCGATCAACTCCTCGTCGGCGCACGCGTAGTGAGCTGCGAGGCGGCGGATGCGTTCCGCACTCACGGCCGCGATGCCTGCCTCCACCTGACTCATCTGCGTCGAAGTCGAGTTCAGAAACGCCGCTACCTCACGGGCCTTCAAGCCGGCGGCCTCGCGCAACCTGCGCAGCTCCGCTCCCAGGCGCACTTGCCGCGCGGTGGGGTTGCTCCGTGCCGCCATGTACTCCCCAACGTCCTTGTCGGCATGCCACGTTCGGGTGCCAGATTACGGCAGCGGGTTGCAGAGGCAGAAATTAATGCCCTACCGTCAGTGATGCGCCGCACACGCTGCGGTGTCATCCGGTGCTCCGGAAGCGCACCACTCCGTCATGCCCCGACGGTTGAGGCAATGCCACCGGACCGCCCCCCGACCCCCACCCCGAAGGGATCTCCCCATGCCCGAAGTGGCTTCCGAACCCTGGGAGTACGTCCTCCACATCCCCCACGACCCCCGAGCCGTCACCGTCTCCCGCCGCACCCTCCGCCTGATCCTCACCGCGCACGGCCTGGCCGCCCTCCTCGACCCCGCCGAACTCCTCGCCACGGAACTGATCGCGAATGCCGTACTCCACACCAAGGGCCCGGCGGCTCTGCGCGTCCGTTGGTCGAACGGCACGCTCTGGATCGGAGCCTGGGACGCGGACCCCGAACCCCCGGAACCCCCATGCCACTTGGCGAAGCCCGACACGGAGACCGGCCGAGGCCTCGCCCTCGTCCGCGCCTGCACGGACATCTGGGGCTGGCAGCCGTCGTCCCGCTTCGGCCGACGCGGCAAATACGTGTGGTGCGAACTGATGGCCGCCTAGCTCGTTGAACACGCCGACAGAAAGGAGAGCCGATGGTCAGCTCGTCGCACGAGGCACTGCACCGGATCTTCCAGAAGGACCCCGCGCTGCTGACCCGGGCCCTGGAGCGGGTGTTGCGCGTGCCTTTTCCCGAGCCGCACGAGTTCGCCGCCATGAACGTCGACCTCACGGAGATCGCGCCCGTCGAGCGGCGCGTGGACACACTCATGCGGGCGGAGGCCGACGAGGGGACGTATCTCCTGATCGTCGAGTCACAGGGGAAGAAGGACGAGGGCAAGCGCCGCAGTTGGCCGTATTACCTCAGCTACCTGTACGCGAAGTACCACTGCGACCCGGTGCTCATCGTGATCACCCAGAGCGGCGCCACGGCCCGCTGGGCGGCGGAACCCATTCATCTCGGAGTGCGTGGTCGCCCCTCGCTGACGGTGCGACCACTGGTGCTGGGCCCGGACAACGTACCGGTCATCGCGGACGAGAGAGCAGCCGAACGGGACGTACCCCTCGCGGTGCTCTCGGCGATGACGCATGGCAAGGGCCGCAAGGCTGCCGCCATACTGGAATGCCTGGTAACCGCCCTGCGCACCGTTGACGCGGAGAGCGCGGCGGTCTTCGTGCAGTTCGTCGACTCGTGCCTGACAGACCCGGAGGCACTGAAGATCTGGAGGGAACTGATGACGAATACGCAGTACTTCTGGCGACACCCGCTCGCTGAGCAGACGCGCGAGGAGGGCCGGGTGGAGGGCCGGTTGGAGGGTCGAGCCGAGATGATCCTCGAGATTCTCGAGTTGCGGGGCATCCAGGTGCCGGACCATGTCCGCGAACGCGTCACCGACTGTCCTGACCGGGCCCAGCTCATGATCTGGGCGGAACGAGCCCTTCGGGTGACCGCCGCCGAGGATCTGTTCCGCTGATCGGCCAGGGCGCGTATCGGGTCGTGATCAGTAGAGCCGTGACGACCCGCTATGACGTCATGACGGCTTGATCCGCGGGCGGGCACGGCCAAGAAACGATGTTGCCCACGCATGTGATGGTCACTAAGGTCGGTCAGGTGACTGCCGGGTCGGCCTTGGGCCACGCACGAGTGAGGTTCCCGGCCTCGGCGTGAGCACGAGGCGGGCAAGAGGCCCGCCCCCTTCTCCGTGTCTTAGCTCCCGGCGCCCGTACAGGGCGCCCCATACCAGCGGATCCCAAGACCGGAGACACACCACTGATGTCCTATGACCAGCAGTACACGCATGAACCCGAGCTGCCGGCGGCTGGCGTCCAGCTGAACCACACGGCCATCTACGCAAGCGACCGGCACCTGTCTGCCGAGTTCCTCGCCGTGGTGCTGGGCTTGAAGGTCGGCGCCCCGTTTGGGCCGTTCCTGCCCGTCGACCTCGGCAACGGCGTGACGCTCGACTTCTATGAGAAGAGGGACGAGCCGATCCAGTCGCAGCACTACGCCTTCCTCGTCCCTGACGAGCAGTTCGACGCCGTTATCACCCGTCTGGAGGTGGTCGGGGTCACCTACTACGCCGACCCCGGCCACACCGAGCCCGGCCAGATCAACCGTCTGTTCGGTGGTCGTGGCGCCTACTTCGACGACCCGGACGGTCACAACATGGAGGTCATGACCCGGCCTTACGTCCGCCCTTAGGGCGCGACAGGGCTGTGATCAAGGGGCGCCTCGGGTGAGTTCTTTGAGCTTGTTGATCAGGCGCTCGACGGTGTTCCTCTCCTGCGTTTGCGCAAGTGAGACCGGTTGCCGCGGGACGAGCAGGCATTGTCCCCGGCGACCGCGTCCGGCCGGGTGCGGGGGCGGCCGACGGGGCCGCGAACCGCGCAGTGACGACGTCCTCGCCGCTTCGCCGCCTCCGCGATCAGGCCCTCCAGCAGGGCCTCGAAGACGCCGGCGTCACGCCACTGCCGGAAGCGGTTGTGCACGGTCGACCAGGCGCCTAACTCCTGCGGCATCTCCCGCCACCCCGCCGGTCTTGAACCGCCACATCACACCCTCGAACTGCTGCCGGAGCCGCTCGGGATACGGGCCGTACTCGCCGATCGGCAGGTACGGCCCCATCAACTCCCAATCTGCATTCGTCAGTTGCACTCGCGTCACGCAAGAAATTGACATCTGCGGTGGGACGTCAGACCCGTTCCAAGGGGCGGTGCGGCCCGTTCGGGAGTTCCGCCTTGATCGGGTCGCCCGGCCGCACCACGCCGCCCTCCTTCACGATGCTCATGATTCCGGCCCGGAGCACGACGTTCCCGGCCGCGTCGCGGCCGACCACCCGCTTCATCAACCCGGCCTGGAAGTTGTCGATCTGCACGCAGGGGTTGCGCAGGCCGGTCACCTCCAGGACCGCCTCGTCCCCGATGCGCAGCAGCGTGCCCACCGGCAGCCCGAGCAGATCGATGCCGGTGGTGGTGATGTTCTCGCCGAGGTCACCGGGTGCCACCGTGAACCCCTCCGCGCCGACCTCCGCGAAGAGTTCTTCATGGATCAGGTGGACCTGGCGCAGGTTCGGCTGGGTGGGGTCCTGCGCGACCCGCGAACGGTGCTTGACCGTCACCCCGGCATGCACATCACCTTCCACCCCGAGCCCGGCGAGCAGTGTGATGCTGTCCCGGTTCGGCTTGGTGAACGAGTACGCGCCGTTGCTGCTGACCGCCGTCACTGTCCCGTACACCCTTGGATCCCCCTCCTCGGTGACCGTCACCAGCCACGACCCTAGCCTCGGCCGGGCGAGATACAAGGGCCGTAGCGCTCCCGGCCCTCACGCCCGGCGTCATCTGGAGTCCCGCTCCCCCTCCGACCGCTCCCCCTCCACCGGCGGAGCCGCCGGCCGTAGCCACAGCCAGCCCAGGAAGAACACGCCCAGGGCCAGCATCCCCAAGCCCGTCCACAGGTTGATGTTCACCCCCACCGCCTTGTCGATCTCCGCGTCGGACGCCGTGAGGCCGGCGAGGGTGACGATGACGCCGTAGAGGACGAAGAGGCCGCCGATGATGCGGCGGATGTCGAAGAGGCGGGCGGCGGTCGCGGACCTGCCCTGGAGCTCGGTGACCTCGCGCTGGACGTCACGTTCGGAGTATCCGGAGGAACCGGAGTGATCGGTCATGGTGCTCCTCGGTGCCTAGAACGAGAACGGGATGTAGCACGCCGCCGCCAGGACGATCGCGCCCCAGCCGAGCAGCGCCGGTCGGCGGTACCACGCGTCGTCGCCCTCGCCCGGCGGCTCGTCCATGCCGGGGGAGCGCGTGCCGTAGACCAGGCCCTGGAGGTCCGCGTCCGGCTTCGGGGCCGTGAAGAGGGAGACGGCCACCATGAGCACGGCGCCCGCCACGAACCCCGCGATCGCGGAGACGAAGTTCGCGCCCTGGTCGGTCGGGATGTCGATGACGTCCTGCTTGTAGAGGACGAAGTAATTGAGCATCGCGGCCGTGGTGCCGGCCAGCAGACCCCAGAAGCCGGACTTCATCGAGGCCCGGCGCCAGAACATGCCGATGATGAAGACGACGAACATCGGCACGTTGAAGAAGGAGAACAGCGTCTGGAGGTAGCTCATGATGTTGGAGAAGGAGGAGGCCAGGAAGGCCGTGCCGATGGACGCCAGGACACCGATCGCCGTGATCAGGCGGCCGAAGCGCACGTAGTAGCCGTCCTCCCGGTCCCGCACCACGTACTTCGCCCAGATGTCCGTGGTGAAGACCGTGTTGAAGGACGAGACGTTCGCCGCCATGCCCGCCATGAAGGCCGCCAGCAGGCCGGTGACGGCGATGCCGAGGACGCCGTTGGGCAGCAGGTCCTCCATCAGGTACGGGATCGCGTCGTTGTACTGGAGGTCGGACTCCGAGGTGCCGATCCGCGGGACCAGGACCGCCGCGACCAGGCCCGGGATCATCACCAGGAAGACGATGAAGATCTTCGGGAAGGCCGCGATGAGCGGGGTGCGCTGGGCGGCCGAGAGGTTCTTCGCGCTCAGCGCGCGCTGGACCTCAGCGAAGTTCGTCGTCCAGTAGCCGAAGGAGAGCACGAAGCCGAGACCCAGGACGATCGTCAGCCAGTTCGCGCCGAGCGGGTTGTCGCTGCCGATGCCGGTGCCGCCCCACGCCGTGACGAAGTCGGGTCCTCGGCTCTCGGTCAGGGAGTCGGAGAGGCCGTCCCAGCCGCCGACCTTCTTCAGGCCCAGCACGGTGATCGGGATCAGGGCCGCCAGGATCACGAAGAACTGGAGCACCTCGTTGTAGATCGCCGAGGAGAGTCCGCCGAGGGTGATGTACGCCAGTACGAAGATGCCGGCGACGACGATCGACACCCACTCCGGCCAGCCCAGCAGCGCCTCCACGACGATGGCCAGCGCGTACAGGTTCACCCCGGCGATCAGGATCGCGGCGAAAGCGAACAGGACCGAACTCAGCAGGTGCGCGCCCCGGTCGAAGCGCAGCAGCAGGAACTCGGGGACCGAGCGGACCTTGCTGCCGTAGTAGAACGGCATCATCACCAGGCCGAGGAAGACCATGGCCGGGATGGCGCCGATCCAGTACCAGTGCGTGGTGTAGACGCCGTACTGCGCGCTGTTGGCGGCCATCCCGAGGATCTCGGTGGCGCCCAGGTTGGCCGCGATGAACGCGAGCCCCGTCACCCAGGCCGGCAGTGAGCGCCCGGAGAGAAAGAAGTCCAGGCTCGTGCGCACCGACCGCCGGGCGGCGAACCCGATGCCGAGGACGACGACGAAGTACACGGCCAGGATCGTGTAGTCGAGCCAGTCGACGGGGAGCCGCAGCTCGGCCGCGAGATCGGCGAGACCGGCGGTGCCGGAGGGGTCGGCGGGACCAGCAGGGCCGGCGGGGCCGGAGGGATCCGCGAGATTCTCCATGCGCAGCTCCACTTCAGTTGGCATCTGGTGATCTTTGTTTGATTGTGATGGTGACGAACGTCGGAACTTGTGCTTTGATGTGTTTGGTTCTGTTTGATGGGTGGGATGGGGAGTCCGGCGTGAAGAAGACCTCGACCCGGCTGGCCGACGGTCGTGAGCTGATCTACTACGACCTGCGCGACGACACCGTGCGCGACGCGGTGGACAAGCGGCCCCTGGAGCGCACCGTCACCACTTCGGAGGTACGCCGGGACCCGCTGCTCGGCGACTCCGTCGCGATCGCCTCGCACCGGCAGGGCCGCACCTACCACCCCCCGGCGAACGAATGCCCGCTCTGCCCCTCCGAGGGCGACCGGCTGAGCGAGATCCCGGACTCGTCGTACGACGCCGTGGTGTTCGAGAACCGCTTCCCCTCGCTCGCCGGCGACTCCGGCCGCTGCGAGGTCGTCTGCTTCACCTCGGACCACAACGCGTCCTTCGCCGACCTGACCGAGGAGCAGGCCCGCCTGGTCCTGGAGGCCTGGACCGACCGCACGGCGGAGCTGTCCCATCTCCCCTCCGTCGAGCAGGTGTTCTGCTTCGAGAACCGCGGCGCCGAGATAGGCGTGACCCTGGGGCACCCCCACGGGCAGATCTACGCGTACCCCTTCACCACCCCCCGCACCGCGCTGATGCTGCGCTCGCTGGCGGCCCACAAGGACGCCACCGGCGGCGAGAACCTCTTCGACGCCGTCCTGGAGAGCGAACTCGCGGGCGAGCGGATGGTCCTGGAGACCGAGCACTGGGTCGCCTTCGTGCCGTTCGCCGCGCACTGGCCGTACGAGGTGCACCTGTACCCGCGCCGCCGGGTGCCGGACCTCCTCGGGCTCGACGAGGACGCGCGCTCAGAATTCCCCCAGGTCTATCTGGAACTCTTGAGGCGCTTCGACCGGATCTTCGGTGAGGGTGAGCCTCCGACGCCGTACATCGCGGCCTGGCACCAGGCCCCGTTCGGCACCCTGGAGGAGTTCGAAGGTGTCCAGCGCGAGGATTTCGCGTTGCATCTGGAGCTCTTCACCATTCGCCGCACCACCGGCAAGCTGAAGTTTCTCGCGGGTTCCGAATCCGGCATGAACGTGTTCATCAACGACGTGCCGCCGGAGCGCGCGGCCGAGCGACTGCGAGAGGTAGCGAGTTCATGAGCGGTAAGTACCTGGTCACCGGTGGCGCGGGGTATGTCGGCAGCGTGGTCGCCCAGCATCTGCTGGAGGCGGGCCACGAGGTCGTCGTCCTCGACAACCTCTCGACCGGCTTCCGCGAGGGCGTGCCCGCCGGCGTGTCCTTCATCGAGGGCGACATCCGCGACGCCGGCAAGTGGCTCGACGGCTCCTTCGACGCCGTCCTGCACTTCGCCGCGTTCTCGCAGGTCGGCGAGTCCGTCGTGAAGCCCGAGAAGTACTGGGACAACAACGTCGGCGGCACCATGGCGCTGCTCGCCGCGATGCGCGAGGCGGGCGTCCGCAAGCTGGTGTTCTCCTCCACGGCCGCCACCTACGGCGAGCCGGAGACCACCCCCATCGTGGAGTCCGCGCCGACCAGGCCCACCAGCCCGTACGGCGCCTCCAAGCTCGCCGTCGACCACATGATCACCGGCGAGGCCGCCGCCCACGGCCTGGGCGCCGTCTCGCTGCGCTACTTCAACGTCGCCGGGGCGTACGGCACCTGCGGCGAGCGCCACGACCCCGAGTCGCACCTCATCCCCCTGGTCCTCCAGGTCGCTCAGGGCAGGCGGGACGCGATCTCCGTCTACGGCGACGACTACCCGACCCCCGACGGCACCTGCGTCCGCGACTACATCCACGTCGCCGACCTCGCCGACGCCCACCTGCTGGCGCTGGACGCCGCGCGGCCGGGCGAGCACCTCATCTGCAACCTGGGCAACGGCAACGGCTTCTCGGTGCGCGAAGTGATCGAGACCGTCCGCCAGGTCACCGGCCACCCGATCCCCGAGGTCGTCGCCCCGCGCCGGGCCGGCGACCCCGCCACCCTGGTCGCCTCCGCCGCCACGGCCCGCGAACGGCTCGGCTGGAACCCGTCACGCGCGGACCTCGCGGAGATCGTGGCGGACGCGTGGCGCTTCACGCAGGAGCGGGCGCAGTAGCGCGCGGTAACAGAATGGGGCGCGGCAGCTCCCAGGGGCGCACACTCGCGCCCGTTCGCGCCCAGTAGTGTGCCGGCTCGGCCAGTTCATCGGCCGAGCCGGTTCGTCGGTCGAGTACGGAAAGGTCAGGGCAGGGGATGAGCGAGGCTGTCGTCGTCGCCGAGCGGTTCGAGGAGCTCTACGGGGCGGCGCCGGAGGGAGTGTGGGCCGCGCCGGGCCGGGTGAACCTCATCGGCGAGCACACCGACTACAACGACGGCTTCGTCATGCCCTTCGCCCTCCCGCACACCACGGTCGCCGCGGTCTCCCGGCGCACGGACGGCGTCCTGCGCCTGCACTCCGACGACGTCGAGGGCGGCGTGGTGGAGCTGTCCCTCGACGCGCTGACCCCGGAGGCCGACCGCGCCTGGACGGCGTACCCGTCGGGCGTCGTCTGGGCCCTGCGCGAGGCGGGCCACACGGCCGTGACCGGCGCGGACGTCCATCTGACCTCCACGGTCCCGACGGGCGCCGGCCTCTCCTCCTCGGCCGCCCTGGAAGTCGTCGTGGCCCTCGCCCTCAACGACCTCTACGACCTGGGCCTCAAGGGCTGGCAGCTGGCCCGCCTGTGCCAGCGCGCGGAGAACGTCTACGTCGGCGCCCCCACCGGGATCATGGACCAGACGGCCTCCGCGTGCTGCGAGAGCGGCCACGCCCTGTTCCTCGACACCCGGGACCTGTCCCAGCGGCAGATCCCCTTCGACCTGGCCGCCGAGGGCATGCAGCTCCTGGTCGTCGACACCCAGGTCAAGCACTCCCACAGCGAGGGCGAGTACGGCAAGCGCCGCGCCGGCTGCGAGAAGGGCGCGGCCCTGCTCGGCGTCGACGCGCTGCGGGACGTCGCCTACGACGAGCTGGACGCGGCACTCGACCGCCTCGGCGACGACGAGGAGGTCCGCCGCCTCGTCCGTCACGTGGTCACCGAGGACCAGCGCGTCGAGCGCGTGGTCTCCCTCCTGGAGTCGGGCGAGACCCGCGCGATCGGCCCCGTCCTGGTCGAGGGCCACGCCTCCCTCCGCGACGACTTCCGTATCTCCTGCCCCGAACTGGACCTCGTCGTCGACACCGCCCTCGCGGCCGGCGCCCTCGGTGCCCGGATGACCGGCGGCGGCTTCGGCGGCTCCGCGATCGTCCTCGTCGACGCCACCGACGCGGACGCGGTCACCAAGGCGGTGGAGGAGGCCTTCGCCGACGCCGCCTTCACGGCCCCGCGCGTCTTCGTGGCGGTCCCCTCGGCCGGAGCCCGCCGGGTCTCCTGACCCGAGTCCTAGCCGAGCCGCTTTGTCAGGGTGTACTCGGTGATCCCCGGCGGATAGTCGGGGATCACGCACACCACCTCATAGCCCAGGCGCTTGTAGAACTCCGGCGCCTGGAAGTCCCAGGTCTCCAACCGGGCCGACCGGCAGGCGCGTTCGCGGGCGGCCAGGTGTTCGGCCCGGGAGAGGATGCGCGAACCCAGGCCCGCCCCCCGGTGGCGTTCGTCGACCCAGAGGTGGACGACGTGCAGCCAGCCGGCCCAGGTGTGACCGACCAGGCCACCGGCCAGTTCGCCCGCCTCGTCCAGGGCCCACACATGCAACGGGACCTCTCGCGCCTCCGGGGTTCCGCGCAGGTCGCGCAGGACCGGCGACGCGGCGGTGTTGCTGGCGCGCAGCCGCGAAAGCAGCAATTGGCTTCGTTCCCTGTCGACTTCTGTCTCCATACGAAACATGCGGCACACGATAAACGCGCTGGACAACCAGTTCTGCAAATGAGCTTCCGCTCCTGCCCCCCGGCCTTACTCTGATGAACAGCGCCGGTGGGGGCCGGTGCTGATCAGGGGGCGAGACAGTCGGGTACGACGCCCGGAGTGGGGGTAGCGGTTCAGCACGGCGGCGGCCGTGCGGCTGCGACGCCCCGTCCCAGGTGTAAACCGGGGCACGCTCCGGGCGTCGTACGCGCGCCGGTCGTCCCCCGACCAGTGGGGGTTTCAGTGGTTCGCATCCGAGTCCTGGTCGTCGACGACCACCGTATCTTCGCCGAGTCGCTCGCGGCGGCGCTGGCCGCCGAGCCCGACGTCGACGTGTCCGCGGCCGGCAGCGGCCCCGCCGCGCTGCGCTGTCTGGACCGCGCGGCGGCGGAAGGGCGCAAGTTCGACGTGCTCCTGGTCGACGCCGACCTGGGGTGCCATGCCCATGTCCCCGGCGCGCGTCCGGCCGCCGTGCCCGTCCCGGAGGGCGGCGAGGACGGCCTCGTGGACGGCATATCGCTCGTCGCGGGCGTCCGCTCGGGACAGCCGAGCGTACGGACCGTCGTGCTCGCCGAGAAGGACGATCCGCGCCGGGCCGCGCTGGCCCTCCAGGCGGGCGCGTCCGGCTGGGTCGCCAAGGACTGCTCGCTGTCCCGGCTGCTCACCGTCATCCGGGGCGTGCTCCGCGAGGAGACGCATCTGCCGCCCGCGCTGCTCACGGGCGTCCTGCGGGAGTTGACCGCCGCGCGCAAGCACCGCACGGAGAGCGAGCGGCTCGTCGAGTCCCTCACCCCGCGTGAGCGGGAAGTGCTCCGGTGCATGGTGGCGGGACTGGGGCGCAAGGCCGTCGCCGAGCGCCTGTTCCTCTCCCCGCACACCGTCCGCACGCATATGCAGAACGTCCTCGGAAAACTGGGCGTGCACTCCACCCTCGCCGCGGTCGCCCTCGCGCGCCGGGCCGGGGTCGGGCCCGTGGACCTAGCCGGGGATGTTGTCGAACGGGGCGGTCAACTGGCGTAGCAGGCCCGCCAGTTCGCCGCGCTGGGTGCGGGACAGTTCGGCCAGGATCGCGCGTTCCTGGTCGAGCAGCCCGGCGAGCGCCTGGTCCGCCCGGTCCCGGCCCTCGTGCGTGAGCCGGACGAGCACGCCCCGGCGGTCACTGGGGTCGGGCAGCCGCTCGACCAGGCCCTTCTTCGTGAGCCGGTCGATGCGGTTGGTCATCGTGCCCGACGTCACCAGCGTCTGCGTCAGCAGCTGACCGGGCGAGAGCTGGTACGGGTTCCCGGCCCGCCGCAGCGCCGTCAGCACGTCGAACTCCCACGGCTCCAGCTGGTGCTCGGCGAACGCCAGCCGGCGCGCGCGATCCAGGTGCCGGGCCAGTCTGCTCACCCGGCTCAGTACTTCCAGCGGCTCCACGTCGAGGTCGGGGCGCTCCCGGCGCCACGCTGCGACCAGCCGATCGACCTCGTCCTCCATGACGATCAGTGTAGTGGTTGTGTCGACGTGAAGTCTCTTGATGTCGAGATGATTAGGGCCAAGTCTCTTGACTTCGAGATAAGTGCGGGTCGAAAGTGGGGCCATGAAACCCACCACGCCCACCTGGGACCCCCAGCAGTACCTGCGGCACGCCGGGCACCGCGCCCGCGCCTTCGTGGACCTGCTCGCCCACATTCCCGACCCGCCCGCCACGCACCCCCGCGTCGCCGACCTCGGCTGCGGCCCCGGCAACGTCACCCGGCTCCTCGCCGACCGCTGGCCCACCGCGCGCATCACCGGATACGACAACTCGCCCGAGATGCTCGACCGCGCCCGGGCCGACCACGAGGGGCCCACCCCGGGCGGCGGCGGTATCGACTTCGCCGCGGCGGACGTCCGCACCTGGGTGCCCCCGGAGTCGTACGACCTGATCGTCAGCAACGCCACGTTCCAGTGGGTGCCCGGACATCTCGACCGCTTCCCCGCCTGGATCGACGCGCTCGCCCCCGGCGGCACCTTCGCCTTCCAGGTCCCCGGGAACTTCGACTCGCCGAGCCACCGCCTCATGCGCGAACTGGCGCACTCCGCCCGCTGGAAGGACCGCCTCGGCACGGTCCTCCGCCACGACGACGCGGTCCACGCGCCCGTCGACTACCACGCCGCCCTCGCCGACCTCGGCTGCGAGGTGGACGCGTGGGAGACGACGTACGTCCACCTCCTCCAGGGCGAGGACCCGGTGCTCGACTGGGTCAAGGGCACGGGGCTACGCCCGATCCTCACCGAACTGGGCCCGGACGCGGCCCCCTTCGTCGCCGAGTACCGCACGGCCCTGCGCGAGGCGTACCCGCCCACGCCCCACGGCACCCCGTTCCCGTTCCGCCGCATCTTCACCATCGCCCACAAGCCGGCCACGGCCCGATGATCACCGCCGTCGACCACGTCCTGCTCGCCGCCCCGCCCGGCACGGAGGACCGGCTCCGGGCGTACTACGTCGGCGTCCTCGGTATGGCCGAGATCCAGAAGCCGCCCGCGCTCGCCGTACGGGGAGGATGCTGGTTCGCCGCGGGGGACGTGGTGCTGCACCTTGGGGCGGAGCCGGGATTCCGGCCACCGAAGAAGGCCCACCCCGGGCTGCGAGTGCGCCACGCGCACCACCGGGTCGGGGGTCGTTGTGAGGGTGCGGGGCGGTGGGGCTTCTCGCGCAGTTCCCCGCGCCCCTGACGGGGCGCGGAAACGGGTCCCGCTGCCCACCGGATCGTTCGAAATTCCGTGACTGAAACGGAGTTTTGTATTCCGTGCTCGGCTGCCGCTCTGGGGGCTCCGGTGTGGTGTGGCTGATATTGTTCTTTGGCTTTCGTTTGTTAAGGATATATTCTCAGTTCACTTTTTGATGTCTCCCGCCGGTAGTTAGGGGAAGTGGGATTCCGTGCTGTGACCAGGGGGGATCTGGGCCAGTGAGCACTTGCTGAGCCGCTCGGCGCGCTTGACGGGGTTTGTGACGCGCGCCACATAGGCTTTTTGTCGTCCGGTCGGGATTTCGCTCCGCGTATCTCCGTGCGGATTCCCCGGTCGGCCGATTTCCGCTGCGCCGAATCATTCATTTCTTGATTGTCGACCACGTATCGCGTATATAGCCGCGCCCGCGCGCACCCCATGCCTGACCGCCAGGGGGTGCGGGCGCGATGCCGCCCGCGCCCGGGCGGGTCACCAGGGGGAAAAACATATGAAGATCGCGTTCCTGATCAACAACGCCTTCGGCATCGGAGGCACGATCCGCTCGACCGCCAACCTGTCCGCCGCGTTCGCCGAACGGCACGACGTGGAGGTCGTCAGCGTCCACCGTTCCCGCGACGAACCGGCCCTCCCGTTCGACCCGCGCGTCCGTCTGACCTCGCTGATCGACCTGCGCGACGGCAGCCCCGGATACGAGGGCGACCACCCGCTGACCCAGCGGCCCGGCACGATGTTCCCGTACACGGGGGCCACGGGGAACCTGCCCTACACCGGCCTCCAGGACGAACGCATCGGCGGCTTCCTCGCCGACACGCAGGCCGACGTCGTCATCGCCACACGCCCCGACCTCAACGGCTACCTCGCCCGCGACGGCCGGCGCCACTATCTGAGGGTCGGCCAGGAACACCTCAGCCTCGACCAGTACAGCGAACCGCTGCGGAGCAACCAGAACCAGGCGATCGGCGGCCTCGACGCCTACGTCACCGTCTCCGAGGCCGACGCCGCCCAGTACCGCGCAGCCCTGCCCGACGTCCGCACCACCATCGTGTGCGTCCCCAACGGGGTCCAGGCCCCCGCCGTCCAACGCTCCACCCTCGACTCCCGGGTCATCGTCGCCGCCGGCCGGCTCATCCCCATCAAGCGGTACGACCGGCTGGTGAACGCCTTCGCCAAGGTCGCCGCAGACCACCCCGGCTGGACCCTGCGGATCTACGGACGCGGCCCGCAGAAGGAGAACCTGCGCGAGCTGATCGACCGGCTCGGACTGCACGACCGGGTGTTCCTCATGGGAGCGGTCTCCCCGATCGAGACCGAATGGGCCAAGGGCGCCGTCGCCGCCGTCTCCTCCGACATGGAGTCCTTCGGCATGACCATCGTCGAGGCCATGCACTGCGGAGTGCCGGTCGTCGCCACGGACTGCCCGCACGGACCCGGCGAGATCATCACCCACGGCGAGGACGGCATCCTCGTCCCGCTCGACGGTGACGTCGACGCCTACGCCGACGCGCTGAACCGCGTCGTCACCGACGAGGCCCTGCGCGCACGGCTCGGCAAGGCGGCCCTCACCAAGGCCGAGACCTACGCCCCGGCCGTCATCGCCCACCGCTACGAGGCCCTCTTCGCGGAGCTCTCCGGCTCCCGGCGCCGCCGATGGGACGCCGCCGCCCGGCTGAAACGACTCGCCGCCCTCGCCGTCCGGCCCCGCCCCACCAAGGCCGCCCCCGCCGCCGAGGCCGACGGGAGCGCTCCCACGCCCACCGCGCACGCCCGCGCCACCGGCGACGGCGGCCTCACCGTCCTCCTCGACCTGGCCGAGCTGCCGTCCGGGCCCCTCGAATTCATCGCCCGCCTGCGCCGCGACCCCGGCAAACGGCAGGTCAGGGTGCCGCTGCTGCCGAGTGCCGACGCGCCGGACACCGTGGCGCGGGCGACCCTGCACCCCGCCGAGCACACCCTCGCCGAGGGCCGCTGGGACTGCTACGTCGCGCCGCGCGGCACCGACAAACGGGTGCGGCTGGGCGCACGGCTGGTGGAACAGGCCGCGCTGGTCGGACAGGCCCCGCGCGTCGACGAAAGGGGGGTCGGGGCGTGGATCCCGTACCCCACCGTCGACGGGTTCCTCGCCCTGCGGACGTGGCTGCGGCCCGCGCACGCGGAGATCGACGCGGTCGAGGTGGGGGAGGGGGCGGTGACCGTGACCGGAACGGTCCTGGGAGACGCCGAGCCCCTGGCCGCCGGTGTCGGGGAGGGAGCCGTGGTGCGTGTGGTGTCCCGGGCCGACAGCGCGTACGACTTCACGGTGGCCGCGCGGGCCGTGGGGGAGCGGGGGTTCCGGTTCACCGTTCCGTACGCCGAGCTGATGGCTCGGCGGAGTGTCGAGCACGATCTGTGGGATCTGCGGCTGGGGGATGTGCCGGTGGGCCGCATCGGGGGTGATGTGGTCGAGCGGCGGAAGACGGATGTGGTGCCTGGGCAGGTGTTCGAGCACGGGGAGCGGGGGGTGACGCGGGTGCGGCCGTACTTCACCGTGAACAACGAGCTGGCGCTCAGTGCGAAGGATGTGGACGGGGGCGCCTAATAGCTCGGGGGTGCGGGTGCGTCGGCGGGTGCGGCTCCGGTGGGGCTTCTCGCGCAGTTCCCCGCGCCCCTGAAAGACCAGGCCCTGCGGGCCTGAAAGACCGGCCCTGCGGGCCTGAAAAGCACGGGGCGCAGCCCCTGCTTTTCAGGGGCGCGGGGAACTGCGCGAGAAGCCCCACCGGGCCGCACCCGGCGACGAAACAGGCACCCCCCACGCACCCCCCGGCTCAAAACTTCCGGTGGCCGATCAGGCGGGGCTTCTGGTTGAGGCCGTCCAGCCCGTGCCACGCCAGGTTCACCAGATGCGCCGCCACCTCCGCCTTCTTCGGCCGGCGGACATCCAGCCACCACTGGCCGGTCAGGGCGACCATGCCGACCAGCGCCTGCGCGTACAGCGGCGCGAGCTTCGGGTCGAAGCCGCGGCTCTTGAACTCGCGGCCGAGAATGTCCTCCACCTGCGTGGCGATGTCGGAGATGAGGGACGCGAAGGAACCCGTGGACTGCGGGATCGGGGAGTCGCGGACCAGGATGCGGAAACCGTCCGTGTACTCCTCGATGAAGTCGAGGAGCGCGAACGCGGCCTGTTCCAGCAGTTCACGCGGGTGCCCGGCCGTCAGCGAACTGGTCACCATGTCCATCAGCCGGCTCATCTCACGGTCCACCACCACCGCGTACAGCCCTTCCTTGCCGCCGAAGTGCTCGTACACCACCGGCTTCGACACCCCGGCCTTCGCCGCGATCTCCTCCACCGACGTCGCCTCGAAGCCCTTGGCGGCGAAGAGGGCGCGCCCGACCTCCAGCAGCTGCGCCCGGCGCTCGGCGCCCGTCATCCGGGTGCGGCGAACACGCCGCGGCTTGTCATTGCTCGGGGTGCTGCTGGAGTCGGTCGCCACGGCGTCAATCATGCCGCCTCGGCGGACGCCTTCCGGGCTTCGGAGCCTTCCTCACCCGTCTTGCGCCTGGAATCGATACGCGAGCGTGACGGCCAGCGGACGTCGTACGCCCAGCCGAACACCTCGAACCACCGGATCAGCCGAGCGGAGGAGTCCAGCTGGCCGCGCTCCACCCCGTGCCGGGCGGAGGTGGGGTCGGCGTGGTGAAGGTTGTGCCAGGACTCGCCGCACGAGAGGACAGCCAGCCACCAGACGTTGCCGGAGCGGTCGCGGGACTTGAAGGGCCGCTTGCCGACCGCGTGGCAGATCGAGTTGATCGACCAGGTCACGTGGTGCAGCAGGGCCACCCGGACGAGCGAGCCCCAGAAGAACGCGGTGAACGCGCCCCACCAGGACATCGTCACCAGGCCGCCGATCAGGGGCGGGAGGGCGAGGGAGAGCATCGTCCAGTAGATGAACTGGCGCGAGATCGCGCGCAGCGCGGGGTCCTTGATCAGGTCCGGCGCGTACTTCTCCTGAGGGGTCTGCTCCTCGTCGAACATCCAGCCGATGTGCGCCCACCACAGGCCCTTCAGCAGTGCGGGGAGCGTCTCGCCGAACCGCCACGGCGAGTGCGGGTCGCCCTCGGCGTCGGAGAACTTGTGGTGCTTGCGGTGGTCGGCCACCCAGCGCACCAGCGGACCCTCGACCGCCATCGAACCGGCGATCGCCAGCGCGATCTTCAGCGGGCGCTTGGCCTTGAACGAACCGTGCGTGAAGTGCCGGTGGAAACCGATCGTGATGCCGTGGCAGCCCAAGTAGTAGAAGAACACCAGCAGGCCGAGATCCAGCCAGCTCACGCCCCAGCCCCAGGCCAGCGGCACGGCCGCGAGGAGCGCCAGGAACGGGACGATGATGAAGAGGAGCAGGGTGATCTGCTCGATCGAACGCTTCTGCTCGCCGCCCAGCGTGGCCGACGGCGCGGGGGAGTCGGTCGCTGCGGAGCCTGGAGAACCTGTCGCATTCGGCGCGTCTTCGATCACATCGGACCTTGAGCTCATGGGGCGTCCCCTGGGGGGTCGAGGATGGAGAGAGGGGGGAGGTGCCTACGGCAACAGCGTGCGGGGGATACCTGACGGCTTTCCCTACGGTTCCGTAACCTACGGCATCGTAAGTATGGCAGCGCGGTGCCGGGCGGCAAGAGCCCACTGTCTGCGCGTCCCAGGTGTAACGGGCGGGCTCGATGGACAGGTGGCACTCAGTGCCGCACAAGTGGCACCCGTCGCCGGGGGCGCCCAGGTGGCCGCCTATCCTTGGACTCGTTCGGACAGCGCGGTCCGCTCTGAATCCTGCCCGGCCGCCGGGCCACACACCGCGGCCCAGACCGCCGGGCCCCCACCCGGGTTCCCCTCAGCCGAGCTTCAACACTGCAAGGAGCCGCACCTGTGAGCAGTGCCGACGACCAGACCACCACGGTCAGCAGCGAGCTGCGCGCCGACATCCGGCGCCTGGGTGACCTACTGGGCGAGACCCTCGTACGACAGGAGGGCCCCGAACTCCTGGACCTCGTCGAGCGCGTCCGCCGCCTGACCCGCGAGGACGGTGAAGCCGCCGCCGAATTGCTGCGCGGCACCGAACTGGAGACCGCGGCCAAGCTGGTCCGCGCCTTCTCCACCTACTTCCACCTCGCCAACGTCACCGAACAGGTGCACCGAGGCCGCGAGCTGAGGGCACGCCGTGCCGCCGAGGGCGGCCTCCTCGCCCGTACCGCCGATCGCCTGAAGGACGCAGACCCCGAACACCTGCGCGAGACGGTCGCCAACCTCAACGTCCGCCCCGTCTTCACCGCCCACCCCACCGAGGCCGCGCGCCGCTCCGTCCTCAACAAGCTCCGCCGCATCGCCGCGCTGCTGGAGACCCCGGTCATCGAGTCCGACCGCCGCCGCTACGACATCCGGCTGGCCGAGAACATCGACCTGGTGTGGCAGACGGACGAACTCCGCGTCGTCCGCCCCGAGCCCGCCGACGAGGCCCGCAACGCCATCTACTACCTCGACGAGCTGCACGCGAACGCCGTCGGCGACGTCCTGGAGGACCTCACCGCCGAACTGGAACGCGTCGGCGTCACCATCCCCGACGCCACCCGCCCCCTCACCTTCGGCACCTGGATCGGCGGCGACCGCGACGGCAACCCCAACGTCACCCCCCAGGTGACCTGGGACGTCCTCATCCTCCAGCACGAGCACGGCATCAACGACGCCCTCGAACTCATCGACGAACTGCGCGGCTTCCTCTCCAACTCCATCCGCTACACGGGCGCCACCGAGGAACTGCTCACCTCCCTCCAGGCCGACCTCGAAGCGCTGCCCGAGATCAGCCCCCGCTACAAGCGCCTCAACGCCGAGGAGCCCTACCGGCTCAAGGCCACCTGCATCCGGCAGAAGCTGGAGAACACCAAGCAGCGCCTCGCCAAGGGCACCCCCCACGAGGACGGCCGCGACTACCTCGGCACCGCCGAACTGCTGCGCGACCTCACCCTCATCCAGACCTCCCTGCGCGAACACCGCGGCGGCCTCTTCGCCGACGGCCGCATGAACCGCACCATCCGCACCCTCTCCGCGTTCGGCCTCCAGCTCGCCACCATGGACGTCCGCGAACACGCCGACGCCCACCACCACGCCCTCGGCCAGCTCTTCGACCGCCTCGGCGAGGAATCCTGGCGCTACGAGGACATGCCCCGCGAGTACCGCCACAAGCTCCTCGCCCGAGAGCTGCGGTCGAGGAGGCCGCTGGCGCCCACGCCCGCGCCGCTGGACGCCGACGGCGCCAAGACCCTCGGCGTGTTCGAGACCGTCAAGAAGGCCCTCGCCGTCTTCGGCCCCGAGGTCATCGAGTCGTACATCATCTCGATGTGCCAGGGCGCCGACGACGTCTTCGCCGCCACCGTCCTCGCCCGTGAGGCCGGACTCATCGACCTCCACGCCGGCTGGGCCAAGATCGGCATCGTCCCGCTGCTGGAGACGACCGACGAGCTCAAGGCCGCCGACACGATCCTGGAGGAGATGCTCGCCGACCCGTCCTACCGGCGACTCGTCGCCCTGCGCGGCGACGTCCAGGAGGTCATGCTCGGCTACTCCGACTCCTCCAAGTTCGGCGGCATCACCACCTCGCAGTGGGAGATCCACCGGGCGCAGCGCCGCCTGCGCGACGTCGCCCACCGGTACGGCGTACGGCTGCGGCTCTTCCACGGCCGCGGCGGCACCGTCGGCCGCGGCGGCGGCCCCTCGCACGACGCGATCCTCGCGCAGCCCTGGGGCACCCTGGAGGGCGAGATCAAGGTGACCGAGCAGGGCGAGGTCATCTCCGACAAGTACCTCGTCCCCTCGCTGGCCAGGGAGAACCTGGAACTGACGGTCGCCGCGACCCTCCAGGCCTCCGCCCTGCACACCGCGCCCCGCCAGTCCGAGGACGCCCTCGCCCGCTGGGACGCCGCGATGGACGTCGTGTCGGACGCGGCGCACGCCGCGTACCGCAAGCTCGTCGAGGACCCGGACCTGCCGACGTACTTCCTCGCCTCCACGCCGGTCGACCAGCTCGCCGACCTGCACCTCGGCTCGCGGCCCTCCCGCCGCCCCGGCTCGGGCGTCTCGCTCGACGGCCTGCGCGCCATCCCCTGGGTCTTCGGCTGGACCCAGTCACGGCAGATCGTGCCCGGCTGGTACGGCGTCGGCTCCGGCCTCAAGGCGCTGCGCGAAGCGGGCCTGGACACCGTGCTCGACGAGATGCACGAGCAGTGGCACTTCTTCCGCAACTTCCTCTCCAACGTCGAGATGACGCTGGCCAAGACGGACCTGCGGATCGCCCAGCACTACGTCGACACGCTCGTCCCCGACGAGCTCAAGCACGTGTTCGACACGATCCGCGCCGAACAC
This sequence comes from Streptomyces deccanensis, assembly GCF_022385335.1. Classification (NCBI taxonomy): domain Bacteria; kingdom Bacillati; phylum Actinomycetota; class Actinomycetes; order Kitasatosporales; family Streptomycetaceae; genus Streptomyces; species Streptomyces deccanensis. The sequence goes on along the minus strand of NZ_CP092431.1, from coordinate 4,275,577 downwards.
GAGCTGACCGTCCGCGAGGTGCTCCGCGTCACCGGCGAGGACAAGCTGCTGGACGCCAACCCCGTCCTGCAGCAGACCTTCTCCATCCGCGACGCCTACCTCGACCCGATCTCCTACCTCCAGGTCGCGCTGCTGAAGCGGCAGCGGGACGCGGCGGCTGCGGGGGAGGCGGCGGATCCGCTGCTGGCGCGGGCGTTGCTGCTCACGGTCAACGGGGTGGCGGCGGGACTGCGCAACACGGGCTGATTCGTGGGGTTCGATGGCGGCTGACGGCCCGGTGGGGGCTGGTCGCGCAGTTCCCCGCGCCCCTAAAAGACCAGGCCCTGCGGGCCTGAAAGACCACGGCCCTGCGGGCCTGGAAAGCGACGGGGCTGCGGGCCTGAAAAGCACGGGGCGCAGCCCCTGCTTTTCAGGGGCGCGGGGAACTGCGCGAGAAGCCCCACCGGCCGTCAGCCGAATACGCGCCGCAAGGTCACAGCGCCACCCACGCCGCCGTGATCAGCGCGACGCCGAGCCCACCCAACACCCACGCCGACCGCACCATCCGCAACCCACCCGCCACCACCACCGCGGCGAGCAACAGCGCGCCGCCCAACGGCACCCACGCGTGCAGCAGCCCCGCAGGCCCCGTCCGTACGACATCGCTGCTGCCCGGCTTCACGACCACCGTGTACGTCGCACCCGTCTCCACCGCCACCGACCGCTCGATGTCGACCCGCTCCCGCGCCCGCGACCCCGTCGACACCGGCTCGTACGGCCCCCAGCAGGTCTCATCGGCGCACCGGGCCACCGTCATCGTGCCCTGCTCGCGCCCCTTGCTCAGCATCACGTGTTGCGCGCAGCCCCAGGAACCCCACACCCCGGCGATCAGGAGCACCACCGCGATCGCGCCCATGGCCACCAGCCGCCCGTACCGCAGCGCGGCCGACGCGCCGGCGCCGCTCGGGCGCGCACGGCGCCGCGAACGGTGAGCGGGGGCTTTGCTGTCAGGCATGGCGGGGATCATTGGCCATGGCACTGCGGTCGGTCAAGCCTCACAGGCCGGCGCGCAATGGCGGATGAACCGGGACATCTACGGAGAACAGCTCAGGAGTTGTACGTCCCCTGCGCCCGCTCCAACCCCTCGATCACCAGGCACTCCACCGCGTCCGCCGCCCGGTCCACGAAGTAGTCCAACTCCTTGCGCTCCGTGGCGGAAAAGTCCTTCAGCACGAAGTCCGCGACCTGCATCCGGCCCGGCGGACGACCGATCCCGAACCGCACCCGGTGGTAGTCCGACCCCATCGCCTTCGTCATCGACTTCAACCCGTTGTGACCGTTGTCACCCCCGCCGAGCTTCAACCGCAACGTGCCGTAGTCGATGTCCAACTCGTCATGGATCGCCACGATGTTCGCCATCGGCACCTTGTAGAAGTCCCGCAACGCGGTCACCGGCCCGCCCGAAAGGTTCATGTACGACATCGGCTTGGCCAGGATCACCCGGCGGTTCCCCGGACCCGGCGGCCCGATCCGCCCCTCGACCACCTGCGCCTGCGCCTTCCCGGCCCGCTTGAACCTCCCCCCGATCCGCTCGGCCAGCAGATCGGCCACCATGAACCCCACGTTGTGCCGGTTCGCCGCGTACTCGGGCCCGGGATTGCCGAGTCCGGCGATGAGCCAGGGGGCACTCGGATCGGTCGTCACGTGCATGTCTCCTTGATACGCGGGCGGATGCTCGGATACGCGCCAGCCGCCGCCCCCCGGAGGGAGCAGCGGCTGACGAACCGATGACGGAGCCGGGGCTCAGGCCTCCGCGGCCTCGTCGCCCTCGGCGGCCTCCTCCGACGGCTCCTCCGCCTGGGCGGCCAGAACCTGGAGCACGACGGCGTCGCCGTCGACGGCCAGCGTGGTGCCCTTCGGCAGGGTGATGTCCTTCGCGAGGACGGACGCGCCGGCCTCCAGGCCCTCGACGGAGACCGTCACGGACTCGGGGATGTGCGTGGCCTCGGCCTCGACCGGCAGCGCGTTCAGCACGTGCTCGAGCAGGTTGCCACCCGCCGCCAGCTCACCCTCGGTGTGCACGGGGATCTCGACGTTGACCTTCTCGCCCCGCGTGACCAGCTGCAGGTCGACGTGCTCCAGGAAGCCCTTGATCGGGTCACGCTGCACGGACTTCGGGATCGCCAGCTCGTTGGACTTGCCGTCGATGTCCAGGGAGATCAGGACGTTCGGCGTACGCAGCGCGAGCAGCAGCTCGTGACCCGGAAGCGTCAGGTGGATCGGGTCGGAACCGTGACCGTAGAGAACACCGGGAACCTTGGCGTCACGGCGGATACGGCGGGCGGCACCCTTGCCGAACTCGGTACGCGTCGACGCGCTGAGCTTCACCTCGGACATGATCACTCCTCGTAGAGAACTGGGGAAACGTGGTCACCCGGCCAAACCATCGGCCTGCTACGAAGAGCGCGTCGATAACGGACCGCCGCACCCACAGGTACGGCCTCCCTCGCCGAGCAACTGTGACAGCTTACGCAGCGGGAAGGCCGTACAAGAAATCGATCTAGACCAGGACTCTCACTGCTCGTCGAACAGGCTCGTCACCGAACCGTCCTCGAACACCTCACGCACCGCGCTCGCGATCGTCGGCGCGATCGACAGCACCGTGATCTTGTCCAGCTCCAGCTCGCTCGGCGTCGGCAGCGAGTTGGTGAACACGAACTCACTCACCTTCGAGTTCTTCAGGCGGTCGGCCGCCGGACCCGACAGCACACCGTGCGTCGCCGTCACGATGACGTCCTCCGCACCGTGCGCGAACAACGCGTCCGCCGCCGCACAGATGGTGCCGCCGGTGTCGATCATGTCGTCCACCAGCACACACACCCGGCCCTTGACCTCACCCACGACCTCGTGGACGGTCACCTGGTTCGCCACGTCCTTGTCACGCCGCTTGTGCACGATCGCCAGCGGCGCACCCAGACGGTCGCACCAACGGTCCGCCACCCGCACCCGGCCCGCGTCCGGCGAGACCACCGTCAGCTTGTTCCGGTCCACCTTCGCGCCCACGTAGTCCGCCAGCAGCGGCAGCGCGAACAGGTGGTCGACGGGCCCGTCGAAGAAGCCCTGGATCTGGTCCGTGTGCAGATCCACGGCCAGGATCCGGTCCGCACCCGCCGTCTTCATCAGATCCGCGACCAGACGCGCCGAGATCGGTTCACGACCACGGTGCTTCTTGTCCTGCCGCGCGTAACCGTAGAACGGCACGATGACGGTGATCGAGCGGGCCGACGCACGCTTCAGCGCGTCGATCATGATCAACTGCTCCATGACCCACTTGTTGATCGGAGCCGTGTGGCTCTGGATCAGGAAGCAGTCCGCACCACGTGCCGACTCCTCGTAGCGGACATAGATCTCACCATTGGCGAAGTCGAAGGCCTTCGTCGGGACGACCCCGACACCCAACTGCTGGGCGATCTCCTCGGCAAGCTCGGGGTGGGCGCGGCCGGAGAAGAACATCATCTTCTTCTCGCCGGTCGTCTTGATCCCGGTCACAGCACTGTCTCCTCAGAGGTTCTCAGCCGGGCAGGCGGAAATCGCTGGCTCAGCTGGGGTGCGGGTGTGCACTTATCACGGTACGACGTCCTTGGCGCACCTGTTTCCAGTCAGCTTTCGCTCTCGCCCTCCCGAGAAGCCGCCTCGGCCGCCTTCGCCGACGCGCTCCCCGGACGCTTCCGTGCCACCCAACCCTCGATATTCCGCTGCTGGCCACGGGCCACGGCCAGCGAACCGGGCGGCACATCCTTCGTGATCACGGACCCGGCGGCGGTGTACGCACCGTCCCCGACCGTGACAGGAGCCACAAACATGTTGTCCGAGCCCGTCTTGCAGTGCGAGCCGACGGTCGTGTGGTGCTTGTTCTCACCGTCGTAGTTCACGAAGACACTCGCCGCGCCGATGTTCGAGTACTCACCGATCGTCGCGTCACCGACGTAGGAGAGATGCGGGACCTTCGTCCCCTCCCCGATCGTCGCGTTCTTGGTCTCGACGTACGTGCCGATCTTCGACTTCAGCCCGAGGCGCGTGCCGGGACGCAAGTACGCGTACGGCCCCACGGTCGCCTGCGGCCCCACCTCGGCACCGTCCGCCACGGTGTTGTCGACGCGCGCGCCGGCCCCGACCGTCGTGTCCTTCAGCCGGCTGTTCGGACCGACCTCCGCGCCCTCCGCGAGATGCGTGGCGCCGAGGAGCTGGGTGCCCGGGTGTACGACCGCGTCCTGCTCGAACGTCACGGTGACGTCGACCCAGGTGGTGGCGGGGTCGATCACGGTCACCCCGGCGAGCATGGCCTCGGTGAGCAGCCGGTCGTTCAGGATCCGGCGGGCCTCGGAGAGCTGCACACGGTTGTTGATCCCCGCGATCTCCCGGTGGTCACCTGCCACGGAGGCGCCGACCCGGTGGCCCGCCTCCCGCAGGATCCCGAGCACGTCCGTCAGGTACTCCTCGCCCTGGCTGTTGTCGGTCCTGACCTTCCCCAGGGCGTCCGCGAGCAGCTGGCCGTCGAACGCGAACACCCCGGAGTTGATCTCACGGATCGCGCGCTGCGACTCGGTGGCGTCCTTGTGCTCCACGATGGCCGTGACGGCACCGGAGGCGCCGTCCCGCACGATGCGGCCGTAGCCGGTGGCGTCCGGGACCTCGGCGGTCAGCACGGTCACGGCGTTGCCGTCGGCGGAGTGGGTGGCCGCCAGCGCCTGGAGGGTGGCGCCGGTGAGCAGCGGGGTGTCGCCGCAGACGACGACCACGGTGCCGTCGACGACGCCGCCCAGCTCCTCCAGGCCCATCCGTACGGCGTGCCCCGTGCCGTTCTGCTCCGCCTGGACCGCCGTGCGGACGCCGGGGTCGATCTCGGCGAGGTGCGCGGTGACCTGCTCGCGGGCGTGCCCCACGACGACGACCAGGTTCTCGGGCTCCAACTCGCGCGCGGCGGCGAGGACGTGGCCGACCAGGGAGCGGCCACTGATGCTGTGCAGAACCTTGGGTGTGGCCGACTTCATACGGGTGCCCTCACCCGCTGCGAGTACGACGACGGCTGCCGGGCGGGTTGCGCTCACGGGGATGCCCTTCGGCTGTGGATGTGTGGGGTGTGGACATCCGCAGGATACCGGGGCGTTCGGAGGGGGAAATGTGAGCGGGCCCTGACCCGTGTTGCTGGGGTCAGGACCCGAACCACGCAGCTCCGCCGCTAGGACTCGAACCTAGACCGAACATCTCCAAAGGATGCCGTGCTGCCAATTACACTACGGCGGATTGCTGCCCCAAACCCTACCTGAGCCGAACCGCGACGTCCGCAGCAATCCCCTTCCACCAGCCCTCGATGCGGCAGTACAAATCGCCTCCCTGCTGCACCCTGATGACAAGGCAGCCTCGATAGTCCTCACCGGTGTTCTTCCGGACGGTCTTCGGGTTGTGCTTCTTGAGCGTGGTCGGCTGGAGCAGCTCGCGATCGACGCCTACCAGATCCGCCCAGTAGGTCTCAGCTGCGGTGATGTCGGCGCTTTCATGGATCATCACGCGGAAGCGGAGGCGTTTGCGCTCCACGCCCAGCAGATCGAGCCAGGCCAGGAAGGTGTTGATCATGTCGGGATCGCTGTTGATGAAGTTGACGGCCTCGCGGCGCGCGTACGGCTTGCTCTTCGCGCCTTCCGCCCAGTAGAGCCCGACGCCCAGGACGAAGAGCTCACGGTCGGTCAGGCTGCCGAGTTCTTTGGCGGCGCCGACCTTCACGTTCCTGCGCTCGGTCGCCTGGGCCTGGCGGACGACAGCCAGACCCTCCCGCATGAGCGCCTGCTGTTCCTCCGGGGTGTAACGCGGCTCCGGCTTCGGCAAATCCCGTACCCACAGCGAGATCGAGCTCTTCGAGCAGCCCAGTTCGAGCTGGATCTGGTCGTACGTCCAGCCCTGGAGGCGTAGGTCCCTCGCTCTTGCTTTGAGGTCGTCCTTCGCGTTGGGGCGCTTGGTCCATTCCGGGGGCGGCTCGCCCTCCAGGAGGCGGTTGAGGATGTCGTTGTTGTCGACGTGGAGGCGGTCGCGGATCTGCCGGCGGCTGAGCCCCTCGCGGCGCAAGGTGATCGCCCGCTCGCGCAGAGCCTCGAAGTCGGCGTACTTGCTGTGTGGATGTGCCATGGGCATACCGTCCGGGCGGAATGCGGGGTTCCGGGGTCGAACGGTGGGCGATTCAGCAGTTCGAGGGAAAGGGGGTGGTTTCGCTTCTGTTCGAGGGTGGGGCGTGGTGTGGGCCACTACGGGAAACTCGCCGGAAAAGCGGGGGCGCTCGAACGTAGGCTTGGGTGTATGACCACGACGGGGGAAGACCACACCGCGGCCGGGACGGGGGACAGGGCCGGACCGTGGTGGTGGGAGCGGTGGCGGGGTGCCGCCCTCGACGGCGGGCTGGCGCTGGTGTCGGCCGTCGAGTGTTCGATCGAGGGTGTCGAGTTCGCACGGAACGCCGCGCTGCCGGAGGCCGTGGGGGTCGTGTTCGGGGCGCTCGCCGGTTCCGTGCTGTTGGTGCGGCGGATGTGGCCCGTCGCCGTCGTGCTGGTCTTCATCGCCGTCGCGCCCGCCCAGATGGGGTATCTGATGGGGCTCGTCGGGCTCTACACGCTGGCCGCGTCGGAGGCGCCGCGGCGGATCATCGGGGCGCTGTCGGGGATGGCGTTCGCCGGTGTGTTCATCGTGTGGTTCGTGGAGGCGACCCGGAGCAATCTGCAGGGGGACGGGGCGGTCGGCGGCGGGGACGCGTTCGCCGTGTTCCTGGCGTCCACGATGGCGATCGGGCTGACCGCGCCGCCGGTGCTGCTGGGGCTGTACGTCGGGGCGCGGCGGCGGTTGATGGAGAGTCTGCGGGAGCGGGCGGATTCGCTGGAGCGGGAGCTGCAGTTGCTCGCGGAGCGGGCGGAGGAGCGGGCCGAGTGGGCTCGGGGTGAGGAGCGGACCCGGATCGCGCGGGAGATGCATGACGTGGTGGCGCACCGGGTGTCGTTGATGGTCGTGCACGCGGCGGCGCTCCAGGCGGTGGCGCGGAAGGATCCGGAGAAGGCCGTGCGGAACGCGGCGCTGGTGGGGGACATGGGGCGTCAGGCGTTGACCGAGTTGCGGGAGATGCTCGGGGTGTTGCGGTCGGGGGAGGGGTTCTCGTCGATGGGGCGGGAGCGGCCGGGGTCCGGGTCGTTGCCGGCGCCGGTGCCGTTGGCGGCGGTGGGGGCGGCGGCCGCGGCGGCGGCTTCGCGGGCCGAGGACGAGGCGGCGGAGGGGCCTTGTCTGGCCGAGCTTGAGGTGTTGGTGGGGCAGTCGGCGGCCGCGGGGATGGTCGTGGAGTTGTCGGTGGAGGGGGAGGTGCGGGTGTACGCGGCGGAGGTGGAGCAGACGGCGTACCGGGTGGTGCAGGAGGCGTTGACCAACGTCCACAAGCATGCGGCGGGGGCGAAGACGCGGGTGCGGTTGGCGCATCGGACGGCGGAGATCGCGATGCAGGTGGAGAACGGCCCGCCGCCGGAGCCGGGCGCGGCGGGGGCCGCGCGGCTGCCGAGCGGGGGGAACGGCTTGCTCGGGATGAAGGAGCGGGTGGCCGAGCTGGGCGGTGTGTTCGTGTCCGGGCCCACGGACGCGGGGGGCTTCCGGGTGTCGGCGGTGCTTCCGGCCGCGCCGTGAGGGGCGTAGCCCCTGCTTTTTCAGGGGCGCGGGGAACTGCGCGATCAGCCGCGTACGACGGGTGTCCGCCGATGTCCTGAGGCCCTATGGCGGGACGGCGCGACGCGAAACGGCGGATGGCGGCCGACGGTCGGAACCCCTACGGCGGCCGGTGCTCAGCGGCGGCCGGCGCCCGCGGCGGCCCCTCAGCCTGCGGCCCCCTCAGCCTGCGGCCCCCTCAGCCCGCGGTCAGCCGTACCGGTGCCGAGCCCGCCAGGAGTGTGGTGAGGGCGGCGTCGACGTTGGGGCCCAGGTACCAGTCGCCGGTGTGGTCGAGCGCGTAGGTGCGGCCCTCGGTGTCGATGGCGATGAGGGCCCGTGTGGCGATCTCGTGGCCGAGGGGGCAGACCTCGGTGTCGAGGGCGCGGCCGAGGTCGCCGAGGGTGCGGGCCATGTGGAGGCCGTGCAGCGGGTCTAGGTGCAGGTCGGCGGGGGCGAGTCGGCGGCCGGGGCCCTGGGCGGTGAGGTGCAGGCCGCCGAACTCGGCCCAGGCCTCGACCGCGGCCGGGAAGACGGCGTGGCGGTGTCCGGCGGGGGAGGTGTGCTCGCGCAGGGTGTCGGCCCAGATCTCGGCCTGCTTTATGTCCCAGCGGCCCGGTTGCCATCCGGCGGCACGCAGGGCGGCGTCGACGGGAACGGAGAAGCGCGTGGTGGAGGTGCGGTCTGTGTGCATCTGCCCTTTGTTCGTCGGTGGTTCGTGGTGCTTCGCGTGGTGCTTCGTGGTGGTTCTGTTCTCAGGCGTCCGAGAGGCTTTCGAGAGGCTTTCGAGAGCGGTTCGTGCGCCGTTCGTGTCTTCTGACGCGTGCTGCGGGTGCCCGGGTTCCTAGTTGTCCTGGGAGGGGTCCACGACGCGGACGCCGAAGTGGGCGCTGAGGGCCGCGCAGGAGCGGCAGGGCGGGGCGAACGCGCCGTGCAGGGGGTCGCCGTCCTCGCGGATGTGGCGGGTGGTGAGTTTGGCCTGCTTGAGGGCCTTGCGGGCCTCGCCGTTGGACATGGGTCTGCGGGCGGCGCGCCTGCTGCGGGCCGCGTCGGCGCCGGTGATGTGGCGGGAGATGAGGATGGCCTCGGCGCAGCGGCCGGTGAAGCGGTCGCGCCGGTCGGTGGCGAGGGAGTCGAGGAACTCCTGGACCAGGGGGTGCAGGGGCGGGGCCTGGTCGCCGCGGGCGGCGGTGCCGGTGAGGGTCTCGCCGCGTACGGAGAGGGCGGCGGCCACGGTCGGCAGGATGCCGTCGCGGCGGTGGAGGAGGGCGGGAGCGTGCGGCTGTTCCGCGGTGCTCCAGCCGATGCGGGGGTCGCCCGAAGGTCCCGCCTGCGTCGCGCTCATGGTCGTGTTCCCCTCCTGTTGCATCCCCCGCCAGGGGACACAGAGTGCCAAACGGCGTGCCCGGTGCGGAAGCTGGGGCTGGACGACACGCCCGTTCTTCGGCGTTGCGTGAGGGTGGTGTGACGGCTGGTCACGGTGGCGGAGGCCCGATGACCGGTGTCGCCGTACCGCATAGGCTGTCGACAACCGCGATCCGTTCGGTCTTGCGATCGAGGGCGGACAGAACAGGCCGTACCAGGGCCTTTTCTGTTGTCGGGGAGCAGTACGACACAGCACAACGCAGCCAGAACAGGTCTCACAGAACGCCGCAGGGGGCTACCGCCATGACGACAGGTCGGCTCGGGCAGCAAGCCGCGCCGCCGAACGCGGCCTACGCCGGGCAGGTCGTGCAGTTTCCGGACCCGGTCCGGGCGGCGCGTCATCCGAGGGGTGTCCGTGTTGACGCGCACGGCTTTCCGGACTTCTCGCCGTACGCGCGTGCCGCGGCGGAGATCGCCGATCCCCCGGAGGGGTTCGGGGTGGACGAGCTGCGGTTGACGGACTACGTGTCCGCGAACGCGGCGCTGGCGGCGTCGGGACATGAACTGTGGGACACGATCCCGCCGGTGGCGACGCCGCACGGCTGGACGTGGCACCACGCGCCGGGCGGTCGGCGGCTGGAGCTGGTGCCGGTCGAGGTGAAGGCGTTGCTGCGGCACCACGGTGGTATCGCGACGGCGCGTGTCGACCAGCACAAGCGCGGCACGCGGCCGTTGCAGGAGACCCGGCCGGCGCACTTCGGGCTGCCGAAGTCGTCGGCGGTGGCGGTGACCGAGGCGCAGGTGCAGGGGGTCGAGGAGGATCTCGGGTACCGGTTGCCGGGCGCGTACCGGTCGTTCCTGAAGGCGGCGGGCGGTTGTGCTCCCGTGGGGGCGGCGCTGGACGCGGAGTTGGGGCTGCTGGTGGACCAGCCGTTCTTCACGGTGCGGGACGAGGCCGCGGTCAACGACCTGGTGTACGTCAACAAGTGTCTGCGGGACCACCTCACCAAGGACTATCTGGCCGTGGCGTTCGCGCAGGGCGGGATCCTCGCGGTGAAGGTGAAGGGCGACCGGATCGGGTCGGTCTGGTTCTGCGCGTACGACGACGCCCGTGACGTCGATCCGTCGTGGGCGCCGGCCGAGCGGGTGGAGCGGTTGCTGCTCCCCGCCGGTGAGGACTTCGACGCGTTCCTGTCCCGGCTGGCGGGCAATCCGCCGGAACTGGAGACGGTGGCCAACCTGATGGTGGACGGTGGCTTCGCGCGTGCCGTACCGGTCGCCGCGGGCGCGTCTGCGGCGTCCTCGGCGTCCTCGGCGTCCTCGGTGGGGGAGTGAGTTTTCGATGGTGACGTTCGCTCAGGCGCAGGAGCGCGCCGAGGAGTGGATCAACGGCGATCTGCCGGGCTACCAGCACCGTGAGGTGCGGGTGCGGGAGTTCGACCTCGGGTTCGTGGTGTGGGCGGAGGACCGGGCGGACGGCCCGCGTTCCGACGGTGGCGCGCAGCGGCTGGTCATCGCCCGGGACAGCGGGGAGGCCACGCTGTGGCCGTCGCTGCCGGTGGGTGAGGTGATCCGCCGGTTCGAGGAGGAGTACGGCCGTACGGAGGCGGCTTCGGCCGCCGCGCCGGCGCCCCCGGCGCGGGTGGACCTGAACCAGACGTCGTTCCTGCTGACTCCGCCGGAGTGGTTGCAGGACGCGGCGGACAGGATGGGTATTCCGGACCACCGGGCGGGTGCGGGTGCGGGTGCGGGGGCCGGGTCCGGCTCCGGTGCCGGTGCGTCCGACGGTGCCGGGTCCCGTCCGGCTGCCGTCGGCGCCGCTGCCGGCGATTCCGGTGCCGGTACGGGTGGTTCCGGCTCGTTCGGGGTCAACGGGGTCAACGGGGCGTCCGGGGGCGGCGGTTCGCTGCCCGAGACGATGGCGGGGCCGGTCGGGCAGTCGCCCTCGGTCGGCCGTGGGACGCCCGACGCACCCGCCGACGCCACGCCGTGGCCGGCCGCCGCCTCGGCGGAGGACGAGGTGCGGGACGCGGTGCCGCCGAGGGACGCCGTACCGCAGGACGCGGTGCCCGCCGGGGCGACGCCGTGGGCCGGGACGGACACCAACGCCGAGGCCGAGGACGACCGTTCGGTACCGCTGCCGGACACCGTGTTCGCGCCCCAGCTGTCCGAGGTGAGCGACACGGACGACGCCCCGCCGCCCAGCGCGCTGCCGGAGGCCAAGACCGCGCTGATCTCCGGGGGCAGCCAGCTCCCGCGTACGACGGTGGCGCCGGCGCTGGGCGCCCCCGCCCCCGGCCCCGACGCGGGCGCACCGGGTGGCCCCGCGCAGCCGTCACAGCAACCTCCGTCCGGGCCGGGGACCCCGCCGCCGGGTGCGCCGCAGTCGTACGGCTATCCGCAGGGACCGGGAGCTCCGCAGGGGCCCGGTGCTCCGTCCGGTCCGGGGACTCCGCCGCCGGGCGCGCCGCAGTCGTACGGGTACCCGCAGGGGCCCGGCGCTCCGCAGGGCCCGGGGACTCCGCCGCCCGGTGCGCCGTCGTACGGGTATCCGCAGGGCCCGGGTGGGCCGCAGGGGCCCGGTACGCCGCCTCCTGGGCCTTCGTCGGCGCCCCACGCCGGTGACATCGCCGACGCCGCCACGAGCAAGGCCGCGCCGCCGCCGCGCCGGGGCGGGGCGGCCGGTGCGCCGCCGCCTCCGGCTCCGCCCGGGGCCCCGGGGACGCCGGGTGCCCGGCCGGGTGCCACGCCTCCGCCGCAGTCCGGTCCCGGTGCTCCGGGCACCCCGGCGGGCGGCTATGTGCCGACCCAGATGGTCTCCTCCCTCGGTCCGGACGGCCCCGGGGGCCCGGGTGCTCCCGGACAGCCCGGTGGACCCGGTGGAGCCGGTGGGCCCGGCGGTCCTGGTGCCCCGGGCGCTCCTGGTGCGCCGAATCCGCCGGGGGGTACGCCCGCCGGTGGTGTGCACCACGCCGCGACGATGCTGGCCGGTCCCGCCGTGGGCGGACCGGGTGCGCCGCTGCCGCCGGGGCCCCCTGGGGCTCCGGGTCGGCCGGGTGTTCCTGGCGCCCCCGGTGTCCCCGGCGCTCCGGGGCAGCCCGGCGTCCCCGGTCACCAGGGCGGTCCGCACGCCCCTGGTGCTCCTGGCGTCCCGGGTGCTCCCGGTGCGCCGAATCCGCCCGGGGGTACGCCCGCCGGTGGTGTGCACCACGCGGCGACGATGCTGGCCGGTCCCGCCGTGGTCGGACCCGGTGCGCCCGGGGCCCCGCAGCCGCCCGGTCCGCCCGGGATGCCGCCGGGGGCTCCCCACGGGATGCCCGGACAGCCGATGCCCGGACAGCCGATGCCTGGTCAGCCGGGTCAGCCCGGACCGGTTCCCGGTCAGCCTGGGCCGCCGATGGGGGCTCCGCCCGCGTACGGCTATCCGCAGCCGCCCGCCGGGCAGCCGACCGTGGGCCCCGGCTACCAGGCCGTCCTGCGCTTCCGTGCTCCGGACGGGTCCGAGCAGCAGGTGATCCGGCGTTCGGCGCCGGGCACGCCGCACCCGGAGTGGCAGATCTTCCACGAGCTGCGCGGGATGAACATCCCGCCGGAGGCCGTGCTGGAGCTGCACACCGAGTTGGAGTCGTGCGAGCTGCCGGGGGCGTACTGCGCGCGGATGATCCGTGAGCAGTGGCCGAACGCGCGCATCACGTCCATCGCCCCGTACGGCAAGGACCACGCGAGCCGGCAGCAGGGCATGGCCCAACTGCTCGCCCATCAGGGCGAGTTGCACCAGGTCGCGGACGGTCCCGCGCGGCCCGCGCCGGTGCGGGCGCCGTTGCCGCCGGTGCAGCCGGCGCCGCCGGTCCCGCCGGAGGTGATCGGGCAGGAGCTGGCGGCGGCGTTCGGGCCGGGGGTGTTCCGGTTCGACCAGCAGGCTGTGTCGCGGCAGGGCGTTCCGCCGATCGTGGCGCACACGCTGGTCGTCGCCGGGCTGCCGGTGGACATGGGTCCCTTCTTCTGGGCGCAGGCCCAGCCGGGGCGCCCGGTGCCGACGCTGGCGGAGCTGGCGCAGGAGCGCGGGGTGCAGCCGGCGGCCGACGCGGGCTCGTACCTGGTGATGGGCAGCGACTTCGGCAAGGCGCTCTGTGTGCAGTACGGCACGGCGAACATCGTGGCCGTGCCGGTGGAGGCGGGGCCGGGCGGTGCGCCCGTGCCGCCACAGTTCGTGAACACGGGGCTGCCCGAGTTCGCGCGCTGCCTGGCGCTGCTCGGCCGGATGTGGCGGCTGCGGTTCGGTCTCAACCAGGAGCAGGCGGGGCGTTGGACCGTCGACTTCCAGGCGCAGCTCGCCGCCCTCGACCCGGCGGCGCTGGCCTCGCCGGAGAGCTGGTGGTCGGTGCTGCTGGAGCAGATGTGGGACGGGTTGCTGTGACCCGTCGCGGCTGACCTCCACGTCGGCCGCCCCGTACGCAGGACGAGAGGGCCCGGCCCGGACACGCAGGTGATCCGGGCCGGGCCCTCACGCGTGTCCCGCCGACTGCTCCCGTGACCTCGCACGGAGTGTCGCGTTATGAACACTTTGGTCCGATCCATCAAGATGTGGCGCGAAATCATCATTTCGTGTGCGTCCGGCGGAGAGGGCCCAGCATGAGCAGCGCACCGACGGCACCCCATGACTTCGAGTTCGATGTCGTACGGCGTGGCTACCGTCCCGAGGAGGTCGACGCCCACGCGGCGGCCCTCTCCAGGGACCGGGACGCCGCCTGGGAGCGGGCCGCCCGGCTGACCGTGCTGGCCCGGGAGATGGGCACGGACCTCGCCCTGCTGCGCGAGACGGTCGCCGGGCTCACCCCGCAGACGTACGAGGCGCTCGGCGGGCGGGCACGGGAGCTGTTCGAGCTCGGTGTCGCGGAGGCCGAGGCCGTCCGCGAGGGCGGGCGCGAGGACGCCCGGCGGATCGTCACCGACGCGGAGGAGGCCGGGGAGCGGCTGCGGGCGGCCGCCCAGGCGTACGCCGACGGGGTCCGGGGCGAGGCCGAGGAGCGGGCCCGGCAGGTGTTGCTGGCGGCGCAGGCCGAGGCGGACGAGCTGCGGATCGAGGCCCGGCGTGGGGTGAAGGAGGGGCGGGGCGAGGCGTTGGCCGCGCTGCGGGAGACGCGGGAGCGGGCGGAGGGGATGCTCGCGGAGCTCCAGAAGGAGTACGACGAGCGGGTGGCCGGGATCGAGCGGGAGGTCGCCGAGCGGGAGGCCGCGTTCGACGCGGGGCTGGCGGACCGGGTGGCTCGGGCGGAGGCGGAGCTCGCCGCGGCCGAGCGGGGGTTCGCTGACGCGGAGGCCGATGCGGTGCGGATGCAGGAGGAGGCGGAGGAACGGGCCGCCGAGGCGTTGGCGGAGGCTCGGCGGCGCGAGGAGTGGGTGGCTCGGGAGACCGAGAGGGTGTTGCGGGAGCACGGGGAGCGGTGGGACGACGTCCGGGCACACATGGACTGCATCCGGGAGAGCCTGTCCGCGTTGACCGAGTGAGGGGGGTGGGGGCGTGTGGGGTGCGTCGTCGGGTGCGGGTGGGTGGGGCCGTTGGGGGTGCGTCGTCGGGTGCGGGTGGGTGGGGCTTCTCGCGCAGTTCCCCGCGCCCCTGAAAAGCGCTGGTGCGCGGTGGTTTGAGGGGGACGGGGGACTTGCTCGTCCTTGAAAAGCGCTGGTGCGCGGCGGTTTGAGGGGGACGGGGAGACTCGCTCGCCCCTGAAAAGCGCCGGTGCGTCGCGGCGGTTTCAGGGGGACGGGTGGATCGCCTGCCCTTGAGATGCCCCGAGCCCGGCGTTTCAGTGCGGCCGGAGACCCGCTCGTTCCTGGAAGAGCCCCGGCCCCCTCGAATGCCGGACCCCTCGTCAGTCGCCTCTTCTTGTCGCGCCCGCCAGGATCCAGCCCTCCACCGCCTCGTACTGTCTGCGTTGTTCTTCTGCCTTGGTGCGGCCCGAGAGGGTGGTGCCCAGCCAGCCGAAGGCGAAGCCCAGGGGGATGGAGAGCAGGCCGGTGGTGGTGAAGGGGAACCAGTTGAAGTCGGCTTGGGGGAAGGCCGCGTGGGGGGAGCCCGAGACCAGGTTGGTGCCGGTCATGAGGACGAGGACGGAGAGGGTGCCGCCGACGAGGGTGTACATCAGTCCCGTCCGGGTGTAGCGGCGCCAGAAGAGGCCGTAGACGAGCGCGGGCGCGATGGCGGAGGCGCCCAGGCAGAAGGAGAGGGTGACCAGGGGCTGGAGGTTGCGGTGCTGGACCATCGTGGCGAGGACGATCGCCGTGACGCCGACCGCGCCCGCCGACAGCCGGGCGATGGTCATCTCGCGGCGGGGCGTGAGCGGCTTGGTCGCGCGGGCCGCGAAGACGTCGTGGGCGAGGGAGTTGGCGCAGGCGAGGATCATGCCGGCCACGGAGGCGAGCAGCGTCAGGAAGACCGCCGTCGTCACCGTCGTGAAGAGCAGCGTCTCCGCCGTGGACACCTCCGTGCCGAACGCCGCCATCGACCCCATCAGATAGGCCGTGTTGCCCTGGGGGTCGGCCGCCGCGATCACCTCGCGGCCGATCAGGGCCGTCGCGCCGAAGCCGATCACCGAGATGATCAGGACGAAGAGGGCCACGGAGGGGACCGCCCAGGACAGCGAGCGGCGGACCTGGCGGGCGCTGTTCGCGGTGTACATGCGCATGGTGACGTGCGGCAGGCAGGCGCCGCCGAGGACGACCGTCAACTGGGCGCTGATCATGTCGAGTTCGGGGAACGGGCCGCCCGAGAACTGCAGACCGGAGTGGAGGTAGCCGGTGCCGATGCCGCTCTTCTCCGCCGCCGCGCCGAGCAACAGGCCGGGGTTCCAGTCGAACTTGTGCAGGATCAGGACGGCGATGAGCGCCCCCGAGCCGAGCAGCATCACGATCTTGAGGATCTGGATGAGGGCGGTGCCCTTCATGCCGCCGATCGCCGCGTAACCGATCATCAGCGCGCCGACGATCACCACGACACCGGTCTTCAGGCTCTCGCTGGAGAAGCCGAGGATGAACGCCAACAGGTCGCCGGTGCCCGCGAGTTGGACCAGCATCATCGGCATCAGCGCGGCGATCGTGACGACGCAGGCGACGATGCGTACGGAGCGGCCGGGCATCCGCCGGGCCAGCGCGTCGCCCATCGTGAACCGGCCCGCGTTGCGCAGGGGTTCGGCCAGCAGGAACATCAGCAGCATCAGGGACAGGGCGGTGCTGAGGGCGAGGACGACGCCGTCGTAGCCGAAGAGGGCGATCACTCCGCCGGTGCCCAGCACGGTCGCCGCGGAGATGTAGTCGCCGGCGATGGCGAGGCCGTTGCGCATGGGGGAGAGCGAGCCGTAGCCGGTGTAGAACTCGTCGAGGTCGTCCCGGTCGGGGCCCGTCATCACGCACAGCAGGAGCGTGATGGTGGCGACCGCGGTGAAGCCGACGAGCGACATGGCGCGGGCCGAGCCGCTGAACTCGGCGAGTCCGCCCACGGCCGTGGTGGAGGGGCCGCCGGCGGTGAGGACGGCGGTGGTGGCGATGTTCATCGAACCGTCCCCCGCCTCGCGTCGACGGCCGCGAGGTCGCGGATGCGGTCGGCCAGCGGGTCGACGCGCAGGCGGGCGGTGTGCTCGTAGAGCCAGATGGCGAGGCAGGTCACCGGTACCTGGATGAGGCCGAGCAGCAGGCCCGTGGAGAGTCCGCCGCTGACCTCGCCCGTCATGAACGAGGGGGCGAAGGCGGACAGGAGGAGGAACAGCACGAAGTAGCCGAGGGCCGTCAGTGTCGCCACCCGCCGCTGCCAGCGGTAGGCGCCGCGCAGCACCCGCAGGTCGCTGTGGTGGCCGAGGGGGGCGTGGCGGGGGGTCTCCGACGTCGGTTGCGGCTCCGGTTCCCGGGGGGCCCAGGGGTAGGTCTGGTACGAGGGGGACGAGGTGTGCGGCGGGTACGGCGTCTGGTGCGGGGGTGACGAGAACGGGTCGGTCATCCCTTGGTCTCCTTGCGCGGCTCGGGTCCGTTGTGCGGACCGCAGGGAGGGGGGCGGGCGTGAACGCTACTCGTGGGTTCGGCGAAGCGCGAGCCTTTCGGCAAACTGATCGGTCGGTATGCGCTTACTTGGAGGATCTGGCGCTGACCTGGGGTGTTACCCGGATTAACTCAGGTTTTTGAACGAGGGTCAGAAGGGGGTTGTGGGGGTACGCCGTCGCAGGCGGGCCATGGCGCCCTCCGTCGCAGGCGAGCCGATGCCCCCTCAGTCCTTCAGCACCGGAAATCTCCGAGGCGCCACCACCAGCAGGACGAGGAGCGCCGCTGTCGCCGCGCAGGCCGCGCCCAGGTACACCGCGTGCACGGCGTCCGCGATCGCCGCGCGGATCGGCTCGGGGGCCGGGCCGGTGCCGAGGCCGTGGGTCACCGCGTCGAGGTTTCCCGAGCCGCCCAGCCGGGACGCCAGCACCCCGTTCGCGACCGCGCCGAAGGCCGCCGCGCCCAGGGTCTGGCCGGTCTGGCGGCAGAAGAGGATGGAGGCGGTGGCGGTGCCCCGCTCCTCCCACTCCACCGACGACTGCACGCCGATGATCAGGGGCAGTTGGAAGAGCCCCAGCGCGGCGCCCAGCAGGAGCATCAGCAGCGTCGGCTGCCAGGGTTCGCCGGGGTAGGGGAGGAACGCGAACGCGAAGAGGACGAGCGCGGCAGCCGTGATGCCGAGGACCGACGTGTTCCGGAAGCCGATGCGGCGGTAGACGTGCTGGCTGAGGGCCGCCGACAACGGCCAGGTCAGCGTCCAGACGGAGACCACGAAACCGGCGGCCACCGGCGCGAGGCCCAGCACCGACTGCGCGTAGGTCGCCAGGAACACCGTGGGCGCCACCATCAGCAGGCCCAGCGCGCCGAGCGCCAGGTTCACCGCCGCGATCGTGCGGCGGCGCCACACCCAGCCCGGGATGATCGGTTCGGCGGCCCGGCGTTCGATCAGCACCAGCACGCCGATCAGGGCGACACCCGTGCCCAGGAGGGTGATCGAGGGCCAGGAGAGCCAGGACCAGGCCACCCCGCCCTGCACCAGCGCCGTCAGCAGGGCCCCTCCGCAGGCGAGGATGGTCAGGGCGCCCGCCCAGTCGATCCGGGGCCGGCCGCTCGTCGACTCCCTCGGCGGCTCGTGGAGGTGACGGGCCAGCAGCCACAACGCCGCGGCGCCGAGCGGCAGGTTGATGAGGAAGATCCAGCGCCAGTCCGCGTACGTGGCCAGGGCGCCGCCCACGCCGGGGCCCGCGACCGCCGACACCGCCCACACCGTGGACAGTTTGGACTGGATCTTGGGCCGTTCCTCGAGCGGATACAGATCCGCCGCCAGTGTCTGCACGGTGCCCGCGAGGGCGCCGCCGCCCAGGCCCTGGACGACCCGGAAGGCGATCAGGGCGGCCATGTTCCAGGCCAGCGCGCACAGCAGCGAGCCCAGCAGGAACAGGGCGGCGCCCACGACGAGGACCGGTTTGCGGCCGAAGGTGTCGGAGAGCCTGCCGTAGACGGGGAGGGTGACGGTGGCGGCGAGCAGATAGCCGGAGAAGAGCCAGGAGAAGACGGAGAAGCCACCGAGGTCGGCGACGATCTGCGGTACGGCGATCGCGACGATCGTGGCGTCCAGCGCGGCCAGCCCCATGGCCAGCATCAACGCGGCGGTGACGGCCCTGCGACGACCGGCCCCGAGGTGCTGCCGCGCGGGGTCGCGCGGTGCGGGCCGTCCCACGTCGCGCGGTGCGGGCCGTCCTGCTTCACGCGGTGCGGGCCGTCCCACGTCGCGAGGCGCGGGCCGTCCCACGTCGCCGACCGGATGGGGGTCCTCCGGGCGGCCGCCGACTGCGTGACCGTCCGGCGGCCGGCCGCCGACCGGGCTGCCGTTCACCACGCGGTCGTCCGTGGCAGGGCGGCAGCCCTTCGCGCGGTCGCCGATGGCAGGGCCGTCCACCGTGCGGTCGTCTGTCGCTGGGCGGTCCGGCCGCCGGTCGTCGACCGGGCTGCCGTTCACCACGCGGTCGTCCATGGCGGGGCGGCGGTCCTTCGCGCGGTCACCCATCATGCGGCCGTCCGCCAGGCGGTCGTCGATCGGGCCGTCGTCCGCCGCGCGGTCGCCCCTCGCAGGGCCCTCCGGTGGGTGGTCGGCGACCGGATCGCCGGGCTCCGCTTTGTCGTTCACCAAATGCCTTCCCCTTGCACCTATTCGCCGCCGACCACCATGCCATTGACCCTGACGCCACGGCAGGGTGCAGCCTGGTCGCACCGGAGGGAGGAGGTGAACCCCGAGGTCGTCTCCTCCCGGGGGGCGAGATCCCCTAGGGGTACCTCCGTACTACGGCCGGGGGAGGGTTCGTACCGGCGGAGGACGAGACGGCGGGCCTCCCGTCCTTAACCTGGCTTTACGCCGCTGGGGGGCGGTGCACCGGAGCGGTGGGGGTGGGGTTTTCCCCAGCAGAAGACTGCGCCGGGCACCAGCGCGCCGGACCCCCTCCGGGGACCAGACTCATCGACGTACCGATCGGCAAGCCGCTACGACCGTGGCGACACAGCAGCATCCGCTGCCCGACTTAGGAGACATACCGTGACATCGGCTGTGACCATCACCAGGCACGGGGGTACTGGAGGGACTACGGCCGTTGCCGCGCGGGCGCGGCAGGTCGTGAAGGCGTACGGGTCCGGTGAGACCCGCGTCGTCGCCCTCGACCACGTGGACGTGGACATCGCGCGGGGCCAGTTCACCGCGATCATGGGCCCCTCGGGGTCCGGCAAGTCCACCCTCATGCACTGCCTCGCCGGACTCGACACCGTGACGTCGGGTCAGATCCACCTCGACGACACCGAGATCACCGGGCTCAAGGACAAGAAGCTCACCCAGCTGCGCCGGGACCGGATCGGGTTCATCTTCCAGGCGTTCAACCTGCTGCCGACGCTGAACGCCATAGAGAACATCACCCTCCCCATGGACATCGCGGGGCGGAAGCCGAACAAGGAGTGGCTGGGGCGGGTCGTCGAGACCGTCGGGCTCTCCGACCGGCTCAAGCACCGGCCCACCCAGCTCTCCGGCGGCCAGCAGCAGCGCGTCGCCGTGGCCCGTGCCCTCGCCGCCCGGCCGGAGATCATCTTCGGCGACGAGCCGACGGGCAACCTGGACTCCCGCGCCGGCGCCGAGGTCCTCGGCTTCCTGCGCAGGTCGGTCGACGAGCTGGGCCAGACCATCGTGATGGTCACCCACGACCCGGTGGCCGCCTCGTACGCGGACCGGGTGCTGTACCTGGCCGACGGCCGCATCGTCGACGAGATGTTCAAGCCGACCGCCGAGGCCGTGCTGGACCGCATGAAGGACTTCGACGCCCGGGGGCGTACGTCATGAGTGTCATGAAGACCTCGATGCGCAACTTCTTCGCGCACAAGGGACGGATGGCGCTCTCCGCCATCGCGGTCATGCTGTCGGTGGCGTTCGTGACGGGGACCCTCGTCTTCACCGACACGATGGGCACCACGTTCGACAAGCTGTTCGCGGCCACCTCCTCCGACGTCACGGTCAGCGCCAAGGGCGCCTCGGACAGCGGTGAGACGCAGTCCGACAACGGCAAACCGCCGGTCATGCCCGCGTCGGTCGTGGACAAGGTGGGCGGCGCGGACGGCGTGAAGTCGGCCGAGGGCACCGTCTTCTCCACCTCGGTGACGGTCGTCGACGCCGACAAGGACAACCTCTCGCCCACCAGCGGCGCCCCGACCATCGTCGGCAACTGGAACGCCAACGACGCCCGCACCATGAAGATCTCCTCCGGCAACGCCCCGCGCGGACCGGACCAGATCATGGTCGACGCGGACACCGCCGACAAGCACGGCCTGAAGCTCGGCGACGAGATCGGCGTCATCAGCGCCGTCGGCACGCACGAGGCGAAGATCTCCGGCATCGCCGACTTCCAGGTCACCAACCCGGGCGCCGCGATCTTCTACCTCGACACCGAGACGGCGCAGAAGAGCCTCGTCGGCGAGACCGGCGTCTACACCAACGTCAACATCACCGCCGCGAACGGCTTCACGGACGCGCAGGTGAAGAAGAACGTCTCCGCCGAACTCGGCAGCGCCTACAAGGTGCAGACCGCCAAGGAGATCGCGGACGCCAACGCCAAGGACGTCGGCGAGTTCATGAGCGTGATGAAGTACGCCATGCTCGGCTTCGCCGGGATAGCCTTCCTGGTCGGCATCTTCCTGATCATCAACACGTTCTCGATGCTGGTCGCCCAGCGGACCCGTGAGATCGGCCTGATGCGGGCCATCGGCTCCAGCCGCGGCCAGGTCAACCGGTCGGTCCTCGTCGAGGCGCTGCTCCTGGGTGTCTTCGGCTCGATCCTCGGTGTCGCCGGCGGTGTCGGGCTCGCCATCGGCCTGATGAAGCTGATGAGCGCCACCGGCATGAACCTGTCCACCGACGACCTCACCGTCGCCTGGACCACCCCCGCGGTCGGTCTGCTCCTCGGCATCGTCGTCACCGTCCTCGCCGCCTACGTGCCCGCCCGGCGCGCCGGCAAGGTCTCCCCGATGGCCGCCCTGCGCGACGCCGGCGCCCCGCTGGACGCCAAGGCCGGCCTCGTCCGCGCCGTGATCGGCCTGGTCCTGACCGGCGCCGGCGGCTACTGCCTGTACCTGGCCTCCGCCGCCGACAAGGCGAGCGAGGGCTCGATGTGGCTGGGCGGCGGGGTCGTCCTGTCCCTCATCGGCTTCGTCGTCATCGGCCCGCTGCTGGCCGGAGCGGTGGTGCGGGTGCTGGGCGCGGTCGTCCTGCGGGCCTTCGGTCCCGTCGGCCGGATGGCCGAGCGCAACGCGCTGCGCAACCCCCGCCGTACGGGGGCCACCGGCGCCGCGCTGATGATCGGCCTCGCCCTGGTCGCCTGCCTCTCCGTCGTCGGCTCCTCCATGGTCGCCTCGGCCACCGAGCAGCTCGACAAGACGGTCGGCACGGACTTCATCATCCAGTCCGACACCGGCCAGCTGATCACCCCGCAGGCCGTGCAGGCCGCGAAGTCCGCCGAGGGCGTCAAGAACGTCACCGAGTACAAGTGGACCCAGGCCGACTTCACCACCCCCGACGGCAAGACGCTCGAGAAGACGGCGATCACCGCCGCCGACCCGAGCTACGCCACCGACCTCGCCACCGAGGTCGTCGCGGGCAAGCTGGCCGACGCGTACAAGCCCGACTCGATGTCCGTCCACGAGAAGTTCGCGAAGGACCACGACGTCACGCTCGGCTCGAAGATCGCCGTCGCCTTCAAGGACGGCCGCACGGCCGACCTGACGGTCCGCGCCATCACCAGCAGCGACGTCGTCATCGACGCCGGGGCGATGTACACCTCCATCGACACGATGGCGAAGTACGTCCCGGCCGACAAGATGCCGCTGGACCAGCTGCTCTTCGCCTCGGCGAAGGAGGGCCAGGACGCGGCCGCGTACAAGTCCCTCAAGGCCGCGCTGCACGACTACCCGCAGTACGAGGTCCGCGACCAGACGGACTACAAGGAGGCCCTGAAGGGCCAGATCGACCAGCTCCTGAACATGATCTACGGCCTGCTCGCCCTGGCGATCATCGTCGCGATCCTGGGAGTGGTGAACACGCTGGCCCTGTCGGTCGTCGAGCGGACCCGCGAGATCGGTCTGATGCGCGCCATCGGCCTCTCCCGCCGCCAGCTGCGCCGAATGATCCGGCTGGAGTCGGTCGTCATCGCCCTCTTCGGCGCGCTCCTCGGTCTGGGGCTGGGCATGGGCTGGGGCGCCACCGCGCAGCAGCTCCTCGCCCTGGAGGGCCTGAACGTCCTCGACATCCCGTGGCCCACGATCATCGGGGTCTTCATCGGCTCGGCCTTCGTGGGCCTGTTCGCCGCACTGGTCCCGGCGTTCCGGGCGGGCCGCATGAACGTCCTGAACGCGATCGCCACCGAGTAGTCAACGACCACCACCGAGCACGGGGGAACGGGGGCACGGGGGAAACCGGGGGAGAGCCCGGCGCCGGGAAGCGGAGGCTTCCGGGCGCCGGGCTCCACCCGTGTCAGGACGACGAGCGCTCGGTGGTGACTGAAGAGGTGGTGGCCGGAGAGGTGCGCTCGAGGAGCACGAATCCCTGGATGACACCCCGGAGGACGTACGTGTCGCGCGGATGCAGCTGTCGCGCGTACGCGGGGACGTCCTTCACCCAGCGCGAGTTGTTGTTGAAGACGATGTAGTCGGGGGCGAGGCCCTTGGTCCGGCCGATCCAGAAGACCCGGCAGCGGGAGGTCAGCCGGGCGATCGGGCCGATGTTGGCCTCGACGGTCGCCCCGTCGGGGATGGTGGCGATCATCTTGTCCACGGCCTTGACGTCGTCCGGCACCCGGTAGGCGTCCGCCTTGGTCAGGTTGCCCAGCGGCAGCGCGGTCGTCAGCGCGAGCGAGGCCGCGAGGACGGCCGTCGGCAGATGGACGGCGTACGAGCGCAGCCACGGCCGGGCGCTGTGGCGGGCACCCGGGAGCGCGTCGACGAGGGCGAGGGTGATGATCGGCATCAGGACGGCGCTGTAGTGGAAGGTCGTGCCCCAGTAGTTGTCGTCGGCGGACACGAACCGCCAGCCCAGGGTGGGCAGCACGGCGAGCAGGATCGGGGAGCGCAGGGCGAGCAGCCCGCTGGTCGGGATCAGCAGCCAGAGAACGGTACGGATCTTGACGTCCAGGCCGTCGAGGGGGCCCGCACCGCCGACCTTGGTCAGATAGTCGGAGGAGCCGGTGGTGTTGAAGGCCGGGATGATCATGGTGAAGGCGAGCAGGGTGGCGACGGCGCCGAAGGACGCGACCGCGACGGCGTACGGCACCACGCGGGCCGCTCCCTGCCGTCGGGCCCGGAACGCGACGACGGCCGCGATCATCGCCAGCGTCAGCCCCTGGTCCTCCTTGACCAGCACCAGCGGCAGTCCCCACAGGAGCGCCGCCCGCCAGCGCCGGCGCAGCAGGGCCTCCAGGGAGAACGCGATCAGCGGGACCGCGAAGCAGATCTCGTGGAAGTCGAAGTCGACGGCGTTCTGCAGCCCCCATGACAGCCCGTACGCCACCCCGAGCGCGAGCCCCCGCGCCCGCCCCAGCGCCCAGGTCGCCGCGCGGGTCACCGGCACCGCCGACAGCGCGAACAGCGCGGCCTGGATCACCAGCAGCGTCACGGGTGACGGAAACACCCGGTAGAACGGCGCGAGCAGCATGGTGACCGGGCTGAAGTGGTCCCCGAGGACGTTGTACCCCGGCCCCTTCAGCTCGACGATCGGCGCCTGGAGGTGCGCGTACGCCCGCACCGCCTGCTCGTAGATCCCCAGGTCGTACGACCGCGTCCCCAGCCTCAGATA
The DNA here is from genome assembly GCF_022385335.1 of Streptomyces deccanensis. Lineage (NCBI taxonomy): Bacteria > Bacillati > Actinomycetota > Actinomycetes > Kitasatosporales > Streptomycetaceae > Streptomyces > Streptomyces deccanensis. The sequence goes on along the minus strand of NZ_CP092431.1, from coordinate 4,251,129 downwards.
CCGCCCGACCGACACGATCGTGTACGCCACGAACAGCCCGACAGCGATCAGATACGGCTCCCGCCCCGCGAGGGAGAACCGCCGACCGGGAGCAGCGGGCGCGCCCGACACCGCGACCGGCCCGGGTATGAGCGAGGGCACCGACGGTTGCGTGGACGGGGCGCTCGAAACCATGGGGACTCACGTTCGGGTGGAGACAGGGGATGCCCATAGAGACTAGGCGGCCTGAAAAACAGGGGGCGCAGCCCCCGCTTTTTCAGGGGCGCGGGGAACGGCGCGAGAACCCCCACCGAACCCGCACTCACCCACCCACCCCGCGCGGAGCGCGAAGGGGGTCGAAGGGGCGCAGCCCCTGGGGACGGGACGGGTAGGGGCGGCGGGGGCGAGAACAACTCCCCCGCACCCCCCACACCACTCGTCGTACCCTGGACACCCCCGGCCTTTCACACGAGTCCGGGCGTTCGTGTTGCCCCCACCTTGCCCACCCGGACGGGAAACGCCCCGAATGAGTCTCCACGGCCTGCTAGACGCCGTAGTCCAGGACGCCCCCCTCGCGGAAGCGATCAGGGCGGCGTCGGACGGCCACCGCACCCACATCGACCTGGTGGGCCCCCCGGCGGCCCGCCCCTTCGCCGTGGCCGCCCTCGCCCGCGACGCCGGCCGCCCCGTACTCGCCGTGACGGCGACGGGCCGTGAGGCCGAGGACCTGGCGGCGGCCCTGCGCTCCCTGCTGCCCCCGGACGGCGTCGTGGAGTACCCGGCCTGGGAGACCCTCCCGCACGAGCGCCTCAGCCCGCGCAGCGACACCGTCGGCCGCCGCCTCGCCGTCCTGCGCCGCCTGACCCACCCCCGCCCGGACGACCCCGAGACCGGCCCGGTGTCGGTGGTCGTCGCCCCGATCCGTTCGGTCCTCCAGCCGCAGGTCAAGGGCCTGGGCGACCTGGAGCCGGTCGCCCTGCGCACCGGCGAGACGGCCGATCTGAACCGTACGGTCGAGGCGCTGGCGGCAGCCGCGTACTCCCGGGTCGAGCTGGTCGAGAAGCGCGGCGAGTTCGCCGTGCGCGGCGGCATCCTGGACGTCTTCCCGCCGACCGAGGAGCACCCCCTGCGGGTGGAGTTCTGGGGCGACGACGTCGAGGAGATCCGGTACTTCAAGGTCGCCGACCAGAGATCCCTGGAGGTGGCCGAGCACGGCCTCTGGGCCCCGCCCTGCCGTGAGCTCCTCCTCACGGACGACGTGCGCGCCCGCGCGCGCGACCTCGCCGAACGCCACCCCGAGCTGGGTGAACTGCTGGGCAAGATCGCCGAGGGCATCGCCGTCGAGGGCATGGAGTCCCTCGCGCCGGTCCTCGTCGACGACATGGAGCTGCTGATCGACGTCCTGCCGAAGGGCGCGATGGCGATCGTGTGCGACCCGGAGCGGGTGCGCACGCGCGCGGCGGACCTGGTGGCCACCTCGCAGGAGTTCCTCCAGGCGTCCTGGGCGGCCACGGCCGGCGGCGGCGAGGCGCCCATCGACGTCGGCGCGGCCTCCCTGTGGTCCATCGCGGACGTCCGCGACCGGGCCCGTGAGCTGGACATGATGTGGTGGTCGGTGTCGCCGTTCGCCGCCGACGAGGAGCTGGACGCGGACACGCTGAAGCTCGGCATGCACGCCCCCGAGACCTATCGCGGCGACACCGCGAAGGCGCTCGCCGACACCAAGGGCTGGCTGGCCGACGGCTGGCGCACCGTGTTCGTGACCGAGGCCCACGGCCCGGCGGCCCGCACGGTCGAGGTCCTCGGGAGCGAGGGCATCGCGGCCCGCCTGGAGGCCGAGCTGGCGGAGATCTCCCCGTCGGTCGTGCACGTCGCGTGCGGCTCGATCGACTACGGCTTCGTCGACCCCGCCCTGAAGCTCGCGGTCCTCACCGAGACCGACCTCACCGGCCAGAAGGCGGCCGGCAAGGACGGCGCCCGGATGCCGGCCCGCCGCCGCAAGACCATCGACCCGCTCACCCTGGAGGCGGGCGACTACATCGTCCACGAGCAGCACGGTGTCGGCCGCTACATCGAGATGGTCCAGCGGACCGTGCAGGGCGCGACCCGCGAGTACCTGGTCGTCGAGTACGCCCCCGCCAAGCGCGGCCAGCCCGGCGACCGCCTCTACATCCCCACCGACCAGCTGGAGCAGATCACCAAGTACGTCGGTGGCGAGGCGCCCACGCTGCACCGGCTCGGCGGCGCCGACTGGACGAAGACCAAGGCGCGCGCGAAGAAGGCGGTCAAGGAGATCGCCGCCGACCTCATCAAGCTGTACTCGGCCCGGATGGCGGCGCCCGGCCACGCGTTCGGCGCGGACACGCCCTGGCAGCGCGAGCTGGAGGACGCCTTCCCGTACGCGGAGACGCCCGACCAGCTGACGACGATCGCCGAGGTCAAGGAGGACATGGAGAAGACGGTCCCGATGGACCGCCTGATCTGCGGCGACGTCGGCTACGGCAAGACGGAGATCGCGGTGCGGGCCGCCTTCAAGGCCGTCCAGGACGGTAAGCAGGTGGCGGTGCTGGTGCCGACGACCCTGCTGGTGCAGCAGCACTTCGGCACGTTCAGCGAGCGGTACTCGCAGTTCCCGGTGAACGTGAAGGCCCTGTCCCGCTTCCAGACCGACACGGAGGCCAAGGCGACCCTGGAGGGCCTGCGGGAGGGCGGGGTCGACATCGTCATCGGCACCCACCGCCTGTTCTCCTCCGAGACCAAGTTCAAGGACCTGGGCCTGGTCATCGTCGACGAGGAGCAGCGTTTCGGCGTCGAGCACAAGGAGCAGCTGAAGAAGCTCCGCGCCAACGTGGACGTGCTGACGATGTCCGCGACCCCGATCCCGCGCACGCTGGAGATGGCGGTGACGGGCATCCGCGAGATGTCGACGATCACGACGCCCCCGGAGGAGCGCCACCCGGTCCTGACCTTCGTCGGACCGTACGAGGAGAAGCAGATCGGCGCGGCGATCCGCCGTGAACTGCTGCGCGAGGGCCAGGTCTTCTACATCCACAACCGGGTGGAGTCCATCGACCGCGCGGCGGCCCGGCTGCGCGAGATCGTGCCCGAGGCACGGATCGCGACCGCCCACGGCCAGATGTCGGAGCAGGCCCTGGAGCAGGTCGTCGTCGACTTCTGGGAGAAGAAGTTCGACGTGCTCGTCTCCACGACGATCGTGGAGTCGGGCATCGACATCTCCAACGCGAACACGCTGATCGTGGAGCGCGGCGACACCTTCGGCCTGTCGCAGCTGCACCAGCTCAGGGGCCGGGTCGGCCGAGGCCGCGAGCGCGGCTACGCGTACTTCCTCTACCCGCCGGAGAAGCCGCTGACGGAGACCGCCCACGAGCGCCTCGCGACCATCGCCCAGCACACGGAGATGGGCGCCGGTATGTACGTGGCCATGAAGGACCTGGAGATCCGGGGCGCGGGCAATCTGCTGGGCGGCGAGCAGTCCGGCCACATCGCGGGCGTCGGCTTCGACCTGTACGTGCGGATGGTCGGCGAGGCGGTCGCGGACTACCGGCGGCAGCTGGAGACCGGGGAGATCGAGGAGGAGCCGCCGCTCGAGGTCAAGATCGAGCTGCCGGTCGACGCGCACGTCCCGCACGACTACGCGCCGGGCGAGCGGCTGCGGTTGCAGGCCTACCGGGCCATCGCCTCCGTGAACACCGAGGCCGACATCGCCTCCGTGCGCGAGGAACTCGTCGACCGGTACGGCAAGTTGCCCGAGCCGGTGGAGAACCTGCTGCTGGTGGCCGGGCTGCGGATGCTGGCCCGTGCCTGCGGCGTCGGGGAGATCGTCCTCCAGGGCACCAACATCCGCTTCGCGCCGGTGGAGTTGCGGGAGTCGCAGGAGCTGCGCCTGAAGCGGCTCTACCCGGGCACGGTCATCAAGCCGGCCGCCCACCAGGTGCTGGTGCCGCGCCCGAAGACGGCGAAGGTGGGCGGCAAGCCGCTGGTCGGGCGAGAACTGCTGGGCTGGACCGGGGAGTTCCTGGCGTCGATCCTGGGGTCGTAGGACGTGTCCGCGAGGTCCCGTCCGCCGCGCGGCGGACGGGACACCCGTTCCCGCAGGCCGCGGTGTCGAGCAGGACAGACGGGGAACCCACGCAGGACCGCGTGCGAGCACAGACAGAGGAGAGGGGTGTCGCGTGGTGCGTCTGAGGGGTGGGATCGCCACCGTCGCTCTGGTGCTGGTCGCCGCGACCGGCTGCGAACTGGACAACGCCGGCGGCTCGGCCGGACCGCAGGAGGTTCCCGGCGGGGGCGGTGCCGCGTTCGCCGCGGCGGAGGCGCTGACCGTCAAGGGCCGGGCGCCCAAGAACAATTACGACCGTGGCGAGTTCGGCAGTCCCTGGGCCGACACCGACTCCAACAGCTGCGGCACCCGCGACGACATACTCAAGCGCGACTTGGACCAGGTGAAGTTCCGGGCCGACGACTGCACGGTGGTCTCCGGTGTGCTCGACCCGGACCCGTACACCGGGGAGGACGTGCCGTACGTCCGGGGCCGCAGCAAGATCGACGTGGACCACATCGTGGCCCTCTCCGACGCCTGGCAGAAGGGCGCCCAGCAGTGGGACGACAGCAAGCGCATCGCGCTGGCCAACGACCCGCTCAACCTGCTCGCGGTGGACTCCGGCACCAACCGCGGCAAGGGCGACGGTGACACGGCCACCTGGCTGCCGCCCAACAAGGCCTACCGCTGCACCTATGTGGCCGCCCAGGTCGCCGTGAAGACGAAGTACGGCCTGTGGGTCACCTCCGCCGAACAGGACGCCATGAAGCGCGTCCTGAGCACCTGCCCGGAGCAGAAGCTGCCCACCGGCGGCAACCCGACGAAGGCGCCGGCCCGCTTCCACGCGGACTGACGCCCCGGCGGTGCCGCTAGGGCCCTTCTGACGGATCTCCGCGGCGTCGCGACGCCCGGCACGCACTCTCGCCGCACCGGACGAAAGCCCTAGTAGCTCCGCTACGAGGACTTCCGCCCGGCACGCCGAGAGCACGCACCGAACGCCGCTCCTTCTCCCGCGGAGATCCATCAGAAGGGCCCTAGACGGCGGGGCGGGTCAGCTGAAGTCCTTGTCGAGGTCGATGACCTTGCCCTTGGGGGCCTCGGCCGGCACCGGCTTGTCGAAGTCGGTGAAGACGAGGTCGCCGGGCTCCTTGGCGGACTTGCTGACGACCCGCAGCAGGTACGGCTTGCCCTCGGTGGCGACGTACAGGGTGTAGCTGTCCTTGCCGTCCTTCTCCTTGAGGGTGATCGCGGGCGTGCCGTCGACCTCGGCGGTCTTGCCGCGCGTGGCGTCGGAGTTCACGTCGTCGAAGTCGGCGAGGACGGTGTCGAGGTCGCAGAAGCTCGCGATGTCCTTGGAGTCCGCGGACTTCGCGGACGTCTTGGTCCACTTGCCGGCGAGCATGTCGACGACCATGTCGGCCTCCTCCTTCGAGGAGTCCTTCGACTGGGCGCGCAGGAAGGCCTCGTCGTACTTCATGTAGAGGGTGTCGCCGACCTTGATCAGCTCGGCCTGGCCCTCGCCGCCCATGCTCATGGTGCCGGCGCAGTCGCCCTTCTTGTTCATCGCCATGTCCATCTGGACCGTGCCGCCGGCGGCGTCGTCCTGGATCTCGCCCTTCATCCGGAGCGATTCGGCGTCCGAGGTCGCCTTCACGGCCTTGTCGGCGATCTCACCGCCGGTCAGGCCCGGGAAGGGGCCGTCGGCCTTGTCCTCGCCGGGCAGGCAGCCGGTGAGGGAGAAGGTGGCCGCGGCGGCGATGCAGAGAGCGGCGAGAGCGGTGCGACGCATGGGTGTTCCCCCTGGGAATCGATGAGTGGTGCTGATCGGCGTGCGTCGGTGCACGACGCGGCCGACGTGTGGCCATCCGGTTCGGGCGGCCCGTCGTTCGATGGGTCAATGACAGCAGAGCTTGTGAACCGAGTCAACACGGTTCACGGATCCTTGTGCGTACACGGCGTGAAGGGGTAGATCTTGCGTCCGTCGGTATGCTCGACGTCACACCACCAGGTACGAGGGGAGCCGGGCGCGTGCAGGGGAACGGGACAGAGGTCACGGCCGCGGACATCGCGCGGCTCGCCGGGGTGGGTCGTGCCGCCGTCAGCAACTGGCGCCGACGGCACGCCGACTTCCCCAAACCGGTCGGCGGCACCGAGACCAGCCCGGCCTTCGCGCTCGGCGAGGTCGAGGCATGGCTGCGCGACCAGGGCAAGCTCGCCGAGGTACCCCTGAAGGAGCGCGTCTGGCAGCAGGTCACCGGCCACCCGGAGGGCCCCGTCGCCGCTCTGGTGCACACCGGCTGCGCCCTGCTCCTGCTCCACGAACGACCCCTGGCCTGGCTGGAGTTGAGCGCTGTCCCCGACGACGGGGAACTGGCCCGCACGCTGTCCGGGGCGCTCGGGGAGGTCCTCGCCCCGCGCTTCGGCCCGGGCCGCGAGCCCGCCGTGTCCGCGCCGCGGCCCGCCCAACTCCTGCCCTCGGTCCCGCTGCTGCGCGGCGCCACCGAACTCGCGGCCGATCTCGGCGCACGGCAGACCTTCGAGTTCCTGCTCGCCCGGCACCTCGACGCCAACCCCCGCCAGTACACGCTCACTCCGGGCGAGCTCGCCGAGCTGATGGCCGAACTCGCCGGGCCCGCGCGGTCCGTGCTCGACCCGGCCTGCGGCACCGGCGCCCTCCTGCGCGCCGCCGCCCGCCCCGACCAGGAGCTGTACGGCCAGGACAGCGCCGGCGAACTGGCCGCCCTCACCGCGCTCCGCCTCGCCCTGCGCACCGGGAGCACCGTGCGCACCGCCCCGGGGGACAGCCTCCGCGCGGACGCGTACGAGCACCTCAGGGCCGAGGCCGTCCTGTGCCACCCGCCGTTCAACGAGCGCAACTGGGGCCACGACGAACTCGCCTACGACCCGCGCTGGGAGTACGGCTTCCCGGCCCGCACGGAGTCCGAACTCGCCTGGGTGCAGCACGCGCTGGCCCGCCTGGAGGACGGCGGCACCGCCGTGCTGCTGATGCCGCCCGCCGCCGCGAGCCGCCGCTCGGGGCGCCGGATCCGCGCCGACCTGCTGCGCCGGGGCGCCCTGCGCGCCGTGATCGCCCTGCCGGTCGGCGCGGCACCCCCGTACAACATCCCGCTGCACCTGTGGGTGCTGCGCAGGCCCGGCAGGGCTGCCGTGCCGCAGCGGTTGCTGCTCGTCGACACCGGGCGGCTCGTGCCCGAGGGGCGGAGCGGGTTCGACTGGGCGGCCGTGCGCACCGCCGTGCTCGACGCCTGGCGGCCCTTCGACCGCTCGGGCGAGACGACGCACCGGCCGGGGCTCAGCCGCGCGCTGCCGGTCATCGACCTGCTCGACGACGACGTGGACCTGGCCCCCGCCCGGCATCTGCCGCCCCCGGCCGCCGGCGGCGGCACCGAGGAACTGGCCGCCGTGCGCGAACGCCTCGGCGAGACCCTCCGGTTGACCGCAGACCTCACGCCCCCGCTCGCCGAGGAGGCCCGGACCGCGCGCTGGCCGCTCACCACGGTCGGCGAACTCGCGCGCGGGGGAGCCCTGGTACTGCGCACCGGCGGGAACGGCCCCCACGCGCGCGTGCTCACCGACCACGACGTCCTGGCCGGCACCGCACCCTCGGGCACGCTCCCCGAGACCGGGGGCGAGCCCCCCGTGCTCGTGGTGCCAGGCGACGTCGTCGTCCCCGTCCTCGGCGGCGGAGGGGTCGCACGGGTGATCGACGAGGAGACCGCGGGCGCCGCCCTCGGCCGCAACCTCACCCTGCTGCGCCCCGACGCGGCCGCCCTCGACGCCTGGTTCGTCGCCGGCTTCCTGCGCTCCACCGCCAACAGCCGCCAGGCCAGCAGCTACGCCTCCACCGCGACCCGGCTCGACGTCCGCCGCCTCCAACTGCCCCGCCTGCCCCTGGACCAGCAGCGCCGCTACGGCGAACGCTTCCGCGCCCTCGCCGCGTTCGAGGACGCCCTCCGCCGGGCCGGCCGCCTCGGCGAACGCCTGGTGCGCGGCATGTACGACGGCCTCACGGACGGCACGGTCGCCCCGGACTGAGCCGCCGGACGGCGGCTCGGGAACCGCCAACTCGCCCCACGCTCCCCGCCCTCACGCCCAGCGGACGGAACCACTCCGCCCGCGACGGCGTGACCAGCACTGCGGTACCGCACATGACCAGCACGCGGTACGGCACATGACCAGCACTGCGGTACTACAACGGTTGTCCACAACCCTGGACCTCATGTCGTGGTCGACCGATACCCTCGGGACGACATCGCACATCCGCTCTCACCAGGCCCTCAGGAGCAGCCATGCAAGGCCACGGCTACGCGCCGACACCGCCCCCCGGCCCCGAGCAGGGGGGCCAGGTCACACTCCGTGTGATCTTCGTGGTGGTCGCCGTCATGAGCTGCGGTCTGCTCGCCTGGGCCTGCCTGCTGCGGCTCGCCTCGGTGACCCGCAGGCCCCGCGACTGGTGCCTGTTCGCCCTGGCGATCATCCACATCATCGTGACGCTCTACATCATCGGCACCGACCCGGGCGAGGAGGAGTTCACCACCTGGCGCGGTGACGTCGGCATGGGTCTGCTCCTCGGCGGACTCGCGGCCATCGTCGCGTACTACCTGTACGCGGACATACGCCACTTCAGCCGCGCCCGGACGGTCCAGGCGTCGCCGTACGCCCAGACCACGCTGTACTCGGGGCAGACCGGGTACGGCACCCAGCCGTCCGGCTACAGCACCCAGCCGTCCGGCTACAGCACCCAGCCGTCCGGCTACAGCTACCCGCCGGTCCAGGTCCCCCAGCCGTACACCTCCAACACCCCCACTCCGCCGGTCCCGCAGCCGCCCGTGCAGCAGCCCCCGCCGCCGCACCAGCAGGCCCCGGAGCCGCAGCGTCCCGGCCCGGCGCGTATCGACCAGGTCCGCGCCGAGCTGGACGAGCTCAGTGACTATCTCCGCAACCACGAGGGAGACCGGTGACCCAGGGGCCGGGGACCGGACGCCTGATCACCGGCCGCTACGAACTGTCCACGCTCATCGGACAGGGCGGCATGGGCCAGGTGTGGACCGCCTACGACCAGCGCCTCGACCGGCGGGTGGCGGTCAAACTGCTGCGCCCGGACAAGGTCGCGGGCCAGGAGGCCGACGAACTGCGCCGCCGCTTCGTGCGGGAGTGCCGCGTCACCGCCCAGGTCGACCACCCCGGCCTGGTGACCGTCCACGACGCGGGCAGCGAGGGCGAGGAACTCTTCCTCGTCATGCAGTACGTCGACGGGGCCGACCTCGCCGACCACCTCGCCGAGCACGACCCCTACCCCTGGCAGTGGACCGTCTCGGTCGCCGCCCAGCTGTGCGCCGTGCTCTCCGCCGTGCACGCGGTACCGATCATCCACCGCGACCTCAAGCCGCGGAACGTGATGGTCAAGCAGGACGGCACGGTCACCGTGCTCGACCTCGGCGTCGCCTCCGTCATGGACACCGACACCACCCGCCTCACCCACACCGGCTCACCCATCGGCAGCCCCGCCTACATGGCCCCCGAGCAGGCCATGGGCGGCGCGGTCGGCCCGTACACCGACCTGTACGCCCTCGGTGTGCTGATGCACGAACTGCTCAGCGGGAACGTCCCGTTCACCGGCTCGACAGCCCTCGGCGTGCTGCACCGCCACCTCTACGAACCGCCGGTCCCGGTCCGCCGACTGCGCCCCGAGGTCCCCGAGAACCTGGAGGCCCTGGTCCTGCGGCTGCTCTCCAAGGACCCGCAGCACCGCCCGTCCTCCGCGCAGGAGACCTACGAACAGCTCCTCCCGCTGCTCCCCGCGCGCGGGATGCCCACCGGCTCCCCGCTCGACCCCACGCGCCCCTTCCTGCGCCCGCACGCCCCGTGGCCGGACCGCGCCCGCATCCCCGCGCCGCAGCCGTCCGCCGCCCCCGACCCCGCGCCCGCCGCCGACAAGCCTGACGTCGCCGGCGCCGTCGACGAGGTCAAGCGGCTCCTCGGCGAGGGCCGGATCACCCAGGCCGTCGACATCCTCGGCGCGATCCTCCCGGCCGCCGCCGCCCAGCACGGCGAGCACTCACCCGTCGTCCGCACCCTCCGCAAGCAGTACGCGGCCACCCTCATGGACGACGGCCAGTACCGCCGCGCCCTGCCCGAGCTGCGCCGCCTCGCCGACGAGCGCGCCGCCGAGGCCGGCCAGGCCGACACGCAGGCCCTGCGCTACCGCTACGACTCCGCCCAGTGCCTCGAACAACTCGGCGAACCGGCCGCGGCCCTCGCCGAGTACCGCTCGCTCCTGCCGTACTACGAGAACCAGTACGTCGGCGGCGACCCCGAGCTCTCCCTCGACGTCCGCCGCCGCATAGGCCACCTGCTCCTCGCCCTCGGCGACCGCGGCGCCGCCCACGAGACCCTCGGCCGTCTTCTGCTCGACGTGGAACGGCTACGGGGACCGGGCCACCCGCTGGCGAACGAGGTCCGGCGCACGTTGCAGTGGCTGGGCCAGGTACGGGGCTGAGCCGGACGGGCACGAGGCGGTGCCGGAAGTCGGCGTGAATCGTTGGTCGAATGGCTGGCCGAGAGCAGGGCCACTGCCTACCATCGATCACCGCAAGACTTTGTGCACCGCCGCACAATCTCCTCGGGAGGCCAACTTGCACCGCCGCCGTCGCACCGCGCTCCTCCTCACCGCCGCGCTCACCGCCGCGGCCCCGCTCCTCACCGCCTGCGGGGGCGACGCCCATCCCGGCGCGGCGGCCGTCGTCGGCGACGACCGGATCACCGTCGCGCAGCTGGAGAGCCGGGTGAACGAGGTGCGCGCCGCCCAGCGCGCCGCCAGCACGGACGAGAGCCAGTACCAGCAGGCCGTCGCCCAGAGCAGCGCCCTCACCCGCAACACCCTGAACGGCATGGTCCTGGAGAAGGTCCTCGACCGGGCGCTGGAGGACGCGGGCGTGACGGTCTCCCGCAAGGAGGTCCAGCAGTACCGTTCCAGCCTGGAGTCGGACGCCGGCGGCGCCGAGGCCCTCGAAACGGCCTATCTGCAGCGCTACAGCGTCGCCCCCGAGCAGCTGGAGGACAGCCTCCGCAGCGATGTCGAGGTCCAGAAACTCGCCACCGCCCTCGGCGCCGACCTGAACAGCCAGGAGGGTGGCGCGATCTTCTGGAAGGCCCTCTCGGACGCCTCCCGGAAACTCGACGTCGACCTCAACCCCCGCTACGGCAGCTGGGGCGTCGACAAGGCCTCCGGCCGCGTGGGCCTGCTGGAGGCCAAGACGCCTTGGCTGAAGGAGGTCACGGGGACGGGGTCGCAGCAGCCTGCGTGACGGGCGGGCCGACCTGCCTCTCCGCAGCCTGCGTGACGGGCGGCCACCCGTCCTCTCCGCAGCCTGTGGATAACTTCCGGGGTCGTCGGTGACGTGGGTTACGTTCGTGGGGTGAACGCACACCGCCCCGACGGCGACCCCGTCCCCACGGCCCCCGAGACGTCGTCCTCCGACCCCGGCCGGGTCGTCCTGCTGACCACCAGCCACCGCGTCGCGCCCGGCCTGCTGTCCTGGCCCGCCTGGCAGGCACTGCACGGGGCGGACCGTGTCCTGTGCGCGGACGAGGCGCACCCTCAGCTCCCCTATCTGCGCGAGGCCGGCGTCACGGTCGAGCGGGCGACCCCGACCGCCGAGGAACTGGTCGACGCCTGCGCCGGCGACCGCACGGTGGTCGTGGTGGCCACGGCCGAGGGCGAACCCCGCCTCACCGACGGCCTCGCCCGCCTCGCCGGCTCGGGCCGCCTGCGGATGCCGTCCCTGGAGCTGCTCCCCGCCTCGTACGATCTCCCCGGCGCCCGCCTCCTCGACCTCGTCCAGGTCATGGACCGCATCCGCGCCGAGTGCCCCTGGTCCTCGCAGCAGACCCACAAGGGCCTCGCCAAGTACGGCATCGAGGAGGCGTACGAACTCGTCGAGGCCATCGAGGAGGGCGACCGCGACGAACTCCGCGAGGAACTGGGCGACGTCCTCCTCCAGGTCGTCTTCCACGCCCGCATCGCCGAGGACGACCCGGACACCCCCTTCTCCATCGACGACGTCGCCGCCGGCATCATCACCAAGCTCATCCACCGCCACCCCCACGTCTTCGGCGACGCCACGGCCACCACCCCGGAGGAGGTCAAGGCGCACTGGCTGCGCACGAAGGCGATAGAGAAACGCCGGGAGTCCGTGACCGACGGCGTCCCCCTGGGCCAGCCCGGCCTCGCCCTGGCCGCCAAACTCTCCTCCCGCGTCCGCACGGCCGGCCTGTCCGTCCCGATACCCCAGGGCCACGACATCGGCTACGAACTCCTCACCCTTGCCGCCCGCGCCGAGGCCGAGGGCGTCGATCCCGAGGCGGCCCTGAGAGCGGCGTCCCGCGCCTACCGCGACGCGATCCGAGCCGCGGAGGGCCTGGACGAGCGCTGACATGCCGCGCAGCGGGAGAACCCCCGACCTGGTGCGAGGGAGGCCGGGCCGCGACGGTGGTCGGAGCTGGCGCGAGGGAGGCCGGGCCGCGACGGCGGTCGTCGGGCGGCCCGCTACCGTCGACGGGTGACCGACCATCCCTCGTCCCTCAGCAGCCCCGCGCCCTCCCTCTTCACCTGGGAGTTCGCCACCGATCCGTACCCGGCGTACGCCTGGCTCCGGGAGCACGCCCCGGTGCACCGGACGCGGCTGCCCAGTGGGGTGGAGGCCTGGCTGGTCACCCGCTACACCGACGCCAAGCAGGCCCTCGCCGACGCGCGCCTGTCGAAGAACCCCGCGCACCACGACGAGCCCGCCCACGCCAAGGGCAAGACCGGCATCCCCGGTGAGCGCAAGGCCGAGTTGATGACCCATCTGCTCAACATCGATCCGCCGGACCACACGCGGCTGCGCCGTCTCGTCTCGAAGGCGTTCACACCCCGCCGGGTCGCCGAGTTCGCCCCCCGGGTGCAGGAGTTGACCGATCAGCTCATCGACCGCTTCGCGGAGACGGGCGAGGCCGATCTCATCCACGACTTCGCCTTCCCGCTCCCCATCTACGCGATCTGCGACCTCCTCGGCGTCCCCCGCGAGGACCAGGACGACTTCCAGGACTGGGCAGGCATGATGATCCGGCACGGCGGCGGCCCGAGGGGCGGCGTCGCGCGGTCGGTGAAGAAGATGCGCGGTTACCTCGCCGACCTCATCCACAGGAAGCGTGAAGGCCTCACCGAGCACCCCGCCCCCGGCGAGGACCTCATCTCCGGCCTCATCCGTGCCTCCGACCACGGCGAGCACCTCACCGAGAACGAGGCCGCGGCCATGGCGTTCATCCTGCTCTTCGCCGGCTTCGAGACGACCGTCAACCTCATCGGCAACGGCACCTACGCCCTGCTCACCCACCCCGACCAGCGCACCCGCCTCCAGGCCTCCCTGGCAGCGGGGGAGACCGCGCTGCTCGAAACCGGCGTCGAGGAACTCCTGCGCTACGACGGCCCCGTCGAGCTGGCCACCTGGCGGTTCGCGACCCGCCCCCTCACCATCGGCGGACAGGACATCGCCCAGGGCGACCCCGTCCTCGTCGTCCTCGCGGCCGCCGACCGCGACCCCGCCCGCTTCGAGGACCCCGACACCCTCGACCTCTCCCGCCGTGACAACCAGCACCTCGGCTACGGCCACGGCATCCACTACTGCCTCGGCGCCCCCCTCGCCCGCCTCGAAGGCCAGACCGCGCTGGCGACGCTCCTCACCCGCCTCCCCGACCTCCGACTCGCTGCGGAGCCGGCCGACTTGCGATGGCGAGGAGGGCTCATCATGCGCGGATTGCGCACGCTTCCGGTGCAATTCACCCCGCAGGGGCGGTCCGAGAGCATTTCGTGAGGCGGCTCGTGAGCGGTACGTAGTAGTACCCGGGCAGCCCGTAGCACTACCGCATTCCGCGACGGAAAATGACACTCCCTCAAGTCTGTGATCTTCACGTGATCTGCGCTGCATTAACTTGTGACAACTGATCGACTCCGGCTACGTTCACACGTCAGTACGAAGGGGTCACCCCACACCCTTCGTACGGTCACTGCTGTCGTGTGAAAGGCAACCGCATGCTCTCCGGGAACGGTCGTCACCGTCGCCCCCGTCAGGCACCCGCCCTCCTGGTCGCGGCCGGAGTGACCGGCTCGGCCATCGCGATCCCCCTGCTCGGCGCCACCGGCGCGAGCGCGGCCAGCGGAACCACCTGGGACCAGGTGGCGGAGTGCGAGAGCGGTGGCTCCTGGAGCGCGGACACCGGGAACGGACGCTACGGCGGCCTCCAGCTCACCCAGGCGAACTGGGAGAAGTACGGCGGCCTCGACTACGCCGCGACCGCCGACCAGGCCAGCCGTTCGCAGCAGATAGCCGTCGCTGAGAAGGTGCTCGCGGACCAGGGCGTCGGCGTCTGGTCCACCTGCGGCCTGCTCCACAACCTCGGCGGCGACTCCGGTTCCGCCGACGTGGACACGGGCGTCGCGGACGACTCGACGAAGTCGGGCAGTGCATCCGGCTCGTCCAGCTCATCCGATTCATCCGGTTCGTCGGATTCCTCCGCTTCGACCGACGGGGCCGATTCGGCCAAGTCCGGCGACTCGGACGACTCCAGCGCGCCCGGCGGCTCGACCTCCGACGCCTTCGACGGGTCCACCAAGGCCAAGACCGGCTCGGGCGCCGACGCCGACTCGGGCGACACGGGTGGCTCGGGCGACTCGGACGGCTCGACGAGCTCCGAGGCCACGAAGTCACCCAAGTCGGACGATTCGTCGCAGAGTGACGACTCTTCGGCCGACGAGAGCGAAGCCGGCACCGGTCGTCACCGCGGCGCCAGCGCCGACGAGAGCCCCGCCGCGGGCACGGAGGCCGACACGGACGCGGCCGACGACTCCCGCGCCGACTCCACCCCCTCCGGCCGTCACGCCTCCCGTGGCGGCGACGCGGCGCGCGAGGGTGTCGACGGCGCCTACACCGTCCGCGCGGGCGACAGCCTGACGCGGATCGCGAACTCGCTCGACCTGGACGGCGGGTGGCGCAAGCTCTACTCCGAGAACGAGGGCACGGTCGGAACTGACCCGGACCTTATCCTTCCCGGTCAGACCCTCGAAGTCGGTGCCGAAACGGGCGAAAAGTAGCGACAGTTCGGGTCACTGTTCGCCCCTTAATGCCCGTTTTGATCTAGGTGGGAGATGAATCACAGACCCCCTGATCGTCTTTGAAATCCGGGCAATCACGTGTTTACGGTCGTGACCGCTCGCCACAGCGGGCCCCTGCGGTCGGTACGCCGAATCCTGCCAACGGCCGCAAGGAACAGTCGTCGCGTCAAGCGCCGTAGGCAGGAGCGGGGGACCCAAGGTAAGTGCCGGGTCCGGTGGTTGCGGCCCTTCGGGGGCGCACGTCCGGAACCGGCTCGGGGTGAAGCCGCGCGAAGTGGGCCGAGAGGCGCACGAGCGCGGCCGGGCAACTCAACCGGCCCGAACCCGACAGCTCACCTCGCAGGCGTCGGTGAGGGGATCTCTCCATGCTGTTTTCCAGCAAGGGCAAGCACCGTCGTCCGTCCAAGGCCGCCCGCGCCATCGCCGTCGCCGGCGTCACCGGCGCCGCCGCCGTCGCCGCCCCGCTGATGGCCGCCGGCAGCGCCTCCGCCGCCACCGCCTCCGAGTGGGACGCCGTCGCCCAGTGCGAGTCCGGCGGCAACTGGTCCATCAACACCGGCAACGGCTACTACGGCGGTCTGCAGTTCTCGGCCTCCACCTGGGCCGGGTACGGCGGCACGAAGTACGCCTCCACCGCCGACCAGGCCACCAAGGCGCAGCAGATCGAGATCGCCGAGAAGGTCCTCGCGGGCCAGGGCAAGGGTGCCTGGCCGGTCTGCGGCAAGGGCCTGTCCGGTGCCGCGTACAACGGTGCCGCCGCCTCCTCCGGCTCCTCGAACTCCGGCTCCTCGCAGCAGAACACGCAGGAGAGCACCAAGAAGAGCACCGAGGACACCCGCGCCTCCCGCTCCTCCGAGCGCGCCACCGTCGAGACCCCAACCGGCAAGAAGGTCAAGAAGGGCGACGGCGAGTACAAGGTCGTCACCGGCGACACCCTCAGCGCCATCGCCGAGAAGAAGAACGTCAAGGGTGGCTGGGAGAAGCTCTTCGAGCTGAACAAGGACATCATCGACGACGCCGACTTCATCTACCCGGGCCAGCAGCTCCACCTGAGCTGACCCCCTGGCGGAGGCGACGGCCACCGCACGCCTGCCGCCCCCACGGCCGCCCCCACGGCCGGGCAGGCGGGGCGGGTTCGGCTGGGCCGAGAAATTCGGGCCGCTTCCCAGCTGAACCACAGCCCGCTCACATCCGTGTCCTCCATAGTGAAGACCTCGTGAGGGCCGTCCCCCCGTCTCTCGCGAGCTCCCCGCCTCGGTGCGCATTCCCCCGTACGCACCGGGGCGGGGCTTTTTCATGTCCGCCCCCTCCTTCTGTTCACTTTCCGGCCCACCCCCCTTTGTTCCGAGCTGGAACAATAGGTACGGTCTCTCTGTCCACGGGACGGTCGGTCGGCTGCCGACGAGCCCGGGGCGGTTAGGCTCTAGTCGCAAGGCCCGCGGGCCCCGCACTTCCGCGTCACATTCCATGAAGGAGATGCTCGTGCCGTCCATCGACGTCGTCGTAGCCCGGGAAATCCTCGACTCGCGAGGCAACCCCACCGTCGAGGTCGAGGTCGGCCTCGACGACGGCAGCACGGGTCGTGCCGCCGTTCCGTCCGGCGCCTCCACCGGTGCCTTCGAGGCCATCGAGCTTCGTGACGGCGACCCGAACCGCTACCTCGGCAAGGGCGTCGAGAAGGCCGTCCTCGCCGTGATCGAGCAGATCGGCCCGGAGCTCGTCGGTTACGACGCCACCGAGCAGCGCCTCATCGACCAGGCGATGTTCGACCTGGACGCCACCGACAACAAGGGCTCCCTCGGCGCCAACGCCATCCTCGGCGTCTCCCTCGCCGTCGCCCACGCCGCCTCCGAGGCCAGCGACCTCCCGCTCTTCCGTTACCTGGGCGGCCCGAACGCGCACCTGCTGCCCGTTCCGATGATGAACATCCTGAACGGCGGCTCGCACGCCGACTCCAACGTGGACATCCAGGAGTTCATGATCGCCCCCATCGGCGCGGAGTCCTTCTCCGAGGCCCTGCGCTGGGGCGCCGAGGTCTACCACACCCTCAAGAAGGTGCTGAAGACCAAGGGCCTGTCCACCGGCCTCGGCGACGAGGGCGGCTTCGCCCCGAACCTGGAGTCCAACCGCGCCGCCCTCGACCTCATCATCGAGGCCATCAAGGAGGCCGGTTACACCCCCGGCGAGCAGATCGCCCTGGCGCTCGACGTCGCCGCCTCCGAGTTCTACAAGGACGGCGTGTACGTCTTCGAGGGCAAGGAGCGCTCCGCCGCCGAGATGACCGAGTACTACGCCGACCTCGTCGAGGCGTACCCGCTCGTCTCCATCGAGGACCCGCTGTTCGAGGACGACTGGGCCGGCTGGAACACCATCACCACGAAGCTGGGCGACAAGGTCCAGATCGTCGGCGACGACCTCTTCGTCACCAACCCCGAGCGCCTCGCCCGCGGCATCGAGGAGGGCTCCGCCAACGCCCTGCTGGTCAAGGTCAACCAGATCGGTTCGCTGACCGAGACCCTGGACGCCGTCGAGCTGGCCCAGCGCAACGGCTTCAAGTGCATGATGTCCCACCGCTCCGGCGAGACCGAGGACGTCACCATCGCCGACCTCGCCGTCGCCGTGAACTGCGGCCAGATCAAGACCGGCGCCCCGGCCCGCTCGGACCGCGTCGCCAAGTACAACCAGCTGCTGCGCATCGAGGAGATCCTCGACGACGCCGCGGTCTACGCCGGCCGCTCGGCCTTCCCCCGCTTCAAGGGCTGACCCGTACAGGGTTAAGGCTTAGCCAGTCGTACGTACGTCCCCGTACCGGTCCCGTACCGTGTGCGGGGACGTACGCGCGTGCGCGCGGGAGAAGGCAGAAGCGGAAGGGGAAGCGGGACATGGCCGTGAAGGACCGGGACCGGGACCGTTTCTCCACCGCGACGCGGCTGAAGGTGCTCGGTGAGCAGACGGCCGCCCGGGTCTACCGCTCCCAGACCAAGCGCCAGGCCCGCCGCTCCCGACTGACCGGCCGGGCCGCGCTGCTCGCCCTCGTCCTCTGCTCGATGATCGTGGCGCTCGCCTATCCCATAAGGCAGTACGTCTCCCAGCGCGCCGAGATCGCCGACATGCAGCGGCAGCGCGAAGAGGCGCGCGAGCGGGTCGAGGAGTTGCGCGACCTCAAGGCGCGCTGGCAGGACGACGCGTACGCCGAGCAGCGCATCCGCGAGCGGCTGCACTATGTGATGCCGGGCGAGACCGGTTACACGATGATCGACCCGGACGCGGCGAAGCAGTCCCGTACGACCCAAGGAGCGGCCGACCGCCCCTGGTACACCAACGTCTGGGACGGGGTCGACAAGGCCGACGCCGCCGACAGCTGAACGGCCACCTTCGTGACCGTCAACCGATGAGCCACACCGAGGACTTGAGTAGCAGGTTATGCAGACCCCTCCGCCGCCCACCCCGCGCACCGAGCCGACCGACGCCGACGTCGAGGCCTTCCAGCAGCAGCTCGGCCGTCCGCCGCGCGGTCTGCGCGCCATCGCGCACCGCTGCCCCTGCGGACAGCCGGACGTCGTCGAGACGGCGCCGCGCCTGCCGGACGGGACGCCCTTCCCCACGACGTACTACCTGACGTGCCCGCGCGCGGCCTCCGCGATCGGCACGCTGGAGGCGAACGGCGTGATGAAGGAGATGACGGAGCGGCTGGCGAACGACCCCGAACTGGCCGCCGCCTACCGGGCCGCGCACGAGGACTACATCGCCCGCCGCGACGAGATCGAGGTCCTGGAGGGCTTCCCCAGCGCGGGCGGCATGCCGGACCGGGTGAAGTGCCTGCACGTCCTCGTCGGCCACTCGCTGGCCGCCGGTCCCGGCGTCAACCCGCTGGGCGACGAGGCGATCGCGATGCTGCCGGAGTGGTGGGCGAAGGGCCCGTGCGTCACGCTGCCCGAGGGGGACGACCAGTGACCCGGGTCGCCGCCGTCGACTGCGGTACGAACTCCATCCGGCTCCTCGTCGCCGACTGCGACCCGACCACCGGTGAACTCGTCGAGCTGGACCGGCGGATGATCATCGTCCGGCTCGGCCAGGGAGTCGACCGCACGGGACGGCTGGCCCCCGAGGCGCTGGAGCGGACCTTCGCGGCCTGCCGCGAGTACGCGGCCGTCATCAAGGAACTGGGCGCCGAGCGCATCCGTTTCGTCGCCACCTCCGCCTCCCGGGACGCCGAGAACCGGGACGAGTTCGTGCGCGGGGTGTTCGACATCCTCGGCGTCGAGCCCGAGGTGATCTCCGGCGACCGCGAGGCCGAGTTCTCCTTCACCGGCGCGACCAAGGAGCTGACGGGGCGCACCGACCTCACCAAGCCCTATCTGGTCGTGGACATCGGCGGCGGCTCCACCGAGTTCGTCGTCGGCGACGACCAGGTGCGCGGCGCCCGCTCCGTGGACATCGGCTGCGTACGGCTGACCGAGCGGCACCTCGTCCGGGACGGGGCGGTGGTCGACCCGCCCGGCCCGGAGCAGATCGCCGCGATCCGCGCCGACATCGAGGCGGCCCTCGACCTCGCCGAGCGGGACGTGCCGCTGCGCGAGGCGCACACCCTGGTCGGGCTCGCCGGTTCGGTCACCACCATCTCCGCGATCGCCCAGGACCTGCCCGCGTACGACTCGGCGGCCATCCACCACTCCCGGATCCCCTACGACCGGGTCCGGGAGATCACCGAGTGGCTGCTGCGCTCGACGCACGCGGAGCGGGAGGCCGTCCCCTCCATGCATCCCGGCCGGGTGGACGTGATCGCGGCGGGCGCCCTCGTCCTGCTGTCGATCATGGAGCGGATCGGGGCGACGGAGGTCGTGGTGAGCGAACACGACATTCTGGACGGCATCGCCTGGTCCGTGGCGTAGCTCGCGGGTGGCCGCCGGGATCCTCCCGGCGGTCGGCGGGCGCCTGTGAGGTGTTGTTTACTACTCGCCGGTAGCCTCGCTTGAGCTGTTCGGATAACGTATGAGCGCGTCCGAGGGGTGCTCCGGCGCCCCTCGTCGACCCGGCGCCGAGAAAGTTCGTGAAGTTCTTCACAAGAGAATCGCCCCTGTTGAGCGATGTTTTGAGGCTCCGCAGAGCGTTCCGGGGATCCAGGGGGTCAACAGGGCGTCCCCGAGCGGGTTTCGCAGGGGTCTCGTCCGTGTGAAACCGAAGGGTGGTCCAGAGCCCTCGGGAGACCGGAACGGCAGTTCACGCGGCCTTGACAACGGTCAAACCCCCCGGTCGGTCCCCTGGTGGAGCGAGGGCCCGGGAAAAGGGGTCGCGCAGTGTAGCAGAGGGGGTGGGGAAGCTTGTGAAGGGGCGCACGAGCGACCCCCGTATGGCGGGTACATACTCGATGGCATGAGCACCACGGAGCGTCCCAGGATCCTCGTAGTAGGCGGTGGGTACGTAGGCCTGTACGCAGCTCGGCGCATCCTCAAGAAGATGCGCTACGGCGAGGCGACCGTCACGGTCGTCGACCCCCGGTCGTACATGACCTACCAGCCCTTCCTCCCCGAAGCCGCCGCCGGCAGCATCTCCCCCCGGCACGTCGTCGTCCCGCTGCGACGCGTGCTGCCGAAGGCGGAGGTCCTCACCGGTCGGGTCACCACCATCGACCAGGACCGCAAGGTCGCCACCGTCGCGCCGCTCGTCGGCGAGGCGTACGAGCTGCCCTTCGACTACCTGGTGATCGCGCTCGGCGCGGTCTCCCGCACCTTCCCGATCCCCGGCCTCGCCGAACAGGGCATCGGCATGAAGGGCATCGAGGAGGCCATCGGCCTGCGCAACCACGTCCTCGAACAGCTCGACAAGGCCGACTCCACGACCGACGAGGACGTCCGCCGCAAGGCGCTCACCTTCGTCTTCGTGGGCGGTGGCTTCGCCGGCGCCGAGACGATCGGCGAGGTCGAGGACATGGCGCGCGACGCCGCGAAGTACTACAAGAACGTGTCCCGCGAGGACATGCGCTTCGTGCTCGTCGACGCCGCCGACAAGATCCTCCCCGAGGTCGGCCCGAAGCTCGGCAGCTACGGCAAGGAGCACCTGGAGGGCCGTGGGGTCGAGGTCTACCTCAACACCTCCATGGACTCCTGCGTCGACGGCCACGTCGTGCTGAAGAACGGCCTGGAGGTCGACTCCAACACGATCGTCTGGACCGCCGGCGTCAAGCCCAACCCGGTCCTCTCCCGCTACGGCCTGCCGCTCGGCCCCCGCGGCCACGTGGACGCGTCGCCGACGCTCCAGGTCACCGGCACCGACTACATCTGGGCCGCCGGCGACAACGCCCAGGTCCCGGACGTCGCCGCCCGCAAGGCCGGCGTCGAGAACGCCTGGTGCCCGCCGAACGCGCAGCACGCGCTGCGTCAGGCCAAGGTCCTCGGCGACAACGTGGTCTCCGGCATGCGGGGCTTCCCGCAGAAGGAGTACGCGCACTCCAACAAGGGCGCGGTGGCGGGTCTCGGCCTCCACAAGGGCGTCGCGATGATCGTCATGGGCAAGATGAAGATCAAGCTGCGCGGTCGCCTGGCGTGGTACATGCACCGTGGCTACCACGGGCTCGCCATGCCGACCTGGAACCGCAAGATCCGCGTCTTCGCCGACTGGACGCTCGCGATGTTCCTCAAGCGCGAGGTCGTCTCGCTGGGCGCGATCGAGACTCCGCGCGAGGAGTTCTACGAGGCGGCGAAGCCGGCGCCGGTCGCTGCCGCTCCGGCCAAGACCGAGGAGAAGGCCAAGGCGTCCTGACGTCTTGACCGCTCGCTCTGAAGGGCCTCCCGCCATCCGTGGTGCGGGGGGCCCTTCGGCGTGCGCGTGACAACTCGGGGGTTCGGGGTGCGTTGGCGGGTGCGGGT
Organism: Streptomyces deccanensis; assembly: GCF_022385335.1. Lineage (NCBI taxonomy): Bacteria > Bacillati > Actinomycetota > Actinomycetes > Kitasatosporales > Streptomycetaceae > Streptomyces > Streptomyces deccanensis. The sequence goes on along the minus strand of NZ_CP092431.1, from coordinate 4,229,051 downwards.
GCGTGGGGCTTCCCGCGCAGTTCCCCGCGCCCCTAAAAGCACAGGCCCTGCGGGCCTGAAAAGCACGGGGCGCAGCCCCGGCTTTTCAGGGGCGCGGGGAACTGCGCGGCCAGCCCCCACGCGCCCGCACCCGAAGAACACACCTCCCCACGGGAATACGGCACAGCCCCGCAGGTGATTACCGTGGCGTTGGACATTCCGGGATCTGTTGTCACGGAGGTGTGCGCCATGCAGGACGCCGCGTCGCGGCTGAAGACCCTGTTCGAGCAGTTGTCGGGGACCCCGCTCCCGGTCCGGCTGCGGGCCTGGGACGGATCGACGGCCGGACCGCCGGAGGCCCCCGTCCTCGTGGTACGCAACCGCAGGGCCCTGCGCCGACTGCTGTGGAAGCCGGGCGAGCTGGGTCTGGCCCGCGCCTGGGTGGCCGGTGACCTCGGTGTGGACGGCGACCTCTACGCGGTACTGGACCTCGTGGCCGGACACGTGTGGGAGCGGGACGAGGACGCCCGGAGCCTCGCCGACACCCTGCGCGACCCGCGCGCACGGGCGGCCGTCAAGGACCTGCTGAAGCTCGCCGGCCCGGCCGTCCTGCTGCCGCCCGAACCGCCCCGCGAGGAGGTCCGCGCCCGCCACCGGCACACCAGACGCACCGACAGACGAGCCGTCAGCCACCACTACGACGTCGGCAACGACTTCTACGAGGCCGTCCTCGGCCCGTCGATGGTGTACTCCTGCGCCTACTGGTCCGCCTCCGACGGCACCACCCCCCTCGAAGCCGCCCAGCACGACAAGCTCGATCTCATCTGCCGCAAACTCGGCCTGGGGCCGGGGCAGCGGCTCCTCGACGTCGGCTGCGGCTGGGGCTCCATGGCCGTGCACGCGGCCCGCGAGTACGGCGTCCACGTCGTCGGCGTCACCCTCTCCCAGGAGCAGGCCGCCTACGCCCGTAAGCGCGTCGCCGACGAGGGCCTCACCGACCGCGTCGAGATCCGCGTCCAGGACTACCGCGACGTCACCGACGGGCCCTACGACGCGATCTCCTCCGTCGGCATGGCCGAACACGTGGGCGCGGACCGGTATCTGGACTACGCCGAGAACCTGTACCGGCTGCTCGGCCCCGGCGGACGGCTGCTCAACCACCAGATCTCCCGGCGCCCGCAGCGCGACGAGAGCACGTACTCCGTCGACGGCTTCATCGACGCGTACGTCTTCCCGGACGGCGAACTCGCCCCCATCGGCACCACCGTCACCCAGCTCGAACGCGCCGGGTTCGAGGTCCGCGACGTGGAGTCCCTGCGCGAGCACTACGCCCTCACCCTGCGCGCCTGGGTCACCAACCTCGAAGCGCGCTGGGCGCACGCCGTCGCCCTGGTCGGCCCCGGCCGCGCCCGCGTCTGGCGCCTCTACATGGCCGCCTCCGCCCTCGGCTTCGAACGCAACCGCCTCGGCGTCAACCAGGTACTGGCCGTACGGCCGCCGGAAGGGGGTGCGTCGGGCCTTCCGCTCAGGGCCCGGACCTGGGGCGCCTGAACGCCCGGACGGGGGCGCGTACGGCCATGTACGCGCCCCCGTCCGTATGTCCGCCTCGGCTACTCCGACTTGATCGCCGCGAGCATGTTCAGCTTCGCCGCGCGCCGGGCCGGCCACAGCGCGGCCAGGATGCCGACGGTGGCGGCGAGCAGGAGGAAGACGGCCATCCGGGCCCAGGGGAGGACCAGTTCGTACGTCGGCATCCTGCTGGCGACGAGTTCGCCGGCGGCCCAGCCGAAGAAGACGCCCAGGCCGATGCCGAGGACTCCGCCGAAGAGGGAGATGACCAGGGACTCCAGACGGACCATCCGCTTGATGCCCCGCCGGTCGAGACCGATCGCACGGAGCATGCCGATCTCCTGCGAGCGCTCGAACACCGACATCGCCAGGGTGTTGATCACCCCGAGGACGGCGACGATCACGGCCATGGCCAGCAGGCCGTACAGCATGTTCAGCATCAGCGTGAACATCTTCGCGATGTCGTCGGAGAGGTCCTGTCCGCTCTGGACCTTGATCGCCGGGTTCTCGCCGAGGGCCTTCTCCAGCCGGTCCTTGGCGGCGTCGGAGGCACCGGCCGAGGTCTTCACCATGACCATCATGTCGGCCGGGTCGACCTCGGCGGGCAGCCGCGCGTCGAGCGTCCTGTTGTCGAGGAGGATGCCCCGGATCAGCTCGTTGTTCTCGTAGACCCCGGCGACCGTCAGCTTCTGCTTCCGGCCCCCCTCGAACCCGGCCGTGAACTCCGAACCGGTCTTCCAGCCGCGCCGCTCGGCGGTCTCCGCGTCCACCACGACCTCGCCGCCGCCGACCTTGAACCGTCCGCTGTCGAGGGGGAAGTCGGTGAGCTTCGCGATGGCCGCGCCGTTGACGCCCGTGAGGTACTCGGTCTCGTCGCCGATCCGGGACTCCGCGTTGCGCAGCGGCGAGACGGCGGTGACGCCCTCGGTCGCGGCGAGCTTCTTCTCCACGTCCGGGGAGAGGAAGTTGCCGTTGGCCATCGAGACGACGTAGTCCGCCTTGATCGCGTCGGCGGCCATCTTGCCGATGGACTTCTGCAGGCTGCCCGCCATCACCGTCATGCCGGTGATCAGCGTCAGACCGATCATCAGCGCCGAGGCGGTCGCGGCGGTACGGCGCGGATTGCGCACGGAGTTCTGCCGGGCGAGCTTGCCGGAGATCCCGAAGACCCGCATGAGGGGCGCGGCCGCCGCGATCAGGGGGCGGGAGAGGAGCGGGGTGAGGACGAAGACGCCGATGATCAGCAGGACCGCGCCGAAGCCCATCGGGGCCTGACCGTCCGAGCCGTCCATCGTGGTGGCGTACAGGACGGTGGCGACGCCCGCGCCGGAGAACAGCGCGCCGATCGTGTTCCGTACGACGAGCGACTTGGTCGTCGCCTTCGCGTGCACGCTGCTCATCGCGGCGACCGGCGGGATCTTCGCCGCGCGGCGGCCCGGCAGCCAGGCGGCCAGCATCGTGATCAGCACGCCGACGAGCAGGGCGGTGGCGACCGTGCCGGGGGAGACCACCAGCGGCCCGGCGGGGACGGTCTCACCGAGGGAGCCGATCAGGGCCCGCATCCCGGCGCCGATCCCGACGCCGGCGGCGAGACCGGTGACGGCGGCGACCGCGCCCACCACGAACGCCTCGATCAGCACGGACCGCGTCACCTGGCGGCGGGAGGCGCCGACCGCGCGCAGCAGCGCCAGTTCCTTGGTGCGCTGGGCGACCAGCATCGTGAAGGTGTTGGCGATGATGAACGTGCCCACGAACAGGGCGATCCCGGCGAAGACCAGCAGCCCGTTCTTCAGGCCGCTCATCTGGGCGGCGATCTGCGTGGCCTGGTCGTCCGCGAGCTGCTGACCGGTGGTGGTGTGGGCGGCGTCCTTCGGCAGGACCTTGTCGACGGCCTTCTGCAACTGGGCCTGGCTGGTGCCCGGCGCTGCCGTCACGTTGATCGTGTCGAACTCGCCCTCCATGTGGAAGAGCTTCTGCGCCGTCGCCGTGTCGAACAGGGTGAGGCTGCCGCCGGCGGCGACATTGCCGTCGTCCGTCGTGAAGATCCCGCTGATGGTGGGGGTGAGGACCGGGCCGTCGACGGACAGCCGCACGGTGTCGCCCACCTTGTACCCGGCCCGCTTCGCGGTCTCCGAGTCGATCGCGATCTCGTCCGCGCCCCGGGGCGCGCGGCCGCCGTCCTGGAGGGGATACCGGGGGTCGTCCGTCCCCCAGAAGTTCCCGCCCTGCGACTGGAAGCCGCCGCCGATCAGCTTGCCGTCCTTGCCGGCGAGGGCGGTGAACCCGCTCACCACACCGAACGCCGACTCGGCGCCGGGCACCCGCTCGACCTTCTTCAGCAACTCCGGGGTGAGCTTCGGCTGTTCGGCGACGGTGTCGCCCTCGTCCGGCTGGTACTCCGACCGGATCGCGACGTCCACGTGGTCGAAGCCCTTGGCCGAACTCTTCTGGAGCGCGTCCGAGATGGTGTTCGTGAAGACCAGCGTGCCGGACACGAAGGCGACGCCGAGCATCACCGCGAGCACGGTCATGAGAAGCCTGGCCTTGTGCGAGAGCACGTTGCGCAGGGCGGTACGGAACATGAAGGGGTCCCTGTTTCGGGGTCGGGGCGGCCGAGGCCGGAGTGGGCCGAAGGAGGCTGGAGCGGGCCGGAGGAGGCCGGAGTGCGCGAAGGGGCAGTGGGAGCAGAGGGGGGTGAACTCCTCTAGCTCGTCCGCCCCTTGGTGTCGAACCTCTTCATCCGGTCCAGCACCAGGTCCGCCGTCGGCTCGTGCATCTCGTCCACGATGCGCCCGTCGGCGAGGAAGATGACGCGGTCCGCGTAGGCCGCGGCCACGGGGTCGTGCGTCACCATCACCACGGTCTGCCCCAACTCCCGTACGGAGTTGCGCAGGAAGCCCAGCACCTCGGCGCCCGAACGCGAGTCGAGGTTTCCGGTGGGCTCGTCCCCGAAGATGATGTCCGGCCGGGAGGCGAGCGCCCGCGCCACGGCGACGCGCTGCTGCTGGCCGCCGGAGAGCTGGGCGGGCCGGTGGCTCAACCGGTCGGCGAGGCCCACCATGCGGATCACGGTGTCCAGCCACTGCTTGTCCGGCTTGCGGCCGGCGATGTCCATCGGGAGGGTGATGTTCTCCAGCGCGGTCAGCGTCGGCAGCAGGTTGAACGCCTGGAAGATGAAGCCGATCTTGTCCCGGCGGAGCTTGGTGAGCTGCTTGTCCTTCAGCGAGCCCAGTTCGGTCTCGCCGATGCGGACGGAGCCGGCCGAGAAGGTGTCGAGGCCGGCCACGCAGTGCATCAGCGTGGACTTGCCGGACCCGGAGGGGCCCATGATCGCGGTGAACTGGGCCTGCCGGAAGTCGACGGTCACCTGGTCCAGCGCGACGACACGGGTCTCGCCCTGTCCGTAGACCTTCGACAGTTCCGTGGCGCGGGCGGCCACGGCGGTGGAACGGTCGGCGAGGGGAGTGGTGGTCACGGGTGGGAACTCCTGTCGGGACGACGGCGCGTGTCGATTCTTGGACGGCTCCATCGTCTCGGCGGAGGGGCGCCGTGTAGTCAGCCGCTGTTCCGGTTCCGGGGGCAGACTTCTGACGGACCGGCGGGGGGCTCGTCATACCTGGGGATGACGGTCGGCTCCGACCGGGGTGTGGGGGACATGACCGACACGAGTCACCGCGTCACCGCGTGTGTGCCGGGTGGGGCCGCTCGTTCGGGCGGTGAAATTCCGTCATTCCGCGCGCGGCCGGTCCTGCCGTCCGTAAGGCTATTGGCAAGTGCGGATGGCGTGTTCCGTGGGCTGATGCACCCTCAGACGTCAATAAAATAAGACAACATCGGTCCGCTCTTCGACTGTTCGGGGGAGGCGTCCCGATAGGCTCGGGACCGCAGCGCGGAGCCCATGGCCTGCCCGGATGGTGGAATGCAGACACGGCGAGCTTAAACCTCGCTGCCCCTCGCGGGCGTACCGGTTCAAGTCCGGTTCCGGGCACCTCCGACCAACCCAGCACATTTCTCCCCACACCCCCACATCCCTTCCCCTACCTGAGGTGCACCTCACCGGCCCCGGCCGCACCCTGTCCTCATGGCGATCGGTGCGGGGATCGGGTTCGCCGCCGGTGACGATTCCCGGGGTGGCGGCGCCGCCCGACCGACGGTGGCACGCGCGCTGGGGGCCGCCGAGAAGCCGACGGGCGACGGGATCCCCGGGGACGGCACCTTCATCGTGGGGGAGGACATCGAGCCGGGTGTCTGTCGCACCGACGGGCCGCAGGGTGGGGTCGTCACGTACTGCTCATGGGCGCGGCTGAAGGGCACCACCCACGAGGCGGAGGACGTCATCGCGGCCGACGGTGGGACGGGGCCCGACAGCGTGACCGTCAAGGCGAGCGACCAGGCCTTCACCGCCAGTGGCTGCGAGCGCCGGGAGCGGGTCGCGTGACGTGGGTGGGGGTGGGTTTGGGTTGAGGGGGGTGGGGCGGGGAATCAGGGGGACGCGTAGCGTGTTCGATGTCAGGGCAGGGGAAAGATCCTCCCCAAGCACTAGGGTCATTCTTTTGCCTACCTATTACTCTTGAGCCAAGGCCACGCAGGGTGGCCATGGAGGAGTGAAATGAGGAGCAGCAACCCGGTCTTCTCGCGACGGGGGTTCAGCCGCGACAACGGCTACGCGGGCTTCAACACCGCGCCGCAGGCCGGGGGAGCAGCTGTCGGCACCCAGGGCAACCCCTACGCCCAGCAGGGCGGCAACCCGTACGCGACGAACCCGTACGCCCAGCCGGGCGTGCAGCCCGGCACCCCGCCGCAGGCTCCGGCCCGCACGGGCGCCATGACCATGGACGACGTCGTCATGCGCTCGGCCATGACGCTCGGCACGGTCGTCGTCGGCGCGGTCCTTGCCTGGGCCCTCCTGCCGGTGTCGCCCACGAGCTACGGCCTGGCCATCGGCGCCGCGCTCATCGCCTTCGTCCTGGCGATGGTGCAGTCCTTCAAGCGCAAGGCCTCGCCCGCGCTGATCCTGGCGTACGCCGCCTTCGAGGGTGTCTTCCTGGGCGTGCTCAGCGAGATGTTCAACTCGCAGTGGAGCGGCGCGCCCTTCCAGGCGGTGCTCGGCACCATGGCCGTCTCCGGCGCCACCCTCCTGGTCTACAAGGCGGGCTGGATCCGGGTCACCGCGCGGTACGCCCGCATCGGCATGACCATCGCGATCGCCTTCATCCTCGTCATGGCGGTCAACCTGCTGCTGGTCGTCTTCGGGCTCGCCCCCGACGGCGGACTGCGCAGCATGGGCCCGCTCGGCGCGATCGTCGGCATCCTCGCGATCCTGCTCGGCGCGTTCTTCCTGACCCTCGACTTCAAGCAGATCCAGGACGGCATCGCCTACGGTGCCCCGCGCGAGGAGGCCTGGCTGGCCGCGTTCGGCCTGACCATGACCCTCGTGTGGATCTACATCGAGATGCTCCGCCTGGTCGCCATCTTCAGCGGCGACGACTAGATCGAACAGGTCGCGCCGATCGCACGGATCGCGCCGATCTGGCGGGAACAGTGATGAAGGGCCCCCGAACCTCGCGGTTCGGGGGCCCTTCATGGGTTCTCGGCGGCTTCACCGGAGCTTCCGCGCGGCCCTCCTCAGGTCGTACTCGTGAATGATCGCTTTGGCGTGTCCGTACGCGAGGTCGTACTCGTGCCGGAGCCAGCTGACCTTCTCCTCGAAATTGAAGAGAGCGGGGCCTTCGTCGACTTTGCGGAGCCAGTCGGAGACTTCGCGACCGGTGCAATGGGGGATGCGGGCGAGCAGGTTGCGATGGGTCTCCTCGGAGAAGACTTGGGACATCGGCGCCTCCGGACGAAAGGGAATGTAAGCCGGTCCTTCAGGTCACGTTGCCTGAGTGGCGGCCTGTTGGCAACAGTCCGGTTCAGGCGCGTACGCTCGCGGCGTGCTTGATACGACGCCGTTGACCCGTGCCGTGGATCATTTCGCCGACCGGCTGCGGGCGGCCCCGCAGAGCCGGCTGCAGCGGAGTGCCGCCGCGGAGGCGCTGGGGCTGGCCAGGGAGTTGGCACTGCGTGCCCAGCGGCTGGAGACGCCCGAGGGGCCGTTCCACGAGATGCCGGACGCGGGCATGTTCGCGGCGGCCGATCAGGTCATGGTCGCGGGTAATGATCTCGCGCTGGTGCTGGCGGACGAGGAGGCGCTCGCGGAGGCCGTGGCACTGGTGGAGGAGGCTCAGCGGCGGGCCGGGGTGTGAGACGAGCCCTCACGGGGTGCGCCGGCGCCCACGGGGGAGGGGGGCGCGCGTTCGTCGGCGGGTGCGGGCCCGGTGGGGCGTCTCGCGCAGTTCCCCGCGCCCCCTCGGGGCGCGGCCCTGCTCGGCGACGGAAACGGCGCCCCGGGCGAGCCAGGGAGTCTCGGCGTCTACAGGGACGCGATGACCCGGTCCGCCAGTATGTAGACCATGTCGTCGCCGCACTCGAACGTGAGGGTGTACGCGCCGGAGATGCCCGAGCCGCCCAGGAGGACCGGGGTGTCGCCGGTCTGGAGGGCCGTGGCGAGGCGCTCGGCGGTCTCGCGGTGGCCGGGGGTCATGCACAGGGTGGTGCCGTCGGCGAAGACGTAGACGTCGAGGGTGCCCAGGGGGCCCGGGCGGACGTCGGCCAGCTCGGTGCGGGACGCGGCGAGGTCCTCCAGGCAGGCGACCGTGCGCTCGTGGTCGTTGGCGACAGGTGACTGCACCGGCACGAAATCGGGGTGCGAGGGGTGGCGGCGGCGGGCCGCGGCCAGCTCGGCGGAGTCCCCGGCGAACTCGTCGCTCTCCAGACCGGGCTCGATCACCGGCTCCAGGTGTTCCAGGTGCTCCAGGCCCGCGAAATCGGACTGCCGGGGCAGGAACAGCTCGCTCTCGGGCAGCCCCAGCAGCGGCGGCGTGTCGGTGACGTCACGGGACTCCTGGGCGGCCCAGAAGGCCCGGGCCTCGGCGAGCTCACGCTCCCGCTCCTCGGCGAGGGCCTCGGCGACGGCGGCGCGTATCTCCTCGGTATCGGCGGCCGGACGGGCGGCCGGCACCAGGGCGCGTGCCCCGGCGGTCCGGCTCTCGGCCAGCTCGGTGCGCAAGGCAGCGACCTGTCGGCGCAGACCCACGAGGGTGCGCAGGACGGCGACGCCCACGGCGGCGGTGGCGGCCGTGGTGAGCAGCAAGGCGATCGGCATGGCGCTCACTGACGTACTCCCGGTTCAAAGTCGACCCCCGACTTCCTACATCAGCTTGAAGGGCGGACTAACCAGCTGTCAGTGCGTAACGTCACGAAACGGGCAGGAAACTTGCCCCGATGTTTGGTGGTGAAACGGCTCTGAGCTGCGTAAATCGCTCTCCGGGGGGAGATAGGTCACATCCTGGGGGAGATTGGATCACAAAACGGCCCGGAGTCCCACGGATTCCGGGACTCCGGGCCACAGCATCACGGTGCGCTTCCGTGCGGTCACGGCTCCACGCGGGACCGTACGGTCAGCTGAGGCGCTCGATGACCATCGCCATGCCCTGGCCGCCGCCGACGCACATCGTCTCCAGGCCGAACTGCTTGTCGTGGAACTGGAGGGAGTTGATGAGCGTGCCGGTGATCCGGGCGCCGGTCATGCCGAAGGGGTGGCCGACGGCGATGGCGCCGCCGTTCACGTTCAGCTTGTCCAGCGGGATGTTCAGGTCGCGGTAGGAGGGGATCACCTGGGCGGCGAAGGCCTCGTTGATCTCGAACAGGTCGATGTCGTCGACGGTGAGACCCGCGCGGGACAGCGCCTGCTTCGACGCCTCCACCGGGCCGTAGCCCATGATCTCGGGGGAGAGGCCGGAGACGCCGGTGGAGACGATCCGGGCGAGCGGGGTGAGGCCGAGGTCCCGCGCCTTGGTGTCGGACATGATCACCAGGGCGGCGGCGCCGTCGTTCAGTGGGCAGCAGTTGCCTGCGGTGACCAGGCCGTCCTCGCGGAAGACCGGCTTCAGGCCCTGCACGGCCTCCAGGGTGACGCCGGCGCGCGGGCCGTCGTCCTTGCTGACGACGGTGCCGTCGGGCAGCGTCACGGGGGTGATCTCGCGCTCCCAGAAGCCCTTGCCGATGGCCTCCTCGGCGAGGTTCTGCGAACGGACGCCGAACTCGTCCATCTCCTGCCGGGTCACGCCCCACTGGCGGGCCAGGTTCTCGGCGGTCTGCCCCATCGCGATGTAGGGGTCGGGGAGCAGGCCGTCCTCGCGCGGGTCGTGCCAGGAGGCGCCGACCGACTTCGAGACCGCCTCCGTGCGGGCCTCGGCCTCGGCGAAGAGCGGGTTGCGGGCGGTGTGGATGTCGCTGGTGCCGCGCGCGCTGCTGCTGACGACCTCGACACCGGCCGAGATGAAGACGTCGCCCTCGCCGGCCTTGATGGCGTGCAGGGCCATGCGGGAGGTCTGGAGCGAGGAGGAACAGTAACGGGTGATCGTGCAGCCCGGCAGGTGGTCCATGCCCAGCTGTACGGCCACGATCCGGCCCAGGTTGTGGCCCTGCTCGCCGCCGGGGAGGCCGCAGCCCAGCATCAGGTCGTCGATGTCCCTCGGGTCCAGCTCCGGGACCTTCGCGAGGGCGGCCGCGACGATGGTGGTGGTCAGGTCGTCGGGGCGCAGGTCCTTCAGCGAGCCCTTGAAAGCGCGGCCGATGGGGGAGCGGGCGGCTGAGACGATCACGGCTTCGGGCATCACGGCTCCATTGGCATGCGTTCGGAAAGCGGGGCTGTGGGGGAAGTTACCCGTACGTATGGTCTGGGTCACGGGCATGAGGGTGTGACTCCGACCGCACTTTTCTAAGCGCTTGCTTTTTGGTTGGGCGCCTAGTGACTCGGGGGTGGGGTTGCGTTGGCGGCCGCGGGTCCGGTGGGGCTTCTCGCGCAGTTCCCCGCGCCCCTGAAAGACCAGGCCCCTGCGGGCCTGAAAGACCAGGCCCCTGCGGGCCTGGAAGACCACGGCCGGGCGGGTCTGGAAGACCACGGCCGGGCGGGTCTGGAAGGCGACGGCTGGGCGGGGTGAAAAGCACGGGGCGCAGCCCCTGCTTTTCAGGGGCGCGGGGAACTGCGCGGGAAGCCCCACTCACCCGCGCCCGCCAACGCAACCCGCACCCCCGAGCTACTAGGCGCCCGGCTGCGCCTCCGCGGTAGCGGCCGGCGCCGGGTCCGTCGCCGGCACCCTCCGCCGACGCCGCCGCTTCAGCAGAGCCCACGGCCCACGCGGCCCCGTAGGCATCGCGGCCGTCACCTCCGTACCCGCCTCCGACGCGGCCTCCGCGGCCGCGCGGGCCACCGGCAGGAAGCCCTCGCGACGGCTGGCGTCCGGCCGCTCCTCGTCCGCCGGCCAGAGGCCCAGCGCCGCGCACACCGTCGGCAGGACGGCCATCGCGGCGGTCGCGTAGCCCTCGGCGGAGGGGTGGTAGTTGTCGGGGCCGAACAGCTCGCGCGGGTTCTGTTCGAACTCGGGGCCGAGGAGGTCGCCCAGCGACACGGTGCGGCCGCCCTGCTCGACGGTTCCGATCGTCTGGGCGGCCGCCAACTGCCGCGAGGCCCGGCGGGCGAGCCAGCGCAACGGCTGCTGCACCGGCTCGAGCGTGCCGAGGTCGGGACAGGTGCCCACCACCACCTCGGCCCCGGCGGTCCGCAGCCGCCGTACGGCCGCGGAGAGATGGCGGACGGAGCGGGTCGGCGGCATCCGGTGGGTCACGTCGTTCGCGCCGATCATGATCACGCAGACGTCGGGGACCTGGGCCGGGTCCTCCAGGACCAGGGCGACCTGCCGGTCGAGGTCGTCCGACTGTGCCCCCGGCAGCGCGACGTTGCGCAGCAGCACCGGGCGCTCGGCGACCGCCGCGAGCCCCGAGGCGATCAGCGCGCCCGGGGTCTGCCGGGACCGGTGGACGCCCTGACCGGCGGCGGTGGAGTCACCGAGCATGACGAGGCGGAGCGGGGGATCGTCAGGGGCGTCGTACGAACTGCCGTACGAGCCGTAGCCGTACGCGCGACCGTACCGGCTGCCGTGCGTGTGGCCGTACACACCCTCCGCGCTCGGCGGGTGCGGGCTGTGCCCGTTGCCCACGACGCGCTTGGCCATCCGCACCTCGGCCAGCACCACGCCCACGGCCGCCGCACCCAGCAGACCGATGCCGCCACCGCCGTACGCCGCGCCCGCCGCGATGCGGCGGGCCACCCTTGCTCTGGACATGCTCGTCATGCGTCGCCGCCACCTCCTCGTACCCGTACACCCACTCCTTGCCCCGTAGCGGCCCTCGGCCAATCCCGGCGGAAGGTGAACAGGGAGAAGAACAGTGAGGACGGGGCTTAGGCTGGCTGGACATTACGACCATCCCTTTTGCGGCTCCGGAGACAACGGTGCAAATCCACGACTCGATGATCAGCCTCGTCGGCAACACCCCGCTGCTGAGGCTCAACAGCGTGACCGAGGGCATCCAGGCGACCGTCCTGGCCAAGGTCGAGTACTTCAATCCCGGCGGTTCCGTGAAGGACCGCATCGCGCTGCGCATGATCGAGGCGGCGGAGAAGAGCGGGGAGCTCAAGCCCGGCGGCACGATCGTCGAGCCCACCAGCGGAAACACCGGTGTGGGGCTCGCCATCGTCGCCCAGCAGAAGGGCTACAAGTGCATCTTCGTGTGCCCCGACAAGGTGAGCACCGACAAGATCAACGTACTGCGGGCGTACGGGGCCGAGGTCGTCGTCTGCCCCACGGCGGTCGACCCCGAGCACCCCGACTCGTACTACAACGTGTCCGACCGGCTGGTCCGTGAGACGCCCGGCGCCTGGAAGCCGGACCAGTACTCCAACCCCAACAACCCGCTCTCCCACTACCACTCGACCGGCCCTGAGCTGTGGGAGCAGACGGAGGGGCGGATCACCCATTTCGTGACGGGCGTGGGGACCGGCGGCACCATCTCCGGCACCGGCCGGTACCTGAAGGACGCCAGTGACGGTCGCGTCAAGGTGATCGGTGCCGACCCCGAGGGGTCGGTCTACTCCGGCGGCTCTGGGCGCCCGTACCTCGTCGAGGGCGTCGGCGAGGACTTCTGGCCGACCGCGTACGACCGGACCGTCGCCGACGAGATCGTCGCCGTGTCCGACAAGGACTCCTTCCAGATGACCCGGCGGCTGGCCAAGGAGGAGGGCCTGCTGGTGGGCGGCTCCTGCGGCATGGCCGTCGTCGCCGCCCTGGAGGTCGCGAAGCGCCTCGGCCCGGACGACATCGTGGTCGTCCTGCTGCCCGACAGCGGGCGCGGCTACCTCAGCAAGATCTTCAACGACGAGTGGATGGCCGACTACGGCTTCCTGGAGGACGAGGGCCCGAGCGCGCGCGTCGGCGACGTCCTCAGCCACAAGGAGCACGGCGCCATTCCGTCCCTCGTCCACATGCACCCGGACGAGACGGTCGGTCAGGCGATCGAGGTGCTGCGCGAGTACGGCGTCTCGCAGATGCCGATCGTGAAGCCGGGCGCCGGTCACCCGGACGTCATGGCCGCCGAGGTGGTCGGCTCCGTCGTCGAACGCGAGCTGCTGGACGCCCTGTTCACCCAGCGCGCCTCGCTCGACGACCCGCTGGAGAAGCACATGTCCGCGCCGCTGCCGCAGGTCGGCTCCGGTGAGCCGGTCGGTGACCTGATGACCGTGCTCGGCTCGGCGGACGCGGCCATCGTGCTGGTCGAGGGCAAGCCGACCGGTGTGGTCAGCCGGCAGGACCTGCTCGCGTTCCTCGCCAAGGGCGGGGTCAAGCAGTAGGGGCGGCATAGCGGCGGCGTAGCGGCGGCGGGATCTGCCGCGCGAGGGGAGGGGCGTCTGAATCGGGGGAAAAATCCCGTGAAGCGCCCTTCTTCGTCGAAGATTTGCCCGAGCCAGGGGTTTGACTTCGCAGAAGTGGTACGAGCGCGTCACGTCCGCGCAGCACCCGCTTAACACGGGTCCGGCACATTAGTGGGTGTCGGCAGGGCGGGAGCGGCTCCCCGCTCCGGCCGACAACCGAACGGCGTCAAGGACCTCCGGAGCGGCTCCCGGACCTCCATGGACGCCACGGACGCGCCAGCCCGGTTCCGACCCGGCCCGCGTCCCTCGCGGGGACCGCCGTCGTCCCGCCCCCCGTCACACGGGGGTGCGGCGGTCCCCGCGCATATCTTCTCGGGTCACTTCTCCCACTCCGATTCCCCGCGCCTGTCCCGGCGTCGGTCCAGAATCGGCGAGTTGCGCAGGGCCCAGGCCACGTTCACGCCGACGATGCCCGCCCAGGTGACGAACAGGCCGCGCAGATCCGCCACCCCGCCGCCGATACCGGACAGGGGGATGGCGGCGACGAGGGAGACCACGCCGAAGCCGTAGCGTTCGCCCCAGCTGTCGGTGGACTTGTCGGGGGAGCGGCTGCCACGGGCCACCACCATCTGCTGCTCGGCCACCTGACGCCGGACCCGGCGGTCGACCACGCTGTCGATGCGCTGGTCGACCTTCTCCAGGAACGAGTCGACGAGCGCGGACTCGTAGTCGTCGCCCAGGTCTCTGCGGGCGTGCAGGGTGGCGGCGAGTTCCTTCTTCAGCTCGGTGTCGCCGAGCTGGGCGTCACGGGCATCCATACCGGTCATGCTCCTCACGGTAGGGATCCGGGAGCCGTCTGGCACTGGGGTTAGCCCCCCGGTCGGCGCACCGGCTCCCCCCTGTTTCCCGTCCGGCATCCTTGTTTCCCGTCCGGCATCCCTTGCCCGGCCTGCATAGTCTCATGCAGAGTTCTCGGTGACTGAATATGTGGTGTCCACCGGGGCTGAGGAGGCTGCTGGTGATGTCCTCTCGGATCATGGGCGCGACGGACGCCCCCGTTGCCGCCGCCGGGCCGAGCGCGCCGGTCGGGCCTGCCGCTTCTGCCGGGCTCGTCGTTCTCGACGGGTGTGCGCTGGGGGTCGCCGACGTCGTGCGGCTCGCCGACGGGGTCGTTCGGCCGGTGCCCGACGGCGCGGCGATGCGGCGGGTCGAGGAATCGTGGGAGGCCGCCCGGCTGATCGCGGCGACCGGACGGGTGTACGGCCGCTCGACCGGGGTCGGCGCCAACCGCACCGAGGACGTGCCCACCGAGGCCGCCGCCGAGCACGGTCTGCGGCTGCTGCGCAGTCATGCCGGGGCCATCGGTGAGGAACTGCCCGCCCGGCAGGTACGGGCCATGCTCGCCGTACGCGCCAATCAGCTGCTCGCGGGCGGGGCGGGGTTGCGGCCCGGTGTCGTGACCGCGCTCTGCGCGGCGCTGGAGAGCGGCGCGTACCCCGTGGTCAACGAGTTCGGTTCGGTGGGCACGGGCGACATCGCGGCCCTGGCCCAGGTGGGGCTGGCGCTGGCGGGGGAGCATCCGTGGCGGGGGCCGGCACCGGTGTCGGGGGAGTCCGGCGTGCCCGAGGCGCAGTCGCTCGACAACAACGACGCGCTCGCGCTGATCAGCAGCAACGCGCTCACGCTCGGACAGGCCGCGCTCGCGCTGCACGAACTGCGGGGGCTGATCGCGGCCACCCAGGTCGTCGCCGGGCTCTCGCTGCTCGCCGTGGACGGCTCGCACGAGGCGTACGCGGCGCCCGTGCACGTCGCGCGCGCCCACCGGGGGGCGCGCGAGGTGGCCCGGCGCATGCGGGAGCTGATCGGCGCGGCCGACCGGCCCACACCTCCGCTGGGGCGGCTCCAGGACCCGTACGGCTTCCGGTGCCTGCCGCAGATCCACGGGCCCGCGCTGGACGCGGCCGACGCGCTGGCGGGCGTCCTGGAGGTGGAGTTCAACGCTGCGGCGGAGAACCCGCTGATCATCCCGGAGGACATGGCCGCGTACCACCACGGCGGCTTCTACCAGGCCCAACTGGCCCTCGCCCTGGACCACTTCCGGCTGGCCGTGACCCAGGTGGCACGGCTGTCGACCTCCCGGCTCTCCTCGCTCAACGAGCCCGCCTACACCCGGCTGCGGCCCTTCCTCGCCGACCACGAGCCCGCCTCCTCGGGCGTGATGATCCTGGAGTACGCCGCCGGGGCCGCCCTCGGTGACCTGCGGGCCTTCTCCGCGCCCGCGTCGCTCGGTCACGCTGTACTCTCCCGGGGCGTCGAGGAACAGGCCAGCTTCGCCTCGCTCGCCGCCCGGCAGACGCTGCGGGCGTGCGGCGCGTACCGGCTCGTCGTCGGCTGCGAACTCGTCGCGGCGGTACGGGCGTTGCGCCAGCGGGACCTGCGGCCGGATCCCGGCCTGCCCGTCGCGCGGGCGCTGGAGCTGGCGGAGGCCGTGCTCGACCCGGACCCCGCCGACCGGCCGCTGACGGCGGACGTGAGCGCGGCGGCCGTACTGCTCGACCGGTTCACCGAGATCTGGACGGACGTCCAGGCGGATCCACTGAGGGGGAGCGCGTCATGAGCGCGGACAACGGCACGGGCATGACGGACAGTCCCGCCGCGCGGCTGCAGACGCTCTTCGAGGGGCACCGGCTGACGCCCACCCAGCGACGCATCGCCCACAGCATGGTGCGGCGGGCGGCCGACGTGCCGTTCCTGTCGAGTGTGGAGCTGGCGGAGCTGGCCGGGGTGAGCCAGCCGTCCGTGACCCGGTTCGCGGTGGCGCTGGGCTTCGACGGCTACCCGGCGCTGCGCCGGCACCTGCGGGACGTCGGGCCCACCGAGCCGGCCCCGGACACCACCGCGTACAACGAGTACCAGCAGGCCGTCGAGGCCGAGATCGAGAACCTGCGGCATCTGGCCGAGGTGCTCGCCGACCCGGCCCCGGTGGCGCGGGCCGGGCGCCTGCTGGCCGCGTCCCGCCCGCTGCCGGTGCTCGGACTGCGGGCCGCGGCCTCCCAGGCGTACGGGTTCGCCTACTTCGCCGCCAAGGTCCACCCCGACGTACGGCTGCTGCACGAGGGCGGCAGCATGCTCCACGACCGCATCGACGCCGCCGTGCGCGGGGGCGCGACCGCGCTGCTCTGCTTCGCGCTGCCGCGCCACCCCCGCGAGGTCGTCGAGACCCTGACGTACGCCAAGGAGGCGGGGCTCTTCGTCGTCACGGTCGCCGACTCCGCGTTCGCGCCCGTCGCCAAGGTCTCCGACCTGCTGCTGCCCGCCGCCGTCGGGACCGGGCTCGCCTTCGACACGGCCTGTGCCCCCATGCTGCTGGGCCGGGTGCTCCTGGAGGCCATGTGCGACGACCTGCCGGACGCCCAGGCCCGGCTGGAGGAGTTCGACGCGAAGGCCGCGACCAGGGGGTTGTTCGTCGAGTAGCCGTCCCGGAGGGGCCGGGCGGCCGTGGCGGACGGGAAGATCCGCGATTCTCAGGCGCGCTTCACGTTCGCTGGTTACGGTGCCCGCGACTGTCGTACGAACCGGTGTCTGACGACCGATGATGACGAGAGGTGGGGAACGTGACGCGCGGAGGGCAGGGGCTTGCTCGGGTGGCCGTCGTGGTGCGGGCCGGGGCGGCGCCGTTGTGGTGGCTGGGAGTGGTCGCGGCCGGGGTCGGGGCCGCGCCGTCGGGGCTGACCGGGCGGCGGATCGGGGTGCTGGCGGGGGCCGTGCTGTTCATCGTCGCGGCCGCCGGGGTGGCGTGGGCCGGGCGTGGCCGGTATCTCACGCCGGTGCGCGCCGCCGTGCGCGCCGGTAAGCACGACGTGCTCCAGGACCGTGCCGTGACCCTGCGCGCCTGGCGCCGAGGCCACCGCTGGTGGCTGCTGCTCGGCTTCGCGGCCGCCCTGGGCTCGTCCTTCGCGCTCCCCGCGGCGGGCGGGATGCTCCTCGCCGGCCTCGGCACGGGCCTCCGCCTCAAGGCGGCCTGGCTGGGCCGCCGTGAACTGGCCGCCGGGCAGCTCTACTGGGTCCGGGTCGACCGGCTGTCCGCACGCGCCGGCCGCCCCACGGGCAAGCGGGTCCCCGACTACCGGCTCACCGGCATCGGAGCGGGCGACGCGGCACCCGGGGGCGGCAGGCGACGGGCGTAGGCCCCTGCTCGACGGCCTCCGGTCGGGCGTAGTCCCTGCCCGACGGGGGTCATTCGCCCCGCGTGCGGAGGACCAGCTTGTTCACCGCCCACAGTGCGATGCCGATGACCAGGAGGACACCCGCGCGGATGTAGACGTCGGCCGGCCGGTCGGCCAGCGGGCTCGCCAGGATCAGGGCCGTCAGGGCGCCGAGCACCGGCAGGGCCGTCGGCGTCCGGAAGTGGGCGTGGTCGACGCGGTCCCGGCGCAGGACCAGGACCGCGATGTTGACGACGGCGAAGACACAGAGCAACAGGAACGCGGTGGTGTCACCGAGGCCCTCGATCTCCCCGGTGGAGACCAGCCCGATCGCGAGGAGGGTGACGAAGACGATGCCCACGACCGGCGTACGCCGGCGCGGCAGGACGCGGGCCATGCCGCGCGGGAGGATGCGCTCGTTGGCCATGCCGTAGCAGAGGCGGGAGGCCATCATGATGTTGATCAGGGCGGAGTTGGTGACCGCGAAGAGGGCGATCAGGGCGAAGAGCTTGTGCGGGAAGTCCACCCCGCCGGCCTTCACCACTTCGAGGAGCGGACCGCTGGAGCCCGCCAGGGTCTCGGCGTCCACCAGGAGCGACGAGACCAGCGCCACCAGCACGTAGATCGTGCCCGTCACGGCGACCCCGATGAAGATCGCACGGGGGAAGGTCCGGGTCGGGTTCTTCGTCTCCTCCGCCATGTTCACCGAGTCCTCGAAGCCGACGAAGGCGAAGAAACCGAGGGCGGTGGCGCCGAGGACGCTGGTGAGCAGGGCGTATCCCGTGCCGCTCGCCTCGAACTCGGTCAGGCGGGACGGCTCGCCGTCACCGCTCAGCACCGCCCACGCGCCGATCGTGAGGATGATCAGCAGGCCGGTCAGCTCGACCAGGGTCAGCACCACGTTCGTCTTCACCGACTCGGAGACGCCCCGCAGGTTGAGGGCGGCCAGCAGGACGATGAAGGTGATGGCGACCAGGGTGGGCGGCAGCGCACCGTTCGTCAGCTCGTCCAGGTAGTCACCGCTGAAGGCGCGCGCGGCGGCGCTCGCGGACGACAGGCCCGAGCACATCACCATGAAGGCGACGATGAACGTGAGGAAGGGCAGCTTGAACGCCTTCTGCGTGTAGAGGGCCGCCCCGGCCGCCTTCGGGTACTTGCCGACCAGTTCGACGTACGACGCCGCCGTCAGGATCGCCACCACGAAGCCGATCACGAAGGGGAGCCAGAGCGCTCCGCCGACCTTCCCGGCGACCTTGCCCGTGGTCGCGTAGATGCCGGTGCCGAGGATGTCGCCGATCACGAAGAGGATCAGCAGCTTCGGTCCGAGCACCCGCTTGAGGCCGGCCTCCTCGGCGGGCGCAGGTGACGCGGCGGTGCCTTCGGTGGTGGACAAGAGAACCTCCCCCGGTCGGTGATCCGTCCGGGGGACTCATGCCCGGTCGCGGGCTGTGGATGCCTTCGCGCCGGTTCTCGGAGCCGGAAACGTGATCAGGCCGTGCGGCCGGAAGCCTGATCAGGCCGTGGAACCGGAAGCCTGATCAGACCGTGGGCCGGAAGCGTGATCAGGCCGTGCGCAGCGTCCGCTTGGCCAGTTCGTACGCCGGGAGCATCTGCTCGTGCTCCTGGGTGTCGAGGCCGCCGAGATGGACGACGACGGGCCCGTCCTGCGTGACCGCGACGAAGGCCCGCTCCTTCTTGGTCTCCTCCAGGGCCTCGCTGGTGTAGAGGTACGCGACCTCGGTGCCGGAGACGTCGGAGTCGGAGGTGAACTCGCTGTACTTCGCCTCGCTCGTGTTCCCCTCGGCCGCCACGAACTCCTTGAGCAGCGCCTCCGCGTCCCCCTCCGTGGCGCCCTTCTCGCCGGTCCAGACCCGGATGAAGCCGATGTTCCCGGCCGGCTTGGCGTCGATCTCGCACGCGGTGGTGAACGGTCCCTGCCGCAGCAGCCCCTCGACCAGCTCGGCCGCGAGCTCGTCCTCCTCCGAGCCGCCCTCGGCGGGCGGGCCGCTCTCGACGGCCTCCGCCTTCCACTTCTCGGCCGTGTCGAAGGCGACCGGGAGCTCGCAGGCGGAACCGGCCGCGCCGACACTGCCGCCGCTCTTGGCGGCCTCCTGGGCAGCGTCCTCGGCGGTGTCCTCCGCGTCGGCGGTCGCCGCCCCGGTGGTGCTCCCCGGAGGCTTCGCGTCGCCGTCCCCCGCCGACTCCGAGCACCCTGTCAGGACCCCGGCGAGCAATGCGAGCTGCGCCAGTGCCGTCCCCCGTGCCGCTCTCCCCACGGTCACCCTCCCCTTGCCGTTCGACGTGTTGTTCGAGGCCGGACACGGTAGCCGAGGCACGCGCGGGCGGCGCTCCCCGGGTGGGGGGCGCCGCCGGAGCCGTCGTATCAGGGCGGTCAGACCTCCAGCTCCGCCTCGATCCGCCTCAACTGGTGCCTCGCCATGGCCAGGTTGGCCCGCTTGGCGTCGAGGACCAGGTAGAGGAAGAGGCCGTTGCCGCCGCGCCCGGTGAGCAGGCGGATCAGGTGGTACGCGTCGGACAGGGTGATCAGGATGTCCTCGATCTCGCCCTTGAGGCCGAGGTGTTCCATGGTGCGCAGCTTGGCTCGGACGACGTCGGTGTTCCCGGCGGCGGCGACATTGAGGTCGAACCCCTTGCTGCCGCCGATCGTGCCCAGTGCCATGCCGCTGGTGTAGTCGACCAGGGCGGCGCCGGTCGCGCCCTCGATGGACGCGAGGGCCTCTTTCAACGCGGTCTCGGTGTTGGCCATGGTGTGCGGTGTCCTTTCAACTCTCACTGGTGGTAGGTGCGTTGGGAGTGGTTCGGGGGGTGGGGCGTGGGGTGGTGGCGCGGGGCGTACGGCGGGGCATGGTCGACCTGACCGTGGCCTTGGCCGGAGTCGGGGCCGGTGTCTGGGCCGGGGGCCCGGGCGTGGTCCCGTCGGCGGTCCTGGCCAACGACCGGGCCGGGTTCCGGGTGGCCGCCGCCCTGGCGTTGCTCGCGGCCGAGTCGTCGGGCCGGGGCAGGGCGTCCACCAGCTCGCCGATCCGGCCGCCCGCCCGACGGCCCTCCAGGTGGAGCCGGCCCACGTTGACCCGGTCCTGGGCCAGCAGCGTCAGCACGGCGGAGGAACCCGCCGCGTACGTCGCCACGTAGCCGTGGTCGCCGCGCAGCAGCAGTTCACGGAGCTCGCCCCGGCCTGCGGCGTCCGTCATCCGTACGGCGACACCGAGCGCGGCCGCGGTGAGCGCCGCCAGGCCCTCGGGTTCCACGCCGGGGGTGTCGTGGGCGAGGACCAGCCCGTCCACACTGGCCGCCAGCGCGCCGGTCAACTGGGGTACACGGGCCCTCAACCGGTGCAGTTCGTCGAGGACTTCGGCCTCCGCGGCCATCAGCAGTCTCCTCTCGGCGGGACGCTCCCGCTGCCGCTCAAAGGGCCTCCAGCGCATCCCTGAGCCTTTGCAGTAGAGCCACGTCGGGGTCCGGGGTGGTGAGCGGCCAAGGTGGGGCGAGGGGCGCCGCCGCGCCCCCGGCCACGAGCCCGGCCGACGGCTCGCGCCCCGCGTCGGCCGCGGTGCGGTGGTGCGGGTCGGCTGGCGTGAGGTGGGCCGGGTGGGCCGGCGTGAGGTGGGCCGGGTGCGTCGGCGTGAGGTGGTGCGGGTCGGCCGGGGTGCGGTGGGACGGGCCGGGCGGTGGGGAGCGGTCCGGGTCGGGTTGCGGGGGGAGGCCCGGTGGGCGGGCGGGGGTGAGGCCCGGGTGGGTTTCGGGGGTGCGGCCCTGTGGGGCGGCGGGGAAGGTGTCCGGCCCTGTGGGGAGCGGCCGTGTGGGGAGCGGCACTGAGGAGAGCGGCCCTGCGGGGACCGGCTTTGCGGGGACCGGTGGTGCCGGGACGGGCCCTGTCGGGGCCAGTGATGTCGGGACCGGCCCTGCCGGAATCGGTGGTGCCGGGATCGAGCCTGTCTGGACCGGCGGTCTGGGGATCGGCCCTGTCGGGACCGGTGGTGTCGGGGCCGGGCTGTTGCGGGCCGTGGATATGAGGCCGGCCGCTGCCAGTCTTCGTACGTCCACGAGGGTGTGGAAGGCGGGGCGGCCCAGGGTCAGGGAGATCTCGGCGGCCGTGCGGAAGCCGTCGACCTGGCCGAGTACGGCTCCCTGCCGGGCCGGCACCGGCGGTGTGTCCAGGCCGGCCGCCGCCCTGATCAGCGGGGCCTCGTCCATCGCCGGGTCGGGCCAGATGCGGTGCAGCAGATCCCGGCGGCGCCGCGCCTCGCGCTCCACGGCGGCCACCGGCACCGGCCGGATCGGTCCCAGCCAGTGCGCGGCCCCGTAACGGAAGCTGGCCGGCGCGCTGCTCGGGCCGAGGACGAAGTACGCCGCGTCGAAGAGCGCCCCCGCGTGGCACAGCTCCAGCGCGCCCCGGGCGACCCGGCCGCTGTCCACCAGGAACCGCCCGACCCGCAGCCCGGCCCCGGCCGTGTCGACCGCCTCCCGCCAGCCGTCGGAGTCCAGGATGCCGCCGGTGGCGAGCAGCACGTCCAGGCCCGGGGAGCGAGGGCTCTCGGCGTGCACGACCTCGCCGTCGGACAGGTACAGCGCACCGGTCTCGCGCAGCAGGACACCGGTGGCCCGCTCGGCGGCGAGGCGGCTCAGCATCGGCGAAACGGCCTGCCGGAAGTGCTCGCCGCGCACGGGGAGCGGGGGCGCCGGGGTGGCTACCGGGGTGGGTACCGGTGTGGTGATCACGCTCATGCCAGCACCAGCCGTCCCGCCATCTCGCCGAGCCGGATCCGGGCCAGCGCGAGGTTGCCGTCCGTACGCGCCAGCCACAGGTGCAGGAACACACTGCTGTCGAACGTCGTCCGCACGAACCGCAGCACGTGGTACGTGTCCCGGTTGCTGACGATCAGGTCCTCGACCGGCAGCTCCGCCCCGGACCAGTCGGAACCCTCCTCCGGTGCGAACGCCCGGTGCTCCGCCGCGAGCCGAGCCAGTTCCGCCGCCTCCGCCGCGGTCGTCTCGTGGTCACCGCCGGGAGCCTCCCCGACCGTGCCCAGCGCCAGTCCGCTGGTCCAGTCGACCACCGCGGCGCCCAGGGCACCGGGCAGCCTCATGGCCTCCACCAGACACTCGTCGATTCCGGGCACCGTGGCTCCCCTCCTGCCTGCGGTTCGGCTGAGTGACGCAGACGCTACGCACCGTGTGCGCCAGGGGGTGAGGGATCTGGCATTTTCCAGCGGAACATGCGGACAGGTGACTAAGGTGGGTCGACTTGCCTGCTTTTCACCGCTGTTGGGGCTGAGGAGGCACGTCAACGCCCTGAGGTGGGCATATGCGGCTGCCCCGCATGCCGGGCCCGAACGAGCCGCCGACCGCTCACCATTCTGGGGGGCGCGAGGGGCGCGGGAAGGAGCGCGACCAGCAACCGTGGGGCGCCCCCAAGCCCCGCAAGTCTCCCCACGACCGGACGGCGACCGTCAAAGCCCCAGCAGCCCCGCCCGCTCGGCTCCCCCCGCCTCCGCCACGAGCTCCTCCACGGTCTGCGCCCGCCGCACCACCGCGAACCGCATCCCCCTCTCCCCGGGCGCGTACCCGTAGATCCCGGGCCGGGGCAGGGAGTTGTACGCGTAGTGGTGCGCGAAGTAGTACGCGCCGGTGTCCAGCGCGGCCGCGTAGTCCCCGGGCTCGAACAGCGGCAGTGCGCGCCCCTCCGCCAGCAGGTCCCCGGCGAAACAGGCGGGCCCCGCCACGTCCTGCGTCACCGTCGGCCCCACCTTCACCCGCCCCTTCGCGTCGTACGCGGCGATCCGCAGCGGCCACGACCCCGGCGCGTACACCGTCCGCGTCGCCACCTGCACCCCGGCGTGGGTGACCGCGATGGCCCGGCCGCCCGCGCTCTTCGTGTACTCCACCCGCGCGACGACCGTCCCGTGCTTCGCCAGCAGCGACCGCCCGAACTCGGTCACCAGCCCGTACCGCCCGTCGAACAGCCCCGGCACCGCCTCCGCCAGCAGCCGCGCGTACTGCTCGTACGTCGGCGTCGCCGCCTCCGAGGCGAAGTTCACCGGCAGCCCGCCGCCGATGTCGATCGTGTCGATCTGCCGCCGCCCGATCCGCCGGTTGATCTCCTCCGCCAGCTCGTACGTCTCCGTGATCCCCCGCGTCATCAGCGACAGCGGGATCCCCTGCGACCCGGTGTGCGCGTGCAGCCGGCTCAGCCAGGGCCGGTCCAGATACGCCCGTACGACCCACTCGCGGGCGCCCTCGTCCCGGAGCGCCACCCCGAACTTCGAGGTGGCCGTCGCCGTGGACAGTGCGTCGATCGCGCCGCCGCCGACCTGCGGGTTCACCCGGATGCCGAGGGGGGAGCGGGTGGTGGCCGACCGGACGAGCGCGTCGATGCGGTCCAGCTCCTGCGGATTGTCCGCGTTGACGGCGATGCCCAGCGCCAGCGCCTCCCGCAGCTCGGCCGACGTCTTGGCGGGGGAGTCGAGCACGGTCAGCCTCGGCGGCACCCCGGCCGCCCGCGCCAGGGCCAGCTCCCCGGCACTCGCCACCTCCGCGCCGATCCCCGCCTCGCGCAGCAGCCGCAGCACGGGCACCAGCGGCGTCGCCTTCACCGCGAACGCGTGCAGCACGGGCGTCCCCGGCGCCGTCACCGCGTCGAACGCCCTGCGCAGCGCCCCGGCCGACGCCCGGATCCCGGTCACGTCGAGCAGCGCGACGACCGGCTCGCCGGGACCCAGCAGCCCCTGCTCCACCGCCGCCCGCACCGCCTCGTCCCGCCGCGCGGCCCGCTCGCCGTCGGTGTCGAACAGCCGCAACGTGCGCTCGGCGTCCCCCTCGTCCTGCCGGGCGCCGGGCCTCTCCCCGCCGGTCCCGCTGGTCCTGTCTCCCATCTCTTCCCCCGCTGTCGTGTCGTCGTCCGAACCCATACGGCCAGTGTGTCCAGCCAAACACCCACGGCGCGCCGCCGCTGGCCCTACGGCTGTATTGACTAGCTCTATTCATCAAGCAAGGATGTGAATAGTTGCTGTAAAGCGAGGAGGCAGACCCGTGTCAGGACCCCGCCCCGTCAAAGCGCCGCGCGGTACGGAACTCAGCGCCCTGGGCTGGCAGCAGGAAGCCGCCCTGCGCATGCTCCAGAACAACCTCGACCCCGAGGTCGCCGAACACCCCGACAAGCTCGTCGTCTACGGCGGCACGGGCAAGGCCGCCCGTGACTGGCGCTCCTTCGACGCCATGGTCCGCACCCTGAGGACCCTCAAGCAGGACGAGACCATGCTGGTCCAGTCCGGGCGCCCCGTCGGCGTCATGCAGACCCACGAGTGGGCCCCGCGCGTCCTCATCGCCAACTCCAACCTCGTCGGCGACTGGGCCAACTGGGAGGAGTTCCGCCGCCTCGAACAGCTCGGCCTGACCATGTACGGGCAGATGACGGCCGGCTCCTGGATCTACATCGGCACCCAGGGCATCCTCCAGGGCACCTACGAGACCTTCGCCGCCGTCGCCGCCAAGAAGTTCGGCGGCACCCTCGCCGGGACGATCACCCTCACCGCCGGCCTCGGCGGCATGGGCGGCGCCCAGCCGCTGGCCGTGACCATGAACGACGGCGTCGCGATCTGTATCGACGTCGACCCGCGGGCGATCGAGCGGCGCATCGAGCACCGCTACCTCGACGTGAGGGCCGACAGCCTGGAGCACGCCCTCCAACTCGCGGTCGAGGCCCGGGACGCCCGCCGCCCGCTCTCCATCGGCCTGCTGGGCAACGCCGCCGAACTGCTGCCGCGCATGCTCGCCGAAGGCGCCCCCATCGACATCGTCACCGACCAGACCTCCGCCCACGACCCGCTGGCCTACCTCCCGGTGGGCGTCGACTTCGACGACATGGCCTCCGCCGCGGCGAAGGACCCGGCCGGCTTCACCACCCGCGCCCGCGAGTCCATGGCCCGGCACGTCGAGGCCATGGTCGGCTTCCAGGACGCCGGAGCGGAGGTCTTCGACTACGGCAACTCCATCCGGGGCGAGGCCCAACTCGCCGGATACGAGCGGGCGTTCGCCTTCCCGGGCTTCGTCCCCGCCTACATCCGGCCGCTGTTCTGCGAGGGCAAGGGCCCCTTCCGCTGGGCGGCCCTGTCCGGCGACCCCGCCGACATCGCCAAGACCGACAGGGCGATCCTCGACCTCTTCCCCGAGAACGAGTCCCTGCACCGCTGGATCAAGATGGCCGGCGAGCGCGTCCACTTCCAGGGCCTCCCGGCCCGCATCTGCTGGCTCGGCTACGGCGAGCGGGACAGGGCGGGGGAGCGGTTCAACGACATGGTGGCCTCCGGCGAACTCGCGGCCCCGCTGGTCATCGGCCGCGACCACCTCGACTCCGGTTCCGTCGCCTCCCCCTACCGCGAGACCGAGGCCATGCTCGACGGCTCCGACGCGATCGCCGACTGGCCGCTGCTGAACGCCATGGTCAACGTCGCCTCCGGCGCGTCCTGGGTGTCGATCCACCACGGCGGCGGCGTCGGCATGGGCCGCTCCCTCCACGCCGGGCAGGTCACGGTCGCCGACGGGACGAAGCTGGGCGGCGAGAAGATCCGCCGGGTTCTCACCAACGACCCCGGGATGGGCGTGATCCGCCACGTCGACGCGGGCTACGACATCGCCGAGACCGCCGCCGACGAGCGGGGCGTACGGGTCCCGATGCGCGAGGGTGACGACGCATGACGGCAGGCGCCAACTCTCCGGAAGCCAGGGACGGGGCCTCGTCCGTCGGCAGCTCGTTCCACACCATGTGGCGGGAGCTGCTGCCCATCGGACGGCACCCCGACTCCCACGGCTACCGGCGGTTCGCCTGGACCGGGGCCGACGCCGAGTGCCGGGCCTGGTTCAGGGAGCAGGCCGAGACGCGCGGGCTGACCTACGAGGTCGACCGGAACGGCAACCAGTGGGCCTGGCTCGGCGACCCCGCCGCCGGGGACGCCGTCGTCACCGGGTCGCATCTGGACTCCGTGCCCGACGGCGGCGCCTTCGACGGCCCCCTCGGTGTCGTGTCGTCCTTCGCCGCGCTCGACGAACTCCGGTCCCGGCGGGTCGAGTTCACCAGGCCCCTCGCCATCGTCAACTTCGGTGACGAGGAAGGCGCCCGCTTCGGCCTCGCCTGTGTCGGCTCCCGGCTGGCCGCCGGGCAGCTCACCGTCGAGGGCGCGCACCGGCTGACCGACGGCGAGGGCGTCAGCCTGCCCAGGGCCATGGAGGCCGCCGGGTACGACCCCGACGCCATCGGCCCGGACCCCGAACGGCTAGCCCGCATCGGCGCGTTCGTCGAACTGCACGTCGAACAGGGCCGGGCCCTGGACCTGTCCGGCGACGCCGTCGGCATCGCCAGCGCCATCTGGCCGCACGGACGGTGGCGGTTCGACTTCCGCGGCGAGGCCAACCACGCGGGCACGACCCGGCTCGTGGACCGCCGGGACCCCATGCTGTCGTACGCGGAGACCGTGCTCGCCGCCCGCCGCGAGGCACGTCTCGCCGGAGCCGTCGCCACCTTCGGCAAGATCGCCGTCGAGCCCAACGGCGTCAACGCCATCCCCTCCCTCGTCCGCGGCTGGCTCGACTCCCGCGCCGAGGACCAGACGACGCTGGACACGGTCGTCGACGCGATCGAGGAGGCCGCCCGCGATCACGCCCAGGCCCACGGGGTCGAGCTGGACGTCGTACGGGAGTCCTTCACCCCCGTCGTCGAGTTCGAACACGCCCTGCGCGACGAGATCGCCCGCATCCTGGGCCGGGACACGGCCGAGCTGAAGGTGCCGGTGCTCGGGACCGGCGCCGGACACGACGCCGGGATCCTCTCCGGGACCGTCCCGACCGCCATGCTGTTCGTACGCAACCCGACGGGCGTCTCGCACTCCCCGGCCGAACACGCCGCCGAGGACGACTGCCTGGCCGGGGTGACCGCGCTCGCCGACGTACTGGAAGGGCTGGTCCGCAGGTGACGGAGACGACCTACTGGCTCGAACACGCCTGGCTCGGCACGCATGTCGAGCCGGGCGTGACCCTGACCGTGGCCGGGCAGGGCTCGGCACAGGCCGGCCGCATCACCGCCGTACGCACCGGGACGCCCACCCCGCCCCCGGGCACGGTCGTCCTGCGCGGCCTCACCCTGCCCGGCCTCGCCAACGCCCACAGCCACGCCTTCCACCGGGCCCTGCGCGGTACCGTCCAGGTCGGCTCGGGCACCTTCTGGACCTGGCGCGAGGTCATGTACCGGGTGGCGGACCGGCTGACCCCGGACACCTACCACGCCCTCGCGCGGGCGGTGTACGCGGAGATGGCCCTCGCCGGCATCACGGCCGTCGGCGAGTTCCACTATGTGCACCACGCCCCCGGCGGCACCCCCTACGCCGACCCCAACGTCATGGGCGAGGCGCTGATCGAGGCCGCCGCCGAGGCGGGCATCCGGATCACCCTCCTCGACACGGCCTATCTCTCCGCCGGCTTCGGCAAGGCACCCGACCACCACCAACTCCGTTTCTCCGACGGCACGGCCGAGGCCTGGGCCGAACGCTGTTCAGTTCTCAAGGACCGGGATCACGCACGGATCGGAGCGGCCGTGCACTCCGTACGGGCCGTACCCGCCGGGCAGTTGGCGACCGTCGCACGCTGGGCCGAGGAACGGCGGGCGCCGCTGCATGTGCACCTGTCGGAGCAGACGGCGGAGAACGACGCCTGCCACGCGGCGCACGGGTGCACCCCCACCCGACTCCTCGCCGACCACGGAGTACTGGGCCCGCGCACCACCGGCGTCCACAACACCCACCTCACCGACGAGGACATCGCCCTCCTCGGCGACAGCGGCACCGGCACCTGCATGTGCCCCACCACCGAACGCGACCTCGCCGACGGCATCGGACCCGCCGTCGCCCTGCAACGGGCGGGCTCCCCCCTCTCGCTGGGCTCCGACAGCCACGCCGTCGTCGACCTGCTCGAAGAGGCCCGCGCGATGGAGCTGAACGAGCGGCTGCGCACCCGCACCCGGGGTCACTGGACGGCGGCGGCCCTCCTGCGGGCGGCCTCCGCCGACGGCCACGCGGCGATCGGCTGGGACGAGGCGGGCACCCTGGAGACGGGCGCGCTCGCCGACTTCACGACGATCGCGCTCGACTCCGTCAGGACAGCGGGGCCGCTTCCACGGCTGGGCGCGGAGACCGCGGTATTCGCCGCGTCGGCAGCAGACGTGTCGCACACGGTGGTGGGAGGTCGGCACGTCGTACGGGACGGGGCGCACGCGCTCGTACCGGATGTGCCGAGAGCCCTCGCGGACGCCGTCGCCGCACTGCGCGGATGACCCCCGCGGGCCCGCCCGTGCCTCCGGCCACCCGTTCCCGTCCCCGTCCCGATTCCGAACCGACCGCCGACCAGGCAACCAAGGACGCCATGAGCAGCCCGACGACCCACAGCCCCGCCCACTCGGCGAGCACCGCCAGCACGCTCATCACCAACATCGCTGCCCTGGTCACCAACGACCCCTCCCTCGGCGACGGATCCCCCCTCGGACTGATCCAGGACGCGGCCGTCGTCATCGACGGTGAACGCATCGCGTGGACCGGTGATCAAAGCAAAGCACCCGCCACTGACAATCGCGTCGACGCCGGTGGGCGGGCGGTGATCCCGGGCTTCGTGGACTCCCACTCCCACCTCGTCTTCGCGGGCGACCGGACCGCCGAGTTCAACGCCCGGATGTCCGGCCGCGCGTACAGCGCGGGCGGCATCCGCACGACCGTCGCCGCCACCCGCGCCGCCACCGACGAGGAACTGGAGGCCAACCTCACCCGTTACCTCCGCGAGGCCCTCCGCCAGGGCACGACCACCTTCGAGACGAAGTCGGGCTACGGCCTGACCGTCGAGGACGAGGCACGGGCGCTGCGCATCGCCGCCCGGCACACGGACGAGGTGACGTACCTCGGCGCCCACATCGTCTCCCCCGACCACGCCGAGGACCCCGCCGCCTACGTCGCCCTGGTCACCGGCGAGATGCTCGACGCCTGCGCCCCGTACGCCCGTTGGATCGACGTCTTCTGCGAGAAGGGCGCCTTCGACGGTGACCAGGCCCGCGCGATCCTCACGGCCGGCAAGGCCAGGGGCCTGCACCCGCGCATCCACGCCAACCAGCTCTCCCACGGCCCGGGCGTCCAACTCGCCGTGGAACTCGACGCGGCCAGCGCGGACCACTGCACCCACCTCACCGACGCCGACGTGGACGCCCTCTCCCACAGCCGTACGGTCGCCACGCTGCTGCCCGGCGCCGAGTTCTCCACCCGTGCCGAGTGGCCGGACGCCCGCCGCCTCCTCGACGCGGGCGTCACCGTCGCCCTCTCCACGGACTGCAACCCGGGGTCGTCCTTCACCTCCTCCGTCCCCTTCTGTGTCGCGCTCGCCGTGCGGGACATGGGGATGACGCCGGACGAGGCCGTCTGGTCGGCCACGGCCGGGGGCGCGCGGGCGCTCCGCCGCGACGACATCGGCCGCCTCACGCCGGGCGCGTACGCCGATCTCGCGCTGCTGGACGCGCCCAGCCACGTCCACCTCGCCTACCGCCCGGGCGTCCCCCTGGTCACGGGGGTGTGGCGCAGGGGCGTACGCGTGCTCTGACCGGCGCCGGGCGCGGACCGCTGCTAGCTGTGGACCGGCCCGGCACCCGCGCGCCAGCGTTGCTTGTCGCGTCCGGACGCCTCGGCGAAGGAGACGGAGCCGAGCGCGTCCGGGGTCACGGCGTGCCCCGGCGCGACCGCCGGGCGGATGACTCCCCGGGAGTCGACCTCGAACCGCAGGTTGTCCCCGTTGTCCCCGTCGAGCGAATCGCAGTCCCAGACGCCCACACCGTCGTCGGTGGCCCCCCGGCTGTCCAGGCACAGGTCGGGGTCCGCGAACGACTGGAGGGCGTCCCGGTGGGAGTCGACCCGCCAACGCTGGGTCGCACGCGAGGAACACGTGGCCGTGACGACGTCGGTGCCCTTCTCCAACTCGCCCCGGATGTCCAGGCACAGGCCCGACGCGACGTTCACCACCTGGGTGTAGGCGGCGTTCAGCGGGGGCCCGTAAGGCAGCGACGGCTTCGGGGGCCCCGACGTCGACGGATCCGGGCTCGGTTTCTTCGGCGGCTTCTCCTTCTGCGGCGGCTTCGAGGGACTCGCCGTCTCCGACGGGGTCGGGGACGGCGTGGGGCTCGGCGGGACGGTCGGGGTCACCGCGCCCGACGGCGGTACGGCGGGCGTGACGCCGGAACCCGCCTCGTCGTCGGACGACGAGCCGCCCGAGCCCGAGAACACCAGGAACGCCAACAGCGGCGCCAACGCCACCCCCAGCGCCACCGAGGTCAGCGCGACCCGACGCGACGACGACCACTTGGCCCCCGACGCCCCGGCCGTGTCCTCCCCACGGGCCCCGCCCCGGGCCCTGCGCAACGACCGCGTCCCGCCCACCGACCGGGCACCGAAGTCGGCCTGTTGTCCGGCCCCGCCACCGACTTCCGCAACGAACCCGGGCACGCCGCCGAACCCGGGAGCCGCTCCGGCCGCACCAGCCACCCCGGCCGGACCGGCCATGTCCGTGAAGTCGGCCGTACCCGCCGTGCCGGCGGGAGCGGCCGACCTGCCTATGCGCGTGTCCGAGTCGGGACCGGCCCACGCGCCCCCTCGGTCGCCGGAGCCGGGGCTCGCCCACGGCTCCGCTCCGGCCGGCGTACGGGCCTGGTCATCGCCATCGGGGCCGGGCCATGTCCCCGCTCCGGCCCCCGTGTCGATGCCCGCCCCGGAGTCGGCGCCGGACCAGCTCGACGGATCACCCGGCGTCTCCGCCCCCGCACCGCTCGCCGCACGCTCCCTGCCACCGGCACCGGCACCGGCACCGCCACCGGCACCGCTGCCTGAGCCCAAGCCGGTCCCGGCCCAAGCCGCAGCCGCAGCCGCAGAAGCCTCGGCAGCCGCCGCCGCACCCGTTCCCGCCCCCGCCCCGGCCCCCGCTCCAGCCCAGTTGCTGCTCGCCCCGGACCCACCCGGTGTTCTACGGCCACCTCGCGCCCCGGCGGTGTCCCGCCCGGCACCCCCGTCCCACGCCCCCGTGCCGCCGTCCCAGGCCCCGGCGCCACCCTCGGCGCGCGATCCCGACGCGCCCCGCGTGTACGCCGTACCGCCCCACGGCAAAAGCCCCTCCGCGAGGGTCGCGCGCGGGCTGTCGCGCAGGGCGCACAGCTCCGCGTACGCGCCGGCGCAGTGCGGGCAGTGCTCCATGTGGGACTGCAGATCGGTGCTGTGGCGAGGGGTGTCCGGCCGTACGGACTCCTCGATCAGCCGGCGGAAGTCCTGGCAGCGCGGGTCGTCGGAGGCGGCCAGGCGCACGCGCAGACAGGCCTGGCGCAGGGCGTGGAGCGCGGACTCCCGCTTGTAGGTCACGTCGTCGGGCGTGAGGCCGAGCAGGACGGCCGTACGGTCGTCCGGTTCCCGCTCCACGACGCCGTACCAGATGAGGCCCTGCGGCCGGGGCGGCAGCAGTTCGAACGCGGCGAGCAGGGGCGGGACGCGGCCGCCGGGGCCCGCCGTGTCCAACACGACGCGCAGGGCGGGGGCGAGACCGGTCGCGCCGCCGTCCGTGGCCCAGCCGGCGGCGACCCGTGCGGTCAACAGGAGCAGCCGATGGCGCCAGGGGACGGTCGACTCGATCCCCCGCGCCGTCTCCTTGGTGGCGGACGTGAACGCCTGCGTCGCCAGTTCCCGTGCCGAGGACTCGCTCGCGGCGCACAGCCGGGCGTAGGCGAGGACCGACGGGTGGTGGCGCTCGCGCAGTTCGCGCAGGGCCGCGTACGCGGTCGGCGAGTTGGAACGTAACAGCGCGGTCAGCCGTGTGTCCGACGCGCTCGCGTGCCGGTGCTCGGACCCGTCGTCGGGGCGTACGCCCGGCGCACCGGTGTCCTGTTGGTCCTCATGGCTGTCGTCGCCGCCGGGGCGCTCGTCCCGAGCCCGAGCCATCCTCGTGCCTCCTCGCACCCCCGTGTCCGCCCGTCGGCTTCTGACATACCGAACAGTCTGGCGCGTGACCATAGTGGCGGAAGGTGAACCGGGGGGAAGGGGTTTCTTGCGGTAAGGGGGTGGGACAGGGGGAGACGGGGTGAGACAGCAGGCGGACCGGACGCGGTTCGGCCGGGTACGTCAGGAGTGTCGCGACTCCCACCGCACCCGGCCGACTTGGATCCGTGCCGCTCGGTCTCTGCGTTTCGTGGCTGTGGCTTAGGCCGTGGCCGTTGCCGTCATTGATGTGGTCGGCTCCGGCGCGCGCTCACTCCTCCAGCGTCAGCCCCTTGCGCAGGCGTACCAGCGTGCGGGACAGCAACCGGGAGACGTGCATCTGGGAGATGCCCAGTTCGTCCCCGATCTCGGACTGCGTCATGCCGGCCACGAACCGCAGCGACAGGATCTTCCGGTCGCGCGGCGGCAGTTCGGCGATCAGCGGCTTCAGGGACTCGACGTACTCGATGCCTTCGAGGCCGTGGTCCTCGTAGCCGATCCGGTCCGCCAGGGCGCCCTCGGAGTCGTCCTCCTCGGGCTGGGCGTCCAGCGACGAGGCGGTGTACGCGTTCGACGCCGCCATGCCTTCGACGACCTCGTCGTTCGTCAGCCCGAGGCGCTCCGCCAGCTCTCCCACCGTCGGAGCGCGATCGAGCTTCTGAGCGAGCTCGTCGCCGGCCTTGGCCAGGTCGAGCCGGAGCTCCTGAAGTCTGCGCGGCACCCGCACGGACCAACTCGTGTCGCGGAAGAAACGCTTGATCTCACCGACGATCGTCGGCATCGCGAACGTGGGGAACTCGACGCCCCTGCTCAGTTCGAAGCGGTCGATCGCCTTGATGAGGCCGATCGTGCCGACCTGGATGATGTCCTCCATGGGTTCGCTGCGCGAGCGGAACCGGGAGGCGGCGAACTTCACCAGAGCCAGGTTGAGTTCGACCAGGGTGTTGCGGACGTACGAGTATTCGTACGTGCCTTCCTCAAGGGATTCGAGCCGCTCGAAGAGGGTCTTGGACAGGGCTCGTGCGTCCACCGGTCCCACCTCGTCGTACGGGGGGATCTCCGGGAGGTCGGCGAGCGCGTCGCCCGGATTGTGGGCGAGGTCGTCCTGCGTCTCTTCCGGGGCGGATGCCGACGTCGCCCTCTGGGTATGCGATTCGTCGAGCCGGGGTGACATGATGTCCTCCATCGTTCTCGGCATATGGCCGCCGATGCCAATACGTGCACTGCGGTGTGCGGCGCCTCCAAAGCCGGCCGTGTCGATTGGTGTCACTACTAGCCCTACCCGGTTTCCGGACGTCGTCGCAAGTGCCTCCTGTGGTGAAATGTCCCTTTCCGGGCGATTGTTCGGGTGTCGGGGAGTGTGGAGAAGGCGTAGTGTTCGAGGGCGAGTCAGCAGTCACGACGGTCGGGAGAGAGACGGCATGGACCGTGGGACGGTCGGCAGCGCACAGTCGGGCCGGCTACGGGTCGAGGTGCGGGAAGAGGGCCCCAGCGCCGTCGTGACCCCGGCGGGTGAGCTCGATCACCACACCGCAGATCTGTTGCGTGAGCCACTGGAGAGCTGCCTGGACAAGGGGTTCACACGTCTGGTGGTGGACTGCTCACGCCTGGAGTTCTGCGACTCCACCGGGCTCAACGTCCTGCTGGGCGTGCGGTTCAGGGCGGAGTCGGGCGGCGGCGGCGTTCATCTGGCGGGAATGCTCCCGGCGGTGGCGCGCGTGTTCGAGATCACCGGGGCGGACGCGGTGTTCACCGTCCACGACACCCTCGCGGACGCCCTGGGCGACTAGAGCCGTGGCCGACCCGCCCGTGACCTGCGTCACGGGCGCCGCCGCCCGCACCGGTCGGCGGTTCGGGTCGCCGGCGTCGGCCGGTCGTAGGTCCCGGGTCGCCGCTCAGGTGTCGCACCCCGACCGTCCGGTTGTTCGCGTCACAGGTTCTGTGCCGAAAACGTGGGTGTTCTGACGGTTCGCTCGGGCAGGAGACATGCTGAACGCGTCGGTGGTGACCCGGATACGACCGGGTCCCGGATGCGACCGGGTCCCGGCCCGGCGGCTCGGCAGTACGGCGAGGTGCGACGGAAGTACGGATGGCGCAACGGATGACAGCAGAGAACGGCACGTACCGCGGGTCTTCGTCCCGCACCCTTGATGAGTCCTGAATCGTGAACTGGTGAATCGGTGAGGTGAAGCGCTGATGAGCACCACCCGGCCTTTCTCGCCGGGCGACCGCGGCCCGGAACCGGGTGCCGGCGGCGCTTCCGGGGTGCCAGGCGGAGACCCGCCCGAGGCCCCCGCCGCGAGCCGTCTTCCCCGTCGGCTCGGCTTCGAGGGGGAGAGCGGAGTGGTGCCGCTCGCCCGTGACTTCACCCGCCAGGCGTTGTACGACTGGGGGTGGCTGCCGGCCGCGACCGCGGACCAGCGGGCCGCGGCCGAGGACGTGCTGCTGGTGGTTTCCGAGCTGGTCACCAACGCCTGCCTGCACGCCGGGGGGCCTGCCGAGCTGCGGATCGGGTGCGACAACAAGGTGCTGCGCATCGAGGTGTCCGACCGGGGGACGGGCAGCCCGGCCCCGCGCACACCGCACCGGGCCGGACGACCGGGCGGGCACGGGATGTTCATCGTGCAGCGGCTCTGCCTGGACTGGGGGGTCGTACGGGCGCCCGGGGAGTCCGGCAAGACGGTGTGGGCGGAACTGGGAGCACCGGCGTAGCCGCACGTCGCCGCGGATCGCGGGGCGCCGCGGATCGCGGGGCGCCGCGGAACCTCGGGCGGGCGGGGGAACGCCGGGCATGGCGAAACTTCGGGCGGGCTGCGAGCCGCCGGGCGGCTGCGAACGGCCGGGTGATGCGAACCCTTCGGGGCGGCTGCGAACGGCCGGGTGATGCGAACCCTTCGGGGCGGCTGCGACCGCCAGGTGATGCGAAGCGTCGGGCGGACCCGGCGCCGTCCGAGGTAGCGAAGCTTCGGGCGGGCCCCGAACCGTCCCTTGGCGCGTGAACCACGTACCGCCGTCGCGCGGTTCGCCCCAGGCCCGGCCGGCAGCGCCTGGACGAGGCCGCTCTCCAGCGCCACCCCGTCGGGCCGGTCGGGGTCCAGCCAGCGGCCTGAGGTGAGCAGCGGGCGGCCGGTGACGGGTCGCACCCCCGCGAGGCGACCGTCGTGGGGGTGGTCGGGTAGGGGCCCGCCACCGCCTCGACCCCGTCCAGACCGTCCTGCGCGCACCGGGCTGTTCTGGGCGCCGCCGGACGCCCTGACCCGTGCCGGCTCCGTCGGCGGCCAGGTGATCGCGCCTCGCCGTTCGGCCCAAGAGCCGTCCGGCGCACGTGCCGTTCGGCCCACGAGCCGTCTGGCCGCGAGCCGTTCGGCGTTCTACGGCTTTCCGGGTCGGCCCGGTCGCCGCGCGTTCGCTCGGGCTCGGCCCGTCGACACACATCCGACACTTGCGCGTGTCTTCCTTCTCCAAGGGCCCCGGCGTACCTTGAGCCGCCGATCTGATGTTCCGTCAGAATGTGGGGTGCCGAGGTGTCGTACCGGACGTACCAGAAACGAACCGCCGCGCTCGCGTCCCTCGCGGCCCTGGCAGGCTCGGCGGTGCTGCTGGCCGCCCCGGTGGCCCATGCCGAGGTCGTGGACGTCGAGTACAACTGCAAGACGCCGATCGGGGACAAGTCCGCGGTGTCGCCGATCGACATCAAGGGAGTCGAGAGCGGCGACGGCTACAAGATCACGATGTCGTGGCAGAAGGGTGTGTCGTCCAGCCCGGTCGAGCTGGGCAAGGGCGCGATGACGCCCAGCGCCACGATCGAACTGGGCGGGGCCGAGAGCGGCACGCTCACCGTGACGGGTCCGGCGAATGAGGACGCGATCCCGGCCAACACCCCGATCAAGATCAACGACCTGAGCGGCACGTACACCCCGAAGAAGACCGGCAAGGTCGAGTTCACCGCGGGGGTGCTCACCATCAAGGCCCTCGGCACGGTGACCACCTGCACCCCGGGCAACGATCCCGGCCCGTCGCTGACGCTCGACGTCACCGCCGGGGGCGGCTCGGGCGGCGGGTCCGACACCGGTGGCTCGGACGGGTCGAAGGCGTCGGGCGCTACGGGTGGTTCGGGCGGTGAGCTGCCGCAGACCGGCCCCCTGGACTCGGCGGTCGCACTCGGCACGCTCGGCGGCACCGTGCTGCTCGCGGGCGCGGCGGGGGTGTTGTGGGTGACGCGCAGGAACCAGGCTGTACGTCGCTGACGGGAGCCGAACGTGATCAGTGGGCGGACCCCGGCGTCGTACGCCACCAGGGTGCTCACCCTGGTGGTGCTCACCCTTGCCCTGGTGCTCCCGACACCCCTGGCGCACGCGGCCACGCCGGCCGTGAAGCTGTCCAAGTCGGAGGCGGGGACCGGTGGTTCGGTCACCGTGACCGGGAGCGGCTGGCGGCCGGGGGCGATCCTGATGGTGCTGATCTGCGGCCGTTCGACACCGTCGAGGGGCGTGCCCGGGGGCACCGACTCCTGTGCCAACGCCGACGGACGGGCGGTCACCGCCGACGACGAGGGCGCGTTCCGGCGGGAGTTGCCGGTGGCGGAGCCTCCGGTGCCGTGCCCGTGCGTCGTGCACGTCTCCACCATCACGGGCCCGAAGGCCGAGGCGGACGCGGCGTTCCGGGTCGCCGGGCACTCGGTCGAGCCGCTGCCGCGGGAGGCGAGCGGCGGACGGCTTTCGCTGCTGACGGACAGTCGACTGACGGGCTCCAGCGGCCTGTTGACCTGGTTCGGGGCGCCGCCCGCCCGCGAACTGGTCCTCACCGTCGGCAATGTCGGTACGTCCCCCGTGAAGGACCCGGTCTTCCAGGTCGGCACCTCCCACGGTGTGTTCGCGCCGCGTTGGGAGGAGCAGCGGTGGCGCGGCACGGTCCCCCCGGGCGGCGAGGCCCGCATCACCCTGCCCGTCGACCTTGCGGCCGGGGCCCACGGCGACTACACCGTCACCCTCAAGTACGGCGGCAAGGTCCTCACCGAACAGCCCTGGACCGTGGGCCGCCCCTGGGGCGTCACCCTCTTCTGGCTGATGCTCTGCCTCGTCGTACCGGCAGCGTTGTTCCGGATCGGCATGGCGGTGGTGGACCGCGTACGACCGGGGCGCGCGGCTCCCGACCCGAAACGCCGGCGACGCCTCGTCCCGGCCCTCCCCACCTGGCTCCCCCGACCACCCCCGTCGACCGCGGCCCACGCCCAGTCCCGCACACCACCACCCCCACCACGCACGACATCCGCGCCCCTGCCGTGGTTCACCCCGGACACGGACGCACGGACGGAGACTTCGGAGGCTGCGGCGGGCCGAACCCGGAAGGGTGACACCTGAACTCGCCGTGGCAGCCCTGAACCCCTGGGATTCCACGGGCGCGCAGTCGATCGAGGAAACGGGCCGTCCGTCGCGAGAGCAGGCCGGTGGTAGTGGTGGTGCCATCCGTTGCCGAGTGGCGTGCGAAAGAGGAGCGAATGAGCTGGGGGATGCGGGCCGTGGCCGGAGCATGTGCGGCCGTACTCATGGTGCCGGGCCTGTACCTGTCCATGGCGGGGCCCGCTGAGGCCGCGCCGGTCAGGTACAGGTGCAAGGCGTACTTCCAACTGGGCAAGCTGGGGCGGCCCGAGGCCTACTCCGAGTGCTGGAGGAGCCGTAGGGGCAAGGCGGTGAACCAGCACCGCGCCAGGATCGTCTGCGAACAGGTGCAGGGAGCCCGGGAACACCTGGTCAAGTGGACGCTGTACGGCGACTGGGCTTCGCCGAAGAAGAAGTCCACCGTCCGCTGCGGCTTCAAGAACTTCCTGATGGGCGGCGGAGTGGAGACGCGGAGGAAGTAGCCCGCACGAACGGCTCGTGCGCAAGATGCGGCGCGGGCCCGGCACGCCTGGGAACGAGGCGTGGCGGGCCCGCGATGTGCGAAGCCGTCGACGTCAGTGGATGTCGCCCATCAGCCGCTTGACCTTGCCGCGGTACAGGAACAGTGCGACACCGGCGATCGCCGCCAGCGTGGCCTCGACGGCGACGAAGCCGCTCCGGTCAAGGTTGACGCCGCCGACGGCCGGGTTGGAGAGCAGCGCGGTGACCGAGTCGCCCGCGGTGACCGCGAGGAACCAGACTCCCATCATCTGGGAGGCGTACTTCGCCGGTGCCATCTTCGTGGTGACCGACAGACCCACGGGGGAGAGCGTCAGCTCACCGAGGGTCTGGACGAAGTAGATCGCGGCGATCCACAACGCGGCGGCCTTCTCCCCGTCCTCGGCGATCGCCAGCGGGGCGAGGAAGAGGAAGAAGGACGCGCCGATCAGCAGCAGCGCCGTGGCGAACTTGGCGATCGTGCTGGGCTCCTGCCCGCGCCGGTTCAGCCACACCCACAACCAGGCGAAGACGGGCGCCGCCGCCATGATCATGACCGGGTTGAGGGACTGGTACCACGAGACCGGGAACTCCCAGCCGAGCACGCTGTTGTCCGCCGACTCCTGGGCGAAGATCGCCAGGGTCGAGGCGCCCTGGTCGTAGATCATCCAGAAGACCGCGGCGGCGACGAAGAACCAGATGAACGCCGACATCTTGGACTGCTCGACGGAGTCGAGGGCACGGTCCCGCTTGATGCGGGCGATGACCCAGATCGGGATGATCAGGCCGATCACCGTGAGCGGAATGATCGCCCAGTTGAGGGTGTAGAGGCCGGCGAAGCCCACGACCGCGTAGAAGATCACGGGGACGGTCAGCCACAGCAGACCCTTGCGCAGGACGGCCGACTTCTCCTCGGCGGACATCGGCGTCGGGACGATCTCGCTGCGCTCGCTCAGATGACGGCTGCCGATCAGGAACTGCGCCAGACCCAGTCCCATGCCGAGTGCGGCCAGTGCGAATCCGAGGTGCCAGTTCACCTTCTCGCCGACGGTGCCGATGACCAGCGGTGCGGCGAAGGCGCCCGCGTTGATGCCGATGTAGAAGACGGTGAAGCCGCCGTCACGGCGCGGGTCGTTGGGGCCGTCGTAGAGGTGGCCGACCATCGTCGAGATGTTGGCCTTCAGCAGACCCGAGCCGATCGCTACGAGCGCCAGGCCGATGTAGAAGGTGCCGGCCGACGGCAGGGCCAGGGTCAGGTGGCCCGTCATGATGACCAGGCCCGCGAGGGCGACCGTCTTGCGGGGGCCGAGAAAGCGGTCCGCCACCCAACCGCCGGGGAGGGTGAGCAGGTACACCAGTGACGCGTACACCGAACCGATGGTGATCGCGGTCGCCGCGCCGAGGTTCAGGCCGCTCGGGGCAACCAGGTACAGCGGGAGGAGAGCCTTCATGCCGTAGTAGGAGAAGCGCTCCCACATCTCGGTCATGAAGAGAGTGGCCAGTCCGCGGGGGTGGCCGAAGAAGGTGCCTTCGGCGCCGGGGGTTCCCCGGCCGGCCGAGTCCTTCGTCAGGCTGGACGCCATGGTCGTTCCTTGCAGGTCGGGACGGCGTCGTGGGGGCGCGCGCCCGGTGGAGGGGCGGCCGGCACCGGCGGACCGGGACGCCCACCCCACGCCCACGGGGATTCCGCCCCGGATCACGGGACGGCGGACGGCGGCCACCGGGATCCACGCCCCTCTACGCGCGTCAACGCATCGATGCGTCCCACGTGCTCGGGGCCCGGCCACAGGTCATTACGCACAGAAAAGAGACCCTCAGCGTGGATATGCCGCCAAAGGTCATCAGGTGTCGCTACAGGCGTTCCGTCACCATACGTCAGAAGGCTGAGGGAAACGGAAGGGCTTGAGAGGCGGATCACAGGTAAGAAGTCGCTGGTGATCGCATATTCGAAGGTCAATCAGGGATTCATGCAGGGCAGGCGCAGGGTGTAGCCGCACAGGGCACGGCGCGGCGACGCCCTGTTCACGGGACCCGCGTGCGATCCCCACCGAACCCGGCCGTCATCTCCACGCGGCGACGTGGATCTTCACCGGCGCGGACGAAACGCCCACCGCAGTGGATCATGCCCCGAGACGGTAAGAGAACCGTTGGACAAAGGTGTGAATCGCGCTTGCCGATCACCCTCCACCTGCGGTTCTCGGCGGACTACCATCAGCCCATGACCCGTGTACTGCTCGCCGAGGACGACGCGTCCATCTCGGAGCCGTTGGCTCGCGCTCTGCGCCGGGAAGGGTACGAGGTGGAGGTCCGCGAGGACGGCCCCACCGCGCTGGACGCCGGAATGCAGGGTGGCGTCGACCTGGTCGTCCTGGACCTCGGGCTGCCCGGGATGGACGGCCTGGAGGTGGCCCGTCGGCTGCGCGCCGAGGGGCACGCCATCCCGATCCTCATCCTGACCGCGCGCGCCGACGAGGTGGACACCGTCGTCGGCCTCGACGCGGGCGCCGACGACTACGTCACCAAGCCCTTCCGGCTCGCCGAGCTGCTCGCCCGTGTCCGGGCGCTGCTCCGGCGCGGCGCGGCGGAGCCGGCGCAGCCGCCCGCCACCCACGGCGTGCGGATCGACGTCGAGTCGCACCGGGCGTGGATGGGCGACGAGGAACTCCAGCTCACGGCCAAGGAGTTCGACCTGCTGCGGGTGCTCGTGCGCGACGCCGGCCGGGTCGTCACCCGTGACCAGTTGATGCGCGAGGTCTGGGACACCACCTGGTGGTCCTCGACGAAGACCCTCGACATGCACATCTCCTGGCTGCGGAAGAAGCTGGGCGACGACGCGGCGAACCCGCGGTACATCGCGACGGTGCGCGGGGTCGGCTTCCGGTTCGAGAAGAACTGATGCCTGCCGGGTGCTGACCCGGGCGCCACACAGCTCGGGGCGTGGGTCGTGTGGCGGCCGCGGGGTCCGTTGTGGCTGGTCGCGCGGTTCCCCGCGCCCCTTGCGGGGCTGCGCCCCGGCACCGACCCCCGTTCAGCGCCAGGCGCCGGGTGCCGCACAATCAGAGGTCCAGGAACACCTGCCCGCCCGGAGGGCAACCGTGCGTCGCCGTCTCATCCAGTCCACCCTCGCCGTGGTCCTCGTGGTCATCGCCGTCTTCGGCGTGTCCCTGGTCATCGTCGAGACCCGCACGATCAGCAACAGCGCCGAGGAACGCGTGGAGTCCGAGGCGGTCCAGCTGACGAGCATCGTGGACAGCCGGATCATCGGCGACGAGAGGATCACCGCCGAGGTCCTGCGGGACCAGGTGGGCGACGAGCGCTACGCCCGGATCGAGATCCCCGGCCAGTCCGTGATCGAGATCGGCGAGAAGCCCGTCGGCGACGTCATCAGCCACCAGGCCAAGGGCGAGAAGGACGAGGTCGTCACGGTCGAGGAGTCCCGCTCGGCGGTCAGCCGCGAGGTCGGCCGCACGTTGCTGATCATCGCGGCCGTGGCCCTGCTCGCCGTCATCGCCGCCGTCCTCCTCGCCGTACGCCAGGCCAACCGCCTCGCCTCCCCCCTGACCGACCTCGCCGAGACCGCCGAGCGGCTCGGTTCCGGCGACCCGCGCCCCCGCCACAAGCGGTACGGCGTCCCCGAGCTGGACCGGGTCGCGGACGTGCTCGACGCCTCCGCCGAGCGCATCGGCCGCATGCTGACCGCGGAGCGGCGTCTCGCGGCCGACGCGTCCCACCAGCTGCGTACGCCGCTGACGGCGCTGTCGATGCGGCTGGAGGAGATCACCCTCACCGACGACATCGACACGGTGAAGGAGGAGGCGCACATCGCGCTCACCCAGGTCGAGCGGCTCACGGACGTCGTGGAGCGGCTGCTGACCAACTCTCGCGACCCCCGCAACGGCTCCGCCGTCTCCTTCGAGCTCGACGAGGTCATCAAGCAGCAGCTGGAGGAGTGGCGGCCGGCCTACCGCAGCGCCGGACGGGCCGTGGTCAGCTCCGGCAAGCGGCACCTCCAGGCCGTCGGCACGCCGGGCGCGGTCGCGCAGGTGCTGGCCGCGCTGATCGAGAACTCGCTGATGCACGGCGGCGGCACGGTCGCGCTGCGCACCCGGGTCACCGGGAACCAGGCCGTCATCGAGGTCACCGACGAGGGGCCCGGCGTGCCCGCCGACCTCGGGGCGCGGATCTTCGAGCGGGCGATCAGCGGGCGCAACTCGACGGGCATCGGGCTGGCCGTCGCGCGGGACCTCGCCGAGGCCGACGGGGGGCGCCTGGAGATGCTCCAGGCGCAGCCGCCGGTGTTCGGGCTGTTCCTGTCGCGTACGCCGGTGCGGACGCCTGCCGGCGAGGACCGGCCCGTTCGGTAGCCCGGCGGTCACCTGGCTCCCGGAGGTCGGTGCGGAGGTTCGCGGACGCGCCGTGGCCTTCCGGGGCGTAGGACGGCGGCCGCGGGTCCGGTGGGGCTTCTCGCGCAGTTCCCCGCGCCCCTGAAGGGCGCGCGGCCCGCGCCCCCTCAGCGGCGCTTGCCCGTGGTCGTCCGTGGGTGGGTGGATTCCGCTTCCAGGAACGATTCCGCGCTGGCCACCGTCTCGCGTGCCGGGAGGGCCCGGAAGACCCAGGTGCGGTAAGACCAGAACCGGAAGAGGGTCGCGACGCCGATGCCGAGGAACTTGAAGATGTTGGACTGCAGGGGGCTGTCCCAGCCGAAGCCGTACGTGGCGGTGTAGAGGACCCCGTTCTCGATCACCAGCCCGACCGCGCTGAACAGCAGGAACAGCGACAGCTCCTTCGTACGGCCGCTCTTGTCGCGGTCGCGGTACGTGAAGTAGCGGAACCCCACGTAGTTGAACGCGATGGCCACGACCGTGGCGATGACGCTGGCCCGGACCACCTGGAGCTCGGTGGTGTGCCGCACGAGGTTGAACACCCCGAGGTTCACCAGCAGCCCCGCACCGCCCACCGCGCCGAACTTGGCGACCTCACGTACGAGCAGGTCGAGTCGGCGGCGCAGGACGCCACGGGGCTTCGTATGAGGTCCCGAGCTGGTACTTCCCATCGTGTACGGCCCCGTCGCTCGGTGAAATGGTCGAAATGAGTTGATCTGACTGAATCTGAGTGGATCTTCGGTCGAAATCCACTGGTTCGGCCATGCTAACCAGCGCCCCTGCGCAATGCCTGTGCAGAAGCTCACAGCCGGGGTGCGCAAGAGGTCCGGGGGCGGTCCAGGGGGGAAATGGGCGGGGAAATCGGGCACCTGGGAGTGGCCGATTCCGTGGCCGATACCCTGGGGGCGTGACGTTCCCGGTAGTCGGCATGGTCGGCGGTGGCCAGCTCGCTCGTATGACACACGAGGCGGGCATCCCGCTCGGCATCAGGTTCAAGCTCCTCAGTGACACCCCTCAGGATTCCGCGGCGCAGGTCGTCGGTGATGTCGTCATCGGCGACTACCGCGACCTGGACACGCTGCGTGCGTTCGCGCAGGGCTGCGACGTGATCACCTTCGATCACGAACATGTACCCACCGAGCATCTACGGGCCCTGGAGGCGGACGGCATCCCCGTGCGCCCCGGCCCGGACGCGCTGCAGCACGCCCAGGACAAGGGCGTGATGCGGGCGAAGCTCGTCGAGATCGGCGTGCCGTGCCCACGGCACCGCATCGTCGCCGACCCCGACGACGTGGCCGCGTTCGCCGCCGAGGGGGTCCCCGAGGGCGCCGAGGGCGACGGGTTTCCGGTCATCCTCAAGACGGTCCGCGGCGGCTACGACGGCAAGGGCGTGTGGGTCGTCCGCTCGGTCGAGGACGCCGCCGAGCCCTTCCGGGCCGGCGTCCCGGTCCTCGCGGAGGAGAAGGTCGACTTCGTACGGGAGCTGGCCGCGAACGTCGTACGGTCGCCGCACGGCCAGGCCGTCGCCTACCCGGTGGTGGAGTCGCAGCAGGTCAACGGCGTCTGCGACACCGTGATCGCCCCCGCGCCCGACCTGGACGAGACGCTCGCCCTGCGCGCCGAGGAGATGGCGCTGCGCATCGCCAAGGAGCTGGACGTCGTCGGCCACCTGGCCGTCGAGCTGTTCCAGACCCGCGACGGCCGCATCCTGGTCAACGAGCTGGCCATGCGCCCCCACAACTCCGGCCACTGGAGCCAGGACGGCGCGATCACCTCGCAGTTCGCCAACCACGTCCGCGCCGTCCTCGACCTCCCGCTCGGCGACCCGCGCCCCCGCGCGAAGTGGACCGTCATGGTCAACGTCCTCGGCGGCGACTACCCGGACATGTACTCCGCGTACCTGCACTGCATGGCCCGCGACCCGCAGCTCAAGATCCACATGTACGGAAAGGACG
This sequence comes from Streptomyces deccanensis, assembly GCF_022385335.1. Taxonomy (NCBI): domain Bacteria; kingdom Bacillati; phylum Actinomycetota; class Actinomycetes; order Kitasatosporales; family Streptomycetaceae; genus Streptomyces; species Streptomyces deccanensis. Next base: position 4,184,226 of record NZ_CP092431.1, on the reverse strand, counting down.
TGAAGCCGGGCCGTAAGGTCGGTCACGTCAACACCTACGGCGACGACCTGGACGACGTGCTGGAGCGCGCCCGTCACGCCGCCGGTTACCTGAGAGGCACGATCACCGAATGAGCAGCGCCGCCGGACCCGTCGTGGGCATCGTCATGGGGTCGGACTCCGACTGGCCCGTCATGGAGGCCGCCGCGCAGGCCCTCGACGAGTTCGAGATCGCGTACGAGGTCGACGTCGTCTCTGCGCACCGGATGCCGCGCGAGATGGTCGCGTACGGCGAGGAGGCCGCCGGCCGGGGCCTCAAGGTGATCATCGCGGGTGCGGGTGGCGCCGCGCATCTGCCCGGCATGCTCGCGTCCGTGACGCCGCTGCCGGTCATCGGCGTGCCGGTGCCGCTGAAGTACCTCGACGGCATGGACTCCCTGCTGTCGATCGTGCAGATGCCGGCCGGAGTGCCCGTCGCGACGGTCTCCGTCGCCGGGGCCCGCAACGCCGGGCTGCTCGCCGCGCGCATCCTCGCCACCCACGACGAGGAACTTCTCGGCCGTATGCGGGAGTTCCAGCAGGAGCTGAACGACCAGGCGACCGAGAAGGGCAAGCGCCTGCGCACCAAGGTCGAGGGAGCGGGCAGCGGCTTCGGATTCGGGAAGTAGACGCAGGAGACATGACGGGGGACACGGGGGAGATGGCCATGGCATCGCTGGAGGCGGCCCGGGAGCTGCTGCGGGAGTTCCCGGTCGCGGACGGGCACAACGACCTGCCCTGGGCGCTGCGTGAGCAGGTCCGCTACGACCTGGACGCGCGGGACATCGCGGCCGACCAGAGCGCCTTCCTCCACACCGACCTGGCGCGGTTGCGCGCGGGCGGGGTGGGGGCGCAGTTCTGGTCGGTGTACGTCCCCTCGCACGCCGAGGCCCTGCCGGGTGCCGTCCCCGCGACGCTGGAACAGATCGACTGCGTACGGCAGTTGATCGACCGTCACCCGGCGGAGCTGCGGGCCGCGCTGACCGCCGCCGACATGGAGGCGTCCCGCGCCGAGGGCCGGATCGCCTCCCTGATGGGCGCCGAGGGCGGCCACTCCATCGACAACAGCCTCGCCACGCTGCGGGCGCTGTACGCGCTGGGCGTCCGCTACATGACGCTCACCCACAACGACAACATCGCCTGGGCCGACTCCGCGACGGACGAGGCGGCCGTGGGCGGCCTGTCGGCCTTCGGCCGGGCGGTGGTGCGGGAGATGAACCGCGAGGGGATGCTCGTCGACCTCTCGCACGTGGCCGCGACGACGATGCGCGACGCGCTCGACACGTCCGCGGCCCCGGTGATCTTCTCCCACTCCTCGTCGCGGGCCGTCTGCGACCACCCCCGCAACATCCCGGACGACATCCTGGAGCGGCTCCCGGGCAACGGGGGAGTGGCGATGGTGACGTTCGTGCCGAAGTTCGTGCTGCAGGCCGCCGTCGACTGGACGGCCGCCGCCGACGAGAACATGCGGGCCCACGGTCTGCATCACCTGGACACCACCCCGGAGGGGATGGCGGTCCACCGCGCCTTCGAGGAGCGCAACCCCCGCCCGGTCGCCACGGTGGCCACGGTGGCGGACCATCTCGACCACATGCGCGAGGTCGCCGGCATCGACCACCTCGGCATCGGCGGCGACTACGACGGCACGGCCTTCACCCCGGACGGCCTGGGCGACGTCTCCTGCTACCCGAACCTGATCGCCGAGCTCCTCGAACGGGGCTGGTCCCGGACCGACCTGGCCAAGCTGACCTGGCACAACGCGGTCCGGGTGCTGGGCGCGGCGGAGGACGTGGCCCGGGACCTGCAGGCCCGTACGGGCCCGTCCAACGCGACGCTGGACCAGCTGGACGGGTGACACCGGGCGCCGTCCGGACCTCACCCGGGTGGCGTAGTGACGGCCCCGCGACGGCCGTTCAACCCGAACGCCCCACCCACCAGGAAGGCGGGCGGCCTCCGTGCCACGGTGACGAGTACTGCGATCACCCAACGGCTACGGAGGTCCGCCATGGCAGATCTGCAGGACGAACTGCAAGCCGCGGGGGAGGCCGGCGAACTCGACACGCCCCCCACGACCACCACCCGCACCGGCCCCGACCGCAAACGCGACCGGCGCCCACCGGCGGCGGAGCCGATAGCCCCCGGGGACGGCGACCACCCCGGCGACGGCGGCCACGGGGGAGCGGCCGACGTCCGTCACGGTGGAGCGGACGTCGCCGGGAACCCCGGGGACGACGAAGCCGTCGTGGTGGCGGGACCCGCCGAGGCCTCCCCGGCGCCCTCCCCCTCCTCGGAACTGGCCGAGGCGGACGCCTTCCTCGTCGCGCACCCCGTCGCCGACGGATACAGCGGGCTGCCGTGGGTGCTGCGCCAGCTGCCCCGGTACGACCTGGAGCTGGGCGAGGGCGGCGTGGACACCGATGTGCCGCGCATGCGCAAGGGGCACATCGGCGCGCTGTTCTGGTCGCTGCATCTCCCGGAGGGCCTCTCGGGCGAGCGGGCCGTGGGCGCCACGCTGGAGCAGCTCGACCTGGTCCGGACGGTCGTCGACGCCCACCCCGAGGGCCTGCGGCTCACCCACAGCGCCGGGGAGACCACCGACGCCCGCAACTGCGGACGCGTGGCCGTCCTGCTGGGCCCCGCCGGAGCGCCGGCGATCGGCGACTCCCTCGGCATCCTGCGCTCCCTGCACCTGCTCGGCCTCAAGGCCCTCACCCTCGCCGGCGCGTCCTGGGCGGGCGAGTCCGGGCTGAGCAGGTTCGGTGAGGAGGTGGTCCGCGAGATGAACCGCATCGGCGTCCTCGCCGACCTCTCCGGAGCCTCCGAGGAGACCGTCCGCCGGGCGCTCGCGGTCTCCCGCGCGCCGGTGGTGTGCACCCGCTCGGCGGCCGCGAAGCTGCGCGCCCACCCCGCCAACCTCTCCGACGACCTCCTCGCCGCGCTGGGCGAGGCGCGGGGCCTGTGCATGGTGCCGCTCACCGCCGAGCAGACGGGCCCCTCGGTCCGCGACGTCGCCGACCACCTCGACCACGTCCGCTCGATCGCCGGCCCCGAGTGCGTCGGCCTCTCCGGCACCTACGACTCCGGCGCGGCCCATCCCCAGGACCTCACCGACGCCTCCTGCTACCCGCGCCTCGTCGCCGAACTCATGCACCGAGGCTGGTCCGAACCCGACCTCGCCCTCCTGACCTGGGGCAACGTCCAACGCGTCCTGCGCACCGCCGACTTCACGGCCAGGGCGGCACGCGACCGCCGAGAGGCCTCGACGGCGAGGATCGCGGAACTGGACGGCTGACGAGAGGCGCGCGCCCCGTCAGGGGCGCGGGGAACAGCGCGACCAGCCACGAACGACCCGCGGCCGCCGCACACACCCCGCGCCCCTCCCTCTACCGCGAACTACCGCGAATTATCGCGAACTATGGGAACTCAGCTGCGGCAAAGGCAGAACGGATGCCCCGCGGGATCCGCGTACACCCGGAACCCCCGCTCCCGGTCCGCCGCGTCCAGCACCGTCGCCCCCAGTGCGAGCACCTGCTTCTCCGCCGCGTCCATGTCCTCCACGTACAGGTCGAGGTGGAACTGCTGCGACCGCTCCGCCGAGGGCCACTCGGGCGCCACATACCCCGGCGCCTGCTGGAAGGCCAGCCGCGCGCCCCCGCCCGGCACCTCCAGATCCACCCAGTCCCCCTCCCCGCTGACCTTCCCGCCGAGCACCTCGGCGTAGAACCCGGCGAGCGCGGCCGGGTCGGGACAGTCCAGAACGACGACATCCAGCGTGGCGATGGCCATGGCCTTCTCCTTGCTCGTTCTCTGCTCACCTGAACTTCGGTTACCTGCAAAGGAGGGTAACCAGTAACGGTTACCTTATGCACCCCCATAAGCAGTAACCTCGCGGGCATGAGTGCTCGAGCGTCCGCCCCCGGTGGCCTGGCCCTCGTGGAGAGCCTGGTGAACACGCTGGACCTGGAGACGGGCGCCGACACCCTGGAGAGCCCGGAGGCCCGCGCCGGCCTGCGCCTGGCGGCGGACGAGGACCTCACGGCCGTGCGCGAGCTGCGGGAGTCCCTCCGCGCGACCCTGCTGGCCCACGCCGGTCACGCCCCGCACGGCCCGGTGACCCCGCTGGGCACCCTCCTGGCCGCGGCACCGCTCGTCGTCGTGGTCTCAGCCGAGGACGGCTCCGCGAGCCTGCGCCCCGCCGCCGACCCGGCGCCTCTGCTCGCTCGCGTGGCCGCGGCCGTCGCCGAGGCCCTCACGGCGGGCACCTGGCAGCGCCTCAAGGCCTGCGAGGCGGCCGACTGCCACTGGGCGTACTACGACCGCAGCCCGGCCGGACGCGGCCGCTGGTGCTCGATGCAGGTGTGCGGCGCCCGTGCGAAGATGCGCCGCTACCGAGCGAAGTGAATGCTGCTTCCTTGAGCGAAGTGAACGCTTCGCCCCGGGCGAAGTAAGCGCTTCGCCCCCGCCGGGCGCCGGAACGGTGGACAATGGCGAAAGACGCCGTTCCGGCCGACTGAGCCTCGGCCGGAGCGGCGTCACCTCGCGTCACCTTGCGTAGGCGACGCGCCGTCGGAGCCGCCTTGCCGAAGCCGGGGCGCCCCACCGAAGCCGGGCGCCTTGCCGAAGCCCGGGACGCCCCACCGGAGCCGGCGTCGCCCCCGCGTCCCTTACGCGGTCGGCCGCCCCATCGCCCGGTACGTCCACCCCGCGCGCCGCCACAGCTCCGGGTCCAGCGCGTTGCGGCCGTCCAGCACGAGCCGGGTCGACGCGACCTCGCCCAGCGCCGCCGGGTCCAGCTCGCGGAACTCCTGCCACTCCGTCAGGTGCAGCACGATGTCGGCGCCCCGTACGGCGTCCAGCGCGGTGTCGGCGTACCCGAGCGTCGGGAAGAGCCGCCGCGCGTTGTCCATGCCCTTGGGGTCGTAGACGGTGACCTGGCCGCCCTGGAGGTGGATCTGCCCGGCCACGTTGAGGGCGGGGGAGTCGCGCACGTCGTCGGAGTCGGGCTTGAAGGTGGCGCCGAGCACGGCGACCCGCTTGCCCAGGAAGGAACCGCCGCCCAGCGCCTGCCGGGCCAGCTCCACCATCTGACCGCGCTGGCGCATGTTGATGGAGTCGATCTCGCGCAGGAACGTCAGCGCCTGGTCGGCGCCCAGCTCACCGGCGCGCGCCATGAACGCCCGGATGTCCTTCGGCAGACAACCCCCGCCGAAACCGATGCCGGCCCGCAGGTACCTCCTGCCGATCCGGTCGTCGTGCCCGATGGCCTCCGCCAACTTGGCGACATCGCCCCCGGAGGCCTCGCACATCTCGGCCATGGCGTTGATGAAGGAGATCTTGGTGGCCAGGAAGGAGTTCGCGGAGGTCTTCACCAGCTCGGCGGTGGGGAAGTCCGTGACGACGAACGGGGAACCCTCCTCGACGGGTGTCGTGTACACCTCCCGCAGCAGCTTCTCCGCCTTCTCGCTGCGCACGCCCACCACGATCCGGTCCGGGTGCAGCGTGTCGTTCACGGCGAAGCCCTCGCGCAGGAACTCCGGGTTCCAGGCCAGCTCGGCGTCCGCCCCGGCGGGCGCGTGCTCGGCGAGGTACGCGGCCAGCCGGTCGGCGGACCCCACCGGCACCGTCGACTTGCCGACGACCAGCGCCGGGCCCGTCAGATGGGGGGCGAGCGAGGCGAAGGCCGCGTCCACGTAGGACATGTCGCAGGCGTACTCGCCGTGCCGCTGCGGGGTGTTCACACAGACGAAGTGGACGTCGCCGAAGGCCGCGACCTCGGCGTAGTCGGTGGTGAAACGCAGCCGCCCGCTGGACCCCTCGATCCCGGCGACGTGCTTGCGCAGCAGCTCCTCCAGGCCCGGCTCGTACATCGGGACCTCGCCCCGCCGGAGCATGTCGATCTTCTCTTCGACGACATCGAGCCCGAGCACCTCGAACCCCAGCTCGGCCATGGCGGCGGCGTGCGTCGCGCCGAGATAGCCGGTGCCGATCACGGTGATCTTGAGGGCCATGGGTGCTCCTGTGCTGTCCGGCCGGGGGTGCCCGCGCGTGCGGGAGACGTGCGCTGCCTGAGCATAGTCGGGGCGTGTTCGAGCCCTTCACCGGGCAGATTCCCCGGGGGTCGCGGCCTGTCGTCAAACTCACGTACCAGTCCCTTGAGCAGCCCTCTAAAATTGCGTTACTTAACGGTAGTTAGCGTCAGGAGCGTGAGAGACCTTGGCCGGATCGGCTGATTTCGACCTGTACCGCCCGTCCGAGGAGCACGACATGCTCCGTGACGCGATCCGTTCCCTCGCCGAGGCGAAGATCGCGCCCTACGCCGCCGCCGTGGACGAGGAGGCACGCTTCCCGCAGGAGGCGCTGGACGCGCTGGTCGCCAACGACCTGCACGCCGTGCACGTGCCCGAGGAGTACGGCGGCGCCGGCGCCGACGCGCTCGCCACGGTCATCGTGATCGAGGAGGTGGCCCGCGCCTGCGTGTCGTCCTCCCTCATCCCGGCCGTCAACAAGCTCGGCTCGCTGCCCGTGATGCTCTCCGGCTCCGAGGAGCTGAAGAAGAAGTACCTGGGCCCGCTCGCCAAGGGCGACGCGATGTTCTCGTACTGCCTCTCCGAGCCGGACGCGGGCTCCGACGCGGCCGGGATGAAGACCCGCGCGGTCCGCGACGGCGACCACTGGATCCTCAACGGCGTGAAGCGCTGGATCACCAACGCGGGCGTCTCCGAGTACTACACGGTCATGGCCGTCACGGACCCGGAGAAGCGCTCCAAGGGAATCTCCGCGTTCGTCGTCGAGAAGTCCGACGAAGGTGTCTCCTTCGGCGCCCCGGAGAAGAAGCTCGGCATCAAGGGCTCCCCGACCCGCGAGGTCTACCTCGACAACGTGCGCATCCCCGCCGACCGCATCATCGGCGAGGAGGGCACCGGCTTCGCCACGGCGATGAAGACCCTGGACCACACCCGCATCACCATCGCGGCCCAGGCCCTCGGCGTCGCCCAGGGCGCCCTCGACTACGCCAAGGGCTACGTCCAGGAGCGCAAGCAGTTCGGCAAGCCGATCGCCGACTTCCAGGGCATCCAGTTCATGCTCGCCGACATGGCCATGAAGATCGAGGCCGCCCGCGCCCTGACCTACCAGGCCGCCGCCAAGTCCGAGCGCGGCGACAAGGACCTCACCTTCCAGGGCGCCGCCGCCAAGTGCTTCGCCTCCGACGTCGCCATGGAGGTCACCACGGACGCCGTCCAGCTCCTCGGCGGCTACGGCTACACCCGCGACTACCCGGTCGAGCGCATGATGCGCGACGCCAAGATCACGCAGATATACGAAGGCACCAACCAGGTCCAGCGGATCGTGATGGCAAGGAACCTGCCCTGACGGAGCCACGACCGGGCTCCACGCGGCGTGGGCGGTTCCGAGGAACGGGATCGCTCACCCCTCGCGACGGCCGACCGTTCGCGGTCACCGAGGGACGCTGTTGGCCCACATGGACCTGTCGTCGACGTTCTCCTTGGTGACCAGCGGAGCGGGCAGCTGATCCTCCAGGCCGTTGGGCAGTTCGACGATGGTGGAGCCATGGTCGGTCGGCCCGGGCTTGAAGGTCCTGCCCTCGGTCGCGGCCTTGGCGTAGTACACCGCGTACTTGGCGTACAGGTCGGCGGGCTGGGAGACGGTCGCGTCGATGTACCCCTCGCGGATGGCGTCGAACTCCTGAGGGATGCCGTCGTTGGAGACGACGGTGATGTGGCCCTTCTCGCCCGCTGGCTTGAGCAGGCTGTTCTCCTCCAGAACCTCCAGGGTCGGGTGCAGGAAGACACCGCCGGCCTGCATGTAGATGCCGCCCAGGTCGGGGTGCTGGGCGAGCAGCGACTGCAGCTTGGTTGAGGCGACGTCGCCCTCCCAGTCGGTGGGCAGCTCGAACACCCTGATCTTCGGGAACTTCGTCTCCATGCACTCGGCGAAGGCCTCGGAGCGGTCGCGCCCGTTGATGGAGTCCAGGGCGCCCTGGAGCTCGGCGACCTTGCCCTCGCCGTCGAGCTGCTCGCCGAGGAACTCGCAGGCCTTGGTGCCGTACGCCCGGTTGTCGGCGCGGACCACCATGTAGACGTCGCCCTCGTCGGGTCGGGTGTCGACGCTGATCACCGGGATCTTCTCGTCTGCCAGGGCGTCGAGGGTCGAGGCGATGGCTCCGGAGTCCTGAGGGGCCATGATGATGGCGTCGGCGCCGCCCGTCTTCTGGAGGACCTCCATGTTGGCGATGAGTCTGTGGACGTCGTTCTGGGAGTTGGTGACCGGCAGGTCGTCGACGCCCGCGGATCTGATGTCCTTCTTCAGGTAATGCACGTAGGAGTTCCAGAAGTCGGAGTCGGAGCGCGGCACGTCGATACCGATGGTGGGCCGGTCATCCTCTGAGGCCGCCCCGCGGTAGCACGCGGTGGCGAGAGCCAGTGTCGTGAGCACGGCGGTGGCTGCTGCGGCGGTGGACCAGGTGCGGGCGAGCTTCATGAGTGGGTCTCCATGAGGGACGGATGCCACGGGCGACGACAAAGGGGGAGAGAGGGCGCCCGGTTGTGAGGCCGGATGCCGCCGACGGGCGCGGCCCGGGACGTCGTGCGGGATCGCACCCGGTGAGCCGAATGATGAACGGCCTGAGTGAAAGGCGGAGGCCTGGTGGTCGCACTACGCACCGCCGGCAAATCCTCCGATGTCTTTTGGACGGCGAGGACGTTACGGCGCCGTGCGGATCAATTTCAAGGGTCAATGTCCACCAAGTTCGCCCCGAAGCGCGCCTACTGTGCCGTAACCCTCCCGTACGTCGCGGCCGGGAACGACGCAGAGGCTGTCGAACCGCCTCTTCGCCGTTTGCTGCAAGCCCGAAGCTGGGCAGGGATCGCACCTGGCGAGTCCGCGACGACGTTGCGGTGCCCCCGAGGCGGGCGCGCGATGGTGTCGGACTCGGCGGGCGAGGTGGCGTCCCAGCTATGGCCGAGATCCGCGTCGGCGGTGAGAGGGTGTCGTTCACCACCCCATCAGACATCCGATGAAATTCGGGGCGCCCGAGATGCCCGTCCCCCGTGCCCGCAGCAGGTCTGCCGGACGACCGGCTCCGCCCCGCCACGCGCTGGTGGCGATCACAGTCGGCGGATCGCCGCCCCGCCCGATGGCGGGCGGGGGCGGGGAGGCGTAGGACGGAAGTGCACGGGGTCCGCCCCGGACCCCGCACCCCTCACCCCCCCCAGGAGGAGCCATGACGCAGCAGGCCGGGAACATGACCGCGATGAGCAAGGAGATGCAGGACTGCGTCAACGCCTGCATGACGTGCCACAGCGTGTGCGAGGAGACCATGAGCTCCTGCATGCAGGCCGGCGGTCAGGCCCAGATGCAGATCATGCGCGCCCTGATGGACTGCGCCGAGATGACCCGTATGTGCGCGGACATGATGATGCGCCGCTCGCCGCTGTCCGCCGAGATGTGCGCGATGTGCGCCCGCGCCTGTGACATGTGCGCCGAGGCGTGTATGTCCATGCCGGACGACCAGCAGATGATGCGCTGCGCCGAGGCGTGTCGCCGCTGCTCCGAGATGTGCCGGACGATGGCGGGCGCGACCGCCTGACCCGTCGGAGACGACCGAGGGGCACCCCCTGCGACAGGAGGTGCCCCTCGGTCACGCCGTCCGCCGGGTCAGTTGCCCGACACCGTCACCGTCTCGTCGTTCTTCAACTGCTCCACCAGCTGCTTCACCTTCGCGGTGTCCCACTGGAGGTTGCCGTTGGCGGAGTTGCCGGAGATCGGCATGTTCATGGACTTGCCGTCGCCGCCCGTCACGCCCTTCATCGCCCAGAACATGTCGGCCAGGTCGAACAGGCTCATGTCCTTGTCGACGATCAGGGTGTCCAGGCCCGCGCTCATCGTCGGGTACAGCTTGAACGGGTTCAGCACCGTGCTCGGCGTCGCCGTCTGACTGGCGAGCGCCGCGAGGAACTTCTGCTGGTTCTTCGTCCGGTCCAGGTCGCTGCCCGCGAGGGCGTAGCGGGTCCGGACGAAGGCGAGGGCCTGCTCGCCGTTGAGGGTCTGCTTGCCCGCCTCGAAGTCGGCACCGGACTTGGTGTCCTTCATGCCGCCCTTCGGGATCTCGATCTCGACCCCGCCGACCGCGTCGACGATGTTCGCGAATCCCGCGAAACCGATCTCCACGTAGTGGTCGATGCGCAGCCCGGTGTTGGCCTCGACGGTACGGACGAGCAGCTCGGGCCCGTCCTCCGCGTACGCCGCGTTCAGCTTCACCTGGCGGCCGGTGCCCTTGTAGGTCTTGCCGGACTCGGAGCCCACGAACGACGGTATCTCGACGTTCGAGTCACGGGGCAGCGAGATCAGCGTCGGGCCGTTCGAACCGGTGTGCAGGATCATCATCGAGTCCGTGCGCTTGCCGTCGGCGGACCCGGTGTGGAGTTCCTTCTTCTGCTCGTCGGACAGGCCCGCACGGCTGTCGGAGCCGACGATCAGGTAGTTGGTGCCCTCGCCCTCGGCCGGCCGCTCGATGACCTTGGAGAGGTCGACCTCGCGGTTCAGCTTGGAGTCGGCCCAGAAGTACGTGCCGATCGTCGTCGCGAGCAGTACCACGGTGACCGTGATCGCGGTCAGCTTGATACGACGGCCCCAGTTCGGCGCGCCACGGTCGCCCCGGCCGCCTCCGTGACCACCGGAGCCGCCCGCGCCGCCGACACCGTAGACCTGGCCGGTGTTGTAGTCGCTGTTGTAGCCGCCGCCGTACTGCTGGTCGGGGCCGCTGTCGCCGTAGCCGTCACCGTACGAGTCGCCGTACGACGGCTGCTGGGGCACACCACCCTGAGGGGGTGCCGACGGGCCGCGCCGGACCTGGCGCATCACGCGCGGCCCGTCGGGCTGGGCGTAGTCGCCGCCGCGGTTGTTGCCGGACCATCCCTCGGGCCAATCGTTCATGCGCCCCAGTGTGCCGGGTCCTGCTGTGCCCTTTACAAGGGTCGACGAAAAACCAAGGCCGTGCTGTTGCCAAGCTGACACAAATCGCACGCAAGTCGAACGGTTGGCGGCGTGCCCGTCAGGCGCAGGAGACCTGGTCGCCCCGCACCACTCCCGACTCGCCCTGTTCCGGGTTCTCGGCGCGCACCTTGCGGACCTGCTCGAAGTCCGTGCCGGCGATCACCTTCATCGTGGGGCCCTGGGCGCGGACCGGGCGGAGCTCCGAGCCCGGGAGAGCGGCCGCGAGGGAGCGGGCGGAGCGGTCCCAGCGGGGGTCGTAGAGGACCTGGGTGCGGGTGATGTTCGGCTGCGGGGCGTTCACCGGGGCCTTGGTGGTGCGGAAGCCGGTGGCGGCCAGCTGACGGTCGACCTTCTTGCCGAGGCCCGCGACGGCGGTGCCGTTCTCGACCTGGACACGGATCTGCTGCGGGGCCACATCGACGAGCGCGTACGTGCCGCGCGCCTTGTAGGGGGCGAGGGGACGGTCGTCGCGCAGCGCCTCGAAGAGGCGGGCGGACTTGGCGTCGTCCCACTTCAGCGTCGAGCCGACCCCCTTCACGGCGTACCCCATACGGCCGATGGGCACGGTGGTGAACTCCGACGACGCCGGTGTGAGGTTGCGCATCGCGCGGCCGAGGTCGATCAGCTCGCCGGTGCCGAACTCCTTGTCGGCGCGGACGGAACCGAGGACGGCCTGGGTGATGTCGCGGAACTTCATCGGGTTGAGCAGGACTCCGGAGGAGGTCGCCTGGGACATCAGGGACGCCATGAACCGCTGCTGGCGCTTCATCCGGCCCAGGTCGGAGGAGCCGTCGGCGTGCCGGGAGCGGACGTACTGGAGGGCCTCGCCGCCGTCCAGCTCATGGGTGCCCGCGTCCAGGTCGAGGCCGGTGTAGGAGTCCTTGAGGGGGCGGGTGGTGCAGATCTTGACGCCGCCGAGGACGTCGACGGTCCGCATGAAGCTGGTGAAGTCGACCTCGACGTAGTGGTCGATCTTCACCTTGGTCATGTGTTCGACCGTGCGCACGGTGAGCTGCGGCCCGCCCTCCGCGTAGGCCGCGTTCAGCTTGATCGGGTGGGAGCGCTGGACCTTCCCGGTGGCGCGGTCGGTGTGCTCGGGCGTCTCGGCGTACGAGTCGCGCGGCAGGCTCACGATGCTCGCGCGCTCCCTGTCCTCCGAGATGTGCACGATCATCATCGTGTCCGTGCAGTGGCAGGGGGCACCGCCCAGCCGGTACTTGCGCCGCTCCCGCTCGCTGATCCGGTCGCGACCGTCGGTGCCGACCAGCAGCACGTTCATGCCGTGGCCCGCCTCGGGGCGGTTCTTCATGTCCTTGAAGGCGTCGACCCGCTTGATCTCGCCGTCCAGGCGGGTCACCACGGCGTGGCCGATGCCCGCGGCGGCCAGCACCACCACCGAGAGCGTGGTCACCGCCCGCATGGCCCAGCTCCGCCGCCGCGGAGGCACGGGGGGCCGGGGCTGCTGCGGACGGGCTGGACGGCGGGGCGGTGTGGACACGGGGGACACCTCCGCGAGACCGGTCGGGAGAAGGGGGGCGAAGAGGAGGGAGAAGCCAGAGAACCTTGAGCACCGTAGGGTCCCGGAATCCGTGCCCCGCGTACGCGACCGGGCGGCGCGCGTTCGTGTCCCCCGTTCGCGGTAACGTGAGCCCCCTATGAACGCCAAGCCCGACGTGCAGCTCCCCGCCGTGTCCGTGATCATGCCCGTCCTCGACGAGGAGCGGCATCTGCGCGGAGCCGTCCAAGCGATCCTCGCGCAGGAGTACGCCGGCGAGATGGAGGTCGTGATCGCCCTCGGTCCGTCCAAGGACCGCACGGACGAGATCGCGGCCCAGCTCGTGGCCGAGGACCCGCGCGTGCACACCGTCCCGAACCCCACCGGCCGTACGCCCGCCGCGCTCAACGCCGCGATCAAGGCCTCCCGCCACCCGATCGTGGTCCGCGTCGACGGCCACGGCATCCTCTCGCCGAACTACATCGCCACCGCCGTACGGCTCCTGGAGGAGACCGGCGCGCAGAACGTCGGCGGCATCATGCACGCCGAGGGCGAGAACGACTGGGAGCACGCGGTCGCCGCCGCGATGACCTCGAAGATCGGTGTCGGCAACGCCGCCTTCCACACGGGCGGCGAGGCGGGACCGGCGGAAACGGTCTATCTGGGTGTCTTCCGGCGCGAGGCGCTGGAGCGGCAGGGCGGCTACAACGTGGAGTTCATCCGCGCCCAGGACTGGGAGCTGAACTTCCGCATCCGCGAGGCGGGCGGCCTCATCTGGTTCTCGCCCGAGCTGCGGGTGTCGTACCGGCCCCGGCCCAGCGTGAAGGCGCTCGCCAAGCAGTACAAGGACTACGGGCGCTGGCGGCACGTGGTCGCCCGCTACCACGAGGGCTCCATCAACCTGCGCTACCTCGCCCCGCCGACCGCGGTGTGCGCGATCGTGGCCGGCACCCTGGTGGGCGCCCTGCTGACCCCGCTGGGCTTCGTCGTCCCCGGCGGCTACCTCGCGGCGATCGTCGCGGGCTCGATCCCGGCGGGCAAGGGGCTGCCGCTCAAGGCCCGCCTGCAGATCCCCGTCGCCCTCGCCACCATGCACATGTCGTGGGGCTTCGGCTTCCTCACCAGCCCCAGATCGCTGGCGAAGAAGGTCATCGCCTCCCGCCGCCCGGCGGTGCTGACCGAGAGCTGAGCCGAGCACGGAGCACGTACGAGCGGGGCCCCTCCCACTGCCGGGAGGGGCCCCGCTCGACGTTCCGGGCACTCACCAGGTGAACGCCGGATTGACCTTCATGCAGGCTTCCTTGTTCGCGCCGTTGAGGGCGTCCGCCGACTTCGGAGTCGTGTCGTCCTCCTTCTCGGCCTCGTACGTCTTCCCCTCGCGCCAGTCGGCGCCGACGACGAGCGTGACACCGCTGACGTTCGTGGACTTCTCCACCTGACCCAGCGGAATGCCGAGGGCCTTGGCGACCGCCTGGGCGTCACCCTCCAGGTCGGCGCTCGGGTAGCGCACGACCGTCTTGTCCTCGGTGGTCGCGGTGGCAGCGTCGGACGAGGACTTGGCGAAGCCGTCCTCGACGAGCAGTTGGGACACCGTGTGCGCGCGACCCGCGACCGGGGCGAGGGTGGAGGTCATGGTGCCGTTGACCACCAGCACCCCGATCTCGTCCTTCGCCGCCGCCGGATCGTCGGACGTCGCGTCCTCGGTGGTGGTCTTCTTCTTGTCCTTGCCGTCCAGGGCGATGTCCTCACGCACCAGCCGGAACAGCTTCTCCGCGTCGCCCTCCTTCGGCACGACGCGCGCGCCGGAGTACGTGTACGGCATCGTCGTCATCGTGATCCGGGCCGGCTCGACCTTGCGCAGTTCCATGCTGAGGTCGTAGAGCTCGGCGACGTCGCCGAGGCCCTCGTCGACGGTGAGCGCGTCGGTGGCCTCCTCGGCGAGCCTGCGCAGCTTGTTCGGGTTGGTGATCGTGGCGTTCTCGCGCAGCTCGCGGACCATCGCGTTCATGTACTGGTGCTGGGCCTTGGCGCGCGCGATGTCGCTGCCGTCCTCGAAGCCGTACCGGGTACGCAGCCACTGCAGGGCCTGCTTGCCCTGGATGTAGGTGGTGCCCTCCTTCAGCTTGAGCCCCGAGCCCTTGCCGTCGCTGGTGTGCGAGTAGATGTTGGCGTCCACGCACACCGGCACCCCGCCGATCGCGTCGGCCATCGACACCACACCGGAGAAGTCGACCATCATGAAGTGGTCGATGCGGATCCCGGTCAGCTTCTCCCAGGTGGCGACCGAGCAGCCGGGTCCACCGCGCTCCAGCGACTGGTTCGTCATCACATGGGTGAGCGCCTCGTACACCTCACCGCTGTCCGGGTCGGTGCACTTGGGGATGTCCAGCAGGGTGTCACGGGGCATGCTGACGACCGACATGTTGGTGCGGTCCGCGGACAGGTGCAGCAGCATCTGGACGTCGGCCAGCGCCGGCCCGTTGAAGTTCTCCTTGGCGCCGCCGAGTTTCTGGTTCTCCGCGGTGTCCCGCGCGTCCGAACCGATCAGCAGGATGTTCAGCGGGGTCTGGCCGGCCGCGTTCGGCGTCGGCTCGGCGATCTTCGTGTCGCCGAGGTTCAGCTTCTCCCTCTTGATGTTGCCGTTGAGGTGCTGGTAGTAGAGATAACCGGCACCCGCGGTGCCGAGTATCACGACCGCCAGGACCGTCGCCGACCAGCGCAGCACCCGTCTGCGCCGGGGCCTCCCGGGGGCCTTCGCGCGCCCCCGTCCGCCACCACCGCCGCCGTCGCGGCGCTTCCGTCCGCCCTGCCCGGGGACCCTGACATCCGCGTCGCCGTCCGAGCCGGACGAGTCGCCCTCCTTCGGATCCGAGCCGGAGGAGTCGCCCTCCTTCGGATCCAGGTCCCCGTCCCGCTCGCCGGGTTCGTCGACACGCGGTCGCCCCCCGTCCCCGCGCACGTCGCTCCGTACCATCTCCCTGCCCCTCCCCACCCTGCCGTGGCGGGGCCGTCCCCGCCTCCTGTTGGACCGTCGAGAACCCAACCGGGATGTACTCATGTTCTGTTGAACGCGTCATGTGTTCCGACCGGATGACATGCGGACACGGTTCGGCACAGCGGCACTCGCCGCCCCACGGCACTTCGACGACATTCGGAACCGACCGGGCGGGGGCCTCCTCGCGCCCGCCCGGTGCACCACCGGATCTTTCGACTGTCTTGCTGCTCGCGTCGGGTTAGACGCGCCACGACCCCGTCAGGTCATCAGCTGGCGCACTTTTCCTTGTCCGCGGTGTTCTTCTGGACGTCCAGATCCGTCGCCGAGCCCCCACTCAGCGGCACCCCGGCTCCCTTGAAGTCCTCGCCCAGGGTCAGCACCATCGAGGGCAGGCCCTGGGAGTTGGTCTCGCTGTTGCCCTCGCCCGGCTTCAGCGCGGACGCGGACAGACCCATGAGGTCGGCCAGCTTGCGCGCCTGGTCGGCCTGGTCGGGGTCGTACGCGAGGGTCGTCTTCTTCAACGTCTTGTCGGCGTTGCCGAGCTGGCTCGACTTGGTCACGCCGACATCGTTCTGCAGCCAACTGAGCGTCGCCTGTGCGCTGCCGGCCTTGGCACCGCCGTTGTAGACGCTGACCCGGACCTCGGAGGCGTCGGCGCGCTTGCCCTTGAGCTTCGCGGCCTCCTTCTCCTTGGCCTGCTTCTTCACCTCGGTGAGCGAGATGTCGTTCCTGATGGTCTCGAAGAGCTGCTCGGCCTTGCCCGGCGTGGGCAGTACGGTCGCGCCGTCGGTGTTGTCGACGACCGGCACGGTGGTGAAGGTGATGTTCTTCGTCTTCACCTTGCCGACCTCCTGGCCGAGCGAGGCCAGCTTCTTGATGTCTGTGATCCTGGAGTCGACGGACAGTGCCTTGGTGGCGGCCTCGGCGAGGTTCACCACCTTCGTCGGGTCGGTGAGCGTGTCCTGCGACTTCATCTGGCGGATCATCGAGCTGAGGAACTGCTGCTGCAACTCGATCCGGCTCAGGTCGCTGCCGAGACCGACGCTGTAACGGGTGCGCAGGAAGGCCAGCGCCTCCTCGCCCTCGATGCGGTGCTTGCCCGCGCTGAGGTCCAGCTTGGACTTGGTGTCCTTGATGTCCTTCTCCAGACACACCTCGACACCGCCGATGGCCGTGGAGAGCGTCTTCACCGCGTTGAAGTCGGCCACCATGAAGTGGTCGGGCGTGATCCCGGTCAGCTCGGTGACCGTGCGCATCGTGCAGCTCGGGGTGCGGCCGTCCTGACCGAGGCTCGTGTTGAACCGGACGTCGGAGGTGCCCGGGATGTTCTTCTCCGAGCCGTCCTCCTGCTCGGTCGGGCAGTCGGGGATGTCCACGATCATGTCGCGCGGGATGCTCATCGCGGTGGCGTTCGAACGGTCCTTGGAGACGTGCAGCAGGATCGTGGTGTCGGCGTGGCCGACGCTGTCCTTGTCGCCGTAACTCCCGTTGCCCGCGCCGGTCCGCTTGTCCGTGCCGATCACCAGCAGGTTGATCGCCCGGTCCTTGCTGAAGCCGCCGGTGCTCGCGCCGTCGTCCGAGATCTTCTGGATGTTGTTGTTGAGGTGCTGGTAGTAGAGGTAGCCCGCGGCGCTCACCCCGACCAGCACGAAGGCCAGCGTGCCGCCCGTCCACACCAGTATCCGCTTGCCCGTCGACTTCTTGGGCTTCGTCTTGCCCCGGCCGGTCCGGCGGCCCGGCAGCGGCTCCTCCTCGGGCGTGCCCCGCCGGCGCCGGGGTCCCGGCAGCGTGTCGGGGATCTCCCGGGTGTCCGTGCCCGCCGACGCGGAGCGCGTGGACGTGCCGCCCGCGGCCCTGGCCCCCGCCCCGGCGGGCGCGGCCCGACGCGGCCTCGGCACCGCCGACTGCGGTGCGGAAGGAGTCAGTCGCAGTTCGTATTCACCGGTGTTCGGGTTGAGTACCCACTGGTCTGCGGGGTCGATGTCGTCCGCCCGCCCACGGCCTTGCGCGTCCACGGTTGTCTGATTCCTCCGTCGGGGCCACGCGGCGTCTTCCCCCTCAAAAGACGCTCGGGTCTCGATGCAAGTGGTGCGTGACCGGAAGGCCTGACACACCGGATCGCTCACACTAGCCGCACGATCAGGCGCCGAGCGACGGCGGTGACAAATTGCACGTCCCTACAACCGGGCAATCCGCCCATTTCCTAGAGCATTTGTTCCTGCTGTTGACGTGTGCTTTACCTGCGGAACCCTCCCGGAGTCATCCGCAGTCCTCCTCGGCGGCCGTACTGCCACGGAAAGTCGGTACCGGATCCGGTGTCCCGGAGAGGCTTCCCGAAAGCTCTTCCGAATGCCCTTCCCGGGCCCCGTCCGGCAGTTCTCGCGCCACCGCCACGGGTGCGTCGGCGCGCAACCGTGCGAAAAGGCTCCGCGCCGCGGGCTCGACGAGCTCGTCACGATTGGCGTCGTACGCATACGACTTCCGGGGAACGGTGAGGAATTGCACCTTTTCCATGGGGATCGTACGCAGGCCGCGCACCAGGTCGTAGAGCCCGCGCAGACTCGCCAGACCCGGGTCCGTGGTGAGCGACGAGGTGGCCGCGTCGAGCACCGGATAGAGCTTCACGGGATTCAGCAGGACGTCATTGCCGCGTACCTTCGCCGCCAACGCCGCGAGGAAACGCTGCTGCCGGTCCATCCGCTCGGTGTCGCTGCCGTCGCCCAGTGACTTGCGGGCCCGCACATATCCCAGTGCCTCTTCCCCGTCGAGCTTCACCCTGCCCGCAGGCAGACGCAGTTCGGCCTGTTTGTCGTGAATGGGTTCGGCGAGACACACCTCGACCCCGTCCACGGCGTCGACCATCTCCTTGAAGCCGCGGAAGTCCACCACGATGTGATGGTCGACACGAATATCCGTCATCCGCTCGACCGTCCGAATCGTGCAGGCCGAACCGCCGCTCTGGAACGCGTAGTTGAGCATGGTGAACACCGGTTCGGTGCGACTGCCGTCCGGCCGCCGGCAACTCGGCACGTCCACCATCAGATCCCGGGGCAGCGACACCGCGGTCGCGCTGCGCCGGTCCGCCGCGAGATGCAGCAGGATCGTCGTGTCGGAGCGCTCGGTGCCCGAATCGCGTCCGTACTCGCTGTTCTCGTCCCCCGACCGCGAGTCCGACCCGATGACGAGGATGTTCTGCGCGCCCCGGACCAGCGCCGTCGGCCGCTCCTTCTCGTACCGCGCCAGCTCGTCCGCCGCCGACCGGTCCGAGGTGATGTTCCCGTCCAGCTTCTGGTACGCCGCCCAGCCCACCCCCAGGGCTCCGACGACCATCAGGGCGGCGCCGCTCGCCACCCACCGCCCCCAGCGCCGTCGACGCCGACGCCGGGGCCCGAGCCCGGTGGGCGTACCGCCCGCACCGGGCCCCAGCCCACGCGCCTGCCCTCCGACGTCGTCCACTTCCGGCCACCCCTCACGGCGTACGAGCGAGTCGTTGCTCCTACGACGATGGCGCGGGAGGGGGCAGGGGGGCGGCCGGGGCTAGGCCGAATGGGGGACGGGGCGGCGCCATGAGGCTGAGGGGCCAGGGCAGCCGCGCCCTTCAGGGGCGCGGGGCTGTGACACATGCGGCTCCGCCGCGTGGGCGCGAGCAACCACGAGGCACCCGCAGCCGCCCACCGACCTCGCCCCCACGGCGTCATCGCGCACAAACCGCCCAGAACACGTCACCGAGAGACCGAAGTGACCCGCTCGCTCTCGATCCGCTTGGCGAGCGCGTCCTCGCCCACCGACTCCAGGTGCCGGCACAACACCACGGACCCCCCACTGGCGAGCGGCCCGTACAACCCCGCGGCCAGCCCCTCCCACGTGTCGTACCCGAGCCCCGACAGCAGCCGTGACCCCGGCCCCGTCAGCCCCAGCCCGGCCGCGTCGGCCCGGGCCCGCTCCACGACCTCGGCCCCGCTGAACTCCCGCCCGGCCACGACGAGCGCCGCCTCCTCGGGATCCACCGGCGCGTACGCCACGAACCGGTCCCCCTGCGAGGGCACCTCGACGGCGTAGTCGGCGAACCCGGCGGGCACCTGCGGGAACCGCCCGCCGAGCGGCCGCAGCGCGAGCGCGACGCGTTCCCCGGAGCACGCCCGGGCCGCGTCCAGCGTGTCCGGGCCGCTCACCACGAGGTCGGCCGCCGCCGGGTCCCCGCCGACCTCGGCGACCACCCCCACCGACGAACACGCGAGCAGCCACACCGCCGTCTGCCAGTGGGCCGGCAGCAGCAGCGCGACCCGGTCGCCGGGCTCCGCGGACAACTCGCCCTGGAGGAGGTTGGCGGTCTTGGCCACCCAATTGGCGAAGGTGGCCACGGACAATTCGACCCGTTCGCCCGTGGCGTCGTCGTAGAAGGTCACCAGCGGGCGCGCGGGGTCCGCGGCCAGCGCGGATCGCAGCAGGTCGGCAGGGGTGCGGTCGGTGGCGTTCATCCGCGTAAGCGTACGCGGGGACCGTCGCGCCCACGGGCCCGGGAGGACCGGAAGGCTAACCGGTTCGGCGGAGCGGAGCCGACGGGCCGTCAATTCCGCGATGGACAGATATGTATGACTATGTCCAGGATCAGACACATGCGTAGATCACGATTCCTCGCGTCCTCGATCGGCGTCACCTGCGCGGCGGCACTCGCCCTCCCGGCGGCACTCCCGGCGACGGCCTCCGCGGCGACCCCGACGGACTCGTCCTCCACGGCGATCCAGGCTCTGGCGCGGCCCTCGACCCCCACCCGTCCGCTCGCGCTCGCCCCTGAGGCCGGCAGCACCCAGTCGCTCCCCCTCGTCCCCCTCGGAGTGGACCGGAACCTCGGCCCCGCCGCTCCCGAACAGGGTCTCGGCAAGCGGGACGTACGCTCGTTCTCCCTGGTCGGCGTCGTCTGGGACAACCCGGACGCCGAACTGGAGGGCCGCGTCCAGGTCCGTACCCGTGCGACGGACACCGCCCGCTGGTCCGGTTGGCAGGACGTCGAGACGCACAACCACGAGCACGCCGCCGACCCGGACACCGCCGAACGCTCCTCGGGCCGGGTGCGCGGCTCCACCGCCCCGCTGTGGGTGGGCGACTCGGACGGCGTCGAGGTGCGCGTACGCGCCGAGACCCGGGGCCGTACGGCCGCTCCGGGTGTCCAACTGCTCCCGGACGGCCTACGTCTGGAGCTGGTCGACCCCGGCGTCGCGGCCTCCGACGGCGCGGCGGGACCCTCGTCCGTGACGGGCGCCGCGCATGTCGCGGAACCCCCGCCCGTCGGCACCGTGGACACCCCGAGGCTGGGCGCGCTGACCGTCGAGTCGGCCGCCGCCTCCGCCGTCAACGCCGACCTCGCGCCGCTCGGCTCCACCACGATCCCGGCGCTGTCACGCAAGGAGACGGTGGAACGGCTGGCGACCGCGGTGCCCGGGGCGAAGCCGTACATCGGTCCGCGTCCCCGCATCGTCACGCGGGCCGGCTGGGGCGCCGACGAGAAGCTGCGCGAGCGCGACTTCCGGTACACCAAGCGGGTCAGCGCGGCCTTCGTGCACCACACCGCGTCGGGCAACAACTACAAGTGCGCGCAGGCCCCGTCCGTCATCCGCAGTATCTACCGCTACCACGTCGTGAGCAGCGGCTGGCGGGACATCGGCTACAACTTCCTCGTCGACAAGTGCGGAAACATCTACGAGGGGCGCGCGGGTGGTGTCGCCAAGCCCGTCATGGGTGCCCACACCCTCGGTTTCAACACCAACAGCATGGGCATCGCGGTCATCGGCAGTTTCGGGACCACCAAGCCACCCGCCGTGTCGGTCAAGGCGATCGCGCAATTGACAGCCTGGAAACTCGGCCTTTACGGGGCGAACCCGAAGGGCAAGACATACCTGACTTCTGGTGGCGGCAATCTCTACCCAAAGGGTAAGAAGGTACGACTGAACGTGATCTCCGGCCACCGTGACGGGTTCGCGACCGAGTGCCCGGGGGGGCGCCTTTACGGAAAGCTCGGTACGGCCCGCTCGGAAGCCGCCCGCTTGCAGGGCCGGTGACCGGCCGGAGGTCACTCCGACACGACACACCGCACAGGTCGAGGGCACGCCCGCCGTGCCCTCGACGGACACCGCCGTTGACGTGCGTCGCCGCACGTCGACGGCTTTCCGCACGGCCACGAAGGCGCCATGGAACGGTCTGCATACACTGGCCGGTCGAATGACAGTTCGGCCGGTCCCGGCAGGAAGCAGAGACGACAGGTGACAGAAGCGATCCTCCTGGTCGGCGGCAGAGGTACCCGGCTGCGTCCGCTCACGGTGCACACTCCGAAGCCCATGGTCCCGGCGGCCGGAGTCCCTTTCCTCACCCACCAGTTGGCGAGAGCCAGAGCGGCGGGTGTCGACCACATAGTCCTCGCCACCTCCTACCTCGCCGAGGTCTTCGAACCCCACTTCGGCGACGGTTCCGCCCTCGGCCTCCACCTCGAGTACGTCACGGAGGAGGAGCCCCTGGGCACGGGCGGCGCGATCCGCAACGCCGCCTCGCACCTCCACTCCGGCCCCGAGGACCCCGTCCTCGTCTTCAACGGCGACATCCTCACCGGCCTGGACATCCGCCGGCTGGTCGCCACCCACGAGACGACCGGCGCGGACGTCTCCCTCCACCTGACCCAGGTGACCGACCCCCGCGCCTACGGCCTGGTCCCCACCGACGACACGGGCAGGGTCCTCGCCTTCCTCGAAAAGCCCCAGACCCCCGAGGAGATCGTCACCGACCAGATCAACGCGGGGGCGTACGTCTTCCGCCGCTCGGTCATCGACACGATCCCGGCGGGCCGCCCGGTCTCGGTGGAACGCGAGACGTTCCCGGACCTGCTCGCCGCGGGCGCCCATCTCCAGGGCATGGTCGACTCCACGTACTGGCTGGATCTCGGCACCCCCGCGGCCTTCGTCCGCGGCTCCGCCGACCTGGTCCTGGGCAGGGCCCCGTCCCCGGCCGTCCCGGGCCGCTGCGGCGACCGCCTGATCCTCCCCACCGCGCGGGTCGCGGGCGACGCGAAGCTGACCGGCGGCACGGTGGTGGGCGAGGGCGCGTTCGTCGGCGAGGGCGCCCGGGTCTCCGGCAGCACGGTCCTGGCCGGCGCGGTCGTCGAACCCGGCGCCGTCATCACCGACTCCCTCATCGGCGCCCGCGCCCGCATAGGCGAACGCTCCGTCCTCACCGGCACGGTCGTCGGCGACGGCGCGATCATCGGCGCCGACAACGAACTCCGCACGGGCGTCCGCGTCTGGTGCGACGCGCAGATCCCCACGGGTGCGCTCCGCTTCTCGTCGGACCAGTAACTGCGGGGTGCGTTGTCGGGTGCGGGTGGGTGGGGCTTCTCGCGCAGTTCCCCGCGCCCCTAAAAGCTCCAGGCCCTGCGGGCCTGGAAAAGCTGGGGCGCAGCCCCGCTTTTCCAGGGGCGCAGGGAACTGCGCGACCAGCCCCCACCGGACGGACTGCCGACGGTTCAAGCGGCGCAGCCGGGGGCTGGGGCGCTACAACCGCCCGATATCCCCCCGAGGCATCCGCGGCACCCTCCGAGCCGGCACCCGCCCCGACAACAGAATCAACCGAGCCGCCCGATGCCGCTGCCCCACATACGGCTCCAACAACGACAACATCACCGAGTCGTCCGCATCCCGGTCCCCCGCCAGCGCGAACCCCACGATCCCCGGCAGATGCAGATCCCCCACGGTCACCTCGTCCGCCGCCCCATGACTGCGCTGCACGGTCTCCGCCGAGGTCCACGGCCCGATCCCCGGCACCACCTCCAACCGCGCCCGCGCGTCCACCGGCGACATCCCCACGGCCTCCTCCAGCCGCCCCGCCACCCGCACCGCCCGCAGGATCGTGGACGCCCGCTTGTCGTCGACCCCGGCCCGATGCCACTCCCAGGACGGGATCAGCGCCCAGTCCCGTGCCCCGGGCATCACACACATCCGCCCCGGCACGGGCCCCGGCGCGGGCTCGCCGAACTGCCGTACGAGCAGCCGCCAGGCCCGATACGCCTCGTCCGCCGTGACCTTCTGCTCCAGCACCGAGGGGATCAGCGACTCCAGCACCAGCCCGGTCCGCGTCAGCCGCAGCCCCGGCCGCCGCCGCCAGGCCATGGCCACGATCCGATGCCGGGGAGCGAAGGCCTCGGGCTCGTCCGACGCACCGAGCATCGTGGGCACCTGGTCGAGCAGCCACTCGGCACCCGGCCCCCAGGCCTCCGCCTCGACGGCCCCGCCCCGCAGCGCGACCCGCAGCGTCCCGGCGCCGACCGGCGTACGCGTGGCCCGCCACACGGACCCGTCCGGTGTGGCCCGGAAGGTCGGATCCCCGGGCCCCCGCCGCAGCGGCCCCAGGACGAGCCCCAGATCGAGCGCCCCCTCGGGCACCCAGTTCCGCCGCCGCCCGGCCACGGCCCCCTGCCGGGGCACCCCACCGGGCACCGCGACATGCCCACCCCGCACGGTCGTACGAGTGGGCCGCTGAGGAAACCGTCCGGCCACGAAGAGGTCCTAGCTGTCGAGGGGCGCCCTATGAGCGTAGGGGTCTTTCAGGAGCGGGGGGAACCGCGCAGCAGGTGACGCCCCAGGGGCGCGGGGAACTGGGCGAGAGCCCCCACGCACCCGAACACGCACCCGCACCCGCCCACAAGACCCGAGCCACCCCGAACCCCAGGCGCCCGGCCCCACTCACGCGTCACCGCACCTCGATGAACGCCCCCGCATCCCGCTCCGCCCGCGCCGCGGGCGCGGCCGCCGCGTGCCCCACAGCCACCGCCCCCATCGGATCCCACCCCTCCGGCAGCCCCAGCACCTCCCGCACGACATCCCGGCAGAACATCGTCGACGACACCCACGCCGACCCCAACCGCTCCCCGGCCAGCGCGACGAGGAAGTTCTGCACCCCGGCCCCCGCGGCGACCACGAACATCTCCCGCTCGGCCGCGTCCCGCCGCGCGTCCCCGTAGACGTGCGACCCGTCCATCACCAGACACGGCACCACCAGATACGGCGCGCGCCGCAGCACATCCCCGCGCCGCACCCGCTTCGCGATGGACTCCTCGCTCTTGCCGTCCCGCCGCAGGTCCGCGATCCACGCGTCCCGCATGGCGTCGAGCAGCCGCACCCGCGACTCCTCGGACTCCAGCAGCACGAACCGCCACGGCGTCGTGTGGTGCGGCGCCGGCGCGGTCACGGCCGCGGCCACGGCCCGCCGCACCGCGCCTGGGTCGACCGGCTCGTCCGTGAACGCCCGCACCGTGCGCCGCTGGGTCACCGCCAGCCGTACGGCCTCGGAGGTGCCGAGCCGGAACATGTCGTCCGCCGCGCCGCGCACGAGCGCCCGGGTCCCCTCGTCGGCGTCCTCGGCCACCACGTGCCCGAGCCCCCGGACGACGGCGACGGGCAGCCCGGCGGCCTTGCCCTTCACCAGGTCACCGGCGCCGGCCAGCTCGTCGGCGGTGGCGACGACGGTCGCGCTGAGCGGATTGCCGTGCGCGTCGGTGCCGCCGCGCAGGTCGTCGAGGACCCGCACACCCGCCGCACCGATGGCGACGTCCGTCAACCCGCTGCGCCAGGGCCGCCCGAACGTGTCGGTGACCAGCACCCCGACCTCGACCCCGAGCGCGTCCCTGATGCCGTCCCGGATCGCCCGCGCGGAGGCGTCGGGGTCCTCGGGCAGCAACAGCACCGTCCCGGAAGGGGTGTTGGAGGCGTCGACGCCGGCGGCGGCCATGACCAGCCCCTGCCGGTTCTCCACGATCCGCAGCGCCCCGCGCCGGGCCACCACCCGCACGGTCTCGGCGTCGATCGCGGCCTCCCGGTCGACCGCCTCGACCACCCGCCCCTCCGCCTTGGACACGATCTTGGAGGTGACGAGCACCACGTCCCCGTCGGCCAGCCCCGGTTCGGCGGCGGCTATCAGCTTGGCCAGATCATCGCCCTGCTGGACCTCGGGAATCCCCGTAGGCGCCCAGACCCGGTAGGCGGGACCGGGCAGACCATCCCCACCCGAGGCCGCGCCCGACGCGCCCCCGAGGTCCCGCGCTTGCTGTGACTCCCGGGAGTCCCGCGTATCGCTCACGCCCCCCGCACCTCCTCCGCCAGCGCCAGCGCCTCACGCGCCATCTCCGCCGTCGCGTCCACGTCGGTCATCATCAGCGGCACGGCCCGGCACCGTATCCCGGCGGCCTCCACACGCTCGACGACGCCCGCGTCGACCGTGTCGACCAGCCAGCCGTCCAGCAGCCCGGAGCCGTAGTGCTCGGCGACGGCGGCGGCCGTGGACTCGACGCCGACGGCGGCGAGGACCTTGTCGGCCATGCCGCGCACGGGCGCGTCGCCGACGATGGGGGAGAGGCCCACGACGGGGACCCCGGCCTCGGCGATCGCCTCCCGGATGCCGGGCACGGCGAGGATGGTGCCGACCGAGACGACGGGGTTCGACGGCGGGAAGAGGATCACGTCCGCCTCGGCGATCGCCTCCAGCACCCCGGGCGCCGGCTTCGCCTGCTCGGCGCCGACCGGCACGATCGCCTCGGCCGGCACGGAGGCGCGCAGCCGCACCCAGTACTCCTGGAAGTGGATCGCCTTGCGCTCGCCGTCCACCTCGACGGCGACATGGGTCTCGACGCGGTCGTCCGTCATCGGGATGAGCCGCACGCCCGGCTTCCACCGGTCGCACAGCGCCTCGGTGACGGCGCTCAGCGGATATCCGGCGCCGATCATCTGGGTCCGCACGATGTGCGTGGCGAAGTCCCGGTCGCCGAGCCCGAACCACTCGGGTCCGACGCCGTACGCCGCGAGCTCCTCCTTGAGGTGGAAGGTTTCGCCGGCCCGGCCCCAGCCCTGCTCCTCGTTGATGCCGTCGCCGAGGGTGTACATCACCGTGTCGAGGTCCGGGCAGACCTTCAGCCCGAAGAGGTGGATGTCGTCCCCGGTGTTGCCGATGACCGTGATGTCCGCGTCCGGCACGGCCCGCTTCAGACCACGCAGGAACCGGGCACCACCGATGCCGCCTGCCAGAACCACAATGCGCATGGCACTCAGTCTCGCAGGCGGGTACGACAGCGGGTCGTCCGGCCGCGATCACGGCCGGTTTCGCGCGCTCCCGAGGGGCGGTCGGCCGACAGGGGCCCGGCGGCCGCTCAGGCCGTGACGGTCGCCGCCCCCGCCGCGCAGGCCTTCGTGTGCATCGGCATGTCCGTCAGGCCGGGGTAGTACACGTGCAGGCTGACGGCCGGTTCCAGCGTGTCGTTGACGACCTCGTGCGCGTAGCCCGGCGCGAACACCCGCTGCGCGCCCGCGCCGAGCACGCGCGTGCCCCGGTCGGTGCGCTCGGTCAGCGTGCCGTCGAGCACCGTCAGTACGCCGGAGGAGCCCCCGTGGTCGTGCAGCCCGGTGCCCTGTCCCGGCACCCAGGACAGCAGCCACACCTCGTACCCGGGCCCGGTCTGCAGCCGGTGGTACCAGCGGGTGGTCGCGTCGTACTCGACGAGGTGCTCCCAGCGGGAGCGGTCGTCGGCGAGGGAACGGGCCAGGCCGACGAACTCGGCCACGGTGACCGGGTGTTGGCGCGGCGCCTGGAGGAGGTGGGGTACTTCGAGGAGGTCGCCGGCGATCTGGAGGTCGCTGTCGCTGTTCATGAAGAGAGGTGGTCCTCGACGATGAGTGCGTGGGGGAGGGCTGGGTGTCGCGTGGGGAACAGCAGCCGAGCCGGGACGGGCTCAGTGGCAGCCGGAGCGGGTGAAGCTCAACAGCTGGGACAGCAACAGCTACAGCGGCAGCGGGCAGCACCGTGGGACCCGGCGGTGCGGGTCGAGGTGAGTGCCAAGTGCGCGAGCATGCCCACAAGCACAGCGGTTCACACCTCTGCTGTCAACTTCGGGTCCGGTATGTGGATACCCCTTCACCTCTTTCGGTGTATCCGCGCGGCGAAAGGTTTGTGCTGGGGGAGTCGGGGACACATGGCGCACAACCCGGAACGAGCGAGTCGCATCGAGCCGGAACGAGATCGAACTCCTGGGCGTCTTTCCCCGTAAGGAAGGGTGATCCGGTGAGAACTCCCCTCTGCGGCCGCGCTGCTGTCAGGGTTTATGCCGATTTGAACACTTTCCGCATAGCCTTGGTTCCGCAGAGTGAATAAGGGGCTCAATAGCAGATCTCGGCTTGACTCGCCCGTAGCAGCACACTTGTAATTTCACTCGTGTCGTTCAGCCGAAATCGGTAACGGCCGCACGACGGGGACGCGAAAGACGGACGAGGGGCGCACATGACCGAGCTCGTGCAGCAACTGCTGGTCGACGACGCGGACGAGGAACTCGGCTGGCAGGAGCGCGCGCTGTGCGCCCAGACCGATCCCGAGTCCTTCTTCCCCGAGAAGGGCGGCTCGACCCGCGAGGCCAAGAAGGTCTGCCTCGCCTGCGAGGTCCGCTCCGAATGCCTCGAATACGCCCTCGCCAACGACGAGCGGTTCGGCATCTGGGGCGGCCTGTCGGAGCGCGAGCGCCGCCGCCTCAAGAAAGCGGCCGTCTGACCCGTCCCGGAACATCCGGCCCGTCCCGGGAACAGTCGAACAGAAACAACCGAACATGTCCGGCCCGTCGCGCGTGGGTTGTCCACAGGCGGCGGGCCGCCTTGCTGCTCAGCCGTTAGTGTGGGCCCTCGTCCGAGACGTCCCGCTGTCCCCGCCGGACACAGACGTCCACCGCAGTCCATCGAACCGGGGCCCGTACCTCGATGTCCGTGCACAGCCACACCTCAGCTCACCAGGACGCCGCTCCTGAGTTCCCGCGTCACGTGGTGACCGCGGTCCTCGTCGCGCACGACGGCGCCCGCTGGCTGCCCGACGCGCTCGCCGGGCTGCTCGGCCAGGAGCGCCCCGTGCAGAGCGCCATGGCGGCCGACACCGGCAGCGCGGACGACTCCGCCCGGCTCCTCTCCGACGCCCTGGGCGCGGACCGTGTGCTGCACCTCGCCCGACGCACCGGCTTCGGCCAGGCCGTCGAGGAGGCCAACCGCACCGCGGGCGTCCTCACCCAGGACGACCTCGCCTACCTGCGGCGCCCCAGCGGCTGGGACCCGGTCACCCGCAGCTGGCGCGACGACGCGTACGACATGCCCGAACTCCCCCACGGGGAGCCGGTCCAATGGCTGTGGCTGCTGCACGACGACTGCGCCCCCGAACCCGACGCCCTCGCCCAGCTGCTGCGCGTCGTGGAGAACGAACGCGAGCTGGGCCGCGACGACGTCGCCGTCGTCGGCCCCAAGCTGCGCGGCTGGTACGACCGCCGTCAGCTGCTGGAGGTCGGCGTCACCATCGCCCCCTCCGGCCGCCGCTGGACCGGCCTGGACCGCCGCGAGCAGGACCAGGGACAGCACGACCACGTCAAGCCCAGCCTCGCCGTGTCCACCGCCGGCATGCTGATCCGCCGCGACGTCTTCGAGGAGCTGGGCGGCTTCGACCGCCGACTGCCCCTCATGCGGGACGACGTGGACCTGTGCTGGCGCGCCACCGCCGCCGGGCACCGCGTCCTCGTCGCCCCCGAGGCCGTCGTCCGGCACGCCGAGGCCTCCTCGCGCGAGCGCCGCACCGTCGACTGCGTGGGCCGCAGCGCCGCCTCCCCGCACATGGTCGACAAGGCGGGCGCGGTCTACACCCTCCTCGTCAACTCCCGTACGGCGCAGCTCCCCTGGGTGCTGCTGCGCATCGTCCTCGGTACCCTGCTCAGGATCGTCGCGTACCTCGTCGGCAAGGTCCCCGGACAGGCCGTCGACGAGATCCGGGGCCTGCTGAGCCTGCTGCTGCGGCCCGAGCGGATCATCGCCGGGCGGCGCAGACGAGGCCGCTCACAGCTGGACAAGGGCGAGCTGCGGCCACTGTTCCCGCCGCCCGGCGCGACCGTCCGGGCCACCCTCGAACAGGCCGCCGGCGATCTGTTCGGCCGTACCGACGCCGAGACCTCCCCTGCCGGACGGCACGGCGGCGCCATCGAGTCGGGCCCCGGCGACGACGACGCCGAGTTCCTCCAGGTCGAGCAGTTCGCCCGGCTCAAGCGCATCGCCCGCGCCCCCGGCCCCGTCCTCTTCGCCCTCCTGCTGCTCGCCTCGCTCGTCGCCTGCCGTGAACTGCTCGGCGGCGGCGCGCTGGCCGGCGGCACCCTGCTGCCCGCCCCCGCGGACTCCGCCGAGCTCTGGTCGCGCTACCTGGACGCCTGGCACCCGGTCGGCGCGGGCGGCGCCGAGGCCGCCCCGCCGTACCTGGCCATCGTGGCCATGCTCGCCTCGCTGCTGTTCGGCTCGACCGGGCTCGCGGTCACCGTGCTCCTCGTCGCCTCCGTGCCGCTGGCCGGCTTCACCGCGTACTTCGCCTCGCGCCCGCTGGTCGAGTCCCGGCTGCTGCGCGCCTGGGCCGCGATCGTGTACGCCTTCCTGCCCGCCGTCACCGGCGCGCTCGCCACCGGCCGCCTGGGCACCGCCGTCCTCGCGATCCTGCTGCCCCTCATCGCCCGCGCGGGCGCCGCGGCCGCCGGGCTCGCGAACAGCACGGGGGCGCGCGGCAGCTGGCGTGCCACCTGGGCGTACGCGCTGCTGCTGACGATCACCACCGCGTTCACCCCGATCGTGTGGCCCATCGCGCTGCTCCTCGGCCTCGGACTCCTCGTCGTGCGCCGCCGCGAGCTCATCGCCTACGGCCCGCGCTTCCTCGCCCAGCTGGGCACCCCGCTGCTGATCCTCGCCCCCTGGTCGCTGACGCTGCTGCCGTTCGGCTTCTTCGAGGAGGCCGGTCTGGAGTACGGCCCGAGCACGGCCTCGGCGACCGATCTGCTCGGCATCAGCCCCGGCGGACCGGGCACGGTCGGCGGGCTGACGCTCATTGGCGTCGTCCTGGCCGCACTGGCCGCCCTGCTGCGCGCGGAACGCCGGTTGGCCATCCGCACCGCCTGGACGGCGGCCCTGGTGGCCCTCGTCCTCGCGGTCCTCTCCAACGGCTCCACCTGGGCCGGCCCCGCGACCCTGGTCTACGGCATCGCCCTCCTCGCCGCCGCCACCCTGGGCGCCGACGGGGCCCGCCACCGGGTGGCCGAGCAGAGCTTCGGCTGGCGCCAGCCGGTTGCCGTGCTCATCGCGCTCGCCGCCGCCGTCGGCCCGCTGCTGGCCGCCGCCGGCTGGGTGCTCGGCGGCGCCGACGGGCCCCTGGAGCGGCGCGACCCCGTCCAGGTGCCCGCGTTCGTCGCCGAGGAGAGCGGCACCCGCGACCAGGCCCGCACCCTGGTCCTCGACAGCGACTCCACCGCCGAGGTGCGCTACACCCTGGTCCGCGGTTCCGGCGTCCGCCTCGGCGACGCCGAACTCACCGCCGGCGCCGGGGAGAACGAGCAGCTCGACAAGGTCGTCGCCAACCTCGTGGCGGGCTCCGGCGCCGACCAGACCGACGAACTCGGCGGCTTCGCCGTGCGCTACGTCCTGGTCCGGCCCGGCGCGCCCCGCGAGGTCAGCCGCGTCCTGGACGCCACGCCCGGCCTGAGCAGACTCAGCCAGCAGGACGGCAGCGCCCTGTGGCGGGTGGACCGCCAGGTCGCCCGCGTCACCGTCGAGGCATCCTCCGGCGACCCGAAGGCCGTCGCCGCGGGCCCCGTCGACGTGCACACCACCATCCCGGCCGGCGGCTCGGGCCGGGTCCTGCGCCTCGCCGACACCGCCGACGAGTCGTGGACGGCCACCCTCGACGGCAAGCCGCTCACCCCGACCACGGTCGACGGCTGGGCCCAGGGCTTCCAACTGCCCGTCGACGGCGGCAGGCTGGACGTCACCTTCGACGCCCCGGTCACCCACACCGGCTGGCTGTGGACCCAGGGCTCGCTCGCCGTCGTCCTCGTGGTCCTCGCCCTGCCCGGCCGCCGCCGGGACGTCGACGACGACCTCCCCGACGAGCCCGTCGCCGTGCCCGCCCAGGACGTCACCGGCGACGGCCGCCGCGCCCGCCGGCTGCGCGCCCAGGCGGAGGCGGAGGCCGAACAGTCCGCCGACACGGGCGCGGCGTCCCCCGCCGAGGAGGTCCCGGTCGGGGCCCCCGTCCCGCAGCAGCAGACGTACGCGCAGTGGGCGACCGCGGACCAGGCGGGCGCCGAGTACGGCCACTACGACCAGGCGTACCAGGGCGGCCAGCAGTACCCGGCGGGCACCTACGACCAGCAGCACTACCAGGCCGACCCCTACCAGGGCGCCCAGTACGACCCGTACGCCACCTACGGCGGTGACACGGCCTCGTACGACCAGACGTACGCCCAGGGCTACGACGCGACGTACGACCCGTCGCACGGCACCGGCGCCGACTCCGAGCGCCCCGACGGGAGCCACCAGCAGTGAACCGCCAGACCCTGTCCCTGATCGCCGGCGCGACCGCCCTCGCCGCCGTCACCGGCTTCGCCACGCTCTCCGCGCCCGACGCCTCCGGCGGCGAGACCACGGCGAAGGCGGCCGCCCAACTGCCCGTGCAGCGCACGAGTCTGCTCTGCCCCCAGCCGAGCACCTCGGACCTCGCGGAGACGGCGTACACCGCCTTCACCCCCGCCACCGAGGGCACCGACGGGAAAGGCGGCGCCGAACTTGTCGCGGCGGGCGGGGGCGGCAAGGGTGACGAAGGCGGCAAGGGCAAGGCCGCCAAGCCGGTCATCGAGATCAAGGAGCCCGGCAAGCCCGTCGCCGACAGCACCGACGGCGGTGACTCGCCCGCGCTGATCGGCACGGCCGAGGGGAAGTTCGCGCCCGGCTGGACGGTCCAGGAGACCACCGAGGTCGCCGCCGGCACCGGCCGAGGTCTGCTCGGCGTCAACTGCGCCGCCCCCGACACGGAGTTCTGGTTCCCGGGCGCGAGCACGGCCGCCGGCCGCACCGACTACGTCCACCTCGTCAACCCGGACGACTCGGCGGCCGTCGTCGACATCGAACTCTTCGGCAAGGACGGCGCCCTGAAGTCGACGGTGGGCGACGGCATCACGGTCCAGCCCCGTGCCGGCGAGCCGGTCCTGCTGTCGACGCTCGCCACGGCGAAGGAGGCGGACCTCACCGTCCACGTCAACGTCCGCAGCGGCCGGGTCGCGGCCGCGGTCCAGGCCCTCGACGACAAGCAGGGCGGCGACTGGCTGTCCGCCGCGGCCGACCCGGCGGGCACCCTGGTCCTCCCCGGCATCCCGAAGGACGCCACCTCCGTCACGCTCGTCGCCTACGCCCCCGGCGAGACCGACGCCGACCTGAAGCTCCGCCTCGCTTCGCCCAACGGGTCGATCACCCCGGCCGGCAACGAGACGCTGCACGTCAAGGGCGGCATGACCGCCACCGCCGACCTGGGCGACATCACACGCGGCGAGCCCGGCTCCCTCATCCTCACCCCCACCGGCCGGTCGGTCCCGGTGGTGGCCGGCCTCCGCGTCGTCCGAGGCAAGGGCGCCGGCCAGGAGACGGCCTTCATCCCGGCGACCCGCCCGGTCGGCGCGCGCGCCACGGTCGCCGACAACCGCGCCAAGGGCACGACCCTGGCCCTCACCGCGCCCACCGGCGCGGCCGAGGTCAAGGTCACCGCGTCCGCCGGCAGCGGGGGCGGCGAGGCCACGACGAAGACGTTCAAGATCAAGGCCGGCACCACCCAGAACGTCGACATGCCCGCCCCGAGCAGCCTCAAGGGCACCTACGCCCTCACCGTCGAGTCCACATCCGGCGCCCCGGTCTACGCCTCCCGCACCCTCGAATCCAAACTGGACGACATCCCCGCCTTCACCATCCAAACCCTCCCGGACGACCGAGGAATGGTGGCCGTCCCGAAGGCGCGCCAGGACCTGTCGATCATGCAGCGTTAGGTGGTGCGTTGTCGGGTGCGGGTGGATGGGGCTTCTCGCGCAGTTCCCCGCGCCCCTTAAGGGCCTACGGCCCTTTCGGGCCTGAAAAGCACGGGGCGCAGCCCCTGCTTTTCAGGGGCGCGGGGAACTGCGCGACCAGCCCCCACCGGAGGGACGTTTGGGGGTCGAAGGGGCGCAGCCCCTGGGGATGGGACGGGTAGGGGCGGCGGGGGCGAAACCCTCCCGGGCCACCAGCCCCGTCAGTCCTCCCCGTATCGAGGATCCACAGTCTCCGGATTCAGCCCCAACAGCTCGGCCACCTGCTCCACCACGACCTCATGCACCAGCGCGGCCCGCTCCTCCCGCCCCTTGGTACGGATCTCCACCGGCCGCCGATACACCACCACCCGAGCCGGCCGCCCCTCCCGCGCCACCACGATCCCCCCGAGCGGCACCGCCTCGTCGTTCCACGCCCCGTCCGACGGCCCGTCCAGCCGAGGCACCTCCAGCACGAGGAAGTCGATGTCCGCCAGCTGCGGCCACCGCCGCTCCAGCCGCTCCACCGAGTCCTGCACGAGATCCGCGAACGCATCCGCGCGACTCGCCGCGAGCGGCACCTGCGGCGGCGCGATGGGCCCGCGCATCCCCCTGCCGTGCCGATCTCGGCGGCGGGGCCCGGGTGCGGAGGCGGCGCGGGGCGGTACGAGGTCGTCCATCACCTGTGAAGCGTAGTCCCCGCGAGGTCCGCCCGCCCGGCTCCACACCCCGGCCATCCCGCCGAACCCGACACCGCTGACCTGGCACGTCCAACCGGCTCGCCGCACGACGGTGCCCCGGCGAGCCCCACGATCTGTCGCGGGATGACCATTCCAGCCAAGGTTGGGCTCGTTTCCGTATCTCCACGAGACCGGCGAACTCACGCCAATTGGCAGGGTTTACACCGATAATTGACCGGACTTGGCGCCGTTCGGCATTCCGGACGCGGGGTTACTCGCAGGTCAACGCAGTGGGTTCCCAGGGGCGTGTGGGGCGTTTCACAGCACGACACGGGGGAGTGACCTGGTGCAGAGTCGTCGCGGCCCGCTCAAGAGTGCGGTACCGTCCAACGTCGTGAGCCCTGTACGTCGCTGTTCGCGCACCGCTTGCGGCCGCCCCGCCGTCGCGACGCTGACGTACGTCTACGCCGACTCGACCGCGGTCCTCGGCCCCCTCGCGACCTACGCCGAACCCCACTGCTACGACCTGTGCGCCGAGCACTCCGAGCGCCTCACCGCGCCGCGCGGCTGGGAGGTCGTACGGCTGCTGGACGCCTCGGCCCCCGCGCGCCCCAGCGGCGACGACCTGGAGGCCCTCGCCAACGCCGTTCGCGAGGCGGCCCGCCCGCAGCAGCGCGCGGCCGAAGCCGGTGGCGGCGGCGCACGCGCGGCCGACCCGATGGAGGTCGCCCGCCGCGGCCATCTCCGGGTCCTGCGCTCACCCGACAACTGACGTCCTGCCTGGGGCCGTTACGGCCGTCCGGCAGCCGCACTCGCCCTACCCCGTAGCCGTACCCGCTGCCGTTCCGGGCGGCACACTCGCCGAACCCCGTCCCGCTCCCGTCGTGGCTCTTTCCGTTCGTGCTGTTCCGCTCGGTGGCGCACGCCTGTTGACGTCGTGTCGGCGCGGACGCGATCATTCCGGGTGCCCGTGCCGTGAGAAGCCGCTTCCGCATCGCGGAATCCCGGGAGGCTCCCGTGTACGTCCAGCAACTGGAACCCGTGGCCGGTTCACTCGGCCTGTCCGCCCTCGTCGCGACCCTGCCCCTCGTCACCGTCCTGGTGCTGCTCGGCGGCGTGCGACTGAAAGCCCATCTGGCAGGCCTGATCGGCCTTCTGGTGGCCGTTCTGGTCGCCTGGCTCGCCTTCCGCATGCCCCTCGGCCAGACGCTCTCCAGCGCCGCCCAGGGGGCCGCCTTCGGTCTCTTCCCGATCATGTGGATCGTCGTCAACGCCCTGTGGGTGTACCGGATGACCGTCCGCACCCGGCACTTCGACATCCTGCGCCGCTCCTTCGGACGGCTCTCCGACGATCCGCGCATCCAGGCGCTCGTCGTCGCGTTCTGCTTCGGCGCGCTCCTGGAAGCCCTCGCCGGCTTCGGCGCGCCGGTCGCGATCTGCTCCGTCATGCTCGTCGCGCTCGGCTTCGAACCCGTGAAGGCCGCCGTCGTCGCCCTGGTCGCCAACACCGCCCCCGTCGCCTTCGGCGCGATGGGCACCCCGGTCGTCACCCTCGCCCAGGTCACCGAACTGCCCCTGGACACCGTCGCGTCCGTGGTCGGCCGCCAGACACCGCTGCTCGCCCTCGTGGTGCCCCTGCTACTGGTCTGGCTCGTCGACGGGCGACGCGGGCTGCGGGAGACCTGGGTACCCGCCCTCGCGTGCGGATTCGCCTTCGCCGTCGGCCAGTTCGTGGCCTCCAACTACGTCTCCGCGCAACTCGCCGACATCGGCGCCGCCTTGCTGGGTGCGGGCGCCCTCGTCGCCGTACCGCACGCCCGCCGGCCCGCCGCCGAACCCGTACGCGCCGCCGTCCTGACCGGCGTACGCAGCGACGACCTCGACGAGCAGGACCCGCCGCGCGAAGTACTGCGCGCCTACGCCCCGTACGCGCTGATCGTCGCGGTCTTCTCCGTCGCCCAGATCCCTGTGGTGAAGGACTGGCTGGCCGGGGCGACGCGGACGTACGACTGGCCCTTCCTCGACGTCGCGGGCCCTGACGGCGACCCCGTGGGCGGCAACGTCTTCACCTGGCCGATCGTCTCCACCGGCGGCACGCTGGTGCTGCTCGCCGGTGTGTGCACGGCCGTGGTGCTGGGGGTGCACGCGCGCGTGGCGGTCAGGGAGTGGGCGGCGACGGTCCACGAACTGCGGTTCGCGATTCTCACCGTGACGTCCGTGCTCGCCCTCGCCTATGTCATGAACCTCTCCGGACAGGCCGCCACCATCGGCCACTTCGTGGCGGCGGCCGGCGCGGGACTCGCCTTCCTCTCGCCCGTGCTCGGCTGGTTCGGCGTCGCGGTCTCCGGCTCGGACACCTCGGCCAACGCCCTCTTCGGCGCCCTCCAGGTGAGCGCGGCCCGCGAGTCGGGCCTGTCGCCGGAACTGCTCGCCGCCGCCAACAGCTCCGGCGGCGTCCTCGGCAAGATGATCTCCCCGCAGAACCTGACCATCGCCTGCGCCGCCGTCGGCCTCGCCGGGCGCGAGGGCGACCTGCTGCGCAAGGTGCTGCCGTGGAGCCTGGGACTGCTGCTGGTGATGTGCCTGATCGTGGTGGGGCAGAGCACGCCCGTACTGGAATGGATGCTTCCCTGAGGCCCTTCCGCCGGACCCGAGCCGCCCTCGGCCGTCACCCGGAGGTCCGGCCCTCGGCTGTCGGCCCGTCCGGGTAGTTTGGGGCGATCCGGTGGGGACTTCAGGAGGGTGTGGCCATGGCGGCTGATCTGTCGACGATCGTGAAGGCGTACGACGTACGCGGGGTGGTCCCCGACCAGTGGGACGAGCCCCTCGCCGAGCTCTTCGGGGCCGCCTTCGCCCAGGTGACCGGCGCCGACGCCGTCGTGATCGGCCACGACATGCGGCCTTCCTCGCCCGGCCTGTCCCGTGCCTTCGCACGCGGGGCGGCGGCGCGCGGTGTGGACGTCACCGAGATCGGCCTCTGCTCCACGGACCAGCTGTACTACGCGTCCGGCGCGCTGAACCTGCCCGGCGCGATGTTCACCGCCTCCCACAACCCCGCCCAGTACAACGGCATCAAGATGTGCCGCGCCGGCGCCGCCCCCGTCGGCCAGGACACCGGCCTCGCCGAGATCCGCGAGCTGGTCGAGGGCTGGAGCGAGACGGGCGCGCCGGAGCCGGCCGCCACCCCGGGAACGATCACCCGGCGCGACACGCTGGAGGACTACGCGGCCCACCTGCGGTCCCTCGTCGACCTGACCTCCGTCCGCCCCCTCAAAGTCGTGGTCGACGCGGGCAACGGCATGGGCGGCCACACCGTCCCCACGGTCTTCGCGGGCCTGCCGCTGGACCTGGTCCCGATGTACTTCGAGCTGGACGGCACGTTCCCGAACCACGAGGCCAACCCCCTCGACCCGGCGAACATCGTCGACCTCCAGAAGCGCGTCCGCGCGGAGGGCGCCGACCTCGGCATCGCCTTCGACGGCGACGCCGACCGCTGCTTCGTGGTCGACGAGCGGGGCGACGCCGTCTCGCCGTCCGCGATCACCGCCCTGGTCGCCGCCCGCGAACTCGCCAAGAACGGCGGCAAGGGCACGGTCATCCACAACCTGATCACCTCCTGGTCCGTCCCGGAGGTGGTGCGCGAGAACGGCGGCACACCCGTGCGCACCCGGGTCGGCCACTCCTTCATCAAGGCCGAGATGGCGAGATCCGGTGCCATCTTCGGCGGCGAGCACTCCGCCCACTACTACTTCGCGGACTTCTGGAACGCCGACACGGGCATGCTGGCCGCCCTCCACGTCCTGGCCGCCCTCGGCGGTCAGGACGGCCCCCTCTCCGGCCTCCTCGCCCAGTACGACCGCTACGCCGGCTCCGGCGAGATCAACTCCACGGTCGCCGACCAGCCGGGCCGCCTGGCCGCGATCCGCTCCGCCTACGAGAGCCGCGAGCACATCACCCTCGACGACCTGGACGGCCTGACGGTCTCCGCCCCCGACTGGTGGTTCAACGTCCGCCCCTCCAACACGGAACCCCTCCTGAGACTGAACGCGGAGGCGAGGGACGAGACGACGATGGCAAAGGTGAGGGACGAAGTCCTGGCGATCATCAGGGGGTGAACCCCTGGATAAAGCCGGGGCGCAGCCCCGCTTTTTCCAGGGGCGCGGGGAACTGCGCGACCAGCCCCCACCGGACGGACGCTTGG
Source organism: Streptomyces deccanensis (assembly GCF_022385335.1). NCBI lineage: Bacteria > Bacillati > Actinomycetota > Actinomycetes > Kitasatosporales > Streptomycetaceae > Streptomyces > Streptomyces deccanensis. Next base: position 4,145,923 of record NZ_CP092431.1, on the reverse strand, counting down.
GGGTCGAAGGGGCGCAGCCCCTTGAGGATGGGACGGGTAGGGGCGGCGGGGGCGCGAACCACCCCGTCCCCCAACCCCGGCGCCAACCCCCACACGGCGGTACTCTGACCAGGCCGCACCGCACGAACCCGCCCCCGAAGGGACCGAGACATGCCGCTCGAAGCCGGCCTCCTGGAGATCCTCGCCTGCCCGGCGTGCCACGCCCCCCTCACGGAGGAGGACACCGAGCTGACCTGCACGAGCCAGGCCTGCGGCCTCGCCTACCCGATCCGGGACGGCATCCCCGTACTCCTCGTCGACGAGGCCCGCCGCCCCGCGTGACCCGCGCGACCCACACGATCACGCTCCCGCGCGAGGCGTAACCCCGCACAAGCCGGGAAAACCGGTGAAAAGGCGCATCAGGGCACCCGGCGATCGGAGGCTGCCGCCCATGCTCGACGAATCGCTGCTAGACACCCCCGACGCCTTGTCGGAGGCGGACCGCCGCGACCTGCTCCGCGGCGCCGCCGAGGCAGGCGCCCGGGTCCGCACGGCCATCCGCCTCGGCACCGAGGCCGGCATCGCGGACCTGAAACCGGACGGCCGCCCCCGCGCCCTCCTGATCGCGGGCCCCGGGATGGCCTCCGCGGGCGTCGCCGACCTGCTCGGCGCCCTGGCGGGATCCAGTTGCCCCCTCACCCGTATCCACCCCACCGGCGTGGCCCCCGCGCCGGGCGCCCTCCGCTGGGAGCTCCCGGGCTGGGCGGGCTCGGTCGACCTCCTCCTGATCGCCACCGCCGACGGCGCCGAACCCGGCCTGTCGCTCCTGGTCGACCAGGCCTACCGGCGTGGCTGCACGGTCGTCGCCGTGGCCCCGCCCCGCACGCCGGTCGCCGAGGCCGTCGAAGGCGCCCACGGGCTCTTCGTACCGATGGCGACAGGACCGTACGAGCAGGAGGTGCCCCTCGGCGCCGCCGCCCCCGGTGTGCTCTGGGCGCTGCTCACCCCGATGCTCGCGCTGCTGGCCCGCACCGGCCTGGTCGCCGCCGAGCCGGACGCCCTGCAGAAGGTCGCCGACCGCCTCGACCACGTCGCCGAGCGCTGCGGCCCCGCCATCGCCACGTACAGCAATCCGGCCAAGACGCTCGCCGCCGAGCTGGCCGACGCCCTCCCGGTGATCTGGACCGAGGGCCAGGCCGCGGGCCCCGTGGGGCGCCGTTTCGTCTCCGCGCTCGCCGAACTCGCGGGGCGCCCGGCCGTCGTGGCCCAGCTGCCGGAGGCGCTCGCCTCGCACGCGGTACTGCTGTCAGGGCCGCTCGCCGCGAGCGCCGACCCCGACGACTTCTTCCGCGACCGCGTCGAGGACCCGCCCGCCCTCCACGCGCGCGTGGTGCTCCTGCGCGACCGCCCGACCGGCGGCCTGAGCGCCGTCCCGGCCGCCCGCGAGCTGGCCCTCGGCCACGACACCGCGATCAGCGAGCTGGAGCCCGAGGAGGGCAGCGACCTGGAGACCCTCGCGGAGATGATCGCCATCACCGATTTCGCCGCCGTTTACCTGTCGCTCGCTTCCGGAGCCTGATCCTTACCGGAGCCCGACCCTGACCGGGGCCCCGGCCGGCTCCCCACGCGTACGGAGAAACTCACACCATGGACCGCCTCGACAACACCGTCCGCCCCTACGCCTGGGGCTCGACCACCGCCATCCCGCAGCTCCTCGGAGTGGCCCCCACCGGCGAGCCGCAGGCGGAGATGTGGATGGGAGCCCACCCCGGCGCCCCCTCGCGCACCGGGCGCGGCCCCCTCACCGAGGTGATCGACGAGGCACCCGAACGCGAGCTGGGAAGCCGGACGGTCGAGAAGTTCGGCCCCCGCCTCCCCTTCCTCCTGAAGCTCCTCGCCGCCGGCGCCCCCCTCTCCCTCCAGGTCCACCCCGACCTCGAACAGGCCAGGAAGGGGTACGAGGACGAGGAGCGGCGCGGCGTCCCCATCGACGCGGGCCACCGCAACTACAAGGACGCCAACCACAAGCCCGAACTGATCTGCGCCCTCACGGAGTTCGACGGCCTCTGCGGCTTCCGCGAACCGCTCCGCGCCGCCGAGCTGCTGGCCGCCCTCGACGTCGACTCCCTCAAGCCGTACGTCGACCTCCTGCACGCCCACCCCGAAGAGGCCGCGCTGCGCGAGGTGTTGACCGCCGTCCTGGGCGCCGACCCCGAGGAGATGGCCCCCACCGTCACCGAGGCCGCGGCCGCCTGCGCCCGCCTCGGCGGCGACCACGCCCCCTACGCCGACATCGCCCACCACTACCCGGGCGACCCCGGCGTCATCGCCGCCATGCTCCTCAACCACGTACGCCTGCAGCCCGGCGAGGCCCTGTTCCTGGGCGCCGGGATCCCGCACGCGTATCTGAACGGCCTCGGCGTCGAGATCATGGCCAACTCCGACAACGTCCTGCGCTGCGGCCTCACCCCCAAGCACGTCGACGTCCCCGAACTCCTGCGCATCGTCCGCTTCGAGGCGACCGACCCGGGCGTGCTGCGCCCGGAGGCGTCCCCCGACGGCGAGGAGGTCTACGAGACCCCCATCGACGAGTTCCGCCTCTCCCGCTTCGTCCTCCCCGAGGCCACCGCCCCGCACGACCTCACCCGCGCCACCCCGCAGATCCTTCTCTGCACCGCCGGTACGGTCCGGGCGGGCGAACACACGCTCGCCCCCGGCGAGTCCGTCTTCGTACCGGCGGACGAGAAGACCGAGGTGTCCGGACCGGGCACGCTGTTCCGCGCCACCGTGATCGCGTGACGGCCTGACCCCACCCGATCCACGACCCGACGCACCGACACCTGGCCGGGCTGCAACAATGCCCCCTGCAAAAGGCGGGCAAAGCCCGGCCGGTGACGGACGGAAGCGTGGGTACCCATCCCCACGCACAGACAGATGCGTAGGCGAAGGGACACCTCGGACACATGAGCGCGTCAGGCGGCACCAAGGCGATCGTGGCGGCACTCGCCGCCAACCTCGCGATCGCGGTAGCGAAGTTCGTGGCGTTCCTCTTCAGCCACTCGTCGTCGATGCTCGCCGAGTCCGTGCACTCGCTCGCCGACTCCGGCAATCAGGCCCTGCTGCTCCTCGGCGGCAAGAAGGCCAAGCGCGAGGCGACGGCCGAACATCCCTTCGGCTACGGCCGCGAGCGCTACATCTACGCTTTCCTCGTCTCCATCGTCCTCTTCTCCGTCGGCGGCATGTTCGCCCTCTACGAGGGCTACGAGAAGATCAAGCACCCGCACGAGATCGAGGCCTGGTACTGGCCGGTCGGCGTCCTGGTCTTCGCGATCATCGCCGAGACCTTCTCCTTCCGGACCGCCATCAAGGAGTCCAACGTCCTGCGGGGCAAGAAGTCCTGGACGGAGTTCGTCCGCCACGCCAAGGCGCCCGAGCTGCCGGTCGTCCTCCTGGAGGACCTCGGCGCCCTCGTCGGCCTGATCCTCGCCCTCGGCGGCGTCGGCCTCGCCCTGATCACCGGCGACGGCGTCTGGGACGGCATCGGCACCCTCTGCATCGGCGTCCTGCTCATCCTGATCGCGATCGTCCTGGCCGCCGAGACCAAGTCCCTCCTCCTCGGCGAGTCCGCCGGCGCCGAGAACGTGGAGAAGATCGCGAAGGCCGTCGTCGACGGTGACACCGTCACCCGCGTCATCCACATGCGCACCCTCCACCTCGGCCCCGAGGAACTCCTCGTCGCCGCCAAGATCGCCGTTCAGCACGACGACACGGCCACCGAGGTGGCGAACGCCATCAACGCGGCCGAGGCCCGCATCCGCGAGGCCGTCCCGATCGCCCGCGTCATCTACCTGGAACCCGACATCTACAGCGAGGCCGAAGCCGCCAAGGGCGCCGACCCGGAGGCCGCGCCCGGCGGCCCGTCCGCCCCCGCCGAGCACTGACCCAACCGGCCCTGTCGGGCCACCCCACCAGGCACCCAGCACCGGGGCCCGTCGCGCGAACACCCGCGACGGGCCCCTGCCCGTCCCCCGCCGACCCCCGCCCGCCCTCGGCCGAGCCCGTGCCCGTCCGTGGTCGGTGGCGCCTCCGTTCCCGTGCTGTCGGCGCCTCCGCCCCCACCCGCCGCCCCCCTCTTCGGCTTGATCCGTTCGCAGGCGGACTGGGGCGGGCCGGGCCCAGCGTGTAGCTTGGGACGGAGCCAGACGTCGCTGCTGATGGCGGTCGGGCGGTCCCACCGCGGACCGACCGAGGGAGAGAGGGCCTCCGACGGACTGCGCTGCGCGCACGCGGGCATGCCTGTGTCCTCTTCGGGGCACCCCTGTGTCCGCCGCCGCGCAGACCAGCCCTACCCACCCTCGACCCGACACCGAGGAGCAGTTCGCAATGACGACTGTCGACAACCGACAGGACTTCAAGGTCGCCGATCTCTCCCTGGCCGCTTTCGGCCGCAAGGAGATCACCCTCGCCGAGCACGAGATGCCCGGCCTGATGGCGATCCGCAAGGAGTACGCCGAGTCCCAGCCCCTCGCCGGCGCCCGCGTCACCGGCTCCCTGCACATGACCGTGCAGACGGCCGTGCTCATCGAGACCCTGGTCGCCCTCGGCGCCCGGGTCCGCTGGGCCTCCTGCAACATCTTCTCCACCCAGGACCACGCCGCCGCCGCCATCGCGGTCGGCCCGAACGGCACGGTGGACAACCCGCAGGGCGTCCCGGTCTTCGCCTGGAAGGGCGAGACCCTGGAGGAGTACTGGTGGTGCACCGAGCAGGCGCTGACCTGGCCGGACAGCCCCACCGGCGGCCCCAACATGATCCTCGACGACGGCGGTGACGCCACCCTCCTGGTCCACAAGGGCGTGGAGTACGAGAAGGCCGGCGAGGTCCCCGCGGTCGACACCGCCGAGAACGAGGAACACCGCGTCATCCTCGAACTCCTCAACCGCACCATCACCGACGGCTCGCAGAAGTGGACCCAGCTCGCCTCGGAGATCCGCGGCGTGACCGAGGAGACCACGACGGGTGTCCACCGCCTGTACGAGATGCAGCGCGACGGCCAGCTCCTCTTCCCGGCGATCAACGTGAACGACGCCGTGACGAAGTCGAAGTTCGACAACAAGTACGGCTGCCGCCACTCCCTGATCGACGGCATCAACCGCGCCACCGACGTCCTCATCGGCGGCAAGACGGCCGTCGTGTGCGGCTACGGCGACGTGGGCAAGGGCTGCGCGGAGTCCCTGCGCGGACAGGGCGCCCGCGTCATCGTCACCGAGATCGACCCGATCTGCGCGTTGCAGGCGGCGATGGACGGCTACCAGGTCACGACGCTGGACGAGGTCGTCGACAAGGCCGACATCTTCATCACCACGACCGGCAACAAGGACATCATCATGGCCTCGGACATGGCCAAGATGAAGCACCAGGCCATCGTCGGCAACATCGGCCACTTCGACAACGAGATCGACATGGCGGGTCTCGCCAAGATCCCCGGCATCGTCAAGGACGAGGTCAAGCCGCAGGTCCACACCTGGACCTTCCCCGACGGCAAGGTGCTCATCGTCCTGTCCGAGGGCCGTCTGCTGAACCTGGGCAACGCCACCGGTCACCCGTCGTTCGTGATGTCCAACTCGTTCGCGGACCAGACCCTGGCCCAGATCGAGCTGTTCACCAAGCAGTCGGAGTACCCGATCGGTGTGTACACGCTGCCCAAGCACCTCGACGAGAAGGTCGCCCGCCTCCACCTCGACTCGCTCGGCGTGAAGCTCACGACCCTCCGCCCTGAGCAGGCCTCGTACATCGGCGTCGAGGTCGAGGGCCCGTACAAGCCGGACCACTACCGCTACTGATCCACTTCGGATCCGCCCGGCGGCGGATGCGTCGTACGTCGACCGTCGACGCGTCCGCCTCGGCAGCAGCACCCAGGCAGGCCCCCGCACCCCCGTGCCGGGGGCCTGCCCGTTCGGCACCGCTTCAGGCCCGTCGGCCGGACCAGCCCGTCAAGACCCAGGACCCCCATGCCCCGCGGCCGGTATTCGCTTCATGACCCGCACGACCACACCCTCCTCGCCGAGGAACACTTCCACTGCGCGCCCGGCCCTTCCGGCTGGCGCTATGTCTCCCAACTGACCGCCCCCTCCGGCGACCACGCCGGCTCCGTCGACCTGGCCATCGACGAACTCGGCCGCCCCATCCGCCTCGAACTCCACGCCGCGAGCTGGCAGGTCCGCGGCGCCGCCCTGGACGGCGTCACCTGGGTCCGCACCGACCCCACCGGAACCGAAGCCACCGAAGGCAATGTCCGCGCCCACGCCTTCACCGGCACCTCCCCGGCGTTCCTCATCGCCACCGCACGCCTGCTGCGCCTCACCCCCTCCGCCCCGGCCACCCGCGTACGCCTCGTCGCCTTCACCGACCCGGTCCTGGCCCCGCGCACCCTCGACCAGTCCTGGGCCTTGATCGCAAGAGAAGCACACGCCACTGACAACGGCCCCCTGACCGTGGACGAGTACCAGGTCACAGCCCTGGACACGGGCGAGCGGCACACCGTTCACATCGCGGGCGACGTCGTTCTGGCGGCTCCCGGGATCGAGCTGGAGCACCTGGAAACACCGCCGTCCACATTCGATTGAGACGCGGTCCCACCCGCCACTCAGGCGGGCGGGGCGAACCCGGTGCCCGGCCGCTCGGGAGACGGCGCGTGCGGCGGCTCGGGAGCGGGCGGGGTGCCGGGGGCCTGCACACCTGGGAGGTCAGCAGCGGGCCCGGGAGTAGATGCGGGCGCGGGCGCGGCATCTGCGGCCCCCGCAGGCGGGCTGTACCCGGTGCCGATGCCGGGGCCGGAGTCGGCACCGGGGGTGGAAACGTGGGTGGAACCGCCCGCAGCCGGGGCCGGGCTCACATACCCCCGAGGCGGCGCATACGGAGGCGTCGCGAGGGGCTGAGCGGCGAAGTGCTGAGCGGACGGCGCGCCACCCACACCCGCCCCGGCCGCGCCCTGGAATGCCTGGCGAGCCTCCCGAGCCTGCCGCTCGTGCACCACGGCCGCCAGATACGCGCCCGCCGGCACCCCATACGGCGCCGGAGCCCCGGTACGCGCCGCGAGGTCCGCGGCGAGACGTTCCGCCATGGCCGCGCCGACGTGCGGGTCCAGCTGCCGCATCCGCGTCAGGTACTGGCGGATGGCCAGCCACAGCCCGTCCGGCACAGCCGACAGGTCGAGCGCGGCGAACTGGCCCGCGAGCCACGGCGGAGGCGGGGGCACGAACGCCGCCCGTCCGGCCGGAACCCGCTCCCGCACGACGAGAGTCCCGGCGAACACGTCACCCAGCCGCCGCCCCCGCGCCGAGACGAGCGAGGCGATGCAGGCGACGACCCCGAACGTCATCAGGATTTCGACCACCCCGACCGCCCCGCGCACCAGCGCGTGCCGGAACCGGATCGGCCCACCGTCGTCCCGCACCACCCGCAGCCCGCAGGCAAGCTTCCCCAGCGAACGCCCGTGGCTCAGCGTCTCCACCGCGATCGGCCCGCCCACCAGGACGAGCAGGAAGCTCGCGATGGATATCGCCGCCTGCGCCGCCTCGTCGAGGCCGGCCGTCGACAGCACCAGGACCAGAACCACCGCGAGGTAGACGACCATGGCCACGACCAGGTCGAGCAGCACCGCCAGCGCCCGGCTCGGCAGCTTCGCGGGACGCAGTTCCAGCGCCACCGCCTCGCCCGTCACCAGCTCACTCACACCCGTAGTCCCTTCCGGATTCATCCCCTGACCTGCCCTGAGAGTGGCCAGTCTGCCAAGCTGAGGTCACATCGCGCCGCAGTAGGACGAGTACGACCAGTGCGATCAGTGCGACAAGACGACACGCAGTGCGAGAGGGACGAGGAGCAGCACACCCGATGGACCTCGATGTCTTCGTGTCCGCCCATCGTGCCGAGTGGGACCGGCTCGACGCCCTGCTCCGCCGCCAACGCCGTCTCGACGGAGCCGAGGTCGACGAACTCGTCACCCTCTACCAGCGCACCGCCACCCACCTCTCACTGATCCAGTCGAGCGCTCCGGACCCACAGCTCACCGGACGTCTCAGCCAACTGGTGGCACGCGCGCGCAGCGCCGTCACAGGCAGCCGACGGGCCTCCTGGCGCGACGTCACCCGCTTCCTGACCCATGGTTTCCCCGCGGCGGTCTACCGATCCCGTCACTGGTGGGTCCCCACGGCGCTGCTCTCCACCCTCGTCGCCGTGCTCCTGGGGTGGTGGATCGGCACCCACCCGGAAGTTCAGGCCAGCATCGCGGCCCCCGACGCGCTCCGCGAGATGACCCGCCCCGGCGGCCAGTACGAGACGTACTACTCCAGCCATCCCGCCGCGTCCTTCGCGGCCCAGGTGTGGACGAACAACGCCCAGGCCGCCGCGATGTGCCTGGTTCTGGGGATCTTCCTGGGCCTGCCGGTCCTCTGGATCCTGCTCCTGAACATGCTCAATCTGGGCGTCGGCATAGGCCTGATGACCTCGGCCGGCCGCCTCGACGTCTTCCTCGGCCTGATCCTCCCGCACGGCCTGCTGGAACTGACCGCCGTCTTCGTGGCCGCCGGCACGGGGCTGCGGCTCGGCTGGACCGTCATCGACCCAGGGCCCCGGACCCGCCGTTCGGCCCTGGCCGAGGAAGGGCGAGCCGCCCTCGGCATGGCGATAGGCCTGGCGCTGGTGCTCTTCATCTCCGGCGCCATCGAAGGCTTCGTCACCCCGTCGGGCCTGCCCACCTGGGCCCGTATCAGCATCGGCGTCCTCGCCGAGGTCGCCTTCCTCGCCTACGTCTATGTCCTGGGCGGACGAGCCGTCCGCGCCGGTGACACGGGCGACGTCGACGAGCACGAACGCAGCGCCGCGGTGCCGACGGCCGCCTGATGTGCGTCCACCCCCGTCGGGCTGTTAGTCTCCTCTTCGTTCCCGCAAGAGCCGTTGACACGGCCGATGTGGGGAGGTAGATTCGAACAGTTGCCTAGAGGTGTCCATACCCCAGGGCGACAGTGAAAATCTACCGACTCCTCGTGAATGAGATGTCCCGAGCGAGTCCACCCGATGAATCAGGAACGAACGGCCGGTCAGTCCGGTCAAAAACTTCTGATAAAGTCGGACTCACCGAAAGAAAGCCGCAAGGCAATCAATTAGGTAAGGCCCCCAACGGCCACCGGAAATGAATTTCGACCGGAAACGGAACGGAAAACGGATCTGGTAGGGTTGGAAACGCAAGACAGCAAGACCGAAGGGAAACTGCCCGGAGGAAAGCCCGAGAGGGTGAGTACAAAGGAAGCGTCCGTTCCTTGAGAACTCAACAGCGTGCCAAAAATCAACGCCAGATTAGTTGATACCCCGTCTCCAGCATCTGCTGGGACGAGGTTCCTTTGAAATAAACACAGCGAGGACGCTGTGAACCATCGGCTTATTCCGCCGGTGGTTCCGCTCTCGTGATGTGTGCACCCGATTACGGGTAAACATTCACGGAGAGTTTGATCCTGGCTCAGGACGAACGCTGGCGGCGTGCTTAACACATGCAAGTCGAACGATGAACCACTTCGGTGGGGATTAGTGGCGAACGGGTGAGTAACACGTGGGCAATCTGCCCTTCACTCTGGGACAAGCCCTGGAAACGGGGTCTAATACCGGATACGACACTCTCGGGCATCCGATGAGTGTGGAAAGCTCCGGCGGTGAAGGATGAGCCCGCGGCCTATCAGCTTGTTGGTGAGGTAACGGCTCACCAAGGCGACGACGGGTAGCCGGCCTGAGAGGGCGACCGGCCACACTGGGACTGAGACACGGCCCAGACTCCTACGGGAGGCAGCAGTGGGGAATATTGCACAATGGGCGAAAGCCTGATGCAGCGACGCCGCGTGAGGGATGACGGCCTTCGGGTTGTAAACCTCTTTCAGCAGGGAAGAAGCGAAAGTGACGGTACCTGCAGAAGAAGCGCCGGCTAACTACGTGCCAGCAGCCGCGGTAATACGTAGGGCGCGAGCGTTGTCCGGAATTATTGGGCGTAAAGAGCTCGTAGGCGGTCTGTCGCGTCGGATGTGAAAGCCCGGGGCTTAACCCCGGGTCTGCATTCGATACGGGCAGACTAGAGTGTGGTAGGGGAGATCGGAATTCCTGGTGTAGCGGTGAAATGCGCAGATATCAGGAGGAACACCGGTGGCGAAGGCGGATCTCTGGGCCATTACTGACGCTGAGGAGCGAAAGCGTGGGGAGCGAACAGGATTAGATACCCTGGTAGTCCACGCCGTAAACGGTGGGAACTAGGTGTTGGCGACATTCCACGTCGTCGGTGCCGCAGCTAACGCATTAAGTTCCCCGCCTGGGGAGTACGGCCGCAAGGCTAAAACTCAAAGGAATTGACGGGGGCCCGCACAAGCAGCGGAGCATGTGGCTTAATTCGACGCAACGCGAAGAACCTTACCAAGGCTTGACATACACCGGAAACGGCCAGAGATGGTCGCCCCCTTGTGGTCGGTGTACAGGTGGTGCATGGCTGTCGTCAGCTCGTGTCGTGAGATGTTGGGTTAAGTCCCGCAACGAGCGCAACCCTTGTTCTGTGTTGCCAGCATGCCCTTCGGGGTGATGGGGACTCACAGGAGACTGCCGGGGTCAACTCGGAGGAAGGTGGGGACGACGTCAAGTCATCATGCCCCTTATGTCTTGGGCTGCACACGTGCTACAATGGCAGGTACAATGAGCTGCGAAGCCGTGAGGCGGAGCGAATCTCAAAAAGCCTGTCTCAGTTCGGATTGGGGTCTGCAACTCGACCCCATGAAGTCGGAGTTGCTAGTAATCGCAGATCAGCATTGCTGCGGTGAATACGTTCCCGGGCCTTGTACACACCGCCCGTCACGTCACGAAAGTCGGTAACACCCGAAGCCGGTGGCCCAACCCCTTGTGGGAGGGAGCTGTCGAAGGTGGGACTGGCGATTGGGACGAAGTCGTAACAAGGTAGCCGTACCGGAAGGTGCGGCTGGATCACCTCCTTTCTAAGGAGCACTTCTAGGCTGCCACGGCAGTCCAGAGGCCAGATCATCAGCGAACGTCTGATGCTGGTTGCTCATGGGTGGAACGTTGATTATTCGGCACCGTCGGCCGTCTCGGGCTGCAAGTACTGCTCTTCGGAGCGTGGAACGCTGATCACGAGCGGCGGGGGTGTCGGGCACGCTGTTGGGTGTCTGAGGGAATGAACGTCCCCTCAGTGCCGGCCCCAGTGAACTCCGGTGGAAACCGGGGGTGATGGGTGGTTGGTCGTTGTTTGAGAACTGCACAGTGGACGCGAGCATCTGTGGCCAAGTTTTTAAGGGCGCACGGTGGATGCCTTGGCACCAGGAACCGATGAAGGACGTGGGAGGCCACGATAGGCCCCGGGGAGTCGTCAACCAGGCTTTGATCCGGGGGTGTCCGAATGGGGAAACCCGGCAGTCGTCATGGGCTGTCACCCTTGCCTGAACACATAGGGCAAGTGGAGGGAACGCGGGGAAGTGAAACATCTCAGTACCCGCAGGAAGAGAAAACAACCGTGATTCCGGGAGTAGTGGCGAGCGAAACTGGATGAGGCCAAACCGTATGCGTGTGAGACCCGGCAGGGGTTGCGTATACGGGGTTGTGGGATCTCTCTTCTGTTGTCTGCCGGCAACAGGACGAGTCAGAAACCGTATGGGTAGGCGAAGGACATGCGAAAGGTCCGGCGTAGAGGGTAAGACCCCGTAGCTGAAATCTGTACGGCTCGTTTGAGAGACACCCAAGTAGCACGGGGCCCGAGAAATCCCGTGTGAATCTGGCGGGACCACCCGCTAAGCCTAAATATTCCCTGGTGACCGATAGCGGATAGTACCGTGAGGGAATGGTGAAAAGTACCGCGGGAGCGGAGTGAAATAGTACCTGAAACCGTGTGCCTACAAGCCGTGGGAGCGTCGGATAGAAGCTTGCTTCCATCTCGTGACTGCGTGCCTTTTGAAGAATGAGCCTGCGAGTTTGCGGTGTGTTGCGAGGTTAACCCGGGTGGGGTAGCCGTAGCGAAAGCGAGTCCGAACAGGGCGACTTTAGTAGCACGCTCAAGACCCGAAGCGGAGTGATCTAGCCATGGGCAGGTTGAAGCGGAGGTAAGACTTCGTGGAGGACCGAACCCACCAGGGTTGAAAACCTGGGGGATGACCTGTGGTTAGGGGTGAAAGGCCAATCAAACTCCGTGATAGCTGGTTCTCCCCGAAATGCATTTAGGTGCAGCGTCGTGTGTTTCTTGCCGGAGGTAGAGCACTGGATAGGCGATGGGCCCTACCGGGTTACTGACCTTAGCCAAACTCCGAATGCCGGTAAGTGAGAGCGCGGCAGTGAGACTGTGGGGGATAAGCTCCATGGTCGAGAGGGAAACAGCCCAGAGCATCGACTAAGGCCCCTAAGCGTACGCTAAGTGGGAAAGGATGTGGAGTCGCAGAGACAACCAGGAGGTTGGCTTAGAAGCAGCCACCCTTGAAAGAGTGCGTAATAGCTCACTGGTCTAGTGATTCCGCGCCGACAATGTAGCGGGGCTCAAGCGTACCGCCGAAGTCGTGTCATTGCGATATATACCCCCAACGGGGATCGTGATGGGTAGGGGAGCGTCGTGTGCCGGGTGAAGCAGCCGTGTAAGCGAGTTGTGGACGGTTCACGAGTGAGAATGCAGGCATGAGTAGCGATACAAACGTGAGAAACGTTTGCGCCGATTGACCAAGGGTTCCTGGGTCAAGCTGATCTGCCCAGGGTAAGTCGGGACCTAAGGCGAGGCCGACAGGCGTAGTCGATGGATAACCGGTTGATATTCCGGTACCCGCTGTGAAGCGTCAAACATCGAACCAGGCGATGCTAAGTCCGTGAAGCCGCCCCGGATCCTTCGGGTGAAGGGGAGTGGTGGAGCCGACGAACCAGACTTGCAGTAGGTGAGTGATGGGGTGACGCAGGAAGGTAGTCCATCCCGGGCGGTGGTTGTCCCGGGGTAAGGGTGTAGGACGTCAGGTAGGTAAATCCGCCTGGCAATAGTCTGAGACCTGATGCCGAGCCGATTGTGGTGAAGTGGATGATCCTATGCTGTCGAGAAAAGCCTCTAGCGAGTTTCATGGCGGCCCGTACCCTAAACCGACTCAGGTGGTCTGGTAGAGAATACCGAGGCGTTCGGGTGAACTATGGTTAAGGAACTCGGCAAAATGCCCCCGTAACTTCGGGAGAAGGGGGGCCATCACTGGTGATCCGATTTACTCGGTGAGCTGGGGGTGGCCGCAGAGACCAGCGAGAAGCGACTGTTTACTAAAAACACAGGTCCGTGCGAAGCCGTAAGGCGATGTATACGGACTGACGCCTGCCCGGTGCTGGAACGTTAAGGGGACCGGTTAGTCACTCTTCGGGGTGGCGAAGCTGAGAACTTAAGCGCCAGTAAACGGCGGTGGTAACTATAACCATCCTAAGGTAGCGAAATTCCTTGTCGGGTAAGTTCCGACCTGCACGAATGGCGTAACGACTTCTCGACTGTCTCAACCATAGGCCCGGTGAAATTGCACTACGAGTAAAGATGCTCGTTTCGCGCAGCAGGACGGAAAGACCCCGGGACCTTTACTACAGTTTGATATTGGTGTTCGGTTCGGCTTGTGTAGGATAGCTGGGAGACTGTGAAGCTCGGACGCCAGTTCGGGTGGAGTCGTCGTTGAAATACCAGTCTGGTCGTGCTGGATGTCTAACCCGGGTCCGTGATCCGGATCGGGGACAGTGTCTGATGGGTAGTTTAACTGGGGCGGTTGCCTCCCAAAGGGTAACGGAGGCGCCCAAAGGTTCCCTCAGCCTGGTTGGCAATCAGGTGGTGAGTGTAAGTGCACAAGGGAGCTTGACTGTGAGACCGACGGGTCGAGCAGGGACGAAAGTCGGGACTAGTGATCCGGCGGTGGCTTGTGGAAGCGCCGTCGCTCAACGGATAAAAGGTACCCCGGGGATAACAGGCTGATCTTCCCCAAGAGTCCATATCGACGGGATGGTTTGGCACCTCGATGTCGGCTCGTCGCATCCTGGGGCTGGAGTCGGTCCCAAGGGTTGGGCTGTTCGCCCATTAAAGCGGTACGCGAGCTGGGTTTAGAACGTCGTGAGACAGTTCGGTCCCTATCCGCTGCGCGCGTAGGAATATTGAGAAGGGCTGTCCCTAGTACGAGAGGACCGGGACGGACGAACCTCTGGTGTGCCAGTTGTTCTGCCAAGGGCATGGCTGGTTGGCTACGTTCGGGAGGGATAACCGCTGAAAGCATCTAAGCGGGAAGCCTGCTTCGAGATGAGTATTCCCACCCACTTGATGGGGTAAGGCTCCCAGTAGACGACTGGGTTGATAGGCCAGATATGGAAGCCCAGTAATGGGTGGAGTTGACTGGTACTAATAGGCCGAGGGCTTGTCCTCAGTTGCTCGCGTCCACTGTGTTGGTTCTGAAACCACGAACAACCCCGCCCAGGTCACGGGTGGTGCGGTTGAGTGTTTCATAGTGTTTCGGTGGTCATAGCGTGAGGGAAACGCCCGGTTACATTCCGAACCCGGAAGCTAAGCCTTACAGCGCCGATGGTACTGCAGGGGGGACCCTGTGGGAGAGTAGGACGCCGCCGAACAAATATTGAGAAAACCCCTGCCGGGTGACCGGCAGGGGTTTTCTGCGTTTCCGGGTCGATTTAGGGTCCCGGCCTCTCCTGGGGGTAATTGGACGGGATTCAGATCAAAGGCGTCCGGCTGCTTTCAGCGCCAGATAAGCGTCTGCCAGCGCCGGCGCCAGATTGTCTGGCGTGGCGTCGACGACCGTGACGCCATGGCGACGCAGTTGATCGGCGGTGCGGTGGCGGTCCGTCTGGGCCTGGGCTGCTGCTGCGGCCTCGTAGACGGCGTCCGTGGTGCCCCGGGAGTTCGCCATGAGGGCGATGCGCGGATCGGCCACCGACGCCACCAGGACCGTATGGCGCTGGGTGAGGCGGGACAGGACAGGGAGCAGACCTTGTTCGACCGGGGCCGCGTCGAGGGTGGTGAGTAGGACGATCAGGGCCCTGCGGGGTGCCGTACGGAGTGCGGTGGCGGTGAGGCCTCGGGCGTCCGTCTCGACGAGCTCTGGTTCGAGCAGGGCCATGGCGTTGACCAGGGACGGAAGGGCGTCACCTGCTGTGCGGCCCTGGACGAGCGCTCGTACTCGGCGGTCGTAGGCCAGCAGGTCCACACGGTCGCCGGCGCGGGAGGCGAGGGCGGCCAGGAGGAGGGCCGCGTCCATGGAGGCGTCGAGGCGGGGGGCGTCGCCCACGCGGCCCGCCGAGGTTCGGCCGGTGTCCAGTACGAGGAGGATGTGGCGGTCGCGTTCGGGGCGCCAGGTGCGTACGGCCACGGAGGACTGGCGGGCTGTGGCGCGCCAGTCGATGGAGCGGGTGTCGTCGCCGGGGATGTACTCGCGAAGGCTGTCGAACTCCGTGCCCTCGCCTCGGGTCAGGACGCTGGTGCGGCCGTCCAGTTCGCGCAGGCGGGCCAGTTTGGACGGCAGGTGCTTGCGGCTGGTGAACGGGGGGAGCACACGTACGGTCCAAGGGGCTCGGTGACTGCCCTGGCGGGTGAAGAGGCCGAGGGGGCCGTACGAACGGATGGTGACTCTGTCCGCTTGGCGGTCTCCACGGCGGGTGGGGCGCAGGCGGGTGGTGAGGCGTCGGCGCTCGCCCGCGGGGATCGTGACGCGGTGGCGGGAGGCGGCCACTTCGGTGCCGGGGAGCCAGCTGCTGGGGGGCCAGGCGTCGCGAAGGTCGGCGCGCAGGGGGCGGCGGGAGGGGTTGGTGACCGTGAGGGTGACGTCCGCGGTCTCGCCCAGGCGTGCGGAGGTGTCGCCGGAGCGCAGGAGGCCCAGGCGGCGCACGGGTGCGGCGAGGGCGTAGTCGCAGGCGCAGGCCAGGACCAGGGGAGCGTTCACGGCGAGGATGCCCGTCCAGCTGGGCTCCCAGATGCCGACGGGGAGGGTGCCTAGGGCCGCGAGGAGTGCGGCGCGTCCGGTGGGGGCCATCAGCGGGGCACGGGGACGTGGGCGAGGATCGCGTTGATGACCGAGTCGGCCGTCACGCCCTCCATTTCCGCCTCGGGGCGGAGCTGGACGCGGTGGCGGAGGGTCGGCAGCGCGAGCGCCTTCACGTCGTCGGGGATGACGTAGTCGCGGCCCGTCAGCCAGGCCCAGGCGCGGGAGGCCGCGAGGAGGGCCGTGGCGCCTCGGGGGGAGACGCCGAGGGTGAGGGACGGGGATTCGCGGGTGGCTCGGCAGATGTCCACCACGTAGGCGGTGATCTCCGGGGAGATCGTCGTCTTGGCGACGGCGGAGCGAGCGGCTTCCAGGTCGGCCGCGTTCGCGACGGGGCGTACGCCGGCGGCGCGCAGGTCGCGTGGGTTGAAGCCCTCGGAGTGACGGGTGAGGACGTCGATCTCGTCCTGTCGGGACGGGAGCGGGACCGTCAGTTTGAGGAGGAAACGGTCCAGTTGGGCTTCGGGGAGGGGGTAGGTGCCCTCGTACTCGACGGGGTTCTGGGTCGCGGCGACCAGGAACGGGTCCGGGAGCGGACGGGGGGTGCCGTCCACCGTGACCTGGCGTTCTTCCATGGCCTCCAGCAGGGAGGACTGGGTCTTCGGCGGGGTGCGGTTGATCTCGTCCGCGAGGAGGAGGTTGGTGAAGACCGGGCCGGGCTGGAAGGAGAACTCGGCGGAGCGGGTGTCGTAGACGAGGGAGCCGGTGACGTCGCTGGGCATCAGGTCAGGAGTGAACTGGACGCGCTTGGTGTCGAGATCGAGCGCGGATGCGAGGGCCCGCACGAGCAACGTTTTGGCCACCCCAGGGACTCCTTCTAGTAGGACGTGTCCGCGGCAGAGGAGGGCGACGACGAGGCCGGTCACGGCGGGGTCCTGGCCGACCACGGCTTTGGCGATCTCGGCGCGCAGGGCCTCCAGGGAGGCGCGGGCGGCGCCCGGGTCCCCGGTGGTCCCGGCGTTGTCAGTGGTCGGGTCCATCATGAACGGCGTACCTCTCTTTCGAGGGCGTCGAGTTGGTCGGTGAGTGCGATGAGGGCCTTGTCGTCGCCGGGCGGCGGGCCGAAGAGGAGGGCGTGCAGGGGCTGTCCGTCGCCGTGGAGGTGGGCGGACAGGGCGGGGAGCAGTGCCTCGGGCGTGTGGGCCCGGGAGACGGGGACACCTACGAGGGGGGCGAGGCGCGTGCGGGTGCTGGAGCGAAGAGCGGCGGCCGCGCGGTCGCGGGCATTGGCCTTGCGGTAGAGGCGGGCGCGGCCTTCGACGGTCTCGGAGGCACGGATCGCGACGGGGAGTTTCTCGGGCACCAGGGGGCCGAGTCGGCGTGCCCGCCACAGGGCGGCGAGGGCGCCGGCGACGAAGAGCTGCAGGGTGCCCCAGAACCAGCCCGAGGGGAGCAGGTCGAAGAAGCTGCGGTTGCCCGAGTCGGGGGCCGCGTCGTCGGAGAGCGAGGGGAGGTACCAGACCAGATGGGGGCGCGAGCCGAGGAGTTGGAGGGCGAGGGATGCGTTGCCCTGCTCGTCGAGGCTGCTGTTGAGGAGGATGTCGGGGGCGCCGAGGACGACGGTGTCGCCGTCCCCCTCGGCCGCCGGGACGCGGACCAGGGTGGGCAGGCCGTCCTCGGGGTAACAGGTGTCTGCCGCGCGGGCGGTGACGTGGTAGCGGAGCCCGCCGGTGTCGGCGCTGCCCGCGCGGCGGGCGGCGGGCAGCTCGCAGCGGGGCGTGAGGGTGGAGTCGAGGCTCAGGGCCACGTCGGTGGTGACTCCGGGGGCGAGGGTGCTCACGGACGGGGGGCCGGGGGCGACGAGGACCGTGCGGCCGCCGGAGGTCTCGGTCGCCTCGTGGAGGCGGCTCTGCTGGGAGTCGGTGAGCAGATCGGGCACGGCGATCAGGAGGGTGGTGTCCGGGCCGGCGGCGGCGCGTGCCTCGTCGAGGGTCGTGACGACGCGGGTGGACACGCCCCGGTCGTCGAGCAGTTCGGCGACCGCGCGGCTGCCGTCGGTGTCGGCGGAGCGCGGGTCGAGGCGGCCGTGTTCGGCGCCGGAGCGGATCACGGCGATCACGGCGGCCGCCGCCAGGAGGATCACCGCCCCGAGCACGACACCGCGCGCGCGGGTCCACACCTGGCGGGCCGTGGGCGATACCGAGGTGGAGGGGAGCGTGCTCTCGGTGGTCATTCGGCGGCTCCCGGGCGGGTGCTCCGGGCTGTGCTCGCGGTGCTTTGGGTGCTGCTCGCCAGCGCGGGCTTGGTGCGCTCGAGGTCGGTGTCGAGGGCGGCGAGGCGGCGGTACGTTCCTTCGGCGGCGGATCGGCCGCCGTATGTGACGTCGTCGAAGTCCCGGGCGGCGGTGTGGAGTCGGTCCGCGTGGGCGGGGAGGACCGCGCCCGCTTCGGAGGCGGCCTCGTCGGCGGTGCGGCCGGGGCGTACGTCGAGCAGCGCGCGTTCCTCCAGGGAGCGGACGACGGCGCGCATGCGTTCCTGGACGGCCTGGTTCCAGTGGCCCTGGGCGGCCTGTGCCTCGGCGGCCGCGCGGTGTTCCGCGGCGCTGCGGGGGCGGTCGTCGAAGAGCACGGCGGAGGAGGCCGGGGCGCGGCGGGGGGTGCCGAGGCGCCACCACAGCGCGCCGACGAGGGCGAGGACGGCCAGGACGATGACGACGAGGCCGAGTGTGCCGCCGGGGGTGGCGGTCGAGGCGGCGCCGAACACCTTGTCGAGCCAGTCCCAGAAGGCGTCCTGGGCGCGCTCGTACCAGCTGGGGTCGTTCTCGTGGTACATGCCCTTGGACAGCTCGCGCCGGGCCGCCTCCCGCGCGGGATCGCGCGGGAGGGTGACGGGCGGCTCGTCCGCCGACAGCCACGACAGCGGTATGGCTGTCAGTGCTCCCCCCGACCGTGTCACCCCGTCAGCTCCCCGGGGTGGCGCCCGGGGCGTCGCCGTAGCCCTGGAGGCCTGCGGCACGGCCCAGTTCGAGGTCGAGGGCCTCGCGGCGGATGCGCTGGTCGATGTAGAGGAGCACGGTGACACCGGCGCTGATCGGGAAGGTGAGCGTGGAGCCGATCACCGCGCCGACGCCGCTGATGACGAGGTAGGTCCAGCCGAGGGCGGTTCCGCCGGTGGCGAGGAGGCCGGAGATGCCGTCCCCGTCGAGGGCCGCGCCCGCGAAGGAGAAGGGGATCACGACGATCGAGGCGACGACGTAGGCGATGATCGCGGCGAGCAGCTGGATGCCGAGGACCCGCCACCACGAGCCGCGCACGAGCTTGACGGAGCGGCCCATCGACTTGCGGACTCCTTGCTTCTCCAGCATCAGCGCGGGAGAGGCGAGCGAGAAGCGGATCATCAGCCACACGGTGAGGACGAAGGCGCCGAGTCCGCCGAGGAAGGCGAGGAGAACGCCGGGCCCGGTGGAGCCTCCGGAGGCGAGCAGGACGCCGGGTGTGATGCCCACGGTCAGGATCAGGACGGCGATCACGAGGAGCAGGACGGTCAGGCCGCCCAGGCGGAGGAGTTGCGGGCGGGCGTCCCGCCAGGCCTCGGCTGTGGTGACCGACTTGCCGAGGACGGCGCGGCTGGTCACGGTCGTGAGCAGGGCCGTCGCGATGATGGTGCCCAACAGGGAGATCACCATGACGACGGAGGTGCTCAGCAGGGTGTCGCCGAGGGCGCGGCCCAGTTCGCCGGGGGTGGCGGTCGGGTCGTTGAGGGCGTCCATGCTGGCGGCGTCGTTGAGGACGAGGCCCTGGAGCAGGATGACCGCGATCTGGGTGACGACCGCGACGGTCAGGGAGATGCCGAGGACCGTGCGCCAGTGGGTGCGCATGGTGGAGACGGCGCCGTCGAGGATCTCGCCGATGCCGAGCGGGCGCAGTGGGATCACGCCGGGCTTGGCGGCGGGCGGGGGGCCTCCCCAGCCGCCGCCCCAGCCGGGAGTGCCGTGGCCGGGGTGGCCGCCGGGGGCTCCGGGTCCGCCGGGAGGGCCGTAGCCGCCGGGGCCGGGGTGCTGGGGGCCGGGGTGGCCGCCCCAGCCGGGGCCGGGCGGCGGTGGTGGCGAGGTCTGACCGGGGGCCTGCGGGGTCGGAGCGGACCACTGAGCGGGCGGCGGCTGGTCCTTGGACCACTTGGACGGCGGTTGCGCCTGGTCCGCGCCGGGCTGCCCCGTCGGCTGCCCCGTCGGCTGCGCCTGGCCGGCGCCGGTCGGGTCCGTCGGCTGTGCGGTGCCCTGCTGGTCCGGCTGCGGGCCGCCCGAGGGGGCGGATCCGGGCGAGGCCCAGCCCGGAGTGTCCTTCATCGTCGCTCCTTCACGGTGCTCGTCCGCGGTCGCGGCGGCAGGTTGGCGCCCATCGTGCCACGCGGTGTCCGGGAAGTGACCGGGGGCCGTATGTGCTGCGCACCTTCAATTGTCCGACGGATACGGGGCAGACTGACCGCATGGCTGATCAGTACGCGCGATCCGGCGACGACATCCGGCCGACCGGGATACCGGCGATCCGTTGGGACGAGCCACCCGAAGGCCCCGTCCTGGTCCTGCTCGACCAGACGAGGCTGCCGGCCGAGGAGGTCGAGCTGGTGTGCACGGACGCGCCCGCGCTGGTGGAGGCGATCCGTTCGCTCGCCGTGCGCGGGGCGCCGCTGCTGGGGATCGCCGGGGCGTACGGCGTCGCGCTCGCCGCCGCGCGGGGGTTCGACGTGGAGGACGCCGCCGGCGCGCTGGAAGGCGCCCGGCCCACCGCGGTGAACCTCGCGGTCGGTGTGCGCCGGGCGCGGGCCGCGCACCGGGCCGAGCTCGGCCGCTCGGGGGACCAGAAGCTGGCCGCGGAGGCGGCGCTCGCCGCGGCGCGGGCGCTGCACCGGGAGGACGCCGAGGCCAGTTCCCGCATGGCCGCGCACGGGCTGGCGCTGCTGGACGAGCTGCTGCCGGGCGGTGGGCACCGGGTGCTCACGCACTGCAACACCGGGGCGCTGGTGTCGGGTGGTGAGGGCACGGCGTTCGCGGTGGCGCTCGCGGCGCACCGGGTGGGGCGGCTGCGGCGGCTCTGGGTGGACGAGACGCGGCCGTTGCTGCAGGGCGCCCGGCTGACCGCATATGAGGCGGCGCGCAGCGGAATGGCGTACACCTTGCTCACGGACAATGCCGCGGGCTCGTTGTTCGCCGCGGGTGAGGTGGACGCGGTGCTGGTGGGTGCCGACCGGATCGCCGCCGACGGTTCGGTGGCGAACAAGGTCGGGACCTATCCGCTCGCGGTGCTGGCCCGGTACCACCATGTGCCGTTCATCGTGGTGGCGCCGGTGACGACGGTGGATCCGGGCACCCCGGACGGGGCGTCCATCGAGGTGGAGCAGCGCGCGGGTCATGAGGTGACGGAGATCACGGCGCCTCAGGTGCCGGTGGCGGGAGCGGAGGCGGGAGGTGGGATCGCGGTGGCACCCCTGGGAACCCAGGCGTACAACCCGGCCTTCGACGTGACGCCGCCCGAGTTGGTGACGGCGATCGTCACCGAGGAGGGGGTCGTGTCGCCCGTGACCGCCGATGCGCTTGTAGGGCTGTGTGACAGGTCACGCCAGGTAACGATTTAGTTAATGGGATGATGGCATTCATGAAGGGACGAGTCCTTGTCGTCGACGACGACACCGCACTGGCCGAGATGCTCGGCATTGTGTTGCGTGGTGAAGGTTTTGAGCCGTCTTTCGTAGCCGACGGCGACAAGGCGCTGGCCGCGTTCCGTGAGGCCAAACCGGATCTGGTGCTGCTGGATCTGATGCTGCCGGGCCGGGACGGGATCGAGGTGTGCCGTCTGATCAGGGCGGAGTCCGGGGTGCCGATCGTGATGCTCACGGCCAAGAGCGACACCGTCGATGTGGTGGTCGGCCTGGAGTCGGGCGCGGACGACTACATCGTGAAGCCGTTCAAGCCGAAGGAGCTGGTGGCTCGGATCCGGGCGCGGCTGCGGAGGTCGGAGGAGCCGGCGCCGGAGCAGCTCGCCATAGGTGACCTGGTCATCGATGTGGCCGGGCACTCCGTGAAGCGCGAGGGGCAGTCCATCGCGCTGACGCCGCTGGAGTTCGATCTGCTGGTCGCGCTGGCGCGGAAGCCGTGGCAGGTGTTCACTCGTGAGGTCCTGCTGGAGCAGGTCTGGGGGTATCGCCACGCGGCGGACACCCGTCTGGTGAACGTTCATGTGCAGCGGCTGCGTTCCAAGGTCGAGAAGGACCCAGAGCGGCCGGAGATCGTGGTGACCGTCCGTGGTGTCGGATACAAGGCAGGGCCCAGCTGACATGTCCGGTGACAGTGCCGCTTCGGCGCCCGGCCAGCCGGGGACCCGCGCGGAGCGGCCTGTCGGCCGGAAGAAGTCGGGTTCCCGTTGGGGGCGTCTCCTCGAGGGCGGGTTGCTGCAGGGCGGGGTCCAGGGCAGCCCGGTCCTGAGGCTGTTCATGCGCTGGGTGCGTCGCCCGCTGCTGCCCGTGATGCGGCTGTGGCGGCGCAACATCCAGCTCAGGATCGTGGTGACGACCCTGCTGATGTCGCTCAGCGTCGTGCTGCTGCTGGGCTTCGTCGTCATCGGGCAGGTCCGCAACGGTCTGCTGGACGCCAAGGTCAAGGCCTCGCAGAGCCAGGCCACCGGCGGTTTCACGGTCGCCGAGCAGAAGGCGGACAGTGAGGCGAACGCCGCCGGGAACGACAGCACGGACCCGAACGGCGACCGGGTGCAGAACGTCGTCGAGTGGATGACCACCCTGGTCAGTTCCCTCTCCAGTGGCGGTCAGGGCGCGTTCGACGTCGTGACGCTCAGTCCCGCCTCCGCCGACGGCGGCACCGGGGGGCTCGGGCCGCGTGCCTCGGGTGACGTGCAGTGGGACCTCAGTGTGCCCGTGGAGCTGCGTGAGCGGGTCGACGACGGCACCAGCGCCGTGCAGAGCTATACGCGGATCCACTACGACAACGGCCGGGAGTCCCAGCCGGGGCTGATCATCGGCAAACAGGTCAGCGACCCCAACAGCAATCCGTACCAGCTGTACTACCTCTTCCCGCTCACGCAGGAGGAGAAGTCCTTGAGCCTGGTGAAGGGGACGCTGGCGACGGCCGGGCTGTTCGTCGTCGTGCTGCTCGGCGCCATCGCCTGGCTCGTGGTGCGGCAGGTGGTGACGCCCGTGCGGATGGCGGCGGGGATCGCCGAGCGGCTGTCCGCGGGGCGTCTGCAGGAGCGGATGAAGGTCAGCGGTGAGGACGACATCGCTCGGCTCGGCGAGGCCTTCAACAAGATGGCGCAGAACCTTCAGTTGAAGATCCAGCAGCTCGAGGACCTGTCGCGGATGCAGCGGCGGTTCGTCTCCGACGTGTCGCACGAGCTGCGGACGCCGCTGACGACGGTACGGATGGCGGCGGACGTCATCCATGACGCGCGCGTGGACTTCGATCCCGTGACCGCGCGGTCGGCCGAGCTGCTCGCCGACCAGCTGGACCGGTTCGAGTCGCTGCTGGCGGATCTGCTGGAGATCAGCCGGTTCGACGCGGGTGCGGCGTCCCTGGAGGCCGAGCCGATAGATCTGCGTGAGGTCGTGCGGAAGGTCGTCAGCGGGGCCGAGCCGCTCGCCGAGCGCAAGGGGACGCGGATACGGGTGCTGGGGGACCAGCAGCCGGTCGTGGCCGAGGCCGACGCCCGACGGGTGGAGCGGGTGCTGCGCAACCTCGTGGTCAACGCCGTGGAGCACGGCGAGGGTAAGGACGTCGTGGTCAAGCTCGCGGCGGCCGGGGGCGCGGTGGCGGTCGCGGTGCGGGACTACGGAGTGGGACTCAAGCCGGGCGAGGCGACGCGGGTGTTCAGCCGCTTCTGGCGGGCGGACCCGGCACGCGCGCGTACCACCGGCGGTACGGGACTGGGGCTGTCGATCGCCCTGGAGGACGCCCGGTTGCACGGCGGCTGGCTGCAGGCATGGGGCGAGCCGGGCGGTGGCTCACAGTTCCGGCTCACGCTGCCGAGGACGGCGGACGAGCCGCTGCGGGGGTCCCCGATACCGCTGGAACCGAAGGACTCCCGGCGCCACCGGGGACTCAACGACGCCGGTCGGCCGCTCGGCGGTGGCGGCAAGCTCGCCACGGTGCCGGTCCAGGCCGGTGAGCACGGTGGCGCGAGGGCGGCCATAGGGCCCCGGCCGGGCGCCGGACAGGCTCCCACGGCGGACCCGACGGCGCTGCCGGGCAACGGCGCGCGCGTGGTGCCCCGGCCCGCCACACCGTCCGCGACCGCCTCTCCGGGGGTGCCCGCGCGGCGGACCGAGGACGGCGAGGGGCGCGAGGGACCGGCCGAGGAGACGCCGGCCGGGAGCGAAGCGGAGCGGCAGCACGAGCAGGGGGAGGCATTCCGTGGGCGCTGACCGCGCGAAACGCGGCCGTGGGCGTCCGGTGCGGGCGACGGCGTACGTCGGCATCGGTGCCGTGTTGCTGGCGGGGTGCGCCTCGATGCCGGACAGCGGGGACATGCGTGACGTCGAGTCCACGCCGAGGCAGGACGCCCAGGTGCGGGTCTTCGCGCTGCCACCGGCGGAGGACGCCGAGCCGCAGGAGATCGTGCAGGGCTTCCTGGAGGCCCTGACCAGCGACGACCTGAACTACGAGACGGCACGTAGGTACCTCACCGGTGACGCGCTGAAGACCTGGGACCCGGGCGCGTCGACCACCGTCCTCGACGAGGCGCCCACCGCGTACACCCGGGTCACGGGGGAGCGGCCGGAGGCCAACGAGTACGGGTTCGAGCTGTCCGGGAGGAACGTCGCCCGGGTCGACGGGCAGCACGCGTACACGCCCACCGGCGGCCAGTACCGCAAGCTCGTGCACCTCACGCGTGTGAAGCAGACCAGGCAGTGGCGCATCGACCAGCTGCCGCAGGGCGTGGTGCTCGGCAGGTCGGACTTCGAGCGCAACTACAAGTCCATCAACAAGTACTACTTCACCTCGGCCGCGCAGTCCGGTGAGCCGGGGACGGTCGCCGACCCGGTCTATGTGCGCAGCCAGGTCGACCCGGTGACCCAGGTGGTCCGGGATCTGCTGAAGGGCCCCACCAGCTGGCTCAACCCGGTCGCGAGGACGAGTTTCCCGTCCGGTACGACTCTGCTGAAGGGCACGAAGGCGTTGACGCCCGACGACCAGAACAGGCTGGTCGTGCCGCTGAACAAGAAGGCCAACCGCGTCTCGGCCAGCAGATGCAGGGAGATGGCGGCCCAGCTCCTCTTCACGCTCCAGGACTACATGCCCACGGGCGTCGACGAGGTGGAGCTGCAGGGGTCCACCGGCGCCCAGCTGTGCGTGCTTCGCGAGACGGAGGCCGACGGCATGATCACCTCGCGTGGCGTCGACAGGAGCGCGGGGTACGAGTACCTCATCGACGGCGAGCACAAGCTCGTACGGCTGTCCGAGCGGGATCCGGTCACGACACCGTCGCCCGTTCCCGGGGCGCTCGGGGAGGGTGAGAAGCAGTTGCGGTCCGCCGCCGTGTCGCGCGGCGAGGACCGGGCGGCCGGTGTGTCGGCCGACGGCAGCGAGCTGTATGTGGCACCGCTGACGGCGGGGGGCACGCTCGGCGACCCCGTGCTGCGCAGCTCCGGTGCCACGGCGAAGGACCGGCTGACGACTCCCAGTTGGGACGGGCGGGGCGACCTGTGGGTGGCCGACCGTGATCCGGACAAGCCCCGGCTGCTGGTCCTGGCGGACGGCATGGGTGAGCCGCTGGAGGTCCGGACGCCCAACCTCGACGGGCGCATCGAGGCGGTGCGGGTGGCCGCCGACGGTGTGCGGGTCGCGCTGATCCTGGAGAGCAAGGGCAAGCGGGCGCTGTACATCGGGCGCATCGAGCGGGACGCCGACGCGGAGAGCACCACCGTCTCGATCGTCGAGCTGAGGTCCGTGACGCCGGACCTGGAGGACGTCACCGCCATGTCGTGGGCCGGCGACAGCCAACTCGTGGTCGTGGGGCGCGAACCCGGTGGTGTGCAGCAGATGCGGTACGTCAGGGTGGACGGCTCCCCGATACCGGGCTCCGGGCCTTCCGCGCTCACTGGTGTGGAGGAGATCGCCGCGTCCGAGGACGAGAGCCAGCCGCTGGTCGCGCACTCGGCCGACGGGATCGTGCGGCTGTCGCCGGGGCAGCAGTGGCAGACGGTGGTCAAGGAAGGGTCGGCGCCGGTCTATCCGGGATGAGCCGCGGGGTGCGGTGGGTGCGGCTTGAGTGCGCGGCCCGGGTGCGTGTGGCTTGGGGCGCGCGGCCTGGGGCGGCTGCGGGTTGCTGTGCCTCTGCCGCCTGGGGGCGTGTGGTGTAGGGCCGCTTCTCGGGTGGGCGGGTTTGGCTGGCGCCGATTTTTTTTGGGGCTACCGGTCATTTTGGGGTGGCGTTCGGTCTTCTTCGGGCACCCGTCGTTCGTGTGGGTGACAACCCCGTTGCTGTTGCGGTGAGTTGTCCACAGGTGGTTGTCCACAGGGGTGGCAGGGGGCCGCATGCGTTGGCACAGTGGTGGGCATGCGGGGGTGGTGGCAGGACCTCACGGATCTGGTGCTGCCGGCCGAGTGCGGAGGCTGCGGGAGGCCTCGCGCGGTGCTCTGCCCGGAGTGCCGCGCGGCTCTGACCGGGGCCGCGCCGTGTCGGGTGCGACCGGAGCCGGAGCCGTCCGGACTTCCCGTGGTGCACGCCGCGGCGCCGTACGAGGACGCGGTGCGGGCCACGTTGATCGCGCACAAGGAACGGGGTGCGCTGGCGCTCGCCGGACCGCTCGGCACGGCCTTGGCGGGGGCCGTACGGGCGGGTGGCGGCGAAGGGCCGGTGCTGCTGGTTCCGGTGCCGTCGGCGCGGCGGGCGGTACGGGCGCGGGGGCACGACCCGGCGCGGCGGATCGCGCTCGCGGCGGCTGGGGTGCTGCGGCGCACCGGGACACCGGCCCGGGTGGTCGGGGTCCTGCGGCAGCGCCGTGCCGTGGCCGACCAGTCGGGGCTGGACCTTCGGCAGCGGCTGGACAACCTCGCGGGCGCTCTGGAGGTGGCCGCCGGGGGTGGCCGGCTGCTGGGCGACGGCGCGGTCGTGCTCGTGGACGACCTGATGACGACCGGTGCCTCGCTCGCGGAGGCGGCCCGGGCGGTGCGGGCGGTACGGGTGGCGAGGGACGGGCCGGCGGTGGCGGTGCCGGGGGAGTACGGAGTGGAACGGAGGGCAAAAGAGGCGGTGCGAACACGAGGGGTGACGGGAATGGCGAGCTCGGACGGCATCGACGACGCCGAGGACGGGCTCCGGGCGGCGGTGGTCGCCGCGCCTCCCGACTCTTTCCAAATAAACCGGAACTGACCGCTTACTTGCATCGTTGCAGGTAATGACAGGGTCAATTCACCTGAACGGAGGTACGTCTCGGTAGAGGGTGACGACATCCGTCCGAGCGAGATATGTTCGGTTGTGAGGGAATGGCCCCGGCCGTTCACCACATATCCGAATGCTGCGCTGCGGGTTTTCTGAATCACCCCGCGCCGGTGGGGTGGAGATCTTGCCCACGGGGGAGGAGGAGGTGGAAGTCACCGAGTCCGCGGTTCCGGGAGTCACCGGAACCTGGTGCACAAGGGAGATGCTCCGCCAGTGGAGCGGAGCGATCCGGGAACGGAGTTCTGCGTGGACATCGTCGTCAAGGGCCGCAAGACCGAGGTGCCCGAGCGGTTCCGCAAGCACGTGGCCGAGAAGCTGAAGCTGGAGAAGATCCAGAAGCTCGACGGCAAGGTGATCAGCCTCGACGTCGAGGTGTCCAAGGAGCCCAACCCCCGACAGGCCGACCGCAGTGACCGGGTGGAGATCACGCTCCACTCCCGCGGACCGGTGATTCGGGCGGAGGCAGCGGCCAGCGATCCGTATGCGGCGCTCGACCTGGCGGCGGACAAGCTCGAAGCCCGGCTGCGCAAGCAGCACGACAAGCGTTACACGCGCCGAGGCGCGCGCAGGCTCACGGCCGCGGAGGTCGCCGACCACGTCCCCGGCGTGGCGACCCTCAACGGCAACGGATACGTCGCCGACGAGGAGCAGCCGGACGGCGTGCCCACCAAGAAGATCGGCTCGCTGGAGGTCAAGGGTGAAGGCCCCCTCATCGTCCGCGAGAAGACCCACGTCGCTTCCCCGATGACCCTCGACCAGGCTCTCTACGAGATGGAGCTGGTCGGACACGACTTCTACCTCTTCGTCGACTCAGAGACCAAGGAACCGAGTGTCGTCTACCGGCGGCACGCCTACGACTACGGCGTCATCCACCTCAGCACGGACCCGATGGTCGCCCAGGCGCATGCGGACGCCCCGGGCGGCGCGCTCGGCGGCTGACCGCGCCGGGTGACAGTTGAGCCGGTGCCCCTGGAGCGCGTGTGCGCCCCCAGGGGCACCGGTGTGCGACCCCTCGTGGCCCGCTCTGTCACCGCGGTGACGGCGGGGCATGAAATCATGGCCGAACCGGCCCCAACCGGCGGGCCGTTGCCTTGGGTTGGCGATGGCACAGAAACACAGGCCACGGCCTTCAGGGGGAGGAACGATGGCGGACAGCAGTTTCGGACCGATGCGTGACGAGGATGCCGACGACGGCTCCGTCGGCATGGGATCCGCCGCGGGCTCCCCGCGCAAGGAACCGATCCGTGTCCTCGTGGTGGACGACCACGCGCTCTTCCGCCGCGGTCTGGAGATCGTCCTCGCCGCCGAGGAGGACATCCAGGTCGTCGGCGAGGCCGGTGACGGGGCGGAGGCGGTCGACAAGGCCGCGGATCTGCTGCCCGACATCGTGCTGATGGACGTACGGATGCCCAAGCGCGGCGGTATCGAGGCCTGCACCTCCATCAAGGAGGTGGCCCCCAGCGCGAAGATCATCATGCTGACGATCAGCGACGAGGAGGCCGACCTCTACGACGCGATCAAGGCGGGGGCCACCGGCTATCTCCTCAAGGAGATCTCCACGGACGAGGTGGCGACGGCGATTCGCGCGGTGGCCGACGGGCAGTCCCAGATCAGTCCCTCGATGGCGTCGAAGCTGCTCACCGAGTTCAAGTCCATGATCCAGCGGACCGACGAGCGGCGCCTGGTGCCTGCGCCGCGGCTGACCGACCGGGAACTGGAAGTGCTCAAGCTCGTGGCCACCGGGATGAACAACCGGGACATCGCCAAGGAGCTGTTCATCTCCGAGAACACCGTGAAGAACCATGTGCGCAACATCCTGGAGAAGCTGCAACTGCACTCCAGGATGGAGGCGGTGGTGTACGCGATGCGGGAGAAGATCCTGGAGATCCGCTAGGCCCTAGGCAAGTGCTCGCTGGAGGGGCTCGCGCAGTTCCGGGGCGTCCACGCGCTCGACGCGTACGTCGGTGCAGTCGACCCAGGTCGCTGCCTCCAGGAGGGCCTGGGCGACCGCCGGGATCACCTTGGGGCCGTCAAGGGTGACCTGTTTGGCGACCAGGGTGCGGCCGTCGCGGGCGGGGTCGACGCGGCCCACCAGATGGCCGCCGGACAGGACCGGCATCGCGAAGTAGCCGTGGACGCGCTTCTGTTTGGGGACGTAGGCCTCCAGGCGGTGGGTGAAGCCGAAGATCCGTTCCGTGCGGGCCCGTTCCCAGACGAGGGAGTCGAACGGGGACAGCAGCGTGGTGCGGTGGCGGCCGCGCGGGGGTGTGGCCAGGGCCGCGGGGTCGGCCCAGGCGGGCTTCGCCCAGCCCTGCACCGTCACCGGGACCAGGCCCGAGTCGGCGACCACCGCGTCGAACTGTTCGCCCTTGAGGCGGTGGTAGTCGGCGATGTCCGCGCGGGTGCCGACGCCGAGGGCCTCGCCGGCCAGCCGGACCAGGCGGCGTACGCACTCCGTGTCGTCCAGCTCGTCGTGGAGGAGGTCGGCGGGGATCGCGCGCTCGGCGAGGTCGTACACCCGCTTCCAGCCGCGGCGTTCCACGCAGACCACCTCGCCGTACATCAGGGCGCGTTCGACGGCGACCTTCTCGCCGGACCAGTCCCACCACTCGCTGGTGCGTTTGGCTCCGCCCAGCTCCGTGGCGGTCAGGGGGCCCTCGGCGCGGAGCTGTTTGACGACGCGGTCGTAGGCGCCGTCCGGGAGTTGGTGGCCCCATTGGGGGCGGGCGCGGTAGGCGCGGCGGCGGAAGGCGAAGTGGGGCCACTCCTCGATGGGGAGGATGCAGGCGGCGTGGGACCAGTACTCGAAGGCGTGCGTGTCCGTCCAGTAGGCCTTGTCGACCGTCCTGCGGCCTACCGCGCCGAGGCGGGCGTACGGGATGAGTTCGTGGGAGCGGGCCAGGACCGAGATGGTGTCGAGTTGGACCGCGCCCAGGTGTCGCAGGACGCCACGGACGCCGGCTCTGCGGTCCGGGGCGCCGAGGAAGCCCTGTGCCCGCAGGGCGATGCGGCGGGCCTCGTCTGCGGTGAGTTCTGCGGTGGGGCGCGGGAGGGAGGTCATGCTCCGCAGGGTAGGGGAGGGGACTGACAGGGTGTGCTGAGCTGGGGAAACGGGGCGCCGGGGGGAGCGGGGCCTCGGGGGTGGGGTGCCCGGGAGTGGGGCTGGGCGGGGGTGGGTTTCGCTCACCGGCGCTTGCCGGGTGCCGCCTGCGCCCACCCGTGCCGCCCCAGCGGCACGACTGCCCGCAGGAGGGCAGGAGGGCAGGGGAAGGTAGCGGGCGTGAGGGGGGAGGGGCGGTGCGAGCGGCCGGGCGTGAGGGCTTGTGGTCAGGGGCGGGATGGGAGGTACGGGGCCGTGGACGGGAGGTTCAGGTCTGAGGGGAGTAGGGAGGCTATCCAGCAGTCGCGGCGGACTCCGTTGTTGTCGAGGGCGGAGCGGAGGGTGCCTTCGAGGGTGAAGCCGGTGTGTTCGGCGACCGCGCGGGAGGCGGTGTTGCCCACTTCGGCGCGCCATTCGAGGCGGTCGAGGGTGAGGACCGTGAACGACCAGTGGGCGGCGGCGCGGGTGGCCTCCGTGATGTAACCGCGGCGCCGGTGTTCCTTGGTGGCCCAGAAGCCGATCTCGCCAGTGCCGAGGGCGCGCATGGTGATGCCGAGCATGCCCGCCAGTTCACCCGAGGCGGGGAAGAGGCCGAAGGTGAACATCGTGCCGGTGGCCCAGCCCTCGGGGACGGCGTGTTCGACGAAACCCTCCGCGTGCGCACGCGAATAGGGGGAGGGGATCGTGGTCCAGCGCTGGATGTCCGGGTCCTGCGCGGCGGCGTACACCGCGTCGGTGTCGCGCCGGTCCACGGTGCGCAGCAGCAGGCGCTCGGTGGTCAGGGTGACGGGGTCCATCGGGCGATTCTGCTCGGCGGAGCGGAAGGGCGCCACGCCTTATGCGGCTGTTCCGTTGGTCCGTGGACGCAGGGGGGAGCGGCACGGGGCGTGAAGAGGCGGTCACAATTCGCGCATTTCGTTGGTGGAACGCGGCACCATCCGCGACGCCCGCCCGTTGTCCTGGTAGCTGTCACTGCCAGACCTCCCGGCACAGCGGGGTCCTCGCTTACGATGGCCGTTGCTCAAGCTGTGATTGAAAACTGCCAACTGTCATTGAAACCGACCGTCCCAGGCCCGACCGGCAAGGAGACAAGCCCCCGTGTCCGTCCTCTCGAAGATCATGCGTGCAGGCGAAGGCAAAATCCTGCGCAAGCTGCACCGCATCGCGGACCAGGTCAACTCCATCGAAGAGGACTTCGTCGACCTCTCCGACGCCGAGCTGCGCGCCCTCACCGAGGAGTACAAGCAGCGGTACGCCGACGGTGAGACCCTCGACGACCTGCTCCCCGAGGCGTTCGCCACCGTCCGTGAGGGCGCCAAGCGCGCTCTCGGCCAGCGCCACTACGACGTGCAGATCATGGGCGGTGCCGCCCTCCACCTCGGCTATGTCGCCGAGATGAAGACCGGTGAGGGCAAGACCCTCGTCGGCACCCTGCCCGCGTATCTGAACGCGCTGGCCGGCAAGGGCGTGCACCTGATCACGGTCAACGACTACCTGGCCGAGCGCGACTCCGAGATGATGGGCCGCGTCCACAAGTTCCTGGGTCTGAGCGTCGGCTGCATCCTCGCCAACATGACGCCGGCCCAGCGCCGCGAGCAGTACAACTGCGACATCACCTACGGCACGAACAACGAGTTCGGCTTCGACTACCTCCGCGACAACATGGCGTGGTCCAAGGACGAGCTCGTCCAGCGCGGCCACAACTTCGCGATCGTCGACGAGGTCGACTCCATCCTCGTCGACGAGGCCCGTACGCCGCTGATCATCTCCGGCCCGGCCGACCAGGCCACCAAGTGGTACGGCGACTTCGCCAAGCTGGTCACGCGCCTGAAGAAGGGCGAGCCCGGCCAGCCCCTCAAGGGCATCGAGGAGACCGGCGACTACGAGGTCGACGAGAAGAAGCGCACCGTCGCCATCCACGAGTCCGGTGTCTCCAAGGTCGAGGACTGGCTGGGCATTGACAACCTCTACGAGTCGGTGAACACCCCGCTGGTGGGTTACCTGAACAACGCCATCAAGGCCAAGGAGCTCTTCAAGAAGGACAAGGACTACGTCGTCATGGACGGCGAAGTCATGATCGTCGACGAGCACACCGGCCGTATCCTCGCCGGCCGCCGCTACAACGAGGGCATGCACCAGGCGATCGAGGCGAAGGAAGGGGTGGACATCAAGGACGAGAACCAGACGCTCGCCACGATCACCCTGCAGAACTTCTTCCGCCTCTACAAGCGCCACGACCACAACGGCAAGGAACAGCCCGGCCTCTGCGGCATGACCGGTACGGCGATGACCGAGGCCGCCGAGTTCCACCAGATCTACAAGCTCGGCGTGGTGCCGATCCCGACGAACCGGCCGATGGTCCGCAAGGACCAGTCCGACCTGATCTACCGCACCGAGGTCGCGAAGTTCGAGGCGGTCGTCGACGACATCGTCGAGAAGCACGAGAAGGGCCAGCCGATCCTCGTCGGTACGACGTCGGTCGAGAAGTCCGAGTACCTGTCGCAGCAGCTGAGCAAGCGCGGTGTGCAGCACGAGGTGCTCAACGCCAAGCAGCACGACCGGGAGGCGACGATCGTCGCCCAGGCCGGCCGCAAGGGCGCCGTGACCGTCGCGACGAACATGGCCGGACGTGGTACGGACATCAAGCTCGGCGGCAACCCCGAGGACCTCGCCGAGGCGGAGCTTCGGCAGCGCGGCCTCGACCCCGAGGAGCACATCGAGGAGTGGGCGCACGCCCTGCCCGAGGCGCTCGCGAAGGCCGAGGAGGCGGTGAAGGCCGAGAAGGACGAGGTCGAGTCCCTCGGCGGTCTGTACGTCCTGGGCACCGAGCGGCACGAGTCCCGCCGTATCGACAACCAGCTGCGCGGTCGTTCCGGTCGTCAGGGCGACCCGGGCGAGTCCCGCTTCTACCTGTCGCTCGGCGACGACCTGATGCGTCTGTTCAAGGCGCAGATGGTCGAGCGCGTGATGTCCATGGCGAACGTGCCGGACGACGTACCGATCGAGAACAAGATGGTCACCCGCGCGATCGCCTCCGCCCAGTCGCAGGTCGAGCAGCAGAACTTCGAGACCCGGAAGAACGTCCTCAAGTACGACGAGGTCCTCAACCGGCAGCGCGAGGTCATCTACGGCGAGCGTCGCCGCGTCCTGGAGGGCGAGGACCTGCAGGAGCAGATCCAGCACTTCATGGACGACACCATCGACGCCTACATCCAGGCCGAGACGGCCGAGGGCTTCGCCGAGGAGTGGGACCTCGACCGGCTGTGGGGCGCCTTCAAGCAGCTCTACCCGGTGAAGGTCACCGTCGAGGAGCTGGAGGAGGCCGCCGGGGACCGGGCCGGGCTGACCGCCGAGTTCATCGCCGAGTCCATCAAGGACGACATCACCGAGCAGTACCAGGCCCGTGAGGCGCAGCTCGGCTCCGAGATCATGCGTGAGCTGGAGCGCCGGGTGGTGCTGTCGGTGCTGGACCGCAAGTGGCGTGAGCACCTCTACGAGATGGACTACCTCCAGGAGGGCATCGGCCTGCGCGCGATGGCCCAGAAGGACCCGCTGGTCGAGTACCAGCGCGAGGGCTTCGACATGTTCACCGCCATGATGGAGGGCATCAAGGAGGAGTCCGTCGGCTATTTGTTCAACCTGGAGGTCCAGGTCGAGCAGCAGGTCGAGGAGGTTCCGGTCGAGGACGCGAAGCCGTCCCTGGACAAGACCGACGCGGTGCCGGCGCAGGCGGGTGCGTCGCGGCCGGAGATCCGCGCGAAGGGTCTGGAGGCCCCGCAGCGGCGTGACCGCCTGCACTTCTCCGCGCCCACCGTGGACGGCGAGGGCGGCATCGTCGAGGGCGACCTGCCCGAGGACGAGCCGATCCGCTCCGAGGCCGACGGCCTCACCCGCGCGGAGCGCCGCAAGCAGCAGGGGAAGACGAGCCGCCGCCGCAAGAAGTGAGGGGTCGCGTCCGCTCCGGGAGGGGTGGGCGCGGGCTGCGCGGGCGTTCCTTGTGGGGCGTGTTGAGCAGCGGGGCGTGAGGCCGTGAGGTCGTGACGTCGTGAAGGGCCGGGCATCTTCGGGTGCCTGGCCCTTCGTGTGTCTCGGGCTGGGGGCGGTCGTGGGGGCCGGGCTCAGTCGTCGTCCGGGTGGGGGAACTTCGGGCCGCCGAGTTCCACCGCTGTGCAGCGCCAACGGTGGTCGGGGCCGTGTTCCAGGCGGAAGGCCATGGCGCTGATGCGGTCGCCCGCGCCGATACGGGCGAAGACCTCCAGGGCGCCCCGGGCCGCCACGTAGTAGCCGATGTCCCGGATGACGGGGTGAGGGCCGTGGGGGCAGCGCAGGGGGCCGCGTTCGGCGAGCCAGGCCAGTTCGTCGTAGGCCCTTCCCGCGGTGTGCCGCAGCATGCTGTGGACCGGGCGGCGGCCGCTGAGTACGGCGAGGAGGAGCTCGGCGAAGCGGTCGGTGGGGCGGGGTGGGGACGGGGGGAGGGGCTCGGTGAGGGACGGGGGCGGGGCCGGCGTGGGCGCCGGGCGCTGGGGTGCGGTGAGGCGGCCGCTTCCCGGGGTCGTGCGGGCCGGGGTGCGGCCGGGGCGGCGGGGGTCGTGGCGGACGGGCGGGCGGGTGCCGGGGTGGCGCTTGGTCCTGGTCATGACCTTGTTCATCGGGGATCCCCGTTCGTCGGTGAGGCCGCGGGTACCAGTCGGTAACTTGGCGTTGGGGATCTTGTACGAGGACGGCGGGGGCGCTCGCAAGGGAGCGCGAGGGGGCGGCGGGGGCCGCGAGATTTTCACCTATCAGGGTGACGGGGAGGGGTGTCGGGCCCGGCGGGTCGGGGCTGTACCGGGTGAGGTGGCGGGCTCGGGGTGGACGCGTGCGGGGGCTTGGGCGGGGGCTCGAAAGGGGACGCCCGCACGTATCCTGAAGGTCCTTTGGAGGCTTCGCGGGGACCGTCGGCACGGGTCGAGGTGCTCCGACGTGAACCCGAGAACACGACTACGAAAGCGGACTGCCATGCGCGTCTACGTCCCCCTGACCCTTCCCGGGCTCGCCGAGGCGTACAAGACGGGTGAGCTGGGGGAAGGGGCGTTCGTCGCGTACGCCGTCACGCCCGCTCTGCGGGAGTGGTATCTGTCCGACGACATCGAGGAGTTGGAGTACGCGGCGCTGAACCGGGCGGCGCTCGCGTCGTTGCGGCTGGTGGCCGTGGATCCGGGGGCGGCTCGGCGGCGGGTCGTGGTGGCCGTGGACGTGGCCGACCGGGACGCGGTGGCCGATCCCGACCGGGGGCTCGATCCGGTGGCGCTCGGGGAGGTGCGGGTGGCTGGGCCCGTGCCGCTGAGCAAGGCCGCGGCTGTGCATGTCGACTCGGTGGAGGCCGAGGGGGAGGTGGGGGAGGCGGCGGATGCGTTGGGGGCGGCGGATCTGGGAGACGATGACGCGCAGTTCATCGTGGACGGGGCGGATGATCATGAGCTGCTCTGGTATGCGACGCAGGAGATTCCGAACCTGGTGGGGCTCGGGGACTGAGCTGGTCGGGGTGCGGTGAGCCTCTGGCCGGGGTTGGTGTGCGGTGCCCTCCGCTGGGGTGGGGCGGGGCTGGGTTCCGCTGCTCGGCGGTTACGAGGTGCCGCCTGCGCCCACCCTCCCCCACTCTCGGCTTCGCTCGAGCGGGAGGTGCCCCCATCGCCCCAGCGGCACGATTGCCCGCAGGGGGGAGGGCCGGGGCCGTCCGCAGAGTGGGGTGACGCCGGGAGTGCGCGCAGGACTGGGTTGTCGGTGGTGGGGGGTAGTTTTTTGGTATGGGGATGAACGGAGTCGGGGCGCATATCGTCTGGGACTGGAATGGGACCCTGTTCCATGACAACGAGGCGATCATCGGGGCGACGAACGCGGCGTTCGCGGAGTTGGGGATCGAGCCGATCACGCTGGAGCGGTACCGGGAGCTGTATTGCGTGCCCGTGCCGAAGTTCTACGAGCGGTTGATAGGGCGGCTGCCCACGGACGAGGAGTGGGAGGCCATGGACGTGGTCTTCCATCGGTACTACGCCGAGCACCGGGTCGCCTGTGCGCTGACCGCGGGCGTGCCGGGGCTGCTGACGGACTGGGGTTCGGCCGGGCGCAGTCAGTCGATCCTCAGCATGTACGCGCACGAGGAGCTGGTCCCGCTGGTGCGCGGCTTCGGGATCGAGCCCCATTTCGTGCGGGTCGACGGGCGCACCGGGCCCTCCGGCGGCAGCAAGGCCGAGCACATGGTGCGGCATCTGCGCCGACTCGTGGGGGTGGAGCCGAGACGGACCGTGGTGATCGGGGACGCCGCCGACGACGCGGTCGCCGCCCGGTACGTCGGCGCGCAGGCCGTGCTCTACACCGGCGGGTCCCACAGCCGCGCCAGCCTGGAGGGGGTCGGCGCACCGGTCGTGGACACCCTGGAGGAGGCCGTCGCCGAGGCCGAGCGGCTCGCCGCCTGACCCCGTCGACCTGTGCCGCCCGCCGCTACGTCACCGGCGCCTTCGCCCGCAGCACCGTGAGGAACTCCCGCATCCAGGCGGAGTGGTCCGGCCAGGCGCGGGCGGAGACGAGGGTGCCGTCGACGACGGTCTCGGCGTCCTGGAAGGTCGCGCCGGCGGCCTGCATGTCCAGTTCGAGAGCGGGGTACGCGGTGACGCGGCGTCCGGACAGCGCGTCCACGGCGGCGGTCAGCAGCGGGCCGTGGCAGATCTGGGCGACCGGCTTGTCGGTGTCGAAGAACGACTTGAGGATCTTGCGCAGCTCGGGGTCGTTGCGGAGGTACTCCGGGGCCCGGCCGCCGGGGACGACGACGGCGACGTACTGACCGGGGTCGACCTCGGAGAAGGCCAGGTCGGCGGGCCAGGTGTAGCCGGGCTTCTCGGTGTAGGTGTCGTAGCCCGGTTCGAAGTCGTGGACGACGAAGCGGAGCGTCTTGCGGCTGGGGGCGGCGATGTCGACCTCGTACCCCTCCTCGCGGAGGCGCTGGTAGGGGTAGAGGACCTCCAGCGACTCCGCCGCGTCGCCGGTCACGATCAGGATCTTGGCCGTCATGGTGGGGCTCCCCTCGGTGCCGCAGGGCTTCCTTCGTCAGGCTATGGCTTCCTGGGCAACGTGCATCCGGGGTGGAGGTTTGCCAAGGGGGTGTGCTGATGCGGGGCGCGGCGAAAGCGCGTATAAGCTCGGTTGCGCGGAGGTAAGCTCAAAAGTGCGCGATGGGTACTGTGCAGAACGTCAAAGTTCGACCCCCGGTTTTGTACACATACGGCTCATGACGTGCCCCCCGTCCGGAGGGATAGCCTTGTGGCGTGATCAGCGCGATAGCTCGCGGGGACGTCGTCGTCCCTGCCCTGCGCCCGGTGAGCACGGAAGACATCCGTGTCCGGGCGGCAGTCGCTGGTCCTCGCGGGCGGGAGGGAGCCACCAGGGCTCCCGGGACGCCGGGTACCCCCACTGGCCGGACGGCGCCGAGAGCAGCGTCACACCCCTGCCGGGTACCGAGAATGGCTGATTACCCCCCGCTCGTCTCACCCTGCGGCATAGCGTCGAAGCAGACCGGACACCCCGTGTCGTGGTGGCGCGTCGGAGGGGACGACTTCGT
Organism: Streptomyces deccanensis; assembly: GCF_022385335.1. NCBI lineage: Bacteria > Bacillati > Actinomycetota > Actinomycetes > Kitasatosporales > Streptomycetaceae > Streptomyces > Streptomyces deccanensis. The sequence goes on along the minus strand of NZ_CP092431.1, from coordinate 4,107,798 downwards.
ACTTCCTTCTACGTCACGCAACGGCGCGCGACAGGAGCCAGAGGACAATGCAGACCAAGCTGGACGAAGCCAAGGCCGAGCTGCTCGAACGGGCCGCCCGGGTAGCTGAGAACAGCCCGGTCGGGGGGTATCTACCGACTGGGACGACGAGCGAGAGTACGTCCGACATCCCGGACCAGGAGACCGTGCTCGCGTTCCTCCAGCGCTACTACCTGCACACCGCCCCGGAGGACCTGAGCGGCCGTGACCCGGTCGACGTCTTCGGAGCCGCCCACTCCCACTACCGACTGGCCGAGAACCGCCCCCAGGGCACGGCCAACGTGCGGGTCCACACCCCGACCGTCGAGGAGAACGGCTGGACGTGCAGCCACTCCGTCGTCGAGGTGGTCACCGACGACATGCCCTTTCTCGTCGATTCCGTGACCAATGAGCTGTCCCGGCAGGGACGCGGGATCCACGTCGTCATCCACCCCCAGGTCGTCGTCCGGCGGGACGTCACCGGCAAGCTCGTCGAGTTGATCGTCGACCCCGCCGCCGTCGCCGCCGCGTCCGCCGCCGTGGCCGCCGGGGAGACGCTGCCGCACGACGCGCACATCGAGTCCTGGATCCACGTCGAGATCGACCGCGAGACCGACCGGGCGGACCTCAAGCAGATCAACAACGATCTGCTGCGCGTCCTGTCCGACGTCCGCGAGGCCGTCGAGGACTGGGAGAAGATGCGGGACGCGGCGGTCCGGATCGCCGACGGGCTGCCCGCCGAGCACACCGCCGACGACCTGCGCGGAGAGGAGGTGGAGGAGGCCCGCGAGCTGCTGCGCTGGCTCGCCGACGACCACTTCACCTTCCTCGGCTACCGTGAGTACGAGCTGCGCGAGGACGACTCGCTCGCCGCCGTCGCCGGCACCGGCCTCGGCATCCTGCGCTCCGACCCGCACCACGCAGGGGAGGACCAGCACCCCGTCAGCTCCTCCTTCGAGCGGTTGCCCGCCGACGCCCGCGCCAAGGCCCGTGAGCACAAGATCCTCGTCCTGACGAAGGCCAACAGCCGGGCCACCGTCCACCGGCCGTCCTACCTCGACTACGTGGGCGTGAAGAAGTTCGACGCCGAGGGGAACGTGATCGGCGAGCGGCGCTTCCTCGGACTGTTCTCCTCCGCCGCCTACACCGAGTCCGTGCGCCGGGTGCCCGTCATCCGCCGCAAGGTCGACGAGGTCCTCGTCGGCGCCGGGTTCTCGCCCAACAGCCACGACGGACGCGACCTGCTCCAGATCCTGGAGACCTACCCGCGCGACGAGCTGTTCCAGACCCCGGCCGACGAACTGCGGTCCATCGTCACCTCCGTGCTCTACCTCCAGGAGCGCCGACGGCTGCGGCTCTACCTGCGCCAGGACGAGTACGGGCGCTACTACTCCGCCCTCGTCTACCTCCCGCGCGACCGCTACACCACCGGCGTACGCCTCAGGATCATCGACATCCTGAAGGAGGAACTGGGCGGCATCAGCGTCGACTTCACCGCCTGGAACACCGAATCGATCCTCTCCCGGTTGCACTTCGTGGTCCGCGTCCAGCCCGGCACCGAACTGCCGCACCTCAGCGACGCCGACAAGGACCGCCTTGAGGCCAAGCTCGTCGAGGCCGCCCGCTCCTGGTCCGACGGGTTCGCCGAGGCGCTCAACGCCGAGGTCGGCGAGGAACGCGCCGCCGAGATGCTGCGCAAGTACGCGAACGCCATCCCCGAGGGGTACAAGGCCGACCACAACCCCCGCTCCGCCGTCGCGGACCTCTGCCGCCTCGAAGCGCTCGACCAGGACGAGGACTTCGAGCTCAGCCTGTACGAGCCGGTGGGCGCCGCGCCCGACGAGCGCCGCTTCAAGATCTACCGCAAGGGCGGCTCGGTCTCGCTCTCCGCGGTGCTGCCCGTCCTCAACCGCATCGGCGTCGAGGTCATCGACGAACGGCCGTACGAGCTGCGCTGCTCGGACCGGACGACCGCGTGGATCTACGACTTCGGGCTGCGCATGCCGAGGGCGCAGGCCGGGAGCGTGGACTACGCCGGGGACGACGCCCGGGAGCGGGTGCAGGAGGCCTTCGCCGCCACCTGGACCGGGCAGGCCGAGAACGACGGGTTCAACGCGCTCGTGCTGAGCGCCGGGCTCACCTGGCGGCAGGCCATGGTGCTGCGCGCGTACGCCAAGTACCTGCGGCAGGCCGGGTCCACCTTCAGCCAGGACTACATGGAGGACACCCTCCGCAACAACGTCCACACCACCCGGTTGCTCGTGTCGCTGTTCGAGGCGCGGATGTCGCCGGACCGGCAGCGGGCCGGGCGGGAGATCGTCGACGCGCTCCTCGAAGAGGTCGACGCCGCGCTCGACCAGGTCGCCAGCCTCGACGAGGACCGCATCCTGCGGTCCTTCCTCACCGTCATCAAGGCGACGCTGCGGACGAACTTCTTCCAGGAGGCCGCCGGCGGCAAGCCGCACGACTACGTCTCCATGAAGTTCGACCCGCAGGCGATCCCGGATCTCCCGGCGCCGCGCCCGGCGTTCGAGATCTGGGTGTACTCGCCGCGCGTCGAGGGCGTGCACCTCAGGTTCGGGAAGGTCGCCCGCGGTGGTCTGCGCTGGTCGGACCGGCGGGAGGACTTCCGGACCGAGATCCTCGGCCTGGTCAAGGCGCAGATGGTGAAGAACACCGTCATCGTGCCCGTCGGCGCCAAGGGCGGCTTCGTCGCCAAGCAGCTGCCCGACCCGTCCGTGGACCGGGACGCCTGGCTCGCCGAGGGCATCCGCAGCTACAAGACCTTCATCTCCGCGCTGCTCGACATCACCGACAACATGGTCGCGGGCGAGGTCGTCCCGCCGGCGGACGTCGTCCGGCACGACGAGGACGACACCTATCTCGTCGTCGCCGCGGACAAGGGCACCGCGACCTTCTCCGACATCGCCAACGAGGTCGCCGAGAGCTACAACTTCTGGCTCGGGGACGCCTTCGCCTCCGGCGGCTCGGCCGGCTACGACCACAAGGGCATGGGCATCACCGCGCGCGGCGCCTGGGAGTCCGTCAAGCGGCACTTCCGGGAGCTGGGGGTGAACACGCAGGCCGAGGACTTCACGGTCGTCGGCATCGGTGACATGTCCGGTGACGTGTTCGGCAACGGCATGCTGCTCAGCGAGCACATCCGGCTGGTCGCCGCCTTCGACCACCGGCACATCTTCATCGACCCCAGCCCCGACGCGGCCACCTCCTACGCCGAGCGCCGGCGCGTCTTCGAGCTGCCCCGCTCCAGCTGGGCCGACTACGACACCGATCTGATCTCCACCGGCGGCGGCGTCTTCCCGCGCACCGCCAAGGCGATCCCGATCAACGCCCACATCAGGGACGTCCTCGGCATCGAGGACAAGATCGCCAAGATGACCCCGGCCGACCTGATGAAGGCGATCCTCAAGGCGCCGGTCGACCTGCTGTGGAACGGCGGCATCGGCACCTACGTGAAGGCGTCGACCGAGTCGCACGCCGACGTCGGCGACAAGGCCAACGACGCGATCCGGGTCGACGGCGCCGATCTGCGCGTCCAGGTCGTCGGCGAGGGCGGCAACCTCGGGCTGACCCAGCTGGGCCGGATCGAGTTCGCGCAGAAGGGCGGGCGGGTCAACACCGACGCCATCGACAACAGCGCGGGCGTGGACACCTCCGACCACGAGGTGAACATCAAGATCCTGCTCAACGGCCTGGTCACCGACGGCGACATGACCGTCAAACAGCGCAACAAGCTGCTCGCCGAGATGACCGACGAGGTCGGCCGGCTGGTTCTGCGCAACAACTACGCGCAGAACACGGCGATCGCCAACGCCCTCGCCCAGTCCTCGGACATGCTCCACGCCCAGCAGCGCTTCATGCGCCACCTGGTGCGCGAGGGCCACCTCGACCGGGCGCTCGAATTCCTGCCCACCGACCGGCAGATCCGCGAGCGCCTGAACACCGGGCACGGCCTGACCGGTCCCGAGACGGCCGTCCTCCTCGCCTACACGAAGATCACCGTCGCCGAGGAGCTGCTGCACACCTCCCTCCCGGACGACCCCTACCTGCGCAAACTGCTGCACGAGTACTTCCCGACCGCGCTGCGCGAGCAGTTCCGCGAGCACATCGACAGCCACCCGCTGAGCCGTGAGATCGTCACGACCCTGCTGGTCAACGACACGGTCAACACGGGCGGTACGAGCTTCCTGCACCGGCTGCGCGAGGAGACCGGGGCCTCGCTCGAGGAGATCGTCCGGGCGCAGACCGCCTCCCGCGCGATCTTCGGGTCGGGTGCGGTGTGGGACGCGGTCGAGGGCCTGGACAACAAGGTCGACGCGGCCGTCCAGACCCGGATCCGGCTGCACTCCCGCCGTCTCGTCGAGCGCGGCACGCGCTGGCTGCTCAACAACCGGCCGCAGCCGCTGGAGCTCAGCGGGACCATCGCGTTCTTCTCCGAGGGCGTGCACCTGGTCTGGGGCGAGCTGCCCAAGTTGCTGCGCGGCGCCGACCTGGAGTGGTACCAGAAGATCTACGACGAGCTGACCGGCGGCGGAGTCCCGGAGGAGCTGGCCACGCGCGTCGCGGGCTTCTCCTCGGCCTTCCCGACGCTCGACATCGTCGCGGTCGCCGACCGGGTCGGCCGTACGCCGATGGAGGTCGCCGAGGTGTACTACGACCTCGCCGACCGGCTGCGCATCACCCAGCTCATGGACCGCATCATCGAGCTGCCGCGCGCGGACCGCTGGCAGTCCATGGCCCGCGCGGCGATCCGCGAGGACCTGTACGCGGCCCACGCCTCCCTCACGGCCGAGGTCCTCTCGGCGGGCAACGGCACCTCCACGCCGGAGCAGCGTTTCAAGGTGTGGGAGCAGAAGAACGCGGCGCTGCTGGGCCGGGCGCGGACGACCCTGGAGGAGATCCAGGGCTCCGACGCGTTCGACCTCGCCAACCTGTCGGTGGCGATGCGGACGATGCGCACGCTGCTGCGTTCGCACTCCTAGCGGTACGGCGAACTTCTAGCGGTACGGCGAAGGGGGCGCCCCAGGCTCTGGGGCGCCCCCTTCCGTATGCGTCGCCGGGGTTATTCGGTGATCTCCCAGAGGGTCAGCTTGCCCTGCACCGTGGGGACTTCCCAGCTGTACTCGCCCGGGGTCAGCCCGGTGATCTCGTACATGGCGAGGTTGCCCTGCTTGGTGACCGTGCAGAGCCTGACGCCCTTGTCGATCTCCGCCTCCTCGCCGAAGGCACCGGAGTCCAGGCTGGAGGGCAGCACGTCCGTCCCCGTGCCCTCGGCGCACTCCTGCGGTGTGGTGCCCGCGCTCTTGCCCATGGTTGTGTCGAAGTACCAGTAGCTGCTGTCGAGGTGCATGTCCATCAGGCCGTCGACCATCTCGTCCTCGGTGTCGACCTCCGGCTTGTCGAAGTCGACGTTGACGTAGGCCGAGCCGGCGGGGGTGCGCAGCGTGAAGGACTTGCCCTCGAAGACGGCTGTGTACTGGGCGTTCGCGGGGATCGAGGGGGTCTCGCTCGGGCCCGTTCCGTCGCTCGCGCCGCCCTGGTCGCCGGAGCCGGAGTCCGTGCCGGTGCCGGTCGGGGTCGGGGTGGGGGTCGAGGCGGCCTGGTCGCCGCCGTTGTCGTCCTTGCCGTCGTTCTTGGTGCTGTCCTTGGGGGAGTCGCTCGCCGAGCTGTTGCTGTCGTCCTTCTCGTTCAGCACGTACACGGCCGCGGCCGCGCCGGAGCCGGCCACGAGGACGAGGGCCAGGGCGACCAGGGCCGCCTTCAGGCCGCGACGGCTCTTCTTGGGCGGGGCGGCCGGTGCCGGGGCCGCTGCCTGCGGGGTGAGGTTGTAGGTGTCGGGGGCCGGGGGCGGATAGCCGTAGCCGGGGGTCGGGGTCTGGCCCTGGGCCGTTGGGCCGAAGCCGGTCGGCGGCTGGGTCGGCGCCTGCTGGGGTACGCCCTGGGTGGTGCCCTGGGCGTACGCGTGGGCCTGGGCCGCCGGGTCGTGGGGCGGGGCCGTGGGCGGCGTCGGGGCGCCGGTCGGGGCGGTGGTCGGGGGAGCCGCCGGGGGTGTGACCGGGGGCGCGGCCGGCATCTGGGGTGACGTCGGCTGGGGCGGGGCCTGGGCGGACTGCTCGCGGCGGGCGATCTCGGCGGTGAGCGGTGCCGGGAGCCAGCCGGTGAAGTCGCTGAGGCCCCGGTCGGCCGACTCCTGGCAGAGCGCGGCCAGTTCCTCGGTGCCGATGCGCTCGGCCGGGTCGGCGGTCAGGCAGCGCTCCAGCAGCGGGCGCAGCCGGTCGTCGTAGCCGTCGAGCCGGGGCGGGCGCTGGGAGGTGTTGGCGATCTGCGCGGCGATGGTGATGGCGCCGCCGTCGCCGTACGGGTGGCGTCCGGTGGCGGCGACCGCCGCGATCAGGCCCAGCGAGAAGACATCGGTGGCCGGGGTGACCTGCTCGCCGAGGGCGTGCTCCGGCGACATGTACTGCGGGGTGCCGATCAGGCCGCCGGACTGGGTCAGATGGGTGGCGTCGGCGGCGCGGGCGATGCCGAAGTCGATGACGTACGGGCCCTGGGAGCCCAGCAGGATGTTGCTGGGCTTGAGGTCGCGGTGGATGACTCCGGCCGCGTGGATCGAGGTGAGGGCGCGGGCCGCGCAGCCGACGAGCTGGAAGACGGCGGGCAGGGGGAGCGGGCCGAAGGCGACCAGGGCGTCGTGCAGGGGGATGCCGGCGATGAACACCGAGGCGAGCCAGGGGAGTTCGCCGGTGGTGTCGTGGTCGACGACCGGGACGATGTGGTAGCCCTGCACGCGGCGGGCGGCCTGGACCTCCTGCTCGAAACGGCGGCGGAAGTCGGCGTCCTGGCCGTACTCGCGGCGGATGACCTTCAGGGCGACGGGCTGGCCGCCGCGGGTGTGCGACAGGTAGACCGTGCCCATGCCGCCCTCGCCGATGCGGGCCTGCAGGTGGTAGCCGGCCGTCTCTCGTGGGTCCTGCGGTCCCAGAGGGCTCAGGATGTCGCCGGTGCTGGTGCTGATGGGAGCCTCCCCCGGTGCGGTGCCGAACTCCGGTGCCGGTGCGGGCACTTGGAGCGGTCCGAAGCTTATACGGCACTTATGACACTTGGGGTGGGTGTTGCGGTTCCCCGGGGGAATGGGGCGCCTTATAGCTCGGGGGTTCGGGTGCGTTGGCGACTGCGGGTGCGTGGGGCTTCTCGCGCAGTTCCCCGCGCCCCTGAAAGACCAGGCCCTGCGGGCCTGAAAGACCACGGCCCTGCGGGCCTGAAAAGCACAGGGCGCAGCCCCTGCTTTTCAGGCGCGCGGGGAACTGCGCGACCAGCCCCCACGCACCCGCACCCGACAACGCACCCCACCCGGCCCTCGACTCACGGCTCCCGGCGGACCCGGCGGCGCCATTCCTCGTCCCGCACAGTGATCGGTGCCGTAGGCGGGAGGCGGCGGGCTGTCGGGGCCTCCGAGATGTGGGGGGTCGGGGTCGTCGGCGCCTCTGTCAGGGACAGCGTGCGGAAGGCCGTCTCGATGATGGTCACCGACGTGGCGACCGGCGCCGGCAGCCAGCCCGTGAAGTCGCGGACGTCCCGGCGGGCCGCCCCCGCGCAGTGTTCGGCGACGGCGGCAGCCGACGGGCGGGACGCCGGGTCGGCGGTCAGGCAGCGGCGGATGACGTCCACGAGAGGGCGGTCGATGCCGTCCAGCGCCGGCGGCGCGACGTCCGTGGCGGCGATACGGGTCGCGATGGCCAGCGGGTTGCCGCGCCCGTACGGATGGCTGCCCGTCGCGGCGACCGCGGCGATCAGGCCCAGCGCGAACACGTCGGACGCGGAGGTGACCCGGCGGCCGAGGGCGTGCTCGGGGGACATGTAGCGAGGGGTGCCGATCAGGCGTCCGGCGGTGGTCAGGGTCGCCGCGCCCGCCGCCCGCGCGATGCCGAAGTCGAGCAGCCAGGGCCCGTCGGCGGCCAGCAGCAGGTTGGCGGGCTTGACGTCGCGGTGGATCACCCCGGCGGTGTGCACGGCGTCCAGCGCGTACGCGGCGCAGGCCAGCAGTTGCAGGACCGTGGCCATGGGCAGCGGGCCGTGGGTCTCCAGCGCCTGGTCGAGGGGGACGCCCGGGACGTAGTGCGTGGCCAGCCAGGGGCGCTCCGCACCGGCGTCGTGGTCGACGATCGGCACCAGGTGGTAGCCGGAGACGCGGCGCCCGGCGGCCACCTCGCGGGCGAACCGCTCACGGAAGGCGGGGCTGCCGGCGTACTCCGGGCGGACCAGTTTCAGCGCGACCGGCTGGCCGCCCCGGCTGCGGGAGAGATAGACGGTGCCCATGCCGCCCTCACCGATCCGGGCGTACAGCGGGTACCCGGCGATCTCCCGCGGATCCTCCGTCCGCAGCGGCTCAGGTACCACCCCACGCATCGACCGCCCCCTCCGCTCAGCACGTCCCCGGAGCGTATCGCGGTACCGGGCCGCCGGAAGCGGGTGAGGCAACCCGCGCACCGCCGGGGGCATCTACCCAAGTGGCCCTCAACCGCACCACGGTCTATAGAGGGTAGAAACAGTGATGAACGGAACGAACCGTACTGATGGGGTGAACGCGGACGTGGACCAGCGACCCGCCGTATCCGTCGTCGTGATCGTCTACAACGACGAGGCCAGGCTGCCCACGGCCGTCCGCTCGGTGCTGGAGCAGACGCTGCGGAGCGTGGAGGTCGTGATCGTCGACGACCACAGCACGGACGGCTCCTACGAGGTGGCCGCCCGGCTCGCCGCCGAGCATCCCGACCGGGTGCGCGCGTACCGGCTGCCCCAGAACAGCGGCGGCTGCGGCGCGCCCCGCAACGCGGGCATCCGGGAGACCCGGGGCGAGTACGTCGTCTTCCTCGACAGCGACGACGTCCTGGAGCGCAACGCCTGCCGGAACTTCCTGGAAGCCGCCGAGAGCACCGGCGCCGACCTCGTCTCCGGTCTCTGCGTCCGTGTCCACGTGGACACCCGCAACCGGAAGGAGGTCCCGTGGTACCCGTGGCTGTACGCCCGCACCCGTACCCTCGACTCCGTCTCCGAGCTGCCCGACCTGTTGGTCTACGACACCCTGTCCACCAACAAGTGCTACCGCCGGGACTTCCTCGTCGAGGGCGGGCTGCTGTTCCCGGTCGGCATCCACTACGAGGACCTCTTCTTCTCCGCCCAGGCGTACGCCGCCGCCCGCCGGATCGCCCTGATCCCCAACCGGGTCTACGACTGGAACGTGGTCGAGAGGGCGGAGGCCAAGTCGATCAGCAACCGGCGGGCCGAGATCGCCAACTTCGCGCACCGGATGGAGATCCACCGCCGGGTGGACCGGCTCCTGGCCGGTCAGGGCTTGGCGGAGCTGAAGTTTTACAAGGACGTCAAGTTCCTCAAGCACGACCTGGTGCTGCACCTGCGTGACCTGCCCTTCCGGGACGCGGCCTACCGCCGCGAGTTCGCCGAGCTGGCCCGCGCCTATCTGGCGTCGATCGACCCGGCCGCGTACGACGAGGTCGAACCCATCCACGCCGTCTGCGCGTATCTGCTGCGGAGGGGCGACTGGGACAACCTGCTGCCGGCCGTGGACACGCTCACCAACCGCGACAAGGTCTCCGCGCCCCTCGTCGAGCGCGACGGGCGGATCTACTGGTGCGCCGAACACCTGGACGCGCCGGGGGAGGAGGGCGAGTTCGCGCGCCGGATCCTGGACGTCACCGAACTCGGCTACCACGCCCGACCGGTCGGGAAGCTGTTCCTGCGCAACGAGCTGACGGAGTACGAGCAGCACCCGGACGGCACGGGGGCGGGCAGCGGCGGCCGTATCCGGCTCGCCGGGCGCGTCACCAACCCCCTCGGGGTGATCCCGGCCGACGCCCGGCTCTCCGCCGCGCTGGAGTTCTACGCCCGCCGCCCCGGCGTGCGGTTCCAGACCTTCCGGGTGCCGGTCGCCGATGTCCGGCACGAGGGTCCGTACCTCACCTGGCGGGCCGCCGTCGACATCTCCCGGACGCTCCGGCCGCTGGGCATCGTGGACGCCGTGTGGGACGTACGCCTCCACCTCGACGTCGACGGCGAGCGCACGACGAGCCGGCTGACGGCCGCCGAACCGGGGCTGACGGGCGGCGGCGCGCTGCCGGTCCGGCCGCGGCTCACGCGGCTGGTCGCCGACCGGGTCGAGCCGCAGATCTCCGTCCGAGGCCACCTCGCGTTCCGGCTGGTCCCCGACAAGAAGGCCAACGTCCTGGTCGCTAGAGGGCTTCGGGGCGCACCGGGCAAACTCGCCAAGTCGGGCTACCGCAAGGCGAAGGCGCTGCGCAAGAAGGCCACCTCGGGAAACGCCAAAATCCGCCTTTACCACGAGGTCTTCCTGCGTATGCCGAGGCAGCGGCGGCTGGTGGTGTTCGAGAGCCACCTCGGCCGGCAGTACAGCGACAGCCCCCGGGCGATCTACGAGGAGATGCGCCGCCAGGGTCTCGACTTCGAGGCGGTGTGGTCGTACGCGGGCCGCCCCGAGGGGTTCCCGGCCGACGCCACCCTCGTCCGGCGCTGGTCGCTGCCGTATCTGCGGGCGCTCGCCCGCGCCGAGTTCTGGATCGACAACCAGAGCTTCCCGCTGAAGCTGACCAAGCGCCCCGGCACGACCTACCTCCAGACCTGGCACGGCTCCGCGCTCAAGCGCATGGGCTTCGACGAGCCCGGCTGGAAGCTCAAGACCCGCGCCGAGCAGGCCGAACAGCAGCGCACCCTCGACCGCTTCGACCACTTCCTGATCCGCTCGGAGCACGACGTGCGCACCCTCGCGAAGGCCTTCCGGCTGCGGGAGAAGGTGCTGCTGAGGGTGGGCTACCCGCGTAACGACGCCCTCGCGCGAGCCCGGGAGACGGACCGGACGGACCGGACGGCCCAGCGCGCGCGTCTCGCCGCCGAGTTGGGCATCCCGGAGATCGCGGCGATCCCGCCGGACAAGAAGATCCTGCTCTACGCCCCCACCTTCCGCCACCAGGGCCAGCGCCGCTTCGCCCTCCCCTTCGACGTGGAGCGCTTCGCCGAGACCTTCGGCGACGAGTACGTGCTGCTCGTGCGCGCCCACTACCTCAACCACGTGGTGCTCCCGCCGTCGGTGCGGGGCCGGGTCGTCGACGTGTCCGACCACCACGACGTGACGCCCGTCCTCGCCCTCGCGGACGCGCTGATCACGGACTACTCGTCGGTGATGTTCGACTACGCGCTCCTCGACCGCCCGATGTTCTTCTTCACGTACGACTACGAGGAGTACGTCCACGAGGGCCGGGGCACCTACTTCGACCTCCTCGAACGCGCGCCGGGCCCGATCGTGCGCACCGAGGACGAGCTGCACGCCGTGCTGCGCGACTCCTCGCTGGAGGAGCAGACGCTCAAGTACGCCGCCGCGCGGGAGCGGTTCACGGCCGGTTTCGGCGAGTACGACCAGGGGACGGCGGCCCGTGACGTCGTCGACCAGTTCTTCTCCGAGTGGAGGCGCACGTGACCGGGCGGGGCGAGGCAGGGGGCACCGGGGCGCGGGACGTCTTCCTGGTGTCCAACAGTGTCGACGAGACGGGCGGGGTGACCAGTTGGACCCACCACCTGGCCCGTCTCCTGACCGAGCGGGGCCACCGCGTCCACGTCATCGGGATCACCACCCCCGAGGACCCGCACCCGCTCGGTGAACTCCCGTACCCCACCACGCGGTTGTACGACGGCCAGCCGCCTCCGCCCGGCCGAGCGCGGGACGCGAGCATGCGGGAGCGGGCGGCCGTGCTGACCGGCCTGTTCCGGGCCGCGCGCCCCGGCGGGGTCGTCATCGTGACCCAGGTGTGGGCGATGGAGTGGGTGAGGCTCGCCGACACCACTGGTCTGACCGTCATCGGGATGAGCCACGAGTCCTTCGAGACCTCGCGCCGCTCCTCGCGCTTCCGGCGGGTGCTCACGCACTACCGCGACGTCGACCGCATGCTCGTCCTCACCCGCGAGGACGCCGACCTGTGGATCGGGCAGGGCCTCAACAACGCCTCGTACCTGCCCAACGCCGTGCCCTGGCTGCCGGACGAGCCGTCCCCGCGCACCGCGAAGGCCGTCGTCAGCATCGGCCGGCTCAGCGACGAGAAGGGCGTCGACATGCTCCTCGACACCTGGGCCGAGGTGGCGCCCCGGCACCCCGACTGGACGCTGCTGGTCTACGGCTCCGGCGAGGACGAGGAACTGCTCAGGAAGCAGTGCACGGCCCTCGGGCTCGACGACTCGGTGTCCTGGATGGGCCGTACGCACGACGTGCAGGGCGCTCTGCGCGGCGGCTCGGTGTTCGCGCTGTCCTCCCGGGGCGAGGGTTTCCCGCTCGCCCTGATGGAGGCCATGGCGATGGGCGTCCCCTGTGTCGCCTTCGACTGCGCGCCCGGCGTCCACGAGATCGTGCGCGACGGCGAGGACGGCCTCCTGGTCCGCCCCGGCAACACGGGTGAACTGGCCCGCAAACTGGACCAGTTGATGACCGACAAGACCCTGCGGGACCGCATGGGCGACAAGGCGAGACAGAACATCCGCCGCTACGGCACGGAGGAGATCGTGGACCGATGGGAGGCCCTGTTCACTTTTCTGGAGAGGTGAGCATCGAAGGGGCGCGGGGAACTGCGCGATCAACCACGACGATCGCGCACCCGCCACCCCACAGGCCCCGCCGAGCTCTCAGGCGCGACCTACTTCTTCCCGCCGGTGAACTTCTCGTACTCCTTCAACACCTCGTCCGTCGGCCCGTCAAGGCGGAGCTCCCCGCGTTCCAGCCACAGCACCCGATCGCACGTGTCCCGGATCGACTTGTTGTTGTGGCTGACGAGGAACACCGTGCCCGCGTGCTTGCGCAGCTCACGGATCCGCGCCTCGGACCGCTTCTGGAAGGAGCGGTCCCCGGTCGCCAGCGCCTCGTCGATCAGCAGCACGTCGTGGTCCTTGGCGGCGGCGATGGAGAACCGCAGCCGGGCCGCCATGCCGGAGGAGTACGTGCGCATGGGGAGCGTGATGAAGTCCCCCTTCTCGTTGATGCCCGAGAAGTCGACGATCTCCTCGTACCGCTCCTTGACCTGCTCCCGGGACATGCCCATGGCGAGCCCGCCGAGGTGGACGTTCCGCTCGCCCGTGAGGTCGTTCATCAGGGCCGCGTTGACGCCGAGCAGCGACGGCTGGCCGTCGGTGTAGATGCGCCCGTTCTCCACGGGGAGGAGCCCGGCGACGGCCTTGAGCAGGGTCGACTTGCCGGAGCCGTTCGTGCCGATGAGCCCGATGGCCTCGCCCCGGTACGCGGTGAAGGACACGTTCCGCACGGCGTGCACCTTGCGCACGCCGGCCGCCTTCTCGGCCTTCTTGCGCCGCAGGATGCGGTTGAGCGCGGCGGTGGCGGTGCCGCGCCCGGCCCCCGTGCCGTTGACGCGGTAGACGATGTCGACGCCGTCGACGACGACGGTCGGCACGGGCTCGGGGACGGCGGCCTGGTCGGCTGCTGCGTGCCGGGTGCCGGGAACGGTGGGGTTGATGACGGTGTCAGCCACGGCCGTACGTCTCCTCAGCCTTCCAGAAGTAGATGAACCCGCCGACGCCCGCGAGGAGCGCCCAGCCCGCCGCGATCGCCCAGACGTGCGGCGGCAGTTGGCTTCCGTGGAAGCTGTCGATCAGCGCGAACCGCATGAGGTCGATGTAGACGGCGGCGGGGTTGCACTCCAGCAGCAGATGCACGAACGCCGGGATGTTCCGGTTGGCGAGCATGTGGTCGATGCTGAACATCACGCCCGAGGCGTACATCCAGGTGCGCAGCACGAACGGCATCAGCTGCGAGATGTCGGGGGTCTTGGCGCCGATCCGCGCCATCACCATCGCGACACCGGCGTTGAACACGAACTGCAGCGTCAGCGCGGGCACGATCAGCAGCCAGGACATGGCCACCGGAACCCCGAAGGCCAGCAGGATCACGACCAGCGCGGCCATGGAGAACAGCAGTTGCTGGAGCTGCTGGAGGCAGTACGACAGGGGGAGCGAGGCCCGGGGGAAGTGCAGGGCCCGCACCAGGCCGAGGCTGCCGGATATCGCGCGGGTGCCCGCCATGATCGAGCTCTGGGTGAAGGTCCACACGAACACGCCGGTCACGAGGAACGGGACGTAGTCCGGCACGCCCTTCTTGGTGCCCATGAGCAGGCCGAAGATCAGGTAGTAGACCGCCGCGTTCAGCAGGGGGTTCGCGATCTGCCAGATCTGGCCGAGCTTCGCCTGGCTGTACTGCGCGGTCAGCTTCGCCGTGGCGAACGCGGTGATGAAGTGTCGCCGGGCCCACAGCTGCCGTACGTACGCGCCGAGCGAGGGGCGGGCCCCGCTGACGCTCAGGCCGTACCGCTCGGCGAGCTGGGCCGGGGTCTCGGCGGCGCGGGCGGTTCGGGGGGTGTCCGCCGTGGTCGGGGGCGGTGTGTCGAGGACCTGGCTCACATCCGCTGCTTTCGCTAGTGAGGTCGCTGGTGGGGGGGCGTCCCGCGTACGCGGCCGCGCTGTCGTCGCTTGGCTTCTTACGTCGCCCTTGCCCTGCTCTTACGTCGGGACGGGACCGTATCGTCGCAACGCGAGAGTAAGCCGATTCGACGTCGGAACGCAACCGTTTCGTCGTCACGGCCTATGCTGTGAGCCATGACGACGAACGCCGACCCCTCCGAGGGGCAGCCGCCGCCACGGCCGCGCCGCCGGGCCCCCGCCGGGGCGGCCGTGCTCCGCGAGGACGTGACGGAGGCGATCCGGGCGGCGGTCTTCGAGGAGCTGGCGGCCGTCGGCTACGCCCGGATGTCCATCGAGGGCATCGCGCGCCGCGCGGGCGTCGGCAAGACGGCGGTGTACCGCCGCTGGCGCTCCAAGCTGCACCTGGTGCTGGACCTGGTCTCGGCGGTGGCGGTACAGGGCCTGCCGATGCCGGACACGGGCTCGCTGGAGGGCGACCTCCGGCTGCTCTACGAGGTCACGTCCCGCGCGCTGCGCCACCCGGTCGCCGGCCAGATCATCCCCGACCTCCAGGCCGAGGCCGCCCGCAACCCCGAGATCGCCGAGGCGATGCAGAAGGCGTTGCGGGAGGGGCAGCAGAGCGTCGCCACCGGGATCGTCGCGGCGGCGGTCGCCCGGGGCGAGGTCCGGGCGGGCGTGGACGAGGACCTGGCCCTGGACGTGATCTCCGGCCCGCTGTACTGGCGCTCGGTGGTCGTCCGCGCGCCGAAGCTGCCCAAGGGGTACCTGGAGAGCCTCACGCGGGCCACGGCGGCGGCGTTGCGGGCGCTGTAGGAGCGAGTCGGAGGCCCGCAGTTACGGAGCTGAACGTTCCGCCGACGGGTGGCGTCCTAGTCACAGTCGCTCAGGAATGGGGTCGCCGTGACTCACTTACGCTCCCGTGCTCGTTCCGTCCTCCTGGCCGCCGCGCTGGTCGCGGGGACCGTGGGGACGGTGGGGATGACCGCCGCCTGCGACGGCGGGGCACCCACCGAACCGAAGGGCCGGGCCTCGCCCAAGCCCACCACGACACGGAACACCGTCATGTGGCATGAGCCCGCCTCGTACGTCTACACCCTCACGTCGACCTCGCAGGCCCTGGCGGGGAGGTTCCGGGTGACCGTCCGGGACGGCGAGGTGGCCGAGGCGGTCGGCCTCGACGAGGACAGCCGGCGTGCGGTGCGGCAGAGGCCCGGCGACATCCCCAAGATCGGTGACCTGATGGCCATGGTGGAGAAGGCCTGGCAGGAGCAGGCGGACACGGCGGAGGTGGAGTACGCCACCGGCGGTCATCCCGCGCGGATCACCCTGGACGTGGACGAGAACGCCATCGACGACGAGGCCGAGTACGTCATCAGCGGCTACGAGCCGGGCGCGGGCTGAGGCCGACGGTCAGGGGGCGGCTCCGGTCGCCAACTGCGTTGCCAGGCGGATGAGTTCCGGGGCGCGCAGTACCCGGTCCCCGAACCCCGGCAGGGGCACGTGCAGCGGCTCCAGCCAGCGCTCCGGGATCGCGTCGGCGCCGTACACCGCGCCCGCGAGCCCGCCGGTCACCGCCGCGACCGTGTCGGTGTCGCCGCCGAGGTCCACGGCCGCGCGTACGGCGCCCTCGTAGGAGTCGGTCGTGCGTACGGCCCACACGGCGGAGCCCAGGCAGGGCCAGACCGCGCCGTTGAACTCCGTGGCCCGATCGGGGTGCCAGTCGGGGGCGAGGACGACGTCGTACCGGGCGCGGTGGTCGGGGCGGAGCGCGGCCAGGGTCTCGGGGACGGCGGCGAGCGGGTCGCCACCGGCCAGCGCGATCCGGACCAGCTCGTGGAAGGCGGCGGTGCCTTCCCAGGCGGCCGGGTCGCCGTGGGTGAGCGCGGACAGCCGCCGGGCCGCGTCCATGGTGGTGTCCCGGCCGTCCCTCGCGAAGTACACGGCCGAGGTGGCGGCCCGCATCAGCGCGCCGTTGCCTGCGGCCCGTAGGTTCACCTGGAAGTGCAGGGCGGCCGCGAGGTCCCAGGGGTCGCCGCTGGTCAGCACGTCCTGGGTCTGGATGCCGATGTCCTTGGGGTCGGACACCGCCCAGCGCTGGAACCTCCGGAAGACGTCGGGCAGTTCGAGCGCCCCGTGTTCGACGAGTGACTCCCCGACGAGCACGGCCATCTGCGTGTCGTCGGTGGCCTCCCCCGGGTCCCAGCCACCGCCGCCGCACATCTCCCCACCGTGCCCGGCCTTCGGGAACCGCGCGGAGAAGGCCCCCTCGGGCCCGAACTCGAACGGCGCGCCGAGCGCGTCCCCGACGGCGGAGCCGAGGACTGCGCCGAGGGCGCGCTGCGGGTCAACGACGGCCAAGGGTGCCTGCCTTGAGGGTGGTGAGGAGGGCGTGGAGGGGGGTGGGGGTGGTGGTGAGGACTGCGGTGGGGTGGTCGCTTTCGCGGAGGCGTATGGAGGTGGGGGTGGGGGCGAGTTCGACGCAGGTGTCACCCGCGTCGGCGCCTGAGAAGGACGACTTCTGCCACCGGGGAGCGTCGGGCACGTCGGCTCCTTTCACAGCTCGTGGGCAACGCGGGCGATGAGATCGCGGGATTCGGCGACAGGGAGAGCCGCCGCTGCCACCCGCTCGTACCGCCGTCGATACTGCAACAAGCGTGCCTCCGCGTCGAAGAACTCGCTGTCGTGGCCTGTATCGATCTGCACGGTGTCGAGTTGGGGGACGGGCCCGTGCAGGTAGAGCATCGAGTAGCCGGTACCGGCGAAGTCGTCCGTGTCGAACGGCAGCACACGAACGGTCACGTTGGCCGCATCCGATCGTTCGAGGAGCCGCTTCAGCTGGGCCCTGGTCGCCTCGCGGCCACCTACGCGGATGCGAAGAGCCGCCTCGTGGACGATGGCTTCGTACGGTGTCCCAGAGGGCTCGTCGAGGACCTGCTGGCGCTGAGTGCGGTACGCCACGAACGTGTCCACGTGGCTTGGCGGCACATTCCGCGACGCGTAGTTGAAGAGCGCCCGCATGTGGTCCTCGGTCTGCAGCAAGCCAGGGACATGCACGACTTGGAAGGTGCGGATGCGAGTGGCGTGATACTCGGACTCCGCCAGGGCGAGCCCCTGCTCGACCACGGTGCCCCGGTAGGCCTCCCACCACCCCTTGCCGCGTTCGTTCGCCATGCTGACCAGGGCATCGACGTACGCCACGTCATCGCATGCGCAATGCGCGGCCAGGCGGCGGATCCGCTCCTCGCTGATCCCGCTGCGGCCGGCCTCGTAGGCGCTCTGCTGTATGGGGTTCGTGCCCAGGAGTGCGGCGGCGGCGCGGGCCGTGACCCCCGCCCGCTCGCGGATCTTGCGCAGCTCGGCGCCGAGGCGCTCCTGCCGTGCGGTCGGGGTGCTCCTGGGTGGCATCGGTCCTCTCCCTGGTCGTTCGGCTGACGAGTATGCCGTCAGCCGAGCACGACGGTCACCGAAACGGGGGCAATGTCCGGCATCAGGTTGTGCCGTCACCAGGTTACGCCCTACGGTCTGTGACGTGCCCGGCACGGTGGGTGCGGAGCGCTCTCGTGCCTCAACTCACCCTTGCCCTGACGCGCGTTGGAGTTGATGAGCCATGCCCAAGTACGCCCTCAACTGCCCACCCCTGGACACCACACCCCGTATCGCCCGCGACTTCGTCGCCTCCGTCCTCCGGGCCCTGCGGCTCGACGCCCTCGTCGACGACGCGGTCCTGTGCACCTCGGAGCTGGTCACCAACTCCTGTCGGCACGCGAAGAGTTCCGGCGCCCATTTACTGCTGATCGCCGGCCCGGAGGGCCCCGTGCGGGTGACCGTCTACGACGACGACCGCACGCCCCCGTCACTCCACCAGGGCTACGACGGCGAATCCGGCCGGGGCCTGTGGATCGTGGACGCCGTCACGGAGGGCCGCTGGGGGACGGAGGCGCTGGGGGCGTCGGGGAAGGGTGTCTGGTTCGAGGTGGGGAAGGCGTAGGCACCCGGCGTCATGGTCAGGCCGACGTGTCGCGCTTTCCGTCGGGGACGGGCAGCACCTTGATCGAACCGCCGCGTTCGCGTACCCAGCGTTCCAGCGCCTCTCCCGCGATTTCATGTTCTGCGCCATGCTCGTCGATCACCTGGACGGGGCCGAATACGGTTCCCGAAAGGCCCTCCACCTTTGTGCGGTGGTCGACGGTCACTTTGAAGGAATTCTCCTGCAGAACCGCGTGGGAAAGGTCCGCTCCGCGAAGATCGACGCCGAGCAGGGAAGCGCCCAGAATGCGCGCACCGCGCAGGGAGGCGTTCGTGGCGTCGCAGTCGTAGAGGGAGGCCTTGACCAGGTCCGCGCCGTCCAGGACCGCGTCCCGGAGAACCGCGTCGTCCAGGTTGACCCGGACCAGCGAGGCCCGCGTCAGATCGGCCCTCGAGAAGTCCGCCCCTTCCGCGTCGGAACGGTAGAGGTCCGCCCCCACGAGCTTGGCCCCGACCAGCTTCGCGTCGGTGAACCAGGACTGCTGGAGGTTCGCGTCGGAGAGGTCCGCGTCGGAGAGGTCCAGCCCGATGGCGTCGAGCGGGCCCTCGCCGCCCGCGTCCAGCCACTCCTCCAGGCGTGCCTTCGCCTGCGGATCCGTCGGGAACACGCGGGGCGCCCAGTTCTTACGGGTACCAGATGACATCGTCTTCCCAGCCATTCTTCTCGACGATGGACTTGATGTCGTCGATCGCCGCCTGATTCGCGTTGCGCATGTCCAGGATAACTACGCGCTGCTTCTCGACGATCTGTTCCGCCAGCTTCTTGACCCAGCGCTCGTTCTTCGCGGGGTCATAAGCTCCCTTGAACGGTTGGGACTTGTCTCGCACATTGTTGAAGGGAGGCCAGTCGGAATGGACGCCCTTGATGTCGTAATACCGTCCCGTGCTGGGTGAGTAGAACTCGCCGCGGTCCGCCTCCGTGGGGCGCTGGATGTCGTCCGGGAGACGCCCCTGCTCGCTGAGGTCCAGGCCGACCCGGGCCTCGTCCTTGGACGGCTCGGAGATCCCGCCGTTCTTGTCGGGGTCCCGCTGGAGCTGGTCGAACTCCTCGGGGCTCCGGGACTCGACCTCGTCGAGGTGGTTCCAGTGGTCCGCCTTCTGCTGCGGGGTGAGCTCCGGCGCCGGCTCGTTGGCGCGCTCGGGGGCTGTCGTTCCCTCCGACGGCTCGTGCGGGGTCCCGGTGCCGTCATCGCCCGGGGTGCCGCCGCGCCCGCCGGCCGGGGGCTCGGTGGGTCCGCCGCCGGGCGTTCCGCCGTGACCGCCGCCCGAGGAGGTGCCGCCGTGGTCACCGCCCGGTGTCTCGGCGTGGCCGCCCCCGGTGGTCCCGGTGGTCCCGGTGCGGCCGTCGCCGCCGTGCGATCCTCCGGTGCCACCCGGTGTCTCGTGGACCGCGGAGGGCAGGCCGTTGTCGCCCACCCGCCCGGTACCGCCCAGGTCGTCCCCGACCCGTCCCACGGCCCCCGTACCGCCGTCGCCGACCTTGGCGCCGGCGCCCACCAACTCCTGCTCCGGTGTGCGTACTTCCGCGCCGCGCTCGGCCGCCGTCCCCTCGTGCCGGATCCCGTCCAGGGACTCCCGTACCGTCCCGTCGGCGTTGTGCATGACGAGGGTCTTGGTGTCGAGGTAGACGACCTCGCCCTTGGGGGTCTCCATGCGGACGCTGTTCTCGGGCGTGAGACCGGCCGGGAGGTCGTCCGCGATGTTCGGCACGTCGGCGATCTGGTACGTGCCCTCGCCGAGCCTGATGTGCGTCCCGTCGGTGATGCCGCGCAGGCTCGCCATGACGTCGCTGATCTTCACCGCCGTCGCCCCGACGCCCTTGGTGAGGTACGTCATCGGGTCGACGATCTTGCCGGCCTTGCCCGCGAACGAGATCGCCTTGGCGATGGCGCCCGCCTTGCCCGCGCCGGAGACCGCGCCACCCGCGCCGCCCGTGAAGATCGTGGTCAGCACGTTGAAGGTGACCGCTCCGGCCGCCCGGGAGGGGTTCTTGCCCCACTCGTCGTAGGCGATGAGCGCCTTGCCGGTCTCCACGACGGCCGTACGGGAGTCGCGCAGCCAGGACGGGAGTTTGTCGTCGGGGGCCAGCCAGTACGCGGCGCCGACCACGGGGACGGCCGTGATGACGATGCCCGTGGCGAGCTTGCCGAGACCGACCCAGGCCTGGCCCGCCGCGTCCCAGCCGTTGAAGCCGACCAGGGTGCCGAGGCCCTTGATCGTGCCCCACACGCCGTCCACGACGAAGCCGACCGTGAAGTCCCAGGCGTGTTCGTGGATGTAGTACCAGGGGTTGGACTCCTCGACCGGGTCACCCCACGGCAGACCACCGGCGTTGTTCAGGTCCTCGCCCCGGTAGCCGTACATGTTCTCTTTGTTGCTGCCGTCGTTGACGACGAGCGCCTCGCCGCCGACCAGCGCGACGATCTTGTTGTAGCAGTCGCGTTCGGCGGCCTGGAACGCGGCGTACGCGGCGTTGATGTCGGAGCGGCGGTTGTTGTTCTCCTCGACGAGGTCGCCGTCGGCGCGCCACTCGTCGTCGCCCTCGATCTTCGCGCGGAAGGCGATCGCGTCCCGGCGGAGCTGGTCGAACTTCTGCTTGAGCGGACCGACGGCGGCGGCGTACGTGTCGAGCGCCGAGGCCACGGTCTCCAACTCGGTGGCGAACTCGTCGCCCTTGGCCGCCACCGGAGCAGTCGTCGCGAACAGCGCCTCCGCCTCGGGTGCCTTGTAGTACGCGGAGAGGCCGCCGAAGCGGGTGTGGATCGCCGAGCCCGAGTCCTTCAGGGAGGTCCCGGCCGAACGGACGCCCGCGATGCCCAGGTCCAACTGCTCCAGATTGCCCGTGAACTCGGGGACCTCCTCCGGGATGACGGGGATGTCGTCGCTCACTTCGGCCCCTGCCCGCCGTTCCCGTCGACACCCGGCGGTGGCGGTACGACGGTCGCCTTGAGCGCGTTGGCCTGGTGCGTGGCGGCCATGTCCAGGTCGCCGGTGACGTAGGCGTTGGTGGCATCGGCCGCGCCCTGCACGGAGTCGATGGTGCGCTGCGCCATGTACGCCAGCTTCTGCTGCCGCTCCTGGAGGTACTTGCTCAGCGCCGCCGCGACCGGTCCGACCGGCACCCGGGGCGTGCCCGTGGCCACCGGCCCGATCATGGGGCCGCTGAACTGCCCGCCCGGTACGGCCGTCCCGGCGGACTCGGCCGCGCTCGCCATGTTCGACACCAGTGAGTTGGCGGCCTTCTCCAGGCCGCCGGCCGCCTCACCGGTCGACTTCAGCGTGGTCTGCACGTTGATCGGATCGATGTCCCAAGCCGGCACCGTCGCTACCCCCGTAACGCCCTGTCGGACACGTCGTACGTATGTCAGTCGCCGAGAAGTTCTTCGTCGGCTTCCCCTAGTACACACGAGCAAACGGCACCGGACAGTTCCCGCTTCGCGTCGATTCCGTCACAGGAGCTACGACCGTTCCGTGCGCCGCGTCCACCCCGCCCACGCCGTCGAGATCATGTCCTCGACGCCGTACCGCGCCTTCCAGCCCAGCTCGGCGGCGATCCGGTCCGCCGAGGCGACGACGCGCGCGGGGTCGCCGGGCCGCCGGTCGACCACCACGGGCGGCAGGTCGTGGCCGGTGAGCGCGTTGATCCGGTCGATCATCTCGCGCACCGAAACACCCTCCCCGCGCCCGATGTTGAGGGTGAGGTCCGTGCCCGGCGCCTCGCGCAGCCGCCGCGCGGTCGCCACGTGGGCCTCCGCGAGGTCGACGACATGGATGTAGTCGCGGACGCAGGTGCCGTCGGGGGTCGGGTAGTCGGCGCCGAAGATCCGTGGCGGGGCGCCCTCGGAGAGCTTCTCGAAGACCATGGGGACGAGGTTGAAGACGCCGGTGTCGGCCAGTTCGGGGGTCGCCGCGCCGGCCACGTTGAAGTAGCGCAGGGAGGCCGTCGACAGGCCCGTCGCCCGGCCCGTGGCCCGGACCAGCCACTCGCCGACCAGCTTGGTCTCGCCGTACGGGCTCATCGGCGCGCACGGGGTCTCCTCGGTGACGAGGTCACCGTCCCGCGCGGCGGACGGCATGCCGTACACGGCGGCGGAGGACGAGAAGACGAAGGACGCGACTCCGGCGTCGGTGACGGCCGACAGCAGGGTGCGCAGTCCCTCGACGTTCTCCCGGTAGTAGTGCAGGGGCAGGTCGACGGACTCGCCGACCTGCTTCTTCGCCGCGAGGTGCACGACGCCGGTAATGCGCCGGTCGCGGATCACCCGGGCCAGCCGCTCCCCGTCGAGGGTGGAGCCGATCTCCAACGGGACGCCCTCGGGCACCCGTTCGGCGACCCCGGTGGACAGGTCGTCGTAGACGACGGTCTCCTCGCCCGCGTCGAGCATCGCGCGCACCACGTGCGCCCCGATGTATCCGGCGCCACCGGTGATCAGCCAGGTCATGGACGACCGTCCCCTCGTAGTCAAGACGATGTTGCTGGGTTGCTGGTGGAATCCCGTCGGCTCTCAGTGAAGCAGGCGTTTGAGGCGTCGGCGGACGACCTCGGTCAAACCCCGCCAACCGGGCGCGAGTCGAACCGCGAGCGCCCCCGCGTGGGTCGCGTACGGCTGCACCAGGAGCACTCCGTGGCGCGTACTCGGCAGTGCGCTCCGGCGCAGCAGCCCGGCGCCCGCGAGGGCGTGCGCGGTGGTCTCACGACGGCTGCCGTCCGCGAACCGCAGCCGGAGCCGCAGGTCCCACGTGCCCTTGCCTAACGCGGCCAGATCCAGCGGGACTTCCGCCGTCCAGCTGTCGACATCCGACTCGTCGGGCGCGCCCGGCCCGCTGTCGCCCTCCGCCTCGGGCAGGAGGGGCGCGGTGCCGGTGAAGCCCACGCGCCCGTCGTCGCGTTCGACGAACTCCGCCTCCACGGCCCGGGGCCCCGCCTCCGCCATCCGCCCGTACAGCTCGTGGAGCCGCAGCCGGAGGACCGTGCCCCGCGTGCGGGGCCGCAGTTCCGCGTCGACGGCGGCGGGCAGCAGCTCCATGGGGCGGACCAGGAGATGGTCCAGCTCCACCTGCGGCAGGTCGGCGGACCAGACGGGCGTGCCGTCGCCCGCGCGCGCGTAGGGCGGGGTCAGCCGGGCGGGGCGGGCCGACATCTCCTTGAGGCGGGGCAGGTCGCGCGGCTCCTCGGCGGCGAGGATCACCCGGGCGACGACCCGGCCGGGCGCGGGCGCCGGCGCGAAGTCGCCCTCGTCGAAGGTGGCCAGGTACGCGCGCGTCAGCGTCCACCACTCGCGCCGGTACTCCGCGCCGCGCAGGTCCAGCTCGCGCGCGTACATCCGCAGCGAGTGGTCGAGGAAACGCGTCCGCGTGGCCCGTGCCGGGGCCTTCTCGCCGGCGCCCAGCAGGATGTCGTACGACATCCGGTCGGCGTCGAGGCGGGCCCGCCAGTTGGCGATGTCGGAGCGGTCCAGGGAGATGGACAGCCGGGCCGCCGACCGGCGCACCTGCCAGACGTACACCGGGTCGGGGACGAGCGCGACGCGCGGGGCGGCGGCCAGCACCCGTGCGCCGAACACGAAGTCCTCGTACGGGAAGCGGCCCTCGGGGAAACGGATGACGCGCTCGCGCAGGAAGGAGGTGCGGTAGAGCTTGTTGACGCAGAGGGTGTCGTGCACCAGGCGTGCGCGCTGGGACGAGTTCGCCACCAGCGTGCGCTGGGCGTACAGCTCGGGCTGCCAGGGGGTCTCCCGGCCGGACGGCAGCTCCTTGCGCACGCACAGCCCCGACGCGACCGGCGCGTCGTGCTCCAGGGCCGCCGCCAGCAGCGCGTCCACGGCGCCGGGCGGCAGGACGTCGTCGCTGTCCAGGAACATCACGTACGGCGCGGTCGCGACGTCCAGACCGGTGTTGCGCGGGGTGCCGCAGCCGCCGCTGTTGGCCGGGCGCCGGACCACCCGCAGCCGGGGCTCGTCCCCGGCGAGCCGCTCCAGCAGTTCCGCGCTGCCGTCCGTCGAGCAGTCGTCGACGGCGATCACCTCATGGACGGCCGGCCCCTGTGCGAGGGCCGAGCGCACGGCGTCCGCCACATGGGCCGCGTCGTCGTACCCGATGACGACGACGGAGACCTGCGCCTGCTGAAGAGCCATGGTTGCCCCGCACCTGTGAGAGGTATGTGTGCAAATCTTCCCTTAAGGGCGGCTTCGCGGCCCCGTGGGGAAGATGGCACGCGGGAGGCTGGGGTTCCGCATGACGGTGTCGGATTCTGTGGGGTCCTGACGGTCACCCGGCCGGATCCGCGAGCGCCGCCTCGTCCAGGGCGACCGTCAGGCGGTCCAGGCGGTCGCGCAGATCGCGGATGTCGTCGATGTCCAGGCTGGTCGCGGAGACGATCCGGCGGGGCACGGCCAGGGCGCGTTCCCGCAGGGCAGCGCCCTCCTCGGTCGGTCGCACCACGACCGAGCGCTCGTCGCGCGCGCTGCGTTCGCGCCGGACGAGGCCGGCCGCCTCCAGGCGCTTGAGCAGCGGCGAGAGCGTCCCGGAGTCGAGCCGCAGATGCTCGCCGAGCTTCTTCACGGGCAGCTCGCCCTGCTCCCACAGAACGAGCATCACCAGATACTGCGGATAGGTGATCCCCAGGTCCTTGAGGACCACGCGGTAGACACCGTTGAAGGCGCGCGAGGCGGCGTGCAGGGAGAAGCAGATCTGCCGGTCGAGACGGAGGAAGTCCTCCTCGGAGATCTGCCCGGAGATCTCCGAGGAGATCCCCTCGGGCGTGGAAGCGGGGCTCGTGGTCATGACTCCAGGGTAACTCCTGTCCGCCATTTAGTTGTGGGCAATTGAATTGTGTGCTCTACTGGAGCCCGTGAACGGCGGTCGGACCGGACCGCCGGACGCGACTCGACCTGACTTGACCTGTGAAAGGGATGGTTCTCCCATGGACGCGCTCTACACCGCTGTCGCCACCGCCACCCACGGCCGCGATGGTCGCGCCGTCACCAACGACGGCAAGCTCGACCTCGACCTGGCCCTCCCGGTGGAGCTCGGCGGCAACGGCCAGGGCACCAACCCGGAGCAGCTCTTCGCCGCCGGTTACGCGGCCTGTTTCGCCAGCGCCCTCGGCCTCGTCGGCCGCGCCGCCAAGGTCGACGTCAGCGAGGCCGCCGTGACCGCCGAGGTCGGCATAGGCAAGGAGGGCGAGGGCTTCGCCCTGAAGGCCACCCTCCGCGTCGAGCTCCCCGACACCGTCGACGAGGCCACCGGCCGCAAGCTCGTCGAGCAGGCCCACCAGGTCTGCCCCTACTCCAACGCCACCCGCGGCAACATGCCGGTCGAGCTGGTCGTCGAGTAGTCACACCCGCCGGCCACTCCCGCGCGGCCCGACACCCCCGGGCCGCCGCGCGGATCGCTCCGTACCACTCCCCCTACGGGGCGATCCGCGCCAGCACCTCCCCGGTCCGCGGACTCCAGTCCACGACCACCGCCTCCGCGGGCACCTTCTGCCGCGGGGTCAGCACCAGCCACCGCACCCCGTACCGCCGCGCGACGGCCGTACGCCCCTCCCGCGTCGACGCCGGATCCAGGTACGCCCGCACATCCGCGTGCCGCCGACCACGCTCTCCCTCCTCCAGCGCGGGATCGGGCCAGGTCGGCGCCGCCATGTTCACCCCGTACCCGGGGAGCGCGCGGGCCGCGAAGTACCCGTCGGTGATCAGCGTCTCGCCCGCCCGCACATGCCGCGCCGCCCAGTCGTACGAAGGCCAGCGCGGCGGCTGGTCGAAGCCGACGGGATCCAGCGCCCGGGGCACGACCGCCCCCGCCTGGACGGTCCAGAAACCCACGCAGACCCCCGCGGCCGCGGCCACGCCCAGGACCCGCCGGGCCCAGCCCCACGGCCGGGGCGCCGCCAGCTCCACCGCCAGGGCGAACTGCGCCGGCACCGCCGCGAGCGCCAGCACCCTCCCGTACGTGTAGTGCCCGCTGACCCAGCCGTACGCCGCCGTCAGGCACTCCGCCGCGCACATCAGCACCAGCGGGTCCCTCGGCGACCGGCGCCCCCGCGCCCACAGCGCCGGCAGCCCGAGCAGTAGCGCCAGCCAGAGGTTCCCCGCCGCGCTCTCGTACAGCAGGCGGTGGAACCCGTCCACGCCCGGGTGTCCGACCAGCGACAGGACGGGGTAGTACGGCCACGACACCGCCACCGCGAGGGCGGCCGCGCCCGCCGACGCCCACCGGGCCACCACCGGGCGCCGCCATCCGCGCTGCCACGCCGCCACGATCGCCACGGCCCCGGCCAGCGAGGCCACCGCCGTGATCGGATGCACCAGCACGATCAGCCCGTACAGCGCCCCGAGACCGGCGTACGCCCAGACGCTCCCGAGGCCGCTCGGCCCGACGTACCGCACCCGCCCGGAGGCGCCGCCCCCACGCGCGCGTGCCCCCGTCCACGCCCAGGCCCAGAACGTCAGCCCGGTCGCGAACGCCGACGGGTAGCCGAGGGTCATGGTCAGCGACATCAGCCCGAGGAAGCCGCTCCACAGGACCCGCTCGGTGCCCCACAGCAGCGTCATGAACAGCACCGCCAGGACCGGCGCCCACGGCCGGGGCGTCAGCACGCGGACGAAGCGGCCGATCCCGGTGAGCAGCACCAGCAGGTTCACCGGCCCGGCCAGCTTCACCACGGACCAGCCGCTCAGCCCGGTCAGCCGCGCGAGCACGCCCTGCGCGACGGCGTACGGGGAGTAGTACGGGCTGCCCGCGCCCGGCAGATCGGCGGTCGGGTGGGCCGGGTGCAGCAGGTCCCAGCGCAGCCGCTCGACGACCGCCGCGTGCTGACCGGCGTCGCAGCACAGGGGCACCCGCCAGTACGCCAAGGTCATGACCAGCCAGAACAGCCCGCCCATGACGACGTACGGGGTCGGCCGGCGGGACAGCCGGGTACGGCCGCCGCGCAGCGCGGTGGCCCCGAGCGCGCTCCGCAGGCGGCGCCGGACGCGAGGGCCCGGGCCGGAACCGGGGGCGGTGTGGGCTGTACGGGGCATTTGCCGTGTATTCCCGGTATGGCCGGGAGGGTCAACGGCTCAGCTAGCGGTCACCACATCGAGTGAGTCGCGGGTGGTGGTGATCCGCTCCAGCAGCAGCGGCAGCCCCAGGACCGGCAGCAGCCACGCCACGACGATCAGCCGGTCGCCCCAGATGGTGATGTCGGGATGCGCGGCCTGGTTGAGGATGCCGGTGCACGCCGCCGCGAGCACGAACCAGCCGAACACCGGCCGCTGCCGCAGCGCGCCCCACGCGCCCGCCACCAGCGCGGCGAGGAACAGCGGCTGGGTCAGCTGCCGACGCCCCCACTCCGCCCAGAAGTTCGCCTCCAGCCGCAGGAACTCCGGCCAGGGGGCGGTCCGGTCGGGGCGCGTGAAGTGATCGGTGAGCAGGTCCTGGAGGCTCTCGGCGGACGCCGGGTGGCGCAGCAGCGCGGCGAGCGCCGGCGTGCCCACCACCGCGCACGCGGACACGGCCCCGACCGCCAGGACCCACGGCTCACCACCGCGCACGCTCCCACGCCCGCGCCGTGCGGCGGCCACCGCGCACGCCCCCGCCAGACACACCCCCAGGAACAGCGCCTGCGAGTGCTTCACCGTGAACAGCGCCGCCAGGGAACCGGCGACCAGCGGCACCCCAGCCCGCACCCGGCCCTCCCTCGCCAGGGCGCACCCCCAGAGCGCCGTCAGCGTCAGGGCCAGCAGCACACCCTCGGTCATGGGCCGCATCGCGGTCGCGCCGCAGGGGAGCACGTAGTAGAGGGCCTGTCCGGTGAGGGCGACGCGCACCGGCGCGCGGACGGCGCGCAGGACGACGTAGGCCAGGACGCCCCCGGCCGCCGCGATCAGCACGCTCGCCAGCCACACGCCCCACACGACCCCGAACACCGCGACGAACGGGGCCAGCAGCAGCGGATACCCGAGCCGCACCTCGAAGATCCGCAGAAACCGCTCCGAGGTGAACGGCGCGATCGGGACGCCCGACTGTCCGGCCGCCAGCCGCCGGTCCACCTTCCGCCACAGCTCCCGCCGGCACTCCTCGGCGACGCGCGCGGCCGGACTCGGCCCCCGGAACCGCACCACGTCCACCCGCTGCTTCCGCTCGGCCCACGCCGCCCGGCTCCCGCAGTAGTGGTCGATGGTCCCGGCGGCCGACTCCCGCACCCCCGCGCCGCCCAGCGTGAGGGCGTACGAGACGTAGTTCTTGGTGTCGGGAGTGGCGCGCCCGGTGACGCCCGCCAGCTGGCACAGCGCGAAAACAGCGGCGAGCAACAGCACCCACGCCCGCGCGCGCGTCGCGAGGACCCGCGCCCGCACGCCGACCGTGGGCGCCCTCACGACGACGGAAAAGCGGCGGCGGTCGCCGAGGACGAGGCGAGTCGAGGCGCGGGCACCGCCCCCGCCGTCTCACCCAGCATCAGGGTCCGCACGACCCGCTCGGACGCCCGCCCGTCGTCGAACTCGCAGTACCGCTCCCGGAATCCCGCCCGCAGCCGCGCCGACTCCCTGTCCCGCCACTGCCCGGAGTCGAACAGCCAGGCGAGCTCCCGGTAGGAGCGGGAGACATGACCGGGCGGGTCGGCGGTGACGTCGAGGTACATGCCCCGGCTCGCGGCGAAGGCGTCGAGGTCGTCGGCGTGGACGACGATCGGCCGGTCCAGGTTGGCGTAGTCGACCATCAGGGCCGAGTAGTCCGTGACCAGGACGTCGGAGGCGAGCATCAGCTCCTCCACATGCGGTTCGTCGGTCGCGTCCACGACGACACCCCGCCGGTGCAGCTCGGCCAGCCCGAACCCGCGCGCCGGGCCGTCCGCGAGCGACGGGTGCAGCCGCACCAGGAGGGTCAGCGCCTCGCCCAGGCTGCGCCGCAGGTCGGCGGCGAACCGGGCGAGGTCGAAGCGCTCGACGTGGCCTCCGCGCCGGTAGTCGCGGGGCGTGGGCGCGTACAGCACGACCGTGTGCCCGGCCGGGACACCCAGCCGCTCACGGACCGCCGCGCCGCTGCCCGGACCGGCGTTCACGAGGACGTCGTTGCGGGGGCTGCCGGTCCGCAGCGAGGTGAAGCCGCACGGGTACGCCCTGCTCCACACCAGCTCGGAGTGGCGGTTGGCGACGAGGCTGTGGTCCCAGCGGTCGGCCCCCCGCAGCATCCCCGGCACGTCCACGCCGAGCCGGGCACCCGGCTTCCCCAGCAGGTCGGCGCCCATGAACTTGAGCGGGGTCCCCTGGTGGGTGTGGACGTGCACACTGCCCGGCCGCTTGGTGAGGGCGCCCGGCCAGTCGGCGTTGCCCACGAAGTACGTCGCCCGCGCGGCCAGCCGCAGATACGCGGGCGAGCCCGGCGTCACATGCTCCACGCCCGGCGGCAGCGCCGCCACCCGCTCCGGCCGCACCACCCACACGCCCCGGATGTGCGGCGCGAACTCCCGGGCGGCCTGGTACACGGCCGCCGGGTCCCCCAGCACCCCCCGATGGGAGAACGCCGAGTACAGGGCCAGGTTCGGGTCCAGCGGCAGCCGCTCGTGGGCCAGCGACCAGCTCCGCCCGATCCACTCGGCGCCGGCCGCCCACAGTCGCTCCCCGCGCACGCCCAGCGCGGTACGGGCGCGGGCCGCGCACCGCCGGGCGCGGTAGGCGGCCCAGCCGCCCTCCAGCACCCGGTGCGCGGGGGCCGGGGAGTCGTCGCCCGAGTGGTGCTTCCGGTACAGCCCCGCCGTCCGCCGGAAGAACTCGGCCTGGTCGCCGGGCGGCACCCGGTCCGGCGCGGCGAGGATGTCCAGACAGTGGTCCGCCATCGCGCTCCGCACGCGAGAGCACCAACTCGCCAGTTCCGGACGGGACTTCAGATGGGCGAAGACCCTCTCGTACTGGTCGTGCACGTCGAAGTGCCCCCGGCCGGAGGCGGACAGGAGGGTGCCCCGCGGGCGCTGCCGGCAGGACACGCAGATCCGGTCCAGGGTGGCGATCCGCCCGGCGCCGAGCAGCACCGGGAACGTCCACGGCGTGTCCTCGTAGTGGCCCGGCGGGAACCGGAAGCCGTGCGCCTCCAGGTACTCCCGCCGGTACGCCTTGTTCCACACGACCGTCGGCAGGCCGAGGACCTCCGGGCGCTCCGCGACCGTGAAGACGCCCTCGCCCACCGCGCTCAGGAGGTGCGCGCGGGCGTCGCGGCGCGTCTCGCCCCACCAGTACGCGCGGACGTGGTCGAAGACCAGCACATCGGGGTCCCCGGCCTCCTCCAGCCGGTCCGCCAACGCGCGCAGGGCGCCCGGCACGAGGGTGTCGTCGCCGTCGAGGAAGAGGACGAAGTCACCGGTGGCGAACGGCAGTCCGGCATTGCGGGCGCGGCCCGGACCCACGTTCGCGGGCAGGTGCAGCACCCGTACCCGCGCGTCGCGGGCGGCGTACGCGTCGAGGATCTCGCCGCCGCCGTCCGGCGAGCAGTCGTCGACGGCGATCACCTCCACGTCCCCGTACGACTGCTCCAGGACCGAGTCGAGGCACTCACGCAGCTGGCCCCGGACCTCGAAGACGGGGACGACGACACTGAAACGGGGCATGTCCTCAGCTCCTCACGAGGGTCGCGGCGGTCGGGGTCGGGGCCGCCGTCGGGGTCAGGGTCGGGGGCGGGGTCGGCGCCGGGGCGCGCTCGGCGAGCGGCACCACCGGCGGCAGCGCCTCCGGGCGCTCGCGGAGGAACACCCGCCGTACCACCCGCTCCGCCGCCCGGCCGTCGTCGAACTGGCAGAACCGCTCCCGGAAGACGGCCCGCAGCGCGTCGGACTCCCCATCCGCGTACGAGCCGTCCCGGAACAGGTCCGCCAACTCCCGCTCGGTGCGCGCCACATGACCGGGCGGGGCGGCCGGCAGATCGAAGCAGACGCCCCGGGTCTCGCGGAACACCTCCCAGTCGTCCGCGAGGATCACGACGGGCCGGTCGAGGTGGGCGTAGTCGAACATCAGGGACGCGTAGTCGGTGATCAGCGCGTCGGCGGCGAGGCAGACCTCCTCGACGCGGGGGTGCGCGGTGACGTCGATGATCCGCCCGCCGCTGCGGCGAGGGGGGCCGGCGGCGGAGCGGCGGGGCGCCCGCAGCAGCACCACGAACTCCTCGCCCACCGCCTCGCAGAACGCCTCCAGGTCGAGCCGGGCCTCGTGGCCGGGGGCGTGGGCGCGGTGAGTGGGAGCGTGGTCGCGGTCCGTGGGGGCGTAGAGGAGGGCCTTCCTGCCCTCGGGAACGCCCAGCGCACGCCGGGCGCGCGCCAGGTCCTCGGCCGTGGCCGTGCAGAGGACGTCGTTGCGCGGGCAGCCGTACTCCAGCGGTTCGTACCGCCCGGGGAAGGCCCGCTGCCAGGTCTCGGTGGTGTGCCGGTTGGGGGAGAGGACGAAGTCCCAGCGGTCCGCCTGCCGGAGAAGCTTCTTCGCACCGGCGGGACCGTCCGCCCCGGCGGCGACCACCGGATACGCGGACCGGTCCAGGCCCGTCGCCTTCAGCGGGGTGCCGGGCGGGATCCGGAGGTGGACGCTTCCAGGACGCTTGACGTACGTGTCGGTGAGGTCGGTGCTGTCCCCCGCGTCGACGAGGTACTTGGCGCGGGCCAGCAGCCGCCAGGCGCGCGGAGTGCCGACGACGGCGTGCTCGGCGCCCTGCGGGACCCGGTCCACCGCGTCGGCCGGGACGAGGAACACCGAGCGGACCCGGGGGGCGAGTTCGCGGACCTTCGCGTGGAGGGCGACGAGGTCGCCGCCGACGCCACGGCCCCGGTGCGCGCGGTACACGGCGAGGTCCCGGTCCAGCGGCAGACGGCGCTGGGCGGCGTACAGGGCGCGGGACAGGGGCGTGCGGGGACGGGGGAGCGCGGCCAGAGCTCCGACGGCGACCCGGTGCGCGGCGTGCAGGGCCCGGAACCCGGCGTACGAGCCGCTCGCGAGCAGCCGGTGCTGGAGCCCGAGGCGGCCGGCGGGCGGGGTGAAACCGGCCGGGCGGTGAAGGTCGTAGAGGTGGGTGGCGCGCTGGAAGAACGCCCGGCGGTGGTGGGCGGGCAGCCGCTCCAGGTGCGCGAGACCGCGCAGGACGATCGCGAAGAGCCGCCCGAACAATGCCTCCGACAGCCCCTGCCCGGCCGCGGCCCGGGCGAGCACCAGCTCCACCTGGTCGAGGAGTTCCAGGTGGTGGTCGCCGGGCGCGTACAGGCGGCTGCCCTGCCGGCGCAGCAGATGGCGTACGCAGACCGTGTCCCGCAGCTCGGCCGTGCGGTCGGCGGCGAGGGCGACCAGGCCGTTCCAGCCGAGGTCGGTGAAATGGCCGATGGGGAAGGTGAGTTGGCGCGCGCCGAGGAAGTCCCGGCGGTAGGCCGCGCTCCACGCCGGGGCGTCCGGGCCGGCCGGGCGCACGACGGTGGTGGCGCCCTCCCACCAGTGCGTCCGTTCGTGCGCGAAGTACAGGACGTCGGGGTCGCCGGTCTCGTCCAGCCGGTCCGCGATCGCCCGCAGCGCGCCGGGCGCGAGCGTGTCGTCGCCGTCCAGGAACAGCACGTACGACCCGTGCGCGGCCGCGAGTCCCGCGTTGCGGGCGGCGCTCAGGCCGCCCGCCGGCGGCGACTCGACCGGGGCGACACGGGTGTCCCTGACGGCGTACGCGGCGCTGATCGCCCCGGCCGGCGAGTCCGCTGCCGCCTCGTGCACCGGAATCAGCTCGAAATCACCGAACGGCTGACCGAGAACAGACTCCAGGGCGAGGGGCAGCCGCCCCTCCACGCCGTAGGTGGGGACGATGATGCTGAAGCGGGGCATTCTTTCCTTTCGGGGATGCGTTGTGGGGGCGTCGGGGGGTGCGTCGTCGGGTGCGGGCGCGTGGGGGCTGGTCGCGCAGTTCCCCGCGCCCCTAACCGGCATGGGGCGCGCCCGGCGCTTTTAAGGGGCGCGGGGAACTGCGCGAGAAGCCCCACCGGGCGGACGTCTGGGGGTCGAAGGGGCGCAGCCCCTGGGACGGGACGGGTAGGGGCGGCGGGGGCGAGGAAACGCCTACGTCCCCAACAGGTCGTCCGCCCCCGCCCGCACACTCGCCGCGGACGGAACCGGATGCCGCTCACCCAGCGGCACGACATCACCAGGCACGACGGCCTCACCCAGCACCACCCGCCGCACCACCCGCTCCGCCGCCCGCCCGTCGTCGTACGGACAGAACCGCTCCCGGAACGCCGCCCGCAGCTGCGCCGACCGCGACCCCCGCCAGTGCCCCGTCGCGAAGATGTCGATCAGCTCGTCCTCGCTGCGCGCCACCGCCCCCGGCGCGCACGCCCGCAGATCGAAGTACGTCCCGCGCGCCGCCTCGTACGCCTCCCAGTCCTCCGCGTGGATCACGATGGGCCGGTCGAGGTTGGCGTAGTCGAACATCAGGGACGAGTAGTCCGTGATCAGCGCGTCCGAGGCGAGGCAGAGGTTCTCCACGCTCGGATACCCGGTGACGTCCAGCAGCCGTCCGTGCGCCAGGTCGGTCAGCGGGGAGCCGTACGCGTGATGCGCGCGGGCCAGGACGACGAAGCGCGGCCCGAGTTTGCGTAGCACCCGCTCCAGGTCCAGATGGGCGCGCTGCGCGTGCCGGTAGTCGCGGTGCGTCGGGGCGTACAGGACGGCGACCGCCCCCTCGGGCACCCCGAGGTGCTCGCGCACCCGGGCCACGTCCGTCGAATTCGCCCTCAGGAACACGTCGTTGCGCGGCGAGCCGTATTCGAGGGTGGTGAACGGCGAGGGGTAGACGCGCTCCCAGACGAGCGTGGAGTGGCGGTTGCCGGACAGGACGTAGTCCCACTGGTCGCTGCCGCGCAGGACTTCCTCGAAGTCCGTGCCGCGCGCCGCAGCCGGCCAGTCCCGCAGATCGGTCCCCATGTGCTTGAGCGGGGTGCCGTGCTGGGTCTGCAGCAGCACCTGGCCGCGCCGCTTGACCAGCCGCCGGTCGAAGTCGGTGTTGTTCACCAGGTACTTGGAGCGGGCGAGCGCCGTCCAGTACGCCATCGAGCCGGGCAGCACCCGCCGGGTCGCCACCGGGAGCGTGTGGTGGTGCTCCGGGCGCGCGACCCACGAGGTGCGCATCGAGGGGACGTACGTCCGGAACGCGTTCTCCAGCGCGGCCGGGCTGCACTCGTAGCCCCGGCCCCCGTACGCGGCGAACACCGCCCGGTCCGCGCGCAGCGGGAGCAGACGCTGGACGCGGTAGTGCAGGCGCAGGCCGACGGAGCGGAGCAACCCGGCCAGGCCCCGCACCAGGCGACCGGCGCCCCGGCCCAGCCGCGCTCCGGCCCACAGGGCGCGGTAGAGGCGCGGGCTGCCCAGCCGCAGGAGCGCGTGCCGCAGCCGGGCGCGGGCGCGGAGCGGCGCACCGGGGGTGCGATAGCGGGCGCAGTGCGCGCGGACCGTGCGCAGGAACTCGGCGCGCGCCTCGCGCGGCAGCCGGTGGCGCCGGGAGAACACGGAGGTGAGGTGATCGAGCATGCGCCGGAACAGCACCGGACGCCACTGCGCCAGCTCCGGCCGCTCGTCGAGGTAGGCGAACACCCGGTCGTACTGCTCGAACACGTCGAAGTGACCGTGCGTAGTCGCGCCGAGGAGGCTGCCGTGGCGGCGCCGACGGTGGTGCACGCAGACCCGGTCGAGGGTGGCGACGGACTCGGCCGTCATCAGGACGGGATACGACCAGGCAGTGTCCTCGTAGATGCCGGGCGGGAACCGGAAGTCGTGGTCCTCGACGAATTCCCGTCTGTACGCCTTGTTCCAGGCCGCGGGGCGGACGGTGAGCAGCCCGGGGCGGTCGTCGAGCCGGAACGGGGCCGGGCCCTGCTCGGTGAGCCGACGGTCGCGCGGGTCGTGGACCTGCTCGCCCGACCAGGAGACACGCGCGAAGTCGTGGACGAGGACGTCCGGTTCGCCGGTCTCCTTGACGCGGTCGGCGATCGCCTGGAGCGCGCCCGGCGTGAACGTGTCGTCGCCGTCGAGGAAGAGGAGGTAGTCGCCCCTGGCGTGCTCCATCCCCGTGTTGCGGGCGGCACCGGGCCCCGCGTTCTCCCGCAGGCGCACGGTGCGCCGCACCCGCGGGTCACGGGCGGCGAACTCGTCGGCGATCGCCCCGCAGTTGTCGGGCGAGGCGTCGTCGACGACGATCAGTTCGAGGTCGGTGAAGGACTGGGACAGCACAGAATCCAGGCATTCGTGCAGGTACGCCTGAACCTTGTACGCGGGAACGATGACACTGAACCTGGGCAAGGAGGACATCCATGGGTCGGCGCGGGCATACTGCCCGGAAACGGCCGATGGGATGATTTGGTTACGGTGCGTGTTCCATACGGGGGATTCGGCGGGGAGTTGGGGGCGTGCGGGTGCGAATTCGGGTGCGGGGCGCGCCGGTTGGCTCTGCCGGGTGGGTGCGTTGGCGGGTGCGGGTCCGGTGGGGCTTCTCGCACAGTTCCCCGCGCTCCTGAAAAGCAGGGGCCGCGCCCCGTGCTTTTCCGGGGGCGCAGCCGGTCGCCTTTCATGGCCGCGGGTGCCTGGTTTTTTAGGGGCGTGGGGAACGGCGCGACAAGCCCCCACGCACCCGCACCCGCACCCGCGAACGAACCCGCGGCCCCTACCCATGAGGCGCCCTTGCCGTTACTTCACCGCTCCCGCCATCACCCCCGACACGAACTGCCGCTGGAACGCGAAGAACACGGCCAGCGGGATCACCATCGAGATGAACGCGCCCGGCGCCAGCACCTCGATGTTGCTGCCGAACTGCCGTACCTGCTGCTGGAGTGCGACCGTCAGCGGCTGCGAGTCGGAGCTGGAGAAGACCAGCGCGACCAGCATGTCGTTCCACACCCACAGGAACTGGAAGATCCCGAGGGACGCGAGCGCCGGTGCGGCCAGCGGCAGGACGACCGTCGCGAACAGCCGTACCTCACCCGCCCCGTCGAGCCGTGCCGCCTCCAGCAGCTCGCGCGGGATCTCCGCGAAGAAGTTCCGCAACAGGAAGATCGCGAACGGCAGTCCGAAGCCGACGTGGAAGAGCACCACACCGATGATGTCGCCGAAGATCCCGAGGTCCCGGAAGAGCCCGGACAACGGGATCAGCGCCACCTGCACCGGCACCACCAACAGCCCCACCACGCCCATGAACCACCAGTCACGGCCCTTGAAGTCCAGCCAGGCGAAGGCGTATCCGGCCATCGCGCCGATCAGGACGACCAGCAGCGTCGCCGGGACCGTGATCCAGACCGTGTTGAACAGGGCGTCCGTGACGCCGTCGTTCTCCAGCAGCGACTCGTAGCTCTTGGTGGTGAGTTGGGCGGGGGCCGAGAACACCTTCCACCAGCCCGAGGTGGAGATGTCGGTCGGGTCGCGGAACGACGAGACCAACAGCCCGAAGGTGGGCACCAGCCAGAACAGCGCCACGAGGAGCAGGAACATCCGCAGTGCGCCCCCGGCCGCGCCGCTCGCGAGCCGGGAGGCGACGGAGCGTTTCTCGACCGGCCCGGTGGCCACGGGGCGTTCCTCGACAGTCGTCACCGCTGGCGCTCCTTCCTGAGCCGCCGGATGTTGACCCACATCACCGGCAGCACGAGCAGCAGCAGGACCACACCGATCGCGCTGCCGAGACCGAAGTCGCCCCCACCGCCGTACGACACCAAGTAGAGCTGCAGAGCAAGGACGTTGGCCTCGTCCTGGGTGGGCTGGGGCGCGATGATGTAGACGAGGTCGAACACCTTCATCACATTGATCATCAGCGTGACGAGGACGACGACCAGGACCGGCGCGAGCAGCGGCACGGTGACCTTCCGGAAGACCTGCCACTCGTTCGCCCCGTCCACCCGGGCCGCCTCGAGCAGATTGCGGTCCACCCCGGCCAGCCCGGCCGCGATCAGCACCATCGCGAAGCCGGCCCACATCCAGACGTACGACCCGATGACGGCCGGCGTGACCAGGGTCGGGCCGAGCCAGTCGATGCCGTTGTAGGGGGCCGCGAAGTTCGAGCCGGGCAACCGCAGTTGGGCCCCGTCGGCCGCCTCGGGCAGGGTGAACGTGCCGTCGCCGCCACTGGTGGCGGTGGCGACGACCTCGCCGTCCTTCACCGCCTCGACCTTGACGCCCTCCAGCCCCTTCTCGCCCGGGTCGACGGCCCCCTTCTCACCACCGCCGCCGAGCCGGAAGTCCAGCCACACGGTCCCGGTGACACCGCCGCCGTCGGCGGGCCCGGCGGCCTTCGCGTCCCGCGCGTCGCCGGGCAGGCTGTTGGGGGCGATCCCGACGAGAGGGAGGAGCGCCGGGGTGCCCGACCGCACGGTCCCGTCCGTGGTGAACGACCCGCCGCCGGACGCCTTGAGGTCGCTCACCTGGGCATTGGGCCGGGCCTTCGGATACACCGACTCGTCCACGAACACGTCGTGCACGGACGTCACGACCGCGTTGGCGACACCCTGGTCCGGATCCTGCTCGTACACCAGCCGGAAGATGATGCCCGCGGCCAGCATCGAGATCGCCATCGGCATGAAGACGATCAGCTTGAACGCCGTTCCCCAGCGCACCCGTTCGGTCAGCACCGCGAAGATCAGCCCGAGCGCGGTGACGAGGGCCGGGGCCACCGCGACCCAGATCGCGGTGTTGCGTACGGCGACGAGGGTCGCGTCGTCGGAGAAGATCTCCGCGTAGTTGTCGAGGCCGACGAAGCCCGAGCCGTCCGCGTCGAACAGGCTCCGCCAGACCGAGTACCCGATCGGGTAGACCACGAGCGCGCCGAGCAGCACCAGCGCGGGCAGCAGGAACAGCACCGCCACCCACAGCCGGGTACCCGTCACGCTCTTGCGCGGTGCGGCGGGGGACACCGGCGGTTCACCGGCGCCCCCCGCCGTCTTCGTCGTTGTCCCGGCGGACGACATGAGTCGCCGTCAGCCGTTCCCGTAGGCCTTGGCCGCGTCGGTCTCCAACTGCTTCTGCGCACCGGCCACGTCGTCGGGGTTCTTCAGGAAGTCCTGGAGGTCCTTCCACTCACCGACGCCCTGGGTGCCGCCGAACGCCGCCGGGGCCTGGTCGGACATGTCGAAGCGGAAGTCGTCACCCGCCGCGAGCAGCGCCTTGGCGATCTCCCGGGTCACGTCGTCCTTGTAACTGCCCTCATCCATCTCCTTGTTGGGGGAGAGGAAGCCGCCCTGCGCCGCCCAGATCTCCGCCGCGTCGGTCGAGGCGAGGAAGGTGAGCAGCGCCTGCGCTCCCTTGCCGTCCTTCAGCGCCACGGCCGCGTCGCCGCCGGTGACCACGGGGGAGTCGTCGCCGACCGCCGGGAACGGGAACACCTTGGCGTCCGTGCCGATCTTGGCGTCTGTGTCGCCGTTGATGGTGACGGCCACGAAGTCGCCCTCGAAGACCATGCCGGCCGGGGCGTCCCCGGTGAAGGTCTGCGTGATCGACTTCGGATACTCCGTCTGGAGCGCGCCGGACGCCCCGCCCGCGATCAGCTCGTCCTTGCCCCACAGCTCCGCGAGCTTGGTGAGGGCGTCCTTCACCGAGGGGTCGGTCCACTTGATCTCATGCTTGGCCAGCTGGTCGTACTTCTCCGGGCCCGCCAGCGACAGATAGACGTTCTCGAACCAGTCGGTGAGCGTCCAGCCGTCGGCGCCGCCGATGGACACGGCGGGCGAGCCGGCGTCGGACAGCGTCTGCGCGGTCTGCAGGAACTCGTCCCAGGTCTTGGGCTCCTCGGTGATCCCGGCCGCCTCGAACGCGGCGGTGTTGTACCAGACGAGGGACTTGTTGGCGGCCTTCGCGTACACGCCGTACTGCTTGCCCTCGTAGGCGCCGAGGTCCTTCCAGCCGTCCGAGAAGTTCTTGTCCAACTGGGCCTGGGCCTCGCTGCCGAGCGGTTTCACCCAGCCCTTC
Organism: Streptomyces deccanensis; assembly: GCF_022385335.1. Classification (NCBI taxonomy): domain Bacteria; kingdom Bacillati; phylum Actinomycetota; class Actinomycetes; order Kitasatosporales; family Streptomycetaceae; genus Streptomyces; species Streptomyces deccanensis. The sequence goes on along the minus strand of NZ_CP092431.1, from coordinate 4,068,301 downwards.
TCGGCGAACTGGTGCAACACGCCGACCTGCGGCAGGAACGCCACGTCCGGCGGTTTGCCGCCCTCGATCTTCGTACCGAGGAACGTGGACGTGTTGTTGCCGGTCGGCACGAACGTCACCGAGGCGCCGGTGCGTTTCTCGAACTCGTCCAGCACCTTCTGGAAGTTGTCCAGCTCCGGGCCGGTGAAGACCGCCGCGACCTCCAGCTTCTGGCCGTCCAGCTTGGGGAGTTCCACGGTGGCCTCGGTGCCGCCGTCGTTGCCGTTGTCCCCGCCGTCGCCCTTGTCGTCGTCACCGCCGCACGCGGTGAGCGAGAGGGCGAGGACGCCTGCGGCAAGCGCCGCGAAGGCCCTGGACGTGGGGGGATGGGCGGGTTTGCCAAGGCGGTTGGGCCTGCGTGTGCGGCCGATGCGGCTGATACGGCCGGTGCGTGCACTGCGAGCTGTGCGGTGGATGTTGCGCATCTCTGACCCCGTTCTCCGTGCGTCGTCGAACGTAGAGCGCTGTCCCGTGCGCTCTGGTCTACGCCGGGTGCCCGGGGGCGGCAAGAGCGCCTGCCGCGTCAACGTCTTGATCGTGATGCCGTCGTGACCATGGCGCCGCCGGGTGCGCGCTCTGCGGGGTCGGGTACGCCGGTGCGCCGCGGGGCGTCCCGACGTGGGGCGGGTGACCGTCCGTCGTGGTTGCTCGCGCAGTTCCCCGCGCCCCTGACGGGCCTGCGGCCCGTGGTCAGAGCAGGGACGGTACGGGCGGTGCCGAGACCTCTCGGGCCGCTCGGTCCAACGCGCTGGCGAGCAGGGCCAGGTCCGTGGGGCCGTTGCCCAACTCCCGTACCGGGCGGCGGGCCGGCGGGTCGCCCATCCGGGTCCAGTCGAGCGGGACGACGGTCGGCCGGAGGGTGGCCGTGCGCGGGATGCGCCCCGTCACCCGGCCCGCCTGGAACGCGGTCGTACGACCGCCCTCACCCAGCAACTCACCCCGCCCGGGCGCCGGTTCGTCGGGCCCCGGCACCGGCGCGCTCAGCACGACCCGCCCGCCGGCCGCCCGCGCCAGCTCGCTGTCGCCCTTCGGCCCGCCCCCACCGGTCGTTGCCACGAGATGCACCCCGAGCCGCTCGCCCTCCCGGGCCACCGCCTCCAGGGCCCGGACGACCGAACCGGCCGCCGGCCGCCCCGTGGAACCCAAGGGGGGCGACAGCAGCGCGTCGAGGTCGTCGACGATCACGACGAGCCGGGGGAGCTCCGAGGCGAAGCCCTTCCCGGCCCCGCCCCGGCCGTCCTGCTCGCTGCTCCTCCGGCTCGGCCGCAGCCGCAGCGTGGAGCTGGAGGACGAGTCGAGGTCGGCGGCCCCGGCCGAAGCCGCCTGCGCGGACCCCGGCCCCGACGCGCCCGTGCCGGAGGAACCCGCCCCCGGTGCCACGGACTTCGCCGACCCGGACCCCGACGCCGCCGACGCCGCCGAGCGCTGCGGGACGATACGACCCGACACCTCACGCCGCGTGTGCCACTCCACGAACCCGAGCCCGCCCAGCAGTTCGTACCGACGCTTCAGCTCGGAGATCAGGGACTGGGCGAACTCCCGCATCCGAACGGGGTCGTTGGCCGTGAGATGCGTGCCCACATGGGGCAGGTCGGTACAGACCCCGAGCCCTTCCCCGCCCCGGCCACCGCCCGCCCCGGCGGCGCCACCGCCACCGCCGTCCCGCCCGTCGACGAGGACGATGCCCAGCCGGTCGGGCCGCTCGGCGGCGGCGAGCGACGCGGCTACGGCCCGCAACAGCTCCGTACGGCCGCTGCCGACCGGCCCCTCGATCAGCAGATGGGGGCCCTCGGCGACGAGGTCCACGGAGACGGGCCCGCGCGGCCCGGCGCCGAGCACGGCCCAGGCACGCCCCCCGAGCGCCGTCGTGTCGTCCCCCGCGTCCGCCCAGCGCGCCATCAGCGACGCCGGTGTGGCCCGCGCGAGCCCCAACTCGTCCAGCAGCCGCGCCGACTGCGGCAACGGCGCCGACACCCGCGCCTGGCGGTCGGCGACCGCCGCGTCCGTCCGCAACGGCGCGAGCGCCCGCGCGAACCGCTCGGCCCACGCCGCCGACACCGCGTCCAGCGTGGCCACCGTGCCGTGGTTCAGCAGGCCGGGCGCCTCGCGCGCGTCGAGCGAGGGGAGGTCCCGGGTGCCGGGGTGCGTCCGCTCGTCGGCACCCGAGAGCGCGCCGCCCGAGAGGTCGAGGGCGGTGTGCGTACGGCTCACCACGGCGGGGTCCGCGTGGTCGGGGCGGGGGCGCCCCGGCGAGACGTCGGACGCCGTACCACGCGCGTGGTCCACGGGCTCCCGCGACGGAATCCCGCCTTCCACGCCCCGCCCGGCCGCCCCGACACGCGCCGCTCCCGAACGTCCCACGGGCCCGTCATGCGCGCCCCCCGAGCCTCCGGCGCCGTCACGGGGCCCCGGCACCGCGCCGTACCCGGCGGAGGCGACGCGCAGCAACCGCAGCGCCGTGGCGACGTCACCGCTGAGCAGGGCGACGGCCCCGCACGCGCGGAACGCGGGGGAGACCTCGCAGGCCGCCGTGTACGTCTCCGCCACCGGTGAGGCGGGCGACGCGGACTCCGTCTCGGCGAGGCACACGACATGGATCCCGGCGACCGGCCCCTCGTGCGCCAGCCGCACCACGGCCTCGCGCACGTCCGCGCCCCCGGGGTCCCCGTCCACGATCACCACCGTGTACGGCCCGACGAAGTCACCGCCGGCGGGTCCGTCGTCCCGGGCCCACGACGGCCGCCGCGCGCCCCGCCGGCCCGCGCTGCCCTCGGCGGCCCCGGTCCCGCGATCGGCCGAACTCGTCGCCCCCGCCGCCCCGGTCGTCGTCGTACGTCCGCTGCCGGCACCCGGTGTGCTCCCGGGCGCGTGGCCCGCGGTGTCCGCCGCGTGGTCCTCCACGCGGCGCAGCAACTCGTCCAGCCGGGCGGTCGTCTGCTCGCGGTCGTAGGCGAGGAGGAGGCGGCAGTCCTGGCCGTGGGCGGGGCGGAGATGGGGGAGCCAGCCGAGCCAGGACCAGTCGGTGGTGCGCTCCTCGGCGGAACGGGCGCGGTCCGCGCTGATCAGGACCAGTTCCAGGGTGTCGGGGGAGTGCAGCGCGGCGAGCTGGGCCACGACCGCGCGGGTCAGCCCCAGCAGCCGGGGGCGCGGTCCGGCCAGCCCCAGCGCGCCGACCTCCCGCAGCCCGGTCGTCACCGGCACCGCCGGCAACAGGCCCGACCCGTCCGGCGCCACCCGGTCGGTCGTACCGAGCCGCACCGTCAGCGCCTCCGGGTGCCCCGGCCCCCGCTCCCACAGCCGGGCGCCGGGCCCGAGCGCGGTGAGCAACAGCGCGGCGAGGTCCGGCCAGGTCTCCGGCAGCCGCTCCCCGGCCGCCGGGAGCGCCGAGGCCAGCGCCCCGCGCTCGTCCTCGTCGTACTCCGTGTCGTACTCGTACGGGTCGTACTCGGCCTCCGACTGCGCCCGCCCGCCGGTCAGCCGCCGTGCCCAGGCCCCGAACCCGCCCCGTTTGCGCACCCCACGCGGCACGTCCGTCCCCCGCAGGGGCGTGCCTTTGCGGGTGCCGGACTCGGGGGCGTCGCCGCCGTTTCCGAATCCGCCGCTCCCGAGACCGCCGTCACCGGGCCCACCGGGCTCACCGGCGCGCGAGCCCCCCGCGCCCTGCGAGCCCCCTGAGCCGTGCGAGCCGCCGCCGTGGGCGCCGTCGCCGCCGCGCGGGTCACCGGAACCGTGCGGGTGGTCGGCGGCGCGGGAACCCCGGGCACCGCCGAGGGAATCATGGGTGTCGCGGGGACGGCCGTGGGCCTCCGCCCCGAGCGCGCCCCCACCGGGCTCGCCTGTGCCGTCGAGCGCAGGCCCCTTGCCGGTACCGGGCGCGGCCCCCCGACCCGCACCTCCGGTCGCACCGGACCCCGCACTCCCCGTCGTCCGCTCGATGCCGGGTACCCCGCCCTGCCCCGGCACTGTCCGCCGCTCGCCCCGCCCGTGCCCGGAACCATCGCCCCGCGACGCTCCCGTACCCCCACGAGACACCCCGCCGGAACCGGAACCAACGCCGGAATCAGTACCGGACCCGGCACCAGCACCGGAACCGTAAGCGACACCAGAACCGGAACCGGCACTCGACCCCGCACCAGCCCCGGCCCCGCCGTCACCCCCCGCCGCCGCCCCGCCCCCCGCGGCGACCCGGACATGCCCCTCCCCGTCAGGTGTCGTACCGACCCCCCGCGCCCCCGACGACGAAGCCAGCCGGAGCGCGGACTCGCCGATGCGCAGGAGCGCGCCCGGGGCCAGGCGGACCGGGCGGTCGCCGACGCGGGTGCCGTCGAGGGTGGTGCCGTTGGTGGAGCCGAGATCGACCACGGAGACCCGGCCGTCGGCGGAGAGGGTGACCGCGCAGTGGAGGCGGGAGACGTCCGGGTCGTCGAGCGGGACGTCGGCGTCGGCGGAGCGGCCGATGTGGATCTTGCCGCCGTGCAGCAGATGGACCCCGCCGGCGTCGGGGCCGGCCACGACATGCAGTTGTGCGGCGGCCTCGTCGACCTCGGGGCCCGGCTCGGAGGGGGCGCCCAGGGAGAGCACCGCGCCGTCGATGAGGGGCGGCTCGCCCAGGGTGCAGCGCTGGGCGTCGAGGCGCTCGGCGCCGGCGTACAGCACGACCTGCCCGCCGCCGGTCTCCCGACTGCGCTCCAGGCGCTCCGCGCCACCCTCCCCGACGGCGGAGGCGAGCCCCGAGGCCACGGCGGCGAGGGCCGTCCCGGCGGGCGCCGTGACCAGCACGTCGCAGGCCGTGGCACGTCCTCGCGGCTCGGAGGGCGGTCCCAGCGGGTCTACGACGGTCAGCCGGATCTGCATCGCCGTCAGCGGTCCCTTCCGCGCGGGCACCCGCGACGACGAGGACGAGACTGCGCGGTCCCCACCGCAGACTTCCCCCACCGCTTCACGGGCACGTCGGCCAGTACTGGAGGCATCCTCGCACCTGCCACTGACAACTCGCCCGCCGCCCAGCGTCAAGTGATCTTGATTGGTCGGCTCTGCCCCCAAAAATGCCTGACCAGTGCCCGCCAGTTGATCACTTGAGATCGGTCACGTCCGTATCGCGGCCGCATTCGGGATCGCTCCCGTCCGCATCCGGAACCCGGCATACCCCCGCACGGCAACCAACCGCCCATCGGGGAGCGTCTTTCCATCGAACGCACACGGGTACCCGTACGTACTCGAACCACAGCAAGCGGACAGAGTGGGCAGGAAGAGTCGGGAAGTGAACAGCCCGGTCCCGTGGACGGCCGCACTACAGTGGTCGGAACGTCCGCGGGAACTCAGGGCGTGACCAGGCAAGCAAGCAACAGGGAGCGCATGACGTGCGGCCGGTAGGCAGTAAGTACCTCCTTGAGGAGCCGATTGGACGCGGCGCCACAGGCACGGTCTGGCGCGCCCGCCAGCGGGAGACCGCCGGGGCCGAGGCGGCCGTCCCCGGCCACCCCGGCGAGACCGTCGCGATCAAGGTCCTCAAGGAGGAGCTCGCGAGCGACGCGGACATCGTGATGCGGTTCCTGCGGGAGCGCTCCGTCCTGCTCCGGCTCACCCACCCGAACATCGTGCGCGTCCGGGACCTCGTCGTCGAGGGCGATCTGCTGGCCCTGGTCATGGACCTGGTCCAGGGCCCCGACCTGCACCGCTACCTCCGGGAGAACGGCCCCCTCTCGCCGGTCGGCGCGGCCCTGATGACCGCCCAGATCGCCGACGCGCTCGCCGCCAGCCACGCCGACGGCGTCGTCCACCGCGACCTGAAGCCCGCGAACGTCCTGCTCAGGCAGGACGGCGGCGAGATGCACCCGATGCTGACGGACTTCGGCATCGCCCGGCTCGCCGACTCCCCCGGCCTGACCCGGACCAGCGAGTTCGTCGGCACGCCCGCGTACGTGGCCCCCGAGTCCGCCGAGGGCCAGCCGCAGACCTCCGCCGTCGACATCTACGGCGCCGGCATCCTCATGTACGAACTGGTCACCGGACGCCCGCCGTTCAACGGCCAGTCCGCGCTCGAAGTGCTGCACCAGCACCTCAGCGCCGAACCGCGCCGCCCCTCCACCGTCCCCGACCCGCTGTGGACGGTCATCGAGCGCTGCCTGCGCAAGAACCCGCGCGAGCGGCCCAGCGCCGTCAACCTCGCCCGCGCGCTCCGCATCGTCGCCGAGGGCGTCGGCGTGCACGCGAACTCCATGCAGATCGCCGCCGCCGAGGGCGTGGGCCACATCCTCGCCCCCGACCCGGCGCCCGCACAGGTGCCGGGCGCCCCCGAGCCGTTCGGTTCGGCCGACCCGACCCAGGTGCTGCCGCACGGCGCGGGTTCCTACGACCCGAACGCGGCGACCAGCGTCCTCCCGCACACCTCGGGACCGGCGGGCGCGGGCGACCCGACGACCGTGCTCCCGCACACCTCCGGCGCCGACCCGACGTCCGTCATGCCGCCGGTCCCCTCGCACGACCCCGGCGGGCAGCCGCCCGAGCAGCCCCACCCCTGGCAGAACCAGCTCCGCGCGGCCCGCGACCGCAACGAGCAGACGCAGGTCCAGTACCTCGACCCCAGCGAGGACCCGCTGCGCCGCCGCCCCCAGCGGCAGGCGGGCCGCCCGCAGCAGCCTCCGCAGCAGCCCCAGCAGCAGCCGCGCCGCCAGCAGCGACCGCCGCAGGGCGGGCCCGGCCCCGGGTACGGGCACCCGCAGCAGCAACAGCAGCCGTACGCGCCCGCGCCCGCCCCCGCGCGGCAGCCGCAGCGTCGGCAGCCGGAGCGGTACGCGCCCGCGCCGCAGCCGCAGCAGCCGGCGCCCCGGCCTCAGCGTGAGCCGCGGCCGCCGCGTGAGCCCCGGCCGCCGCGTCAGCGCAGCGCCAACCCGATGCGGATCCCGGGGCTGGGGTGCCTCAAGGGGTGCCTGTTCATGATCGTGCTGCTCTTCGTCGGTGGCTGGCTGATCTGGGAGTTCACTCCGCTGCAGGGGTGGGTGGGCACGGGGAAGAGCTGGTGGGGCCAGCTCTCGGACTGGGTCGGCGATGTGGGCAAGTGGGTGCGGGACTTGGACAACGGCTCCGGTTCGTAGGGCGCCTGATAGCTCGGGGGTGCGGGTGCGTCGGCGGGTGCGGCTCCGGTGGGGCTTCTCGCGCAGTTCCCCGCGCCCCTAAAAGACCAGGCCCCTGCGGGCCTGGAAAGACCACGGCCCTGCGGGCCTGAAAAGCACGGGGCGCAGCCCCTGCTTTTCAGGGGCGCGGGGAACTGCGCGACCAGCCCCCACGCACCCGCACCCGCTGACGCAACCAAGCCCCCCACCCCCCTTTGCGTACCCCGGACCCGGCGGAGCCCCGCGCGGAGCCCCACGTTGGGGACTTGTCGACATCTGAGGGGTGATTTCCGCCTCGGCGGTGAAGGTTGGGTCCCCGGGCGCGTAGCTTTGTCGCCAACACGCGGCCTGTAGGAGCAGTCTTGGGACGGAAGATCGGAAGCCGGTACACCGCGAACCAGATTCTGGGGCGGGGCAGCGCCGGCACGGTGTGGCTGGGTGAGGGCCCGGAGGGCCCCGTCGCCATCAAGCTGCTGCGCGAGGACCTCTCGTCCGACCAGGAACTCGTCAGCCGCTTCGTCCAGGAGCGCACCGCGCTGCTGGGCCTCGACCACCCGAACGTGGTCTCCGTCCGCGACCTCGTCGTCGACGGCAACGACCTCGCCCTCGTCATGGACCTCGTCCGGGGCACGGACCTGCGTACCCGCCTCGACCGGGAGCGGCGCATGGCCCCCGAGGCGGCGGTCGCCATAGTGGCCGACATCGCCGACGGCCTGGCGGCGGCGCACGCGGCCGGGGTCGTCCACCGGGACGTCAAGCCGGAGAACGTGCTGCTGGACATGCAGGGCCCGCTGGGCCCCGGCGGCGCGCACCCGGCCCTCCTCACCGACTTCGGCGTCGCCAAGCTGATCGACTCCCCGCGCCGCACCCGCGCCACGAAGATCATCGGAACGCCGGACTATCTCGCCCCCGAGATCGTCGAGGGCCTGCCGCCCCGCGCGGCCGTGGACATCTACGCCCTCGCGACCGTGCTGTACGAGCTGCTGGCCGGGTTCACCCCGTTCGGCGGCGGCCACCCCGGCGCGGTGCTGCGCCGCCACGTCACCGAGACCGTCGTCCCGCTGCCCGGCATCCCCGAGGAGCTGTGGCAGCTGCTCGTGCAGTGCCTCGCCAAGGCGCCGGCCTCGCGGCTGCGGGCGTCGGAGCTGGCGGCGCGGCTGCGGGAGCAGTTGCCGCTGCTGGCGGGGATGCCGCCGCTGGACGTCGACGAGCCGGGGACGGAGTCCGGCGACGGGTACGAGGAGGAGCCGGCCGAGGCCACCGCGACGCCGCGTGAGCGGGTGCGGCGCGGGGCGGTGCCGCTGGTGCCGGGGGCCAAGCCGGACTCCAACCGGGACACCCATACGTCGATGCGGGTGCCGGGGCCGGACGAGCTGGCGGGGGGTGCGCGGGGGACGGCGCGGGTGCCTCGCCCGACGGGGGCGCCGCGGCCCGGCTCCGCGCGGAACCGGGGGAGCGCGGTGCGGCGGCGTCGGATCACCCTCGGGGCGGCGGCGGTGGCGTTGATCGCGGCGGTGGGGGTGGGGACGTGGGCGGCGACGTCGGGGGACGACGACGGGGGAGCGCCGACGGACACGAAGAATTCGGCGCCGGGTAGTCCTTGAGGGCGCCTGATAGCTCGGGGGTTCGGGTGCGTCGGCGGGTGCGGCTCCGGTGGGGCTTCTCGCGCAGTTCCCCGCGCCCCTAAAAGACCAGGCCCTGCGGGCCTGAAAAGCAGGGGGCGCAGCCCCGGCTTTTCAGGGGCGCGGGGAACTGCGCGAGAAGCCCCACCCACCCGCGGCCGAAGCACATGCCCCCGCCGCCCCGCATGGCTTCCCCGGCGGAGCCGTTACGCTGGGGGCGTGGCAGTTGTCGATGTATCCGAAGAGCTGAAGTCCCTCTCCTCGACCATGGAGTCGATCGAGGCCGTTTTGGACCTCGACAAGCTGAGGGCAGACATCGCCGTGCTCGAGGAGCAGGCGGCCGCGCCGTCCCTGTGGGACAACCCGGACGAGGCGCAGAAGATCACCAGCAAGCTCTCCCACCTCCAGGCCGAGGTCAGGAAGGCGGAGGCGCTGCGCGGTCGCATCGACGACCTCGGTGTCCTCTTCGAGATGGCCGAGGAGGAGGACGACCCGGACACCCGCGCCGAGGCCGAGTCGGAGCTGGTCTCCGTCCGCAAGGCGCTGGACGAGATGGAGGTCCGTACCCTCCTGTCCGGCGAGTACGACGCCCGTGAGGCCCTGGTCAACATCCGCGCCGAGGCCGGTGGCGTCGACGCCGCCGACTTCGCCGAGAAGCTCCAGCGGATGTATCTGCGCTGGGCGGAGCAGAAGGGCTACAAGACCGAGGTGTACGAGACCTCGTACGCGGAGGAGGCGGGCATCAAGTCCACCACCTTCGCCGTGCAGGTGCCGTACGCCTACGGCACGCTCTCCGTGGAGCAGGGCACCCACCGGCTGGTCCGCATCTCGCCCTTCGACAACCAGGGCCGGCGCCAGACCTCCTTCGCCGGTGTCGAGGTCCTGCCCGTGGTCGAGCAGACCGACCACATCGAGATCGACGAGTCAGAGCTGCGCGTGGACGTCTACCGCTCCTCCGGCCCCGGCGGCCAGGGCGTCAACACCACGGACTCCGCGGTCCGGTTGACCCACCTCCCCACCGGCATCGTCGTCTCCTGCCAGAACGAGCGGTCGCAGATCCAGAACAAGGCCACCGCCATGAACGTTCTCCAGGCGAAGCTGCTGGAGCGGCAGCGCCAGGAGGAGCGGGCCAAGATGGACGCCCTCAAGGACGGCGGCAGTTCGTGGGGCAACCAGATGCGTTCGTACGTCCTGCACCCGTACCAGATGGTCAAGGACCTCCGCACCGACTACGAAGTCGGTAACCCCGAGGCCGTGTTCAATGGCGAGATCGAGGGCTTCCTCGAGGCCGGAATTCGCTGGCGCAAGCAGCAGGAGAAGTAGACCCGCCGAATTCAGCGCTTTGTCGACAAGGCAACTGCCTTCCCTCGGGAGGCAGTTGCCTTGTCTGTGTGGGGATGTCTGGGTCTTACGTCACACTCACATGTTATTGACGAGGTCAAATGCGGTGAACGGGACATCGCGTACGCAACGACCTTGACGTTGCTGGGAAAACTGGGAAGGTTGGCGTATGGCATGCGCATTACTGGGGCGCATGTGAACCGGGGGACTTCGAACCAACCGACTGCTCCCGTTGATCGCGGCCCCGGGCGCTGCTCCATTTACTGATAGCTACTGGGGGTAGCAGCCATATGACGAAGAAGACGCGGATCCGTGTGGCGCGCATAGCCGCGGGTGCCGTGATCGCCGCTGGCGCGTCACTGACCGCCGCGGGCGCCGCTTCCGCGCTGGACCTCGGTGTCGGCGTCAATGTCAGCACCGACGACGGAGGTTCCCTCGGGGCCGGCGTCTCGGTCCAGACCGGCAACGACACCGAGGGCAACACCAACGTGGGTGCGACCACGGGTGAGACCACCGGTGAGACCACGACCGGTGAGACCACCGCCGGCACGACCGGCACGACCGGCGCCGTCAGCACGACGGGCACCATCGGTACGTCCGGCACGACCGGCGGCGACACCGGCACCACGGGCACCACGGGCACCACGGGCACCACCGGCACGACCGGTACCACGGGCACCACCGGTACCACGGGCACCACCGGTACCACGGGCACCACCGGTACCACGGGCACCACCGGTACCACGGGCACCACCGGTACCAGCGGCTCCACCTCGAACGGAACGTCCAACGGCACCTCCGGCGGTTCCACCTCGAACGGAACCTCCAACGGCACCTCGGGCGGCTCCACCTCGAACGGGACCTCCGGCGGCTCCACCGACGGCGGCAGCGACGGTGGCTCGTCCACCTCCGGCGGCAGCGACGGCGGTTCCTCCACCTCCGGCGGCTCCGCCGACGGCGGCTCCACCTCCGGTGGGACCGACACCGACGGTGGCAACGACGAGGTCGTTCAGCAGGAGGGCTCCTCGGCCCTCACCGACACCGGCACGGAGACCGAGGCCCAGGGCGCCGGCACCGGCGAGCTGGCCGAGACGGGTGCCGCGGAGACCACGTTCCTGCTGGTCGGCGCCGCCACGATGATCGTCGGCGGTATCGGCTTCCGTCTGCTGCCGCGCCTGATGGTCGGCCGCGGCGCGGCCGCCTGACCGTAGACGGTCGGCACAGCACCACACGCGTACGACGAAGGCCCGGGGCAGCCAGCCCCGGGCCTTCGTCTTACGTTGTCGTACGTCTTGCCCCGCGCACGCGTCTGTGGCGGCGAGGCGTCCCTATGCCGTCTGGTGCGCCAGCAGCGCCACGGCCGCTATGAGGATCGCCAGGAGGGCGATCAGGGTCATGGGGCTCAGGCTCGCGAAGGGGTTCTCCTGCTGGAGACGCTCGCGGCTGGCCCGGCACACATGGCAACGGCCCTCGGCGACGGGGGACGCGCAGTTCGCGCACACCAACCGGTCGTACGTCATGCGCCTCGCCCTCCTTGCAATGGCCTCACACATACCTCAACGCTTCGCGGAGCCGGACCGTTCCTCTACACCACTGTGCCAGGTTCCGCCGGAGGTTGCGCGGGCGCCTACGAAAGGGGCTGGTAGCCGTGGTCGCGCGGCTGCGGGCCGGTGGGGGCTTGTCGCGCAGTTCCCCGCGCCCCTTACGGGGCCGGGGACGGTACAGTCTCGTCCATCCATTCCCGACGGCTTGTGGTGCATCCGTGATCCGATTCGACAACGTGTCCAAGGTCTACCCCAAGCAGACCCGCCCCGCACTCAGGGATGTCTCCCTGGAGGTGGAGAAGGGCGAGTTCGTGTTCCTCGTGGGCTCCTCCGGCTCCGGAAAGTCCACGTTCCTGCGGCTGATCCTCCGGGAGGAGCGGTGCAGCCAGGGCCAGGTGCACGTCCTGGGCAAGGACCTCGCGCGCCTGTCCAACTGGAAGGTGCCGCAGATGCGCCGCCAGCTGGGGACGGTGTTCCAGGACTTCCGGCTGCTGCCGAACAAGACGGTCGGCGAGAACGTCGCCTTCGCGCAGGAGGTCATCGGCAAGTCCCGCGGCGAGATCCGCAAGTCCGTGCCGCAGGTGCTGGAACTGGTCGGCCTCGGCGGCAAGGAGGAGCGGATGCCGGGCGAGCTGTCGGGTGGTGAGCAGCAGCGCGTGGCCATCGCGCGGGCCTTCGTGAACCGGCCCAAGCTCCTCATCGCGGACGAGCCCACCGGCAACCTCGACCCGCAGACCTCCGTCGGCATCATGAAGCTGCTCGACCGCATCAACCGCACGGGCACCACCGTGGTGATGGCGACCCACGACCAGAACATCGTGGACCAGATGCGCAAGCGCGTCATCGAGCTGGAGAAGGGCCGCCTCGTCCGCGACCAGGCACGCGGCGTCTACGGCTACCAGCACTGACCGCCCCCGTCCACGAAAGGCTCAGCGAGACGCCATGCAGGCCCAGTTCGTCCTGTCGGAGATCGGTGTCGGTCTCCGCCGCAATCTCACGATGACCTTCGCGGTCATCGTCTCCGTCGCCCTCTCCCTCGCCCTGTTCGGTGGCTCGCTGCTGATGAGCGACCAGGTCAGCCAGATGAAGGGCTACTGGTACGACAAGGTCAACGTGTCGATCTTCCTCTGCAACAAGAGCGACGCGGAGTCCGACCCCAACTGCGCCAAGGGCGCCGTCACGACCGAGCAGAAGAACCAGATCAAGTCCGACCTGGACAAGATGGCGGTCGTCGACAACGTCGCCCACGAGTCGCAGGACGAGGCGTACAAGCACTACAAGGAGCAGTTCGGCGACTCCCCGCTGGCCAGCAGCCTCACTCCGGACCAGATGCAGGAGTCGTATCGCATCAAGCTGAAGGACCCGGAGAAGTACCAGGTCATCGCGAGCGCCTTCAACGGCCGTGACGGTGTGCAGTCGGTGCAGGACCAGAAGGGCATCCTGGACAACCTCTTCAAGCTCCTCGGCTACCTGAACCTCGCGGCGCGCGGTGTGATGGCGGTCATGCTGGTCGTGGCGCTGCTGCTGATCGTCAACACCGTGCGTGTCTCCGCGTTCAGCCGTCGTCGTGAGATCGGGATCATGCGGCTGGTGGGCGCCTCGGGCTTCTACATCCAGGCGCCGTTCATCATGGAGGCGGCGGTCGCCGGTGTCATCGGCGGAGTGATCGCCTGTGTCTTCCTGGGCCTGGGCCAGTACTTCGTGATCGACAACGGAGTGGCGCTGTCCCAGAACCTGCCTTTGATCAATTTCGTCGGCTGGGACGCGGTCCTCGTCAAGCTGCCGCTCATCCTCACGGTGAGCTTCCTGATGCCGGCGTTGGCCGCGTTCGTCGCGCTGCGCAAGTACCTGAAGGTGTGACGCACGCCCCTGAGGGCCGTACCGGCAAGGGCCGGTACGGCCCTTCGCGTTGTCCTAGACTCGCCGACATGTCAGGCCGCGACCTGTTCTGCCAGCCCCGCCGCGTCGGCCGCGGGGCCGCCCTGACATTGGTCTTCGCGAGTGTGCTCGCCACGGGTGCCGCGACCGGCTCCTTCGACGCCCCGGGCCGTGGGACCACGGCCGTCGCGAACCCCTCCCGCTCCGTCGCGGCCGACCGGGAGCAGGACGTCGCCGACGCCGCCGCCGAGGCCATGGCCGAGGGCAAGTCCCCCGTGGAGGCCGCCGAGCGCGCCGTCAGCCGCAGCGGCGACCGGTGGGGCGCGGTCTACTCCGAGGGCGAGTACGAGCAGTTCGAGGAGGCCCTCGACGGCGAGTACACCGGCGTCGGCCTCTGGACCCGGCTGGAGCGCGACGGCCGTGTCGAGGTGACCCGGGTGCAGGAGGGCTCGCCCGCCGCCCGCGCCGGGATCCGCGCGGGCGACCGTCTCGTGAGCGTCGACGGCGAGAAGGTCGACGGCCGCCCGGTCACCGAGGTCGTCTCCTTACTCCGCGGCGACGCGATCGACGAGGGCACCGGGAAGTCCGGCACCCCCGAGAGCGCGGCCGCCGGCACCAAGGTGGAACTGGAGCTGGAGCGCGCCGGGCGGACCTGGTCCGCGACACTGCGCCGGGCCCGTCTCTCCACCGAGGACGTGACCGTGAGCCGCACCGCCGGCGGGGCCAGCGTCATCACGGTCGACGCGTTCACCAAGGGCTCCGGCGATCTCGTACGAGCCGCCGTGGAGCAGGGCGCCGACGCCGCCGGCTTCGTCCTCGACCTCCGTGGCAACTCCGGCGGTCTGGTCTCCGAGGCCGTCACCGCCGCCTCCGCCTTCCTCGACGGGGGCCTCGTCGCCACGTACGACGTCAAGGGCAAGGAGCGGGCCCTGCACGCCGAACCCGGCGGCGACACCACCAGACCCCTGGTCGCGCTCGTCGACGGCGGCACGATGAGCGCGGCCGAGCTGCTCACCGGGGCCCTCCAGGACCGGGGACGCGCGGTGGTCGTGGGCTCCCGCACGTTCGGCAAGGGCTCGGTGCAGATGCCGAGCCGCCTCCCCGACGGTTCCGTCGCCGAACTGACCGTCGGCCACTACCGCACCCCCTCCGGCCGGGGCGTCGACGGCCGGGGCATCACCCCCGACCTCGAAGCGGACGAGGACGCCCTGCGGCGGGCCGAGACGGTGCTCAGCGGTCTCGGGCAGTGAGCCACGCTCGTTAATCGGCTTCCCCCGCACCCCCTGTGTGGTGCGAAAATGGACGGCACTATGAGCAAGGGAATGTACGTACCGAAGGAGTCCCAGCCCAAGCAGGGCGGGGCGGCCGCCAAAGCCAGGGACGGCGAGAAGGGCGGCAAGAAGAAGATCGTCGCCCAGAACAAGAAGGCCCGGCACGACTACGCGATCATCGACACCTACGAGGCCGGTCTCGTCCTCATGGGGACCGAGGTCAAGTCGCTGCGCGAGGGCCGGACGTCACTGGCCGACGGCTTCGTCCAGATCGACCGGGGTGAGGCGTGGCTGCACAACGCCCACATCCCCGAGTACCACCAGGGCAGCTGGACCAACCACTCCGCGCGCCGCAAGCGGAAGCTGCTGCTGCACCGCGAGGAGATCGACAAGCTGGAGTCCAAGGCGCAGGAGACGGGCCACACGATCGTGCCCCTCGCCCTGTACTTCAAGGACGGCCGGGCCAAGGCCGAGATCGCGCTCGCGCGAGGCAAGAAGGAGTACGACAAGCGGCAGACGCTGCGGGAGAAGCAGGACCGGCGCGAGTCGGACCGGGCGATCGCGGCGGCGAAGCGGAAGCAGCGGGGCCAGTAGGGCGAGACCGCCGGGAATACGGTGGCACGCCCTCCCGTTGGTCACGTACGATGGTGTCAACACCGGCCGCGGCCGGTGTGCGCATTGAAAACACAACATGGGGATGATCGGTTTCGACAGCGGCTGTTGAGGCAGGGGAAGCGTGTCGAGGAAGCGGCAATGATCTCGTTAACCATATGTCGCAACCAATAATCGCCAACACCAAGCGCGATTCCCAGACCTTCGCTCTCGCTGCCTAATAAGCAGTGACTGAAGGTCCCTAATGGGTGTCAGCCCGGGAGCGTTCCCGACCCGGATCCTGGCATAATCTAGGGAACTAAACCATCGAGCCCGGTCACGGGGTTCGATGGGAAATCAAACAGTGACTGGGCCCGTCGGCGACTTGTTCGCGTGATCGCCGGGGCCGAGAAAATCACAGCGAACTGCACACGGAGAAGCCCTGATTTAGCACCGTTGGACGCGGGTTCGATTCCCGCCATCTCCACAATTCCCATGTGGGCGAAAGCCCCGCTGCGCCACAGCAGCGGGGCTTTCGTCATGTCTCAGGCGGTCACCCGGCGGGCCGTGCTCGCCCGGACGGTCAGCCGGGGCGGGAGCAGGGTGGCCTCGGGAACGGGCGTGCCGGAGAGCTTCCGCATCAGCAGGGCCACCGCCTGCTCGCCCACCTCCGCCGCCGGGATGGCGATCGAGGTGACGGGCACGGGGAGGCCCGCGGCGACGTCGTCCGGGCAGAGCGCCGTGATCGAGAGGTCGGTGGGGATCCGCAGGCCGAGGTGCTCGAACGCGTCGACCAGCGGTTCCAGGACCGCCTCGTTGTGGATCACCACGCCAGTGAGGGCCGGTTGTTCGCGCAGGAGGCGTTCCGCGACCGCGCGGGCCGCCGCCGGGGTCGCCTCGCAGGGGTGGACCGTGGAGGCCATGCCGTTGCGGGTGGCGGCCGAGGTGAAGCCCTGGACGACACGCTGCGCGAACGACGTCTGGCGGACGTAGACCTCGGGCGGGGAGCCGATCAGGCCGACCACGCGATGGCCCAGACCGGCCAGATGCTCCACGCAGAGTTCGCCCGCCGTCCTGAAGTCCAGGTCGATGCAGGTCAGACCGGAGGGGTCGGCGGGAAAGCCGATCAGGACCGAGGGGCGGTCCAGCGTGCGCAGCAACGGCAGCCGCGGGTCGTGGAGTTGGACGTCCATCACGATCAACGCGTCCACCAGGGCCGAGTCCGCCACCCGCAGCAGGCCCTCCTCGCCCTCCTCCTGCGTCAACAGCAGGACGTCGTGGTCGTGTGCGCGGGCCGCCGTGACCGCCGAGACGGCGAACCGCATGACCACCGGCACATGGATCCCGGCCCGTAACGGCACCACCATCGCCAGCACCTTCGACTTGCTGCTGGCCAGGGCGCGGGCACCCGCGTGCGGGCGGTAGCCGAGCTCGCGGATGGACGCCTCGACCCGTGCCCGGGTCTCCGCCGAGATCGGGCGCTTGCCGCTCAGCGCGTACGACACGGTGCTCGGGGAGACGCCCGCGTGCCGGGCCACGTCCGTGATCTTCACGGTCACCTCGTCCTCGTTCCCGGGGGAGCGGACTCCCCGTCCAGATCCATCGTCAGGAACCCCGTGCCCGCCTCCGCCCGGACCTCGCGCCCGTGCGCCGCCAGCCCCCAGGGCGCCCTCGGATCGGCGCAGGACGCCCGCAGCACGTTCCCCTCCCGGACGACGGTGAACGTCACCCCGCCCACCGGGACCGTCACCCGGTCGCCGTGGTCGAGGCCGTACGCGCGCAGGGTGACCCCGTCGGCGTGGTCGTAGTCCGGGCGGTCCACCGTCGCGCCGACCGGGACGACCGCGCCCGGACGGACCAGGAGGGGCACGCTGAGGAAGTCGTGGCGTTCGCGGACCCAGCGGGGGCCGGTGACCGTGCCGCCGTCGGGGAAGCGGGTCCAGGTGCCCTTGGGGACGTAGTACGTGACGTCGCCCTCGTCGCTGAAGACGGGGGCCACGAGGAGGTCGGGGCCGAGCATGTACTGGCGTTCCAGATGCGCGCAGCCCGGGTCGTCCGGGAACTCCAGCACCATCGCCCGCATCATCGGCACCCCCTCGGTGTGGGCGGTGCGCGCCGCTTCGTGGAGGTAGGGCATGAGGCTGAGCTTGAGCTGGGTGAACTCGCGGAGCACGTCGACCGATTCGTCGTCGAAGAGCCAGGGGACCCGGTACGACGACGAGCCGTGCAGCCGGCTGTGGGAGGAGAGCAGGCCGAAGGCGATCCACCGTTTGAACAGGGCCGGTGAGGGGGTGCCCTCGAAGCCGCCGATGTCGTGGCTCCAGTAGCCGAAGCCCGACAGGCCGAGCGACAGGCCACCGCGCAGGGACTCGGCCATCGACTCGTACGTGGACTCGCAGTCGCCGCCCCAGTGGACGGGGAAGCGCTGGCCGCCGACCGTCGCCGAGCGGGCGAAGAGGACCGCCTCGCCCTCGCCCCGGTGTTTGCGCAGGACGTCGAAGACGGTGCGGTTGTAGAGCTGGGTGTAGTAGTTGTGCATCCGCTCCGGGTCCGAGCCGTCGGACCAGACCACGTCCAGGGGCACCCGCTCGCCGAAGTCGGTCTTGAAGCAGTCGACGCCCTGGGCGAGCAGCGCCTCCAGCTTCGAGGCGTACCACTCGCGGGCCGCCGGGTTGGTGAAGTCCACCAGCGCCATGCCGGGCTGCCACAGGTCCCACTGCCAGACGCTGCCGTCCGGCCGGCGCAGGAGGTGGCCGAGGGCCTTGCCCTCCGCGAAGAGCGGGGAGCGCTGGGCGATGTACGGGTTGATCCAGACGCTGATTCTGAGGCCCCGGCGTTTGAGGCGGGCCAGCATGCCCTCCGGGTCGGGGAAGACCCGGGTGTCCCACGCGAAGTCGCACCACTGGAACTCGCGCATCCAGAAGCAGTCGAAGTGGAAGACGGACAGCGGCAGCCGGCGCTCCCGCATGCCCTCGATGAACGAGGTCACCGTCTCCTCGTCGTAGGAGGTGGTGAAGGACGTCGACAGCCACAGGCCGAACGACCAGGCGGGCGGCAGGGCCGGGCGGCCGGTGAGGGCCGTGTACTTGCGGAGGATGTCCTTCGGGGTGGGGCCGTAGATGACGTAGTACGTGAGCTGCTGGGTCTCCGCGCTGAACTGGACCCTCGACACCACCTCCGAGGCGACCTCGAAGGACACCTTGCCCGGGTGGTCGACGAAGACGCCGTAGCCCGCGTCGGTGAGATAGAACGGCACGTTCTTGTACGCCTGTTCGGTGGCCGTGCCGCCGTCCGCGTTCCAGATGTCGACGACCTGGCCGTTCTTGACCAGCGGGCCGAAGCGTTCGCCGAGGCCGTAGACGGAGGTGCCGACGCCCAGGTTGAGCTGTTCGCGGAGGTGGTGGGCGCCGGACGCCTCGCGCATGATGCCCATCGACTTGGGGCCGCTGGAGGTGAGCGTGCGGCCGTGGGCGAGGAAGTCGACCTGCCAGGGGCCGCCGCGCGCGATCCGGACCGACAGCTCTCCGGCGGTGAGGGTGGCGTGCTCGTCGTCGGAGGAGATGTGCGGGGTGAACTCCTCGGTGGTCAGCTCGAATCGGGGGCCGCGTGGCTGTTCGCCCTCGAAGTGGGTGAACGTGACACCGATGACGTCGGGCATCGGGGCGTGGGCGCTGATCGTCACGACCGGTCCCTTCAGCAGGTCGCCGCGGTGGCGGACGGGCTGGGTCGGGGCGTGCAGCTCCAGGGCGCCGCCGTCCGTGGCGGTGACGTCGAGGACCTCGGCCGGATGCGCGGCGGTGACTCCCTCGCGGAGCAACCAGTAGCCGTCGGTGAACTTCATGTGGGGGCGATCTCCTTACGTCACGGCCTACTTCACGGCTCCCACGGCGATGCCGCGGGTGAGCGTGCGCTGGAAGAGGAGGAAGAACACGAGGGCGGGGAGCAGTCCGAGCAGGGCGGCCGCGTTGGTCATCGTGGCGTCCATGAGGCGCTGGCCCTGGAGGACGCCGAGGGCCACGGACACGGTCTGGTTGTCGTTGGAGATCAGCATGACCAGGGGGAGCAGGAACTCGTTCCAGGTCCAGATGAAGAAGAAGACCAGGAGCACCCCCAGGGTCGGGCGGCTCACGGGGACGACGATCCGCCACAGCACCTGCCACTTGGTCGCGCCGTCGATCCGGGCCGCCTCGACGATCTCGCGGGGGAACTGCCCGAGGACCGAGGCGAGGAGGTAGGTGCCGAAGGCCGCCTGGATCACCGTGAAGACGATGATCACGCTGAGCCTGGTGTCGTAGAGGCCGACCTCCTTGCTCAGGTAGTAGACCGGGTAGACCAGCGCCTCCTGCGGGAGCACGTTCGCGAGGACGAAGAAGGCGAGGACCCAGGTCCGGCCCCTGACGCGGCCGATGCCGATCGCGTACGCGTTCAGGACGGACAGGACCACGGCGAGCACCGCCACCGAGCCGCTGATCAGCACCGAGTTGACGAGCTTGCGGCCGAAGTCGACGCGCTCCCAGAAGTCCCGCACGCCGTCCGTGTAGAAGCCCTCGGGGAGGCTGAGCGGGCCGTTCTGGGCGTACTCCGCCGGGGACTTGACCGCGTTGAGCGCGACGATCAGGAACGGCACGGTCATGAACAGGGCCGCGACGCACAGGGCGATGAGCACCGGGTAGCGGCGCAGGGCGGTGGTCATCGGTCGGTCCTCTCCTGGAGCTTCAGGCCGACCAGGGCCAGGGCGAGGACGAGCACGGTCAGGACGGTGGAGATCGCCGCGCCGTAGCCGACCTGGGTCTTCTCGAAGAACGTGGTGAAGGAGAAGTACGACGGCACGTCCGTCGCGCCTCCGGGGCCGCCCTTGGTCAGGACGTACACCGCGCCGAACACCTTCAGCGCGGCGATCGTGCACCAGAGGAGGACCACGTGGATCTCGGGGCGGATCTGCGGCAGCGTGATGTGCAGGAAGCGGCGCCACCAGCCGGCGCCGTCCAGTTCGGCCGCCTCGTACAGCGCCGGGTCGACGCGTTGCAGGCCCGCCATGAAGACGACCAGCGGGAAGCCGAGCTGCACCCACACCATCACGGCCATGACGGTGTAGAGGGCGAGGTCCGGGTCGCCGAGCCAGTCCTGCTGCCAACCGCCGAGCCCGACCGCCTTCAGCAGCTCGTTCAGGGAGCCGTTTTCCGGGGCGAGGATCCAGCTCCAGACGATGCCGGCGACCGCGATCGGCAGCACCTGCGGGAGGTAGAAGCAGGCGCGCAGCACGGCGGTGACCCGGCCGCCGAAGTGCTTGCCGACGAAGTCGAACAGGGCGGCCGCCAGCACCAGCCCGAGCGCGGTCGGCACGGCGGCCATGGCGACCACCATGAACAGGCTGTGCCGGAACGACGCCCAGAAGTCCTCGTCGCCGACCAGCTCCCGGTAGTTGGCGAGACCGGACCACTCGGGGCTGCCCACCCCCTGCCAGTCGGTGAAGCTCACCCCCGTGTTCATCAGGAACGGGACCACGACGACGGCGAGGAACGCGAGGGCGCCCGGGAGGAGGAACAGGGCGTAGGAGTCGCCGGGGCGGCGCGGCCGGTGGCGGGAGCGGCCGGCCGGGCGCTTCGCACCGGCCGCCGCCCCCCGTTCGACGGTCACCGTCATCGCTTCGGCGCGTCCTTCTCGTACGCCTCCCCGATGGCGTCCAGGTAGGCGTCCGGGTCCGCGCTGCCCGTGATCAGCTTCTGGGTCTCGGAGACGAGGACGTCGTAGAAGCCGGGGACGGGCCAGTCGGGGTAGAAGGCCAGCGCGTCCTTCTCGGCGAGGGCGTTGAAGTCGGCGATCAGCTCCTTGGCCCGCGGGTCGGTGACGGCGTCCGGGTCGGCGGCCACCGGGACCCCGCCCTCGTTGCCCAGCAGATTCTGGATCTTCTCCGACATGGTGATGTCGATGAAGTCGTAGGCGAGTTCCTTGTTCTTCGCGCCCTCGGGGACGACCCAGAGGTTGCCGCCCGAGCCGAGCGTGAGGTCGGTGCCGGGCCACGGGAAGGTGCCCCAGTCGAACTTGTTCTCCGCCTGGAAGCGGCCGTACCACCAGCTCCCCGAGAACAGGATCGGCGCCTTGCCCTGGATGAACGAGACGCCCGCGTCCTCGGACTTCGTGCCCGTCGACTTCTCGCTGATGTACCCCTTCTCCACCCAGTCGGCGAAGGTCCGCGCCCCGTACGTCCACGCGGCGTCGTGGAAGTCCACCTCGCCCCGGTACAGCTCGAAGGCGTCGACCCAGGCACGGTCCGCCTTGCTCAGCGCCAGCTGGTACAGGTACTGCTGCGCCATGTACTCGGCGCCGGCGTTGGCCAGCGGGGTGATGCCCGCCTTCACGAACTCGTCCATGGCGGCGGTGAGTTCGGCGAACGTGGTCGGCTCGGCGATGCCGTGCTCGGCGAAGAGGTCCTTGTTGTAGAAGACCATCGTGTACTCGGCGTAGTTCGGCACGCCGTACCACTTGCCGGAGCCCATGACCCCGTCCTCGTCGTACTGGCTGGTGGTACGGACCCCCGCGCCGATCTTCTTGTCCCAGCCGCGCGCGGTGACCTCAGGGGTGAGGTCGGTCAGCAGGCCCTGCTTGGAGAGGAGCCCGGCCGTCGCGTTGCCCTTGTTGTACTCCATCAGGTCCGGCGCGTCGGAGGAGTTGAGGACCATCGGGGCGGTCTTGCGGATCTGTTCGAAACCCTTCTCCTCGAACTCGACCTCGACGCCCGGATGGGTCTTCTCGAACTCCTCGATCGCCGCGTTCCAGGCCACGCCCATCGCGCTGTCGGGGCCCTCGTAGTGCCAGAGGCGGAGCGTCTTCCCGTCCCCGCCACCGTCGCCGTCCGAACCGCCGCAGGAGGCCAGGAGCAGGGCCCCGCTCAGGGCCGCCGCCGCGACCGCCGTCATACGCCTTCGTGCCGCCCACATCCCGCGCCTCCAGGGGAGTCGGATGGATCTCGGACTCGTGGATCGTCGAACGGTGCAGTCGAATCGCTTCGACGAATGACGTCGAAGCGCTTCGACGGAAGGTAAGGGTGGGCTCAGAGCGCGTCAATGGGTGCGCGGGAATTCGGCCGGATCACCGCGACCAGCAGGGCCAGGGCCGCCGCGGCCACCGGCACCGCGAAGCCGACCGTGTCGGAGGCCGGGCCGGCGCCCGCCGCCGGGGCGTGTTCCACGACCCAGCCGCCCAGGGCCGAGCCGCCCGCTATCCCGCCGAGCAGACCGGTGACGGCGAGGGTCATGCCCTCGTTCAACTGGCCCCGCGGGGTGCGGTGCTGGACCAGGGCCATGGCGGTGACCATCGTGGGGGCGGTGGCCATACCGGCGAGCAGGAGGGCCGGGGCGAGGAACAGCAGGGACCCGGTGGCGACGGCGGAGAGCCAGGGCAGCGCCATCAGGACGGCCATCGCGGCCAGGCAGCGGCGGAAACGGCGCTCCGCCGGGCCCGTCACCCGCAGCGCGCCGTAGGCCAGCCCCGCCGCGCAGGAGCCGGCCGCCTGGAGGCCGAGGATCACCCCCGCCGAGGAGGCGTGGCCCCGGGCGTCCGCGTAGGCGATGGTGACGACCTCCAGGGAGCCGAAGACCGCGCCGGTGGCGAGGAAGACGGCGAGGAGCGGGGGGATGCCGGGGGCGCGCAGGGGGGACTTCGCGGTCGTACGGCCGGTGGGGGGCGGCTCCGTGGCGCGTTGGGCGGCGAAGAACAGGACGCCCGTCATGCAGAGCAGACCGCCGACCAGGGTGCCGGCCTCGGCGAACAGCGTCGTGCAGAGGAAGGCGGCGACGACCGGGCCGATCATGAAGCAGAGCTCGTCCGCCGCCTGTTCGAAGGAGTTGGCGGTGTGCAGCGCGGCCGGGTCGTCCTTGAGGAGGTGCGCCCAGCGGGCGCGGGACATGCCGCCCGTGTTGGGGACCGTGGCGGTGGCCGCGTAGGAGGCGAACAGGGTCCAGGCCGGGGCGTTCCAGTGGACGCAGGCGATCAGGAAGAGGGCACCGAGGAGGGCGACGGCGGTGGCGG
Source organism: Streptomyces deccanensis (assembly GCF_022385335.1). Lineage (NCBI taxonomy): Bacteria > Bacillati > Actinomycetota > Actinomycetes > Kitasatosporales > Streptomycetaceae > Streptomyces > Streptomyces deccanensis. Next base: position 4,044,875 of record NZ_CP092431.1, on the reverse strand, counting down.
GTACGGCGATCCTGGCCTGGCCGTGGCGGTCCACGAGGCGGGCGGTCCAGGGGGCGACCAGGGCGGTGGCGGCGAGGCCGGTGGCGACGACGGCGCCGGCGAGGGCGTAGGAGCCGTGGGCGCCGGCGATCATGAGGATCGCGCTCACGCTGAACATGCCCATGGGGAGGCGGGCGAGGAGGGCGGCTGCGGCGAAGCCGCGGGTGCCGGGGCGCTGGAAGAGGGCGCGGTAGGGGGCCGGGGTGTGTGTTTCGTCGGCGGGTGCGGGTGGGTGGGGGTTCTCGCGCAGTTCCCCGCGCCCCTTTCGGGGCGCGGTTCCTGGGCGGCGACGAGAAGAGAAGTCGGCTGCCACCAGGGTGTCCGCGGTGACGGTGAGCAGGGGCATGTGGGGGTGGTCGGGGTCGTGTCTCGGCATGTGACTCACCGTCGCCCGTTCCTTGATCCACCGTCCAACACCTGCTCCGTCGCCATTCACGCGCTTCGGTTGTAGATTCGCCGGATGTCCGCTGCCCCGTACGCCGTCGATCCTCGGCTTCTGCGTGGGTTCCTCGCCGTCGCCGAGGAACTGCACTTCACCCGGGCCGCCGCTCGGCTCTACGTCGCCCAGCAGGCACTCAGCCGGGATGTGCGGCGGCTGGAGCGGGAGTTGGGGGTGGAGTTGTTCGTGCGCAGTACCCGGCAGGTGGCGTTGACGGCGGACGGGGAGCGGCTGGTGCCCCACGCGCGGCGGGTGCTGGAGGCGCAGGAGGAGCTGGTGGCCGCGTTCCGGCAGGTGCGGCCCCTCCTGGTGGACCTCAACTCGCCGGGGCTGGCCACCGGGGCACGGGTGCTGCGGCGAGCCCGGGAACTCGCGCCGGAGCTGGAGCTGATGGCCCGCTACGAGAGCGGGCTGACCCATGCGGCGGCCGAGATCCTGGCGGGGCGCCTCGACGTGTCGTTCGGGAGGTTCGCGGGGCTCGACCCCGCGGTGCGGGCGCGGCTCGCCCAGCAGCCGGTGCGGTACGCGCCGATGACGGTGATCCTGCCCGAGGACCACCGGCTGGCCGCGCTGGACGCCGTACCGCTGGCGGAACTCGCGGGCGAGCGGGTCTACGCGGGGGCCGGCAACCCCCGTACGCGGGAGTGGACGGACCTGGCGGCGCGGCTGTTCGAGGGGCGGGGGATCGAGGTCGCGGCGCCCGCCCCGCTGGCCGTGGGGGAGGAGGAGTTCCAGCGGATCATGGCCAAGACCAGGTCACCGGTGCTGGCGGTGGTGGACTTCCCGCCCATGCCGGGCACGGTCGCGCGGCCGCTCGTCGACCCCGTACCGCTGTCGCCCGTCTCGCTGGTGTGGCGCGAAGGGCTCAACCATCCGGGGCTGGACGCGTTGCGGCGGGCCGCCGCCGAGCTGGCGCGGGCGGAAGTATGGCTGTCACATCCGGAGGACGGGTGGATTCCGCCCACAGATGCACTCATCATGATGACCTTCACCTGACGTCACACACATACACATCTTTCCCGCCCATACATTCGTTGGCCCGGGTGCGTGTGATGGGTGGGGCGCCCCGGATCGGGTGGGGGCCCGGTCCGGTACAGGAAAGTGCGACAGTCCGGCATCGACCACGCGCTCGGAACGATCCCGTGGGGGGAAGTGCGTGCACGTCGACAACTGGCCCAAGGGCATTCAGCCGAAGCGGACCGAGGGCGAGGGCCCGGGTCCGGGCCGTGGTGGTAGTGACAGCGGTGCGTCGGACCAGGTGGTCTGGCCCGACGCCGCCGGCAGAACGGGAGCGGTCTCCCAGGTGGAGGCGGCGCCCTGGGAGCGGCCCGACCAGCCCGGCCGCAACCACGATCCGCACGAGGTGACCGTCCAACTCGACGGTGTCGGGCGCGAGGTGGAGGAAGGAACCGGCAAGCACGCCGGGAAGAACGGGGACGCGGCGGGAGCCGCCCAGGACTCCGACGGGCCCGTCTTCGTCGACGAGTCGGGGCGGCGCCGCAACCTCTACCGTCGCCTCGGCATCGCCGTCGGCACCGCCTGCGCCGCGTACGCCGTGGTCATCGTCGGCACCCTGGTGTCGGGCAACTCCGACGCGCCCTGGCTGCCGGTGCCGATGCAGAAGGACGACAAGCCGGCGGGCAAGGTGGACACACCTCCGCTGCCGGCCGAGTCGGACGACCGGGCCGACACGGCGGACGGCTTCGTCCCGGACTCCGGTCCGGGCGGCGGCCGCGCGGGAGCGACGGTCTCGCCCGGCGGCAAGTCGCCGACCGGCGCGGCGGGCCGGGCGAAGCGGCCGGAGTCGTCCGCCGGCGCCGAGCCCTCGGCCGAGCCCAGCGCCGGAGTGGTGCCCCGGCCGAAGCCGAGCACCAGCGCCAAGGACCCCGAGCCGTCCGCCTCCGCCTCCGAGCCGCCGAAGGTCGACCCCAGCCCTTCGGGCTCGCCGTCGCCCTCGCCCTCGGACACCACCGACCCCGGACCCGCCCCGGACGGCGGCGGCACGGACACCGTCGCGGGCGGCCCCGCCTCCCCGGCGCCCGTCGAGCCGGCCCCGGCGACCTCGGACAGCTCACAGAGCCCGCAGGAGCCGGCGGGCCCGCAGGACCCGCAGGGACCGCAGAACCCGGAGACACCCGCCTGATGACCCGCTCCCAGCGCGGCGGCACGCCCTCGCGTGCCGCCCGGCGCCCCACCCGCTCCTCGCCGTCCTCGAACCCGGATTCGACTGACCCTGTCGACACCACCGGGAACGGCGCCGCGAAGCGTGCGCGCAAGAGCCCGAAGAAGCGTTCCGGGCGGCGGCTGCCGCTGCGCTACCTGCTGCCCTGTGTGCTGCTCCTCGCCCTGATGGCCATGCTCATGCTGCGCGGATACGTGCACAGCGAGATCCTCGCGGACCACCGGGTCCGGCCGCCCGTCTCGAACGACCGGGTGCCGAAGGAGATACTGAAGGGCGGGCCCGTCATCGACACCCGCTCGGAGCGCCTGCGCAGCCTGGACGTCCCCGACTACGAACTGGTCCTGACGTTCGACGACGGGCCGGACCCCCGGTGGACCCCCAAGGTCCTCGACATGCTGAGGAAGCACGACGCCAAGGCCGTCTTCTTCATCACCGGCACCATGGCCTCCCGCTACCCCGACCTGGTCCAGCGCATGGTCGACGAGGGCCACGAGATCGGGCTGCACACCTTCAACCACCCGGACCTCTCGCTGCAGAGCAAGGACCGCGTCGACTGGGAGCTCTCCCAGAACCAGCTGGCGCTCGCGGGCGCCGCCGGCATCCGCACCTCGCTGTTCCGGCCGCCGTACTCGTCGTTCTCGGAGCGCATGGACAACCGGACCTGGCCGGTGACGCGGTACATCGGCAGCCGCGGTTACATCACCGTCGTCAGCGACACCGACAGCCAGGACTGGAAGCGGCCCGGCGTCGCCGAGATCATCCGCCGGTCCACGCCCGAGCGCGGCGAGGGCGCGGTCGTGCTGATGCACGACTCCGGCGGCGACCGCTCGCAGACCGTCGCCGCACTGGACCGCTACATTCCCCAACTCCAGGTCAAGGGCTACAAGTTCGACACCCTGACCGGCGCCCTGAGGGCCCCCAGCGCCCACACCCCGGTCACCGGCCTCGGCCTGGCGAAGGGCAAGGTCTGGGTCACCCTGGTACAGGTCTCGGAGAAGACCACGAGCGTCCTCGTCGTCGCCCTCGCGGTCGTCGGTGTCCTCGTCCTCGCCCGCTTCGGGCTGATGCTGATCCTGTCGATCGCGCACGCCCGCAAGGTCCGCCGCCGCGGCTTCCGCTGGGGCCCGGGCGGGCCGGTCACGGAACCCGTCTCGGTGCTCGTCCCCGCGTACAACGAGGCCAAGTGCATCGAGAAGACGGTCCGTTCCCTGGTGGCGAGCGACCACCCCATCGAGGTGCTGGTCATCGACGACGGCTCCAGCGACGGCACGGCCGGCATCGTCGAGGAACTCGGCAAGGACCTGCCGGGCGTCCGCGTCGTACGGCAGCTCAACGCGGGCAAGCCCGCCGCCCTCAATCGGGGCATCGCCAACGCCCGGCACGAGATCATCGTCATGATGGACGGCGACACGGTCTTCGAACCGTCCACCGTCCGCGAACTGGTCCAGCCCTTCGCCGACCCCCGCGTCGGCGCGGTCGCGGGCAACGCCAAGGTCGGCAACCGGGACACCCTCATCGGCGCCTGGCAGCACATCGAGTACGTGATGGGCTTCAACCTCGACCGCCGGATGTACGACATCCTGCGCTGCATGCCGACGATCCCCGGCGCGGTCGGGGCGTTCCGCCGCACGGCCCTCGAACGGGTCGGCGGGATGAGCGAGGACACCCTCGCCGAGGACACCGACATCACCATGGCCATGCACCGCGACGGCTGGCACGTCGTCTACGCCGAGAACGCGCGCGCCTGGACCGAGGCCCCGGAATCCGTGCAGCAGCTGTGGTCCCAGCGCTACCGCTGGTCGTACGGCACCATGCAGGCGATCTGGAAGCACCGTGGCTCCCTCTTCGACCGGGGCCCCTCCGGCCGCTTCGGCCGCGTGGGCATGCCGCTGGTGTCGCTCTTCATGGTCGTCGCGCCCCTGCTGGCCCCGCTCATCGACGTGTTCCTGCTCTACGGGCTGATCTTCGGGCCCACGGAGAAGACGATCGGCGCCTGGCTGGGCGTCCTGGCCGTCCAGGTGGTCTGCGCCGCCCTGGCGTTCCACCTCGACAAGGAGCGCATGACCCACCTGATCTCCCTCCCGCTCCAGCAGCTCCTCTACCGCCAGCTCATGTACGTCGTCCTGCTCCAGTCGTGGATCACGGCGCTGACCGGCGGCCGGCTGCGCTGGCAGAAGCTGCGGCGGACGGGGGCCGTCGGCCTGCCCGGTGCCCCGGAGGGGGCCGTGCCCCAGCAGCAGTCGGGGGAGCGGAGGCCGGTCGGATGAGCACCCTCGCACACGGCTCCACGCCACCGGACGCGACGCCGCCCGGTTCCACGCCGCCCGGTTCCACGGCACCGGGCGTGCCCCCGCAGTCCGACGGAGGACCGCGGGACCCGGCCGCCCGCGCCCCGGGCCGGGACCGCTACTTCGACCTCCTGCGGGCCCTCGCCCTCTTCCGGGTGGTGCTCTACCACCTCACCGGCTGGGCCTGGCTGCCGCTCCTCTTCCCGTCCATGGGCGTGATGTTCGCCCTCGCCGGCAACCTCATGGCGCGCTCGCTGAAGCGCCCGGCCCTGGGTGTCGTCCGGGGCCGTCTGCGCCGACTGCTGCCGCCGGTCTGGCTCCTGGGGGTCGTCGGCGTGACGGGGATGGTGGCCCAGGGCTGGGGGCCGGACGCGGACGGGCACCCCGCCTGGTGGTGGTTCCACCTCACGTTCTGGATCCTCCCGATCAGCGACCCGCCGTACGCCGAGGGCCTCCCCGGAGTCCACGGCCTCATCGGCGCCGACTGGGCCGGGGAACTCGCCGGCCCGCTCTGGTACGTCCGCGCCTACCTCTGGTACGTCGTCCTCTCCCCGCTGCTGCTCCGCGCGCTGCGGGCGGCGCCGGCGGTGACGGTCCTCGCGCCGATCGCGCTGGCCGGGGTGCTCGAACTGGGCCTGCTGGAACTGCCGGGCGAGCGGTTCTCCTCGGGGCTGACGGACTTCAGCACCTTCGGCGCCTGCTGGATCCTCGGCATGGCTCAACAGGAGGGCATCCTCGCGCGCCTCCCGCGCTACCTCGTCCCCTCCGTGGCCCCGGTGGTCGCCCTGACCGGCCTCTGGTACGCCCTGAACCGCGACTTCGGCACCGGCAACGACCTGGACAGCATGCCGTTCGCCCAGGCGCTCTGGTCCGTCGGCACGGTCGCGCTGCTGCTGCACATCAGCCCGTCGTGGCAGGAGTGGCCGGACCGGCTGCGCCGCTGGGGCGGGCTGATCGCCCTCCTCAACGCCCGTGCGGTGACGATCTACCTCTGGCACAACACCTGCATCCTGATCGCCGCGACCCAGTGGGACCGGCTGTGGAACGTGGTGTTCCTCGAACAGAACACCCCCTGGCTGCTGGAGAGCGTCTGGCCCGTGCTGGTCGTGACCTGGCTGCTGATCGCCGTCTGTGTGGTCGCCTTCGGCTGGGCGGAGGACCTGGCGGCCGGGCGCAGGCCGCGGTGGTGGCCGACGGGTCGTGTACTGACCCGGTAACCAACCGGGATACGCACTTGCGTACGACTGACCGGGTGTTGGATGTTGGGCTCGCTTGAGGCAGGTGTTCCTCGCACTGCTCGCCTCGTCGAAGCGACTCAAGGAGTGACACCCGCCGATGACCCAGCCTCCCGGCCAGCCGCCCTACGACGGTTACGGGGCCCAGCCGCCGCAGCAGCCGTACCCGGGTTCGTACCCGCCTCCGGGCCAGGTACCGGGCCAGCCGCCGAACCCGTACGCGACGGCTCCGCAGCCGCCGTACGGGACGGGTGGGCAGCAGCCGTACGGCGCCGGCGGGCAGCCGCCGTACGGGGCGCCGGGGGCGCCGGGGGCTCCGGGTGCGCCTGGGGCGCCGAACTACGGGCCCCAGTACGGGGGTTACCCGCCGCCGCCCCCGCCCTCCGGTGGTAGCGGTGGCAAAGTCGCGCTGATCATCGTGGCCGTCGTGGCGGCGCTCGCGGTGATCGGCGGGGGAGTCTTCCTCCTCACCGCCGACGGGGACGACGACACCACGGCCAAGCCCGAGCAGAGCGTCTCGGCCACGGAGACCGGCTCCGCGACGCCGACGGACGAGGCCAAGGGGGACGACGCCGGCGACGAGGGCACCGGAACGCCCGACGGCGGTCTGGACGACGGCGGCTCGACCACCGCGCCCGCCGAGGGCGTCGAGGGCCAGTGGCAGGACGACCAGGCCCGGACCCTGACCATCGGCGCCGAGCAGACCAGCGGTGACGGCAAGGGCCAGCACCCGCTCTCGTACATCGACATGGTCGGCGGCAAGGGCATCATGACCGGCGTCGGCGCCTACCGCGACGAGAACAACTTCCGGATGGCCCTGACCCCCATGGCCTCGAAGGACGTCAGCGACGAGGACGTCACCTTCGCCACGGTCCGCCGCTCCGGTGACGACGTGATCATCACCTGGGAGAAGGGCGGCACGGACAGGCTCAGCTACGTGGGCGAGTCGAACAACTGACGCGCACCGGTACGTCGGTGGGGGTGGGCCGGAGCGTCCGGCCCACCCCCACCGCTGTTTCCCGGCAACCAAGTGGTGGGGCGGTGGCGACTGGTACGAGGGGGAGGTCGAAGGAGGAGCGTCCACGATGAGGGGCGATGCCGAGCACATCGACGAGTTCGCGGCCTGGATGGAGGGCCTGATACGGGCGCGCGGCTACGACATCGACAGCCCGCGCGGTGGTGGGAAGACCCGGCTGGCCGAGGAGGCGGGGGTGCACCGGGCGGCCGTCACCCGGCTGTTGCAACGGCGGAGCATGCCCGACCTGGAGACGATGCGCGGTCTGTCCCGCGCCCTCGGCGTCCCGCTGCGCGACGTCCTGATCCGCTCGGGCAAGCTGACCGAGCAAGACCTGCCCCTAGCCCCGGTCCCGGCCCCGGCGCCCGAGACCGGCCCGCTCTCCCCCGAGCAGGCGGCGTTGGCCCTGGGCATCCCGGAACACCGCAGGACGGCCTTCATCCAGCTCACCGAACGACTGAGACAGCCTCCCGCTTCCTGACGTTCCACGCTCCGACCCTGGACCCTGGACACCGAGGCCGCACGGCAGCAGTCACGCCGTGCGGCCTTTCGCATGGCCACGCCGGAACAGCGTTCCGGTCTTGCGAACACTGTGCGCAATGCGTACGGTGTTCCATGTCGCCGCGCAGCGCAGGCGGCAGCCCCACACCACGCTCCCGGAGGACACGCCATGTCTCAGCCCACCGCCACCACCACCCCCGCCCCCTCCCTCGACCTCGCCCACTGGCAGCGTCGGCTCGACACCCTGCGCGCCGCCCACGACGTGCCCGGCGCGAGCCTCGCCTTCGTCGTCGACGGGGAGGTGCACGAACTCGCGAGCGGGGTGCTGAGCCGCGCGACCGGCGTGGAGGCCACCCCCGACTCCGTCTTCCAGCTCGGCTCGATCGCGAAGGTCTACACCGCCGCCCTCGTCATGCAACTGGTGGAGTCCGGCGAACTCGACCTCGACGTCCCGGTGGTGAAGGTGCTGCCGGAGTTCGCGACCATCGACCCGGCCGCCACCGAGGTCATCACGCCCCGCATGCTGCTCTCCCACACCAGCGGCCTGACCTGCGACTTCCACATCGACACCGGACGCGGCGACGACGCGATCGCCCGGTACGTCGAGGCCGCGAAGGGCGTGGCGATGGACTGCCCGCCGGGCACGGCGGTGTCGTACAGCGGCATCGGCTACGTCGTCCTCGGCCGGATCGTCGAGGTGCTGACCGGGCTGACCTGGGACCAGGCGCTCAAGGAGCGGGTGTTCGCGCCGCTCGGCCTGACGCACTCCATGACCCTGCCGGAGGAGGCCCTGCCGTACCGCGCGGCGATGGGCCACATGGCGGGGGAGGACGGGACACAGGTCCCCGCCCCGGTCTGGGACCTGATGCCGCGCGCGGCCGGACCGGGCGCCCGCGTGCTCGCCACCGCCGGCGACGTCGTCCGGTACGCGAAGGCACACCTCGACGGCGGCGCCGGCATCCTCCGCCCCGAGACCGTGACGGCCATGCAGAACCGCGAGACCGACGTCCCCGACAAGTGGACGGTCAGCGCCGACGGCTGGGGCCTCGGCTGGACCCTCTACGACTGGGACGGCGTCCCGGGCTACGGCCACGACGGCGCCGCGACCGGCCAGTACGCCTTCCTCCGCGTGGTGCCCACCGAGGGCGTCGCCGTCGCACTGCTCACCAACGGCGGCGCCTCCCGCCTCCTCTACGCCGACCTGCTGCGCGAACTGCTGGCGGAGCTGGCCGGGATCACGCTGCCCGCCCCGTTCGCCCCGCCCGCCGAGCCGCCCACCGTCGACATCACGCCCTGGACCGGTACGTACAAGAGGGAGGGAGTGGTCATCACGATCGGCGAGAGGAACGGCACACCGCACCTCACCTACGCCTTCGTGGACGGCATGGTCGGCTACTCGCCGGACCTGGAGATGGAGCTCGTGCCCCTGTCGGAGACGGTGTTCGCCGGCGCGGGCGGCGGCGCCTCGTTCGCGGAGGACTGGATGCCTGTGGTCTTCGCCACGCTGAGCGACGGCACCCGGTGCGCCTACATTGGCATGCGGGCCGCGCCGAAGGTGGCGTGACCACCAGGTATCCACCCGGTATCCGCCCGGTATGACGCCCTGCTCACCGATTCCTCACCGGCAGGGCCGCCCGCTCGTGAGAGCAAAGTTCCTTTCCGGTCACCCGGTGCCACAACGAGGAAACGCGCCCTCCCTACCTTCGGGACTCATCACCCCTCACCACACCGCATCGCGACACCGGAGCCCGGAGAACGTGGAGGCGTCATGACAGCCCCGAGCACTGCCCCCGCATCGAGCAGGGGAGGCCGCTGGATCGAACACTGGGACCCGGAGAACGAGGCCTTCTGGAACGCGACCGGCGAGAAGGTCGCCCGTCGCAACCTCATCTTCTCCGTCCTCTCGGAGCACATCGGTTTCTCCATCTGGACCGTGTGGTCGGTGATGGTCCTGTTCATGGGCCCCGAGTACGGGCTCACCCCGGCCGACAAGTTCTTCATCGTCTCGATGGCCACGCTGGTCGGCGCGATCGTCCGGATCCCCTACACCTTCGCGGTGGCGATCTTCGGCGGACGCAACTGGACGGTGGTCTCCGCCAGCCTGCTGCTCATCCCGACCGTCGCGGCCTTCGTCGTCATGGAGCCGGGGACCTCGTTCAACACGTTCCTGATCTGCGCGATGCTCGCCGGCATCGGCGGCGGCAACTTCGCCTCCTCCATGACCAACATCAACGCCTTCTTCCCGCTCAGGAAGAAGGGCTGGGCGCTCGGCCTCAACGCGGGCGGCGGCAACATCGGTGTCCCGGTCGTCCAGCTCATCGGCCTCGCCGTCATCGGCGCCTCCGGCGGTCCCCGCGTGCTGCTCGGGATCTACATCCCCTTCATCGTGATCGCCGCCGTCCTGGCCTGGCTGAAGATGGACAACATCACGTCGCTGAAGAACGACACCGGCGCCGCCAAGGAAGCCGTCAAGGACGCCCACACCTGGATCATGTCCTTCCTCTACATCGGCACCTTCGGCTCCTTCATCGGCTACAGCTTCGCCTTCGGCCTCGTCCTGCAGACCCAGTTCGGCCGTACGCCCCTGGAGTCCGCGTACGTCACCTTCATCGGCCCGCTGCTCGGCTCGCTGATCCGGCCGGTGGGCGGTGCCCTCGCCGACAAGTACGGCGGCGCCAAGATCACCCTGTGGAACTACGTCGGCATGGCCGCCGCCACCGGGATCATCGTCATCGCCTCCATGCAGAAGTCGCTGCCGCTCTTCACCACCGCGTTCATCGTGCTCTTCGTCCTCAGCGGCCTCGGCAACGGCTCCACCTTCAAGATGATCCCGGGCATCTTCCACGCCAAGGCTCTGGCCAAGGGCCTGGAGGGTGAGGAGGCCGCGGCCTACGGACGCAGGCTCTCCGGCGCCACCATGGGCATCATCGGCGCGGTGGGCGCGCTCGGCGGCCTCGGTATCAACCTGGCCTTCCGCCAGTCCTTCCTCACGGTCGGCTCCGGCACCGGCGCCTTCGTCACCTTCCTCGCCTTCTACGGTCTCTGCTTCGCGGTGACCTGGGCCGTATACCTTCGCCGAACGGCCTCGAACACCGTCGCGACGACGGCCACGACGGAATCGAAGCCGCAGCTCAGCTACGCCGAGGTGTGACATCGCCCATGCCGTGACACGTGCGACGTAACACCAGCGACATCAAGCCGAACCGAGCCTGTCACGCGCCGTTGACAGGCTCGTTCGGCATGTGGGTGCGCCAATCGGCGCACCCGCACGCACAGAGCTTCGACTGAGTGCAACGACTCGACTGCGGGACGAGAGCCATGTACGACGAACAGCAGCGACCCGAGCGATCAGATCGAGCCGATCGACCAGACAGGACGGTTCTGATGGATCGGATGGACCCGACGGACCCGACGGACCGGAACGAAGGCACGGACAGGGCGACGCGGACGGAACACGGACCGCTCGCCGGGTTCACCGTGGGTGTCACCGCCGCCCGCCGGGCCGACGAGCTCGGGGCACTGCTCCAGCGCCGCGGAGCCGCGGTCCTGCACGCCCCCGCCCTGCGCATCGTGCCGCTCGCCGACGACAGCGAACTGCTCGCCGCGACCAAGGACCTGCTCGACCAGGCACCCGACATCGTGGTCGCGACCACGGCCATCGGCTTCCGCGGCTGGATCGAGGCGGCGGACGGCTGGGGCTTGGGCGAGGCCCTGCTCGACCGGCTGCGGGGGGTCGAGGTCCTGGCGCGCGGACCGAAGGTGAAGGGCGCGATCCGTGCCGCCGGCCTGACGGAGGAATGGTCCCCCTCCTCCGAATCCATGGCCGAGGTACTCGACCGACTGCTGGAGCACGGAGTCGAAGGCCGCCGGGTCGCCGTCCAGCTGCACGGCGAACCGCTCCCCGGTTTCGTGGAGTCCCTGCGCGCCGGGGGAGCGGAGGTGGTCGGCGTCCCCGTGTACCGCTGGATGCCCCCCGAGGACCTCGCCCCGATGGACCGTCTCCTCGACGTGACGGTCACCCGCGGCGTCGACGCCCTCACCTTCACCAGCGCCCCGGCGGCGGCGTCCCTGCTCTCCCGGGCCGAGGACCGGGGCCTGCTCCCCGAGTTGCTCAACGCGCTGAACCACGACGTCCTGCCCGCCTGCGTGGGCCCGGTGACCGCGCTCCCCCTCCAGGCCCACGGCGTGGACACGGTCCAGCCCCAACGCTTCCGCCTCGGCCCCCTCGTCCAACTCCTCTGCCAGGAACTCCCCGGCCGCGCCCGCACGTTGCCCATCGCCGGCCACCACGTGGAAATCCGCGGCCACGCGGTCCTCGTCGACGGCGCCCTGCGCCCCGTCCCCCCGGCCGGCATGTCCCTGCTCCGCGCGCTCTGCCGCCGCCCCGGCTGGGTCGTCCCCCGCTCCGATCTCCTCCGCGCGCTCCCGGGCGCCGGCCGCGACGAACACGCCGTAGAGACGGCGATGGCCCGCCTCCGCACGTCCCTGGGCACGCCGAAACTGATCCAAACAGTGGTCAAGCGCGGCTACCGCCTGGCCCTGGACCCGGCGGCGGACGCGAAGTACGACGCGTAGGGGGAGTACGGCGGGTCGCGCGAAACCCCCATCCCACCCCCGCCCACCCGGCCGCGAACGCCGAGCTGGAGCGGGGCAGGATGGTCCGATGAGCCAAGACACCGGTGACGCGGCCGAGGCGGTCGCGGGCGAGCCGAAACGGGGAAGCTTCCGCCTGGCGGCGTACGCCGTGTGCGTCGAGGACGACCGAGTACTGCTCGCCCACCATGTGTCGGGCAACTGGACCCTGCCGGGCGGCAGGGTCGAGCACGCGGAGGACCCGTTCGACACGGTGATTCGGGAGGTGGCCGAGGAGACGGGCTGTGACGCGGTGGTCGAACGCCTGTTGGGCGTGGACTCACGGGTGATCCCCGCGACCGTGGCGCGCGGGGGGATCGAGCACCAGAACATCGGCGTCTTCTACCGGGTCCGGATCACCGGGGGCCGCCTCCGCCCCGAACCGAACGGCCAGACCGTGGAGTCGGTCTGGACCCCGATCCCCGAGATCGCCCTGCTCCGCCGATCGTCGCTGGTCGACATCGGCCTCGCCCTGGCCCGGACCGCCCCGGAAACCGGCCATGTCGCTCCCGTACCGGTCGGCGGCCTGGTCCAGCACTGAGACACCTGTGACGTCCGCCCGGCCGCCGACGGCAGCGCACGACCGGCCACCCCTCTTCGGTGTCCGGTCCGGGAGCAACGGACCGATCAGGCACAGACAGTTCACAACCTGACGAAGCACTATCAGGCCGCCGCGCCGTTCCCCGCGCCCATTGAGGCCGAATAGCACAGGGTGCCGCCCGAGCTTTTCAGGGGCGCGGGGAACGGCGCGAGAACTGCGGCCCACCCGCACCCGACAACGCACCCAGGGGATCAAAGGGGCGCAGCCCCTTGCGGACAGGATGGGCGCGCCCACTCGGATCACGGCCACGCAGGCCCACTCCGTCGCACACGTAGCAGCAGTTCGGCAAGGTGCGGGTCCGGCCGAACGAGGTGGGCATGCGCACGGTGCGCCCACACCACACGCCCTGGACCGGAGTTGACGTGCTCGTAGGCGACTTGCACGGCGTTGCCCGGATCGAGAATCGATTCGTCGCAGTGACGGCAGACGCGGGGCATCGTGCGCTCGGTCATGCCCATGGTGTCTTCGGACCGGATCACCGACGGTTCGTGGGGCTCGGTGCCCGTCGACACCCCGGTGTCCGGCAGACGGCGACGTACCCTCGCCCCCTCCGGACATCCCTGGTTCAGAGGCATCGTGGCGCACTGACGGCAATCGAAGGTGTGTGCCAGAAACCCGTCCCAATCGCGGCCCCCGGCGCCGCCTGCCCCGATCTTCTCTGTGGAACTCATGGTGTCTCCCGGTCGACCGGGCGTTGGCAGCGGCCACACCGGCGCTCAGAGCCTCGGCGAGCGTGAGCTTCCGCAGAGCCATCAGGGGAGTGTCCCACTCGACTCCACCACCAATCGGACGCACCTGCACGTACAGCCCCTCGAACCCCAAGACCTTGCCGACCTTCCCCCGGCGAACGTCCTCCACGGTGTCCCCGAGGCGCGGCTGGTACGACTCGGACGCGTGCGGCATCACGGGTATCCGGCCTCCCTCGCAGCGAAGGGGACGCGCATGCACTCCTCCAGAGAGGGGACGTAAGCGCGGACCAGGCCACCGTCGATCGGGTCGTACTCGACGGAGGGCCGTTCACCAGGCATCCATCGGTGCTGGCTACGACGACGGCGTGACAGGGCGAGCAGGGCGGCCCGATGTGCCAGTGAGGGATGTCGCAGGGGTAGCGCCCGGTTCTGCTCGGTAGTGCTGCCTAAGACGGGACCACGCCATTCGGGCTGCCCTAAGAGGAGTGTTCTCACACGTTCGAAGACCTGCGACAAGCGGTGCATAACGACTCCTTCACGGGCGTTGCGGCATCACCGAAAGACTGTCACTTGCATATCCAAGCAATGTTGACTGTAGGTGCTGATGGCTTGCATATGCAAGTCGCGTGGGTGGTCCGGGCGGGATGGCAGCGCCGTGTCGGCGAAGGCGATGTTGGTGAGTTCTGACGGCAGTTGGGGTCTTCCGGTAGGGCGATGGTTGCGCTGTCTCTGCGGGGGGCACCGATGTGCCTGCCGGAATTCGAGGCCGATCTGCACGCGGCGATCCGCCCGGACCGCCGCCGGGATGTCGATGAGCTGGACGATGTCGTAGTCCATCCCGTGGCTCATTCCGCCACGGCGGGTGCAGTGAGCTGAACCAGTTGCAGCTGCCGTGCAGCTCTCCTTCACCGCGCACGGTTCTGGGAAGGCGAGCTCACCCGTCACCCCCGACTCGGCCAGTTCCGTGACGTTGCGTAGGCCCCTGACCGTCGACTTGCTTGATGTGACACTCCGTAACACTCAGGCATGCAGGCAGGCAGCATTCAGGCCCAAGCGGCCCTTCTCGCGACCCGGTCGGCGTCGTCGGCGAGAGATGCGTTCCGCCAGGCCCCCCGGGCCCTCCGTCGACGTGCGAGTTCTCAGCATGTGGACAGGGCGGATGGGACGGATTCCGCCGATCTGCCCCGGTGGGGCTGCTCCGCACTGCCTCGTGTCATAACAAGGCCGTCACAGGCTTGGTCAGACCCTCCTGGAGCGACCGTGAGTGCCTGGATGATTGCGGAGCGAAAGCGAAGGGCCCCCGGCGCTGCAACGCCATTGGGGGCCCATGAACCCCGGAACCTGTAGAGAACTGGAGCTCAGATGCAAGCTTCCCAAGGAAGCGAAGATCAGACGATTCCGCGCGAGACTCGCAACCGGATCGTTGCCGTTGGCGGAGCCCTCTCGACATCGGCCAACGTCGGGCAGCTGGCGGCTTTCTTCGAGTTGGCTGTCGCCCACAAGCGAGCGGCCGATGCCGTAGTAGCGGGGTGCGCAGCGGGTGCCGCCACGCTCACGCTGATCACAGGCCTCATGGCCTTCATCTGGATCGGACACCGCAGCGACAGGAACACATCCACGCTGCCGCAAGCACCTGCGCTGCAAACGCCGACCCCAGCAACATCGACACAGGGCTAGAAGAAGTACAGGAAGGGGCTGTCCACCAGCTGGTGGACAGCCCCTCCCACATGACCGACTACGCCGCCCAGTGAGTTGCGTGTATCGAGAAATCCCAGGTCACTTGGCTGGGATGCGGGCGTCTTGCCGTGCTCGCGGTGGTCGGTGGTCGGCGTCCACGATGAAGATCGTCTGTCAGGGCGGCCCGAGGGCAGTTCTCGGGTTCCGCTGCGTTCACACAGATGACTGCTCAGGGCACGTCGATGACGTACTGGAACAGAT
The DNA here is from genome assembly GCF_022385335.1 of Streptomyces deccanensis. Taxonomy (NCBI): domain Bacteria; kingdom Bacillati; phylum Actinomycetota; class Actinomycetes; order Kitasatosporales; family Streptomycetaceae; genus Streptomyces; species Streptomyces deccanensis. Next base: position 4,029,316 of record NZ_CP092431.1, on the reverse strand, counting down.
GCCGGTCGCACGGGATGCGGGAGTCCAGAATCTCGACCACCTGTCCGTCCGCCACACGCGCGCTGCGCAGGACGCGTGCCAGCGGAACGCCGGGCGGGATACGCAGTGTGGCGACTTCGGCAGGCGTCGGCATGCGGATCTCCAGGTCCTCGACGAAACGCACGATGCGTTGGCCGACGGGTCCGGCGGGGTCCTCGATCAGGGAGCTGACGCCACCAGGGATGCGAGCAGACCCTTCCACCGAGCTCCCACGGAACAACTCGTCCGGGTAGTACCCATCGGCCAACTGCATCGGCTCCTCGTCGACGAAGAAGGCGCGTCGCCGGACAATCACCGAGGTGCCTGGGGAGACCCCGAGTCGCTCCGCGATCTCGACGGGAGCGGGGACCCTCTCCACCGAGAGGATGCGTTGCTCTGCCCGCAGCCCCTGTGCTGCGGCCTCGGCGGTGAAGTTGCTGACGCCTGTGGCCCGCCGTGCACGGAAGTTGGCGCCGGTCGTCCGCATACTCACGCTGGGCCGCCGACGCACGAAGACGCCCCTGCCCTGTTCGCTGACGAGTAGTCCGTCCGCCTTGAGCAGGGCCAACGCCTTGCGCACGGTGACCCTGGTGGTGCCGTACTGGTCCTTGAGTTCGTTCTCTGACTTCAGCTTCTCGCCAGGAGTCAGCTTTCCCTTGGCGATCGCCGCGCGCAGATCATCGGCGATCCGGCGGTACGGGGGAACATCTCGGTCCGGCATGCGCGTCACCTCGGGTCGGCTGTCCCAGCAAGGCTATGTGAAGGTCCATCCCGTCCAGTGCTCGACTCGAACGGCGACCACGGGGCCCTGCGGGGGCGAGTCCCCGTACTGATCGGGCCGGTCGTACTTGGCACACAGCAACTCCAACGCCAAGCCGCGCTCCGACCCCTCTGCCAGCACTTCCGCACGGCCGTCGGCGCGAGCCCACCACAGTGTCGACCAGTCATCGGCGTAGTGGTCGACCAGGACCGTCACCGAGGGGTTCGCCCGGATGTTGCGCAGCCGCCGCAACTGCCATGTGCTCTTGGGCTTGTGATCCACCGCGAAATACAGGAGGTCGTCCCGGACGGCGAACGTCACCGGCACCGCGTGCGGTACCCCGCTGGCGTCGGCGGTCGCCAGCCGGGCGACGGGAGTTGCGGTGAAGCGTTCCCGGGCTACAAGTGGCGAGAGTCTCATGCGCTCACCGTAGCGACCCCAGAAGGGCTGGATGGATGGGCGCCAGACGTGAAGTACGAAGTAGTTGTCAAGGCACGTGGGTCGGGCGGAAGGAATTGAGTTGCCATGCCCGCATCGCAGCCCGAATGCTTGCGCCTTGTGACGACCATGGAGAGAAGCCGCCGTTCAGTGCTGCCAGGCCGGTCGCGTTGGTGACCGGGGTCGGCCGGTCCGTCGGCGTCGGCGCGGGCATCGCTCACCGGCTTGCCGAGGCGGGCTGGAACGTCGCCTTCACCTACTGGACGCCGTACGACGCCCGCATGGTGTGGGGCGCCGAGACCGGTGCCGCGGACACCATCGCCAAGGCGTTGGGCGAACGAGGCGCCGACGGGATGGCCGTGGAGGCGGACCTCGCCGATCCAGAGGCGGCGGAGCGTGTCTTCGATGAGGTCGAGCGTCGCCTCGGCGGCGTCACCGCCTTGGTGATGTGCCACTGCGAGTCGGTCGACTCCGGCCTGCTCGACACCACGCTGGAGAGCTTCGACCGTCACTTCGCGGTCAACGCGCGTGCCACCTGGCTGCTGATCCGCGAGTACGGCCGTCGCTTCCGCGGAACCCCGGGAGCCGGGCGCGTCATCAGCCTCACCAGCGACCACACCGTCGGCAACCTCCCCTACGGAGCGAGCAAGGGCGCGCTCGACCGCATCACCCTGGCAGCCGCCCACGACCTTTCCCACCTCGGGATCACCGCCAACGTGATCAACCCGGGGCCGGTGGACACGGGTTGGATGTCCGACGACATCCGGGAGCACGTACTGCGTCGGACGCCGCTGGGGCGTCTGGGCAGCCCGCAGGACACCGCTGATCTCGTGGAGTTCCTGTGCTCCTCGCAGGGCCAGTGGATCAACGGGCAGCTACTGAAGAGCGACGGCGGGTTCGCCAACTGATCGGCGACCCGACTGCGCGGCCTCCACGTGTTCGACCAGTACGCCGTTCTTGAACCTGGCGCTGGAGCGGACCAGGGCAACCGGGGAGGCACCAATGATCGCCTGGCAGCGTTCCTGGATGAGAGTTGCCACGCACTTCTCGCTCCCTCTCAGGGGTGCGGGGAACGGCGCGAGAAGCCCCACTGGCCCCGCGCACACTCACCGGGCGAACAATTCCGGCCGGACCCCACCGAGTTCCACCCCCGGGTGCGGCCAGGCCCCGACACGGGTACGTACCCCTGAGGCGCACCCCCGCCCGGTCGTCCCCCAAGGCGGTGACAGGCACATGGCACACCCCCCAACCCCCCGCTTCGACTGCGGTCACCTCTGCCTGGACTTCCTCACCACCACCCACCCCGAGGAACAACTCGCCTCCCCGCCCGCCCTGCGCACCTGGATCACCGCCGCCCACCTGGTCCCCGAAGGCACCCCCCTGGACCACATCACCCCGCACTGGCTGATCGGCTTCAGAGAACTCCGCGCCCACATAGCCCAGTTGGTACGCACCACTACCGACCGAACCCCCGACCGCACCCCGGCCCGAACCCCCGACCGCGCCTTCGACATCTCCCTGGCGAGGGTCAACGACCTGGCCCGCGCGGCGACTCCGGCCGTCCGCGCAGTCCGCACCCCCGACGGCACCCTCACCCGCGCACTGGACCGCACCCCCGAGTGCGCCGCCCTGCTCGCCCTGCTCGCCCGCGACACCGTGGAGCTGCTCACGGACCCGGTCGCCTGCGCGAGCCTGCGCCAGTGCGCCGGCGACAACTGCCCCGTGGTGTACGTCGACACCTCGCGCGGCCGACGCCGCCGCTGGTGCTCCAGCGAGATCTGCGGCAACCGCGAACGCGTCGCCCGCCACCGCCGTCGAGCCGACCTGGCCCGCTCCCGCGCGTAGTTGGGACCGATATGCCCACCCGCCCTACCCAGCCCGGGAGTTGGGCAAACCCCGGGTAGCCGTAAAGAAGCAGCAGTGCTGTTTTTCACATCGCGGCGCGGGTGTCTTCACAATTCCCGTCCATGCGTGCCGGTTTAAGCGCGGATATGGCCACACTTGTCCCCCACCTGCCTCATCTTTCCCGCGTTTAATCGAGAAAGTTGTGGCTCAACTCTGAACACACAACTGGTTACCTACGTATCCCGATGTGAGCGACCGACTGGGGGAACCCCCGGACACCGGAGGTAGCCGTGCGCAAGGATTCCGCTGTGGCCGATGAACGCCCGCACAGGGCACGACATCGCGCATCGCAGCCCTCAGAGCCAGACGAGGAGCTGATGCGCGCGCTGTACCGCGAGCACGCTGGACCCTTGCTCGCGTACGTGCTGCGTCTGGTCGCGGGCGACCGCCAGCGTGCCGAGGACGTTGTGCAGGAAACTCTCATCAGGGCCTGGAAGAACGCCGGTCAGCTCAATCGAGCGACCGGATCGGTACGCCCCTGGCTGGTGACGGTCGCACGTCGCATCGTCATCGACGGCCACCGCAGCCGGCAGGCCCGGCCGCAGGAGGTCGACCCGTCGCCGCTGGAGGTCATCCCCGCGGAGGACGAGATCGACAAGGCGTTGTGGCTGATGACACTGTCGGACGCGCTGGACGACCTGACCCCTGCCCACAGGGAGGTCCTGGTCGAGACCTATTTCAAAGGGCGTACGGTCAATGAGGCGGCCGAGACGCTTGGCATCCCCAGTGGCACCGTCCGCTCCCGGGTGTTCTACGCCCTGCGGTCGATGAAGCTGGCTCTAGAGGAGCGCGGGGTGACGGCATGAGCAACATCTACGGGGGGTATGGACCGGGAATGCCCGGATCTGTGCAAGGAGCCCAAGGTTCCGGCGACAACATCCACGAGACCGTCGGCGCGTACGCCCTCGGGATACTGGACGACGCCGAGGCCACACAGTTCGAGATGCATCTCGCCACGTGCGAGTGGTGCGGACAACAGCTCGACGAGCTGGCCGGTATGGAACCGATGCTGGCCGCGCTCGCGGACCTGCCCGCCGCCCAGGGCACGCCGGCGATCGGCGAGTCCCTGTCGGCGAAACCGTCCACCGGACTCGCGGACCGACTGGTCGGCGAGGTCGTCCAGCACCGCGCGAAGAAGAGCCGACGGAACTTCTTCATGCTCGCGGCCGGTGTCGCCCTGATCGTCGGCGGCCCGACGGCGGTGTTCGCGACGACGGGCGGCGGGGACGACGAACCGCAGAACCGGACCGTGGTCGCCAGCCCGGCCAAGGATTCCTTCATGCACATGGCCGCCAAGGACAAGGTCTCGTCCACCGACGCGTCCACCCAGGTCACCGCCACGGTCGGCATGGAGTCCAAGGCCTGGGGCACCCACGCGGTCCTGGAGCTGAAGAACGTCAAGGGTCCGGAGAAGTGCTCGCTCATCGCCGTCGGCAAGAACGGCGAGCGTGAGACGGTCACCTCCTGGTCGGTCCCGAAGTGGGGCTACGGCATCAAGAACGCCGAGACCCAGCAGGCCCGCGACCCGCTCTACGTCCACGGCGGCGCGGCCTTCACCCCCGACGAGATCGACCACTTCGAGGTCCTGACCTTCAGCGGCAAGAAGCTCGTCTCGGTCAAGGCGTAGCCCGTCGAGGCGAAACGCCACTCCTCGCGGCAAGCAGCGGACGGACCCCGGTCGGGCACATAGCCTGACGGGGTCCTTTTCGCGTACGGTGGACGGCTGCCCAGCACGTCAGAAGGGGGCCCGGGTGGCCGTCCAGCAGGAAACGCTCGACTCCGCTCACGACTCGGTGCGTGAGAAGGAGATCGGCGTCGAACAGGAACATCTGGACCGGGTCTACCGGCGCCTCGAGGAGAAGATCCACGAGGCCGAGTTCCTGATGAACGACGCGGCCAAGCGCGGTCAGGTGGGCACTCCCGGCGCACTCGCCGAGCGGGACGCCCAGGTCTTCCGGGCGGGCATCCACCTGAACCGGCTGAACAACGAGTTCGAGGACTTCCTCTTCGGCCGGATCGACCTGCTGCTCGGCAAGGACGGGAAGAAGGGCCCGGACGGCGCGTACACCGCCGTCGAACCGGCCGAGGGCGCGGTCCGCCCCGACGGGACCGCCGACATCGCCGAGACCCTCCACATCGGCCGCATCGGCGTTCTGGACTCCGAGTACGCGCCGCTGGTCATCGACTGGCGGGCCCCGGCGGCCGCCCCCTTCTACCGCTCGACCCCGGTCGACCCCGGCCGGGTCGTCCGCCGCCGGGTCATCCGCTCCAAGGGCCGCAAGGTGCTCGGCGTCGAGGACGACCTGATGCGCCCCGAGCTGAAGGCCTCCCTCGACGGCCACGAGCTGGCCGTCATCGGCGACGGCGCCCTCATGGCCGCCCTCGGCCAGGCCCGCAGCCACACCATGCGCGACATCGTCGCCTCCATCCAGGCCGAACAGGACCTGGTGATCCGCGCGCCCGCCGCCTCCGTCACGTACGTCGAGGGCGGCCCCGGCACCGGCAAGACGGCCGTCGCCCTGCACCGCGCCGCCTACCTCCTCTACCAGGACCGCCGCCGGTACGCCGGCGGCATCCTGATCGTCTCCCCGACCCCGCTGCTCGTCGCCTACACCGAGGGCGTCCTGCCCTCCCTCGGCGAGGAGGGCCAGGTCGCCATCCGCGCGATCGGCTCCCTCGTCGACGGCGCCGAGGCCACGCTGTACGACTCCCCGGCCGTGGCCCGCGCCAAGGGCTCGTACCGCATGCTCAAGGTGCTGCGGAAGGCCGCCCGGGGCGCCCTGGAGTCGAGCGACGCGCCCACCCGCCTCCGGGTCGTCGCCTTCGGCCGACGCATCGAACTGGAGGCCCCCGACCTGGACCGCGTCCGCCGCAACGCGCTCAGCGGCACCGCCCCGGTCAACCTGCTGCGCCCCCGCGCGCGCAAGCTGCTGCTGGACGCCCTCTGGGACAGATCGGGCGCGGCGGGCCGCCACACCGACCCGGAGCTGGCCGCCGAACTGCGGTCCTCCTTCGACGAGGACATCACGAGCGAGGACGAGTTCATCGCCTTCCTCGACGCCTGGTGGCCCGAGCTGACCCCGCGCGGTGTCCTGGCCGCGATGGCCGACGAGCGCCGCCTCGGCCGCTGGGCCCGCCGCATCCTCAACCCGGGCGAGGTCCGCCGCGTCGCCCGCTCCCTGAAGCGGGACGGCCTGTCCGTCCACGACGTCGCCGTGCTCGACGAACTCCAGGCGATCCTCGGCCTCCCGGCCCGCCCCAGGAAGAAACGCGACCTCGACCCGCTGGACCAGCTCACGGGCCTGGAGGAGCTGATGCCCGTACGCGAGGAGAGCCAGCGGGAGCGGGCCGAGCGGCTGGCGCAGGAGCGCACCGAGTACGCGCACGTCATCGTCGACGAGGCGCAGGACCTGACGCCGATGCAGTGGCGGATGGTGGGCCGCCGCGGCCGCCACGCGACCTGGACGGTCGTGGGCGACCCCGCCCAGTCCTCCTGGTCCGACCCCGACGAGGCGGCCGAGGCCCGCGACGAGGCCCTGGGCACCCGCCCGCGCCGCCGCTTCACGCTCACCGTCAACTACCGCAACCCGGCCGAGATCGCCGAACTGGCGGCGAAGGTGCTGGCGCTGGCCATGCCGGGCTCCGAGTCCCCCACGGCGGTCCGCTCCACCGGTGTCGAGCCGCGCTTCGTCACCGCCGCCCGCGACACCCTCGCCCGCACGGTCCGCGCGGAGGCCGCCCGCCTCCTCGACCTCGTCGACGGCACGGTCGGCGTCGTCGTCGCGATGAACCGCCGGGAGGAGGCCGCCCGCTGGCTGGCCGGCCTCGGCGACCGGGTGGTGGCCCTCGGCAGCCTGGAGGCGAAGGGCCTGGAGTACGACGCCACGGTGGTCGTCTCCCCGGCGGAGATCGCGGACGAGTCCCCGGCGGGACTGCGTGTGTTGTACGTCGCACTCACCCGGGCGACGCAGCAGCTGACGGTCGTCTCGGCGGACCGCGACGACCCGGACGCGAACGGAGTTCCCGACCTGCTGCGCGACTGACCACGAACCACCCGCACCCGCCGACGCACCGGCAACTCCCCGAACTCCGAGGCGCCTGTTAGCCTTGACGGTGGCACCGGCTCGATCCAAGCCCCCGGGCCCAACCTTCGTCGCTACGAGCGACCACTTGCCGCGAGGCGAGCATGGCGGGTCGGTGCCACTGAACGTACGAAGAGGTCCACGTCGAATGTGACGTGGGCCTCTTCTCGTTGAGAACAAAACGTTCTCAACCCCCGACGGCTAACGCCTACCCGGCGGTAGGTGCGACGATCGGACGGCAAAACGCAGCAAACGCAGTAGCAGAAGTACGCGAAAGCAGAGGAAGTCGGCCATGGCAACGGCGCCCAGCGTCTCCTACTCGATGACGGTCCGGCTGGAGGTGCCCGCGAGCGGAACCGCGGTCTCCCAGCTCACCGGAGCCGTCGAGTCCCACGGAGGCTCGGTGACCGGCCTCGACGTGACCGCGTCCGGCCACGAGAAGCTCCGCATCGACGTCACCATCGCCGCCACCTCCACGGCGCACGCCGACGAGATCGTCGAGCAGCTGCGCCACATCGAGGGCGTGACGCTCGGCAAGGTCTCCGACCGTACGTTCCTGATGCACCTCGGCGGCAAGATCGAGATGGCGTCCAAGCACCCCATCCGCAACCGTGACGACCTCTCGATGATCTACACCCCGGGCGTGGCCCGCGTCTGCATGGCGATCGCCGAGAACCCCGAGGACGCGCGCCGCCTCACCATCAAGCGCAACTCCGTTGCGGTCGTGACGGACGGCTCCGCCGTGCTGGGCCTCGGCAACATCGGCCCGAAGGCCGCGCTGCCCGTCATGGAGGGCAAGGCGGCCCTCTTCAAGCGGTTCGCCGGCATCGACGCCTGGCCGATCTGCCTGGACACCCAGGACACCGACGCCATCGTCGAGATCGTCAAGGCCATCGCCCCCGGCTTCGCGGGCATCAACCTGGAGGACATCTCCGCGCCCCGCTGCTTCGAGATCGAGGCCCGGCTGCGCGAGGCCCTCGACATCCCCGTCTTCCACGACGACCAGCACGGCACCGCGATCGTCGTCCTCGCCGCCCTCACCAACGCACTTCGCGTCGCGGGCAAGGCGATCGGGGACATCCGCGTCGTCATGTCGGGCGCCGGCGCGGCCGGTACGGCCATCCTCAAGCTGCTGCTCGCCGCCGGTGTGAAGAACGCCGTCGTGGCCGACATCCACGGTGTCGTGCACTGCGACCGCGACGACCTGGTGGACGCCGCCTCCGACTCGCCGCTGCGCTGGATCGCCGACAACACCAACCCCGAGGGCCTCACGGGCACCCTCAAGGAGGCCGTGCGCGGCGCCGACGTCTTCATCGGCGTCTCCGCCCCGAACGTCCTCGACGGCGACGACGTGGCCGCCATGGCCGACGACGCCATCGTGTTCGCGCTCGCGAACCCCGACCCCGAGGTCGACCCCGCCGTCGCCCGCCAGACGGCGGCCGTCGTGGCCACCGGCCGCTCCGACTTCCCGAACCAGATCAACAACGTGCTGGTCTTCCCGGGTGTCTTCCGCGGTCTCCTCGACGCCCAGTCCCGGACCGTCAACACGGAGATGATGCTCGCCGCCGCGACCGCCCTCGCGGACGTCGTCACCGAGGACGAGCTGAACCCCAACTACATCATCCCCAGCGTCTTCAACGACAAGGTCGCGGGCGCGGTCGCCGGCGCCGTCCGCGAGGCCGCGAAGGCGGCGGCCTCGGCCTGAACCCCCGCTGTGACGGTGGCCACGGCCCCGCGCCGTCGGCGCGTCGCGGGGCCGGAGTGCTTGCGCCGCCCTTTAGTGTGGCGGCCAAGCTCAGGCCTGCCATGACTCCCATGGGCGTGCATGTGACTCCCAAGGGTGTTCGTGTGACTCCCCAGGGGTGCCGGATTGGCTTTCCCGCCGCAGGTGAGTGCAGGATGCGTTTCTGGGCGCGAGGGTCTGACGACGGACCCGGGTCCGCCTCAACGGCAAGAAGAACACGGGAGTAACAACATGAACCGCAGTGAGCTGGTGGCCGCGCTGGCCGACCGTGCCGAGGTGACCCGCAAGGACGCCGACGCCGTGCTGGCCGCGTTCGCCGAGGTCGTCGGCGACATCGTCGCCAAGGGCGACGAGAAGGTCACCATCCCCGGCTTCCTGACCTTCGAGCGCACCCACCGTGCCGCTCGCACCGCTCGCAACCCGCAGACCGGCGACCCGATCCAGATCCCCGCCGGCTACAGCGTGAAGGTCTCCGCGGGCAGCAAGCTCAAGGAAGCGGCGAAGGGCAAGTAACCTTGCCGTCCGTCCTTCCGGGGATGGTGTGGCGCGCGTAGAACGCCTGATGGGGGCGGCACCTGGTCTTCCAGGTGCCGCCCCCATCGTCGTGCCGTGGGGCCTGTCGTACCGCTAGCCGAGAGCCTTGCCCGGCAGTTCCACCTTCGCGCCGAGTTCCATGAGCTTCTCCATGAAGTTCTCGTAGCCGCGGTTGATCAGGTCGATGCCGTGGACCCGGGAGGTGCCCTGGGCCGCGAGGGCGGCGATGAGGTACGAGAAGCCGCCGCGCAGGTCGGGGATGACCAGGTCGGCGCCCTGCAGCCGGGTGGGGCCGGAGACGACGGCCGAGTGCAGGAAGTTGCGCTGGCCGAAGCGGCAGTCGGAGCCGCCGAGGCACTCGCGGTAGAGCTGGATGTGCGCACCCATCTGGTTCAGCGCGGAGGTGAACCCGAGCCGGGACTCGTAGACCGTCTCGTGGACGATCGAGAGGCCGGTGGCCTGCGTCAGCGCGACGACCAGGGGCTGCTGCCAGTCGGTCTGGAAGCCCGGGTGGACGTCCGTCTCCAGCGCGATCGACTTCAGCTGGCCGCCCGGGTGCCAGAAGCGGATGCCCTCGTCGTCGATCTCGAAGGCACCGCCCACCTTCCGGTAGGTGTTCAGGAACGTCATCATCGAGCGCTGCTGGGCGCCGCGGACGTAGATGTCGCCCTCGGTCGCCAGCGCGGCGGACGCCCAGGAGGCGGCCTCCAGGCGGTCCGGGAGCGCCTTGTGGTTGTAGCCGCCGAGCGAGTCCACACCGGTGATGCGGATCGTGCGGTCGGTGTCCATCGCGATGATGGCGCCCATCTTCTGCAGGACGCAGATCAGGTCCTCGATCTCGGGCTCGATGGCCGCGTTCGCGAGTTCCGTCACGCCCTCCGCGAGGACGGCGGTCAGCAGCACCTGCTCCGTGGCGCCCACGGACGGGTACGGCAGCTGGATCTTCGTGCCCCGCAGCCGCCGCGGCGCCTCCAGGTACTGGCCGTCCTCCCGCTTCTCGATCTTCGCGCCGAACTGCCGCAGCACCTCGAAGTGGAAGTCGATCGGGCGGCCGCCGATGTCGCAGCCGCCGAGGCCGGGGATGAACGCGTGGCCGAGGCGGTGCAGGAGCGGGCCGCAGAAGAGGATCGGGATGCGCGACGAGCCCGCGTGGGCGTCGATGTCGGCGACGTTCGCGCTCTCCACGTTCGTCGGGTCCATCACCAGCTCGCCCGGCTCGTCGCCCGGGCGGACCGTTACGCCATGCAGCTGCAGCAGTCCGCGCACGACCCGTACGTCGCGGATGTCGGGGACGTTGCGCAGCCGGCTCGGACCGCTGCCGAGCAGCGCGGCGACCATGGCCTTGGGTACGAGGTTCTTCGCACCGCGGACACGGATCTCGCCACTGAGCGGGGTGCCGCCGTGTACAAGCAGTACGTCGTCAGAGCCGTTGACGGTCATGGATCTCGCGTTCCGTGGAGTTGGGCAGAGGCGTGTGCGGCGCGGGCGGACGGCCGACGGACCCGTGGTGCGGGGGCCGGCGCGGCGCGAGCCGGAGAGCTAGCGTAATCGCCGCCCACCCCCCTTCCGTAAGCCCAAGTGCTTCTCAGCCACGTCATGGATTCGCCACAATACGTACCGTTCATCACCGGCCACGCGGGGTCACCGTGTCGGCCGTGCGCCCCGTCGGCTCCCCGCGCGCCGTGAGCTGCGCGCACACCGCTGCGGGCATTGGCTCCCCGTACCCGGGCGGGATGCGGGATCATGTCTGGCATGACCGAGGTGTCCTCGCTCACAGGGCGGCTGCTCGTGGCCACGCCCGCCCTGGCGGACCCGAACTTCGACCGCGCTGTCGTGCTGCTCCTCGACCACGACGAGAAGGGCTCGCTCGGCGTGGTCCTCAACCGGCCCACCCCGGTGGACGTCGGCGACATCCTGGAGGGCTGGGCGGATCTCGCCGGCGAGCCCGGGGTCGTCTTCCAGGGCGGCCCGGTGCAACTGGACGCGGCGCTGGGGGTCGCGGTGATCCCCGGCGGCGGCTCCGTGGACCGGACCCCGCTCGGCTGGCGGCGCGTGCACGGCGCGATCGGCCTGGTCGACCTGGAGGCCCCGCCGGAGCTGCTGGCGTCCGCGCTCGGCTCGCTGCGGATCTTCGCCGGGTACGCCGGCTGGGGGCCCGGCCAGTTGGAGGACGAACTGGCGGAGGGCGCCTGGTACGTCGTCGAGTCCGAACCGGGCGACGTCTCCTCGCCCTGCCCGGAACGCCTTTGGCGCGAGGTCCTGCGCCGCCAGCGCAGCGAACTGGCGATGGTGGCCACCTACCCGGACGACCCTTCGCTCAACTGATGCGGGTGCGCTTCAGTACCCTTGGCGTCATGAGCACTCTTGAGCCCGAGCGCGGGACTGGTACGGGGACCCTCGTCGAGCCGACGCCGCAGACGTCGCACGGCGATGGTGACCACGAGCGCTTCGCCCACTACGTCCAGAAGGACAAGATCATGGCGAGCGCCCTCGACGGCACGCCCGTCGTGGCGTTGTGCGGCAAGGTGTGGGTCCCGGGCCGCGACCCGAAGAAGTACCCCGTGTGCCCCATGTGCAAGGAGATCTTCGAATCCCTCGGCGCGGGCGGCGACGACCAGGGCGACGGCAAGAAGTAGCCCAGGACGCGATCGGCTCGGGAGCGCCCGCGCGGCGGGTGCCCCCGGGCTTTGTCGTGTCCTTTGTGCGGGGCTTCGTTGCGCGGAACGCTTCCGTGGATCACAAGGTGGTGGAGACCTCTTGTGGTCATGTTCATGTACTCCATAGCCTCCGGTGTGTTGTGTAGAGCAGAACGCCCGTTGCAGAGAATGCAACGCTCCGCTCCCCCCTCCGGAGGATTCGCTCGATGAAGCTCGCCGCCCGACTCGCCGCGCCCGCAGCGGCACTGGCCCTCGCCGGGCTGACCGCCTGCGCCCCCCAGACCTCCGACAACTCCTCCTCCGGGGAGGACGAGAAGACCGGCACCCTCCGCGTCTGGCTCTTCCAGGAGGTGAGCAACGAGCCGAAGCAGAAGGTCGTCGACAAGGTGGTCGCCGCCTTCGAGAAGGCGCACGACGGCGCGAAGGTGAAGGTCGAGTACATCCCCGTCGAGACCCGCGCCCAGCGCATCAAGGCCGCCTTCAACGACCCCAAGAGCGCCCCCGATGTCATCGAGTACGGCAACACGGACACCGCCGGCTATGTGAAGGACGGCGGACTCGCCGACGTCACCGCGGACTTCAACTCCTGGTCCGAGGCCAAGGACTCCGACCCGACCGCCAAGACGTCCGTGACCGTCGAGGGAAAGGTCTACGGGGCGCCGTTCTTCGTGGGCGTCCGCGCCCTGTACTACCGCACCGACGTCTTCGAGGAACTCGGCCTCGAACCCCCGAAGACCCTGGACGAACTGGCCACCACCGCCAAGCGGATCCGCGCGGCCCAGCCCGACCTGTACGGGCTCGTCGTCGGCGGCGCCTACACCTACGGCGCCATGCCCTTCGTCTGGGCCAACGGCGGCGAGATAGCCGAGGGCAAGGGCGGCTCGTACGCCTCCACCATCGACAGCGCGGCCGCCCAGAAGGGCATCGAGGCCTACACCTCGCTCTTCGGCGACGACAACTGCCCCGCCGCCAAGTGCGCGAGCATGGGCGGCAACGACACGGTCACCGCGTTCGCCGCGGGCAAGGCGGGCATGGCGATCGGCGGTGACTTCAGCCACGCCGCCGTGGAGGCCGGCAAGGTCAAGGGCAAGTACGCGGTCGTACCGCTGCCGGGCGTGAAGTCCGGTTCGGTGGCCCCGGCGTTCGCGGGCGGCAACAACGTCGGCGTCCTGAAGAGCACCACGCACCGCACCCTCGCGGTCGACCTGATGAAGCGGCTGGCGTCCAAGGAGACGCAGGGCGAACTCTTCGACGCGATGGGCTTCCTGCCGACGTACACGGACGTGCGGGCCGAGGCGGCGAAGGAGGAGCCGTTCATCGAGCCGTTCGTGAAGACGCTGTCGTCCGGCACGAAGTTCGTGCCCGTCTCGCCGGCCTGGTCGCAGATCGACGCCTCGCTGGTGCTGCCGACGATGTTCCAGGAGGTCGTCAGCGGCAAGAAGGACGTGGCCGAGGCGTCCGAGGACGCGGCGAAGCAGATGAACGATGCGTTCGGCTCCGCTGGTTGAGCGGGGGGCGCCTGGGGGGGTGGGGGGTGCTGTGCGTGGGCGGCCTCGGGTGCGTCGTGGTTTGTCGCGCAGTTCCCCGCGCCCCTATCGGGGCGGGGGTGGGTGGGCTCCATGGCTTTATCTCGCCCCTGCTCTTGTCGTCCTCGGTGGGTTGCTTCTCTATCCCATCTATCAGCTTGGGCTGATATCGCTCTTCGAGTACACGCAGGCGCAGGTCAGTGGTGGGGAACCGGCTACTTTCCAGGGGGTCGGGAACTACGCCGAGTTGTTCGGGGACGCCGAGTTCTGGCGGGTGCTGCTGGCCACGGTCGTGTTCGCGGCGGCGTGTGTGGTGTCCACACTCGCCGTCGGGTGCGCGCTCGCCGTGCTGCTGACACGAGTACGGGCCGTGCCCCGGCTCGCGTTGATGCTGGCCGCGCTCGGCGCGTGGGCGACCCCGGCGATCACCGGCTCCACGGTCTGGCTGCTGCTGTTCGACCCGGACTTCGGGCCGGTCAACCGGATCCTGGGACTGGGCGATCACTCCTGGACGTACGGGCGTTACAGCGCCTTCTTCCTCGTCCTGCTCGAAGTGGTCTGGTGTTCCTTCCCGTTCGTGATGGTGACCGTCTACGCCGGTATCCGTTCCGTGCCCTCCGAGGTGCTGGAGGCCGCCGCTCTGGACGGCGCCTCGCAGTGGCGGATCTGGCGGTCGGTCCTCGCGCCGATGCTCCGTCCGATCCTCGTCGTCGTCACCATTCAGTCGATCATCTGGGACTTCAAGGTCTTCACCCAGATCTATGTGATGACGGGCGGCGGCGGAATCGCGGGCCAGAACCTCGTCCTGAACGTGTACGCCTATCAGAAGGCCTTCGCGTCCTCGCAGTACAGCCTCGGTTCGGCGATCGGCGTGGTGATGCTGGTGATTCTGCTCGTGATCACCCTGGTGTATTTGCGACTGCTGCGCAGACAGGGGGAGGAGCTGTGAATTCACCGGGTTTCGTAAGGCGGCCCTGGCGGCTCGCTGCGGAGGCTTCCGCCCTGGTCATCGCGGCCGTCGTGGCGTTCCCCCTCTACTGGATGGTGTTGAGCGCCTTCAAGCCGGCGGGGGAGATCGAGTCGTCCGAGCCCCGGCCGTGGACCCTCGCGCCGACCCTGGATTCCTTCCGCCGTGTCTTCGGGCAGCAGGAATTCGGCCGCTACTTCGCCAACAGCCTCGTCGTCGCCTGCGCGGTGGTCGTCGCCTCCGCGCTCATCGCGTTTCTCGCCGCGACGGCGGTCACCCGATTCCGCTTCCGATTCCGGACCACCCTGCTGATCATGTTCCTGGTGGCCCAGATGGTTCCGGTGGAGGCGCTGACCATCCCGCTCTTCTTCCAGCTGCGGGACCTCGGCCAACTCAACACCCTGGGCGCGCTGATCCTGCCGCACATCGCCTTCTCGCTGCCGTTCGCGATCTGGATGCTGAGGGGCTTCGTGAAGGCCGTACCCGAGGCGCTGGAGGAGGCGGCCTACCTCGACGGGGCGAGCCGTTCCCGCTTTCTCTGGCAGATCCTTTTCCCGCTCGTCTTCCCGGGATTGGTGGCCACCAGCGTCTTCTCCTTCATCTCGGCCTGGAACGACTTCCTGTTCGCCAAGTCGTTCATCATCAGCGACACCTCCCAGTCGACCCTGCCGATGGCCCTCCTGGTCTTCTACAAGCCGGAGGATCCGGACTGGGGCGGTGTCATGGCGGCGTCCACGGTGATGACCGTCCCGGTGCTCGTCTTCTTCGTACTCGTACAGCGGCGGCTGGTCTCCGGACTGGGCGGCGCGGTCAAGGACTGATGTGCGGAACCCCGAACTGATTCCGGCGCCCCGCGCCGTCGACGCCACCACCGGCGAGGTACGGCTGACGGCGCGCTCCCGGCTCCACGCCTGCGACGGGACCGAGGGCGTCGGCCACTGGCTCGGCACCGTCCTGCGGGACGCCACCGGCCTGCCGCTGCGCGAGGGACGCGAGCTCGACGACACGGAGGGGGACGGCATCGGGCTCCGGCTCGACCCCGGACTCGGCCCCGAGGAGTACCGCCTGGTCAGCGATGCCTCCGGCGTCCTGATCGAGGGCGGCGGCGCGGCCGGTGTCTTCTGGGGCGCCCAGACGCTGCGTCAGCTTTTCGGTCCCGGGGCGTACCGCAGGGCCCCGATCGACCGGGACCGCGCCTGGACCGTGCCGTACGTCACGGTCGAGGACGGCCCCCGCTTCCGCTGGCGCGGCCTCATGCTCGACGTCGCCCGGCACTTCATGCCCAAGGACGGGATCCTGCGCTATCTGGACCTGATGGCCGCGCACAAACTCAACGTCCTCCACCTGCACCTGACGGACGACCAGGGCTGGCGGATCGAGATCAAGCGGTACCCCCGGCTGACCGAGGTCGGCTCCTGGCGGGCGCGTACGAAATCCGGCCACCGCGCCTCGCCCCTGTGGGAGGAGAAGCCGCACGGCGGTCACTACACCCAGGACGACCTCCGCGAGATCGTCGCCTACGCGGCGGAACGGCACATCACCGTGGTCCCCGAGATCGACGTCCCGGGACACAGCCAGGCCGCCATCGCCGCGTACCCGGAGCTCGGCAACACCGATGTCGTCGACACGGCCGCCCTCGGCGTCTGGGACACCTGGGGCGTCAACCGGAACGTGCTCGCCCCCACCGACCACACCCTGCGCTTCTACGAGGGGGTGTTCGAGGAGGTCCTGGAGCTGTTTCCGGCCGATGCCGCCCCGTTCTCGGCGTTCGTGCACATCGGTGGCGACGAGTGCCCCAAGGACCAGTGGCGGGAGTCGGCCGCCGTGCGGGCCCGGATCCGGGAGCTGGGGCTCGCGGACGAGGACGCGCTGCAGTCCTGGTTCGTCCGGCACTTCGGCAACTGGCTGGCCGCGCGCGGGCGTCGCCTGATCGGATGGGACGAGATCCTGGAGGGCGGGGGCGCGGCGACGGGATTCGGCCTGGCGCCGGGGGCCGCCGTGTCGTCCTGGCGGGGGTACGCGGGCGGGGTCGCGGCGGCCCGCGCCGGCCACGACGTGGTCATGTGCCCCGAGCAGCAGGTGTATCTGGACCACCGTCAGGACGGCGGCCCCGACGAGCCGGTGCCCATCGGCTACGTACGCACCCTGGAGGACGTCTTCCGGTTCGAGCCGGTTCCCCCGGAGTTGACGCGCGACGAGGCTCGGCATGTGCTCGGCGCCCAGGCCAATGTGTGGACCGAGGTGATGGAGGACCAGGGGCGCGTGGACTACCAGACGTTCCCGCGCCTGGCGGCCTTCGCCGAGGTGGCCTGGAGCCGGCTGCCGGCCCCCGCCGAGCGTGACTTCGGCGACTTCGAGCGGCGGATGACGGTCCACTACGCGCGACTTGACGCCCTGGGGGTCGGATATCGGCCGCCTTCGGGCCCGCGTCCGTGGCAACGGCGACCCGGTGTGCTCGGACGTCCGATCGAGGGGGCGCCCCCGAACGTGTGAGGCGGCGGCCAGGACGTAGGACCGAAAGCGCGTGCCCTGCGACGGTGGCCGCACGGGGAACGAGTGGGACAAGGGGTGTGAGAGTCGGCCGAAAGTACCAACGCGCGCCTATGGGTGATGTCGCACCAAAACGGACCATGTCTCGGGTGAGGTGGGCGAATGCCTCCTAGCGGACCCCCGCGTTCGGGCCTCGCGAGAATGTGCCAGAGTTGCCACGTCCGCCCTGTCAGCACGTACCGTACGGCAACACAGGCGGGGACCAGGTGGGGCAGCGGGAAGGGGCAGCCGGTTTGACCACGCACGCACCGCAGGCGGCGCAGGCCGTGACCCTGCCCGGCTCGCTGGACGAGGCCGTGGCGGCCCTCGCCGCCATGCCCTGGGCGGTTCCGGTGGCGGGCGGCACGGACCTCATGGCCGCGGTCAACTCCGGGCAGCTCAGGCCCGCCGCGCTGGTCGGCCTCGGCCGGATCAGCGAGATCCGCGGCTGGCAGTACCAGGACGGGCATGCCCTCCTGGGGGCGGGACTGACGCACGCCCGTATGGGGCGCCCGGATTTCGCGGCGCTCATTCCGGCGCTCGCCGCGGCCGCGCGCGCCGCCGGGCCACCGCAGATCCGCAACGCCGGCACCCTCGGCGGCAACATCGCGACGGCCGCCCCCACCGGGGACGCGCTGCCCGTGCTCGCCGCCCTGGAGGCCACGCTGATCATCGCGGGCCCGGGCGGGGCCCGGCGCGAGATGCCCGTTTCGCACCTGCTGGCGGGCATGGAGATGTTGCGGCCCGGTGAACTCATCGGCTTCGTGCGCGTGCCGCTGCTGCACGCCCCCCAGGTCTTCCTGAAGGCCACCGGGCGCACCGGTCCCGGCCGCGCGGTCGCCTCCGTCGCCCTCGTCCTCGACCCCGCCCGGCGCGGGGTGCGGTGCGCCGTCGGGGCCATAGCGCCGATGCCGCTGCGCCCGCTGGACGCCGAGGCGTGGGTCGGTCAGCTGATCGACTGGGACGGCGAACGCACCCTCGTGCCCGAGGCGCTCCAGGCCTTCGGCGAGTACGTCGCCGCCGCCTGCATCCCGGACCCGGCCCCCGAGGTCGACGGTTCCGTGGCACCGCTTCCGCCCGCCGTACTGCACCTGCGGCGCACCGTCGCCGCGCTGGCCCGACGAGCACTGGGGAGGGCACTGTCGTGACCGACGACCAGCACGGAGAGGGCACCCCGCAGCAGGGGGGCCAGGGCGGCTGGGAGCGGCTGCCGCAGGGCGACTACGACGACGGCGCCACCACGTTCGTCCAGCTCCCCGAGGGGGGCATCGACGCGCTGCTCGCCGCCGACAGCCCGCTGGCCGCGCCCGGCCACGGCTATGTGCCGCCGCAGATAGCGACGAACGCCATCAACCCCGCCCACCTGGGAGAGGTCGGTGACACGGCCCACACCGCCGGCACCGACCCGTCCGTGCCGGGCACCTGGGCGATGCCGGCCGGGGGTGCCGAGTGGCACGACCCGAACGCCGGGCGGCCGTCGCCGCCCACGCAGCACGGTTTCACGTACAACCCCGGCTCGACCGGGCAGTGGACCTTCGAGGAGCCGGCCGCGCCGGAAGGCACCGCTCCCGGTCACGATGTGACCGGTGAGTGGTCGATTCCGGTCGCCGGTGGTGATCTTCCGGACGAATCCGGTGAGTTCAGTACGTCGGCTCTGGTCGAGCAGTGGGGCGGGACCCCGCCCGCCACGCTCCCCGGCGGCGCTGCCGCGCCCTGGGCGACGGAGGAGATCGGCACGGCATGGACCGCGCCGCCGCCCCCCGCCCGGCCCGACGAGCACCCGGCCGACGAGCACCCGGCCGAGGGCCGCGCGGCGGGGGAGAGCGCGCCGGGTAGCGCCCCGGACGCCTCCGGGGACGCCTCCGCGGCCGCTGGGGACGCGTACGCCGGTCGGGCTCCCGAGCCCGCCGGTGAGGCCCCGGAAGCCGCCCAGGAGCCCGCTGAGCCGGTCGGCGCGGCCGACCCGGACACCCCGGGCCCGGAGCGGACCGGGGAGCCGGAGCCGGCCACCGACGCACCCGGGGCCGGGAAGCCCGCCGACTCCGCCGAGTCCGCCGACTCCGTCGAGCCCTCCGGGGCCGGGGACGACCCGGCGGCGGCCGAGGAACCCGCCCCCGCCCCGCCCCCGCACGACGACCACCCCCTCGCCTCCTACGTCCTGCGCGTCAACGGCACCGAGCGGCCCGTCAGCGACGCCTGGATCGGCGAGTCGCTGCTCTACGTGCTGCGCGAGCGCCTCGGCCTCGCCGGCGCCAAGGACGGCTGCTCGCAGGGCGAGTGCGGCGCCTGCAACGTGCAGGTCGATGGCCGGCTCGTGGCGTCCTGCCTGGTGCCCGCCGTCACCTCCGCCGGCAGCGAGGTGCGCACCGTCGAGGGCCTCGCCGCCGACGGGCAGCCCTCGGACGTGCAGCGGGCGCTCGCCAAGTGCGGTGCCGTGCAGTGCGGTTTCTGCGTGCCCGGCATGGCGATGACCGTGCACGACCTCCTGGAGGGCAACCCCGCCCCCACCGACCTGGAGACCCGCCAGGCGCTCTGCGGCAACCTCTGCCGCTGCTCCGGCTACCGGGGCGTCCTCGCGGCCGTCCGTGACGTCGTCGCCGAGCGCGAGGCGCACGCGGCCGCCGAGAACGAGGCCGCCGCGGACACCGAAGAGGCCCGCATCCCGCACCAGGCGGGCCCCGGCGCGGGCGGCGTCAACCCGGCGGCGTACGACGCCCAGCAGGCGCCCCCACCGGCCCCGCACGACCCCGACCGGTCCTACGGCGGCCAGGGGCTGTCGTTCACCGGCCCGGACGACTCGTACGGCGGCCAGGGGCAGTCCTTCGGCGGCCAGGACCAGACGTTCGGTCAGGACCAGTCGTACGGCGGTCAGGGCCAGTCCTTCGATGGGCAGGACCAGTCGCTCGGCGGTCAGGACCAGACGTTCGGCGGCCAGGGGCAATCCTTCGGCGGTCAGGACCAGTCGTTCGGCGGTCCGGGCGACACCTACGGCGGTCAGGGGCAGTCCTTCGCCGGGCAGGGAGACACGTACGGCGGCCAGGGCCAGTCCTTCGGCGGCCAGGACGACTCGTACGGCGGTCAGGGCCGGTCGTTCGGCCAGGACGGAGGCCAGGCGTGAGCAACGAAACCGTCCTCGCGGCGCCCACGGGCCCCGGCGAGGCAGCGCCCACTCCCGAGCAGCTGCCGCACGGCCTGGGCGTGTCCCTGCCGTCGGCCGACTCCCGGGCCAAGTCGGAGGGCACCTTCCCGTACGCGGCCGACCTGTGGGCCGAGGGCCTGCTGTGGGCCGCCGTGCTCCGCTCGCCGCACCCGCACGCGCGCATCGTGTCCATCGACACGTCCCACGCGCGCGAGATGCCCGGCGTACGGGCCGTCATCACGCACGAGGACGTCCCCGGCGTCGCCCTGCACGGCCGCGGCAAGGCCGACCGGCCCCTGTTCGCCTCCGAGGTCGTCCGCCACCACGGCGAGCCCATCGCGGCCGTCGCCGCCGACCACCCCGACACCGCGCGGATGGCCGCCGCCGCCGTCATCGTCGAGTACGAGGTGCTCGACCCGGTGATCGACCCGGAGCAGGCCTTCGAGGCCGAACCCCTGCACCCCGACGGCAACCTCATCCGCCACATCCCGCTGCGCCACGGCGACCCGAACGCGGCCGGCGAGATCGTCGTCGAGGGCCAGTACCGCATCGGCCGCGCGGACCCCGCCCCCATCGGCGCCGAGGCCGGCCTCGCCGTGCCCCGCCCCGACGGCGGCGTCGAGCTGTACGTCGCCTCCACCGACCCGCACACCGACCGCGACGCGGCCGCCGCCTGCTACGGCCTGGCCCCCGACCGCGTCAAGATCGTCGTCACCGGTGTCCCCGGCGCCACCGCCGACCGCGAGGACCAGGGCTTCCAGCTCCCGCTGGGCCTGCTCGCCCTGAAGACCGGCTGCCCGGTCAAGCTGACGGCCACCCGCGAGGAGTCCTTCCTCGGCCACGCCCACCGCCACCCCACCCTCCTGCGCTACCGCCACCACGCGGACGCCGAGGGCAAGCTGGTCAAGGTCGAGGCGCAGATCCTGCTCGACGCGGGCGCGTACGCCGACACCTCCGCGGAGGCGCTGGCCGCGGCCGTCTCGTTCGCCTGCGGCCCCTACGTCATCCCCAACGCCTTCATCGAGGGCTGGGCGGTCCGCACCAACAACCCGCCGTCCGGCCATGTGCGCGGCGAGGGCGCCATGCAGGTCTGCGCCGCCTACGAGGCGCAGATGGACAAGCTCGCGAAGAAGCTGGGCATCGACCCGGCCGAGCTGCGGATGCGCAACGTGATGTCCACGGGCGACGTGCTGCCGACGGGCCAGTCCGTGACCTGCCCGGCGCCCGTCGCCGAACTCCTCCAGGCCGTCCAGGAGTTCCCGCTCCCGGCGCTGCCCAAGGACACCCCCGAGGACGAGTGGCTGCTCCCGGGCGGCCCCGAGGGCGCGGGCGAGCCGGGCGCGGTCCGGCGGGGCGTCGGCTACGGCCTCGGCATGGTCCACATGCTCGGCGCCGAGGGCGCGGACGAGGTCTCCACGGCCACCGTGAAGGTCCACGACGGCATCGCCACCGTCCTGTGCGCGGCCGTCGACACTGGCCAGGGCTTCTCCACCCTCGCCCGGCAGATCGTCCAGGAGACCCTCGGCATCGACGAGGTCCACATCGCGCAGGTCGACACCGACCAGCCTCCGGCGGGACCCAGCTGCCGGGGCCGCCACACCTGGGTCTCCGGCGGCGCGGTGGAGCGCGCGGCGAAGATGGTCCGCACCCAGCTCCTCCAGCCCCTGGCCCACAAGTTCGGCATGTCCACCGAGCTGCTCCAGATCACCGACGGCAAGATCACGTCGTACGACGGTGTGCTGTCGACCACGGTCGCCGAGGCGATGGACGGCAAGGAACTCTGGGCCACGGCCCAGTGCCGCCCGCACCCGACCGAGCCGCTGGACGAGGCCGGCCAGGGAGACGCGTTCGTGGGCCTGGCGTTCTGCGCGATCCGCGCGGTCGTGGACGTCGACATCGAACTCGGCTCCGTACGGGTCGTGGAACTGGCCGTCGCCCAGGACGTGGGCCGGATCCTCAACCCGGACCAGCTCACCGCGCGGATCGAGGCGGGCGTCACCCAGGGCGTGGGCATCGCGCTGACCGAGAACCTGCGCACCCCCCGGGGCCTGGTCCGCCACCCCGACCTGACCGGCTACGCCCTGCCCACCGCCCTCGACGCCCCCGACATCCGGCTCGTCAAGCTGGTGGAGGAACGGGACGTCGTCGCCCCCTTCGGCGCGAAGGCGGCCAGCGCGGTGCCGGTGGTCACCTCCCCGGCGGCCATCGCGGCGGCGGTACGGGCGGCCACGGGACGTCCCGTGAACCGCCTGCCGATCCGCCCGCAGGCGGCGGTGGTGACGGGGGCGTAGGGCCGGGGGCGCAGGGCCGGGGGAGGCGACTGCGGCCCGCCTCCGGCACAGCCCCTGAAGTGCGTGTTCGCGCGTACGGCGGGCGTTGTCAGTGGGGCGGCGTATGGTTCTCGGAAGTGGGGACGACGACCGCTCGGCGGTGTGGGGGTCCCGCTGGGGGATGCACGCTGCGACCATGTGCCGGGGGGCGCCATGAGCACGATGACGATGGGGACTATGGGCCTGACGGACCTGAACGACCTGCGCGATCCGACGCGCATCGACGACCTGGCGGTGCTGACCGGGGGACCGGTCACCCGCTCGGGGCTGGCGCTCGACCTGCCGGCCCGGCTGCTGGACGAGGAGTTCGGCCGCAGCAGGGTGTGGCGCTTCGAGGACTTCGACTTCCCGGCCACGCTCACCCACGAGCCGACCCGCCGCTTCCTGCGGGACATGGGCCTGCCCGAGGACCACGGCTTCTTCCACCTCGACACGGAATTCCCGCTGCCGACCCTCGCCGAGTACTACGCGCACGACCGCGCCGACGCGTTCGCCGCCGGCCGACTCCCCTCCGGAGCGGCCCACTTGATCCGCCTCGGCCACTTCGTCGAGGGCAGCAGCGTCGTCGTCGACGGCACCACGGGTGCGATCCTCAACTGGAGCGAACCGGAGTCCACCCTCTGCCCCCTCGACGCCGACCTCTCCACCCTCGCCTTCACCCTCTGGCGCCTCCACCGCGAGAACCACGAGGGAACGGCGACGGGTTGCTGGGTGGAACGCCTGCGCAACGAGGCCTGCGCCGAGCTCTGACGATCGTCTGCGTCGGCCCGGCCCAGGCCCAGTCCACCGCTCAGCTGTCCGCGTGGAACCCCTACGCGAGCAACGATCCGCAGCCGTCCCCCACGGGCACCTGCACCGCCACCTTCGAGGTCGGCACGACGGTGACCTTCACCGCCACGCCCGACACCGGGTCCTTCATCGACGACGGCCCCACACCGAACCCTGTGACGATACGAACCGGCTACAACTACACATGGGTGATGTTCTGCCCCAACGACGGACTCTGCTCCGCGGGTTAGCGTCCATGGGCGACGCGTCTGTCACGTTCACGTCCGTCGTGCCCCGATGCGCCCTGATTGCGCCCTCCCTGTGCCCGAGGGGCGTGCGGACGCTGGAGCGATGGGGGACACGGACAAGCCGAGCATCGTCCCGTTGCCGGGCGCGGACGGGCATCGCCAGCCACCGCCGGACACACCGCGACCGTGGGAGAACGTCGACCGCGCCCAGGCCGCGCTGGAAGGCGCCACGGGCCCCGAGCCCCCAGCCCCGCCCGTCTGCCCCGACTGCGGGCTCACCGGTGACCGGCGCCCCACGTACTACGACGCCCACGTCCTCCTGGAGCCCGACCTGTACGCGCCGGCCCACATGGTGCCGGCCTGGCACCGGTGGTACGTCGACTCCCACGGCGTCGGATGGAACAGCCGGGAGGACGAGCCCGAACCAGGCGCGGTCTGCCGAATCCCCCACCACATCGCCTGCCCGGGCCTGAAGTTGGACGAGATCGGCCTGTGGCGCTGGCTCGACACGGTCCGCGCGGAGAACGCGCGTCGGGCGCGGCGAAAGGCGGACGAGGAGGGGATCCGGGAAGCCCTGCCGGAAGTGGGCTGACCGGCAGGCCGGAAGGCCGCCGCAGAGCGGACGGCCGACTGAGACGGAACCCCGAAAGGGCGGCGCCCCTTTCGGGGTGCCGCCCTTTCGTGCTGCCTGGCCAGGCAGGTGGAGGCCGTGGCGGGAATCGAACCCACGTACCTCGCTTTGCAGTCAGTACGCCTACGCTCCGTGACAACACCTAGTCTGAGCTGGGGAAACGTCTTGGGTCAAGGCGATCACGGCTGCACGACGACTTACCCAGCGGACGGCACGGCCGCTCTGAACTGGCCGCCAGATATGCACCCAGCATCGAGCGCTTTCCTGGCTCGGTGGCCTCTGCTCAGACCCTCTCGGGGGGATGCTTCCTGACCCACTCGCGTACGCGCCCAACCAGGGCTTCCGGGCTCATGCCTGACCCCTGTTCCACACCCAACCGAGAGCGCGTCAGGCAGCGGCCTTCGAGAAGTCCAGCGCCTTCCCGCGACCCTTCGCCTTTCCCATGTCGGCCGGGTCGTGGAACCGGAAGTACACGGTGCCTTCCTCGCCGATCGCTTCCGCGTCCATGCCCGCCATATCTGCGCGGTGGTCCAGCTCGGCCATGAACACCTCCACGTCACAGAAGAAGTCGTCACCCTGCCGGGCGAGCCAGGTCCCGCCCTTCATCCACTCGTCCCACTTGCAGGCCGAGAACGGCGTCTCGCCGGTCTCCCACATACGGTCATCAGCCAGCTTCTGAGCCATGGTTCGTCCCTCCTCGGCGAGTCATTCCCGCCTGTCGACCGACCCTCTGTCGGCGACACCAGAAGAGTCCCGCCACAGCCACGCTCACGGCAACTCGCATCCGTCACTCTCCGTGTCCGCTCGAAGTGTCACCCCTGATAAGTGGCCCACGCACGTAACTCTCTGACCTGGAGGTCCCATGATCGCCAATTGGTCATGTGACCTGTACCACACACCCCGTGTCGTGCTCTCGACTCCATCTCGCACGTTCCCGCGCACGCTCTCGTCACGCTCCCGCCTCAAGATCATCAGAGCGTCAGAGAGTGCATCAGAGACGTCCCGCGCTGGATGCGTCAGAAGTGCGTCAGAAAGACCTCTTCTGACGCTCGCTCTGATCCTTCCTGGCGTCAGAGAGTGCATCAGAACGTCAGAGCGTCAGAGAGCGTCTGACGGTCATTTCCGCAGATCAGATGCGTCAGAGCTTGTTTCTGATGCTGTCTGCGTGAGTGTCTCTGAAAGAGACACACTCAGACGCAGAGACAGAGCTATCAAGATCAATAAAGGTTCATGTGCGCGCACGCGCGTGCGGAATACGCGCTCACGCGCACGAGTAGGACACCCAACCCCTGTCGCGCGAGACGGAGCACGACGACCAACAGCCCAAGATCATCTCTATGCCGGCGAACATCGCTCACGACGTGCGCACACGAGAGCGCGTCTCTCACTCTCACTGCACCGTTAGGACGCTCTGACAAGCTCTCAGGAGCGCCAGCAGTGCGAGAGCACAGACACGCTCACGCGTGTTCTTTCGGCTCGCCAGACAAGCGCTCAGAGCTCCAGCCACCAAACGGCCCTCGAACTCACAAGAGCCGAGGACCAGTTGGTTCGGTACATCACCGCGCACAGCGGTGTGGTGCGTCAGACTGCCACGACCTGACGCCGGGCAGCCTTCGGTGCCACCGACTTATAGCGGTCGTCCACGCACGCCATGAGACTCAGGAATGCACGCCCACGCTGCGAGATGGTCAGACCCGTTCCCTCCGTCAGCCTCAGCCATGCTTCCCACAGTTTCTCGTCACCCTCGAACATTTGACGCTCCTTGCCCCTCACTAGCCTTTACGACTGTGCGCAGCACAGTAATCGCCGTTCTGCGGCTGCGCACCGTGTGGCTTTAGGGCGCGTACTCCCATAGACCGTCGTCGTTCTTCTGGGCCTTGTCATTCTGCCGAGTCTCGTAACGGCCCTGCCCGGCGTTCTTGCTCACCTGCCTATCGTCCCAGCCGGGATAGGCGGCCCTTACCTCTTCCTTGGTTAGGCTGATCCACTGTTGATCAGTAAGAGGGCCCTGGAGCCTGAGAACGGACTCGGCGATCTCGCGGACGCTGCGCCGCTCATTTCCCTCCGTAGCGGTCTCGCCCTTCTTGTTCGGCTCCTGCGAGAGGATCTGAACGGTGATGGCGTCCCGATCCTGGGAGCTGTCACGCACCACATAGGCGACCGGGTCACCCTTTTCCGCGTCGACCTCTCCCGTGTTGTCCTTGACCAGGAACAGAGTCGAGTATCCGCGCGTGCCGACGCGAGACCGCTCGGTGTTGGCCATCCGGTACTTAACCGCCTGGGTGATCTCACCCTTCCGGCCTGTGCCGCCCTCGCTCTTGTCGTTGTCCTTGTTCGGGTGATCCAGGATGACCGAGGTCATCTGTGGATTAGCGTCACGCAGCGGACGGAGGTACGTGCGATAGACGAGGTTCGGACCGGCGGAATCGTTGGTGTTTTTGCCCACGTGGTTAATCGCCGGGTTCAGAGCATCCAGGACGACGAGAGCCACCGGCTCGCTAACCTCGGGCGCCTCGTCGGGGTGGTCGTAGACGTGGAAGAACGCTTCCACCCACGCCTTGGTAACGCCCACCTTGCGCATCCGGCCCTTGAGGTCGGCCACGGTGTTCTGCTCGAAGTTGAGGAACACCACGTGCTGACCCTGGCGCACGAACTCAGCGGCCACGGCAATGAGTAGCCATGTCTTACCGGAGTCCCACGGGCCGAACACCGAGTTATCCCGCCCCTTGTAGAACAGGTACCGGCTCGGGTCGTCCGCGAACTGTCCCACACCCAACTTGGCAGGCTCATCCTCATCCGAGCCGTCACCGCCCATCCGGTCACGGGAGTGCGCTGCCGCTGCGGCCTCGATCTCGAATGCTGGCGGCGGCCATAGCACCACCCCCCTGCCCTGAGGGTCTACCTCGGTGTCGGAAAGGTAGCCCGCGCGGCGAAGTGCATTAGCCAGCTTGATGTCATCCTCGCTGGGTGGGAATGACGCAAGGTCCTTCTTGTACTGCTCCACCCTCGCGTTGAATTCCAGCGACTCTTGCTCTTCCCGTGCCCAGTCTGCCTCGATCTCCAATGCCGCTTCGTGCGCGGCCTCGATGTCCTCCCGAGAGACGAGAAGGAACCCGCCTTTCTTCCTGTCGTCCGGGATCATGTGGACGTCGCCGGACGGGTCGTACCCATCCCCCAATTCGTCGTTTCCCTTGCCGTCAGCGCGTGCAGTAGAGTCGTGCACAGCTCATCCTCTCTCGGTTCGTCGGAGTGCTCATCCTCGAACCCTCGGTTGGTGTGGTAGATAGGGCGGAGTTCCTCGGCTCCGCCCTATTCCTTTTCCTGCGCACGCTGGCACTTGTTCATCTCGCCGTGGGTCATGTCGTGCTGGCACTCGCCGTGGTCGTCGCGGGCTCGGTCGCAGAGCTTGGCCGCCCACACCGTCATGGGATGGTCGCACTCCTCATGCCTCATCTCCAAGCGGCACAGGGTGCGGGCATAGCTGGTTAGTTCGTGGTCGCATCCGTGATGGTTGATCATGCCCTTCGGCATTTTAGCCGCCTCCCGCTCGTTCGGTATTTGGTGATACCAAAAGCGTAGAGAGCTGAATTCCGCGCACCAAAATGAGTGCGGATGTCTGCCGAATGTGATCTGTGACACATTAAGTTACCGGCCGGAAGATTAGCACCGTGATGAATGCGGAATAGCTCAGCGCTCGTACTTCTCGCGTGTTCGTACGCACTGAGTGTGTACGTAGTTAGGGCGTCTAGAAGCGCCTGTACGGCGCTGAGCAGCGCTCGCCGACACAGAGAGACGCGCGAGACGAGAGGGCGCCCGAGAAGCGCACAGAGCGATTCCACCAGAAAGCCCCGAGACCAGTGGTTGTCATGGTCTGGGGGCTGAATCGTGGTTACTTCGGGACCGAGTTGACGGCGGCAACGGTCCCGCCTGCCCCCATCAGAAGTGCGGCAACGATGGCATAGCGCCAGTTCTCCAGTGAGCCCACGCGCTGTTCCGTGGTCTCGATCTCGCCCTGTAGCTGGCGAACGTCCGTGCCGTGGTCGGTACGGTCCTCGGTTTGTCGTGTCAGGAGGTCATCCAACTTGGCTTCGATGCGGACCAGCCGCTCAACGTCTTCTCTTGCCATGTCGCTCACGGAGGCCCCTAGAAGTATGTGGTCACGATGACGATGCCAGCGGCGCCATTGCCACCCGCGAATGCAGAGGTGGAAGACTCGGCAATACCGCCGCCCCCGCCGCCTCCATAGAGTCGACCGGAAGTGCCGGAGGCTCCCGCAACAGTGGCAACGCCGCGACGTTGACCGCCGAGTACCGATCCGCCGCCCCAGCCGTCAGACGAGACATTGCCGCCAGCTACGCGGCCGTTGCCGCCGTCGTCTCCCTGGATCAGGAGATCCCCAGTGGTTCCGGTACCTCCCACACCACCGCCGATGACGAGGTTGGCGGTAGAACTCCGAGCCGCTGTCTGGGCTATCCCACCTTCGCCTCCACCAGCTACCACGAGGGTGCCGAAAGAAGAGTCCCCGCCGTTGGTCCCATTGTTGGAGCCCGCTGCACCCCCAGCTCCGCCAGTACCCACGGTGACAGTCTCGGAGGTTCCCACTGAATTGGCAGAAAGCCACGACTCGGCATAGCCACCTCCGCCACCCCCGCCCGAGGCTCCCGCTTCTCCCGAGTTGGTAGCGGAAAGGATTCCTCCACCTCCGCCCCCTCCGGCCTGCACCTGGATTCTCACCATGCGTGCGCCGGGAGTCTTATCCCATGTGTCGTTGTCGGTGAAGATGTCCACCTGTGGATCTTGAGGAGCGGCGTCCACAGCGCCGATGATCATGTAGGTGGTGCCCACCGGGATAAGAACAACCCTGGCGCCAGGGAGCGGGTAGTAGCCCGACATGACCGTGTACCGCTTCTGAGAAACAACCTTCTCCCCGTCGAACAGAACACGAGGGTTGATGCCGCCCAAGAAGTCTGCCGGGTCGTAATTGAAATCGATACGGCCCAGGCGAATGGGACGGTTCTCCACGTCAGAGGCGGAGTTGGCCTCAGTGAAACCCTTGATGACGCGGAGGAAGTCGTGAGCCTTGCGACTCGAACCGGAGCCAGCCATCAGTCCTCCTCGAACACAGGCACGGGGGTGATGGGTTCCTGGCACAACCCGCACTGACCGCGGAAGATACCGTCGGCGTTCTCGTGCAAGGTCACCGGATCGGGAATGCCGAACGCCCGACAGGTGGGTGTGGTACAGGTGCTGGTGCCGGGGATCGACAGCCAGTCCTCATACTCCGGCCAGACCTGTTCGTCCCGTGGCTTCTGTGAGATGGCCTCCAGGGTGGAGCGGAACTCCGCGGCCAGTGCCTCGTACTCGGAGCGCTTCATCCTGTGAACTCCTGCCAGGACAGCCAGTGGACGTTGGTGTCCACGTCGCTGGTTCGGAAGATGTAGGCGGTGAATCCGGTCGGTGTCGAGAAGCGGTAACCCACTTCACGGACACGGGCCCACGGATAAGCCGAATGAGCCGTGAGAAGGACCACCGGTTCGTTGGTCCCGACGTGGTTGACCTTGACCTCAGAGGCCGTGGCCGTGTTGGTCTGCGGGCTCATGAGCACAGAGCCGAACAGGATGTTGGCCGCACTGAGTGCGCCCGACACAACGAGATCGTCACTGATGGTGGTGGTCATTTCCCAACTCCCGCGGATTCGGATACGTGAAGAGGCTGGGCATGGCAGCCACCCAAGGAACTGCCACACCCAGCCTCATGACTCGGCACCCATCGAACCGAGTCGTCCCGGCTGGCCGACGACAATCAGGGACCGGGAGTTGAAAGGCTGGGTGTGGGAGCGCTGGATATCCCTCCGGGCAGCGACCCGGGTGGGGCCATGGCCATGCCCCAGGACAACTCCCACACCCAGCCGGTCTGTGTGTCAGGCCCGCGCGCGATACAGACGGTGAGAGTCCACGTACTGACCGGGCAGGATCAGGCACCGGTACACGCTGTCGACCTCGATCTCGCCACGGTCGAGCATCCGGCCGAGAAGCCGAGGCACGGCGTTGAGGGAGAGGCCAGGGAGCGCCTCGAAGAAGCTCCCGTATTCCATCCCGCCCGTCGGGCTCTCGCCGAGGACGGCGAGTACCTTCTCCCGAGCCTCACGGACCTTCACGACGCCGCCGCGATGGCGGCGAGGGCGCGGTCGGTGACCTGGCCCTTGATGGTCACGGACGGGTCGTACGGCTCGGCTCCGCCGGACTTGGCGGACGCGGCGGCGATGACCTGGGCTCCCACCTGCTGACGGCCCTGGCCGTCGAGAAGGAGCTGGCTGTAAGCGATGAAGTCGTCCACGTGCATGGTGACGCTGGCCATCTCGGGTACCTCTTTCGTTACGCGGTTGAGCGGTCGGACGGTGATACGTGGGTGGTGCAGTCGGCCGGCTACAGGTGCTCGCCGTCGGCGATGGCACGCAGCTCGGAGACCAACTTGTCGTCGGCTTCCTGCTGGTAGAGGTGCCAGACCGTCCCGTTCGCCTGGGCCATGAGACGTTCCGAGACGCGGTCACGGCGGGCGGTCTGACCCTCCGGCGAGACGTAGGGCGTTCCCGGCTCGGGAGCGCGGTCGGCACGCAGCGGCCGGTTGGCTCGCTGCTCCCACTCGGCCCGCTGGCGGTCCCTCTCGGCCGACTGGCTCATGGCCTCGAACGTCTGGCGCTGCTGGTCGCGCCGCGCGCTCTCCTGCGCCTCCCTGGCGATCTGCTGACGGGCCGTCGCCTCCGGGTGCGGCACACCCTGGTTGGCGAGCGCACGAGCACGGGTACGGACGTCCCGCTCGTGCTCCTGCCGCCCCTTCGCGTTGGCCTCGTGGACGCTGCTGTAGTCCGTGCTGCCACGCATCTGACGCTGGATCTCACGCGTCGTGGCGTCGCCCTTCGGCTCCCGCGACTCGAAACGGCTGGGAGACGTTCCCGCTATCAGCCGGTTCCACAGTTGCTGAGTGACCTTGTCGGCCATGGTTCCTACTCCTCTTCCTCGAAAGCGGCTGGTGTGGTGTGGCGCGAATTCCGAGGCGGCAGGTTCACCCACGTCGCCAGGGCCTCGCTCATCTTCCGAGCCAATTCCTCGTCGGCCTTGAGAACCAAGACCCGAGCGGCCTTCTCCGCCTCACGCCCCAGGCGGAACTGTTCCCGGAGCTCCCGGTACTTGGGTTCGTCTCGGCCCTCGACTCCCTGACCGAGAGCCTTCCTCAGCTCCGCCAATCCCTCTGGGGTGAATCCCTCCCACGGCGGGAGAGGGTCGGGCTCGTTCTTCTTCAACCGAGCCGCTTTGACCTCGGCCGCCCATTCCTTGCGCTGGCGGATCTCCTCATCCGAGAGTTTCCGCGTATTGCAGGAAGGTTCCACATACGGCTCGTCCGAGCGGAAGTGATTGCCCAAGTCGTACCGCTCGAAGAACAGACGGACCCTTTCACCCTGCGGCGGGTCCTCATTCCCGCGAGTGAATTCCTCGGGCACTGTGTAACCGGCGTCCGCCAGCTCTTTCAACCGGCCCAACAGGTGGCCCGTCCGGACCATCTCCGCTAGACCCCTGCTCGATTCCCAGTGCCACCTCTGCCGCTCTTGCACGGCCGGATGATCAGGGTACTTCTTGCAGCTCGGGCCGTGAGTTCGGCAAACTTCCACACCAGCCTGAGCGCGTCGCCTGAGTTCCTGCATCGAACGGAGAGGCATAGTCAGTCACCCCAAACCGGATCAGGCTTGGTGTGGAAGAGCGTTACCGCGTCTTCCATCTCAAGCGTGATCTTGGCAGGGACTTCCAGACCGAGGAGCTTTGCCAGCTTCATGTTCAGATCCGCGATGGTGCGCACACAGGCATTCCGCTCCGCCACGGTCTCGGCATTGGCCAGGTTCTCGTGGGCCTCGCGGACCATGTCGGTGAGCGAAGACTCACGATCCAGGCGCATGTCATCCGCCGAGTCTGAACCCAAGTTCTTCCGAGCCCGAGCGATGCGGCGTTCCACCACATCCTTGGTCAGGCCCATGGAGCGACCGATGGCGATAGCGGAATTGCCCTTCTTGTGGAGGGCGTAGACCTCTTCCGCCTGCGCGTCCAGCTCGGCCGCATTCAGAGTGCCAGCGCCCAATGGGGCATCCGGCTTGCGCGGCTTCGACCTGCTCGGCTTTCCCTCGGCCACGACTTCTCCTCCTTTCGGTCGAATGGATTTTGCATGGTTGCACGTGCAATAAGAATAGGATTCTTGACAACTCTGTGTCAAGCAATGTATATGGCGCGCGACGTGGGGAAACCGCAATATCGCGGATAGCGTGGATTCATGAGCAATCGATATGTGGATGCCTATACCCGATGGATGGATAACGTCGATATCTCAGGTGGCCCCCATGCCTGTTGGCCCTGGAAAGGTCACCGCACGAAGAAGGGGTATGGCGAGTTCCAGGTGGGCGGTAGGAAGAAGCGGGCGCACAGGTGGCTAGCGGAACGCGCCCTCGGGTACGAGCTGGACCCGGACATCTTCGTGTGCCACACCTGCGACAACCCGCCGTGTCAGAACCCACGACACCTGTTCATAGGGGACGCTCTCGACAACAACCGCGACAAGGCAGCGAAGGGCAGACATCCGGGAGGCTGGCACGGCAACCAATACACGGGAAGTCTCGCGCGTGCTGCGTGAGTTGCGCTCGTACTCATCTCGTGAGTACGTCGTTAGGGCGACAGAATCGCGTCTCTCGGCTCCCAGCAGTACGAGCGCGACAGAAGACACGCAGACTCGTACCGATCTCGTCAGAGAGCGCCTGAGAGCTTTCCGTCATTCTGGCTGGTCAGCGAGTGCCGGCGCGCACGCCGAAAAGCCCTCGACTTCCTGAGTCGAGGGCTTCTCTGCTGGGTGTGGGACTACTTCGCGGCGTCGTCGGCCTTCGGCTCGTCCGTCGTGACGGGAGCGGGCGTTGCCTTCTTCGCGGGAGTCGCTCGCGTCGGGCTCTTCTTCGCGGCCGGAGCAGCAGCGGGCTTGGCGGGCGCCTTCTTCGCGGGAGCCTTCGCGGTCCCTGCGGTCGGAGCCTTCGCGGCCGTCTCGCCGAGTGCGGCGGCGCGCATGGTCTTCCTGCACGCTGCACGCCCGGCCTTCGTGCTGGCGTGCTCGCAGTTGCTGTGGTCGAAGTGCTGGCGGGTCATCGTGTGCTCCTCGGTGGGTCGCGGTCTTGCTGACGAGGAACACGCTCTCGGACTACGCGACCCGCTCCGTAGGGCCGAGACGGCTTTCCGTGGTGAATCGTCGGCTGTTCGTAACGTTGGTGCAGGGGTGGCAAGTTGAGGCCCCGTCCGACCATTAGTTCTAAAACCGCAGGTCAGAGCCCTTGTATTGACGCAATCAAAAAATCAGACCACCATGAGGGCCTTGTTGCTCGCTTCTGGCGCGAGCGCATCCCACGAGAGGAAGTGCCGTGCCGAAGGGTCACAAGTGTCCGGTCTGTGACAAGAACACGCTTCAGCCGTACACCACCAACCAGTTGAAGTGCTCCCAGTGCCAAACGGTCGTGAAGAAGGACCAACTCCGCTGAGCTGCATGGGTCGGCTTCGCGACCGCAGCGAACCCACCAGAGAAGCCCGGCCACTCCCTGTGAGTGGCCGGGCTCTCTCGCGGTCTCGGGAGGTGCGGTGACTATTCCTCGCTCTCCTCACCCTCGTACGGCGGGATGCGCTGGCCACGGCTCTCGGCGATGTTCAGGACTTCCGTCGTGCACTCGACCAGGCGCTCCAGGAACACGCGGAGTTCAGCGGCCGACGGCTGACCATCGCCCTCTAGCACGGCGCGCGTGAGCGCGACCAGGGCGGCGGCTGCCTCGACCTGCTGGTTCTCGATGTTGTCCGCCAGGAGGGACAGCATCGTGGGTGTGCCGTCGGTGATCAGGTGCGCTCGCTTGCCCTCGGGTCCCGAGAACGGTAGAAGCCTTACGTGGGTGCTCATACCGTCGCTCCGTGGAAGTCGATGCCGAGGGTTGCCAGGGTGAGAGCGGTGCGCCGGTCCCTCTGCCGCTGGCGCTCTCGCTCCTGTTCGTTCTGGATCACGTAGGGCCGGACGAGCGGCAAGCCGTCAGCCACGATCACGCTGAAGTGGTCTTGGTCCTGGGCGAGCGGAGTCGGCCAGGTCGAGCGAGAAGCGGGACGTACCACACCCAACGTCTGAGTCGGTTCGTCTGCTGTCCGCGCGGGGGTGTGCTGTGTCGGCACAGCCTGAGCGGGTGGGGTAGAGCGGCGCTTGCCGTTGGACGGCATGAGCCACGAGAGGATGAGGGCCAGTACAGTTCGCACGTCTGCACTCCTTGTCAGTGCGGGCCATGCCCCCGGACCGGTCGCACGGTCGCGGGGGTCTTCTGTGTGGTGCGTGCTTGTTCTCTTGTGTGGCTGGTTGTGCTCGGTCGTACGGCGGCGAGCTTACGCGCTATCGCGTAAGCGCACTACCGCACTACCGCGATAGCTCATTCCCGCGTAAGCGCGGACTCTGGGGTTATTGACCTTGATCGATCGGTGCCTGTTTGGCCCCAGGTAGCGGCCGAACTCAGGAAGAGGCTTGACGCGGGGCAGTACCCGGTGGGTGAGCGATTCCCCGGCACCGTGGACATTGCAGCCGAGTTCGACGTGAGCCAGTCCACGGCACAGAAGGCCGTGGCTGCTCTCCGTGCGGAAGGGCGGCTGTACACCGTGCTGGGCCAAGGCTCGTTCGTGAAGGGCGACGAGTAGGGCTGGTGTGGAACGTAGGTGATGGACGTGCCAGAGGCCGCTACCCTCCTCGCAGAAACGCGGCGTAGTGCTGCACGCGCGCTGGGGGCGCGCTGCAAGGGGTGGAGTGATCTTGGTGCGTATCCGAAGACTTGGCCTGGGTCTCGTGGCGGGCGCGGCTCTGGTCGCGTGCTCTGCCCAAGGAGGCACCGCCTTGGCAGACGTGCGGCAGGCGTGCACAGACATGGGCTTTGAGGACGGCAAGAGCACCGAGTCTGACGGTTCGTCTGTGGGTGAGCAGAGCGCCGACGAGTGGGCCGAGGACGCGGCCGACTATGACGAGATCGCCGACCAGGTAGCGCGGGCTGCTCGCGAGGATCGACGCTGGGACAGGCTCTCGAACGCCCTCACAGACTTCCAGGCTGTCATGGAGCAGATGGTCACGGTTACAGACGAGTCGTTGCCACAGGTCGACCGTGACGCCGCCCAAGCTCAGATTGACCGGCTGGACGTACAAGAGATCGGCCGAATCGTGAACCAGGAGTGCCGCAAGATCCAGGCGCAGTAAGCCCCGCGTAAGCGCGAGAGATGGGTGTGGAACAGAGGACGTACCACACCCACCGTGTCGTCACTCAGTGTTCAGCCAGCGAGCGACACTCCGTGACGGTCAGGAGTAGCGGTCGCCCAGGTTGTGCATGGTGTTGACCGCGCGCTGAGAGGCCATGTCCGCGCCGTACCTGCGCAGCATGGCCGGGCTCTTCCATCCCCGGATAGCCATGATGTGCTCGCCGGATACGCCCCTGGCTTTCAGGTCATCCGCCCAGGAGTGGCACCAGCAGTGCGGCGACACCTCGGCCGACTCATACCCGGCTCGCTCTGCCACACGCTTGGTCATGTTCCACAGACCCGAGTACCCGAGCCGTGGGCGGTTGTTGAGGCCGAGCCAGAGCCACGGCTCAGTGTGCTTCTTGTGTGTGGTGCGGAGACGTAGGTAACGGGTGAGCGCCTTGACCGTCGACGGCTGTAGCGGGATGACCCGGCCGTCCACACTGTTCCTGTCCATCTTGAGCGGGACGACCACGAGAACCGCGCCCTGGAGATCCAGGTCTTGGACGCGGATGTTCAGGATCTCCTCTGCGCGCAGGCCCTCCGTTAGTACACGGAGAAGTGCGTGGTCACGCGTGGTCTCGAAGTCCTTTCGCCCTGGTCCCCACGCGGTGATGTCCAACGTGTCCTGGATGAACTCCTCGGACAGCGTCCGTGGCTTGCCGAGCTGCGGAGCCGCGTACTTGTGGAACTTCGGGTCGTCGTACGGGTTCGGGTGGTCGTACTCCTCGGAGAGGTAGACGAACAGAGCGCGGAGGTTCCGCTGCGTCGTGTTGACCCCGCCCGTGTAGCCGCCTTTGCCGTCCTGGCTCTTGGGCACGTCCTTGGTCTGGTACCACCAGCGGAAGAACGCGTTGGCTGTCGAGACATCCACGTCGGTGAACGAGGTGACTTCCACACCCACCGCGTTGACGTGCTGCGATGCGCCGATCCAGGCAGAGAGTGCCTTGCCCGCGTTCACGTAGGCGTTGATCGTCTTCCGCTGGAAAGGGCGACCGTGCTTGTTCGTTGTGGTCGACAGGTGCAAGTCAAGCTCAGCGATGAGCGCTGCCCTGACGTCCTCGGGTGACGTGAGCGCACGTACGGCGCTCTCTGTCGTACGCCGAGTGTCTGTGTCTGTCGCGCTCTCGGCGACTCGCCTAGGAGCGCGTAGCGCGCTCTTGCGCGCACCCCTCTGTACTGCCTCAGCCATGGTCTATGGCTCCCTCGGTTCGAGGAGCCAGAGCGTCAAGCGACTTACCCGGCTCCATGACGACTAGGAGTCACAGAGCCGGATGGCGCTGACTGTTCCGCGTTTGCGCAGATCAGACCACGTATAAGAGGCCGTGGCGGGAATCGAACCCGCGTAACTCGCTTTGCAGGCGAGTCCCTAAACCACTCGGGCACACGGCCGGGTTGGGGGCGGGGGCCGGGTGGGCTCTCGCTCCGAACTCGATGGGTCGACCGTAGGCGGGGGGTGGGTGAGGGCTCAAGGGTGGTGGGGGTGCTGCAACGGGACTGCCATACGCCGTTCATGAATGGGGTGCGGGGTGGGCGTACAGGCGGGCGTACCTGTGGGCTTACGACCAAGGTCCTGGGTGGTGGGGGGCTTCGGACAGGGGCGAAAGTCCGTCGTGCCCCTTACGCTGGCTCGCATGGTCGATTCCGAACCGCGTGGCGCGGGTGTCACGCAGAGCCCCGCCCCGACGCCGGTCGCCGACGGTGCGGAAAGCGTGCTGAGCCGTTCCTACCGGGGGCTCAGTATCGGGATCGTCTCGGTCGTGCTGCTGATCGCCTTCGAGGCCATGGCGGTCGGCACGGCCATGCCGGTCGCGGCGCGGGAGCTGGACGGGATCTCCGTGTACGGGTTCGCGTTCTCGGCGTACTTCACGACCAGCCTGTTCGGGATGGTGCTGTCGGGGCAGTGGGCGGACCGGCGGGGACCGCTGGGACCGTTGACGGCGGGGATCGGTGCCTTCGCGGCCGGGCTGGTGCTGTCGGGGACGGCCGGTGCGATGTGGCTCTTCGTCCTCGGACGGGCCGTGCAGGGGCTCGGCGGCGGGCTGGTGATCGTCGCGCTGTACGTCGTGGTCGGGCGGGCGTACCCGGAGCGGCTGCGGCCCTCCATCATGGCGGCCTTCGCGGCGAGTTGGGTCATCCCCTCCGTGGTCGGCCCCCTCGCCTCGGGCGCGGTGACCGAACAACTGGGCTGGCGCTGGGTGTTCCTGGGCATTCCGGCGCTCGTCGTACTGCCGCTGGCGCTGGCCCTGCCGCAGATACGGCGACGGGCATCCGGGCCGGTGACGCCCTCGCCCTCGCCCTCGCCCTCGCCCTCGCCCCCGTCCTCCGTTTCCGCCCCGGCCCCCTCCTTCGACCGCCGTCGTATCCGCCTCGCCTTCGGGATCTCCCTCGGGGCCGGGCTGTTGCAGTACGCGGCTCAGGATCTGTCGTGGTGGTCTCTGGTGCCGGCGGCCGCGGGGGCCGGGCTCCTCGTGCCGGCCGTGTCGGGGCTGTTGCCGAAGGGGACGTACCGGGCGGTGCGGGGGCTGCCGTCGGTGGTGCTGCTGCGTGGCGTGGCGGCGGGCTCGTTCGTGGCGGCCGAGTCGTTCGTGCCGTTGATGCTGGTGACCCAGCGAGGGCTGTCGCCGACGCTCGCCGGGTTCTCGCTGGCGGCCGGTGGGGGGACCTGGGCGCTGGGGTCGTGGGTGCAGGCGCGGGCGCGGGTGGAGCCCTACCGGGAGCGGCTGATGACGGTGGGGATGGTGCTGGTCGCGATGGCGATCACCACGCTGCCGGGGGTGCTGGTCGACTCCGTCCCGGTGTGGATCGTGGCCGTCGCCTGGGCTTTTGGGTGCTTCGGGATGGGGCTCGTGATCTCCTCCACCAGTGTGCTGTTGCTCCAGCTCTCCGCCCCGGAGGAGGCCGGCACCAACTCCGCCGCGCTCCAGATCTCCGACGGTCTCACCAACGCGCTGCTCCTCGCGGCGGGCGGCGCCGCGTTCGCCGCGCTCGGTGGTGGTGCGGTCGGCCACACGGCCACCACGACCGCCGCCGCCACGTCCCACCCGGCCGCCTTCGTCGCGGTGTTCCTGCCGATGGCGGGGGTGGCGTTGGTGGGGGCCTGGGTGACCACGCGGTTGCGTAAACCGGTGGTTATCGGGTGATCGCTGCCCCTAGCCTCGCTCCATGACCGAGATCACGCTCCACCTCGACCCCGAGCGCCGTCGTGCGCTCGCCGACCTCGCCGATGCCCTCGGGCGGCGGCCCGAGGAGGTGGCCGAGGAAGCCGTCGAGATGTTCTTGCGGGCGGAGGGTGTCAGCGTGCGGGCAGTGGCCGAGCGGCTCGCCGCGCGGTATGCCGAGTTGCTGCGGAGGCTGGGGGAATGAGCGCGCAGGTGCGGGACACGAGCCGTCATCTGACCGTCGCCGACGTGACGGCCATCGCCGAGATCGCCTTCGGCGGGCGGAAGCCCGAGACGCGGGAGGCGGGGCTGCTGGAGTCGGCAGTGCACCGGTCGCGTGCCCGGATGTTCGGCACTCCGGCCTACACCGACCGCTACGAGCAGGCCGCCGCCCTGCTGCACGCCCTCGCCACCAACCACCCACTCGTGGACGGCAACAAGCGGACGGCCTGGCTCGCGGCGGCCACCTTCCTGGCGGTCAACGGGGTGGACCTCGCGGCGGTGGACCAGGACCGGGCGTACGACCTGGTCATCGATGTGGCCTCCGGTGGGGAGAGCGAGGTCGGTGCGATCGCCGAGCGGTTGCGGGGGTTGTGAGGTGGATCCCATCGCCGGGGGAGGGGGTGTCGTACGCGCGTCGACACGGTCCGGGCGCCGGTAGGGTGGCCCGGTTGTCATACGTAGCCGAGGTGTCCGCGTCGCTGCGCGAGTCGCCCGGGGCTACCCGCCGAGCCGCTCGACCCCCAGACCGGAGACCGTGACTACCACCGCCACCTCCTCCTCGAACCACCACCTCTCGCCCGCCTTCCCGGGCCGTGCCCCGTGGGGTACCGCCAGCAAGCTGCGCGCCTGGCAGCAGGGGGCGATGGAGAAGTACATCCAGGAGCAGCCGCGGGACTTCCTCGCGGTCGCGACCCCGGGCGCCGGTAAGACGACCTTCGCGCTGACGCTCGCGTCCTGGCTGCTGCACCACCACGTCGTGCAGCAGGTGACGGTCGTGGCGCCCACCGAGCACCTGAAGAAGCAGTGGGCCGAGGCCGCGGCGCGGATAGGGATCAAGCTGGACCCGGAGTACAGCGCGGGCCCGCTCAGCAAGGAGTACGACGGGGTCGCGGTCACCTACGCCGGTGT
This sequence comes from Streptomyces deccanensis, assembly GCF_022385335.1. Taxonomy (NCBI): domain Bacteria; kingdom Bacillati; phylum Actinomycetota; class Actinomycetes; order Kitasatosporales; family Streptomycetaceae; genus Streptomyces; species Streptomyces deccanensis. Next base: position 3,989,424 of record NZ_CP092431.1, on the reverse strand, counting down.
GGGCGTGCGGCCCATGCTGCACCGCAACCGCAGCGAGCAGCGCAAGACCCTGGTGATCCTGGACGAGATCCATCACGCCGGCGACAGCAAGTCCTGGGGCGAGGCCTGCCTGGAGGCGTTCGAGCCGGCCACCCGCCGGCTCGCGCTCACCGGTACGCCCTTCCGCTCCGACACCAACCCCATCCCCTTCGTCACGTACGAGGAGGGGGCGGACGGCATCCGGCGGTCCTCCGCCGACTACACCTACGGCTACGGCAACGCGCTCGCCGACAACGTCGTGCGGCCCGTCATCTTCCTCTCCTACAGCGGCAACATGCGCTGGCGCACTAAGGCGGGCGACGAGATCGCCGCGCGCCTCGGCGAGCCCATGACCAAGGACGCGGTCAGCCAGGCGTGGCGTACGGCGCTCGATCCGCGCGGTGAGTGGATGCCGAGCGTGCTGCGCGCCGCCGACCAGCGGCTCACCGAGGTCAGGAAGGCCATCCCGGACGCCGGCGCCCTCGTCATCGCCACCGACCAGGACTCCGCCCGCGCCTACGCCAAGCTGATCCGGGAGATCACGGGGACGAGCGCGACGGTCGTCCTGTCCGACGATTCCGGCGCCTCGGACCGTATCGACGAGTTCAGCCGCAACACCGACCGGTGGATGGTCGCCGTGCGGATGGTGTCCGAGGGCGTCGACGTGCCCCGGCTCGCCGTCGGGGTCTACGCCACCACCATCTCCACCCCGCTGTTCTTCGCCCAGGCCGTGGGCCGGTTCGTACGGTCCCGGCGGCGCGGCGAGACCGCGTCCGTGTTCCTGCCGACCGTGCCCGACCTGCTCACCTTCGCCAACGAGATGGAGGTCGAGCGGGACCACGCCCTCGACAAGCCGAAGAAGGCGGGCGAGGAGGACCCGTACGCCGAGGAGGACAAGCTCCTCGCGGAGGCGGAGAAGCAGCAGGACGAGGACACCGGCGAGCAGGACATGCTGCCGTTCGAGGCGCTGGAATCCGACGCCGTGTTCGACCGGGTCATGTACAACGGCGCCGAGTTCGGCATGCAGGCCCACCCCGGCAGCGAGGAGGAGCAGGACTACCTCGGCATTCCGGGGCTGCTGGAACCCGACCAGGTGCAGCTGCTGCTGCAGAAGCGGCAGGCACGGCAGATCGCGCACAGCCGCAAGAAGCCCGACGCCGAGGCCGACCTGGTGGAACTACCGGCGGACCGGCGGCCCGTGGTCACCCACAAGGAACTGCTGGAGCTGCGCAAGCAGCTCAACGGCATGGTCGGCGCGTACTCCCACCAGAGCGGCAAGCCGCACGGGGTCATCCACACCGAGGTACGCCGGGTGTGCGGCGGTCCGCCGAGCGCGGAGGCCACGGCGGGGCAGCTACGACAGCGGATCGCCAAGGTGCAGGAGTGGGCGACCCGGATGAAGTGACGCCGGGGAGCGCGATCCGGGGCGCGATCGAGAGCACGCGCGCTCGCACATTTCATGACAAAGCGAAGTAGTCCGTACCGCTCACTGCCCGGATTCTGGACGGAGTCTTCCGCTCAGCGAACCCCCTCGTCTACTGTCCCGCTACGCACACGCCCCGTGGCAGCGCCGCCGCGGAGCGCAGCCGTGAAGCGACTCCGCCCGGACCATCCGGGTTCAGCCGATCGGCGGCCTCTGTAGCGCGTCGCCGACGGGACCGGTGACGCATCAGCCGTGACAGAGGTCGCCGCCCTCACCACGAAGGAGTGGGCGTCGTGACCGCGGAGACCTCTCAGACGCTGGATCGGGGACTGCGTGTCCTCAAGCTGCTCGCCGACACCGACCACGGGCTGACCGTCACCGAACTGTCCAACAAGCTCGGGGTCAACCGGACCGTCGTCTACCGCCTGCTCGCCACCCTGGAGCAGCACTCCCTCGTCCGTCGTGACCTGGGCGGACGTGCCCGGGTTGGGCTGGGCGTGCTGCGGCTCGGGCGGCAGGTGCACCCGTTGGTGCGGGAGGCCGCGCTGCCCGCGTTGCGCTCGCTGGCCGAGGACATAGGGGCGACCGCCCACCTCACGCTCGTCGACGGCACCGAGGCGTTGGCCGTCGCCGTCGTCGAGCCGACGTGGACGGACTACCACGTGGCGTACCGGGCCGGGTTCCGGCACTCGCTGGACCGGGGGGCCGCGGGTCGGGCCATCCTGTCGGGGCGGCAGCAGCCGGGGGACTGGCCGGGGTACGCGCTCACGCACGGCGAGCTGGAGGCCGGGGCGAGCGGGGCCGCCGCCCCGCTGCTCGGGGTGACGGGGGTCGAGGGCAGTGTGGGTGTGGTGATGCTGGCCGACGCGGTGCCGGAGCGGGTGGGCCCGCGGGTGATGGACGCGGCACGGGAAGTCGCCGACGCGCTGCGGTGACCCGCCCCCGGCGATACAGCCCCCAGCAATGCAGCCCCGGTAGCACCCCCCCCGGTGACACGGGGCGCGTCGGTCAGGGGCGTAGGTCAAGCGAGGCCAGCCAGCTCAGCAGGTGTGCGGTGAAGACGTCCGGCTGCTCCATGTTCACGTAGTGGCCGGCGCCCTCGACGGAGACGGCGTGGCCCTTCGCAGCGACCGTGGTGACCAGGCGTTCGGCCATGGCGATGAGGTCGGGGGCGTCCAGGGCGCCGTTGACGGCGAGGGTGGGGGCGGTGATGCCGGCCGCGCGGGCCCAGGTGTCCGTGACCGGGACGTACCAGTCCGTCTCGCCGACGGTGTGCTTGAGGGCGGTGGCCCGGCTCATCTCCCGTACCCGCCGGACGATGTCGGGGTCCACGTCCTCGACCGCGCGGTACGGACCGGCGACGGCCTCACCGACCACTTCCAGCCAGCCCTCGAGGTCGCCCGACATCAGCGTGCCGTAGTAGCGGGCGACGCTGTCCTTGGTCCAGGGGTCCGTGTGCTCGGGCTCGCTGGTGCCGACGCCGATGACGACGAGGGCGCGTACCAGTTCGGGATGTTCCAGGGCCGTGTCGACCGCCGTGCCCCCGCCCATCGACATGCCGACCAGGATCGCCGGGCCCGTGTCCAGGTGGCGCAGCAGCGCGGCGAGGTCGTCGGTGAAGCGGAACGGTTTGCTCGCGTTGGCGGAGGCGCCGTGCCCTCGCGCGTCCGGGGCGATGACCCGGTGGCCCGCCGCCGTCAGGGCGGGCACCAGATCGCGCCACATGGTGTGGTCCGTGAAGCCGCCGTGCAGCAGCACGAGCGGGGTGCCCGAGCCGGCGTCCTGGTAGGCGAGGGGGCCGTCGTCGGACGGGAAGGTGTGCGTGAGGACCTGCGACGCATCAGTCATGACAACCAAGGTGTCATGTTGCGCGAGAGATGACAACCCAGTTGTCATTTCGCGGCGGGGGTGGGGCGGCGTGGAGTCGGGGGCGTGGGCGACACAATGAGCCCGTGACAGAGACCAATGAGCCGCTGCCGCCCGACGCGCTCGCCGGGCGGCTGTCCGAGGTGTTCGCCGTCCTGGGGCCCCTCTACCGGCGGACGACCCGCGCGCTGGAACTGAAGGAACGGAAGGAGGGGTTCCCCGTCGGCGTGCGCGCGGTCCTGGAACTGTTGCGCATGGCCGAGCGGCCCATGACCGTGCCACAGATGGGGCGGACGCTGGCGTTGAGCAGGCAGTTCGTGCAGCGGATGGTGAACGAGGCGGCCGGGCGGAACCTCGTCGAGGCCATCCCCAACCCCGCCCACCAGCGCTCGTCCCTGATCCGGCTGACCGGAGCCGGCCGCGAGGCCATCGACGCGCTGGTCGCCCGGGAGAGCGCGCTGCTGAAGCAGGCCGGAGGCGATCTGACGGCGGCCGACGTCGACTCCTGCGTGCGGGTCCTCACCCAGCTCCTCGCCCTCTTCGAGGACGTGGACGTCAACTGAGACCCGCGGCGGCAGACGGCCCCGGCCATTTACCGGCCGTCGTCGCCGGCCGTCGTCGCCGGCGGTCGTCGGCGGTCTCGGCGGTCCTCGGGGGGCCACCGCCCCCTGGCCGGAAGTACCCCTCACGTTAGATTGATCCCGTGCTCACTCGTCTCTCCAGCCTTTCGCGTCCCATCGCCGTAGCCGTCGGCGCCCTGCCGGTGGTGGGGCTGCTCGTCACGGTGGCGTTCGCGCCGTTGCCGTTCTCCGTGGCACAGCCCGGGATGACGGCGAACGTGCTCGGCGAGAACAAGGGCGAGCCGGTGATCACGATCAGCGGCGCGGAGGCCCGGAGGACCAGCGGCCAGCTGCGGATGACGACGATCGAGGCGACGGGGCCGGACGCCCGTGTCGGCCTCGGCGACGTGCTCGACGGCTGGTTCCGTACCGACCAGGCCGTCATGCCGCGCGAGGCGGTCTACCCCAGCGGCGACACCACCGAGGAGATCCAGGAGCACAACGCGGCCGAGATGAAGGAGTCCCAGGACACCGCCACCGAGGCCGCGCTCGCCTACCTCGGCGAGGACTCCGGCGACATCGAGGTCACCCTGCGGCTCGCCGACGTCGGCGGCCCCAGCGCGGGCCTGCTCTTCTCCCTCGGCATCATCGACAAGCTCGACGGCGACGGCAGCGGCGGCGACCTCACGGGCGGCCGGGTCATCGCCGGTACGGGGACCATCGACACCTCGGGCAAGGTGGGCGCGGTCGGTGGGGTCGCCCTCAAGACGCAGGCCGCCCGCCGCGACGGCGCCACCGTCTTCCTGGTCCCCAAGGCCGAGTGCGCCGACGCCAAGGCGGAACTGCCCAAGGGGCTGCGGCTCATCCCGGTGACGACCCTGAAGGGAGCGGTCGGCTCCCTCGTGGCGCTGGAGACGGGCAAGGGGTCCGTACCCAGCTGCTGACGGCGGCCCTTTCAGGCCTCAGGTCGTCGGCTCCCGGGGCCCGTCGGCGCGCTCGCGCAGCGCCTCCTGCTCCACCAGCGGGATGATCCGCAGCGGAACGGGGTTCTCCATGACGATCGCCGTGGCGGCCCGGACGATGCCGTCGAAACCGACGACCCGGTCGATCACCCGCTGGAGATCGGCGTTCGAGCGGGCCACCAGCCGGCACAGCATGTCCCCGCTGCCGGTCGTGGTGTGCAGCTCCAGCACCTCCGGAACCGTCGCCAGGTGCGCCCGGACATCGGCCCCCTGCCCCTGCCGGATCTGCAGGGTCGCGAACGCGGTGACCGGGTAGCCGAGCGCGGCCGGATCCACCTCGGGGCCGAACCCGCGGATCACGCCGTTCGACTGCAGCCGGTCGAGCCGGGCCTGCACCGTGCCCCGCGCGACCCCCAGCCGCCGCGACATCTCCAGCACCCCGATCCGCGGCTCGCGCGCGAGCAGGACGATCAACCGCCCGTCCAGATGATCGATCGCCACGAGACCTCCCGAACTGGTCATGCTGTGCGGACCACGGCGCATGAGGGGCATGTCGCTGAACAGATTGTCCAGCGGATACGCCAACTGTTGCACACCTTGTGAGGGCGGAGCACTCTGCGGTTATGGCAGCCACCTCCGCGGGCACCCCCGACACGCACGGCACGCACGGCACGCACGGCACGCACGGCATGTACGACGTCCCCGGCGCCGCACGGCAAGCGGAACCCTTCCCGGTCAAGGGAATGGACGCGGTCGTCTTCGCGGTGGGCAACGCCAAGCAGGCCGCCCACTACTACTCCACGGCGTTCGGCATGCGCCTCGTCGCCTACGCCGGCCCCGAGACCGGCAGCCGCGAGACGGCGAGCTACGTCCTGGAGAACGGCTCGGCCCGGTTCGTCCTGACCTCGGTCGTCAAACCCGCCACCACCTGGGGCCACTTCCTCGCCGAGCACGTCGCCGAGCACGGTGACGGCGTGGTCGACCTCGCCATCGAGGTCCCGGACGCCCGCCGCGCGTACGCCTACGCCGTCGAACACGGCGCGCGTTCCGTGGCCGAGCCGTACGAGATGAAGGACGAGCACGGCACGGTGGTGCTGGCCGCGATCGCCACGTACGGCACGACCCGGCACACCCTCGTCGAGCGCGCCGGCTACGACGGCCCGTACCTCCCCGGCTACGTCGCCGCCGAGCCCCTCGTCGAGCCACCCGCGCAGCGCACGTTCCAGGCCATCGACCACTGCGTGGGCAACGTCGAGCTCGGACGCATGAACGAATGGGTGGAGTTCTACCGCCGCGTCATGGGCTTCACCAACATGAAGGAGTTCGTGGGCGACGACATCGCCACCGAGTACAGCGCGCTGATGTCCAAGGTCGTCGCCGACGGCACGCTCAAGGTCAAGTTCCCCATCAACGAGCCCGCCCTCGCCAGGAAGAAGTCCCAGATCGACGAATACCTGGAGTTCTACGGCGGCGCGGGCGTCCAGCACATCGCGCTCAACACGAACGACATCGTGCGGACGGTACGGACGATGCGGGCGGCGGGGGTCGAGTTCCTCGCCACGCCGGACTCGTACTACGACACGTTGGGGGAGTGGGTCGGCGATACGCGCGTGCCCGTCGAGACCCTCCGCGAACTCAAGATCCTCGCGGACCGGGACGAGGACGGGTACCTGTTGCAGATCTTCACCAAGCCGGTGCAGGACCGGCCGACGGTGTTCTTCGAGATCATCGAGCGGCACGGGTCGATGGGGTTCGGCAAGGGGAACTTCAAGGCGCTGTTCGAGGCGATCGAGAGGGAGCAGGAGAAGAGGGGCAACCTGTAGACGGGGCGCCTCATAGCTCGGGGGGCGTGGGTTCGTCGGCGACCGCGGGTCCGGCGGGGCTTCTCGCGCAGTTCCCCGCGCCCCTAAAAGACAGCAGGCCCCCTGCGGCCCTGAAAGGCGAGCGGCGGCCGGTCTGAAAAGCAGCGGGCGCAGCCCCTGCTTTTCAGGGGCGCGGGGAACTGCGCGAGAAGCCCCACGCACCCGCACCCGCCGACGAACCCCGCACCCCCACCCCCTCCCGCGCATCACGCCCCCGCACCCGCACCCCCACCCCCCACCACATGAGGATTCAACCGCCGCGCCTCCTCCAGATGCCTCCGCCCCGCCGCCTCCAACCCCACCGCCCGTTCGATGACCCCCCGGTGATACGCGTACACCGCACTCCGCACCTCCCCACCCCGCGCCCGATCCGTCGCCCGCCGCGCGAACCCCAGCGCCCTCTCGTCCTCCCCGGCCCGATGCAACGCCCACCCCAGCGCGTCGGCCACCCGCAGCCCGGGCTGGCGTTCCCACTCGGCCCGCAGCACCCGCACCGCCACCGTCGGCGACCCGTGGTCCGTCTCCAGCGCCCCGAGGACGAGCGACTCGTTCACCCCGGCCGCGGCGGACCGTGCCACCAGCTCCCGCACCACGCCGTACTGCTCCCGCGCCTCCCGCGCCCGCCCCAGCGACTCGTACAACTCACCCAACCGCAGGGCCACTTCGGCGGACGGCCGCCGCGCGAGCGCCGACCGGTACGCCCGCACCCCCTCCGCCGTCCGCCCCAGCGCGGCCAGCGCACGCCCCCGGCACGCGCCGGCCTCCGGGTCACCCCCGGCGGCGCCGGAGCCGCCGGCCTCGCAGTACCGCAACGACTGCTCCGCCTCCCCCCGCTCCCAGGCCAGCTCCCCGGCCCGTACCCACCACGCCGCACCCGCGGCCGACGGCCCCGCGGCCGAGGTCTCGGCGGCCGCCGCGTCGGAGAGCGCCGCGGCCGCGTCCTCGCGCGCCCCCTGGTCCCAGGAGACCAGCGCGGCCCGCGCCCTGGCCGCCGGACCGGAGTCGACGGCGAGCATCCTGTCCCGGGTCGCGCGGGCGGCCTTGTACCGGCCGAGCCCGTCGTACGCGTCGATGAGCAGCGCGTACGAGGTCCAGCGCCCCGGCGCCACCCGTACGGCCTCCTCGCCCCAGCGTTGCGCCGCGCGGAAGTCGCGGCGGGCGACGGCGAGGGCGGTGAGACCTTCGAGGGCGTCCGCGTTGCCGTTCGGCCGGAGCCGCAGCGAGGTGCGCAGGGCGCGTTCGGCCCGGGGGTAGTCGCCGACGCCGCCGGTCCGGCGGGCCCGTTCGACGTACGCCACACCGAGCACCGCCCACGAGACGTGGTCACGCGGACGGGCCCGCACCCGGGCCTCCCGCTCCCGCACGACCGAGGCCACCTCGGACGGCGCCGCGGGCACGCCGGCCGTCACGGTCGCCGTCACCCGTGCCCCCGCCTCGGCCCCCGCCGCACCCACCACCCGCGCCTCCCGTCCGCCGCTGCCGTCACCCCCGTCCGGCGGCACCACCATCAGCACACCCCCGAGCACGAAACACCCGACGACGGCCCAGACCACCCGCCGCCCCCGCCCGCCGGCCCGCCACCCGGCGGGCCACGGCCGCACCGCCCGCTCCTCGTCATCCACAGACATGCCGTCACTGTGCGTCAATACGACGACCACATCCCGCCACCCGAACGCCCGCGCCGACGGGTTCACACCGATGGCCGCGAGTGCGAACCTGTGATCATGAGCCGTATCCAAGCCCCGTCCGACGAGACGACCGGCAACCTCGTCGACCGACTGCTCAGCGGCCTGCCGCCGGAGGCGGTCCTCGTCGATCCGGACGTCACCACCTCCTACGCCAACGACATGGCGAGCTTCTGCGAGGCCGGCGTCCCCGCGGTCGTCGTGCTGCCGCGGACCGTCGAACAGGTGCAGCACGTCATGCGCATCGCCACCGAACTGCGCGTCCCGGTGGTCCCGCAGGGCGCCCGTACCGGCCTGTCCGGCGGCGCCAACGCCTCCGAGGGCTGCGTCGTGCTGTCCCTGACGAAGATGGACCGGATCCTCGAGATCAACCCGGTCGACCGTATCGCCGTCGTCGAACCCGGCGTCGTCAACGCCACCCTCTCCCGGGCGGTCAACGAACACGGCCTGTGCTACCCGCCGGACCCCTCCAGCTGGGAGATGTGCACGATCGGCGGCAACATCGGCACGGCCTCCGGCGGCCTGTGCTGTGTGAAGTACGGGGTGACCGCCGAGTACGTCCTCGGCCTGGACGTCGTGCTCGCCGACGGCCGGCTGATGTCGACCGGCAGGCGCACCGCGAAGGGCGTCGCCGGCTACGACCTGACCCGGCTCTTCGTCGGCGCGGAGGGCTCGCTCGGCATCGTCGTCCGCGCGACCCTCGCCCTCAAGCCGCAGCCGCCCCAGCAACTCGTGCTGGCGGCGGAGTTCGCGTCGGCGGCCGCCGCCTGCGACGCGGTGTGCCGGATCATGGCCGGCGGGCACGTCCCGTCACTGCTCGAACTCATGGACCGTACGACGGTGAAGGCCGTCAACGACCTCGCGCACATGGGGCTGCCGGAGACCACCGAGGCACTGCTGCTCGCCGCCTTCGACACCCCGGACCCGGCCGCCGACCTCGCCGCCGTCGGCGCCCTGTGCGAGGCGGCGGGCGCCACCCAGGTCGTCCCGGCGGACGACGCGGCCGAGTCCGAGCTGCTGCTCCAGGCGCGCCGGTTGTCCCTCACCGCGCTGGAAGCGGTGAAGGGCACGACGATGATCGACGACGTGTGCGTGCCGCGCTCCCGGCTCGGCGAGCTGCTCGACGGCGTCGACCGCATCGCCGAGAAGTACGACCTGACCATCGGGGTCTGCGCCCACGCCGGCGACGGCAACACGCACCCCACCGTCTGCTTCGACGCGGCGGACCCCGACGAGTCCCGGCGCGCCCGCGAGTCCTTCGACGAGATCATGGCCCTCGGTCTGGAACTCGGCGGCACGATCACCGGCGAGCACGGGGTGGGCATCCTCAAGAAGGAGTGGCTGGCGCGGGAGCTGGGCCCGGTGGGGCTGGAGATGCAGCGGGCGGTGAAGTCCGTCTTCGACCCGCTGGGCATCCTCAACCCGGGCAAGCTGTTCTGACGTCCGTGTTCCCGGGACACGCCCCTCACTGGGCGAGGAGTTCGGCCAGGCCGTCGTCGATGCCGAGCATGTCGAACTCCGAGCCCGGCGGGACCATCCGCAGGGTCCGCTCCAGCCAGGCCGACACCGCGGCGGCGGGCGCTTCGAGGAGCGCGTCCCCGTCCGGCGAGCTGAGCGCCATCAGGACGACGCTGCGGCCCGACACCTTCGTCGGCCACACCCGCACGTCCCCGTGCCCGCACGGCCGGAACACCCCCTCGACGAGCAGCTCCCGCGCGAACGTCCAGTGCACCGGCCGGTCGGAGTTGACGTGGAAGGTGATGTGGACGGCGTACGGGTCGTCGCTGCGGTAGCCCAGCTTGGCCGGTACGGGGATGCTGCGCTCGGGCGACAGGACGAGTCTGAGCTCCAGTTCGCGCTCCACGACGGTGTGCCGCATGGTGATCGTTCCTCTCTCGTGGCGGGGCCCCCTGGGCGGGCCCGTACGAGTGAGAGGGGCGGGGGCCCCGAAGCATTACGCGGGTTCGCGAAACTTTTTTCCGACGAGCCCACCGACCCTCCTGCCGGGTCCGGCGGGCCGCCGCGCCCGTAGCAGATCCGTGCGCGAATGGGGCGGGTCCGGAGGCAGCGGTCATGGACCGGGCCGACGTCTGGTAGATCTGGATCCCTCCACCCGACCCACGAGCAGATACGGGACGACGGACATGAGCGCCCCAACCCCGGCCCCCGGCGACGACAGGCCCCGCGAAGGGTATTACCCGGACCCGTCCATTCCTGGATATGTCCGGTACTGGAACGGCGCCGCCTGGGTGCCGGGTACGAGCCGTCCGGCGCCCTCCGACGGTGAGCCGCTCGCCCCGCCGCCCGGCTCCGGCCCGTCCGGCGCCGTGGAGGAGACGGGCCCGCACTTCTTCGACGAGGACCCCGCGGGCGACGGCGACGCGGCCAGGCCGGCCGGCGACAACGCCCTGCACGGCATCCGCCCCGAGCCCGCCTCCGCGTGGGGCGCCGACCGCTCCCGCCAGACCGGGTTCGGCGGCGCCAAGGACCGCCGGGTGTCCTGGGGTTCCGCCCCCGGCGCCGACCCGCGTCTCTCCCTCTCGGCCGACACGGGTGGTACGGGGGACACGGGCGGCACCGCCGACGGCACCGGCGGCCCGGCGGGGTTCGGTGACCCCGGGCGGACGGCGAGCACGGACGGCACGGCGACCATCCCGCCGGCGGACAGCGAGGACGAGGCCGGATCCACGCCGGGCACGGTGGTCTTCCGGCGCCCAACCGGCTCCGGGCGCCCGGAGCCGGCCGACGGCGCGGAGCCGCCACCGTCGGACGGCACCATGACGTTCCGCCCGTCCTCCTCGCGCACGGGGCAGCAGGACGGCGCCGCCCCCGCCGCGTTCGGCGCGCCCCTGACTCCGGCCCAGGTCGCGGCCCAGCAGGCGCTGGGCCTCGCCCCGCAGTCCGCCGCGTCCGCGTCGGCACCGTCCGGCCCGCAGCAGGGCCCGCAGGCACCGCCCGGCGCGCAGGACTCCTCGGTGCCTCAGGGTCCGCAGGGTCCGCAGTCGGGCGGTACGGCCCCGGCGGCCCCCGCCGCCCCGGCCGTCCCGGTCCCGCAGCAACCGCAGCCGCAGCAGCCCGCGTTCGGCGGCGCCTTCCCGCCGGCCCCGCAGGCCGGGTCCCCGCAGGCCGCGCCCGCCCCGCACCTCGCGCCGGGCGTGCCCCAGCAGGCCGCGGCCCCGCAGTCCGCCGACACCCCGATGGCCGTCGGCATCGGCGGCGGGCAGCCCTCCTGGGCCCAACAGGTGCATCTGCTGGCCGGGGGCGACGGGGAGCAGCCGGTCGCGCCGTGGAAGCCGGTCGTCGAGGACCCCTTCCAGGCGGCCGCGCGGCGGCAGGCCGAGGCGAGGCCCGCCGGGCTCGGCAGACGGCTGGCCGCCCGGCTGGTGGACAGCCTGGTCGTCGGCGGTGTCACGGCCGCGGCCGCCGTGCCGTTCGGCACCAAGGCGCTCGACCACATCGACGCGAAGATCGACGCGGCCAAGCTCTCCGGCGAGAAGGTCACCGTCTGGCTGGTCGACGGCACGACCTCCGTCTACTTCGGCATCATCCTGGGCGTCCTGTTCCTCGTCAGCGCCCTCTACGAGGTGCTGCCCACCGCCAGGTGGGGCCGCACCCTCGGCAAGCGGCTCTTCGGCATCGAGGTCCGGGACATCGAGGGCCACGAGCCCCCGTCCTTCACGGGCTCACTGCGGCGCTGGCTCGTCCACACGGTCTCCGGGCTGCTCGGCATCGGCGTGATCGGTGTGTTGTGGTGCGTGTGGGACAAGCCGTGGCGCCAGTGCTGGCACGACAAGGCGGCCCACACGTTCGTGGCGGGCGACTAGCGGCACCGCCGCCCCCCGGCCCGTCTCCGCCGCCCCCGGCCCCGTCTCCGCCGTACTCCGGCCCCCGCCTCCCTCCGTACTCCGGACGGCCCCGTGCCGGATGCGGAGGCGGGGGGTTCGCGGTCGACTCGGGCCATGAGTACCGAACCGCCGCCCTTCGGCTCCGGTCAGTCCCCGGACGACGACCCGTTCAGGAAGCAGCAGCCTCCGCCGCAGCAGGGCGGCGGCTCCCCGTACGACCCGCCGCCCCAGCAGCCGCCGTACGGCAGCCAGCCGCCTCCCCAGGGCGGCGGCCCCTACGGCGGTGGTCCCTATGGCGGCGGTCCCTACGGTGGTGACCCCTACGGCGGTGGGGCGTACCCCAACGACCCGCTCTCCGGCATGCCGCCGCTCGCCGACAGCGGCAAGCGGGTGCTCGCGCGGATCATCGACATGATCCTGGTGGGCATCGTCGTGGGCCTGCTGGCCTGGGCGTTCCGGATCAGCCAGTACACGGTGGACTCGGACGACTTCGAGTTCGGCAAGTCCTTCGCCCAGGAGGCGCTCGCGGCGGTCCTCTACATCGCCTACGACACGTACTTCACCGTCAAGAACGGTCAGACCCTCGGCAAGAAGCTGATGAAGCTGCGGGTGGCGGACCTCAACGACGGCTCCACGCCCTCCGTGCGGACCGCGCTGGCCCGCGCGGCGGTGCTGTGGATCCCCTTCGCCTTCTGCTGCGCCTGCATCTGGACGGCGATCGCGGGCGGCTGGAGCTTCTTCGACAAGCCCTACAAGCAGGGCCTGCACGACAAGGCGGCCAAGACGGTGGTGGTCAGCACCGGTTGAGCACGGGGGGCGCACACACGACGACGGCGGGTCCGTGACGCACGGGCCCGCCGAAGCGTTTCAGCAAGCTGTCACCCAGTGCCGGGTCAGGAACCCATCCGCTCGTGCACGGGCTCCCGTACCGCCTCGGACCGCGCGGTCACCCGGCTGCGGGCCGGGGCGACGGCGGCCTCGGGGCGTGCGGCGGGGCGGGCGGAGGCGCCTGGCGCGGACTTGGGCACCGGCACCGTCAGTGCGACGAGCAGACCCAGGGCCAGGGCGGACAGGGCGATCACCGCGATGCCCGCGCCGGAACTCGTCTGTGACAGCAGCAGCATGGCGAGGGTGGACAGGATCACGGTGCAGGAGCCGTAGGCGAGCTGTGCGGTCGTCGGACGAGGCATGGCAATCGTGTCCTCGGGTGGGAATCAAAGGTGAAGCAGTGCAGTCGGCTTGGCTTCTGCCGACCTCCGGCGCTCCGCCAATCGACTCTATTCGCCAGGGTGCCCGAGTGGAACGACGGGTAAGCGTGACCTGACACACGGTGCCGGGTGCACAGGGGGCGCACGGGTTCATGGGGTCCGGCAAGTGGACGCATATGCGCGCCGGTTCGAGAGGTGGGCAGGGGACGGGCGAGCCGCGCGCGTAACGACCGGATAACGAACAAGCGCTTCCTCTGGACGCCGATAATCCACTTGACCTGTCCAAGTCAAGATCTGTTTTTTATGTCGAAACTCCGATCGAATGACGCCACTTGACTACACGCGTATACCGCGCGCGGACTCCTCCACGTTCGGGGCCATCCCCCTTCCGCGCGAACGGTACGCGGGGGAGGAACTCAAGTGACCAGTAGACCCTGGACGTTTCGAGCGGCGGCGATCGGTGTCGCACTCGCCACAGCGGCGGCGACCATGTCCGCCCTGACCGTGGCGCAGGCCGCGGACACCGCTCCGGCGGCGGCCGTCGACCGGCACGACCCGGCGGACCACGAGCACGCCGACGACCACGACCTCGAAGGCCCCCTGAGCAAGACGCAGGAGGCCCAGCGCGAGGAGGCCCTGCGGCAGGTCATATCCGGCGACGCCACGGTGAAGAACCGTGAGGGCTCGCAGGTCGTCCAGCTGAAGAGCAAGAAGGGCAAGAGCAAGTACGTCGAGCTCGGCCGCGAGAAGACCGACAAGATCTTCACGATCCTGGTCGAGTTCGGCGACGAGATCGACAGCCGCTACGGCGGCACCCCCGGCCCGCTGCACAACCAGATAGCGGAGCCGGACCGCACCCAGGACAACTCCACGGCCTGGCAGGCGGACTACGACCAGAAGCACTTCCAGGACCTGTACTTCGGCACCGGCAAGAAGACCGAGTCGATGAAGAAGTACTACGAGAAGCAGTCCTCGGGCCGCTACTCGATCGAGGGCGAGGTCTCGGACTGGGTCAAGGTCCCCTACAACGAGGCCCGCTACGGCAACAACGCCTGTGGCCAGAGCACCTGCTCCAGCGTGTGGAACGTGGTCAGCGACGGTCTCACGTCCTGGGTCGCCCAGCAGAAGGCAGCGGGGCGCACCGACGCGGAGATCAAGGCGGACGTCGCCGAGTTCGACCAGTGGGACCGTTACGACTTCGACGGCGACGGCGACTTCAACGAGCGCGACGGCTACATCGACCACTTCCAGATCGTGCACGCCGGTGAGGACGAGTCCGCCGGCGGCGGCGCGCAGGGCGAGGACGCCATCTGGGCGCACCGCTGGTACGCGTTCGGCTCGGACGCCGGCGCGACGGGCCCCGACGGCAACAAGCTCGGCGGCGCCAAGATCGGTGACACCGGCATCTGGGTCGGCGACTACACCATCCAGCCGGAGAACGGCGGACTCGGTGTCTTCGCCCACGAGTACGGCCACGACCTCGGTCTGCCGGACCACTACGACACCCAGGGCGGCGACAACTCCACCGGCTTCTGGACCCTGATGTCCTCCGGTTCCTGGCTCGGCACCGGCAAGGAGGCCATCGGCGACCTCCCCGGCGACATGACCGCCTGGGACAAGCTGCAGCTGGGCTGGCTCAACTACGACACGGCGAAGGCCGCGACGAAGTCGAAGCACAAGCTCGGTGTGGCGGAGTACAACACCAAGGACAAGCAGGCCCTCGTGGTCGAGCTGCCGAAGAAGAAGGTCACCACCGAGATCGTCGAGCCGGCGCAGGGTTCGACCCAGTGGTGGAGCGGCAGCGGTGACAACCTCTCCAACACGCTGACCCGTTCCGTGGACCTCACGGGCAAGTCCTCGGCCGCGCTGACCCTGGACGGCTGGTACGACATCGAGGCCGAGTTCGACTACCTCTACACCGAGGTGTCGACCGACGGCGGCGCCAACTGGACCGCGATCGACGGCACGGTGGACGGCGCGGCGATCCCGCGCGACGCCAGCGGCAAGCCCGCGCTGACCGGTTCCTCCGCCGCGTACAAGAAGCTGTCGTACTCCCTGGACGCCTACGCGGGCCAGAAGTTCGACCTCCGCTTCCGCTACCAGACCGACGGCGGCGTGGCCCCCAAGGGCTTCGCGGCCGACTCGATCACCGTGACCGCCGACGGTTCCGCCGTCTTCTCGGACGACGCGGAGAGCGCGGACGCGGCCTGGGCCACGAAGGGCTTCTCCCGCATCGGCGCGTCGATCACGGACGACTACGCGCAGTACTACATCGCCGAGAACCGTCAGTACGTGTCGTACGACAAGACGCTGAAGGTCGGCCCGTACAACTTCGGCTTCTCGACCACGCGTCCGTCCTGGGTGGAGCACTTCCCGTACCAGAACGGTCTGTTGATCTGGAAGTGGGACACCTCGCAGGCGGACAACAACACCAGCGTGCACCCCGGTACGGGTCTGCTCCTGCCGGTCGACTCGCACCCGGCGGCGCTGAAGTGGGCCGACGGCACGGTGATGCGCAGCCGGATCCAGTCCTACGACTCGCCCTTCAGCCTCTACCGCACGGACGGTCTGAAGCTGCACAAGGCGGACGTGCTGACGAGGATCCCGTCGTCGAAGGGTGTGTCCACGTTCAACGACCGGACCAGCACCTACTACGACGAGGCGACCCCGCTCGCCGGTGTCAAGATCACTGACACCAACACCAAGATCAAGATCGTCAAGGAGGCCAAGGACGGCTCCACGATCTCGGTCCAGGTCGGCCCCGCGGTGAAGTAAGCAGTATTTTCGCAGGTCAGAGCATGTTCGGCCGTGACCCTCTTGGCGGGTCGCGGCCGGACGTGTTTAGGTGCGGGGTGTGGCCTTCTTATTGACACTGACGCGCACGGGGGTGTGACCTGCATGGCCGCAGGAGGTTTCTGCAAGCTGCCGGACGGCAATGTGGTCGTCGCCCTGAACCTGCCCGGGGCGACCACTCCGGGCACTCCGGGCACGCCGTGGGCTCCGTCGGACGACGGCTCCGTGCGGGTTCTCGTCCTGGCCGCGAACCGCGCCCGGGCCCTGACCCGGCTGCGCAACCTGGGCATGCGGGCGATCTATCTCCGCGGCAACGCGGCGCCCCCGACCCTGGACGAGATCACGGCCGTGCTGCACCACCCGGACGGCCTGATATGGCGCACGTCCCCGGTCTGCCCGGCCTCGACCACCCCGGAGCTGTGGCACCCGATCAGAGCGCTCCTGAGGAGGCCGCCGGCCCCGGTGTGACCGGACAGGGCCCCCTCCTCGGGGGCTACACGACCGGCTTGCCCGACAGCTCCACGCCCGCCTCGCGCAGCTCCTCCAGGGCCCGCTCGGTGGTCTCCTCGGCCACACCGGCGGTCAGGTCCAGGAGGACCTGGGTGCGGAAGCCCTCGCGTGCGGCGTCCAGGGCGGTGGCGCGTACGCAGTGGTCCGTGGCGATGCCGACGACGTCGACCTCGGTGATGTCCCGGGCCCGGAGCCAGTCGGCGAGCGCGGCCCCGTTCTCGTCGGCGCCCTCGAAGCCGCTGTACGCCGCCGCGTACGCCCCCTTGTCGAACACGGCGTCCACCGCGCCGGAGGCGACCGCCGGGGCGAAGTTCGGGTGGAAGCCCACCCCCTCCGTACCGGCCACACAGTGCGCCGGCCAGGAGTGGACGTAGTCGGGGTTGTCGGAGAAGTGGCCACCGGGTGCGATGTGGTGGTCACGGGTGGCCACCACGTGCTGGTAGCCGGGACCGGCCGCCTGGCCGATCAGCTCGGTGATGGCGGCGGCCACATCGGCACCGCCGGCCACCGCGAGGCTGCCCCCCTCGCAGAAGTCGTTCTGCACGTCGACGACGATCAAGGCGCGGCGCATGGTGTCGGTGTCCTTCGACTCTTCGGTGCTCGGCTGTGGGTGTGGATGTGGATGCGGTGGGAAACTGCGAACTTCCGAGCCTAGAGACTTCGAGAGCTGTTCGGGAGGGGGCATCCGGCGCTCGCCCGTGGCGCGGGCCGGAGCACGGACCCACCACGCGGGCGCTCGGGGGCTCGCGGGAGAGCGCGCCGGGCACATTCACTCCGGCCCACCCCCAGCGTGCCCCCGCCCGCTCTCCCGCACGTCCCCGAGCGGCTCAGACGTACTCCGTCGGGATGACCGCCTCGCCGCGCGACAGCTGCGTCGCCGACAGCGGCAGACCGGCCCGCGCGGTCGCGTGCCGTTCGCGTACGACGTCCAGGGGCTCCCGGTGGAGCACCCGGCCGCCCTCGACCAGCGGGACGAGCAGCTGACGCTCCCGGAGGTCGTCCGGCACCGGCCCGGTGCCGATCACCTCGGCCTCCGCCACCCCGTGCTCGTCCAGCCGCCGGGCCGCCCACTTGCGGCCCCCCACGGACGTCTTCCCGCCGCTGGACTTCTTCGCCACCGGCACCAGCGGGGCCGTGGGGTCCGCGGACTCCGCCCGGGCGACGAGCTTGTAGACCATCGAGCAGGTCGGGTGCCCCGAGCCGGTCACCAGCTGGGTCCCGACGCCGTACGCGTCCACCGGCGCCGCCGCCAGCGAGGCGATGGCGTACTCGTCGAGGTCCGAGGTCACGATGATCCGGGTGTCCGTCGCGCCCAGCTCGTCCAGCTGCTGCCGCACCCGGTGGGCGACGAGGAGCAGATCACCGGAGTCGATGCGCACGGCGCCGAGCTCTGGCCCGGCGATCTCCACGGCCGTCCGTACGGCCTCGGCGACGTCGTACGTGTCGACGAGCAGCGTGGTGTTCCGGCCCAGCGAGTCCACCTGGGCCTGGAAGGCGTCCCGCTCGCGGTCGTGGAGCAGGGTGAAGGCGTGGGCGCTGGTGCCGACGGTCGGGATGCCGTAGCGGAAGCCGGCCGCCAGGTCCGAGGTGGAGGTGAAGCCGCCGACGTACGCGGCGCGCGAGGCGGCCACGGCGGCCAGCTCGTGCGTGCGCCGGGCGCCCATCTCGATCAGCGGGCGCCCCCCGGCGGCGCTGGACATCCGGGAGGCGGCGGCCGCGATCGCCGAGTCGTGGTTGAGGATGGACAGGATCACGGTCTCCAGGAGCACGCACTCCGCGAAGGTGCCCTCGACCCGCATGATCGGCGAGCCCGGGAAGTACACCTCGCCCTCCTGGTAGCCCCAGACGTCCCCGCTGAAGCGGTAGCCGGCGAGCCAGTCGAGGGTCTCGGCGTTGACGATGGAGCGCTCGCGCAGGAAGCCGAGGACGCCCGGGTCGAATCGGAAGTTCTCCACGGCGTCCAGCACCCGTCCGGTGCCGGCGACCACGCCGTACCGGCGTCCCTCCGGCAGCCGCCGGGTGAAGACCTCGAACACCGAGCGCCGCTCGGCCGTGCCGGCCTTCAACGCGGCCTGCAGCATCGTGAGTTCGTACTGGTCCGTGAAGAGCGCGGTCGAGGGGACGTCGACCGGCAAACCGAGGTCCGCTGTGTTCATGGCAAGGGATCGTACTCCCATTTCGTCAGTCTGACGATTTCTGTTCGGGATCTTCGGCGGATCTCCGGTCGGTCCTCGCGGATCCTCGGTCGACCGTTCCCCGTCGGCCCTGGTCGGAGGGCCGCATTTGTGCGGGCACCCCCCTGTGGTGGCAGCATGGGCCGTGTGACGGCAGCCGTACCCATGGAGATCGAGAAGACCGAATCGGCGGAGGAGGTCTTCGCCGTACCCGAGCCCGACGTGCCGTGGGTGACGATCGTCCACAACGACCCGGTGAACCTCATGAGCTATGTGACGTATGTCTTCCAGACGTACTTCGGGTACCCGAAGGACAAAGCCACCAAGCTCATGCTCGACGTCCACCACAAGGGCCGCGCGGTCGTCTCCAGCGGAACACGCGAGGAGATGGAACGCGACGTGCAGGCCATGCACGGCTACGGTCTGTGGGCCACCCTCCAGCAGGACCGGAAGTAGCGACGCACCTGATGCCAGGACAATTCGAATCGCTCCCCGGCGGCGGCGCGGCCGTCGCCCTCGACGAGGTCGAGATCTCCATCATCCGCTCGCTGGCGGTGCAGCTCCTGGAGCTGATCGGCCCGGGGCCCGCCGAGGACGCCGGCGACGACCCGCTCGCCGAACTCTTCGCCGAGGGCCCGAGCGAACCACCCAAGGACCCCGTCCTGCTCCGGCTGTTCCCGGACGCCTACAGCGACCCCGAGGGCACCCCGACGGCCCGGGAGGCGGAGGAGCAGCGGGCGTACTCCTCGGAGTTCCGCCGCTTCACCGAGAACGACCTGCGGGCCGGCAAGCGCGACAACGCCCTCGCGGTGATCCACTCCCTGGACGCGCTGGCCGCGACCGGTGAGGGCGGGGCCGTGCTGAAGCTGTCGGCGGAGGAGTCCCGGCGCTGGCTCGGCTGCCTCAACGACCTGCGCCTGGCCATCGGCTCCCGGCTCGACGTCGTCGACGAGGAGGACACCGACCTCCTCTACCGCCTCCCGGACGAGGACCCGCGCAAGCCGATGGTGATGGCGTACCTGTGGCTGGGCGGCCTCCAGGACTCGCTCGTCGCGACGCTGATGCCCTGAGAAGTCCGGGACGTACGCCTGGGAAACCCGTGATGTGCCCCTGAGGTGGTCGTTCGGTGTTCGCTGGGTGTTCGCTCAGAGGACACTCAAATCCGGATAACGATCGCGTCACCGCGCCCGCGAGGGATGCCCTCGCGGGCGTTTTTTGTCCGGTTCTCCCTGTGTCGTGCGCCACACGGCATCCGGCCGATCACTGTTGCGGGCGTGTTAAATCTTCCAGACCGCCCGACGGACGCCACCCATGTCCGCTCGGGTGCGCCACCGAGTCGGCCATCTCCGACCAGGCACTGCTCCATCACATCCGGGGGGATCGGAACCCGATCCGGGGTCGACGAACGGCCCGGATCGGCCCAGCGTGGAGAAAGGCGCACCACACATGACCTCCGCTCAGGTCAACAAGAACGGCGACGAAGCCGTGCGCGGCGACGCACCCGAAGAGGGGTACGAGCGCGGGCTCGGCAGCCGTCAGGTCCAGATGATCGCGATCGGCGGCGCCATCGGCGTCGGCCTCTTCCTGGGAGCCGGGGCGAACATCGCCAAGGCCGGCCCCAGTCTGATCTTCATGTACGCCCTCGCCGGCGTCATCATCTTCTTCATCATGCGGGCGCTCGGCGAGCTGCTGCTGTACCGCCCGGTCTCGGGCTCCTTCGCGGAGTACTCCCGCGAGTTCCTCGGCCCGTTCTTCGGCTACTTCACCGGCTGGACGTACTGGCTGATGTGGGTCGTCACCGGCATGGCCGAACTCACGGCCGCCGCGATCTACGTCAACTACTGGTGGCCCCAGATCCCGCAATGGGTCACCGCCCTGGTCTTCCTGGTGATCCTCTTCGGCGCCAACCTGATCTCGGTGAAGCTCTTCGGCGAGATCGAGTTCTGGTTCTCGATGGTCAAGGTCACCGCCCTGCTCGGCATGATCGTGATCGGTCTCGGCGTCCTCACCTTCGGCTTCAGCGCCGCCGGCGACACCGCCGCCGTCTCCAACCTCTGGGCCTACGACGGCTTCTTCCCCAAGGGCATCGGTTCCTCCCTGATGACCCTCCAGGGCGTGATGTTCGCCTACCTCGCCGTCGAGCTGGTCGGCGTCACCGCCGGTGAGTCGGAGAACCCGGAGAAGACCCTCCCCAAGGCCATCAACACCCTGCCCTGGCGGATCGCGCTCTTCTACGTCGGCGCCCTCACCGTCATCCTCTGCGTGGTGAAGTGGACCGAGTTCGCGCCCGGCGTGAGCCCCTTCGTGGCGGCCTTCGCCAAGATCGGCATCCCGGCCGGCGCCGCCATCGTCAACTTCGTGGTGCTGACGGCGGCCCTGTCCTCCTGCAACTCCGGCATGTACTCCACCGGCCGCATGCTGCGCACCCTCGCGGACAACGGCGAGGCCCCGCGCGTCTTCAGCAGGCTGTCGTCGACGAAGACCCCGGCGTTCGGCATCACCGTCTCCGTGCTCTGCATGGGCATCGGCGTGATCCTGAACTACATCGTCCCGGAGAAGGCCTTCGGCTACGTCGTCTCCGTCGCCACCGCCGCCGGCATCTGGACCTGGCTGATGATCCTGATCAGCCACGTCCTCTACCGCCGCGCGGTCGACGCCGGCCGCCTGCCCGCCTCGTCCTTCCCCGCCCCCGGCGGCGCGAAGTGCAGCTGGGTCGCCATCGTCTTCCTGCTCTTCGTCACCTGCCTCATCGCCTACGACGCCGACTCCCGCGTCTGCCTCTACGTCATGGCGGGCTGGGCGGCGGCCCTCGGCATCGGCTGGGCCGTGCTGAAGACCCGCAACCCCGAGGTCACCGAGCGCCGCGACCCGGAGTTCGAGAAGGTCGGCTGACCAGGCACCCCAAGGGCCCACGCGGCCCTGGTCCCAGCATGTGGGCTGTTCCGTACCACCCCCCGGTACGGAACAGCCCTTCTGCTTATCCTGGCGAGCATGCTGACCATCACCCAGGACCTCGTCGACCGGATCGTCGCCCACGCGCGCAAGGACCACCCCGACGAGGCGTGCGGCGTCGTCGCCGGACCGGCGGGCTCGGACCGCCCCGAGCGCTTCATCCCGATGCTGAACGCGGCCATGTCGCCCACGTTCTACGAGTTCGACTCGGGCGACCTGCTCAAGCTGTACCGCGAGATGGACGACCGCGACGAGGAGCCCGTGGTCATCTACCACTCCCACACCGCCACCGAGGCCTACCCCTCGCGCACCGACATCTCCTACGCCAACGAGCCGGGCGCCCACTACGTCCTGGTCTCCACCGCCGACACCGACGGCCTCGGCGACTTCCAGTTCCGCTCGTACCGGATCGTCGAGGGCGAGGTCACCGAGGAGGAAGTGAAGATCGTCGACGCGTACTGAACCGTCGACGACCCGGGTTCGCGGCTACGGTGGTCATGCCCATGCGTACGCACGCGCACGCACCCAACGGCCCGCGACGGAGACGGTGTTGACACAGCAGACGCGACGACTGCCCGGCCGGCGCCCCACCCTCGACGACGTGGCACGCGGCTCGGGGGTCTCGAAGTCGACCGTGTCACGGGTGATCAACGGCGAGGACAAGGTGCGCGCGGCGGTCGTCGAACGGGTCCGGGAGGTCATCGCCGAACTGGGCTACGTACCGAACTCCGCCGCCCGCCAGCTGGTCACCCGCCGCAACAACGCCATCGCCGTCGTCGCCAGCCAGCCGCAGAACCGGCTCTTCATCGACCCCTTCTTCGACCTCCACCTCCGGGGCATCCGCAAGGAACTGGTGGCCCACGGCGCCCAGCCCGTCCTGCTCTTCCTGGAGGAGCCCGAGGAGTACCCCAGGGTCGGCGACTTCCTGGGCGGCGGCCACGTCGACGGCGCCCTGCTGTTCTCCCTGCGCGCCGACGACCCGCTGCCCGGCATGATCGACCGGCTCGGCCTGCCCGCCGTCTTCGGCGGCCGCCCGCTGGTCCGCGACGGCGAACCCGCGCACGACCGCGTGTACGTCGACGCCGACAACCGGGGCGGCGCCCGCGCGGCCGTCCGCCACCTGGTCGCCCAGGGCCGCGAACGCGTCGCGACCATCACCGGCCCCGTCGGCCAGGAGGCCTCGGCCCTCGACCGCCTGGACGGCTACCGGGACGTCCTGCCGCACGCGTCGCCTCTCCTGGTCGAACACTCCGACTACACCCGGCAGGGCGGTGTCGACGCCATGACCGCGCTGCTCGACCGCCGCCCCGACCTGGACGCCGTCTTCGTCGCCTCCGACCTCATGGCCTCCGGCGCGCTCCAGGTGCTGCGCGAGCGGGGCCGACAGGTGCCCGACGACGTGGCCGTCGTCGGCTTCGACGACCTCGCGCCCATCGCCGAGCACACCGATCCGCCGCTGACCACCGTCCACCAGGACATCGAGGGCATGGGCCGGCTGATGGCCCGGCTGCTGTTCGACCACACGGACGACGGGACGGCGGCCGGCGGGGCCACGGCACCCGGCCCCCAGTCCTCGGTGATCACCCCGACCCGGCTGGTCGTACGGCGCTCCGCCTGAAGCCGTGCGGCGCTCCGCCTGAAGCCGTGCGGCGGTCCGCCCGAGCGGGTGACCGTACGGCCGCTGAGGTGCGTGGTCTCACTCCCCGGCCCGAAAACGTCCGGCATGTGGGATCACACTCCGGGACCCGGACCGGGAATCGATACGATGAGCGCATGGTTCTTGACGACGTGAGCGAGAAGACGCCGGGCGCACTGCTCGTGGCGCGGCTGCACGTCGACCTGTGCAGGCTTGCCAGCGCCATCTGTTGACGCCGATCCTGCCGCCGTACGGCCGTGAGCCGCGGCGCTCACCCGTGTGACCACGCACCCCCGCGCGTCGCGCCGCCGCGCGCCCACCGACCCGACCACTCCCGACAGGAGCCGCACACCATGGCCATCGAGGTCCGCATCCCCACCATCCTCCGCCAGTACACCGACGGTCAGAAGGCGGTGGAGGGGGCCGGTGCCACCCTCGCCGAGCTGTTCACCGACCTGGAGAGCCGCCACACGGGCATCCACGCCCGCATCGTGGACGGCGGTGAACTGCGCCGCTTCGTCAACGTCTACCTGAACGACGAGGACGTCCGCTTCCTGGAGGGCATCAACACCAAGCTGTCCGACGGCGACAACGTGACGATCCTGCCGGCGGTGGCCGGCGGCATGGCCTGATCACCCATGCGCTACGACTCCCCGCTGGCCGCGGTGGGCAACACCCCTCTGGTGTGCCTGCCGCGGCTCTCGCCGTCCGCCGACGTCCGGATCTGGGCGAAGCTGGAGGACCGCAACCCGACGGGCTCGGTCAAGGACCGCCCCGCCCTGCACATGATCGAACAGGCGGAGAAGGACGGCCGGCTGACCCCCGGCTGCACGATCCTGGAGCCCACCTCGGGCAACACGGGCATCTCCCTCGCCATGGCGGCCAAGCTCAAGGGCTACCGCATGGTCTGCGTCATGCCCGAGAACACCTCGCAGGAGCGGCGTGAGCTGCTCGCCATGTGGGGCGCCGAGATCATCCCGTCCCCGGCCGCCGGCGGCTCCAACACGGCCGTACGCGTCGCCAAGGAACTCTCCGCCGAGCACCCCGACTGGGTGATGCTCTACCAGTACGGCAACCCCGACAACGCGGGTGCCCACTACGCGACGACCGGCCCGGAGATCCTCGCCGACCTGCCCTCCATCACGCACTTCGTGGCGGGCCTCGGCACCACCGGCACCCTGATGGGCGTCGGCCGCTACCTGCGCGAGCAGAAGCCGGACGTCAGGATCGTCGCCGCAGAGCCGCGCTACGACGACCTCGTGTACGGCCTGCGCAACCTCGACGAGGGGTTCGTGCCGGAGCTCTACGACGCGTCCGTCCTCACCACCCGCTTCTCCGTCGGCTCCGCCGACGCGGTGACCCGTACGCGGGAGCTGCTGCAGCAGGAGGGCATCTTCGCGGGCGTCTCCACGGGGGCCGCGCTGCACGCCGCGATCGGAGTCGGCAACAAGGCGGTCAAGTCCGGCGAGCCGGCCGACATCGTCTTCGTCGTCGCCGACGGCGGCTGGAAGTACCTGTCGACCGGCGTCTACACCGCCGCGACGACGGAGGAGGCCATCGAGACACTGCAGGGCCAGCTCTGGGCGTAGGGCGCCTTGCAGCTCGGGGGTGCGGGTTTCGTCGGCGGGTGCGGCTCCGGTGGGGCGTCTCGCGCAGTTCCCCGCGCCCCTGAAAAGCAGGGGCTGCGCCCCGTGCTTTTCAGGCCCGCAGGGCCGTGGTCTTTCAGGCCCGCAGGGGCCTGATGTTTTCAGGGGCGCGGGGAACTGCGTGAGAAGCCCCACGCACCCGCACCCGCGCGCCGGCGAAGGCCCCGGACCAGCCGAACCGGTGACAGCACAGGTGAGTTCGCCCACAACGGCCCCTGGCGGAGGAGCGACGCACCCTTTTGCGCCTTACGCTCAACGGACCGCACCACTCGTGTTGCACCCATGTCCGTCCTTCGCAACCCCGCCAACTGCAATCCGCAACTCGTCTGCACGTCACGACTGACACGACTGTCACGACTTCACGCCAGCGCGGAGGTTACAGCTCCTATGAAGCTCACCGTCGTCGGCTGCTCGGGGTCGTTCCCGTCCGCGGAATCGGCCTGTTCGAGCTACCTCGTAGAGGCCGACGGCTTCCGGCTGCTCCTCGACATGGGCAACGGTGCCCTCGGCGAGCTGCAGCGCCACTGCGGTCTCTACGACCTCGACGCGATCTTCCTCAGCCATCTGCACGCCGACCACTGCATCGACATGTGCGCGTACTTCGTCGCACGGTACTACCGCCATGACGGCGGCCGCTGCGACCCCCTCCCGGTCTACGGACCCGAGGGCACCGAACAGCGCCTCACCACGGCCTACGCCGACACCCCGTCGGCCTCCTCCATGAGCGAGGTCTTCGACTTCCACACCGTCAAGCCGAGCACGTTCGAGATCGGCCCCTTCACCGTCCACACGGAGCGGGTCGCCCACCCCGTCGAGGCGTACGGCATCCGCATCGAACACGGTGGCCGGGTGCTGACCTACTCCGGGGACACCGGGGTCACCGACACCCTGGACGAACTGGCCCGCGACGCCGACCTGTTCCTCTGCGAGGCCGCCTTCACCCACGGCAAGGAGAACATCCCGGACCTCCACCTCAACGGCCGCGAGGCCGGGGAGACGGCCACCCGGGCGGGCGCCCGCCGTCTGGTCCTCACCCACATCCCGCCGTGGACCGACCCGCAGATCAACCTGGCCGACGCCCGCGAGGTGTACGACGGCCCGGTGGAGCTGGCGGTGCCCAGGACGTCGTACGAGATCTGAGCCCGCAGGGACGAAGAGGGCCCCCGGGAGCCGCATGCTCCGGGGGCCCGACCTCGTTCGGTGCCGGCTTACGCCTTCTCGCTTTCGCCTGCTGCCTACGCCTTCGTGAGGTCCTCGATCTCCTCCTCGGGCTCGCGGCCCGGGGTGGGGAGGTTGAACCTGACGATGGCGAAGCGGAAGACGACGTAGTAGATGACGCCGAACACCAGGCCGATGGGGACGATCAGCCAGGGTTTGGTGGCCAGGTTCCAGTTCAGGGCGTAGTCGATGAAGCCGGCGGAGAAGTTGAAGCCGGCGTGGACGCCCAGCGCCCAGGTGATGGCCATGGAGAGCGCGGTCAGCAGCGCGTGGATCACGTAGAGGAGCGGGGCGATGAACATGAACGAGAACTCGATCGGCTCGGTCACGCCCGTGACGAAGGACGTCAGGGCGAGCGAGACCATCATGCCCGTGACGACCTTGCGGCGCTCGGGGCGGGCGGTGTGGGCGATGGCCAGGGCCGCGGCCGGGAGGCCGAACATCATGATCGGGAAGAAGCCGGACATGAACATCCCGGCGGTCGGGTCACCGGCCAGGTAGCGGCTCAGGTCGCCGTGCGAGACGACGCCGGCGGCGTCCTTGAACTCACCGAGCTGGAACCACGCCACCGTGTTGACGAACTGGTGCATGCCGATCGGGATGAGCGCCCGGTTGATCGCGCCGAACAGGGCCGCGCCGGCCGAACCGAGGCCGGTCATCCACTCGCCGAAGCTGCCGATGGCCTCACCGATCGGCTCCCAGACCAGGCCGAAGAAGACACCGACCGCGACACCGACGAAGGCCATGATGATCGGCACCAGGCGGCGGCCGTTGAAGAAGCCGAGCCAGTCCGGCAGCTTCTTGCGGTGGTACCGCTGCCACAGGACCGCCGAGAGCAGACCCATGACGATGCCGCCGAGGACCCCGGGGTTGTTGTACGTCGCGGCGATGTCCGCGCCCTTGGCGATCTTGGCCTCGGTCACCGGGAACGCTTCCAGGACCTTGCTGTAGACCAGGAAGCCCACGAGCGCGGCGAGGGCGGTCGAGCCGTCGGACTTCTTGGCGAAGCCGATCGCGACGCCGATGCAGAAGAGCATCGCGAGGTTGCCGGTGATGGCGCCGCCCGCCTTGTCGAAGACCGCGGCGACCTTGTCCCAGCCGAGGCCGTCGGCCCCGAAGACGTCCGGCTGGCCGAGCCGGACCAGCAGGCCGGCGGCCGGCAGTACGGCGATCGGCAGCTGCAGACTGCGGCCGACCTTCTGCAGGCCCTGCATCAGGCCTGATCCCCACTTCTTCGCAGGGGCCGCCGAGGGCGCGGTGGCGGTGCTCATAGACTTCCTCCATCGGGTGGTGGTCTACACCACTCAGTGGTGTAGACCTGTTGTAGCAGATGGGGAAGGGATCAGGAACCCTCGATTCCTACCCGGCTTCCGGACCGCTCGCGGAGCGGACGGTGAGCGTTCAGGGGACGTCCGGTGAGCCTTCGGAGAGGACGCGCAGCGTCTCGATCAGCGTGCGCACCGCGAACCCGGTACCGCCGTACGGCACTTCGGCGTACGGACCCTCGTCGTTGAACGCGGGCGCGGCGATGTCGAGGTGGGCCCAGGGGACACCGGCGGCGACGAAGTCCTGGAGGAAGAGGGCCGCCTGGACGGTGTCCCCGAACCGGTGCGAACAGTTCACCCGGTCGGCCACGGGGGAGCGCAGATGCCGCCGCTCATGGGCGAGCAGCGGTAGCCGGCAGAACGACTCACCGGCCCGCTCCGAAGCGGTCAGCAGCGTCCGGGCCAGCCGGTCGTCCGGTGTGAACAGGGCCCCGGTGCGGGTGCCGAGCGCGTGGACGGCGGCGGAGGTGAGGGTGGCCACGTCGACCACGAGGTCGCTGCCGTGCGGGCCGGGGCCGGTCGCCCGGACCAGGACGTCGGCCAGCACCACCCGGCCCTCGTTGTCCGTGTGGGTGATCTCCGTCGTCGTACCGTCCAGATGACGTACGACGTCACCCACGCGCAGGGCGCCGCCGTCCGGCATGTTCTCGGCGAGGGGCAGGTGGCCGCGTACCCGCAGGGGCAGGCCGAGACGGGGCAGGGCCGTCAGCGCGGCGACGACGGCCGCCGCGCCGCCCATGTCGGCCTTCATCGCGTGCCGCTCGCCGGACGGCTTCAGGGACAGCCCGCCGGAGTCGAAGGTGACGCCCTTGCCGACCAGCCCGACGGTGAGGGCCGGGCCGGCCTCCGGCGGGTCGTACGTCAGCTCCACGTACCGGGGCGGTTCCGCCGAGCCCCGGCCCACGGCGGTCAGGCCGGTGAGGCCCAGCTCCGTCAGGCCGGCGCCCTCGTACACCGCGCAGTCGAGGCCGGAGGCGTGCGCCAGCTCGCGGATCCGGTCGGCGAACGCCGGGGGAGTGAGGGCCCCGGCCGGGCAGTTGACGAGGTCGCGGGCCAGACAGGTGGCCTCGGCGGCGGCCAGGCCCTCGGCGACCGCCCGCCGCTCCGGGGTCGCCACGATCACCTCGGCCAGGGGGTTCGCGGCCCGCGTCGAGCGGTACTCGTCGTAGCGGTACAGGCCCAGCACCGCGCCCTCCGCCACGGCCCGGGCCCGGTCGGCAGCTGGCACCCCGCTGCCGTCGGCCAGCGCGAGCTCCAGACGGAGCGAACGGGCGGGCCCCGCGGCCCGCACCGAGGCGGCGGCCGCGGCGCGGAACGTGGCGGCCGTGGCCGAACCCGCGGGCCCCAGGCCCACGTTGAGCACCACCGCACGGCCGTCGGCGGACGGCTCGGCGACCACCTGCCCGGGCCGCGCCACGAAGCCCCGGCGGCGGCTGAAGGCGCCGACGGCCGCGCCCGTGTGCCGGCCGTACGCGACGACGTCGGCCCCCCGGTCGGCCGCGCCCGCCGCGTCCGTGCCGACGTCACCGGCGACGACCCGTGTCATGCGGTCATACGCGTTCGTACTGGGTGCCCGACTCGTCGCGGCGCAGCAGCTCCTCGTCCACGAGCGCCCGGCGCAGGGTCACCCAGTCGTCGAACCACTGGCCGCAGATCGCGTTGACCTTGGCCTCCGAGTAGGTGACACCGGCCTCGAAGGAGTCGGCCACGACGGCGAGCACCCGGCTGCGGACCTCCGCCCTGCCGGGGATGGAGGTCAGCCGCCCTTTGCGGAAGTACGCCCCCGCCCCGTCACCGCCGCCCCGGCCGGAGATCCTGACCTCCGCCTGGACGGCCAGCCGGAACGTGTCGTCGATCAGCCGGTAGGTGCGGGCCTCGGCGTCGTACGCGGCGATCCGCCCGTCGACGAGCTTTCGCAGCGCGACGGCGGCGGCGGCCGGGCGCAGGCCCGCCCGCTCCGCCACCTGCGCCACGGAGGTCGCGCCGAGCGCGAGGGCCGCGAAGGCGTCACGCCGGTCCGTCTGGGCGAGGATGCCGATCAGGTCCCGGCAGGACGGCGGCAGGTCCTCGGCGCGGGTCTGGTCCTCGGTGGGGGCCGTGGTCATAGTGATCAACTTCCGGGTCGTGATACGGCGTTGTGCTCGGAGCTGTGCGCGGTGATCCCCTACGAGTACCGCGCCGGTGGGCGGTCACCGCAAACGGGAAACGCTGTGCGGGACGGATTTCAGCCAGGCTGCCGCGAGGGAGACGGACCGGTGAGCGTGAGGGGTACGACGGTTCGGGACCTGCGGGGAGTTCCCTTGCGGGGCGGGGTGCGATAGGCGGAGGGTTTTTCGCGTACGGGGAGGGCGATGACCTTGGTGCCCTCGATATAGACCCACCTTTTCTCCTGCCAGCTGTGGAGTTTTTCCAGGGGCTGCTCCAGACCTTCCTGACTCTGGAGATCGCGGAACCGGGTTCCGCCGATGATCGCGCGGAAGAGCCGGGCGTCCGCGCCGCGCAGGACGGTGGTGTGGGCGGGCAGGCCGGGCCGGTGGTCGGTGAGGGTGACGGCGTCGAAGCCGAGGCGGTAGGTGAAACGGGCCCGGTGGTGCTGGGTGCGCCACTGGTGGACGGCCGTGGCGAGGCGTTCGCGGACGGCGGTGTTGCGGGGGTCCTCGGTGAAGTCGCCCTCGAAGTGGTAGGCGAGGTCCCACAGGTCGCCGGGGGAGAGGCGGGGGTAGGCGTACTGGTAGCCGGGCAGCGGGTGGGTGAGGGTGAGGCCGTAGTCCTGCGGGTGTTCCACGTACGGGCTGAACCGGTCGAAGTGCACGGCCAGGATGTCGTTGTCGGGTGGTTCGAGATGGGTCAGGGAAGGCAGCAGGTCGATCTGGGTGAGCATCGACTCCGGGGTTTCGTGGGGAAATCCGGTGAGGATGTTCCACACCGGCAGGACACCGAATTCGGCGCAGCCGAGCAGGAACCGGATGTTCTGGAAGGCGGTCGCGCCTTTCTTCAGCAGCCGTAGCCCCTCGGTGCTGAGACTTTCGATTCCGGGCTGCACGGAGCGGACTCCGGCGCGACGGGCGGCCTGGATGTCGGCCCATTCCATGTTGGCCTTGACCTCGAAGAACAGGGAATGGTCGGTGTTGAGTTTCTCCACCAGCGGCAGTGCCGTGTCGAGGTATTTGAGGTCGAGGATGTTGTCGACGGCGAAGAAGTCGAGGACGCCGTAGCGGTCCATGAGGTGGCGGAGTTCGTCGGCGACGGTGTCGGGGTTCTTGCTGCGGTACGTCATGGTCGCGCCGTTGAGGCCGCAGAAGGTGCAGTGGGTCTTGGCGCCCCACCAGCAGCCTCGGGAGAACTCCACGGGCAGGGTGATCTCGGGTTCGAGGCTGTGCAGTCCGGCGGCGTGCAACTGCTCGAAGAAACCGTCGTAGTCGGGGGTGGGCACCTCGAGCGACTGGCCGACGGAGATGCCGGCCGGAGCGCTGTCGGCGACGGCGGGCAGCCGGGTGACCAGACGGCCGTGGGAGCGCGGCGGGCCGCCGGCCTCGGCCTGGCGGAGCAGGGCGACGAAGGCGTCCTCGCCGGGGCCGTCCACGATGGCGTCCACCGCCGGGTAGTTGGCGAGGAGGGCGCGGCCCATCGACCCCTCGCAGTTGCTGCCGCCCAGCACGATCACCCCGTCGTGGCCGAGCTCCCGCAGGCGCTCGGCCACTGCGAGCGTCGGGCCGTTCTGACTGAAGGTGCTGGTGAAACCGATGACATCGGGAGCCGAGGCCAGCAACTCGGCGGCTGTCCGCTCCACATGCCGGTCCGCCACCTCGCGCAACGCGTCGACCAGCTCGATCGTCGCGTCGTCGACACCCTTGGCGCGCAGCATCCGGAAGTACGCCTCGCGCGGAGCCGCCCCGCCGTCACGGCACGCGAAGATCCAGTCGCCGACGGACAGCTGGTACAGCCCCTCCGACACCGTCTCGTACGCGCGGGACCACTCGGCGTCCCCCATGCCGAGGGCCGTGCGGGCGAGGCCGTAGAAGGAGAGGTAGGCGTAGTGCGAGTCGACCCGCCACCCCTCGGCACGGGCGACGGACCGCAGGGTGCCCACCTGGATGGAGGGGCGGCGCACGTTGTTCCAGGGCATGGACACGAGGGCCACTCGGCCGGCCCCGGCGGGCTCCGGCGGGCCGGTGGGCGCGGTCGTCCCGTCCACCCCTGTCCTTTCGGTCGTCCCGGTCATGGCGCCCTCACCAGATGAGCCTCAGGTCGTAGGAGTTGCGCAGGAACGGCGGCTCGGCCGTACGCCGCTCGGGAGGCGGCCCGTAGTCCGGGACCAGGGCGTGCCACTCCTCCAGGGCCACCAGGATCTGGGCGCGCGCGAAGGCCGCGCCGAGGCACTGGTGGGGGCCGGTGCCGAAGGCGATGTGCGGATTGCGCGCCCGGTCGAAGTCGATCCGGCCGGGCTCCGGGAACACCTCGGGGTCGTGGTTGGCGAGGGCCAGCGGAAGCAGCACCGTGTCGCCCCGGTCCGCGACCCCGCCCGCGCCGCCGGCCGCGGCCTGCCGGC
This sequence comes from Streptomyces deccanensis, assembly GCF_022385335.1. NCBI lineage: Bacteria > Bacillati > Actinomycetota > Actinomycetes > Kitasatosporales > Streptomycetaceae > Streptomyces > Streptomyces deccanensis. The sequence continues at coordinate 3,957,192 of NZ_CP092431.1, read as the reverse complement.
CCGGGTACATGCACGAGTTGGCCCGCAGGAACTCCTCGACCGCGGGCGGCCGGACCTCGGGCCCGGCCAGGAACCGCCGCCGGTCCTCCTCGTGGTGGGCGAGATGCTGGACGGCGTTGGCCAGGTGGTTCACCGTCGAGTCGACGCCCGCCAGGAACAGCGTGCACAGCAGGGAGGCACGGTCGTCGTCGGTGACCCGGGCGCCGTCGATCTCCCAGTCGAAGCTGGCGGTGGTGAGGTCGTCGGCGGGCTCCGCGCGGCGCCGGGCGATGTGCTCACGGGCGAACCGCTCCAGCGCCGGAAGCCCCAGCTCGCCGTACGCCGCCGCCCGGGGGTCCGGCGCCGAACGGGAGTCGATCATCGCCCGGTTGATGGCGATGAGCAGGTCGAACCCGTCCGGCGGCCAGCCCACCGCCGTCATCAGGTTCTCCAGGACGTACGGCCGGGCGAAGTCCTCGTTGAACGACACCTCGCCCTTCTCCAGGAACCCCTCGATCCGCCGCCGGGCGCCCGTCCGCATGGACGGGGTCAGCTCCCGCACCCGCTGCGGGGTGAACCAGGCGCCCAGCCGCTGTCGCCACGCCGTGTGCTCGCGGCCCTCGACGGTCAGCGGGATCCAGCGCTCCTCCTCGGCGCCCTCCGCCGCACTGACCCGGCCGACGGTGAAGGTGCCCTCGTCCTTGAACGCGTCCACGATCCCGTCGTACGTCGCCAGCACCCAGAAGCCCCGGTCGCTGTAGAAGGCGCCGTGCTCACCGGCGTGTTCGGCGGCGGCGTCGCGGTACTGCTGCGGGGCGGCGAAGAAGTCGAAGTCCACGGGGCATTTCGGCCGCCGGTCGGTGGGGTCGGTGGGGTCGGTGGCGGGGTCGGGGCCTGCGGGGCGTGTCGCCTCCCGTCCCGTACGGTCGGTTTCCCGGTCAGCCTGCATGGGCTGTCTCCTTCGTGGGTCGGCCGGTGGTGACCGGTGGGTCGAGGTCGCCGCGGGCCCAGCCGGACGCGTCGAGGCCGGACGAGGCCAGCCGGAGCGCCCACAGGCGGTCGAGGTCGGTGCCGTCGAGGAGGACACCGTCGACGAGCACCGCGTCGGGCCGGGCGAGGGCGGTCACGTCGCCGTCGGGTGGCCGCCGGTACAGGACCAGGTCCGCCGGATCACCGGCCACCGGGCCCGCCCGCCGCCCCGTGGCCTCGTACCCGTGGGTGGTCGCCGCCCGCAGCACGGCGGCGAAGTCGAGCCCCGCGCGGGAGAGTTCGGCCAGCTCCTTGTGGAAGGAGGGGCCCGCGAGGACGAAGGGGTTGCCGCAGTCCGTGCCGGCCAGCAGCCGGGTGCCCGTGTCCGTCAGGGCGCGGGCGATCCGGCCCAGCTCGTCGACGAGGCCGCCGCGCCGGTGCGCCTCGGCGGCGTCCAGCCGGAGGGCGTCGCGGGCCGCCGACTGCCAGGGCCGGCGCCGGCCCTCGTCCACCGCCTGGAGGGCCACGCGGGAGGGGCGGGTGTACCGGCGCTCGCCGCTGCGGGCCCGCCAGCACACGAGGGTGGGGCAGACGAAGTGACCGGGTTCGGTGCCGGGTGCCGGGTGGTCGCGCAGGGCCGCCGCCAGCGCGTCCCAGCGCCGCTCGGGCGGCAGTCGGAACACATTCGGCACGATGCCGTACAGATGCTCGGACGACCGCATCGTGCGACGGGCCAGGTCCAGGGGCACTGCCTCGGGGACATGGCCCACGACCGGCAGACCGGCCCGTTCCGCCTCCCGGACCAGGGTCTCGAACACCGGGCGCTCGATGTCGTCGTACACCTTGACCCCGTCGAAACCGAACGCCAGCGCGTCCTCGATCACCCGTCGGACCGACCGGACCCCGTCCACGACGGTGACCCCCTGCGGGATCCGCGACCGGGGGCCGTCGACCACCCCCGCGGTGACCCAGGGCCGGGGCAGGACGGCGTGTCTGGCGCGGTGCACACCGGCGGCGTACAGGTGCGCCGGCTCGCCCCACAGCTGCCGGAAGCCGGTCACGCCGTGGACGAGGAGGCCGGCCAGGTCGGCGGCGGACGAGACATGCGCGTGGGAGTCGACGAAGCCCGGCACGGCGTACGCGGCGTACGGGGCCGGACGCCCGTCGGCGGCGGGCGGGGTCGGGGTCCAGGCGGTGACCGTGCCGTCGGTCACCGTCAGGTCGTGCGGGGGGCCGGGCCGCCCGGTGGCGGGGTCGACGAGACCGACGGCCCGCAGCCGATGCCCGCGCCCGCGCTCCGCCAGCTCCTCCAGGGCCCGCACCAGCGGGTCCCCGTCGGGCAGCAGCCCCCGGCGTCGGCGCCACATGGTGTCCTCGGTCGCCGTCATACGACCCCCGTCCCGGTCGTACGGGCCTCGTCCGTGCGGTCCGTGCGGTCCGTGCGGTCCGTGCGGTCCGTGCGGTCCGTGCGATCCGTAGGGGCGCCCTCCGCCAGTACCGCCGCCACCCGTCGCCCGGCCTCCGCGAGACGCCCGGCGGCCTTGATCCGGGTCGGGGCGTCGACGAGCCACAGGCGGGCGCCGAGCCGTCGCTCCCCGGCGTGGAAGGGCGCCAGGTCCGCGTCACCGTCGGCGGTGATCAGCACCAACTCCTGGTCGGGGTGGCCGCGTTCGGTCCGCCGGTCCGAGCCGTGCAGCAGCCCGCGGGTGGCCGCCCCCAGCTCGCCGGGGTCGACGCGGGAGCAGGCCTCGACCATCCACGGCGGGGCGCCTCGCCCGGTGAAGTGGTCACGCAGATAGGCGTGCCCGCCGGGGCCCTCGACGGCCACCGCCTCCTCCTCGACGGCGTCCCCGGGGATCTCCACCTGCTCGGCGTGCGCGCAGAAGGAGAACGCCCGGGCCACCCGGGTGTCCACGGCGGCGACCTGGAGGGCGATCCGCCCGCCGAAGTACGTGCCGAACAGGCTGTACCGCGCCCGGCCGAACCCGTCGAGGACCGCGCGGACGTCCTCGACGTACCGGCGCAGGGCATGGCCCTCCGGCGTGCCGACCCGCCCGCTCTCCCCGCGTCCCCGCAGGTCGAGCGCGAGGACATGGGCGTCCGGGAGCGCGTCGAGGAACCCCGACTCCGCCCAGATCCGCCGGTCCATGGCCACCCCGTGGACGAGGACGAGGGTCTCGCCCGGCCCTGGCCTGCTGAAGCCACGGATCGGCGTGCCGTCGCGGGAGAACACCTCGAAGACGTCCTGACGGCTCGTGCCGTTACCGTCCCGCACCGACCCTCCCCGACTCGACGGCGGCCCTCCCCGACTCGGCGGCCGCCCGTTCCGACTCGGCCGCGGCCTCCCGCAGCTCGGCCGCCCGGCCCAGCTCGTCCCGCATGCCGTCGCGCACCGCGAGGACGAGACCGCGCCGGCCCTCCAGATGGATCCAGCCGCGCCGCGCCCATTCCCGTACCGTCGCGTGCACCTCGTCCTCCGGTCGGCCCGTCATCGCGGCGACCTGGCCGACGGCCTGGTGCAGCCGCCCGCCGTGCACGAGACAGCGGAACAACTGGTCGTCGCCGCCCCGCAGGACATGGCGCCCGGTGCCCACATGCGGCCGGCCGTCGTGCAGCACGGTCATGTTCGGCCCGAACCGGAACGAGAACCGCGACTGTTCGTGCAGCTTCTTCCACAGGCCCACCCGGGCCCCGAGGCGCCGCCGCAGCGCGAGCATCTCCGCCGCCAGGGCTGTGTCGTCCCGCCCCGCCAGCTCCACATGGTCGAACGAGTAGGCCATCTCGGCGCGTTCGGCGGCCGTGCGGCCCGCGTGCACGAAGCGGTACTTCGGCTCGGGCCCGTCCAGCGCGATACCGAACTCGTCGGGCTTCTCGAAGTACGGGCTGTAGCGGTCGACCCGGACCTTGCTCACCGTCGACGGCGGCGCGAGATGCGTGATGAACGGGATCAGCCGCAGCTGCTCCTGAAGCATCGCCGCCGTCTCGTCGGGCATCGCCGACAGCAGGTTCCACTGGGCGTCGATGCCCAACTCCTGGCACAGCACCAGGAAACGCAGGTTGTGGAAGGCCGTCGCCCCCTTGCGCAGCAGCTTCAGCGCACCGCTGCTCAGGCTCTCGATGCCCGGCTGCACCATGGTGACGCCCGCCGCCCGCATCTCGCCCACCTCCCGCGGCCCCAGATTGGCCTTCACCTCGAAGAACGTGGTGATGTCGACCTCCGCCGCGGCGAGTTCGGCCAGGCCGTTGTCGTTCCTGGCGAGGATCGTGTCGACCGCGTACGTGTCGAACACACCGTGCTCCTCGGTCAGCCGGCGCAGCGTCTCGGTCAGCTGCCCGCCCGGCTTGCTGCGGTAGACCATCCCGCTGCCGTTCTCCCCGCAGAAGGTGCACTGGAGCTTCTCGCCCCACCAGCAGCCCCGCGACATCTGGAACGGAAGCGCCACGTGCGGCGCGATCAGCTCACGGTGCGGCAGGTCCCGCAGCCGCTCGAAGTACTCCGCGTACCGGGGCACCGGCGCCGACTCGGCCGGCTGCACCGTCGGCGACGACACCCGCAACCCGCCCTCGTGCCGCAGGACCAGACCGGGGGCCGCCGTGAGGTCGCCGGCGCCGCGCGCGGCCCGGACCGCCGCCACCGCCGCCTCGCCCTCGCCCTGCACGACCGCGTCGACGAACGGGTACGCCCGCATCACGGCCTGCCCCATGGGCCGGTCGCAATTGGCCCCGCCGAGCAGCACCAGCCGGTCGGGAGCGTGATCCTTGACGGCCCGGGCGACGGCCAGCGCGGGCATCAGCTGACTGAACGACGTGGTGAACCCGAAACACTCCGCGCCGGTCGCCACCAGCCGCCCGGCGAGCCCCGCCGCGAACCCGGGCGCCACCGCGCGCAGCGCCAGCACCCGCGCCACCAGCTCCTGCGCCACCCCGTGCTCGGCGAGGAAGGCGGCGTACCGGGCGCGGACGTCCGCCTCCTCCTCGGGACCAGGGGCGTCCAGGACCCCGCCGAAGATCCAGTCCCCGACGCCGAGCCCGTACAACTCCTCGCCGATCGTGTCGTAGACGGTGACGAACTCCGCCGGATCGCACTCCAGCGCGTCGACGGCGTACTCGAACCAGTCCAGGTACGCGTACACCGGCGTGATCGGATCGCCGTCCCCCGTGCCCTCCAGCGCCGCGAGAGTGGCGATCTGGATGGACGGGCGGTACAGGCTGTTCCAGGGCGGTGCCACGAGCGCGAGCCTCACCGGGGCGCACCTCCGTGCTCCTCGCGCGGCCGCGGCCGCAGCCGTTCGCCGAGGCGCCCGGTCGGCAGCACCGGATAGCCCGCCCGCGCCTTGTCGAACATCTCCAGGCCCGGCGCGACGACGTCGACGACCGTGACGGACCCCGGCGGCGTCAGCACCCGGTGGTGGACGTCGACGCCCAGGTCCCGCAGCCGGTCCACGAGGTGCCGCAGCAGCTGTTCGGGGCTCGCGGTCGCGGGCAGTCCGTCGTCCGCGTCGAACTCCCTCCGCTCGTGCGGCAGTTGGCCGACATCGAAGCGGGCGGCGGCGAGATGGCGGGGATAGCGGGCCAGCGCGGTGGCGATCTGCCCGGCCTCGGTGTCCGCGTCCACCGGCCCGTGCTCGAACATCGTGCGCACCTGGAGGTATTCGAGAAGGGCCCGCTGCAGCGCGTACGTCCGCACCGGCGAGGCCCCGCTGCCGATCAGCCGCACGTCCTCCCGGCTCCGCGCGTCGCACACCACATAGGCCGGTACGCCGGTGTCGCAGGTGATGTCGACGATCAGCACCGGCGCCCCACGGACCTCCTCGACCGTGCCGGTCAGCTCCCGCAGTTCCGGGGGCAGCGTGTCGTGGTCGACCACCCGCAGCTCGGGCCCCTCGCTGGGCAGGCCGAAGTACGACCGCGCCAGCTGGTACGACCAGGCGTCCCGCTCGATCAGCTCGTTGACGGCGTGCACCAGCGCCTCGTGCGGGGTGGCGCCCGCCGCGTACCCGGCGCTGGAGGTGTAGTGCCACAGCGGCTGGAACGACCGGTCGTCGTCCGGGTGGGGCCAGTTGCGGTAGCCGCCGTCGCGCAGGAACACGGGATGCCGGTGCGGCCGCCCGGCCGGGGCGCCCTCCGCCCGTCCGGTGAGCACCTCGTCCACCGGCCGGTACGTACGGGTCAGCACGGGCGCGTCCGGCATGATGCCGCCGAGCCGGCGCAGCAGCGCGGACCGCCGGGCGGTGGCCTGCCCCGCGATCTCCCGCCCCGGCAGGAACTCGGCCTCCGACGCCCGTGGATCCCGGCGCCAGTCCAGGTGGTAGTGCTCGGCGCTCTCGAACAGCGCGCTCGCCATGCTCCGGTGCCCGAGCCCCTTGCCGGAGCTGCGGGAACAGAGCGCGCCCTGCGCGTCCGTCAGCCGCACCTCGTACGTGGGCGCGGACTCGATGCCGTACTTGCGGATGTCGGCCGTGAGCCGCTCCGCGGCCAGCCAGTCCCCGACGGCGGACAGGGCCTGCTGGACGGCCGTCTCGCGCTCAGGCGGAACGTCGTCCTTGGCGGCCCCGTCCAGCAGGGCCACGGTCAGCAGATCGGTCTCGGCGGGCGTCCCGGCCCGCGTCTCGGCGGGCGTCTTGATGGGTGTCTCGGCGGGACGGGTCAAGGGTCCTCCTCACTTCTCCCGTGTCGAACACGGGGATGCCTGCGCGGACAAGGCCCAGGAGAGGCTGCGGATCCGACACCACGTGGGCGAAGCAGAGGCGGGTCCTGGGGATGTCCGGGCCTGAGATGTCGACGGCACCGGAGTCGGCCCACACGGTGATGCCGCCGGCCTCCAGCTCTTCCAGGGGGGACGCCGGGAGCGGCCCGTCGTCGTACGGCGTCCGACCGCCGGCCGGACCGCCCAGCTCGAAGTCCAAGGTCGCGCACCGCGTGAGCAGCGGCCACCGCTCGAAGCGGCGCAGAAAGAAACGCTCGGCCGGCTCGGCGGTGGGGTTCGACCGCCACATCGTCCGGGCCTGCGCGAGCTCCAGCAGCGCCCGGTCGGTCGCCTCGGCCCGGGTCGCGCCGCACCCCAGCCCGGTGGCCGGCATCAGCCGCCCGCGGCCGTACTCCACGGCGAGCACGGCCGGCGTACGGACGGCGCCGCCCAGCGGCAGCACCAGCGTCTCGTCACCCGCCGACCGGGGCCGCGCCGGACCCGCCAGACAACGGTGCAGGAAGACCCCGTAGCCGATCAGCTCCGTCAGCTCCAGCAGCGCCCCGCGCAGGGCCGCCTCCGGCGTCGGAGCGACGGCCCAGCCGACCGTGCTCGACAGCCGCGCCTCCGGTGCCGTCAGCGTGCCCGCGCGCAACTCCTCGCCGGCGACCCAGGGCGAGGACCAGTACAGCGGCACCCGGCGCGGCCGGTCCCCGGTCAGCGGCCGGTACGTCCGGCTCGCGCAGCCTTCCGGCGCGGTGCGCACCCCGGCCGCCGGGAAGGGCGGGACCGGGCCGGAGCCCGTGCCGGGGTCCGCCAGAGCCGTCGGCGGACGGGCGACCGTTGCGAAGGGAGTGCAGGCCACCAGCCGCTCCACGGCTTCGGACAGGGCCTTCGCCCGTGCCACGGCCTCGGTCGTGGCGGTGCCGTAGCCGTCGGCCTGTGCCGTGCCCTCGGCGGGGCGTACGGTGCACCGCACGGTCACCGTTCGATCCGACGGATACGAACGGTGGACGATCTCGCGCAGCTCACACTCCGTCGCCGTCGCTTCGAGCATGCTCCCTCTCCCGGTGGTCCGTCTCGCCGACTTCACACCGGCCGGCTACTCACCGGCCGGCGCTCAAGAGGTGGCTTCGCCGTCCCAGGCACCCCAGGACTCCAGCTCCTCCATCTCCAGAGCGCTCAGTTCGGCGTTGTTGGGGTCGTCGTTGAGGAAGTCCGCGGTCATGCAGTCGAATACGACTACGGGTCCCATGTCTCGATCCTTTCGTCGGTCTGGGTTGCCGTTCGATTTCGGTTCCAGTGCCTCAGGGGGTACGCGGTGGCCCGCATCCGCGTGATGGGCGGCCTCCTTACGGTCGAGCGGTGAGCGTGAGGGGTACGGGGGTACGAGCCCGCCGGGGAGTGCCCTTGGGCGGTGGGGTGCGATAGGCCGAGGGCTGCTCGCGTACCGCCAGTGCGATGACCTTCGTGCCTTCGATGTAGACCCACCGCTTGCGCCGCCAGGTGCGCAGCGTTTCCAGGGCCTGGTCCCAGCGTTCCCCCTGCCACTCCTGCCCTTGGAGGTCGCGGAACCGGGTGCCGCCGACGACGGCGCGGAACAGCCGCGCCTCCTCGCCCCGCAGGGTGGTGGTGTGCGACGGCAGACCGGGTCGTTCGTCGGTGAGGGTGAGCGAGTCGAAACCGAGCCGGTAGGTGAAGCGGGCGGACTCGTGGTGCGCGCGCCACAGCCGGACGCGCGCGGCGAGCCGGCGCCGTACGGGCCCGTTGTCGGGGTCGTCCGTGAAGTCGCCCTCGAAGTGGTACGCGATGTCCCACAGATCCTCCGGGGACAGGCGGGGATAGGCGTACTGGTAGCCCGGCAACGGGCTGGTCAGGGTGAGCCCGTAGCTCTCGGGTGCCTCGACGTACGGGCTGAACCGGTCGAAGCGGATCAGTGTGATGTGCGGCGGCGTCAGATGCGTCAGCGACGCGACGACGTCGAGCTGTGCCTTGAGCGAGTCGGGCGTCTCGTGCGGATACCCGGTGAGGATGTTCCAGTCCGCCCGCACGCCGTACTCGGCGCAGCCCAGCAGGAACCGGATGTTCTGGTACGCCGTGGCGCCCTTCCGGAGATGCCGCAGCCCCTCCGTGCTGAGGCTCTCGATCCCCGGCTGCACGGAACGCACCCCCGCCCGGCGCACCGCCCGGATGTCGGCCCACTCCATGTTGGCCTTGACCTCGAAGAACAGCGAGTGGTCGGTGTTGAGTTTCTCCACCAACGGCAGTGCCGTGTCGAGGTACTTGAGGTCGAGGATGTTGTCGACGGCGAAGAAGTCGAGGACGCCGTAGCGGTCCATCAGATGCCGCAGCTCGTCGGCGACGGTGTCGGGGTTCTTGCTGCGGTACGTCATGGTCGCGCCGTTGAGGCCGCAGAAGGTGCAGTGGGTCTTGGCGCCCCACCAGCAGCCGCGGGAGAACTCCACGGGCAGGGTGATCTCGGGTTCGAGGCTGTGCAGTCCGGCGGCGTGCAACTGCTCGAAGAAACCGTCGTAGTTGGGGGTGGGTACGTCCAGGTCGGAGGCGGTGAGCGGCGCGGCCCGCGCGTCGTCGTCGGCGGGCAGCCGGGTGACGAGGCGGCCTCGCGTACGGAGCGGGCCGCCGGCCTCGGCCTGGCGGAGCAGGGCGACGAAGGCGTCCTCGCCGGGGCCGTCCACGATGGCGTCCACCGCCGGGTAGTTGGCGAGGAGGGCGCGGCCCATCGACCCCTCGCAGTTGCTGCCGCCCAGCACGATCACCCCGCCGTAGCCGAGCTCCCGCAGGCGCTCGGCCACCGCGAGCGACGGGCCGTTCTGACTGAACATCGAGGTGAAGCCGACGACGTCCGGCGCGGACTGAAGCAGTGCCTCGGCTGTCCGCTCCACATGCCGGTCCGCCACCTCGCGCAACGCGTCGACCAGCTCGATCGACGCGTCGTCGACCCGCCTCGCCCGCAGCTGGGCGAAGTACGCCTCCCGTCGCTCGGCATCGCCCCGGCGGCACGAGAAGATCCAGTCGCCCACCGAGAGGTGGTAGAGCTTTTCGGAGACCAGCTCATAGGCCTCCGACCATTTCTCGTCGGAGAACCCGAGCATTCTCTGGGCCAGTCCGTAGAAATCCAGATAGGAATAGCGTGCGTCTGCTTGCCAGCCTTCACTCTCGGCAAGTGAGCGCAGAATGCCGACCTGAATCGAGGGTCGGATGACGCTGTTCCAAGGCATTGATACAAGGGAAACGTTTTTGGCGGCAGGCACGAAAACAACCCCCGGAGCCGGTTGCGGCAACTCGAATCACCGTAGGAGGGGCGGATTCCACGAGTCAACAGTGCCTAAAGCATTGGTATAGGTTGGCTGGAAACATTCGTCCAGCATGCACTCATGCATGCACTCGTGGGCGCGCCCGGTCGCGTATTCGTGATCAACTTTGCGATCGGCGGGGGAGGTTCGCAGGTCGCCTGCATATGTGCAGGTGGGAGGCGTGGTGGACAGTGGCATCGATCGGGTTGTACGGTGTATGGTGCTCCTGCGTCATGATGCGACAGGAGTTGACGCGAGCTGGCTCTGCGGATCGGAAAATATCCGAAGAGGGCTTTACCATGCGCTCGCCGAACCAAATTTCCCGCCGACCCTATTTCTGTGCGCAGAGATGCGCAGAGAGGCGAGAAGTCGCGTGAAGATTTCCCTGACGGGCGCGGCGGAGACACTCCTCGCCCCCCTCTACGCCCGCGCGCTCGACGCCCGATCCGCCCACCCCCTGCTGGGTGACCGCATCGCGGCCGAACTGCTGGACCGCATCGACTACGACTTCGGCCGGCTCGGCATGGGAGAGGCATCCGCCGTCGGTGTGGCCCTGCGTGCCCGCTATTTCGACCGGCGGGTCCGCGCATTCCTCGACGCCCACCCCGAATCCACCGTGGTCCATCTCGGCTGCGGGCTGGACAGCAGGTTCGAGCGTCTCGCCCCCGGCCCCGGCGTGCGCTGGTTCGACCTCGACCAGCCCGACGTCATCGAACTGCGCAAGCGGCTCTATCCGGCCCGCCCCGGCCACGAGACCCTCGCCGCCTCCGTCACCGAACCGGACTGGCCGGCCCAGGTCCCCACCGACCGCCCCGTCCTCGTGGTCGCCGAGGGCCTCAGCATGTACCTCTCCGCCGACGAGGGGCCCCGCCTGCTGCGCACCCTCGTCGCCCGCTTCCCGCACGGCGAGCTGCTGTTCGACACGTACTCCCGGTTCGCCGTACGGTCCACCCGCTCCTTGACCCTCTTCCGCAAGACGGGCGCCCGGCTGGCCTGGGGCGTGGACGACCCACGCGAACTGGAGCGCGGGATACCCGGGTTGCGGCTGATCGAGGCCGACAGCGCGTACGCCACCGCGGCCGGCGTCGATGTGCGCCACCTGCCCCGCAAACTGCGACTGCGCATGCGGATCGACACCCACGTCCTGTCCCGGCTCCCGGTACTGCGCGGCGTCGGCCACATCTCCCGCTACGCCTTCGACACACCTGACTGACCGAGCCGGGGGTATCCGGCCGGCCGGAAGCCCTCGGCCACGGGGAGCCAGACCACCGCGAGACCCCGACCAGCCGGAGGCTTCCGGTCACGGGGGCCCCGGTCACTGGGGGCTCCCGGTCACCGGGAGCCCTTGGCTGGCCGGAAGCTTCCGGCCGCTGGGAGCTCTCGGTCGGTCGGGAGTTCCCGGTTGCTGGGAGCACCTGGTGAGCCGGAAGTCTCCGGTTGCCTGGGAGCCCCCGGTCACCGGGAGCGCGCGGCCGGCCGGAAGCTTCCGGTCGCTGGGAGCCCTCGGCCGGCCGGAAGCCTCCGATCGCTGGGAGCCCCGGTTTAGCCGGGAGCCTCCGGTTGCTGGGAGCTCTCGGTCGGCCGGGAGTTGCCGGTTGCTGGGAGCACCTGGTGAGCCGGAAGTCTCCGGTTGCCTGGGAGCCCCCGGTCACCGGGAGCGCGCGGCCGGCCGGAAGCTTCCGGTCGCTGGGAGCCCTCGGCTACCCGGGAGCTTCCGGTCGCTGGGAACTGCCGGCCAGCCGAAAGCCTCGGGTCGCCCGGGAGTTGCCGGCCAGCCGGAAGCCCCCGGTCACCTGGGAGCCCCCGGTCACCTGGGGGCCCTGCCGTTCGGGAAGTCCCGACAGTCGGGGGCCGGGATCATCCCGGAATCCGGGCTGCCGGGGACCCCGATCGCCGGGAACCCCGACGGCCCGGAACCCCGGCCGTCCTGAACCCCCGGCCACCCGGCGGCGACGCCGGTCAACCATCCGACGGGCCACCGGCCCCCGACCCAGAATGCCCCGATGCTGCCGCTCTACCTCATCTCCCACGGCCTGTCCCTGCTGGGCAACACCGTGGCCTCCATCGCCCTCCCCTGGCTGGTGCTGCTGCGCACCGGCGACGCCACCGCGGTCGGCCTCGTCGCCGCCGCGAGCGCCCTGCCGATGCTCCTGTCGGCCGTCGCCGGAGGCGTGCTCATCGACCGGGTCGGCCGCCGCCGCCTCTCCATCGGCGCCGACCTCGCCTCCGCCGCCTGCGTCGCCGCACTCCCCGTCGTCGACGGCCTCCTCGGCCTCACCGTCGTCTGGTTCGTCGTCCTCGGAGTCGCCGGCGCCGTCTTCGACGTACCCGGCATGACCGCCCGGGAGGCCCTCGCACCGGACATCGCCGAAGCCACCGGCATCGGCATGGAACGCCTCGCCGGACTCCGCGAGAGCATCGCCGGCGGCGTCGTGATCCTCGCCCCGGCCGCCGCCGGCGGACTCATCATGCTCGTCGACCCGGCCACCGTCCTCTGGCTCACCGCCGGCTGCTCGGCCCTCGCCGCGCTCGTCACCCTCGCCCTGCCGAAGACCATCGGCGCCCAGCCCACCGCCACGGCCCAGGGCGACGGCGAGGGCGCCGGCCTGCGCGGCGACCTCAAGCGCGGACTCGGCGTCCTGCGCGGCGACCGCGTCCTGACCGCCGTCACCCTGGTCTCGGCCGGCAGCGTCGCCGTCCTCGCCCCGCTCCAGAACCTGGTGCTCCCCGTCCACCTCGTGGGCAAGGACTCACCCGGCGGCTTCGGCGTCGTCGTCTCCCTCCTCGCCGTCGGCGGCATCGCCGGCGCCGGCCTGTACGCGGCCATCGGAACCCGCTGGTCACGCCGCACCGTCTTCGTCGCCGCCCAGCTGACCTCCACCCTCGGCATCGCCGGGCTCGCGCTCCTGCCCCCGGTGCCCGTCATGTGGGCGGCCGCCGTCCTGGCGGGCGCCGGCGCGGGCCCGCTGCCCGCACTCTTCCTGGTCCTCGTCACCGAACGGATCCCGGAGGAGGTACGCGGCCGTGTCCTCGGACTCCAGAACGCCGTATCGATGACCGCTGTCCCGCTGGGCACCCTCGTCGCCGGCCTGACCGTCGACTGGATCGGCCTCCGCCAGACCGGCGCACTCCTCGCCGTCGCCTGGTGCGTGGTCACCCTCGCGATCGTGGCCCTGCCCGCACTCCGGGGCCTCGACGCCGGCCGCGGCAAGTCCGAGACCCCCGACGAGGATCAGACGACCCCCGACGAGGGGCAGGCGGCCCACGGCGAGGGATCGCCCATCCCCGGCCAGGGCACGGAAAACGCGGACACCCCCGCGACCTGACCGCCGGGGCGGTCATTTGGCGCCCACTCCCTCAGTGGTGTAGACCAGTCGCGGGGCAGTGCCGCAAGCTGTCCCGCGTACGGTCAACCGTGGGTCACTGAGACAAAGCGGCTCGGATCAGGGAATCAGGGAGAGTAGCCATGGCCAGCAAGGCTGAGAAGATCGTCGCCGGACTCGGCGGCCTCGACAACATCGAAGAGGTCGAAGGCTGCATCACGCGCCTGCGCACCGAGGTCAACGACCCCTCCCTCGTCGACGAGGCCGCCCTCAAGGCCGCCGGAGCCCACGGCGTCGTCAAGATGGGCACCGCGATCCAGGTCGTCGTCGGCACGGACGCCGACCCCATCGCCGCGGAGATCGAAGACATGATGTGAGCCGCGCCCGCTCGCCCCGAGGCCGAGCCGCGCCCGCTCGCCCCGAGACGGTGGGCCGGACGCACGCCACGGCCGTCGCAGGGGCTCCTTCCCGCTGGGGGAGGAGCCCCTTCCGCATGTGCCGCTAGGCTCAGCGCCATGTCTCGAATCGACGGCCGCACGCCCGAACAGCTCCGCCCCATCACCATCGAACGCGGGTGGAGCAAGCACGCCGAGGGCTCCGTCCTCATCTCCTTCGGCGACACGAAAGTCTTCTGCACCGCCTCCGTCACCGAAGGCGTCCCCCGCTGGCGCAAGGGCAGCGGCGAGGGCTGGGTGACCGCCGAGTACTCCATGCTCCCCCGCGCCACCAACACCCGCGGCGACCGGGAGTCCGTACGCGGCAAGATCGGCGGCCGAACCCACGAGATCTCCCGCCTCATCGGCCGCTCCCTGCGCGCCGTCATCGACTACAAGGCGCTCGGCGAGAACACCATCGTCCTGGACTGCGACGTCCTCCAGGCCGACGGCGGCACCCGCACCGCGGCCATCACCGGCGCCTACGTCGCCCTGGCCGACGCCGTCGCCTGGGCCCAGGGCAAGAAGCTGATCAAGGCCAACCGGCAGCCCCTCACCGGCACCGTCTCGGCCGTCTCCGTCGGCATCGTCGGCGGCGTCCCCCTCCTCGACCTCCGCTACGAGGAGGACGTGAAGGCCGACACCGACATGAACGTCGTCTGCACCGGCGACGGCCGCTTCGTCGAGGTGCAGGGCACCGCCGAGGCCGAGCCGTTCGCCCGCGAGGAGCTCAACTCCCTGCTGGACCTGGCCGTTTCCGGCTGCGACGAACTGGCCGCACTTCAGCGCAAGGCGCTTGAGACGGTCCTCGAAAGGTAAAGAAGGTAAAGGGCGCACCAAGGGTGATGGCCGCCGATGGCAACCACGGCGGCCCCGCCCGCGTCCTTGCACATACGGGCGCACGGCACACCACCGTGCGCCCGGCCACACCGCAGTAGCCGTTCATGCATCACGCAGGGGGCCGTCAGGCCTGCACCCCGTCCATCAGGAGGACCGTTCCATGGCCGCGAGCCGCCGACGTCGTATGACCACCATCGCCGGAGCCGTAGCTGCCGTCGCCCTCACGGCCGGGCTCACCACCGGCTGCGACGCGGTGAACAAGGCCCTGGACTGCGTCCAGACCGCCGAGGCCATCGCCCAGAGCGTGGACGACCTCCAGCAGGCCGTGCAGACCGCCGCGGACGACCCCACGCAGCTGGAGGAGTCCCTCGCCTCCATCGACAAGAACCTCGACGACATCGGCGACAAGACCGACAACGCCGACGTCAACAAGGCCGTCGACTCGCTCCAGAAGGCCGTCACCGACACCCAGACCGCCGTGGAGAACGGGGACACCACCCCCGACATCAGCGGCATCACCGACGCGGCGGGCGAACTGACGAAGGTCTGCACGTCGTAACGGCCCCACGAGGCCCTGGAGCGGGTGGCGATACTGGTGGGCATGACCCGCCTGATCCTCGCCACCCGCAACGCCGGAAAGCTCACCGAGCTGAAGGCCATCCTCGCCGACGCCGGCCTCACCCACGACCTCGTCGGCGCGGACGCCTACCCGGAGATCCCCGACGTCAAGGAGACCGGCGTCACCTTCGCCGAGAACGCGCTGCTGAAGGCCCACGCCCTCGCCCGCGCCACCGGTTTCCCCGCCATCGCCGACGACTCCGGCCTCTGTGTCGACGTCCTGAACGGCGCCCCCGGCATCTTCTCCGCCCGCTGGGCCGGCCGCCACGGCGACGACAAGGCCAACCTGGAACTGCTCCTGGCCCAGCTCGGCGACATCGCGGACGACCACCGCGGCGCCCACTTCAACTGCGCGGCGGCCCTCGCCCTGCCGGACGGCACGGAACGGGTGGTCGAGGGACAGCTGAGAGGCACCCTGCGCCACACCCCCGTCGGCACGAACGGCTTCGGCTACGACCCGATCCTCCAGCCGGAGGGCGAGACCCGCACCTGCGCGGAACTCACGGCGGAGGAGAAAAACGCGATCAGCCACCGAGGCAAGGCGTTCCGGGGGTTGGTGCCGGTGCTGCGGGAGCTGTTGGGCTGAGGCAACGGGAGAGGGGCCGCCCAATCGGCGGCCCCTCCGTCTGTGCGGCCGATGGGAGTCGAACCCACATGGGCAAATGCCCCGAGGCACCTAAAACCTCTGCTTATACCATTCAGCAACGGCCGCCGGCTGTCAGCCATGGTAGCGGGCTAGCTTCGCTGTCGACGTCCACCCCGGCACCACGTGCTCGTGATCGCGTGGCAATTGGGGCACAGCAACCGCAGGTTCTCGCGCCGGTCGTCGCTCCACTCCCCGTTGATGTGGTCGACCTCCAAGGTCATGGGCCTGCCGAGCCATTCGGGGCCGATACCGCACTCCGCGCACTTCTCGGGTTCACCCACTTCCGCGAGCGCCCGGCGTAATAGGTGCGTTCTCGTCCGACGTGCGCCGTCGTGCCGGATCAGGATGTCTTCGGCGCTCCTGAGCGGTGTGGTGCCCGGCCCGCCGCGCTGGTGCGCCTGGCCCAAGAAGTGGGAGGTGTCCAGACCGGCCTCGGTCACCCAGCAGCGGAGCCGGGCGCGTGACCTGGTGCTGTAGGGCTCCATCCCCAGAGCGCGGAGTACGCCTGCCAGACTGGTCGCTTCCTCGACGGCTCGGCGCAGGTCGTCGACGGCCGGCCTGCCGGGGGTCGTTCTCGCTCGCCCCTTGCGCAGCATGTGGGACACGTCGATCCCGAAGTGATCGAAGCGGCGAAAGAGATGGCGACGTAGTTGGCCATAGGCCCGTGTGCCGAAGAAGGCGATGACCTCCTCGATGTCGGAGCACTGCGCCGCCGCTTCCTCCAGCCGCTCCCGGGTGTACCGCACACCGGTGCTCACGAGGTGCGACCTTTGCCG
Source organism: Streptomyces deccanensis (assembly GCF_022385335.1). Classification (NCBI taxonomy): domain Bacteria; kingdom Bacillati; phylum Actinomycetota; class Actinomycetes; order Kitasatosporales; family Streptomycetaceae; genus Streptomyces; species Streptomyces deccanensis. The sequence goes on along the minus strand of NZ_CP092431.1, from coordinate 3,940,607 downwards.
CGGCCCCGGTAACTGTCCGTTGTCGAGTGGCAGTTGGGGCACAGGAACCGCAGGTTCTCGATGCGGTTGTCGCGCCAGTTGCCGTTGATGTGGTCGACCTCCAGGGGGAGCGGCTGCCCTCGCCACATCGCGTCCGTACCGCACATGGCGCATCGCCCCGGTACGCCGGTGGTCGTCATCGCCCACTTGAGCCGATCGCTCGGGATGCGTCGAGCCTGGCCGGTCTGCTGCTCGACGAGCAGGCCTTCTGTCGTTCGGGGACGCCATGCCTTGCCCCGCTGGGTGGGCACCTGGAAGTGCGAGATGTCGATGCCGTACGCCTTGATCCGGCGGCTGATGTGCGTATGGTGCCCGCCGACGACCTCAAGCCCGAGATGTCGAAGGACCTCGCACATGTTGGTCGAGGCCGTGACGGCCTCCTGGAGGATCTCCCGCGTCCACTTCGCACCCTCCCGCTCGAAGTGCGAGACATCCACCCCCAGGTTCTTCATCCGATCGAAGACATACCGTCGCGTCGAGCTCTTCGGATCCACCCCCAGCTTCCCCAACGCCTCCGACAGCGTCCGTGCCCCCCGAGCCGCCTCCTCCAGCCGCTCCTTTGTGTAGATGCTTGCCCCCATCGAACCCCTCCGTTCCGGTCATCTGTTCGCGACCTCGTACGGAGTAACGAGCCGATAGTCGGACAGTTGCTTCCGGAATGTGGAACGGCCCGTACCGGTGACGTGGTACGGGCCGTTCTCGGGCGACGAGGGGGAAAGGCTCAGATGCCCAGGTCCTTGATGATCTTGGCTACGTGGCCTGTGGCTCGGACGTTGTAGAGGGCGTGTTCGACCTTGCCCTCCTCGTCGATGATGATCGTGGAGCGGATGACGCCCAGGTAGGTCTTGCCGTAGTTCTTCTTCTCGCCGAACGCGGCGTAGGCGTCCAGGACCGTCTTCTCGGGGTCGCCGAGAAGGGTGACCTTCAGGGACTCCTTCTCGCGGAACTTGGCGAGTTTCTCGGGCTTGTCGGGGGAGATGCCGATGACGTCGTACCCGGCGTCCGCGAGGAGCTCCAGGTTGTCGGTGAAGTCGCAGGCCTGCTTGGTGCAGCCGGGGGTCAGGGCGGCCGGGTAGAAGTAGACGATGACCTTGCGGCCCTTGTGGTCGGACAGGGACACCTCGTTGCCGTCGGCGTCCGGGAGGGTGAAGGCGGGGGCCACGTCCCCGGGCTGGAGTCGCTCGCTCATCGGTCCAGCGTAATGGCGGGCCCTGGCGGTGCTCCGCCGGGTGGAGCTGACAGACTGTCCATATTCAAGGGATTCAGGGACAACCGACTACGGGAGGCCGCGCGGTGGCGGAGAGCTCGGACATCAGGACCCCGGCCGAGATCGAGGCGGACATCAAGCGCCGCCGCGACAGTCTCGCCGAGACGCTCGACGAGATCGGCGTCCGGGTGCACCCCAGGACCATCGTGGGCGACGCCAAGGCCAAGGTCGTCTCCAACATCGACCACACCCTCGGCGCGGCGTACGTCTCCGTCAACCGGGTGGTCAGCGACGTCAGGGGCCAGTTCGTCGACGAGGACGGCGCGCCCCGGGTCGAGCGCATCGTGCCCGTCGCCCTCGCGGTCGTCGCCGTCGTCGGGCTCCTCGCCCTCGGCACTCGGCGTCGTCGGGCCTGACGGGGACAGGTAGGTTCGGGGTGTGAGCGAGAAGACCCAGCACGACAAGTTGCCCATCCGGATGCTGCACGACCGTGTGCTCGTGCGGCAGGACACCGCCGAGGGCGAGCGGCGTTCCGGTGGCGGCATCCTGATCCCCGCGACGGCTGCCGTCGGCCGGCGTCTCGCCTGGGCCGAGGTCGTCGCGGTCGGCCAGAACGTCCGCACCGTCGAGCCCGGCGACCGGGTCCTCTACGACCCCGAGGACCGCGCCGAGGTCGAGGTCAGGGGCGTTGCGTACGTCCTGATGCGGGAGCGCGATCTGCACGCCGTGGCGGCGGACCGGTTCGAGGGGTCGGAGGATTCCACCGGCCTGTATCTGTGACCTGCTATCTCAGACGTGTATCTCTGATTCGCAGGCGATAAGAGGCGGTGGGGGCTGGTGACCATGGTCACCAGCCCCCACCGCCTTGTGCTTGCTACCTTTGAGGCACCCGACGAGACGCGCCGTACCGGGCCAAGAGAAAGACCAAGGAAAAGACGACGCACCCCCGATTCCGCGTATGGATCATGGAGGTGCCCCATGGCCTGGGTTCTGCTCGTCGTCGCCGGACTGCTCGAGGTCGGCTGGTCGATCGGGATGAAGTACACCGACGGATTCACCCGGCCGTTGCCCAGTGTGCTGACTGGTGCCGGCATCGTCGCCAGCATGCTGCTGCTGTCCTACGCCGCCCGCACCCTGCCCATCGGCACGGCGTACGGCGTGTGGGTGGGCATCGGCGCGGCCGGGGCGGCGGTGTTCGGCATGGTGTGGCTGGGGGAGCCGGCCACCGCCGCCCGGATCTTCTTCGTGTGTCTGCTGCTCGTGGCCGTGGTGGGGTTGAAGGCCACCTCCGGCCACTGAGCGGCCGCGGCTATCCGAAGGGCCCCACCGAGGTATCGCCCTCCGAGGTCCCTCCGCCCTCCGTGACTCCTCCGTCGCCTGTGGCGCCGCCGTCCGACGCTCCTCCGTCGGCCGTGGCTCCTCCGCCGTTCGCGGCCCCGCCGTCGGCGGTGGCGCCTCCGTCGGCTGTCGCGCCGCCGTCCGTCGCCGTGCCGCCCGTGGCGGACGCGCCGCCGTCGGTCGTGGGCGTGCCGCCGTCGGTGGCTCCGCCGTCGGTGCCGCCGCTGTCCGTCGGGTCGCTGGTCTCCTCGCCGCCCGTGGGTTCGTCGGTCTCCTCGTCGCCGGTGGCGCTCGGCTCGTCGGCCGGGGTGCTGGGCGGGGTGATCACGACGTCCGCGCCGACCTGGAGGTCGAGGTCGAACTCCTTGACCTTCTTGCCCTTCAGGGCGGCCTTGGTGAACTGCGCCCAGATCTCGGTGGGCGCCCCACCGCCGTTGATACGGGGCAGGCCCATCGCGCCGTAGAGCGGCTTGTGGGCGCCCGTCTTGGGGTCCTGGCCCATCACGGAGACGACGGTGGCGAGGTCGGGGGTGTAGCCCGCGAACCAGGCCGCCTTGTCCTCCTCGGCGGTGCCGGTCTTGCCTGCGACCGGGTGGCCGGAGGCCTGCGCGGCGGTGGCGGTGCCGCTCTGGACGACGCTCTGCAGGATGGAGGTGGTGGTGTCGGCGGCCTTGCGACTGACGGCCTGCGTGGACTCCGTCGTCGGGAGCTTGACGACCTCGCCGTCCTTGCTGATCTTCTCGATCATCGTGTACGTGCCGTGCTTGCCGTGGTTGGCCAGCGTGGCGTACGCCTCCGTCATGTCGAGGACGCTCGCGGTGGCGGTGCCCAGGGCGATGGACGGGTACGGGTTCATGTCCGGGGTGTTCTTGGGCAGCCCGAGGTCGATCGCGGTCTTCTCGACCTTCTCGGGGCCGACGTCCACGGCCATCTGCGCGTACACCGAGTTCACCGAGCTCTGGGTGGCCTGGCGGACGGAGATGTTGCCGTAGTTGACGTAGTCCTCGTTCTCGGGGTCGTACACCGGGCCGGGCCAGCCCTCCACGGGGCGCTTGTTGGTGCCGTCGTAGACCGTGTTCGGGGTGATCGCCTGTCCGCTCTGGGTGTTGGAGGCGTTCTCCACGGCGGAGGTGAACACGAACGGCTTGAAGGTGGAGCCGACCTGGAAGTCGCGGCGGGTCGCGTTGTTGACGTACTGCTTGGTGTAGTCGATGCCGCCGTACATCGCGATGACCTTGCCGGTCTTCGGGTCGATGGAGACACCGCCGGCGCGGACGTAGTTGTCGACCTTGCGGTTCTTCTTGTCGAGCTTGTCCATCAGCTGGTCGTCGACGGCCTTGATGAAGGCGTTCTGCATCTTGGGCTGGATGGTGGTGGTGATGCGGTAGCCACCGCCGTTCTCCAGCGCCTCCTCGTCGATGATCTTGTGGTCGTAGAGGTACGACTTGATGGCCTCGACGAGGTAGCCGCGCTGGCCGGAGAAGGCGGTCGAGGTGGTGTTCTGCTTCGGCATCGGGAACTTGGCGCCGGTCCGCTCGGACTGCTTGAGCCAGCCCTCCTTGACCATGCCGTCGAGGACGTAGTTCCAGCGGGCGACCGCCGCGCCCTTGTTCTCGGGGTGGGCGACGACGTCGTACATGCTCGGCGCGTTGACGAGGGCGGCGAGGTAGGCGCCCTGCTCGGCGGTGAGTTCGTCGGCGTCCACGCCGTAGTAGGCCTGGGCGGCGGCCTGGATGCCGTAGGCGTTGCGGCCGAAGAAGCTGGTGTTGAGGTAGCCCTCCAGGATCTCGTCCTTGGTGACCTCGCGGTCCAGCTTGATCGCGATGAAGAACTCCTTCACCTTGCGGGTGACGGTCTGGTCCTGGGCCAGGTAGTAGTTCTTCACGTACTGCTGGGTGATGGTGGAGCCGGACTGCTTGCCCTTGCCGGTCGCGGTGTTCCAGCCGGCCCGGATCATGGCCTTGATGTCGATGGCCGGCTCGGAGTAGAAGTCGCGGTCCTCGGCGGCCAGTACGGCGTGCTGGGCGGCCTTGGAGACCTTCGACAGCGGGACGTTCTCGCGGTTGACCTCGCCGTCGCGGGCGATCTGGGTGCCGTCCGCGTACAGGTAGACGTTGGACTGCTTGGTCGCGAAGGCGTTCGCCTTGGGAATGTGGACCAGGTTGTAGCCCAGCACGAAGGCGCCGACGATCAGCATGAGGCCGACCACGAAGGCGCCGAGCACCATGCGCCAGGTGGGGATCAGCCGTTTGAAGCCGGTGCGCTTGGGGCGCTTGGGCTTCTTGCCCTTGCCGCCGCCCGCGGGGGCCGGGGTGATGTCGGGCACGGCGGCGGGCGCGGCGGCGGAGGCGGCCGCGGGGGCGCCCTTGGGGGCGGCCTTGTCTGTGGAGATGACGCCGAGTGCCTGCGTGGGCGTGTCGGTGACGGGCCGGGCGGCGGAGGGGGCCGGCTTCCGGGCGGCCGGGGTGATCCCCAGGGTGGTGGTGGGGGTGTCGTCAGCGGCGGGACCGGCTGCCGCGCCGGGGGTACGGGGGGTGCGGGCGCCGGTGGACTTGGTGTCGGAGGCTGCGGCGGTGTTGCGACCGTGGGGCCCGGCGGCCTGGTTGCCACCGGAGGCCCCAGCGGCACCGGAGGCCCCAGCGGCACCGGCTGCACCGGGTGCACCCGCGGCTCCGGCTGCACCCGCGGCTCCGGTGAGACCGGCGGCCTTGGCGGCGCGGGCCGCGCGGGCGGCCCGCGCGGCGCGGGCGTCCGGCACGCCGTCCGCCTTGTCCGCCTTGTCGTCGCGCCCGGCGTCCCGTGCGCCGGGGGAGCCCCCGCCGCGCACGCTGCCGGGCTGGTCGCCACGGGCTCCGGAGGGCTGGTCGCCACGGGTTCCTGAGGGCTGGCCGTCCTGAGTGCCTGCGGGTCGTCCGTTCCGACCGCCGGCCTGCTGCCCGCCCCGGGGCCCGGTGGAGCTGCCGCCGGACGGCGACGCGGACTCAGCCCGCGACGACCGGCCGCCGGGCGCACCGGACGTGCCACCGGCCGCACCTGACGTGCCGCTGGGCGCCGAGCCGGGTGCAGTTGAACCGTTCTTACCGCCGGACTGGCCGCCGGACTGACCCACGGGCCGACCGCCGGAGGCCGCACCGGACGCACCGCCGGAGGCCGCACCGGCCGGACCGCCCGAAGCCGCACCGGACCTGCCGTCGGGCGCTGCCTGCGGCTCTCCGCCGGAGGCAGCCCCCGGCCGCCCACCCTGCCGCGCGTCGCGCGTGGAGCCGGACCGTCCGCCGGAGGCCGCGTCGGGCCTCCCGCCTTCACCGGAAGCGCCGGAACCGCCGGAAGCACCGGAAGGCGTGTGGGGCCGTCCGGTGGGTGCCGCGTCGGGCCTGCCGTTGCCGGAAGCCGGGCCGGAACGGGTGTCCGAGGCCCGGGCAGGGGTGCCGTCGGGGGACGCGGAGGGTGCTCCGGGGCGGGCGTCGGGCGTTGCCGGAGGCTTCCCCGTCGGCTGCCCGTCGGACGCGGCTCCCTGGCCGGAGGCCGGGCCGGCGTTGCCGGTGGGCGTATTGCTGGCGGCGTCGGCGCCGGACCCCGGAGGTGTGCCCGGAGTGCGTCGCTCCGGGTCTCTCGGTGCCCAGCCCGGGCCGTTCCGCTTCGGCTGCGGCTCGTCGCTCATCGTGCTGCCGTGCTCCTGTTTCCGCGTCGTACGTTCATTTCCGTACGGACTCGTACGCTTTGCGCCCACTCCGGGCCGGTTCTGCGCCCCTGAGTGAAGACTCTCGTACCGTGCGATCCGTTCCCGGATCGCGGCACGTGCCCCGCACGCCCCATGGGAGCCACCGTCCGCCCCACGATCCGCCCCGAAAACGCGTGGCGGACCGCTCCGGCCGCGGACTAGGCTTCTTCGCTTCGGCCCGAATCGGTCCAGGCCTCGGCCTTTCGCCTAACTCTTCGCAGCGGATGGGGGTTTCCTCGTGGGCACAGGGCGGTTGTACGCCGCCGTCGCCGCCGGTGGTTTCAGGCGGTACGCGACATATCGGGTGGCCACCGCCGCGGGGGTGTTCACCAACACCGTCTTCGGCTTCATCCTCGCATACACCTACATGGCCCTCTGGCACGAGAAGCCCCACCTCGGTGGCTACGACCAGGCGCAGGCCCTCACCTATGTATGGGTCGGCCAGGCCATGTTCGCGGTCATGGTGCTGGGAAGCGTCGGCTTCGAGGAGGAGTTGATCGAGCGGATCCGGACCGGCGACATCGCGGTCGACCTGTACCGGCCCGTCGACCTCCAGCTGTGGTGGCTCGCCGCCGACATGGGCCGCGCCCTGTTCCAGCTGCTGGGACGCGGTGTCGTGCCCATGGTGTGCGGCGCCTTATTCTTCGACCTGGCCCTGCCCTCCGGCCCGCTGCCCTGGCTCGCCTGTCTCGTCGCGGTCGCCCTCGGCGCGCTCGTCAGCTTCGCGATCCGTTACATCGTCGCGCTGTGGGCCTTCTGGCTCCTGGACGGCGCCGGAGCGATGCAGATCACCTGGCTCACCGGAGTCTTCTTCTCCGGGATGCTCCTCCCGCTGAACGTCTTCCCCGGCGCGCTCGGCGACCTCGCCCGCGCCCTGCCCTGGTCCGCGCTGCTGCAGGCCCCGGCGGACGTGCTGCTGGGCGAGGCCGACCCGTGGGGGACGTACGCCTTCCAGCTCGCCTGGGCCGCGGTCCTGCTCGCGGTCGGCCGGCTGATCCAGTCGGCGGCGACCCGGAAGGTGGTGGTCCAGGGTGGCTGACGTGGACGAGCGCGCCGTCACGGGCGCCGAGCGCGAGAACCCGTTCGCCGAGTACGGGACGTACAGCCGCGTACGGGACGGCCTGCGCGCCTACCGCATGATCGCCGCCATGTGGATCCGCTCCACCATGGCCTACCGTGCCTCGTTCGCCATGACGACCTTCGGGAACTTCGCGGCGACGTCCTTCGACTTCGTCGCGATCCTGCTGATGTTCTCCCAGGTCGACGAGTTGGGCGGGTTCTCCCTGCCCGAGATCGCCCTGCTCTACGGCACCTCCGCCGTCGCCTTCGGACTCGCCGACCTGATGATCGGCTCGATGGACCGGCTGGGGCGGAGGGTGCGCGACGGCACGCTCGACACCCTTCTCGTGCGCCCCGTGCCGGTGCTCGCCCAGGTGGCCGCCGACAAGTTCGCGCTGCGCCGCCTCGGCCGGATCACCCAGGGGCTGTTCGTCCTCGGCTACGCCCTCGCCACGCTCGACATCGCGTGGACCCCGGCCAAGGTGCTGATGATCCCGCTGATGGTGGGCAGCGGAGGGATGATCTTCGCGGCGGTGTTCGTCGGCGGCGCGGCCTTCCAGTTCGTCGCGCAGGACGCCTCCGAGGTGCAGAACGCCTTCACGTACGGCGGCGCGACCCTCCTGCAGTACCCGCCGGCCCTCTTCGCCAAGGACCTGCTGCGCGGGGTGACCTTCGTCCTGCCGCTCGCCTTCGTCAACTGGGTGCCCGGACTGTACGTCCTGGGCCGCCCCTACCCCCTCGACCTGCCGACCTGGCTGGCCTTCGCGCCCCCGCTGGTCGGGGTGGCCTGCTGTGCGCTGGCGGGAGTGGCCTGGCGGGCGGGGCTGCGTTCATATCGGAGTACAGGGAGCTGAGCGTGGCAGACAACGCAGTGGTGAAAGACAGCGCTTCGGTGACGGACAGTGCGTTCATCGAACTCGACCGCGTCGAGAAGGTCTTCGACGTCCGCAGGAAGACCGGGTTCCTGCGCCGGGAACGGCGTGAGGTGCGGGCGGTCGACTCGATCTCGTTCACGGTGGCGCGGGGCGAGATGGTCGGCTACATCGGGCCGAACGGTGCCGGGAAGTCGACCACCATCAAGATGTTGACGGGCATCCTGACGCCGAGCGGGGGCCGGCTGCGGGTCGCCGGCATCGACCCCTCCCGGGAACGGACGCGGCTGGCCCGGCGGATCGGCGTGGTGTTCGGACAGCGGACGACCCTGTGGTGGGACCTCCCCCTCATCGACTCGTACGCGCTGACGCACCGCATGTACCGCATCCCGGACGCCCGTTACCGCGAGAACCTCGACCGCTGTGTCGAACTCCTCGAACTGGGCGACCTGTTGGACGTGCCCGTACGGCAGCTGTCGCTCGGGCAGCGGATGCGCGGGGACATCGCGGCCGCCCTGCTGCACGACCCCGAGGTGCTGTACCTGGACGAGCCGACGATCGGGCTCGACGTCATCAGCAAGGCCAAGGTCCGCGCGTTCCTCAAGGACCTCAACACCGAGCGGGGCACGACCGTGCTGCTCACCACGCACGACCTCCAGGACATCGAGCAGCTGTGCCGCCGGGTGATGGTCATCGACCACGGGCGCCTGATGTACGACGGCCCCCTGACCGGGCTGCACGAGGTGGGCGAGAGCGAGCGGACGCTCGTCGTCGACCTGGAGCGGGAGCTGCCGCCGATCGAGGCCGCGCCCGCCCGGGTGGTACGGGTGGAGGGGCCCCGGCAGTGGCTGGCGTTCCCGGCGTCGGAGTCGGCGGCCCCGCTGGTGGCCCGGATCGCGTCCGCGTATCCGCTGGTGGACCTCTCCGTGCGGGAACCGGACATCGAGGCCGTGATCGCCCAGATGTACGCGCAGCAGGCAGAGCGGGTCGGGGAACAGGCGGGGGAACAGGTGGCGGGACGGGTGGGGGAGCCGGGGTCGGCCGTGTCGTAGCCCCCCGTACGGGGTTCCTCGTAGGCTGATTCGTATGACGGACGACCTGCCGGATCTTCCGGCCGCCGCGGATCTTCGTGCCTCCGACGCCGATCGTGAACGAGTCTCCGAGCAACTACGGGACGCCCTCGCGGAGGGGCGGCTCGACATGGAGGAGTTCGAGGAGCGGCTGGACGCGACGTACAAGGCACGGACGTACGGGGAGTTGGCGCCGATCACCCGGGACCTGCCCGGTGCGGGGGCCGTGGCGCCGCCGGCCGTCGTGCCGCCGCCGTCCGTGTCTTTGGTCAAGGGGCCCGCCGAGAACGCGAGTTGGCCGGAGCGGATCGTCGGGGGCGACGGGTCGTCCACCTGGGGTGTGGCGGTCATGTCCGGGTTCGAGCGCAAGGGGCGGTGGACCGTGCCCGCGCGGTTCGACTGCGTCGCGTTCTGGGGCGGCGGCGAACTGGACCTGCGGGACGCGTACTTCGCGGAGCGCGAGGTCGTCATCAACTGCGTGGCCATCATGGGCGGGATCAATGTGATCGTGCCGCCGGGGGTCGAGGTCGTGGTCCGGGGCATCGGGATCATGGGCGGTTTCGACCACAGTGAGGAGGGGGTGCCCGGGGAGCCGGGCGCTCCGCGCGTGGTGCTCACCGGGTTCGCGTTCTGGGGCGGGGGCGGGGTGGAGCGGAAGGTTCCCAAGGCCGAGCGGCAGCGGTTGAAGGAGGCGCGGCGGCAGGAGCGGTTGGAGCGCCGTGAAGCCCGGCGCGAGTTGCACGCGTCGCATCGCGATCACGCGCGGGAGATGCGCGACGCGCATCGGGAGGCGATGGAGCAGGTGCGGGACGCTGTGCGGGACGAGCGGGAGCGGCGGCGGGGAAGAGGGAGGGGGCATTAGGGCGGCTGCCGGGTGCGGGTGCGTCGTGGTTGCTCGCGCCGTTCCCCGCGCCCCTGAGAGATGCGCCGTTCCCCGCGCCCCTTTCGGGGCGCTCCCCTGAACCGGGACGACCATCACAGCTTCGCCGGTGCCGACCCCTTCAGCTGCTCCAGGTCGAAGACTTCCGCCATGCGCTCGTAGCCCTTGTCGCTGGGGTGCAGGTGGTCGCCCGAGTCGTAGTCGGGGCGGAGGGCGCGGGGGTCGTAGGGGTCGCGCAGGGCCTTGTCGAAGTCGACGTAGGCGTCGAAGACGTTGCCCGAGCGGATGGTGGCGTTGACGGCCTGGCGGACGGACTCGCGCTGGTCGGAGTAGCCGCGGTGGCCGTGGAACGGCATGAGCGTGGCGCCGACGACGCGCAGGCCGCGCGCGTGGGCCTGGTCGACGAGCCGGCGCAGGCCGTCGGTGATGGCCTGGGGGTCGGCGCGGCCGGGGTTCCTCAGGATGTCGTTGACGCCGAGGTCGATGACGACCGCCTTGACGCCCGTACGGGTGAGCACGTCGCGCTGGAAGCGGTTGAGGCCGCTGGGGTTGTCGGCGGGCCGTCCGTTGCCGTCGGTCAGGACGCGGTTGCCGCTGATGCCCTCGTTGACGACGCTGTAGCGGGGCGTGTCGGAGGAGCCGGCGGCCGCGCGGATGCGGCCGGAGAGGACGTCCGTCCAGCGCCGGTTCTCGTTCACGGTGGAGGTGATGCCGTCGGTGAGCGAGTCGCCGAGGACCACGACCGTGCCCTCGGAGTCGTTGCTCAGCACGTCCAGCGCGGTGACGTACCGCCAGTGCAGTGACTGCGTGGTGTACGGCTCGCCGGTGACGTCCGCGACCCGGTCGCCCTCGGCGGTGTAGGAGATCTGCCGGGCGTGCGCGTGGTAGGTCGCCGGGCCGGACGGGGTCGGCGAGTAGGTGGTGATCAGTACGTCGCTGTCCTGCGGGATCGGCACCCGTACGGCGTCGCTGACCACCTGTCGGCCGGCCGCGATGACGACGGTCGGGTTGCCGGCGAAGGTGAGGCGGCGCATGGTCTCGGCCGCCGCGGCCGGGGTGTCCGACGAGGCGGCGACGGCGAGCGAGGCGTGGGTGATGGTCAGCGGCTGCTGGCCGTAGAGGTTGGACAGGGTGACGCGGGCACTCGTACCGGCGGCGGTCGTGTGCACCACGTTGCGCACCGAGTGGCCGGCGAAGCCGTTCCGCTCGGTGCCCGCCTCCGACCCGCTCGGTGAGGCGGCCCACGCGCCGACCCAGACGCCGGTGGAGGCGGGGGCGGCGCTGTTGTGGGGCGCGCGGGCGAACGTCTCCTGGCGCTGGGAGCCGTCGTCGATGCCGACGCCGACGTATATCGCGGCCGAGATCGCCACGATCAGGGCGGCGACGGCTGCCAGCAGTGCATAACCGTGCTGCTTGGTCATGCGGTGTGTAACTCCTCGGGCTGTGGAGCCCCGAGGCTCCGATGTGATCACCCCATGATGCGTCATGGGATGGGGGTTGCTTGCGAGAACCCCCATCGGTTCCCCCGCTCGGACAGACGCGGGGAACTCCTGTTTCGTTCCGGGAGTAGATCTCAGAAGGGCTATGGAGTACGTCACCAAGAGTCGAAGCGCCGGAGAACGGACAATGTGAGTACGGGGGACAGGAACGGATGGAGTGATGGACGACCCTACGAAGGCGGAAGTGACGACGGATCCGGTGGACGCGGCGGCGGCCGCCGGGCCGCGCGTCTCGCACCGCACCATGACCACCTTCAGCGCCGCCGACGAGGAGAAGCAGCGCGGCGTCCGGCAGATGAAGCTCATCGCGGCCGGGCTCCTGCTCTTCGTGGCGCTGGTCTACGTGCTGGCCAAGTGGGCCTCGCACGAGGGCGCCGGCGCGTGGGCCGGCTATGTCGCGGCGGCGGCCGAGGCGGGCATGGTCGGCGCGCTGGCCGACTGGTTCGCCGTGACCGCGCTGTTCCGGCATCCCCTCGGGCTGCCCATCCCGCACACCGCGATCATCCCCACCAAGAAGGACCAACTGGGCGTCTCCCTCGGCGAGTTCGTCGGGGAGAACTTCCTCTCCCAGGACGTCGTACGGCAGCGGCTGCGGGCCGTCGGCATCGGCAGCCGGCTCGGCGCGTGGCTCGCCGAGCCGCAGAACGCCGACCGGGTGACGGCCGAACTGGCGACCGCGCTCCGGGGCGCGCTGACCGTGCTGCGCGACTCGGACGTCCAGGCCGTCGTCGGGGAGGCGATCACCCGGCGGGCGAACGCCCAGGAGATCGCGCCCGGCATCGGCAAGATGCTGGAGCGGGTCGTCACCGACGGCGGCCACCGGCGGGTCGTCGACCTGATCTGCACCCGCGCCCACGACTGGCTGGTCCTGCACGACACGCAGGTCATGGACGCCGTCGAGGGCGGAGCGCCCGGCTGGACCCCCCGTTTCGTGGACCGCAAGGTCGGCGAGCGCGTCTACAAGGAACTGCTCCGCTTCGCCACCGAGATGCGTGACTCGCCCACGCACCCGGCGCGCGGCGCCCTCGACCGTTTCCTCACCGACTTCGCCACCGACCTGCAGTCCGACACGGACACACGGGCGCGGGTGGAGCGGCTGAAGGGCGAGGTGCTGGGCCGGGGCGAGGTCCAGGACCTGATCGCCTCCGCCTGGACGGCCGTACGGTCGATGATCGTGTCCGCCGCCGAGGACGAGCGCAGCGAGCTGCGGCTGCGGGTCCGTGCCTCCCTGCTGTCGCTCGGGTCGCGTATGGCCACCGAGCCGAGTGCGCAGGCCAAGGTGGACAGGTGGGTGGAGGGCGCGGCCGTGCACGTCGTCACCACCTACCGCGCCGAGATCACCTCCCTCATCACCGAGACCGTCGCGAGCTGGGACGCCGAGCACACCACGAAGAAGATCGAGGCCAACATCGGCCGTGACCTGCAGTTCATCCGGATCAACGGCACGGTGGTGGGTTCGCTGGCCGGGCTGCTGATCTACACGGTGTCGCGGGCGCTGGGGGCGTAGGGCGAAGGGGCGCGTAGGGGCGTAGGCCGTTCGGGGCTGTTCGGGTGCTGCGGCGGCGGTCGGGCGTGATCGTTGCTCGGGAGGGCACTCGGGTCGGGTTCGCTCGAAGTGGAGGGAGCCCCAGCCCATGTCCGTCACAGCCCCGAAGTCACCGGGTGTGATCACCACCGCCGTACCGGCGCGCCTGGACCGTCTGCCCTGGTCGCGCTGGCACTGGACGATCGTGATCGGCCTCGGCACCGTGTGGATCCTCGACGGTCTGGAAGTGACCGTCGTCGGCAACATCGCGGGCCGGCTCTCCGAGGAGGGCAGCGGGCTGCCGATCTCCTCCGCGCAGGTCACGGGCATAGCGGCTGCCCTGTATGTCGCCGGCGCCTGTGCGGGCGCCCTTTTCTTCGGCCACATGACCGACCGGTTCGGCCGCAAGAAGCTGTTCATGGTGACGCTGGTGGTCTATCTGGCGGCGACCGCGCTGACCGCCGTCTCCTTCTCCACCTGGTGGTTCTTCCTCTTCCGCTTCCTCACCGGCTTCGGTATCGGCGGCGAGTACGCGGCCATCAACTCCGCGATCGACGAACTGATCCCCTCCAAGTACCGGGGCCGCGTCGACATCGTCATCAACGGCAGCTTCTGGCTCGGCGCGATCGGCGGGTCGCTGCTGTCGATCGTCGCCCTGAACACCGACCTCTTCCCGGCGAACGTCGGCTGGCGGCTGACCTTCGCCCTCGGCGTGGTGCTGGGCCTGGTGATCCTGCTGGTGCGGCGCAACGTCCCCGAAAGTCCCCGCTGGCTGCTGATCCACGGCCGGGAACAGGAGGCCGAACGGCTGGTCGCGGAGGTGGAGGAACAGGTCGAGGAGGAGAAGGGGCACCCGCTGCCGCCCGCCGACCGGGAGATGACCATCCATCAGCGGGGCAGCGTCGGTTTCGGCCTGATCGCCCGTACGGTCTTCTCCCGCTACCGCCGCCGCGCCGTCCTCGGCTTCTCCCTCTTCATCGGACAGGCGTTCCTCTACAACGCGATCACCTTCGGCTTCGGCGCGATCCTCACCACGTTCTACGACGTCCCGACCTCCGACACCGGCTACTACTTCGCCGTCATCGCGGCCGGGAACCTCATGGGCCCGCTGCTGCTCGGCAAGCTGTTCGACACGGTCGGTCGGCGGATCATGATCTCGGGGACGTATCTGCTCTCCGGTGTGCTGCTCTTCGGCACGGCCTGGCTGTTCGACCGGGGTTCGCTCGACGAGGTGACCCTGACGGCCTGCTGGTGCGTGGTGCTGTTCTTCGCGTCGGCCGGGGCGAGCAGCGCCTATCTCACCGTCTCCGAGGTCTTCCCCATGGAGACCAGGGCCATGGCCATCGCCTTCTTCTACGCCATCGGCACGGCGGCCGGCGGTATCAGCGGGCCGCTGATCTTCGCCGAGCTGACGGAGTCCGGCGTCGTCGCCGACACCGTCCTCGCCTTCCAGATCGGCGCGGGGCTGATGTGCGCGGCGGGGCTGGTGGCGGCGTTCCTCGCGGTGCGGGCGGAGCGGCGGTCGCTGGAGGACATCGCGGAGCCGTTGTCGGCGCGGGGCTCCGCGTAAGGCTCCGCCTGGGGGCCGGGTGGGGTTGTTCGTCGGCTGCGGCGGCGTGGGGGCTGGTCGCGCAGTTCCCCGCGCCCCTTCGGGGCCCGCGTACGGATGAGTACCGCCGTCTGAGTATCCGTACTCTGTCGGCTCGGCGGTCGTACGGGAACCCTCGTACGCATGACCGAGAAGCTGCTCCGCCCCCTGCGCACGCGGCCCTGGCCGGAACGCTGGCTGACTCGCCTGCTCGGCGCCGCGGTCGCCGCGGCCGCGTACCGCCTCTGTCTCCCCTGGGACCTGCGCGACCGGCCCGAACTGGAGGGATCCCTCACGGAGACGACCCCCGTGACCGTCACGGGGGTCGTCGCCCTCGCCCTCGTCCTGCTGGTCCTCGCGGCCTACTTCGGCCACCGGGACGCCCTGGCCTGGCCGTTGCTCCTGGTCGCCGTGCCGCCGTCCGCGCTGATGTACATCGCCTTCCACGCCCACACCGAGCCGCCGGACGCGGCAGTCTGGCCTCTGTCCTGGGCCTTCTTCACGCTGGTGCTGGGCGCGTGGGTGCTGGTCGTGTCCTCGGTGGCACGCCGGTTCCGGACGGATCCGGTGGACGAGCGGTGGCTGATCCACAGCCGGTCCCAGGACGGTGCGGTCACCGCCCGGTTCGCCGAACAGCCGCCGCCCGGCCGCCGTTCGGGCGCCCGTCAGCCGTAGAAGTAGCGCCGGGCCTTCTCCTCGAAGAACGACGAGTAGGCGAGGCCGATGGCCGGGGTGCCGCGGTACGAGCCCACGTACTGCTGGGTGCTGTCGACCACCACGGGGCGGGCCATGCACGCCCACTTGTTGCGCTGCTGGGCCTCCGCCCAGCGGACGGCCGCGGGGTCCACGCGGTCGCTGACCAGGACCGGGAACGCGCCGATGCCGTTCTGGATCCCGGCCGGCAGGCCACCCTTGGTCTTCTTCGCGTACGTCAGCACCTGGTCGGTGAAGGTCTCGATGGTCGGGATGGTTATCTCCTGGACCGCCGCCGCGACCGTGAACAGGTGCAGCTTCGTCCCCATCCACCTCCACCGAAAGTCGGCCCGGCGCCCGATGAGCACGGGCACCCCGGCCCACTCCTCCCACCAGGTACGGCATTCGTCGGCGGCGAGACGGGCGGCCACGGAGGCGAGGTAGGCCTGGGAGGGCGTCTGCTGAGGATGCATGGCCGGATCATGCCCCTTCTCCGCACCAAGTCAAGTTCAGTGGTGTGCGGTGGGGGCGGCGTCCCAGTCGAGTCCGGCGAGTTTCATTGTCGGGACGAGCAGGATCACGGCCGGCGCGGGGATGCGGTGAACGGCAGTGTTAGCGTCCTGCCCGTGTTGGAACACCAGGATGAGACCCGGGCTGCGTACGACGGGGTCGTCGAGCTCTACGCGTCGATGTTCACCAGTCGTTTGGAGACGCGTCCGTTCGCGCGGAACATGATCGGCACCTTCGCCGAGCTGGTGCGTGATTCGGGGAACTCGCGGGTGGCCGACGTCGGGTGCGGACCCGGCCATCTGACGGCCATGCTGCACGACTTGGGGCTGGACGCCTTCGGTATCGACATCTCCCCGGCCATGATTGACCACGCCCGGCGGGCCCAGCCGGCGCTGCGGTTCGAGGAAGCGCGCATGGAGGCCCTGCCGGTCGAGGACGGCACGCTCGGTGGAGTGCTGGCCCACTACTCGATGATCCACACCCCACCTGAAGAACTGCCTGCGCTGCTCGCTGAGCAGGTGCGTGTCCTGGCACCAGGGGGTCTGCTCCTGGTGTCCTTCTTCGGCACGGAGGGGCCGGAGCCGGTCCGCTTCGATCACAAGGTGGCGCCCGCCTACAGCTGGCCGGCGGAGCGGTTCGCCGAGTTGCTGGCCGAGGCCGGGCTCGTCACGGTGGCTCGGCTGTTCCACGACCCGGCGTCCGAGCGCGGCTTCCTCGACACACACATGCTGGCCCGCTGCCCGTGACCTGCGAGAACTCCCAAGAGGGCTGACAGAGGTTGGCCGGTCAGGAGGTGACGCGGCAGTCCTGAGCCTGACCATCGAGATCGCGTGCCGGGAGTGGTGGTCAGTCGCCGACAGGCCATCCGGGAGGGTGGCTGCAGGCGGGCCTGGCGGAGTCGGCTTGCTTGGTGCGGACGAAGGTCAAGGTCATGTCGATGCCTTCGATCTCGCCGAGCCACTGTTTCTCCTCGGCCCGCTCGCGGCGGAGGGCCAGGTTCTTCTCGACCTCCGCGAGCCGCGGCAGCATCTTCGGGTTGACCTGGAGCATCGGGCAGCGGATGCAGCCGTGCTCATGTTGGCAGGCAGATCCGTCAGGGCGAGCGCAGTTGCCGAGTTCGTGTGTGACCGTGGCGCCGACCGGGGAAATCGGGTGCCGTGCGAAGGACGGCCCGCCAGGATGAGGATCATGACTGGTGAGACGCCTTTGGGGAGTCGGCAGCACGTGGGAGAAACGGGGCGCCCGCTTGCCTTGGTCACGGGGGCGGGCCGTTCGGCGGGGATCGCGGCGGCCGTGGTGCTGAATCTGGTCCGGGCAGGGTGGGATGTGGCCTTCACGTACTGGACTCCGTATGACGCGCGGATGCAGTGGGGCATGGAGCCGGGTGCGCCCGAAGAGCTGCAGAAGAAGGTGGCGTCCCTCGGGGCGAGAACACTTGCGGTCGAGGCGGACCTGAGCGACCCGGCCGTGCCAGCTCAGCTCTTTGACCGTGTCGAGCGCGAACTGGGAAACGTCACGGCGCTGGTGCTCTGCCATTGCGAGTCGGTCGACTCCGGCTTGTTGGACACCACGGTGGAGAGCTTCGATCTGCACTTCGCGGTCAATGCGCGGGCAACCTGGCTGCTGATCCGGGAGTACGGGCTGCGGTTCCGCGGACAGCATGGCAGCGGGCGAATCGTCAGCCTGACCAGCGACCACACGGCCGGCAACCTGCCTTATGGGGCAAGCAAGGGAGCGATGGACCGGATCACGCTGGCGGCCGCCCGTGAGCTCGCCCACCTGGGAGTGACCTGTAACGCGATCAATCCCGGCCCGACCGACACAGGGTGGATGACCGAAGAGCAGAAGGCGGACATGATCCGCTTCACGCCCCTGGGACGCCTCGGTGTGCCGCAGGACTGCGCGAATCTCGTCTCCTTCCTCTGCTCTGCAGAAGGCGGATGGATCAACGCCCAGCTTCTCCAGAGCAACGGCGGCATGGGTTTCTGACCTTGCCGGCGTGAGGTCGCGGGGCCGACAACGTGCCGTTGTCGCGATAGGCCGGTCATATGAGGTATCCGCAAGGGGGCGGGCCGAGCGCGGAGCGACGGGCGTTTCACGAGCGCAGCCGGATGCAGGCGGCCGAGTTGTTCACATGGGGACACGGCAAGGCCGCGGTCGCCAAGCAGTCACGTGTCAGCGTGCGGTCGGTACAACGATGGCGGCAGTTCATCGACACCCACGACTGGATCACCTACTGCTCCTTCCTGGCGGCGTACGCACGGGACCTCAACCCCGCCGAGGGCAACTGGTTACTGCTGCGACGTAGCGGATGCCCCGCCGAAACCGGCCTCACCTCGGACATCACCCCAGCGTGCTGGGAAGTCAGGCGCCCGTGGTCGAACCGGGGCGCACGATCATCAGGATCGTGACCGTCGCCCACAGCAGGTTGAACATGCCCGTGAACATGGCGAGTCGGGCTGTGGTCCGGGTGTCGACGGCGGTGCCGCCGATCCCTTGCAGGATCTCCTCCTGCCGGGGCAGCACCAGCGCCAGCAGGACCATGGCCGCGAGGGCGGTCAGCAGCATCGACACGATCAGCCAGGTGTCCTTCAGCACGCCCATGCTCATCGCCGTGGCGAACCCGAGCACGGGCACGGCGATGCCGACACCGCCGTACACCCGGCAGATCCGGTGCAGCAGCCGTACGGCCGACACCGCCCGCTCGCTGTCGGGTTCGGCCAGCGCCTTGCGGGCGCTCGGCGGGAACATGCTGGCCGCGACGGTGACGGGCCCGACGGCGATGATCGCGGCGAGGACGTGGAGGGAGAGGAGGAACTTGGTCACGAGGGGACGGTAGGGCGGGGAAGGGCCACACAGGAGTGGCAGGATTGCCAGGCTCCAACGGATTCTCGCCAGCACTATCACGGTGGGGCAGGGGGCACCCGGATCCTGTTGGCTGGAACCCGGTGGGGGCCTACGCTCCCGCCATGCACACCGTGGCCGTACTGGCGCTCGACGACGTGATCCCGTTCGACATGTCGGCCCCCGTCGACACCTTCGGCTGGGCGCGGCTGCCGGACGGGCGGGAGGCGTACCGGGTGCGGGTCTGCTCGGCGGCGGGGGACGGGATGGTGAAGGCGGGGCCGTTCAGTGTGCGGGCCCCGTACGGGCTGGAGGCGCTGGCCGAGGCGGACACCATCATCCTGCCGGGGACGGCCGACCCGACCCTGCCGTTGCCGCCGGGGGTGACGGAGGCGCTGCACGCCGCGGCGGCGAGCGGGACGCGGATCGCGTCGATCTGCGTCGGCGCGTTCCTCTTCGCCGCGACGGGTCTGCTGGACGGGCTGCGCGCCACCACGCACTGGATCGCCGCCCCCGATCTGGCGGCCCGTCATCCGGGAATCACGGTCGACCCGAACGTTCTCTATGTCGACAACGGCCAGTTCCTGACGTCGGCGGGCGCCGCCGCGGCCATGGACATGTGCCTGCACATGATCCGCAAGGACCACGGCTCGGCGGTCGCCGCGTTCACCGCGCGGATGTGTGTCATGCCCCTCGAACGGGAGGGCGGCCAGGCTCAGTTCATCGTGCAGGACCAGCCCCCGGCGCCCGCCGGCGCCACGATGGAGCCCCTGCTGCGCTGGTTGGAGGAGAACGTCGAGCGGGATCTGACCCTGGACGACATCGCCCTCCACGCCGGCACCAGCACCCGTACGCTGAACCGCCGCTTCCGCGAGCAGACGGGCACGACGCCCTTGCAGTGGCTGCACCGGGCGCGGGTCCGGCGGGCCCAGTACCTGCTGGAGTCCACCGACCACACCGTCGACCGCATCGCCACCCAGGCGGGCTTCGGCTCCCCGACGGCGTTCCGCGACCGCTTCAAGAGGGTGGTGGGCACGAGCCCGTACGCGTATCGGCGGGCGTTCCGCGGGGAGGGGAGTACGCCGACGGGGCGCTGATGAACGGGGGCCGCGCTCCGCCCCGTCAGGGGCGCGGGGGACTCCGCGAGCAACCACCGACGACCTGCGGCCCCCAACAGGCCGGACCCCCCTACCCGTTCCGGGGGCGGCTACCCTTCCGGCGCGGCTACCCCTTGCGGTCGGCCACCACCCACGACGCCAGCGCCACCACCCCGGCGACTCCGAACACCGCCGACCAGGCCCCCACCTTCTTCGCCAGCGGATGCGACCCGGCGAACGCGGCCACGTACCCCGCGGTCAGCGCGCCCGCGGCCCTGCCCCCGGCCGCCTTCTGCCACTGCTGGGCCGCCGCCGCGCCCGCCACCGCGAGCACCGCCCCGCCCAGCGGCCGCTTCTTCGTCCAGCGAGCCACCCCGTACCCGCCGATGAGCCCGCTCGCGGCCACCGCCGCCGTGGGAACCCTCGCCATCACTGCCTCCCGTGTCCTGCGCCAGGTCCGTCGCGCCCGAGGCTACTGCGCCTCCGTCCGCCGGGCGCCCCGAGGCCCCCGTACGACCACGGCCAGCAGGGACGCGGCCAGGCAGACTGCGCCGAGGCTGGTCCAGACGACGTCGTACGCGCCGAAGAGATCGCGGGCGGTGGCGCCGAGGAACGCGGAGGCGCCCGCGCCGAGTTGGTGGGCCGAGAGGTTGCCCCGCCGCGTGAGCCGAAAGTCCCGCTGACACCGCCGCCCACCGGCCGCCACCATCGTGCGATGACCCCCACCGTCGCTCACCTCACCACCCCGGACGGCGTCCGCCTCGCCCACCGCGACCACGTCCCGCCCCATGCGCACAGCCGCACGCTCCTCCTCCTGCACGGCCTCGCCGGCCACCAGGGGGAGTGGGACGACCTCGTCCCCCGGCTCCTGGCGGACGGCCACCGCGTGGTGACGTACGACGCACGCGGCCACGGCGCGAGCACCCGGCGCCCGGAGGACATGAGCCGGGCGGCGTGCGTACAGGACGCGGTGACGGTGATCCGTGAACTGGGCCTCGCTCTCCCGGGCCAGGCCCCCCTGACCCTCGTGGGCCAGTCCCTCGGCGGCCACACGGCCTTCCTCACCGCGGCCGCGCACCCGGAACTCCTCGACTCCCTGATCCTGATCGAGGCGGGCCCAGGAACCCCCGACCCCACCCTGCCCGCCCACATAGCCGCCTGGCTGGACAGCTGGCCGACCCCGTTCGACTCGCCGTCCCAGGCAGCCGAGTTCTTCGGTCACCCGAGCTGGTCCCGCAACCTCGACCACCGCCCCGACGGCTGGTACCCCCGAGTGGACCGCGCCACGATGCTCGCCGCGATCGCGGAACTGGCCCACAGGTCGTACGACGCGAAGTGGGCCACCACCACCTGCCCCACCCTCGTCGTACGGGGCGCACACGGCACGATGGCGGCCGCCGACGCCGCCGCGATGCCGACCACCCGCGCTCCCGGCACCCGAACCGAGCTCACCGTCATCGAGGACGCGGGCCACGACGTACACCTGGACCAGCCGAGCGATCTGCACGCGGAGATATCGGGCTTCCTCAACTCGCTTACGGAAACCACCAGTTGAGCCGCGCCGGAGTGCGCGCCGCCACGCAGCCCGGGAACGGCGGGAACGGAGGGATTGGCGGAGCGGCGGAACGGAGGGACCGGCGGAGCGGCGAAGCGGCGGATCCGAGGGAGCGGAGACAATCTCCCCATGGGGACCACGAAGCTCACCGACCGAGCCCTCAACCGGGCCACACTCGCCCGCCAACTCCTCCTCTCGCGCGAGCAGTTGAAGGTGACTGACGCAGTACGCCGCATCGTGGCCCTCCAGGCCCAGCACCCGGCCTCCCCGTACATCGCCCTGTGGAACCGGCTGTCCCCCTTCGACCCCACCACCCTGGACGAGGCGCTCACCGACCACCGTCTCGTCCGAGCGACGCTGATGCGGATCACCGTCCACACGGTCCACGCGGACGACTACACCCCGTTCCGCGAGGCGATGGAACCCACCCTCCGAGGCTCCCGCCTCGGAGACCCCCGCTTCCGAGCCTCCGGCCTGACCGCGTCCGACGTCGACACCTTCCTCCCGCTCCTCCTCGACCACGCCGACGGCACGGTGCGCACGGCCGCCGAACTCCGCACCTGGCTGGAGGCCCACTTGGGCGCCACCACCACGCCGAACGCCGCCACCTCGGACACGACCCCCTCTGCCACGCTGGACACCGGCGCCCACCGCATGCTCCGCCACTACGCGCCCCTGTGGCACGCCCCCACCGGCGGCCCCTGGTCCTTCGACACCCGCCAGTCCTACGTAGCGGCCTCGCCCCGCCCGTCCCTCACGGACCCGGACGCGGCCGCCGAGGGCCTACGCACGCTCATCCGCCGCTACCTCCAGGGCTTCGGCCCGGCGACGATCGCGGACATGGCCCAGTTCGCGATGGTCCAACAACGCCGCATCAGAACGGCACTGGCCACGATGTCGGACGAGCTCGAAACCCTGGAGGCCACCGCCACCGCCCAACCCCTGTACGACATCCCGGGCGCCCCACGCCCCCCGGAGGACACCCCCGCCCCACCCCGCCTGATGGCCATGTGGGACAGCACGCTCCTGGCCTACGCCGACCGGAGCCGCCTCCTCCCACCCGAGTACCGCACGTACGTGACCCGCATGAACGGCGACGTCCTCCCCACCCTCCTGGTGGACGGCCAGGTCGCCGGCATCTGGCGCCCCCAGGCCGACGCCATCGAGGCCACAGCCTTCCACCCCCTCCCGGCCTCGACCTGGAAGGCCCTGAAGGAGGAGGCCACGGCCTTGCACACCTTCCTCACCACCCGCTCCGACCCCACCCCCTACCGCCGCCACGACCACTGGTGGACCAAGCCACTCCCGGACACGTCGGAGACGCGCGTGCTCGCCGCCGATTGAGGGGCCGTGCTCCACCGACCCCTGAAGGAGGGCAGCGGGGCGGCCACCCTCACCCCTCCCGACGCCACCCCTCCGCGTTCGACCCGGTCTCGTACGAGTACCGGGTCGCCCGGTCCCACTCCCGGCCGGTGATCCGCTCGTACGCCAGATCCGGCACGTAGAGCAGCGGCTCCGCCCAGACGAGTCTTGTGGCGTACGGGACGAAGCGCGCCGGATCCTGCAGCACAGCCTCGTAGACGTCACGCCCCTCGGCCACGACAGCCGCCCGAGTGTAGAGAAAGCCGTCGCCGGAGAGATCGTCCCCGAACTCCTTGCGATCCAGCCGATAGAGAGCCCAGGCCAACTGCTCCGCGAACCCCACCACGACCGAAACAGGCTCACCCACAAGCCGCCCCACCAACGCGTCCGCAAGCCCCTCGGCATCGGGGTCGGGCCCCTCTGGCCGGCACCCGTCGACGAACTGCCAGAAAGTGTTCTCATCCATGCGGCCGAGCATGAGGCACAGCACTGACACCGGGGCCTCGGCGATGGCGTCTGCTCACTACTCAGGACGCCGGACTGACATCACCGGAAGAGAAGGGTCGACTCGGCGAGAATGTCCCGGCTCAGTTCGCTCTTGTAGATCAGGTCGATGCTGCCGAAGCGGGCGTGGGTGTAGTCCAGGCCCAGAGCCGCTACGGCGTCCCGCACCGCCGCCTCGGAAGGACCCTCGATCTCCAGGAAGGTGTCCAGCTCCGGCCAGGTGTCGAAGTCGTAGGTGACACCTCCCAGTCGCCATTCTTCGCGGTAGTTCTGCTGGTAGCGGACCTGCCGCAGACCGAGCGCCGTGAGCAGCTCCGCGGTCTTGCCGAGGTCGTCGACCTCGATCTCGATCTCGGTGGTTCCGTTGATGTGCGTGGCATCGGTGACCTGCTTCAACGTGAGCGTGGTCCTGCCGCCCTCGTCCCGCAGCCGCAGCCACTGTTCCCCTCGCACCGCGTCGTTCTCGAAGATCAGGCGGGTGAACATGGTCTTGGGGAAGACCTGTTCCGCCCCGGCGGCCCGCAGCGCGCCGACAGTGGCCTGCACGTCGATCTCCAGGAACTTCGCCTCGTACTCGTGTTGCGCCACGGTTCTCCTTCACACATGACAGCTTCTACGCGTCAGGTCGTGGAACTCCTGCTCGCGCATTTTCGTGATCTCGCCGCAGACAGCGCTGTCCAGGAATTGGTCCAAGGGCAGACACAGGTCCATGCGCTGAATACAGACACCTACGTGGAAGGTCCCCTTGGGATCTCGGTAGAGACGAACCCCGTAGTAGCCCTCCTGACAGTCGGTCGGGTTGTTGAAGCGGCAACTCGTACAGGTCTCCGGTAGGCGCACCTGACGAATGTGCTTGGCCTTGATCGATCTCCCGTCGGGCAGCCGGTACGAGACGCGAAACCCTGATGCTCCGGCGATGAGGTGGATCTCCTGTGGCACAGCTCGGAGTTCGACGAGTAGCTGGTCGATGGCGTCCAGGGACGCGTCGCCGTCCGCGAGTGACGACAGGACCCGTAACGACACCTCTGGGGCGTATCGGTCGAGCAGCCGGTGTACCCGCTCCACGTGACTGTGGTCGGGGACCACCACATTGGCGCGCACATCGATTCCCTCTTCAGCCGCCACCTTGATCGACTGCTCCAGGGCTTCGATCTTGCGTCTCGCCAGGGAGACCGACCTGTACCGCTCGTTCTGCACCTGTGCCAGTTCCTTCGGTGAGGTGCCGAAGATCGAGAAGTTGACGCGGTCCAACCCGGCCTCCGCGCAGCCAGGAAGAATCCTTGCGCCGTTCTCGCCATTGGAGGTGACTCCCACGCTGTAGCCCTCCTCCCTTGCCAGGGCCACGATCGCGGAGAGCTTGGGATGCAGCGTCGGTTCGCCCCCTGTCAGGTGAACCTCTTCGAACCCCAGGGCGTCACGCAACTCCCGCAACGCAGTGCGGAACGTCTCGTCGGGGAAGACGGGCGCTGCCGTGAAGCGGGCTCCATTGGTCGCGAGGTAGATGGAGACACGTTCGGAGCGACCGACGGCACCGAATTCGCCGGCGACCCGGGCGTGGTTGTCGGCAGCCACCGGCGTGCCCTCGTTATGGCAGAACGTACAGGTCATCCCGCAGGCGTCGATGACCTTCACTCGCAGGGTGCGGTCCATGGTGACCCGCACGGGAACGTGATCTCCGATGCCGGTCAAGGCGCGATGCTCGAACACGACGTGCAACTCCTTCGTCGGAGACATGACGGGGTTGGAGCTTCCGTGCCTGCCTGGCTTGGGCAGTACGGCAGAGGCGGCTGGCACGTCTGTCTGACACGGTGTGCAGGGGATGGGCGCGCCATGCAGGGCCCGAGGCCGAGGCGGCCGGGCGACTGCAACGACCCTAAGGAAAGCCGCAGTACGGCCTCAATGAGATTGCGGGAAGTTGCGGCGGGTCATCCCAGGGCGTTGATAGCAGTGTTGATCAAGGACCGTGCCGCGTTGCCATGGACCGCCATTTTCATCAGCTCCCCGAATGCCATGCGGTAGTCGGCGAGTTCGCGTGGCTGCACCACGTTGATCTCGGCTGTGAGGGTTTCCACGACGCTGCGAGTGCCGTCATGGAGATAGAAGGCCTCCAGAGGCCACATCGTCCTTCGAACGGTGAAGGGGATGACACCCAGGGAGACCGAGGGGAGTGGCATCACGGTCAACAGATGCCTCAGCTGGCCGACCATCGTCTCGGTGTCTCCGACGCGGTAGCGCAGCACGCTCTCCTCCATGAGTACGACGAACCGGTGTCCGCCCTCGTAGAGGAACCGGCTTCGGGCGACGCGGGCGGCGACGGCCTCGGAGACGTCGTTGGGGGTGCCCTGAAAGTCGGTGATGGTCTCCATCAGGGCCGTGGCGTAGGCAGGTGTCTGGAAGAACCCGGGCACCACGTTGGAGACGTACGCGCGGGTGACGGCCGTGTGCGCGTAGAGGTCGAAGAAGCCCTCTTGGGTCTTGCGCATACCGGTCTGGTGGTGCCTGCGCCACTCCACGTACATCGAGTCCACGGCGCGGGCCGTGGCGATCAGATCGTCGGCCTGGTCGGTGGCGCCGCAGGCGGCGCACCAGGCACGGATGTCCGCGTCGCTGGGCTGCACCTCGGCTTTCTGGATGCGCGTGGTCTTCGCTGGGTGCCAGCCGCACCGGGTCGAGAGCTCCTTCCCGGTGAGGCCGGCGTCCTTGCGGAGGTGGGTCAGGCGCACGGCGAGCGCCGCACGGGCTGCTTGAGCGCTGGACGAAGGGGAGGTGGGCATGGGGCGGGCAGGGATCAGACGGTGTACTTCGCGTGGTCGACGGCCCGTCCCCATACGGCCTCGAACGCGTTGGCGCACAGCTTGACCACAGCGGGGTCCTCGCTGAACTCCTTGGGCGGATCTGCCCAGTCACCGTCTCCGGTGAAGATGTTGAACTGCACCAGACGGTCATCGATCAGCCAGAAGTCGGCCCCTGGCAGGGCGAGGTCCACGGCCTGCCGACGTGGTAGCCAGCGCACCCGTTCGCCCGCCTCGACATTCAGAGTGGTGGCGGCGTGCTCCCAGCGGATGTAGTCCGTCACGGGCTCGGAAACGATCCTGGCCCGACGCATCACCACACCACGGCCCACGGCCTCCCGTACGATGCCCAGCCAACTGGGCCACCAGCGCGCCGTCGGGTCGAGGTGGACCTGCCCCGTGCGCTTGAACTCCTCGAACTCCACGGCTTCGTCACCGACTCCGTACGCGTCGCGCATCTCCAGATGCACCGCGCTGCTACGCGCGCCGGCCAGCAGCTCAGCGAAGCTCGGCACGCCGCTCTGCGACATCGCACGCCTCCCTCAGAATCGGCACCATGCGGGCGGGGATACGGATCACCGTCTCATGGGCGGGAATCCCCACCGCGTGCCCGGCGACCCACTCCGTACCGCTGACCAGCGCCTCCAGCACGTCCTCGGCCTTCACGCCCTGGAGCACCAGGTCAGCCGTCTCCTCCTCCACCCACACCGTAGGCGACCCCTCGCCCCCGGTGTTCGGGTCGATCCCGATGAACTGTAGGTCCATGGTGCCCTCCCGGCCCAAGGCAGTTGCGCGTTCTTGCGTACGACGCTTTCGGAGGCGGAGGCGAACGTCAAGAGCTTGTGTGAGTTAGGGAGTTTATGGCTTGAATGCATCACCCCCAGCTGAGGCAGCCCTGACGTAACTGCTCATTGGTCATGGCATCGTGCATGGCTAACGACGCCCACCCCCCTCACGAGCCACAACTCCCTCTTTACTTCTGCCCGGCAGGCGCGATGCGTGCTGCCTACTACATTGCGTCGAAGTCTGCGATCAGGGCTGTGACCCGCGCCGGAGCCTTGTTGAGGAGGAAATCGTCGATGAACACCACGGGAACATTCCGGCCATCAGATGCGGCAGCGTCGCGCACGACCCTGATGCGGGCAGACTGCAGCGACCCGTCGGCGGCCTCGAACGGACTCTTCGCCGCGACCCAGACCCGCTCCTCAAAGAGGACGGCAGGACCTGTGCCCCCGAGGTCGTCCACGAACTCCGCGTCTTCGGAAGGGAAGTCCGAAGCCCAGTTCCGCAGCAGCCCCGCGGCGCGTCGGGCGCGCTGATCGCTTGCGACACCCTTGCCCTGGAGGATGGCGAGGAGATCGCCGGCCAGTCGCCAGTCGAGCAGGCTGTGGTACGCCATGTTTGTGTAGTCGCGGAGGCACTGGTAGCACGAGCCTCGGCAGTCGCGACCATGCGCTCCTGCGGCGAAGGCGGCCAGCATTCTGTTCGCTGTAGCCATCAGTTGCTCGAAGACGTCGCGCTCAGCGAGGTGCGTGCAGTAGCCAGCACCGTTGTCCAGGGTGTCAGAGAGGAAGGCGAAAGTGCGGGCCTCACGGCTGCCGGATCCTGCTCCGTGGATGCCGGACGCGATTTCGTTGGGCTGTACTTGGAGGATTGAGCCCGCGGCGATTCGGAGTAGGGCAGCAAGCGAGTACCAGGCGGCCCGCCTGCCTGAGCGGTCGTCCGGGAAGCCGGTGCTCTGGGGCACGGACGTGAGGTTGAGACGCAGGCCGAGAACGGGGATCTCGCCGGCCTGAGGTCCGAGGAGGAACAGGTCGGTGTGCTGGGTAGCGCCGATGGCTGTGGTCAGCGGTTCCTCGTCGGCTGCAATGTCTTTCGTGAGCCAGGGAAACAGCTCCGCCGCCCCAGTCTCCACGTATGCGCCGGACCAGCGTGCGGTCGGGGTGAGCTTCGCGAAGCTGAAGAGCCGACCGCCGTTGTCGTTGATTGCGAAGCGCTCGCCCTTGCCCGCGTGGACGACCATTCCTGCCGTCGCGATCTTCTCTGGCGCGCCACGCTCGAGATCGGCGGCCGTGCGCGGTGCCAGAGACCTTGCACGCCAGGCGAAGTTGCCATCGAAATCGCGGGCCCTGCCGCCGGAGTAGAAGCCGGCTGGTTCGCGGAGTTCGATCTCGCGGTAGGACCCGTCAGCAGCTCCGCAGGCGCGGCAGGGCTGTTGGGGCGCGTTGTCTTCCTGTACTGGAGATATTTGCACTTCGTCCGCAAGGTGTCCGCAGGCGCGGCAGATACCGATGGGGATGGACTGCCCGAGCGGCTGATCCACGGCTCGCGGGGCCCTGCCCGTCGGCTCGAACGCGACCACTCCGGTAGCGGTGTGGACCTGTCCGTCCTTCACGGTCTCCGCGCCGGGTGCGAACTGTGAGATGGCGATGTCCAGAGAGCGGTCGACGACTCCGCTCGGTGGCCACGGGTACGAGTCGTAGGGGCGCTTCGTGTACAAGTACCGGGCCGACGTGGGGAATCCAAACATTGGCAGCAGGCCCGACTCTGCAAGCCGCTGGCTGAGCTCGTGGTGGCCGCTGGCTCGGTCCGCGATCCGTGCAACGCGGTCGACAAGCTCCGAGGCAACCCATTCCGCTGCCTCGGCCGGAGACCATACGCTCCGGGTCCAGTCGGCGAGGGCTCCAGCGAGCCTCCGGATCTCGGCCTCATGCGACTTGATCCAAGCGCCGACGGCCTCGCTGACGACGTGCCAGTCGGCGCAGTGCCCGAACTGCCCGTGGACGTTGCGGGTCGGATCGATCCCTGCGTCGTCCTCCACTGCAACCTGCACTGCGTCAAAGGCCCGGCGCAGCACTTCCGCGGCGAGGACCCTCTGGTAGATGTCCTTCATGTCGGTGGACAGGTAGGGCCGCGGGGTCGCGTCGTTGGTGATGCGCTTCGGGTCTTGGAAGTAGTACTCGTCGTGGCTGCGACCACGGCAGACGGTCAGAGCGAGAGCGACCGGCGAGCTGCGGCGTCCGGCGCGTCCCACACGCTGCTGGTAGTTGAACCGGGTCGGGGGCATGTTGGCCATCAGAACTGCGGACAGCGGGCCGATGTCGACACCGGCTTCCATCGTGGTGGTGACGGAGAGGACGTCGAGAGTGTCTGGGAGCTCGTGCTCTTTGCCATCGAGGAAGATGCCCTGGAAGCGGGCTTGGCGGGCCTGAGCGTCGAGGCGGTCCGTCTGGCCGGTGAGTTCAGCGGTGTTGAGCCGGAAGTGCCCGAACTGCTTGCGTGCCATCCAGGCGTAGTAGTCGGCGTCGATGCTCTCGTACTGCTCGGACTCTGCAGGCAGGGGCCGTCGGCATTTCGTGCAGATGCCGACGCCCGGGTGGAGGTGGCGGCGATTGCATGTGGAGCAGGTCCAGGACACAGCACGGCCGTGGCGCAGCGCGACGTGCTCGGGTTGGATGACGTACTTGAGGACTGCAGGCCCCCAGATCCGCTCCACTGTGGCCTGGAGGTCGTCCGGGTCCTGACCGAGGTAATCGGCTGCACTGGCCCAGAAGTCCCGGAGCTTTTTTGGTGGGTTGTCTGCAGGTTTGCGCAGTCCGGCGAATCGGCGCATGTGGCCGAGGATCCGCAGGCTCGTCCGGGCCAGGGCGACATCCGACGCCCGCTCGGCTTCGAGTGGCGCCTGGTCGGACGCGAGGGTGAGCCAGCCCAGGCCGAGAGACTCGAAGTCACGCCCGGCGCTGCCGAAAAGGCCGCTGAGCAGCTCGGTACTGAGGGATTCGCGCATGTCCTGGCGCAGTTGTTCCTGACGCTCGCTCAGGACAAGGCTGGATTCATCCCGTACTCCGCTGCCTCCCCCGTCCGGCCAGCGGTACAGCGAGGTCCAGGGCTGCAGCTGAGAGCCTTTCTGGTAGGCCGTCTGCTGGAGGGATGCCTTCGGCCCACCGGGATTAGCGCCGAGTTGCACGAGGCGTTCAGCAACGGCGGCGGCGTGGCTGTCGAGACTGGGCACCCGGCTCAGAAGGCCGTAGAGCGCGGCCTCCTCAGCCGGGTCGGGGAGATCGTCGTCAAGGTCGTCGAGGCTTGCTGCAGCCTGGGGTTTCTGGAGCTTCTCCCACGCGTCGTACGTATCCCGGTCTCGAGCCCTGAGCCGGTCGCGTGCGGCCTTGGCCGTCTCCCTGTCCACAGGGTTGTCGGGCGACTTCCGGTAGAAGCCTGATACGGCGGCGAGGTCTGCCACAGGGTCGCCCTGACCCGCTACCTCCTCGGCGAGGAGCAGGCGCAGCAGGTCCTGGTAGTGACGGAGGCCAAGGCCGGCTGAGAGCTTGGCCGCATCCTGCCGACTGTCGGAGAAGACGACGGCCTGCCGGTTCGGGAGGAGCGAGAGGATCCCGGTGGTAAGGACCTGGTTGACCTTCTCGAAACCGGTGCGCATAGACCGCACCGGCGTGCGCATGCGGCGCGGGTCGCTCAGGCTGAGGTGCTCGCTTCCGGCCTGCCGCAGCTCCCAGTCGTCGCCGCACGAAGGACACTGGGTCGGCGCCGCGGGAAGGTGGTCGGCCTTGAGCCGAGCGCTCCCCCTCTTGGACCGGGGAACGCTGACATGGAACGACCAGCCGGTGTGGTTGCTCTGGTTCCGGAGCATGCCAGTGCGCGGGTCGTACTTGCTGCGCTTGAACTCAAAGCTGGCGCTCAGCACCCCCTTGTCGGAAGTGGAGTCCCAGGCGAGTTTGTCCGTGGCCGGTTCGTCCTTGCGCGGCCAATAGACGATGTAATTGGCCGCGCTCGGCCCTAGAGCAGCAGCGTCAGGAAGCGAGTCGAGGTCGGGCAGGTCGGCGAGCAGGCCGGCTTCGAAGGGACGTCCCTTGGTGTTCCGGAATGCCGATTCGGGCGCGTATCCGCCGAGGAAGGCGTCTCCGCAGTTCTGGCAGTAGAGGAGTTCGAGAACGCGGGCGTCGCAGCTGCACCGGGGAGTGGGTCGGGAGTACAGCTTGCCGACGGTCCTCTCGGCGCCCTCCGGGCGCGGGGCATCAGGGCATGCCGGGTCTGAACAGGCCCACACTCCGGGGATGTTGCGGAAGAAGAGATGCCCGCGAAGCTTGGGCGTGTCAGCGGCGGCCGAGCTGCGCAGCGCGGCGAGAATTCCGCGCATCGCGTCCGTCTGGGTTGAAGCATCAGCGCCTGGGAAGAGCCGCGCGGCGACTTCCGTGTCGAAGTCGGCGATGAGCCGGTCGCCGTCACGCAGAGCATTGACGAACGCATCGGCTGCTCCTGTGTCAGCCAGGAGCCGTTCAGCCTCAGCAGGTTCCGGGGCGGTGCCGAGAGCCGCGTACGCAGGGGCGTGCTCGGAGATATCGGTGCGTGTGTGGGGTGGCAGTACGAGTTGGCCGCCGAGAACCTCGAACCGGTCGCGGTTAGCGCCGAAGAATTCCTGCAGGAAGTCCAGGTCGCGGGGAGCTTCGAGGGATGCGGACGCCGCGAGGATCCGGAACTTCTCTGGCTTGTCGTCCAGGCCGAGCCTGTGGCGCAGGTTGCGCAGGAGGAAGGCGATCTCGGTGCCTGCGGTGCCCCGGTACATGTGGAGTTCGTCGACAACCAAGGTGAAGCGGGCGTCCGGGACTTCCTCGAGCCAGCGGCGCGTCTTGTCGAAGATGCCCGACTCGCGCGATCGCATCAGCATGACGTTGAGCATGCTGTAGTTCGTGATCATGATGTCCGGCGGGGCCTGGATCATGTCCCAGCGGGAGCGCATCTCCGCGCCGTCGAGCCTCGGGATGAAGAACCGGCCGTCTCCGGTGGCCTTCTGCGCTTGGCTCGAGCGCTCTTCCGTCGCGGCGAACTCCTTGCGGAGCGTCTTCACACCGGCGGTCGAGCCGAAGTCGCCGGGGACCGGCGTCGCTCCGGTGTACCGGCCGAAGTAGAAGCGGTGGCCGGGTCGTGATCGCGCAAGCCACGCCCGGACCTCGTCGCTGTCGAGGGCCTTGCGCAGGCGCATCATCTGATCGTCGACGAGGGCGTTCATCGGGTAGAGGACCAGAGCGCGCACAGCAGCCAGCCTGCCGTTCTCTCCCGCCCGCTGCGGCTGGTACTCGCCGTCTGGTGACGCCCACCATCTGTTGGACGGCAGTGTTCCAGCCGACCATGCCTCGGATTCCCGGACGAGGTCGGCCAAGATGGGCAACATGAACGACTCCGTCTTGCCGGAGCCGGTGCCTGCCGTGACGACGACGTCACGCCCATCGCGGACCGCAGCGGTGAGGGCTTGGTGCTGGTGTTCGTAAAGCGACGGAACACCCTGCAGCAGACCGAGCTGCACCAGTTCCGCGAGATCGGGGTGCGCACCCGCTGAGCGGACGGACTCAGTGATCCCCGCGTCCACAGTGCCGTATCGCGGGCGGACTTCCAAGAGAGGGCGTCGCCACGCCCCGCCGTCCACATCGAAGAGGCTCTGCCGTTCCTCTTCCAGGTGCTGGTCAGCGAGGCCGAACGGCGTGTTGTAGTAGCGGAAGAGTGCTTCTCTAAGGTGTTCGAACGACCCCAGGATGTCGACGTCCCGGCCGCTGCTGTGGGGCTGTTCCGCGACGGAGTCACTCATCATTCTCTCCAAGGTGCTGTCCGAGTGAGTCTGCGATCCTGATTGCCACGGCCTTGGGCACGTTGTCGTACGCCAGGTTCTCGGCATGCGCATTGATGCGCGGCGCGAGGCCGGAGCACATGACAGCCACGCGCCGGTGCAGGTCGGGCAGAGGGTAGCCCCAGTCGACGTAAAGGGTTCCGAACCTCTCCCGCCCGCAGTCCTTTTCGGGCAGCCAGCGGAGCACATCAGCTTCCGGGTTCCGGGACTCCAGGACGGAATACACCCCTTCCTCGTGGCTGGTCTCGTACCACTCGCCGTTGCGCAGAACTTGGCATACGCGCTTGCCTTCGCGCTGCTTGAGCCGGTAAAGGCCATCCCCCTGGGGACGGCCTGCAGGCTGGTATTCCCGGCGGTCCAGGTTGTACTGCTCCAGCGGTTGCCCGAACTCCGGTGCAGAAGTCCGCACTTCAAGTCCGAGAGGTGGAAGCAGGGCAGCGCCCTGAAGAGCGAAGCAGGATGTGTACTCGGCTCCAAGCTCGGTCGCCCATTGCGCCAGCCCAGCCTCGTCGTCGAACTGGACGATTAGCGAAACAGGAAGAGGGATATCCCGAGACGGACGCGCACTGGGCACCCGGAAGAGCTCCACCAAGCCATCTTTCACGGCCTGATCGAGGCGATCGTCGAAAGCAGCCGTCCGACTCCCGGCCAGCACGGCCAGCCCTCGGGCGTGCGGCAGGCGCGTCAGTACGGGTGGTGCCGCGGACCAGCGCCTGTTGCGCCAGTCGATGTCCATGTGGCCGAGGGAGACAGCATCGCGCAGCCAGCGGCCCGCCGCACCCGGCTCAATGTCCGGGCAATATGTGGATGCGAGCCACCACATGCCCTGCTTGACGTCGGACAGCGCGCCCGCTCCCCGCTCGCTCACCCAGCGCAGCAGCAGGTCTCCTGGATCGGTCATGAGGCTCCCCGCTTTCCGGCGATTGCTTCCGCCGCCGCTACGTACCCGAGCCAGACCGGGGCGTGCGAGCGCTCGGCGGCGCTCAGGATCGCATGTGCCCAGGCGTAGTCGTCGTGGGATGGCGCAGGGTCGGGAATGTCCTCTACTGCGGCCAGTGCCCGGACGGACCACCGGGCAGCCGTCCGGTAGACCAGCCACACATATCCTTCCGGCACCTCGACCTCGAGGCAGGAGCCGCGGGCCTCTTCCGGCAGCCGTGACACCATCCACGCTGGGACCGACTGCTGCTTGACTCTGCGCGCACTGCCGCGGTGATCGATCAGCACTGCTTCCAGGACATCACTCCGCACAAGCTCGGTGCGCGGCAGCCTCTTGCTGTCCGGTGCATAAGCACCTCGGATAGCCGCGCCGGAATCGCCGACCTCGCTCAGTTTGCGCTGGGCGGTGCCGTTGCAGTCGTACCCGAGCATCCCGGTCCCTGGCGGAAGCCCGTCGTGCAGCCCGTCGTGCAAGGTGAAGACCTGGCTGCTCTGTGCAGTGCCTACCTCGTGCTCCCCCTCGTCAAGAGGGACGAGGCGCAGCGGGAAGGGAATGCGGGGGTCTGCACGCAACTTCTCCGTGCAGCCGTCGAGCACGACCTCCACGAGCCCGTCCGGAGATTCACTCGCGGGCAGCAGTAGATCCGGGCCGCCGCCGCGGAGGAAGTGTCCTGCAACGCCGGAACCCACCCGGTACTCGGTCGCGAT
The DNA here is from genome assembly GCF_022385335.1 of Streptomyces deccanensis. Lineage (NCBI taxonomy): Bacteria > Bacillati > Actinomycetota > Actinomycetes > Kitasatosporales > Streptomycetaceae > Streptomyces > Streptomyces deccanensis. Next base: position 3,906,171 of record NZ_CP092431.1, on the reverse strand, counting down.
GCGGAGCCCGCCAGACAACTCGGCGCGGTGCCGGATCTGGGGCTCAAGGACGTAGGAATGCGCTCCACCGCGATCCAAAGTTCTAGCGAAGGCACCCCCGTTGACTGCACGGACGCCTTTGAACAGCTTCCAACCCACTGTCGGCGCCGCCGTCTCGCGGACCGTCCGGCCGCCAAGAGTATTGACCATGGAGCGCACTTCACCGACGGCAGAGTCGGCGGCAAGGATCCAGTGCTGTTCGCCGGGCTCGAAGTACTCGGTGCTCACCCACTCGCCGAGGTACGGGTGCATCCGCAGGAGCACGACCTCCTGCGGCACCCATTCGAGGACCAATGCCTCACCCTCGAGACGTACGCCGTGAGCCAACTGCTGAGGGGATGGCCGGAGGGACTCCAACCCTCCGTAGACGTCGCCGTACTCCTTGCGGAGCGTGAAAGTGCGCCCGCCCGGCAGACAGACCTCGGTCTCGGGGGTCGTTTCGACAGCCTCGGCCAGCCAGTCCAGTCGCCTTCCGCGGTCGGCGACCATGAGCCGGAGCCCGAGCGCCCGGCGCCGGTGCCCGTGCTCCGGCTCGTGGAGGGTACCGTCCCAGTCATCGGCAAGTCGTCTGAGAAGACTGGTGATGAGGGTCTCTCCAGTGTCGGCACCCTTTGAGAGTTCCTCCATGAGCCGGGGGGACAGGTGCCGTTCCCGGCCCGCTGTCCAGACCCGGAGCCGCCGCAAGAGCTCTCGGCCCGATACCTCGGTTCGATTGCGCGGCCGCAGTCGAGTCGTGGCGAAGAAGCGGGTGAGGACCTGCCGATCCGAACCGCGTACCAGCGCCTGCGAGATAGGGAACCCGATCTTCCAGTAGAAGTCGTCAGTGCTCACCGTGCTGGTGCCGAAGAGTCCGCCCGTTTCCTGCAGCCAGCTGTCCAGCTGTTCCCACATTTCAGCGACGTCTTCGAACGCCCTCCTCAGCTTGTTCGCGCGGTAGCCCGACAACGGTTCGTCGAATACCTGAAACCAGCGCTTGTAGAAGTTGCTTCTCAGCATCCCGTCGGATGAGGCCATGCGGGTAGCGGCCAGTACGGACAGGGCGAGTACCGGAAGGCTAGGCGGTGGCCCCTCGATTCCGCTGTTCACCCATTGCGCATCCTCGCGCTGGACATGGGTGAACAGCGGTCTTTCCGGGTCGCCCCAGTTGAGTTCGTCGGCCACGGCCTGGGCCAGACTTGTTTCGATGCCGTAGAGCTCGGCGAGCTGCCGTTCAATCTCGTCATCGACATAGAGAACGGTGCTCCGTAGCGCGTGGTCCGCGCCGAAGAACTCTGTAGAGAGCACTTCGTGCCATCGCCTGTACGCCGCTCTCATCAGCCTTACCGCTCCCCTCCGTATCTGCCTACCCAGCCTGCGGCGGAGAGCGCGCACTCAACCGCCGGGAGGGAGATGGCGTAGCTGTTTGTCCGCGATACAGGGCAAGCGGAAGGAACGCACTTGGTGCTATGCAGGACAATTAGCCTACTGCGGAAGCTACTTGCCAGCACGCATATGCACAAGATCCATCACCTGGCGTAGTTGTTTGGTAGACGGCGTGTTCGTCGGGCCGGGCAGTGCGCATAGCGGCGGCGGATGCCATACAAGGCGGGGCCGACGGCGCAGACGGAGCTAAGAGGTCGTTTTCACCTGGACTGCCCGCGTTTCTAGCGATTCTGAGGCCGTCGGGTTGTGGTGCTCGTGCTGCTGGAGATGCGGGTTGGGACTTGCTGGTCAGGCGGGGTGGCAGGTGAGACGTGAAGTGGCTTGTGCCTGTCTCATCCCAGGACGCCCGGCCTTCGCGGCCGCGTGCTTCCGTTGTCGTCGCTGTGCGCCTGGGCGCACTCGGCCCGCGGCGGTACGCCTGGAGCATGCCGACGCGACGCCCGTATCCGAGCGATCTGTCCGATGCCCGCTGGGAGTTGGTCGAGCCAGTGCTTGCGGCCTGGCGCTTCGAGCGCCGCGGCAGGGCCCTGGACTTCGGCCGGCCGCCGGAACATGACCTGCGCGACATCATGGACGCGATCTTGTATGTGGACCGGACCGGGGTTCAGTGGCGCTACCTCCCGCACGACTTTCCTCACTGGAACACGGTCTACGGCTACTTCGCCAAGTGGGCGGACGAGGGCGTGTTCGCCCAGCTCAACGGATTGCTCCGGCAGCTCCTGCGGGAGAAGGAAGGACGGGACGGCGAGCCGTCGGCCTGCGTGATCGACGCCCAGAGCGTCAAGACCTCCACCAGCGTGCCCGCCGCCGGCCAGGGCATCGACGCCGGGAAGAAGATCGTCGGGCGGAAGCGGAACATCGTCACCGACACCCTTGGACTTCTGCTTGCCGTGCTGGTCACTGCGGCTAGCGTGCAGGACTCCACCGCCGGCGCCCGGCTCCTGGACCAGGTCGCCGCCGAGCATCCCGGTATCCGCAAGGTATGGGTCGACGGCGGCTACCGTCAGCACCTCGTCGAGCATGCCGCCGTTCTCGGCATCGACATGGAAATCACTGCCCGCACACCCGGGACCCGGGGTTTCACCCCGATACCCAAGCGGTGGGCGGTCGAGCGGACCTACGGCTGGCTCATGCTGCACCGCCGCTTGGCCCGCGACTACGAAACCCTCCCCGCCCGCTCCGAAGCCGTGATCCACATCGCCATGACCGACCTCATGGCCCGCCGCCTCACCAGCGAGAACACCATCTCCTGGCGTGACCCGACAAAGCACATCAATCAGCAGTTTCCTGGATGAAACAACGGGAGAAAACGACCTCTAAGGCCAGGAGGACGGCGCCAGCGATCTCTGCGGGGGTGACCGCAGACGGGCCGAAGGGAAGCGCAGGCGCAGGCATGCCAACCTGGTGGCTGAACGCCAGGGCGGGAAGCCGATTGATGGGTTCACGCTGGCGGCGAGGAGCGCGTGTGAGGTGTCCCATCCAAGGTGTCTGTGACCACCATGCTGTCCCCGGGCGTTCGGGTCTCTCGTGCTCCATGAGTGAACGGGTATGCCTGGGCGGGTGCCGATCTCCAGCAGGGCAGTGCTTGGGGACGCGGAGCGTCTGTCGCCGTGTCCTGTACCTCGTCGTGCCTCAGGTGGCCGGGCTGAGACCGGGCTACGGCAGGTTCGCGTCCACACAGCCCGGTGCCAGCGAACAGCTGGCTGCGACAATGTGTTCACTTCATCGCAGCAGCCACGAACCGGACCCAAGCCTTCGTCGACACAGTGAGGTGGGCGAAGTCTGGCCGGTTGGAGTCCCGTATCAGTACGCCAGCCGGGACGATGGCAGCCTCTAGGCACTCGGTGGCGTTTGCGCCGCTATAGGACGACTTGAACCATGCGCGGGCTGGGGCGGGCGGGGGGACTGGCAATTCATAGCTCCTTACGGATTCGGTGGATCAGGGATGATGAGGCCTCCATGTCCAACGCTTGTGCGCGGAGGTACTCGAACGCAAGTCGATAGCGCTCCAGCTCCTCCTCCTTCTCCAGAAAGAGGGAGCCGGTGTGAAGGTCCACGTACACGACGTCGAGTGTCGGGTCCTTGCCTCCGAAGGTCACGAAACTTCCGAGGGCGGCCGCATGTGCCCCTTTGGAGAACGGCAGCACCTGCAGTGTGATGTGAGGAGACTCGTTCGCTTCGAGCAGCCGACCGAGCTGCTCCTTCATCGTCTCCGGTGAGCCGACGACCCGCCGGATCACCGACTCGTCGAGGATGGCCCACAGGCGAGGAGGCTTCGGGCGCCTGAGGATCTCCTGCCTTTTCATGCGGATGTCCACGAGCCGTTCGATCTCTTCCGGCCTCAGGGGCACCTCGTTGGCCTGCTGAAGTGCCGTGTTGTAGGCACGCGTTTGCAGGAGTCCGGGGACGTATACGCAAGAGAAATGATCTTCGTGAACTGCCTCGTCCTCAAGGGTGAGGAGGAGGTTCATGCTCTCGGGAATGGAGTCGGCAAAGGAGTTCCACCAGCCCTGCTGCTTGGCGTCCTTGGCAAGGTCGACGATGGCCCTTCGCTCTGCCTCTGTGGCCCCGTACTGACGGCACAACGCCTCGACCACGATCCACCGGACTGGCCCGGCTTGAGTCTCATACCGGCTGACCGTTGCCTTGGACACCCCCACCAGTCGTCCTGCCTCCTCAAGAGTCAACCCCTTTCTCGCCCTCAACTTCCGCATCATCGCTCCCAGTTGGCGGCGTCGAGTGGTGGTCCGGACGGACATGGTTCTCCTCTACGCGAGTTCGGGCGGTCGCCCAGGGAACGCAAGCAGGCTAGGCAGCGACGACTTGAAGGGCCAACAGGTTCACTCGATAGATGCTCATGAGAAGTTACATGGAGAGATTTCTCTGTGCCATGCTCTTTGCAGACCGCTACGCAGCGCAGTCGTTCAGGTACGGCTGGTGCAGTGCCTGTGTGGCCTGGGTGGGAGGAGTGGCCGTGCCTGGCTACAAAGTCACCGAACCTCAGCTCCGTTGTGTGCTCCCCTTTGAGGCGGAGGCGACGGAGGTATCTCTGCTCCGTAAGGCAGCTACCGCGCAGCTCAGCCAGTGGGGTATGACAGGGAACGTCGAGGAAGTAGCGCTGCTCGTTACGGAGTTGGCGACCAACGTCCTCAAGCATGTCGGCGACGGTTCGTCAGCGACCTTGATCCTTGAAGCGGGGAGTGAACGGCTCCGGGTAGAGGTCCACGACCAGAGCCGCGTGATCCCGTCTCCCAAAACGGCGGACTGTGACGAAGAGTGCGGTCGCGGCCTGCACCTGCTGGCGGCTCTGGCTCTGAACTGGGGGGCGGACCAGACGGCCGGAGGTAAGGCTGTGTGGTGCGAGGTTCTGCTTGACCCTGCTCGTGAGTGTCGTCGTATTGCGCGAGCCGTCGGAGCGTTGGCGGACTATCGGCGAGTTCGCGGTGGAGTCATCGCGCCGGGCGGCCTTGAGTCGGTTGGACTTGAGGCGTCAGCCGTCGAGCTGATCGCCGACCTGCTCCACTGGACTGCGTCTCGCGGCTGCGATCCTGACGACATCCTTGATCTCGCCCAGATGCACTACGAAGCCGAAGTTGACGCGGCCTAGTGGCTGCCGTGCTGTGCGGCCTTCCGTATCTCGTCCCGAAGGTCGTCGGGAGTGCGCCAAGATTCTCCAGGACGGCTCGTGTGGCACATGCGGTGGCAGTTGGCGCACAGGCAAGCAAGGTCGTCGAGTTTCGTCTTTCGGGTGCCCGAGATGAACAGGGGGGTGACATGGTGCACTTCGATGAAGCCCTCGCCGATGCCGCCGTAGACACGGGCGAAGTCGAACCGGCAGACCTCGCATCTCAGCGGCTTGCCGCTGTTGAGTACCTGCTGGATCTTCAGCTTGCGCAGCTTCCGATCTCGCTCGCGGATGAGTGCCCGGCGCACCAGCAGCCGTCCCTCGATGGCGGTGAACCCGTCGTCGTCAACTTCATCTGGCTGCTGGGGGAGAAGCTGAAGCTCGCCAGAGCCCAGACTCTCCTCGATGGCCTCGGCCGCCTGGAGCATCTCAGCTTCACGCTCAGTGAACGCTTTGATCATCCGGCGGGTAGCTTCGCCGCCCCGGGTGCCCTTTCCGGAGTAGGGCTCGTAGTTCGTTGCGAAGTCACTGGTCTTGCGGCTGACGCTGTCCGGCGAGCGGAATTCGGGCAGCGCGCGGGCTTCCGGGCTGTGCAGCGGCAGCGATCGAAGCAGCTCGGACAGCTCCTGCACCCTCCGGTCGCCAGTCCGCAGTTCGCGCCAGCCGTTCTTTACGACGAGCGCGCCGGCCAGTACAAGTTCATCTTCGATCCACGCAGGACTCCGCATGAGCAATATCGTATGAGTGTTCGGTGTGGCGGAGGGTGTGTTCAGCGAACCCAGGGGCGTACTGCACACTTGGTCTGGTCTCGTTGTCAGTGGGGTCTGTCACCCTCAGTGATGGTGGATTGCAAAATGTGTCTGCCGCTGTACGGCTGCAAGGAGGGGGCATGACCCGCATGAACGAAACCGCGCCTGTGTCAGGGAAGCTCAAGGAGCCCGCGTACACGTCGATCGAGATCTGCGCCGGGGCCGGTGGCCAGGCCATCGGCCTGCACCAGGCTGGCTTCGGGCATCTGGCCCTTGTGGAGATCGACTCTCATGCGGTCGAGACGCTGGATGCCAACCTCAAGAAGCAGGGGTCGTGGGCTTGGGAGAGAGACCACTGCGACCTGCTCTCGGTTGACGTCAACCGCTTCGATCCCGCCGAAGATTTGAAGAAGAGCGGCGAGCTGCTAGCGGAGCGTGGACTGGATCTTCTGGCGGGCGGGGTGCCCTGTCCTCCATTCTCACACGCGGGTAAGCAACTGGGCAGGGATGATGAGAGGGACCTCTTCCCTCGGATGCTGAAACTCGTGGAACTCTTGAACCCTCGCGCTGTGATGATCGAGAACGTTCGCGGGATCATGGATCCGAAGTTCTCGGACTACCGTGACTTCATTAAGGCGCGGCTCCAGGGTGGTTCGTACCGGGATGAGGGCGGGCAGCTGGTGACCGATCGGGGTCTCGGCTACACAGTGTCCAAGTGGGATATTCTGGAAGCCAGTGACTTCGGAGTCCCGCAACTCCGTCCACGAGCCATCCTCGTGGCATTCCGTGACGACGTCATTGAAGACACCAAGTACGAGTGGCCGACTGCCACTCTTGCGGACCCTGTTAGTGTCGCCGAAAGCCTTCAACCGTCCATGCTCGAACGATACAAGCCGTACTTTGAGGGCGTGCATGCGAAGGCCGCGCACGAAGCGTACGACCGCTGGCTTGCGAAAGCGCGGAAGCGTGATGCCGAGCTCAAGGGTAAAGGCGGTGGCATCGCACCGACTCTCGTGGGCGGTTCGAAAAAGCATGGTGGCGCGGACCTTGGGCCTAGCCGTGCCAAGGCCGCCTGGAAGTTGCTAGGTGTTTCTGGCGTGGGTGTCGCCAACGACATCGCAACATGCAAGAAGAAGCAGACTGAGGACCGGGATCTTTTCCGACCGGATGGTCCCATGCTCACGGTGCAGCAAGCCGCCATCATTCAGGGTTTTCCGCCAGAGTGGAAGTTCTCCGGCGGAAAGACCGCGCAGTACCGGCAGGTTGGCAATGCCTTTCCGCCACCTGTGGCTAGGGCAGTCGGCGAGTCAATCATCGACGTACTGCAGGCTGCTCGCGAGCGTGACGAGAAGAAGCGCTGATCATAGATCTACTCGGCCTTGCGGGTAGAGTGACGGCGACTTTCAACTTCGGCTGCGATCTGAGCTGCACACTCCGATGGCGGCTCGTGTTCCCAGAACCGGAGCACCGTCCAGCCAGCCTCCGCTAGACGCTGGTCGGTGTCCCGGTCTCGGGCCATGTTCCGGGCAACCTTGTCTGACCAATAGCCAGCATTGGTTTTCGGCGGTACGTAGTGCGCTGGGCAGCCATGCCAGTAGCAGCCGTCGATGAACACCGCCACCCTTGTTGGGCGGAAAACCATGTCAGCAGTCCGGCGAAGGCCGGGTAGTGGCTTCGCCGCTACCCGGTACCGAAGACCCTTTGCGTGAACCAGCTGGCGGATCAGGCGCTCCGGTGTGGTGTCCCGGCTCCGAATCGCCTGCATATTCCGGCGTCGAGCGGCTGAGGATGCCCATGATCCGGTAGGTGGTATCCAGGCCCGAGAACCTGTCTCCTCGTTTTCCATGGTGACTTTCGATCAGTAGTTTGGCGGAGCGGCGCTCGGCGTGTCTCCCTCGCTCCAGACCGCATAATTGCGGTCGGCGATTTGAGCCGACTTCCGGTTGGGGCGCAGATCGCCTACCTCTGTCACGCGGACAGCCACCCACGTTCCTTTGCTCGGCACAGGCAGATCCAAGCTGCGGGCGATATGTGGATGCTGTCCCTGGTGCCCAAGGATTATGATCCCGGCGCTCCGCAGCTGATTTCGTGCGTCACGTACCCGCTTCAGGCTATCATCCTGGCGAGCTACGGTAAGCACTGTGTTCCGGTTGACAATCCTTCCTTGTGCGCGAGGGCAGCGAAACAATTCATTGGTGCGCGATTGTCCACTCTTTGTATTTTTGAATATCGCCTCCCTATCGGATTCTGAAAGCCTCAGGAGAATATTCTCGGGGAGCCTCCCGTCTGGTACTATCCACCTTATAGCCGCCCTCCCGGCGGCGGATGGCGAGCGTTTCCTGTCTCTGTTCTCCCCGGCATTCATAAGATCATCTCGAATGCGGAGGAGTCCGACCCGGAAGGTTCCTCTGTGGTCGTCGGCCTTAATTAGGAGGCAGATGTGCTGATCTGCCTCTCGGGGGATTGTCCAGTTGCTCCCGATGGTGAACTTCGAATCCACGTCGTGGCCGCATACGGAAAAGTCCATGGATTTTCCGCGGTTAAGCCCGAATTCGGCACGGGTGATAATTTCCACCTTGGTGCCGAGGTAGGTCTTCTCGGTCTTTTCGAGGTCCCGGATGTTGAACCTGCCGGTTCTTTGTCCGTCGAGTACCTCATCAATCGACTGGCGAATTACCTGACCGAAGCGATCCTCTAGGTTGGGCTGTGATTTGAACCACTCGTGCACTTCCAGGAATTTCGGATCAACTTCCGTTGCGGGTGCTGACTGGGCGATGTTTTGGGCGGCTGCGATATCGCGTGAGAACAGGGAATATTCCAAGACGCGCTTCCTTGGCGAGAGGCTTGTTCGAACCTTGTTAATCGGAGCCGTGACACTCCCCATAAACTCGCTCCGACCCGCACCAACATCCCGCTTCCCGCTGAGGCGGCCAAGCCGCCGCCAACCCCCGCGCCGCCAGCGTCGTCGCGTACTGGGGGAGCAGGGTTACGTCGTCGGGGGACGAGCCCTCCGAGGCCGCGAAGGCCTCGTAGGAGGGGACCGTGCCCGTGACGATGCCCAGGTTCGGGGTGCCGGAGGCCGACAGTTCCCGTAGGGAGGACTCTATGGTCGCGAGGTGGGCCTCGTGGGACGGGTATTCGGCGGTCAGGCCGGGGTAGGCCGACACCAGTTCCGACAGTTCCGGCGCCGGCCAGTGCAGGACCGCTACCGGGAACGGGCGGGAGAGGGCCTCTCGGTAGGCGCCCAGTTCCGCTCGTAGGCGGGAGATCTCGGCCTGGAGTTCCGCCGGGTTGTCCGAGCCCAGGGACCAGACGCGCTTGGGGTCGTGGAGTTCGTCCAAGGAGATCGACGACGAGTGGAGGGTGTCCGCCACGGCGTCCCAGTTGTCGTGCGTCGCGCCCAGCATGCGGCGCACCCGGTGGCGGCCGAAGAGCAGCGGGCGCGTGGCGTACGGGGGCTCCTGGACGTCCGTCAGGAGGAGGGTCACGGCCGATGTGAAGGTGTCCTGGGCCGCTTCGAGTTCGTCGTGGGCCTCCAGGGCCTCCGCCACGATCACCCAGGGGGCCGGGTCGCGCGGGGCGGCCGCGCGGACTCCGTCGATGATCGCGCGGGCCTCGGCCTCGTGGCCGTACTCCCAGAGGTTGGCGGCCTTGAGGGCTCGTACCAGGTGGGGGTTGTCGAGAGGGGCGGACGACGACAGCAGGCGGTCGTAGAGGGCTGTCGCGGTGGGGCGGTCGCCGGCCAGTTCCCGGTGGGCCGCGGCCTGCAGGAGCAGGTGCTCGGCGTCCTCCGGGTAGAGGTCGGCGGTCCGCTCCAGGCGTGCCGCTTCGGCGGTGTGGTCGACGTTCTCGGCAGGCGTGTCGGGGCGCATGGACGACACCGTACTGCCGATGGGGGGAGGGATGGGGGTGGAGGTGAGGCGCGGGGAGAGGTGGGAGGGGGCAGGGCCGGGGCGCGCCCGCTCCCACCTCCGCGTCCGGTGGCCCACCCGGCGCCTTCGCGTCCGGTGGCCCACCTCCGCGTTCAGTGGCCTCCCGCTTCGGCCGGCCCAGATCGTCCGGCTTCGGGCGGCCTAGATCGTCACCCCGTCGATCTGCAGCGTCTGCACCGCCCCCGCCGCGAACGGGACCGCCACCGACTTGCCGTTCAGGCGGGTGTCCGAGTACGCGCGGTAGCGGTCGGTGCCGCCCGACGTGTGGGTGTTCCAGCGGGGGACCAGGCCGCCCGAGCCGCCGGTCACCGTCGTGAAGCCCGAGAGGTTGAAGGTGAAGGTCTGGGCCGTGGTCGCGGTGTTGATCGCCACGATCACCAGGCGCCTCGCCGCCGCGTCGTACGCCGCCGCCGTGTAGCTGGAGCCCGCGTCCAGGATCGTCATCCCCGGGCGGATGTGGCGGCTGAACTGCGCCATCACGTAGTACTTCGTCTCGATCGCGCCCGGCTGGAGCGTGTTCGCGTCGTACTTGATCATGCCCCAGCCCGCCGTCGGGTCCATGACCTGCCAGTAGACCCAGGCCGTGGGGTGCAGCCAGCGGAAGTCGTAACAGAGGTTGCGGGCGAGGGTCCAGCCCGAGCCGTCGCTGTCGCCCGTCTCCGAGTTCCAGAGCTTCTTGCCTGCGGTGGTGACGACGTCCGTGTAGAGGAGGTCGCGGCGGCCGCCCGCGCCCTGGTAGCCGTGCACGTTCACCTGGCTGACCAGGGCTTTCGTGGAGGCGTTGAAGGAGTTCCAGGTCGAGCGGGCCGTGTCGTAGTTCGTCTCGTCGGAGGCCGCGATGCGGACCGACGTCAGGCCGCGCGCGTCCAACTCGCTGCGCATGTACGGCAGTACGGCCGCCTGGACCGCCGGGTCCATGTGGCAGCCCTCCTGCGTGCCGGTCGCCGTCCACCAGGAGGCGGCCGGTTCGTTGAAGGGGTCGACCGTCGCGAAGTTCACGCCCCAGTTGTTCTTCGCGTACAGGGCCGTCGCCGCCAGGTGCGAGGCGTGCTGGCGGTAGTTCCAGGTCTGGAGGTTGTTGCCGCCGCCGGAGGCGCCCGAGGGGTTGTGGTTGGAACACATCCACCACATCGGGGAGTTCGCGAAGAGCTCGGTGGTCGCGCCTCGGGCCACCGCCTTCGTCAGGGCCGCGCGCTGGTTCGTGTCCGCGGTCCACTTCCAGGCCGAGGAGGTCGGGTTCTCGTTGGTGTAGTCCTGCCAGAAGCCCTCGATCTGCTTGAAGGCGGGGATGTTGGGGGACTTCACCATCGACTCGCCGTTGATGGAGTTCGAGCTGCACGCGCCGAGGTTGTAGCGGGCGATGTTCATGCCCAGGCCGGGCAGGGCCGTGCCGTTGTACGTGGTCGTCTTCGTGGTGAACCACAGGTCGGCGAAGTCGTCCCGGGCGCCGAAGACATTGGCCCACCAGGCGAGCGAGGTGCCCCAGCCCTCCCAGGTGCCGTACTTGGTGGCCGGGTTGATGGCGATCGTCGCGTCCGCGCTCGCCGTGCCCGTGCCTAGGGCGGTGCCGACGACCGCGCCGCCGGCCGCCGCCAGGAGCGCTCTGCGGCCGAAGGAGGGCGAGTGCCCCGCGGTCCTGTCGGGGGTCGGGGACTCCGCTGTCGGTCTCTGTCGCTCGTTCGTGGGATCGGGGGATGCGGTCATGTCAGCTCCGGGGGATGCGGGTGCCGAGGAGAGGGAAGGAAGCGGACGGGGATCCGCCGCCTTCCGGACTGCTGAGTGGGGACATCGGAAGAGTCAGGGGTGAAAGGTGATGTTGTCGAGAGGTGTGACAGCGCTTTCTCCGATTTCTTCCAATGGTTGTGAGAAGGGGAGATGAAAGTCCCCCGGTCCGCGTCGGGCCGTGTCCGTCCGCTCTGGGTCGCCGCCGAGTGCGCCGTCACCCTCGGGCTCGTCCTCCTCCTCTTCGTCGCTCATCAGCTGTGGTGGACCAATCGGCAGGCCCAGGAAGGGGCGGCCCGGGAGGTGGCCGCGCTGGAGCGGGCGTGGGCGCGCGGGGGCGTCGAGAGCCCGGCGCGCACCCAGGCGTACGCCGTGCTCGTCATCCCCCGAATCCACCTCCGGGCGCCCGTCACCGAGGGGGTCGGGCGGGCCGAGGTCCTCGACAAGGGGTTCGTCGGGCAGTACCCGGGGGCCGCGCGGCCGGGGCGGCCCGGGAACCTCGCGCTCGCCGGGCACCGCACCACCCACGGCGAGCCCTTCCGCCACCTCGACCGGCTCGCGCCCGGCGACGAGGTCCGCGTCGAGACGCGGGACGCCGTCCACACGTACGTCGTCGACCGCACGCTCCCGCAGACCGCGCCCGGCGACGGTGGGGTCCTGCGGCCCGTCCCGCGCAGCGACGTGCGGCCGTCGTACGGGTATCGCGAGCCCGGCCACTACCTCACGCTCACCACCTGCACGCCCGCGTACACCTCCACGTACCGGCTCGTGGTCTGGGGGAAGCTGCGCTCCGTGCGCCTCAGATGAGAGCATGTGCGCGAGAGGCGTTCGACAGTCGCCCGGGATTCGTTCGACAGTCGCCCGGGATTCGTTCGAGAGTCGTTCGAGAGGAGGAGCCGTGATCGCCGTGATCCGTCGCTGGGCCAGTCTTCGCCCCGCCGCGATGCTGCTGGTGCTCCTCTTCGAGGTCGCCGTCCTCGACTCCGGCACGCTCTCCGCCGCTGTCGCCTTCGCCGCGACCGCCGCGGCCGGCTCCGCGTTCGCCGCCTGCGCGCTGATCGCCTCGCGCTGCGCGCCCGTCGTACCCCGTACGCGCGTCCGAACGGCCATCCGGGACCGTGAGCGCCGTACGGCGTTCCTGCCCCAACGCGATCCCGACGCACGCGGGCGTACGCGCCCCCGCGCGCCCGGACGTGCCCTCCTGACGGCCACCGCGTAGGGCACGCCGAGCTTCACTTCCTCCGGCTGAGACCTCCGGACCAGGGACCCGTTGTCCCTGGCCGAGACCTGTGCCCCGCACGCGGGCCGTCGCGCCGAGTCCGGTCATCCGACCATCGCTCCCCGGCACGACGAGACCCCTGGAGGGCTCACACCCATGTCCGTTTTCGCCGACCTTGTCGCGCACCTCGCCGATCTGCTCCAGCCGCTGTTCCACGCCTCCGCGACCGCCTTCGCGATCGTCCTGTTCACGGCGCTCGTACGCCTGCTCGTGCACCCCCTGTCGCGGGCGGCGGCGCGTGGGCAGCGGGCGCGGGTCGCGTTGCAGCCGCAGATCGCGGAGCTGCGGAAGAAGCACGCGAAGAACCCCGAGAAGCTGCAGAAGGCGCTGCTGGAGCTGCACACGAAGGAGAAGGTGTCACCGCTGTCCGGCTGCCTGCCGAGCCTCTGCCAGCTGCCGGCCTTCTTCCTCCTCTACCACCTGTTCTCCAACACCACGATCGGCGGCGAGGACAACGCGCTCCTCACCCACCGGCTCTTCGCGGCCCCGCTCGGCGACCGCTGGGCCGACGCGCTGGGCGAGGGCGGGATGTTCGGGCCGCAGGGCCTCGTCTACGTGGGGCTGTTCGTGATCGTCGCCGCCGTCGCGACCTTCAACTTCTGGCGTACGAAGCGGATGATGGCGGCCGGTGCGGCGGGCATGCCGGCCGTGTCGGACGAGCAGGTGCCCGGGATGGCGGCCGGGATGGGGGCCGTGGCCAAGTTCATGCCGTTCATGTCCTTCTTCACGCTGGTCAGCGTGGCGGTGGTGCCGCTGGCGGCCGCGTTGTACGTGGTGACCAGTACGACATGGAGTGCGGTGGAGCGGGCGTTGCTCTATCCGCTGCCTTCCGCCGGGACCGCCACCGGTACGTCGTCGTCTACGGCGGCGGCGGCCTGAGCCGGAGGTGGGCGGCCGACCGCCCACCTCCGGCCGACCGGTCCAGTCCGTGAACCGGGTCTTGCGGAGCGGACCGCCGCCTTGGACGATCGACCAGTCCTCCGATGGCTGCACCCATCGGTCGGGCGCGGCGCACGATCGAGGGAGATGGCGACCATGAAGCTGCTGCGAGTCGGTACGGCGGGTGCGGAGCGGCCCGCGCTGCTCGACGCCGACGGGGTCCTGCGGGACCTGTCGGGGATCGTGCCCGACATCGACGGCGCGCTGCTCGCGGACGAGGCGGCGCTCGGGCGGGTGCGGGAGGCCGCCGACGGTGGCGCGCTGCCCGTCCTGGACGCGGCGGGGCTGCGGATCGGGCCGCCGCTCGCCCGGATCGGCAAGATCGTCTGCATCGGGCTCAACTACCACGACCACGCCCGCGAGACGGGGGCCGAGCCGCCCGCCGAGCCGGTGATCTTCTTCAAGGCGGCGGACACGGTCGTCGGGCCCCATGACACGGTGCTCGTGCCGCGCGGGTCGACGAAGACCGACTGGGAGGTCGAGCTCGCGATCGTCATCGGGCGGACCGCGCGGTACGTCGAGTCGCGCGAGGCGGCCCTGGCGCATGTCGCCGGGTACGCCGTCTCGCACGACGTGTCCGAGCGGGAGTTCCAGCTCGAACGCGGGGGCACGTGGGACAAGGGCAAGAACTGCGAGACGTTCAACCCGTTGGGGCCGTGGCTGGTGACCGCCGACGAGGTGCCGGATCCGCAGAAGCTGGGGCTTCGGCTGTGGGTCAACGGGGAGCTGAAGCAGGACGGCACGACCGGGGAGCAGATCTTCGCGGTGAGTGAAGTCGTGCGGTACGTCAGTCAGTTCATGACGCTGTATCCCGGGGACGTCATCAACACGGGGACGCCGGCGGGGGTGGCTCTGGGGGAGCCCGAGCCGAAGCCGTTCCTGAAGGCCGGGGATGTGGTGGAGCTGGAGATCGACGGGCTCGGGCGGCAGCGGCAGGAGTTTGTGGGCGCGTAGGCGCTCCGCTTGAGGGCGGGTGCCCAAGGGGCGGGGGGCTGCTGTTTGTCGGCGACGCGGGTCCGTCGTGGCTTGTCGCGCGGTTCCCCGCGCCCCTTGGGCGGCCGGTGGTCACATGGCGCTCTTGAAGCGTCGCAGGGCCTCCACCACCATCGCGTGGTCCTCCAGTTGGGGGAGGCCCGAGACCGTCACCGTGCCGATCACGCCTGCTCCCGCGACCGTCAGGGGGAAGGAGCCGCCGTGGGCGGCGTACCGGTCGGGGTCCAGGCGGGAGGAGTCCTCGAAGGCCGTGCCCTTGGCGCGGAAGCGGGCGCCGACGAGGTACGACGAGGCGGCGTAGCGCTCCACGACCCGGCGTTTGCGGTCGATCCAGGCGTCGTTGTCCTGGGTCGAGCCGGGGAGGGCGGCGTGGAAGAGCTGTTGGGGGCCGCGGCGGATGTCGATGGCGACAGGGGCGTTCCGCTCGCGGGCCAGCTCCACCAGCAGCGCGCCCAGGGTCCAGGCGTCCTCGTGGGTGAAGCGGGGGAGCGCCAAGTCGCGCTCCTGGGCTTCGAGTTCCTCGATGGTGGGGGCGGCCGGGGTGGCGTTCGTCGTGGGGGCGGCGCTTTTCGTGTGGGTGGCGTCGTCGGTCGTCACAGCTTCACCGCCACGCCCTCGGCGGCCGACTTCCGGGCCGCTTCCAGTACGTCGAGTGCGGCTGCGGCCTCGTACGCCGTGACCGGGTTGTCGCCGGTGCCGCGCAGGGCGGCGGCCACGGCCGTGTAGTACGCGGGGTAGTCGCCGGGGAGGGTCGGTACGGGGCGGCCGCCGCCGGTGAGGGGGGAGTCGCCGGCGCCCACGCGGCCCCACTGGTCCTCGGGTTCCAGGCCCCAGGCGGCGCCGGGGGTGGGGCGCTCGCCCTCGCGGAGGGCCGCTTCCTGCGGGTCGAGGCCGTACTTGACGTAGCCCGCCTCGGAGCCCAGCACGCGGAAGCGCGGGCCGAGTTGGGGGGTGACGGCGGAGGCGTAGAAGTGGGAGCGGACGCCGTTCGCGTGCGTCACGGCGATGAAGGTGTCGTCGTCCGTCTCGGCGCCGGGCCGGCGGAGGTCGGACTCGGCGTACACCAGGGTGGCGGGGCCGAAGAGGGTGAGGGCCTGGTCCACGACGTGGCTGCCCAGGTCGTAGAGGAGACCTCCGATCTCTGCGGGGTCGCCGGACTCGCGCCAGCCGCCCTTGAGTTGGGGGCGCCAGCGTTCGAAGCGGGACTCGAAGCGGCGCACCTCGCCCAGTTCGCCGTCGGCGAGGAGGGCGCGGAGGGTCAGGAAGTCGTTGTCCCAGCGGCGGTTCTGGAAGACGGAGAGGAGCAGGCCGCGCGACTCCGCGAGGGCGGCCAGCTCGCGCGCCTCGGCCGCCGTACCGGCCACGGGCTTGTCGACGACGACCGGGAGTCCCGCCTCCAGGGCGGCGGTGGCGATCGGGACGTGCGTCTTGTTCGGGGAGGCGACGACGACCAGGTCCAGCTCGTCCGCCCGGGCCCACAGCTCGTCCGCCGTGGCCGCGAACCGTACGTCCGGGAACTCGGCGCGGGCCTGCGCCTGGCGCTCCGCGTTCGACGTGACGACCGTGTCGAGGGCCAGGCCCTCCGTCGCGGCGATCAGCGGGGCGTGGAAGACGGAGCCGGCGAGGCCGTAGCCGACGAGGGCGACGCGGAGGGGCCTGTCTGTGCTGGTGCCTGTCATGCCTCCCACTTAAGCAACGCTGTTGCCAAAGTGCAAGCGCGAGGGACAATGGAGGTGTGGACGGCAACGGGATCGGTGACGGGTTCGGCGGCGGGAACGGGAACGGCGGCGCGAACGGGGGTGGCCTCGGGCGGGGCGGCGGTGTGGCCGGGGTGAACCTGCTCGCGTTGCGCAGTCACAACGGGGCGCTGGTCCTGGATCTGCTGCGCAGGGCCGGGACCGCCGGGATAAGCCGGCTGGAGCTGGCCGAGCGGACCGGACTCACCCCGCAGGCCGTCAGCAAGATCACCGCTCGGTTGCGCGCGGACGGGCTGGTGACGGAGGCGGGGTACCGGGCGTCCACCGGCGGCAAGCCGCGCACCGTCCTGCGGCTCGTGCCCGATGCCGGGCACGCGGTCGGCCTCCACCTCGACCGCGACGAGCTGAGGGCCGTGCTCTGCGATCTGACCGGCGCGGTCGTCGCGCGCCGACGGGCCCCGCTGAACCTGGGGGCCGGGGCGGACAACGTGGTCGAGGGTGCGGCA
Organism: Streptomyces deccanensis; assembly: GCF_022385335.1. Classification (NCBI taxonomy): domain Bacteria; kingdom Bacillati; phylum Actinomycetota; class Actinomycetes; order Kitasatosporales; family Streptomycetaceae; genus Streptomyces; species Streptomyces deccanensis. The sequence continues at coordinate 3,889,268 of NZ_CP092431.1, read as the reverse complement.
CGCGAGGTGGAGGCGCTGTTGGCCGGGGCGAGCGAGGGGCGCGGGGCCGTCGCCTCCGCCTCCGCGTCCGCCGGCGAGGCGGCCCCTGCGCTGCCCGTGCTCGGCGTCGGAGTCGCGCTGCCCGGGCCTCTCGATCATCTGCACGGTGTGCTGCACCGGGTCACCGGGTTCCCGGAGTGGGACGGCTTTCCGCTGCGGGCGGCGCTCGCGCGGCGGCTGGGGGTGCCGGTGGTGGTGGACAAGGACACCAACGCGGCGGCCCTGGGGCTCGCGGCGGCCGCCGGCTCGCACGGGTCCTTCGCCTACCTCCACCTCGGTACGGGGCTGGGTGCCGGGCTCGTGATCGACGGGACCGTCCACCGGGGGGCCCGGACCCGGGCCGGGGAGTTCGGGCACCAGGTCGTCCAGTTGGACGGGCCGATGTGCGAGTGCGGGAACCGGGGCTGCGTCGAGGCGCTGTGCCTCGCGGCGGTGGCGCGGGGGGACGTGGAGGAGGCGGCGCGAGTGCTCGGGACGGGGGCCGCGAACCTCGTGGGGCTCCTCGACATCGAGGTCGTGCTGCTGGGCGGGCGCACGATCGAGGCCCAACCCGAGGTGTTCGTGCGGGGGGTCGGGTTCGTGCTCGACGAGTGGGCCCGGCTGCAGGGGGAGGATCCGGCCGTGCCCGTGCGGGTCGTCGAGGGCGGGGCGTCGGCGGTGGCGGAGGGGGCGGCTCAGCTGCTGCTGGCGCCGTTGTTCGGGCGGGAGGATGGGTGAGGGGTGAGGGTGGGGGCGGTGCGTGGGGGTGCGCCGGGGTGGGGGTGCGGGGGTGCGTGCACGCCGGTGCACGGGGCGCGCGGGCGCCGTGGGGGATCGGTTGGTGGGCGGCTGCGGGTTGTGTGGGGTTGCTCGCGCAGTTCCCCGCGCCCCTGAAAACCTGTCGCTCGCTCGGCTAGCAGGTGTACGCCTGCTGCGCTGACGGCTGGTCCTCGCACCTGGACAACGCCGACGTCGCCGCCGCGCTGTTCGATCGCCCCGACGTCACCGGCACGATCGCTGTGGGACAGCACCCCGGGATCACGGGGCCCGACCTCGCCCAGGCCTTCACCGACCACCTCGGTCGGCGCGTGTCCTACGAACCCCTGTCGCCCCAGGCGTTCGGCCACCTGCTCGTCCCCCTGATCGGAGACGCGGGAGCGGCCGCGGTCACCGCACTGTGCGAGGGCCTCGCCACCGTGCCGGACCACACCGTCAGCGCGCACAACAGTGCCCAGCGGCTCCTGGGGCTGACGCCGCGCACCACCGGCCAATGGCTCACACAGATCGGCCTGTAGCCGACGCGCCCGCCCGCGACGAAGAGAGAACGTGACGCCGGAAGCCGTGCACGAATGCTTCGCTCCGGTGCACCTCGGTCGGGCGACGGGGCCCCCGTCACGGCAGCGGCGGCGGGGGCGGTGGCGCGGTCACGAAGGGGTGTGGTCCGGGCTCAGTTGGGTGGTGAGGGTGAGGAGGTCTTCGACGTGGCGTTGGGCGGTGAAGACTCCGTCGCCGGCGGTGAACAGGTCGGTGCCGACGAAGTCCACGCGGGCACCGGCTGCCGGGGCGCCGAGGAACGCGGTGCCGGTGTGGGTGCCGGTGAAGCGCCAGTACAGCAGGGCCTCGTCGGTGCCGACCGGCGTGAGTCGTTCGACGGTGTGCCGGCCGTCGGGAAACGCCGCCGCCAGTGCGGTCAGCAGCATGACGAGGACGTCTCGGTCGCCGACGTCGTCGCCGAAGCCGGTGGGGCGGTTGTGGTCGTGGAAGTTCTCGGCCAGGTGGGCCCGCACGCGTTCGGGGGCGAACGGACGGGCGTCGACGGCGGCGTAGAAGGAGCGGGCCAGTGCGCCGGCGGCGCTGGGTGAGGTGTCGGCGGTGTGCGGGTCGGGCAGGGCGACGGGCCGGCCCGGGACGGGCCAGAGCAGGGGGACACCGGCGGTGTCGAAGGCCTGCCGGGCGTGGTCGCGGTCTTCGGTGTAGTGCGCCCAGCCCTCGGCGTGCACAGCCACCACGAGGGGGTCACCGAGCAGGCGGCGGGCCTCGACGGCCCGGTCCCCGGTCAGCGACAGCCGTACGTCACCGAGTTCCTCGAAGCCGGCGGCGCCCAGGTGCAGCAGCGCCACGTCGACGCGGTGCCGGTCGGCCAGGGCGCTCATCGCGTCCAGGTCGACGGTGTCCCCGGAGACGTACACCGTCGGTGCGGAGCCGTCGTCGGTGTGCAGGAGAAAGCCGGTGACCGGGCCGGTGAGGCCCTCGCTGCCGGCGGGCCCGTGGCGGGCGGGGACCGCGGTGATGTTCAGCGTCGTGCGGCCCGGCATCGACAGGGTACGCGTCTGCCACGGCTCGAGGCCGACGGCTGCGCCTCCGAGGTCGGTGGCGCCGGCGACGGTGGTGAACACCTGCGAGGCACCGGAGGCCAGAGCACGTCCGGTGGTGTCGAGGTTGTCGCGGTGCTGGGTGTGGCTGACCAGGACGGCGTCGAGAGCGGGCAGTTGGGCGGGCTCGAGTGCCGGGTCGGCGGTCTTGCGCAGTCGGACCGGGCCGTCCTGGTACTCGGTGCCGGCGGCGTCGAAGGTCGGGTCGGTCAGCAGCGTCCATCCGGCCAGGCGGATCAGCGCGGTGGGGCCGCCGAGCACGGTCACGGTGTTCGCGGCGGGGGCCACGGGGTTCGCGGGGCGGGCCAGGGGGTTCGCGGCGCGGGTCACGGCATCGTCGGTAACCACAGGTACTCCTTGACGATCAGGGGTTGGCCCACTCACTCTCCCCGAGGTACTTTCTGCTGGGAAGTACATACCTTTGGGTGAGGTGAGCACGTGCAGGAAAGCGCGCGGGGCAACGTCCGTGATCCGGCCTGCCCGAGCAGGCAGCTGTTCGACCTGGTCACCGCCCGGTGGGCCACCCTGGTCCTGGTCGATCTCGTCGACGGGCCACAGCGCTGGTCCGAGCTGCGGCGGCGCGCCGGGGGCGTCAGCGACAAGATGCTCGCGCAGACGCTGCGCGAGCTCGAAGCCGGCGGACTGATCACCCGCACCGTGCACGCCAGCCGTCCACCGACGGTGGAGTACGCCCTGACCGACCTCGCCCGCGGCGCCACCACCGCACTGCGCCACCTGCAGGACTGGGCCGAGCAACACACAGGCGACTACGCCCACCACCGGCACACGCACACACCCCACCCGTAGGTGGGCAGTCCACGGTCCCCAGCCCTCAGCTCCCGGTCCCCAGCCCTGGGGTCCCCTTTCTAGGAGAGGGGCGGCGGCTCCGCTGATCGAGCGGAGATTCGGGCTGATCCCGTGGGGCCGGGGCGTGGCGGGGCGTTCCCGCGCGGGTCGGTGGCATGGTCATGTGTTCATGCGACTGTGTACGTGCCTGACCCTTGCCCTCGCCGCCGCAGCCGCGCCCGTCAGTGGTCCTGCGGCGGCGGCGCCCGCGTCCGTGCCCGTGTCGGACGCGCGGCGGCCCGGTTGCGTCGGTGACGACAGCGGCGCCTTCCCCATCCGGACGCGTATCCGCGGCGGCCCCGCCACGTACGTCGCCGGCGGAGGCTTCCACACCTGGGCCGTCGAGCTCACCAACACCACCTCGCGGACCTGCGCGAACATCCACCCCGTGGTCGTCCTGGTCGACGACGCGCGCACGCTGAAGCGGACACAGCCGCAGCTGGAGTTCTACGACGACGCCGAGGACACCACATCCCGGGCGGTGACCTTCGAGCGGACCGACGCGGACGAACTGGTCGGGGTCCTCGGCGGGGACGGGGACGGCGGCGGAACCGGATTCACCGTGCCGCCCGGCCGTACCGTCGCCGTCAGGGTCCGCCTCTCCCTCACCTCCGACGCGGCCGTGCCGAACGAGGTCGTGGCGAACGCGGCCGTGGTCGAGCGACGCGGTGACGACGGCGCGTGGGTGGGGGAGTCGAACGACTACCGCTTCCGGATCACCGACGGGGAGGAGGAGGGGGTGGAGGCCGACCAGGACGGTGGGGGCGCGGCGAAGGAGGGCGGCGGCGCGGCCGTACCGGACGAGCGACGGCCGTACCCCGAGGAACTGGCCGCGTCGGGCATGCGCGAGGCCCTCCCCTACGTGACCGGCCTCCTGCTCCTGGCCGCCGGCGGCCTCCTGACAGCAACGGTCCGCAGACGAGCCCGCTGACCACGCTGCCGCTGCCGACGCGCGCCGATGTCGCTGCTCGGCGGACACCCTCGCTCGCGTCGCTGCCCGCGCCGACGTCGATGGTCGCCGCGCCGCTGCTGCCGCTGACGCGCACGCCGACGTCGATGCTCGGCGGACGCCCTCGCCCGCGTCGCTGCCCGCGCCGACGTCTATGGCCGCGCGCCGCTGCTGCCGCTGACGTCGATGCTCGGCGGACGCCCACGAATCCCGTCGCTGCCCGCGCCGTCATCGATGGTCGCCGCGCCGCTGCCGCCGCCGACCCCGGCGCTCCGCGCTACCCCCGACGCCCACACCGACCTCGCCGACTTTTGACCCTCGTCGCCCGCGCCGCCCCGTCGCCCCCGCCGATGATGACGTCACCGGCCCCGCCCCGCCCCACACCCCCGCTGACCTGAAGCGACCCCGGTCTCAGCGGCCAAGATCGGCCTCCTCTTTTCGGCCAGGGCTCACTAGGGTTGGGGCGGACCCGGCCGTACGGATGTACGGACGTACGGCAGGTATCGACAGACGCCGGCAGGAGATCGCACATGGCAGAGCGCAAGCCCATCGAGTCGTGGCTCACCGACATGGACGGGGTGCTCATCCACGAGGGCGTGCCCATCCCCGGCGCCGACGCCTTCATCAAGAAGCTCCGCGAGTCCGGACGTCCCTTCCTCGTGCTCACCAACAACTCCATCTACACGGCCCGTGACCTGCACGCCCGCCTCTCCCGCATGGGCCTCGACGTGCCCGTGGAGAACATCTGGACCTCCGCCCTCGCGACCGCCCAGTTCCTGGACGACCAGCGGCCCGGCGGCACGGCGTACGTCATCGGAGAGGCCGGTCTGACGACGGCGCTGCACGACATCGGGTACGTCCTCACCGACCACCAGCCCGACTACGTCGTCCTCGGTGAGACCCGCACCTACTCCTTCGAGGCCATGACGAAGGCGGTCCGGCTCATCAACGGCGGCGCCCGCTTCATCGCCACCAACCCCGACGAGACCGGCCCCTCCACCGAGGGCCCGCTGCCCGCGACCGGCGCCGTGGCCGCGCTGATCACCCAGGCGACCGGGCAGAAGCCGTACTTCGCCGGCAAGCCGAACCCGCTCATGATGCGCACCGGCCTGAACGCGATCGGCGCGCACTCCGAGACCAGCGCGATGATCGGCGACCGCATGGACACCGACGTCCTCGCGGGCATCGAGGCCGGGATGGAGACCTTCCTCGTCCTCACCGGTCTGACCACCCCCGAGCAGATCGAGAAGTTCCCCTACCGCCCCTCCACGGTCGTGAACTCGATCGCGGACCTCGTGGACCGTCTTTGACACTCGGGCTCCGACACTCGGGCGAGGTCGCTGAGTCGCGCCCGGCCCCGGATAAACCGTTCCTAAAGGCTGAGCGGGAGTGAGTCCTGTTGCCAGGTCTCGTGCTCGGCCGAACGCCCCGGACGGTGTTGGGCGTTCTGGTTGCCCGCGTTCGCTCCGCACCCGGGCAGCACGGATCGTGTCCGTGGTCCGGGAATGCGGGGGCGGGGTCCCTCACGCCCAGCAACACCTGATCCGGCCTGGACGGTCCGATGCCCCGCACGATCACTCCGGTCGTGTGGGGGCGGTGCCGTCCGTCGCCGGACCGGGTGTTGCTGGGCGCGCCTTCCGATCGCCACGGCGGCAGCCTCATGGCGAGTGGTCTTACGGGTGGTGCTGGTGAGGGGCTTTTGCCAGTGCTGGGCACCCCATCGGCTGGTGTAGGCCGGGTCGACGGCGATGACGGCGATCCCCGTGGCGTCGCACATCGAGGCCAGCCGTGCGCGGAGTTTCCCGGTGGGCATGCCGGAGATCAGCTGGCGGAAGCGTTTACGGCGGCCGTGCTTCTCCCGGGTCTTCTCGGTGGCGAAGTCCAGGTCCTCGACCGCGATCGCCTTCACCCCGCAGGTCTTCGCCCAGTGCAGGAGGCGGGTCAGGGCGTGGCGGACCTGCGCGTCACGATGTTCGGCGGTGCCGGTCAGGTCGTAGAAGAAGCGGCGCGGGCTGCCGGCCGGGTTGCCGTGGATGTCCAGGCGCCAGGCGGCGAGGTGGTCGGCGTTCATGTCGACGCCGATCACGCCGTGCGCGAGCGCCGCCTCGATCGGGACGGTCGGAGTGGGCGGGATCTGCCAGGACGCGGTCACATACCAGCGGCCCGGGCCCGTATCGAGGTGGATGCGGTAGGCGATCGCCCGGTTCGCCGCGACGCGGTCCGCCCAGTCACCGCCCCGGTGCGCGAAGGCGACCCGGCCGGTGAGGACGTACCGTCCGTGCGGGGCGTTCGCCAGATGCGCGAGCGGCGCGGGCAGTTTGATGCTCACCTCGCCGTCGGGGCTGATACGGATGGTCTCGTTGCCGTAGCGCTTGCCGGACTCCCCGTCCGCCTGGAAGAACCAGCGCTGCGCCTCCCACCGCCCACGCCACGCGGGCTCCGTCAGCCCGGCCGCCTCCAGGTGGTGCCGGGCGCGGACCAGGTGTTTGCCGCCGCGTACGACGTGCACGATCCCGGTCTCCCAGTCGGCCCGCACGGCGGCCAGCCGGTCCTGAAGCACCCGCAGCCGCCGCGCCTTCGCGTGCCACTCCCGCCGCGACCGGTAACCTCCCGGCGCCTTATTCGCCCCCTTCTGTCCGACCGGCAGCGCCAGCCGAGCCTCGATCGTGCGGATGCCGGCTTCCAGGTTCTGGATGTGCGCCGACTGACAGCGGCGGGCCAGCGCCCACTGGTCATGCGTGGCCTTGGTGACACTGCCCGCCCACCGCGACGACGACAGCGGCGTCAGCTCCCGCTTACGGACCGCCCACGCCTTAGCGGAGTGCTCCAGAGCGTCCCGGCAGCGCGTTTTGAGATCCCGCGAAGCCAACGACCCCAGATGCCCGCCCACCAACCGCAGCACCTTCTCATCGCCCGGCGTCAGCTGCTTGAGCCGGGTCCGGACAGCCGCGCCGGACGGCCCGGACGCGACGAACGGCGCCGCGATGCTCCGCAGCTCACCCACCCCGCCACCCCCGTCCAGGCTCACTCGAATGCCCCGTCGCCATGAGAAACGAGCACTATCCGTGAAGGTCACATAATCGATGCACGTACATCAGTTCGGACATGCAGGCTGCCCAACACAACACCGCCCTCCACCCTCACTCCCGCTCACCCGAATGCTCTGAACGCACTCCAACGGCAGCAGCTCCAAACCCCCTGGCACCCGTACGGAGCAGCCGGGACGCCTCCCCGGATGCGTCCCGGCGTACGGCGGGGGAGTCTCGGGGGTGTCTGGAGGTTCACCATGGGCTCAGTGCGAGTCACTCTCTGTGCCGGGGCGGTGATCGCGACGGCGCTCGCCGCGTCGGCGCCCCCGGCCCACGCGGCCGACTCGGGGAACGTCTCGGTGGTGCCGGCCTCACCGGCCCCCGGCACCGACATCCAGGTGCGGGCCGGCGGCTGCGGCGGGAAGACGGGGGCGGCCACCTCGACCGCGTTCGTCGCGGACGCTCAGCTCACCCAGCTCACGGGCAAAACCCTCGGCACGCTCGCCGGGGAGACCCGCGTCCGCTCCTCGCTCGCTCCCGGCACCTACGAGGTACGCGTCACCTGCGCCGGCAGGCCGGGCAAGCTCACGGCGACGATCAGGATCGGCGACGGGAAGCCCACGACCACGACCGGCGCCGGGAGGCCCACGACCACGACCGGCGCCGGGAGGCCCACGACAGGCCCCGGATCCTCGACGACCCTCGGGTCCCTGGCGGATACCGACCCTCTGGCGGAGAAGGGCCCCCTGGGGGACACAGGATCCCTGGCGGACACCGGGTCCTTGGCGGACACCGGGTCCTTGACGGGCGTTGGGTCCCTGGCAGACATCAGCTCCCCGAACGGCAGCAGCCCTCCCGCTGGCACCAGCCCCCCGCCAACCAACCCGCCCCGGCCCGAACCACCCCCGGCAGCCGAGCCCCCCGCCGGCGGGCGGTCCTCCGACCCGCGGCCCTCCGCGCCCTCCTCGCCGGTCGCGCCCGTCCGTGCGGGCGGCGGTGGAGCGGCGGACCAGCTCGCGGCGGCGGCCGACCCCGTCGGCGCGCGGGCCTCCGCCGATCCGGCCAACTCCATGGACGATGCCCGGCACACCGGTCCCGGCGCCCGCCACGCGGTGGTCGGACTGGTCCTCGCCGGCGTCGCGGCGGTGGCGGTCGTGGCGCGTGGCGCGCGCCGGGGCCGCGGTCGCCGCACGGAGTAGGGGGCGCCATGTCCGGACGGGACTACTCGGACAACGGCAGTGGTGGCGAAGGCGGGTTCGGGGGAGGGTCCGGCGGCGGGACCGGCCGGTTCATCGCCGGTGTCGCGTGGGCCGTACTGCTGCTCGCGCTGTGGCTGTGGGGCCGCGAGGTCACCGACGTACGGCAGGGCAGTTCCGCGCCGACCACCGGCGACGTGGCGGCCGTCGGACGGCCCGCCCAGGCCGAACTGCCGCCCGCCGCCGAGCCGTTGAAGGGTGCGAAGCCGCAGCGGCTGGACATTCCCTCGATGGGCGTGCAGGCACCGGTCGTGGCGCGCGGCCTCGACCGGGACGGGGCGGTCGAACCGCCGTCCTACGGTCAGCCGGGCGTCGTCGGCTGGTACGCGGGCGGTGCGCGGCCCGGGGCGACGGGCGCCGCGCTGTTCGTCGGGCACGTCGACACCGAGACCCGGCCGGCCGTCTTCTACAAGCTGAGCGCGATGCGCGTCGGCGACAAGATCCGGGTGGCCCGCAGCGACGGCCGGATGGCCGAGTTCACCGTGGACGACGTCCAGGTCATCGGCCGCGACGATTTCGACGCCCGACAGGCCTACGGCGTACGGCAGTCGGGGCGCGCCGAACTCCGACTCGTCACCTGCGGCGGCACGTTCGAAAAGGCGACCCGCACATACTCGGCGAACGTCGTCGTCAACGCCTACCTGAGCGGCACCGGACCGTGACCCGGCACAGGACCGTGGCAGGCACAGCGGATGGCAGACGGCAGACGGCAGACGGCAGACAGCAGACAGCAGACAGCGGGACTCTCACCGTCACAGCGGACAGCGGGACTTTGACCGGAAAGAGACCAGCATCAAGGGGCCCCTGATACGTGACCCCCGCACCTGCGAAGTCCGCGTGCTCCCGGCCCGGTCGGCGACCCGCTCCCCCCGGGGCCGCCGGCCGGGCCGGTCCTCGACCGCGGGTGCTCGGGTCGCGCGAGTGACCCGGCGCCGACGCGGGAGGTCTGGGTGTGCGGTGCCCACAGAGGGGTGTGACGGGCCGATGGCGGGGGCCGTTCGACTGCGAGCCTAGAGCGTGGGGGCGTCACCGGCTAGGGGCTGTTTGACGCCAAGTCGACGGCCCGTGACGCTCTGTCAGGGGATCAGGTGGCGGCGGTGCGGGGCGGTTTCGCGTCACGCCTCCCGTGCCGGGGGCGCCCGGTGGGTGGCGACGACCTCGTTGGCGAGGCGGGATTTATGCCAGGATTGGGGCTTACGACACGGTGCACCCAAGGGGGAGTTGGATGTACGGCAGTAGGGGGGCCGGGGTTCGGGCGTCCGTGGCGGTGGTGGGGGTCGCGTTACTGCTCGCCGGCTGTTCCGGGGGGGACGACGGTGACGGGGACAAGGGCCGGGACTCCGGCGCCGGCATCACCCAACAGCCGAACGGCACGGACCCGTTCTGGGTCAATCCGAAGGGGAACGCGGCGGCGCAGGTGGCCGCCTACGAGAAGGCCGGCAAGGACGAGGACGCCAAGCTGATCCGCAGGATCGCCGAGCAGCCGACCGGTGAGTGGATCGGCCCGGAGAACCCGGAGCGGGAGGCCGAGGGCTTCACCGAGGCCGCGGAGAAGGCCGACCGGGACGCCGTCCTCGTCCTCTACAACATCCCGCACCGCGACTGCGGCCAGTACTCCGGCGGCGGCGCGGCCGACGGCGACGCGTACCGGGCGTGGATCGACGGCGTGGCCCGGGGCATCGGGGACCGTCCGGCCACCATCGTCCTGGAGCCCGACGCGGTGCTCCACGTGGTGGACGGCTGTACGCCGGAGGAGTTCCACGCGGAGCGGTACGACCTGCTGAAGGGCGCGATCGAGACGCTGGGCGCGCTGAAGAACACGAAGGTGTACCTCGACGCGGGCAACGCGGGCTGGGGCGACCCCGAGGAGATCTACGACCCCCTCAAGTGGGCGGGCGTCGAACAGGCCGACGGCTTCGCCGTCAACGTCTCGAACTTCTACACCACCGAGGACTCCATCGAGTACGGCAAGCAGCTCTCCTCGAAGATCGGGGACAAGCCCTTCGTCATCGACACCAGCCGCAACGGCAACGGCCCCTGGGACGAGGGCGACGAGGACGAGCGCTGGTGCAATCCGCCGGGGCGGGCCCTCGGGGAGTCCCCGACGACGAAGACGGCGGATCCGCTCGTGGACGCGTATCTCTGGGTCAAGCGCCCGGGGGAGTCCGACGGGGAGTGCAAAGGCGGGCCGAAGGCGGGGGAGTGGTGGCCGGAATACGCCCTTGATCTGGCCAAAGCGTCCGGATGACGATGGCCGTCCACGAACTTAGGGTTACCTACGTCAGCCCTTAACGCTGCTGTCATAGACCCGTCACAGATCGTGGGCTAAAGTTTCTTCAAGATCACGGATGGGCGTCGAAGCGCCGGTCCGTGACGCAAGGGCAACACGGTTGCCGCCAACGGGGGAAGGGGAAAGGCGTGCATGTCACGCGTGCGGTCGCCGCGCCGAGGGAATGCCGTTCCGGGCCGTCGGGGGCCTCGGTCCGCGAGCAGACGGACGATCACTTAACACGTGCCGTCGCCCTGCCGACAGGGTGGGCGGAGCTCCGTCTCCGTCGCGGTGACGTCCCTCTGACGCACCGCTCGATGTCGGCGACTCATCTCGTCCGGGAAGGCCCTCGCGTCGCCGCCCGGACCGGTTCCTGTCCGTCCGGGCGATGTCCGGCGCACCTCCGGCCCTGTCGCACCGGGCCGCCCTCCGGTTCGCCGGGCGCCTTCGACGGCTGAGGCCGCGCCCTTCTGACCTCCGGTCCGGTGGCGCGGGCGGCACCGTCCTCCGCCGGCGAACCCCGGATCACCTCCGCGTCACGTCCTCCGACGGCCATGCGCGCAGTTTTGGCATGCCCATGTCCAAAAATGGTTCATGGGCACACCCGCGCCGACACTGCGTCCAGGGTGTCGTGGTCGTGCCGCCGGAGGCCGCCGTCGCACGCACTCGTACCACCTCCGTCACGTTCGACCCGTTACCGAAGGTGCTCGATGATCTTTCGTCATGCGTATGACCTGGTACTCGACGATCTCTTTCTCGACCTGAGCGGTTTCATCGGCGACGTCGATCTCACGCTCAAGATCGAAGGACTCAACCCCGCGGGATCCATCAAACTGAAGGCGGCCGTGGGCCTGCTGGAGGACCTGGAGAGCCGTGGCGTGCTCAAGCCCGGCGGCCGGGTCATCGAGTCGTCCTCCGGCAACCTCGGTATCGCGCTGAGCTCCGTCTGCGCGGCCCGCGGCTACCGGTTCACCTGTGTCGCTGACCCCAACACCGCGTCCATGAGCCTCCGTCTGATGCGGGCGTACGGCGCCGAGGTCGTCGTCGTCGACCGCAGGGACGCCAACGGCGGCTTCCTGCAGTCCCGTATCGACCACATCCACGCCCGGCTGCGCGAGGACCCCGAGCTGGTGTGGCCCAACCAGTACGCCAACGAGGCCAACCCGCGGGCCCATTACCGGCGCACCGCCCCGGCCCTGCTCAAGGAGCGCGGGGTCGACCTGCTCTTCGTGGGCGCCGGCACCACCGGCACGCTCATGGGCTGCGCCGAGTACTTCCGCGAGTACTCGCCCGGGACCCGGATCGTCGCCGTCGACTCGGTCGGCTCGGTCACCTTCGACTCGCCGCCCGCCCGCCGGCACATCCCCGGTCTGGGCACGAGCCGGCGTCCGGAGATCTTCCGTGACGGGCTCGTCGACGAGGTCGTCATGGTGCCGGAGGTCGAGGCGGTACGCATGTGCCGGCGGCTGGCGACCCGGCGGGGCGTCCTCGCCGGCGGCTCCACCGGTTCGGTGCTCGCCGCCGTCGCGGCCCGGCGCCACGCGATCCCCCGGGGCGCGTCGGTGGTCGCCATCAGCCCGGACCTCGGCGAGCGCTACCTCGACACGATCTACGACGACGCCTGGGTCGACGAGCGCTTCGGCACCGCCGACGACTGACAGCTCCCTCACCGAACGACCCCTCCGGCGCCTCACCGTCTCGCCTCTCACCTCTCATCGCGCCGGGCCCCATCACGACATCGCGTCAGCGTGCCATCGCCCCATCGCCCCATCGCGCGACCAGTCCAGCAGCAGTTGAAGGAGTCACCATGTTCGAATTTGATGTCGTCGGCGGCCGTACGGTCCAGGACATCGTCCGGGACAGCCGTCAGGACATCGTCCGGGTCGTGCGCGACACCTATCTCGCCCACCACGCCGGGCGTTCCGTGAACCCGGACAGCTACTTCCTCCGCTTCCCCGAGAAGCCGGGGGACCGGATCATCGCCCTGCCCGCCTACCTCGACGGTGAGCGCGAGGTCGCCGGCATCAAGTGGATCGCGAGCTTCCCGGCCAACATCCAGCGCGGCATACCCCGGGCCTCGGCCACGCTCGTCCTGAACGACGCCGAGACCGGCTACCCCTTCGCGCTCCTGGAGGCCTCGCAGATCAGCGCCGCCCGCACGGCCGCGTCGGCCGTCCTCGCGGCGAACGTCCTCGCGGGGGAGCGCAGAGACGGCCGGCTGGCGGTCGTGGGCGCGGGCATCATCGCCCGCAACATCCTGGAGTTCTTCCACGCCGAGCAGTGGTCGTTCGAACAGGTCGCGGTGCACGACCTGAGCCAGGAGTACGGCAGCGCGCTGGCGACCCACGCCACCGAGCGCCTGGGATACCCGGCGTCCTATGCCGGCACCCTCCAGGAGGCCGTGTCCGGCGCCGACCTGGTCGTCTTCGCCACCACGGCCGGGGAGCCGTACGTCCTGGACACCGACGCGTTCGCCCCGGGGCAGATCGTCCTCAACATCTCCCTGCGGGACATCGGCCCCGAGATCATCGCCGACTCCTACAACGTGCTGGACGACGTCGACCACTGCCTGAAGGCCGACACCTCGCCGCATCTGGCCGAACAGAAGTACGGCAACCGGGACTTCATCACCGGCACCCTCGCCGAGGTGATCAACGGGGAGGCCGCGGTCGGCGCGGACAAGCCGGTCATCTTCTCCCCGTTCGGCCTGGGCGTCCTGGACCTCGCCGTGGGTCTCGAAGTGCACCGCGTGGCCGCCGGGTCCGGCCGTGTCACCTCCATCGCCGACTTCTTCGGGGAGACGGAGCGGTGGTGACGACTTCTCCCCGGACAACTGCCTTGCAAGCAGCAGCAGTTCAGCCCGACTCCTCCGTCCAGGAGAGTCCCGACTCCTCCGTCCAGGGGACTCCCGTCGCCGGCACCGTGGGCATCGTCGGGCTCGGCTCGCGTGGCATCGGCGTGCTCGAACGTCTCGTCACCCACGCCGCGTCGCCGGAGCGGGCGGGGCGGCGGCTCGTGGTCGAGGTGGTCGACCCCGACGGCTCCGGCGTCGGCATCCACGCCGTGGACCAGCCCGACCACCTGCTGCTCAACACCGTCTGCGCGCAGGTGAGCCTCTTCCCCGAGGAGGCGACGGTGGGCGCGGCCGTCGGTGACCGCGGCCCCAACCTCTACGAGTGGGTGACAGCCCGTGGCCTGAAGGTGGCCGACGACGGTCACACCCTCGGCGCCGAGGGCCGTCCCGTGCGCCCGGACGACTTCCTGCCCCGGCGGGTGCTCGGCGAGTACCTCCGCTGGTTCCTGCGGCGCCTCCTCGACCGGGTCCCCGGCAACGTCGAGATACGGTTCCACCGCGCCACGGCGACCAGCCTGTCCACCGGCCCGGACGACTCGCGGCTGATCACCCTGGACACCGGCGAGACCCTGCGGGTGGACACGGTCTTCCTCACCACCGGTCACACCCCACCGGCCGCCCCCGACCCGCAGGCGCCGGGAGCGTCCCGGCGGATCCACGAGATCTACCCGCCCGCCGACGCCTTCGCGGACGTCACCGCCGGCCAGACCCTGGCCCTCGGCGGCACCGGCCTGTCGGCGATGGACGTCCTCGCCTCGCTCACCGTCGGCCGGGGCGGCCGCTACGAGGCCGTCGACGGCGGCCTGCGCTATCTGCCCAGCGGACGGGAACCGAGCATCCTGCTGTTCTCCCGCACCGGCATCCCCTTCCGGGCCCGGCCCGCCGACAACCGCACCGGCGGACCGTACCGGCCGGTGGTGTTCTCGCCGCAGACCCTGGACCGCCTCCGGGCCGCCGGGGGAGACCGCCCCCTGGACCTGCACGGCGACCTGCTCCCCCTGATCCGCGCCGAGATGCGCAGCGCCTTCCACCGTCTCGGCGCCGCCCTCGCCGGGGGAGCCGACGCCGAGCGGACCCTGACGGAGCGGCTGCGCGCGGCGGCGGACGCGGGCACTCTGGACGACGAGCTGACCGCCCTGGACGTCGAACACGCCGAGCGGTTCGGGCACTTCGACCCGCAGGAGCTGCTCTTCCCCGACAGCGCCGCGTTCGACTCCGCCGACGCCTACCGCAAGTGGTACGAGGAGCGGCTGCGGTCGGACCTGGTCGAGGCGCGGCTGGGCCTCGGCGGCAGCCCCACCAAGGCGGGCCTCGAAGTCCTGCGCGACCTGCGCGACGTCGTCCGCCACGCCGTCGACTTCGGCGGCCTGGACGAGAACTCCCACGACGAGTTCTACGGCTCCTTCACCGCCACGCTCAACCGGTCGGTGACCGGCCCGCAGCTCGACCGGCACGAGGAACTCTTCGCCCTGCTGGAGGCCGGCATCGTCAGCGTGCCCTTCGGTCCCGCGCCGCGCGTCGAGTGGGACGGGACGGTGTGGCGGATCTCCTCCACCCGCCTCGGCACCGGCTACGAGGCCCCGGCGGACTGGCTTGCGTACGCCACCTCGGGCCAGCCCGACGTCGAGGCGACCGGCAGCCCGCTGCTGGCCGACCTCCTGGCGAGCGGACGTATCCGCAGGCACCGTCCGGGAGCCCTCAGCAGCCGGGGCGTCGACATCACGGCGGACCAGCATCCCGTCGCCGCCGACGGGCGGCCCGACCGGAAGGTCCGCGTCCTCGGCCCGCTCTGCGAGGGCGCCACCTTCTACAACCACTACGTCCCGTCGCCCGGCGGCCGCAACCGCGCGCTGGCGGACGCCGACCGGTGTGTCACCGCCGTACTCGCCGAACTCGACGCCACCACCGCGGCGAAGACAGCGACCGGGACCGCGACCGACACCGCCACCGAGACCGCGATCACCAGGAGCCCCGCACAGTGACCCTCATCGTCCCCACCCCGATCGACGCCGTCGACCGGCTCGCCGCCGAAGGCATCACCGTCACCGTCGAGCCACGCGACGCCGTGCCCGCGACGCCGGCAGTCGAACTGGCGCTCCTCAACCTGATGCCGGACAAGCCGGTCACCGAGACCCAGGTGCTGCGGCTGCTGTCCGGTGCCGGCCTCCCCGTACGCGTCACCCTGCTGCGCCCCCGGGACCACGTCTCCAGGAGCACGCCCGAGGCGTACCTCAAGGAGCACTACCTGACGCACGAGGACGTCGCCGACCGTCGGTTCGACGCCCTGATCGTGACCGGCGCCGCCGTCGAACTCCTCCCCTTCGAGGAGGTCACGTACTGGGACGAGCTGCGCGGCATCATGGACTGGGCGCGGGAGAACGTCACCTCCGCCCAGTACGTCTGCTGGGGCGCGCAGGCCGCGCTGTACCACCGGTACGGCATCCCCAAGCACGAGCTGCCCGCCAAGCTGTTCGGGAACTTCCCCAACCGGCTCACCGACCCCTCGTCCCCGCTGCTGGCGGACATCGAGTCGGTGATCGCGGTCCCGCAGTCGCGCCACACCGAAAACCTCCGCGCCGACTTCGAGAAGACCGAGGACCTGCGGATCCTGGTGGAGTCGCCGGAGGCCGGGGTGCACATCGCGGCAAGCCGGGACGGCCGGGAGCTGTACGTCTCCGGGCACCCGGAGTACGACCCCGACACCCTGCTGCGGCAGTACCGGCGCGACGCGGCCAAGGGCGCGGACATCGCCCTCCCCGCCCACTACTTCCCAGGTGACGACCCGTCCGCCGCGCCCGTTGAGAACTGGCAGGCCCCCGGACGGATCTTCTACCGCAACTGGCTGCGCGGCCTCACGCGCGACGGAATCCCCCTGGCCGAGATCATCGGGGTCACGGCCGAGAAGACAGGAGTGTAGACGTGTCGGTCCTCCAGGCACTGGTCTCGTTCGCCCTGGTGTCAGCCCTGCTGGTGATCATGCCGGGCGTGGACACCGCGCTGGTCATCCGCAACACCGTCGCGCGCGGCCGGCTCCACGGGTTCATCACCGGCGTCGGTGTCGGCGTCGGCGCCGTCCTGTGGGGCGCGGCCATCGCGGTCGGCGTCGGCGCGCTGCTCGCCGCCTCCGAGACCGCGTACACCGTGTTCCGGATCGTCGGCGCCGCCTACATGGTCTGGCTGGGCATCGGGCTGTGGCGCTCGGCGCGGGCCATCGGCGCGGCCAAGGAGGGCGACGCCGACCTCGAACCGGAGGCCGCCTCGCTGTGGCGCTCCTTCGGCCGGGGCATGCTCAACAACCTGGCCAACCCGAAGGTCGGTGTCTTCTACGGCGCCACGATCCCGCAGTTCATCCCCGAAGGTGTCTCGCCCGCGCTGATGGGCACCGCGCTGGCCGCGGTCAACGCGCTGGAGGCGGTCATCTGGTACGGCCTGATCAGCCTCGGCGCCCACGGCCTGCGCACCTGGATGCGGCGCCGTTCGGTCCGCCGCAACGTCGACGCGACCGCCGGCACGGTCATGATCGCCTTCGGTATCGCGATGGCCGTCCAGAGCTGAGCCGCGGCTCGTCCCCCACCCGAGGCACAGCCCAACCGCCCCCACCCCTACGGAGATTCAGATGTCTTCCCGTGTCGTCCTGGTCGCCGACCCCCTGCCGGCGGCCGCCCTGGAGCGCCTCGGCCCCGGGTACGAGGTGCGCCACTGCGACGGCGCCGACCGCGCGCAGTTGCTGGGCGCGGTGACCGAGGCCCACGCGCTCCTCGTCCGCAGCGCCACGACCGTGGACGCCGAGGTCCTGGCGGCGGCCCCCCACCTCGCCGTCGTCGGGCGGGCCGGGGTGGGGGTCGACAACATCGACGTCGTCGCCGCCACCGAGGCCGGCGTCGTGGTGGTCAACGCCCCGGCCGCCAACGTCGTCAGCGCCGCCGAGCTGACGTGCGGGCTGTTGCTGGCGGCGGCCCGCGACATCCAGGCGGCGGGCCGGGAGCTGAGGTCCGGTGTGTGGCGGCGCGCCACCCATGTCGGCACCGAACTCGCGGGCAAGACCCTCGGGATCGTCGGGCTCGGCCGGATCGGTCTGGCGGTCGCGCGCCGCATGGCCGCCTTCGACATGACGGTCCTCGGCCACGACCCCTACGCCACGGCGGAGACGGCGGACCAGCACGGCATCAAGCCGGTGCCGCTGGACGAGCTGCTCTCCCGGTCCGACTTCGTCACCGTCCACGTACCGAGGACGCCGAAGACCGTGGGCCTGATCGGCGAGGCCGAACTCCGCCTGGTCAAGCCCACGGCCTATCTCGCCAACGTCTCCCGCGGCGGCATCGTGGACGAGGCGGCCCTCCACACCGCCCTGGGGGAGTCCCGCCTCGCCGGCGCGGCCCTGGACGTCTTCGTCGACGAGCCGTGCACCGACTCCCCGCTCCTCGCCCTCGACGAGGTGACGGTGACCCCGCACCTGGGCGCCAGCACCCGCGAGGCCCAGGAGCGGGCGGCGACGGACGCCGTCCGCGCGGTCCTGCAGACCCTCGCCGGCGAACGGGCCCCCGAGGCCCTGAACGCCCCGCGCTGAGCCTCAGGCCCGCCGACCGACACGAGAACCCCAGGTCTATGACCTGGGGTTCTCGCCGTCCGGTCACCGTCCGAACGCTGGGGGACCTAGGGGACCTTCACCCACCGAGCCTCGCTCGGCGTCCCCGCGTCGTCCGTCACGAACAGCATGTACCAGCCCGACTGCACCAGATTCCGGTTCTTCGGCACGGTCACCGTGATCTCGTCCCCGGTCACCTCGAAGTCCACCTCGATCGACTTCTGGTCCACATCGGTCACATGCGTCGACGCACTCGGCCGGATCAGCCGCGCCGACGCGATCGACGACCCGTGCCTCGTGCCGAACGTCGCCTTCCCGCCCCGCGCGACCGTCTTCTTCTCCCCGGTCAACGTGGGCCGGGCGTCCTGGAAGAGGTACGGCGGCGTGTAGATCTCGATCCGCTGCTCGAACTCCCCCGGCTTGGTGTTGGCCTTGTCGGCGTACAGGGAGTCCGACCCGAAGAACACGACCCGTCCGTCCGGCAGCAGGATCGACCCGGAGTGGTAGTTCCGGCCCACCAGCGGGTCGGCCACCCTCCGCATCTCGCCCGTCCTCGCGTCGTACAGCCGCGCTTCGAGGATGTTGGAGTCGCCGCGCCCCCGGTAGTCCTCGGAGCCGCCGGAGATGAGGACGGTGTCGTCGGGCAGGATCGAGGCCTGCGGGTACCGGGTGCCCTTCGCCAGCCGCGGCCCGTCCACGAACCGCGGCCGGTCGGCCAGCAGATCGATCACCCGGGTCCGCTTGCTGGACCGCTCCGACTCACCGACCCCGCCCCCGCCGATGACCATGTACGTCTCGTCCTGCGCCGGGGGCAGCAGCACGGTCCCGGCGGTCTCCAGGAGCTTGCTGTCGCTCATGCCGGGGACCTTGGTGAACTTGTTCGTCTTCAGGTCCCAGATGCCGGGGTCGCGCCCGATGTCGTCCGGCCCGTACCCCGCGTTGGCGCCCGAGTAGAACAACTTGCCGTTCTGCATCAGGGAGATCGCCGGGTACGTCGGGAACTGCTGCTCGTCCTTGGTGTACGTCCACTTCTTCGTCTCGGGGTCGTAGATCTCGTTCTTGCCCGGGACGAGCTGTCCGATCTCGTCGAGCCCGGACAGCGACAGGACCGTGCCGTCCGTCAGCGTCGTCAGTGTCGGGTACCAGCGTGCCTCGTTCATCGGGTCGACCTTGATGTACTTCTCGGCGACCGGATCGAATTCGTAGGCGTCCTTGATCCCCTGGAAGTCCTTCTTGTCGAGGGCGAGTTTCTGCGCGATGCCGTACGTGTTCCGCGCGTCCTCGCCCTTCAGGCCGACGACCTTGTAGTTGTCCTCCGTCCCCGTCTCGTACCGTTTGCCGCTGCGCTCGGCCTCGACGTAGGCGCGGGCGATGCCCGGCTTGTTGCCGGTGAACTTCCCGGTGTCCGGGTCGAAGGTCTTGACGGCCTTCTTGAGTTCGACGGTGTCCTTGAGGACGAACGTCTTGCCGTTCGCCTTGCCGACGAACCTGGTCCCCGCCTTCAGTCGCATGCCCTTGTCGGGGTTCTCGTTGTGGATGATCATCAGGCCCCCGGCCTTGGTGACATCCCCCTTCAGCTTCTCGTAGCGCTTGGTGCCGCCCGCGATCAGCAGATTGCCGTTGGACAGCTGGGTGTGCCCGGTGCAGAACAGGTCGGCCGGGGTCGGCACCCGCTTGATCGTCTGCTTGACCGGGTCCCAGAGGCGGGTGTCGAACTTCTTCCTGTCGAAGTTCTCGGCGTCGTTCCCCGAGCCCGCGATCAGCAAGATCTTGCCGGTGTGCAGCAGTGCGGCGTGGATGGTGTTCTGCCGGTACTTCTCCGGGAACTCCACGATCTGCCAGTGCCCGTTGTCCGCCTTGTACTCGGGTCTGTTGATCTTGTACTCGTGGTACTTCTCGGTACTGAAGCGGTACACCCACGGCCCGTTCATCCCGGCGAGCGCGAGGACCACCGCCGAGCCGATCGCGAGGCGACGGGCGCGGCGGCGGCCTGCACGGTCCTTCATTCCTTACGTCCCCCAAGTCCGCCCAGGGCGATCTGCATGGTCTGGTCGCTACCCCCGCCGCCCGACCCGGACGCGGCCCAGCTCGGCTTGTGCTGGGGAGCGTGGGGCGCGGGTGGGGCGTGCGGTGCGTGGGGTGGCGCGAACGGTGCGGGAGCCGCCTCGGGCGGCGCCACCATGGACCCCTGCAGTGCGGCCGCGGCGGCGGCCTTCTTCCGGTCCTGCCGCAGCATGTAGCGCCAGGCGACGATGGGGAGGGCGGTGATCATCATGGCGAAGACGGCCCAGATGATCATCGCGGGGTGCGCGTTGCCGAAGACGAACCCGGCGGCGATCGAGGCACCGAAGATGACGATGAAGTACCAGTGGTACCGGAAGGTGCCGAACCACCGGTCGGGGCTCGCCGAATCACCCTTGGGCGTCACCACGAACTTGCTCTTGCGGCGCAGCGCCGAGTCGATCAGCGCCTTGGCGTAGAGCGGCGCGGAGAGCGCGGACATCACCATGCCGGCCACACCGCCGGAGCCCTCCGGCTCGTGCGGGGAGACGTTGTGCCGGCGGTTCCAGACGTACAGGCCTATCTGGAGCGCGGAGGCGTTGCCGTAGAGCATCAGCCACACCACCGGGTCGATGTTCACACCCGAGGCGCCGAGACCCAGGAACAGGGCACAACTCAGCGCCGCCAGGATCCAGTTGAGCGCCGACATCGGGTAGAAGATGATCATCATCGTGTAGTTGAAGAGCTTGGTCGGCGGCAGCGAGTACCAGCCCTTCCAGTACTGCGTGAGGATCGTCTCGTACGTCCCGCGCGACCAGCGCATCTGCTGGGTGAAGAAGTCCGTCCAGGCGCTCGGCCCCTCACCGACCGCGAGCACGTCCGGGGTGTAGACCGAGCGCCACTTCTTGCCCGTCGCCGGGTTCTTGTGACGGTGGATCTCGAAACCGGTGGCCATGTCCTCGGTGATCGAGTCGTACAGCCCGCCGATCTGCTTGAGCGCCTTGATGCGTACGGCGTTGGAGGTGCCGACGAACATGGGCGCCCCGTACCTGTTGCCGGCGCGCTGGATCAGCGCGTGGAACAGGAACTGCTGGGACTCGGCGGCCTTGGTGACGAAGTTGTCGTAGTTGCCGTACACCTGCGGGCCGATGACGAAGCCGATGTTCGGGTCCCGGAAGAAACCGAGCATCCGCTCCAGGTAGTTGGGCAGCGGGATGTGGTCGGTGTCGACCGAGGCGAAGAAGTCGTAGTCGTCGCCGTGCGCGTCGAGCCAGGCGTTGTAGTTGCCGTGCTTGGTCTTGGCGCGGTGCGGGCCCTTGGGCTGGTTCCACTTCGCGATGCCCTTGCGGGAGAAGTGGTGCACGCCCAGGCGCGCGCAGACCGCCTTCACGTCCGCGTCGTCGCCCTCGTCGAGCAGCCACACGTGCAGCAGCCCGCGGTGACGGAGCTTCACCGCGGCCTCCAGGGTCTTCGTCACCATCTCCAGCGGTTCCTTGCCGGGCACGAAGGAGGTGAGGAAGGCGACTCTGGTGCCGGTCTCGGGCACCACCGGGACCGGGTCGCGGGCGACCAGGGTGGCGTGCGCGTTCGACAGCACGTTCATGCAGCGGAAGAACTCGATCAGGCCGATCGAGACCAGCATGACCATGTCGAGGGCGGGCAGGAACTCGTACTCGACGTAGTCGCGTTCGGTCCAGTGCTCCTGCTGCAGCAGCCAGGCCAGCAGGACCAGGGAGAGCAGCGGCGCGGCGGCCAGCATCAGGGCGACCCTGAGGCGGTGCGGCTCCTGCGAGATCAGCGACCGGTACTGCACCGTGTACGGCTTGGTCGGGTCGGGCTGGGTGAGCGGGCCGGCGAGGCGGCTGTAGTGCTCGTAGTCGTATCTCGGAAGGTTCTTCTTGAGCTTGCGAAAGGCTCCTGTGCGGTGTGACGGCACCTTCAGCCGGGTCGTTTCGGATGGGTCGTTGTAATGCCGGCCGCCCGTCGGCGTCGACGTCATGAGTCATTCCCCCCGCACACACTTCGTCGAGTGTGTGTTCGTCGGTCTTTCGTCCGAATCGGTCCCCCTCGACCGTTACGGACGCATCAGTGGGTCATCGTCACCATGTGATCTACACCATGGAGACACGGGACGGCGCCCATCCGGTTGCATTGATGCCCCCTCGGCATCTTTTGTTCCTGAGCGCGTACGTCGCGTGCCTCGTCGAGGGCCCCGGATCCCCATCCCCAGGGCGCAAACCGCCCAAGGCCCCCCAACCGCCGTGTATCCGCAGTCTCTTACGGCCCAGGGTTCTATGGTGTTCATCTTGATCGCAAGATGCGAAACACGTCGTTTACCGGTCATACGCGGTTAATGGGGCATCCGTGGAGGATTCGTGGGGAGTGAGGAGGGAGTGCGCGGGGCCCGGGGGAGTGGGCGGGGTGATGCGCACATGCGGAGCGAGGCGCACACGCGGAGAGGCCCCTCGCGATGCGCTCGCGAGGGGCCTCTCCGGATGGTGCGCCGCCAGGGACTCGAACCCCGGACCCGCTGATTAAGAGTCAGCTGCTCTAACCAACTGAGCTAGCGGCGCGCGAGAAGAACTTTACCGGAGCGACGGGGGTGCTCCCGACCACGGAGCACCCCCGCCGAGCGTGAGGTCAGAGCTTTCCGTTCACCGCGATCCCGTCGTACTCGCGCTCCCGGATGTTGGCCTGCCAGTAGCCCCATCGCACGTTCGGGTCCCAGGTGTACACGTGGCCGGCCTGGTTGAGGCCGAAGGTGCATGCCCTGTTCTGGTTGACCCAGCCGCCCACGTAGTCGCCGCTCTTCCATCGCCGCTGGACCACCTGCCACGGCTGACCGAACCCTCCCGGCGGGACCGGCTGCTCGAACGTCTCCGTGGTGCTGATCGTGGACGACTTCTGGATCGAGGGGATGAGAGAGAGGACGAAGTTGTACCACTTCTTGCTCGGCGAACTGGCGTTACCGAGGCTGACCTGACCACCTACGGCCCAACCGAAGTTCGTGGTCTTGTTCACGGCCCAGGAGTAATTGCAGTTGCCCGGAGAATTGGATGCGCACTTCTTTTCGGTCCCTCTCCAGACCACGTCCTGCCAGCTGTTCCGGTCTTGCTGCCGCGCCACGGCCCTGGCCTGCTCCTTGAATGAAGCAGCCTTCGGAGCGATTTTCACCTGGTCCGTGTCCCCGTCACGGAGGCACCCACCCACCGCGTGGGCGGGGTCCGCCGAGAAAAGGACCACGGTGGCCAGGAACGGAGCCGTGACAAGTGGACGGGTCCACTTCTTCTTGTTCATTCTCGTCCTCTCAGAAATCACGTGGACAGGAGGGCGCCGCCGGGGCCTCGTATTCGAGGGGCGATGCCTTCCGACGGGATGAATATGGCACTCGCCATTTACGTCGTCAACGCTACCGAACAGTTTCGATGAGATTTCAAGGAGTGTGCTGGGAATGCGTTTTTCGGGCAGGCTTGAATACCCCTTTCGGCGCCTGCCGAAAAAAGGCAGGAGGCAAGGAAAGGGGTCACGAAAAGGGAAGGAGGGGACGCAAAGGGGGCGGGTTCGGGTGGGGGGTGAAACGGCTCCCGAAGAAAGGTGGCAGGTCTCTAGGGGTGGGTCCGTGTATGCGCGGAAGGCGACGGCGGAAGAAGCGCGACATCGAGGGGCGGGTAGCACTTTTGGAGTGCCTGCCCGAAACCCCCGTGCCCCGCTCTTCATGTGAAGAAGTCATCGGGACTGGTCAAGACCCGTGGGGGAACTTCTTCGTGGTGACGCGGCTCTGGTTCAGCGCTGATCATGCAACCGGTGGGTTCCGTCGTCAAGAACACGGGTGACCGGACTCAATGAACGTAACTCTACCGGATAGTAACTTTCTGTCACGGGTGAGCCGCTCGCCAACTCAGCGCGCGACAGGGGGACTTCACCTTTCCTGACGGGCCGTCAGTACAGGCGGGAGCAGCTGCGCGACGCCGACGGGAGTGGGCCCGGACCTCGCGGGGCCGGCGAGGGGGCCTCTCAGGGCCCGGCGGAACCGTTACGTCATTTGGACCGTCAGCATGCGACACCGGATGACAGTTGAGAAACTGACGGGCGTGCAGAAGCGTGGAATTCTTCGGTCGGTTCGCGAGGGGAATCGTATGGAGACTCCGGTATTCGAGGAGATCGATCCGGGGGCCGATTGCGAATGCCCCGGCTGTGTCCACTGGCGGCGGGTCATGCCGTACTCGACCCGGTACGCCCATCTGAGTCATCCGGCGGCGAGGACCGCCAGGAACGCCCTCGTCGTGGTCTCCGCCGCCGGTGCCGCCCTCGGCGTCGCGCCTGCCGTACCGGCGGTCGCCGCGGCCCACGGCCCGAGCAGCCCCGGTGCCGTTCCCGCAGATGAGGGGCCCAGGACCCCCCAGGGGAAGAAGGCTCCGCTGCACGGCCCCGGCGGGCGCCCGGCGGGCGGGGGCAAGCCGTCGAAGGGGGTGAGGACACCGCCCACCACCCGCGCCGAGATCATCGGACGGGCCAAGAAGTGGATCGCCGACGAGGTGCCGTACAGCATGCGCGAGTATTGGTCCGACGGTTATCGCCAGGACTGCTCGGGGTTCGTCTCGATGGCCTGGAACCTCCCCGGAAACGAATGGACGGGCAGCCTCGACAAGTTCGCGCAGCGCATTTCCAAGGACCGGCTGGAACCCGGCGACATGCTGCTCTTCCACAATCCGAAGAACCCGCGCCAGGGTTCGCACGTCGTCCTCTTCGGAGGCTGGACGGACCACACCCGGACCCGCTACATCGCCTACGAGTCGGCCCGCCCGTACGCCCGCAGGCAGGCCACCCCGTACGCGTACTGGAACAACGCGAACCGCTATGTGCCGTACCGCTACAAGGGGCTGATCCCGGACGGCACGGGCTCTCCCGGCGACGGGACGGACACCTCCGAGGGTTCCGACGACGCCGCCAACGGTTCCGGCGGCCTCACCGACGGCTCGACCGGTGGCTCCGACGGCTTCACCAACGGTTCCGGAGGCTTCACCAAGGGCTCCGAGGGCTTCGTCGAGGGCGCTACCGGTGACAGCTCCGGCGGTTTCGAAGGCGCCGCCGCGCCGGTCGCCCCGGCGGACGGGGCCGGCGCGAAAGGGCCCGCCGGGCCGTCGCGTGGCGACCGCTTCCCCGGTGCCGCGGCCTTCGGGCCCGGGGCGCGGAACCAGCACATCGTCCGGCTGGGGCAGATGCTGGTGACGCGCGGCGGGGCCCGTTTCTACCCGGGTGGCCCGGGGCCGATCTGGTCGGACGCCGACCGCAGGGCCACCCGGGCGTTCCAGCGGGCGCAGGGCTGGTCAGGCCGTCACGCCGACGGGATTCCGGGCCCGCTGACCTGGTCGTACCTGGTCACCGGGAGGGGCAGGGACATCCCGCCGGCACCGAACGTGAGCCACGGCCCCAGGGGCGCGTCGGCGGAGTCGCACAGACCTCCGGTCGTGCACCGCCCGACGGGAAGGCCGGCGCCCGTCAGGCCGGGCGGCCCCGCGGCCCCGAAGTCCCCGGCCGCCGTGACACCCGCCTCGCACGGTGTCCTCGGCTATCCGGGGCGCGGCATGTTCCGGCCGGGCGCGGAGAACGCGTTCGTCACCCGGCTGGGGAAGCGGCTGATCGAGAAGGGCTTCGGCAAGTACTACACCTCGGGTCCGGGGCCGCGTTGGGGCGAGTCGGACCGGCGGAACGTGGAGGCGTTCCAGCGGGCCCAGGGGTGGCGCGGCGGCGCGGCGGACGGCTACCCGGGCCCTGAGACCTGGCGCCGCCTGTTCGCCTGACGTCTTCACCGCTCGCTCCTTCACCACCGGCTCCTGACCGCTCGCTCACCCCCTCACGCCCTCACCGACTCTCACCACGGCTCTTCCTGCGCGGAGGCACGGAGGCACGTATGAGTACGACCACCTCACACACCCCGGAGCCCGAGGGGGCCGCGCGGCCCGCTCGGCTCATCCAGAACGAGACGACCACCGAGATCCCCGTCCATCTGCTGTTCCGGGACGACCCCGCCCCGGTCTCCGTCCCGGTCACCCCCGCCGTCGTGGGCCGGCGGCGCGGCACCGGCGAGCAGCCACGCATCAGGCAGGGGCCCGCCTCGATGAAGCCGCGCCCCGCGGTCGAGGTCGACCCCGAGATCGTCGAGCGGCCGGCGCGGGTGGTGCCCGGGGTGGTGGGGGTGCTGGGCGGGGCGTGCGGGGTGGCCGGATGCGTGCTCACCTCCTGGTGGGCCGGGGTGTTGCCGGGGCTCGCGGTCCGGGCGCTCGGGCTGCCGACGGCGTACGCGGGCGCCGGGCTCGGACCGGCGCAGTGGGCCGCGTACGCGGGGGCCGGGGCGCTGACGATGTTCGGGTTCGGCGGGCTGGCGCGCGGGCGGACCGGACGGGCCTGGGTGCTGGGGCTGTTCGGGCGCTACCGGGGGACGGTCCGCCGCAGCGGACTGCTCTGGGTGAACCCGTTCGTGCTGCGCCGTCGCGTCGACGTGCGGTTGCGGCACTGGCGGAGCGAGCCGATGGCGGCCGTCGACGCGAACGGGGTGGCGCTGCGGGTCGTCGTCCTGGTGGCGTGGCGGGTGAGGGACACCGCGAAGGCCCTGCTCGGGATCGAGGACCATGAGCGGTACTTGCGCGAGTGCGTGGAGGCGGCGGTCTCCCGGGTGCTGTCGCAGCTGCCGGCGGACGTGGCGCCGGGAGCGCTGGTGCGGGACTCGACGCTGCGCAACACGGAGGCGGTGGGGGAGGCGCTGACCCGGCTGGTGGCGGCGGACGCGGCGCCGGTCGGGATGGAGGTGTTCTCGGTCCAGCCGGTCCGGATCGAGTACGCGCCCGAGGTGGCCGCCGTGATGCAGCGCCGCCGGATCGCCGCGCTCGACGCCCAGCACCGGGACACCGTGCTCACCTCGGTCGTCGACTCCGTGGAGGACACGGTGACCCGGCTGACCATGCGCGGCCTGGTCGAACTCGACGACTACGAGCGCAAGGCGCTGGTGAAGGACCTGACCGTGGCGTTCTATACAGGGCGCCGCGAAGTGTCCCCGTGAACCCGGGGATTGGTATGGACATGTTCAAGCCGCACCCATAATCTGGGACTTGGTCTAGACCTGGAAACACCCCCACGTCCTCCAGGGAGCGGCAGCATGCGCAAGCACACGCGTCACAGGACCAAGTGGTATGCCGCCGGCGTCGGCCTCGCCACCACCGGAGCGCTCGTCCTCTCCAGTGGTGGCGCCTCCGGCCACGGCTACACCGATCTTCCCGTCAGCCGACAGAAGCTCTGTCAGAACGGCACCGTGACCAACTGCGGCGACATCCAGTGGGAACCGCAGAGCGTCGAGGGACCGAAGGGCTTCCCGGGCTCAGGGCCGGCTGACGGCCAGATCTGCTCCGGCGGCAACAGCAGGTTCAACCAGCTCAACGCGTCCACGAAGCCGGGCGGCGGTGCCTGGCCCACCACCCGGGTGACGGGCGGTCAGAACTACACGTTCCGCTGGCAGTTCACCGCCATGCACGCCACCACCGACTTCAAGTACTACGTCACCAGGGCGGGTTGGAACCAGAACCACGCCCTCGCCCGCTCCGACCTCAACCTGACCCCGTTCTTCACCGTCCCCTACAACGGCCAGCGCCCACCGTCCACGCTCTCCCACACCGGACGCCTGCCGTCCGGGCTGAGCGGCCACCACGTGATCGTCGCCGTCTGGACGATCGCCGACACCACGAACGCGTTCTACGCCTGCTCGGACGTCACGTTCTGAGCAACTCGCCATGCGGCCCCGCCAGTTCTGAGGCTCCCTTGAGCTGCGCGGGGCCGTCGCACGGGTACGTTCCCCTCACGCCGCCGACCAGGGCGGCGGGCCGAACTCGGGGGAACACCATGGACGTCTTCTTCTACCTCATCCCTACGGTCATGATGGCCTTCATCGGCTTCATGGCGTACCGGCTGCTGACGCGCTGGCTGCGGGTCCGAAGGGCCTGGAGCAGCGGCCTGACGGCCGAGGCCCGCTGCCTGAGGACGTTCACCACGGTCAGCGACAGCGGCGGCGGGCACAGCCGCGTGAGCACGACGATCCACCACGTCTACGAGTTCACGACCCGGGACGGGCGTTCCATCCGCTTCGAGGAGGAGGGCGGGCCGATGACGACCGTCGAGGGCGACTTCGTCACCGTCCACTACACCGACGGCCCGAACGTGGTCGCGACGGCCCACGCCCCCGGCGAGCGGGTCAAGCATGCCGCGGCCGGTCTCGGCATCCTGACCTTCCTCGGAGTCGCCTTCGCGTTCTGCGTCTTCTTCATGGTCACCTACCACCAGTTCTCCACCGACCCGTCGTTCCCGACGCCGTGACCCTCCTCAACTGACGGCACGTCAACTACCGTGCGCCGACATGGAGTCCATCAGGCGCACGGTCGCACAGCTCGTCGCCGACCGGTGGGGCGACCACCGGCCCGGGCTGTGGTTCGAGGAACAGGTCCTGACCCACCACGAGGTCGCCGCCGGGGCCGCCGCCCGCGCGGCCCTGCTCGCCGACCTCCTGCCGCCGGAGGCCCACCCGCATTTCGGTGTCCTCCTCGACAACACCCCGGAATTTCCCTTGTGGTTGAGCGCGGCGGCCCTCACGGGCGCGGCCGTCGTAGGCGTCAACCCCACCCGGCGCGGTCCCGAACTGGCCCGCGACATCCTGCACACCGAGTGCCGGGTGCTGATCACCGAGGAGGCCCACCTCCCGCTCCTCGACGGCCTCGAACTCCCCGGCGTCCGCGTCCTGGTCACCGGCACCCGGCCGTACGCCGACCTCCTCGCCCCGTACGCGGGCGCCGTGCCCGACCCCACCCGGGCCACCCCCGCCGACCGCCTCCTGCTCTACTTCACCTCCGGCTCCACCGGCGCGCCCAAGGCCGCGATCTGCTCCCAGGGGCGGCTCGCGGCGGCGGGGCGGGCCCTGGTGGACCGCTTCGGGGTGCGGCGGGACGACGTGCACTACGTCTGCATGCCGATGTTCCACGGCAACGCGGTCATCGCCGACTGGGCCCCCGCCCTGGTCGCGGGAGCCGGCGTCGCCCTGCGCCGCCGGTTCTCGGGCCTCCGCGTTCCTGGACGACGTACGGGCCTACCGGGCCACGTACTTCACCTACGTGGGCCGGGCCGTGCAGTACCTCCTCGCCACCGAGCCCCGCCCCGACGACCGCGACACCCCGCTGCGCATGGGCTTCGGCACGGAGGCCGGCGCGGTGGACGCGGCGGCGTTCGAGGAACGCTTCGGGGTGCGGCTCGTGGAGGGGTACGGGTCCTCCGAGGGCGGGGCGGCGATCCAGCGCACGCCCGGGACGCCACCCGGCGCGATCGGACGGGCGGCACCCGGCGACGACCTCGCCGTGGTCGATCCGGAGACCGGCAAGGAGCGCCCGCCGGCCGCCTTCGACGAGGACGGACGACTCCTCAACGGCACCGAGGCGATAGGAGAGTTGGTCAACCGGGGCCCCAACCCCTTCGAGGGCTACTGGCGGAACCCGGAGGCGGACGCCGCCCGCCGCCGCGACGGCTGGTACTGGACCGGCGACCTCTTCTACCGCGACACCGACGGCTTCCTCTACTTCGCCGGCCGCACCGACGACCGCCTCCGCGTCGACAGCGAGAACCTCGCCGCCGCCGTCATCGAGAACATCCTCGCCCGCTACGAGGGCGCCGAGGCCGTCGCCGTGTACGCGGTCCCCGATCCGGTCGCCGGGGACCAGGTCATGGCGACCGTCGCCGGCACCTTCGACCCCTGCCGCTTCGCCGAGTTCCTGCTGGACCAGCCCGACCTGGGCACGAAGATGGCCCCGCGCTTCGTACGGGTCGTCCGGTCCATGCCCGTCACCGCCACCAACAAGATCCAGCGCGCCACCCTCCGCCGCGAGGGCTTCCGCTGCGCCGACCCGGTCTGGTGGCGCCCGCCGGGGAAGTGGGCGTACCGCAAGTTCTCGGCGGTGGACCTGGCGCGGCTGGTGACGGAGTACCGGGCGCGCGGGCGGGAGGAGTTGCTGACGAGGTGACGGGGTAGGGCTGGGCCCACCTTCCGTACACCGGCTGCGCGTATGGCCGCCGCCGACCGCCCCCGCCTACCGTGACCCTCATGATCCGAACGGTCGTACGGGAGTTGCCGCGCGCGGTGGCCTACCTGCTGAGCGGTGTCCTCGTCGGCGCCCCCCTGCTGGTGGTGCTGCTGGTCGTGGGCATCCTCGGACTCGCCCTGGCCCCGGTCCTGGTGGGCCTGCCGCTGCTCGCGCTGGCCGTCCTGTCGGGCCTCCCCGTCGGCGCCCTCGAACGGCGACGGCTGACCCTCACCCGTACCCCGCCGCCGCCCGACCCGCACGCCACCCCGGCCGAGCCCGGTCTCGCCGCCTGGGCCCGGCTGCGGCTGACCGAGCGGGCGACGTGGCGGGAGCTGGCGTACACCGTCCTGCTCACGTTCGCGCTGTGGCCGCTGGACGTGACCGTGCTGTTCGTCGCGCTGGTCGTGCCCGGCGCGATGATCGGAGCGCCCGTGCAGCTGGCGACGACGAGCAGCGCCAGCGGTGACGCGCGGATCGCCAAGCTCTGGCTGATCGACTCCTACGGCCAGGCCCTGCTGTGCACGGTCGCCGGGATCGTCCTCCTCCTCGCGCTGCTGTGGCCCCTCGTCCGGTACGCGCGGGCCCGTGCCGCGCTCGCCCGGCTGCTGCTCGCGCCGAGCGAGGCCGAGGCGGAACGGCGCCTCGACGAGGTGACCCGGTCGCGGGCCCGGCTGGTGGCCGCCTTCGAGGCGGAACGGCGCCGGATCGAACGCGATCTGCACGACGGGGCCCAGCAGCGCCTGGTGTCCCTGAGCATGGCCCTGGGCCTGGCCCGGCTCGACGCCCCGCCCGCACTGGCCGACCGGCTCGCCGCCGCCCACCGCGAGGCCGATCAAGTCCTGGGGGAGCTGCGGGAGTTGATCCACGGCATCCATCCCCAGGTCCTCGCCGACTACGGCCTCGCGGACGCCCTCGCCGACGCGGCCGACCGGTCCGTCGTACCGGTGGAGCTGGACGTGGACCTTCCCCGGTTCGCCGAGTCCGTGGAGGCGGCGGCCTACTTCGCGGTCCGGGAGGCGCTGGCGAACATCGGCCGGCACAGCGGTGCGCAGCGGGCGTGGATCGCCGGGCGGTACACCGGCGGACGGCTGCGGGTGGAGGTGCGCGACGACGGTACGGGCGGCGCCGATCCCGCGCGCGGCACGGGTCTCACCGGCCTCGCCGACCGGCTCGCGGTGCTCGATGGGACACTGTCCGTCCACAGCCCGGCCGGCGGGCCGACCGTCCTGTCCCTGGAGATCCCGTGCCCGCAGCGCTGAAGATCGTGCTCGCCGAGGACAGCGTGCTGCTGCGGGAAGGGCTCATCGGCGTCCTGACCCGCTTCGGCCACGAGGTCGTCGCGGCGGTCGGGGACGCGGAGTCGCTGATCGCGGCCGTGCGGTCGTACGCCCCCGACCTCGTCGTCACCGACGTCCGCATGCCGCCCGGCCTCACCGACGAGGGCCTGCGGGCCGCGCTCGAACTCCGCGCGGCGAACCCCGCCCTGCCGGTCCTCGTCCTCAGCCAGTACGTCCAACGCGCCTACGCCGCCGATCTGTTGGACACCGGCGACGGCACCGGGGTCGGCTATCTCCTCAAGGACCGCATCGGTCAGGTCGAGCAGTTCGCGGAGGCGGTGGAGCGGGTCGCGGCCGGGGGCACGGTCGTCGACCCCGAGGTCGTACGGCAGCTGCTGCGGCGCCGGCGTGATCCGCTGGCGGCGCTCACCCCGCGCGAGCGGGAGGTGCTCGCGCTGGTCGCCGAGGGGAAGTCGAACGGGGCGGTCGCCCGGGAGCTGGTCGTCACCGAGGCGGCCGTCGGCAAGCACATCGGCAACATCCTGGGAAAGCTGGACCTGCCCCCGGCGGAGGACACCCATCGCCGGGTGCTGGCCGTGCTCGCCTACCTGCGCGCGTAAGCAGAAGGCCCCTCGCCGGAGCGAGGGGCCTTCTTTGCGTGCGCCGCCAGGGACTCGAACCCCGGACCCGCTGATTAAGAGTCAGCTGCTCTAACCAACTGAGCTAGCGGCGCAGACTCTGTCGCTCTTCCGCTCTCGCGGCTGGCGACAGAGAAAATACTACCTGGTCCGGACGGGTGCCTTCGACCAGTTAAACGTGACCTGGATCTCTGTGGAACGGGCGGCCGCTAGATCGCCAACGACAGCAGCACCGGAGCGGCCTCCCGGTTCAGGGTGTGCGCCGCCGCACGGAGCCGGTGCGCGTGCCGCAGCGGCAGCGACAGCGCGAGGCAGCCGACGGCGGAGCCCGCGGTGAGGGGGACGGCTGCGCAGACCGTGCCCGGCGCGTACTCCTGGAGGTCGAGGACCGGGACCGTGGGGGTCTGGGCGTCGAGTTTGCTCAGCAGCACCTTCTCGTTGGTGATCGTGCGGGCGGTGAGCCGGGCCGGGCGGTGCCGCGAGAGGTGGTCGCGGCGGCCGTTGAGGTCGAGTTGAGCCAGCAGGCCCTTGCCGAACGCGGTGGCATGGGCGGAGGAGCGGAAGTCGACCCACTCGTGCACGGCGGGCATGGCCGGGCTGTCGGCCCAGCCGGTGACCTGGATCTCCCCGTCCAGATAGCGGGTGACATAGACGGCGGCGCCCACGGAGTCGCGGAGCCGGTCGAGCGTGTGCCGGAGCTGCTCGCGCAGGGCCTGGTCATGACCCTGGGCGGAGCCCAGCCGGGCGAGTGCGGCACCGGTGACGTAGGCGCCGTCGGTGGTCTGCTCCACATACCCCTCGCGACGCAGCATCCGCAGGAGCGCGGTCAACCGCTCACTGTCGACGCCGGTGCGACGGGCGATCTCGGCGTCGGTGACGCCACCTGCGTGCCGCGCCACCGTCTCCAGGACGCGCAGGGCGTCCTGGGCCGAGTGGTACGGCGCGGTCGGCTCGTGCTTGAGCGCCACGGTTTCCCCCTGCGCTTCTCGGGCCGTTTTTCGGACAGCTTGCCGTGTCCCACGATACGGCCCAAGAGCCGTACGTGCAGGGGTTGTTCGCGAGAAAATCCCCGCACCCGCAGGCCTCCCAACTGCCGGACCAGCACTCTGGCATATGCCGAGGGCATGGCCCGGCAGGCGGACCTCGCACGTTCCCACGCGTCCGGCCGTTCACTGACCGTGATCAGATGACCGCGCCGAGGAATTCCCGCGTACGTTCGTGCGACGGATCGCCGAAGATCTTCTCCGGGCTGCCCGACTCGATCACCTGGCCAGAATCGAACATCAGAACTTGGTCCGAGATGTCCCGGGCGAAGTTCATCTCGTGGGTCACACAGAGCATCGTGATGTCGGTGGTGCGGGCGATGTCCCTGAGCAGGTCGAGCACGCCCGCGACCAGTTCGGGGTCGAGCGCCGACGTCACCTCGTCGAGGAGCAGCACCTGCGGGCGCATCGCCAGGGCGCGCGCGATGGCCACCCGCTGCTGCTGTCCGCCGGAGAGCTGGGTCGGATAGGCGTCGCACTTGTCGGCGAGGCCGACCATGTCGAGCAGTTCACGGGCGCGCGCCTCGGCCTCGTCCTTGGAGAGCCCGAGGACGGTGACGGGCGCCTCGGTGATGTTCCGCAGCACCTTCATGTTGGGGAAGAGGTTGAACTGCTGGAACACCATCCCGATGTTCTTGCGCACCTCACGGCACTGCTTCTCGCTCGCGGGGAACAGCCGCTGCCCGCCGACGGTGATCGTGCCCTCGTCGGGCTTGGTCAGGGTCATCAGCAGCCGCAGGATCGTCGTCTTGCCGGAGCCGGACGGGCCGATCAGCGTGACGTGCTTGCCCGCGTCGACCGAGAAGTCCAGCCGGTCCAGGACGGTGTTGCTGCCGAAGCGTTTGGTCACGTTCTCGAAGCGGATCAGCTCGCTGCGGTCGACGGGCTGGTTCGCCGGGGCGTCGGGCTCTTTCATCAGCGGGGTGTCAGCGGACAAGGCGTCGCTCCAGGGTTCGCAGAAGCAGGGAGGCCAGGTAGGAGATGAGGATGAAGGCCACCCCGATGACGGTCAGGGGCTCGGTGAAACGGAAGGTCTCCTGGGCGTAGAGCCGTGCCTCGCTCAGCATCTCCGGGACCGTGATCACCATCAGGATCGGTGTGTCCTTGAGCATCGAGATCACGTAGTTGCCCAGCGCGGGCACCACCCGGCGGACCGCCTGCGGCAGGATCACCACCGTCCAGGTGCGCCGCACCGGCAGGTTCAACGCCGTGGCCGCCTCCCACTGGCCCGCCGGCACCGCCTCGATACCGGCCCGGTAGACCTGCATCGTGTACGTCGAGTAGTGCAGCCCGATCGCGAAGACGCCCGTGGTCAGCGCCGAGAAGGTCAGCCCCCACTCCGGCAGCACGTAGAAGAGGAAGAACAGCTGGACCAGCAGGGGGGTGTTCCGGATGAACTCCGTGACCACACCCACCGGCCAGGACACCCAGCGGGTCGGCGTCCGCACCAGCAGTGCCCACACCAGCCCGAGCAGGAAAGAGACGACCGAGCCCAGGGCCAGCGCCTGCAAGGTGACCAGCAGGCCGTCGTAGAAGTGCGGCAGGAAGTCGGTGACCGCGTTCCAGTCCCAGTTCATCAGGCAGCACCTCCCGCGCCCGCGCCCTCGGGGACACGCGCCGGCGGCACGGCCGCCTTCCGTGCCGGGGCCTTGCCCAGCCCGGCCTTCAGCCGCCGCTCCAGCACCCGCATGGCGCGGGTCAGCAGGAAGGCGATCACGAAGTAGATGACCAGCAGATACGCGTAGATCTCCACGCTCTCCTGGAGCGCCAGCCGCACCAGACTGCCGCTGAACGCCAGGTCGCCCATGCCCATGACCGACACCAGCGCCGTGCCCTTGAGCAGTTCGACCACCAGGTTGGCGAAGGGCGGGATCATCTCCGGAACGGCCTGCGGCAGCAGGATCAGCCGCATCCGCTGCCACGGGGTGAAGCTCAGCGCGATACCGCCCTCGCGCTGCGCCGGATCCACGGCGGTCAGGGCGCCGCGCACGATCTCGGCGCCGTACGCCCCGTACGTCAGTCCGAGGGCGAGGACGCCCGCCCACATCGGGACGAGCTGCCAGCCGAAGGCCAGCGGCAGCACGAAGTACACCCAGAAGATCATGATCAGCGCGGAGGTCCCGCGGAACACCTCGGTGTAGAGGCCCGCGACGAAGCGGACGATCCACCGCCGGTGGGTGCGCGCGACCCCGACCACGAACGAGACGACCGTGGCCAACAGCGCGCCGAACACCAGCAGTTGGAGGGTGACCCAGACGCCGCGCAGTACGAGTTCCCAGAGGCCCGGTGTCATGCGCGACAGAGCTCCTTCGTGGTCAGGTCGGTCATCTCGACCTGGGTGAACCCGAAGGGCCGCAGCACCCGCAGCAGTTCGCCGCTCTCCTTCATCTTCCGCAGCTCGACGTTGAAGGCGTCCCGCAGCCGCGTCTCGGCCGGCCGGAACGCGAAGCCCGCGCCGTCCACCCGGGGCTTGCCGTCGACCAGCGCGGCGAACGGCTTCGTCGCCTCCGTCGTACGGGACTTCTTGACCACCTCGCGGGTGGTCAGCGACGTGCCCGCGAACACGTCGACCCGGCCCGCCTCCACGGCGTTCATCCCGGCCACCTGGTCGGGCACGATGACGATGTCGCTCTCCTTGTACCCGGCCTCGACGGCATGCGCGATCTGCGCGTACCCCGACCCGGTGGCGAACCGGGCCTTGGCGCGGATGACGTCCGCGTAGTCGTTCAGCCCTTTCGGATTGCCCTTCTTCACCACGAACGCGTCCAGCATCTCGTGGTCGGGCTCGGAGAAGATGACCTCCGCACAGCGCTCGGGGTTGATGTACATCCCGGCGGAGACGACATCAAACTGCTGGGAGTTCAGCCCGGGTATGAGCGACCCGAACTCGGTGGGCACGGGCTGGACCCGTTCCACGCCCAGCCGCTTGAAGACGACCCGGGCCACTTCGGGCCCCTCGCCGGTCAGCTTGCCGTCGGTGTCGATGTAGCCGAAGGGGATCTCACCCGCGATACCGAGCCGTACGACGCCCTGCGCGCGCAGCCGGTCCAGCAGCTCACCCCCCTTCGTGCCGGAGGCCGTGGCCACCCTGCTGCACCCGGCGGCGCCCAGCGCGCCCGCCGTGGCGAGCGCGGAGGCGCCGACGAGGAGGGAGCGGCGGCTGGGGTCGCGTGTCTTCCCGGTTCTCCCGGAGGTGTTCGTTGCTGGAGCCATGGGCGCGCGGCTACCCGACCCGATGCGATGTATTCACGCCACCACGGCGCCCTTCACGACCCCCGCACACACCCGCGAGGCGCCCTTGACCCCGGCGGCACCATGGAAGACATGAGTGACAGGACGGACCGCCATCTGGAGATCTCCCTGCTCAAGCGCCAGGTCGTGTGCCGGGCGAAGCTCCTGGACGACCTCGCGCCGCGTACGTGCGCCGCCGTCTGGGACGCCCTGCCGCTGGCCGGGGACGTCTACCACGCGAAGTACGCCCGCAACGAGATCTACGCCCTCTTCCCACCCTTCGCCGACCGGGAACCACCCCTGGAGAACCCCACCGTCACCCCCATCCCCGGCGACCTCTGCTACTTCTCCTTCGCCGGCACGGAACTCGCCACGAACGCCTACGGCTACGACCGGGAGGTCCGCCCCGACACCACCGTCGTGGACCTCGCCCTCTTCTACGAACGCAACAACCTGCTGCTCAACGGGGACGTGGGGTGGGTGCCGGGCATCGTCTGGGGCCAGGTGGTGTCGGGGCTGGACGAGATGGCCGCCGCGTGCAACGACCTGTGGCGGACGGGGGCGGCGGGTGAAACCCTCCGGTTCCGGAGAGCGTGAGGGCGCCTGGCAGCTCGGGGGTGCGGGTTCGTGGGCGACTGCGGGTGCGTGGGGCGTCTCGCGCAGTTCCCCGCGCCCCTGAAAACCAGGGGCTGCGCCCCGTGCTTTTCAGGCCCGCAGGGCCTGGTCTTTTAGGGGCGCGGGGAACTGCGCGAGAAGCCCCCACCGGACCCGCACCCGACAACGCACCTCTGCCCACCCCCACCCCCCGGGGTCGAAGGGGCGGCGCCCCTGGGATGGGACGGGTAGGGGCGGCGGGGGCGAACAAACTCAGGAGACGCCCCCGCCCGGCGCAGCCACCCCCGCAACCCCCGCCTCGTACAACGCATGCGACACCCGCAACACCAGATCATCCCGATGCCGAGCCGCCACCACCTGCAACCCCACCGGCAGTCCCCCCTCATCCACCCCCACCGGCACACTCCCCGCCGGCTGCTGCGTCAGGTTGAACGGATACGTGAACGGCGTCCACCCCGTCCACCGCCGATACCCGGATCCCCCCGGCACCTCCACCCCCGCCTCGAACGCCGTCACCGGCACCGAAGGCGTCACCAGCACGTCGTACCGCTCATGAAACGCCCCCATCCGCCGCCCCAGATCCATCCGCACATCCACCGCGGCCAGATACTCCAACGCGGACAACCGAGCCCCCACCTCCCGAATCTTCCGCAACCCCGGATCCAGGGCGGCCAGCCCCACCGCCCCCAACCGCTGCGTCACCCGCGCCGCCCCGCTGAACCACAGCGTGTGGAACGCCTCCACGGGATCACAGAAGTCGGGGTCGGCCTCACTGACGTACGCACCGAGCCCGGCCAGCCCCTCCACCGCCCGCCGCACCACGCGCGCGACCCCCGGCTGCACGGCCACCTGCCCACCCAGCGACGCCGAGTACGCGACCCGCACCCCCCGCACCCCGCCCGCGAGCGCGTCCACGAAGGACCCGGAGGCCGGCCCCAGCCCCGACCAGTCCCGCGCGTCGGGACCGGAGATCACGTCCAGCATCAGCGCCGCGTCCGCCGCGTCCCGCGTCAACGGCCCCACGTGCGACAACGTGCCGAACGCGCTCGCGGGATACAGCGGCACCCGCCCGTACGTCGGCTTCAGCCCGAACACCCCGCAGAAGGCGGCCGGGATCCGTACGCTGCCACCCCCGTCGGTGCCCAGCGCCAGCGGCCCCGCCCCGAGCGCGACCGCCGCCGCCGCGCCCCCGCTGGACCCCCCGGCCGTGCGCGAGAGGTCGTACGGGTTCCGCGTCACCCCGCTGAGCGGCGAGTCCGTGACGCCCTTCCAGCCGAACTCGGGCGTCGTGGTCTTCCCCAGGAACACCGCCCCGTGCTCCCGCAGCCGGGCCACCGAGGGCGCGTCCTCGTCCCAACTCCCCTTCTCCGAAACCGTCCTGGAGCCCCTCAGCGTCGGCCCGCCCCGCATCAGCAGGATGTCCTTCACGGTGACGGGCACCCCGTCCACCGCCCCGGCCGGCTCCCCGCGCCGCCAGCG
The DNA here is from genome assembly GCF_022385335.1 of Streptomyces deccanensis. NCBI lineage: Bacteria > Bacillati > Actinomycetota > Actinomycetes > Kitasatosporales > Streptomycetaceae > Streptomyces > Streptomyces deccanensis. Next base: position 3,850,697 of record NZ_CP092431.1, on the reverse strand, counting down.
CCCCTCCGACTCCCGCGCCTGCGCGAGCGCCGCCTCGGCGTCGACGCGCACGAACGCGTTCACGGCCGGCTGGATCCGCTCGGCCCGCTCCAGCACCGCCCGCGCCACCTCCACGGGGCTGAACTCGCCCTTGCGGTACCCCTCGACCAGTCGTACGGCGGACAGTGCGGTCAGTTCCGTGAGCTCCGACATCCGGCCCCTCCCAGGGGAGTTCAGTGCCCGGGCACGTACCCGCGCTGCTTGTCGACCACGTTGGGCAGCGGTTTGCCCGCCTCCCACAGCTCGAACAACTCCACGAACTGGGCGCCGAGTTCGTCCCGCCACCCCACCGTGTCCCCGCTCATGTGGGGCGAGACGATCAGCCCGGGGACGTCCCACAGCGGGTCGTCCGGGCCGAGCGGCTCGCGCTCGAAGACATCCAGCGCCGCCCCCGCGATCCACCGCTTGCGCAGCGCCTCGACGAGCGCGTCCTCCACCACGAGCTGTCCGCGCCCCACATTGACGAACCGCGCGGACGGCTGCATGACCCCGAACCGCCGGGCGTCGAACATGCCGTACGTGGCCTCCGTCAGCGGCGCGGCCGCGATCACCCAGTCGGCGCGGGCCAGCAACCGGTCGAGTTCCTCCGGGCCGTGCACCCCGGGCCGCGCGGTCCGCCCGACCAGGGCCGTGTGCAGGCCGAGCGTCTTGAGACAGCGCTCGATCGCCCGCCCGATCGGCCCGGACCCCACCACACACGCCCGGCCGCCCGCCACCCGCAGCGCCTCCCGGTGCCGCCACTCCCGCCGCCCCTGCAACTCCCAGCTGCGCGGCAGGTCCTTGGCCATGGCGAGGACGAGCGCGGCGACGTACTCGGCGATCGGCGCCTCGAACACCCCGCGCGCGTTGGTCACCACCGTGTCCTCGGCGGCGACCAGTTCGGGACAGAGCAGATGGTCGACGCCCGCGCTCGCCGTGTGCACCCAGCGCGGCCGGGGCCCGCCGCCCGGCCAGGCCTCCCGCACCGCGCGGGAGGTGAAGTCCCACACCAGCAGCACATCGGCGTACGGCAGCCGCGCGGCCAGCGTCGAGGCGTCGGCGTACTCGACGGTCGCCCGCCCGGTGAGCCGCCCGAGCCGGGGACGCGGCTCGGCGTCGAGGACGAGGAGCGTCGGCCGGGAAGTCGAGGTCGAGGTCATGGGCGAAGGGAACCCCTCACGATCGAAAGCGACCCTAGTGGCAGAAAGCGGCCCTGGCGGCCCCACGAGATGCGTGTGACATGCACTGATTGACCACGCTCGCACCCGAACCTACCTTCGTCAACAAGGACTTGCGCACGTTCTGTCGTCCGCACATCTCTCTCCGTGAGGCCGGTGGCTGTCATGAACGTCTCCTTCCTCGGTGGACCCCTGCCGCAGCGCGGCGTCGGTGTCATCGCCCCGTTCGACTTCGCCCTCGACCGCGAGCTGTGGCGCTGGGTCCCGGACGACGTCTCCCTGCACCTCACCCGGACCCCGTACGTGCCGGTCGAGGTCAGCCTCGACCTGGCCCGGCTGGTCTCCGAGCACGAGACGCTGCACGAGGCGGTCCGGGCGCTGAACGAGGTCGCGCCCGAGGTCGTGGCCTACGCCTGCACCAGCGGCAGCTTCGTCGGCGGGGTCGCGGGGGAGCGCGCGATGGGCGAGGCGATGACCCGCGCGGGCGCCGCGCACGCCGTCACCACGTCCGGCGCGCTGCTCGCCGCCCTGGCCGAGCTGAACGCGCACCGCATCGCCCTGGTCACCCCGTACACCGTCTCGGTCACCCAGTCCCTGGAGGAGTACCTCGCCGAGGCGGGCGTCCTGGTCACCGGCCGCGCCTCGCTCGGCCTGGTCCGGCACATCTGGAAGGTCCCGTACCACGACGTGGTCGCCATGGCCCACCGCGCGGTCCGGACGACCACACCGGACGCGCTCTTCATCTCCTGCACCAACCTCCCCACGTACGACGTCATCCCCCAGCTGGAAGCGGAACTGCGGATGCCGGTGATCTCGGCCAACCAGGTGACGATGTGGGCGGCGCTGCGTCATCTGGGTACTCGGGCGGTGGGTCCGTACCAGGCTCTGCTCGACGAGTCGGCCAGGCAGACGTTCGGTGCGGGACCTGTTCCACCACCGCCGGTACTGCCGGAAGAACAGGAAGGTTGGGCATGACCGCACTCGGTTTCCTCTACCCGGGCCACTCCGCCGAGGACGACTATCCGCGCATGGAGCAACTGCTCGGCAGCGACATCCGGGTGGACGTGGTGCACACCGACATCGGCGAGGACGCCCACCGCGTGGACGCCCTGCGCGAGATGGGCGCCCCCGAACGGCTGGCCGCCGGCTGCGAGGCCCTCCGTCTGTCCGGCGCGGAGGCCGTCGTCTGGGCCTGCACCAGCGGCAGCTTCGTCCACGGCTACGAGGGCGCCCAGGACCAGGTCCGCGCCCTCGCCCACGCCGCCGGGCTGCCCGCCTCCTCCACGTCCTTCGCGTTCGCCCACGCGGCGCGCGAGATCGGCGCCACCCGGGTCGCGGTGGCCGCGACCTACCCCGACGACGTGGCCCGCCTCTTCGTCGACTTCCTGGCGACGGCCGGCATCGAGGTCCTCTCCGTCCGGGGCGCCGGCATCATCACGGCGGCGGAGGTCGGCACCTGGGGCCTCGACGAGACCCTCACCCTCGCCCGCGCCGCCGACCACCCGGACGCGAACGCCCTCCTCCTCCCCGACACGGCCCTCCACACCGCCTCCCACATCCCCACCCTGGAAAAGGAACTGGCCAAACCGGTCCTCACCGCCAACCAGGTAACGCTGTGGGAGGCCCTGAGGCTGGCCGACAGGAGGGTCAACGCTCCGGAACTCGGCACCCTGTTCACACGAGAGCCGATCGTGCAGGTATGACTCCCGCAAACTCCCGCGCCCCGAAATGGCCGCTGGCCTTTCAGGGGTGCGGGGAACTGCGCGACCAGCCCCCACCGGACGGATGCTTGGGGGTCGAAGGGGCGTAGCCCCTGTGGATGGGACGGGTAGGGGCGGCGGGGGCGAGGGAATAACCGGAGCCACCCTCCTGTTACCGCCCCCGTACCCAAGACCCACCGCCCGCACCCCCAGGAGGCCCCACCGTGACCACAGCCGAGATACGAGGCGAAACCAAGGGCACAGCCCAGTTCCCCCTCTCCGTCCTCGACCTGGTCACCGTCGGCGCCGGCCGCACCGCCACAGACGCCCTCCGCACCAGCGTCACCCTCGCCCGCCAGACCGAACAACGCGGATTCCACCGCTACTGGGTCGCCGAACACCACTCCATGCCCGGCGTGGCCTCCTCCTCCCCGGCCGTGATCCTCGCCCACCTCGCCGCCCACACCACCCGCATCCGCCTCGGCTCGGGCGGCGTGATGCTCCCCAACCACGCCCCCCTGGTCATCGCGGAGCAGTTCGGCACGCTCGAAGCCATGGCCCCCGGCCGCGTCGACCTCGGCCTCGGCCGCGCCCCCGGCACGGACGGCGCCACCGCCGCCGCCCTCCGCCGCTCGGCCCGCCTCAACGAGGGCGCCGACGACTTCCCCGAGCAGCTCGCGGAGCTGACCCGCTTCCTGGACGACGACTTCCCCGACGGCCACCCCTACCGCCGTATCCACGCGGTCCCGGGCCCGATCCAGAGCACCTCACCCGGCGGTGTCCAGTCCCCGCACCGCCCCCCGATCTGGCTGCTCGGCTCCTCCGGCTTCAGCGCCCGCCTGGCCGGCTCCCTCGGCCTCCCCTTCGCCTTCGCCCACCACTTCTCCGCGCGCAACACGATCCCCGCGCTCGACCTGTACCGCGAGTCGTTCCGCCCCTCGGCGGTCCTGGACGCCCCGTACGCGCTGATCGGCGTCTCCGCCCTCGCCGCCGACGAGGAGAAGGAGGCCCGCCGCCAGGTCAGGGCCGCCGCGCTCAACATGGTCCGGCTGCGCACCGGCCGCCCCGGTCTCGTCCCGACACCGGAGGAGGCGGAGGCGTACGCGTTCAGCGTGGTCGAACAGGACTTCATCGATTCCTGGAACGCGGATGTCGTCCACGGCACCGTCGACGAGGTCCGCACCCGCCTCGACGACCTCCACAAGCGCACGGGCGCCGACGAGTTGATGCTCACCACTCACGCCCACAGCGCCGACGTACGCCTGCGCTCGTACGACCTCATCGCGGACGCCTACGACCTGCCGCGCCTTCCTCCCGCGGAGGGCGCCCCTCAGGCCTGAGGGCAGGCCGCGGCCCCCAGCAGTTCCGCGATCCGTTCCGGCGACACCGCGCGGGAGTACAGCCAGCCCTGCCCGGTGTCGCAGCCGAGCCGGCGCAGCCGCGAGGCCTGCGCGTCGGTCTCCACGCCCTCCGCCGTGACGGACAGCCCGAGCCGGTGGGCGAGCTGCACGAGGGCCTCGACGATGATCTCGTCGGCGGGGTTGGGCTGCCCGGCGTCCCCGACCTCGCCGGCGGTGGCGGCGGCCCCGGCTCCGCCCGGACCCCCGTCCTCCTCCCCGTCCTCGTACTGGAACCCCCGGACGAACGCCCCGTCCAGCTTCAGCACCGACACCGGCAGCCGGCTGAGGTACGCCAGGTTGGAGTACCCGGTGCCGAAGTCGTCGATGGCGATGCGGACGCCCATGTCGCTCAGGGCCTTGAGCGCCTGGAGGGGGCGGCCGGCGGAGCCCATCAGCGCGGACTCGGTGAGTTCCAGCTGCAGCAGGTGCGGGGCGAGGCCGGTCTCCGCGAGGATCTCGGCGACATCGGCGACCAGGTCGGAGTCCCAGACCTGGCGGACGGCGACGTTCACGCTGACGAAGATCGGGGCCCGCTCGGGGTGGTCGATCTGCCAGCGACGGGCCTGCCGGCAGGCGGTGGCCAGAATCCACCGTCCGAGCTGGACGATCGAGCCGTCCTCCTCGGCCAGTGAGATGAACCGATTCGGCGTCAACAGGCCGAACTGCGGGTGATGCCAGCGCACCAGCGCCTCGACCCCGCGCACCTCGCCCTCCGCCATGCCCACCAGCGGCTGGTACTCGAGCACGAACTCGCCGCGTCCGACGGCCGCCCGCAGCGTGGACGACAGGGCCTGACGGGTCATCCGGTGGGCGTTGCGCTCGGGGTCGAACAGCGTCCAGCGGGCCTTGCCGTCGGCCTTCGCCCAGTACAGCGTGGTGTCGGCGGCCTGCATCAGCCCCGTCGCCGTCGTGCTCGCCGACTGCCGTTCGACGACCCCGATCGAGGCGGAGACGGACAGTCGCTGCCCGGCCAGGTCGAAGGGCGCCTGGAGCGCCTTGAGGACCGAGTCGGCGAGATCGGCGAGTTGCTCCGTGCCGGTGGAGTCCTCGACCAACAGCGCGAACTCGTCACCGCCGAGTCTGGCCACCAGCGGTGCCCCGGCCGCCGTTCCCGCCGTGCGGAGCCGCGCGGCCTCGTCGGCGCAGCGGGTGAGCCGCTCGGCGACGGCCGTGAGGAGCCGGTCGCCGACGCGGTGTCCGAGGGTGTCGTTGACCGCCTTGAACCCGTCCAGGTCCAGGTAGACCAGGCCGATGCGGCCGGTGCCGGCCTCGTCGTACGCCTCCCGTTCGAGGGCGGCGGAGAGCTGTTCGAAGAACAGGGTGCGGTTGGGGAGGCGGGTCACCGGGTCGTGCATCTGCAGATGACGGAGCCTGGCCTGAAGCTGACGGTTCGCGCTGATGTCGGTGACCGAGAGCAGGACCGCCCGCTCCTCCTCGGGCAGCGGTGCCACCGAGACCTGGACCCACAGCCAGGTCCCGTCCGGCTGTTTCAGCCGTCGTGTACAGCGCAGCCGGGCCTGCCGCCCGCGCAGCACCTCGCGGTACGCGTGCCAGGTGCGGGTGTCCGAGGTCAGGTCCACCAGGTCGGCGGCGACCCGGCCCACGAGCGGCTCGGAGCCCGTCCCCAGCAGGGTCCCCATCGCCCCGTTGGCCGTGACGACCAGCCCGTCCCGGTCGACGACGGCCATGGCGAGCGGCGCGAGGGAGAACGCGGCGGGGGTCGTGGGGCTCTCCTCCGACGACTGTGTCGGCTGAGGTGGCTGAGGTGACTGGGGCGACTGAGGTTGCTGGGGCGCCTCAGACGACTGAACTGACGCATTGGCGTGACGCTCTGTAATCGCCGGCCGGAGGAGATCTGCCGCGGGCGCCGGCCCTTGGGACGTTCCGCTCACCGTTCGCTCCCGCAGTGCACTCGTTTTCGTACGGATCTCATATGTCTCGTCGGAGCGGCCGAACCAGGTACGTAAGGGCGCTCAAGCCGTGTCCGTGCAGGAAAGTGTGCCGATCATAGAGGCTGACCCCAGGGCCTTCCAGCCACTCTCCAGTCTCCCTGAACAACGACCTGATCTGACAGATCGTTTCTGCCCCGAGCTGAACGGCTTCCCCTTTCCGCGGATCGCTTGTGACGTTCCGTGAGCGCGCGGGGTGTCGGCGGGCGTGCCCCGGGACGCGGGCGAGCGGGGTCGAACGGTCGCCCCTCACCCTTCTGGTGCAGACAAACAGGGCAAAGTACTACGAATTCCGAAAATCTGGACGCGGCGTTCCCAAGATCCACGTCCGGAGGTCCCCGTGCAGCGTCCGCTCCCCTGGAAAGACCTCCTGGGCGACCGGGCGCCCGTGCTGCGCAGTACAGCGGCCATGCTCACCTCCCTCACCGCGCTGGCCGCGACCTCCCTGATCGCGGCCCCTTCCGCCGTTCCGCTGTCGGAGCCGTGCACGCTGCGGCGCACCCAGGCGCACCACTCGGAGGGTGTCGACACCTGGAACTCCGCCTATCCACGGCCCACCCGCGACCTCGACGCCGTACTCGTATTCTTGTCATTCCCGGACGCGGCCCCTCTCACCACACCGGCCGAGCTGACCGCGGATCACTTTCCGGCCACCAGCGAGTTCTTCGAACGCGCGTCGTACGGCAAGTTCGCCCTCCGTCCCCATCCGCGCCGCGAGTGGCTGGAGATGCCCCAGCCGTCGACGGCGTACGCCATACGACGTGACTGGAACGCGACACATCGGGCCGCCTACATCAGGGACGCCCTCGCCACGGCCGACCCGCACGTCGACTTCTCCCGCTACGACATCGTGTACTTCGTCGCCGACCCCCACGCGCCCGGTGTCGACTCGGACGCGACGAAGGTGGTGAATCTGCAGACCCCGCTGGAGGTCGACGGCGCGGATCTGCGCCGGGTCGTCACCGTGTTCGAGCGGCATCCGCCGGACCGGCTCGTCCTCGCCCACGAGACCGGCCATGTCTTCGACCTCCCCGATCTCTACCACCGCCCCGCCGACGGCAAGGGCGACTGGGACACCCACGTCGGCGACTGGGACCTCATGGGCAGCCAGTTCGCCCTCGCCCCGGACCTGTTCGCCTGGCACAAGTGGAAGCTGGGCTGGCTGGAACCCCGCCAGGTGACGTGCGTGCGCGGCACCGGGACGACCCGGCTGACGCTGGAGGCGGTGGGGGCCGGGCCGAGAGGGGCGTACGAGGGGGAGACGGAGGAGGTCACGGGGACCGGGGAGGGCGAGGGCGAGGTGGGGCACGCGGGTGGAGGGGGCGGGCGCGTCGGGGGCGCGGGTACGGGGGCGGGTACGGGGGCCGGGGCCCGTGCGGGTGCCGGTACCGGTGCCGTCGGTGGTGGTGGCGGTGCCGCCGCCGGGGTGGCGGCCGGGGTGCGGGGCTTCGGTGCCGGCCGGGGTACGAAGTTGGCGGTCGTCCGTACGGGGCCCGACAGCGCGCTCGGGATCGAGGCGCGGGGCGCGGTCGGGAACGACGCGGCCGTCTGCACACAGGGCGTCCTCGTGTACCGCATCCGCAGCGGGGCCGAGTCCGGCGGCGGCCCCATGGAGGTCCTGGACGCCCACCCGCGCACCGAGGCCTGCTGGGAGGAGTCCGTCTACCCGCCCCTCGCGGACGCGCCGGTGCGCGTGGGCGAGAGCTTCACGGTGCCGGGGGACGACGTGCGGGTGGATGTGGAGGGGCGTACGGCGTCCGGGGCGTGGACCGTGCGGATCACGACGGGCACGACGGGCGTGACGGGGCGGTGAGCGCGCGGGCGCACGAAAGAAGCCCCTCGCTTCCGCGAGGGGCTTCTTTCGTGTCGTGCGCCGCCAGGGACTCGAACCCCGGACCCGCTGATTAAGAGTCAGCTGCTCTAACCAACTGAGCTAGCGGCGCCTGCTGACGTCGTAGACCTTAGCACCCTGATCGGCGGGAGGAAAAATCGATACGCGCACGGTCGCGGAGGTGCTCGAACGGGCCGCGCGCACGGCCGCCCAGAGCAGGACGTCGGGCCCGGGAAGCCAAGGTCGCCGGGTGTCCGGAGCGACGAGCCAGCGGGAGCCGAGTCGGCTGACACCGGGGGTGTCGCGGGTCCCGGAACCGCATGTGCCGCCGGTGCCGGGGACGGTGCCGCCCGCGCCGTCGGAGTCCTCGGGGGCGAGCACGGCCGGGACGGTGACCGCGTCGCCGGTGCCGTGGCAGAGGAGGGGCGGGACCGCGCCGGTGCGGCCGGGGGAGCCCCACTCCTCCCACTCCAGGAGGGTGGGCAACCGGTGGGCGGTGCCGGGGGAGGCGAACAGGAGCACGCGCCCGCGGTAGACGGCCACCGGTCCGGAGCCGGGGCCCTCGGTCCACAGCCGGTCGAGCATCCGCCGCCCGAAGAGCGCGGGCACGCTGACGACGTCGAAGACGGTGCCGCACGGCAGGACCACCGGGGCGGTCGGCCGTTCCTCCCACAGGGTCAGCGTGCTCCGCGGATACGTTCCTGCCGAGGCGAGCCAAGCCGCGCCCTCCGCCGTGACTCCGGCGCCATCGACCCCGTCCTCCGGGTACCTGCCCGTCCCCACTCCACCGCTCATGCACCTAGATCTACCGCCCGCCACCGCCCGACCCCGGGCAGTTACCGAAAACTGGTACGGCAGGTGAGCAAGTGGGGTATCTTGCCCATCCGGCATATGCCAGAGGGTGTTTCGGGAGACGAGGCGCCGCCGTCGCGTGGCTCCCAGCCGCGCGCGGATCGCAGTCCGATCATGTGTCTGGCTCCGGCCGCGGGCGATCGTGCCGCTGGGGCGGCACGGGCTGGGCGCGGGCGGCACCCGGCAAGCGCCGGTACGCGGGACGGCCGCCCCCAGCCCCGCGCCTCAGATGGACTCCGGCCCGCTCACATCCCGGCCCCGAGCCAGCTCCCGCCCGTACTCGATCATCTTCTTCGCGTAGTCCTCGGTCCACTCCGCCCGTTCCGCGACGTCCGCCGGGGTCAGCCGGTCGAACCGCCGGGGATCGGCGAGCTGGGCCGCGGCGATCGCCTGGAACTCCACGGCCCGGTCCGCCGCCGCCCGAAACGCCTGTGCCAACTCCGTCGCCCGCGACAGCAACGCCCGCGGATCGTCGATCGACTCCAGATCGAAGAAGTGCTCGGGATCGCCGGCCGCCTCCGCCGGCTCGAAGAGCAGGGGCGCAGGCCGCAGCCGCGGTTCGTTCCGACGCGACGTGGGCTCCGCCATGTCTTCTCCTCCTCGTACGACGGTTCAGTGGGCCGGTCCCGGGGGCGTCCCGGGAGGAGGGCCACCGTCCATTCTCTCGTGACCGCGCAAGTGGGCATCGGGCCCATCCAGCGCCCCGAACACCACCCCGCACACACCCACGCCCCCGCCCACTACGACCGGGTGCCCACCGCCCTGTACCGGACCGGCGTCCTCGGCCCGGCGGCGGTGCAGGTCAGCGCGGACGGTCGGTGGGCTCGGAGGTGGGGGTGGGCGCGGGGGTGGCCGCGAGGCTGGCGAGGAGTTTGAGGCGTTCCTCGGACGTGCTGCCCGGTTCGGCGGTGTAGAGGTTCAGGCTGTGCACGGCTCGCTGTGACACGGGCAGGTCCAGCGACTGGTAGGTCAGCTTGAGGTGGCCGACCTCGGGGTGCTGCAGCCGCTTGACGCCCTCGTGGCGCAGCCGGACGTCGTGCGCGGCCCACAGGGTGCGGAAGTCGGCGCTGACGGTGGACAGTTCGCCGATCAGCTCGCGCAGCACCCGGTCGTGCGGTTCCCGCCCGGCCTCGGCCCGCAGCAATGCGACGGTGGCGGTGGCGCCGCCCTCCCAGTCGACGAAGAAGTCCCGGGAGCCGGGGTCGAGGAAGTGGTAGCGGGCGAAGTTCGGACGGCCGCGTCCGTCGGTGGCGGCGCGGCTGTCGAACATCGGTGCGTGCAGGGCCCGCCCGAGCGCGTTGTGGGCGATGACGTCCAGGCGTCCGTCGCGCACGAAGGCGGCGGACATCGTGATGGAGTCGAGCATCCACTGGGTGCGCGGCGGGACCTCGACGTCCCGGCGGTGCGACGGTGCGCGCCGGGCGGGCCGGGCTGCGCGGGCCAGGTCGAACAGGTAGGTGCGTTCGTCCTCGCTCAGCTCCAGGGCTCGGGCGACCGCGGCCAGGACGTCTTCGGAGACGCCGCTGATGTGACCCTTCTCCAGGCGGGTGTACCACTCGGTGCTCACCCCGGCGAGCACGGCCACCTCCTCACGCCGCAGCCCCGGGACCCGGCGCCGGGTGCTGGTGGGCAGCCCGGCCCGCTCCGGGGTGATCTTCGCGCGGCGGCCGACCAGGAAGTCCCGGATCTCGGTGCGGTGGTCGCTTCGGTCATCCATGCGTTTCACGGTAGCCACCCCCTCGCGAGGAGGGAGGTCGAGCTTGTACCCCCCATAAACGCGACCTTCCTCAGGGGTGAGGAAACCCGTCTTCTGGGGGAGACGTACCCCGATCACGACCCCGGGAGATCGACCTTGAGTACGCGAGGAGCGACCCTCCACGCCCCCGCCCAGTCACGGATCCAACAGCCTCAGCGGACACCGCCCGCCCGGCTCCCGCTCGTCGTCCACGTGCTCGCGCTGGGCACGTTCCTGATGGGCACCACCGAGTTCGTCGTGGCCGGCCTGCTGCCCGAGATCGCGGGAGACCTGCGGGTCGGCGTCGCCCGGACCGGCCTGATGATCACCGTCTTCGCGGTCGGGATGATCGTCGGCGCCCCGCTCATGGCGATGCTCACCCTGCGGCTGCCGAAGCGGCTGACACTGATGCTCGCCCTGGGCATCTTCGCCGCAGGGCACGTCGTCGTCGCCCTCGGCACGAACTTCACGCTGGTCCTCGCGGCCCGTTTCCTGACCGCGATCGCCACCGGTGCGTTCTGGGCGGTGGCGAATGTGGCCGCGGCACGCGCCGCGGGCCCCGCGGCCAGTGCCCGTGCCCTCGGTCTCGTCGGGGCCGGAGCCATGCTCGCCAACGTCGTCGGCGTGCCGCTGGGCGCGCTCGCCGGGCAGCTCATGGGCTGGCGCGGCCCCTTCTGGGCGCTCGCCGTCCTCTCCGCGGCGTCCATCGTCCTGATCGCCCGCACCGTCCCCCACGACGGCGGCGACCGGCGGGCGGTGTCGATCCGGTCCGAGCTGACCGCGCTGCGCAACGGCCGCCTGTGGCTGGTGCTGGCGGCCTGCGCCACCACGACCGGCGGTGTCCTGGCGGCGTACTCCTACATCTCGCCCCTGCTGACCGACCGGTCGGCGATCGCGCCCGGGACCGTACCGCTGGTCCTGGCCGGCTTCGGCCTCGGCGCCCTCGCCGGTTCCCTCGCCGGAGGCCGGCTGGGCGACCGCCGCCCGCACACGGTGACCATCGCGGCCGCCACGGGAGCGACCCTCCTGCTCCTCGCGATCTCGCTGCTGGCCGGATACGCCGTCCCCACCATCGTCCTGGTCGCCCTGCTGGGCTTCTTCGGCCTCGGCGCCAACCCGGTGCTGATGGCCCTGGCCGTCCGCTTCGCACGCCAGGCCCCCGTCCTGGCCTCCGCCCTGACCGTCTCGGCATTCAACCTCGGCACCGCCGTCGGTTCCTGGACGGCCGGCCTCACCCTCGACTCGTCGCTGGGCGCCACCGGCCCCGCCGCCGTCGGCACCGCCGTCGCCGCCCTCACGCTGATCCCCACCACCGCCCTCGCACTCCTTCGACACCGCCACTGACCCCTCACCCCCCTCACGCACGATCCGGAAATGGAGCACCTCCGATGCGCGCAACCCTCCTGTACGGCGCCGGCGACGTCCGCGTCGAGAACGTCCCCGACCCCGTCGTCAAGCACCCCACCGACGCCCTGGTCCGTATCACCGCCTCCTGCGTCTGCGGCAGCGACCTGTGGCCCTACGGCTCGCACAAGCCGGAGGACGGGCCCGCGAGGATGGGCCACGAGTTCATCGGCGTCGTCGAGGACACCGGCTCGGAGGTGACCACCGTCAAGCGCGGTGACCTGGTCGTCGCCCCCTTCGCCATCTCCGACAACACCTGCGCGTTCTGCCGCGAGGGCCTGCACACCTCCTGCGCCCACGCCCAGGCCAACTTCTGGGACGGCGAGGCGGAAGAGGGCGGCCAGGCCGAGGCGATCCGTGTCCCGCTCGCCGACGGCACCCTCGTCAAGCTGCCCGTCGCGGCGGACTCCGCCCTGATCCCGTCCCTGCTGACCCTCTCGGACGTCTTCGGCACCGGCCACCACGCCGCCGTGGCGGGCGGTGTGAACGAGCGCACCCGGGTGGCCGTGATCGGTGACGGCGCGGTCGGCCTGCTGGGGGTGCTGTCGGCCAAGCGCCTGGGCGCCGAGCAGATCATCCTGATGGGCCGTCACCAGGCGCGCACCGACCTCGGCCGTGAGTTCGGCGCCACCGATGTCGTCTCCGCCCGCGGGGACGAAGGCATCGAGGCCGTCCGTGAGCTGACCGGCGGGCACGGCACACATGTCGTCCTGGAGTGCGTCGGCAACCGGCCCGCCTACGAGCAGGCCGTCGGCATCGTCCGACCGGGCGGCGTCATCAGCCGCGTCGGCGTCCCGCAGTACGAGGAGGCACCGATCGGCTTCGGCAGCCTCTTCCGCCACAACATCCGGCTCGCCGGGGGACCGGCTCCGGTCCGCGCCTACATCGAGGAGCTGATGCCCGACATCCTCGACGGCACCATCGAGCCCGGGAAGGTCTTCGACGCCACCACCGGCCTGGACGGCGTCCCGGCCGGCTACCAGGACATGGCCGACCGCAAGAGCCTGAAGGTCCTCATCAAGCCCTGAACCCGGACACAGGTGGGGGCGCGGCGCAGCAGCCGCGCCCCCAGCCCGCCGTCGAGGGGCCCACCCCACCCGATCATTCCGCCGTCAAGGCGCCCATCCCACCCGGTGCTCCGCCAGCGTCGCCAGCACCGCGTGGTTCGCCTCCCAGCCGTCCGGGAACTTCACGGTCACGCCCAGCTGCACCGGCTCGGTGGACGGATGGTCGTCGAGCAGGTCGGTGACGCCCGCCCGGCACACCACGATGCAGGCGTGCCGGTGCCGGGAGGCGAGGACGCACAGCCGCCCGGTCTCCAGGTGGAACGCCGTCGCGTCGGGGCGCCCGGAGAGCGGATGGAGGACGACCGTCACGTCGTACTCCCGGCCCTGCAGACGGTTCGCCGTGTCCACCACCACGTCCGCGACGCCCAGCTCCGCCAGCGCGGCGCGCACCGCCGCGGCCTGGTCGCGATGGGCCGTGCCGACGGCGATCCGGTCGGCGGTCAGCGGCACGGGCTCCTCGGACCGCTCCGAGGTCGCCGCCCCGCCCCGGTCGAGGAGCCGCCGTACGACCTGCGCCACGGCCCGCACCGCCTCGGGGTCCGTGCGAGGTGTGTGCCGGGCCGGCAGCTCCAGCAGCCCCCACCCCGACTCGGCGGCCTCGTCGATGACCCGGTCCGGGCCGGAGCCGTCCGACGGCACCGCGAACCCGAGCCGCCGGTCCCCGTGGTCCGTGCCGCTGCGGAAGGGCGTGAAGGGATAGAACGCGTCGGAGACCAGGGGCGCCGCCGACGCCGGGAGCCGCCACGACACCGGCAGCCGGTGCTGCGGCAGCTCGGGGTTGTGGGCCAGCAGCGTCGTCACCGCCGAGGCCGACGGGTCGTACGACAGCCCCGCCCACTGCTCGCTGCCCACGATCGCGAACGGGTCCAGCTGCCCCGGGTCACCCACGAACAGCGCGCGCTCGAACAGCCCCGCCACGGCCAGCAGCGCGTCCGACCGCATCTGGTACGCCTCGTCGACGATCGCGTGCCGCCACGGCTCGACGCCCTTGACGTGCGCCCACTTCGCGGCCGTGGAGATCACCACGTCCAGCCCGGCCAGATCGGCCGCCTTCGTCGACTTCCGTACGTTCGGCAGGGCGTCCAGCGCCTTGTCGTACGGGTCGCTGTCGCTGCTGTGCAACCGGCCGACCGGGAGCTCCGGGTCCTTCTCGGCGAGCCGGACCACCAGGTCGTCCACCTGCGCGTTCGTCTGCGCGATGACCATCAACGGGCGCCCGGCGGAGGCGAGTTCGAGCGCGGCGCGCACCACGAGCGTCGACTTCCCGGCGCCGGGCGGCGAGTCGACGACGACACCGCGCGCGTCGCCGTGCAACGTGTCGCGCAGGATGGCGTCGGTGGCGCGGCCGGCCGCCGCCCCGGGGTCGAGCACGGCCTCGGCGGGGGTCACAGGACGTCCTCCTCGGTCACCGGGTCCGGCACCGGTACGGCGTCGGGCTCACCCGGCGGCCCGCCGTGCGTCCACGGTGTCTCCTCCGGGTCGGGCAGCTTCGCCCCGCCCCGCTGGTCGTGTTCGAACAGGGTGAAGCAGAGCCGGTCCCCCTTCTCGGGGACGGACCCCACCTCCGGCTCCTTGCCCCGCCCCATCTTGTCCATGATCCGCAGGACCAGCAGGCTCTCGCGTCCGTCGGCCGCCTCGCCCGGCTCGTGCCCCACGAACTCCGCCGTCTGCGGCTTCCCGCCCAGCGAGCGGTACACCTTCGCGCGCTCCCCGAGATGCGGCCGGTCCCGCGTCGCCACGGTGACCAGGGGCCGGGGGCTCGGCCGCTTGCCCTCGCTGTAGGCCATCACGACGTCCACGACCTCACCGGCGAACGCCTCACCGGACAGCCGTCGCCCGGCCATCACGAGGGGGTCGTCCAGGGCCTCCTGGGCGTCGAGGCGGGCCTGTTCACGCTCGCGCGCGGCCAGCTTGTTCGCGGCGGTGACCGCGTCGTCGACGCGCGGCTGCGGGGGCTCCCCGGCGACGATGCGGTCCCGGTGGCCGGTGAAGGACCAGCGGTCGCGGGTCCACCGGTCGGCCGCGTGGGCACCCTCCGGCAGGGCGCGCAGCAGATCCAGGCCGTGCCACACCGCGTCCCAGGTGGGCCGGGTGCGGCTCTCCACCAGATCGCGGATCTCCTGCTCGGCGGCGGTCAGCGCACCCAGCCGGTCGTCGGCCTCCAGACCGTCCTCGGCGGCGGCCAGCGCGAGCCGCGCCCGGTCGTACCGCTCGATGGCCGGGGCCAGCAGCTTGTTGTCGAACGCCGGATCGGTCGCGGGCCCGGCGGGCGGGCACAGCAACTGGCCGGCGGCGTCCCGCGCCAGCTCGGCCCGTCGCGCCGCCGCCTCGCCCGACTCCCCCTCCGGCGGGTCGATCCAGGCGAGCAGCGACCCCAGATGCTGGTCCTCCACCCCGGACTGGCCGGTGGCCCAGTGCTTGGACAGCAGGTCGGTGAGGGCGAGCAGCAGCGAGGAGCCCGGCACCCGCGCCCGCTCCCCGAAGTGCGTGAGCCACCGCCCGAGCAACGGCACGCGCGGCGGCGCCGGATGGGGTGCCTCCGGGTCCTGCTCGGCGGTGCGCCGGAACCGCATGGAGCGCCCGAGGAGCCGTACGAAGTCGATGCCCGTCCGGCTCGGCAGGATCAACTGCGGGGCGTCCGCGCACAGTTCGACCTCGACCTTGACGCGTTTGCCGGTCTCCGGGTCGGTCTCGCTGCGCTCGGCGGCCTCCACCACGTCGGCGTAGCCGTCCACGTAGGGCAGGACGATGTCCGCCAGCTCGGCGAGGAACGCGAAGCGCAGGTCACGGTCGCGGGGCTGGGGCACCACCAACAGGCGGGGCGCGTCCCGGTCGGTGCCGGCGAGCGCGCCGAGCGGGGCCCCGGCCTCACCGGCGGTGGTGAGCGGCACGAGGACGAGGGGGTGGGCGGAGAGATGCCGGTGCAGGACGGTGGCGGCGGGCTGGGCGCGCCCCGAGCTGACGGCTTCGAGACGGGCGAGGGTGGCGATCAGCGACACGGAACCCCCTCCGGCGCCGGGCCGGGAAGGGTGGCCGACGCCGGGGGCGCGCCGGCGGTGCCGAGCCCGGCGGCTCCCAGCGCCTCCGCCCGTAGCTCCGCCGCTCTGCGCAGCGCGGCCACGGCCGGGTCGTCCGGGTCGCCGGCGTGGCCGTGGGCCGCCGCCAGGACGTCGTCGACGGTGGTGAGACCGCCCAGCTCCGCCCGTGCGGCCCGCCCCAGGGAGGTCACCGCGCCCTCCGTGCGGGAGCGGGCCCGGCAGTGGAAGGCCAGCTCGCAGGCGGCGAGGCACTCGGGGGCGTAGGTCGCGGAGAGCGCCTCGACGGCCGTCGTCAGCTGCTCCCGGGGCAGGTCCGGCGCGAAGCAGGTGCCCTCGGGCAGGTCGTCCGCGATCTCCTCGATGCGGGTCAGCCGGGTCAACTGGCGGCGAGTGACCGCCCGTTGCTTGCGGATGTCCACCGCCGCGGCCGTCGGGAGGTTGGTGAAGTCCTTGGGGCAGACCAGCAGCACCCGATGGCGCACCTCGGGCGCGGGGGCGCCGCCGCGGGCCTCGCCGCCGAGCCGGGAGGCGACCTCCTCCAGCGCCAGCACGTACACCGCGGACTGGCGGGCGGCGGCGCCCACCTTCGCCGGGTCCGCCGAACCGTCCAGCATCGGGAAGGACTTGATCTCGACGACCGACCAGGTGCCGTCCGGGTGGATCACCACCGCGTCCGGTTCCAGGAACGCGGGGGAGCCCGCGACGTCGAGCGCGAGCATGGGGTGGTCGAGCAGGGTCCAGCCGCCGGCGTCCGTGGCCTCGCGCAGCGCCAGCGCCGTACGGGCGGCGCGGCCCTCGGGGCCGACGGCGGCGAGGTCGGGGACCGACGCCGAGGCCGGCGGCTCGGCACCGGGGTCCAGTCTCTCGTGGACCAGCCGCAGCAGTTCGGCGCCGCCGTCCGCCTTGACCCGGGCCTCGAAGGCGTTGCCCCGCATGAACGCGAACTGGGACTGGCCGAAGGCGGAGGGCGAGCCGAGCGCGTCCGCCAGGACCGCCTTGTTCACCCCCGCGCCGTCCAGCAGCGCGCGGCGCTCACAGCCCGGGTTGGCCGCGAGCGCGGCGAGGGCGCGCGCGTCCAGCGCCTTGGGTGGGACCTCGGGTCCGCGCAGCTCAGCGAGCCGCTGCCGCAGCGCCGTCCCCTGCTTCCGAGGGGGCGGCACCCGGCTCGGGTTCGATGATCCGCTGCCGTGGAATTCGCTCACCCGGGGAAGTCTGGCACTCACCACTGACAATTGGGGAAAGGGAGGCCCGAGAGGCGGCCGTGGCCACGACGGCGGACCCCTCCACGGGCCGCCGGTCGGCGGATGCCTCCACGGGCCGTCGGCCGCCGCCGTCGAACCGGCTCGCGGCCGTCGTGCCGAGGCCGAGCGAGACCCGCCACTGGTCCGCGAGTCGCAGCACCAGCGGCGTCAGCAGCAGGCCCGCCCCCATCACGGCGGCGCCCGCCACCGCGTCGAGGAAGTAGTGGTTCGCGGTGCCCATCACGACGATCGTGGTGATCAGCGGGTACGCGACGGCCGCGATCCGCACGAGCGGTGAGCCGCCCGCGAAGCGCCACAGGATCACCCCGCACCACAGGGCCCAGCCGACGTGCAGGCTCGGCATCGCCGCGTACTGGTTGGTCATGCCGCCCAGGCCCCGGGGCGCGCTGGCCTCGCCGCCCCACCAGCCCCACGAGCTGTAGTGGGCCATCGTGTCGACGAAGCCGTGGGAGGGGTCGAGCAGCCGGGGCGGGCAGGTGGGCAGCAGGGTGAAGCCGATGAGGCCGATAAAGGTGGAGGTCAGCAGCCAGGTGCGGGCCGCGCGGTAGCGCACGGCGTGCGACCGGAAGAGCCAGACCAGGAGCGCGGGGGTGACCAGGTAGTGCAGCGACGCGTACCAGAAGTCGGCGGGTATCCCGATCCAGGGTTCACGCGTGAACAGACGGTTCAGCGGATGCTCGGCGTTGAGCCGGAACGCCTTCTCGATCCGCAGGATCGCCAGCCCGTGCTCGACGGCGTGGGAGGTGTCGCCGCGGGCGAGCAGCCGGCCCGCCGAGTACGCCCCGTACACCAGCAGGATCAGCGGCAGCTCGGTCCACCAGCGGAGCCGCGTGCCAGGCGTCCCCTCGGTAACCGGTGCGCCGGTCGTTCTGCTGGCCGGTGCCTCGGTCGCCTCGGTCTGCGGCATCCGAACGTCCTCCCCCGTCTGTGCGCGTGACGCGTCGATGTTCATCTGTGTGTGGTGCTCGTGTGGCCCTTGAGCAAGACGATGTCCAAGACGCTGGGATCGCCTGTCGGGTTGCCCCACGACAGCGTGAGCGATGATGGAAGCATCCGCCTCCCATTTCTCCCTTCTCGCAGAAGGCCCCCGGAAAGGTCGCTCATGGCACCGCGCATCCTGCTGGCCCGGCACGGACAGACGGAATGGTCCCTGCTCGGAAAGCACACCGGCAGGACGGACATCCCGCTCCTCGAAGAGGGCCGGCGCGGCGCCAAGCTCCTCGGGGAGCGTCTGCACCGGGCGCCCCTGGACGGGCTGCCCGGTGTCGACGTACGGACGAGTCCCCTCTCCCGCGCGCGTGAGACCTGCGATCTGGCCGGCTTCGGCGACCGCGCCACCGAGTGGGACACGCTCATGGAGGTCGACTACGGGGCGTACGAGGGGCTCACTCCCGCCGAGATCCAGGCCTTCCGGCCGGGTTGGCTGATGTGGCGCGACGGCGTCCCCGAGGGGGAGACCCTGCGGCAGCTCGCCGCGCGCGCGGACGAGGTGGTGGCGTGGGCGCGGAGCGAGGACCGCGATGTGCTGGTCTTCGCCCACGGCCACGTCCTGCGGTCCATAGCCGCCCGCTGGCTGGGCCTGGACCTCGACTTCGCCGCACGCGTCCGCCTCAGCCCGACGTCCCTGTCGGTCCTCGGCTGGGCCTACGGCGACCCGGCGATCGAGTCGTGGAACGACACGGGGCACCTCACGAGCTGACCGTGCTTCCGAAGGCGGAACCGGCGGCTGTCTACGCGCTCCGCGCGACCCCCGCGTGCCGTTCCAGGAACGCCGACACCCCCGAGGCCCGACGGTGCGGCAGCAGCACCCGTGCCGTACCGGCCAGCATCTGCTGGACGCGGGAGGACTGGACCTCGTCGAGGAGGTCGAGGACCCGCATACCGGCGGCCGCGGCCTCGTCGGGACGCCCCCCGCGCGCGAGGTCGTCCGCCAGCTCGGCGGTGTAGAGCGCGATGTTCCGGGTGAAGTGCGGGTTCTGCAGACCGGCCGCCCGGCGCGCGTGCCGGGCCGCCCGGGGCCAGTCGCCCAGCGTGGACCAGCACTGCGCCTCCAGGCCCTCCAGCTCGGCCTCCCCGTAGAAGCTCATCCACTCCGGGTCGGCCTCCGCGGCCCCCCGCCCGAACAGGGCGTGCGCCCGGGCCAGCGCTTGTTCGCACCCGGTGCGGTCGGCGAGCCCCGCCCAGCCGCCCGCCTCCCGCAGCGCCAGGAGTGACATCAGCCGGGGTGATCCCAGCGGCCGGGCGACCCGCTGCGCGGCCTGCGCCGCCCGGACCGCCTCACGTGGCCGGCCCGCGTCACGCGCGAGGAAGGCCGTGTTGCAGAACGCGTGCGCCTCCAGACCCGGGTCCCCGGACATCCGGGCCGTGGCGAGCGCCTCCGCGTAGTGCGAGCGGGCGTCGTCGAACCGCCCCGAGTCATGGGCCAGCCAGCCCACGGAGATGGCCAGTTCGCCCGCGCCCGCGTACAGCCGGTCGGCGGTGGTCTGCCGGGTGGTGCCCGCGTCGAGCAGCGCGTACGCGGCCCGCAACGGCGCCGAGGCCCTGCGGTACAGCCCGTCCGCCCCGTGCCGGTCGTCGAGCAGCCGGATCTTGCGTACGGCCGCTTCGAGGGCCCCCGCCTCCCCCGTGCCCGCCCGGTGCACGGGCCGGGTCGAGGCCGAGGCCGCGCCGCCGAGGGCGAAGGGGCCGAAGGAGGCGGCCGCCATCGCGGCGGTGCCTCCGGTCATGAACGCGCGACGTTGCACGTCGCTCTCCTCGTCGTTCTGGTACGCCTGCTGCGTGCCCCGCCGGCCGCGCACATAGCCCGTGTCGCCCCGCGGGTCCTGCATGTCGTACATCTCTTGCGTGTCATACGGCTCGTACGCCCCTTCCGTCTCACACCCCCTTCCGTATGAGGAGTGCGAGCGGCTCTTGTTGCGAGGGGAGGGCGCCTCGTCGGCGGGGCGCGCCCCCCGACCGCGTACCTCCGCGCGGGGCGCGAAACCCAGGTCGGTCAGCGTTCGGCCGGGAAACATATGCAGGAACACCCGTTCGTACGCGTAGTTGGGACAGCGGATCTCGCCCGCCTCGACCCGTCCGACGTACCGCGCGTCGCAGCTCACCCGCTCGCCGATCTCACGGGCGGCCCGCCGTACCGCGGCGGCGAACTCGCCCGGCGAACGCTGCCCGCGCAGCTGCCTGAAGACGAGATTCGGCCGTTGGGGACGGGGGGACTGGGACGAGGTCACCGATGACGACGTCATGGCCGGGCCCTCTCTCGCGAACCGTCGAACCATGCCGGATTCAGTAGGACTTGTATGCGTGCTGCACGGTTGGTTCCGCTGTGTCCGGCGGGGCAAGAACGTACCCGCCCCATCGGGGCCCCCACGCGAGGTTTGGCTACAAACCGGATATCTCATCCACGATCTGCCATGAACTGCCATCCTTTGCGGCGCAGTTCCGCCGTAGCCGTTGACGGGGAGGCGCGTTGGGCAGGGCGCTGGTAGGCGTGGGAGGCCCGGATGAAGAACCTCGAAGCCCGTTCCGATTGCGACCTGGTGACCGTGCCCACGCGGCAGGGGCTGGAGGCGGTGGACATCCTCCGTCGGGGCGCCCTCGACGCGGTGGGGCCCGTCATGACGGTCGGTCCCGTTCTGCACGACGACACGCGTGACACCCTCGGGTTCCTGGTGCCGCCCGGTACGGCGGACGCGTGGGACGTGCCGGGGAGCACGTGCACGCAGAGCGACGGGCGGGGGGCCGTGCTGGCTCCTCCGGAGGGGGCGGGGTGGTTGTTGCCGCCGGGTGAGGTGGACCTCGCGACGGATCCGACGGTGCTGCGCGCTGCGCTGGGCGAGGCGGCGCGGTTGATCGAGGCCGCGGACAACTGCCGTTGATTTCGGCGCCGGTCGCCGTAGGGGTTCCGGGTTTCGGCGGGTGCGGGTTCGTCGTGGCTTGTCGCGCCCACGCGGCGGAGCCGCACAATGCCACAGCCCCGCGCCCCTTCAGGGCGCTCCCTGCGCGCAGAGGGTGCTCCCGGTCCGATAATGGGTTCATGGGCAGGTCGAAGAAGGGGCGCGGGCGGCGTGGGCAGGATGTCGACGCCGTGGTCGAGGAGGTCGACGGGGGGCTCGCCGAGCTGCTGCCCGATCGGGAGCGGGTCCGGGCCTGGACGCTGCTGGTCGACGGGGCGCCGCAGTCGCACGTCGATCTCGACGATCCGGCGTATCTGTCCTTCGAGTACCAGCGGCGGCTCGGCCATGTGATCGATCTGGTCGCCCCGGCCGGACGGCCCGTGCACGCCGTGCACCTCGGCGGAGGTGCCTTCACCCTCGCCCGGTACGTCGCCGCCACCCGCCCCCGCTCCACCCAGCAGGTCGTCGAGCGCGACGCGGCTCTCGTGCAACTCGTCCGGCGGGAGCTGCCGTTGGACCCCAACGCGCGCGTACGGGTGCGCTCGACCGATGCGCGCGAGGGGCTCGCGAAGGTGCCCGACGGGTGGGCGGACCTGGTGATCGCGGACGTGTTCAGCGCGGCGCGCACCCCGGCGCACCTGACGTCGACGGAGTTCCTCACGGACGTACGGCGGGTGGTGAAGCCCGGCGGCTGCTACGCCGCCAACCTCGCCGACGGCCCGCCGCTGGCCCATCTGCGCGCCCAGATCGCCACCGCGGCCGTCGTCTTCCCCGAACTCGCGCTGGTCGCCGACCCGACCGTGCTGCGGGGCAAACGATTCGGCAACGCGGTGCTCGTCGCCTCCGACCAACCCCTCCCGATCGCCGAGTTGACCCGCCGCGCCGCCTCCGACCCGCACCCCGGGCGCGTCGAACACGGCCGCGCGCTCACCGACTTCACGGGCGGAGCGGTGCCGGTGACGGACGCGGCGGCGACCGCCTCGCCGGCGCCGCCTTCGTCGGTGTTCCGCTGAGCCGACCGCTCCCCGACGCCCTCAGAAGTTCTGGACGTCCACCCGGGGCGCGCTGTCGTGCCAGGTGCAGAACACCGACACCCGGTCCGCACCGGCGGCGAAGTCGACCCGGATCCACGTCTCGGTCTTCCACACCTGCATCGACCAACCCGAGCCGGGCGTCGCGGACACCAGGGTCGCGTACTCCTCGCCGAGGGAGAAGACCACCCGGCCGCCCTCGGTGTCGTAGGCCTTGACCTCACCGGCGTCGGCCGAGTCACCCGGATCGGCCGGGGCGCCGGTGCCCGGACGGGGGCCGTCCTCGGCGGACTTGGAGGGGGCGGACGGGGGCTGCGACGGCTCGTCGCCGTCCTTGCCGTCCTCGCCGTTGTTCTTGCCGCCGTCCTTCTGCTCCCCGGCGCTCCGCGACGGGTCCGGGAGCGCGGTCGGCGTGATCGGCGGGGGCACGCCCTGGGCCTGTGCGTCGGCGGCCGTGATGGGCAGGGCCCGGGGCGGGTCGTAGGCGGTGCCGGCCAGCACCGAGTGGACGCCCCACCACGTCAGCGTGACCGCCGCGCCCGTGGCGAGCAGCCAGGCCAGTAGGTGGAGGATTCCTCTGCGCATCGCGGCCATACTGCCCCACGAGCCCCGCTGGTGTCGTGGGCGGACGAGTTATCCACAGGCCCCGACCGGCCTCTCCCGTTTGGCGTACGGTGCGGCGCATGGCAAGTGTGCTCGTGGTCGAGGACGACCAGTTCGTACGCTCGGCGCTGATCAGGCATCTGACGGACGCCGCCCACACCGTGCGCAGCGTCGGTACGGCGCTGGAGGCGCTGCGCGAGGTCGCGCATGTCCGCTTCGACGTGGTCATCCTCGACCTCGGGCTGCCCGACCTCGACGGCTCGGAGGCACTGAAGATGCTGCGCGGCATCACGGACGTCCCGGTGATCATCGCGACCGCGCGCGACGACGAGTCGGAGATCGTCCGGCTGCTGAACGCGGGCGCGGACGACTACTTGACCAAGCCGTTCTCGGTCGAGCACCTGGCCGCCCGGATGGCGGCCGTGCTGCGCCGCTCCCGCGCCTCGGGCGGCGAGGCGCCACCGTCCACGGTGATCCGGGTCGGCGGCCTCGCGATCGACCCGCTGCGGCGCCAGGCCGAGCTGGACGGCGTCCGACTCGACCTCACCCGGCGCGAGTTCGACCTGCTCGCGTTCCTCGCCGGCCGGCCCGGTGTGGTCGTCGCGCGCAAGGAGCTGCTCGCGGAGGTGTGGCAGCAGTCGTACGGCGACGACCAGACCATCGACGTGCATCTGTCCTGGCTGCGCCGGAAGTTGGGGGAGACTGCGGCGCGACCCCGCTATCTGCACACCCTGCGGGGCGTCGGCGTGAAGCTGGAGCCACCGGCGCCGGGGGGCCGGCGATGAGGTGGGCGCCGGTCGGGGCGTGTGGGGTGGTGCGGCGATGAAATGGGCGTCGGTCGGGGTGGTGTGGTCATGAGGTGGGCGCTGGTCAAGGTGTGCCTGGCGGTGACGGCCATGGTCGTGGTGGCCTTCGCGGTGCCGCTCGGGCTGGTCGTCAAGGAGATGGCGCGGGACCGGGCGTTCTCGGGCGCCGAGCGGGAGGCGGCCGCGATCGCCCCGGCGCTCTCCATCACCACCGACCGGGAGCAGTTGGAGCGGGTCGTCGCCGCGGCCGGGTCGGACGACGGGATGGCGGTGCACCTGCCGGCGGACGGCGCGGGGACCGCCCCGCTCGACCTGGGCCGCGGTCGCGCCTCCGACGAGGACATCGCGGCCGTGCGCAAGCTGGGCCGCGCCTCCACCACCGAGGTGCCGGGCGGGTCGACGCTGCTGCAGCCCACCGCGCTCAGCTCCGGCGAGATAGCGGTCGTCGAGGTGTATGTGCCCGAGTCGGAGGTGAGCAACGGGGTCGCCACGGCGTGGGCGGTGCTCGCGGGGGTGGGCGCGCTGCTGATCGTCGGCTCGGTCGCGGTGGCCGACCGGCTCGGGGTGCGGATGGTCCGCCCGGCGCGGCGGTTGGTCGAGAGCGCGCGGGAACTGGGGGAGGGGCAGCTGGGCGCGCGGGTGCCGGAAAAGGGGCCGAAGGAGCTGCGGCTGGCGGCGGTGGCGTTCAACGCGATGGCGGACCAGGTGGTGCGGTTGCTGGCGAACGAACGGGAGCTGGCGGCGGACCTGTCGCACCGGCTGCGCACACCGCTGACCGTGCTGCGGCTCAACGCGGCCTCCCTCGGCGACGGGCCGGCCGCCGAGCAGACGCGGGCGGCGGTCGAGCAACTGGAGCGGGAGGTCGACACGATCATCCGCACGGCACGGGAGGCGAAGCCGCAGACGGCGGTGGCGGGGCCCGGCGCCGGGTGCGACGCGGCCGAGGTGGTCCGGGAGCGGATGGCGTTCTGGTCGGCGCTCGCCGAGGACGAGGGCCGCAAGTGGCGGGTGGCCGGGGTGGAGCGTCCGGTCCGCATACCCGTGGCCCGGGCCGACCTGGCCGCCGCGCTGGACACCCTGCTCGGCAATGTCTTCCGGCACACGGGGGAGGGCACGGCGTTCGCGGTCGACGTTCACAACGGCGAGGACGCGGTGATCGTTCTCGTCTCCGACGCCGGTCCGGGCATCGCCGATCCCGAGGCGGCGATGGCCCGGGGCCGGGGCTCCGGCAGCGACGGCTCGACCGGTCTGGGCCTCGACATCGTGCGCCGCCTCGCCGAGTCGACCGGCGGCGATGTGCGCATCGGGTCGTCGGTGCTGGGCGGGACCGAGGTGCGGATCTGGATCCAGCTGCACGGCGGCGGCGCGACGGACGGCAGGGCCGCGGGGCGCAAGGGACACCGGGGCGCTTCCATACGCCGGCGCAAACACACCGGGGCCCTCTCCGCCCTCGGGCGGCCGCGCGCGTCGTCGTGATCGGGCTTGTGCGGTCGCCGTGCCCCGTATGCGGGTGCATGTCCGTGAGTGATGTGGCTCACGTGTGTGACGGTCACGTTTCGACAACCAGGGATTACGTTTCAACAAAGGGGGACAAGAAGTCTTGACTCATGACATGACATAGAGCTGTTATGGCGGCCACCGTGTTCGGTCGAGTTGGTTTCTGATTGTTTTCGATCAGTAGCCGGCGAGGGCCATTGAGACCGAACCACCTGTCCCCCAGGGAGCCGTACATGCATCTCACACCTTCCGGTCTCTCCGTCCCCGGCACGAGCCGCCGCACCCTGCTGCGCGGCATAGGCGGGGCCGCGGCACTCGGCGCTGGAGTCCCCCTGCTCAGCGCCTGCGGAGGCAGCGGCAGCAGCGCCGGTGACTCGAAGACCGTCACCGTCGGCTCCAACGCGTCGGACGCGGTGCCGAAGAAGGCGTTCGCCGAGATCTACGCGGCCTTCAAGAAGCAGTCCGGGCTCACGGTCGACGTGAACACCAAGGACCACAACACGTTCCAGGAGCAGATCAACTCCTACCTCCAGGGCACCCCGGACGACGTGTTCCACTGGTTCGCCGGCTACCGGATGCAGTTCTTCGCGGCCAAGGGCCTCGCCACGTCGATCGACGACGTGTGGGACAAGATCGGCGGGAACTTCCCCGACGCGATGAAGAAGCTCAGCCAGGGCGAGGACGGCAAGTCCTACTTCGTGCCGCTGTACACGTACCCCTGGGCGCTCTTCTACCGCAAGAGCGTCTTCCAGGAGAAGGGCTACGAGGTTCCCACCACGTGGGACCAGCTGATCGCCCTGTGCAAGCAGATGCAGAAGGACAAGCTCGTCCCGATCGCCTTCGGTGACAAGGACGCCTGGCCGGCGATGGGCACCTTCGACCAGCTCAACTTCCGCACCAACGGCTACGACTTCCACGTCGAGCTGATGGCGGGCAAGGCGTCGTGGACGGACGCCAAGGTGCGCAAGGTCTTCGACCTGTGGACCGAGCTGTTGCCGTACCACCAGGAGGGCGCCGTCGGCCGCACCTGGCAGGACGCGGCGCAGACCCTGGCGTCGAAGAAGGCGGGCATGTACCTGCTGGGCACCTTCGTGGGCCAGCAGTTCACCAACAAGGCCGACCTGGACGACCTCGACTTCTTCGCCTTCCCGGAGATCGACCCGGCGTTCGGGCAGGACACCGTCGAGGCCCCCACCGACGGCTTCATGATGAGCAAGGCCCCGAAGAACAAGGCCGGCGCCGTCAAGCTCATGGAGTTCCTCGGCACCCCCGAGGCGGAGCAGATCTACCTCAAGGCCGACCCGAACGTGGTGGCCGCCTCCACCAAGGCTGACACCTCCTCGTACTCGCCGCTGCAGAAGAAGGCGTACGACATGATCTCGGGCGCCAAGAGCCTCACCCAGTTCATGGACCGCGACAGCCGCCCCGACTTCACCTCCACGGTGATGCAGCCGGCGCTGCAGAAGTTCATCCGCGACCCCAAGGGCGTCGACAGCCTGCTCTCGTCCATCGAGCGGCAGAAGAAGACGATCTTCGCGTCCTGACGACCGACCGTCCTGACGATCGACCGTCCTCACGACTGGATGACCTCCTGACATGACGACCACCCCCACCGAGAGCCCGGAGGCGGCCACGCCGCCTCCGGGCTCCGGCCCTGCCGCAAAGACCTCCACGACCGCCACCAAGGTGCCCCAGGGGCACCGGCGGCTCCTCACCCGCCGGGACAGGCTGACGCTGGGTCTGATGGCGGGTCTGCCGACGATCCTGCACGTCGCCCTGGTGTGGGTGACGGCCCTGGCGTCGATCCTGCTGGCCTTCACCACCTGGGACGGCATCGGCTTCGACTCCATCAAGTGGGTCGGGCTGCACAACTTCACGGAACTGTTCACCAACAACCCGCAGTTCTGGCCCGCCGTCGAGCACAACATCGTCTGGTTCGTGGCGCTCATCCTGATCCCCACACCGCTCGGCCTGTTCCTGGCCGTGCAGCTGGACAAGAACATCCGCTTCAGCCGCGTCTACCAGACGGCGTTCTTCCTGCCCGTCGTGATGTCGCTCGCGGTCATCGGCTTCGTCTGGCAGCTGATCTACAACCCCGACACGGGCCTGATCAACAGCCTCATCGGCGCCAACGAACCCGGCCACTACATCGACTGGATCGGCGACCCCGACCTCAACCTCTGGGCCATCCTGATCGCCGCGTCCTGGCGCCACACCGGCTACATGATGATCCTCTACCTCGCCGGCCTGAAGGGCGTCGACCCCTCCCTGCGCGAGGCCTCCGCCCTGGACGGCGCCAACGAGTGGCAGACGTTCAAGAACGTCATCTTCCCCACCCTGCGCCCGACGAACACGGTCGTCCTGGTCGTCACCATCATCGAGGCCCTGCGCGCCTTCGACCTCGTCTTCGTCTTCAACAAGGGCGCCGAGGGCACCGAGCTGCTCTCCATCCTCGTCACCAACAACATCATCGGAGAATCCAGCCGGATCGGGTACGGCTCGGCCATCGCCGTCGTGCTCCTGGTGATCTCCCTCGCCGTGATCATCCCCTACCTGATCGCGACCTTCCGGAAGGAGCGGCGCGCATGAGCACCACCGTCGACACCACCGCCGCGACCGCCGCTCGCAAGGAGCGCACACCCGTCCGCCCCGCCCGGATCGTCCTGCACGTCTTCCTCGTCTGCATGGCCCTGGCCTGGCTGGGCCCCCTGCTGTGGGCGCTGTACGCCGCCATGCGCCCCTACGGCGAGACATCCGAGAAGGGCTACGTCTCCTGGCCCGACAGCCTCAGCTTCGACAACTTCACGAACGCGTTCACCCAGTCGGAGATGACGCACTACTTCGTGAACACCCTGATCATCGCCGTCCCGGCGGTGCTGCTGACGCTGTTCCTGTCGTCGATGGTCGCCTTCTACGTCAGCCGCTTCGACTTCCGCATCAACCTCTTTCTGCTGCTGGTCTTCACCGCCGGCAACCTGCTCCCGCAGCAGGTCATCATCACCCCCCTGTACCGGCTCTACCTGCTCATCGACCTGCCCGGCATCACCATGAGCGGCAAGCTGTACGACTCCGCGCTCGGCCTGGTCCTCATCCACGTGGCGTTCCAGTCCGGGTTCTGCGCCTTCGTGCTCAGCAACTACATGCGCTCCCTGCCGCACGAGCTGACCGAGGCGGCGCTGGTCGACGGCGCGTCGGTGTGGCGGCTGTACTGGCAGATCGTGCTCCCGCTGTGCAAGCCCGCGATGGCCGCCCTGGCGACGTTGCTGTCCATCTGGATCTACAACGACTTCTTCTGGGCCCTCGTACTGATCTCCACCGGTGAGAACATGCCGATCACCTCGGCCCTGAACAACCTCTCCGGCCAGTACTTCACCGACCCCAACCTCGTCGCCGCCGGCGCCCTGCTCACCGCCATCCCCACGCTGATCGTGTACTTCGCACTCCAGCGCCAGTTCGTCAGCGGCCTCACCCTCGGCGCCAACAAGGGCTGACACCGGCCCCGTTCGAAAGAGAACCACCGTGCCCCACCCGTTCACGCCGGTCGCCTCCGTGCCCGTGGACCCCCGCACCGCGCGGGTCCACGAGGAGGGCTGGCAGTCCTGGAGCCCCAGCGGCTCCTACGGCCTCGACGCGACCCCGTACCGCCCGACCGACGACAACTGGGCGACCGTCTGCTACCGGCCGGGGGCCGCCGGCCCCGAGGGCACCTTCCAGGGGGAGGGCCTGCTGGCGCTCGCCCCGGGTGACGGTTCGAGGTACGGCTCGTGGGCGGCTGCTGATCCGGTGCGGGAGGGGCCGTCGATTCGGCTGGGTGGTGAGGGGCATCGCGACGGAGATCAGTCCTGATGCGCCGGTGGAGGGGCTGGCGCACACCGGCGGCGTCAGCCGGTCCCGGCGGACTGGGCGGAGGGCTCTACCCTCCGCCCCGACCGTGGTGCTCCGGGTGCGAGCTACTTCCACTGAGGTCATTGAGATCGACATCCACGAGAACCCTCGTGCGATGGACGACCTTGACCTCGACGTCGTCCAGATCGACGGCAGCTAACTGTCCGTTCTGGGCGACTGGCTCACCGTTCCTCTGGACTGAGCGGGCCTGCTCAGCCGCACGCCCCGAACGGTCTTGGGCGCACTGGTCCCCGGCGTACTCAACCCCGGGGCGGCGACACGCATCCTGTGCGTGGTCCGGGCCCAGGAGGCCAGTTCCCTGCGCGACCTGGCCAATTGGGTACGGCCAGAGGCGACGGGGAGGCCCCGAACCATCACTCCGGTGGAGCGGGGGCCCCGCACGCTGGCGCCTCACCCGGCGTCCCAGATCGCACGGCAACGCTAACCCGTTCGCCCCAAGGCGCCGCAAGGCTGAAAGCCGACCATCACACGATCGAGCTAAGGCGACCCTATGAATACTTCCGACCAAGCACTGGTTGACCGCGAGGGTATCGTCCTGATCCGCTCCGCCATCGGCCCCGACGCCTACCTGCTGGGCTGCGGCGCGCCGATCCTCCCCTCCATCGGCCTGTTCGACGCGATGCGGGTCAGCCCCGACACGGCCCCGCATCGCCGACCCGAGGCCGACGACTACAGCCAGCCCGGCCAGGACCCCGCCGAGTTCACCGGCGTGGGCCGCCAGTGGCAGCACGGCCGCCTGTGGGTGAACGATCCCGACTGCCTGATGGCCCGCCCGGCCGTGGAGACGCGCGAGCGCTGGGCGGCGCACGTCGAGGCCACCGGAGGCCTGATGGCCTCCAGCGACCGGCTGCTCTCGCTGGACCCCTGGGGCGTGGAAACGACCCGCCGACCTGACGAAGGGCCCGGAGGCCTCCGAATGAAGCGCGAACTGAACGTCCCCGGCCTCGCCTACGGCGGCGACTACAACCCCGAGCAGTGGCCCGAGGAGGTCTGGGCCGAGGACGTACGCCTCATGCGCGAGGCGGGCGTGAACATGGTCAGCGTCAACATCTTCTCCTGGGCGCTCCTCGAGCCGCGCGAGGGCGAGTACGACTTCACTCGCCTCGACAAGATCCTGGCGCTGCTGCACGAGAACGGCATCGCCGCCGACCTGGCGACCCCGACGGCGGCCCCGCCGGCCTGGTTCTTCGTCAAGCACCCGGACGCCCTGCCGGTCGACCGGGACGGCCGCACCCTCTCGTACGGCAGCCGCCAGACGTTCTGCCCCTCCAGCCCCGCCTACCGCGAGGCGGCCCTGCGGATCGCCCGCGTGCTGGGCGAGCGGTACGCCGACCACCCGGCCGTGGTCATGTGGCACGTCCACAACGAGTACGGCTGCCACAACGGCGAGTGCCACTGCGACACCAGCGCGGCCGCGTTCCGCGTCTGGCTGCGGGAGAAGTACGACGACGACCTGGCGGCGCTCAACGACGCCTGGGGCACGACGTTCTGGAGCCAGTGGTACTACGACTGGGACGAGATCATCCCGCCGCGCGCGACGGGCGCGGTGCCGAACCCGACGCACCAGCTGGACTGGCGCCGCTTCTGCTCCGACGCGCTGCTGTCGCTGTGCAAGGCGGAGCGGGAGGTGCTGCTGGAGGCGGCCCCCTCCACGCCCGCCACCACCAACTTCATGGTGATGTTCAACTTCGACAAGCTGGACTACTGGCGCTGGGCGCCGGAGCTGGACATCGTCTCCAACGACCACTACCTCCAGTCGACGGACCCCGAGTCGCAGATCGACATCGCGCTCAGCGGCGACCTGGTGCGCTCCCTGGCGGGCGGCAGCCCGTGGCTGCTGATGGAACACTCCACCGGCGCGGTCAACTGGCAGCCCGTCAACCGTGCCAAGACCGCCGGTGAACTGCGCCGCAACGCGCTCTCCCACGTGGCGCGGGGCGCCGACGGCATCGCCTACTTCCAGTGGCGGGCCGCCAAGGCCGGCGCCGAGCAGTGGCACTCGGCGATGCTCCCGCACGCCGGCACCGACAGCCAGATCTGGCGCGACGTGGTCCAACTGGGCGCGGACCTGCGGTCGTTGGCGGAGGTGCGGGGCAGCACGGGCGTCGCCGAGGTCGCCATCGCCTGGGACTGGAACGCCTGGTGGGCGGTGGAACTCCCGTCCCAGCCCAGCGAGAAGCTCCGCTTCCAGGACCTGATCCGCGCCTGGTACGAGCCGCTGTGGCGGGCCGGTGTGGCGGTGGACTTCGTCCGCCCGGACGCGGACCTGTCCGCGTACAAGCTGGTGCTGGCCCCGAGCCTCTACCTGGTGGACGACACGGGCGCTGCCAACCTCACCGGCTTCGCACAGGCCGGCGGCACCCTCGCCGTCGGCTTCCACAGCGGCGCGGTGGACGAGAACTGCCACGTCCGGCTGGGCGGTTACCCGGGCGCCTTCCGCGAGACCCTGGGTGTCCGCACGGACGAACTCTTCCCCCTCCTCCCGGGGGAGACGGTGGGCCTGAGCGACGGCGGTACGGCGTCCCTGTGGTCGGAGCGGGTCGCCCTGGCGGGCGCGGAGGCGGTGACGTCGTACACCTCCGGCCCCCTGACCGGAGTCCCCGCCGTCACCCGCCACACCCACGGCTCCGGCACGGCCTGGTACGTCGCCACCCGCCCGGACCCGACGACCCTCGCCGCCCTCCTGGACCGCGTCCGCGAGGAGTCCGGCGTGACGTCGGTGCGCCCGACCCCGGAGGGCGTGGAGGCGGCCCTGCGCCGCGGCCCGGAGGCCGACTTCCTCTTCCTGATCAACCACGGCGACACCGACGCCGAGATCGAGGTGGCCGCGGACTCCGTCGACCTCCTGACGGGCAAGACCGTCACCACGACCGACGCCCCGGCGACCGTGCTGGTCCCGGCCGGGGAGGTGGCGGTCGTCCGCGAACCCCGCTGACCCCGCTCACGACGCCACAGGGCCGCGGCCCCTTCGGGGTGCGCGGCCCTGTGGCGTTCAGAAGGTGCCACGCAGCACGTCACGCCCACCCGTACAGGGACATCCGGGGACCGTCGGCGAGATAGCCGCGCAGCGCGCCGGCGTTGCCCTCCACGAAGTCCTCGGGGAGGGAGTCGGTGGCGAACCAGCGGACCTGGGAGTGCTTGGTCGGTTCCCGGTTCTCGGGCTCGCCCGTCCACTCGTGGGCGACGAAGACGACGGTGAGGAAGCCGTCCGGCGCCTCGACGCCCCGGGCCGCGTGGATGACGTGCGCGACCTCCAGCGCCTCCGGCTTCACGGTCAGCCCGGTCTCCTCGTACAGCTCGCGCACGGCGGCCCCGGTGACGGGCTCCCCGGGCTCGCTCTTCCCGACGGGCAGATCCCACCGTCCCCGGGCGAACCTGGCGTGCTCGCCCCGCTGGAGGAGGAGGACCCGGCCCGCGGCCCGGTCGTGGACGATGACGGCGGCGACCAACTGCGTCACGGAGCACGTCCTTTCCTGGTCGGCAGCGTCTAGCATGACGCGTATGGAGTGCTTCGCGTCCTGGCGTACCCGCCACTGAGGTCGGCCCACCGACACGTCTCGTGTGATCGGCGGGCCAGAGGTGTCCTTTTCCTCCCTCAGGTTCCGAGAGGTCCACTCCATGCTCATTCGCGCATACGCCCGGGACGACCTGGCACGACTGACCGAACTCACCATCGACACGTTCCGGCCGTTCTTCGAGGACTCCGTCGGACCGGTGCTCGACGGGCTCGTCCTCACCACGCTGCACGCCGACTGGCGCGGTGACTACCGCGAACTGGTGCCCACCCTGCACGACCCGGCCGAGCACAGGTACGTCGCGGTGGCCGAGTCCGCCGACGGCGTGATCGCCGGGTACGTCGCCTGGCAGGCCGACCTGACCCGGCACCACGGCGAGATAGTCCTGCTCGCCGTGGACGAGCGGCACCGCGGCGACGGCACGGGCACCGCCCTGTGCGAGCACGCCTTCGCCGACCTGCGCGGACGCGGCACGAGGCTCGTCGAGATCGGCACCGGCGGCGACGCCTTCCACGCCCCCGCCCGCGCCCTCTACGAGAGCCTCGGCTGCGTCCCGTTCCCCACGGCGCACTACTACCGGCGGCTCTGACCACCGACGTCCGGGGCGCGGCGCTCCCCTATGCGCGCCGCGCCCCGGACCCCGCTCCCCCGTTCCCCCAGGGGGCTCCCCAGCCCCCGGCCCTGTGGTTCCGTTACGCCGGAGTCGTCACCAGCGGCGGCAGCGCGCCCGTCTTCGCCGCCTGGCCGTACCAGTACGCGCTCGACTTCGGCGTACGGGTGAGGGTCGCGTAGTCGACGTACACGGCGCCGAACCGCTTCCCGTAGCCGTACGCCCACTCGAAGTTGTCCATCAGGGACCACAGGTAGTAGCCGCGGACGTCCGCCCCCTCGGCGATCGCGCGGCGGACCGCGCGCAGGTGGCCGTGGAGGTAGGCGATGCGCTCGGGGTCGTGGACGCGGCCGTCGGAGTCCATCTTGTCGTCGTAGGCGGCGCCGTTCTCCGTCACGTACATCGGCAGCCCCGGAGCCTCCCGCGCGTACCGCATGATCAGCTCGTGCAGGCCCGTCGGGTCGATGGTCCAGCCCATCTCCGTACGGTCGCCCGGCGTCTGGTGGAACAGGACGTCGTCCGCGCCCGGCCACGGCGAGTGCTCGCTCGCCCCGTGCCCGTCGGCCCTGGGGCCCTTCAGGTCGGCGTCCGCCGCGCCCACCAGCGTCGGCGTGTAGTAGTTCAACCCGAGTGCGTCCAGTGGCTGGTTGGCCGTCGCCACGTCGCCGTCCTGCACGAACGACCAGTCCGTCAGCGACGAGGTCGCGGCGAACAGGGTCTCCGGGTACGCGCCGTGCAGCATCGGACCGTGGAAGACCCCGTTGGCCAGGTCGTCGATCTTCCGCGCCGCCGCCACGTCCTCGGGGGAGTTGGTGATCGGCCGGACCACCGACGAGTTCAGGCTCACCGCGATCGCGTTGCGGGCGGGCATCGCCGAGCGGAGCGCCGCGACGCCCAGCCCGTGCGCCACGTTCAGGTGGTGGGCCGCGCGCAGCGACGCCACCGGGTCCGTACGGCCCGGCGCGTGCACTCCGGAGCCGTAGCCCAGGAACGCGGTGCACCACGGCTCGTTGAGCGTGATCCACTGCTCGACCCGGTCGCCCAGCGCCTCGCCCACGATCCGCGCGTACTCGGCGAAGCGGTGCACGATGTCCCGCTCGGGCCAGCCGCCCGCGTCCTCCAACTCCTGCGGGAGGTCCCAGTGGTAGAGGGTCACGGCCGGCTTGATGCCCTTGTCCAGCAGCTCGTCGACCAGCCGCCGGTAGAAGTCCAGGCCCTTCTGCACGGCCGGGCCCCGGCCCGTCGGCTGCACCCGCGACCAGGAGATCGAGAAGCGGTACGAGTTGAGGCCCAGGTCGGCCATCATCGCCACGTCGTCGCGGTAGCGGTGGTAGTGGTCGACAGCGATGTCACCGGTCTCGCCACCGGCGGTCTTGCCCGGGGTGTGGCTGAAGGTGTCCCAGATGGAGGGCGTACGGCCGTCCTCCCGCACCGCCCCCTCGATCTGGTAGGCGGAGGTGGCCGCGCCCCAGAGGAAGGCGGGAGGAAAGGTCACCGGGGTGACCGGGTTCACGGGTTCAGGCATGGAAGCGCTCCCATAGTGGTCGTGGAGACCGACAGTGGTGGGTGGGGGGATGAGAGAAGAGAGGGCCGGGACGGCGGTGGCCCGGCCCTCGAAGGTGTGCGCGCGGTGGAGCGGACGGCGACGAGCCGCCTCACCCCTTGATCGCGCCCTGCATGATGCCGCCGACGATCTGCTTGCCGAACAGGAGGAAGGCGATCAGCAGCGGCAACGTGCCGAGCAGCGCACCCGCCATGATCACCGACTGGTCGGGGATGTAGCCGGTGCCGAGGGCGTTGAGGGCCACCTGGACCGTCGGGTTCTGCTGGTTCAGGGCGAGAATGGGCCACAGGAAGTCGTTCCAGGCCATCACGAAGGTGAGCAGCCCCAGCACCGCCATCGCCGGCCGCGCCGCCGGGAAGACCACGTGCCACACGATCCGCAGGCTGCTCGCCCCGTCGACGCGGGCCGCCTCGATCAGCTCGGAGGGCAGGGCCTGGACCAGGTACTGCCGCATGAAGAACGTGCCGAACGCGCTGACCAGCGTGGGCAGGATGACCGTCTGGAGCTGGTTGGACCAGTTCAGGTCGCTCATCCACAGATACAGCGGGACGACGGCCAGCTGCGGCGGGATCATCATCGTGCCGATGGTCAGCAGCAGCAGGAGACTGGAGAACCGGAACCGCAGCTTGGCGAAGGCGAACCCGGCGAGCGTGGAGAACAGCACCGTACCGATGGTGATCGTCCCGGCCACGAGCGTCGTGTTGAGCATCGCGGTGCCGAGCCCGGCCTGCTCCCAGGCGGTCTCCAGGTTCTTGAACAGGTTGCCGCCGAACCACAGCGGCGGCGGCGCCTCGGCGAGCCGCTCGCTGGTGCGCGAGGCCGCGATCGCCGTCCACAGCAGGGGCGCGAGCGAACCCACGGCGAAGACGGTCAGGACGATGTAGGTGAGCGGCCCCGCGTGCATCTGCTTGCCCGCGCCCATCACCCGGCGGCGGGAGGCCTTCGTCTCCGGCGCCCGCTGCGGGGCCCGGGGACGGGTCAGTTCGCTCGTGGTCATGGGGTCTTCCTCAGCCGTCGGGTGAGCAGCAGGTTGATCGCGGCCACGATCAGCAGGATCAGGAACATCGTCCAGGCGATGGCGGACGCCTTGCCGAGGTTGCCGATCATGAAGCCCTGGTCGTACATGTACAGGCCGAGCGTCTGGTACTGGTGCTCCGAGCCGCCCTTGGAACCGTCGGCCCCACCGAACAGCAGGGGCTCACCGAAGAGTTGGGTCGCGCCGATCGTGGAGACGACCGCCGTGAACAGGATCGTCGGCCGCAGCTGCGGGATCGTCACATGGATGAACTGCTGCCAGCGGTTCGCGCCGTCGAGGGACGCCGACTCGTACAGATCGCCGGGGATCGCCTGCATCGCCGCGAGGTAGATCAGCGCGTTGTAGCCGGTCCACCGCCAGATCACGATCGTGGAGACCGCGAACTTCGAACCCCAGTTGGACTCACGCCAGTTGACGGGGTCGATCCCGACGAAGTCCAGCAGCCAGTTCACCATGCCGCCGTCCCAGGAGAACAGCAGCACGAAGACCAGGGTGGCCGCCGCCACCGACGTGGCGTACGGGGTCAGCATGATGACCCGCCACACGGTCGAGCCGCGCAGCCGGTAGTTGAGCAGGTGCGCGATGCCGATCGCCACCAGCAGCTGGGGCACGGTCGCGATCACGCCGATGGAGAAGGTGACCCAGAGGGAGTTCCAGAAGAAGTCCGAGGACAGCAGGTTCTGGTAGTTGTCCAGGCCCACCCAGGTCTGGTTGTCCAGGTCGGACAGCTGCACGTTGTGCAGCGAGTACCAGCCCGTGTACAGCAGCGGGACGAGCGAGAACGCCCCGAAGATCAGGAAGAAGGGGGAGATGAAGACGTACGGGGACGCCTTCATGTCCCAGCGGTACAGCCGGCTGCGCCACGAGTCGGTGCCGGCCGACGGCGTACCGCGACCCTGAGCGCCCCGGACCGCGCCCGGCTCATCGCCGGGCGCGGTCTCGGCGCTCGCCGCGGAATGCGCGAGTGCCTCTTTGGAGCTGGTCACTGGCCGAGCACGTCCTTGATCTCCTTGCTGGCGGCCTCCCAGCCCTCCTCAGGGCTCTTGCCCTTCTGCTCGACCTGCACGATGCCGATGTCGGCGATCGCGGTGCCGATCGGCTGGTCCTTGGTGCCGAAGTGCTGCACCGGGATCGTCTTCGCCGAGTCGGAGAAGATCTGCGTCAGCGGCGCGTCGGAGAAGTACGCGGTGGTGTCGGGGCTCGGCTTGAGCGTCGGGTACGCCGACGGGGTCGACGGGAAGCTGGCCTGCTTGGCGAAGACCTTGGCCTGCTGCTCGGGGGCGGTCAGCCACTTCGCCAGCGCGATGGCCTCCTTCTGGTGCTTGCTCGCCGTCGGCACACCGATGAACGCGCCGCCCCAGTTGGCCGCGGTCGGCGCCGCCGCCACGTCCCACTTGCCCTTCCCGGAGTCACCGGACTTCTCCTGGATGTAGCCGATCATCCAGGCCGGGCAGGCCACCGTGGCGAAGGAGCCCTTGGCGTACCCCTGGTCCCAGGGCGTCTCGAACTGCTTCAGCTTCGCCGACATGTCGCTGGTCGCCACGGACATGGCCGCGTCCCAGGCGTCCTTCACGCCCGTGGACTTCTCCCAGATGGGGTTGCCGTCCTTGTCGTAGTAGCGCTCGGACGCGCCACCGAGGGCCGCGTTGTAGACGGAGGACGCCGAGTCCACGAACTTGGTGCCCGACGGCGCCTTCTTCATGTACTCCTTGCCGAGGTCGACGTACTTGCTCCAGTCGCCCTTCCACTGCTCCGCGAGCTTGGTGCGGTCGGTCTCGAGGCCCGCCTTCTCGAACAGGTCCTTGCGGTAGCAGATCGCCATCGGGCCGATGTCGGTGCCGAGCCCGATGAGCTTGCCGTCCTTGGTGGTGGCCTGCTGGTTCTTCCAGTCCAGCCACTGCGACTTGTCGACCTCCTTGCCGAGGTCCACGAACTTGTTGCCCTGGGACTGCACGGCCTCGGCGATGTTGCCGATCTCGATCGCCTGGATGTCGTCGGTGCCGGAGCCGGCCTGCAGCCGGGTGAGCGTCTTGGGCCAGTAGACCGAGGTCTTGGTGGTGACGTTCTCCTTGATGACGATGTCCGGGTTCTGCTTCATGTACTCGTCGTACAGGCCGGCCTGCTTGTAGCCGAAGACGCCGAAGGTGCCGACCGTCAGCGTGGTCTTGCCCCCGGTGTCGCCGTTTCCGTCACCCTCGTTCGACGAGCCGCCGGAGTCCTCGGCGCAGCCGGCCAGCAGCCCCGCGCCCAGGGCGGCGACGGCTGCCAGGACCACCGTCTTGCGGGCGGTTCGGGTACGTGCTCGCATTGCGTCCTCCTGATGCCCTGACGTGCCGACCCCCCGGCCAACGGTGTTGTTGGGCCCGTTAGTTCAAACTGCGGCTCGGGCGGGGAACGTGCGGGTTGTGTAAGTGCCAGGTACTGTGGGAGCGCTCCCACAAGTGATGTGTTGAAGAGTCGTCGGTTCCTGCGGGGGTGTCAAGGGAGCGAACGCGGAGAGATGTCTTCGGTTATCGGGCTGTTAACTAACCCGGGGGCCGGTGGTCGGCCATGCCCGGAAACGGGGCGGGCGGGGCGCGGGGATCGGCGCGGGCGCGGGATGGGCCGGGGCTCGGGTGGGCTTCGGAGGCCGGTGGGAACGCGGCGCGGTTGGGCTTCGGGGGCCGGCGGAACCGGCGCCGGAGTCCGGGCGCGAGTCGGGGCGCGGGCCCTGTGGGACCGTTGGACTCGTGTAACCAGCGGTCCGACCGCTCGTGCTGAAACCCGGACGACCACTTCCCGGACGTCGTACGAGGATCAGGACTGTTAGATTCCACGCCAGCGCGGTGTGAACGGGAGGCGACCATGGTGGCAGGCCACGGAGCACGGGGCCGGAGCGGTGGCCGGCCGACGTTGGAAGAGGTCGCCGCACGGGCCGGTGTGGGCCGGGGGACGGTGTCCCGGGTGATCAACGGCTCGCCCCGGGTCAGTGACGCGACCCGCGCGGCGGTCGAGGCGGCGGTCGCGGAGCTCGGCTACGTCCCGAACACGGCGGCGCGGGCGCTCGCGGCGAACCGCACGGATGCGATCGCGATGGTCGTGCCGGAGCCGGAGACCCGCTTCTTCGCGGAACCGTACTTCTCCGACATCCTCAAGGGCGTGGGCGCCCAGCTGTCCGAGACGGAGATGCAGCTCCTGCTGATTTTCGCGGGCAGCGACCGGGAGCGGCGCCGCCTGGCCCAGTACCTGGCCGCGCACCGTGTCGACGGGGTCCTCCTGGTCTCGGTCCACGCCGACGACCCGCTCCCGGATCTGCTGTCGCAACTGGAGATCCCGGCGGTGATCAGCGGCCCCCGCTCGGAGCACGAGACGCTCCCCTCCGTCGACTCCGACAACTACGGGGGCGGCCGCTCGGCGGTGGAACACCTGATCGAGCGGGGCCGCACCCGGATCGCCACGATCACCGGGCGCCTGGACGTCTACGGCGCCCAGCGCCGGGTCGTCGGCTACCGCGAGGCCCTCGTCGACGCCGGCCGCGAGGTCGACGAGCGCCTGATCGTCCCCGGCGACTTCACGGAGGAGGGCGGCCGCCGGGCGATGAAGGAACTGCTGTCCCGCCGCCCCGACCTCGACGCGGTCTTCGTCGAGTCCGACGTCATGGCGTCGGGCGCCCGCCAGGTCCTCCGCGAGGCGGGCCGCCGCATACCTGACGACGTCGCCCTCGTCGGCTACGACGACTCGGCGATCGCCCGCCACATGGATCCCCCTCTGACCAGCGTCCGCCAGCCCATCGAGGAAATGGGCCGCGCCATGATCGACCTCCTCCTCGACGAGATCGCCGACCGCCGCCCGGCGGTGTCGAGGGGCTTGGAACGACGCCAGGTGGTGCTTCCTACGGAGTTGGTGGCGCGGGCTTCGTCGTGAAGTACGCCATGGTTGCCCATGCATATCGCCGGCATGGAGCGGCATGGAGGTGAACGATGGACCTGGACAGGGACACGGTGCATGCGGCCGTGCGGGACCAAGACGCGCGGGTGCGGCTGGAGGCAGCACGCCCCACTGCGTGCGGGGCGCGCTGCTGGCAGCCTGGCCTTCATGGAGAAGGTTGGTGGTGGCGGGGGAAGCACGGGCGACCACCCGCTGTTGGGTGTCGACGGGGTCGAAGGCCCCATAGGGGACTACCTGGCCCGCATCGGCGACGTCTTCCGGGTGTTCGGGAGGCAGGACTCAGGGTGCGTGGCCTATGGCGTTCAGCTGCCGGACCGCGATGAGCGGTGGTTCGTGAAGACGGCCCTCGGTGGGAGGGGGCTGCGGTCGTTGGAGCGGGCGTGGGACTTCCACCGGTCCGTCCGACACCCGGTGATCGTCCCGCAGCTGCATCGGATCGCGTCCCGGTTCGGGTCGGCCGTGGTCATGCCCTGGCGGGACGGCGAGGTGCTGTACGACCCCGCCGAGCATGGCAGAGGGGACCGGAGGAGCCCCGGCAGCCCGATGGCGCGCTTCCGCGCGCTGCCCGTCGACCGGATCGAGGAGGCCTTCGCCCGCGTCCTCGACGCCCATATTGCCGTCGAGGACGCAGGGTACGTCGCCGTGGATCTCTACGACGGCGCCCTGCTGTACGACTTTGCGGCGGGGGAGATGAGCCTGATCGACCTCGACGAGTACCGCCCGGGCCCCTTCGTGCTGGACGCCGAGCGGCTGCCAGGATCCACGCGTTTCATGGCGCCGGAGGAGTTCGCGCGCGGCGCGACCATCGACGCGCGCACCACGGTCCACGCGCTGGGGCGCACCGCACGGCTGTTGCTGGACGCCGGCGACGAGGAGCGCGCCTGGCGGGGTACGGCGGCCCAACTCGACGTCCTGGAGCGGGCCACGCACCCCGATCCCGGTGAACGCTTCGCGGGGGTGCGGGAGTTCAGGGAAGCGTGGTCGCGTAGCTGAGGTCCGTCGCCGTGAGCGTGTCGGGGGTCAGGCGGAGCCACGTCGTGCCTCGTTCGGTCGGGGCGTCGTGCAGGTAGTGGACGAAGCGGGTGTCCCAGGTGGTTTCGTCGGCTCCCAGGTAGCGGGTCAGTTTGCGTCGGCCTCTCGGCACGTCGAACGGCACCAGCTCACCGCGTCCGCGAGCGATCACCTGCCGGACCCGCCCCGTCGCGAGATCGCATTCGTCCACGGCGAGGGCGAGGCGTGGGTCTTCCTTCACCCGGTCGAACAAGCGGGCCCACGGCCCCGTCAGCACCCAGAAGGCACCGTCCTCCCAGAGGAACCAGACAGGCCGCACCGTGGGGCCGTTGGTCGCGAGGCGGGCGGTGAGGGGCTGCCGCAGGAAGTCGTCCACGTCGAAGTCAGGAGAGGCCACGGCTCCCATCCTCCGGTGCCCCACGGCTCCTGCCCAGCGACCTTCGACCTAGGACCTTGGACCTTGGACCTTGGACCTTGGACCTTGGACCTTGGACCAGGGTCCCGGCGTGTGGCCAAGGGGCGCGTGCCACGATGCTTCCTTGACTCACAGCTCTCAGGGGGAAACATGCGCACCCGTACCACCGTCTTAGTCGTCGCCGCGTTCTTCGCGCTCACCGCGTGCACATCCGACGACGAGCCCGGCGGCAACGCCGACGGCACACCGTCCGCCGCGGCGAGGCAGCCGAGCGCCATGCCCAGCCGGTCCGCGACCTCGGACCCCGATACCGCCGACACCGCCGATCTCGAAGCGGCGGTCCGTGCCTACACCGCCGCGTACTTCGCGAACGACCCCGACACCACCCACGGCATGCTGTCCGCCCGCTGCCAGAAGGTGATCACACGCGCCGGCATGGCCGTGCTGACCGAACGGGCCGAACAGACCGAGCGGGCTGTCGGCGACTCCGAGCCGAAGGACGTGAAGCGGTTCGAGGTCGACGAGATATCCACGTCCGGCGACGCGGCGCGCGTCTCGTACGGCGTCGGCATCCCCAAGTTCGACCAGAAGCAGGAGGCGTGGGCTCGCGAGGCCGGGGTCTGGCGCTACGACGACTGCTGAGCCCGGCGGCGAGGTGACCGGCCGCACACGAACAAGCCCCGATCCGTTCCCAGATCGGGGCTTGTTCCTCAAGGGTGAGTGACGGGACTCGAACCCGCGACATCCTGGACCACAACCAGGTGCTCTACCAGCTGAGCTACACCCACCATGACCGGCGGTTCATCCGAAGGTTTCACCGACCGGCCGAGAAAAAGTGTACAGGGTCTGAAGGGGTGCCCGTGCACGCGTTTCGGTGGGGGCGGTTCCGGGGCCGGCGGGCCCCGGGGGCGGGGCTACCGGCCGGGCAGGACGTGCTTCGCGGCGATCGTGCGGGCCGTGTCCGAGTCGGGGCCGGGCTGGGGCACGAAGATCGCCTCGCGGTAGTAGCGGAGTTCGACGATGGATTCGCGGATGTCGGCGAGGGCCCGGTGGTTGCCGTTCTTCTCCGGGCTGTTGAAGTACGCCCTCGGGTACCAGCGCCGCGCCAGCTCCTTGATCGAGGAGACGTCCACGATGCGGTAGTGCAGGTACTCCTCCAGCGTCGGCATGTCCCGCAGGAGGAAGCCCCGGTCCGTGCCCACCGAGTTGCCGCACAGCGGAGCCTTGCGCGGTTCCTTCACGTGTTCCCGTACGTACGCCAGCACCTGCTCCTCGGCGTCGGCGAGCGTCGTGCCGCCGGCCAGGGCGTCCAGCAGGCCGGACGCGGTGTGCATCTCGCGCACCACCTCCGGCATCGTCTCCAGCGCCGAGTCCGGCGGGCGGACGACGATGTCGACTCCCTCGCCGAGCACGTTCAGCTCGGAGTCGGTGACGAGGGCGGCCACCTCGATGAGCGCGTCGTCCGACAGCGAGAGGCCGGTCATCTCGCAGTCGATCCACACCATGCGATCGTTCATGTGTCTCACCTTACGGCCCGTGACAGCCGTACGGCCCAGTCCTGCACCAGCGTGATCACGGGGTGATCAGGTGCGGGACCGGGCCGTCACACAGCCCTGTGGGCTACGGCGCGCTGCGCTGGCCCGGCAGGCGGCCCGTCGCGTACAGCTCCGGCTTGGCGCCCTCCGTGGACATGGACGCCGACGGCGCCAGGGCGCTCGCCGCGGCCGTGCGCCGGGCCTGCAGCGGTACCGGCGCGTGCTCCGGCGCCACCGGGGGCGGCCCCGGGACGCCGTGCGGGCCGTCGTGGTGGTCGCCGGCCTTCTCGCCCTGCGGCCGCCGGGCCCGGTACGCCGCCCGGTACGCCGCCGGCGACGAACCGAGCTGCCGCCGGAAGTGCCCGCGCAGCGCCACCGGCGAACGGAAGCCGCAGCGCCCCGCGACCTCGTCCACCGAGTAGTCCGACGTCTCCAGCAGACGCTGGGCCTGCAGGACGCGCTGAGTGATCAGCCACTGCAGGGGAGCGCTCCCGGTGAGCGAGCGGAACCGGCGGTCGAACGTACGACGGCTCATGTACGCCCGTGCCGCGAGCGTC
Source organism: Streptomyces deccanensis (assembly GCF_022385335.1). NCBI lineage: Bacteria > Bacillati > Actinomycetota > Actinomycetes > Kitasatosporales > Streptomycetaceae > Streptomyces > Streptomyces deccanensis. The sequence continues at coordinate 3,807,357 of NZ_CP092431.1, read as the reverse complement.
TCCACGTCGAACTGCTCGTGGAGGTGCTCCAGCGCCCAGGCGACGACCTCGGCGAGCGGGTCGGCGCCGATCTCCTCGGGTAAAGACCGATCGAGGTAGCGCTCCTGGCCGCCCGATCGACGTGGTGGGACCACCAGACGACGGGCCAGCGCGCCCGCCGCCTCGTTCCCGTGATCCGTCCGCACGATGTGCAGACAGAGATCGATTCCGGCCGCGGTGCCGGCCGAGGTCAGTACGTCCCCGTCGTCCACGAAGAGCTCTCGTGGGTCGACGTGGACGGACGGATAGCGCTTGGCCAGCGTCGGCGCGTACATCCAGTGCGTCGTCGCGGGCCTGCCGTCCAGCAGGCCGGCGGCGGCCAGCACGAATGCGCCGGTGCACAGCCCGACGATGCGGGCGCCCTCTTCGTGCGCTCGGCGCAGTGCGTCGAGCGCCTCCTCCGGCGGCGGTGAGGTGATCGAACGCCATGCGGGCACGACCACCGTGCCCGCCCGCGAGATCGCCTCCAGGCCGTTCGGTGCGGTGAGTTCCAGGCCCCCTGTGGTCCGCAGCGGGCCTTCCTCGCCCGCGCACACCAGCAGGCGGTAGCGCGGTACGCCGGCGTCCTGGCGGTCGATCCCGAACACCGACAGTGGTATGGAACTCTCGAAGATGGGACCGCCGCTGAACAGCAGCACCGCGACGATCTCCTTGCGGCGTCGCCCGGACAGTTTCCGGGCCGCGGCTTCCGGCGCGGCGGTGGAGTCGTGGCTCATACTGCTAAGCCCCCCTCGGTGGTCGCGGCTCCTCGGTTGTGTCGCTCCTGCACGTTTCCCCTTGGTCCTGCACGAGTCCCCCGCCGTAAGACAGTCATGATCGAATCTACTGTGTCCCGTGGTGCCGGCGTGACCAGATCGCCAACCGGCACATTGTCGACATGGCAACTTGGCGTAAAGCATTCGATCACGAAGCGTTGCACTCGCGGGCCGTGCAGGGAAGTGCGCCTTGTCCCAGTGGCCGGTCCACGTAGGGTGCGCGCGGGCCCTTGACCCCTTTCAGTGCAGGTCGAACGGGGGGTGGAGGGGTGTTCGACCAAGGGATGTGCAGGTGGCCGAAGTTGGCTGAAAAGATACGGGGGTGTGCGCGGAAACCGGTCAGTCGACCGGCGTACTCGTACCGGAGTTCCGTCCGCCCCCGTGCGCCCCGGTGGTGGGGCGTCCGCGTCGGCCGCGTGCGGAGGCGCGATCTTCGGCCATCGAACGGGCGGCGGTGGTAGGGGCCGTGCGGGCGCCGCGAGCCGCGCGGGCCGCTCCGCGTTCGGACTGGCGGAGGAGGACGCGGCAGACGCCGGTGACCGCGGCGAGGCCGAGGGCCGCGCCGGTGGCGCCGGCGAGTGAGGTGCCGTACCAGACGAGGACGACCGGGACGAGGACGCAGCTGAACGCCGCCCAGCGGACCACGTCCGTGGCGGTGTCGGCGGGAGGCCCGGGCGGGGTCGGGGTGCTGTCGTCGGAGCCGGCGACGGCTGCGGCCGCGGCTTCGGGCCCGGGTTCGGCTGCGGCTTCCGGAGTGGGGGCGGACCGGGGCGCGGTGCGGGGTGTCGTACGGGGTGCGGTTCGGTGTGCTGTGCGGTGGGCGGGCACTGCGGGCTCCCTCCTGCTCCCTCGGGATCGGCTTACGGGGGTTCAACGCGTGTTCGACCCGTCGGTCACTGGTGCCGCTTGATCGGGTTGGCGCGGGGCGCGGGGCCGGCGTTCACCTACCCGCGTAAACCGGCTGTACGTGGCAGCAACCATTGCGTTACGGGGGCGTGCTCGTGCATGCTCCCTGGAACCCCGCGCAGCCGGTGCGGGATCTGGGCGGAGGAGGCGTGCGGACGTACCCTTGGGGGTATGGGGTTGGGAAGATGTTTCCCGGACACGGCTCCGCCGCGCACCGACGTCCCATCCACGTCGTCCCATCCACGAGGATCCGAACGCCGAGACACCCATGGCCGGTCACGAATTCTTCGACTCCGCGGACCGCAAGCGGCGGCCCGTCGCCGATCACGCGGCGGCAGAGCCCCTCGCGGCGGAAGAGGCACGCCCCTCCTGCGACCCCGCCTTCCAGCACGGCGTCGTCGTCGGCTTCGACGGTTCGACGTCCAGTGAGCGTGCCCTCGCGTACGCCATCGGCATGGCCCGCCGCTCCGGTTCGGGCCTGATCATCGTGCACGTCGCCAATCGGCTGCCCACGACCGTGTGGGCCGGCTGCGAGCCGCCGGTGTTCGTCGACGTCCCCGATCACCGCACCGAGGTCCTCGGGCTGGAGCTCGCCTGCGCGGACTACCTCGTCGAGGTGCCCTGGATCCTGGTCGAGCGTGGTGGCGACATCTGCCACGAACTCGAAGAGGTGGGGCGGGAGTACGAGGCCGACGCGATCGTCGTCGGGTCGACGCACGGCATCGTGGGCCGGATCTTCGGGTCCGTCGCCGGACGGCTCGCCAAGCGGGCGCAGCGCCCCGTCATCGTCATTCCCTGACGAGTTCGAGTTCAGTTCGAGAACGCGTAAGTCTACTGGCGCGTAGGGGTGTTTGTGTCCTTGTGAAGGGCATAACCCGCGTGATGCCGGACCGAGTGGTGTGACGGCCACGGTAGTTGGCAGCGGCGCGGGGTGGTTGGGCGACCCCCGGCGTCATGGAACGGACCCCCTTGTGATGGGTGGCATCACGTGGGGGTCCGTCTTCGTTGTGGGGCCTCGAGCCCTTACTCCACCGTCACCGACTTGGCCAGGTTGCGCGGCTTGTCGATGTCCCGGCCGAGGGCCAACGCCGTGTGGTAGGCGAGGAGTTGGAGGGGGATGCCCATGAGGATCGGGTCCAGCTCGTCCTCGTTCTTGGGGACGACGATCGTCTGGTCGGCCTTCTCCTGCTCCTGGTGGGCGACGGCGAGGATCTTGCCGCTGCGGGCCTTGATCTCCTCCAGGGCGGCGCGGTTCTTCTCCAGCAGGTCGTCGTTCGGGACGATCGCGACCGTGGGCAGGGCGGGCTCGATCAGGGCCAGCGGGCCGTGCTTGAGCTCGGAGGCGGGGTAGGCCTCGGCGTGGATGTAGGAGACCTCCTTGAGCTTCAGGGAGGCCTCGCGGGCCACCGGGTAGCCCCGGACGCGGCCGATGAAGAGCATCGAGCGGGCCTCGGCGTACTCCTGGGCCAGCTTCTTGATCTCCTCCTCCTGCTCCAGCATCTCGGAGATCTGGGCGGGGAGCCTGCGCAGGCCCTCGATGATCCGCTTGCCGTCGCGGACGGAGAGGTCCCGGGTGCGGCCCAGGTGCAGCGCCAACAGGGCGAAGGCGACCGTGGTGTTGGTGAAGCACTTGGTGGAGACGACGCAGACCTCGGGGCCGGCGTGCACGTAGATGCCGCCGTCCGCCTCGCGGGCGATCGCCGAACCGACGACGTTCACCACGCCGAGGACCCGGGCGCCCTTGCGCTTCAGCTCCTGGACGGCCGCCAGTACGTCGTAGGTCTCGCCGGACTGGGAGACGGCGATGTAGAGGGTGTCGGGGTCGACGACCGCGTTGCGGTAGCGGAACTCCGACGCCGGCTCGGCGTCCGCGGGGATGCGGGCCAGCTCCTCGATCATCTGGGCGCCGATCATGCCCGCGTGGTACGAGGTGCCGCAGCCGAGGATCTTGACGCGGCGGATCTGGCGCGCCTCGCGGGCGTCCAGGTTGAGGCCGCCGAGGTGCACGGTGGAGAAGCGGTCGTCGATGCGGCCGCGCAGCACGCGGTCCACGGCGTCGGCCTGCTCGTGGATCTCCTTGTGCATGTAGGTGTCGTGGCCGCCCATGTCGTACGAGGCGGCCTCCCACTCCACGGTGGTGGGTTCGGCCGTGGTGCGGGTGCCCTCCGTGGTGTAGGTGCGGAAGTCGTCGGCCTTGAGGGTGGCCATCTCGCCGTCGTCGAGGGTGACGATCTGGCGGGTGTGGGCGACCAGAGCGGCTATGTCCGAGGCGACGAACATCTCCTTCTCGCCGATGCCGAGCACGACGGGCGAGCCGTTGCGGGCGACCACGATGCGGTCGTTGAAGTCGGCGTGCATGACGGCGATGCCGTACGTGCCCTCGACGATGCGGACCGCCTGGCGGACCTTCTCCTCCAGGGTGGTGGCCTGGGAGCGGGCGATGAGGTGGGTGAGGACCTCGGTGTCGGTCTCGGAGAGGAACTCGACGCCGTCCGCTTCGAGCTTCCTGCGCAGGTCGGAGGCGTTGTCGATGATGCCGTTGTGGACGACGGCGACCTTGTTGTCGGCCGACATGTGCGGGTGGGCGTTCACGTCGGACGGGGCGCCGTGGGTGGCCCAGCGGGTGTGGGCGATGCCGGTGGTGCCCTTGAAGCGCGCGGGGACCTTGGCCTCCAGGTCCCGGACCCGGCCCTTGGCCTTGACCATCTTCAGGCCGGCCGTCTTGGGCGAGGTGACCACTATGCCCGCCGAGTCGTAGCCCCGGTACTCAAGGCGCTGCAGGCCCTCCAGGAGCAGCGGCGCCACGTCGCGCTTGCCGATGTAACCGACAATCCCGCACATATATACGTATCCCCTAGCCGTAGGTGTTCAGCCGTGGCTGTTCAGCCGTAGACGATGCGGCGCAGTTGCCTGAGCGTGAGCTCCGGTGGTGCGACCGCCCGGTACTTCAGGTCCGCCTCGATCTGTTCGAAGATCGTCGCGTTGACCAGGCCCTGGGCCTGGAGCTCGCGGTGGCGGCGACGGACGTATTCCTCGGTCGTCTCGTCGAAGTAGGCGAGCACGTCCTGGATCACACGCAGCGCCTCGCCCCGGTTGAGGGGCGAGGATCGCGTCAGGTGATCAACGAGTTCGTCGTGCACTCGGTAGATCCTGGGGCACCACAGAGTGATGTGCAAGAAATCTGCCCGAAATCGGGCAGGGGTGTGTTGAATCTCTTTGGGAGAACATTGGATCTGTCATGAGGACCTGTTCGCGCGCTGTCCACCCGGCGTCCGGCAGTCCGTCGCCTGAGGCGACGACTTTCGGGCGCCATGGACATTCCTCGCATGGGCGTACCCGAGCGGCTGGCCGAGCGCATGAGCATGGCCGAGCAGCACGAGTACCTGCGCTCCACTTTCTCCCGCCGCTCGATGATCAGAGGCGGCGCGGTCACGCTCGGCGCCGTCACGGGCGGCGTGTTCGTCCCGGCCACCGCCGCCCGGGCCGCCACGCCGGCCGCGCTCCGCTCCTCCTCCGTCCCGACCCAGGCCCGTACGAGCGCCGAGCGCGTCGACGGATCCCTCGTCGCCCCCTTCGGCCGCCACCTCGCCTTCGGCAACGACCCGCGCACCGAGGTCACCGTCTCGTGGCAGGTCCCGGTCGCCGTGAAGAAACCGTTCATCCGGATCGGCGCCCACCCGCAGGACCTCTCCCGGCGCCTCGACGCCGAGGTCCGCACCCTTCACACCCCCGCCGGGGTCGGCGCGAGCGGCGACCACACGCAGTACTACGTCCACGCCGAGCTCACCCACCTCAAGCCCGGCCGCACCTACTACTACGGCGTCGGCCACGCCGGCTTCGACCCGGCCGAGCCGCACCTGCTGGGCACCCTCGGCACCTTCACCACCGCCCCCGCCCACAAGGCCCCCTTCACCTTCACCGCGTTCGGCGACGAGGGCGTCGGCTACCACGGCCTCGCCAACAACAGCCTGCTGCTCGGCCAGAACCCGGCCTTCCACCTGCACGCCGGTGACATCGCCTACGCCGACCCGGCCGGCCAGGGCAAGACCGCCGACACCGGCTTCGACTCCCGGGTGTGGGACCAGTTCCTCGCCCAGACCGAGTCCGTCGCCAAGTCCGTGCCGTGGATGCCCGCCTACGGCAACCACGACATGGAGGCCTGGTACTCGCCCAACGGCTACGGCGGCGAGGAGGCCCGCTGGAACCTCCCCGACAACGGGCCCGACAGGAAGAACCTGCCGGGCGTCTACTCCTTCGTCTTCGGCAACACGGCCGTCATCTCGCTCGACGCCAACGACATCTCCTTCGAGATCCCGGCCAACCTCGGCATCTCCGGCGGCACCCAGACCAAGTGGCTGGAGGCGCAGCTGAAGAAGTTCCGCGCCTCCCGTGACGTCGACTTCGTCGTGGTCTTCTTCCACCACTGCGCGTACTGCACCTCCACGGCGCACGCCTCGGAAGGCGGCGTGCGACAGGAGTGGGTGCCGCTGTTCGAGAAGTACTCGGTGGACCTGGTCATCAACGGCCACAACCACCAGTACGAGCGCACCGACGTCATCAAGGGCGGCGCGGTCGTCAAGAAGCTGCCGATCGGCGGCACGGCCTACCCGGAGACCGAGGGCGTGGTGTACGTCACGGCGGGCGCGGCCGGCCGCAGCCTCTACGCCTTCAGCGCCCCGCTGTCGTACGAGGGCCACGAGAACGAGGTCGAGTCGGTCTCCTCGTACATCAACGTCAAGGACGGCAAGCAGAACGAGACCGTCACCTGGTCGCGGGTGCGGTACCTCGACTACTCCTTCCTCCGAGTGGACGTGAAGCCCGCGCCGAAGGGGCACTACGCCACGCTGACCGTGAGCGGCATCGCCGAGACGGGCGCGCGGGTCGACCACTTCACGGTGGCGCGCCGGGCCAAGTGACCTCACCTCGCGGTACGGGCGGTCCTCACGCGTGTCACAGGCGCTTGAGGACCGCCTGCTTGGCCAGGGTGAACTCCTCGTCGGTGAGCACCCCGGACCGGTGGAGGTCGCCCAGTTCGCGCAGGCGGCGCAGCAGGGCGTCGTGGTCCTCCTCGGGGGCGGGCCGGTCCTGGGGCGACGGGGAGGGCGTCAGCTGTTTCGGCGCCGGGGCCGGGGCCGGGGCCGACGGGTGCGGGAGCCGGGCCTGTACGGCCGCCGCGACCAGGGCCATCAGCGGGTCCTTCTTGAAGCCCCACAGCTCCACGGAGTTGGGGTCGTACTTGGGCGGGGCCTTGGTCGGCGCGTTCCGCACGGTGAAGCGGAGGTAGCCGTTCTCCAGGCCGACCGAGGGTTGCCACTCGACGCTCGCTATGTCCGTCAGCGACAGCGTCCGCGCCCCGGCCGCGGCCTTCGCGTCCTCCGTCTTCCAGTTCCACTCCAGGCGTACGTGGTCGCCGTCGAAGCTCGCGGTGCCGTCCCCGGCGGAGACGGAGAGCGGGACGGCCGGACCGGCGAGGAGATAGGCGTCCACCGCGTCGGTCGGCACCTCGTCCAGGAGCAGCGCGTTGCGGATCTCGTCCACGACGTACTCGGCGACGCCGTACCGGTCGGCGTCGACGCTCAGCTGGTACGGGTCGTTGGTGTCGGTGAGCCGGCCGCCGGTCGCCTGGAGGAGCGGGTCGGAGCCGTCGCGCAGCCGCAGCCGCAGGCGTCCCGACTTCCTGCCCTGCTCGAAGGAGATGCCCGCCAACGCGCCCAGCGGGACGGAGAGTTCACCCATGGTCTTGCGGAGCAGGCTCACGCTCTTGTCGCGGCCGGGGGTCAGCCGCAGTGTGTCGCCGTCGAAGGTCCACGTGCCGTCCCGTTGGAGGATTTCCGCCATGCAGAGGATTGTTCCACCGGCTGCGGGCAGAGATGGTCTAGACCTGGAGGGGGTCGAGGGGTGATGGTGGGGAGCGCACCGTTCGATACGTGGAGGGAGCTCGCCGTGAGATCGCACCACAGATCGACCCGCCTTCTCGGCTCGCTGCTGCTGGTGGTGGCGGCCGGGATCTTCGCCGTGGGAGCCGCACCCGTGTCCGACAACGCCCCTTCCGACACCCTCGCCGACGCCGCCACCGTCCCCCTCGGGCAGGTGATCCCTGCCCCCGCCTCCGTCCGGGCCCACGGCTCGCCGTACCGGCTGACGAGCGGTACGCGCATCGTCGTGGACGGCGGGTCCGAGGCTCGCCGCACGGGGGAGTATCTCGCCGGGATCCTGCGGCCCTCGACGGGCTTCCGACTGTCGGTGACGGAACGTCAGGAGGCCGGAATCCGCCTCCGGTTGGCGCCCGGAGAGACGGGTCTCGGCCAGGAGGGCTACCGGCTGGAGAGCGGCCGCTCGGGCGTCACCCTCACCGCCCGCGCGCCCGCCGGGCTCTTCCACGCCGTCCAGACCCTGCGCCAACTGCTGCCCGCCGCCGTCGAGAAGGACTCCGCGCAGCCGGGCCCCTGGCTGGTCGCGGGCGGCACGATCAAGGACACCCCGCGCTACGGCTGGCGCGGCGCGATGCTGGACGTCTCCCGCCACTTCTTCACCGTCGACCAGGTCAAGCGCTACGTCGACCAGTTGGCGCTCTACAAGTTCAACAAGCTGCATCTGCACCTCTCCGACGACCAGGGCTGGCGCATCGCGATCGACTCCTGGCCGCGCCTCGCCTCCTACGGCGGCTCCACGCAGGTCGGCGGCGGACCCGGCGGCCACTACAGCAAGGCCGACTACCAGGAGATCGTCCGGTACGCGGCCTCGCGCCACCTGGAGGTCGTCCCCGAGATCGACATGCCGGGCCACACCAACGCGGCGCTCGCCTCCTACGCCGAGCTGAACTGCGACGGCGTCGCGCCCCCGCTCTACACCGGCACCGAGGTCGGGTTCAGCTCCCTGTGCGTCGACAAGGACGTGACGTACGACTTCGTCGACGACGTCGTACGCGAGCTGGCCGCGCTCACGCCCGGGCGGTATCTGCACATCGGCGGCGACGAGGCGCACTCCACGAGCCACGAGGACTACGTGAAGTTCATGGACCGGGTGCAGCCGGTCGTCGAGGGGTACGGCAAGACCGTGGTCGGCTGGCACCAGCTGACCGGGGCGACGCCGGCGCGGGGCGCCCTCGCGCAGTACTGGGGGCTGGACCGTACGGGTACGGAGGAGAAGGAACGGGTCGTCGCGGCAGCGCGCAACGGGACGGGGGTCGTCCTGTCGCCCGCCGACCGGATCTACCTCGACATGAAGTACGACAAGGACACGCCGCTCGGGCTCGACTGGGCCGGATATGTGGATGTGCGGCGGGCGTACGACTGGGATCCGGGGGCGTATCTGGCGGGAGTGCCTGATGCGGCGATCCGGGGGGTCGAGGCGCCGTTGTGGACCGAGACGATCGCTTCCTCGGCGGACGTCGAGTACATGGCGTTCCCGAGGCTGCCGGGGGTCGCCGAGTTGGGGTGGTCGTCCGCGTCCGCGCTCGACTGGGACGGGTACCGGGGGCGGCTCGCCGCGCAGGGGCCGAGGTGGGAGGCGCTGGGGATCGGGTACTTCCGGTCGCCACAGGTACCGTGGGCCGCGCGGTAGGGCTCGGGGCGGGCGCTCCTTGCGCCGAACGGGTGAGATGCGGCGTGATGGCCCCGGAGCTAGCATGAACGAAATGGCCGCGCGAGCCCAGTGACCGGTGGCCGAACGCGGAATTGCCGCGATGTTTCCTCGCGTTCCTCGCGTTCCTCGCGTTCCTCGTCTTCTTCGCACATCTTCGTGCCGCACTGTTCCCTGGGCCCGCGCACCCCGGAAGAGGAGATGGGGCGCGATGGGTCAGACGGACACTCTCATCGCCATCGAGAAGACCGAAGTGGGATACCGCGAAGGCTTCTCGAACGGGCACTACAACAACCGTCAGAAGTTTTCCCCCGCGGTTCCCGGACTGGAATGGTCGCAGAACCAGGCCTGGTGCCAGACCTTCCAGTCCTGGGCCTTCCAGCAGGCCGGCGTGAAGAGCCTGGCTCCGGTGACCGCCTCGTGCCTCGCGGCGGTCAACTGGTACAAGAGCCGCGGCAGGTTCTCGTACTATCCCGCGATCGGGGCGATGGTGTTCTTCGGCCCTTCGGGAGGGTCGCACGTCGGACTCGTCCACAAATACGACGCCGACTACACGTACACCATCGAGGGGAACACGAACGCCAACGGCTCGGCCGAGGGCAACGGGGTGTATTTGAAAAAGCGTGCCCGGCGGGACGCCTATCTCTATGGATACGGGCTGCCGCAGTTCCAGGAGGGAGTGGTCACGGCCGATCCGGGGCTGAAGAACAAACCCGGATTCACGTACATGGCCACCGCCGTCTCCCGTGAGTCCGACGGCCTGCTCGCGGCGGAGGCCGAGGAGGCGCTGCCCTGGGTGTCCGCGAACCAGATCACCTGGGCGGCCACGCACCCCACGAGCGAGGACCAGACCGCGGGCAACGGCCACGGCCCGACGGCGGACGACGTCGCCCTCGTCCAGGACGCGCTGGAGAAAGTCATGGGCGTCGCCCCGGACGACCCGCACGCCGTGTTCGAGGCGGAGACCCAGGAACTCTTCGAGCGGTTCCGCGCGGAGAAGCTGGGGCATGACGGGGCGGACGGCCACGGCGTTCCCCGGCCCGCGGAACTGGTCGAACTGGGCAGGCAGTCGGACCTGTTCAACGTCCGGGCGGGCTCCTCCCCGGCCGCGGAACAGCCCTGGGTCAGCCTGAACCAGGTGGTCTGGGCCTCGACGCACAGCGCCGAGGACGAGCGGGCCCAACCGGGCGGGGCGGCCAGCCCGAAGGCCGATGTGGCCCTGGTGCAGGACGGGCTGGAGAAGGTCATGCACACGCAGGCGATCGACGAACGCGGGATCTTCGAGGACGCCACGCAGGCCCTCTACGACGAGTTCCGCCGGACGGTGCTGGACTTCTCCGGCAGCGACGCCACCGGGACCCCGGGCATGCAGTCGCTGACGGAACTCGGGCAGCGCGCCGGGCTGTTCCGGGTCCGTGAGGGGTTCCCGGCGGGCGGGCCGACGGACGGTGACGGGATCGGGGCCCAGGGGCAGATCGACCCGAAACAGGTGACGTTCCACCGGTTCACGGGCGAGGGCACGCTGGAGGAGTGGATCGACCAGGCGGCCACCGCGGCCGGGGTCCAGTCGAGCCAGTACTGGGTGAAGGGCTTCAGAACGGCCGTCGCGCGTGAGTCGTCGGGCAACCCCAACGCCTGCAATGTGTGGGACTCCAACGCGAAAACACCTGCCGGCTTCAGCAAGGTCAAGGACTACGGGGACGGCTACCACGGCGATGGGCGGATCGTGCGGCTGAACGGCGCGCTCACGCACTTCCAGTGCTCCCGTGGCATCGTGCAGTGCATCCCGCAGACCTTCGCCCAGCGTCACGCCCCTGGCACCTCGGTGAACATCTACGACCCGGTGGCCTGCATCGCCGCCGCGATGCGGTACGTCCGCAGTCGCTACGGGGTCACCGCCGACGGGTCCAATCTCGCCAGGAGGGTCCAGCAGTTCGATCCCACCAGGCCTCCCCGCGGATACTGACGGGCAGAGCGCGACGGGCACCTCGGAGGACCGTACTCCGAGGTGCCCGTCTGTTCGGGGGCGGGTCACAGGCCCGCGATGGGGTTTTTCAGGGTGCCGATGAGTTGGAGTGCGCCCGCCGGGTCCGCCAGGTCCACCATCTGCTTGTTGTTGCGGAGTTGGAGACGGTTGAGGCAGGACAGCGCGAACTCGGGGGCGAACATGTCGTACTGGGCGAACTTGTCGGCGAGTTCGGGCATCGCGTGCTGGTAGTCGCGGACGGTCTCGGCGACCGTGCGCCAGAAGTCCTCCTCGTCCAGGACGCCTTCCTCGGCGAGGTTCGCGGCCAGGAAGCGGAAGAAGCAGTCGAAGACGTCCGTGAAGATCGAGAGGAGCTTCTTGTCCTCGGGGACGTCCACCCGGAGGCGTTCGACCGTCGGGGGGAGCACCGCGTCCATGTCCATGACCGCGATCTCCTCGGCGATGTCCTTGTAGATCGCCCGCTCGACCACACCGTCCTTCAGGACCAGGATCACATTCTCGCCGTGCGGCATGAAGACCAGGTCGTAGGCGTAGAAGCTGTGGAGGAGGGGGGTGAAGTAGGCCCGCAGGTAGCGGCGGAGCCACTCCGTGGGGGTCAGGCCCGAGCGGGATATCAGCGCCGCCGCGAAGCCCTTGCCCTCGTGGTCGACGTGGACCAGGGAGGCCATCGTTGCCAGGGACTCGCCCTCCTGGAGGGAGGACACCGGGCTCTCGCGCCACAGCGCGGCCAGCATCTTGCGGTACGCGGAGAACTTGTCGGTGGCGGCCTCGTACTCCAGGTGCCGGTAGCCGACGGCCGCGCGCTCGCGGATGATCGACAGGCCGGTCGACTTCAGCACCGGGTCGTTGTCGATGAGGCCAGCCAGCCAGTCGTTGATCGCCGGGGTCGCCTCCATGTACGCCGCCGACAGACCGCGCATGAAGCCCATGTTGAGGACCGAGAGGGCCGTCTTGACGTAGTGCTTCTCGGGGGCGGAGCTGTTGAAGAACGTCCGGATCGACTGCTGGGCCAGGTACTCGTCGTCGCCCTCGCCGAGGCAGACCAGGTGCCGCTGGGCGACCTCGGCGGCGAAGGTGACGGAGAGCTTGTTCCACCACTGCCAGGGGTGGACCGGGATGAAGAGGTAGTCGGCCGGGTCCAACTCCTCTGTCGTCAGTGCGGAGTTGAAGCGGGCGACCGTCTCCTCGCCCAGCTCGTCCCGCAGGAACGTCTCGTACTCGATGCCCACCCCTGCCGTGAACGCCGCCCGTGAGCGGTGCGCGGCCAGCCAGACCAGGCGGACGGGGCTCGCCGTCTCGGGGGCGTACGCCAGGTACTCGTGGACGCCGAAGCCAAGCCGGCCGTTGTTGGCGACGAAGCAGGGGTGGCCCTCGGTCATCCCGGTCTCGATGGCCTGGAAGCCGGCGTCGACGAGTTCGGCGACCGGGGTCTGCTCCTTGGTGAGCTTGTAGCAGGTGCCGGCCAGAGTGGAGGAGATCTCCTCCAGGTAGACCGGGAGGATCTCGTCGCTCAGGCCGAGGGCCTGCTTCAGCTCGATGAAGAAGTCCAGGGCTGCCAGAGGGAGGTCGACGCCGTCTCGGTGACGGGTGATCGAGTCGGCGTCGACCTGCCAGTGGTCGAGGGCGCGCCGGACGGCGGTGAACCCGTAGCGGGTCGCACCGTCGTCGCTGCGGACCTCGAAGCGGCCGTCGGCGGTCGCCTCCGGCGTGATGAGCCGCTCGTGGGCGAACTCGGCGAGGGCCTTGCGGATGAGCAGGCGGTTGGCCCGTGCCCAGCGGTGGGGGGACAGATGCGCTACGGCGTCGGACAGGGTCATACGGCTACTCCTCGGGCAGCCAGGCTCTGGCTGTGGAAGAACTGCTCTCGCGTGCAGAAGCTCAGCAGGGCACGCTTCTCGGGCTTGTCGATCTCGCGGTCGGGGACGAAACCGACGACTTCGTTGAGGGCGTGGACGGCCTTGTTGGCGACGTCGGGCTCGACGACGACCCGGTGGGTGGCCGGGTCCTCGAAGAGGTGCGCCATCACGGCGGTGATCACGGACCGGGTGAATCCGTGCACCGGGGTGTCCGTCGGCGGCACCAGGAAGTGCATGCCGACGTCACCGGGCTCGGGCTCGTACAGGCCGACGAGTTCACGGTGGACCGGGTCGTACTTCTCCATGAGGAACACGGGTTCGCCGTCGCGCAGCCCCAGCAGGGCGTGGTGGTGCGGGTCGGCCGCGATCTCCATGTACGCCCGCTCGACGTCCTCCAGCCGGGCGTCCTGCATCATCCAGTACGCGGCCTTGGGGTGCGTGACCCAGCCGTGCAGCAGCTCGGCGTCGGTCAGCGGGTTCAGGGGGCGGAAGGTGAAGCCCGTGGCGTTCGCGCCGCTCATACCGCGAACTCCTGGAAGGCGATCGTCTTCTCGACCGGGTAGTACTCGGTGCCGAGCAGTTCGCGGATGATGTACGCGTTGCGGTACGCGCCCATGCCCAGGTCGGGCGAGGTGATGCTGTGGGTGTGGACGCCGGCGTTCTGCAGGAAGACGCCGCGGCCGGTGGTGTCGATGGAGTAGTTGCGGGCCACGTCGAAGCGGCCGTGGCCGTCGAAGACGAGCCGGTCGTTGATCGAGGAGAGGAAGGCCGGCGGCCGGTAGTGGTAGCCGGTGGCCAGGACCAGGCCCTCGGTCTCGATCTCGAAGTCCTTGCCCTGCTCGTCCTGGCGCAGGCCGAGCGTGTACCGGCCGTCCTCGTAAGTGGCGCTGTTGAGGGACGAGTTGGTGAGCAGCCGGGTCGGGACCGGGCGGCCGCCGGCGGTGACGTTCTTCTGGTAGAGCAGGTCGAAGATCGAGTCGATCAGATCCCCGTTGATGCCCTTGAACAGGCCCTTCTGCTGCTTCTCCAGCCGGTAGCGGGTCTCCTCGGGCAGCGCGCGGAAGTAGTCGATGTAGTCCGGGGACGTCATCTCCAGCGTCAGCTTGGTGTATTCGAGAGGGAAGAACCGCGGGGAGCGGGTGACCCAGTTGAGCTGGTAGCCGTGGACGTCGATCTCGGAGAGGAGTTCGTAGTAGATCTCCGCGGCGCTCTGGCCGCTGCCGACGATCGTGATCGACTTCTTCGACTGCAGCTCCGCCTTGCGGTGCATGTACTGCGCGTTGTGGAAGAAGTCGCCGCCCAGGTCCTGGCAGGCCTCGGGGATGTACGGGACGGTGCCGGTGCCGAGGACGAGGCGCCGGGCGCGCAGGACGTCCCCGCCGGTCGTGCGCACGACGTAGACGTCGTCCTCGTACGTCACCTCGCTGACCGTCGTGTTGAAGCGGACGTTGCTCAGCCGGCTCGCGGCCCAGCGGCAGTAGTCGTCGTACTCGACGCGCAGCGGGTAAAAGTTCTCCCGGATGTAGAACGAGTACAGACGGCCCGAGTCCTTCAGGTAGTTCAGGAAGGAGTACGGGGAGGTCGGGTCGGCGAGGGTGACCAGGTCCGACATGAACGGGGTCTGCAGGTGGGCGCCGTCGAGGAACATCCCCGAGTGCCACTCGAAGTGCGGCTTCGAGTCCAGGAAGATCCCGTCGAGTTCGTCGATGGGCTCGGTGAGGCAGGCGAGGCCGAGGTTGAAGGGTCCCAGTCCGATGCCGATGAAGTCGTGGGTTTTCACGGCGTTCTCAGCGGATTCAGGAAGCGACGCGGTCAAGGGATTCTCCCAGGTACTGCTCGGCATGGCCGGCGATCAGATCGAGCACGGTGGCGATGTCCTCGGCCGTGGTCTCGGGGTTGAGCAGGGTGAACTTCAGGTAGTGGCGACCGCCGACCTTGGTGCCGGCGACCACGGCGTCGCCGGAGGCGAACAGGGCCTTGCGGGCGTACAGGTTGGCGCGGTCGATCTCCGCCGGGTCGGTGACGGCCTCGGGGATGTAGCGGTAGACCAGCGTGGACAGCTGGGGCTCCACGACCACGTCGTAGCGCGGGTCGGCGGCGAGCAGTTTCCAGCCCTCCTGTGCCAGGTCGCAGACCTCGTCGAAGAGCTGGCCGATGCCGTCGGCGCCCATCGTGCGCAGGGTCATCCACAGCTTGAGCGCGTCGAAACGGCGGGTGGTCTGCAGGGACTTGTCGACCTGGTTGGGGATGCGCTCGGTGACCATGCGCCGCGGGTTGAGGTACTCGGCGTGGTAGGTCGCGTGGCGCAGCGTGGCCGCGTCCCGGACGAGCACGGCGGACGAACTCACCGGCTGGAAGAAGGACTTGTGGTAGTCCACGGTGACGGAGTCGGCGCGCTCGATGCCGTTCAGCAGGTCGCGGCGCTTGCGGGAGACCAGGAGGCCGCAGCCGTAGGCGGCGTCGACGTGCATCCAGGTGCCGTACTGGGCGCAGAGCTCGGCTATCTCGGGCAGCGGGTCTATGGAACCGAAGTCCGTGGTGCCGGAGGTGGCGACGACGGCCATGGGGACGAGACCGTCGTTCTTGCAGCGCTCCAGCTCACGGGCGAGCGCCATGGTCTGCATGCGCTTGTCGCCGTCGACCGGGATGGAGACGACCGCGTCCTGGTCGAGGCCCAGCAGTTTCGCCGACTTCTTCACGCTGAAGTGGCTGACCTCGGAGGCGAAGATCCGCAGTTTGGCGGTGCTGTCGGTCTTGGCCTCCTCGCGGGCGAGGAGCAGGGCCTGGAGGTTGGACTGCGAGCCGCCGGAGGTGAACACGCCGTCGGCGGCGGGGCCGAACCCGATGCGCTCGTTGGTCCAGTCGATCAGTTTGCGCTCGATCAGGGTGCCGCCGGCCGACTGGTCCCAGGTGTCCAGGGAGGAGTTGACGGCGGAGAGGACGGCCTCGCCGAGCACGGCCGGGATGACGACCGGGCAGTTGAGGTGGGCGAGGTAGCGCGGGTGGTGGAAGTAGATCGCGTCCCGCAGATACACGTCCTCCAGTTCGTCGAGGACGGCGGCCGTGTCGTGCAGCGGCTCGTCGAGGTCGATCTCCTCGATGCGGGGGGAGAGGGCGTCGACGGTGACACCGGTGAACGGTCGTTCGGTGGTGGCGAGTTTGGCCGCCACCCGCTCCACGCCTTCGGTCACGGTGCGGCGGTACCGCTCCGCGGTCGTGTCATTGAGCAGGTGCGAGCGCATGGGGAGGTCCTCCGAGCGGGGCGGTCCGGGTGGGACGGAGAGGTGAGTGGGGGGGTGACATCACGTCGTCCAACTTAGGTAAGCCTAACCTAATTGACTTGCGGGAAATCCAGCCCCTTCCGTGACTGTGGTCACTTCAGCGACTCAGGTTCCGATCTCTCGCGGCGAGCCGACTACTCGCCGCGCTCCCGCAACTGCTCCTCCGTCAGACCCTCACGCCAGTACCCGACGAAGGTGACGCGCCGCTTGTCGAGCCCGCGCTCGCGCACGAGATGGCGGCGCAGCTCCTTCACGCGGCCGGACTCGCCGGCGATCCAGGCGTACGGCAGCTCGGCGGAGGGGAGTTGCGCGGCGCGGATGGTGTCGAGGGCGGGCGGCGCCCCCTCGCTCCGCACCAGCCAGGTGATCTCGGCGTCGGCCGCGGTCGTCAGGTCCTGGATGTCCCCGGCGCGGTGGGCCTCCAGCCACACCCGGGCCGGGGTGCCGGCCGGCAGCGACTCCAGGATCGCCGAGGCGGCCGGCAACGCCGTGTCGTCAGCCCAGATCAGCACCAGATCGGCGTCCGCGGGCGGCCGGAATCGGATCGCGCGGTTGTCGGCGATCGCGGGCCCGAGCAGGACGACCCGGTCGCCGGGAGCGGCCTGGGACGCCCACCGCGAGGCGGGCCCGGCGGGCACGGCGGCCCCCGGCTCCACGCCGTGCAGCACGAAGTCGATGTCGATCTCGACGGTGTCGCCGCGCGGGTCGCGCCGCAGCCCCCGCAGGGTGTACGAACGCATCACCGCCCGCACGTCGTCCGGCAGCTCCCGCCACGCCTGCCACCAGCCGTCGCCCAACTCGTAGGGGACGGCCGGGACGTGCTGCCCGGGATGCGGCAGGAACAACGACAGCGACTGGTCCCTGCCGTCGGAGTGGAAGAGCCGCAGATCGTCCCCCGCGAACGTGACGCGCACGTAGGACGGCCCCAGCCGCTCCGTCCGCACGACCTGAAGAGAGAAGAAACGGAAGGGGGCGGCTACGGCCGTCGTCATGGGGGCTCCTGGATAGGGGGCGGGAGCGTGTGGGGTTGTGGGTGCGTTGTCGGGTGCGGGTGGGTGGGGGCTGGTCGCGCAGTTCCCCGCGCCCCTGAAAAGCAGGGGCTGCGCCCCGTGCTTTTCAGGCCCGCAGGGCCGTGGTCTTTCAGGCCCGCAGGGCCTGGGCTTTAGGGGCGCGGGGAACTGCGCGAGGAGTCCCACCGGAGCCGCAGTCGACCCACGGCCTCAGCCTCAACTGACCTTCTTCGCCTTCTCGATCGCCTCGGCCAGCTCCTCGAGAAGCGGCGCGCACTTGTCGTAGGACAGGATCGGCTCGGGGTTGCGCCCGATGACCTGACCGGCCTTCACCGCGGGAAGCTTCTTCCACGTCGCCTCCTCGATCGCGTCCGGCTGGATCGCGGAGGTGCGGTTGTCCATGATGATGACGTCCGCGTCGTACTTGTCGACGTTCTCCCAGCTGAGGTTCTCGAACCAGCCGCCGCTGGCCTTCAGCGCGGCGGCGCTCGGCTCGACGAAGTTCACGCCGAGGGCCTTGAAGTACTCCAGGTCGATGGAGAGGTTCGAGCCGGACACGTAGAAGATGTCCTGGCTGGCGGAGCCGGCGAGCACCTTGATGTCGGGCTTGGCCTTGGTGGCCGCGCGCAGCCGGGCGGCCGCGTCCTCGAACCGCTTCTTGGCGGCGGTGACCTTCTCGGACTCCGTGTCCGCGCCGAGGGACTTGGCCAGCTCCAGCACGCGCTGCAGCGGCTCGGTCAGCTGGCGGTCGTACGCGGAGATGCCGACGCTCGGCGCGAGCTTGGCGATCTTGTCCTTCGAGGCCTCGGGCACGTACCAGAGGGTGCCGGCGTCGTCGAACATCGTGGTGATGAGGACGTCGGGGGCGAGGGCGGCGTACTTCTCGACGTTGAACTCGTCCCAGACGTTGCCGAGGATGGTGACCTTGCTGATGTCGAGGTCGCCGGCCTGGACGTCGGCCTTGCCGTCGGTCGTCTTGGTGGGGCCGAAGACGCCCTTGACGCCGACGCCGTAGTCGTGGAGCGCGGCGGCGACACCGACGAAGGCGACGATGTTCGAGGGGACCTTGTCGGTCTTGGCGGTCTCGCCGCGGTCGTCCTTGAACGACCAGGGGCCGGACTTGGCGGCAGCCGTCTCCTTGTCGGAGCCAGTGCTGCCGCTCGTCGCGTTCTCGTCCCCGCAGGCGGCGAGCACGGCACCGAGGCCGAGTGCGCCACCGGCGGCGAGGATGCCACGGCGGGTGAGGTGGGCGGCTCTGGCGTTGGACATGTGTATGGCTACTTTCGAACGGGGCGGAGTACCGCCCGAGGGTGAGTTCGAAGGTAGGTTAGCCTAACCTCACCGATTGTCCAGCAGGTGGTTCCAGGTAGTGGAATGCCCACCTCCACCTCTGCCCTAATCTTTGACTTCCCTGTGAATCCAAGGCCAGTTGGCCGCCAGGGGTGTTGTTGAGATCTAAATCAGTGGGCCGCATCGCTGATGTGCAGGAGGCTCCAAGTGGTCTCGTGGGGTCCTCATATGGGGCAAAGCGGCACCCGGCTCGCGGACGGCGAGCCGGGTGGGAGGGTGCCGGAGCCGAGCTGTCATCGCCTGGATCCGGCCATCATTCGAACGTAGGCTGTCGATCGACGGCGATCAGCCGACCAGCCCCAACTCCCGCGCGATCAGCATGCGTTGCACCTCGCTCGTGCCCTCGCCGATCTCCAGGATCTTGGAGTCGCGCCACATGCGGGCGACCGGGTACTCGTTCATGAAGCCGTAGCCGCCGTGGATCTGGGTGGCGTCGCGGGCGTTGTCGACGGCGACGGTGGAGGAGTACAGCTTCGCCAGGGCCGCCTCCTTCTTGAAGGGTTCGCCGGCGACGAGGCGGTAGGCGGCGTCGCGCCAGGAGAGGCGGGCCGTGTGGGCCTTCATCTCCATGTCGGCGATCTTGAACTGGATCGCCTGGTTGGCGCCGATCGGCCGGCCGAAGGCGTGCCGCTCCTTCGCGTACTTCACCGACTCGTCCACACACCCCTGCGCGAGCCCCGTGGCGAGCGCCGAGATGGCGATCCGGCCCTCGTCGAGGATGCGCAGGAACTGGGCGTAGCCGCGGCCCTGTTCGCCGAGGAGGTTCTCCGCCGGGACCCGGACGTCCGCGAAGGACAGCTCACGGGTGTCGGAGGCGTTCCAGCCGACCTTGGAGTACGGGGCGGCCACCGTGAAGCCCGGCGTGCCGGACGGGACGATGATCGAGGAGATCAGCGGCTTGCCCTCCGGGGTGCGGCCGGTGACCGCCGTGACCGTGACCAGGCCCGTGATGTCCGTGCCCGAGTTGGTGATGAAGCACTTGCTGCCGTTGATGACCCATTCGTTCGTCGCCTCGTCGAGCCGGGCCGTCGTCCGGGTGGCTCCCGCGTCCGAGCCGCCGTCGGGCTCGGTGAGGCCGAACGCGCCCAGCATCTCGCCGGAGCACAGCCGCGGCAGCCACTCCTCCTTCTGCGCCGGGGTGCCGAAGAGATGGATCGGCATCGCGCCCAGGGAGACCCCGGCCTCCAGGGTGATCGCCACGGACGAGTCCACCCGGGCCAGCTCCTCCAGCGCGATGCCCAGCGCCAGATAGTCGCCGCCCATGCCGCCGTACTCCTCGGGGAACGGCAGTCCGAACATCCCCATGCGGCCCATCTCGCGCACGATCTCGTACGGGAACTCGTGCCGCTCGTAGAAGTCGCCGATCTTGGGCGCGACGACCTCGTGCGCGAACTCCTCCACCGTACGGCGGAGTTCTTCCAGCTCGGGGGAGAGGCGGTGGTTCATGGACGTCACTGCTCCTTGGGGTCCTCGTGGCCCTCGGCGTCCTCGTGGGACAGGGCTCGTACGGTGCGGGACGGGCTGGGTCGGCCCAGGTGTCCGGCCATCCACGCGCTGGTGGCGACGAGGCGGCCGAGGTCGACCCCGGTGTCGATGCCGAGTCCGCGCAGCATCCACACGAGGTCTTCGGTGGCGAGGTTTCCGGTGGCGGACTTCGCGTACGGGCAGCCGCCGAGTCCGCCCGCGGAGGCGTCCACGGTGGTGACGCCGTGCTGGAGCGCCGCGTAGGTGTTGGCGAGGGCCTGGCCGTAGGTGTCGTGGAAGTGCACGCCCAGGGTCTCGACGGGGACGTCCTCGGTGAGTGCGGTCAGCAGTGCCCGGACATGCCCGGGGGTCGCCACCCCGATCGTGTCGCCGAGGCTGAGTTCGTCGCAGCCCATGTCGAGCAGGGCGCGGCAGACCCGGGTGACCTGGGGGATCGGGACCGCGCCCTCCCAGGGGTCGCCGAAGCACATGGAGAGGTAGCCGCGGACGTGCGCGCCCTCCGCCTTCGCCCGGTCGACGACCGGTGCGAACATCGCCAGCGCCTCGTCGACCGTGCGGTTGAGGTTGGCCTTGGCGAAGGACTCGGTGGCGCTGGCGAAGACGGCGATCCGGCGGGCGCCGAGCGTGAGGGCGCGGTCGAGGCCGCGCTCGTTGGGGACGAGCACGGGGAGGGCCACCGGCAGGTCGCTCACGAGCGGGAACAGGGCCTCCGCGTCGGCCAGTTGGGGCACCCACTTGGGGTGCACGAAGCTCGTCGCCTCGATCGTCGTCAGGCCCGCGTCGGCGAGGCGGCGCACGAACTCCGCCTTCACCTCCGTCGGCACGGTCGACTTCTCGTTCTGCAGGCCGTCGCGGGCGCCGACCTCGTGGACGCGGACGCGGGTGGGGAGGCCGGGCTCGGGGACCGTCATGGGCAGGCTCACCGCGCCACCTCCTCGTGGGGTGCGATCACGGCCAGCACCTGGTCCATGGCGACCGTGGTGCCCGGCGTGACGTCCAGCTCGGCGACCGTGCCGGCGTGCGGGGCGGAGACGACGTGCTCCATCTTCATCGCCTCCACCACCAACAGGCTCTGTCCGGCGGCGACTTCGTCCCCCACGGCGACCTTCACCACGGTCACCGTGCCGGGCATGGGCGCGGTGAGCGAGTCGGCGCCGGCGTGGGCGGCCTGCGTGAGGGACGCGGCCACCGGGTCGTGGTCCCGCACGTGCCAGGCGTCGCCGTCGCGGCCGATCCAGTCGGCGGCGCGGTGGAAGGTGTGCCGGACGCCGTCGAGGGTGACGGTGACCCGGTCGTCCGTGACGGTGTGGGTGCCGCGCGGGACGTACTCCACGGGGTCCTGCACCCGCAGCGGGAAGCCGACGGGCCTCGTGAACCCCGTGCCCCCCATCCGCCAGCCGCTCGGCACCGAGAAGGGGTCGGTCCAGCCCTCGTCGCGCGGACGCAGAGCCTCCAGCCGTACGGCCGCCGCCGCCTCGTACACCTCCTCCGGTACGTCCGTGGAGACCAGGTCGTCCACCACCCGCTCGACGAGCCCGGTGTCCAACTCGCCCTTCACCACGTCCGGATGGGCCAGCAGCCGCCGCAGGAACCCCGCATTGGTCTGCACGCCCAGGGTCACCGTGTCCGCGAGGGCCGCCCGGAGCTTCCTGAGCGCGGTCGCGCGGTCGGGGCCGTACGCGATGACCTTGGACAGCATCGGGTCGTACAGCGAGCCGACCTCCGTGCCCTCACTGAGGCCGGAGTCCGTGCGGACGCCGTCGCCCTGGGGCTCGCGCAGCCGCAGCACCGTGCCGCCGGACGGCAGGAACCCGCGGGCGGGGTCCTCCGCGCAGACGCGGGCCTCGATCGCGTGCCCCGTCAGCCGGACGTCCTCCTGCCCGAACGGCAGCCGCTCGCCCGCCGCGACCCGCAGCTGCCACTCCACCAGGTCCAGGCCGGTGACCAGTTCGGTGACCGGGTGCTCCACCTGGAGGCGGGTGTTCATCTCCATGAAGTAGTACGAGGACGGGTCGTCGCCCGGCACGATGAACTCCACGGTGCCCGCGCCCCGGTAGCCGCAGGAGCGGGCCGCCTCCACCGCCGCCTCGCCCATCGCCGCGCGCGTGGCCTCGTCCAGCAGGACGCTGGGCGCCTCCTCGATGACCTTCTGGTGCCTCCGCTGGAGCGAGCACTCGCGCTCGCCGAGGTGGATCACATTGCCGTGGCCGTCGGCGAGGACCTGGATCTCGATGTGCCGGGGCCGGTCGATCCACCGCTCCACGAGCAGGGTGTCGTCACCGAAGGAGGCGCGGGCCTCGCGCCGCGCGGCGGCGATCTCGTCGCCCAGCACGGCCGCGTCCCGGACCAGCCGCATGCCCTTGCCGCCGCCGCCCGCGCTGGGCTTCAGCAGCACCGGCATGCCGATCTCCCGTGCCGCGTCGGCGAGTTGGCCGTCGGTCAGACCGCTGCCGCTGGAGCCCGGCACCACCGGCACCCCGGCCGCCCGTACCGTCTCCTTGGCGCGGATCTTGTCGCCCATGAGGGAGATGGCGTCGGCGGGGGGACCGATGAAGACGAGGCCCGCGTCGGCGCAGGCCCGCGCGAACGCGGCGTTCTCCGCGAGGAAGCCGTACCCGGGGTGGACGGCCTGGGCGCCGGTGCGGGCGGCGGCCTCCAGCAGCCGCTCCACCGACAGATAGCTCTCCGCCGCCGGCGGCGGGCCGATCCGTACCGCCATGTCGGCCTCCCGGACGTGCCGGGCGTCGGCGTCCGCGTCGGAGTACACGGCGACGGAGCTGACGCCCAGCGACCGCAGCGTACGGATGACGCGGACGGCGATCTCGCCCCGGTTGGCCACGAGGACCGTGTCGAACATGCTCACTGTCAGCTCCCCCTCACATCCGGAAGACGCCGAACTGGGGGTCGCCCAGCGGCGCGTTGGCACAGGCGGTCAGGGCGAGGCCCAGGACCTGCCGGGTGTCGAGGGGGTCGATGACCCCGTCGTCCCAGAGCCGGGCGGTGGCGTAGTAGGCGTTGCCCTGGCGCTCGTACTGGGCGCGGATCGGGGCCTTGAACGCCTCCTCGTCCTCGGCGGGCCAGGAGTCCCCCCGTGCCTCCAGCTGGTCCCGCTTCACCGTCGCGAGGACGGACGCGGCCTGCTCGCCGCCCATCACGGAGATCTTGGCGTTGGGCCACATCCACAGGAAGCGCGGCGAGTACGCCCGGCCGCACATCGAGTAGTTGCCCGCGCCGTACGAGCCGCCGACGACGACCGTCAGCTTGGGGACGCGGGTGCAGGCCACCGCCGTCACCATCTTGGCGCCGTGCTTGGCGATGCCCCCGGCCTCGTAGTCCCGGCCGACCATGAAGCCGGAGATGTTCTGCAGGAAGACCAGCGGGATGCCGCGCTGGTCGCACAGCTCGATGAAGTGGGCGCCCTTCTGGGCGGACTCGGAGAACAGGATGCCGTTGTTGGCGACGATCCCGACCGGGTGCCCGTGGATCCGGGCGAAGCCGGTGACGAGGGTCTGCCCGAACTCCGCCTTGAACTCGGCGAAGCGCGAACCGTCGACCACGCGCGCGATGACCTCGCGGACGTCGTACGGGGTGCGGGAGTCGACCGGCACCGCGCCGTACAGCGTGTACGGGTCGACCTTGGGCTCGACGGCAGGTTCGACCGACCAGGGCAGCGGGCCCCGGGCGGGCAGGGTGGAGACGATGGTCCGCACGATCCGCAGGGCGTGGGCGTCGTTCTCCGCGAGGTGGTCGGTGACGCCGGAGATCCGGGAGTGGACCTCGCCGCCGCCCAGTTCCTCGGCGGTGACGACCTCGCCGGTGGCGGCCTTCACCAGCGGCGGGCCGCCCAGGAAGATCGTGCCCTGCCCCCGGACGATCACGGCCTCGTCGCTCATGGCGGGGACGTACGCGCCGCCCGCCGTGCACGAGCCCAGGACGGCGGCGATCTGCGGGATGCCCGCGCCCGACATCCGCGCCTGGTTGTAGAAGATCCGGCCGAAGTGCTCACGGTCGGGGAAGACCTCGTCCTGCATCGGCAGGAAGGCGCCGCCGGAGTCGACGAGGTAGAGGCAGGGCAGCCGGTTCTCCAGGGCCACCTCCTGCGCGCGCAGGTGCTTCTTCACCGTCATCGGGTAGTAGGTGCCGCCCTTGACGGTGGCGTCGTTGGCGACGACGACGCACTCGCGCCCGCCGACCCGGCCGATCCCGGCGATCACCCCCGCCGCCGGTGCCTGCCCCTCGTACATCCCGTCGGCGGCCAGCGGCGCCAGCTCCAGGAAGGGGGAGCCGGGGTCGAGGAGGGTGTCGACCCGGTCGCGCGGCAGCAGCTTGCCGCGCGCGGTGTGCCGGGCGCGCGCCTTCTCGCCGCCGCCGAGCCGGGCGGCGGCGAGCTTGCCGCGCAGCTCGTCCACCAGCGCGCGGTGGGCCTCCTCGTTGGCCCGCCAGGCTTCCGACGCGGGGTCTGCCGCGCTGTGAAGCTCCGGTGCCTCGTGCATCCTGCGAACCCCTCACCTTGTTAATGAGCGTTAACGCATTTCCTCCAGGTTAACGACCGCTAACCTCCCTGTCTAGAATTGCTCTCATGACCACCAGAACCGACGCCCCCACCCGTCGCGAGCAGATCCTCAAGGAGGCCGCGCGGCTCTTCGCCGAGCGTGGCTTCCATGGCGTCGGTGTCGACGAGATAGGCGCCGCCGTGGGTATCAGCGGTCCCGGTCTCTACCGGCACTTCGCCGGCAAGGACGCGATGCTCGCCGAGCTGCTGGTGGGCATCAGCGAACAGCTCCTCAGGGGCGCCGAGCGGCGGCTGGCGGAGGCCGACGGGGGGCCCGCCGAGGCGGTCCTCGACTCCCTCATCGAGGGGCACATCGACTTCGCCCTGGACGACCGCCCCCTGATCACCCTGCACGACCGCGAGCTGGACCGCCTCCGCGACAGCGACCGCAAGCTGGTGCGCCAGCTCCAGCGCCAGTACGTCGAGCTGTGGGTGCAGGTGCTGCGCGAGGTCCACGGCGGCCTCACGGAGGCGGCCGCCCGCTCCGCCGTGCACTCGGTCTTCGGCCTGCTGAACTCCACCCCGCACCTCGGCCGCCCCGGTTCCCTCCCGGGCCGGACGGCCACCGCCGCCCTCCTTCACCGCATGGCCCGGGGGGCCTTCGGGGCGGCTGCTGCGCAGGAGTGACGAGCGTTACGGCGGGAGGGGTCTGGACGGGCTTCCCTACCCGCCGGTACGGTTGCTGAGCAAGCGCTTAGCCGACTCGGATGCGTCCGGTGGGGCGCTGGGCACATCCGAAAGCACTCAGGTGGAGGTGACGGCGTGCGCCGTACGGTGTTCAACGAGGATCACGAGGCGTTCCGGGAGACCCTCCGTGCCTTCATCGAGGCCGAGGTCGTGCCCGTCTACGACGAGTGGCTCGCCGCGGGCCAGGCGCCGCGCGAGTTCTACTACAAGCTCGCCGAGCTGGGTGTCTTCGGCATCCGTGTCGACGAGGAGTACGGCGGCGCCGGCATCGACTCCTACAAGTTCGAGGCCGTCCTGTACGAGGAGACCGCCCGCGCGGGCATCACCTTCGGCGGCTCCGGCGTGCACGTGCTGCTCGGCCTGCCCTACATCAAGCTGCTCGCCACCGACGAGCAGAAGAAGCGCTACCTGCCGAAGTTCTGCTCCGGCGAGGAGATGTGGGCCATCGCGATGACCGAGCCGGGCACCGGCTCCGACCTCGCCGGCATGCGCACCACCGCCAAGCTCTCCGAGGACGGCACGCACTACGTCCTCAACGGCGCCAAGACCTTCATCACCGGCGGCGTCCACGCCGACCGCATGATCGTCTGCGCCCGCACCGCCGCCGCGACCAAGGAGGACCGCCGCCACGGCATCTCCCTCTTCGTCGTGGACACCAAGGCCGAGGGCTACTCGGTCGGCCGCAAGCTCGACAAGCTCGGCCTGAAGACCTCCGACACCGCCGAGCTGGCGTTCGTCGACGTCAAGGTGCCCGTCGAGGACCTCCTCGGCGAGGAGAACAAGGGCTTCTACTACCTCGGCCACAACCTCGCCTCCGAGCGCTGGGGCATCGCCTACGGCGCGTACGCGCAGGCCAAGGCCGCCATCCGGTTCGCCAAGCAGTACGTGCAGGAGCGCGTCGTCTTCGGCCAGCCCGTCGCCGCCTTCCAGAACACCAAGTTCGAGCTGGCCGCCTGCCAGGCCGAGGTCGACGCCGCCGAGGCCGTCGTGGACCGCGCCACCGAGGCGCTGGACGCGGGCGAGCTGACCGCCGCCGAGGCCGCCTCCGCCAAGCTGTTCACCACCGAGGTCGCCCACCGCGTCATCGACCGCTGCCTCCAGCTGCACGGCGGCTACGGCTTCATGAACGAGTACCCGATCGCCCGCCTGTACGCGGACAACCGCGTCAACCGCATCTACGGCGGCACCAGCGAGATCATGAAGACGATCATCGCCAAGGACATGGGTCTGTAAGGGAACGGGTCCGTAAGGCACCGGAAACCCCTGCACAGTACAACTGACCCCATGAGTCAGCCCGCACTTCAGTCTCTCCTCGATCTGCTCGACCTGGAGCAGATCGAGGAGAACATCTTCCGCGGCCAGTCCCGGCCCGCCATCGTCCCCCGGGTCTTCGGCGGGCAGGTCGCCGCACAGGCGCTCGTCGCCGCCGGGCGCACGGTCCCCGCCGACCGGCTCCCGCACTCCCTCCACGCGTACTTCCTGCGCATCGGCGACGCCGGCGCGCCCATCGTCTACACCGTGGAGCGCATGAACGACGGCCGCTCCTTCACCGCGCGCCGCGTCGTCGCCGTCCAGCACGGCCAGCCGATCTTCGCCCTCTCCGCGTCCTTCCAGCGGTACGAGGACGGTCTCGACCACCAGGCCCCGATGCCCGCCGCGCCCGACCCGGAGACGCTCCCCACCGCCGAGGAACGCCTCCCGGCGTACGGCCTCGACCCGGCCGTGGTGGAGAAGATGCTCGAAGCACGGGCCGCCGTCGACCTGCGCTACGTCGACGACCCGCCCTACGGCCGCTACGGCGAGCCCCGCGAACCGCGCTCCCAGGTCTGGTTCCGCGCCAACGGCAAGCTCGACGACGACCCCCTCCTGCACGTCGTCCTCGCCACCTACGTCTCCGACATGACGCTCCTCGACTCCATCCTGCTCGCGCACGGGCGCGGCGGCTGGGCCGTCGGCGACGTCGTCGGGGCCTCGCTCGACCACGCCATGTGGTTCCACCGGCCCTTCCGCGCCGACGAATGGCTCCTGTACGACCAGGAGTCACCGTCGGCGGCGGCCGGCCGGGGCCTCGGCCAGGGCCGGATCTACACCCAGGACGGCCGCCTCGCGATCTCCGTGATCCAGGAGGGCGTGGTCCGCGTCCCGAGGGCGCGGCCGAAACAGCCGGCGGAACCGGCGGAGCCGGGGCAGCCCGGGGCTACTCCCCGCTGAGCCCCGCCTGTTCCAGCAGGTACGCCGACATCGGGTCGTAGTGGCGCGGGCTGACCACGTGGTCGTCCAGGGGCACCACGACCTGGAGGGTGCCCTCGGACTCGCCGAGGAAGAGGGCCGGGTCGTTGGAGTCCGCGTACCCCACGGAGTCGATGCCGAGCTGGCCGGCGCAGCCCGCCCAGCCGTGGTCGGCGACGACCAGGTCGGGCAGCGGGCGGCCCGCGCCCTCCAGTCCCCGGAGGATGGCACGCATCGGCTCGGGGGAGTGGGTGTGCCACAGGGTGGCGCCGTGCTCCAGGACGGCCACGTCCGCGAACTGCATGACGTACCCCTCCTCCGTCTGCAGGCCGTCCGGGATGACGACGATCTCGCAGCCGGCCGCGCGCAGCGCCCGCGCGGTCTCGTGGTGCACCTGGAGCAGCCCGCCGGGGTGCCCGGTGGCGAACAGGACGCGCTGCCCGCCCTCCGCCGCCTTGCGCAGCCGGGCCGCCATGCGCTCCAGCGCGTCGACCGTCAGGTCCGGGTCGATGGTGTCCTGGCCGTAGCGGTGTCCCGGGTCGTCGTTCACCCCGACGCGCTCCGCCATCACGGCCAGCACGTCCTGCTCGTCGGTCCAGCGGTCCCCGAGCTCCAGGCCGAGCCAGTAGTGGCGGTTGCCGTTGGCCAGTTCGCGGTAGTGGGAGAGGTTGTTCTCGCGCGGCGTGGCGACGTCGCCCGCGATACGCGTCCTGACGAGGTGCTCGACGAGCTCGGCGCGGCTGGGGGTCCCGGGTATCGGCATGGGTCCATTGTGAGGCAGACAACTCCCGGAGTCGCGGGCGTCCCGCCCGCTGCGACCTGCGTCACTCCGCCCGCCGCGCGGAGACGACCGCGTCGATCGCGGCGATCCGCCCGGCGAGGTCACCGGAGGGCACCTCGACGAGTTCGTGGCCGAACGCGCGGTAGGTGTCCTCGTGGATCCGCTCGAACTCCAGCGACTGCCGGAAACTGATGCGGCGTGCGGCGGTGGGCTCGCAGAAACCCAGGTTGCGGACGAAGAACACCTGCCGCTGGTAGACGGCTTGGCCGGTGACCCGTTCGACCTCGGCGGTCAGCGCCGGGGACGGCGGGCGCCCCTGGTAGGTGGCGAGCGCGAGCGTGCACAGCGGCGAACGGTCGTACACCTGGACGCCGTCGGCGGCCGGGGCCGCCAACTGCCGCTGTTTCTGCAGCTCCACGATCTCGTCGACGAACCACTCCCGGGTCCACGGCTCGTCCTCGCCGCGCGCCTGCGCCCGGGCGATCACATCGGTGGCCGCCTCCTCGACCACCGTGTGCCCGAGCGCGGCGAGGCCCCGCAGGATGGTCGTCTTGCCGGCCCCGGGGGTGCCGGTGAGCACGTATCTGCGCATGCCGCCAAGGCTAGGGCGCTTCTGTCCCGCGGGAGGGGGTGCCGTTCGGCGCGAGGCTCTATGCGCGTACCGCGGCGATCGCCTCGTCGAAGACCTGTTCCAGGTCGGCCGTGCCGTTGCTGCGGACCCAGGTTTCCGTCGCGACCTCGGAGCAGGCCAGGGCGCAGGCGACGAGAGCGCGGGCCCGTACCTCGGCCATGGGGTCCGCCGCGCCCAGGCGTTCGACGATGTCCGGCACCAGCAGCTCCGTCCAGTGCTGCCGCTTCTCCAACTGGCGTGCCCTGAGGGAGGGGGACGCGTGGAGCATGCTCGTGATCCTGAGGAACTCCTGGGGTGAGTACGGGAGGGATTCGACGAGCGACTTGAGGGCCTCCCGGAGCGCCTGCCACGGAGGTTCGCTCGCCGGACGGGCCTCCAGCGCGGCCCGCAGGACCGTGCCGTGGGCGGCGTGGTCGCCCAGCACGATGTCCTCCTTGGTGCCGAAGTAGCGGAACAGCGAACGCCGCGAGATGCCGATCTCGCCCGCGATCTGCTCCATGGTCGTGGCCTCGAACCCGCGCTCCAGGAACAACCGCATCGCGGTGGTGACGATCTCGGCCTGTACCGCTCGCCGGGTGCGCTCTCGCAGCCCCGGGGGGCCGCTCTCCCGCTCGTTCATGGGCCTCAGCCTATCGTCTTCGGCACTCTGTACCTTGCTGGCACTCAGTGACAAGTTAGGCGTACAGTGCCATCATCGTTGATCCTGTCCACCGTCCCCCCTGGAGCACTCCATGCGCGCCGTCGACTACCGCGGCCAGACCACCCTGATCACCGGTGCCAGCGCGGGCATCGGCGCCGAGTTCGCCCGCCGGCTCGCCGAGCGCGGCTCGCACGTCGTCCTGGTCGCCCGGCGCCGGGACCGACTTGAACGGCTGGCCGCCGAACTGACCGCGGCCCACGGCATCCAGGCCACGGTCATCCCGCTCGACCTGAGCCTGCCCGCCGCCGGACAGACCCTCGCCGAGGAGGTGGCACAGCGGGGCCTGACCGTGACGAGCCTCGTGAACAACGCCGGGTTCGGCACCTTCGGCCCGTTCCACACCGAGGACCCTCGACGGCTGCGGGAGGAGATCCACGTCGACATAGCGAACGTCGTCGACATCACCCGGGCGTTCATCGAGCCGCTGCGCACCGCCGGCACCGGAGTGCTCATCAACGTCGCGAGCATGGCCGCGTACTTCCCGGTTCCGAACATGGCCGTGTACGCGGCCGCCAAGGCCTTCGTACTGAACTTCACCGAGGCCCTGTGGCAGGAGTCCCTCGGCACCGGGCTGCGCGTGCTCGCGTTGTCCCCCGGTGCGACCAGCACCGAGTTCTTCGACGTCATCGGCACCGACGCGGCGGACGGCGGCGCCAAGCGCCAGTCCCCGCAGGAGGTCGTGGCGACGGCACTGCGGGCTCTGGACCGCCGCACGTCGAAGCCGAGTGTCGTCTCCGGCCGCCTCAACCGTGTGATGGCGGGCCTGGGCAGGGGCTTGAGCAGGCGACGCGCGGTGCTGCTCATGGGATCCACGACCGCCGCCCACCAGGGGTGAGTCCGTACGGTCGACCGGAGCGGTCGGTCGGTCGGCCGGTCAGGTCCTCCGTAGCGCGAACCACAACTCCATGCGGACGTCCGGGTCGTCGAGGTCGGTGTCCAGCAACGTGGCGCAGCGGGCGATGCGTTGGCGGACCGTGTTGCGGTGGACGGTGAGGGCGACGGCCGTACGGTCCCAACTGCCGTGCAGGGAGAGCCAGGTGCGCAGGGTCTCGGTGAGTGCGGCGGCACCGGGGGCGGCCGTGATCGGGGCCAGCAGGGCCTCGGCGTGGGCGGTCGCGTCCTCCGCCGGCACGAGGTGCGCCAGCGTCGTACGGGCCCCGTGCCGGACCAGCGCCGACCGGGTGGCCCTGGCGCGGGCCAGCGCACGGGCGGCCTGTACGTCGGCGGCGGGCCACGCGTGCGGCTCGGCGGGGGCGCTCACGCCGCACGTCCAGCCGGGCTGCTCGGGGATCTCGCGGTCGGCGGGGACGAGGACGCGGACGACGCCGTCGTGGACGTCGACGAGCGCGGAGCCCAGGGCCGCGCCCAGGGCGGCCGCGGCGAGGGCCTCCGGCCGGGGGGCGCCCTCGGCCGGGACGGCGTGGACGACGTGCCAGTGGGTGCCCGTGCCCGTTCCCGTGCCCAGGAGGGGGGCGACCTCCCGCACCTCGGCGCCGAGCAGGAGCCGTACCAGCGCCGAGGTGCGGGCCGTGCCGGTGCCGCTCTGGCGTTCGCCGGTGAGGAGGGAGAGCAGGACGGCGGCGACCGAGGCGATGGTGTGGTCGCCGGGGGTGCGGTGGGGGGTGGCCACGCCGAGGGCGAAGCCGTTGCCTTGGGAGGTGAGGGCGTAGGCGGTGAGGTGGGTGCCGTCGACTGTGTCGGTGGCGGAGGTGGGGGGTGGGGTGCGCGGGGAGGGGGTGGGGGGCTTGGGTGCGTCGGCGGGTGCGGGGTCGTGGGGGCTGGTCGCGCAGTTCCCCGCGCCCCTGGCGGGGGTGGGGCGGACCACGGTTGTCAGTGCCGCCAGGCCTTGGTGGATCGCTTCGCCGTACTCGCGTCCCGCCGACGCCAGCTCCGCCCCGTCCGGGCCGTAGAGCACAGCCCGGCCGCTCACCCGCTGGGCCAGCTGCCGCAGGACCGCGTGGACCGGGTCCGGGCGGGACGCGGCCGCCGCCAGGCCCTGCTGGGCCTCCGTCACGCGGCGGAGTTCCGCGTGTCTGGCCCTGGCCATCAGCTGCCAGACCGCGCGGGCGACGCCGGAGAACGTGGTGCCGGGCGGGACCTCGATCAGGGGCAGGCCGTGGGCGTCGCATGCGGCGATCAGGGCCCTCGGGACGCGGTCGTGGACGGGGGCGACGCCGAAGCCGAGGGCCGCGCCGCCCGCCGCGACGATGCGCGAGACGTAGCCGTCGAAGTAGTCGTCGTCGAAGTGGTCGTCGACGTAGTCGTGGGACCCGGTGTCCGAGCCGGCCGTCTCCGGGATGTGGACGCCGGCCGTCAGCAACAGCTCGCCGCCGAGCAGATACGGGTACGGGTCCGGCATCTCCGAGGCGTGCGCCGAGTGGATCTCCGTCCCCGCGTCCACCGGGCCGGCGATCTGCCGCAGACCCAGGTCGGCGTGGGCCAGCAGCGCCGAGAGGGGCACGGGTGGGGTGGGCGGGACGGCGGGCGCGGGGGGTACCGTCGAGTCCGACACCATGTGCGTTTCCTCCGTTCCATCCCGCTCGAATGGATGAAACGTACACTTCGCAGTCGCTCGGCGGCGGCCTAGGGTCGATGCCCGTCACTGTCACCGTCACCGTCTCCGGTCGGTCTCCGGTCACCCGGCACCCCCGCAGGAAAGAAGGCACAGCATCATGAGCGGCAACGAGACGCCCCGCGGCCCCGTCGACCAGCCCCGCGGCCCCGTCGACTCCTCCCGGATCCCGCGCTACGCCGGGCCCGCGACCTACGCCCGGCTGCCGCGCCTCGACGAGGTGGGGCGGGCGGACGTCGCGGTCGTGGGGGTCCCGTTCGACTCGGGCGTCTCGTACCGGCCGGGCGCCCGCTTCGGCGGCAACGCGATCCGCGAGGCGTCCCGGCTGCTGCGCCCCTACAACCCGGCCCAGGACGCCTCCCCGTTCGCCCTCGCCCAGGTCGCGGACGCCGGTGACATCGCCGCCAACCCGTTCAACATCAACGAGGCGGTGGAGACGGTCGAGGCGGCGGCGGACGAGCTGCTCGGCACCGGGGCCCGACTGATGACCCTCGGCGGCGACCACACCATCGCGCTCCCGCTGCTGCGGTCGGTCGCCAAGAAGCACGGCCCGGTGGCGCTGCTCCACTTCGACGCGCACCTCGACACCTGGGACACGTACTTCGGCGCCGAGTACACGCACGGCACCCCGTTCCGGCGGGCGGTCGAGGAGGGGATCCTGGACACCTCCGCGCTCTCCCACGTGGGCACGCGCGGGCCGCTGTACGGCAAGCAGGACCTCACCGACGACGAGAAGATGGGCTTCGGGATCGTCACGTCCGCGGACGTGATGCGGCGCGGGGTGGACGAGATCGCCGACCAGCTGCGCCAGCGGATCGGTGACCGGCCCCTCTACATCTCCATCGACATCGACTGCCTCGACCCCGCCCACGCGCCCGGCACCGGGACCCCCGAGGCCGGCGGCATGACCTCCCGCGAACTGCTGGAGATCCTGCGCGGCCTCGCCTCCTGCCACCTGGTCTCCGCCGACGTCGTCGAGGTGGCGCCCGCGTACGATCACGCCGAGATCACCGCGGTGGCCGCCTCGCACACGGCGTACGAACTCACCACGATCATGTCCCGGCAGATCGCCGAGGCGCGTAAGGAGAACGAGGGCCAGTGACCCACGACCACGACCTGGTACTCCGCCCGACGGCCGCCCAGACGGAGGCCGCGCTGAACCCTCCCCCCGGCCGCAACGGCGGAGACCTGGTCGTGGAGACGCTGGCCGGGCTCGGCGCGACGACGGTCTTCGGGCTCCCCGGGCAGCACGCGCTCGGCGTGTTCGACGCAGTGCGGCGGTCGGATCTGCGCTACATCGGCCTGCGGGTGGAGAACAACGCCGGCTTCGCGGCGGACGCGTACGGCCGGATCACCGGCGAGGCGGCGCCGCTGCTGCTGTCCACCGGGCCCGGCGCGCTGACGTCGCTGGCCGCGCTCCAGGAGGCCGCGTCCGCCTCCGCCCCCGTCCTCGCCATCAGCAGCCAGATCCCGACGGCGGGCCTGGGCGGCGGCCGGCACGGCTACCTCCATGAACTCCCGGACCAGGCGGCCTCGTTCCGGGGTGTGGTGAAGTCTGTCCACACCGTCCGTACGCAGTCCCAGATCCCGTCCGCGATCGAGGCGGCCTGGAAGTCGGCGCTGTCCGCCCCGCACGGCCCGGTGTGGGTGGAGATCCCGCAGGACGTGCTGCTCGCCGAGACGTCGATCCCGGTGGTGACGGGCGGCGACGCCTTCCCCGAGGAGTTGCCGCCGCGTCCCGAACTGACCGCTCTGGCCGCCCACTTGCTGTCGTCCGCCTCCCGCCCGGCGATCATCGCGGGGGGCGGGGTCGTCCGGGCGGACGCCTCCGGCAAGCTGCGGCAGCTCGCCGAGCGGCTGTCGGCGCCGGTCGTGACGACGTACGGGGGGAAGGGCGCCTTCCCGTGGACGCATCCGCTGTCGCTCCAGTCCTGGGTGGAGGACCGGCACACGACGGACTTCCTGGAGGACGCGGACGTGTTGTTGGTGGTCGGTTCGGGACTGGGTGAACTGTCCTCGAACTACCACACGTTCAGGCCCCGGGGCCGGGTGATCCAGATCGAGGCGGACCTCGGGAAGCTGGAGTCCAACCACCCGGCGCTGGGCATCCACGCGGACGCGCGCCTCGCGCTCCAGGCCCTGCTGGAGACGATCGAGGGCACCCGGGAGGACGCGACGGCGCCGGAGCGGGTGCGGGACGTGCTCGCGCGGGTGCGGGAACGCATCGAGGGACAGGAACTGACCCTCGAACAGAGCCTGTTGACGTCCGTCCGGCGGGCCCTGCCGCCCCGCGCCCCCTCCTTCTGGGACATGACGATCCTGTCCTACTGGGCCTGGTCGGCGTTCGACCCCAAGCACCCCAACACCATGCACTCCGCGCAGGGCTCCGGCGGCCTCGGTTACGCGTTCCCGGCGGCCCTCGGCGCGGCGGCGGCCGACCCGACCCAGCCGGTGCTGGCCGTCTCCGGCGACGGCGGCGCGCTCTACTCGATCGCGGAGCTGGCCACGGCCCGGCAGTACGACCTGAACGTCACCTGGCTGATCGTCGACGACGGCGGGTACGGCATCCTGCGCGAGTACATGACCGACGCGTTCGGCGAGACCACCGGCACGGAACTGACCCGGCCGGACTACGTGGCCCTGGCCGAGTCCTTCGGCGTCCCGGCCACCCCCACGACCCCCGAAACCCTCGCCACCGACCTCACCAAGTCCCTTGCCACGCCGGGTCCTTCGGTGGTCGTCCTGCCAGCGGTGTTGCGGATGTTCGCGCCGACGCACCTCTGACGAGCGTCGGACGAGCGGCGGTTCGGGGAGGTCGGGTCAGGGGCGCAGGCGGGACGCCAACCCCTCGAAATAGCCGCGGTGTACGGCCGGTAGGTCCACCTCGTCGGGGTCCAGGAGCCAGAGGAGGTGGGCGCCCTCCAGGAAGGCGGCCACCTCGGTGGCCAGGGTCGCCGGGTTCACGTCCGGGCGGGCCGAGCCGTCCGATGCCGCGCGGGTGAAGAGGGCCGTGAGGTGGGCGCGGAGGGCTCGGCCACGGTCGCGGAACCAGGTGTGCAGGGCGGTGCCGGGGGTCAGGTTCTCCGCCGTCAAGGTGGTGTGCAGGGCGGTCAGTTCGCGTTCGGCGGCTGCCGTGTGCGCCGCGTCCCGTACGAACCAGTCGAAGGCCTCGGCGAGGGTCGGCTCCGAGGTCGGGGTGGCCGACAGACGGGCCAGGGCGCGGCGGTCGGCCTCCTCCAGGACCGCCTGGACCAGGCCGTCCTTGCTGCCGAAGTGGTGGATGAGGGCGGACGGGGTGACACCGGCCCGCTCGGCGATCGCGGCGACGCCCGTGCCTCGTACGCCCTGCCGGGAGAAGAGCGTGATCGCCGCGTCCACCATCGCGCGGCGTCGCTCCACGCCCCGCTGCTGCACCTGCCCCTTGACTCCGGCCATGTGATCAGGGTGCCGGGCGGGGTGGTGGGGCGTCCACTGCGAAAAAGGAGTGCGCGATCCGTCCCCGGTCATTATCTTGAACGACCATGCAGGAAAATAGAGAGATGGACGACGACGTCCTGGTCGGCCGCGAGCGGATCGTCCCCGTGGACGGCATCGAGCTGTGGGCCGAGGAGTTCGGCGGGCCGGAGCATCCGGTCGTGCTGCTGGTGATGGGTGCGCAGGCGCAGGGCGTGCAGTGGAACGACGGGATCGTGCGGCGGCTGGTCGAGGGCGGGCGGCGGGTGATCCGGTACGACCACCGGGACACCGGGCGGTCCTCCGTCGTCGACTTCGCCGTGCGGCCGTACACCGTCGCCGACCTGGCCTCGGACGCGCTCGCCGTGCTGGACGCGTTCGGGGTGCGGCGGGCGCATCTCGTGGGGGCCTCGCTGGGCGGGATCATCGCGCAGCGGATCGCCGTCACCGATCCGGAGCGGGTGCTGACCCTGACGAGCCTGTCGTCCCAGCCGCTCGGTACGGACATGGCGGCGGCGGTGGCCCGGGCCATGGCGGGGGAGCCCCCTGCGCCGGGTGAACTGCCGCCGCCCAGCGCCGAGTTGCTGGCGGCCCTCGCCGTCTCCCTCCCCGATCCGGAGGCGGACCTCGAAGCGCACCTCGCCCTGCGGCTGCCGCTGTGGCGGGTGCTGCACGGCCCGGTGCTGCCGTTCGACGAGGAGGAGTACCGGGCCATGGAGCGGCGGGTGTTCGCGCGGGCGCGTGATCTGGCGGCGGGGTTCAACCACACGCTCGCCGGGGCGGCCGGCGGGGACGACACGGCGGCCCTGGCCTCCGTCACCGCGCCGACGCTCGTGCTGCACGGCACCGAGGACCCGATGTTCCCGCCGGCGCACGCGGAGGCGACCGCAGCCGCCGTACCGGGGGCCAGGCTGGTCATGATCGAGGGGCTCGGGCACACCCTGCCGTCCGCCCTGGACGCCCGCCTGGCCGAGGAGATCCTGCGCCACACGGCCTGACCGGCCGCTCGCTGACGTGATGCGGCGCGGCGCGCGTACCCGGTGCCGCCGGGTGCGCGCGCCGCGACCGTTGCCCACTCAGCGCAGAGCCGCGCCGAACATCGCGTCCGTGGCCGGGCCCGCCACGTCGCCGGGGCCGAAGGCCAGGGCCGACGTGGTGGTCGGGCCGGTGGTGGTGCCGGGGAGGACCCAGACCGCGCCGTTGTCGCTGTTCTCGGCGGGGGCGCCCACGACGAGGTCGCGGTGACCGTTGCCGTTGAGGTCCAGCAGGGCCGTGGTGGTACCGAACTTGTCGTCCGCCTCGGCGACTCCGGGGATCCCGGCGGTGTTCTGGTGGAAGACCTTGGTGCCGGCGCCCGTGACGCCGGAGGCGGTGCCGGGGACGAGGGCGACCGAGCCGGTGTTCACGATGTCGTCGACGTCCTCGTACGCGATGCCGAGCGCGATGTCGGCGTAACCGTCGCCGGTGACGTCGGCGACCGAGACCGCCGAGCCGACGAGGTCGCCCTCCTCCTGCGCGCCGGGGAAGCCGGGCAGGCTCTGGTCGAAGGTCTGGACGTTCGCCTCGGAGGTGCCGGTGGGCGAGCCGTAGGCCACCCGGACCTGGTCGGACCAGCCCTCCGCGCCCACGACCACGTCGTCGTAGCCGTCGCCGTTCACGTCGCCGATGCCGGTGCCCGCCGGGTCGCGGCTCGTGTCGTCTCCGGGCACCCAGCCGCGGGTGAAGCCCGAAGCGCCGCCCAGGAGCAGGCGGTTGCCCCAGGTGCCGTCGCCCGTGTAGTGCCACTGGACGATGTCGTCCCGGCCGTCGCCGTTGACGTCGCCGACCTGGCCGGAGACCACCGGGCCGGTGATGGAGGCCGGGCCGTTCTCGCAGCCGCCGCCGGTCGCGCAGGACGCGTCGTCCTCGTCCCAGCCCCACCACAGGGACTTGTCGAGGAGGTTCAGTACGGCGGCGGGCTTGCCGGCGCGGGAGATCGGGCCCTTCCACAGGGCCGCCGGGGCGCCCTCGGGGTCGTCGCCGCCGACGGACTGCGCGGAGAACAGCGCGAGGTCGGTCTTGCCGTCGCCGTCGAAGTCGCCCGCCTGCGGGGCCGCCCCGTACTGGGCGACGCTCGTGCCGCCGGCCAGTCCGGACGCCGAGCCCCAGAGGATCACCGAGCCCGCCGTGCCGCCCGCGATCACCAGGTCGCCGTATCCGTCACGGTCCAGGTCGCCCTTGGTGAACGTCGAACCGAAGCGCTGGTTGGTGGTGGCGGAGCCGGGGACACCCGTCGTCGAGCGGCTGATCAGCTTCTTGTTCGTGGGGGAGACGCCGCTCTTCGAGCCGTACAGGACGGCCACGTAGCCCGCCTTGGCCTTCGCCGAGATCGTGGCGTTCGGGGCGCCGACGACCAGGTCGGCGTACCCGTCGCCGTTGAAGTCGTCCGCCGCGCCGACCGTCGCGGGGGCCGCCGAGGCCGGGCCGAGCGACAGGGCGGTCAGCCCTCCGGCCAGCAGTACCACCGCTGCCAAGGGGGCGCTCACGCGTGCCGTGCGGGTGCTGCGTCGTGCTGCTGCTCGTGCTCGTGACATGCACGTGCCTTTCGGGTCGGTGGGGTCCGGTGGGCTCCGGTGTGGCGGAATCGCCGCGTCCATGTAGTCCGACTCGATAAGGGGTTCGCCGGTTGTACGTCCGAATGTCATGAGTGCGTAACTGCCGGGCCCCCCGGACGCGGCGACGTCCAGGGGGCACCGGGCTCGGCGGGCGGTGGTTACCAGATCGCCTCGACCCACTCCGGGTGGTCGATGAACGGGTTCCGGTTGCGCTGGTAGTTGGTGTAGATCAGCTCGTTGCGGCGCTCCTCGAAGGAGTCCGGCGGGTCCTCGTCGTTCCAGGCCTTCAGCACGGACAGGCGGCCGTGGAAGCGGGTGCCGCCGTTGGTGACGAGGTCGTTGGGCTCCAGGTTGGGCCAGCCGTCGTCGCCCTCGTAGCGGACCGCCATGTAGAGGATCATGCGGGCCACGTCGCCCTTGACGGCGTCCCGGGGCTCGAAGGAGTTCGAGTCGACGAGGCTGCCGCCGCTGTTGGTGAAGCTGCTGCCGCCGTTGTCGAAGTCGAGGTTGCCGCGGATGGCGTTGACCGTGACGTCCTCGGGGCGGAGGTGGTGGAGGTCGGTGCCGGGGCCGGCGGAGGTGCCGAAGTCGCCGTGCGACTGGGCCCACACGTGCTCGCGGTTCCAGTTGCCGGAGTTGCCGCCGTTGAGGGTCTTGCTGCGCGAGATGCCGCTGTAGAGCAGCTTCACGTTGTTGGAGTTGTTGGGGTCCTGGTCGGTGACCTTCAGCGCCTCCCAGACAGCCGAGTACGACAGCTTCGTCTGGGGGCTGATGATCGTGTGCAGGGAGGACTTCAGGGCCGTGCCGGTCTTGCCGATCGCGTTCGCGTAGTACGTGGCGTCGTAGGCGGTCGTCGTCGCCGAGGCGGGGGAGGCGGTGGCGGCCGGGAGGACGATACCGACGAGCACGGCCGACGTCGCGAGAGCGACCGACTTCCAACTGCGTATCCGCGCAGCGGGCATGAGAGGTGTCCCTTCCCAGAGGGCCGCGCAGGACGAGGAGTTGCTTCGGGGAGTCTCGTTCTACGCGGGTTGACTGTGTGGGTAACCGAGAGATTGGCATGGACGGGTCAGTCCATGTGTTACGAAGGGAAGGCGATTTGGTGACGTTATGAAGAACGAGGCAACCTTCGCGCCCCAACTTCCCTGCCCGTGCCCCGAGTCAAGGGAAGACCCTCATTGACGTGGGGATTCAGCCGTGCTGGGGCCGTACCCGGGTGCACGGAGTTGGCCGGTATCGGGCAACCTTGACAGGCGATTGACAGTCTTCAATAGAGCGATCACGTCAGTCGTGGTCCGGTTCACCCACCCGTCACACACCCGTGCCCCACCCGCTCGCCCCGTGCCCCGCCCACCCACCGGGAAGTCATGCTGCCCACCACGAAGAGACCTGGCCGATCGAACAAGGCAACGGTCGGATAGGTGATATCCATAGCCTCGCGGGTCCTCCCGCGCATACGTAGTGCCTTCGCGTCCACCGCATGGCGTCGGCCGAGGGTGATTCTGTGGGCCGCGGTGACCGTCGCGGCCCTCGGATTCATTCTCGCGCTGGAGATCGTCACCCGGGGATACGGTCTGCCGGGACCGATCACCAATCAGGCGCGAGAAGTGGTGTTCGCCCCGAAATCGGGGCCCTTGCTGTACGCCAGCATGGCGCTGACGATGGTCGTGCTCACCTGGCGGCAACGGTTCATCGCGCTCGGGGTCGCCCTCGGCGTCGACCTCGTCTTCTTCCTCGTGCGGTGGGCCCTCGACGCCGAGATGATGTTCGGCAACGGCGCGCTGTGGGTGCTCATCGGCTGCGCGGTCATCGCGCTCACCCGCCGCACCGGCCGTGAACGGACGCTGCTGCTCAAGGGCGTGGGCCTCGGCCTGCTGCTGGTGGCCGGCCGCAAGACCGGTGACGCCTGGCTGCTGATCACCTCCAAGACCCGCCCGACCGTGCTCGACCCGTACCTGGCCACCGCCGACCACGCGCTCGGCAACCCGTCATGGGTGGTGGGCCGGATGCTCAAGGCCACCGGACCGGTCGGCTCCACCCTCCTCGACTGGGTCTACGTCCAGCTCGCGGTGGCCGCGGTCGTCGTCGCCCTCTACCAGCTGCGGCACGTGGGGACCGAACGCCGCTTCCCGCGCCACCACCTGGTGCGCACGTTCCTGCTGATCGGCCTCCTCGGGCCGGGCATCTACATGATCTTCCCGGTGGTCGGGCCCGTCTTCGCCTACGGCACGGGCGCGTTCGGCACCGGCGGCGAGCCCTGGGCACTGGCGAACCTGTGGCCCGGCACGGCCCCGCCGATCGGCCCCCCGCACTCGATGCCGTACGACGACATCACCCCACGCAACTGCATGCCCAGTCTGCACACGGCATGGGCCACCGCGATCTTCATCCACTCCCGCCGGGGCCCGCGCGCCCTGCGTCACGCGGGCACGTTCTGGCTCGTCGCCACGCTCACCGCGACGCTGGGATTCGGCTACCACTACGGCGTGGACCTCATCGCCGGTGTCGTCTTCACGGTCACGATCGAGGCGGCGCTGCGCACGATCGACCGCGGCTGGGACCGCTCGGGGCTGCGGCTGGTCGCCCACGGCGCGGCGGTGTTCGTCGCGCTGCTGCTGGCCTATCGCTTTCTGCCGATGGAGATGGCCCGCCACCCGTGGGTGTACGGGCCACTCCTCCTGCTGCTGATGGCCTCGGTGGTGTACGGCTTCTTCCGGCTCGACCGGCGGTGGGCGGCGGAGGCGGAGGCGGACGCGGGGTCGGGGTCGGGTTCCGGGCCGGGGTCGGGGCAGGGGGCGGGGCCGGGTGCCTCAGCCCTCGAGTCGCTCCCGCAGCTCGTCGACATCCGCCAGGAACCACGTCTGCCGGTTACGGTTGCACTCACGGACGAAGTCCGCCAGCGCTGAACTGGCCGCCGTGTAGCGGGAGATGTCACCGACGACGGCGAGTCCGACCCGGTACTGCACGAACTTCTGGATGATGTCCCCCGCGACGCGGGTGCTCAGCCGGAAGAACCGCTCGTCGAACCGCTCGACGGGGACGACGACCCATGCGGCGCCCTGGTACCCGGCGTTCCCGATCAGATCGAGAGCATCGCTCTCCTGCGCGATCACCTCACCCTCGGGGGCGCACATCAGGACGGGTACGTCGTGGATCGTTTCCAGGGTGGTGGTCATGAGGGCCGAGGCTACGCGAGGAGGCGAGGCCGGGTCTCTGACGGACGTCCACCAGGACCGCGCGTGAGCGGGGGCGAACGGCTCGGCTTGCCCCCGGGACGCTGCGTCGGCGGCGTTCACTCCTCGGGGAGGAGCTTCGCGTACTTCGCCCGGTACGCCTTCAGGCGCTCGTCGTACGCCTCCGCGAACAGCCGTTGTTCGCGGGGGCTCATGGTGGCGCCGGGCAGCTCCGGCACCGGGAGGAGCGGCGGTATCTCCTGGTAGACCTCGACCGCCGCGTTCCAGCGGTCGGCGGTGAGCTTCCGGGCCATGAGCAGGTGCTCCGGCAGTGACTTCAGCTGGTCGGCCACCGTGTTCCTGGGCACGTTCGTCGCCAGGAGCCCCGTCGCATGCCCATGGCGCCGCGCCGCCATGGTTCCCCGGATCCCGGATTTTGCGAACCCGCGTGCAACCGTCGCGCATTCGTGCGAGTCGATGGTGGTGAACCCGTCAGTGGCGGGTTCCAACCACTCAACGGGATGGGAAGCGTTTTATGACTCACCGGATATCGGGGGTATCCCGGGTGTCACGGACGTCCAGACGGGCGCGAGTGCTTGCGGCGGGGATCGGGGCGGCGATGGTCGTGACGTCGGGGGCGGTGGCGTTCGCGCCGGCCGCCGCCGCCGCGCCCGCGGTCAGCTGTACGTCGAAGCAGGCCGGGCTGGCCGACAAGCTGAAGAAGGACATCACGGCGGCGCTGGCGAAGCGGAAGGGGACGGTGGCGGTCGGCCTGTACGACCGCGCGACCAACACCACCTGCACGCTGCGCGGGGACACCGCCTTCGACTCGGCCAGCATCGTGAAGGTGACGGTGCTCGCCGCGCTGCTGTTCGACGCGAAGAAGACGAACCGGTACCTCACCGACCGTGAGACCAAGCTCGCCACCGCCATGATCACCAAGTCGGACAACAACTCCACCAGTGCCCTGTGGAGGCAGCTCGGCGTCAAGAAGATCCAGGCGTTCCTCACGGCCGCCAAGATGACGCAGACCAAGCCGGGCGCGAACAACTACTGGGGCCTCACCCAGATCACCGTCCGGGACGAGCAGCGGCTGCTCGCCCTGCTCACCGCGAAGAACACCGTCCTGAGCGACAACGCGCGCGCGTACGTCCTCAAGCTGATGAACAAGGTCGTCACCGGGCAGCGCTGGGGCACCCCGGCCGGGGCGCCCTCCACCGTGAAGGTGCACGTCAAGAACGGGTGGCTGTCCCGCGCCACGCACGGCTGGCGGGTGCACAGCGTCGGCACGTTCGTGGGCGGCGGACGGGACTACACGATCACCGTCCTCACCCACGGCAACCCCGACATGCAGTACGGCGTGAACACGATCCAGGGCGTCGCCAAGGCCATCCACAAGGATCTCGTGCCCGCGCCGAAGACGGCCTCGGGGGCGACGGTGAGTGTGGAGCGGTACGTACCCACGGACCGGCCGCAGGAGGCGACGGTTCCGGTTCCGGAGACGGGGGCCGCGCGGTAGTTGGGGGCGGGTGCGTTGTCGGGTGCGGGTGCGTGGGGGCTGGTCGCGCAGTTCCCCGCGCCCCTGGAAAAAGCGGGGCTGCGCCCCGGCTTTTTCCAGGCCCGCAGGGCCTGGAGCTTTTGGGGGCGCGGGGAACTGCGCGAGAAGCCCCGCCGGACCCGCACCCGCCACACAACCCCCACCTCCCCCAGCCATGAGGCCCCCCGCTCCGGATGACATCCGGACGTTCACGGTGAGGCCATCTCCGTATCACCGGCGGCGCCCTACCGTGACGCCATGCCTCTGAGAACCCTGCTCGCCACGCTCACCGCAGGCCTGGCCGCGGCCACGACCACCCTCGCCGCCGCCGGACCCGTCCACGCCGACTCGCCGCAACGGCACGCCTGTTCGTCGTCCGTGTCGATCGAGGGCTACTCCGACGCCCTCGACAAGACGACGCACGCGGACACCTTCGTCGGCAACCTCTCCGGCCTCGCCGTAGACCGCGACGGCTCGCTCCTCGCCGTCTCCGACCGGTCCGCCCTCTTCACCCTCGACCGCCGCACCCTCGCGCCGAAGGGCGTCCTCCCGCTCGCCACGGAGACCGGTGCCGCGCTCGACTCCGAGGCGCTCGCCGTCGACCGGGACGGCACC
The DNA here is from genome assembly GCF_022385335.1 of Streptomyces deccanensis. Taxonomy (NCBI): domain Bacteria; kingdom Bacillati; phylum Actinomycetota; class Actinomycetes; order Kitasatosporales; family Streptomycetaceae; genus Streptomyces; species Streptomyces deccanensis. The sequence goes on along the minus strand of NZ_CP092431.1, from coordinate 3,763,583 downwards.
CGGCTCATCACCTCCGAGACCGAGCCGACCGTACGGCGCTACGACCGGCGGGGCCGGATCCTGGGCAGCCTGCCCGTGCCCGACGCGCTGAAGGTCGCCCCGGCCGGCCGGGCGGTCGCCAACCAGACCTTCGAGGGGCTGACCCTCCTGCCCGGCGGCCGCACCCTGCTCGCCTCGATGGAGGGCACGCTCGCCGGGGACTCCGCCGGGGTGGTCCGCCTCCAGACCTGGCAACGGCACGGCGGCGCGGGGGACTTCAGGCTCTCCGCCCAGTACGGCTACCGCGTGGACACCGGCCTCGGCGTCGTCGAGGTGGCCGGTCTCCCGGGCGGACGGCTGCTCGTCCTGGAGCGCGGGTTCACCGCCGGCGTCGGCAACACGGTCCGCCTCTACGCCGCCGACACGCGCCGTGCGACCGACACCGGCGACGTCGCCGTCCTCACCGGCCAGGACGGCGACCGCGCGGGCGGCACCGGTCAGGACGACGGCGTCCGGCTCGTCCGCAAGACGCTCCTCGCCGACCTCGTGAACTGCCCCTCCCTCGGCGCCACGGCCAAGCAGCCCCAGCCGAACCCCCTGCTCGACAACATCGAGGGCATGACCGTCACCGGGGCGGCGTGGTCCGGGGGCCGACTGGAGGTGCTGCTGGTCAGCGACGACAACCAGAACCCCGTCCAGACGACCCGCTTCTACTCCCTCAGGATCCGGACCGCCTGAGCCACGTCCGGTCTCCCGCAGGGTCCCACCCGAACCGTCAACTCCGCCTTTCGCAGGCGCAGTCGGCAGCCGTCCCGTCCTCCAGCAACCCGCTCCTGGCCGTGAGGTAGGCGAGCTGGGCGCGGCTGTTGCTGCCGAGCAGGTCGCCGACCTTCTTGAGGTGGCTGGCGACCGTACGGGGGCTGATGCCCAGCCGGCTGGCGATGGCCGCGTCGGTATAGCCGTCGACCATGAGGCGCAGGACATGCAGCCGGGTCTCGTCGGTGAGGAGCGCGGGGCGTTGCTGGTCGTGCTCGTAGACGACCGGCCGCGCCCGCTCCCAGGCGTACTCGAAGGCGGAGACCAGGAAGTGCACGACGCCCGGGTCGGTGACCTTGAGGGCGTGGGTGCCGTGGTCCTTGCCCATGTCGGGGATGAACGCGACGGACCGGTCACAGATGATCATCCGGTCGAACACCTCGTCGACCGTGCGTACTTCGACGCCCAGGTCGGTGACCTGCTTGATGTAGTCGAGGGTCGGTCCGTGGGCGCGGACGGTGTGCTGGTAGAGCGTGCGCTGCTTGACGCCCTTGCGGTGTGCCTCCAGGGTGCGCGGCAGGGCTTTGACCAGGACCTCCTCGGGGCGCCTGCCGCCCGGGTGCGCGGTGAGCAGTTCGATCCGCGTGCCCCGGATCGCCTCGTCCAGCGCGGCGGTGATCGCCGGCGCGGGCGTGAGCCGCTGGGAGGACTCGCTCTCCTTGCGGCGGGAGGTGCGGTAGACGCTCTCCGCCTGCGACATCGACGCCCGTACGGCGGCCAGGGCCTGCTGCTGTTCCAGGATCAGCCGCTCCCTCGGGTGCGCCAGCGCCGCCGTCGCCACCGAGGGCGGGATCGGCACGAGCGCCTCCGGATCGTCGACCGCCGGGGCCACGAGCCCGAACGCGCTCACACAGCCGGGCGCGCCCGCGCGCTGGGCCCTTCCCGCGGTCAGCGCGGTGCGGTAGAACTCGATGCCCGCGCCGCATATCTCCGCAGGGGTGTCGTCGCCCCCGGGTATGTCCGACTCACCGCACATGCCATCCCCCTTCAGAATCCTGCAGTGCACGATCATGACCCCTTCCCTCACTTCCGGCAACCGGCCGACCACGGCATGCTCTTCCTGTGGGCACCGGCGAAGAGCCGCGAGTCCGAGAATTCTTCTGGGGGGAACGAGAAATGAAGTACATCCGCAGAATGGCCGGGGCGCTCGCGTTTGTCGCCGCCGCGGTACTGACCCTTTCCGTCGCCGCCGAGACGGCCGAACGCACCACGGTCGCGAGCGCGCAGGCGTCCAACGCGCCGGGCGACCCCGGCTGGCCCTGAGTCGACGTCACCGGCCCGGTCAACGCGCGTAAAGCGCATGCAAGCCGCGCGTAAAGCGCGCGTGGCGATCGCACAGTGCTCATCTGTCGTGCACGGAGCGTTCGCGCGGCCGTCCCCGGGCCCCGGTCCGTAGCTGACGGATCGTCACATGACGTGCCGACCGTGTGGGTTGGCAAAGCAAGCGGTTGGCGGATAGCCGTCCGGCCGGGTCGAGGTCCCCTGCGCGGTCCATTCGATGTCCGGTGAATTCCGGCTGCCGGTTCACGCGTTCCGGCAATTCTGTTTCACATTGAACGAACGAGGGAGTCCAAGGAAAATGACCACCGCCATTGCCGCACCGAAGTGCCTGGTGTGCGACACCGAATTCGAGGTCCAGGAGGACTGGGAAAAGGGGGAGATCACCGAGTGCACGGCCTGCGGCCAGGAGCACGAGGTGGTCGAGAAGGCCGCCGCCGGCGTGCGGCTCGACCTCGCCCCCGAGGTGGAAGAGGACTGGGGCGAGTGACGACCGCCGATCAGGTCCTGCTCTCGGTGACGATGCTGCGGCCCGAGGAGAAACTGCTCCTCGCGGCGCTGCGGGCCGAGGGGCTGACGGCTCGGCCGTTGCTGACGGAGGATCTGGCGGAGGTCGTGGCGGGCCGCACCGGCGGCCCGCCCGCTCTCGCCGTGATCCGCAACCTGTCCCACCGGGACGCCATCGGCGTCTCCCGGCGGCTGGAGTACGCCGGGGTGACCACCCTCAACCGGTCCTCCGTCATCGAGGCCTGCAACGACAAGGGGCTGCAGTCGCTGCTGTTCGCCCGCCACGGCATTCCGCATCCGGTCACCCGGCACGCCTTCAGTTACGACCAAGTACGTTCTGCTGTCGCCGAGTTGGGGATGCCGGCCGTCGTGAAGCCGGTGAGCGGCTCGTGGGGGCGGGGTGTCACGCGGATGGCCGACGCCGGGTGCGTCGAGGCGTGGGCCGGCGGGCGGGAGTCCGCGGACGCGGGCGGGAAGCTGTTTCCCGTCGTCGTCCAGGAGTACGTCGACAAGCCCGGCCACGATCTGCGGGTCGTGGTGGTGGGGCGGACGCCCGTGGTGGCGATCCAGCGGGTGTCGGAGGACTGGCGGACGAACACGCATCTGGGGGCGCGGGTTCAGCGGGTCGAGGTGACCGCCGAGATCGGGGAGTTGTGCCGGCGGGTAGTGGATGTGCTGGGGCCCGGGTTCTACGGGGTGGATCTGGTGGAGGACCGGAGGGCTGGGGAGCTGCTGGTTCTCGAGGTCAACGCGAATCCGGAGTTCGCCAAGTCGTCCGTGGAGCATGGGGTGGATGTGGCGGGGTTGTACGCGGCGTTCGTGGCTGAGCGGGTGGCTGCGCCTGCCGGTGCGGCCGTCGTCGTCTAGGGCGTTTTTTCTCGCCCCCGCCGCCCCTACCCGTCCCTCCCCCACTCTCGACTGCGCTCGAGCGGGAGGTGCCCCCATCCAGGGGCTGCCGCCCCTTCGACCCCGCGGTCGGTGGTCGGCCGCGGGTTCGGTGGGGGTTGCTCGCGCAGTTCCCCGCGCCCCTGAAAAGCAGGGGCTGCGCCCCGTGCTTTTCAGGCCCGTAGGGCCTGGTCTTTTAGGGGCGCGGGGAACTGCGCGAGAAGCCCCACCGGACCGGCGCCCGCCAACGGACCCGCACCCCCCACGCAACCAATCAGAGAGGCCACACCCTATGGAACTGTTCGACACCGCCACCGTGCTCACCCGGGTTCTGACCTCGGGCGTGGTGATGAGCATCGAGAAGAGTGACCGGGAACTGCCCGGTCTGGAACGGCTGTTGACGAAGAAGACGCGGCGGAGCAAAGCCGTGCTGCTCAACAGCCGGACCGGGGCGATACACGCCGCGTTGGCCGGTCAGGGGATCGGCCACGGGGACAGCGTCGCCCTGGCGGAGCCCGACGCGGAGACCGCCGCGTTCCTGGCCTGGCTGGGCGTACGCGTGACGTCGTACGACGAGCCCGCCGCCTACGACCACCTCGCGCTGGACCCGTCCAACGCCCACCGGCTCGGCGAGCTGGCCGCGGGGGCCACCGCGCCGGCCCTGGTCGTCGACCTGACCGGCCTCGGCTTCGGCCCGGCCGCCGCCGTGCTCACCGACGACCCGAAGCTCTGGGCCCGAGCCGAGCGGCTGAAGATCTTCGGCGCCTACGACCTGCGCACGATGTGGACGCAGGAGGAGGCGGACGCCGACCTCGTCCCCGGCGTGCAGTTCAACTACCGGCTCAGTCCCCTGGTCGCCGCCTGTGTGCGGATGGCCCTGACCCAGGCGGCCCAGACCCAGAGCGCCCAGACCCGCCCCGTCGCGACCTCCGGAGCGAACCAGTCATGATCACCGATTTTCCCAACTCTCCGCTGCCGCTGCCGAACCCGGCGGAACTCGACGACGAACTCGCCGCCCTCGGCGGCGCCGAGATCATCCCCAAGGCGCTCCGCCGCACGCTCTTCCCGGTCATCACCAAGGAGGACGTGTTCAACCTGATGCTCGCGCAGCGGCAGGCGCCCGAGAAGGTCGTCGCCGACTTCGCCGAGGCCTACCGGGCGTACGTGGGCGCCGGGTTCGCGCTGCCCACCGCCAGCGGCACCTCCAGCCTGCACATGGCGCTCGTCGGCGCGGGGGTGCGGCCCGGTGACGAGGTGATCGTGCCGGCGTTCACCTTCATCGCCACCGCGCAGGCGGTCGTCGCGGCCCACGCCGTCCCCGTGTTCGTCGACATCGACCCGGTCACCTACTGCATGGACCCGGCCGCCGCCGCTGCCGCGATCACCGAGCGGACCCGGGCCCTGATGCCCGTGCACGTCCACGGGCTGCCCGCCGACGTGCCCGCGCTGCGTGCCCTCGCCGACCGGCACGGCATCGCCCTCGTCGAGGACGCCTCCCACGCCCACTCCGCGAAGATCGGCGACCGGGTCGCGGGATCGTTCGGGGACGCGGCCGGGCAGAGCCTGATGGCCGACAAGAACTTCCCGCTGGGCGGGGAGGGCGGTATCGCCTTCTTCGCGACCGAGGAGGCGTACGAGCGGGCCGTCTCCTATCTCGCCGAGCACGGCATCGACTACGGCATGTCCTGGGTCGCCGCCGCCTTCGGCAACAGCCAGCTCAAGCGGCTGCCGTACTACGACGAGATCCGCGCCCGCAACGCCGCGCTGCTCGGGGACGCCCTGCGCGAGACCGGGCTGTTCACGCCGCCGCACGTGCCGGACGGGCACGTCCACGCGTACAACATGTACCGGATCACGCTGCACCCGGAGGCCGTCGGCCTCGCCGACCTGCCGGTGCACGCCGTCAAGGAGGCCGTGCACGAGCTGCTGGTCGCCGAGGGCGTGCCGGCCCGGGAGTGGCAGAACACGCCCATCCCGTGCCACCTGCCCTTCCAGCACCGGGACGGGTTCGGCAACGGCTACCCCTTCAGCCTCAACCCCGGCGCCGTACGCGACCACCGGCCGGAGGACTTCCCCGTCACCCTCGGCATGCTCGACTCCACCCTCGTCCTCTGCCGCGAGCTGCGCTCCCCGGTCGAGTACGAGCGGATCCTGCGCTACGCCGACGCCTTCCGCAAGGTCGCCCGCCGCCCCGACGCCATCCGCAAGCTGGTCCAGGAGCGCGACTACGTGCGGCCGTACGAGAAGGCGGCCCGCCTTGGCTGACATCGGGAACCCGAACCAGAAGATCCGCGTCGCCGTCATCGGCGCCAGCGGATACACCGGGGGAGAGGTCATCCGACTCCTCCTCGAACACCCGCACGTCGAACTGGCCTTCCTGTCCGCCGAGCGGGCCGCCGGTGCCGCCATCGGCAGCGTGCACCCGTGGCTGCGCAACCACCCGAAGGCGGGCGGGCTGAGGTTCCGGCCGCTGGCCGAACTGGCGGACACCGACCCCGTCGACATCGCCTTCGGCTGTCTGCCCACCGGGGCGCTGCCCGAGCGGCTGCCGCTGATCGCGGCGCACGCCAAGCGGGTGCTGAACCTCGGCGGCGACTTCCGGCTGCGGACCGAGGACGAGGTGCGGGCGCACTATCCGAAGACGGCCGAGCACCCGCCGCTGGAGGACTTCGCCTACTACGTACCGGAGTTGAGCGGCGACGTGCCGGAGGGGCGGTTCGTGAACCTGCCCGGCTGCATGGCCGTCACCACGATCTACGCCCTGTACCCCCTGTTCGCCGGCGCCGAGCCGCTCGCCACCGACCGGGTCGTCGTCGACGCCAAGACCGGCTCGACCGGCGGCGGCCGGGGCGGCAGCGAGCCGCCCGCCGAGCGCAGCGGGAACTTCCGGGTCCACAAGCTGTACGGGCACCGGCACGCCCCCGAGGTCCGGCAGGCCATCGCCGACTTCACCGGCGCGGCCGTGGACCTGCGGTTCTCCACGCACAGCCTGGACGTGGCCCGGGGCATCCTCGTCACCGCGTACGCCGAACTCCGCGACGGCGTCACCTCGTTGGACGTCAAACGGGCCTACGCCAAGGCGTACGTCGGCAAGCCGTTCGTCCGGGTCCGCCCCGCGCCGAAGGCCCCGCAGGACTTCCCGATGCTGAAGGCGGTCGTCGGTTCCAACGTCGCCGAGGTCGCCATCGCCGTCCAGGGCAGCCAGGTCGTCGCCGTCGCCGCCCTGGACAACCTGATCAAGGGCGCGGCGGGCCAGGCCGTCCAGGCGATGAACCTGATCCACGGCTTCGACGAGACCTCCGGCCTGCCGACCACGGCGGTGTCCCCATGACGACCCAGCTGGAACGCCCGGTGACGACGACAGCACGAACCGCCCCGGCCCCGGCCACCGCCCCCGACACGCGGGCCGCGTCCCCGGCCGCCCCCGCCCTCCCGTCCACCCGGCCCCTCTACGTCGTCAAGGCCGGCAGCGCCACGCTCGATCGCGGCACCCTCCACAAGGAGCTCGCCGACCTGGTGGCCCGGGGCGCCCGGGTGCTGCTCGTGGCCGGTGGGGCCACCGGGATCGAACGGCACTACGCGGCGATCGACCGGCCGATGCCCCACCTGCGGCTGACCAACGGCGACCTGGTGCGGTACTGCCCGCCGGAGGAGATGACGCACCTGGTCGACGCCTACGAGCGGGTGACGCTGCCCGCCGTGGAGCGGGAGCTGCGCGCGCTCGGGCTCACGGTGTTCACCTCCGTCGCCGCGCGCGGCGGGCTGGTGAGCGGCAGGGCCAACCGGCCGCTGAAGGCGGTCTCCGGCGAGGGCCGCACCCTGGTCGTGCGCGACCACCGGGCGGGTGTGCCGACGGACGTCGACGTCGACGGACTGACCGCGCTGCTGGAGGCGTACGACGTCGTCTGTCTGTCGCCGCCGGTGGCCGACCCGGCGGGCGGCGCCCCGCTGAACGTGGACGCCGACGTCCTCGCCGCCGTGCTGACCGGCGCGCTCGGCGCCGACCATCTGCGGCTGGTCACCGGCACCGCCGGACTGCTGACCGACCCGGACGTCCCCGACTCCACGCTGTTCGACGCCTATCCGGGCGAGGGCGCGAAGTACGCGGGCGGCAGGATGCGGCAGAAGGTGCGGGCCGCCGAGATCGCCATGCGCGACAGCGGCGCCGACATCGCCATCACCGGCCCGCACACGATGGCCGTGCCGTCCGGCTGGACCCGCTTCTGGCGTACGAAGGAACCGGCGGCCGACCTCGGGCTCCTCACCCGGGTCGCCTGTGTGCCGTCGGTGTCGCGGGACGAGGCCGAACTCGCCGCCTACCTGGCCGAGTGGTGCCGGGAGCGCGGTATCGACGCCCATGTCGACGAGGTCGGCAACCTGGTCGCCACGCGCGGCGACGGCCCCCGGCGGCTGCTGCTCCTCGGCCACCTCGACACGGTCCCGCACCACTGGCCGGCCGAGTGGCGTGACGGCGAACTGTGGGCGCGGGGCAGTGTCGACGCCAAGGGCAGCCTGGCGAACTTCCTGGAGGTGCTCGCCCACGCGGACATCCCCGAGGACGCGCAACTGCGGGTGGTCGGCGCGGTCGAGGAGGAGATCTCCTCCTCCAAGGGCGCCTTCCACGTCCGTGACCGCTACCCGGCCGACGCCGTCGTCATCGGCGAGCCCAGCGGCTCGGGGACCCTGACCCTCGGCTACTTCGGGCTGTTCAAGCTCCGGATCACGGCGTCCGTGGCCAGCGGCCACTCCGCCGGGATGGACGCCGTGTCCGCGCCGGACCACCTGATCGACGTCCTCGGCCGCATCCGGGCGTCGGTGCTGGCCGAGGCGCCGGACGCGCTCAGCGCGGTCATCGACGTCCGCGTGGAGAACGGGCGCGAGCGCTCCACCGCCGTCGGGATCCTCAACTTCCGGGTGCCGCCCAAGGTGGACGTGGCGGCGCTCACGGCTGCCGCGCTCGGTCATGTCACTGACGACGTGCGCGTCGAGGTGCTGCGGGCCACGCCGGGGCACGCCGGAGGCCGCGCCGGCGCGCTGGTGAAGGTCTTCACCCGGGCCTTCGCGCAGGCCGGGATCAGGCCCCGCTTCGTGGTGAAGAAGGGCACGTCCGACATGAACACGCTGGCCACCACCTGGCACGACGTCCCGATGGTGGCGTACGGCCCCGGCGACTCCTCCCTGGACCACACCGACGAGGAACGCATCGACCCCATGGAGTACCGCACCGCCCGCAGCCTGCTGGCCGACGCCGTCCAGCGGTGGTTCGCCCTCACCGCCCCACCCGCCCTGCCCGACCTGCCCGAGGGGAGCCGACGATGAGCACGGCCGTACTCGAAGACCTCCAGGTCGGCGCCGACGTGACGGCCACCCTCGCCGCACGGGCCGTCGAGGCCCGGCGGCTGGTGGTCGACATGGCGGCGAGTTCGCGTGGATGTCACCTCGGCGGCAGCCTCTCCGTGCTCGACATCCTGATCGCCGCCCTGCACCGGGCCTCCGCCGGCGACGGCACCGAGGTCGTGCTCAGCAAGGGCCACGCGGCCGCCGGGCTCTACGCGGCCCTGCACGTCAGCGGCGCCCTGCCGGAGAACCCGGCCCCGCTGTACGGCCTCGCCGGTCACCCCTACACCGGCCACCCCGGCCCCAAGGTGCCCGGCGTCCGCTTCCCCACCGGCAGCCTCGGCCACGGCGTCCCGTACGCCGCCGGCTGGGCGCTCTCGCAGCGGCTGCGGGGGCGGCACGGGCTCGGCATCGCGGTCGCCGGGGACGGCGAGCTGCAGGAGGGCCTGGTCTGGGAGACCTGCCAGGTCGCCGCCGCACAGCAGCTCGGCAACTTCGTCCTCGTCGTCGACCGCAACGGCGGCCAGAACGACGGCATGGTCGCCGACATCTCCCCGCTGCCCCGGCTCGCCGAGCGGTTCGCCGCGTTCGGGTTCGACGTCACCGAGGTGGACGGCCACGACCTGGGCGCCCTCACCGCCCTGCTGGCCGAGGACCGCACGGCCGCCCGCCGCCCCCTCGCCGTCGTCGCCGACACCGTCAAGGGCAAGGGCGTACGGGCCGTCGAGGGCAAGGCCGCCTGCCACTACGTGACCATCGACCAGGCGCGCGCCGCCAAGTGGAAGCGAGCGATCCGATGAGCCCGACGGCAACCACCGCGCCCGAGCGGCCGATGCCCGACACCGACGAGCGACCGGTGACCCTCTCCGGCCGCGACGCCTACCGGGACGAGCTGACCCGGCTCGCCGCCTCCGACGACACGATCGTCTGCCTGGAGGCGGACCTGGGCGGCAAGGGACACCCCTTCCAGGCCGCCCACCCGGAGCGTTTCCTCAACCTCGGGATCGCCGAGGGCGCGATGGTCGACATGGCGGCGGGGCTGGCGGCCGGCGGTCACAAGCCGTTCATCAGCACCTTCGCCCCGTTCGCCGCCCTGCGCGCGGCGGAGAGCCTGAAGCTGACCCTCGGCTACCTCGCCGCCGGGGTCACGGTCGTGGCGCCGTACGCCGGTGTCTCGGGTGCCTGGTTCGGGACCACCCACCACTGCCTGGAGGACCTGGCGATCCTGCGCAGCGTGCCGGGCGTGACCATCGCGGCGCCGTACGGGGACGCGGAGATGCGCGCGGTCGTACGGGAGGCCGTCCGCTCCGGACGTCCGCACTACATCCGTACGGGACGCAACGCGAGGTACGAGTCCCTGCCGTTGAGCGGCACCGAACTCCCGCTCGTGAACTGGGAGTTCACCGCCGACGCCACCGGCGCGGTCTGCCTCGTCTCGGTGGGCGAGGAGGGCACCCGCCTCGCCCTCGCCGCCCGGCGGGCCGCGCCCGGCACCGCGCACGCGCACCTCACCTATCTGGACCACGACAACCTGACGGCGGCCGCCGCCGAACTCGCCCGCCACCACTCCCGGTTCGTGGTCGTGGAGGAGCACCGGGGCCAGGGCGGAATCGCCGAGGCGCTCGCCCTGCTGCTGCCGGCCTGCCAGGTCACGTCCGTGAGCGCGGACCGCAGCTGGCCCTCCCAGGGCGGCGACCACGAGGAGGTCATGGCCGCGCTGGGCCTGGACCTGCCCGCCGTACTCGACGCGCTGCACCGCGCCGCCCGCTGACCGCGCCGCCCGCGCCACTCGCCGGCCGCGCCCCCGAACTGATCGCCCCCACCAGCCTCTTCAAGGAGCCCTGACATGCACATCCTCATGATCGAGTGCAACCCGAACGGCATGGCCGGTATCGCCAACGCCCTGGACCTCGGCCACGACGTCACCCTCGTCTCGGTCGACCCCGACTTCTACCTCGCCGTCTCCCCGCTCACCGAGGCCGCCTACGCGCACCCCAACTGCCAGGTCATCAAGAGCGAGAAGGCCTTCTCCATCGAGGAGCTGACCGCCCTGGCGCGCGAGGTCCACGCCGAGCGCCCCGTGCACGGCGTCACCACGTACAGCGAGTACCACACCGTCCACACCGCCGCCGTCGCCGAGGCGCTCGGCCTGCCCGGCATGAGCGTCGACGGCGCCCGCAACGCCCGCCACAAGCACCTGACCCGCCTCACCCTCGACGGCACGGGCATCCGGCAGCCGCGCTTCGCGCACGTCTCGGACCCGACGAAGGTCGAGGCGGCCGTCCGCGAGATCGGCTTCCCCTGCGTGGTGAAGCCGTCCGACGGCACCGCCAGCCTGCACGTCCTGCACCTGAAGGACGAGGACGACCTGACCGCGTACCTGGCCGAGCTGGCGGAGGTCGTCGACTACGGGCGCGGCGTCGTCCGCATCCCGGACATCCTGATCGAGGAGTTCGTCACCGGCGAGCTGATCTCGGTGGAGTCGTGCGTGCTCGGCAAGGGCGAGGTCGTCAACCTCGGTCTGACCGACCGCCCGCTGAGCGGCTTCCCGCACTTCATCGAGATGGGCGCCACCTACTTCACCGGACACCCGCTCCAGGACGAGCTGTTCGCGATGACCACCAAGGTCCTGGACGAGCTGGGCGTCGACTTCGGCTTCATCCACACCGAGTTCCTGCTCGGCCCCGACGGTCCGGTGCTGTGCGAGGTCAACGGTCGGCTCATCGGCGGCATCGTGCCGAGCCTGATGCAGATCAGCTCCGGCGTCGACGCCTATCTGGAGGTCATCCGCCAGGCCCTCGGCGAGCGCCCCGAACTGCCTTTCCCGGGCGAGACCATCGCGGGCGGCCACTGGTTCGGCTCCCCGGTCGCCGGCACGGTCGAGTCCATCGGCTTCGACGGCCTGACGGACCTGCCCGGCTTCCACAGCGCCCTCGCCTACAAGAAGCCCGGCGTCGAGGTCAGCCGCCTGTCCAAGAGCAACTTCGACTGGATCGGCCACATCATCTTCACCGGCGCCGACCGCGACGAGGTCAACAAGCGCAACGAGGAGGCCCTGGACGCCATCGAGCTGCGTCTCAAGGTCGAGGTGGCCCGATGAGCGAGGCCGCGGGCGGCCGCACGGGGACGGTCACCCTGCACGGGGTGGCCGTCCCGGCCCTCGACCCCGGGGCGCGCTACGACGTCACGACCGAGGACGGCCTCTTCACCGCCTTCACCCCCACCGGCCCCCGGCAGGGCGACGAGCCCGAGCTCTGGCCGGGTTACACCGAGACCCACGCCCATGTCGCGCTCCCCGCGAACTGGGACGACACGGTCGAGGACCCCCGGATCGTGGCCCTCCAGTACCTGTACCACGGGGTCACCCACGTCGTGGACATGTTCGGGTTCCCGCTGGCCGCCGACGCCTGGGCGGCCGGCCGCGAGGCCTCCCCGTGGCCGTACCCGGAGATCGTCCACTGCGGCTACGCGGTGACGGCGACGACCGACGCGGCGGGCCGCACCGGACACGGCGTCGAGTTCCCCGCGCCGGTCCACATGCTGGCCGTCGAGTCCGACCTCGACCACGCCCTGCGCGCCAACGCCGAACGCGGCGGCACCTTCCTGAAGGTGATGTTCACCGACGGCACCGAACAGCCCGGCAGCCCGGTCCGCTTCTCCCGCCTGTCGGAGAAGGTCCTGCGCTTCACCGCCCGCATGGCGCGGGAACGCGGTGTCACGGCCGTCATCGACTGCAACACCCTCCAGGAGACCCGCTGGGCGTACGCGTGCGGCTTCCGCCTCTTCGCCCACACCGTGCGCGACCGCACCCTCGACGACGTCGACTGGAAGGAGTTCGAGGGGGCGCGCTTCGTGTCCACCCTGGCCGGCCTCCGCCCCATGATCATGACCGGCGAGGAGTTCCTGACCGAATACTCCCGCGAGGGCTTCGTCGAGACCCAGGACGTCCGCAACCTCGACTTCGTCAAGGGCATCGAGAAGCCGTACGGCATCGAGTACGGCGTCCAGGAGACCCGCACCGCCGCCCTCGCCGACATGCGCCGCAACGCCCTCGCGGCGCTCGGCCGGGGAGACCTGCTCGTCGGCACCGACTCCGGCAACACCGGCGCGTACCACGGCTACTCCCTGCTCAGCGAGCTGGACCTGCTGCGCGGCGACGACACCTCCCTGGACGGGATGCTGCGCCACCAGGCCACGGTGGGCGGCCGCCGCTACTTCGCGGAGCTGAGCGGCGACACCACGGGCGAGCACCCCCTGAGCCCCGGCGCCCCCGCCACGTACAACCTCCTCCACCCCTCCGCCCCCGACCGCCCGCTGTCGGCCCTGCCCGTCCGCACGGTCGTCCGGGGCACGGAGATCGACCGCCCCGCGCTGGCCCGTGCGATAGCCGACCTGCGCACCCCCCGTACTCCGTCCGACCCGAAGGGAACGGCCGCGTGACCATCGAACGCAGGCGGGCTCTGATCGGCGTGAACGCCGGCATCTTCCTCGCCCACATCGGGAACTTCATCTGGTTCCCCGTACTCGTCGCCTCCCTCGGCGGCACCGACAGCGGCTTCTGGGCCGGGGTCGTGATGTGCATGACCTACGTGGGCCGCCTCGCCGCGACCTTCTTCTACGAGGGGGTCGCGGCCCGGATCGGCATCCGGGGCGCGGTGTTCGCGGGCACCGCGACGGAGGCGGTGGCCCTGTTCCTGATGGGCTTCGGCGACGGCGTCGTCGTCTACTCCGTCCTGGCCTTCCTCATCGGCCTCGGCTCCGGCACGGCCTTCCCCGGCCTGAAGAACATCCTGGTCTCGTACCCCGACGACGAGCGCCCGAAGGCCTTCTCGACCTTCCAGATGTCGGCGCAGGTGGGGCTCTTCGGCGGCGCGCTGGCCGGCGGTCTGCTCGCGGACGTCGACCTGCGCACCCTGTTCTCCGTCGTCTTCGCCATCTTCATCGGCTTCTGCCTGGCGTCGTCGGCGTTCATCCCGAGGGACGGCTTCGGGGCCGTGGACAAGCCGGTGGACCGGGTGCCCCTGCTGAGCACGGCGGTCTTCAAGGGCATCGAGGTCCGCGGGGCCACCCGCTACTTCCTGCTCTCCGCCGTCTTCTGGTTCCTGTCCATCGGCTTCATGGTCGGCATCCCGCTGCACATGGAGGAGTACGCGACCGGATGGGCGCCGTCGGCCCCCTTCTGGATCACGGGCCTGACGGTGCTGGTCCTCCAGTACCCGCTGTTCAAGTTCCTGATCAAGCACCTGCGGCCGGGGGCGGTGATGGCGCTGGGCCTCGCGGGCATGACGGTCGCCTTCACGGCGTTCGGCGCGGGCCGCACCGCCCCCTGGGTGGTCGTGGGCTGCCTCACCGTGGTGCTGGGCGAGATCCTCTTCGTCCCCTCCTTCGACATCTGGGTCGCCCGCAAGGTCCCGGCGGACCGCCTCGCCAAGGCCATGGGCGCGATGCACTTCTTCCGCAGCGCCGGCAACATGATCGGCTCCCTGCTGGCGGGCCTCCTCTTCGACCTGGCCCTGAACTGGGACGTCCCCGGCGCGAACTGGTACATCGCCGCGCTGATCGCCGCGGGGTGCGCCGCGGTCTGCTTGTTCAGCCGGGACGAAGGGTCGGCGGAGGCCGCCGCCGCCCCGGAGCCGGCGGAGGAGGAGCGAGCGGAGGCGCCGGCGTAGGGGCGCCACATAGCTCGGGGGGTGCCCGTTTCATCGGCGGGTGCGGCTCCGGTGGGGGCCGGTCGCGCAGTTCCCCGCGCCCCTGAAAAGCCGGGGCTGCGCCCCGTGCTTTTCAGGCCGCAGCCCCGTCGCTTTCCAGGCCTGCGGGGCCGTGGTCTTCCAGGCCCGCAGGGGCCTGGTCTTTTAGGGGCGCGGGGAACTGCGCGAGAAGCCCCACTCACCCGCACCCGCCGACGAAACAGGCACCCCCCCCGAGCCAAAACGCGCCCCCAAATATTGCGGCGGGATGAAATCCCTCTCCCGCCGTGTTGGTCTCATGCGGAGACCAGGACGAACGGAGGGCACCGGCGTGGTAGCGCAGCAGGGGGGCGACCGAGGTTGGGCGCGCAGACTGGCCGGATACGCCTGGCGGTACCCCAAGGACGTGATCCTCGCCCTCGGCTCGTCACTGGCCGGTATGGCCGTGATGGCCCTGGTACCCCTGATCACCAAGGTGATCATCGATGACGTGATCGGGGACAAGACCCGGGACATGGCGCCCTGGGCGGCGGCCCTGATCGGCGCCGCCCTCCTCGTCTACGTGTTCACCTACATCCGCCGCTACTACGGCGGCCGCCTCGCCCTCGACGTCCAGCACGACCTGCGGACGGAGATGTACGGCACGATCACCCGCCTCGACGGCCGCCGTCAGGACGAGCTGTCCACCGGCCAGGTCGTCGGCCGCGCCACCAGCGACCTCCAACTGATCCAGGGCCTGCTCTTCATGCTGCCGATGACCATCGGCAACATCCTGCTGTTCCTGATCTCCCTCGTGATCATGGCGTGGCTGTCCCTCCCGCTCACCCTGGTCGCGGTCGCCGTCGCGCCCGCCCTGTGGTGGATCGCCCAGCGCAGCCGCACCAAGCTGCACCCCGCCACCTGGTACGCCCAGGCCCAGGCCGCCGCCGTCGCGGGCGTGGTCGACGGCGCCGTCAGCGGCGTACGCGTGGTGAAGGGGTTCGGACAGGAGGAGCAGGAGACCGGCAAGCTGCGTGAGGTCGGGCGGCGGCTCTTCGCGGGCCGGCTGCGGACCATCCGGTTCAACTCCCGCTACACCCCCGCCCTCCAGGCCGTCCCCGCCCTCGGCCAGGTCGCCATGCTGGCGCTCGGCGGCTGGCTGGCCGTCCGGGGCCACATCACGCTCGGTACGTTCGTCGCCTTCTCCACCTACCTCGCCCAGCTGGTCGGCCCGGTCCGCATGCTCGCGATGGTCCTCACCGTCGGCCAGCAGGCCCGCGCCGGCACGGAACGCGTCCTGGAGCTGATCGACACCGAGCCGACGCTCACCGACGGCACGAAGACCCTCCCCGCCGACGCGCCCGCGACCGTCGAGTTCGACGACGTCTCCTTCGGGTACGAGGGGCCCGACGGCAGGACCACCCCGGTCCTCGACGGCCTCAGCTTCGAGATCCGGCCCGGCGAGACCCTCGCCGTCGTCGGCTCCTCCGGCTCCGGCAAGTCGACCGTCTCGCTCCTCCTGCCCCGCTTCTACGACGTGACGCGCGGCGCCGTCCTCATCGGCGGCCACGACGTCCGCGAGCTGACGCAGGACTCGCTGCGGGCCGCGATCGGACTCGTCCCCGAGGACTCCTTCCTCTTCTCCGACACCGTGCGCGCCAACATCGCCTACGGCCGCCCCGACGCGACCGACGAGCAGATCGAGACCGCCGCCCGCGCCGCTCAGGCGGACCGTTTCATCGCCGAGCTGCCGGAGGGCTACGCCACCAAGGTCGGCGAGCACGGCCTCACCCTCTCCGGCGGCCAGCGCCAGCGGATCGCCCTCGCCCGCGCCCTCCTCACGGACCCGCGCCTGCTCGTCCTCGACGACGCGACCTCGGCGGTGGACGCCCGCGTGGAGCACGAGATCCACGAGGCGCTGGCCCACGTCATGGAGGGCCGCACCACCCTCCTCATCGCCCACCGCCGCTCCACCCTCGGCCTCGCCGACCGCATCGCCGTCCTCGACGAGGGCCGCCTCGCCGACATCGGCACCCACGAGGAGCTGGAGCGCCGCTCCGCCCTCTACCGCCGACTGCTCACCGACCCCGACGAACTGGGCGGCGTCTCGCCCGGCCACACCCCGACCACCTCGCTCGCCAAGACCGAGGACTCCGCCGCACGCGACTCGATACGGGACGAGCTGGACGCCGAGTTCGACGCCGAGCGCGGCATCACGCCCCGGCTGTGGACGGGCGACCGGGAGCCCCGGGACACCGCCTTCGACGGCACCCCCGCCACCCCCGAACTCCTCGCCCAGGTGGAGGCGCTGCCCCCGGCGACCGACACCCCCGGCATCGACGAGGCCCGCGCGGTCGCGCCGGAGGAGTCGTACGGCCTGAAGCGGCTGCTGCGCGGCTTCGGCCTGCCCCTCCTCCTCAGCCTGGCCCTGGTCGCCGTCGACGCGGGCATGGGCCTGCTGCTGCCGGTGCTGATCCGGCACGGCATCGACGACGGCGTCTCCCAGGCGGCCCTCGGCGCGGTGTGGGCCGCGTCCCTGCTGGGGCTGGTCGCGGTCCTCGCGCAGTGGGCGGCCCAGGTCGGTGAGATGCGGATGACCGGCCGCACCGGCGAACGCGTCCTCTACTCGCTCCGCCTGAAGATCTTCGCCCAGCTCCAGCGCCTCGGACTCGACTACTACGAGCGGGAGTTGACCGGCCGGATCATGACGCGGATGACGACCGACGTCGACGCGCTCTCGACCTTCCTGCAGACCGGACTGGTCACCGCGTTCGTCTCCGTCGTCACCTTCTTCGGGATCATGGTCGCCCTGGTCGTGATCGACGTCCAGCTCGCCCTCGTCGTCTTCGCCACGCTCCCGCCGCTGATCGTCTGTACGGTCTTCTTCCGCCGCGCGAGCGTGAAGGCGTACGAACTGGCCCGCGAGCGGGTGTCCGTGGTCAACGCGGACCTCCAGGAGTCGGTGGCCGGGCTGCGGATCGTGCAGGCGTTCCGGGGCGAGCGCACGGGCGGCGAGCGCTTCGCGGCCGGCAGCGACAGCTACCGCCGGGCCCGCGTCCACGGCCAGTGGCTGATCTCGCTCTACTTCCCGTTCGTGCAGTTCCTGTCCTCGGCCGCCGCGGCGGCCGTCCTGATCGTCGGCGCCCACCGCGTCGACGCGGGCACCCTCACCACCGGCGCCCTGGTCGCCTACCTCCTCTACATCGACCTCTTCTTCGCCCCCGTCCAGCAGCTCTCCCAGGTCTTCGACGGCTACCAGCAGGCCACCGTCTCCCTGGGCCGCATCCAGGAACTCCTCCAGGAGCCGACGTCGACCAAGGCGGCCCCCGAACCCCTGGAGGTGCTGTCCCTGCGCGGCGAGATCGCCTTCGAGGGCGTGGACTTCGCGTACGGCACCGCCGACGAGGCCGAGGAGGCCCTCAGCGGTGTGACGCTGTCCATCCCCGCCGGGCAGACCGTCGCCTTCGTCGGCGAGACCGGCGCCGGCAAGTCGACGCTGGTCAAGCTGGTCGCCCGCTTCTACGACCCCACCGGCGGGCGGGTCACGGTCGACGGCACCGATCTGCGCGACCTCGACCTCACCTCCTACCGGCACCGGCTCGGGGTCGTCCCGCAGGAGGCGTACCTGTTCCAGGGCACGATCCGGGACGCCATCGCCTACGGCCGCCCCGAGGCCACCGACGCCGAGGTGGAGGCCGCCGCCCGTGCCGTCGGCGCCCACGACATGATCGCCACGCTCGACGGCGGCTACCTCCACGAGGTCGCCGAACGCGGCCGCAACCTCTCCGCCGGACAGCGCCAGCTGATCGCGCTGGCCCGCGCGGAGCTGGTCGACCCCGACGTCCTGCTCCTCGACGAGGCGACGGCGGCCCTGGACCTGGCCACCGAGGCCCAGGTCAACCACGCCACCGACCGCCTCGCCGGCCGCCGGACGACCCTGGTCGTGGCCCACCGCCTCACCACGGCCGCCCGTGCCGACCGCGTCGTCGTGATGGACCACGGCCGGGTCGCCGAGGACGGCACCCACGACGAACTGCTGGCCCGCGACGGCCGGTACGCCGCCCTCTGGCGCACCTTCGTGGGCGAGCCGGCGCTGCGGACGTAGCGACCGGCGGCAGCGGACCGGCCACAGGGGGCCGTAGGGGACCTTCGAGGACGTTCCGCCCCGCGCGTGCAACCTTCCGGCGGGGGGCGTGCGTCCGTACATCAGTACGGTCTGGGGACGGGAGGGGCAGCGGGTGATCAGGCGGGGAACGCGTCGGCCGACGGCGCTCGTACTGGCCGTGCTGACGATCGCCGGTCTGCTGACCCTGGCGGGCCCGGTGGCGAGCGCGGAGGCCGCCGCCACGTCCTGTCCCGGCCGCAAGGTGCGCACGCTGACCTTCGACACCGGAACTGTACGGGTCTACCGCAAGGGCGGCCGCTATGTGTGCGTCGTCCTCGTGCCCGGGAAGCAGGTCCGCAAGGGCGCGATCCGCATCCGGGCCAGGGGCGGGCGCTGGGTCCGCAACGAGGCGAGTCCCACCGGTCCCGTGACGGTCCACGCCGGCCGCCGCGCCGTGCGGATCAAGGCCCGCGCCGGCGGCGAGAGCTTCGACTCGGGCTGGATCCTGCGCTGAACCTCCCCGCGCCGCACAGGGTTTTCCCTATCGCTCCCATCTGCGGCTGAAAGCAGTCCAGTTGGCCCCTTTCTTCCCTGGTGCCCCGGCGGCCGCTCCGATAGCTTCCGGCGCACAGCCGCTGCATAGGGGAGAAACGCATGCGCAAAGCACTCAGGTGGGTGCTGTCGCTCGTGGTGCTCATCGGCACACTGGGCACGGCGGGGGCGGCCAACGCCGCCGGGTCGTCGTCGGGCACCGCCGACATCAAGGACCGACTGCTCGCGATACCGGGCGTGAGCCTCATCGAGGAGAAGCCGTAGCGGGGCGCTCGGAAGCGGTCTGACCGGAGTGCGGCAAGGCTGGCTTCTCCGCACCGAACTGTCACGGAGAGCCCGGCGAGGCGCTATCCCGGCCGCGCGCCGGCCGGGTGGCCACTCCGGTCCACCTATTCAGCTTGATTCCTACCGGAAGGCAGTAGGCACCGCTGCCGGGGGCGACGGGCCGATGCACGTGCTGCTGCTATCGTCCGCGCATGAGACACCCCACTGCAGCCGCCCTCATAGCAGTTCTTGTGTCGCTCGCAGCGTGTGTTCCAACGGAAGGCGGCGCAACTTCGACCCCCTACCCGCATACCGTCGTCGGCATCGATGTCGACTCCCTGAGTGAGGCGGAGGTCTTCTACCTGGACGACGTCCTGGAGAAGGCCCCGGACACGAAGGCAGGCCGTAAGTGGAGGGCGAGTGCGATCTCGGCGGACCGGGGCGGCCTGGACATGCTCATCGATGGCGACCGGTTGGACTTCTGCAAAGGCACCTCACCGCGTGACAAAGAATCCTTTGTTGCGCAAATGGGGCAGGATGAAGGTGCTTTTGCGTTCCTGCGCCAGGAGGCCGCCCGTAAACGCTTGTGCTGACTGAATTTATTTCGGCCTAAGTTGTCGCTTCAGTGAGCGAGTTATGCCATGCTGTGTCGACCATCCGGCCGATACAAGGGGGGGTTGTTTTGGAGACAAAGACGAGACAGGCGCAATGGAGACAGGGGTTCGTGCGTGGGCTCCTGGCGCTGGCCGGAGCGTTGGCGCTCACGTTTGTCACCGCCACTAGCGCCAGTGCCCACTACGTTTACGCGGCGGATGAAGTGTGGTCGAACACGGACAGTTCGAAGTGTCTGTACACGCGGTCCGAGGTCTCCCACGGGGCCAACGGCGGGGGATACGTACAGTCGAGAGGGCTCGCCTCGGACGACTACGGTATCCCGACGACTTGCATCTGGAGCTGGAATCGCCTGCCGGGAAACCTCGCCACGAAGTGGTCTTATTACAAGAAGACCTCGTCCGGCTGGAGCTTGTGCCGCTCGATCGGGTGGAAGTACAACACCTCCACGACGAACGTGCTCAGGGCCTCTAAGACCTACCCGATTTATCCTCCGTGCGGCGGAGGGTACTATGCCACGAAGGCGTGGTCAAAGGTTTACTACTCCGGATCCTGGCACGGCGCGTACAGCATCTGGTCCGGATCTCACTACATCGAGCCGTAAACACAGCGGGGGATGAATCACGTCATGAATAGAGCTCGCATAATCGTCGTCGCAGCGGTGGCCTCAGCGTTGTTCGCGACAGGAGCGCTGACCGCCACGGCATCTGACATACCTCCGCCTCCGCCACAGCCCGAGTGGGTCAGCGAAAACGGACAGGTTGACGAGAGTCTGATGCCGAGCGAGATGACCGTAGTCGGTCCCGACGGCGAACTCCTCACGGACTCTGCCGGCAACCCGGTCACGGTTGACTCCATCACGCCAGACCCTGACTACGAGCCGATTCCTCACTGTGCGCGGTGCCCCGTCGAGCCACCGCCCACCGATGTCGGTGACGAACACACCGTGACAACCGACAGTGAGGGGTTCATAGACGAGGAAGTGGACGTCACCTACGACACTCCGGTTATCCCCTGAGAAACCCTGCGAGACTCCGCCGGGCACCATTCGGTCCCAGCGGAGTCTCGCATGTGTCGCCTCTGCCCAGACATCGCAGCTGCAGCTGACCTCTTCTTGGGAATTCCATCTAGGCGGAGTTCGGCCGACTTTCGTAGGCGATTCTCATGACACTGCCGTTCCCTTATCGCCCGTGGGGGCAATCACGTGGCAGGTCGCCGTAGAGCACAGCAGAAGCGTCAATTTGATTGACGCTTCTGCCAGACGATCGCACTCAAAGTAGCAATCCCTTCCGAACGCATCGGACTTGCGGAACTCTTCGACCGCGGACTCGTGGGCATCGAGATCGATGGACATTGCGGTGTATCTCGACATGCAGTATCCAAACGTCGTCGCCTGATGAGTCTCAGTACCCACAGGCCTGCCAGTAAAGAAGCATCGGAACTTCTGGCGCAAGTCCGCACTGCAAGGTCAATGGACTGGGCGGGGCAGCGCCGAGGTGTTCATCAACCCGTCTACCTCCGCGCTCTGTCATCCGCCGACGAAGAAATAAAAAAGCTGCCGCCGGGCATTCTGAACCTATTCCTTAAACCCTCAGGACGAGAAATATCTGGATGGGTCACTGGGTCTTTTTGGTTCACGGTCCATTGATGACGGTCCCTCCGAAACGAGGAAAAGTTCGGCGCCCGTAGCGTTCGCGATGACTGCCAGTCCGTCACCGTCGCCAATCAGCTGTATCTCGTTGTCCATTAACTGCTCCTGAAGTGGCCTCTCGCAGTTGAGGTGGTCGGGATGCCTGCGGCGAGCGGAACAACGGATCCTGAAGTGGGCGGGCGTCGCCCCGGCCGCCGTCCAGCAGGACCCGAGCAAGGCGAAGCCGCTGGCGAAGTTCGACTCCAAGCTCGACAAGCGTGACGTCGAGCGGGAGCCCGCGCTGCGGCCGTAGGACGCCTGAGCGTCAGAGCAGCACAACAGCACAGCAGACAGCAGCACAGAAGCCGAGCCCCGGGCCGCCGACCAGCGGCCCGGGGCTCGACTCCTGTCACACGGGTACCGCGCACCCCACCGGCCGGCTGCCGCCCAGCCGCACGTACAGATCGGTGCCGGCCGGACACTGTGCCTCGCTGTCGACGGCCGTCGTCACCTCGTACTCGGGGGCGTTCTTGCCGCCGCCGTCGCAGGCGGTCTCGCGGACCTCGCCCCGGCCGGCGCCGTAGACGCAGTCGCCGACGATGGTGCGGGGGCCGCCACCGCCGCCGGGGTCACCCGGGTGCGGCGGCTGGAGCCCCCGCATGCAGGCGTAGCCCTGCGGTACGGAACCGTCGCCGTCCTCGTCGTAGCCGTCCCGTTCGTCGGTGGACTCGCTGATGTGCAGGACGAAGTCGGTGGTCGGCGGACACAGCGGCCCCTGTCCGACCCGGCCCTCGTGTCGGGCCACGACCCGGGCGGCCGCCCGCTCGCTCGCACAGGGCACCTCGGTGAAGCTGGTCGTCCCGAACGAACTGCACTCGTCGACCCCGAGGAACACCGTCCCGTACCCGGTCGGCCGGGTCGGGGTGCCGGTCGTGGTCGCGGCCGCCCGCTCCTCCGCCCCCTCGCCGACCCCGCCCGACCAGGCCTGGCACCCGGAGAGCGCCGCCACGGCGAGCACGACGGCAGCCAGGAGCACCCCTGTGCACACCTGTCGAACGAGACACACCCCGCGCATGGCCACCCCCCGATGAACCCCCGTCCAGCGTGACCCCACGTCGAGGGCCACGCCAGACATACCGTGCGCTTTGCGCCTGTTGGGGGTGGTGCGCGAGGAGTGCGACGTAGGCCCCGTACGTCAGCGGCCTTACGCCGGGGTCCGCAGGTCAGGGCCGTATGCCGGTGCCGTACGCCGGTCCCGTACACCAGTGCCGTACACGGGTGGCGCGCGTCAGGGTCCGTACGTCAGGCCGTGCCCGATCGGGTACAGCGTCTTCGCCGGTTCGTCGGCCCGCTGCACCGGCACCGGCAGCTTCCCGCGCGGTGCCACCCGCCCGGCCAGGACCCGGGCCGCCGCCCGCACCTCGACGTCCGTCCAGGAGTACGCGGCCAAGTAGCCCTTCACCCGGGTGAGTTGGGCCACGTCGTACGGGTTGCGGATCGCGACGGCCACGACCGGCACCCCGGTGGCGAGCAGTCGCGCGACCAGGGTCCGCTGGGTGCTGTCCGCCGTCACGTTGTACGTCGCCACGACCACCGCGTCCTTGCCCCGGGCCGCCGCCACGGCCTGTTCGACGAGGGCCTCGGTGGGTGCCGTACCGGTCGACAGGCTGGTGGCCGTGAAGCCCAGGGAGGCGAGTTCGGCGGCGAGGACGGCCGTCGGCGGTCCCGTGGTGCCCGACGGGGAGGCCGGGTCGGCGCCCACCACCAGCACGTTCCGGTGCGTGCGCCGGGACAGCGGCAGCAGCGAACCCTCGTTGACCAGGAGGGTGGTGGTCCGTTCGGCGATCCGGTCGGCGGTCTCCAGATGCCGCCGGATCCCCACGACCCGGTCGACACCGGCGTCACTGACGTACGGCCGCTCGAACAGTCCGAGCTTCGCCTTGAGCCGCAGGATCCTCAGGATCGACTCGTCGAGCCGCGCCTCGGTCAGTTCGCCGGAGCGCACGGCGGCGAGGACCGCGTTCCACGCCACGTCGATCGAGGGCGGGTTGAGGAGCTGGTCCACGCCCGCCTTCAGCGCCAGCACCGGCACCTGGTCGTCCCCGTACTTCTCCCGCACGCCCTGCATGCCGAGCGAGTCGGTGACCACGACCCCGTCGTAGCCGAGCTGTTCGCGCAGGATGCCGGTGAGGATCGGGCGGGAGAGGGTGGCCGGGTCGCCGGAGGGGTCCAGCGCGGGGACCATGATGTGCGCGGTCATGATCGAGTCGATGCCTGCGCGGATCGCGGCGCGGAACGGCGGGGCGTCCAGGGCGGTCCACTGCTCCCGGGTGTGCTCGATGACCGGGAAGCCGTAGTGACTGTCGACGGCCGTGTCCCCGTGGCCCGGGAAGTGCTTGGCGGTCGCCGCGACCCCGGCCCCCTGGTACCCCTTCACCTGCGCGGCGACCAGCCCCGCGACCGCGTCCGGGGCGGCGCCGAAGGAGCGTACGCCGATGACGGGGTTGGCCGGGTTGACGTTCACGTCGGCGACGGGGGCGTAGTCCTGGCGGACGCCGATCGCCCGCAGTTCGGCTCCGCCGACGCGGGCGGCCTCGCGGGCGTCCGCGCGGGAGCCGCCCGCGCCGAGGGCCATCGCGCCCGGCAGCAGGGTGGCGGGCTTGCCGACGCGGGCCACGATGCCGTGTTCCTGGTCGGTGGAGACGAGGACGGGCAGGCCCCGGGGGAGGGCGAGGGAGGCCCGCTGGATGCCGTTGGAGAGGGCGGCGATCTGGTGCGGGTCGCGGGTGTTGTGCGCCCAGGAGAAGTAGATGATCCCGCCGACGCGGTACCTCTCCAGCAGCTCGGCGGCCGTGCGGACGCCCAGCTCCTGGAGGTTGGCGTCGATGTCGGCCTGGTCCGGGGCGGTCGCCGAGTGCCCGTAGACCCGCATCACGAAGAGCTGGCCGACCTTCTCCTCGAGGCTCATGCGCGCGACGAGGGCGCGGAGCCTCTTGTCGTCGTGGGGGTGGGGGCCGGCCTGGGCGTCGGTGCCGAGGGCCAGGGCCGAGGTGACGCCTGCGGTGGCGGCGAGAACGGTACGTCTGGTGGGCACGTGCGTCGCTCCTTCCGGAGGACTGAAGGAAACTTCCAAGGTGTCACGATTATCCGGGAAGTTTCTTCCGGTCAAGGGAACGCGACGCGGGTGCAGGGGTGCTGAGGGGCCGTCACCGGCGCTGTGGAGGGGGGCGCGCCGGTGACGGCGTGCGGCCGGCCGCAGGCGGCGGAGAGGGTAGGTCAGCGATCGCAGCCAGCAGCGAGGCCGACACCGCACTGCGGAGACTCATCCGGCGGCATGCGGGTTGGACGGGGCGGGGTGGGTTCGGGTTCCCGGGGAGGGGCGGGTTTCCTGAATTCGGTACGGGTGGGGTGGGTGGGGCGCCTGGGAGCTCGGGGGGTGCCGGTTCGTTGGCGGGTGCGGGTGATTCGTGGTTGCTCGCGCAGTTCCCCGCGCCCCTAAAAGCCCAGGCCCTGCGGGCCTGGAAAGCGGCGGGGCTGCGGCGGTGAAAAGCACGGGGCGCAGCCCCGGCTTTTCAGGGGCGCGGGGAACTGCGCGACCAGCCCCCACGCGCCCGCACTCGCCGACGAACCCGAACCCCCGAGCTATTAGGCGCCCCGGCCCCCACCCCCGTCCCACGACCCGGACACATCCGCACCAACCCCACCCCACGGTTCACCATGACCCGCATGCCCACCGTCGACATCCCCGGTTCCAAGTCCCTCACCGCCCGCGCCCTCTTCCTCGCCGCGGCCGCCGACGGAGTCACCACCCTCGTACGCCCCCTCAGGTCCGACGACACGGAGGGCTTCGCGGAGGGCCTCGCCCGCCTCGGCTACCGCGTCGGCCGCACCCCGGACACCTGGCAGGTCGACGGCCGCCCCCAGGGCCCCGCCGTCAAGGAGGCCGACGTCTACTGCAGGGACGGCGCCACCACCGCCCGCTTCCTGCCGACCCTCGCCGCCGCCGGCCACGGCACGTACCGCTTCGACGCCTCCCCCCAGATGCGCCGCCGCCCCCTCCTCCCGCTCACCCGCGCCCTGCGCGACCTCGGCGTGGACCTGCGCCACGAGGAGGCGGAGGGCCACCACCCGCTCACGGTCACCGCGAACGGCGTCCACGGCGGCGAGGTCGTGCTGGACGCCGGCCAGTCCTCCCAGTACCTGACCGCGCTGCTCCTGCTCGGCCCGCTCACCCGCACCGGCCTCCGTGTCACCGTCACCGACCTGGTCTCCGTGCCGTACGTGGAGATCACGATCGCGATGATGCGGGCGTTCGGGGTGGAGGTCGGCCGGGAGGGCGACACGTACGTCGTCCCGCCGGGCGGCTACCGGGCGACCACGTACCCGATCGAACCCGACGCCTCCACCGCCAGTTACTTCTTCGCGGCCGCCGCCCTCACCGGCGGCGAGGTGACCGTGCCGGGTCTCGGCGCGGGCGCGCTCCAGGGCGACCTGGGCTTCGTGGAGGTGCTGCGGCGGATGGGCGCGCGGGTGGAGGTGGGCGACGACCGCACGACGGTGACCGGCACCGGCGAACTGCGCGGTGTCACCGTCAACATGCGGGACATCTCCGACACCATGCCGACCCTCGCCGCGATCGCCCCGTTCGCCTCGGGGCCGGTGCGGATCGAGGACGTGGCCAACACCCGGGTGAAGGAGTGCGACCGCCTGGAGGCCTGCGCGGAGAACCTCCGCCGCCTGGGCGTGGAGGTGACGACCGGCGCCGACTGGATCGAGATCCACCCCGGCACCCCCCGAGGCGCGGAGATCAGGACCCACGGCGACCACCGCATCGTCATGTCCTTCGCCGTGACCGGCCTCCGCACGCCCGGCATCACCTTCGACGACCCGGGGTGCGTCCGCAAGACGTTCCCGGCCTTCCACGAGGCCTTCGAAGCACTCCCGCTACCCTCCGGAGCATGACCGCCTCCGAGCCCACCATCGTCGCGACCTCGGGCGGCCACCGCATCGGTGACCGCACCCGGGTGACCTTCCATTCGCTCGTGCACCACGCCGTGGAGCTGTCGGGGGTGAACGGGCGGCGGCCGAGGGTCATGTACATCGGTACGGCGATCGGCGACTCCGAGCACATGACCGCGCGCATGAGCGAGGCGGCCCGGGTCGCGGGCTTCGACCTGACCCCGCTCGCGCTCTTCCCGATGCCCAACATCGAGGACATCGAGTCGGCCGTCCTCGCCCAGGACGTCGTCTGGGTCATGGGCGGCTCGGTCGCCAACCTGCTCGCCGTCTGGCGCGTCCACGGCCTCGACGGCATACTGCGCCGCGCCTGGGCGTCCGGCGTCGTCCTGAGCGGCGTCAGCGCGGGCTCCATCTGCTGGTTCCAGGGCGGGACCACGGACTCCTTCGGCCCCCGACTCCGCCCGGTGACGGACGCGTTGGCGTACCTCCCGTACGGCAACGGCGTCCACTACGACAGCGACGCGGGCCGCCGCCCCCTCGTCCACAGCCTCGTCGCCGACGGCACGCTCCCGGAGACGCACTGCACGGACGACGGGGTCGGGCTCGTCTACCGGGGCACACGCCTGGTGGAGGCGGTCGCCGAACTCCCGGACAAGGGGGCGTACATAGTCCGGCGCGAGGGCGACACGGCGGTGGAGGAACGGCTCACCCCCCGCCTCCTGCCCGAGCCGCGCCGATAGCGCCACCCCGCACAGCGTCACGTCGAGAAAGGGAGTGTCCCGCGGTGTCGGGCTCTCGTGAGGAAGAAGAGACCGTGGCGCTCGGCACGCCGTGCCGGGTGGTTCGCGCCATCACGGACGAGGACCTCACCACCCGGGCGTGAACCGCCGCCTCACCACTCCCGGACGCGGCGCCCCGCGCCGTGCGGCTCCTGGCGCGGGCGCCGGGGCTGGGGATCGAAGAAGGACGTGGGGGAGGAGTCGTCGGGGTGCTGGAGCGGCACGTCGGGGCGGTCGCCCCGCCCGAGCTGCCGGGGCTCGGGCCGCTGCCGTTCCGGCTGTCGGCCGGCCGTGCGGTCCCAGTCGCCCTCGCCCAGGACGAGCATCGGGTCGAACATCACGACGACACCCGCGAGAAGCAGGAAGATGACCGGTCCGATGAGCATCGGCAGCAGGATCGTCGTGGGTGACTCACCGGTGAACGTGCCGCCGGTCGTGCCGTGCAGACGCACCCCCACCGCCGCCATCCCGGTGTAGTGCATGCCGGACACGGCCACCCCCATCACCAGGCTGGCCCCCAGGCTCGTCACGAAGCCCCGGATCGACACGGCCGCCCAGAGCGCGGCGGTCGCGGCGACGATGGCGATGCCGATCGAGAGGGCGACGACGGCCAGGTCGTAGTGGATGTAGCCGTGCAACTGGATGGCCGCCATGCCCAGGTAGTGCATCGCGGCCACCCCGAGGCCCGTCACGCATCCCGCCGCACAGAGGGTGGACCTGCTGACGCCGCGGTAGCCCACGGCGAAGACCCCGATGCCGACGACGGTGATGGCGACGGCGAGGCTGAGCACCGTCAGCCCGACGTCGTAGTGGATGGGGCTCTCCTTCACCCGGAAGCCGACCATCGCGATGAAGTGCATCGTCCAGATGCCGCAGCCGATGCTCGCGGCTCCGAGGGCCAGCCAACCGGGTTTCCAGGACCGCTCGTTGTAGACCGACCTGACCACGCAGCGCAGTCCGAGCGCGGAGCCCAGACAGGCCATGACATAGGCGGCCACCGGGGTGACCGCGCCGTAGCTGAAACCGTCGACCGTGCCTTGCATATGCCAAATCCCCCCGATACGTGGCCAGTTGCGCATGGCTGTTCGCGGGAGGCAAGTCTGCTGCAAGCGCGTACTGGAGCGCTCCGTTTTCCAAGAGTTACTGTCGGTATCTGTTCGGCGGGTGATCGGCTTTGGGTGGCTCGATACTGATTCGTGGTCAAAATCCGCAACGCACAAGGCCCGAGCTTGATTTCTCAAGCTCAGGCCAGCGCTTTACGGACAGTCGTGAGGGGTGAGCTTCACGCCGCGTCGTTGAGGAGCCGACCCAGGTGCTCCCGTCCCGCCGCCAGCAGTTCCGGCAGCGGCGCGGCCGCCTCGTACCACCGCTTCTCGTACTCCCAGCACAGCCAGCCGTCCCAGTCCTTGCGGGAGAGCAGTTCGACGCACTCGCCGAGCGGGAGGACCCCCGCGCCGAGCGCGACCGGGGTGGTGTCGTCGGCGGAGGCGATGTCCTTGACCTGGACGTAGCCGAGGAAGGGGGAGAGGGCGGCGTAGGACTCGGCGGGCTGTTCGCCGCCGAGCC
Source organism: Streptomyces deccanensis (assembly GCF_022385335.1). Taxonomy (NCBI): domain Bacteria; kingdom Bacillati; phylum Actinomycetota; class Actinomycetes; order Kitasatosporales; family Streptomycetaceae; genus Streptomyces; species Streptomyces deccanensis. Next base: position 3,734,648 of record NZ_CP092431.1, on the reverse strand, counting down.
AGGTGTGCATCACGTCCCAGAGCGAGCCGACGCTGCCGTGGCCGACCGGGCCGAGCACCCGGATCGCGTCGGCGCCGGTGCGGTGCGAGTCATGGGTCTCCAGCAGGACGCGTACGCCCCGGTCGGCCGCGTCCTCCGCCGCCGTGCCCAGCCGCCGGGCCGCGATCACGTCGGCCTCCTCCGCGCTCTGGCCGCCGGCCAGGTCGGCGCCGGGGAAGACACGGACGAAGGGGGCGCCCAGATCGCGGGCCAGGTCGAGGAGGGCGCGGATCTCGTCCAGTACGGGACCGTCGTCACCCGGCGCGGCGACCCGCGCGTAGCCGGCGACCCCCAGGATCTCCACGCCCGCCGCCTTGAACTCGGCCGCCACCTCGGCCCGTTGGTCGGCCCCGATGCCCGGATGCACCGGCTCCTCGGGGTGGGCACGCAGTTCGACGCCGTGGTAGCCGTGCGTCGCGGCGAGTCGTACGACGTCGGCGATGGGGAGACCGGGGACACCGAGGGTGGAGAACGCGAGTTTCATGCCTTCGGACCGTACACGCCGACCGGGCCGGTACGGCACCCCGCCCGGGGTGGGCCGGGGAGTGGAAGGGAACGGGGGAAGAGGCGGCCCATCTCAGATGTCCCGTCGTTCCAGGGGCTTCGTCGCCGGGCCCTGGATGATGTGGCCCTCGGGGTCGAAGCGGGAGCCGTGGCACGGGCATTCCCACGCGCGTTCGGCGCGGTTGAAGCCGACCAGGCAGCCCATGTGCGTGCAGCGGGCGGAGACGGCGTGCAGCGAGCCCGCGTCGTCGCGGTGGACCGCGCACGGATGCCCGCCGACCCGGACGACCGCGCCGTCCCCGGGGGCGATCGCCTCCACGGAGCCGCCCCCGGCCGCGCAGATCCGGTCGCCGACGAAATGCCGGGCCACCTGAGCCTGGTGCTTGAGGAAACTCGGCGCCTCCCGCACCGCGCTGAGCACCCGGCGCGGGTCGTACAGATCGCTCCACGGCGACTTGTGCCCGGTGATCTGCTCGGCCAGCAGCCGCCCGGCCATGATGCCGCCGCTCATGCCCCAGCCGCCGAACCCGGTCGCCACCCAGCTGGGCCGGCTGCCCGCGTGGAAGGGCCCGACGAGGGGGACGGAGTCGGTGGAGTCGTTGTCCTGCGTGGCCCAGCGGTGGGTGAAGTCGAGGGGGCCGAAGCGTTCGGTGGCCCAGTCCGCCAGCAGCCCGAACCGTTCGTCGACCTCGGCGGTGCCCGGGGTGAAATGCTCCCCGGTGACGATCAGCAGCCGCCGCCCCTCGTCGTACGGGGTGGTCCGCACCGAACGGGTGCGCTGCTCCTGCGTGATGTACATGCCGTGCGGGTCGGCGTCGGCCGGGACCGGCGCGGCGAGGACGAGTTCGCGGCGGGCGGAGAGCCGGGTGAAGAGCAGCGCCCGGTCGAAGACGGGGTAGTGCGTGGCGATCACGACGTCCCTGGCGGTCACCGTGAACCCCGCCTCGGTCGTCAGCCGGCACGGCGTCCCCTCCTTCAGCCGCACCACCCGCGTCCCCTCGTGCACCGCCGCGCCCTGCCGCACCAGATCGTCCACCAGGGCCAGCAGATACCTGCGGGGGTGGAACTGCGCCTGGTCCGCCACCCGCACCGCCCCCGCGACCGGGAACGGCAGCCCCGTCTCCGTCACGAACTCGGCGGGCAGCCCGGCCTCGCGCGCCGCCTCCGCCTCGGCGCGCAGCTCCGCGACACCGACCTCGTCCTCGGCGTACGTGTAGGACGCCGCGTCCTCCCAGTCGCAGCTGATCCCCAGCTCCTCCACCACCTCGGCGGCGTGCCGGATCGCCTCGGTCTGGGACCGCGCGTACAGCGCGGCGGCCTCGGCGCCACGGGTCCGCCGCAGCCGGTCGTAGATCAGCGTGTGCAGCGCGGACACCTTGGCGGTCGTGTGCCCGGTGACGCCGGCGGCGACCCGGTCCGCCTCCAGCAGGGCCACCCGCCGCCCCCGCCGGGCCAGCTCCCACGCCGTACTGATCCCCGCGATCCCGGCCCCCACCACCGCCACGTCGACGACCAACTCCCCGTCCAGCGCCGGGTACGCGCCCTCCTGCGGCGCGCTCTCGATCCAGTACGACTTCTGCGCGGGCTGCTTCTGCTGCATGACTCGGGGGTCCCTTCAGTCGGGCGGCGGTTGGGTGCGGCGGGGGTCGTCGGCGGTGGCGGGGCCGGTGGTCGACCTGCGCTCACCGGCGGCGGCGGGGGCCCGGCGCCGGTGGCTGGTGTCGCACCACGGGTAGATGCGGCTGCGGCGGCAGGTGCACAGGGCCACGCAGAAGCGGTCCGACGACACCGTCGTACCGTCCTCCAACACGACCTCGACGGGCCCCTCGACCAGCAACGGCCCGGGCCGCTGCAGGGCGACGCGACGGCGGTCAGCGGAACCGTTCGGCACGGATGATCACCAGCTCTCCCCTCTCGTCGACGCCACCTCGGAGCGGCGACGTCCTGCGGGTGACGGCGTCCCCCATCCCCGCACCTCCTCAGACCGGCGTGCGGAGCGACGACCGGCCCGTGCGCCACGCGGTGAGGAGGCGGGCGGCGAGGGCGTCCTCCAGGTGGTTGGTGGCGTCGACGCCGAAGGCGACGTCGGCGTCCAGTTGTGGTTCCTCCTCCAGCAGCCCGGCGACGACGTCCCGTCGTACGACCTGCTCGTGCACGGCGTCGGCCTCGACGTGCTCGTCGTAGAAGTGCTCGGCGGCGGGGCCGGCCCCGGTCCGCCGCATGGCGCGGGCGAGCCGGCGGGAGCCGGGGGAGGAGGTGATCTCAACCGTCGCGAAGTGTCCGACGAGGGCACCACGCAGCGCCCGGTGCAGGCCGAAGAGGGACATCAGGTTCACCAGGGCCAGCGCCTCGGCACCGGCGGCGTCGACGTACCGGCCGTACGTCGGGTCGAGCCCCAGGTCGGTCATGAGGTCGGCGAAGAGACGCGCGTGCACCCGCTCGGCCCGGCCCCCGCCGAACTCGTCGAACTCGACGGCGGCCATGCCCGCCTTGGCCCGCCCCCACAGACGGGGCAGCACCCAGGCGTGCGGGTCGGCCTCCTTCAGGTGGTAGAGGGAGCGCTGCGCGGCGTACTCGCGCACCTGCCACAGTTCGCCCTCGTCCTGGAGGAAGTCGCCGACCCCGCCGCCACCGTCGCCGTCGCCCGCCGGTTCCACGAGCAGGTCGTCCAGGGCGTCCCGGGCGCTCACGTGCCGGGTCGCCCGGTCCCGCAGGCTTTCGAGGAACGGCCACTCCAGGGCCGCCCGGCAGCGCAGCAGCTCCGGGTCCCACTCGAGGTCGGCGTCGACGTCGGCGAAGCCTCGGTAGTGCAGTTCGTAGCAGAGGTAGAGCGCGAGCTGGAGATCGTCGCCGAACGGGTCGGCCCCGGCGATCACCCGGCTGTCGGGCGGCGGCCCCGCGCCCCGCAGAAACCGCGTGACGGCAGCCGAGACGGCGCCCCTGCTCTCCGGCAACGCCGGCCCTGCCACCTGGGTCTCCATGCGCGCCGAGTACCCGTGAACCCCGAGCTACTCACCGGCGACCGAGCGAAGGGGGCTCCCCGCACCGGGGAGCCCCCTTCCACTGCCGTCAGCCGCGCCCACGCGTCGGCGTCAGACGCTCGCGCGTCGGCGCACCTGCCCACGCGTCGGCGTCACACGCTCGCGCGTAGGCGGCGTGGCGCGTTCGGCGTCGGCGTCAGATGCCGGCGCGTCGCGCCGGGCGCTGCGCCTCCCGCGTACGCTCCTGCACGCGCTCCTGCGCCTTGCCCTTCACCTTCTTCGCCTCGCCGCGCGCCTGCTGCATCTTGCCCTCGGCCTGCTGCGCGCGATCGCCGGTGACCTTCCCGGTCATCTCCTTGGCCTTGCCCTTGATCTTGTCCATGCTGCCCTTGTCCTTGGCGGCCATGGTTACTCCTTGGTGGGGTGGTGTACTGCCTTGCCCGCCCAACGTACGGCGCACCGGTGACCCTCGCGCGTCGAACGATCACGCTCCGTGACAACACCCGCGACTCCTGCCGACCCGTCGCCCCGGAACTGCCGGCCCCCGAACTGCCGGCCCCAGGAACCGTCGGCCCCAGGAACCACCGACCCCCCGGAGAAGTCCGCGGAAACATGGAGAACTTCTTCTACGGCGTCCTCTTCTTGACCCTCACCCTCGCGCCGTTCGGCACCCCCTTGGTCGTCCTGGCCTCGGCCGTGGCACTGGCCCTGCGCGCGCGACGCGGGTGGCCGGGCGGTGGACGGCGTCGTCTGCCGGACGCCGGTTCGTGTGCGCTGCTCGCGATCGGCGGCGGCGCGGCGGCGCTGGGCGCGTACGCGTACGGCGTGATGAGCGGCTTCTACGTCCTGGACCCGGAGCAGATGTGCACGGCCGCCGGAGCCCCCGGCGACTACGTGGTGACCCGGATGACCCTGCCGGTCAGCGTGCGGTGCGTCACGGAGGAGGGCACGGCGACCGAGCTGGTACCCGGCTGGGTGAACCCGCTCGTCCTCGGCGGCACGGCACTCTGCGCCCTCGCCTTGGCGGCAGCGGCCATCCAGGCGTTCAACGCCACGCGGACTCCCCGGCCGCCCGCGTCCCGTCCGAGCCCGTGAGCGGCGCGGCTCACGGCTTGCGCCCCACCCCGCAGTACGCGTCGACAGCCGAGGCGGCGTCGGCCGGGTTCCTGTGGTCGGGGCGCCACTCGGGCACCCGGACGACGCCCGGGTCCGCCAGGTCGAGGCCGTCGAAGAAGGCGGCGATCTCGGCGACGCTGCGGACGTGGTACGGCACCGCGCCGCTCGCGTTGTACGCCTCCGACGCGGCGATCATGCCCTCGCTCGTGGCGGTGCTGTCGCTGATCACCAGGTGGCTCCCCGACGGCAGGCCCGCCATCAGGCGGCTCACCAGGTCGCGTGCCTGGTCGTGGTCGGCGACATGGCCGAGCGTGTTGAGGATCATCAGACCGACCGGCTGGGAGAGGTCGAGCGTGTCGGCCGCCGCCTCCAGGATGGTCTCGGGGGCGTAGAGGTCGGCGTTCAGGTAGACCGTGCGGCCCTCGGGGGTGCCGGCGAGCAGGGCGTCCGCGTGGGCCAGCACGATCGGGTCGTTGTCGACGTACACGATCCGGGCGTCGGGGGCGGCGCGCTGGGCGACCTCGTGGGTGTTGTCGGCGGTCGGCAGCCCGGTGCCGACGTCCAGGAACTGACGTACGCCCTGCTCGTCGGCCAGGTAGCGGACGGCGCGGCCCAGGAAGTGCCGGCTGGTGACGGCCACGTCGACGAGACCCGGGAAGATCTGCTTGATGTGGTCCCCGATCTCCCGGTCGACCTCGTAGTAGTCCTTGCCGCCGACGAAGTAGTTCCAGAAGCGCGCCGAGTGCGGCTTGCTGGTGTCGATACGGGGGCGGGGCCGGGCACCCCTACCGGTTCCGGTCTCGGTTCCAGTTCCGGTTGCGGTCGAGGGGTCGTCGTTCACCACGGCAGGCCTCCGGTGTTCCGATGTCTCGGTGCTGATGATCAGCACCAACGTAGGTCAACTCGCCTGCTTCACGCCGAAGTTGAGAAGATCCACGCTCGCACACCGTAGGGTTTTGGCCATGTGGGACGCCTGGTTCGACCTGCCCGGTCCGGCCCGGCCCGGACAGCACGCCCCCCACCCCTCATCCCTCCCGAGGCACCCCGCTGGACCCCCGCACCATCAACTCCCCCCGCACCGTGGCGATCCCGCCCGGCGGCGGCTCCTCGCGCCCCATGGCGATCCGCCCGGCCCGCGCCCCCGCGTCCGACAGCGGCAGCCGTACCGTCGTCAGGGCGGGCACCGCGTCGATGCTGAACGGCAGGTCGTCGAACCCGGCCACCGACACGTCGTCGGGGATGCGCAGCCCGGAGTCGCGGAGCGCCGCGCAAGCGCCCAGCGCCACCGTGTCGTTGGCGGCGACCACGGCCGTCAGGGAGGGGTCCCGGCGCAACAGCTCCAGCGTCGCCTCGTACCCGGAGAGCCGGTCGTAGCGGCCGTACACGGTCCATCTGGGGTCGTCCTCGATGCCGGCCGCCGCCAGCGCCGCGCGATGCCCCTCCAGCCGGTGGCGGGTCGTCGTCCGCTCCTCCGGCCCGGCGATGTACCCGAGGCGCCGGTGCCCCAGCCCGATCAGGTGCTCCGTCAGCACCTGGCCGCCGCCCCGGTTGTCGAAGGTGATCGCGATGGCCTCCGGCGTGGGCGGCCGCCCGCACAGCACCACACGCGTCCCGGCCTCCGCCAGCTTCCGCAGCTTGTTGCCGACGGCGGCCAGGTGCGCCGGGTCCTCGATGGCCCCACCGGTCAGCACCACGGCCGCGGCCCGCTGCCGCTGGAGCAGCGTGAGATACGTCAGCTCGCGCTCCGGGGAGCCGCCCGTATTGCACACCACGCCCAGCCGCTCCCCGCCCGCGCGCCCGCCGGGCCCCCCGATCTCGGACTGGATGGCCGCGGCCATGATCCCGAAGAAGGGGTCGGCGATGTCGTTCACCAGGATGCCGACCAGGTCGGAGGTGGCGGCGGCGAGCGCGCTGGCGGGTCCGTTGAGGACGTAGTCCAGCTCGTCGACAGCCTTCAGCACCCGCTCGCGCGTGGACGCGGCCACCGGATAGTTCCCGTTGAGCACCCGGGAGACGGTCGCGGGCGACACCTGAGCACGGGCCGCCACGTCCGCCAGGGTCACAGTCATCGTTTTCTCGTCCTCCGGGTGCGCGTCTTGTTCGGGCTGTCGGGGAACCATACGACCGCGATCACCGTTCGCCCCCTCGAACAACTCGACCCCCTCGCGGTCTTGTATAGACCGCTGCTCAGAGGCTAGCTTCTTATCGAATAGAAAGCGCTTGCTGTGACGCTCACCCTTTCGTCGGGCGTACGCGGCGCCCGACGCGTACGCACACACGAACGCATACCAACGAAAGGAACCGGCCGTGACACGCAAAACCGTACGGATCGCCATGAACGGCGTGACGGGCCGCATGGGCTACCGCCAGCACCTCGTCCGCTCGATCCTCGCCATCCGCGAGCAGGGCGGTCTCGACCTCGGTGACGGCACCGTGCTGTGGCCGGAGCCCATCCTCGTCGGCCGCCGCGAGCACGCGCTCAAGGCGCTCGCCGAGCAGCACGGCCTCGACCCGGCGAACGTCTCCACCGACGTCGACGCGGTCCTCGCCGACCCGACCGTCGAGATCTACTTCGACGCCCAGGTCACCTCCGCCCGCGAGGAGGCGATCAAGAAGGCGATCGCGGCCGGCAAGCACATCTACACCGAGAAGCCGACCGCCACCGGCCTCGACGGCGCCCTGGAGCTGGCCCGCCTCGCGAACGCCGCCGGCATCAAGCACGGCGTCGTCCAGGACAAGCTGTTCCTGCCGGGTCTGCTGAAGCTCAAGCGCCTCATCGACGGCGGCTTCTTCGGCCGCATCCTCTCCGTCCGGGGCGAGTTCGGCTACTGGGTCTTCGAGGGCGACTGGCAGGAGGCCCAGCGCCCCTCCTGGAACTACCGCGCGGAGGACGGCGGCGGCATCGTCGTCGACATGTTCCCGCACTGGGAGTACGTCCTGCACGAGCTGTTCGGCCGCGTGAAGTCCGTCCAGGCGCTCACCGCCACGCACATCCCGCAGCGCTGGGACGAGCAGGACAAGCCGTACGACGCCACCGCCGACGACGCCGCGTACGGCATCTTCGAGCTGGACGGCGGCGCGATCGCCCAGATCAACTCCTCCTGGGCCGTCCGCGTCAACCGTGACGAGCTGGTGGAGTTCCAGGTCGACGGCACCGAGGGCTCGGCCGTCGCGGGCCTGCGCAACTGCCGGGTGCAGCACCGCTCCGCCACCCCCAAGCCGGTGTGGAACCCCGACATCCCCGCCACCTACTCCTTCCGCGACCAGTGGCAGGAGGTGCCCGACAACGCCGAGTTCGACAACGGCTTCAAGGCACAGTGGGAGCTGTTCTTCAAGCACGTCTACGCCGACGCGCCCTACCACTGGGACCTGCTGGCCGGCGCGCGCGGCGTCCAGCTCGCCGAACTGGGCCTGAAGTCCTCCGCCGAGGGCGTCCGTCTCGACGTACCGGAGATCCAGCTGTGACGATCCAACTCCCGGACGGGAACGGCGGGTTCAAGACCTACGCCCCCCGGACCGAACCCCTGGCGGTGTCCCCGGGCACCCCCCTCACCTCCCGCACGGTCTTCTCGGCGGCGCACGTCGTCGCGGACCCCTTCGCGGACGTGTCCCCGGACTCGCCCGCCGCCGTCGACTGGGACGCGACCCTCGCCTTCCGCCGCCACCTGTGGTCGCACGGCCTGGGCGTCGCCGAGGCGATGGACACCGCGCAGCGCGGCATGGGCCTCGACTGGGCGGGCGCGGCGGAGCTGATCCGCCGCAGTGCCGCCGAGGCGAAGGCGGTCGGCGGCCGGATCGCCTGCGGCGTGGGCACCGACCAGCTCACGGGCCCCGCCTCCCTGCCGGAGATCCGCAAGGCGTACGAGGAGCAGCTGGCGCTCGTCGAGGAGTCGGGCGCCCAGGCGATCCTGATGGCCTCGCGCGCGCTGGCTGCGGCGGCCTCGGGCCCCGAGGACTACCTGGAGGTCTACGGCCACCTGCTCCGGCAGGCCGCCGAGCCGGTCGTCCTGCACTGGCTCGGCCCCATGTTCGACCCGGCGCTGGAGGGCTACTGGGGCTCGTCGGACCTGGACACGGCCACGGAGACCTTCCTCGCCGTGATCGCCGCCCACCCCGACAAGGTCGACGGCATCAAGGTCTCCCTGCTGGACGCCCAGCGCGAGATCGACATCCGCCGCCGGCTCCCGCAGGGCGTCCGCTGCTACACCGGCGACGACTTCAACTACCCCGAGCTGATCGCGGGCGACGAGAAGGGCTTCAGCCACGCGCTGCTCGGCATCTTCGACCCGCTGGGCCCGCTGGCGGCTCAGGCGGTCCGCGTCCTGGACACGGGTGACGTGAAGGGCTTCCGGGAGCTCCTGGACCCGACCGTCGAACTGTCCCGCCACCTCTTCCAGACCCCGACCCGCTTCTACAAGACGGGCGTGGTCTTCCTGGCGTGGCTGGCCGGGCACCAGTCGCACTTCACGATGGTCGGCGGCCTGCAGTCGGCCCGTTCCCTGCCGCACTTCGCGCGGGCCTACGAACTCGCCGACGGCCTGGGCCTGTTCCCGGACCCGGCGCTGGCGGAGAAACGGATGAAGAACCTGCTCTCCCTGTACGGAGTGGACCAGTGAGCACCGGCGGCGGACTTGAGCGCTTCAGCATCAACCAGATGACGGTCAAGCAGCTGTCGATGCCCGAACTGGTCGAGGGCTGCGTGGAGTTGGGCATCACGGGTGTGGGCCTGTGGCGCGAGCCGGTGGCGGCGCACGGCCTGGATGCGACGGCCAAGCTGGTCCGCGACGCGGGCCTCGCGGTCACCACCCTCTGCCGGGGCGGCTTCTTCACGGCGATCGACCCGGCGGAGCGGGCGGCGGCCCTGGCCGACAACCGCAAGGCGATCGACGAGGCGGCGACGCTCGGCACGGACACGCTGGTGCTGGTCTCGGGCGGTCTCCCGTCCGGTTCGAAGGACCTGCACGGCGCGCGCGAGCGCATCGCGGACGCCCTGTCGGAACTGGGCCCGTACGCGGCCTCGAACGGCGTGCGCCTCGCGATCGAGCCCCTGCACCCGATGTTCGCCTCGGACCGCTGCGTGGTGTCGACGCTCTCCCAGGCGCTGGACATCGCGGAACGCTTCCCGGCGGACCAGGTGGGCGTGACGGTCGACACGTACCACATCTGGTGGGACGACACGGCCCCGGCGGCGATCGCCCGCGCGGGTGCCTCCGGCCGCATCCACACCTTCCAACTCGCCGACTGGATCACCCCGTTGCCCCAGGGCGTCCTGACCGGCCGGGGCCAGATCGGCGACGGCGCGATCGACATGCGCGAGTGGAAGTCCTACGTCGAGGCGGCGGGCTACACGGGTCCCATCGAGGTCGAACTCTTCAACGACGACCTGTGGGCGGGCGACGGCCGCGAGCTGCTGGCGCAGACGGCCCGACGCTTCGTGGAGCACGCGGCGTAGTGCTCCGGCGGTGAGCCGGGCGAGAGGTCGCCGCCCGGCTCACCACCGATAACCACCGACCACCACCGACCGCCGAGCCGGGGGTCGATACAGGAAACACGTCGTGCCACTCCGGGACTACTCCGTGCCGTCGGCCGGCAGGCGCTCCGGCAGCCCGAGCTGCGGGAACCGGTCGTCGTGGAACGTGATGATCTCGGTGATCGCCCCGCCGGTGATGCGCAGGACGTCGATCGTCAGCGGCAGGTACGCGCCCTTCTGTTGCTGCCAGAGGTAGAAGGCGAGAGCGGGCTGCCGGTTCACGGTGGTCTGGACGGCGCGCAGGCCCTTCATGCCTTCGAAGCCGCTCTCGACCATGTACTTCACCACCGTGTCGCGGCCGGCATACAGCCCCGGCGTGGGCGGCATCGAGAAACGGACGTCGTCGCGCAGCATCGAGGCGAGCGCCTCGACGTCCGTAGCCACGCTGGCCTCGGTGTAGCGGCGCACCAGCTCACGCGTCCCGGCATCCTCCTCGCCGCCGGTCCAGTCCTGCCGCTCGGCGGGCAGGTGCTCCCGCATGCCGGCGCGGGCCCGCTGCAGGGCGCTGTTCACGGAGTTGACGGAGTCCCCCAGGATCTCCGCGACGTCCTTCGCCGGCCGGCCGAGCACATCCCGCAGGATCAACACGGCCCGCGGGCGCGGCGCGAGGTGCTGGACCGCGACCAGGTAGGCCAGCTCGATCGTCTCCCGCGCGACGGCGACGGCCTCCGGCTCGTCCGCGTCGTCCGCGGGCAACTCGTCGAGCAGCCGGTCCGGGTAGGGCTGCAGCCACAGCACCTCACCGCCGGTAGCGGGCTCAGGGCGGCGCTCGGCGAGCAGATCCAGACAGACGTTGGTGGCGATCCGGTACAACCAGGCCCGGAACGTCGACCGTCCCTCGAAGGTCTCCCGCCGCCGCCAGGCACGCATGAACGTCTCCTGCACGGCGTCCTCGGCGTCCTCGAACGACCCGAGCATCCGGTAGCAGTGCACATGCAGCTCCCGCCGGTGCCGCTCCGCGAGTTCCGAGAAGGCCGGCTCGTCGACCTCGCCCAGACCGCTCACGCCCATCTCCTCCAGCCGCGTGTCCGCACCCATCACGTCATCCTTCCGTCGCAGCGTGTCCCTACGCGGATATGACGGGGGCGGGCGCGAAAACTCATCACCGGCCTTGCCGGGGGGTCAGGAGCCGGATGTCGGCTCCGGCGGTCCCATGGGAGCCGCCGCGTGCAGGCAGTACTTCAACCGTCGTAGGTAGTCCTCGAAGGGCTCGTCCGCACCCCACGTCTCGTAGGCGGTGCTCTGCGCGGCGAATGCCAGGTTGAGCTTGAGAGCCACCGTCATGGTGTCGCCTTCGGAGGTGCGCGACGCCGTCCATTCACGCAGGTCGGTGAGGAACTGCTCACCCACGACGTCCCAACTCGACTGCGCGAGGGCGGGGGAGCGGTCCTTCAGTCGCCGTTGCAACGGGACGCGGTCGCTGAGGAGTTCGTTGAATCCGACCAGGATCGCCGTCAGTGAGTCCCACAAGGGCTCGTCGTCCGGCCGGGCGGCCATGATCGCGCGCCACTGCTCCCGCTGCTCGGGGTCCTGGTCGAAGACGACGGCTTCCTTGCTGGCGAAGTAGTTGAAGAAGGTGCTGCGGGAGACGTCCGCGGCGGCGGCGATCTCCTCGACGCTGACGGCTTCGAACCCGCGCTCCTCGAAAAGCCGCAGCGCGGCGCTCCGGATGGCGCGCCAGGCTGCCAGCTTCTTCCGTTCACGCAGGCTCATGGCTCATCCTCCCGGATCGATCATACAGACCTGGACGCCGTGCATATTTGCACTCAGTTCAAGTTTCTGTATCGTGGAGCTCGTACCGGACGCGCTGTGGAGAACCGGCCGGAGACCCGATCACCCTTACCGTGAAAGCGAGCCCCGCGATGATGAGTCCTGACGAAGTCGTACGTTCCCTGGCCGACAGCTGGAACGACCCCAGCCGCGATCCTGACGCCGTCAGCAGGCACTTCGCCGAAGACGCCTGCTACCACAACATCCCCGTGGAGCCCGTCCTCGGCCGCGCCGCCATCCGCGACGCCTGTGTGGACGGCTTCAAGCAGTTCGACCACATCCGCTGGGACGTCAAGCACCAGGTCGCCTCCGGCAACGTGGTCATGAACGAGCGCGTCGACACCCTGCAATCGGGGGAGCGCGTGATCGTGATCAGGGTCATGGGCGTCTTCGAGGTCAACGACGGCCTCATCACCCAATGGCGCGACTATTTCGACATGGCAGAGGCCGGCCCCGCCTTCGGCCAGTAGCGAAGGGCGGGCGACGGAACGCGGGGGCGTACCTCATGGCCCAGGCCGTGAGGTGCGCCCGCGCTGCGGGCCACCGCCGATGTCCGGTGCCGGGCGTATACGTCGCGTATACTCTCCGCATGTCCGACGTCATGATCCGCGTGCCCGCCGAAGTTCGTGACCAGCTCGCCGCCGTGGCTGAGGCCCGGGGGACGAGTCTTCGTGCCCTCATGCAGGACATTGCCGCGTCGACACTGACTCCCGAGCAGATCAAGGAACGTGCCGATCGCACGCGGGCCGTGCTCGCCGAACGCTTCGGACACGACGTGTCCGACGAGGAGTCCGCCGAGATGCGCCGCAAGATGCGGGAGGCCACGGCTGCCCACAGGGCCGCCCTCGTGCAGGTCGAGTCGTCTCGTTGAGCCAGACCGAGCACTACGTCCTTGACGCGCCCACCCTCGTGGCGCTGGGGGGCGACAAGCAGGTCTCGGGCCTCGTCCACGCCGCGGCGGCGAGTGATGACGTTCGCCTGTGGGTGCCCGTCCTGTGCCTCCTGGAAGCCGAGCGCCGTCGTGCGGGCATGGTCGACCACGTCGGTGTCCTGGTGGACGTGTTGTCCATCGTCGACGACGACTACGCCATGGCCGCGACGGTCGCCGAACTGGGGCGATCGGGAATCGCCCAGGACGCCTCGGCCGCCGTCCACGCCGCGAGGCCCAACCAGACCCTTCCGACAGGGGCGTTGATCGCCACGGTGGAACCCGGTGTGTACGACGGCCTCGGAGTCGGTGTCATGGACCTGAGACGCTGACCGGGCTTCGGGAGCGGGGAGAGTTTGACGCCCGGTAAGCGTGACGGCCTCTCCGACGTCCCGCTCACGGGTGGCGGCGAGCCGTGCAGTCATCATCCGGTCGGCCCGCAGATACAGGGACAAGCCTCACTGCCGAGATCCCAGGTCCCGCTCACACCGCCGCCCGGTCGCCCCGCCTTCGCCGAACATCTCGCGCTCGGCCGCGTCGATCTCCTCCTGGGTGAGGGGGCCGTGCATCTCCTCGTTCGCGGCGATGAGTTCGTCGAGTTGGTTGGTCGGGCCCTCGCCGGGTGCGTAGGTGTGGTCGCTCACGGACTCAGTCTCGCAAGACTTCTGCGAGAACGAGCCGCCGTCACGGGGGAGGTCACGCGGGCCTACCAGAGGGGGATCATGACGGCGATGGTCACCACGACGCCGAGGGCCATGACCGTGTAGTGCCTGGCCTTGAGCTTCTCGACGGGGCGGCCCAGGCGGACCCGCTCCTCCTGGCGTCTGAACCATCCGATGAAGCTGACGCGCATGAGGACGAAGTAGATCGCGGCGCCGATGAACACCAGCAGGGCGGTGCGGGGGTCCCCGTCCTCGCCGTCGAGCCCCTCGGGCAGGGTCTCCAGGGCCGCGTAGGCCGCGAGGATGAGGACGAGCAGGACCGCCTCCCACTTGCCCCTCCGCGTAGCGGGGAACAGGGACGCCAACGCCACCGCCAGGGCGACGCCGGCCACGGCGGCGGCGATCCACAGAGTCCCCACGGTCCCCAACTCCTACAGAAAGCCGGCCATGAGTGCCACGACCGTGGTGAAGGCGAGGAAGAAGAGCACCGTCTGCCTGGTGGTCAAACTTTCCCACGTCCCGCCCGAACGGGCCAGCTCCTGTTGGCGTCTGATGTAACCGGCGAAGACGACCCGCATGAGCGCGAGTCCGAGCGCGAGGGCGGTGAACAGCATCAGGGAGACGGGGTCCCCGTCGGCCTCCTCGGCCGGAACCATCAGCCCCACGAAGACAGCCGCAGCGAGGACGGGCAGGACGGCCTTCCACCTGTCCTTCCACGCGGGGATCAGCGACGCCAGCGCCACGGCCACGGCCACGCCGGCCACGGCGGCGGCGATCCACCACTCGGTACGGGAGAAATGAGACGTGAGCATGGGCTCCTCGCCGATGACGGTCGAAGCCGTCGCTGGGTCTTCGTGAGGGAGCGTGCGGCCCTGCGACCGCCGCGGTCCGAGTGGATCACGCCTGTTCCGTGGGCGTCACTACCTGTGCGTCCACGACCTCGTTGCCGACCGGTCTACCCCCTCTCCCGCGCGGCCCCCGCCCCTGCCCGCGCCCCCGCCCGGTACTCCGTCGGAGACACCCCGTACGCCCCCCGGAACGCCCGCGTGAAGTCGGAGGCGCGGGGCAGGCCCCAGCGGGTGGCGATGGTGTGGACGGGCGTGGTGGTGTGGGCGGGGTTCGCCAGGTCGCGGCGGGCGCCTTCGAGGCGTTGGGCACGGATCCAGGCCGCGACGGTCTCGCCGGGGGTGTCCTCCTGGAACAGCCGGTGCAGATAGCTCAGCGAGATGTGATGCGCCGCCGCTATCACCGGCGGCGTCAGCTCCGGGTCGTGCAGGTTCTGCCGGATGAACGCCCGTATCCGCGTCGTCAGCGCCCGCTCGCGCGTCTCCGCCGGTAACGCGTCCTCCACCTCCAGCACGTGGGCGAACCAGGCGGACAGCAGGTCGATCAGGACGGTACCCAGTCGCGGCGCGTCGGACGGCTGGAGCGCGTCCGCCTGCTGCTCCAGGCCGGTGAGGAAACCCGTCAGCAGTGCGCCCACCCCGTCCTGCGCCGACAGACGCCGCCCCAGCAGCTGACGGACACGGGCGGGAGGCAGCGGCAGCAGTGCCTTGGGGAAGTCCACACCGACGCCCCAGATCACCTGACGGCCCAGGCCGGCCGGCACATGCACTTCGTACGGGCGTGACGTGTCGCTCACCCACAGGTCGCTCGGCCCGTACGCCTCGGCCCGCCCCACATGCTCGAACCCCAGGCCGCCGCCGAGCACCAGCGACAGGTGGTACATCTCCGGGTCGGACTGCCGCACCAGTTTCTCGGTACGCCGGAACCCGGTCACCAGATGCGCCGTCGGCCACGCCAGCACCGGCCCCAGCTCCAACAGCCGCTGCCGCGCCCAGAAGTCGTCGGCGAACTCGCAGCTCATGTGACTGGGCGCGATCGCCCGGTGCATCAACTCCGCCCAGTAGTCGAACCGGTGCTCCGTGGGCACGTCATCGCTCCGGAACACGGTTCCGATCATGCCGGGTCACCCCTGGGTCAGCTCGTCGGTCCACTCGGTGAGCTTGTCGGTGCTCGTTCACCGCATCCTGGCATATCGCCCCCGAGGAACCCCCGGTGCACCCTCTACGGTGGCCCGCATGACCGACGACAGCTTCTGGACCCTCCCGCCCGACCGCGTGGTGCGCGGATCCATGGGCCACTGCGACCTCACCGTCCTCCTCCCGCCGTTCGACGTCGACGCGGGCGTGCTCCCCGCCAACGACCCTGCCCGCGCTGCCGAGTTCGCCGCGTCCCTGGGCATCGTCGACGAGATCCTGCAGGACCTCGGCCCCCGGCCCGTCCGCGACGTGCCGCCCTATACGGACACACGGTCCGACCTGGACATCGTGCACGCCGCCGCCTGGGGCCATGTCCTCGGCTTCAGCGGCCCGGCGCTGGCCGACAACGGCGACGACACCCCCGTGCTGAGCGAGGCCCGCGTCCTGCGTGAGCGCTACCCCGACGCCCGTATCGTCGGCCGCGTCCATTTCCACGGCGGTGCGGACCACACCGAGGACCTCGTCTGGCTGCCGGACGGGGCCCTGTTCCACGCCACCGGCTGGCCCGGGGACGACCCGTTCGAGGTGACGGGCGACCCGGCCGTGATCGCCGCCGCCCTCGGCGTCCCCGCCGGGACGCTGGAGGACCTCGGCCTGGACGAGGAGGACCCGGCCGACATCGAATGGTCCGGCTTCGCCGCCCTGGCCCTGGGCAAGGCCGACCCCTGGGGCAAGAACCACCTGGAAATCACGACCTTCCGCGTACGGCACAGCGAGTTCGCCACGTCCCGGATGGAAGAGCTGTACTTCGTCGGGGGCTAGCGATCGGCGAGGGGGCCAGAGGTAGCGATCGGCGGGCCCCAGGGGTAGCGATCGGCGGGGCCCCAGGGGTCCGGTCCTGTGAGAGTTCTGTGTGGCGTCTGTGATGCCCGGTGTAGCCGCTCGGCGCACCGGGCGGACGCCCCTGACGAGGTACCCCTTGCCGGACGGAACCGTCCGCTGAAGTCAACTGCCCACTCTTCGCTCACAATTGACGCTCCGCTGACAACATCATCAACGCCGTCAACGCCAACAATCCCCTGATTACGCCGACTTCGGGTCCTATGGTGAGGCCCGGCGCGTACACGTCACGGGGGCCTCACGCGCCACCCACACCCCCTCAGTGCCCCCCACAACGAGGGAAGACGTCATCTTCAATCGAGCGCTCCACATACCCACGCGGTGGCGGCTCACAGCTCGCCTCACGGCCGCCGCGGGCCTGGCGGCCGCCGTCACCCTGACCGGCCTGCCCGGCATGCCCGTCGACACCGCCTCCGCCGGCCCGGCGGTCTCGGCCAGACTCAAGCCCGGCTTCGACAAGCACAATCGTCGCTGCGACGTCCGCAACGGTCTGCCGGCCGCCACCAGGACTCCGGCGAACTCCGGGTTCCCCAACAGCCCGCTCGGCAACTTCCACAAGGCCGACGACCTGCCGAAGAACTACGAGTTCGACCTGCCCGGTCTGGCGTACGACGGGCTTCAGGCCCCCACGGCGGCCGAGGAGAAGAAGGCCCTCTCCCAGGTCCCGGGGGACACGGAGAAGAACGTCAATGCCTGGCGGAAGATCGCGGACGCCTCCGGCAAGCCCGCCGACCGGGCCATGGAGATCTACGCCCGCTGGCTGAACACCGGGAAGAAGAGACCCTTCAAGACGTGGTTCGACAAGGTCTACATCCGCAACCAGACCAACGTGAACAAGGGGGCCGGGTTCGAGCGTCAGCTCGTACGGGACTACAAGCTTGTCGGCCCCGACTGGCTGTGTGAGGTCTACGTCGAACTCTTCGACGCCGAGGGCAACAAGGTCGGCGAACGCCGCTACGACTCCTACAACAAGCGCACCAAGGAATTCAACGAGTTCAAGTCGAACTCCAAGCCGAGGGCCGACCAGCTCGCCAAGGACCGGGTCGTCGCCCGCTCCCTGACGGACCACACCTTCCGATTCACCGGCGCGAAGAAGTTCACCACCGGCCAGCAGAAGCTGATCGACGACTTCAATAGCGAACTCGAACGCGAGCGCGGCAAGGCCAACCAGGTACGCGGCAACCAGCGCATCTACAACCCGGTCGGCAGGACCACCCCCATCAAGGGCTACTCGGACCACCAGCGCTGGTTCGCCCCCGGCTGCCAGACCGGCGGAGCGCAGCCCCTGGCCGCCGCCGCCAACAGCTGCGGTACCCGGGGCCCGGCCAACCAGCGGGCCCTGGACTCCGGACGCACACCCGCGGAGGCCAAGCAGATCCAGGCCGAGGCCCGCCGCCTCGACACCCGCGGCACCCTCCCCAGGGGCGGCCCCGGCGGCATCGACTTCACCAGCCTCGAACTGCGCTACGTCGGCGGCCTCGGCAAGGGCAAGGGCATGCAGTACAGCATGCGCGCCGACCAGATGCCCGACCCGGACACCAACCCCGGCTGGGGCGGCGAGGCCAAGATGCAGCTCGCCTCCGACGCGATGTTCACCTGGCTCGCGCTGACACCGGACAAGTTCTGGGTCAACCTCAACCCGGACGAGCCCGACCGCGTCATGGACTCCAAGTTCGCCTCCACCGACGCCGGGCGCATCCTGCTCGAAGCCGACCTCCAGATGAAGCACGACTTCTACAAGGCCATGGACCCCAAGACCGACCTCGGCAGGCGGTACTGGGCGGCCCTGCCCAAGCAGAACGGCAACCCGTGCATGCCGGGCCTGCGGAACTGGATCGAGCCCAAGCCCGCGCAGGTGCGCGAGCAGGACGGCGGCATCTACATCCTCGACGCCCCGCTCGCCCTGAAGTCGACCGCGCAGGAGACCGTCACCGAGGGACCGGGCGAGCCGATCTGCGACCCGAACGACGCCGAGATCGCCGCCGCCCAGGCGGTCATCGACTCGATGATCGTCCCCGAGGTCGAGAAGCAGATCAACACGGCCCCGCAATACGCCGACCTGCGCCGCGTCTACACCTCGCGGGTCGCCGCCGAGTACATCCGGCAGCAGGACGCGAAGAACCCGACCGACTTCCGGTCGATCATCAACAGCGACGACGTCAAGGCGTGGCCGCTGCGCGCGCCGAACCAGAACTGGGACAAGGACGAGCTGTTCCGCAAGTACCGCAAGATCTACACCGAGGGCGAGTTCACGTACGACGTGGACACCGCGCAGGGCGTACGGGTCTACATCGTCGGCGGCGTGGACTTCTCCAAGCAGCCCAAGCGGAACATCACCCGCACGCAGTTCAACGTCGAGAACCGGGACCTCGACAACACCACCGTCAACTCCCGCAAGTCCGACGACACGTCGTACCGCGACACCGACACGCTCTACTTCGGTGGCGGCAAGGTGACCGACTCCGGCGGCGGTGACACGCCGAAGCCGCCGCCGACGCAGGATCCCGACCCGACACCGAGCGACGATCCCAGCGACGACCCGGGCAAGCCGGACCCGACGCCGTCCCAGGACCCGACCCCGGGCGCCCCCGGCACCACCCCGAAGCCCCCGGGCGGCGACCTCGCCGACACCGGCTCGAACACCCCGGTGGGCCTTTTCGCCGCGCTGGCGGCAGCGTTGGCCGCCGTGGGCGGGGGACTGGTGTGGTGGATGCGCCGCCGCGGGATCAGCCTCGGGAGGCGTACGGGATGAACTCGGCCCAGGCGTTGGAGGAGAGGATGAGCTGAGGCCCGTCCGCGTTCTTCGAATCGCGGACGTGGATGGCAGAGGGGGCGGCGGCTACTTCGACACAGTCGCCGTCTCCGCTGCTGCTGTAGCTGGACTTGAACCAGGCAACCTCGACGCAGTCGCCGGATGCGCTGCTGCTGTGGCTGCTCTTGAACCAGGCCAGTTCGGGGGTGCTCATAGGTCTCCTCGCATCCGCTGCAACAGGCTCATGGAGTCCCGCATGGTGAGAGCCTGTGAACGCATCCTGGCATAGCGCCTCTGCAGCACGCTGACCACTTTCGAGTCGGTGATCAACAGGCCGCTTTCCTGGCCCTCGTTATAAGCGAACCACTTGGCCTCGGGCGTTTCCAGCAGTTGCATCGGGCCAGCCAGGCCGGAGTGCGACTCGAGGACCATCGGCATGACCTGGATCTCGACGTTCCGCAACTCGGCGATCTCCAGCACGTGATCGATGAGCTCTCGTGTGACCCCCGCGCCGCCTGTGCGCCGCACGAACAGCTGCTCTTCCAGGATGAAGCCGAAGGCGGTGTTGGGGCGCTCGTGCAGCAGTCGCTGTCGCGCCATCCGCGCCGCCCAGCGCTCCTCGATCTGCTCATCGTCCATCGGCGGCAACTGGTCGGCGGACATGGCCCGGAGATACGCCTCCGTCTGCAACAGCCCCGGCACCATGCGGCACTCGTACGTGTAGAGCACGATCGCCGCGGCCTCCAGCTTGGCCCATTTCCTGAACCACGCCGCCAACCCCGGCTGGCGCCCCAGATGCTGAGCCGCCCTGATCAGCGCACCGGTATTCCCCAGCGCCCGATCCACCCCCTCCACGAACGCCGCGTCCGGCATCCGCCGCCCCAGCTCCACCGACGCCACCATGTGCTTGGAGTAACCGATGACCTCGGCCAACTCCTCCCGGCTCAGCCCCGCGTGCTCGCGCAACGCCTGGACCATCGCGCCGAACGTCCGCAGACTGTCGGACGACTCCGGCTCGCCGCCCCCGCCGATCCCCACCACGCCGCCGCTGTCGGCCACCACCGGCCACCTCCCGCGCACCCGCCCACCGAACCACACCGTTCAACGCCCATGGTTACGCCACGTCACCAGTACCGTCCAGTGCGTCACCGCGTACGCTCACGCAGCGTACGCGGCGCGGCGCTGGCGAACGGGGCTTTCCGCAGGCCACATTGGCGACATGACCGCACCGCCCGCCGCGCGACACCCGCTCACGGCACCGACGTTCACGCGACGCTTCAGCTCGACCCCGCTGGGCGCCCGCATGGCGAGACACGAGGCCCTGAACCAGCTGCATGCCTGGGGCATCCGCTACGGCTCGGAGGAGTCGGAGCGGGCGGCGGTGGTCGTGGCGGAGCTGGCGGCCAACGCGGTGACGCACGGCCGCGTCCCGGGCCGGGACTTCGAACTGCGCCTGTCCCTGCCCACCGGCTCCCTCCGCATCGAGATCACCGACACCCGAGCCGAACGCCTGCCGCCCGGCCCCGGCGCCGTACGACAGGCCCGCCCACTCGCGGAGGAGGGACGCGGCCTGCTGCTCGTCGCCGCGCTGGCCGACCGCTGGGAGGTCCAGGACCGCGCCCAGCCCGGCAAGACAATCCTGGCCGAGATCGACCTGCCCCGCTGGCTGTCCCTGGTCAAGCGGATCCCGGAACGCCGACCTCCGAAGCGGCGCGGTACCGGTGGAGCTGCCAGGCCGTGTACACCATGACGGGGACGACCACTGCGGGCACGAGCCACCACGGGAGGCCGAGCCACACGGACGGCAGCCCCATGCCCAGGGAGGCGACGATCAGGGCGATGAGCAGGGGCCGGCCGTATCCGGCCCAGGTGCGGTGCGCACCGTCACGGGGACCGGTCAGCCGCATCCCGCCGAGCCAGAACCCCAGAGCCGCCAGCAGACCCGCGAACGTGCCGATCGCGGCTGTCATCTGGGCATCGTCGCGGGGCTCCTCGGAGGTGCTCTGCCGCACGTCTCCCCGGCCGAGCGCCACGACGTCCCCGCGCCAGACGGTGCCGCTGACCCGGTCCCCGGGCCGCAGGCGCTCCAGCAGCGGGTCCGGGTCACCGAACGCCACGGTCCCGTTCCAGAAGGGTGCCCCGGACAGTGTCGCCCGGTAACTGCCGCTCCTGCTCGCCTCGTTCCGGGTTCCGTCGACGGTGAAGGAGGCCGTACGCAGACAGTCCTCCCACGCCTTCGCCGAGACCTCGGCGGCACACGGCACGGCCGCCCCGTACGCCTCGTAGCGGTCCCTGTCCCGGGGCAGCCACACGGTGAACACCAGGACGCAGGCGAGCAGCGGGGCGAGGGACGACGTGAGCAGCAGCGCGCCGATTCTCATGGCCACAGCTTCACTCGGCGGCGGCCGGGCGGACAACGGAGGCGCCGGGCAGCCTGGCCCCGCCCTCCGTTGCCGTGTCCCGGCAGCCGCCGTTCACCCGGCTACGACGTCACCGTCAGCAAGTCCCGCTGGTCCTCCGGCAGTTCGACCTTGTCCGCGTACAGCAGGGCGTGCCCCGGGTCGAAGACCAGGGCCACCTCGCCCGCGAGGCCGCCGTTGGCGCTGAGTACCTGGACCACCTGGTCGCCGAGGCGGACGTCGTACTCGTAGCGGGAGCCGACGTAGGAGCTGGTGATGACCTGGGTGTCGAGGCGGTTGACGCCCGCCGGTGTGTCCGTCGAGGCCACGACCTCCAGGCGCTCGGGGCGGACCGCGACCGTGACGGAGTCGCCCGTCGGGACGCGCCGGTCGCTGTCGACGCGGACGACCTCGCCGCTGGCGTCGAGGAGCACGGTGTGCCGGGTGCCGTCGACGCTCACCACCTTGCCGGTGAGGAAGTTGCAGCGGCCGACGAACGCGGCGACGGCGGGCGCGGCCGGCTTCTCGTAGATCTCGTGCGGCGTGCCGATCTGGATCATGTTGCCGCCCTCCATCACGGCGATCCGGTCGCTGAGCGCGAGCGCCTCGTCCTGGTCGTGGGTGACGTAGACGGTGGTGATGCCCAGCTCCTCCTGGAGCCGCTTCAGCCAGGCGCGGGCCTGCTCGCGCAGCTTGGCGTCCAGGTTGGAGAGGGGCTCGTCGAGGAGGAGGACCGTCGGGGAGTAGACCAACGCCCGTGCCAGGGCGACGCGTTGCTGCTGGCCGCCGGAGAGCTGGTGGGGGTAGCGGCCGCTGAGCGCGGCGAGGCCCACCTTGTCCAGGGCGTCGTGGATCAGCGTCCTCTGCTTGTCCTTGGGGACCTTGCGGATGTTGAGCGGCAGCGCCAGGTTCTTCGCGATGGTCATGTGCGGCCACAGCGCGTACGACTGGAACACCATGCCGAGGTTGCGCTCCTCGGGAGGGAGGAAGACCCCCGCTCCGGCGTCCACGAACGTCCGTCCGCCGACCGCGATCGAGCCCTCCGTCGGCTGCTCCAGGCCCGCGATGCAGTTAAGCGTCGTCGACTTGCCGCAGCCGCTCGCGCCGAGCAGCGTGAAGAACTCGCCGTCCTTGATGGTGAAGGTGACGTCCCGCAGGACGGAGTTGTCGCCGAAGGTCTTGGCGAGGTTCTTGACGGTCACCTCAGGCATGGTGCTTTCCCTTCATGAGCAGTCCAGCGAGTGCGACGAAGACCGCGGTGATGCCGATCTGGAGGGTGGCCAGCGCGGCGACGGATCCGGCCCTGCCCTGCGTCCAGAGACTGAGCATGGTGGTGCCGAGGATGTTGTTGTCGGCCGAGGAGAGGAAGACGGCCGGGGAGTACTCCTTGAGCATGATCACGAAGGTGAGGACGAGCGCTCCCGCGAACGCCGGTGTGATCAGGGCCCGCAGGACGCGGAAGAACGTCATCAGCCAGTCGGCGCCGGAGACCCGGGCCGCGTTGTCCAGCTCCCCGCCGATCTGCATGATCGCCGGGGCGACCGAGCCGAACGCGCTGGGCAGGGCCCGCATGCCGAAGGCGATGATGACGGCGTAGATCGTGCCCTGGAGGACGGATCCCATCCCGAAGGGCGCCAGCGCGAAGGCCCAGAAGAAGCCGATACCGATGATGATGCCGGGCAGGGACTGCGGGATGAGGGCCAGATATTCGACCGCCCGGCCGAAGCGGAACGTCGACCGCCGGGCCACCATCACCGCGAACACGGCGAGCGCGGACACGACCACCGAGCCGACCCCGGCCACGATCATGCTGTTGTAGAGCGACTGCACGTAGTTGTCGGAGTCGAAGACGATCTCGTAGTTCTTCGTCGTGACCGTCCGGAACGGCGACTGGAGCGGCGTGAAGACGAGCGTGAAGGACCGCATCACCAGGCCCGCGATCGGGATCAGGGCGCCCACGATCACGTAGAACCAGATGCACGCGATGCTGACCCACTTCAGCCAGCCCAGGTCCAGCTTGCGCGGCCGGGTCACCTTGCCGCGCACGGACACGAACCGCGCCGCGTCCTTCAGCAGCTTCGCCTGTACGGCGACCAGGCTCAGGGTGACCACCAGGATGACCGTGGAGGCCGCGCCCAGCATCGTGTAGTCGGGGTCCACCGACTGAAGTCCGTTGTGGTAGAGGAACGTTGAGAAGACGTCGATGCTGACCGGCTGGCCGTACAGCAGCGGCACGCTCAGCGTCTCGATGGAGACGGAGAAGACGAGGATCGCCGAGTAGACGATCGGGGGCCGCAGCAGCGGCACGATCACCTGGGCGAGGATGCGGAAGGGGCCGGCGCCGCAGACCTGCGCGGCCGATTCGAGCGAGGCGTCGGACTGCCTGAGCGCGTTCGCGCAGAAGACGTACGCGATCGGGGCCAGCGCCACGGCCTCCGTGAGCGCCATGCCGGGGATCGAGTACAGGTTCCACGGCACCGAGCCGAACACCTGCTGCACCTTGACGCTGACGAACCCGGCCGGGCCGTACATGATGATCCAGCCGAAGCCCAGGATCAGCGACGAGATGAAGAACGGCCACTGCATGGCGAGGGCGATCAGCCGCCCGCCCGGCAGCTTCGTCCGGACGACCACGATGGCCATCGGGATGGCGATCGCCAGGCTGAGGACCGTCGTCAGCGAGGCGAACAGCAGGGTGTTCAGGGCGACTTCACCGAAGCCGGCCTTGGTGAAGAGGTCGGTGTAGCCGCTGAGGGTGAACGCCCCGCCCGCCTCGTAGAGCGGGCGGTTGCGGATGCTCTGGTAGAGGGTCGGGACGATCGGGGCCAGCACCAGCACGGCGAGGAACGCCAGGACCGCGTACTGGACGAGCGTGTCCCGTCCGATGCCGAAGGGGCGGCGGTAGCGCGGTGGCCGGAACGTCTCCGCGGGTGTCTCGTCCGCCGGTGTGCGGGGTGGCTGGGTGAGGGTTGACATCTGAGCTGACTCCGATCGTCCTTGGAAGCTGCCTGCCTACGGAGTCCGTCTACTTACGGAGTCCGTCGAAGCGCTCCAGCCAGGCCTCGGAGTCGTCCTTGGAGACCGCCTCGTACTTGACGTGGATGATGTTCTCCTCGCCGACGGCGTCCACGACCTCCTGGTAGGTGTGCAGGCCCTCGCCCTTCACGCCGTCGCGGTACGAGGCGAGGCCGCCCTCGGCGACCGCGCGCTGCCCCTCCTCGGAGAGGGCGAAGTCCATGAAGAGCTTCGAGGTCGCCGGGTGCGGCGCCTCGGCGGCGATGCCCATGCCGCGCGGCAGGACGACCGTGCCGTCCTTCGGGAAGACGATCTTCACCAGACCGGCGCTGTCCTCGACCACCGGGTAGGCGGGGGAGGCGCTGATCAGGAAGCCGGCCGTGTACTCACCGGCGACGATCTTCTCCAGCTGGGTGCCGGAGGAGGTCTCCGGGCGGGTCAGCGGAAGGATCTTCTCCAGGTCCTTCCACGCCTCGGGGTTGCCCTCGGTGAGCGCCCGCGTGACGGTGAAGCCGAACGAGCCCTCCGGGTCGCGGACCGTCACCTTGTTCTTGTACTTGCCCTCGTCGCCCGTCACGATCTCGGCGAAGTCCGTCAGGGTGGTCGGCGGGGTCTCCATCAGCGACGTGTTGTACGCGATCGTCATCGGGTCCTGCGACAGCGAGTACACGCTCGGCAGCAGCTCGGCGCTCGCGCCCAGCTCCTTCAGCTCCGGCGACTCGTACTCCAGGACCGTGCCCTTGCGGGCCGAGAAGTCCGACCAGGCGGTCGCCGCGCTGGAGATCAGCACGTCCGCCGGGGAGGAGCCGGCCGCGTTCTCGGACAGGGTCTTCTGGAACAGCTCGTCGCTGTCCAGCTCGTTGACGGAGACCGTCTTGATGAAGTCGTACTTCTTCTTGAAGTCCCGGACGATCGGCGCCATGTTCTCGTCGCCGAGGTTGGAGTAGACGGTGAGCTTGCCGCCCTCCTTCTCGGCCGCCGCGATCAGGTCGGCGTAGTCGGCCGGGTAGTAGTCCGGCACCTTGCCCGCCGAGATCTTGTTCTCCGCCACCTTCGGCGCGTCGGTGTCGGCACCGCCGCAGGCGGCCAGGGTGCCGAGGGCGAGCGTCGCGGCGCACGCGGTGACGACGATGCGTCGGGTGCTGGTCTGGCTGGATCTGGCCATGGTTCTCCTCCTGGCGCGTGCCTTCTGGCAGCTGTTGCCGGGAGGTTAGGGACCCTGGTCAGGCCGGTAAATCCCTCACCCGTCAGAGCTCGTACTGCTCTTATTGGTCGTTGAGTTAGTGACGCGAGTCACCCTCGCTGGGCTGGGGTGACTGGCCGGGAATGATCGCTCCTGAGATGGGCCGTGAGCTGCTGGAGCCGTGCCCAGGAGGCCGGGTCCGTGCCGTCGCCGAGGGGGTAGTGCAGGGCCGGGCGGGACGTCGGGCCGAGGTGCCGCGCACGGACCTCCACCGGGGGGCGGCGGGCGTGGTCCAGGCCGATGGTGTGGACGTCGTCCGGGCCGAGCGTGAAGGCGTACGGGACCGGCGGGCCCTCCAGCCGGGGCGCGGTCGTCAGGTCGGCGCGGGCCACCCGCACCGAGGTCAGCATGGTCCGCAGACCGTGCTCCCGGACCAGGGTGTCGGCCAGCGCCTCGATCCGGTCCAGCGGCGGGTCCTCACCGGCCGCGTAGCCGATCGCTAGGACCGCGTCCTCCTCCACGCCCTTCGTCGTCCGCGTCACCCGGACCGTCGCCGTCGCCGGCCGGTCCGGTGTGCCGACCACGATCAGGTGCGAGGGTTCGGGCGCCCGCTCCCGGGCGAGGTCGGTCAACTGCCGTGGTGACCAGGGCAGGTTGACGGGCTCGGCCGTGCCCCAGCCCGCCGGCGCCGTGCCGGTCAGCGCCTTCCAGGCCGCCTCCAGGGCACCGCCCAGCAGCAGGTGCTCGTCGGCCCGGTGCACGGTCCGGAGGGCGACGATCAGTTGCCGGCCGGGAGCGTCCCCGTCCGCCGGGCCACCGGTGGGGCCGCCCGCCCGTCCCGTCGCCCGGCCGACGGCGGCGTCTTCCGCCCGGCCGTCCGCCGGGCCGCTGGTGTGGCCGGCCTCCTGGCCGCCTGCGGGGCCTCGCGCCGGGCGATGCGCGGCGTCCTCCGCCCGGCCGACCGCGGCGTCCTCCGCCGAGCCGACCGCAGAGTGGTTCCCCGGGCCGTCCGCCACGCCCCGCGCCGTGCGCGTGAACGCCGCCGCCACCGTCGCCGTCCCGTCCTCCGCGAGCGCGGGTGAGAACGCGCCGTCCCGCCAGCGCAGCACCGCCCCCGACAAGCCGTCGTAGTACCCGCACTCCGGGTCCTGGACGACCCAGCGGTTGGGGACGCGCGCCAGCGTCGTGCGGGCGGCGGGGCTCAGGCGTACGCCACGCGGCGTGACGATCTGCAGGGACCGCCGGGACACCGCCGCCGTCCGCATGATCTCCGCGAGCCAGCTGGTCAGCGCCACCACCGGCCGGTCGATGAGGACCACGGCCGCGTGGTCCGTCACGACGTCCACGGCGGGCTGCCCCGACCCCGCCGACGGTACGGCGGAGACGTCGACCACCTGCGTGCTCGCCGCCCCGGCGGGCCAGGTCGCGCCGCCCAGCAGGGCGTTGAGTCGCCCGCACACCACCCCCGCGAGCCGCTCCGCCTCCGGGACGGCCGTGGACGCCCGCGCCTCCGTCCACCAGAACGGGACGTCCATGGCCTGCCCGAGCAGCCGCTCCGCCTCACCGGGCACCTGGACCAGCACGGGCGACTCCACGGACACCAGCGGGCGGCCACCGGGCCCGTGCAACTGGACGACCGCGCCCTCGGCCGCCGCCGACAGGTCCAGGTCGGAGCCACCGGCGTACAGACTCGTCATGAGGGCCCACACATCCGGCATCTTCGGGGTGAGGGCGATGACGTCCTTGGTCACGGGCGGTCGCCCTCCTCGCTGTCGTGTGCGGTATCGCGTGCGCTGTCGTGGGCGGTGCTGTCGTGTGCGGTGTCGTCGAGTGCGGTCTGTATCAGCTGGTGGGGCCGGCCCCGGCGGACCAGCGTGCCCCGCCCGGCCGGCTGCGCCGAGGCGTACAGGCCGGGGAAGAGCTGGCCCTCGCTGCGCTCACCGGTCATCAGCAGCGCGGCCGTACCGGTCTCGCGGAGGGTCTGCAGCAGCGGCTCGTACATCGCCCGGGAGGCGCCCGCCACCCGGCGGGTGATCACGAAGTGCAGCCCGATGTCCTGCGCCGACGACACATACGGCAGGAACGGCGCCAGCGGCTGCTGCCCGGCGGTGGTGAGAATGTCGTAGTCGTCGACCAGGATCACGATCCGGGGACCCTTGAACGCGGGCTCGTCCGTCAGCGCGTCCGGATCGGCGCTCTCGGGCATCCGCTTCTCCAGCTCGTTCGCGATCCCGCTCGACAGTCCCGCCGCGAGCTTCGCGTTGTGCGCGTACCCGCCCCGGTACGGCTCCGGGATCACACCCCGCAGGCCGCGCCTCGGGTCGAACACCCCGAAGACCAGCTCCTCGTCCGAGTACCGCTCCACGAGCCGCGCCGCGACCAGCTTCAGCAGGTTCGTCTTGCCGCACTCGTTGTCGCCGAGGATCAGCAGATGCTGGTCCGAGCCGAACAGGTCCAGCAGCGCGGGCGCCAGGGCGTCCTGGTCGACCCCGATCGGCACCCGGTGCGGCTCGGCGACCACCGACGGCAGCCGGTCCGACGCCAGCCGGGTCGGCAACACCCTTACGGGCGCGGCCAGTTCACCATGCCAGGTGGAGCGGATCGTGCGGGCCGCGTCCTCCAGCGCCGGAGCGAGATCACCCGTCGACGGGCGGCCGTCGAGGCGGGGGAGGGCCGCCTGCGCGAACAGCTTGCCGTCGGTCAGGACACGCCCCGGGGTGTCCGGCGACAGCGTCTCGGAGAGCTTGCGGTCCACGCTCGAATCGCTCGGGTCGTTGAGCCGCAGCTCCACCCGCGTCCCGAACATCGACTGCGTCGCGATCCGTACGTCGTTCCAGCGCAGCATGCCGCCGACGACATGGATGCCGTAGCCGCCCCCGCGCTTGAGCAGCTCCACGACCGTGTCGTCCAGCTCGGCGAACTCGTCGCGCAGCGCGCCGAACCCGTCGATGAGCAGGACGATGTCCGTCGACCCCAGCTCCCGCAGCCTGCCCTGGGCACGCAGTCGCCGCAGCTGGTCCACCGAGTCGATCCCGTGCTCGCGGAACAGTTCCTCCCGCTCGACCAGCATCGTCCGCACCTCGGCGACCGTCCGCGCCGCCCGCTCCCGGTCCGCCCGCCCCGCGATCCCGCCGACGTGCGGCAGCCCGGCGAGCGCGGAGAGTCCGCCGCCGACCAGGTCCAGTCCGTAGATGCCGACCTCGGCGGGCGTGTGCGTGGTGGCCAGCGACAGCGCGAGCGTCCGCAGTAGCGTCGTCTTGCCGGACTGCGGGCCGCCGATCACCGCCGCGTGGCCGCCCGCGACCGTCAGATCGAGCACCCAGTGCCCCTGCCACTGCTTCGCCGGATCGTCCAGCACCCCGAGCGGCACCCGCAAGGGGCCTTCCCCGGTGGCCAGGCGCAGCCCGCGCTCGTCCACCCGCACGGGGCCGGCCGCCGCGTCCAGCGTGATCGCGTCCGGCAGCGGCGGCAGCCAGATCCGCCGCACCGGCCGTGCGGCGGCGGCCAGTTGGTCCACCATCACCGACATCACGGTCGGCCCGGTCTCCCGCTTCGTGGCCTTCGGCTCCTCGGCGGCCTCACCGGCGACGGGCGCGCCGCCGAGCGTGTTGTACGTCGGATACGGCCAGGCCAGCGGTGTGTCGTCCTCCTGCGCCACCAGCGCCGGACCCCGGTACGCGCCCGACACGTACCCCGCCTTGAACCGCTCGTACGTCGACGTGTCCACCTTCAGATAGCCGAAGCCCGGCAGCGGCGGCAGATGGAAGGCGTCGGTGGTGTCGAGGACGGTCCGCGACTCGTCGGCGGAGAAGGTGCGCAGCCCCAGCCGGTACGAGAGGTAGGTGTCGAGGCCCTTCAGCTTGCCGCCCTCGATGCGTTGGCTGGACAGCAGCAGATGCACGCCGATGGACCGGCCGATGCGCCCGATGGACAGGAACAGGTCGATGAAGTCGGGCTTGGCGGTGAGGAGTTCACCGAACTCGTCGATCACCACGAAGAGGTGCGGCAGCGGTTCCAGGTCGGGCCGCCGGGTGGCGCGCAGGGCGGCGTAGTGTCCGATGTCGGCCACGTTCCCCGCGTCTTTCAGCACCTGCTGGCGCCGCTTGACCTCGCCCGCGAGGCTGGAGTGCACGCGCTCGACGAGGCCCGCCTGGTTCTCCAGGTTGGTGATCACCCCGGCCACGTGCGGGAGTTCGGTGAACGGGGCGAAGGTCGCGCCGCCCTTGTAGTCGACCAGGACGAGCGCCAGGTCCTCGGGGGAGTGGGTGGCGGCCAGCGCCAGCACGAGGGTGCGCAGCAGCTCGCTCTTGCCGGAGCCGGTCGCGCCGACGCACAGCCCGTGCGGGCCCATGCCCAGCTCCGAGGACTCCTTGAGGTCGAGCAGCACCGGCTCATGACGGTCCGTCACCCCGATGGGCACCCGCAGGAACTCCCGCTCGCCGCGCGGCGCCCACAGGTCGTGCAGGTTCAGCAGGGCCGGGTCGTCGATGCCGAGCAGACCCGGGAAGTCGACGGGCCCGGTGACCGGCGTGCCCTCGGCGGCCGACTCGGCGGACAGCCGCAGCGGCGCGAGCAGCCGGGCGAGGCCCTCGGCACCGGCGGCGGTGACCTGGTCGCAGGTGCCGTGCGCGGGCGGGACGACGGTGGGGGCCCCGATCGCCGAGGGGTCCGGAGCGCGCAGGTCCTCCACGACGACCTGATCGCCCCGCACGGTGATCCGCACCGACACCTGATCGGGCTCGTGCACCTGCTCCGCCAGCAGGTGCAGCACGGTGACGCCCATGTCCGCGAGCCCCACCGCCGTGTCGGGGCGCGGCAGTTCGGCGGCCGTCTCCCCGTACGCGTCGCTGACGACGAGCATGCGGGACGCCAGCCCGAGCGCCTTGCGGTCGGCGAGGCCCCGGCGCACCTCCGCCGCGTACGACGCGCGCCGGCCCAGCTCGTGCCGGAAGTGCCGGGCCAGCTGCGCCAGGCCCGGCGCGATCCGGCGGGCCGCCACCGGACCGTCGTGCTCCTGCGCGTCCAGCACGTGCGGCAGCCACTTGGCCCACTCCCAGTCCGCCAGCCGCTCGCCCGGCACGCCGAGCGCCACGGCCACGTCGTCGGGCGCGTGCGTGACGGCGACCTGGACGAGGAGGGCGCGGGCCACCCGCAGCACACCCTCCCGGTCGCCGACCACGCTGACGTTGCCCGCGCGGTCCAACGGCACCGTGATCGGGCAGTCGTTGGCCACCGAGTAGCGGGCCAGCAGCGCCCGCGCCTCGTTCAGCATGAACGGGTCCGGCGGGGTCAGCACGCCGCCCTGGTTCTGCCCGATGGCCAGGTTCGCCACGGGGACGTCACCGGTGCCGACGCGCACCCGCAGGAAGTCCACGTCCTGCCGCCGCCGCTCCCACAGCCGGGCGGGGTCGCGCACCAGGTCGTACAGCGCCTCCGGCGGCGGATTCAGCACCCGCGCGAGCGCCCGCCGCTCCCGCTCCTCCGCGCCGAACTCCTCGCGCAGCTCCTCCAGATACTCCAGATACCGCTCCCGCTGCATGCGGCGGGTGCGCTGGGCCTTGCCGCGCTGGGAGAGGAACAGGGCGACCGCGCCGAGCAGCGCGATGACCAGCACCATCGCGCCGATGGCCGCGAACTGGCTGTTGCGGATCACGGTCATCATCACGACCGAGCCCATGACCCCGGCCATCGGCAGCAACGCCGTGGCCGCCGTCCCCGCCTTGCCCTCCGGGAGGTTCGGCGGCGGCTCGATCGTCCGGGCCCCGGCGGCACCGAGCGGCCGGGTGCTCCGCGCGGGCCGGTGAATCAACTCCTGGGTCACGAACGGACCCCTTCCGCATACGAACTGCCGGTCATCGCATCCTCACCGCGCGGGTCATCGCCTCCGCCGCCAGGGTGATCGCCGCCGCGCGGGTCTCCTGGCCCAGCAGGGCGGTGCGGATCGGGCCGCCCTGGGCGAGGTGGCGGTCGTAGGGGACGGTGACGACATGGACGCCGGACTCCTTGAGGTGGGCGACGGCGGTGGCGCGGTCCAGCGTGACGTCGGGGGAGTTGGCGGTCAGGGCGACGATGGTCGAGGAGAGCGCGGAGTGCGGCAACTGGCCGAGCCAGTCCAGGACCTGGCGGGTGCCGTTGACGCCCTCGGCGGTCATCGGCGCGACGACCACGCGCGCGTGGGCGGTGTCCATCGCCGTACGGGCCACCTCGCCCGGCAGGGTCTCGCAGTCCACGACGGTGACCGCGAAGTAGCGACGCAGCGCGAGGGTCACGGTGCGGTACGTACGGATGTCCAGCGGGGCGCCAACGCGGCCCTGGCTGGCGGGCAGCAGCCAGCCGCCGTCGGCCACCGGCACCAGGTACCCGGTGACATCGGTGAGCTGCATGGCCGGGTTGAGGATGTGTGCGAGGTCGGCCGCCGCCCAGCGCACCGAGTCGGCGCCCATCCGTACCGGCAGGGTGCCGAGCGCGGCGTCGGCCTCCAGGGTCAGCACCGGGTCGTGGCGGTAGTGGTTGAACGTCCGTCCCAGCAGTGCGGCCATGGTCGACTTCCCCACGCCGCCCCGGATCGACGTCACCGCGATGACGCGCCCGGTGGTCACCGGCTGCTGCAACTCCCGCGCGATCCGCGTCTCCTCGGCGACATCCTGCGCGGCCGACCCCGCCAGCTTCCGAAGGGACCGCCCCGTCCGCCGAGCCACGGACTCCCCATGCTGCGGCCGCCCGAGCGCGTGCGCGAGCCGCGGATCGATGGTGGGCACGGAATCGGGGGCGTGCAGGGGGGCCTGCGGCGAGTGGCCCTGCCGCGGGGCGGGCGCCGAGGGGGTGGCGGAGGGCGCGGGCGCCGGGGGGTTCGCGGGCGTTGGGGAGTCTGCGGGTGCTGGGGGGTTCGCGGGCGCTGGGGGGTTCACGGGCAAGGAAGAGCCCTCGGCCGCCGGGCGCCCCCGACCACCGGCCTGCCCACCCTCGACACCATCACCGGGCGAGCTGTGTCGACCGTCGCTTGCGGGGGGCCCGGGGTGAGCGGCGCTCGCGGGCGATCCGGGCCGAGGGGTGCTTGCGGGGGGCCCGGGCTGCGCCGTGTCACCGGCCCACCCCGACTCACCAGCCGACGGTACGGCGGCGGCCTGGGGAACCCCGGCCCGGGGCATCCCACCGGGGACGTACGACCCGGCTGCCCCCACACCGGGCACCGGCTCAACCGGCGGCTGTGCGAAGGGAGCCGCCTGCACGGGCGGCTGGGCGAAGGGCGCTGCGTGCCCCGAGAACCGCACGTCCGGCGCCCCCTGCACCGACGGCTGCACACCAGGCACCGGCTCAATCGGCGGTCGCGCGAACGGCGCTGCTTGTCCCGGCAGTTGTACGCCCGGTGTCTCCTGCGCCGACGGCTGCGCACCAGGTATCGGCTGCCCCGGCGGTTGTACCACCGGCACCTCCTGCACCGGCACCTGTATAGCCGGTACCCCCTGCACCGGTAGCTGCGCACCCGGCATCGGCTGCCCCGGCAGCTGTACGGCTGGTACCTCCTGCGCCGACGGCTGCGCACCCGGCATCGGCTGCCCCGGCGGCTGCTCGGCAGGTGTCCCCCGGACCGGTGTCGATCGGGCGAACGGGCCGTCCCCAGCCCTCCTCGCGCCCCCCGACAGCTCGCCCCCCGCAGGCCTGCCCACCGGCTGAACCCCCTCCGGCAGGCCCACCGGCTCAACCCCCTCCGGGGGGCCCTCCGGCTCCGGCCGCCCCGGCGGAGCCGAGCGCACCAGCCTCAGCGTCGGCTCGGCACGGCGGGCCGGTGGCCGGGGTGGCTCGGGGTTCGCCTGGGCGCCCCCGCCGACCGCTTCCTCCCGGCCCAGCTCGCGCAGCACATCCCGCTGCCAGTCCCCTGCCTGCGCCATGTGCGGCCCCCAGCTCCTAAGCGAACGTGTCGAGCAGTCGTCCGTACACGCCGAACACCCCGATGAGCAGCGGGAACAGGGCGATGACGCCGATCGATTCGAGGGTGTCGCCGAACCGCCGGAGCCGTACGCGCACATGCTCGGCGGGCTGCACGGCGAGCACCAGCAGCGGCAGGGCGGCGAGCACGACGAGGACGGCGAGCGGACCGGCCGCCCCGCCGGAGTGGTCCAGCCACGCCGACACCAGCCGCACCGCGAGCACGGCCGCCGCACCGAGCAGCACCACGACCTCGGCGACCAGCGGGAACGCCCGCGCGCGCAGCGCGAGGACGACCATGGTGACGACGGCGAGCGGCACGGTCCACTGGGTGGGCGCCCGCAGCACGAACACCCCGGCCGCCGTCGCCGACACCGCCATCGTGATCGTCGCCAGCGCCAGCCCCCGGTGCGTCGCGGTCAACGCCGCCGCCACCTGCAGCCGGCTCACGGACGCGCCCCCGGAACGCCGGTCGTCGAGCCCGGAGAGCCCCGAAGCCATCAGCGCCAGTCTGGGCAGCAGCCCGAGCACGACCACGGAGACCACGGCCAGCACGGCGCCCACCTCGGACTGCTGGGCCACCGACAACGACAGCTCACCCGACACCGCCACCGCGACCCCGAGCCAGCACACCGAGACCCCGGCCAGCGCCCCCGCGCCCACCAGCCCACCCCGCCCGAGCGGAGTGAACAGCCCGAGCAGGGCGAGCGTGCCGACCCCGGCCGCCGCCATGGCCGCGGCCTGCGACATCCCGGACCACCGCTGTGCCTCCGCCCACGTGGACGCGCTCAGCAGCCCCAGCGCACCGGCCGTCGCGATCAACGTCGTGGCGAGGCCCCGCTTCTCGGCCCGCCCCAGCAGCGCACCCGTGAGCGCCGCCACGAGGGCGACCCCGAGCAGCGCGCCGGCGACGACCCGGGGCTCGTACGCGTCCCGTGCGAACACCCCGGCGGCCACGGCCCAGCCGACCGTGGCGAGCCCGGCGGTGACCCGGCGCGCGGCCGGGCCCCAGCGCAGGCCCCGGCCGTCGAGATCCTCGGCGGCCTCGTCGGTGACGTCGTGCACGACGGGTGCCGACGGCGCGTCCTCGGCCCGGACGAGCCGCAGCACGGCGCCGTCCGGTGTCCCGGCCGACTCCAGG
The DNA here is from genome assembly GCF_022385335.1 of Streptomyces deccanensis. NCBI lineage: Bacteria > Bacillati > Actinomycetota > Actinomycetes > Kitasatosporales > Streptomycetaceae > Streptomyces > Streptomyces deccanensis. The sequence continues at coordinate 3,699,820 of NZ_CP092431.1, read as the reverse complement.
GTGCTGTCGTGCGCCAGCGCGGAACCGTCCGCCGTGACGAGGTGCCGCAACTCGGGCCGCTCGCCCACCTGGTCGTCGAGCAGCCGCATGATCTCCGGCAGCAACAGCCCGACCGGTTCCCGTGACGGCAGCACGAGGTCCACCCGCCGCCGCTCACCCACCAGCGTGACCCGGCTGAGCGCCGTCCGCGCACCACCCGTGGCCTGCCCCAACGTCCCCGTAGACATCACGTTTTCGAACCTATCACCGGGCAGAAGAGCTGGTCGGGGCTGTGGAAACCGAGGGGGAGCCCGAGGGCGACGCCGTCGGTGCGGCCGTCCCCGAGGGCGTCACCGACGGCTGCACCGAACTCCCGTACGGACTCTTGCCGATGATGCGGTTCGACACGAACGACCACCCCACGCACCCCGCGCACAACACCGCCGCGATGACGATCCCGGCGAAGACCTTCCCGATCCGTTCGTCCACCGAGCGCCGCTGCCGCTGCGCCCCGAACAACAGGGCGTCCCGCAGCCGTCGACGCCGCACCGACACCGACTCCAGCAACTGGCTGTCGTAATCCTGCGCTGCCACGGCTACGGGACCCCGTTCACTTCTCTCTCAGCGCCGCCCGGTCAGCCGATCTGGTCGACCGCCGCGCGGGCCTTGGCCAGCGTGGACTGGGCGGTGCCGTCGTTCTGTTCGAGCGTGGTGCGCACCAGGCGGATGATCTCGCGGACCTCGCCCGCCGCCTTCTTCCAGCGCTCTTCCTTGCCGTGGTAGTCGTCCGAGACACCGTCCGCCTGGAACTCGGTCATCGCGGCCTTGACGGCGGCGTCACGGTCGGTGAGCACCCGCTCCAACTGCCCCACGATCGTGCCGAGCGCGGTCTGCACCTCACCGGAGGCCCCGGTGTCGTACGAACGGCGGTCCTGGTTCTGAGCCATGAGTACTTCCCCCTCGTTCCTGCTCGTCGCTGTTTATCGGGCGCCGAAGCGGGCCGCGTCGAAGTTGGCCAGGCCCATGTTCTGGTTGGCGTTGTCCTGGGACTCCACGTCACCGGTGCCGAACGCGTTGTCCATGCCCGACTGACCGCCCAGGATCGCGGCGAGCGACCCGTTGAGGTCGGCGGTGATCTCGTCCGCGCGGTTCTTGAACGAGTCGAACGCCACCTTGCCCGCGCCGTTGAACTTGCCCTCCAGCGGTTCCGCCGCGCTGATCAGCAACTGGATCAGCGTCCCGAGGTCGTCGCTCGAACCGAGCGTGCTCTTCCCGAGCTCCGCCAGGGTCGTCGCCCCCATGTCGAACTTCACGTCGTGTCCACCCCCGTGTGTCTGGGTCACCTACGTCCCCGCCATGCTCCCCCACAACGCGTTGCACCCGCAACGCGCTTGCCGCCCCGGTGACACCATCGGAACAAAATTCGAACACCCTCGTGGCGCCTCTCGACGTGCTCCGGAAAATTCTTGAGCCGCCGTGCAACCCTCCCCCCACCTCGCGGGTCGTACTTGGCATCGGGACTTCTCGGAGGGGGATCTGGGGGGATCGCGGGGGTCTTGATACGGAGGGGAAAGCCGAGGGGCCCGGTCCAGTGGACCGGGCCCCTCGAAACATTCCGGCGGGCTCGCCGGGCGGGGCCGCTAGAAGAACACCCCGCACCGCAACAGCACGTTCGCGTACGGCCGCGCCTCTCCCGTCCGTACGACCAGTCGCGCGCCCTCCGACAGTTCCTTCAGCTTCTCGTGGGGGACCAGCTCCAGCTCGGGGAAGCGGTCCTCCAGCAGCGCCGTCGCCTCCAGGTTCGCCTCACGCACCTCGTGCGCGGCCGTCGCCCCCTCGACCACGATCTCGTCGAGCAGCCCGTCCAGCACCTCCGCGAACGACGGCACCCCTGCCCGGAACGCCAGGTCGACCACGCGCGGCCCCCGGGGCACCGGCATCCCCGCGTCGCACACCAGCAGCTCGTGCCCGTGCCCCAACTCGGCGATGGCGCCCGCCAGATGACGGTTCAGTATCCCGGCCCGCTTCACAGCGCCGCGACCTCCTCGGCGGTCGGGAACGACACCTGCGCCCCCGCCCTGGTGACGGCGGCGGCCCCCACCCGGGCCGCGTACGCGGCGGCCTCGGCGAGCTCCGCGCCCGCGCCCAGCCGCCACGCCAGCGCCGCCGTGAACGCGTCCCCGGCCCCCGTGGTGTCCACGGCGTCCACCTTCACGGCCGACACCCGCGCACTCCCCTCGGCGGTCGCGACCAACGCCCCCTCCGCGCCCAGCGTCACGACCACCGAACGCGGCCCGAGCGCCAGCAGCGCCCGCGCCCGGTCCTCCGGCGAAGGGGACCCCGCCGGCTCGTCCCCGACGATGATCCGCGCCTCGTGCTCGTTGACGATCAGCGGATCACAGGCGGCCAGCACCTCGGCGGGCAACTCCCGCGGCGGCGACGGGTTCAGCACGAAACGCGTGTCCTCCGGCAGCCGCCGTACCACCTCCACCACCGTCTCCAACGGGATCTCCAACTGCGCCGAGACCACCCGGGACGCCCTGAGCAGGCCCTCCGCCGCCCGCACGTCCTCGGGGGTCAGCTTCCCGTTGGCGCCCGGCGACACCACGATGCTGTTGTCGCCCGACGGGTCCACCGTGATCAGCGCGACCCCGGTGGGCGCCCCGCCGACCAGCACCCCGGCCGTGTCGACCCCGGCCGCCCGCTGCGAGTCCAGCAGCAGCCGCCCGTTGCCGTCGTCGCCGACCCGCGCCAGCAGCGCCGTACGCGCCCCCAGCCGGGCCGCCGCCACCGCCTGGTTGGCGCCCTTGCCGCCCGGGTGCACGGCCAGGTCGGAGCCGAGCACGGTCTCCCCGGCCCCCGGCCGCCGCTCCACACCGATCACCAGGTCGGCGTTGGCCGATCCCACGACCAGAAGGTCGTAGTCGTACATGAGTGGTCCCCTTCGTCCTTGAGCGGTCGCGTCCGTCAGCCGCTCGACCCGGCCCGTCGTCAGCCGCTGAACTCGGCCACGTTCTTCGACGTGACCACCTTCACCGGCACCATCACCGACTTCTCGACCTTCTCGCCCTTGGCGGCCTCGACCGCGTTGCGCACCGCGATCCTGCCGAGTTCCGCCGGCTGCTGCGCGACCGACGCGTACAGCGTGCCCGCCTCGACGGCCTTCAGCCCGTCCGCCGTACCGTCGAAGCCGATGACCTGGACGGACTTTCCGGCCTTGGAGCCGAGCGCCTTGATCGCGCCGAGCGCCATCTCGTCGTTCTCCGCGAAGACACCGTCGACGTCCGGGTTGGCCTGCAGCAGGTTCGTCATCACGTCGAGGCCCTTGGTGCGGTCCCAGTCGGCGGGCTGCTTGGCGAGGACCTTGATGCCCGGGTAGGCCTTCAGCCCCTCGGCGAAGCCGGCGCCGCGCTCCCGGCTGGCGGAGGTGCCCGCCTGGCCCTGCAGGATGACGATCTCGCCCTTGCCGCCCAGCTTCTCGGCGAGCGACTTGGCGGCGAGCTCGCCGCCGCTGACGTTGTCGGAGGCGACGAGCGCGGCGGTGTCCGCGCCGTTCACCGCGCGGTCGACGGCCACCAGCGGAATGTCCGCCTTGTTGACGGCCTTGGCCGCCGGGGTCACCGCGTCGGAGTCCACCGGGTTGACGATGATCGTGCCGAGGCCCTCGCTGGTGAAGTTCTGCAGCTGGTTGGCCTGCTGCGAGGCGTCGTTCTGCGCGTCCGTGACCGACAGGTCCACGCCCAGCTTCTTCGCCTCGTCCTGGGCGCCCGCCCGGATCTGCACGAAGAAGGGGTTGTTGAGCGTCGACAGCGACAGCCCGATCTTCTCGCTCTTCGCCGCCGACGACCCGCCGTGCAGGAACGAGGTCGCGCCCACGACCGCCGCCGCGACCACCGCGGCCAGCACGTACGTCAACGCCTGCTTCCGCCGGTCCCCGGAGCCACCGGCACCGGCCGCCACCGGGGTCGCCCCCGCCTTCCGCCGCACGGTGTCCAGCAGCACCGCCAGCGCGATGACGACACCGATGACGACCTGCTGCCAGAAGGCGGACACGGAGAGCAGGTTGAGGCCGTTCCTGAGCACCGCCAGGATCAGCGCGCCGATCAGCGTCCCCGACGCCTTGCCCGTGCCGCCGGCCAGCGAGGCACCGCCGATGACGACCGCAGCGATAGCGTCCAGCTCGTAGCCCTGCGCGGCCTGCGGCTGCGCGGAGGAGAGCCGGGAGGCGAGCACGATGCCCGCGGCGGCGGCGAACAGCCCGGAGAGCGCGTAGATGACGAGCTTCTGCCGCTTCACCCGCAGGCCGGACAGCCGGGCCGCCTCCTCGTTGCCGCCGATCGCGTACATGGCGCGCCCGATGTACGTCCGCCCGAGGATCACGGCCGTCACGCCGCCGAGGACCAGCATCACCAGGACCGGCACCGGCAGCCAGCCGCCCAGGTTGTCACCGAGGTGCGAGACCGACTCGGGGAACGCGATCGGGCTGCCCTGCGAGATCACCAGCGACAGACCGCGCCCCACCGACAGCATGGCGAGCGTCGCGATGAACGGCGGCAGCTTCCCGTACGAGATCAGGAAGCCGTTGACGAGACCGCACGCGATACCCGTGACGACGGCGAGGAGCACGGCTATCGGGACCGGGACTCCCTCCGACGTGGCGCTCCAGGCAAGGACGGTGGCCGACAGCGCCGCCACCGAACCCACCGACAGGTCGATGCCCGCCGAGACGATCACGAAGGTCACACCGAACGCGAGGATCGCGGTGACGGCGGCCTGGACACCGATGTTGAGCAGGTTGTCGGCCGTCAGGAAGTCGCCGGACAGCACCGACATCGCGACGACCAGGACGATGAGCGCGGTCAGCGCGCCGTTGTCGAGCAGCAGACGGCGAAGCCCTGAGGCTCCCGAGGCGCCACTCGCGCCCGTCGAACTCTTGAGCGTGTCAGCGGCCATCGGAGGCCTCCGTTCCAGTCGCAGGGGTGGTGGGGTGGGACACGGCGAGCGCCATCACCGCGTCCTGGGTGGCCTCGGCGGCGGCGAGTTCGCCCGCGATCCGCCCCTGGGCCATGACGAGCACCCGGTCGCTCATGCCGAGCACCTCGGGCAGATCGCTGGAGATCATGAGGACGGCGGCCCCGGCGGCGGTCAGTTCGTTGATCAGTTCGTAGATCTCGACCTTCGCGCCGACGTCGATCCCGCGCGTCGGCTCGTCGAGGATCAGCACCTTGGTGTCCGCCAGCAGCCACTTGCCGATGACGACCTTCTGCTGGTTGCCGCCGGAGAGGGTGCGCACGTGCTGGTGCAGCCCGGCCATCCGCACCCCGAGCCGCTCGGCGACCCGGGCCGCGTCCGCCCGCTGCCCCTTGAGGTCGACGAAGCCGCCCCTGGTCGCGCCCCGCAGGGTCACCAGGCCGAGGTTCTCCTCCACGGACGCGTCCAGCACCAGGCCCTGGCCCTTGCGGTCCTCGGGCACGAGCCCCATCCCGGCGGCCATGGCGGCACCCACGTCGTCCTTGCGCACCGCGGCACCGCCGACCCGCACGGCGCCCTCGTCGTACGGGTCGGCGCCGAACACGGCCCGCACGACCTCCGTACGCCCGGCCCCCACGAGCCCCGCGATCCCGACGACCTCACCGGCCCGCACCTCGAAGCTCACGTCGTGGAAGACGCCGTCCCGGGTGAGCCCCTCGACGACGAGCAACGCCTCCCCGGCGCCCGCGTCCCCCTGCTCCCTCGGGTACTGCTGCTCGATCGACCGCCCCACCATGAGGCGTACGAGCTCGTCCTGCGGGGTGGTGGCGGGCACCTGCCCGACGCTCTTGCCGTCCCGGATGACCGTCACGCGGTCCCCCAGGGCGGCGATCTCCTCCAGGTGATGGGTGATGAAGACGATCCCGACGCCGTCCTCGCGCAGCCGCCGCACGATCGCGAAGAGCTTCTCGACCTCCTCGGTCGTCAGCACGGCCGTCGGCTCGTCCATGATCAGCACGCGGGCGTCCAGACTCAGCGCCTTGGCGATCTCGACCATCTGGAGCCGCGCGATACCGAGTTCACGCACGCGCGCGCGGGGAGACACCCGCACGCCCACCCGCTCCAGCAACTCGCCGGCCTCGGCCTCCATCCGCTTGCGGTCGATCAGCCCGAAACGACGCGGCTGCCGCCCGAGGAAGATGTTCTCGGCGACCGTGAGGTCGGGCACGAGATTGAACTCCTGGTAGATGGTGGCGATCCCGAGCCGCTCGGAGTCCTGCGCACCATGGATACGCACCTCCTCGCCACCGGCCAGGATCCGCCCCGCGTCGGGCGTGTAGGCGCCGGAGAGCATCTTGATCAGCGTGCTCTTGCCGGCCCCGTTCTCACCGAGCAGGACGTGCACCTCGCCCCGGCGCAGCTCGAAGTCGACGCCGTCCAGCGCGACCACACCGGGGAAGGTCTTGCGTATGCCTTCGATGCGCAGCAACTCGTCAGGGTCGCTCACGACGTGCTCCTGTTCGTCACGGGGGACGGCTCGGGGGGAGTGGGCTCGCCGCACGAGAGGCGTACGACGAGACGTGCGGGAAGGGTGACGGACCGCGGCGGCCGCCCCTCGATACGGTCGACCAGGGCCCGCACGGCGGCCCGCCCCAGCTCGCCCGTCGGCTGCGCGACCGCCGTGATCGGCGGATCGGTGTGCACGAACCAGGGGATGTCGTCGAACGCGGCCAGCCCCACGTCCTCCGGCACCCGCAGCCCGCGCGCGCGGACGGCGTCCAGCGCGCCGAGCGCCATCAGGTTGTCCGCCGCGAACACGACCTCGGGCGGCTCGGGCAGGTCGAGGAACCCCTCGGTGACCCGCCGCCCGCTCTCGGCCTGGAAGTCGCCCTGCCCTATGTAGGCGTCCGGCAGCGCCAACCCGTGCTCGGCGAGCGCCTCCCGGAAGGCCTCGACACGCTCCCGCCCGGTCGTGGTCGCCGCCGGGCCGGCGATGATCGCGAGCCGCCGGTGCCCGAGCCCGTGGAGATGGGCGACGAGATCCCGTACGGCGCCGCGCCCGTCGGCACGCACCACCGGCACGTCCACGCCGGGGATCCACCGGTCCACGAACACCATCGGAGTGCCCGCCCGGATCGCGTCCAGCATCAGGGGCGAACCCCCGTCGGTCGGCGACACGAGCAGCCCGTCGATCCGCCGGTCCAGCAGATTCCGTACGTGATGGTCCTGCAGCTCGGGCCGTTCGTCCGCGTTCCCGATGATCACGCTGTACCCGAGCGCCCGCGCCTCTTCCTCGACGGACCGGGCCAGCTCGGTGAAGTACGGATTCATCACGTCGCTGATGACGAGCCCGAGGGTGTGGGTCTGATCGGTACGCAGTGACCGCGCGACGGCGTTCGGCCGGTACCCCAGCGTCTCGACGGCGGCCAGCACCCGCGCCCGCGCCTCCGCGCTGACCGACGGATGGTCGTTGAGCACCCGCGACACCGTGGCGACGGACACCCCCGCCTCGGCCGCGACGTCCTTGATACCCGCCACCGCCGCCCACCTCCTCGTGGAATCGATTACATCGACGTCATGGAGGATTGGAATCGATTACACGGGGCTGGGGCAAGAGCCCGGCCATGGCCGAAATCCAATCGTGACCGAGTGGCCGATCAGCACAGTGGCCCATCAGCAGAGTGGCCGATCCCGGACATGCCGAGCGGGGTGGCGCGACCCGCGCACCACCCCGCTCGACCCCGGTCCACCCGGGCAGAGGTTCAGCAGCCGTCAGAAACGGCCTAGACCCATGTCTTGCCCGCCGCGTTGGACTTCAGCTTGTGCTTCTTGACCTTGTCCTTGCAGAAGCGGCAGGCGGTTTCCTTCGCCTTCTTGTACGTCCAGGCCGTGATCTTCCCGCCCAGACTTCTTCCGATCTTGTTGTTGTACTGGTCGGCCTTCGAGTCGCGCTTGTCCTTCGCGGTATTTCCGGCGTTCCTCTCGTGCGCGTTCCCGAGGGCCTTGGCCAGGCTGGAGCCGACCGCCCAGGTCAGCATCGCCTGCCAGATGCAGTGCCGGTAGGCGTTCTGCTTCGCGCTGTTCGAGTACCGCTTCTTCGCCTCGCCCAGGGCCCAGTAGGTGATGTAGCTCATGTCCGCGCACCACAGCAGGAACAGGGCGCATATCGCGGCTTCCGGGATGAGGCCGTTGATGCTGTAGTTCCCGCTGATGTCGTAGCAGTTGACCGGGTCGGCGAAGCAGTAGTCGTACGAACTGGCGTTGCCTCCCACGATCCGGTCGACGGAGAGGAACCGACCCGTGTCCGCGTCGTAGAGGCGGACCCCCATGAGCGTGACGCCGCTCGGCGTCTCGGACGAGCGCTGCTCGCCGCCGAGCCAGCCGTAGCGGGACGCGTCCGTTCCGGGCAGGAGCTTGCCGTACTCGTCGTAGGTGTTGACCACGGGAGTGGTGGCGTCCGCCAGGGGGATCTGGGTGGCTATGTCACCGTGGAGATTGGTGAGTTGGAGGACCACGTCACCGGCGGCGCCGGTGGTGGCGATCAGGCTCCCCGTCAGGTCCGACAGGTTGCGGGTGATCTTGCTGTCGCCCTCGCCGATCCACGTCGGGTTGTCCCCGTCGGCCCCGTAGTGGTTGCGGACGGTCGCCGTGGTGGACCAGGCCCCGTTGTCGTCCTGACTCTCGGTCGTGGACGAGGCGAGCCTCCCGGCCGCGTCGAGGCTCCAGGTGGTGCGCTCGCCGCGCGCCGTGATCTGGCGCACCAGATCGTTGGCGTAGTAGGAGTACTGGGCACCGCTCGACTGGGTGGTCGTGCGCCCGAAGGCGTCGTAGGCGGTGCCGGTCCTGATCAGCCGGTCGGCGCTGTCGTAGGTGGAGTCGACCGTCCTGGTGGTGGGGGCGCCCCCGTCCACGTCGTCGACCGTGGTCACCAGGGACGTGCGGTTGGTGTTGTCGTCGAACCCGTACCCGCGGTGGGTCGTGACGCCGGTCTGGGTGTCGTCGGCCTTGGTCAGGCGACCGGCCGCGTCGTAGGAGTACTCCTGGTAGGCCCCACCGCCCGTGTACGTGGTGCGGGAGACGACCTGACCGTGGATGTTCTCGCTGACCGACTCGCCCTGGACCGTCCAGCCGGACTCCCAGTGCCAGTAGCGCGAGGTCTCAGCTCCCGTCGGGTCAAGGTTGAACTCGACGTCCATGTTCCACGGCAGCTTCTGCTTGTAGAGGCGCCCGTCGGAGTCGTAGGAACCGGTGACGTCGCCGATGCCGCCCATGACGGAGTCGTGCATCCGGGTCGGCAGGCCGGTCAGGCTGTCGTAGTCGTACGTGGTCTCCGAAGGTGCCGAGTCGGACCGCCTGGTGACGCGGTCGCGGGCGTCGTACTCGGTGCGCGTGACGTTGCCCGCGCCGTCGTCGTACGAGATCTCGCGGCCGAGCTTGTCGGCGACATGGCGCACCGTCGTCGCGCCGTCGGACATGGTGGCCACTTGGCCGTTGGCGGGATCGAAGGTGATGGTCTGCGTCGGTACGGCCGTGCCGACGCCGCCGCTGATCTGGATCTGCTTGCCCCGGCCGGCCGCGTCGTAGGTGGTGACGGTGGTGCGCGTCACCCCGTTGGCAGTCTCGGTGACCTTGGTGGCGTTGCCCCAGCGGTCGTACTCGAGGGTCTTGGTGGGCAGCTCGTCGGGGTTCGAGCCGCCCCCGGTGATCCTGCCCGCCGGGCCGCTGGAACACAGCAGGTCCGCCCATTCGGGGCGTCCCGCACACGCTCCGGTGCCAGTGGCGGACCAGTACTGCGACACCACCGTTCCGGCGTCGGCCCCGTTGGACTTGGGCTGGCTGTTCTTGGTGATGCGCCCCTGGGCGTCGTAGACGGAGGCCCGGGTCAGCTTGAGCCCGGTCGGGTCCGTCACGCTGCTGACCGGCAGACCCTTCGCCCAGTCGTAGGCGGTCGTGCTGGTGCGCACGTCGGCGTCGGCCGGGTAGTCCTCGACGAAGGCACCCGTCGACGTCGTGGTCGGCTGGTCCATGACCAGGGCGGACCCGTCGGTCGGACGGCCTTCGTCGTACCGCGTGACGATGTGTTCCCGCGCGGGCACCTGGGTGCGGGCCGGGATGTCGGGGCTGTCGGCGTCACCCTGGAGCTGCTTGGTCAGGGTGACCAGGTGCAGCGGTCCGAGCTGGTCCACCATCCGCCGGCCGTCGCTGGAGTACTTCGCGACGGTGGCCAGCTTCTGGGCGCGCTCGGCCGTCGAATCGGAGAGGATGCCGAGTTCGCTCTGGGTGTTGACCTGGTATTCCTCGCTGCCGAGCGCGAGTTCGCGGTTGGTGGCCCCCAGTTCGAAGACGATGTTGCCGAACGCGTCGTACTGCGTGGTGGTCAGGTGCCGACCGGGCAGACCGGTGTTGACCTGGAGCCCCGAGGCGTTGGTGTAGGTGGTGGTCGCCTTGTCGTAGTCCCCGGCACCGAGATCGTTCCCGCTGTGCGAGGCGGGCACCTGGTCCGCGGGGAAGATGGCGGTGGCGTCCGTGGGGGCGTCCGTCTGCGCCCACGTCCTGGTGTCGACCGGGGCCACCTGGTTGGGGGCCTTGGTGCCGGACAGCGGGACGTCGTAGACGAGGGAGAGCGCCGCCCTGCCGCCGTCGGGCTCGTCCTTGCTGCCCGGCTTCAGCGTGGGCCGCGACACGGACAGCACCATGCCGTCGCCGGCCACGGAACTGGAGCCCGCCTTGCCGTACTCGAACGTCCACGGCAGCTCGCCCGGCGGGGTCTGGGTGACCACCCGGCCCGCGCTGTCGTAGGTGTAGGTGGTCTTCAGCGCCGGGGAGATCCGGGGATCCCACTGCTCACGCAGGCGGCCCGAGGCGTCGTACGCGTAGCTGGAGACCACGGTGGCGGTGGCGTTCGCCGCGCCCGGGTTGGTGGACCACTGGCGGATGCGGTAGACCTGCCCGGCGTAGTCGCCCAGCGTGCTGCCGCTCGCCGTGGTCGTGGTGGCGTACTGGTACTCCAGGATCCGGCAGCCCTTGGTGGACGGGGCGTTCGCGCAGGTCTCGTTGCTCACGGCGGACGAGGGGGCGATCGCGTACTTCGGCCGGGCCAGCACGGCGCCGCCCACGGTGACCTTCTCCGAGATCAGCGAGGTGGTGGAGTTCTCCGTCGACAGCGAGCTCTTGGAGAGCTGCCAGGTTGTCGCGGCCGTGTCGATCTTGGTGAACTGGGACGTGGTCCCCTCGGTGTCCTTCAGGGTGAAGGAGCCCGTCAGACTGCCGGTCAGGGTCAGGGACTCGGCACCTTCCTCGGGCTTCCAGCCGCCGCCGCTCGTCGCGGTGAAACCGGTCTCCTCCCCTTCGACGTCCACCAGCGCGACCGAGGTGCTCGACGTCCTGCGTATGTACAGCAGTTGGGAGTCGGTGAGTTCCGCGGCCGTTCCCGCGGTCCACTGCGGACCGAAGATGGCGACCTGTCCCTCCTGCTGCCCACCGGCGGTGGGACGGCGTGAGGACGCGGTGCGGCTCGCGGTCAGTCCGAACGACGAACTGTCCGTGGCGGACACCGTGTAGTCACCGGTGAGCATGTTGACGTCGCCCGGCCCGGCGGCCTGGGTCGGCGCGGCCCCCGCGTCGCGGTCGACGGTGACGGAGGTCGCCGGGGAGGCGTCGGTGCTGGAGCCGTCGGTGAAGACCGCGCGGATGTCCACCGGACCGTCCTCGGCGAGGGTGTCGGTGATGTTCCAGACGAGTTCGTCCGGCACGCCACCGGTCACCTTCACCGGCCAGGCGGCGACGGCGGTGTTGTCCGACTTGCGTCGCACATCGGCGACGGGAACGTCCTTCCAGGTGTCGGTCTCACCGCGCCGGTACTGGTAACGGACCCCCGTGTCGGCGGTCTTGCCCTGGCCGGACAGGACGGTCCGCCGCGCGGGCCGGTCCCCCTGGGCGGGGGCGAGCAGCGCGGCGCCCGAACCCGCGTAGAAGGTGAAGGTGGTCTGGGCGGAGGCGTTGCCCGCGGCGTCCTTCGTGCGGGCGGTCAGGAGGTGCTTGCCCGCGCGGAACACCGGCTTGGCCGTCACCGCCGCGCCCGCGGTGGCGATCGTCTGCCAGGCTCCACCGTCCAGTTGCCACTGGACTTCCTTGACGTCCGCCGACGGCGGGGTGAGGGTGAAGCCGCCGGTGAAGTCGCCGCTGCCGTTCGGAGCGCCGGACCACTGCCCGGCGGGGAAGTCACCGGAGGTGACCGAGGTCGCGGCGGGGGACGCGGTGTCCACCGTCAGCGTGCGGAAAGCCGACCAGGCACTGGTGGCGGAGCCGTCTCCCGCGCGGACCCGCCACTTGTAGGAGCCCGCCGCGAGGGCGGCCGGGGTCCAGTTGGCCTGGGCTCCCGAGGCGACCGCGGCGCTGGAACCGGTGCGCAGGGCGGAGGTTCCGGTGGACGTCCACACCTCGTAGTCGAGGGTGACCTGCGACCCGTCACCGTCCAGGGCCTTCGCCGACAGCGTCGGCGTGGTGTCGTTGGTGGCCGCCGCGCTCAGCGGGGCCAGCAGGGTCGGCTGCTCGGGGATCGAGTTGTAGGTGACCGACAGATAGGGGGTGTTGGAGGCCGCGTTGCCGGAGTTGAACCGCTTCCAGCCGTACGGGTCGGTCTCGTCCGTGGCCCGCAGCCCCAGGTGGTTGGTGCCGTTGCCGCCGCTCGCCCACGCCTTCGCCAGGGCGGTCACGTCGGCGGACACCCAGCCGTCGTTGCAGGCGCTGGAGAAGCCCTTGGTCTGGGTGCTGGTGGCGTACTTGGTCTCCCAGGCCGGCTGCGAGGTCCAGCGCGAGGCGGTGCTCGCGGCTCCGGTGGACCACACCTCCCAGCTCTTCGGGGTGCAGGACCACGAGTGGTAGGCGAAGAGATTGAGCTTCGCCGCGGTGATCTGCTTGCCCGTGATGTTCTTCATCGGGAACGACAGGAACGACCGCGCCACCTCGGAGGAGCCGTTGTTGCCGAGCTTGAGGTCGGTGGAGGCGGACTCGTCGGCGGTGTGACCCTCCTGCACGAAGGCGTCGAAGCTGGTCCCCACGTTGATCGCGGGGTCGATCGTCACCGGGAACCGCGTCGTGTCGTCGGCCAGGAACTTCGCGTCCGGGGTCAGGGTCAGGGTGACGGTGTCGCCGTCCTGGGCCACCTTCACCGCGACGGGCGCGGTGCGCTTGTGCTCACCGGACCTGGCGTCCACCTGCGCGTCCCACATCACCGGCGCGGGCAGGACCCCGACGGCCTTGCCCTTGGCGTCGGTGAAGGAGACCGAGCCGTCCGCCTTCTCCTTCGCGGTCAGCCCCTTGGCGGTCAGGCTGTAGGTGATCGCCCCGCTCGCGTCGACGGCGGAACGATCCTTCAGCTCCAGGAACTGCTCGTAGCCGGTACGCGTCGACTCGATCAGGAGGTCCGTCGAGGGCAGCGCGCTCCGGTAGCGGGCGATGTTCTTCTCCGCGCCCTCGATCTCCGGCGCGGGCAGGGTCCCGTACCAGCCCAGCCGCATCCGCTGCCCGGTCCGGCCCTCCAGGGTCACGAGGGGGACGCCGGCCGAACCGGTGCTCTCCCCGACGTCCTTCAGCCCCTTGGGGGCCTTGCTCTTTCCGGCCAGGCGCAGTCCGTGCGGATGCCGCCGGGCGCCGACCGAGCCGTCCGACAGCTTCTCCAGGGAGACGTCGACGTCCTGCCACCGGTCCTGGTCGTCCTGGAACCGGATCGGTCCCGCGTACGCGGTCTGGGTGACCGAACCATCGGGGTTGACGTAGGTCGTGGACGTCTCCGTGCGGGCGTCCAGTGCCTCGATCCGACGGTTCTGGATCTTCGCCTTCAGCCGGGCGGCGGCCACTGATCCGGCGGTCGCGGACCCGAGGTCCTTCGCCGGCTTGTTCCGGTCGGCAGCCGGGGCTTCGCGGCCCGCGGCCAGTGCCACATTGGTGGTTCCCACGATCACGGCGGTCTCGAACGCCATCGCCAGGACGACGGTCGCCGCCACCGAGCGCAGGCGTCTTCGCCGGGCCCGGGGGAGGAAAGTGGCTGTCAAGCCTACTCCTTGCAACGGTGCGGGTTCTTCCCGCAAGGACCTGAAGATCTTCATAAGGCCCTTACAGAAGTCAATCCGTTGCATGCCAAGCGCTCGCTTCCGGCCAAAGTTGGCTGGAAGCGATGAGTGACCTGCCTGCCGGTCGGCGGCTACCTCAGTCCGAGCAACTGTTCGGCGAGCCGTCGGCCGTGGCGCCGACGGACACCCGGTAGCCGAACCCGGACGCGAACTCGGGCCCGGTCTCGGTCTCTTCGGCGTCGAGGATCTCCTTGGTCAGGAAGTAGACGTCGAGCGTCGTCGCGTCGTCCGTCCCGCCGCGGGTGAAGCACAGGCTCGCCGACGGGTCCTTCTCCAGGGCCTGTCGCGTGCTCCGGGACAGCTTCCACCCCTCGCGCTCCGCCGCGGCCCGGTAGTACTGGATCACTTCGGCCTTCTCGCCGGGGAAGACGTAGGTGCGGTCGGCGTACAGCCAGGCTTCGCCGCTGTCCTCCCAGCAGCCGGCCTCGAGGTCCTTGAAGCCCTTGGGCACGATCGTCCCCGGGGGCCGGGATTCGAGGACGTCGTACGCCTTCAGCTCGTCGACGCGGCTCCCGGTGTCCTCGCACGTGGCGGAAGCGGCCTCCGCGAGGGGCTGGCACCCGGTGAGCGCTCCGGTCACCAACGCGGCCGTCACCAGGAGGGTGGCGCACCGGCCGGTTCGCTTACGAGGCGTCAAGTCGGCTCCTGTGATCGACGGCCGCGGCAGCCGACTTCACTGCCTGAGACCAAATGAATGCGATCAGTGACATTAGCATCTCTTCGGACTACGAGGGCCTTTCGTCAACATCTCCCAGCCACCACTTCAGACGCTCACCCGTGACCTCACGTTCCACCGCCCCTGTCACACCTCCCCGGTACCGTCGGATCATGGCTCAACAGGCGGGAAATCCCCCGGGCGAACGACGTCTCGCCGTACTCGAAGGCGTCCTGGAACGCATCACGTACGCCAACGAGGACAACGGCTACACGGTCGCGCGCGTGGACACCGGCCGGGGCGGCGGCGATCTCCTGACCGTCGTCGGCGCGCTGCTCGGCGCACAGGTCGGCGAATCCCTGCGCATGGAGGGCCGTTGGGGCTCCCACCCCCAATACGGCAAACAATTCACCGTCGAGAACTACACGACCGTCCTCCCGGCCACCGTCCAGGGCATCCGCCGCTACCTCGGCTCCGGTCTGGTCAAGGGCATCGGCCCGATCTTCGCCGACCGCATCACCCAGCACTTCGGCCTGGACACCCTGCAGATCATCGAGGAGGAGCCGAAGCGCCTCATCGAGGTCCCCGGTCTCGGCCCCAAGCGCACCAAGAAGATCGCCGACGCCTGGGAGGAACAGAAGGCGATCAAGGAAGTCATGCTCTTCCTCCAGACCGTCGAGGTGTCCACGTCCATCGCGGTCCGTATCTACAAGAAGTACGGCGACGCCTCGATCGGGGTCGTGAAGAACCAGCCGTACCGGCTCGCCGCCGACGTCTGGGGCATCGGCTTCCTCACCGCCGACAAGATCGCCCAGTCCGTCGGCATCCCCCACGACAGCCCGGAGCGCGTCAAGGCGGGCCTGCAGTACGCCCTGTCGCAGGCAACCGACCAGGGCAACTGCTACCTCCCGGAGGAGCGTCTGATCGCCGACGCGGTCAAGCTCCTCCAGGTCGACACGGGCCTGGTCATCGAGTGCCTGGCCGAACTCGCCCTGCCGGACGAGGACTCGGGCGAGCCCGGCGTCGTACGCGAGAAGGTACCCGGGCAGGACGGTGGCGACCCGGTCACCGCCATCTACCTCGTCCCCTTCCACCGCGCCGAACTCTCCCTCTCCGCCCAGCTGTTGCGCCTCCTGCGCACCGACGCCGACCGCATGCCCGGCTTCCACGACGTCGCCTGGGACAAGGCACTGACGTGGCTGAAGGGGCGTACGGGCGCGGAGTTGGCCCCCGAGCAGGAGGCCGCCGTACGCCTCGCGCTGACCGAGAAGGTGGCCGTGCTGACCGGCGGCCCGGGATGCGGCAAGTCCTTCACGGTCCGCTCGATCGTGGAGCTGGCCCGCGCCAAGAAGGCGAAGGTCGTGCTGGCCGCGCCCACCGGCCGGGCCGCCAAGCGCCTCGCCGAGCTGACCGGCGCCGAGGCCTCCACCGTCCACCGCCTGCTGGAGCTGAAGCCCGGCGGCGACGCGGCCTACGACAAGGACCGCCCGCTGGACGCCGACCTGGTGGTCGTCGACGAGGCCTCCATGCTGGACCTCCTCCTCGCCAACAAGCTGGTGAAGGCGGTGCCCCCGGGCGCCCACCTGCTCTTCGTCGGCGACGTCGACCAGCTCCCCAGCGTCGGCGCGGGCGAGGTCCTGCGCGACCTGCTGGCGGACGGCAGCCCCGTCCCCGCCGTCCGCCTCACCAAGGTCTTCCGCCAGGCCCAGCAGTCCGGTGTGGTGACCAACGCGCACCGGATCAACTCCGGGCAGCATCCGGTCACCGACGGCATGAAGGACTTCTTCCTCTTCGTCGAGGACGACACGGAGGAGGCGGGGCGGCTCACCGTGGACGTCGCGGCCCGTCGCATTCCCGCCAGGTTCGGGCTCGACCCGCGCCGGGACGTCCAGGTGCTGGCGCCGATGCACCGGGGCCCGGCGGGCGCGGGCAACCTCAACGGACTGCTCCAGCAGGCCATCACCCCCGCCCGCCCCGACCTGCCCGAGAAGCGGTTCGGCGGCCGGGTCTTCCGCGTCGGCGACAAGGTCACCCAGATTCGCAACAATTACGAGAAGGGCGAGAACGGAGTCTTCAACGGCACCGTCGGCGTGGTCACCGCGCTCGACCCGGTCGACCAGCGGCTGACGGTCCTCACCGACGAGGACGAGGAGGTGGGCTACGAGTTCGACGAACTGGACGAGCTGGCGCACGCCTACGCGGTGACGATCCACCGGTCCCAGGGCAGCGAGTACCCGGCCGTGGTGATCCCGGTCACCACCGGAGCGTGGATGATGCTCCAGCGCAACCTCCTCTACACGGCGGTGACCAGGGCGAAGAAGCTGGTCGTCCTCGTCGGCTCCCGCAAGGCGATAGGGCAGGCGGTCCGGACGGTCTCGGCGGGCCGGCGGTGCACGGCTCTCGACTTCCGCCTCGCACCACGGGTTTTGTAGTCATGGGCCGCCTGCGGGGGAACCTCTCGCGCGGTTCCGGTGACCCGTGAGTGAAATTTGATCGATCAAACGAGTCGTAAAGGTCACACAGCCCTTCCAGATGTCGGACGGAAGGGGCAGGATGAGCAAGTTGGCGGCACTGAGTGCCGCCGATGGGCCCGATGGTCGACCCCGAGTGCACTCTCCAGAGCCAATTGGGGGATGGTAGAGACAGTCAGGGCACCTCGAAGAAGAGGCACTACGTCGGTGAGGGATGACGTGAGCGACAACTCTGTAGTACTGCGGTACGGCGACGGCGAGTACACCTACCCGGTGATCGACAGCACCGTCGGCGACAAGGGCTTCGACATCGGGAAGCTCCGGGCCCAGACCGGTCTGGTCACCCTGGACAGCGGCTACGGCAACACCGCCGCCTATAAATCCGCCATCACCTATCTCGACGGTGAGCAGGGCATCCTTCGGTACCGCGGCTACCCGATCGAGCAGCTGGCCGAGCGCTCCACCTTCCTGGAGGTGGCGTACCTGCTGATCAACGGCGAGCTCCCGACCGTCGACGAGCTCTCCACCTTCCAGAACGAGATCACGCAGCACACCCTGCTGCACGAGGACGTCAAGAACTTCTACCGGGGCTTCCCCCGGGACGCCCACCCGATGGCGATGCTCTCCTCCGTGGTCAGCGCCCTGTCGACGTTCTACCAGGACAGCCACAACCCGTTCGACGAGCGGCAGCGCAACCTCTCCACGATCCGCCTGCTCGCCAAGCTGCCGACCATCGCGGCGTACGCGTACAAGAAGTCGATCGGTCACCCGTTCGTCTACCCGCGCAACGACCTCGGTTACGTCGAGAACTTCCTGCGCATGACCTTCTCGGTCCCGGCCCAGGAGTACGACCTCGACCCGGTCGTCGTCTCGGCGCTCGACAAGCTCCTCATCCTGCACGCCGACCACGAGCAGAACTGTTCGACCTCCACGGTCCGCCTCGTCGGCTCGTCCCAGGCGAACATGTTCGCGTCGATCTCGGCCGGTATCTCCGCGCTCTGGGGCCCGCTGCACGGCGGCGCCAACCAGTCCGTCCTTGAGATGCTGGAGGGCATCCAGGCGAACGGCGGTGATGTCGACTCCTTCATCCGCAAGGTGAAGAACAAGGAGGACGGCGTCCGCCTGATGGGCTTCGGCCACCGGGTCTACAAGTCCTTCGACCCCCGCGCCAAGATCATCAAGGCCGCCGCGCACGACGTCCTCTCGGCCCTCGGCAAGTCCGACGAGCTGCTGGACATCGCGCTGAAGCTGGAGGAGCACGCGCTCTCCGACGACTACTTCGTCTCGCGCAACCTCTACCCGAACGTGGACTTCTACACGGGCCTGATCTACCGCGCCATGGGCTTCCCGACCGAGATGTTCACGGTCCTCTTCGCCCTCGGCCGCCTCCCGGGCTGGATCGCCCAGTGGCACGAGATGATCAAGGAGCCGGGCTCCCGCATCGGCCGCCCCCGCCAGATCTACACGGGCGTCGTCGAGCGCGACTTCGTCCCGGTCGAGGCACGCTGAGCCGAGTACTTGTAGCAGAGGGGCCCGTACGGAGAGCCGTCCGTACGGGCCCACTGCTTGCCCGCTGAGACGGGGGGCGCCCTACGGCGAGTGAGCCGAAGGGGCGCGCCTGTGTCGAGACGGCATGGGGGCACCTCCCGCTCGAGCGAAGCCGAGAGTGGGGGAGCGCGCAGCGCCCGACGAAGGAGGGCCGAGCACGTTCGCCGTCTCGACACAGGCACAAGCGCCCCGGAGGCGAACCGAGCCTCAAAAAAAGCGAGAAGGCGCCCTGCAACGCTGGTCCCCCCACGGGCCGGCGAGCAGGGCGCCTTCCCATGTCCCGGTGCGGATTCCCCCCACGGGATCCGGCCGGGCGTCTGGTGGGCACAGCGCCTGAATTCGCTGAGCTCGACGAGCGGAGCTCGTCGTCCTACCTCTATGTGTCTGTTGTGCCGCGGTGTGCGGTCTGCCGGGACGCGTACGTACGGGAGGGCCGCTCAAAGCTCCCCGGTGCACGTGCCCCGGCAACGCAATTCCGGGAACGTCCCCCAAGACATCCCCAGATGCCAGTCACGCCCCCCAAGACGCTTCTGACATCGCCAACTTAGACTCACGAACCCCTTCGGTGGTTACGTTCACTCCACTGTGATCTGCGTCTCTTGCGAAATGTCCTGAAGATGCGCAAGAGACCCAAATCGGTGATCGAGGTCCCAGCGTAAGGATGATGCGCGAGCCTTGTGAAGAGCTTATGTGGTGCTGCTTCCGGACTCTAGAGGGACTTTTGCCCGGCGGTCACGAAAATGTCCTGAGTCGCAAGCTGTTCGTTACCACGAAAACGGACGAAAAGGCCATAGCCGCCCCCGCGATCATCGGGTTGAGCAATCCGGCGGCGGCCAGCGGCAACGCGGCCACGTTGTATCCGAAGGCCCAGGCCAGATTGCCCTTGATCGTGGACAGGGTCCGCCGCGACAGCCGGATGGCGTCGGCGGCCACCCGCAGGTCCCCGCGCACCAGCGTCAGATCGCCCGCCTCGATCGCCGCGTCCGTCCCCGTGCCCAGGGCCAGCCCCAGATCGGCCACGGCCAGCGCGGCGGCGTCGTTGACCCCGTCGCCGACCATCGCGACCGTACGGCCCTCGCGCTGGAGCTTTAGGACCACGTCGACCTTGTCCTCGGGCAGCACCTCGGCGATCACGTGCTCGGGGGAGACGCCGACCGCCGCGGCCACGGTCCGGGCCACCCGCTCGTTGTCCCCGGTCAGCAGCATCGGGGTGAGCCCGAGCGCCCGCAGCCGCCGTACCGCCTCGGCGCTGGTCTCCTTGATCGCGTCGGCGACGGTGACGACACCGAGTGCCACGCCGTCGCGGAGGACGACGACCGCCGTGTGCCCCTCGTTCTCGGCGGCCTCCTTCGCGCCCTTCAGGGCCTCGGGGAGCGGCTCGTCGAGGAACCGGCCCACCCGGACGTCGTGGCCCGCCACGAGGCCGCGTACGCCCCTTCCGGGCAGGTTCTCGAAGCGCTCGACGGGCGGCAGTGTGCCCACCCGCTCCTCGGCGCCCGCGGCGATCGCCCGGCCCACCGGATGCTCGGAGGCGTGTTCGACGGCGCCGGCGAGACGCAGGACGTCCGTCTCGCCGAGCTCACCGATGCCCGCGTGGGCGTCCCCGGCGACGTACACCCCCTGCAGCGTCATCCGGCCGGTGGTGACGGTGCCCGTCTTGTCCAGGACGACGGTGTCGACGCGGCGGGTGGACTCCAGGACCTCGGGGCCCTTGATGAGGATGCCGAGCTGGGCGCCGCGCCCGGTGCCGACCAGCAGGGCGGTCGGCGTGGCGAGGCCGAGCGCGCACGGGCAGGCGATGATCAGCACCGCCACGGCAGCCGTGAACGCGGCGGTGGTGTCGCCCGTGGCACCGAGC
This sequence comes from Streptomyces deccanensis, assembly GCF_022385335.1. Taxonomy (NCBI): domain Bacteria; kingdom Bacillati; phylum Actinomycetota; class Actinomycetes; order Kitasatosporales; family Streptomycetaceae; genus Streptomyces; species Streptomyces deccanensis. The sequence continues at coordinate 3,679,207 of NZ_CP092431.1, read as the reverse complement.
CAGGCGCCGAAGGTGGCGACCGCGATCAGGAGGACGACCGGGACGAACACGGCTGAGATCCGGTCGGCGAGCCGCTGCACCTCCGCCTTGCCGTTCTGCGCGTCCTCCACCAGCCGCGCCATCCGCGCCAGCTGGGTGTCCGCGCCGATCCGGGTCGCCTCGACGACCAGCCGGCCGCCGGCGTTCACGGTCGCGCCGGTGACGGCGTCCCCGACGGTCACGTCCACCGGCACCGACTCACCGGTCAGCATCGACGCGTCGACGGCGGAGGCGCCCTCCACGACGGTGCCGTCGGTGGCGAACTTCTCCCCGGGGCGTACGACGAAACGGTCGCCCACCGCCAGCCGCCCGACCGGGATCCGTACCTCCCGCCCCTCCCGCAGCACCGAGACGTCCTTGGCGCCCAGCCTCAGCAGCGCCTTGAGCGCGGCACCGGCGCGGCGCTTGGAGCGGGCCTCCAGATAGCGGCCGAGCAGGATGAACGCGACCACCCCGGCGGCCACTTCGAGATAGATCGTCGACGAGCCCGCCGTACGGGAGACGGTGAACGCGAAGCCGTGCCGCATGCCCGGCATGCCGGCGTGCCCGAGGAAGAGGGCCCACAGGGACCAGCCGAAGGCGGCCAGCGTGCCGACGGAGACGAGCGTGTCCATCGTGGCCGCGCCGTGCCGGAGGTTGGTGAACGCGGCCCGGTGGAAGGGCAGCCCGCCCCAGACGACGACGGGCGCGGCCAGCGTCAGCGAGAGCCACTGCCAGTTGTCGAACTGGAGGGCGGGGACCATGGACATGAGGACGACGGGCGCCGCGAGCAGGGCCGAGACGGTGAGCCGCTGCCGCAGCGAGGCGAGTTCGGGGTCCGCCTCCTCCGCGGGGAGGGCCTCTTCGTGCTCGGTCGGTGCGGGGGCCGGGGGCGGTGGCTCCTCGGCCGTGTACCCCGTCTTCACCACGGTGGCGATGAGGTCGGCGACCTCCAGCCCCGGGGGGTAGGTGACCTTCGCCTTCTCCGTCGCGTAGTTGACGGAGGCGGTGACCCCGTCCAGGCGGTTGAGCTTCTTCTCGACGCGGGCCGCGCAGGAGGCGCAGGTCATGCCGCCGATGGTCAGCTCGACCTCGTGGACGGGGTCTCCTATGGCGGCTGTCGCGGTGGTGCTCGTCATGTCCGTGCCCGTACGTCCGTGGCGGTGCCCGGTCTCAGGCCTTGCCGACCAGTTCGAAGCCGGCCTCGTCGACGGCGGCGCGCACGGCCTCCTCGTCGAGCGGGGCGGCCGAGACCACGGTGACCTCGCCGGTGGAGGCGACGGCCTTCACGGAGGACACGCCGTCGAGCTGGGTGATCTCGCCCGAAACGGCGCCCTCGCAGTGCCCGCAGCTCATGCCGCTCACCTTGTAGACAGCGGTGACGGAGCCCTGGGTGTCGGTTTCGGTGGCCATGTCGTTACTCCTCATCGGGGCGTGTGGGGGCGATGTCGGGTCGGGTAACCCTCCATGGCGCCCATCTTATACCCCCTAGGGGTATGAATCCAAGGCGCGTGGGGCGGGAGTGCCGCTCGCGGGACCGGCGGCGAGCTTGTCGCCCACGAGTGGCTCCAGGTAGCGGAGCACGACGTTCTTCAGTTCCTGTACGTAGGCGTCGCGTTCGGCGCCCTCGTGGGCGAGCACCAGCTCCAGGCCCGCCATGTAGACGCCGATGCAGACACGCGCGACGCGGGTGACGGCGGCGGCCGGTTCGTCGGGCAGGAGGGGGGTGAGCAGGGCCTCGACGCGTGCGACCAGGGTCGTGTGCAGGGCGTCGTGCTGCTCGGCGATCCGTCCGGGGACGTCCGGACCGTGCATCAGGGCGAAGAACACCGGGTGCCGGCAGTTGAAGTCGATGAAACGGTCGACGGCCGCCGCGACGGCCTCCTCCAACGGGGTCGCCGGGTCGACCGGGGCGAGCGCCTCGCCGTACGCCGCCTGCATCTCCCGCATGAGCCGCTCGCCCAGCTCGATCGCGATCGCTTCCTTGTTCGGGAAGAACTGGTACAGCGTGCCCGGTGAGACCCCCGCCTCGCGGGCGATCGCGTTGGTGCTGGCGGCGGTGTACCCGGTCGAGCTGAACACGGCGGCCGCGGCGTCGAGGAGCTGGGCGATACGGCGTTCGCCGCGGGCCTGGCGGCGGCGCGGCTGCTCCTTGTCCCGGAGTCGCTCAGCCTTCTGGGGCTGTTCGGGCTCTTCCTTCTCCTGGTGGGTGGGCACGCGGTTATCCCCAGCTTTCCGGACGTGATTGACAAACGCGAGTGGTCGCTCGCATTCTGGAGAAACGCGAGCGACTGCTCGTGTTTGCCAGTGTATGGCTCGGTGCTCCCGGGCCACCTGGCTGCGCTCGGCGTGGACGCAGAGCGATCAGAGTGAAGGGGACACCGCACCATGACCGAAGTCAACCGGCCACCCCGACCGGGAGGCTGGACCCGGTTCGTGACCGCCCGCCCCCGGCTCTCCCTGCTCGTCGCCCTCGTCCTCACCGCCCTCGCGGTCGTCGCGGGCAGCGATGTCGCCGACCGCCTGGGCAGCGGCGGCTGGGAGGACCCGGCCGCCCAGTCCACCTACGCGACCAAGGCCCTGGAGCGCGAGTTCCCCGACTCCCAGCCGAACTTCCTGCTGCTGGTCGACGCGGGCGAGGCCTCGGTCGACGACCCGGCCGTCGCCGCCGAGGCGAGGAAGCTGACCGACCGGCTGGCCGCCGAGAAGGGCGTCACGGGCGTCGGCTCCTACTGGCGGACGGGCGCCCCGACCCTGCGCTCGGAGGACGGGAGCGAGGCCCTGATAGCGGCCCGCCTCACCGGCGACGACACCGCCGTGAACAAGACCCTGGACCGCATCGCGCCCGAGCTCCGCGGCACGCACGGCCCGGTCGAGGTCAAGGTCGGCGGCATCCTCGCGGTCCGCCACGAGATGCAGACGACCATCCAGGAGGACCTGCTGCGGGCCGAGATGATCGCCCTGCCGGTGACCCTCGTCCTGCTGGTCATGGTCTTCGGCAGCGCGGTCGCCGCCCTGCTGCCGCTCGGCGTCGGCATCGTCGCGATCCTCGGCACCAACGCGATCCTGCGCGGCCTCACCGAGGTCACCGACGTCTCCGTCTTCGCCCTGAACCTCACCACGGCCATGGGCCTGGGCCTCGCGATCGACTACGCCCTGTTCATCGTGCGCCGCTTCCGAGAGGAGCTGGCCACCGGCGCCGACCCCCTGACCGCCGTCGCCACCACCCTGCGCACAGCCGGCCGCACGGTCCTCTTCTCCGCCCTCACCGTCGCCGTCTCCCTGGCCGCGATGATGGTCTTCCCGCAGTACTTCCTGAAGTCCTTCGCCTACGCGGGCATCGCGGTGGTCCTCCTGGCGGCGGCAGCGGCCCTGATCCTCCTCCCGGCCGCACTGGTCCTCCTGGGCGACCGCGTCAACGCCCTGGACCTGCGCAAGCTGTTCAGGCGCCGCAAGGCGAAGACCGGCAGCGCGGACTCCCCGGCCGCGGAGGAGGGCGCGGCCTGGGGCAGGATGGCAGCCCTCGTCATGCGCCGCGCCCCGTACTTCGCCGTCGCCACGACCGCCGGTCTGCTCCTCCTCGGCCTCCCCTTCCTGGGGGTGAAGTTCGGCACGGCCGACGACCGTCAACTCCCCTCCACCGCCGAGTCGCACATCGTGCAACAGCACCTTCGCGAGGGTTTCCCCGGCACTCCCGGAGGCGGCCTGTCCGTGCTCGCGGAGGGCGAGGCGACGAAGGCGGAGTACGCCACCTACAAGGAACGGCTGGCGGACCTGCCCGAGGTGCTCCGGGTGGAGGGGCCCCTGGTCAACGGCGACTGGGCCTACTTCACCGTGCAGCCGAAGGGCGAGGCGGTCGACGAGGGCGCACAACACCTGGTCGAGGAGATCCGCGCGACGGACGCCCCCTTCGACACCTCGGTGACGGGCACGGCGGCGGTCCTGGTCGACACCAAGGCGGCGATAGGGGACGGCCTCCCCTGGGCCCTCGCCTTCATCGCGATCGTCACCCTGTTCCTGGTCTTCCTGCTCACCGGCAGCGTGCTGATCCCCCTCCAGGCGGTCCTTCTCAACGCCCTCAGCCTGACGGCGATGTTCGGCGCCCTGGTGTGGGTCTTCCAGGACGGCCACCTCTCCGGCCTGCTCGCCTTCACCAGCCCCGGCTCCATAGAGACGACCCTGCCGGTGCTGATGTTCTGCGTGGCCTTCGGACTCTCCATGGACTACGGCGTGTTCCTGCTCTCCCGCATCAAGGAGGAGCACGACCACACCGGCGACCACACCGCCTCGGTGCGCTTCGGGCTCCAGCGCACCGGCGGCCTGATCACCGCCGCGGCCGTCATCCTCGCCGTCGTCATGATCGCCATAGGCACCTCCCGGGTCACCAACACGAAGATGCTCGGCCTCGGCATAGCCCTCGCCGTCCTCATGGACGCCATGGTCATCCGCAGCCTCCTGGTCCCCGCCGTCATGCGCCTCACAGGCCGCGCGACATGGTGGGCCCCGGCCCCCCTGAGGCGCTTCCACGAAAGATTCGGCCTGAGCGAGGGAGAGCCACCCCGCACCCAGAACCCCACCCCCGCCCCAGAACCGGAACCGGCCCACTCCGCCCCCTGACCCGCAGCCTCGGAAAAGGCCGCAGGCCTTTTCAGGGGCGCGGGGAACTGCGCGACCAGCCCCCACCGAAGGGACGCTTGGGGGTCAAAGGGGCGCAGCCCCTTGAGGATGGGACGGGTAGGGGCGGCGGGGGCGAAAAACCCCACACACCGACGATGCGATGCTGACCAACACGGGACCGGCAGTGATCACCGGCCCGAACCGAAGGATGGGGCACATGCGCGCAGTCGTGTTCGAGCAGTTCGGCAAGCCGCTCACGGTGAAGGACCTGGCGGCCCCCCACCCCGCCCCCCACGGCGTGCTCGTCCGCGTAGAGGCGACCGGCCTCTGCCGCAGCGACTGGCACGGCTGGCAGGGCCACGACCCGGACATCACGCTCCCGCACGTCCCCGGCCACGAACTGGCCGGCGTCGTGGAGGAGACCGGCGCGGCGGTCACGGCCTGGCGCCCCGGCGACCGGGTCACCGTCCCGTTCGTGTGCGCCTGCGGCACCTGCGCCGCCTGCGCGGCCGGTGACCAGCAGGTGTGCGAGCGGCAGACACAGCCGGGCTTCACCCACTGGGGTTCGTTCGCCCAGTACGTCGCCCTGGACCACGCCGACGTGAACCTGGTGGCGCTGCCCGACGAGCTGTCGTACGGCACGGCGGCCTCCCTCGGCTGCCGTTTCGCCACGGCGTTCCGCGCGGTGGTAGCGCAGGGCAGGGTCGCGGCGGGGGAGTGGGTGGCCGTCCACGGCTGCGGCGGTGTGGGCCTCTCCGCGGTGATGGTGGCGGCGGCGTCCGGAGCCCGTGTGGTCGCCGTCGACGTGTCGCCCCGGGCGCTGGACCTGGCCCGGAAGTTCGGGGCGGCGGAGTGCGTGGACGCGTCGGCGGTGGAGGACACGGCCGAAGCGGTCCGCGACCTCACCGGCGGCGGCGCCCACCTCTCCCTGGACGCGCTCGGCTCCCCGGCCACCTGCGCGGCCTCCGTCAACGGCCTCCGCCGCCGGGGCCGCCACATCCAGGTCGGCCTGCTCCCCTCCGAGGCGGGCACCACCCCCGTCCCCATGGCCCGCGCGATCGCCCTCGAACTCGAACTCCTGGGCAGCCACGGCATGGCGGCCCACGCCTACCCCCGAATGCTGGAACTGGTCCGCACGGGCGTCCTCCGCCCCGACCTCCTGGTCACCTCGACGATCACCCTGGACGCGGCCCCTGCCGCGCTCGCCGCGATGGGCACGGCCCCCGGCAGCGGGGTGACGGTCATCGAACCGTGGAGCTGACCCCGTTCCCCTCGGGTCGCCCCCGATGGGCGGCCCACTCCGGGGCGAGGATCGACATCCGCACGGCGTCGATCCACTCCCCGCCCTGCCACAGGGTCTGCCGCTCGATCCCCTCGGCGACGAAGCCGACTTTCTCGTAGGCGCGCCGGGCCCTGGGGTTGTGGGTGAAGACGTACAGCGAGACGCGGTGCAGACCGATGTGCTCGAAGGCATGGCCCACCGTGAGCCGCACGGCCTCCGTGCCCAGCCCCCGGTTCTGCCCGCCGGGGCCGATCAGGATCCGGAAGCAACAGCTGCGGTTGGCTTCGTCGACCTCGTTGAGCACGGCCTCACCCACCAGGTCACCGCTGGCCCGGTCCACGATGCCGAGGTCGAGGCGGTCGGTCCGGTCGTTGCGGCTGCCGTACCAGGACCGCAGCCGGTCCGGCTCGAAGCCCTCGGCCGGGCTGCCGGTGAGCCGGACGACCTCCGGGTCGGCCAGGATCCGCGCCATCACGGGCGCGTCGTCCTCGGTGAACGGCCGCAGGACAGCCTTCTCACCGGTGAGTACGGGTTTCTCGGAAAAGCTCATCCCCGGATCCTGGACAGCGAAGGGACCCGGGGACAAACGAATAGTCGCGAGGAGGGACCGCTCAGTCGGCCCTGCGCCCCCGGTTGCCCGGTCTGGAGGCGACCCAGGCGCGGATGGTGTCGGCGTACCAGTAGGGCTTACCGCTCTCCACGTGGTCCGGCGGCGGCAGCAGCCCGTGTTTGCGGTACGAGCGGACGGTGTCGGGCTGCACACGGATGTGCGCCGCGATGTCCTTGTACGACCAGAGAAGTCGTTCGGTCGTCATCAGTGGCACCTCCCTGCGCGCACCACGGCGCGGCCGGGAGGGCCGTAGGGGGAGCCGGGCGCTGCGCTGGCGATTCACAAACCTGTGACCGACCAACGACCCCCGGTGATCGACGCGAGCCCTCGTGTGCCACGTGTGACGAAAAACCCGCGTCCACGTGACACATGTGACAGAAGGGGAACATTCATGACGCACCGCCGCGCGCCTCATGACAAGGGCCCGACGACCGCGCCCTTCAGGGGCGCGGGGAACTGCGCGACCAGCCACGACGAACCCGCGGCCTCGAACGCCCCGCAGCCCCCAGCCCCTTCCGAGCACGCCAACCGCTACGCCCCGCAGGACCTCAGGAACGCCCGCGTCCGCTGAGCGATCGGCAGCGGAGCGTCCGGCTCGCACGGATACATGTCCTGCTCGACGATCGCGAACAGATCCACGTCCAGCTTCGCGGCAGCGGCCAGCACCGGCCCCAGCTCGGGCACACCCTTCGGCGGCTCGCACATCACACCCTTGGCCACGGCCGGCCCGAACGGGATCTCGTTGGCCCGCACGTCGGCCAGGATCTCGGGGTCGACCTGCTTGAGGTGCAGATAGCCGATGCGCTCGCCGTAGGTCTCGATCAGCTTGACGCTGTCGCCGCCGCAGTAGGCGTAGTGCCCGGTGTCGAGGCAGAGGGAGACCACCGAGGAGTCGGTGCCGTCCAGGAAGCGGACGACGTTCTCCTCGCTGTCGATGTGGGTGTCGGCGTGCGGGTGGACGACGATCTGGAGGCCGTACTTCTCCCGCACCTCCCGCCCGAGCCGCTCGGTGAGCTGGGTGAGGTGCCGCCACTGCTCGACGGTCAGTTCGCTGGGCTCCAGCACCTTGCCCGTCTTGTCGTCCCGCCAGAACGACGGGATGACGACGAGGTGCTTGGCGCCCATGGCCTGCGCGAGGACCGCGTTGTCGGCCACGTGCGCCCAGGTCTTCTCCCAGACGTCCGGACCGTGGTGCAACCCGGTGAAGACCGTGCCGGCCGACACTTTCAGGCCGCGTTTGGCGGTCTCCTCGGCGAGGACCGCCGGGTCGGTCGGCAGATAGCCGTACGGGCCCAGCTCGATCCACTCGTAGCCGGAAGCGGCGACCTCGTCGAGGAAGCGCTGCCAGGGGACCTGCTGGGGGTCGTCGGGGAACCAGACGCCCCAGGAGTCGGGCGCCGAGCCGACTCGGATGCGCGAGAGTGAGGACTGAGGTGACAACGACGTCATGGGAGTCAGCTTCAGCCCCGGAGCTGAGGGTGTCAATAGGTAGTCCGAATGTCTGGACAAAGTATTGACAGGGCCGCTCCCACGCGACTAGACCTTGACGGGAACCGGCGCGTGAAGGGAACTCGATGGCGTACGACCTGATCACCATGGGGCGGATCGGTGTGGATCTCTACCCGTTGCAGACGGGCGTCCCGCTGCCGCAGGTGACGTCCTTCGGGAAGTTCCTCGGCGGATCGGCGACGAATGTCGCGGTGGCCGCGTCCCGACTCGGCCGCACCACCGCCGTCATCACCCGCACCGGTGAGGACCCCTTCGGCGACTACCTCCACCAGGCGCTGCGCGACTTCGGCGTGGACGACCGCTGGGTCACCCCGGTGCCGGGCCTCGCGACCCCGATCACCTTCTGCGAGGTCTTCCCGCCGGACGACTTCCCGCTGTACTTCTACCGCAGGCCCAAGGCCCCGGACCTGGAGATCGATGCCCACGAGCTCGACCTCGACGCGATCGCCGGGACCCGCATCTTCTGGGTGACCGGCACGGGCCTGAGCGAGGAGCCCAGCCGCACGGCGACGCTCGCCGCGCTCGCCCACCGCGCCAAGGCGGGGACGACGGTCTTCGACCTCGACTGGCGCCCCATGTTCTGGACCGACCCGGCCGAGGCCCGCCCCTTCTACGAGGAGGCCCTGCGGCACACCACCGTCGCCGTCGGCAACCTGGACGAGGTCGAGGTCGCCACCGGGGTCCGCGAGCCACAGGCCGCCGCCCGCGCGCTGCTCGACGCCGGTGTCGAACTGGCGGTCGTCAAGCAGGGCCCCAAGGGTGTCCTCGCGGTCAACAGCAAGGGCGAGTCCGCCGAGGTCCCGCCGCTGCCCGTGAACGTCCTCAACGGCCTCGGTGCCGGTGACGCCTTCGGCGGCTCCCTCTGCCACGGCCTGCTCGAAGGCTGGGACCTGGAGAAGATCATGCGGTACGCCAACGCGGCCGGCGCGATCGTCGCCTCCCGTCTGGAGTGCTCCTCCGCCATGCCCACGGTGGATGAGATCGAGACAGCGGTCGCGGCGGGAGCGGTCCTGTGACCTCCACCCGCCCCGTGGGCCCCCTCGGTCCCGTAGACGTCTCCGCCCTCGTCCGCACCCGGGTCCACCACCCCGAGGCGATTGCCGAGGCCGCCGCCCGCCGCACCCGGCGCCCCCTGATCGGCGACTCCGGCCGGCTCATGATCGTCGCCGCCGACCACCCGGCCCGTGGCGCCCTCTCCGTCGGCGACCGCAAGCTCGCCATGGCGAACCGCGCCGACCTCCTCGAACGACTGTGCCTGGCCCTGTCCCGCCCCGGCGTGGACGGCGTCCTCGCGACCGCCGACATCCTCGACGACCTGCTCCTCCTCGGCGCCCTCGACGGCAAGGTCGTCATGGGCTCGATGAACCGGGGCGGCCTCGCGGGCGCCAGCTTCGAACTGGACGACCGCTTCACCGGCCACCGCCCCGAGGACATGCGGCGCCTCGGCTTCGACGCCGGCAAGCTCCTGCTGCGCGTCGACTACGACGACCCGGGCTCGCTCACCACCCTGGAGTCCACCGCCCGCGCCGTGGACGCCATGGCCGAGCGCCGACTCCCCGTGTTCGTCGAGCCGTTCATCAGCCACCGCGACCCGGCCACCGGCAAGGTCAAGAACGACCTGAGCGCCGAGGCCGTCACCAAGTCGATCGCCATAGCGGCGGGCCTCGGCGGCAGTTCGGCGTACACCTGGCTGAAGGTGCCCGTCACCGAGAACCCCGACGACATGGCCCGCGTCATGGAGACCTCGACGCTGCCCGCCGTCCTGCTCGGCGGCGACGTCGGCGAGGACCAGGAGGGCGCGTACGAGAAGTGGCGCGGCGCGCTGCAACTGCCCACCGTGCAGGGCCTGGTGGTCGGCCGCTCGTTGCTCTACCCGGCGGACGACGACGTGACCGCCGCCGTGGACACCGCCGTCGGACTGTTGTGAGGGCCGCATGACACAGAAGACCGAGCTGTACGTACCCAAGGGCGCCACCGCGAACGCCCAGTACACCCTCGACATCGATCCGAAGAGGGCGGGCTGGACCCACAGCAGCCTCAGGATCGTGGAGTTGGGACCGGACGGGACGCACACCTTCACGACCGGGGACAGTGAGTGGATCGTGCTGTCCCTGGGCGGCGGTTGTACGGTTCAGGTGTCGGAGGAACCGGGCAATTCAGACGGTGACGGGGTCACGGAGTTTCAGATCCTGGGCAGGGAGAGCGTGTTCGCCGGAGTCTCCGACTTCGTGTACGCGCCCCGCGACGCCCGGGTACAGATCGCCTCCGGCGCGGGAGGCCGCTTCGCTTTGGCAGGAGCGAAGTGCGAGCGACGACTCCCCGCTCGTTACGGCCCCGCGCCGGAGGTCCCCGTGGAGGACCGGGGCAGCGGCACCTGCGCCCGTCAGGTGCGCAACTTCGCCTCCGCCGACGCTTTCGCGTGCGACAAGCTGATCACCGTCGAGGTCATCACCCCCGGCGGCAACTGGTCCTCGTACCCGCCGCACAAGCACGACGAGAACCGGCCGGGCGAGGAGACCGAACTCGAGGAGATCTACTACTTCGAGATCGACGGCCCGAACGGCTTCGGCTACCAGCGCGTGTCGCCCTCCCGCGAGGGCGGCGCCGAGGTGCTCGCCGAGGTCCGTTCCGGTGACGCGGTGCTCGTTCCCGACGGCTGGCACGGCCCGTCCATCGCGCAGCCCGGCCACAGCATGTACTACCTGAACGTGATGGCGGGCCCCGGGCCCGAGCGCAAGTGGCAGATCTGCTTCCACCCCGACCACACGGAGGGGTACCGATGAGCCCGACCACGACCACGGCCACCACGCGGCTCACCGTCGCCCAGGCCCTCGTCCGCTTCCTCGCCGCCCAGTACACCGAGCGCGACGGCGAGCGGCAGCGGCTGATCGGCGCCACCTGGGGCATCTTCGGCCACGGCAACGTCGCGGGCCTCGGCCAGGCGCTGGTCGAGTACGCCGACGACATGCCCTACCTCCAGGGCCGCAACGAGCAGTCGATGGTGCACGCGGCCGTCGGCTACGCCCGCCAGTCGAACCGGCTGTCGACGCACGCGGTGACGACGTCCATCGGCCCCGGCGCCACCAACCTCGTCACCGGCGCGGCCCTCGCCACCATCAACCACCTCCCGGTGCTGCTCCTCCCCGGCGACATCTTCGCCACCCGCCCGGCGGACCCGGTCCTCCAGCAGCTCGAAGTGCCGTACGCGGGCGACATCAGCGTCAACGACACCCTGCGCCCGGTGTCGCGGTACTTCGACCGGATCACCCGCCCCGAGGCGCTGATCCCGGCCGCGCTCCAGGCGATGCGCGTCCTCACCGACCCCGTCGAGACGGGCGCGGTCACCCTCGCCCTGCCGCAGGACGTGCAGGCGGAGGCGTACGACTGGCCGGAGGAGTTCTTCGCCGAGCGGACCTGGACCGTGCGCCGGCCGGCGGCGGACGTCGCCGAACTGGCCGCCGCGATCGACGCGATCCGAGGCGCCCGCCGCCCGCTGATCGTCGCCGGCGGCGGTGTCCACCACGCCCGCGCGGAGGAGGCGCTCGCCGAACTGGCCGACGCCACCGGCATCCCCGTAGCCTCCACCCAGGCCGGCAAGGGCTCCCTCCGCTTCGACCACCCGCAGGACGTGGGCGGCATCGGCCACACCGGAACGGCGACCGCCAACGAACTGGCCCGCACCGCCGACCTGGTGATCGGCGTCGGCACCCGCTGGACGGACTTCACCACGGCCTCGAACACCCTCTTCGCCGCCGACGGCGTCCGCTTCCTCAACCTCAACATCGCACCCTACGACGGCCACAAGCTCTCCGGTCTGCCGCTGGTCGCGGACGCGCGGGCGGGTCTCGAAGCGCTCTCCGAGGCGCTGGAGGTGCACGGCCACCGGGTCGCCGACGCGTACGTCGCCGAGTACGCGGAGGACAAGCAGCGCTGGGAGCACCGCGTCGACGCCTGCTACGAGGCCGACGAACCGGACACCCGGCCCACCCAGGCCCAGGTCCTCGGCCTCCTCGACGAGCTCGTCGACGAGTCCGACATCCTCATCAACGCGGCCGGTTCCCTCCCCGGTGACCTGCACAAACTGTGGCGGTCCCGGTCGCGGGACCAGTACCACCTGGAGTACGGCTACTCCTGCATGGGGTACGAGATCCCGGCCGCGATCGGTGTCCGGATGGCCGCTCCCGGGCGCCCCGTGTGGGCACTGGTAGGCGACGGCACGTACCTGATGATGCCGACCGAGATCGTCACGGCCGTGCAGGAGAACGTCCCGATCAAGGTGCTGCTGGTGCAGAACCACGGGTACGCCTCCATCGGCGGCCTCTCGGAGTCGGTCGGCGGCGAGCGGTTCGGCACCGCGTACCGCCACCGGAATCCGGACGACGGCCTGTTCACGGGCGCCCCCCTGCCCGTGGACCTCGCCGCCAACGCGGCCAGTCTCGGCATGCGCGTCCTGCGCGCCAAGACGGTCCGTGACCTGCGCGCCGCCCTCGCCGAGGCACGGGCGGCCGACACTCCCACTTGTGTCTACGTGGAGACCGAAACGGCAGACACAGTGTCGGGCCCGCCTCCCGCGCAGGCCTGGTGGGATGTACCTGTGGCCGAGACCGCGACCCGCGCGTCGGCGGTCAAGGCACGCGAGGAGTACGACCGGCACGTCTCAACCCGACGCCGCCATCTGTAAGCAAGGAGTTTCTGGAATGACGAAGATCGTCAACCACTGGATCGGCGGCAAGACCGTCGAAGGCGCGTCGGGTACGTTCGGGCCGGTCACGGACCCGGCGACCGGCGCGGTCACCACCAAGGTCGCCTTCGCGACCGTCGACGAGGTCGACGCGGCGGTCCGCACCGCCAAGGAGGCCTTCGCCACCTGGGGCCAGTCGTCGCTGGCCCAGCGCACCTCGATCCTGTTCAAGTTCCGCGCGCTGCTGGACGCCAACCGGGACGCGATCGCGGAGCTGATCACCGCCGAGCACGGCAAGGTGCACTCCGACGCGCTCGGCGAGGTCGCGCGCGGCCTGGAGATCGTCGACCTGGCCTGCGGCATCAACGTGCAGCTGAAGGGTGAGCTGTCGACGCAGGTCGCGAGCCGCGTGGACGTCTCCTCGATCCGCCAGCCGCTGGGTGTCGTCGCCGGCATCACGCCGTTCAACTTCCCGGCGATGGTCCCGATGTGGATGTTCCCGATCGCCATCGCGACGGGCAACACGTTCGTGCTGAAGCCGTCGGAGAAGGACCCGTCGGCCTCCATCAAGATCGCCGAGCTGCTGGCGGAAGCGGGTCTGCCGGACGGCGTCTTCAACGTCGTCCACGGCGACAAGGTGGCCGTCGACCGCCTCCTGGAGCACCCGGACGTCAAGGCGGTCTCCTTCGTCGGCTCGACCCCGATCGCCCGCTACATCCACACCACGGCCTCGGCGAACGGCAAGCGCGTGCAGGCCCTCGGCGGCGCCAAGAACCACATGCTGGTCCTCCCGGACGCCGACCTGGACGCGGCGGCGGATGCCGCTGTGAGCGCGGCGTACGGCTCCGCCGGCGAGCGCTGCATGGCGATCTCGGCCGTCGTGGCGGTGGGCGCGATCGGCGACGAACTCGTGGAGAAGATCCGCGAACGCGCCGAGAAGATCAAGATCGGCCCCGGCAACGACCCGACCTCGGAGATGGGCCCGCTGATCACGGCCGTCCACCGCGACAAGGTGGCGTCGTACGTCACCGGCGCGGCGGCCGAGGGCTGCGAGGTCGTCCTCGACGGCACCGGCTTCACCGTCGACGGCTACGAGGACGGCCACTGGATCGGCATCTCGCTCCTCGACAAGGTGCCCACGACCGCGAAGGCGTACCAGGACGAGATCTTCGGCCCGGTGCTGACCGTCCTGCGCGTCGACACCTACGACGAGGGCATCGCCCTCATCAACGCCTCGCCGTTCGGCAACGGCACCGCGATCTTCACCCGCGACGGCGGCGCCGCCCGCCGCTTCCAGCTGGAGGTCGAGGCCGGCATGGTCGGCGTCAACGTCCCGATCCCGGTCCCCGTCGGCTATCACTCCTTCGGTGGCTGGAAGGACTCCCTCTTCGGAGACCACCACATCTACGGCAACGACGGCACCCACTTCTACACCCGGGGCAAGGTCGTCACCACCCGCTGGCCCGACCCGGCCGACGGTCCCTCGGCCGTGGACCTGGGCTTCCCGCGCAACCACTGAGCCCTGAAACGTGACAGAGGGGCGGCCGTGCACCGGCCGCCCCTCTGTCACGTCTCCCGGGGCGGTCGGACGAGCCGCCCCTGCCGCCGGCCTGGCCCCTGGGCTACCAATTCTTCCAGCACGGGGTGTTCGGCCAGCACGCCGCCGAGACGGAGTGACCGTTCGACGGCGTCCGGCCGGTGTCGGCGGAGGTGACGCCGACGGCTGTGGCGATCAGGGCGGCGGTGACCGCGGCCGTGGTCAGGGCCTTGGTGATGAGTCGTTGCATCGCTGCGTCGATCCCTTCGCGCAGTGGGGGTTGCGATAGATCATCAGCTTGTTGGATCACTGGCCCACGAGTCAATGTGAAACTTCAAGTAACTTTCGCGCGCCGCACCGGTGTGCGGAGCGAACCGAAGGGCCACTTATCAGGTTGCTGTCAGGTCCGTCGCGCGCCCCCGCATACCGCACCCGCTGTATGCCGAATTCCCCCCGTACGACCGTGGGATGTCCCACTCTTCCCCCCTCAGGGGGCCATGGGGCACCGGTACCGCCCCGTACCGTTGACGCATGGATCTTCGACTGACCGGGCCGCGACTGCGCGGAGCGCTGCGGCGGAGGCCGCGGCGGGTCGTCGCCGCCGCGGCCGCCGTCGTCGTGCTCGCCGGGGCCGGCACCTGGACGGCCACCGCCTCGGACGAGGCGGCGCCGGTGAAACGCGCCGACCAGTCCATGGAGACGGCCGACGGCGTGCGCATCGACACCTCGTACTTCACCTCCGGCGGCGACGGCCGCCGCCCGGCCGTCCTGCTCGGCCACGGCTTCGGCGGCAGCAAGAACGACGTCCGCGACCAGGCCGAGGACCTCGCCCGCGACGGCTACGCGGTGCTGACCTGGTCCGCCCGCGGCTTCGGCAAGTCGACCGGCAAGATCGGCCTCAACGACCCGAAGGGCGAGGTCGCCGACGTCTCGAAGCTGATCGACTGGCTGGCGGAACGCCCCGAGGTGCGGCTCGACAAGAAGGGCGACCCGCGCCTCGGCATGGCCGGCGCCTCCTACGGCGGAGCGATCGCCCTGCTGACCGCCGGGTACGACGACCGCGTCGACGCCATCGCGCCCGCGATCACGTACTGGAACCTGGCGGACGCCCTCTTCCCGAACGGCGTCTTCAAGAAGCTGTGGGCCGGGCTCTTCGTCAACACCGGCGGCGGCTGCGAGAAGTTCGAGACGCAGCTGTGCGAGATGTACCAGCGGGTCGCCGAGTCCGGACAGCCCGACGCGGAGGCCGTGAAGCTGCTCGACGCGCGCAGCCCCGAGGCCGTCGGCGACCGCATCAAGGTGCCCACCCTGCTGATGCAGGGCCAGACCGACTCCCTCTTCCCGCTCGGTCAGGCCGACGCCGCCGCCAAGGCGATCAAAGCCAACGGCGCCCCCGTGGACGTCGACTGGATCTCCGGCGGCCACGACGGCGGCGACATGGAGACCGGCCGGGTCCAGGCCCGCACGGACGCCTGGTTCGACCGCTACCTCAAGGACGACAAGGGCGCCGACACCGGCTCCGCGTTCCGTGTCACCCGCACCCTCGGCACCGGCTCCGGCGACGGCGAACCCCGCCTCGCCGGCACCACCGACGACACCTACCCGGGCCTGGAGAGCGACCCCACGAAGATCGCCCTCGCGGGCCGTGAGCAGAGCTTCGAGAACCCGGCCGGCGCCAACCCGCCCGGCATCTCCGCGCTCCCCGGCCTCGGCGCGGCCGGCGGCCTCGCCCAGCTCTCCACGCTCGGCGTCAGCATCTCCCTGGACTTCCCCGGCCAGTTCGCCGCGTTCCAGTCGAAGCCCGTCGCCGACGACCTCCAGATCACCGGCTCGCCCACGGCGACGGTCCACGTCAAGTCCACCAGCGAGGACGCCGTCCTCTTCGCCAAGGTGTACGACGTCGGCCCGGACGGCAGGTCCCAGGTCCTCCCGTCCCAGCTCGTCGAGCCGCTGCGCGTCGAGGGCGCCAAGGCCGGCAAGGACGTGACGCTCACCCTCCCCGCCATCGACCACGAACTCGACGACGGCCACAGCCTCCGCCTCGTCCTCGCCTCCACCGACCTCGGCTACGCCTCCCCGACGACCCCGGCGACGTACACCGTCTCCCTCAAGGGCGACCTGGAGGTGCCCACGCCGCTCGGCCGGGCCGACCGCACGGACGTGCTGCCCGCCTGGGTCTGGTACCTGCCGATCGCGGGTGCCGTGATCGCCGCGATCCTGCTGGTCACCGGACGCCGCCGCATCGTCACCCCGGCCCCGGACCCGGCGCTCGCCGAGGTCCCGCTCCAGATCACCGACCTGAGCAAGAAGTACAGGAACGGCGACCGCTACAGCGTCCGCGACCTCTCCTTCCGCGTCGAGAAGGGCCAGGTCCTCGGCCTCCTCGGGCCGAACGGCGCGGGCAAGACGACGACCCTGCGCATGCTGATGGGCCTGATCCAGCCCGACGGCGGCCAGATCCGGGTCTTCGGCCACGCGATCGTGCCGGGCGCCCCGGTGCTCTCCCGGGTCGGCGCGTTCGTCGAGGGCGCGGGCTTCCTCCCGCACCTCTCCGGCCGCGAGAACCTGGAGCTGTACTGGGCCGCCACCGGCCGCCCCGCCGAGGACGCGCACCTCGACGAGGCCCTGGAGATCGCCGGCCTCGGCGACGCCCTGGCCCGCGCCGTCCGCACCTACTCCCAGGGCATGCGCCAGCGCCTGGCCATCGCCCAGGCCATGCTGGGCCTGCCCGACCTGCTGATCCTCGACGAACCGACCAACGGACTCGACCCGCCACAGATCCGCGAGATGCGCGAGGTCATGATCCGGTACGCGGCCGCCGGCCGCACGGTCATCGTCTCCAGCCACCTGCTGGCCGAGGTCGAGCAGACCTGTACGCATCTGGTCGTCATGGACCACGGGCAGCTCGTCCAGGCGGGCCCCGTGAGCGAGATCGTCGGCTCCGGCGACACGCTGCTGGTCGGCACGTCCGAGCCCGTGGACGAGCCGGTCGTCGAGAAGATCGCCGCCCTGCCGGGCGTCGACTCGGCCGTCCGCGCCGACGAGGGCCTGGTGGTCCGCCTCGGCGCCGACGGCAGCGCCCAGCGCCTGGTCGCCGAACTCGTACGGCTGGAGGTCCCCGTGGCGTCGGTCGGCCCCCACCGCCGCCTCGAAGACGCCTTCCTCACCCTGATCGGAGAGTCCGCATGAGCACGCTGGCCGAGCGTGCCGAGCACGCACAACCCGGGTCCGAGCGGCCCGTGGAGGTCGCCGACGGCTACCGCGCCGGCCGCACCCTCCCCCTGCGGGTCGAGCTGGTCCGCCAGCTCAAGCGCCGCCGCACGATGGTCATGTTCGGCATCCTGTTCGCCCTGCCGCTGGTGTTGCTGATCGCCTTCCAGGTCGGCGGCTCGCCCGGCGAGGGCAACAACCGCACCAACCTGATGGACACCGCCACGGCGTCCGGCGCGAACTTCGCCGCGGTGAACCTGTTCGCCGCGGCGGGCTTCCTCCTCGTCATCCCCGTCGCGCTGTTCTGCGGCGACACGGTCGCCTCGGAGGCCAGCTGGTCCTCCCTGCGCTACCTCCTCGCCGCGCCCGTGCCCCGCGCCCGGCTGCTGTGGTCCAAGCTCGTCGTCGGACTCACCCTCAGCCTCGCCGCGCTGGTGCTGCTGCCGGTCGTCGCCCTCGCCGTCGGCACCGCCGCCTACGGCTGGGGGCCGCTGCAGCTGCCGACCGGCGGCGAACTCGCCGCCGGTGCCGCCGCGCAGGCCCTGGTGATCACCGTGGCGTACATCTTCGTGTCCCAACTGGTCACCGCCGCCCTGGCGTTCTGGCTGTCCACGAGGACCGACGCGCCGCTCGGCGCGGTCGGCGGCGCCGTCGGCCTCACCATCGTCGGCAGCGTCCTCGACGAGGTGACCGCCCTCGGCGACTGGCGCCACTTCCTGCCCACGCACTGGCAGTACGCCTGGCTGGACGTGGTCCGCCCGCAGCCCGAGTACACCGACATGATCCAGGGCGTCTCGATTTCCATAACGTACGCCCTGGTCCTGTTCGCCCTGGCCTTCAGGGGTTTCGGCCGCAAGGACGTCGTCTCCTAGGTCAACGGAAGATCACCTACCGGTCTCGACGGGCCCCCGCCGTGGCCGCTTCGAGACGGATCCGCAACTCCCCGTAGCGCACGTCCGGGCCCCCCGCGCCGTCACAGTCACAACAGTCGCCCACGAAAAGGCGACAGATGACGTGGCTAGGGGGCCCGGATGCACACGTATCGCAGGACCAGTCCGACGACGAGGCCGCGGCCGACGGCACCACGACACCGGCGACGGCTCGGCACCGCGCTCCTCGCCCTGGGCACGGCCGGCGCCCTCCTCCTCACCGGGTGCAGCGGCAGCGTCGACGGGCAGGGCGACTCCTCCTCGTACGACCGGGGCAAGGGCGAGAGCCGTCCCGACGACGGCTTCCCGGCCCCCGCCCCCGAGGGCACCGGGCCCCGCGAGCAGCGGGAGGGCGAGCCGGACGGCGAGCCCCAGGACATCGCCCCGACCCCCGACGACTTCCTGTCCACCTTCGCCCTCGACGTCGACACCGCCTCCTACGGCTACGCCCGCCGCACCCTCGACGACGGCGGCCTGCCCGACCCGGCGACCGTGCGCCCGGAGGAATTCGTCAACAGCTTCCGCCAGGACTACGAACGCCCCGACGGCGACGGCTTCTCGGTGACCGTCGACGGCGCCCGGACGGACGACGACGGCCGTGACGGGACCTGGTCCCTGGTCCGCGTCGGCCTCGCCACCCGAGCCGCCGGCGGCGACAGCGAGCGCCCGCCCGCCGCCCTCACCTTCGTCATCGACGTCTCCGGCTCCATGGCCGAACCGGGCCGCCTCGACCTCGCCCAGGACGCCCTGCGCACGATGACGAACCGGCTGCGCGACGACGACTCGGTCGCCATCGTCACCTTCAGCGACCAGGCCGAGACCGTCCTGCCGATGACCCGCCTCGACGACGACCGGGACCAGGTACTGGACGCGGTCGACAGCCTGGAACCCACCGCCTCCACCAACCTCGCGGCGGGCGTCGAGACCGGCTACGAGACCGCCGTCGACGGCCTGCGCAAGGGCGCCACCAACCGGGTCGTGCTGCTGTCCGACGCCCTCGCCAACACCGGCGCCACCGACGCCGACACCATCCTCGAACGCATCGCGAGCGAACGCCGCGAGCACGGCATCACCCTCTTCGGCGTCGGTGTCGGCAGCGACTACGGCGACGAGCTCATGGAACAGCTCGCCGACCGGGGCGACGGCCACACCACCTACGTCTCCACCGAGGAGGAGGCCGAGAAGGTCTTCTGCGAGGAACTCCCGCGCCACGTCGACCTCACCGCCCGCGACGCCAAGGTCCAGGTCTCCTTCGACCCGGCGACGGTCGAGGAGTTCCGCCTGATCGGCTACGACAACCGGCAGGTCGCCGACGAGGACTTCCGCGACGACCGTGTCGACGGCGGCGAGGTCGGCCCCGGCCACACCGTCACCGCCCTCTACGCCGTCCGCACCGAGGAGGGCACCGAGGACGGCCACCTCGCCACCGCCACCGTCCGCTGGCTCGACCCCGACTCCCGCACCCCGCACGAGGAATCCGCCGGCCTGGAGGCCTCGGCGCTCCACGGCGACCTGTGGGGCTCTTCACCGCACGGCCTCCGCGTCGCCGCCGTGGCCGCGTACTTCGCCGACTCCCTCCGCCGCCAGGACACCCGCTGGACCCACCTCCCCGCCCGCCCCACCCTCCGCCAACTGGGCCACCGAGCCGACGACTTGGCCCGGGACCGCGAGGACAAGGACCTCTACGACCTGGCCGAGGCGATCAGGACGGCGGACACCCTGCTCGGCTAGCTCGCCGGACCCGGGCCGCCCCGCCCCGGCCGCCCGGAGTCGCCGAAACCATTGAAAATTCCTTACGCACCGGTAAGTTGACTCGTCGGTAATGAACCGGTCATGGGGCCTCGGGGAGTGGTGATGGGCGTACGCAAGGACTTGAACAAGGCGAAACAGCGAGGCGGCCTCACCGACCGCGTCAAGGTCGAGGTCGTCCGGGACGAGCGGGGCGTCGTCCGTGAGGCACGCACCCCGGCCCTCGCGCCCCGCCTGAGCGGCGGCAGCATCGCCGACCTGCCGTACGTCAACGCGACCGAGGCCCCCGACGCGGTGGTGCTGCGCCGTGCCGACCACCACGGCGCCTACCACCCCGTCACCGCCACCGACTTCGTCCGCGAAGTCACCGCCACCGCCAAGGGGTTGATCGCCGCCGGGCTCGAACCCGGCGGCCGGGTCGCGGTGATGTCCCGCACCCGCTACGAGTGGACCGTCCTCGACTTCGCCGTCTGGGCCGCCGGCGGTCAGTCCGTCCCCGTCTACGCCACGTCCTCGCCCGACCAGATCGAGTGGATCGTCCGCGACTCCGGCTGCCGCTTCGTGGTCGTGGAGACCCCCGAGAACGCGGAGGCCGTCGCCACCGCCACCGCCCGCCACTCCCAGCCCCCGCACGTCTGGCAGATCGACCGGCAGGCCCTCGCCCACCTCGCCGACCTGGGCCGGGGCGTCCTCGACGACGAGGTCACCAAGCGCCGCGCCGCCCTCACCCCCGACACGGCCGCGACCATCTGCTACACCTCCGGCACCACCGGCCGCCCCAAGGGCTGCGTCCTCACCCACGCCAACCTCCACGCGGAGGCCGCCAACACGGTCGAACTGCTCCACCCGATCTTCAAGGAGATCTCCGGCCAGGTCGCCTCCACCCTCCTCTTCCTCCCCCTCGCCCACATCCTCGGCCGCACGATCCAGATCGCCTGTCTCCTGGCCCGCATCGAGATCGGCCACTGCCCGAGCATCAAGCCCGACGAACTCCGGCCCGCGCTCAAGAGGTTCCGCCCCACCTTCCTGGTCGGCGTCCCGTACCTGTTCGAGCGGATCCACGCCACCGGCCGCGCCACCGCCGAACGCCTCGGCCGCGGCGCCTCCTTCGACCGAGCCCACCGCCTCGGCGTCCGCTTCGCCCGCGCCTACCTCGACAAGTTCCTGGACCGGGGCCCCGGCCCGACCCCCGGCCTGTACGCCGCCTGGGCCCTGTACGACCTGCTGGTCTACCGCCGCGTCCGCAAGGAGCTCGGCGGCCGCATGCGCTACGCCATCAGCGGCGGCTCCCCCCTCGACCGCGACCTCAACCTCTTCTTCTACGCCGCCGGGATCATCGTCTACGAGGGCTACGGCCTGACCGAGACCACCGCCGCCGCCACCATCGTCCCGCCGCTGAAGCCCCGCCCCGGCACAGTGGGCCAGCCCGTTCCCGGCACCGCCGTCCGCATCGCCGACGACGGCGAGGTCCTCATCAAGGGCGCCATCGTCTTCGGCACCTACTGGAACAACCCGGTCGCCACCGACGCCGCCCTCACCGACGACTGGTTCGCCACCGGCGACCTCGGCGCGCTCGACGAGGACGGCTACCTCACCATCACCGGCCGCAAGAAGGACATCCTCGTCACCTCCGGCGGCAAGAACGTCTCCCCGGCCGTCCTGGAGGACCGGCTGCGCAGCCGTCCCCCGGTCGGGCAGTGCATCGTCGTCGGCGACAACCGCCCCTTCGTCGCCGCCCTCATCACCCTCGACCCCGAGGACGTCACCCACTGGCTGCACGTCCGCGGCATGCCCCCGGACACCCCGCTCTCCGAGATCGTCACCGACCCCCGGATGCGCGCCGACGTCCAACAGGCCGTCGACTACGCGAACCAAGCCGTCTCCCGCGCCGAGTCCATCCGCGAGTTCAAGCTGGTGGAAGGCGAGTTCACCGAGGACAACGGCCTGCTCACCCCCTCCATGAAGGTCAAACGCCACGCGGTCACGACGGCGTACGCGGCGGCGATCGAGTCGCTGTACGCCAGGAAGTGAGCCGGGGGCGACGGTGTTCGGACACACGAAGAACGGGCCGCCGATGAACTCGGCGACCCGCTCGTGTCCGTCCGGTGGTGGCGTCGGTGTTACTTGCCGCCGTCCTTGCCGTTGCCGTTGTCCGAGAGGATCGGGATGTCGGACAGGATGTGCGACAGGGGCTCGTCACCCTTGGCCTGGGTGGAGTTCTCGGTGCACTGCTGGTTCTGCGGGGCGGAGAGGATCGGGACGTCCTGCAGCGCGGAGATCCCGAGGGCTCCGATGCCCCCGACGTTGAGCTTGGCAGGCAGACCGATGCAGGGCTTGTTGAGCGAGCCTTGGACCAGCGAGAGCTGCGGGCTCATGTCGCCCTTGGTCACCGAGTTGCCGAACGCCTGGCTGGCACCGTTGCCGCTGAACGAGGTGGTCCCACCGTCGTCCGCGAGCGCCTGGGGCGCGGTCGCGGCACCGAGGCCGGCAATGGAAGCAGCAACAGCCGCGGTGGCCCACAGCTTGTTCATGTTGGATCCCTTCGGAAAGCGGACTCCGTTGCGGAGTTGCGCTCTGATCAACCTGACGTCCGGCCAACAGTTGCGCGGTTTGCCCCTATTGGCGCATTAGGAGGCTTATCGGGTGTTACTTGCCGCCGTCCTTGCCGTTGCCGTTGTCCGAGAGGATCGGGATGTCGGACAGGATGTGCGAGAGCGGCTCGTCACCCTTGGCCTGGGTGGAGTTCTCGGTGCACTGCTGGTTCTGCGGGGCCGACAGGATCGGGACGTCCTGCAGCGCGGAGATCCCGATGAGTCCGATGCCGCCGAGGTTGAGCTTCGCGGGCAGGCCGATGCAGGGCTTGTTGAACGAGCCCTGGATCAGCGCCATCTGCGGGCTCATGTTCCCGTACGTGGCCGAGTTGCCGTAGACCTGATGGGCGTCGTTCCCGCTGAAGGTGGTGGTGCCGGCGTCGTCGGCGAGCGCCTGGGGCGCTGCGGCGGCCGAGGCTCCGACGACGGAGGCGGCGATCGTCGCTGCGGTCATCATCTTCTTGATCACTTGCGATTCCCTTCTGGAAGAACCCCGTTTCCACCGGAGCGCCATGGACAACTTCCGCAGGACTTTCCGGTTGCTCCGATTCACTCCGTCGGCCCACGCGGCGGAGTGAAAGCGGGGCGTGCGAGGTTTGGCCGGTGCTCCGGAATTCGCCGGTGCGAGCGGGCCGAACGGGTGATGTGTCGAAACCGGTGGAGGCGGGTCACCGTTGCTGCCTGAGCAGGGACCTGCGGGTCCGCCAGGAAAGGAACGCGAAATGCTCAAGAAGGCAATGGCCGCGGTCACGGTCGCCGCTTCCATCACCGGCCTCGCGGCCGCCGCCGCCCCCCAGGCGCTCGCCGACGACGGTGGGACCACCTCGTTCAGCGGCAACGGTGCCAGCCAGGCGTTCGGCAACTCGGTGACCAAGGGCGACATGAGCCCGCAGCTCTCGCTGGTCCAGGGCTCGCTGAACAAGCCCTGTGTCGGTCTGCCGGTCAAGGGCAACCTCG
This sequence comes from Streptomyces deccanensis, assembly GCF_022385335.1. Classification (NCBI taxonomy): domain Bacteria; kingdom Bacillati; phylum Actinomycetota; class Actinomycetes; order Kitasatosporales; family Streptomycetaceae; genus Streptomyces; species Streptomyces deccanensis. The sequence goes on along the minus strand of NZ_CP092431.1, from coordinate 3,655,517 downwards.
GTGGCCTCGGCCTCCTCGCCGGAGTCTCCGTGCTGCAGGACGTCCCGATCCTGTCGGCGCCGCAGAACCAGCAGTGCACCGAGAACTCCACCCAGGCCAAGGGTGACGAGCCGCTGTCGCACATCCTGTCCGACATTCCGATTCTCTCGGACAACGGCAACGGCGACGGAAAGCACTGATCGGAAAATCATCGAACGACTCGGGTCGCGCGCGGTGGCGTTCGGCCCGAGTCGTTCGTCTGCCCCCGGACGCGCCATTCGGGTGGCATCGATATGCCTTTCCGACAATCTCGCGGGGCGATCGGGTGAATTACCCTACCCTCCGCGTTCGGAAGTTTCTTCCGATGTCTATGCCTCGTTTCACAGGCTGCAGGTCATGATGCGAGCCGTCCATGCTGTGCTCGCTCGGTTTCGGCCGTCAATTCGGGCATGACCGCAGAGAAAGGAAATGACGTGAAGCTCAAGAAGAGCGCTGCCGTCGTCGCCGGCGCGATCATGGCCCTGAGCATCGCCACCCCGGCCTTCGCCGACGCCGAGGCCAAGGGTGCCGCCATCGGGTCCCCGGGTGTCCTCTCGGGCAACGTGGTTCAGGTTCCGATCCACATCCCGGTCAACGTGTGCGGCAACTCCATCAACATCATCGGGCTGCTCAACCCGGCAGCCGGCAACGTGTGCGTCAACGACTGACGTCGTAACGCCTCGCACCAGCCGCTCGGCTGTGCCTCAGCCGGTCTTGGAGTGTCCTCAACGGCTCCAAGGCCGGCTTTTCCCACTTCTGCGAGCAGGAAGAACACGAGATGCGACAGACCCTGCGCAAGAGAATGGTCGTGGCCGCCGCGACGACAGGCCTGCTGTCCCTCTACGGCACGCCGGTCCTCGCGGACACGGGCGCGCACGGGGCCGCCGCGAACTCGCCCGGCGTGGCTTCGGGCAACGCGGTCGAGGTGCCGGTCACCGTCCCGGTCAACGTCTGCGGCAACACCGTCGACGCGGCCGCCCTCGGCAATCCGTCCGTCGGCAACGCGTGCGGCAACACCGGCGACCACACCTCGGAGAAAGCCGAGAAAGCCGAGAAAGTCGAGCAGGCCGAGAAGACCGAGAGCGCCAAGAGCAGCAAGAACGTCCCGGAGCGTGCCGCTCCGGTCGCGGAGCCCGTGTACACCCCGGCCCCCGCGTCCGGGCCCGACGAGTCGGTCTCCTCGGCGCCGGAACCCGAGGACCCCTGGGCGCCGTCGTCGTACGAGGAGTACACGGAGCCCGACGCTCACCAGGCGCCCGACCAGCACGGGGCGTACGACGAGGGCGCGGCGTACGAGGAGTTCACGCAGGACTGGGACGACGGCGGCTACGGACACCACGACGACTCGTCGAGCGGCTACGGCGACCAGCCGAACGACGAGGAGACCGAAGGCGGTTACGGCGACCACCCGCCGACCAACCCGCCCACCGAGACCCCGCACCCGACCAAGCCGCCGACCAACCCGCCGACGAAGCCCCCGCACCCCACGAAACCGCCGACGACTCCGCCGACGAAGCCCCCGCACTCGACGCACCCGCCCACGAAGCCGCCGACGCACCCCCCGACGCAGTCGCCGCATCCCACGAAGCCGCCGACGAATCCGCCGACGAAGCCTCCGCACACGACGAAACCGCCGACGACTCCGCCGACGAAGCCCCCGCACTCGACGCACCCGCCCACGAAGCCGCCGACGCACCCCCCGACCCACCCGCCGACGACGCCGCCCACCAAGCCGCCCACGCTCCCCGAGACCGGCAGCGACCGTGAGGCGCTGATCGGCGCCGGGGTCGCCAGCTTCGCGCTGATCGCGGGCGGGGCCATCGTCTACCGGCGGGGCCGGGCCGCAGCCGGCCGATGACCGGACGGTAGTCGCTCCATGGGTGCCGGGGGCGCGTCGCGCCGCCCGGCACCCGGGCCCGTCACGACCCGGCGGTGGACGCCAGGTCGGCTCGTGCCCCCGGCACCGGGATCCGGCCGCCGGGCACCCCTGAGCGCAGCCGCCGCCGCACGCCTCGTACGAGGGTGGGCGCCGTGAACGACGCGCCGTGCACGAAGCGCATCGCGGGGCCGAAGCCGGCGGCCGTGGTCAGGCCCGCGAGGAACAGGCCGGGGACCGTGGACTCGAAGTCCCGCCCGACGGCGGGCGAGCCGTCGGACAGGGGCACGAGGTCCGCGCGCACCTCCGGCGAGAGCAGATCCAGCCGGTCGCACCCGGCCCTGAACCCCGTGGCCGCGATGACGTGTTCGGTGTCCAGCGAGGTCAGCTCGCCGCTCCGGTCGACCGTCTCCAGGCGCACGCCGTCGCCCGTCTCGTACGCCACGGCGACCTCCTGGCCGAGCCGTACCTCGACGGTGCGCTCGACGCGGTCGCGCAGCCACCAGGCACCCGCGGGTCCGAGCGCCTCGGCGGCCACTCGCACCCGTCGCGCCTCAGGCAGACGGCGGTACCAGCCGGGCCGCTCGGCATAGAACCAGTTGCGCCAGCCGCAGCCCAGGCCGCTGTGCGGGGAGCGGACCGAGTGCAGCGCGGGGCGCACCAGCGGGGGTGGCACGTCGTTCCAGCGGAGGTGGGGGGAGCGGGCCAACACCCGGGCCCTGGTGCCCTGTTCGGCGAGGAGCGCGGCCGTCTCCAGTGCCGCCTGGCCACCGCCGATCACCGTGACGTCCCTGCCGCGGAACCGGCCGAGGTCGTGGTGGTGGCTGCTGTGGGAGACCCGGTCGGCGGACAACTCGCGGAACACGGGCGGGACTTCGACGAAGGGGATCACACCGACGGCGAGGACCACCGTACGGGCGCGGACCACGTCGCCGTCGGTCAGGACCGCCTCGAAGCCGCCGCAGCGGCGCCGGACGCATGCCACCGTCCGTTCGTCGACGGGGGGAACGGCGTTCCGGGCGAACCACAGCCCGTAGGAGGCGAAGGTGCCGACCGGGATCGGCAGCCCGTGGCGGGCCTCGACGCCACGCTGCGCGCAGTACACGTCGAGGCGCCAACGCCCCTCGGGATCGGAGAGGTTGGAGGCCCACGGCTCGGACTTGAGGAACATGCCGGGCGGCATGTGGTCCCGCCAGGACGCCATGGGCCGGCCGAGGACGCGCAGGCTCAGCCCGGCGGCCGCGGCGTGGGACGCGATGGACAGGCCGTACGGGCCGGCGCCCACCACCAGCAGGTCGTACATCAGGCACTGCTCGCTTTCTCGTTCTCGGCACGCTTCTCGGCGCGGTTGCCGGCTCGGTTCTGGGCGCTGTTCTCCGCCCGGTGGCCGTCGGGGGCGCGGTGATGGTCGGGAGCGCGCTCGGCGGGGGCGCGTACGTGCCGGTCGGGAGCGGGCGCGCGGGGCGCCAGCAGTCGGCCGAGCGCGTGGCGCGGCCACATGGACCACAGCGCGAGGCCGGGGGCGCGGTCGTCCCGCGCGTACCAGGCCAGCTCGCGCGCACCCGGCCGGGACGGCGGGCAGGGGAGCGGATGGGGGCGCAGCGCGGTCAGCGGGGCGTAGTTCTCCACGACGAAGGTCCGGCCCGGCACCGGCGCCCCGTCCGGCACCCGACGGCCGGTCAGGTCCAGGTGCAGGGCGCGTACGACGTCGATACCGGCGGTGTCCGTGAACAGCCGGAACTGGGCGCCGGGACGGGGGTTGAAGTCGAGCAGGTGGTAGACGTCGGTCCGGCCCTCGCGGCGGAAGTCGAGGTCGAACACGCCCCGGTAGCCGAGCGCGCCGGTCAACCGCTCCGCCAGGGCCTGCACCTGGGGGTTCGGCGTCCAGCGGCCGACCGTGGTCAGGCCCGCGCCGGGCGGCCAGGCGCCCAACTTCCGGCCGGGCCCGCCGCAGCGCACGACTCCGGCACGGTCCACGTAGCCGTGGAAGAACCAGTCGCGGTCCAGCCCCGGCGGCAGGAAGGCCTGGAGCAGCAGCCGGCTGCCCGCCCGCTCCGTACGCCGATACAGGGCCGCCGCCTCCCCGGCCGAGCGCAGCACCACCGTGCTGCGCAGTCCCGATCCGGCGGGCAGCAGCCACGGACGGCTCCACTTGGCCACCACCGGCAGGCCCAGCTCACGGGCGGCGGCCTCCGCCTCCGCCGCGCTGTCGGGGACGGCGGTCGCGGGGTGCGGGAGGCCCAGCCGCCCGCACAGCACGGCGAGTTCGGCCTTGTCGGCCACCTGCTCGGCGAGGTCGGGCGGCCCGGCTGGCAGCAGGAAACGGTCCGTCAGCTCCGCGCGCAGTCGGGCGGCGGCCACCGCGCTCGCGTCGTCCAGGGCGACCAGCACGGCCGGGCGGCCGACCCGGTTCGCCACCTGGCGCAGGACGCGCGCGAACTCGTCGAGACCGGCCCCCGGGCGGGGTGGGGTGTGGGTCGCGCGGATGAACCGGGAGCTGCGCACGGGGCTCGCCGCGCAGTCGGCGACCAGATGCACCTCCACCCCGGCCCGCCCCAAGGACCGTACGGCTCCCAGGGTTCCGTGGTGGAAGGGATTGCGGTCCGTCCGCAGCAGTACGGCCGGAACGCGGGTGTCGAGCGGCGACACATTCATTTCGTCGGGGTCCTCGCACATTTCTTTGACGTCGGGTCACCCGTGCGGGCGATTCGGGCACCCGAAGGCCGGAGCCCCAGTTGGCGGAATTCGTATTCGTATGACTGATTGTCAGTAGGTGGAAATCGGCGGCGGAAAGCAGTGAAGTGAAGAAAGCGGAGAGAGGGGCGGACATGGCTCCACAACAGCGGCGGCATCGGCACAGGCGGTCCCGCGGCAGACGGCTGGCGCTCGTCGCGGCCGGCGTGGTCGCGTCGTTCGCCCTCGCGTCGGTCCCGGTGTACGCCGGGGGCACGCAGCTGGTGGTCCGGGTGACCGACCCACCGGCTCCGGCGACCCCGGCCACTTCCACGACCCCGGCCACTCCCACGGTGTCTCCGGCCCCCACGGTCCCGGCCGCTCCGACGGCACCCCTCGTCCCGAACGCGTCCGTCGCGCCGCAGGGCACCTCGCCCCTGCCGGCCACTCCCTCCCAGACCCCGAAGCCTCCGGAGCAGCTGCCGGCCATGGGCGCCTATCTGCACTACGGGCCCCGTGGCGTCGCCCGGATCGCCGAGCTGAGCGACTGGCTCGGCGGCTCCGACCTGCGGGTGGCGCACACCTATCTGCCGGGCGACCGCTGGTCCAACATCGAGGGGCTGCCCGGCTTCCTGGACTCCTGGGCGGAGTGGCGGCGCGACGAGGACGACCGGATGTTCGTCCTCAACGTGCCCATGATGGAGCGCAACGAGGAGGGCGTCTCCGACTGGGAGGTCCGCGCGCTGCTGCGCCGCGCAGCCGCCGGTCAGTTCGACCACCACTACCGCCGACTCGCGCAGCGGCTGGTCGAGTTGAAGATCCCGGACACGGTGATCGTGCTCGGCTGGGAGATGAACGGCATCACGTACACCCATCGCTGCGGGCCCGACCCGGAGAGCTGGAAGAAGTACTGGAACAGGATCGTCACCACGATGCGCGCGGTGCCGGGCCAGAAGTTCAAGTTCGACTGGACCCCGAACCGCGGCCGGGACGCCATTCCCTGGACGCAGTGCTATCCGGGGGACGACACGGTCGACATCATCGGCATGGACTCCTACGACCAGCCGCGCGGAATCACCTTCGACGAGCAGGTGAAGGAACCGTACGGTCTGCAGGCACACGTCGATTTCGCGAAGGCGCACAAGAAGCCCATCTCCTATGCGGAATGGGGACTCTTCCGCAACGGCGACAACCCGGAGTACATGCGGCGCATGCTCGCCTGGATGGACGAGCACAAGCCGCTCTACAACACGCTCACGGACTACTGCCCGCACGGTGTCTGGCAGTGCGCAGCCAACCCGAAGGCGGCCCAGGTGTACCGGTCGATGCTCTTCGGCCGTGACACGGACGCGTCCGCCACCCCGAAGCCGACGCCCACACCCACGCCCACCCCGACGCCGACCCCCACGCCGAAGCCGGCTCCCACCACGCCCGTACGCCCGCCGAACTGCTCGCCGCTGGAGCTGGGCGACTGGGTGGAGTACTGGATCGGCGGGAAGCTCTGCATCCGCACGGACTGGTGGGCGCGCTACCGGTGACCCGCGGACGGCGGCGGGCGGCTCACCGCCCGCCGCCGTCACCACGGTCCTTCTTCGTGGTCTCCGGGTTCTTCGGGTTCTTCGCGTCCTTGCGGGCGCGCCAGCGGCGGACCAGCTCCTTGCCCTGGCCGCGGGCCGCCGCGTCGCAGACCGCCGCCGACAGCAGCGGTGCGGTGCGGCGGCGGGCCAGCAGCAGCCGCTGGTTGACCACGGTGTCCGGGCGCCAACGCAGCTTGTACGGCTCGGCGCCCCGCAGCAGGCTCAGCACCTGCTGGGCGCCGGAGCCGACGTGCCCGGCGCAGGCGTCGAGCAGCATGGTGGCGACGTCCGCCTTGCGTTCGCGCAGCCGGGGGTGGGCGCCGTAGAGGTAGCCGCCCGCCAGCCGGCGCGACAGCAGGGTGACGTCGACGGCCAGGACGTCGCCGCCCAGCCGGAACTCGGTCACCACGGCGTCCCCCGAGCGCACCATCGGCCCGACCGAGCGGACCAGGTGTTCGGAGAATCGGGGCCGCATGTGCTCGGTGGTCACCTTGCGGTCCTGCCACTGGAGCCGGTGCAGGTCCAGCATGGTCCGCAGCGCCGCGTCCACCTCGTCGGCGCGCACGGCACGCGGCTCGATACCGAGGTCGCCGAGCTTGCGGAGCTTGGCACGCACCCGCTGGGCCCGGGAGTTGGGCAGCCGCTTGAGCAGTTCGTCCATGGGCTCGGCGGGCAGCTCCAGACAGACCGAGTCCGCCACCTTGCGACGCGGACCCGGCCAGCGGTCGTAGATCCGTTCGACGGCGGCGCCCGGCCGTACCTCGCGGAAGTCGATCAACGCCGTCCGGGCGACGGCCGACAGCCCTTCGGCGAGCGCCGCCGAGGCCTGCTCGGTGTGCTCGTCGTCGAGGAGGACGTCCGCGAAGTCGGAGATGGGGCAGCCGAGCGGGACGAGGGTGGGCAGCGGACGCCGTACGAGCATCAGCGGGGCGGCCGCGCGCAGCTCGGCACCGTCGCGGACCAGGACCAGACGGAGTCTGCCGGGGGTGCCGTACGACAGCCACCAGGAGTGCAGCCAGGCGTGGTTCTGGAACGGGGTGGCCGCGCCGCACCGCCGGTACAGCCGGTCCCAGGCCTCGGTCAGCTCGCCGAACTCGGCCTCGTCGGTGCAGAGTTCGGCGCGCAGGGTGGTGCTCGACCCCGTCTGCAGGGTGCTGGTCACAGCTGACCGTGGGTGTCTGCGGCGAGAGCGGGGCCCGGTACGGAGGCGGCGGGTGGTGTCTGTGGGGTGCGTCGGGGCCGGACCAGCAGGGCGAGCCCGCCGAGCAGCCCGCCGGCGGCGGTGCCCACCAGACCGGTCACCGTCGACGACGCCGAGGACGCCTCGGTCGGCCTGGTCGCGCGGGCGAACTCCCGCAGCTCGACGCGCGTGGACCGTTCGGAGTCGTTCGCGTGCCGGGTCAGCGCGCGTGAGACGGCGTTGGCCATGTCGGCGGCGAGGTCCGGCCGTGCGGAGGTGGCCGACACGGCGACCATCGGCGCGTCCGGCGACGTCGCCGTCCGCACGTTCTTCCGCAGCGTCCCGATCGGCACCCCCGCCCACACCTGGGCGTCCCCGAGCACCGCGACCTGGGTCGCGACCCGCCCGTACGCCTGGGCGAAACCGAGCGCCGTCTGGGGGTCCGACCCCTCGGCGGGCACGGCGACGACATAGCTCGTGGCGGTGTACACGGGCGCCTTCACCACGCCGTACGCGCCCCCGGCCAGCCCCCCGAGCAGCGCGCCGGCGGCGAGCAGGGACCAGGAGGGCAGGGACCTGACGCGGGAGAGGGGAGCCGACCCACGGGTCGGGCTGTCGGTCGGGTGTTCGGACGTACGGTCGGTCATACGGAACTCACTCCCAAGGGCGGGGTCGGCGAGGGCGTGCTGGAGACGGCGGCCGCGTACACGTCCATGAGCTGGGCGGCGCTGCGGGTGATGCAGTAGTGCTGGGCGGCGGCGGGGACCGCGCGAGAGCGCGTGCCCTGCGCGCGGACGTCCAGCAGGGCGCGTACGAACGACTCCGCGCCCCCCTGGACGCGTCGGGCGCCCACGGTCGATTCCGGGGGCAGGTCCTCGATCGCCGGGCAGGAGACATAGAGCACGGGCAGCCCGGATGCCATCGCCTCCACCACCGCGAGCCCGAAGGCCTCCTCGGCGCTGGGTGAGGCGAGGACGTCCATGGCGTTCATCAGGGAGGGGAGATCGGCGCCGGGGGCCCCGGCCGCCGGGCGTTCCCCGGTGAGCAGGACCCGGTCGGCGACCCCGGCGCGCTGGGCGGCCCGCCGCAGCACGCTCTCCTCGGCTCCGCCGCCGACCACCAACAGCCAGCAGTCGTCCGGCAGTTGGGCCAGGGCGCGGATCAATACGTCGAACCGCTTGCTCGCCGCGAGCCGGCCGACGCCCCCGACGACGTACGCGTCCTCCGGTAGCCCGAGCCGCCGCCGCGTCAGCTCCCGCAGGTCCGCGTCGAAGCGGAAGCCCGCGAGGTCGATGCCGTTGGGCACGACCTCGATCCGGGGGGCCGGCACGCCCCAGCGCTTCAGCCGGTCGGCGACGGTCGGCGAGACGGCGACCGTGGACCGGCCGAGCCGCTCGCTGGCGAGGTAGAGGGCGCGCACGCCGGCGGAGAGTCGTCTGCCCTCCATCTGCGAGTCGCCGAGGGAGTGCTCGGTGGCGACGACCGCGCGGACCCCCGCCAGCCGGGCGGCGATCCGGCCGTAGACGCAGGCCCGGTAGAGATGGGTGTGGACGAGGTCGTAGCCGCCCGCGCGGATCAACCGCACCAGCCGGGGGAGCGCGGCGAGATCGCGGTTCCCCGCCATGCCGAGGTGGGTCACGCGGACGCCGTCGGCGGTGAGGCCGTCGGCGACCGGGCCCGGGTTGGTCAGCGTCACCACGTCGCAGTCGACCGGCAGGTGCCGCAGCAGCAGCCGCAGTTGCTGTTCCGCGCCGCCGACGCCGAGGCCGGTGATGATGTGCAGCGCCTTCACGTCGGCTCAGACCCCCTCGACGGGACGCCGGCGCAGCCGGTGCAGCTTCCGCTTCAGCAGCAGCCGCAGGGCCGTGTCCTCCTCGCCGATGTGCACCCGGGGCAGCGCGTACGGGCCGTTCAACGGGCCGGGGTCGATGGCGCAGGCGTAGGCGTACCCGGCGTCCCGCACGGCGTCGGCGGCGCGCTGGTCGAGGGTGCCGTACGGATAGCAGAAGCCCTGGACCGGAGCGCCGATCAGCTCGGCGAGCAGGGTCCTGCTGTCGGCGGTCTCCGCGCGCAGCGTCTCGTCGTCCGCCTCGGTCAGGTCGACATGGGTCAGGCCGTGCGAGCCGATCTCGATGCCCTCGGTCCCGGCGGCCACCCGGATGCCCTGTTTGTCGAGGAGCGGTTTGCGCGGGCCCAGCGGATCCCAGGCGTTCTCGCCGCCGAGCCGTCCCGGCAGCACGAAGAGCGTGGCCCCGCAGCCGTGCGCCCGCAGGCGCGGCAGCGCGTGGTCGACGAAGTCGGCGTACCCGTCGTCGAAGGTGAGCCCCACCAGGTCCCGGGCCTCGCCCCGGGCGCGGGCGGCGAGCAGCTCGGCCATGCCGACCCCGCGCAGCCCCCGCCGCCGCAGCCAGCTGAGCTGCGCGTCGAGGCGGTCGGGCGAGACCGTGACGCGGTACGGGTCGTCGGAGCAGTCGCCGACCGAGTGGTACATGGCCACCCAGAGGTGCGCGGCGGCGGTCCCCGCCGGTCTGCGGCCGGCGGGGACGGACGGGCGACCGGCGGACGCGGACGAGCGGCCGGCGGGGACGGGCGGGCGATCAGCGGATACGGACATCGGCGAGCCTTCGTGTGACGGAACGGAGTGCGGGCGTGACACCGGAGGCGTCCATGGCCCAGGCCAGCAGGACGAAGACGAAGGCGACGACCGCGCCGCCGACGGCGAGACCGAGGACGGGTGAGTCGAACCGGTCGGCGCAGTACATCCCCGCCACGCCCGCGGCCACGGCCGCCCGCACGGGCCGGCTCATCTCGGTCACCACCTGCCGGGTGCGGATCGGCACCGCCCGGCCGCCCATGCCGTACAGCAGGAGCAGGGCGGTCAGGGTGATGCCGACGGCGTTGGCGGCGGCGATGCCGAGGACGCCCCAGGAACCGACGGTGGCCGCGCCGATCCACGAGGTCGCGACGATCCCGGCGACCATGGCGACCAGCGGGTACCACGTGGGCCGGCCCGCCGAGAAGTAGGAGCGGACCAGCGCGCTCACCAGGGCGTGACCGAGCAGCCCGAGGGCGTACACCCGCATCACGGCGGCGGTGGCGGCCGTGTCCCGCGCGGTGAACGCACCACGCTGGAAGAGCAGTTCGATGATCTGCGGGCCGCACGCGAAGATCGCCGCCGCGCCCAGCAGCACGATGCACGACACCAGCGCGAGGTCCTTCTCCACCCGGTTGCGGGCCCGCTCGGTGTCGCCCTCCGCCATCGCCTGCGCCACCACCGGGAGGGTGACGGTGCACAGCATCAGCGAGAACGTCATCGGGATCTGGGCCACCTTCTGCGCGTAGTTGAGGTGCGAGATGGCCCCGGCGGGCAGCGTCGAGCCGAGGAAACGCTCGATGAGGACCTGGGACTGACGGCAGAGCGCGAAGAGCAGGACGGTGCCGAAGAGGGCGAACTCGACGGGGCGGGCGGCGGAGGCGACGGATTCGGAGGGCTGGGCCGACCCGGGCGCGTGGGGTGGCTCGTACGGTTCGGACGCCTCGTACGGTGCGGACGCGGGGCCCTTGCGGCGCAACTGGCGCAGCAGCGACGGCAGCTGGGTGAGGATCATCAGCACGCCGCCCACCGCGACGCCCACGGCCGCCGCCCGCACGCCCCAGCGTCCGCCGAGCACGAACATCGCCGTGATGATGCCGACGTTGTAGGCGACGTAGATCGCCGCGGGGGCCACGAACCGGCGGTGGGCGCGCAGGGCGGCGCTGCAGTAGCCGGCGAGACCGAAGGAGAGGGCGCAGGTGCCGGTCAACCGGGTGCAGTCGACGGCCAGTCGGGGGTTCGGGAGACCGGGGGCGAGCGCCTCGACGAGATAGGGCGCGCCGACGATCAGCAGCAGGGCCGCGGCGACGAAGGCTAGCGTCAGCCGGGGGAGCGTCGAGGCGACCAGCGAGCGGACCGGGTCGCCCACGCCGCCCCGGGCGCGGCGGGCCACGGCCACGCTGAAGGCCGGCACCAGCACGAACGCCATGCCGTCCTCGATCAGCAGCGTCGCCGCGAACTCCGGCACCGTCCAGGCCACCAGGAAGGCGTCCGTCTCGCTGCCGGCCCCGAACAGATACGACAACGCCTGGTCGCGGCCCAGCCCCAGCAGGGCCGCCGCCGCCGTGAGCGCAGCCGTGACAAGCGTGGCCTTGGCGAGAAACCGCCCCGTGGGAGGCGCGACCTCCGACAGATCGGCCTCCCGGGCACCGGGTACCAAGGGCTCGACGACGGGGGAGGCCGACGGCCCGGGGGTGGGGCCGGCGAATGCGGGCGCGGCGTCGTCGGGGCCGGAGGTAGCGGGTCTGGGGGCGGTGGGGGTGTGGACTGCGGGCTTGGGATCTGCGGGGCCCGAGTCCGTGGAGAGGAGGCCCGTCGGGCCGGGGACGGCGTGCGCGGGGGTGTCTGCCGCGTGCGCGCGATCAGTGGCGCCCGAAGCCCTGGAAACGCGGCCTGTGGAGCCGGAGGCACCGGGTGTGGGGCCGGTGAGATCGGACGCCGTGTGGACCGGGTCGGCGGGGTCCGCAGCCGTCGGCACGAGGTCTGCGGTGTCGGCCGCCGTAGGCGTCCGGTGGGGTGGCCCCGGCGGTGTTCCGTGCGGGGTGCGAGGAGGCGTCGTCATCGTGTGCCGGCCTCCTCCGGGACGGGGACCCTGGCGGCTCCGACCGGAGCGGCGCCCGTGGCCGTCCGGTCCGCCAGGGCCCACCACGCCACCAGCCCGAAGCACACGGCGGTCAGCACGGTCGTCGGTCCCCCGATGTCCGCGTACACGAAGTCGACCAGCACCCACGCGACCAGCCCGCAGGCGACGAGCCCGCAGTCGACCCCACCGGCGCGGCGGTCGACACCCCCTGACTGACGGTCGACACCACCTGACCCGGGCGCGATCCCACCGACGCCGCATCCGGGCCCGTCGGAACCACGGTCGTCCCCGGCACACGCGCCGTTCCCGGCTTCACGTCGCGCCCGTACCAGCCCGCGCGCCCCGCACACCGCCAGGGCCAGCCAGCTGCCCCCGAGGGCGAGCAGGCCGATCAGGCCCTGCTCGCTCAGGACCAGGAGGTACATGTTGTGCGGGGAGAGCAGCGGCTGCTTCTGGTAGGCCGTGCCCGCGCCGGCGATGTCGCTGCCGGAGGAGAGCGCCAGCGAGGCGTTGCTGTCGCGGTGCTCGGGGAAGCCCTTCAACCCGACGCCGGTCAGCGGCTGTTCGCGCCACATGCCGACCGCCGCGGCCCACATGGTGTACCGGTCGGTGACGGACTGGTCCGGCGCGTCGGTGACCCGGGTGATGCTGCTGATCCGGTCCTGGAGCATCGTGGACCCGATGCCGAGCCCGCCGACGAGGACCACACCCACGGCGGCCACGGCCGCGAAGACGACCACCGCCCGCCGCAGCCCGGCCAGCACCACCTGGATCCCGCACGCCGCCGCCGCGGCGATCCACGCGCCCCGGCTGAACGACACCGCGAGCGGCAGCACCAGCAGCGCCGAGCAGACCAGCGCCCAGGCCCGCTGCTTCGCCGTCGCGGGCGCCAGCGCGAGACCCACCGCGCACACCAGCCCGAACGACACCACGGTCGCCATCCCCATCACGTCGCCGGCCCCGAAGGTCCCCACGGCCCGGATGTCCTCACCGGCGTAGCTGGCCCCGGTCCCGGTGGCGTACTGGTGCACCCCGACCGCGCCCTGCCACAGCGCGAGCCCCACGAACGACCAGGCCACCACCCGGAAGTCGGACCGGTGCCGTACACAGAGCAGGACCGCCATCGGCACCAGCACGAACACCTGGAGGTACCGGCCGAGCCCGGCGATCCCGGCCCCCGGGTCGCCCGCCCCGGCCGCGGCCAGCGCGAGCCCGACGACCGGCAGCCCGAGGACCACCGTCGCCGTACGGGTCAGGGGGCGCCGCCGGTCCCGCAGCAGCCGTGCGGCGCACCACAGCACGAGGAGGCCGGAGACGGCGTCGGCCGGGGTCGCCCCGCCCTCGGCGTCCGACGTGATCGGCAGCGCGAGCGCGGCGACCACGGCGACCACGGGCAGGACGGGCGCCGCAGCGCGCACAGACGTCACGGTCAGCTCCCCGTCGGACGGACGAGCGCGGCGGCCGTGCGGACCAGGATGCAGAAGTCCTGCCACAGCGACCAGTTGTCGATGTACGCGTTGTCGAAGCGGGCGCGGTCCTCGATGGAGGTGTCCCCGCGCAGTCCGGTGACCTGGGCCAGGCCGGTGATGCCGGTCCGCATCCGGTGCCGGGCAGCGTAGCCCGGGTAGGTCTGTCCGAACTTGGCCACGAAGTAGGGCCGTTCGGGGCGCGGGCCGACCAGGCTCATGTCGCCGCGCAGCACGTTCCACAGCTGGAGCAGCTCGTCGAGCGAGGTGCGCCGCAGGAAGCGGCAGAACCAGCTCATCTCCTGCTCGTTCGCCACGCTCCACCGGGTCGCCGCCTCGTGCGCGTCGGCCGGCCGGTGCGTGCGGAACTTCAGCAGGGTGAACGGCAGCCCGTCCCGCCCGATCCGCTCCTGCCGGAACACCACACCGGGCCCGTCGCCCAACCGCAGCACCACCGCGCAGACCAGCAGCAGCGGGCTCACCATCAGCAGCAGCGCCCCGGACACCACGATGTCCACCAGCCGCTTGCCGACGGTCTCATGACTGCGCGTCAGCTCCAGTCGTCGGCAGGCGAACCCGGCGAGCAGTTCGGTCGAGCCGTCCGGGTCGTACGAGGGGGACTCGGCGTCCACCTCCCACAGCGCGCAGCCGGCGTCCTCCAACGTCCGCAACAGCGGGGCGCGTTCGATGCGCGAGCCGACGACGAGCACGGCCCGCACGCCGTTCTGGAGGGCGGCTCTCCGCACCTCCTCGGCGGTGGTCAGCACGGGCAGGCCGTCGGCCCCGCCGCCCTGGTCGGCGACGACACCGACGGGCCGGATGCCGCACCCCGGGTGGCGCAGGAAGGCGGCGGCCACGCGCTGCGCGGTCGCCGCCGGGCCCACCACCAGGGCCGCGCCGGGGCGCCGGACCAGGGCCCGGCGCCGCTGCCAGTGGACCGTGCCCCGGCCGACACAGGCCGCCGCGGACTGCAGGGCGCAGCCGAGGGCCAGCTCATGGGCGGCGAGCGCGTGATCGGGGGAGTGCGCGGCCACACCGGCGCCGAGGACGCACCAGCCGAGCACGATCCGCGCGCACACGGCGGGCAGTTCGTCGAGCACGGCGGGCACGGCCGGCGGCCGGTAGAGGCGAGCCCTGGTGTTCAGCCACGCCACGGCCAGCGCCAGGGCGGCCGCCATCAGGGGGCGCCCGGGGGTGGTGTCACCGGTGAGGACCAGCACCGCCAGCAGGGCCGCGCCGCTGTCCACGGCGAGCAGCGGCAGCCCTGAGGGAGGCCGGGCGACGGGGCGCCGGCCGGCCGGGAAGGTCAGGCCGCCGACGGTCTCGCGCGGCGGGGCCACCGAGACGGACGCGCCGCCGAACTCGCGTTGCTGTCCACCGGAGGAGGGGACGGTGCTTTCCGTACGTTCCGCGGTCACGTGTGGATGGACTCCCTGCACTCGGTGGCTTTCCCGCGCCGGCCGTCCGCACCGCCGAGCAGTTCGCGGTACACGCCCGCGACGGCCTCGTTGGTGTGCCGTACGTCGTGCGTGGTCAGTACGTGTTGGCGCCCCTGGTGGCCGAGCGACTCCCGCAGCAGCGGGTCGAGCAGCAGACGGGCGACGGCCCCGGCGAGCGCCGCGGGGTCCTCGACGGGCACCGGCTCCTGGCCGGGCGGCAGACTCTCGCGGGCTCCGTCCACCTCGGTGAGCACGACCGGCCGCCCGCACGCCATGGCCTCCAGCGGCGCCAGCGCCATGCCCTCCCACCGCGACGGCAGGACGACCAGATCGGCCGCCTGGTACCAGGGCACCGCGTTCGCGACGGCTCCGGCGAACAGCACGCCCTCGGGCGCCAGCGCCCGCAGCCGCTCGCCCTCCGGCCCGTCCCCGACCAGCACCAGCCGCGCCCCCGGCACCCGCCGCAGCACCTCGTCCCAGGCCGCGAGGAGCACGTCCTGCCCCTTCTGCCGGCACAGCCGTCCCACGCACACCACCAGCGGCGCCGCCGGATCGACCCCGGACAGCAGCGGGATCTGGGCGCGCACGGTGTCGACGGCGGCGGGGTGGAAGCGCCCGGCGTCGACCCCGTTCGGGATCACCGTCCAGCGCGCCCGCACCCCGGCCCGCTCCCCGGTGACGCGCTCCGCCGCACTGACGCACACCACACGCGAGGCCCAACGCGCCCCCGTTCGCTCCCATCCGAGCGCCAGCGCCGCCATCGCGCCGTCCACGGCCTCGAACGACCAGGCGTGCGGCTGGAACACGGTCGGCACGCGCCCCCGTACGGCGAGTCGGCCCGCGAGCCCGGCCTTCGCGCTGTGCGCGTGCACCAGGTCGGGCCGTACGTCGTCGAGGATCCGCCGTACCCCGCGGACCTCGGACAGGAGCGTGGGCCCCGGCGACCGGGTGGCCGCCCAGTGCCGTACATCGGCGCCGAGCGCGCGCAGTTCCGGGGCGAGCGGACCGTCGGGGCAGGCCACCGCGACGCACAGGCCGTCGGCGAGCTGGGCCCGCACCAGGTCCGTCACGACACGGGCCACGCCGCCGTCGACGGGCTGGGTGAGGTGCAGGACCCGCGACGGAGGGTCGGATGGTGACAGTTGCATGCGGGTTCCTCGCTCAAGGGCGGCGCCGGGCGGCGCGCGTCACGGCTTGGCGTCGACGGCGACGAAGAGCGCCCCGACCCAAGCCGCGTCCCGCTGCGAAACGAGACGGAAGGCCAACTGGTCACCGCCGCGCTGGATTTCGTCGTCCAGTTCGAGAACGTCCGAGTCGTATCCGAGGGTGTTCGCGTACGCCGGCGTACGCCCCGTGACGACCGCCCCTTGCTGGCTGATCGTCGAATTGAGGACGTCGTCGACGGGGTTGGCCGCGTCCCCGAGCGCGACGGCCGGACCCCGCCCGGTCGAAACGGTGAGCGAGTCGCCCGCGCTCCCGCGATCCCCGTCGTAGGCGACCAGCCCCACGGTCCCGCGCGCCCGTTCCGGCAGCGCCGCTCCACTGAGCAGGACCCGCTGCCCACCGTCCGTCAGGAGCGCGTCGAAGCCCGTCGAGAGCGTGTCGAACCCGTCCCACATGGCCAGGTGCCGCAGCGGTTCCGCCGGGTTCTCGTAGGCCACCGTCAGCGTCCAGCCGCCCCACGCCCCGGCTGCCGAACGGCCCATCGCCACATTGACCTGCGCGACCGTGTAGAGCCCCGAACCGCTCGACCGCACCAGGTCCGTGACGTCCGCCGAGGCCTGGAACGCGTCCGCGTCCCGCGTCACCCGGTGCCCCACCATCGAGTCCGCGAGCACCTCCTTGTACGCGCCGCCGGGCTCCGCGATCAGCACCCGCCCGTTGTCCTTCTGGGGCTTCTGCTCGCCCACCCGCAGGTTCCCGCCCCAGTACAGCCGCGCGTACGACACCCGCGCGCCCGGCGGCAGCCGGACCTCGCCCCGGCTGGAGTTGTAGGTGTTCGGGTCCCGGTCGACGTCGACGTAGAACATGTCGAAGTCGTCGTTCACGGCGGTACGCCCCCCGCGCGCGTCGGCGCACGACGGCGCGGTCGGCGGGGACGCCGAGGGCTGGGCGGACGCCGAGGGCTGGGGGGCCGCCGCCTGGGTACGGCAGGTGATGGAGGAGTTGGCCGCGCGGACGATCCCGCCGTGCTGCAGCGCCCGGTAGCGCTGGGTGAAGGCCACGCGCTCGGCCTCGGGGGAGGGAGCGGGTGGGGCGGCCGTCGCGGGAGCGCCGGGCCCCCAGAGGACGGCGAGGGCGCAGCAGCCCACCCATGCGCGGCGCAGCAGAGGACCCGGGTGAATTCGCATGACCGGCGGTGCCCTTTCGGGAGCTCGTTCGGGTGCTTGTCGGGGCGATTCCGCAGACCGTCGAGGTGTCGAATATCTGCGGATCTGATAAAGGCCGCGGCGGCCTGGGGAGGTGCGCAACTCTAGCCCGCTATGTGTATGTATTCGCGGAACATGCCAACTGTGTCGGAACGGTGAAGCGAGCGATTCGGGAGATCACCCCTTTGGAGGCACAACCCCCGGCGCATGCCGCGCGTTGACTCCAGCGCCGGGCATCCCCGCCCGAGTGTTTTTGCATCAACTCCAAGGAGCACCTCTCCATGTCGCGTATCGCGAAGGGCCTGGCCCTGACCTCCGTTGCTGCCGCGGCCGTGGCGGGCACCGCCGGCGTCGCCACCGCCGACAGCGAGGCGAAGGGCTTCGCCGCCCACTCCCCGGGCGTGCTGTCGGGCAACGTCGTGCAGGTTCCGGTTCACGTGCCGATCAACGTGTGCGGGAACACCGTCAACATCATCGGTCTGCTGAACCCGTCGTTCGGCAACAAGTGCTTCAACGACTGACGTTCGAAAACTGACGTCCCCGGACTGACGTTCGCACGTTGACACATGAACCGGCCGTCCTCCCCGCAGGGAGGGCGGCCGGTTCGTGTTGCCCCGAATGGGGTCCCTCGGTTGCAGACGGAGAACGCCGATTTCACGGTGAAAAGACAAGGTCCGAAGCCAGACCTGAAAGCCAAGGCCGAAGGCCGAGGCTGAAAGTCGAGGCCGGAAGTCAAGGTCAAGGACGAGGCGAAAAGCCGATCGTCGCACCGTTGAAAGGAACATTCATGCGTGCTCTGTCCGCACGGCGTCTCGCGGTCCCCGCCCTCTGCGCCACGCTCCTGCTCGGCGTCACCGCCCCCGCCGCCCTGGCGGCCGACGCCGGGACGACGCGTGACCGCGCCCGGTCGGCGGCCGCCCCCGTCCCCGGCGCGGACGCGCTCCTCGTGCAGCTCAAGGGTCTGGGCGACCTCGGTGGCGTACTGAAGCCGGTGACCGATCTGCTCGACGCCGTGCTCAAGGCGGACAACGGTCAGCTCTCCGCCGAACAGGCGGCCGAGCTGGGCAAGGCCGTGCGGGACGCCATCGACAAGGCCAAGGCGGCGGCCCCCGCGACCCCGCCGGCCGCCCTGCCCGCCGACCCGGCCACGCCCGTCGTACCGCCCGCCCCGGCCGTACCGCCCGCGCCCGACGTGCCGGTCGCTCCGGCCGTCCCCGCCCCGCCGCCCGCGCCCGCCGTACCCCCGGCGCCGCCTGCCGTGAACACGCCCGCCGTCCCGGCGGCGCCGTCGGTGCCGGCCGCGCCGCAGCTGCCCGTCACGCTGCCCGCGTACGACCGGGGCCCGGCGCAGCCGGCCGGCAGACTCGCGGCGAACCCGGTGACCGACGCGCTGGCCGCTCTGCAGTCCGCCGTCGACGCCCTGCTCAAGGCGGTCACCTCCGGTGACCTCGCCCAGGTCGTGCCCGCCGTCACCGGGGTGGTGACCGCACTCCTCAAGGTCATCGCCGCCATCCTGGTCGGCAGCGGCCTCCCCGTCCCGGCCGACCTGCCGCCCGTACAGCCGCCGGCCGAACTGCCCGTGGCGCCGCCCGCGGAGCTGCCCGTGGCGCCGCCCGCGGTCGTGCCGCCGGTTCGGTAGGCACCGCCAAGAGAGCCGTCGGGCCGACCGCCATCCCGGTCGGTGCGACGGCTCTTTCGTATGACCTGTCGTTCGGCGTCAGATATGACCTGTCCGGTACGGGGTTTCCGTCGACGTCAGGGCTCGTTGGACACGGCGCAGTGCTTCCAGTATTCCGAGGAGAGGAACACGATGAAGTCCCTGAAGGCCGCCGCTGTCGTTGCCGGGTCCATGGCCATCGCTGGCGCCGCCGCGCCGGCCTTTGCCTACGACGCCACGGACGTCACGCCCACCAGCCTCAACGGCGCGGTGAACACGCTCTTCAAGGAGCCCATCTCACCCGCCCCCCTGCAGCAGCAGTCGAACGCGCTCGACACCGAGAACAAGGACTCCGTGCTCCACACGGTGAGCGGCGCGACCAAGACCCTCAACTCTCCCGGCGGCCCGAGCCAGCTCCTCGGCGGTCTGCCCCTCCAGGGCTGACCGATCCCCTCGCGGTCCCCCGGGGCCGGTTCCGCACGTTCGCGGAACCGGCCCCGGGCGTTCTCCCGCCCCCGGTCGTGGTCCCTCCGGTTGTTCTCCCGCGCCCCTGGGTCGTTTCCTCGCCCCTCCCCGGAGGGAATTCCACGGTGTTCGAGGCGTGTCCCTCGTTCGTGTGGTCGGTCGTCGGCTGTCGCCCGGTCGGGTGAAAAGGCGGCCGGGTCGTTTGGCGGGCGTGGATAGGGTTCCGCGGTGACTTCAACTTCCGCTGAAACCCGCCCTTTCCGCCCCGCAGACCTCGGCACGCTCGTCGTCATGGCGTGGAGCGGTGAAGCCCCCGACGGGGACATGCCCTACCTGCTCGCCTACACCCTGGGCGACGGGCAGAGCGGTCCCGAGGGTTCCACGGCCGCCGTCGCCGATCTGCTGACGAGCCTCGGTCTGTCCATCGGCGAGAAGGTCGTCGACGGCGCCGCCCACCCCAGCCTGCCGGTCACCCTGCTCGTCGAGGCGGGCCAGGCCGTCGTCACGATGCCGCAGCTCAACGCCCAGTGCCCCGCTCCGCCGGAGTGGCTCGCCGCCGTCGGCCGACGCGGCTTCGCCTATCTGCTCTTCGCGACCCGCCCCTGGCCCGAGGCCCGGCCCGGCACGCCCGTCGAGCCCGAGGCCCTCGCCGCCTTCGCCGGCGACACCGAGACGCTGACCAGCGCGGCACACGTCCTCCTGCCCGCCCGCACCCTGCGCGGCTGATGACCGCCCCGGCAGGGCGATCGGCGGGTCGGGCGGGTACGGCGGGCGCCAGTCGTGCCTTCGCGATCCTGCTGCTGATCAGCGGCGCGGCCGGGCTGCTCGCCTCCTGGGTCATCACGCTCGACAAGTTCAAGCTGCTGGAGGACCCGAACTTCACCCCCGGGTGCAGCCTCAACCCGGTCGTCTCCTGCGGCAACATCATGACGAGCGACCAGGCCTCCGCCTTCGGCTTCCCCAATCCGATGATCGGTCTGGTGGCCTACGGCATCGTCATCTGCGTCGGCACGAGTCTGCTGGCCGGTGCGGCCTTCCCGCGCTGGTACTGGCTGACCTTCGACGCGGGCACGCTGTTCGGGGTCGGCTTCGTGACCTGGCTCCAGTTCGAGTCGCTGTACCGGATCAACTCGCTCTGTCTGTGGTGCTGCCTGGCCTGGATCGCCACGATCGTCCTCTTCTGGTACGTGACCTCGTTCGTCGTCCGCAACGGATTCCTGCCCGCGCCGACCGGACTGCGCAGCTTCCTGGGCGAGTTCACCTGGGTGTTCCCGGTGGTGCACCTGGGAGTGATCGGCATGCTCATCCTGACCCGCTGGTGGGATTTCTGGACCAGCTGACCAGCTGACAACCTGCTCGCCCGACCAGCAGATCAGCCCACGAGCAGATCAGCCCACCAACCACCAGTGGGCCGATAGGCCTCTCGGACTATTGCGGCACTCGGGCGAATCTTCGGCTGAGGGAGATCTCCGGATCGTTCACCGAGTACGGACGCCGAGCCCCGGATCCGCCCATTCCTGAAAGGGACCGTACCGAGATGAAGCCGACCACCCGAGGAACCCTTGCCGCCGTCGTCACCGGTGTGGTGGCCGCGGTGGGCGCCTCCGCAGCCCCCGCCGTCGCGGCCGAGACGGTCCCCGTCCCCCTACCGCTCGAAGGGGTGGAGCACTCCCTGAACGTGAAGATGCCCAGGCTGGGCGGGGAACTGCCGCTGCTGAGGCCGGGAGCCCCCGAGGGTCCGACGTACGTCGAGGGCCGGCTGCTGCCCGCCAGCACCCTGCCGCAGGTGCCGCTCGGCGCCGCGCTGCCGGGGCTCCAGGCGGAGACCCCGCTGCCCCGGATCGTCGGGGAGGGCTTCGAGCGGGTCGGCGTCGACGCCCCCGCCGCCGACCTGCGGACCCTCACCCCCGGGCTGAACGTGGACACCCCGCTGACCGCGCCCAACCCCGACGCGCTGGGCCTGCCCAGCCTCAAGGACCCCCAGGCGGCCGTCCTCACCCCGGTGCTGCGGACGGCGCCGACCGCGAACCTCGGGCTCGTCTGAGCCCGCGGCGACACGGAGACGAGGCCCGGGCCGTACGCGCCCGGGCCGGCCGCCCGGGGGTCACCGCTACCGAACACGACGAGGAGAGAGTGTTGTTCGTCGGCAGAATGACGAGCAGAGCGACGAGCAGAGTGACGGTGGACCCCGCCGCCGGCCGGAGCAGAACGCGCCGCAACGCGCTGCGCGCCCTGGGCGTGTCGGCCCTCGCCCTGGCCGTGGCCCCCGTCGTCGCCGCCGCGTGGCCACGCGGGTCGGCGCGCCCGGAGGAGGCCGAGTTCGACGAGTCGTACCGGGGCCACCGTATCCGCGGCTCCAGGACCGACACGGGCCAGGCCGCCTATCTGGGCGCCCGGACGCCCGGTGTCGACACCTGGGACGTCACCGTCGACGGACGCCCGCTGCACCTGATGCGGCGGGCCGACGGCACGTATCTGAGCATGATCGACCACTACCGCTCGTACCCGACGGCCCTGGAGGCGACCCGCGCCGCCGTCGACGAACTGGGCACGGCCCAGCGCCTGCGCGTGGCGGCCATGGTGGAGGGGGCGGTCGGCCATGGCCTACACGCGTAAGGACGTCAGCACCCTCACCCGTAGCGAGCGGCGGCGGTTCGTCGGAGCCCTGCTGCAGCTCAAACAGCGCGGTGAGTACGACGAGTTCGTGCGGATGCACATCGACCACTACGTCTCCGACGGCGACGGCGGCCTGCGTACGGCCCACATGGCGCCCTCCTTCCTGCCCTGGCACCGCCGGTTCGTGCTGGAGCTGGAGAAGGCGCTGCGCCGGATCGACGACTCGGTGACCGTGCCCTACTGGGACTGGACCCGGGACCGTACGACCACGTCGGTGCCGTGGACGGCCGATCTGCTCGGCGGCAACGGCCGACGCTCCGACAAGCGGGTGATGACCGGCCCCTTCGCGTACGGGACGGGGAGGTGGACCATCACGGAGGGGCTCACGGACATCGAGTACCTCACCCGGGACTTCGGTTACCCCCGCAACCCCGTCGGTCTGCCCACCGCCCGTGACCTGGACGCGGCCCTCGCCGAGCCGGTCTACGACAAGGCCCCCTGGAACTCGGTCAGCCGCGGGGGATTTCGCAACCGGCTCGAAGGGTGGGGCCAGGGGACCGGCAACGGCTCCTGGCTCAACCACAACCGGGTGCACCGGTGGGTGGGCGGGCACATGGTCGGCGGCGCCTCCGTCAACGACCCCGTCTTCTGGCTGCACCACGCCTTCATCGACCTCCAGTGGACGCGCTGGCAGCGACGGCACCGGGGCGCGCGCTACCTCCCGGCCGAGCCGCCGGCCCGGGGCGACTCCCAGCGGGGGCGGATCCTGGCGCGCGACGAGCGGATGCCGCCGTGGAACGTGACGCCGGGGCAGATGGAGGAGATCGGGAGCGTGTACCGGTACGCGTGACGGATGTACGTGACGGATGCGCGTGACGGATGCGCGTGACGGATGTCCGTGACCGATTGGAGTCACCGATGTCCGTGACCGATACGCGAGAAGCCCCCGACGGTGGTGACACCGTCGGGGGCTTCTCGCGTATCGCCGTGGCGCTCGGGGTGTCGGCCCCGTCAGTGGCCGTAGCCGGACGGGCCGGGGCTGCCGGCGTTGCCCTTGTGGTGGTCGCCGCCGTTGTTGACGCAGACGTTGCCGAAGGCCGGGTTCAGCAGGCCGACGATGTCGATCGTGTTCCCGCACAGGTTGACCGGCACGTTGACGGGGACCTGGACGACGTTGCCCGACAGGACACCCGGGGAGCCGACGGCCTTGGCCTCGGCGCCCGCGTCCGCAGAGGCCAGGCCGGCACCGCCGAGCACGACGGCGGACGTGCCGAGCGTGACGACGGCTGCCTTCGCGATGCGAGACATCACGTTCTCCTTCTTGATCGGTGAGCACGACCGCTTCTTCGTGGCCGCACGCCCCTTCAACGCGCCCGCGCACCGAGGGTCACGGCGTGCATCTGGGGATCACCCATTCCGAACGCGAGTGTGGGAACGACGTCTCCGGCTGCCCGGCGGCGACCGGAATTCGGGTGCGCTGAGGAACGCCGGGCGGCTAGCCTCCGGCGCGACGGGGTGGCAGTCGAACAGTGGGGCAGAGGAGTGAACGGCGTGGAGAAGCAGGCGTCAGCACGGGGCTTGAGCGCGGAGACGGCCGCGCAAGCCGAGGCGACGGACCGGACCGATCCCGTACTGCGGACCTTCGTGCGCGACGGGCGTCTCGTCCGGCTGCCGGCCCGGTGGCAGCGGAAGCTGGTCGTGCTGCGGTACGTGGCGGAGCGGACCTTCGAGCCGGGCGTCGAGTACCCCGAGCGCACCGTGAACGAGAAGCTGCGCGCCTGGTGCGAGGACGCCCCGGTGGACCATGTGACCCTCCGCCGCCACCTGGTGGACCTGGGCCACCTCCACCGGCAGCACGGCTCCTACTGGGTCCCTGAGACAGCCCTCGCACACTGACCCCGACAACCTGACGAGGTCACAGCGAATCGGGGGCCTACTCCTCACCCCCGATGACGCCACGCTTCTTGCGCCCGCGACACGCCCTCCCCGCCTTGCTGGCGACATGGAGATGAGCGCACGCCTGCCCCTGTCTTGAGCCTGCACGAGTCCACAGGTGGGCCACGGCTGGCTGAGCACGGTTCCGAGGGTCACCGCGCATTCCCGCGGGGTTCCGTCGAGCCTCCAGCCGAGTCGCTTCAGCGCGATTTCAGCGACTGCAGAAGCTTGATGTAGATGCCGTTGAAACGAGCGCCCTTGTCCATATAGGCGGCCCCGACCGCCACACTGCCCATCCGCGGTCTCGCGGTCCAGGGGGATCGCCTGCTCCTTCATCGCGCTCGTCGATTTCGCTGGATCGTCTCGATTGATCACGAGCCCATGAGCCTGGGCGTGGCCGAGGAAGAAGCGACGGGTGGCCTGAATCGGTCCTGGCCTGTTCAAGCCGCGGCGTGTGCCGGCCAAGGATCATGCCGAGCCGGGTTGCCGCAACGGGGGCCGGGTACCCGATGTCCGCTTTGGAGGGTGCCATGAGGTCGCTGACTCGCAAAGAACCGGTTGGGCAGGTTCCATCATGCTGTGTCGGAGGTCGTAACCATCTAAGCTGGTTCCATGGTTGTCGTGTATTCCCCTGAGTTCCGTCTCGGCAAGTTGCTGGCGACCAACTTCACGGGGACCCTGTCGGAGCGGTACGGCGAGGCGGTGGAGCGTATTCCCGTGCCGTCCCGGCTCGTGGACTGGCTGGCGATCCATGGGCTCGAGGTCGATTCCTGCACCCCGTCCCAGCTCGACCACGCCCGAGAACTGCGGGAAGCGATGCACGCAGCCGCCACCGCCGTGGCGAAGCAGGACCCGCTGCCCCCCTCGGCCGTACAGGTCATCAATGACTGCAGTGCTCACGGCCTGGCCTCGGCGGTCCTGACGGCCGAGGGCGGCCGGGAGTGGTGTCTGGGTTCCGCCTCTGTGGAGGACGCACTCAGCGTGATCGCCGCGGACGCGATCAGTCTCCTTGCGGGAGAACGAGAAGGAAAGATCTCCTTGTGCGCATCACCCACGTGCCGAGCCGCGTTCTTCGACACCAGCCGGGGCTCCACCCGCAAGTGGTGCGACATGAACACCTGCGGCAATCGTGAGAAGAAGGCGCGCTTCCTCGCCAACAAGCGCAAGCACTCCAGCCTTGCCGGCTGACCACCATCCCTTGTACGCCGCGGCATCTCCGGTTCCGTGCCCTGGCGGACAGCCTGATAGACGAGCGGATCGGAGCGGGGCAGACCGATTTCGCCACGCGTTTCGCGGCGCCGTACGCGACCAGGATCCTGTGCATGATGCTGGGCATCGACGAGGGCGACTGGAAGAAGATCCACCAGCTCGCATCGACGATCGGGCTGGGTCTCGGCGTTTCGATCCAGGAGAACATCGCACAGATCGACGAGGCCGTCGTCGAACTGACCTGACGCGGAGTCCCTGGTGCGGAGCAGGAGGGAGTCGCCTCGGAACGACTTTCTGAGCACGCTGGTGGAAACGAGGGACGCGGACAACGGCAAACTCTCGGATCAGGAACTGAGCAATCTCATCATCCTGCTGATCTTCGCGGGGATAGACACGACCCGGAACCAACTGTCCCTGGGCGTCGAATCGTTCTCGAGGCAGCCGGAGCAGTGGGAGAAGCTGGCCGCAGACCCGGACCGCTGCGCCGCCAGGACGGCCGAGGAAGTGCTGCGCCTGAATCCGATAGGCCGTTGGATCTCGGGGGAAGCGGCGGAGACTTTCCAGCACAAGGAACGCGTGATCGAGAAGGGTACGACAGTCCACCTGTTCACCCTCGCATCGGCCACTGATCCCGCCGCATTCGACAACCCGGACCGTATCGACCTCGACGCAGAACGCTCACCTCATTTCGCGTTCGGCGGCGGCATCCATCATTGCCTGGGTCATTTCGTCGCCAGGGCGGACATCGCCGTGGCTCTGGAGGCTCTGTCCACGCGCCTCACCGACCTGCGGGCGGGGGAGGGTGCCGAATGGCTGCCTGATTCCGGAAAACACCGGTGCGAACAAGCTGCCGATCACCTTCACCCGGCGGCCCTGAACTGAAACGACGGAGCTCCTGGCGGACGGGTATCCGATCGTGGTCACCCGTGCTCATCTGGAGCTCCGCGTACTTCTGGACACTGCATGACGAGGTGGAACCACCTCAGCAGGTTGCTTCACGAAGTGCAAGCAGGGTAGAACCGTCATAGGTGGTTCTGTGTCGACTCGGAGATTTCAGGACACCCACCAAGGCCAGGGTGGCCCGGCCGCCGGCCACGGCGATCCAGCGGGGAGCGGTCACCAACAGCCCTGCGAAGCACTCCCGCACCACGCCTGGACCGGAGGTCGGTGACGATGGTGGATCTGACGGTACTGCCGAGCTACATCGCGGTGATCCTGCTCTTCCTGGGCCCGCCCGGGCCTGATATGGCCTACATGCTCGCCGTGGGTCTCGAAGGCGGCCGCCGGGCCGCGCTGAAGGCCATCCTCGGCATCGGAACGGGCATGAGCGTCTACGCCGCGGCCGCTGTCGCCGGAATCGGCAGGATCGCCGACTCATACCCGTTGATATTCGATACGGTGCGCATCCTGGGTGCCGTGTATCTGCTGTGGGTGGCCTACGGCACGCTGCGCAATGCGCGTCGTGCGCTCCAAGGGAACAGCGATATCGAGACGGGTCGATGGTATGTGCGGGGCATGCTCGTCAGCCTGACGAACCCGAAGATCATCCTGTTCTTCATCGCGATACTCCCGCAGTTCATAGGAAGCGCGGACAACCCTGAGGTGCAGATGGCGATGCTCGGTGCCATCGACATTCTGATGGAGATCATTCTCTACGGAGGAATTGGGGTGCTGGCGGGATTCTTCCAGGCGCGCGTCGTCGGCTCGACGAAGGCGACGGCTGTCCTGAACTACATCGCGTGCGCCGTTTATGTGGTCCTCGCGGTGACGATCTGCGGCGAAATCGTGGCGACCCGTACGGTCGCGTAGCGGGGGAGGGAGCGGTGATGGCTCATTGCGGGAAGATCATTCACTCATGGGCGGGATGACCTGCTCGCTTCGGATGCCGTCGGCGGCTGATGCGACGCCGGAGAGAGGCGCTCGTGTGCGCCGCCGTCCGGGGGCGTTGATGTCAGGGGTGGATGCCAGAGGTTCGTCTGATCTCTAGTTCCCGGCTAAGACTGGTCAGCAGCGGTCCTGCCAGCCGCCGCGAGGCCCCAGAAACGGACAGGGTCGATTGCTGGGACTGCGCACGTTGCATCAGCAGTCGCGCCAGCGATCCGTGATCTCCGACCGATCGATTCCCCGCCTCGCCGCCAAAGCGGCCACGTCCACACCATGCTCGCTCAGGGTGGAGTCGATGTATTCGCACAGCTGCTCCCGCTCCTCCGTGCAGAAGCCAGCACCGCCGTGCTGGCCGTCTCCGTCGATTGCATTGAGTGCGAGAACCACTCCTTCAACAGTCCCGAAGACAACTTCGTCGGACGCCTCCTGTAGCGCGCGCACCTCGTCCTCGAACGCCTTCAGGACGGCGTCCGTCGCCCGCAGCAACGACTCAGGGTAGAGATTCGCCTCGCCGGCGCACTCCGGGGCCAAGGTCCCGGCAGCTATTTCGCGGCCTGTCTCGGTCATCCAGGCGCGCCAGTTGTCAGTGGGTCTGTTCGCCATGAATCAGACGGTAGACCCTCGCACTGACAGCCTCCGCCCTGCACAGTTTCCAACTGCTTGTACGTCACAGCACTCGCGCGGCGCCCGGCGAGCCGTGCCGGCACCGCACGTCTTCGACTCGCCGACCGGCAGGCGGGTCTACGACAACGGCCACACACGCCTCACCAAGTGGCTCAATGACGGCGTACCGCCCGCTCAGGTCGCAGAGTGGGCCGGCAACAGTGGGCCCGTGCTGCTGGCCACCTACGCCCGGTGCGTCGACGGGCAACTGCCTGACCTGAAACGGCGACTCGAAGCCGCTGGAGATCTGCCGGACCCGGTCGAAGAACAGCGCGCTGATTCACCCGGTCCCCGCCGGAAAACGTCCTGAGCGGCGCCGAGAACTTCGACACGTATTCGACACGGCGACCCGCGGAATCCCGTTGACGGCCGTACAGCCCCGGAATCCCACCCTCGGCCGTGGAGGGGGTTCCGGGGCTTTCTGCCGGGTCCCGGTATGGCGTCTGACCAGCAAAAACGCCCTCCCGGAGGAGGGCGGGGTGTGGGCGCCCCCGGCAGGACTCGAACCTGCGGCCAAGCGCTTAGAAGGCGCCTGCTCTATCCACTGAGCTACGGGGGCCGGGTGTGGTGGCCACTGTCGTGGTGCCCGGGTGTGGGCTGATCCGTGACGTTGCCGGGGACAAGGATAGGGCTCCCGAGTCCGTGTCCCTGTTGCTTCGCCTCCGTGGCTCAATGTGGAGGTTCGGTGAAGCGGTCCTGATAATCGCAGGCAGGTACGAATCGTGCACCTCTTTTGCCGCCTCGGACCCCGGGTGTTGTGCACTCGTTATGCCTGCGCCCCTCTCGTCCCCTCCGTCCCCTGTGTCCTGTCGGCGCGCAGACGTACTTATATGCTTCAGAAAGTCCACAAAATTGGGCATTCTTCGCATGTGGTGACCTTGGACGTACGGCCTCAGTTGCTCGACGCGCTCTCCGCCCTGCGCGACCGTGTCGCCGCCGCGCGCTTCCCGCTGCCCCTGGCAGGGGCCCCGCGCGCGCGTGCCAACCGCGACGAACTGCTCGCGCAACTCGACGACTACTTGGTGCCCCGGTTGCGACAACCCGAAGCACCCTTGCTCGCGGTGGTCGGCGGATCCACCGGAGCCGGCAAGTCCACTCTCGTCAACTCCCTGGTCGGACGAAGGGTCAGCGAGGCCGGCGTACTGCGGCCGACGACCCGTACGCCCGTACTGATCTGCCATCCCGAGGACCACCACTGGTTCAGCGGCATGCGGGTCCTGCCCAACCTCACGCGCGCGTGGACGCCGCCGCAGGAGCCCGGACAGGACCCGGACGACGACTCCTTCCCGCCCGACGGCGGGAACGGCGGCAAGAACGGCGAGCGCTTCCTGCGCATCGAGACCGCCGACAACCTCCCGCCCGGACTCGCCCTCCTCGACGCGCCCGACATCGACTCCCTGGACGCCGACAACCGCGTACTCGCCGCCGAACTCATCTGCGCCGCCGACATCTGGGTGATGGTCACCACGGCTTCCCGCTACGCCGACGCCGTGCCGTGGCATCTGCTGCGGTCCGCGAAGGAACACCGGGCGACCCTGGTCACCGTGCTCGACCGGGTGCCCCACCAGGTCGTCTCCGAGGTCTCCCGGCAGTACGGGGCGCTGCTGACCAAGGCCGGACTCGGCGACGTACCCCGCTTCACCGTGCCCGAACTCCCCGAGTCCGCCTGGGGCGGCGGGCTGCTGCCGGGCACCGCCGTCGCACCGCTGCGGACCTGGCTCATCCAGCAGGTGACCGATCCCGAGGCCCGCCACCAGGCGATGGCCCGCACCGCACACGGGGTCCTCGACTCGCTGCGCTCCCGGATGCCCGAGCTGGCGAACGCCGCGGCCCAGCAGTACTCGGCCGCCCTCCGGCTCACCGCCGCCGTCGACGCGGCGTACGACAGCGAGCACGCGCGCGTGAAGGGGCGTCTGCAGGCGGGGGCCGTGCTCGCGGGCGACGCCCTCAAACGGTGGCGCAGTTTCCCCCTCGACTGCACCGCCGGCGAACTGCTCGACGCCCTCGTCGAGAGCCTCGGCAGCCTGCTGCTGTGCGCGGTCACCGCCGCCGACGAACGCGTCGGCGAGGCCTGGAACCGCGAACCGGCCGCCGTGGCCGCCGGACTGACGGAACGTGACACGACGGGGGAGAGCGTCGAACACCGGATCGGGATGACCGTACGGCGCTGGCGGCGTGTCCTGGAGGAGTACGCCGAGGAGGAGGTGCGCGACCTCGACCGGAGCACCGCTCCGGACACGGAGGTGGTGGCCGCCCTGGGCGCCACGGCCCTGCTGGGCGGCCGACGGGCCCGGTCCGCCGGGGAGGGGCTCGCGGAACGGATCGGCGCGCACGGCGCGCTACGGCTGCGCGACCGCGGCGGACGGCTGCTCACCGACTACCTCGAACGAGCCCTCGACACCGAGCGCGAGCGCCTACTCGCCCCGCTCGACGCCCTCGACGTACACCCCGAACCGCAGGCCCGACTCATCGCCGCCCTGTCCGTACTGCAGAAGGAGAGGTGACCGCCGTGACCGCCGTCACTGACCACACGGATCAGACCGGGGACGACATCCCCAAGAGGGGTGACGACAGGCCGGCCCGTCAGGAGCCCGGCAGGGAGTTCGGCAACGAGTTCGGCAAGAAGGTCGCCAAGATGGTCGATGAGAAGGGCGAGGGCCGGGGCAACGGCCTCGCCGCCGGGGCCGATCGCGCGGGCGCCGATCGTGCGGAGAGGGCCGAGGAACGGGGGGCGATCGGAGGGCTGGAGAGGATCGCCGCCGGTCCGTCGGCCCGCCCGGGCCGTGAGCCGCAGCCGTGGGGCGGCGGCGAGAGCGGCGTCCACGCGCGCGTGGACGACCGTTCCGGCGCCGGCGCGGCCGGCCGTGAGTCCCGAGGCACCTCCGGTGACGCGTTCGCGCGTATGAAGGCGGATGTGGCCGCGCGAAGAGAACGGGGGTCTACGGAATCGGGGGCCGCGGGGGCGGAGTCCGGTGATCCCTGGGACGACGGGCTCATCGCCCGGCGGGCCGCCGAGTCGGGGCCCGCCGAGCGGGTGTCGGCCGTGGAGACCAGGGCCCCTGCCGCGCAGTCGGTCGTCCCGCTCGCGTACGACGGGCAACTGCGGTCGCGGCTCGACGCGCTGCGCGAGCTGGTGGGGCTGTCCCGCACCCGGTTGGACAGCACGACCCTCGCGGAGGCGGGGCGCGTGCTGGAGGAGGCGGCGGCGCGGCGCAGGCTCTCCGGTCAGCACACGGTCGTCGCCATCGCGGGCGCCACCGGCAGCGGCAAGTCGACACTGTTCAACGCGCTCGCGGGCGTGGCGATCTCGGAGACGGGCGTACGCCGGCCCACCACGGCCGCGCCCATCGCGTGCAGTTGGAGCGACGGCGCGGCGAGCCTCATCGACCGGCTGGGGATTCCGGGACGGCTGCGGCGGCGGCCGTTGCAGAGCGCGGAGGCGGAGGCGCAGCTGCGCGGCCTCGTCCTGGTGGATCTGCCCGATCACGACTCGGCGGCGGTGCAGCACCGCGAACAGGTCGACCGGATCCTGGCGCTGGTGGACGCGGTCATCTGGGTCGTCGATCCGGAGAAGTACGCCGACGCGATCCTCCACGAGCGCTATCTGCGGCCCCTGGCCGGTCACGCGGAGGTCATGTTCGTCGTCCTCAACCAGGTCGACCGGCTTCCCGGGGAGGCCGCCCACCAGGTGCTCGACGACTTGCGGCGCCTGCTCGACGAGGACGGCGTCGCCCTGGGGGAACACGGTGAACCCGGCGCCACCGTGCTCGCGCTGTCCGCGCTCACCGGGGACGGCGTGGGCGAACTGCGTGACGCCCTGGAGCAGTTCGTGGCCGAGCGGGGTGCGCCCGCCCGCCGGGTCCGCGCCGATCTGGACGCGGCGGCGGCGCGGCTGTGGCCGGTGTACGCCAATCAGCGGCGCGCGGGGCTCAGTGAGCGGGCGCGCGAGGAGTTCGCCGCGCGCCTCGCGGACGCCGTGGGCGCCACCGCGGCGGGCGAGGCCGCCGAGCGCGCCTGGCTGCGCAACGCCAACCGCGCGTGCGGGACGCCCTGGCTGCGGCTGTGGCGCTGGTACCAGGACCGGAGCGAACCTCCCACGGGGCGGCTCGCCCTGAGGGCGCCCGTGGACGAGGAGGCCACCGCCCGGCAGCGCGTCGAGCAGGCCGTGCGTACGTTGTCGGAGCGCGCGGCGAGGGGGTTGCCCCTGCCCTGGGCCCAGGCGGTGCGCGAGGCGGCCGTACGGGGGGCGCAGGGGCTGCCCGAGGCACTGGACGAGCTGGCGGTGCGGGCCGGGGCGCCGACGGGGCGGCCACCCCGGCCGGGCTGGTGGCCTGCGGCGGTGCTCGCGCAGGCCGCCATGACGCTGGTTCAGGTCGTGGGCGGTCTGTGGCTGTTGGGGCAGATCATCGGCTTCATGGCACCCAACCTCGGCGTGCCGGTGCTGCTGATGGTGATCGGCATCGTCGGCGGTCCGGCCGTCGAGTGGGGCTGCCGACTTGCGGCGCGCGGCCCGGCACGGCGGTACGGCCACGAGGCGGAACGGCGGCTGCGGGAGGCCGCCGCCGGCTGCGGACGGGCCCGGGTGCTGGAGCCGGTGGCCGCCGAGCTGCTGCGGTACCGGGAGGTGCGGGAGCAGTACGGACGGGTGTTGGGTGCGACGCCGGTGAGGTGAGCAGTGTCCTTCGCGGGGTGGGTTCACCCCCTCGGGTGACGGAGTTTTCCACAACCGGCGAGTAGCACACAGGGCTCAGCGGGCTCGGCCCGACGGCGGCAGTCTGAACACGCGGCGATCACAGCACCGCCGCACGACGGACACGGCAGCCGTACGGGACGAGCCCGTGCGCGTGTCCGGGACCGTCGGCGTCCGACGCCGGCGTGAAAGAGGGGTTCGCGAGATGAACGAGACGATGGTGTGCGTGGTGGGGAACGTGGCGACCCAGCCGGTCTGCCGGGAGTTGTCGACGGGTTCGTCGGCTCGGTTCCGGCTGGCGGTGACCTCGCGGTACTGGGACCGCGAGAAGAACGAGTGGACCGACGGGCACACCAACTTCTTCACGGTGTGGGCCAGGCGCGCGCTGGCCGCGAACGTGGCGTCGTCCGTCGCGCTGGGGGATCCGGTCGTGGTGCACGGGCGGTTGAAGGTGCGCGCCGAACAACGCGACGGGCAGAGCCGGGTCTCGGCGGACCTCGACGCGGTCGCCGTCGGCCACGATCTGTCGCGGGGGACCTCGGCGTTCCGGCGGACGCCCAGGGGTGAGGCGTCGATCACGGCTCAGACCTCGTCCCAGCCGGAGCCGGCCTGGGAGACACCGCCGCCCGGCGGTCGGCTCGACGCCACGGCCGAACTCGGCCCGCAACCAGCCGGGGTGACATGACCTCAGGTTCTCGTGGCCCATCGGCGCGTATGCGGTGAAGGCCCTGTGTGCACGGCTCGTCGATTTGTCGATAAGTGCTGTTCGTGGGCTGTGCGGCCGATAACGATTCCGATTCGGATCGGTTGTCCGACGATACGACTGGGAAGAGCGGTGCGCCGGATCCCTAGGATGCCGGGCATAGCTCACGGGGCTTCTGATTCTGCTGGTGGGACCACATCCCCCACGCCAACGGGTCCTGCTCGAAGGGAAATTCTGTGGTTTCTTGGTTCTCGGCGTCGCTCTCCGGTTGGTCCGGGCGGGCCGCACGCAGGCGAAAGGCCGGCCGTCTCGCCGCCGTCTCGCTGGCGTCCGGCCTCGCCGTCGCGGGGGCGATCGTCACCGCGAGCCCGGCCACCGCCGACGAGACGCCGCAGAGCTCCGGCGGGGCGACCGCCACCATGGGCGGCCTCAAGACGTACGGGACGGCCGTGCTCCGCACCGACGAGGGGCAGGAACAGCAGCTCCCCGCAGGGCTGTTCGAGATGTTCGTCGACGGCGGCGGCACCCTGCAGACCTACTGCGTCGACGTCCAGAACCCGACGCAGAAGGACGCCACCTACCAGGAGACCCCCTGGAGCGGCACCTCGCTGGGCGCCAACAAGGACGCGGGCAGGATCCGCTGGATCCTGCAGAACTCCTACCCGCAGGTGAACGACCTCGCGGCGCTCGCCGGCAAGGCCGGGGCCACGGGTCTCACCGAGCAGGACGCGGCGACCGGTACGCAGGTGGCGATCTGGCGGTACTCCGACGGGGCCGACGTGACGGCCCTCGACCCCGAGGCGGAGAAGCTCGCGGACTACCTGGAGAAGAACGCGCGGAATCTGGCCGAGCCGGCCGCCTCCCTCACCCTCGACCCGCCGGCGGTCTCCGGCCGTGCCGGTGAGCGGCTCGGCCCGGTCACGGTGCACACCAACGCCGACGGCGTGACCGTGACCCCGCCCTCGGACGTGGCGGCGGACGGAGTGAAGGTCGTCGACGCCGACGGTGAGGCCGTGACCTCGGCCGGCGACGGCAGCGAGCTGTACTTCGAGGTGCCCGAGGACGCCGCGGACGGCACGGCCGACCTGACCGTGCAGGCCTCGACGACCGTCCCGGTCGGTCGCGCCTTCGCCTCCGAGACGCGCAGCCAGACCCAGATCCTCGCCGGCTCCAGCGAGTCCACGGTCTCCGCGACGGCGACCGCGCACTGGGCCGAGAAGGGCGCCATACCCGCACTGTCCGCCGAGAAGAACTGCGCCGAGGGCGGCCTGGACATCACGGCCGCGAACGAGGGCGACAAGCCCTTCACCTTCGAGCTGATGGGGATCACGTACACCATCGAGGCGGGCGGGACCAGGACGGTGACCATCCCGCTGCAGGAGGACCAGGCGTACGACTTCACGATCAAGGGGCCCAACGGCTACGCGAAGCAGTTCCGGGGCGTGCTCGACTGCCGGACCGAGACCGAGGCCGGTGCGAGCGGCGACTCGGTCCAGACGCTGAGCGAGCCGAGCCCGGCGACGGTCGGCGGCGGCGCGGTGACCGACACCGGAACCGACCTCGCCGAGACCGGCAGCTCCGGGGCGACCCCGGTGATCGGCGGCATCGCCATCGGGCTGGTCGTGATCGGCGGCGCGGTGATGGTCGTCCTCCGCAAGCGGAACCCCTGACGAGAACGGCGGACGAGCACGCCGGACGAGGACGGCCAGGACGGCAGGGAAACAGCTCCTTGGCAACTCAACAGTGAGTGACCGCGCGGTGACACGTGCGTTCGACGCGGCCCCGACACGCCTTCCAGGCACCGGGGCCGCGTCGCTCGTGCGGGGGCTTCACCATCCGGTTTCCGTCGAGGGCTGGCCGTGCGGCAAGATGGGTGGTACTGCCCACTGCCAGATCTCAAAACGCCGGACGGTTTCTCTTGGCTGAGTACATCTACACGATGCGCAAGACACGCAAGGCGCACGGCGACAAGGTGATCCTTGACGACGTCACGCTGAGCTTCCTGCCCGGCGCGAAGATCGGTGTGGTCGGCCCGAACGGTGCCGGTAAGTCCACCGTCCTCAAGATCATGGCGGGCCTGGAGCAGCCGTCCAACGGTGACGCGTTCCTGTCGCCCGGCTACACCGTCGGCATGCTCCTGCAGGAGCCCCCGCTGGACGAGTCCAAGACGGTCCTGCAGAACGTGCAGGACGGCGCCGCCGAGATCATGGGCAAGCTCAAGCGCTTCAACGAGGTCGCGGAGCTCATGGCGACCGACTACTCGGACGCGCTCCTGGACGAGATGGGCAAGCTCCAGGAGGACCTGGACCACGCGAACGCGTGGGACCTGGACACCCAGCTGGAGCAGGCCATGGACGCCCTGGGCTGCCCGCCCGGCGACTGGCCCGTCACCAACCTCTCCGGTGGTGAGCGCCGCCGCGTCGCCCTGTGCAAGCTGCTGCTCGAAGCCCCCGACCTGCTGCTGCTCGACGAGCCCACCAACCACCTGGACGCCGAGTCCGTGCAGTGGCTGGAGCAGCACCTCGCGAAGTACCCCGGCACCGTCGTCGCCGTCACCCACGACCGGTACTTCCTCGACAACGTCGCGGGCTGGATCCTGGAGCTCGACCGCGGCCGCGCCATCGGCTACGAGGGCAACTACTCCACCTACCTGGAGACCAAGCAGACCCGTCTCAAGGTCGAGGGCCAGAAGGACGCCAAGCGCGCCAAGCGGCTCAAGGAAGAGCTGGAGTGGGTCCGCTCCAACGCCAAGGGCCGCCAGGCCAAGTCCAAGGCGCGTCTGGCCCGCTACGAGGAGATGGCCGCCGAGGCCGACAAGATGCGGAAGCTGGACTTCGAGGAGATCCAGATCCCGCCGGGCCCCCGACTGGGCAACGTGGTCGTCGAGGTCAACAACCTCAGCAAGGCCTTCGGCGAGAAGGTCCTCATCGACGACCTCTCCTTCACGCTTCCGCGCAACGGCATCGTGGGCATCATCGGCCCGAACGGCGCCGGCAAGACCACCCTGTTCAAGATGATCCAGGGTCTGGAGGAGCCCGACTCCGGTTCGATCAAGGTCGGCGAGACCGTCAAGATCTCCTACGTCGACCAGAGCCGCGAGAACATCGACCCCAAGAAGACGCTGTGGGCCGTCGTCTCCGACGAGCTGGACTACATCAACGTCGGCCAGGTCGAGATGCCCTCGCGGGCCTATGTCTCCGCGTTCGGCTTCAAGGGCCCGGACCAGCAGAAGCCGGCCGGGGTGCTCTCCGGCGGTGAGCGCAACCGCCTCAACCTGGCGCTCACCCTCAAGCTCGGCGGCAACCTGCTGCTCCTCGACGAGCCGACCAACGACCTCGACGTCGAGACCCTGTCGTCGCTGGAGAACGCGCTGCTGGAGTTCCCCGGCTGCGCCGTGGTCGTCTCCCACGACCGCTGGTTCCTGGACCGGGTGGCCACGCACATCCTCGCCTACGAGGGCGAGTCCAAGTGGTTCTGGTTCGAGGGCAACTTCGAGTCGTACGAGAAGAACAAGATCGAGCGGCTCGGCGCCGACGCCACCCGTCCGCACCGCGCCACCTACAAGAAGCTGACCCGGGGCTGATCGATCTTGCGGCACATCTACCGCTGCCCACTGCGCTGGGCGGACATGGACGCCTACGGCCACGTCAACAACGTGGTCTTCCTCCGCTACCTGGAGGAAGCCCGTATCGACTTCCTGTTCCGCCCGGAGAAGGACTTCAAGCAGGGGTCCGTGGTGGCACGCCATGAGATCGACTACAAGCGGCAGCTGGTCCACCGGCACCAGCCGGTGGACATCGAGCTGTGGGTCACGGAGATAAGAGCGGCGTCGTTCACGATCACCTACGAGGTCAAGGACCCGGACCAGGTTTATGTCCGGGCCTCGACGGTGATAGTGCCGTTCGACTTCGCGACGCAGCGGCCGCGTCGGATCACCTCCGAGGAACGTGAGTTCCTGGAGGAGTACAGGGACGACGAGGCGGAGGCCGTCGCCGCATGACGGTGCTCCACCTCGCCGACGAGGGGGAGGCGGCGGATCTCGCGGCCTTCCTCTCCCGGCTGCTCCACTACGACCGTGGGGCCGCGGTACGCCTCCAGGGGGCCGGCACCGCACTCGCCGCCTTCGGACGGCCGCCGTCCTTCGAGGTCCTGGCGATCCGGGCCGTGCGCCTCGCCAAGCCGTACGAGAACGGGCTCGACGTCACGCTCGACGAGACCGTGTCGGCCGGTGAACTCCTGGAGTCCATCGACGAGTCCGCCGGCACGGCGGTCGTCCCGGCGGCGGTGACCGGACCGCCGTGGGCCGGGGTGCTTCCCCCGCGCGGCGGCTGGCGGCCGGAGGCGGGGCTGCCCGCGCCGGACGCGCTCCGGGCGATGGTCTCCGCCGCGGTGCGTGAATTCCGCTCCCGGACCGAGGAGTTGCCGCCGGAGAACCGGACACGGGCCGAACTGGACCGGATCGGGCGGGAGATCTGGTCCCGGACGGTCGGGGACACGCCGCTGCCGGTGCGTGCCGTGCACGCGGCGCAGTCGCTGGGCTTCCTCCGCACCCCACGCGCGTCCACACCCGGGACGGCGACACCGGGACTGTTCTCGTCGGGCGCGTGGCTCCGGCTGCGCACGCCGTACGGGTCGATCGCCGTCCGCAGGGCGGGCCTGGGGACCCTGGGCGTCACCGTCCGCTGAGCCCGCCGACCGGAGGGGGCGCCGCCTAGCCCGGGGCGTTCACCATGGAGGCGGCCGCGTAGGTGAGGTAGTTCCACAGGGTGCGCTCGTGTTCCTCGGAGAGGCCGAGGTCGTCGACGGCGTCGCGCATGTGCTTCAGCCAGGCGTCGTGGGCGGCGCGGTCGACGGTGAAGGGGGCGTGGCGCATGCGGAGGCGGGGGTGGCCGCGGTTCTCGCTGTAGGTGGTGGGGCCGCCCCAGTACTGGATCAGGAACAGGGTGAGACGGTCCTCGGCCGGGCCCAGGTCCTCCTCGGGGTACATGGGCCGCAGGATCGGGTCCTCGGCGACACCCTCGTAGAAACGGCGCACGAGGCGCCGGAAGGTCTCCTCGCCACCGACCTGCTCGTAGAAGGACTGCTCCTGAAGCGTGCCGCGCCGAATCTCATTCACGTTCCCCATGGTCTCAGACGCGGCGGCGGAGGACTTGAGGCTTAGGACCACCGCGTAACAGGCGGACAGGTCGATTCCGGACCGTCGGGCCGGGGTGCTCGCCTCTGGAGGCGTCCGGCCGCACAGTGGAGGTATGGGCACGCACACTGTGGACCACGACTTGGAACGTCTCGCCGCCGAGGCCCGAGCGGCGCTGGTGCGTGAGATCGAGGCGAGCGGGGCGTGGGACGCCGACCCGGAGTGGCGGAAGGCGTTCGAGAGCGTCCCCCGGCATCTCTTCGTCCCGTACTACTACGTGGGTGTCCTGGGCGGCTTCGAGCGGCTGTGGGGCGAGGAACGGGACCCCCGGCGGCGGGCCCGCTGGGTACGGGGCGCGTACGCGGACACGCCGCTCGCCACACGTGTGCGGGACGGAGAGCTGATCTCCTCCAGCAGTCAGCCCTCGCTGATGGCGAAGATGCTGGCCGAGCTGGAGGTGGAGGACGGCGACCGGGTGCTGGAGATCGGCGCCGGCACCGGTTACAACGCCGCCCTGCTCGCGCACCGGCTGGGGGACGACCTGGTCACGACCGTCGATCTCGACGCCGACATCACGGAGGCGGCCCGCAGGCATCTGGACGCCGCCGGGTACCACCCGACCGTGGTCACCGGGGACGGGGCGCGCGGGGTGCCCGAGCGGGCGCCGTACGACCGGATCATCGCGACCTGCACACTGCACTCGATCCCGCACGCCTGGCTCGCCCAGTGCACCCCCGGTGCGCGCATCCTGACGCCGCTGGCCACGGGGCTGGTGCGGCTGCGGGTGGAGGACGCCGAGCACGCGGAGGGGCGCTTCCTGCACACCTCGGCGTACTTCGTGCCCCTGCGCGGGGGCAGTGAGCCGGAAGCGGTCCATCCGCATCTGGGCGGGCTGCCGCACCGGGCCAGGGACCACGAGCTGTTCCGGTTCCTGCTGGCCCTCACGGCGGGCAGTCTCGACCCGCACGAGGCGCTCGCGCTGTGGCAGCGCGAGGGGATGCCGTCCCGTGAGCGCTATGGCATCACGGTCCGCGGCGACCACGCCTGGGCCTGGCTGGACGACCCGGAGGGCCCGTACGCCTGGCCGCTGCCGTGACCTGGGCCCCAGGAGGGCGCGCCGACGGCTCAGGGCCGACCGATGTGCTCGGTCGGCCCTGAGCCGGTGCACTGCCGTGGGGCGGGTCAGCCCCGGCGGATCGTGATCGTCGTCCACGCGCCCACGTGGACCCGGTCCCCGTCCTGGAGGGGGATCGGGACGAAGGGCTGGATGGGGTCCTCGGAACCGTTGACCGTGGTGCCGTTGGTGGAGTTCTGGTCGACGACCGCCCAGCTGCCGTCGGGCTGCTGCACCAGCACCGCGTGCTGGTGGGAGACGCCCGGGTCCTCCGGCGGCACCGAGAGATCGATGTCGGGGGTGTCGCCGGTGGAGTGGCGGCGCCGTCCGATGGTGATCTGGTTGCCGGTGAGGGCGCGCCGCTGCTCCGGGGAGTACGCGGGCAGGTTCAGGCCGGCGGCCTCGGGGCCCGAGCGCTGCATCATCGCCATGAAGTAGTCGCGGTCGGGGCCGATGGTCGCGCTCCAGGTCGTCGGCGCCTGCGGGTACGCGGGGCCGGGCGGGGCCTGGGTGGCACCGGGCTGCGGGTAGCCGTAGCCACCCGGACGGCCACCCGCGCCGCCGGGACCGCCGGGACCCGCGGGACCACCGGGTCCGCCCGGGCCGGTGGACGGCGGGGAGATCACCCAGTCGTCGTCACCGCCGAACGAGGGGCTGCCGCCGGGGCCCCCAGGACCTCCGGGACCGCCCTGACCGCCCTGACCGCCGGGCTGCGGTCGTCGGGTCTCCTGCGGGAAGCCGGGCGGGGCGGATGTCCCCGCCTGCTGGAACGCCTGCGGCGCCCCACCGGGGCCGCCCGGACCGCCACCGGGGCCCTGACCGTTCCCGGGACCCTGACCACCGGGGCCGCCGGGACCGCCGGGTCCGGAGCCGCCGGGGAAGCCCGACCCGCCAGGTCCACCAGGTCCACCAGGTCCGCCGGGCCCACCGGGCGTAGGTCCGGGCGGTGGCGGAACCGGTCGTGAGGGGTCGCCGCCGAAGCCGGAAGGACCGGGGCGTGAGGGGTCGCCGCCGAAGCCCGAGGGGCCGGGACGCGAAGGGTCACCACCGAAGGCCGAGGCCCCGGGGCGTGACGGATCCCCGCCGAACGCGGACGGACCGGGCTGGCCCGGCCCGGGCTGCCCCGGACCCGGCTGACCCGAAGGCCCGCCGCCGAACCCACCGGGACCCCCCGGCCCCGAAGGGCCACCGGGACCGCCGGGACCGCCGGGACCACCCGGACGTCCGGGTCCACCGGGACCCTGACCGCCGTGGCCTCCGGGCCCGCCGGGGCCACCAGGTCCTCCGGGGCCGCCCGGTCCGCCGAAGCCGCCGTTGCCGCCCTGCCCTCCGGGGCCGCCCGGACCGGGCTCGCCGCCGAACGGCGGTCCCGGCGGGATCGGTTCGGCGGGACGGTTCACCTGCGAGGGGCGGGAGCTCTGGTAGTCGTACCCCTCACCGCCGCCGTAGGACGGCGGAGGCGGCTGCTGGAAGCGCAGCGCCGGGTTGCCGCCGGCGCCGGGGCCGCCCGGGCCGCCCGGGCCGGGGCCGCCGGGACCAGGGCCACCCGGGCCCGGGCCCGGGCCCGGGCCCGGTCCGGGCGCCGGAGGCCGCGGCGCTGCCGGGGTGTACGTGGTCGCCGTGTTGGTCAGGAAGTTCCACCGGCACTCCTCGCAGAAGGGCGCGCCGCCCTCGCGGGGCGTGCGGCACTGCGGGCAGAGCTCCGGCTCGGCGGCGAGGTGCGGGCGTCCACCGGGACCCCCAGGTCCCCCGGGGCCCCCGGGACCGCCCGCGCCGGGAGGCGGGGGAGGGGAGCCGGGCGGCGGGTATCCGTATCCGGCGCCCGGGGGCGGCGGTGGTGGCGGCGGGGGTACGGCACCGGCCATACGGTGACCGCAGACCTCGCACCAGTCGTCGGAACCCGACTGGTGTCCGTTCGGGCAGGTCGGCATGTCGGCGCTTCCCCCTCTCCTTTCCGGCCTCACGGCCGGTTCCTGTGGCCGCGACGGGCCGGTGTGGCCGCTTCCGTCCGGATCCCCGGTGGGGGAGCCAGGCTCTGTGCAGCGGTGTTTCCGGGTGTTTCCTGTTTGCTTACAGCTACTTCTTTACACGAACAGTCTTTGTCGACCGAGTCTCGAGAGTCATCTCGTCGGCCTCCGTGACCTTCGCCTTCAGTCGCACAGTACCTGTCGCCGCGTCGACCACGTCCACCACCTTCGCAAGCAGTTTCGCAGTATCGGCGTTCCCCGAGGCGCTGGCGAGCTGAACGGCCCGGCCGAGCTTGGCCGTTGCTCCGTCGAAATCTCCGGATTTGCGGGCGTCCAAACCCTGCTGGATGACTTGTGCCAGTTCGG
Organism: Streptomyces deccanensis; assembly: GCF_022385335.1. Lineage (NCBI taxonomy): Bacteria > Bacillati > Actinomycetota > Actinomycetes > Kitasatosporales > Streptomycetaceae > Streptomyces > Streptomyces deccanensis. Next base: position 3,613,840 of record NZ_CP092431.1, on the reverse strand, counting down.
CCTGACCTGTGTAGTGCGCGACCTGGGGATTGATCGACGTGGACGCGACCATGTCGTCGGTCCACACGGCCTTCACCAGACCTTGGGCGCCGAGGTTCTGCGCGGTGCCGTCGGGCTGCGGGATGACGAGGGAGACCCGGGCGGCCAACATCTCCTGGCCGAGGTTCGCGGCCGGGACCTCGACGCACACGTGGTAGTCGCGGGACTCGTCCCCCCACGAGCCGGTCGGGTAGTCCCCGGCGCGCGGTCCGGCCTCGGTGCGACGGTCGGTCAACTCCTCGACCGTGGGCGCCACTTGCTTCACGAACTTGATCCGCGTGCCGACCGGGGTCCACAGCCGCAGCGCGACGTCCGCGACCTCCTTGCCCATGGCCGTCTCCATCATCTGGGTGAAGTCGGCGGACAGAGCGGCCGGGTCGGCGACGATGTCGGCGGTGCCGAGCAGCGCGGAGGCGATGCCCGTGACCTCCTTCACCTCCCAGTCGGTGCCCACTCCACGCGCGTCACACGTGAACCGTCCGGCACAGGCGTCCAGCGCGGCCTTCAGGTCCTCGGGGGACTCGTGCTCGTTGCGGCCGTCGGTGAGCAGGATGCCGTGGCGGATGGCGACGTCCGCCGAGGCGAGCAGCCGGTCGGCGAGCTTCAGCCAGGTGCCGATGGCGGTGCCGCCGCCCGCGCTGAGCCTGCGCAGCGCCTGCTTGGCCTGCTCCCGGGTGGCGGAGTCGGCGACCGCCAGCCGGCCCCCGCCGGGATAGACCTCCCGGGCCACGTGGGTGCCGTCGATCACGGCGAAGTGGACGCCGTCGCGCAGGGTGTCGATCGCGGCGGCCGTCGCGTCGCGGGCGTTGCGCATCTTGGTCGGCGGGTAGTCCATCGACCCCGAGCAGTCGACCATGAGCGCCACGGCGGCGGACGGGCCCTGACCGGGCGAGTACAGGTGCGGCGCGGCGACCGCGCTGCCGATGGTACCTCCGCCGGTCGCGCTGACCGTCACGATGGCGTTCACCTCACGGCCGCCCTCGGGCAGGTACTCGTTCTGGTACACCTCGACCGAGAACTGCGGCACGTTCGACTTCGAGAAATTGGCCATGCCTACTCAGATCCCCCTAGCAGCCCCACTGATGGCCCCACGGCACGTGGGGTGATGACTGTCGTGCCCGTCCCGGACCGGTCCCCTCCGGTCCGTCGGCCTTCCCGTCCGGCCGCCGAGGCGCCCGCGTGCACCCGTCCCACGAGCGCCTGGCTCGTGAGCACCCGGCCCGCGAGCATCCTCAGGCCGATCCTGCCCCCTGAGGCGGGGCCGGGAACGGCAGGATCGCCACTGTTACGTTGTCGTGGCCACCTCCGTCGAGGGCGTGGCCGACCAGGACCTGCGCGCAGTGCAACGGTCGCTCGGCCGCGTCCAGGGGCACGGCCTCGGCCATGTCCTCGGCGGCCTCCGCGTAGTTCCACAGTCCGTCGGTGCACACCACCACTACACCCGGCCGGTCCGGCTTGAAGGAAGCGGTGTGCGGCTCCAGTTCGTACGCGTCCGCGCCGAGCCAGCCGGTGATCGCGTGGGCGCGCTCGTCGGCGTAGGCCTCGGCCTCGTTCATCAGTCCCGCGGACACCATCTGTGCCGCCCACGAGTCGTCCTCGGTGAGCCGGGCGGGGGGCGCGCCGCGGTCCACCGGTACCCAGTAGGCGCGGCTGTCGCCGACCCAGCCGACGACGAGGAGGGTCGGGGTGACGATCGAGCCGACGATGGTGCACGCCGGCGCGTTCTGGTGCGGGGCGTGTTCCTGGGCCGTCTCGGGCTCCTCCGCCAGGGCGTTGACGGCGCTCGCGGCGGCGATGATCGCGTCGTGCATGGCCTGCTGCGGGTGGGTGCCGCGCGGCAGCGAGTCCAGGACCGTCTCGTTGGCGGCGCGGGCCGCGGCGAGGGAGGCGTCGTCGGGGCGGGTCGCGGAGGACACGCCGTCGCAGACGATCGCGACGACCGCGGGGGAGCCGTCGGGCAGCGCGGTCGAGGAGATCGCGAACGCGTCCTCGTTGCGGTGGTGGCGCAGGCCCCGGTCGCTGACGGCGGCGACGGCGCCCAACTCCAGTTCCATGTGGTCGCGTTCGCGGGGCTGGGCGTGCCCGCAGTTCTCGCAGTAGCCGTCCCGGTCGACATGGCCCGCGCGGCAGGCCACGCACACCTTCGTCCCGGCCGGAGGGGTGGCGAGGTCGGTGGTGCGCGGGTCCGGTGGCTGGGGCGCGGCCAGCGGGTACTCGTCGGGCTCGCGGGGCCGGTCGAACCGTACGCCCCGCCCCGGTCCGGGCAGTTCGCCGCCGCCGGAGTCGGTGCCCGGGATGTCGGTGGGGCGGACCACCGGCGGGGGCGTGTCGGAGCTGGGCGGGGAGGCGAGCGGCCAGTCCACGGGCGACGCCGCGTCGGGCGGGTCGCCCGCCGTCCCGTTCATGGTGAGCGTCGGGTGGTCCTCCGGCGGTGCGGGGACCGCCGAGAGGTCATGGCCGCACGCACCGCAGAAGCGGTCGTCCGAGGCGAGGGGCCACTCGCAGATCGGGCACTTCGTCAGCGCGGTCGGCTGGGGCATCTGGGACATCAACTACACCCACGTCCGGGGGCGGTAACGGTTGGCACGTTCCACCAGGTCGATCCTCTCCTCGCCGCCTTGGGCGAGCCGGGCCAGTGTGCGGTACGACCGCTCCAGTCCGAAGCGGAGGCCGCGCTCGTCCAGCGTGCTGCCGAGCAGCACCCGCTCGCCGGCCGGGGGCGCGGCACCCTGGCTCCCGGAGAGTACCCAGTCCAGGGCGCAGCCGAGGACCTCTGTGGACAACTGCTCACGGCGCACCGCGTCCAGACCGTACCCGCCGAGCGCCTCGATCTGCCCGGCGGCCGCGGTCAGATCGTCCAGGAACGGGGCGTCCGGCGTGGTTTCGGCGGTCCCGGTCGAGGGCGGCGCCGACACGGCTCCGAGCGTCGCCTCCGTACGGTGTCTGAGCCGGGCCCGTACGGCGGCGACCCGGGCGGCGGTGTAGTGGATCGACGCCTCCGGTACGGACTCCAGGGTCCGGACGGCGTTCTGCCGGTCCCCGGCGGTCAGCCGCACCCGGGCGAGCCCGAACGCGGCGCTGACGAAGCTGGGGTCGGTCGTCCACACCAGGCGGTAGTACTCGGCGGCGTTGTCCAGCTGCCCCAGCACCTCGGCGCACAGGCCGAGGGCCAGCTTGGGGGCCGGCTCGCCCGGGAAGGCGTCGTAGATCGCGTCGAAGGACAGCGCGGCGTTCTCGTGGTCGCCGGTGGCGAGCGCGGCCACTCCCCGGTACCAGACCACCCGCCAGTCGTCGGGGTGGTCCCGTTCCAGGGCGTCCAGGGTGGCCAGGGCGATGGTGAACTCGGCCATCTCCAGGCGGGCCCGCAGCTCGCGCAGCCGCAGCTCCAGCGAGCCGCTGGGGGCCGCGTGCAGCGCCGTGATCAGCTCGGTCGGCGCGGAGGTCATCAGCCCCGCCAGGAATCCGGCGTTGGGGTCACCCGGGTCCACGCGCGGCACGGGCAGCGCGAGGGCCGCGGCGGCGGTGTCGAGCTGCCGGGTGAGCCGGGGGGCGGGGACGGCGGCGCCGGCGGTCAGCAGGGCGGGCGTACCGGAAGGCGAACCGGAAGGCGAACCACCGTTCCTGGCGGCCGGCTTGTCGCGGCGCGTGCCCAGCCGGGACACGTCCCCGTCCAGCTTCGCGAACAGCTCGGTGTCCGTGACCTTCACCTCGGGCCCGAAGATCGTCGACAGGGCGGGACGGGCCCGGCCCGTCTGCAGCGAGACGACCTCCCGCAGCACGCCCGTCAACTGCTCCGACATCTCCTGCGCGGAGGCGAACCGTCGGGCCGGGTCGGGGTCGGTGGCACGTACCAGCAGCCGGTAGAAGGACTCGTACTGGCGGAAGACCTCGATGTTGTCCGGGTCGGGCAGGGAGTCCACGAACACGTTCGTGTAGCCCTGGAAGTCGAAGGTGAGCACCGCGAGCGTCCGGGCGACCGTGTAGAGGTCGGAGGCGACCGACGGGCCCACGTCGGCGACCTCGGGGGCCTGGTAGCCGACGGTGCCGTAGATGGCGGACTCGTCGTCGTCCATCCTGCGGACCGCGCCCATGTCGATCAGCTTGAGCTGGTCCTCGGTCTGGATCGCGTTGTCGACCTTGAAGTCGCAGTACAGCAGGTTGCGGCTGTGGAGGTGACCGAGCGCCTCCAGCGCCTCGATGCCGTACGCGCACGCCTGCTCCACCGGCAGCGGATCGCGGCGCCCGTCCGGCGTGCGGCGGCCGTTGGCGATCTCCTTCAGCGACTTGCCGCCCACGTACTCCATGACGATGTACCCGTCCAGCGAACCGGTGCGCTGGTCGAGGTGCTCGACGAAGTTGTAGATGCGGACGATGTTGGAGTGCTCGATCTCGGCGAGGAAGCGGCGCTCGGAGATCGCGGCGGCCATCGCGTCCTGGTCGCCGGTGTCCAGCAGACCCTTCAGCACGACCCAGCGGTCCGACACCGCCCGGTCTATCGCCAGGTAGATCCAGCCCAGCCCGCCGTGCGCCAGACAGCCCACGACCTCGTACTGGCCGCGCACGATGTCGCCCGAGTGCAGCTTCGGCACGAAGGAGTACGGGTGGCCGCACTTGGTGCAGAAGCCCTCCGTGCGTCCCGGCCGCTCCCCGCGCGCCCGCCCGACCGGTGCCCCGCAGTCGGAACGCGAGCAGAACCGCTTCCGCTCGGGCACCTCGGCGGTCTCCAGGACCATCGAGCGCGGGTCAGGGCGCGGCACGTCCGGGACCTGGACGAGCCCGACACCGAGCCGCGCCCGCCCCGAGGAACTGGCGGTCTTGCCGGAGCTGCGCACCGACACCGAGCGGCCCGTCGACCGGCCCGACAGGGCACGTGAGAGCCGGCCCGAGACAGAACGCCGGGACTGCGAGGAGCGCCCGGACGTCCGCGAGGAGCGCGAACTGCTGGAACCGGAGCCGCGCGAGCCCCGCCCGCCCCCGGTGATGCCGGTGGGCGGCGAGTTGACCATGCCGCTCGCCGAGACGACCGGCGCCAGACCGCACTCGTCGCAGTACAGCTCGCCGCCGCCCACGTCCTCGTACGAACCCGAGCAACCGGGCCGCTGGCACGACTGCCGTGCCGTCTCCTCGCCCGCCGGGCTCTCCTCCGTCTGACTCACGACTGCTCCTCCCTCCGGTCCTGGGGCGCACGCTGGGCCGGCACCGACTGGCCCAGCACTTCGGCGGCCGCCTGCTGGTAGCGCAGCACCGCCATCTCCGCGACGCGCAGATCACAGGGGGCGCTCCACAGCATGCGGCGCGCCGCGTCGTACCGCTCGACCAGCAGCGCGTCCTCCGCGAAGCCGTGCCGGGCGACCTTCGCCTTGTAGGCGTCGAGCCGGCCGCGCAGCTCCGCGCGGACCGCCAGCGGCGCGGTGACCGCCGTCAACGACTCGCGGGCCCGCAGCAGTTCGTCGTCGGCCTTCTGCTCCAGGGACTCCAGGAGCGGGGAGAGCCGGTGCCACTGCGCGTGTCTGCGGTACTCCGCCGCCATCGCCAACTGCTCCTGCAGCACCGTCGGCGGGCCGCTCACCACGGGCACCTCCGTGGCGGCGATCTTCGCCAGCACCTCACCGCGCGCGCTGCGCGCCTCGGCGAGCGTGCGGTCAGCGCGGCTGAGGACGTCCCGCAGCTTCACCAGCCGGGACTCCGCGTCCTGCCGGACCGTCAGCACGGCGTCGATCTCCCGCCGCACGTCCTCCAGGGCCCGTGCCTCACGGTCGTACGTGGAGGTGTCCGGGCGGCCGCCACCGGGCGCCGAACTGCCCGGCGTGGGCACCCAGAAGGCCAGCGGGTCCGAGACGACCTGCTCACGGAGCCGGGTGAGGGTACGGGTGATCCGCTCCAGGTCGTCGCCTGCCGGGTGCTCGCCGGGGCGTACGCCCACGGAGTGCGCGAGCTGACGGGTGCGCTGGAGCTCGGCGGCCAGGAGATCGATCCTGGCGGGCAGCGCGGACCACACCGCGTCGGCGGCCACGACCATGTCCAGCGAGGACGCGTACAGGTCGTTCATCCGGTCCACCAGCGTGGCCAGCGAGAACTGTTCGCTGAGGCGGGTCGTGCCCTGCAGCGTCGGAGCGTTCGCCATCGCCGTCGCGGAGCCGGCGACCGTGACCGCCTCGCCGCGCAGCAGTTCGGTCAGCTCCACCAGGTCCTCACGGCTGGACCAGCGGCGCCGCGAACGGATCTCCCGGGCGCTGTGCAACGCGTCCGTGTACGCGTCGAAGTACGCCCACAGCAGCGTGATCGACGCGTCCGCGGCGGTCCAGCGCTCCTTGGTGACGCCGGTCAGCTCGGCGCCTTCGAGCAGCCTGCGGCCCGCGTGGTCCTGCAGGGCGAGCAGCGAGGTCTCGATGGCCTCGTGCTCCGCGCCGAGCCGCGCGAGCGCACGGTCCACCTCGTCCCGGTCCATCACCGGCCCGGTGGATCCCGCGACGCCCATCGATCACCTCTCGCTGCTGTCGGTGTCCGTCAGTTGAATGCGGTCCTCTGTATGCGGTCCTCGTACGTCGGTCCCGGTGCGTCAGTCCCTGTACTGCTGGGGGGACCGGGGCCGGGAGTCCGCCGGAGTCCCCGGCATCGTGGCGGACAGCCACTTGGTGTACGACTCCTGCCAGCCGTCCTTGAGATAGTCCACCAGTACCTGGTTGACCCGGCGTACCAGATCCTCCGCGTCCAGGTGCATCGCCACGCCGTAGTACTCGGTCGTGAACGGCGCGCCCTTGAGAGCGACCGTCGGGTCCTGCGCCGCCTGGCTCGCGGCGAGGGCGCCGTCGGTGACCACGGCGTCGACCTCGCCGAGCTGGAGCCTGACCAGGCAGTCGAGTTGATTGGGGACCGGGGGGTAGATGACGGCGGACGAGACGGAGGTTCCCTTCTCCTTGTCGGCCTTCAGCCGCTTCAACGCGGTGGAAGTGGCCGCCGTACAGATCTTCTTGCCCGCCAGCGTCTTGTCATAGCCCTTGATCGTCGAGGACTTGGGCGCCAACAACTGCTGGCCGGTCCTGAAGTACGGCTGGGAGAAGGCGACGCTCCCCATCCGCTCACAGTTGATCGTCATGGTGCGGACCACCATGTCGACCTGCTTCTCCTGGATCGCGTGGACGCGCTGGTTCGTGGGCACCGCCCGGAAGCGGACCTTCGTCCGGTCGCCCAGGATCTCCTCGGCGATCCGGTGCGCGAGGTCGATGTCGAAGCCCTCCAACTCGGCGTCCGCGTCCGTGTTGTTCGGGTCGCGGTAGCCCCAGCGGAAGCTGTTCTGATCGACGCCGATCCGCAGATAACCACGCTTCTCGATCTCGGCGATCGTCCTGCCGGACATGTCCCTGGAGGGGCGCAGGCTCTGGTCCTGGGAGGTGGCGTCGTCACACTTCTCGTCCGCCCGCGCCTGGACGCCCCGGGCAACCCCCGGGCCGCCCGTGGTGACGTCGCCGCGCGTGCCCTTCACCGGGAGCACCAGGGCGAAAACCAGGGTCAGGGCGCAGAGGACCGCCATGGCGCCCACGCCGCCCCAGCCCCTGAGGCCGGCTCGCAGGCGTCGCATCGCATTCATCGCTCCTCCTTCCACCGAGTCTCCTCCCGCCGTCGTCACCGGTACTCCGAAAGCCTGCGTCCGATGCCCAGCACCGCGCCGGCCGCGCCCAGCACCGCCAGGACGGCCGCCCCCACGGGGAGCCCGAGCATCGCGTCACGGCCGCCCTCGGCCGCCAGCTCGAACTCTCTCTTCTCGTGCTTGCTCGCGGCGTTCAGGTTCTGGTCGACCTCGTCGAAGCACTCGCCCGTCGGTTGGTCGCCCTGCGGGCACTCGGTCGTCGCGGTGCCGCCGATCACCTGGCTGAGGGCGCACTTGTATTCGCCCTTCTCGTCGGCGTCGCGGGCGCTCCCGTGCCGAGTCAGCCACTCGGCCATGCCGGCGCCGGCGGCTTTCAGGGGCTTCTCGCCGCTGGCGTCGTCGGCGAGATCCTCGGCGGCCGCCAGCTGCTTCTTCAGCGTGGCCATGCTCGTGTCGAAGCGGAGGTCGTACTTGTCCACGACGTCGCCCTTGGCGTTCTCGACGGTCTCCGCACCCCGGCTGATCAGCGTCAGGTTCTCGTTGCCCCGTGCCGTGAGGGAGGCGATACGCGCGTCGTTCAGCACGGTCAGGGACCGTACGCCGTTGTCGTACGAGTCGTTCAGCCCGGCGCGGGCGACGGTGTGGCCGCCGGCCAGCCACAGCAGGACGACGGTGGAGGCGGCCGTCGCGGCGACCAGGCCGTGGTTCAACACCCGGTTCGTCCGCCGGTAGTTGCGCCGCTGGGCCCAGACGAGGCCGCTGATGGCGAGGACGCCGAGACCGAGCGCGGCCCACGGATAGGCCGTGGCGTCCGCGTAGTCGTCACGGAGCCGCTGGTTCTCGTTGTCGTAGATGCTCTGCGCCTCTTCGAGCATGCCCTGCATCTTGTCGTTCGCGTAGCGCAGATAGGCGCCGCCCAGGGGGTAGCCCAGCCGGTTGTTGGCGCGGGCCCGCTCGACCAGGCCCTTGTACTCGGGCAACAGGGCGTTCAGGTCGGAGACGCGCTTCTCGGAGTCCGAGCCGGGCTCCGAGGCCGACGCGGCGAACGCCAGTCTGTCGGCGGCCTCCTTGATCTCCGCCTCGTACTTCTTGCGGGACTCCTCCGTCTCCTGCCCGCCCGCGAGGAACCCGCTGGAGGCCGCCGTGTTGGCGGCGGCCAGCGAACTGTAGATCTCGGCGGCGGCCGAGCTGAGCGGCTGGCTGCCGTGGAGGACGTCGTCGGCGGCGGCCGCGCGGTCGTTCATCTGCCAGGCGGTGACGGAGCCGAACGCGACGACCAGGAGGGCGAGGACGGCGCCGATGATGCGCAGCCGGCCGGGCTCGGTCGTCGCCGCGGCACGCAACTGGTCCACGCCCTCGGCGAACGCGGTCCGGCGCGGCGGCCCGCCGTCCGGGGCCGGGGGTGGCGCGGGGGCCCTCGGTACGGGTGCGGCCTGAGACGGCACGGCGGGGCCCGGGCCCGTGGGTGGTGCCGTCGGTGCCGCGCTGCCCTCCGGCGTGAATGTCACCTGACCTCCCCCTGGTCATCCGTCCATCGCTTCCGCCCGCTCGCACGGACAGAGGTGCACGGCCGCAAGTATCGCCGTCGGGACTGACAACGCACAGACCCTGACTCGATCTTGTTCCCCGATCGTGTCCGTAGGCGCTGTGCTTGTCGGATTCCGGCGCAGCACAAGGCTTCCCGCACCACCCCCTGCCCATGAATACGCGCTTGGTTCGGGTTCGGTTCCCTGGGGGTTCGAACGCGTTCGCGGGGGAGATCCGGAGGTGGCGGGGGAGCGGGTCAGCCCTTCTCGTAGTGCGCCCGCACGCGCGCGTGCACGCCGCGCGGCGCGCCCACGTGGTCGAGCCCGAGCAGTGCCGCGCCCAGGACCGGGGCGGCCGTGACCACCCGGGGGACGGCCTTGGGCGCGGCGGCGGCCAGCGCCTCGCGGATCCGGGCGTCGAGGAGCGGGTGCCGGGCGGCGAGGACACCGCCGCCGAGGAGGACGGGGGTCTCCTCGCCGAGGAGGTCCAGGCGGGTCAGGGCCACCGTCGCCATGGCGACCACCTCCTCGGCCATACGGTCCACCAGCGAGCGGGCCACCGGGTCGCCGCCGGTCGCCGTGGCGAAGAGGACCGGGGTCAGCTCATGGCGGCGTACGGCCGGGATGTGCCCCAGGTGCAGGGCCTCGACCAGGGCGTACACGGAGTCCAGGCCGAAGTGCCCGGGCAGCGTCGTGGTGAGCGCGGTGGGACCGCCCCGGCCGTCCTCGGCGCGGGCCGCGTGCCACATGGCCTCCTCGGCCAGGCCCCAACCGCCGCCCCAGTCGCCGGAGATGCGCCCCAGCGCGGGGAAGCGGGCGGTGCGACCGTCGGGGCGCATGCCGACGCAGTTCACGCCGGCACCGCACACCACCGCCACGCCCCGGGGCTCGGCCACGCCGGCTCGCAGGATCGCGAAGGTGTCGTTGCGGACCTCGACGGTCGTGCCCCACGCGCGCGTGCGCAGCGCCGCCGCCAGCCCCTGTTCCTCCACGGGGAAGTCGGCGTTCGCCAGACACGCCGAGACATGGTCGACCGAGCCGACTCCGGCCTCGGCGAAGGCCCGGCCCACGACCTCCGCGAGGCCGTCGACCGCCGTGGTCACGCCGACCGTCGGCGGCTGGAACCCGCCGCCGCGCGCCGTGCCCAGCACCTCCCCGTCGGGCGCGATCACGGCCACGTCGGTCTTGCTGTTGCCGGCGTCGACGGCGAGCACACTCCCGCGCAGGCCCTCACGCCCGCGCCCGCCCCCGAGCGCACTCCTGCCCCCGCCGAGTGCACTCCCGCGCACGCCCGCGCCCGAATCGGCGTGGGCGCCCGCCGGTGAACTCCCGCGCACGCCGTCGCTCATGCCCACGCGAGGTGCTCCCGGTTGTGTGCGAGCAGTCGGTCGGTGAGGGCCTCGGCGTACGCGTACTGGCCGATCAGGGGATGGGAGAGCAGGGCCCGGAAGACCCGGTCCCGGCCGCCGCGCAGGGCCGCGTCGAGGGCCAGGTCCTCGTACGCGGTCACGTTCGCCATCAGGCCCGCGTACAGCGGGTCCACGGTCGGCACCGGCAGCGGGGCCGCGCCGTCCGGGCCCACGGCCGCCTGCACCTCGATCACCGCGTCGGCCGGCAGGAACGGCAGCGTGCCGCCGTTGCGGGTGTTCACCACCTGGTACGGGCTGCCCCCGGCGCCCAGCAGCGACGCGGCGAGGTCGACGGCCGCCTCCGAGTAGAAGGCCCCACCTCGCTTGGCGAGCAGCGCGGGCTTCTCGTCGAGCGCGGGGTCGGCGTACATCTCCAGCAACTCCCGCTCCATCGCGGCGACTTCGGCGGCCCGGGACGGCTTGGTCCCCAGCTCCCGCACGACCTCGTCGTGGGCGTAGTAGTAGCGCAGGTAGTAGGACGGGACCGCGCCGAGGCGGTCCAGCACCGGGCGGGGCAGACGCAGGTCGGCCGCGATCCGCTCGCCGTGGTCGGCCAGCAGCTTCGGCAGGACGTCCTCGCCCGCGGGGCCACCGAGGCGGACCCCGGTCTCCCAGGTGAGGTGGTTGAGGCCCACGTGGTCCAGGTGGACCTCGGCGGGGGCCACGCCGAGATGGGCGGCGAACTTCCGCTGCAGACCGATCGCCACGTTGCACAGGCCGACCGCCTTGTGGCCGGCCCCGAGCAGGGCGCGGGTCACGATCCCCACCGGGTTGGTGAAGTCGATGATCCAGGCGTCCGGGTTGGTCCGGCGCACCCGCTCGGCGATGTCCAGGACGACCGGGACCGTGCGCAGCGCCTTCGCCAGGCCGCCCGCGCCGGTGGTCTCCTGACCGACACAGCCGCACTCCAGCGGCCAGGTCTCATCCCGCTCCCGGGCTGCCTGGCCGCCGACGCGGAGCTGCAGGAGCACGGCGTCGGCGCCCTCGACGCCCCGGTCCAGGTCACCGGTGGTGACGATGCGGCCCGGGTGCCCCTGCCGGGCGAAGATCCGGCGGGCCAGACCGCCGACCAGCTCCAGCCGGTCGGCGGCCGGATCGACGAGCACCAGCTCCTCGATCGGCAGGGTGTCCCGGAGCCGGGCGAACCCGTCGACGAGTTCGGGCGTGTAGGTCGAGCCTCCGCCGACCACGGTGAGCTTCATAGCTGTATCAACCCTTAACTCCGGTCAGGGTGACGCCTTCGACGAACGCCTTCTGGGCGAAGAAGAACACGAGGATCACGGGGGCCATGACCAGCACGGTCGCGGCCATGGTCAGGTTCCAGTCTGTGTGGTGGGCGCCCTTGAAGGACTCCAGGCCGTAACTGAGCGTCCAGGCGGCCGGGTTCTCGGAGGCGTAGATCTGCGGTCCGAAGTAGTCGTTCCAGGCGTAGAAGAACTGGAACAGGGCGACGGCCGCGATGCCCGGCTTCGCCATCGGCAGGACGACCCGCAGCAGGGTGCGCAGTTCGCCGCAGCCGTCGACCCGGGCCGCGTCCAGGTACTCGTTCGGGATGGTCATCAGGAACTGCCGCAGCAGGAAGATGGAGAACGCGTCCCCGAACGCCATCGGGATGATCAGCGGCCACAGCGAACCGGACAGGTCCATCTGCTTGGCCCAGAACAGGTACATCGGGATCACCACGACCTGCGGCGGCAGCATCATCATCGAGATGACCAGCATCAGCGCCAGACCACGGCCCCGGAAGCGGAACTTGGCGAGCGCGTACGCCACGGGCACGGACGACACGACGGTGAGGAGCGTGCCGAGGCCCGTGTAGACCAGGGTGTTCCGCCACCAGGTCAGGAAGCCGGGGGTGTCCAGCACCTGCCGGTAGTTGCCCCACTCCCAGGTGTCCGGGAGCAGATCGCGGGTGAGCGCCTGCTGGTCGCTCATCAGCGAGGTGAGCACGACGAAGACGAAGGGCAGGGTGAAGAAGAGCGCGGCGGCCACGCCCAGGGAGTGGACGGCGATCCACTCCAGCAGGGCCCGGCGGCGGGCGGTGCGCTCGCTCGCCGGGGCGGCGACCGGCGCCACGGCCCGGTCGGGCGCGTCGAGTAGTTGGGTCATCAGTCACCCGCTCCGATCAGTCCGCCCCGGCGCCGCATCAGCAGCGCGGTGAACACCATCGACAGGGCGAACAGCACGAGGGCGACCACACAGGCGGAGCCGTAGTCGAAGCGCTGGAAGCCCAGGTTGTAGACGAGCTGGGGCAGCGTCAGGGTCGACTTGTCCGGGTAGCCCGGCTCGAACTGCTGCCCGGAGCCGCCGATGATGCCGGAGGCGACCTTTCCGGCCACCAGGGGCTGCGTGTAGTACTGCATGGTCTGGATCACGCCCGTGACCACGGCGAACATCACGATCGGCGAGATGCTCGGCAGCGTCACGAACCGGAACCGCTGCCAGGCAGACGCCCCGTCCAGCTCGGCGGCCTCGTACTGCTCCTTCGGGACGTCGAGCAGCGCGGCCATGAAGATGACCATCAGGTCGCCCACGCCCCACAGCGCGAGCGCGGTGAGCGCCGGCTTGGACCAGGCGGGGTCGGTGAACCAGCCGGGCGTCGGCAGACCCAGTCCGTCGAGGACCGAGTTGACCGGCCCGGTCCCGGGGTTGAGGAGGAAGACGAAGGCCAGCGTCGCCGCGACCGGCGGGGCGAGGTACGGCAGATAGAACAGGGTGCGGAAGACACCCGTCCCGGTCTTGATCCTGGTGATCAGCAGACCGACGCCGAGTCCGAAGACCACCCGGCAGGTGACCATGACCAGCACGAGCCAGAGCGTGTTGCGCAGGGCCGGCCAGAACATCGGATAGTCGTGGAAGACATAGGACCAGTTGCCGAGGCCGCGGAACTGGGGGGCGCCGAAGCCGTCGTACTTCATGAACGAGAAGTAGACGGTGGACACCAGGGGGTAGGCGAAGAAGACGCCGAACCCGATGAGCCACGGTGACAGGAAGGCCACCGTCCGAAGCGCCGACCTGCGGCGCTTCGTGCGGAGAGTGAGCGTGGACACCGGGCGCTACTTCGCCTGCGCGATGTCGGTGTCGATCTGCTTCGCGGTCTTCTCCAGGCCCTTGTGGAGGTCCGTCACCTTGCCGGACTCGTACTGGTAACCGAAGTCCTGCAGCGTCGTCTGGTACGTGGAGCCGTTGACGGAGGCCGGCGGGGTGTTGGAGTGCTCGTTCTGGGCGATGTCCAGGAAGGTCTGGAAGCCCTCGTCCACCTTCAGGTCGGGCGACTTCAGGGCCGCGAACGTGGACGGCACGTTGTGGATGGCGTTGGCGAAGGAGACGACGGCCTCGGTGTCGGTCGTCAGGTACTTCACCAGCTCCCAGGCCGCGTTCTGCTTCTCGCTCTGCGGGGCGATGCCGATGATCGTGCCGGAGAGGAAGCCCTTGCCGTACTCGTCCACCTCGTCGTCGGCCACGGGCAGCGGGGCGGTGCCGATCTTGAAGTCCGTCCCGGCCGCCTCGGCCATCCCGAGCCGCCACTCGCCGTCCAGCTGCATGGCCACCTGCCCGGTCTGGAACGGGTGCTTGGCGCCCCACTCGTCACCGAAGGTGTTCCGGTACTTCTCCAGCTTCGCGAAGCCGCCGAGCGAGTCCACGAGCTTCTTCTGGTACGTGAACATCTCCGCGAACGCCGGGTCCTTGGCGATGTTCGACTTGCCGTCCGCGTCGAAGTACGCGTGGTCCCACTGCGACATGTAGTGGTCCACGACCGTCTCGTAGCCGTGGTAGTTCGGCATGAAGCCCAGCTGGGAGTAGCTGTCGCCCTTGGTCTTGGTCAGCTTCTCCGCGACCTCGGCGAACTCCGACCACGTCTTCGGCGGGGCCTTGATGCCCGCCTCCTCGAACGCGTCCTTGTTGTAGTACAGCCCGTACGCGTCCCCCAGCAGCGGCAGCGCGCACCGGGTGCCCTCGAACTGGGTGTAGTCCAGCATCGGCTTCGGGATGATCTTGTCGAGGTCGAGCTTCGACTTCTCGATGAAGGGCTTCAGATCGGCGAAGGCCCCGGAGGAGCAGAACTTGCCGATGTTGGACGTGGTGAACGAGGACACGACGTCCGGACCGTTCGAACCGCCCGCCCGCAGCGCCTGGTTGAGCTTGTCGTCGTTGATGTTCCCGACGACCTTCACCGTGATGTTCGGGTGCTCCTTCTCGAACCGGTCCACGTTCGCCTGGATCGCCTTCACCTCGCCGGGCGCGCTCCACCCGTGCCAGAAGGTGATCGTCGTCCTGGCGTTCGGGTCGTCGGAGGCGGTGGACTCGGACTGCCCCGTACAGGCGGTGGCGAGGAGGGCGAGGGAGGCGGTGGCGGCGAGAGCGATTGCCGCGTTCTTGGATATTCCGGACATGGCGGAGTCTCCTGAGGGAGGGGAGAGGTGATCTGGAAGGAAGGGGGCGCGCCCGGGAAACCCGAGGGGCGCGGGGAACTGCGCGACCAGCCACTGACGGCCCGCAGCTTCTGAACGATCAATCAGCGCGAGGTGTCGAAGACTTCGTCACGGGTCGCCGCGAGCGCACTCTCCAACGCCCCCCGCAGTACGGGGTGTTCGAGTACGGCACCGAGAACCAGCCGCGGTCGGGACGCGGCCAGTTCCCCCAGCTCGGCCTCCACGAGAGCCCGCAACGGCTCCCCGCCGGAGATCAGCGCCGAACCGCTGAGAACGATCAGCTCGGGATCGAGCACGGTCACGAGTGCGGCCAGACCGGTCGCGACGCCCGTGGCGTACGTGGCCAGAAGTTGACGGTGAGGTGCGGCGTCGATGTCGGCGGCTGCCCGGGCGACGAGCTCCGCCGCGACCTCGGTGTAGGACCCGTCCGGGATCGGGGAGATCCCCAGCTCGCGGGCGAGCCGGGGAATGATCTGCGAACCGGCGAGCTCCTGGAAGCCCCCGCTGTTCGCCTTGGTGACCTGGCGGACCAGCGGCACGCCGGGGACCGGCAGGAAGCCGACCTCGCCGGCGCCCCCGGTGAACCCCCGGTGCAGCCGACCGCCGAGGACGACCGCGGCGCCGAGGCCGCCCTCGTTCCACAGCAGCACGAAGTCGTCGTGGCCCTTGGCCGCGCCCAGCCGTTGTTCGGCGAGCGCGGCGAGGTTCACGTCGTTCTCGTACTCCACCGGCATCGGCAGCGCGGCGGCGAGTTCGTCGAGGAGGGTGGGGGAGTGCCAGCCGGGCAGGTGCGAGGCGTACCGCAGCCGGCCGGTGGTGGGGTCGAAGGCGCCCGGCGTGCCGATGACCGTCCGGCGCACGTCGGACCGGGTGAGCCCGGCGGCCTTGATCGCCCCGTCGAGGGCGGTGGTGACCTGCCGTACGACGGGTTCGGCGGGGCGGCGTCCGGGGGTGGGGACGGCGTGCTCGCCTACCGTGCGGCCGGTGATGTCGGCGACGGCGGCCAGGACGCGTTCGGGGGTGACGTCGAGGCCGGCGGCGTACGCGGCGGTCGGGTCGACCGCGTAGAGCTGGGCGTTGGGGCCGGGTCGGCCCGTACCGGATCCTCTTCGGCCGGACCCGTCCTCGCCCGGACCGCCGTCGCGGGGTCCGTCCGCGCCGGTGCCCGTGGCGACCACGAGTCCGGCCGCTTCGAGGCGGGCCAGGAGCTGGGAGGCGGTCGGCTTGGACAGCCCCGTCAGCCTGCCGAGCCGGGTCCGCGAGAGCGGGCCGTGCTCCAGCAGCAGATCGAGTGCGGCGCGGTCGTTCATGGCGCGCAGTACGCGCGGGGTTCCTGCCATGGGTCCGCCACCTGCCCAACTGTTAGGAAAGTTTCCTATCGGATGCCAGGACGATAGGACTAGACCAGACCGCCGTCAATATCCGGCCACGAAAAAAGCCCCCGGGAGGCGAGGAGTCGTCTCCCGGGGGCCGGTGCCCGCGAGACCGCGGGCGCGGCCTCGCGGACGGTGGTGGCTACTTCACGTCGACGAAGTCCGCCGCCGACGTCTTCGCCGCGGTGGTGGACGTGCCGGCGAACTTGTACCGGAACGAGCCGTCCTTCGCGGCCTTCACGGTGGTGGACAGGGCCCCGCCCGTGCCGGAGGTCACCGTCTTCACGTCGGTGTAGGCGGTGGCGCCCTTGGCCTTGAACTGGAGGGTGACCTTCTGGCCCTTGTAGCCCGCGTACTTGCCGGTGTTCCAGTCGGCCCGGGTGAGCGCGCCCTTGACCGTCAGGGTCTTGCCCTTGGCGACCGGCTCCGGGGTGGCGTTCACCGTGACCTTGGAGATCCGCTGGAGCTTGGCGGTGCCGAGGTTGCCCCAGACATCGGTGCCGCTGTGGAAGCCGATGTGCCCGTCGGAGTCGTCCTCGTCGATCGCGGCCTCGACGTAGAGGGCGGCGGCCTTCCAGTCGGTGGCGTCAGCGGCCGCGTAGAGCTGGCGGGGGTCGATGGTGAGCTTCGTCGAGCAGGACTCGGTCACCGTGGTGTCGGTCGTCGCCGTCGTCGTGCAGGTGGGCTTCCGGGAGGAGCTCTCGACCGCGTTGTCGGGCTCCGCGAGCCGGCCCCGGTAGAGGGCGACGCCCAGGAAGTTGTTCTTGTAGTCGATGACGAAGTCGTCCGGCCGGGTGAAGCTGTACGTGACCGGCACGGTCACCGCGGCCCGGGTGCCGACCGCGATCGGCTTGCCGTTGTTGACCGTGATGGTGCCGAAGGTCAGATCCGGCGAGTCGGCCAGCGCGGCGGGCGCGGCCAGGCCGGTGAGAGCCAGAGCGCCGGACACGACGGCGCCTATGGCGAGCTTGCGCATGAGTCCCCACATTCGTGGCGGGCCCCTGGGCGTTGCGCTCCAGAACAAGGGCCCGCTGTTGGGGGTGACACTAGGCGATCATGTGTGCGAGGGGAATGCGGGGTACCTGTGAAGACGGTTCCGAAGGTGCAGGTCAAGCGGATGTGAGCGTTCCAGAAGCACCCGCGACGCGTACCGGGTGCCCCTGCGGCGAGGGCACCCGGCCATGCAAAAACCCGGACCGTCAGGCGGAGATGCCGTCGATCCGGGCCAGCGCGTCGTCCGCGCCGTACGGCTGCAGGTAGGGCAGCCAGCGCGGGTCCCTATGGCCCGTGCCGATGATGCGCCAGGCCAGCCCGGTGGGCGGAGCGGGTTTGTGGCGGAGCCGCCAGCCGATCTCGACGAGATGACGGTCTGCCTTGACATGGTTGCAGCGGCGGCACGACGCGACGACGTTGTCCCAGACGTGCTTGCCCCCGCGACTGCGCGGGATGACGTGGTCGACGCTGGTTGCGACGCCACCGCAGTACATGCACCGGCCCCCGTCACGGGCGAACAGCGCCCTACGGGTCAGAGGAACGGGCCCCCGATAGGGAACCCGGACGAATCGCTTGAGCCGGACCACGCTGGGTGCGGGGACTGTGACGGTCGCGCTGTGCAGATAGGCGCCGGATTCTTCCAGGGAGACGGCCTTGTTCTCCAGGACGAGGACGAGCGCGCGGCGGAGCGGTACGACGCCGAGCGGCTCGTACGACGCGTTGAGGACCAGGACGTGCGGCACGGATGCCTCCTTGTACGCCGGCGGCGCGTGGCTCGCGCCGTGGACGATCCGTAGTCAGTCTCCCCTCAGGCCTGGTGGAAGCGCCACCATGTCCCGGTAACGGGCTGGGAGTGTTTTCGACCACACCTCATTCATCCCCCGCCGTGTGCGCCCTTCACTCCCTGGTGAGCGCCCTGTCTCCCTCGGACATGGCGGGGACCTCCACACAATGCCCCGTTAGTGTGGTGGGCCTGCCCGTCCGGTGACCTTTCCGTGACCCGACGGATCTTGACCGCCGTGCCGGAGGGCAGATAACGCACCTGGAGGTATCCGCCGTGTCGCCCGTTTCTTCCCTGCCCCTCCTACTGGCCGCCGCCACGCCGTCGCCGTCCCCCTCGGAGACGACGACACCGGCCGTGCCGTCGCTGGAGGACGCCCAGGAGAGCGCGACCAACGCCGCCAGCTGGGTCGAGGAGAACTGGTCCACATGGCTGGCCATCGGTCTCCGCGTCCTGCTGATCGTGGTGATAGCGGCGGTGCTGAGAGTGGTGGTCCGGCGGGCGATCACCAAGCTGATAGACCGGATGAACCGCTCCGTCCCGGGCGTCGAGGGCACCACACCGACCCTCGGCGGTCTGCTGGTCAACGTCGAGCGCCGCCGCCAGCGCTCCCAGGCCATCGGCTCGGTCCTGCGCTCGGTCGCGTCCTTCCTGATCCTGGGCACCGCCGCCCTCATGATCCTCGGCACCTTCGAGATCAACCTCGCTCCGCTGCTGGCCTCCGCCGGTGTCGCGGGCGTCGCCATCGGTTTCGGCGCCCGGAACCTCGTCACGGACTTCCTCTCCGGCGTCTTCATGATCCTGGAGGACCAGTACGGCGTCGGCGACACCGTCGACGCGGGCGTCGCCTCCGGCGAGGTCATCGAGGTCGGCCTGCGCGTCACCAAGCTGCGCGGCGACAACGGCGAGATCTGGTACGTCCGCAACGGCGAGGTCAAGCGCATCGGCAACCTCTCCCAGGGCTGGGCCACGGCCGGCGTCGACGTCACCGTCCGCTACGACGAGGACCTCGACAAGGTCCGCCGCACCCTGACGGAGGTCGGCGAGGCGATGAGCAAGGAGGAGCCCTGGAACGAGCTCCTGTGGGGCCCCATCGAGGTCCTCGGCCTCGACGACGTGCTGCTGGACTCGATGGTCGTCCGCGTCTCCGCCAAGACCATGCCCGGCAAGGCCCTCACGGTCGAGCGGGAGCTGCGCTGGCGCATCAAGAAGGCCTTCGACGCGGCCGACATCCGCATCGTCGGCGGCGTCCCCGCCACCGCGCCCGACGCCACGGACGACCCGACCGCCGCGGTCGCCGCCCCGTCCGTCTACGCCAACACGGCCTCCCCCCAGTCGGAACGGGCGACCCCGATCGCCCCGGCGACGAAGTAGGCGGTACGGGAAGCGCTGTCGCCGTAACGGTTGAGCACGCTCGTTCGAGTGAAGGGAGCGGAATTCCGGCACAACGGTCTCTCGGGGCGGGTCACGCTCATGCCGGGGCGCCCGACCCGGGCGTAGCCTGACACCAGTACGGCGAGGAGGGCGAGGGATGAGCGCCGAACCGATCGCGGAAACGGTGATGACGCAGGTGGACCCCATTGACCTGTTGATCGTGTTCGAAGAGGCGTCACCGATGCCGATTCGGCCGGAATACGTCGAGGGGACGGTCATCGTGCCGCCGCAGCCGGACTTCAATCACAGCGACGGCGCCTTCCGGTTGGCTTGTCAGCTCCGTACCGGCGGCTTCGAACTGGCCGCCATCGGTATGGGTTTCCGCGCCGCCCACCAAGACGGCACCACGATGTCCCTGCTGATCCCCGACTTCTACGTCCTGCGTCGTGAGCCGAGTGAACTCGACACCTCGTACCGCAAAGCCCACAAGGGCTGGTACCCCATGGACATGATCGACATGGTGGGCGAGGTCACCTCCACCAACCACGAGACGGACACCGGACCGAAGCTCCGCACCTACGCCGCCGCCGGTGTCCCCGTCTACGTCCTCATCAACCGTCACGCCAAGACGGCCCACTGCCACACCGACCCCGTCCTCCCCGGCGAGGACCCCACTGAGGCCTATTACGCCTCCGAGGTCAAGGTCGACCTCGGGGACCCCCTTCCGCTACCCGCCCCGTACCCCACGTTGGACACCGCTCCTTTCCGCGAGGCCTGACCGGCCCCGCGTACGGCGGCGTCCCAGGAAGCCCCCCGTGGCCTCCCGGGACGCCGGGTCTCATGCGGTCGCCGTCACGTGTAGCGCAGCTCCGTGGGGCGGACCGTGCGGCGGAGCAGCGGTAGGGACGTGGCCGCCGCGAGGATGCAGGCGGCGTAGACCGCCACCGGTACCAGCAGGGCCCCGAACGGCATCACCGTCAGGTCGCTCATGCCCATCGCGTACACGAAGGCGATCGCCGTGCCCCCGGCCCCGCCCACCAGCACCGCGGGCGCCAGCGGCAGGGCGGTCTCCAGCAGCAGCGCGCGGCCCAGCACCTCGTACGGGACCCCGGCGGCGACCTGCGCGGCCAGGCCCCGGCGCCGGGTGGCGAGGGACTCGGCGGTGCCCACCGCCAGCCCGAACAGGGTGACGGCGAAGCCGAGAATGATCGCGGCGGCTGTGAAGTTCAGGCCGGCGATGTAGAAGTCGTCGCGTTCGGCCAGGTAGTCATGGCCCTCGACCTGCGCGAGCAGTGCCTGCCGTACGCCGATGTAACCGCTGCCGACCACGGCCCCCATGATGACGGCCGCGTGGGTGCGGGCCGCTGCCCACGGATCGTCGCGCAGCCGCTCCGCCGCGATCAGCACCGCCGGGTCGCCGGTGCGCGCGGCGAGCAGTCGGCCGGTGAGCTTCGCGACCAGGCCGGACAGCAGCACCGCACCGGCTCCCACGGCGAGCAGCGCGCCACAGACGATCAGCGGAGCCTGGCCGGCGGCGCGGTCGGGCATGTTCCGGGTGGTGCCGGCCACGGCGAGGAGCGCCGCGACCACGAGCAGCGCCACCCCTCCCAGGAACACCCACCCGGGCCCCCGGCCCGTGCCCGGCTTCACCCGTCGCACCCAGCCCAGCGGCGAGGCGACCACCCGGCGCAGTGCGAGCACGCTCGCCACCGCGCCCAGCACCGGCACACCCAGTGCGACCAGCGCGACCGCGAACCATGCCAGGACAGTGGCGTTCTGCCAGGTGATCAAGAGGAACGCCACGAAGACGACCGTCGTGATCAGCGAGCCGGCCAGGCAGGCCAACCCCGTCTCCAGTGCCGCGATCCGGCGCACCTGGCCCGCCGACGCGCCGGCCAGTCGCAGCCCGGCAAGCCGTCTGTCCCGGTGGACCGCGCCCACACGGGTGCACTGGCCGAGGAAGCCGAGCACCGGGACCAACAGGAACAGCAGGGTGACGATCACCCCGGAGCGCTCGCCGGCGTTGTCCAGCAGGCCATCGGCCATGCCCACCCGGTAGTGGCCCTCCAACGACGTCAGCACCCCCGCCGCCATGCCGAGCCCCGTCGCCAGCGCCGCCCCCAGCCCTGTCAGCGCCACTCGCCACCGCTCCCGCCGGTCCGAGCCCCGGACCAGCAGCAGGGCCAGGCGCAGATCGCCCACCAGCGCCTTCACCAGGTCACCTCCAGCGAGGCGTCGGCCTCCGACGCCACGACGCCGTCCTTCAGCACGACCTCCCGGTCCGCGTACGCCGCGGTCTGCGCGTCGTGGGTGATCAGCAGCACCGCCGCACGGGACTCCCGGGCCGCGTGCGTCAGCGCCGCCATCACCTGCTCGCTGGCCAGCGAGTCCAGCGCCCCGGTCGGCTCGTCCGCGAAGATCACCTTCGGCGTGGTCACCAGCGCCCGCGCCAGCGACACCCGCTGCGCCTGGCCGCCGCTCATCTCCCCGGGCCGCTGCTCCTCCTGCCCCCGCACCCCGAATCGCTCCAGCCACTCGCCGGCCCGCTCCCGCGCCGCCCCGCGGTCCGTGCCGGCCAGCAGCAGCGGCAGGGCGACGTTGTCGAGGGCCGTCAGCTCGGGTATCAGCTGCCCGAACTGGAAGACGACCCCGAAGTCCGTCCTGCGCAGTTCGCTGAGCTGCTTCTCGGGAAGCTGGTCGAGCCGCTTCCCGGCGTACGCCACCGCGCCCTCGTCCGGCCGGACGATGCCCGCCAGGCAGTGCAGCAACGTGGACTTCCCGCTGCCGCTGGCCCCCGTGACGGCGAGGATCTCGCCCTCCCGCAGCTCCACCGAGGCGCCCCGCAGTGCCCGGGTCCTGCCGTGTTCCTTGACCAGTCCCCGGGCCGTGAGCAATGGCCCGGTGCCGGTGTGCTTCTCGTTCACGCTGCGTCGACCTCCGCGGTCAGGGTGGTCAGCCGGGCCGCCGTGGTGTTCATCCAGCGGAGGTCGGCGTCGAGATGGTTGAGGGCGTAGTCCGCCGCGAGCACGGTCGAGAGGTCGGTGCCCGGCGCGGTCTTCACGGCGGTCAGATCCCGCATGCGCGCCATGTGCGCGGCGCGCTGCGCCCGCAGATAGGCGGCCGGGTCGCCGTCGGAGAGGATCGAGACGACGAGCTTGGCGAAGATCTCGTTCGTCACGAACGGCGCGGGCGCGGTGATCTCCCCGGCCCATCTGGCCAGCTCGCGCGCCCCCTCGTCCGTCGAGCGGTACATCGTCCGCTCCGGGCCGCTGTCCGCCTCGGTGCCGTCGACCTCGGCGAGCCCGTCGCGGACCAGCCGCTGCAGGGTCGTGTAGACCTGCCCGTAGGCCAGCGGACGGGCCTGCGGGAAGCGTTCGTCGTGCCGTCGCTTGAGGTCGTAGCCATGGCTCGGCCCCCCTGCGAGCAGCCCCAACAGGATGTGACGGGTGCTCATGCCCCCAGTATGCACTGAGTATATGTACTGAGTGAATAGTGGGGCGGGTTCGGGTTCGGTTCGGGTTCGGGACGCGTCGCGGAAGTGAACAAGACCACGATGTCCGCCCACCCACGTCTGCGGCGGCGTCCACTGGGTAGGGCTGGAGTACCCCGGACCCGCACCTCATCGCCGTACGACGACTAGGAGGCCCCCGTGGCCACGTCCACCCCCCTCCCTACCCCGGTCCGCTCCAAACGCGAGGCGGAGCCCTACGAGCTCCATGAGCCCCACGTGTGCGTCTTCAGCGCCGAGGGGCCCTGCGCCGACGTCCCGCTCACCAGCGAACCGCCGCTCCCGGACGCGGCCCCGCTCACCAGCGAGCCGCCCCTCGCCGACGCGGCTCCCCTCACCAGTGAACCCACGTCCCACGGCGCCGCATCGGGGGTCTAGATGACAGAAGATCCAGGGGGTTCGGGCCCGGCGCCCGGAACCCCGCTGGCCCGGCTCGCCGCCCTGCACGGCGTCGCCACCTCCTACAGCCCCTCCCCGGACCGTACGGTCGCGGCCTCGGACGGCGCGGTCGTGGCCGTCCTCGCCGCGCTGGATGTCGACGCGAGCACCCCCGAGGCCGTGCGCACCGCCCTCGCCGCACGCGAACGGCAACTGGACGCCCGGCTGTTGCCACCCACCCTGGTCCAGTGGGCCGACGGCGAGCCCCCCGCCGCGCTGACCGCCCTCCCCGACGGCACCCTGCTGAGCGTCGAGACCGAGCAGGGCGAGACGCACTCCACCACGCGGGAGCTGCCCCCGGGCGTGCACACCCTGCGCGCCACCGCCCCCGACGGCCGCACCGCCGAGGCCCACCTGGTCGTGGCCCCGGCCCGGCTGCCCGCCCCGCCCGAGCGCACCTACGGCATCCTCGTCCAGCTCTACTCCCTGCTCTCGCAGCGCAGTTGGGGCATGGGCGACCTCGGCGACCTCGCCGAGCTCTCCGCCTGGGCCGGCCGCGCCCTCGGCGCCGGATTCGTCCAGGTCAACCCGCTGCACGCGGCCGTACCCGGCGCCCCCACCGACCCCTCCCCGTACCGCCCCTCCTCCCGCCGCTATCCGGACCCCGTGCACCTGCGCGTGGAGGACGTACCCGAATACCCGTACGCCCTCTCGGAGGCCGCCGCCTCGTCCACCGACGACCGCGACCATGTCGGCGCGCTGCTGGAGCGGGCCGCCCGCCTGCGGGAGTCCGTGCTGGCCAAGGGCGAACTGATCGACCGGGACGCGGTGTGGGACCTCAAGCGCGAGGCGCTGGAACGGGTGCGCGCCGTACCCCTCGGCCCCGGGCGGCGCGCCGCGTACTGCAACTTCCTCGCCGAGGAGGGCCAGGCGCTGGAGGACCACGCCACCTGGTGCGCGCTCGCCGAGGTCCACGGCTCCGACTGGTCGCGCTGGCCCACGGCCCTGCGCGACCCACGCTCCGCCGAGACCGCCCGTGCCCGCGGCGAGTTGATGGACCGCGTCGACTTCCACACCCGTCTGGCCTGGCTCACCGACGCCCAACTCGGCACCGCGCAGCGCTCCGCCCGCGACGCGGGCATGCCCATCGGCCTGGTGCACGACCTGGCGGTCGGGGTCCACCCCGGCGGCGCGGACGCCTGGGCCCAGCAGGAGTACTTCGCGGCCGGCATGTCCGTCGGCGCGCCCCCCGACGCCTTCAACTCCCGGGGCCAGGACTGGGGCCTGCCCCCCTGGCGCCCCGACCGCCTCGCCGAGTCCGGATACGCCCCCTACCGCCGCCTCCTGCGTGCCCTGCTGCGCCACGCGGGCGCCCTCCGCATCGACCACGTCATGGGCCTGTTCCGCCTCTGGTGGGTTCCGCAGGGCCAGGCCCCCACCGAGGGCACGTACGTCCGCTACGACGCCGACGCCATGCTCGCGATCCTGGTCCTGGAAGCCGCGCGGGCCGGCGCCCTGGTGATCGGCGAGGACCTGGGCACGGTCGAGCCGGGCGTGCGCGAGGCGCTCGACGCGCGTGGGGTGCTGGGCACGTCCGTCCTCTGGTTCGAACGCGACTGGGAGGGCACGGGCCGCCCGCTCCCGCCCGAACGCTGGCGGGCGAACTGTCTGGCCACCGCCACGACGCACGACCTGCCGCCCACCGCGTCCCGGCTGACCTGCGACCACGTCGACCTCCGCCACGGGCTCGGCCTGCTCACGCGGTCCCTCGACGAAGAGCGGGCGGAGGCGGCCGCCGACGCGGGGGAGTGGCTGGCCCTGCTCGCCCGGCTGGGGCTGCTGGACGGGGCCGGGGGCGGTATCTCCACGACCTCCGAGGAGGCGCAGATCCAGGCCCTCCACCGGTTCCTGCTCCGCACGCCCGCCCGCATGATCGGCCTCTGGCTCCCGGACACGCTCGGCGACCGGCGTCCGCAGAACCTGCCCGGGACGTGGGACCAGTATCCGAACTGGCGCCTCCCGATCGCCGACGCGGCGGGGCGGCCGGTGACGCTGGAGCAACTCGCGGCGTCGCCTCGGCTGTGGGCGCTGGTGGATGTGCTGCGGGGCGGGTAGGTGGCTCGGGGCGCCTGGGAGCTCGGGGGTGCGGGTTTCGTCGGCGGGTGCGGGTGGTTCGTGGCTGGTCGCGCAGTTCCCCGCGCCCCTGAAAAGCAGGGGCTGCGCCCCGTGCTTTTCAGGGGCGCGGGGCCGTGGTCTTTCCAGGCCCGCAGGGGCCTGGTCTTTCAGGGGCGCGGGGAACTGCGCGAGAAGCCCCACCGGACCCGCACCCGCCGACGAAACCCGCACCCCCGAGCTACTAGGCGCCCCCGCCCAACCGTTAGGCGCCCCCGCCCGCGCGCGGCTCACCCACGTTCGTTACCTTTAGCGCGTGGACAAGAAGAACGCCCTGCGCGCCGGCGCCCTGGCCGCCGGTACGACGCTGATGATGCTGCTCATGTCGTCCCCCGCCCTCGCGCTGGTGCCCGACGACGGTGACGACCCGGGCCCGGGCCTCAGCGTGTTCGAGACGCTCGGCCTCTTCGTCGTGGCGCCGCTCGCCCTGTTCGGGGTGATCGCCGGCCTCGTCATGGTCCTGGACAGGTCCACGGACCGTCAGCCGAAGGCCAAGGCGAAGGCCTGACCGCCTCCGTCCTCCCCCTTCTCGACACGTCTTCCGCGAGGGCACCCTCCGCACACCAGTGCGCCGAGGGTGCCCTCGCCGCGTGTCGGCCCTTCCGGAGGGCCGGCTACGCCCGGTGCGCCGTGAGATACCGCTGCACCGTCGGCCCCAGCCACTCCACGATCTCCTCGCGGCTCAGCGCAACGGTCGGCCGGAACCGCAGGACGTAACGCGTCAGGGCCAGCCCCAGCACCTGTGACGCGCAGAGCGCCGCCCGGGTCGCCGCCTGCTCGGGGTGGGGGCACACATGCCGGGCGAGCGGCAGCAACTGGTCCCGGAAGACGCCCTGCATCCGTTCGGCGCCCGCCTCGTTCGTGGTGCCGACCCGGAGCATCGCCGTGAGCATCTCGTTCTCCTCCCAGAGGTCGAGGAAATGGCTCACCAGCACCCGGCCCACGTCCCGCGCGTCGAACGCGTTCGGGTCCGGCAGTCGCAGGTCGACGTCGAGGGCCGCGGCGTACAGCCCCTCCTTCGAGCCGTAGTACCGCATGACCATCGACGGATCGATCCGCGCGTCCTTGGCGATCGCCCGGATGGTGGCCCGGTCGTAGCCGTCGGCGGCGAACCGCTCGCGCGCCGCCTGGAGGATCGCGTGCCGGGTGGCGTCGGAGCGGCGGGGGGCTCGTGCGGGAGGGGAGGCGGGAGGCGCGGGTTCCGTATCGGTCATGCCAACAAACGTAGGCCAACACCTGTTGACAGTCCAGAACGGCGTCTCTACGTTTGACAACAGGCGTTGGCCAACAATCGTTGACCAACACGTGTTGGCAGGAGGCCGCCATGAACGGCAAGCGCGACGACAACACCCCGCACGGCGTCATCGTGGTGGGCGCCGGGCCCACCGGGCTGCTGCTGGCCGGCGACCTCGCCGCCGCCGGCGTCCCCGTCACCCTCGTCGAGAAGCGCGAGCACCGGATCAGCAACCTCTCCAGGGCCTTCGTCGCACACGCCCGCACCCTGGAGCAGCTCGACGCCCGCGGCATCGCCGACGCGCTGGAGGCCAAGGGCCGGCCCCTCGACCGCATCGCTCTCTTCGGCCGCCTCTCCGTCCGCCTGGACACCCTCCCCTCCCGCTTCAACCACCTCCTGGTGATCCCGCAGTACGAGGTCGAGAAGGTCCTGGAACGGCGGGCGGTGGAGGCCGGGGTGCGGTTCCGCTACGAGACGGAGGTGACGGCGGTCCATCAAGGCGGAGGCGTGGGCGGGGACCCGCACGGTGGCGTGGGCGGGGACCCGCACGGTGTCACGGTCGACGTGCGGACGGCGGACGGCGCGACGGACCGGCTGACCGCCGCGTACGTCGTCGGGACGGACGGGCACCGCAGTGCGGTCCGCGAGGCGGTCGGGCTGCCGTTCCCGGGGAAGTCCGTCATCCGTTCCGTGGTCCTCGCGGACGTACGGCTCGACGAGCACCCGGAGGAGGTGCTGACCGCGAACGCGGTCGGCGACGCCTTCGCCTTCATCGCGCCCTTCGGCGACGGCTACCACCGGGTCATCGGCTGGCACCGGGGCCGCGACGTCCCCGACAGCGAGCCGCTGGACCTCGACGAGGTCAGGGAGATCACCCGGCTCGCGCTCGGCCGCGACTACGGCATGCGGGACGCCCGCTGGATGTCCCGTTTCCACTGCGACGAGCGTCAGGCCCCGGCGTACCGGGTCGGCCGGGTCCTCCTCGCCGGTGACGCCGCCCATGTCCACACCCCGGCTGGCGGGCAGGGCATGAACACCGGCCTCCAGGACGCCGCGAACCTCGGCTGGAAGATCGCCGCCGTCCTGGGCGGCCACGCGGACCCGGCGCTGCTCGACAGCTACGAGGCCGAACGCCACCCCGTCGGCAGGGCCGTGCTCCGCAGCAGCGGCGGCATCGTCCGTCTCGCCATGGCCAAGTCGCCCTGGGCGCTGGCGCTGCGTGCCGCCCTGACGACCTTCGTCAACCACGTGCCCCCGGTCCGCACCCGCGCGATCGGCCAGATCACCGGCATCGGCTACCGGTACCCCGCCCCGCGCGGCGCCCACCGCCTGGTCGGCACCCGCGTGCCGGACGTCGCGCTCACCACGGGCCGTCTCTACGAGTCCCTGCGCGGCGGCCGCTTCGTCCTCATCGGTCCGCGCGGCGCGGACCGGACCCATGCCGTCGCCGGGGCGCCGGGCGCGGATCAGCCCCCGGTGCTCGGCGCCCGCAAGGACCGCCTCACCGTGGCGGCCTGGACGAGCGACCGCCGTACGACCGTCCTCGTCCGCCCCGACGGCTACGTGGCCTGGGCGGCGGAGGACGCGGACGACGCGACGGTCAGGGAGGCGCTGACGGAATGGCTGGGCGCGGCCGTGTGAGCCGCCGCCGCACCGGTGGTGGCACGGGCGGCGCTCACGACCCCGTGCCCACCACCAACAGCCTCAACAGGTCGGCCAGTTGGCCGGCCTGTTCGTCGTTCAGGTGGGAGAGCGCCTCGGTCTGGACCGCGAGGCCCGCTGTGACGGCCTCGTCGATCAGGCGCAGGCCCTCGTCGGTGAGGGTGACCTGGAGGGCGCGGCGGTCGTGCGGGTCGGGGGAGCGGCGCAGGAGGCCCGCGCGTTCCAGCTTGTCGAGGCGGCCCGTCATGCCGCCGGTGGTGAGCATGAGCGTGGCGGAGAGCTGGCGCGGCGAGAGCGTGAACGGCTCACCGGACCGCCGCAGGGTCGCGAGCACGTCGAACTCGCCGCGCGAGATCCCGAAGCGCGCGTACGCCTTCTCCATCCGGTCGCCGAGGGTCCGCGAGAGCCGGTAGACGCGGCCGAAGACCTCCATCGCCGTGGTGTCGAGGTCGGGCCGCGCCTCCGCCCACTGGTCGATGACCGCGTCGACGGGATCGCGGAGGGGCCGGCCAGGCTCGGAACGCGGGTTCATGGGGTGAGTATCGGACGCCGATGGGTCGGCCGCAAGAAAGTGGCTTGACGGAAAGTTGCTTAGCGCTAAGCTAATCGCAAGCAAGCAATCCGTCCGAGGAACCCACGCCGCGAAGGACGCGTCCCATGACCGCGCACACCGCGCACACCGCGCACACCGCGCACACCGCGCACACCGCGAATGCCCCGCACACCGGGAGCCGTCTCTCCCTCATCGCCCTCACCGCGCTCGCCCCCATCTCCTGGGGCACCACCTACGCCGTGACGACGGAGTTCCTGCCCGCCGACCGCCCCCTGTTCACGGGTCTGGTGCGGGCGCTCCCGGCCGGTCTGCTGCTCCTGGCGATCTCGCGCACGCTGCCGCGCGGGATCTGGTGGGGGAAGGCCGCGGTGCTGGGCGCGTTGAACATCGGCGCCTTCTTCCCGCTGCTCTTCCTCTCCGCGTACCGGCTGCCGGGCGGGATGGCGGCGGTCGTCGGCTCGGTCGGCCCACTGTTCGTCGCCGGCCTGGCGACCGTGCTGCTGGGAGAGCGGCCGACCCTACGCACCCTGCTGACCGGGATCGCGGCGGCCCTCGGTGTCAGCCTGGTCGTCCTGAAGGCGGCGGGGGCCTTGGACCCGGTCGGCCTGGTCGCCGCGCTCGCCTCCACCGCCTCCATGTCCACCGGCACGGTCCTCACCAAGCGCTGGGGCCGCCCCGCCGGTGTCGGGCCGCTCGCCCTCACCGGCTGGCAGCTGACCGCGGGCGGCCTGCTGATCGCTCCGCTCGCCCTGCTCGTCGAGGGCGCGCCCCCGGCTCTGGACGGCCGCGCGATCGGGGGCTACCTCTACCTGGCCCTCGCCAACACGGCCGTCTCCTACTGGCTCTGGTTCCGGGGCATCGGCCGGCTCTCCGCCACCCAGGTCACCTTCCTCGGCCCCCTCTCCCCCCTGACGGCCGCCGTGGTCGGCTGGGCGGCCCTCGGCCAGGCCCTCACACCCCTCCAGCTCCTGGGCATGGCCATCGCCTTCGGCGCGACCGTCCTGGGCCAGCTCCAGCCGCGTACGGCGTCGTCGCCCACGCCGCGACGAGAACCGGCACGCGGGGGAGCGCCGCGCGGGGGCGTGTCGCACGATGGTGCGCCGCATCGGGCGCCTGCCGCCTAGGGCCGGGGGCTCAGCCGATGCGGTCGGCCGGGCCCGCCGTGAGCACGGTGACGCGGTTCTCTCCCAGCGCCGTGCCGCTCGACTCCAGGATCCAGCCGGTCGACGGGTCGATGATGCTGCGGGCCGTATGCCAGACGACGGTCGGCTCGCCCCCGTCGACCGAGTGCCAGAGCACCTTCGTGGGGATCGTGACCGCGGTGCCCGAGCGCCCCCTGCTGTCCTTGACGCCGGGCTCCAGTTCCACCCCCGGAAGCTCCGCGACGACCTGGAAGAGAGCGGACCGCAGCGCCGGACTCGCGGGCGACTCGTCCAACAGGTTCACGATCTGGAAGAACCGCGCCTCCGCGTCCTCGGGGAAGTGGGCGGTCAGCGCGTCCGGATCGGTGGGCAGCTCGTCGAGGTCGGGCCAGGTCAGCCGCCGGTCGCCCACGCGCCAACTGGCGTGGTTCTCCCACTGGTACGCCTTGCCGTTCTTGTCCACCCGCCAGGTCCGGCCCTCGCGGTCGGCCCACCAGGTCTCCTCCCTCGGCTTGCCTCCCGTCACGGTCACGGCGGTGACCCTCCAGTACGGCGCCCGCGTTCCCCGCGCGTCCTCCGAGACCTCCGCCATCTCCTTCAGGAACCGCGACGCCGGAGAAGCCGTGGACGCCGGCTTCCCGCCCAGGTCCAGCACCGGATAGGCGACCGCCCCGGCGGCGAACGCCGCCACCGCGGCCCCCGCGATCAGCACCCTGCGCCGGCGCGAGACCCGTCGGTGCGGCGCGCCCGGCCGTCGAGCGCCCCCGATGACGACCAGGGTGTCCTCGGGCGGCGCGAGGGCCGCCTCCGGACGGCCCCGGCGCGCCGAGGGCCCCAACACCACGAGGGCGTGCGCCGAGGCGTGTGTCCGCTCGGCCTCACGCTCCGCCAGCAGAGCCAGTACCTCGCGTACGGCGGTGACCCTTTGCGGCGCGGGAGGCGCCACGGCTCCGGCCGCCACCAGCTCGTCGGCACCCGGGAAGTCGAGAAGGTCGTCACGTTCGGAGCTGTGGGCGGTGTCGGCACGGTCGACACCGTCGATGTCGTCGGCGCTGCTGGTCATGCCGGTCCTCCGGTCAGATCGAGGGGGGCGCCCGCGCGCATCCGGTTGCGGGCGCGGTGCAGACGGGTACGGGCCGTCGCGGCCGGGATCCCGACCACGGCGGCGGCCTCGCTCGGGGTCAGCTGCTCCCAGGCGACCAGGAGCAGCAACTCCCGCTCGTCCGGCGGTAACCGGGTGAGGAGCTCGCGCAGCCTGGGCGCCACGGCGGCCGCGACGAGCCGGTCGTCCACCGCCTCCCAGGGGTCGTCGTCTCCGGCCCCGCGCGCGAGGTCGGGGCGGGTCGCGGCGAGCCGCCGCCAGTGCGCGGACAGCACGTTCCTGGCCACGCCGAACAGCCAGGCCCGTACGGACCCCCGGTCGCGGTCGAAACCGCGGCGCGTGGCGTACGCCTGCAGCCACAGCTCGGCGAGCAGGTCGTCGGCGGCCGTGGGGGCGCGGCGCGCGAAGTAGCCGTGCAGGGCCCGCGAGTGGCGTTCGACCAGTGGCTCGAAGGCCGCCGGGTGGCGTGCCGCGCGGTCCAGCAGCTCTTCGTCGTCCAGGCCCGTGGTCATGGGACCTCCGTCTCCGGACCGCCGGTCGGCGGCCTCACCCCGTACTTGGCACGAGCCGCCGACAGCGTTCGCGGGCCGCGATCGGATCGGCCTACGCGGCGTACGGGCCGGGCGTACGCGGTGGCACTCGGGCGCGCGGCGGCACGCGGGTCGGCCTACGCGACGGCACACGGGACGGCGCACGCCGCCTGCACACGCCGCGGGGCGCCCGGTGAAGTCACCGGGCGCCCCGTCGGTACCGCGTCTGTTCCCTGCGCCCTACTGCTCCGTGGCCGCCGCGTCGGCCTCCTGGGCCTTCAGGGCGCGCTCCACTCCCGAGCGGGACTCCGAGACCAGGCGGCGCAGGGCCGCGTTGGGCTCGGCGGAGGCCAGCCAGGTGTCGGTCTTGTGCAGGGTCTCAGCCGAGACCTGGACGGTCGGGTAGAGACCGACCGCGATCTGCTGGGCGATCTCGTGGGAGCGGGAGTCCCAGATGGACTTGACGACCTCGAAGTACTTGTCGGTGTACGGGGCGAGGAGGTCGCGCTGGTCGGTCTGGACGAAGCCGCCGATGACCGCTTCCTGGACCGCGTTGGGCAGCTTGTCCGACTCGACGACCTGGGACCAGGCCTCGGCCTTGGCCTCCGGCGTCGGCCGGGACGCACGGGCGGTGGCCGCGTGACGCTCACCGGCGGCCGTCCTGTCGCGCTCGTACTCGCCGGCGATCTCCGCCTCGTCGTAGCGGCCCACCGCCGCGAGCCGCTGCACGAAGGACCAGCGCAGCTCGGTGTCGACGGCCAGCCCCTCGATCGTCTGCGTCCCCTCCAGCAGGGCCTCCAGCAGGTCCAGCTGCTCGGGCGTGCGGGCGGTCGCGGCGAACGCGCGGGCCCACGCCAGCTGGTGGTCGGAGGCGGCCTCGGCCGCGCGCAGGTGCGCGAGCGTGGCGTCCGTCCAGCGGGTCAGCAGCGCCTCGCGGGCCGTCGGGTCGGCGTACAGCTCGATCGCGAGCTTCACCTGGCGGTGCAGGGACTGCACGACACCGATGTCGGACTCCTTGCCGATGCCGGAGAGCACCAGGGACAGGTAGTCGCGGGTCGCGAGCTCGGCGTCGCGGGTCATGTCCCAGGCCGAGGCCCAGCACAGGGCGCGCGGCAGGGAGGACTCGAAGTCCCCGAGGTGCTCGGTGACCAGGGCCAGCGACTGCTCGTCCAGGCGGACCTTGGCGTACGACAGGTCGTCGTCGTTGAGGAGGACCACGGCCGGGCGGCGCTTGCCCACCAGCTGCGGCACGGCGGTCAGTTCACCGTCGACGTCCAGCTCGATCCGGTCGTCCCGGACCAGCTTGCCGCTCGCGTCGTCCAGCTCATACAGGCCGACCGCGATGCGGTGCGGGCGCAGCGTCGGCTCGCCCTTGGCGCCCGTGGGCAGCGCCGGGGCCTCCTGGCGGATCGCGAAGGAGGTGATGACGCCGTGCTCGTCCGTCTCGATCTCGGGGCGCAGGACGTTGATGCCGGCCGTCTCCAGCCACGCCTTCGACCAGGCCTTCAGATCGCGGCCGGAGGTGTCCTCCAGGGCGCCCAGCAGATCGGACAGGCGCGTGTTGCCGTACGCGTGCGCCTTGAAGTACGCCTGCACGCCCCGGAAGAACTCGTCCTGGCCGACGTAGGCGACGAGCTGCTTCAGCACGGAAGCGCCCTTCGCGTACGTGATGCCGTCGAAGTTGACGAGGACGTCGTCCAGGTCGTTGATCTCGGCCATGATCGGGTGCGTCGACGGAAGTTGGTCCTGCCGGTACGCCCAGGTCTTCATGGAGTTGGCGAACGTGGTCCAGGAGTGCGGCCAGCGCGAGCCGGGGGCGTCCGCCTGGCAGGCGATCGACGTGTAGGTGGCGAACGACTCGTTCAGCCACAGGTCGTTCCACCACTCCATCGTCACCAGGTCGCCGAACCACATGTGGGCCAGCTCGTGGAGGATGGTCTCGGCGCGGACCTCGTACGCGGCGTCCGTCACCTTCGAGCGGAAGACGTACTGGTCGCGGATGGTCACCGCGCCCGCGTTCTCCATCGCGCCCGCGTTGAACTCCGGTACGAACAGCTGGTCGTACTTCTCGAACGGGTAGGCGTAGTCGAACTTCTCCTGGAACCAGGCGAAGCCCTGCCGGGTGACCTCGAAGATCGCGTCGGAGTCCAGGTACTCGGCGAGCGACGGCCGGCAGTAGATGCCGAGCGGCACGCTCTGGCCGTCCTTCTCGTACACGCTGTGCACGGAGTGGTACGGGCCGACGATGAGCGCCGTGATGTACGTCGAGATCCGGGGCGTCGGCTCGAAGACCCAGACGTCGTCCTTGGGCTCCGGCGTCGGCGAGTTGGAGATGACGGTCCAGCCGGACGGGGCCTTCACGGTGAACTGGAAGGTGGCCTTCAGGTCCGGCTGCTCGAACGACGCGAAGACGCGGCGCGCGTCCGGGACCTCGAACTGCGTGTAGAGGTAGGCCTGCTCGTCGACCGGGTCGACGAACCGGTGCAGACCCTCACCCGTGTTGGTGTAGGCGCAGTCGGCCACGACCCGCAGGATGTTGCGGCCCTGGAGCAGGCCGGGGAGCGCGATCCGGGAGTCCGTGAAGACCTCCGCCGGGTCCAGCGCGTCGCCGTTGAGGGTCACCTCGTGGACGGTCGGGGCCACCAGGTCGATGAAGGACGTCGCGCCGTTCTCCGCGACGTCGAAGCGCACCGTGGTGACGGACCGGTAGGTGCCGCCCTCCTGCGCGCCGGAGAGGTCGAGATCGATCTCGTACGAGTCGACGCTCAGCAGCGCCGCCCGCTGCTGAGCCTCGTCGCGGGTCAGGTTTGTGCCAGGCACGCGGTCATCTCCTCGGTATGTGTGGGTTGCGCCATCCTTCCACGGGACCGGCGGCGAGCGCGATGTCCGCTTCCCGCCGGTGAACAGGTCATCGGGCGCGCGAGCCTGGAGCACATGACGACGCACACGGCGACGACGTACACCGCGCGCCCTCTCACCCCTCAGGCGCTGACGGAACTCCGCGCGGCCGATGACTCGGGGCGCTCGCACGAGCCGTTCACGGACGAGGAGGGCGGCGTGCCGCTGCGCTGTTGTCTGCGGCACGGTGCGCCGGGCGAGCGGATCGTCCTGGTGTCCTACGCGCCCCTGCGCCGCTGGGCGGCGGAGACGGGAGCCGATCCGGGTCCGTACGACGAGCAGGGGCCGGTCTTCGTCCATGCCGAGGCCTGCCCGGGGCCCCCGGCCGACGACGGTCACCCGTTCGACAACGCCCCCCGGACGGTGCGTAGCTACTCCGCCGAAGGGCGCATCCTCGGCGGACGGCTGGTCGGGGAGCCCCGGGGATCCGAGGGGCTCGACGCCGCCTTCGCCGAGGCCTTCGCGGACCCCGAGGTCGCACTCGTGCACGTACGGGCCGTCGAGTACGGCTGCTTCCTGTACGAGGTGCGGCGGCCCTGACGGTCCCGGGCCCTTCCCCCGCCCGGGATCCTCCGCCCCCGGGACATGCCGAAGGGGCGGCCACCCACAGCGAGTGACCGCCCCGTCCGCTCGTACGGCGGCCTACTTCTCGTTCAGCTCCGCCGCCACCAGCTCCGCGATCTGGACCGCGTTCAGCGCGGCGCCCTTGCGGAGGTTGTCGTTGGAGATGAACAGGGCGAGGCCGTTGTCCACGGTCTCGTCGGCGCGGATGCGGCCGACGAAGGAGGGGTCCTGGCCGGCGGCCTGGAGGGGGGTCGGGATGTCGGAGAGGGCGACGCCCGGCGCGCCGGCCAGCAGCTCCGTCGCGCGCTCCACGCTGATCGGGCGGGCGAAGCGGGCGTTGACCTGGAGTGAGTGCCCGGAGAAGACCGGGACCCGGACGCAGGTGCCGGAGACCTTGAGGCCGGGGATCTCCAGGATCTTGCGGGACTCGTGGCGGAGCTTCTGCTCCTCGTCCGTCTCGTGCAGACCGTCGTCGACGATCGAACCCGCGAGCGGGATCACGTTGAAGGCGATGGGCCGCTTGTAGACGCCGGGCTCGGGGAAGTCGACCGCCGAGCCGTCGTGCGTCAGCTTGTCCGCGTCGGCCACGACCTTCTGGACCTGGCCGTGCAGCTCCGCGACGCCCGCGAGACCGGAACCGGAGACCGCCTGGTAGGTGGCGACGACCAGCGCTTCGAGGCCCGCCTCCTCGTGCAGCGGACGCAGCACCGGCATCGCGGCCATCGTCGTGCAGTTCGGGTTGGCGATGATGCCCTTGGGGCGGTCGGCGATCGCGTGCGGGTTCACCTCGGACACCACGAGGGGCACCTCGGGGTCGCGGCGCCACGCGGAGGAGTTGTCGATCACGACCGCGCCCTGCGACGCCACCTTCTCGGCCAGCGCCTTCGAGGTCGCGCCGCCCGCGGAGAACAGGACGATGTCGAGGCCGGAGTAGTCGGCGGTCGCCGCGTCCTCGACCGTCACACCGTCGATGACCGAACCGGCCGAGCGGGCGGACGCGAACAGGCGCAGCTCGCGCGTCGGGAAGTCGCGGTCCTTGAGGATCTTGCGCATGACCGTGCCGACCTGTCCGGTGGCTCCGACGATTCCGACCCTCACGGCGACTCCTTTGACGTGGCTTGTGTGTGTCTGCGGCATGGCCGAGGCCTTTCCATCATGCGGTCAGCCCGGGTCCGCCTGTCCAATCCTTTGACCGGAACGCTCGAAGGGCGGGACGGGGCCACCCCCGCCGCGCGAGGCGCTTCTTTGCTCGGCACCCCCGCTGAGCTGGAGAAATTCGCCCTACGGCGGCTCCGTGCCGCAAGCTGTGCTGCCTCGACCCTGCCCACGCCGACCGGGCGCACGCGAATGTGTGACGTACGCCTCTGCGCCACACCGGGAAAGTCGTGCCGAACCCGCCGAACGTTTCGGCCCGCGGCGGCGTCGTAGGGGAAACGCGGGAGGGGAGGGGTGGCTGTGCTGCGCAGAAAGGCGCGCCACGTCGAGGGGGTCCAGGAGCCGGACGACCCACTGGACGCGGCCCAGGAGCGGCGGGTGCGGGCCGTGCTCGCGCTCGGCGGTGTGCCGCAGTCGGACCTGCTGGACGGGGTACAGCAGGTACGGCTGCGGCTGCTGGAGCGGGCCGCGAGCGGCCGGGAGGCACCGCGGGACGTGTCCGCGTGGGCGGCGGTGGTCGCCTCCAACCTGGCGATGGACTGGCACCGCGCCAAGCGCCGCCAGGAGCGTCTGGGGGAGCGGCTGGCCTCGCTGCGCCAGCACGAGCACCCCTCGGGCGAGGACTCCAGCGTGCTCTCGCTCGCCGTCGCCCGAGGCCTGGACGAGCTGCCCGACGCCCTGCGCCAGGTTCTCGTCCTGCGCTTCTACGTCGACCTGCCGGTACGCGGGATCGCCGACGAGCTCGGCATCCCCGAGGGCACGGTCAAGAGCAGGCTCCACTCGGCGGTCCGCGCCCTGCGCACCCGCCTGCACGAGGACGAGGTGGTGTGACATGACCGCCCGAGACGACAGCCGACGCGACACCGAGCCCGAGGCGCTCCCCGCACACGACGGGCCCCCGCACGACGGGCCCCAGCCAAGTGACGAGGCCACCACCTATGACGGCGCCACCTACGGCGGTATGGACGCGCTGATGGCGGCACTCCTGGACGAGCCGCTGCCCGAGGACGCCCGGCGGGACGCCGAGTTCGTGGCCTCCCACGAGGCGGCCGTCGCCGACCTCGCGCTGCTGAGGGAGCAGCTGGGGCTGATCGGCGAGGCGCTGGCGGTGTCGGGCGAGGACACCGTGCACGGGGTCGCGCCGGGGCGAGACGGGGCCGCGCGGCCGGGGGACACGGCCGGTGCCGAGACGGACCCCGGGCAGGTGTCCGGGGCCGCGACGGCCCCCACCGCGTCGGTGATCCCCCTGCCGTCGCGGCCGTCCCGTGCCCGGCGCGTCCGGCGGATCACCGCCGGCACCCTCGCCGCCGCGGCCGCCGCCTCCGTGGTCCTCGGCATCGGCTGGGGGATGCTGCAGCCCGGCAGCGGGGCGAGCAGCTCGAAGTCGTCGGCCGACGCGGGTGTCTCCGACGAGTCGGCGAGCAAGGACGGCGGGAGACTGGAGGACAGCGGCGGCGGGGACGGGTCCGCCTCGCTCAGCCGGGAGGGGTACGTCGCCTGCGCCCGCACGATCGTGGAGGGCACCGTCACCGAGGTCGAGGCCGTGCCGGGGATCGAGCAGGACCGGATCACGGTGGAGGTGGACCACTGGATCAAGCCCGACAAGGGGGAGGAGCAGATCGTCTTCCCCATGAGCCAGAACGTCGACCCCCGCCTGAAGAAGGGCGACCACGTCCTCCTCGGTATCCCCCGGGACAGCGCGCAGCCGGACATCTGGACCACGAAGGAGGCGGAGATCGCCCAGGAACGGGCCTGGATCGAGGCGGCGCTGCCGGAGTCGAAGAAGATCACGTGCGACTGAACCACTGAACCGCGCATCCGCTGAACCGCTGAACCGAGGCGGCAAGGCGAAGGGGCGGGTGTCCATCCGGACACCCGCCCCTCCGTTCGCCTCGAGTACGTTCGCCCGAGTAGGGCTCACGCACTACCGGCGCACTACGGCGTGACCTTCTCGATCCGCACGCTGCCGGTGCCCGCGGCGGTACCGCGCGAGTTCACCAGCTGCACCTGGCCGAAGAACTCCCGGCCGGCCGGGGCCTCGGCGGCCGCGACGACGTCACCGGAGACGGTGGTCGACTGGCCCGTGCCGAGCTTGACGGCGGTGTCCGCGACCTTCACCTCGCCGAGGGCGGAGGAGAAGAACACGTCGCGGTAGTCGTACGCGGTGGACCCGGCGGGCACCGCGTAGCCGACGACCTCGATGGTGTACGTACCGGCGGCCGGCTTCGGGATGGAGACGGACTCCTCGGAGTCGCCGTCCGCGGAGTCCGCGATCTGCGTGCCCGCGGCGTCGTAGACGTACAGGTCGAGGTCCGCGCCCGTGTCCGCGGTGCTGCCGATGGCGACGTCCAGGGACTCGGCGCCCGCGGGCACCTCGACCGTGGTGGTCTGGGTCTCACCGGTCGCGATGGTCGGCCGGCCGGTCTTGGCCGAGCCCAGCGGGCCGCCCGTCAGCTTGCCGTCGACGGGGGCGAGGCCGTTGGTCACCTTCCAGGAGGCGGCGGTCGGGGTGCCGACCTTGGCCTCGGGGACGGTGACGACCTCCGGGTCGAAGCTCGCGCCGTAGACCGCGAAGTTCAGCTTGTAGGGGTTGTCGAGCAGCGGAGACGTCCGGCGCGACTCGACCTCGATCTCCCAGACACCGGGCTGCGGGTTGGCGTACGAGCGCACGTCCGGCTTGCAGCCGCCGCCGTCCTGGAAGTTGCTGTAGCAGGTCAGGGAGCTGGTGCTCTCGACCGCGACGCCGTACGGGTGGTTGGCGATGAACCGGGTCTGGCTCTTGCCCTTCAGCCCGCTGATCGCGACCTCGAGGCTCTTGGCACCCTCGGGGACGGTGATGAAGTACGACTTGAAGGCGTTGCGCTGGACGACGCCCGACGCCGAGTGGGTGTACTTCAGCGGCGCGGAGACGACCACCGTGTTGAGGACCTGACGGTCGATGCCGACCGTCTTCGGGTCGTCGACCTCCAGGATCGCGCTGCTGATACCGGAGTTCTCCGGCTTGGCGGCGATCTTCACGGTGACCGGCTTGTTCAGCGGCAGGGAGACCACGTCGTCGCCGACGATCCGGAACGTGTCGTCCCGGTTGTTCTCCAGGTGCAGCTCGTGGCGGATCGCCTTGTCGGCGCCGGAGGTACGGGTGATCGTCACCTCGTACGTCTTCTTCTGCCCGACCTTCAGGCCGCCCTCACGGTCGTAGATGCCGGTGCCGAAGCCCGGCGTCTTCAGCGCGAAGTCGATCGCCGTGTCGACGGGGGCCTTGACCGAGTACTCGTGCGCGGTCGCGCCCGCCTTGACGGACTTCCACGCGTCGACGATGTTCATCAGGCCCGCGCCCTCGGCGTACGCCTGGACACCGCTGATGTGGTCGGCGGTCGAGGTCAGCGCGGTGCGCAGCTTCGCGGGCGTCAGGTCGATGCCCTTCTGCTTCGCGGCGCTGAGCAGCAGCGCGGAGGCGCCGGCCGCCTGCGGGGAGGCCATCGAGGTGCCGTTGAGCATCTGGTAGCCGGCCGGGAGCGTGTAGCCCGCCTCGGGGGCGATGACGCCCGGCAGCCAGGTCTGCGCGGTGTTCACCGCGGCGCCCGGCGCCACCAGGGTCGGCGTGAAGCCGCCGTCCTCACGCGGGCCGCGCGAGGAGAAGTTGAACAGCTGGTAGTCCTTGGCGACCTGCGAGCCGTAGTTGGAGGCCCAGGTCTCCTTGGAGATGGACGCGCCGACCGAGATCACCTTGTCGGCCAGGCCGGGGTCGCCGATCGTGTTGGCACCCGGGCCCGAGTTGCCGGCCGAGATGACCAGCTGGACGCCGTAGGTGTCGATGAGGCGCGTGTAGAGCTCGGCGCGCGCGTTGTTGCCGTCGTTCAGCGCCGGGAGGCCGCCGATGGACATGTTGACGATGTCGACGCCACGGTTGACGACGAGGTCGATCATGCCCTCGGTGAGCGCCACGTTGGTGCAGCCGGGGCCGAACTCGCAGGCGCGGGAGGAGACGATCTGCGCGCCGGGGGCGGCGCCGTTCATCTTCCCGCCGAACAGGCCCTTCGCGGCGGTGATGCCGGCCACGTGGGTGCCGTGCTCGCTGGAGATCAGACCGATGTTGACGAAGTCGGCCTTCTTGCCGACCCAGTCGCCCCCGAAGGGGTCCATCGGGACGTCCTTGCGGTACTCGACGACGAACGGCTGGCGCTCGGCGACCTCGGTCGCCGGGTCGTCCGTGCCGAAGTAGCCGATCTGGTAACCGTCCTTGTACGGCTTCATCGGCTTGTCGTCGGTGAAGTCGAAGTTCTGGTTCACGTCCACGGTGACCGTGCCGGCCGCCGCGTCGTAGAGCACGCCCCAGGCGTCGGTGGTGTCGCCGTCCCGGTTCACGTCACCGGCGGCGTCACCGGCCGCCGTGATCGACTCACGGAAGAGGTTGACGGAGTACGAGCCCGCGGGCGCCGTCCAGGTCCGGCCGCCGTAGGTGAAGGTGGGCCCGGCGACCGAGTTCGTCATCGGGCGCCAGCTGCCGTCGCCGTCGACGATCGGGTCGGTCGACGTCACCCAGTCGACGATCTTGCGCTCGCCGGTGGAGGTCTTCTGCAGCGCGGGGTGCGCGAGGTCGACGCCGGAGTCCAGGACGCCGATGGTGATGCCCCGGCCGTCCGCCTTCGGGTTCTGCTTCACGAAGTCGACGGCGCCCGTCTCGAAGGACGGGTTGTACGGGTTCTCGGCGGGGGTGTTCTTGCCCGGCGCCGGGTACGTCTTCGCCGCCGTGGCCTGCGACTTCGCGTCCTTGGCCGAGACCGGCGAGGGGTCGTCGAGGACGATCTCCTGGCGCAGGTCGATGCCCTGGACGGAGGAGAGCTTCGCGGCGGCCGAAATGGCCGAGTCGGCGCTCTTGGTCGGGACCGTGGCGCGGACGTAGCCGAGCTTGTCGTAGGTGCGGCCTACGGAGCCGCCCTTGACCGCGTCCAGCTGCTCGGCGACCTGTTCGGTCTTGCCGGGCGTGGTGGCGATCATCATCGTGACGTTCTTGTCGCCGTCGGCCTTGGCCTCGGCGAGCAGATCGGCGTCGGTCGAACCGAGCTTGTCGTGCGCGGACTTGACGCCACCGTCCGACGGGACGGAGGCGGACGGGTCGTCCGCCGAGAAGGCCAGGGGTATCGGCCCGGCCGCGGAGAGCGCGGCGACCAGTCCCGCGGCCACGGCTATGCGGGCCACGCGTCTCGCACCCGGGCCAGAGCCGGGGTGGGGGGTGAGGGTCATCAGCATCCCTGTAGGTAAGGAATTCAGGTGAGAACGAACATGTGTGATCCGAGCGGCGGGTTCGGATCGGTCCGGTCCGTTATGCGGTGCCGGATGGTCGCTCAGCCTTACCGAAGTGACACATGTTTGGGGAGAGTTGACCGAGGCGGAATTGTGTCATGGCGTAAACCCGCCACCCGCCATGGGTGCGATGACCGCGCATGAGCGGACATTTTGGTTAACGTCTGTGCATGCGCGAGGAGTTGAGGGTGGCGGCCTACGCCGTCTGTGTACGCGACGGCCACCTGCTGCTGGCCCGCTGGGTCTCCCGGGACGGCAACGAGAAGAAGTGGACCCTGCCCGGCGGCGGCATGGACCACGGCGAGGACCCGTACGCCACGGTCGTCCGCGAGGCCGCCGAGGAGACCGGCTACACCGTCGAGCCCACCGCCCTCCTCGGCATCGACACCGACCGACGCGCCTACCCCCTCCGCCTCGGCGCCGTCGCCGACCACCAGGCGCTCCGCATCGTCTACGAGGCCCGCGTCACCGGCGGCGACCTCCGCCACGAGACGAACGGCTCCACGGACATGGCCGCCTGGCACCCCCTGGACGAGGTCCCGACCCTGGAGAGGGTGGGCCTGGTGGACGTGGCCCTGCGCCTGTGGCGGGAACGCCCGGCCAACGGCCACCTGACCCCACCGGCGCCCCATTAGGGGCGCGGGGAACCGCGCGACAAGCCACGACGCACGCGCGGACCGCTCATCCCCGAAGCCCCACGGCGAATAGGTGCTGTACCCCGCCAGATGAACAAGGAGTGACCCCCTCCCTACCCTCCCCCTCACATTCGGGAACCCCCAGTGAACGCGCACCGTCCCCGAAGATCGACGTACGGTGATCGGCGCCACCCGTTGCGACGTCGTTAACGTCCAGGCCACCCCGGCTGCCAAGCATCAAGGAAGAGCGGGAACCCCACTCCGGCCCCACCGCGGAGCGGACCCGTGGACCACTTCCGACGCGTTCGCACTCGGGGAGACCGCGCCATGTCGCGCATACGCTCAGTCGCTGCCGCCGCCACCAACCCTGACCGCCGGGCCTTCCTCGCCGCCACAGGCGCGGTCGGCCTCGCCGCGGGCGTCGGCTTCGCCCTGCGGCCGGAGACCGACGCCCACGCCGCCGCCTCCACCGCCGACCGGGCCGCGGCCACCGAGGTCCCCTTGGCCAACCTCTCCAACAGAGAGGCCCCGGCGGCTCCCCTGGCCCCGTACACCCGCGGCACCACCCTCGCCTCCGTCGCGGCCCCCCGCAACGCCTCCGGATACCGCCGCCTCGGCAGCGGCCCGGCCTGGGCGCGGGTCGTCCGCGGCGACCTTGCCACCCCCAAGTCCGGCCGCGAGAAGCGCCGTACGGCCCTGGCGTCGTTCGTGCAGTTCACCGACCTGCACGTGGTGGACGTCCAGCACCCGCTGCGCTACGAGTACCTGCGCGCCCAGACCGCCAGCGCGTGGCGTCCGCAGGAGGCGCTGTCCGTGGCCGGCGCGGTCTCGCTCGTCGAACGGGTGAACGCGCTGCGCGGCGCCCCGGTCACCGGCTCGCCGCTGCACTTCGTGATGACGACCGGCGACAACACCGACAACAACTCCAGGACCGAACTGGACTGGTTCCTGAAGGTGATGAGCGGCGGCCGGGTCACCCCCAACTCCGGTGACCCGCGCCGCTACGAGGGCGTCCAGAGCAGCGGCCTCAAGCTCTACTGGCAGCCGGACGCGGCCCTGCGCGACGCCGACAAGCAGCTCGGCTTCCCCCGCCTGAACGGCTTCCTGGCCGCCGCGATCCGCGAGGTCAACAGCCCCGGCCTGAACGTCCCCTGGTACTCCACCGTAGGCAACCACGACTCCCTCCCCGGCGGCTGCTACGCCCCCGGCGACTCCTTCTTCGCGGACTTCGCGGTCGGCGGCAAGAAGCTGATGACGCTGGACGAGAAGGTCGGCAAGGCCATCTGGGACAACGTCAAGAGCGGCGGCGACCCCAAGGGCGCCGAGTGGAAGGCCATCATGAAGGCCCAGGCGAAGAAGATGCGTTCGGTCACCCCGGACGAGAACCGGGCGCCCTTCACCCCGCAGGAGTACCTCAGGGCCCACCTGGACCCGGCCCACACCGGCCCCGGCCCGGTCGGCCACGGCTACTCGCAGGCCAACCTCGACGCGCGCACCCAGTACTACGCCTTCCGCATCGCCGACGACGTCATCGGTATCAGCCTCGACTCCACCGACCCCGGCGGCCACTACGAGGGCTCGCTCGGCACGGCCCAGCTCAAGTGGCTGGAGCGGACGTTGAAGGAGGCGGCCAAGGACGGCTCGTACGCCGTCGTCTTCAGCCACCACACCAGCAAGTCGATGCGGAACCTGCGCAAGGACCCCGCCCGCCCCACCGAGGCCCGCCACGACGGCGACGCGGTGCTGGCCCTGCTCGGCCGTCACCGCAACGTCCTGGCCTGGGTGAACGGCCACAGTCACCGCAACCGCATCACCCCGCACACGGCCTCGGGCGGCGGCTCCTTCTGGGAGATCTCCACGGCCTCCCACATCGACTTCCCCCAACTGGCCCGGGTGATCGAGCTGGTGGACAACAAGGACGGCACGCTCTCCCTGTTCACCACCCTGATCGAATCGGCCGCCCCGCACGCCACCGACTTCACCGACCTCTCGCAGACCGGCCTCGCCGCCCTGTACCGCGAGCTCTCCTTCAACGCCCCCGGCCGTCGCGACACCCTCACCGGCACGCCCGGCGACCGCAACACGGAGCTGGTGCTCCGCAAGGGCTGAAAACCGCTCAACCGGCGGTGGCCCGCTCAACCCCAGCGCGCGCCGCCGTGTCCCCCTTCGCGACCGGACGTTCTCGGAGTCACCGAGAATGTCGGCCGAAGGGGGAGAACCACATGTCAGCACGTACGGCCCGCACCGTCCGCACGGCACGCATGGCACGCACGGGCCTGGTGGCCGCCACCGCCGTCGTCGCGGCGCTGGCCCTTGCCGCGCCGGCGATCGCGGCGGCACCGGCCACCACCGGCTCCGCCGCGCCGTCGAGGGGTGACCACCGCGCGACGCAGAAGGCCATGGACGCCAACGTGAAGGACGGTGTCGTCGGCATCGCCGTCCAGGCGAAGGACGAGCACGGCGTCTGGAAGGCCACCTCGGGCGTCGGCGACCTGAAGTCGGGCAAGCCGCGCTCCGCCCACGACCACTTCCGCGTCGGCAGCATCACCAAGACCTTCGTCT
The DNA here is from genome assembly GCF_022385335.1 of Streptomyces deccanensis. Classification (NCBI taxonomy): domain Bacteria; kingdom Bacillati; phylum Actinomycetota; class Actinomycetes; order Kitasatosporales; family Streptomycetaceae; genus Streptomyces; species Streptomyces deccanensis. Next base: position 3,568,925 of record NZ_CP092431.1, on the reverse strand, counting down.
CCACCGTCCTGCTCCAGCTGGAGGCCGAGGGCAGGCTCTCCCTGGACGACAAGGTGGAGAAGTGGCTGCCGGGCGTGGTGCGGGGCAAGGGCTACGACGGCCGCACGGTGACGCTGCGCCAACTCCTCAACCACACCAGCGGGATCGCCGAGTACACCTCGGACGAGCAGTTCGTGAAGGACGTCTTCCTCGCCGAGGGCTTCCTCAAGAACCGCTACCGCACCTGGACCCCGCGCCAACTCGTCGGCATCGCCATGAAGCACGAGCCCACCTTCGCCCCGGGCACCGACTGGAGCTACTCCAACACCAACTACGTGCTCGCCGGCATGGTGATCGAGAAGGCCACCGGCAACCCGTACGGCGACGAGATCCGCGCCCGCGTCATCAAGCCCCTCGGCCTGCACGACACGAAGGTCCCCGGCACGGTCCCCACGCTCCCGGGCCCGCACAGCCGCGCCTACTCCAAGCTGGCGGAGACCTCCGAGGGCAGGACGTACGACGTCACGAAGCTCAACCCCTCGATCGCGGGCGCGGCGGGCGAGATGATCTCCAGCCCCGGTGACCTCAACCGCTTCGTCTCGGCCCTCCTGCGCGGCAAGCTCCTGCCGAAGAAGCAGCTCGCCGAGATGAAGACCGTCGTCCCGATCGACGGTGAACGCGGCGGCTACGGCCTCGGCCTCATCACCTACAAGCTCTCCTGCGGCGTCCAGCTCTGGGGCCACGGCGGCGGCATCCACGGCTCCCTCTCCGAGACCGCCACCACCACCGACGGCCGCCACACCCTCACCTACAACTTCAACAGCGACTGGACGGGCGACAGCCTGCCCATCATGGAAGCGGAGTTCTGCGCCAAGTAGCCCCCGCCTCCGGCCGGATGACATGAGGAAGGGCCGCCGAAGCACCGGCGGCCCTTCCTCTCCCCTCCTGTTGGTACGAGTTACCCGATCACCGGGGAAGCACCACGACGTACGCCGCCGGATCGCGGTCGCACGACGCCATCAGCGCGGTGCGGACCACGGCCGCCTGCTGTTCCAGGGAGTCACGCAGTTTGCGGGGGGTGACGTGGACGACGGTGATGCCGAGCCGCTCCAACATCTCGCGCTTGCGGGCGTACTCGGACCACAGCGCGTCGTCCTCCTGGCGCGGGGCCCGGGTGTCCAGTTCGAGCGCGACGGCCTGCTCCGGCCAGTACGCGTCGAGGCCGCCGAGGTGCGGGCCGCCGGGAAGGCGGAGGTCCACGTTCCAGACCGGGTCGGGGAGGGCGTGTTCGCGGACCATCCGGTACAGGAGGTCCTCCGCGACGGCCCGCCCCTCCGCGAGCAGCGACTCCACCGCGTCGGCCACGTGCGGACGGTTCAGCAGCCGTGCCTCCGTCAACTCGCGGATGACGGCGGCGGGTTCGGTGTGCCCGCCGCGCACCGCCTCCGTCAGCAGCCTGCGCACGGTCGCCGCGTCGGAGATCTCCCCGACCGCGTCCGCCAGGGCGCGCGGTACGGGGGCGACGGGCAGCCCGGTCACATACGTCGGCGTCGGTACCGCCGGCGTGCGGACGATCCGCGCGCACCCCACGGTCCGCAGCCGGCGCAGCCGGGGGACCAGGACGTCGATCGTGTCGAGGGACGGCAGCGGGGGAGCGGAGGCGAAGCCGTGCAGCGTCAGGGCGGCGAGCCCGGTGATCACCGCGTCCGTGTAGCGGGGCGTCGCCGCCGGGCGGGGCTCGTCGGCGTTCGGCTGCGCGGGGACGCCGGTGACGCCGGCGGCCCCGGTGGAGGTCTCGCGGAACGGGGAGCGGGCCGCGTACGAGAGCACCGCGTGCAGGCGCTCCTCCGAGGTCGGCGGGCCCGGGTGCAGCAGGAACACACCCGGCAGGATCTGCTGCCAGGAGCCACCGGGCCGGCACTGCTCGTTCGTCTCGGCGGCGGTGACACCCTGCGCGCGCAGCTGCGCGGCCGTCAGCACCCGGCGCGTGACGTCCGAGAGGCGACGGAGGGGGCGGGGGGAGAGCGGGGTGTTGTGCGTCATGACCGGGAGGTTCCCGCGTCGGGCCCGCCCAGGAACCTCTGTTACACGCCCGTCGACAAATCCGGACAAGACCGCACTAAAGTACGTGCGTTCGAGTGCCGATATCCGCTGGTCCGGACGGGGGCCGAAAAAGGTTACGGCTCTGATTACCCGAATTTCGTAACCCTGAACCGGGTCAGGCGCCCAGTGGCTCGGGGGCGCGTGCGCGCAGGCGGACCGTCGCGCACCCGGCCCCGCCCAGCGGCGGTCGCCGGGTGCGCAACATCCAATGCCCCGGCGGCAGTTACCCCACCGCCGCGTCACACTCCTGCCCCCGCAACGCCCGGGCCAGATCGTCACGCGCCTCGATCACCAGCCGCCGCAGCGCCGGCGGCGCCGACTCGTGCGAGGCGAGCCACGCGTCCGTCGCGTCCAGCGTCGCCTGCGAGTCCTGGAGCGACGGGAACAGCCCCCGGACCACATCCATTCCGATCTGGATGGACCGCTCGGCCCACACCCGCTCGATCACGTCGAAGTACTTCACCGCGTACGGCGCCACCAACTCCCGCTGGGACGGCCGCGAGAACCCCGTGATCGTCGCCTCGACCAACGCGTTGGACAGCGTGTCCGACTCCACCACCGACGCCCACGCCTGCGCCTTCACCGCGGCGGACGGCCGCGCCGCCAGGCACCGCACCTGGTGCCGCTTCCCGGAGGCCGTGTCGTCCCGCGCCAGCTCGGCCGCGAGGACCCCCTCGTCGGCGACCCCGTACGTCGCCAACGGCTCCAGGAACGCCCACCGCAGCTCCTGGTCGACCTCCAGCCCGTCGACCTTCTCGGTCCCGGCCAACAGCCCCCGCAGCACCGCCAGTTCGGCCTCGCCCGAGGCCACCGAGGCGAAGAACCGGGCCCACGTCAGCTGGTGCTGACTGCCCGCCTCGGCCGCCCGCAGCTCCCGCAGCGCGCCCTCCGCGAGCAGTCGGCCCCCGGTCTCCCGCCATGCGGGCGCCGCGTAGTGGGTGAGCGCCGAGCCCGCCCAGGCGTGCAGCATCTGGAGCACACCGATGTCGGACTCCCGCCCCGCGAACCGCAGCACGAGGTCGACGAAGTCCCGAGCCGGCAGCAGCGCGTCCCGTGTCAGGTTCCACAGGGCCGACCAGCACAGCGCCCGCGCCAGCGGGTCGGTGATGTCGCCGAGCCCGGCCCGCAGCGTGTCCAGCGACGCCGCGTCGAACCGGATCTTGCAGTAGGTCAGGTCGTCGTCGTTGACCAGCACCAGCGCCGGCGCCTCGGCCCCCGCCAGCTCGGCGACCACCGTACGCGGCCCGTCCACGTCCACCTCGGCCCGCGCGTACCGCTCCAGCGGGCCCGAGCCGTCCTCCCCGTTCGCCCGCCGGTACAGGCCGATCGCCACCCGGTGCGGCCGCAGCTCGGGGTGCGACTCCGCGGCCTCCTGCACCACCGCCAGCTCGTCGATCCGGCCCTCGGGGTCGAGCAGCACCTGCGGGGTGAGGGAGTTGACGCCCGCCGTCTGCAGCCACGCCCGCGACCAGGACGCCATGTCCCGCCCGCTGGTCTCCTCCAGGACCGACAGCAGGTCGCCCAGCTTCGTGTTGCCGTACGCGTTCCGCTTGAAGTAGCGCCGGGCGCCCTCCAGGAACGCCTCGCGCCCCACGTACGCCACCAGCTGCTTCAGCACGGAGGCGCCCTTGGCGTAGGTGATGCCGTCGAAGTTGAGCTTGGCGTCCTCCAGGTCACGGATGTCGGCCGTGATCGGGTGGGTGGAGGGCAGTTGGTCGGCGCGGTACGCCCAGGACTTGCGGTTGTTGGCGAAGGTGACCCAGCCGTTGGTGAAGCGGGTGGCCTCGACCATCGAGAAGGAACCCATGAAGTCCGCGAAGGACTCCTTCAGCCACAGGTCGTCCCACCACACCATGGTCACCAGGTCGCCGAACCACATGTGCGCCATCTCGTGCAGGATCACATTGGCCCGCCGCTCGTACGACGCCCGCGTGACCTTGCCCCGGAAGATGAACTCCTCGCGGAAGGTGACCAGTCCGGGGTTCTCCATCGCGCCGAGGTTGTACTCGGGCACGAACGCCTGGTCGTACTTCCCGAACGGGTACGGGTAGTCGAAGTGGTCGTGGAAGAAGTCCAGGCCCTGCTTGGTGATCAGGAAGACGTCGTCGGAGTCGAAGTAGGGCGCGAGACCCTTGCGGCACATCGCGCCGAGGGGGATCTCCAGCCGCGTACCGTCCTCGAAGGTCCGCTCGTAGGTGTCCGTCACATAGTGGTACGGGCCCGCGACGATCGCCGTGATGTACGTCGAGATCGGCTTGGTCTCCGCGAAGCGCCACACGCCGTCCGTCTGTTCGCCGACCCCGTTGCTCCACACGACCCACCCCTCGGGGGCGCGCACCTCGAAGCGGTACGGGGCCTTGAGGTCCGGCTGCTCGAAGTTCGCGAAGACCCGGCGGGAGTCGGCCGGCTCGTACTGGGTGTAGAGGTAGACCTCGCCGTCCTCGGGGTCGACGAAGCGGTGCATGCCCTCGCCGGTGCGGGAGTAGGCGCACTGGGCGTCGACCACCAGCTCGTTCTCGGCGGCCAGGTCGTCGAGGGTGATCCGGGAGCCGTCGAAGACCTCGCTCGGGTCGAGGTCCTTGCCGTTGAGGGAGACGGCCGTCACCCGTGGCGCGACCAGGTCGGCGAAGCTCGTGGCGCCCGGGTCGGCGCACCGGAAGCGGATCGTCGTCACCGAACGGAAGGTGCGCGGTTCGCCGGCCAGGTCACCGGGGTCCCCGACGGCGGACCGCAGGTCGAGGGAGACCTCGTAACCGTCGACGGACAACAGCGCGGCCCGCTCCTGGGCCTCGTCACGGGTCAGATTCTCACCGGGCACGGGCGGCACTCCCTCGGGGTGGTGTTCAGTATGCGGACATCCCGATCCTGCCATGCGACGCGGGAATGGCCGGGGCGGTCCCCGGTGTTGCCGGGTTGTCGCCCGGTAGACCGAGCCCGCACGACTTCGCCTTATCGATCTCTTCCGAGGAGAACCATGACCGAGCAGACCTCCGGCAAGGCTCCTGTCGACTTCTGGTTCGACCCGCTGTGCCCCTGGGCCTGGATGACCTCGCGGTGGGTGCTGGAGGTGGAGAAGGTCCGGGACATCGAGGTCCGCTGGCACCTGATGAGCCTCGCGGTACTGAACGAGCCCAAGCTCGACGAGCTGCCCGAGGAGTACCGCGAGCTGCTGGAGAAGAAGGCGTGGGGTCCGGTGCGGGTCGTCATAGCCGCCCAGGAGGAGCACGGCGCCGAGGTCCTCGGTGACCTCTACACCGCGCTCGGCACCCGTATCCACAACCAGGGCGAGGGCCCGGAGAAGGAGACGGTCGCCGCGGCCCTGAAGGACGTCGGCCTGCCCGACTCCCTCATGGACCACTGGGACTCCACCCCGTACGAGCCGCAGCTGCGCGCCTCCCACAAGGAGGGCATCGACAAGGTCGGCCAGGACGTCGGCACGCCCGTCATCGCCGTCCCCGGCGCCGACGGCGAGCAGATCGCCTTCTTCGGCCCGGTCGTCACCCCCGCCCCGAAGGGCGAGGAGGCCGCCAAGCTCTGGGACGGCACCCTCCTCGTCGCCTCGGTCCCCGGCTTCTACGAGATCAAGCGCACCCGCACCCAGGGCCCCGACTTCAGCAACCTTCTTTAAAGGGCTCGGTTCGCCTCCGGGGCGCAGAAGCCTGTGTCGAGACGGCGATCGTGCTCAGCCCTCCTTCGTCGGGCCTGCGCGCGTTCGCCGTCTCGACACAGGCGCGCCCCTTCGGCTCACTCGCCGTAGGGCGCCCGGTGGTTGGTCACGGGAAGGGCGACCGGTGGTTGGTCACCGGAGGGCGACCGGTGGTTGGTCACCGGAAGGACTCGGGGAGGGTGAGGCCCTCGCTCTGTTTGCCGTACGGCTGGACGAACAGACAGCGGCCCTTCTCGCCGTGGTTGGCGCAGCGCCACCAGCCGGCGGGGTTCTTGCCCAGGGACTCCAGGTACAGCCGCACCGCCTTGTCCGCCTTGTGGAAGGGCAGGGGCTTGCCGCCGCCGCACGGAGGGCAGTGCTTGTAACTCACGTCCATACGACCTCCCGGTCCGGTGCGCCGGATCGGGAATCCGGCCGGAACCGGGAGCATAGGGCGAAAGCCGGGGAACCGGTCAGACCGGAACGCGTCCCGCCGTGGCGTTTTTCCGGCCCGGACGGCGAGAACCCCCGCGAGTCACGTCCTCGCGGGGGTTCTCCCTTTTTCCGCCTGCCCGGTGAAGGTTGAGAAGACGATCACGAGCAGGGCGTCCGGTCGCCGGCTCAGGGGGCCAGCAGCAGCACATCCGCGCGCGATTTGGCGGCGGCGTAACGGCGGGCCACGTCCTGCCAGTTGACGACGGCCCACATGGCGTCGATGAAGTCGACCTTCTGGTTCTTGTACTGCAGGTAGAAGGCGTGCTCCCAGGCGTCGAAGACCAGGATCGGGGTGGAGCCCTGGCCGACGTTGCCCTGGTGGTCGTAGACCTGCTCGACGACCAGCCGCCCGCTGAGCGGCTCGTAGGCGAGGACACCCCAGCCCGAGCCCTGCGTGGTCGCGGCGGCCTTGGTCAACTGGGCCTTGAAGCCCGCGAAGGAGCCGAAGGACTCGGCGATCGCGTCCGCCAGCTCGCCGACGCCGTCCTTCTCCAGGGGCTCGCCGCCACCGTCACCGGTCATGTTCTGCCAGTAGATCGAGTGCAGGATGTGGCCGGAGAGGTGGAAGGCCAGGTTCTTCTCCAGGCCGTTGATCGCCCCCCAGGTCTCCTTGTCCCGCGCCTCGGCCAGCTGCTCCAGCGTGTCGTTGGCTCCCTTGACGTACGCCGCGTGGTGCTTGTCGTGGTGCAGCTCGATGATCTCGGGGCTGATCACGGGCGCCAGCGCCGCGTAGTCGTACGGCAGTTCGGGAAGCGTGTAGACGGGCATGGGGGTCCCCTCCGACCTCTTATTGCAAAGTACTTGCAAGTGCACGCTAGCAGCAAGAGACTGTGAGGGCGTGCCCGGGCACGCGAAAGGGCCCTCGCGCGAACCGACCGTCCGTCCTCCGCGCGAGGGCCCTGAAGTGTGCGTGCGACGCCGGCGTGCGCCGCGCCGAGGTCAGCGCGTGGCGCGCACCCGCTGCCGGGCGTACCCGGCCACCGCCAGGACCAGCGTCATCCCGCCCGTCCAGTACAACTGCGTCCGCGTCCCCGGCTCCCGGGCCATCAGGACGAAGATCGCGGCCATCCCCGCGAGCGCCACCCACGTCAGCCAGGGGAACGCCCACATCCGCACGACCAGCCGCTCCGGGGCCTCACGCTCGATACGGCGGCGCAGGAGCAACTGCGAGACGGCGATGAGGATCCAGACGACGAGGACGACCGCCCCGATCATGTTGAGGAGCCAGGGGAAGACGTCGTCGGGGCGCCAGTAGCTCAGCAGGACGCAGAGGAAACCGAAGACGCTGGACGCCAGCACCGCGATCCGGGGAACCCCGCCCGAGACCCGGCCGATCACCTTCGGGCCCTGCCCGCGCGCCACCAGCGAGTAGGCGATCCGGGACGAGCCGTAGATGTTGGCGTTCATCGCGCTCAGCAGGGCCACCAGCACGACCACGTTCATCACCTGACCGGCGCCGGGGATGCCCAGGTGGTCCAGGGCGGCGACGTACGGGCCCTTCTCCACGACCTCCTTCGAGTCCCACGGGACGAGGGTCACGATGACCGCCATGGAGCCGATGTAGAAGAGGGCGATGCGCCACATCGCCGTACGGACCGCCATGGCCACGCCCTTCACCGGGTCATCGGACTCGGCCGCCGCGATCGTCACGGTCTCCAGACCGCCGTACGCGAAGATCGACGCCAGCAGTCCGATGACCAGGCCGTCCGCACCGCCGGGCAGCAGACCTCCCTCGCCGGTGAGGTTGGTGAGGCCGGGCGCCTCGGTGCCGGGCAGGACACCGGCGACGGCCAGCACGCCCAGCACCAGGAACAGGGAGATCGCGCCGACCTTCAGCGCGGCGAACCAGAACTCGAACTCGCCGAAGTTCTTCACGGCGGCCAGGTTGGTGCCGAGGAACACCAGCATGAACAGCGCCACCCAGGCCCACTCGGGCGTCCCGGGCAGCCACCCCGTCACGATCTTCGCGGCGCCGATGCCCTCCAGGCCCACGGCCGTGCAGAGCAGCACCCAGAACGACCAGCCGGCCGTGAAGCCCGCCCACGGACCGATGGCGCGCTCGGCGTGCGCGGAGAAGGAGCCCGAGGAGGGGTACGCGGCGGACATCTCACCGAGCATCCGCATCACCAGCATGACGAGGAGCCCGGAGAGCGCGTACGCGAGGACGATCGACGGACCGGCGGCGGCGATGCCCGCCCCGGACCCGACGAAGAGGCCCGCGCCGATCACACCGCCGAGGGCGATCATCGAGAGGTGGCGCTGCTTGAGGCCGTGGGACAGGGACGCGTCGGGCTCTTGTGGAGCCTTGACGGAGGTGCTGGGCATGGGCGCGGTTCGTCCAATGCGTGAGATCGGCAAAAACGCCGACAGTCTGGACAGCCCCTCCACCGCGCGGAGGGGCTGTCCGCTATCCGGACGCGACCGGTACGGAAGGTGACTACGCGGCTACGGGCGTCGCCTCCTCCCGGGTGGCCACGGACGTATAGTGCGAGGCGTCCCCCTCAATCGAGTAGCTCTCCTTGCCCTCGATGCCGACCGGAACGTCACCGGCGACGGTCACCCGGTGCAGCCGGCGCGGCAGACCGTCGTAGTTGTCGATGGCGTAGTGCTGCGTGATGCGGTTGTCGAAGACGACGAGCTGGTTCTCCGACCAGCGGTGCCGCAACACGTTCTCCGGGCGGGTCACGTACGACTGGAGCAGATCGAGGACCTTGCGGGACTCGCCGAGCGACAGCCCCACGATCCGCTGCGCGAACCCGCCGATGAACAGGCCGCGTTCACCGGTCAGCGGGTGCACCCGGACCACCGGGTGGGCCGTGCGGTACGTGATCGACGTGAACCGGGCGCGCTGCTCGGCCTTCTCCGCGTCGATCTCCTCGTCCGGCACCGCGTAGTCGTAGTCGTTGGTGTGCTCGGCCCACAGGCCGTCGGCCAGCCGTCGCAGCGGCTCGGGCAGGTCCCGGTAGGCCGCCGCCGCGTTGGCGATCAGTGTCTCGCCGCCGTACGGCGGGATCGTGATGCTGCGCAGGGTGGTGGCCTGCGGCGGGTTGAGGACGAACGTGACGTCGGTGTGCCAGTGGTTGGCACGGCCCCGCTCGCTGTCCACGGGCAGGACGTTCGCGGCGCCCTCGACGGCGGCCACCGTCGGATGGGCGGTGGTGATGTCGCCGAAGTGCCGGACGAAGGCCTGATGGCTGTCGTCGTCGAGGTGCACGTCGTCGAAGACGAGCGCCTTGTGGACGTTGAGCGCCTCGCGCAGCTCCGCGACCGTCTCCTGGTCGAGGGGCCGGGCGATGTCGACGCCGGAGACTCGGGCGCCGATGTTCCCGGTGACCTTGCGGATGTCGATGGCCATGGTGTGGTTCCTTTCGGGGCCGGGCTCGGGAGGGTTCAGACGAGGGCGGGGGCAGAGGCAGAGGCGGAGGTCGGGGCGGACGAGGACGCGGCCGCGCCCACGTGCTGGTTCGCGGGACGCGGCAGGCCGTAGCGGTCCCGCAGCGTCCGGCGCGGCCCGTATTCGGTGCGCAGCAGACCGCGGGCGCGCAGGATCGGGACGACGTGTTCGACGAAGGCGTCGAGGCCGGAGGGCAGCACCGCGGGCATGATGTTGAAGCCGTCGGCGGCGCCTGTCGTGAACCAGGTCTCGATCGTGTCGGCGACCTGCTCGGGCGTCCCGGCGAACGTGAGGTGCCCGCGCCCGCCGCCCAGCCGCCCGATCAGCTCCCGCACGGTGAGCCGGTCGCGCCGGGCCAGCTCGACGATGAGGGTGTAGCGGCTCTTGGCCCCCTCGATCGCGCTCTCCGGCGGCAGATCGGCGGGCAGCCGGGCATCCAACTCCAGGGATCCGGCGGGCAGTTGCAGCAGCCGCTCCAGATTGCCCACGCCGTGCGTGTACACGATGTGGTCCTCCAGGACCTGCTCGGCGGCCCGTGCCTCGGCCTCCGTCGATCCGAGCACGGGGACGATCCCGGGCAGCACCTTGATGTGCTCGGGGTCCCGGCCGGCCGCGACCGTACGGGCCTTGAGGTCGGCGTAGAACGCCCGCGCGTCCTCGACGGTCTGCTGCGCGGTGAACACGGCCTCCGCGTACCGCGCGGCGAACGCCTTGCCGTCCTCGCTGGACCCCGCCTGCACCAGCAGCGGGTAACCCTGCGGCGAGCGCGGCACGTTGAGCGGGCCCTCGACGCTGAAGTACGTCCCCCGGTGCCGGGGCGGATGGATCTTCCTGTCGTCGCCCCAGACGCCGGTCTCCTTGTCGGCGACGATCGCGTCGTCCTCCCAGCTGTCCCAGAGCTTCAGGGCCACGTCGAGGAACTCGGCGGCCCGCGCGTACCGCTGGGCGTGTGCCGGCTCGGCGTCCAGACCGAAGTTGCGGGCCGCCTCGGCGCCGGCGGTGGTGACGATGTTCCAGCCGGCCCGGCCGCCGCTCAGGATGTCGAGCGAGGCGAACTTGCGGGCCAGGTTGTAGGGGGAGTTGTAGGAGGTGGAGGCGGTGGCGATCAGACCGATGTGCTCGGTGGCCGTCGCCAGCGCGGTCAGCAGGGTGAGCGGCTCCAGGGCGCCCGCCGGACGCTGGCCCACGCTGCCCCACAACTGCGGCCCGTCGGCCAGGAACAGCGAGTCGAACGTACCGCGCTCCGCGATCCGGGCGAGGCGCACGTAGTGGTCCAGCTCGACGTGCGCGTACGGGTCGGACTCGGGCAGCCGCCACGAGGCCTCGTGGTGCCCGGTGTTCATCAGGAAGGCGTTGAGATGGAGCTGTCGGCGCGGCACGTGTCTGTTCTCCCGGGTCACTGGTGGTTCTGCGTAGCCGGTCACTGGGGGTTCTGCGGAGCCGGTCACTGGTGGTCCTCCGTCACACCGAGCGCGGCCAGCAGCCGCTCCCGGTACTCGCCCAGCAGGGGATCCCGGTACGAGCGCGGGTGCGGGCGGTCGATGGTCAGGTCGAGGCCGATGCGGCCCTGTTCGAGCACGAGGACCCGGTCGGCGAGCACGATCGCCTCGTCGACGTCGTGGGTGACGAGCAGCACGGAAGGCCGGTGCCGCTCCCACAACTGCCGCAGCAGGGTGTGCATCCTGATCCGGGTGAGCGCGTCGAGCGCGCCGAACGGCTCGTCGGCCAGCAGCAGTTCGGGTTCACGGACGAGGGAGCGGGCCAGTGCCGCGCGCTGGGCCTCACCGCCGGACAGCTCGTTCGGCCAGGCGCGCTCACGGCCCCCCAGACCCACCTCGGCAAGGGCCGCACGGCCCTTGTCGGCGGCGTCCCTGCCCTCCGCGCCGAGCAGCACGTTGTCGAGGACGCGGCGCCAGGGCAGCAGCCGGGAGTCCTGGAAGACGACCGACACCCTGGTCGGCGCGGTCAGCCGACCGCTGCCCGCCACCTCGTGATCGAGCCCGGCGACCGCCCGCAGCAGGGTGCTCTTGCCGGAGCCGCTGTGCCCGAGCAGGGCGACGAACTGCCCGGCGGGGATGTCGAGGTCGACACCGTCGAGGACCTTGCGTCCGTCGAACGACCGCGTCAGCTCGCGCAGTTGTACGGCGGGACGGTCGACCGTGGCCGTGGCCGTGGCCGTGGCCGTGGCTGTGGCTGTCAGCTGCTCAGTGTGCGTCGCCATGACAGCACCCTCCGTTCGATGAGACGGACCGCGCTGTCGGAGACCAGACCGAAGATCCCGTAGACGGCCAGGCCGACGAGGATGACGTCGCTCTGGCCGTAGTTGGTGGCCTGGAACATCATGTAGCCGAGTCCGTTGGTGGCGTTGATCTGCTCCAGCACGACCAGGCCCAGCCAGGAGCCGGTCACCCCGAGCCGCAGGCCCACGAAGAAGCCGGGCAGCGCGCCGGGGACGACGATCTGCCGGACGAACTGGTACCGCGACAGCCCCTGAACCTCGGCGAGTTCGACGAAACGGCTGTCGATCCCGGCCAGCGCGGCATGGGTGTTGAGGTAGATCGGGATGTAGACGACGATGGCGATGATCGCGATCTTGAAGGTCTCGCCGATGCCCAGCCAGAGGATGAACAGCGGGATCAGACCCAGCGTCGGGATCGCCCGGTTGAGCTGCACGGTCCCGTCGATCAGCGCCTCGCCCGTCCGGCTCAGCCCGGAGGCCAGGGCGAGTACGATCCCGGCGGTCAGCCCGATCGCGAACCCGGACCCGGCCCGCTGCAACGAGGTCACGATGTCCGTCGGCAGCGTCCCGTCGGTCCACAGCCGGACCCCGGTCTCCAACACCGTCCAGGGCGCCGGGATCGCCGCCGGGTCGAGCTGACCGGCGGCGGAGGCGACGGCCCAGAGGACGAGGAACAGCACCGGCCCGACCAGCCGGGACGCGGGCAGCCGCTTACCGGGGGAGAGCCGACGACGCCTGCGCACCTGGACGGTCTCGTCCTCCACGACCGCCACGGTCGCGGCGCCCACGGCGGTCGTGTCGGGCGCCGGCGTCGTGTCGGTCACCGCGCCGGCCGCCGTCGTCTCGGCGGCGGTCGCGTCCGCGGCCGCGCCCGTGGTCACGGCGCTCACTTCCGGTACTCCGCGGTCACGGCCTTCGCGGCGATCCCCTCGAACCGCCGGTCGAAGAGCGTGCCGACGTCGAACTTCTTCACGAAGCCGCCCTCCGCCAGCAGATCGGCGGTCTCCTGCTCCCACTTGATGGCCTCGTCCCAACTCGGCGGGAACAGCGGCTTGTTGGCGAGCTCACTGATCGACTCGGCCTGGGCGGACGTCAGGTTCTGGGTCTTCACGTAGAACTCCTCGTTCCAGATGTCGGGGTTCTCGTACTGCCAGACCGCGCCCTTCGCCCAGTACGGGATGTACGCGGCGACGGCGGCGGCCTTCGCGGAGTCGCCCAGCACGGAGGCCGGCGCCCACAGCAGGTTGAGCAGGTCCACCACGTCGGTGGGGATCGTGCGGGCGCCCTTGGACTCGTACTGCTGGAGATAGGCGGGCGCCTGCTGGTTGGCGAGCGGCGCGACGTCCACCTGGCCCGACTGGAGGGCAGTCAGGAACTGGTTGCTGGTCAGCGGGACCAACTCGGCGTCGTCGTAGGCGAGCCCCGCCTCCTTCAGCGCCCGCAGGAGGACGACGCCCTGCGCCTGCCCCTGGGAGAAGGCGAGCTTCTTGCCCCGGAAATCCTTCACCGTGGTGATGTCGCTGCCGGGTTTGGTGGCGAAGAGATAGTTCGGCTTCCGGGTGATGTTGATCGCGACGATCTTCGCGTCGTATCCCTGGTAATACGCCTGGATCGGCGGGATTCCCGCATTGTTGGCGACGTCCAGCGAGCCCGAACGGAAAGCGTTGATGACATCGGGACCGGCGCCGATGTTCGCCCAACTGCTCACCTTGAACGGAAGATCGTCGAGTTTCGCGAGCTTGAGCTGCAACTCCTGTTGATTCTGGAACGAGGAGATCTTCAGGCTCGTACCCGGCGGGACCTTGGTGGGCAGCGGCGCGTCGGCCGCCGTGGCGGCGGTCGCCGCGCTGCTGTCGGCGCAGCCGCTGAGCCCGGCCGCCGCGGCCGTGACGCCGAGCAGAGAGGTGAGGAAGAGTCGCCGGTCGAAACCGGGCGCGGCGGAAGAAGGCATGGGAGAACCCCCAGAGGTGAACGGTGGGACGGCGCACGGAATCGCGCACGGGGAAACCGCGGAAAAGGGCGGGACAGCAGGGAGCCGCGGAAGTGAATTTCACGCAGGAAGAAGTGCCGCGTAGGCCGGAGTGCGCGGGGCACTCCGGGACGTCAACGTGTCAGCAACACAGGGTGCGACAACTCGTGAGCAGCATGAATACGATGTTCCCGGTCTTCGGCAAGGCCTGTCAACATTCGGAGTTTCTGAATTAACCGACCCCGGCCGAGGCGTGCTCCAGACGCTCCACGGACCCCAGCGGATCCCGGAACAGCACGTCCAGGGCCACCGCCCCGCCCGCCGTCGCCAGCACGGAGTCGGGGAAGCTCGTCGGCCCCACGGCCGCCGCCCGGCCCGCCCCGACCGCCTCGTGCAACGCGGCGAGACAGTCCGCCCGGGCCATCACCCCGATCTCGGTGACGACCACGGTCTCCGGGTTCAGCACGTCGAGCAGCAGCTCCGCCGCCCGCCCCACCATCCGGGCCCGCTCCACCAGCAGCCGTACGGCCGTGGCGTCGCCGGCCTCGGCGGCGGCCAGCACCCGCGTCGGGTTCGCCCCGTCGATGACCCCGGCCTCCCGGGCACGCCGGCACAGCGTCCGCTCGCTCAACTCGACCTGGAGGCAGCCGACCCGCCCGCAGTCGCACGGCTCGGTGCCGCCGGGCAACGGCAGATGGGCGACCGACCCGGCCTGCGAGCGCGGCCCGTGGTGCACCTCGTCGTTGGTCGCGAACGCCGCGTCGACCATGTTGCCGACGAACAGATGCAGCACACTCCGGCTGCCCCGCGCCCGCCCGAACAACTGCTCGGCTCCCACCAACGCCCGTGCGTGCCCGTCCACATGGACCGGCAGCCCGGTCAGGGCGCCGAGCACCTCCCGCACCGGCACCTCGCGCCAGCCCAGCAGCGGATGTTCGACGACGGTCCCGCTCTCCCGGTCCACCCAGCCGCCGGCCGCGAAGCCGACGGCCAGGGCCCGGCAGCCCGGCGTCGCGTCCAGCAGGACCCGGAGTTCGTCGGCGGCCCGCGCCAGGACCGGGCCCGGTTCGGTGGACGTGTGCTTCAACCGCCGCTCCACGAGCACCCGTCCGCGCAGATCGAGCAGGGCGACCGTCGTGTACGGGACGGCCACGTGCACCCCGCCCACCACGAACCGCGAGTCGTCCAGGTCGAGGGGAACGTGCGGACGCCCCGCCCCCTTGGAGCGCCGGGGCGGTTCGGCCTCCCGGAGGAGACCGAGGCCGGCGAACCGGGCGCAGTAGTCGGTCACCGAGGCCGGCGACAGCCCCGTCACCCGGGCGATGATGCTGCGCGCCACCGGTCCGTGCTCCAGCACGGACCGCAGGACCACGCTGGCACTGGTCCGCCGCCGGTCACTGTCGGCGGCACGCGGTACCGGAGACCCGGCGGCGACGGACGGGGACGCCGGCGGGGGAGCGGCCCGAAGGGCGCCCGGCGAAGCGGGAGTTGGGGGATGGGGGGCGTGAAGGGTGGGTGCTGTCGCGGCACGCGGCATGGCGATCATCCTCGGGAACGGGTCCGACACTGCGCCTCACGGAAGGCGAGGCGTGCCGGAGCCGCCTCACCCGGGTCGGCGACAGGTGGCAGCGCCCACGCGTCGCAGGTCGACGTAGCGACGCGACGAGAAGTACCGGGCCTGGGCAACCATGCGTCCGAAGCTAGCAAAACGGCCCACCGCTGCCCAGACGGCGACCGACGGGCGAGACGGCACCCGTCCACGCCTCCGCCCCGATTGGTGAAACCCTACAGAGGGGAGACGACGCCCCGTCAGGGCCCCAGTCGCACCACCTCAGTGACCGGTGTCACCTCGTATCAGGTGTAACCCACATTCTTTGTGTGAAGCCCACCAAGCCGTCGTTCCACCCTTTGTCGACCGCTGACGGTGCCCTGCGCGCGGGGCCTGGGATAGCGTCGCCGAGTCCCCGCCCCCGTCACCCGCCCGGAGTGAGCCCGAACATGAGCACCGCCGCCGCCACGTCAGTCCGCCCCGGCGAGGTCCTCGCCGACCGTCTGCCCTTCTCCGGCGTCCGCGCCCGCGATGTCGCGCTCGTGGTGGGCGGCGCCGCGCTCACCGGGCTCGCGGCCCAGATCGCCGTGCCCGTGCCGGGCTCGCCGGTCCCGGTCACCGGCCAGACCTTCGCGGCCCTGCTCGTCGGCACCACCCTCGGCGCGGGCCGGGGTGTCGCCGCCCTCGCGCTGTACGCGCTGGCCGGCCTGGCCGGCGTGCCGTGGTTCGCGAACGGCACGTCCGGCGTCGGCGTCTCCTTCGGCTACATCCTCGGCATGATCCTGGCGGTCGCCGCCGTGGGCGCCCTGGCCCGCCGGGGTGGCGACCGCTCCACGCTGCGGATGGCCGGCACGATGCTCGTCGGCGAGGCGATCATCTACGCCGTCGGCGTCCCGTACCTCGCCGCCACCGCCGACATCAGCCTCTCCTCCGCCGTCGCGCTCGGCCTCACCCCCTTCCTGATCGGCGACGCCGTCAAGGTCGTGCTGGCCATGGGGCTGCTGCCGACGGCATGGAAGCTGCTGAAGAAGTGACGCCGTCGGCTCACCGCCGCTGACCGGGCGCCGGGCCCTCCGGCGTCCCGGGTCAGGACCCCTGTCGGGCCCGCCGCTGGTTCCACCACAGGCCGGCGGCACCGGCGGAGATGAGCGCGGCGCCCGCCATGCCCAGCGGCAGGACGCGGTCGGCCGGTCCGGTCTGCGGCAACTCGTCCGGCGCGTCGTCCTTTCCGCCCCCACCACTGCCACCGCCGCCCGGGGTGACCGGACTGTTGTCGGTGCCGAGCAGCAGCGGCGTGGCGGGCTCGTTCGGTGACTGGTTGGTCGTGCCGAACGGGACCGGCCCCTGCTGCCAGTACGTCTTCGAGCCGTCGGCGTTCTGCACGGGCAGACAGATCTTGCCCTGCTTCCCCAGGTCGTACGTGGCGTCGATCGCATAGGTCTTCGACTTTCCGGCCGCCAGATCGTCGATCGTGCACGCGAAACCGCTGTTCGCGCCGTCGGGAAGATCCCCCTCCGGAATTTCCGAACAACCCTTCACGTTCTTGACCGTCAAGCCGTCGAAACCGACCACGAGCATGCGGATTTCGCCGCTCGCCTTGCTGCCGTCGTTCTTCACGACGCCGGTGATATCCGTTTCCCCGGACTTGTTGTCGACTTTGATCTCCTTGGACAGCAGCGTCGAGAGCTTTACGTCCGCCGGTGCCGCGTCCACGGTCTTTCCGCCATGATTGCTCAATCCCCCCTCGTCGTCCGCCGAGGCCGTGAAGCCGAGGATCATCACCGACGTGAACGACGCGGTGAGCAGCGATCCGGCGATGGCAGCCTTACGATGAGAACTCATGTTCCATCCCCCTCGGGTCCCCCTGGCCGTGCCTGAATTCACGGCCTATGAAGAGGTACCACAAGATTTCCCGCCACTATGCTGGTGCGGCACGAAGTGTGACCAATGCGCGACGATGTGGTTCCGCTGTGGCGCGTGCGGTCGGTTGGGAAAGGGTTGTCGAAGGGGGGCATGGGGGTGCCGGAAATAACACGGGGCGGTGTTCCGGGTCTTATCGTGGCCGACCGATATCGACTGGTCGAATGCATCGGCCAGGGCGGAATGGGTCGGGTCTGGCGGGCCGTCGACGAAATACTCGACCGGCAGGTGGCCGTCAAGGAAATGCGTATCGACGGCCAGGACCCGGAGGACAGCCGCACCCGACGCGAGCGAACCCTGCGCGAGGCCAGGGCCACGGCCCGGATCGACCACCCCAACGTCGTGCGCGTCTACGACGTCGTCGACGCGGGCGAACGGCTCTGGATCGTCATGGAACTCATCGACGGCCGCTCCCTGGAACGGCTCGTGGCGGAGGACGGCCCCCTGGACCCGTACGACACGGCCCGGATCGGCCTCGAACTCGTCGACGCGCTGGGCCAGGTGCACGCCCAGGGCGTCCTGCACCGCGACATCAAACCGGCCAACGTCCTCATCAAGCGCACGGGCACCCACCGGGCCGTCCTCACCGACTTCGGCATCGCCGCCATCCAGAACGCCGAGGCCCTCACCATGGCCGGCATGCTCGTCGGCTCCCCCGACTACATGGCCCCCGAGCGGATCTCCGGCCGCCCCCAGGGCCCGCCCTCCGACCTCTGGTCCCTCGGCGCCACGCTCTGCGCGGCCCTCGGCGGACGCTCCCCCTTCTCCCGCACCACCACCCTCGCCACCCTCCACGCCGTCCTCTACGAGGAGCCCGAACTCCCCGCAGCCGCGGGCCCCCTCGGACACCTCCTGTCCGCCCTCCTGGCCAAGGACCCCGAGGCCCGCCCCGGCCTGCCCCAACTCACGGAGACCTTGCGGGCCGTCGCCACGGGGGCGGCGGAGCCGGGACGACGGGCAACGGCGGAAGAAGAGCCCGCCGGTGAGCCGACTTACCCGGGCGAACGAGGTGAACCAGGTGAATTGGGTGAACCAAGCGAGTTGGCTGAGCCGGGTGACCTGACCGACCCGATCGAGCCGACCGACCCGGATCCCGGAACCGGAGACGCCACAGCGCGGCGCGAGGAGGCGAATTCCGGCATCACGGAGCCCGCCCCCGCCGAGCAGACGCCCCTCTCGCCCGTACCGCGCCCCACCCCCACAGAACGCACCGCCCCGGCACCGGAGCCGACACCCCCCGCACCCATACAGCACCCCACCCCCACGGCACGCTCAGCCCCGGAACCCGACCGAGCCACCACCCCCGTCCGCCGCCGCACCCCGCTCCCGTCCCCGCAACCCTCCGCGTCCCAGCCCCCGGTGGCCGCCCCCCACCCCAACACCTCGCCGGAGGCTCCCGCACCCTCCGCCGACAGCGATCTACCGACCCGGCCCAGGCCCACCCCGACGCCCATTCCCTCGCCCGTTCCGGCGCCCGCCCCCATGCCCCCCGGCGAACTCCCGGGCCCACCCGTACCGTCCAGCCGTACGGAACCGGACGATGCCGCGAGCCCCGTAGCCCCCCGGCGCGACCACCGCCGTATCGGCCTCGTCGCGGCCGCCGCCGTGGCCGTGACCGCCGCCGTGGCCGCGGTCGTCGTACCGGCGATGAACGGCTCCCCCGACGGCAAGGGCGACAAGGCGTCGTCGACGACCTCCTCGCCCTCCGGCCCGTCCCCCTCTCCCACCGTCGCCGGCACCTCCCGCCCGCCGAAGCTCCCGCCGGGGGCCCGTACGGAGGCCGGTGTCTTCGCCTGGGTCCCACCCGACGGCTTCTCCCGTGAGGTGCACGCCGGCGCGGAGGTGCACTACACCTCGCCGGACGCCCGGCAGGAGATCGTCGGCAAGGCCTCCCTCGCCCGCGGCGACCTGCTGGAGCAGTGGCGGAAGAAGGAGAAGAGCACCAGCCAGGGGCCGGGGTACCGGCGGATCCGCCTGGAGGAGACGGAGTTCCGTGGCAGGCCCGCCGTCGTGTGGGAGTACACCGTCACCGCCCAGGAACTGCCCTGGCACGTCCGCTCCCTGGGCTTCAACACAGACGGCAAGTCCTACCAGCTGACCACCTGGTACCACCCCGACATCGAGGACCGCGCCCTCCCGATCTACGAGAAGGTCGAGGAGAGCTTCACCGTTCCTGTGAACTGAGCAGGGGGTGAGCCCACTCAGCCGCACGCCCCGAACGGTCTTGGGCGTACTGGTCCCCGGCGTACTCGACCCCGGGGCAGCGACACGCATCCTGTACGTGGTCCGATCCCGGGAAGCCAGTTCCCTTGTAGAACCTCCAGGGGCGCGCGAAGAGGGCCCGGCGGCGGAAGAACCACCACCAGACCCCTCATCCGGACCTACGAGTCGGTCAGTGCACCGTGTCGGAAACCTTGTCGGCGGAGTCGGTGGCGGCCTTCCCGGCCCCGACCTTCTCCTTCACCAGCGCGATGCCGACGACGACCGCCGCGACCAGCAGCGACAGCAGCAGGATCTCGCGGTTGCCGTGCTCGGTGTCGGTGAGCATGTAGCCGAGGACGAAGAGGATCAGCCCGATGGTGGCCCACGTCAGATACGGGTACAGCCACATCTTCACGACGAGCTTCTCCGGCGTCTCCCGCTCGATGATCCGCCGCATGCGCAGCTGCGAGAAGCAGATGACGAGCCACACGAACAGGGCGACCGCACCGGAGGAGTTGACCAGGAAGAGGAAGACACCCTCGGGGAAGAAGTAGTTGAAGATGACGGCGACGAACCCGAAGACCACCGAGGACAGAATGGCCGCCATCGGCACACCCCGCGTGTTCGTACGGCCGAAGGCGCGCGGCGCGTCCCCGCGCGTACCCAGCGAGAACGCCATCCGCGACGCGGTGTAGAGGCCGGAGTTGAGACAGGACAGCACCGAGGTCAGCACGATGAAGTTCATGATCTGCCCGGCGTGCGCGATCCCCAGGGAGTCCAGGGCGGCCACGTAGGAGCCCTTCTCCTTGATCGACGGGTCGTTCCACGGCAGCAGGGTCACCACGACGAAGATCGAGCCGAGGTAGAAGACGCCGATCCGCCAGATGATGCTGTTGGTGGACTTGGTGACCGCCTTCTGCGGGTCCTCCGTCTCCCCGGCGGCCAGCGTGGCGATCTCGCTGCCCATGAAGGAGAAGACGACCAGCAGCACACCGATGAGGATGGCGCCCGCGCCGTTGGGCAGGAACCCGCCGTGCTCGGTCAGGTTGGCCAGCCCGGCCTTCTCGGTGTCGGCGCCCGGCAGCAGCCCGAACACCGCGAGACCGCCCACCACGATGAACGCGGCGATCGCGACGACCTTGATCCCGGCGAACCAGAACTCGAACTCGCCGTAGGAGCCCACCGACACCAGGTTCGTGGCGGTCAGCACGACCATCACGATCAGCGCCCACCCCCACTGCGGTACGGCCGGGATCCAGCCCTCCAGGATCACCGCACCCGCGGTCGCCTCGACCGCGAGCACGACGACCCAGAAGAACCAGTACAGCCAGCCGATCGAGAACCCGGCCCAGCGCCCGAGCGCGCGGTCGGCGTGGGCGGAGAACGAACCCGAGGTCGGGTTGGCGGCGGACATCTCACCGAGCATCCGCATCACCAGCACCACCATGGTGCCGACGAGCGCGTACGACAGCAGGATGCCGGGGCCGGCCGTGGCGATGCCGGAACTGGACCCGACGAAGAGACCGGCGCCGATCACACCACCGATGGCGATCATCGACAGATGGCGGTTCTTGAGACCGGCGTGCAGCCCGGGGGAGGGGGGTGTGGAGGAGCCTGGGGTGTCCGCCTGATGCGGCAGAGTCGGCTGGGAGGTCATGGGGGGAGGTTTCCTTTGCGCCGTTGTGGGGACTTCCGTGCGTCTGCCCAAGGACTCCCCGATCGACTCTCATCAGAGCGGGAGACGAGAGTGCGCAGCTGGGGGCCGAATGGGCCGCTGTAAAGATCGGTCCAGTGAATCGGAGGTGAAAGCATTCCTGAACCTTTGAATCCAGATCGTTACTTGAGGTTTACTTGAGCTTCCGTGGTCAAGCTCATGGTTTCCCGGTCCCGCACCCCGTCGTGCCGCCCCGAAACACGCGTGTCACACTCGGACCATGCGCGTCTACCTCGGCTCGGATCACGCCGGATACGAACTCAAGAACCACGTCGTCGAGTGGCTGAAGGCCGCCGGCCACGAGCCCGTCGACTGCGGGCCCCACATCTACGACGCCCAGGACGACTACCCGCCGTTCTGCCTCCGCGCGGCGGAGCGTACGGCCGCGGACCCCGGGTCCCTCGGCATCGTCATCGGCGGCTCGGGCAACGGTGAGCAGATCGCGGCGAACAAGGTGGCCGGCGTCCGCGCCGCCCTCGCGTGGAGCGCCGAGACCGCGGCGCTCGGGCGCGAGCACAACAACGCGAACGTGGTCGCGGTCGGCGCCCGCATGCACTCCCAGGAAGACGCGACCAAGTTCGTCGAGACCTTCCTCAACACCCCGTTCTCCGGTGACGAGCGTCACATCCGCCGCATCGACATGCTGGCGTCCTACGAGACGACGGGCGACCTGCCCCCGATCCCGGCCCACCACCCCCAGCCGTAGAGGTCGAAAAGCACGGGGCGCAGCCCAGGCTTTTCAGGGGCGCGGGGAACTGCGCGAGAACCCCCACCCACCCGCACCCGACAACGCACCCCCGACGGCCCCCACCCACCCTGCCGAACCCCCGGAGGACCCCGTGCCGGAGGGGCACACCATCCACCGCCTCGCCGAAGACTGCCTGACCCACTTCGGCGGCGGTGACCGGCCCACCCACGTCACCAGCCCCCAGGGCAAGTTCGCCGACGCGGCCGCCCTCCTCACCGGCACCCCCCTCCACACCGCCGAAGCCCACGGCAAGCACCTCTTCCTGCGCTTCGGCGACCCGGACGCCGAGGAATGGGTCCACATCCACCTCGGCCTCTTCGGCAAGGTCACCTTCGGCCCGGCCCCCGCGCCCCCGCCCACGGACACCGTGCGCCTGCGGCTGCGCAACGACACGGCGTACATGGACCTCCGCGGCCCGACGACCTGCGCCCTGATCACGGACGCCGAGAAGCAGGCCGTGCACGCCCGCCTCGGCCCCGACCCCCTCCGCCCCGACGCCGACCCGGCCCGCGCGTACGCCAGGATCTCCCGCAGTCGTACGACGATCGCCGCGCTCCTCCTGGACCAGAAGGTGATCGCGGGCGTCGGCAACGTCTACCGCGCGGAGGTCCTCTTCCGGCACGGCGTCGACCCGTACCGCGCGGGCAAGGACCTCACCCCGGCGGAGTGGGACGCGATCTGGGCCGACCTCGTCGCCCTGATGCGCGAGGGCGTACGCCACAACCGCATCGACACGGTCCGCCCCGAGCACCTCCCGGAGGCGATGGGCCGACCGCCCCGCGTCGACGACCACGGCGGTGAGGTGTACGTGTACCGCAGGGCGACCCTGCCCTGTCACATCTGTGGCGGCGAGATCCGCACCGCCGATCTCGCCGCCCGCAACCTGTTCTGGTGCCCGTCCTGCCAACAGCGGTGAACCGGCGCCGCCCCGCCCTAGAACCCGTGCGGCAGCCAGGGCGCGAGCCCCGACGCCAGGAACGCCGTGGACGCCTCCGCCAGCGCCCCCTCCCGCAGCTCCCGCACCCGCCCGGCCGCGGCCAGTGAGGTCAGGCTCACGCCACCCAGATAGGCCGCCCCCAACTCCCGTACGGAGAGGGAGAGATCGGCGGCGTCGGCGGTCCGGTCGCAGGTCGCGCCCTTGGTGTCGCCGGTGAGTCGCCAACGCCCCTCGTTCCAGGGGCAGAAGGCGTCCTCGACCTCGAACACGACGTCCACCGGCGCCTGATAGGTCCGCGCCCGCAGCGCCGCGCCGACCTCGACGAGCCGCAGGTGCAGATCGTCCTTCACCCGCAGCCCGCACCGGCGGACGTCCGACACCAGATGCAGCACCGGCTCGTCCACCGGCAGACGGTGGGCGACCACGCACTGCGTCAGGTCGATGTCGAAGAGGAACCGCCACAACGCGGCCCGCGCGGCGGGGTCCGCGGCCTCCAGCGAGCTCAACTGGACCACGCCCTGCGGCCCGGCCTGCCCCCAGTCGGACTTGATCCGGTAGCGGGCGTACCCCACCACCTCGGACCCGCCCCCGTCACCGGCCCGCTCCGCCACCACGCACTGCAGCGGAGAGGCCCCGTCCCGGTGGCGTTCCGTGTCGAGGAGATCCACCCGCTCCCAGCCGGGCCGCCGCTCCAGCATCCCCGGCCGCTCCGGCACCCGGCGCGCGTACACCGCCTCGCACACGTCGAGCACCTCGGCGGGATCCGCGTACCGCAGCCGTACGTCGTCCGTGCCGGGCGGTACGGACAGCCGTACCCGGGCGGTGTCGATGTCGGCGGAGACCCGGTGCGTGGCCAGGCCGTACCCGAAGCGGCCGTAGATCACCGGCTCGGACGCGGTCAGCACGGCCAGCGGCTCGCCCCAGGAGCGGATGTCGTCCAACTGCCGCCGCATCATGGACGTCAGCACCCCGCGCCGCCGGTGCGTGGCCGCGACGCCGACCATCGTGACGCCCGCCGCCGGGACGACGGCGCCGCCGGGCACCGTGAGCCGGAAGTCGAACGCCCCGGCCGTGCCCACGCATTGATCGCCGTCCCACACGCCGATCGAGCGGTCGTACGGAGTGAGTGCCTGCCACAACTCCCGTTCCTCGACGGGTTCGGTGGCGCCGCCGAAGGCGCGGAGGAGGTTGTCGTACCAGACGTTCCAGTCTTCCTTGCGCAGCGTCCGCAGCTCAGTCGTCATACGCCATGCCTAGCAGGGCAATCCGGTACGAGCGAACGAATTTGCCCCGCGCGTCGCCGTTCGACGTGGGATCCTTCCCAGGTGCCGCACGGAGGGCGCACGGGGGCCGAACGACGCGTTCCGGTGTGAGATCTGTGTGAGATTCGTCGTGAACCGGCCCTCGGAAGGGGGACAAGTAGGACCTCCTGTGCACAGGGGCTGGTCCGATGGATAAGGTCCCGAACAATGGCAGCAGGACGAGAGCGGCGCGCGGCGGCCGATACGCTCACGGCCCGGATGAAGAAGCTGGTTCACCGGGCCCGCACCGGCGTGCGCAAATCCGCCGTCGACTACTTCCGCGGGGACGGCTCCGACTGGATCGCCCTCGCCGGTCTGCTGCTGATGATCCCGCTGATCGCCTGCTTCACGATGATCAACGAGGTCTGGTTCTCGCCCGCCGCGCTCGTCCTCCCCATCGTCGCGGGTGGTCTGCTGCTCCGGCCCGCCAGCCTCCTCGGCCTCTACGCGGCCGCCGCGACCGCGCTGATCGTGGAGTCCGTGCAGCTCGGCCCCTACACCGACGGTCCGGCCCGGGTCACGCCCGGCACCGTGCTGGTGGTCGCCGCCTGCGGTTTCTTCGGCCTCCTCATCGCCCAGTTCCGCAGCCGCGTCGGCGTCCCCTGGCGACGTGGCGGCACCATGCTCTTCGACCTGCGCGAACGCATCCGGGTGCAGAGCAAGTTGCCGCAGCTGCCGACCGGTTGGCACCGCGAGATGGCCCTGCGGCCGGCGGGCGGCCAGTCCTTCTCCGGCGACTTCGTCGTGGCCGCCCGGACGAACGGCGGCCGCACCCTCGAAGTCGTCCTCACCGACGTCTCCGGCAAGGGCATGGACGCCGGCTCCCGGGCCCTGCTCCTCTCCGGCGCCTTCGGCGGCCTGCTGGGATCGCTCCCACCGCACGCGTTCCTCCCGGCCGCCAACGGCTATCTCCTGCGCCAGGACTGGGACGAGGGCTTCGCGACCTCCATCCACCTCGTCCTCGACCTCGACTCCGGCGACTACGAGCTGTTCTCCGCGGGCCATCCGCCGGGCCTCCAGCTCAGCGCGGGCACCGGCCGCTGGGAGGAGAAGGCCGCCGAGGGGCCCCTCCTCGGTGTCTACGACGGCGCCCAGTTCGACCCCGTCAAGGGCTCGCTGCGCCCCGGCGACGTCCTGATGCTCTTCACCGACGGCCTCGTCGAGACCGCCGACCGCGACATCGTCGAAGGCATCGACCGCCTCACGGGCGAGGCCGACCGCTACGTGGCCGGCGGCTTCCACGGCGCCGCCTGGCACCTCATCGAAGCGGTCGCCAAGGACGTCAACGACGACCGAGCCCTCCTCCTCATCTGCCGAGAAGGCCCGACATCAACAAGGTGACACCCGCCCGTTGCAAGGTGGCGGGGCCGCGGGCCTGAAAAGCATGGGGCGCAGCCCCTGCTTTTCAGGGGCGCGGGGAACTGCGCGAGCAACCCCCATGCACCCGCACCCGCCCACGAACCCACCCCTCCCCTCCCATAAGGCGCCCAAGGGGGTCAAAGGGGCACAGCCCCTTGAGGACGGGAAGGGTAGGGGCGGCGGGGGCGACAACAAAAACCGCAACCACCCACACACAGGAGCCGGAGCCACCCTCATGCCCCCAACCCCCCTCTCCCTCCCCGAAGTGGAGACCCTCGCAAGAACCGCCCACGCCACCCAGACCGACAAGGCCGGCCACCCCTACACCGAACACCTCCAGGCCGTGGCGAACGGCGTCAGAGCAAGAGGCGGCGACGAGGACCAGATCGCCGCAGCCTGGCTGCACGACGCCATCGAGGACCACGCCCTCACCGAGGAATGGCTCACCGACGCCCCCCTCACCCCCCGCACGAAGGCGATCGTCCGAGCCCTCACCAAACACCCCGGCGAACCCCCGGAGACCTACGCCGCCCGCATCCTCGCCACCCCCGGCGCCCTCCTGGTCAAACAGTCCGACCTCGCCCACAACGCGAACCCCGCCCGCCTGGCCGCCCTGGACACCCCCACCCGCACCCGCCTGACCGCGAAGTACGCCCACATGCGAAACCTCCTCGACCTGCCGGACGAACCGACGACCGAGGAGGCCACATGACGCACCCGGCGAGACAGCGGTGAGACGGCCTGCGGCCCGCCCGCCCGGGAGACGGGCGGGGAGGCCGCGAGGCTAGGAGGCCTTGGCCCCGACCTTCCCCCGCTCCCGGGCCAGTTCGGCGGCGTCCCTCTTGAACGCCCACTCCATCTTCGGCTCCATGGCGAACCGGAACATCCGCTGCACCGGCGGCGTGCACAACACGGTGATGACGGCCGCGGCGAAGACCGTGACGACGAGCTCGCCCAGCGGCTGGTACACCCACGCGTTCGCGTCGTACCAGTCCCAGAAACGCGAGCCCTTCGCGAGGAACCCGTGCAGCAGGTAGCCGTACAGCGTGCCCGCGCCGAGCACGGTGAACCACATCTTCCGCCGGGGCACCCAGGCGAAGAAGCAGGTGGTGAGCACCATGGAGCAGCCGAAGAGCGCGAAGGTCATGACGACCCCGGCCCACCACGGCGCCCCCAGCTCCTGCGCGCTGTCACGGTGGTAAAACCACGCCGAGTTCATGTGCGGCCCCACCCAGTACGCCATCGCCAGCGCGGCGGCCGCCACCGGCACGGACAGCATCCGCACCTCACGACGCCGCATGAACTGGAAGTGCGCGGGCTTCATGAAGAGGCCGGCGACGAAGAACGGCAGGAACTGCAGGACGCGTTGCAGGTCCAGGTCGTCGCCGATGTCGGGCGAGACGGAGGCGAGCGCCGCGATGCCGAGTGCCACCGGGATCGGCCAGCGCACCACCTTCCACAGCGGGGTCGTCAGCCGCCACACGAACAGCGCGATCAGGAACCAGGTGAGGTACCACGGGTCGAGCAGGCTGATCGGGTGGGACGGGTCGTCGTTGCCGTACCGCTTGAAGAAGGAGTACGCGATCTCGAAGAGGACGTACGGCACGGCGATGCCGGTGATCAGCCGGCGGAGCCGGTCGGCGCGCATGTCGAAACTGCGCGAGAAGTAGCCGGAGATGATGATGAACGCCGGCATGTGGAAGGTGTAGACGAACATGTACAGCGCCTCGGCGGCGCGGCTGTGGTCGGTCAGCGGCTCCCACGCGTGCCCCATCGCGACGAGCACGATGGCGAGGTACTTGGCGTTGTCGAAGAACGCGTCACGTTGTTTGGCCGGTCTGGCGTCCGGGGAGGCGCCACCTGGCGTCGGGTGAGGGGACGAGGACTTCAGCGAGCGCGGGCTCGGCACTCCGTCGGCCGGCGACTGTGGTGACTGTGCCGGCGGGAGCGGCGCCCTGGACCGGTCGTGCGGTCGCAGCGAGTTCGTCACAGACCCTCCCGCCGGGGGCTCCGGGGGACGGTCCGAGCACTCGCTGCGCAAGCGGGGGACGAGGCAGCGGTGAACATCTGAGGCACCCTAGCGTTGTCTGTGCGATTTCGTAAAACCACCGACGTGAATCCTGTATTGAGGGGTACGTGTCACTCACGGGTACCCAGGATTCGGTGAAGTGTGCATCAGTCGGAACATCACCGTCCGTACACCTCACGGCGCTTGGCGTGCCTCGGTCTGTCCGCATTCATCCCGACTAAATGGTGCATAACGTGCGCAGGCGATTCCGGCGGAATGTCCGGTTAATTACCGCCCTGGGCACACCTCTTGGTGTGTCTGTGGCAACAATTCGAATTCCCTGCGCCCAGGTTGTGTGTGCACGGAAACGATCACCCCGAATTCACTTCCGAAGCCCTCCCGTTGACCGGGGGCGGGGGTGGCGCGGGTGCGGTGCCGTGGCCGACGTTGCCTCAGCCGCTGCATATGACGGCCTGGTTGGTGGCACGATGGTTCTGGCGGGGTGCGCGTGGGGTCGGCGCCCCGGGCCGGGAGTGCGGACCGACCGAGGGTGTGATCAGTGTGGCCATTTCGCTGTCAGTGGTGCTCTTGCTGGGGATCATCCTGGTGGTACTGATGCGAGGGGGGACGATCAAGGCCGGCCCGGCCGTCGTCGCCATCCTCTTCGGCTTCTTCCTCGCCTCGACGGGCATGGCCGACGACATCCAACGCTTCCTGAACTCGATAGCGGACACGATCAACTCGATCCAGTTCTAGCGACCGTGACCGTCCGACCACGCACGGTGAGCCGAGGAGCCGTCACGAAAAAACCTCCGGCCCGGTCCGAGGAATCCCTCGAACCGGGCCGGAGGCCGTTGGAGCGGGCGACGGGAATCGAACCCGCGTAGCTAGTTTGGAAGACTAGGGCTCTACCATTGAGCTACGCCCGCACAGCGCGCGCCGCAGGTCGGAGGACCGCGGCACTGAAGGCATCGTAGCGGGTCGGACGCCCCGGCCGCACACCCCTTCCGGTCGCGCCCCCCGGCCGCTCCCGCGCCCGCCGTCGCACGCGCCCGCGCACTCGGTAAATCCGGCAACCGTATGGCCTGCGGGCATGTACCCTACGTGTCGCACCAGACGGGGTGTGGCGCAGCTTGGTAGCGCGTCCGCTTTGGGAGCGGAAGGCCGTGGGTTCAAATCCCGCCACCCCGACCACCGTGCCGGTACGGCGCGCCCGCCCACCGGCAAGATCGCCTTTTGGGGCGTGTACCGCCTGCGGTTACTATGCAAGCTGCGCGCCCGTGTGTCTGCACTCTCACGTCTCTCAAGGGCCGCTAATCCGCTGAGGCCCTGCCGCAACCGGCAGGGGACCCCCCAGCAGAACCCCAAGAAGTCAGCCCCCAAGGAGACCGAACCGTGAAGAGCGCCGTGGAGACCCTGAACCCGACCCGGGTTCGGCTCAGCATCGAGGTGCCCTTCGAGGAGCTCAAGGACAGCCTCGACGCGGCGTACAAGAAGATCAACCAGCAGGTCACGGTGAAGGGCTTCCGCAAGGGCAAGATCCCGGCCCGCGTCATCGACCAGCGGTTCGGCCGCGGTGCGGTCCTGGAGGAGGCGGTCAACGACGCGCTTCCGAAGTTCTACACCGACGCGGTCAACGAGGCCGAGCTCAACGTCCTGGGCCAGCCCGAGGTCGACATCACGGAGCTGAAGGACGGCGAGACGCTGAACTTCACCGCCGAGGTCGACGTCCGCCCGACCATCGAGATCCCGGACTACTCCGGCATCGAGGTCGAGGTCGACGCCGTCGAGGTCACCGAGGAGGACATCGAGAAGGCGGTCGAGCAGCTGCGCGAGCGCTTCGCCTCCACCTCCCCGGTCGAGCGCGCCGCCGAGGACGGCGACGTCGTGACGATCGACCTGGAGGCCAAGGTCGACGGCGAGATCCTGGAGGACGGCGTCGCCGAGGGCGTCTCCTACACCATCGGCTCCGGCGAGCTGCTGGACGGCATCGACGACGCCGTGAAGGGCCTGGAGGCCGGTGGCGAGGCCACCTTCACCTCCGAGCTCAAGGGCGGCTCGGCGGCCGGCAAGGAGGCCGAGGTGACCGTCAAGGTCTCCCAGGTCGCCGCCCGTGAACTCCCGGCCCTGGACGACGAGTTCGCCCAGCTCGCCTCCGAGTTCGACACCCTCGAGGAGCTGCGCGCCGACAGCCGCAAGCGCCTGGAGAACATGAAGCAGTACGACCAGGCCACGCAGGCCCAGGAGCGCGTCCTGGAGAAGCTGCTGGAGCTCGTCGAGGTGCCCGTCCCCGAGAAGCTCCTCGAGGACGAGATCAACACCCGCAAGCACAACCTGGAGCACCACCAGCTCGGCCAGATGGGTCTCGACCTCGAGAAGTACCTCGAGATCCAGGGCAAGACGGTCGAGGAGTTCGACGCCGAGACCAAGGAAGCGGCCGTCAAGGGCATCAAGACCCAGTTCGTCCTCGACGAGCTGGTCTCCAAGGAGAAGCTGAACGTCAACCAGGAGGAGCTCACCGAGCACCTCATGCGCCGCGCGGCCTCCTCCGGCATGTCCCCGGACCAGTTCGCCCAGGCCGTCGTCCAGAACAACCAGGTCCAGCTCCTCGTCGGCGAGGTCGCCCGCGGCAAGGCCCTGGCCCTGGTCGTCGAGTCCGCCACGGTGAAGGACACCAACGGCGAGATCGTCGACCTGGACGACGAGGAGGAGGAGACCGAGGCCTCCGCCGAGACCACCGAGGAGACCGAGGGCTCCGCCGAGGCCGAGGAGAAGGCCCCCGAGGCCTGATCGCTCCGCTGTTCGCCTGACGACGGGCCCCTGGATCACTTGTGACCCAGGGGCCCGTCGGCCTACCCAAGGGGCGCGGGGAACTGCGCGACCAGCCCACGACAAGCCGCACTCGCCGATCCACAGCCCGTGGCAGACGCTTCTGCGGCTTGTTCCTGGCCGGTCGCGCAGTTCCCCGCGCCCCTGTCCGGGCCGGGGGCCACCACGCACCCGCTCAGCCAGCGGAGCGCATGCGCTGACAGCGAACAGTTCCCTCTGCGGGATTCACCGGCGGAGCCACCGCGTTAGGGTCCATGAATACGAGGGCGGAGCCGTCGGGAAAACGGCTCGGCCCCCGGAAGGGAAACGTGAAGACGGCCCGGCGCCGTCGTAAGACGAGCAGGTGGATACGTGACGAATCTGATGCCCTCCGCCGCCGGCGAGCCTTCCATCGGCGGTGGCCTCGGCGACCATGTCTACAACCGGCTGCTCAACGAGCGGATCATCTTCCTCGGCCAGCCGGTCGACGACGACATCGCGAACAAGATCACCGCACAGCTGCTGCTCCTTGCCGCCGACCCGGACAAGGACATCTACCTCTACATCAACAGCCCGGGCGGTTCCATCACGGCCGGCATGGCGATCTACGACACCATGCAGTACATCAAGAACGACGTGGTGACCATCGCCATGGGTCTCGCGGCCTCGATGGGGCAGTTCCTGCTCAGCGCGGGCACCCCGGGCAAGCGCTTCGCGCTGCCGAACGCCGAGATCCTGATCCACCAGCCCTCCGCGGGCCTGGCGGGCTCCGCCTCGGACATCAAGATCCACGCCGAGCGACTGCTGCACACCAAGAAGCGCATGGCCGAGCTCACCTCGCAGCACACCGGCCAGTCGGTCGAGCAGATCACCCGTGACTCGGACCGCGACCGCTGGTTCGACGCCTTCGAGGCCAAGGCCTACGGCCTCATCGACGACGTGATCGCCACCGCCGCGGGCATGCCGGGCGGCGGCGGCACCGGGGCCGGGCAGGCGTGACGGCACCCGCCGCCACGCACACCCCCGTAACGCCCCCAGCCGACCGCCTCAGCCCCTCTCAGGCTCCCAGGAGACACCAGTGAACGACTTCCCCGGCAGCGGCCTCTACGACAGCGCACGCTCCCAGTACTCGGGCCCTACGGCCGAGTCCCGCTACGTCATCCCGCGCTTCGTCGAGCGCACCTCGCAGGGCATCCGCGAGTACGACCCGTACGCGAAGCTCTTCGAGGAGCGGGTGATCTTCCTCGGCGTGCAGATCGACGACGCCTCCGCCAACGACGTCATGGCACAGCTGCTGTGCCTGGAGTCGATGGACCCCGACCGGGACATCTCGGTCTACATCAACAGCCCCGGCGGCTCCTTCACGGCGCTCACCGCGATCTACGACACGATGCAGTTCGTGAAGCCCGACATCCAGACGGTCTGCATGGGCCAGGCGGCCTCCGCCGCCGCGATCCTGCTGGCCGCCGGTACGCCGGGCAAGCGCATGGCGCTGCCGAACGCCCGCGTCCTGATCCACCAGCCGTACAGCGAGACGGGCCGCGGTCAGGTCTCCGACCTGGAGATCGCCGCCAACGAGATCCTCCGGATGCGCGCGCAGCTGGAGGAGATGCTGGCCAAGCACTCGACCACGCCGATCGAGAAGATCCGCGAGGACATCGAGCGCGACAAGATCCTCACGGCCGAGGACGCGCTGTCGTACGGCCTGATCGACCAGATCATCTCCACGCGGAAGATGAACAACAACAGCGTCCGCTGACCGCGAAAAGGCTGTAATGTCTGCCGCCCCTTGGCATGGTTGGCACCGTTTGACCCAGTGCACGACAAGGTGCACGTCAAAGCGAACCGTGCCAAGGGGGGCCCGAACGGGGGGCCCGGCAAGGTACCGTCGACATAAGGCAGCACCAGGAGCCGCTGGATCGAAATCGTCCAGTCGTCTCCCAGGCGAAGGGGAAGCACACCGTGGCACGCATCGGTGACGGCGGCGATCTGCTCAAGTGCTCGTTCTGCGGCAAGAGCCAGAAGCAGGTCAAGAAGCTCATCGCAGGGCCCGGTGTGTACATCTGCGACGAGTGCATCGACCTCTGCAACGAGATCATCGAGGAGGAGCTCGCCGAGACCAGCGAGGTGCGCTGGGAGGAACTCCCCAAGCCCCGCGAGATCTACGAGTTCCTCGAGGGGTACGTGGTCGGCCAGGAGGCGGCCAAGAAGGCGCTCTCCGTTGCCGTCTACAACCACTACAAGCGGGTCCAGGCCGGTGAGAACGGCGGCGGTCAAAGCCGCGAGGACGCCATCGAGTTGGCGAAGTCCAACATCCTGCTGCTGGGCCCCACGGGCTCCGGCAAGACCCTCCTCGCCCAGACCCTCGCGCGCATGCTGAACGTCCCGTTCGCGATCGCGGACGCGACCGCGCTGACGGAGGCGGGGTACGTCGGCGAGGACGTCGAGAACATCCTGCTGAAGCTCATCCAGGCGGCCGACTACGACGTCAAGAAGGCCGAGACCGGGATCATCTACATCGACGAGATCGACAAGGTGGCCCGAAAGAGCGAAAACCCGTCCATCACCCGCGACGTGTCGGGTGAAGGCGTGCAGCAGGCCCTCCTGAAGATCCTCGAAGGCACGACGGCCTCGGTCCCCCCGCAGGGCGGCCGCAAGCACCCGCACCAGGAGTTCATCCAGATCGACACGACGAACGTCCTGTTCATCGTGGGCGGCGCCTTCTCCGGCCTGGAGAAGATCATCGAGTCCCGGGCCGGCGCCAAGGGCATCGGCTTCGGCGCCACGATCCGCTCGAAGCGCGAACTCGAGTCGAAGGACCAGTTCGAGGACGTCATGCCGGAGGACCTGGTCAAGTTCGGCATGATCCCGGAGTTCATCGGCCGTCTCCCGGTCATCACCTCGGTCCACAACCTGGACCGCGAGGCCCTGCTCCAGATCCTCGTCGAGCCGCGCAACGCGCTGGTGAAGCAGTACCAGCGCCTCTTCGAACTCGACGGTGTGGAGCTGGACTTCGAGCGCGAGGCCCTCGAAGCCATCGCCGACCAGGCCATCCTCCGCCAGACCGGCGCCCGCGGCCTGCGCGCCATCATGGAGGAAGTCCTCATGTCCGTGATGTACGAGGTCCCGTCCCGCAAGGACGTGGCCCGAGTCGTCATCACAGCGGACGTCGTCCACTCGAACGTGAACCCGACGCTCATTCCGCGCGATGCACGGGGCCGGGGGCCGGGGGAGCAGAAGACGGCGTAGCCCGCAGAGACACGCACGCGGAGAGGGCACCCGACGAATGCGTCGGGTGCCCTCTCCGCGCTCGATCTCCTTCTGATTCAAGCCAGTTGATCGAGAAACAGTGGTGTCATGGCCGCCTCAATGATCTCCTGTCCCCATCAGGGCAGACCACCCTGACGGTTTGAGACGGAAAGGATCTTGGCGTTGAAGGTAAGGCGCTTCTTGACAGTGCTGAGTGTGGTTGCGGCGGCGGGGGTTCTGCCGGTGGTTACGGCTGGTGGGGCACACGCCTCCACTGCCCGGTGCGTGAACTATCTCGGCGGTAAGGGTTACGCAATCGGCCCGAGGGTGGGTGCGGCTTGCGCTTTCGCGGCTCTGACTGCGCCGATCGGCAACAGCAAGATTGCCAACCCCAATTGCTACTCACGGCTCGTTGGCCTGGGCGTTACCTCGACGCATGCGCTTGAAGCGTGCATACGGGCCTGACAGGCCCTTGAACAGCTGACGAGGCAATAAGGAAGAGGGGCACCCCCTGTCGCTTGGCATGGGTGCCCCTCTTCGATGTGGCTCAGGCCTTGACGCGGACCGCCTCGCGGAACTTCGCCGTGGTGTCTGCAGCCGTGGACTGGTCCGTCGCCTTCTCCGCCATGATGCTTGCCAGGTCCATCGGCATCACGATGCCGACGGTGCTGTAGTCACCCCACACGCAGAACGACAGGTTCATCACGCTCGGACCGTCGCTCGTACCGCCGGTCGGCTCCATCTTGGCGTCCTGGCACTTGAGGACCGCACCGTCGGCGGAGTCGTACGACTTCGGGTCCCCGACCATGGTGACCTTCGTGTCTTCGTCGCTCTTGCCGGACTCGGACTCCATGTGGTTCAGCATGGCGTCGACGACCTTCTCGGGGTCCTCGATCTCGCCGTAGACCCCGCTGAAGTGAAGCTGCTTCTGCGCCAGCGGGTTGTTCTCGTTGCCCGATACGTAAGAGGCGCTGACATCCTTGGGATTGCTCACCCCCCACTTCTCGGCGTCCTTCACGTCGCTATCCGACAAGGCGCCGCTGCCGCTGTCGTTCTTCTTGTAGTCACCGAGCACCGTCGCCGGCGTAGTCAGCTTGTGCGGCCCGTCGTCCGCGATGTCCGCGCCGCCGCCGCTGCCGAGGACGAAGTACGCGCCGACCGCGACCGCGGCCACCACGGCGACCGCGCCCAGGATGATGCCGACCTTCTTGCCGCCACCCCCGGAGGGGACCGGCGGCTGCGGCACCGTCGGGTAGGGCTGCTGACCGTACGGTGCCTGCTGCTGGCCGTACGGCGGGGTCTGCGGCGGAACGCCCTGGGGAGCCTGCTGGGGGTACCCGTAGCCGGGCTGCTGCGGCGGCGCCTGCTGCGGGTAGCCGTAGCCGGGCTGAGGGGCGGCCTGCGGCGGCTGCTGGCCGTAGGGGCCCGGCTGACCGTACGGTCCGGGCTGCTGGGGCTGCCCGCCGTACGGGCCCGGCTGGTTGTGACTCATGTTCTGGGTTCCCCTCCAGATGCTTATGTGTTCCTGACATCCTGGCGCAAAGTCGATGGGTGCCACGCACCGGGGGTCACACCGTTACGGAAGAATCCGGTTTCGGGACCACCCCGTGACACCCCTAAACTGAGCGGGTGACCGAGAACGCTCAGCAGCAGCCTCCAGCGCCCGCCACCGATCTGCCGACCCAGTACACGCCGGCCGATGTAGAGGGGACGCTGTACGAGCGCTGGGTAGAGCGTGGTTACTTCGCGGCCGACGCCAAGAGCGACAAGCCCGCGTACACCATCGTCATCCCCCCGCCGAACGTCACCGGCAGCCTGCACCTCGGGCACGCCTTCCAGCACACCCTCATGGACGCCCTGACCAGGCGCAAGCGCATGCAGGGCTATGAGTCGCTGTGGCTGCCCGGCATGGACCACGCCGGCATCGCCACCCAGAACAAGGTCGAGCAGCAGCTCGCCGAAGAGGGCAAGTCCCGCCACGACTTGGGGCGCGAGGAGTTCGTCGAGCGCGTCTGGCAGTGGAAGGAGGAGTACGGCGGCAAGATCCTCGGCCAGATGCGCCGCCTCGGCGACGGAGTCGACTGGGACCGCGAGCGGTTCACCATGGACGAGGGCCTGTCGAAGGCCGTCCAGACCATCTTCAAGCGGCTCTACGACGACGAGCTGATCTATCGCGCCGAGCGCATCATCAACTGGTGTCCCCGGTGTCTGACGGCCATCTCCGACATCGAGGTCGAACACCAGGAGGACGCCGGCGAGCTGGTCTCCATCCGGTACGGCGAGGGCGAGGACAGCCTCGTCGTCGCCACCACCCGCGCGGAGACGATGCTCGGTGACACCGCCGTCGCCGTCCACCCGGACGACGAGCGGTACCGGCACCTCATCGGCAAGCTGATCAAGCTGCCGCTCACCGACCGCTCCATCCCGGTCGTCGCCGACACCCACGTCGACCCGGAGTTCGGCACCGGCGCGGTCAAGGTCACGCCGGCCCACGACCCGAACGACTTCGCGATCGGCCAGCGTCACGACCTGCCGTCCATGACGATCATGGACGAGCACGGCGTCATCACCGTCCACGGCCCCTTCCTCGGCCAGGACCGCTTCGAGGCCCGCTCGGCCGTCGTCGGCGCGCTGCGCTCGCAGGGCCGGATCGTCGCCGAGAAGCGTCCGTACGTCCACTCCGTCGGCCACTGCTCGCGCTGCAGGACCACCGTCGAGCCGCGCCTGTCCATGCAGTGGTGGGTCAAGGTCGGACCCCTGGCCAAGGCCGCGGGTGACGCCGTCCGCGACGGCCGGGTCAAGATCCACCCCGAGGACATGTCGAAGCGCTACTTCGACTGGGTCGACAACATGTACGACTGGTGCATCTCGCGCCAGCTCTGGTGGGGCCACCGCATCCCCGTCTGGTACGGCCCCAACGGCGAGACCGTCTGCGTCGGCCCCGACGAGCAGCCGCCCGGCACCGAGGCCGAGGGCTGGACCCAGGACACCGACGTCCTGGACACCTGGTTCTCCTCGGGCCTGTGGCCGTTCTCCACGCTCGGCTGGCCCGAACAGACCGAGGACCTGCGGAAGTTCTACTCCACCGACGTCCTGCTCACCGGCCACGACATCATCTTCTTCTGGGTCGCCCGGATGATGATGTTCGGCCTCTACGCCATGGACGGCGAGGTCCCCTTCAAGACCATCGCGCTGACCGGCCTGGTCCGCGACGAGCGCGGCAAGAAGATGTCGAAGTCCTTCGGCAACGTCGTCGACCCGCTCGACTGGATGGACAAGTACGGCTCCGACGCGCTCCGCTTCACCCTCGCGCGCGGCGCCAACCCGGGCACCGACGTCCCGATCGGCGAGGACTGGGTCCAGGCCTCCCGCAACTTCGCCAACAAGATCTGGAACGCGACC
The DNA here is from genome assembly GCF_022385335.1 of Streptomyces deccanensis. Taxonomy (NCBI): domain Bacteria; kingdom Bacillati; phylum Actinomycetota; class Actinomycetes; order Kitasatosporales; family Streptomycetaceae; genus Streptomyces; species Streptomyces deccanensis. The sequence goes on along the minus strand of NZ_CP092431.1, from coordinate 3,531,903 downwards.
CGCTTCGCGCTGATGAACGGCGCGACGGTCGAGGGCCCCCTGCCGGAGGCCTCGAAGCTCTCGGCGACCGACCGCTGGATCCTCGCCCGTCTGAACGAGACGGTCGAGCAGGTCGACGCGTACTACGAGGACTTCCAGTTCGCCAAGCTCAGCGACGCCCTGTTCCACTTCGCGTGGGACGAGGTCTTCGACTGGTACGTCGAGCTGTCCAAGACGACGTTCCAGGCGGGTGGCGAACCGGCCGAGGTCAGCAAGCGCGTCCTGGGCGAGGTCCTGGACGTCACGCTGCGCCTGCTCCACCCGGTCGTCCCGTTCGTCACGGACACCCTGTGGACCACGCTGACCGGCGGCGAGTCCCTGGTCATCGCCGACTGGCCCAAGGACAGTGGCTTCCGCGACGACGCCGCCGAGCGCGAGATCGAGCTGGTCCAGCAGGTCGTCACCGAGGTCCGCCGGTTCCGCGCCGACCAGGGCCTCCAGCCCGGCCAGCGCGTCCCGGCCCGGCTGACCCTCGACGGTACGGTCCTGGCCCCGCACGAGGCCGCGATCCGCCAGCTGCTGCGCCTCCAGCCGGAGGGCGAGGGCTTCGCGGCCACCGCGACCCTGCCGGTGGCGGGTGCCGAGGTCGCCCTCGACCTCTCCGGTGTCATCGACGTCGCCGCCGAGCGCAAGCGCCTCGCGAAGGACCTCGCGGCGGCGGAGAAGGAGAAGGCCCAGGCCACGGCCAAGCTCGGCAACGAGGCGTTCCTCGCGAAGGCGCCGGACCAGGTCGTCGACAAGATCCGGGGCCGCCTCGCCAAGGCGGACGAGGACATCGCCCGCATCGCCGCACAACTGGACCGACTGCCGCAGGCGTAGCTGTTCGTAGGTACGCGGAGGCCCCCGGTGCTTTGAGGCACCGGGGGCCTCCGCACAGCCGGGGGATCGCGGGAAAGGGCGCAGCCCTTTCAGGGGCGCGGGGAACTGCGCGAGCAACCACCACACACCCGCACCCGCCACCCGACCCGCACCCCCCGAGCTGTGAGGCGCCCGTCGCCTAGGCGGAGCCCGACCCGCACCCCCCGAGCTGTAAGGCGCCCCTCGCCCAGGCGGAGCCCGACCCGCACCCCCCGAGCTGTGAGGCGCCCCCGGCCAGGCGGAGCCCGACTCGTAGACTGGGCCCCGTGAGCGAACGCAGTGACCCGCAGCCCGACCCGATCGACCCGACCGACCCGTTCGAGGAGATCATCGCCGCCGAGACCGACCGGGATCCGGACCTCGCGGTGATCGAGGCCGGCAGCCGTACCCTGCGTGCCCAGGGCGGCGCACCGCAGGCGGACGTGCCGACCAGGCCCACCGACCCGGCCGTCGACAAGGCCCTGCGCGAGGTCGAGGCGGACCTCGCGACCCGCTGGGGCGAGACCAAGCTGGACCCCTCGGTCACGAGGATCGCCGCGCTGATGGACGTCCTGGGTGAGCCCCAGCGCTCGTACCCCTCGATCCACATCACCGGCACCAACGGCAAGACCTCGACCGCCCGCATGATCGAGGCCCTCCTCGGCGCCTTCGAGCTGCGCACCGGCCGCTACACCTCGCCGCACGTCCAGTCGATCACCGAGCGCATCAGCCTCGACGGCGCCCCCATCTCGGCCGAGCGGTTCATCGAGACGTACGAGGACATCAAGCCGTACGTCGAGATGGTGGACGCGGCCCAGGAGTACCGGCTCTCCTTCTTCGAGGTGCTCACCGGCATGGCGTACGCCGCCTTCGCCGACGCGCCCGTGGACGTGGCCGTCGTCGAGGTCGGCATGGGCGGCACCTGGGACGCCACCAACGTCATCGACGGGGACGTCGCCGTCGTCACCCCCATCGACCTCGACCACACCGACCGGCTCGGCGAGACACCCGCCGAGATCGCCGTCGAGAAGTCCGGGATCGTCAAGCAGGACGCGACGGTGATCCTGGCGCAGCAGCCCGTGGACGCCGCGCAGGTGCTGCTGAAGAAGGCCGTCGAGGTCGACGCGACCGTGGCCCGTGAGGGCCTGGAGTTCGGTGTCGTCTCGCGGCAGGTCGCCGTCGGCGGACAGATGCTCACCCTGCGCGGCCTGGGCGGCGAGTACCCCGAGGTCTACCTCCCGCTGCACGGCCCGTACCAGGCGCACAACGCGGCCGTCGCGCTCGCCGCCGTGGAGGCGTTCTTCGGCGTCGGCTCGCAGCGGCCCGAGCCGCTCGACATCGACACCGTCCGCAAGGCCTTCGCGGCCGTCTCCTCGCCGGGCCGCCTGGAGGTCGTACGGCGGTCCCCGACCGTCGTGCTGGACGCCGCGCACAATCCGGCGGGCGCCCGGGCCACGGCCGAGGCCGTCGGTGAGGCGTTCGATTTCAGCCGACTGATCGGTGTGGTCGGCGCGAGCGGCGACAAGAACGTGCGGGGAGTCCTGGAGGCCTTCGAGCCGATCTTCGCGGAGGTCGTGATCACCCAGAACTCCAGCCACCGGGCGATGGACGCCGACGAACTGGCCGGCATCGCGGTGGAGGTGTTCGGCGAGGAGCGGGTGCAGGTCGAGCCCCGGCTGCCCGACGCCCTGGAGGCGGCGATCACGCTCGCCGAGGAGGAGGGCGAGTTCGCGGGCGGTGGCGTCCTCGTCACCGGTTCCGTCATCACCGTCGGCGAGGCCCGGCTGCTGCTGGGGAAGGGCTGAGTTCCACGACATGCGTACTCTCTGTGCTTCGACGCTGATCGGCGAGTTCTTCGTGATCGGCTTCGCCGGGCTGGTCGCCATGAAGGACCCGGAGCTGTCCATGACCACGGTCTGGACGGTCAGCGGCATCGCCATGTTCCTCTGCGTCCTGCTCTGCGGCCTCGTCACCAGGCCCGGCGGGATCCAGCTCGGCTGGGCGCTCCAGATCGCGCTGATCCTCTCCGGGTTCTTCGTGCCCACCATGTTCTTCATGGGCGCGGTCTTCGCCGCCCTGTGGTGGGCCTCCGTCCACTTCGGGCGGAAGGTCGACGAGGCCAAGGCCCGCTTCGCCGCGCAGGCCGCCGGCGAGGCCGGTGCTTCCTGACGCTGCGTAACACCCGCCCGGACCCGCCCTGTAGCCTCGGTGCTCCGCACCCGCGTGAAACGAAGGAGTCACCACAGTGAGCCAGCGCACCCTCGTCCTGCTCAAGCCCGACGCCGTCCGGCGGGGCCTGACCGGCGAGATCATCAGCCGTATCGAGCGCAAGGCCGGCTGGCAGATCACCGCGCTGGAGCTGCGGACCCTGGACCAGGACACGCTGGAGCAGCACTACGGCGAGCACAAGGGCAAGCCGTTCTACGAGCCGCTCGTCGCGTTCATGGCCTCCGGTCCGGTCGTCGCGCTGATCGTCGAGGGCGAGCGCGTCATCGAGGGCGTGCGGGCGCTCGCCGGTCCGACCGACCCGATCGCCGCCGCGCCCGGCTCCATCCGGGGCGACTACGGCGTGATCGTGCGCGAGAACCTCATCCACGCCTCGGACTCCGAGGAGTCGGCCGAGCGCGAGGTCAAGATCTTCTTCCCCGGGCGCGCGTAGTAGCGTTCGCGACGGCGGGGGCCGGCCAGTCCGTTCGCCCCCGCCGCCTGAACACTTGTGGAACACCCGGAACAACCTCCGCGACATGCGGGGCACTTCCGGAACACCCGGCCATCACCCACACGGCCCACACCCCGGCTGACCAGCCAACCCCGCCGAAAATCAGGCCGTACAACGGCATATGCGCGGCGATCGGGGGAACGCGCACCCCCGATGGACCGTCTCCACAGGCGAGGCGGCGCATCGCATGCCCACAATGGCGAAGACCCTCGCGCAGTGTTCGTGCGGGCGAGACTACGATGTAAGCCTTCACGTCACAGCACCCACTTCGCCGACCCGAAAAAGCCCTGAAAAGCCCTCAAAAGCCGTCAGCGCTCCACTTGGGAAGGCCACACGAATCCTGATGGGGAACTCAATGTCGTTCATCGGCCGTGACATGGCTGTCGACCTCGGGACCGCCAACACGCTGGTGTACGTCAGGGGTCGCGGGATCGTACTGAACGAGCCGTCCGTCGTCGCGATCAACACCAACACCGGTGGCATTCTCGCGGTCGGCGCGGAAGCGAAGAAGATGATCGGGCGGACCCCCGGCAACATCGTTGCCGTACGTCCGCTGAAGGACGGTGTCATCGCCGACTTCGAGATCACCGAGCGGATGCTCCGCTACTTCATCCTGAAGATCCACAAGCGGCGGTATCTCGCCCGGCCTCGGGTCGTCGTCTGCGTGCCGTCCGGCATCACCGGTGTCGAGCGTCGCGCCGTCATCGAGGCGTCCTCCCAGGCAGGCGCGCGTCAGGTGCACATCATCGAGGAGCCCATGGCCGCGGCCATCGGCTCCGGCCTGCCGGTCCACGAGGCCACGGGCAACATGGTGGTGGACATCGGCGGCGGCACCACGGAGGTCGCGGTCATCTCCCTCGGCGGCATCGTCACCGCCCAGTCCATCCGCGTCGCGGGCGACGAGTTGGACAACGCGATCATCCAGCACATCAAGAAGGAGTACTCGCTCCTCCTCGGTGAGCGGACGGCCGAACAGATCAAGATCACGATCGGTTCGGCGTACGACCTCGACGCTGACGAGCACACCGAAATCCGCGGCCGGGACCTGGTGTCCGGGCTGCCCAAGACCGTCGTCATCTCCGCCGGGGAAGTGCGGAAGGCGATCGAGGAACCCGTCAACGCCATCGTCGATGCCGTCAAGACGACCCTCGACAAGTGCCCCCCGGAACTCTCCGGCGACATCATGGACCGGGGCATCGTCCTCACCGGCGGCGGCGCCCTGCTCCGCGGTCTCGACGAACGGCTGCGCCGGGAGACCGGAATGCCGATCCATATCGCCGAGGACCCGCTCGACAGTGTGGCGCTCGGCTCCGGCAAGTGTGTCGAGGAGTTCGAGGCGCTGCAGCAGGTGCTCGACGCCCAGCCCCGCAGATGACGTAACGCTTCGATTCCGCCGTACGGGACGTTCTCTTCTCGTGCGGCGGATCGTTGATATCGAGGCATAAGCTCCCACAAAGCGCCCCTGTTGTTCCCGTCTCGGGATTCCCAGGGGCTACCCGAATTCCCCCAATCCTGTCGAATTCCTATGAGGAAGGCACGGCCGCCGCACGTGAGGGACACACGAGAGAGCCGGCTGCTCCTGGTGCTGCTGGTCGCCGTCGCGTTCGCGCTGATCACGGTGGACATCCGCGGCGGAGAGGACTCACCGGTCGACGGTGCCCGACGTGCCGCCGCCACCGTCTTCGGCCCGATCGAGGACGGCGTCTCGACCGCCGTCGACCCCATCGGCAACGCCATAAGCGCCGTCCGTGACTCCGGCACCCGCCACGACCGCCTCGCCGCGCTGGAGAAGGAGAACGCCGAACTGAAGGCGGCCCTCGGCAGCGACGACCGCAACGGCAGCCGGGTCGAACAGCTCGACAAGATGCTGAAGACCGCCGCGAACGGCCGGTACGGCATCAAGGGCGCCGAGGTCATCGCCATAGGAGCGGCCCAGGGCTTCTCCTGGACCGTCACCATCGACATCGGCACCAACGACGGCATCACCCGCGACATGACCGTCCTCAACGGCAACGGGCTGGTCGGCCGTGTCACCACCGTCGGACCGAACACCGCGACCGTCCTCCTCGCCAACGACCCCGACTTCACCGTCGGCACCCGCATGGAGGCCACCGACGAACTCGGCTTCGCCTCCGGCCAGGGCGACCGCCCGCTGCGCGTCGAACTGCTCAACGGCAAGGCCAAGGTGAAGGAGGGCGACCGCCTCGTCACCTTCGGCTCCCAGGCCGACAAGCCGTTCGTCCCGGGCGTCCCGGTCGGTGTCGTCTCCCGCGTCGACCCCTCCGGCGGCGACCTCACCCGCACGATCTACGTCAAGCCGTTCGTGGCCTTCACCCAGCTGGACATCGTCGGCGTCGTCGTCCAGCCGCCCCGCAAGGACCCGCGCGACACCGTCCTGCCTGCCAGGCCGAAGGCCACCCCCACACCCACCGTGACGGTCACGGTCACCCCGGGCGCGGACGAACCCGGCGAAGGCACCGACGGACAGCCGCAAGAGCAGTAGACGTAGGACAGTAGGAGCTGACCCCCTGATGCGTTTCAACCGGATGCTGCTCTCCACCACCCTGGTGATCGTCGCCCTGGTGATCCAGGTGAGCGTCCTCGCCAGACTCCATCTCCCGGGCGCCGTACCGGACCTGGTGCTCCTCACCGTGCTCGGCCTCGCCCTGGTCTACGGCCATGTCGGCGGCGCCCTGATCGGGTTCGGCGCCGGCCTGCTGTCCGACCTCGCGCCCCCCGCCGACCACGCGGCCGGACGGTACGCCCTCGTCCTCTGCGTCATCGGCTACCTCGCGGGACTGGCCAAGCCCGAGACGGGCCGCCTGAAGTCGGCGACCGGACCGATGGCCGTGGTCGTCGTCGCCGCCCTCGGCTCGACCCTGCTGTACTCCGGTGTCGGCGCCCTCGTCGGAGACGACGCGGCCCGCCATGTCGGCCTGCCCAGCCTGCTGTTCACGGCCGCGCTGTACGACCTGCTGCTCGCGCCGTTCGTCGTGCCCGGCGTCATCGCGCTGGCCCGGCGCGCCGACAACGACCCGCTCGCGGAGACGAGCAGCGCCGCCAAGGCGTCCGACGTCGCCTCCGGCTGGCTCTCCTCCGGCACCGGCCTGCGCATCGGCAACCAGCGCGGCGGACTCCGCATCAAGGCCGCACGCTCACGGATGGCCAGGGCGGGACGCATCAAGGGGGTCAAGCGGCTGTGACGGCACGGCACATGACACCGCGCACGGCACCGCGCATGGCACCCGGGGCGGACGCGGGAACCGATGTGGGAACCGATCACCGCCGGGCGGTGTACCCCATGTACCAGCACTCCGCGCACGGCCCGCACGCGCATCACCGGCACGGGCACCACCCGCACACGCTCTGAGAGGGGGAGACAGGCAGTGACCAACATCCCGGAGACCGGGCGGACCCCACGGGTCCAGATCCGGCTCGTCATCATCCAGATCCTCGTCTTCTCCCTCCTCGGCACCCTCGGCGGCCGCCTCTGGTACCTCCAGATCCGCGAGGGCGACGCCTACGCCAAGGAGGCCTCCGGCAACCACGTCCAGCAGGTCGTCCAACCCGCCGTGCGCGGCTCGATCCTGGACGCGCGCGGCGTGCCGATCGCGGACAACGAGACCCGTCTGGTCGTCTCCGCCTCCCGCACCGACCTGCTGAAGATGGACGACGACGGCAAGGCCGTCCTCACCAAGCTCGCCGGCGTCCTGGGCATGAAGCCCCGGGACGTCATGGACAAGGTCCGGCTCTGCGACTCCGAGACCCCCCAGCCCTGCTGGAACGGCTCGCCCTACCAGCCGATCCCCATCACCGACGAGGCCACCGCCAAGCAGGCCCTGCAGATCCGCGAGCGCTCCGAGGACTTCCCCGGCATCACCGCCGAACCCCAGGCCGTCCGCCGCTACGCGAGCCCCGGAGGCTCCAAGACCTCCCAGGTCCTCGGCTACCTCTCCCCGGTCACCGACGAGGAGATCACCAAGGCCCAGGACACCGACTCGCCGTACCTGCGCTCCGACCAGGTCGGCCGCTCCGGCCTGGAGCGCCAGTACGACAAGGAGCTGCGCGGCAAGGCCGGCGTCACCCGCTACGAGGTCGACAACCTCGGCCGCGTCATCGGCGAGGCCGAGGCCGACCCCGCCCAGCCCGGAGCCAACCTCGTCACCAGCATCGACGCCCGCGTCCAGCGCATCGCCGAGTACGAACTCAACGAGGCGATGAAGGAAGCCCGCAAGCAGAACGACCGCAACACGGGAACCAACTACAAGGCGGACTCCGGCGCCGTCGTCGTGATGGAGGCCAAGACCGGCCGCGTCGTCGCGATGGCCTCCAACCCCGACTACGACCCGAACGCCTGGGTCGGCGGCATCTCCGCCAAGGACTACGCCAAGCTCACCGGCAAGAAGTCCAACTACCCGCTACTGAACCGCGCGATCCAGGGCCAGTCGGCCCCCGGCTCCGTCTTCAAGGTGATCCCGACGGCCGCCGCGGTGAACGCCGGCTACTCCTTCAACGGCCCGTACCAATGCTCCAGTTCGTACTCGATCGGCGGCCAGGTCTTCAAGAACTTCGAGTCCCAGAGCCATGGCGCGATCAGCCTCGGCAAGGCCCTGGAGGTCTCCTGCGACACCGTCTTCTACCGCCTCTCGCACGAGGAGTGGAAGCGTGACGGGGGCATCAAGCCCAAGAAGGGCGCCAACGACTGGTTCTACAAGACCGCCCACCAGTTCGGCCTCGGCGCCGAGACCGGCATCGACCTGCCGAACGAGGTCACCGGCCGCATCCCGGACCGCCAGTGGAAGCAGAAGTACTGGGAGGACAACAAGGACGCCTGGTGCAAGTACGGCAAGAAGGGCGGCTCGTACGCCGAGCAGATCGCCTACGAGAACTGCCTCGAAGGCAACCGCCTGCGTGCCGGTGACTCCGTCAACTACTCCATCGGCCAGGGCGACACCCTCGTCACCCCCATCCAGATGGCCACCATCTACGCGGCCATCTCCAACGGCGGCACCCTCTACGACCCCACTGTCGGCAAGGCGATCATCAGCGCCGACGGCAAGAACGTGCAGGAGATCGCACCCAAGTCGCACGGCAAACTGCCGATGACGAAGAAGACCCTCGCCGAGATAGACGAAGCCCTCGCGGGAGTCGCGACCCGAGGTACGGCAGCCTGGCGTTTCCAGGGCTGGCCGCAGGACGAGATCCCGATCCATGCCAAGACGGGTACGGCCGAGGTCTACGGCAAGCAGACGACCTCCTGGTTCACCACGTACACCAAGGACTACTCGATCGTCATGACGATCTCCCAGGGTGGTACGGGCTCCGGCGCCTCGGCACCCGCCGTGCGCAAGCTCTACAACGCGCTCTACGGCGTCTCCGAGGACGGAAAGATCGACAAGAAGAAGGCGCTGCTGCCGACCCCGCAGAAGGGCCTGCCGAAGATCGAGTCCGACGGCTCGATCGACTCCCCGAAGCTGGAGAACTACCCGCCGAAGAAGAGCGCGGAGGAGAAGGCGGCGGAGGACGCGCAGACCCTGGCCGCCGGGCCGCTCGCCCAACCGGTGTCGCTGAACGACCTGGCGGCGATCGTCAGCACACGCGGCGGCAGCGGCAACCGGGCGGCGCGACGGCGTGCCGGCTGCGGACGGGCCCCGAAGGGGCGCGGGGAACCGCGCGACCAGCCACGACGACGTCGAAGCCGGCCGACTACGGCGTATCCCGGCACCCCCGGCGGAGCGCTCACGCGGAGGAGGCCCGTATGACTGGCAACAGTTTCTCCGTCTCCGGGTACGGGCCCGAACGCACCGGCTGGACCCGGCTGTTCGCCCGCGACTCGCTCGCCCGGCGGCTCGACTGGCCGATACTGTTCTCGGCCATCGCGCTGTCCCTGATCGGCGCGGCCCTCGTCTACTCGGCGACCCGCAACCGCACCGAGCTCAACCAGGGCGACCCGTACTACTTCCTCCTCCGCCACCTGCTCAACACCGGCATCGGCTTCGCCCTGATGATCGGCACGGTCTGGCTGGGCCACCGCACCCTGCGCACGGCCGTGCCCATCCTCTACGGCATCTCGGTACTGCTGATCCTGCTGGTGCTCACCCCGATGGGCGCCACCATCAACGGCGCGCACGCCTGGATCGTCGTCGGCGGCGGCTTCTCGCTCCAGCCCTCCGAGTTCGTGAAGGTCACGATCATCCTGGGGATGGCGATGCTGCTCGCGGCCCGGGTGGACGCCGGCGACAAACCCCACCCCGACCACCGCACGGTCGTCCAGGCCCTCGGCCTCGCCACCATCCCCATACTGATCGTGCTGCTCATGCCCGACCTCGGCTCGGTCATGGTCATGGTGGTCATCGTGCTCGGGGTCCTGCTCACCTCCGGCGCCTCCAACCGATGGGTCCTCGGTCTCATCGGCACGGGCGCGGTCGGCGCGATCGCCGTCTGGCAGCTCGGCGTGCTCGACGAGTACCAGATCAACCGCTTCGCGGCCTTCGCAAACCCCGAGCTCGACCCGGCCGGCGTCGGCTACAACACCAACCAGGCCCGGATCGCCATCGGCTCCGGCGGGCTGCTCGGCACCGGACTGTTCAAGGGCTCGCAGACCACGGGACAGTTCGTGCCCGAGCAGCAGACCGACTTCGTCTTCACCGTGGCGGGGGAGGAACTCGGGTTCGTGGGCGCCGGGCTGATCATCCTGCTGCTCGGTGTCGTGCTGTGGCGCGCCTGCCGGATCGCCCGCGAGACCACCGAGCTGTACGGCACGATCGTCGCCGGCGGCATCATCGCCTGGTTCGCCTTCCAGTCCTTCGAGAACATCGGCATGACCCTCGGCATCATGCCAGTGGCGGGACTGCCGCTGCCGTTCGTGTCGTACGGCGGTTCGTCGATGTTCGCGGTGTGGGTGGCGGTCGGACTGCTCCAGTCCATCAGAGTGCAGCGCCCCATGTCCGCGTAGGGCCCGGCGGCCTTCGGGGCAGGCCTCCGCTCCCCTCCGGGGACGCGGTGGTCTGCCCCTTTGCCGAATATGGGACTAGATTCATTTCATGGCGGACACCAAGCGCGAGATCGAGCGGAAGTACGAGTCCGACGAGAGCGGCCTGCCGGACCTCACCGGCGTGGCCGGGGTCGCGACCGTCATAGACAAAGGCGTGGCGGAGCTGGACGCCGTCTACTACGACACCCCCGACGAACGCCTCGCCGCCGCCTCCGTGACCCTGCGCCGCCGTACGGGCGGCAGTGACGCCGGCTGGCATCTGAAGCTCCCCGTCTCCTCGGGTGTACGGGACGAGATCCGGGCCCCGCTGTCCGACACGCTGCCCGACGAACTCGTCGCGCTGGTCCGCTCCCGGGTCCGGGAGGCCGAGCTGGTCCCGCTGGTCCGTCTCCTCTCCACCCGCGACGTCAGCGAGCTGCTCGACGCGGACGGCACGCTCCTCGCCGAGGTCAGCGTGGACGCCGTGGTCGCCGAGCGCCTCACCGAGGACGGCCGGACCTCCCAGTGGTCCGAGATCGAGGTGGAACTCGCCGACGACGGCGACCCGGCCTTCCTCGACAAGGTCGAGAAGAAGCTGCGCAAGGCGGGCGTACGGCCCTCGGACTCGCCCTCCAAGCTGGCCAGGGCGCTGCAGGAGACGGCACCCAGGAAGGGGAGGAAGAAGGACCGGAAGAAGATCGAGGCGGCGACCTCCGGCGAGCCCGTCACCCCCGCTGATCATGTCCTCGTCTATGTCCGTGCCCAGCGTGACGCGATCGTGGAGCTGGACCCCGCCGTCCGCCGGGACGTCTTCGACTCCGTCCACAGCATGCGGGTCGCCACGCGTCGGCTGCGCAGCACCTTCAAGTCGTTCGGGAAGGTGCTCGACCGGGCCGTCACGGACCCGATCGGCGAGGAGCTGAAGTGGCTCGCGGGAGAACTGGGCGTCGACCGTGACCAGGAGGTCCTGACGGAACGGCTCACCGAGGCACTGGACGCCCTGCCCGAGGACCTGGTGACGGGCCCGGTCCACGCACGGCTGCGCGCCTGGTCCCGGAAGGACGGCGGTACCGGCCCCCGGAGCGAACTGATCGAGGCGCTGGACGGGCCGCGCTATCTGGAGCTGCTGGAGTCCCTCGACGCCGTGATCGCGGACCCGCCGCTGCTCAAGGCCGCCCACGGCGACCCCGAGAAGGTGATCACCAAGGCGGTCACGAAGGACTTCGCCAAGGTGGCGGCCCTGGTCGAGGAGGCCCTGGCGCAGCCGCCCGGCGCCGACCGCGACCTCGCCATGCACGAGGCACGCAAGAAGACCAAGCGCACCCGGTACGCCGCCGAGGCGGCACACCCCCTGCTGGGCAAGCCCGCCAAGGCGCTCGTCAAGGACATGAAGTCCCTGCAGAGCCTCCTCGGCGACCACCAGGACAGCGTGATGGCCCGCGAGGCCCTGCGCGACCTCGCCCACCAGGCTCACGCGGCACCGGGGGAGAGCGCCTTCACGTACGGGCTGCTGTACGGCAGGGAGGAACGGCGGGCGGAGCGGGCGGAGGAGGCGCTGCCGGAGGAGTGGGCGAGGATCAGCGAGGACATGCCCTTCTGACCGGTCCACCGGAAACGGGCGTGCGTGGGGTGTCTCCGGGGGCGTTAGGCTAGATGGTCACCCTCCCCCCAGCCTCCGGCCGGGGGTGCCACCAGTCAGCTCACGAAGGTAACCCCCGCGATGTCTGTCGAGTCGGTCTTCCCACAGCTAGAGGCCCTGCTCCCGCATGTGCAGAAGCCGATCCAGTACGTCGGCGGTGAGCTCAACTCCACCGTCAAGCCCTGGGAGTCCGCGGACGTCCGCTGGGCGCTCATGTACCCGGACGCGTACGAGGTCGGTCTGCCCAACCAGGGCGTCATGATCCTCTACGAGGTGCTGAACGAGCGCGAGCGGGTCCTCGCCGAGCGCACGTACAGCGTCTGGCCGGACCTGGAGGCGCTGATGCGGGAGCACGGCGTCCCGCAGTTCACCGTCGACAGCCACCGCCCGGTGAAGGCCTTCGACGTGTTCGGTCTGTCCTTCTCCACGGAGCTGGGCTACACCAACATGCTCACCGCCCTGGACCTGGCCGGGATCCCCCTGGAGTCCAAGGACCGCACGCTCGACGACCCGATCGTGCTGGCCGGCGGCCACGCGGCCTTCAACCCCGAGCCGATCGCCGACTTCATCGACGCGGCGATCATCGGCGACGGCGAGCAGGCCGTGCTGGACATGACCGAGATCATCCGCGCCTGGAAGGCCGAGGGCCGGCCGGGCGGCCGCGAGGAGGTCCTGTTCCGCCTCGCGAAGACGGGCTCGGTGTACATCCCGGCGTTCTACGACGTGGAGTACCTGCCCGACGGCCGTATCGGCCGCGTCGTACCGAACAGGTCCGGTGTCCCGTGGCGGGTGTCCAAGCACACCGTCATGGACCTGGACGAGTGGCCCTACCCCAAGCAGCCCCTCGTCCCGCTCGCCGAGACGGTCCACGAGCGGATGTCGGTGGAGATCTTCCGCGGCTGCACCCGCGGCTGCCGCTTCTGCCAGGCGGGCATGATCACCCGCCCGGTCCGCGAACGTTCCATCACGGGCATCGGCGAGATGGTCGAGAAGGGGCTCAAGGCCACGGGCTTCGAGGAGGTCGGCCTCCTCTCCCTCTCCTCCGCCGACCACAGCGAGATCGGCGACATCGCCAAGGGCCTCGCGGACCGGTACGAGGAGGACAAGATCGGTCTGTCCCTCCCCTCGACCCGCGTGGACGCCTTCAACGTCGACCTCGCGAACGAGCTGACCCGCAACGGCCGGCGCTCGGGTCTGACCTTCGCGCCCGAGGGCGGCTCCGAGCGCATGCGCAAGGTCATCAACAAGATGGTCTCGGAGGAGGACCTGATCCGGACGGTCTCCACGGCGTACGGCAACGGCTGGCGCCAGGTGAAGCTGTACTTCATGTGCGGCCTGCCGACGGAGACCGACGAGGACGTCCTCCAGATCGCCGACATGGCGATGAACGTGATCGCCGAGGGCCGCAAGGTCTCCGGCCAGAACGACATCCGCTGCACGGTGTCGATCGGCGGCTTCGTCCCGAAGCCGCACACCCCGTTCCAGTGGGCGCCCCAGCTCTCCGCCGAGGAGACGGACGCGCGCCTGGAGAAGCTCCGCGACAAGATCCGCGGCGACAAGAAGTACGGCCGTTCCATCGGCTTCCGCTACCACGACGGCAAGCCGGGCATCGTCGAGGGCCTGCTCTCACGCGGCGACCGCCGCATCGGTGCCGTCATCCGCGCCGTCTACGAGGACGGCGGCCGCTTCGACGGCTGGCGCGAGCACTTCTCCTACGACCGCTGGATGAGCTGCGCGGACAAGGCCCTGGCCGACTTCGGTCTCGACGTCGACTGGTACACCACCCGCGAGCGCACCTACGAGGAGGTCCTCCCCTGGGACCACCTCGACTCCGGCCTCGACAAGGACTGGCTCTGGGAGGACTGGCAGGACGCCCTCGACGAGACCGAGGTCGAGGACTGCCGCTGGACCCCGTGCTTCGACTGCGGCGTGTGTCCGCAGATGGACACCCACATCCAGATCGGTCCGACGGGCAAGAAGTTGCTGCCGTTGTCGGTGAAGCAGCCGGTGGGGAGTGCGCCGCACAGTCACTGACCCGGCCGCGGCCGACAGGTCGTGAGGGGTGTCCGGAGGGCCGTTCGCCGTGCTCCGGGCACCCCTTCTCATGTACTGCCGGTCGGTCTCGTGTCCTACCGGCCGGTCACGCGGGGCGTGACGGTCGAGCCGCCGTTGACGATGTTGTCCGACGGCTGGAGTTCGACCCGGTACCAGGGGCGCGGGTTGCCCTGGGCGTCGTCGCAGTTCAGGGTGGCGTGGGGCTGGGTGTCCACCGGTACGCAGGTCGTCTCCCAGACCTGGCCGACGGTGGTGACGACGTTGAACTTCACGAGGCCCTTCGAGGCGCTCGCGTGGTCGCCCTTGGGCTGGCCCTTGTTCTCACCGTGGTCCGCGCCGGTGCTCCCGCCGTGGTCCTGGCCGGTCTGCTGGCTGTGGCCCTGGTTCGACCCCTGGCTGTAGTCCTTGCCGGTGTCCTGGGTGTAGCCGCTGCTCGTGCCCTGGCTGTGGCTCTGGCCGGTCTGCTGGGCGTGACCGGTGCCCGTGCCCTCGCTCGTGCCCTGGTTGTGGCTCTGCCCCGTGTTCTGGCTGTGGCCCTGACTCTGGCCGGTCTGCTGGCTGTGGCCCTGGCTCTGGCCGGTCTGCTGGCTGTGGCCCTGGCCCGTGCTCTGGCTGTGCTCCTTGCCCGTCTCCTTGCCGGTTTCTTTCTGGCCGTGGCCGTGGCCCTCGCCGTGGGCGTGCGTGTTGACGGAGACACCGCAGGCGTAGCCGACGTAGCGGCCCTGCGAATCACGGCCGCCCGCCGGGAAGTAGGGGTGGGTGCTCAGGTCGGTCCACAGGAACGGGTGGGCCGCCTCGCCCTGGAGGTCGCGGATGCCGGCGAAGACCCGCCCGTCGCTCAGGACGACCCGGAACTCGCGCTTCTTGGAGTCCTGTACCGCGTCGATGTCGGAGCAGGGACCGGCGGGGCCCGTGGCGCCCGTGGTTCCGGTGGCACCGGTGGCTCCCGTCTGCCCGTCCGCTCCGGCCGGGCCGACGGGACCCTCGGGTCCGGCGGGGCCGATCCCTCCGGTGGCACCCGTGGTTCCGGTGGCTCCCGTAGCTCCGGTGGCTCCCGTGGCTCCCGTGGCTCCGGTGGGTCCGGCGGGGCCCTGCTCGCCGGTGTCGCCCTGGGGGCCGACCTCGCCCTGGGGACCGGTATCGCCCTGCGGACCCACCTCGCCCTGGGGACCGACCTCGCCCCGCGGGCCCGTCGGGCCGGTCGGGCCCTGAGGTCCGGGTGGGCCGCTGGGACCTTCCTCGCAGTGGTCGTCGTTGCCACCGAGTGCCGCCGTGCGGTTCTGGTCCTGGTCGTCGTACCAGTCCGGCGACGATCCGTCGTGCTCGTCCTGGTGCTGCCCGTCGTCGGTGTGGTGCTGACCATCGTGCTCGTCGGCGGGCGGGCACTCGTCGTTGCCGGCCCTCGTCACGGTGGAGGGCTCGGACACGCTGCGTGCTGCCGCTGCGGCGGGGCCGGCCAGTCCGGCGGTCACCGCCAGTGCGAGCGAGGCATACGTGCTGACCTTGGTGATCCTGTGGCGTGCCAGCGGGCCTATCAGCGAGATCGTCCTGCGCTCAGGACTCATCTATGTGCTCCTTGTTTCAACCGGTTTGGGGCTTTTCCCCGCACTCGATCGTGAGCCTCGCCCCTGTCCACCGACTCGACCAGCGAGCTGGACCGGACGGGGATGGAGATCATCAAATCGGCCTAAACCGGCCTCACGGCTGGGCTAATTCGGCGTCGGCGGCAGTGATTTGTGCGATATGAGGGGGTACGTCACGCGGCCTCTCGGGCAGCGTTCCAACCGTCCCGGGACCGGTGAAACCGTGAAGCCGCAGACCATCTGCCTCTGCATGATCGTCAAGAACGAGGCGCGGGTGATCGAGCGCTGCCTCGCCTCCGTCCGCCCGCTGATCGACACCTGGGTCATCACCGACACCGGCTCGACGGACGGCACGCCGGACCTGATCCGCGCGGCGCTGGACGGCGTCCCGGGCGAGCTGCGCGAGGAGCCCTGGGTCGACTTCGGCCACAACCGGACGCGGAACATCCAACACGCCCGGGGAAAAGCCGACTTCCTGCTCACCGTCGACGCCGACCACGTACTGCGCCAGGACGCGCCGCTGCCCCGGCTCACGGCGACCTCGTACATGCTGCGCTACGACACACCGGGCACCCAGCACCGCTTCAAGCACCTGATGCGGGGGGACCTGCTCTGGCGCTACGAAGGGGTCACTCACGAGTACCCCTGCACCGACGGGCCCGACGTCCAGGAGAACCTGGACGCCCTCGTCATCGAGGACCACGCGGACGGCGGCTGCCGCGCCGACAAGTTCGAACGCGACGCGCAGTTGCTCAGGCGCGAACTGGAACGCGACCCCACCAACCCCCGCACCGTCTTCTACCTGGCCAACACCGAACGGGACCTCGGCCACGCGCGGGAGGCGATCGACCTGTACGAGCGACGTGCGGCGATGGGCGGCTGGGGCGAGGAGGTCTACTGCTCGCTCCTGGAGGCGGGAATCCTCCGGGCGGAGGCGCAAGACGACTGGCCGGGAGCCATGGACACCTTCTCCCGCGCCTGGGAGTCACGTCCCACCAGGCTCGAGGCCTGCTACGAGTTGGCCTCCCGGCTGCGGCTCCGGCGGCGTCATCACACCGCGCACGCCCTTCTCGTCGACGTCGTCGACCGGCCCGCGCCGGACGACCTGCTCTTCACCAAGCCCTGGGTCTACCGGTGGGGCCTGCTGTTCGAGTTCTCCATCACCGCCCACTGGGTGGGCGACCACGCCGCCGCGCTCCGGGCCTGCGACCGTCTGCTGGCCATGCGGGACCTGCCTGAACGCGTCCGCCGCCAGGTCGAGATCAACCGGGAGTTCTCGGCGCCGCACGCCGACCGGCCGGACCTGTCCGCCGTGGTACGCCGCCCCAAGGCGGCCCGGACCGGCAAGAGGTCGTCCGGGCGCAAGCGGTAGGACGCGCAACGGGCAGGCGCGGCGCGGCCGCCGGGGGCGGTGCGCTGTGGACCCGCCGACGTCGGCCCGTGCCGTGCGTACTCGGTGACGTGGCCGCTGCCGTGCGAAATCGGCGGCGTGGGCTGGATCCGGACGACACGCCGACTGCGTCTACGTCGTCATGGACCTGGAGAAAGGGCCCGCCCGGGAGCAGGAACCCGCGGCGCGCCGGACAGCCGCCGGGGCGCAGCAGGCGCCCGAGGGGTGTCTTGTCGTCGCGATACGGATTCCCGTGCGGATCGTGGTGCTCGTGCTCGTCGTACCCGTGCGCATGGTGTGGGACGCGCTGGTGGTGGGCGGGCGGTTGCTGACGGACACCGTGTTGCGGCCCGCGGGCCGTGCGGTGCTGTGGGTCGGCCGGGCCGTCCTCGTGTGGCCGTGTGTGGCGCTGTGGCGGTACGTCGTCGTGCCGCTCGCCCGGCTGCTCGGGTGGCTCGGGTACCGGCTGCTGGTGGTGCCGGCGGTGTGGGCGTACCGGTACGTGCTGACGCCGGTGGGGCATGCGCTCGCCTGGGCGGCCGCCGGTGTCGGGGCCGGGTGCGGCTGGGTCGCCCGAGGTGTCCTCGCCGGGCTCCTGTGGTCGTACCGGTGGACGGTCGTGCCGGTCGGGCGGGGCATCGCCTGGCTGCTCCGCCACCTGCTCGTCGTACCGGCCGCGTGGTTGTACCGGTACGTGCTGACGCCCACGGGGCACGCGATCGCGTGGGTGGCGAGGGGGTGCGTGTGGCTCGTACGGATGATCTTCACCGGGCTCTGGCTCGGCGTTCACTGGACGCTGCGCGTGCTCCTGGTGCTGCCCGTGCTCGCTCTGTGGCGTTGGGTGCTCGCGCCCGTCGGGCGGTTCCTCGCCGTCGTCGGCCGGGAGATCGGGGAGGCCCTCGGGCACGCGTGGCGGGTGGCCGGGCGGGTCTCGCTCGCCGTCGGACGGTTCCTGGCGAACCTGTTCCGGTGGCTCCTGGTCGAGCCGACCCGGTGGGTGTACCGGACGGTCCTCACCCCCGCCGGTCACTTCGTCCGGGACGCGGTGTGGAAACCGGTCGCGGCGGTCGGGCGTGCCGTGGGCCGCACCACCAGGCAGGCGCTGGCCACCGCCCGCGAGACCGTCCGCCAGGCCCGCGCCGGGGTGCGCTCGGCCCTCTTCGGACCGCCGCCCGAACCGAAGCCCGTGCACCGGCGGGAACCGCGAGCCGCCGAGGCACGTACTCTTGGTAGCAGTACGACCGCTCTCACGAAGGACTGAACGACACTGGGCAAGCGACAGCCCGAAGGCCCGCCGCCCGCACCCGCGGTGCAGCGCATCCGACTGCGCTACACCAAGCGCGGCCGCCTCCGGTTCACCAGCCACCGTGACTTCCAGCGCGCTTTCGAGCGTGCGCTGCGCCGTGCCGAGGTGCCGATGGCGTACTCGGCGGGGTTCACGCCGCATCCGAAGGTGTCGTACGCCAATGCCGCACCCACCGGCACGGGCAGTGAGGCGGAGTACCTGGAGATCGCGCTCACCGAGGCGCGTGATCCGGAGAAGCTCAGGATCCTGCTCGACGAGTCGCTGCCCACCGGCCTCGACATCGTCGACGCGGTCGAGGCCCGGACCTCCGGGCTCGCCGACCGGCTCACGGCCTCCGAATGGGAACTGCGCCTGGACGGCGTGGACCCCGAGGAGGCCGCGCGCGCGGTCGAGGTCTTCAAGGCGGCGGAGCTCGTCGAGGTCCAGCGCAGGACCAAGAACGGCATGCGGACCTTCGACGCCCGCGCCGCCGTCGTCGATCTCGACAGCCGTGACGGACACGCACGTGATGACCATGACGCACGTGATGGACGTGACGGAAGCGCCGGAGCGGCCGGTTCTGAGACGCCGCGTCCACAGGCTGATAGGCCGACGGACCAGCCCTGTGCGATACTGCGGCTGGTTGTTCGGCACGTGACGCCTGCCGTACGACCCGACGACGTCCTGTCCGGTCTCCGCGCCGTGGCCGACCTGGCGCCGCCGGTCCCCGCTGCGGTGACCAGGCTGGCGCAGGGGCTTTTCGATGATGAGACCGGCACGGTGACCGACCCGCTCGCGCCCGACCGCGAGGCAGCGCCGGCCCCCTCAACGGCCGAACCCGCTGCCGCCGCGAAGGCGTCGGCGCCGGTAGGCCCCGCGTAGGGACGGACGTCGTAGCGCCGCCCTCTGATCCGGGAGCCACCTGGGTCGGGCAGCGCACCGACCACAAGACTTTCGCCAGGCCGTACGCAACATGGCGTACGGAACCGGCGAGACAGGACACAGAGAGCTCCCGTGCGGCGCCCGCGCCCCGGACGGCGGCAGTCGCGTATCACGCGAGCCGCGGACGTCACCGGCTACGCCGGGCCGGGTGCGGCGCCCGGGAGCCTGACGGGAGAAACGCCCGCATGCCCGAATCGATCGAACCCGCCGAGCCCGCGCAGGGCTCCGACAACAACACGCCGAGCGACACCCTGCCGCCGCGCCGTCGGCGCCGTGCAGCGTCCCGCCCCGCGGGTCCGCCGGCCGCCGGCTCCGAAGCGGCCGCGGAGACCACCGCGCCGGCCATACCGGCCGCCGAGTCCGAGGACCTCGCGGCCGTCGAGCCGACCGAGGCGGACGACACCACCGAGACCGTCGACGACGGCGTGACCGGTGAGGACGCGCAGGTCGCCGAGGCCGAGGAGGCCGAGGTCCCCGCCGCCGAGGCGCCCGCTGCCGTCGAGGAGGCCGCGCCCGCCGGGCGTACGCGCCGTCGCGCGACCCGCCGCGCCTCCGCGCCCGCCGGTGCGCCCAAGGACGCCGAGGTCGTCGAGGTGGTCGAGACCGTGGCTCCGGCCGCCGTCGCCGAGGTCGCCGCCGAGCCCGTCGCCGAGGCGCCCGCTGCCGTCGAGGAGGCCGCGCCCGCCGGGCGTACGCGCCGCCGTGCGACCCGCCGCGCCTCCGCCCCCACGAGCGCGCCCCAGGCCGCCGAGGAGACCCCCGCCGAGACGGCCGCGGTGGCCGAGCCCGAGGTCGCCGCCGAGCCCGCCGCCGTCGCCGAGGCCCCGGCCGCTGCCGAGGAGGCCGCGCCCGCCGGGCGTACGCGCCGTCGCGCCACGCGCCGGGCGTCCGCGCCCGCCGGTGAGCCGAAGGCCGCCGAGCCCGTGGAGGCTCCGGCGGAGGCCGTGGACACCGCGCCCACCGAGGTGCAGGAGAGCGCGCCGGTGGAGGCCGCGGCCGAGGAGGCCGCGCCCCGTCGCACCCGTCGGCGTGCCACCCGCCGGGTCGCAGCGCCCGCCGGCGAGGCCACCGACGAGCGCGCGACCGAGAACGAGTCCGTTGCCGCCGAGACCGCGCAGGCCCCGGCCGACCGGGCGCCCGCCGCCGAGGCCGCCCCCGCGACCGCCGTGGCCGAGCGCGAGCCGGTCGCGGCACCGCGGGCGGCTACCGAGGCCGAGGTCGAGGACGACGGCCCGCGTCGGCCCCGTCGTCGGGCCACGCGCAAGGCCGCCGGAGGATTCTCCGCGCCTGCCGCGCCGAAGACGGAGGACGCGCCGTCGCGTCCGTCGCGGCCCGCCGTGGCCGTGTTCCAGGCCCCGGTGTTCACCGAGCCGATGTTCCAGACGCCGGAGCGGGCCGCCGCGCAGGCCGCCGCCGAGGCCGAGACCGAGACGGTCGAGCCGGCCGAACCGGCCGAGAGCGCCGAGACCACCGACCTCGGCGGGGCCGTCGAGGAGGAGCCCACCGGCGGGTCGCGGCGTCGCCGTCGCCGCCGGGGCGAGCCCGCCGAGGCCGAGCAGCCCGCGGCCGCCACCGTGGTCGCCGACGAGCCGGAGGAGCTCGAGGACGCCGAGGAGACCGGCGAGGACTCCGCCGAGGGCGACGAGTACGGCGAGGAGGAGTCCACCGGGTCGCGGCGTCGCCGTCGCCGTGGTGGGCGCCGTCGTCGCCGGGGCGAGTCGGCCGAGGCCGAGGACGCCGCCGAGGGCGACGAGCTCGCCGCCGAGCAGGCCGAGCAGGACGCCGAGGACACCGCCGAGCAGCTGGACGAGGACGCCGAGGACGAGGGCGACGAGCGCGAGGAGTCCGGTTCGGGCTCCAGCAGCAGCCGTCGTCGCCGTCGCCGTCGTCGTCGGGCCGGTGACTCCGGCACCGAGGCCGAGACGGGCCAGGACGACCCCGAGCGCACGGTCGTCAAGGTCCGTGAGCCGCGCGAGCGGCGCGCCAAGGAGACCGAGTTCTCCGACGAGGTGCAGTCCATCAAGGGCTCGACCCGCCTGGAGGCCAAGAAGCAGCGCCGCCGGGAAGGCCGGGAGCAGGGCCGCCGGCGTGTCCCGATCATCACCGAGGCCGAGTTCCTCGCCCGCCGTGAGGCCGTCGAGCGCGTCATGGTCGTCCGCCAGAGCGGCGAGCGCACCCAGATCGGCGTCCTGGAAGACAACGTGCTCGTCGAGCACTACGTCAACAAGGAGCAGGCGACCTCGTACGTCGGCAACGTCTACCTCGGCAAGGTGCAGAACGTGCTGCCGTCGATGGAGGCCGCCTTCATCGACATCGGCAAGGGCCGCAACGCCGTCCTGTACGCCGGTGAGGTCAACTTCGAGGCGCTCGGCATGGCCAACGGGCCGCGCCGCATCGAGTCCGCCCTGAAGTCCGGGCAGTCCGTGCTCGTCCAGGTCACCAAGGACCCGATCGGGCACAAGGGCGCGCGTCTGACCAGCCAGGTCTCCCTGCCCGGCCGCTACCTGGTCTACGTCCCCGAGGGGTCGATGACCGGTATCAGCCGCAAGCTGCCCGACACCGAGCGGGCCCGGCTGAAGACCATCCTCAAGAAGATCGTCCCCGAGGACGCGGGCGTCATCGTGCGCACCGCCGCCGAGGGCGCGAGCGAGGACGAGCTGCGCCGTGACGTCGAGCGGCTGCAGGCGCAGTGGGAGGACATCCAGAAGAAGGCCAAGAACGGCAACGCGCCGACGCTGCTGTACGGCGAGCCGGACATGACCGTCCGGGTCGTCCGCGACATCTTCAACGAGGACTTCTCCAAGGTCATCGTCAGCGGCGAGGACGCCTGGCAGACCATCCACGGATACGTCTCCCACGTCGCCCCCGACCTGGCCGAGCGGCTGCAGAAGTGGACTTCCGAGGTCGACGTCTTCGCGACGTACCGCATCGACGAGCAGCTGATGAAGGCGCTGGACCGCAAGGTGTGGCTGCCCAGCGGTGGTTCGCTGGTGATCGACAAGACCGAGGCCATGATCGTGGTCGACGTCAACACCGGGAAGTTCACCGGCCAGGGCGGCAACCTGGAGGAGACGGTCACCAGGAACAACCTGGAGGCGGCCGAGGAGATCGTGCGCCAGCTGCGGCTGCGCGACCTCGGCGGCATCGTCGTCATCGACTTCATCGACATGGTCCTGGAGTCCAACCGGGACCTGGTGCTGCGGCGCCTGCTGGAGTGCCTGGGACGCGACCGTACGAAGCACCAGGTCGCCGAGGTCACCTCGCTGGGCCTGGTGCAGATGACCCGCAAGCGGGTCGGCCAGGGTCTGCTGGAGTCCTTCTCCGAGACCTGTGTCCACTGCAACGGGCGCGGCGTGATCGTGCACATGGACCAGCCGACGGCTCCGGGCGCCGGCGGCAAGCGCCGCAAGCGCGGGCGTGGCGGTGCCGAGCACGACCACGAGCACGTGTCCGCTCCCGAGGCGGTCGAGCCGGCCGAGTCGGCCGAGCTGGTCGAGGCGGAGGTGGCCGCCGAGGTCGCCGAGCCGGTGGCGCTGCCCGCCCCGGAGTTCGAGCCGGACGAGGAGCTGTACAGCAGCGTCGCCGAGGCGGAGGCGGCGGTCGGGCGCGGCCGTTCGCGTCGCCGGGCGACCCGGCGGGCGTCGGCGCCTTCCGGTGCCCCGAAGTCCCGTGAGTCCCGCGAGGCCGCGGCTGTCACCACCGTCTCCGAGGACCGTGCCCCGAAGTCGCGGGAGGCCGCCGAGGCGGAGCCGGTCGCGGTGGAGGACCCGGTGGTCGAGATGCCGGCCGCCGCCCCCAGCACCGAGGAGGCCGCGCCCAGCACCGAGGAGGCCGCGCCCAAGGGCCGTACGCGTCGCCGGGCGACCCGCAAGGTGTCCGCCCCCGCGGGCGCGCCGGCCGGAGCGGCGGCGGACGACGCCGTGGTCACGGTCGAGCCGACCCCGGAGCCGGTCGCCGAGCCCGTGGCCGAGCCCGTGGCCGACGAGGTGGCGCAGCCCGAGGCGGCGGCCGTCGCCGAGAGCGCGGCTCCGGCCCGTCCGCGTCGGCGTGCCGTGCGCAAGGCGACCGCGCCCACCGCGTCCGAGGAGGCGGCCGTGGTCGTGGTCCCGTCGGCTCCGGCCGAGGACGCGGCCGAGACCCCGGTCGAGGAGTCCGCTCCGGCGGCCGAGGAGGCCGAGGCCGAGGCGCCGGCCAAGAAGACGGCGGCGCGCAAGACGGCCAAGAAGGCCACCGCGAAGAAGGCCGCCACCAAGAAGACGGCGGCCGCCAAGAAGACGGTCGCCAAGAAGGCCACGGCCAAGAAGGCGGCCACCAAGAAGTCGGCAGCCAAGAAGACCACGGTGGCGGCCGAGCAGTCCTCGGCCGCGGTGACGGCTTCGACCGACGAGAGCTGAGCCCACGGGGCGGATCTCCGGTCCGCGCCAACCGATGCCCCCACCGGGTGGTTTGACCACCCGGTGGGGGCATCGGCGTGTGCGGGGAGAGTAACTTCACTCGCGCTGGGGAGATTTGCGGAAGTTTGGTCATCTCTGTCGTCTCATCGGCATCCCCTCCCTCCGGGAGCATCGTCCGACGCCTGTAACACTCACGTAGGCGAATTCGCAGTCGTATACGCAGTCGTGAGCGTTGCCGAGGGCATCCGGGCAGGGCGGGGACGGAGAGGGGATCGCATGGCGCGCGTGCGTTCGCGTGGAGCGGTGGCACTGGCCACCGTGCTGGCGGCGGCCGGTGTGCAGGTGGCGATGTCCGCGGGCATCGCGCAGGCCGCGCCGACCTGGACCGAAGGCCCCCTGTTCAACGACCCGTTGGGCGACGCGGGCGCACAACTCGCGATACGCACCCGGCTCATCGAGCTGACGGACGCGGCGCTGCCCGGCTCCACCATCAAGGTCGCCGTCTACCACGTGTGGGAGGCGTCCGTCGTCGACGCGCTGGTCGCCGCCCACAACCGGGGGGTGCGCGTCCAGGTCCTGCTGGACGAGTCGAGCGTCAGCGACCGGCCCACCAACACCGCGTACGGCAACCTGGTCGCGGCGCTCGGCACCGACCGGACGAAGGGGTCGTACATAGCGACCTGCGCGGTCGACCGGTCCTGCCTCGGTGATCCGAAGTACGGGCAGTCGATCATGCACAACAAGTTCTGGCTGTTCTCGGCGGTCGAGGGCGCCACCAACGTGGTGGTGCAGACGACGTCGAACTCGACGCCCTCCGCGCACACCAAGTTCTTCAACGACGCGCTGCTGCTGCCGGACAACCCGACGATGTACGACGCCTACGCGGACTACTTCGACACGATGGTCGCCCGGGACTGGGCGGCCTGGGAGTACCGGACCGTCAGCAACGGCCTCTACAAGGCCTACTTCTTCCCCCGCGCCGGGAACACCCGCGCCACCGACACCGTGTACTCGGTGCTCGACAACGTGCAGTGCTCCTACAGGGACAGCGCCGGCGTGGCGCGGAAGACCTGGGTGCGGGTCGCGATCTTCAAGATCACCCGGCTGGCGATCGCCGAGAAGCTGGTGGCCCTGAAGAAGGCCGGCTGCAACGTGAGCATCGTCTACGCCGAGTCCGACAGCGCCAAGAGCAGCGGCGGGACCAAGGGGACGTGGGAGAAGATGCACACGTCCGGCGGGCCGACCGTGCGGTGCTACAACGACGACCGGGACCCGCTGAACCCCGGGAAGAAGCTGACCACGCCGTACATCATCCACACCAAGTACATCCTGGTGGACGGCCAGTACGACGGCGTGCGCAACAAGATCAGCTTCACCGGGTCGGGCAACTACACCGGGCCCGCGCTGCGCGAGAACGACGAGGCGATCGTCAAGGTCGACGACGACGCGGTGCACGACATGTACCGGACGCACTTCGACAAGGTGATCCGCGTCGCCCACCCGGGCAAGGCGGACACCACCGACCTGTGCAAGGGCGTGAAGCCGCTGCCGGCGGACGGCGAGAAGCCCGCCCCGTAGCGGGAAGGGGCTCGGTTTGACCCCTTCGGGCAGCGCCCCGTAACCTTGACCGTCGGCGTGTCCGTAGGTAGTGACGCGTCACATCCCCGTAAACCTCATTCCTTCCGCGCGCCGGGCGCCGTGGGAGAGGCCGTTCGCGTGTCGGGCGGCTGGACTGCGGGGGTGCCGTTCCCGAGCGAGAGAGTGAGATCCGCGTGTACGCCATCGTGCGCAGCGGTGGTCGCCAGCACAAGGTTGCTGTCGGCG
The DNA here is from genome assembly GCF_022385335.1 of Streptomyces deccanensis. Lineage (NCBI taxonomy): Bacteria > Bacillati > Actinomycetota > Actinomycetes > Kitasatosporales > Streptomycetaceae > Streptomyces > Streptomyces deccanensis. Next base: position 3,506,223 of record NZ_CP092431.1, on the reverse strand, counting down.
ACATCGTTGAGGTTGACAAGATTTCCACCGCCAATGTCGGCGACACGGTCGAGCTCTCGACCCTGCTCGTCGTCGACGGCGACGCTGTGACCAGCGACCCGTGGGTGCTGGCCGGCATCAAGGTCCAGGCCGAGGTCGTGGACCACCACAAGGGCCAGAAGATCGACATTCTGCGCTACAAGAACAAGACCGGCTACCGCCGTCGTCAGGGCCACCGCCAGCAGTACACGGCGATCAAGGTCACTGAGATCCCCGCGGCTGCGAAGTAAGGGACTGAGGAGAGATGGCACACAAGAAGGGCGCATCGTCCACCCGGAACGGTCGCGACTCCAACGCTCAGCGGCTCGGCGTGAAGCGCTTCGGCGGTCAGGTCGTCAACGCCGGTGAGATCCTGGTCCGCCAGCGCGGCACGCACTTCCACCCGGGCTCGGGTGTCGGCCGCGGCAAGGACGACACGCTGTTCGCCCTGAACGCCGGTGCGGTCGAGTTCGGCACCGCCCGTGGCCGTAAGGTCGTGAACATCGTTCCGGTCGGCTGATCGGACAAGTCTTCGGACAGTCTTTCGCGAGGCGGACCTCACTTCCCGTTCGGGAAGGCGGGTCCGCCTTTCGCGTGTTAACCCCATATCAGTCAGTCGATGACTGAACCCGTACGTCTCTGGAGGCACCCACCATGACCACCTTCGTGGACCGCGTCGAACTGCATGTCGCCGCGGGTAACGGAGGTCACGGCTGTGCCTCCGTCCACCGGGAGAAGTTCAAGCCGCTCGGCGGCCCCGACGGCGGCAACGGCGGACGGGGCGGCGACGTCATCCTGACCGTCGACCAGTCCGTGACGACTCTCCTCGACTACCACCACTCCCCGCACCGCAAGGCCACCAACGGCAAGCCCGGCGAGGGCGGCAACCGCTCGGGCAAGGACGGACAGGACCTGGTCCTGCCGGTCCCGGACGGCACCGTCGTGCTCGACCGGCAGGGGAACGTCCTCGCCGACCTCGTCGGCCACGGCACCTCCTTCGTCGCCGCTCAGGGCGGCCGGGGCGGCCTCGGCAACGCGGCCCTCGCCTCCGCCCGCCGCAAGGCCCCCGGCTTCGCGCTGCTCGGCGTGCCCGGAGACACGGGCGACATCGTCCTGGAGCTGAAGACCGTCGCCGACGTGGCGCTGGTCGGCTATCCCAGCGCCGGCAAGTCCTCGCTGATCTCGGTCCTGTCCGCCGCCAAGCCGAAGATCGCGGACTACCCGTTCACGACCCTCGTCCCCAACCTGGGCGTGGTCACGGCCGGCGAGACGGTCTACACGATCGCCGACGTGCCCGGCCTGATCCCGGGCGCCAGCCAGGGCAAGGGCCTCGGCCTCGAATTCCTGCGCCACGTCGAGCGGTGCAGCGTCCTGGTCCACGTCCTCGACACCGCGACGCTGGAGTCGGACCGCGACCCCGTTTCCGACCTCGACATCATCGAGGAGGAGCTGACGCAGTACGGCGGGCTCGGCGACCGGCCCCGCATCGTCGTCCTCAACAAGATCGACGTGCCCGACGGCAAGGATCTCGCCGAGATGGTGCGGCCGGACCTGGAGGCCCGCGGCTACCGGGTCTTCGAGGTGTCCGCGGTCGCCCACATCGGGCTGAAGGAGCTGTCCTTCGCCCTCGCCGACCTCGTGGGCCGGGCGCGTGCCGCGAGGCCCAAGGAGGAGGCGACGCGGATCGTCATCCGGCCCAAGGCCGTCGACGACGCGGGCTTCACGGTCGTGCGGGAGGAGGACGGGCTCTTCCGGGTGCGCGGCGAGAAGCCGGAGCGCTGGGTGCGTCAGACCGACTTCAGCAACGACGAGGCCGTGGGCTACCTCGCCGACCGGCTCAACCGGCTCGGTGTCGAGGAGGAGCTGATGAAGGCGGGCGCCCGCGCGGGTGACGGCGTCGCCATCGGGCCCGAGGACAACGCGGTCGTCTTCGACTGGGAGCCGACCGTCATGGCCGGTGCGGAGATGCTGGGCCGTCGGGGCGAGGACCACCGCTTCGAGGCGCCCCGGCCGGCCGTCCAGCGGCGCCGCGACCGGGAGGCCGAGCGGGACGAACTCCAGAGGGAGTACGACGACTTCGAGCCGTTCTAGGACCCCGGGGGCCTGGCCCTCCGGAGTTCCACGGCTCCCTGCGCTGGGGCTGAGCGGGACGCGGGTTTCGCTCACCGGCGCTTGCCGGGTGCCGCCTGCGCCCACCCGTGCCGCCCCAGCGGCACGACTGCCCGCAGCTGAATGAGCGGGGGAAACTGGGCGGCCTCCGAACAACTCGCAGAACAACCCGCACACGACGAAGGGCCCCGGTCGCGACCGGGGCCCTTCGGCTGCTGAACGGACGGCCGTCAGGCCAGTGCCTCCGTGGTTTCGCCCTCGGTGAGCTCGTCGGTCGCCTCACCCGACTTGCGGGGCGATGGCACCTCGTCCGCGAGGCGGGACTCCATGCGGGCGCGACGGTCGTCGGCCTTGGCGCAGAGCGCCTTCACCGCGAGGTCGAAGCGGACCAGGGACGGCGGGTCCGAGGGGCCGAGCAGCTGCTCCTTGAGCTCGGCGCGGGCCTGCGCGAACCGGTCCTTCTCGGGGTTGCGCACCGACTCCAGCAGCGCCGGCACCCCGCCCGCCTTGGGCGTCAGCACGACACCCGCAGAGACCGTCGGGAACGCCGCCCGGAACGCCACCTCCGGCAACCCGGACGTGTTGGCGACCGAGTACGGCTTCTCGCTCGACAGCCAGTCCGAGACCACCGACGAGACATCGCTGATCAGCAGGTCCGACGCGTTGAAGCAGGCGAAGATCGCGGGCCGCGCCTCGGTGATGATCCGGTGCTCCCACTCGGGGAACGACGCCCAGTACGCCTTCTCCCAGGCCAGCGTCGCCTCGGCGATGGCCGCCTCACGGTTCCCGCTCGGCGTGCCCTGCAGCAGCATCCGCTCCATCTCGTCCGCGCTGGTCCGGAACGACGTCGAGGTCAGCTTGTCCAACTCGGCCGCACGCCGGGCGAGTTCGGCGGCGGCCTCGGGACCGGGGCGGGCCCCGGACCGCTTGGTGTTGGCCTCCCGGATCATCGCCTTGATCCGCTCGTTCGCGGCACCCGCGCGCGGGTCGACCGAGCCGGTCATCGGGTGCGGCTTGTACAGCAGCCGGACCTTGTCGTCGGCGAGGAGCTGCCGGACGATGTTCTCGCCGGCCAGGACCACGGACGTGTTGCCGGGGTTGCCGTCCCAGCCCTCCCAGGTGGGGGCGTAGAGGACGGTGGTGTACGTGCCGGTCGGCGGGCCCGCGTACGGGCGGATCGGCGCCAGCTGCGGGCGGCCGACCTCGACGATGTCCTTGTCCTCCACGCCGACCTCGGCGAGCGCGTACCGCTCGCGCGCCGCGGGACCGGCGACCCACACCTCGTCGTACGCCTTGGCGTACGGGTTGCAGGAGGACAGCTTGTCGCTCTCGCCGTGGTTGATGAAGGCGTGCTTGATCGTGGGGATGCGCAGCACCTGGGAGGTCTTCGCGGCGTTGGCCGGGTGCAGCATCATCTTCAGCGTCGAGTTCTCCAGGGAGAACATCGTCGACACCTTCGGGAAGCAGATGATCGGCACGTCCGTCGCGTCGATCTTCTGCACCATGAAGCGTTCACGCAGCACGATCAGCGGCTTCTCCAGCTGCGACAGCGTGGAGAGCCACATGTTCGCCTGGTAGGCCGACGTCGTACCGCCGGAGAAGTACATCGCGGTGGTCGGCCGGTAGTCGGCGAGCCACTTGTCCAGCCACTCCATGACCTGCTGCTCGTTCTTCGCGCGCTTCTTCGGCAGCAGCCAGGTCGCGAGGTAGGCGGTGCCCAGGACGAGCAGGGCGAGCCCGGCACCCACGCCGACGAAGCCCCAGACGGCGTCCTTCGTGGCCGCCGTGAGCAGCAGGCCGGCCGTGACCGGCAGGGAGAAGGTCAGCAGCCGGTGGGCCTGGCGGCGGGCCAGGATGCGCGGCGGGGAGACGGTCAGGCGCAGCTCGGAGGCGTCGATGTTGCGCGTGACGATCGGCAGGGTCCGGGTGCGGCGGACCAGCACCGAGACGGCCTGGCAGGTGAAGTGCACCGCGTAGAACGCGATCAGGGCGACCAGGAGCGGGGCCTGCTCGCGCAGCGGGTCGATGCCGTCGATGCGCAGCAGGCCCACCAGGATCAGCATGTCGCGGAGCAGCTGGCGCACCAGCGCGTCGAAACGGACCTTGCCCAGCAGGGCGAGCAGTCCGGGATCCCGGTACTGGAGGAACGTGTCCAGGACGAGGGCCGCCGCGCCGGCGGCGACGAACACGGGAATGTTCGGCAGCAGCGCGGAGACGATCTGGGCCGTGAAGAGCGCGAACATCGCGAGCAGCGCTGACAGCTGCGCGATGCGGCGGGGTGCGAGGCCTGCGGAGGGCACGGGCTGGGCTCCTGCGGAAGGTGCGACGGACGAAGGGGGAGGGTCAAGTCTGGGGGTGGCCTGAGGAGGCCGATCCCTGACCGTATGACTTAGAGAGGCCGAGGAGCAATCTCCCGAGGGGTCGATAGGCCGCGAGTCGGGCATAACGCCTGGAACCTTGAGGGACGTCACAACATCTCCTCAGGAAGGGCTCCATGCCGGAGCGCCCCCTTCCGCGCCGGGACCCGCGCCGTCCGCCCCTCGAAATGAGAACGCGTCCGGTCCGCCCGCTCCCGTAGATTGCGCAGTGCACACACCGGGCTGGTTCGGAACATTGGGGATACAGGTGTCAGCGGCAAGGCAGGGCGTGCGGGACGCGCACCGGATCGTCGTCAAGGTGGGCTCCTCGTCGTTGACGACGGCCTCCGGGGGCCTCGACGCGGACCGGGTGGACGCCCTCGTGGACGTCCTCGCCAAGGCCCGCAGCGGTGGCGAGCGGGAGGTCGTGCTCGTCTCGTCCGGCGCCATCGCCGCAGGGCTCGCGCCCCTGGGGCTGCGCCGCCGGCCCAAGGACCTCGCCCGGCAGCAGGCGGCCGCCAGTGTCGGCCAGGGCCTGCTGGTGGCCCGCTACACCGCCTCCTGCGCCCGCTACGGCATCCGGGTCGGCCAGGTGCTCCTCACCTCCGACGACATGAGCCGCCGGGCCCACCACCGCAACGCCTCCCGCACCCTCGACAAGCTCCTCGCGATGGGCGCGCTGCCGGTCGTCAACGAGAACGACACCGTCGCCACGGACGAGATCCGCTTCGGTGACAACGACCGGCTCGCCGCCCTCGTCGCCCACCTCGTCCGGGCGGACCTGCTGGTCCTGCTGTCGGACGTGGACGGCGTGTACGACGGCGACCCCAGCAGGCCCGGCACGTCGCGGATAGCGGAGGTACGGGGCCCCGAGGACCTCGCGCACGTGGAGATCGGCAGCGCCGGCAAGGCGGGCGTCGGCACCGGCGGGATGGTCACCAAGGTCGAGGCGGCCGGCATCGCCACCGGCGCGGGCATCCCCGTGGTCCTGACCAGCGCCGTCCACGCGGCGGACGCGCTCTCCGGCGGCGACACCGGCACGTACTTCCACCCCACCGGCAAGCGGTCCGCCGACCGCCTGCTGTGGCTCCAGCACGCCTCCACCCCGCAGGGCGCGCTCGTCCTCGACGAGGGCGCCGTCCGCGCGGTCGTCGAGCGACGTACGTCACTGCTGCCGGCCGGCATCGCGGCCGTCGAGGGCGACTTCACCGCCGGCGACCCCGTGGAACTGCGCGACGGCACGGGCCGGGCCGTGGCGCGCGGACTGGTGAACTTCGACGCCAAGGAGATCCCCCAGCTGATCGGCCGCTCGACCCGGGAACTGGCGCGCGAGCTGGGTCCCGCGTACGAACGAGAGGTCGTACACAGGGACGACCTCGTCCTCCTGCGTCCCTGACCAGCGGCCCCCCGGAGGGGCCGGAGCACGGGCCCCGGCGGTGCGCGTTCCGTAAAACCGCCACGCGAAGCCCCTGAGCCTGCTCAACTTTGTCTCAGGGAGATTCCGCACGACCTGTGGCAGACCTGGTGCAGACCTGCTGCACGACCTGTTGTGAGGCACTACATCGTTGCGAAGGAGGCCGTCGTGAGACGAGTGCGCCCCGGGGCCGCGGCGTCCCGTGGTGGGGGTACCTCCCGGGCGGCCGGCGAGGAGCGGACGCTCACCAGCGTCGCCGCCTCGGACACGTACGAGGGCGACAGCGTCGAGAGGCCCCAGGACCTGCCCCGGCTGTGGCACGTCACGCTGAGCCTCTCCGGCCCCGAGGCCCCCCTCAAGGAGGTGCGGCGCGGCCTCGAACAGCTCGCCCACGACCACCCCTTCCTGCTGACCAGCCGCTACGCCCACGACCACGCCGAGATCCGCTACTGGGAGGAGGCCCGCGACCTCCACGACGCGGCCGCCGTCGCCCTGCGCCTGTGGGGCGAGCACCGCCGGACGGCCGGACTGCCGCCCTGGGAGATCGTCGGCCTGGAGGTCATCGACCGCCAGACGTACCACCAGCGCATCGCCGAGGGCTACGGACCCGCCCCGGCCACGCCCGTGGGGGTCCACCCGTACTGACGGCTCGCCGCCCGGGTGGCCCGAGAACGTCCCTCCACGGGCGTGAGCGCGGGTGTCTCGCGCTGTGGAACACGCGGAGGGCCCTCCGCCGGGCGGACTACCCTTCCTGTATGACCTCGCTCTCGCCGTACGACTCCATGACGCCGGTCACCCGCGCCGCCTACCGTGCCAAGGCCGCCGCCGCCGACCTCGCGCCGCTCCCGCGCGCCGACAAGGACGACGCGCTGCTCGCCGTCGCCGACGCGCTGGAAGTCCGTACGAGTGACGTCGTCGAGGCCAACGCCAAGGACATCGCGCGGGCCCGCGAGGCCGGCACCAGCGAGGCGATCGTCGACCGGCTGACGCTCACCCCGGAGCGGATCCGCGCGATCGCCGCCGACGTCCGCGACGTGGCCGCGCTGCCCGACCCGGTCGGCGAGGTCGTCCGCGGCTCCACCCTCCCGAACGGCATCGACCTGCGCCAGGTCCGCGTCCCGCTCGGCGTCGTCGGCATCATCTACGAGGCCCGCCCGAACGTGACCGTGGACGCCGCCGCGCTCTGCCTGAAGTCCGGCAACGCGGTCCTGCTGCGCGGCTCCTCCTCCGCCGTCGAGTCCAACACCGCCCTCGTACGGGTCCTGCGGGACGCCGTCGGCGGCGCGGGTCTGCCCGCCGACGCCGTCCAGCTCGTCCCCGGCGAGAGCCGCGAGTCGGTGCGCGAGCTGATGCGCGCCCGCGGGCTGGTCGACGTGCTCATCCCGCGCGGCGGCGCCTCCCTGATCCGCACGGTCGTCGAGGAGTCCACCGTCCCGGTGATCGAGACCGGCACCGGCAACTGCCACGTCTACGTCGACGCCAACGCCGACCTCGACACGGCGATCGAGATCCTGATCAACTCCAAGGCCCACCGCGTCAGCGTCTGCAACGCCGCCGAGACGCTCCTCGTGCACCAGGACATCGCCCCCGAGTTCCTGCCCCGCGCCCTCGACGCGCTCGCCGACGCCGGGGTCACGGTCCACGCCGACGAACGCGTCATGGCCTACGCCAAGGACTCCAAGGCCACGGTCGTCGAGGCCACCACGGAGGACTGGGAGACCGAGTACCTGTCGTACGACATCGCCGCCGCCGTGGTCGACTCCCTCGACCGGGCCGTGGAGCACATCCGGCTGTGGAGCTCCGGCCACACCGAGGCGATCGTGACGACCTCCCAGCAGGCCGCCCGCCGCTTCACCCAGCTGGTCGACTCCACCACGGTCGCCGTCAACGCCTCGACCCGCTTCACCGACGGCGGTCAGTTCGGATTCGGCGCCGAGATCGGCATCTCCACGCAGAAGCTGCATGCCCGCGGCCCGATGGGTCTGCCCGAGCTGACCAGCACGAAGTACATCGTCACCGGCGACGGACACGTCCGCCGCTAGCCGCCGGCGGGTCCCGTGGGGCGCCGGTCCGTTTCTGTGAACAGCCTGGCGCCCAGCTGGCACAACCGATGAATTTCCTTACCGTCTGCCCAAATTGACCACCCCGGTCTACTCTGGATCCGTGCCGGAGGACGTGGGGGGCACGCCGTTCCCGGACGGCTGGGAGCCCGACGACGACCGCGACCGCGGGGGTATGGACGAAGAGTTCGCCTCCGTGGTCTTCGACGAGGACTTCGTCCGGGCGGCCGTGGTCCACGAGCCGACCGCCGTCGAACGTCTGCTCGCGGCGGCGGAGGCGCGTGCCGCCGCCCAAGAGGCCGAAGCCCGCCGGGCACACTCAAGAGGCGTCCGCGACGACGACCGTTACGACGACGGCTTCGGCCCCGACGGCCCCGATTTCGGCCACCGCCGCGACGACCTGGACGACTACGACGACACCGAGATCCTGGAAGGCCGCTACGGCGTCGACGGGCCCTACGGCAGGCCGTACGGCAAGCAGACCCGCTGGCACCGGCCCGTCGCCTGGATCCTCGCCCTCGTGATGGGCATCGGCATGGTGGCGCTGGCCTTCACCGCGGTCTACCGGGGCGCCTCGTCCGGCCGTGGCGAGATCCCGCCGCCCGCCACCAGCGGCGTCGAACAGAACACCCCGACCGGGCCCTCCGCCTCCGCGGACTACTCCCAGCCGGCGGTATCCGCGGACCCCCGCACGCCCTGACCCCACCCCGCCCGTACGGTCCCGTACGGCCCCCTGCCGGGCCGTTCGGTGACGCCGCGTGAACCTGGTGAGGACCTGTCAGAACTTGTCGTGCACCGCAGCGTTTACCGAGGCCTCGGAAGACCTACCCTCCAAGTATGGGCGGGCCAGGAAACCCACCTGAGGGGGCTCCCGAGGGCGCCCCCGGCGGTGGAGAGGACGAATACCGATCCGTCGTCTTCGACGAATCGTTCGTCCGCGCTGCCCGCCTCCAGGAGTTCTCCGCCCACGAGCGCCTCTCCGACCACGCCCCGGCCGTGCGCCGCCGCCCGCCCGTGCGCCGCGGCCTCTCCCGGCAGGCCCTGGTCCTCGTCCTGCTGATCGCCCTCGCCTTCGGCACCGCGATCTACATGGGCGTCCGCCACCCGTCCGGCACCCCGGCCGCCAAGCCCACCGAACCGCTCAGGATGACGGTGATCCCGCTGTCCCCGCAGTCCGCGGTGCCGGGCGCGCGGGACGCGGAGACGCTGTACGCGCACAGTCCCGCCGCCCAGTTCCGGACCGGCGCCGAGGGCATCACGATGCCGGCCACCCGGCGCACCGCGCACTTCACCGACAGCCAGGTCGTGTCCGCGCTGACCATCGCCAAGGAGTACCTGGTCGCCTCCGCGCTCGACCCGGAGGTCCTCGGCGGCGCCACCGTGCAGCCGGTGCGGCGGCTGGTCGACTCCGAGCAGCTCGACCAGTTCGAGCAGAGTTTCGATCAACCGGCGGCGGACGGCCGGCACGCCCCCACCGGCTGGCTGATCCGCTTCGACCCGTCCCGCGCGGAACTCGCCGACCGCGGGATCCGCGTCCAGGGCACCCTCCAGGCCGCCGAGTTCGACTCCGGCACCCTGGAGGTCGTCGCCGCGCACACCCTCGTGTACGCGCTGCGGCCGACCGGCGGCCCGGCCGACGCCGAGGCCTCGCTGTTCACGGTCCGGCGCGAGCTGCACTTCCGCTTCGACCAGAACGACCTGCGCACCCACCAGGCCGAGGTCGTCGTCTCCTACGTCCAGGCCGGGCCGCTGGCCTGCGCCGACGACGCCTCGAACCATCTGCGACCGCTGCTGGCGGGGCAGACCGCGAAGGCCGGCGGGCCGGCCGCCGGGACCGATCCGTACGGCACGGGGGCGGCGACGGCGTTGTGCGGGACCTTGGCGGAGAGTGCGCAGCCGAAGGTGTGAGCCGGGGGCGTTGTCGGGTGCGGGTGCGTTGGGCTTCTCGCGCGGTTCCCCGCGCCCCTGAAAAAGCGGGGCTGCGCCCCTGCCTTCAGGGGCGCAGCCCGGCCGTTCTCAGGCGTGCGTCACTCGTCGTCGCGGGGCCGGTCCTCCTGGGCGGTGGACGCGCCGCCGCCGAAGCCCCTGCGGACCCGGCCGCCGAGGTCGCCCGCGCCGCCCGCGATGTCGGTGACCAGCTTCATCAGCGGGTCCTTGGAGTTCTTCACGGTGCTCGTGTAGTGCGAGGCCGACTCGCGGAAGGAGTCGGTCACCGAGGTGTCCTTGTCCTCGCTGCGCCGCGGGTAGTGCCCGTCCATGATCCGCTGGAAGTCACGGGACTCGGCCCACTTCTTCAGCTCGGCCGCGCGCACCGTGGTGAAGGGGTGCGAGCGGGGCAGCACGTTCAGGATCTTGAGGACGGAGTCGCGCAGGTCGCCCCCGGCCTCGTACTCCTCGGCCTGCGCGAGGAACGCGTCCACGTTCATCTCGTGCAGGTGGTTGCCGCCCGCGATCTTCATCAGACCGCGCATCGACGCCTGGACGTCCTGCCCGACCAGCAGACCCGCCCGGTCGGCGGACAGCTCCGACTTGCGGAACCACTCGCGCAGCGCGGTCACGATCGCCATGATCGCGAGGTTCCCCAGCGGGATCCACGCGATCTTCAGGGCGAGGCTCGTCAGGAAGAGCAGTATCGTCCGGTACACCGAGTGGCCGGAGAGCGCGTGGCCCACCTCGTGACCGATGACGGCCCGCATCTCCTCCTCGTCGAGCAGCTCGACGAGTCCGGTGGTCACGACGATGATCGGCTCGTCCAGACCGATGCACATCGCGTTCGGCTGCGGGTCCTGGTTCACGTACATCGGCGGGACCTTCTCCAGGTCCAGGATGTAGCACGCGTCCCGCAGCATGTCGTTGAGGTGGGCGAACTGCTGGTCCGAGACCCGTACGGAGTCGGACAGGAACAGCAGCCTGAGGCTGCGCTCCGGCAGCAGACCGCTGAGCGCCTTGAACACCGTGTCGAAGCCGCTGAGCTTGCGCAGCGCCACCAGCGCCGAGCGGTCCGCGGGGTGTTCGTAGGCGCGGGAGGAGATCCCCTCGAAGCGCCTGCGCTGCCTGCTCGGCACGTGCTCGTGCCCGTTCTGCTCGTGGCTGTCGTCCGGCATGTTTCCCCCATGCTCTGTTTGCCCATGTTGCCCCCGAAGCGGGGTCCAGCCTAGGCGGAGTTACCGTGGCAGGGCATCAACCGTAAGGAGCGATCTCCATGGGACATCTCCCGCACCCGCCCACGTCCGCCTGGCTCACCGAGGCCGCGGACGTCGCCGCGAAGGAACAGGGAGCGGGCAATCTGCTGCGCGTGGTGCTGATCGTGATGGTCCTGGGCTCCGTCCTGATGGCCTGGTTCCTGCTGCGTGGCTACAAGCGGGACGACTGACTCCCGCCGACGACAAGGACGCCGACGGGGCGCGAACGGTTGTCTCGAACGGGAAGTACGCGCTCCGCGGCGCCCCCGTTCACTCCTGGGCGGAGTCGGCGTGATCGCCGGCGGACCCCCCGCTTACGATGGGCGGGTCTTCATCCCGATCCCACACCCGGATAGGTCACGCCGACGATGAGCTTCCACAGCACCGCTGCCGACTTGGTCACTCTCGCCGCCGAGGGCGGCGGGGAGCACGGCGGCAACCACGAGAGCCTCAGCCCCTACCTGACCGGCGGCGGAGCCTTCGTCGCCCTGATGCTGCTGCTGTGGATCACCACCCGCTTCAACCGCGATCGCTAATCCGCGCAAAAGGACGTTCGAACGGTGCCCGTCGGCCGGGCCGGTAGGCTCTCCACGCATGGGAGAGCAGGAAATGCCTACCGGTCCGGGGCTCGACAAGGCGGCGGACCAGGCGAACGACACCACGGACGGCCGGGCCGACAGCGCCTCCGGCGCACCGGGAAACCGCCCGTCGGAGCACGGTAGGCGCCGTCTCGGCGTGATGGGCGGCACGTTCGACCCGATCCACCACGGGCACCTGGTGGCGGCCCAGGAGGTCGCCGCGCAGTTCGGTCTCGACGAGGTCGTGTTCGTGCCGACCGGCCAGCCCTGGCAGAAGTCCCACCGCTCGGTCTCGGCGGCCGAGGACCGCTATCTGATGACGGTCATCGCCACGGCCGAGAACCCCCACTTCTCGGTGAGCCGTATCGACATCGACCGCAAGGGTCTCACCTACACCATCGACACCCTGCGCGAACTGCACGAGCTCAACCCCGAGTCCGACCTCTTCTTCATCACCGGCGCCGACGCGCTCTCCCAGATCCTGACCTGGCGCGACGCCGAGGAGCTGTTCTCCCTGGCACACTTCATCGGGGTCACCCGTCCGGGTCACACCCTGGCCGACCCGGGCCTGCCCGCGGGCGGGGTCTCCCTGGTCGAGGTCCCGGCGCTCGCCATCTCCTCCACGGACTGCCGTGCGAGAGTCGCCAAGGGCGATCCCGTCTGGTACCTGGTGCCGGACGGCGTCGTGCGCTACATCGACAAGCGGCAGCTGTACCGCGGCGAGTGAGCCGAGAGGGGCACCGGTGAACGACCGATACGACGCCGGCTACGGGGGCGGCGACCAGAGTTACGAACTCGTCGGCTACGACGAGTACGGGCAGCCGGTGTACCGACAGGCGCCCGCCCAGCAGGTGCCTCAGCAACAGGCGTACGACCCCTACGGGACCCAGCAGCACGGCACGCAGCAGACCCAGGGGCAGCAGCAGGGATACGGCCAGGGCTACGGCTACGACCCGTACGCGACCCAGCAGCAGTACCCGCAGGGCTACGGCACGGGCGGCACGGGCTACGACCCGGGCCACCAGGCGCAGGGGACCGGCTACGACCCGTACGACCCCTACGGGCAGACGGCCGCCGCCGGACTGCAGGCGCCCGTCACGGAGCAGACCGCCTACATCCCGCAGCAGTCGGCACCGCAGACGGCCGCTGGGGAGAACGGGCCCCTCGCCGACGACGTCTCCCCGGAGGGCGACTCCGGGGAACGGGAGTACCGGACGGAGCAGTTCGCCTTCGTCGAGGAGCCCGACGGCGACTCCGAGGACGTCATCGACTGGCTGAACTTCACCGAGAACCGCACCGAACGCCGCGAGGAGGCCAAGCGGCGGGCCAGGAGCCGGATGGTCGCCCTCGTGGTGGTCCTCGCCCTGGTCGCGGTCGGCGGCGTCGGCTACCTGTGGTGGGCGGGCATGCTGCCCGGGGCGTCCTCCGACGAGCAGACCGGCACCACCACCTCCGCGGCCGCCCAGAAACGGGACGTGATCGTCGTCCACCTGCACGACACCAAGGGCGGCGGCACCTCCACGGCGCTGCTGGTGAACAACACCACCACCGAGCGGGGCGCCACGGTCCTGATCCCCAACGCCCTCGCCCTCACGGGCGACGACGGCACCACGACCACCCTCGCCAAGTCCGTCGACGACGACGGCTCCTCCGGCACCCGTGACGCCCTCGACACCGTCCTCGGCACCGACATCGAGGGCACCTGGCGGCTCGACACCCCCTACCTGAACAACCTCGTCGGCCTCGTCGGCAACATCGACGTCGACACCGACACCGACGTGCCCGACCCCGAGGCGAAGAAGAAGGGCGCGGCCCCCCTCGTCACCCAGGGCAAGGCCCAGACCCTCAGCGGCAAGATGGCCGTCGCCTACGCCACCTACCGGGCCTCCGGCGAGTCGCAGGACGCGCAGCTGAAGCGGTTCGGGCAGGTCATGCAGGGCGTACTGCGCAAGCTGTCCTCCGACTCCCAGGCCGCCACGGTCACCGTGCAGACGCTGGCGCAGATCCTCGACCCCTCGCTCAGCGACAAGGACCTCGGCACCTTCCTCGCCAAGCTGGCCGACCACGCCAAGGGCGGCGACTACAAGACGGAGCTGCTGCCCGTCCAGCAGGACGGCACGCTCAGCGCCGAGGACTCCGACAGCGTGGTCAAAGACCTGCTCGGCGGCGCCGCGAAGAGCCCCGACGCCGGGGACGCCGTCCGCGTCGGCATCCGTAACGCCACCGGCGAGAAGGACGCCACCGAACAGGCCCGCGTCGTCGTCCTCAACGGCGGCTACACCTTCCTCGACGCCGGCACCACGGCCACCGCCCAGGCGACCTCGCAGGTCACCTACTCCGACGCGGCCCGCAAGCAGGACGCCATCGAGGTCGCCAAGACCCTCGGCCTGCCGACCAGCGCCGTCAAGAAGGGCGAGACCACGTCCAACGCCGACGTCTCCGTAGTCCTCGGCCAGAACTACGAGACGACGGACACCACCGGGACCACCGGGACCACGGGGACGACCGGCGCGACCGGCACCACGGGGACCACGGGGACGACCGGCACCACGGGCTGACCGGGCCGGGCGATCGAGCCGGGGATCGAGCCGGGTGATCGACAGCAGGCCCCGGAGCCGCCGTATCGGCGCGGCTCCGGGGCCTGATCCGTTAACCCGTGGGGCGGTGTCGGTGGGCCGTGAGATCCTTGCAGTAACCCGCGAGGGTCCCTGACCGACGACCGAAAGCCGTGTAGTGACCGCCACCGACCGCTCCCTCGAGCTCATCCACACCGCCGCGCAGGCGGCCGCCGACAAGCTCGCGCACGACGTCATCGCGTACGACGTCAGCGATGTGCTGTCCATCACGGACGCCTTCCTGCTCGCCTCCGCGCCCAACGACCGCCAGGTCAAGTCGATCGTCGACGAGATCGAGGAGCGGCTGAACAAGGAGCTCGGCGCCAAGCCGGTCCGCCGCGAGGGCGACCGCGAGGCCCGCTGGGTGCTGCTCGACTACGTCGACATCGTCGTGCACGTCCAGCACAGCGAGGAGCGGGTCTTCTACGCCCTCGAGCGGCTCTGGAAGGACTGCCCCGAGCTGGAGCTGCCCGCCGACGCCAAGGCCACCCGCGGCAAGGGCGAGGAGCACGCCAAGCTGCGGGCAGCCGAGGAGGACGCCGAGCTGGGCGGGGAGCTGCGGTGACGGGCGGGATCGACTCCGCGGATCGCAGGGGCCGGGGCCGCCGCCTCATCCTGTGGCGGCACGGCCAGACCTCGTGGAACGTGGAGCGCCGCTTCCAGGGCACCACGGACGTCGAGCTGACCGAGACAGGCCTCGGCCAGGCCCGTCGCGCGGCCCGGCTGCTGGCCTCCCTCAGGCCCGACGCGATCGTCGCCTCCGACCTCGCGCGCGCCGCGAACACGGCCGCCGAGCTGGCCGCGCTCACCGGCCTGGCGGTCAGCCACGACGAGGGCCTGCGCGAGACCTACGCCGGTGTCTGGCAGGGCCTCACGCACGACGAGATCATCGCCCGGCACGGCGACGAGTACGCCGCGTGGAAGCGGGGCGAGCCGATCCGCAGGGGCGGCGGCGAGCTGGAGACCGAGGTCGCCGACCGCGCGGCCCCCGTGGTGCTCCGGCACGCCGACAAGCTCCCGGAGAACGGCACCCTCGTGGTGGTCAGCCACGGCGGCACCATCCGCACCACCATCGGCCGCCTCCTCGGCCTGGAGCCCCACCACTGGGAGAGCCTCGGCGGCCTCTCCAACTGCTGCTGGTCCGTCCTCGGCGAGGGCGCCCGCGGCTGGCGGCTCCTGGAGCACAACGCCGGCACGCTCCCCGAGCCGGTGCTCGGCGACGACGACTGAGCCCCGTAAGAGGCCTGGTCACACGGCTCGGGGCCCGGATTTCACTTTCCGGCTGGTCGCAGGCTAAAGTTCTTCTTGTTCGCCCCGCCGAGCGGGGCGAAACACCGAGTGGTCACCGTTCGTGTGGCACGAGGGGCTATAGCTCAGTTGGTAGAGCGCCTGCATGGCATGCAGGAGGTCAGGAGTTCAATTCTCCTTAGCTCCACAGATCGGTACAGAAGATCCCGTTCCCGCAAGGGAGCGGGATTTTTCGTGTGTGACCTGCGTCCCTTCTTGAGCAGGTCCGGCCCCGGAGGCGTATACCTCTGCGGACGGCCTTCTTTCCCACTCCGTGCCGGGACTGGTACGAAGGCGTCGCTGACCGTATTGGTCCGGCCGTGGCAGAATCAAACGGCCGGAAGGGGGCGCGGCCCGGACGGGAGGGAGAAGCGATGCCTGCGAGCATCCGCGGGAGGGTCCACGACCTTTCCGCAGCGGTGGTGATGCGGAGCAAGACCACCTTCCTCTGCCCTTCCTGCGGCTCGCTCCACGTTGCCCAAGTCCTCGGTGACAACGGAGGGATCTCCTACGTGTGCACGGCCTGCGGCCACAGCTGGAGCTGATCGATGGGTGCACACAGGAGGAAGTGCGACTGGTGCGGCAGCGGCACCCCCATCGTCCGCGACATGGAGCCCGTCAACGCCGACTACCAGTACTGGTGCGAGGAATGCGCCCGGGCGCTGATCATAAAAGGCGACCCGATCGAGACGTACCGTGAGCTGGAGGGCGAGCCGATCTACGGCCGGCTCCTCGAAGAGCACTGCACGCTCAAACGCTTCTACTCGTTCGTGACGGCCTGAGCGTCAACTCGGCGCCCGTCCCCGGCAGTCGCCCGTCCCCGGGCCGCCACGGGCGCCCCAGCGGCCGCGTGACGGCCGTCGGGGGACGGGACGGTGAACGCAGGCTGAGCGGTGGGTCCCGCGAAATCAGGCAAAAGCTCCCTGATCCTCCCATAGTTCGCGCCCGACGGAAACGATTTGGTGGTGCGCGTGGGGGACCGGTAATGTTGGCGTCGTCGCCAGGGAAACCGGGCGGACAACACCGCAAGGGGCTATAGCTCAGTTGGTAGAGCGCCTGCATGGCATGCAGGAGGTCAGGAGTTCAATTCTCCTTAGCTCCACAGAAAAGACCCCGTCCAAGTGGACGGGGTCTTCGCGTTGTTGGCGACGACGACGGCGACGGCGGACGCGGACGGTGAAAGGGCGGGCCACCCCGAGTGGGGTGGCCCGCCCTTTGCGTACGTGCGTCAGCGACCGCTGCCCAGGGCCCGGCGGCCGCGGCCCTGGGAGAGGACCGGGAGGTTGCGGGACGGGGCGGAGAGGCGGTTGTCCTCCTCGATGCGCAGGGCGAGCGCGGGGCAGCGACGCACCGCGCGCAGGGCCTTCGCCTCGGCGTACTGAGGGACCTTGGCCTGGGCGACGGTGGGGAAACCGTCGGCGCCGAGCTGGAAGACCTCGGGGAGGATGTCGGCGCACAGGCCGTGGCCGCGGCAGAGCGTCCAGTCGACGAAGATCTTCTGGCGGCTCGCGCCGCTCTCCTCCTGGCCCGCGCCGCCCGGGATGCCGGTCGGCATGCGGCCGCCCTCGAAGAGCGGCAGCACGCCCTCCACGGGCCGGCCGCAGCCGTTGCCCAGGACGTGTGCCGCGAGGTCGTCCGTGAACGCCTTGATGGTCGATTCGAGGAACATCGCGGAGCCGTCGGGGTGCGAGCAGGCGCCGCGCCGCTTGACGTTCTTCGCGACCTGCTTGAGGGCCTCCAGGGCGGCCGGACCGCCGCCGTTGAGGATGTCCTCCATGCCGCGCGCGGCGGCGGGCAGCCCGAGGTAGCAGGGGCCGCACTGGCCCGCGCTCTCCTCGGCGAGCCACTTGGCGACCTGCAGCGACTCGCCGAGCGGGCAGGTCTCCTGGCTGATGGGCAGGATCGCGCCCGCGCCGAGCGCGCCGCCCACCGCGTCCAGCGAGTTGCGGGAGACGACCGCCTCGTTGACCGTCGCCGCGTCGATCCACTTGCCGTGGTAGCCGCCGGTCAGGACGCCCTGCGGGACCGGCGGCGCGCCGGCGAGCTGGAGGATGTAGCGCAGCGGCACGCCGGTGGGCGCCTCGATCACCATGGGGCGGGCGACCGCGCCGGAGACGGTGAGCATGACGGTGCCCGGCTCGTCGTACAGGCCGGTGTTGCCGTACCGCTCGGAGCCGATGCGGGCGCCGATGGCGAGCTGGGCGAACGTCTCCGCGTTGGACAGCAGCGTCGGCGCGCCGCCGACACCGCTCTTGGAGGCGCTGGTCTTGCGGCCGGGCGGGATCGGCGGGCCGCCGTCGATGGAGCGGATCAGCGAGCCGGCGGCGCCGGTGACCATACGGACCGGGTTGCGCTGCACACTCGCGCGGATGGCGGCGCCGCGCCGGTTGCTCAGCCCGCGCTCGGAGAGGGCGGCCTCCATCGAGCGCTGGGTGGATTCACGTGTCACCCCGATGACCAGTTGGCGGGCGCCCAGGGCCTCCGCGACCAGCAGGGCGCCGTCCAGGATGAGGTGCGGGGCACGGTTGATCAGCACCGTGTCCTTGCGGCAGGCGGGTTCGTCCTCGCTGCCGTTGACGACCACGACGGGTCGGATGCCGCGCTTGATCGCCGACTCGGCTACCGAGCGCAGTTTCTTGTGGAACGGGAAGCCCGCGCCGCCCCTGCCCTTGAGGTTGATCCGCTCGGACAGCTGGGCGAGTTGCTCGCCGCCCATCGGTTCGAGCGGACCGTGCACCTTCAGGTGCATGGGGAGGTCGAGTCTCTCGACGAGGTCGAAGCCCGAGGTGAGCTGGGGAAGACCCACCACTCGGACTTCGGGGACGTCGGGAAGGGCCTCGTTCACTTAAATCCTCCGGAAGGCGCGTTCCAGGGTTCGCCTGAGCCCGGCTGGTTGTAGTCCTCGTAGCCGGACAGCGTTTCAGTGGCGGGACCGCTGTTGTACGTGTCGTTCGGGTTGTACGTGCCGTAGGGGGCGTTCGTCTCAGCGGTTCCGTAGGAAGTTTCGGGGACCACGGGGGTGGCCCCGGTGTTGTACGTCTCGCCCTGGTACGCCTGGCCCGGATACGCCTGGCCGCCCTGGTACGACTGCCCGCCCAACGGCTGCCCGGCGAAGGTGTCCTGCATCGGGTCGTACGCCGACGGGGGCGCCTCGCCGACCGGCGGCGGGGAGGGCGCCGGCCAGCGGGTGCTGCCCGTGGTCGAGCCGTCGTCCATGCGGGGCATGGCCTGCGTCGGCTGCATGTCCAACGGCGGCTGCTGCTGGGTCAGATAGGGCGCGGTGGGCTCCGAGGCGCGCGGGGTCATCGACACGGCGCGGTACGCGGCCGCGAAACCGGGGCCGCTGTCGGCCGAGGCGCCCGCGCGCTGCGGCGGCACCAGCGGGTCGCCCAGCGGGGGGTTGCCCTGCCCGCCGCCGAAACCGGGCAGCGGGAACTGGCCGGTGTCGCGCATCTGGTCACGCTGTCCGCCCTCGCGCCGGCCGCCCTCACGGCGTCCGCCGGTCTCGTCCAGGCCCTGCAGGGCCGAACGGGACTTCACGAGTTCGTCGACCTCGGGGGGCCGCTGGCCGTCGGTGCCCAGGATGGCGGCGACGCGCTCGACCACCTCGCGCTTGACCTCGCGCGGCGCGGCCCGCAGCAGCAGGGCGGCGGCGACGGCGATCAGGCCGGCGGAGTAGAGGATCACGAAGATCGGCTTGGCCTCGCGACCCGCGTAGAGTCCGTGCACGAGCGCGAAACACCAGGCTGGGTAGGCCATCATGTGCATCGCGCGCCAGCGTGCCGCGACCGGCGCCGGGGAGGCGAAGTTGCTGCGGAGTGCTCCGGTGATGGCCACGAAGATCATCAGGGAGCCGGCGGTCGCGCCGAAGCCGATGAGCGCGCCCGACCCCGTCACGCCGAGGGCGAAGGGGAACAGGGCGATCGCGGAGACGTGGTTCAGCGCCAGCTTGACCGAGACGTGCAGCACGAGGAACGCGACCGAGGCGATGGCGGTCGTCCGGTGGACGGCCTGGCCGATGATCCGCTGGCGCACGGTGAGCAGCGTCCGGTCCTGGGCGACGAGCCCCCAGAGCACCGAGAGCGTGAGCGAGACGAGCGAGAGAACGCCCGCTCCGAAGTCGAGGAACTCCCGGTACGCGTCACCTCCGACCAGCACACTTACGGGTATCAGCAGCAGAGCGGCAGCCGTGGCTATCCCGTAGGCCGAGCGGCCTGTCTGGGGCAGCGAGCTGTTACTGCGACGAGGGTTCATGGGGGCAACTCCGAACAGTTCGGGAAAGCGGTCCCGTCGTCGAACTGTAAGTGGTGCCAATACCGGGCGGTACGAGGTTTGAGTTATTGCGCTGTTATCAAGGGGCAATCTCACATCTGTGATGTCCCTTAGCGGCTGTTACGCGAAGTAAGATTTGAATAAAGTTCAACTTTTTTGGCCGGATTCCGTGGCTGACACGCTGCGGGTCCGTGTCCATCGGGGCTGCGGTACCCTGACCGCATGCGTGCCGTACGCCTTCTGCTTAGCGGGCCGCGCTGATCAGTCCCGACCGCCTCTGACGGCGTGGTCGGCATCAGCGCGGCGTCCCCTCCTGTGCGAGGGGATTTTTCGTTTCCTGGACGAACAGCCCGCTGGCAGAGACGATCGATGGAGCTTTGAGGATCATGAGCGAGACGAACCCCGCTGCCGCCGAGGTGGCCGCGCACCGCTACACGGCCGCCGTCGCGGCCGAGATCGAGGCACGCTGGCAGGACTTCTGGGACGCCGACGGCACGTACGCGGCGCCGAACCCCACGGGCGACCTGGCGGGCGACGCCGAGCTGGCCGCCCGGCCCAAGAAGTTCATCATGGACATGTTCCCGTACCCGTCCGGTGCGGGCCTGCACGTCGGCCACCCCCTGGGGTACATCGCCACCGACGTCTACGCCCGCTACCAGCGGATGACCGGCCACAACGTCCTGCACACCCTGGGCTTCGACGCCTTCGGCCTGCCCGCCGAGCAGCACGCCGTCGCCACCGGCGAGCACCCCCGGGTCACCACCGAGGCCGCCATCTCCAACATGAAGTCCCAGCTGCGCCAACTGGGCCTGGGCCACGACAAGCGCCGGTCGTTCGCCACGATCGACCCGGACTACTACAAGTGGACCCAGTGGATCTTCCTGCAGATCTTCAACTCCTGGTACGACGACGAGGCGAGGAAGGCCCGCCCGATCGCCGACCTGGTCGCCCAGTTCGAGTCCGGGGAGCGCGCGCTGCCCGGCGGCGGCTCCTGGAGCGAGCTGAGCGCCGGTGAACGAGCCGACGTCCTGGGCGAGTACCGCCTGGCCTACGCCTCCGACGCGCCCGTCAACTGGTGCCCCGGGCTGGGCACCGTGCTGGCCAACGAGGAGGTCACCGCCGACGGCCGCTCCGAGCGCGGCAACTTCCCCGTCTTCAAGGCCAAGCTGCGCCAGTGGAACATGCGGATCACCGCGTACGCCGACCGTCTGCTGGAGGACCTGAACGAGCTGGACTGGCCCGAGGCCATCAAGCTGCAGCAGCGCAACTGGATCGGCCGCTCCGAGGGCGCCCGCGTCGACTTCCCCATCGACGGCGAGAACATCACGGTCTTCACCACCCGCCCCGACACCCTGTTCGGCGCGACCTACATGGTGCTGGCCCCCGAGCACCCACTGGTCGACAAGTTCACCCCGGACGCCTGGCCCGAGGGCACCCACGACGTGTGGACCGGCGGGCACGCGACCCCCGCCGAGGCCGTCGCCGCCTACCGCGCGCAGGCCGCCTCCAAGTCCGACGTCGAGCGGCAGGCCGAGGCCAAGGACAAGACCGGCGTCTTCACCGGCTCGTACGCCACCAACCCGGTCAACGGCGAGCGGATCCCGGTCTTCATCGCCGACTACGTCCTGATGGGCTACGGCACCGGCGCGATCATGGCCGTCCCGGCGGGCGACCAGCGCGACTTCGAGTTCGCGCGCGCCTTCGAGCTGCCGATCACCTGCATCGTCGAGCCCACCGACGGCCGCGGCACGGACACCTCCACCTGGGAGGACGCCTTCGCCTCGTACGACGCGAAGATCATCAACTCCACCGGTGAGGGCGTCTCCCTGGACGGCCTGGGCGTCGTCGAGGCCAAGGCACGCATCACCGAGTGGCTGGAGCGGTCCGGCATCGGTGAGGGCACCGTCAACTTCCGGCTGCGCGACTGGCTGTTCAGCCGCCAGCGGTACTGGGGCGAGCCCTTCCCGATCGTCTACGACGAGGACGGCGTCGCCCACCCGCTGCCCGAGTCGATGCTGCCGCTGGAGCTGCCCGAGGTCGAGGACTACAGCCCGCGCACCTTCGACCCGGACGACGCCGACACCCAGCCCGAGACCCCCCTGTCGCGCAACGCGGACTGGGTGAACGTCACGCTGGACCTGGGCGACGGTCCCAAGCGCTATCGGCGTGAGACCAACACGATGCCCAACTGGGCCGGTTCCTGCTGGTACGAGCTGCGCTACCTGGACCCGCACAACTCCGAGAAGCTGGTCGACCCGGAGATCGAGCGCTACTGGATGGGCCCCCGCGAGGGCCAGCCGCACGGCGGTGTCGACCTGTACGTCGGCGGCGCCGAGCACGCCGTGCTGCACCTGCTGTACGCGCGCTTCTGGTCCAAGGTCCTGTTCGACCTGGGCCACGTCTCGTCGGCCGAGCCGTTCCACAAGCTGTTCAACCAGGGCATGATCCAGGCCTTCGTCTACCGCGACAGCCGTGGGTTCGCGGTGCCGGCCGCCGAGGTGGAGGAGCGCGACGGCGCCTTCTACTACCAGGGCGAGAAGGTCAGCCGCCTGCTGGGCAAGATGGGCAAGTCCCTGAAGAACGCGGTCACCCCCGAGTCGATCTGCGAGGAGTACGGCGCCGACACGCTGCGCCTGTACGAGATGGCGATGGGCCCGCTGGACGTCTCCCGGCCGTGGGACACGCGCGCGGTGGTGGGCCAGTTCCGGCTGCTGCAGCGGCTGTGGCGCAACGTCGTCGACGAGGCCACCGGTGAGGTGACGGTCGTCGACAGCGAGCCCGGCGAGGCCACCCTGCGGGTGCTGCACAAGGCCATCGACGGGGTCCGCCAGGACCTGGAGGGCCTGCGGTTCAACACCGCGATCGCCAAGGTCACCGAGCTGAACAACCATCTGACCAAGGTGGGCGGCCCGGTCTCCCGCTCCGTCGCCGAGGCCCTGGTCCTGCTGGTCGCGCCGCTGGCCCCGCACATCGCCGAGGAACTGTGGCGCAAGCTGGGACACACGGACTCCGTCGTGCACCAGGACTTCCCCGTCGCCGACCCCGCGTACGTCGTCGACGAGGCCGTGACCTGTGTCGTCCAGATCAAGGGCAAGGTCAAGGCCCGGCTGGAGGTGCCGCCGACCATCTCCGAGGAGGAGCTGGAGAAGGCGGCCCTGGGCGACGAGAAGGTGGTCGCGGCGCTGGCCGGGGCACCGATCCGGAAGGTGATCGTGCGGGCGCCGAAGCTGGTGAACATCGTCACGTGAGTGCGGCCGCTCGGTGACCGGGGGTAGCCGTCGGTAGCCGTGGCGCGGTCGATCGGTGGTGCTTCGGGGTCGTCCCCTACGGGCAGGTTCCGGGTTCCGATGGAACCTGGGGCCTGCCTGTTGCGTTTACCGTGGAAGAGCGCCGCTGCACATGCCCGTGCCGGTCGGAGGAGGAGCGCGTCGTGGAAGCCGTCATCGCAGTCGTCGCCCTGTTCTTCGTGCTGTTCGTGGTGCTGGGCGCGTACGCCACCGTGAAGGCGGTCGGCGCGGCCAAGCGCGGCGTGGACCGTACGATCACGCAGGCCAAGCGGACCGTCGAGGACACCACCCTGCGCGCCAGGAGCCTGGCCCAGCCGGGGCCCGTGGGGCAACTGGCCGATCTGCGGCTGAAGTTGCGCACATCGATGCGAGCCACCCAGGAGGCCTTGCAGGCGGGGGTCGGCGAGGACGAGTCGCTGAAGGAGTCCCTGGCTCTCTTCGAGCAGCTCAGCAAGCACGGCCGGGAGCTGGACGACGAGCTGCGGCGCCTGGAGCCCGAGCCCGACCGCGCCAAGCTGGCCCAGCGACTGCCCGCGCTGCGCGAGCGCACGGAGCGGATCATCAAGTCCGCCGACTCGCTGCGCTGGGCGGCGCACGACCGGGCCCGCAAGTTCGCGGAGGACGACCTCGACACGCTCAGCGCGCAGATCGACGTCGAGGCGGGCGCGTTGCGGCACTGGACGACGGAACCGGCCGCGGTGTGGCCCGAGGCACCGAAGCCGGAGCCGACCGCCACCACCGGGCAGACCTGGCAGGAGACGCCCGAGTCGGGCGGTGCCGGGTCCGGGGCGGGCGCGTCGGGCGGCGCCGGGTCCGGTGCGTCGCGCGGTGCCGCCGGGGCCGGTGGGGGTGCGTCGCGTGGTGGGGAGGCCTCTGGCGGCCAGGAGCTGCCCAGGCCCGCGATCACGCCGCCGAGCGCGCGGCCGACCTACCCGTGGCAGAAGAAGTCCCACCCGGAGAGCACCACTTGAGCCACTCGACGCGGGCGGCCCGCTCCGCGCGGTCGCGGGTGACAGGGGCCGGGCTGCCGTCGGCGCGGCTCGGCGGGTAACCTCCAGCTCATGTCCCGCCATGTCGCGATCGTCACCGATTCAACGGCCTACCTGCCGCCGCCGGCGATGGAGCGTCACGGCATCACCGCGGTGCCGTTGACCGTGGTCCTCGGCGACCAGGCGCTCGAAGAGGGGACCGAGATCTCGGCCCGCTCCCTGGCCCAGGCACTGCAGAAACGACGGTCCGTCACCACCTCCCGCCCCAGCCCCGAACTGTTCGCCGAGACCTACCGCAGGGTCGCGGAGTCGGGCGCCACGGGCATCGTCTCCCTCCACCTCTCCGCCGAGTTCTCGGGCACGTACGACGCGGCCGTGCTCGCGGCACGCGAAGCACCCGTGCCGGTGCGCGTCGTGGACACCGGGATGGTCGCGATGGCCCTCGGCTTCTGCGCCCTGGCCGCCGCCGAGTCCGCGGAGGCGGGCGGCACGGTGGACGAAGCCGTCACGGCCGCCGAGAAGCGGGCCGCGGGGACGTCCGCGTTCTTCTACGTCGACACCCTGGACTACCTCCGCCGGGGTGGCCGGATCGGTGCGGCCCAGGCGCTGTTCGGGTCCGCGCTGGCGGTCAAGCCGCTGCTGCGGCTGGACGGCGGCCGTATCGAGATGCTGGAGAAGGTCCGTACGGCGTCTAGGGCGATCGCCCGCCTGGAGGAGATCGTCGCCGAGCGGGCGGGCGGGGCGCCGGTCGACATCGCCGTCCACCATCTCGCGGCGCCGGAGCGGGCGTCCGCGCTCGCGGAGCGGTTGCGGGGCCGGGTGCCCGGGCTGGCCGATCTGCATGTGAGCGAGGTCGGGGCGGTGATCGGGGCCCACACCGGGCCCGGGTTGCTGGGGGTGGTCGTCTCGCCTCGATGAGGCGGGCGAGGTCGCTCGGATCCGTTTTGTTTGGGTCGACGTGTGTGGGGTCCGTTCGCAGGGGTCGCTCGTGTGGGACCCGTTCACTGGGGTCGCTCGTGTCGGGGCCGTTCGCTCGCGTCGCTCGTGTGGGTGACGGAGTTATCCACAACTGGGTAGTAATCCACGGGAATTGAGCAAGATCATCGCGAGTGGTCAGGTGTGCCCGATCCTCGTCGCATGGCACTTCGATCACGTTCACGTACAGCGACGGTCACCAGCGGCCCCGGCCGGGGCCCTTCCTCCGACGGGCGCGCCCGGCACCACCACCCTCGGCGGCCGAGGGGCAGGGCGGGCCGCCGCCACCAGGCATCGGCGGATGCGCTCCGCCTGCGCACGGAGGCGTTGTTTCCCGAAACGGCCAGGGAGCCCCGGGAGTTGGGGCACGGGCCGCCGCCGGGTCCTGGGCGGGCTGGTGTTCGCGGCGGGGCCGGTGGCGGGGGCGACGGTCGGGCCGCGTCGGGTTCCGATGGCGGTGCCCCCGAGGCGATCGCCTCCTACGCCGACGACGGAGCCGCCGATCGTGACGCGGGCCGTGACACCGGTCGTGAATCTGGTCGTGACGCGGGTCGTGACGCTGGGCGCGCGTGGCGGGAGCGGGTGGGGCCTGCCGTGCGGGAGCGGTTGCCGTTGTGGTTGCAGGTGCGGTGCGGCATCGAGCGGAAGAGCGTCGTCGCGCTGAGCGTGGTGCTGGTCGTCGCAGCGGTGTTCGCGGCACAGCACTTCTGGGCGGGCCGGACCCAGCCGGTGAGCGCGCCCGAGGTGGTGCGGGCGGGAGCTCCTGGTGCCTCGGTGGCACCAGGGGGCGTGGAGGCACCGTTCGGTGCGCCCGGAGGCGGCGCGGCGGCGGTGTCGGGCGCCCCGCCCGGGTCGGTGGCGTCCTCGGCCGGTCCCCTGATCGTGGTGGACGTCGGCGGCAAGGTGCGCAGACCGGGCATCCAACGGTTGCCGGCCGGTTCGAGGGTCGCCGACGCGCTGCGGGCGGCGGGCGGGGTCCGACCGGGAACGAACACCGACGGGCTCAACCGCGCCAGGCTCCTCGTGGACGGCGAACACGTCCTGGTCGGCACCCCGGCGCCGGCGGCCGGACCGGGCGCGGTGCCGGGGGCGGGATCGGGCGCGGTGCCGGGGGCGGGATCGGGCGGGGGTGGCGGTGCGGCAGCCGGGGCGGGCGGAGCCGCCGCAGGCTCGGCGCCCACGACCCCCGTATCGCTCAACACCGCCACCGCCGACCAACTGGACACTCTGCCCGGCGTGGGCCCCGTCCTCGCCCAGCACATCATCGACTACCGCACCCAGCACGGCGGCTTCCGCTCGGTGGACGAGCTGCGCGAGGTCAACGGCATCGGCGATCCTACATCTCGACGGTAACCTATGGACATGACTCCAACAAGGGCCCTGCTGCTCGTTCGAATCAGCGATGACAAGGCCGGAGACGCCGGGGGAGTAGGGCGGCAAGAGGAGGACGGACGCGCCCTCGCCGACCGGCTCGGCTGGACGATCGCTGAGGTCATCGTGGAGAACGACACCTCCGCGTACAAGCGACGCAGGACCAAACTCCCCGACGGGTCGACCGCGCTCCGTACCGTCCGGCCAGGTTTCCGGGCCGCCCTCGACAAGCTCGCGTCCGGCGAGCGAGACGGCATGCTCGCGTACGACCTCGACCGCGTGGCCCGTGACCCCCGGGACCTGGAAGACCTGATCGACGTGGTGGAGTCCAGGCGCCCCCACATCCCGGTCATGAGCGTCACCGGGTCGCTCCGCCTCGACGACGACAGCGGCATCGCCATGGCTCGGATCATGGTCACGATCGCCAACAAGTCCAGCCGGGACACCGCCCGTCGAGTCACCCGGAAGCACGAGGCGTTGGCCGCTGAGGGCAAGCCGCCCGGCGGCGGGTATCGCGGCTACGGCTTCACCGCCAAGGGCCACGAGATCAACGAGACCGAGGCCGAGATCGTGCGCGAGATCGCCGCCCGCATCCTCGGTGACTGGGACGGCTGGACCGAGGAGCAACGCGAGCAGATCGACCCGGAGATGGGGGAGTCCCTCAACTCGATCGCCGCAGACCTCCAGGCCCGCAAGGTGCCTACGGTGACGGGCGCCGCATGGCGTGACCGGTCGGTGCGCTCGGTCGTCTCCAAGCCGTCCGTGGCGGGCCTGCGTGAGTACCGCGGCGAGGTCGTCGGCAAGGCCGTGTGGGATGCGATCGTGCCTGAAGAGCGGTGGGAGCAAGTGCGGGCGCGGCTCGCCGGGCGTCACCGCGCGGTCGACCTCACCCTTCAGCGCTGGCTCACCGGGGTGCTGCGCTGCTCGAAGTGCGGTCGCATGCTGCACGGCTGGTCAGGCAACAACGGCCGGCGGTACTGGTGCCCGCCCTCCCTCGACGGCTGCGGGAAGATCGCCGTGAAGGCGCAGTTCGCCGAGGACGAAGTCGAGCGGCAGATCCTCGAACTCCTCAGCCAGCCAGAGGTGTTGCAGCGGCTCCGCACGGTCGCGGACACGGAGGTGACCGACGAGGCCCGCACCGAGCTGGCCAACGACGAGGCGCAGCTGCGGCTCATGGCCGGCATGTTCGCCCGCAGGGAGATCACGTTCCCGGAGTATCAGGAGGGGCGCCGGATCATCGAGCCTCGGATCAAGGAGTCACGGGCCCTGCTGACGTCGCGGGCGCCTCGGGTGCTGCGTCGACTGCTCGCCGAGGACGACATCGCGGCGGGCTGGTCGGGGCTGGCGCCAGCAGACAAGCGCGAGGTCGTCCTCGCCCTGGTGCCCGGGTACGACGTGCTGCCGCACGATCGGTCGATGGGCAACAAGTTCGACCCCGGACGGCTGGTGCCGTTCGAGGCCTGACATGCCACAGCCCCCTCGCGCTGGGAGGGGGCTGTCCTATTGCTCGGCGCTGGCGCGCTCGGCGGCGATGTGCGCCACCAGGCGGGGGCCCGGCTCAGCGCCTTCCCTGCCCGCCGCGCCTGGCCCCAGCCAGCCTTCCTTGCGGGCTCGCGCCACCCACCGCGATACGGTCTGCTCTGGCCTGTCCAGCGCCTCGGCGAGTCGCTTCACCGCTCCTCGGGGCATGCCAGGAGCGGACTCGGCGATATACCCCTCAGCAACGGCGCGCATCAGCTCGTCCGGCAGGGCGGCGCGACCGGGTCGCGGCTCCGTCGGCGCACCGGCCGCAATGATCTCGTCGGCTGTCCGCGACGGACGCTCGAAGCCCATCAGAACGCCCTCTCCCGAGACGCTTGCCAGCGCCTCGTTCATCGCGGCCCACTGACGGACCCTGTCGAGGAGCGCGCCCACCGGAATGTCGCGCAGCATCCTCGACGTGACACTCGGGCCGACGTCGTCGCCGACCTTTCCGGGGATGACCTCCAGGCGGATGATCGAGAGCCCTTGCGGTCCACGGGCCACTGTGCCGACCGCCGTCCACCCATCTCCCGACTGGACGAAGTGCCCCACGATCCCCTGTTTCGCTTCGTCAGGGGTGGGGTGATGTACGTCGGTGACCTGTGGAAACTTCGGCTCAGGCTCATCGTCATGGGAGTTACTCACCCCGTGAATGTCGCACCCAGGGCAACGCTAGGTCAACGACCCTGGGCCAATTGGGCCGGATTGAGCCCACCCTAGATGTTGAAGTGAAGTGGTGAGCCGACCCATCTGGACAAAGTGAGGGGGTGGGCCTACCGTTCTCAACATGACCGAAACGACGGTTGCGGAGAGAATCCGCACCTTCCGACGTGTGCGCCCGGATCTTCCGGCGCCCGCCGAGCGAAGGGCCATCCGAGTAGCTGCGGGCCTGACGCAGGCGGCTGTGGCTGATGCCGTGGGCGTCACACCGCAGGCGGTAGCGCTGTGGGAATCCGGGCGCCGGACGCCTCGGGGCAACCTGCTCGGCCGGTACGCCGAGGCCATCCGGGCCATGCGGGAGCCCGCGTGAGCCGCCCTCAGCGCACCCTCGCCGACATCTACCGCGACAAGCCGCTGACCGACGCGCAGTGCAGGCGCATCGTCGCCCTGCTCGGCCTCGCTCAGCCGCGACACCACAAGAACGAGGACGGCGCCACGGGGGCAACCGTGACGCCGTCGATCGAGACCCCTGACCAGCAAGCCAGCTGAAAACGCGAACGGCCGGGGGGCAACCCGGCCGACGCAGAAACGGAGACTCACGTGAAGCGTACGACCCTTTCCAGGCCGACCGCCAGCCGCCCGGACATCGCGGCCCGGATCGCCGCCGCGCTCGCCCACCCGGTCGACCCGTTCGACGCACACCCGGCCTTGCCGGTGGCGCCCGGCATCGACACCGCCACGTGCGGCGACTGCTCGGCCCCTGCCACCACCACCTTCACCGGCCTCGACGACATCACGTTCGGCCTCTGCGCCGACTGCGACCAGCGTCGCGCCGACATCGTCCGCGCCAACTCCGCCAGCACGCCGGCCGTCCAGGCTGCTGCTCGCGCCGAGGCCGCCATCGCCGAGGCCATGCGCCTCCGCCTCGACGGACTCACCACCAACCCGCGCGACACCGCCGAGCAGCTGATCCGGGCCGTCGAGGGCGCCCAGGCCGAACACCTCGCCCGCCCCGACGTCGGCGGCTTCCCCATCGACCAGGCGCGCGGCTCGGAAGCGTTCGGCACCGCTCACGCGGCGATGGAGCGGGCGCTGCGCCTCTCGGACGACCCGGCGGAAACCGCGCGCGGACTGCGCTGGCTCCTCGGTGAACTCACCCGCGAGGCGCGCGCGTGACCAGCCGCAGCAACCCGGACCGTCCTCGCCTGGCCCTCGCGGTCGGGCGGGGGCGGCCCCTGCACACCGTCCCGCCCGACGCCGACGCCGGAGAGGTCACCCACCTCCGCGCCTGCGCCCAGGCAACTGCCCTCCTCCGCAGCGGCGAGGCGTGGCCGATGTACGGCACCCTCCCGTGGCTGCAACTGCCGCCGGACGACCCGCGCGTCTACGTCGCCACCCTCGAAGCCGCAGAGCTGCATCGGATGGCCGACGAACGCCGCTACGCCGACGCACGCGCCCAAGCCGTCGCCACCGTCCAGGCCGCCGCCGATCAGCGGCTCACGCAGCGCCGCATCAGCCGCACCCGCGAGCCGCACCGGCTCACCGCGACTCCCGGCTGGCCGCCCATCCAGATCCCCGGCCGACCCGGCGAGTACCTCACTTGGGAGAACAGCGAGTGACCACCCCGCACGATCCCGCAGACCCGCTGACGCACATCCGCGCAGCGGGTCTGCGGGGTGCCGACGTCGCCCGGACCGAGTCGGGGCTTTACGTCCCCGCGCAGCCTGTACGGCCGGACCCCGAGACGATGTCGGGCGAGGAGTACCTCGCCGCCTGCGTCGCGCAGATGCGCGCGGAACTCCTCGACACCGACGGCCTCGACAAGATCCCGCCGCTGGAACCCCTCGTCGGCGACCTCCTCCAGATGAACACCACAGCGCGGATCATCGGACCGTCGGGCACCTTCAAGTCGTTCGTCCTCCTCGACATGGCCGGCCACGTCGGCACCGGCATGCGCTGGCACGGCCAGTACGTCCGGCAGGGCACTGTCGTCTACCTCGTCGCCGAGGGCGAGCAGGGCATCCGCAAGCGCGTGAGGGCCTGGGAACAGCACTACGGCGTCCGCATGGACAACGTGCTGTTCCTGCCCCGGCCGGTGCAGGCCCGGTCTCCGGAGTGGACCGTGTTCACCGAGCTGGCGCAGCAGCTGGCGCCCGTGTTCGTCGTCATCGACACCCAGGCCCGCGTGTCCGTCGGCGTCGAGGAGAACTCCAACAAGGAGATGGGCGAGGTCGTCGACCGCATGGACGACCTGCGCCGCGCCACCGGAGCGTGCATCGGCCTGGTGCACCACACCGGCCACCAGGGCGAGCACGGCCGCGGCGCCTCCTCGGTGAAGGGCGCGATGCAGTCCGAGATCAACGTCAAGAAGACCGGCGACCGGATCTCGAACATCGTCCTCACCCTGAAGGCGACGAAACAGAAGGACGAGGAGGAGGGCAACGACCTCCAGTTCGGCCTGAGGCGGATCGCCCTCGACGGCGAGGCCAAGCCCGACGGCCGGCCAGTCACCTCCCTCGTCATCGAGTCGCTCGATGCGCTCCCCGAACGAGGCCCTGAGCCCGGCTCTGTCCCGTGGATCGTGCAGCAACTCGACAAGGCCCACGTGCCGTACGGCTGGGGCCGGGACCGCATCGTCAAGCAGCTCGCCGAGATGGAGATCAAGGCGAGCAAGGACAAGATCCAAGAGGTCGTCAGGGTCCGGAAGGAGCGGGGTGGAAACCTGCCCCCAGACCTGCCCTACTCACCAGTAACACAACCTGCCCTCACTGACGGGGCAGGGCAGGAGGAAACCCCAGATCAAACCTGCCCCGGGCAGGTCGAGGGCAGGTTCGGGCAGGGTGCCAAAAACCTGCCTGCCCCCTCCCCCTCACTAGGGAGGGGGCAGGTGGGTCACACGGGGCCCACCTGCGCCGTCTGCCACACCCCCCTCGATGCCGAATGGGCCGCACGCGGCCACGACCGACACGTCGCCTGCTAACCCCTGGAGCCCCTCATGAGCGTCATCCCCGACCACCTCGACGGCGCCGTCATCCCCGGCGGCTGCAACACCTGCAACGCCGAACAACGCATCACCCAACTCGAACCCGGCATGTGGTCCATCGGCATCGCACACGACGACTGGTGCCCCACCTGGCAACGCATCCAAGCCCAGCGCCAGACCCACACCTGACCCGCCGCGCATCCGGTTCCAGCCCCCTTCGCGCACATCGCCCGCATACATGTACGGAGCCCCCCTGTGACCGCCAACCCCCAGTACCCCGGCCGCGACCAGCTCGACACCGCCAACGCCCGCTTCCGCCGCGCGATCTCCCGCCTCCACCGCGAGGCCGGCCGCCACGACCCCAAGCTCATGCCCACCGTCGAGCGGATCGTCCGAGAGGCCGCCGACACCCTCGGCAGGCTCGCCGCCGACGCCGAGGCCGCCGAGTCCACCAGCCAGCGCCACCAAACCGACCTCAAGGCCCAAGAGGACAAGCTGAGGGCCACGCTGCGGCCCGCCGCACGCCGTGGCGACGAGCGGGCCGTCAGCATCCTCGCCCGCCTCGACGCACGTACGGCACGCCGTCCCGGACCGGCACCCGACGATGCCGCCTGACCCCACCGTCGCCGCGCTGCTGCGGCCGGACGGCTCGGTCATCGTCCCGGCCTCGGTCGCCGGGGACGTCCTCCGCGCCCTCGTGCGCGACCTGACGGCACGCATCCGCGCCGACGGCGGCGAAATCTCCCCCCGCATCCGCGCACTGCTGTACGCCCTCCACGCAGCCGACCAGCAGGACACCCCCGGTTTCCCCACCGAAACCCCTACCGCCCCCGCTGACACCGTGGAGTTGGGCATGAGGGAGGTCGCCGCGCTGCTGGAGTGCTCACCCCAGTACGCGCGGCGCCTTGCCCGCAATGGCAGCCTCCCCGCCCGCCGCGCCGGCCGTATCTGGCTGGTCGACCCCACCGCCCTCGACGCCTTCCGGAAGGGACACGCAGCGTGAAGAAGATCCTCGCCCCCGCCGGGGACGTCGTGAACGGCCCGCACGCCGTCGACTCCACCGCGCCCGTCTGGTTCGTCCTCGGCGAGGCGTACGTGGCCGACAACAACCCGCACCTCACCTACTTCCAGCGGGCCGGATACGTCATCGAGGCCGACGCCACCGCCCCCGCCGAGTACACCGCCGCCGTGGCCCGCATGCAGGACATGGAGACCCGCACCTACCCGCGCAGCCCCTCCGTGCACCTCCAGGACGCCGCGCAGCCCGGCGAACCCCTCCGCAACTACTGGCCGTAGGAGAAGCCCATGCCACCCGAGACGCCCCGCCCCACCCTGAGTGAGGCAGTCGGCGCCCGCTTCGCCGACCAGAAGAACCCCAACGCCGACGCCGAGCGCCAGTTCGCGGCCCGCCTCGACGCCGACGCCAAGCTGCACGGCACCCCGGCCTACGACGCGCTTCCCGCCGAGTACCGGGCCCGCGTCGAGGCCCGCGCCCTCGAAGTCGCCCGCACCACCCCCGCCGGCCAGGGAGGTCAGGAATGAGCACTACCAGCACGACCGACCTCACCCCCGCCCAGGCCCGCGAGGCACTCGCCGCCGCAGAGAAGGAGAAGGGGGAAGCGCAGGGCCTGGCCGACGCCCTTGCCGAACGCGCCCGCGACGGTGACCCCGACGTCACACCAGCCAAGCTTGCCGAGGCCCGCCAGCTCGCAGACTTCGCCGAGCTGCGGATTACCGCCGCCGAGCGCAAGCTGACCGCCGCCGAGGCCGCCGACCGGGCCGCCCGCGCCGAGCAGCTGGCCGCCGACGCCCGCCAGTTGGTCACAGACGACGATCACGGCCCCCTGGCCGAAGCCATCCGCGACGCCGCCGCAGCCGTCAACGCCCTGATCGACGTGGCCCAGGCCCGCAGCAACCGCATCCGCAGCATCAACCAGCGGATCCGCGCCCTTGAGGGCGAGTTCGAGCAGGTTGGCGCCCCCGGAGACCTCGCGCTCCACCACGGCGTGGCCCGCCACCCCGAAGGGACGATCGTCACCGGCCAGCCGATGGTGACGCTCTTGTCGGCCGCCGAGCTGGTGGCCGCCGCCGTCCGTCTCGCCACCGGGCAGGACAAGCTCAGCGAGGGCGAGCTGAGCCAGGCATTCGACGGCCCGGACGCCACCCTCGGCCGCGTCATGAAGGCCATGCCCTCTCTCGCGGAGGAGTGGCGTCACAGCCCAGAGGAGTGGGCGTGCATGGGCCGCTCTGCCCAGGCCCACGCGCTCTCCACGCGGCGCGCTCCCGTCGGCGTGAAGGCGCCCGATCCGGCGTCCGCGCATCCCCACCACGCAACCCGAGAGGGGCGATGACCATGGCCAGGTACCGGATCACCACGATCGTTGCGGACTTCACCGGCGCTTCCGCCGGCGTGGAGTTCACGAACGGTGTCGCCGAGATCGACGTTCCGGAGCACGACGTACAGCACCCGATGACACGAACGCTCGCGTACTTCCGCGCGCAGGGCTACGGCGTCGAGCCGATCGGCCAGCCCCAGACCGCCTGACCTGAGCCCGGCCCTCGCGGGTTGGGCTTTTCTCAGCCCTACTGGTTGCCTCAGGCAACGGGATGGGTGCCCGAAGCAACTGAAGGGACCGCGCCATGTCCGGTGCACTCACGATCGGCGAGCTCGTCGGCTTCATTCGGGCCGACGACACCGGCATGCGCCGCGGCCTCGCTCAGTCCCAGCTCCGCATGCGCGGCTTCCAGGTCTCCACCGACCAGCGCCTCAGGGACCTCCGCGGCCGGTTCGTCTCCGAGACCCGCGTCATGTCGATGTCCCTCCGCGACGACCTCACAGGCGCGATCACCGTCGCCCACCGGGCCACAAACCAGTTCACGACCGACGCGAACGGCCGACTGAGGGACGTACGGGGCAGGTTCGTCGCCGCGGGCCAGGCCGCCCGACAGATGGGCGACGACACCCGCAGCGCCACCCAGGACAGCACCCGCGACCTGACCCGCCTGAAGGACGTCCTCGGCCGCGTCGCGGGCATGGCTGGCGGACTGCTCCGGGTAGCGGGCAGCGTCGCCCCCATCGCCGGAGCCATTGGTGCAGCCGTACCGCTCGGCGCGGCGCTCGCGGCAACGCTCCAGAACATCGCCCCCGCGGCGGGCGTAGGCGTCTCGGCCATGCTCGCCGTGCGGCAGGCCTCGGCGGTCGTCAAGCTCGCGGCGGTCGGCATGGACGAGGCGCTCTCCTCGGCGCTGGACCCGTCGAAGGGCGAGGAGTTCGCCGAGGCCCTGAAGAAGCTGAGCCCCGAAGCACGGGCGTTCGCCCTCGCCGTCCAGGACGCGGCCCCCGCGCTCCGCGACCTGCAACAGGACGTGCAGAACCGTGTGTTCCAGGGCCTGGCCGAAGACCTCGAACGCGCCGGGCGGTCCGCCTTCCCCATCGTCCGTCGGGAGCTGCTGGACACCGCCGGCGCCCTGAACCTCATGGGCCAGGGTGCCCTGGGGGCGGCGAAGCAGCTCGCCGAAGACGGCACCCTCGGCAGAGCGATGGGCTCGGCGTCGAAGGGCCTGCTCAACCTCTCCGGTATCCCCGGGGTCGTCGCGACCGCCCTCGGCCAGGTCGCCGCCGCTGCTGGCCCCAGCTTCGAGCGGCTCACCGAGAAGGCGGGCGACGCTGCGTTCCGGATCGGCGACAAGCTGGGCAAGGCGTTCGAGTCCGGGGCGATGGAACGCGCCATCGAGAACGCCATCGACCTCATCGGCGACCTCCTCGACGTCGGCGGGAACATCGGCACCGTCCTGAGCAACGTCTTCGGGGCCGCACAGGCATCCGGCGGGGGCCTGGTCGGCACCCTGGAGAAGATCACCGGCGCCCTCGCGGAAGTCACCGGCACGCAGGAGTTCCAGGACGCCCTGCAGGCGCTCATGTCCGTCACGAGCAACCTCGCCGACAACGTGCTTCCGCTGCTCGCGACCGCCTTCGAGATGCTCCTGCCGGTCATCACCGAAATCTCGCCGTTCGTGAACGACCTGGTCGACATCCTCGGCGAGGAGCTGGCCAAGGCTCTCCCCGAACTGACCCCGCTCCTCGAAGAGGCGGCCAGGAACTTCGGCGAACTCGCGCCGATCCTCGGCGAACTGATCCCACCGCTGATGGAGATCGTCACCGCCGCGCTGCCGCTGATGGGCATCTACCTGCAACTCACCTCCGAGCTGCTCCAGCTGCTGGCGCCCGCTCTGGTGGGCGTCGCCGAGGCCGCCTCGTTCGTCGCGGGCATCTTCTCCGGCTTCGTCGTCGGCGCGTTCGATGCCGTCAGCAACGCCGCCCGGATCGTGGTCAACCTCCTCCAAGGCGACTTCGCCGGGGCCTGGGAGATCGCGAAGGGCTCGGTCTCCGGCTTCACAGTGGCCGCCATCTCAAGCGTGCTGGAGTTCGTCGGCAGCGCCCGCCGGAGCTTCTCCGAGTTCGTGAGCGACGCCGTGTCCCGACTGGCCTCCCTGCCTGGGGCTGCCGTGTCTGCGCTCGGCGACCTCAGCGGGGTCCTCGTCGGCTCTGGCCGCGCACTGATCGCGGGCTTCGTAGCAGGCATCCTCGAAATGGTCGACGACGTCAAGTCGGCTGCGGGGAGCGTCCTTTCCGCGGCGAGCGGGTTCTTCCCCCACTCCCCGGCGAAGGAGGGCCCGTTCTCGGGCAAGGGGTACACCACCTACTCCGGCCGGGCGCTGGTCACCGACTTCGCCAGGGGCATCGAGGCCGCCATGCCGAGCGTCCAGTCTGCCCTCGACCGGATGCCGGGTCTCGGTCCGGTCCTCGGCGGCCTCGGCATGGGCACGGGCCTGGCCCTGCCCGGCGACCTGTCCATGCCCGGCCTCGGGAGCTTCGGAGCGTCCTCGGGGGCGCAGGCCGTGGACGTCAACGTGCGGTTGAAGATCGATGGGGGCGAGGACGACCTTCAGCGCGCGATCCGCCGGTGGGTGGAGATCGAGGGCGGCGGCAACGTGCAGGACGCGTTCGGGAAGAGGGCGGCATGAGCGAGACGCAGACGCTGGCCATGCTCGGCTGGTCCGCAGACATCCCCCCGGCTGGCCTGTGGCGGCTGCGGATCGTCCTGCCGAGCGGGGACTACTCGATGGTGTACAGCGAGTGGGACCAGGTCGGGCCGCCGTCCCTGATGCAGCGCTACGACGCTCTCGCTGGCCTCGGGTACGCGGTCGTCGAGGGCGGCCCGGATGCGTGGCGGTGGGGTGAGGGCCTGTCCGAGACGGGAGGGCTCATGGTGGCGGCCACGACCCCGATCCGCCTGCTGACAGACCGGGAGGCCACGGCGCAGGCTCAGGGCGCCGCCTGAAGCGTCAACAGCACGACGGCCCCCGCAGGTTGCAGGGGCCGCACACGCTCACGCCCGGAGCCGACCGGGCGTACCGTTCTGAGTGTCGAGGTCAGAACGGAGTTCAGCATGCCACACCCCATGCGCCGGGACACCGGCGGAATCGGGGCGCGTATCGAAGAACTGAGCGCCCTCCGAGGCTTCTCCCTCCGCGAGCTTGGCCGCCGCGCCAACGTCTCCCCGTCGATGCTCTCCCGCATCATCACCGGCCAACGCCAGGCCAGCCCCGCCATCGTCTCGGCGGTCGCCCGCGCCCTGTCCGTCAGCATCACCGTGCTCCACGGCCAGCCCTACATCCACCAGCTCCAGGCCGACCAGCTCGACCAGCTGATAACCCCGATCAGCGTCGCCCTCGACGACTGGGACATCCCGCTCGGCGACGACGACCCGCCACCCCGCCCGGTCGCCGACCTCGAAGCGGTCGTGGCCGGCCTGGAGCGGCAGCGGGCCCGCGCCGAGTACATCGAGATCGCCCACGAACTGCCCTCCCTGCTTGCCGAGGTCGGCGCCCACGTCCTCACCCAACGGCCAGGGCACGCGCTGGAGCGGGCCGCGTGGCTGCAAGCGGAGCTGTGCCGCACCGTGTACGTCGTGGGCCGTCAGATCGGCTTCGGTGACCTCGCCCGGCTCGCCCTCTCGCGGATGGCGGTCTCCGCCCCGCAATCGGGTGACCCGCGGCAGGTCGCCATCGAGCGGTGGGACCGCGCGCAGCTCCTCGCGGACGCCGCCCGCCACGACCGCGGAGTCCTCCTCGTCAAGCAGGCGTTGAAGGATCTCGACGACGACGGCGAGCAGGCGACCAAGGCGGTGCGCGGGGCCCTGCACCTGAAGGGCGCCATCCTCTCCAGCCGCCAGGGCGACACCGCCGGCGCGGACGACTGGCTCGCGGCGGCCGGGGAGATCGCCGAGGAGACTGGCGAGACCCGGGACTACGGGCTCGTGTTCGGCCCCGTCAACGTCGTGATTCACGGCATGTCGGCGTCGAGCGACCGGGACAAGCACGCCCGCGCGCTGGAGAAGGCGCGCAAGGTCCGTCTCCCGGACGACTATCCGGAAGCGAGGGCAGGGCACTACTGGGTGGATCGGGCGCGCGCGGAGACGTGGACGGCGCGGCACGAGGATGCGTTCACGTCGCTGGCGAACGCCCGGCGGACAGCACCGCAGCAGACCCGGTATCACCCGGGCGTGCACGAGACGGTGGCGACGCTGCTGCGGGCCCGCTCGAAGGCGTCGGGGGATCTGCTGGAGTTCGCCAACTGGTGCGGGGTGTAGCGCTCCGGTCAACGGCGGTCAAGGCCCTGGGTGTTGCCAGCTTGGCAACGGCAGGGCCTTGCCTGGTCGGCACGATGTGACGGTACCCACGTCCGCCTGCCATGGAGCCGACCATGACCGACTGTCACACCACGATGGAGCCGCCGCCCCTGCTCGCCCTGCCGCTCGATGAGCCGGTGCCGCCGGCGGACTGCGGGGTGTGTGCCGCGCTGGTGAAGCAGCGGGCCGAGGCCAGGGCGCAGGACGACGGGTCGCGCGTCTCGGATCTGAACGTCGAGATCCGCAACCACCACCAGCCGCGCCGGAAGCGGAGGGGGTGACCGTGGCCAAGGACACCGACGAGGCCGCATCGTTCGCCTTCTGCTCGTGGCACGAGGACTTCAGCCGCAGCGCGCGCCTCGTGCGCGTCCCGGACGACCAGGGCTCAGGCTCCGGCCCGGGCGGGTTGTTCGCGTGCGCCTCGTGCCGCCACGCGTACGACCTCGTTCCGTTCGCCGATCAGCCGCTGTGACCGCTGCCGCGAAGACGCCGGAGTGCGAGC
Source organism: Streptomyces deccanensis (assembly GCF_022385335.1). Taxonomy (NCBI): domain Bacteria; kingdom Bacillati; phylum Actinomycetota; class Actinomycetes; order Kitasatosporales; family Streptomycetaceae; genus Streptomyces; species Streptomyces deccanensis. The sequence goes on along the minus strand of NZ_CP092431.1, from coordinate 3,467,351 downwards.
AGGGCATGCACCGCTACTGCTCCGGCCCGGGACCGGTACGGCGCGAGGGCGCACCCTCGTGGGAGGCGCCGCTGATGACGCTGCGGTGCGGCTGCACCTGCCACCGCAAGAGCCCCCGGCCTGGTCGCTGACGCTGCCCCCGAGCGAGGCGGCCGGGCCGGGACACTGCGCGCGTACGCGTCTCCGCGCGCAGGCATGAGACGGCCCCCGGACGGTACGCGTATCCCGCCCGGGGGCCGTCGTGGCGGTCAGCGGGCGCCGGCCTCGTGGGTGCGGCGCCAGGCGTTGTGCGCGCGGCGGCCGACGCGGAGCCGGAGCTTCTTGCCGAGGCAGCGCGGGCACATCTTCGTCTTCCCGAACTGCTTGATCTTTCCGAGGCCGCCGCACTTCCGGCACGGGGCGAACGGCTTGACGGCGCACTGGACGGCGTAGAAGCCGAGCCAGAGCACGAGGGCGGCCATAGCGAGCCACATGGGGTGTCTTCCTCTCCAGATGGGGGTGTTCCCGGGGTTCCAGCGGCGCCCCTGCTAGACGCTAGGTGCCTGCTCAGGGGCCGTATTTGGTGCTAGCGGGGGTGCTAGACCTAGCGGGGCGGGTTGCTAGGTCTAGCGGCCCGTTCCGGGGCTCAGGCGGCGAGCCGGTCGGCCTCCCGGCGGGCGACCGCGGCGACCACATCGGCACGTTCGATGCCGCGCCGGTTCTTGCCCTCGCCCTCCTCGGTCTGCCCCCACACCTGGCCCGTACGGACGCTCCAGGGCTTGAGTGCGGCGGTGACGTGCTCGCCCTTCCACTCCCCGTACACGTCCGGCCGGAGCTCGGCGAGACGGGCGGCCAGGCGCTCGCACCACGTGGCCTTCTCCGTGACGGCCATGACCTTCAGGACGTCGCCGAGGATGTCCATCCCGACCGTGGCCGCCGGTCCCTCGCCGAGGGCGTGGCCGGTGACGTTGCCGTAGTCCTCGCGCAGCTGCCGGGCGCGGGCCACGACCAGCTCGGCGCCTGGGCCGTCGACGAACGCCGAGGCCACGATCAGCGGGTCGTCGCCCTCGCCGGACATCCAGCAGATGCCGCGGTCGGAGCGGGTGAACATGGTCGCGCGGATGCCCGACTTGTAGGCGCCGGTGCCAAGCACCATGTCGTTCGCGGTGTGGCCCATCACCTTCAGGCAGAACCGGAGCACCGCGTTCGCCGAGATGCCCGGCGGGAGGGACTTCGCGTCGGGCCGCTGGGTGGCGAACATCCCGACGATGCCCAGGGCGGGGCCGCGCTTGGCGATGTCGGTGCAGATCGATTCCAGCTCGGCGCCGTACTTCTCGTGCTCAAACGGCACCTGGCACTCGTCGAAGCCGATCACGATCGGGTGCAGACCGAGGCTCTTGTCGCTGGCCAGGGCCGGGGTGACCTTCGACTCGGGGCAGCGGGACTTCGGCAGCGAGCGGATCACCTTGGCGCGGCGCCGCAGCTCCTCCTTCAGCTCCCGCATGGCGTGCAGGACGTACAGGAGGTCGTCGTCGTCCTCGCCGGACCGGTAGCGGTGGCATACGGGCTCCAGCGGGCCGAGGTCGCCGGTGCCCTTGAAGTCGAACGCGTACAGGGCCGCGCGCGGGTCGAGGGCGGCGATGAGCAGCAGCAGCCTGAGCAGGAAGGTTTTCCCCATCCTGGGGATGGAGCCGATCACGACGGACGCGAACATGAGGGTGACGACGATGGCGCGCATCCGCTGGTCGTTGCCGAACACGACGGGCTTGAAGAGATCGACCTCGCCCTCGCTGAGCAGCGGCCACGGCGGCTTCGTCGTCTCGTTCATGGGCTTGTCGCCGACCCACAGGATCAGCCGCCCCTCGTGCTCGTCGGGGTCGCCGGACGGCCACACGCAGCCCAGCTTGCGGCGCAGGCCGGACGCGAGGGCCTGGCGCTGCTCCATCACGTCCTCGGGGACGACGCCGTACGGAAGGTCGAGGTCGGCGCGGTAGCCGGGCCCGTCGCGGGTGATCTCGCTGGTGAAGCGCATGCCGTTCATGTCGCCGCCCTTCTTCACGGCGGCCGAGATGCGCGGGTTGCCGATGGAGTCCAGGGCGCGCAGCACGATCGTGCCGGTCAGCCTCTGCAACTCGGTGCGCAGCACGGCCGGACCGATGACAGGGGCATCGGGCTGCTGCCCGAAGTAGCCGAGGGTCATCACCCCGCCGGCCGCGAACACCCACAGAAACGCGGGCGCCATGACGTACAGCCACAGGGCGAAGCCGAGGCCGAACACCGTGGCGACGACGGTGACCAGGCCGCGCAGCCGGACGCGGTTGCCGCGCAGCCGGGCCAGGTGCAGGTACTCCTCGACGTCCTCGGTACGGACGGCGTGCCCGCGCAACGGGGCGGCCTCGCGGTCCCACACCCACCGGTTCGTCTCGGCGACGAGGCGGCAGGCACCGCGGGGGGCCATGGCGGTCAACTGGATGCCGTACCAGGGCAGACGGAGCCCGTGATAGGCGCTGGCGTAGCCGAGGCGGGCGCCCGCGTGGCGGGTGGTGGTGGCGAACTCGGTGCGGTCCTTCAGCCACGCAGGGAGGATCGGCCGGCGCTTCTCGTCGGTGACGCCGGGGTCGGGAAGCTTGGGGTTGTCGACGGGAACGGGCGGGGCCTGCTCCTCGGTGTCGACGCTGGCGGGTACGACGGTGTCCGTCATGCTGGTCTCTCCGGGTTGTTCTGATGGGCGGTCCGGGCCCGGGGGCGGCCGCGGCTTGGCGGTTGAGGCCGCCCCCGGGGTGGAGCTACTTCTTCTTGCGGCGGGCGGCCTGCCGCTCGATCCGCTCGACCTTCCGCTTCAGGTCGGAGAGGTCGACGCCGTCACCGGCCGCGCCACGCTTGGCCATGCGGGCGGTCAGGGCGATGACGCGCAGCTTCTCGCCGGTGGTGAAGTCGGCGAAGCGGATGTCGGGGTTGTCGGCCATCACTTCTCCTTGGCGGTCTCGGGCAGTGCGGCGGCGATGGCGGCGTGGCTGCGGGCGATGTCGGCCCACAGAGCGCCGGCGGCGGCGAGCGGCGCGGCCTTGTGTCGGTCGTGGAAGCTGCGGGCGGCGTCCTCGGCGTCGCGGGCGAGGGCTGCGGCCCTGGTGTTGGCGGCGTCGGCCATGGTCAGTCGCTGTTCTCGGGTCACGGTGTCCTCCTGGGACGGGCCGGGCTGTCCGGCCCCACCGCACCCCCGCAGACGTGCTGCGGGGGACGGAAGGGCGAGTCAGCGGCCCTTGTGCATGTCGCGCCACATGTCCCGGAGGACGAGGACGACGATCGCGCCGACGCCGCCGAGGATGGCGAGCGCGAGGGACGCGAACGCCAGGCCGACGCTGCCGACGCACACCGCGCAGGCGATGCCGATCCACTCGCCCGCGCTGCGGCGGGTGTTGTGGTGGTCGTGCTGGCAGGTCGCCGCCGGCGCCTGTGCCTGCTGCTGGGTGGCCAGCTTCGCCAGCTCCATCGCCGCCATGGCCAGCTGCACGGCGGCCGTGTCGGTCTCGGCGGCCCGGACCGCCTGCTCTGCCTTCTCCACGGCGTCGCTCATGGCCGCACCACCCCGACCACGTCACGCCGCAGCTCGGTCGCCTCACGACGCGACAGACCGAGTTCGTCCTGAAGCGTCTTGATGGTCACCGGCCGCTTCGTCGACCTGACCGCCTCCCGGTGCAGCCTGCGGGCCTCTCTCCGCAGGTCGGCTGGGGTGAGCGCGACAGCCGCTGTGACCACCTGCCGGGCCTGTGCGGCGGGTACCGGGGCGGTCGCCTTCGCGGTCAGATCACGGCGCCACGAGGGGCTCCAGAAAACGCCCTCGTCGAGGGGCGGGATGACCAGCGGGGCGGCCTCCAGCGCGGGCTGCGGCTGGTCATCCTCGACCCGCTCTACGGTCACGGCCGTGGTCACCTCGGCGGTCACGTCGACCGGCTCGGCGCGTTCGGCGAGCGCCTGGTGGATCTGCCGCATGAGCGCCCCGAACGCCAGCAGCGCGGCCGTGGGCGGCACCGCGGCGACCACGTAGTCCAGCGGCTCGGCGTTCCCCCCGACCCCGGCAACGTTCAGGGCGATCGAGGAGCCAGAGCCAACCACCGTGAGACCGATCGCCCACCGGTCGACCTCGCCCGCGAGCGCGGCCCGGAGCATGAGCAGCTCCCCGGCGACGATGAACAGGTCCAGGGTCGCGGGCCACGCCCACGCCCGGACGTCCTTACCGGCCATGCCGTGCGCGAGGGCGACCTCGGCGAGGTGCGCGTACGACAGCCAGAACGCAGCCGCGGTGAGCGCGACGATGACGAGGCCGGCGCCGACGGCCAGCGCCCGGGACGGGTTGCCGATCATTCGCCCACCCCCGGCTCAGCGGCGCGGACGGCGCGGTGCGCGGCGAGGGTGACGCCCTCCAGGTCGCGACGCTGGTGGGCGTCGAGGAGAGCGGCCATGAGGGCGGGGACGGGCGGGAGTCGCCGGGCCGACCGGTCGGCCGCGCGGATCGCGGCGTTCTCGGTGGGGCGGCGTACGAGGCTGCGGCTCACCGGGCACCCCCGACGAGGAGCGCGTGCAGCTGCTCGGCGAGGTCGCGCAGCTGGTCCGCGTAGCTGTCGAGAGCAACGGCGAGGGAGTACAGGTCGACGGGCGTAAGCGACCGGTCCGGCGGGGACACCGAGGCGCCGACCGTCGGGCCGCCGAGGCCGGGGGTGACGATCGTGGCGAAGGGCGACTGCGAGAGCCCGGCGGCGATGATCTCGGCGCCGTGGAAGGCGAGGACGACGTCCGGGCCCCTGTGGTGGATGTCGGCGCGGTAGGTGTCGGGCCGGTGGTCGGCGTGGCCGGTGCACCACTGGGGGCACGTCAGCGTCACGTCGCCGTAGTCGAGGGTGGGCAGAGTGATGGTCCGCCCGGCGGACGGCATGGGATGATCCATGGACCCGGTCTCCTGCTCGTATCAGGTAGGTCGGTCAGGCCCTCGGTCGGTGCTTCCAACACCGCCGGGGGCCGCTTCTTTGCTGTTTTGCTAGGTATGCGACTACCTGTAGGCGACCGCCGCTTCGCCGACCTACGGAATCTCGTACGGCCATGAGGACGGCGGGAGAGGAGGAGAGGACGTCGGCGGGGGTGGGGCCTGCCGGGGCTGGGGCGCCCGGTGCTCCGCCGCGATCCGCCGTGCACGCGGCCTCGGGTAGCCGGCTCGGCGACGCGCACCCCCGGCAGGAGGGGCCCACGGACCTGCGCCTCGTCCCACCGGCGCTGGCCGCGTGGGCGACGGCGGCACTGACGGTCCATGCCTCGCCGGGGTGGATCACGGGAGTGGCCGCGGTCTGTGGGGTGGTGGGGGTGGCTCTGCTGGTCCGCCGGCAAGCGCCGCGACGGAGGCGCGGGTCCGAGGGCGGCTCAGGCGGCGGGGCCTGGACGAAGGTGTCTGTCGCCGCGGTGCTGCTCTGTGCGGGCGCGGCTGCCGTCTCCGCCGGGCTGCACGGGGCGGATCTGCGGCGGGGGCCGGTCCCCGGGCTGGCCGAGCGGTACGCCCGGGTGACCGCGGAGGTGGAGCTCACCTCCGACCCGCGTCTCACCCGGCCCCAGGTCCAGGGCCACCGCGCGGCCCCGGCCGCGGTCCTCCTCCAGGCCGAGGTACGGCGTGTGCGGAGCCCGGACGGGGCGGTCGTCGACACGCGGACTCCGGTGCTGGTCATCGTCGACGTGGAGGCGGGGGCCGGCCGGGCGGCCTGGCTCTCGCTGCTGCCGTCGACGCGGGTGCGGGTGGCCGCGCAGGCCGTGCCGGCCATGGTCGGGGGAGACCGGGTGGCCGCCGTGCTGAGGGTGCGGGGCGGTGGGGCCCCGGCCGTGGTGGAGGAGGCGAGCGAGGTGCAGCGGGTCGCGGGGCGGCTGCGCGCGGGGCTGCGGGAGGCGACCGACGGGCTGGACGCGGACGCGCGGGCCCTGTTGCCCGGGTTCGTCGTCGGGGACACCTCGCGGGTGCCGGCGGAGTTGGACGAGGCGTTCAAGGCGACCGATCTCACGCATCTTTTGGCCGTCAGCGGCGCGAACTTCACGATCCTGCTGGCCCTGTTCATCGGTCCGCCGGGGCTGGCTCAGCGGGCGGAGCGGAAAGGGCTGGCGCCCCGGCTAGGGATCCCGTTGCGGGCGACCGCGCTGGCCGGTGGGGCGCTGACACTCGGGTTCGTGATCGTGTGCCGGCCCGACCCGAGTGTGGTGCGGGCCGCGGCGTGCGGTTCGATCGCGCTGCTGGCCATCGCGACGGGGCGCCGCAGGTCCCTCATCCCGGCACTGGCGACGGCGGTCCTGCTGCTGGTGCTGTACGACCCGTGGTTGGCCCGTAGTTACGGCTTCCTGCTGTCCGTCCTCGCCACCGGCGCCCTGCTCACCCTCGCTCCCCGCTGGAGTGCGGCGCTCCAGCGGCGCCGGGTGCCACCGCGTCCGGCCGAGGCGCTGGCGGCGGCGGGAGCCGCGCAGGCGGTGTGCGCGCCGGTCGTGGCCGTGCTGTCGGCCAAGGTGAGCCTGGTGGCGGTGCCGTGCAATCTGCTGGCGGAATTCGCGGTGGCCCCGGCGACGGTGCTGGGGTTCGCCACCCTGGCGACGGCACCGGTGGCGATGCCCGTGGCCGAGTGCCTTGCCTGGTGCGCGAGCTGGCCGGCCGGCTGGATCGCCGACATCGCCCGCACCGGGGCCTCGTTGCCCGGAGCGGGCGTGGACTGGCCGGGCAGCTGGGCCGGCGCGCTGTTGCTCGGCCTGGTCACCGTGGTCGTCGTCCTCGTCGGACGGCGGCTGGTGAGCCATCCGTGGCTGGTGGGGGCCTGCCTGGTGGCGTTCCTGCTGGTCGTGGTGCAGCCACCGCCGCTGACCAGGGTGATCACGGGGTGGCCGCCGCCGGGCTGGCGCTTCGTGATGTGCGACGTGGGCCAGGGGGACGCGACCGTCCTCGCGGCGGGCGACGGGGCGGGGGTGGTCGTGGACGCGGGACCCGATCCCGTGCTGGTCGACCGGTGTCTGACCTCGCTCGGCATCACCGAGATTCCGCTGGTGGTGCTCACCCACTTCCACGCCGACCATGTGGTGGGTCTGCCGGGCGTGCTGCGGGGGCGCTCGGTGGGGGCGATCGCGACGACGGGGTTCGAGGAGCCCGTGGAGCAGGCGGCGTTCGTGCGCAGGGAGGCGGCGGCCCGGCGGATCCCGCTGACACGGGCCGTGGCCGGGGAGGAGCGGCGCACGGGCAGCCTGGCCTGGCGGGTGCTGTGGCCGCCGGGCGACGCGGTCACGCCGGACGGGCCGAACGACGCCAGCGTGACCATGCTCGTCCGCTCGGCCGGGCTGACCCTGCTGCTCCTCGGCGACCTGGAACCGCCCGGTCAGCGAGAGTTGGCGAGGTCCGCGGAGGCCGCCGCGCTCGGGGCCGTGGACGTGGTGAAGGTCGCGCACCATGGTTCGGCCTACCAGGATCCGGGGCTGATACGGGCCATGGCCCCCGAGCTGGCGCTCATCTCGGTCGGCGCGGACAACCCGTACGGCCATCCGGCGCCCAGCACGGTCGCGGCGCTGCGGGCCGGGGGTGCCACGGTGCTGCGTACGGACGAGGACGGCGCGGTCGCCGTCGCGGGTACGGCGAAGGAGTTGCTCGTGGCGCGAGACTGAGGGCATGGACACCGCAGAGCTTGATGCCTACCTTCGCCGTCTCGGGGCCGAGCAGCAGGCCTGGCCCACCGTCGACGTACTGCGTGAACTGCACCTGCGCCATCTGCGGGCGGTGCCGTTCGAGAACCTGTCGATCCACCTCGGAGAGGAGATCGTGCTGGAGGAGAAGCGGCTGCTGGACAAGGTGGTCGGGGAGCGCAGGGGCGGGTTCTGCTTCGAACTGAACGGATTGTTCGGGGCGTTGCTCTCGAAGCTCGGGTTCGACGTGACGCTGCTCGCGGCACGGGTGTACGGCGAGGAGGGGCGGCTCGGGATCCCGTACGACCATCTGGCGCTGCGGGTGCGGACGGTGGACGGGGGTGACTGGCTGGCCGATGTCGGGTTCGGGGCGAACAGTCACTTTCCGCTGGAGTTCGGGGATCGGGCGGAGCAGGAGGATCCGGGAGGCATGTTCCGGGTGGCGGAGGCGGACCGGGAGAGCGGGGGCCGGGAGTTCGGGGACCTGGACGTGTTCCGGAACGGCAAGCCGCAGTACCGGTTGGAGACGCGGCCGAGGGCGCTCGGGGACTTCGTGGCCGGGGCCTGGTGGCACAGCACCTCGCCGGCCTCCCACTTCACCCAGTCCCTCGTCTGCTCCCGTCTCACGGACGACGGCGGCCGCATCACCCTCAGCGGCCGCACGTTCACCACCACCTCGGCGGCCGGCGCCCGCGAGGTGACCGAGCTGGGCTCGGACGAGGAGGTGTTGTCGGTGTACCGGGACCGATTCGGGATGGAGCTGGACAGGGTGCCGGAGGTGGGGAAGTAGCGGGGTGGGGTGGGGGCTCCCGGGAGAGGGAGGAAGGGGAGGGCGGGGGAGGGGGGGAGGGGGGAGGGCCCCAGGTGGGTGGCGGAAGATGGGGGCGTGAGTGATGTGAGGCATGTGCTGGTGTTGCCGGACCGGGACGCGGCCGAGGAGGTTGTCGAGGCGCTGCGGGAGCGGTTCGGGCTGGATGAGGAGCCGCAGGTGGTGCGGGACGCGTTGGCGGGGGAGGACGACGCCGAGGACGCGCAGTGGTTGGTGGTGCTGCGGGACGAGCGGGAGCGGTTCGATCCGGTGGCGTTGGACGAGTTCGTGGGGGAGTGGGAGGGGTGGCGGGAGGAGCCGTGACGCTCCGCTGGGGGGCGCCGGGTGACTGGTCGGTCGTTCGTCGTGTGCGGGTTTGTGGGGGTGCTCGCACAGGTCCCCGCGCAGTTCCCCGCGCCCCTGGCCGGGCGCGGTTGCCGCGGGTGGTTGTCAGTGGGGCGTGGGATGCTGTCCGGGATGGCCAAGAAGACTGTGAACGATGATCCTCTCGCCCCCGTGACGTTGGCCGTGGGGCAGGAGGAGTTGCTGCTCGACCGGGCTGTGCGGGTGGTGGTGGCCGCGGCGAAGGCCGCTGACGCCGACACGGATGTGCGGGATCTGGCCTCGGACCAGGTGCAGCCCGGCACGCTCGCCGAGTTGACGAGTCCGTCGCTCTTCGCGGAGCGCAAGGTCGTGGTCGTGCGGAACGCGCAGGATCTGTCGGCCGACACGGTCAAGGACGTGAAGGCATATCTGGGGGCTCCCGCCGAGGAGATCACCCTGGTGCTGCTGCACGCGGGCGGCGCGAAGGGCAAGGCCCTGCTGGACGCGGCGCGCAAGGCGGGGGCGCGGGAGGTGGCGTGCCCCAAGATGACGAAGCCGGGGGATCGGCTGGCGTTCGTGCGGGGGGAGTTCCGGACGCTCGGGCGGTCCGCGACGCCGGAGGCGTGCCAGGCGCTGGTCGACGCGATCGGGAGTGATCTGCGGGAGTTGGCGTCGGCCGCGTCGCAGTTGGTGGCGGACGTCGAGGGGACGATCGACGAGGCGGTGGTCGGGCGGTACTACACCGGGCGGGCCGAGGCGTCGAGCTTCGAGGTGGCCGATCGGGCCGTCGAGGGGCGGGCGGCGGAGGCGCTGGAGGCGCTGCGGTGGTCGTTGTCGACGGGGGTGGCGCCGGTGTTGATCACCAGCGCGTTGGCCCAGGGGGTGCGGGCGATCGGGAAGTTGTCGTCGGCGCGGGGTGGGCGGCCCGCGGATCTCGCGCGGGAGTTGGGGATGCCGCCGTGGAAGATCGACCGGGTGCGGCAGCAGATGCGGGGGTGGACGCCGGAGGGGGTGGCCGTGGCGTTGCGGGCGGTCGCCGAGGCCGATGCCGGGGTCAAGGGCGGCGGGGACGATCCCGAGTACGTGTTGGAGAAGGCGGTCGTGGTGATCGCGCGGGCGGCCCGGTCGCGTCGGGGTTGAGCGGGTGGGTGCGGGCATGCCGAAGGCCCCGCGTTCGTCCCGGGGAAGGGGCGGCGGCGGGGCCTTCGGTTCGAGATGGGGGATCCGCACCCGCGTGGCGAACGCAGGCCGCGTGCGGATCCGGGGTGTCGGGTGGGAGCGGAGAGAGAGGGCCCGCTCTGGTCCAGCCGACGGTCAGATCAAAGGTGAAGCTCAGCCCTGGAGGGTGGCGACCTTGGAAGCAAGCGCCGACTTCTTGTTGGCGGCCTGGTTCTTGTGGATGACGCCCTTCGAGACGGCCTTGTCGAGCTGACGCGCGGCAGCGCGCTGGTACTCGGTTGCCTTCTCGACGTCACCCGCGGCAGCGGCCTCGCGGGCCTTGCGGATCGCGGTCTTGAGCGACGACTTGACGGCCTTGTTGCGAAGGCGCGCCTTCTCGTTGGTCTTGTTCCGCTTGATCTGGGACTTGATGTTCGCCACGAATGAGCCTTTTCAGCTTGGATTGCGCTTGGTTTTCTCTGGCTGTGCCTCCTGCAGAGAGGGCATGAGACACAGCGGCCCACGTTACCAGCAGCTCTCGCGTCGGCCCAAACCGGTCGCAGCCCTCCACCCGTGGGACCATGGTGCCTACGTACAGACCCGCCAGACCCGATCCGACCCGAGACCGCAGACGGCTGCGGACGCTCAAGAATCAGGACCCTGCGTGCCCGCGATCCCTAGCCATGTGCCCGAGCCGAGCCGTACCGACCCGGCTCTGATCCGCAATTTCTGCATCATCGCGCACATCGACCACGGCAAGTCCACGCTCGCCGACCGGATGCTCCAGCTGACCGGTGTGGTCGAGCAGCGGCAGATGCGTGCTCAGTACCTCGACCGCATGGACATCGAGCGTGAGCGCGGCATCACGATCAAGTCCCAGGCGGTGCGTCTGCCCTGGGCGCCGACCACTGATCCGGGCAACACGCACATCCTCAACATGATCGACACCCCCGGGCACGTCGACTTCACGTACGAGGTGTCGCGGTCGCTGGCGGCCTGTGAGGGGACCGTCCTCCTCGTCGACGCGGCGCAGGGGATCGAGGCGCAGACCCTCGCCAACCTGTACCTGGCGATGGAGAACGAGCTCACGATCATCCCCGTACTGAACAAGATCGACCTGCCGGCCGCGCAGCCCGAGAAGTTCGCCGAGGAGCTGGCCAACCTCGTCGGGTGCGACCCGTCCGACGTGCTCAAGGTCTCCGCGAAGACCGGACTCGGTGTGGACGCGCTGCTGGACCGGGTGGTCAAGGAGGTCCCGGCGCCCGTCGGCGTCAAGGACGCCCCGGCCCGCGCGATGATCTTCGACTCGGTCTATGACTCCTACCGCGGTGTCGTGACGTACGTCCGTGTCATCGACGGCCAGCTCAACAAGCGTGAGCGCATCAAGATGATGTCCACGGGCGCGACGCATGAGCTTCTCGAGATCGGGACCAACTCTCCCGAGATGCTCGGCGCCGACGGTCTCGGCGTCGGCGAGGTGGGTTACCTCATCACCGGTGTGAAGGACGTCCGTCAGTCCAAGGTCGGTGACACCGTCACCAGCCAGCAGAAGGGGGCCACGGAGGCGCTCGGCGGGTACAAGGACCCGAAGCCCATGGTCTTCTCGGGCCTTTATCCGCTGGACGGCTCCGACTACCCCGAGCTGCGCGAGGCGCTCGACAAGCTCCAGCTCAACGACGCCGCGCTCGTGTACGAGCCGGAGACGTCCGCCGCGCTGGGCTTCGGTTTCCGCGTCGGCTTCCTCGGGCTGCTGCACCTCGACGTGATCCGGGAGCGGCTGGAGCGCGAGTTCGGGCTCGACCTGATCGCCACCGCGCCCAACGTGGTCTACCGGGTCGTGATGGAGGACGGTACCGAGCACACGGTCACCAATCCGAGCGAGTTCCCCGAGGGCAAGATCAACGAGGTGTACGAGCCCGTCGTACGCGCCACGATCCTCGCTCCGACCGAGTTCATCGGCTCGATCATGGAGCTGTGCCAGACCCGGCGCGGCACCCTGCTCGGTATGGACTACCTGTCCGAGGACCGGGTCGAGATCCGGTACACGCTGCCGCTCGCGGAGATCGTCTTCGACTTCTTCGACCAGCTGAAGTCGAAGACGCGCGGGTACGCCTCGCTCGACTACGAGCCCACGGGTGAGCAGACCTCCAGCCTGGTCAAGGTCGACATCCTGCTGCACGGCGACAAGGTGGACGCCTTTTCGGCGATCACGCACAAGGACGCGGCGTACGCGTACGGGGTGCGGCTCGTCGCCAAGCTGCGCGAGCTGATCCCGCGGCAGGCCTTCGAGGTGCCCATCCAGGCGGCCATCGGCTCGCGGGTCATCGCCCGCGAGACCATCCGCGCCATCCGCAAGGACGTCCTCGCCAAGTGCTACGGCGGTGACATCTCCCGGAAGCGGAAGCTGCTGGAGAAGCAGAAGGAAGGCAAGAAGCGGATGAAGATGGTGGGCTCTGTGGAGGTTCCGCAGGAGGCCTTCATCGCCGTTCTGTCCAGCGACGACAGTGCCGGCAGCGGCAAGGGCAAGAAGTAGCCACCGGTTGCTCCCGGAAACTTGAGTGGAGCGTGGGCTCGTCGCGTGTCGCCGCGACGGGCCCGCGTGTGTTCGTAGGGTCGTTCTCGGTGGAAAGTGACCCGTCGCCGCCCCTTACCAACAGGCGGACCGCGCTCTACCCTGATCACCACTCGATGGTTACTCGCGAGTTAAACAACAGCCGCTTTGAGCCAGCCGCACAGTCCGTGAGCCAGCTGTACTGTCGCGTGCCCCGGAGGATGTCGTGAGCGACACACAGACCCTGATCGAGAACCGTCCGCCCTCGGTGGCGGCCCTCTTCCTCGAGCGCGTGGCGGCCACGCCCGACGGCGAGGCCTACCGCTACCCGGTGCCACCGGCCTCCGGGGAGGGGCCCTCCGACTGGAAGTCGCTGAGCTGGGCGCAGTCGGCCGAACGGGTCTACGCCGTCGCGGCCGGACTGATCGAGCTGGGGGTGCAGCCCGAGCAGCGGGTGGCCCTCGCCTCGTCCACCCGTATCGAGTGGATCCTCGCCGACCTCGGCATCATGTGCGCGGGCGCCGCCACCACGACCGTCTATCCGCAGACCAACGCCGAGGAGTCCGCGTACATCCTCTCGGACTCGTCCAGTCGGGTGCTCATCGCCGAGGACGCGGCGCAGCTCGCGAAGGCCCGGGAGAAGAAGGCCGAGCTGCCCGAGCTGACGCACGTCGTGGTCATCGACACCGAGGGGGCGGACCTCTCCGAGGACTGGGTCCTCTCCCTGGCCGAGCTGGAGAAGCGCGGCGCGGCGTACCTGGAGAAGAACCCCGACCTGATCAAGGAGAAGGTCGGCGCGATCACCAAGGACCAGCTGGCCACCCTCATCTACACCTCGGGCACGACCGGCCGCCCCAAGGGTGTCCGGCTGCCGCACGACAACTGGTCGTACATGGCGAAGGCGATCGCCGCGACCGGGCTGGTCAGCGCCGAGGACGTGCAGTACCTGTGGCTGCCGCTCGCGCACGTGTTCGGCAAGGTGCTCACCAGCGGTCAGATCGAGGTCGGGCACGTCACCGCGGTCGACGGCCGGATCGACAAGATCATCGAGAATCTGCCGGTGGTGCAGCCGACGTACATGGCGGCCGTGCCCCGCATCTTCGAGAAGGTCTACAACGGCGTCGTCGCCAAGGCCCGCGCGGGCGGCCCGGCCAAGTACAAGATCTTCCAGTGGGCGGCCGGGGTCTCCCGCGAGTACGCCAAGACCAGCCAGGACAACTTCCGCCGCACCGGCACGGCCTCGGTGCCGTTCGCGCTCGGCGCGAAGCACGCGGTCGCCGACAAGCTGGTGTACGCCAAGCTCCGCGAGGCGTTCGGCGGCCGGCTGCGGGCCTGTGTCTCCGGCTCGGTCGCGCTGGCGCCCGAGATCGGGTTCTTCTTCGCCGGCGCCGGCATCCACATCCTGGAGGGCTACGGCCTGACCGAGACCTCGGCGGCTTCCTTCGTGAACCCCGGCGAGGCCTACCGCACCGGTACGGTCGGCAAGCCGCTGCCCGGCTGCGAGGTGCGCATCGCGGACGACGGCGAGATCCTGCTGCGCGGGCCCGGTGTGATGGAGGGCTACCACGGGCTGCCGGAGAAGACGGCGGAGGTGCTGGAGGCCGACGGGTGGTTCCACACCGGTGACATCGGTGAGCTGTCGCCCGACGGGTACCTGCGGATCACCGACCGGAAGAAGGACCTGTTCAAGACGTCCGGCGGCAAGTACATCGCGCCGACCGAGATCGAGGGGCAGTTCAAGTCGCTGTGCCCCTTCACCTCCAACGTCATGGTGATCGGCGCCGACCGGAACTTCTGCACGGCCCTCATCGCGCTCGACGAGCCGTCCCTCCAGGGCTGGGCCGCCGAGAACGGGCTGGGCGGGAAGTCGTACGAGGAGATCATCGCGGCGCCGGCGACGGTCGAGATGATCGACGGGTACGTCAAGCAGCTCAACGAGGGGTTGCAGCGGTGGCAGACGATCAAGAAGTTCCGGTTGTTGCCGCGGGACCTCGATGTCGAGCACGGTGAGCTGACGCCGAGCCTGAAGTTGAAGCGGCCGGTGGTGGAGAAGGAGTACCAGCACCTGATCGAGGACATGTACGCGGGAGCTCGTGAGGCGTAGCGCGTTCGCAGGGAGGGGGCGGGGGACTGCTCGGCGGCTGCGGGTTCGTCGTGGCTGGTCGCGCAGTTCCCCGCGCCCCTAAAGGGCGCGGTTGTTCTCCACCAGGGTTCGAAGTTCACCTATCTGCGTGCGTATCTCGGTCAAGTCCGGTGAAGGTGCGGCCAGGTGTTTCTCCAGGGCCGCCAGGCGGGCGTCCACCTGGTCCGTGTGTTCTCGGCGGGTCGCCCGCAGGGTCTCCAGCTCCCGGGTCTTGCGGTGCAGGTCCAGGAAGACGCTGACCTTCGCCCGTAACACCCAGGGGTCGAAGGGCTTGGTGAGGTAGTCGGCGGCGCCGGTGGCGTAGCCGCGGAAGGCGTAACCGGCGTCGGCGTCCGTGCCGGTGAGGAAGATGATCGGGACGTCCTTGGTCTGATCGAGGCGCTTGATGTGGGCGGCGGTCTCGAAGCCGTCCATGCCGGGCATCCGGATGTCGAGGAGGACGACGGCGAAGCGGTGCCGCAGGAGGGCCTTCATCGCCTCCTCGCCCGAACGGGCGCGGACGAGCGGCTCGTTGAGGGATGCCAGGACGGCCTCCAGGGCGAGCAGGTTGTCCTCCATGTCGTCGACGAGGAGGATGCCCGCGCCCGCGTCGGTCCGGTCCTGAGTGGTCATGGTGAGGGTGCCTCGTTCTCTTCGGTGCGTTTCTCGGGGGACGGCTCGGCGCTCTCCGGGCCCTGCGGGGCTTCCGGGTCGAGGACCGCGCAGACGACCGTGAGCAGCTGGTCGACGTCCACCGGTTTCGGTACGTAGTCGTTGGCTCCGCGGGCGATGGACTTCTCGCGGTCGCCGGGCATCGCCTTGGCGGTGAGGGCGACGATGGGCAGGCCCGCCCAGCGGGGGGTGCGGCGGATGGCGGAGATCGTCTCGTAGCCGTCCATCTCCGGCATCATGATGTCCATCAGGACGAGTTCGACGTCCGGGTTGCGCTCCAGGGTCTCGATGCCCTCGCGGCCGTTCTCCGCGTACAGGACGGGCATGCCGACCCGGCCCAGGACATGGGTGAGTGCGAAGACGTTGCGGATGTCGTCGTCGACGATCAGCACCCGGCGGCCGGGCAGGACCTGGCCCGCGCGGCCCACCTTCCACGCCTCCAGCTTGGTGGGCGCCGGCCAGGAGTCGTCGCTGTCGTGCGTGTCGCCGTCGTACGCGGCCGGGTACGGCTCGGTGGTCAGTTGTTCGGGGACGAGGGTGCCGCGCTCCTCGACCACCGGGCCCGTCACGCCGTGTCCCGGGCTGAAGACCGGGACGTACAGGGTGAAGGTCGAGCCCTTGCCGGGGACGCTCTCCGCGATGATGCGGCCGCCGAGCAGGCCGGCGATCTCGCGGCTGATGGACAGGCCGAGGCCGGTGCCGCCGTACTTGCGGTTGGTGGTGCCGTCGGCCTGCTGGAACGCCTCGAAGATCACCGGGAGTTTCTCGGCGGCGATCCCGATGCCGGTGTCCGAGACGGCGAAGGCGATCACCTCGTCGTGGTCCTCGCGGGTGTACCGGTGGTCGGGGTCCTTGACGCGGCTGACGGTCAGCTCGACCCGGCCGGACGCGGTGAACTTGATCGCGTTGGAGAGGAGGTTGCGCAGGATCTGCTGGAGGCGCTGCTCGTCCGAGTACATCTCGCGGGGGACGTCCTCGCCGACCGTCACCTCGAAGGACAGGCCCCGGTCGAGGGTGAGGGGGCGGAACGTGGCGTGGACGTAGTCGAGGAGCTTGATCAGCGGGAGGCGCTTCGGGCGTACGTCCATCCGGCCCGCCTCGATCTTCGAGAGGTCGAGGATGTCGTTGATCAGCTGGAGGAGGTCCGAGCCCGAGCGGTGGATCGTGGTCGCGAACTGCACCTCCTGGTCGGTGAGATGGCCGTCCGGGTTGTCGGAGAGCAGTCGCGCCAGGATGAGGAGGGAGTTCAGCGGGGTGCGCAGCTCGTGGGACATGTTCGCAAGGAACTCCGACTTGTACTGCGAGGAGGTGGCCAACAGTGCCGCCTTCTCCTCCAGTTCGGCGTTGGAGCGCTGCAACTCCGCCTGCTGCATCTGCAGTTCGTCCGAGCGCTCCTGGAGCTGCATGGCGAGGCGCTGGGACTCGCCGAGGAGGGACTCCGTACGGGAGTTGGCGATGATGGTGTTGATGGCGACGCCGATGGTGTTCACGAACTGGTCGAAGAACGCCAGGTGGACATCGGAGAAGCGGGAGAAGGAGGCAAGCTCGATCACGCCGAGGAGCTTGTCCTCGAAGAGGATCGGGATGATCACGACACTGGACGGGGAAGCCTCCCCGAGACCGCTGTTGATCTTGATGTAGCCCGGTGGGGCCTCCTCCACCAGGATCCGCTTCTTCTCCCGGGCCGCCTGCGCCACCAGACCGTGCACGGGCAGGCCGCCGGTCTCCACGGTCGCGCCCTGCGCCGCGCCGTAGCCAGCGATGAACGCGAGGCCCTTGGTCGGCGCCACCGGGAGCGGGGCCGCGCCGTCCTCGTCGGGATCGGCCAGATAGAAGGCGCCGTACTGGGCGTTCACCAGCGGGGTCAGCTCGCGCAGGATCAGGTCGGCGACCTCCATCAGGTCGCGGTGGCCCTGCATCAGGGCGGCGAGCCGGGCGAGGTTGGACTCCAGCCAGTCCTTCGCCCGGGTGGTCTCGCGGAGGTTGGCCACCATCAGGTTGATGTTGTCCTTCAGCTCGGCGACCTCGCCGCGCGCCTCCACCGTGATCGACCGGGACATGTCGCCCTGGGCCACGGCCGAGGCGACTTCGGCGATGGCGCGGACCTGGGTGGTCAGGTTCAGGGCGAGCTCGTTGACGTTCGTCGTCAGACGCTTCCAGGTGCCGTAGACGCCCTCCACCCGTGCCTGGCCGCCGAGTTGGCCCTCGGAGCCGACCTCGCGGGCGACCCGGGTGACCTCGGAGGAGAAGGAGGAGAGGGTGTCGACCATGGTGTTGATGGCGGTCTTCAGCTCCAGGATCTCGCCGCGCGCGTCCACGTCGATCTTCTTGGAGAGGTCGCCGTTCGCCACGGCCGTGGTCACCTGGGCGATGTTCCTGACCTGCGACGTCAGGTTGTCCGCCATGTAGTTGACGTTGTCCGTGAGGTCCCGCCACACGCCAGAGACGCCCAGCACCTGGGCGCGGCCGCCGAGCGCGCCGTCGGTGCCGACCTCGCGGGCCACCCGCGTCACCTCGTCGGCGAAGGCGCGCAGTTGCTCCACCATCGTGTTGACGGTGTCCTTCAGTTCCAGGATCTCGCCGCGCGCGTCGACGGTGATCTTCTTGGAGAGGTCGCCGTTGGCGACGGCGGTGGTGACCTGGGCGATGTTGCGGACCTGCGAGGTCAGGTTCAGGGCCATGAAGTTGACGTTGTCGGTGAGGTCCTTCCAGACGCCGCTGACGCCCCGGACCTGCGCCTGGCCGCCGAGGTTGCCCTCGGTGCCGACCTCGCGGGCGACGCGGGTGACTTCGTCGGCGAAGGCGGAGAGCTGGTCGACCATCGTGTTGATCGTCGACTTGAGTTCGAGGATCTCGCCCTTCGCCTCGACCGTGATCTTCTTGCCGAGGTCGCCCTGGGCGACGGCCGTGGAGACGAGGGCGATGTTCCTGACCTGTGAAGTCAGGTTGTCCGCCATGAAGTTGACGTTGTCGGTGAGGTCCTTCCAGACGCCGGAGACGCCCCGGACCTGGGCGCGGCCGCCGAGGTTGCCTTCCGTGCCGACCTCGCGGGCGACGCGGGTGACCTCGTCGGCGAAGGCGGAGAGCTGGTCGACCATCGTGTTGATCGTCGACTTCAGCTCCAGGATCTCGCCCTGCGCGTCGACGGTGATCTTCTGGCTGAGGTCGCCGTTCGCCACGGCCGTGGTCACCTGGGCGATGTTGCGGACCTGCGAAGTGAGGTTCGAGGCCATGAAGTTGACGTTGTCGGTGAGGTCCTTCCAGACGCCGGAGACGCCCCGGACCTGCGCGCGGCCGCCGAGCTGACCCTCGGTGCCGACCTCGCGGGCGACGCGGGTGACCTCGTCGGCGAAGGCGGACAGCTGATCGACCATCGTGTTCACGGTGAGCTTCAGTTCGAGCAACTCGCCGGTCGCCTCGACGGTCACCGTACGGGTGAGGTCGCCGCGGGCCACCGCCGTGGTCACCAGGGCGATGTCCCGCACCTGCGCGGTCAGCCGGGCGGCCATGGTGTTGACCGCCTCCGTCACGTCCCGCCAACTCCCGGACAGGCCCCGGACCTTGGCCCGGCCACCGAGCCGTCCCTCGGTGCCGACCTCGCGGGCGACCCGGGTGACCTCGCCGGTGAACAGGGACAGCTGGTCGACCATCTTGTTCACGGCGCGGCCCAACCGCCGCAGATCACCCCGCAGTTGACGGTTGCCGTCGTGCAGGTCCACCCGCTGGGTGAGGTCGCCGCCGGCCACCGCGTCCAGGACCCGGGTGGCGTTGGCGGCGGGGGCGACCAGGGCGTCCAGCGTCTGGTTCACGTCGTCGACGCGGGTCGCCCAGGCGCCCTGGCCCGGGCTGGCCGACAGGCGCTCGTCGAGACGGCCGTGCCGGACCAACTCCCGCCGCACCCGCTGCACTTCGGAGCCGAAGTGGGTGCTGCGGTCGATGATCTGGTTGAAGAGGGCGCACAGCTCCGCCACCGGGGCGGGGCCCGCCTCCGGGACCTTCGTGAAGCTGCCGTCGCGGGCGGCGGTCATGGCCGCGGTCAGCGCGCGGAGATCGGATGCCCGGATCAGAACGTCCGTTTGGCTGTCTTTTTGACCGTCTCGGAGCACCCGCGTAGCACTGTTCTCACTCATGGTGGCCCACTTCGGTAACTCGGCGCTTATGGGCGTGGTCAGTCTGTCACTCTGTCCGTGCCGCCTGAGGCCTATTCGTCCGAACTTTCTCAGGGAGCCGCTCAGTGGGGGCCATTCCGACGCAACGGGAGACCGTGTCGTGCGCGCCCGACGCGCCCGCGCGCGTCGGGGCGGACGCGCTGGCTGCCGGATCCGCGTACGCGGGCGCGGACCGGCGCGCGGTGGTGCATGTGTCGCTGCCCGGCGGGCCGCTCGCGCCGGGGGCTGCCCGGCGCTTCGTCGGTACCGCGCTCGCGGAGTGGGCCGAGCTCGATCTGCCGGGCGCCACGGCCCTCTCCGCGCGCCTCGTCGAGGACGCCCTCGTGGTGGTCAGTGAGCTGGTCACCAACGCCGTCGTCCACGCGGGCACGGACGTCGAACTGCTGTGCCGTCTGGGGCGCGACGACCCGGCCTCCGCCGGATGGCTGCTCGTCGAGGTCTCTGACCACCACCCCTCCAGGGCGGTACGGGACGAGGGCGCCGAACGCCCCTACCTCGTCGAACGGCCTTACGGGGCCGCCGAGTACGGGCGCGGCCTGCGCCTTGTCGCCGCGCTCGCCGAAGCCTGGGGGATCACCTACCGGACCGGCGTGAAGACCGTCTGGGCGCGGCTGTCGGTCGACGGGGCGATGGCGGTGGAGGACGCGTTCGGGGCGTACGGCGGTGAGGCGGCGGGGCCGGAGGCCGGGCGGGCTGAGAGGGCCGAGGGTGCCGAGGGAACCGGCGGGGGCGAGGCGGCCGAGCGGGCTGTCGAGGGGACCGCGGGGGGTGCGGACTGGCGCGCGTTGGCGTACGCCGGTGAGGAGGAACTGCGGGGCGTCGACAGTGCGCTGGCGTACGCCGGGGCGGAAGAGGGGCAGGGACCCGGCGGTGCGCGGGCGTGCGCCGGTCGCGTCGGATACGGCGTCGAAGGCGGCCGTGAGCAGGGCCCGGACCCGGTCGATCTGGTCGCTCCCCTGCCCCGGGACGGTGTGGAGCGCGACCGGGAGTGGTTGAACCGGGGCGCGCTGTCCTTCCTGGCCGAGGCGTCCGATCTGCTCGCCGGGCAGCTCGACGAGGACCTGGTCGCCGCGCTCGCCGGGCAGCTGCTGGTGCCGAGGCTGGCCGACTGGTGCGCGGTGTGGCTGGAGGACGAGGGGCTCGGCTGGCGCGGCGGCGACGGCGCGTTCGGCCCCGCACCACGACTCGCCCGCGTCT
Organism: Streptomyces deccanensis; assembly: GCF_022385335.1. Taxonomy (NCBI): domain Bacteria; kingdom Bacillati; phylum Actinomycetota; class Actinomycetes; order Kitasatosporales; family Streptomycetaceae; genus Streptomyces; species Streptomyces deccanensis. Next base: position 3,446,688 of record NZ_CP092431.1, on the reverse strand, counting down.
GGCACGGCAGCGAGAACCGCATCGAGGAACTGCGCCGCGCCCTGGAGAAGAACCCACCCCGACTGCCCGACTCCGTACGGTCGAGGGCGGTGCCCGTACCGTGGCCGGCCCCGGCCGACGAGAACGGGCCGAGCGGAACGGACGGCTGCGGGCCGACGGGAACGGACGGCTGCGTGCCGACGGGAACGGACGGCCGCGGACTGACGGAGGGCGGCGGGGGCGCGTCTGCTGAGCAGGGCGGAGGCGCGTCTGCCGGGTCGGGCGTCGGCGGCGCGGTGGAGGCGGGGGTCGGCGGGCAGGGGCTGACGGGTGCCGACGGGCGGGGGCTGACGGGTGCCGACGGGCGGGGGGAGACGGATGGCGTCCGGCCGGAGGGGGCGATCGACGCCCGACCGACGGAGACGGAGGAGGACTCGCCGACGGGCCACCGCCGAAGCGGGCCGGGGGATGCGGGCAGCGGCCCACCGCCGGGGAGCTGTGGCGGCGGGCCCGCGGGGACGGGCGACGGCGGGGCGGTGCAGGAGGAGGGCGACCGTTCAGCGGGGACGCTCGGCGGTGGATCTGCGGGGCCGCGTGACGGCGGGGCGGTGTGGGGGCGTGACGGTCTGTCGGCCGGGGAGCGCGGCGGCGGGGCCGCGCTGGCCTATCGGTTGATTGCCGGGGGGCGGCCGCTCGGGACGCTCGTCATCGGGCGGGCCGGGCTGTTGCGGTTCCCGGACGAGGTGACCGGGCTGGTGGAGGACCTGAGTCGGCGTATCGCGCTGTCGATCGGGGCGGCCCGCCAGTACGCACGCCAGGCGACCATCAGCCGCGTGCTCCAGCGCGGCCTGCTGCCGGGCGCGGTCGCCGAGATCCCCGGGGTGTCGAGCGCCCTGGTGTACGAGCCGTGCGACAAGGGCGGACCCAGCGGCGACTTCTACGACCTGTTCCCCGCCGGCCGGGGCCGCTGGTGCTTCGCGATCGGCGACGTCCAGGGCAAGGGCCCCGAGGCCGCCGTGGTCATCGGGCTCGCCCGCCCCTGGCTGCGGCTGCTCGCCCGCGAGGGCTACGGCGTCGCGGACGTGCTCGACCGCCTGAACCAGCTCCTCCTCGACGACGCGACCGAGGCCGCGGACGCCGCCGCCCGCGCCCTCGTCACGGCCGGCGACCCCGCCCTCGTCGACCCCGACGGCCCCCAGACCCGCTTCCTCTCCCTCCTCTACGGCGAACTCGTCCCCGTCCCCGGCGGCGTCCGCTGCACCCTCGCCTCCGCCGGCCACCCCCTGCCCCTGCTCCTGGGCCCCGACGGCGACGTCCGGACCGTCGCCGAGCCGCAGACGCTGCTCGGGGTGATCGAGGACACCGAGTACATCTCCGAGACGTTCGAGCTGCGCTGCGGCGACACCCTGCTCTGCGTGACCGACGGAGTCACCGAGCGGCGCAGCGGCCCGCACATGTTCGACGACGGGGACGGCCTCGCCACCGCGCTCTCCGGCTGCGCCGGCCTCGACGCCCAGCTGATCGCCGAACGCATCCGCCGACTCGTCCACGAGTTCGGGGAACGGCCACCCGACGACGATCTCGCGCTGCTGGTGCTGCGGGCGGAGTAGCAGCGGCCGGAGCAGGGCGTCACCAGGGTCGGAGCAGGGTCGGAGCAGGGGCACGACGGCGGCGGATCGAGGGCGGCGGATCAAGAGCGGGCCGAGGACCGGCGGGGGTGCTGGACAATGGAGGACATGCCTTCCGCACTCCCCGACGGCGAGCCCGTCCCCGACGACGGGGCGTTGCCCGCGCACGCCCTGGCCGACGCGGCCGAGCGTCCCCTCGGGTTCTATCTCCACGTCCCGTACTGCGCGACCCGCTGCGGCTACTGCGACTTCAACACCTACACCGCCACCGAGCTGCGCGGCACCGGCGGCGTCCTCGCCTCCCGCGACAACTACGCCGACACGGTCGTCGACGAGATCCGCCTCGCCCGCAAGGTCATGGGCGACGATCCGCGTCCCGTCCGTACGGTCTTCGTCGGCGGCGGCACGCCGACCCTGCTGGCCGCCGACGACCTCGTACGGATGCTGGGGGCGATCCGGGAGGAGTTCGGTCTCGCGGACGACGCGGAGGTGACGACCGAGGCGAACCCGGAGTCGGTCGACCCCGCGTATCTGGAGACCCTGCGAGCGGGCGGATTCAACCGGCTCTCGTTCGGTATGCAGAGCGCGCGGCAGCACGTGCTGAAGATCCTCGACCGTACGCACACGCCGGGGCGCCCCGAGGCGTGCGTGGCGGAGGCGCGCGCCGCCGGCTTCGACCACGTCAACCTCGACCTGATCTACGGCACGCCGGGCGAGTCGGACGACGACTGGCGGGCCTCCCTGGACGCCGCGCTCGGCGCCGGGCCGGACCACGTCTCCGCGTACGCGCTGATCGTCGAGGAGGGCACGCAGCTGGCGCGGCGGATCCGCCGGGGCGAGGTGCCGATGACCGACGACGACGTGCACGCCGACCGGTATCTCATCGCCGAGGAGACGCTCTCGGCGGCGGGGTTCGACTGGTACGAGGTCTCCAACTGGGCCACGTCCGACGCCGGGCGCTGCCTCCACAACGAGCTGTACTGGCGCGGCGCCGACTGGTGGGGCGCGGGACCGGGCGCCCACAGCCATGTCGGCGGCGTGCGCTGGTGGAACGTCAAGCACCCCGGCGCGTACGCGGGCGCGCTGGCGGCGGGCCGGTCCCCGGGCGCCGGGCGCGAGCTGCTGGCGGACGAGGACCGCCGCGTCGAGCGCATCCTGCTGGAGCTGCGGCTGCGGGAGGGGTGCCCGTTGTCGTTGCTGCGGGAGGAGGGCGCGGCGGCGGCCGCCCGTGCCTTGTCCGACGGCCTCCTGGAACCGGCCCCGTACGCGGAGGGCCGCGCGGTGCTCACCCTGCGGGGGCGGTTGCTGGCGGACGCGGTGGTGCGGGACCTGGTGGACTGATCACTCGCGTGGGTGAATCGGTGCGGAACGGGGGTTCGGTACCTAACCTGGTTCGTACGCTGCCGCCGTAATTGCACGGTGGCGGAAACCGGAGGGCTGCGGAGATGACCGCTGTGGACGACCGACCGATGACCACCGACATCGTGAAGTTCTTCGAGAGCTTTGAGTTTCCCGAAGGATTCAAGGTCGAGCTCCTCCGGGGGGAAATTGTGATGATGGCGGGGCCGGACGTGGCCCACAACGACATCCTGGAGGCGGTTGTGGACCAGATCCCCCGCCAGCAGTGGCGGCGACTGCAAACCCAGGACATCGCGATGCTCGAAGAGACCAGCGAGCCGCAGCCGGACCTGGTGGTGATTGAACGCGGCGCTGGACCAGGCCACGGGAGGCTGATGCCGTCCGAGGTCATCACCATGCTCCTGGAGGTCGTCTCCAAGACGAGCGTGGCCCGCGACTATGGCGTCAAACGGTCGATCTACGCGGCGGCAGGGGTGCCCGCCTATTTCATCATCGATCCCGTCATGGCCCAGTGCGTACTGCTTACTGAACCGACCGGCCAGGGCGAGGACGCGGACTACAGGTGCCAGCGCATCACCAAGTTCGGCGACCTCACCCCGCTGGAGCCCATCGGCATCGAGCTGGACACGAGCGAGTTCGCCGCCTACGAGAACGTCAGGCCTCACCGCTACCCGTGACGAAGTCGATCAGTTCCTCCACCCGACCCAGCAGCTCCGGCTCCAGGTCCTTGTAGGACCCCACCCGCCCCAGAATCGCCTGCCACACCGCCCCGGTGTTGTCCGAAGGCCACCCCAGCGCCCGGCACACCCCCGTCTTCCAGTCCTGCCCGCGCGGTACGCGCGGCCACGCCGGGATGCCCACCGACGACGGCTTCACCGCCTCCCAGATGTCGATGTACGGGTGCCCCACGACCAGCGCGTGTTCGCTCGTCACCGAGGCCGCGATACGGGACTCCTTGCTGCCCGGGACCAGATGGTCGACCAGGACCCCGAGGCGCGCGTCCGGCCCCGGTGCGAAGTCCGCGACGATCGCGGGCAGGTCGTCCACGCCCTCCAGGTACTCCACCACCACGCCCTCGACGCGCAGGTCGTCGCCCCAGACCTTCTCGACGAGTTCCGCGTCGTGGCGGCCCTCGACGTAGATGCGTCCGGCCCGGGCCACGCGCGCGCGGGCGCCCGGCACGGCCACCGAGCCGGAGGCGGTGCGGGAGGGGCGGACGGGCGCCGACGACGTGGGCCGGACCAGCGTCACGACCCGGCCCTCCAGCAGGAAGCCCCGGGGTTCCAGCGGGAACACGCGGTGCTTGCCGAAGCGGTCCTCCAGCGTCACCGTGCCCGCCTCGCAGCGGACGACCGCGCCGCAGAAGCCGGTGGTGGGCTCCTCGACGACCAGTCCGGGGTCGGCCGGGACCTCGGGTGCCGGCTGGGACTTCTTCCAGGGAGGGGTCAGGTCGGGTGAGTACTGGCGCATTCGGATGACGATAGGAGAAGCGGCGCCCGGATACGCCGTACTCAGCCCGACACGCCGAAGCGCCGTGCCAGGGCGTCGCGTTGGGCCCGGACGAACGCCGCGTCCACCACCGCCCCGTGACCGGGGACGTACAGGGCGTCCTCGCCGCCGAGGGCCAGCAGACGGTCCAACGCGTCCGGCCAGCGGGAGGGGACGCCGTCGGGGCCGGCCTGGGGTTCGCCGGACTCCTCGACCAGGTCCCCGCAGAAGACGACCTCCGGCGAACCCGCGGACCCCGCCGTGGCCGGTGTGCCCGGGACCAGGACCACCAGGTCGTGTGCGGTGTGTCCCGGCCCCACGTTCGCCAGCAGCACCTGGAGACCGCCCCCCAGGTCGAGCGTCCGCTCGCCGGAGACCAGGTGGCGGGGCAGGACGAGGAGGTCGGCGGCCTCGGTGGCGTCCGCCGGGGGCAGACCGTGGTGCACGGCGTCCGCGCGGAGGGCGTCGCGGTCACGGGCCAGGACACCGTCGACGCCCACCGCGCCGAAGACCTCCACCCCGGCGAACGCGGCCGCCCCGAAGACATGGTCGAAGTGGGGGTGGGTCAGCGCGAGATGTGTCACACGCGCGCCACCGAGCAGTCGGCACGCCTCGGTGCGCAACCGGGCGCCCTCCCGCAGGCTGGACCCCGCGTCGATCATCAGGGCCGCGCCGTCCCCGGACACCAGCCCGACCGTGCAGTCCCAGCCGGGAAGGCGGCACCGTCCGACCCGTGGCGTCAATCCCTGCCACCCGCACTCTTCCCAAGTCACCGTCATGCACCGACGCTAGCTGTAGCCCGGCGCCCGCCGGTGAAGGAGGGCGCGAAAGGGCGCGGGGAGGGCGCGGGGAGGGTGTGAGGGAGGTCGCGCGGCCTGCCGCCCGGCGGTGGTCGCGAGGTGGCCCGACATCGGCGGACAGGTCGGTACACGTCGGCATGACATGGCTGGACCGGCCTTGCCGGGGGCGTACCCCACCGCCGTACACTGGGCGGGGAGTGTTGGCACTCGCCCGGGGTGAGTGCCAAGGGGGAGTCACACGAGAGCGAGCTGGAGGTGTGCGCGACGATGCTCAGTGAACGCAGGCTCCAGGTGCTGCGCGCCATCGTCCAGGACTACGTGGGCACCGAGGAGCCGGTCGGGTCCAAGGCGCTCACGGAGCGGCACAACCTGGGGGTCTCCCCGGCGACCGTCCGCAACGACATGGCGGCGCTGGAGGACGAGGGCTTCATCGCCCAGCCCCACACCAGCGCGGGCCGCATCCCCACCGACAAGGGGTACCGGCTCTTCGTCGACAAGCTGGCGGGCGTCAAGCCGATGACGCCGCCCGAGCGGCGCGCCATCCAGAACTTCCTGGACGGCGCGGTCGACCTCGACGACGTGGTGGCGCGGACCGTACGGCTGCTGGCGCAGCTGACGCGGCAGGTCGCCGTCGTGCAGTACCCGTCGCTCACCCGCTCGACCGTGCGGCACGTGGAGCTGCTGTCGCTGGCCCCGGCCCGGCTGATGCTCGTGCTGATCACGGACACCGGACGGGTGGAACAGCGGCTGGTGGACTGCCCGGCGCCCTTCGGAGAAACGTCACTCGCGGACCTGCGCGCCCGGCTGAACAGCAAGGTCGCGGGCCGCCGGTTCACCGATGTGCCCCGGCTGGTCGAGGACCTGCCGGAGGCGTTCGACGTCGAGGACCGGGGCACGGTCTCGACGGTGCTCTCCACCCTGCTGGAGGCACTGGTCGAGGAGAGCGAGGAGCGGCTGATGATCGGCGGAACCGCCAATCTCACCCGCTTCGGACATGACTTCCCCCTCACCATCCGGCCCGTTCTGGAAGCCTTGGAGGAGCAGGTCGTCCTCCTCAAGTTGCTTGGCGAGGCCGGGGATTCGGGCATGACCGTACGCATCGGTCATGAGAACGCGTATGAGGGACTCAACTCCACGTCCGTCGTCTCCGTCGGCTACGGTTCGGGCGGCGAGGCAGTAGCGAAGCTGGGCGTGGTCGGACCTACGCGCATGGACTATCCGGGAACGATGGGAGCGGTACGAGCGGTGGCACGGTACGTCGGACAGATCCTGGCGGAGTCTTAAGTGGCCACGGACTACTACGCCGTGCTCGGCGTGCGCCGCGACGCGTCCCAGGACGAGATCAAGAAGGCGTTCCGGAGGCTCGCGCGCGAGCTGCACCCGGACGTCAATCCCGATCCGAAGACCCAGGAGCGGTTCAAGGAGATCAACGCCGCCTACGAGGTGTTGTCGGACCCGCAGAAGAAGCAGGTCTACGACCTCGGCGGCGACCCGCTGTCCCAGGCGGGCGGCGGAGGCGCGGGCGGCTTCGGCGCAGGCGGCTTCGGCAACTTCTCGGACATCATGGACGCGTTCTTCGGCACGGCGTCGCAGCGGGGTCCCCGCTCGCGCACCCGCCGGGGTCAGGACGCGATGATCCGGCTGGAGATCGACCTCGACGAGGCGGCCTTCGGCACGACGAAGGACATCCAGGTCGACACGGCCGTCGTCTGTACGACGTGCAGTGGCGAGGGGGCCGCTCCCGGCACCACCGCCCAGACCTGTGACATGTGCCGGGGCCGTGGTGAGGTCTCGCAGGTCACGCGGTCCTTCCTCGGCCAGGTCATGACCTCCCGGCCCTGCCCGCAGTGCCAGGGCTTCGGCACGATCGTCCCGAACCCGTGCCCCGAGTGCGCGGGCGACGGGCGGGTGCGGTCGCGGCGGACGCTGACGGTCAAGATCCCGGCCGGTGTCGACAACGGCACGCGGATCCAGCTGGCCGGCGAGGGCGAGGTCGGGCCCGGTGGCGGTCCCGCCGGTGACCTCTACGTCGAGATCCACGAGCTGCCGCACCCGATGTTCCAGCGGCGCGGCGACGATCTGCACTGCACGGTGACGATCCCGATGACGGCGGCGGCGCTCGGCACGAAGGTGCCGCTGGAGACGCTGGACGGTCTTGAGGAGGTCGACATCCGGCCCGGCACGCAGTCCGGGCAGTCGATCCCGCTGCACGGGCGCGGTGTCACTCATCTGCGGGGTGGCGGGCGTGGGGATCTGATCGTCCACGTCGAGGTGCAGACGCCGTCGAAGCTGGACCCCGAGCAGGAGGGGTTGCTGCGGCAGCTGGCCGCGCTGCGCGGGGAGGAACGGCCGACGGGGCAGTTCCAGCCCGGTCAGCAGGGGCTGTTCTCTCGGCTGAAGGACGCGTTCAACGGGCGCTGAGTGGGTGTGTTCGCGGGCGCGCTGAGTGGGTGCGTCGTCGGGTGCGGCTGCGTGGGGCTTCTCGCGCAGTTCCCCGCGCCCCTGAAAGACCAGGCCCTGCGGGCCTGAAAAGCACGGGGCGCAGCCCCGGCTTTTCAGGGGCGCGGGGAACTGCGTGACCAGCCCCCACCCACCCGCACCCGACGAACAACCCCCCGTACCCGATTCGGCTCCACCCGGAGGGCATGGCACCATGCCGTCATGTCCTCCGCACTGACCGATCTCGTCCCGCTCCCGATCGTGCAGGCCCCGATGGCGGGCGGCGTGTCCGTGCCGCGGTTGGCCGCCGCCGTGTCCGAGGCCGGCGGGCTGGGGTTCCTCGCCGCCGGGTACAAGACGGCCGACGGGATGTACCAGGAGATCAAGGCGCTCCGGGGGCTCACCTCCCGCCCCTTCGGCGTGAACCTCTTCATGCCGCAGCCGGAGTATGCCGAGCCCGCCGCCGTCGAGGTCTACGCGGAGCAGCTCGCCGGTGAGGCCACCTGGTACGACGCCGAGCTGGGCGACCCGGACAGCGGACGCGACGACGGCTACGAGGCCAAGCTCGCGGTGCTGCTCGACAACCCGGTGCCGGTGGTGTCGTTCCACTTCGGCTGCCCGACGCCCGAGGTCATCGACTCCCTCGCCCGCAAGGGCACCCTCACCCTGGTCACCGCGACCTCGGCGGAGGAGGCGCAGGCCGTGGAGCGGTCCGGGGCCCACGCCGTGATCGTGCAGGGCGTCGAGGCCGGAGGCCACCAGGGCACCCATCGTGACGACCCCGAGCGGGACCGCGCCGGCATCGGGCTGCTCTCGCTGGTCGCCCAGGTCCGCGAGGCCGTGGCGCTGCCGATGGTCGCGGCCGGCGGCATCATGCGCGGCGGCCAGATCGCCGCCCTCCTCACGGCCGGCGTCAGCGCGGCCCAGCTCGGCACGGCGTTCCTCGCCACCGCCGAGTCCGGCGCGCACGCCGTGCACAAGCAGGCCCTGACCGACCCCCTCTTCGTCCGCACCGAGCTGACCCGCGCCTTCTCCGGCCGTCCGGCCCGGGGCCTGGTCAATCGGTTCCTGCGCGAGCACGGCCCGTACGCGCCCGCCGCCTACCCGGAGGTCCACCACCTCACCTCGCCGCTGCGCAAGGCCGCCGCCCAGGCCAGGGACGCCCAGGGCATGGCACTGTGGGCCGGGCAGGGCCACAGGATGGCCCGCGCGCTGCCCGCCGGGGAACTCGTCGAGGTGCTGGCCGCCGAGATCGCCGCCGCGCAGGCCGAGCGGGCCTCCGCCCAGGTCGGCAGCGGCCAGGGCGGTCAGGCCGGGAGCGAGGGGCGATGACCGCACCGGTGTTCGTGGTCGACCGGTTCGACGGCTGGGGCTCGGAGATCGTGCTCGACGGCCCCGAAGGGCGACACGCGGTCTCCGTGAAGCGGCTGCGGCCCGGTGAGGACGTGGTCCTCACCGACGGGCGGGGCCGGTGGGTGGAAGGCGTGGTGAAGGCCGCCGAGGGCAAGGACCGGCTGGTCGTCATGGATGTGGGGGAGCTGCGGGAGGAGCCGCCCGCGCAGCCCCGGATCACCGTCGTCCAGGCGCTGCCCAAGGGCGACCGGGGCGAACTGGCCGTCGAGACCATGACCGAGGTCGGTGTGGACGCGATCGTGCCCTGGGCCGCCGCCCGCTGCATCACGCAGTGGAAGGGCGACCGGGGGCTGAAGGCACTCGCCAAATGGCGGGCCACCGCCCGGGAGGCGGGCAAGCAGTCCCGCCGGACGCGGTTCCCCGAGGTCGCGGACGCGGCCACGGGCAAGCAGGTCGCGGAGCTGCTGGCGAAGGCCGACTTCGCCGCGGTCCTGCACGAGAGCGGCGACGAGACACTGGCCACGGCGGAGCTGCCGACGGCCGGGGAGATCGTGCTCGTCGTGGGGCCCGAGGGGGGCGTGTCGCCGGAGGAGCTGGCGCTCTTCGGCGAGGCGGGCGCGGGGGCGTACCGACTCGGGCCCAGTGTGCTGCGCACATCGACCGCCGGGACGGCGGCCGCGGCGTTGCTGCTGGGCCGAACCGGACGCTGGTCCTGACCGCCCCTCGGTCCCGACCGGCGTCCCTGATTCCTCAGGGAGCATCGTGGAACTCGCCCAGGTAAGACTGCTCGTCTCCGACTTCGCCGTGTGCTACCGCTTCTACGCCGATGTGCTCGGGCTGAAGCCGCAGTCCGGGGCGGTCGACGGGCCGTACGAGAAGTTCAGCCCGGCCGTCGGGTCCGCGGGGATCGCGCTGCAGGACCGGGCGGTGATGGCCGAGGTGCTCGGGGAGCTGGCCGACGCGGCGAACGGGCACCGGTCGCTGGTCGTCCTGCGCGTCGACGACCTCGACGCGTACTGCGAGCGGGTCACCTCGTTCGGCGTACGACTCCTGAACGGGCCCGCACGTATGACCGACCGTATGCGGGTGGCCCATCTCAAGGACCCCGAGGGGAACTTGGTCGAGCTGCAGGAATGGCTGCTGATGAGCGGCTGACGCCCCCGGTCTATGTCTCTCGGTCCCGGCGGCTCGGCCGCACGCGGTCTTCCGTGTCGCCGCGGCCGGTGGCAGGCTGCCGGGCATGGGGGCATGGAAGCGTCTCAGGGCGTACCGGACGGGCGGGCGCCGGCTCCTGCTGGGAGCCGGGCTCGGTGTCTGCGCGGTCGCGGGGCTGGTGGCCTGCGAGGGCGGTGGACTCAACACCGGCGCGGTCGCGTTCACCACGGACCAGCTCGCCACCAAGGAGCTGGAGCGGGAGGGCCTCGACGTCCAGTGGCTCACCTGCACGGCGTCGTACGACGGCGACGGCGAGGGCGGCGGGAAGTCCGCGTCGCCGTCCTCCTCGGTCGCCACCGTCGCGAAGGTGGACTGCCAGGGCGAGGACAAGGAAGGCCGGGACATCACCGTCACCGGGAAGGTGACCAAAGAGGTCAACGGCAGGTGCGTACGCGGGGACCTGACCGCGAAGGTCGACGGCAAGGAGTGGTTCCACGTCGAGGGCCTGGGCGACTGCGACGCCCCCGAGTCCGGGCAGCCGGGCGCACCGGGGCAGCCGGGCCCGACCGCGACGGTCACCGTCACCCAGACCATCTGGTGCCAGAAGGACCCGGCGTGCGTGCCCGAGGGCAAGTGAGGCATGGCCCGGGGCAACTCTGGCCCGGTGCGAGGGACATGATCCAAACCCCTCCCCATCAGACCGAACGCTGCATAAAGTAACTGGGTGACTCAGCTCGCGTATTTCCGGTATCCGCACCTGCACGGCGACCTGGTCGCCTTCACCGCCGAGGACGACGTGTGGGTCGCGCCTCTGGACGGCGGCCGTGCCTGGCGGGTCAGCGCGGACAACGTACCCGTGAACCATCCCCGGATCTCGCCGGACGGCACCACCGTCGCGTGGACCTCCACCCGGGACGGCGCGCCCGAGGTGCACATCGCGCCCGTCGACGGCGGATCGGCCAAGCGCCTGACGTACTGGGGGAGTTGGCGCACCCAGGTGCGCGGCTGGACCCCCGACGGCCAGGTCCTCGCGCTCAGCACCCACGGTCAGGCCAGCCTCCGGCGGAGCTGGGCGCGCGCCGTGCCGCTCGACGGCGGCCCGGCCACCACCCTGCCGTACGGGCCGGTCGGCGACGTCGCCCACGGCCCCGCCACCGTGCTGCTGTCCGCGCCGATGGGCCGCGAGGCCGCCTGGTGGAAGCGGTACCGGGGCGGCACGGCGGGCAAGCTGTGGATCGACCGGGCCGACGAGGGCGCCGAGGGCGCCGAGGGCGCCGGTGAATTCGTGCGCCTGCACGCCGAGTTGGACGGCAACCTCGAATACCCGATGTGGGTCGGGGACCGGATCGCGTTCCTCTCCGACCACGAGGGCGTCGGGGCGCTCTACTCCTCCCTCTCCGACGGCGCCGACCTGCGCCGGCACACCCCGATCGACGGTTTCTACGCCCGGCACGCGGCCACCGACGGCACCCGGGTCGTGTACGCGTCCGCCGGGGAGCTGTGGCTGCTGGACGACCTCGACGGCGCCGAGCCGCGCAGGCTCGACATCCGGCTGGGCGGGCAGCGCGTGGACCTCCAGCCGTTCCCGGTGAACGCCTCCCGCTGGTTCGGCTCCGCCTCGCCCGACCACACCGCCCGGGGCAGCGCCGTCTCGGTGCGCGGCTCGATCCACTGGATCACCCACCGCTCCGGCCCCGCCCGCGCGCTCGCCGCCGAGGACGGCGTACGGGCCCGGCTCCCGCGCACCTTCCGGGTGGAGGGCGAGGAGTGGGTGGTGTGGGTGACCGACGCGGAGGGCGACGACGCGCTGGAGTTCGCGCCGTCCACCGGCGTCGGACCGGGCGCCACCCCGCGCCGGCTCGCCGCCGGGCAGCTGGGCCGTGTCCTCGGGCTCGCCGTGGCCCCCGACGGCAGCCGGGTCGCCGTCGCCGCCGACGACGGCCGGGTGCTGCTCGTCGAGCGGGAGACCGGCGAGGTGCGCGAGGTCGACCGCAGCGAGGACGGCGAGGTGACCGGGCTCGTCTTCTCGCCCGACTCGGCCTGGCTCGCCTGGTCGCACCCGGGCCCGCGCCCGCTGCGTCAGCTCAAGCTCGCCAACACCGCCGACCTGTCCGTCACCGAGGCGACCCCGCTGCGCTTCCAGGACTTCTCGCCGACGTTCACGCTCGACGGCAAGCACCTCGCCTTCCTCTCCGCACGCGCCTTCGACCCGGTCTACGACGAACACGTCTTCGACCTCCACTTCGTCAGCGGCGCCCGCCCGCACCTCATCACCCTCGCGGCGACCACCCCGTCCCCCTTCGGACCGCAGCGCCACGGCCGGCCGTTCGAGGCGCCCGACAAGGACGAGACCCCCGACAGCGAGGGCACCCCGACCACCCGCATCGACCTCGAAGGGCTCGCCGACCGGATCGTCCCCTTCCCCGTCGAGGCCGCCCGCTACTCCACGCTCCGCGCCGCCAAGGACGGCGTGCTGTGGCTGCGCCACCCCGTCACCGGCGTCCTCGGCCACCTGCGGGCCACCCCCGACGACCCGGACCCCAAGACCTCCCTGGAGCGGTACGACCTCGCCCAGCGGCGCCTGGAGTACCTGGCGTCCGACGCCGACCACTTCGCCGTCAGCGGCGACGGCAAACGGGTCCTGCTGTGGACCGACGGCAAGCTCAAGGTCGTCCCCAGCGACCGGCGCGCCTCGGGCGACGACGACAGCGACTCCAACATCACCGTCGACCTCTCGCGCATCCGGCGGACCGTCGACCCGGCCGCCGAGTGGCGCCAGATGTTCGACGAGACCGGCCGGCTGATGCGGGACAACTTCTGGCGGCCCGACCTGGGCGGCGTCGACTGGCCCGGCGTCCTCGACCGCTACCGCCCCGTCCTGGAGCGGGTGGCCACCCACGACGACCTCGTGGACCTGCTCTGGGAGGTGCAGGGCGAGCTGGGCACCTCCCACGCCTACGTCACCCCGCGCGGCCGGGGCGGTTCCGGCGACCGGCGGCAGGGGCTGCTCGGCGCGGACATCTCCCGGCACGAGGACGGCCCCCAGGGGACCCCGCTGTGGCGCATCGACCGGGTGCTGCCCTCGGAGACCTCCGACCCCGACGCGCACTCGCCACTCGCCGCGCCCGGCGTGGCCGTGCGCGCCGGGGACGCGATCATCGCGGTCGGCGGACAGCCGGTCGATCCGCTGACCGGACCCGGGCCGCTGCTCGTCGGCACGGCGGGCAAGGCGGTCGAGCTGACCGTGCTGCCGGCCGGCGGGGGCGACCTGCGGCATCCCGTGGTCGTGCCCATCTCCGACGAGGAGCCCCTGCGGTACCACGCGTGGGTCGCGGACCGGCGGGCGTACGTCCACGAGAAGTCCGGCGGCCGCCTCGGGTACCTGCACGTCCCCGACATGGTCGGCTCCGGCTGGGCCCAGCTCCACCGCGACCTGCGGATCGAGGTCGCGCGGGAGGGGCTGGTCGTGGACGTCCGGGAGAACCGGGGCGGGCACACCTCCCAGCTCGTGGTGGAGAAACTGGCCCGGCGGATCGTCGGATGGGACCTGCCGCGCGGGATGCGGGCGAGCAGCTACCCCGACGACGCGCCCCGGGGGCCCGTCGTCGCCGTCGCCAACGAGTTCTCCGGGTCCGACGGGGACATCGTCAACGCGGCGATCAAGGCGCTCGGGATCGGGCCGGTGGTCGGGACGCGGACGTGGGGCGGGGTCGTCGGGATCGACAGCCGCTACCGGCTGGTCGACGGGACGCTCGTGACCCAGCCGAAGTACGCGTTCTGGCTGGAGGGGTACGGGTGGGGCGTCGAGAACCACGGGGTGGATCCCGACGTCGAGGTCGTGCAGGCGCCTCAGGACCACGCGGCCGGGCGTGATCCCCAGCTCGACGAGGCGATCCGGATCGCGCTGGAGGGGTTGGAGGCGACGCCGGCGAAGGTGGCGCCCGCGCTGCCCGAGTCTTAGCGGCGGGGTTCGTCGTCGAGTGCGGGTGCGTGGGGCTTCTCGCGCAGTTCCCCGCGCCCCTGAAAGGCCTCCGGCCTTTCGGGCCGAAAAGCATGGGGCGCAGCCCCTGCTTTTCAGGGGCGCGGGGAACTGCGCGACCAGCCCCCACCGGACCCGCACGGGACCCGCACCCGGGACGCCCCCTGGCGATAGCATGCCCCGGTAGGCGATCACCGGTGGCTGGGAGGCAACGTATGGCTGGGGAGCCGCAGGACGACTGTCTGTTCTGCAAGATCGTGGCGGGACACGTACCCGCGACGATCGTCAGGGAGACGGACACCACGGTCGCGTTCCGGGACATCAACCCCCAGGCGCCGACCCACGTACTCGTCATCCCCAAGGCGCACTACGCGGACGCCGCCGCACTCGCCGCCGCCGCCCCCGACCTCGCCGCGGACGTCCTGCGCGAGACCCAGGCCGTCGCGGACGAGGACAAGCTGGAGAGCTACCGCATCGTCTTCAACACCGGCACCGGCGCCGGCCAGACCGTCTTCCACGCGCACGCCCACGTCGTCGGCGGCCGCGGCCTGCAGTGGCCCCCCGGGTGACGAGCCGTGTCCGTACGTGAACTGGTGGTGCTCGGCACCGCCAGCCAGGTCCCGACCCGGCACCGCAACCACAACGGCTACCTGCTCCGCTGGGGCTCCGAAGGGCTCCTCTTCGACCCCGGCGAGGGCACCCAGCGGCAGATGCTGCGCGCCGGGGTCGCCGCGCACGACCTGAACCGCATCTGCGTCACCCACTTCCACGGCGACCACTCGCTCGGGTTGGCCGGCGTCATCCAGCGGATCAACCTCGACCGGGTCCCGCACGACGTCACCGCTCACTACCCGCGCTCCGGCCAGCGGTTCTTCGACCGGCTGCGGTACGCCACCGCCTACCGGGAGACGGTCCAGCTGATCGAGGCGCCGGTCGAGGGCGACGGCGGCGTGCTGGTCACCACCCCCGCCTACACCCTCGACGCGCGCAAGCTCTCGCACCCCGTCGAGTCGTACGGGTACCGCCTCGTCGAGCCCGACGGACGCCGCATGCTGCCCGAGCGGCTCGCCGCGCACGGGATCAAGGGGCCGGACATCGGGCGGATCCAGCGGGAGGGCGCGATCGGCGGTGTCCGCCTCGACGACGTCAGCGAACTGCGGCGCGGACAGCGGTTCGCGTTCGTCATGGACACCCGGCTGTGCGACGGGGTCTACGCCCTCGCCGACGCGGCCGACATGCTCGTCATCGAGTCCACCTTCCTCAACGAGGACATCGAACTCGCCGTCGACCACGGTCATCTGACGGCCGGTCAAGCCGCTTCCGTCGCCCGCGACTGCGGGGTGCGGCATCTCGTGCTCACCCACTTCAGCCAGCGGTACACCGAGCCCGAGGAGTTCGAACGGCAGGCACGCGCCGCCGGGTTCGAGGGGGAGCTGACCGTGGCGCACGACCTGCTGAGGGTGGCGCTTCCGAAACGGCGTCAGAGCGGCCGTACGATGCTTTGATGTCCCTCCCCAAAGCTGAACTGCACCTGCACATCGAAGGCACCCTGGAGCCGGAGCTGGCCTTCGCCCTGGCCGCCCGGAACGGGGTCGCGCTGCCGTACGCGGACACGGAAGCGCTCCGCAAGGCCTACGAGTTCGAGGATCTCCAGTCCTTCCTGAACCTGTACTACGAGCTGATGGCGGTCCTGCGCACCGAGCAGGACTTCGCCGACCTGGCCGACGCCTATCTCGCCCGCGCCGCCGCCCAGGGCGTACGCCACGCCGAGATCTTCTTCGACCCGCAGGCCCACCTCGCGCGGGGCGTGGGGATGGGGACGGTCGTCGAGGGGCTGTGGCGGGCGCTGGGCAGGAGCGAGGAGCGGCACGGGATCTCCACGCAGCTGATCCTCTGCTTCCTGCGGGACGAGTCCGCCGAGTCGGCTCTCGACACGCTGGAGGCCGCGAAGCCGTATCTCGACCGGATCGTCGGGATCGGACTGGACTCGGCCGAGGTCGGGCATCCGCCGGTCAAGTTCCGCGAGGTGTACGAGGCGGCCGCCGCGCTCGGGCTGCGGCGCGTCGCGCACGCGGGGGAGGAGGGACCGCCGGAGTACATCACCGAGGCCCTCGACATCCTCGGGGTCGAACGCGTCGACCACGGGCTGCGCTGCATGGAGGACCCGGCCCTCGTCGAACGGCTGGTGCGCGAGCGGATCCCGCTGACGCTCTGCCCGCTCTCCAACGTCCGGCTGCGCGCCGTCGACACCCTCGCCGACCACCCGCTGCCCGCCATGCTCGACGCGGGCCTGCTCTGCACGGTCAACTCCGACGACCCCGCCTACTTCGGCGGATACTCCGGCGACAACTTCGACGCCGTGCGCCGGACCCTCGGCCTGAGCGAGGACCGGCTGCGGGAGCTGGCCCGCAACTCCTTCACCGCGTCCTTCCTGGAGCACGACGAGGAGCGGCGGGCCCGGTACCTCGCCGAGGTGGACGCGTACGAGTTCGGGTGACCGCTCCGGCCTTGGGGCGGGCGCGGGGGCCACGGCCCTCACGCCTCCCGCACGCCTAGGCCGCCGGGCGGTACTCCGGCTGCGCGGCGGTCGACTGCTCCTGGTAGCGGGCGTGTTCCGTGGTGGGCGTGGTCGTGCGCAGGGCCACCCAGGTCATGGGGGCCGTGATGAGCAGCAGGCCCACCGCCAGGATCGCGCCCATCGCCGGGTAGCCGGCGTGGGCGGAGAGCAGACTGCCGACGAGCGGCCCGGCGGCCGTGCCGAGCGAGGACGCGGAGCCGATCAGGACCGCCCAGCGGCCACGCGGGTCGAGGGAGGCGGCGAGGCCGATGAGGTACGACAGGACGACCGGGTAGAGCGCGTTCCAGGCGATCTCCCCCGTGGCGAAGGTCGGCAGGTCGGTCGCGGTGGCGCTGAGCGCGATACAGCCGGCGATGAGCGCCGTGCCGCCACCGATGGGGAGCGCGCGGCCGAAGCGCACGCCCAGCGCGCTCGCCCCGACGACCCCGAGCAGGCCCGCGCCGAGCGCTGTCGCGAAGACCGCGCCGACGGTGACCTCGGAGAGCCCGGCCTGCGTGGTGCCGATCCGGCCGCTGACGCCCCAGAGGGAGTTCTGCGCCAGGGACCACAGCAGCAGCGTGACGGCGAGGGTCAGGCCGTGGCGCAGGTGGGGGAGCGGGCTCCGCTCGCGGGCGGCCTGCGCGGTGGCCACGGGTCCGGCGAGCCGGGAGGTTGCCGGGAGGGTGAGCAGGGCCGTCAGGGCGAGGGCGGCGAGCGGGAGGCCGTGGCCGGGGCCCAGGCGGGGGATCGTGAGATACAGCGCGCCGGCCAGCGCCGAGACGCTCAACAGGCCTGTCGTCGAGACGCGGTGGGGGTCGCGCTGCGCGGCGATGCCGGCCGCGGCCACGGCGGTCGCCGTACCGGAACCGAAGCCGCCGAGGACCGCGCCCGCGACCACGGCGGGCAGGGCGGTGGTGAGCGCGGCGGTGCCGTAGCCGGCGGCGGCCAGCAGCAGGCCCGCGCGGGCGAGGCGGCGGGGGCCGAGGCGTTCCACGTGGGCGGCGAGCGTGAAGCCGGCCGTGGCCGAGCCCAGCAGCAGCGCGCTGCCGACGGCGCCGGCCTCGGTGGTGGTGAGGGGGAGCGCCGCGTCGAGTCTGCCCACGGTGGTGGGCAGGAGGTACGCGGCGAGATACCCGGCCGTGAAAAGGGCGACGAGGGGCCAGGGCGGGGTGGTGGTGCGGGGGGACACGGGCGTTCCTGGACGTGCGAAGGTGCGGCTCGATGAGGGGGGTTGGGCGGCTGGCTGTCGACGGACAGGGACGCGCGGAGAATTTGTATCACGGCGCGTTTGGGGTGGGGATTGGTGGGTAGGCACGGGAGTTTTGGGGTGCGCCTAGTGGCTCGGGGGTGCGTGTTTCGTGGGCGGGTGCGGGTAGGTCGTGGCTGCTCGCGCAGTTCCCCGCGCCCCTGAAAAGCAGGGGCTGCGCCCCATGCTTTTCAGGCCCGCCGCCGGTCGCCTTTCAGGGCCACGGGGGCTGGTCTTTTGGGGGCTCGGGGAACTGCGCGAGAAGCCCCACGCACCCGCGGCCGCCGACGAAACAGGCACCCCCCGAGCTATGACGCGCCCAGTCTCAAGCCGAGCGGCGGAAGCCGATCGTGGGGACCGCCCGCCGCAGCGGCCACGGGCTGACGTGGTCCTTCGGGAGGAAGTCCTCCAGGAAGGCATAGCGGCGCAGAGCCGCGGGGTCCTGCCCGTCAAGCGACTGCACCCGCCGCCACCACGCCGCGATCTCGGCCCAGCCGGGCGCGGACAGCGACCCGCCGAACTCCTGCACCGACAGCGCCGCCGTCAGCCCCGCGAAGGCCAGTCGGTCCGCGAGCGGCCAGTCCGCCAGCGTGCCGGTGACGAAACCGGCCACGAACACGTCCCCCGCACCCGTCGGGTCCAGGGCCTCCACCGCGATCGCCGGCACCTCCGCCGTCTCACCGGTCCGCCCGTCCACGGCGTACGCCCCCTCCGCGCCCAGCGTCACCACGGCCACCGGGACGTGCTCGGTGAGGGCGCGGGCGGCGGCCCGGGGGCACTCGGCGCCGGTGTACCGCATCGCCTCCGCCGCGTTGGGCAGGAACGCCTCGCAGTGGGCGAGGTCGGCGAGCCCCGCCAGGTCCCAGGCGCCGGTCTCGTCCCAGCCGACGTCCGCGAAGATCTTGGTGCCCTTGGCCGCGGCCTGGGCGATCCAGGGGGCGCGTACGCCCGGCGTGAGGGAGGCGACGGCGGCACGCGCGTGGGGCGGGCACTCCGGCGCGGACTCCTCCGGGGGCGCCTCGTGGCCGTGGGAGACCATCGTGCGCTCGCCCTCGTACGCCATGGAGACCGTGACCGGGGAGTGCCAGCCGAGGACCGTACGGGAGGCGGAGAGGTCGATGCCCTCGCCCTGCTCCAGGGCGTCCCAGCAGTACTCGCCGTAGTGGTCGTCGCCGAAGGCGGCCGCGAGGGAGGTTTTCAGGCCGAGGCGGGCCAGGGCGGTGGCCATGTTCGCCACGCCGCCGGGGCTCGACCCCATGCCGCGCGCCCAGGACTCCGTCCCGCGCACCGGGGCGGAGTCCAGCCCGGTGAAGATGATGTCGAGGAAGACGGTGCCGGTCAGATAGACGTCCCAGGGCGGGTCATCCGGTGCGCGCAGGGCCCTCAGCGGGTCTACCTGGGGCCGGTGCGGTCGCTCTCCCTTGAACGCGGTCACGATGTGCTCCCTGGCGTGGTGCGGATCCAGCCAGTCTGCCGCAACGCTCCGCTGGGTGGGGCCGGTGCGGTGGTGGGGGCTTCGGTGTGTTGTCGGGTGCGGGCCCGGTGGGGCTTCTCGCGCAGTTCCCCGCGCCCCTGAAAAGCAGGGGCTGCGCCCCATGCTTTTCACCCCGAAGCCCCTCCCACCCGCAGCCGAAGGACGGCTACCAGCGAGGCACCGCCGGCGTCACCCACCCCGGTTCCGCCACCCGCATCGCCGCCGCGTCGTCGCGGTCCCGCAGGGAACCGTCGTCGGACAGCCAGCGCCGGTGCAGGAACTCCAGCTTGGCCCGGTCGAGTTCGACCCCGAGACCCGGCGCGTCGGACACCCGTACCGCCCCGTCCTCGAACGTGAGCCGCGAGGTGAGGACGTCCTCCGACTGCCACGGGTAGTGGGAGTCGCAGGCGTGGTGCAGGTTCGGCACGGTCGACGCCACGTGGGTCATCGCCGCGAGGCTGATCCCCAGGTGGGTGTTGGAGTGCATGGACACCCCGACCCCGAACGTCCGGCAGATCGCGGCCAGTTCACGTGTGTTGCGCAGCCCGCCCCAGTAGTGGTGGTCGGAGAGGACGACCTGCACGGCCCCCTTCGTGAACGCCTCCTCGATCTCCGCGAAGGTCGTCACGCACATGTTGGTGGCCAGCGGTACCGACGTCCCCGACGCCACCTCGGCCATCGCGGGCGTCCCGAGTGCCGGGTCCTCCAGGTACTCGAGGACGTCACCCAACGCGTCCGCGACCTTCAGCGAAGTCGTGACGGACCAGGCCCCGTTCGGGTCCAGCCGCAGCGGATGCCCCGGGAACGCCTCGGCCAGCGCACGGATCGCCGCGATCTCCTCGTCCGGCGGGAAGACGCCCCCCTTGAGCTTGAATGACGTGAACCCGTACCGCTCCTTGAACCTCCGCGCCTGCTCGACGACCCCGGCCGGGTCCACGGCCGCGCCCCAGTCGTCCTTCTCGGCGGCGACGCCCTCGGGATGCTCGGCCCACTTGTAGAAGAGGTACGCGCTGTACTCCACGGTGTCCCGCAGCTTCCCGCCGAGCAGCGCGTGCACGGGCAGCCCCAGGGCCTTGCCGAACGCGTCGAGGCAGGCGACCTCGAACCCGGACACCACCGACAGCCGCAGCTTGTCGGCCGTCTGGACCCCGCGCAGCCCGCCCACGTCGACCTGCCCGGAGACCCGCGATCCGTCGACGGTCACCTCGTCGGCGAGCGTGATCAGCCCGTTCAGGTCGCTGACCCGACGACCCACGAGCTTCTCCGCGAAGGGCCGCGCCAGCTCCAGGTACTTGGTGTCGCCGTACGTCTCGCCCACCCCCGTGGTCCCGTCGGCGGTCACCACCTCCACGATCAGCCGGGGGGTGTACGGCTGGTGCACCCCCTGTGTGTTCAGCAGCGGCGGGTCGGCGACCAGGATCGGGGTCAGCCGGACCTCGGCGATGGTCAGGTCACGGGTCGCGGTCACGGGGCGGCTCCTACGTGAGGTCGTCTACGCGTGCACAGCTCGTCTGGCTCATCTACGTATAGAGATGGAGGTTAGATAGATGAACATGCCGGGTCAATGGCGCCGCGTCGTCTCCTACGATCGGCGCATGTCGGAAACCAGGTCGGAGACAGAGGGCGGCGTCCGTGAGGTGAAGTCGGCGGCGCGCACGGTCGACCTGCTGGAACTGCTGGCCGCGCGCGGCGACCGGCCCGCCCGCCTCCAGGAGCTGGCGGACGAGATGCGCGTCCCGCGCAGTTCGATGTACGCCCTGCTCCAGACCCTGGTCGGCCGGGGCTGGGTGCGCACGGACACCACCGGCTCCCTCTACGGCATCGGCATCCGCGCCCTGCTCACCGGCACCAGCTATCTGGACTCCGACCCGCGCGTGCGCGCCGTACGGCCCTACCTCGACGAGGCGTCCGAGGCGCTCGGCGAGACGATCCACCTCGCCCGCCTCGACGGCATGGACGTCGCGTACCTGGCGACCCGCGAGTCCCACGAGTACCTGCGCACCATCAGCCGTGTGGGCCGCCGCCTCCCCGCCCACGCCGGCGCCCTCGGCAAGGCCCTCCTCGCCGAGCGCCCCGACACGGACCTCCCCGAGGGCCCCTACGAGGCGCTCACCCCCCGTACCCACACCACGCGCGCCGCCCTCGCGGCGGACCTCGCCGCCGTCCGCGCCCGCGGCTACGCCGTCGACCGCGAGGAGGGCGTCCCCGGCATCGTCGGGTTCGGCTTCGCCCTGCGCACCGACACCCCCGCCACCGACGCCATCAGCTGCTCGACCCCGGTGGCCCGCCTCACCCCCGAGCACGAGGAACGGATCGTGACGGTCATGAGAGAGATCCGAACCAAGATCGAGGCGACGACCCCGGGTGCGGCCGGTGGTGCGCCGGTCTGGCGTTGAGGGCCAGGGGCGCAGCCCCGGCCCTCCAGGGGCGCGGGGCTGTATCGATATGCGGCTCCGCCGCGTGGGTGCGAGAAGCCCCACCGGGCCGCAGACCGCCATGTACCCGCGGCCCCGAGCTCCCCCGGTAAAAGCCCTACGGCACTGTCACCGCCGCGTCGTACCCTGGGAAAGGGCAACACGAGCCCCACGGTCAAAGGAGGACCCGCGGCCTACAGAGCCGGCCCATGACTCAGACACGCACAGCTCACACCCCCGCGCAGGGCAAGGCGAGAGCGCAGTTCACCGTCCCCGCGGCGCACCCCATGGTGACCGTGCTGGGCTCAGGCGACTCCCTCCTGCGCGTGATCGAGAAGGCCTTCCCGGCGGTCGACATCCATGTCCGGGGCAATGAGATCAGCGCGGTCGGCGACGCCCCCGAAGTCGCTCTCGTCCAGCGCCTGTTCGACGAGATGATGCTGGTGCTCCGCACCGGACAGCCGATGACGGAGGATGCGGTGGAACGCTCGATCGCCATGCTGAGGGCGAGCGAGAACGGGAAGAGCGAAGGCCAGGAGACCCCGGCCGAGGTGCTGACACAGAACATCCTGTCCTCGCGTGGCCGCACGATCCGCCCCAAGACGCTCAACCAGAAGCGGTACGTCGACGCCATCGACAAGCACACCATCGTCTTCGGCATCGGCCCGGCCGGTACCGGCAAGACGTACCTTGCCATGGCCAAGGCGGTCCAGGCCCTGCAGTCCAAGCAGGTCAACCGGATCATCCTGACCCGCCCGGCGGTCGAGGCCGGCGAACGCCTCGGCTTCCTCCCCGGCACCCTCTACGAGAAGATCGACCCCTACCTGCGTCCGCTGTACGACGCGCTGCACGACATGCTCGACCCCGACTCGATCCCGAGGCTCATGGCCGCCGGGACCATCGAGGTCGCGCCGCTGGCGTACATGCGCGGCCGTACGCTCAACGACGCCTTCATCATCCTCGACGAGGCGCAGAACACCTCGCCCGAGCAGATGAAGATGTTCCTCACCCGCCTCGGCTTCGACTCGAAGATCGTGATCACGGGTGACGTGACGCAGGTCGACCTGCCGAACGGCACGAAGTCCGGTCTGCGCCAAGTGCAGGACATCCTGGAGGGCCTGGACGACGTGCACTTCTCCCGGCTGTCGTCCCAGGATGTCGTCCGGCACAAGCTCGTCGGCCGTATCGTCGACGCGTACGAGAAGTACGACACCACGCACGGCACGGAGAACGGCACGCACAAGGGCGGCCGGGGCAAGGCCGGGCACAAGGGGAAGTAGACAAGCACAGCACCATGTCGATCGACGTCAACAACGAGTCCGGAACCGAGGTCGACGAGCAGGCGATCCTCGACATCGCCCGCTACGCGCTGACGCGGATGCGCATCCACCCCCTCTCCGAGCTCTCGGTGATCGTGGTGGACGCCGACGCCATGGAGCAGCTGCACATCCAGTGGATGGACCTGCCCGGTCCGACGGACGTCATGTCCTTCCCGATGGACGAGCTGCGGCCGCCGTCGAAAGACGACGACGAGCCGCCGCAGGGCCTGCTCGGCGACATCGTGCTCTGCCCCGAGGTCGCCGAGAAGCAGGGCAAGGAAGCCGAGACGCAGCACTCCATGGACGAGGAGCTCCAGCTCCTCACCGTCCACGGGGTGCTGCACCTGCTGGGCTACGACCACGAGGAGCCGGACGAGAAGGCCGAGATGTTCGGCCTCCAGGCCGCCATCGTGGACGGCTGGCGCGCGGAGAAGGGCTTCACCGGCCCCTCCCCGGCACCGACCGTGTCATGAGCGCGACTCTCATCGGTGGTGCCGTCGCGCTGGTCGTCGTCGCCTGGCTCGCCGCCTGCGCGGAGGCGGGCCTCGCGCGCGTCTCCAGCTTCCGTGCCGAGGAGGCCGTACGGGCCGGCCGGCGCGGCAGCGCGGGCCTCGCCCAGATCTCGGCCGACCCCACCCGCTATCTGAACGTCGCGCTGCTGGTGCGCGTGGCCTGCGAGATGGCCGCCGCCGCGCTGGTCACCTACGCGTGCCTGCAGGAGTTCGACGCGACCTGGGAGGCGCTGGTCGTCGCCATCGGGGTCATGGTCCTCGTGTCGTATGTGGCCGTCGGCGTCTCCCCGCGCACCATCGGCCGCCAGCACCCCCTGAACACGGCCACGGCGGCGGCGTACGTGCTGCTGCCGCTGGCCCGGATCATGGGCCCGATCCCCAACCTGCTGATCCTCATCGGTAACGCGCTCACGCCCGGCAAGGGCTTCCGCCGGGGCCCGTTCGCCTCCGAGGCCGAGCTGCGGGCGATGGTCGACCTCGCGGAGAAGGAGTCCCTGATCGAGGCGGAGGAGCGCCGCATGGTGCACTCCGTCTTCGAGCTCGGCGACACCCTCGTCCGCGAGGTGATGGTCCCGCGCACCGACCTCGTCGCCATCGAGCGGTACAAGACCATCCGTCAGGCCCTCACCCTCGCCCTGCGCTCCGGTTTCTCGCGCATACCGGTCACCGGGGAGAACGAGGACGACATCGTCGGGATCGTCTACCTGAAGGACCTGGCCCGCAAGACGCACATCAGCCGGGACGCCGAGAGCGAACTGGTGTCCACGGCCATGCGCCCGGCCGTCTTCGTCCCCGACACCAAGAACGCCGGTGACCTGCTGCGCGAGATGCAGCAGGAGCGCAACCACGTCGCCGTCGTCATCGACGAGTACGGCGGCACCGCCGGCATCGTCACCATCGAGGACATCCTGGAGGAGATCGTCGGCGAGATCACCGACGAGTACGACCGTGAGCTGCCGCCGGTGGAGGAGCTGGGCGACGACCGCTACCGCGTCACCGCCCGCCTCGACATCACCGACCTCGGCGAGCTGTACGGCCTGGACGCCTACGACGACGAGGACGTGGAGACCGTGGGAGGCCTCCTCGCCAAGGCCCTCGGCCGTGTCCCGATCGCCGGTGCCTCGTCGGTCGTGGCCCTCCCGGACGAGCGCGAACTACGGCTCACGGCTGAGGCCGCCGCCGGCCGCCGGAACAAGATCGTCACGGTGCTGGTGGAGCCGATCGGCCCCGCAGAGGTGCCGGAGGAGGAGACGAAGTCCGAGTGACGCCACAGGAGTTGCGTGCCTTCTGCCTCTCCTTCAACGAGGCCGTCGAGGATTTCCCCTTCCGTCCGGAGATCTCGGTCTTCAAGGTCCTCGGCAAGATGTTCGCGCTGAGCTGGATCGACCAGCGGCCCCTGAAGGTCAACCTCAAGTGCGACCCCGAGGACGCGGTCCGGCTGCGCACCGAGCACCCCGGTCTCATCACCCCCGGGTATCACATGAACAAACGCCACTGGAACACCGTCGCCCTCGACGCGGGCCTCCCGGACCGGCTGGTCGAGGAGCTGATCGAGGACTCGTACGACCTGGTGGTGGCCGGTCTGCCCCGTGGGGACCGGCTCCGGCTCGACCGGGCGTGAAACGTATGCTCGGCACATGACCGACAGCAGCGCGCTCGACCTCGACCCCGAGGACCGGAAGATCGTCACCCTGGCCCGTTCCGCACGGGCCCGCAACGGGGTGCCCGAGGGGGCGGCCGTACGCGACGAGACGGGCCGTACGTACGTCGCCGGGACCGTGGCCCTCGATTCCCTGCGGCTCAGCGCGCTGCGCACGGCCGTCGCCATGGCGGTGGCCTCCGGCGCGAAGTCCTTGGAGGCGGCGGCCGTGGTGACCGCCGAGGAGGCCGTCTCCGACGAGGACCGGGCCGCCGTGCGGGACCTCGGCGGGCCGGAGACGCCGGTCCTGCTGGCCGGCCCGGACGGGTCGGTGCGCGCGACGGTGACGGCGGGCTGAGCGCCGCGCCCGCCGGGACGTCCCGCTAGTTCTTCTGCAGGGTGCGGGTCACCCCCGCGATGACGGCCGTCGTGAGGATCCAGCCGAGGGCGATCAGGGCGTAGGCCAGCCACTGGAGGGTGCCGTCCGTCCAGTACCAGGCCGTGCGCTGGCCCAGGCCGCCGATGGGGACCAGCAGGTCGAGGGTGTAGACGAGCGGCTGGAAGGGCGCGCTCTCGCCCTTTTTCACCGGGGTGGGCGTGCTGGTGTCGAACGCCGTCGTCCCCAGCAGGACCAGCGCGAGCAGCCAGACGCCGGCCAGCCAGGGGCGGTAGCCGTAGCCGACGGTCGCGTCGAGGAGGTGGCCCCAGACGCGGGCGACCGGCGAGAGCGTGCTCCGCCGGTGCCGTTGCTTCGCCAGCAGCACCCGGCGGGCGTCGTCGTCGTGCCCTACCTTGCGGTACCAGGCCGCGAGCTGCTCGTACGGCTGCGGGCTGTAGCCCGGGCTGCGGCGTATCCACTCCACGCGGCGCTTCACGGCCGCCGGACCGCCCACCGTCTCCCGCCGCTCGCCGTCCGTCTCCGCGGTCTTGATCGAGCCGTAGACGAAGCCGTCCAGCTCCACGACGTCGGGCCAGCTGTGCGCGCTCTCGTGGAGGTACGACACCTGGGCGCCCCGCAGATCCACCGCTCCCGTCGGCCGCCGGGCCAGGGCGAAGTCGAAGTCGGCGGCCTGCACGAGCATGGCCACCAGGGCCGGGCCGGTGCCCGCGCCGTCGCTGGGCGGCCCGTTCAGGACGGCGCCCTCGAAGGTCAGGTTGTCCGTGATCTGGGCGCCCCGCAGGCGGATGGTCCCGTGGGAGACGAATCCGTCGGAGCAGTCGACCGTCTGGGCGACGGCGTTGTCCAGGGCGAGGGTCACCCCGTGCGGGCCCGGCCGTTCCAGGCGGGCCCCCTGGAAGAACAGTCCGCCGGGCAACTGGGCGCCCAGCAACCGGATCTCGCCGTCCGCGACGAAGCCGCGCCGGCAGAAGAGGCCTCCCTCGACGATCAGGCCACCGGCGGCCATCGCCCAGCCGCCGGGCGCGATCAGCCGGGCCTTGTTCAGCATGATGCCGCCCGCCACATGGGCGTTGACCAGCGACAGGGCGGTGCTCGCGCGGTGGAAGGGGGAGGAGGGCGGCCCCGCCTCCACCTGGGTGCTGTGCAGGTCGAGCCGCCCGCCGATCCGGCTCGCCCCGGCCTCCAGCCGGGGCACCCGGCTGCTCATGATCGCGACCGTCCGCGTCTCCGCCCCGTAGAGGTTCACCTCCTGCTCGAACCAGCACTCCTCCAGCCACAGGGGATGCTCGATCCGGGCACCGGCCAGGTCGACATGGCCGGAGATCCGCGCGCCGGCGAGGGAGAGCGAGCCGACCGCGCCGGGCCGCTGGGCCGCGTTGGCGCCCAGCAGCAGCGCCACGATCACCGCCGCCCGCACCGTGCGCTCGGGCCCCCAGCCCGCGCCCCCGGCGACCCGGTCCTCCTCGGGCACCCCGGTGCGCAGGTCGACCCGCCGTCCTTCCGGAAACGCGTCCCACAGCTCACGTTCCGGCCCCGTCAACTCCTCGTAGGTGAGCACCGGTACAGGGTAGTGATCTTCGGGTCCCGGGGGGACGGGCGGGCGCTCGCGGCATAGTGTTACGGCCGGTAACAGCCCGCCGAGCTGCGTGAAAATCTTGCGCGGGCGAGTGGACACCCGGCCCTCTCCACCGGCGAAACCGTGCGGCGCGGGACAGATCGGCGCCCGCCGCCACCTCGGCGCACAGCCGGCCGGCCCCGTCGGCGATCGGGTTCGGCCACTTTCGCCGACCCTTGCCGCAACCACCGGAGCATGTCTTGCAATCTCGCCCCGCGCACGTCTCAATGGAGCCGTTCTCTTGGCGGACCGTCACATTCCGCCGCGCGGCCGCGCATTGCACACCCCCACATGGCAACGCCCGTACCGGGACGTACGGGGCTCCCCCAGGCCCCGTGCACCTCCCGTACCAGGGAAGGGAATTCGCACGATGAGACGCATACGACTCGGAGTCGGCTCGGCGCTCGCCGCAGGGACGCTGGCCGTCACCGGACTCGCGTTCGCGCCGACCGCCCTCGCGGTCACCCCCGAGACCGCGACCATCAACGCCAGCTGCACCATCGGCGGCGCCGGCGCGGCCACGCTCACGGCCACGCAGAGCGGTACGACCGCCACGGTCACCCTCACCTCCGAGGAGATCACCGCACCGATCGCCCTCGCCGAGGACTCCATCCAGTCCACGCTCACCTTCGTCAAGGCGGGCGGCGGCACGACGGCCTTCACCGGCACCGAGAACCCGGCCCTGGCCGCCGGTGACGGCATGGTGGTGGGCCCGCTCACCGGCACCGTCGCCCCCGGCGACAGCCTGGAGGCGTACGGCGGCTCCCTGCAGATGGTGGTCTTCGGCATCACCGTGACCTGCACGGCGAGCGGACCGCAGTCGCCGGGTCCGTTCGTCTTCGACTGAGCCGAGCGCCCATGAGTGAGGGGTGGTGCCGCCCGCCGGCCGCACCACCCCTCCTGTTCGGTTCCCCCGTCTCAGAGCGCGTCGGGACCCCGCTCGCCCGTCCGGACCCGTACCACCGTCTCCACCGGCAGGGCCCACACCTTGCCGTCGCCGATCTTGCCGGTCTGGGCGGCCTTGACGATGGTGTCGATGACGTCGTCGGACACCGCGTCCTCGACGACGATCTCGATCCGCACCTTGGGGACGAGGTCGACCTGGTACTCGGCACCCCGGTACACCTCGGTGTGGCCGCGCTGCCGGCCGTAGCCGCTGGCCTCGCTGACGGTCAGACCGTCCACACCCATCTCCTGGAGTGCGGTCTTGACCGCGTCGAGGCGGTACGGCTTCACGATCGCGGTGATGAGCTTCATGCCTTAAGCCTTGGCCTTCTGCGTGGGGGACGTGGACGGAACGGACGCGCCGACCGGGGCGCCGTGGCCCAGGACGCCGTGATCGTATGCCGTCTCGGCGTGCACCGTAAGGTCCAGACCCGTGTGCTCGTGCTCCTCCTCCGCGCGGAAGCCCAGCACCTTGTCGATCAGTTTCCCGATGCCGTACGTCACGAGGAACGCGTACGCCCCGACGACGACCACTGCCACCACTTGCTTGCCGAGCTGGGCGAGACCGCCGCCGTACAGCAGCCCCTCGGCGCCGCCGGTCAGCGAGCGGGTGGCGAAGACGCCGATCAGGACCGTGCCGATGACCCCGCCGACCAGGTGGACGCCGACCACGTCGAGCGAGTCGTCGTAGTTCAGCCTGAACTTCCAGCCGACGGCGTAGGAGCAGACGACACCGGCGGCCAGGCCGATGACCAGCGCGCCGAGCAGCGAGACCGAGCCGCAGGACGGGGTGATGGCGACCAGGCCCGCGACCGCGCCGGAGGCCGCGCCCAGCGTCGTCGGGTGGCCGTCGCGCCGCTGCTCGACGAAGAGCCAGCCGAGCAGACCGGTGCAGCCGGCGGCGAGGGTGTTGAGGAACGCGGCGGCGGCCAGGCCGTTGGCGCCGAGCGCGGAGCCGGCGTTGAAGCCGAACCAGCCGAACCAGAGCAGACCCGCGCCCAGCATGACCATCGGCAGGTTGTGCGGGCGCATCGCGTCCTTCTTGAAGCCCAGACGGGGGCCGAGGACCAGGCAGAGGGCCAGTCCGGAGGCGCCCGAGGTCACCTCCACCGGCAGACCGCCCGCGAAGTCCAGGGCACCGAGGTCGCTCAGGATCCAGCCGCCCGGCCCCCACACCCAGTGGGCGACCGGAACGTATACGAGCAGCGCCCACACCGGCACGAAGACCAGCCACGCCCCGAACTTCGCGCGGTCGGCGATCGCACCGCTGATCAGCGCGGCCGTGATGATCGCGAAGGTCAGCTGGAAGGTGGCGAACAGGACGGTCGGGACGGTGCCGTGGACGCTCGCGGGACCGATCCCGCTCATCCCGAGGTGGTCGAGGCCGCCGATGAGCCCGCCGAAGGCGTCGTCGCCGAACGCGAGCGAGTATCCGGCGGCCAGCCACACGACGGTGACCAGCGCGATCGAGACGAAGCTCATCATCAGCATGTTGAGGACGCTCTTCGTGCGGACCATGCCGCCGTAGAAGAGGGCGAGGCCCGGGGTCATCAGCAGGACCAGGGCGGTGGCGGCGAGCAGCCAGGCGGTGTCGCCGGTGTCGACGGCCGGTGCGGCGAGAGGCGCGGCCAGGGGCACGGTGGGCACGGTGGACTCCAACGGGTGCGGGGGCTCGTCAGAGGGTGATCGGCGTGCGTTTCCGGACGCGTACAGGTGTGTTTCCGTGACGTTTCGTTGCGTGAGGGTTTCGGAAAGCTCACGGTCCGTGCCGGGTGCGGCGGGGCTCCGGGGATCAGGGAGAATGGGCGCCATGAGCGTCCGTACCCAGTCATCCGAGCAGCCGGCCGAGGCCGCCCACCGCGCCGGCTTCGCCTGCTTCGTGGGCCGCCCCAACGCGGGCAAGTCCACCCTCACGAACGCTCTGGTCGGCCAGAAGGTGGCGATCACGGCGAATCAGCCGCAGACCACGCGGCACACCGTCCGGGGCATCGTGCACCGGCCCGACGCGCAGCTGATCCTGGTCGACACCCCGGGGCTGCACAAGCCGCGCACCCTGCTGGGCGAGCGGCTCAACGACGTGGTCCGCACGACGTGGGCCGAGGTCGACGTCATCGGCTTCTGTCTGCCCGCGAACGAGAAGCTCGGCCCGGGTGACCGGTTCATCGCCAAGGAACTGGCGTCCATCAAGAAGACGCCGAAGATCGCGATCGTCACCAAGACCGACCTGGTGGACAGCAAGGCCCTCGCCGAGCAGCTCATCGCCATCGACCAGCTGGGCAAGGAGCTGGGCTTCGAGTGGGCCGAGATCGTGCCCGTCTCGGCGGTCGCCGACAAGCAGGTGGACCTTCTGGCCGACCTGCTCGTCCCCCTCCTCCCGGAGGGCCCGGCCCTCTACCCCGAGGGCGACCTCACCGACGAGCCCGAGCAGGTCATGATCGCCGAGCTGATCCGCGAGGCGGCCCTGGAGGGTGTCCGCGACGAGCTGCCGCACTCCATCGCCGTCGTCGTCGAGGAGATGCTCCCCCGCGAGGACCGCCCCGCCGACAAGCCGCTCCTCGACATCCACGCCTTCGTCTACATCGAGCGCCCCAGCCAGAAGGGCATCATCATCGGCCCCAAGGGCAAGCGCCTGAAGGAGGTCGGCATCAAGTCGCGCAAGCAGATCGAGGCGCTGCTCGGTACGCCGGTCTTCCTCGACCTCCATGTGAAGGTGGCGAAGGACTGGCAGCGGGATCCGCGCCAGCTGCGGAAGCTGGGGTTCTGAGGGGGCGGCGAGACGCCGTGCGAAGGGCGACCGTGCACACGGTCGCCCTTTAAACGGTCGCCTCTCTGGTCAAGTTTGACTAGCTTAGGGGTATGGGCGAGAAGACGATTCCGATCCTTCCCTGTCAGAGCCTCGAGCCGCTCCTCGACTTCTACACGGCCCTCGGCTTCGAGGTCACCTTCGAGCAGCGCAGCCCCAACCCGTACGCCGTGGTGGAACGCGGCGGCGTCGAGCTGCAGTTCTTCGGGCTGAAGACGTACGAGCCGACCGCCTCGGTCAGTACCTGTTACGTGGTCACCGACGACGTCGACGGCCTGTACGCCGCGTTCCGGGCGGGCCTCAAACGGGCGTACGGGCGCGTGCCGACGCGGGGGCTGCCCCGCATCGGGCCGCTGAAGGACATGTCGTACGGCATGCGGCAGTTCCTGATGACCGATCCGGGCGGCAACTGCGTCCGGGTGGGGCAGCCGACGAGCGAGGACCAGCACCACCGGCCCGCCCCACGGGAGACCTACGCGCGGGCCCTGCACCACGCCTCCCTGCTGGCCGACTCCCGGGACGACCCGGCGGCCGCGGCGAAGGTCATCGACCGGGTGCTCGGGCCGGAGACGGACGGACCGGACGGACCGGATGGATCGGACGGACCGGCCCCCACGGCGTCGCAGCTGGTGCGGCTGCTCGTGCTGCGCGCCGATGTCGCCGCCCGCACGGGCGACGAGGAGACGGCGGCGGACGCGATCCGGCGCGCCGGGGCGGTGCCGCTCACCGACGAGGAGCGGGAGGAGGTCCGGGACAGCCTCGTACGGCTGGAGGACCTGCGGGGCCGGGAGCGGGCATGAGAAAGCCGCCGCCCCGGTGTTCCGGGGCGGCGGCCGTCAGGTCGTGCGGGATCCGGCGGTGGCCGGTGTCAGCGCGTCCACCAGGCAGCGGAGGTGTTCCGCAGGGTGTTCGTGCCGCAGTGGATCTCGCCCATGCCGAGGTGGTACGTCTCCCAGTCGTCCAGGTACGACACCTTCATGCCGGCGCTCGTGTACGCGGCCGTGACCGCCTCGCCGAAGATGTCCTTGCCGCCGATGACCGGGCCCCACTGGCGCGGAGCCAGGTAGTGCGTGCGGCTGAGCACGATGCCGTTGACCGCGCCCGGGACGTACGCGCTGGTCATCACCGGCGGCGCGGGCGCCGCGGGGGAGGCGGCACCGAAGCCCTCCCGGCCCTTCGAGCCCTGGTCCGCCGTCGTGTCGTCGAGGCGGCGCTGCTGGCCGTAGTCCCGTGTCACGTCCGGGAGTTCGGCGCCGGCGCCGAGACGGGTCAGACGGGGGAGACGCGTCTTGTCGTCGCCGTCCGCCTGGGTCTCGCCGACCTGCTCCGTGCCCTGGGTGTAGAGGGCCGGGACCCGGACGACCTCGGCGTCCGTGACGCCCGTCTCGCGCTTGAGCACCGCGAGGTTCGCCTCGATCTTGCGGGTGGCGAGGTTGTTGTCGGAGACCAGGGTCTTGGAGGCGAGGGCCTTGTCGATGGTCTCCGTGGGGCCGAGCTTCAGGGAGAACATCTTCGTCGAGCCGTGGCCCGCCGCCTTCGCGTCGCGCAGCAGCTTGAGCCCCGCCTCGGGGTCCGCGATCGCGATCTTCCAGCCGCGCGGGGTGTCGGCGGGCAGGAACTGCACGAACTCGTCGACGTGGCCCACGTGCAGCCAGGACGTGTCGAGGAACAGCGGGTCCTGCATGCCCTGCGACTTCAGGAACGTCCGCATCACCTTCGCCGGCTTGGAGCCGACGTCCGGGCGCTGCCCCATGATGATCCGGCCCGCCGGGAAGGAGCGGTCACCGTGGGCGTACGGCGGAATGGTCTCCAGGTTGCCCATGGAGTTGAGCGTCCACTCCTCCGAGTCCTTCGCGCCCGTCACCTGCACGGCACCGATGTTCGGGCCGCGCATCTTCTCGAACAGCTCCCGGCCGGACTCCCGGTCCAGCTGGGCGGAGCGCAGCATCACCCGCATGGCCTGCCGCTTGCCGTTCGCGCCGGTCATGCTGACGTACGCGGGCTCGACGAAGTCCTGCGCCCAGATGTCCCCGTACTTGGTGAAGTTCACCGTCGGCTGGGTGATACCGGCGTCCTTGGCGGCCTTGTCCAGGCCCTTGCGGAAGGCGGCGTTGAGCTTGCCGTAGTTGCCGCCGGAGATCTTGGTGACCAGCAACTGCTGGGCGTTCTGCAGGTGGTGGTGGGTCAGGAGCGGGGCCACGCGCAGGGTGACGGAGTCGGCGGTCGTGCCCTTGGAGGACTTCACGGTCAGCCGGACCCGGGCCGTCCCGTCCCACTTCGCGGTGTCCCGGATGACGTCGCGGGCCTCCACGCCGAACTCGACGCCCGCCTTCAACTCGGCCCGTGACAGGCGCGTCTTGCCGGTGACGGGCTCCCACTTCGTGCCCCGCTTGACGAACACGCGGCTCTGCGCGGCGCCCGCCGTGACCTTCACGGTGCCCTGCGCCCCGGCGGGGACGCTCGCCATCGGCACGGAGCGGACGCGGGCCAGGTCGGCGGCGTCGGCGGTGCCGTTCACCTTGGTGTCGGAGGCGTCGTTGCAGGCGGCCAGCTTGGCGTCCGAGAGCGGCTTGCCCTTGGGGCCGGTGGCCGGGCAACGACGGGTGTCGTCGTCGATGTTGGGCAGCATCAGGGCGCCGCGGGCGACGGTCCAGCCGTTCTCGCCGGAGGTGTCGGTGGTACCGGTGACGTCGACCTTGCCGTCGCGGTTCGTGTCCACGCGCAGATCGGTCGGGGGCGCCCCGGCGGCGAACGCCGAGGGCAGCGCCAGCGACGGCGTCGCGAGGAGCGTGCCGGACACCGCCAGCACGGCTATCGCCTGCCGTGCGGGGCGGGTTCGGGTGGGTCTGGTTGAACGCGTAGGCACAGAGCGTCCCTTCGGCGGCGAGCGTGGTCAGCACTGAAGACGGAGGAAAGCGCGAAACCGTTGTCTGTGCGCCCGCTGTGAAAGACGTGATCTGCCGCACGCCGGGTGTGAACGGCGCCGGCCGGGCGCGTCGTCCACGCCGCGAGCGGCGCGTGTACCACTCCCCGTCCACGCCGCGAGCGGCGCGCGTACCGCTCCAGGCCCGCGCCGCGGGCGGCACTCGAGCTACTCCACGCCCCGTATCCGCCCCACCAGCACCGCCCCCGCCAGCCCGATCACCGCCGCCACCAGGTACAGCGCCCGGTAGCCGCCGGCGTGCGTCACGATCGGGGCCGCCAGGACAGGAGCGGCGACCTGGGGCAGGGCGTTGGCCACGTTGATGACGCCGAGGTCCTTGCCCCGGTCGAGGGCCGCCGGGAGGACATCGGTCATCAGGGCGAAGTCGACCGAGGTGAACACGCCGAAGCCCAGGCCGAGCAGGGCGGCGGCGACGATCGTGCCGGGCCAGGTCGGCCAGAGCGCGATGAGGCCGGTCGCGGCCGCCATCAGCAGCCCCGACCAGTACACGAACGGCTTGCGCCGCCCCACCCGGTCCGACCACACCCCGGAGACCACCACCGTCGCCAGCAGCGTCGAGGCGTTCACCACGGTGAGGATCAGCACGCCCTCCTCCGGGTCGGGGTACCCGACCCGGTCCCGCAGGTAGAACAGCAGGTAGAGCAGCCCGATGCTGTTGGCGAGATTGATCAGGAAGCGCGTCAGCCAGGCCCACGCGAAGTCCGGATGGCGCCGCGGGCTCAGCCAGAAGCCCGCCAGGAACCCCCGCCACGACCACACCGGGCGGGCCGCCGCCGGCAGCCGGGGATCCCGGTGGCCCAGCACGTACGGCAACACGCCCACCAGCGTGAACACCGCGCACGCCGCGTACCCCGCGCCGACACCCCCGCCGAGCGTCGCCAGCCCGGTGCCGCCGACCACGCCCAGGATCTGCGCCGCGCCCAACCAGCCGCCCACCGAGCCTCGTTGGAGCCGGGGCACCTGGTCCGGGACCGCCGCCGTGACCGCCGCCCAGGACGCGTTCAGGGTGAGCTGCACCAGACACCAGCCGGCCACCATGGTCCACAGCCCGCCCGCGCCCCCGAGCAGCAGCAGCGACACCGCCCCGCCCGCCGACCCCACCACGATCCACGGCGTACGGCGGCCCCAGCGGGACGTCGTCCGGTCCGACAGCGCCCCGAACAGCGGCGTGGCCAGCAGCGAGACGACCGCTCCGGCGCCGGTCACCCACGCCAGCACCGACTCCTTCGACATGCCCGCGCCGGGCGCGAAGTCCTCCGCCTGCGAGGCCAGCAGGATCTGCAGCGGGCCGTACCAGCCCACCCAGATCGCCCCGTTGGCCAGCGCCAGGGCGGAGGTCCAGCCCCCGCCCACCCGTTCCGAGGGCTCGGCGAGGGCGTCCGCCGTCCGGGTCGTCGTCATCCTCTGCTCTGCGCCCGCAGCAGGTCCCGGTACCAGGCGTACGACGCCTTCGGGGTCCGCTCCAGCGTCTCGTAGTCCACGTGGACCAGGCCGAACCGGCGCGCGTACCCCTCGGCCCACTCGAAGTTGTCGAGCAGGGACCACACGAAGTAGCCGCGGAGGTCGACGCCCGCCTCGGACGCCGCGTGCAGGGCGCGCACATGGCCGTCGAGGTAGGCGATGCGCTCCTGGTCGTCGAGGCCCTCGTAGGAGCAGCCGTTCTCGGTGATGACCACGGGCGGCAGCCGGTCGCCGTAGCGGTCGCGGAAGGTGGTGAGGAGTTCGGTGAGGCCCTCGGGGACCACCGGCCAGCCGAAGTCGGTGGTCGGGACGTTCTCGATCTGCTTGACCGTGAAGGGGAGTTCGGCCGGGATGGAGACCCCGCCGAACTCGATGTCCTCCCCTTCGGGGGCGCCGACCCGGGTCGGCGCGTAGTAGTTGACGCCGTACCAGTCGATCGGCTCGGAGATGATCTTCAGGTCGGAGCCGATGTCCGTGCCCGGCATCAACTCGCCGAGCCCCTCCGGGTATTCGCCCAGCAGGATCGGCTCCGCGAAGAGGCGGTTGAGGAGCAGGTCGTAGAAGCCCGCCGCCTCCAGGTCCGCCTGTTCCTCCGACGCCGCCCACGTCGGCCCGTGCGAGTTGGCGATGCCGACGTCCGTGACTCCCGCCGCGCGCAGGGCCCGTACGGCGAGGCCGTGGCCCAACAGCTGGTGGTGGGCAGCCGGGAGCGCGTCGAACATCAGCTGCTTGCCGGGCGCGTGGGTGCCGAGGGCGTGGCCCAGCAGAGTGTGCTCGGCGGGCTCGTTGATGGTGATCCACTTGCTGACGCGGTCGCCGAGCCGGGCGGCCACGACGGCGGCGTACTCGGCGAACCGCTCGGCCGTGTCCCGGTTCAGCCAGCCGCCGCTCTCCGCCAGCGACGACGGCAGGTCCCAGTGGAAGAGGGTCGGGACGGGGCGCACGCCGGCGCCGATCAGCTCGTCCACCAGACGGTCGTAGAAGTCCAGCCCGTTCGGGGTGTTCACCCGGGGCCAGGAGATCGAGAAGCGGTACGCGCCGACACCCAGGTCGCGCAGGAGGGCCACGTCCTCCGGGTAGCGGTGGAAGTGGTCGCAGGCCACCGCCGCCGTCGAGCCGTCCTTGATCCGGCCCGGCTCGGCGGAGAAGGCGTCCCACACGGACGGCTCGCGCTCGCCCGCGGCCCCCTCGATCTGATGCGCGGAGGTCGAGACGCCCCACAGGAAGCCTGCCGGGAACTGGGGTATCGGGTTGGTCGCGTTCGTCGCCATGGGCGGATCATCCGTACCACGGGTAACGGAAGTCAACGCCCGAGGGTGAAGTGCCCGTTACGCGCCCCCGGTACCCCTGACGGGCTGCTCACGCCCCCTCCTTGAGCACCCTTCCGATCAGCTCGCGCTGCGCCTCGGACAGCCGGGGGTCCGCGCAGTGCACGGTCCGGCCGTCCACCGTGATCTCGTACGAGAAACCGTCCGGCACCCCGAGCGGCGGTGAGCCCCGGCCGGCGGTCAGGGCCCGCTCGGCCAGGGTGTGCCATTCCTGGGCATCGGGCCGTCCGGCGGTGTCCACCACCGCGTGCCGCTCGATGCCCGCGAAACCGCCCGTGCGCCGCACTTCGATACGCATGCGTCATGTGTAGTACGGAACGGGGCCGAGGCGCAGCACCGCCCCGCCGCCGTGCTCCCCTACAGCGTCCGTACGCCCACCTGCTCCCAGGCCTTCAGCACCGCCGTCAGCTCGTCGCCCTGGCCGTAGCGGTCCTTCGCGGCCTTGACGGTGAGCGTGGCGAAGTCGACGAACAGGGCCTGCTTGTCCAGTTGGCCGCCGGTGAGGACGTCGTACCAGATCTGTCCGGCCCGCTCCCAGGCGTGGCCGCCGAGCGCGGTGGCCACGAGGTAGAACGCGTGGTTGGGGATACCGGAGTTGATGTGCACGCCGCCGTTGTCGCGGCCGGTGCGGACGAAGTCGTCCATGGTCGCCGGCTGCGGGTCCTTGCCGAGGACGTCGTCGTCGTACGCCGTGCCCGGGGCCTTCATCGAGCGGAGCGCGACGCCCGTGACGCGGGGCGCGAGCAGGCCGGCGCCGATCAGCCAGTCCGCCTCCGCGGCGGTCTGGCCGAGCGTGTACTGCTTGATGAGGGCGCCGAAGACGTCCGACATCGACTCGTTGAGCGCGCCCGGCTGGCCGAAGTACGTGAGGTTCGCCGTGTACTGGGTGACGCCGTGGCTGAGTTCGTGGCCGATGACGTCGATCGGGATGGTGAAGTCGAGGAAGATCTCGCCGTCCCCGTCGCCGAACACCATTTGTTCGCCGTTCCAGAAGGCGTTGTTGTAGTCGCGCTCGTAGTGCACGGTCGCGTTCAGCGGCAGGCCGTCGCCGTCGATGGAGTCGCGGGCGAAGGACTTCCAGAACAGTTCGTAGGTGGCGCCCAGGCCGGCGTACGCGCGGTTGACCGTGGCGTCCTTGCCGGGCGCGTCGCCCTCGCCGCGGACCTTCCTGCCGGGCAGGTCCGTGCCGTGGCGGGCGTCGTGGATCGTGCGGTGCGGTGTGCCTGCCTCGGCGCCGACGGGTCCGGTGATGCTCGGGGCGCCGAGGACCGTGGTCAGGCGGCGGTGGGTGCGTTCGAGGGCGTCGCGCTCCAGGGTTTTGCGCGCGGCGCCGGCGAGCACCGGGTCCTCGGCCTGGGAGAGCTTGTCGAGGACGTGGGGTGGGACGACTGTGCAGAAGACGGGCTCGTGGCCCCCGTTGGTGGTCATGTCCCGCACGATTGCACTCCGTTGGGGGACTGTCACTGGGGGCAACCATGATTGGTGAAATGTCGCCGTATGGGTTGCGATTCGTCATCGCCGTGTTACTGAGGGTTGAGTGCGGGGTGCGCGTGCGGTGGGGCTTCTCGCGCAGTTCCCCGCGCCCCTGGCGGGGCGCTGCCCGTACCCGGTGTGGTCTTGCGCACCTTTTGTCCAGATAGGTTCCCTGGTCCCGCATACTGATACGACCCCGCACGGCAGGAACGGCTCGGCTACGCTGCTGCGCATCATGCGTTTCGGGCTGCTTCTCCTTAGCTGCCGCGGCGAGGGCCTGTACTAGAGGCCGACCCCCTCCCCGCGGTGCTTTGGCGTTGTGTCGTCGGCCGTCCTTCCCGGCAGTGGCCGGACCATCGAGGAGCCCACGCATCATGGCGAACCGCCAGCAGCCCACGTCCATGCCGATCCACAAGTACGGGCAGTACGAGCAGGTCGACATCCCCGACCGCACGTGGCCGAACAACCGGATCACCGTCGCCCCCCGCTGGCTCTCCACCGACCTGCGCGACGGCAACCAGTCCCTGATCGACCCGATGTCGCCCGAGCGCAAGCGCCGGATGTTCGACCAGCTGGTCAAAATGGGCTACAAGGAGATCGAGGTCGGCTTCCCCGCGTCGGGACAGACGGACTTCGACTTCGTACGGTCGATCATCGAGGAGCCCGGTGTCATCCCGGACGACGTCACCATCTCCGTACTGACCCAGGCCCGTGAGGACCTGATCGAGCGGACCGTGGAGTCGCTGAAGGGCGCCAAGCGGGCGACCGTCCACCTGTACAACGCCACCGCCCCCGTCTTCCGCCGGGTCGTCTTCCGCGGCTCCAAGGACGACATCAAGCAGATCGCCGTGGACGGTACGCGGCTGGTGATGGAGTACGCGGAGAAGCTGCTGGGCCCCGAGACCGAGTTCGGCTACCAGTACAGCCCCGAGATCTTCACCGACACCGAGCTGGACTTCGCGCTGGAGGTCTGCGAGGCGGTCATGGACGTCTGGCAGCCCGGCCCGGGCCGCGAGATCATCCTCAACCTGCCCGCCACGGTGGAGCGTTCGACCCCGTCCACGCACGCGGACCGCTTCGAGTGGATGGGCCGCAACATCTCCCGCCGCGAGCACGTCTGCATCTCGGTCCACCCGCACAACGACCGCGGTACGGCCGTCGCCGCCGCCGAACTGGCCCTGATGGCCGGCGCCGACCGCGTCGAGGGCTGTCTGTTCGGGCAGGGCGAGCGCACCGGCAACGTCGACCTGGTCACCCTGGGCATGAACCTGTTCTCGCAGGGCGTCGACCCGCAGATCGACTTCTCCGACATCGACGAGATCCGTCGCACGTGGGAGTACTGCAACCAGATGGAGGTCCACCCGCGCCACCCGTACGTGGGCGACCTGGTCTACACGTCCTTCTCCGGCTCCCACCAGGACGCCATCAAGAAGGGCTTCGACGCCATGGAGGCGTCCGCGAAGGAGCAGGGCAAGACGGTCGACGACATCGAGTGGGCCGTCCCGTACCTGCCGATCGACCCCAAGGACGTCGGCCGGTCCTACGAGGCCGTCATCCGGGTCAACTCGCAGTCCGGCAAGGGCGGTATCGCCTACGTCCTGAAGAACGACCACAAGCTGGACCTGCCGCGCCGCATGCAGATCGAGTTCTCGAAGCTGATCCAGGCGAAGACGGACGCCGAGGGCGGCGAGGTCACCGGCTCCGACATCTGGGCGGTCTTCCAGGACGAGTACCTGCCGAACCCCGACAACCCGTGGGGCCGGGTCCAGGTCCGCGCCAACCAGTCGACCACCGACAAGGACGGCGTGGACACGCTGACCGTGGAGGCCGAGGTCGACGGCGTGGAGACCACCCTGGTCGGCACCGGCAACGGCCCGATCTCCGCGTTCTTCCACGCGCTGCAGGGCATCGGCATCGACGCCCGCCTGCTGGACTACCAGGAGCACACGATGAGCGAGGGCGCCTCCGCGCAGGCCGCCTCGTACATCGAGGTCGCCATCGAGGACAAGGTCCTGTGGGGCATCGGGATCGACGCGAACACGACGCGTGCGTCGCTGAAGGCGGTCGTCTCCGCCGTCAACCGCGCTACCCGCTGACCAGCCTGACCGGCGGTTTGAACGCCCCGTTCGCCGAATTCCGGCGGGCGGGGCCCGTCGTTTACCGGCCAAACCCTGTGCAGGTCGCGGGTAGGCCTCGTCCGGAGTACTGACTGCGCCTCACCGATGTGGCTAACATCACGCAAGCGCGGCGATGATGCCGAGGGGGCACTTCCCGCGCCCATGGGGCCGTGTGTGGGGGAGTTACGGAGGTGCGACGTGCTGCCAGGACGGGACCCGATCGGCCGTGCCGCCGCGCTCGCCCGGGACGGGCGGACCAGCCGTGCCACCGGCCTCTCGCGGGTGCTGGGCACCCGGATCGCGTGGACGGGTGTCGGTGACGGCGAGTTCTTCTGCCCCGGCTGCGGAGGCGACCGCAACTACCAGCGCCTCACCGGGCGCCGCCGCTTCACCCTCCTCGGCGTCCCCGTCCTGCCCCGCGGCGAGACCGGGCCCGTGGTCGAATGCGCGGCCTGCCGCCACCACTACGCCGTC
This sequence comes from Streptomyces deccanensis, assembly GCF_022385335.1. Lineage (NCBI taxonomy): Bacteria > Bacillati > Actinomycetota > Actinomycetes > Kitasatosporales > Streptomycetaceae > Streptomyces > Streptomyces deccanensis. The sequence continues at coordinate 3,405,787 of NZ_CP092431.1, read as the reverse complement.
GACGTCCTCGACCACCCCACCACCACCCGCTTCTCCGCGATGCTCCGCGACGCCGTCCACACGGTCGCCCTCGCCGTCCTCGCGGCCGGCGGCACCTGCTCCCGCCCCTCGCTGACCGTCGCCGCCTCCGCCGTCCGCGCCGCCGGGTTCGACGACTGCACGGAGGACCAGCTCGGCGCCCTGGTGGAAGCCCTGGCCGCCGACACGGGCCGCGTCCACGGCGCGCCCTGCGGCCCCGGGCTGGCCATAGAGCTCCACGAGGCCCTGGACCCGCTGGCACCGCACCTCGCCCCGACCGGCCGCGAGGCGATCCTGCTCCAGGGCGCGCGCATCGCCCTGGCCGACGGGCCGTACACCCCGGCGGAACGGGACGCGCTGGCCACGGTGGGCGCGGCCCTCACCATCTGCGCGGACGACGTCACCCGCCTCCTCGCCACGGCCCGGACCCCGTCGTAGCCAGGCCGTTCCCCGACGGCACCGCGAGGTCCTCGACCGCCGGACCGACCGCGCCCCCTGACCACGCGCCGGGCGTACTCCCCGGGGAGTAGTACGGCCGCCGGACCGCCCCCGGCAGTACCGCTCAACTCGCCCTCACGCGCGACGAATCGGCCCTCCCGCACCGGAAGTCTGGTGACGTCCGGCAAGGCCCGTAGAGGGAGGGGGGACCCCGCCATGGGGCCCGCAGAGACGAAGGTACGTACGCGGCGGCGAGCCGTGCCCTGGCTGGTGCTCGGGTTGTGGGTGGTGCTGCTCGCCGTGGTCGCGCCGTTCGCGGCGAAGCTGTCGGAGGTGCAGAACGACCGGGCCGTGGACTATCTGCCGGCGAGCGCGGATTCCACGCAGGTGGCGAAGATCGAGGACCGGCTGCCCGGCGGCGAGACCACCGAACTGGTGCTGGTGTACCACCGCGACGGAGGGCTGACGGCCGCCGACCGGGGCGCCGCCGAGCGGCAGGTCGCCGAGATCCGTGAGCGGGACCGGTTGGCCGCCGAACCGGAGGGCGTGCCGTCGGAGGACGGGACCACCCTCATGTACCCGGTCGCGAGCAACGGGCCGGGCCCCGACGAGAAGCTCCGGGACGCCTTCGTCGAGCGGGTACGCGCGGTCGCCCACAGCGAGGGAGGGATGACCGTCGAGGTGGGCGGGCCCGGGGCCCTCGCCACCGACGCGGGCAAGGTCTACGACGCGCTCGGCGGGCCGCTGCTCTACACCACCGTCGCCGTCGTCGCCGTCCTGCTGATCATCATCTACCGCAGCCCGGTGCTGTGGCTGGTGCCGCTGGTCGTCGCCGGTATCGCCGACTTCATGTCCATGGGCGTCGCCTACGGGCTCAACCAGGCCTTCGGGACGACCGTGTCCGGGCAGAGCTCGGGCGTGATGACGATCCTCGTCTTCGGCGCGGGCACCGACTACGCCCTCCTGCTCGTCTCCCGCTACCGCGAGGAACTCCGCCGTATCGAGCGGCCCTACGAGGCGATGCGGGTCGCCCTGCGCGGCTGCGGGCCCGCCGTGCTCGCCTCCTCCGGGACGGTCGCCGCCGGGCTGCTGTGCCTGCTGGCCGCCGACCTCAACAGCAGCCGGGGCATGGGCCCCCTCGGCACGGTGGGTGTCCTGTGCGCCCTCCTCGCCATGCTCACCCTGCTCCCGGCCCTCCTCGTCCTGCTGGGGCGGCGGGTGTTCTGGCCGCTCGTCCCGGCGTACGGCAGCGAGCCCAAGCAGCGCCGGAGCCTGTTCTCCGCGATGGGGTCCTCCGCCGGGCGGCGCCCGCTGACCGTGCTCGCGGGCGGTGCCGTCCTGCTGGGCGCGCTCGCGCTCGGCACGCTCAACCTGCCCGGATCCCTGAAGCAGGAGGACTCCTTCGTCGACAAGCCCGAGTCGGTCGCCGCCATGGAGACCCTGGGACGGGCCTTCCCCGGGCAGGGCACCCAGCCGATCTCCGTCATCACCCCGGACGCGCGGGCCGACGCCACGATCACCGCGATCGAGAAGCAGCGGGGGGTCGCGGCGGTCGAACGGGGCCGCACCGGCGGCGGCTGGACCGAGATCTCCGTCATCGCGCGGAGCGCGCCGCAGTCGGCCGCCGAGACCGCCACCATCAAGTCGCTGCGGGACGCACTGCCGGAGTCCTACGTCGGCGGGCCCAGCGCCGAAGAGCTCGACCTGAAGGACACCAACGCCCGGGACCGGCTGGTCGTCGTGCCGATCGTGCTCGTGTCCGTGCTGCTCATCCTCGTCGCCCTGCTGCGCAGCCTGGTCGCGCCGCTGCTGCTCGTCGTCGCCGTGGTCGCCGTGTGGGCCGCCTCGCTCGGCATCGGCGGACTGCTCTTCGGGCCGGTGTTCGGGTTCGAGGGGACCGACCCGGGGCTCGGACTGCTCTCCTTCGTCTTCCTCGTCGCCCTCGGTGTCGACTACGGCATCTTCCTCATGCACCGGATGCGCGAGGAGTCCCTGGCCGGCGCCGAACCGGCCGCCGCCGCGCTCACCGCGCTCCGCATCACCGGCGGGGTCATCGCCTCCGCCGGGCTGGTCCTGGCCGCGACCTTCGCCGTGCTGCTGAACATGGGCCTCGTCCAACTCGTCCAGCTGGGCTTCGTCATCGCCGTCGGCGTCCTCCTCGACACCTTCCTCGTCCGGACCTACCTCGTGACCAGCGCGAGCGTGGCGCTGCGACGAAAGGTCTGGTGGCCCGGACGGCTGTCCCGAGAGCCGGCGCGTGCCGTGCGGCCCCCGGGGGAGTCCCCGGACCGGGAGCGGGTGGCGGTCGGCTGACGGTCGACGGCCGGTATCGACGACCCGGGCGCCCCTCCCTCCCAGAGGGGCGCCCCTCTGACGGAGGATGAGCCCGTGACGGGGAGCACGAGCACGGACAGGGCGGGGGCCACCGGGGTGGGCGCGGTGTGGCCGGCGTTGGTGGAACGGCTGCGTACGGCCGGCGGGAGCACCGCCCTGCGGTACGACGCGTACCTCGCGGCCGCCCTGGCCGTCTTCGACTGTGTGACCGCCACGGCGGTCACCGGGGACGGGCGGGTGCCGGACCCGCCGGGCTTCGCCCTGCTCCTGGCGGTCCACGTGCCCCTGGTCTGGCGCCGACGCCGGCCCGTGCTCGCGCTCTGGGCGCTGGTGGCCGTCGTCGCCCCGTACCACGCGCTCGACTACAACCACCCGGCTGCCGTGGCCCCGGCCATGCTCGCGCTCTACACGGTCGCGGTGAGCGGCACGGCCCGCCGCACGCTGCTCAACGGCGCCGCCGTCGTGGCGCTCACCCTGGCCGTCAACGCGCTGTTCACCCCCCACCAGATCCCGGAGTTCCTGCGGATCTCCGGCTGGATCGTCTCCGTCCTCGTCTTCGGCGGGTACGTCCGGGTGCACCGCCAGTACGTCGACTCCGTCGTCGAACGCGCCGAGCGGGCCGAACGCACCCGGGAGGAGGAGGCGCGGCGCAGGGTCGCGGAGGAGCGGCTGCGCATCGCTCGCGACCTGCACGACCTGCTCGCCCACAGCATCACGCTCGTCGGTGTGCAGACCTCCGTCGCCGCGCACGTCCTGGCCGCCGACCCCGACCGCCTCGACCGCGCCGCCGTCGCCAAGGCCCTGGACGACATCGCCGAGACCTGCCGGACCGCCCGCGGTGAACTGCGCGGCACGCTGGAGGTGTTGCGCGAGTCCGAGTTCGCGCACACCGGTGTCGGGGTGCGTGGCCCCCTGCCGGGCCTCGACGGCCTCTCCGATCTCGTCGGCGCGGCCCGCTCGGCGGGTGCCCGCGTCGAGGTCACGGTCACGGCGGACGGGGTGCCGCCGGGGGTGGGGGCCGCCGCCTACCGGATCGTGCAGGAGGCCCTGACCAACGCCGTACGGCACGGGGGAGCGGACTTGACGATACGGGTGGAGCTGCGGGCCGGGGAGGGCGTGCTCCGGGTACGGGTGACGGACGACGGGGTGGGGGGAGGGGGAGCGGGGCGGACGCCTGATGCGGGGGTGGGACCCACCGGGCCCGGCTTCGGGATCCTCGGCATGCGTGAGCGGGCCCGCAGCGTCGGCGGCACGGTGGAGGCCGGGCCGCGGGCGGACGGCGGCTTCGAGGTGGAGGCGGTGCTGCCGCTCGGCGGGGCGGGGGCACGGCACGCGGCCGCCGGTGGTCGCGGTGCTGGGGATGGTGGCGGTGGTGCCGGTGGCGCACTCGGACCCGGCGCACCCGGCGTTCCCGACGCCCGCAGCGTTCCCGGTGCCCCTGGCGTCCCCGGCGCCTCCGGCACCTCCCCCGAGCGAAAGGCGGCCCGATGAGCGACCGTACGATCCGCGTCCTCCTCGCCGACGACCAGACGCTCGTGCGTGCCGCCTTCGCCATGCTCGTGGATTCGGCGCGGGACATGCACGTGGTGGGGCAGGCGGGGACGGGTCGGGAGGCGGTGGAGCTGGCGCGCACCGCGCGGGCCGACCTGGTCGTCATGGACCTGCGCATGCCCGACCTCGACGGCATCGAGGCCACCCGGCTCATCGCGGCGGACGAGGACCTCGCGGGCGTACGCGTGCTGGTGCTCACCACCTACGACACGGACGAGGACGTCGTGGAGGCACTGCGGGCCGGTGCCTCCGGATTCCTCGTCAAGGACACGCGGCCGGCGGAACTCCTCGACGCCATCCGTACGGTGGCCGCCGGCGAGGCCCTCCTCTCCCCGGGCCCCACGGCCCGGGTGATCGCCCGGCTGCTGCGTGGGCCCACCACGCCGAGCGCCCTGCCCGACGGCGGCCCCGACTGTCTCTCCGACCGGGAGAAGGAGGTCCTCACGCTCGTGGCGCGCGGCCTCAACAACACCGAGATCGCCGACGCCCTGGGCCTCAGCCCGTTGACCGCCAAGACCCATGTCAGCCGCATCATGGGCAAGCTGGGCGCCCGGGACCGCGCCCAGCTGGTGATCGTGGCCTACGAGTCGGGGATGGTGACTCCGGGAGCGGTCTGATCCCCGGCGGGCCCGGGGAATTTCAGAGCAGGCCCACCGCTGCCAGGTACTTGCCGACCTGTTCGGTCTCCGCCTCCGACAGGGGGATCTGGGGGTGGGCCGTGGCCGGGCAGGCGATGACGCCGCGCAGGTGCAGGGCCGCCTTGAAGGCGCCGAGGGCGGAGGAGGAGCCGCCCATGCGTGCCGGGTCTCCGACGCCGACCATGGCGAAGAGGGCGCACAGGCGCTCCTGTTCGGCGCGGGCCCGCTCCAGGTCACCGGCGCGGAAGTGGCGGTGGAGGCGGACGTAGCCGGCGGGGTCGACGTTCGCCAAGCCCGGCACCGCGCCGTCGGCGCCCAGGGCGAGCGCGGCGTCGACGAGCAGTTCGGAGCCGGTGAGGGCGCTGAAGCCGGTGACGGCGGGGTCGGTGCGGACACCGGTGACGACCCCGCGGAACCCGGCCAGGTCGCCGCTGGAGTCCTTCAGGCCGGCGAGGACGCCGTCCGCCGCCAGCTCCAGGACCACGTCGGCGGGCAGCCCGGTGTGCACGGCGACCGGGATGTCGTAGGCGAAGACGGGGACGGGGGAGCCCGCGGCGAGCAGCCGGTAGTGGCGGGAGATCTCCGCCGGGTGGGTGCGCGTGTAGAACGGGGCGGTCGCCACGACGGCTTGCGCGCCGGCGGCGGTCACGGCACGGACGTGGTCCAGGACGCGCGGCGTGGTCATGTCGATGGCCCCGGCGAGGACGGGGAGCTGCCCGCCGACGTGACCGACCACCGTCTCCACGACGACGCGCCGCTGCGCGTCCGTCAGGAACGCCGCCTCCGACGACGAACCGAGCACGAACAGCGCGTCCACACCGCCCGCCACGAGATGGTCGACCAGCCGCACCAGCGACGGGACGTCGACCTCGCGGTCCGGTGTCAGGGGCGTGCAGACGGGCGGGATGACACCGGTCAGCGGGGCGGGGAAGGTCATGGCGGCTCCCTGGTGCTGGACATCGCTGGGTATCGCTAGGCATCGCGGACGGAGTCCGACGCGGACGCGGCCACCGCCTGGGTGACCAGGTCCCGCGTCGAGTCCGTCTCCTGCACAGGATGGTGGCAGCGGAAGCGGTGTCCGGGGGCCGACGCGGCCGCGAAGTCCGGCATGATCTCCGCGCAGACGTCGTCCGCCTTCCAGCAGCGGGTGCGGAACGGGCAGCCGCTCGGCGGCCGGGTCGCCGACGGGACGGGGCCCACCAGGGGGATCGGATCGATCGGGTCCAGCAGTCCGGGCGTGGCCGAGAACAGGGCCCGGGTGTACGGGTGCCGGGCGCGGCCGGTGACCAGGGCCGCCGGGGTCTCCTCCACGATCCGGCCCAGATACATGGTGATCACCCGGTCGCTCATCCGCCGTACCGTCTGGATGTCGTGCGAGACGAACACCAGCGCGAGGCCGAGGCGTTCCCTGAGGTCCAGCAGCAGGTTGAGGATCTGGGCCCGGACCGAGACGTCCAGCGCGCTCGTCGGCTCGTCCGCCACCACCAGCTCCGGGTCGAGCGCCAACGCCCGGGCGATCGCCACGCGTTGCCGCTGGCCGCCGGAGAGCTGTCCGGGCAGCGCGTCCGCGAGCGCCGGGGGCAGACCGACCAGGGCCATCAACTCCCTTACGCGGTCCTCCCGTTCGGCGGGGGTGCCGCGACGGTGCACATCCAGCGGGTCCCGGAGGATGCGGCGGACCGTCAGCCGGCGGTTCAGGGCCGTCGACGGGTCCTGGAAGATCATGCCGGTGCCGCTGCCGACGGTGGACCGGCGCTCGCCCGGCGGCATGGACCACAGGTCCCGCCCCCGGAACGCCACCGTCCCGGCCGTCGGGCGGTCCACGCCCACCAGCAGCTTCGCCAGCGTCGACTTGCCGCACCCCGACTCGCCCACCACCCCCACCGTCTCCCCGGGCGCGATCACCAGATCGGCGCCGGTCAGGGCGTACACCCGGTCCCGGGTGAACACCCCGCCGCTGCGCGCCCGGTGCACGACATGGGCGCCGGAGACCTCCACGAGCGCGTTCACCTCGTCACCTCCATGCCGTCCATGAGGTCCACCACCGGGTGGTGGCAGGCGGCCGTGTGCGTACGGGTGCCCAGCAGGGCGGGGGCCGTCGTACGGCAGACCCCGCTCGCCCGGGGGCAGCGGTCGGCGAAGCGGCAGCCCGCCGGGAAGTCGGCGGGGGAGGGGACGACACCCCTGATCTGGGTCATCCGCTCGGCCGCCGACTCCAGGGACAGGACGCTGCCCAGCAGCCCGCGTGTGTAGGGGTGGGCGGGCCGCTCCACCAGGTCCGCCGTCACGCCCGTCTCGACGATCTGCCCGCCGTACATCACCACCACCCGGTCGGTCACGTCCGCGACCAGGGCCAGGTCGTGCGAGACGAGGATCAGCGCGAAGCCGAGTTCCGCGCGCAGCCGCAGCAGCAGTTCGATGATCTGCGCCTGGACGGTCACGTCGAGCGCGGTGGTGGGCTCGTCGGCCACGATCAGCCGGGGGTCGCGGGACAGGGCCATCGCGATGAGGACGCGCTGGCGCTGGCCGCCGGAGAGTTCGTGCGGATAGCTGCGCAGGGTGCGGTCGGGGTCCAGGCCGACCAGGCGCAGCAGTTCGGGCGCGGAGCGCCGGCCGCCCCGGCGCACCACCTGCTTCAGCTGGGCGCGGATCGTCATCGCCGGGTTCAGGGAGGACAGGGCGTCCTGGTAGACCATCGCCATCTCGTGGCCGAGCAGCCGGCGCCGTGCCCGCATCGACTCGCCCACCAACTGCCGCTCACCGAACAGCACCTGGCCGCGCACCCGGGCGCCCTTCGGCTGCAGGCCCATCACCGTCAACGCGGTCAGCGACTTGCCGCAGCCCGACTCGCCGACCAGGCCCAGGACCTCACCGGGGCGGACCTCGAAGCTGATGCCGTCGACGATGTCCACGCCCCGGTGGCGTGCGTCGAAGCCGATCGCCAGGTTCCGCACGGACAGCACCGGCGGACCCTCGGGGAGGGGGCGGGCCCGCGAGCGCAGCCGTACGGCCGCCTCGGCGAGGCCGGGCAGTTCCGAGATCTCCCCCGCGCCCCCCTCCTCGCCGCGCCACCCCTCGCCGCCGCCGCGGGCCTCCTCGCCGCCGATCCCGGGGGCCACCAGCCGGTCGGCTCGCTCCCGTGGGTTAGATCGGTCTGCTCGCTCCCGTGGGTCCGATCGGTCGGCTCGCTCTCCTCGCTCCGGCAGGTCCGTCGGCTCCCGAGGGTCCTCCCCCGCCGGTCCCGTCTCCCGTGCGGCCGGTGCGGCCCACGCGTCGGAGACGCCCTCGGAGAGGATGTTCAGGCAGAGCACCGTGACCAGCATCAGCAGGCCGGGGAAGACGGTCGCCCACCAGCCCCCCGTCAGCACCATGTTCTTGCCGTCCGCGATGACACTGCCCCAGGACGGGTCCGGCGGCCGTACGCCCGCGCCGATGAAGGAGAGCGACGCCTCGAAGACGATGGCCTCGGCGACCTGCACGGTGCAGAACACCAGCACCGGGGCGGCGCAGTTGATCGCCACGTGCCGGATCACGATGTGCGGGGTGCGCGCCCCCAGCACGCGCTCGGCGGTCACATAGTCCTCGCCGTACTGGTCGAGGACGTTGGCCCGGACGACCCGGGCGACCGGTGGGGTGAACAGGAACGCGATCGCGCAGATCAGCACGGTGATCCCGCCGCCGAAGACGGCCACCAGGACGGCGGCCAGCGCGATGCCGGGGAACGCCATGACCACGTCCAGGCAGCGCATCAGGGTCTCGTCGACCGCCTTGCGCGAGGTCGCCGCGACGGCCCCGATCAGGGCCCCCACGAGCAGGGCCAGCCCGGTCGCGCCGAGCCCGATCGCCAGCGACCAGCGGGCCCCGTACATCAGCCGGCTCAGGATGTCCCGGCCGAGGCTGTCCTGACCCATCCAGTGGTCGGCGGAGGGCGCGCCGGTGCCGCCCACCAGGGCCTGCTGGTCGAGCGGGTCGTGCGGGGCGAGCCACGGGGCGAGGAGCGCGGTGAGCACCACGACCGCCAGGAAGCAGACCGCGATCCGGGAGAGCGGCGGCAGCCTGCGCCAGGAGCGCGGCCGGACACCGGGCCGGGAGAGGACCTCGGTCAGGCGCCTGCGCGTGGTCACGATCAGACCGAACATCAGGGCATCAGCTCCCGTCCGGGCGTCGGGACATCGGCCCGCATCCCTCGATGGGCGTCAACTCGCCTCCCTGAGGCGGGGGTTCACCAGCAGATAGAGGACGTCGATGACGAGGTTCACGACCACGAAGCCGGCGGCCGTGGTCAGCACGACACCCTGGACGACCGCCGGATCGCCGTTCTTCACGGCGTCGATCATCAGCTTGCCCATGCCCGGCAGCGAGAAGATCGTCTCGATGACGACCGCGCCGCCGAGCAGATAGCCGACGCGCAGCCCCAGCACGGTCAGCGGATTGATCAGCGCGTTCCGCAGCACGTTGCGGCCCACCACCACCCGGGGCGGCAGGCCGCTGCCGATCGCCGTCCGCACGTAGTCCTTGTCCAGCTCCTCGACGACCGCCGTCCGCACGATCCGGGTGAGCTGCGCCGCCACCGGCAGCGACAGCGCGAGCGCCGGCAGCGTCATCGTCTCCAGCCAGCCGGTGAAGGAGTCCGCCGGATTGACGTACCCGCCCGTCGGGAACCAGCCGAGGTCCACCGCCAGGTACTGGATCATCAGCAGCGCCAGCCAGAACCCGGGCGCGGCCACCCCGGTCAGCGACACCACCCGGATGAGCTGGTCCGGCAGCCGGTCCCGGTGGATCGCCGCCGTCACCCCGCCGAGCAGCGCCAGCACGACCGCGATGCCCAGCCCGAGGAAGGTCAGCTGGAGCGTGAGCGGCAGCGCGGTCATCACCTGGTCGACCACGGGCGCCCGGGTGAGCGCGCTGACCCCCATGTCCCCGTGCAGCAGATCGCCGACGAACCCGGCGTACCGCACCGGCAGCGGATCCAGCAGCCCGTTCTCCTCACGGAACTCGCGCAGTTGCTCCGGCGTGGGATTGGCCCCCTGGAAGAACGCGGACGCCGGGTCGACGTCCGAGAACCGCATGACGACGAAGACGAACAGGATGATCCCGAGCAGCAGCGGGACGAGCAGCGCGATCCGCCGCAGCAGGATCCGCAGGACGGCGACCACGCTAGACCCACTTGGCCTGGAGCAGGTTGATCCCCGGATACGGCTGTGCCCTTATCCCCGACAGCCGCTTCGGGTTCCACGCGGTCATCAGCTCGTTGTGCACCACCGGGTAGAGCACGGCCTGTTCGGCGACGATGTCGATGTAGTCCTGGACCATCGCCTTCTTGCGGTCGGCGTCCGGTTCCCGCGTCGCCCGGTCCATGTCCTTGAAGAGCGCCTTGGCCACGGGGTCGTCGGCCCACCGCGCGTACTGCATCCACAGGTTCTGCGGGCCGTAGTTGTACCGCATGATCAGATCGGCGTCGAGCCCGAACTGGTTGGGGTTCGAGGCGGCGGCGACCACCTGGTAGTCCTGCTTCTGGTCCATCTTCGTGAAGACGGCGGTGGTCTCCTGCGGCGAGAGCGTCGTCTCGACCCCGATCGCGTCCCAGGACGCCTTGATCGTCGGCAGGCAGTCCACGACCCAGCTGACGTTCACCGCCAGGATCTCGATGCGCAGTCCCTTCACCCCGGCTTCGGCCAGCAACGCCTTCGCCTTGTCGGGGTCGTACGCGTACACGTTCTTCGCCGGCCGGTAGCTCGGATTGCCCTCGTTGAGGAAGGAACTCGCCGGTTTCCCGTGCCCCTTCAGCGCCACCTCGATCATCTTGTCGCGGTCGATCGCGTGGTGCAGCGCCTGCCGTACCCGCACGTCGTCGAAGGGCTTCTTCCGGGTGTTGAACATGAGGAAGAGGTTGTTCATCCCGGAGCCGCCCTGGACGGACATGCCGCCCTTCTCCAGCTGCCCGATGTTGGCGTACGGGATGTTGTCGGCGATCTGCGCGCCCGCGCTCGCCCCGGAGATCTTCGCCACGCGCGGGGCCGCGTCCACGATGGTCAGCCAGTTCATCTTCCGGAAGGCGGCCGGGCGGGGGCCGTTGTAGTCGGCGTACGCCTCGAACGTGGTGTTGGACTTCGGGTGGTGCGCGGTCTGCCGGTACGGCCCCGAACCGATCGCCTTGCCCTTGATGGCGTCCTCCCAGGCGCCGGGCCGGGAGAAGACGTGCTTGGGCATGATCTTCGCCAGCGTCAGCCGCGCGATGCCGTCCGGGAAGGGGAACCGGAGCACCAGCTCGACGTTCCGCGCGTCGATCTTCCTGACCTCCTTCAGCCAGCTCGCGAAGAAGCCCTTGGCGAGGGTCTGGGTGCCGGGGTCGAGGATGCGTTCGTACACGAAGACGACGTCGTCGGCGGTGACCGGCCTGCCGTCGTGGAAGGTGGCGCCGGGCCGCAGCTCGAACGTCCACGACGTGCCGTCGACATCGCCCGGCACGGCCGTCGCGAGCGCCGCGTACGGCTCGCGGGAGATGGGGTCCGTGTCGAGGAGGCCCTCGTAGATGTGGTTGTTGGCGGCCATGCAGAAGGCGGACGCGGTCTGGGTCGGGTCCCAGCTGCCGTCGTTGCCGTAGCCGATGACGGCCGTCAGGGTGCCGTTCCCGCCGCCTGTGCCCCCGGTGTCGTTGGTGGACTCCGGCCCGGCCGAACAGGCGGCCAGCGACGAGGAGACGGCGGCGGCCGCGCCCAGCGCGCCGGAGTACTTGAGGAGCGATCGGCGGCTCGGCGCCGGGGCGTCACGGATCACGTCGCGCACGGTTCCTCCAGAGGGGGAGAGGAGATACGACGTCCTACGTCCTACAGGGAGCAGCGTGACCTTAGGAGCGCCCGTGGGGGCGGTCAAGAGAGCGCACACGAATGGCGTACGTGCCAGAGGTGCGACCAATGGCGGATCAACACCGGTGTGAAAACACGACAGTTGAGGGTCCGTTAGGAGAGGGTTTCCCGGCGTGATCGCGGGGCGTTAACCTGGCGTTCCCCTGATCGGTTCACGTGGTTTCCGTCCGGAGGTGGGACGTCGGATGTCCGGCGAGCGTACGATGCGGCGCATGTCTCAGGAGAGCGGGAGCCGGCGCCGGCCCGAGCGGCGGGTGAGCAGCCAGATCCAGCACGAGGTGATGCAGCTCATCCTCGACCGCAGGCTCCAGGCGGGCGCGCCGCTGCCCACCGAGACGGAGCTGATGGAGGACCTCGGCGTCAGCCGCAACTCCGTCCGCGAGGCCCTCAAGGCCCTCCAGGCCCTCGACATAGTCGACATCCGGCACGGCTACGGCACCTACGTCGGCGAGGCCTCCCTCACCCCCCTCGTCGACGGCCTGACCTTCCGCACCCTGGCCCGGCCCGACGGCGACACCGCCGCGCTCGCCGAGATCCTCCAGATCCGCGAGGTCCTGGAGGAAGGCCTCGTACGGCGGGTCGCCGGCACCCTCACGGACGACGAACTGGACGCGCTCGCGGCCGTCGTCGACCGGATGGAGGCGGCCGGGAAGGCGGGCGAACCCGTCGCCGAACTCGACCGCGACTTCCACGAACTCCTCTACACCTCCCTCGGCAACGCCCTCGTCCCCCAGCTCCTCGGCGCGTTCTGGACCGTCTTCCTGCGGGTCGCGGGCGCCCGTGGCTGGACCGACGACCCCACGCCCGAGCTGACCGTCCGCCGCCACCGGGACATCGTGGCCGCCCTCCGCGCCCGCGACGTCGAGGGCGCCCAGCGGGCGATGTCCGACCACTTCAGGGGCATCGAGACCAGGGCGGCGCAGGCCTCGCGGGGGGTGGGCTGAGTCATGGGTGAGTCCCCGACCCGGCCCTGGGACCCCGCCGACGCCGGTGTGCTGCGGCTACCCTCCGGGCGGCTGGTGCGGGGCCGGGGGCTGCGCCGGCCGCTCCCGGGCGGCAGCGTCCCCACCTACGCCGTGTACCTCCTCGGCAAGCAGCCGCCGGACGTCCCCTGGGAGTCCCGCTGGCTGCGCTGGCCCGACTTCCGGCTGCCCGGCGACCGGACCGAGGCCGCCCTGGTGCTGCGCGACGTGTGGGAGCGGGCGACCGTCGACCGGGTCGAGCTCGCGTGCGGCGGCGGCAAGGGCCGCACCGGCACCGCGCTGGCCTGCCTCGCGGTGCTGGACGGCGTACCGCCCGAGGAGGCCGTGGCGTACGTCCGCCGGCACTACGACCGGCACGCGGTGGAGACACCGTGGCAGCGGCGGTACGTACGGCGGTTCGGGGAGCCGGCGGACCGCACCCACCCGCCGGCCTGAACGCTCGCCGTGCCGGGCGTGCCGACCCCGCCACCCCTGCCCGCCCCATCCGCAGGGTGCTGCCCCTGACCCCCGCTACGGGGTGCGCCGCCGAGCGGCACGGAGGACGGGGTGCAGCCCTCGGGGATGGGACGGGTAGGGGCGACGGGGGCGGGAGCCCCGGTGCTCGGCGGGCTGGGTGTGGCGGCGGGCCGGGTGTGGCGGCGGGCGCGGGCTAGGAGGGGGTGCTCGCCGGGCCGTACAGCGCGTTCGGCGCGCCCGTCATCAGCGCCCAGTACCGGTCCCCGTACGACCAGTGCCACCACTCGGTGGGGTAGTTGACCAGCCCGGCCGTGGTGAGCGCCGCGGAGAGCGTGCGCCGGTTGCGGCGGGCGGTCTCGGAGATGTTGGGCGCGTCGGTGTAGCAGGCGTCGTCGCTCTCCTCGGGGCTGGCGTCCAGCCGCGTGCCCATGTCGAGCTCCTCCCCGGCGGCCGTGCACAGGGTGAGGTCGACCGCGGCGCCCGCGACATGCGGCCCGATCTCCGGCGGGGAGAGCGAACGGCTGGTCTGGACGTGGAGGTACTCCTCCGACCAGTCGGGGTTGGCGAGCCGCAGCTCGGCGGCGTACCGCTCGAAGTAATGGATCTGCAGCGACAGTGGCCGGTACCCCTCGGTGACCAGCAGCCGCAGCCCGTCCGGCAGCAGCCGGGCGGCCCGCGCGAGACGCCAGGCGACGCCCTCACGGAGGTGCGCGTACGCCCCCTCGGGGTCGGCCTGACGGGAGTCGACCACCACGAAGGGCAGTTCCCTCAGGTCGACGAGTGGTTCACCGCACTCCTGGACCGGAACACCGGCGACCTCGGGGTCGCTCATGAGGATGATCGAAGGCATGCGTCGTCTTCCACCGGGCGGGAGGTGCGATGCGTCGGGGTGTGCGGCAGCACCCCGGGGAGGGACTTGATCCCCTGATGTCCCTCCCCGGGGGCTTCCCCCCTTGAGTGGTGGTTCGTGGCCTGACTCCGGGCGTCCCCCCAGCCCGTCCTGCGCGTGCGATCCCACTGTTGTCACGTTCCCACCGGTCCGTCCCCTGTGCGCTCCGGTGGGCCGACCGGCCGGGCGGTGGTCGCCCGGCCGATCCGTTGTTCCCCCGAGAACAACGAGAATGGCGCACTCCGCTGGAAGTTCTCTGCAAGTCCGCCGCAAGCGGGTTTCGGCCGGGCCGACCGTACGGAACGCGCCTCACGCGGCCGTGTTTACGTATCCGCGTACGCAATTCCACGGATCCCGCGCGGGGTTGGGCCGCGCGGATGCTGATCTTCCGCAGCAGAAAGGGGATACCGGTGGCCGGTCGCACCGACGTTTCACCGCTGGGCAGAGCCGTCAGGACCTGCCCGCGGCTCATCGCGTGGCTCGTCGCGGGCTTCGCGCTGGCGCTGCCGGTCGCCCTGGCCGATCCATCGGCCGGCCGGTACACCCTGCCGCAGCAGCCGGCACCCGCGCAGGCGGCCGTCGTGTACGGCGTGCCCCTCGCCGTCGCGCTGGGCGTGGCCGCGTACACCAGGTGGTCCCGGCCCGGCCCATGGTGGGCCTACGTCGCCCACGCGGCGGTGGTCCTCGCGGCGGCCCAGGCGGCCGTGGTGTGGACCGAGGCCCGGCTCGGCCTGTCGGGGTGGGACTCCCCGGGCCTGCCCCAGACCGGGGCGGCCGCCGCAGCCGCCTACCTCTGCCACCGGGCGGTGCGCTGGTGGGACGACGGCGGCCTCAACGGCGGCCGCAGGCGCCCCGCCCCGGGCGAGATCTGGCACGCCTCGGTGCCGTTCCGGGAGTCCGCCGGCGAGAAGCCGCACTACTGCGTGGTCATGCGGCCCCGCCTGCGCCACGTCGAGGTCCTGCAGATCACCAGCCAGGACAAGGACCACCGCGCCGACTTCGTCCGGATCCCCAACGACGGCTGGGACTCCTCCTCCGGCAGGGCCCACTGGGTCGAGATCGGCCTGCCGCCCCGGCTGGTCCCCTACGGCAACTTCACCAAGGCCCGGCCCAAGGGCCGCTGCCCGAAGCCGACCTGGCGACAGCTGCGGGCCCGGCGCCCGGCCGCCGGCCCGCTGCGCGCCCTGCGGTCCCGCTTCAGGGGGACCGCTCCCACGGCCACGGCTCGTGCCGTTCGCGGGCCTCGCAGGCGTTGAACACCGCCATGGCCTCGGCCCGCAGCGCCTCCGAGCCGGCTCGGTCCCCGAGCGCGGCCCGGACCACGGACAGATCGCGCAGGGCACGGGCCCGGGGGAGGGGCAGCGCGAGGACGCCCCAGAGCGCGGCGGACGCGGTCAGCAGCCCCTCCGCGTCCGTGAGCCGTCCGTCGGCCAGCGCGCACTCGCCGAGCGTGCGCAGCGTCAGCGCCTCGCCGAAGCGATCCTCGTGGGTCCGGCAGACCTCCAGGATCCCGTGCAGGTCCGTCTCCGCCTCCCGGACGTGCCCCAGCCGCAGCCGGGCCTTGGCACGGGCCCGCAGCGCGTACGCCGCCATGTGCGGGTCGCCGAGGTCGCGCAGGATCTCCAGCGCCTGCTCGGCCACGCGCGCGGCCTCCTCGTACGCGCCGAGCGAGCGGTGCACCAGGCTGAGCGTGCGCAGCGCCAGCGCCTCGCCGCGCCGGCTGCCGAGCCGCCGGTAGGCCCGCAGCGACTCGTCGAGCAGCGGGAACGCGCCCTCCTGGTCGCCGAGTTCGAGGCGTACGGAGCCGCCGTACCGGCAGGCGACGCCGACACCGGTGTCGTCGCCGATCCGGCGGAAGCCGTCGGCGGCGTCGGTCAACGCCCGTTCCGCCTCCCGGAGTTCGCCGACCTCGCGGCAGGCGCTGCCGAGGCCGGCGAGCGCGGCGGAGCGGCCGCGGACGTCGCCGAGTTCGGTGCAGACGCGTTCGGCGGTGCGGAAGTACTCCTGGGACTCGGCGATGCGGTCCTGCTCGTAGCGGAGCTGTCCCAGGCCGATGATCAGCAGGGCCTCGCCCGAGCGGTCCTCGGCGCGGCGCGCCGCCGCGAGGGCGGCGTCGTGGCTGCGCCACCAGGCGTCGAAGCGGTTCTTGATGGCGAAGGAGGAGGAGCACAGGGCCGCTGCCGCTTCACAGGCGAGGGTGTGCAGGCCCATCGCTGCCGCGCGCTCCACCGCGGTGGTGAGGGTGTCGGCTTCCGCGTCGAACCAGGCGAAGGGGTCGGTGAGGGCGCGGTGGGTGGTCCGGGCGCCTACGGGGGTGGGGGGTTCTGCTGTCTCGCGGCTTTCGGTTGTGTGCGGTTGCTCGCGCCCACGCGGCGGAGCCGCATATGTTACGGCCTCGCGCCCCTTCGGGGTGAAGCCCTGTCTCAAAGTGACCGCGCCCGACGGGGACTTCTCCGTCACCCTGTCCATCAGCCAGAGGCCCGCGCTCAGGGCCCTGCCCACCGCCGCCGTGCGGTCGTCGGACGGGTCCTCGGCCTCCGCGCGTTCGGCGGCGTAGACGCGGACCAGGTCGTGGAGGCGGTAGCGGGGCTGGCCGACCTGGTCGCGGCCGGGGCAGGTGATCAACTGGGCGTCCAGCAGGCGTTCCAGGATCTCCTCGGCCTCGTCCTCCGAGGTGCCGGAGAGCGCGGCGACCGCCCACACGGCGACGTCGGCCGAGCCGAGGGTGGCGATACGGCGCAGCACACGCCGGGCGCACGCGTCGAGGGCCTGGTAGCTGAGGCCGAGACCGGCACGGACCTCCAGGTCGCCCACGGACAGCTCGTCGAGGCGGCGGTGTTCGTCGGCGAGGCGCTCGGCGAGCACGCTGGGCGTCCAGTGCCGCCGGGTGGCCAGCCGGGCGCCGGCGATCCGCAGGGCCAGCGGCAGCCCGCCGCACAGCTCGACGATCCGGCGGGCCGCGGCCTGTTCCCGCGGGTCGTCCGGGGTGCGTTCGGGGCCGGTGACCCGGGTGAGCAGTTCGAGGCCGCGGGCGTCGTCCAGGACGTCCAGGTCGGTGCGCCGGGCCCCGACGAGTCCGCCGAGCCGGGCCCGTGAGGTCACCAGGACCCCGCAGCTGGCGCTGCCCGGCAGCAGCGGCCGCACCTGGGCCTCGCCGTTCGCGTCGTCGAGGACCAGCAGGATCCGGCGCCCGGCGACCAGGCTGCGGAACAGGTCGCCGCGCTCGGCGGTGTCCTCCGGCGGGTCCGCGCCGAGCGCCCGCAGCAGCCGGCCCAGGACCTCGGCGGGCGGTACGGGCTCGCTGAAGCCGTGCAGTTCGGCGTAGAGCTGCCCGTCGGGGTATTCAGCGGCGACCCGGTGCGCGGCCTGCACGGCGAGCGCGGACTTGCCGACCCCGGCGGCCCCCGAGACCACGACGACGGGCATCGCCTCCCGCACGCCGGTCAACCCCGCGACGACCCGCGCCAGTTCCTCCTCCCGGCCGGTGAAGTCGCCGATGGCGGGCGGCAGGAGGGACACCGGCCGGGACGGGGCCGGGGCGGCGGGCTCCACGGGCGTGGGCGCCGTCGTGGTGGCGAGCAGGGCCGGGTCGGCCCGCAGGATGGCCTCGTACAGACGGTTCAGCTCCGGGCCCGGGTCGAGCCCCAGCTCCTCGGCGAGCACGGCCCGCCCCTGCGCGTACACGGCCAGCGCCTCGGCCTGCCGCCCGAGCCGGTACAGGCCCAGCATCAGCTGCCCGCGCGGCCGCTCCCGGGCCGGATGCGCGCCGACCAGCGCGGTGAGTTCGGTGACCAGCTCCGCCTCGTGCCCGCCGGTCTCCAGCTCGGCGGCGATGCGTTCCTCCAGGGCGGCCTGCCGGGCCTCCTCCAGCCGCCCCGCCTCACCCCGCAGTGCCTCCCCGACCCCGCCGAGCGCCGGGCCGCGCCACAGCTCCAGCGCCCCGCGCAGCAGCCGTGCGGCCTCCGCGTGGTCGCCCTCGGCGGCGGCCCGCCGTCCGTCGGCCGTGCGTGCCTCGAACTCCGCCAGGTCGACCCGGCCGACCCCGGGCCGCATCACATAGCCCGGCGGCCGGGTCTCGATCGCGTCGGCCGCCTCGGGCGGCAGCGCCCGGCGCAGCGCCGACACGTACGTCTGCACCAGCGCCCGCGCGGTGTCCGGGGGTTCGTCCCCCCAGATCACGTCCACCAGCGCGTCGGCGGGCACCACCTGGCCGGCCCGCAGCAGCAGGACGGCCAGCAGCGCGCGCGGTTTCGGGCCGCCCAGCCGCAGGGGTCTGTCACCGTGCCATGCCTCGACCGGGCCGAGCAGTCGGAATTCCAGCTCCACGGGTCCCCATCTTCCGTGCTGTCGGACCGCCGGGACAGCGGTTGCTCACGCACCGTTCGACGCTCGTGCACGGCGCGTGGTTTCCCGTGACACGTGATGCGCCACAGCGTTGTCGGAAAACGGGGCAACCGAAGGGAATCTTAGGTGGACGACGAGGAGATTCCCCGCGTAGGTGAGGACCACCTGTGACGATGCTGTGAGAACCGGCCGGTGTCGTGCGCGGTGGTGCGACGCGGGCGGCGGCGAGGCCACGGGCGTACGAACCACGGGCGTACGGACTACGGGCGCGCGGGGCGCGGGCGTACCGACTACGGGCGCGCGGACTACGGGCGTACGGGGTACGACGCCTGGAAGGCCAGTCGGCGGTCCGCGTCGGCGCCGAGCGGGTCGAGGAGGTCGTCGAGGGCCAGGAACTCCTCCCAGGCGGGCCTGCCGCTCACCTGCGCGAGCCGGTCGACGACGAGGTCCTCCAACTCCCGCACCCGCTTGTTCTTCCACACCTTGTCCGCCAGGGAGACCAGCAGATCCTCGAACCCCGTGCCGGGCTCCGTCCACGCGGCGTGCGTCCCCGCGAACCTGGCCCACTCCGGCTCGACCCCGTGCTCCAGCAGCAGCCGCCGTCCCGCCTCCTCGTGCGCGGAACCGGGGCCCGACAACTCCCCGAGGTGCGTGACCTTCCCGATGTCGTGCGTGGCGGCCCCGAAGAGTGCGGCCGCGCGGTCGAACGGCAGCTCCGGGTACCGCCGTTCCACCCAGTCGGCCAGTTCGTGCGCCACGTCGTGCACGAGCCGCAGATGTGCCGCGAGCCGGGGCGGGGCGCCGAGGCTCCGCAGCAGCGTCACGGCCCGCTCCGGCAGGGGGCGCAGCGGAGGGTCGGTGACGGCGGCCAGGGGATCGGCGGGATCAGCGGGACCGGTGGGGCGCGACGGCGAATGCACGGCTTTTGTATACCGGTCCGCAAGGCTCGTCGGTCAAGGCTCAACGCTTGTGCGTCGGCCCGGAGTTGTGCGGGACAGACTCCAGCCGAGTTTAGACACGGCGGGTCATCGAGGAGATGCGAAGAGTGAAATTCGGTGACGCTGGGGAGCACCGTGAAGGCAGGTGGAGAAGGGCTCGGGGGACGGAAATCGGCGGGCGCGCCGAAGAGGCGGAGGAATCGGTGGAGGAATTGCGGCGGACGGCCGAAAGGGCGGGAATTGTTCTGCCGTCACCGGTCTTTTCGACGGCGGCCCTGCGGTGAGCGGGAACGGGAAGAAGCCGGCGATCGGCACCTACGCCGTCGACACCCGCACCGGGAAGGTCGGCCGCGTCATGGGTCACGAGGGGCCCTACGTGCAACTGCGGCCGGTCGGCGGGGGGAGGGAGTGGGACTGCGCCCCCGAGGTCGTCCGGGCCGCCACGACCATAGAACGCCTGCGCGCCGCGACCGCCTACGAGAACGCCCGCAGCCGGGGCGAGGTCCCTTGAAGGGGCGACCGCCCGCCGAGCCCCGACCGTAGGCGAGAATGGGCGGCATGAGCCTGTTCCGCGACGACGGCGTCGTCCTCCGCACCCGGAAGCCGGGGGAGACGGACCGGATCATGCCGCGGTCTCCCGGGGGCCGACCCCCGTACCCCCAGCAGGCAACCGCCGGGGGCGCGCGATGAGTCTCTTCCGCGACGACGGCGTCGTCCTCCGCACCCAGAAGCTGGGGGAGGCGGATCGGATCATCACGTTGCTCACTCGGGGGCACGGGCGGGTGCGGGCCGTGGCGCGGGGGGTGCGGCGGACGAAGTCGAAGTTCGGGGCGCGGCTCGAACCCTTCTCCCATGTGGACGTGCAGTTCTTCGCGCGGGGCAGCGAGTTGATCGGCCGCGGTCTGCCCCTGTGCACCCAGAGCGAGACCATCGCTCCGTACGGCGGCGGCATCGTCAGCGACTACGCCCGCTACACCGCCGGGACGGCCATGCTGGAGACCGCCGAGCGGTTCACGGACCACGAGGGCGAGCCCGCCGTGCAGCAGTACCTGCTGCTCGTCGGCGGGCTGCGCACCCTCGCCCGCGGTGAGCACGCCCCGCACCTCGTCCTCGACGCCTTCCTGCTGCGCTCCCTCGCCGTCAACGGCTACGCCCCCACCTTCAGCGACTGCGCCAAGTGCGGCATGCCCGGCCCGAACCGGTTCTTCTCCGTCGCCGCCGGGGGCTCCGTCTGCGTGGACTGCCGGGTGCCCGGCAGCGTCGTACCCTCGCCACAGACGCTGGAACTGCTCGCCGCGCTTCTCACGGGAGACTGGGAGACCGCGGACGCGAGCGAGCCGCGGCACGTGCGGGAGGGCAGCGGGCTGGTGTCCGCCTACCTGCACTGGCATCTGGAGCGCGGCCTGCGCTCCCTTCGGTACGTGGAAAAGTCGTAAGCACCACAGAGGAGACGAGAAGCACATGGTGGTACGCGGGTTCCTCGGGCGTCAGCGCCGCGAGTACAAGGCGCCGACGCCGCACCCGTCCGGCGCCCGCGCGCCCAAGCTCCCCGGCGAGCTGGTCCCCGAGCACGTGGCGATCGTCATGGACGGCAACGGCCGCTGGGCCAAGGAGCGCGGGCTGCCGCGCACCGAGGGCCACAAGGTCGGCGCCGAGCGCGTGCTCGACGTGCTGCAGGGCTCCCTGGAGATCGGCGTGCGCAACATCTCCCTCTACGCCTTCTCCACCGAGAACTGGAAGCGCTCGCCCGACGAGGTCCGCTTCCTGATGAACTTCAACCGCGACTTCATCCGCAAGACCCGCGACCAGCTCGACGAACTCGGCATCCGGGTCCGCTGGGTGGGCCGGATGCCGAAGCTGTGGAAGTCGGTCGCCAAGGAACTCCAGGTCGCCCAGGAGCAGACCAAGGACAACGACCTGCTGACCCTGTACTTCTGCATGAACTACGGCGGCCGGGCCGAGATCGCCGACGCGGCCCAGGCCCTCGCCGAGGACATCCGCGCCGGCCGCCTCGACCCCTCCAAGGTCAATGAGAAGACCTTCGCGAAGTACCTGTACTACCCGGACATGCCGGACGTCGACCTGTTCCTGCGCCCCAGCGGCGAGCAGCGCACCTCCAACTACCTGCTCTGGCAGAGCGCGTACGCCGAGATGGTCTTCCAGGACGTGCTGTGGCCCGACTTCGACCGCCGTGACCTGTGGCGGGCGTGCATGGACTTCGCCTCCCGCGACCGCCGCTTCGGCGGTGCCGTCCCGAACGAGGAACTGCTCGCGATGGAAGCCGCGATGAAGGGCCGGACGGAGGGCTGACCGTGGCGCAGGCCGCCGGGGAGAACGTCGAGCTGGTGTACCGGGCGGCGGTCGGGGACTTCCGCGAGGCGGTGCGGGTGTCCGCGCGCGCCTCGGCCGCCGGCCGGTGGGGGCGGGGGCTGCTGCTGTTCTGCGCCGGGGCGGGACTGTTCGTCACGGCGGTGGCGCTCGCCCTGGGCGTCACGCCCGACGCGCAGGCGTTCGTGATGCCGGTGGCGGCGGTCGGCGGCCTCGTCCTGCTGCCCCGGCTCCAGGCCCGTCTGCTGCACCGGCGGGCGGCGGCCCTGGGGCTGCACCGCGCCGTGCTGGACCCGTGGGGCGTCACCGTCGCGCACGACCACGGCACGGAGCGCCCGGCCCGCTGGTCCCAGGTCTCCCGGTACGCGGAGACCCCGCACACCTTCGTCCTCCTCAGCGGCGCCCACGCGCCCCGCCTCACCGTGCTGCCGAAGCGGGGCCTGGCGACCCCCGCCGACGCCGACCGGCTCCGCGCCGTCCTCACCCGCGAGGGCCTGACCCGGCTGTAGGGGAAGGGCACGGGGCGGAGCCCACGCAGCCGGGGCGCGGGAGACGGGCCCGGTGGGCCCAGGGCGCCCTACGACGCCTTCGCTGCGCACTCCTCGCAGGTGCCGAAGATCTCCACCGTGTGCGCGACGTTCACGAAGCCGTGTTCCGCCGCGATCGCGTCGGCCCACTTCTCGACCGCCGGGCCCTCCACCTCCACGGCCTTGCCGCAGATCCGGCAGACCAGGTGGTGGTGGTGGTCGCCGGTCGAGCAGCGGCGGTACACGGACTCGCCGTCGGAGGTGCGCAGGACATCGACCTCGCCCGCGTCGGCGAGGGACTGCAACGTGCGGTACACGGTGGTGAGCCCGACCGAGTCGCCCTTGTGCTTCAGCATGTCGTGGAGTTCCTGCGCGCTGCGGAACTCGTCGACCTCGTCCAGGGCCGCGGCCACGGCCGCCCGCTGCCGGGTGGAACGACCTCGTACAGGTCCGGCGGTCGTCACCGTTGCCTCCTCACGTAGCGGTCTTGCGGGGGCCATTGTGCCAGCCCCCGCCGACCCCGTTCAGCCGCCGGTCACCCCGCGGACCCCTCGGCGGAGCCGCGCGTGGCCGGAACCGTGTTCTTCGCGGTCCCCGTCCCGGCGGCCTCCCGGGCCTTCGGGACGACACACTCCGCCGGGTCCCCGACGGTCGTCTCCAGGGCCCTCGCACGGCGCCTGGCCAGCGGTGTCGCCAGCGCGGTCAGCACCATGAACGCGGCGATGGCGAGCAGCACGATCGTCGCGCCGGGCGGTACGTCCTGGTAGTACGAGGTGATCGTGCCGCCGATCGTCACGGACACCCCGAGGGCCACGGCGATCGCGAAGGTCGCCGCGAAACTGCGGGTGAGCTGCTGCGCGGCGGCGACGGGGACGACCATCAGCGCGGACACCAGCAGCAGTCCGACGACGCGCATGGCGACCGTCACGGTCACCGCCGCCGTGACCGCCGTCAGCAGGTTCAGCGCCCGCACCGGCAGGCCGGTGACGCGGGCGAACTCCTCGTCCTGGCTGACCGCGAAGAGCTGCCGGCGCAGCGCCAGCGTCATCACGATCACGAACGCGGCGAGCACGCAGATCGCGGTGATGTCCTCCTGTGACACGGTCGACAGCGAGCCGAAGAGGAACGACATCAGATTGGCGTTGGTGCCGCCGGGCGCGAGGTTGATGAGCATCACACCGCCGGCCATGCCGCCGTAGAAGAGCATGGCGAGCGCGATGTCGCCTCGCGTCTTGCCGTACCAGCGGATCAGCTCCATCAGCACGGCGCCCACGACGGACACCAGCGTCGCCATCCACACCGGGGACCACGAGAGCATGAAGCCGAGGCCGACGCCGGTCATCGCGACGTGGCCGATGCCGTCGCCCATGAGGGCCTGCCGGCGCTGGACGAGGTAGATGCCGATCGCGGGGGCGGTGATGCCGACGAGGACGGCGGCGAGCAGGGCCCGCTGCATGAAGGCGTAGTCGAGGAATTCCATCGTGGTGCCTTCTCAGCTCAGCAGGCCCGTACGGACGGGCTCGGCGCCCGGTGCCGCGTGCGGGTGGACGTGGTCGTGGCCGGGCAGGGCGTGCTGGCCGACCGCCTTCGGGGGCGGGCCGTCGTGGGTGACACAGCCGTCGCGCAGGACGACCGCGCGGTCGATCAGCGGTTCCAGCGGGCCGAGTTCATGGAGGACCAGCAGCACGGTCGTGCCCTTGGCGACCTGCTCGCGCAGGGTCCCGGCCAGCACCTCCTGGCTGGCCAGGTCGACGCCGGCCATGGGCTCGTCCATGATCAGCAGCTCGGGTTCGCAGGCGAGGGCGCGGGCGATCAGGACGCGCTGGTGCTGGCCGCCGGAGAGGGCGTTCACCGAGTCCTTGGCGCGGTCCGCCATGCCGACCATGTCCAGGGCGTGCCGGATCGCCTCGCGGTCGGCCTTGCGGAGGATGCCGAGGCGGGTGCGGGAGAGCCGGCCCGAGGCCACGATCTCCGTCACCGTCGCCGGGACACCGCCCGCCGCCGTGGTGCGCTGCGGCACGTACCCGACGCGCCGCCAGTCGCGGAAGCGGCGCCGGGGGGTGCCGAACAGCTCGATCTCGCCGTCACTGACCGGCACCTGCCCGATCACCGTGCGTACGGCGGTGGACTTGCCGGAGCCGTTGGCGCCGAGCAGCGCGACGACCTCACCGCGGTGCACGGTGAGGTCGATGCCGCGCAGGACGGTGCGCGAGCCCAGTTCGGCGCGGACGCCGCGCAACGCGATGACGGGCTCGGTCATGCCTGCTGCCTCCGGATGATCAACAAGGTCACTTGGCTCCCAGGGCCGCCTGGAGGGCCTTGAGGTTGGCTTCCTGGACCGCGAAGTAGTCCTTGCCGCGCGACTTGTCGGTGATGCCCTCGATCGGGTCGAGGACGTCGGTCTTGAGGTTCGCGTCGGCGGCGATGGTCTTCGCGGTCTTGTCGCTGACCAGTGTCTCGTAGAACACCGTGGTCACACCGTCGGCCTTCGCCATCTTCTCAAGATCCTTGACCCGGGCGGCACTCGGCTCGGACTCGGGGTCGAGACCGGAGATGGCCTCCTCGGTGAGGCCGTAGCGCTCGGCGAGGTAGCCGAAGGCGGCGTGGGTGGTGATGAAGACCTTGGTGTCGGTGTTCTTCAGACCGTTGGTGAACTGGTCGTTCAGCGCGCCCAGCTTCTCGACCAGGGCCTCGGTGTTGGTCTTGTAGGTGTCCGCGTGGTCCGGGTCGGCCTTCTCGAAGGCGGCGCCGACACCCTTGGCGACCTCGGCGTACTTCACGGGGTCGAGCCAGACGTGGGGGTCCTTGCCCTCCAGCTCCTCGTTCTCGTGGTCGTCGTGCTCGGCCGAGTGGCCGCCGACCTCGTTGCCGTGGTGCTCCATGGTGGTCAGCGTCGCGGCGTCGATCTTCGTCTCGTGGCCGGACTGCTCGATCGCCTCGTCGACGGAGGGCTGCAGGCCCTTGAGGTAGAGCACGGCGTCCGACTCCTGGAGCGCGGCCGTCTGCTTGGCGCTGATCTCCAGGTCGTGCGGCTCCTGACCGGGCTGGGTCAGACTGGTGACGTTCACGTGCTTCCCGCCGATCTGCTCGGCGAGGAAGGCCATCGGGTAGAACGACGCGACGACGTCGAACTTGTCGGTGTTGCCCGCGGCGGCGGTGTCGCCACCGCAGGCCGTGAGAGTGGTGAGCCCGAGGGCGGCGGCCGCGGTCGCCGCCGCGGGTATCAGAAGTCGTCGTCGTACTGCGTTCATGACAGTCATTTTCATCTTGTCTGGAAACGATTGTCAACAAGCCTGGTGGTAAGCCCAAGGTAAGGCCTTTGTCCGCTCTCGGCCGTCTCCTTCCCCGAACCGATTTGATCCGAGGGGCCGCCCCGCCGGTAACCTGAAGCATTCGCTCTGAAGCGCGTCCGCTTCCTCCAGGAGCGCATCGCTTCGTCGCCCGTCGTCGTAATGAAGAGAGCACCGTGGCCGCCGACAAGATCGACACCATCGTCAGCCTGAGCAAGCGCCGTGGCTTCGTATTCCCGTGCAGCGAGATCTACGGCGGCCAGCGTGCCGCCTGGGACTACGGACCGCTGGGTGTCGAGCTCAAGGAGAACATCAAGCGTCAGTGGTGGCGCTACATGGTGACGTCGCGCGAGGACGTGGTCGGTATCGACTCGTCCGTCATCCTGGCCTCCGAGGTCTGGGTGGCCTCCGGCCACGTCGCCACCTTCTCCGACCCGCTCACCGAGTGCACCGCGTGCCACAAGCGGTACCGCGCGGACCACCTGGAAGAGGGGTACGAGGAGAAGAAGGGCTACGCCCCGGCGAACGGCCTGGCCGACATCAACTGCCCCAACTGCGGCAACAAGGGCCAGTTCACCGAGCCCAAGCAGTTCTCGGGTCTGCTCTCCACCCACCTCGGCCCCACGCAGGACACCGGCTCCATCGCCTACCTGCGTCCCGAGACCGCCCAGGGCATCTTCACCAACTTCGCCCAGGTGCAGACCACTTCGCGCCGCAAGCCGCCGTTCGGCATCGCCCAGGTGGGCAAGTCCTTCCGCAACGAGATCACGCCCGGCAACTTCATCTTCCGCACCCGCGAGTTCGAGCAGATGGAGATGGAGTTCTTCGTCAAGCCGGGCGAGGACGAGAAGTGGCAGGAGTACTGGATGCAGGAGCGGTGGAACTGGTACACCGGCCTGGGTCTGCGCGAAGAGAACATGCGGTGGTTCGAGCACCCGCAGGAGAAGCTCTCGCACTACTCCAAGCGCACCGCCGACATCGAGTACCGCTTCCAGTTCGGCGGCAGCGAGTGGGGTGAGCTGGAGGGCGTCGCCAACCGCACCGACTACGACCTCGGCGCGCACTCCAAGGCCTCCGGCCAGGACCTGTCGTACTACGACCAGGAGGCGGGCGAGCGCTACACGCCGTACGTCATCGAGCCGGCCGCCGGTGTCGGCCGCACGATGCTGGCGTTCCTCCTCGACGCGTACACCGAGGACGAGGCGCCCAACGCCAAGGGCAAGCTGGAGAAGCGGACGGTGCTGCGCCTCGACCACCGCATCGCCCCGGTGAAGGTGGCGGTCCTCCCGCTGTCCCGCAACCCCGAGCTGTCCCCGAAGGCGAAGGGGCTCGCGACGGCGCTGCGGCAGAACTGGAACATCGAGTTCGACGACGCGGGTGCGATCGGGCGGCGTTACCGCCGCCAGGACGAGATCGGTACGCCGTACTGCGTGACGGTGGACTTCGACACGCTCGACGACAACGCGGTGACCGTGCGGGAGCGGGACTCGATGAAGCAGGAGCGGGTGTCTCTCGACCAGATCGAGGGGTACCTGGCGGCTCGGCTCGTGGGCGCGTAGGCGTTTTTAGGGCCAGGCGTCTGCCTGGCTCGGGTTGAGGGCCGGCCGCGGGTCGTTCGTGGCTGGTCGCGCAGTTCCCCGCGCCCCTTACGGGGCCGGGGAACTCGGCGTTTACAGGTCCACGTCGGCGAACAGGGCCGCGTGGTCGGAGGCCTGGTCGGTCTTGGAGGTGACCGTGGTGAAGGACTCGAAGGTTCTCGGGGCCCATATGCCACGGCGCTCCACGCCCACGTGCGTCACCCGGTCCCACAACTCCGGGCTGAACATGAGGTAGTCGAGCTTCTGCTCGTCGCGCTTGCCGGTGCCGTGGGTGCCCGGGGGCTGGGCGCCGTAGCTGTCGTGCGTCATGGCCTCGCGCAGGCCCGCGTCGAGGAGGAGTCTGATCGGGGGGCTCGCGAGGGAGTCGTTGAGGTCTCCGGCCACGACGACCCGTGGGGAGCGTGCGAGCGCCGCCTCGTAGATCTCCCTGACCCTCGTGGCCTGCGCCTTGCGGCGTCTGTCGTTCTCGGCGGCGTTGCCGAAGCCCTTGCTCTTGAAGTGGTTGCCGAGGATCCACAGCGGTTCACCGGCGACCTCGACCTCGAACTCGGGGCAGTCACGGCTGAACACCGGCCGGCCGTTCGCGCCGGGATCGAAGATGTGCGACCGCACGGACGTGATCGGGAACCGGCTGAGGATGCCGACGTCGATGCCACGGCTGTCGTTGCCGTCGACGAGCAGGTTGAACGGATACGGGGTGCCTCCCACCGCGCCGCCCAGCACCTGGGTGTTGAAGCGGTCCAGGGTGAGCCGGTCCTCGACCTCGACGGTGAGCAGGATGTCCGCGTCCACCTCGGCCATCACTCGGGCGGTGTTCTCCACGGCCGCCCACCCGATGTCGTCCCGCCGCAGCTCGGCCCACCCCGACCACTTGGGGCGCCCCTTGGCGACGATCTTGACGGTCGGGCCTCCTGACGCGGGGACCGTGTAGAGCTTGGCGCCGCCCCGGGGCTGGTTGACGAAGAACGGCCGGTCGTCCGCCCGCGCGTCGTGCGCGTCGTGCTTGACGATCAGTTCGGCGATCCGCTCCCTGTCCGCCTCCTGGTAGATCTCCTTGTCCAGGAGGCCGACCAGTTCGTTGAAGTCGTCCAGGATCTCCCTGCGCCGTTCGTCGCCGTCGAGGCCGAACACCGTCGGTCGGCAGAAGAGGTTCTCGGCGTTGAAGGTGGCGATTCGGATGGTCATACGCCCTCCTGAGGGCCGCGCGGCCGGTGAAGGGGCCGACAGCGGACATCTCGCATTGTCCGAGAGCGGATGAATGGTGTCCAAGGGAGCGTCGGGGGAACTTCGGTGGTTCCGGAAAAAATCTCCTACGACCCACCAATCCGGACCCCCGCCGGTTCCGAAGGAGAGGCACACGGCCCGCAGAGGGCGGGCCGCGCATCTTCACGGGGGCGTTCATGCGCAAGCAAGCGGTCATCGGCGTACTGACCATGGCGGTGGCGATCGGGACGGTCGGTGCCGTCGGAACCGGGGCACTGGGGGGATCCGACGTGTCGCGCGGATCGGCGGCGTCCATGGGGGTCTCGGCGAGCGGCTCCTCGGGCTCCGGGGCCGAAGTCGAGTCCAAGGGCGGAATCCTCGGCCGTGGCGCGAAGGTGCCCGGCGGGCTGAAGGCCGTCGGGCTCACCGCCGACCAGCGGCTCGTCGTCTTCGGCGTCGACAAGCCCGGCGCCGCCGTCCCGCTCGGCAGGGTCCGCGGCCTCAAGGACGACACCAGGCTCGTCGGCATCGACTACCGCGTCCAGAACAACAAGCTGTACGGCGTCGGCGACAAGGGCGGCGTCTACACCCTCCGCGAGGTGGGCGCCAAGGCCACCAAGGTCTCCCAGCTCACCGTCGCCCTCCAGGGCACGGCGTACGGCGTCGACTTCAACCCCGCCGCCAACCGCCTGCGGGTGATCAGCGACACCGGGCAGAGCCTCCGCCACAACCTGGACGACCCCCAGGGTGCCCCGGCCGCCGGCGCCACGGCCGTCGACGGTGTCCTCACCAACCCGCCGGTGCCGCCCGCCACGGCCGGGGTCACCGCGCGCGGGGTGACCGGGGCGGCGTACACGAACAACGATCTCGACGCCGCCACCGCGACCACCCTCTTCGACCTCGACACCGCGCAGGACCAGATCTCCGTCCAGTCCCCGGCCAACGCGGGCAACCTCGCCCCCACGGGCAAGCTCGGCGTCGACGCCCCGCTGAACACCGGGTTCGACATCTACGGCTCGGCGAGGAGCGGGGGGAACGCCGGGTACGCGGTGACGGGGGCGCGCCTGTTCAGCGTCGACCTGCTGACGGGGCAGGCGAGGTCGACGGGGGCCTTCCCGAAGGGCCGCCAGGTGGTGGACCTGGCGATACCGCTGCGACAGGGCTGACGGCAACGCAGAGAGCCTCTGAGCTGCGGGGGTGAGCGGCGGCCGACCGGGATGACAAGTGACAGCTGACAGATATTGAAATCTGTCAGCTGTCATGTCATCGTGGAGGCATGACGACGACGATGCAGACCCGCACCCTCGGATCCACCGGCCCCCAGGTCTCCGCCCTCGGCCTCGGCTGCATGGGCATGTCCGCGCTGTACGCGGGCGCCGACCGGGCCGAGTCCCTCGCGACGATCCACGCGGCCCTCGAAGCCGGGGTCACCCTGCTGGACACCGGCGACTTCTACGGCATGGGCCACAACGAACTGCTGATCGGCGAGGCCCTGCGCACCGCGCCCGCGGCCCACCGGGAGCAGGCCCTGACCAGCGTCAAGTTCGGCGCGCTGCGCGACGCGGACGGCGGCTGGTCCGGCTACGACGGCCGCCCGGCGGCCGTGCGGAACTTCGCCGCCTACTCCCTCCAGCGCCTCGGCACCGACCACATCGACGTCTACCGGATCGCGCGGGTCGACCCCGACGTGCCGATCGAGGAGACGGTCGGTGCGATCGCCGACCTGGTCGAGAAGGGGTATGTCCGCCACATCGGCCTGAGCGAGGTGGGCGCGGAGACGATCCGCCGCGCCGCCGCCACGGCCCCGATCACGGACCTCCAGATCGAGTACTCCCTCATCTCGCGCGGCATCGAGGGGGAGATCCTGCCGACCGCGCGCGAACTGGGCATCGCGGTCACCGCGTACGGCGTCCTCTCCCGCGGGCTGATCTCCGGCCACTTCACCCGCGACCGGCAGTTGGCGCCGGGGGACTTCCGGTCCTTCTCGCCCCGCTTCCAGGGGGAGAACCTCCAGCACAACCTGGACCTGGTCGACGCCCTGCGGAAGATCGCCGAGCAGAAGGGGGCGTCGGTGGCCCAGATCGCGATCGCCTGGGTGCTCTCGCGCGGGGAGGACATCGTCCCGCTCGTCGGGGCCCGCCGCCGGGACCGCCTCGCGGAGGCGCTGGGCGCGCTGGACGTGACCCTGGACGCGGCCGACCTCGCGGCGATCGAGGCCGCCGTACCGGCCGACGCGGCGGCCGGCGAACGCTACCCGGCCGCCCAGATGGCACACCTCGACAGCGAGCGCTGATCCCGCCGCCGGGTACGGTTCCCTCCATGTCACCGACCTCCGAGACCCTGACCGCCGAGCGCATCCTCGAAGCGACCGAGGAGGTCCTGCGCCGCCACGGGCCCGCCAAGGCCACCGTGGTCGACGTGGCCCGCGCGCTCGGCGTCAGCCACGGCAGCGTCTACCGCCACTTCCGGTCGAAGGCGGTGCTGCGCGAGGCGGTGACGAAGCGCTGGCTGGACCGGACGACGGCCACCCTGACCGCCCTCGCCGCCGAGGACCGCGACCCGGAGGACCGGCTGCGCTCCTGGCTGGCCGCGCTCTTCGAGGCCAAGCGCCGCAAGGCGGGCGACGACCCCGAGTTGTTCGCCACGTACCAGGTCCTGGCGGGGGAGAACGGCGAGGCGGTCGGCGCCCATGTCGCCGAGTTGACGGACCAGTTGACCCGGATCGTCCGCTCGGGCGTGGAGTCCGGGCAGTTCGCCCCCACCGACCCGGCCGGCACCGCCCGCGCCGTCTTCCACGCCACGGCCCGCTTCCACGACCCCTCCTACGCCTACGCCTGGGGACAGCCGGACATCGAGGCCCAGTTCGAGGCGGTCGTGGAACTGGTGGTGCGGGGCCTGCGCACCCGCTGAGACCGTCGCCGCGGCCGGCGCCCCGCGCCGACGCGGGCTACGCCACGCAGAACTCGTTGCCCTCCGGGTCGCGCATCAGCCACCAGTGGCCCGCCGGGCCCCGGTCGAACTCCTCGACGCGGGTGGCGCCCAGTGTCTCCAGGCGGCCGGCCAGGGCCTCCAGGCCGTCGGGGCCCGCGTGGACGTCGATGTGCAGGCGGTTCTTGACCGTCTTCGGTTCGGGGACGTCCTGGAAGAGGAGACGGCGGCCCTTGCCGATGCCGGTGAAGGGGTCGTACGGGTCCTCGGGGTGGCGGACGGCGGCGTAGCCGCGGAAGACGCGGTGGCCGTTGTGCTCGGCCACGGCTGCCTCGGGGAGGTCGCCCGTGGCGAGGAGGTGGGTGATCAGGGTGCTCGGGTCCTCCACCTCGTAGCCGAGCGCCGCGGCCCAGAAGTCGGCCAGGGGCTGGGCGTCCCGGGTGTCGATGACCAGTTTCCAGTTCAGTGCGGTGGTCGTAGCCATGTAACCGGTTATATTGGTTACATGGGTTCGACGTCCAGGGCATCGGCTGCGCAGGGGGTGTCGGGAGTGTCGGGTGCATCAGAAGTGCCGGAAGTATCGGAAGTATCGGAAGCGAGTGGCATCCGGCTCCGGTCCCACTCCGGGAAGGTCTACCGGTTCGATCCGGGCGCCCTGTGTCTGGAGCTGCTCGTCACCGGCGGCCCCGGCGCCCTGACCCGCTACGAGGTACTGCACACCCCCGCTGACCTGGTCGCATGGGTCGAACAGTCCCGGCTCACCCCCACACCCCCCGCCCTCCACGTCACGGCGGACGACGTGGCGTACGCCCGGCGGCTGCGCGACGCGCTCACCCGTACGGCCGTCTCGCGGGTCGTCGGCGACGCCGGGCTCCCCGAGCTGGGCATCGCCGCGGCGGACACCGCCGACCTCGCCCTCGTCAACGAGGCCGCGGCCCGTCCCCCGCTGGCCCCGGCGCTCGGCGCGGACGGCACCCGGGGCTGGGCCGACGGTACGGCGACCGGCGCGCAACTCCTGTCCACCGTTGCCCGCGACGCCGTCGACCTCCTCACCGGGCCGTACGCGCAGCGGATCCGGATGTGCGCCGGCGACCGCTGTTACCTCCTCTACGTCGACACCTCACGCCCCGGCCGCCGCCGCTGGTGCTCGATGGAGCACTGCGGCAACCGCCACAAGGTCCGCGCCCACCGCGTACGGCAGAAGTCCTAGAGAAAGGGTGATCCCCATGTCCGCTCGATCCACCGGACTCACCAAGGACGCCGGATGGCAGGTCGGTGTCTCCCGCACCCTGCCCCAATCACCCGCCGCCGTATGGGAGTTCATCAGCGGGCCGCGCGGGCTGGAGCTGTGGCTCGGGGCCGGGGCGCGGCTCACCCCCGAGCCCGGCGCCGAATACGAGACCGACGCGGGCGCCACGGGCGAGGTGCGCGGCTATCGCCCCGGTGACCGCATCCGCGTCACCTACGGCGACACGACCGTCCAGGTCGCCGTCTCGGCGGCCGGCGGCGGCAGGTCCGTACTCGTCTTCCACCAGGAGCGCATGGCGGGCCCCGAGGAGAGGGAACGTCAACGGGCGCACTGGCGGCGGGTGATGGACCGGGTCGCCGAGGAACTCGACCGACCGGCCTGACGGCAGGGTGGTGGGCAGCCTGCGGCGGTCACGAGTCCGTGGGGTCCACCGTCGCCTGGTGGGCCTCGGCGAGGTGCTCCTCGGCCTTCAGCCACGGCAGGAACTGCGCGCCCTTGCGCCAGCCGCAGGTGTCGCAGCTGATGGTGCGCTGCACGCCCGAACGCCGGACGTGCACGGTGTGCTGCCGGCCGTGCTGGTCCCAGCGGCTCACCCTGCTCGTGTTGATCTGCTCCATGACGTCTCCAGCCGACACCCTCACGGCTCCGCGACCGTGAAGTCCGTGTGGTCCGTGGTGTGGTGCGTGCGGTCCGTGAGGAGTGTGCGGCAAGACCAACATCAACAGGGGAGATAGTCCGAGGAGTTGTCACAGGCGTTACCTCATGTGCCGTCCCGAGGAACGGGGAAGGTGCGGCCCGGTGGGGCTTCTCGCGCAGTTCCCCGCGCCCCTAAAAGCATGGGGCGCGCCCCATGCTTTTAGGGGCGCGGGGAACTGCGCGAGCAACCACGACGCACCCGCACTCGCCCTACGAGCTGAACGCCCCCAAACCTGCCCTACGAGCGGAGCGACGCCGTATCCCGTACCTCCGGTGACTCCAGGCGCTTCGCCGTACGCGCGGCGGTCTCCCGGGCCCACGTGCCCGTGGTGAGTGCGCCCAGGATCAGGACGGCGAAGCCGCAGGCCGCGACGATCCACCAGGCGGGGCGGGCCGCCGCGACGAAGGAGTCGGCGTACGAGGACGAGCCGATGCCCGCCGCCAGGACCGCGCCGATCACCGCGACCCCCAGCGTCTGGCCGATCTGGCGGCTGGTGGAGGCGACCGCGGCCGCCACCCCGGCCTGGGCGCGCGGCATGCCGGAGACGGCCGTGTTGGTGATCGGCGCGTTGACGAAGCCGAAGCCGAGGCCGAAGAGGACGTAGCCGATGACGAGCGTGACGTTCTCGGTCTCGGCCTCGAACGCCGCGAAGAGCACCCCGCTCGCGGTCATCGCGACCCCGGCGATCAGGAGCGGCAGACGCGGCCCCCGGCCGCCGACCAGCCGCCCGGCGATCGGCGCGCAGACGAAGCACAGCAGCGCCATCGGGAGCATCCACAGCCCGGCGTGCAGGGCGTCGAGGCCGCGGACGTTCTGCAGGTACAGCGTCGACAGGAACAGGAAGCCGCCGAGCGCGGCGAACGCGCTGATCGCCGTCACCGTCGCCCCGCTGAACGGCGCCGAACGGAAGAAGCGCAGGTCGATGAGGGGTTCCGCGCGGCGCGGCTCGTAGCGCAGGAGGCCGAGGAGCGCGGCGAGCGCGACACCGCCGAGGGCGAGGGTCTCGGCGACCGGCGCGGTCGGCGCCTCGATGATCGCGTACGTGAGGGAGCCGAGCAGCACGATGACGAGGAGCTGTCCGACGGGGTCGGGGCGGCGGGCCTTCGGCGCGCGGGACTCGGGGACGTACCGCCAGGTCAACAGCAGCGCGGCCAGGCCGACCGGCAGATTGATCCAGAAGATCGCGCGCCAGCCGACCGATTCCACGAGGAGCCCGCCGATGATCGGGCCGGCGGCCATCGAGATGCCCACCACCGCACCCCAGATCCCGATCGCCCGCGCCCGCTCGCGCGGATCCGTGAACGTGTTGGTGATGATCGACATCGCGACCGGGTTGAGCATCGAGCCGCCGACCGCCTGCACCATCCGGAAGGCCACCAGCGATTCGAGGTTCGGGGCGAGGGAGCACAGCAGGGAGCCGATCGCGAAGACGACCAGGCCCGCCATGAAGACCCGCTTGCGGCCGATCCGGTCCGCGGTGGAGCCGGCCAGCATCAGCAGCGCGGCCAGGACCAGGGTGTAGGCGTCGATGGTCCACTGCAGACCGGCGAGGCTCGCGTCGAGGTCGCGCTGCATCGAGGGCAGGGCGACGTTCAGGACGGTGTTGTCCAGGCTCACGATCAGGAGGCTGGTGCAGCAGATCGCGAGCACCAGCAGACGGTGGCGGCGGCTGAGCTCGGGCATGCGCCCCATCGTACGCCTACTCAATAGTGCGCCTAACTAATGAATGGCGCCGGGCGGCGCGGGTGTGCGTCCGTGTGCGTGACAATGGGGAGATGTCCACGCCCTCGAACGCGCCCGCCCCGCCGCTCCGGATCGGCCCGCACACCGTCACCCCGCCCGTCGTCCTGGCCCCGATGGCCGGGATCACGAACGCGCCCTTCCGCACCCTGTGCAGGGAGTTCAGCGGCGGCAAGGGGCTGTTCGTCAGCGAGATGATCACCACCCGGGCGCTGGTCGAGCGCAACGAGAAGACCATGCAGCTGATCCACTTCGACGCGACCGAGAAGCCGCGCTCGATCCAGCTGTACGGGGTGGACCCGGCCACCGTCGGCAAGGCCGTCCGCATGATCGCGGAGGAGGGCCTCGCCGACCACATCGATCTCAACTTCGGCTGCCCGGTCCCGAAGGTGACGAGGAAGGGCGGCGGCTCCGCCCTCCCCTACAAGCGGAACCTCCTGCGCGCCATCCTCCGCGAGGCGGTCAGTGGCGCGGGCGACCTCCCGGTCACCATGAAGATGCGCAAGGGCATCGACGACGACCACATCACCTACCTCGACGCCGGCCGCATCGCCGTCGAGGAGGGCGTCACCGCGATCGCCCTGCACGGTCGCACCGCCGCCCAGCACTACGGCGGCACGGCCGACTGGGACGCCATCGCCCGCCTCAAGGAGCACGTCCCCGAGATCCCCGTCCTCGGCAACGGCGACATCTGGTCGGCGGAGGACGCGCTGCGGATGGTGCGCGAGACCGGCTGCGACGGAGTGGTCGTGGGGCGCGGCTGCCTCGGCCGCCCATGGCTGTTCGCGGACCTGGTGGCGGCCTTCGAGGGGCGCACCGAGGACATCGCGCGGCCCGTTCTCCGCGAGGTCGCCGACATCATGGTCCGGCACGCCACGCTCCTCGGCGAGTGGATCGGCGACGAGTCCAAGGGGGTCGTCGACTTCCGCAAGCACGTCGCCTGGTACCTCAAGGGCTTCGCGGTCGGCTCCGAGATGCGCAAGCGGCTCGCCATCACCTCCTCCCTCGCCGAACTGCGCGCCGGACTGGACGAGTTGGACCTCGACCAGCCCTGGCCCACCGGCGCCGACGGCCCGCGCGGCCGGACCTCCGGCAACAACCGCGTCGTCCTGCCGGACGGCTGGCTCAAGGACCCGTACGACTGCGCGGGCGTGGGCGAGGAGGCCGAACTCGACACGTCCGGCGGGTAGTTGCTCGGAACCATCCGTTCTGTCGGTGTTCCGGTCGTTGTGCGGCCGGTTTCCGTCATCTCGGAATGGGTGGGGAAATGTCCGGGTAGCGCCTTTTGGTGTGCGGAGCGAACGAGACACCGAAGAAGCCGGCCAGGGCAGCGTCGAAGCGGCCCTCGCGCAAACCGACGCCCCGGCCGACGCCCAGGCCATGTGAACCGGTCCGGCCGCCCGCCCCGCACACCCCGCCCCCGCCCCCGTCCTACGTCCCCCACTGCGCCCACCACGTCTCGTACGTCCTGACCGTCCTGGACCGGCTGGTCCCGGCCGGCACCCGCTGCGCGCTCATCGGGGCCCCGCTCCACTCCAACGTCGGCGACAGCGCGATCTGGCTCGGCCAGCGCGCCCTGCTCGGCGCGCTCGGCGCCGAGGTGCGCTACGCCTGCGACCTGATGTCGTACGACGCCGGGCAGTTGGCGGCCTGTCTCCCGGACGGCCCGATCATGCTGACGGGGGGCGGCACCCTCGGTGACCTGTGGGAGGACAGCCAACTCCTGCGGGAACGGGTGGTGCGCGACTTCCCGGACCGCCGGATCGTCCAGCTGCCGCAGTCCGTGCACTTCACGGACCGCGCCAACCTCACCCGGGCCCGCCGGGTCTTCGACGCTCACCCCGACCTGACGCTGCTGCTGCGCGACCGGCACAGCCTGCACCGCTGCCGCACCGTCTTCGAGGCCCCCTCGCTGCTCGCCCCCGACCTGGCCTTCGCCGTACCGAGGGACGCGCTCACGGGTGGCGTGGTCGCGCACGACGTGGTCTGGCTGGCCAGGGAGGACAAGGAATCGGCGAAGGGCCCACCGGCCGGGCGGGGCGCGGCCCGTGTGGGGCGCGGTGGCCCGTACGTCTTCGACTGGACCCGGGAGGGCGACGACACCGACTGGCGGCGGGCCAAGGAAGCGCTGTGGCGGAGCCGGGCCCGTGCCCTGTGCCGCGCCGGCTCGGGCGACCCGTCCGGCGCCGCGCCCGCGCTCCTCGCCGCCTACGACGGCCTCGCCCGCCTCCAACTAGCGCGCGGCTGCCGCCTGTTGACTGCCGGCCGCGTCGCCGTCACCGACCGCCTCCACGGCCACGTCCTCGCCCTCCTCCTCGGCCTCCCCCACGTCCTCCTCGCCGACCGCTACGGCAAGTCCCGCAGCCACTGGGACACCTGGACGACCCACCGCCCCCCGACAACGCAATGGGCCTGGACGGCAACGGAGGCGAGCCGGACAGCACAACGCCTACTGGAGACCGCCGGGGCCCCCTGAGGGGAAAGGCAAGGGGCGCAGCCCCTGCCTTTCAGGGGCGTGGGGAACTGCGCGAGAAGACCCACGCACCCGCACCCGCCGACGAACCCCCACCCCAACGGCCCCTAGGCACCCCGCCCCCGACGGAGTCCTACGCGCCGCCCACCGCCGTCAACAAAGCAAGCGGCGCCGCAGCGGACCGCGACTCCCGCACGCACGCGTGCGGATACGGCACCGGCGCCGGATGCGTGTCCCTCCCGTACCCGGCCAACACCTCCGGCAGCCGATGCCCGGCCGCCGACGCCGCGTCCACCATCCCGGAGGCCACCGCCCGCGCCTCGTCGTGCAGCCCGTACCGCGCCAGCCCCAGCGTGATCAGCGCGTTGTCGTGCGGCCACACCGACCCCCGGTGGTACGACAGCGGGTGGTACGCCGGCTGCCCGGCGGCCAGCGTCCGCACCCCCCACCCGGAGAAGAAGTCCGGCTCCAGCAGCCGCCGCCCCACCGCCTTCCCGTACTCCTTGTCCAGCAGCCCCGACCACAGCAGATGCCCCGCGTCCGAGGCGAGCGCGTCGACCTGCCCGCCCTCCGCGTCCAACGCCAGCGCGGGAAAACCGTGTCCGGGCATCCAGAAGTCCCGCTGGAACCGGTCGCGCAGATCACCCGCGGCCTGCTCCAGGAGGGCCGCGTACACCTCGTCCTCCCACACCGTGCGGGCCAGTACGGCGGTGCGGCGCAGCGCGTCGTACGCGTAGCCCTGCGCGCCGGCCGCCATCACCGGCCCGGCGACGGGCCGGCCGCCGTCGGCGGAGCAGATCGCGCCGGGGGAGTCCTTCCAGTTCTGGTTGGCGAGGCCGCCCTGGTCGGCGCGGTAGACGAGGTAGCCGCGCGAGGTGAGGCCGCCGTGGTCCAGCATCCAGCCGATCGCGGCCCGCGCGTGGGGTTCGAGCCGGCGGGCCAGGGTGACGTCCCCGGTCTGCTCGACGTACGTGCCGAGCAGGACGAGGAAGAGCGGCGTCGCGTCCACCGAGCCGTAGTAACGGCCGTACGGGACCTGCCCGAAGTGCGCCAGCTCTCCGTGGCGCATCTCGTGCACGATCTTGCCGGGCTGGGCCACCGAGTCGACGCCGACCTCGGTCGCCTGGGCGGCGGCGAGCGCGAGCAGGGTGGCGGCGGCCGGCTCCGGCCGGTAGGGCAGCGTGAAGAGAGAGGTCAGCAGGGCGTCCCGGCCGAGGAGGGTGAGGAACCAGGGCGCTCCGGCGGCGGGCACCCGTAGCGTCTCGCCGTCCGGACCGGTCGCCGGGACCTGGAGTGCGGCGAGATCGGCGAGGCCGCGCGCGCACGCGGCGGCCAGTTCGGGCCAGCCGGTGGGGAAGGCCACGCCCTCCACGAACTCGTCCTCCGCCGCGCGCAGTTGTTCGTGCACGGCGGCCGGCGAGCGCGGCACCCGCAGGGCCCGGCGGTCGCCGTGCGTCCGCGCCATCACCCGGCAGGTCAGCTCCGCCGAGCCGTGCGGCGCGACGTCGAGGGCCCAGACGAGCCGCCGCGCGCCCGTCCCGGTCTCCTCCACGCCGTCCGGCGCGGGTTCGGCCGTCACCGTCGTGCAGGACCGCCACTCGCCGCGCCGGTAGCTGAACTCCACCCCGTCGTCGAGGACTTCGCGCCTCCTGATGACGCCGCTCTTGGCGTACGTACGGAAGTCGGAGCGCAGCTCGAACTGGTCGGTGAAGTCGGCGTCGACGGTGATCGCGATCCGGACCGTCGTCGGCACCGGCCGGTTGCTGGTGACGCGCAGCGTCTCCACGAACGCGCTGTCGGAGACGGCCTGTTCACGGAAGAGCGTGTACGCGGGCGGCTCCCGGCGGCCGCCCCGGGGCACGAGCACACAGCGTGCGACGTCACCGTCCGTGACCGGGGTGAGCGTCTCGGGAACCGCGCCGTCGACGGTCAGCTGCCACCGGCTCAGATGCCGGGCGTCCCGGACGAACAGCCCGTCCGGTGAACTCCCGCCCCGCACCCCGCTGATGTCGCCGCCGTCGCTCACGGCGGCGAACGTCCCGCCGCGCACGAGCAGGTGATGCCGGTCCGTCATCCCCGGTCCCCTCCCTGGTCACTCATGCCGAACTTGGCCTCGTTGGTGTCGTGGTGCCGTGTCTGGTGCCGCTCCCGGCCGTGGTGGCGCTCCCGGGTGGGCGGGTGACCGTGGTCGTCCCGGTGCAGCAGGTCGAGGGTGAGCGCGGCCGTCCAGCCGAAGCCGGCCGCGCCGCAGGCCTCACCGGTGTACGGGTCCACGTACTCGGCGAACCCGGACGCCGCCGCCGTCTCCAGCAGCGCCGTGCGCAGCGCGTCGGCCCGCCCCGGCTCCCCGTGCAGCCTGAGTCCCCGCTCCAGCATCCAGTTGGTGTTGAACCAGGCGGGGCCGCGCCAGTAGCGGTGCGGATCGAAGGCCTCGCCGGTCAGGTCGTACGACGGTACGAGCAGGGTGGTGTCGCCGAGCCCGAAGTGCGGGCCGTGCATCGTGCGGACGAGGGCGGCGGCGATGTCCCGGGGCAGCCCCGGGAGCAGGAGGGGGATCAGACCGGAGACACCGCGCTCGGGCAGGAGGGTGCCGGTGGTGACGTCCCGGCAGAGGAACATGCCTTCCGCCGGGTCCCACAGCCGCTCCACCAGGGCCGCCGTCAGCCGTTCGGCGCGCGCGTGCCGGGCCGTCCCCGACGCGCCCAACTCCTTCGCGATCCGGGCGAGGGCGTGCTCGGAGGCGATGAGCAGCGCGTTGAACGCCGGATCCTCGACGGCGAACTCCCCCGCCCCGGCCCCGCTCTCCCTGCCCGGCCGATCCCCGCCTCCGCCGCCGACCCCGCCCCGGCTCCCCCCGCCCGGCCGATCCCGGTACCCCGCGTCCCGGTAGTCCGCCGCCAGTCGCACGTACCGCCCGTAGTCCAGATCCGTCGGCCGGTCCTCGGCCGCTCCGTGGTCGAGGTCGGCACGCCGGAAGGAACGGGCCGGGGCCGGGGTGATCCGGGCGAGGGGCGCGTCCCAGGCGGGGCTGTTGTCCATGCCCTGCTCCCAGGGGTGGACGACCGAGGCCAGTCCGCCCCCGCCCAGGTCACGGCGGTCCAGCAGATAGCGGTGCCAGGCGGCCAGCCCCGGATAGACGCGGGCCAGGAAGCCGCGCGCCCGGGACAGCTCCGGGTCGGCCAGGTGCACCAGCCACGCCGCCAGCGCGTGCACCGGCGGCTGCACGATGCCCGAGGTCTCGGTGGTGCGCGGGGCACCGGCGGCGCGCCCCGCGGTCGAGGAGCGCCAGAAGTCGGGGCTCGGGAAGTACGCGTCCAGCGGCACCGAGGGGTTGAAGACGATGTGCGGGATCCGCCCGTCCCCCCACCGCGCGGCGAGCAGCGTCTCCAGCTCGGTCTGCGCCCGCAGCGGCGACAGATGCCGCAGGCCGATCGCGATGAACGCCGAGTCCCACGACCACTGGTGCGGATACAGCGTGCGCGAGGGCACGGTGGACCGGCCCGTCCAGTTGGCCGCCAGCACCTCGGCCGCCGCGCGGTGCGTCGAACCGGGCGGATCGTATACGTCGACCCCGGCACGGATTCTCGTGCCGGGCCGGCGGGCGGTGAGCTGGGTTGTGCGGTCCACGCGGGGCTCCCTGAGGAGAAGGTGCCGACCAGTTCGGCGGTAGCTACCGTAGGGTTACGTCTACTTAACACGCAAAACTCAATATGTAATGCAGAGTTGGTGAACGCAAGAGGGTGAGCGGGAACGGATTCCCCGAGGGCCGCGACAATGGCGGCACCGAGGACGACAAGAGTGGAAGGGCCGTGAAGGTGGGCAGTCACGCCGGCGCAGGAGATCTGCTGGAGCTGGTCCGCAGCGGCCGGGCCACCACCCGTGGCGCGCTCCAGCAGGCCACGGGCCTCTCCAGGGCGACCGTGGGCCAGCGCCTGGATCGGCTCTTCCGCGCGGGCTGGCTCCGCGAGGGCGCCGGCGGCCCCGTCGACTCGCCGCTGGGCGGCCGCCCCTCCATCACCCTGGAGTTCGACGACGAGCACGCGGTCGTCCTCGCCGCCGACCTCGACACCCGCCACGCCCGCGCCGCCGTCCTCTCCCTCACGGGCGAGATCCAGGCCGAGCACACCGGCACCCTGGTCATCGAGGAGGGACCCGACGCCGTACTGGACGAACTGGGGCGCTGGTTCGCCGAGTTGCTGGAGAAGGCGGGCCGCCCGGCCGACGTGGTCTGCGGCATCGGCCTCGCCGTCCCCGGCCCGGTCGACATCGACACCGGCCGTGTCGTCCAGCCGCCGATCATGCCCGGCTGGGACGGCTACGACATAAGGGGCCGCCTGGCCCGCGCCTTCACCGACCACGCGTCCGGGCCCGCCGGGACACCGGTCCTCGTCGACAACGACGCCAACCTCATGGCGTACGGCGAACAGCGCGCGGGATACGCCGACTG
This sequence comes from Streptomyces deccanensis, assembly GCF_022385335.1. Lineage (NCBI taxonomy): Bacteria > Bacillati > Actinomycetota > Actinomycetes > Kitasatosporales > Streptomycetaceae > Streptomyces > Streptomyces deccanensis. Next base: position 3,363,852 of record NZ_CP092431.1, on the reverse strand, counting down.
CTCGGCGTTCGCGCTGGTCAAGGTCTCCACGGGTATCGGCGCCGGGGTCGTGGTCGGCGGCTCGATATACCGGGGGATCGACGGCGGCGCCGGCGACATCGGCCACATCCGGGTGCCGCAGGGCGCCGAGGCGCTGTGCAAGTGCGGCTCGTACGGCTGTCTGGCGGCGGTCGCGAGCGGCGGCGCGGTGGCCCGACGGCTGGCGGAGGCGGGGGTTCCGGCGGCGTCCGGCTCAGATGTGCGGGATCTGCTGGTCGCCGGCCACCCGGGGGCGACGGCGCTCGCACGGGAGGCGGGCCGGGCCGTGGGGGACGTCCTGGCGACGGTGGTGACCCTGCTGAACCCGGGCGTCCTGATGATCGCCGGCGATTTGGCCGGAACCCCCTTCCTCACGGGCGTCCGTGAACTGCTCTACCAGCGTGCCCTGCCCCGCTCCACGGCCCATCTGGACGTCGTGATCTCGAAGCTGGGGGAGCGGGCGGGTCTGGTGGGAGCGGGCGCACTGGTCGTCGAGCATCTGTACGCGCCGGAGCGGGCCGAGCAGCGGCTGGTCGCGCTGGGGGTGTGACGGGGGCGTTTCCGTCCCGTGGAGGGGTCCGCATGGTGAAATCGGGCCCTCTCGAACGGCGTGATTCTCGCCACCTCTGATAGCGGTTGCGCTCAGATGAGCGAATCGTGGGCGGCTCTGCGACTTCAAAGGGTGGCACTCGGTGCCACCCTTTGATCGTTCATCGAGCGAACTCAGGCGTGCCGAATGCCGCTCATGTGAGCGGAATGGTGGCCGAATGAGGGTGACCGCCTTCAAGAGGTGAACACATATCCGCTCCGTTCCTTGCCAAGCCTTGACTTTCGATCTCCTGGCGGACGGGTGGTTACAGGCGCATGACGCGCAAGTGGACGTACCCAGGTGCCTTCGATCTGGGTATGTTCCTCGCCGTCAGGGCAGCCACCGCGTCCTCAAGGAGTTGGGACCTGTGTCGGAAAACAAAGATCCCCACGTAGGCCACGTAGCTCAGAGCGTTGAGGGCGTGAAGTTTGTTTATGACTTCACCGAAGGCAACAAGGACCTCAAGGACCTCCTCGGCGGCAAGGGCGCGAACCTCGCCGAGATGACCAACCTCGGTCTCCCCGTGCCCCCCGGCTTCACCATCACCACCGAGGCCTGCAAGGTCTACCTCGACAGCGGCGACGAGCCCGCGGCACTCCGTGACGAGGTCACCGCCCACCTGGTCGCCCTCGAAGAGCGCATGGGCAAGAAGCTCGGCCAGGCCGACGACCCGCTCCTCGTCTCGGTCCGCTCCGGCGCGAAGTTCTCGATGCCCGGAATGATGGACACGGTCCTCAACATCGGCCTCTCCGACAAGTCGGTCCAGGGCCTGGCCAAGCAGGCCGGCGACGACCGCTTCGCCTGGGACTCCTACCGCCGCCTCATCCAGATGTTCGGCAAGACGGTGCTCGGCGTCGACGGCGACCTCTTCGAGGAGGCGCTGGAGGCGGCGAAGGCGGCCAAGAAGGTCACGGTCGACACCGAGCTGGAGGCGGCCGACCTCAAGAAGCTCGTCACCAAGTTCAAGAAGATCGTCAAGACCGAGGCCGGCCGGGACTTCCCGCAGGACCCGCGCGAGCAGATGGACCTCGCCATCCACGCGGTCTTCGACTCCTGGAACACCGACCGCGCCAAGCTGTACCGCCGCCAGGAGCGCATCCCCGGCGACCTCGGCACGGCGGTCAACGTCTGCTCGATGGTCTTCGGCAACCTGGGCCCGGACTCCGGCACCGGCGTCGCCTTCACCCGCGACCCGGCCTCCGGCCACCAGGGCGTCTACGGCGACTACCTGCAGAACGCCCAGGGCGAGGACGTGGTCGCGGGCATCCGTAACACCGTCCCCCTGGCCGAGCTGGAGTCGATCGACAAGAAGTCGTACGACCAGCTGATGCAGATCATGGAGACCCTGGAGAACCACTACAAGGATCTCTGCGACATCGAGTTCACCATCGAGCGCGGCCAGCTGTGGATGCTCCAGACGCGCGTGGGCAAGCGCACGGCCGGCGCGGCCTTCCGCATCGCGACCCAGCTGGTGGACCAGGGCCTGATCGACGAGGCGGAGGCCCTCCAGCGGGTCACCGGCGCCCAGCTCGCGCAGCTGATGTTCCCCCGCTTCGACGAGGACGCGAAGGTCGCCCAGGTCGGCCGTGGCATCGCCGCCTCCCCGGGCGCGGCGGTCGGCAAGGCGGTCTTCGACTCGTACACGGCCGTGAAGTGGTCGCGATCGGGCGAGAAGGTCATCCTGGTCCGCCGCGAGACCAACCCCGACGACCTCGACGGCATGATCGCGGCCGAGGGCATCCTGACCTCGCGCGGCGGCAAGACCTCCCACGCGGCCGTGGTCGCGCGCGGCATGGGCAAGACCTGTGTCTGCGGCGCGGAGGAGCTGGAGGTCGACACCAAGCGCCGCCGGATGACGGTGCCGGGCGGTCACGTGGTGGAGGAGGGCGACCTGATCTCCATCGACGGTTCGAGCGGCAAGGTCTACCTGGGCGAGGTGCCCGTCGTCCCCTCTCCGGTCGTGGAGTACTTCGAGGGCCGGATGCACGCGGGTGCGCAGGACGCCGACGAACTGGTCGAGGCGGTCCACCGCATCATGGCCTTCGCCGACCGCAAGCGCCGTCTCCGTGTCCGGGCGAACGCGGACAACGCCGAGGACGCGCTGCGCGCCCGCCGCTTCGGCGCCCAGGGCATCGGCCTGTGCCGTACGGAGCACATGTTCCTCGGCGACCGCCGTGAGCTGGTCGAACGCCTGATCCTGGCCGACACGGAGGTGGAGCGTGAGGAGTCCCTGAAGGCCCTGCTCCCGCTCCAGAAGCAGGACTTCGTCGAGCTCTTCTCCGCGATGGACGGCCTCCCGGTGACGGTCCGCCTCCTCGACCCGCCGCTGCACGAGTTCCTCCCCGACATCACGGAACTCTCGGTCCGCGTGGCCCTGGCGGAGTCCCGCCAGGAGCCCCACGAGAACGAACTGCGCCTGCTCCAGGCGGTCCACCGCCTGCACGAGCAGAACCCGATGCTGGGCCTGCGCGGTGTACGCCTCGGCCTGGTGATCCCCGGCCTGTTCACGATGCAGGTCCGCGCCATCGCGGAGGCGGCCGCCGAGCGCAAGAACGCCAAGGGCGACCCGCGCGCCGAGATCATGATCCCGCTCGTCGGCACGGTCCAGGAGCTGGAGATCGTCCGCGAGGAGGCCGACGCGGTGATCGCGGAGGTCGAGGCGGCGACGGGGGTGTCGCTGAAGCTGTCGATCGGCACGATGATCGAACTGCCGCGCGCCGCGCTGACCGCCGGTCAGATCGCGGAGGCGGCGGAGTTCTTCTCCTTCGGCACGAACGACCTGACGCAGACGGTGTGGGGCTTCAGCCGCGACGACGTCGAGGCGTCGTTCTTCACGGCGTACCTGGAGAAGGGCATCTTCGGGGTGTCGCCGTTCGAGACGATCGACAAGGACGGCGTGGGTTCCCTGGTGAAGCTGGCGGCGGAGGCGGGCCGCGCCACCCGCCCCGACCTCAAGCTCGGCGTCTGCGGCGAGCACGGCGGTGACCCGGAGTCGGTCCACTTCTTCCACGAGGTCGGCCTCGACTACGTCTCCTGCTCCCCGTTCCGCATCCCCGTGGCCCGCCTGGAGGCGGGGCGCGCGGCGTCGCAGTCGGTGGGGAGCGACCACCGGTAGCCTCCGGCTCCCACCAGCCCCGGAACCGCCGCTCGTCCCCGACCGACCCTCACCGATGGGCGGCGGCTCCGGCCCACGAAAAGAAGGCGGCACCCCGTGCGGGGGGTGCCGCCTTCTGTGTTGTGGGGCTTGGGGACTTTGGGTGGTTGTGCTTCTTGTGCTTCAAGATCACCTGTTTCGGTGGCGGTTGGGTAGATCGATCGTTTCTGTGTGAAGTTGGGGCGTTACAGTCCGTGATTCACGGTGGTTGTTGGGGCTGCCGGTCGACACGGAGGTACGCATGAAGAGGGCGATGGCCGGGGTTGTGGCTGCGGGGCTGCTTCTCGCGGGGGCGGGGGTCGCGCTTGCGGCGCAGCCGGAGCAGGGGAACATTCCGGTGCTCGATACGCGGGGCGTCAAATTCTTGGAGGGGCACTACAAGTTCAACCCGCCGGGCGTCAACCACGGATCTTTTGAGTGGACCGGGAAGCTCAGGGACGACAACGCGCGCGACGGACACAACGTGTACGTGCAGGTGAAGGTCGAGGGGCATGGCTGGGCCCGCTACTACGGGAAGCAGCGGAGGACGGTCGAGATGCATCACTCCAACTGGAGTGGCTCTCAGAGCTATACGGACGACGCGGACGTCCGAGTGTGCCGTGACCGCGGTTCTCTGCGCCCGGACAACTGCTCGCCGACCGTGAGCTTCCACTACAACCGCGACTGAGCTCTCCCGCACCCACAGCCCAGGCGATCCAGCCTGGGCTCCTGCACTTCCAAGGGGTATGAGATCAACACTTCAGAAGTACTTTCCGCCAAGGGGGTCGACCTGCTCTACGGGGAGACGCCCGCCGTCAGGGGTGCGGAGATCTCCCTGCGCCGGGGAGAGGTCGCGGCGATCACCGGGCAGAGCGGTTCGGGGAAGTCCTCCCTGTTGTACTGCCTGGCAGGAGTGTTGCCGGTGGCTCGGGGTGAGGTCCGCTTCGAGGGACGGCGTCTCGCGGAACTCGACGACGAGGAGCTCAGCCGGCTGCGCCGGGAGCGGTTCGGGTTCGTCTTCCAGTACGGCGAACTCCTCCCGGAGTTGACGGTGGAGGAGAACACCGCTCTTCCGCTGCGGCTCGCTGGACAGCGCAAGAAGGAGGCGCTCGCCACGGCTGGCGAGGTGCTCGGCCGCCTGGGTCTCGCGGACCTGCGGGAGCGACGGCCGTCCCAGGTGTCCGGCGGGCAGAGCCAACGTGTCGCTGTGGCACGGGCGTTGGTGCACCGGCCGGCAGTGGTATTCGCCGACGAGCCCACCGGCTCGCTCGACAGCTCCAACGCCACGGCTGTGCTGGAGGAGTTCCTTGCCCTTGCCCGGTCCCAGGGGACGGCGGTGGTGCTGGTGACACACGACTCCGAGGTCGCCTCCCGCGCGGACAGCCGCTTCACGATGTGCGACGGGGTGCTGTCGGCCGAGGTGCGGGAGGTGTCGTGAAGGAACTCCTCTTGGGGCTTCGGCTGCTCCTGGGGGCCGGGCGCGGGAGCCGGGTGCGCTTCCTCCTCATGGTCGGGGGCAGTGCGATCGGCGTGTGCTGTCTGGCTGTCGTCCTCGCCATCCCCGGAATCCTGGAAGCCCAGGACGCGCGCAAGGCGGCGCGTGTCCCGGACTGCAAGCGGGATGCCAGCGGGGTGAGGTGTGTGGTGACGGAGGGCGATCCCTTCGAAATCACCCGCATGGATCCCTATGGCTCGGAACCCCTCACCCGGGTCTTCGTGGCTCGGGGCACCAGGCGTATCGACCCTCCGCCGGGCCTGAGGGAACTCCCCGCCCCGGGCGAGATGTTCGTGTCCCCGCGGCTGCGCGAGGCACTTCAGCGGGAACCCGCGCTGGCCCAGCTTCTGCCAGGTGACGACAGCGGGACCATCAGCGCCCAGGGGTTGGCTCACCCCGACGAGCTGTATGCGTACGTGGGCGTCGGCCGGGAGGAACTCGAGGACGGTGGCGACCGTATGACGACCTTCGGCAGGGGCTACGCCGACTTTCCCACCCTGGAATCCTCGACGCTCGACATCGTGCGTTTCACTCTCGCCGGCGTCGTGCTCCTCCCCCTGGCCGTGTTCCTCTCCGTGTGTGCCAGGCTCTCGGCGGCGGCGCGCGCCAGGCGACTGGCCGCTCTGCGCTTGCTGGGCCTGAGCAGGAAGGGCACCCAGCGGGTCAACGCCGCCGAGACCGTCGCGGCCGCGTCGTTCGGTGCCGCGCTCGGACTGGGCGCCTACTCGATCACGAACCAGCTCGTTTCGCGCATCGGACTGCCCGGCTTCAAGTGGTACCCCGGCGACGGGGCGTTGTCGCTGTCCACGGTGTTGATCTGCGGCGTCGGCTGTCCGGCGCTCGCGTGGTACGTGGGCCGGGCCAGTGCGCGTAACGCGGCGGCGAACCCGCTGGCCGTCCGGCGGAGTGCCGTGGAGAAGGCCCCAGGGAAGTGGGGGCTGCTTCCACTGCTCCCGGGCATGGCGATCGTGATCGGTTACTGCGTGGCCGGGTTGACCGACAACGCACCCCGGGACACGACACTCTCGTCGTTCCTCATGCCCCTAGCCGTCGTTCTGGTCGGCACCGGGCTCGTGATGATGCTGCCGGTCTTCTCGCAGACCCTCTCGCAGCGGGTGGCCCGCGCCACCCACTCCGTCTCGCTCGGCCTTGCCATGCGGCGCAATGAGGTGGAACCCGGGGGCGCGTTGCGAGTGGCCACCGGTCTGGTGATGTTGGTCTTCGCGGCTTCGCTGGTGCAGGGCGTGCTGATCGAACTGGACCAGGTCTCGAAGAACACGTCCCCGATCCAGACCTACGACATCTCACTCGCGGGTACGACGGCAGACCGGCAGCGGGCCTGGGAGAACGTCGAGGGTGTTCGGGGACACGCGGTCGTCATGCAGTCGCGGTCGAGTTCCCAGTTCGGTCAGTTTGATCCGAGCCTGAATGTGGTGCTCGCCACGTGTGATCAGCTGCGGAAGCTGGTGAGCAAGGTCTCCGGCTGCGTGGACGGCCGCCCGATGCGGCTGTGGGACCCGAACCAGGTCGCGAACGAGCAGAGCAAGCCCGGAACTCGCTTCCGCTTCGATCTGCGGCACGAAGGCCATCGGCGCGTGATGCACGTGAAGGTGCCGCGAGAAGTCCTGCGGTACACCGACGACCACGAACTCCCGGTCATCGACAGCGGCTCCGTCCTGCTACCCCCCTCCGCAGTTCCCGCCGATCACCGCCCCGAGGCAGCCACCCTCACCCTCCTCAGCAGCTCCGCCCCCGAAACCGTCCGTGCCGTGCTCGACGGGATCGGGGGCGTGGATCCCACCACCGAGGTCGGTACGCCGGGGGTCGTCGTCACGTCTCTGCAGCAGATCACCGTGGTGAAGAGTCTGCTGGGCATCGGGATGGTGCTGGGGCTCGTCATCGGTGTCGCCGCATACCTCGTCGCCGCCACGGACCGCGCCGTGGAGCGGAAGCCCCAGGTCACCGCCCTGTCGCTGCTGGGGGCGCGGCCCCGTACGCTGCGGGCCGTCCAGGTCGCCCAGGTCGTCGTGCCGTTGGCCGTCGGCCTGGCCCTCGCCGTCGTGCTGGGCAAGCTCGCCGAGTCCAGCTACCTCGTGACCGGCGGCGGCGCCGTCTACTGGGACGGCGCCGGAATCCCCCTGTTGCTCGCCTGCGCACTCGGCGCGGTCGCCGTCGCCGCGCTCGGCGCCCTGCCGCTCGTCGGACGCCGTATCGACCCGGAACTGATCCGGCGGGATTGAACGACCGAAGGAACCACCGAAGGAATCACCGTCACCCAAGGAACACCCGAAGAGCACCGGAAGAGCCACCGAGGCTGAAGGGTCGGCCAGAGGCGGGCGGCGTCATCCACACAGGCGCCGCCCGCCGCCTTCCCCTCACCACCCGCTCACGACCGGCGCCCCCGGCTCGTGCCGCTGCCAGGCCTCGTTCAGGCGCCGGAGGCGGTCCGCCGCGGCGATGCCCCGCAGGGCCGCCACCTTGCCGTCCGCGACATCGAACGCCACCGCCCCCACGACCCGGCCCTCGACCACCGCGACGACGGCCGGCGAGCCGTTGACCGTCGCGATGTGCATCACCGGGGAACCGCCCGCCATCCGCCGCTTCGCCGCGGTCGGCTTGAAGCCGGCCCGCACGAGGGACGCGATCCGCTCCGGCGTCCTGTACCGCAGCAGCCGCCTGGCCAGCCCGGCCCCGTCCGAGACCGCGGTCGCGTCGGCGGTGAGCAGCGCCACCAGCCGTTCGGTGCGCCCCGACGTGGCCGCCGCCAGGAACTCTTCGACGACCCTGCGCGCGGACGCGGGATCCACCGCCTCGCCGCCGCGACGCTCGGCGGCGACCCGGCGCCGGGCCCGGTGCACATGCTGCTGGCTCGCGGACTCGGTGATGTCGAGGATCCCGGCGATCTCGGCGTGGGGGTACGAGAAGGCCTCGCGCAGGACATAGGCGGCCCGCTCCACCGGCGAGAGGCGTTCCATCAGGGTCAGCACGGCCAGGGACACCGATTCGCGCTGTTCGAAGGTCTCGGCGGGGCCGAGCATCGGGTCGCCCTCGAGGAGCGGCTCGGGCAACCAGTCTCCGACCGCGCGCTCGTGGCGGGCCTGCGCCGAGCGGAGCCGGTCCAGGCAGAGATGGGTGACGACCTTGGTCAGCCACGCCTCCGGCACCTGGATCCGGTCCCGGTCCGCGGCCTGCCAGCGCAGGAACGTGTCCTGCACGGCGTCCTCGGCGTCGGCCGCCGAGCCGAGCAGACGGTACGCGAGCGAGGCCAGCCGTCCCCGGCCGGCCTCGAATCGGTCAATGGCTGCGGTGTCCACGTACACGACCCTATGCGGCGGTCTTCACAGCAGTGCCTTCACCGCAGTGCCTGCACAACAGCGCCTTCATGGCAGTGCCTGCACAACAAGGCCTTCCTGTCGTGGTGTTCGCGTCGTCGGCCCTCACGCTGTCCCCGCCACGGTCACACCACTCCGGTCAGGTGCGGCCGTCAGCCGTCGCCCTCGCTTCGGTATGCCGAAGGTCGGGTGGGCGATGCCCAGAGCGGCTCCCCTGAGGACGCCCGCCTTGAGTCGGGCGGCGGTTCGGCCGCCCAGGTACCAGGACTTCGACCTGGCCTCCCCGTCCACCATCTGGAAGATCGCGTCCCGCTGCCCGAGGCTGATGTGGTTGCCGACGTACTTCAGCCCGACCGTCGGGACCTCACGGCCCGTCAGGCGCGCGATGATCGCGGCGGTCGCCTGCATGTTGGTGTAGCCGGCCGAGGCGCAGGACATCGGCAGCGGTCGGCCGTTGTCGCCGATCGCGTAGGCGCTGTCGCCGGCGGCGTAGACGTCCGGGTGCGACACCGAGCGCATGGTGCGGTCGACGACCAGTTGGCCGGTCTCGGCGACCCGCAGGCCGGCGGCGGCCGCGAGGGGGTGCACGGCGAATCCGGCCGACCAGACGGTCACGTCGGCCGCGAGGGACGTACCGTCGGCGCTGATCGCCCGTGTCGGCTCGACGGCGGTGATGTCGGTGTGCTCGTGGACGGTGACGCCCAGCCGGTCGAAGGCCCGGCGCAGGTGTCGGCGGGCCTTCGGGCTCAGCCAGGCGCCCAGCTCACCGCGGGCGGCGAGCGCGACCGAGAGGTCGGGCCGGGACTCGGCGAACTCGGTGGCGGTCTCGATGCCGGTCAGCCCCTCGCCGACGACCAGCACGGTGCCGCCCGCTTCCAGTTCGGCCAGGCGCTCCCGCAGCCGCACCGCCGAGGCCCTGCCGGTCACGTCGTAGGCGTGCTCGGCCACCCCGGGCACGCCGTGGTCGGCCACGGAGCTGCCGAGCGCGTAGAGCAGGGTGTCGTACGTGAGCCGGCCGTCCCCGGTCTCGCCCGTCACAGCGACCGTCCTGCTCTCGGGATCGATGCCGGTGACGCGCGCCACGCGCAGCCGCACCCCGGTGCCGGCGAACACCTGGGTGAGCGGGAGGGGCGTGAGGTCCCGTCCGCTCGCGAACTGGTGGAGCCGCATTCGCTCGACGAAGTCGGGCACGGCGTTGACGACGGTGATCTCGGTGTCGGCGGGGGAGAGCCGACGGGCCAGGTTCCCGGCGGCGAAGGCTCCGGCGTATCCGGCGCCGAGGACGACGATGCGGTGCTTCATGGCGATGCTCCTGTCTCGTTCGCGTGCCTCCTGAACGGGATGGCGCCCCGGTTGCTGACAGAAGTGGCGTGTGATGTGAGTCACAGGGTGTGGGTGGGCGGCCGAACCCCCGGGACGCCCGGCGCGGGCCGTATTTCCCGTGCCTCTCCCACCGCCGTGTCGGTAGTGTCGCCGCCCGGCGTGCCGAATCGCGGGCGCCGGGTTCGGAGAGTGGTGCGTTCCGTGAGCGGGCAGCGAGAGACGACGACCCTGTGGCGGCCGACCGGCCCCGTGGAGCTGGGATTGGTGCGGGAAGCCGGATGGCGGGCCTGGCCGCCCCGGCTCCCCGAGCAGCCGATCTTCTATCCGGTGCTCGACGAGGAGTACGCCGTCAAGATCGCTCGGGACTGGAACGTGAAGCACGACGGGGCGGGGTACGTCACGCGGTTCGAGGTCGAGACGGAGTTCCTGCGGCGGTACCCGGTGCGGCAGGCCGGCGGGCGGACGATTCTCGAGCTCTGGGTGCCGGCGGAGGAGCTGGAGGAGTTCAACGCGCACATCGTGGGCGAGATCGAGGTCGTGCACGAGTTCGGGTGAGGGGCGGTGGCGGCGGCAGGGCGACCGTTCGTCGCCTGCCGTCCGCCGTCCGCCGTCCGCCGCTCGCCCCCCGCCGCCCCTCGTCGTGGGGTCAGCTCCGCACAGTCGGCCTCTCCCGGGACGGGCGCGGGATGGGGACCGGCACGCTGTCCCGTTCGCCCGCGATCTCCCGTAGGACCCGTACGAGTTCGTCGTGGAGGGCGTCGCCGATCTCGTGTGCTTGGGGTGTGTCGACGTGCAGCATGTTGACGTGGAGGCCGGTCGCGGTGCGGTGGAACCAGTGGCTGATGCCGTTGCCGCGGGCCGCCCAGACGTGCAACATCGGCTTCCACAGTGGGTGTTGGGGCCCACCGGGGGTCCTGCGGAAGTCGATGTAGGAGAAGAAGTTCACCGGGTACGGCCAGTGGTGCAGCGCGAAGCTCTCCGGGGCCAGCAACTCCCACGCCCGTACGAAGGGGACCTCGGTGTGCCGCTGCAGCTCGCCGTACGCCGCGCGGGCCCGCGCGATGGTGGTGGCGTGGTCCGTGCCGCCCTCACCCACCCGGAACTCGATCGGCATCGTGTTCACGAACCAGCCGACGGAGTGCTGCCACGGGTTCGGCGCCGTTCCGTTCCGCCCCTCGTCCGTCCGTTCGCTGATGGGGAGCAGGCCCCGGTAGACCCCCGGCCCCCCGAAACGGTGCTGGGCCGTCGCCGCGGCGGCCAGTACGGCGGTGAAGACGCTGCCGCCCGAGGCGCGGGCACCCGCTGCCAGGGCTTCGGTGCGGTGCGGGTCAAGAAGGGGGAACGCCCGGTTCACCAGGGGGTACAGATCACCCTCCGGTACGCCCAGGTCGAAGGGGAACCGGGGGAAGAGGCCGCCGTTGCCGCGGATGAAGTCCTTCCAGTAGCGCAGGCGGTCGTCGTCGGGGCCGAGCGCGGCGTAGCGACGGCGCTGGTCGTCGGCGAAGGTCAAGTAGCTGGCGGCGGGCGGGAGTTCGGGGCTGCGCCCGGCCGAGAGGGCGGCGTACGAGGTCTGGAGTTCGTTCACGACGACGGGCATGGACAGGCCGTCGCACACGATGTGGTCGAAGCAGAGGTAGACCGTCGCGCCGTCCTCGCGGACCACCGCGCCCATCAGGAACAGCGGCCAGGAGAGCGTGTCGATGCTCTTGAACGTCTTGTCGAGGTGGATGTGCAGATCGTCCCCGCTGTGGAAGTGGCCGACCACTTCCGCCTCCAGGGCGATGGAGTCGGGCGCCAGCGCCGTGCAGTTCAGGTCACCGGCCAGACGCCGGAACCGGCTGCGGAGCACCTCGTGGCGCCGTACGAGGAGCAGCAGCGCCCCTTCGAGGGCGGCGGTGTCGGGTGCGCCCGCGATCTCGAAGGTGACCGTGATCGAACTGGCGATCCCGTCGCTCGTACTCCGGGTCGCCTCGGACGACGAATGGTGCTTGTCCTGATTGAACGAGGCCGATGTGCACGGGGCCGATTCGGTGGGGGAATTCCCCTCGTCGTGTGCGTCGTGGGGGGAGCGCCTCGTGTGCAGGGACCAGGAGATGACGGTCCCGGGCTCGATGGTGACGTCGGAGAAAGGGATTTGCAGCACTCGGGGGCTTTCTGTTCATGACTTGTGGGGGGAAGTCGAGGGGGAATTGACTGAGTTGAGTGGAGGGCGGGAGGGCGGGATCACCCGGCGTGGCCCAGTAGGGAATTCACCGCCGCGTCGACACCGTCCTCGGCCCGGACGAGGTGTGCGATCTCAGCCGCCCGGTGGGTCAGGTGGCGGTCCGTCACCGCCGTGCTGATCGCCTCCGCGAGCCCGGGCGCGGTGAGGGCGCGGGCGGTGAGGGGCGCGGGGGCGACGCCCAGGGCTCGCATCCGGGCGGACCAGTGGGTCTGGTCGCCCATGTGGGGGCAGAGGACCTGGGGGCGGCCCGCGGCGAGGGCGGCTCCCACCGTCCCCGGGCCGCCGTGGTGGACGATCGCGGCCGTACGCGGGAAGAGCCAGTCGTGCGGGGCCTGTTCGATCATCAGGATGTTCGACGGCAGCGGGGCGGAGTTCCTGGTCGGCGCGCCGATGCCGCCCCAGCCGGTCGCGACGACGGCCCGTACGCCGGTGCGGCGGACCGCCTCGGTGACCAGCGCGTGGTTCCGGCGGGCCCGGGTGCCGGTCATGCTGCCGAAGCCGATGTAGACGGGGGGCGGGCCCTCCTCCAGGAACCGGCTCAGCGCCCTGGGCGGCGTCCAGTCGGGGCGCGCCGGCAGATACCAGAACCCCGTGGTGCGTACGGACGCGCCCCACGCCGGGTCGACCGGGGTGATGTGCCGGCTGAACGGCTGGAACACCGGGCGCCGTCGGCCCTCGGGGTCCCGCAGCCACTGCCGGGCACCGTGCCGGCGTGGCGCCAGACCCAGTTCGCCCGTCCGCCAGCGTTCCACCTCGGGCGACCGCTGGGCCGCCGCGACCAGGGCGTACGTGCTCCGGTTCAGGAAGCGCGGCACCCGGGGGAGCGGCAGCAGCGGGCAGGGAAACGCGTCGGTGGGGATCCAGCCCGGCTGGAGCGCCACGACGACGGCCGGCACGCCCAGTATGTCGGCGACGTGCTGGACGGGGAACGCCGCCGAATGCACCACCGCCGCCACGTCACCGTGGTCGTGCGCGATGGCCGCCACGTCCCGCAGCGGGGCCAGCATCAGGTGTTTCAGCCGGGCGACGGTCCGCGCGGCCGCGATCTTCCCCCGCACCCCCGTCAGGCCGCCGTCGATGATCCGCCGGGTCGCCGTCTCGTCGAGGATCCGGGTCGGTCCGTCGTCGATCGCGGCGAATTCGACGCCGTACGCGGCCGCTTCGGGAGCGTATGCGGAAGGGGCCGCCAATAACGGCTGATGGCCGTGGCGACGCAGCGCCACGGCCAATGCGAGAAAGGGTTGTACATCCCCGCGAGTACCGCATGCAGCCAGAAGAACCTTGCGCGGACGGGCGCCGACTCCGAGGCTCTCCGGCCCCGATTCATTGGGCATGACCACGCGCTGAACCTAGCAGAAGGAAAATCGAACAAGTCTGGGATGACAATGAGTTCGATATTTCTTTCCGCGGTGTGTGTTTATGCGGTCCGGAAAGGACCCGTCACCTCGTACGTGATCCCGCCCGACGAACTGCCGCTGGTCCCGCGCTGGCTGGAGAAGTAGAGGCGGCGGCCGTCGGGGGAGAAGGCGGGACCGGTGATCTCGGAGGCGGACTGGCCTTCGACGCGGAGGAAGGGGGAGATCGTGTCGTTCGGGGTGATGAGGCAAATCTCCATGGAGCCGCCGTCCTCGGCGACGTAGAGGTCGCCCGAGGAGGTGCCCGTGACGTTGTCGACGCCGGTGAGCGGGGCCGTTCCACCGGTGACCAGCGAGTCGTCGTAGGCGAGTTCGATGGTCTGGGCGGCGGCGTTGTACTGCCAGACGCGGTTGTCGCCCTTCGTCGTGAACCAGCAGGTGTCGTCGGCGTAGTAGCAGCCCTCGCCGCCGTTGAAGCGCTTGGCGCCGGACACCTGGTTGCGGGTGGCGGTGGCACCGGTGGGGTCCGGGACCCGGGCCCAGGTCACCGGCCCGCTGGTGGCGCTGCCGGCCACCAGGACCTCCAGCGTGCCCGACGACAGGTTGCCCCAGGTCGTGGGCCGGAAGCGGTAGAAGCAGCCGTCGGTGACGTCCTCGGTCATGTAGACGACGCCCCGGGTGGGGTCGGCGGCCGCCGCCTCGTGCTTGAAACGGCCCATCGCGTCCCGGCGGACCGCCGCCTTCGTGCCCCACGGGTCCGTCTCGTAGACGTAGCCCCGGTCGACCTCCTCGCAGGACAGCCAGGTGTTCCAGGGCGTCTGCCCGCCGGCGCAGTTCTGCCGGGTGCCGGACAGGATGCGGTACGCCGACGTCACCGCGCCCGTCGACGAGAACCGCACCGCGCTCGCGCCCCCGGACGGATTGATCTCCGAGTTGGAGACATAGATCCACCCGGTGCCGTCCGCGTAACAGGCGCCGCCGTCAGGGGCGTTGTGCCAGGTGTACGACGTCCCGGGAACCGTCTGGCCGGAACGGGCGATCACCCGGCTGGTGAAGCCGCTCGGCAGCCGGATGCCGTTGGCGTCCGCCGAGCCGAGCGCCCCGTACGGGCCGGGACCGGGCTGGGCCGGCGCGGCGTACGCGGCGCCGCGCCACAGGGTGCCGCCGAAAGCGGTCGATGTGCCGCCGAGTACGGCCGCGCGCAGGAGAGTACGACGTTCCACAGTCGCTCCAAGGTGTGCCTTGACCGGCCCGCCGCACGGTCGGCGGCGGGGTCGCGCGCTGATGGAACTTAGGGGAGCAGTGTTGACGGGGCATGGACAATTCATGACGTCGTGGCGGACAGGGGCGCGACGGGGGCGCGAGGGGCAACGTCCGGGGCGCGACGGGGCTGGGGCGGGGGCGCGGGCGGTGTTCGCTCACGCCGGCAGCGGCGGGGCCTCACGGCGCCGTTGCCCCGGTCGGCCCCCGAACCCGTGCCCGTGCCCGTGGCCGTGGCCGTGGGCCGGTCCCGGCGGTTCGGCCGAGGGGAGGCGGACGACCGCGTCCAAGCCACCCGTGGCCGCCTCCCGCAGCGTCACCTCGCCCCCACTGGCGTGGGCGAGCCGTTGGACGAGGGAGAGGCCGAGCCCGGTGCCGCCCTTGGGTGCGCCGGGGGCGCGCCAGAAGCGGTCGAACGCGCGGGCGCGCTGCTCGGGCGTCATACCGGGGCCCTCGTCGGTGACATGCAGGTCGACCCAGCTGGGCCGGGCGTCGCGCAGTGCCCGGCGGGCGGGGACGAGGAGCCGTAGCTCCATGGTGACCGTGCTGCCGGCGGGGGAGGCGCGCAGGGCGTTGGAGAGGAGGTTGTCGAGGATCTGCTCCACGGCTCCGGGAACGGCCGTGACCGGGCCCACCACTCCGGCGAAGAGGACCAGGGACACCCCCTCGCGTTCGAACAACGGCCCCCACGTACGGTGCCGTTCCGCGCAGATCGCCCCCAGGTCGACCGGGGCGGGGATGGCCGCCGACTCCTCCAGGCGGGCCATCGCCAGCAGCCCCTCGACCATCCGGGCCAGCCGGTCGGTCTCGGTGACGGCCGCGTCGAGGCTCGGCCGGGCGCGCCGGGCGATGTCCGGTTCCAGGTTCTCCAGCCGCAGCCGCAGGGCCGCCAGCGGGGTCTTCAGCTGGTGCGAGGCCTCGCCGGCGAACGCCCGCTGGGAGGCCAGCAGATGTTCGAGGCGCGCCGCGGTCGTGTTGAAGGCCGCCGCGAGACTCCGCACCTCAGGCGGGCCGGAGGTGACCACCACACTGGTCGCCCTGCCGCCCTCGGCCAACCGGTGCGTGGCCTCCTCCAACTGACGGATGGGGCGCCCCGTCCAGCGCGCGAACGCGAACGCCACGGCGGCGACGCCGGTGAGCACGGCGAGCCCGACCAGCGCCAGCAGCAGCCACACCGCGAACACCCGGGCGTGCACCATCGTGGTCGGCAGCGTGATCCGCACGGCGCCCTGCGCGGCGGCGGCCGACGCGGTGTCCGAGCGGGTGGTCGTGAGGGGGCGGGTGGTGGCGTCCGAGCCGGCGGTCGTGAGGGGGCCGGTGTTCGAGACTGAGCCGGCGTAGGAGACCGGGGCGGTGCCCGAGCCGGGATCGCCTTCCGCGCCCGAGCCAGGCTCGCCCTCCGTGCCCGAGCCCGGGCCCGAGTCGTCTTCCGTGCCCGCGTCGGGGTCCGCTGTCGCGTGGCCCACCGGGGCCGCCACGGACAGATAGTGGACGCCGCCGGTCGTCGTCGTACGGACGTCCGTCGTGGCGCGGCCCCGGAGCGCGGACGAGATCTCGGGGAGGGAGGCGAGGGACTCCTTCTCCTCGGCGGACAAGGAGTGGGAGGACGCCAGCAGTTCACCGTCCGCGTCGACGATGACGACCTTGCCGCCGATGCGCTCGGCGCAGTGTCTGGCCCGTTCGGCGAGTTCGTCCGGACGGTGGGCGGCGAGCGACAGCGCGGCGAACGCGGCGACGGACTCGGCCTCGTTGTTGGCGGAGTTGACGATCCGCTCGCGCTCGGCCCGGGAGTAGACGAAACCCAGCGGGATCTCCAGGCCGAGCAGGACCAGGGCGGCGAGGCTGAGGTAACTCAGCAGCAGGCGCCGGGTCATGACGCCCTGGCCTCGGGTGTGCGGTGCCTCCCCGGCCCCTGCCCGGGCGTGCGTACGGCGAGCCGGAAGCCCACGCCGCGCAGGGTCTGGATCCACGCCGGGTCGCCCAACTTGCGGCGCAGCGTGGCGACATGCACGTCCAGCGTCTTGGTGGGGCCCTGATAGTGGTCGTCCCAGACCCGGTTGAGGATCTGCTGCCGCGAGTAGACGGCCCCGGGATCCTCGGTGAGCAGCGCCAGCAGCTCGAACTCCTTCGGCGTCAGCGCGACGGGCACCTCGCCCACCCACACCTGCCGGGTCCGCCGGTCCACGACGAGAGGACCGGGCGGCGGGGCCGACCCGTCCCCGGCCGCCGTGGTGCCGGACGGGGCACGGGGTTCGGGCGGGGCCTGCTCGTACATGGGGGGTTCGTAGACGGGGGGCTCGTACGCCGGGGGCTCGTAGGCGGGGCTGCCGTACGCCGGGGTGCCGTACGCCGTGCCGCCGGGGGCGGATGCGCCGGGCGCGGGGCTTCCGAAGACGGGGGTGCTGTGCGGCGGGCCGGCGTACGTGGGTGTCCCGTGCGCCGGGGTCTCGTACGGGGCCGACCAGTCGTACTCGGCTCCGGCGCCGACACTCGCTGCTCGACCGCCGGGCCCCGTGGCGTCGACATCCGTACCCGCCGCGTCGGCACCGGCTTCCCGGCGACCGTCCCCGATGCCCGAGCGACCCGCGCCGTCGTCCCCGACACGGCCCGAGCCCTCGCTTCCGAAGGCGTCTCCTGGCCGGTAGCGGTCCTCCGCCCGGTAGCGGCCCTCCGCCCCGACGTCACCGACGGCCGAGAAGTCGCTGCCGGCCCCGAAACGGCTTCCGGCCCGGTCCCTGCCCCCGAAGCCGGCCCCGGCCGCCGACCCCCGCCGACCCGAGGAGTCCGGCGCGGACTCCGGCGCGGACGCCGACCATGTGCCGTACGCCGAACTCCCGCCCAGGGTCCCGCCCAGCGCGTCGAACTCGGCCGCCCCAGCAGCCCCAGCCCCACTCCCAGCCCCGGCCCCAAGCCCAGATCCGTCACCAAATCCGGCCCCGAAGCTGTCCCCAACCCCGGCCCGGACCCCAGCCGTTCCCTCGGCGGCGGTCGCCCTCCCGACCTCCGCCAGGACCACCCCGGCCACCACTTCGCCCGTGACTCCGTCGCCTCCGTTGCCGGGGCGCTGGTGGCGGCGCGACACCGCCCGTATCCGGGCGACCAGCTCCCGGATGCTGAATGGTTTCGCCAGGTAGTCGTCGGCGCCGAGTTCGAGGCCCAGCACGCGGTCGGCCTCCTCGCCGCGCGCGCTGAGGATGATGATGGGGACGTCGGAGGTCCGGCGGATACCGCGACAGACGTCGATGCCGTCCATGTCGGGCAGGCCGAGGTCCAGCAGGACGACATCGCCGTGCGGACCTCTCAACCCGTCCGCGCCGGTCGCCACGTGGTGGACCGTCAGGCCGAAGTGCCGCAGCCCGTCGGCGAGCGGTTCGGCGATCGTCTCGTCGTCCTCGATGAGCAGCACTCGTACGCCCATGGCCGCCTGTCTCTCCAGAAAGTCGGGACAACACGAGAGCCGTGCTGTGGGGCGCCACGCTACAAGAGAACGAACAGCTGTGCGCAGGGAATCCGGAGCATTGTGAAATGACCCTCAGAAACCGCTTGTATTCGGTCGCCCGACCTGCGGTGAAGGGGTTGCTAGCCGAAAGATGTGGAGAATCTGGTCGCGCTTTAGTGTTCTCTTAACCTTCCTCTGTTCATCGCCCCTCTACGGTCGTAAGGGCTGGTCAGAGTCGTTGCAGGGAGGCATGATGAAGGCGTTGCTGGATCGCGCACGGTCGTTCAAGCGGCGGGTGGACTTCGAGAGCGACGAATATCGGAAACTCGCCGTCGGGCAATTCCCCGAGGCGCTGTTCATTACCTGCTCGGACTCGCGGGTGATTCCCGCCCTGATCACCGGGGCGCGGCCCGGCGAGATATTCGAGCTGCGAAATGCGGGCAACATCGTGCCGCCGCACGACGCGTACGGGGCCGCCTCCGGCGAGGCCGCCACCATCGAGTACGCGCTGGAGGTGCTCGGCGTTCAGGACATCGTGGTGTGTGGTCATTCCCACTGCGGTGCGATGGGCGCGTTGAAGTACGGCGCCGATCTGTCCGGCCTGCCCAGGGTGGACGCGTGGCTCGACTACGCCAGGCCCGCGCTCGAACCGGTCCTGGGGGCCGGAACGGGCGAGAACGGCACCGCCGGGGGCGACACCGGAAGCGGCGGCTCCGGGAGCGGTGACACCGGTAGCGGCGACTCCGGAAGCGGCGGCTCCGGCAGGGCCAGCGCCTCGTCCGAGGATCCCGGGCTGCGCGAGGTCGTCCAGCTCAACATCCGCAACCAGCTCGCCGTCCTGCGGGAGTACCCGGTCGCCCGGCAGCAACTCGACGCCGGACGGCTCCGGTTGCACGGCTGGTACTACGAGATCGACACCGGCAAGGTCCACGAGCTGGACGCGGACGGCGCCTTCCAGGTGCACGGCTCATGAGCGGCGCGCACGGCCGCCGGCACGCGGCGGGCGGCGGCGCCCACCGCTCCCGAGGGAACGGCCAGAGCGGCGGGCCAGGATTACCCGGGCACATCCCCGGCCCGCCCCCTTACGCGCCGGGCTTCCCCCCGAACCCCGCCCAGGGCGACGCCGATCCCCCGGAGTGGGCCGTCACCGAGTCCCTGGGCTGGGATCGTCCGCCCCCCGATGGCACCCCCGATGGCACCCCCGATGGACCCCCAGAGGCCGCCTCCGATGCCAAGGGCCCCCGCCCCGGAGCCTCCGCCGGGCGCGTCGACTTCGCCACCGAGATCACCGCCTCCCTCGTCGTCTTCCTGGTCGCGCTGCCGCTCTGCATCGGTGTGGCCGTCGCCTCCGGTGTGCCGGCCGAGCTGGGCATCATCTCCGGGGTGATCGGCGGTCTGGTGGTCGGCGCCGTGCGGGGCAGCACCCTCCAGGTCAGTGGCCCGGCGGCCGGGCTCGCGGCGCTCGTCGCGGAGACGGTCATGGAGTTCGGCGTCGCGATGCTCGGCGTGATCGTCCTCTTCTCCGGCATCCTCCAGATCGTGCTGGGCCTGGTGAAGCTGGGCCGGATGTTCCAGGCGATCTCCATCGCCGTCGTGCAGGGCATGCTCGCCGGCATCGGGCTGCCGCTGATGTTCAGCCAGCTGTATCCGATGTCCGACGCGAAGGCGCCGGGCACCCCCCTGGAGAACATGGCGGGCGTCCCCGGACTGATCGCCGACACCGTGACGAACCCGCAGGCGCTGATCGCGGCCGGGCTCGGGATCGTCACGATCGTGCTGAGCTTCGTGTGGAAGCAGGTGCCGGGGCCGGCCAAGAAGATCCCGGCCGCGCTCGTGGCCGTCGGGATCGGCATCGCGGTCGCCTCGCTGCCCGGCGTCGAGGTGAAGACGCTCCAGGTCGGCAATCTGCTGGCGTCCGTGGACGTACCCGGGCCGGACCAGCTGGCCGGGCTCGCCGACGTCGGGATCATCACGGCGATCCTCACCTTCACCGTGATCGCGTCGGCGGAGAGCCTGTTCACCGCCGCCGCCGTGGACCGGATGCACAACGGTCCGCGCACCCGCTACAACACCGAGCTCATCGCCCAGGGCGCGGGCAACACCGTCGCCGGCGTCCTCGGCGCGCTGCCCATCACGGCGGTCGTCGCGCGCAGCTCGGCGAACGTGCAGGCCGGTGCCAAGACCCGCCTCTCCCGTACGCTGCACGGCCTGTGGCTGCTCGCCTTCGCGCTGCTGCTGCCGCAGGTGCTGGCGCTGATCCCGATCTCGGTGCTCGCGGGTGTCCTCGTGCACAGCGGGTGGAAGCTGTTCGCGCCGGAGCAGTTCCCGAAGATGTGGCGGCAGGACCGGGGCGAGTTCGCGGTCATGACGCTGACGACGCTGGTCATCACGGCGACCGCGCTGCTCGAAGGGGTGCTGTTCGGGCTGGCGGCGGGTGTGGTGCTGGCCGCGCTGCGGATGTCGCAGACGGTCATCCGGCAGCACATCGAGGACGACACGGCGAAGGTCGTCATGGCGGGCAACGCGACGTTCCTGCGGCTGCCGAAGCTGATCGACGCGCTGGAGGGAGCGGCCGCGTCCGGCAAGCCGCGCATCCGGCTGGACCTGCTCGGGGTGACCCACCTCGACCATGCGTGCCGCAGCCAGATCGAGGAGTTCGTGGCGCAGCAGCGGGGGGCCGGGCTGCGGGTGGAGCTGCTGATGCCGGACCTCACGAAGGTGCCGGCGGCGGCGGAGCCGGGGGGCGCGGAGGAGGAGCCGGCGTTCACGGAGGCGCCGGGGCCGGTGTCGACGGAGGTGTGGGACTACGCGACGGTCGGTACGGCGGCGGTGGGGGGTACGGGGCCGATGCCGGGCGGGGGCGGGCCGGGGCCCGACGCCGAGTGGTTCTACCTGGACACTCGCCCGATGCCGGGGGCACCGGAGGCCCGGCCGCCGTTGTTGCGCCGGGGGCGCGACTGGGGGGAGTGACTGGGGGCTCTTGGGCGGGTGCGGGTCCGGTGGGGGCTGATCGCGCAGTTCCCCGCGCCCCCAAAAGACCAGGCCCTGCGGGCCTGAAAAGCACGGGGCGCAGCCCCGGCTTTTCAGGGGCGCGGGGAACTGCGCGACCAGCCCCCACCGACCCGCAGTCGCCCCACCTCCCGCAACCCCCCCACCCGGTCTACGCTGGAGCACACCCCAGGAACCCCTCGGGAAGGCGGCGGCGGTCATGACCGGCTGGAACGTGCGTGACATCCCCGATCAGCACGGCCGCTCCGCCGTCGTCACCGGTGCCAACAGCGGTATCGGATACGCGGCCGCCAGAGCGCTGGCCAGCCGTGGCGCGCATGTCGTCCTCGCCTGCCGGAGCGCGGAGCGCGGCGCCGCCGCGTTGGAGCGGATGAGTTCCGAAGTCCCGGACGGAAGCGTCGAGTTGATGCGCCTCGACCTCGGCGACCTGCGCTCCGTGCGGGAGTTCGCGGACGCCTACGCGCAGACGAGCGACCGGCTGGACCTGCTCGTCAACAACGCGGGTGTGATGGCCGTGGCCCGGAGCCGTACGGCCGACGGCTTCGAGACGCAGTTCGGGACCAACCACCTCGGGCACTTCGCCCTCACCGGTCTGCTCCTGCCGGCCCTCCTCGCCACCCCCGGCGCCCGCGTCGTGACCGTCTCCAGCCTGATGCACCTGCGGGCGAACATCGACATCGGTGACCTCAACAGCGAGCGCGGATACGGGCGTTGGCTCGCCTACGGCCGCTCCAAGACCGCCAACCTGCTGTTCACCCATGAACTGGCCCGGCGGCTCGCGGCGAACGGCTCGGACGTCGTCGCCGCGGCCGCGCACCCCGGCTACGCGTCGACCAACCTCCAGACGGCCGGCCCCAGCGCCGAGGGCCGCAAGGGCGTCGAACGCTTCATGCGAGTCGGCAACCGCTTCTTCGCCCAGTCCGCCGAGGGCGGCGCCCTGCCCACCCTCTACGCGGCGACCGCCCCCGACGTACGCCCCGACTCCTTCACCGGCCCGTCCTTCGCGATGTGGCGCGGCAGCCCCGCACCCTCCCTCCGGGCCCCCTGGAGCCGCGACGACCGCGCGAGCGAACGCCTCTGGACCGCCTCGGAGCACCTCACCGGCGTCACGTACGACGCACTGAAGGCCTGACGCCACGGCCGAGGCACCAGACGAGGCACGAGACGAGGCACCAGAACGCGCGCGGCGCGCGGACGTCCGTACCCTCGTACGGTCGTCCGCGCGCCACGCGCGACTGACGGGTGAGCGGCGACGGGCTACGCGGCCCGTACCTCGTACGCCGTGATCCGGACCGTCTCGTCGTCCAGGCACTGCCCGGTCTCCAGGTCGAAGCGCTGCTTCAGGAGCGGGGAGGCGACGAAGGGGCGGCCCTGGTGGCTGCCGGTGAGGCCCCGGGAGAGGACGGCGGCGCCGCCGAAGGGGTCGCGGTTGTCGATGGCGTACAGCTTGCCCGCGCGGTCCATGAAGAGCGCGGCCTGGTTGCCGTCGGGGAGCAGGGCCGCAACACCCCGGCCCGGGATCAGCAGGGCGAGGTCGCAGACCGTGAACCAGCCGTCCGCCAGCCGCAGTTGGACCTTGACGTCGATCTTCTCGGGGGCGAGGGTCATCGCTGGGCGCTTCCTTCCAGGACATCGGCGGGCCGCAGGCCGATGGACAGCAGGGGCAGGTCGGGCTTGATCTGGTCGCGCTCGGGGACGAAGCCGACGACCGGGTCCGGGGTGTCGGGGGCGTTGACGAAGGACACGAACCGGGCGAGCTTCTCGGGGTCGTTGATGGTGGAGGCCCACTCGTCGGCGTAGTGCGAGACGTGGTCCGCCATCAGGGACTCCAGCTCCTCGCAGATGCCGAGGGAGTCCTCCACGACCACGTCCCGGACGTGGTCCAGGCCGCCGGGGATCCGCTCCAGCCACGTCGAGGTGCGCTCCAGGCGGTCGGCGGTGCGGATGTAGAACATCAGGAACCGGTCGATCAGCTTGATGAGCTGGGCGTCGTCGAGGTCCTGGGCCAGCAGGTCCGCGTGGCGCGGGGTGGCGCCGCCGTTGCCGCCGACGTAGAGGTTCCAGCCGTTGGAGGTGGCGATGACGCCGAAGTCCTTCGACTGGGCCTCGGCGCACTCGCGGGCGCAGCCGGAGACCGCCGACTTCAGCTTGTGCGGGGAACGCAGGCCCCGGTAGCGCAGCTCCAGGTCGATCGCCATGCGGACCGAGTCCTGGACGCCGTAGCGGCACCAGGTCTGGCCGACGCAGGACTTCACCGTACGCAGCGACTTGCCGTAGGCGTGGCCCGACTCGAAGCCGGCGTCCACCAACCGGGTCCAGATGACGGGCAGTTGCTCGACCCGGGCACCGAACATGTCGATCCGCTGGCCACCCGTGATCTTCGTGTAGAGACCGAAGTCGCGGGCGATCTCGCCGATCACGATGAGGCCCTCGGGGGTGATCTCACCGCCGGGGATGCGCGGGACGACCGAGTACGAGCCGTTCTTCTGCAGGTTGGCGAGGAAGTGGTCGTTGCTGTCCTGCAGGGCCGCCTGCTCGCCCTCCAGGACGTAGCCGCTGGCGCCGATGGTCGGGGCGAGGGAGGCGATGATCGAGCCGACCGCCGGCTTGCAGATCTCGCAGCCGTCGCCGCCCTTGGCCTCGTCGCGGCCGTACCGGTCCAGCAGGCCCTGGTACGTGTTGATGCGCAGGGCGAGGACGATCTCGTACAGCTCCTCGCGGGTCTGCGAGAAGCAGCCGCACAGGCCCTTGTCGACCTCGACGCCGGACGCCTCCAGCTCGGCGGTGACCAGCTGGCCCAGCACCTTCACACAGCTGCCGCAGCCCGTGCCGGCCTTGGTGCACTTCTTGACCTCGGGCACCGTGGTGCACTGGTGGTCGGTGACCGCGCCGCGGATCGCGCCCTTGGACACGTTGTGGCAGGAGCAGATGATCGCGTCGTCGGGCAGCGCCGTCGGACCGAGCTGGGCGCCGCCGCCGGAGCCCGCCGGGAGCACCAGCGACTCGGGGGAGACCGGCGGGACGGACCCGGTGAAGGCCTTCAGCGTGCCGTACGCGTCCGCGTCGCCGACCAGGATGCCGCCGAGCAGTTCGCCGTCGCGGCCGATGACCAGCTTCTTGTAGATGCCGGAGCGGGAGTCGGAGTACACGACGTCCAGGCAGTCGGCGGTCGCGCCGTGCGCGTCACCGAAGGAGGCGACGTCGACGCCGAGCAGCTTCAGCTTGGTGGACATGTCGGCGCCGGTGAAGGCGGCCTCGTCGGCGGCGATCGTCGCGGCGGCCGTCTCGGCCTGCTCGTAACCGGGGGCCACCAGACCGTAGACCCGGCCGTCGGAGGCCAGCGCGCACTCGCCGATCGCGAAGACGTGCGGGTCGTTGACGGTCCGGCACTGCTCGTCGACGCTGATGCCGCCGCGCTCGCCGACCGTCAGACCGCAGTCGCGGGCGAGCTGGTCGCGGGGGCGGACACCGGCGGAGAACACCACCATGTCGGTGGCGAGTTCGGAGCCGTCGGAGAGCTTCATGCCGGTGACCGCGCCGTCCTCGCCGACGACGATCTCCTGCGTGCCCACACCGGTGTGGACCGACAGGCCCATGTCCTCGATGGTGCGCAGCAGCGCGGCGCCACCGCCGTCGTCCACCTGCACCGGCATCAGCCGGGGAGCGAACTCCACGATGTGGGAGGTGAGTCCGAGACCCTTCAGCGCGCCCGCCGCCTCGAGACCGAGCAGACCGCCGCCGACCACGGCACCGACCTCGGCCGTCTTCGCGTACTCCTCGATCGCGAGCAGGTCCTCGATCGTGCGGTAGACGAAGCAGCCGGCCGCGTCCTTGTTGGGGACCGGCGGCACGAAGGGGAACGAGCCGGTGGCGAGGACGAGGATGTCGTACTCGAAGACCTGCCCGGAGCGGGCGGTGACCTTCTTCGCCTCACGGTCGATCGTCTCGGCCGGGTCGCCGACGAACAGCTCGATGCCGTGCGTCTCGATGAACTCCATGTCGGTCATGGAGAGGTCCTCGGGCGTCTTGCCCGCGAAGTACGAGGTCAGTGCCACGCGGTCGTACGCCGGGCGGGGCTCCTCGCACAGCACGACCACGCGGTGCGTGGCGGTCAGGCCGCGCTCGGCGAGCGCTTCGAGGAAGCGCTGGCCGACCATGCCGTGGCCGACGAGCACGATCGTGGGGGTGGCCCCCAGGGTGGCGGACATTCAGGAGCCTCCATCGTTGGTGAGCAGGTGGAGCAGGGGAGCGCCGTTCGCGGGGAGCGGCTCCGCTCCCTCCCAGGCGCGGGCGAGCGCGCCCACGGTGCCGAGTTCGCCGACGAGCACCCCGCCGACCAGGCGGTCGTCGCGGACGACGACCTTGCGGTAGGTGCCGCGCGTGGCGTCGGCCAGTTGGATGACGTCGTCACCGGGCAGCGGCTCGGGCTCGCCGAACGCGGCGAGGTCGAGGAAGTCCGCTCCGGCGAGCGTCAGCCGGGTCAGGGCGCGGGTGCCGGTGTACCGGGAGTCGGTGTTCCCCGCGAGCAACTCGGCCAGCACATCGGCCTGTTCGAGCGCCGGGGTGGCGAGCCCGTACACCGTGCCCTCGAACTGGGCGCAGTCGCCGATGGCGTGGATGCGGGGGTCGGAGCTGCGCAGCTCCTCGTCGACGATGACGCCCTTGTGCACCGCGAGCCCCGCCTCCTGGGCGAGACCCACCCGGGGGTGGACGCCGCAGGCGATGACCACGAGGTCCGCGTCGAGCGCGTACCCGTCGGCCATCGACACCGACCGCACGGTCCCGCCGACGCTGCGCACGGCACGTACGCGCGTCTCGGTGTGCACCTCGACGCCGAGGTCGGTGAGATGCCGGCGGACCAACTTCGAGGCGGACGGGTCGAGTTGACGTTCCATCAAGCGCTCGCCCTGCTGGGCGAGGACGACCTGGGCGCCGCGCAGGGCGAGCGCGCGGGCGGCGGAGACCCCGAGGAGCCCACCGCCGATGACGACGGCCCGCGCGCCCGGCCGTACGGCCTTCGACAGCCGCATGCAGTCGTCCATGGTCCGGAAGGCGTGCACCCCGTCGGGGAACTCGTGCCGCTCCGGGTCCCAGAGGCCGCGCAGCGGCGGCAGCACCGGGTTCGAGCCGGTCGCGAGGACCAGCCTGTCGTACGGGATCTCCGCACCGTCCGCGAGATGTACGGCTCGCATCTCGCGGTCGATACGGACCACCCGGCCGCGCGTCAGCTCGGCCGGGGCGGGCAACGCGATGACCTCGGGCGCGTACCGCCCGGCCAGCACCTCGGCGAGCAGCACACGGTTGTACGGTGTGTGCTCCTCCTCGCCCACCAGCGTGGCGGGCATGCCGAGCTCTCCCAGCCGCCGGGCGAGACGTACACCCGCGAGGCCGGAGCCGATCACCACCACACGCTCATTCGAGGTCATGTCCTTGAGCGTGCGGTGCCGGTGTTACCCGACCGCATCGCATCTGTTTCCCACGAGGAACGCTGCCCTCCTCGTGGCCCCGAGCGGAGTGTGAGGGGTTTCCGTAAGGGCCGGGTGGGGTGTGAGGACGCCCGGCATCACCGCGCTGACCTGGCGATACGAGACTCATGCGGGCGTATACGGGAGCCGGGCCCGCCCCACCGGCGGCGAGGGCCCCGCCCCGTCGCGGTGCCGTAGGTCACGTTCGAGAGCCGCCACCGCCGAAACATTCCCCCGGCCTGCGCGCGCTACGGCTCCGCCGAGTGCGCGTGGGCCGGCTGCTGCGCGCCGGCTGTTCGCTCCTCGGCTGTCCACCCGGCGGCCGTCAGCCCCTCCGCTCCCCGGTGGCCTGTGACGGCTCGGTGGTGCGGTGGCCCGTGAGGTGGGCGAAGACGACCACGTTCCCCTGGTAGCCGGTCGCCCGCGAGTATCCGCCGCCGCAGGTGATGACCCGCAGCTCGGGCCTCGACGCGGCCCCGTACACCTTCTCGTCGGGGAAGTCCCGCGCGTCGTACACCTCCACCGCGTCCACCGTGAACAGGGCGGTCCCGCCGTCCCGCCGGTCCACCTCGACGGTCGCGCCCCGCCGCAGCGCGCCGAGCCGGTAGAACACGGCGGCACCGTCGGCGTTGTCCACATGCCCGGCGACGATCGCGGTACCCCGTTCACCCGGCGTCGTGCCGGCCTCGTACCAGCCCGCGAGATTCTCCTTCTCGGCGGGAGGGACGTCGAGGCTGCCGGTGGGTGTGAGGCCGAGCCCCATCAGCGGCGCGTCGACGTGGAGGGAGGGGATCCGGATCCGAGCCGGCGGGGAGGGCGGCAGCGCGGCGGCCGCCGGTCCGTCGCCCCCGGCCTTGCGCGACGTGTCCGACGTGCCTGACGTGCCCGCCGTCCCGGACGCACCCCCGGACCGGCTGTGGGCCTGCGCGGCCGACGGCTGCGGCGGCGCGTGCGACGCGGTGCCGCCGCGCAGCAACCATGCTCCCGTACAGAGGGCCACCACGGTGACCCCGGCTATGACGGCATTGGCGACCCGACGCACAGAAACCTCCTCAGGGGCCGACGGCGCCCGGCAGGGCACGCCGCGAGCTGGGTGCCCCCTGATTCCTCCCCTCCGGGTCGAGGGGCGTCGGGCCCGGAGGGGAGGAGGGGGCGGCGGTACCGGCGGACGGACGGCGGAGGGTGTCCGTCAGATCCCGTCGCCTCTCGCCCGGCGATGCAGGAGCCAGGTACCGCCCGCGGCGGCGACGGCCAGTGCCGCCACACCCGCCGCGGTCTGCACGGGGTCGGGGCCGAGTGCGCCACCGACCCCCGTCTTCACACTGCCTCTCGGATACGTCGGCTGCTGCCCGGTCAGGGTGCCGTTGAGCGAGACCACCAGGTCGCCGGTGATCCGGCCGTCCCCGTCCGTGCAGGCCGCGACGATCTCGTAGGTCCCCGGCTGCGCGCTGGGCGGCACCTCGAACCGCCCGCCGAGCCGCTGCCCGGCGACGGGGGTGAGCGAGAAGGAGCCGGCGCCGACCGCGCTGGCGTCCCCCGTCGCGGTACCGCCCGCGCCGCAGGCCCCCGTACGGACGGTGACCTCGTCACCGGGGACGACGGTGGCGGGGGACAGTTCCAGCAACTCGGTGCCCACACCGCCGTACGCGGGGGTGGTGGCGAGGGCCGCGACGGCGAGGGCGAGCGCGGTCGTGGTCAGCGGCCGGGCGGTACGTCGCATCGTGCTGCCTCCTCCGAGAGTCCTCCGTTCCCCTCCGAGGTAAGTGGCTCTCCGGCCCACGCGCTTGCTGATGGGCCATCAGAAAGGGGGTGGAAATGAGGTGAATGGGTGTCAGGGGGTGGGCGGGAAAAGCCGGGAGGGCGGGCGTTTGGGCAGGTCATAGGGGTGCGGGCGAGGGGCGCGAGGAAGGGGGAGGTGCTGGGTGACCGCTGAGGCTGTGAATGGGTGACCGAGGGGCGGGGGCGCGAGGCGAGGCGGCGTATGGAGACGGACTCGCGCAAGTCGGCGACGCGCCTTGACCTCAATCAAACTTGAGGTACCACGCTGATAGCCATGCAGACAGTCACGCACACCCACACGGAATCCACTCCGACGCCCGCCGCCGCTCCGTCCTCCGCAACGCCGGTGCGGGTGACGCTGGTCATCGGCAGCAACCGCACCGGCCGCTTCGGGTCGGTGATCGCCGACTGGCTGCTGGGCCGGGTCCGGGAGCACGACGGCTTCGAGGTCGACGTGGTGGACGTCGCCGAGGCGGACCTGCCGACGACGTTCGCGCCGACCGCCGAGGCCACGGCTCGGCTCGCCGAGATCACCCCGAAGCTGGCGGGGGCGGAGGCGTTCATCGTGGTGACCCCCGAGTACAACCACTCGTACCCGGCGGCCCTCAAGAACCTCATCGACTGGCACTACCAGGAGTGGCGAGCCAAACCGGTGGCCCTGGTCTCGTACGGCGGCATCTCGGGGGGTCTGCGCGCGGCCGAGCACCTCCGTCAGGTCTTCGCCGAACTCCACGCGACCACGGTCCGGGACACGGTCTCCTTCCACCACGCCCACACCGCCTTCGACGACACCGGCCACCCCCACGACCCGACCGCCCCCAACAAGGCGGCCCAACTGATGCTGGACCAACTCTCCTGGTGGGCCCAGGCCCTCCGAGAGGCGAAGAAGAGGCGCCCGTACGGCGAGTGACCCCCGGCTGCGCCCGCTCAGGGGTGCGGGCAACTGCGCGAGCAACCACGCACCCCCCGCCCACCCCCGAGGCACAGCCGGCACCAACCGAATGACGAACGCCGCGAAGGGGAGGTGAGGGGCACGGCTTCTGGGGAAGCGGGGCCGAGGCGCGGTGTTTGGGGAACCGGGCCGAGGCACGGCCTTTGGGGAACGGGGGAGAGGCACGGCCTTGGGGAGCGGGGGCGAGGCGCGGCCTTTGGGGAGCGGGGGCGAGGCGCGGCCTCTGAAAACGGAGGGCGGAGGGGCAGCGGGGCACCGCCCCCAGGGAGGGGGCCAAAAGGCACCGCTCTGAGGAACGGGAGGTCGAAGAGGCGACCTCCCTGGGAAGGGAGGTCGAAGGGGCACAGTCCCTGGGGAAGGGGGCGAGAAGCACTGCCCCTGAGGGACGGGGGCGAAGGGGCGCAGCCCCTAGGCGCGGTGGACTGAAGGGACGGCGTACCCCCTCGGGCTCGGGCGGGGGGTCGAAGGGGCGCAGCCCTTGGGGATGGGACGGGTAGGGGCGGCGGGGGCGAGAAAACCACACGCCCGCCCCACCGCCACCCCCACGACATCAACAACCGCCTCCAGGCCCCCCGACCCCACTCCCCGGATCCTCCGGCAACGGCTCCCCAGGCGGCGCAGCCTCCCCGCCCCCCGGCTCAACCACATCCGGCGGACCAGGCTCGTCCTCTACAGGTGGTTCCTCGACGGGCGGGGCTTCTTCCACGGGCGGTTCCACCACAGGGGGTTCCACCACGGGCGGCGCCTCCTCTACGGGTGGCTCCAGGACAGGCGGCCCCTCCTCCTCAGGCGGTTCCACCACGGGAGGTCCCTCCTCAGCCGGCGGCTCCACGACGGGCGGGGCTTCATCCACGGGTGGTTCCACGACAGGGGGTTCCACCACGGGCGGCGGCTGCTCTACGGGCGGCTCCACGACAGGCGGTTCCACCACGGGAGGACCCTCCTCAACCGGCGGTTCCACGACGGGCGGGGCTTCATCCACGGGCGGTTCCACCACAGGGGGTTCCACCACGGGCGGCGGCTGCTCTACGGGCGGCTCCACGACAGGCGGCTCCACCACGGGAGGACCCTCCTCAACCGGCGGCTCGACGACAGGCGGCACCTCCTCCACCGGCGGCTCCACCACAGGCCCAGCCGGCTCGGCAGGCCCCGACTCCTCACCCCCCGGCTCCTCAGCCCCCGGTTCCTCAGCCCCTGGTTCCTGGGCCCCCGGCTCCTCAACCCCCGGCTCCCCGCCCCCAGGTTCCTCCCCAGCCGCTTCCTCACCCCCCGGCGCCGCCACGACCTCCTCCTCATCCGCCCCCCGAACCGCCCCCCGCTCCACGGCCCCGCCGTCACCCTCCACCGCAGTCGAGTCGACCGCGTCCGTGAGGGCCCCCCGGCGCTCGACGACGTCAGGAGACGCGGCCTCGGGCCGATGCGGTGCGGGCGCCTGCGCGACCGGAACGCGCTGCGCGGGACCCGCCCCCGAGTCGAGGGGCCCGAGCACGATCCCGGCCACCACGGCGGCGGCAGCCGCGGCCGCCCCGACCGCCGCGACGGTGGGCACCTTCACCCCACCCACCCCGCCGGCCCCACGCCCCCCACTCGCCACCTGCCGCACGGCATGCAGCAACCCGCTACTCCCATGCGCACCCGCGGACCCGAACACCGCGGCCGTACCGGCGGAGCCCCCCGTGAGGGCCATCAGCACCTTGCCCCCACCCCCGCCCACGACGAACACCAGCAGAGCCGGACCGACGAGCGCGGGCAGCCGGTCGTTCGTGCGCATCAGCACGGCGAGCCGCGCCCGGCAGTCGTCGCAGGCGTCCACATGGCTGAGCAGTTGCTCGGACTGCCGGGCGGTCGCGGTACCGCGCACATACGCCGGCATGCGCCCCCAACGCACCTGACACGCCGGATCGATCGGCGCCCCGGGCTGCTCGCGCAGAAACGCCTGGCGCATCCCCTCGCGCGCCCGGTGCAGCAGGACCGCCGTCGCGCCCTGCTTCGCACCGATGCGCTGCCCGACCGCCTCCAGCGGCTGCCCCTCCGCCTCGGCCAGCCACAGCGCCTGGACCCACCGCTCGGGCAGCTGCCCCAGCACCCGCACCAACAGATCGACGGAGGAGACCTGTTCGGCGGGATCGGCGGCGTCGGCCACCCGCACATCGCCCTCGGCCCGCTCGGGAGCCGTCGGATCCAGCGGCGTCTCCCGCGTGGCGGTGGAGCCCACCGCCGCCGCGAGATGCCGCACGGTCGTCATCAGATACGCGGGCACGTTGTCGATCTCGTGCCCCCCGGAGAGCCGCCGCCACACCCGGAAGTGGGCCTCGGCGACGAGGTCCTCGGCGGTCCAGGAGTTCCGGGTGAGGGAGCGCGCGTACGCGACGAGGCGCGGGTGCTGCTCCTCGTAGATCCGGGTGTACGCGGCGGTCGCGGACCCGGAGAGGCCGTCGGTCATGGCGGGAAGGCTCTCCAGTCGCCTGCTGATGGGGTGACGACGATTTTGTATGCGGAGATGACAAAAATCTCAAGTAATTACACAAAGTGACTCGCGTCACAGCGGGTGACGTCCAAAGCGGCGTAATACATGGGGGCTTGGCGCGGTCGACAGGGTGTGACGCCCGAAGAAACATCTGACGAACGCATGAACCCGCAACAACCGAGCATCCGATGAGCCCGAACCCCGTGAAGAAGTCGAAGTGCCGCCCGCAGCGCCGTCCGAAGCGCCCGAACTGGAGACCGCCCATGCCCACCGCCCGGCCCGCCCGCCCGACGCCTCCCGCCCTCGAACAGACCGCCCGCGCCCGCCTGATCACCCCCGACTACGACGAGATCCCGGTCCGCACCACCCTGCGTTACATCGCCGAGGATCCCTTCGCCGTGCACATCGACTTCCCCTCCGGCGCCTCCGCCGACGACGCGGAGGTGACGTGGGCGTTCGCCCGCACCCTCCTGGCGGAGGGCCTGGCCGCCCCGGCCGGGATCGGCGACGTACACCTGTGGCCCTGCGGCCCGGCGCACACCGTCGTGGAACTCCACTCCCCGTACGGCATGGCCATGATCCGTTTCGACACCCCCTCGCTCCGCCGCTTCCTGCACCGCTCGTACGCCGTGGTGGCGCTCGGCGACGAGGACCTGGAGCCGGCGCTGGACGACGGCCTCACGTCTCTGCTGGGCGGGGTCTGACGCGTCGGTCCGGAGCGCCCGCTATGTTCGATCCGATCGTCCGGATATTCGGAGTGGACATGCAGAAGGCAACTGGACCGTGACCGACGCGCCCCCCGACACGAAGACGCCCCCGAACGCCGCGCCCCCGGCGCACGCGGATCACCCCCACCACCCCGACCAACCCGGCGAGCCCGACCAACCTGGCGAGCTAGACCAACCCGGCGAGCCCGACCACCCAGGCTCCACCTGGCCCCGGCACTGGCCCCTGCTGCTCCTCGGCGCGGCCGTCGTCCCCGGTGTCGTGCTGTTCGCGGTGGGGCGGTGGCTGGAGGATCCGGCGGTCCAGGCGTGGCGGACCGTCTGTCTCTCCATCACCGTGCAGGCGCTGCCGTTCCTGCTGCTCGGAACGGCCCTGTCGGGTGCCATCAACGCCTTCGTCCCGGCACGGGTGTTCACCCGGGTGCTACCCAGGAGACCGGCACTCGCGGTCCCGGTCGCCGGTGCCGCCGGCGTCGTGCTGCCGGGCTGCGAATGCGCCTCGGTGCCGGTCGCGCAGAGCCTGATACGCCGGGGAGTCGACCCGGCCGCCGCCTTCGCGTTCCTCCTCTCCGCCCCGGCCATCAACCCGATCGTCCTGACGGCCACGGCCATCGCCTTCCCCGGCAGCCCCGCGATGGTGCTGGCCCGGCTGCTCGCCTCCCTCGTCACCGCCGCCGCGATGGGCTGGCTGTGGCTCTGGCTCGGGCGCGCGGAGTGGCTCAAACCGGTCGCGCGGCACACGGGACACCGGCCCGGGCTGAGCCGCTGGGACGAGTTCCGGACCGGCTTCCAGCACGACTTCCTGCACGCGGGCGGCTTCCTGGTCGTGGGCGCGATGGCGGCGGCCACCTTCAACGTCCTCGTCCCGCGCACCGTGCTCGACACCTTCGCCGACTCGCCCTGGCTGTCGGTGCTCTTCCTCGCGGCGCTCGCCATCCTCCTGTCGGTGTGCTCCGAGGCGGACGCCTTCGTCGCCGCCTCCCTCACCGGGTTCTCACCCACCGCGCGGTTGACCTTCATGGTGGTCGGCCCCATGGTCGACCTGAAGCTGATCGCCCTGCAGACGGGCACCTTCGGCCGGGCCTTCGCGGTCCGCTTCTCCGCCGCGACGGTCGTCGTCGCGATCCTGTGCAGCGTGCTGATCGGAGCCGTACTCCTGTGAAACGACCCCTCCAGGCGCTCCTGCTCCTCCTCAGCGGCCTCGGCCTCCTGCACGCCACCGTCGTCACCGACCACTACCTGCGCTACGTCAAGCCGGGCATGCACCTCCTTCTCGTGGCCTCGGGCGCGCTGCTGCTCGTGCTGGGCGCGGCGGAGGCGTGGTCACTGTGGAGGAAGGCCAGGGACGAAGGTGAAGCCGGAGACGACCGACAAGCGGCCCCCACCCACGACGAAGCCGCCACCCACGACGAAGCCGTCACCCACGACGAAGCCGTCACCCACGAC
This sequence comes from Streptomyces deccanensis, assembly GCF_022385335.1. Taxonomy (NCBI): domain Bacteria; kingdom Bacillati; phylum Actinomycetota; class Actinomycetes; order Kitasatosporales; family Streptomycetaceae; genus Streptomyces; species Streptomyces deccanensis. The sequence goes on along the minus strand of NZ_CP092431.1, from coordinate 3,329,841 downwards.
GAAGCCGTCACTCACGACGAAGCCGTCACTCACGACGAAGCCCACGCCCACGGCCACGACCACTCCACCCCGCCCCGAGTCGCCTGGCTCCTGCTCCTCCCCGCGCTGAGCCTGCTCTTCTACGCCCCGCCGGCGATCGGCGCGTACACGGCCTCCCGGGAGGCGCCCAAAGCGGTGGCGGTCACGGACCAGGACGACTTCGACCCCCTGCCGAAGACCTCACCGCTCCCGATCACCCTCACCGACTTCACCACCCGGGTGCAGCAGGACCGCGACCGGGCCATCGACGGCCGCACCGTGGAGATGACCGGCTTCGTCACCCCTGACAAGGGAGCATCCGCCGAGGGCGGCGGTGGTGACGAGGCCACCAGCTGGTACCTGACCCGCGCCATCGTCAGCTGCTGCGCCGCCGACGCCCAGTTCGTGAAGGTACGCGTCCACGGCGCCCCGCCCCCACCCGCCGACACCTGGGTCACCCTCACCGGCACCTGGCACCCCTCCGGCACCCTCGGCACGCGTACCGCCGAGGCCGCCCTGGACGCCCACACCGTGAAGAAGGCCCCCCGCCCACCCAACGCCTACGCCGACGCCGTCCCTCTCACCAACTGACCTTCACCTCTGATCCCTACGCACGCACCCGGGACTCGCAGACGATGGAAACGATCACGTACAGGCCGGGCCTGCTCCAGTCCGCGCTGCCCGTCGTGCTGGGGTTCCTGGGCGGCACGGCGCTGCTGTGGGCCGCCCTCGCCCTGACCCCCGACCCCATGGGCGGCGACTCGCTGCGGCAGTGCGTCGCGGGGGCGTTGACCGCCACCGCGGTCGTCGTGGTCCTGCGCCGGGGCGACGGGGTGACCCTGGCCGAGGACGCTCTCGTGGTGCGGGGCCTCCGGCGCCGGCGCATCCCCTGGACCGGCATCCGGCACCTGGAGGTCCGTCGCGTCGTCGGCGTACGCCAGATCACCGTTCACACCGCCGACGGCCACCGCACCACCCTGCGCACCCCGACGTCCCTCCTGGACAGGGAGTTCGACCGGAAGGTCGAGATCCTCACCCGGTGGTGGCACGCGCGACGCTGAGCCCTACCGGCTCGGCGCCGCGTATGCCAGCCCATCAGCCCATCAGCCCACCGCCACCGCACTCCACGCAGCCCCCACCGCGTCGTGCTCGGCGCTCCCCGCCCCGTACAGGTCGCGGGCCGCGTTCAGGGTCGCCGTACGCGCCCCGGCGTAGTCCGTGGACGAGGTCATGTAGACGGTCAGGGCCCGGTACCAGATCGCGCCCAGCTTGTCCTTGCCGATGCCGGTCACCGTCGAGCCGTCGCAGGTGGTGCTGGAGTGGCGAACGCCGCCGATGGTCCTGGTGCCGCTGCCCTCCGCGAGGAGATACGCGAAGTGGTTGGCGACGCCCGAGGAGTAGTGGACGTCCAGGTTCCGCACCGCCGTGCTCCAGCAGTCCACCGAGGAGCCGTCCTTGCTGGGCTGGTCCATGAACCGGAGCGCCGGCCTTCCGAGGCCGGGGCGGACGACCTTCTCGCCGACGAGCCAGTCCCCGGGGTCGGAGGCGTTCTCCGCGGAGAACTCGACGAGTGTGCCGAATATGTCCGAGGTGGCCTCGTTGAGGCCGCCCGGCTCGCCCGAGTACGTCAGGTCGGCCGTCGCGGAGGTGACACCGTGGGTCATCTCATGACCGGCCACGTCCAGCGAGACGAGCGGGCCGAGCAGGTTCCCGTCACCGTCGCCGTACGTCATGCAGAAGCAACTGTCGTCCCAGAAGGCGTTGTTGTAGCCGTTGCCGTAGTGGACCCGGTTGTACGAGCCCCGGCCGTCGCCGGCGATGCCGTTCCGGCCGTGGACCTCCTTGAAGTAGTCCCAGGTGGTGTCGGTGCCGTACTGCGCGTCGACGGCCGCGGTGGCGCGGTCCGTGGTCGTGCCCGTGCCCCAGTGGTTGTCGGCGTCGGTGAGGAGCGTCGCGGGCGCCCGCTGGACGCAGATGCCGAGGAGGCACAGGTCGGTCTGGTTCGCGGCGTCCCCGGTGTACGTGTCGCCGCGGGTCGGATCCTTCAGCTGGTACGTCGACCCGGAGACGGTCGTCTCCAGCGGGACCGTGCCGCCGTAGAGCGACCTGCCGTCGCCCGCGGCGCTCTCCAGCGCGTCCCAGGCGTCGATCTGCCTGCCCGTCGAGGCGTCCGTCACGACCGTGCGGGCGACCGGGTTGCCGGCCTCGTCCCGGGCGAGCGCATCCGTCCGCCAGGCCAGCCGGGGGGTGCCGTGCAGGGCGTCGACGACCAGTCGGGGCTTGGACGTCAGCCCGCGCAGCGTCTCGCCGACGTTCGCGGCGCGCAGCGCGGCGGCGGCGATGTCGGCGGCCCGGGGCGCCTTGACCGTGGGCGTGACGCTGGGGATGTCGAGGGCGCGGGCGGTCGCCCTGTTCGCACTTCGGAACTCGCCGCCGGGGTTGAGATGGACGACGAAGTCGCCGCCGAGGACCGGGAGTTCGCGGTAGGTCCGGTCGTAGCGCACGTGCTGCGCGCCGTCCGCGTCCACGATCACGTCCCGTACGGTGGTCTCCTGGGCGGAGGTGAGCCCCAGACTCGCCGCACGGTCCCGCAGGACGTCGGCGGCATGGGCGATCGCGGTGCTCCGGTCAGGTCTGTCGGCGGCACCCGCGGTGGGGGTGAGCGTCGCCGCCAGCAGCGCGGCGGCCGTGACGGCGGTGCCGGTGGTGGCGAGGTGCGGGCGTCGAAGGTGCCGTGCTCGGCGCATCTGTCTCCCAGGGACGAGGGGCGACGGTGGTCGTCGGGCCGACCACGATCTCGTCAGATTTAAGTGGGCATGACAGGTGCGGTCCAGGGGCGTCGGCGGGGGGAAGTGTGAGGGGTGAGAATCGTTTCTGCAAAGAGTCCCGATCCCCTCGGAGAGGAGAGGCGAGCCCGGTGCTGCCCTTCTTCGTCTACGGCACCCTCCGCCCCGGCGAGCCCAACCACGACCTCTTCCTGTGCGGCCGCACCGTCGCGGAGGAACCGGCCCGGATGCGCGGCATGGCGCTCTACGACGGCCCGGGGTACCCGTACGCGGTGGAGAGCCTCGGCGACGGTGCCGGGGAGGGGCGCGGGGGAGCGGTCGAGGTGAGCGGCGAGATCGTCACCGCCGCCCCCGAGGACTACGCCGAACTCCTGCGCGTGCTGGACCGGTTGGAGGAGTACGCCCCGGGCGACCCGGCGAACCTCTACGAGCGGGTGGAACGCCCGGCCATCCTCGCCGACGGCACCGCCGTACGGGCCTGGGTCTACGTCGCCGCACCGACCGTCGCGGCCGGACTGCGGGCCAGGGGGAAGCTCATCGAGAGCGGTGACTGGCGACTGCGTGGATGACGCCGGGGCCGCAGAGCCGCCGGGCCGCCGACACAGGATCCACGCCGACACAGGATCCACGCATCCGACGCGTGAATGTTCAAGTCAGTGGGGTAACGATGCTGATCACGACAGCGGCACCTGAGCCGCGAGCACGAGGAGCCCCCACATGCACGAGACAGCCCCGAACGCGACAGCCCCGAACGCGACCGTCCTGAACGAGACGGCGCCGCGCGAAACAGCCCTGAACGAGACGGCCCCGAACGCGACCGCCCTGAACGAGACCGTCCTGAAGAACGCGCGCCCCGAAGTGGAGGCGTGGCTCGCCGAGTTCGTCGAGCGCAACGGTGGCTTCGCCGGCTCCGTCCACCTCTCCGAGCCCGCCGAGGAGGGCGAGATCGTCCTCGTCGCCGCCTACAACCTGCCGGTCTCGGTGCGCAACGGCACCGCCGTGATCCCGATCGGCAAGGGCATGGCCGGGACGGCCGCGCAGCGCCGCGAGCCCGTCGCCGTCCCCGACTTCCAGACCGACACGACCGGCGTCGCCGTCCGCGCGGGCCGCGCCGCCGGCTCCCTGGGCTCCCTCACCCTCCCCGTCTTCGACCCGGCGGACGAGACCCTCGTCGCCGTCGTCGGCCTGGGCTTCACGGAACGCCGTGACTTCACCCCCGAGGAGACTGCGAAGTACGCCGAGGACGCGGCCACGGTGCGCATGACCCTCTGAGCCGCGCTCCGAGACCGCTCTCGACGGGCCGCGCCGCTCCGCCCTACTTCCCCACGGCCTCCACCCGCACCGCGCACGTCTTGAACTCCGGCATGCGGGAGGTGGGGTCGAGGGCGGGGTTGGTGAGGGAGTTGGCGCGGCCCTCGCCCGGCCAGTGGAACGGCATGAAGACCGTGTCGGGGCGGATGGCGGTCGTGATGCGGGCCGGGGCGACGGCCCGCCCCCGGCGGGAGACCACGGCCACCGGGTCGCCCTCCGCCGCGCCGAGCCGCTCGGCCAGCCGGGGGTGCAGTTCCACGAACGGCCCCGGCGCGGCGGCGTTCAGCTCGTCGACCCGCCGGGTCTGGGCGCCCGACTGGTACTGGGCGACCACCCGCCCGGTGGTGAGCAGCACCGGGTACTCGGCGTCCGGTTCCTCGGCCGCCGCCCGATGCGAGACGGGCGCGAACCGGGCCCGGCCGTCCTCCGTGGCGAACCGGTCGAGGAAGAGCCGCGGGGTGCCGGGGTGTACGTCCGGGACGGGCGCCGGTTCCGGCGCGGCGTCCGGCGCGGGCGCGGAGACCGGCGTGGGGCAGGGCCAGAACACCCCGTTCTCCTCGGCCAGTCGCCGGTAGGTGATGCCCGAGTAGTCGGCGGGCCCGCCCGCGCTCGCCCGGCGCAGCTCCTCGAAGACCTCCTCGGCGTCGGTCGGGAAGCCCTTCTCGACGCCCAGCCGGTCGGCCAGCTCGTGCATGATCTCCAGGTCGCTGCGGACCCCGTCGGGAGGTGTGATCGCGCGCCGCCGCAGCAGCACCCGGCCCTCCAGGTTGGTCATCGTGCCGGTCTCCTCCGCCCACTGCGTCACCGGCAGGACGACGTCCGCGAGGGCCGCCGTCTCCGACAGCACGACGTCGCACACGGCCAGGAAGTCCAGCGACTTGATCCGGTCCTCGATGTGCGCGGCGCGCGGCGCCGACACCACCGGGTTGGAGGCCATCAGCAGCAGGGACTTGATGTCGGTGCCGAGCGCGTCGAGCAGCTCGTACGCGCTGCGGCCCGGCCCGGGCAGGCTGTCCGGGTCGACGCCCCAGACCTCGGCGACGTGGCGCCGCGCCTCGGGGTCGACCAGCTTGCGGTAGCCGGGCAGCTGGTCGGCCTTCTGGCCGTGCTCGCGCCCGCCCTGCCCGTTGCCCTGCCCGGTGAGACACCCGTACCCGGACAGCGGCCGGCCGGCGCGGCCCGTCGCCAGCGTGAGGTTGATCCACGCGCCGACGGTGTCCGTGCCCTTGGACTGCTGCTCGGGCCCGCGCGCCGTGAGCACCATCGCGTGCTCGGGCTCGCAGAACAGCCGTACCGCCTCGCGGAGTTCGGGAACGGACACCCCCGTGATCCGTTCCACGTACTCCGGCCAGTGCGCCATGGCCGCCGCCCGCGCCTCCTCCCAACCGCTGGTCCGCTCGCGGATGTACTCCTCGTCCACCCGCCCCTCGGCCACGATCAGGTGCAGCAGACCGAGGGCGAGGGCGAGGTCGGTGCCCGGGCGCGGGGACAGGTGCAGGTCGGCCTGTTCGGCCGTACGGGTGCGGCGCGGATCGATGACGATCAGCGTGCCGCCGTTCTCCTTCAGCTCGGTGAGGTAGCGCAGCGCCGGCGGCATGGTCTCCGCGAGGTTGGACCCTACGAGGATCACGCACCCCGTCCTCGGGATGTCCTCCAGCGGGAACGGCAGCCCCCGGTCCAGCCCGAACGCCTTCGTCCCGGCGGCGGCCGCCGAGGACATGCAGAAGCGGCCGTTGTAGTCGATCTGCGAGGTGCCGAGGACGATCCGCGCGAACTTGCCGAGCAGATACGCCTTCTCGTTGGTCAGCCCGCCGCCGCCGAACACTCCGCACGCGTCCGGGCCATGTTCCGTCCGCGTGCGGGTGAGCCCCTCGGCGATCCGGTCGAGTGCCTCGTCCCAGGAGGCGGGTTCCAGGTTGCCCGCCCTTCTGACCAAGGGACTGGTCAGCCTGACCCGGGACGAGAGCACCGCCGGCGCCGTACGGCCCTTGCCGCACAGCGCTCCCCGGTTCACCGGGAAGTCCGCGCGCTCCGTGACCACTACGACCCCTTCGGTCCCGTCCGCACCGGGCGTCAGGTTCATCCCGCACTGCAGGGCGCAGTACGGGCAGTGGGTGGGCGTCGCGGAGTTCGGCATACCGTCCAGCGTGCGTCGCACGTGTTACGCGCCGGGGCGCCCCTCGTTACGCGACCGGCACGGGGACCTCCCGGCGGCATCGGCCCCGGCGTGAGGAAGTGTGCGGCGGGATGTCGCGCAGGCGTGTCGCCGAATGTCGAGGAGCGTGCCGCCGGATGTCGCGATTCTGTCACCGTATGCGGTCGCGTCACCGCTTTCCGTCCACCCGTTCGGGCCCCGCGTGCTAAGAACTACGGGCGCCACAGACACGGGGGTCGTGCCGCGAACCCCGTGTGGCGTACGACCTGTCACCCGGCCCGCACGCGGGCCGCAGGGGGAAGAGGACCATCACGTGAACCGTATGCGCACCACCGCCGCCGTCCTGGGTGCCGTCGGCGCCCTGACCGCCACTCAGCTTGGCCTCGCCGGAGCCGCCTCCGCCGCGCCGCAGGCCGCCGGCTGCCCGCTCGAACTCAGCTCGCCGAAGAACTTCACCCTGGACTCGAAGAACCGGGTGCAGGGCGGCCTCTACTTCGCGCTCAAGAACAAGAGCAAGACCGCGAGCTTCAAGGACGTCAGCCTGAAGGTCAGCAAGCCCGTCAACCTGACCTTCACCTACGCCACCGCCACCAAGGGCAGCAAGATCACCAAGCGGACCTCGAAGGTCGCCACCGTCTACACCAAGAAACTGAAGGCGAAGGGCACCACCGGTCTGCGCATCAGCGCCTACATGACCAACCGCAAGAAGCCCTACGAGGTCCGCTTCACCGTCCACGGCAAGACCGCCGCGGGCAAGCAGTGGGGCTGCGCCGTGGACCAGGGCTGGTGGGGCTCCATCAAGCACTGAGGCCCTCCCGCACCAAGGCGCGCTAAGCACCAAGGCCCGCGAAGCACCAAGGCCTTCGAGCACTAAGGCGCTTCCTCAGGGCTTCGCCCCGCCGACGCGAGTGCCTTCTCGACCCCCGTTTCCTCCGGTCCGAGGAAGCGGGGGTCCGGCTCGAACAGGGCGTCCAGGGAGGCCTTGCCCGCCGCGAACAGCTCCCGGGTGGCCCCGTAGTACCAGGTCGCGTCGTGCCGGTCCTGCACACCGACGCCGTACGACTCGACGCCCGCCTCCTCGCACAGCGCGACCGCCCGGCGTATGTGGAAGCCCTGGCTGACGAGGACCGCCCGGTCCACGCCGAAGATCTTCTTGGCGCGGACGCAGGAGTCCCAGGTGTCGAACCCGGCGTAGTCGCTGACGATCCGGTCGTCGGGCACGCCGTGCTCGGTGAGGTAGCCGCGCATCGCGTCCGGCTCGTCGTACTCCACGCGGCTGTTGTCGCCGGTGACCAGGACCACCTTGATCCTGCCCGACCGGTACAACTCGGCCGCCGCGTCCAGCCGGCGCGCGAGATACGGCGACGGCTCGCCCTGCCACAGCCCGGCGCCGAACACCACCGCGACCTCCGTGCGCGGCGCGTCGGCCGTGGTCCGCAGCCGGTCACCCGCCGCCGTGAACATCCAGGTCGACGGCAGCAGCGCCAGCACGCACAGCAGCATCACCACCTGCACGGCCCGCCGCCGCCCCGCCCGCGTACGCGGCAGCCGAACGGCGCGCACGACCCGCCCGATACGCCTCACTGCGCCCCCGTCCCGCCGAACCCGCTCTGTGTCCTGCTGCGCGTCCCGCCATGTGTCCTGCGTGTTTCCGGCGGACCCGTCCCGTGCCCGCTCTCCCGACCAACGAAGACGTCATCCGCGGAGATCCGGTTCACCGCCCAGCGTGACAAGCTTCACTCGAACGAGTCGAAATGCCAGGTCACGGAGGTTCACAGGCGCCTACCGCGCACGGTGAAGGGCCGGAAAAGACCCGTCACCACCGCGCAACGGGTAGGCAACGTCCTCCCGGCACCATCGGTGCATGACGGCGACGACGAGCAAGTCGAACGCGGACCTCGACAGTACGGCGCACATCATGAACCTGATCAGTGACCAGCTGGCCACCCAGCTCAGCCTCGTCTCCCGCGACGGAACCCGGCGCCCCGCCCCACCGGCGCTCGTCCTGGTCGCCCACGGCAGCCGCGACCCACGCGCCCTGGCGACCGTACGCACCCTCATGGAGCGCGTCCGCGAGCAGCGCCCCGGCCTCGCCGTGCACCTCGGCCACATCGAGCTGAACGAACCGCTGCTCCCCGACACCCTCGCCGCCCTCGGCGACCGGGAAGCGGTGCTCGTCCCCCTCCTCCTCAGCCGTGGCTACCACGTCAAGCAGGACATCCCCGAGATGGCCGCGGCCGCCGAGGCCCGCACCCGCCTGGCCGCGCCGCTCGGCCCGCACGCCCTCCTCGTCGAGACCCTGCACGCCCGCCTCGTCGAGGCGGGCTGGCGCACCCGGATGAGCGAGGCGCGCCGCCGCACGAGCGCCGTGGTGCTGGCCGCCGCGGGCTCCCGCGACCCCGAGGCCGCCGAGGACACCGGCCGCACGGCCCGCCTCCTCGCCGACCGCCTGGGCGTCCCGGTGATCCCCGCCTACGCCTCGGCCGCCGCCCCCACGGTCCCCGAAGCCGTCCGCACCCTCACCGCCCAGGGCCGCACCCGCATAGCCCTCGCCTCCTACTTCACGGCCCCCGGCCGCTTCGCCAGGGAGTGCGCGGAAGCGGCCCCGGGCATCACGGCGGCCCCCCTGGGCGCCCACCCGTCGATGGCGAGCCTGATCCTGCACCGCTACGACGAGGCACTGGCCGCCCCCGGGACGACGACGGAACGAGCCCTGGCAGTGGCATAGGGGCCCTGTGACTTCCGGCCCGCGGCAGCGCCCCTCCAGGGGCGCGGGGCTGTCTCGATATGCGGCTCCGCCGCGTGGGCGCGACCAGCCACATCCCACGCGCACCCGCCAAAGAACCGAACCCGGCAGACGAGTAGGCACCCGTTTGTCACCCCCTCCCCGTACTGTCGAATCATGGAAGGCACCACACCCCCCAGCCCTGCCACCCCGCCCACCCACGACACCCCGGCCGCCTACCCCCCGCCCTCCGCGGAGCGCTACGCCCCGGAGCCCGACAAACGCCCCGGCCGCACCGCCTTCCAACGCGACCGCGCCCGCGTACTGCACTCCGCGGCCCTGCGCAGACTCGCCGGCAAGACCCAGGTCGTCACCCCCGGCACCCGCAGCCAGGTCTGGGACGCGAGCCCCCGCACCCGCCTCACCCACTCCCTGGAGTGCGCCCAGGTGGGCCGCGAGCTGGGCGCCGCCCTCGGCTGCGACCCCGACCTCGTGGAGGCGGCCTGCCTCTCCCACGACCTCGGCCACCCCCCTTTCGGCCACAACGGCGAACAGGCGCTCAACGAATTCGCCGAGGACTGCGGCGGTTTCGAGGGCAACGCCCAGTCCCTGCGCCTCCTGACCCGCATCGAGCCCAAGCGCTTCGTGCGCTCCCCGGAGTCGGGCGACCTCGTCAGCGTCGGCCTCAACCTCACCCGCGCCGCGCTGGACGCCGCCACCAAGTACCCCTGGCCGCGCGGCGGTCACCCCACCGACCCCGCGTCGCCCAAGTTCGGCGTGTACGACGACGACCGGCCCGTCTTCGACTGGGTCCGCAAGGACGCCCCCGGCACCAGCACGACCTTCGAGGCCCAGGTCATGGACTGGTCCGACGACGTGGCGTACTCCGTGCACGACGTCGAGGACGGCCTGCACGCCGGCCACATCGACCCCAACTGCCTGCACGCGGAACCCGAACGCCAGGCGGTGTTCGAGGTGGCCCGCGGCCGGTACGTCCCCGCGGACACCGACCCGGCCGAACTCGCCGCCGCCCTCGACCGCCTCCTCGACCAGGAGTGGTGGCCGCACGGCTACGACGGAACGGCCGTCGCACAGGCCCGGTTGAAGGACGCCACCAGCCAGCTCATCGGCCGCTTCTGCCTCGCCGCCGAAGGTGCCACCCGGCAGGCGTACGGCAGCGGCCCCCTCACCCGGTACGCCGCCGAACTGGTCGTCCCGCGCGAGGCGCGGCTGGAGTGCGCCGTGCTGAAGGCCGTCGCCGACCGCTATGTGATGCAGCGGGCCGAGCAGGAGCGCCTCCGCGCCGACCAGCGGATCGTCGTCGCCGAACTGGCCGAGGCGCTCACCGCCCGCGCACCGGAGGGACTCGAACCCCAGTTCCGCGCGCTGTTCGACGCGGCCTCGGACGACCGCGCCCGCAAGCGGGTGATCGTCGACCAGATCGCTTCCCTGACCGACACCTCCGCCCGCGCGCTGCACGCGAGGCTGACGGGTCGGATGTGACAAAAACGTGACCCTCCGTGGCCTGATCGGGTCACTACCTCTTCCCGCATCACGCTCCGTGCGGGACGCTCGCATGTGGACGCACCCTTAAGAGGAGGCATCAAGTGGTCGACGCGGATCAGACATTCGTCATCGTCGGAGGCGGTCTCGCCGGCGCGAAGGCGGCCGAGACGCTCCGAGCGGAGGGCTTCACCGGCCGCGTGATACTGATCTGCGACGAACGCGACCACCCCTACGAGCGTCCGCCGCTCTCCAAGGGCTACCTGCTCGGCAAGGAGGAGCGCGACAGCGTCTTCGTCCACGAGCCGTCCTGGTACGCGCGCCACGACATCGAGCTCCACCTCGGCCAGACCGTCGACGCGATCGACCGCACGGCCAGGACCGTCCGCTTCGGCGACGACGGCACCCTCGTCCACTACGACAAACTGCTGCTCGCGACCGGCGCCGAGCCCCGCCGCCTGGACATCCCGGGCACCGATCTCGCGGGCGTCCACCATCTGCGCCGCCTCGCCCACGCCGAGCGCCTGAAGGGAGTCCTCGGGGCCCTCGGCCGGGACAACGGCCACCTGGTCATCGCCGGCGCCGGCTGGATCGGCCTGGAAGTGGCGGCGGCGGCCCGCGAGTACGGCGCGGAGGTCACCGTCGTCGAGCCGGAACCGACGCCGCTGCACGGCGTCCTCGGCCCCGAACTCGGCAACCTCTTCGCGGAACTGCACCGCGAGCACGGCGTCCGCTTCCACTTCGGGGCAAGGCTCACGGAGATCGTCGGCCAGGACGGGATGGTCCTCGCGGCCCGCACGGACACGGGGGAGGAGCACCCGGCGCACGACGTCCTCGCGGCCATCGGCGCCGCCCCGCGCACCGGCCTGGCGGAGGCCGCCGGGCTGGAGATCGCGGACCGCGCCCACGGCGGGGGCATCGTGGTGGACGCGGGGCTCCGCACGTCCGACCCCTCCATCTACGCGGCCGGTGACGTCGTGTCCTTCCCGCACGCCCTCTTCGGCACCCGGCTCCGCGTCGAGCACTGGGCCAACGCGCTCAACGGCGGCCCCGCCGCCGCCCGCTCGATGCTCGGCAAGGACGTCACGTACGACCGGGTGCCCTACTTCTTCTCCGACCAGTACGACCTGGGGATGGAGTACTCGGGATGGGCGCCGCCCGGCTCGTACGACCAGGTGCTGATCCGGGGCGACGCGGGGAAGCGGGAGTTCATCGCGTTCTGGGTGAAGGAGGGGCGGGTGCTGGCCGGGATGAACGTGAACGTGTGGGATGTCACTGAGCCGATCCAGAAACTGATCCGGTCCCGGGCGCGGGTCGACGTGGACGCGCTCTCGAATCCTCAGGTACCGCTGGAGAGTCTGATCGCCTAGACATCCGCGGGGTGGGGCGCGAGGGCGAGTGCGGGTGGTGTGTGGTTGCTCGCGCAGTTCCCCGCGCCCCCTTCGGGGCGCTGCCCTTGCCCCGAAGCTGTCAGTGGACCACCGTAGAATCTCCGCGTGGCAGGACGGATCAACGACGAGGACGTGAAGGCGGTACGGGACGCGGTCCCGATCGACGCCGTGGTGTCCGAGTACCTCCAGCTGCGCAACGCGGGCGGCGGGAACCTCAAGGGCCTCTGCCCGTTCCACGACGAGAAGTCGCCGTCCTTCCAGGTCAGCCCCAGCAAGGGGCTCTTCCACTGCTTCGGCTGCCAGGAGGGCGGCGACACCATCACGTTCGTGATGAAGGTCGACCACCTGTCCTTCTCGGAGGCCGTCGAGCGCCTGGCCGGTCAGGCCGGCATCACCCTGCGCTACGAGGAGGGCGGGTACAACCCCTCCCACCAGCGCGGCGAACGGATCCGCCTCGTCGAGGCGCACAAGATCGCCGCCGAGTGGTACGCGGAGCAGCTCGCCACCAGCCCCGAGGCCGACACCGGCCGGATCTTCCTCGCCGAGCGCGGCTTCGACCAGGCAGCCGCCGTCCACTTCGGCGTCGGCTACAGCCCCCAGGGCTGGGACCACCTCACCCGCTTCCTGCGCGGCAAGGGTTTCACCGACAAGGAACTGCTGCTGTCCGGCCTCTCCCAGGAGGGCCGCCGGGGCCCGATCGACCGCTTCCGGGGCCGCCTGATGTGGCCCATCCGCGACATCGGCGGGGACGTGGTCGGCTTCGGCGCGCGGAAACTGTACGAGTCGGACAACGGGCCCAAGTACCTCAACACCCCCGACACGGCGATCTACCGCAAGTCCCAGGTCCTGTACGGCATCGACCTCGCCAAGAAGGACATCGCCAAGGCCAGCCGGGCCGTCGTGGTCGAGGGCTACACCGACGTCATGGCCTGCCACCTCGCCGGCGTCACCACCGCCATCGCCACCTGCGGCACGGCCTTCGGCGGCGAGCACATCAAGATCCTCCGCCGGCTGCTGATGGACAACGGCAGCGCACGCGTGATCTTCACCTTCGACGGCGACGCGGCCGGCCAGAAGGCGGCCCTGCGCGCCTTCGAGGACGACCAGAAGTTCGCCGCCGAGACGTACATCGCGATCGCCCCCGACGGCATGGACCCCTGCGAACTCCGCCTGGCCAAGGGCGACGAGGCCGTCGCCGAACTGGCCGAACCCCGCACCCCGCTCTTCGAGTTCGCCCTCCGCCAGATCGTCGCCCGCTACGACCTGGAGACCCCCGCCGGCCGCGCCGCCGCCCTCGACGAGGCCGCGCCGATCGTGGCCCGCATCAAGAACAGCGGCGCCCAGCACGAGGTCGCCGTGCAGCTCGCCGGCATGCTCGGCATCCTCGACACCCAGTTCGTCGTCAAGCGCGTCGCCCAGCTGGCCCGCTGGGCCCGCGAGCGCGGCGGCCAGGGCCCGGCCCCGGCCGCCCAGCGCGGGGCGGCGCCCTACGAGTCCACGGCCCGGCCCCCGTCCGGCCCGGCCCTCACCCTGCGCAACCCGGTCTTCGCCACCGAACGCGAACTCCTCAAACTCGCCCTCCAGCGCCCCGAGTTGGTCGCCCCGGCGTTCGACGCGTACGGCGTCGACGAGTTCACCGCCGCCCCGTACGCGGCCGTCCGTGAGGCGATCATCGAGGCGGGCGGCGTGGAGTACGGCGCCGAGGACCCGCAGGAGTACCTGGTCCGCGTCCGCGAGGCCGCGCCGGACGACACCGTGCGGGCCATGGTGACGGAGCTGGCGGTCGAGGCGATCATGCGCAAGACGGTCGACGACGTCTACGCGGGCGCACAACTGGTCACCGTGCGCCGCCGGGCCGTGGAACGCCGGGTGCGCGACGTCCAGGGCAGCCTGGCGCGGGCCGCCGCCCAGGGCGACCCCGCCCAGCTGGCCGCCGTACAGAACGAGTTGTGGGTCCTCCAGCAGTACGACCAGGCGTTGCGGGAGCGGGGCGCGGAGGCGCTCTGAACCGGTGCCGGTGCGCGCCCCCGGCCGTGCACGTCCCCGGAGCACATGCCAATCCGCGCCGGAGCCACCCCGGTCCGTACGGCCTTCAAGCTGTTTGCGACCCGGCCAGCAGCGCACTCGTGGAACAGGTAACCGTGAGGTCACGGGCCGGACGCAAAAAGTCACCGCACGCCCCTCGTGGCGGCTGTGTGTCGTACTCCACACTGGGTTCCGGTGCCTGAGTCCTCGGAGCGCGGCCGACCCGTCCCCCATGGGTCCGAGATCCCCGCGGTTCCGCTCGATGAGTACGGGATGGACGGCGGAGAGGCCGCCCGCGCCATCCCAGACGTACCGCTGCCGTACGCCCTGGCAGCGACATTCCTGGAGGTCGCCCCCGTGCAGACCCAGACCCTCATACAGAACGACACCAGTACGGCCATCGGTACCGACGGCTCGGAGCCGGCCGAGGAGACCGATGTCATCACCGCGGTGCCCGCCCAGAGCCGCGCCGCGCACCACCCCGAGGCGGCCCCGGACGGCCCGCCCGACCTGGACGAACCGCCTGCCGCGGTGGTCGAGGCCCTGGAGACGGCCGAGCCTCCCGAGCCCGTGGAGCTGCCACGCGCCCGCCCGGACACCAGCGGACCCTCCTCCGACCTCTTCCGCCAGTACCTGCGTGAGATCGGCCGTATCCCGCTCCTGACGGCCGCGGAGGAGGTGGAGCTGGCCCGCCGCGTCGAGGCCGGCCTCTTCGCCGAGGAGCGGCTCGGCCACGCCCGCGACCTCGACACCCAGCTCGCCCTCGACCTCGACAAGCTGGTCGTCATGGGCCGCATGGCCAAACGCCGCCTGATCGAGGCGAACCTGCGGCTCGTCGTCTCCGTGGCGAAGCGTTACGTCGGCCGCGGCCTGACCATGCTGGACCTGGTCCAGGAAGGAAACCTGGGCCTGATCAGGGCCGTCGAGAAGTTCGACTACGCGCGCGGCTACAAGTTCTCGACCTACGCCACCTGGTGGATCCGCCAGGCCATGTCCCGAGCCCTGGCCGACCAGGCCCGCACCATCCGGGTCCCGGTCCACGTGGTCGAGTTGATCAACCGGGTCGTCCGCGTCCAACGCCGCATGCTCCAGGAACGGGGCTACGAGCCCACGCCCGAGGAGGTCGCCGCCCACCTCGACCTGGCGCCCGAGCGCGTCAGCGAGGTCCTCCGCCTCGCCCAGGAACCGGTCTCGCTCCACGCGCCCGTGGGCGAGGAGGACGACGTGGCCCTCGGCGACCTCATCGAGGACGGCGACGCGGCGAGCCCCGTGGAGTCGGCCGCGTTCCTGCTGCTCAGGGAGCATCTGGAGGCGGTCCTCTCCACCCTGGGCGAGCGGGAACGCAAGGTGGTCCAACTCCGCTACGGCCTCGCGGACGGCCGCCCCCGCACGCTGGAGGAGATAGGCCGCATCTTCGGCGTCACCCGGGAACGGATACGCCAGATCGAGTCCAAGACCCTGAACAAACTCAGGGACCACGCCTTCGCGGACCAGCTGCGGGGGTACTTGGACTGAGGGGACGCGTCGTCGGGCGGGGCTTCGGTGAGCCTGAAAAGCAGTGGGCGCAGCCCCTGCTTTTCAGGGGCGCGGGGAACTGCGCGAGCAGCCCCACCGGGCCCGCACCCGACAACGCACCCCAACCAGCCCCCACCCCTCAGTCCACCTCCGCCACCGCCTCCGCGAACTGCGCCTTGTACAACCGCGCATACGCCCCGTCCGCCGCCAACAACTCCTCGTGCGCCCCCTGCTCCACGATGGCCCCGTTCTCCATCACCAGGATCGTGTCGGCGTCCCGAATCGTCGACAGCCGGTGCGCGATCACGAACGACGTCCGCCCATGCGCCAGCTTCGCCATCGCCTTCTGGATCAACACCTCCGTGCGCGTGTCCACAGAGGACGTCGCCTCGTCCAGCACCAGGATCACCGGATCCGACAGGAACGCCCGGGCGATCGTGATGAGCTGCTTCTCACCCGCGCTCACCCCGCTCCCCTCGTCGTCGATCACGGTGTCGTACCCGTCCGGCAGCGTCCGGATGAACCGGTCCGCGTGCGCGGCCCGAGCCGCCTCCTCGATCTCGCCCCGCGTCACCTTCCGCGCGGCGGACGCCCCGTACGCGATGTTCTCCGCGATCGTCCCCCCGAACAGCCAGGTGTCCTGGAGCACCATCCCTATCCCGTCGCGCAGTTCGTCCCGCGACATGGACGCCACATCGACCCCGTCGAGCGTGATCCGCCCCCCGGTGACCTCGTAGAACCGCATCAACAGGTTCACCAGAGTGGTCTTGCCCGCACCCGTCGGCCCCACGATCGCCACCGTGTGCCCCGGCTCCACCACCAGCGACAGATCCTCGATCAGCGGCTTGTCGGCCTCGTACCGGAAGGACACGCCCTCCAGCGCCACCCGCCCCCGCAGCTCCTCGGGCCGCACCCCGGGCACCGCGTCGGCCTCCTGCTCCTCCGCGTCGAGCAGTTCGAAGATCCGCTCGGCGGACGCGACCCCCGACTGCACCAGGTTCGCCATCGACGCGACCTGCGTCAGCGGCATCGAGAACTGCCGCGAGTACTGGATGAAGGCCTGCACTTCACCGATGGACAGGGCGCCCGTAGCCACCCGCAGTCCACCCACCACCGCGACCAGCACATAGTTGATGTTGGACACGAAGAACATCAGCGGCTGCATGATCCCGCTGTTGAACTGGGCCTTGAACCCGGCCTCGTACAGCCGCTCGTTCTCCTCGGCGAACCGCCGCGCGGACTCCTCCTGCCGCCCGAAGACCTTCACGAGCGTGTGCCCGGTGTACATCTCCTCGATGTGCGCGTTGAGCTTGCCGGTCACCCGCCACTGCGCCACGAAGTGCGGCTGCGACCGCTTGCCGACCCGTGTGGCCACCAGGAACGACACCGGCACGGTCACCAGCGCGACCAGCGCCAGCAGCGGCGACACCCAGAACATCATCACCAGCACACCGATGATGGTGAGCAGCGAGTTGATGAGCTGCCCCATCGACTGCTGCAGCGTCTGCCCGATGTTGTCGATGTCGTTGGTCGCCCGGCTCAGCACCTCACCGCGCTGCCGCTTGTCGAAGTACGACAACGGCAGCCGCGACAGCTTCGCCTGGAGCTCCTCGCGCATGTGGTAGACGGTCCGGTTGATGGCCCGGTTGGAGAGTCGCGTGGCCGCCGCCATCAGCAGCCCCGCCACCAGGAAGATGCCGAGGGCAACCAGCAGTACCGTGCCGACGGCCTCGAAATCGATGCCCTTGCCCGGCGTGAAGTCCGTTCCCGCCAGCATGTCGGCGACCGCGCCGTCCCCACGCTCGCGCATGGACGCGAGGACCTCGGCCTTGGTGGCGCCCGCCGGCATCTCCCGCCCGACGACACCCGCGAACACCAGGTCGGTCGCCCTGCCGAGGATCCACGGCCCGAGCACCGACAGCCCGACGCTGAGCACCGCGCACACGACCATCGCGTACATCGTGAACCGCTCGGGCCTGAACTGCGCGAGCAGCCGCTTCCCGGACCCCTTGAAGTCCATGGAGTGCTGGTCGGGGGCCCCGGCCCCCGCCATCCGTGCCAACGGCCCGGCCATCAGGCTGCCTCCGCTTCCGTGAGCTGGGAGAGGACGATCTCCCGGTAGGTCTCGTTGTCCGCCATCAGCTCGTGGTGCCGGCCCGTGCCGACGACCCGGCCCTCGTCGAGGACGACGATCCGGTCGGCGTCCCGGATGGTCGCCACCCGTTGGGCCACGATCACCACGGTCGCGTCGGCGGTCTCCCGCGCCAGCGCCGCCCGCAGCGCGGCGTCGGTCGCGTAGTCGAGCGCGGAGAAGGAGTCGTCGAACAGATAGATCTCCGGCCGCTGCACCAGCGTCCGCGCGATCGCGAGCCGCTGCCGCTGCCCGCCCGACACGTTCGTCCCGCCCTGCGCGATGGGGGAGTCCAGCCCGTTCTCCAGCCGCTCCACGAACTCCTTGGCCTGCGCCACCTCCAGCGCGTGCCACAACTCCTCGTCCGTGGCGTCCGGATTGCCGTACCGCAGGTTCGTCGCCACGGTCCCGGAGAACAGATACGGCTTCTGCGGCACCAGACCCACCGTCCTCGCCAGCAGCTTCGGGTCGAGCGTCCGTACGTCGACGCCGTCCACCAGCACCTCGCCCTCGGTGACGTCGAACAGCCGGGGCACCAGCCCGAGCAGCGTCGACTTCCCGCTGCCCGTGGACCCGATGACGGCCGTCGTCTCACCGGGCCGCGCCACGACCTCGATCGACCTGAGCACCGGCTCCTCGGCACCCGGATAGCGGAACCCCGCGCCCCGGACCTCCAGGAACCCGTGGCGCCGCAGCTCCCGTACGGGCTCGACCGGCGGCACCACGCTCGTGTCGGTGTCCAGCACCTCCTGGATGCGCTCGGCGCACACCTCGGCGCGCGGCATCATCATGAACATGAAGGTGGCCATCATCACAGCCATCACGATCTGCATCAGATAGGCGAGGAACGCCGTGAGCGCGCCGATCTCCATCCCACCGCTGTCGATCCGATGGGCACCGAACCACACCACCGCGATCGACGACAGGTTGATCACCGTCATCACGATCGGGAACATCAGCGCGAGCATCCGCCCGGTTCCCAGCGACACGTCCGTCAGCTCGACGTTCGCCTTCCGGAACCGGTCCTTCTCGTAGTCGTCCCGCACGAAGGCCCGGATCACCCGGTTGCCGGTGATCTGCTCCCGCAGCACCCGGTTCACGGTGTCCAACCGCTCCTGCATCGTGCGGAACAGGGGGCGCAGCCGGCGCACGATCAGGCTGACGGAGATCCCGAGCACCGGTACGACGGCGAGCAGCACCCCCGACAGCGGCACGTCCAGCCCGAGCGCCAGCACGATGCCGCCGACGCACATGATCGGCGCCGACACCACCAGCGTGAACGTCATGAGCACCAGCATCTGCACCTGCTGCACATCGTTCGTGGTCCGGGTGATCAGCGACGGCGCCCCGAAGTGACCGACCTCACGCGCCGAGAACGACTGCACCCGGTCGAACACGGCGGCCCGGATGTCCCGGCCGACCGCCGACGCGGTGCGGGCGCCGTAGTACACGGCCCCGATGTTGCAGACGACCTGCACCAGCGAGATGCCGATCATCAGCGCGCCGAAGGACAGGATGTAGCCCGTGTCCCCCTTCACCACGCCCTCGTCGATGATGTCCGCGTTCAGAGTGGGCAGGTAGAGCGTGGCGCACGTCTGCACGAACTGCAGCAGCACCAGCAGGGTGATCGGTGTCCGGTAGGGACGTAGATGACTTCTCAGCAGACGTATGAGCACGCGAGATCTCTCGGAGTCGACGACGGGGTTCGGGACGCACCAGCACCCATCGTCGAACACTCCACCCGCGTTACCTCAACCGAATTAACCCGACGGTGAGGAATCGATGGCCGAACCATGTAGGTCGACCCGAGGTGCTCAGGTCCGGAACGCCCCGGGATGGGTCTGTTCCCGGACCGCCACGTACTGCTGCCGGACCGCCTGCCCCACCGCCAGCTCGTCCCCCGGCTCCAGCACCTGCGCCGCCGCCCCCGGCCACATCGGAGGCGTACGCGGATCGAGCGCCCCCTGCGAGACCCCGAGCGCCCACGCCGCCTGCCGGGCCGCGCCCACCGCCGCGTAGTCCGCCGGCTGCGGCACCACCACCTGCACCCCGAAGAGCGCCGGCGCCGCCGCCTGCACGGCCGGCAGCTCCGCCGCAGCACCCAGCAGGAAGATCCGCCGTACGTCCACGCCGCGCCCGCGCAGCACGTCCAGCGCGTCCGCGAGCCCGCACAGCATGCCCTCGAACGCGGCCCGCGCCAGGTGCTCCGGCTTCATCGACTCCCGCCGCAGCCCGGCGAGCGTCCCCGCCGTGTGCGGCAGGTTCGGCGTCCGCTCGCCCTCCAGGTAGGGCAGCATCACCAGTCCGTGCGAGCCGGGCGTCGACTTCATCGCCAGGTCGGAGAGCGCCTCCAGATCGGCCACGCCCAGCAGTTCGGCGGCCCCGCGCAGCGTCCGTACGGCGTTGAGCGTGGTGACGACCGGCAGATGCATGCCCGTGGCGTCGGCCAGCGAGGTGATCATCCCGGAGGAGTCCACGAGTGCCTGGGTGTGAACGGCCATGACGGACCCGGAGGCCCCCAGCGACACCACCGCGTCCCCGAGCCCGATGCCGAGCCCGAAGGCGGCAGCCATGGTCTCGCCGGTGCCGGCGGAGATGAGGAGCCCCTCCGGCGTCGTCCCGGCGGCGTCCGAGGGGCCGAGCACCTCGGGGAGCATCACCTGGTGTCCGAGCGCCATCTCGACGAGATCCGTGCGGTACTGGCCGGTCGCCGCGTTCCAGTACCCGGTCCCGGACGCCCCGCCCCGGTCCGTCGTCCTTCTGACCGGCCGCCCGAGCAGCTGCCAGACCAGCCAGTCGTGCGCCTGGAGCAGTACGGCCGTCCGCATCGCGGCGTCCGGTTCCGTACGGCTCATCCAGCGCAGCTTGGTCACCGGCTGCGCGGCCCCCGGCACACAGCCGACGGCCTCCGCCCACGAGCCGCGCCCCCCGAGCGCGTCGACGAGGTCGGCGGCCGCCACCTGGGTCCGCCTGTCGCCGCCGACCATCGCCGGACGCACGGTGTTGCCCTGTGCGTCCAGCGCGATCAGCCCGTTCTGCTGGGACGAGACCCCGATGGCCTGCACGCCCTCCAGCAGCCCGCCGCCGGCCGCCTCGCCCAGGGACAGCAGCCAGGCCTGCGGATCGACGTCCGCCGGGCGCCCCCCGCCCTCCGCCGGCTCCAACGGGTGCGGGGCATACCCCTGCCTGAGCACGGCCCCTGTGTCCGAGTCACAGACGACAATGCGCGTAAAATCGGGCGAACTGTCCAGCCCGGCGACTATCCCCATGGCAGAAATTCTGCCGCACGGGAAGGGGTGGGAGCGCCGCGCGCGGGTCCGACGGCTGCGATGGGGCCCCTATGTGTTGCTGGTGCCCCAGTCGTCCCCGGCCGAGCCGTTGGCGTTGCGTGCCCGCAGCGAACGGACCCGCTCGGCCACCAGATCGGGCATACGGTCACCCACCTTCTCGCTGACCACGTGGTAGGCCTTGCCGGCGTAGACCCGCCCCTGCTGGGCGGCCGACTCGGCGGTGTTCCGCACGGCGGGGTTCTGCGCGACCTGCCGTGCCGACTTCTTCAACTGCTCGTAGCGTTCGCGACCGGCCTTCGTGCCGAGCACGTACCCCAGGGCCAGTCCGGCAAAGAACGTGAGCCGATAGCGCATGGCGACCACCCTTCCCTTACGTCTGCGTCGGTCCCTTGCGTTGCCCTGCGCGGGCGACGGGCGCGGGGGATACCGATTGGCGGAGCACCCCCCTGCTTGCGCTAATGTATGTGTCGCAGCGAGCGCACGCCCCCTGGCGAATACCCAGGGAGGTACGTTCGATGCAGCGAGGCAATCCTCCGTAGCTCAATTGGCAGAGCAGCCGGCTGTTAACCGGCAGGTTACTGGTTCGAGTCCAGTCGGGGGAGCTTCGATCTTCCGTAGCTCAATTGGCAGAGCAGCCGGCTGTTAACCGGCAGGTTACTGGTTCGAGTCCAGTCGGGAGAGCCAACGAGGATGGACCGAGGAAGGACCCCGTGGGGGTCCTTTTTCATGTGCGGGGGAACCGTGTGCGCCGCGCAGAGGTCTTCAAGGTCAAGAAGCGCATGCGAAGGCCGACCATCCGAAGCAGGAGATCGTATGAGCGGCTATGCTGCGGCAGACGGCGCGCACACATGTACGCGACACGCCGTACGGGGCGGTAGCTCAGCCGGTTAGAGCAGCGGACTCATAATCCGTCGGCCGTGGGTTCGAGTCCCACCCGCCCCACCAGTGCAGGACTCTGACCTGTGGAAACGTTCCTTCGTGGCTGTCGGAGCGTCAACTGCGGCTGAACGGATTGAATCCGCTGCTCGCGAATTTGCCGCCAGGTCGGATTGGGCTTGCTGGAAACCTTCTGAGCTGCGCGGATGCGCGCGGGTGGGCAGTCGGCGAGACGGGCGGCGGAAGAGTCGCCGCGGCAAGCAGCCCGGGTGCCGGTGGTGTCGCCTCGAGGGGCCGTTCCGAGGTGTCGGCAACGCACTCATGGTGACGCAGGATCTCCGTGCGGCTGCACCGGGGAGTGGCTCGAACCGGAAACGGTCGCATCCCTGCGTGCGTGATCCGGAGCGCGATCGCCTCGCTCTCTGTTGGTGATGTACCGCAGGCATGTACATCATGGATGCTGGAGGTGTCCGAGGTCGGTGACCCAGATTGATCTCGATGACGAGGCGCTCGCGGAAGCCATGCGGCTCATGGGCACGACCACGAAGAAGGAGACTGTCAACGCGGCTCTGCGGGACTACGTGGCACGGATCAAGCGGCTTGAGGCGGCAGAGAAGCTGGCTGCGCGGGGCGCGCGGGGTGAGTTCGAGCAGGCGTCGGCGGCGCATGACGCGCAGAAGCGTGTGCGGCGAGCGGCCTTCGAATGATCACGTACCTGCTGGACACCTCTGCCCTGTGGCATCTGTTCCGCATCCCAGGTGCGCTGCGGCCCTGGGAGGGGCACATCGCCGCCGGCGTGTTCCACATCTGCGAGCCGACGCGAACCGAGTTCCTCTACTCCGCGACCAGTCCCGCTCACCGGGACGAGCTTGCCGAGGAGTTGGATGCTCTCTGTCTGCTCTCGCCGGTTTCGAAGAACGCCTGGCGCTGGGTCGAGACCGCCCAGTACAAGCTCACGCAACAAGGCCGGCATCGGGCAGCTGGGGCGCTCGATCTGCTGGTGTGCGCGACCGCGGTGCATCACGGGCACACCGTGCTCCACGTGGACAACGTCTTTGCGACGGTCGCCGAGGTGGTCAAGGAGGTCCAGCAACGCGACGTGCGTACCTGACACGGTGACGCGCAGTCAGCCCCGCACTTGGTGCAGCCGCTCCTGGTCCGCCGGTTCTGGGCGCAGGAGGCGAAAAGGGCGGCGCCGTCTGCTCACGGGCTGCGGAGGCTGCACGTTGTACGTGCCCGATCCTCTGTCTCCCGGACCCCCGAAGCGCAGTGACCATCGGCAGTCGGATGCCGGGGCGAGGCCGAAACGCTGATCTCCTCCTGCTGTCAAGAAGACCTCCGGCTCAGCGGCGCAAGGTGGTCTCCCGCTCCAGACGCGACAGCTTCTCGGGATTGCGCACGGCGTAGAGGCCGGTGACGAGGCCGTCGTCGATGCGCATCGCCAGGACAGTGTCGATCTCGCCGCCCAGCCGGACGATCAGTGCCGGGTCGCCGTTGACCAGTGTCGGCTGCAGCGACATCACGGCGGCGATCCTGCCCAGCACGTGGGCCACCTGGTCGGCCCCCACGACAGGCGCCAGTGCGGCCTGCACGACCCCACCGCCGTCGGTCAGCAGGACGACGTCCGGCGCGAGGATGTCGAGCAGACGTTGCAGGTCGCCCGTTTCGACCGCCCGCTGAAACGCCTCGACCGTGCGGCGAGTCTCGGCAGCGGAAGCGACCCCGCGCGGTCGGCGCGCGGCGACGTGGGCCCGGGCCCGGTGGGCGATCTGACGGACCGAAGCCGGGCTCTTGTCGACGGCCTCGGCGATCTCGTCGTACCCGAAGTCGAACACCTCGCGCAGCACGAACACCGCCCGCTCGGTCGGGGCGAGGCTCTCCAGAACCAGCAGCATCGCCATCGAGACGCTGTCGGCCAACTCGACGTCCTCGGCCACGTCGGGCGCGGTCAGCAGCGGCTCGGGCAGCCAGGGGCCGACGTAGGACTCCTTGCGCCGGCCGAGCGAACGCAGATGACTCAGTGCCTGCCGCGTGGTGACCCGGACCAGGTACGCGCGCTGGTCCCGCACGGTGTCGAGATCGACGCTTGCCCACCGTAACCAGGCCTCCTGCAGGGCGTCCTCGGCGTCTGCGGCCGAGCCGAGCATCTCGTAGGCGACGGTGAACAGCAGGTTGCGGTGGGCGACGAACGCCTGGGTGACACTTTCCATGCGGTCGCCACGAGTGCCCGCCTCGGATGAGTCCCTTGTCCAGTCGCTCATGGTTCGGTCCTTCATCGCCGGCTCCTGCCCGTTCGCTCTCCCCGCGCCGTACACCAGACGCCGGCCGCCACCGCTTTGTGACACCCGTGACCTGTGACCCACGCCACATCGCCGCGCTGTCACACGGATCGGGCCGTCGGCATCTTGTGTTCGTCCAGTGCAGCAGCACGGGAACACGCGACATCACGAGTGAGGACGACGTCATGGAGCCCCGTTTCAACCTGTTCGACAGCCCGACCGCCGCGAAGGTCGCCAAGCGGTTCTACAACACCTCGTTGGTCCTGGAAGGTTCTTCGCTGCCGAAGGCCCTGCGGGAACTGGTGGAGCTGAGGGTCGGCCAGATCAACGGCTGCGGTTTCTGCGTCGACGTACACACCAAGGAGGCCTCGGCCGCCGGTGAAACCGCGCTCCGGCTCAACCTGGTCGCCGCCTGGCGGCACAGCACCGTGTTCACCGAGGCCGAGCGGGCCGCGCTGGCGCTCGCCGAGGAAGGCACCCGGCTCGGTGACCACGGCGTGTCCGACGAGACCTGGGCCGAGGTGCGCAAGCACTACGACGACGACCAGGTCGGTGCGCTGGTCTGCCTGGTCTCCCTGATCAACGCGGCCACCCGGATGAACGTGATCGTGCACAACCCGGGGGGCTCGTACGAGCCCGGCATGTTCGCCAGTACGTCGAGCTGACCGCCATGCGAAACGCGGCCCGTCCCAGGATCGTTCGATCCGGGCCGGGACCGCGCATGCCACAGACGAAAAGGACGCGCACCGTCCCTTCTGCGAAAGGAATGGTCAGTTGGCCTACCAGGTGGTGGCGATCTTCAAGTTGGACTCGGCCGGGTGCGGGGGCCATCGGAGGAGCCGGCCGAGCTGAAGGCCCGCTCAGCCCCCACTCGGTACGCGCGGACGCAGACCGCTGTGTTCCGGCCTGTCAGGTGAGCCAACTCGCATGCAGGACAGGATGGTTGGAAGGATGGCCAGCAGGTCCGAGGGCCCCGCACTCCGCTGGGCCGCCCTGTGTCTCACGTAGAAGGAACGCGGTGGACGACGTAACTC
Source organism: Streptomyces deccanensis (assembly GCF_022385335.1). Lineage (NCBI taxonomy): Bacteria > Bacillati > Actinomycetota > Actinomycetes > Kitasatosporales > Streptomycetaceae > Streptomyces > Streptomyces deccanensis. The sequence continues at coordinate 3,304,802 of NZ_CP092431.1, read as the reverse complement.
AGCACACGACCATGACGGACACGACCGACAGGGATTCGGCGAGAGAGGAGCCCGCGTTCCGCCTCGAGGGCCTGCACAAGGTGTTCGGCGACTACACGGCGGCGGATCACGTGGATCTCACCGTCCGGCCCGGTTCCTTCTACGGCCTTGTCGGACCGAACGGTGCGGGCAAGACCACCACCCTCTCGATGGCCGTCGGCCTCCTGCGGCCCGACGCGGGCACGGCCAAGGTCCACGGCGTCGACATCTGGGAGGAGCCGCTGAAGGCGCGCCGCCTGCTGGGCGTCCTGCCCGACGGGCTGGCCATGCCCGAGCGGCTCACCGGCCGTGAACTGCTCACCTACCTCGGCCAGTTACACGGACTCGACGCCGCCGAGGTGGACCAGCGCGCCGACGAGCTCCTCGCCGTCATGGAACTCGACGGTTCAGCCGAACGCACCCTGGTCGTGGACTACTCCACCGGCATGCGCAAGAAGGTCGGCCTGGCCACGGCCCTGCTGCACGCCCCCCGGATGCTGGTGCTCGACGAGCCCTTCGAGGCGGTCGACCCGGTCTCCGCCGCCACCATCAAGCAGATCCTGCGGCGGTTCGTGGACCGCGGCGGTTCGGTGCTGATCTCCAGTCACGTCATGGCACTCGTCGAAGAGCTGTGCGACACCGTCGGTGTGATGGCCCGGGGCCGCGTCGTCGCGGAGGGACCGCTGGACGACGTGCGCGGCGGCCGCACGCTCGAGGAGACCTTCGTCGAGCTCGTCGGCGTGACGATCGGCGGCGGGGAGGGACTGTCGTGGTTGGCGTCCTGATCCGTATGAAACTGGCCGTGCTCCGCCACAGCACGTCCGACTCCAAGATGGCCCTGAGCGGCCTCGGCTGGTCCGCCGGGATCTGTCTCGCCGTCACCACCGTCATCCTGGCGTTCCTCGACTTCTCCCAGCCGCGGCTGCTGATGGACGTCCTGGCGGTCACCTTCGCGCTGTGGGCGCTGGGCTGGATCGTCGGGCCGATCTTCGCGGGCGAACCACCCCTCAACGGCGAGCACTTCCACCGCCAGCCGATCCCGCGCCGCACCCTGGCCATGGGCCTGCTCGCCGCCGCGCTGGTCGCCGTCACCACCGCGATCACCGTGCTGGCGTTCGGCGCGATGATCGCCTTCGCCGCCCGGCTGAGCTGGCAGGCCGTCCTGGTGTCGATCCCCGCGGTGGTCCTGCTCCTGCTGCTCGTGGTGCTGCTGTCCCGGGTGGTCACCCTGCTGTTCCGCGCCCTGGCCCGCTCCCGGATCGGCGGCGCCATCACCGCGACCGTCACCGCCGCGATCGTCTCCCTGTGCTCCTTCTCCTGGGTCCTGATGATCGGGATCTACCTGCTGCTCGAGTACGGCTTCCCGCCCACCTTCTCCACCGTGGTGCGGGCGCTGCCCTCCAGCTGGGGTCTGCTCGCCGTCGAGGCGGCGGGCCGCGGCGACTGGCTGTGGACGTTCGGGCCGCTGCTCGCGCTGGCCGTGCTGGTGGCGGCGCTGTTCGCCGCGTGGAGCGCGCTCCTCGGACCGCAGCGGCTGGCCCGCCCGGTCGTCCGGGGCTCCTCCGCACGCGAGGCCGTACGGCGTCCCCGGCTGTTCCGCGGCGACGTGGGGACGATCTGCCTCAAGGAACTGCGCACCTGGTGGCGCGACCCGATGCGCACCCAGAGCATCGTGCTCGGCCCGGCCTTCGCGGTCATCACCGCGCTGTTCCCGCTGATCTTCGACTTCACCGCAGCGTTCCCCTTCGTCGGCGCGGCCGGCGCGCTGATGGCCGCGGCGACCTGCGCCAACCTCTACGGCCAGGACGGCACCGCGCTCTGGCTGACCCTGACGGTGCCCGGGAAGGAGAAGGCCGACGTCCGCGCACGCCAGCTCGCCTGGCTGGTCGTCTTCGGCCCGCTCACGCTGCTCCTGACGCTCGCCGGATCGCTCCTGCACGGTGACCCCGACCTGGTGCCGTGGGCGCTCGCGGGTAACCTCGCCGCACTCGGCGGCGGTTCCGGCCTGCTGATCTGGGCCTCCGTCGCGGTCCTGGTGCCCGGCCCGGACCCGCACAAGAGCAAGAACTCGCCGATGGACCACGGCGACGTCACGGGCCAGTCGTTCCTGATGTTCTTCCTGGTCGCGCTGGCCATGTGCCCCGCGCTCGGGGTCGCCTGGGCGGGCCACGCGCTGGAGCAGCCCGCGCTGCTGTGGGCGAGCCTCCCGGTCGCCCTGCTCACGGGTGTGCTCAGCCATGTGCTGCTCGGCTCGGTGGCGGCGAAGAAGCTCCGGGACAACGGCCCGGAACTGCTGCACCTGATGCGCTCGGGCGCCCCCTCTTCGACGGCCGTCAGTGAGGAGGAGGCAGGCAAGTCCCCGTTCGAGACGATGTCCGCCGCACGCCAGACCCTCCTGTGGACGGCCATGGCCGTCGGCATCCTCGGCCTGTTCCCCCAGGGCCTGGCACCGCTGGGCATCAAACTCAGCGGCTCCACGGACAAGGTCTGGTTCCTCGCGCTGCACGTCTCCGACCCGTGGCAGTGGCCGGTGATCGTCGCCATGGTCCTGATCGGCGTCACGGGCTTCTGGGCCGCCTACTGGCTCTACCGCGCCGAGAAGAACCGCATCCGGTCGGCCGCGTGACCCGCGCCGCCCGTGCCGCGCACCCCTGAGCCGGCCGTGCCGCCGCCCCCTGGGCCAGGTGGTTCAAAGGGCCTCGTTGAGGCCTCGTCGAGGCCGCAAGGACAGGCACAGACTGACAGGGGGTGAGAAGCATCAGCAGAGGTTCACGTCTCTGACCTGCAAAGAAGCCGTACCGCTCGAAGTCGCCGTTGCTGATCACCGTGCGGCGCCTGAGACGGTCTCGGTCTCGGTCCCGGCCAGGCCCGCAGCGGGCGCCGATCCTCAGCAGTGGCTGCGCAACTCCTGCGTGGCCCGGCGCATCTCGTTCGCCAACCGCGTCAGGACCGCGGGGAGCGGAGCGTCGTCATGAGCCGTCCACGGCCGCCGCGCGTCTGCGGCGGCCTCGAGGTCCTGGCAGAGTTCCGCCGCGCGGGTGGCTCCCACGGTCGCGCAGCTGCCTTTGAGACGGTGCGCCAACAGGCGCGCCGCATCGAAGTCCCCGGTCTCCAGCGCCTCCCGCAGCCGACCGAGGACCTCGGGGGTCGAGGCCGCGAACGCGTCCGCGATGTCCGCGATGTCGTCGGCGGGCAGGCCGTCGAGCTCCGCCGGTAGGTTCCAGGTGTTCGGAGCGGCGGATTCGGCGGGCGGTTCCGTCGCCGTCCAGACGGCGACGCGGGCGAGCACCTGCGTCCAGTCCACCGGTTTGGTGAGGTGGTCGTCCATGCCCGCCTCGATGCACCGGATCCGGTCGTCCGGCATGGCCGCCGCCGTCATGGCGATGATCGGGACGCGCTCGGATCCGGCCTGGCGCCGCCTGATCTCGGCCGTCGCGGCGAGGCCGTCGAGTCCCGGCAGCTGGCAGTCCATGAGGACGAGGTCGTACCGGTCGCGGAGCACGGCTCGCACCGCGCGTTGCCCGTCGTCGACCACGTCGACATGGTGGCCCGCTTTCTGCAGGACGAGCCGTGCGACCTGGGAACTGACGTCGTCGTCCTCGACGACGAGGACACGGACCGGGCGTGCCGCGACGTCGGCATGATCGTGTGCTCCGCCGTCGTACCGGTGGGGGAGCGGCGCGGCGGGCTCGGGGGCGCCCGCCGTGCCGAGCGCGTTCTGCGCCGCCGCCAGCAGACGGCGCCGGCTCAGCGGGAGGGTCACCGACTGGACGATCCGGTCCTTGGTCCGGGAAGCGGCGGGCCATGCGGCACCGGTGCGTCCCGGAGTGATCAGCACGATGACGTTGGTCGCGTGGAGCTGGGGATCGGCGAGGACGGCGTCGGCGAGCGACCCGTTCTCGTCGTCATCCGGCCGGGCCGGACGCGTACTGTTTCCGGCGAGTGACATGTGGAGATCGATGACGGCCAGGTCGAACGGCGACTGATCGGCTGCGGCGGCCCGTAGCGCGGCTGTGGCTGCCGCGGCGTCCGCCGTTTCCTCCACCACCAGACCGGCTCCGGACAGCATGCGGCGCGCCAGCTCCCGGTTCTCCTCGTCCGCGTCGGCGATGAGGACGCGGCGACCGTTCAGTTCCTCGTGGGCGGGGGCGGTCCGGGCGAGGACGTCCATGGGCAGGGTCACCCAGAAACGGCTGCCGACGCCCTTCACGCTGTCCAGCCCGATCCTGCCGCCCATGAGCTCGACCAGCTGCCGGCTGATGGCAAGCCCCAGTCCGCTGCCGCCGGTGCGGCGCGTGATGGGGGAGTCGAGCCGACGGAAGGTCTCGAAGACCCGGTCCCGGTCCTCGGGGCCGACGCCGATGCCGGTGTCGCGGACGGTGAACCGCAAGGTCGCCCGGTCAGCGGTCGACGGGGCACCTTGATCGCGGTCGGGTTCCAGGGCGACCTCCAGGTCGATCCCGCCCTGGACGGTGAACTTCATGGCGTTGCCGAGGATGTTGGTCAGCACCTGCCGGAGCCGGACGGGATCGCCGACCACGTGCTGGGGGAGGGCCTCGGCCAGGTGGAGCGCCAGCCACAGGCCCTGCCGGTAGGCGTGCGGGGCGAACAGGGCCACGACCTCGTCGCACAGCCGGGGCAGGTCGAAGGCCACCTTCTCGATCCTCAGGCGGCCCGCCTCGACCTTCGACAGATCGAGGAAGTCGTCCAGCAGGCGGAGCAGGTTCTGTGCGGATTCCTGCACGGTGCTCGCGTAGTGCCGCTGCTCGTCGTCCATGCGGGTGTCGAGAAGGAGGGTGTTCATGCCCAGGACGCCGTTGACCGGCGTGCGGATCTCGTGGCTGACCTTGGCCAGGAACTCGGACTTGGCGGCCGAGGCCCGCACCGCCTCGTCCCGCGCCGTGGCGAGCGCGTCCGCGTACCGCGCCAGGGTCCGCTGCGCCCGTCGACGGCTACGGCTGGTGTGGATCTGGAAGCCGAGCCCGGCCAGGATCAAGGCGGTGAGCAGGACGGCCATGAACAGCACCCGGTCGCGCAGATGCGCTGCCGAGGCCAGTGCCTCGGCGGCGGGCACCTCGGCGGTGACCGTCCAGCCGATGCCCGGGATGGGTTCGGACGCCGAGAGCACCGCCCCCTCGTCACCGCGCCAGTTGGTGAAGACCCTGCGGCCGGCCAGCGCCGCGTCCACCCGGGCGTCCTCCCGCAGGGAGGTGAGCGCGAACAGGCGGCCCGCCGGGTCCGCCACCAGAACCCCTGCCCGGTCCGTGATCAGCAACCGGATCCCTTGCGCCTCGGCGGCCTCCGACGCGTACGCCTGGATCGCGTCCAGGCTGTAGACGGCGGTCAGGATGCCCAGCAGTTCATGGCCGTCCTCGCCCGGGATCGGCGCCGCGACGGCCACGGCACGGGAGACGCCCCGCATGGTGGGGGTGAACGCCTGCGACACGTACGGCTGCATGTCGTCGCGTACCGCGCGGTACCAGTCGGTTCCGCTGACGTCCTGGAACAGCTTGAGCGAGGGCTGGGCGTCGATCAGCCGGCCGTCGGGCGCGGCCATGATCACTCCGCTGATCCCGGGCCGCATCCGGGCCAGTTCCGCCAGCGCGTCGGGCAGACCGGACGCGGCCGCCCGGTCACCGGAGGTGACCGAGGAGCGTATGTCGGGCCGCTGGGCGTAGGCGCTGACGAGCTGCTTCAGCGAGCCCATCTGCTGCTCCACGACCACCCGGCTCACCGAGGCGGTCGTCTCCACCCGGTCCCGAACCTCGCTGCGGACAGCCTGATCGGACAGCGTCACACTCGTCGAGGTCAGCAGCCCGAGCGGCAGCAGGCCGAGCAGGGCCCACAGCCCGGCCACCGCGAACAACCAACCCCGGTCGCTGTCACCGCGGCGCGGGGACCACCGCAGACGCCGTCCGGTCCTGGAGAGTCGCCCTCCCAGCGCGCTCACCTCCAGGTGATCAGGCGAGTCATCGAGATGCCGCCGCAGTACAGAGTGGTTGACGGAAGGAAAAATAGTAGGTCGAGCGGTTGAAAGAGACATATGTGGTGAGCACAATGCACAAAATGCCGAGGGGACACCGCGTCGATTGGGAATCTGTGGGGTCGTCTGGACGGTCGCCGAAACGAGGAGCGTGGCGATGGCGTCGAAGGAGATAACCCTTCTGATTGTGGACGACGACCCTGTCGTCACCACCGCCCTACGGGCGCAGGTCAACCGGATCTCCGGGTTCCGGGTCGTGGCCGTCGCCCACACCGGACGCGAGGCGCTGGCCGCCACGCGCCGGTTCGCACCGCGCCTGGTGCTCCTTGATCTGCATCTGCCCGACATACCCGGCCTGGACGTGGCCCACCAGCTCCGGCGTCCCGACTACCCGCCGACGGACGTCATCGTGATCTCGGGCAGGAGGGAGTCCACCGCCGTACAGGCGGCGATGCAGCGCGGCGCCCTCTACTACCTGATCAAGCCCGCCCGGACGGGCACCGTGGAGCAGACCCTCCTCAGATACGCGGCGGCGTCGGCCCATCTGTCGGCCGGCGGCCAGATGGTGGAGCAGCGCGCGATCGACCGCGTCTTCCGTTCCCTGCACCTCGACGCGGTGGTCCGCCCCACCGGCATCTCGCCCACCACCGAGCAGGTGGTGCTGGACGCGCTGGCCGCCGCGGGACGGGACCTCTCGGCGCACGAGACCGCCGAGGCGGTCGGTATCAGCAGGGCCACCGCCAGGCGGTATCTCGAGTACCTCGCCGACCGTGGGGACGTCGTGGCGAACCTGCGCTACGGGTCGGCGGGGCGGCCGCAGCACCGCTACCGCTTCTGCGATTCATGACCTCCCGTCGCTCGATGCTGGCCGCGCTGACCTGTCTGGTGCTCGGCGCCTGCGGCCTGCCGGGGCCGGACTCCGGGGCACGGTTCCCCGAAGGCTCGACCATGGCCCGCGTCGCGGACCGGGGCGTGTTCACCGTCGGCATCAAGTTCGACCATCCGCTCTTCGGCTACAAAGATCCCTCCACCGGCCGGATCACCGGATTCGACGCGGAGATCGCCCGCATGGTGGCGAAGGACCTCACCGGCAGCGAGCGCGACATCCGGTTCATCGAGACCATGCCGCGCAACCGCGAGGACTTCCTCCGCCGTGGTGTCGTGGACATCGTCGTGGCGACGTACTCGATCAGCGAAGAGCGCCGCAAGCTGGTGGACTTCACGGACCCGTACTACTACTCCCGGCAGGACGTGCTGGTCCGCAGCGACGAGCGGGGCATCCGCGACCTCGCCGACCTCGCCGGCCGGGAGGTGTGCACGGCGGCGGGCTCCACGTCCGCGCAGCGGCTGCGGGGCGAGGTCTCGCGCGCCCGGCTGGTGATCGTCGACACCTACAGTGAGTGTGTGTCGGCGCTGGTCGACGGGCGGATCGACGCGATCAGCACGGACGAGTCCATCCTGCTGGGCGTGATGAGCCAGTACCCGGACACGGTCCGACTCGTCGGCAGGCCGTTCGGCAGGGAGCCGTACGGCATCGGTGTGCGCCGGGGCGACACCCGCTTCCGCGACCATCTCAACGGGCTGATCCGGCAGTACGTGAGCGACGGCCGTTGGGACGAGGCGTTCCGGGACACCATCGGCGTGATGAGCGTGTCCGCGAAGACGGCCAAGCCGTCCATCTCCCCCTCCTCACCCCCCACTTCCTCACCGTCCCGCTGAGCACAAAGCGCACAAGCCCTTCGCGGCGGTGCGCTCCTCCTACGGTTTCGCCATCGCCGCCGAGAACGGCACTGCGGCCGGCGAATCCGAGGAAGGGAGGGACGTGTTCCCATGATCGAAGTCATGTCCGCGACGCATCAGCGGGCGGTGCCGGGTAACCACCTGGTGGTGCTCGACAAGGTCAACAAGCACTACGGGCAACTGCATGTGCTGAAGGACATCGACCTGGCCGTGAGCCGCGGTGAGGTCGTCGTGCTGATCGGTCCCTCCGGGTCCGGCAAGTCCACGCTCTGCCGCACCATCAACCGGCTGGAGACGATCGACTCCGGCACCATCACCGTCGACGGAACGCCGTTGCCCTCCGAAGGCAGGCAGCTGGCACGACTGCGCGCCGAAGTCGGCATGGTCTTCCAGAGCTTCAATCTCTTCGCCCACAAGACCGTCCTGGACAACGTCACCCTCGCCCCGGTCAAGGTCTTGAAGCAGAACCGGAGGGCCGCCGAACAGCGCGCCCACGAACTCCTCGACCGGGTCGGCATCGGGGCCCAGGCCCACAAGTACCCGGCCCAGCTGTCCGGAGGGCAGCAGCAGCGGGTGGCCATCGCCCGGGCCCTGGCCATGGACCCGAAGGTGATCCTCTTCGACGAGCCGACCTCCGCCCTCGACCCCGAGATGGTCAACGAGGTACTGGACGTGATGACGGCCCTCGCCCGGGACGGCATGACGATGGTCGTGGTGACGCACGAGATGGGCTTCGCCCGCCGGGCCGCCGATCGCGTCGTGTTCATGGCCGACGGCCAGATCGTCGAGGAGAACACCCCCCACGAGTTCTTCGACCGCCCGCGCAGCGAACGCGCCCAGTCGTTCCTCGCCAAGATCCTCACCCACTGACACCGGGACCCGCCGGCCGTCCGAGGGCCGGGCGCCCCCGCACCTCCAGACCCTCTTCCCGTCTGCCCTCTCCCCGTCTGCCATCGAAGGATTCAGCATGTCCAAGAGACTGATCGGCGTCGCCCTCACCTCCGTGATCGTCGCACTGAGCGTCGGCGCCTGCGGAAACGGCGGCGACGACACCGGATCGTCCGTCGTCGACCGGGCCGCGAAGGACAAGAAGCTCGTCATCGGCGTGAAGGCCGATCAGCCGGGGCTCGGCCTGCGCACCCCGGACGGGACCTTCACCGGCTTCGACGTCGACGTCGCCAAGTACGTCGCCAAGGAGCTCGGAGTCGACGAGAAGGACATCACCTTCAAGGAGGCCGTGTCGGCCAACAGGGAGGCGTTCCTCCAGCAGGGCCAGGTCGACATGGTCGTCGCCACCTACTCCATCAACGACGCCCGCAAGCAGAAGGTCTCCTTCGCCGGGCCCTACCTGGTCGCCGGCCAGGACCTGCTGGTCCGCGAGGACAACAAGGACATCACCGGTCCGCAGTCGCTCAACGGCAAGAAGCTGTGCTCGGTCGCGGGCTCGACCTCCGCGCAGTTGATCAAGGACAAGTACGCCAAGGACGTCCAGCTCCAGGAGGAACGCACCTACTCCGCCTGCGTGGACCGGGTGCTCACCGGCCAGTTGGACGCGGTCACCACCGACAACTCCATCCTCTACGGCTACGCCGCCCAGCACCCCGACAAGTTGAGGGTCGTCGACTCGCCCTTCAGCGAGGAGAAGTACGGCATCGGGCTGAAGAAGGACGACAAGGTGGGCCGGGAAGCGGTCAACGACGCACTGGACAAGATGGTTTCCGACGGCTCCTGGAAGGTCGCGCTCAAGGCCAACCTCTCCGCCTCCGGATTCACCGTCCCGAGCCTCGAGCGGTACTGACGACGACATGGACGCACTGTTCACCGAGCGAGCAACGATCCTCGCCGCGTTCTGGATGACCCTGCGGCTCACCGCCGTCAGCGCGCTCGGCTCACTCGTGCTGGGCACCGTACTGACCGGGATGCGCGTCTCGCCCCTCCCGGTGCTGCGCACCGCCTCCCAGGCCTACGTGACGGTGGCCCGCAACACCCCGCTGACCCTGGTCCTGCTTTTCACCAGCCTGGGCGTGGGCGCCAATCTCGGTGTGGAGTTCTCCGCACAGATCAGCGTCAACAACTACTGGCTCGCCGTTCTCGGCCTGACGGCGTACACGTCGGCGTTCGTGTGCGAGGCCCTGCGGTCGGGCATCAACACCGTCCCCGTCGGGCAGGCGGAGGCGGCCAGGGCGGTGGGGCTCGGATTCGGTCAGATCCTGGGCTCCGTCGTTCTGCCCCAGGCGTTCCGGGCGGTGATCCCGCCGCTCGGCAGCATTCTGATCGCGCTGACCAAGAACACCACCGTCGCCCTCGTCGCAGGGGTGGCGGAAGCCTCCGTCCGGATGCGGGAGATGATCGAGATCTACGGCGACCAAGTGATCCAGATCTTCCTCGGCTTCGCGGCGGGCTTCGTGGCGCTGTGCCTGCCGACCGGCCTGCTGTTCGGCTGGCTCTCGCGTCGCCTGGCGGTGGCCCGATGAGCGGCTACTCGAATCTGTACGAGGTCCCCGGCCGCCGGGGAGTCATCCGCAACCGGGTGCTGGCGGCGGTGATCACCGTCGTCTTCGGCTGGCTCGGATACGTGGTGTACGCGCGGTTCGACGAGCGTGACCAGTGGGCGGCGGAGAAATGGCAGCCCCTGCTGCGCGCCGACGTCTGGACGACGTTCATCCTGCCGGGCCTGGAAGGCACTCTCAAGGCCGCGGGGCTGGGGATCGTGCTCGCGGGCGCCTTCGGGCTGGTCTTCGCGACGGCTCGGATGTCCGAACACGCCTGGATCCGTGTGCCCGCCGCGGCGGTCGTCGAGTTCTTCCGGGCCGTTCCCCTCCTGCTGCTCATCTTCTGCGCGTTCTTCGGCTCCTTCGCGATCACCGGAACGACCGTTTCCCCGTTCGCCGCCGTGGTCCTCGGCCTCACCCTCTACAACGGGTCGGTCATCGCGGAGACGCTCCGGGCCGGAGTGAACAGTCTTCCCAAGGGACAGGCGGAGGCCGCACAGGCGCTCGGCATGCGCAGGGGCCAGACGATGGTGCTCGTCCTGATGCCTCAGGCGATCGTGGCCATGATGCCGGCCATCGTCAGCCAGTTCGTCGTCCTGCTGAAGGACTCCGCCCTGGGATTCATCGTCGGCTACGACGAACTCGTCGACCGTGGCCTGAACGGCATCGCCGCCAACTTCTCCAACGTGATCCCGGCCGCCCTGCTCGTCGCGGCGATATTCATCGCGATCAACACGGCGCTCGACGCGTTGGCGCACTGGCTGCGGCGGCGGGTCAGCAAGGGCAGAAAGGTGACGCGCGAGCCCGGCGAGGGCACGGTCGTACCACCGTCCGCTGCCGTGGACAACGCGCTCGCCAAGCAGCTCTGACACCGGCGCGGGCGCGGAACCCCGGGGCCCCGGGGCCCCTCGCAGCCCACCGGACCACGGGGACGGGGGTCCCGACTCAGCCACCGCGCCGCCGGCCTGTCCCGAAGCCGGCGGCAGGACCAGCGGTGATCCGCCCAGATCAGGAGTACAACCCTTCATGGACGAGCAGTTCCGCTACGAACACGACCTCCTCGGCGACCTACCGGTGCCCCGGTACGCCTACTTCGGCATCCACACCCTCCGGGCGGTGCACAACTTCCCCATCACCGGCACCCGTATCTCCACCCACCGCGACCTGGTCGACGGGCTGGCGGCCGTCAAGCAGGCCGCGGCGCTGGCCAACCGCGACCTGGGGCTCCTGGACGCCGACAAGGCCGAGGCCATCGTCGCCGCCTGCGAGGAGATCCGCTCCGGCGAGCTTCACGACCAGTTCGTCGTGGACGTCATCCAGGGTGGCGCGGGCACCTCCACCAACATGAACGCGAACGAGGTCATAGCCAACAGGGCCCTGGAAATTCTCGGTCACCACCGCGGCGCCTACCACCACCTGCATCCCCTCGACGACGTGAACGCCGGGCAGAGCACCAACGACGCGTACCCGACGGCGGTCAAGGTGGCCCTGCAGGCAGGAGCTCACCGTCTCCAACAGGCCATGGCCACCCTGCGGCAAGCCTTCCGGGCCAAGGCCGACGAGTTCGCCGACGTCGTCAAGACCGGCCGCACGCAACTCCAGGACGCGGTACCCATGACCCTCGGCCAGGAGTTCGGCGCGTACGCGGTGATGCTGGCCGAGGACGAACAGCGCCTGGCCGAGGCGACCGCCCTGATCCGGGAGATCAACCTCGGAGGTACGGCCATCGGTACCGGCCTCAACTCCCACCCCCGCTACGCGGCACTGGCCTGCGCACACCTCAGCACCATCACCGGTGTGCCCCTGTCCACCGCCGCCGACCTGGTGGAGGCGACCCAGGACGCCGGAGCGTTCGTCCAGCTCTCCGGGGTGCTCAAGCGCATCGCCGTCAAGCTCTCCAAGACCTGCAACGACCTGCGTCTGCTGTCCTCCGGGCCTCGGGCGGGCCTCGGCGAGATCAACCTGCCCGCCGTACAGGCCGGCTCCAGCATCATGCCCGGCAAGGTCAACCCGGTGATCCCCGAGGTCGTCAACCAGATCGCCTTCAGGGCCATCGGCAACGACATCACCATCACCATGGCCGCCGAAGCGGGCCAGCTCCAGCTCAACGCCTTCGAACCGGTCATCGCCCACTGCCTGTTCGAGAGCCTGGGTCAGCTGGAGGCCGGTTGCCTGACGCTGGCCGACCGCTGCGTGAACGGCATCACCGCCAACCGCGAGCACCTGCGCGCGGTCGTGCACAACACCATCGGGATCGTCACCGCCCTCACCCCCGTCATCGGCTACGCGCAGGCCAGTGCCGCCGCACAGGAGGCACTGGACAGAAGCCTGCCCGTGGCCGACGTGATCCTGGCACGGGAACTGCTCACCGCCGACGAACTCCAGCGCGCTCTGCGTCCCGAGACGCTCGCCAAGAGCAATGACCGGGAGTCCTATGCCCGCGCGTCGGACTGACCTGCCGCCCTGCACGGACGCGGCCCGCCACACCGCGAGCACCATCACCACGAAGGCCCCGGCCCGAGGAACGCCGGCGCTTCCGCTCCTCCCGCACGGCGAGCTTGCTCCTCATGCCTACAAAACGGTCTCGATCCCAGCCGATGCTTGGGCGCCGACGGTCGCCCGGCAATCATGTGGCCATGCACCGGCCGCTCAGCCTCCACACCCCCGAGTGGTTCACGGCCGACGACTCGACCCTGAACGTCGCGCTCGTGTACCCGATGCAGGGGCCTGCCGGGATCTTCGGTCCCGCCTGCGAGGCGTGCGCGCGGCTGGCCGCCGAGGAGATCAACAAGGCCGGCGGTGTGCTCGGCAAGGAGCTCCGGCTGCTGGGGGTCGACGGGGGCGCCGACCCGCGGCAGGTCGCCGACGAGGTCGAGGCCCTGGTGGCGACCGGTGTGGTGCACGGTGTCACCGGCTGGCACATCTCTTCGGTCCGGCAGGCGGTGGCGCCGCGCGTCGCGCACCTGGTGCCGTACGTCTACACCGCCCTGTACGAGGGCGGGGAGCGCACCGACGGTGTCTTCATGACCAGCGAGACGCCCGACTGGCAGCTGCTGCCCGCCATGCGGCTCCTGGCCGAGACGCGTCGGGTGCGGCGATGGTTCGTCGTCGGCAACAACTACGTCTGGCCCCGGCGCACGGCCCGGGCGGCCCGTCGCTACGCCCGCGCCTGCGGGGGCGGGCGGGTCTGCGGTGAGGCGTATCTCCCGCTGGGCGCCGAGGACTTCCGTGACGTGCTGCGGCGCATCGAGCACGCGGACGCGGACGGCGTGCTGATGCTGCTGGTCGGCAGTGACGCGGTCCGCTTCAACCGGGCCTTCGCCGCCTCCGGCATCGACCAGCGGTGCCTCAGGCTGAGCACGCTGATGGACGAGAACATGCTGATGGCCAGCGGTCCGGAGGCGACCGGTGACCTCTTCAGCACGGCCGGGTTCTTCGCCTCGCTGGCGAACCAGGACACCCTGGACTTCCACGGCCAGTACGCCGACCGCTTCGGCATCGAGGCCCCGGCCCCCGGAAGCCTCGGTGAATCCTGTTACGAGGGCGTGCTGCTGCTCGCCTCACTCATCGAGCGGGCCCGCACCCTGGACGTCTCCGCGATCTCGGCCGCCGCCGAGACCGTCTCCTACGAAGGGCCGCGCGGTCTGCTCCACCTCCACGACCGGCATGTGCGCCAGCGCATCTACCTGGCGGAGGCGGACGGGCTCGACTTCAACGTGCTCGCCCAACTCCGCGCTCCGCACGACCTGGTGTGACACCGCCAGAGACGGTGGCGCCCCGGCCCGAGGCGCCCGGACCTTCCAGGGCCTCGGCCAGCCGTGCGAGCAGTTCGTCCAGCTCCTCGCTGGGGAGCGACTGCTCCAAGTCCACCCAGTCGGCCCGTACTTCACGGAGCAGCAACTGCCACCGCTGCATGCCTCGCGGAGTGAGGTGGGCCAGCACCCGACGCCGGTCCGCGGGGTCGACGCGGCGGTAGACCCAGTTCTGGTCGACGAGTTGGTCGACCAGCTTGGTGAGGGTCGGGGCCGGCAGGAAGGCGTGGTCGGCGAGGGCCGTCATGTTGTGCCCCTGTCCGTCGGACAGCAGGTCGAGCACCCTCCATGCCTCCACCGAGCAGTCGAACTCGTCCAGTACGGACTGCACTCGGCGCACGGCGAGACGTTCGGCCCGGGTCAGGAGGTGGAGCAGTTGCTGGGGCTGCCTCGCCATCGTGCTTCTCCGCTCGTGCTGTCGGCCGGTGTCCGAGCCTACCTGTGATCACCTGGCGCTTGACAAGAGGAACCGAGAAAACTGATCCTTTCTGCAGGAAGCATTAATTGCCGTCGCAGGGATGCCGTCAAACGCGCGTCGCCAGCGGGGGCCTTTTTGTTTTGCCCGCAATGTTGCTTCCACTGGAAACCATTCTTCAATTGCCGTGCAACGCACCGGAAACAGTTTCCTCGCAGGCTGTGGTCGCACTTCAGCGACCAGCCCGGACGCCACCCCGGAACGGCTGGGGAACCCGTGCGTCAACGCCGCCGCTTCTGAAGCGTGTCCCTCCCCTTCCCTCCCACGGCTCTTTCGAGCCACTCCGCTCTTTCGCTTCGCCCTTCGGGGCAAGGAGGTTGTGCATGTCCGGGCTCAGCATCAGCAGACGCGGTCTTCTGGCCGGCATATCGGCCGCCGGCGCGTCCGCCGCCCTCAGCGCCTGTGGCGCCAAGACCGGCACCGAGACGTCGTCGGGATCCGGCGCCACGGCGGACACGTCCGGCAGCACGGTCAAGGTCGGTCTGCTCAACTCACTGTCGGGCACGATGGCCATCAGCGAGGTCACGGTCCACAACTCGCTGCTGCTCGCCATCAAGGAGATCAACGCCTCCGGCGGTGTCCTGGGCAAGAAGCTCAAGCCCATCAGCCAGGACGGCGCCTCCGACTGGCCGACGTTCGCCGAGAAGGCCGAGGCACTCATCACCGACGACAAGGTCGCGGCCACCTTCGGCTGCTGGACCTCGGCCAGCCGCAAGGCCGTCAAGCCGGTCTTCGAGCGGTACAAGTCGCTGCTCTTCTACCCCGTGCAATACGAGGGCCTGGAGGAGTCGCCGTACATCTTCTACATCGGCGCCACCACCAACCAGCAGATCGTGCCCGCCCTCGACTACCTGAAGAAGCAGGGTCTGACCAAGCTGTACCTGGTCGGCAGCGACTACGTCTTCCCGCGCACCGCCAACAAGATCATCAAGGCGTACGCGAAGGCCAAGGGTCTGACGGTGGTCGGCGAGGACTACGCGCCGCTCGGCTCCACGGAGTTCAGCACCATCGTCAACAAGGTCAAGGGCTCCGGAGCCGACGCGGTGTTCAACACCCTCAACGGTGACAGCAACGTGGCCTTCTTCAAGGAGTACAAGTCCGCGGGCCTCACGGCCAAGAGCCTGCCGGTGCTCTCCGTCTCGATCGCCGAGGAGGAGGTCAAGAGCATCGGAACGCAGTACCTGGACGGCCAGTTGACGGCCTGGAACTACTACCAGACCACACCTGGCGCCGCGAACGAGAAGTTCGTCGCGGCCTACCAGGCGGCCTACGGAAAGGACAAGCCGACCTCCGACCCGATGGAGGCCGCCTACATCTCCGTCTACCTCTGGAAGGCGATGGTCGAGAAGGCCGGCTCCTTCGACGTCGCCAAGGTGAAGGCCGCCTCCGACGGCATCGTCTTCGACGCCCCCGAGGGCAAGGTCACCGTCGACGGCGCCACCCAGCACGTCTACAAGACGGCCCGCATCGGCAAGGTCGGCTCCGACGGCCTGATCGAGGAGGTCTGGAACTCGGGCAAGCCGATCAAGCCGGACCCGTACCTCAAGGGCTACTCCTGGGCCTCCGGCCTGTCCTGAGCCACGCCCCGCCCCATGGGATCGACCCGGCTCCGTGACGGGGCCGGGTCACGCCCATGGCGAGCCGGCACGTCGCCAGCCCGCACGTCCGTACCCGACCCGGAGCCGCTTTCATGACGGTCGTCCTCAACCAGTCCTTCACCGGCATCAGCATCGGTGCCGTCCTGCTTCTCATCGCGCTCGGCCTGACCCTGACGTTCGGTCAGATGGGCGTGATCAACATGGCGCACGGAGAGTTCATCATGGCCGGCGCCTACACGACGTACGTCCTGCAGAAGTCCATCAGCAGCGCCGGGGTCTCCCTCCTCGTCGCCCTGCCGCTCGCGTTCCTGGTCGCGGGAGCCATGGGCGCGCTGCTGGAATGGCTGCTCATCCGGCGGCTCTACACGCGCCCGCTGGACACCCTGCTGGTCACCTGGGGCGTCTCGCTGATGCTCCAGCAGCTGGCCCGGGACGTCTTCGGTGCCCCCAACGTGCAGACGGCCGCGCCCGACCTCCTCACCGGCAACATCTCGGCGGGCCCGGTCACCTTCGCCAACAACCGCCTGTTCATCCTGGGACTGGCGCTTCTCTGTGTCCTCGGCCTGACCCTGGTCCTGCGGTTCACCCCGCTCGGCCGCCGCATCCGGGCCGTCGTGCAGAACCGCGACCTCGCCGAGGTCTCCGGCATCGCCACCGGACAGGTCGACCGGATCACCTTCTTCATCGGCTCCGGCCTGGCCGGCGTGGCCGGCGTCGCGCTCACCCTGGTCGGGCCGATCGGCCCGACGATGGGCACCAACTACATCGTCGACGCCTTCCTGGTCGTGGTCGTCGGCGGCATCGGACAGCTGAAGGGCGCCGTCATCACGGCGTTCGCGCTGGGCGTGCTGCAGTCCGTCCTCGAGTACTCGACCACCGTCAGCGTCGCCAAGGTCGTGGTGCTGGTGGCGATCGTCGCCTTCCTCCAGTGGCGACCCCAGGGCCTGTACACACTGCGCACCCGGAGCCTGGCATGACGACCACGACCACGCCCCCCGCCACCGTGACCCCGCCCTCCACGCCCCTGCTGAACCGCTTCCGCGTGCCCGCAGGCTTCGCCCTCGGAGCCGTACTCCTGCTCGGCGTCGCCCCGCTCGCCCTCTCCGACTTCCGCCTCTCCCTCCTCGCGAAGTACCTGTGCTACGCGATCGTGGCCGTCGGTGTCAGCCTGGCCTGGGGCCGCGGCGGCCTCATGGTCCTCGGCCAGGGCGTCTTCTTCGGCCTCGGCGGCTACGCCATGGCCATGCACCTCAAGCTCACCGACGCCGCCGCCACCGGCGAGACGCTGCCGGACTTCATGCAGCTGTACGGCACCGGCGACGCGCTGCCCTGGTGGTGGAAGCCCTTCGCCGACCCCGGCTTCGCGCTCGCCATGACCGTGCTGCTGCCCATGGCGGTCGCCGCGCTGCTCGGCTTCCTCGTCTTCCGACGCAGGGTGAAGGGCGCCTACTTCGCGATCCTCAGCCAGGCCCTCGCCGCCGCCCTCTCCATCTGGCTGGTCGGCCAGCAGGCGACCACGGGCGGCACCAACGGCCTCACCGACATCCAGGGCTTCTTCGGCTACTCGCTGGACGACCCGGTCAACCAGCGGATGGTGTACTTCATCATCGCCGCCGTGCTGCTCCTGCTGATGGCCCTCGCCCGCCAGCTGTTCGTCAGCCGCTACGGCGAACTCCTCGTCGCCGTACGGGACTCCGAGGAGCGGGTGCGTTTCCTCGGCTACAACCCGGCGAACATCAAGCTCGTCGCGTACGTCGTCGCCGCAGGCATGGCGGGCCTCGCGGGAGCCCTCTTCGTCCCGGCCGTCGGGATCATCTCCCCGGCGCTGATCGGCATCGTGCCCTCCATCGGCTTCGTCATCGGCGCGGCGGTCGGCGGACGGGCCTCCCTGGTGGGAGCGGTGCTCGGCGCGGTCGCCGTGGCCTGGGCGCAGAGCACGCTGTCCGACGAGTTCCCCGCCGCGTGGACCTACCTCCAGGGACTGCTGTTCGTGCTGGCGGTCGGCTTCCTGCCCGGCGGCCTGGCCTCCCTGGGCGCCGTCCTGCGCAAGCGCCGCACCGGCGGCGGCACCCGATCCCGTACCTCTGGGGAGACAGCATGAGCGGCGACGGACTGACCGTCCGCGACCTACGGGTGACGTTCGACGGGTTCACCGCCGTCGACGGCGTCGACCTGGACATCCGCCCCGGTGACCTGCGCTTCCTCATCGGCCCGAACGGCGCGGGCAAGACCACGCTGGTCGACGCGATCACCGGCCTGGTGAAGGCGACCGGCTCGGTCCGCTTCGGCGACCAGGACCTGCTGGGCAAGCCCGTGCAGAAGATCGCACGGCTGGGCATCGGCCGTACGTTCCAGACGGCCAGCATCTTCGAGGAACTGACCGTGCTGCAGAACCTCGACATCGCGGCGGGCGCCGGGCGGGGCGTGTGGACGATGCTGCGCCGCCGCAAGGACATCCCCGAACCGGTCGCGAAAGCGTTGGAGACGACGGGCCTGACCGAGCTGCGCGACCGCCCCGCGGGCGTGCTCGCCCACGGGCAGAAGCAGTGGCTGGAGATCGGCATGCTGCTCGTCCAGGACGTGAAGCTGCTCCTGCTCGACGAACCGGTGGCCGGTATGAGCCACGAGGAACGGGAGGCGACCGGCGAGCTGTTGCAGCGGGTGAGCGAGGACCACACGGTCGTCGTCATCGAGCACGACATGGACTTCATGCGCTCCTTCGCCCGCAGCGTCAGCGTCCTGCACGCCGGCAAGGTGCTCAGCGAGGGCACGGTCGCCGAGGTCCAGGCCGACGCCAAGGTCCAGGAGGTCTACCTCGGGCGCGCCTCCGAACCCGAATCCGGAGCGACGCCCACCACACCCGTCGCCGTCACCGAGGAGGCCTGAGACCCATGCTGGAGATCAGTTCCGTACAGGCCGGCTACGACCGCACCACCGTGCTGCACGGTGTGACGGTCTCGGTGCCGAAGGACGCGGTCGCCACCGTGCTGGGCCACAACGGCGCCGGGAAGAGCACCCTCCTGCGTGTCGCCATGGGCCTGCTCAAGCCGAAAGGCGGCGCCGTTCTGCTGGACAGCGAGGACATCACGCGCCTCGCCCCGCACCAGCGCGTGGCCCGCGGCATGGCGTACGTCCCGCAGGGCCAGCAGTCCTTCCCGCATCTGACCACCGCCGAGAACCTCCAACTCGTCGCCGACGGACGCCCCGACGGCAAGGAGGCGACCGCCGAGGCCCTGGACCTCTTCCCCGTTCTGCGCGACCTGTCCGGCCGCCGCGCCGGCCTGCTCTCCGGCGGGCAACGGCAGCAACTCGCCATCGCCCGCGCCCTGATCACCCGGCCGAGGCTGCTGCTGCTCGACGAGCCGACCGAGGGCATCCAGCCTTCCGTCGTCGCCGAGATCGAGGAGACGATCCTCGCCCTCACCCGGCGCGGTGGCCTTTCGGTCCTCCTCGTGGAGCAGCACGTCGGCTTCGCCATGAGAGCCGCGCAGCAGTACTACGTCCTGGAGGCGGGCCGTGTGACGTCCTCGGGCGAGGGCGGCACGGGCGCCGAACAGACCGTACGCGCCGCGCTCAGCGTGTGAGGCCGGGCCGGTGAACGTGCGGCCCTCGACGGTGAGACCCCGACCCCCGTCGAGGGCCGTCCGCGTCCGTGCGTCGGCCGCCATACCGGGCGAGACTCAGGGGTGATGGTCGGGCTGCCCGGTGTCGGTACGGCACGCAGGCCGCCGCGTACCCCCGCCAGGACGGCCGACCTCCGCCGTGTCGGGTGTGTAAGTCGCGTCAGGGCGGATACTTGCACAGGCATGAGCAGCTATCCGGACGACAACGTGCGCAACCGGGCCGCCTTTCCGCCCGCGAGCACACGCCGCGACGGGGCGATGGCCGGAACGCGAGGCGGGGGAGCCGTGCCGCTGCAGCCCAGGCGGGACGGCGACGGGGGTCTGGCTCATGTCGTGGAGACCCTGCTGGACAAAGGACTGGTCCTCAACGCCGACATCATGGTCTCGGTGGCGGGGGTGGAACTGCTCGGCATCCGACTGCGCGCCGCCCTGGCCTCCTTCGAGACAGCCGCTCACTACGGGCTGGAGTTCCCCTCCGGTACGGACACGGAGACGGCCGCCTGGCGGCAGGCGCGGGTGGCGAAGGAGACATGCCCCCAGTGCGACAAGCGTGCTCCCGTCGAGCAACTGCTGCAGGAGTACTGTCCCTGGTGCGGTTGGCGCAGTGCCCACGCCCGGCTGACGCAGCAGGCCGTTACGGGGCCCGTCCCTCTCGACGGCTCCACCACTGACGGCGACCGCGCGAGCGTGGAGGCTGGGGCCTTGGACGAGGCGGCCCGGCGTGACGGCTGAGGCATCGCCCCTGCGTCCCACGCGTGACCCCCGGGTGACACTGGACGACCTGGTGGAGGTCCTGCTGAACAAGGGCGCGGTCCTGCACCTGGACCTCATCGTCGCCGTGTCGGACGTCCCGCTGATCGGGGTCAGTCTTCGGGCGGCCGTCGCCGGTATGGAGACGATGCTCGAGTACGGCATGATGCGGAACTGGGACGAGGCGACCCGGGCTTGGGCCGAACGGTCCACCGCACGCCGCTCCATCGACCTGCGGGACGGCGAAAGAGTCATCAGCCGCATGAGCGGCGGACACCTGCTGACCGAGGGACCGAGCCGCACGTGGCGGCCCGGCACCGTCTGGTTGACCGACCGGCGTCTGGCCGTGGTGCGGGACGAACCTCGGGAAGTCCTGTGGGAGAGCGAGCTCGGCGTGGTCCGGGGTGTCCGCCTCGCCCCGGAGGCCACGGTGGGCGGCGAGGAACGCCTGCGGGTACGGGTGGCGCTGGCCGACGGGACGGAGGAACTGCTGTCGGCCCAGGACCCCGAGCGGCTGCACGACCGTCTCACCGACGCGTGCGCGGGCCGACTGGACGACGCGTTCTGGCACACGTCGTCGGCCGTCGAGGAGCGGCCGCTGGCGGAGGGGCGGCTGTGGTTCCACGAACCGCGCCGCAGCGGCCCGTTGTGGCGCTGTGGGCAGGGGCGGCTCACCGGTGAGGCACTGACGTGGAAGTCACCCATGGATTCCCGACCCGCCCTGGTCGTACCCACCGCCGAGATCGCCGATGTGCGCCGTGCGGCGAACGGGACCAGCCCCGCCGGGGACGGCGAGGTGCTCGTCCTCCGTGCCACCGGGCGGGGCGAAGTGCTGCTGGCCGCGGGCGACTCGGTGCCTTGGGCGCAGGCGCTGACCACGGCGGGGTCCCTGCCACCGGCCGCATGACCCTACGGCGAACCGCGACACAGAAAGGCGGGCAGTCATGCCCCTGACCGTCGACGAGAAAAGCCTCAAGCACGGCGTGTTGTCTCTGGTGGTCACGCTGGTGGAGGTCATCCAGGAGGCGCTCGAACGCCAGGCTCTGCGCCGTATCAACGGAGGCGACCTGACGTTGGAGGAGAGCGAGCGCCTGGCCGACGCCCTGCTGGAACTGGATGAGGCGATGGACCAGATCAAGGACGACCACGGCATCACTTCCTCCGTCGCGGACCTGCACCGGGGACTGGACGAGGTGGTCGACGACGTGGTCGACAAACTGGTCAACCCTCGGCGCTGGGCCGAGGAGGCCGAGGCATGACCGGGGAACACGCCCTGTACGTGTACGCCTTGCTCCGTTCGGAGACGGCGACCACCTGTGAGGTCACCGGTCTCGACGGGTGTCCCACACGGCTCGTACACGCCCCGGGCACGGGCATCGCGGCGTTGGTGCACGACGCCCCCGCCAGCCCGTACCAGGGCGGTGACGACCAGGTCCGCCGCTGGGTGGGGCAGCAGAGCGAGGTCGTCACCACCGTGTGGGAACGAACCGGCAGTGTCCTGCCCATGACCTTCAATGTCCTGGTCGCCGATGAGCCGTCCCCGGAGGGCGGGTCCGCAGGCGGACGGAAGGCGGCGGAGCGACTGACGGAATGGATCGCCGAACGGGCAGCCGAGATCGACGAACAACTACGCACACTGGCTGACCGGTGCGAACTGCGCGTGGAGATAGCCCTGGACCGCAGAGCCCTCGGCGCCACACCGGCCCCGCACACAGAGGGAGCCTCGACGCACCGCTCGGCGGGAATGCGCCGTCTCCTCGCCAAACAGGAGGAACAGACCGCCAGGCAGACGGCCGAGCGGCTGGCCGACGAGGTGCACGCGGAAGTCCGCGGCAGACTGCTCGCCATCGCGGAGGACCTGCGTGACCGCGGCCGCACCCAGCAATCCCCGGACGAGACACACGTGTTGTCAGCCGCCCTCCTCACCCGGCAGGAGAACATCGACACCGTGGGGGGAGTCCTGAGCGAACTCCAGGCACGTCAACCCGCCGTGCGTATCCGCTTTTTGGGCCCCTGGCCTCCGTATTCCTTCACCGAACTGCCGGATCCCCCGACAACCGCAGCCCTGCTCGCAGGGCAGCGGCAGCCTTCGGCCGGTGCACGCCCCTGATCCGCCGTGACCGACGAATCCCGGCCGGATCGACGCCACGCCGGCGGCGATCTCCTCTGACGTCACCGCCCTCCATCGATCCCGGACGCACCGCCTCGCCGCTCCTGAACCGCGGCGATCACTCCGTCCGCCACCTCGGTCACCGGCTTGGACGCGTCGATGATCGTCGCGCCACGGCTTTCATAGATCGGTCGCATCCGAGGATTCCACTTCAGGGCCGCTGCGAGCTCTTCGGGATGGCGACCGAATGGGTTCGTGGTGCGGGTCGCGAGCCGGTGGCGGAGGATGTCATCGTTGATCACCAGGCACACGATGACGTCGAAAAGATCGAGGACATCCGCCTCGTTCTCCGCCGACCCGCACAAGAACGCGATGCGGGAACGAGACTTTTCGACGAGGGTCTCAACGCGCTCGCGGACGATCACCCACCCGTATCGATCGAGCCAGCCCCCGGGAACCGGATACGGAGGATCCGTCACGACCTCACCCGTAGCCCGGTCGATCCAGCGACTGAAGCCGTCCTCGTCGGCGTCGAGCGCGACGTGGCCACGCGCTCGCAACACCTCGCAGACCGTGGACTTACCAGTCCCTGAATTGCCCGTCACCCACACCACCGTCACGCCGCCAGCGTAGACATGACCACCCCGGTGCCGCGCCGCCCGCACGCGATTCCGGGTGGGGCGCGGAAGGCGTCCCACCCGGGCGGGTGTCATCGGATGTGCTTGGCCGGCTTGGTGGCGGCGTTGAGCAGGTGCTCCAGGGGGCCGCGGCGGAAGAAGCGCGACCAGACGGTGGCGAACAGGGTGGCTCCGAGGATGAACATGAGCAGCGGCACCCATGATTGCTGGGTGCTGGTCCCGGCAGGTATGGACAGCGCGGACTGTGCCAGGAAGTGGCCGACGTAGGCGGTCAGGGACATGGTGCCCACGGCGATGACCGGTGTGGCCAGGCGGCGCAGGCGCGGCAGGTGGTCCATCGCCACCGTCGCGCCCACGATCACGAGGATCGCCACTCCGACGCTGCCGATGATGTCGAACGTGGTGCCGCTGTGCGGTCCGGCCGTCAGGAGCGACGACGCCGGCATGTCGGGGAACGACCCCCCGTCCAGGGACGCCGACCCGCTGTCGAGGGCCGGTGCCCCGGAGCCGCCGGACGACGACCCGTCCTCCGCCATGCTCCTCAACGCGTCCCCGCCGGCCAGCAGCAAGGACATGCCGTACGCGGCCACAGTCAGGGCGGCACCGAGCGCGGCCAGACGCCGTTGGACGGTGCCGGAGGACAGGTCGAGCCGGCCCAGTGCCATGCCCGCTATCACGAACGACATCCACGTGAGCGCCGGGTAGAAGCCGCTGAGCAGCAGATCGAGCACTCCCACGTCGCTGAGCCGGTGGAGCGGGTCGTAGGTGTTGATGGTCTGCCGGATCGGCTCGGACAGCTGGGAGTTCAGGACGAACGCCAGCTGCGGTGCGACGAGCGCGAGCGCGGCCGCGATGATCGCGAGGGTCCTGGCGCGCAGTCGTACCAGAGGCAGGGCGAGGAGGAAGTAGACCCCGTAGAAGCCGAGGATGATCACTCCTCCGTACTCCGTGGCCATCGCGGTGCCCAGCGCCAGCAGGACGACGGCGCGGATCGCGATCCGGGCCTTCGCCTGCCTGCCGGCCACGCCGGTCCTGGGCTCGCGGCGGCCGGCGATCAGCATCAGTGAGAACCCGGCCAGGGTGGCGAACAGGACCGAGGAGTGACCGTCCGCTAGGTAACGGATCCAGCCGGCGACGCCGGTCGTGGCGGACAGTGGGGGGCCGATGTGCACGATGTACATGCCGAACACCGCCAGCGCGCGGGCCAGGTCCACCCCGACGAGGCGTCCCATCGAGGGGGCGGGCGAGGACGGCGTGGCGGACTCGGGGGAGTCCCGGGGCTGCGGATTCTCCTGCGGGGCCGATGTGCCCTGCGGAGCTGACGTGCTCTGCGGTGTCGTCGGTGTCTGTGGCATGTGGTGACTCTCGCGGCGCCGCTGGGCGCGGAACCATCCGGCAGGCGTCGGTGACGGCCCCGCCGACCGGCGGTTGCCCACCCGCCGACCGGCAGGGTCTGTTCCGCGTCCAGTTCCGGCCTGTCCGGTGCGAACGGGTGCGAACCGATGCGCACCGGTGCGACTCGACGACGATCTCCTTCAGCCACTCGGCGGGGGTGGACCCGAAGGTTGCCGGATGGGCGCACGGCGAGCGGGATTGCAGGCTGACGGCATGCCGGACTCGTCGATCGAGCCCGCGCACGATCACGCCCGCAGAAGAAAGGCAACACGTGAACACCCCGTCCGCCCCGACGACGGATGAGACCCACGAGACCCGGACCTCCCTGTCCGCCCGGGAGACGGTCCGAGCGCTGTACGCGTATGTACGGCCGCACCGGTGGGCGGTCGTCCTCGGTCTGCTGTGCGCCCTGGTCGGGGCCGCCGGGGGCCTGCTGCAGCCGTTGGCCACGAAGGTGCTGGTGGACCGGCTCGCCTCCGGCGAAACCATCGCCGGGATCCTGATCGCGCTCACCGTGCTGGTGGTGCTGGGCACGGCGGTCGAGGCGTTCGGCGCGTATGTGCTGGAGCGGACCGCGGAGTCGGTGGTCCTCGCCGCGCGGCGCACCCTGGTGGGGCGGCTGTTGCGGTTGCGGATCGCGGAGTGGGAGCGGATACCGCCGGGCGATCTGATGTCCCGGGTCACCTCCGACACGACACTGCTGCGGGCGGTCAGCACCCAGGCGGTCGTCTCCGCGGCCTCCGGCGCGGTGGCCTTCGTCGCGGCGATCGTGCTGATGGGGTTCCTGGACATCGTCCTGCTGGGGGTGACGCTCGGTGTGGTCGTGCTGGTCGGCGGAGCCGTCACGCTGGTGATGCCGAGGATCGCGCGGGCCACCGAGCGGGCGCAGGAGGCGGTCGGGGAGGTCTCCGTCGCGCTGGAGCGGGCCCTCGGGGCGTTCCGTACGGTGAAGGCGTCCGGTGCCGAGGAGCGGGAGACCGCTCGGGTGGAGGCGGCGGCGCGGCGGGCGTGGCGGCACGGCGTGAGGAGCGCGAAGTGGGAGGCCGTGGCGGGCTCGGCCGACGAACTCGCCGTCCAGCTGGCCTTCCTCGCGGTGCTCGCGGTCGGCGGCGCGCGCGTGGCGTCCGGGGAGATCCCCGTGTCCACCCTGATCGCCTTCCTGCTGTACCTCTTCTACCTGATCGAGCCGGTGTCCACGCTGGTCGACGCCGTGACCTCCTATCAGGAGGGGGCGGCCGCGCTGTCCCGGATCACACAGGTGGAACGCCTGGAGACGGAGCCGGCCGACCGTCGGGCGAGCACTCTGCCCGGGCAGGGGGCCGAGGTCCGGGGTCCGTCGTCGGTCCGCTTCGAGGACGTGTCCTTCCGCTACGGTCCGGGGCGGCCGTACGTCCACCGGCAGGTGAGCTTCGACGTTCCGGGCACCGGGATGACGGCCTTCGTGGGCCCCTCCGGTGCGGGCAAGTCGACGGTGTTCGCGCTCATCGAGCGGTTCCACGAGGCGACCGGCGGCCGTGTCCTGGTCGACGGCAAGGACGTACGGGACTGGTCGCTGCCCGAGCTGCGGTCCGCCATCGGGTACGTGGAGCAGGACGCCCCGGTGCTCGCCGGAACGCTCCGCGAGAACCTCGTCTTCGCGGCGCCCGGCGCGACGGACGACGACGTCCGCGACGTCCTGGCCCGTACGAAGCTCGACTCCCTCGTCGAGCGCCTGCCCCACGGCCTGGACACCCCGGTCGGCCACCGCGGTTCGCGGCTGTCGGGCGGTGAGCGGCAGCGCGTCGCCATCGCCCGCGCCCTGCTGCGCAGGCCACGCCTGCTGTTGCTGGACGAGGCGACCTCGCAGCTCGACGCCGTCAACGAGCTGGCGCTGCGGGACGTCGTCGCGGACGTGGCCCGCGAGACCACCGTGCTGGTGGTGGCCCACCGCCTGTCGACGGTGACGGGCGCCGACCGGATCGTCGTCATGGACGGCGGCCGTGTCCGGGACATCGGCACCCATGAGGAACTGGTGGCCCGGGACCGGCTGTACGCGCGACTGGCGGCCACCCAGTTCCTGGCCCCCGCGCGCTGACCCACCACGCGCAAGGCTGTCCGCTCGTCCGCTGCCGCGTTCCCGTGCGGACCCGGATTTGCACGGGTGCCGCCGCCCCGGTGCCCATGTCGTCCGCGGGTAGGCTTGCCCGGTCGGGCGAGGTCGGTGGGGACGAGGCATGGGCGGGGTCGAGAAGGCGCGGGGTGACGGGGGCGAGCGGGCGACCTCGCGGGATGTGGCCCGGCTCGCCGGGGTCTCGCACACGGCCGTGTCCTTCGTCTTCAACGGGCGCGCGCAGGGCAACCTCTCCGCCGAGACGCAGGAGAAGATCCGCAAGGCGGCCAGGCAGCTCGGTTACCGGCCGCACTCGGTCGCCCGGGGCCTGCGCCGCCGTCGTACCGCCGTGATCGGTCTGGTCACGGACGAGATCGCCACCTCGCCGTTCGCCGGGCGGCTGCTGCGCGGGGCCATGGACACCGCGTGGAACAGTGAGCACCTGGTGCTCACCGTCGACTCCGGCCAGGACCCGGCCACCGAGGACGCGGCCGTCGCCGAACTGCTCGACCGGAGGGTCGACGGCATCATCTACGCCGCGCTGTCGCTGCGCCGCGCCCGGGTCCCGGACGGGCTGCACCGCACGTTCGCCGTGTTCGCCAACTGCCTTCCCGAGGACGGCTCCCTGCCGGCCGTCATCCCCGCCGAGCGGGCCGGTGGCCGCAGTGCCGCCCGCGTCCTCCTCGACGCGGGCCACCGCCGGGTCGCCCTGGTCGGCGGCCTGGACGACATGGCGACCGCCGAGCGGCTGCGCGGCTTCCGGGACGCGCTGCGGGCGGCGGGGCTGACCGCCGAGAAGGACTGGATCGTGCGGACGGGAGGGGAGATCGCCGCCGGGTACGAGGGGGCGCTGCGGTTGCTGGACGGCGTGCCCGCCGACCGGCGGCCCACGGGCATCGTCTGTTACAACGACCGGGTGGCCGCGGGCGTCCTCCACGCCGCCGCCCGCCTCGGGCTCGACGTGCCCGCGGATCTGTCCGTCGTCGGCTACGACGACCAGGAGCACATGGCCGCCTTCCTCAGCCCGCCCCTCACCACGGTCGCCCTGCCGCACCGCGCCATGGGAGAGACGGCCGTCCGTCTGCTCCTGGACGCCATCGACAGCGGGGCCGCGCCGCCCGTCACCACCCGGCGGCTGGAGTGCCCGGTCGTCACACGGGGTTCGGTGGGACCAGCTCCCAGCCCGTGACCTCGACGTCCGTCCCCGACACGGCCAGCTCCGCGATGTCGTCGTCCCGTCGGTAGACCCGTTCCGTGGCCGCCGCCCGGTCGCCCGCGAACACCTCCAGCAGCGAGCCGTCCACGAGGATCCGTACGGTGAGGGGCTCGCCCGGCGAGGCCGGCAGGACCGGCAGGACCAGGGGCGCCGTGCCGTCCGGGCGGGAGCGCGGCCAGGCCGTGCGGTCCAGGGTCACCGTGCCGGACGCCGGGTCGAGGCGCACGGTCAGTTCGGCTCCGGAGGCGGTCCGCAGGAGCGTCACGGTCGCCTCCGAGCGGGCGGTCACCAGCAGGTCGTAGGCGTGGGGGAGTGGCCGGTGCGGTCCGGGTGCGGGCGTGAACGGGGCGGCGGCGCGGAGGAGTTCGAGCTCGGGGGCCGGTACGACCCTCAGCGTGCCGTCCTCGTGGGTGTCCACCACGCGGGGTGCCGTGAGGACCCCGGACCAGCCCGCGCGGTCCACCTCCTCGCTCGGGCGGGACTCCCAGGACCATCCCCAGAGCAGGGCGCGGCCGGACTCCGTGTCCTGGAGGACGGAGGGGGCGTAGAAGTCACGGCCGTGGTCCAGGGGGCCGCCCCCGCTGCCGGTCACAAACCTCAACTCACCGTCTGTTGAATGAATCAGACGCCCCGTCAGATAAGCCGTGTTCAGCGGGTCGCCGTCCCACAGT
Source organism: Streptomyces deccanensis (assembly GCF_022385335.1). Lineage (NCBI taxonomy): Bacteria > Bacillati > Actinomycetota > Actinomycetes > Kitasatosporales > Streptomycetaceae > Streptomyces > Streptomyces deccanensis. The sequence continues at coordinate 3,276,192 of NZ_CP092431.1, read as the reverse complement.
GCCACCGCCAGCACCCAGTCGCCCCCGGTGGTCTCCCACAGCTGCGGGCACTCCCAGCCGATCGCCCGGGTGCCGAGGACGCGGGCCGCCACCGGGTCGCGGCCGTCCAGCAGGACCCCGGCGAACCGCCACGCGTACAGGTCCTCGCAGTCGTACACCAGGACGGACGGGGTGCCGTCGGCGTGGCCCGCGCCCACCAGTGCCCAGCGGCGTCCGGCGAAGCGGAAGACGAACGGGTCCCGGAACATCGTCACGTCCAGGCCGGTCGGCGGCCCGGCGACCACCGGCAGCGGCAGTTGCTTCCACGCCCGGAGGCCGTCGTCCTCGGCCACGGCGAGACAGATCGTGCTCAGGCCCCGGTGGTCGTGGTCGATCCCGGAGTACACCGCCGTCGGTACGCCGTCGTCGTCGACCACGCAGCCGGACCAGCAGCCCGCCTCGTCCGGGCCGCCGGGTGCCGGGCGCAGGGCGATCCCGTGGTCCTCCCAGTGGGCGAGGTCGGGGCTGGAGGCGTGGCCCCAGTGGACGTTCGCGTGGACGGGGGCGTCGGGGTTGTGCTGGTAGAAGAGGTGGTACCGGCCGCCCCAGCGCAGCGGGCCGTTCGGGTCGTTCATCCAGTTGGCCGGCGGGCGGACCCGGAAACGCGGGCTGTGGACGTCGGTCGACCGGCTCGCGGAACTCAACGGTTGACTCCTGCGGAGGTGATGCCCTCACGCAGAGGGCGCTGGCCGACGACGAACACGGCGACGGCGGGGAGCATGGACAGGACGACTCCGGCGAGGACGACGGAGATCGAGCCGGTGCCGAGGTTGCCCTGGAGGGAGACCAGGCCCAGCGGCAGGGTGAGGTTCTCGGTGGAGGTTTCGAGGATCAGCGGGCGGAAGAATTCGTTCCAGTGGTAGTTGAAGGCGAGTACGCCGACGATGGCGAGGCCGGGGGCCGCGAGGGGCGCGTACACGGAGCGGAAGACGCGCCACGGGCCCGCGCCGTCGATCATCGCCGCCTCGCCCAGGTCCTTCGGCATGCCGAGGAAGTACTGCCGCATCAGGAAGGTGCCGAAGGCCGTCGGGAAGGCCGGGACGATGAGGCCGAGGAGGGTGTCGGTCAGCCCTATCTCCTTGAGTTCCAGGAAGACCGGGACCATCGTGACCTGCAACGGCACCATCATCGTGGCCAGGACCAGCGCGAACAGCGGCTTCTTGAAGCGGAATTCGAGGCGGGCGAAGGCGTAGCCCGCCAGGCCCGCGGTGATCATCTGGCCGGCCGCGATCAGCGCGGTCACCAAGGTGGAGTTCAGCGCGTACAGCCAGACGTCGATCTGGTCGAAGACCCCGCGATAGGCGTCGAGGGTGGCGTCCCCCGGGATGATCCTCGGCGGCAGGTCGAAGGACTCCGCCGGCGTGCGCAGCGACGTCGACACCGTCCAGATGACCGGGCCGAGCGTCAGCAGCGCGCACAGCGTCAGGCCGGCGATCCGGGTCAGGGGAGCGAGGCTGTGCCGGACGCGTGACGCGGCGGGGCTCGTGAGAGAAGTCGTACTCATAGGGCTCACCCGGCTCACTGGTAGTGGACGTAACGCCGGCTGAGCCGGAACTGGAGTGCGGTGACCGCCATGATCAGGGCGAAGAGCAGGACGCCCACGGCGGACGCCTCGCCGAAGCGGAGCTGCTCGAAGGCCGTCTCGTAGATGACCATCACGACCGTGCGAGTGGAGTCGCCGGGGCCGCCGGCCGTGAGGACGTACGGCTGCTCGAAGACCTGGAGGGCGTTGATGATGCCGACCACGGACGCCACCAGCAGTGTGGGCGACAGCAGCGGCAGGGTGATCGCGAGGTGTTTGCGCGGACCGCTCGCGCCGTCCAGCGACGCCGCCTCGTGCACCTCCTTCGGGATGGTGTTCAGGCCGCCGACGAACAGCAGGAACGAGAAGCCGAACTGCTGCCAGACGTACGCCAGGACCACGGCCGCCATCGCCCCGTTCTCCGAGGTCAGCCAGGGGACCGAGGGGATGCCGACCGTGCCGAGCAGCCAGTTGACGGGGCCGAAGTCCTGGTTGAACAGGTACTTCATCACCACCGAGAGGGACGCGGCGGACAGCACCAGCGGGAAGAAGAACGCCGAACGGAACACGGAGCGGAGCCACATGGGCATCCGGCCGTTCACCGCGATCGCCAGCGCGAGCGCGATCAGCAGTTGCAGCGCGACCGCGAGCACCATGAAGACGAGCGTGTTGCGGAAGGAGACGAGGACCGTCGAATCGGTCAGGATCTCGCGGTAGTTGGCCGCTCCCGCCCACCGCGGGTCCTCGATCACGTCCCACTGGAACAGGCTGAGGGCGATCGAGCCGACGATGGGGACGACCGTGAAGACGACGATGCCGACGACGGTGGGCGCGAGGAAGAGGACGGCGAGCAGGCGGGCGCCCCGGGAGCGGGAGGCGGGGGTCGTGGAGGTCGTGGACTCGGAGGGCTCACGGGACTGACGGGGCCCGCGGGTCTTGCGGGGACCGGCGGGCTCCGGCCGTACGGACCTGATCTCGGTGTTCGTCACACTTCACGCTCCATGGCCCGCTCCAGGTCCCCCTGCAGCCGGCGCAGGGCGGGGCGCACCGCTCCGGGGCTCGCGAGGGCGGTTCCGGTGTGCTTGATCAGCAGTTGTTCGACCTCGTTGACCTGCGGCGGGGCCGGGATCGGGCCGGTCGAGGGGATCTTGTCGAGGGTGTCGTAGAAGACCTGCCAGTGCGCCGGGCCGGTCTTCCGGTAGCGGGCCGCGTCGACCATGGAGCGGCGGGCCGGGGTGGTCTGGTTGGCCGCGAAGAGCTGGGTCATCACGTCCTCGCGGGCGGTGTACTTGATGAACTCCCAGGCCTCGTCCCGCATCCTCGACGTGCGCAGCATCGCGTACCCGGCGGCGCCGAACTGGTGACGCCGTGCGCGCCCGCGCGGGAAGTACCGGACGTCGTAGTCGGTCGGCTTCATGCCCGCCTCGTGCAGGCCGCCGGCCCAGAAGCCGCCCGCCGGGGTGACACCGACGCGGCCGGTGGAGAACACACCGACGAGGTTCCGGCCGTCGCCGCCCTCCGGCCGGGTGCACAGGTCGTCCTGGACGAGGGAGGCGAGGTAGTCGTAGACCTCCGCGACCCGGTCGGTGTCGGCCAGCGGGGTCGTCCACCGGTAGCCGCCGCCCCGGCCGCGCCGCTCCGCCTCGGGGTAGAAGGAGTTCCAGAGCCAGTCGCCCCCGGGGGCCTTGGACTCGGCGAGGAGGTTGGTGCCGCCCGCGAACAGCCAGGGGACCACTCCGCCCCACAGGCGGTTGGTCCAGAAGTACGGGGTGAATGCGGCGCCGTTGCTGCGTTTCATCGCGCGCAGCAGGGCCGTGAAGTCGTCGCGGGTCCAGTCGTCGTCGGGGAGTTCGGCGCCCGCGCGTTCCAGGACCCGGGTGTTGAGGTACATGTCGGCCGCGTTGAACTCGACAGGCAGCTGGTAGAGGCTCCCCTCGTACATCATCGACTCGACCAGCGAGGGGTGGACGTCGGCGAAGTACGTGCGCAGCTCGGCCGCGTCCCGCTTCGCCCACGCGTCCAGCGGGACGCCGAGCCGCCGGGCGAAGAGCTGCACGCCCTCGGTGGCCACGTACACGAGGTCGGGCGCGGTGCCCGCGGCGATCTGCGTGAGGATCTTGGAGAAGAAGTCCGACCAGTCGTAGGCCTGGACGGGGTTGATACGGATCCTGATGTCGGGGTGGACCTCGCGGAACCCGTCGCGGAGGGCGCGTTGCGCCTCGGGGTTGAAGGCGGAGCCGAGGGTGGCGATGACGAGTGAGCCGTCGTCGCGACCGGGGATGTCGGCGGCGGTGAGGCGGTCCCAGCCGGCCGCGACACCGGCGACGGCGGCGGCTCCGGCGCCGTACGCGCCGTAGCGCATCAGGCCACGGCGGGAGAGGAGCGAGTCGGTCATCGGCGAGCCTAACTCGAGTTAGCCGAAGGTGGTTCCCCGATGATGGGAACCCCCTCACGTCTCTGTCAAGGGATGTTGTCCGACGGGAAGTTGTGCGGACGGACGGTGTGCGAGGGCTTGACCTTTAACGAGTTAGGTATACGGTTCCGGCCACAGGAGCCGTGTTCCGACGACGACGTCGGGGAAGGGAGCCGCACCATGCGTGGCATGTCGAGGAGTTCGCTCGGGCCAGGGGGGACACCGTCCAGGCGGTCGCTGCTGGCGGCCTCGGCCGTCGGCGTCGCCGGTGCGCTGCTGCCGGGTGTCGGGAGACCGGCGGTGGCAGTGGCGGCGGCCGGAGAGGCGACCGCCGCGTGCACGGGCAGCTACCGCGCCGCGTACCACTTCACGGTCCCCGACCAGTGGATGAACGACCCGCAGCGCCCGATCTGGATCGACGGCGAGTACCACTACTACTACCTCTACAACCCCGACTACTCGACGGGCGGCACGACGGCCGGCACCGCCTGGCGCCTGGCCACCAGCACCGACCTCGTCTCCTTCACCGACCGGGGGATCGCCGTGCCGAAGGACACGACCCCCAACGGCGATGTCTGGTCCGGCTCGGCGGTCATCGACACGCACGACACGGCCGGGTTCGGCGCGGGAGCGGTGATCGTCCTCGCCACCATGGCGCCCGACGACCTCACCCAGGCGCAGTACCTGTACTACTCGACGGACGGCGGCCGCACCTTCACGAACCACGGCACCGCCCCGGTCCTCCCCAACCCCGGCGTACGGGACTTCCGCGACCCCAAGATCCTCCGGGACGAGGAGCGCGGGCGGTGGGTGATGCTGCTCGCCGAGAACGACAAAGTGGGCTTCTACCATTCGGCGGACCTCAAGTCCTGGACCTACGTCGGCGGTTTCATCAAGGGCGGCATCGGGGTTCTGGAGTGCCCCGACCTGTTCCGCGTCAGGGCGGAGGACGGGACCTGGAAGTGGGTCCTGGGCGTCAGCGCCAACGGCAAGGGCTCCGGGCTGCCGAGCACGTTCGCCTACTGGACGGGCTCCTTCGACGGCACGACCTTCACCGCGGACGCGCCCGACCCCCAGTGGCTGGACCACGGCTGGGACTGGTACGCGGCGGTCACCTTCGACAAACGCGACGCGAACGGGGCCCTGGACCCGGCCGCGCGGTACGCCATCGGCTGGTTGAACCACTGGGACTACGCCGGCACCACACCCACGATGGAGTGCGACGGCTTCAACGGCACCGACTCGATCGTCCGCGAGGTACGGCTGCGGCGCGCGCCGACGGGTACGTACTACCTGGCCTCCCGGCCGGTGGCGGCCCTGGACGACCATGTGTCGCGCACGGTGGAGCTCGGCGACATCATGGTCGACGGCAGCCGCCCGCTGGACTACACGGGCACCGCGTACGAGCTGACCTGCGACATCACCTGGGACCAACTGCTGGGCGCCGGGCTGCAGTTGCGGCGTTCGGCGGACGGTGGGCGGCACGTCGACGTGGGGATCTACGGCGACTACGCGTTCGTCAACCGCGGTTACACCGTGGGCCCTGACGCGTCCGGGCGCTGGCAGGAGAGCCGTACGCCCTTCGACCGGACCGCCGGCACGGTCCGCCTGCGCGTCCTCGTCGACCGCACGTCCGTCGAGATGTTCGTCGACGACGGCCGGTACACGCACTCGACCGTGGCCTTCCCCGACCCGTCCGACACGGGGCTGGCACTGTTCACGATCGACGGGCGGGCGGTGTTCCGGGATGTGGTGATCCGGGAGTTCGCGGTCTGATCCGATACGGGGAGTCGGCTGACCGTCAGTCCGTGGATCCGTGGGTCCGTGAATCCATGGGTCCGTGGGTCCGTGGGTCCGTCAGTCCGTGATGACGGCGTCGCGGTGGATCCAGGTGGGGTCGTGGGCCGCCTTGTGCAGGAAGTCGGCGACGTCCGCGCGGCTGATCGTCGGGTTGCCCCTCATCGGGAGACGGTCGTCGGCGAGGTAACTGCCCTTGGCGGGGCCCTTGGTCAGCATGGTCGGGTAGACCAGCGTCCAGTCCAGGTCGCTGGAGCGGATCGCCCTCTCGGAGAGCTCCTTGTTCGCGTAGATGTTCCGGAGGAAGGTGCGGTAGAAGAGCTTCTGTACGACGCTTGCCGACCGGTAGGTCTCACCCACCCCGAACGAGGACAGCCACACCAGCCGGGAGACGTGCTGCTCCCCGGCCGCGCCGACCACGGCGGCCGCGGCGCGGGTGAACAGGTCGTCGGCACGTATCGAGGTGCTCCTGCCGAGAGCGGAGACGACGGCGTCCTGCCCGACCATGGCTTTCGCGACGTCGCTCCGCGAGGTCGCGTCCCCGGCGACCACGGTCACCCGGTCCGCCAGGTCCTCCAGCGCCTCCGGCCTACGGGCCAGGACGGTGACGGTGTCGCCCGCCGCGAGGGCCAGGTCGACGACGTGGCGGCCGGTGGGGCCGGTCGCACCGAGGATCAGAAGATTCATGGAGGTGAGCCTGCTGGATCCGCGCCCCTCGGGCGAGCCCGTGGCACTTTCCTGCCAACGCCATACTGGGCGTATGGCACAGGTCATCGAACTTCGCGGTGAGGGCGAGTTCTGGGCCCGGGTCGGGCCCCTTGCGGAGTCGGACGCCGGGGAATGGGTGCACATCGCCCACGATCTCGACACCTGGCCCGGAGCCCGTGAGGCCGCCCGCCGTCAGATGCGCCTCGGCAAGGGGCCCATGTCACGCAAGCTGTACAGCCCCGCCGTGCTCGCCGACGAGGGGGACCGGGACGTTCTGCGGGAGATGGCCGCGCACGGCTTCCGGATCCGGATCGCCACGGCACCGCTGCCGCAGGGCACCGTCATCATCGACCGGCGGACCATGATCCTCACCGACCCGGCGGCCTCCGCGCCGGGCGCCCCGACGGCGCGCACGTACACGATGAGTGCCTCTCCGGCCCTGATCGGCGGCACCTACGCGCTGTTCGAAGCGGCCTGGGAGAGCGCGGCCGACCTGTCCACCTTCCTCGATCCGCAGCGGCCCCGGCTGGACGCCCGGACCTCCCTGGTCCTGAACGCCCTGGTCTCCGGCGCCACCGACGAGGTGGCCGCACGAGAGCTGGGCATGTCGCTGCGCACCTACCGCCGCCGGGTCGCGGAACTGCTCGTCAGCCTGGACGCGGCGTCGCGCTTCCAGGCGGGGGTGCGGGCGGGGGAGCTGGGGCTGATCCGGGGGTGAGGGGCGTCGGTGTCGGCGTCGGTGTCGACTGCGGGGGCGTGGGGCGAGCAGCTTGCGGCCGGGCAGCACACGGCCTGGCAGCTGGCGGCCGTGCGACTCGTGGCCGCGGGGGTTCCGGCTCGGCGTGACAAAATGGGGCCCACTGTTCGTCCGTCCCGCTGTCCTGCCATCCTTCCCATCCCTCCCCTACTTCGAGGTTCTCCGTGAGCAAGCCCGTGGCCCGCGAGCCGCTGCGCCGTAATTCGCGGTCCAACCGGGCGCGCATCCTGGCCACGGCCCGTGAGGAGCTGGGGCGGAACCCCGATGTCACGCTGGAGGAGCTGGCGCGGGCCGCCGGGGTCGTCCGGCGTACCCTCTTCGGTCACTTCCCGGGGCGGGCCGCGCTGCTGGAGGCGCTCGCCGAGGAAGCCGCCGAGACGTTGCGGAACACGGTGGAGGCCGGGCCGGAGTCGGGGGATCCGGCGGAGCCGGCCGAGCGGGCGCTGGCGCGGTTCGTGCTCCGGATGTGGCCCGTGGGTGACCGCTACCGGATGCTGCTGGCGCTCGCCCGGCGGGACCTCGGCGCCGAACGCGTCGCCGAGGTGCTCGCGCCGGCCCGGGATGCCGCCACGGGGATCCTGGAGCGCGGGCAGCGGGACGGCGTCTTCCACTCCCATCTGCCGCCCGCCGTGCAGAGCGCCGGTCTGGAGGCGATGCACGTCGCGCTCCTGGAGTCCGTCAACACCGGCGCGCTGGAGGACGACGGGCACCGGATCGCCACGGCCACCCTCATCGCGGCCGGCGTGCCGGAGGGGCGGGCGAGCGCGGTGGTCGAGGAGGTCGCGTCGGCGCTGGCTGTGGCTCCTCCGGCCGACGACGCCTGATTTCTCTCAGGCCGACCTGTTCGACGAGGTGTCCCGGGCGTCGTCGCGGCGGAAGGTGACCGACTCGCCGGAGAAATGCGCGGAGATGCCCTGCTCCGTGGTGGTGGCCGAGCGCAGCCGGAGGCCGTCGGGGATGTTGCGCAGCGCGATCGGCTCGGCGAAGACCTGATCGAGCAGCCTCTCACCCGCCTCGGGCAGGGCGACGCGGCCCGCGCCCTTGACGTCCGTGGACGTGCGTGTGAGTGGGGTACGGGCTCCCGGTTGGAGACGGGACTCGGGGTTCAGCCGGGACTCGGGGTTTCAGACGGGGCCCGAGGGCGACCCGGTCTTCCGTGCGTGAGCGACCTTCGTGGCGGCGGTGTCCGGGGCGACTCCGGCGGCGATCAGGGCGGCGGTGGCCGCTCCGGTGCCGTCGTCGGACCAGAGGCCTCGGTTGACGCAGTCGAGCAGGCCCAGCAGTTGGGCCTCGATGGCCCGGGTGAGCGGGGCGGGCGGGACGGTGGTCTGGAAGACGCCCTGTCGGCGGCCGTGCGCCAGGACGCGCGTGACCAAGTCGCGGGCGGGGGCCAGTAGTTCGTCGACGCGGACCGGGGCGAGGTCCTGGCCGCGGGCCAACCGGATGAGGGTGCGGTAGCGGTCGCCGACGGGCCACACCGTGAGGACGAAGCGCGCCAGGTCGGTGGCGGCGTCGGAGGTCTCTACGGGGGTGCCCGCGACGGCGCGCCGGATGGCGTCCGCCGCCTCGGCGGCCAGGCCCTCGACGAGCGCGGCCCGGCCGGCGAAGTGGACGTAGACGGTGCGCCGGGCCACACCGGCGGCACCGGCGATGTCCTCCAGGCGGCTGTCGGCGTCGCGGGCCAGCTCCCGCCGGGCCGCGTCGAGGATCCGGGCCCGGGTGGCCCGCGCGTCCCGCCGCTGCGCCGGAGCCGCGGCCGGACCGGGAGGGGTCGGCGCCTCGCGGGGCTCTGCCGGAGAAGGCCGCGCCGTCGGTGTTCGTGCTGGTCGGCTGGTCACGTCGGTACCTCGGGGGCGGGGGAGGGGGCGGGGGAGGGGAGGGAGTCATCGCGATAGTTGCACAGCAATGGGCAATAAACTAGTCTGCACATCGATGGGCAATTAAGTGATTCGCTCGTCCTTCCCTTCCTCCCCGTCCTCTTGGGAGCTTTCGATGCCCTTCCTCGCGAACACCCCCGTGGAGAAGATGACCGGGCCGTACGCACGGCGCTGGTGGGCGCTGCTCGTGCTGTGCCTGAGCCTGCTGATCGTGGTGATGGCGAACACGTCGCTGATCGTCGCCGCCCCCGACATGACCACCGACCTGGGCCTGAGCAGCAGTGACCTGCAATGGGTCGTCGACGGCTACACCGTCCCGTACGCGGCGCTGATGCTGGTGCTGGGCTCGATCGGTGACAAGTACAGCCGGCGTGGCGCGCTGGTGCTGGGTCTGCTGATCTTCGCCGGCGGTTCGGTGATGGGGAGCTTGGTCGACGAGACCTCGCTGGTCATCGCGGCCCGCGCGATCATGGGCGTCGGCGCGGCGGTCGTGATGCCGGCCACGCTGTCCCTGCTGGTCGCGACCTTCCCCCGGAGTGAGCGGGTCAAGGCCATCACCGCCTGGACCGCGACCTCGGGACTGGCGATCGCCGTCGGTCCGCTCGTCGCCGGCTGGCTGCTGGAGGACCACGCCTGGGGCTCGACCTTCCTGATCAACGTGCCGATCGCCGTCGTCGCCGTGTTCGGCGCGCTCGCCCTGGTGCCGCCGTCCCGGGCGGAGGGCATGGGCCGGATCGACTACGTCGGTGGTCTGCTGTCGATCGTCTCCGTCGGGTCGCTGGTGTACGCGGCCATCGAGGGACCGCACTTCGGCTGGGGCGCGGGGCCCGTCACGGCGGCGGTGGTCGCCGGTGTCGGTCTGGTCGCCTTCGTGGCCTGGGAGTTGCGGCACCCGCACCCGATGCTGGACGTCCGCAAGTTCGCGCTGCGGCCCTTCAGCGGCTCGATGCTCGCGGTGCTGTTCTTCTTCTTCGGTACGTTCGGCGCGATCTACTACTCGACGCAGTTCCTGCAGTTCGTGCTCGGCTACGACGCCCTGGAGACGGGTGTACGGCTGCTGCCGCTGGCCGGTGCGGTGTTCCTCGGGGCCGTGGTGACCGGGAAGCTGACGCCGAAGCTCGGGGTGAAGGCGATGGTGGTGACCGGCATGGTCATCGGCACGGCGGGCGTGTTCCTGCTCACCCAGATCGACAAGGGGTCGACGTACGGGGACTTCCTGGCGCCGATGATGATGCTGGGCTTCGCGATCGGGCTGAGCGTCTCCCCGGCGACCGACACGATCATGGATTCCTTCCCCGAGTCCGAACTGGGCGTCGGCGGCGGCGCCAACGACACGGCGCTGGAGCTGGGCGGGGCGCTGGGTATCGCGGTGCTGGGCTCGCTGCTGGGCACGGCCTACCGGGACGAGCTGACCGGCCTGGTCGGCGACCGGCTCCCGGGCGAGGCGATGGAGACCGCCAAGGACTCGGTGGGCGGGGGCCTCGCCGTCGCCGAGCGCATGGCCCAGGACCCGTCCGTCGGTCCGCAGCAGGCCCAGGCCCTCGTGGACGCCGTCCACCAGGCCTTCGCCCACGGCGTCGCCCAGACCAGCCTCATCGGCGGAATCATCATGGCCGCCGGAACCGCGATCGTCCTCGCGGTCCTGCCCGGCCGGCGCGGCTTCGCGAAGAAGAGCACCGAGCCGGGGACCGGGACGACGCCGAACGAGCCGACGGCGCCCGAGGCGGCGGCGCGGGAGCACGCCGGGTCCACCATCCGCTAGGACGCTCGGCGGGGCGCCCCCGGATCGCCGACGACGCGTCGGCCGGGCCGCCGGGCCCTCCATCCGCCGGGCCGCCGGCGACGCGCGGCCGCGGCGCCGGGTACCGCCTCGGCAGGGTCCCTGGCGACGCGGGGCCAGGTCGCCGGGTACCCGCCGGGTCGCCCGCCTAGTGCGTCGATCGCGCGCCCGTTGGTGCGAGCCGTGCGCGGCGCGGGCGTGGTCCAAGGGCGGCCCCGGGGTGACCGCCCGGTACTCGTCGTCGGTGACCGGCTACGGGTCTACGCGCTCCTCGGCGCGTAGGCCCGAAGTCAGCTGACGCGGGTCGTGTCTAGGCTGGCGTCGTGACCGATCTCGACATCAAGCGTGTGGACGGTGCGGCCGGGGACGAGGAACTCGAGGCCTGGCGGTACGTGCACAACACGATCATCCCGGCCCACCTCCTCTCCCTCGACGACGTCCGCGACCGCGCCGTACGCAACCACCTCGAACTCGCCTACGCCGACGGCGTCCTCGTCGGCAACTCGACCGTCCGTCCGCCCGAGGGGGACGGCGCCACGGCCACGGTGATCGCGCGCGTGCTCGCCGAACACCGGCGCCGGGGGTTCGGCGAGCAGCTGTACGGGCGGGCCGTGCGGCGGGCGCGGGAACTGGGCGCCCGGGCGATCGAGACGTGCGTACTGTCCTCGAACGAGGACGGTCTGCGGTTCGCGCTCGACCACGGTTTCGTGGAGACCGACCGCTATCTGCTGGACGGCGACACGATCCCGTGGATCGACCTGCGACTCGACGCCACGGGTCCCTCGTCCTAGCCCCCCGGAGCTAGAGCTTCCCCGCGATGTCCAGCGCCGCCACGTACCCGAAGGTCATCGCCGGGCCGATCGTCGAGCCGGCGCCCGCGTAACTGCGGCCCATCACGGCGGCGCTGGCGTTTCCGGCCGCGTACAGGCCGGGGATCACCGAGCCGTTCGGGCGCAGGACGCGGGCGCGGGCGTCGGTGAGGAGCCCGCCCTTGGTGCCGAGGTCGCCGGGGACGATGCGCAGGGCGTAGAACGGCGGCAACCACAGGGGCGCCAGGCAGGAGTTGGGCGCCACGGACGGGTCCGTGTAGTAGTGGTCGTACACGCTGTCGCCGCGCCCGAAATCGGTGTCGTCGCCCTGCCGCGCCAGGGAGTTGAAGCGGTCGACGGTGGAGCGGAGGGCGGCGGCGGGCACACCGATCGCGCCGGCCAGCGCGTCGAGCGTCCACTCCTTGTGGACGGCCCCGGCGTCGTACCACTCGGCGGGGAACGGGAAGGTCGGCGGGATGTCCTTGAACAGGTACCGGTTGCGGTAGTTCTGGTCGACGATCAGCCAGGCCGGGATGTGGGAGGCGGACGAGGTGTCCTTCTCGTACATCGTGTGGACGACATCGCTGTACGGGCCCGCCTCGTTGACGAACCGCGCACCGGCCCCGTTGACCAACAGCCCACCGGGCAGCGTGCGTTCGGCGAGGCAGAACCAGGCCTGTCCCGGGGTGTCGACGGCCGGCCCCCACCAGGCGTCGTCCATCAGCGCGAGATCGGCACCGGCGCGCTGACCGGCCCGTATCCCGTCGCCGGTGTTCTCCTTGGCACCCACCGACCACTGGGTCCCGATGGGCTGCTCCTGGTACCGCGCCCGCATGGCCGCGTTGTGCTCGAAGCCGCCGGAGCCGACGATCACGCCCCGGCGGGCGCGGACGAGACCGGCGGAACCGTTGCGGGTGACGACCACTCCCGTCACCGCCCCGTTCTCCACGTGCAGTTCCGTCAAAGGGGAGTTGAGCCACACCGGCACGTTCGCGCCGAGCAGTCCGGCCCGCAGCCCGCCCGCCAGCGCCTGCCCCATGGTGAGCGGCTTCTGCCCGAGCAGCGCGGCCTTCGTGCCCCGGGCGAGACACTCGGTGGCGACGGCCAGCCCCTTGGCGCTGACGGCGGTCAGGGCGAGCCACTTGTAGTCGGCGCTGAACACCACCATCCCGGCCGGTGTGGCCAGATAGGCGGGATTCAGCCGCGCCAGCTCCTCGCCCAGCAGGTTCCCGTCGAACTGGTCCGGTTCGATGGACCGCCCGTTCGGCAGTCCGCCCGGCAGCTCCGGGTAGTAGTCGCTGTACCCCTCCATCCACCGGAACCTGAGCGGGCTGTTCGCCATGACGAACGACAGCATGGCGGGCCCGTGGTCGAGGAACGCCTTCTGCCGGTCGGCGGGCACGTCGTCCCCGACCACGGCCGCGAGGTACTGCGCCGCCTTGGCCGGGGTGTCCGGTACCCCCGCCGCCTTGATCACGCTGTTGTTGGGCAGCCAGATCCCGGCGCCCGAGCGCGCCGCCGACCCCCCGAACGTCGGCGCCTTCTCCACGACGACACAACTCAGCCCCTGCTTCGCCGCCGTGAGCGCCGCGGTCATCCCGGCCGCGCCGGAGCCGACGACGACCACGTCGTAGGTGCCGAGGAGGGGCGGGGCGGCGGCGACGGCGGTCCCCGCGAGTCCGCCTCCCGCGGCGATCGCGGCGCCCGCTCCCGCGGCCGTGCCCAGCACCCGTCGTCGGCTCGGGCCCCCCTCGGCCCCCGTACGTCTCTCAGGATCCGCGCTCTTGGACATGCGGGACGCTCCAGCCTCACGAAGGGACGGGTGGCCGTGCTGATCCCCCGGCGGCAACGCGGCAACGCCCCCGTACGCCCCGGGCTGTGTGCGGAGCCTCGAATCTGACGTGAAGGCATGGTGAAGTCAAGACACGCGTAGGGCATGGTGCTTGTGGGGTGCGAGCCGGACGCACGCGCTCCTCTCCCCCGGGGAGGAGGGGCGCGTGCGCGGTTCGTTTCATGGGGTGGGCGGCCGGGAAATGTTCCGGCAGCGTGTTCTCGGCCCACGGGTCGAGGGAGGGGGAGCGCTGTGTATGACCTGGCACGGGCACCGACCCATGTCCGGGCGCCCGACGGGCGGTTGCTGAGGGTCGAGTGCTCGGGGGATCCCGCCGGTCGGCCCGTCTTCCTGTTCCACGGCATGCCCGGCAGCCGGGTCGGCCCCCGGCCGCGACCGATGTTCCTCTACCAGCGGGGGACCCGGCTCATCAGCTACGACCGCCCGGGGTACGGGGGATCCGACCGCAGACCCGGCCGACGGGTCGTCGACGCCGTCGAGGACGTCACCGTCGTCGCCGACGCGCTGGGCGTGGACCGCTTCGCGGTGGTGGGCCGCTCCGGCGGCGCCCCGCACGCCCTGGCCTGCGCGGCACTGCTGCCGCACCGGGTGACCCGGGCCGCCGCGTTGGTGACGCTGGCGCCGCAGGACGCCGCCGGACTCGACTGGTACGCGGGCATGGCGCCCTCCAACGTCCATGAGTTCCATTCCGCGCACACCGACCCCCAGGGCTTCACGGCCCGGCTGATCCCGCGCTCGGCGGCGATCCGCTCCGATCCCGCGCGGCTGCTGGAGCAGCTGCGCGACGACCTCACCGACGAGGACCGGCTGATCGTCTCCGACAACGGCATCCGCGCGATGCTGCTGCGCAACTACCAGGAGGCGGTGCGCACTTCACCGTACGGATGGATCGACGACGCCCTGGCGCTGACCTCCCCGTGGGGGTTCGAGCCCGGCGAGATCCGGGTGCCGGTGCTCTTCTGGTACGGCGCGAAGGACGTCTTCTCCCCGGCGGCCCACTCCTCCTGGCTGGCCGACCGCATCCCCCGCGCCACCGCCGTCCTCGAACCCGCCGCCGCCCACTTCGCCTCGCTCCGCGCCCTGCCGGGGGTCCTGAGCTGGCTCCTGAGAGGCACTCTGCTGTCCCTGGCCCCGCCGGTCTGACCGTCGAGTAGGGCCCCGCGCGGGGGCCCTCACACCGCCAGCGGCTCCAGGTCGCGGTAGACCCGACGACTCTGCGCCACCAGCTGGGTGACCCCGCTCCCCTCGCCCAACTGCCTTCTGAGCCTGGTGAGTTCGGCGACCACTTCCTCGCGCAGCCGGTCCGCCTCCGGCACCCGCCCGAGGGCGCGCAGCGTCAGTGTGGAGTTGGCGACCACCGCCAACGCCTCCGGATGGTGCTCACCGAGCACGTCCTTCAGGGCCTCACGGGCGGGCTCCTCCAGAGCCCACGCCTCCTCCGCGCGGCCCTGCTCGGCCAGGACGTTGGCGTAGTTGGTGCGGCAGAACAGCGTGTGCGGATGGTGGTCGCCCAGCACCTCGACCATGCGGAGCATCACCCGCAGGAACACCTTCTCCGCCTCTTCCGCGTCGCCGCAGGCCCAGTGGTAGACGCCCAGGTTGTTGAGCGCGGCCTGGGTGTACGGATGCTCCTCGCCCGGTACCTTCCGGTACTCGGCCAGCGCCTCCATCGCGATCCGGCGCGCCTCCTCCCGCTTGTCGGCGGCGTACAGGTCGGCCGCCAGGTTCAGGTCGCAGGCGAGCGAGTCGGGGGTGTGGGCGTCGTACTGCGCGTGGTACTGGTCCCGGGTCGCCTGCGTCAGACGGTGCGCGTCCTTGAACTCGCCCGCCCGCCGCAGCGACACGGCCAGCGACTTCGCGCAGCTGAGCGTGCCGGGGAAGTCCTTGCCGAGCACCCGCTTGTGGGCCTCGTACGCCCCCGACAGCAGGGTGACCGACTCGGTGTAGTGGCCCACCTCGCGCAGATCCCGGCCGAGACTGGAGGCGGACGACAGGGTGTAGGGATGGTCGGGTCCGAGGACGTCCTTGCGGCGGAAGTAGGTGTCCTGGTCGATGTCCCGGGCGTCGTCGTAGCGACCGACCATGCGCAGGGCCAGCGCCAGGTTGTTCGCCGCGCTCAGCGTCCTCGGGTGCGCGGGGTAGAAGGTGCGGCTGAACCCCTCCCGTGCCTCGCGGGCCAGCTTCTCCGCCTTGCCGTACTCGCCCAGGGCCGCGTAGTCGCTGGCGAGGGACGACGTGGTGATGTACGTGTGGGCGTCCGAGGGCCCCAGCACCCGGCGCTGACGCTCCAGCAGATCCCGGTCGATCTCCTCGGCCTCGACGTAACGCCCCTGCGAGCGGAGCACGTTGGCGAGCTGGCAGCGCAGATACAGGTACTGCCGGTGGTTCTCGCCCAGTGCGGGCTTCCAGTGCGTCAGCAGATCGTCGGCGAGGCGCTGGGCGCCGGGGAAGTCCCCGCGCTTCCACATGTACCGGACGCGGTCGATGAGCAGCCGGCGGGGTTCCGACTCCGTGCAGTTGCGGATGTCCGAGGCGCGCAGATGGGGCCAGATCACCTCGAAGCGCGGCCAGTCCTCGGGGTTGTCGGTGGGCTCGTCGTCGTCGGGCCGGGCACCCGCGAGCACGGTGTGGACGACGTGCCGGGCGTGGCGCTGCTCCTCCTCGGTGAGCTGCGAACGGATGACCGCCTGCACCAGCCGGTGGATCTGGACGCTGTTGCTGACCTGGTCGACCTTGGCGAGGGCGAGCCGGGCGATCTCGCTGATGGCCCGGCCCACCATCAGGCTCTCCTGGAAGGCGGGGTCCACCTTGCGCAGTTCGTCCCGCATCTCCTTGCTGTAGAGCAGGCGGGACGATATCGGCTCGGGGGCCATGAACGCGCACAGCTGCAGCAGCCGCACCGAGGCAGGAGAACGTTCCTGCAGTCGGGCGATGGAGATGTTCCAGGTCGCCGCCACCGTAGTGGGGTAGTCGGTGGGCTGGTTGAGGTCGAGCACATGGGTGGTCTGTTCGGCGAGCTCGCTGAGGTATTCCTCGACCGGCGTGGCCGTCTCGGCGAGCCAGGCCGCCGCCTGCTCGACGGCCAGCGGGAGGTCGCCCACCGCCTCCGCCACCCGGTCGGCCTCCTCGGCGCTGAGGCCGGGCGCCCGCAGGGAGAGGTGCTCCACGCTCTCCTGGCGCAGGAACACGTCGACGGGCAGCGACGCGCCCTGCTGCGCCCAGGCCTGGTTCCGGGAGGTGACGAGGATGTGCCCGCCGCCGCCCGTGGGGAAGAAGCGGGTCAGCTCCTCGGGGGTGTCGGCGTTGTCGAAGACCAGCAGCCAGCGCTTGGTCGGCACGCCCCGGCCCAGCATGCGTACGGCTTCCTGGCAGGCCAGGGCCATGTCGTCACCGCCGGGGGCGCCGATCCGGGCGCCCAGTTCGGCGAGCGAGGCGACCACGTTGTCGATGTGCTCGGCGGAGACCCACCACACCAGGTCGTAGTCGGCCATGAACCGGTGCACGTACTCCAGCGCCACCTGGGTCTTGCCGACGCCGCCGAGCCCGAACAGCGCCTGCGGGCGCGGCAGTACGACGGAGATGCCGCCGCGGAGCTGCTCCCGGAGCTGGTCGAGGATCACGCTCCGGCCGGTGAAGGTGGTGTTGCGCTGGGGCGCGTCCCAGATGTCGGGTGCCCGGCCCGGGAACCTGGCGTCCGAGCCCCCGGCGGTCACGGGCTCGGCCCGCAGCCGCAGGACCTCGTGGAGTCCGTCGGCGCCGTCCGCCTCGCCGAGCCGGTGCAGGTCCACCACCTCGCTGTAGGCGCCGGTCGGCCGGACCTCCTCGACCCGGGCCAGGGCCGGCAGGGCGGCCGGGGCGTTCTGGCCGGCCGTGGTGAGGGCCTGGCGGACCCGCTCCGCGTGACGGGACTTGTCGAAGGCGTGCGACAGCAGGAGCAGGACGCGGGTGTCCGGGGCGGGGGGCTCCGGCGGGCCGCCGGCCACGTCGTGCAGGGTGACGCGGCAACCGGACCGCTTGAGGACGCCCTCCACCCACTCGGCCCACATGCGGTTCTCCGCCGCGTGGACCACCAGGACCTCCACGGCCTGCGTCTGCGGCAGCTGCCGGGTGAACGCCTCCAGGCAGCGCAGCCGCACCTGTTCCGGTAGGGGCGGCAGCGAGGTGACCTCGTCGTCGGAGAGCACCGAGGTGAGGCGTTCGAAGGCGGACAGCAGGGAGTTCGCGTTGCCGCTCTTGTCGCCGACGGTCGCGAGGGTCTCCTCGTAGGCGTAGTAGGGGCGGTAGGGGATCTCGACCTTCCCCCAGTACGCGTTGAGCTCCTCGGGTGCCAGGTCCGCACGGTCGGCGCCCTTCGGTAACCCCTCGAACTTCAGCCGGGCCAGCGCCCGTCCCGCGTCGGCCTTCTCCTTCTCGGCCTCGTCGACCCGCATCGGCACGGGCAGCACCCGGATCCACCGCTTGCCGTACCCCTTCTCGGCGCTGTGCGCCACGGCGGCCGCGCCGTCCAGCGCCTGGCCGCTGAGGGTGAAGCAGTCGACCAGCACGTCGGGCATCTGGATGGTGCAGATGTCCGCGTTGTCGGACAGCCCCGTCCGGCTGTCGATGAGGACGTAGTCGTAGGACGCCTTCATGTCCTCGCGGAGCGTGTCCAGGAACAGGCCGCCGCCCAGCCGCTCGTAGAAGTTGTCCCACTCGAACGACGACACCGTCGCCGAGTACTCGCGGTTCTGCCGCCCGGCCGACAGGAAGTCGAGCGAACCGCCCTTCGGGAACGCCAGGTTGAGGCGCTCGGGGGCGAGCGAGATGGCATGGTCCTCGACACGGGCGTAGTCCCGGTGCCAGGCACCCGAACGCGGTCCGCCGGTGGTCGCGGCCCAGCAGTACTCGGTGATGATGTCGATCACGCCCGAGGTGGCGGCGAGCACGTTGGGGTCGAGGAACGGCTCGAAGAAGCGGTGCAGACCCGGTGCCTCCAGGTCCCAGTCGACCGTCAGGACCCGCTTGCCGTTCGCGGCGAGGATCCACGCCGTGTTGGCCAGGGCCATCGTGCGGCCCGTACCACCCTTGTACGAATAGAAGGTGATGATCCGTCCACGCTGCCCGGCCGTCATGCTTCTCCTCCGTGATCGGAACCCGCGGCGGGCTGCTGCGGGTAGGTGGGGCCCATGAGGCGGGGCTTCGGCAGCTGTGGGCCCTCGGGCGGATGCGCCTGCGCGTGCCTGAGGTACTGCCGGGTCGTGTGCGCCGCCAGAGCCGGCAGCACGTCGGCGAACACCTGGAGCGAGGGCACGCCGTTGGCCGCGATCCGGCAGTCGGTGCGGCGCCCCCGCTCCAGGATCAGGGGGAGGGTGCGTTCCAGCTTCGCCTTGACCTGCCGTCCTTCCGCGCCGTGGCACTCCTCGTCGCTGTGGTTCCAGGGGACGATCGCGCCGACCCAGGGGCGGGCGTTCGCGTCGAACGCCTTGAGCCTGCGCCGCCGGTCCTCGTCGAGGACCGCCCAGCAGTCGACCAGCAGGATCGCCGGGTGGCCGGTCGCGGGCTCCTCGGCCCCGGGCTGTCCGTCGGACCCGCCGGCCGCCAGGTCGTCGGTGGTCGGGTCCTCGTTGTCGAAGTCGGAGACGGTGATCCGGTAGTCCAGCGAGCGGATCAGTTCCTCCGCCAGCGTGGCGATGGGCCGTGGTGTCTCGTCACCGTAGGGGTTCCACTGCAGTGCGCTCTCGCCGTAGAGGCCGTTCCTGCGGGCTTCCGGGACCAGGTGACGGGCGGGGGCCGCCACGGTCAGATGGATACGGCGGGGTCCGTCCCCCGGGGGAGCGAAGGCGCTCGGCGTGGACTCGAACGGCCGAGGGGTGCTCGACGGCAGCGGCGTCTCCTCGGCGACCTGCACGATGCGCTGGGCGAGCATGAAGACCGTCTCGTCGTACTCGTCCCGCAGCCGCTGCAGTTTGATCAGCCCGTAGATCCCGTGGTCCAGATAGCGCTCCGGGAACGCGTTGCGCTCCACCTGCAGATGGCGCACCGACTCGGGCAGCCGGTCCATGCCGACGCGACTCCACAGCGCCGGCACGATCGCCGGGATGTCGCCGGCGCCCGCGTCCCGGGCCTGGCGTATGCGGTCGCTGAAGGCGAACCATTCCCGACCGCAGGCCTCGCTGCTGAAGTACCGCGGGGAGTACAGCGGCACGAACACCCGGCAGTGCGCCAGGTTGTCGCTGAGCCGGACCGGCCAGCCCTCTCCCGAGCGCATCTCCCGGTCCATGAAGCCCGGGGGGGTGCCCGCCGGCAGATCGGTGATGGCCAGGATGTCGGCGCACAGGTCCTTGTAGAGCTGGTAGACCCAGTGGTCCGGGTCCTTGCTGTCGGGCCCGGACGGAGTGTGGGCATAGCTCAGGAAGAAGTAGGGCCGGTTGTCCGGTGCGCCTCGCCCTCGTACATGTCTGTTCACGCGCCCCCCGCCTGTCGATGCCCTCTGTTCCCCCGCCGGAGAGTCATCTGGCCGGAACCAACAATGTGCCCGACCACCCCCGTGACCGCATGGCTTGTTTCACGTCATTTGTCAGCGATATCCGGACATGAGCCGGGCCGCGGTGTCGACAGCGGCCCGCATCTGAAGGAGGAGGACGGGCTTCCCCGCCCATTCCCGCACCCCGATCAGTTCACGCGGCAGCTGCGCCCCGATCTCCCCGAAGTCCCCGTCGAACAGGGCGAGATCCTCGTACTCGAACCAGTTGCCCTTCTCCTCCAGCACACAGCGGTACGTCCGCGTCGGCGGGGCCGGGCTGGTCCGGTACTCGGCGAGGTGGAACGCGGTGCACACCTCGAACCCCACGCGCAGCAGGAGTATCTGGGCGTCCGCCGCGTACAGCGTGGCCATGGGGGACCGTTCGCCGAGATGGCAGCGCGGATCGTGGTCGCCCAGCAGCTCCGCCGCGCGCGGGCCGAGTGCGGCGAACGAGGTCTGCGGGTGGGCGCTGCGCACGGCCCCGGGGGTGCTGCGTACGCACTCGGCGAGCGCGCCCATCGCCGGGCAGGGCGTGGCGTCCTTCTCGAACGGCAGCATCCCCGCCCGGAACTCGGCCTTCTCCCGCTCGGTCATGCCGTCCGTGAACGCCTGGTACTCGCGGGAGGTGTCGGAGTTCTCCGGGGTGAAGGCGGGGACGACGAGGGTGCCGTCGGGGCCCAGCGCTCTCAGCAGCGCGTCGCGTACGGCGACGGGGGCGAGGCCGGTGCCGCTCAGCGAGGAGTGCACCATCAGGACGCCTCCGGGGCGGACGCCCCACTCGGCCAGGTCGTGGTGGAGACGGGCCGTCGGGCCCTGCGGTCGAGTGGCGTCACCCATGCAGCGTCACCCATTCTCTTCGTAGTTCCTCCGCCAAGTGAACTCCAGACTCGGTGAGTTGGGCATCCTGGGTAGCGGTGAGCCGGTCCAGGGTGTGGCGGGCGTGGCGCAGTTCCTCGCTGCGGGCGGCCCGGTCGGTCGACACCGTCGCCCGGCCGATGGCCTCGCTCGCCTCGTCGAGGAGGCGTCCGGCGCCCGTGCCCGGCACGTTCAGGTCCGCCACCTGGCGCAGCGCGGCGAGCCTGGACCGCCGGAGCAGTCGGGGCAGTTCGCGGGCCAGCTCATCGGCCTCGATGTCGACCGCCACCCCGAGGGCCCCCGGTGTGTCCGTCCTCGGCAGCCGGAGTCCGCCGCCCGCCGCGAGGGGGGTGATCGTGGTGCACAGGGACAGGTCCGGGCCCGGCGGCCGGCTCGGCTCGTCCGTCTCCGGCGCGTCGTAGGCGGCGCGCAGTCGCTTGCCGAAGAGTGCCAGGTCGCTGGGGCTCAGCGGGGGTGCGACCGGCACCGGGTAGCAGTCACGGCAGGGGTCGGCGTCGTCGATGAGGAGCGGCGGTTCGCCGGTGGGTCCCGTCGACCGCAACGGGCGCCACTCGACGTGCAGTTCGCCGCCGTCCCGGTCCGTTCCGGTCACCTGGAGACCGTCCGCCGTGATCGCGCACGCCACCCGTCCGGGAGCCGAGAGACGCAGGGTCCCGAGGGTCGGGAGGTACAGGTCCCGGGTCGGCTGCCACCACGTGAGGGCGGTTTCCGTCTCCGCGAGCACGGCGGCCGCCAGGGCGGTCGCCGCCAGCCGGGGGAGGTCGGCGCGCCCGTCCAGGGCACGCAGCAGCACGGTGCGCAGGTACGGGTGGGCGAGAACGGCGTCCAGGTGGGCCGCGGTGGCGGCGTCGGAGTCCAGCTCGACCAGGAGCCCCCAGGTCGCGTCCCAGCCCGCGTCACCCGCCAGTACGGTGTTCACCCGGGCCAACAGGTTCCGGTTCAGGTCCAGTTGGGCCAGCCGGAGACGTTCGGTGTCAGTGACCGCCGGGTGCAGCGCGCGGTCGGTGATCCGCTCGGCGATGCCCTCGACCAGGCCCCGCAGGTCGGCGCAGAACACGGACGGGTTGTCGAAGCCCCGCTCCCCGCTGTACCGGTGGGCGTAGAGGCCGCCGCCGCAGGACTCCACGACCGGGCAGCGACGGCAGGTCTCACTGACTCCCGCGAGGCCCAGCTGCCGGGCGCGGACGCCGGGGTGCTCGGCGAACTCCGCGAAGCCGTGCCGGAAGACGTCGTAGCCGGTGGCGGGCGCGCCCTCGTACGCGGTCTTGAGGGAGTCGGCCTGCTCGAAGGTGCCGTCGGTCTCGATCACCGCCAGGTCGGACGGGGCGAGTCCCAGCGCCTCGGTCAGGCTGGGGCCGCCGCGCAGGGTGCTGAGCACCGAGTCGAAGGTCCTGACCGGCATGGGGCGCCCCTGCTCCTCCCAGCGGTCGAAGATCTTCAGCAGCCAGTCGGCATAGGGCGTCCCCCGGCCGTGTCCGGGAGGAGGGTTGTCCCACGTCGAATGCGGGAGGAGGTAGTCGACGCGGGGCGGCTCGAGGGCGGTCAGCGCGTCGTGCACCGCGATCGGGTCATTGGCCACGTCCACCGTGCACAGCAGCCCCTGGAAGAGGTCCCGGTACTCCGGCAGGCGCAGGAGCTCGATCGCGCGCAGGACCCGGTCGTAGCTGCTGCGGCCTCGGCGGTCCAGCCGATGGCGGTCGTTCGCCACACGGTCGCCGTCGAGCGAAATTCCGACCTTCACTCCGAATTCCCGGAAGACTTCCAAGTGCCGCTTGTTCAGTTGTACGCCATTCGTGTGAATGCGCAGGTCCAATGTCGTGACCGGCGCCAATACACGGGTGAGTTCCGCACACATGTGCCGTAACCGGGCCGGTCCGGCGAGAAGTGGTTCTCCGCCGTGCAGAATCACGGCGACGGATTCCAGTTCGCTGTCGGCCGCGTATTCGGCGAGGCGGCGGGCCACCTGGCCGAGGGTCTCCTCGGCGATCACCACAGGCCGCCCGCGCCAGCTCTGGTCGGCGTGTTCGTACACGTAGCAGTGGTCGCACGCCAGGTCGCAGCGGCTGTGCACCTTGAGGACCAGTTGCTGGATCGATCGCTGGCCGCGGAAGTCCGTCACTTTCCCGGAGTGTACGCGCCGACGCGCTCCGGTGGCTGCGGCGAGAGACCCCAACACCCTTGTTGATCAAGAAGGTTGGGGTCTCGGTGTCGTGCTCGGGAGCTAGATGGACGAGTTGAACTCGCCCGCTCCGGCTGGGCCCGACTCGCGAACATCTGTCACGCGACGGGTGAACCGCTGGACGCGGGGCTCACGCGTGTCGATCGTCGCGAGAGTGGCCGTCCGCTGGGTGGCCGGTCGAGTCGTGGCCGGTCGGCGGATCGGCTTCGTGCCCGGAACGTTCATAGATTTCTCGTCCTCCTCAAGAGACCAATGCGTCATCAGTCCCTTGCCGACGAGATCCCGTGGCTTGGGCCTGGTCATTGAGGTTCGGACGACACTGTAGGGCATGGTTCTATCATGCACGCCCTATACCACGCACGCCTCCTACGGTAAAGGGTGCCTGTCCTTCGCCGTGTTCTCCGCCGTGTTCGCCGGCAGGCGGCCTGGCGCGAATTCAAGATTGACGAGAGCATGACCGTTCCGTTGGCTTCCGGTACCCGTATGAGGTCTGCATGGCTGCGACGCCCGGCCCCAGCACTACGGTGAGTGATCGAGATCTGTCTCCGTTGTTCCAGGTGTGCGATGAGAAGGCGGTGACCCATCAGGGTGAGTCGTTCAAGGTCGTCCGGATGCAACTGGTCGTCCTGCTGCTCGCCACCGCCACCGCGTCCCTGGCGGAGCGGGTCGGGAGCCGGGTGCCCTCGGCCGTCGCGGCGGTGCTGTACGCCCTGACCATCGGGATCGGCTTCTGGGTGTCCCGGCGCCGTGCGCGGGCGCAGTGGCAGGCGCACCGGGCGGCGGCCGAGGTGGTCAGGTCGCTGGCCTGGCAGTTCATGGTCCACGGGGGACCGTTCCCCTCACAGCTCGTCAATCCCGAGGCACGGTTCGCCGAACGGCTGGAGGAACGGCTCAGTGAGCTGCGCAAGGTCGGCTGGGAGGACCCGCGCGAGTCCGTCACCGAACTCGGGCTCGGGCAGATCACGCCGATGATGCGTGCGGTGCGCGCCAAGACGTTCGCGTCGCGGCGCGACATCTATCTCCGTGACCGGGTGCTCAACCAGCTGGCCTGGTACGGCGCCAAGGCCGGGCAGGCGCACCAGGCGTCCGTGCGCTGGTCGGGCGTCACCACCACCCTGACCGCGGTGGCCCTGGTCACCGCCGTGGCCCGGGCCCTGGGGGTCCTCGGCAGCCGGTGGGACCCGACCGGTGTCCTCAGTGCCGCCGCCGCGGCCGGTGTCGCCTGGCAGGAGGTACGACGGCACCGCCCGCTCACGTACGCGCACAAGCTCGTCGAACAGGATCTGGACACCCTGCGCGTCACCATGACCACCACCGTCACGGAGGACGGGTGGGCCGACGCGGTCGCGGAGGCCGAGCGACTGGTCTCGCCGCAGCACACGGACTGGCTGGTGCGGTTCGGGTCCTGACGGGGAGAGGGACGCCACGTGTCGGCAGGGGGCGGGCCGGCGGCGGCGGGTCAGGCGCGGCGTACGCCCGGGCTCCACAGGACCGTCACCGGGACGCCTGTGAGACGTGCGTAGTCGACGATGTCGGCCGTGCCGCCCGGGCCGCGGGCGGGGGCGCCGTCCCAGACGGCGATCATGCGGTCGGTGTGGTCGACGATGTACCGGCCGGCCGCGTAGTACGCCTCCTCGTGGGTGCGTTCGTACGGCAGTTGCTCGCGTTCGGCGCAGCACTTGAGGAGACGGCGGTAGGCGGCCCGGACCTGGTCGTCGCCGAGATGGGTCTCGTAGTCCATACCGGGGATGACGGCGGTCAGTTGCAGGCCGCTCTCGAGGGCGATCTCCGCGAAGAGCTGGTCGGCGCCGGCGGCGAGGCTGCTGAGGGCCCGGGTGCCGGAGGGGCGGCCGCGCAGCTCCGCCCGGATGCCCGAGCGTACGGCGGACAGGGCGGCCTCCGGGATCTCCCGGTGTCCGGTGATACCGATCCGGGTCACGGGCCCTGGCATCCGCGCGCTCACCTCCGTGGCCGTGTTCCTCCAAGTAACCCTAGCGGCGGGGGACTTCGGCGAGAACGACACGTACGGGCGTTCGGTGGGGCGTCATGGGCTCACGGGGGCGACCGCCGGGTGACCGTCGTGGTGCCGACCGCCCTCGTGCGCTCCGGGTGCTGCCGCTCGCGGGCATGTTCGGAAAAGTGTTCGTAGGGGGCGTCGGTGAGGCGGTCTCGGGGATCGGGGTGAGCGCGAGCGCGTAGGTCAGTCGCCCACCGGGTCCAGGCTGATGGGCGCGATCCGGCCGTCCAGCATGGCACCGACGCCGATCGCGGCGCAGACGTCGGGGCGCTCGGCGATGTGGACCGGCATCCCGGTGGCGTGGCGGAGCATCTGGTCGAAGCCGGGGAGCAGGGCGCTGCCGCCGACCATCATGATGCCGCGGTCGGCGAGGTCGGCCACCAGGTCGGGCGGGCAGTCGCGGAGCACCTTGCCGATGCCGTCGACCACGGCGGTGAGGGGGGTCTGGATGGCGTCCCGTACGGCCGCCGTGTCCACCTGCACGGAACGGGCCAGCCCCGTCGCCACGTCCAGACCGTGGATCTCGGTGGAGGTCGGGCCGTGCGGGGTGAGGCCGTTGCCGGAGAGGGCCAGCTGCAGCGGCCGTACGGACTGGCTCGGCAGCGTCAGTTCGTGGCGCAGCCGCAGATGCTGCACGATCGCGTGGTCGATGGTCTCGCCGCCGACGGGGATGCGGACCGCGCTGACGACCGAGCCGAGCGAGAGCACGGCGAGTTCGGTGGCCCCCGCACCGCACACCATGATCATGGTGGCCTCGGGCTGCTCCACCGGCAGACCGCAGCCGACCGCCGCCGCGATCAGGGTGTCCACCAGCTCCACCCGGCGGGCGCCGAGGCCCACCAGGGTCTCGATCGTGGCGCGTTGGGCGAGCGGGTCCGCGCCGTGCGGGGTGCAGGCGGCGGCCCGCAGCACGGGCTTGCGGCGCAGATTGCGGCGGACCCGGTCACCCAGCAGCTGACGCAGCATCCGCTGGGCCATCTCGATGTCGACCACCGTGCCGCCGGCGACGGGCCGGACGACCCGGATGTAGTCGGGCGTACGGCCCGTCATCTTCTCCGCGAACTCCCCGACCGCGATCAGCGCGCCCGTCCGGGTGTTCACGGCGGCGACGCTCGGCTGGTCCACGACCAGGCCCGCGCCCTTCACATACACCCGGGTCCGCGCGGCCCCGAGGTCGACGCCGAAGTGGCAGCGGCGCAGCTGCTCCAGACTGGCGGTCATCGCGGTCATTGCGGATCCTCCCGAGAGCACGGACCGTACGGACCGCCGCCGGTCGGCGGCCCCTTGGTTCCCTTTGCATCGTGCGGGGGACGGGGACGGGGTGCCTGTCGGGGTGGGCCGGGTGGGGGTGCGGCCGGACGGGTGGTTCACCGCGTGTCGGACGCGGAAGAGGGCGACACCGCGGGTTCGACGATGCCTCGTACGACACCCAGCTCCACCAGGTCCTGCGGTCGGACCCGCAGCTCGTCCGCGGTCGCCCGCACCTCGTTCTCCGGCCGCTTCAGGATGGCGGCCGCCAGTTCCGGGGCGATCACCGAGAAGTAGGAGTCGGGGGTGGCCCAGGTGTGGTCGGGGGCGGCGAGGGCGAGGGCTCCGCCGGAGCCGCCCTCGCCGATGAGGAGGGTGGTGACGGGGGTGCGGGCGGTGGCCACGGCGGTGAAGAGGGCGGCGATGGCAGGGCCCGCGCCCTGGCGTTCTGCTTCGGCGTCGTTCGCGGCGCCGGGGGTGTCGATCAGGGTCAGGACCGGGATGCCGAGGCGGTCGGCGAGGTGGATGAGGCGGGTGGCGGTGCGGTAGCCCGCCGGGCGGGTCGGGGTGCCGCACTGGGCCGCGTAGGCGACGGTCCGGCCCTCGTGGTCGCCGAAGCCGCAGAGCATGCCGGGGTCGGTGCCGCCGCAGCGGTCCCCTTGCAGGGGGGCTCGGCGGGTGAAGTAGGCGTCCAGATAGGCCTCGGCTCGGGGGCGGTGGGGGGAGCGGGCGCGTTGTACGGCTTCCCAGCCATGGGTGGGGAGGGGCGCCTTCTGGGCTGAGGGGGGCGGTTGTGTGGCGGGTGCGGGTCCGGTGGGGGCTGGTCGCGCAGTTCCCCGCGCCCCTGAAAAAGCAGGGGCTGCGCCCCCTGCTTTTTCGGCCCGAAAGGCCGGAGGCCTTTCAAGGACGCGGGGTGGGAGGGCGTGGGGCGGGGGCGCCGGGGTTGTGGAGGGGGTCGTCAGGAGGGTCAGGTAGAGGAGCAGGGTGGTGCGTAGGGACGGTGGGGGGACCACCGCGTCGATCGAGCCTGCCGCGAGTTGGGACTCCGCCGTGTACGCCGTCGGGTCCGCGTCCGGGGGGCGGACGCGGGAGCCGGCGAAGCCGATCTGGGCGGTGGGGAGGGCGAGGGTGATGTCCGCGCCGGCGCCGAGGGTGGCCCAGCCGCCGCCGGTCGTCGGGTCGCGGAGGACCGCGATCTGGGGCAGCCCGGCCTCCCGCGTCAGCGCCGACTCGCGGGCCACGCGCTGGAGTTGGGTGAGGGCGCGCATCCCTTCCTGCATACGGCTGCCGCCCGTGGCCACCAGGGAGACGACCGGCAGCCGGTGGGCGCGGGCGTAGGCGTGCGCCGCCTCCAGGCGGTCGCCGGTGCGTTCGCCGAGCGAGCCGCCGAGGAAGCCGAACTCGAAGGAGATCAGCACGGCGCGGATCGGACCGGCCGGTGAGGCGCCGATCGTCGCCCGGCCCCACACCACCGACTCCTCCTCCCCGGTGCGCTCGGCGGCGCGGGCACGCGCGGCGTCGTAGCCGTGCCAGGCGAGGGGGCCGTCGGGGGCGTACTCCCGTCGTGGGGTGGGGAGTTCGGTGAAGTCGTCCGTCAGGGAGGCGATGGCCTCGCGGGCCGAGCCGCGCCGGTCACTCATCACTCGTCGCTCCTCAGGCCTCGGGCTTCAGCGCGCGCTTCATGATCTTTCCCATGTCGTTGCGGGGGAGGGCGGACAGGTGGTGGACGGTGCGGGGGCGCTTGTGGGGGGAGAGAAGGGCGGCGACGTGGTCCGCCAACTCGCCGGCCGGGGGCGGGGATTGGGGGTCCGCCGGGACGATCCAGGCGACGACGCGTTCGCCCAGGTCGGGGTCGGGGGCGCCGGTGACGGCGGCCTCCCGTACTCCCGGGTGCTCCAGGAGCGCGTTCTCGATCTCGCCCGCGCCGATCTTGTACCCGCCGCTCTTGATGAGGTCGGTGGCCTTGCGGCCGACGATGCGTACATAGCCGTCGGGGTCGCGGACGGCCATGTCGCCGGTGCGGAACCAGCCGTCGGCGGTGAACGCGGCGGCGGTGGCGTCGGGGCGGTTGAGGTACTCGGTGAAGAGGTTCGGGCCGCGCACCTGGATCTCGCCGACCGACTCGCCGTCGTCGGCGGTGAGGGGGGTGCCGTCGTCCTCGACCAGCCTCAACTCCACGCCGGGCAGGGGGACTCCGACCGTGCCGGCGCGGGGTTCGCCGTCGGCGCGGACGCTCGTGTTCATCAGCGTCTCCGTCATGCCGTACCGCTCGATCACCCGGCGGCCCGTCGCCGCCGCGATCCGCTCGTGGTCGTGCACCGGCAGCGCGGCGGAGCCGGAGACGAGGAGGCGGGCGCGGCCGAGTGCCTTCGCGAGGTCCGGGTCGGTGGGCAGGGTCTCGGCGATGCGGTGGTACATCGTGGGCACGCCGAACAGCATCGTGGCACCCGCCGACAGCTCCCGGGCCACCGCGGTCGTGTCGAACCTGCCGAGGTGGCGGACCGCGCCGCCGCGCCGCAGCGGGCCCAGGATGCCCAGGATCAGGCCGTGCACGTGGAAGAGGGGCAGGGCGTGGACCAGCACGTCGTCCGCGGTCCACTGCCAGGCGTCGGCCAGCGCGTCCAGGGTGGTCGCGACGGCGCGGCGGGGGATGACGGCGCCCTTGGGCGGGCCGGTGGTCCCGGAGGTGTAGACGACGAGGGCGGGGGCCGCGGGAGTCGGCTCGTCGGCCGGTACGCCCGTCGGTTCGTTCGTCGGTTCGCTTGCCGGTACGTCCGTCGGTTGCGCCGGGTGGGGTGTCGAGGGGGGCCGTACGTCGATGTCCAGGCGCCGCAACTCGGCGAGGGCGGAGGGGAGTTCGGCGTCGGGGGCGGTGAGGATCAGTGCGGGGGCGCTGTCCTTGAGGATGTGTCCCAGCTCGCTCTGGCCCGACTTCGGGTTGAGGGGTACGGCGGGGACACCGGCCAGGAGCGCGGCGACGACGGCCACCGCCGTCTCCAGCGTGGGTGTCGCCCAGACGGCCACGCGGCCCGCGTCCCGGATCCGGGCGGCCAGCGCGTCGGTGACGGCCGCGAGCTCCCCGTACGTCAGGGAACGCTCGCCGAAGCGCAGGGCGGGCCGGTCGGGGGTGCGGGCTTCGCCGGTGAGGGCCGGGAAGAGAGGGGACACGTCTCGTACTCCTTGGTTGTCGTCGTTCGAGATACCGCTGCCGGTGTGTGCCGGTGTACCGCTGCCGTACGGGTGACTACCCGAACCCCGGGACCACCAGCACCAGCCATACCACCGCGGGGACCACCGCCACGACGACGGCTCCGTAGATCATCAGCTGGCGGAAGAAACGCTCGCGGTCGACGTCCGGTGCGGCGGCCAGGACCAGCGCGCCGTTCGTGGAGAAGGGGCTCACGTCCACGACCGTCGCGGAGACGGCGAGTGCGGCGATCATGCCGACCGCGCCGATCTCGCCCTGGGCCAGGAACGGCACGGCCAGGGGGATCAGCGCGCCCATGATGCCGACGGAGGAGGCGAAGGCGGAGACGATCGCACCGATGTAGCAGAGGAGTACGGCGGCGAGGAGGGGGACGCCGATGTCGCTGACGCCCTCGCCGGCCCAGGTGATGGTGCCCATCTCGTCGAGCACGCCCACGTAGGTGAGGACACCGCAGATGAGGAGGACCGTGGACCAGGCGATCTGGCTCACGGCCTTGCGGCTGTCGTCGGGCCACAGGGCGCTGAGGAGGGCGGCGAGGGTGACGGCGGTGAGGCCCGCGTCCAGGTCGAAGGCGAGGACCGCGACGACCAGGGCGGCGAGGGAGGTGAGGGTGGCCGCGACGGCGGGGGTGAGCGGCGTGTCGGGCTCGGGGTCCGGGTCCGGCCCGGTGGTGGAGGCGGCCGGGGACGCGGGGGACGAGGTCAGTTTCAGGCCGCCGAACAGGACGAACACCACTCCCGCTATCACCAGGTTGGCGATCAGGGACGTCAGGAAGAGGAACAGTTCGTTGCCGGGGAGGTCCTCGCGTTCGACGATGCCGTTGACGATCGTGCCGTAGATGCTGATCGGGGAGAAGCCGCCGCCCTGCGCGCCGTGGACGACCATCGCGCCCATCAGCAGAGGGCTGATGCCGTAGCGCGAGGCGAAGCTGAGGGCGATGGGGGCGACGATCGCGACGGCCGCCGGACTGACCGCGCCGATCGCCGTGAGCGCGCCGGTGAGGAAGAACATCACCCAGGGGATCAGCGCCACCCGCCCCCGTACGAGCCGGATCGAGGCATGGACCAGCCAGTCGGTCGTGCCGTTGGCGCGGGCGATCGCGAAGAGGTAGGTGACGCCGACGAGGACGACGAACAGGTCACCGGGGAAGCCGGCGAAGATGCCGTCCGCGTCGAGGTCGGCGACGAGTTCGCCCACTCCGAAGGCGGCGGCGAACGCGAGCGCGCCCATGTTCACGGAACGGGTCGTGGCGATGACGAACACCACGGCGAGGACGAGGATCGAGATCAGTTCGGGGGACATACGGGCTCCCGTCGTTGGGTCCCGGAACGGCGGAGGGGGAGTGCCGTAAGTGGTCAAGTGGCTGAGCCACTTATGGGTGGCCAGCGTGGGGGCGTGCGGCGGTGGGCGTCAAGAGGGTGAGCGAAAATTGGTTCAGCCACTCGGCCATCGATCCACTGACCACCCCCGGTGTTACGCTCCCGACGAGCGACGCCGGACCAGTGACACGAGCCGTACGAGCCGTACAGAGGGGGAATCGTGAGCGACGCCCTGCGCCCCATGGCCAAGCAGCGGCTCTACGAGCAGGTCCTCGACCGGCTGCGGCAGTACGTCGCCGAGGGCGGTCTGAAGGCCGGCGACCGGCTGCCGCCCGAGCGGGACCTGGCCCAGCGGCTGGGCGTGAGCCGGGCCTCGGTCAAGCAGGCCATCGTGGTGCTGGAGGTCCAGGGCCTGGTGGAGGCCAGGCACGGCGGCGGCACGTATCTCGTCCGGGACAGCCTGGACGTCGAGCCGGTCGAGCGGATGGTCGAACGGCGTCGTCGGCTGCCCGATGTGCTGGAGGCCCGCGAGGCGTTGGAGACGAAGCTCGCCGAACTGGCCGCCGAGCGCCGTACGGAGGACGACCTGACCGCGATGCGGGACGCGCTCACGCACATGGCCGGGGAGATCGAGCGGGACGGGCACGGCGTCGAGGGCGACCGGCTGTTCCACGCGGCGGTCACGGCGGCCGCGCACAGCAGTCTGCTCGCCGAGTTCATGCGCTCCATCGCCGACCAGATCGCCGAGAGCCGCACCGAGTCGCTGCGTCAACCCGGCCGGCCCGACCGTTCCCTCGCCCAGCACCAGGCGATCCTCGACGCCATCGCCGCCCGACAGCCCCAGCAGGCGGCCGCCGCGATGCGCCGCCATGTCCGCACGGTCGCGAAGGTCCGCCTGCTGGACTGGGACCCGGGCGACTCACCCTCCTGAGCGCGGCCCTCCAGTCGGCGGCCCCGGCTCCGGCACCGGTCGCCGTGCCGCCGTTGTCAGTGGCGGTCAGTACAGTCGGCCACCGGTGAGTCGGCTGGTGCCGGCAGGTCGGCGGACGCCGACGGGTGAGCACGGGGGAATGCGGGGCGGCGGTGCGGGAGTTCACGGGGGAGTTCGAGACCCATCTGACGGTGGTGGCACCGTCCGGGGCCGACGGTGAGGACCGGATACGTCGCTGGGCGGAGCGGCACCGGGTCAAGTACACGCGGATCGTGCTCGACCGGGGAGCGACGCCCGACCAGCCGATGCTGACCGTCCGTGGCCAGGGGTCGCTGTCGGCGCAGCGGGCGGCCGCGTCGGCGTGGGTCGGACGGCTGGGCGCCGAGGGCTTCGGCGTCAGCCGGGTGAAGATCGAGGCCACGCCCTGGAACGAGGACGTGCCCCGGACGGCCGCCGAGGCACGCGCCCTCCCGCCCGGCTGCCACTTCGAGCATCACGTCAAGCTCGCCCTCGCCGACGACACCGAGGTGGCGACGGTCCGCGCCCTCGCCGAGCGCCACTCGGCCCATGTGTCACGCAACGCCCGACGCGAACTGGGCGAGGCCGAGGGCCGACAGGGAGGGCGGTCCGGACGCCGGCACGAGCGGTTCGTCACCCAGCGCTGCCGCGATGTCGGCCGCCCCGAGGCCCGTCGCCGTCTCGACGCCCTCCTCGACGCGCTCGCCACGGCGGGGTTCAAGGCCGTGGAGGTGGAGGAGGAGTTCGTCGTCCACGACGACCGCCCGGGTCTGGACGCCGGATGGATCGACGAGCGGACGGACGTGCGTGCCGAAGAGCCGGCGGAGGTCCGGTGAACGGGTCGCCGGAGGACGACGAGCGGCGGCGGGCCGCGCACCAGGCCGCACGCCGGTCCGAGCACAGGGCCGCGCACCGGGCCGTGCTCGACCATCTGCTCCATCTGGTCGCCGATCACTCCCCCTTGGGGGAGGACCTGGTGCTGCGCGGGAGCATGGTCATGCCGGCGTGGGTGGGGGCCGAGGCGCGTGAGCCCGCCGACCTCGACTGGATCGTTCCCCAGCCCCTGCTGATCCCGGTGGACCCCGGCCATCCCTATCCGTACGTGGACGGGTTGGAGGCCGTGCAGCAGTGGCCGGAGGCGGCCGCCGGCGCCGGGCGGTACGAGATCTGGAAGTTCGAGGAGTTCGACACCGGGGGCCTGCGGCCGGCGGTTCCGCCCGAGGGGCTGCACTGGGTCTTCGAGGTGGAGCCGGAGGAACGGCCGCCGCATCTGGCGCTGCTCGACCTCGTCCGGGAACGGCCGGTGGCCGCGCCGGGTGTGGTGCTCGACGTGGACGGCGCCCGGCCCGACGGCCTCTGGACCTACACCGAGTACGAGACCCCCGGCACCCGTCTGATCATCCCCTGGACGGCGGAAGGCCTGCCGCCCGGCGAGGCGCGGCTGGACTTCGCCCGCGACGAGCGGCTCCCGGAGCTCCCCGTGTGGACGGCGATACCCCGCGCCGACGGCTCCGGCCGGACCGTCGTCCGCACCCCCGGCCCCGCCCTGTCCCTCGCCTGGAAGCTCCTGTGGCTGCACACCGACTGCGCCTCCGAGGGCCGCGCGCAGGCCAAGGACCTCTACGACGCCGTCCTCCTCGCCGAGGCCGAGGTCACCCGGCTCTCCGCGCGGCTGCTCCACAGGGTCTTCCGCCGTGAGCCCGGCACCGGCGCCCCCGCCCCCGCCGACCCCCTGCGCGTGGACACGCTCGTCCTGGACGCCGCGGACTGGGCGGACTTCCGCACCGCGCACCCCCGGGTGCGGGGCACGGCCGAGGAGTGGGTGAACCGCCTGGGCCGAGCGCTGGAACGGGTGGCGGGGCCGTCTGCGGCGCGGCGGAACGGCGGAGGACGTGTGGGCGGCGCCTCCTAGCGCTCCCCGGCCACCGCGTCCGTCACCACGTCCGTCACCACGTCCGCCACCACACAGCTCACGTTGTCCGGGCCGCCCGCCTCGTTCGCCTGGGTGACGAGGGCGCGTACGGCGGTCTCGGGGTCGGGGGCCGAGGACAGGGTGCGCCGGAGGGCCGGGTCGGGGACGACCGAGGAGAGGCCGTCGGAGCACAGGAGGTAGCGGTCGCCGGGGTGGGCGTCGTGGAGGCGCAGGTCGGGGGTGGCGGTGGTCCCGCTGTTGGTCAACGCCTTGAGAAGCAGGGCGGGTTGGGGGTGCGTGGTGGCTTCCTCCGGCGTGAGACGGCCCTCGTCGATCATCGACTGGACGACGGTGTGGTCATGGGTGATACGGAACAGCTCGCCGCCGCGCAGCAGATACGCGCGGGAGTCGCCGATGTGCACGAGGGCGAGCTGCGAGCCGGTCCAGAGCATCGCCGTCAGGGTCGTACCGTCCTCCCCGGTCCCCGCGACGCCGCGTACGGCGTCGGTCGCGCCCCGGACCGCGTCCTCCAGCAGGTTCAGCACACTGCCCGCCGGGAGGGTGCTGCGGTCCAGGGTCTTCAGCGCCTCCACGGCCGCCGTGCTCGCGGGGGCCCCGGCGGGGCCGAAGCCGTCGGCGACGGCGAGGACGCGGGAGCCTGCGTAGGCGGTGTCCTGGTTGGCGGGCCGGACGAGGCCGGTGTCGGAGAGGGCGGCGTAACGGAGTTCGAGCATCGCGGTGTCCTCCTCGGACGGGTGGGTGAGGTGGTCCACGAGGAAGGCCGCCAGGTCGCGTCGGGTCGCCGTCTCGGCCTCGACACCGGCCCAGTACGCCCGGATCTCCCGGGCCGCGGCGCCCGGCTCCAGCGCGCACACCGTACGGATACGGGCCAGCGGCATTCCGAGCCGGCGGAGCCAGGCCACCAGCCGGGCCTGCTCCAACTGCCCGGCGGCGTAGTAGCGGTAGCCGGTGTCGGGGTCGACCCGGGCGGGCCGCAGCAGCTCCAGCTCGTCGTAGAGCCGCAGTGCCTTCGGTGACAGCCGGCACGCCTTGGCGAAGGCCCCGATCGTCAGCATCTCCATGGCTCCCCCTGGCTCTCTCTGGCTCTCTCTGGCTTTTCCGCGGACCTGGCGTTCCTCGTTCCGCGATCGATGCTGGGGCTTCACCGAAGGTGAAGGTCAAGCGGTGGTACGGAGCGGAGTCGATCAGCCGTTACCTTTTCGTGACCGACTCGGCCACATCCGATCACATACTGATCACACTCTGAAGGAACATGAGCGCGCACAAGGCAACACGTTCTCGCACCGGCAGCCGTACCGGCACCGGCACCGGCACCGGCCGTCGGCGGAAGGCCCGTGAGCCGCGCGCGAGAGTGCCTCTGCGGAGCGGCCTCGGGGCTGTGGCGGTCGTCGGTGTCGCCGGATTGGCCGCGGTGGGGTGGATGGGAGGCGGCACGGGCGAGACGGCCCGTGAGCCCGCCGCCGGTACGTCCGCCGAGTCCTCGCCCGAGCGCTCCCGGCGCTCGACCGCTCCCAGCCGGAGCGCCGACGCCGACGCGGGGGTCTCCGGCAGTCCCTCCTCCTCGCCCAGCCCGTCGTCGAGCGCCTCCGGGTCGCCCTCTCCCGGCGACTCGCCCATCACCATCCCCAGAACCGGGCCCGGCACGTTCACCACGGCCTCCGGCGGCAGCCCCAAGGTGGGCAAGGGGACGCCCCTGCGCTACCGCGTCGACGTCGAGAAGGGGCTGTCGCTGTCGGCCGCCGAGGTCGCCGACGAGGTGGAGGCCGTGCTCGCCGACCCGCGCGGCTGGACCACCGACGGCACCTCGGCGTTCCAGCGGGTCTCCGGCGGCCCCACCGACTTCGTCGTCAAGGTGGCGACCCCCGGCACGGTCGACGTGTTCTGCGGCCGGGTCGGGCTGAACACCCGCGGCGAGTTCAACTGCCAGGCCGGCGAGAACGTCATGGTCAACCTCGAACGCTGGGAGCTGGCGACCCCCGTCTACGCCGACGACGTCAAGGCCTACCGCGCCCTGATCATCAACCACGAGGTCGGCCACTTCCTCGGCCAGGGCCACGTCACCTGCCCCGGCGAGGGCAAGCCCGCCCCGGCGATGATGCAGCAGATCAAGGGCATGAAGGGCTGCGTCCCCAACGTCTGGCCGTACGACAGGGACGGCCGCTTCCTCACGGGGCCCTCGGCGCCGTGACCCGCAACGGGCCGACGGCGACCCGGGCGCCCGCGAGAACCCGGTCCCGTCACGTCACCCGCGATTGTTAGCCTGCGCCGGAGCGCCAGTCAGCCGAAGACGCAAGAGAACGGAGCCCCCCGTGGCCCGCACAGCCGCCCCCCGTATCGCTCTCGCCACCTACGATCCCGGGCCCCGGGTCAACCACGACCGGGATCTGCCGGTGCTGGTGGAGGCGCTGCGGGAGGCCGGGGCCGACGCGGCGGCCGTGCGCTGGGACGACCCGGCGGCGGACTGGGCCGCGTACGACCTCGTCGTCATCCGCTCCACCTGGGACTACAGCTGGCGCGCGGCCGAGTTCGTGGCCTGGGCGGAGAAGACCGGCGAGGCCACCCGGCTCGCCAACCCGGCCGAGGTCGTGCGCTGGAACACCGACAAGCGGTACATCGGCGATCTCGCGCGGGCCGGGGTGCCCGTCGTGCCGACGGACTATCTCGCCCCCGGCGACCCCCTGCGGCTGCCCGAGGCGCACGAGTACGTCGTGAAACCCACCTCCGGCGCGGGCGCCCGGTTCGCCGCCCGCTACACCCCTGACCAGCGGGAGACCGCCGCGGCGCACGTCGAGCGGATGCGGGCCGAGGGGCTCACCGCGATGGTGCAGCCGTTCGTGGCCGGCATCGACACCGAGGGGGAGCGGGCCCTGCAGTTCTTCGGCGGCCGACTGCTGCACGCCAGCCGCAAGGGTGCGGTGCTCGCGCCCGGCACCGCGTACGACGCCGAGAAGACCGCCCACCCCGACCTGGTGCCCTGGACCCCGACCGAGGCCGAACTCGCCGTCGCCGAGCGGGCGTTGGCCGCCGTACCGGACCGGCCGGAGCTGCTGTACGCGCGCGTCGACCTGGTCACCGGGGCGGACGGGCAGCCGTGGGTGATGGAGCTGGAACTCGTCGAGCCCAACCTCTTCCTGTGGCTCCACCCGGACTCGCTGCCCCGGGTGGTCGGGGCGATCCTGACCGTCGCCACCGGCTGACCCCGCCCGGCGCCCTCACCCGAAGAGGCGGCAAATCCACGAAGCGGGCGTCCCGCCCGTGCCCGCTGCCTACCCTTCGGGGTTACAACAGCGCGTACGGGAACCACAACTGAGGGCGTGACCAGCATCGTGGGCGGATCGGAGTCGCGGCGCACTTCCGGTTTCCCGGCGGAGCTGACGAGCTTCGTGGGGCGACGGGACGAGGCGGCCGATGTCAGACGGTTGTTGTCGGCGGGCAGACTGCTGACGCTGACGGGACCCGGCGGGGTGGGCAAGACCCGGCTCGCCGGACATGTGGCGGGACAGGTCGCACGGGCCTTCCCGGACGGCGTGTGGCTCGTGCCGCTGGCCGCGCTGAGCGACGAGGCGTTCGTCCCGCACGCCGTCAACGACGCGCTCGGCGTGCGCAACGAGACCGTGCGGCCCCCGCTGGAGATCCTCGTCGACCATCTGCGCGAGCGGCGGTTATTGATCGTCCTGGACAACTGCGAGCATCTGCTGCGCAGTTGCGCGGTCCTCGCGGGGACCGTGCTGGCGGCCACCGAGGGCGTACGGATCCTCGCCACCAGCAGACACCGGCTCGGGCTGGCCGGGGAGCAGCTCTTCGAGGTGCCGCCGCTGCCCGCGCCCGCGCCGGAGGAGCTGAGCCCGTCCACGAGTTCGTCGGCGGTCGAGTCCTTCCCCGCGCTCAGGCTGTTCGCCGACCGGGCGGCGGCCGTGGTGCCCGGCTTCACTGTCGGCGAGGCGAACCAGCAGGCCGTGGCCCGGCTCTGCCGCCGCCTCGACGGGCTGCCGCTCGCCATCGAACTGGCGGCCGTCCGGGTGCGGGCCCTCGGCGTGGACCAGCTCGTCGAACGCCTCGACGACCGCTACCAGCTCCTGACCTGCGGCAGCCCGACCTCCGCGCCCCGCCACCGCACCCTGCGCTCCGCCGTCGACTGGAGCCATGAACTGTGCACCCCGCAGGAGCAGTTGGTGTGGGCGTGGCTGTCGGTGTTCGTCGGCGGCTTCGACCTGGCCGCCGCCGAGGCGGTCTGCGCCGGGGAGGACGCCGGCACCGGGGAGAAGATCACCCCGTGCGCGGTGCTGGACGCCGTCGCCGGGCTCGTCGACAAGTCGGTCCTCGTCCGGGAGGAGCACGCCGGCCAGGTCCGCTACCGGCTGCTGGTGTCGCTCCGCGACTACGGCCTGGAGAAACTGCACGACCTGGGCGCGGCGACCGAGACCCGGCGACGGCACCGGGACCACTTCGCGCGCCTGGTCGCCGAGTACGAGCAGGCCTGGTTCGGCCCCGACCAGACGGAGATCACCGAACGCATCCGGATCGACCAGGACAACTTCCGGGCCGCACTGGACTTCTGCCTCACCACCCCCGGCGAGGCGCAAGCCGGGCTGCGGCTCGCCGCCGGGCTGTGGTTCCACTGGGTCGCGGGCGGCATCTGGGGCGAGGGACGGCACTGGATGGACGGCGCCCTGCGCGCCGGAGCCCGGCCCGACGTGGCCCTGACCCGTGCCATGTGGGCGGGCGCCCTGACCTCCCTGGTCCACAGCCGCTCCGCCGCCGTCCTGGCCGGCCTCGACCCGGTCCGGGCCGCCGCCGACGCCGACGAGGAACTCCCGGTGCCCGCGCCCCCGCCCGTGCCGGCCGGCGCCCTCGCCCCGGGCCGGGCCCGCGCCTCCACCGCCTTCGTCGTCCTCACCCGCGTCGAACTGGCCTGCACCCTCGTCAGCCGGGGCCGTGCCGACGAGGCGATCCCGCTGTGCGCCGAGGCCGTCGCCCTCTGCGAGGCCCACGGGGAACAGTGGGCCCGCTCCTGGGCGCTGCGCACCCTCGCCCTCGCGCACTGGTCGGCCGGGCAGTACGACCGGGCCGCCGAACACGCCCGCGCGTGTCTGCGGCTGCCGTACACCGTGAGCCAGCAGCAGAGCCTCGCCCGCACCCTCGATCTGCTGGCCGCCGCCGAGGCGTCGGCGGGCGACGCCGAGCGGGCCGGTGTGCTGCGCGGCGCCGTCGACCGGATCTGGCACGACATCGGAGGCAACCCCATGGACGACCACCGGCCGGGCCGCGCCCGGGCCGCCGAACACCACGCCCGCCGAGCCCTCGGCGACCACGCCTACGCCCTGGCCCACCGCCGGGGCGGCCGTTTGACGCCGGAGCAGGCGGTGGCCTACGCCCTGGGCGAGCCCGGCGAGGGACCGACCGTCGGCGCGCGCGCCGGGCGGCGGGACGGCACGGGCGCGGGCTCGCGCGCGGGCGCGCGACGGGACGGCGCGGCGTTCGAGCCGAGGACGGACGACGGGCGCGGCGGCTCGGGTTCCGGTGTGCGGACGGGGGAGGTGCCCGCCGTACGCGGGACCGCGCGGAGCTCCGCCTCCGGCCCACGGGAGGGCTCCCGCACGGCGGACGGTCCGGCCCGCGCCCGGGCTTCGACGCAGGCGTCGACGCACGCCTCGACCCCCGTCGCCGCGCCCGTCGTCGACCCGGTCCCGCTGACCCGCCGTGAACTGCAGGTCGCGGCCCTCGTCGCCCAGGGCCGCACCAACAAGCAGATCGCCGACCACCTCGTCATCGCCCGCCGTACCGCCGAGGGCCATGTCGAACGCATCCTCGTGAAGCTGGGGTTCCACAACCGCAGTCAGGTGGCGGCCTGGTTCAGCGCGCGGGCGGGGCTGTAGCGGCCGGCGTACGCACTGGGGCGGACAAGGGGGCGGGCACCGGGGCGGACAGGGTGACCGAGGTGCCGCCGGGGGTGTCGCGGACGTCGATCCGGGCGGGAGCGCCGATACGGGCGATCAGAGACTCCGCGAGGCGCGGGCCGAGCCCCTCGGGCCGCCCCGTCGAGGGGACACCACCGCCGTACGTCACCTCGCACAGCAACTCGCCCTGCCGCACCCGGAGTTCGACGACCCCCGGGTCGGCGCCCCGGGCGGCGGCGTCCGTGGCGATCTCCAACACGGCCTGCCCGAAAGCGCCTCCGGCGGAGCCGGTGAGACGGGCGCGCAGTGACGCCTCCTCCACCAGGGCGCGCACCAGGGGCAGTTCGGGACCGCGGAACTCCATCCGCAGCCTCAGTCCCTCGCTCACCCGGCGTCCTCCTCGTCCCCTTCGCCCTCCACGCGGACCAGCAGCTGGGGCACCTCGCCGGCGCCCAGTTGCTCCAGCACCAGCCCCAGCAGTTCACCGCAGCGCACGGTGACCTCGCTGCCGGCCGGGAGCGAGGCGGCGAGGCTGATCAGCTGCCAGGCGCAGTGGGCCTCCATGAAGCACAGGTCGCGCAGGTCGAGGACGAAGTGGCTGGGCCCCGAGTCGTCACGGTGCTCCAGCGCCTCGCGCAGCGCCTCGACGAACTCGCTGCGGGTGCTCAACTCGGCGGTGCCGGCCATCCGGCCGCCCTCCGGGGTCCCGGTGACCTCCAGGGAGTCCAGGCGTTCCATGACCCGCAGCGGATGGACCTTGCCGACGCGGGAGGTCAGGTCGTCGTCGAAGCGCTGACGG
Organism: Streptomyces deccanensis; assembly: GCF_022385335.1. Lineage (NCBI taxonomy): Bacteria > Bacillati > Actinomycetota > Actinomycetes > Kitasatosporales > Streptomycetaceae > Streptomyces > Streptomyces deccanensis. The sequence goes on along the minus strand of NZ_CP092431.1, from coordinate 3,235,711 downwards.
TCGTACCAGCAGATCGCGGTGAACAGCGGGTCCGCGAAGAGCGGCGCCACCGAGGCCTCGTAGTCGAGCAGCCGGTCGTGGCCGAGGTTGACCCGGGGCGCCCAGCTCATGTCGGCGGTCACCCGCAGCCCCGCCCAGCCCTCGTCGCAGGCGCGGTCGACCTCGGAGGCGTAGGTGTCGATGGTGCGCCGCTCCTGGAAACGGCCGTCGGGCACGTAGATCTCCGTGTTCCGCCGGACCGACAGCTGGCCGCCGTCCCGCGCCGCCACCACCTGCCCGCTGCCCCGGTCCAGCAGCGCGACCACCTCGTCGTCACTCAGATCGTCCGGGTCCATGACCAGCATGACCTTCTCGCCGCGCGCCAGACTCGTCCGGGTGTACGCGGTGAAGACCTTCCACGGCGACTCGTCGGTCCGCTCCTGGTCCCTCGGTCCCATGCACGCGTGATCCCCCAGCCGCAGCCGCTCGACCGGCACGGTTCGCTCCGCGGGGTGCTGGGTCGTCATGGGGGGCCTTCCCGTGAGGATCAGAACTCTGCACGGACAGTAGGCCCACCGACGCCCCCGACGGCCGGATGATCGCCAATCTTCTGGTTGGGAGGATTTCGGGACGGGTCGGAGAGAAGTCCGATCGAGCGTGTGCGCCATCCGACCGGGGGTGACCGGAGCTTTCTGCTTAGGTGACCCTTTGCAACAGCCCCCACGTGAACTCCGCGACGCACTCCCGTAGCACCCCGTCCCCGTCCGGCGCGACGAACCGCAGCCCCCACCGCGTCGGTGCCGTCCCCTCCAGCGGTCGGGCCGGTGGGAACGCCCGTGCCACCTCGTCCACCGTGCAGGACCATGGGGTCAGATCCTCCAGGGCGCGCGGCTCGGGCCCGGCCGCGCCCGGCGCGCGCACGAGCCACTCGTTCCACGCCGCCCCGTTCGGCGCGAGCAGCACCTCGAAGCGGAGGTCGTCCCACAGCGGCACCGGCCACAGCCACGCCTCGCACTCCAGGTCCCCGATGCGGCGCCGGGTCACGGACTCGGGCGCGCCCAGGACCGACCGGTACCGGGACGCCGACCCCCGGGCCCGGGGCGAGCGCACCATGGCCTGCCACCGCCGGTTCGACTCCCGCATCTGCGCGATCGAGACGCCCAGCTCGCGCCGGGCGTCCTCGACGAGGTCCGGATTGTGGTCGGCCATCCGGCGCAGCAGCACGAGCTGGAAGTCGAGCGGGGTGAACGGGCCGGAGGGCCTATCCGGCCCGGGGCGTTTCGCGGAGGACATGCCCTCCATGGTCGCCCACGGCGCCGGACGCGGCGGCAGGCTCACCCGGGCGGCGCCCGTCCGGCAGGAACAGCACCGAATTGACGTACCGGGGCCCGGAGAACGGCAGGACCCGCCGGAGCAGCCCCTTGGACGCCAGGTGCGACGTACGCGCCTGGTGGGCCTCCAGGGTGGCCGGGTCCAGCCGGCGCCAGGTGCCGGCGGGGAGGACCCAGCCGGCGTAGCCGAGGCCGGCGAGCAGGTCGACGACCGGGGCGATCGGCTGGATACGGGCTTCCAGCTCGATGAAGAGCGCCGGGCGGTCCCGGACGAGGAGGCCGGACGCGCCGCGCAGGACGGCCAGTTCGTTGCCGTCGACGTCGATCTTGACGAAGCCGACGTCGGTCAGGCCGAGGCCGTCGAGGGTCACACAGCGGACGTCCAGCGCCCGGCCGTGGATGTCCCGGCGGACCAGGGAGGACAGACCCCGCCCGCCGTCGTCGCCCGGCGGCAGCCAGAGGCGGGCCGTGCCCGGACGGTCCGAGGCGGCGGCCTGCACGACGCGGACGTTGCGGGGGGCCGTGGAGACGAGCAGCCGGGCCAGCCGGGGCACCGGCTCGACGGTCACCACCCGCCCGGCGCGTGCCGCCAGACGGCGCGTCCAGGGGCCGTACCAGCCGCCGACGTCCACGGCCGTACCGCACCCCGGCGGGCACAGCTCGTCGAGCCGGGACAGCTCCGGCTCGAAGCGCGGGTAGACGAACCGGGCGGTCGCGGCGACCAGCCGGTCCGGGAGCAGCGACGCGAGCCGTGCGGCGAGTGTGGTCATGACTCCGACTTCCTGAGCAGCTCGGAGAGCTTGACGTGTTCGTCCTCCGTCACCTGCTCGCCCGACGACGGCAGCAGTTGCGGAATGCCGTCGACGATCGGGTAACGGCGGTGCAGCCGGGGGTTGTAGAGCGACTCCGGCGCCCGGCCGGCGTCGGCGGCCGAGTCGCCGGGGGGCTCCTCCTCGTGGACCACCAGATGCAGCGGCCCCTTGTCCAGCGGGCACGCCAGGATCTGGAGCAACGGGTCGTCGGGCTTCAAGGCGGGGTCAACTCCTTGGCGGGTGCGGGGGAGGGGGAGGCCGGCGGGGGACTGTCGTGCTTGGGCATGCTCAGCAGGACGCCCACCGCCAGGACCGTGCCCGACAGCCGTAGCGTCAGGCGCAGCGGATCGTCGGGCAGCGACTCGCCGAACGACAGCGTGCCGAGCACGGCCGTGAACAGGCAGGTCACCGTCGTGCAGACCGGCACGATCAGCGAGGCCCGGCAGCGCTGGAGCGCCGCCTGCGACATCACCAGACCGAACGCGCCGGTGAACAGCAGGAGGTACGGGTACGGGGAGCGCAGCAGGCCGACGACCGCGTCCCCGAGCGAACTTGTCGTCAGATAGCTCGACACGCCTTTGATCGCGAGCGAGCTGACGCCGTACAGCAGGCCCACGGCCACGCCGTACTCGACGCCCGTGGTCGGCAGCCGGTGCCGGTGCCGTGCGCGCCGCTCGGCGGACCGGTACAGCCCGACCCCTGCCGCCAGCGCGGGCAGACAGATCGTGAGGACCAGCGCGTACGGCGCCTCGCGGCTGACCGTGTCGGTGCCCTCGTCCAGCGACAGCACCACCATCAGCAGCGCGGCGAGGATGGCCCCGAGGGCGTACCGCTCCCGGCCCGTCGTCTCCTCCCCGAGCAGCCGCGCCGACAGCAGGACCAGCAGCACCAGGCCCGAGACGAAGATGCCCTGGGCGGCGGCGATCGGCAGCGTGCGATACACGGCCAGCTGGGCGGCGAACCCGGCGGCCAGCGACAGCGAGCCCGCGATCCACAGCGGGCTGCCGACGACCAGCCGCAGCAGTTTCAACGGCTCCCGGACCGTCACCTGCGGCATCGCGGTGAGGGCCCGTTTCTCCAGGACGAATCCCGTGCTGTACAGCGCGTTCGCCAGTAGTGCCGCGGCCACTCCCCACCACATCGGCTACGTCCTCCGCGCGTGCAGCAGCAGGATCGACGCCGCCGACGGGGCCGCGCAGGCCAGCCGGTCCAGCGGGCGCAGCGGACGCGGTACGCCGTGGAAGGGCGCCCCGCGCAGCCGGACGACCTCGAAGCCGGACGCGGCCACGAACCTCCGTAGCGCGCGGGCCGTGTAGAGCCGCAGGTGGCCCACGACCTCCGTCCCCGGGCGGCCGTGGATACCGCGCAGGCTCACCTCCGAGAACACCGGCTGGACGCCCGCGAGGAGCAGGGCGCGGTTGTACCAGGCGGCCAGGTTGGGCGTCGACAGCATCAGATGGCCGCCCGGGCGCAGGACGCGGCGGATCTCGTCGAGGGCCGAGTCGGGGTCGACGAGGTGCTCGATGACCTCGCTGAACAGCACCGCGTCGGCGGACTCCGACCGCAACGGCAGCCCGCCGTCCGCCAGTTCGCCGCGGATCGCGTACGGCACCCGGGTGCGGGCGCGGCGCAGGGCGTCCTGGGACCAGTCGACGCCGATGATGCGGTGGCCGGGGAGCAGGGGCGCGGCGGTGGCCGCCGCCGTGCCGTCGCCGCAGCCGATGTCGAGGATCGTACGGGGGCCGGTACGGGCCGCCGGGCCCAGGGCGGCCGCCAGCATGCGGGCCTGCGCGAGGCTGCGCGGGGTGCCGGAGGCGACGGGGACGGACGGGTCCTCGTAGAAGTCGCGAAGTCCCCCGCGCCGGGCCGCTGTTGTCGTGGTGGACGCAGTGGTGGACGTGGTGGTCGGCATCACTCGATGTCCTCTTCCGTCGCGTGCAGATAGTGCTCGAAGAGGTCGCGCAGGTGGGCGCCGTCGCCGTGGCTGAGCAGGGCCCGGGACCAGCGCAGGGCCAGATGGAGGCGGCCCGCCGTCGAGGCGGTCGTGACGGTGAGGCCCCGGGGCATCCGGGCGGGGGCCGAGAACCAGACGGCGTGGGCGCGGCCCGCCTCCTCGCCGAAGTCCAGCGCGTACGGGACGCGGCCGATGTTGCTGAGCAGGGTGGTCGACGTCCAGGGCGCGGCCGCCCGGCGCAGGCCCCGGGTGAGCGCGGCACGCCACGACACCGGGACCACCGGGGCGGTCAACAGGGAGGCGCCGTGGCCGAGTTGGGGGCGGGGGAGGGACTTCAGGGCGCGGGTGCGGTCGGCCGTGCGGCGCAGGAGGGTGGCGAGGGGGGTGTGGTTCTGGCTCAACTCGTCCGGGGAGAACGGGACTTCCACCAGACGGGTGCCGTTGCCTATCGGCATGTCCGTGTCCCTCGGGCGGTCGTCCACCGGCATGGTGATGCGCAGGGGGCGGGGGTGGGCGCCGTGTTCCCGGTTCCAGTGGGCGAGCATCAGGGCCGTGGTGACCATGAGCTGGTCGTTCACGGTGTAGGGGGCGGACTTCGGGCGGCGGGGGACGGGGAGCTCGGTGACGAGCAGGCCGTTGCCGGGGGAGGGTTCGGGGGTGCCGGGGGCCACGCGGGCGGGGCGGGACCAGTTGGAGGGGGGTGCCGTCTCGGCCGGGGGTGGTTCGTCCTGGGCGGGGGTGGGGCGGACGGGTGGGGCGGTGGGGGCGTTGTCCTTGCCGCCGTACAGCTCCGCTGCGGTGGCCAGGATGCGGAGGCAGGCGGGGCCGTCCAGGGCGGTGTGGTTGATGGTGAGGAAGAGGACGGTGCCGGGGGGTTTTGGGCCGGGGGTGGTGGTGCCGGTGCTTATGGGGCGCCCGGGGGTGGGGTCGGCCGGGGGGTGTTTCCGCTGCTCGGCGGTACGAGGTGCCGCTGCGCCCACCCGTGCCGCCCCAGCGGCACGATTGCCCGCAGCTAGGGGGGAGGGGGAGGACGCCGCTGGCGGGCGGGGGGTTGCTGTGCGGCGAGTTGCCGTCAGGCCGACCGCGTCCGACGCCTCGCTGCCCACGGCCGGGCCCGCGCCCTCCACCACCTCCAGGCGGATCGGTGGGGAGAGGGTCAGTGGGGGTGCTTCGATCAGGGCTCTGGTCCGGGCGTCCCGCAACGCGTGCGGGCCGGTCGGCAGGAAGGTCACCACCTCGACCTCCGGCTCCTCCGTCAGCTCCCATTCGTAGCGGCGCCGGTACCAGTGGCCCGGGGCCTCGCGCATGAGGATGCGGGGGTGGCGGTGGAGCGCGGCGACGAAGGCCGTGCGGAGGCGGTCGGGGTCGAGCCGGCCGGGGAGGTGGACCTCGATGTGGACGGTCTCGGGTTCCTCCTCCTGGAGGCAGTGGCGTGACACCTCGTCCACCACCGGGAAGGGGATCCGCACGGGCCCCGGCGCGGCCTCGTCCCGCGCGGGCCGGTCCAACGCCGTCATCCCGGCTCCCCCCTTCCCGTACCGCCGCCTCCCGTACCGCCGCCTCCCGTACCGCCGGCACCCCGGCCGTCCCCGTCCTCCACCGGTGTCGTGCTCGGCTTCGGCTTCGTGAAGGGGATGCGGCGGGTCGGGGTGTCGGGGTCTCCGTGCAGGGCGGCCGGGCCGCGCGCCGAGATCGTCGGGCTCGCGACCGGTCCGCCGCCGCCCCCTCCCGCGCCTCCCGCTCCCGCCCCGCCCGGCCCGCCGTTCAGCGTCTTGCCGAACCGTCGTCGCTGCGGCAACGGCTCCGTCGGTGCCTCCGCCCCCGGCGGGCGCTCGAACTGTCGGGTCGCGCCCGGCCGTTCCGGCGCGGTGGCGACGTCCGCTCCCACGCTCACCAGTGCCGCGAACAGGCCGATCAGCGCGAGGAGTTGGGCCACGGGCCCGAACGCGCCCGTGTCCGCGGCCACCGGCTCCCCCGCTCCGAACGCGGCCGCGATCCCCGCACCGGCCAACGCGAGGAAGGCGATCGGTACGAGCAGGGTGTGCCGCTTCCAGGCGAGGAGGGCCAGCAGCGGGACTAGGAGGGCGAAGAAGCCCGCGATGACGATGCCGACGAGGGTGAGCGCGATCGTGCCGAGCCAGAGGCCGGGGCCCGGCGGCGTCGGCTGCGGCTCGTCCGGGTTGGGCTCCTGCCGGCGCCATAGGGCCAGCCCGATCAGGGCCACCAGGCCGACACCCGCGCCGATCAGCCCCGCCTCGTACGTGACGGACGGCTCGTACGACAGCTTGACGGTGCCGCCCGCGCCGCCGGGCACGCGCCAGCCCTGCTGCCAGCCGTCGAGCCGGACCGGGGTCAGTTCGCGCCCGTTCAGCGTGGCCTTCCAGCCGTCGTTGAAGTTCTCGTACGTCGTCAGGTAGGACGCCGCACCGTCGCCGACGGTGACCGCACGACGGTCGCCGAGCCAGTCCCGTATGCCCAAGTCCCTTCCGGAGACGGCGGGTTCGGTGACGGTGCCCCGGGTGAGCGTCACGGTCGTGACGGCCAGCGCGCCCGAGTCCCCGGACTCGAAGGTGTGCCGGTCGGCGGCGTCCAGCTCCAACCCGCCGCCCGCACGCTCGTCCTGGCAGAGGGTCAGGTCAATGGGACGGCGTTCCACCAGGTCCCGTACCGTCCCCCGTGCGCTCGTCTCGTACAGCGTGCCGTCGACCTCGACCGTCGGGCCCTTGCCGCACGGCAGCTCGAAGTCCCGGGTCGGGGCGGGCTGCGGGGTGCGGTACTGGTCGAGGGCCGGGACGTACGCCTCCGTGATCCCGACCGGGAGTTGCAGGTCGTCGTCGGCGACCGGGTTGTGGACGGTCATCGGGGCCGTCTCGGTGACGGTGATGTCGAGCTGGTCGGTGTTGATCGGGTCGAAGCGCACCCAGCCGTTCTCGTCGACGGCGGCGATCACGGCCCCGTCCGGGGAGCTGATCTCGACCTGGGTCGGCCGGGCCGACAGCCCGCCCGCCGGGGCCAGGACGAGCGAGCCGACCGGCCACTTGTCCTTCCAGCCGAGGTGGATCGTCGGCTCGTCGCCCGCGATCCACGCCGTGGTCAGGTCGCCGTCGGTGAGGTTGCGCGGCGAGAGCCCGGCCCCGAGCGAGGCGGTGGAGTCGGCGGTCGCCGTCATCCGGGTCTGCTGGTCGGGGGCCACCTCGTACAGCAGCTTGTCCAGCTCGTCGCCCGGGACGGGGACGGCCGTCGCCTTCATCTCGTACGTGCCCGCCGTGCCGGTGGCGAAGGTGCGGTGCAGGCCGGGCTCGGTGCCCGTGGGGGAGAGGCCGGTCGGGTCGGCGGCCCGCGCCAGCGAGATCACCTCGGCCGAGGCGGCCGTGCCCCCGGAGCCCTGGGCGTCGGTCGGCAGCCGCAGCATCCGGGTGACCTTGACGCCGGGGATGTCGACCTCGGCGAAGCCCGCGCCGACGAGCCCGGTGTGCCGCTCCGCCGAGTCCAGGATCGTGATCTTCAGCCAACGCGTCTCGCCGGGGCGGGCGTTGACGGTCTGCGTGGAGCCGTCCGGCTGGAGGTTCGTGGAGCGCGAGCCCCGCTCGGTCTCCACCTTGATCCGGGTGGGCGCCGACCGCACCCCGTCCTGCGGCAGCGGGGTGACCTCGAACGTCGCCGGGATGTCCTGGCCGCCGTCGAAGTCGATCCGCAGCCACTGCCCGTTCGCCGACCCGGCCGCGCCCTCCGCCCAGGCGGTGTCCCGGTCGCCGTCGAAGGCGTTCACCGGGTCGTACTGTGGCAGGTGGAAGAGCCAGTTGCCGCTGGTGGACGCGGTCACCGACTTGGCGCCGCGCAGCTCGGCCACCGTCTGATGGTCGAGTCCCGACACCGGCAGGATCTGCTTCGGCTTCTCCCCGGCGTCCTGCACGCTCCCGCTCGGGTTCCGCTCGTCCGCCGTGTACGTGTACGACGTGTTGGCGTTGACCAGGCCGAACCGGGTGTCCGCCCGGCGCAGCCCGTCCCCGACCACCTGGACGGCCGGGGTGCCGAGGCCGGGATGGTTGTCGCCGGTCAGCACGGTGGCCCGGTCGCGCAGCTCCGGGTCGGCGGCCAGCGGCAGCAGCGACTCGGGCCCGCCGGAGACGACGGCCGTGTCCGCGATCGCCTTCAGCCCGGCCTGCCCGGGACGCGGCACGTCGTCGGCGGGCCGGTAGATCTCCACGGCCCGCTGCCGCGCGTACAGGCCCTCGACCTGCAGCGGGGTGTCCTCGGCGATCCGTCCGCCGGTCATGACGGGCCCGAGCCCGGTGACCCGCTCGTACCCCGACTGCTCCAGCGTCCGCTTCACGGTCGTGGTCGGTACGGCACCGATCTGGTCGGGGTCCAGGTCGTTGCGGACGACGACGTAGTAGAGGCCCGCCCGGCTCAAGTAGTCGGCGAGACCCGGCACTTCGGCGCCCGTGAGCAGCGCCTGCTCGACGGCGTCCATCGCGCGCCGGTTGCCGGGCGTGCCGAACGGGACGTAGTCGCGCTGCGCCCAGCGGGACTCGGCGAGCACGTCGAGGGGCTGGTCGACGGTGGTGCCCCAGGTGTGGATGCCGTGCGCGGTGGCCGGCACGACCAACGCCCGTGAGTCCGGCGAGTACTTCTCCAGCCAATCGGCCGTCGCCTGCCAGTACTTGGGCAGCTCCCGGAACGAACCGGGTTGCAGCACCGACCCGTTGAGGTACGGCCACAGCAGCCCGGGGACGACGAGCACGGCGGCGATCAGCGGTGCGAAGCGCCGCCCCCGCACCGGGCGGGCCCCGTGCGCCTGCGCGGCCACGCCCACCAGATGCGCGAGCCCCAGCACGAGCGCGAGGGCCAGCCCGGTCTGGAACTTGTAGATGTTGCGGAAGGGCGCGAGGCCCCCGTTCAGCCAGTCCTGGACCACTCCGTGGAAGGGCGCCCCGAACACACCGCCGTACCCGGCGAGCGTGACCAGCGCGACGACCAGCACGGTCAGCACCAGCCACCGCCGCTCGGGCATGTCCCGTCGCGCGAGCCCGGCGAGCCCCAGCCCCGCCGCCAGCGCCGACGACAGGATCACGAGCACGGAGGCGGCGACGGACCAGCCGGCCGGCAGCCAGGGTTCACCGAAGTTCAGATACGCCACCCAGTTCCCGGCGCCGCGCAGCGCCTCGGTGGCCGACATGGTGGCCGTCGTGGTCTGTGAACTCTCCACGTACGGAAGGAAGTTCTCCCCGTAGAAACCGAGCAGCAGCAGCGGCACCACCCACCACGCGGTCGCCAGGATCACCCCCGGCACCCACCAGGCGATCAGCCTCCGCTGTCGGGGCCCCGGCGTCCGGGTGAGCAGATACAGCCCGACGGGCAGCAGCGAGGCCAGGGTCGCGGAGGCGTTGACACCGCCCATGAAGGGGATGACCAGCGCCGACCGCAGGGCCGCCACCCGCGCGCTGTACCGCTCGTTCGTCAGCGGCAGCAGCACCCACGGCAGGAACGCCCCGGGCAGCGCGGCGGCCGAGGTCGACCCCACGACCGTCGTGAACACGGGCCAGAGCGCGTAGGCGCCGGCGGCCAGCAGCCGGGACACGGAACTCCCGACGCCCAGCCGTTCCGCCAGCCGCAGCGCACCCCAGAAGGCCACCGACACGATCAGCGACAGCCACAGCCGTTCCGCCAGCCACACCGGCAGCGCGACCAGATCGGTCAGCCCGTAGTACGGCAGCATCGGCCACAGGTAGCCGACGTACTGGTCCGCGATGCCGCCGAACCCGCCCCGGTCGTGCCACAGCTGGCCGAGGTCGGAGACGAACTGCCAGGGATCGGTGGTGACCCCGAGCTTGGTGTCGAAGGTCTGCCGCCCCGGCTGCGCCGCGACCAGCAGCACGAACACCACGGCCCAGAACCCCAGCAGCCAGCGCCGCGACCGAGGGCCCTCGGGGGGTCCCTCGGTCGTGCCCGGCGGCCGTACCGGCGCGGGAGGTGGAGCCTGGACCGTGCTCGTCATGGTGGACACCGCCGGAGGATGAGGAGGAGGTTCCAGGTGGCGAACTCACGCAGGCCCGGCGCCTTCACGACGGTCTCCGCGAGGAACGGCCAGTAGCGGGAGCGCGCCGACACGACCGTCACGTCGTCCCGGTCGCGCACCTGCCGCAGAGTGCGTCCGATGTGCACGGCGAAGAGGTTCTCGCCGAGGGTGTGCTTGGCGTCCTTACCCGTACGGCGCCGATAGCGGGCCCGCGCCCGCTCCGCCCCCAGGTAGTGCCAGGGCGCCCACTCGTGACCGCCCCACGGGGACAGCCAGTTCGTGAACGAGACGTAGATCAGCCCGCCGGGCCGGGTGACCCGGACCAGCTCACTGATGAAGGTCGGCGGATCGGCGACGTGCTCCAGCACGTTGGAGGTGAAGGTGACGTCCGCGACCCCGTCGGCCAGCGGCAGCAGATACCCGTCGGCGACGACGGCCCCGTCCGGCGGCTTCGTCCCCAACTCCCGCAGATCCGGCTCGAAGAGATAGGCCTGCGCCCCGCGCCGCCGGAACTCCTCGGTGAAGTACCCGCTCCCGCCGCCGACATCGACGACGGTCAGCCCGTCGACGGGCCCGCCCCGGTACGCCTCGACCTGGTCGACGGCATCCCGGGCGAGCAGGGAGTAGCAGTACTCGGGATCGTCCTGCTCCCGCATGAAGGCCCGGAAGAGGGTGAGGGAGCGCCGAAAAGAGGGATCCTTCAAACGAGCGTCGACTGCCGCGCCCCGATAGGGGCGCGGGGAACTGCGCGACAAGCCACGACGCACCCGCACCCGCCAACGCACCCGGGTGGCACCCCCTTTCGCGCTCACGGCGTCCAACCCCGCACCGCCTCCGCAGCCACCGCCCGGAACTGCCGAACCGTGTGCCCCCATCGGTAATGCGCGGCCCGCTCCCGCGCCGCCTTCCCCATCAGCACCCGCCGATCGGTCGACAACGCCAGCGCGCACCAGGCCGCCGCGAACGACGACTCCCCCCGGGCGAGCACCCCGGTCTCCCCGTCGACCACGGAGTCCCGCAGCCCGGGCACGTCGAAGGCGACCGAGGGGGTCTCGCGTACGGCGGCCTCCGTGACGACCAGCCCCCACCCCTCCACCGAGGACGGATGCAGCAGCAGCCAGGCCGCGCACAGCAGCCGGTGCTTCTCCTCCTCGGAGACGTGCCCGGCGAACTCGACACCGGCTCCGGCCATCGCCTCCAACCGGGCCCGCTCGGGCCCGTCGCCGACGATCACGAGCCGTCCGCCCGTGACCGGCCGCACCCGTTCCCAGAGCCGCAGCAGCAGATCGATCCGCTTGTACTCGACCAGCCTGCCCACCGCCACGAACAGTGGCTCGGAGGACCGGTCGGCACGCGGCCCGGGTTCCTCGACGCCGTTGTGCACGACCCGTATCCGCTCCCGGTCCACGCCGATCGAGCGGAGCGCGGTGGCCGTGGACGAGGAGACGGCGACGAGCAGGTTCCGGCGTTGCGCGGCCGTCAGGGACCAGTGTTCGAGTCTTCGGCCGAGTCGTGCGGCCGGTGCCAGCGGGCCGCCGAACCGCTGCTTCCACAGATCCGTGTGCACATGGTTGACCAGGCACATCGTCGGACCGTGGTGCCAGAGCGGCGCGAGGTAGGGCATGCCGTTGCAGACCTCGACGAGGAGGTCGCAGTCGCCGACCTGACGGGCGAAGGTCGACTTGGCGCGCAGATGGTGGCTCAGGTCGCCGCCGGCGGAGACGACCCGGTAGTCGCGGTAGGCCGCGGGGCCGCCGCACACCAGGGTGACCTGGTGGCCGAGTTCGGTCAGTCCGTCGGCGAGCCGGTCGACGAGGAGCTCGGAGCCCCCCGCCGCCGGATTACCGAGGTCACGACGGGCGAGGAAGACGATCCGGCGCGGCTGTGGGGGGCCTGCCGAACGGTGCTGGTCCAGGCGCGGAAACACCTCGACCAGCGAGAACGGCACGTGCTGGGGCATGGGTGCTCCAACTCGTCTCGGGGTGCGGAACTCAGCGGGGAGAAGGACGTTCGCTGTGGGGGATGTTCCGGTGGGAGGGGGGTCCGGATGGGTCTGTTGGTTCCTTCGGTTTCTCAGGGCTTCCGGTTCTTCGGTGTTCCGGTGTTCCGGTGGGCTCTTGTGGGCGAGGTGTGGGTGGGCTGTGCTCGGGTGGGGTGGACAGTTTTCGCCGAGCGGTACGAAGCTGCTACTCACCGGCGTGACAATTTCCGGGGTTTATTGAACTGACGCCCTGTCACATCGTGATCGGAGCCTGGGAGGACTCGGGCGTATCGGGGCGCCGCCTGCCACGCACGACCAAAGCGGCGCCCACGGCGGCGAGGACGAACCCGGCCACAGCGCTACCGATCGGCACCGTCTGCCCCACCAGTCGCAGCAGTCCGCTGTCCTTCTCCGCCTGGTCCACCGCGAACTTCTGCGTCGCCGGGGTGAACGCGAGCTTCTCGCTGTCGAGCAGCACCGCCGCGTCCTCGTCGCCGCCGGGGGCCCGCAGGGTGCGGCGCGGCCCGGTCTGCGCGTAGAGCACCCGTCCCGTGCTCTGGTCCACGACCAGTTCGAGACCGTGGTTGGCGTACCACTCCTCGGCGAGCACCTGCGGCCGGCTCGGCTCGTCGACGAGCGCGCCGGGCACGAGCCGCGTACCGGTCTGGGTGGCCGGAACCTTCGCGGTGAAGCGCAGTCCCTCGTAGCCCCGGATCTTCTTCCGGCCCTCGTAGTGGAGCGTCACCGTCGCGCCGAGCGTGTTGTCCCACCAGCGGTAGGAGCGCTTCTGCACGTCGAAGGGGAACTTCAGGTACGCCTCGCCCTCGATGTACGGCTTCTCGTCGCAGCAGTGCACCGGCCGGTTGGTCTTCCGGTCGCTGACCCAGCGGTGCGGGGTGAAGTCCAGCGCGTCGTGCGGGTCGGCCGCAGGCAGCGACTCGTCGGTGTCCACCGAGGTGATCACGTCCCACACCGCGGCCCCGCTGCGCTCACTTTCGGCCACATTGCCGCGCACCCGCTGGGTCACGGTGATCTTCTGGTCCGGCACGGTCTTCACCTGCTCCACGTCGAACACGCTGCCCGTGCCGGTGTAGACGGCGGTCGTGTCGATGTCGATGGGATTCACGGCGGCCCGTGGCTCCACGTACCACGCGAGCAGCGGCGCGAGCACCAGCAGGAAGGTGCCGAGACCCAGCAGGACCAGTGAGAACGGTGAGGCGGTACGGCGCATCCGGGCACTCCAGGGGGCGTTGGGAGGTGCGGCTCGGGTAGACGTGCGGCAAAGACGACGCCAGGGAAGGTGCGCGTGCGGTGGGGGCGGGCAGGGGGGCAGAACATGGGCTGCGCATCGGGCTACCGACGGGTTGCGTATGGGCCGGGAACCGTAGGCGGAGTCTTGACGCAGTGTCAATGCATTGCTGACACTGAGTCGGCGGGGTGCCTGGGTGGGGCCGACCTGTCGACCGAGAGGCTGACCCTGCGATGTCCAGACTGCTCGCCGCCGTGCTCACCATGGTGGCCGCCGCCGCTCTCGCGCTGGGGGCCGCGTTCGGCATCGTCGCGCTGCTCGACGCGACGCCGGACCAGCCGAACACGCCGCTCATCACGTACGAGAACGCCGGTCAGGAGCGCTGAGGGGTGACCGGTGTGCCGGGAACCGTGACGGTCCGCTCCGCGTGGCACGACGTGCCGCGCCTCCAGGTGCGCGAGTTCGCCGCGATCGCCATGGCCGAGGCCCCCGCCCTCGCCGAGGAGATCCTGGGCGAGATCCGCCGCGAGTACCCGCATCTGCCCGTCGTCCTCGACGACTCCGGCGAACCGATGGCCCTCATCGGCATCCGCCGCGCGATCGAGGTCTTCGTGCAGCACCTGGAGACCGCCGAGGGCCGCCCCCGTGTCCCTCCCGGTGTCTTCCAGGAGTTCGGCCGCGGCGAGGGCCTCAACGGCCGCAGCCTCGACTCGCTCCAGGCGATCTACCGGCTCGGCGTACGCCTCGCCTGGCGCCGCTTCGCGGAGATCGGCCAGCGCGTGGAGATCCCGCCGCCCGCCATGTACGAGCTCGTCGACGCCGGATACGAATACCTGGACGGCCTGGTGGACCAGTCGGTGCGCGGCTACGCGGAGGCGGCCGCCCGGCAGGCGGGCGAGCGTCTGCGACTGCAACGCCGACTGATGGAGCTGCTGCTCGCCGAGCACCATCGGGGCGACCCGGCCGACGCGCTCGCCGAACGCGCGGCCCGGATCGGCTGGGCCCTCCCGGAGAAGGTCGCGGTCGGGGTCCTGTTACGCCCGGCCCGTGAGGCCATGGCACCGGCCGTCGGGCAGGGCGTCCTGCTCGACATGGAGTACGAGCAGCCCCGCATGGTCGTCCCCGAACCGGACGCGGCCGGCCGCCCCGAACTCCTGCACCGCGCGCTGACCGGCTGGTCCGGCGCGATCGGGCCGCCGGTGCCGCTGGCCGACGCGGCGAAGTCGCTGCGCTGGGCGGAGGCGGCGGTGCGGTTGATGGAACGGCGGCTGCTGCCCGCCGGGGAGGTGCTGCACTGCACCGAGCACACCGAGGCCCTCGTCCTCCTCCAGCCCGAGGAACTGATCGACGACCTCGCCCTGCGGTGCCTCGCGCCGCTGGCCCACTGCGGCCCCACCCACGGCCGCCGGCTCGCCGAGACGCTGCTCGCGTGGCTGGAGACGCGGGGCGGTGCGCCGGAGATCGCCACGCGGCTTGGTGTGCACCCGCAAACCGTTCGGTATCGTCTTCGGCAGATCCGGGAACTCTGGGGCGACGAGATCGACGATCCCGATCGCCGGTTCGAGTTGGAGTTGGTGCTTCGGGCGCAGCGGTTGCGGGGGGAGCTGGGGGATCCGCGCGGGAGGCGGTGACCGGGGCGCCTAGTAGCTCGGGGGTGCGGGTTCGTCGGCGGGTGCGGCTCCGGTGGGGCTTCTCGCGCAGTTCCCCGCGCCCCTGAAAAGCAGGGGCTGCGCCCCGTGCTTTTCAGGCCCGCAGGGCCTGGTCTTTTAGGGGCGCGGGGAACTGCGCGAGAAGCCCCACGCACCCGCACCCGACAACGCGCCCAACCCCCACCACACCCCTCTCGATCGTCCGCGGTTATTGCCCGGTCAACGCACTATGACTAGCCTGTGTTCGTCATGCCGATCGACCGTTGAAATTTCGAACATCGCCGCAGGCGCATCGCCGTAGACAGAACACCGAACCGACAGACAGAGGGAGGGGGCCGGCCGTGGGACGCCTCGTACCTGCCGTGACCCGGGCGCTCGACATATTGGAGCTCTTCCTGGACGGGGACGGCACACTGTCCGCCCCCGACATCGTGCGCAGACTCCAGCTGCCCCGTACCACCGTGCACGAGCTGGTCACCACGCTCGCCGCCCGGGGGTACATCGTCCAGGTGCAGGGCCAGCCGGGGCGCTACCGCCTCGGTGTCCGCCCGTACCAGCTCGGCAGCCGTTACGCCGAGCAGCTGGACCTCGCCGCCGAGGGCCAGCAGGTGGCCAGGTCCGTCGCCGAGACCTGCGACGAGACGGTGCACGTGGCGATCCTGGAGTACACCGACGTCATCTACATCGCCAAGGTCGACTCCACGCACGCCGTGCGCATGGTCTCCGCCGCCGGCCGCCGCCTCCCGGCGCACTGCACCTCCGTCGGCAAGATGCTCCTCGCCTCCCTTCCCGAGGTCGAGCTGAACGCCCGCATCCCGGACGACGCCGACCTGCTCGCCATGACCCCCAACAGCATCACCGACCCGGCCGCTCTGCGCGAGGCCCTGGCCCGGATCCGTGAGCGGGGTCTCGCCGTGGAGAACCGCGAGTCCAACCCGGACGTCTCCTGCGTCGCCGCGCCGGTCCGGGACCGCGCGGGCAAGGTCGTCGCCGCGCTCTCCATCTCCGTCCCCATGATCCGCTGGAGCGACGAGCGCCGGATCGAGCTGGAGCAGCTCGCCGCCAAGGGCGCCGCGGAACTGTCCGAGCGCCTCGGCCACCGGAGCGTCGCATGAGCGCGCACACGAGTCACCCGTCCTACGAGGTGGCGGTCCGGGAGTACGCGGCCCTCGGTGAGGGTCCCACCTGGGACGCCGCCGCCCAGCGCCTGATCTGGATCGACATCCTCGGCTCCCGGGTCCACACCTACGACCCGGCCTCCGGCCGCCGCACGGTCCTCGTCACCGAGCAGCACGTCGGCGCGGTCAAGCCCCGCGCCGGCGGCGGCCTCGTCCTGAACCTCCGGGACGGCGTCGGCCTGACCGACCCCGACGGCTCCTTCCGGTGGCTGCACCACGAGCCGGTCCCGGGCCGCCGCGCCAACGACGCGGCCGTCGCCCCGGACGGCTCCCTCTTCGCCGGCACCATGCGCTACGACGAGGCCCCGGGCGGCGGCACCCTGGCCCGCTTCACCGCCGAGGGCCTGACCACGACCGTCCTCGACGACGTCGCCGTGAGCAACGGCACGGGCTGGAGCCCGGACGGCCGGCTGATGTACTACATCGACTCGCCGACCCGCCGGATCGACGTCTTCGACTACCGGGAGGCCGAGGGCGGCGTCCGCCTCCCCACCGACCGCCGCCCCTTCGTCACCGTCGAGGACGGCGCGGGGTTCCCCGACGGCCTCACCGTCGACGCCGAGGGCTGTGTCTGGGTCGCGCTCTGGGAGGGGGGCGCGGTCCGCCGCTACACCCCCACCGGCACCCTCGACCGTGTCATCACCCTCCCCACCCCCCGCCCCACCGCCTGCGCCTTCGCCGGCCCCGACCTCACCGACCTCTACATCACGACGGCCCGCACGGGAACGGACACCCCGCACCCCCTGTCGGGCTCCCTCCTGGTCGTACCGGGCGCGGGCAAGGGCCTCACCCAGCCGGCGTTCGCCGGCTGAACCCACGGCCCACCTCAGCGGCTCTCCGCCGGAGAGGCGGCGGAGAGTGCCGCGCGTACCGCCTCGATCTCGGCCGGCTCGCGCAGAACCAGCGACAGGGCCTCGATGTCCTGCAGCAGATCGGTGGGGTCTGCGGAGACCGTGAGCTCGGGGAAGGCCGTACGGCCGGACGCCTCCGGTTCGCCCGAGCCCGAGTTCGTACCCGTTCCCGAGCCCGCCCCCGGCCCCAGCCCCGGCCCCGGGAAGACGAGCGGCCCCGAGGTGAGCGTGGCCGTCGTCGCGTCGTCCGGCGAACTCCTCCGCGTCGCCACCGCGTCCTGGACCGCGACGGCGGCGGCGAGGGCCTTCGCCCGGCGGGGGTCGTGCCCGAGGTCCAGCGCGGCGTCGTACGCGCGGCGCCGCAGATCCTCGTCGAGGTGACGGGCGAGCCGGAGCAGGGCGTCCCGGATGAACGTCTCCCGGCGGGTGAGCCGCAGCTCCGGTGTGGCGCGCAGCGTGAACGGGACGCGGGAGTCGTCGACGGCCCTGGTCAGCAGGTACAGGGGCCGCAGCCGGAGGTGGCTCGTCCGCACCCGCCAGCGGTCCTGCAGATACTGGCCGCCGTGCGGCAGGATGAAGCCCACCGCGATGCAGATGGCTCCCACGGCGACGACCGGCGGCGCCACGTCCGTGCTCAGCCAGTCCAGGTCGTGCCCCGTCCAGCGGGCCATCACCGCCGTGAGCTTCGCGGCGTCGAACACCAGGTTGAGCGCGCAGCCCAGGCCCAGCGCCCGCAGGCCGCCGCGCAGCCACACGTCCAGGCTCTCCGCGCGGACCCAGTTCCGTATCAGCCGGTAGGTGATCAGGCAGGCCACCGAGTGCGCGACGAGGTAGAGCAGGATCTCCTCCCGCATGAAGGGCGTCGTGGCGTAGTACGTGTCCAGGTCGCGCAGCCGCTCGCGGGGGACGTCCGCCAGCGCGAAGAGCACCCACAGCACGACGATCACCCCCGCGTACACGGCGACGACCCACCGCATGAGCCGACGGGTCGCCCGGGAGCGGTCGGCGGGGCCGTCGCGCCAGGCGGCGATCAGCAGCAGACAGCACGCGCAGAACGCGGTGATCAGGGAGTACACCCAGGGCGCGGCGACGTTCGGCACGCCCACGACCTGGTTGGTCCAGGCGATGACCGAGGGCACCGCGAACACGAACACACAGCAGGCGAGCAGCAGCAGCCCGCCGACCGCCCGCAGCAGCGAGTCCCGCCACAGCTTCACGATGCTGGGCAGTTTGATCACCAGGGCGGCGGTCAGGACGGCCGTGGGGATCCAGAACGAGATGTACAGCTCGGAGAAGAAGTCGGCGGGACCGCCGGCGCCGAGGGTCCCGGTCGTGGTGGCGGGCACGGCCGTTCCCCTCATCTCCCGTGCCTGCGGTAGCCCAGCGACGCCTGGATGGCCTGCCCGACGGTGTCCCCGGACCCGCCTGTTCCGGCGGCTCCGGCCGCGCCGGCGGACCCGGCCTGCCCGGTGTCCACCCAGGAACGGAAGGCGGTCGCGAGCCGGTGGCCGAAGTCCTCGGCCTGCTGCTCGTCCGACGCGTGCGAACCGTTGCGGGCCGCGATGGGCGTACCGCCCTGCCCGAGGGCGGCCGACAACTCGGGGGAGAGCGGCGGCAGCGCGGACGCCCGCTCGCCCGGCGCGCCCGGTGCCCCAGGTGCGCCCGGGTCAGCGGCAGCGAGCGCCGCCGCCTCCGCACCCGGCAGATGGCGATGGCAGTGCCCGGCGTGCATGTGCCACAACTCATGCCCCAGGATGACCAGTTGCTGCACGGTCTCCGCCCGCTCCTCGACGATCACCAGATCGAAGTCGGGGAACTCCATCCACAGTCCGGTCACCCCTATCCCGTCCGGGAACCGCTCGAACCGCAGCTCCACCGGCCGCCCGCCCCGCCGCGCGCTCATCTCCGCGCACAGCGCCGCGCCCAACTCCCGTACGCCGACGGGCGCGTCGAATCTCCCCCGCACGGCCTTGCTGAGCCCGGCCGTCAGCTTCCGCATCTCGGCGGAGGACCGCGACGGAACCAACGCGTCCCGCACCCTGCCGAGGACCCCACGCCTCATCGCCGGGCCTCCTCGTCGTCGATGCCGAGCAGCCCTTCGAGCATGACAGCGAGTGCCTCCTGCTGGCGACGGGTGAGCCGTTGCCCGCGCAGCGCGAGCGTGACGACCCCGTGCCGGGTGGCGAACTCGACCAGCGGCCCGTCGTCGTCCGCGTCCTCCTCCAGCTCCGCGAGGACCCGCCCGAGTTCACGGTTCAGGACGGTCGCGGCCGGGTCGGTGAAGAACCGGACGCCCTCCTCGATCCCGAAGAACTCCGCGAGTTCGGTCAGATCGGGCACGTTCGGCATCTTCCTGCCGAGCAGCAGCTGCCGGGCCCACTCGGGGCTGATCGAGAGCCGCCGCGCGACCTCCCGGCCGACCTCTCCGGCCCGCTTCCCGCTCCGCGCGACGTACGCCTCGTGCACCGCCCGCACCCGCCGGCGCACCCGGTCGTCGACCCGCTCCGCCACCGGCGCGGCCCCGCCGAGCAGCGCCCGGACCTCGTCCGCGCCGAGGCCCGTACGTTCCGCGAGGGCCTCCGCGTCGAGGAATCGGCCGCGGTCGGCACCGGCCTCCGTGATACGGGCGTCGAGTCGCGTCAGGGTCTCGGCAAGGGGATCGGGAAGCGCAGACACGCGCCGACCCTACGTGCCGCCGCCTGCCCGCACCACGAGATTCCAACGATCGTTGAATTCCGACCAACGATGGTCGCGCAGCGCTCCGTCAGGGGCGCGGGGAACTGCGCGACCAGCCCCCACCGGACCCGCACTCTCCCGACGACCACGCCCGGCAGACGGGCAGGCGCACGCCTCACCCAGCCGCGAGACCCCATTGACTGGCCCTGACATCGACCATAGCGTCCGGTTCGACGCAACGAGCAGCATCCGTAATACCGAACAACGCGCATCGAACAGCGCACGCCGAGCACCGAGTATTGAAGGGCCGCCCAGAAAATGACCCGCACCGCCCGCTTCACCCTCGACCCCGCTTTCAAGGTCGGCGAGGTCAACCCGCGTATCTTCGGCTCCTTCGTCGAACACCTCGGCCGCTGCGTCTACACCGGCATCTTCGAACCGGACCACCCCACCGCCGACGAGGCGGGCCTGCGCACCGACGTACTGGACCTGGTCCGCGAGTTGGGCGTCACCACGATCCGCTACCCCGGCGGCAACTTCGTCTCCGGCTACAAGTGGGAGGACTCCGTCGGCCCCGTCGAGGACCGCCCGCGCCGCCTCGACCTCGCCTGGCGCTCCACCGAGACCAACCGCTTCGGCCTCTCCGAGTACATCGCCTTCCTGAAGAAGGTCGGCCCCCAGGCCGAGCCCATGATGGCCCTCAACCTCGGCACCCGGGGCGTCGCCGAGGCGCTGGAGCTCCAGGAGTACGCCAACCACCCCGCCGGGACCGCCCTCTCGGACCTCCGCGTCGCCCACGGTGACAAGGACCCCTTCGGCATCAAGCTCTGGTGCCTGGGCAACGAGATGGACGGCCCCTGGCAGACCGGCCACAAGACGGCGACGGAGTATGGCCGTATCGCCGCCGAGACGGCCCGCGCGATGCGCCAGATCGACCCGACCGTCCAACTCGTCGCCTGCGGCTCCTCCAGCCAGTCCATGCCGACGTTCGCCGCCTGGGAGGCGACGGTGCTGGAGGAGACGTACGACCTCGTCGACCACATCTCCCTGCACGCCTACTACCAGCCCGAGGACGGCGACATCGACTCCTTCCTGGCGTCCGCCGTGGACATGGAGTCGTTCATCGACAACGTGGTCGCGACCGCCGACCACATCGGCGCGAAGCTCAAGTCCAAGAAGAAGATCAACCTCTCCTTCGACGAGTGGAACGTCTGGTACATCTCGGAGTGGCACGCGATCGAGAACTCCGGCGCGCGGGACTGGGCCGAGGCCCCCCGACTCCTGGAGGACAACTACAGCGTCACCGACGCCGTCGTCTTCGGCTCGCTCCTCATCGCGCTCCTCCGGCACGCCGACCGCGTCACCGTCGCCTGCCTCGCCCAACTCGTCAACGTCATCGCCCCGATCATGACCGAGCCCGGCGGGCCGGCCTGGCGGCAGACGACGTTCTTCCCGTTCGCCCAGGCGTCGAAGTACGGGCGGGGCGAGGTGCTCGACGTACGGGTGGACTCGCCGACCTACGAGACGAAGAAGTACGGCGAGGCGGATCTGCTGCACGCGACGGCCGTGCGGGCCGAGGACGGCTCGGTGACCGTCTTCGCGGTCAACCGGGACCGTACGCGGCCGCTGCCGCTCGAAGTCGCCCTGAACGGCCTGGAGTTGACCCGCGTCGTCGAGCACAGCGTGCTGGCCGACGCGGACCCGGACGCGCGCAACACACTGACGGAGCCGGAGCGGGTCGCCCCGCGGGTGGTGGAGGGGGCGGCGCTGCGCGACGGCGTGCTGAGCACGACCCTCGAGCCGCTGTCGTGGAACGTGATCCGGCTCGGCTGAGAGACCGTGACCGGGCCCGCGCCCCCTGCCGGGCGCGGGACCGCCGGGGCGTCCGCGTGGTCGACAATGTTCCGCATGAGGATCTCGGCACGGGCGGATTACGCCGTACGCGCGGTACTGGAAGTCGCCGTACGGCAGGACGGCGGTCCGGTGAAGGCGGAAGTCATCGCGACCGTGCAGGAGATCCCGCACAAGTTCCTGGAGGGCATCCTCGCGGACCTGCGGCGGGGCGGCCTGGTCACCAGCCGGCGGGGCGGCAGCGGCGGGTACCTGCTCGCCCGCGAGCCCTCCGCCATCACCGTCGCCGACGTGATCCGGGCCGTCGACGGGCCCATCGTGTCGGTGCGCGGCGAACGACCCACCGGCCTGACCTACACCGGCTCGGCCGAGCCGCTGCTGCCGCTGTGGATCGCCCTGCGGGCCAACGTCCGCCGGATCCTGGAGGGCGTCACGGTCGCCGACATCGCGGCGAACGCGCTGCCCGTGCCGGTGAAGGAACTGGCGGCGGAACCGGCGGCCTGGGAGAACCCGTAGGAGGGCTCCGCCGGGTGCCCGTGCACAGGATCGTCACCTCGTCCTCAGCCATTCCTCAGCTTGCTCTCGTACCGTTGCCGTTCGGCCCATCCCTACTTAACCGGTGGGAAAGCCCGGGAAGCCCCGGAAGCCCGGAAAGCCAGGGAAGCCGGGGAACAGCGGCGACGGAAGCGGAAGACGGGACGAAGGACGCATGCGGACGTTGGTACTGCTCGCGCTTGCGGGCCTGGGCGCGCAACTCGTGGACGGCAGCCTGGGCATGGCCTACGGAGTGACCTCGACGACGCTGCTGCTCGCCATGGGCACCAATCCGGCCGCCGCCTCCGCCACGGTGCACCTCGCCGAGATCGGCACGACCCTGATGTCGGGCGCCTCGCACTGGCGGTTCGGGAACGTGGACTGGAAGGTCGTCGCCAGGATCGGCGTACCGGGGGCGGTGGGCGCGTTCCTCGGCGCGACGGTCCTCTCGTCGCTCTCCACGGAGACCGCCGGCCCGCTGATGTCGCTGATCCTGCTCGGCCTGGGCGTGTACGTCCTGTCCCGCTTCACCCTGCGCGGCCTGCCGAAGGAACGCCTCGGTCAGCCGCTGCGGAAGCGGTTCCTGTCCCCGCTGGGCCTGGTCGCCGGGTTCCTGGACGCGACCGGCGGGGGCGGCTGGGGCCCGGTGGGCACGCCGGCGCTGCTGGCCAGCGGCCGCATGGAACCCCGTAAGGTCATCGGCTCCATCGACACGAGCGAGTTCCTCGTCGCGGTCTCCGCGAGCCTGGGCTTCCTCTTCTCCCTCGGCTCCCAGGGCCTCGACTGGGCCTGGGTCGCCGCGTTCCTGCTGGGCGGCCTGATCGCCGCGCCGATCGCCGCGTGGCTGGTCCGCCTGGTCCCGCCGCGGGTCCTGGGCTCGGCGGTGGGCGGAGTCATCATCGCGACGAACACCCGCACCCTCCTGAACAGCGACTGGCTCGCGGCGTCGGGGGCTGTGAGCACGGTGGTCTACGTGACGGTGTACGCACTGTGGGCGGCGGCGCTCACGTACTCGATCCGCGAACACCTGAAGGAGAGGGCTGTGACGCCGAAGCCCCTCGGGGAGGCGGGGGAGGACGCGACGGGCCTCGACGAGCGGGTCGCGGCCCGCCGGTAACGGCTGTCCCCGGGGTTGTTGTCCTGTGTTCTGCCGTGTGCCGTGTGCCGTGTGCCGTGTTCTGAGTTCAGCTTGGGTCGCGGCGATCGAGTGCGGCACGGACCCGGTTGAGCCCCTCCACTCTCCAGTGGCCCCGGTCGGGCATCCGGTCGTCCCGGCGCCATCGCCAGGCTGAGAACATCGCCCAGTTCAGGGCGCGGCACCGGTGGATCAGGCCGTGGTCGGCCCCGGTGTAGTGCTGGGCCACGTCCTCGGGCGCGTGGGCGAGGTCGAACTCGACCGGCCCACGGCAACACGTCGCGAGGTCCACGAAGAGCGGGCCGCGCCGTGTGTTGAGGAGGTTGCCCGGATGGGGCTCGCCGTGCAGCAGTTGCTCGCCGCCGAGCGCGGTGCGCAGCCCACTGAGTGTGTCGCTGAGTGTGTCGCTGAGGAGTTCCCGGTCGGCATCGGGCAACTCGGGGGAGCGCTCCCGGTCGTTCACCTCTCTGAGGGCCGCGGCAACTCGGTCGGTGACGTGCGGTGCGTCCAGATCGATCCGGCGCAGGACGGCGTGATGCCGCAGGAACGCGTCCGCGTAGTCGGCCGCCGAGATCTCCGCCCCCAGCGGTTCGTAGTAGGTCCACAGCGAGACGGCGAAGGCATCACTCACATGGACCCGTGGCTCGACCCGGGGTTCGAGCTCCGCCACCGGAGCCCCGGCATCAGTGAGACGGCGAGCGACTTCCACTTCGAACTCGGATTCGGCCAGCTGCCCCACGGGCGCGACCCGAACCAGCACATCGCAGGGAACCAGACGCAGCGCGACACGGTCCGAATCGTGGACGACGACCACATCGTCGACCTGAAGCCCCAGCCCCGAGGCGGTCGCCCACCCCGCCTCAACCGCGCGCCGAAGCTCCGACGGCTCCATACGCCCTCCCTGATCTCACGTTCGCGAAGACGTGCCCGGATCACCCACTTGGCGATCCGGTTCCGGCCCCGGTGTCACCGCCCGAGCCGAGCGGCCAGGAACACCGCCGCCACCGAGGGCCTGACCGCGTACGTCGCGCCCGCACGCCCCTGGGGGGCCTCCCACCAGACAAACGGGTAGCGCCGATCGCTGTTGTCATGCGCCTTGCTCATCCCGGACAACACACCCGCGACCCGACGCGCCGGATCGACTCCGTTGGCTCCGCCCAGAGCCTCGTCCACGAGTTCTGTGCAGTGGATTTCCCGGCCGGGGTTGCGCAGCAGATACTCGAACACCTGCATAGCCTGCGGCGACAGTTCACCCAGAAAGACGGCCGCGCGCTCCAAGTCGGCAGGCCCCCATTCCGTTCCGCTGTGCCCTGCTTCCCCGGAGTGCTTGACCCATCGCCCGTCGTCCTCAACCAGATACATCGTCATATTCACTCCTGCGCCGTGTATTTGGGCCCTCATTCTGCCTGCCCGCGAGCGTCACGAGTTGAGCCGTGTTCCTACGCGCAGAAGCAGCAGGTCGAACTCGGGGCCGTCGGGGGTGTTGCGGTACGGGCCCGCGTATTCGTAGCCGAGTCGGGCGTACAGGTCCTGTCCCCGACGGTTGGAAGGCAGGGCGAGGAGGGACGACCAGGAGGGGGCGATGGTCTTGAGGAGTTCGGCGTGGAGATGGGAGCCGATGCCCTGGGACTGCCAGGGCGGACGTACGGCGAGTTCGCACAGGCCCATCAGCCGCTCGGTCCGGGCGGCCTCGGGCACCTGGTCGACCAGGTCGGCACCGAACCAGTACGCAGCGTCGCACGGGAACGCGTACCCGAACCCGACCGCCGTGCCGGCGGCGTACGCGACGACCAGAGCGAAGCCTGCGTGTTTGAGGTGCCCAGTGAGCTGGCGGTGCAGCGCGGGGACGGAAAGTCCGAGTGCTTCCGCACCTGGTATGTCGACCAACTCCGGGTGGGCATCGGCCCAGATGTCGGCGACGACGTCCACGAGTGGGGGGACCTGACCTGGGCCATAGGACCTGATCACCACGTCGGCACGGGTGCTCGGGGTGGTCATCGTCTCCTCCTCAGCCAGTACGGGCGATGGTGCGGTACTCCTCCAGCCACTCAGCGACCGCAGGTAGTTTCGAGTGCCTCTGGAGCGCGCTCTCCACGTTGTGCAACTGCTGGAGCAGACGGTCGGAACGTACCTGGGGCACATAGGCGAGCACTCGCCGGGCTGCTTCGGCCGCAGCTTCGGGCTCCGGCCGGTTGCTCACTGCATGTTGGATCGCGACGTCGGCTGTGTACAGGGCCTTGTTCCGCGTGAACCGGTCGCCGTGCAACATGACGGCCTGTTCGGCTCCGGCAGCGGCTCGTTCGTGCTGGTCGAGGTCAGCACGGGCGAGTGCTTCCAGCCCGGCGAGTTCGGCCGGGGTGTAGAACTCAAGCCATTCCGGGTCCGCCTCGGCAGGGCCCCTGGAGTAAAGATCGTGGGCGCGGACGATGGCCCGATCTGCCGCGCCGGCGTCGCCGAGCAGGGCCCAACCACCTGCTTCGCGCATCGAGAAGAGGCTGAGCATCCAGGCCGAACCGTATGTACGGACCGCGTTCTGCGCGCCCTGAGCGGCGGATACGGCTTCCCTGGGCCGCCCGCTGGCCTTGGCGAGCAGGGAGAGGCAACCGAACGCATGTCCTTCCAGAGCTGGGTCGTCCGCCAACCTCGCGGCGGCCAGGGCTTCGCCGTAAAGCGAGCGGGCGTCAGCGGCGCGACCGGAGTCGTAGCTGAGCCACCCGGCGGCGATGGACAGATGCCCGGTGGTGGAGCGCAACCTACGCCCCGTGGTATCGGTGAACGATCCGCTCTGCAGCCAGTTGTAGGCAGTGTTCAGCGCTGTACCGGCGTCGCCGCGCAGTAGGGCGGAGGAGCCGTGGTCGTGATCGTGCGCATAGATGGTGGCGACTGTTCCGTGGAGGCGCTGGACGTCTCCTTCCCCGATCCTCCCCTGCGGACTCCTGGTTCTGTCGGCGAAGGCGAGGGGGAGGAGCGACAGCGCTGCGCCCGCGCTGTCGGTGAGAAATACGCGGCGGTCCACCGGACCTTGCTGTTTCGCCCCTATGCCTGTGACAGGCGACGCGACGCGCTGTGTCGGGCTCTCGAGGCGGAATCCCAAGTCCTGCATGGTGCACCCGGTCAACCGGGTGAGGATGCGTCGGTAGACCCCTCGTGGGAGTCGGACCTCGCCGTCCTCCCATGCGGCCACCAAGCGTGAACTGCAGGCGACCACCTCCCCGATCTCCTCGCCCGTAGCGACGATCAGATGCGCGAACTCCTGGCGCGACATTTGGAAGTCACCCTCGCGTACCGCGCGCAGTCGCGGATTGGGGATTTTGCGGCGATCAGCCATTCAGGCTCCGGGCGGTGTCCGAGGTGACGAATTCGGCGACAGTACTGCTCCCACGTCAGGTGTGCCCCGCCCTTGGTGTCGATTCACCCACCCTCGGCCGACTTTCATCGTTCTTGCATTGCTCCGGCATCGCAGTCGCTCTCCGGCTGCTGATTGCCTGGGTGGTGACGCGACCAGCCGCCCCGGCACGCGAAACCTGGCGAGCGCCGAACGGCTGCGTGGCTCGACCGACCTGCCTAGGAGACCGACGATGCACCTCGTCACACGCGTACTCACATGGGTGAGGGCGATGCCCTTCGGCTCACGCGAAACCCGCCGCACCCCCTGTGTTGCGACGCTGCAACCTGTGCCGACTCCACCCGCGCCCCGTCCCTCCCCCGAGATCTGGGCCGCGATTTTCGCAAGCGCCCGCCGTCGCAGGGCCCCGCACCCGTGGCCGCACAGCCAACTCCCCGCGATCACCGCCGACGACATCACCAGCTGCCTTGTCGGCGTCTACCTCCTGCCACCCGACGTGCGCCGCAACTCACGTGCCGCGGCACGGTCGGCCGAGGAGACGCGCCCATGACGGACGTACAGAAGCGCCGGTCCACCGCCCCTCGCGCCGAGCTCCCCATGCTGCGCGCCTACCGGTTGTGGTTCGAACACACCCGCAAGTGCGCAGTCGGCTGCAAAGGCACGCCGAAGGCTCAGGACGGTTGCGAGGACGGACGGCGGCTCTGGGGCTCGTACCGCCTCGCGCGCATCGGAAGGGCGACGGCACCATGACCTGGACCATCGAACGCCCACCGGGTCGGCCGGTACGCCGCACTGCTGACGACCGCCTCGCCGTACCCCTGCGTCTGTCCCTCACCGACGGCCAAGCCACGGAGGCCGAATTGACCCTCACCCTCGCCGAGGCCGAGCATCTGCACGCCGCACTGTGCCGTGCACTCGACGGTGAGCCGACACCTCCGGCCGCGCCCGACTGCCGTCAGTCGGTCCAGGCCTCGCCTGGAACGTCGCGCATCGTGGGGAGGGGGTAGTTCCTGGCCCCTTGGACGTAGGGACGTCTCTCGGGCGCATCCCCGGCAGGAGTCCTGGACGTGCCTCCGGGGATGACGAGTGACGGGTGGAGTGCTGGCGTACGACACGAACTCAGGGCGCGGCGTCGTCCCCACCGACGTGCAGATCCTCTCGCATGCGTGCACGGAGTACGGCGAGGGCGTCGTTGTAGGCCAGGCGTCCCTCCACGTACACGGGCTCGGTGGCGAGTACTCCCTCCATGACCCGGTCGCGGAGGTCGCGCAGGCGGCGGAAAGCATCCTCTGAAGCGTCAACGACGCGGCCGGGCGCGCTGATGGTCATCTGGTATCTGAGTCCGATGCACGGCCCGAAGGCGTGACGGGCGGTGGTCCGGCGTACCGACGGCTCCATGTCCGGGTCCCGGGCTAGGTTGCCGCACGTGTGCCGAGCCTCGGACAGACTGGCCAGGTACTCCCCGTAAAGAGTGCGACGCGCTTGTGTCTCCCGTTCCAGGCGCTCTCGCTTCCAGCGTTGACGGTCCAGGAGCAGGGCGGAGCCCGTGGCGATCGCCGCGCCCACTATCGTGCTGATCAGGGTGATCCACTGCATGGACCGACCGTAGCCAGCAGACGCCGAGCCACTGTGACCAGGAGAAGGTCCGCCGACACTCACCCCAGCCGCACGGCCAGTGTGACCTCCGCCCCCGCCCCCGTCACGTCCGTCGTCACCGTCAGGCGGTCCGTGACCAGGTGGGCGAGCCAGAGGCCGCGGCCGGGGCAGGTGTCGGTGAGGCCGGGGAGGAGTTCGGGGATGGCGGGGGTGAAGCCGGGGCCGTTGTCGGTGATGCGGCACTCCAACTCGTGGGGGAGGAGGCGCAGTTCGAGGCGGCCCTGACCGCCGGCGTGCTCGACCGCGTTGGCCGCGATCTCGCTGACCGCGAGGGTGAACTCGCCGAGCCGTACGCCGCCGAGGCCCGCCGCCGCGGCCGTGTCCTCGACCTGGGCCCGCACCTGGGGGAGGTTCTCTCCGGTGAAGTGGCGTTTCAGCAGGAGGGTTTCGGGAGGGAGGGCCGGGGCGTCGCGGCCCGCTCCGCCTGTCGCGCGGACCCCGCCGTCTCTCTTCCCGCCCGGCATCACGGCCGCCTCCTCTCGATGGGGTCGATGGGCACGGGCACGGGGCGCTGCGAGTCAAAGGCGAACTGCCGCACCTCGCCCACGCTAGCCGTGCTCGCCCGATGAGTACCCAGTGGATCGAGAGGACATCACGCCTGGTCGTAACCGTATGAATTCGATCGGATGGTGATCGGATTCGCCCGACCTCGGCTGATCGGTTTCCGTCCGCCGATCAGCCGAGGGGATCCGCGACATGGCATCGGCCCGGCCCCCTCCCCCGCACGGTCCGGGAGGGAGCCGTCGCGGCCGTCGGGGCCCTCTAGGTCGGCCGGACTCCACCCCCACCGTCAGCGACCCCGCGTACCCGGCCGTCGGGGACGTGCCCAGGGCCGTCAGGGTGAGCAAGGCCGGAGGCGTTCGCCTCCCTCGTCGTAGATGGAGTCCTGGGCGAGGGTCGTGCGGGGGACCGTGTTCGCCGAGTAGGGGGAGAGCGCGGCGACGCGGGTGGTGACGGTCTCGGAGAAGAAGAGCTGACCGGTGTGGAGTTCCTGGCCGCCCGTGAACGAGCTGTCGGAGGTGAGCGTGACGTCGGTGTGCACCTTGAGGTGGATATGGACGCACCGGCCCCGGTACCAGCCGGGGTAGACCGTCGTGATCCGCGCGACCCCGCAGGAACGTGCCGTTGTCGGGCTCGTCATTGCCATTGTCGCCGACGAAGCCGGAGTACTCGCCGAGCGCGTCGCAGTGCCAGATCTCCACCAGGGCGTTGCTGAGCGGGGCGCAGGTGTCGTCGTCCACGACGGTGAGGGTGAGCACCAGGGGGAAGCCGGTCTTGTCCTCCCTGATGTCGGCGCGGACGAGCTGTCCGTCGAGGTAATAGGGGCCTTCGGTCATCTCCTTTGTGAGGGTGCAGACGGCCGCGGCGGCCACGGGGGCGGTGTTCCCCGTGGCCGCCGTCGCGGCCGTCGGGCCTGTGAGGGCGTCAGGCGTCGCGGCGGCGCCGACGGCCAGGGTGGCGGCCGTGGCGCCGGTGGCGATCAGGACGGTACGGCGACCGATCGAAGTCGCCTCGGGTGCCTCTAGGGGCATTGGCGTGTCTGTCATGGACACGGCATTCTAGAAACGGAAACTGTCCGCCAGCTGTCAGTTCGACAAAGCGGCCGATCGTCAAGTCCGTTGTGAGTCACCCGAGTTGACCGCCCGCACCCGGCGCGCACGTCCTACCCTGAATCACTCGGTCGGCGTCTCAGGTCGCGACGTAGCCGCCGTCGGCGACGAGCACCGCACCGGTGACGTAGCTGGCCCTGTCCGAGGCCAGGAACGCCACGGCCTCCGCCACCTCCTCCGGCTCGCCGGCCCGAGTGAGCGGTGTGTTCTGGGTCAACGACCCGGGACTAAAGTCCCGGGCTTGCAGAGCGGGCGCCACTGGCTGTGGTGCTGCGCTTGCGTCCTGTCCCGCCCTCGGATGTCGGGGGTGGGTCTGGGGCGGTTGACTGCGCCCCGCGTCGCCACAACTCTTCCGCGCGGGCGCGGATGTTGCGGGAGCTGTTGCGGTCTGCGTGATCAACGATTCCGCAGGACCGGCACGCGAACCAGGCCTGGGAGACCCGGTTCGCCTTGTCGATGTGGCCGCATTCGGCGCAGGTGCGGGAGGTGTACGCCGGGTCGACGTACACCACCGGCACCCCGGCCTTCTTGGCCTTGTACGCGATGAACGTCCCCAGCTGGGCAAAGCTCCAGCTGGAGTGGGTGGCCCGTTGGGGCTTGCGAAGCCGTACCCGTGCGCGGATGCCCGTCAGTTCTTCGGGGGCGATTCCGCGTCCGGTGCGTTCTGCCTCGGCCACCACATGCTTCGCGATCTTGTGGTTGATGTCCCTGGCCCGCCGGGCCTCCTTGCGCCGCCGCTTCTTCAGCCGGCGTTTGGCGGACGGGGTGTTCTTCTTCTGCAGCTTGGTGCGCAGGGTGCGTTCGCGCAGCCGTCCCCGGTTGAGTTCGCGCCCGGCCATGATCTGACCGTCCGAGGTGGTGGCGATGTTCACGATCCCCAGGTCGATACCGAGAAAGCCGTCCGGATCCGCGTTCGGTTCGGCTTCGGGGATCTCGCAGGTCGCGTTCAAAAACCACATGCCGTCCCGGTACAGCAGGTCGGACTCGCCCTTGCGGTACAGGGCCAGACGGGCCAGTTGCTCCGGGGAGGCGGTGAACGCAACCTCCTTCACCCGTCCGGACAGGGTCCAGAGGGAGATGGTGCGGTCGGTGATCTGCCAGGACAGCATCCGGTCGTCATAGGGCTGCGCACCCTCGGGCCGGAACGTGATCGGTTTCTCGGTGGCCCGCCGGTACCGCTTGGACCACGGCTTGCCCAGGTTCCCGGCCTTCGCATTCGCCGCCAGCGTGCGGTAGGCGTCGCAGGTCTTCTTGATGACGTGCTGGGCAGCCTGCGCGCCCAAGCCCCACCGCTGCTTGATCTCTCGGTAGGTGTGCTCGCGCAGCGCGAAGTTCCGCTTCACATCCTGGGCGAAGGCCACCCCGGACACCCAGGACGCCGCCTCGTTGCAGGCGTGCAGGGTCGCCTCAAGCGCCGCCGCCTGTACGGGCGTCGGCAACAGCTTGACCTGCACCACCAGCTTCATGGCACCCGAACCTACACAGTCGCCCGTACAAACAGACCACTTCCGCACACCTGTCCCGCCATTCAGCGACCCACCGGCTGTACGTTCGACATTGCCCCAGCTTCGCCGCAGCTCTACGGGCGCTCCGCGCCCGAACTCCCGGCCACTGCGACGCTCCGCGTCGCCACCACACGATGCGATTCCTCCCAGGCGTAAACACCCGGGGTTCCTCGCAAGAATCTTGCTGAACGCCTCGAAGATCTCGCTCACCGTGCCGACGGTGTCGGTGCAAATTGGGGCGGTGTTCACCCCGTGCGGAGACCACCGTGAACGAGTCGCGGCACCGGGGATTCACACGCCGACCAGTTCCAGCGCCTGTCGCAGGTTGTGCTCGGCGATGTCCGCCATGAAGGCCCGGTCGGGGAAGTCCCCGTCGAGCAGCCGCAGCGGCCCCGCCGTCAGTGAGAGCCGCTGCGCGAGCAGGTAGAGCGCGAGCCGGTCCTCGTCCAACCCGGCCACCTCCAGCGGCCGGTAGTCGTCGTGCAGGCGTATGCGCAGGAACACGTGCTCCCACTCGACGTCGAAGTACATCACCCCCTCGATGTCGATCGCCACGGGGTTCCCGTCCGCGTCCACCAGCACGTGGTCGGGTCCCAGTTCGCCGTGCACGACCGCGTACTCCGCACGCGGCCGCACCGCCGCCGCCAGGCCGAGCAGCCGCTCCTCCAACCGGTCGCGGGCCCCCGCCATCCGCGGGTCGCGCGAGGCCGCCTCGGCGAGGTCGCGCAGCGCGCGGTCGAGCACCACGCCCTCGCACGACGTACCGCGCGAGGTGCCGCCCGCGTCGACCACGGCCGCCTTGCCGTACGCCGGTGCCCGGTGAGCCCGCATCGCGGCCAGCGACTCCGCGAGCCGGGCCATGACCGGCGCGGCCGCGCGACGGTCGCGCGCGAGCAGGTCCTCCAGGCTCTCGCCCCGGAGATCCTCGACGATCGCGAGATCGGCCGGGCCGTGGGCGCCGCCTTCGCGGTCGACGAGGCGGATCGCCGGGACGCGGACGCCGAGCGCGGTCAGCCGCGTGTGCGCGGCCTCGAACAGATCGAGCCCGAGGCCGGGGGAGAACGGGTCGGTCAGGTCGTCGTCCCCCTCGGCGGCCGGCCAGTAGTTCTCGGCGTCGTCCCACAGGTAGGCGATCGCGGTCGTCGCGTCGTCCATCACCAGGCGGTACACGCCCTTCTTGCTGCCGCCCGCGACCCGCTCGACCGCCTCCAGCCGCCGACCGCCGCCCAGCGCGGCCCGCGCCGCGCTCGCCAACCGCTCCCGCGTCACCGCACCGGGTGCCATGTTCCGAACCACCTCTCCGCCGGACCGACCCGCGCACCCTACGGCACCGGCGGCGCGCGGGTGATCGGCTTGTTCGGGGCTCGGGCGCGGGCGCGCGCCCCGGCGACAGGCGACGCCGGGAACCCCTCACCCGAACCAGCCCTCACCAGCCCCCTTCGGACCTCTCATCGGTCCTTCAGCGCGCCACCCTCGCGATCGACTCCAAAACCTCCCGGGGGTTCCCGTCCGGCGACACCGCCTTGCCGATGCGGCGGCGGATCTCGGTGGCCACCTTGGACCAGTTGGTCTCGGCGACGGGGTAGAGGCGGAGGTTCTGGAGGGTGTCGAGGCCGTTCCACAGGGGCTTGTGGGCCTTGGCGGCGCGCATCGCGTCGGCGGCGGACGTGGTGACGGGGAGCAGTTCGTACTGGGCGGCCTGCTCGGTCACGTACTTGTCGGTGTAGAGGAAGTCGAGGAACTGGCCTATGGCGGCGCGGTGGTCGTCGTCGCGGAAGGCGACGACCCAGTCCGCGGTGCCCATCGTCGGCGTCTCGTCGCCGTCGCGGCTCGGCAGCGGTACGGCCCCGTACGGCACGGAGTCGGAGGAGTCCTCGATCTGGCGGATCAGCGACAGCGGCGCGTTGACCATGGCCGCCTCACCGGTGAGGAACGCCTCGACCGCCTCGCCCCGGTTCAGCTCGGCGGGTGGGACCGGGCCGGTGAGACCCTCGCCGATCAGGTTCTCCTTCAGCCAGGTCAGCGTCGCCACGTTGGCGGCGGAGGCGATGTCGTAACGGTTGGTGGAGTCGGTGTAGCCGCCGTCGCCGGCCAGCAGCCACATCAGCGTCTCGGCCTCCGCCTCCTCCGGGCCGAGCGGCACGGCGATCGGGTACTTCACCCCCCGCGCCTTCAACACCCGTGCGTCCTCGAGGAGTTCGTCCCACGTCGTCGGGGGCTCCAGGCCCGCCGACGCGAACAGGCCCTTGTTGTAGTAGAGCAGCCGGGTGCTCGCGGTGAAGGGCATGCCGTACTGGGCGCGGTCCATCTCCCCGGCGTTCGCGAGGCTCCGCACGAAGGAGGCCTGGACCGGGACCGACAGCACCTCGTCGGCGCTGTAGAGGAGGTCGCGCGCGGCGTACTCCGAGTAGCTGTCCGTCTGCACGATGTCCGGCGCGTCACCCCGCTCGATGAGCTCCGCCACCTTCGCGTCGACCTCGTCCGGGTCGTGGACCTGGACGTTCACGTCGATCCCCGGGTGCTCGGCGCCGAACGCGAGGGCCACCCGGTCCCAGTAGCCCTCGGAGTTCTTGTGGACGCTGTCGCCGTAGTTGGTCGCGACGACGGTCAGGGAGACCGTCCCCGACTCCGCGTCCGCGTCGCCGCCGCAGCCGGACAGCCCGGCCGTGAGCCCCAGCGCGGCCATGACCGCCACGATCGTCCGGGCGTTGTGGCGCACGGTCCACCCTCTTCCAGCTTCCTGACAGGAGTCGTGATCGGGCTTGATCGTATGGTGCGTGCCGGGGCCTACGGGGCCGTGGGCGTTGCGTTTTGATTCCGACGACGTGACGGAGCGGCGCAGTGACCGATATGCCTCACCGGCGACAGGAAGTACGGATTCGGCGCCCCCGCCGTTCACCTCACCGGACGGCCGCCCGGGGCGCGGGGTGGCCGCGAGGTGAACTCGTGGCCGCTCGCGCAAGTCCCCCGGATGAAACCGGAGTTGATGGCGTCGGAGCGGGGCTTTCGCTACAACCACCGGTGCCGCGGCCCGGTCGTACGGGGTGCTCGTTTCCCACGTTCGCCCACGGTCCCCGAAGGGGTGCTTCGTCATGCCCATCCGCAGCCTGCCCAGCCACCGCCCGCCCGCCCGCACGGCCCGCCGCGCCGTCGGCACTTCGAGGACGGTCACCGCCACCACGGCGCTCACCCTGGCACTGACCGGCGCCCTGCTCGCCGCCGCGCCGCTCGCCCAGGCCGCGCCCGCGTCCACCGCCTCCCTCGTGCACGAACAGGGCGAGCTGTGGTTCAAGGCCGCGCCCGGACAGGCGAACCGGCTGACGGTGTCGGCGAAGATCGTGGAGCGCACGGAGTGGGAGGCGGACTACGTGCTGACCTTCGACGACCGGTACGCCATCACGCTCGCCGCGAAGGAGTGCACGTACCCGAAACCGGCCGACCGTACCGTCGCCGAGTGCGCGGTCCCCATCCCGATGGGCTCCGACGACTCCGACATCTACGACGTCAGCGTCGGCGACGGCAACGACACGGTCACCGTCGCCGCGGCCAACTCCGCGTACGCCGCGATCCACGGCGGCAGCGGCAACGACGTGCTCCTCGGCAACAACTCCGTCGTGCTGTACGGCGAGAACGGCGACGACCGGACCGACGGCGGCGGCGGTGTCTGGGGGCTCGGCTCCTTCGGCGGACGCGGCAACGACACGATGACCGGCTGCGCGTACGCGTGCCACGGCGGCGCCGACCACGACACCCTCACCGGGGACGCGCGAGGGAACGGCCTCTACGGCGACTCCGGCAACGACACCCTGCGCGGCCGGGCGGGCGGCGACGCCCTGTACGGCGGCAAGGGCAACGACAGGCTGTACGGCGAGGACGGCAACGACAAGCTCTACGGCAACAGCGGCGACGACACCTTGTACGGCGGCAAGGGCACGGACGCCCTCTCCGGCGGCCCGGGCCGCAACAAGCTCCACCAGAACTGACCCCCGAACCCCCGACCCGCCCCAGCCGAGCCGGCCCAGCGACCGAGCGGCCCAACAGCCCATGCGGTCCTGCGGCTCAGCGGTCCAACGGTCCAGCAAGCCAGCGGTCCTGCGGCTCGGCGGTCCAACAGCCCAGCCGTCCGGCAGCCCCGCAGCGGTCCCGTATGCCAACCGCCTCACATGCCGCCGCCCCCGACGGCAACCCGTGCAGGGCCCGTCGGGGGCGGCGGCTCGTGTGATCCGTGGGGGGCGGGGCTCACCCCACCTGGCTCACCCCACCTGGCTCACCCCACCTGGCTCACCCCACCTGGTTGTAGACCCCTCCCGCAGCCGGCCACCCCTGGGGCTCCTCCAGGGGGTCCGGCTGGGTGCGGCCGCGTACCTGGGCCGCGGTGAGGCCCTGGGCCGCGCCCATGGTGCGGCGGCCCTGGGCGGCGGCCGCGAGACCGGGCATGCCGGTCTGGGCGACGGGCTGGAGGCCGGGGGCCGGCATCGCGGCGGCCGGCGCGGCGGGCATCGGGGCCGGCGCCGGCGCGGGGACCGGTACCGGCATCGGCATCGGCATCGGGGCCGGCGCGGGTGCGGCTGCGGGAGACGGGAACTGCATGGACGCGGCGGCGGGCGCGGGGGCCGGGGCCGGCGCCGGCGCCGGGGTCGCGAACTGCATGGAGGACGCGGGCGCCGGGGTCGGCATGCTCATGGCCTGCGCGGCGAGGTTCTGCATGCCGGTGCCGCTGGTCTCGCCCATCAGCCGGTCCACGGCCGCCGTGCCCGAGCTGTAGCTGGTCCCGGTGCTCAGCTCGGGCACGGCGGCTCCCCTCCTGGACCCGTAGAGAACCGACTCCAGGCCGGACACCAGGCGACGCACGTCCACCTGGGGCCGGACCACGAGTCGCAGGAAGCGACTGGACGAGCCGACCTTGTTGCCGCACTCGCGGACCAGGATCCGGTGCTCGGTGAGCAGCCGGTCGCGGACCACGGTGCCCTCGGCGCCCACGGGCAGGCGCACGAAGAGGAAGTTCCCCTGCGACGGGTAGACCGTCAGCCCGGGGAGGGCGGAGAGCTGGCGGGCCATGTCCAGCCGGTCCCGGCGGACCTGGTGCAGGCTCTCCATGTACTCGGCGCCGTGGTTTTTCAGCATGAACACCACGTGCTCGGCGAAGGAGTTGAGGTTCCACTTCGGCAGCATCGAGCGGACCTTGCCGGCGAGCGCCGGGTTGGCGACCAGGTAGCCGAAGCGGATGCCGTGCAGGCCGAAGTTCTTGCCGAGGCTGCGCAGCACCACCACGTTGGGCCGCATGACGGCGTCCTGGACCGTGGACGGCTCGGACTCGGCGTCGGCGAACTCCAGGAACGACTCGTCGATGACGATCAGGTCCAGGTCGGCCATCGCGTCCATGAACTGCACCAGCGCGTGCCGGTGGAGGAAGCCGCCGTCGGGGTTGTTGGGGTTGCAGATGACGGCGACCCTGGTGCCGCGGGCCCGTATGAACTCGGCGTACTGCGCGAGGTCGAGGGCGAAGCCGCTGGACTCCTGGAGCGGGAACATGTCGACCCGCTTGCCGGTCTCCATGGGCTGGTCGGTCCAGCGGCCGAAGGTGGGGACGGGGACGGCGAGGGACTCCCGGACCAGCAAGTGGTCGATCCAGGTGATGAGTTCGGTCGAGCCGTTGCCCATCGCCACGCACTGCGGCGGCAGTTGGAGCAGGTTGCACAGCTCGGCCGTGATCGTGTCGGCGCTGCTCGGGTAGTACGTGATGATGTCGCGCAGCTTGCTCGCCATGTCGTCGAACATGGCGGGGGTGGGGAAGTAGGGGTTGCAGGGGATACAGAAGTCCACCGGACCCGCACCATCGCCGCCCTCACGTGTCAGCGCCGCCATCGAGGGGCTGTGCGCCGCAGTGCTGCGGAACAACGAGGTGACGTTGTCGGCCATGGAACCTCCGTAGGGGGCGGACCCGTTGGGGACGACCGGGTCCGACGACTAAGGGTGGCCCGGGCGGGGGAGCACGGGCCGCCCCTACATACGGAGGCTCGGGGGGCGCTGTTCAACCACTGAGGATTTGGTCGGAAATTGTGAGTGGGCTGTGAAGACCGCCGTCGGCCGGGACGGCGGCCCCACCGCCGCCGCGCCTAGTCGAAGGCGTGGACGGTCGTCGAGCGGTACGTCTCCCCAGGTCGCAGCACGGTCGACGGGTAGGACGGCTTGTTGGGCGAGTCCGGGAAGTGCTGCGTCTCCAGACAGAGCGCGTCGCCCTGCCGGTAGATCGTCCCGGAGGGGCCGACGAGTGTGCCGTCCAGGAAGTTCCCGGAGTAGAACTGCAGCCCGGGCTCGGTCGTGGAGATCCGCAGCGTGCGGCCCGACGCCGGGTCCACCAGGGTCGCGGCCCACTCCGGCTCCGCGGTGACGCCCTTGTCGAGGACCCAGTTGTGGTCGAAGCCCTTGGCGTACAGCAGCTGCGGGTCGGCCCTGCGGAGGTCCTCGGCGATCGTCTTGCCCGTACGGAAGTCGAAGGGGGTGCCCTCGACCCCGGCCGGTTCACCGGTGGGGATCAGCCCGGAGTCGACGGGGGTGTAGCGGTCGGCGGCGATCGTCAGCCGGTGGTCGCCGACCGAGCCGCTGCCCTCGCCCGCGAGGTTCCAGTACACATGACTGGTGAGGTTGACGACGGTGGCCCGGTCGGTGGTGGCCTCGTAGTCGACGCGCCACTCGCCCCGCGAGGTGAGCGTGTACGTCACCTTCACGTCGAGGGTGCCCGGGTAGCCCATGTCGCCGTCGGTGCTCGTGTGGGTCAGGTACAGCCCGACCTCGGAGTCCCGCTCGAACGGCTCGACCTCCCAGACCACCTTGTCGAAGCCGCCGGCGCCGCCGTGCAGACTGTTGGCGCCGTCGTTGACGGACAGCTCGTACGTCGTGCCGTCCAGCGTGAAGCGGCCCTCGCCGAGGCGGTTGCCGTACCGGCCGATCAGCGCGCCGAAGTACGGGGACTCGGCGACGTACGCCTCGACGGTGTCGAAGCCGAGGGAGACGCCTGCGTACCGGCCCTCGCCGTCCGGTACCTCCAGTGACTGCACGATGCCGCCGTAGGACAGGACCTTCAGCCGTGTGCCGCCGTTCTCCAGCGACCAGCGGTGGACCTCGGTCCCGTCGGCGAGCTTGCCGAAGAGTTCCTTCACGGGTGCCGCCCCACTTTCCTGTTCATGCCTTTCCTGTTCATGAAAAAAGGGGCCCCGCCTTTCGGCGAGGCCCCCTCACGGTGTGTCAGGAACCGCTCTTGCGCTTGTTCCACACGTCGAACCCGACGGCCGCCAGCAGGGCCAGGCCCTTGATGACCTGCTGCCAGTCGGTGCCGACGCTGAGGAGGTTCATGCCGTTGTTCAGCACGCCGAGGACGAGACCGCCGATGATCGCGCCGAGGACGGTGCCGACACCGCCGCTCATGGACGCGCCACCGATGAACGCCGAGGCGATGGCCTCCAGTTCGTAGCTCAGACCCGCCTTCGGCGAGGCCGCGTTGAGACGGGCGGCGATCGCCAGACCGGCCAGGGCCGCGAGCACGCCCATGTTGACGAAGACCAGGAAGGTGACCTTCTTGTCCTTCACACCGGAGAGCTTCGCGGCCGGCAGGTTGCCGCCGATCGCGTAGATGTGCCGGCCGAAGACGGAGTTGCGCATCAGGTAGCCGTAGCCGACGACCAGCGCGCCCAGGACCAGCAGGATGATCGGCGCGCCCTTGTAGCTGGCCAGCAGCATGGTCACGGTGAGCAGCGCGGCCGTGATGGCGACCAGCTTGAGCAGGAAGATGTTGCGCGGCGCCACGTCGAGCGCGAACTCCTGCTGGCGCTTGCGGTCACGCATCTCCTGGATGACCACGAAGGCGATCAGGGTGAAGCCCAGCAGCAGCGTGATGTTGTGGTAGTTGGTCGTGGGGCCGACCTCGGGCAGGAAGCCGTTGCCCATCTTCTGCAGGCCGTCGGGGAACGGGCCGAGGGTCTGGCCCTCCAGCAGGATCTCCGTGACACCACGGAAGACGAGCATGCCGGCGAGGGTGACGATGAACGACGGTATGCCGAGATACGCGATGAAGAACCCTTGTGCCGCGCCCGCGACCGCGCCCGCCAGCAGACAGAGCACCACGGCGACCGGCCAGGGCAGGTCGTGCTGCACCGTCAGGACGGCCGCGAACGCGCCCACGAAGGCGGTGAGCGAACCGACCGACAGGTCGATGTGGCCCGCGACGATCACCAGCATCATGCCGATCGCGAGGATCAGGATGTAGCTGTTCTGCAGGACCAGGTTGGAGACGTTGCGCGGCAGCAGCAGGTCGCCGTCGGTCAGGATCGCGAAGAAGGCCACGATCAGGCCGAGGGCGATCAGCATGCCGTACTGCCGCATGTTGCGGCGCATACCGTCCAGCATCAGCTGCAACAGGCCGCCGCCCGTGGCCGATCCGGTGCCGCCCGGCGGCGCCGGGGCCGGGCTCTTGGCGGTCACATCCGTGCTCATCGGGTTACCTCTTTGTCCTTCGTCATCTGGCGCATCAGCGATTCCTGCGTGGCCTCGGCACGCGAGAACTCGCCTGTCAGCCGTCCCGCCGCCATGGTGTAGACGCGGTCGCACATCCCGAGGAGCTCCGGCAGCTCGGAGGAGATGAAGACGACCGCCTTGCCTTCGGCGGCAAGCTTGTCGATGACCGTGTAGATCTCGTACTTGGCGCCGACGTCGATACCGCGCGTCGGCTCGTCCAGGATCAGCACATCGGGACCCGCGAAGATCCACTTGCTGAGGACGACCTTCTGCTGGTTGCCGCCGGACAGCTTGCCGACCGGCTCGAACACCGTCGGTGCCTTGATGTTCATGGTCTTGCGGTAGCGCTCGGCGACCTGGCGTTCCTCGTGCTCGTCGACGACGCCCCGCTTGGCGACCTTGTTCAGGGCGGTCAGCGAGATGTTCCGGTTGATCGTGTCGATCAGGTTGAGGCCGTAGTGCTTGCGGTCCTCGGTCACGTACGCGATGCCGTGCTTGACGGCCTCGGCGACCGACTTCGTACGGATCTCCGTGCCGTCCTTCAGGACCGTGCCGCCCGCGTAGCGGCCGTAGGTCCGGCCGAAGACGCTCATCGCGAGTTCCGTGCGGCCGGCGCCCATGAGGCCCGCGATCCCGACGATCTCCCCGCGCCGCACATGGATCGACACGTTGTCGACGACCTTGCGCTGCTGGTCGATGGGGTGGAGCACGGTCCAGTCGCGGATCTCCAGGGCCGGTGCCGCGTCCACCTCCGTCTCGTGCGGGGTGCGGTCGGGGAAGCGGTTGTCGAGGTCGCGGCCCACCATGCCGCTGATGATGCGGTCCTCGGTGGTCTCCGCCGCCTTGACGTCGAGCGTCTCGATCGACTTCCCGTCGCGGATGATCGTCACCGAGTCGGCGACCTTGCGGATCTCGTTGAGCTTGTGGGAAATGATGATCGAGGTGATGCCCTGCTTCTTCAACTCCAGGATCAGATCGAGGAGTTTGCCGCTGTCCTCGTCGTTCAGGGCGGCGGTCGGCTCGTCCAGGATGAGCAGCTTCACCTTCTTGGACAGGGCCTTGGCGATCTCCACCAGCTGCTGCTTGCCCACACCGATGTCGGTGACCCGGGTCTCGGGGTGGTCGTCGAGACCGACCCTGCGCAGCAGCTGCGTCGCGTGCCGCAGGGTCTCCCGCCAGTCGATGAACCCGCCCTTGGCGTGCTCGTTGCCGAGGAAGATGTTCTCCGCCAGGGAGAGGTACGGCGACAGCGCCAGCTCCTGGTGGATGATGACGATGCCGCGCTGCTCGCTCGCGCGGATGTCCTTGAACTCGCAGACCTCTCCCTCGAAGAGGATCTCGCCCTCGTAGCTGCCGTGCGGATGGACGCCGGAGAGCACC
Organism: Streptomyces deccanensis; assembly: GCF_022385335.1. NCBI lineage: Bacteria > Bacillati > Actinomycetota > Actinomycetes > Kitasatosporales > Streptomycetaceae > Streptomyces > Streptomyces deccanensis. Next base: position 3,194,504 of record NZ_CP092431.1, on the reverse strand, counting down.
TTCATCAAGGTGGACTTCCCGGCGCCGTTCTCACCGCAGATGGCGTGGACCTCGCCCTGGCGGACGGTCAGGGTGACGTCCGACAGCGCCTTGACGCCGGGAAAGGTCTTGACGATCGAGCGCATTTCCAGGACGGGTCCCGCCATGGTCGTGCCTTCCAATCAGTTGATGCCGGGACTTACTTGAGGTCGCCGGCCTTGATGTAGCCGGAGTCGACGACGACCTTCTGGTAGTTGGTCTTGTCGACGGCGACCGGCTCAAGCAGGTAGGCCGGGACGACCTTGGAGCCGTTGTCGTAGGTCTCGGTGTCGTTGGTCTCGGGCTTCTTGTCGTTCAGCAGCGCGTCGACCATGTTCGAGGCCACCTTGGCGAGCTCGCGGGTGTCCTTGTAGACGGTCATCGACTGCTCGTCCGCGATGATCGACTTCACCGAGGCGACCTCGGCGTCCTGGCCCGTGACGATCGGCAGCGGCTTGTCCTTGGAGCCGTAGCCGTCGGACTTCAGCGCGGAGAGGATGCCGATGGAGATGCCGTCGTACGGCGAGAGAACGGCGTCGACCTTGCCGCTCTTGTAGTCCTTGGTCAGGATGTCGTCCATGCGGCGCTGGGCGGTGGCGCCGTCCCAGCGCAGGGTGGTGACCTTGGTGATGTCGGTCTCGCCGGACTTCACGACCAGCTGCTTCTTGTCGATGAACGGCTTGAGGACGTTCATCGCGCCGTTGAAGAAGTAGCGGGTGTTGTTGTCGTCGTTGGAGCCGGCGAAGAGCTCGATGTTGAACGGGCCCTTCTTGGAGCCGTCCTTCAGGCCGAGCTTCTCGACGATGTAGTTGGCCTGGAGCTCGCCGACCTTCTCGTTGTCGAAGGAGGCGTAGTAGTCGACGTTCTCGGTGCCGAGGATCAGGCGGTCGTAGGAGATGACCGGGATGTTCGCGTCCTTGGCCTGCTGGAGCACGTTGTTCATCGACTTGTTGTCGATCGCCGCGACGATCAGGGCCTTCACGCCCTGCGTGATCATGTTCTCGATCTGGGAGACCTGCTTGGCGGGGTCGTCCTCGCCGAAGACCAGCTGGGTCTTGTAGCCCTTGGACTTCAGGTCCTTGACCACGTTGTCGCCGTCGGCGATCCAGCGCTCGGAGGACTTGGTCGGCATCGAGATGCCGATGGTGGCGCCCTCCGTGCTGCCGCTCTCCTCCTTGCTGCCACCCTCACCGCTCTGGCCGCAGGCGGACAGGGTGAGGGCCAGGGATGCGGCGGAGGCTATGGCGGCGAGTGCGGCTCGGCGAGTGCGCATGATCATCATCCTTGATGTCTTGAAGGCCTGGAACGTTCTGGCGAGGACGGCGCTTCATGAGCCGAAAGCTGCCAGAGAAGATGTGGGGGATTCTGTGTGACTGCGTCTTCTTCTGTGAAGACAGTTGTCCGGTTCGTTATGAGGGATTTCCGAATCGCTTCAGATCGCCGGGCAGCCGGGTGCCGAGCGGCGCCATGTCGCCGTCCGCTCCGTGCCGTGCGAGCAGGTCCAGGGCGAGCCGGCCGCGCCGGACGCGCTCCTTGGCCGTGGACAGCGTGAGGTCCCGCATGTGGTGCCCGTAGGGGTAGATCCCGGGGGCCTTCGACAGGCCGAACTTCAGATAGATCGGCGCGCCGCGCCGGATCAGCTCGGCGACCTCGTACATCCGGACATAGCCGCCGAGGTCGTCGGGCGCCTCGATGTACATGTCCATGGGGGCGCCGGAGACCCGCCGGATCTCCGTGAGGTGGTCGAGCGTGAGGTCGCTCGGCACGTTGATCGAGTCGCCGCCGAGGTTCTCGTACACGGCGTACGCGGTCGGGTTCACCGGTCCGATCAGCGCCGACACCTTGAAGGTGGTGTCGGCCGGGATGATCCCCTCGACCCGCGCCCGGTGCAGCGTCCACAGCACGCCCTCGTCGGCGACGAGCAGGCACTTCACGCCCAGCTCGGTCGCGCGCACGGCGTCCTCGACACAGCCGGCGACCGCGTCGTGGCCCCGGGCGCGCAGACCGGCGCCCTTGGAGTCGGTACGGGTGGAGCCGCCGATGTCCCAGGTGCCGCGCGGGCCGGTGAACAGGCAGAGCTCGATGTCGCGCTCGGCCGTCGCCTCCACCATCTCGGTGATCTCGGCGTCGGTGAGCATCCACACACCGCTGCCCTGGCTGATCCGGTGGATCGGGACGTCGAGCCGCGAGGCCTCCTTGAGGACCACGGCGAGCGCCTCGGGCCCCTCCACGGAGGGCACCTCGGTGCGCCAGCGGCCGCCACCGGGGAAGGTGTGCGGTGAGGCGTCGGCGGGGTCGAGGGCGGGTGCGTTCAGCCCGAGCGCGGCGAGGGCCTGCTCGCCGGGTCGGCGCGGCGCCGGAGCGGTGGTGTCGGTCACAAGCTGTCCTTCTGGCTGGTCAGATTCGATATTTCGGACGAGGTTCGCGGCTCTTGGTGCACAAAGCTCTTGGGTGTACGCCGGTACGAAGTCGTCAGGTACCCCGTACCGGCGTACGGCTCAGGGGTGTGTCATGGCCGCAGCAGGACCTTGCCGACCGTCGGGTCGCCGGACCCCACCAGCTCGATGGCCTGCGGGAACTCCGCCAGCGGCAGCTCGTGCGTGACGAGCGGCAGCGGGTCCAGCAGTCCGGCTCCGAAGACCCGCACCGTGTGCGCCCACGCGTCCGGCGCCGCGCCGAACACCGTGTGCACCTCCAGCTGCCGGACGACGAGATCGGTCGGGTCGAGCCCGTCCGCGCCCGGCGCCGGGATGCCCGTCAGGACCAGCCGTCCGCCGCGCCGCAGCAGGGCGGCGGCCGTGCGCGCCGCGTCCGCGGACCCGGCGGTCTCGATGACCACGTCGAAGTCGCCCGGCAGGTCCTGGTCCTTCGTCCGGAAGTCCGTCGCGCCGAAACGCTTCGACAGCTCCGCGCGGTCCGGCCGGGTGCCCACGACGAGCAGTTCGGCGGGGGAGGCCGCCTTCAAGAACTGAACGGCGAACATTCCGAGCGTCCCGGTGCCCACCACGGCGACCCGCTCACCCGGAACGGCGTTCGCCTTGAGCGCGGCGGCCGCGATGCACGCGGCCGGCTCCAGCAGCGCCGCCGCCGTCAGATCCGCGTCGTCCGGCAGGACGTGCAGCAGACGGGCGGGCAGGGTGAGGGTCGTGGCCATCGCGCCGGGCTGGGTGAACCCGGTCTCCTCGTACCCCGCGGAGCACAGGGTGGTCTCGCCCGCGTGGCAGCGGTCGCACACCTGGCAGTTCCGGAAACCTTCGCCAACGACCTTGCGCCCTACAAGAGTTGAAGGAACTCCGGCGCCGACCTCGACAACCGTCCCGGACCACTCGTGGCCCGGGGTGAGCGGGTAGCGGACGTACCCCTCCGGCCGGTTGCCCTGGAAGACCTCGCGGTCGCTGCCGCAGATCCCGGAGGCGTGCACCCGGACCAGGGCCTCGCCGGCCGCCGGCTGCCGCGCCTCGTGCGGGACGAGCCGATGCTCGCCCGGCGCCTCGATGACGACGGCGACGGCCGGCGTGCCGGAGTCGGCCGCGTCGGGCGAGGCGCTCACGCGGTCCCCTTGGGCTTGCGCTGCTCCCAGCCCTCGGCCCACAGGTCGAAGCGCGCCTGCTGCTGCGGGAACTCCGCCGCCGCGTCCACGTCCAGCTCGACGCCGAGGCCGGGCTTGTCGGAGAGGTGGAAGTAGCCGTCCACGACCTCCGGGGCACCCGAGACGACCTTCTTGATGTCCGCGTCCGCGAAGTCGTTGAAGTGCTCGAGGATCTTGAAGTTCGGGGCGGTGAAACCGACCTGGAGGGAGGCCGCCGTCAGCACCGGGCCGCCCACGTTGTGCGGCGCGACCAGCATGTAGTGGGTCTCCGCCGTGGCGGCCAGCTTGCGGGTCTCCCAGATGCCGCCGATGTGACCGACGTCCGGCTGGATGATGTCCACGGCCTGGCTCTCGAAGAGCTCGCGGAACTCGATGCGGTCGTGGATCCGCTCGCCCGTGGCCACCGGCATGTCGACCTTGGCGGCGACCTTCTCCAGCGCCTTCAGGTTCTCCGGGGGCACCGGCTCCTCCAGCCACGCGGGCTTGAAGGGTGCCAGGTCCTTGGCGAGCCGCACGGCGGTCGAGGGCGAGAAGCGGCCGTGCATCTCCAGCATCAGCTCGGCGTCCGGCCCGATGGCGTCGCGCACGGCCTCGATCAGCGAGACGGCGTACAGGCTCTGCTCGTGGTCCAGCTCGAAGTGGCCGGTCCCGAAGGGGTCGATCTTGAGCGCCTTGTAGCCGCGCTCCATCACACCCTGCGCCGCCTTGTGGTACGCCTCGGGCGTCCGCTCGGTGGTGTACCAGCCGTTGGCGTACGCCTTGACCTTGTCGGTGACCTTGCCGCCCAGCAGCTGCCAGACCGGGACGCCGAGGGCCTTGCCCTTGATGTCCCAGCAGGCCATCTCGATGACGGCGATGCCGGACATCACGATCTCGCCGGCGCGCCCGTAGTCGCCGTACTTCATGCGCTTGACCAGATCCTCGACAGCGAACGGGTCGGAGCCGAGAATGTGGTTGGTCTTCGCCTCGTGCAGATAGCCGAGCAGCGCGTCGGTGTGGCCCAGCATGCGGGTCTCGCCGACTCCGGTGAGACCCTCGTCGGTGTGCACGAGGACGTAGGTCAGGTTTCGCCACGGCGTCCCGACCACGTGCGTGCTGATTCCCGTGATGCGCACGGTACTCCCTGCCCTCTGTAGTCCGTAGGTTGTTCGAAATTTCGTCGCTCGTTCGAAATTCTGGTCGTGACAGTAAGGACGACCCGGTCGGAGTGTCAATGGGGTGAACACACAACGGTTCGGGGCGACCCGCGCGCCCCGCGCCCCGGGAACGGTACGGGGTCACCCGGGGGCGGGTGAACCCGGCGCGCGGCATCCGGATGTGAGCGGTGTCCTTGACGGGGGTGCGGACGTCCAAGAGGCCTGGAGCGGGGGTCGTGATGTCCGTTGCGTCCGTGGTGAGTTGAGGGCGGTGCGGCGATTTCCGGACGTGCTGGGAGCCCCGGGTTTCGGTCGCCGGCGACCGGTCGGGGTGCCGAAATGCGGGCCCTGCCTGGCCGATCCGGCCGGACGGCGCGCCCGACGGCGGCCTCGCGGCGGCTCGCGTCGACGCGATCGGGCCAGAAGCCGGTTGCCCCGCAGGTCGGGGGGCCGGATCGTCGCCTTCGTGACCCGTGCCACCCGTCGCGTTACTCAAACGTGACCGCCCTCCCTGCTGCAGCCCTCTTGACCGCCGGGAATTGTTAGCGCTCACAATGACCTCCGCAACGCACCATTCATCGCCCGGCAACATCCACGGAGGTACGAGCGTCGTGTCGGCACCACGCCAACTCGCTTTCCCCCCGGATGTCTTGGGGCGTACCGGACTCCCGGTATGAAACCGGCGGCGCGGGAGCGCGCTCCCGCTCGACAGGTCTTATCAGCAGACGACCGCCAAGGAGGTGCGGCCGTGACCCACTCGCAGCTGCGGCCGCCCACCATGGCCGACGTCGCCCGCCAGGCCGGGGTGTCCCACCAGACCGTGTCCCGTGTGCTGGGGGACCACCCCAACGTGCGGGACGAGACCCGGGCCAAGGTGCTCCGGGCGATCGAGGAGATGGGCTACCGCCGTAACTTCTCCGCCCGGGCCCTGGCCACCCGACGCACCCAGACCCTGGGCGTGGTCGCCTCCAACACCACGCTCTACGGCCCGGCCAGCACGCTGTTCGCGCTGGAGGAGGCCGCGCGGGCCGAGGGATACCTCGTCTCGACGGTGAGTCTGCGCGAACTGACCGTCCAGGCGCTGTCCGAGGCCCTGGACCGGCTCAGCGAGGGTGGGGTGGAGGGAGTGATCGCCCTCGCCCCGCAGCGGTCGGCGGTCGCCGCCCTCGCCGAACTCCGGCACCCCTTCCCGGTGGTGGCCGTGGGCACCGGCTCCGGCGCGGAGATCCCGAGCGTCAACGTGGATCAGCACCTCGGCGCGCGGCTGGCCACCGGCCATCTGCTCGCCGCCGGCCACCGCAAGGTCTGGCACCTCGCCGGACCCGAGTACTGGCAGGAGGCCGCCGACCGGACCGCCGGCTGGCGGGCCACCCTCGAGGAGGCGGGCGTCGAACCGCCGCAGCCGCTGCGGGGGGACTGGAGTCCGCTCTCGGGCTACCGGGCGGGCCAGGAATTGGCCGGCTGGGTGGGCCGCGGCCTGACCGCCGTCTTCGTCGCCAACGACCAGATGGCACTGGGGGTGTTGCGAGCCCTGCGCGAGGCGGGCGTGCGGACCCCGCAGGACGTGGCGGTGGTCGGCTTCGACGACATCCCGGAGTCGGAGTTCTTCGCCCCGCCGCTCACCACTGTCCGACAGGACTTCGCCACGGTGGGCCAGCGGAGCATCGCCCTGCTGCTGGACCTCATCGAGGGCCGGGCCCCCTCCGTCTCCCGGGTCGCCATCGAACCCCAGCTCGTCGTCCGCGCCAGCACCTTCCCGTACGTCCCCCTGGCGGGGACCGCTCCGGGCTGACGCGGCACCGAACAACCGAACGACTTTCATCCATCAGTGTGGCCGACATTTCGAACAATGATCGACAGGTTGGACGCAGTGCGGCCGGTCCCTGAGTACCAACGGTCCGTCCCCGGACCGGCTCTTCAAAGGAGAAGAAACATGCTCAACAGACGGAACTTCCTGACCGCGGCGATCGGCGTGGCGGCGGCGGGCACCCTGGCGGCCTGTGCCAAGGAGGACGAGGGCTCCGGCGGGAACGCCGGTTCCGGCGGCAGCAAGAAGATCACCCTCGGCTTCTCCCAGGTCGGTTCCGAGAGCGGCTGGCGCAGCGCCAACACCGACTCCGTGAAGTCGGCGGCCAAGGAGGCGGGCTACAAGCTGCAGTTCTCCGACGCGCAGCAGAAGCAGGAGAACCAGATCTCCGCGATCCGCAGCTTCATCGCGCAGAAGGTGGACGTCATCGCCTTCTCGCCGGTGGTCGTCACCGGCTGGGACGCCGTCCTCAAGGAGGCCCAGGCGGCGAAGATCCCGGTCGTCCTGACCGACCGGTCCGTCGAGAGCGACGAGTCCCTCTTCGTCACCCTGGTCGGCTCCGACTTCACCGACGAGGGCCGCCGCGCCGCCAAGATCCTGGAGAAGGTCCTGGAGAAGGCCGGCCACAAGGGCAAGGTGAAGATCGCCCAGCTGGAGGGCACCACCGGTGCCGCCCCGGCGATCGAGCGCGCCAAGGGCTTCAAGGAGATCATGGACGCCGAGCACAAGGGTGACTGGGAGATCGTCGTCAGCCAGACCGGCGACTTCACCCGCGCCGGCGGCAAGCAGGTCATGGCGGCCTTCCTGCAGTCCAACCCGGACATCAACGTCCTCTACGCGCACAACGACGACATGGGCCTCGGCGCCATCCAGGCCATCGAGGCGGCCGGCAAGAAGCCCGGCAAGGACATCCTCATCGTCACGGTCGACGGTGTGAAGGACGGCTTCATCGCGATGTCCGAAGGCAAGATCAACGCGATCGTCGAGTGCAACCCGCTGCTCGGCCCCCAGCTGATGGAGGTCGTGCAGAAGGTCCACGACGGCGAGAAGGTCGAGCGCTGGATCAAGACCGAGGAGAGCGACTTCATGCAGGACCAGGCCAAGGACGCGCTCCCCACCCGTAAGTACTGACCCACCCGCCCCACCGGCAGGGAGCCTCCGGGCGACCGGGTACACCCCGGTCCGGGAGGCTCCCCGCGGGCCTGAACCCATGTCAAGAGGAGCGCTGCTCATGGCAGAGCCGCGGCCCGTCCTGGAGATGACGGGCATAGTCAAGGAATTTCCGGGGGTACGGGCTCTGTCGGGCGTCGACTTCCGGCTCTTCCCCGGCGAGATCCACGCCCTGATGGGCGAGAACGGAGCCGGGAAATCCACCCTCATCAAGGTGCTGACGGGGGTCTACTCCCTGGACGGCGGCACCGTCACCCTCGACGGGAAGTCCGTGCGCTTCGGCAGCCCGCTGCAGGCGCAGCAGGCCGGCATCAGCACGGTCTACCAGGAGGTCAACCTCTGCCCCAACCTCTCGGTGGCGGAGAACATCTTCATCGGCCGTGAACCCACCCGCGCGGGCCGCATCCAGTGGAAGCGGATGCGCAAGGAGGCCGCGGAGATGGTCGACCGGCTCGGCCTCGACATCGACGTCACCGCGCCGCTGTCCGCGTACCCGCTGGCCGTGCAGCAACTGGTCGCGATCGTACGGTCGGTGGGCCACGGCGACAGCGACGGCGAGGGCTCCGGCACCAAGGTCCTCGTCCTGGACGAGCCCACCTCCAGCCTCGACCGCGACGAGGTCCTCGAACTGTTCCGCCTGATGCGGCGGCTGCGGGACGAGGGCGTCGCCATCCTCTTCGTCTCGCACTTCCTGGACCAGATCTACGAGATCTGCGACCGGATGACGGTGCTGCGCAACGGCACCCTGGTCGGCGAGCACATGGTCCGCGACCTCGACCAGGTCGGGCTGATCGAGCTGATGATCGGCAAGGCCCTGGACCAGCTGGAGGAGCTCCACGAGCACCAGCTGCGCTCCGACGTCGGCGAGACCCTGGTCGCCGCCGAGGGCCTCGGCCGCACCGGCGGCATCGCCCCCTTCGACCTGGAGATCAAGAAGGGCGAGGTCGTCGGCCTCGCCGGTCTCCTCGGCTCGGGCCGCACCGAACTCGCCCGGCTGCTCTTCGGCGCCGACCAGCCCGACAGCGGCAAGGTCACCGTGGGCGGCAAGCAGGTCTCGATGAGCGCCCCGAACGACGCCATCGGCGCCGGGGTCGCGTTCTGCTCGGAGAACCGCAAGACCGAGGGCCTGGTCCCCGATCTGACGGTCCGGGAGAACATCATCCTGGCCCTCCAGGCGTCCCGCGGCTGGACCCGGCCCATCCCGGCGAGCCAGCGCGACGAACTGGTCGCCAAGTACATCAAGGCGCTGGACATCCGCCCCGCCAACCCGGAGGCCCGGGTCGGCCAGCTCAGCGGCGGCAACCAGCAGAAGGTGCTGCTCGCCCGCTGGCTGATCACCCAGCCGAAGCTGCTGATCCTGGACGAGCCGACGCGCGGCATCGACATCGGCGCGAAGGCGGAGATCCAGAAGCTGGTCGTCTCCCTCTCCGAGGACGGCATGTCCGTCCTCTACATCGCGGCCGAACTGGAGGAGGTCCTCCGCCTCAGCCACACCATCGGCGTCCTGCGCGACCGCAAGCTGGTGGCCCGCCTCACCAACGGGCCGGAGATCACCACCAGCAAGATCCTGGAGACCATCGCGAGCGGAGAACACCAGTGAGCACCCCATCCGCAGCCGGCACCTCCCGCTGGCGGGCGCTGACGCAGCACCACCTGTTCTGGCCGGTCGCGGTCCTGGTGGCCCTGCTGCTCATCAACGTCCCCTTCACGCCCGACTTCTTCGCGATCAAGATGACGGACGGCCACCTCTACGGCAGCCTCGTCTCGATCGTGCTGTTCGGTTCGCCGCTGATCCTGGTCGCGGTCGGCATGACCCTCGTCATCGCCACCGGCGGCATCGACCTCTCCGTCGGCGCGGTCGTCGCCATCACCGGCGCCCTGACCTGTTCGTACATCAGCGACCAGGCCGACCAGAACGCGCTGGCCGGGGTGTTCCTGGCCATGGGGATCGGGCTGGTGGCCGCGGTCCTGTGCGGTCTGTGGAACGGGTTCCTGGTCGCCCGGATGGGCATCCAGCCGATCATCGCGACCCTCATCATCATGGTCGCCGGCCGCGGTGTCGCCCAGCTGATCACCGACGGCCAGATCATCACCATCAACAGCGAGCCGTACAAGCTGATCGGCGGCGGCTACTGGCTGACGCTGCCCTTCTCCATCTTCGTGGTGGCCGCGGTCGTCGCCGTCACCGTCGCGCTGACCCGGAAGACCGCGCTCGGACTGCTCGTCGAGTCCGTCGGCGGCAACGCCGAGGCCAGCCGCCTGGTCGGCATCCGGTCCCGGCGCATCAAGATCATGGTCTATATGTTCTGCGCCCTGTGCGCGGGCATCGCGGGCCTGATGATCAGCTCCAACACCTCGGCCGCGGACGGCAACAACGCCGGCCTGTGGATCGAGCTGGACGCGATCCTCGCGGTGGTCATCGGCGGCACCTCGCTGCTCGGCGGCCGGTTCTCGATCGGTGGCACCGTGATCGGCGCCCTCGTGATCCAGACCCTGACCACCACGATCTACACCATCGGCGTGCCGACCCAGACCAACCTGGTCTTCAAGGCCGCCGTCGTCATCGTCGTCTGCCTGCTGCAGTCCCCGAAGTTCCGGGCCAAGGTCTTCGGCGCCAAGGGGCGCGGAAAGCCCGCCGCCCCGGCGGAGCCCGCCACCCCGGCCGACGCCGCCCCGAAGATGGAGGTGTCGCGATGAGCGCGACCACCAAGACCCCCACGGCGCCGGAAGGCCGTACGGCGTCCGGGCCGTCCGCGGTCACCCGCCTGCTCGGCGACCGGCGGCTGCCGGTCCTGGTCACGGCCGCCCTGTTCCTCGCGATGTACGTCACCGGCCTCAGCCGGTACCAGAACTACGGGTTCGCCGATTCGCAGGTGTTCCTCAACCTGTTCATCGACAACGGCTACCTCCTGGTCGCCGCCGTCGGCGCCACCTTCGTCATCATGTCCGGCGGCATCGACCTGTCCGTGGGCTCGCTGATCGGCTTCACCACGATGTTCACCGCCTGGCTGGTGGAGCGTCAGGGCCTGCCCCTGATCGTGGTCGTCCCCCTCGCCCTCGGCGTGGGCGCGTTCGGCGGCTTCCTCATGGGCTATGTGATCCACAACTTCGAGATCCAGCCGTTCATCGTGACGCTCGCGGGCCTCTTCCTCTTCCGGGGCCTGTGCCTGGTCATCAGCAAGGAGTCCATCTCCATCAGCGACTCCACGGTCAGCAGCCTGGCCCAGACCCGGGTGCCCCTGGGACTCGGGGACCTGTCGATCGGCGCCCTGGTGGCCCTCGCCGTCCTCGCCCTCGCCTTCTACGTACTGCACTACACGCGCTTCGGACGCCGTGTGTACGCGATCGGCGGCAACGAGCAGTCGGCGCTGCTGATGGGGCTTCCGCTGGGCGGCACCAAGATCGCCGTCTACACGGTGAGCGGCTTCTGCTCGGCGCTGGCGGGCCTGCTGTTCATGCTGTACATCCAGTCCGGCGACCCGCTGCACGCCGTCGGCATGGAACTCGACGCCATCGCCGCGGTGGTCATCGGCGGCACCCTGCTGACGGGCGGCTCCGGCTATGTCATCGGCACGCTCTTCGGCGTCCTGGTGCTGGGCCTGATCAAGAGCATCATCCAGTTCGAGGGCACCCTCAGCTCCTGGTGGACGAAGATCGCCACCGGTGTGCTCCTCTGCGCGTTCATCCTGATCCAGCGGACCATGACGGCCCGCAAACAGACCTGAGCCGAAAAGCTCCGCCCCGTCGGCTCTCGCGGTCCGTCGCACACCCCGTGCGACGGACCGCGCGGCGTTTCGCCGACTCGCGGCGAATGGTCGGGCTTGACCTCAACCAGGCAAACCGGAAAGCCCAGTTCCGCACACAACCTTCACAGCAGCCTCTAGGAACGCTCCCCGTGCGGAATCTAGTCTTCCCGCGTCATGGACTACTGCCACCCGTGCCGACGGCACCTCAACGGCGCCCTCGCCTGCCCGGGCTGCGGCACCCCCGTCGAAGAGCTACACGCGTACGCGGACGACGCCGACGCGCACCCCGAGGACACCGAGGAGACCACCTCGGCGCCCGAGGACGAACCCGGCCCCCGCACCTCGCGCCGCCGGGCCGGCCGTGAGCGCGCGGGGACGCGCTCCAACCGACGCGACCGCAAGGCGGCCGCCCACCGGCGCCGACGCAAGCGCGCCCTGCTGATCGGCTCCGGGCTGCTGCTGGCCGTCGGCGCGCTGAGCCTGACGGAGCTGGGCATGGAGTCCCCGGGCTCCGGTCCGACGACCAACGCGGCCGACGACAAGTCCGCGGGCGGCGCCTCGGCCAGCCCCGACGGGGGTTCGGCCGAGCGGGACGGCACGACCGGGGGCTCCGGCGAGGACGCCTCCCCGTCCGCCTCGCCCTCCAAGTCCGCCTCGCCGTCCGCCTCCGCGTCGGAGAAGGACGACAAGGACAAGGACGAGAAAGAGGCCGAGGAGGAGAAGGAACGCGACGCCCAGTCCGCGACCGCGGGCTCCCGCCCCGAGGTCTCCACCTCGGCCCCGGCCGCCACGGCCGCTCCCGACCCGACGACGGAGCCCCCCTCCGACCCGACCCCCGACGACCCCGCCCCCGAGCCCTCACCCTCGGAGACCTGCGAGCGGTTCCTGTGGTGGTGCTCCTAGCGCCGGGCGATCTACGGACGGCGGCGGCCCCTGACGTACCGTCAGGGGGCCGCCGCCGGATGCGGATCCGGAATCACCGGTCGGTGTGGCCCTCCGCGATCTGCTGCCTCTCCCACTGCACCTTCCGCACCACCTCGGGCTTGACCTGACGCTCCTCCAGGGTGTGGACGAGCCCGTCCAGGAGGTGGGTCGCCGAGTCGCGCCGGCCCAGTTCGTCCAGGCCGGCCGCGGCCCGCGTCACGTCGTTCGTGAGCCGGATGTGACCGAAGGTGTTCGCCGCCGCCCCCAGATCACCGTAGGCCTGCTCGGCGAGCTGCCCGCCCGCCTCGGCGTCGGTCCCGGCGGCCTCGACGCTCACCGCGCCGTCGCGGGTCGTCAGGACCTTGCCGGGGACGGCGGCCGCGGTGGCGAGACACGCGGCCGAGTGCCTGGCCACGGCCGTGTCGGGGATCCGCTCGGTGACCTCGCGCAGCACGTCGTTGGCGTCGTCCAGGACCCGGCTGCCGCCGAGCGCGAGGACGCGTCCCACGGTGTCGGTGAACACGTCGTCCGCGAGGCGCTCCTGGTCCCGGCTGGCCGGGCGCTCCACCCGGACGGTGATCGGGTCCGCCAGGATCTGGCCGCCGGAGGAGTCGCCGGCGGCCGAGGCCCCGTCCTGAGCGGACCGCAGCGCCGCGTACACCCGGTAGGCACCCGGCTCGGAGATCTGCCAGCCGCCGAGGCCCGAGGAGAGCACGACCTGCTCGTACAGCGATTCGCCCGGCTGCAGCAGGACGGGCTCCGGGCGCAGGCAGTAGCGCAGGTACGGCTGCACCACCCGGGCCTCGGTGGTGCCCTCCCGCTGGACGAGGATGCTGAGTTCGTCACTGTGCAGCGTCGCGCGGTTCACCATCGTGGGGACCTGGGAGGTGTTGGTCAGCTTCAGCTCCCCGATCACCGGCTCCAGCATGCCGAAGCGGTAGGCCTGTTGCCGGTCGGCGTCGCGGTTGAAGCGCAGGGTGAGCTTCAACGGACCCGTACCGGCGAGGTGCCGCGCCTGCTCGAAGCCGTGGTGGTCGAACCAGGGGATGTTCCCCTGCTGCACGAACCGCGCGGGGGCGTGCCGCAGGAAGCGGAGTTCGTCCTCCGAGAAGAAGTACCGGAAGCCCGAGAAGAACGCCTGCGGCCCGCCCTCGAAGCGGTGCGGGTAGTTCATGAAGCTGAAGGCGTGGGGCTCGTTCCGCAGCGCGATCCAGGGCGTCCCCAGCGACTTCTGCCACGAGTGCGCGAGGTTGAAGCAGTGACCGATCTCGTGCACCGCCGTCCAGTAGCGCATCCGCCGCACGTACGCCTCGGGATCGGGATCGTTCGGCGGCCGTTCGGAGATGAACGAGTTCGAGAACACCGCGCAGCCCTGCCGCTGGGCGGTGCCGATGTCGTCGAACATGATGCCGCCCAGGCCGGGGCCGTCGTCGTGCTGACCGGCGAACAGCGTCCACACCTGCCACTGGGCGACGCCCTGTCCCGAAGGGCCGGGCTTCCAGGCGGACCAGTGCTGCTGCATGGCGTCGTGCATCTCGATGTCGGACCAGGTGCCGTTCACCGACTCGGAGAGCGGGATCTCGTTGCTGCCCCGGGTGCGCGTGACACGGATGCCCTGCCTGCTGAACGCGTCCTCCACGGTGAGGGTGGTGTTCGGGAGGTCGGGCGGCCGCACGGGGTGGTCGTGCAGCGCGTACTCGACGGTCTGTTCGGCGTCGGAGACCCGGTCGTACTCGATCTCCACCTCGCGGAAGTGCGGCGTGACCTGCGCGTAGCGCACCACCTCGTCCGGGGCGTCCGGCCGTACGAAGGTGACGAGCGCGCCCATGGGCTGCAGGGGCGGCGTGCCGGTGAGCTGGACGCGGATCGCCGTCCCGGGCCGCAGCGCGGTGTTGCCGTCGCGGTACCTGATCGGCCCGGTGTAGGTGCCGTTCGGTTCCTTGCGGACCTTGGCGAGCCAGGTGAGCCGACCGCTGAGGAGCCGCCAGACCGTGCCGGAGACCGTCATGGTGGGAGCCGGGCCGTCCACGTCCACGCGCAGTTCCTCGAACGACACGACGGCGCTCTCGGGCGCCGCGACCTCGGCGGCCCGGGCCGGGGCCTGACCGGACACGATCTGCTGCGCGCCGGCCGGTTCGCCGTTGCCCGACGACGCGCCCGCCGTCCAGGGGAAGCCGGCCGCCGCCGTCGCGACCGGCCCCGCGTCGGCGGCGGGAGGGGCCTCGGCGGCCTGCGCGAGGCCCGCGGGCGGCACGGGGAGATCGAGGCGCAGGTACACGCCGCTGCGCCCGGTCGCCGCGATGGCCTCGCCCTCCGCGGCCGTCTCGGGCCCGGTCTGCCTCTCGCCGCCCAGACGGCGGGTGATCGTGCCCATCACCGCGCTGACGAGCTGGTCGAACTCACTGCGCTGGCTGGATTCCTGAGTGGTCATGCTGCCTCCCGCTTCCGCCCACGCCCGAGCGTGGGCGGACGAAGGTGAACGGTGAACGGCCGGGAGCCCCGACCGTTCCGGACCGGAGAAACGTGGGCCTGGGCGACGTCGGCCTGTGCTGTGCGCCGCGGCCGTCGGAGGCGGCCGCGGGGGGCGTCGTTCGGGGAACGCGACGTCGGACGGCGCACGAAAGGGGAGTTATTCACCCGACAGGCGGGTTTGTTCCCACTGACCAGTCAAAGCGCGGCAGGGGAGAGCCGCAACCGGACCCGGCCTTCACGCATAGCCGCGTAGCCCGCTGCCGGTCACGACGTCGAGGCCGCCGTCGGCGGCGCGGCTGATCGCCACCCAGCGGACGGCGCCCGTGTCGACCCGGACGCTCAGCCGCTCGACGCCGTCGACCCGTACGTCGATCCCGTGGTCCCCCTCCGGCAGCCGGACGGGGACGGAGCGGGCGAGGCCGATCTGCCACCGTGTGCGGACCTCGGGATCGTCCAGGACGACGTCCCCGTCCACCACGACCACGACGTGCTGGCCCTCGAAGCCCTCCTCCAGCGCGATCGTCAGCTCACCCGGCTCAGCCACGGCTCTGCCCTCCGTCGGGGGCCCGTCGTTCGGGCGGGTCGGTAGGTGGCCGTCCCACGTCCGAGAGCGTCTCGCGGGCCCGCGCGTCGACGAAACGGGTCACGAGATGCTGGGCGGCGCCGAAGATGACGGCCCACGCCACGATCTGCGGACTGGAGTCCAGGTAACTCAGACCGGGGATGAACGCACCCCGGATGAGCAGCACTCCGACGAACGCGGTCAGGGCCCCGGTCGGGAACTTCAACAGGGCCGCCGCCAGCGGCAGCATGTACGGCGAACTCGTCCCCTGGATGCGGCGCAGGGAGGCGATGACGGTGAGCGCCGCGCCGGCGAGCCCCGCGGCCTCCACGACGAGGACGTCGACCCGCTGGGCGTAGTCGCTGGGCACCATTTTCTCGTCGTTGCGGTGGACCTCCCCCGACGGGCAGGCGGCGTACTCGCTCCTGTCGGGCAGGAAGCACATGTTCAGGGAGTCGGGGCAGGCCCATCCCCAGGCCGCCAGTCCGCCCGCGCCGAGGAGGACGAAGAACGTCGCGATCCGCAGGATGATGCTGAGGCTGCGCACCCTGCTGAACTCGCCGTCCAGCGCCTCGTAGGAGGCGCTCAGGGCGGAGACGAGGAGTTCACGGTCACCCGGCAGCCGCTCCTCCGCCTCCACGCGTCCCACGGCCGCGGCCACCTTCACCCGCAGCGGGTCGGCCGGGCGGAGATGCTGCTCGACGTGGCTCAGCACGTAGGCGCTGCGGCCGATCAGATCCTGCTCCGAACACAGCCTGAGCAGCATGACGTCGGTCGCGCGCACGTTGGCCCACGTTCGCTCCAGGGCCGCGGCCCCGGTGAACAGACGGCGCCGCGCGGAGACGGCCTCGCGCGCTTCCCGCAGTTGCCGGGCGATCCCCTCCAGCGTCTTCTCCCGCCGGCACCGCTCGACCGGGTCCTCGACCACCCGGCATCCCTCACGGGCCGCCTGCTGCTCCAGATAGAGGATGTGGGCGACGGCACGCTCGCGCCAGGCTGTCCGGTGACCCCGGAACATCTCCTCGGCGGGGCGGGGGAGTTGGGCCACATGCTCCGGCCTGGTCGGTCCGTCGGCGGCGGGGCGCGACGCCCGGTCCCGCGCCGGTGTGCGTCCGAGGACGTGTGCGGCGACCCACGCGAGAGCGACGGCGGCTACGCGGGGCCTCTTCGGGCCGTCGGCGCCGTCGGACCCGTCGGCACCGTCGAAGGCCTTCCCGTTGGTCATCCAGACCTCCAGCAAAGACTCCCCTGCTCAGCGTAGGCCGGACCACCGACGGGTGCACCTACACCCGATGGACCCCCGCGCCTACGCCCCCAGCATCCGCCGCAGCAGATCCCGCAGGGACTCCCGCTCGGTGGTGCTCAGGCCCGCCAGCGGCTCGCGGGCGAAGTCCAGGGACTCGCGGAGGCTGCGGGCCACCCGGCGGCCCTCGGCGGTGGCGGCCGCCAGTTTCACGCGGCGGTCGTTCGGGTCGGGGCGGCGCTCCACCAGGCCCCGGGTCTCCAGGCGGTCCACGATGCCGGTCACGTTCGACGGCTCGCAGCGCAGTTTCTGGGCGAGACGACGCATGGGGAGCGGTTCCAGGGAAAGGAGGCCGAGGAGGCGGGCCTGCGCGCCGGTGAGGCTGTGTCCGGCGGCGGCGTCCTCGTACTCCTCGTGGTAGCGGGCCACCACCGTGCCGATGAGTTCGACGACCTCCATGGTCAACGGGTCGATGCGGGGGGTCGTCTTCTGCGTGGGCATGACGTCGAGGGTACCCCTTTACTTGACAACATGAAATATTCAGGAGCATGGTTGTTTCAGATGCTGAAGTAACCGATCGGTATGTACGCACCGCCGCATGCCCCGCACACCGCAGAAAGGCCCCCCATGTCCGACACCCCCGCCCTCCCCGCCACCAGCCGTGAATGGCACCTGCTGAGCCGTCCCGCTGGCTGGCCCAAGGACGAGGACTTCGCCCTGGTCGAGGCGGAGATCCGGCAGCCCGGCGCGGGTGAGGTCCTCGTACGGAACAAGTACCTCTCCGTGGACCCGTACATGCGTGGCCGCATGAGCGACGCCAAGTCCTACGTCGCCCCCTACGAGCTGGGCAAGGTCATGCAGGGCGGCGCCGTGGGCGAGGTCGTCGCCTCGGCGGCGGACGGCATCGCCGTCGGCGACCACGTGCTGCACTTCGGCGGCTGGCGCGAGTACGCCACCATCGACGCCAAGCAGGCCGTGAAGGTCGACCCGGACGCCGCGCCGCTCTCCACCTACCTCGGTGTCCTCGGCATGACTGGCCTCACCGCCTACGCGGGCCTGCTGCGCGTCGGCGCCTTCAAGGAGGGCGACGCGGTCTTCGTCTCCGGCGCCGCCGGTGCCGTCGGCAGCCAGGTCGGCCAGATCGCCAAGCTCAAGGGCGCCTCACGGGTCATCGGCTCCGCGGGCTCCGACGAGAAGGTCAAGCTCCTCGTGGAGGAGTACGGCTTCGACGCCGCCTTCAACTACAAGAACGGCCCGGTGGCGGAGCAGCTCAAGGAGGCCGCCCCCGACGGCATCGACGTCTACTTCGACAACGTCGGCGGCGAGCACCTGGAGGCCGCGATCGGCGCGCTCAACCTGCGCGGCCGGGCCGTGATCTGCGGATTGATCTCCCAGTACAACGCGACCGAGCCGACCCCCGGCCCGCGCAACATGGCCAAGATCCTGCAGAACCGCCTCCGCGTCGAGGGCGTCCTCGTCGGCGACCACTACGACTTCCAGCCGCAGTTCGTCCAGGAGGTCGGCCCCTGGGTCGCCTCGGGCGAACTCAAGTACCGCGAGACCGTGGTGGAGGGCATCGAGAACACCCTGGAGGCCTTCCTCGGTGTCCTGCGCGGCGACAACACGGGCAAGATGATCGTCAAGCTCTGAGCCCCACCCCGTGACGGTCGCCCGCTCACGGTCGTTGCACAGCGCGGAGTCCGCACCCCTGGACGTGGGGTGCGGACTCCGTCGTGTGCGGTGCCACGAAGCAGTGACGCGTCATGCGTGGTGCTTCAGGGCTGTGACGCCTCATGCGCGATGTTTCACGGCTGCGACGCCAGCGCCGCCGTGTGCACCGCCCGGACCAGCCCCGTGTTCTCCGGGGCCGCCCCGCCCGGGAAGGCCATGCGGCGGCGGGTGTAGCCGTAGGCGAGGCCGCTGCGGGGGTCGGCGAAGGCCTGGGACCCGGCGGCGCCGCTGTGGCCGAACGTGCCGGCGCCGAGGAAGGGGTGGACCAGTTCGGCCGTGGCCTGGAAGCCCAGGCCGAACGCCTTCGGGGCCCGCGAGACGAGGTCGTGGCCGAGGGAGTGCACCTGGCCGAACTCGCCGATGGTGTCGGGCTTGAGCAGCGGCGGCCGCCCGTCGAGCTCGCTGACGGCCGCCGCGTACATCCCGGCGAGCCCCCGCGCCGAACCGACGCCACCCGCCGACGCCTGCCCGCCGGCGCGCACGATCCGCGCGTTGGGGAAGTCCGTCAACTCGCCCGGCTCCGGCACCTGGTTGTTGAACGCGATCGACGTCAGCGTGTGCGGGCCGCTGGGCGCCGCGTCCAGCTCGGCCTGCTGCGCGGGCGTCGGCAGCATCGGCTGCACGGTCCGGAAGCGGGGCTCGTGCTCCTCCGGCAGCCCCAGGAAGAGATCGAGGTCGTACGGTGCGCGGATCCGCTCCTCGTACACCTCCTGGAGCGTGCGGCCCGTCGCCCGCCGTACGACCTCGCCGGTGAGCGCCCCGATGACCAGCGCGTGGTAGCCGAAGGCGGCGCCCGGCCGCCAGTACGGGCGCTGCACGGCGAGGCGTTCGGCGAGGACCCGGTCGTCGGCCAGCTCCTCCAGGGTGAACCCGGCATCGGTGCCGATGAGCCCCGCCCGGTGCGAGATCAGCTCCCGCAGGGTCACCGCCCCCTTGCCCTCGGCCGCGAACTCCGGCCAGTAGTGGACGACTTCACGGTCCAGCTCCAGCACACCGTCCTGGACGAGGAGCGCGACGACGAGATGGGCGGCGCCCTTGGTGGAGGAGAACACGCCGTGCAGCGCTTCGCCGCCCGTCTCCGCCTCCTCGGCGGGGCCGGCCCACAGGTCGACGACCCGCCGCCCCCGCACATACGCGGCCAACTGACCCTCGTAGTCGGCCCGTTCACCGGCCACGAAGGCGGCGAACTCCTCGCGCACCGCCTCGAAGCCCTCGGCCACGGTCCCGTGGACGGCGGCCGTCCGGGTCCCCTCGGTCATGCGCACTCCTCTTCCTCGACCCCGGCTATCTCCACACGGTCAGCAACGCCCGCCCCACCTGCGGGAGTTCCCCCTTCGGATGGGCGCGGAAGAGGGGCTCCGTGCCGAAGAGGACCGCGTTCGGCCCGCTGATCACGGACGGCCGGCCAGCCGCGGCGGCCGGGCCCCCGGAGCCGTCCTCCGACGGCCGCCAGTGCCCCGAGACCAGCGGGTTCCCGGTGCCGTACGTCTGCTCGACGGTCACACCGTCGCCCAGCCCGGTGAACCATACGGGCGCGTAGACGAAGCTGTGGTCCGGCGCGCCGCCGGTCACCGCGCCGCCCGAATTCACCACGCGCACCACGCCGTTGGCGTCCCCGTTGCCCTGCACCGCCGTGGCCTGCAACCGCCCGGTGGCCGAGGCGAGCGCCGCGCCGGCCGCGCCCCGGCCGACCAGCCCGTGTCCGGCGAGGAACCCGGTGAGGGCCGTACGGGCGGACGGGTTCAGAGCGCCGTACGACAGACCGGACGACACGAACAGCACATCCGCCCTCGACCAGTCGAAGCCCGCGTTGAGGATCGACGTCGACACCGGCACCACGTCGAAGCCCATCTCGCGCAGCGCGAAGAGCTCGCCCGCCGTGACGGCCGCGGCCACGCGGGCCGGCCGCAGGGGTGTGCCCTTCAGGCCCTTCAGACCCTTGGCCGCCTCGAAGACCACGTCGTAGGAGCGCGCGAGCACCTCGGCCCTCCGTCGCGCCGAGGACGGCACGAGCGCGCTGCCGTCGGTAGCCTGACGTACGGAAACCCCGTCCGCGAGCAGGGAGTTGAGGGCGGCGATCTCCTGCGGGGAGTCGAGCCGGAGGCGCAGGTCACCGCGCGGGGCGACGTGTCCGACGCGGGCGGCGGACGTCACCGGCCGGGCGGGCACGGCGGACGGGCGACCGCTGTCCGCCGCCACCACGGTGGCGCCCCACAGCCGCCCCAGGCTCCAGCCGGAGATGTCGTACATCACCGAGACCTTGTCGCTGATGTCCCGCCCGTCGGCGAGCAGCACATTGGCCATCCCGCGCTTGGGCTGACGCATGTCGACCAGGTACGAACCCTTCGCGTACGACCGGCCGTCGAGCCGGAAGGCACGGGTCGCGCGCGTCACGCGTACGTCGTTGGCGAGCAGGTGGTCGACGAGTCGCGCGGCGGCCGTGGCGGAGCGCTGCCCGCCGCCCGCGGGGACGACGTAGGCGCGCGGGAACTCGGTCGTGTAGACGTCCTCGGGGCCGATGCCGGGCACTCCGGGCACGGTCTTCTCCGAGACCGGCACCTGGGCGGCGGCCTCGGCACCGCGCCGGAAGACCTCGATCTGGTCGGCGATCAGCGAAGTCCGCTTCTCCCGTACGAAGTCGAGGGTCGCGCGCAGGGCCGCGCCGGCCACGTCGACGTTGATCGCGGAGCGGCGGCGGAGTTCCCCGACCGGCAGCGACTCGTACGCCGCGTTGTTCACCTGGAGCGGGATCTCCACGGTGTGCGCGGCGACGGTGCCGTGGAAGGCGGCGTACTGCGGGGTGAAGATCGGCGGCCAGTCGTCCCACCCCTCCGCCGAGTCGCGGAACGGGATCTGGACCGGTTCGACGCCGTCCTTCGCGGGCGTGTGACCGAGGCCGTTGACGGCCGACTCCATGCGCAGCGCGTTGGCGTAGGTGTTCTTCAGGAACAGGTCGTACTCGTAGTTCTCGCCGTGCGGGGGAGTGGTCGGCTCGATGAGGGTGCCGTTGACGTATCCGTGCAGATCGAGCATCACGGCGGGCTGCTTGTCGATCTGGATCCGCCGCATCGCCCGCACCTCGGGCTGCGAGGCGGTGACGAAGTCCCGGTTCATGTCGAACCCGGCCGCGTTGGCGCGGGTGCCCGCGATCCGGCCGTCCGGGTTGGCGGTGATGTTGAAGTACAGCCGGGAGTGGGCGAGGAGGTCCTTCGTCCCGGCGTCGGTCGCCGTCGCCAGCCGCTCGATCAGCTGGAGGGACGCGTCGGTGCCCTCCCACTCGTTGCCGTGGATGTTGTTGTTGAAGAAGACGGGCGCCTTGTACGTCTTGCGGATCTCCGGGCTCCTGGCGGCCGACCGGGGGGCGGACTCGATGAGTTCGCGCATCCGCGCCTGGGCGCGGGCCTGGCGGGCGGACTCGGGGGCGGTCACGGTGACGAGGTAGAGCCGGTGCCCGCCGGCCGACCTGCCGGCGATCTCCACGCTCACCCGGTCGCCGAGCCGCTGAAGGGCGTTCAGCTTCGGGGCGATGGCGTGGTACGGGGTGAGGCCCAGTTTGAGGGACTTGTCGGCCGGGTTCTCCGGGTCGGGGGAGAGGATCTGCTCGCGCGGGTAACCACGGCTGGAACCAGTCGTGTCGGCGAGGTCCGCGACCGGTGCGGTCAGGGCTCGCCGGGTCACGCTCGCTGGGGTCCGGGCGGCGCCCGACGAGAGGGCAGACCCCTCGCGGACCGGCGGTCTCGGGTCGGCGCCCGCGGGGTGCGGGGCGATCAGCAACGACCCCGTGGTGACGGTGACGGCGACGACGCTGAACAGTGCGGATCTCGGGCCGGGTCTCGGCGGACGCACGCTACCTCCTGGAGTGGGGTTCCTTCTGGAGCGGTTCCTACGACGTGCCGGTGCGGGTGACCACAGGTGGTCTACATGTTCGACTCCCGGGCAACAAGAGGGCCCATACGACACGGAGACCCCGTGACCTAGGAGTTGTCGCTATTTGCCTAAAACCTTTAGGCAGTTGCATAATCGACACCATCGAACGGATCGGAAGGACGGTGGCACGGGCATGGCACGCGCGGGGCTCAGCCCGGAACGTCTCGCCCTCGCGGGCGCCGAGTTGGCCGACGAGATCGGCTTCGACGAGGTGACCGTCTCGGAGTTGGCCCGCCGTTTCGACGTGAAGGTCGCGAGCTTGTACTCGCACGTGCGCAACTCCCAGGACCTCAAGACCCGGATCGCCCTCCTGGCCCTGGAGGAGATGGCCGACCGTGGCGCCGCCGCGCTCGCCGGCCGGGCCGGGAAGGACGCGCTGGCGGCCCTCGGCGACGTCTACCGCGACTACGCCCGCGCGCACCCCGGCCGGTACGCGGCGGCCCAGCTCAGACTGGACCCCCAGGCGGCCGCGGCGAGCGCGGGCGGCCGGCACGCACAGATGACCAGGGCCATCCTGCGCGGCTACGACCTCACCGAGCCGGACCAGACGCACGCCGTCCGGCTCCTCGGCAGCGTCTTCCACGGCTACGTCAGCCTGGAGTCGGCCGGCGGCTTCAGCCACAGCGCCCCCGACTCGCAGGAGAGCTGGGAACGCGTCATCGACGCTCTCGACGCCCTGCTGTGCAACTGGCCGGCCCCGCCCCCCGGTTGACTCCGGGCGCCCCGCCCCGCCGACCACCACCGATCCACCCGTCCCCCACGACGTCAGGTTGAGCCATGACCTCCCCCTGGATCACCACCCCCATCACCGCCGACCTCCTGCGCGGCGCCCTGGAGCTGGAGCGCACCGAACACGGCGTCCTGCCGCACCGGTTGCCCGCACGGGCCCGCGCGCAGTGCGCCGACCCGCAGCTGGCCATGGTCGAGTCCCAGCCCTCCGGCGTCCGCCTGGTCTTCCGCACCCGCGCCACCGCCGTCGCACTCGACGCCCTGCGCACCAAGCGGACCTACGTGGGCGCCCCGCCCCGCCCGGACGGCCTGTACGACCTCCTCGTCGACGGCCGCCCGACCGCCCGGGGCAGCGTGCCGGACGGCAACACCGTGACCATCGACATGACCACCGGCACCGCCGAGCACCGGCCGGGCCCGCCCGGCACGGTGACCTTCACCGACCTCCCCGACGGCCTCAAGACGATCGAGATCTGGCTCCCGCACAACGAGACCACCGAGCTCGTCGCCCTGCGCACCGACGCCCCCGTCGAGCCCGCCCCCGACCGGGGCCGCCGTGTCTGGCTGCATCACGGCAGCTCGATCAGCCACGGCTCCGACACCGCGAGCCCCACCGGCATCTGGCCCGCCCACGCCGCCTCCCTGGCCGGGGTCGACCTCATAAACCTGGGCTTCGGCGGCAGCGCCCTCCTCGATCCCTTCGTCGCCCGCGCCATCCGGGACACCCCCGCCGACCTGATCAGCGTCAAGATCGGCATCAACCTCGTCAACCACGACGTGATGCGGCTGCGCGCCTTCACCCCGGCCGTCCACGGCTTCCTCGACACGATCCGCGACGGCCACCCCACCGCCCCGCTGCTCGTCGTCTCCCCGATCCTCTGCCCCATCCACGAGGACACCCCCGGCCCCAGCGCCCCCGACTTCACCGGCCTCGCCGAGGGCCGCCTCCGCTTCCGCGCCATGGGCGACCCGGAGGACCTCACCCCCGGCAAACTCACCCTCCGCGTCATCCGCGAGGAACTCGCGGCGATCGTCGCCCAGCGCGCCGAGGAGGACCCCGCCCTCCACTACCTGGACGGCCTCGCCCTCTACGGCGACCAGGACGCCACCACCCTCCCCCTCCCGGACGACCTCCACCCCGACGCCGAAACCCACCACCTCATCGGAGAACGCTTCGCGGAGCTGGCTTTCACAGCCAAGGGCGCGTTCGCGCCCTGAAAGGGGCGCGGGGAACTGCGCGAGCAACCACAGACAACGCGCAGTCGCCCGCGCACCCCACCCCCCGAGCTCTCCTGCGCAAACGCCCCGAACGATAAAGTGCGCCCCATGCGCGATCTGAGGGTGGGTTTCCAGTACCTAGTCCAGGGCCAACGCTGGGTGGCCAGGCACGGGAAGCAGTACGGCTTCGGCCTGCTCCCGGGCCTCATCACCCTGGTCCTCTACATAGCCGCCCTCGTGGCCCTCGCCGTCTGGGGCCCGGACTTCGTCACCTGGGCCACCCCGTTCGCCGACGACTGGTCCAGCCCCTGGCCGGGCCTCTTCCGTGGCCTCCTCACGGCCGTCCTGTTCGCCCTGGCCCTCGCCCTCGCGGTCATCACCTTCACCGCCGTGACCCTCCTCATCGGCCAGCCCTTCTACGAGAACCTCTCGGAGAAGGTCGACCGGGACGTCTCACCCGACGGCACCGCCCCGGAGTCCCACCTGCCGCTGTGGCAGGAGCTGTGGATCTCGGCCCGGGACAGCCTCCGCGTCCTCGCACGGGCGCTCGTCTGGGCCGTCCTGCTCTTCGCCCTCGGCTTCGTCCCGTTCATCGGCCAGACGGTCGTCCCGGTGATCGGCTTCTTCGTCACCGGCTTCTTCCTCACCGAGGAACTGACCTCCGTCGCCCTCCAGCGCCGCCGCGTCGAACTCCGCGACCGCCTCGCCCTCCTGCGCTCCCGCAAGACACTGATCTGGGGCTTCGGCACCCCGCTCGGCCTCGCCTTCCTGGTGCCGTTCGTCGCCGTCTTCCTGATGCCGGGCGCGGTCGCGGGCGCCACCCTCATGGCCCGCGACCTGTTGGGCGAGGAGACCACCGGCGAGGACGAGCGCAACCGCGTCCCCGCCGCCGGCCACCCCGCCCACCCGGCCCCGCCCATGTTCCGCAAGCCCGGGCTCGGCGCCTGACCGGGCGTCGCGCCACCGCGCGGCCGTCAGGGTCTCAGGCGCCGGGAGCCGTGGCGTCCAGGGCGACCGACACGATCGTCCGCACCTGGGCGATGATGTCCAGCCGGTTGCGCACGAACTCGGGATCGGTCACCGCCCCCGTCGCCGGGTCGGTGTTGCCGGCCCCGAACTGCAGGACGGGCGTGTGCACATGCCCGCCCGGCAGCGTGGAGCCTAGCCCCAGCCGGTCGCGCAGGAGCGTCGCCCGGTAGGCGATCTCGTTGGAGAGGTAGTCGCCGCCGCCCCCGGCCCGCGCGGTCGAGCCCGGCGTCGGCCCGTCCGGGCGGACGACCGCCACCGTGCCGCCCGCCGGTATCTCGGTCACGCTCCTGTTGTCGTAGACGGGGAAGCGACCGGTGTTCGCGGCGACGATGTCCGCGTACGGCAGGGTCGTGGCCGTCCACTGGGG
This sequence comes from Streptomyces deccanensis, assembly GCF_022385335.1. NCBI lineage: Bacteria > Bacillati > Actinomycetota > Actinomycetes > Kitasatosporales > Streptomycetaceae > Streptomyces > Streptomyces deccanensis. Next base: position 3,168,836 of record NZ_CP092431.1, on the reverse strand, counting down.
CTGGGTGGCGGGATCGCCGACCGGGATGGTCTCGGCGCGGCCTACGTTGTCGTTGTCGGCGAAGCCGCCGCGCCAGGCCCCGTTGGTCCGCTCGATGTCGAAACGCCCCACCCGGCCCTGGCTGACGGTCGCGAAGAGATCCACGCGGGGCAACCGCTCGCGCAGCGCGCGCTCGACCGTGCCGTCCGTGAAGTCCTGCCAGCGGACGGGGAAGACGGCGGTCTCGACACGGGCCGGCCCGTCGGCGGTGCGGATCACCGTCCCGTCGAGGGCGAGTGCCGTCGCCCCGGACGGGTTGGAGATCCGTATGTCCCGGTCCAGTGTGAACGGGTCGAACCCGGTGACCAGGACCCGCTTCATCCCCTTGTCGCGGGGCGGAAAGCGCAGGGAGTCCTGCCCGCGCGACGAGGTCTCCAACTCGTCCAGCAGCCGCGCCCTCTGCCGCTCGCTCAGCTCGAACGAGGGCTCAAAGCCCCGCACTTCCCGCGTCATCCCCAACCGCGCCCAGTACAGCGGCCGGTCGTCGTCCCGGCTCAGATCACCGCCCGCCGGGCCCCGCCCCTGCGCCCGGTCCACGGCCCGCGTCCACAGCCGCCCGCCCTGCCGTACGACGATCCGCTCGGCCTGCGCGTACGACCGCGCCCCGTCCAGCGCCCGCGCGAACTCCGCCGCCACGGTGTCGAATCCGGACCGCCGCAGGATCTCCTGCGGCACGGCCCGATCGAGCCGCTGCTCCTCGACGGTGGGGGCCGCGGCCGAGGAGACCGACGCGGCTGCCGGGGGCGACGCGGAGGCGGAGGCGGGGGTGCAGAGCCCGGCGAACAGCGCCGCCAGCCCGATCGTCGCTCCGCGTGCCCGTCGGTAAGTCGTCAGCGAAACCAAGGGAGTTGGTCCTTCCGTCAGGGTCGTGCCGTGGGGTGCCGCTCCGGACGGCGGCAGTATCCCGTGACGGAAGGTGCGCGCGCCATGCCCGACGCCTGGGCGACCGGGCCCTAGCCGGCGTCCTCGCCCAGCAGGGCAAGGAAGTCCCGGAACGCGCCCGGCATGTCCACGGTGCCCGGGTCCAGCAGCCACTGGTACTGCAGGCCGTCCATCACGGCCACCAGCAGTGGGGCCGCGCGCTCCGGTGTGAGGCCGCTCGGGAGGCGGTCGCCGTACTCGGCGCGCAGCACCTCGGCCATGGAGCCCCGCACCCGCCCGTACCGCTCGGTGAAGAACTCGCGCGCGGGATGCCCCTCGGTGACGCTCTCGCCGAGCAGCGCCGAGAAGGTCTGCACGATCCCGGGCCGCATCGCGTTGTACTCGACCAGCGAGCCCAGCAGATCGAGCCGCAGCGGGCTGTCGGGCACGGCGTCCCACCGGTCCCGCTCCCTGAGGACGGCGACGAGCAGCGCCTCCTTGGTGGGGAAGTAGTGCAGCAGCCCCTGCTGGGTGAGCCCGACGCGGTCGGCGACCGCGGCCATGCTCGCGCCCCGGTAACCGCGCTCGGCGATCACCTCCAGCGCCGCCAGCACGATCTCCGCGCGCCGCTCCTCGCCCCTGACGCTCCTGGTCCGACTGGTCCCGCTCATGCCGTCACCGTACGGCATCCGGACCCACCCGACCGCGCCAAAGATAACGGCACCATAACGAAACCTACCGATCTACAGGTAATGCGTGCACGATGACGGAGACGTAACCGGACTCGACGAGGAGGCACCGCGATGGCGGCAACCCCGGGCACCCACCCCACCCCGGCCGACGAGGCCCGCGCGGCGGCCGTGGAGAAGGCCCTCGCCAGGCTGGACATCGACGCCAAGGCGAGGCTCCTCGCCGGCCAGGACATGTGGACGCTGCCCGAGCTCCCCGAGATCGGTCTCGCCTCCCTCGTCATGTCCGACGGCCCCATCGGCGTACGGGGAGTGCGCTGGACCGCCGAGGACCCCTCAGTCGCGCTGCCCTCCCCGACCGCCCTCGCCGCCACCTGGGACCCCGAACTCGCCCGCCGCGCCGGGGTGTTGCTGGCCCAGGAGGCCCGCCGCAAGGGCGTCCACGTCCTCCTCGCCCCCACGGTCAACCTGCACCGCTCCCCGCTGGGCGGCCGCCACTTCGAGGCGTACAGCGAGGACCCCTACCTCACCGGCGAGATCGGCTCGGGCTATGTGGCGGGCGTGCAGTCCGGCGGCGTCGGCACCACGGTCAAGCACTTCGTCGCCAACGACGCCGAGACCGACCGCTTCACCGTGAACAACCTGGTCTCCGAACGCGCCCTGCGCGAGCTGTACCTGGCCCCGTTCGAGGCGATCGTGGCGAACGCCCACCCCTGGGGCATCATGACCGCCTACAACACCGTCAACGGCACCACGATGAGCGAGCACCGCTACCTGGTGAACGAGGTCCTGCGCGGCGAGTGGGGCTTCGACGGCTTCAACGTCTCCGACTGGCTCGCCGCCCGCTCCACGACCGCCGCCCTGACCGGCGGCCTCGACGTCGCCATGCCCGGCCCGGTCACCGTCTACGGCGAGGCCCTGGCCGCCGCCGTCCGCGCCGGCGAGGTCACCGAGGCCGAACTCGACGAGGCGGTCCGCCGCGTGCTGCTGCTGGCCGCCCGCGTCGGCATCCTCGAAGGCGCCGACCCGGTCGTCACCGAACTCCCCGCCCCCGTCGACGGCGACGCCCTGGCCCGCGAGATCGCCCGCCGCTCCTTCGTCCTCGTCCGCAACGAGGCCTCGGACGGCCAGGCCGCCCTCCCGCTCCGGCCGGGCTCGACGGTCGCCCTCATCGGCGCCGCGGCCCGCGACGCCCGGGTCCTCGGCGGCGGCTCGGCCACCGTCTTCCCCGACCACATCGTCTCCCCGCTCGACGGCCTCACCGCCGCCCTCCCCGAGGGCACGCTGACGTACGCCGTCGGCGCGGACCCCAACGAGGAACTGGGCGTCGCCGACAAGGGGTTCACCCTCGAAGCCGTCTGCCGCGACGCCTCCGGCACGGTCATCGGCACCCGCTCCTCGCCCAACGGCCACATCCAGTGGATGGGCTCGGACCTCCCCGACGGCGTCACCCACACCACCCTGCACACCGTCGAGGTGACCGGCACCTTCGTCCCGCGCGAGACCGGCACCCACACCTTCGGCATCAAGGGCCTCGGCGCCTACACCCTCACCGTCGACGGCACCACGCACTTCGACGGTGTCCGGACCACCGACACGGACGACCCCTTCGTGTCGTTCTTCGGCGCCCCCGTCCCGCTGGCCCAGGTCGAACTGACCGAGGGCACCCCGGTGCAGGTCTCCCTCACCCATGTCGTGGAACTCGCCGCCGACGCCCCGATCACGATGCTCGCCTTCACCCTCTGCCACCAGGGCCCGCAGCGCGACCCCGACGACCTGATCGCCGAGGCCGTCGAGGCCGCCCGCGCCGCCGACACCGCCGTCGTCGTGGTCGCCACCACCGAGCGCGTCGAGTCCGAGGGCTTCGACCGCAAGGACCTCCGCCTCCCCGGCCGCCAGGACGACCTGGTCCGCGCGGTGGCCGCCGCCAACCCCGCCACGATCGTGGTCGTCAACGCGGGCTCCCCGGTCGAACTCCCGTGGCGCGACGACGTGGCCGCCGTCCTCCTCACCTGGTTCCCCGGCCAGGAGGGCGGCGCCGCCCTCGCCGACATCCTCACCGGCACCCACGAACCCGGAGGCCGCCTCCCCACCACCTGGGGCACCCTGTCCGAGGCCCCGGTCACCCAGGTCACCCCCACCTCCGGCGAACTCACCTACGACGAGGACGTGTTCATCGGCTACCGCGCCTGGAACAAGGAGAGCAGGACCCCCACGTACCCCTTCGGCCACGGCCTCGGCTACACCGACTGGACGTACGAGTCCCTCGACGTCACCGGCACGACAGCGACGGTCCGCGTCCGCAACACCGGCTCGCGCGAGGGCCGCGAGACCATCCAGCTCTACCTGGCCCCCACGACCCCGGACCCCACCCGCCCGACCCGCTGGCTCGCGGGCTTCGCCACGGTGGAGGCGTCCCCGGGAGAAACGGCGGAGGCCACCATCCAACTCCCACGCCGCGCTTTCGAGATCTGGGACGAGAGCACCAACTCATGGGCACGGGTGGAAGGTTCGTACGACCTGGAGGCAGGCCGCTCCCTGGCCGACCGCCGCCTTACGGCACCGATCCAGGCGTAGGGCAACCCCAGGCTTTCAGGGGCGCGGGGAACTGCGCGACCAGCCCCCACGAACCCGCACCCGACACACCTACGCACGCACCCCGAACCCAAAAACCGTCTCCGACCGATAAACGCCGCCCGGCCGCAACTCCGTACTCGGAAACCGCGGCCGGTTCGGCGAGTCCGGAAAGTGCTGCGTCTCCAGCGCGACCCCATCCCCGGGCCCGTACGCCCCCTCCAGATGATCCGCCGTATAAAGCTGCATCCCGGGCTCGGTCGTGGCCACACTCAACACCCGCCCAGACCCTGCCTCCCCCAACTCGGCAACGACCTCCGCACCGCTCGTAACCCCCTTGTCCAGCACGAAGTTGTGGTCGTACCCACTCCCCACCTTCCGTGCCGAACGGAAGTCGAACCGGGTCCCCTCGACCTCCGCCAACTCACCGGTCGGAATGAGGTCCGCGTCCACCCGCGTCACCCGCGACGCGTCGATCCGCAGCTCATGCCCACCGGCGCTCCCGGAGCCGGCCCCCGCGAGGTTCCAGTACGAGTGGTTGGTCAGGTTCACCACGGTCGGCGCGTCCGTGACCGCCTCGTACGCGATCCGCAGCGCGCCCCCGTCCTCCTCCAGCGTGTACGTGGCGGAGACCTCCAGCCGCCCCGGGAAGCCCTCCTCCCCGTCCGGGCTCACCCGCGTCAGCCGCACGCCGGCCCCGTCCGCGACGCCCTCCGCCTCCCACACCCGCTTGTCGAAGCCGAGCGGCCCGCCGTGCAAGGAGTTCGGCGGGTTGTTGCGCGCCAGCTCGTACACCTGACCGTCGAGGGTGAACCGCCCGCCGGCGATCCGATTGGCGTACCGGCCGATGAGCGCCCCGAAGAACGGCCCCTGATGGCGCAGATACCCGTCGAGGTCGGCGAACCCCAGCACCACGTCGGCCGTCCGCCCGTCCCGGTCGGGCACCTCCACGGACTGCACGATCCCGCCGTACGTCAGGATGCGCACCCGCGTGCCGCCCCGCTCCAGCGTCCACCGGTGCACCGGCGTGCCGTCGGAAAGTGTGCCGAAAAGTTCGCTCATGAGCGAAACCCTAGGTCACGGGAATCCGGGGCCACGACGGAACCCTCGGTCACGACTCCTTGGCGCTGACGATCCGGTACGCGATCTCCGCCAGCCGCGCCTGCCCGTTCACGCTCGGGTGGAACCAGTCCCACTGGCTGAGCTGGGCCTGCCCGAAGCGGTAGTCGAAGACGGCGTCCCCGTCGTACCGGCAGTGGCGGTCCTTCTCGCAGACCTCGCGCAGCACGTCGTTGTACGCCTCCACCCGGTCCTGGACGGTGTCGCGCCGCTCCCCGGCCGCCGTGGTGAGGGCGTCCGGGTCGGCCAGCATGGACGGGCAGATGCCCAGCTTCCACACCTGCTTGCCGACCGGGCTGGTGCGGCCCGCGGACCACAGCCGCTTCAGATCGGGCACGCTCGCCACGAACACCTGCGCCTTGGGCAGCGCGTCCCGCAGCGTCGCCATCGAGTCCTCGAAGTCCGCGCGGAAGTCGGCGACCGGCGTCATGGCGTCGACGGTCGCGCGGCACGCGTCGTTCGCGCCGACCATCACCGTGACCAACTCGGGCTTCCGGGTCGCCGCCCTGGCCATCTGCTGCGGCAGATCGGCCATCCGGGCCCCCGTGACCGCGTAGTTCCAGCTGTGCCGCAGCGCGCCGGAGCGGCCCAGCAGCCGTACGGCGAGACTGTCGACCGAGGCGTCGGTGCCGGTCGCCCAGGACACCTCGGGACAGTCGGAGAGGACCTTGCACGCGTCGAAGCCCCGGGTGATGGAGTCACCCACGGCGACCAGCGACTCGGGGGTGCTGTCCCAGGCGGGCGTGGGCTTCGGCGACGCGGCACGCGGACCCGTCCCCTCGGGGCCGGGGGAGTCCCCACCGGTGGCGTCGCACCCGGTCACGGCCAGCAGGAACGCCGCCGAGACCGCGCCCCACACCGCCCTCGAACGGTGGCGTCGCTTCCGCATCCCCTGGTCCCCTCGGTCGGTCCTACACGTGCAAGTTCCCACCCATGACAACGCGCGGGAGTTCCCGACACGGGAGACCTACGAGAACGCTGCGGCGAAAGGTGCAACTGTTCCGTACCGCACACGCGTCCCCCTGGGTGAAAGAGCGCCGCGTCCTGGCGTCGGCTCCGACGGTACGTCACACTCCTTGCCCCGCCACACGGTAGCCTCGCCACGTGGCCGCCCTGCCACTGCCGATCCGTCGAACGAACAAGATGCCCTGCTCTGTGGAGGCCCCGGTGACGACACGTGGAGTCCTGTACGTGCACTCCGCGCCGCGTGCGCTGTGCCCGCACGTCGAGTGGGCCGTCGCCGGTGTCCTCGGGACCCGCGTGAACCTCGACTGGATCCGGCAGCCGGCCGCCCCGGGCACCTGGCGCTCCGAGTTCTCCTGGCAGGGCCAGGCCGGCACCGCCTCCAAGCTCGCGTCCGCCCTGCGCGGCTGGCACCTCCTGCGCTTCGAGGTCACCGCCGAGCCCTGCGCCACCGCCGAGGGCGAGCGCTACAGCTGCACCCCCGAACTCGGCATCTTCCACGCCGTCACCGGCATCCACGGCGACATCCTCATCCCGGAGGACCGCCTCCGCGCGGCCCTGCTCCGCAGCCAACGAGGCGAGACCGACCTGGAGTCCGACCTCGCGAAGCTCCTGGGCAAGCCCTGGGACGACGAACTGGAACCCTTCCGCTACGCGGGCGAGGGCGCCCCGGTCCGCTGGCTCCACCAGGTGGTCTGACGGTCCCGTTCAAGCGCCGGGGGCCTGCGCTTTGCTCTTCAGGGGCGCGGGGCTGTGACATGTGCGGCTCCGCCGCGTGGGCGCGAGAAGCCCCACCCACCCGCACCCGAAGCACAAACAGCTGTGGCCCGAATCCCTGAAAGGGACCCGGGCCACAAGCGCGTCAGCGAACGAATCAAACCGTCCGGAACGCCAGCACCACGTTGTGCCCACCGAACCCGAACGAGTCGTTCAGCGCGGCGATACGCCCCTCGACCGGCAGCTTGCGGGCCTCACCCCGCACGATGTCGGCGTTGGCCTCCGCCTCGGGGTCCAGGTCGTTCACATTGATCGTCGGCGGAGCCACCCGGTGGTACAGCGCGAGCACCGTCGCCACCGTCTCCACCCCACCGGCCCCACCGAGCAGATGCCCGGTCATCGACTTCGTCGCCGACACCGCGAAGTGGTCGGTGTCGTCACCGAACACCTTCCGCAGCGCCTTCAGCTCCGCGATGTCACCGGCCGGCGTCGACGTCCCGTGCGCGTTGACGTGCACGATCTCCGCCGGGTCAAGGTCGGTGCGGTCCAGCAGGTTCTGCAGGGCGTGGGCGATCCCACGCCCCTCCGGCTCCGGCTGCACGATGTCGTGGCCGTCGGCGGAGATGCCCTGGCCCACGGCCTCGGCGTAGACCCGGGCACCCCGCGCCGCCGCGTGCTCGGCCGACTCCAGGACGACGACACCGGCACCCTCGCCGAGGACGAAGCCGTCACGGCCGGTGTCGTACGGACGGGAGGCGCCCTGCGGGTCCTCGTTGTTCTTGGACATCGCCATCATGTTGCCGAACGCGGCGATCGGCAGCGGGTGGATGGCGGCCTCGGTGCCACCGGCGATCACGACGTCGGCGCGGCCGGTGCGGATCATCTCGATGGCGTAGCCGATGGCCTCGGCGCCCGACGCGCAGGCGGAGACCGGGGTGTGCACACCGGCGCGCGCGCCGACGTACAGACCGACGTTGGCGGACGGGCCGTTGGGCATCAGCATCGGCACGGTGTGCGGGGAGACACGGCGTACGCCTTTCTCCTTCAGCACGTCGTACTGGTCGAGCAGGGTCGTCACCCCACCGATACCGGAGGCGATGACCGCGCCGACACGGTCGGCGTCGACGGTGCCGTCGTCGGCCGAGGTCTCCGTGTAACCGGCGTCGGCCCACGCCTCCTTGGCCGCGATCAGCGCGAACTGCGCCGAGCGGTCCAGTCGGCGGGCCTGCGGCCGGGGAATGACCTCGGTCGGCTCCACGGCGATCTGCGCGGCGATACGGACCGCCTGGTCGGCGGCCCACTCCTGCTCCAGGGGACCGACACCGGACTTGCCGGCGACCAGCCCCTCCCAGGTGGAAGTCGCGTCGCCACCCAGCGGTGTGGTTGCGCCGATACCGGTGACGACCACGGTGCGATTGGTCGAGCTCACGGGAATGTTCTCCAACGGTTACGAGGAATCAGCGGCGCCACCGCCGGGTGGCGGGGCAAGCGGACTGCTCCGCGGGGGATCGGGCCGGACCCGATCCGCCGGATCAGCCCTGGTGCTTGAGGATGTAGTCGGTCGCGTCGCCGACCGTCTTGAGGTTCTTGACGTCGTCGTCCGGGATCTTGACGTCGAAGCGCTCTTCGGCGGCGACGACGACCTCGACCATGGACAGCGAGTCGACGTCCAGGTCGTCGGTGAAGGACTTGTCCAGCTGGACGTCCTCGACCGGGATGCCGGCGATCTCGTTCACGATGTCGGCGAGACCGGCGACGATCTCTTCCTGGGTGGCGGCCATGTCAGGCGCTCCTTCGTAGTTTCAGACGGTTGAGAGGGTGGGGCGCCCGCCGCGTCAGCGGCAGGTTGTGCGTTTCCCGCACCGGACCGCAAGATCCGGAGCGGGTGCCTAGGGGAGGGTAACGACCGTCGCGGCGTACACGAGACCCGCCCCGAAGCCGATGACGAGCGCGGTGTCGCCGCTCTTCGCCTCGCCGGTCGCCAGGAGCCGCTCCATCGCGAGCGGGATCGAGGCGGCCGAGGTGTTGCCGGTGGTACGCACGTCACGCGCGACCGTGACGTGCTCCGGCAGCTTGAGTGTCTTCACCATCGAGTCGATGATCCGCTCGTTGGCCTGGTGCGGAATGAAGACGTCCAGGTCGTCCGAGCTGATCCCGGCCGCGTCCAGCGCCTGCTGCGCGACCTTCGCCATCTCGAACACGGCCCAGCGGAACACCGCCTGGCCCTCCTGCGTGATCGCGGGGAACTTGACGTTGCCCTCGCTGTCCAGCGGAAGCGTGTCGACGTCCCCGATCCGGAACTCGTTCCACGGCACCGTCTGCTTGATCGTGCCGGCCTTGTCGCCCTCGGAGCCCCACACCGTCGGGCCGATGTGCGGCTCCTGGGAGGGGCCGACGACGACCGCGCCGGCGCCGTCACCGAAGAGGAAGGCCGTGGCCCGGTCCTCCAGGTCGGTGAGGTCGGACAGCCGCTCGACACCGATGACGAGGACGTACTCCGCCGAGCCCTCGACGACCATGCCCTTGGCGAGGGTCAGGCCGTAGCCGAAGCCCGCGCAGCCGGCCGAGATGTCGAAGGCGGCGGCCTTGGCGGTGCCCAGCTTGTCGGCGATCTCGGTGGCGACGGCCGGGGTCTGGCTGAAGTGCGAGACGGTCGAGACGACGACCGCGCCGATCTGCTCGGCGGAGATCCCGGCGTCGGCGATCGCCTTGCCGGACGCCTCGATCGACATGGCGGCGACGGTCTCGTCGTCGTTCGCCCAGTGCCGGGTCTCGATGCCGGAGCGGGAGCGGATCCACTCGTCGGACGAGTCGATCTTCTCCAGGATCACGTCGTTGGGCACCACCCGGACCGGGCGGTAGCCGCCCACGCCGAGGATGCGTGCGTACGGGGCGCCCTTGCTCGGCCTGATCTTCGACATAGCTCCCGGGCTCCTAGTTCTGGTGCTCGGCGATGAGCGCGCGAGCGGCGTCGAGGTCGTCGGGTGTCTTCAGCGCCACCGTGGCCACGCCCGGCAGGGCGCGCTTGGCGAGACCGGTGAGCGTGCCGCCGGGGCACACCTCGACGAGCGCGGTCACGCCCAGTTCCTTGAACGTCTCCATGCACAGGTCCCAGCGGACCGGGTTGGCGACCTGACCGACGAGACGGGAGAGCACCTCGGCGCCGGTGGCGACGGCCTGCCCGTCCTTGTTCGAGACATAGGTGAGCTTCGGGTCCCCGGGGGCGAGTTCCTCGGCGGCCTTGGCGAGGCTGTCCACGGCGGGGGCCATGTGGTGCGTGTGGAAGGCGCCCGCGACCTTGAGCGCCACCACGCGGCGGACACCCTCGGGCTTGTCCGCCTCCAGGGCGGCCAGCTGCTCCAGGGTGCCGGCGGCGACGATCTGGCCCGCGCCGTTCACGTTGGCCGGGGTCAGCCCCAGCTTCCGCAGGTGCGGGATCGTCACCTCGGGGTCGCCGCCGAGCAGCGCGGACATGCCGGTCTCGGTGATCGCGGCGGCCTCGGCCATGGCCAGGCCCCGCTTGCGGACGAGGGACAGCGCGGCCGTGTCGTCGAGGACACCGGCGAACGCGGCGGCGGTGATCTCGCCGACGCTGTGACCGGCGACCGCGCCGGGCAGCACGTCGCCGAGGGCGGCGGCGGACAGCAGCCCGGCCGCCACGAGGAGCGGCTGGGCCACGGCGGTGTCGCGGATCGCGTCGGCGTCGGCCTCGGTGCCGTAGTGGGCGAGGTCCAGCCCGATGGCGTCCGACCACGCGCCGAGACGGTCGGCGGCACCGGGGAGGTCGAGCCAAGGAGTCAGGAAGCCGGGCGTCTGGGCGCCCTGGCCGGGAGCGACGAGTACGAGCACTCTCACACTCTCTCTTGGGGACGGCTCAGGCCGCCCGTGGGGACAGGGACGAAGAACACGAGGGGGTTTTGTAGCCCTCCGACAAAACCCTAGAGCTGGGGATCCCCATCCACCAGACGCCCCAGGATCAGCGCGATCCTCAAGGTGAAGGCCGAGCGTACATCGGAAGGCGACCAGCCGGTGACGTCAGTCACACGTCGAAGCCGGTAGCGCACGGTGTTGGGATGGACGAACAGCATCCGGGCCGCGCCCTCGAGGCTCGACGCCTGTTCGAGATAGACGCTGAGCGTCTCCAGGAGAGCGGAGCCGGCCTCCTCCAGCGGTCTGTAGATCTCCTCCACCAGTTGCTCGCGCGCACTGGGATCACCAGCGATCGCGCGCTCCGGAAGCAGATCGTCCGCCAGAACGGGGCGCGGCGCGTCCTGCCACGCCGAACACGCCTTGAGTCCGGCGGCGGCGGCCTGCGCGGACCGGGTCGCCGCCAGCAGGTCGGGCACGATCGGCCCGGCCACCACCGGCCCCGCCGCGTACGGCCCGATCAGCGACTTCGCCACCTGCAACGGGTCGTTGTTCCCGCCGGCGATCACCACCAGGCGGTCGCCCAGCACCCCCGTGAGCACCTGCAGCTTGGCGTGCCGGGCCGCGCGCCGGATGGCCTCCACGGTCAGCTCGCTGTCCCCGTCCGGGGCGGTGCCGAGGACCACACAGACATGGTCGGGGGAGTTCCAGCCGAGGGCGGCGGCCCTGCTGACGGCGCCCTCGTCGGCCTCGCCGCTGAGCACCGCGTTCACGACCAGGGACTCCAGCCGGGCGTCCCAGGCACCCCGTGCCTCGGCGGCCTGCGCGTACACCTGCGCGGTGGCGAAGGCGATCTCCCGCGCGTAGACGAGCAGGGCCTCGCGCAGCACGCTCTCGTCGCCGGGGGCGGCGACCTCGTCGATGGCGGACTCCATGACCTCGATGGTCGTGCGCACCATCTCCACGGTCTGCCGGAGCGTGATCGCCCGGGTCAGCTCACGCGGCGCGGTCCCGAACACGTCCGTCGAGATGGCCTGCGGGGCGTCCGGATGCCGGAACCACTCGGTGAAGGCGGCGATACCGGCCTGGGCGACCAGCCCGATCCACGACCGGTTCTCCGGCGGCATCGCCCGGTACCAGGGCAGCGTCTCGTCCATCCGCGCGATGGCCTGCGCGGCGAGGCTTCCGGACGACTTCTCCAGCCGCCGCAGCGTCGCGGAGTGCGGATGGACGTACGGCGCGGTTGCGGATTTGCTGGTTTCGGGTTCGGGCACGGGACAAGACTGCCTCATCAGGACACCTGGGTGCGGCGCGGGTCGCTACCGTGGAGTACGTGATGGACCTACGGCGCGCCGGCACGCGCTACCCCGGTGGGGACCCGGAGGCGGGGATCGCCTCGCTGCACGCGTTCTCCTTCGGGGCGCACTACGACCCGGACAACCTGCGGTTCGGCGCGGTGATCGCCTGCAACGAGGAGCGGCTCGCACCGGGCGCCGGGTTCGACGAGCATCCGCACAGCCACACCGAGATCGTCACCTGGGTCGTCGAGGGCGAGCTGACCCACCGGGACACCACGGGCCACGAGACGGTCGTCCGCCCCGGCGACGTCCAGCGGCTCAGCTCCGCCGGCGGCGTCCGGCACGTCGAGCGCAACGACGGTTCCGCGCCGCTGACCTTCGTACAGATGTGGTTGTCCCCGCTGGACCCCGGCGGCGACCCGGCGTACGAGATCGTGCGCGGCATCGCCGACTCCACCCCGTACGCCGTCCCCGAGGCCGGCGCCATGCTGCACGTCCGGCGGCTGACCACGGCGGGGGAGCGGACCGCGGTACCGGACGCGGCACGGGCGTACGTGCACGTCGTCCGAGGCACGGTGCGCCTCGGCCCGCACGAGCTGCACCCCGGCGACGCGGTGCGGGCCGAGGACGAGAAGGGGCTGGAGCTGGTGGCCGTCGTCGCGCCGGCCGAGGTGCTGGTGTGGGAGTTGGCGGAGTAGGGGGCAATGGCCTCCCCGCAGGGCGTGGTTACCGTCCGACCTCGGCGAGCACGGCGTCCGTGAACGGAGTCCAGGCCTCGACCGCCCACGGCCCGAACGCCCGGTCCGTCAGCGCGACGCACGCCAGCCCGGCGACGGGGTCGATCCACAGGAACGTGCCCGACTGGCCGAAGTGCCCGAAGGTCCCCGGCGACGACGAAGTACCCGTCCAGTGGGGCGACTTGGAGTCCCGGATCTCGAAGCCGAGCCCCCAGTCGTTGGGGTTCTGGTGCCCGTAGCCCGGCAGGACGCCCTTCGTGCCCGGGTACTGCACGGTCATCGCCGCCGCGACCGTACGCGGGTCCAGCAGCCGAGGCGCCTGCACCTCGGCGGCGAACCGCACCAGGTCCTCGACGGTCGAGACACCGTCCTTCGCGGGGGAGCCGTCCAGCGAGGTGGACGTCATGCCCAGCGGTTCCAGCACCGCCTGTCGGGCGTACTCCGCGAACGGGATGTCCGCCGCCTTCGCCACATGGTCCCCGAGCACCTCGAACCCGGCGTTGGAGTACAGCCGCCGCTCCCCGGGCGGGGCCGTCACCCGGTGCTCGTCGAAGGCCAGCCCGGAGGTGTGCGCCAGCAGATGCCGCACGGTCGACCCCGTGGGCCCCGCCGCCTCGTCCAGCTCGATCGCCCCCTCCTCGTACGCGACCAGCACGGCGTACGCGGCGAGCGGCTTGGTGACCGAGGCCAGCGGGAAGCGGTGCCCGAGCGGCCCGTGGGTCCCGAGGACGGTGCCGTCCGCCCGGACGACAGCGGCGGCGGCGGTGGGAACCGGCCAGTTCTCGATCAGCGCGAGGCTCTGCAAGGACATGCCCACGAGCCTAAGCCGCTCACAGATCCAGCTGCATCAAGGGGTCGGGCCTGCGCAGGAAGCCCATCGACGCGTACAGCGGCTCGGCCTCCGCGGAGGCGCTCAGATGGACGTATCCGGCGCCGGCCTCGCGGAACCACTCGACGAGGGACTCCATGCAGGCGCGGGCGTACCCGCGGCGCCGGCAGTCCGGGTCGGTGGCCACGCTGAAGACGTGTCCGACCGCGCCGAGCGGATTGCCGGGCTTCCCGATCCGGTAGTCGACCGTCCCCACCACCAGCGCCGCGAGCGCGTCCGGCCGCTCCGGATGGTCGACGACGAAGGCCGCGAACTCCCCCTCGGGGCCGTCGAGTCGGCGGCGCAGGACCGGCAGGGACTCGGTGTGCCAGTCGGTGGGGCCGCCCGCTCCCGGGGGCCCCATCGAGTCGATCATCACCTGACGCAGCCGGAGCACTTCCGCCGCGTCCTCGCCCGTGGCACGTCGTACGAGACTCATGCCCGCACGCTAGCCACCACGATCACGTCAAGTCCTCGTGTTTTCTCACCCGATTCGCTTGCTTCGAGCGCACTCCAAGGTTTTAGCGTGGGGGTCATGACGGTGATGGAGACCACGAGTCCGCCGAGTGTCACGACTGCCACGAGTACTGCCGATACCGACAGTTGCGCCGGTCCGCCGCTGAAGCCGCGTCGACCGGACGGGCAGGACAGATACACGATCAGCGAGGTCGTGGACCTCACCGGTCTGACGGCGCACACCCTGCGCTGGTACGAGCGGATCGGGCTGATGCCGCACATCGACCGCTCCCACACCGGCCAGCGCCGCTACCGCAACCGCGACCTCGACTGGCTCGACCTCGTGGGAAAGCTCCGGCTCACCGGTATGCCGGTCGCCGACATGGTCCGCTACGCCGAGCTGGTGCGCGAGGGCGACCACACCTACACCGAGCGCTTCGACCTGCTCAAGTCGACCCGGGACGACGTTCTGTCCCGGATCGCCGAGCTCCAGGACACCCTGAACGTGCTCGACCGAAAGATCAACTTCTACGCTGACGCCGGGCGGGCCCTGGCGTCGGAGAGGGCTTCATGACGGACGGCAGGACGAACGGCGCGATCGCGACGGCACGACTGGGCGCCGACGGCCCCGAGGTCGGCGTCCAGGGCCTCGGCTGCATGGGCATGAGCTTCGCGTACGGCCCCTCGGACGCGGCCGAGTCCAGGGCCACCCTGGAGCGCGCGCTGGAACTGGGCGTCACGCTCTACGACACGGCCCACGCGTACGGCGCCGGGGAGAACGAGAGGTTCCTCTCCCCCTTCTTCAAGGCACACCGCGACGAGGTCGTCGTCGCCACCAAGTTCGGCCTGGCGATCGACCCGGACGACCCGACGAAACGGATCATCCGCAACGACGCCGCCCACATCCGGGAGTCCGTCGAGGGCAGCCTGCGCCGTCTCGACGTCGACGTGATCGACCTCTACTACATGCACCGCCGCGACGTGAGCGTGCCCATCGAGGAGACCGTCGGCGTCATGGCCGACCTGGTCCGTGAGGGCAAGGTCAAGCAGCTGGGCCTGAGTGAGGTCACGGCCGCCGAGCTGCGCACCGCCCACGCCGTGCACCCCGTCGCCGCCCTCCAGTCCGAGTGGTCGCTCTTCAGCCGGGACATCGAGGCGAACGTGGTCCCCACGGCCCGCGAGCTCGGCGTCACCCTCGTCGCCTACTCGCCGCTGGGCCGGGGCTTCCTCACCGGTTCCTTCGCCAAGGCGGAGGACCTCACGGCCGACGACTTCCGCCGCCAGCAGCCCCGCTTCACCGGCGACAACGCCGAGGCCAACGCGGCCCTCCTGACCCCGATCCGCGAGGTCGCCGCCGCCCACGGCGCCACCCTCGGCCAGATCGCCCTGGCCTGGGTCCACCAGCAGTCGGCGATGCACGGCCTCCCGGTCATCCCGATCCCGGGCACCCGCAAGCCGGGGAGGGTGGAGGAGAACGTGGCGGCGACGGGCATCGTCCTGGGCGAGGAGGACATGACCCTCCTGGAACCGATAGCGGCCAAGGTCGCGGGAGACCGCTACGCGGACATGCGCTTCACTTCCGCAGGCAGGGAGTAGGGCCGACCTTCCAGGCGGGGGTACTGCAGTATGCCCAGGGGCGCGGGGAACTGCGCGATCAGCCACGACGCACCGTCACTCCTCCACGGCGCTCCCCACGAACGGCGCTTGGCTAAAGCTCAGCCAGCAACTCCGCCTTCTTCACACTGAACTCCTCATCGGTCACGAGTCCCGCCTCATGCAACTCCCCGAGGTGCCGGATCCGGTCGGCGATGTCGGCCGGATCCCGGCGGCCCCCGGCGTCGGCGGGCGCCACGGCCACCGCACCCCCCGAGGAACGCACCGCCGCCAACACCGCCGCGGCGAACGGCAACGACTCGTGCACCGGCCCGTACCCCAGCCCGAACACCACCGCGGCCGGATCATGATCAGGCTGAGCCGGCCGCTCCCCGGCCGCATCGCGCCGCAGCAACCGCAGATACCCCTCGAACACCTCCGGCGACCGCCACTCGACCCCGCCCAGCGCGCTCACCGGAAAGCTCTGGTCACCGGCTTTCCATTTCGCCGACGACGCCCCCGTCCAGGACCACCGGAACGACACCGAGCTCCCGTCGAACGAGGCCTTCCCGTCGTACGCCTTGAACTGCAGCGGCACCTCGGGAGCGGCCACCAGGAACCGCTCCGCAGGCCCGGTCCCGGTCAACCGCGCGCGCAGCTCGTCGGCGTAGTACTCCGCGAGCGTCTCCCGTTCGGCGGGCAGCACCAGCCGGTACGGGTCGGACCCCTCCTTGAGCTGGTCCGCCGCCGCCTCCATCAGTGGATCGGCGCCCGGTCGCGGTACGGCACGCAGTACGACGGTGCCCCGCTTCCCCGGTGTCAGCGTCACGTCCGCGATCGCTTCCAGGGGGATACGGCGCTCGCCGAGCGCGGCGAACAGCTTCGGCGTACGAATCCCCCGTTCGAAGCGGATGAGCACGGAGTCGGACTCGAACTCCCAGGCGGCATGAAATCCGGCCAGTACGTCACCCATGCGGCTCATCGTATGCGGGCGACGCGGGGAAGTCCCGACCGAGGCGAACCGCACTTTTACCCTCCTCTACGCGCGTCAGGCCGCAGCGCTGTCGGACAGACCCGTCAGGCACGCGTCGTCGTCCCGCGCGCACCGCACCGACTGGTACGCGCCGATGCCGATCTCGGCGAAGTTGTGGAGGCTCTCGGTGCCCGGCTCGAAATAGCCGCTGTGCCCCTGGGCGTCGGCCGCCGACAGGATGCGCGCCCCGAACTCCGAGGAGACCGGGTCGGCGCCGTGACCGAGCCCGCCGACCTCCAGATAGGGCACGTCCTGGACCCAGTCGTCGGCGTCCCGCATGGCCCACACCCGGGCCGCCGTCCGCAGCTGGCCGACCGTCTCGGCGCGCATGCCGGGGCTGCCCGCGACCGCGATGTCGGTGACCCGCGACGGCAGCGAGCGCGCGGCGACCCCGCACACCACGGAGCCGTAGCTGTGGCAGACCAGAGCGACCGTGGAGGCGCCCGGCAGGCTCCGCACCAGCGCGTTCAGCCGGATCGCGCCCTGTCCGGCGCGCAGCGCGGTCGCCGAGTCCAGGCCGAGGCCGTCGGGCGCGGTGTAGTCGGCCCAGGCGATGACGGCCGTACGGGTCTCGCGGCTCGCCGCGCGCTCCGCGTCGTAGAGCGATTCGGCCATGCCGACGGGGGCGGAGTACCGGCGGTTGGTGCGCTGGAAGTTGAGCACGTTGGTGTCGACGCCGGGGACGACGACCGACACCCGCTCGGCCTTGTCGAGGTCGCCGAAGACCTCGGCGACGCGGCCGTTGCCCTCGGGGTCGAAGGCGAGGATGTGCCGCTTCTTCACGGCGAGCATCTCGAAGCGGTGCATCCGGCGGCCGGCCTCGTACCGGCCGGTCTCGGAGAGCCGCTTGTCGTGCATGCGTTCTCGTTCGTGCCGGCTCTGCTGCTTCAGCGCGATGCGGTTGGCCCGGTAACGCAGCTCGACGGGCGCGCCGTTCATGTTGCCGACGGCGAGCGGGTAGCGGAGGGCGAGCCGGGTGCGCTGTGGCGCGGTGAGCGAGGCGAAGAAGTCCGCAAGGCGGTGCGGGGACGATTCGGCGTCCGGCAGTGCACGGCCGTCGAGGTGTCCGCTCTGCCACGCGGAGAGCGACGCCTGGAGCGGCGACTTCTCTCGGTGGCTGCGGATCGCGGTCCAGCCGGTGGTCGCCAGCATCACGAAAACCACGGCCAGCGCCAGCAGTGCGCGCCAGACGTTCAGTTGCGGGGAGGAGTCGAAGGAAGTCACTGAAAGGACACACTAAGAGAACGGAAGGGTCTCGCGTTAACCAAGTGAGGCGGATCACGTTTCGATCACGCCCGTTCCGTACGGTGCGCAGAGAAGGTCCCGATGGTGCCCTTGCTGACAGGTTTCAGCCAGTGCGCCACTTTTCGGCCAACGAGGGGCGCAGGGCGTCCAGATGTGCGGCGGTCAGCTCCCGCATCGCCTCCATGCTGAGGTCACCGCCCTGCGCCCACAGCCGTTCGGTCACGCGCATGACGCCGGCGAACACGGCCACCGCGACACGCGGCCGGGGGTCGGTCTCCACGTCGACCCCCTCGCGCTCCGCGATGATCCGCTCGATCCGCCGCCCCACCTCGTCCGCCCGGCGCAGGTGGGCGGCCAGCAGCGCGGGCGTCGACTCGACCATCCCGTACGCCCGCAGATGCAGGTCGAGCGGAACGACCTGGTCGACGGCCTCACCGAAGGCGTCCCAGCCCTCCAGGACGGCGTTGCGCATGGCCTCCAGCGGGGCCTCGTGCGCCGGCCGGGCGCGCACCGCCGCCAGAAAGTGGTCGTGGGTCAGGCTCATGACCGCGAGCGCGGCCTCCTCCTTGCCCGCGAAGTAGCGGAAGAAGGTGCGCTGCGACACGTCGACGGCCTCGGCGATGTCGTCGACCGTGGTCGCCTCGTAGCCCCGGGTCGTGAACAGCTCCAGAGCCGCCCGCAGGAGCGCGTCATGGGTGCGCTGCTTCTTCCGCTCGCGCAGCCCGGGCCGCTCCCCCGCCGTGGACGCCGTCTCCATGAACCCTCGTTTCCACCCGCCCCTGCGGCGAGTGACGTGACAGTTACCGACTTGTGAATTGGTTTGTCAACTGTCAGTGGCTGACATTAGCCTCGCACGCATGACTAGTCAGACCACTGTCGACAAGACGGGACCGGGGGACAAGGCGCCAGGCGTCCCGTCGGACCCGACGACGAACCAGGGCCGGGGCCTGCGCGGCCATCCCTGGTTCACCCTCCTCACCGTGGCCGTCGGCGTCATGATGGTCGCCCTCGACGGCACCATCGTGGCGATCGCCAACCCGGCCATCGCCAAGGATCTGGGTGCCACCTGGGCCGATGTCCAGTGGATCACCAACGCGTACTTCCTGGCCCTCGCCGTCACCCTCATCACCGCGGGTAAGCTGGGCGACCGCTTCGGCCACCGCCAGACCTTCCTCATAGGCGTGGTCGGCTTCGCCGCCGCCTCCGGCGCCATCGGTCTGTCGGACTCGGTCGCCTTCGTGGTGACCTTCCGTGTCTTCCAGGGCCTCTTCGGCGCGCTGCTGATGCCGGCCGCGCTCGGTCTGCTGCGGGCCACGTTCCCCGCCGAGAAGCTGAACATGGCGATCGGCATCTGGGGCATGGTCATCGGCGCCTCCACCGCGGGCGGCCCGATCCTCGGCGGCTTCCTGGTGGAGAACGTCAGCTGGCAGTCGGTGTTCTGGATCAACGTCCCGGTCGGCGTCCTCGCCGTGGCCCTGGGCGCCTGGATCCTGCTGGACCACCGCGCCGAGAACGCCCCGCGCTCTTTCGACGTCCTCGGCATCGCCCTGCTCTCCGGAGCCATGTTCTGCCTGGTGTGGGCGCTCATCAAGGCCCCGGAGTGGGGCTGGGGCGACGCCCAGACCTGGACCTTCCTGGTCGTCTCCGTCGTCGGCTTCGCCCTCTTCGCCCTCTGGGAGACGAAGGTGAAGGAGCCGCTCATCCCGCTGGCCCTCTTCCGTTCCGTGCCGCTGTCGGCGGGTGTCGTGCTGATGGTGCTGATGGCCATCGCCTTCATGGGCGGCCTGTTCTTCGTCACGTTCTACCTCCAGAACGTGCACGGCATGAGCCCCATCGACGCGGGTCTGCACCTGCTGCCGCTCACCGGCATGATGATCGTCGGCTCGCCGCTCGCCGGCGCGCTGATCACCAAGGCCGGACCCCGCATCCCGCTGGCCGGCGGCATGGCCCTCACCGCGATCGCGATGTACGGCATGTCGACGCTCCAGACCGACACCGGCAGCGCCGTGATGTCCCTCTGGTTCGCCCTCCTCGGCCTGGGCCTCGCCCCGGTGATGGTCGGCGCCACCGAGGTCATCGTCGGCAACGCGCCCCTGGAGCTGTCCGGTGTCGCCGGCGGTCTCCAGCAGGCCGCGATGCAGATCGGCGGCAGCCTCGGTACGGCCGTGCTGGGCGCCGTGATGACGTCCAAGGTGGACAGCGACTTCGCGGGCAACTGGAAGGACGCGGGGCTCCCGCCGCTCGACGAGGCGCAGCTCGCCCAGGCCAAGCAGGCCGT
Source organism: Streptomyces deccanensis (assembly GCF_022385335.1). Lineage (NCBI taxonomy): Bacteria > Bacillati > Actinomycetota > Actinomycetes > Kitasatosporales > Streptomycetaceae > Streptomyces > Streptomyces deccanensis. The sequence continues at coordinate 3,148,499 of NZ_CP092431.1, read as the reverse complement.
GCAGCAGGGTGCCGCGCCGGTCGCCGAGGGCACCCCGGCCGAGATCGCCGCGAAGATCACCACGGTCGCGCACGACACGTTCATCTCCGGGATGAGCCTGGCGTCCCTCGTCGCCGCCGGGGTGGCCGCGGTCGCCGTCCTTGTGGCGTTCCTGACCAAGCGTGGCGCGAACGCCGAGGCGGGTGCCGGAGCGGCGCACATCTAACAGCCCCGTCGCCGCTTCACGCGCGGGTTTCCGCCCGCGTTCGCCTATCAGGGTGACAAGTCTGAAGATCGCTTCCACCCGGCGCGCGCCGCAGGTCACAGTGGGTCAAGTCCTCCGCACGACATGGTCGTTCGACCGCGGAGGGATCCGGGGGTCTGCGGCGCGCTGCCGGAGGGGGGCAGCGCGCGCAGACGGCTCCGCCAACCGTCCCTGGTTTCAACCACTTCGGTGGGGTACTCGCCACGTCGTACTCGAACTGACCGCGAGGTCCAGGGAGTTGTTGACAATGGCGGGTTTCGGACACAGTTCGCGCAGGCACCCTCGCTCACGTGGCCGGACGTGGTCACGGAGCGGGCCGGATCGCGCGACGCTGGGGATCATCGGAGTCATCTGCGCGGTCGCCGGATTCTTCGTCCTGGGCATCGTCCTGGGACCCGTGGCGGTCCTCTGCGGCTGGCTGGCCATGAACCGCACGTGGTCCGGCGCCCGCCCCGTCCCTGCGCTCATCGCGGTCGTTCTGGGTGCGATCGACACGATCCTGGCGATCATCTGGCTGTCGGGCACGGCCGGCCCGGGAATCGGTCTCGTCTGAGCGCGCGGCTCCGGTGGGGCTTCTCGCGCAGTTCCCCGCGCCCCCGAAATGCGGGGGCGCGGGGAACTGCGCGAGAACCCCCACCCACCCGCACCCGACAACGCACCCCACGGCCCCCACTCACCGGCGCTGCTCAGGCACCCCTTCGACAGACTTCAACGACGCCACCTCCGCCCGCAGCAGCCGAACCTCCTCGGCCAGCTCCGCTATCGCGGCCGTCTGCCGCCGCTCCTCCGCGTCGTCCTTCTCGAACCGCGCTATGAACCACGCCGCGATGTTCGCCGTCACCACACCGAGCAGCGCGATCCCCGACAGCATCAGCCCCACCGCCAGCACCCGCCCCAGCCCGGTCGTCGGCGCGTGGTCCCCGTACCCCACGGTCGTCATCGTCGTGAACGACCACCACACCGCGTCGTCCAGCGTGTCGATGTTCCCGCCGGGCGCGTCCCGCTCCACGGACAGCACCGCCAGCGACCCGAACATCAGCAGCCCGACGACCGCCCCGCCGACGTACGTCGTGAGCCGTATCTGCGACGCCATCCGCGCCCGCTGCCCGACCAGCAGCAACGTCGCCACCAGCCGCAGCAGCCGCAGCGGCTGGATGATCGGCAGCACCACGGCCGCCAGGTCCAGCCAGCGCGACCGGACGAACTCCCACCGCCGCTCGGCGAGCAGGAGCCGGACGACGTAGTCCAGCGCGAAGGCGCCCCACACCACCCACTCGGCGACCTCGCACCACCACTCCACCTGGTCGCTCGCGTCCGGCCGCACGATCGGCACGGCGTACGCGACGGCGAACACCAGGGCCAGGCCGAACAACGGCCGCTGAGTCCGCTGTTCCCACCGAACCTGCGCCGAGACCGCTCGCTGCTTCATGGCGGCATAGTAGAAAACGTGAAGGGGTGGTGAACCCACCGGTTCACCACCCCTTGACCTGAAAACCGATGCTATGCATCGCCTCCCGCGGCCCCGGGGTCCGCCGCGGCCACGTCGAGCAGCTGGTACCGGTCGATCGCCTGCTTCAGCACCGAGCGGTCGACCTTGCCCTCACGCGCCAGTTCGGTCAGCACCGCGACCACGATCGACTGCGCGTCGATGTGGAAGAAGCGCCGGGCCGCGCCCCGGGTGTCCGCGAAGCCGAAGCCGTCCGCGCCCAGCGACTGGTACGTGCCGGGCACCCAGCGCGAGATCTGGTCCGGCACCGACCGCATCCAGTCGGAGACGGCCACGAACGGCCCCTCGGCGCCGCTCAGCTTCTGCGTCACGTACGGGACCTGCTGCTCCTCCTCGGGGTGCAGCAGGTTGTGCCGCTCCACCTCGACCGCCTCGCGGCGCAGCTCGTTCCAGGAGGTCGCCGACCAGACGTCCGCCTTGACGTTCCAGTCGGCGGCGAGGATCTCCTGCGCCTCGACCGCCCACGGCACCGCCACACCGGAGGCGATGATCTGCGCGGGGATCGAGCCCGCCTCGCCGGCCCGGTAGCGGTGGATGCCCTTGAGGATGCCCTCGACGTCCACGTCCGCCGGCTCGGCCGGGTGCTGGATGGGCTCGTTGTAGACGGTGAGGTAGTAGAAGACGTCCTCGCCCGGCTTGCCGTCGGCCGTCTCGCCGTACATCCGGCGCAGACCGTCCTTCACGATGTGCGCGATCTCGTACCCGAACGCCGGGTCGTAGGCGACACAGCCCGGGTTGGTGGACGCCAGCAGCTGCGAGTGCCCGTCCGCGTGCTGCAGACCCTCACCGGTCAGAGTCGTACGCCCGGCGGTCGCACCCAGCACGAAACCGCGCGCCAGCTGGTCGGACATCTGCCAGAACTGGTCACCGGTGCGCTGGAAACCGAACATCGAGTAGAAGACGTAGACCGGGATGAGCGGCTCGCCGTGCGTGGCGTAGGCCGAACCGGCGGCGATCAGCGACGCCGTGCAGCCCGCCTCCGAGATGCCGTCGTGCAGCATCTGACCCGTCGGCGACTCCTTGTACGCGAGCAGCAGATCGCGGTCGACCGCCTCGTACTGCTGGCCGAGCGGGTTGTAGATCTTCGCACTCGGGAAGAACGAGTCCATGCCGAAGGTGCGGTACTCGTCGGGCGCGATCAGCACGAACCGCTTGCCGATCTCCTTGTCCCGCATGAGGTCCTTCAGCAGTCGCACGAACGCCATGGTCGTGGCGATCGACTGCTGACCGGAACCCTTCTTCACACTCGCGTACGTCTTGTCCTCGGGCAGCGGCAGCGGCTTCGCCCGCACGACACGCGTCGGGACGTACCCGCCGAGCCCCTTGCGGCGGTCGTGCATGTACTGGATCTCCTCGGAGTCCCGCCCGGGGTGGTAGTAGGGCGGGGCCCCGCTCTCCAGCTCCTTGTCGGAGATCGGCAGGTGCAGCCGGTCACGGAAGCGCTTGAGGTCGTCGACCGTCAGCTTCTTCATCTGGTGCGTGGCGTTGCGGCCCTCGAAGTTCGGGCCGAGCGTCCAGCCCTTGACCGTCTTCGCCAGGATGACGGTCGGCTGGCCCTTGTGCTCGTACGCCGCCTTGTACGCCGCGTAGATCTTGCGGTGGTCGTGACCGCCGCGGCCCAGGTGCAGGATCTGGTCGTCGGTCATGTTCTCGACCATCGCGCGCAGCCGGTGGTCGTCACCGAAGAAGTGGTCGCGGATGTACGCCCCGGTCTCCGTGGCGTACGTCTGGTACTGGCCGTCGGGCGTGGTGTTCATCCGGTTGACCAGCACACCGTCGCGGTCCTGGGCGAGCAGCGGGTCCCAGGAGCGGTCCCAGACCAGCTTGATCACGTTCCAGCCGGCGCCCCGGAAGACCGACTCCAGCTCCTGGATGACCTTGCCGTTGCCGCGCACCGGGCCGTCGAGGCGCTGGAGGTTGCAGTTCACGACGAAGGTCAGGTTGTCGAGGCCCTCGCGGGCGGCGAGGGTGAGCTGGCCGAGCGACTCCGGCTCGTCCATCTCGCCGTCGCCGAGGAACGCCCACACGTGCGACTTGGAGGTGTCCGCGATCCCGCGCGCCTCCATGTACCGGTTCATCCGCGCCTGGAAGATCGCGCCCAGCGGGCCGAGCCCCATGGACACGGTCGGGAACTCCCAGAAGTCCGGCATCAGACGCGGGTGCGGGTAGCTGGACAGCCCGTACGGCGCCTTGGACTTCTCCTGGCGGAACGCGTCCAGCTGCTGCTCGTCGAGCCGGTCGAGCATGAACGCGCGGGCGTAGATGCCGGGCGAGGCGTGGCCCTGGAAGAAGATCTGGTCGCCGCCGTCGCCCTCGTCCTTGCCGCGGAAGAAGTGGTTGAAGCCCACGTCGTAGAGGGAGGCGGAGGACGCGAAGGTCGCGATGTGACCACCGACGCCGATCCCGGGCCGCTGGGCGCGCGAGACCATCACGGCCGCGTTCCAACGGGTCGCGTTGAGGATCTTCCGCTCGATCTCCTCGTTGCCGGGGAAGAACGGCTCGGCCTTGGTCGGGATGGTGTTGACGTAGTCCGTGCTGCGCATCTCGGGAACGGCCACGCGCTTCTCGCGGGCCCGCTCGATGAGCCGGAGCATCAGGTAGCGCGCGCGCTCACGCCCGCGCTCGTCCACGGCGGCGTCGAGCGAGTCGAGCCACTCCTGGGTCTCCTCGGGATCGAAGTCAGGGACCTGACTCGGAAGGCCGCCAATGATGATCGGATTGCGATCGGATCCGGAAGCCACGCTGTTCCTTAGCTGTCAGAGGGCCGCTCTTCGGGGTTTCTGCAGGGTGTCGAGGGGGTTCTCAAGGTGCCTGCACCGCCCCCCATCGTGTACCTCGGGAACGCAAACGTCACCTCTACCGAGAGGTAACCAGGGCGCTTACCTGCTCGACAAAGGTAGTAAAGGTATTCGATGCTCGTACCCCCGGATGGTTGCCGAATGCGCAAAACGGGCAGAACGGTGTGGCGTGCGTCACGTGAAGCTGTGAATCCGCGTAGAGAGTTGCGGTGACACGGCCCGGATCGTCACCGTTTCGGCGGTCTCGAAGGCTGGGTACTTGCGCGATCCGCCCCGCCCGTGTGGACTACGGCCAATGCTTCGCGCACGCGCGTGGCTGATTCCCCAGGGGGCGACCCCACCCGAACATGATCAGGAGGCAACCCGTGAGCGCGACCGCGGACCACGCGGAGGAGCGGACGAACCCTGCCGCAAGGCTGGGGTTCCAGCCCGAGCAGGTGGTCCAGGAGATCGGCTACGACGACGATGTCGACCAGGAGCTCCGCGAGTCCATCGAGGAAGTCGTAGGCAGTGAGCTCGTCGACGAGGACTACGACGACGTGGCCGATGCCGTCGTGCTGTGGTTCCGAGACGACGACGGCGACCTGACGGATGTGCTGGTGGACGCCACCACGTACATCGAGGAAGGTGGCTCGATCCTGCTGCTGACGCCCAAGACCGGGCGCGACGGCTATGTGGAGCCCAGCGACATTTCGGAGGCCGCGACGACTGCGGGGTTGTCCGCGTCGAAGAGTGTCAGCGTGGGCAAGGACTGGAGCGGCAGCCGGCTCGTGACGCCGAAGGCCGCCAAGTCCGGCAAGAGGTGACGTGACGCTGCCGCTTTGGCTCGGCAGGCTCGCCTGAGAGCTCGGTGGGTTCTGTGCGACGGCGACCGCAGGTTCGTCGTGGCTTGTCGCGCAGTTCCCCGCGCCCCTGGAGGGGCCCCTTCGGGGCCGCCTCCAGGGGTTTCCTGTCTGCTGCGTAGGCTGGGCCACCCGAACAGTCCATGAAGGGACTCAGGTAGATCATGGCGATCCAGGTCGGTGACAAGGCGCCCGACTTCGAGCTCAAGGACAACCACGGCGCCACGGTGCGGCTCTCGGACTTCCGGGGCGAGAAGAACGTGGTGGTGCTCTTCTACCCGTTCGCGTTCACCGGCGTCTGCACGGGCGAGCTGTGCGAGCTGCGGGACAACCTGCCGAAGTTCGTCAACGACGACGTGCAGCTGCTGGCCGTGTCGAACGACTCCATCCACACGCTGCGGGTCTTCGCCGAGCAGGAGGGGCTGGAGTACCCGCTGCTGTCGGACTTCTGGCCGCACGGCGAGGTCTCCCGGGCGTACGGCGTGTTCGACGCGGACAAGGGCTGCGCGGTGCGCGGCACGTTCATCGTCGACAAGGAGGGCATCGTCCGCTGGACGGTCGTCAACGCCCTGCCCGACGCGCGCGACCTGAACGAGTACCTCACGGCCCTCGACACCCTGTGATTCTTCGGTTCCACACCCTGCGGGGAACGGGAACCCGTCACTAGGATCGACACGTTGATCCGACACCAACGCAACGCAGGGGCCTCCCGCCCCTGAAACCAAACGGAGGACCTCGTGGGAGTCAGCCTCAGCAAGGGCGGCAACGTATCGCTGACCAAGGAGGCGCCGGGCCTGACCGCGGTCATCATCGGGCTGGGGTGGGACATCCGCACCACGACCGGCACCGACTTCGACCTGGACGCCAGTGCCCTGCTGCTGGACGCGTCGGGCAAGGTCAGCAGTGACGCCAACTTCATCTTCTTCAACAACCTGAAGAGCCCCGACGGCTCGGTCGAGCACACCGGCGACAACCTCACCGGTGAGGGCGAGGGCGACGACGAGCAGATCAAGGTCAACCTCGCGACCGTCCCGGCCGAGATCGAGAAGATCGTCTTCCCGGTCTCGATCTACGACGCCGAGAACCGTCAGCAGTCCTTCGGCCAGGTCCGCAACGCCTTCATCCGCGTCGTGAACCAGGCGGGCGAGGCGGAGATCGCCCGCTACGACCTCTCCGAGGACGCCTCCACCGAGACCGCCATGGTCTTCGGTGAGCTCTACCGGCACGGCGCCGAGTGGAAGTTCCGCGCCATCGGCCAGGGCTACGCCTCGGGTCTGCGCGGTATCGCCCAGGACTTCGGTGTGAACGTCTGAGTCACGGGGGAAGACCCCCGTGCGCCACAGACTCACCACGTCCGGCGCCGCGGTCGACACCGACCGCGGCGCCGGACGCGCTCGTACGACGAGGGCCGGCCGGCCCGCGCGTACGGAACAACTGAACAGTTGAGCAACTGAAGCTCGAAAATCGGGGAGGACCAGCACCATGGGCGTCACACTCGCCAAGGGAGGCAATGTCTCCCTCTCCAAGGCCGCGCCGAATCTCACTCAAGTTCTGGTCGGGCTCGGCTGGGACGTCCGGACCACCACCGGAGCCCCTTTCGACCTCGACGCCAGCGCGCTGCTGTGCCAGGGCGGCCGGGTGCTGGGGGACGAGTGGTTCGTCTTCTACAACAACCTCAAGAGCCCGGACGGCTCGGTCGAGCACACCGGCGACAACCTCACCGGTGAGGGCGACGGCGACGACGAGTCGCTGATCATCGACCTCTCCCGCGTGCCGGCCACCGTCGACAAGATCGTCTTCCCGGTCTCCATCCATGACGCCGAGAATCGCGGCCAGGCCTTCGGGCAGGTCAGCAACGCCTTCATCCGTGTGGTCAACCAGGCCGACGGCCAGGAACTCGCCCGCTACGACCTCTCCGAGGACGCCTCCACCGAGACCGCGATGATCTTCGGCGAGGTCTACCGCTACGGCGGGGAATGGAAGTTCCGCGCGGTGGGACAGGGGTACGCGTCCGGCCTGCGGGGCATCGCGCTCGACTTCGGGGTGAACGTCTCGTAGCGCTATATGCGCAAAAGCCGGGGCCGTGTGGGGTGCGTGGGGTACCCGACTAGACTTCGGGTTCAAAGTTTCGCAAAGCCGCGCGCGGCGCGGGGGAACCCCGTACACACACGATTGGGTAGCCAGTGGTTCTGAAAACCTTCGGCTGGTCGTTCGCGGTCACCGCGCTCGGCTTGGTCGCAGCGGTTCTCTACGACGGATGGACGGCTCTCGGGCTCGTCGCGATCCTCTGCGTCCTGGAGATCTCGCTGTCGTTCGACAACGCGGTGGTCAACGCCGGCATCGTCAAGAAGATGAATGCCTTCTGGCAGAAGATCTTCCTCACCATCGGCATCCTGATCGCCGTCTTCGGCATGCGGCTGATCTTCCCCGTCGTCATCGTCGCCATCAGCGCCAAGCTCGGGCCGATCGAGGCCGTCGACCTGGCGCTGACCGACAAGGACCAGTACCAGCAGTACGTGACCGACGCGCACCCGTCGATCGCGGCCTTCGGCGGTATGTTCCTGCTGATGATCTTCCTGGACTTCATCTTCGAGGACCGGGACATCAAGTGGCTGGGCTGGCTGGAGCGCCCGCTGTCCAAGCTCGGCAAGATCGACATGCTGTCGGCCTGCATCGCGATGATCGTCCTGCTGATCACCTCGATGACCTTCGCGACCCACGCCCACCAGCACGGCGGCACCCATGCCGACAAGGCGCAGACGGTCCTGATCTCCGGCCTCGCGGGCCTCATCACCTACCTGATCGTCGGTGGTCTCTCCGGCTACTTCGAGAACAAGCTGGAGGAGGACGAGGAGCGCGAGCACGAGGAGGAGGAAGAGGCGGCCCGCACCGGCAAGCCGCGTTCGGCCGTCGCCCTCGCCGGCAAGGCCGCGTTCTTCATGTTCCTCTACCTGGAGGTCCTGGACGCGTCCTTCTCCTTCGACGGCGTGATCGGTGCCTTCGCCATCACCAACGACATCGTCCTGATGGCGCTGGGCCTCGGTGTCGGCGCGATGTACGTCCGGTCGCTGACCGTGTACCTGGTCCGCCAGGGCACCCTCGACGACTACGTCTACCTGGAGCACGGCGCGCACTACGCGATCGGCGCGCTCGCCGCGATCCTCCTCGTCACCATCCAGTACGAGATCAACGAGTTCATCACCGGTTCCGTCGGTGTCATCCTGATCGCCTGGTCCTTCTGGTCCTCCGTCCGCCGCAACAGGGCGCTGGCGGCCGCGGAGGGAAAAGCTGACTCCGACGACAAGGCGGAGGTCTCCTCCGGGGTGTGACCACCCGCGGGGTGAGGGCAGGCTCTGAGCGGGGCGGCCGACGAGGATGCGTCCTCGTCGGCCGCCCCGCTGGTGGTTGACGCGACGACACGGCAGGTGTGGGGCGGGCATGAGTTTTCTGGACAACCTGTGGCGGGGGCGGGCCTCGGAGTTCGACGCGGGCAACGCGGCCACCAACGCGATCGAGCTGACCAAGCGGCACCAGAAGGTGTCCCTCTCCAAGCAGAACGCGGCGGCCGGACATCTGCGCGTCAACCTGTCCTGGCGGATGCGGACCTCAGACATCGGCGCTCCCAAGCGGCAGAGCGTGCTGCGGCACCCCTTCAAGGCCCTCAGGCCGGAGGAGGTGCAGGCGCACAGCCAGAGCATGGTGAACGTCGACCTCGACCTCGGCTGCCTCTACGAGCTGGCCGATGGCACCAAGGGGGTCGTCCAGCCGCTGGGCGGCTTCCTCGGCGACATCAACGAGGCGCCGTACATGCGGCTCAGCGGGGACGACCGGTTCGGCTCCGGGTCCGGCGAGACGATGTACATCAACCTGGACCACCGGGACCAGTTCAAGCGGATGCTGGTCTTCGTCTACATCTACGACCAGACGCCGGCCTTCGACCGCACGCACGCGATCGTGACGCTGTACCCGAGCAACGGGCCCCGGATCGAGATAGGCCTGGACGAGCGGCATCCGCAGGCCCGGTCGTGCGCCGTGGTGATGATCGAGAACGTCAAGGGCGAGATCACCGTGCGCCGGGAGGTGAAGTTCGTCTACGGCTTCCAGGCCGAGCTCGACCGGTTGTACGGGTGGGGGTTGCAGTGGGGCCGGGGCTACAAGACCAAGACCGAGCGCTGACGCCCGTCCCGGCACCCCCGTGCCCGGACGGGCCGCCGCTCAGCGGCCGATGAACTGCGGGCCCTGCGGGGGCAGACGGAAGTTGGGGTCCAGGGCAGCCGCCGTGGGCTGCGGGTAGCCGTACGCCGGGCCGTTGGTGGTGGCGGGGGTCGGCTGCGGGTGCGGGTAGCCGTAGGCCGGCTGCTGCGGCGGGGCCGCCGGGGGGTAGCCGTACCCGGGCTGCGCCGGGACGCCCGTCGGGGGCTGCTCGGGGGGCAGGGGGGCCGAGATCTCCGGGGCCGGGGTCTGGGTCGTGGCGGTCTCGTCCGCCGCCGCGGGCGCCGCCTCCGACTCGTCCACCGAGATGCCGAAGTCCACGGCGAGGCCCTGGAGGCCGTTGGTGTAGCCCTCGCCCAGCGCGCGGAACTTCCAGCCGCCGCCCCGGCGGTAGAGCTCGCCGCAGATCAGGGCGGTCTCGTCGCCGGTCTCCGGCTTGATGTCGAAATACGCCAGGGGTTCGGCGTCGGCGACGGTGGCGTCGTACAGCAGGATGCGCAGGGACCGTACGCGGCCGAAGGAGACGGGTTCCCCGGAGGCGTCGTCGGCGGAGGCCACGAGGAGAATCTGGCCGACGGCGGACTCGACACCGCGCAGATCGGTCTGGATGGTGTCGGTGAGGCCGTCGGCCACACGCTTTTTGCCGAGTCGCCAGACCTTGCCCGACGGGTGGCGTGGCTGGTTGTAGAAGACGAAGTCCTCGTCGGACCGTACGCGGCCGTCGGGGCCGAGGAGCAGCGCCGAGGCGTCGACGTCCGGGGCGTCCTGCCCCGGCGCCCAGCGCAGCACGGCGCGGACCGCCGTGGCTTCCACGGGGACGTTCGACCCCTTCAGCATCGCGTGCGTCATGCGGTCATCCTGCCCTCTCGGTCCTGATCACGACAACGCGGGGGCGGCGAACCGCCGGTGAAATCGTTCAGCGCCCGTCATGGCCGGGTTACCAGAACTTCACGCTCCCCGGGAACTGATGTCACACATTTGTACGTACTATTACCGGCCACGATCGTGACCGGAAGCCGAGCAACCACGGGGGAACCACATGCGTCATTTCGGGCACATCGCCCCTGAGGAGCGCCGACGTCTCTTCTACCGGGAGCCGGGTGCCTTCGACGCCGACTCCCCGGCCCGGGTGCTCGCCGCAGCGCTCGGTGCCACGCTCTACAGCCCCGCGACCCGGGAGCGGCTCGCCGACGACATCGTCAAGCAGGCCGGGCGCGGTGTGGTCTCCATGGTCCTGTGCCTGGAGGACTCCATCGACGACGCGGAGGTCGCGAGCGCCGAGGAGAACCTCGTCCGGCAGTTCACCGACCTCGCCGGCCGGCCGGACGTCGAGCTTCCGCTGCTCTTCATCCGGGTCCGCTTCCCCGAGCAGATACCCGACCTGGTCAGCCGGTTCGGCCCGGCCGTACGGCTGCTGTCCGGTTTCGTGTTCCCCAAGTTCACCGAGGAACGGGGCGTGGCCTTCCTGGAGGCGCTCACCGCCGCCGAGGCCTCGAGCGGGCGGCGGCTGTTCGGGATGCCGGTGCTCGAATCGCCCGAGCTGATGTACAGGGAGACGCGCGTAGAGGCGCTCCAGGGCATCGCCCACACCGTCGACAAGTACCGCGACCGGGTTCTCGCGCTGCGCCTCGGCGTCACCGACTTCTGCTCCTCCTACGCGCTGCGCCGGGCGCCCGACATGACCGCGTACGACGTCCAGATCGTCGCCTCCGTGATCGCGGACGTGGTGAACGTGCTGGGGCGCGCCGACGGCACCGGGTTCACGGTGACCGGGCCGGTGTGGGAGTACTTCCGGGTGCAGGAGCGCATGTTCAAGCCACAGCTGCGCTCCAGCCCCTTCCTGGCGAACCGGGCCGTGGAGCTGCGCGAGTCGCTGATCGAGCACGCGCTGGACGGTCTGCTGCGCGAGATCTCCCTCGACCACGCCAACGGTCTGCTGGGCAAGACCTGCATCCATCCCTCGCACGTCCTGCCGGTGCACGCGCTGTCCGTGGTCAGCCACGAGGAGTTCGGCGACGCCCAGGACATCGTGCGGCCCGACCGGCACGGGGGCGGGGTCCTGCGCTCGGCCTCCCGCAACAAGATGAACGAGGTCAAGCCGCACCGCGCCTGGGCGGAAAGGGTTCTGCAGCGGGCCGAGGTGTTCGGTGTCGCCAACGAGGACATCGGATTCGTGGACCTGTTGGCCGCCGGTTTGCCCGACTGACCCTCCATGGGCCGCGGGCCGGCCCGACCGACCATCCACTCGCCGTACCGACAAAGGAATCGATGATCAACACAGCGAACGACACGAGCGGGGCGCCCGGCGCGGTCTGGTCCGGGGCCTGGGTCCGTGAGCGGCTCGGGGTGGAACTGGTCGGGGACGAGGAGCTGACCGGGCTGCTCGGGCTCGCGCTGCGGCGCAACCCCAAGCGGGCCCATCTGCTGGTGTCGAACGTCCTCGGCAAGCATGTGCCGCAGTCCCCGGCCGTCGTGTACGGGCACGGGTTCGCGCTGGGCCGCCGGGTGCGGGAGCTGCTGGGGGAGGACGGGGCGCGGGCCGCGGTCGTCCTCGGGTACGCCGAGACGGCCACCGGGCTCGGGCACTCGGTCGCGGACGGGGTGGGAGAGGCGCCCTACCTGCACTCCACCCGGCGCCCCGTCGAGGGCGTCGCCCCGGCCGGGGGTTTCGAGGAGTCCCACTCCCACGCGACCTCGCACCTGCTGCTGCCGGAGGACCCCGAGCTGCTCGCGGGGCCCGGGCCGCTGGTCCTCGTCGACGACGAGTTCTCCACCGGCAACACGGTCCTCAACACCATCCGCGCGCTGCACGAGCGGTATCCGCGCGAGCGGTACGTCGTCGTGGCGCTGGTCGACATGCGCTCCGCCGCCGACCAGGGACGGCTGGCCGCGTTCGCCCGGGAGATCAGGGCGCGGGTCGACCTGGTGACGGCGGCGAAGGGCACCGTGCGGCTGCCGGAGGGGGTCCTGGAGAAGGGCCAGGCGCTCGTGGCGGAACACGAGGGGGGTGCGGGGGGTGCGCCGGGGCGTGCGGCCGGTACCACGAGTACCGAGGTCACGCGGGTCGAGCTGGGGTGGCCCGCCGGAGTGCCCGACGGGGGGCGGCACGGCTTCACTCCCGCGCATCGCGCCCGGCTGGAGCGCGCGCTGCCCGCCATGGCCGCCCGCCTCGCCGGGGCCCTGCCGCCGGGGGCCCGCCGGGTGCTCGTGCTCGGCTTCGAGGAGCTGATGTACGCCCCGCTGGCGCTCGCGCGGGAGCTGGAGAAGGCGGTCGCCGGGGACGGGCTGGAGATACGGTTCTCCACCACGACCCGGTCGCCCGTCCTCGCCGTCGACGACCCCGGTTACGCGATACGCAGCCGTATCGTCTTCCCCGCCCACGACGACCCGGCGGACGGCCCGGGGGAGCGCTACGCCTACAACGTGGCCGGCGCCGGCTTCGACGCCGTCGTCGCGGTCGTGGACTCGGTCGCGGACACGGCGGAGCTGCACGCCGAGGACGGTCTGCCGGCCACCCTCGCCGCCCACACCCCCGCCGTGCTGCTCGCCGTCGTGCCGTCGTACGTCCCGGCGCCACCGCCCCCGGACCACCCCGAAAGGTCATCCATGCTTCCCGAGCCCCTTCGCGGCCCCGACTTCTCCTCCTACGCGGCCGACGAGGTGGGGTGGCTGCTCCAGGACCTGTCGGACGTGACGCTGGAGGCGCCCACCGAGGAGCGGGAGGAGGCCATCCAGAGCGGGGGCGCGCACTACGCGGAGTCCCTGCCGGTCGAGTACCAGCCGAGCGAGCAGTACCAGGCCCTCTTCCACAGCGCCCTCGACGCGTCCGCCGAGCGCATCGCCGCCGCCGTGGGCGTGGTGACCGAGACCGTGCTGGCCGAGCGGTCGGCGCGGCCCGTCCTCGTGTCGCTGGCCCGGGCCGGTACCCCCGTGGGCGTGCTGATGCGGCGGTGGGCACGGCACCGGCACGGGATCGACGTACCGCACTACGCCGTGTCCATCGTGCGGGGCCGCGGCATCGACGCCAACGCGCTGCGCTGGCTCGCCGCCCATCACGACCCCGCCGACGTCGTGTTCGTCGACGGCTGGACCGGCAAGGGCGCGATCACCCGGGAACTCGCCGCCGCGATCGAGGAGTTCGAGGCGTCCGACGGGATCACCGGCTTCGACCCGGAGATCGCCGTGCTCGCCGACCCGGGCTCGTGCGTGCGGACGTACGGCACGCGGGAGGACTTCCTGATTCCCTCCGCCTGCCTCAACTCCACCGTCTCCGGGCTGATCTCGCGGACCGTGCTGCGCGCGGACCTCGTCGGGCCCGACGACTTCCACGGGGCCAAGTTCTACCGGGAGCTGGCCGGCGTCGACGTGTCGGTGGCCTTCCTGGACGCGATAGCCGCACGGTTCGCGGAGGTCGTGGACGCGGTCGACGTCCGCACCAAGGAACTGCTCGCCGCCGACCGCACCCCCACCTGGGAGGGCTGGGCGGCCGTCGAGCGGATCAGCGAGGAGTACGGGATCCACGACGTGAACCTGGTCAAGCCCGGTGTCGGCGAGACCACTCGGGTGCTGCTGCGCCGGGTACCGTGGAAGATCCTCGCGCGGGCCGGGGCGGGCGCGGACCTCGACCACGTACGTCTGCTCGCCGAACAGAGAGGGGTACCGGTGGAAGAGGTGGCCGAACTGCCGTACACATGCGTGGGGTTGATCCACCCGAAGTTCACGCGGGGCGCCACCGGCGCCGACGGCAAGGCGGTGACGGTCTGATGCCGGGTCCTCGGGTTCTCGTCGCGAGCGATCTCGACCGCACGCTCATCTACTCGTCCGCCGCGCTCGCGCTGACCATGCCGGACGCGCGGGCGCCGCGGCTGCTCACCGTCGAGGTGCACGAGAGCAGACCGCTGTCGTACATGACGGAGACGGCGGCGCAGCTGCTCGCCGAGTTGGGCGACACGGCGGTGTTCGTGCCCACCACGACCCGGACGCGCAAGCAGTACCAGCGGATCAATCTGCCGGGCCCGCCCCCGGCGTACGCGATCTGCGCCAACGGCGGGCACCTGCTGGTGGACGGTGTCACGGACGTCGCCTGGCACGAGCGGGTGACGGCCCGGCTCGCCGAGGAGTGCGCGCCGCTCGCTGAGGTGCGGGAGCATCTGGAGGCCACGGCGGACCCCCTGTGGGTGCGCAAGCACCGGGTCGCGGAGGAGCTGTTCGTCTATCTCGTCGTCGAGCGTGAGCTGCTCCCCGAGGAGTGGGTGAAGGACCTCGCGGTGTGGGCCGAGAACCGCGGGTGGACGGTCTCCTTGCAGGGGCGCAAGATCTACGCTGTGCCGAAGCCGCTCACCAAGTCGGCGGCGATGCGGGAGGTCGCGCGGCGGACCGGGGTGGAGCTGAGCCTGGCCGCGGGCGACTCTCTGCTCGACGCGGATCTGTTGCTGGCGGCGGATCGGGCCTGGCGGCCGGGGCATGGGGAGTTGGCGGAGGCGGGGTTCCTGGGGCCGGGGGTGACTGCGCTGCCCGAGCGGGGGGTGTTGGCCGGGGAGCGGATTCTTCGGGAGTTCTTGCGGGCGTCGCGGGAACGCTGACCTGCCGGGGACTGTGCCGGTCAGGGGGTGGGGGTGCGGTGCGTTTCGGGCTGCGGGTTCGTCGTGGCTTGTCGCGCCCGCGCGGCGGAGCCGCATATGTCAGCGCCCCGCGCCCCTTTGGAGCTGGACCTCCTCAGGAAGCGGACCAGGATGAAGGCCAGGAGCGCCAGGGCCGCGCCTGTCAGGACGATCTTCGAGTACGTCGAGACGATCGCGGTGACCTCCGTCCAGTTGGCGCCCAGGAAGTAGCCGGCCAGGACGAAGGCCGTGTTCCAGAGGGCGCTGCCCAGGGTGGTGAGGAGGGTGAAGACGGGCAGGGGCATGCGTTCCACGCCGGCCGGGACCGAGATGAGGCTGCGGAAAACGGGGATCATGCGGCCGAAGAAGATCGCCTTGGTGCCGTGCTTGAGGAACCAGGCCTCCGTCTTCTCGATGTCCGAGACCTTGACCAGGGGCAGCTTCGCGGCGATGGCGACCGTGCGGTCGCGGCCGAGGAGGGCGCCGACGCCGTAGAGGGCGAGGGCGCCGACGACCGAGCCCGCGGTGGTCCACAGCAGGGCGGCGAAGAGGTTCATCTGGCCGGTGCTCGCGGCGAAGCCGGCGAGGGGGAGGATGACCTCGCTGGGGATCGGCGGGAAGAGGTTCTCCAGCGCTACGGCGATGCCCGCGCCCGGCGCCCCCAGCAGATCCATCAGACCGATGATCCACAGGGGCGCGCCGCTCATGGACTCCGCTTGCATGGCTGTCATGGGCGCACGCTAGGCGAACGAAGCTGAAGGCAGCCTGAACGGTCGGGCGTCGGAGTCCGTTGATCGAAGTGTGTTGATCAACCGCAGCAGCCGCCACCGCAGCACCCGCCACCACCGCCGCCCGCCCGGGGCGCAGGGGCGGATGCGGCGGCCGTACCTCCGACGGCTACCGTCGACAGAAGTTTGACCGTGTCGGAGTGACCCCCGGGGCAGTCCGCGGGGGCGGAGGACTCGGCCATGGGACGGCTCAGTTCGAAGGTGTCGCCGCAGGTCCGGCAGCGGTATTCGTAGCGAGGCATGGGGTCAGGCTAACCGGCGTCCGGGGGGCGGCAAGAGCGCCGCGTTTTGCCTGGTCGGTCACACTGGCCAAATTTTCACGCTCCTGACAGAAGCAGTTGTGAAAGTGACTGATAATTTGTGGTCGCTGTGTGGAGACCGGAAGGTCGGGGGAACAGGGGGCTCACTGTCGCGGGTGTGGCGGCAGTGACCATCCGCGCGGCGATGCCAAGTGGGGAGGGGGGACAGTAATGACCGCTGTCCTTTGTCGATCGGGAGACACGTGTCCCGGTCGCATAGTCGCCGTGCGCGGGCGAAAGGTTGCCGCGCACCGCCGAATCGTTGCTGCGCATCGCTCGGGCCGTCCGTGCCGGGGAGCCCGCCGTGGGTAGCCGGGGGAAGGGGAAGGGGCAGGGGGAGGGGATGCCCGAGGAGTCCGACCTCACCATGCAGCTGAAGCTCCCGCCGGCCCCGGCGGACGAGACCATGCAGCTGCGGGTGCTGGAGCCGGGCACGTTCGACCTCCCGCAGGAGCAGCCGGCATCAGGGAAGCGCGGCAGACGCAAGGCGCCCAGGCCGTCCGTTCTGGCCAGGTTCACCGCCGTCGCCGGCGCGCGACTGGCCCCGTTCGCCCCCTTCGCCCGCCGTATGCGCCCGCAGTACCCCCGTCCGGGCCGCGCCGACTGGCGCCGCTGGGTGCCGTCCTGGCGGCAGTCGCTGGGGGCCGCGGGGCTCGCCGTGGGCGTCAGCGGCATGTTCCTGTCCGTGGCGTACGCCGCCACGGACATCCCGGAGGACCTCAACACCTTCGCCACCCAGCAGGACAACGTGTACTTCTGGTCCGACGGCTCCCCCATGGCCCGGACCGGCTGGGTGCGGCGCCAGGCGATGCCCCTGAAGGACGTCCCCGAGGACGTGCGCTGGGCGGTCCTCGCGGCGGAGAACGCGAGCTTCTACTCCGACCCCGGCATCTCCGTGAGCGGCATCACCCGCGCGCTGGTGCGCACCGTCGGCGAGGGGGACACCCAGGGCGGCTCGACCATCACCCAGCAGTACGTCAAGAACGTCTATCTGACCCAGGACCGCTCGCTCGGCCGCAAGTTCGACGAGGCGCTGCTCGCCCTCAAGCTCGACAACCAGATGAGCAAGGACGAGATCCTGGAGGGCTACCTCAACACCAGCTGGTTCGGCCGTGGCACCTACGGCATCCAGCGGGCCTCCCAGGCGTACTACGGCAAGGACGTCAGCGAACTGAACGTCAGCGAGGCCGCCGTCCTCGCCTCCCTCCTCAAGGGCGCGGGCCTCTACGACCCCACCCTGAGCAAGGCCAACCGGGAGCGGGCGGTCGAGCGCTGGGAGTGGATCCTGGACCGGATGGTCGACATCGGGAAGCTGTCCAAGGCCGAGCGCGCCACGTACACGAAGTTCCCCGAGCCGATCGAACAGGCGAACCAGTACGACACCGGCAAGCAGAGCGACTACCTGGTGCAGCTCGCCTCCCAGTACGCGAAGAAGGCGGCGAACCTCACCGACCAGGAGTTCGACCGGGGCGGCTACCAGATCTACACGACGTTCGACAAGGACCGGCAGGACGAGCTGACCGACGCCGTCACCGCGGCGCGCAAGGACGTGCGGAAGGACCACCCGAAGAAGGCGAGGACCGCGCACATCGGGGCCTCCTCCGTCGGCGCCGACGGGCGGATCCTCGCCGTCTACGGCGGCCCCGACCACCGCAGACAGGGCTTCAACGAGTCGAACGCGACCACCGTCCCGGCCGGCTCGGCCTTCCTGCCCTTCGTCTACGCGGCCGGGCTGGAACACGGTGTCGTCAAGGAACGGGGCGGCGAGGCGACACCTGTCACCCCGCAGACGGTGTACGACGGGAACGACGCCGTACCCGTGACCACCCCCGAGGGGCCCTACTGGGACCGGGACGGCGACCGGGTCTTCGCCCACAACGACGACAAGAAGTCCTGGGGCCCGATCACCCTGCACGACGCGCTCGCCCGCTCGGTGAACACCCCGTTCATGCAGCTCGGCATGGACACCGGCCTGGCCAAGGTGCGCGGCACCGCCGAGGCGGCCGGACTGCTCCGCTCCAGCTTCGGCGCACAGGTGCCGGCGCTCTCCGTGGGCAGCGCCACGCCCAGCGCGATCCGGATGGCCAGCGGCTACAGCACCTTCGCCGCCCTCGGCAAGCACACCGAGCCGTACTCCGTGCGGAAGGTGACCCACAACGGGTCCAAGGTCCCCCTGGACACCCCGAAGCCGCAGCGCGCGATGAGCGGAAAGGTGGCCGCCGAGGTCACCTCCGCGCTCACCGACGCCTACCGCAACGCCCACCCCACCTCGCCCGGTGCCGCCTCCTACGAGGTGGCCGCCAAGGGCGGGACCACCCAGGACGACAAGGCCGCCTGGTACGTCGGAACGGCCGACGACGTGTCGACCGCCGTCGTCGTCTACCGCATCGACCTGGCCAAGAGCCTGGAGCCGCTGCCGCTCGACGGGATCGCCGGAACACCCCATGCCGGGGTCCCCTACGACATCTGGTCCAGTGCGATGAGGATCGGCTGACCACCGATGAGCACCCGCACCCGCCACCCTCGCAGAATGAGCCGTACATGAAGTCTGGCAGCAAGCCGCACAAGGGCCGCCGTCGCAAGGCGCGCCCGCCGCGCCGCACCACCCGCCCGCAGTTCCTGACGGTGGCCGCGCTCCTCGTGGTGGCCTCCCTGGTCGGCGGCTATCTGGTGCTGAACCGGTCGGCCGACACCGCGCCGACCGCTTCGTCGGCCGGCAGCGGCAGCGACAAGGGGGCCACGAAGAAGGAACCCGTCTGGGACGGCAAGACGAAGATCATCGGTGACGGCTCCACCTCCTACACGGGCCCGCAGAAGGGCCGGTTGAAGCCCGTGCGGCTCAAGAAGGGCGAGAAGCCACCGCAGTTCGTCGTCTTCTCCTGGGACGGCGCGCTGGCGGGCGACGACAACCTCTTCGAGCACTACCGGCAGATGGCGAAGAAGTACGACGCCCACATGACGTTCTTCCTCACCGGCATCTATCTGCTGCCCAAGGCGAAGCGGGACCTCTACGACCCGCCGCAGCACGACAAGGGCGCCGCCGCGATCAGCTACCCCACCGACGAACACATCCGCACCACCCTGGCGGAGCTCGGCGAGGCGTGGAAGGAGGGCAACGAGATAGGCACCCACTTCAACGGCCACTTCTGCGGGGACAAGGGCGGCAAGGACTGGAGCGTCGCGGAGTGGAAGCAGGAGATCAAGGAGTTCAACTCCTTCCTCGCCAACTGGAAGACCAACACCGGCGCCACCGACCTCGACCCGCTGCCCTTCACCGTCGACGCCGTCAAGGGCGGCCGGGCGCCCTGTCTGGAAGGCCAGAACAACCTCCTGAAGGCCGTCAAGGACTTCGGCTACCGCTACGACGCCAGCTCCCCGGGCGCCTTCCAGGTGTGGCCGAGCAAGAAGAACGGCATCTGGGACTTCCCGCTCCAGATGCTGCCGTACAACGACGACTACCAGGCCCTGTCGATGGACTTCAACTTTCTCTACAACCAGACCAACGGGCAGACCGACGGTGATCCGGCCATGTACCCGACCTGGCAGCAGGAGACCATCGACACCTACATGGCGGGCTTCAACCGCGTGTACTACGGCAGCCGGGCGCCCCTGCTCATCGGCAACCACTTCGAGCAGTGGAACGGCGGCATCTACATGAACGCCGTCGACGAAATCATCAAGACCGTGTGCGTGAAGAAGGACGTCAAGTGCGTGTCCTTCGACGAACTCGCCGACTGGATGGACGTCCAGTCGCCGGAGACCCTGGCGAACCTGCGCGGCCTCGACCCCGCCCAGGCCCCGGCCGATTGGGCATCGGTCGTGAAATAGCCCCACAGATACCCATGTTGCTCACTTGTTACACCCCCCGACCTCACTTGCCTTGAGGAGGTCATGTAAAGATTCGCTCCCGGGTACGACCAACTCGGGGTCAAGGAGATTCCCAGTGAGATCAAGGACGTTGAGCCTCGCAGGCTCGACCCTCGCGGCGGCCGTCGTGGCCTCCGCCCTGCTGCCCGTCGCCGCGGCGAACGCCGCCGCGTCGACCCCCAAGGTCACGAAGGCGACCAAGGACGCCTTCGGGCGCGTCGCGGACAACGTGCTCACCGACCGTACGGCCGTGCTGCTCGGCAGCAAGGCCGCGCGCAAGTCGCTGAAGCCCACCGGCGGTGTGCAGCTGTCCGCCGGCCAGAAGAAGGCCGAGGACGGCAAGCTGTCCGCCCTGAAGGGCACCAAGTCCCGTCTGGCGTCGCTGGGTGAGGCCTACACCTCGGCCGACACGAAGGTCACCGTCGACGGCGCCAAGGTCAAGGGCAAGAAGGCCACGGTCCAGGTCACCGAGACCACGACCCTGAAGTACAAGAAGATACGCGGCGACGAACCCGCCTCGACGGGCTTCGACGCGCACCACGTGCTCACCTTCACCGCCCAGGCGAACGGCACCTGGCAGCTGACCGCGATGCGCTCCACCGACGGCGGCGCCCCGCGGATCAACGAGCCCGTCGCCGCCCCCGCGGACAGCAAGCTCAGCCGTACGCCGATGGCCATCATCCAGGCCCCCAAGGCGGCCACTACGCCCAACCCGGCCCCCAAGCCGAAGACGCTCACGGGCGGCGCCTACGACTACAGGGCGATGGCCACGTACACCGAGAAGTACTGGAAGAACTACAACCCGGCGTACCGCAAGTACAACGCGGCCGGCGGCGACTGCACCAACTACCTCAGCCAGGGCCTCCTGGCGGGCGGCTGGAAGCAGATCTCCACGGTCACGCCGGAGGAGTACGACACCTGGTACTACGCCTCCAACGGCACCGCCGACGCGTGGATCGGCGTCAACGAGTGGTCCTGGTTCACCCAGACCGCCAAGCGGACCACCGCGCTCGCGAACGTCTACCAGATGGACATCGGCGACGTGCTCCAGGTCGACTTCAACAAGGACGGGTCCAAGGACCACTCCATGATGACGACCTACCGCAGCGCCAGCGGTGTCCCGTACCTGACGTACCACGACGCGGACACCTACCGCCGTTCGGTCGCGAGCATCATCGCCTCGTACCCGACCGCGAACTACTTCGCGTACCGCACCTGAGCCCAGCCCTCACGGTGCCTCAGCCGGCGCCCTTCCCGTCGTCCGTCCCGGACTCGGGGAGGGCGTCGGCGCGTTCCAGCTTCGCCATCCCCGCACCGGCCTTGCGCCGCGTCTCGCGCTCCGCCTCCTCGGGATGGCGGGCCCGCCAGTACGGGTTGTCGTGCGGCAGCGCCGTGCCGACCCTGCCGTACATCCCGAACGTCATCAGCAGGATGCCGACGACAAAGCTGAACAGGACGTTCTGGATCCGGAACGCCAGGAAGTTCGAGTCGGTGTCCAGCAGGGCCATGTTCGCGAAGCCGCTCAGGATGAACAGGACGCCCAGGGTCATGTTCAGCGTGGAGGCGAAGTTGCCGCCGATCACCATGCCGACGAGCAGCAGCAGTCCCACGGCGATCGACAGGACGCTCAGCGTGCCGTTGGTGCTCAGCCCCACGACCTCGTCGCCGTTCGTGTCGAACCAGCCCACCTTGTCGATGAGCCCCAGGATGCCGAAGACGAGCAGGAACAGGCCCATCAGGCCCGCCCCGATCCGGTAGACCCTGCTGAGGCGGTGGTCGACGGGCAGGTGCTCGTCGATCCTGATCCGCCGCCGGGAACCCGCGTGCCGACCCTTGCCCGGACGCAGTGTGTGCGTGGCGTGCGTGGCCATGTCCGCCTCCCATCGGGCGTGCGCGGAGGCCTGCGTACCCCTTCAGCATCCGCCGGGCGGCTCCGCCGGGCAACCCAGTGCCCCGGTCCCGGGCCGGGGCCCGGTCGTCGCAGGGTGGGCGGGGGCGGGTGTCCTCAGGTCGCGCCCGCGCCGCGCTCCTTGCGGATCTGGTCCACGACCCGCGCCACGGCCTGCCGCACGGCCTCGGTCTCGGTCAAAAAGTGCCAGTAGTCCGGGTGCCGGCCCTCCAGCGTGGCGATCGCCCGGTCCAGCCGTGCCACGGACTCGTCCAGCGGGCGTGCGTGCCGCGGATCCGGGGTCGACCGCCCGGCCATGGCCAGCCGCTGCGCGTCCCGGATCGCGAACCGCGTCCGGTCGATCTCCTGCTGGGGGTCCTTCTGCACGGCGTTCAGCCGCCGCAACCGGTCCCCGGCGGCCGAGACCGCCTCGTCGGTGTGGTTCAGCAGCGCCCGCACCGTCGACAGCAGCGAGGTCGCGTCCGGCCACCGCTGGGCGTCCCGCGCGGCCCGTGCCTCGCGCAGCTTCAGCTGGGCCTGCTCGACGTCCCGCGCGGCCTGGTCCGGCACCTGCTGGAGGTCCTGCCAGCAGGCCGCCACGAACCTCCGCCGCAGCTCGCTCAGCACCTGCGGCACCTGCTCGGCCCGGGTGCCCAGCGCCTCCGCGCGGGTGCGCAGCGACACGAGCCGGTGGTCGATCTCGGCGGCTCTCTCCGGCAGCCGCTCGGCCTCCGCGCGCACCGCCTCCGCCTCGCGCACGACCCGGTCGGCCCGCTCCAGCGTCTCCCGTACGCCGTGCTGCCCGGCCCCCTGGTTGAGCTTGGTCAGCTCGGGGGCGAGGGCCGCGAGGCGGGCGGCGAGATCGTCGGCCTTCAGCCCCGAACCCCGTACGGCGTCCAGGGCGTTGGAGGCGGCGAGCAGTCCCTGCCGGGCGCGCTCCACGGCCGGGGCCAGCCGGGCCAGTTGGGTCTCGGCCTTGCCGAGCAGCGGGCCGAGGCCCTGGGCGAACCGGTCCAGCTCCTGCTTGACCCGGTCCAGCTCCGTCTTGGCGGCGGTCAGCTCGGTGCGGGCGCGGGCGGCCGCGGACGCCTCCAGGTCGTCGCGGTCCAGGTCGTGGGCGTCGACGGCGTTGATGTACTGGTGGCTGACCTCGTCGATCCGCCGGCCCAGTGCCGCGAAGCCGTCGGCCGCGTGGCGGGCGCCGGGGGAGTCGTCCACCGCCGTGATCGTCTCTATGGAGATCCGCAGATCCCGCTGCGCGGTGTCCAGCTCGTAGAACGCGGCCGCCGCCGCGTCCTTCGCCGCCTGCGCCTCCGCCCGCTGCCCCTCGGCCCGGCCCCCGAACCACCGCCGCGTCCCGCCCCCGGCGAACGCCGCGGGCAGCACGAGACCGGCGAGGAGGGGAAGAGCGATCAGCACGGCCCGATCCAGCGCGGCCGCCCGCCGCCGCACCCGCCGGCTCACGGGGGACTGCGGAGAGGGGCGGTGGGCGTGGGCTGTGGGCCCGCCGGTCCGTGGCCCGGGGGCGTCGGTCCTGGGGGTGGTGTCGGTCGGTCGGATGCCGTCGGCCGCCTGCGGGGCGGATGCGCCGGTGCGGGGTGCGGGGTCGTCCGTCAGGGGCGCGGGGCTGTCTGTTCGCGGCGCGGGGTTGGCCGTGTGCGGCGCGAGGCCGGTCCGTGGTGCGCGGTCGGCCGTCCCGCGCGCGGGGGCGTCGGCCTCGGGTGCGGGTGTCGGGCGGGTGGTCGGGTTGGCCGGTGGGCGTGCGGAGGCGTCGGGCCGGGGTGGTGGTGGCGTGGGGGCGATGGGTGGGTGGGGGCGCGGCTTTGGGGTTGTCGTGCGCTCGGCACCCTTGGTGTGTACGGCTCTGCTGGTGTCGCCGTCACTTCCCTCTCCCGTGCTGTCATCCACCCTGACCGGTGCCATTCTCCCACCGGTCAAGGACGAAAACACGGGCCGAGCGGTTCGATGTTCGCGGCCGCCGCTCAGCCGACGTTGCGCACCGTCACCGAACCGTCCTGCGTGTGGGCAGTCACCACATGGGCGCTGCCCTCGTCACGGGGCACCGAGACGTCCACGGAACCGTCGTCGCTCCCGGTCTCGATCCGGTACGACGTGTCCCGCGGCAACCCGATACTGATCGAACCGTCGTCACTGCGCGACTCCACCAGGTCCGGCACGACCCCGAGTTCGAGCTTGACCGAACCGTCCTGCGTGCTCACCTTGACGCTCCGCGACGCGACCCCGAGCGCCCGCACGGAGGCGTCGTCGGTGTGCAGCTCCAACGGCCCGGTGGTGTCGCCGACCCGCACGGCACCGTCGGCCGACCGGACCTCCAGCGGCTCCGCGAAGCCCTTCGCGGTCACACTCCCGTCGTCGCTGCGCACGGCGACCGCCACCCCGCGCGGGACCTCGATCCGGTGCTTGGCCGCGCAGTCGGCGACGATGCCGTCGCACTCCAGCCGCAGCTCCAGCCGGTCGTCCTTCATCTCCCAGGTCACCCGGGGCTTCCCGCCGACCATGACCCGCCCCTCGAACCACCGGGTGACCTCGACCTCGTCCACGTCCGCCGCGACCAGTTCGAGCGCGGAGTCGTCCGAGTCGACCGTGAGCGTCCGGCCCGCCAGGGCGAAGCTCCGGTGCTCCGGATCCCGGTCCTCCCCGGCGTCCGCCCCGCACGCGGCCACGGACGCCATGAGCACCACGGCGAGACCGGCGACCCCCATCGCTCCCGCACGCGACCTGCGAGCCGTACGAGCCGTACGAGCGGTTTGCGCCGGGCGTGCGGTGCGTGCGGTGTGTGCGGTGCCTGTCATGGCGATCTCCCCCTGGGCCGGTCCTCCGATGTCCTCCGACCGTACGGAGCAGGGGAGTTCGGGGGGATCCGGGCCGCTCCCGGATCAGGGGTGGGGTTAACCCCCGAGCCGGCCCCGATACGCGTTTGCCGGGCACTCCCTCGGGCAATGTAGGCTGTCGACCTGTACTCGGGCGTGTAGCTCAGGGGTAGAGCGCCTGCCTTACAAGCAGGATGTCGGCGGTTCGAAACCGTCCATGCCCACCGAGACGAAGACCCCGGCCGATCACGGCCGGGGTCTTCGCGTGTCCGGGGCTGTGGGCCTCAGGAATCCCGCGCGTGGGAGTCCCGCGCGTGCTTGAGATGGGTGCGGGCCTCGACCTTCTCCTCGGTGGCTATCTCCGACCAGAAGCGGTGGCAGCTCACGAAGACCGCCAGTTCCCGCTCGCGCTCGCGCAGTTTCTCGACCTCGGCCTGCTCGTCGGCCGTCCAGCCCGGCGAGGCGGGGCGCTCGACCTTGCGCCAGCCGCGGTCGTCGCTGAAACCGTCCAGGGGCTCGACCGACCAGGGCAACCGCTTCAGCAGTGC
The DNA here is from genome assembly GCF_022385335.1 of Streptomyces deccanensis. Taxonomy (NCBI): domain Bacteria; kingdom Bacillati; phylum Actinomycetota; class Actinomycetes; order Kitasatosporales; family Streptomycetaceae; genus Streptomyces; species Streptomyces deccanensis. The sequence goes on along the minus strand of NZ_CP092431.1, from coordinate 3,123,075 downwards.
CAGGAGCTCGGCCCGGACCTGATGCAGCTCCTCCTGACCGGCGAGAAGGTCCTCTGGGAAGTCATAGGTCTTAGCCACACGGCAATGGTACGCCTGTTCGATTTTGGGATGCGAGTTCCTTCTGTCACTTCGGGCACGGGTTCACGCGAACGGGTGGCCGAGGCGGAGGCCTCTCTTGGAGCGCGGATCCATCCCCAAGGTGAGCCTTGGGTATCGTCGGGCCATGACCCTCGATGATCTCCGTGTCTTCGTCGCCGTCTGCCGGGCCGGGAGTCTCAGCGCGGTGGCCCGTGAGCTGGGGTGCACCCAGTCGGCGGTGAGCCAGCACGTGCGGCGGCTGGAGCGGGAGGTCGGGGTCGCCCTGGTGGAGCGGCAGGCCCGAGGGGTCGTGCCCACCCGGGCAGGCCGGGTGCTCCAGGAGGCGGCGGCCGATGGCATCACCGGGCTCGACCTCGCCCTGCGCCGACTGGCCGAGATGGTGCGCGGTGACGGCGGTGTCGTACGGGTCGCCACGGGCGGCACGACCGTGCGGCACTTCATGACGCAGGGCATCGTCGACTTCCGGCGCTCGTACCCGGACGTGGGCCTGGAGTTCCAGACCATGCGGTCCAGCGCCGGGTGCCGCGACGCGCTGGCCGATCCGTCCCGGGACCTCGACCTCTCCTGGCTGACCCTGGGGCCCGCCGTCCGGGGCATCGAACAGCGGGCCGTGGCGGAACTGCCCTGGGTGCTCGCCGTGCGCGCCGACGACGAACTCGCCGGACGGGAGCGGGTGGAGGGCCGGGAACTGGACGGGATGCGGCTGATCGGGCTGCCGGAGAACTCCACGTCGTACGCCCATCTCGACGCCGCCTACCGGGAGTTGGACATCTCCGTCAGCTCCTCCGGGGCCGGGGTCGCCGACTGGGACACCGCGATCCTCCTCGCCGAGCTCGGCGTCGGCCACGCCGTGGTCCCCGCGCTCCCGGGCTGGACGGGCCCCGGCCACCCCGGGCTCCGCTTCGTCCCGGTCCCCGACCTGCCCCCGCTCACGGTCGGCTGGGCCGTACGACGCTGGGACGCCCTGTCACCCCCGGCCCGCGCCTTCGCCGACACGGTGGCCCGGCACGCGGTGCGGGTGGGGGGTGGGGTGCGGGCGGTCGAGGAGTGAGCCCTGGCCTCCGCGTCGAGCACCGTCGGCTCGTGGTTCGCCGTACGGGGTTGCTCGGTCGTGCGGGGGCCCTCGGCTGTCGGGGTCATTCGGCAGTCCGACGTCCCTCCGCCGCCCTCAGCTCCGCCACCACCTCCGTCGCCACCGGCACCCGTACGCCGTGCCGTTCGGCCGTACGGAGCAACGCGCCGCCGATCGCGTCCAGTTCGAGGGGTCGGCCGGCCTCCGCGTCGCGCTGCATGGACGACTTGGTGGCGGGTGGGAAGGCGTCGTAGCGGCGGAGGGTCTCGGCCGGGTCGACCGGGGCGCCGGCGGCCGTGCTGACCGCGGCCGTCTCCTCGACCAGGGCGGTCAGTTCCTCGCGGTGGCGGGTGCGGATCTCGCCCAGCGGCAGCCCATGACGGGTCGTCAGCAGGGCGAACGGGGCCAGGAAGGACATCTTCGCCCACAGCACGGCCGTCTCGTCCGGCAGGACACGGGTGCCCACCCCTGCCCATTCCAGGGCTCCCGCAAGGGAGTTGAGGCGCTCCCTGGGGACCCTGTCGCCGGTCAGGTCGACCTCCGCGAACGGGCTGCCATGCTCGATGACGCCCGGGGCGACCCGGGTCGACTCGACGCGGATGGTGGCGGGGGCGAGGGGCACGTCGTCGCCGTAGTGGGCGCGGAGGCGTGCGGGGTGCTCGACGCCGTTCAGGAACGGGACGACCAGCGTGCCGGGGCCGAGGGACGCTGCCGGGAGGCGGTCCAGGGAGGCCGTCAGGGTCGTGTGCTTGACCGTGATCAGGGCCGCGTCGACCTGCTCGCGAAGTTCTGTCGCTGTCTCGACGCGGGCGGTGAAGTCGCCGAAGCGGGCGCTTCTGACCTCGATGCCGTCCCGCTCCAGGGCCTCGGCGGTCCGCTCGCCGGCCAGACAGATCACGCGGTTGCCGGCGCGGGTCAGCAGGGCGGCGAGCAGGCCGCCCACGCCGCCGGGGCCGAGTACCGCCACCGTGAGTCGTTCGTTCGACATGGTCCCCTCGTTTCCGCCGGGTGGGTCGAGCCGGCTTCGGTGATGATCACAAGGGGGGAGGGCACAGTCAATCCTCGGGGAAACTTGCCAATACCCAAGGGAAGACTTGGGTCGGTTGCCGGGCTGGGCCGGGGTGTCGTGGTGACCTGCTGACTTCCGGGGGTGGGGTTCGGCGGGTGTGCGCGGGAGACTGGGGGCATGTGCCGCAGTATCAAGACGCTTCGACCGCCCGTCCTGCCCGAAGAGGCCACCGAGGACGAGATCAGGGCCGCCGCCCTGCAGTACGTCCGGAAGGTCTCCGGCTTCCGCGCGCCCGCCGCTCACAACCGTGAGGTCTTCGAGCAGGCGGTGGACGCGGTCGCGGAGGCCACGGCCGCGTTGCTGGCCGGGTTGGAGGTGCGGGGGGCCGCGCGTCGGGCGGGTTAGTTTTTGCTCGCCCCCGCCGCCCCTACCCGTCCCATCAGGGGCTGCGCCCCTTTGACCCCTGGCGTCCGTCCGGTGGGGGCTGGTCGCGCAGTTCCCCGCGCCCCTCAGGGGGCACCCCCACGGTGCATAACACTCACCACCCGGCCGAGAGGTAAGTGGACCGACTTGCTATCGGGTCGGTGCGCGAGCCGGCTTCGCCGCGCGCGCGGCAGACCCTCGGGGACAAGGTGCCGGTCGTGCAGGCCGACGCACGCGATCTCGACGCGCAGCGCGCCCTGGCCAAGGAGGTGGGTGAGCACTTCGGAAAGCTGGACGTGGCGTTCCTGAACGCCGGTGTCTCGGACTGGCGGCCGTTCGAGGACCACACGGAGGACAGCTACGACCGGCTCTTCGACATCAACGTCAAGAGCGTCTTCTTCCTCAGCCAGGCCCTGGTGCCCGTACTGGCCAACCCGTCCTCGGTCATCCTCAACGCGTCGAACAGCGCGCACGGCGGCTACGGACATTCGAACGCCTACGCCGCGACGAAGGCGGCTGTCGGCTCCCTGATGCGCTCGTGGAACGCGGACCTGCTGACGTCGCACGGCATCCGGTTCAACGCGGTCAGCCCCGGGCCGGTGGACACCCCGCTGTACTCCGCCGCCAAGCTCGGGATCGAGGACCCGGCGGTGCAGGCGGCGGTCGTGGAGGGGATCAGCTCCACCATCCCGCTGGGTCGTATGGGTCTGCCCGAGGAGGTCGCGGAAGCCGTCGTGTACCTGGCCTCCGACGCCTCGGCCTTCGCCGTGGGCCAGGACCTTGTCCTGGACGGAGGCCAGACCGTCCTCTGACGGCGAGGGCGCGGCCGGGGAGACGGGCAAGGGGCGTGGGCATGTCGGTGGCGGGCCGAGCGGGAACCGGTGGCGATACGTGCCGGACCCGGTCTCCCGGGCAGACTGGAGCCGGATATCACGCGCAGGTCAAAAAAGAGAACCGCGCGCGCATCATCCGCGCCGCCCGCGACCTCTTCCTCGCCCAGGGGTACGACAAGACCTCCCTGGCCCAGATCGCCAAGGGGGCCCGCGTCTCGACCGGCACGCTCTTCAAGCGGTACCGTTCCTGTGGACTGAGCGGGAGTGAGTCCGTTCAGCCGCGCGCCCCGAACGGTCTTGGGCGAGCTGGTCCCCGGCGTACTCGACCCCGGGTGGCGACACGCATCGTGTGCGTGGTCCGGGCCCGGGAGGCCAGTTCCCTGCGCGGCCCGGCCAGTGGGTACAGCCAAGGGTGACGGGGAGGCCCTGAACCATCCTCTGGTGGAGCAGGGGCCCCGCACGCTGACGCCGTCCCCGGTGTCCCAGGTCGCACGAGCACGTCTGCCCGATCGGCCCAGGGCTGCGCAAGTCGGCAAGCGGGCGATCACACGATCGAGCTAATTCGACCTCGTGCGCACTCCTTGGCGAGCAGCCCGGACCCCACCGACGCCGCGATCGTGGACGAGGCCGTCGCCCTCATGCTCGCCCGCTACGGCACCGGATCCTGAACAAACGCCCGCCCCGGGTCAGTTGGGCTGGGGGCGGCGCATGAAGTACGCCGCTGCCGCGCCCGCGCCGAAGAGGGCGGCCAGGGACACCGCCGTCGCGAGCCAGGTGGGGCCGAGCCACTGGGCGCCGAAGTAGCCGAGGGCCACGCTGTAGGCGGCCCAGGCGAGGCCGGCGAGCGCGGACCAGGGGAGGAAGTCGCGGGCGCGGTGGCGGGCGGCGCCGGCACCGAGGGAGACGACGGAGCGGCCGGCGGGGGCGAAGCGGGCGACGACGACCAGGAGGCCGCCCCCGCGTACGAGCGCGGCGCCGAGACGTTCCTGCGCGGTGGTCAGGCGGCGGGAGCGGGCGATGGCGCGGTCGAGTCGTGCGCTGCCGCGCCAGGCCAGGCGGTACGCCACGAGGTCACCGAGCACGGACGCGGTCGCCGCCGAGAGCATCAGCACCAGGATGTCGGGGACCTCGCGGGGCATCGCGCCCGCCGCCGTCTCCGCCGCGGCGGCCGTGGCCACCGCGACGACGAGGACACCGCTCGGGAGGACCGGGAGGAACACGTCCAGCACGATGGACGCGCCCACCACGGCGTAGATCCATGGGCCGGCGGCCAGCCAACCCAGACTCTCAAGCACCGAGCACTCTCCTGTTTTCCCCCGACGTCACGGCGACCCGTGACAGCCGAACAGCGTACGCCCCGGGTATGACAGACGGCTCACAGGGGCTCATGTGTCTGTCACGCCGTGTTCATCAGGGGAGGGGAGTCAGGGGGAGAGGAGGGGGTCAGGGCCGGCCGCCGGTGGGGGTCAGGCGGTCACGGTGGCCTTGCTCGTGGCGGTCCTGTCCGCGGACGCGGCCTGGCGCTTGGCGAAGAGCTGGTCGAGGCCGAGCGCGCCGGAGCCGGTGAAGATCAGCAGGAACATGGCCCAGCAGAAGAACGCCGCGGCCTCGCCGCCGTTCTCGACCGGCCACAGGCCCTCCGGCTGGTGGACCTTGAAGTACGCGTAGGCCATGGAGCCCGAGGCGATGAACGCGGCGTAGCGGGTGCCCAGGCCGACGAGCACCAGGGTGCCGCCGACGAGTTGGATGACGGCCGCGTACCAGCCGGGCCAGGTGCCGGCCGAGACGGTGCCGCCCTGCCCGTCCGCGCCGCCCAGGACGCCGAAGAGGGACATGGCGCCGTGGCAGGCGAAGAGCAGACCGATGACGATGCGGAAGAGACCGAGGGCGTATGGCTGGGCGCTGTTGAGGCGTCCGGTCATGGTGGGGGGACTCCTTCGGTGGTGACCCGGTCCTTGTGGGACCGGTGGGGACGGTTATTACCGGTGAGTCACCCACGGTAGGCAGCCCTAATCGATGCTTGCAAGTTCAACATCTGGCCAGCGTTTTGCCCGCACTTGGGGAGCCGTCGCAGGTGTCGCCGCACGTAGAACCGCTCGCGCCACGGCGTCCGCGTCCGAAAGCGTGACCGAATCCACTCCTGGTCGGGCGCCCGCGGCCGTCACCCAGTGCACGCCCTCCGTCGGCACGCCGAACGCGAACCGCCGCGCGTGCGCGGCACCTTGACGGTCTATCAGGTGATACGGCCGGGGCGTGACGTCCAGCCCTCCCGTCTCGTAGCCGTCCACCCGGTGCGCACGGCAGGCTCCCGTCGCCAGCAGGTCGGCGAGGAGTGCGTCGGCCGTCCTGCGCAGGTCCGGCTCCGGGAGCCGCGCCTCGACGACCGTCGTCACGCGGACCGCCGACCCCGGTACGTCGGGCGAGTGCGCCAGCCAGGCGCCGTTCTCCGGACGGGTCTCGAGCCGGGGGCCCAGCACGGTCAGGGTGCCCGCCTCGATCAGCGCGGACATCTCCTCGACGCGGCTGCGGGGCGGGCCGATCGACAGGAACGCGTTCAGGGGCGTGTACCAGCGGTCCAGGTGCTCCCGGCGTGACGCGCCCGCGAGTCCGCCGTGGTCCACGATCAGCCGAAGCTCGTTCCGCAGGTCCCGCAGCACGTCCAGGGCGGCCTTCACCGGGCCGTGGACATTCCCGAGGGCGGCCTGCGCGGCGTCCTCCCGCAGGTGTTCCAGCAGCCAGCCCCGCCAGTCCGCCGCGTCCGTGAACACCCGCCCCGCGTACGGCCGCGCGACCCGTTCCCACGACCACCGGTCCGTCTTGGCGATCCCGAACTCGTCGAGGACGGCGGTCTCTTGGGGGGAGCCGTGGGGCGTGGCGAGGAAACGGTCACGGAAGAGGGCGGTTCCGCCGAAGAGATCGCAGGACATCACGGGGAACGGCCCGTACGCCGAACCCCCGCGCACACCACGCGACCCGCCGGGGGAGGCAGGGGAGGCGGAGGGGAGGGTGCCGCACACCGACGCCGGCCCCGCCTTCGCCAACAGGGTCTCGTAGTAGACCGTTTCGACTTCCTTAGCCACCAGCGGCCATATCTCCGTCAGGAAGTCCGGTGCCTCGCCGGAGTCCGCGCGTTTGCGGAACGCCGCGATGACCTCGGGGGTCAGGACGAGCGGGGTGTGGCGGCCGTAGGGGCCCTTGGCGTTGTCGCCGCGTGCCTGGTACGGGACGCCTCGCCGGGAGCCGGCGTACAGCCGGGGCTCGCGGCCGGAGGGCTCGTACCGCAGGCCCCCCTTTGCGGCGTCGTACACGAAGGCGCCGCCCCGCCCGGTCGTCAACAGGGCCATGTGGTCGAAGAAGTTGAGGCCCAGACCGCGCAGGAGGACGGGTTCGCCAGGGGCGACGGAGGAGAGGTCGAGGTCGGCCGGGTTGGCGGGCGGGAAGTGGCGCAGGCCGTGGCGGTCGGCGTACGCGGCCAGGTCCCGTTCGGCCCGGTCGGGGAGGGTGGGGAGGTGGCCCTGGGTGAGGACCACGGCGGCGAGGCCGGTGAGGACGCGGCCGGTGGCGAGGGTGAGCCGCTGGCCGCCGTCGGGGGCGTCCTCCAGCCGGACCGCGCGGGTGCCGTGCACCTCGACCCGGATCCCGGGCGGCGCGCCGCGCACCACCTCGGCGAAGACCCACTCCAGATAACGGCCGTACTGGGCCCGCGTCGGATAGTCGTCGGGCCCCAACCCGCTCAGCCCACCCGACCTGCCCAGCTGCCCCGCCCTCCGGCTCGCCCACTCGTACAGGCTCGGCCCTGGGCGTATCGGGCCCGAGCAGTCCACGCTGTCGTCGGTGAAGAGCGTGACCTGCGAAGCGACGGTGTTCATCAGCAGTTGGGGGGACTGCTCGGTGCGCCAGACCCGGCCGGGGCCCGGCGGCGCGGGGTCGACCACATGGACGGTCAGCCGGCTGCCGGGACTGAGCAGTTCGGGGGCGGAGGCACAGAGGCGTTCCAGGACGCTGGTGCCGCGCGGGCCGGCTCCGACGAGGGCGATGCCGATGTCACTGATCCCTGGCCGTTCGGACAAAGGAGTAACTCCCGTGCGTGTGGGGCGCAACGTGGGGCGCGGTGCGGCGGACCGCCCGCCGGTAAGCGGACGGTCCGCCTCATCATGCCGTCGTGCGCGCCGCGAACAGAGCCTTGGGGCTCATCGGGAGTGCCGGGTGTGGGATGCCTCACGAGCATCTCGGACAACAGGGGCAACAACCGTGCGCAACGGGTGGATTAGGGGACGAGTACCGACTCCGACGCCGTTTCGAGGCGGGCGCCGCCGCCCCGGCGGACCTGTGCGCGGTCCAGCCGCAGCCGTGCCGAACGGCCGTGCAGCGTCAGTGTCATGAGGTGGTTGCCGAACCAGGGGCCGCCGGTCCTGCGCCAGTCGATGGACGGCCGCGCGCCCCGCCCGTGCCGCCCGAACCACCGGCCGAGCGCCCGCCCCGTCCCGCTCCAGCCGAAGCGGAAGCCGAGCTTTATCGAGAGCGGGATGGAGTTGTGCACGGGGGAGCAGGTGAGCTGGAGCACGCGGGCGTCGGGGCCCCCGCTGCCGCCCGTCCCGCCCTCCGGCCACGACGGTTCGGCGATGTACGCGTGGTGCACGTCCCCGGAGAGCACCAGCACGGTCGCCGGGGCGTCGGTGCCGCCGCCCGCCTCGGCGATCAGCCGGGTCAGGTCCTCGAAGGAGTCGGGGAAGGCCGCCCAGTGCTCCAGATCGGCGCCCCGGCGCAGCTTCTCCCCGAACCGCGCCCAGCGGTCCCCGCGCTCGCCCCCGCAGAGCGCGGCGCTCCACGCCTCGGCGTCGTGCACGAGGTGGGGCAGCAGCCAGGGCAGGGAGGTGCCGATGAGCAGATGGTCGTACGAGCCGCGCGCGTCCAGTGCCTGGTCCCGCAGCCACCGCGCCTCGCCGGGGTTCAGCATCGAGCGATCGCCCTCGTCGAGGACCCGTGCCGCCCGTGAGTCGAGCATCAGCACCCGTACCCGGCCGAAGTCCCGCCGGTAGCTCCAGCGGACCGAGGCCGGGTCCCGGTCGGCCTCGGCGGCATGGGCGCGCAGCGCGTCCGTGCCGTCCGGGGTGGCGCGTACGGCGGCGTGGACGGGGTCGGTGGCCAGTTCGGCGGGGGAGAGGTTGCCGAGGTGCTGATGGACCCAGTACGACATCAGACCGCTCAGGATCCGCTCGCGCCACCAGGGGGTCGCCCGCATGTCGGCGAGCCAGGACGCGCTGGTGTTCCAGTCGTCGATGACGTCGTGGTCGTCGAAGATCATGCAGCTGGGGACGGTGGAGAGCAGCCAGCGGATCTCGGGGTCGAGCCAGGACTCGTAGTAGAGGTGGGTGTACTCCTCGTAGTCCGCCACCTGGTTGCCCGGCGGTTCCGCGAGGTCGCGGCGTGCGGCGAGCCAGCGGCGGGTGGCGTCGGAGGTCTCGTCCGCGTACACCTGGTCGCCGAGGAGCAGCAGGACGTCGGGGCGTTCGGCGCCCGGTTCGGCGGCCAGGCGGGCGGCCAGCGTGTCGAGGGCGTCCGGGCCCACCGGGTCCGGCTCCCCGGCGGGCGGCGCGGCCCAGCGGCAGGAGCCGAAGGCGACCCGGACGGTGTCGCCCTCGGCGGGGGTGCGGATCTCGGAGGGCGGGTGGGGGGAGTCGGGGAGGGGCCATACGGGGGTGCCGTCGAGGAGCACCTCGTACGCCGAGACCGTGCCCGGCGTGAGGCCCGTCACCGGGACCAGCGCGTAGTGGTGGCCGGCGATCTGGAAGGTCTGGGCCTCGCCGCGACCGCCGCCCGCGCAGCGGACCTCGGCGACGCACGGCCGGCTGGCCTCGACCCATACGGTCGCGGACGAGCCGTCCACATATCTCAGCAGTGGTCCCAGACGCAGCCCCGCCATGAGCGATCACACACCTTTTTTATGGTCGGGCTCGCCTCCGGGGCGCTGCAGCCGGCGCCGGGACGCACTGGCGCGCCCCTTCGGCTCGCCCTCCTCCGTCGCCCCGTACGGTACGGAACGACGGAGGGGAACGGGGAGGTTCCTGACCAGTTTCTCGCGTGTGGTCAGCAGCTCGCCAGGTAGCTGGTGAGGGCGCTCTTCTCGGCGGAGTCGACGGAGAGGTCGTAGTAGTACTTCACCTGGACCCAGGCGCGGACGTACGTGCAGCGGTAGGCCGTGCGCGACGGCATCCAGGTGGCGGGGTCCTGGTCGCCCTTCGACTGGTTCACGTTGTCGGTGACCGCGATGAGCTGCGGGCGGGTGAGGTCGTTGGCGAAGGCCTGGCGGGTGGCGCTGCTCCAGCTGTCGGCGCCGGAGTCCCAGGCCTCGGCCAGCGGCACGAGGTGGTCGATGTCCAGGTCGGAGGCGAGCGTCCAGGTGGCGCCGTCGTACGGGGAGTACCAGCTGCCGCTGGTGGAGGCGCAGGCGGAGTCGGTGACGACGTTCGTGCCGTCGCGCTTGAGGACCGTCTCGCGGGTGTTGCAGGTGCCGCTGATGGTGATCCAGTGGTTGAACAGGTCCCGGTTGTAGCCGGTGCGGTCCTCGGTCGCCACGGTGAGGGTGGCGAGGTAGGAGCGGGCGGTGGCGCCGCTGATGGGGGTGGGGAGGGCGGCGGAGGCGGTGGGAGCGTTGAAGAGCGCGGCGGAGGCTATCAATCCGCTGAGCGCCGCGAGTATGCTGACTCGTCGACGCGCGTAGAACCTGCGCATGTGAACTCCTTGGGGAGCCGGGGGTGTTGGGGAGCGGCGATTGAAGGGTCGCGGCGTGGTGTTACCGGCGGATGTGCGTCGGGTGAGAAACTAATGACGTGTGCATGACACGACAAGGGGTGCGGTCGTGATTGTGACCGGACGCCCGCTGGTGTGGGGTGCCTGACGCGTCGGCGGGTGCGGGTGGTTCGTGGTTGCTCGCGCAGTTCCCCGCGCCCCTGGAAAGCAGGGGCTGCGCCCGGTGCTTTTCAGGCCGGCGCCCCGCGTACCATGGATCGCGCAGAAGGGGAGTAGCTCTTCGCCGGACCGTCGACATACTGCTCAGCTCGTCTGAGCCGGCGCCCGGAGGCGGGTTCCGTTGACCGGGGCCGCGCCAGCGAGACCTTCGGCAAGCAGTGCACCGTCCGTGCCGCCCGGCGCGGGCCGACCATGTGCTGCCGTGCCGAGGTGTCGCGTCAGCGGATGATTTCCCTCGGTGGGGCGGCCCGACCGATTGTGGAATCTTGATCAGCTTCAGTGTCACGGCGCTCGTCTTCGGCGTCGTCCTCCTCGCCGAACTCCCCGACAAGACCGCGCTCGCCGGCCTTGTCCTCGGCACCCGCTACCGCGCCTCGTACGTCTTCGCCGGGGTCGCCGCCGCGTTCGCCGTGCACGTCGCCCTCGCGGTGGCGGCGGGCAGCGTCCTCACGCTGCTGCCGCAGCAGATCGTGCACGCGCTCACCGGCGTGCTGTTCCTGGGCGGCGCGGCGGTGCTGCTGACGAGGAAGGATGAGGGCGAGGAGGAAATCCGCAGGCCCGAGGACCAGAGCTTCTGGAAGGTCTCGGGCGCCGGTTTCATGCTCATCCTGGTCGCCGAGTTCGGTGACCTCACCCAGATCATGACGGCGAACCTCGCGGCCCGCTACGACGACCCGCTCTCCGTCGGGCTCGGGGCCGTCCTCGCCCTGTGGGCCGTGGCCGGGCTCGGCATCGTCGGCGGCCGGGCCCTGATGAAGCGGGTGCCGCTGGTGCTGATCACGCGGATCGCCGCCGTGCTGATGCTCGGACTCGGTGTGTGGAGCCTGTGGGGGGCCGTGACCGGATGAGGGGGCCGGACGGGTGAGGGGGGTGGCGGGGGCCGGGTTTGTTTTGTACCGTGGGGGAACAAAGTGGCTCCCGCCCGCATTCCCTGACCGGTGGGCGGGGCCGCCTTGTTCCCTCCGGGCCGCCTCGCCGGGTGCGACCCCGTCCGCGGCCCCCTTTTTCGCGCCTTGGAGCTGCTGATGACGGCCACGACCGTTCTGACCGCCCGCGCCCTCCTGCTGGACATGGACGGCACCCTCGTCAACTCGGACGCCGCCGTCGAACGCGTCTGGCGGCGCTGGGCCGAGCGGCACGGGCTGGACGGCGCCGACATCATGAAGGTGGTCCACGGCCGCCAGGGCTACGCCACGATGGCCGTTCTGCTGCCGGACCGGCCCATGGAGCAGAACCTCGCGGACAACGCGCGGATGCTGGCCGAGGAGACCGCCGACGTGGACGGTGTCGTCCCGATACCCGGCGCGCCCGAGTTCCTCGCCTCCCTCGTCGCCGGCGGTGTGCCGCACGCCCTCGTCACCTCGGCGGACGTCGCGCTGTCCACGGCACGGATGGGCGCGGCCGGACTGACCCTGCCAGAGGTGCGCGTCACCGCCGAGTCCGTCGGCGCGAGCAAGCCGGACCCCGAAGGTTTTCTGAAGGGGGCCGCCGAACTGGGCGTCGCGCCCGAGGACTGCGTCGTGTTCGAGGACTCCGAGGCGGGGATCCGGGCCGGGCGCGCCGCGGGAATGCGGGTCGTGGGCATCGGCGAGCGGGCCCGGTCCCACGGGCCGGACGTCGTGGTGCCGGACCTGACCACGGTGCGGGTCGAGGTCGCCGCGGGTGGTCTGATCCGGCTCACGGTGGGTTGATCTTCCGAGTGCGCCCCGGGGCCGTGGTGGGCCCCGGGGCGCGTGGTGTCAGCGCTGCTGGTCGAGTACCTCCGTCAGCCTGGTGAAGCCGTCGCCGCCGTGGCCCTGGGCGATGGCGCGGCGGACGAAGCCCTCGGCCGACCGCATGACGCTCGCGTCGATGCCGTGCGACTCGGAGACCTCGACGACATGGGTCATGGTCGACAACGCCGAGGTCAGCGGGTTGCCCTCGCCGGAGTGCCGGCCGCTGTCGACCTCCTTCGCGCCCTCCTCGAAGAGCGGCGGCAGGATCGCGGCGATCCCCTGGGCGAACGGGGTCAGCTCCTGAGCGCTGACACCCTCCGCCCGGGCCAGCGCCAGGGCATGCGTGTAACCGGTGATCGCGGTCCAGAACAGGTCGAGCAGCGCGACGTCGAACGTGGCGGCCCGGCCGATGTCCTCGCCCAGGTGGGTGTGGGCGCCGCCCAGCGCGTCCAGCACGGGCCGGTGCGCCCGGTACAGCTCCGCGTCGCCGCTGTAGATGAACACGCCGTCCGGGGTGCCGATGACCGGCGTCGGCGTCATGATCGCCCCGTCCAGGTACGCGACACCGTGCTCTTCCGCCCACGCGGCGGTGTCCCGGGCCCGGTGCGGGGTGTCGGCGGTCAGATTGACCACCGTGCGGCCCTTGAGGGCGCCGGTGACCGCCGGGGCGCGCAGCACCGCGTCCGAGGCGTCGTAGTTGACCACGCAGACGACGGTCAGCGGGCTCGCGGCCACCGCCTCCTCCGCCGACCCGGCGCTGATCGCGCCGCGCGCCACCAACTCCTCGTCCCGGCCCGGCGTACGGTTCCAGACCGTCGTCCGCAGCCCGGCGTCGAGGAAGGCACCGGCGAGGGCGCGGCCCATCGGGCCCAGGCCGAGTACGGTGACGGCGGGGGTGTCGACGGCGGTGTGCTCTTCGGTGTGTGCGGGCATGACTCGGTAACTCCTGTGCAAAATAGGTGGGTTGTGAATGCGCGACCGATGGACTGGGGGAGCGGGAATGAGGCGCAGGCGTGCCCAGGACGCGAGTGTGTGCGGGGTGACCGCGGCGATCGCCGTGATCGAGGGAAAGTGGAAGACGTCGCTGCTGTGGCGGCTGGAGTCCGGCCCGCACCGGCCGGGTGAGCTGCGCCGGCTGCTGCCGGGTCTCAGCGAGAAGGTGCTCACGCAGGCGCTGCGCGAGATGGAGACGGACGGGCTCGTGCACCGGGAGGTGCACGACGGGCTGCCGCTGAAGACCGTCTACTCGCTGACCCCGTTCGGCCGCGAACTCTCCGAGCTGCTGGGGCCGTTGTCGGACTGGGGGCACCGACGCCTGGAGACGCTCACCGGAGCGTCACTGTCGGCGACGTCGTCGCCGTAGGCCTCACCGTCATCGTCACGTCATCGTCTCGTCTTCCGCCCCGCTCGGTGGCGCGCCCCCGTCGGCCGCTCCCTCCCCACAAGGATCGCCCGACCCCGGCCGGCCGCCAAGTACCCACAAAAAGGTGGGTACTCGGGGCCGGGGAACCGGGGCTGGGGCGCCGGGGTCGCGGCGCAGGTGGCGCGGCGCGTGCGGCGGTGGGCGCCGTCGCGAGGGGGCCGGATGGCCGGATGGACCGTGTCGAGGCCGCCCTGTTCAGGTATCCGGGTGACGCCACGGTCGTCCGTCCGCGCCCACGCGGGAGGCGGCGGCGCGCGTCCTGTCCGACCTCGGTGGGCTGATTCGGCCCGTTGTCGAGCGGGGTCAGGCGTCGGTCTTCGGGCCCGTCTGCTGGAGGACCTCGAAGGTCCAGACGGAGGAGTCGGAGGCGGCCGGCCTGGGGCGGTCGGCCCCGCCCTGGTGGGCCTGCTTCATGGGGCCCTCCATCCACGCCTGGAACGCGGCCTCGTCACGCCAGCGGGTGTAGACGAGGTAGTTGTCGGTGCCGTCGACGGGGCGCAGCAGCTCGAACCACTCGAAGCCGTCGGAGTTCTCGACCACACCGGCGCGGGAAGCGAACCGCTTCTCCAGCGTCTCGCGCTGCTCGGCCGGAACCGTGAGGACATTGATTTTTACAACACTAGGCACATGACACCTCTGAGTAATCGGGCGCAGGGATGGCGCCCTAGCCTGGACGACGTGCGAGCAGTCTCCTATATCCGGCAGAGCAAGCAGCGTGAGGACGAGAGCAAGGCGAGCCCCGAAGCCCAGCGGACCAAGTGCGAAGCCCTGATCACGGCGAAGGGCTGGGACATCGCCGGGCACTTCGCGGACGTGGGCAAGTCGGGGTGGGACCCGAACGTTGAGCGCCCCGAGTTCGAGGAGATGATGGCCGCCGTTCGCGCCGGTCACGTGGACGCAGTGGTGGTCTTCTCGCTGTCGCGTCTCACTCGTCAGGGTGCACTCGAAGCGATGCTGATCATCCGTGAATTGGAACAGCACGGCGTACGGCTGGTCAGCGTCGAGGAACCCTACCTGGACACGTCCACCCCCGTCGGCGTTGGCATCCTGGCCATCATCGCTGGTCTCGCACAGCAAGAGTCCGACATGAAGTCGGCGTACATCACGGCGACGAAGGAGACGATCCGTAAGGCTGGCGGCCATGTCAGCGGAACTCCGCCGTACGGCTTCACGTCGGAACGTGTGCAGCGCGGGGAACTGACTGTCGTCCGTCTGGTGCCAGGACCGCAGGAAGCCGCGCACGTCCGCAAGATGGTGACCTGGGCGACAGAGGGTGTTTCCGCTGCGATCATCGCGCGGCGCCTGAACGAAGCGGGGGTGCCCACGAAGAACGCAGCCGATGAGAACCGCCTGAACGCCCGCCGGAAGCGCTCCCAATCCGAGACTTCGGGGGGCGCCGGCGTGGACATCGACGACAGTGCTCCGCATCCTCCGTGACCCGCGCTTGGCCGGCTACGCAATCGAATGGCAGGGGCGCAAGGCCAAGACGAAAGACACTCCAGGTTCCGCCGGTAAGCGCGCCATTCTGCGTGACGACGAAAGGCGTCCGTTGGCTGCCCACGAAGCCATCGTGAAGCCTGACGAGTGGTGGCGGCTCCAAGACGTCCTCGATGGCCGAACGCCGGTCGTGCGCCAGAACCGCCGGTCCGTCCCGACGTTGCTGAGCGGTGCAGGCATTCTGTTCTGTGGTGTCTGCGGATCGGTCATGGTGTCGGATGAACGCAACGGGAAGCGCCTGTATCGCTGCAACCGCGCCAGCGCGGGCCTTGTGCCCGGACACGGCGGGCTGGCCATTGACATGGTTTCCGCTGACGATGCGGTGGTCCGTGGCCTCTGGTCTCGACTGGAGTCGTTGGATCCTGCCGTCCCAGCGGATCTGGAATTCCTAGCCGAGGCAGCCCGCCGCTTCGCCGCCCAGCAAGACACCAGCGAGCGTGACGCCGAACTGACAGCCGCACGCGCTGAGTTGGAACACGTCCGGGGTGCTCTGCGCACGCTGTACCAGGACCGCCAAGACGGACTCTACGGGGGCGAGACTGGACGCCGGATGTTCTCTGAGTCCGTGACCCGACTGAGCGCCCATGAGGACCGTACCGCGGCCCGTGTGTCCGAACTGGAAGCGTCCGGGCCCGCAGCCATCGCCATCCCGTCCGAGTGGACGGAGCCGGCCACGGACCCAATCGGTCCGGGGTCGAACTGGGATAGCTGGGAACTACAGGAACGGCGCGAGTTCATCGCACTGTTCGTCGATCAGATCCGTATCTCGAAGTCAATCGGGCGTGGCCGCAATGCCAACACCGCCGAGCGCGTCCAGATTGTTTGGGCCCAGACGCCCGCGACAACGCGCTGATAGAGCCACCACTCGCAGGGGCCTCATGGAGAAAACGAGGAAAGTACCGATTGGGCCCCTGCCCACCTGAAAGACAACCCCGGTCACCTCCGCTTCCTCGAGCGCATCACCCGGTCGTCATCCTGCATCACACGGGACGAGGGGGCACCGCAGACCCCCGTCGGTCAGGGCTCCTTCGTCTCAGACTCCAGGCGCTGTCGGGTCACCAGGCCGTAGACGCCCGGCTCCTCCCTGTCCTTCGTGATGCCGCGGGTGTTCTGGTAGACGAGGACGGCCTGTTCGACCTGCTCGTCGAAGCTTTCGTCGATGTCGCCGGTGTAGATGCCCAACTGGCGCAGCCGGAGCTGGAGTTCGGTGACCTCGGGGTCGTCGTCGCCGACGCGGAGCGTCTTGGGGGCGACGATGCGGCTGTCGTCCGCCTCGTTCGCGCCGGCGGCCGAGGAACCCGTGGAGGCGCCCGCGCTCGGCGCGCTCCGCTCGGGTGTCGGCGACCCGGAGGGCGACGGCGAGCCCGACGGCTCGGAGGGGGACGGGGAGGGCGACGGGTCCTTCGTGGGACTCGGCGAACCCCCGCCGCCGCCGCTCGACGGCGCGGGTGCGGGCACTCCGCCCCCGCCGCCGCCCTCACCGGACGGCTCCACCGGCGAGGCCTCCCCGTCGGGCGAGGTGTCCGGCACGCTCGCCCGCAGGTCGTCCGGCAGCGCGCGGTCCCGCACGGGAGCCTCGTACGAGAAGAGCCCGCTCGCGAATCCCGCGGCGGCCATCACTCCGGCGGCGGCCGTCCCGGCGAGGGCGACCATCAGCCCCGTACGGCGGCGGCGCCGGCCCCGGGGACGCCCCGGCGACGGCGCGGCGGTCGCGGCGGCGGAGGGGAAGGGCGGCGTGGGCGCCGCCTGGGTCGTGGGGCCGGACAGGAACGACCGCCGAACGGCTGACGTGTCCGGTGCGGTCGGGGTGGTCGGGGTGGTTCCGGTGGTCGCGTTCTTCGCCGTGGTCATCGGCATCGCGATCGTCGGCGCCTGGGCGGGGCGGGCGTCGTTGTCGTCGCCCAGCTCCACGTAAGGGCGTATCCGGAGGGGGTCGAAGTCCTCCGCGGCCGCCGCCTCGGCCGTACGGGTCTCGAGCAGGGCCTCGGACGCGCGGCGGCCGCACGCGCAGGACGGCGTGCCGTCCGAGGCCCGGGGCGTGAAGCACTCCGGGCATATGTGACTGGTCGGTTCACTCACGTGTCGTTCCTCCCCGTGAAGTCTCCAGAGTTTAAGCAAAGCGTCGACACAGAATCTCCCAGGCGCCTCAGGAATCACGGGTTCCGGAAAGCTTCGACAGGCCATAACCGGTCACACCGACCACCATGGAACGGACATGGAGGAAGAGGGAGAAGAAGAGGAGACTGAGGGCGCTGTACGAGGTCCTCGGGTCCTCAGGAGGTCTGCATGACCGACGACATCGGTAACGAGCCCGCGCCCCGGCCCGCGCACGACTCCGCGCCCCGGCCCGCGCACGGCCCCACGCCCCGGCCCGCGCACGGCCCCACACCCCCGCCCGGCCCCCGTGGCCACGGCGTCCCCACCTCCGAGCGGGTGCCCGGTGGGGTGATGGTCTCCATCGGTGCCCTGCTGCTGGGGATGCTGCTGGCCGCGCTGGACCAGACGATCGTGTCGACGGCCCTGCCGACGATCGTGAGCGACCTCGGCGGGCTGGAACACCTGTCGTGGGTGGTCACGGCGTACATGCTGGCCGCGACGGCGGCGACCCCGCTGTGGGGGAAGCTGGGCGACCAGTACGGCCGGAAGCGGCTGTTCCAGACGGCGATCGTGATTTTTCTCATCGGCTCGGCGCTCTGCGGAGCGGCCCAGGACATGCCCCAGTTGATCGGGTTCCGCGCGCTGCAGGGCCTCGGCGGCGGCGGACTCATGGTGCTGTCGATGGCGATCGTCGGCGACCTCGTCCCGCCGCGTGAACGCGGCCGCTACCAGGGGCTGTTCGGCGCGGTCTTCGGCGCGACGAGTGTGCTCGGGCCGCTGCTGGGCGGGCTGTTCACCGAGCATCTGAGCTGGCGTTGGGTGTTCTACGTCAACCTGCCCGTCGGAGCGGTCGCGTTGGTCGTCATCGCCGCCGTGCTGCGCATCCCGCGCCGGTCCGAGCGGCATGTCATCGACTACCTCGGGACCTTCCTGATCGCCTCCGTGGCCACCTGTCTGGTCCTGGTCGCCTCCCTCGGCGGCACCACCTGGGACTGGAACTCGCCGCAGATCGTCGGCCTCTGCGTGCTGGCCGTGGTGCTGGTCGCCGTGTTCGTGGCCGTCGAGCGGCGGGCCGCCGAACCCGTCCTGCCGCTCAAGCTGTTCCGCGTCCGCACCTTCACCCTGTCCGCCGTGATCAGTTTCGTCGTCGGGTTCGCGATGTTCGGCGCGATGACCTATCTGCCGACGTTCCTCCAGGTCGTGCACGGCGTCTCGCCGACCATGTCCGGTGTGCACATGCTGCCGATGGTGTTCGGGCTGCTGCTGTCCTCGACCGTCTCCGGGCAGATCGTCAGCCGCACGGGCCGCTGGAAGGTGTTCCCGCTCGCCGGTACGGCCGTCACCACGCTGGGCCTGCTGCTCCTGCACCAACTGGACGCGGACAGCGGCGACGGCGAGATGAGCGCGTACCTCTTCGTCTTCGGCGCCGGGCTCGGCCTCGTCATGCAGGTCCTCGTCCTCATCGTGCAGAACGCCGTCTCCTACGGGGACCTCGGCGTCGCCACCTCCGGCGCGACCTTCTTCCGGTCCATCGGTGCCTCGTTCGGCGTAGCGGTCTTCGGTACGGTCTTCGCCGGGCACCTCGGCGACAAGCTCACCGACGCGCTCGACGGGGCCGCGCTGCCCGCCGGCGTCACGGTGGAGGGGCTGAAGGCCGACCCGCGCGAGATCGCCGACCTCCCGGCCGCGCTGCGCCCGCCCGTCCTCGACGCGTACGCCTCCTCCATCACCGACGTCTTCGTCTACGCGGCCCCGGTCGCCCTCCTCGGCTTCGTCCTCGCCTGGTTCCTGCGCGAGGACCGGCTGCGGGCGTCCGTGACGGCGCCGGACGCCACGGAGACGCTCGCCAGCAACCCGGTCGAGCGGTCGTCGTACGACGAGGTGTGCCGGGCGCTGTCGGTGCTCGGCTCCCGGGAGGGCCGCCGCGAGATCTACCGGAAGATCACCGCACGGGCGGGTTACGACCTGCTGCCCGCGTCGAGCTGGCTGCTGCTGCGGATCCGGCGGTACGGCTGGGCCGAACCCGCGGTGCTCGCGGAACGCAGCACCGTCCCGCTCGACGTGATCATGGCCGCGACCCGGCAGGTCGAGGAGCGTCGTCTCGCCCGTCGCGACGGCATCGATCTCGTCCTCACCGACACCGGCCACCAGGCCGCCGACCGGCTCGCCAAGGCCCGCGAGGACTCCCTCGCCGAACTCCTCGGCGACTGGTGGGGCCCCGACCGTCCCACCGACCTCATCCGCCTCGTCGCGGAACTCAACGCCGAACTGTGCGGCTCCGACGAGGAACGCCCGCACGCCGAAGGGGCGATCACCCGCCGGCCGGCCGTCAGGCCGACCTCCGGCAGGCCACCGGCACCCCCCACGCCTCCTACGGCCCCCACGTCCCCGTCAGTTCCTTCGTGAACCAGTGCTCCGCGAACTCGTGGTCGTTGTGCGGGGCGCTCTCGACGTACCCGAGCCGCGCGTACAGCGCGCGGGCCTCCACCAGGTCGCCCCGGGTGTCGAGCACCACCCGTTCGGCGCCCAGCGCGCGGGCCGCGTCCTCGGCCGCCGTGACGAGCAGCGCCGCGCCGCCCCTGCCGCGGGCCTCGGGCCGTAGGTAGACGCGCTTCAGCTCGGCCGTCGTGGCGTCCGCCAGCCGCACCCCGGCCGTGCCGACCGGCTCGCCCTCGTACCGCGCGACCAGCAGCAGCCCGTTCGGCGGTGCCAGATACTCCCCGGTGTCGGCCGCGACCTCCCGCTCCAGTTCGGCCGGGTCCGTGGCGTGCCCTTCGTGGAGCAGGTACCAGCGGTCGCTGACCTCCGTGTAGTACGCCCGCCAGAGAGCGGCGGCCACGGGGGAGTCGTAGGGCTCGGTAGCCACGGACCAGCGGGTCGTGGTGGGTGTCGTACGGGTCATGGCGGTCATTGTCGGGAGCGGGGAGGGGCGGCCCGCAAACGATTTACGCCGTCGTCGCCCCACGCGTCACGTCGTCGTCCGCGCGCACGCGCTTGCCGTTTGAACGACCGGGTTCGGGCAACCCGGTGCGAAACGGCCCGACGGGGCGAGACGCCCGGGCCGAGGACTCTGGAAGGCATTCATGTCCACAGGATTGATCATCGCTTTGATCGTGATCGTGGCGGTCGTGGTCGTCGTGGCCGCAGTCCTGGCCCTGCGCGCCCGGAGGAGCGCGGGTGGCGGGGGCTCGCTGAAGCGGCGTTTCGGACCGGAGTACGACCGGACCGTGGCCCGCCACGACGGCGACGAGCGGGCCGCCGCCCGGGAACTCGCGGAGCGGGTGAAGCGGCACGGCTCGCTGGAGAAGCGGCCGCTGTCGAGCGCCGAGCGCGAACGGTACGAGTCGCGCTGGGCCGCCGCCCAGGAGCGCTTCGTCGACTCGCCCCGTGAGGCGGTCGCCGAGGCGGACCGGCTGCTCTCCGAGGTGGCCGCGGCCCGTGGCTTCCCGGACGGGAGCCGCTACGAGACCCAGCTGGAGGCGCTCTCCGTCCACCACGCCCACCATGTGCACGGCTACCGCCGGGTGCACCTCGCGGCGCACACCAGCGGCGACACCGCGCAGGGCCGCACGGGGATGGGCGGCGCCGACGGCGTCGCTCCCGGTCCCGGCACCGGCACCGAGGACCTGCGCGAGGCCATGATCGAGGCCCGCGCCCTGTTCGAGGACCTGGTGACACCGAACCGCCGGGACGCGCGGGCGGACCGTGACGCCTCGGCCGGTGCCGCGGGCCACGCCCACCGCGACGGCTCGGCGCGACGCGACGGGCGCGACGGTGCGGCTGCCGACGGCCGCCACCGGTCCCATCTGCCATGGGCGCCGGCCAGGCGCCACGCGAAAGGGAGTTGAGGGGGATGACTGACGACGTGACGAGGCGCGAGGGCATCGGCGAACGCGGTCCGCGTGACACGCGGGAAGCCGACGCGAGGCGGGACGGCACGCGGGCGAGCGGCGTCGCCGGGGGCACCCGCGCGGCGGACGCGACCGGCTCGGCGGGCGGGACCGGCACCGGGGCCCCGCTGGTGGCCGGCCACGACCTCGACGAGGGCGGCACCGGCGGCCGTACCGAGCACAAGACGATGGGCGTCCGCGACGAGCCCGGCCGGGGCCGGGGCGAGAACGCCACCCGGGCTTCCGACGGGACCGGCTCCCGGTCCGCCGGAGCCGCCGGATCATCTCTGCTGCCGCATGACGAGAGCGACAAGCTGACGCTGCGGATGCAGCACGCGGTCGGCGGGTTCGTCGACGGGCCCCGGTCCGCCGTCGAGGAGGCCGACCACGTCCTGGAAGAGGTCACCGCCCGCTTCACCGACGCGATGACCCAGCGGCGCCGTACCCTCCGCTCCTCCTGGGAGACCACGGCCGACGACCGCGCCACCGCCACCGACACCGAACAGCTCCGCCTCGCCCTGCGCGACTACCGCGAGCTGACCGAACGGCTGCTGCGCCTCTGACGGCGACGGCGGCACACGCCGAGACCGCGCCCCGGGTCGTGCCCCGGGGCGCGGTCTCACGTCTGGGGCGGGGGGTGCGCCCGTCCAGGACGTGGTCGGCGCGGATCGGTAGCTGGCGGGTGCCCTCGCCGACGCCCAGCTCCAGGCTGAGGTAGGCCGTGTCCAGCGGCCACTGGGCCGGGGAGTTGGTGAAGTCGATGCCGTAGATCGTGAGCGTGCCGTACTTCTCGATGACGTACGTCGCGTAGCGCGCCTCGAAGGCGGCGTCCTCGCCGATCCGTGACGGGGTGCGCTCCAGCAGGAGGTCGATCCTGGTGATGGCTTCGGCGAGTTGGCTGCTCTGGCTCACCAGGGTGCGGGCGACGAAGGTCGAGCGCTGGGTGAAGAAGTGCAGGATGTGCAGGCAGGCGACGTCCACCAGGGTGTCGTGCAGCCGGGCGGCGTCGTCGGACAGGTCGAAGGTCACCCGGGGGTCCGCGTCGCGCAGCCGTCTGGCCAGTGCCCGGTGACCGAGCTGCACCGCCTGGACGTCGTCCATCTCCAGATCGCCGAGCGCGGCCAGCGTCCGGGCCAGCGCCGTGGCGACGGCCTCCTCCTCGTCGACCGCGATGGGCCGCTCGACCGGGCCGGCCGACCCGACAGCCCGCGCGACCAGCTCCGTGGCGACCTTCTGCAGCTCCCGCTCGCCGAGGATCCGCTTCTCGCCGCGGAAGGACACCAGGCCCGAGACCTTCACCGGCTGCGAGACGAGCCCGGCGCCGCCGCCAGGCTGGGCGAAGAGTTTCCTGACCAGGGGAGCGACCACGCTCGACGCCAGGCGAGCACCCACGGCAGCAGCGTCCACACGCACCCCTTCCCCCGATGCCCCACAGCATAGGGACGCCGGGGGCCGCGGGGGAGCGGGTCGACCGCGCCGGTACCGGGCGGCCGGGCGGCGGGTTCACCCCTCCTGGCGCTGCCGTCCCTCCCGGCGCTCGTGCCACTCGCGTACGACCTCTTCCACGTCGTACGGCTTCAGGCCGAGGGGTGGTCCCGGTGGGGGCTTGAACATCATGTCGCGGATCTTGGCGTTGATCTCGGTGACGATCTTGCGGACGACGCGTTCGGAAGGGGCCTCGGCGGCCGCCGCGAGGGCGTCCTCGGCCTCCTTGCGCAGGGCCAGCGTCGGGGGCAGGACGGACAGGCCCTCGCGGGCCATCTTCCTTTTGATCCACCACAGTTCGTCGTACGTGGTGTCGTCGCCCTCCAGGGGCCGGCCGACGCCGGGGAGGGTCTTGAAGTCACCGCGCGCCTCGGCGTCGCGGATCTGTTTGTCGACGAAGGACTCGAAGCTGACACCGGGGGGCTTGCGCTCGGTCATGCGTCCATTGTGCCGGAGCCCGCACAACAGGACGATCCGGCGATTTATCATGCGGCGGCGGCGCGCCAAACGCGCCGTGCGCAGCGACAATTGGAGTTTGACCCGTTAGGAGCGGTACGTGCTCGAACTCACCATGGCCTCGGTCTCCGAGGCGGACGCCGGGGCGACGGCCGGCATGCAGATGGCCGACGCGCCCAGCGAGCCGGGCGGCGTGCTCCGGGTGGGCCGCGATCGGGCGGTGTGCCGGCTCGCGACACCCGACGACTGGCTCTTCGTCTCCCGGGTGCACCTGGAGTTCCTGTGCGCCCCCGACGGGAGCTGGCAGGTCACCTGGCTGCGCGGCTCGCACGCCGACCCCTCCTCCGAGGTACGGCTGACCCTGCTCGGCCACCAGCCCTCGCCCCTGCCGTACGGCGGCACGGCGAAGCTCCCGCACGGCAGCTCCGGCGAACTCGTCATCCTCGACCGCACGGCCCCCCGCAGTGTCAACGTGGGCTTCTACCACGAGGCCTGAGGGGGGCGCGCTCGCCCGCTCCCGGCGGCGGGGTCAGTCGATCACCCGGGCCAGCGCGAAGCCGTCGTACCCCTTGCTGCCCACGGTCTGGAGCGCGGTGCCGCTCAACTTCGGGTGCGTGGCGATGAGTTCGATGGCGGCCCGGGTGCCGCGGACGTCCGGCTCGGTGCTGTCGGCGTCGGCGACCCGGCCGCCGCGTACGACGTTGTCGACGACGATGACGCTGCCGGTCCGGGTGAGCTTGAGGGCCCACTCCACGTAGTGCGGGTTGTTGGCCTTGTCCGCGTCGATGAAGACCAGGTCGAACGGTTCGGGGTTCTCGTCGGTCAGCTTGGGCAGCGACTCCAGGGCGGGGCCGACCCGTACCTCGACGAGTGCGTCGAGCCCGGCGCGGGCGATGTTGCGGCACGCGACCTCCGCGTGCCGCGCGCTGTACTCCAGGGAGATCAGGCGGCCGTCGGCGGGCAGCGCGCGGGCCAGCCAGATGGTGCTGTAGCCGCCGAGGGTGCCGATCTCCAGGATGCGCCGGGCGCCCTGGATCAGGGCGAGCAGGTGCAGGAACTTGCCCTGGTTGGCGGCGACGTCGATGGCCGGGAGCCCGGCCGCCTCGTTGTCGCGCAGGGCCGCCGCCAGGGCCTCGTCGTTCGGGGCGAGGTGGGTGGAGAAGTAGGCGTCGACGTCGTCCCAGGTCCGTGACTCGCTCATGAAGCTGTGCCTCCCGCGCCTTCCATCAGGGTAATTACTTAGAACGGCTAAGTAGGTGCGCTAATGAATATAGGCGCGGGGCGGGCTCCCTGTCAGCGGTTCCCGGAGGTGTGTCAGCCGTTCGGTGCGGACTTGGGGCCGGCCGGGGCCTCGGGCGCGGCCGGCGGATGGGCCCCGGGCGGCATCGGAGCACCGGGGGGCATCGGTGCTCCCGGCGGCACGGGCGCCCCCGGCGGATAGGCGCCCGGTGCCCCGTGCGGGTACGCGCCCGGCGGCATGTGCGCTCCTGGCGGGTAGGCGCCCGGCGGCATGAAGGCCGCGCCCGGCGGGGGTACGGGCGGCAGTTGCCGCTTGGCGTTGCGCTTGAGCACGATGGCGACCGCCACCGCCTTGATCGCCAGCACGGCCATGCCGATGCCGAAGGACAGCAACCAGCCGGGGATGCCCCAGACGGTCCACATCTCGTCCACGTGGATGACCTCTCGATAGGTGTCGTCGGCCGCGGCCCGCCGCAGCGTGTGGTCGCCGGAGATCCGCTCCGGCCGCGGGAAGTCCTGCTCGACGGCGGTGAGGAAGTCCGTGCCGCCCTCGGTCAGCTCGCCGAGCGCGCCGCCGGGTGCGCCGAGACGGCCGGCGAACGTCACCTCCGGCTCGTCCCCGCCGATCGCCGAACCCGGCTCCATCCGGTGCGCGGCGAGCACGTACAGACCGAGCGCCTGCGGGGTGGCGGCCAGCCGCGACAGCCGCATCGGGTAGACCGGCTCGTCGCTGGCGAAGGTGAGGTGGAGCGGGTCGAGGGTGCCGGAGAGCGGGGCGGAGCCGGCCGTGTCCTCGGGCGCCAGGCGGATCGCCACGTACTCCCACTTCTGCCGGACGTACGGCTCCAGCGCCGTGTCCAGGCGGTCCGGGAGCCGGAAGCCGTTCTCCTCCAGCCAGTCGCCGAGCGCGCCGGAGTCGGTGGCGGTCAGCCGGGCCACGTCGAACGGGCCGAGCCGCTCACGGCCGACGACGCCCACCGAGGACCGAGGGTCCCCGGGCGCGGCGTCCCCCGCCATCCCGTCGCCCTCGAACATGTCGAACGGCCAGTCGTCCGAGCGCGGCCAGAAGTACTCGCGCTTCTCGTACCGGGGTGCGGTCTCCTCGTCGAGCCGGTCGAAGAGGGACGCGTCGCCCAGCTCCACCGTCGCCCGGTTCGGCACCGGCATGATCCACGCGGCCGTCCGGGCGTCACCGGAGACCGTCAGACTCATCACGATCTGTTCCTCGCGCCCGTCCCAGCGCACCACGGACCGCTCACGGCTCACGTACACGCTCCGCCGGTCGTCCGGCACCATCGCGCCGCAACCGCAGGCGTACGCCGGTGCCACGAGTGACGCCAACTGAAGCCCCAGCAGCGCCAGTACCACCACCACGAGCCGTCCGCGTACCCCGCGCTCCCCGCGTGCCCTCCGTACCGGACGCGCGCGCCCCCGTACCGAACCCGTCATCCCCCGTGCCCTTCCCCTGCCCCGCTGACGTGCCGTACCGCTCGGGGCCATGGTTCCAGGTGTTTGTCAGTGGCCTGTCACAGGTGTGCCCGTGATGCGCATCCGTGATCCGCGTCGTGCCCTTGAGCGGGCGGGAGGCCTTCCGCGGACTATCGTCATCCGGACAAAACAGGGGCGACTCTCAGGTGAAGTCCGGGTTGCCCGCGTCTCACCACGGGGGCGGTGCGAGCCTTTCCGGTGGGACGGTCGACGGGGCGGGAGGACGACAGCGCGTGGCGACGGAGCAGAGCAGACCGGGCGGTGCCGTGGGTACGGGTGCGAGGGCGGCGCGGCTGGGGGCCCTGCGGGCCGTGCTGTGGCTGGTCGCCGCCGTCCTGGCGGTGCGCCAGATCGCGGTCGTGCTCCACACGCCGAAGGGCGAGCGGCTGACGGACCTGGAGACCTGGGTCGGGCCCAGCGGCGTCCTCCATGTGAACGGCTCGCTGTACGACTCGACGCGGTTCACCGGCACCCCCTTCGGCGGCCTCGTCCTCAAGCCCCTCACCCGTACGGCCGAACAGGCCCTCGGCTGGGGCTGGACCTTCGGCACCCTCCTGCTGGTCGTCGCCCTCGGCCTGGTCGCCGCCCGCGCCCTGCCCCAGCCCGTCACCCGCCGGACGGCCCTGCTCGCGGCCCCCGTCGCGGTCACGCTGCTGATGCTGTCGCTGCCCGTGCGCAACACGCTCTACCTGGGGCAGACCAGCATCATCCCCGTCCTGCTCGTCCTGGCGGGCTGCTTCGCGGTACGGGGGGAGCGCACCAGCGGCGTCTGCATAGGGCTCGCCGCGGCCTTCCAGCCGACCGTGCTGCTGTTCGTGCCGCTGCTGTGGTTCACCGGTCGCAGGCGGGCCGCCGCGAGCACGGGGATCACGTTCGCCGGGGCCACCGCGCTGGCCTGGGCCGCGATGCCGCACGACTCGTTCACCTACTGGGTGCACCACCTCGCGGGCGTCGGCCTCGGCGGCCGGGCGGACGACCTCGCCAACCAGTCCCTGCACGGCGCGCTGCTCCGGCTCGGCCTCGAAGGCCCGCTGGAGATCGTCGTCTTCTTCGCGCTGGCCGCCGCCGTCGCCGTGCTCGGCATGCGGCGGGCCGTCCACTACGCCCGCGACGGACAGTTGCTGCTGGCCGTCGCGATCACCGGCTGTGTCGTGGTCGCCGTCTCCCCGACGTCCTGGAAGCACCAGCTGCTGTGGGTGCTGCTCGCGGTCGTCGGCCGGGTCGGCACGAAGGCGTCCTCGCGGTACGTGTGGCCGGTCGCGGTCGTTCTGGTGATGACCCTGCCGGCGAAGATGATGGTCCCGAACGTGGACGTCCTGCACCCGGTCCGTGACAACGTCGTCCTGCTGGCCGCGCTCGCCGCCGCCCTCGTCGTGCCGTTCCTGTCCCGCACCTCGGAGTACTACCGGGCGCCGATCCCCACGGAGTACGCCCCGAAGGCGGAGACCCGCTTCAGCTGGGCCCCGCTGCTGCGCCGGGTCGCCACCCGGCCGAACCTGCTCCTGGAACTGCTGCTGATCCGCGTCACGTACGCGGCCTACCAGCGCACCCGGCTGGAGGCCACCGGCAGCCGGGCGACCGCCGAGGAGCACGCCCGGCAGGTCCTCTCCGTCGAGGAGGCCCTGTTCCTCGACGTCGAGCACTGGTTCAACCACGCGGTGGTCGGCGTCGACTGGCTGCGGGACTTCTTCGACTTCTACTACACGTCGTTCCACTTCGTGGTCCCGCTGACCGTCCTCGGCGTGCTCTACTGGCGCCGTCCCGCCGACTACCGCTGGGCGCGCACGGCCATCGGCTTCACCACGGTCCTCGCGCTCGTCGGGTTCTTCTTCTACCCCCTGGCACCGCCGCGGCTGATGCCCGGCCTCGGCATCATCGACACCATCCACGGCGTGCAGGACTTCTCCCGGCCGGACTACGGCAAGCTCACCGAACTCACCAACCAGTACGCGGCGATGCCGTCCCTGCACTTCGGCTGGTCCCTGTGGTGCGGGCTCACGATCGCGATCGTCGCCCCCCGGGTGTGGATGAAGGTCCTCGGCCTGCTGCACCCCTTCTTCACGGTCCTGGCGATCGTCGCGACGGGCAACCACTGGGTCCTGGACGCGGTGGGGGGCGCGGCCGTGGTGGGCGCCGGCTTCGGCCTCACCTATCTCCTGACCGGCCCCCGTACGGACACGGCTCGCCAGGGTGACGGGGAGCCGCGCGACCGCCCCCGGTCGGCCGGCGGACTCAGCCGGGCCGCCCAGCGCGAGAGCGGATGACGGCGGTGGACTCGCTGCGGGAGGCCCTGTGCTGGAGGGGCCCGGCCTCGGTGAACGTGTTCGTCCTCGGGGCCGGCGGGGCGCCCCTGCCGGAGGACGCCTTCCATCTCGCCGGGCTCGTGCCCGACGCCGTGCTGGCGTTCCCGCTGATGGAGCCGCCACCGGCCGTGGCGCGGCTCGGCCTCGTCTCGTACGACCTCGACTTCGAGGACACCTCGCTCGATCTGCACGTCTACGCACGGGCGGTCCTGCGCCGGGTCTGCGAGGGCACGCGGGCCGTCGCCTGGACGGCCTTCGAGGGCGCGTTCCACTACGACGAACTGCTCACCGACCGGGTGGCTCCGCAGGTCTACGGCTATTGCGTGAGCGGCGGCGAGCCGGTCACCGCATGGGACCTCACGGCCTTGCGGAGCGCGGAGTGGCGCTCCCGCGTCGCGGAGGCCCGCGCCGCCGTGGAGGCGCTGCTGTCCGTTCCCCGGGGCTGAACGGGGTTGCACGGGGCTGCACGGGACGGCACGTGACGGCACGGGGACGGGCCGACGGCGCCGGGAGGCCGTCGGCCCGAGCACAGGGGGGGCGGTCAGGTGGTGGTCACCTGGAGGTGCTTCACCCCGTTGATCCAGGCGGAGCGCAGGCGGTCGGGATCGCCGGCCAGGCGGAGGCCCGGCATCGCGTCGGCGATCGCGTTGAAGATCAGGTCGATCTCGAGGACGGCCAGGGATTTCCCGAGGCAGAAGTGCGGGCCTCCGCCGCCGAAGCCGAGGTGGGGGTTGGGGTCGCGGGTGATGTCGAAGGTGTCGGGGTTCTCGAAGACGTCCGGGTCGTGGTTGGCGGAGGCGTAGAAGATGCCGACGCGGTCGCCCTTCCTGATCAGCTTGCCGCCGAGTTCCACGTCCTGGGTGGCGGTGCGCTGGAAGGAGTTGACCGGGGCGGCCCAGCGGACGATCTCCTCGGCGGCCGTCGCCGGGCGCTCGCGCTTGTACAGCTCCCACTGGTCGGGGTGGGTGAGGAAGGCGTGCATGCCGTGGGTGATGGCGTTGCGGGTGGTCTCGTTGCCCGCGACCGCCAGCATCAGCACGAAGAAGCCGAACTCGTCGGAGGCGAGGTTCCCCTCGTCCTCGGCGGCCACCAGGGTGGTGACGATGTCCTTCGCCGGGCACTGCTTGCGGTCGGCGGCCATGTTCATGGCGTAGGCGATGAGTTCCATCGCCGACTGCTGGCCGACCTCCTCGGTGATGGCGTACTCCGGGTCGTCGTAGGAGATCATCCGGTTCGACCACTCGAAGATCCGGATGCGGTCCTCCTGCGGGATGCCGATCAGCTCGGCGATGGCCTGGAGGGGGAGTTCGCAGGCGACCTCGGTGACGAAGTCGAAGGGGCCGGGGCGGTCGGCGGCCTCCCGGGCGATGGTGACGGCACGATGGCGCAGGTTGTCCTCCAGCGCGCGGATCGCCCTGGGGGTGAACACGCGCTGCACGATCTGGCGGACCCGGGTGTGCTCCGGCGGGTCCATGTTCAGCAGGATCAGCCGCTGGGCGTCGATGGCGTCGCGCTCGATGTGCTCGTTGAAGCGGATGATCGCGGTGTTGACCGTGGAGGAGAACAACTCGGGGTGCGTGGAGACGTACTTGACGTCCGCGTGCCGGGTGACGGCCCAGTAGCCCTCGTCCGCGAAGCCCGCGACGCCGGGTGCCTGCGGGATCCAGTGGACCGGTTCCGTGCGGCGCAGTTCGGCGAACTCCGGGAGGGGGACACGGTGGTGCAGCAGGTCGGGGTCGGTGAAGTCGAACCCGTCGGGCAGCGCTGGACAGGGCATCGGCAACTCCTGACGGAGCATCAGATAGAGGGAATTGCGGTGACGGTAGTAACGGGTTCTAGAAGTAGCAAGGGGTGCGGGGTCCTCAATCGGCTTCCAATTGCCGCACGCCCCTTGCGGTGCCGGAGTGCCCCTCCGCAGACTGCTCAAGAGAACTAGAACGCGTACTAGTTCTGCGTGGCGGGCCGGGCCGGGACGCCCCGCGCCGCGCGGGTAACCGTCGAGAGGATTCCCATGGCCGCGGAACCCGTGATCGTCGAAGCCGTACGCACCCCCATCGGCAGGCGCGGCGGCGCGCTCGCCAACCTGCACCCCGCCTATCTGCTGGGCGAGACCTACCGTGAACTCCTCGGCCGCACCGGCATCCCCGCCGACTGCGTCGAGCAGATCGTCGGCGGCACGGTGACCCACGCCGGCGAACAGTCCATGAACCCCGCGCGCACGGCCTGGTTGACCATGGGCCTGCCGTACGAGACGGCCGCGACCACCGTCGACTGTCAGTGCGGCTCCTCGCAGCAGGCCTCGCACATGGTGGCCAACATGGTCGCCGCCGGTGTCATCGACGTCGGGATCAGCTGCGGGGTCGAGGCCATGTCCCGGGTGCCGCTCGGGTCGGGGTCCAAGCACGGGCCGGGCAAACCGTTCCCTGAGGAGTGGAACGTCGACCTGCCGAACCAGTTCGAGGCCGCGGAACGGATCGCCCGACACCGGGGGCTCACCCGGGAGGACGTGGACGCGCTGGGCCTGCTCTCCCAGGAGCGGGCCGCCGCCGCGTGGGCGGAGGAGCGGTTCAAGAAGGAGACGTTCGCCGTCCAGGTCCCGACGACCGAGGCCGAACAGGGCGCCGGGCAGGGCATGTGGCGGCTCGTCGACCACGACGAGGGGCTGCGCGACACCTCCATGGAGGCACTGGCCCGGCTGAAGCCGATCATGCCGACGGCCGTCCACACGGCGGGCAACTCCTCCCAGATCAGCGACGGCGCGGCGGCGATCATGTGGGCGTCGAAGCGGATGGCGCGGGCGCTGAAGCTGCGGCCGAGGGCACGGATCGTCGCCCAGGCGCTCGTCGGCTCCGACCCGCACTTCCACCTCGACGGGCCGATCGACGCCACCAAGGCCGTGCTGGGCAAGGCCGGGATGACACTGCGGGACATCGACCTGGTCGAGATCAACGAGGCCTTCGCGTCGGTGGTGTTGAGCTGGGCGCGGGTCTTCGACCAGGACCTGGCGAAGGTGAACGTCAACGGCGGTGCCATCGCCCTCGGGCACCCCGTGGGCGCGACCGGGGCGCGGCTCATCACGACCGCGCTGCACGAGCTGGAGCGTACGGACAAGGAGTTCGCGCTGGTGACGATGTGCGCGGGCGGCGGGCTGGCGACCGGGACGATCATCCAGCGGCTCTGACGGGCGGGGAGGAGAAAGAAGGGGAGGGCAAGAGGGGGAGGGGAAGAGGGCCCTGCTGGTCGTCCCGCGACCAGCAGGGCCCTCCCTGCGGCGGCAAGTCCCCCGTGCCGCCGTTCCTCCCCCGTGGCGGCAGGTTCCCCCGTGCCGCCGTGCTCCCCCGTGGCGGTCGGTCGTGCCGCCCGCTCCCCCGGTGTGCGCGGCCCCCGTACCGCCCACACCACTGATTTCACCGGGTCGCGCATTGTCAGGCAGGGGGGTCGAGGCTGCCAAACAATGGCCGGACGCGATCTCTCCGCTTGGGCGGCCGGATGCGTACGTTGGTGGCGGACGGTGTGGGTGCGGTGGGAGGGGAACAGCGCGGTGGCGGGTCGTCGTGAGGTGCCGGTCGATCCGGGGGCCGGGCCGGTGCAACGGTTCGCGTTCGAGTTGCGCAAACTGCGGACCGAGGCGGGCGGCCTCACCTACCGGGCGATGGCCGAGCGGGCGGGCTACTCGATCACCACCCTCTCCCAGGCCGCGGGCGGCGAGCAGTTGCCCACCCTGCCGGTGACCCTGGCCTTCGTACGGGCCTGCGGGGGCGATCCGGCGGAGTGGGAGGCACGGTGGCACCAGGCCGTCGAGGAGGCCGCCGCCTTCGACCCGGACGGCGACGAGACGGCCGCGGAGCCGCCGTACCGCGGTCTCGCCCGGTTCGAGACCGGTGACAGCGGCCTCTTCTTCGGCCGGGACCGCCTCACCGCCGACCTCGTGGACCTGATGCGCCGCCGACGGTTCGCGGCGGTCTTCGGCCCCTCCGGCATCGGCAAGTCCTCCCTCCTGCGCGCCGGCCTGATCCCCGTCCTGAGACAGTCCGAGGAGCCGGACCTGCGCCCGTCCGCGATCCGCATCCTGACCCCCGGCGACCAACTGGCCCGCACCCATGAGCTGCTGCGGGAGGCGTGCGACGGGGGAGGGGACACGGGCGGCGACGGTGACACGCTCGTCGTCGTCGACCAGTTCGAGGAGGTGTTCACCCTCTGCCACGACGTCGCCGAACGCGCGCGGTTCATCGACCTGTTGCTCACCGCACGCGAACCGGACAGCGGACTACGGGTGTTGTTGGCCGTGCGCGCGGACTTCTACGGCCGGTGCGCCGAGCACCGCGCGCTCGCCGAGGCGCTCGGCGACGCCAACCTGCTGGCCGGGCCCATGAGTCCGGCCGAGCTGCGCGAAGTCGTCGTCAAGCCGGCCGCGGCCGCCGGACTGACAGTGGAGCGGGCGCTGACCACCCGGCTGGTCGAGGAGATCACCGACGCGCCCGGCGGACTGCCGCTGCTGTCGCACGTCCTGCTGGAGACCTGGCGGCGCCGCCGGGGCAAGACCCTCACCCTCGCCGGGTACGAGGCGGCCGGAGGCCTGGACGGGGCGATCGCCAAGACCGCCGAGGACGTCCACGGCCGGTTCACCGAGAGCGAGGCGGCCACCGCCCGCCGGGTGCTGCTGCGGCTCATCTCGCCCGGTGACGGCACGCCCGACACCCGCCGGCCCGCCGAACGCGCCGAGCTGGAGACCACCGGCACCGGACGGGAGGAGGTCGCCCGGGTCCTGGAGGCGCTCACCCGGGCCCGCCTCCTCACCCTCGACGGCACGACCGTCGACCTCGCCCACGAGGCGCTGATCACCGCCTGGCCCCGGCTGCGCGGCTGGATCGAGGAGGACCGGGACCGGCTGCGCGCCCACCGGCAACTGACCGAGGCCGCCCGCTCCTGGGAGGAGCTGGGCCGCGACGCGGGCGCGCTGTACCGGGGGAGCCGGCTCGCCACGGCGCGGGAGCACTTCGCGGGGCCGGGCCACTCCGACGACCTGACCGACCAGGAGGCCGCCTTCCTCGCGGCCGGACTCGACGCGCTGGAGCAGGAGGAGCGCGCCAAGGCCCGCACCACCCGCCGGCTGCGCGTCCTCGTCACCTCCCTGGCCTGCCTCCTCGCCCTCGCCCTGACCGCCACCACCGTCGCCTACTGGCAGCGCCAGAGCGCCCTGGACGCCCAACGCGAGGGTCTCTCCCGCCAGTTGGCGGCACAGTCCGCCGCCCTGCTGGACAGCGACACCGACCTCGCGTCGCTGCTCGCCATCAAGGCGTACCGCACCAGCCCCACCCGCGAGGCCACCCGGAGCCTGTACGCCGCCGCGGCCGTCCCCCTCGAACGCCGGCTGACCGGGCACACCGGGACCGTGTCCGCGCTGGTCTACAGCCCCGACGGGAAGACCCTCGCCAGCGGCGGCTTCGACGGCACGGTCCGGTTGTGGGACCCCGCGACCGGACGTACTCGGAAGGTGCTCGCCGGCCGGGCGGACGCGGAGGACCCCGATCTCGTCCGCACCGTGGCCTTCGCCCCGGACGGCAGGACCCTCGCCACGAGCCACGGCGACGACGCGCGACTGTGGGACCTGGACACCGGACGCGTACGGGCCACGGTCGCCCTCCGGAAACCCGACGACGACAACATGGCGGCGGTCGGCTTCGACCGCGCCGGCCGCGCGCTCGCCGTGGCCGAGGGCGGGCAGGTGCTGAACGTCGCCGACGGCCGGGTCGTGACCACCCTGAAGGGCCCCACCGGGCTGGAGATGGCGGTCGCGTTCAGCCCCGACGGACGCACGCTCGCCACCAGCACCCGGGACCACACCGCCCAACTCTGGGACCTGGCCACCGGGAAGGTGCTCTCCACCGTCAAGAGCGGTACCGGAGTGGTGAGTTCACTGGCCTTCGACACCGCGGGGAAGACCCTCGCGACGGGCACCGAGGACGGCACCGTCCATCTGTGGGACGTGGCCGACGGCAGGCAGCGGACCACCCTCACCAGCGCCAGCAGCAGGGTCGAGTCCATGGCGTTCGCCCCGGACGGCAGGACCCTGGCCGCCGGCAGCTACGACGGCACGGTACGCCTCTGGGACCTCGCCACCGGCCGGGCCGACACCACCCTCACCGGGCACACCAGCCCCGTCATGTCGGTGGCGTTCGCCCCGGACGGGGGCGGACTGGTCGCGGGCAACGAGGCCGACACCTTCGGAGGCGGCGGCGACGTCGCGATCCGGCTGTGGAAGGTGGGCACGAACCGGCCCCGGGCGACGCTGGACGTTCCGGGCGGCGACATGCAGTCGATGTCCTTCAGCCCGGACGGCGACACCCTGGCCACCAGCAGCGTCACGAGGACCGAGGACCCCAGGGACATGCGCAGCACGGTCAGGCTCTGGGACACGGGCACCCGCCGTACGCGCGCCGTGCTCGACGACGGGCCGAACCGCGTCGGGGAGGTCGTCTTCAGCCCCGACGGCCGGACGCTCGCCCTCACCTCCGACATCCGGGCCCAGCTGTGGGACGTCCGAACCCGCCGACCGCGGATCACCCTCCCCGATTACTTCGTCAACGCGATGGTCTTCAGTCCGGACGGCCGCACGCTGGTGACGGTGGGCGACGGCCTCCATCTCTACGACGCCCGCACCGGGCGGCCCCGCGCCCAACTCCCCAAGGCCGAGGAGAACTCGGCGCTGGCGTTCAGCCCCACGGGCGAGCTCTTCGCCACCAGCGGGGGCCAGAAGGCGGAGATCCGGCTGCGCGATCCCGACACCGGACGCGTCCGCCGCACGCTCAGGGAACCGGTCGGCAGCGCCACGCCCGAGGGGGCGCGCGACGATCCGCTCCTGATGTTCCGGCAGGTGGAGTCGATGGCCTTCAGCCCGGACGGCCGCACCCTCGCCTCCGCCGAGGCCGACGGCACGGTACGGCTGTGGGACACCGGCACCGGAGACCTCGACGCCACGCTCACCGTCAGTCTCACGCAGGGTCCGGTCGAGCTCGCGTTCAGCCCCGACGGCCGGACGCTCGCCACGGCCGGGGACGGCGCGGTACGGCTGTGGGACACCGCCACCAGGTACGTCCGGGAGACCCTCCCCGGCGGTGACGCGGCGAGGCTCGCGTTCAGCCCCGACGGCCGCACCCTGGCGGTCGGTGACCACGGTGACCGTCTCCGTCTGTGGGACGTCGACCTGCCCCTTCCCACCGACGCGATCGCCGACCTCTGCCGAGCCGTCCACCGGGACCTCACCCAGCAGGAGAGGGCGCTGTATCTGCCGGACCAGGAGTCGGGCGGAGCGTGCGGGTAGGGCCCGGAACGGGACGAGGACGGCGAAGGCGGCGGTCGGCCCGGCGACGCGACGAAGACGGCGGCCCCGGGGATCGGGGGCCGCCGCCTTCGGTCCGTGTCGGCGCTCGGTCGCGCCGGTGGTGCCGCTCGTGCCGGATCAGTACCAGTTGTTGGCCTGCCAGAAGTTCCACGCGCCACAGGGGCTGCCGTAGCGGTCCTTCATGTAGTCCACGCCCCACTCGATCTGGGTGGCCGCGTTGGTCTTCCAGTCGGAGCCGGCGGAGGCCATCTTGGAGCCGGGGAGCGCCTGGACCAGGCCGTAGGCGCCGGAGGACGCGTTCGTCGCGTTGACGTCCCAGTCGCTCTCGTGGTCGACGATGTTGGAGAAGCACTTGTACTGCGCCGAGTCCCCGATCATCTTCTTCGCGACAGCCTGGGCCTGAGAGGCCTCCGACGCGGCCTGGGCGGGCGCGGCGGCGAGTACGGCACCGGTGGCGGCGACGGCCAGGGTGGCACCGGCGAGGGCCTTCTTCGGGGAGGCGATGCGGCGGAGAACGGAGAGGGTCACGGGGATCCTTTGCTTCGGGGACATGGTCGTCGCGGGCATGCCGTCACCACGTGAGGTGGTGGGGGGCGTACGTCGGCGCCGAGGCCCGGGTGGGCTCGTCGGCGCCGTTGCGACTCATCCAGAGAAACAGCCGGAGCGACCGTCCGCAATGACCCCTTTTGCTAGTTGTAGTCGTATCCGAGAGAGAGGCCCGTTCTGTGACGTGGCTCTCAAAGCCCAGGTCGGCGCGGGTAGGACCGTGGGCATGCCAAGCGTTTCGATCTACGAGCCCGGTTCGTATGTGATGTGGGTCCTGTGGGGTGGTTCACGGCTCACGCGACGGACGGTGAGCACGGCCCGGTCGGAGAGTCACCGGGTCGGCGGGGTGAACGTGACCGCGGTCTCGAAGGCGGCCCTGCGGGTGGCCCGGCGCAGCGCCTTGAGGACCGGGGTGCCGACGGTGAGGGTCAGGACGACGGTGACGACCGCGCGGCCCAGGTCCCAGCCGAGGGACGTGGCCAGGCAGTACGCGAGGAAACGCGCGAGGTTGGCGGCCGGGGCCGCGTCCGCCTCGTAGGCGATGCTCGTGGCGAGGGAGTCGATGAAGGGCCAGCCGTAGAGGTTCATGACCGTGCCGTACGCGAACGCGGCGACGAAGCCGTAACCGGCGAGCAGGGCGAGTTCGGCGCGGCCGCGCAGACGGTGGGCGCCCGGCAGCAGCCCCGCGCCCATCGCGAACCAGCCCATCGTCAGCATCTGGAACGGCATCCACGGGCCCACACCCCCCGTGAGCAGCGCGGACGAGAACATCGTCACCGCGCCGAGGGCGAAGCCGAAGCCCGGACCGAGCACCCGGCCGCTGAGCACCATCAGGAAGAACATCGGCTCGATCCCGGCGGTGCCGGCCCCGATGGGGCGCAGTGCCGCGCCGACCGCCGCGAGCACCCCGAGCATCGCCACCGCCTTCGCGCCGAGCCCCGCCTCGGAGAGCGTCGCGCCGACGACCCCGACCAGCAGCACGAGCAGCCCGGCGAACAGCCAGGGCGCGTCCTGCGCGTGCGCGGTCACCTGCGAACCGGGATCCGCGAAGAAGGGCCAGCCGAAGGCCGCGGCACCGATGACGCTGACGAGGAGGAGGGCGGCGACGGTGCGCGGGGAGAGGGGGACGGGACGGGGGCGGCGGAAGGGCGGGGGGCTGCCGTTCACGGGTGCTCCTCCCGGGGTGCCGCTCACGGGTGCTCCTCCCGGGTGGGCGCGGCGGGTCGCTCCGGCTCGGGTGCCGGGGTCGTGGTTCGCAGGGCGCGGCGTACCTCGGTCGTGGTGAGCCAGGGCTGCGGGGCGAGGATCTTCGTGACCTGCGGGGCGAAGGACGGGGAGCCGACGACCACCTCGGCGGTCGGCCCGTCGGCCACGACCTCCCCGTCGGCGAGGATCAGCACGCGGTGCGCCAGCTCGGCGGCCAGTTCCACGTCGTGCGTGGCCAGGACGATGGCGTGACCGTCGGCCGCGAGGGCGCGCAGGTGCGTGACCAGGCGGGCCTTGGCCGCGTAGTCGAGGCCCCGGGTCGGCTCGTCGAGCAGGAGCAGCGGCGGGCGGGCCGTGAGGACCACCGCGAGCGCGAGGGCCAGCCGCTGCCCCTCCGACAGGTCGCGCGGGTGCGTGTCGTCCCCGATCCCGGGCAGCAGCTCGGAGGCCAGGGCCCGACAGGTGCCCGGTGCGGCCCCCGCGTCCCGGTCCGCCGCCGCGCACTCCGCCGCGACCGTGTCCGTGTAGAGCAGGTCGCGGGGCTCCTGCGGTACGAGGCCCACACGGCGTACGAGGTCCGCGGGCGCCGTCCGGTGGGGGACCAGGCCGCCCACCCGCACCGAACCGGCCGCCGGTTCCACCAGCCCGACCAGGGCGGACAGCAGCGTGGACTTGCCGGCGCCGTTGCGGCCCATGAGGGCGAGCGTCTCGCCCGGGGTGACGGTGAGGGAGACGTGGGTGAGGGCGTGGACGCGGCCGTGGTGGACGGAGAGGGCCGTGACCGTCGCCGGGGAGGGGGGCGGTGAGGGGTGCGGAGAGGGGGGTTGGGGGGTTCGGCTCTTGCCGAGGAGGCGCCGGAGGAGGGGGGAGCGTGGGGCCGGGGGGAGCTCGGGGGCTTCTGTCGTGTGCGGGGTGCGGGTGCTTTGTGGTTGATCACGCAGTTCCCCGCGCCCCTTCAGGGCGAGGGTTTCTCGGAGTGGTTCCGCTTGGCGGCGGGCGTCCCGGATGGTCAGGGGGAGGGGGGACCAGCCCGCCAGGCGGCCCAGGTCGACCACCGGCGGGTACACCGGCGAGACGGCCATCACCTCGGCCGGAGCGCCCAGCACCGGCGGGGCGCCCGGGGCCGGGAGGAGGGCGACCCGGTCGGCGTACTGCACGACGCGTTCGAGGCGATGTTCGGCCATGAGGACCGTCGTGCCCAGGTCGTGGACGAGTCGCTGGAGCACGGCCAGGACCTCCTCGGCGGCCGCCGGGTCCAGGGCGGACGTCGGCTCGTCGAGGACGAGCACACGGGGGTGCGGGGTGAGCACGGACCCGATCGCGACGCGCTGCCGCTGCCCGCCGGAGAGCGTGGCGATCGGGCGGTCGCGGAGATCGGCGAGACCCAGCAGGTCGAGCGTCTCCTCCACCCGGCGCCGCATGACGTCCGGGGCGATGCCCAACGACTCCATCCCGTAGGCGAGTTCGTCCTCGACCGTGTCCGTGACGAAGTGCGCCAGCGGATCCTGGCCCACCGTGCCGACCACGTCGGCGAGTTCACGCGGCTTGTGCGTGCGGGTGTCCCGCCCGGCCACCGTCACCCGGCCGCTCAGGGTGCCCCCGGTGAAGTGCGGCACGAGCCCGCTCACCGCCCCGAGCACGGTCGACTTGCCGACCCCCGACGGCCCGACGAGCAGCACGAGTTCACCCTCCGGGACCTCGAAGTCCACGCCCCGGACGGTGGGTTCGGCCGCTCCGTCGTACGTCACGGACACGTCCTCGAAGCGGATCATGAGGTGTCCTCCTCGGACGGGGCGACGGTCGGAGCGGGTACGGCGAACGCGGGCAGCAGGCCCAGCAGGACCGCGGCGGCGGGCAGCAGGGGCAGGTCGGGGGAGGTGAGGGGGACGACGACGGGGTGCAGGGCGGCGGGGTCGTACGCGGCGGACACGATCAGCAGCGCGGCGACGGCCACCCCGGACCCGGCCACCAGCCACGCCCGCGCACCCCACGCGTCGGGCCGGTAGCGGGTGCGCGGAGAGCGACGGCCGCCCAGCCGCAGTCCCGCCAGCGCGGCGGCCAGTCCGGCGAGCAGCACGGGCAGGCCGTAGCCCCCGCCCTCGGCGGTCAGCACGCCGTACGTTCCCGCGCACACGCCGAGCAGTCCACCGAGGGTGAGCGCGGCGGTCGTACGGCGGACGGGTGCCGGGACCTCGGCGGTACGGCCGT
This sequence comes from Streptomyces deccanensis, assembly GCF_022385335.1. Lineage (NCBI taxonomy): Bacteria > Bacillati > Actinomycetota > Actinomycetes > Kitasatosporales > Streptomycetaceae > Streptomyces > Streptomyces deccanensis. The sequence goes on along the minus strand of NZ_CP092431.1, from coordinate 3,083,775 downwards.
AGCCGCGCGCGTCCATCGCGGCGGCGAGCGCGACCGAGCGCTCCAACGCGCCCTCCAGCACCGGGAGTCCGACGTGCAGGAGCCCGCGCACGCCCCGGTCGGGCCGGCCCCGCAGCCGCCGCGCGGCCCGCAACCGCTGTACGTCCGCCACCAGGTGCGGCGCGAACGTCATCGCCACCACCACGGCCACGCCGGCCTCGTACAGGGCGCCGGGGAGGGACTTGAGGAGGCGGGCCGGGTTGGCCAGGGCGTTCGCGGCGCCGACGCAGATCAACAGGGTGGCCAACCGCAGCCCGTCGTACAGCGCGAACAGGAACCCCTCCGCCGTGACCCGACCGCCCAGCCGGATCCCCTGTGCCCAGGCGGGGAGCGGCACTTCGGGGAGCGTGAGCAGGGTGTGCGTCCCGGGGATGGGCGAGCCCAGCACGACCGCGAACCCCAGCCGAACGCCCAGCACCACCAGCCCGAGCTTCACGAACGCGGTGTACGAGCGGGCCCAGGGGGCGTCGGTCCGGTGCGTGGCCACGACGTATCCGGCCACCGCGATGAGCAGCGCGAGGAGCAGGGGGTTGGTGGTACGCGACGCGGCGGTCCCGAGCCCGAGCGCCCACCCCCACCAGGCAAGAGCGTGCACCCCACCTCGGCGCGACCCCGCGCCGGGCGGGTGCGACCTCGCGTCGAGCCGGTGCGACCTCGTGCCGGGCCGCTGAGGCACCGCCGAGTCGCGGGACCCGCCCCCGGCCGGCCCCGACTCCGTGCGTCCTGTGAACCACCGCATCGCGCCGCCCTACCCCCGGCGCCGCCGCGCCCGCCACACCGCGGCGGCGGCCAGCACGGCGACCACGCCCGCACCCACGAACAGCCCGACGGACGGCCCCTGCCCGTCCTCGGGGGCGGCCCCGGCCGTCGAACTCGGGGCGTCGGCACGACCGTCGGAGTCGGAACCGGCACCGGAGTTGGCACCAGACCCGACGTCGGCCCCGGCATCGGAGTCGACCGCCTCTCCGCACCCCTTCCCCGGATAGCCCCCGATCGCGCACAGCAGCGCGTTCGTGTCGTACCGGAGCGGCTTCGCGACGGAGGCCAGCGCCTCGGCCGTGGTCGCGTCGTCCGGCACCCGCGCACAGGCCGTACGCGCCGCCGGAGGCGTCTCGCCCTCCGGCGCGTCCGCCGCCGTACCGAAGTCGATGACCAGCGCGACCCGCTTCTCCCCGGCCCGCGCGGCCGTGTTCCCGCAGACGGAGCCGAAGTCGGCGGCGCCACGCGGCTGGATCGCGTCGGCCGAGTCCCGGCTCACGGCGAACCGGAAGCCCTGCACCGCCCCGTCCGTCGGCCGCGCGGTCGACGGCCCCTGCGTGGCGTACGCCCACGCGGAACCGTCCCGCTCCCAGAACGACCAGTACCGGTACGCGGCGGCATGGGCCTGTGTCGACCCTCCCAGCACCAGCAGCAGACCACTCAGGAAGGCGGCCGGCACCGCCACCCACAGCCGGGGCACTCCCACCCACAGCCGGGACACGCCACCCCACCTCGGGGGCACTCCGCCTCGCGGCGCGGCCGTTCCACCCCGTGGCCGACGCCCGGTCATGCCTGCGGCCGCTTCCGGGCGCCCCGCACCAGCCCGAGCCCGACCACGGCCGTGACCACGACCAGCCCGAGCCCGATCACCCACCACACGCCCGCCGCGAGACCGTCGCCGGACCTGTCCGCCTCGTCCCCGGCGGCCGTGTCGTCGACCGGCACCGAGGAGTAGTCGTCCACCTCCCCGGCCGGACCGGTCTCCTGCAGCTGGGCCACCAGATCGGCACCACCGAAGTCACGCGGGTCGCCACCGGAGGCGTGCGCCGCGAAGACGAGCTGGGCGTACGCGGCGGGCCCGGCCTTGGCCGCCCACACGCCGTGGTTCTTCTCCAGCCAGGTGAGCGGCTTCTCGGTCGCGTCCACGTCCCCGGCGGCGGCGAGCGCGACGACCGCGTCGGCGGTGTTGCCGTGGTCGGGCTGGTCCTCCGCGCCCGCGAGGGAGGACGTCAGATAGCCGTCGGCGGTGAGGGCACCGGCCAGATGGACGGCGCCGTTGTGCGCGAGGTCCTCCGGAGCGTCACCCGAGGCGCAGGCGTCGAACGAGGCCCCGCCCTTCCCCTCGCCGCTCCCCGCCCCGACCACGAACCCCTTGCCCAGGCTGCCGAGCACGGCGGCGGCCGTGGCGTCGGCGTTCGCGGCCAGACCGCCCTTCTTGTCGGGCTGAAAGGCGAAGGCCCCACCGTCCTTCGCAGCACGGTCGCCGTCGCAGGGGAGGGCGAGGGAACCGAGGGCGTCGTAGGGGGAGTTGCCGTCCTTCTTCTGCTTCCCCGGGGCGTCGCCCACGGCGGCCAGCGCGCCGATCACGACGGACGTCGAGTTCGCGTCGCTGGGGCCGCCCGCGGTGTAGCCCCAGCCGCCGTCCTCGTTCTGCTCGTCCTTCAGCCACCGCACCGCCCGGCCGGCCTCGGCGTCCCGCCCGCCGACCGCCGCGAGCGCCTGGATCGCGGCCGCCGTGCTGTTGGTGTCGACGGCCGTCGCGCTGTCGCACTCGGCGGTCGCGTCGGCGCGGTACGCCGGGAACGCCCCGCTCGCACACTGCTGCCCGACCAGCCACTCCACGGCCCCGGCGCCGGGCTTCTCCCCCACGGCGTCCAGGGCGAGCAGGGTGAGCGACTGCCGCCAGACACCGTCGTACGTGGGGTCGTTGGAGCCGTACAGACCGGTGGGTATCGCCTGGGAGGGCGAGGCGGAGGGAGCGGTGGACGCCTCGGAGGCCGTGCCGTCGGCGAGGGCGACCGGCGCGAGCCCCAGTCCGAGTCCGAGTCCCGTGCCGAGTCCGGCTGTGACGGTCAGTACGGCGACGACCGCGGCGCTGCGGCGGACATTCATCGGGGATCTCCTTCGTGGATACCCCCGGCTTCAGCCGGGGGAGGAAACGAAGCTCCTGCGGAGCAGGGCAGGGGTAGCCGGTTCGCCACCAGGGCGGACCGGCGTGCACCGGTCACCGGCCGATCTCCGTCGCTCACACGGAATCTGATACGGTGTGAGGCGTGATGCAGCAGGTCAAGCGGGCATTCAAGTACCGCTTTTACCCCACGGACGAGCAGGCGGCTGAGCTGTCCCGTACGTTCGGCTGCGTCCGTCTCGTGTACAACAGGGCGCTGGAGGAGCGCACACGGGCCTGGTACGGCGAGCAGCGCCGTGTCTCCTACGTGCAGTCGTCGGCCGCGCTGACGCAGTGGAAGAAGACCGAGGAGCTGGCCTTCCTGGCGGAGGTGTCCTCCGTTCCGCTTCAGCAGGCGCTGCGCCATCTTCAGACGGCGTTCGGGAACTTCTTCGCCAAGCGCGCGAAGTACCCGCGCTACAAGAGCCGGAAGAAGTCCCGCGCGTCGGCCGAGTACACCCGCAGCGCTTTCAAGTGGCGCGCCGGGCAGTTGACGCTGGCGAAGATGGCCGAGCCCCTGGACATCCGCTGGTCGCGCCCGCTCCCGCAGGGCGCGGAGCCGACCACGGCGACCGTGTCCCGCGACGCTGCCGGGCGCTGGTTCGTGTCCCTGCTGTGCGAGGACGCCATTACCCCGGCCCCCGCCACCGACGCGGTTGTCGGCCTGGACGCCGGGATCACCTCCCTGGTGACCCTGTCGACCGGGGAGAAGGTCACCAACCCCCGGCACGAGCGCCGGGACCGTGCCCGCCTGGCCCGCGCACAGCGTGAGCTGTCGCGGAAGACGAAGGGCTCGGCGAACCGGGAGAAATCCCGGCGCAGGGTCGCCAAGGTCCACGCGCGGATCGCCGACCGGCGCCGCGACTTCCTGCACAAACTGTCGACTCGACTCGTCCGTGAGAACCAAACGGTCGTGATCGAGGACCTCACCGTCCGCAACCTGCTGAAGAACGGCAAACTCGCGCGCGCCATCTCGGACGCCTCGTGGACGGAACTGCGCTCCATGCTGGAGTACAAGTGCGCCTGGTACGGGCGCGAACTCGTCGTGATCGACCGCTGGTTCCCCAGCAGCAAGCTGTGCGGGACCTGCGGCACGGTCGCGGTGAGGATGCCGCTGAACGTCCGCGAGTGGACGTGCGACTGCGGCGCCCTGCATGACCGCGACGTGAACGCGGCGAAGAACATTCTCGCGGCCGGGCTGGCCGTGTCTGCCTGCGGAGACGGTGTAAGACCTCAACGGGAGTCCTCCCGGACGGGGCGGTCGTCGATGAAACAGGAACCCCAGCGGGCGACCGCCGGAATCCCCCGCCTTTAGGCGGGGGAGGAAGTCAAATCGGCGGCTGCCTCTCCCCCCTGACGGGGAGCCGGGCGGCACGGCGGAGCACCGGGCGGCTCGGCTCCGTATTCCTCGACGGTGCCGTGCACCGGCGGGCCGCCGGTGACGCGAGCCGGTCACGATTCCGTCCAGGGCAGTCCGACTTGCCGCCCTCTGCCGAGGCCGGCTCACGGTTGCGGGTCAGCGCCGGATTTGCACCGGCTTCCCCCTGTACGGGTGTGATGACGACGCGGTCACTCTACCTGCCGGTAGCCGGGATCCTGAGGGCCGCCCGCGGGCCGCGATAGGTTCGGGCCATGCGTACGGGGAGACTGCTGGGCGCGGGCCGCACGGCCGACGTGTACGAACTCCACGCCGACGAGGGGGAGTCAGGACCGCACGGTCACGGCGGCCTCGACGCGGAGACCGAGGCCGGCGCCCCGGAAGGCGCCGCCGACAGTGACGGAGCCGACAGGCACACAGGGCGTACCGGACGTATCGAACCTGCCGGACGTACCGAACCTGCCGGACGTACCGAACGTGCCGGACGGGTCGGCGGAGGTGGCGCCTGGGTGCTGCGCCGCTACCGGGACGGGTGGGGCGACGCTGCCGCCGAGGCCGAGGTCATGGAGTACGTGCGCGGCCATGGCTACCCCGTGCCGCGCGTCCACTCGGCGTCCCGCTCGGAGATGGTGCTGCGACGCCTGTCGGGCCCGACCCTGTTGGAGGCCTGCGCCGCCGGTCAGGTCACCCCGGCGGAGGTCGGTGCCACCCTGGCCCAACTCCTGCGCACCCTCCACACGGTGCCACCCCGCCGCCGCCCCGGCGCCCGGGTCCTCCACCTGGACCTCCACCCGGAGAACGTCCTCCTCACCCCGCACGGCCCGCAGGTCATCGACTGGAGCAACGCCGAGGAGGGGCCGCCCGGCCTCGACTGGGCCGTCTCCGCGATGATCCTCGCCCAGGTCGCCGTCGACCCGACCGACACCCGCGCCCCCATGGCCCACGCCACCCTCACCTCCCTCCTGGCCCACCGCCCCGACCACACCATGACCCACCACGACCTGACCGAAGCGAGCCACCGCCGGGCATCCAACCCGACCATGTCCCCCCAGGAGATCGAACTCCTGGCCAAGGCAGAAGAGTTGATCCGAGACGCCCCTGAGAAGGCCGCAGGCCTTTAGGGGCGCGGGGAACTGCGCGAGAACCCCCACCGAACCGGCGGCCGACAACCGACCCGGTGGGGGTCGAAGGGGCGCAGCCCCTTGAGGATGGGACGGGTAGGGGCGGCGGGGGCGAAAAAACGAGCGAACGCCTCCCCTGGGTGCTGAGCCGCGCAACCCCGTACCGCCGTCACACCGCCACGTACCGCACCGGATCACTCCCCGGCACCATCTCCGCCCTGCCCAGCTTCACCAGCCGCCGCACATGCGCCTCCGCCTCGGAGACCGCGATGTTGCGGGAGGTGAAGGGGATCTGGGGCCAGGGACGGTTCCACTCCATGCGTTCGGCGAGCTGCCAGGCGGTGAGCGGGGAGGCGAGGAGGGTGAGCAGATCGGTCAGCCGGGACTCGTGGTGGGCCAGCAACTCCCGTACGCGCGCGGCCGTATCGGTGAACGCGTACTGATGGGCGGGAAGGATCTCGGCGGCGCCGAGACGGCCGACGCGTTCGAGTGAGTCGAGGTAGTCGCCCAGCGGGTCGGTGACCGTGTCGTCGTCCGGGTCCTCGTAGAGGCCGATGTGCGGGCTGATCTCGGGGAGGAGATGGTCGCCGGAGAACAGCCTTCCGTGACCCGGGAGTTGGGCCGGGTGCGCCTCCTCCAGATGGAGGCAGACGTGCCCCGGCGTGTGGCCCGGCGTCCAGATCGCGCGGACGCGGCGGCCGGGGAGGTCGAGGAGTTCACCGGGCACGATCTCGCGGTCGGGGAGCGCGGGGGAGAACCCGGGCAGGGCGGCGCGCGGCCGGCGCGGGGCCCGTAGCGGCGCGAGGTGTTCCTCGGGCGCGCCCGCCGCCGTGAGCTTGTCCGTCATGTAGGAGTACCAGCGGTCCGGCCCGGTCCCGCGCGTGCGCCGCACGATCGCCGTGTCCGCCGCGTGCATCGCGATCCACGCCCCGGACGCCTCGCGCACGGCCCCCGACAGGCCGTGGTGGTCGGGATGGTGGTGGGTGATCACGACCCCGTGGATCTCCGCGACCGACGTACCGCACGCGCTCAGGCCCGCGGCGAGCGTGTCCCAGGACGCCGGGTCGTCCCAGCCGGTGTCGACGAGGACAGGCCCGCGGTCGGTGTCGACGACGTACACGAGGGTGTGGCCGAGCGGGTTGTCCGGGATGGGGACCTCGATGGACCGTACGCCTCCGCCGTGATCGGTCACCTGTGTCATGAAGTCACTATAACTAGAACGAGTTCCACCAGGGATGGGCGCGGGAATACGCAGCCGCCCCCATCGGCCGACGCATGACATGGACTCCTTCCCCTGGAACTGGTATCAGTTCCCTATTCGAAACTGACGGTATGTCAGAGAAGTGGCTCCGGGAGGCAACGGCCATGACCGAACTCGTGGAACACGGACAGCTGTTCATCGGCGGGGAGTTGACCGACCCCCTGGGCGCGGACGTCATCGAGGTGGTCTCGCCGCACTCGGAGGAGGTCATCGGCCGCGTCCCGCACGCCTCGCGCGCGGACGTCGACCGGGCCGTGGCCGCCGCACGCCGTGCCTTCGACCACGGCCCCTGGCCCCGTACGACCCTCGACGAACGGATCGCGGTCGTCACCCGGATCAAGGACGCCTTCGCCGTGCGCCACGAGGAGTTCGCCCGGATCATCAGCGCCGAGAACGGCACCCCGTTCACCTCCAGCGTGATGGTGCAGGCCCTCGCGTCGATGATGGCCTGGGACGCGGCGATCACCACCGCCCGCGACTTCACCTACGAGGAGCGCCGCGACGGCGTGCTCGGCCAGATCCTCGTCCGGCGCGAGCCGGTCGGGGTGGTCGCGGCGGTCGTCCCCTGGAACGTGCCGCAGTTCACCGCCGCCGCCAAACTCGCCCCCGCCCTCCTCGCCGGCTGTCCGGCGATCCTGAAGGTGTCGCCCGAAACCCCCCTGGACGCCTATCTGTTGGCGGAGATAGCCGCCGAGGCCGGCCTGCCCGAGGGCGTGCTCTCGATCCTTCCCGCCGACCGGGAGGTCAGCGAGTACCTGGTCGGGCACCCGGGCGTCGACAAGGTCTCCTTCACCGGCTCGGTCGCCGCAGGCAAGCGCGTCATGGAGGTCGCCGCCCGCAACCTCACCCGCGTCACCCTGGAGTTGGGCGGCAAGTCGGCGGCCGTGATCCTCCCCGACGCCGACGCGCAGACCGCCGTGAACGGCATCGCCCCCTTCGCCTGGATGATCAACGGCCAGGCGTGCGTGGCCCAGACCCGCATCCTCGTCCCGCGCACCCGCTACGACGAGTTCGCCGAGGCCTTCGCGGCCTACGCCTCCGCGCTGAAGGTCGGCGACCCCCTGGACCCGGCCACCGAACTCGGCCCGCTCGTGGCCGCCCGCCAGCAGCGCCGCAGCCTCGACTACATCCGCATCGGCCAGGAGGAGGGCGCCAAGATCCTCACCGGCGGCGGCCGGCCGGCGCACCTGGAGCGCGGCTGGTACGTCGAGCCGACCCTCTTCGGCGACGTCGACAACACGATGCGCATCGCCCGCGAGGAGATCTTCGGCCCGGTCATCTGCCTCCTCCCGTACGGCGACGAGAACGAGGCCGTCCGGATCGCCAACGACTCCGACTACGGTCTCAGCGGCAGCGTCTGGACCGCCGACGACGAACGCGGCATCGACGTCGCCCGCCGGGTCCGCACCGGTACCTACTCGGTCAACACCTTCAGCCTCGACATGCTCGGCCCCTTCGGCGGCTACAAGAACTCCGGGCTGGGGCGCGAGTTCGGCCCCGAGGGGTACGGCGAGTACCTGGAGCACAAGATGATCCACCTGCCCGCCGGCTACGAGCCGCCCGCCGGTGTCACGGCGGGCAAGGGGGTCGGGTGATGGGCGACCGCTGGCACGTGGAGGTCGACCGCGCCCTCTGCATCGGCTCCGCCCAGTGCGTCCACCTCGCCCCGGACGCCTTCCGCCTCGACTCCGCCATGCAGTCCCATCCCGTCGAACCGGACACCGACGCCCACGAACGCGTCCTGAAGGCGGCCGAGGGCTGCCCGGTGGAGGCGATCACCATCACCCTGCTCGACAGCGGGGAGCCGGTGTTCCCGCCGGAGGAGTAGGGGCCTACGCTCTGCCGTCGACATACGGTCGACATACGAACGAACACACACGCGGGGCGGGAAGAAGTGCGGAAGTCCGAGGCCAAGAGGCTGATCGAGCAGGCGTACGCGGCCTGGGACGCCGAGGAGTGGCAGCGCGCCGCCGACCTCTACGAGCGGGTGCTCGCGCATTTCCCGGACGAGAAGCCGAGCGCGGGGTGGTGGTACGACGCCGCGCTCGGCCACAAGTTCCTGCGCAACTGGGACAAGGCGTACGAGCTGGGTGTCCAGGCCGCCGCCCGGGCGCCGCGCGGCGAGGGCGACCCGGCGTTCTGGAACCTCGGCATCGCGGCCACGATCCGCCGCGACTGGGCCGTGGCGCGCGACGCCTGGGCCGGCTTCGGCCTCGACGTCCCGGACGGCGAGGGCGAGATCGAGGGCCGTTTCGGCCATGCCTGTGTGCGCCTGGACACCGGGGGCGAACGCGAGGTGGTGTGGATCGAGCGGCTGTGCCCGACGCGCGGCCGCGTGGTCAACGTCCCCGTGACCGGCGGCCGCCGCTACGGCGAGATCGTCCTCCACGACGGCCGGCCCAACGGGGAACGCGTCCTCGACGGCACGACCTTCCCCGTCTTCGACGAACTGCTGCTCTTCGAGGTGTCCGACCTGCCCACCCTCCAGGTGACGGTCGCGGTCGGCGAGAGCGCCGACCTGGAGGCCCTCGTCGCCCTCTTCGCCGACCACGACTTCGGCGCGGAGACCGCCGACAGCCTCACCGTGCACTGCGCCTGCTGCAGCGAGGGCACGATCCACAAGGAGCACACCCCGGCCCGCACCGGCGCCCAGCGCCTCACCCTCGCGGCCCCGGAGGAGGACGCCCGACGGCTGCTGGACCGGTGGGCCGCCGAGAAGGCGATCGGGCGGAGCTGGAGCGGGCTGGAGATCATGGGCTGAAGAGTAAAAAATCCCCTTTGGGGGTTGTATTCCCGTATGGGCGTTCTATTGTGGAAAACAGCCTACGAGACGAGTGAGGGAGTCGACCGGAGTAGCCGACATGGGCGCGAGGTAGCAGATCCGCCGGTGCCGACGTCGACGGTCGGGCTGAGAGGCCGGAAGGCTGCAGGACAGGGCCGGAAGGCGACCTCCAGCACCTGATCCGGGTAATACCGGCGCAGGGAACCCGTCTCGTAGGTCCTTTCGTGCGCCCAGGAGCGCCCGCTCTCCTACGTCCGCGCCCGCCGTTCCGGGGCCGTCAGGTCGATCAGGCGGCACACCGTCTCGATGTCGATCTTCACCTGGGCGATGGAGGCGCGGCCGGAGAGCCAGGTGATGAGGGCCGAGTGCCAGGTGTGCTCGATGACGCGGACGGCGGAGAGCTGCTCGGCGGTCGGGTCGTCCAGCCCCATCGCGTCGAGGATGATCGCGGTCGTCTGGTGGGAGACCTGGTCGACCTCCGGGCTGACGCTGCGGTCGGCGAAGGTGAGCGCGCGCACCATGGCGTCCGCGAGGTGGGGCTCGCGCTGCAGGGCCCGGAACGCGCGCATCAGGGTCTCGGCGACCCGCTCGGCGGCCGTCTCGCCGCTCGGGGGCTTCTTGCGGAGCGTGCCGTGCATGTGCTCCAGCTGGTCCTGCATGGTGGCGACGAGCAGATGGATCTTGGAGGGGAAGTAGCGGTAGAGGGTCCCGAGGGCGACCTGGGAGGACTCCGCGACCTCGCGCATCTGCACGGCGTCGAAACCGCCCCGGCTGGCCAACTGGGCGCTCGCGTGCAGGATGCGGCGCCGGCGGGCCTCCTGGCGCTCCGTGAGGGGCGGCGAGTCGGTGCGCGCGGTGCCGCCGTCCTGCTTGGCCTCCACCTTGACCTCCACCTTGGCCTCCAGCTTGGTCTCCACCTTGGCTTCCGCAGGCATGGGTCTCGTTCCCGTGGCAGTCGTGACGGTCGGTGAGGATATGCGATCAAAGAGCATGCCAGGGCGTGTGCCGTGGCGTGAATCACCTGATCCATCTCTCACAGCGGTTCTACCAGCCGGTAGATTCAGAGCCTCTTGAGCGATCAACTCTGAAACTTGTTCTAGATTACCGTCTCGTCGTAATCTCACGGGAAATCGCAGTGAGAAGGGGGCCAGGAGTGACCGATGAGGCCAGTCGGGCGGGGTCCCGACGTGACCTTGCCGCCGACGGCGGGCGACCGCTCGACATCGCGCTCCTCACCTATAAAGGGAACCCGTTCTGCGGGGGCCAGGGCGTCTACGTACGGCACCTCTCACGCGAGCTGGCCCGTCTCGGCCACCGGGTCGAGGTGATCGGCTCCCAGCCCTATCCCGTGCTCGACGAGGACGCCGTCCCGGTTGACGGACCGGGCGGGATCTCCCTCACCGAGCTGCCGAGCCTCGACCTCTACCGCCAGCCCGACCCCTTCCGCACCCCGAAGCGGGACGAGTACCGTGACTGGATCGACGCCCTCGAAGTGGCGACGATGTGGACCGGCGGTTTCCCCGAGCCGCTGACGTTCTCGCTCCGCGCCCGCCGCCATCTGCGCGCCCGGCGCGGCGACTTCGACGTCGTCCACGACAACCAGACCCTCGGGTACGGGCTGCTGGGCGACGTGGGCGCCCCGCTCGTCACCACCATCCACCACCCCATCACCGTGGACCGGCAGTTGGAGCTGGACGCGGCCGAGGGCCGGCAGCGCCGGATGTCCGTACGCCGCTGGTACGCCTTCACCCGCATGCAGAAGCGGGTCGCGCGCCGGCTGCCGTCCGTGCTCACCGTCTCCGGCACCTCCCGTCAGGAGATCGTCGACCACCTCGGCGTGCGCGACGACCGCATGCACGTCGTGCACATCGGCGCCGACACCGACCTCTTCTCGCCGAATCCGGCGGTGCCGCAGGTGCCCGGCCGGATCGTCACCACCTCCAGCGCGGACGTGCCGCTCAAGGGACTCGTCTTCCTCGTGGAGGCGCTCGCCAAGGTGCGCGCCGAGCACACCACCGCCCATCTCGTCGTCGTGGGCAAGCGGCCCACCGAGGGCCCGGTCGCCCAGACGATCGAGCGGTACGGCCTCGAAGGCGCCGTCGAGTTCGTCAAGGGCATCTCCGACGCCGAACTCGTCGACCTGGTCCGCTCGGCCGAGGTCGCCTGCGTGCCCTCGCTGTACGAGGGGTTCTCGCTGCCCGCCGCCGAGGCCATGGCCACCGGCACGCCGCTGGTCGCCACCACCGGCGGAGCCATACCGGAGGTCGCCGGACCCGACGGCGAGACCTGCCTCGCGGTGCCCCCGGGCGACCCGGGCGCCCTGGCCGCCGCGCTCGGCCGGCTGCTCGGCGACCCCGGCCTCCGGCAGCGGCTCGGCCGTGCGGGGCGCGAGCGCGTCCTGCGCCGGTTCACGTGGGCCAAGGCGGCCGAGGGCACGGTCGCCCACTACCGCGAGGCGATCGCCCGCGCGGCCGCCGGGGCCGGCAGTGCCGCCGCAGCCGACCGAGCCCCCGAAGCCGACCGAGGCGTCCCATCCGACCAGGCCGACCGAGCCGTCGACGAAGTAGTCGAAGTAGTCGAAGCAAACCGCGAAAGCGCCGACCGCGAAAGCAGGGCCACGTGCTGACCGTCGATTTCTCCAGGTTCCCGCTCGCCCCGGGGGACCGGGTCCTGGATCTCGGCTGTGGAGCGGGCCGGCACGCCTTCGAGTGCTACCGGCGCGGCGCCCAGGTCGTGGCCCTCGACCAGAACGCCGAGGAAATCCGCGAGGTCGCCAAGTGGTTCGCGGCGATGAAGGAGGCCGGCGAGGCCCCCGAGGGCGCCACCGCCACCGCGATGGAGGGCGACGCCCTCGCGCTGCCCTTCCCCGACGAGTCCTTCGACGTCGTCATCATCTCCGAGGTGATGGAGCACATCCCCGACGACAAGGGCGTCCTCGCCGAGATGGTCCGGGTGCTCAGGCCCGGCGGGCGGATAGCCGTCACCGTGCCGCGCTACGGCCCCGAGAAGGTCTGCTGGGCGCTCTCCGACGCGTACCACGAGGTCGAGGGCGGCCACATCCGCATCTACAAGGCGGACGAACTGCTGGCCAAGATCCGCGAGGCGGGCCTCGAGCCGTACGGCACCCACCACGCCCACGCCCTGCACTCGCCCTACTGGTGGCTGAAGTGCGCGTTCGGCGTCGACAACGACAAGGCGCTGCCCGTGCGGGCGTACCACAAGCTGCTGGTCTGGGACATCATGAAGAAGCCGCTGCTCACCCGGGTCGCCGAGGAGGCGCTGAACCCGGTGATCGGCAAGAGCTTCGTGGCGTACGCGACCAAGCCGCACCTCCCCCGGATCGCCGGGGAAGCCGGGACCGAGGCCGAGGCCGGCACCGAGACCGGGGCGGACGCCAAGTGACGACCCCCCGGACAGAACACCTGGTCCTGCCCGGGGTCCTCACCGCCGAGGAGGCCGCAGCGACCGTGCGGGGCATCCTCGCGGTGCAGCGCGCCGACGGTGCCATCCCGTGGTTCCGCGGCCACCACCTCGACCCGTGGGACCACACCGAGGCGGCCATGGCCCTGGACGCGTCCGGTGAGCACGACGCCGCCGAGCGCGCCTACGAGTGGCTGCGCCGGCACCAGAACGAGGACGGCTCCTGGTACGCCGCGTACGCCGACGGGGACGCCGACAATGTCACCGACCGGGGCCGCGAGACCAACTTCGTCGCCTACATCGCCGTCGGCGTCTGGCACCACTACCTGGCCACCGGCGACGACACCTTCCTCGACCGCATGTGGCCCGCCGTCTACGCGGCCATCGAGTGCGTCCTGCGGCTCCAGCAGCCCGGCGGCCAGATCGGCTGGAAGCGCGAGGACGACGGCACCCCGGTGAACGACGCCCTGCTGACAGGTAGTTCGTCCATCCACCACGCGCTGCGCTGCGCCCTCGCCATCGCCGAGCAGCGCGAGGAGCCGCAGCCCGACTGGGAGTTGGCGGTGGGCGCGCTCCGGCACGCGATACGGCGGCACCCCGAGCGGTTCCTCGACAAGGACCGCTACTCGATGGACTGGTACTACCCGGTGCTCGGTGGCGCGCTCACCGGTGCCGAGGCCAAGTCCCGGGTGGAGGAGGGCTGGGACCGTTTCGTCGTCCCCGGCTTCGGTGTCCGCTGCGTCGTCCCCAACCCGTGGGTGACCGGCGGTGAATCGGCCGAACTCGCCCTGGCGCTCTGGGCGATGGGCGAGTCCGACCGGGCCCTGGAGATACTCCAGTCCATCCAGCACCTCCGTGACCCCGACTCCGGCCTGTACTGGACGGGGTACGTCTTCGAGGACCGGGCCGTCTGGCCCGAGGAACTCACCTCGTGGACGGCGGGTTCGCTCCTGCTGGCCGTGGCCGCGCTGGGCGGCGACGAGGCCACGTGCGCGGTGTTCGGCGGGGAGCGTCTGCCCTCCGGGCTGGACGCGGAGTGCTGCTGAAGTGAGGGGTGCGTCGTCGGGTGCGGGTGCGTGGGGCTTCTCGCGCAGTTCCCCGCGCCCCTAAAAGCAACGGCCCCTGTGGGGCCTGAAAAGCACGGGGCGCAGCCCCTGCTTTTCAGGGGCGCGGGGAACTGCGCGACCAGCCCCCACCGGACCCGCACCCGCTCAATGCCGGTGCATGCGATTGGCGATCGCGTGGCCCACGAGCAGGTAGACGACGGCTGCCAGGCCGTACCCGGCCACCACCCTGGCCCACTGCTCGTCGAACGTGAACAGGTCGTGCGACCAGCCGGCGAGCCAGCGAGCCGCGTCATGGACGAACTGCACGAAGTCGTTCGCGCCGTTCGCACCCAGCAGGTACATCAGGATCCACAGGCCGAGGATGAACGCCATGACATCGGCGACTATCGCGATGACCCGGCCCGCCTGATTGGAACCGCTATATCGAGACATGCCTGACGGGTTGCCCGTCGCCCCCCGTCGAAACCTGGCCCGCCCCCACGAGCCCCCCTCGACGCCTCACCTCCGCCTAGGAGTTCAGCTCCGCCAGCACCCGCAGAGTATGCGGATCGGGGGCCAGCACCAGCAGGTCCGTCACCGGCCCCTTCCGCCACGCCTCCAGTCGCTCCGCGATCCGTTCACGCGGTCCGACCAGCGAGATCTCGTCCGCGAAGGCGTCCGGCACGGCGAGTACGGCCTCCTCGCGCCGCCCGTCGAGGAAGAGCCGCTGGATGCGGCGGGCCTCCTCCTCGTACCCCATGCGGGCCATGAGATCGGCGTGGAAGTTGCGCCGGGCGTGCCCCATCCCGCCGATGTAGAAGCCGAGCATCGCCTTCACGGGCAACAGCCCCTCGGCGACGTCGTCACAGACCCTCGCCCGTGCCATGGGCGCGATGAGGAAGCCCTCGGGCAGGTCGGTCAGCGAGGACTCGTAGACCTCGGTCCGCGACGGTGACCAGTACAGCGGCAGCCAGCCGTCCGCGATCCGGGTCGTCTGCGCGATGTTCTTCGGTCCCTCCGCGCCGAGCAGGACGGGGAGATCGGCCCGCAGCGAGTGGGTGATGGGCTTGAGCGCCTTGCCGATGCCGGTGCCGTCCGGCCCGTCGTAGGGGAGGGGGTGATAACGCCCGTCGATCTCAACAGGGCCGTCCCGCCTGAGGACTTGGCGTACGACGTCGACGTACTCCCTCGTCGCGGTCAGCGGCGATCTCGGGAACGGCCGCCCGTACCAGCCCTCGACGACCTGCGGCCCGGAGAGCCCCAGCCCGAGCATGGCCCGACCGCCGGAGAGGTGGTCCAGGGTCAGTGCGTGCATCGCCGTGGTGGTGGGCGACCTGGCCGCCATCTGCGCGACCGCCGTGCCCAGCTTGATCCTCGACGTCCGCGCCGCGATCCAGGTGAGCGGGGTGAAGGCGTCCGAGCCCCAGGACTCGGCGGTCCACACCGAGTCGTACCCGAGCCGCTCCGCCTCCTGGGCGAGCGGGACATGGTCCGCCGAGGGGCCGCGTCCCCAGTAACCGAGTGCCAGACCGAGCCGCATACGCCTGCCTCCTGACGGAGCGTCAGCTGTAGGGGAGGGAGGCGACTGTACGACAACGGCCCCCCGCCCGGAAGGGCGAGGGGCCGCTGTACTACGGCTGTACGACTGTGTGGCGAGGTGTGGCTCAGCCGCGCTGGATGCCGCTGGTGTCCTGGAGGACACCGCGACGGCCGTCCTGCGTCTGGGCGACCAGGTTGGCGCCGCGCTGCTCGACCGCCAGGTACCAGGTGCCCGGCGCCAGTTCGGCGATCGTCGACTGCGAACCGTCCTCCGCGAACAGCGGACGGGCCACCGGCACCGCGAACCAGAACGGCGAGAAGTCACCGGCCGGCGGCTGCGGCGCCGCGGCCTGCTGCTGCGGAGCACCACCGAACGGCGCCCCCGGGCCCGGCTGACCCGGCTGCCCGGGCCCCGGCTGCCCCGCCCCGAACGGCCCCGGCGCACCGGCGCCCGGGTACCCGTAACCACCGGGCGGCTGAGCCCCGTACGGCTGCGGCGCGGCCGGCCGCGGAGCCCCGACGAGAGCGGCCTTGAGAGCGGGGACGAGGGGGGTGGCGATGGCGGCGGCGGCCAGGAGCAGAGCGGCGATGAGACCGAGGATGAGACCGGCGCCGGACTCCGGCTCGGAGCCCCCGAGGCCGCCGAAGAACTCCTCCATCGCGCCCAGCGGGTCGATGATCGACCAGAACGAGGTCCACGCGGCGAAGATCGTCAGAGCCACCCCGAGCTGGCCCAGGTCGAGACCGACGACCTTGGGCGGCTGCGGCAGCGCACGGGCGATGACGATCAGCACCGCCCCGATGATGCCGCCGACGTACATGCTCATCACCAAGCCGAGGTTGTCCCAGGCATTGGGGATGTCGTCGCCGGAGCCGTCGAACGTGTCGAGGAACGACGCGATGAACAGCAATACCGCTGCTCCGATCACGACGCCGTCGCCTCTGGTGAGGGAGCGGATATTCACTTCAGGTCCTTCGTCAGTCGTCTCGTCATCGGTGGAGGCGTCGCCGTCACCATGTCGCCGTCAGGCCGTGGTGGGAAGCGCGGGGGTGGCCCCTCATCGTAGGGACGACCTTATCGTCCGACCGACGTGGGTGTCCGCCGGGTTCACCGCGATGATCACGACCCGCCCCCTACCCGCGCAGAAAACTCACGATTCCCGCAGAGGTTCCCCTGCGCGCTTCCTGTCCGCCAGGCACCGCTGGTCAGCGGCGCCCCGTCATGGATATCGCGTATCCCCGCGCACCCGACGAACTCGGAGGGAACCGTTGACAGATTGAGACCGCGCGCACGTCATTCCGTGGCACTCCGCTTAGCGCCCGGAGCCCCATCCGTTTCCCGAAAGGGAAAGTTGTTCAATTCTTCAGGAAGCTAGTGATGCCGTCCGAGATTCCGCGGGCCGCCTTCTGGCGCCAGGTGCCGCTGGTGAGCAGGGACGCGTCCTTGCTGTCGCGCATGTTGCCGCACTCGATGAACACCTTCGGGACGGTGGAGAGGTTGAGGCCGCCGAGGTCGGTGCGGGTGACGAGGCCGGTGCCGTCGCCGACGTAGTTGGAGGGGGCGCTGCCGGTGGCGCGGACGAAGTAGCCGGCGATGCGCTCGCCGAGATCGCGGGAGGGGGCGACGATGGGCCGGGTGTCCGCGGCGCCCTCGTTCACCGAGCCCGGCAGGATGACGTGGAAGCCTCGGTTGCCGGACCCGGAACCGTCCGCGTGGATCGACACCACCGCGTCCGCCTCCGCCTCGTTGCCGATCCGCGCCCGCTCGTCGATGCACGGACCCCAGGCGCGGTCGTCGTCCTGGGTGAACTTCACCGTGGCGCCCTCCTGTTGGAGGAGCGTCCGCAGCCGGCGGGAGACGTCCAGCGTGAACTCAGCTTCCAGGTAACCGTCGTTGGTGGTCGTCCCCGTCGTGTCGCACTCCTTGGCGTGCGTCCCGATGTTCACCTTGCGGTTGATCTCGGTGGTGTGCTGGAAGTTGCCGGGGTTGTGCCCCGGGTCGATGACGACGACCTTGCCCTTCAGCGGCCCGGTGGCGGCGGGCGCGGAGGCGGAACCCGAGGGGTCCGCCTTCTTGCCGTCGCCGCCCTCGCCGCCGTCGCCGCCTTCCCCGTTCCGGGCGTCCGCGGACGCGCTGGGCTCCCCGCTCGCCGGGGGAGTGGTCGCCGACCGCGTCTGCGGCACCCGCGCGCTGTCCGACCCGCCGTCCCCGCCCCCGGAACCCCCGGTGACCTGCCAGACCCCCCACCCGGCCACCGCCCCCACCACGACCGCGGCCACCGCCACGGTCAGCGGACGGCGAAGGACGGAACGGCGGGGCTGGGGCGGATCGAAGTCCGGGCCTACGTACGACACGCCTGCCACCTTACGGGTCGCGCGGCGCACGGGCGGGACACCCCTGCGAGCGCCCCTGCGGAGCGCCACGCCCGGCGTCGCGGCACAGGCTGGACCGGGCGGCCGTCGGCAGGTCAGAGTACGGGGATGATCGAGGTGGTGATCGCGGTCCTCGGGGCCGTGGTGGGGGCTTCGGCGCTCGTCGTGAGTATCGCCGGGCACCGTCACAACGTCCGTCAGGCCGGCCGGCTGGCCGAGCGGGAGCGCCGCATCGAGGACCGTGAACGCGAGGCGGACCAGCGGGAGAAGCTGATCCAGTCGTCGATGCTGCACGTCACCATGGGCAGCAGACCCTCCGTGCTCGCGGACGGCTACGCGCGGTGGCACCTCGAAGCGGTCAACACCAGCAACCAGCCGCTCGTCCAGGTCGCCGTCCACTACGACGGCGTACGCCTCGACGGCCGCGAGATCCTGCCGGCGGGCGGCCGGCTCACCGTCGACCTCCCCATGACCTCCGCCACCGGTTCACCGCCCTCGCCGTTGCTCTGTTCCGTCGAGTTCACCGACTCCTCCGGCAGCCGCTGGCGCCGCCTGGCCACCGGCCAACTCCAGCCATGGGCGGAGTCCGGCACCGCCGATGGGACGGACTGGCAGCCGCCCGTCGCGCCCATCGTCGGGCCCCTGCCGGTCCCCCTGCTCAGCGGCAACCCCGCCGGCGGCGCCCACTCGCCGCGCCAGGCCACCCCGCCGCCCCCGCCGCCCCGTCCCCTCCCGACACGGGCGTACCGGGCGGCGGTCGTCGCGGTGATCGTGGTCGTGGCGGCGGCCGCCTACCTGCTCGTCCGGTACATGGGCTGAGCGGCCGATCAGCGCCGATCAGCGGCTGACCAGCGGTAGAGGGACGCGCCGTCGCGGGATAAAGTCGTGCGATTACGTCCGGTTGTGGGGGCGGGGCCTCGCGGGCGGTCGGGGCCCCGGTGGGAGGGCCTGTAGCGCATGAGTCGTCGCTCCAACGGGTTGGCCGGGATCTGGGCCGAGGCACAACGCCAGCAGCAGCGTCAGTCGGAGGAGCGGGCCCGGCAGCAGCGCGAGTACGAGCGACAACAGCGCGCGTACCAGCGGGAGGTGGCCCGCAGCCAGCGCGAGCAGCAGGCGGCGTACCGGCAGCAGCGCGAGGCGGAGGCCCGGCGGCGTACGGAGGAACTGGACGCGTGGGTACGGGTGTTGGAGGGGCTGTTGGTCGCGGGCTGCCGCGCCCCGGCGTTCCGGGCCGCCTCCCTCTCCCGGTCCGAGCGCCTGGAGCCGTTCTCACCGGGGCCGCTCGCTCAGCCCGTGCCCATGCCCGACCCCAACCACTACCAGGCACAGGGCGGTTGGGGCGCCCAGCGGCGCGCCCAGGCCGAGGCGCGCGCCCGGTTCGAGCACGACTGGCACGCGGCGCAGGCCGCCGAGGCCCGGCGACAGCAGCAACTGGCCCAGTATCAGCGGCAGTACGAGCAATGGGCGGAAGGGCAGCGGACCGAGATCCGGCGGCACAACGCCGGACTCGCCCAGATGGCGAGCGCACTGCGCGACGGCGACCCGGAAGCCGCCGTCGACTACTTCTCCGCCGCCCTCTACGCCTCGTCCGCCTGGCCCGAGGGTTTCCCGCGCGGTGTCCGCGCCGCCTACGACCCGGCGGCACGGCAGCTGGTCCTGGACTGGGAGCTGCCCCGGTACGACGTCGTCCCCGAGACGAAGACCGTCGTCTACATGCCGAGCGTCGACCAGGACAAGGAGCGCCCCCGCCCGGCCACCCAGCGGCGGGCCCTCTACCGCGACGTCCTCGCCCAGTGCACCCTGCTGGTGCTCCACGACCTGTTCACCGCCGACGAGTTCGGCGCGCTGGAGTCGGTCGTCCTGAACGGGTTCGTGGACGACCACGATCCCGCGACCGGCCGCCGCGCCGAGCTCTTCCTGGTGACCGTCACGGCGCCCCGGACGGTCTTCGCCGGGCTGCATCTGGAGCAGGTGAGCGCCGTCGACTGCCTGACGGACGGCCTCCGGGGCCAACTGTCCGCCCGACCGGACCAGCGCACCCCCGTCCGCCCCGGACGCAGGCCCGACGACGTCGGCGACGGTGTCGTCGTCCACGGCGGCGAGGACGAGCCCGACCTCCTGGCCATGGACCCCCTCGCCTTCGAGGCACTGGTCGCGGAGCTCTTCCGGGCCATGGGCATGCAGGCCGTCACCACCCAGCGCTCGGGCGACGGCGGGGTGGACGTCGACGCCCTGGACCCCACCCCGATCCGCGGCGGCAAGATCGTCGTCCAGGTCAAGCGCTACCGCAACACCGTCCCGCCGTCCGCCGTGCGCGATCTCTACGGCACGGTCCAGGACGCCGGGGCCAACAAGGGCGTCCTGGTGACGACGTCCAAGTTCGGGCCCGGCTCCCACACCTTCGCCAACGGCAAGCCACTGGAGCTGATCTCGGGCCGCGAACTCGTCGACCTGCTGCACGGGCACGGGCTGCGGGGCCGCCTGGGCACCGACGAGCGCCCCGCGCCGGTGTCGCCGACCGATCCCACGGTGGTGATGCCGATGGGCGATCCCACGGTGGTGGTGCCGATGGGCGATCCCACGGTGGTGGTGCCGATGGGCGATCCCACGGTGGTGATGCCCACGGCCGATCCCACGGTGACGTCCACGGCCGATCCCACCGTGGTGCTGCCCGCCCAGCGGACCAGCGCACCCCCGTCCGCCCCGGACCCGTCCCCCGAGGATCACAGCGTGCTCGGCATGTACTGGACGGGCGGCGTCGCCCTGGACGTCTGCGCGCTCGTCTGCCACGGCAACCGGGTCCTCAGCGACGACCACTTCGTGTTCTACAACAACCACCGCACCCCCGACGGCACGGTCCGCGCCGTCCCGCCGACCGCACCCGACAAGGCCGCGATCCAGGTTGCCTTCGACGCGCTGCCGGCGGAGGCCGACCGTCTCGTCCTGGTGGCCGCGATCGACCCGGCGGCCAACCCCGACGCCGACCTCTCCGGCTTCACGGACGCCGGCATCCGCCTCCTGGACCCGTCCCGCGCCGAACAGGGCCGCCTCGACGTCTCCGACGGCCGCGCCGACGAAACGGCCCTGACCCTCGGCTCGTTCCGCCGCCGCGCCAACGGCGACTGGGACTTCGTCGTCGGTGGGAAGGGGTACCGGGGCGGGTTGGAGGAACTGGTCCAGGACTACGGCATAGAGGTGGCGTAGCCGGGCCCCGCCCCTGTGCCTCAGCTACCTGGGCCTCAGCTACCTGGGCCTCAGCTACCTGTGCCCGTCCGCCGCAGCACCCGCAGGGAGTCCGTGGCCGAGACCTCCGTGAAGGCGCCGGAGGCCAGGGCGCGGAGGTAGACGCGGTACGGGGCCTGGCCGGTGAACTCGTCCTCGGGGTCGGGGAAGACGTCGTGGATGACGAGGAGACCGTCCGGGGCGATGTGCGGGGCCCAGCCCTCGTAATCGGCGGTGGCGTGCTCGTCGGTGTGGCCGCCGTCGATGAACACGAAGGCCAGGGGGGTGCCCCAGAACGCGGCGACCTGCGGGGAACGGCCGACGACCGCGACGACGTGGTCCTCCAGGCCGGCGCGGTGGAGGGTGCGGCGGAAGGTGGGGAGCGTGTCCATGCGGCCCACCTCGGGGTCGACGGTGGACTCGTCGTGGTACTCCCAGCCAGGCTGCTGCTCCTCACTGCCCCGGTGGTGGTCGACCGTGATCGCGGTGACCCCCGCCTCGCGGGCGGCGTCGGCCAGCAGGATCGTCGACCGGCCGCAGTACGTCCCGACCTCCAGCAACGGCAGCCCCAGCCGCCCCGCCTCGATCGCCGCCGCGTACAACGCCAGCCCTTCCTTCAGCGGCATGAACCCCTTGGCCCCCTCGAAGGCCTCGAGAATCTCCGCCTTGGGCGCCGGCCCGGCCGGGTTCGCGTGCGGTGCCGCGGACATGGGTCCTCCGTGTAGTCGTACGAGTCGGCTGTGCCCTGACGTGCCCGTACTCGGCGGTACGCCGTCCGGGGCGCCCCATGCTGCCATGCGGTGATCGGCGGAGGGTGCGGGGCCCGGGCGATCCGGTGGGCTGCCGGTTGCGGGTGGGAAAAGCACGGGGCGCAGCCCCTGCTTTTCAGGCGCGGGGAACTGCGCGACCAGCCCCCCCCACCGGGCCCGCAGCTGCCCTCGACTGCCACGCGACGGCCCCTAACGGGAGGCGAGGACGCCCCGCCCCTCCCCGGAGACCACGTCCGCCTCCCCGGCCCCACCCTCACCGCTCGCGCGCAGCGTCCGCGCAGGCCGCCGGCTCGGCAGGAAGAGCGCCAGCACCAGGCCGACGGCGACCGCCCCCGTGGCGATGAGGAACGAGACGCGGAAGCCGTGCATCGTGGGGATCGCCACCCCACCCACCTCGTTCGCGGTGTTCGCCAGCACCATCCCGATCACGGCGCTCGACATGGACGTACCGATGGAGCGCATGAGCGTGTTCAGCCCGTTGGCCGCCCCCGTCTCGGACGGATCGACCGCACCGACGATCAGCGCCGGGAGCGAGGAGTAGGCGAGGCCGATCCCCGCGCCCAGCACCACCGACACCACCACGGTCTGCCATGCCGCGCTCATCAGGCCGAGCCCCGCCCCGTAGCCGATCGCGATGATCAGCAGGCCCAGGATGAGCGTGCTCTTCGGCCCGTACTTGGCGGAGATCCGGGCGTAGACCGGCGCGGTGAACATCATCGTCAGCCCGAGCGGGGCCACGCACAGACCCGCGACGACCATCGACTGCCCGAGCCCGTACCCGGTGGCGGAGGGGAGCTGCAGGAGCTGCGGCAGGACGAGGGAGACGACGTAGAAGGAGACGCCGACCATGATCGAGGCGAGGTTGGTGAGAAGGACCTCGCGGCGGGCGGTGGTCCGCAGATCCACCAGCGGCGCGGCGATACGCAGCTCCAGAACACCCCAGAGCAGCAGGACCACGGCCGACGCGGCGAACAGTCCGAGCGTGGTCGCGGAGGTCCAGCCCCAGTCGCTGCCCTTGGTGATCGGCAGGAGGAAGAGGACGAGGCCGAGGGAGAGACCGAGCGCGCCGACGTAGTCGAAGCTGCCCTCCGCGCGCGTCTTCGTCTCCGGTACGGCGACGAGGGTGAGGACGATGGACAGCACCCCGAGACCGGCGGCGGCGAAGAAGAGGACGTGCCAGTCGGTGTTCTGGGCGACCGCGGCGGCCAGCGGCAGGGCGAGTCCGCCGCCGACGCCTATGGACGAGCTCATCAGGGCCATGGCGGAGGCGAGGCGTTCACGGGGCAGTTCGTCGCGCATCAGGCCGATGCCCAGCGGGATCGCGCCCATGGCGACGCCCTGGAGGGTACGGCCGACGATCATCGGGACGAGCGCGCTGGTGAAACCGCTGATCAGCGACCCGACCACCATCACGGACAGGCTGGCCAGCAGCATCCGGCGCTTGCCGTAGAGGTCGCCGAGACGGCCCATGATCGGCGTGGCCACGGCGCCGGAGAGGAGGGTCGAGGTCAGTACCCAGGTCGCGTTTCCGGCCGAGGTGTCCAGCAGCTGGGGGAGATCCTTGATCACCGGGACCAGCAGGGTCTGCATCACCGCGACCACGATCCCCGCGAAGGCCAGCACCGGGACGATCGCTCCGCCGGCGCGCGTGGTGGGGCCCTCGAGGGTCGGCGGTGTGTGCGGCTGTGTCATGGAGCGGGGCCTCCTGGCCGGGGTGAAGGTGGGTGCCATCTGAACCTCGTGCGCCTGGGCAACTATTCCGTTGTTTCGGGTGACTAATGAAAGCTTGACTTGCCCATGGGGAAGTGACGGGGCGTCAGGGCGGGTCGCGGGGCTCGGAATCTTCTCGCGGGTCGAGGCAACGGATCGGTGCCCTCATGGACTGTTAAAAGCATCTAGGAGGTGCTCATGGGGGATCGGAAGCAGGCCAGGGACGCTCGGGACGAAGGGTTCCAGAGCTTCCTCGTCGGCCGCTGGCCTCGGCTGATGCGGACGGCGTTCCTGCTCACGGGAGAGCAGCACGCCGCGGAGGACCTGGTCCAGACGACGCTGGAGCAGGTGTACGTGGCCTGGCGCCGCGTCGGTGCGACGGACGACCCGGACACCTACGTCCGGCGCGTGATGATCAACGCCCACGCGCGCAGGCACCGCAGACGCCTCAAGGAGTTCCTCGCGCCCCGGAGCGACGCGGACCTCGTGCCCGAGCTCCCCGATAGCGGTGACCGCATCGCCCAGGCCGACGACCGCAGTGCCCTGCTGAGGGCCCTGTCACAACTGCCGCCGCGCCAGCGAGAAGCCGTCGTCCTTCGCTACTGGGAGGACCTCAGCGAGAGCCGGACGGCCGAGGCGATGGGTTGTTCCGTGGGGACGGTGAAGAGCAACGCGTCGAAGGGCCTGGCGAAGCTCCGTCGCGTCCCTCGCGTCCCCGTTCGCGGCAGTCCTGCCCCCCGGTGACGAGGGCGCAGGCGGCGCCTCGAAGCGCCTGGTCATCGACCAGGTCGCCCCCACCACCCAGGAAGTGCGCGTCACCTGGTCCGACGGCACCTCGGTCGACGTGCGGCGGAACAGGGGCGACGGCTGGCACGCGGACCTGCGCAACCGTTCCTAGGGACTGAGCGGGAGTGAGTCCTGTTGCCAGAACCCATGCTCAGTCGAACGCCCCGGACGGTGTTGGGCGTTCTGGTTGCCCGCGTTCGCTCCGCGTCCGGGCGGCACGGATCGTGTCCGTGGTCCGGGAATGCGGGGGCGGGGTCCCTCACGCCCGGCAACACCTGGTCGGGCCTGGACGGTCCGATGCCCCGCACGATCACTCCGGTCGTGTGGGGGCGGTGCCGTCCGTCGCCGGACCGGGTGTCCCTGGGCGCGCCTTCCGATCGCCACGGCAGCAGCCTCATGGCGAGTCGTCTTACGGGTGGTGCTGGTGAGGGGCTTCTGCCAGTGCTGGGCACCCCACCGGCTGGTGTAGGCCGGGTCGACCGCGATGACCGCGATGCCTGTCTGGTCGGCCATCGAGGCCAGCCGGGCGCGGAGTCTGCCGGTGGGCATGCCGGAGATGAGCTTGCGGAAGCGTGTGCGGCGGCCGTGCTTCTCCCGGGTCTTCTCCGCAGCGAAGTCCAGGTCCTCCACCGCGATCGCCTGCACACCACAGCTGCGGGCCCAGTGCAGGAGACGGGTGAGGGCGTGGCGGACCTGCGCGTCCCGGTGTCCGGCGGTACCGGTCAGGTCGTAGAAGAAGCGGCGAGGGGCGCCGGTGGGGTTGCCGTGGACATCCAGGCGCCAGGCGGCCAGGTGGTCGGCGTTCATGTCGACGCCGATCACGCCATGGGCGAGGGCCGCCTCGATCGGGAGGGCGGGGGTGGTCCGAATCTGCCAGGACGCGGTCAGATACCAGCGGCCCCGGCCCGTATCCAGGTGGATGCGGTAGGCGATCGCCCGGTTCGCCGCGACGCGGTCCGCCCAGTCACCGCCCCGGTGCGCGAACGCGACCTTGCAGGCCAGGACGTACCGGCCGTGTGGGGCGTTCGCCAGGTACACGAGCGGCGTGGGCAGTTTGATGCTCACCTCGCCGTCGGGGCTGACGCGGATGGTCTCGTTGCCGTGGCGCTTGCCGGACTCCCCGTCGGCCTGGCAGAACCAGCGCTCCGCCTCCCACCGCCCACGCCACGCGGATTCCGTGAGCCGGGCCTCGTCGAGGTGGTGGCGGGTGCGGGCCAGGTGTTTGCCGCCGCGCACGATGTGCACGATCCCGGCCTCGCGGTCGGCGCGCGCGGCGGCCAGCCGGTCCTGAAGCACCCGCAGGCGCCGCGCCTTCGCGTGCCACTCCCGCCGTGACCGGTAACCTCCCGGCGCCTTCTTCGTCCCCTTCTGGCCGACCGGCAGTGCCAGCCGAGCCTCGATGGTGCGGATGCCGGCTTCCAGGTTCTGGATGTGCGCCGACTGGCAGCGGCGGGCCAGTGCCCACTGGTCGTGCGTGGCCTTGGTGATACTGCCCGCCCAGCGTGATGACGAGGCAGGTGTCAGCTCCCGCTTGCGGACCGCCCACGCCTCAGCGGAGTGCGCAAGGCCGTCCCGGCAGCGCGCCTTGAGATCCCCTGAAGCCAGCGACCCCAGATGCCCGCCCACCAGACGCAACACCGTCTCATCACCCGGCGTCAGCTGCTTGAGCCGGGTCCGGACGGCCACACCGGACGGGCCGGACGCCACGAACGGCGCCGCGATGCTCCGCAGCTCACCCACCCCGTCACCCCCGCCCGGCCCGACTCGAATACCCCGTCGCCCTGGGGAACGAGCACCGCCCATGAAGGTCACGCATTCGATGAGGGAACGTCAGTTCCCCGCCGGAAACCGGCATCACCAGCAAGGAGCGTGGCACGGCACAGGCCATCCACGCTCACCCCCGCTCACCAGAACGCCCTTGAACGCAGTCCAATGCCAGCAGTTCCCAACCCCCGCCTAGTCCACCCGAAGGGCGCCCTGGCGAGCTGGTTCATGGCGCTGGCGCCGGAGGGGGCCGAGTACGAGTCGGCGAAGGTGACCGGCTGAGCCTGAGGCGGCCCCGGCTCCGACCCCTCCCTCTCTCCTCACCGTCAGGATCTGACGTACTGTCAGGAGCCTTCACATGTGCACGAGGCTGGGCTATACAGAGGGTCGCCGGACTGGAACGCGTTCTAGGTGGGCGGGTTCCGGGTCGGCCGTGACGACCTCGGTGCGGCCGCTGGTGCGGACGGTCGTACCGAGGTTCCTCAGCCCAGTCACCCGCCCCGGACCGCCCAGGAGCCCCATGCCCATCGACGCAGCCAAGGCGCTCGCGGCAGACCCCCGTTCCGCCGAGATCGCGTGGACCCGGAAGGACGTCCTGCTCTACCACCTCGGTATCGGCGCGGGCACCCCCGCGACCGACCCCGACGAACTGCGCTACACACTGGAGTCGCGGCTGCACGTCCTGCCGAGCTTCGCGACCGTCGCGGGCGCCGGCTCGCCGGATGTGATCGGCGGGCTGAACGCACCCGGCGTCGACGTCGACCTCGCCAAGGTCCTGCACGGCGGCCAACGCGTCGAGCTCCGACGGCCGATCCCGGTCGAGGGGCGGGCGACGGCGACCTCACGCGTGGCGGCGGTGTACGACAAGGGCAAGGCGGCCGTCCTGGTGATGCGGACCGAGGTCGCCGACGCCGAGGGCCCGCTGTGGGTCAACGAGGCGCAGATCTTCGTACGGGGAGAGGGCGGCTGGGGCGGGGAGCGTGGCCCGTCCGCCCGGCAGGAACCGCCGACGACCGCGCCCGACAAGGAGGTGGAGCGGACCGTCCGCGAGGACCAGGCGCTGCTCTACCGCCTCTCCGGCGACTGGAACCCGCTGCACGCCGACCCGGAGTTCGCCGGGCGCGCCGGGTTCGACCGGCCGATCCTGCACGGGCTGTGCACCTACGGGATGACGTTGAAGGCCGTGGTGGACACGGTCCTCGGCGGGGACGTCGGCCGGGTCCGCTCGTACGGGACGCGCTTCGCGGGCGTCGTCTTCCCGGGCGAGACGCTCCGCATCCGGATGTGGCGGGCGGACGACCGGACGGTGCGGGTGACGGTGACGGCCGTGGAGCGGGACGACGCCCCGGTCCTCGCGGACACGCTCGTCGACCACGCATGAGCAGCGAATCAGCGGATCACAGGTACTTCTGATATTTCCGAGGGGAGCTGCACCATGCGCGCAGCCGTACTGCACGAGATCGGCCAGGACAAGCTGGACGTGCTCGACGACGTCGAGGCGGTGGGCTTCGGGCCGGGCAGGGTGAGGATCCGGGTGCGGGCCACCGGGCTGTGCCACTCGGACCTCTCCGCCATGGCCGGGGTGCTGCCGCAGCCGGGACCGTTCGTCCCCGGCCACGAGGGCGCCGGTGAGGTCGTCGAAGTCGGGGAAGGCGTCGGCCACTTGAAGCCCGGCGACCGGGTCCTCGTGTGCTGGCTCCCGGCCTGCGGCACCTGTCCCGCCTGCAAGCGCGGCCAGACCCACCTCTGCCTCGCCGGATTCCTGAACGCTGGCACGCCCAATTTCAAGCGGCCCGCCGGGGACGTCTTCGGCTTCGCGGGCACCGGTACGTTCGCCGAGGAGGTCGTCGTCGACGCGGGCTGTGCCGTGCCGATACCGGACGACGTGCCCTTCGACATCGCCGCCCTCATCGGCTGCGGCGTCACCACCGGCCTCGGCGCGGCTCTCAACACCGCCGACGTGGAGGCCGGTTCGTCGGTCGCGGTCATCGGCTGCGGCGGTGTCGGCATCTCGGCGATCCAGGGGGCCCGGCTCAAGGGCGCCGCCGAGATCGTCGCCGTCGACCCGGTCGTCTCACGACGCGAGGCGGCGCTCGAGTTCGGCGCCACCAAGGCGATCTCGCCGGAGGAACTGGCCGACGCCAAGCAGTCGGTCACCGGCGGCGAGGGGTTCGACTACGTCTTCGAGGTCGTCGGACGCTCCACCACGGCCCGCACCGCGTACGAGACCACCCGGCGTGGCGGCACCCTCGTCGTGGTCGGCGCGGGCGCGCTGGACGACTTCCTCCAACTCAGCATGTTCGAGCTGTTCTTCGACGAGAAGCGCATCCTGCCCTCCATGTACGGAGGCGGAGACGTCCTGCGCTCCTACGAGCGGGCCATCGCCCTCTGGCGCGCCGGCCGTATCGACCTCGCGGGGCTGATCACCCACCGGGTGCCCCTCACCGACATCAACGAGGCGCTGGACCAGATGCGGACCGGCGTGGCGCTCCGCACCTGCATAGAGATCTGACGGCTCCCGGAGCGCGACGGTCACGGAGCCGGGCGGACCACGTCGGCCGTCCGGCACGTGACGCGTGACCCGTGACCCGTACCCATGACTCCGGCTCGCGAGTGGATCGGCATCGGCGGAAGGGACCCGGCTGTGGCACTGGCACTGCCTCTTGAAGGACTGTCCGCGATCGTCACCGGCGCGGGGCGTGGCCTCGGCCGGGCCGAGGCGCTGGAACTGGCCCGCCTGGGCGCGGCCGTCGTCGTCAACGACTACGGCCGACCGGGGCGGGACGGTTCCGGTGAGGTGTCCACCGGGCCCGCCGAGGAGGTCGCGGAGTCGATCCGCGCGGCCGGCGGTGAGGCGGTGGCGCACATCGGGGACGTCGCCGACCACGAACAGGCCCGGGAACTGGTCGGGTTGGCGGTCGAACGGTTCGGCAAGCTCGACATCCTCGTCAACAACGCGGGCATCCTGCGCGACAGGATGGTCTTCTCCATGTCCGAGGACGAGTGGGACTCGGTCGTCCGGGTGCACCTCAAGGGGCACTTCAACACGACTCGCTTCGCCTCCGCCCACTGGCGGGCACGGGCCAAGGCGGGCGAGGGCGGGGGACGGGTCTACGGGCGGGTGGTGAACACCTCCTCCGAGGCCTTCCTCGCCGGATCGGCGGGCCAGCCCAACTACGCCGCCGCGAAGGGCGGGATCGTCGGGCTGACCACCTCCACGGCCCTCGCGCTCGCCAAGTACGGCGTCACCGCCAACGTCATCTGCCCGCGCGCCCGCACCCGGATGACCGAGGACGTCTTCGCGGGTCTTCCGGGCGCGCCCGACGGCGCCGACACCGGCCTCGACCCTCTCGCCCCCGAGCACGTCGCCCCCCTCGTGGGCTACCTCGCCTCACCCGCCGCCGCCCAGGTCAACGGCCAACTCCTCGTCGTCCACGGCGGCATGGTGGCGATCGTCGAACGCCCGCGCGTCCAGGCCAAGTTCGACACCAAGCAGGACGCGTTCACGTACGACGAACTGGACGGCCTGTTGACGCCGTACTACATGGACCGGCCGGAGGGCGAGACGTTCGCGGCGGCGGAGGTACTGGGGCTGCGACATGAGCCGGGGAACGGGGCCGACCCCGCCCGTTCGTGACGGGCGGGGCCGGTGCCATGGTGCTGGTCGGTTCCGGTGTCGAATTGACGTTTCTCCAGAGGTGACCAGGAGGACGTCCGTCGCCGTTCAGGCGGACGTCGTCGTCTCCGTGTGTTCGGCCGGCTTGCGGTGGCGTCCGCGAGGGCTCGTCTTCTCGGCTTCGTGGGCCGAGATCTGGCCCCGGTGCCGGCCGTGGCCTTCCGCCTCGTGGGGGTCGGCAGTGGGCGGCTGGATTGTGTGCACGTCGCTCATTGGAAGTGTTCCCCGTCGAATGATCTTCTTACCGGCGGGTGATTTTAACGGGCCGCCCCGCTCGCCCCGAAGCCGCCCGAGCGCGTGTCGCCCACACCGCGTCCACCTGGCCCGTGCCCCCCACATCACCTTCACCCGACGGCCACCTCCTCGGGCACTCGCCCCTCCAACGGCGCCTGCTGCAACGGCACGGGCCGGGCGACGACGGGCACGGACGGCTCCGCACCGACCGAGGGCGCGCCGATCGGCTCCGCACCGACCGGGGGCGCGCTGACCGACTGCGTATCGACTGATGGTGTGTCGACCGGTGGTGTGTCGACCGGAGGTGCGTCGGCGGGCACGGCTGCCGACGGGGCTGCGCCCGAGGTCCCGGTGCCCGACGGTCCCGCCCCCTCCCGGGACGGGGACTCCTCCGGACCCTCCTCCGGCTCCTCCACCCAAGGCACCCCCACCCGAGCCACCCCGCACCGCACCACCCCTGTGGCGTAGGGCAGTTGCAGCACGCCTTCTCGGCTCCACAGCCCGGCACCCGTCAACCAGCCGTCGGGCGCGGGCAGATGGAGGACGCGGCGGGCGGCCGGGCGCCAGACGCCGACCCAGCTGCCGCGCGGTCCGTCGACGCGCAACGCGACCGCACAGCTCTCGGGAGTGAGGATCTGTCCCGGCTGGATGGCGAAGGGGGTGACGCGATGCCCCTCGGGCACCCGCAGACACTCCGGGAAACGGACCGGGAGCGTACTGCCCAACACGCCCCAGCCGAGCCGGTCGTGGCCGGGGGAGGGGGCGTCCGAGCGGATCAGGAGCAGTCCGCTGTCGGGGTCGGCGAGCAGCACCCGGTCGTTGCTGTCGTCCGCGATCTGCAACAGCGGCGAGACCGCGCCGCCCTGCTCCAGATCGACGGCCACCGACTTCGTCCGGCCGCCCGACTCCTGGTCCAGAGCGAGCAGCCGGCCCGTCGCGTCCAGCCAGACGCCGCCCGAGCACCGGCCCGGCAGCTGTGCCACCAGCTCCGGCCCGAACGTTCCGCCTACCACCAGCCACACCGCCGTGGCCGTCCGGCTCAGGGCGAGGGCGTACGCCCGCTCCCCGCACGGCGAGGGCGGCAGCAGCCGCATCCGGGTCGTCGGGTCGGCGCATTCGACCGCGCCGAGCGGGAGTTCGCCGGTGCCGGGTCCGGTGGGATAGAGGAGCGAGAACAGGTGTAGGTCGCCGGCCACCCGGTGGATGAGGACCCGGCCGTCGGTCATGGGGAGCACTTCGGTGCCGGGCTCCTCCGGCTGGTTGCCGGGCAGGGGAACGGCGTACGGCTCGTGACCGTCGAGGGTCCAGCGCTCGGGGAACCAGGACTCGCCGTCGAGCGCGAGCCGCGCCGCGTACGCCCCGTCGGCGGTGATCACACAGCCGGGCGCGGGGGGCTCGTCGCCTCCGGCGCTTCCGCCCGGCCCGCCGCCTCTGCTGTCGTACCCGTCGTACTCACCACTCGCACCACGCGCACCACTGGCACCGCTCTCACAGCGATCTCCGCTCGGCGGGTCGGCGTTCGTTCCGTCCTTCTCCCGTCCCGCGTCGTTCCCGTGGCCCGTGGTGGGGGAGGGGGGTGTACAGGCCGTCATCGTTCGATCACCTCCGGCGACGAAGCTAGTTTTCGTACGCACAGACGTGGGACAACCCGCACCCCCTTCACACATAAGGGTGTTCGTCCGGCGATTCGCCTGAGGGAACGGCGACGGATGTGCTGGTCGGGGGGTGTCCGGTCAAGTGACCCGTGGCCGGTCGGGGACGGGAGGAGTGCAGGTAGCCTTTGTGCGTGCCCCGTCTGTCTGAAGTCATCGCCGCGCTCGACGCCCTCTGGCCGCCCGAGAGGGCCGAGGGGTGGGACGCGGTCGGCACGGTCTGCGGCGATCCCGACCAGGAGGTCGGCCGCGTCCTGTTCGCCGTCGACCCGGTCCAGGAGATCGTCGAGGAAGCGGTGAAGCTGGGCGCCGACCTGCTGGTGACCCACCACCCCCTCTATCTGCGCGGCACGACGACGGTCGCGGCCTCCACCTTCAAGGGCCGTGTCGTGCACACCCTCATCAAGCACGACATCGCGCTCCACGTCGCCCACACCAACGCCGACACCGCCGATCCGGGTGTCAGCGACGCCCTCGCCGGCGCGCTGGACCTCAGGGTCGTACGCCCCCTCGTACCGGACCCCGCCGACCCCGCCGGGCGGCGCGGTCTCGGCCGCGTCTGCGAGCTGGACCACCCCCTGACCGTGCGGGAGCTGGCCGCGCGGGCGGCCGAGCGGCTGCCCGCCACCGCGCAGGGCATCCGGGTCGCCGGCGACCCCGAGGCGCTCGTCCGCACGGTCGCCGTCAGCGGCGGCTCCGGCGACAGCCTCTTCGACGACGTACGCGCGGCCGGTGTCGACGCCTTCCTCACCGCGGACCTGCGCCACCACCCGGCGTCCGAGGCCGTGGCCCGGACCACGGAAGGCACCCACACACCTCTCGCGCTGCTCGACGCGGCGCACTGGGCCACCGAGTGGCCCTGGTGCGAGCTGGCGGCCGCCCAGCTCGACGAGATCTCCGACCGGGAGCGATGGGACCTGCGCGTCCACGTCTCCAAGACGGTCACCGACCCCTGGACCGCCCACGCGGCGTCCACCACCGCCACCGAATCACTGGGAGCCCCCAACTGAACGCCGCGCCCGCCGACCAGATCCGACTCCTCGACGTCCAGGCCCTGGACGTACGTCTCCAGCAGCTCGCGCACAAGCGCAGGTCGCTGCCCGAGCACGCCGAGATCGAGTCGCTGACGAAGGACCACACCCAGCTGCGCGACCTGCTCGTCGCCGCGCAGACCGAGGAGAGCGACACCGCCCGCGAGCAGACCAAGGCCGAGCAGGACGTGGACCAGGTGCGCCAGCGCGCCGTCCGCGACCAGCAGCGCCTGGACTCGGGTGCGATCACGTCCCCGAAGGACCTGGAGAACCTCCAGCGCGAGATCGCCTCGCTCGCCAAGCGGCAGGGCGACCTGGAGGACATCGTCCTGGAGGTCATGGAGCGCCGGGAGTCCGTGCAGGAGCGGGTCGCCGAGCTGACCGAGCGGGTCGGGGCCGTCCAGGGGAAGGTCGACGACGCGACCGCCCGCCGGGACGCCGCGTTCGAGGAGATCGACGGCGAGGTGGCGACGGTGACGAAGGAGCGCGAGGTCATCGCGGCGTCGGTCCCCGCGGACCTCCTCAAGCTCTACGACAAGCTGCGCGACCAGCAGGGCGGCATCGGCGCGGCCAAGCTGTACCAGCGCACCTGCCAGGGCTGCCGCCAGGAGCTGTCGATCACCGACTTCAACGACGTCCGCAAGGCCGCCGCCGACACGGTCGTCCGCTGCGAGAACTGTGGCCGCATCCTGGTGCGTACATCCGAGTCGGGCCTCTAGAGGCGGCAAGGGGCTTTCGGCGTGCGGGAGTTCATCGTCGAGGCCGACGGGGGTTCCCGGGGGAACCCGGGGCCCGCGGGCTACGGTTCCGTCGTCCTCGACGCGGTGACGGGTGAGACGTTGGTGGAGGCCGCCGAGTACATCGGGGTCGCCACGAACAACGTCGCCGAGTACCGGGGCCTCATCGCGGGCCTCAAGGCGGCGCGGGAGCTGGACCCGGAGGCCTCCGTCCGGGTCCGGATGGACTCCAAGCTCGTCGTCGAGCAGATGTCGGGCCGCTGGAAGATCAAGCACCCCGACATGAAGCCCCTGGCCGCCGAGGCCGCGCGGGTCCTCCCGCCCGGTCGCGTGACGTACGAGTGGATGCCCCGCGACCAGAACAAACACGCCGACCGCCTCGCCAACGAGGCGATGGACGCGGGCAAGCGGGGCGCACAGTGGTCGCCCACCACGTCCACGGCGGACCTGGACACCCGCGCGACCCGGTCCGCCGCGCCGGTCGCATCTGCCGAGCCTGAACCGTCGGGCCCACCCGGGGACGCGGCGGCGGGCGCGGCGAAGGCGAGGGCTGCGCTGGCGGGGGCGCGGAGCGCTTCGACTACCGTCCCCTCGCCAGGTGCTTCCCCCTCGGCCGGCGGGGCTTCATCCGTTCCCGGCGCTCCCGTGGCCCTCGGCGGCAGTGGGTCTCCCGAAGCCGAAGACGTGGCCGCACCCGCTGTCGTTGCCGGGCCCGCCACCGACACTCAATCCAAGACCGCCGCCGACCTCCGCGCCGCCAGGAACGTCGCCTCCGTCGCCCCCGATCTCGGGACACCCGCCACCTTCGTGCTGCTGCGGCACGGGGAGACGCCCCTCACCCCCCAGAAGCGGTTCTCGGGGAGCGGGGGCTCGGACCCGTCCCTCTCCGATGTCGGCCGGTATCAGGCGGAGCGGGTCGCCGCGGCCCTCGCCGCTCGCGGGACGATCCAGGAGGTCGTGTCGTCGCCCCTGGCCCGCTGCCGGGAGACCGCCGGGATCGTCGCGGCCCGACTGGGCCTGAGGGTGGCCGTGGAGGACGGGCTGCGGGAGACGGACTTCGGAGCGTGGGAGGGCCTGAGCTTCGGCGAGGTGCGGGAACGCTATCCGGACGACATGAACGCCTGGCTGGCCTCCCCGGACGCCGAACCCACCGGCGGCGGCGAGAGCTTCGCGGCCGTCGCTGAGCGCGTCGCCGCCACCAGGGACGACCTGGTCGCGGCGCACCGGGGCCGCACGGTCCTGCTCGTCACGCATGTCACCCCGATCAAGACCCTCGTACGCCTGGCCCTCGGCGCGCCCCCGGAGTCCCTGTTCCGCATGGAACTCTCGGCGGCCTCTCTGTCCGCCCTCGCGTACTACGCCGACGGCAACGCCACCCTCCGCCTCCTCAACGACACGTCACACCTGCGCTGAAGCACGGTCACGCAGCCCCGCCGCCTCCCGCGCCAGCCCCTCGATCCGCGCCCAGTCCCGCGCGGCCACGGCGTCGGGCGGCAGCATCCACGTGCCGCCCACGCAGCCGACATTGGGGAGGGCGAGGTACTCCGGCGCGTTGAGCGGCCCGACCCCACCGGTCGGACAGAACCGCGCCTGCGGCAGCGGCCCGGCGAGCGACTTCAAATACGCCGTACCGCCCGCCGCGCCGGCCGGGAAGAACTTCATCTCCCGCACCCCGCGCTCCAGGAGCGCCACGACCTCCGACGCGGTCGAGACCCCCGGCAGGAACGGCACCCCGGACACCCGCATCGCCCGCAGCAGCAGGTCCGTCCACCCCGGGCTGACCAGGAAGCGCCCGCCCGCCGCGACGGAGTCGGTCACCTGCGTGGGCGTGATGACGGTACCCACGCCGACCACCGCGCCCGGCACCTCCGCCGAGATGGCCCGTACGGCGTCCAGCGCGCCCGGCGTCCGCAGGGTCACCTCGATCGCGGGCAACCCACCAGCGACGAGCGCCCGCGCGAGCGGCACGGCGTCGGCGGGGTCGTCGACGACGACCACGGGCAGGACGGGCGCCAGGTCGAGAACGGAGACGTGTGAGGACCAGGGCGGAGGAGGCGAGGGCGACATGCCGTCATCCTGCCCCGGGGGTAACAGCATGCACAACGAATGTTGCACATGCTGCAATGCGACGGAAGGTGTCAGTGGACCTCGTCCACCAGCACATCCAGAGTCCACGCCCGCCCGGCTCCCGCCGGAGGCTCCACCTCCACCACGTACCCGAGGTCCCGCAACGCCTCCACCAGCTCCGCCGGGCCCTTGGGGGCGATCCCGGCGGACAGCAGGCTCCGCACGATGCGGCCCTTGGTGGCCTTGTTGAAGTGGCTGACCACCTTCCGCGTGGGCGCGTGCAGCACCCGTACGGTCGCGGTCCGCCCGGCGACCTCGCCCTTCGGCTTCCAGGCGGCCGTGTACGCGGAGGACCGCAGGTCGAGGACGAGCCCGTCCCCGGCGGCCTCGGGCAGGGCCGTCGCCATCGGCGTACGCCAGTGCGTGCCGAGTGCGCCGAGGCCGGGCAGCTTCACGCCCATCGAGCAACGGTAGGAGGGGATCCGGTCCGTCACCCGGACCGCGCCCCACAGCCCCGAGAAGACCAGCAGCGAACGCGCCGCCCGCTGCTTCGCGGCGGTCTCCAGGGTGGCCAGGTCGAGGGCGTCGTACAGCACACCTGTGTAGACCTGCCCGGCCGGCCGCGTGCCCGCCGTCAGCAGCTCCGCGTTCTTGGCGATCTCCCCGCGCAGCCCCTCGCTCAGCCCGAGCACCTCACGTGCCTTGTCCTCGTCGCCGGCGCACAACTCCACCAGCTCACCGATGACCGCCTCCCGCGCCTCGGTGAGCGCCGGCAGCGACAACCCCTCCAGCTTCAGGGGAGCGCCACCCGAGGAGGGTGCCTTGCCTTCGGACGGGGGCAGCAGGACGAGCACGGGTGCTCCTTGTTCTTGAGGTTCTCGGGATTCTGGGGCTTATCGGGGCTCCGCGCCAGCGTACGGGGCGGAGGACCGACCGATGACATCCCGGCCACCCGCTCCCGGGACGCCGCCGCTGGGGGAGCGGCTGCGAGTGCGGCTCACGCAGGCCGAGCCGGGAATGGCGAAGGCGCGCTTCGTGCCGGCGTGCCCTCGCTCATGAGCTCCCTGATGGTGCGGACGAATTGATCCGCCTCGTCGGCGTGGAAACGCACCAGGCGCACTTCCCTGCGGCGGCCGAAGAAGGTCAAGTAGGCGGCGGGCTCGGCCAGTTCCAGGGTGACGGTGGTCTGCGACCCGACCTCCATGGCGAGCTCGCCGTCCCGCTTCTCGTGCGTCGTCCGCAGCTCACGGCGGACGGAGGCGACGGCGCTCAGCGGGACACGCAGATCCACGGTCGCGAAGCGCCGCAGCCGCAGGGTGGTCCCGGTGAGGACGTGGGGCCGGGTCACGGAGGCGGCGTGGAGGCCGGCGACGATGAGGACCGTATAGAGGTCGAGGACGAGGAAGGCCGAGTGCACGAGCGGAAAGTCGCGCAGCAGGACGGACATGGTCACGGTCTCGACGACGCACACGAAGCCGAACCCGAACATCATGGCGCCCTGCCCCCGCGCGTACCCGTACGCCCGCGCGCCCTCCTCCCCGACCCCGTGCGGCCGCCGCGCCACCCAGCGCAACAGGCTTGCCAGCAGCAGGAGTTCATGACGTACGAGGGAGCGGGCGACTCTGTAGCCGGTGTTCCTCCTGATGATCCCGATCATCCTCACGGACGGTCCTCCCGCAGTATCCGGAGCGTGCGGCGGATGGCCTCCGCCTGGGCCGGTGCGAAGTCGGCGTAGAAGGCGCGCAGGAAGCTGCCGGTGCCGCCGTCGCCCCCGCTGTCGTCGAGGTCGATGCCGGTGCCGTGCGGGACCATCTCCGGCGGGATGAGGTCGGCCAGTACGCGGGCGGCCTCGGCCACCCGGGGATCGTCGGGCGCGGCGTCGGCGAGGGCGTCGAGCAGCGCGTACGCCTCGTGCGCCCGCTCCACCGCACCCGGGACCGACATCATGTTCTCCAGTCCCGCGAGCATCTCCGCCCGCGCCTCGGGCGTTGCGGTGGTCTCCAGGAGGGCGAACACCTCACGGTCCTTGGCGGCCATCGGAGAGTGCGGCGCGGGCCCGAACTTGCCGAAGAGGGCGGCGAGTTCGGGTGAGACGGGCCCCTCGGCCGGCAGCCGCCCGGCACGCGCCTCCTCCATCAGGACACGCAACCGCCCCCGCCGCTCCCGGATCTCGTCCTCCTGCCGTGCCAGATCCTCGTCCAACTCGCCCAGCACCTCGACGAGTTCACGCCCGGCGTCGTCCGCGAGCACGTCCCGCACCTCGGCCAGCCCGAGCCCCAGTTCCGTCAGCCGCCGGATCCGCGCGAGCACGACCATGTGCCGCAACGTGTAGTCCCGATACCCGTTGGCCCGCCGCTCCGGCTCCGGCAACAGCCCGAGATGGTGGTAGTGCCGCACGGCACGCGGGGTGACCCCGACCGCCGCGGCGAGTTCTCCGATCCGCATACGCCCAGTAGAAACGTTGACGCTGCGGCAAGGTCAAGCGACGGATCCGGTGACGAGCCGCGACTGACGGTGACCGGGGTCATGTGCCACGATCGAGGGAACGGTTCCCGATCTCAGGGTCAGGTGATCAGCCGATGTCCCAGTCTGGCGAGCGACCGAAGAAGGAGGGGCGTGACATGACTGCCATGGCCCACGAGCCGCTCTCGCAGGAAGACGTCCTGCTGGAGGGCTTTCTCGCCCTGGACACCCCGGAGGGATTCCGGGCGGAGCTGATCGAGGGGGAGATCGTTGTGACACCGCCGCCGGACGGGGACCACGAGGACTACATCGAGCTGATCGTGCAGCAGGTGTACAGGCGGTCCCGGACAGACATGCAGTTCTCCGGGAACAAAGGCCTGAAACTGGGGAGGGCCGAAGGCTGTCCGAAGGATCACGTGATCCCGGACGGTACGTTCGCGCCCCGCTCCCTGCGGCTCTACCGTGGCGCGGACCCCTGGATGCCCTGCCAGGGTGTCTCCATGGTGCTGGAGGTGACCTCCACCAGGCCGAAGGCCGACCGTGAGGTGAAACGCCGCTGCTATGCCCGCGGTGGTGTCCCCCTCTACCTGCTCATCGACCGGGACTCTTCCGAGGCGACACTCCTCAGCGACCCCCGAGACGACGACTACCGCGAACGCCGCACCGTCCCCTTCGGCAAACCGCTCTCCCTCCCCGAACCCTTCGCCTTCGACCTGGAGACCTCCGACTTTCTCTGACCCGATCCCGCCCCGGCCGGGCGTAGCCTGAAGACCGACGAGGGCGAAGTGGTGCAGGGGCGAAGCGGAGCGGGGGGCGGCAGCGGTGAGCACACACGGCGAGACCCGCTGGACCCGCACCACCCTCGGCCGCCCAGACCACCCCCTGGACCTCCTCACCGCGCGCTTCGACCGCCACCGCTACGCCCCGCACACCCACGAGGAATTCAGCATCGGCATCTGTGTCCAGGGCGCCTCGTGCATCGACTACCGGGGCGGCGCCCTCACCGTGGGGGAGGGCTCGATCGTCGTCCTGGCGCCCGGCGAGGTCCACACCGGCGAGTCGGCCTTCGGCTCTTACGCCTACCGCGCCCTCTACCCGGCCCCCGCCCTCCTCACCGACGGCATCCTCGGCGGCACCCCGCACTTCCGCGACCCCGTCGTCCACGACCCCGAACTCGCCGCCGCCCTGCGCACCGCCCACACCGACCTGAGCACCTGCCCCGACCCGCTGGAATCCGAGTCCCGCCTCCCCTGGCTGCTCACGGCCCTGGCCCGCCGGCACTCGACCTCGTTCCTCACCTCCGACAGAATCCCCGGCGCCGACTCGATCGCCCTCGCCGTACGCGACCGCCTGGCGGACGAACTCCTCTCCCCACCCTCCCTCGCTGACCTGGCCACGGACCTGGGCCTCTCCCGCTACCAGCTCCTGCGAGCCTTCCGTACGACGATGGGCATGCCCCCGTACGCATGGCTGGCCCAGCACCGGGTGAGCCGGGCCCGGGGCTTGCTGGAGGCGGGCGCCCGCCCGGCGGACGTGGCGGGCCAGGTGGGCTTCGCGGACCAGGCGCACATGACGCGCTGGTTCAGGAAGGTGCTGGGGGTGACTCCGGCGGCGTACCGCAACAGCGTTCAAGACCCACGCCGCTGATCCATCCGACACTCACCCCATGACTGCACGCGGCTGGTTCCTCTTCTCCCTGATGGGAGTCCTCTGGGGCATCCCCTATCTGATGATCAAAGTGGCGGTGGACGAGGTCTCCCCGTCCATGGTCGTCTTCGTACGCTGTGCCCTGGGCGCGGCGCTCCTGCTCCCTTTCGCGATCCGGCAGGGGAACCTGACCCGCGTGGTCCGACAGCACTGGCGCCCGATGCTCGCGTTCGCCGTGATCGAGGTCATCGGCCCCTGGTGGACCCTGACCGACGCGGAACGCCACCTCTCCAGCTCCACGGCGGGCCTGCTGATCGCCGGCGTCCCGATCGTGAGCGTGCTTCTGGCCCGCTACTTCGGCGACGCGGAACGCCTGGGAGCCCGCCGCATGACAGGCCTGGCCCTGGGCCTGGGAGGCGTGGCGGTCCTCACGATCCCGCACCTCACCGGCGGCAACATCCTCTCCCTCACGGAGGTCCTGATCACGGTGATCGGCTACGCGACCGCTCCGTTGATCATGGCCCGCCACCTGAAGCAGGTCCCGACGCTCCAGCTGATAGCCCCGGTACTACTCCTGGCGGCCTTGGTCTACGCCCCCGCGGCGGCCCTGACCCGTCCGTCCACCCTCCCGTCGACCGAGGCCCTGATCTCCCTGGCGGCCCTGGGAGTGATCTGCACGGCGTTGGCCTTCGTGGCCTTCCTGGAACTGATCCGAGAGGTGGGCCCGACCCGCGCGACGGTCTTCACGTACGTCAACCCGGCGGTGGCGGTGGCAGCGGGAGCCCTGTTCCTGGACGAGCGCCTCACCCCCGCGATCGCGGTCTCCTTCGCCTTGATCCTGGCGGGCTCGTTCCTGGCAACGGCGTCGACGGCATCGACGGGACCGACCCCTCGCTCTCGCCGGGTAGCATGGTCCACACGGCAGACGAGCCGGGCGGACGGCCGCGTGGAGTCCCCCTAGGGGGCTTCCCGAGGAACGTCCGGGCTCCACAGGGCAGGGTGGTGGCTAACGGCCACCCGGGGTGACCCGCGGGACAGTGCCACAGAAAACAAACCGCCGGGGACCGTATCCGTACGGACCTCGGTAAGGGTGAAACGGTGGTGTAAGAGACCACCAGTGCCCAGGGTGACCTGGGCAGCTAGGTAAACCCCACCCGGAGCAAGGTCAAGAGGGGCCGCCGTAAAAAGCGACCCTGCGCGGACGTTCGAGGGCTGCCCGCCCGAGTCCGCGGGTAGACCGCACGAGGCCGGCGGCAACGCCGGCCCTAGATGGATGGCCGTCTCCCCGGCCGCCGCGAGGCAGCCGGGCGACAGAACCCGGCGTACAGCCCGACTCGTCTGCCGCCACCTGCGGTTTGCCTGGGAAAGGGCCTCTGATCTGCGACGGAGGCCCTTTCCGGTCTTTCGGGGGCTTGCCGCGTCAGGCGGCGGAAAGTCCCTCGCAAGTCCCTCGGACAGCGCTGAAAGTCCCTGAAAAGTCCCTGGGGCAGAGGGGCGTAGGACGGCTCTGACCTGGTCCGAGTCGATGGGGCGTGAGGTGACGCTCTTGGACTGTGCCCACGGTTTTTGCAATCACCATGACCTAGGACGTGGGCTGACAGTGGCCGCCACTGATCCACCGCCGCCTGATCAGTAACCCGTCTTCGCCTCAGGAAGGTGCCACCAGCGAGCCCGTCCGCGATCAGGGCAACAAACGAGGCACTCGACTTCGCCACCCGATACCAGATCGCTGTAGCGGCGATCCGGGGACTGACGCACCGAGTGACAACGGGCGGCGGCTCGGTCTCCCGACCTCTCACTCGCCCGAACCGCCGCGATGCTGATCGGCGTCGGCCAGGTCGCCGAGGAACCGGAGATCCGGCTGCCCCTCGACGAGCCGTACGAGGACCGCGTCCACGTCGGCGGTGACGGCCGCCCGGTGAAACGGCTCCGGTTCCCCGCCGCTGTCGAGGACACCCCGCTGTTCTGGGAGCGGCCGTTCGAAGCGGCGGGCTCTTCCGCGCCGAAGTGGTGCACCGTGGGTTGACCTCGGCCCGCTCGTCCCTTGTCCGGACAGTACGGAAGCGGCCACGGCGGTCGCCGCGCCGCTGCCTTCAACGGCGTGGGGACCCGCCGTGGCGCTCTCGCGAGGCCTTGGCATACGCGTGCGGTTGTCGTCGCTGATCGCCCGCCGTCGTGGACGCGGACACGGGCCAGATCGGCTCACCGCGTCATGCGGGGGAAGAGACGTTCGACGGCGGCGACCACGGCGGCGCGGCGCGCGGCGAGGGACGGGTCCGTGGCCTGTTCCGCCGCTATCGCGCCGATCTCGGTCTGTGCCGCCCACGTGGTGGCGATCTGGTTGACCAGGGCGAGGACGTCGACCGGGTCCCAGGCCGGATCGAGCTGACCCGCCCGCTGTGCCTCGCGCAACTGGTCGATCTTGCCGGCGAGGGTGTTCCGAACCGTGTCGGCGCAGGACTGAGCGGTGGTGCCGGCGAGTTCGAGGCGCCCCCAGGTGATCAGCCGGTGGTGGTCCGGGCGGGCGATGGTGAAGTGGTCGTAGAGCCGGCCCGCGTAACCCGGCAGGTCGGCCGGGTCCATGGGGGTGGCCTCCGCTACCCGGGCCAGTTCAAGCAGGAAGACATGGGCGTAGAGCACCTCCTTGCCGCGGAAGTACGCATAGACGCGCTCCTTGCTGGTCCTGGCCTGCTTGGCGATGCGGTCCACCCGGGCGCCGGCGATTCCGTGACGGGCGAACTCGTCCGTGGCGGCGGCGACGATCCGCTCGCGGGTGGAGTCGGCACCTTCGGGAGCGGCGGGCTCGGAGGTCGGGTCGGTCGTGGTCGAGCGCGGCATACGGCCAGGATAAGGGACCGAACCGTTTGGTTTGGAAAAGTGGCGGGTCGATGTCTAGACTCAAACCGAACGGTTCGGTTTGGAACTGGCCGAACTCGGCACTTATGTCTGGAGAGCACTCATGCACCACCGCGTCCTCGGCTCCCAGGGCCTGCGCGTCTCCGCGCTCGGCCTCGGCACCATGGGAATGACCGTCGCCTACGGCTCCTCGAACGATGACGAGAGCACCGCCACCATCCGCCGAGCCCATGAGCTCGGGGTCGACTTCTTCGACACCGCCGAGCTGTACGGCCTCGGCACCGGCAGCAACGAGATCCTGCTCGGCAACGCCGTGAAGGACTTCCGTGACGAGGTGGTCCTAGCCACCAAGTTCGGGTTCGACATGACCGCACAGCAGATCGGCGCCGGATTCGACAGCCGACCGGAGAACATCCGCAAGGTCGCGGAAAACAGCCTGCGCTATCTGCAGACCGACCGCATCGACCTCTACTACCAGCACGCCGCCGACCCCGACGTGCCGGCCGAGGAGGTCGCGGGCGCTGTCGGCGAACTGATCGCCGAGGGCAAGGTGAAGTACTTCGGCCT
The DNA here is from genome assembly GCF_022385335.1 of Streptomyces deccanensis. Taxonomy (NCBI): domain Bacteria; kingdom Bacillati; phylum Actinomycetota; class Actinomycetes; order Kitasatosporales; family Streptomycetaceae; genus Streptomyces; species Streptomyces deccanensis. Next base: position 3,040,708 of record NZ_CP092431.1, on the reverse strand, counting down.
GAGCAACGTCGGCCCCCAGTACATCCGCCGCGCCCATGCCGTCACTCCCGTCACGGCCCTGCAGTCCGAGTACTCCCTCTTCGAGCGGGAGGTGGAGGAGAAGATCCTGCCGGTCCTGCGGGAGCTGGGCATCGGCCTCGTCCCGTACTCCCCGCTGGGCCGCGGCTTCCTGGCCGGCGTGGTCAAGCCCGCCGCCGAGTACCCGGCGGACGACATGCGCAGCTGGGACGAGCGGTGGCAGGGCGACAACTACACGTACAACCTCAACGCCACCGAGCAGCTGAAGAAACTCGCCGCCGCCAAGGGCATCACCGCCGCCCAGCTCGCGCTGGCCTGGCTGCTCGCCCAAGGCGACGACGTGGTTCCGATCCCCGGCACCCGCAACGCCGACCGCCTGGCGGAGAACACCGCCGCGGCCGACGTCGAACTCACCGGCGCCGACCGCGAGCAGATCAGGCAGATCCTTCCTCAGGGTTCCGCGGGAAGCCGGTACCCGGCCGCGATGCTGGCCACCATGTCGACGGACTGACATTGCGGTTACCCGGCGGAAGGATGGTTGCCCGGTACCCGCCGGGTCGGGCATGCGACATGTCGTCCAAGATCCGCGGGGTGGACGGTGAGGCGCAGGAGAGCCGGACGGGCAGCTTGTCGAAGGCGACCAGTCGGTCGGTGCGGACCTCGAGCGGATCGCCGGCGCGTTCGACCGAGGAGTACCGCTCGGCGAAGAGGCCGAGGATCGCGCTGGTCCCGGCCCGTGCCAGCACTGTCCGGCACCCGCGTGGGTACCGAAGCCGAACGTCAGGTTCCGGCTCGCGTCCGGCGGTCGGTTGTAGTCGAACTGGCCGGAACCGCCGTACTGCTGTGGGGACTGGGTGTCTCGCTCGGTTTTCCTCTCGCGCTTTCGGCCGCGGGGGAGTCCTGCGTCGTGTGCGCCGTCTTCCTGGCCCCGGCGGTGGAGACCGGGGCCAGCGCTGAGGGCCCGGCCGCGAGGTGTGCCACCGATGCCGACGTACCCACCACCGCTGACGAGGCGGACTCGGCGTAGACCGCACCTGACGCCAGCGGCGCGGACACGTCGGGGCCGTGCGGGCCGGTGTTTGTCAGCGAGGTCCGAGTGCCCCTCGTCAGGGGGGACCTGATGCTGCTTGGGTTGTTGCTTGATCAAGGGCCTGCGTCGGCCCATCGCTGGGCGGTGGTGAAGGCGAGAAGGGGGGGCGCGGCCGTCTGCAGCACCGACACGAGCGCCAACTGATGTGGTGGCCATGCAGGTTGACCACGCCGCGGCAACAGAACCACGAAGTCCTGGTCGGCAAACAGCGGCCCCAGCGCCTCCCGGATCCGCATGCATACTGACTTCGGCTCGTCAGGGTGACGCTGGTTCGTCGAGGGCCAGGCCGGTGCCCGCTATGAAGCCGTCGAGGATGCCGGACCGGTACTGAAGGCGCTTGAGCCGGTTGCGTACGAGTGCTTCGAGCCGGTCGAGGGCAACGACTGCGAGGTTGGCCAGGCTGTGCTTGACGTGCGCCCATACCCACTCGACCGGGTTGAGGTCGGGTGAGTAAGCGGGCAGCAGGAATACCGTCAGCCACTCACGCTCGGCGATCAGCTCGCCCATGGCGCGGGAGACGTGGGTGTTCAGGCGGTCCCACACCAGCACGAGGGGCGCCTTGACGAGCTGGTGGACGCCGTCGATCAGCGCGATGAAGTCCCGCTCGCCCATGCTGCGACGTTTGCCTTTGCCCGCTCGGTGGGTGCGCAGGCGGTGGCACAGCCGGGTCCGGGAGCCGGGCCGCATGGCAATCATCCCGGCCACGGACAGTCGGCCCGAGCGTCGTCCGCTCACCGTCACCTGCGGGGTGTGGCCGCGCCGGCCCCAGGTGCGCCCCCTGGGCGGTCGGCGGGTGAAGCCTGCCTCGTCCTCGAAGCAGATGTAGCCCCCACAGGCCGCCCGGACTCTTTTACCTCCGCCCAGGTCGCCTCCTTCCACGCGGTGACGGCCTGCTCGTCCCGCTCGGCGACCCGCCGCGCAGGGACCTGCGGGCTGAAGCCGAGCCGGTGCATCAGCCTCGTCGCGCCCGAGACGCTGTAGGAGACGTGAAACTTCCTGCCGATCAGCGTGGCCACCCTCGCCGCGGTCCACACCTGGTCCTCCGTCCAGCCGTGCGCGGCCGGACCCTGCTCGAGATACCTGGCGAGCTTTTCCAGACAGCGTGGCGACAGGCGACACCGGCCCCCGCTCGGCCCTCGCGAAAGCAGCTCCTCGGCACCGCCTTGCCGCCACAACTGCTGCCACTGGTAAGCCGACTTCAGACTCACACGCAGCTGCCGGGCCACCTCGGGCGGTTTGACCTGCTGCGCGAACAGCTCTGCCGCCTGTATCCGCACCGCTTCCCGACGCCCCCGTGCTGCAGGCGTCAGCCCGCCCCCATCCGCGTATCTCACACGCCATGGACTACCGACAACACCGCACCCACATCGGCAAGTTCAGCAAACATCACCCTAACGAGCCGAGATCAGTAAACAGCCCTTCGGGAACGCCAGCCGGGCCACCTCAGCGGTCCGGGCCGTGACCTCACCGGCAGACGTGGACGCAGCGACACGTTGATCACCTCACGCTCGCCCCCCCCACGCCGCTCCGGCAATCCTCCCGCCGCCGCAAGGCCACTTGGCGGCGACAGCTGCGGTAGGAAGGAGGCATTCGCTTGTGCCACCGTACGAAGAACCCGGGCCCGTTTGGCTCCCCGGCGCATTGAGCTGCCTGGAGCTGCGGCAGATTCTGTGACCTCCGTCAATCGACCCTGCGGAGTGACGATCATGGATGCAGCACAGGAGCTCAGTCGACTGAGCGGCGTTTTCTACGGCGAAGGCGGGTATCGGCCGAGTTCCGGCAGCCAGGGCAGAAAGGTCGTCGACCCGGCTACGGCGAAGGTCATTGGCGAGATCACCGCTGTGACGCCCGAGGAAGTGGACCAGGTCGTTGCTGCCGCCAACGCGGCTCAGAAGAGGTGGTGGGCCGAGAGTGCCCTGCACCGCTCGGAGAAGTTGCACGAGGTGGCCAGGGAGATCGGCCGGTATGCGCCCGAGGTCGCGGAGCTGATCACCCGGGAGACGGGCAAGCCTTACAAGGAGAGCCGCGACGAGCTCGTCTGGTCGGTCTCCGCGACCGACTACTACGCGGAGCTGGGCCGTCATTCGGTCGGCTCGGTGCTGGGTCCGAGCGTTGCCGGGCAGGTCCATTACACGGTGAAGGAACCGATGGGCGTCGTGGTGGTGATCCTTCCCGCCAACTTCCCCATCCTTTTGCTGATGTGGGAGGCGGCTGCCGCGCTGGCCGCGGGCAATGCCGTGATCGTCAAGCCGTCCGAGTTCGCCTCCCTTTCCACGCTGAAGTTCATGGAGGCCTTCGATGGTCTCCCTGCGGGACTGGTGCAGTGCGTGACCGGGGGCGGAGAGGTCGGCGACCAGCTCGTGCGGCACCCGCAGACCCACATGGTGGGTTTCACCGGCAGCGTGCCGACCGGCCAGGCCATCGCGAAGGCCTGTGCGGAGCAGTTCAAGCCGTTCCTGATCGAGGCCTCCGGGAACGACGCGTTCATCGTGATGCCGTCCGCGCCGTTGCGTACCGCGGCGCGCGCCGCCGCGTTCGCGGCCTTCATGAACTGCGGCCAGGTGTGTACGTCGGCCGAGCGGTTCTTCGTGCACACGGATGTGTACGAGGAGTTCGCGGAACTCCTGGTGGAGGAGGCGGCACAGCTGCGGATCGGCAGTGGTCTCGGCAAGGTGGATGTCGGCCCCATGGAGCACGCCGGGGAGCGGGACCGCTACGAGCGGATCCTCGCGCGGGCTGTGGAGCAGGGGGCCAAGGTCGCCCACGGCGGAGGCCGGCCACAGCATCTCCCGGCCGAGAACAGGGACGGCTTCTTCGTCGAGCCGACCGTGCTCGTGGGCGTCATGCCCGACATGGATGTCATGCAGGCCGAGATCTTCGGTCCCCTCGCGCCGCTGTGCCGGGTCAGCAGCTTCGAGGAGGCGCTGGAGCTGACGAACGCTTCCGCGGTCGGACTCGGGGCGAACATCTATACGACCGATCTGCAGGAGGTCCACCGGGCGACGAGCGAGATCGTGACCGGCATGGTGTGGGTCAACGCGCCGCTCCTGGACAACGACGCCGGTCCTTTCGGCGGCCGCAAGCTCTCGGGTGTCGGCCGTCAGCTGGGGGCCGAGGGACTGGACTCGTTCCGTCACACGAAGCTCGTCATGATCGACCCTGCCGCCACCGAGCAGGACTTCTGGTGGTTCCCCTATTCCGACGACGAGGCCTGGAAGCGGCCTGGTGGCGTTGGACAGTCCTGACCGGACGAGTGCGGAGAAGGACGTTTCATGAATGACGACAGTCTGTCCGACTCGGGTCTGACCTTCTGGCACGAAGAAGCGGGTGGTGACTGGGGGCCCAAAGAGGTCCTCGACCGTGACCACCAGGTCGACGTGGCGATCGTGGGCGGCGGATACACCGGGCTCTGGACGGCCTACTACCTGGCCCGGGCCGACCCCTCGCTCCGTATCGCGGTGCTGGAGAGCCACTTCGTCGGGTTCGGGGCATCGGGCCGCAACGGCGGATGGTGCTCCGCCATCTTCCCCGCCAGCCCGCGGAAGGTCGCCGATGTCAGTTCCCGTGACTCGGCCGTCCGGATGCAGCGGGCCATGAACGACACGGTGCGGGAGATCCAGGACGTCGTCGTCGCCGAAGACATCGACTGCGACTTCGAGGCCGGCGGGTATCTGTCCGTGGCGAGGAACCCGGCCCAGTGGACGCGGGCGCAGAAGGAAGTAGCCGGCTGGCAGGACTGGGGCTTCGGCGGTGACCACATGCGGCTCGTGGAAGGCGATGAGCTGACGGGCCGCGTACGCATGGCCGACGCCCTGGGTGCGACGTTCACACCGCACTGCGCGGCACTGCAGCCCGCCAAGCTGGCCCGCGGCCTGGCCGACGTCGCCCGAGCCGCCGGGGTGCGGATCTACGAGGACACCCGTGTGCTCGGGATCGGGCCCGGCAGGCTCGACACCAACCGTGGCCAGGTCACGGCCGATGTCGTCGTCCGGGCCACGGAGGGGTACACCGCGCAGTTCCCCGGCGCGAAGCGTGACGTGGTGCCGATGTACTCCTTGATGGTGGCGACGGAGTCCCTGCCGGACGCCTCCTGGGAAGAGATCGGACTGCACGATCGCGCCACCTTCAGCGACAAACGCCACCTGCGCATCTACGGGCAGCGCACGGCCGACGGCCGCCTCGCCTTCGGTGGACGCGGCGCTCCGTACCACTTCGCCTCCCGGGTGGAACCCGCCTTCGACAGTGATCCCGCCGTCCATGCCGCGCTCCGTCGCATCCTGGTGGAACTGTTCCCGGTCATCCGTGGGGTGCGGTTCACCCATGCCTGGGGAGGCAACCTGGGCATCCCCCGGGACTGGGTCCCCTCCGTGACGTACGACCGCAGGACCGGGCTCGCCCAGGCGGGAGGGTACGTCGGGGACGGAGTCGCCACGGCGAATCTCGCCGGGCGCACGCTGGCCGCCGAGATCCTCGACCAGGACAGTGACATCCGGTCGCTTCCCTGGGTCGGCCATCGTTCACCGAAGTGGGAACCGGAACCCTTGCGCTGGCTGGGGGTGAACGCCGGAACTCTGGCCTTCACCGTGGCCGACCGAACGGAACAGCGTTCAGGCCGTCCCTCCCGCCTCGCCACGGGCTTCTGGCGAGCCCTGGGCCACTGAGGCCACTGAGACCAGCTGTCACGGACTCTGTGCGAACCCAAAAAAGGCCGCTCACGCCGTCGGCGTGAGCGGCCTAGCCTTTAGACAGAGGAAACCCGAGGGTGGGCCGGCAGCAGTTCCCTCCTCCGTATGAGAGCCCAGGTGCCGCCATGAGCATCACGATCAAGGAGCTGGTCGCTCTGCCGTCCCTGCGGACCCGGTTCCTGGCCGGGCGCTCCGGAGAGGACCGGGCGGTGCAGTGGGCCCACACGTGTGAGCTACCCGATCCGTGGAACTGGCTGGGCACCGGAGACCTGCTGCTGTGCGACGGCTACAGCTTTCCTGCCGATGCCGAGGGGCAGGTAGATTTTCTGGAGCACCTCGCGCAGGCGGCACTCTCCGGCATCGCACTCGCGGAGGGCATGCACGCGCCCGCTCTCACACCCAGGGCAGCGACCGCGGCCGACGCCCTGGCATTCCCGGTACTCGAGACGGCGTACGCGGTCCCTTTCGTCACCGTCGCCCGGATGGTGGCCGACAGCAACAGCCAGGAAGCCAGCGCCCGGCTCACCAGGATCATTCGTCTCTACGACGTCCTCCGCCGGGCGCACCAAGCAAACTTCCGTGACAACGCCCTGCTCGAACAGCTCGGCAACGAAGCCGGTGCTCGCCTGTACGCCGTGGACATCCGCACCGGGGAACCCCTGCTGCCCACCAGAGCCCCCTTCCCCGCATCGTTTCGCCAGGCACTGTTCGAGGCGGTCGAGGCGCGGAGCGGGCCCTTGCCGACGTTCCTGCGTATGTCCGTCGCCGACGAGTCCCTCCTCGCGCTTCCCCTGGAAGAGGGTCGGCGAGCCGTGCTCGTCGTCCAGCCACTGTCGCCCCGCGCTGCGCCTGACCTCATGGTGCTGCAGCACGTCGCCACCATCGCCGACCTGGAAGTGGAGCGGCGAGCGGCTGGTGCTCTCCGCCGCAGGGAGAGCGGCGCACGCCTGCTCGGCCAGTTGGTGGACGGGGCCATCGATCTCGAGGCAGCCGAGACGCGCCTGTCGGCGATGAGCCTGGGAGGCCGGCCCTGGCGCTTGGCATGCATGGGCGGTGACACGCCGATCACCGCGGAAGAGCTGCAGGCCCGGCTCGGTGCGGAGAACGTCTCTCATCTGGTGGCACAGCGGCACGACGGACTGCTGATTCTGCTGCCGGACGCTCAGACCACCGAGGAACTCTTCGGATTCGGCCGTGATCCGCGGGTCCGGGCCGGTATCAGCCCCCCGGTGCACAGTCTCAAGGCTGTGGGGGACGCGGCCCGTCAGGCCCGCTGGGCGATGGAGGCAGCGCGCAGCGAGGGCCGTTGCGTCGTGGTGTACGGGGACCAGTCACCCGCGTTCCTGCCGAGGACGGTGGCCGAAGGAGAGGCGGTCGTCGCCCGGGTACTGGGACCGGTCATCGCCTACGACGCCGACAACGACTCCCAGCTCGTCCACTCGCTCGAGGTGTTTCTGGACAGCAACCGCTCCTGGAAGGAGGGGGGCGACCGACTGGGCATCCATCGCCAGACTCTGGTCTACCGGATGCACCGGGTGGAGGAGCTGACCGGACGGAAGTTGAATCGTCTGCAGGACCAGACCGAGCTCTATCTGGCCCTGCAGACGCTGCGGATGCTCGACGGCGGGTAGACCGGCTGTCAGCTCGTGCCGTCCCGGAAGATGGCGTACGACTTGATGACCGTCTCTTCGACCACCCAGGTGCCGGTCCAGCCGTCGGGGATGACGAGGACGGTGCCCGCGCAGACGTGCCAGACGGTGCCGTCGTCGCCGCGGAGTTCGGCCGTGCCGTCGATGACGTGCATGAACTCCACGTAGCCGGTGTGGTCGGAGCGGAAGGCCCCGGGCGTGCAACTCCACAGCCCGGCGGACTTGAGACCGTCGTCGACCAGTGGCAACAGGCGGGCCTGCGGTTTTCCGGTGACAGGCTCCGGGACGTCGACCGGGGCCGGCCAGGGTGCCTCCTGGACAGCGAGGCTGCCGACGAGCGCGGTGCTCGCCATGAGGTTGAGATTGCCGAGGCCTGACACAGGGCTCCTCCTGATGGTGCGGTACGTCAACGACGGAAAAGGCGGCATCGCTGATGCGGCCGGGGCCGCATCAGCGATGTTCATCCGTTAGTGCACGCGAGGGGCGCTGTCTCCCGGCTCGAGGGCGGTTCCGACTGCCTCGACGGAGCGGCTGACCGCCAGGGGATCACCGGGTACAGCGTCCCCGTGCGGCGCGTCGCCGCGCAGATACGAGCGGGCGGCGAGCATATAGATCGCGCCTGCGCCGATGACGACCACAGCACCCAGCAGGACGATGTAGTTGTCGTACCAAGGGGTGCCGGGTGCGCTCGGCCAGCACAGGTTGACCATCGCGGCGACGCCGTAGATCAGGGCGGCGACGTTGGCGGGCAGACCCCAGCCCCCCAGTTGGAACTTGCCGGTGGGACGCCATCCCTTCAGACGGGCACGGAGCGCGGCCAGGACCACCATCTGGAAGCCGATGTAGATCCCGAGCGCGGCGAAGCTGACCATCTTGGTCAGGGCGTCGGCCGAGAGCTTCGAACCCACGACCAGCAGGCCGGGGATGACGGCGGCTGCCAGGAGCGCATAGGGAGGAACGCTCCGCCGCTCGGAGAACTTGGTGAGGGCCCGGCTGCCGAAGATCATCTTGTCTCGGCCGTAGGAGTACGCCATCCGGCTGGCGGCCGCCTGCAGGCTCATGGCGCAGGACAGGAAGGAGATGAGGACGACGGCGATGATGATCCTCGATCCGACGCCGCCGAAGGCCTCGCCCAGGATCCTGCCGACCGGGTCGGGGTCCTGGCCCGATATGACGGCGCCGAAGTCACTGACGGAGAGGATCAGCGAGAAACAGACGAAGCTCGCCGCGGCGCCGCCGATGTAGATGGTGCGCCGCATCGACGTGGGGATGCGGCGGCCGGGGTCGGGCACCTCCTCGGCCACGTCACCACAGGCCTCGAAGCCGTAGTACTGGTAGATGCCGATCAGGGCCGCGGCCAGGAAGGCGGCCGTGTAGTGGCCCTCGCCACCGGCGCCGTAGCTGTGGAAGAGCGAGCCCAGGCCATGGTGCCGGTGGGTGATCAGCAGCCACACCCCGACGACGATGGCACCGATGATCTCAGCCACGAACCCGATCACCGCGGCGGCCGACAGAACCTTGGTGCCGAGGTTGTTGATGACCGTGGCGGTCGCCAGCAGGATCAGGGCTCCTGCGATCGTGTTGTTGACGGTCGGCGTGAAGCCGAAGAGTGCGGCGATGTAGGGACCGGCTCCGTAGACGACGCCGGCGATCGTGACCAGCAGCGCCATCAGGTAGACCCAGCCGGTCATCCAACCCCATTTGCGGCCCCAGAGCCGACGGGCCCAGGGGTAGACGCCGCCGGCGACCGGGTACTGGGCGACTATCTCACCGAACACCAGGGCGACGAGGAGTTGGCCCACGCCCGCGATGAGCAGGCTCCAGAACATGGGAGGCCCGGCGGTGGCGAGCGAGAAGGCGAAGACCGTGTAGATGCCGACGACCGGCGACAGGTAGGTGAACCCGAGGGAGAAATTGGCCCACAGGCTCATGTCTCTCTTGAACTCGGACCTGTAGCCGAGCGCCGCGAGTTGCGCGTCGTCGTCCGCGGGGACGGGGGAATTCGTGGTCAAGGGGTGCTCCTGGCGTCTCGGGAGAACGCGGGAAGGGGAGGGTTGAGCGGGCCCGCCGCCCGAGCGGTGGGAGGCGGGCCGGTTGTGGGGGAAGGGGTGGGGCCGAGGGCCCCGGGGATCACTGCCGCAGCAGTGTCAGGACGGCGTCCGCCGCCCGGCCGCCGGACTCGATGGCCCCGTCGATCCATCCGGCCCAGCCGCTGGCCAGGTCGGAGTTGGCGAAGTACATCCGTCCCCGGGGCTCCTGCAGTGCCTTCGAGTGCGCGATGACCTGCCCAGGGCGGTAGGCCATCCAGGTGCCCTGGGAGAACTCGTCGGCGTTCCAGTCGTGTGCGTCGACGGCGAGCACCTCGGCCTCGGGCAGGAATTCCTGCACGGCCCGGGTGACGGCGGCCTGATCGTGCGGGTCGAGGTCGGCCGCGGCGCTGGCGAAGCCCACCAGGTAGGCGCCCTCGTCGGTGGTGTACTCGGTCGCCAGCCACTTGATGGTGGTGTGCCAGCCGACACCGAAGAAGTTGGCGTCCACGCCTCGGGTGAGTGCCCAGATCTTGACGGACTGGCCCGCCTGCTTCTCCTGGGCCATCCGGAGGTGCGAGCCCTCCAGCGCGGGTGTGAAGGTCATGCTGCCCCAGGTGTTGATCGGGGTGGCGATCACGATCGCCCTGGCCGTGAGGGCTTCGCCGGTCCGGGTGACCACGCGGACGCCGTCGGACTCCTCGGTGACGGAGTCCACCGGCGTGCTGAGGCGCACCTCCGCGTCGCAGTCGCCGATGATCCGGTCGACGAGGTTCTTCGTCCCGTCGGCGATCTTGTCGGTGAGCATGGTGAACCACGCGACGGCACTGTTGCCGAAGCCGGTCACCCAGGACAGCACGTGAAGGGCGGACAGCTGGTCCGGGTAGGCGCCGAAGTAGAAGGCCGGCCAGGCGAGGATGAAGTCGCGTGTGGTCGGTGGGAGGTTCATGGCGTCCACGAACTGCTGGAACGGCACATCGAGGTCCTCGAGTCCGTCCTGTCCCAGAGGCTCCTCGCCGAACCGGAGGCGACTGGCCTGAGCGATGATGTGGGCCAGGGCGCGTTCGAAGTCCACCCATTCCTCGGCGGGAATCGGGAAGGGCTTGTGGGCGACCTCCCCGTTCACTCCCCATCCGAACCGCTCGGGGACGGGGCTCTGGAACGTGGGGATGCCGTACCGGTCCAGCTCCGCGCCGACAAACTTCTGGTGCTGCGCGGAAATCCAGGTGCCTCCGAACTCCAGCTTCTTGTCCCGGCCGGTGAATTCCCGGTAGAACGTGCGGCCGCCCAGCCGGTCGCGTGCCTCCAGTACCAGCACGGAGAGGCCGGCCTGACTCAGGTCACGTGCCGTTGTGACACCAGCGAACCCCCCGCCCACCACGATGACATCGAAGTCAGTCATTTCAGCTCCCATTAAATCGAGCACCCAAGTGATGTTAATTCCGGAATGTCGGACCAGCGCATGATGCCGGTCACGTCCCTGAGTGCGAAGACAATGCCGCAGAGGTTCATGAATCGGCCACTAGCCGGATGGCGCAACCGGCGTCTTGCGTTTGTGGCCGTGTACAACGGCTGTTCAGCGGCGGAAGACCACGGTCTTGCCGCCGTTGATCATGACGCGGTGCTCCGCATGCGCGGTCACCGCTCGCGCAAGCGCCATCGCCTCAAGATCCCGGCCGGTCTCGGTCAGGTCCGTCGCGGAGTGACGGTGATCGACACGGACGAAGTCCTGCTCGATGATCGGCCCCTCGTCGAGGTCCCCGGTCACGTAGTGCGCGGTGGCCCCCACGACCTTGACGCCCCGGGCATGGGCCTGGAAGTAGGGGCGGGCCCCCTTGAAGCTGGGGAGCAGACTGTGGTGGATGTTGATCGCCCGGCCGTCCAGTTCCCGGCACAGAGGATCGGACAGGATCTGCATGTAGCGGGCCAGGACGACAGTCTCCGCGGAGTAGGCCGCCACGAGTTTGCGCAGTTCGTCCTCAGCCCACGGCTTGGTGTCAGGTGTGATGGGCACGTGATGGAAGGGAATCCCGTGCCATTCGACGAGTTCCCGTAGATCGTCGTGGTTGGACACGACCGCGACGATCTCCGCCCGGAGCGAGTCGGTGCGGACTCTGTGCAACAGGTCGTTCAGGCAGTGCCCCTGCTTCGACACCATGACGAGCAGACGGTGCCGATGGGCCGGATCGTGAAGCGCCGCGTTCATGCCCAGCGGTTCCGCGACGTGCCGAAACTGCGAGCGGAGTTCCGAAAGGTCCACCGAGCGGTCGGCGGCGGCGTGGACCCGCATGAAGAACAGACCGGTCTCCTGGTCCCCGTACTGCTGGCTTTCGCGAATGCTGAACCCGCGTTCGGCGAGGAAGCCGGACACCGCCGCGACAATTCCCGGTCTGTCCGCGCAGGACAGTGTCAGGACAATTTCCTTCATCAGGACTTCGGCCTTTCTGACTTCGGGTCGTACAGGGGGCGCAGGGACGCCTGTGCGGGCACCCGCCGACCCGCGACCTCGATCTCGTAGGAACCCTCTGCGAACCAGGGCCGGTGGACGGCTTCAGGAGCACTCACCCAGCCGAGGGCGACCGCCGCACCGAGCGTGTGACCGTACGAAGCGGAAGCGACCCGGCCCACCAGGGCCCCGTCCCGGAAGATGGGCTCGTCGTGGAAGAGCAGGGGCTCGGGGTCGCTCAGCACGAACTGGACGAGCCTGCGCGATATCCCCGCGTCCTTCGCCTTGAGCAGGGCATCCCGGCCGATGAATCCGCCTGGCTTGTCCCACTTCACGGTGAAACCCAGCCCGGCCTCCAGCGGGTGGTCCCCGCCCGAGATGTCGTGTCCCCAGCTCCGGTACGCCTTCTCCAGGCGCAGCGAGTTCATCGCGTGGTAGCCGACCGGCTTCAGGCCGAGGTCCGCTCCGGCGTCGAAAAGGTCGTCCCACACGTGCTGCGCGATGTCGGCCGGGATCAGCAGCTCCCAGCCCAGCTCGCCCACATAGGTCACACGGGTGGCGCGTACGAACCCGAAGCCGAGGTCGATCTCGGTCGAGGTACCGAAGGGGAACCCTTCGGCGGACAGGTCCGCGTCCGTGAGCGGCTGCAGGAGCCGACGGGCATCGGGGCCCATGACCGCGAGCATCGCCATGGTGCCGCTGACGTCGGCGACGGTGCAGAAGTCGTCGTCGCCGATTTCGCGCTCCAGATGCGCCAGATCACGGTTGACCGTCGCCGGGCCGGACAGGACGAGGAACCGGTCCTCGGCGAGCCTCGTGATCGTCACGTCCGACTCGATCCCGCCGTGCTCGTTCAGCCACTGGGTGTACGTGATGCGGCCCGGTTCGGTGTCCACGTCGTTGACCGACACCCGCTGCAGCACCCGCACGACATCGCGGCCCTGGACCAGCAGCTTGCCGAACGACGAGGTGTCGATGACCCCGACGCCCTCGCGGACTGCGCGATGCTCCGCCGCCGACTGCTCGAACCAGTTCGGCCGGCCGAAGGAGTACTCGTAGCGGCCCTTCACGCCGGAAGGGGCATACCAGTTCGCCCGCTCCCAGCCGGCCAGTTCACCGAAGACCGCGCCCGCTTCCTCGGTACGGCGGTGCAGCGGGCTGATCCTGAGGGGCCGAGCAGTGGTGCGCTGCTGGAACGGCCAGTGGACCTCGTACGACTCGTCCAGCGTCTCCAGCACCCGCTGCTCGAGGAATCTGCGGTTCGTCTCGTGCCGCTGCACCCGGCCGGGATCGGTCTCGGGCATGTCCAGGGGACTGCGTCCGTCGACGATCCAGTCGGCCAGCACCGACCCGGCCCCCGGCCCCGACAGGAAGCCCACCGAGTTGAACCCGGCCGCGACGAAGTAGTTGCGCAGCCGCGGGGCCTCTCCGAGGTGGTACTGACCATCAGGGGTGAAGCTCTCGGGGCCGCAGAAGTGCAGGCGGATTCCGGCGTCCTCCAGCACGGGCATCCGGTGCATGATCTTCTCGTAGAAGGGACCGAGATGGTCCCAGTCCTCCGGAAGCTGCACGAAACCCTTGTTCTCCGGGATTCCGCGCGAGCCCCAGACGTAACTGCCGGGCTCGAAGAACCCGACCATCAAGGCTCCGGCTTCGTCCTTGATGTAGGCGTACTCGTCGCCGCTCTTGATCGTGGGCAGGTTGCGCGGAAGGCCGGGGATCGCCTCGGTGACGACGTAATAGTGGGCAAGGGCCTGCAGGGGTATGTCGATGCCGGCCTTCGCTCCGAATTCCCGGCCCCACATTCCCGTCGCATTGACGACGTACTCCGCCTCGATGTCACCTTCGGCGGTACGTACGCCCGTGACCCGACCGTGCGCGGTCGTCACGTCGACAACCGTGACGCCCTCGAACACCTTCACACCGCGCTGCTTCGCACCCCGGATCAGAGAGATGGTCGTGTCGGTCGCGCTTCCCCGGCCGTCCTCGGGAAAGTAAAGGCTCCCTTGCAGTCCGTCCGCGTTCAGCAGCGGATGGAGTTCCAGCGTCTGCTCGACGTCGAGGAGGCGAGCCTCGATCCCGTTTCCACGGACGACACTGGCCTGGTGCCGCAGTTCCTGCAGTCGTTCGGGTGACGTGGCCAGGTTCATGGTGCCGGTCTGCACGAAGCCGGTGGAAAAGCCGGTGTCCTGCTCGAGGGACCTGAAGATCGCCAGGCTGCGCTGCACCACCTCGCGGGTCGCGTGGGTGCCTCGTGCCTGTGTCACCAGCCCGGCCGCGTGCCAGGTCGTGCCCGATGTGAGCTGGTTCTTCTCCAGCAGGACCACATCGGTCCAACCACGGCGCGCGAGATGGTAGGCGGTACTCGCGCCGATGATCCCACCGCCGACGACGACGACCTGCGCCCGTTCCGGCAATTTCACTTCCATGACCACCCTCCGTTCGAGGGCCCCAATGTGGGCGGTTTCCGCGCACGGCCGCCATGCATCGATTGCTCAAACACACCGACCTCGGTTGTGCGATCGCTCAGTACCGCCGCCTGGCGCCCTTGGGCACAGTCGAGCCCGCAAGCTGGTGAGCGATCGACGAGTGATGGGGAGCGGAACTGCCGGTGAACAGCACAGCAGCCGTCATCGACGGCAATCTCGCCGCGAGAGAGATCAAGGAGGAGCTGAGCGGTCGTATCGACCGGCTGACGGCAGCAGGCAGGCAGCCCGGCCTCGGCACCATCCTGGTCGGTGACGATCCCGCCTCTCGTTCCTACGTCGCCGGAAAGCACCGCGACTGCGCGGACGTGGGAATCAGATCCTTTCGCGTGGAACTGCCGGCGGGCGCGTCACAACGGCAGGTGCTCGCCGAGGTGGAACGCCTCAACGAGGATCCACGGTGTTCGGGCTTCATCGTCCAGCTGCCGCTTCCCGCCCAGGTGGACATGCACACGGTGCTCCAGGCCATCGATCCCGACAAGGACGCCGACGGCCTGCACCCCGCGAACCTGGGCCGTCTGGTCCTTGGCCGCCCCGGCACGCTGCCCTGCACGCCCCGGGGAATTCTGGAGTTGCTCCGGCGTGAGGGAGTGCCCATCACCGGAGCGCAGTTCTGTGTGATCGGTTGCGGAACGACCGTGGGGCGGCCACTCGCCCTCATGTTGACCCGCCCCACCGAACACGCGACGGTCACCCTGTGCCACGAGGCCACGGTCGACGTCGCCGCGCACACACGGGTCGCCGACGTGGTCATTGCCGCCGCCGGCGTCGCCCACCTGGTCAAGCCGTCATGGATCAGGCCCGGGGCCACCGTGCTGTCGGTCGGCATCACCCGCACCGTGGAGGGCATCCTCGGCGACGTCCATCCCGACGTCGAGCAGGTCGCCGGCAAATGGACGCGGGCGAC
The DNA here is from genome assembly GCF_022385335.1 of Streptomyces deccanensis. Classification (NCBI taxonomy): domain Bacteria; kingdom Bacillati; phylum Actinomycetota; class Actinomycetes; order Kitasatosporales; family Streptomycetaceae; genus Streptomyces; species Streptomyces deccanensis. The sequence continues at coordinate 3,025,400 of NZ_CP092431.1, read as the reverse complement.
CGGAGGAGTGGGCCCCATGACGCGGGCCATGCTGCTGAAGAACGTCGTGGAGCTGGCCGAGCGGCGTCTCGGCTGACCGCCCCGCGGTGGAGTTCGCTCCACGTCCCAGAGGAAGGCCCCATGAGAGCGGGAGTTTGTTCATGAGTTTGAGGATTGTCGTCCCTGTGAAGTACGTGCCCGACGCCACTGGCGACCGGCACTTCGCCGATGACCTGACCGTCGACCGGGACGACGTGGACGGTCTGCTCTCCGAGCTCGACGAGTACGCGGTCGAGCAGGCGCTGCAGATCTCGGAAGACCGTCAAGAAGCAGGCGACGACGTGGAAATCACCGTCCTGACAGTGGGCCCGGAGGACGCCAAGGACGCGCTGCGCAAGGCGCTGTCCATGGGTGCGGACAAGGCCGTCCACGTCGAGGACGACGACCTGCACGGCACCGACGCCATCGGCACCTCCCTGGTGCTGGCCAAGGCGATCGAGAAGGCCGGCTACGACCTGGTCATCTCGGGTATGGCATCGACGGACGGAACCATGGGCGTCATGCCGGCACTGCTCGCCGAGCGGCTGGGCGTGCCGCAGATGACCCTGCTGTCCGAGGTCACCGTCGAGGACGACATAGTGAAGGGGCGCCGTGACGGCGACACCGCGAGCGAGCAGCTGGAGGCGCAGCTTCCGGCGATCGTATCGGTGACCGACCAGTCGGGTGAGACGCGCTACCCATCCTTCAAGGGCATCATGGCGGCCAAAAAGAAGCCGGTGACCTCCTGGGGCCTGTCCGAGCTGGAGATCGACACCGAGAAGGTCGGTCACGAAGGCGCCTGCACGAAGGTCGACGCCGTGGCCGAGCTCCCGGCCCGCACCGCGGGCACGATCCTCAAAGACGATGGTGAGGGCGGCAAGCAACTCGCCGCCTTTCTCGCGGAGCGCAAATTCATCTGATGCAGCCTCGCGAGCCATAAGTTCATCTGATCCCGTTGGAGTTGCTTTCCCATGGCTGAAGTTCTCGTCTACGTCGACCACGTGGACGGTGCCGTCCGCAAGCCCACCCTGGAGCTGCTGACCCTGGCCCGCCGTATCGGTGAGCCGGTCGCCGTCGCGCTGGGCAACGGCGCCGGTGACACCGCCGCCGCGCTCGCCGAGCACGGCGCCGTCAAGGTGCTGACCCACGAGGCCTCCGAGTACGCCGACTACCTGGTCGTGCCCAAGGTGGACGCGTTGCAGGCCGCCGTCGAGGCCGTCCCCGCGTCCGCCGTCCTGGTCCCGTCCTCCGCGGAGGGCAAGGAGATCGCCGCGCGGCTGGCGCTGCGCATCGGCTCGGGCATCATCACCGACGCCGTCGACCTCGAGGCCGGCGACGAGGGCCCGGTGGCCACCCAGTCGGTGTTCGCCGCCTCCTTCACCACCAAGTCCCGTGTCTCCAAGGGCACCCCGGTCATCACGGTCAAGCCCAACTCGGCCGCCGTGGAGGCCGCCCCGGCCGCCGGCACCGTCTCCGAACTGAACGTGACGTTCGGAGGGTTGGCCACCGGCACCAAGGTCACCGGCCGCACCCCGCGCGAGTCCACCGGTCGTCCGGAGCTGACCGAGGCCGCGATCGTGGTCTCCGGCGGTCGCGGTGTCAACGGCTCCGAGAACTTCGCCCTCATCGAAGCCCTCGCCGACTCCCTCGGCGCGGCGGTGGGCGCCTCCCGTGCCGCGGTGGACGCGGGCTGGTACCCGCACACCAACCAGGTCGGCCAGACCGGCAAGTCCGTCTCGCCGCAGCTGTACATCGCCTCCGGCATCTCCGGCGCGATCCAGCACCGCGCCGGCATGCAGACCTCCAAGACGATCGTGGCGATCAACAAGGACGCCGAGGCCCCGATCTTCGACCTCGTCGACTACGGCGTCGTCGGCGACCTCTTCGACGTCGTCCCGCAGCTCACCGAGGGGATCAGGATTCGCAAGGGCTGAAGACCGTATGTAGGCCTGCTGGAGGAGTTCTTCACCATCACCCCGCAGAGGTGGGGCTGCGTTCCTACAGCCGCAGACATACCGGGCCCCAGCTCAGCACTCGGCGATACGGCCTGCGTGGTTCACGGACTTCGGCTGAAAGTCCCTGGGAAGTCCCAGAGGGTGAAACCGTCGGCCGGATATCGGTAAAGGTGCAGGTCGGTGCGAGGGCTCGCTGAGCGGGGCAATACTGGGCGTACAGCCCGACTCGTCTGCCACTCAATGCGCCGCCCTTACGAGTTGGTGCGTGATAGCGGGTGAGGCGTCGTGCCTGGCCGGTGGCATGATCCGTCTGTGACGATCATGGTCAATCGGGCGGTGCTGGCCCACCGGCTGTTCACAGGGATCTCTCGGCGTCACCTCGCCTGCCTGATCGAGGAGTTGGCGGTGCCGTGGCAAGCCGGAGTCGAGGGTCGTCGCCATGCTGCACGAGGTGGGGCCAGGAAGCGGGCAGCGGGAGCCGGCGCCCGCCACCAGCTGGTCTTCGTCGACCGGCTGGTGGCCACACTGATCCATCTACGGCACGACCTGCCGCACTCAGTCCTGGGGCTGCTGTTCGGTGTCGACCGTTCGACCATCACCCGTGCGATCGCAGAGATACGTACGCTCCTGGCCACGCGGGGGTGCGCGGTCCCCGACCGCCCCAGCCTGCGACTTCGGACATTGGCGGACGTCTTCGCCTACGCCCAGGCCGAGGGCATCGAGCTGCGCCTGGATGCCACTGAGATCCAGGTCCGCCGACCACCGGCCGGCCGCGGCGGACGGCGCGCATTCGTCTCCGGGAAGAAGAAGCAGAACACCATGAAGGCCACCGTCATCGCCGACTGGCGGGGCCGCACGTTATGGACCGACACCCTGCGGCCTGGTCGTATGCACGATGCCACGGCCGCCCGCAACGAGGGCATCGCCGTCTGCTTCCAGCACTTCCCCGACGTCGAGGTCCTCTTGGACGACGGCTACCTCGGCCTGAGCCGCGACCACCGCGGACAAGCCATCACCCCACCCAGAAAACCCCGGCCCGGAGCACTGCCCGGCAGAGTCCAGCAGTGGGAACGCGACCGCCACGAACACTCCTCCGACCGCATCACCGTCGAACATGCCCTCGCCGACCACAAACGCTGGAAACAACTGACGCGCTGGACCCACCGCCGCGACTGCCTGCCCGACACCTACCGCGCCATTGCCAGCCTCGTCTCCGACCGCACCATCAACGTCTGAGTACAGGTCACGCCCAGGCCAAACACGCCTCACCCGCTATCACGCACCAACTCGTTAGACGTCATTTCAGTTGGCGTGATCTTGCGGCAGTCTGGGGTGATGACTGCTGCGCTTGTCGAGCGGATGGCGCCGGAAGAGTTGTGGACGTTGTTCCAGCGGGTGGTGCCGCCGGCACCGGTTCGCCCGCAGGGTGGAGGGCACCGCCGGCGAGGGGACCGCGAGGCGCTGGCCGCGATCGTCTTCGTGGCCACCTCGGGCTGCACCTGGAACCAACTGCCGCCGGGCTTCGGGCTGTCGGGGGTCACCGCCTTCCGGCGGTTCACCGAGTGGACAGAGGCCAGGGTGTGGGCCAAGCTGCACCGCCTGGTCCTGGACGAACTCGGTGCCCGGGGTGGCCTTGACTGGTCGCGGTGCGCAATCGACTCCGTCAGCGTCCGTGCCCTCAAAGGGGGCAGCTGACGGGACCGAATCCGACCGACCGCGGCAAAAGGGGATCGAAAATCCACCTCATTGTGGACCGCCAGGGCCTGCCTCTGTCGGTCGGCATCTCCGCCGCCAACCTTCACGACAGCCAGGCACTCATCCCGCTGGTCCGCGGTATCCCGCCCATCCGTTCGCGACGCGGACCCCGACGCCGGCGGCCCGGCAAGCTGCTGGCGACAAGGGATACGACTACCGCTACCTGCGGCAATGGCTCGCTTCCCGCGGCATCCCGCACCGTCTCGCCCGCAAGGGCGTCGAGTCGTCCCAAAGCCTGGGCCGGCACCGCTGGGTCGTGGAGCGGACCGTGTCCTGGCTGTCTGGCTGCCGACGCCTCCACCGCCGCTACGAGCGCAAGCCGGAACACTTCCTCGCGTTCACCGCCATCGCCGCCACCCTCATATGTCACCGCCGACTCACCAAGTGAAATGACGTCTTATGGAAGGGCTTCTTCACTGCCTCGGTGCCCGCAGGTTGATCGGCGTTCGGTCGCGCAACCCGTCGAGGACCGTGTGGTCGATGGCGGGCCTGGGTCTGGGCGATGCCGCGGTGAGGGTGATGGTGCCCCGGTCGCTCAGCGCCGTCTGCCACTCACTGGGACGAGGCCGGGTTCCGCGCTCGCCCGCGGCCTGGGTGAAAAGCTTCCCCGCCGCGGCGGCCTGGCGCTCGTTGAGGCAGCCGGGGACGGGCCGCAGCTGCTGGTCCGGTCTGGCGTACGGATCCTGCGCGAGGATGCGCCCCGCGGTGAGGGCTGTCTTGTAGGCGTCCGTGTCGACGCTCGCCTCGGTGGACGGGGCGAGCGGATCGTTCCAGTCGGGAGTGGCGGCCTGGGCCTGAACAGCGTCTCGCCCCACCCGGCGGAAGCCGTCGCAGTCGAGGAAGTGGACGGCGGGTTCGGGTTTGAGGCACCACAGGACGTTGGCCTGTGAGATGTCACCGATCACCAGACCGGCGTCGTGGAACCAGCCGATGGCCTCGACACAGGCCAGGGCGAGAGTCCTGCGCTGGTCGGGCGTCGGCTGCGACACCTCCTGCCAGGCCACTTTCGGAGGCCTGATCAGGTACTGCAACTCCAGGAGTTTCGTCGTCCCGGTCGCGGTGCGCCACGTCATGGAGGACGGGGCCCGCCGCATGAGGAAACCGAGCGTCCGGCCCCCGTCGACAACCCGGCACAGCGGCCAAGCTGCCAGCGCGTCGAAGCGGACCCGATCGGCCTGGCCGAGCCCCTGCCGGAACGAGACGAGGTCCGCGAGCGCATGGCCGTTGACCTTGGACGGGTCCTTGTACTCCTTGTAGAGCAGTGATCCGTCACCGATGGCGTGCACCTCGCCCTGGCCGCCGCTGCCGACCCGGTTCCCCAGCGTGAGCGACGAGCGGGCGACGTCGCCGCCATCCTGTGCACTCATCCCTGCTCCTCCCACACGCAGATGACGGTCCGGTCGTCGTCGTAGGACTTGGCCCGGGTCTGCGCCTGCCACAGGAAGTCGGACAGAGAAGGGACCTCCGGCCCGCCCCAGGCCCCGGCCAGGTGGCGCGCGAACTCCGGGTCCTTCTGGGTGAGCGGGTTGGTGATGCCGTCGGTGCCCAACAGAAGGACCTCACCCGGCGCGGTACGCAGCACCGTGGCCTTGACGCTGCGGTAGGCGTGCGGGAGAGCCTCGGTGCGGGTGTCCAGGAGATCCTCGCCTCCCTCCGGATCCCCCTGCTCCCAGCGGCCGTCACGCAGTACGAACAGGCCGCCGTCGCCCACGCTGAACAGCACACGGTCACGGATGCGCGCGTCGGTGGGCACCAGGAGGACGTGCAGCGTGGTGGCGTAGTCCTGATCGGCATAGGGCCGGGGCTGGTGCTGGGCGGTGCGCGCCCACCCGGAGCGCAGTTCGGCGGCCGCGCCGGCGACGGCCTTGGTCGCCAGGACGCGCAGCTCTTCCCCATCGCCGGCGCACAGGGCCGCGTGGATGTTCTCGGCCTCCCGGTCCAAGTAGACGGCGGTGAGGCGCGAGAACTGGTAGGAGCCCACATGTGAGTACAGGGCGGAGCCCACCCCGTCAGCGACGGCCAGCAGGAGCAGCTCCGCCTCCGGTGGGCCGATCCGCGTCACCGCCATGGCGTCCTGGCGGCAACTGCCCTCCCAGTTGTGGGAGTCGCCCCGCACGGAGACGGCACGCACGGTCAGTCTCCCGATCTGGGCCCCGTCCAGCAGGACTACGGGAGAGAAGGGTGCGAAAAGGTCCGAGTCCCGCACGGAGGGGCGGCCCAGTGGATGAGGCGGATAACTGGGCGGGCGATTGCCGACGTGCGTCGGCACTCCTCGCAGGCGCTCCGTCTCCGGCCCCGGCCCCGGCTCAGTCTTCGTCTCCGGCTCCGTGAACGGCACGGCAACCTCATATGCCTGGGGGGTCGTCGGTGCCGTGGGCACTGCGGCCTCAGGCACTCCAGGGAGGATCTCGGGTGCCATGACGCCGTACGGCAGGCCCGCGATGTGCGCGTCGAGGCCGTCGGGATCGGCGGGTCCGCCCGTGCGGCGGGGGTCGTGACCCGGTTCGCCGTACACGTCGTGGGACGCGTCGTGGTTCATCGGGCCGCTCACAGCTTGTCGAGGGAGAGGCTCGTGAAACCGGGCACCTGCTCGTCGACCTGCAGTTGGAACCCGTCGCCGCCCTGTGCGGACATACTGGTCGCCGAGCTCACGATGGACCGGGTGAGGCTGGAGGCGAACTCGCGCAGCGCGACGGCCGGCGTGATGGAGGCGTCCTGCTGGATGAACGCCTTGAAGTTGGCCACCTCCGTGATGATGGCGGCGTCGGCGTCGCTGATTCCGAAGGCAATGATCTTCGGGGCGTAGCGGAACGCCTCCAGCTCCTTGAGCGCCGTACGCCAGCCGTTGTCCGTCGGGTTGCCGTCGGACAGGAAGAAGACCACGGGCCGGTAGACGTCGTGGCCGTCCGCCTTCAGTGCCGCGACATCCTTCTCGATGGTGTCCTTGAGCAGCGTGAAGGCGGCTCCGAAGGAGGTCACGCCTCCAGCCGAGAGAGAAGGCAGCTGCGTCAGCTCGCTCAGGTCCGCGAGCGGCTGCAGCACGGAGGCCTGGGTGGAGAACCCGATCAGGGCGAAACGGGTCTTGTCCGCGACACTCGGATTGGTGCTGATCTCCTGGTGTAGGTCGGGCAGGGCCGAGTTGATGGCGTCGACCCCGGTTCCCGCCATGGAACCGGACTCGTCGCACACCATGTAGAAGGGCAGGATCTGCATGGACTCTCCTGAGCGTAGGCGTGGGTGACGGCGCAGCCGTCATGAGGTGGGGAATGTCAACGGGTGTAGAAGTAGATCTCCAGATCGGCCGCGCCCGCGGTACCGCCGTTCCAGAAGTCCCGCGTCGTCGCGTCGGTGAACATGTCCGGTCGCGCCTTGCGCAGAGCCTTGTTGATCTCGCGCGCGTACGCCTGACCGTCACTGGGCTCGACGGCATGGCCGAAGGTCATCACGAAGGCGGCGGCGCGACCCTCGTAGCGGGCGGTGGCCGACCGGAGTTGCTTCACCATCCGCGTCCTGTCACCGACCGCGGCCGTCACGTGGACCTTCACCGGCTTGCGCTCCACGGACCGGGGGCCCTGCGGAGTCGGACTCGGTGTGGGCGACGACTCGGCGTCGCCCGACGAGGCGGACGGAGAAGGACGGGTGGCGGCCTGTGCGGCCAGCGGATCGCCCCGGTCGCCCATGGACACGAGGGCGAGCACGAGCAGCATGTCGGCGAAGAGCCATCCGGCGAGATGCAGCGGGGTGAAGCGGAACCCTCTTCTCACCGGGCTCACCGTGCGGATCCGATTCCGGCCCGCAGTTCCCTCGCCTGCCGCAGCTCGTCCTCGGCCCGCTTCTGGGCGGCCTCGGCCCCGGCCCGCGCCGCCTCAGCCTCGCTCCGCGCCGTCTCGGTCTCGGCGCGGGCCGTCTCGGTCTCGCGCAGCGCCCGTACCAAAGCGTCGGTGACGCCGGTGAAGCGGTCGGCTGCTTCGTGAAGGGCCTGGCTGCGGGCCTCGATGCCGAGCAGAGCCTCGCGGGAGACCTCCGCGGCCTCACCGGTGCGCTCGGCCACCGAGCCGAGGTCGTTGAGCAGCCGGCCGTTGACATCCGCGACGACCTCGACGCCGGTGGTGAACCCGCGCTGCGACGCCGCCAGTACGGTCAGGGAGTCCTCGACCTGCTGCGCCGCGTCCGACAATGCCTGGTGGACGCTGCTGCCGTTGGCGCCGACCGCCGCCTCCAGCCGATCCGCGGTCCGGGCGAGGAGATCGCGCATACCGTCCCCGGCCACCCGCACTTCCTCCAGCGCCTTGTCGAGCACGCCGGTCTGTCCGCTGACGGCGTCGGCCAGTCGCCGGCCGGCCTGCGTCACCGGATCGTCCAGGCCCTGCACGGCGGCCTGGATGGCCGTGCCGCTGTCCCGCACGGTCTCCTCCATGCGCAACACGACCTGCTCGATCGGCCGCACATACGACTCTGCCTGGGCGAGGCGCTGCTCCGCCTTGTCCATGGCCTCGCCCACCACCTGGGCGGCCCGGGTGAGTTCTTCCTGTGTGGCGATGGCCTTGGTCTGCATGCGCTGAAGTCGGCCCGCTGCCGAATTGAGCTCCGCGGCGAAGCGCTGCGGGGATGCGAATCGATGGGCGTTCAGTGCGAGTTGGGCCCGGGTGAGGACCGGCGCCAGGCGGGCGAGGGCCGCTCGGGTACGGACGCGCGCCTGCTCCTCGTCGCGTTCGGCAGCGGTGCGCCGGTAGCCGTGGACGGCGGTGAGGACGAAGAGCATCGCGAGGCTCAGGCAACCGAAGACAGCGACGTGCCCGAACCGGAAGGCCTCACCCAGGTGCCCGTCGAACCCGGACTGCCACAGCTGGAGGAAGGGCCGGCCGGCGGCCTTGGGATCGTCGCCCGTGAGCGCCCCGTACGCGCTGGACGCCTGCCACAGTCCGAACCAGGTGAACAGCAGGGGCAGGAAGACCAAGGCTCCCAGGATCCAGTCCAGTGCCGAGTTGAACCGCGCGCCTCGGCTGTCGACCACCGGCTCGGCGATGCTCTCGGGCCGGGCGAAGTGTGTCATCAGGTCCAGGTCGGCCCATGCGTCGAGGGCCTGCGTGTCGGTTGAGCCGAGCGCCTGTGCCAGTGCGCGCAGTTCCTCGGCGCGCGGTGCGAGCGCAGGGTCCTGCGCCATGTCTTCGAGGTGACGTGCCGTCACCCCTTGATCCAGTTGTGTCCCCGCGAACATTCCCACCCCTGCCCGGTGAACGCCGGGACGTACTCGCCGATCAAGCGCGGCAACGGTCAGGCTTGCCCCAGTGGCGCTTGCCCCCCGCAGCGCAGAACGAACTGGTGGAGACTTTTACATCTTCTTCACCAGGCGCGCCATACTAGACGACAATCGCATCAGCGGATGGGTGTCACGAAGCGGTATCAAACGATGTGCTGAACTTGGGGGCCTCGTTGAGTGGTGACGGTAGACGACGGGGTGTCATCCACCTGGGCGGTGGCGGGCCTCCCGCCGAGACCGAGAGGCGCACGCCGAGAGGGACGGCGCAATCGCCGCCTCCGGTTGCGGTGGAACTCACGCGACGGACGCCACGTGCCGAGATCGTGGGCCGGGGAGTCCTCCAGGTGAACCTCAACTGGTCGGTCACCTCCGAGGCCGATCTCGATCTGGGCTGCCTGGTTCTCACCCGCGACGGCGTGGGAGCCGCTGTGCAGCCCCTCGGGGAGACGTTCGGCGATCTGGACGCCTGGCCCTATGTCAGCATCGACCAGGACGACCGGACCGGCGAGACCTCGGACGGGGAGACGCTGCGGATCAGCCTGGAGCATCGGCGCCAGTTCACCAAGCTCCTCGTCTATGTGTACATCTACGAGGGCGCAGTCGACTTCCGGACACTGGGTGGCGTCGTCACCATCAGCGCGCCGAGCGGTACTTGGCGGATCCACCTCGACGACTCCCCGGCCGGGGCCACTTCGTGCGCCATCGCGCTGCTGACCCCAGGGCGTGACACCCTCGACCTGCGGCGCGAAGTGCGCTGGTTCACGGCCGATGCCTGGTCGTCGAACCAAGAACTCATCGACCGTGCCTACGGCTTCGGCTTCGAGTGGGTGCCCGGGTTCAAGCCTTCTCTGTAGCGTGGCCGCTTCCCGAAAGGCAGTCTCTTCGGCTTCCGCTTTGCGCTGGTCCGGCTGGCGGGCAGGGGCCGTGCCGTCGTGTGCCATGCTGTGGCGGTTTTCCGGAAGGGGAGGGTGAGATGACCGAGAAGGCGCTGACGCACAAGCAGGCGCTCGCCGCGGTGATCCAGGCGTTGGCCGGCACCTGGGACACCGAACGCGCTGTCCTGGCCTTGCGCGTCGCCGGGTACGAGCCGACGAGCGGCGAGGCAGCTGGCAAGGAGGCCCGCCGCATCCTGCGGGAACTGGCCGATGAGGGCCTCATCGTGAGGCCGGACCCCGGTCAGGCGGTGTATCGGCCGGCGTAGTCCTTGCCGGGGTTTCGGTGTTGCCCTGTCACGGGATGACGGGCTCCTGGAAGCCGTTCGCGGTGATGTGGGCGATGGCTGACGGATGACTGGTCAGCCACTCGCCGCACACCCGCCAGCGAGGGGAGGTGCCGTCTCTGAACTCGGGGCGTACCTCCGCGACGAGCTTGTGCTCGCACTCGTCGCGCAACGCCATCGAGCAGATCACATCGCCCTGTTGTTCAACCGCGGGTACGTACGGGTGGATCGACCGGATCGGAGAGCGCATCTCCCGCGCTGCTGCATGCGACATGGCGCGGAGAGTAACAACGTGGCTGCGCCTGGGTGAACAGGCCCGTGAGCGCCTGGGGCAGCCGACGGCTGGGAAGACACGAAGACGCCACCTTGGGCGAGATGTTCGCCACGCAGGTGACCGTCATGGCGCCGAGCGAACTCGACATGTACTTACGGGCGTTCGCCTGGCTCGCAGAACTGGCCGTGTACGGGGCCGATGCGCAGGCTCTGGTCGTGAAGGCCATCGACGCCCTCGGCTGACCCCGGGCAGCACGCGGCCCGCATAGTCACGCTCTGGGTCCGCTGCGCGTATGTGGCGGCGGCATGGGGCCCACCCGACCACAGGACCGACAAGAGCCCACGCCCGCATTCCCGGTCACGCCGTGGTGAGCACACGTCTCAAATTGCCTTGATTGGCACGCGTGTTCGATGAAGTGTGGAGTTCCCAGGGCGGCCTGAGCCCCTTGGGGCTGTCGTCATCCTTTGCTGCGCGCCAGATGAGCCTCCGTGCCGACTGTTCTGCGGGGCGTGGTGGTGTGCAGCCTCATCAGGCAAACGGGGATTATGAAGTGACGTTTCGTCGAACCTTTTCCATCACTGCGGCGACCGGTGTCCTGGTAGCTGCTTCTGCTCTGCCGGTGGCATCACCGGCCGCGGCCACACCGCCAAGCAGAGAAATGCACACCAGTGTCCTGCCGGTAGGGACGCGACTTCCCTCGCTGTCCGATCTTCAGCGGGCGGGAGGTAAAGACCTGCTCGTCAAGGAGCGTGAAGCGTTCACCGGTTCCGTGCATGCTCCCGAGGTCGTCGGTCCGGCGTCCAGGTACGGGCGCGTCAGCAGCCAGCGCTCCGCGGTGGCTGATCCGCCGGTGACCTATCCCGAGCCCGCTCGCACGATGACGCCCCAGGAGTGCATCAAGGGCTTGGGCACGGACAAGAAGTTCTTCTTCAAGTCGCGCTTCGCTTCCTGCTCCGGTGCGGTGTTCTTCACTGTGTGGTCGCAGAACGGCCGGCCCGTAGGCGAGACTCAGTTCGTCTATCTATCGGTCGGCACGATAGCGAAGGACAGCCGCGACGTACGTGTCACCCAGTACTTCACCAAGATGCAGAAGACTGGTGTGTTGCCCACATCGGCCATGATGATCAAGCCGTCGGTGAAAATACCCAAGGTGTGGCCGAGCACCGCGAAGGTCACCCAGACCGGCGCGGTGCCTGGGGCGCGGAGCTTCGATGTCATCGCCGCTCAGCAGCCCGCGGGATTCACTCGTGTCCTGAAGGCCGCCGCAGGCCAGGGGTCCAAGCCCGCTGACGCTGTCGCCTCCGTCTTCGAAGCGTCTGCTGTGATAACTCCGCCTCCCGGCTACACGGCGGCAGGGGAGCTGAGCGGGACGCTGTTCTTCCTGCCGCCCCGGTGGGACAAGGCTTCGTATCTCCCCAAGAAGGCCCAGGGGGAGCAGTTTTCACCTATCTCGTCCCGCTGGTCTACAGCACCAAGGCCGGCTCTCCGGAGAGGGCGGTCGCCAACCACATCAAGACCGCGTTCACCAAGCCGGGCAGCACCAAGCCGGCCAACGCCGGCAAGAAGGTCCCTGGGGCGAGCCCGCAGTCGCCGCTGCGTCGGCTCTACCACGACAACGCACGCCGCAAGAAGAATCGATCCACCGCGGTGAGCGCGTGCAAGAAGGCGTTCGGCAACGACTACGCCAAGGGCGGGAAGGAGTGCGACGAGTACCCCTTCGCGACCACCTATGAGGGCTGCGCTCAGAAGACGTACGAGCCCTCCGCCCCGAAGAACAACTTCTCCGTCCTGCCGCTGGCGAAGACAGACAACGGCAACGCCGGCAATCTTCTCGGACAGTTCATGACGCTCAATCGCATTCTCGACGGCGACGACGACGGCTTCTACGTCACCATCAAATAGCGGAGTGAATGCCAGGTAGCCCTGGGGGGCGTCCCCCCCAGGGCCGACTCTCACGCCTGCTGGGGCCAGAACTGCACGAGGTAGCGCTCGACGCCCTCGGCGATCCCTTCCTCCTCGATGACGCGAGCCACCTCGTCTCGGCCGGAGCAGTAGACCCGCACGTGCCAGTCCCGCTCGGAAGCCCCCAGTTCGATCACATCCTCGATCGGGCCGTACGCCACCGCCCACACCTCCAGGGTGCCCGTCGCGGATCGCACGGTGGTGTCAGCTCGCTGGTCCCACACGCGACTGGTGTCCAGGGGCGGTTCGCCGTCCCACACCTGAGTGGTCATCGCCGGCGTGTGAGTATGACCAGCGCTCTCGATATCGACCCGCCCAGGGTGGGCAGTTACGAACACGCCCTCGTCCATGACGCGGCCACCTGGATACGCGACCTGGGCGGACTCCGCATCCTGTAGGCACATCCCGTAGAAATCCACCTCGGGTTCGAGTTCCTGCTCCCGTACCATCCGGGGCTCAGACATGGCACTCCTACTCCTCGATCGCCGCCTCCACGCTAACCCGGGTAAGGGCGGGGGACTGCAAATCGTTCGGTGTAACTCCCGATCATGGAAGATGCATCGATGACCAGTGAGAACGTGCCCGAGCACGAGGCTGCCGGGTCGGCAGCGGCGGTGTCGGCGAAGGCCGTGGGCGACCAGCTGATCGACGAGCTGGTGAGCCGTGCCCAGGCCGAGGGTGAAGGCCTGCAGGTCGTGCTGGGAGGTGTAAGTGGGCCGCTGCTTTGGGGAACTTGGCCTCCAGGGCGTCCAAGACGTGTGCCATCTGTGCTCGGACGGCGTCGGTGTCGGGCTGTTCGAAGACCGTCCGCAGCAGCGTGGCCACCCACGGCTGGGCCGATTTCGGAACCTGGCTCAGCAGGTTGCGGGCGTAGTGGGTGCGGCAGCGCTGTCACGACGCGCCAGGCAGAACGGCGCCGATGGCATCGACGGGGCCGGCGTGCGCGTCCGAGATGACGAACTGGATCCCGGACAGGCCGAGGGCGATCAGTGGGCGCAGGAAGGCCAGCCAGCCCGCGCCGTCCTCGGCCGTGGCGACGTCGATGCCGAGGATCTCGCGGTGTCCGTCGGCGTTGACGCCGACCGCGATCAGCGCGTGGACGTTGATGATGCGGCCGCCCTCGCGGACCTTCTGGGTCAGCGCGTCCACCCAGACGAACGCATACGGCCCGGCGTCCAGCGGCCGGTTGCGGAACGCGGCGACCTGCTCGTCCAGGTGCCGGGCCATCGCACTGACCTGGGAGTTCGACAGCTGGGTGACCCCAAGGGACTCGGCGAGCTTCTCGACCGCCGGGTGGACACACCGAGCAGGTAGGCGGTGGCGACCACGCTGATGAGTGCCTGCTCGGCCCGCCGCCTGCGTTCCAGGAGCCAGTGCGGGAAGTAACTGCCCTGCCTCAGCTTGGGGACGGCGAGCTCGACGGTGCCGGCGCGGGTGTCCCACTCGCGTGGCCGGTAGCCGTTGCGGTGGTTGACGCGTTCGTCGCTGACCTGCCCGTATTCGGCGTTGCAGACGGCATCCGCCTCCGCGGACATGAGGGCGTGCAGGGGCAGACTGTCTGGAGCGGTCATCGTGCTGATCTCCTTCGAGGCTTCGACACTTCGAAGATCAGCCGGTGACCGTTCGTCTATGCGGGCCTCACTCTGAAGCCGGAGCAAACCCCCGGATCAGGTCGAACCCGTACACCACTTCCAAGGACGCACCCCCAGGGCCGAGGAGATGCCGGATGAGTGCGCTGACCGAGGAGGCCCTCCACTCCCTACCTAAGCAGTGCCCGATCCCAGCGCCCCACCCACGGCTGTGGTCCCGCTGGTGGGACTGAATGGGCCAACTGTCGTATGTACGGCAGGCGTTAGGCTCACCGAGACTGGCCTCATCCCGGCGCACGCCGATCCCGTGTACTCGCCGTACGCGGGACGGTAGGAACGGCCCGTGGCCCGGGACAACTAGGGGGCGCCATGTGGGCAGAAATCTCGGTGCGGCCGTCAGCGCGACGCACTTCGAGCAGCTCGCGGCTTGGAACATCGACTTTATCCGTGCGGACTCCGTGCAGGTCATACCCGCGTGACGGCCAACCGGAGTAGTCGCCGGCGGAGGCGGGATGCCCCCCGGAACGAGTCCTTGGGGTGCCAGGTGGACACGTCCTCACCCGTTCCCGATGCGGAATCGTCCGACGATCTGGAGCTGTACAAGCTCGCCGTGGAGATGGCGGACCGGGTTTCGTCGCGTCGGGGAATTGCCAACGCCTTCTTCTTGTCCGTGCAGAGCGCGATGGTGACCCTTATCGGTTTCAGCAGGCCGCAGGTCGAGCCCTCTCCCTGGTGGATTGCTCTGGCACTCGCGCTGGCAGGGGTCGCGCTTTCCGCGACCTGGTGGATGCAACTGCGTAGCTACCGAGACCTGAACCGGGCCAAGTTCGTCGTCATCAACCGGCTCGAAGAGCGGCTCCCTGTACAGATTTTCGCCGATGAGTGGCAAGTGCTCCAGAGGGACCGCAAACGTGGCTGGCGCGGCCGTTACGCCGAACTCGGTACCTCGGAACGGGTGGTTCCCATCGTGTTCGCCGGGGCTCACCTCCTGTTGTTCGCAGGCACGCTGTCCGTATGACTGCTGCGGGCGGCAATATAACGGGGCGAGGGCACATGAGCACTCCGGAGCTGATCTGGGGCACTACGAAGCTGATTTTTCAGTCGATACTCGATGGAGTCGGTTTTTTCGTGCTCGCTCTGCCGGGCTTCTATACCGGGATACTTCTCACCGCCGCGGGTATGGGGCTGGCCGAACGAGTGCTGCGTGGGCGAGGAATGCTGCCAGGCCCTCGGTCTCGCCACTGGTTCCTGCTTGCGCCGTTTCTCGTTCTCTGTTCGACCTACGCGGTGATCGTCTTCGACCACACCGACTTCTCCTCCACCTTCACCGATTCTGCGGTCGGTGCTCCCCTGGGCGCTGTGCTGGGATCGTCATCGATTCTGCTGACTTGTATCCTTCTGCGACCTCGCCGTCGTACGGGACCACGCGGAACTCTTAACGCGATCGGCGTCCGATGCCTGAATACGCTGGCCGCCGCGACAGCCCTGCTTGCTCCCGCAACGAGCTTCTATGTCGGACGCGAAGCCATGCACTCCCACGGCGTCGAGCGCTGGACGGGACTCGTGTGGACCATCCCGTCCTTTTTCGCCGTCCTGGGGACGGCAGTATTGTTCGTGGAGGCCGCAAACCGGCTCAAGTCCGATCCGGCGCAAGCGGTTATGACGCCCCGGACCCTGTATCTGCGGCCGTTCGAGTCGGAACACCAGCCCTTCGGGCAAAGCACCGGGCAGGACTCAGCGAATCTGGAGAGTGCCCTCGTCGCCGCCATGCCCGCCAAGTGGCTCCCGTTCGTCACCCTCGGCAATCCCGCTGACCGCATCGCCCCGTCCGGTGCCGTGCGGGTCTACCTGCCGGACACGGGTTGGAAGGACGTCGTGACACGGATGATCTCGGACGCGCGCTGCGTGTTCGCCGTCCCTTCCAAAGCCCCCAGCACCCTCTGGGAATTCACCCACATACGGCTGACAGGACAGCAACAGAAGTTGTTCGTTCTGACGCCGCTCGCCCCGACCACCAGAGCGGTGACGGTGCAATCCTCTGACGAGCGTTGGCTCTTGCTGGTCGTGAGTCTGTTTCTGATACCGCTCGCGGCCGTGCGCGCATGGGCCAGGGGCCCGGAGGCCCAGCCGTTCCAGTCCTGGCAGATCACGGCGAGCGCCCTGGCCGCAGCGGGTTATCTGCCCGGCGAGGATCCTGGCCCGGGGAGCCTCGTAAGCTTCGATCAGGAGGGCAGGACGCTGCTCGTGGCGACGGGGATCACCACGGTCCGCGGCTATCTGCGCGCAGCGGACCGTCACCTCGCCCAGCGGGAGGAGCCGCAACGGGGCTGACACCGAGCTTGCTCCCTGCCCCGCTGGTGGTACTTGGCCAGTACCACCAGCGCACCCAATGCACCTCCGTCTCAGCACCAGCGGGAGCGGCAGCCGCCCCAGTCGCCTCCACCGTGCTGGAACCGCCGAGGGAACACGGAAGGGTCACTGGTGGTCGGGCGAGGCTTTTCGGTGGGAGAGGGGCCACCCTATGTCGCTCGCAAGGAAGCGTCGGCCCATGTAGCATCGCCGCCTCGGGCGTATACCAGAACGGGGCGCCTGGGATCGACTTTGACGTGGTCGTCCCGAATTCGCTGTACAGCCCGTCGCGACAGCAGTGGCGGAACCTGGGAATCGTGACGCACAACGGTGTGCCCCAGCCGATTGGATCCATGCCATGAATTCATCTCGCGACGAGGGCGTGGCCCGTCTCCTGTCCGTCATGCCGGCCGACCTCGGTGAGGACCAGGAGGTCGACTGGGCTGCACTTCGAACGGCCTGGGGGCACGGGTTTCCCTCGGACTACATGACCTTCATGTCGCACTACGGAGCTGGAGCCATCGACGACTCCTTCTCGATCCTGGTGCCGAACACGCCTGCCGGGGTCGAGGAAGGCGGCATGGCGGGAGAGACGCGCAATGCGGTCGACCTGTGGGATGTGGGTTCCGTACCTCTTCTGGCCTGGGGCCTCACCGTCGCCGCGGACATCGTGTGCTGGAAGACGGAACACGAAGATCCCGACCGCTGGCCGGTCGTCGTATGGCGGCGCCAGAAGTCGTCTCCCCGATGGGCTGAGTACGACCGGGGCATGACCGGATTCCTCTGCGGCCTCTTCTACCGTGAGTTCGACGACTGTCCACTGAGCGATGCGACCTTGTGGGGAAACCTGACACCAAGGTTCATCAGCGGCGGACACGAGCAACGACTCCTGGACGAGGGGCTGAACCCCTGGACCGGGGAGCCCGACCCCTACGCGAACCTGTCGTTCGACGACTGAGCGAGCCGCAGGGCAACGGAGACGTTGACCGTGATTGGCGGTCTCTGGAAGCAGATCTGACGAAAGGGCTTCCGGAGGACTACAAGGAGTTTGTGACGGCCTACGGTCCAGGCTGTATCAGTGATCAGCTCTACCTCTTTCATCCGCGAGCGGCAGGTGGTGACCAGGGGCTGAATCTGTACTTGCTGTGGGAGCAGGCTTCCTCTGCATTCGCAGAACTGTCCAGGAGTCAGCCTGAGCTGTATCCGTTCGCTGTTCATCCGGCCCCTGGTGGATGCCTGCCCGTGTGTCGGTCGATCTCGGGCAATCATGTGTTCATCCAGCCGCCAGTGAATCCAGGGCAAGACTGGTCGGTGATCGTGGAAATGGGGGAGTGGGCTCGACTGGACATGTCGTTCACGGATTTTCTGTGGTCGGCGTTGAGAGGCGAACTCGATGTCCCGATCATTGAAGGTGATGCGTCGTTCGAGCGCGTCGGTGTCGTGGAGCCGTGACGATTGCCGTGAGCTGCTGCGTGCTTGTGTGTGGGTGGGTTCCCGGTGGCGGCACGGTTGGTGGACGCTTGGGCCATCGCGACCGGCTCTGGCCTGACAGGCGCGGCGAGCGGCTTGTTCTCCGTGTCCCCGATGGGCAGCGAGGAAGCCCTTCTCGGTGGTCCGCGCAGCCTCAACGTCCGGGTGCCGGCCACACTGGAAATGACTGAGACGTGAAGTGCCGGACAGTATCCACCACGGACGAAAGGGCCTGAAAATGCCCGAGAGAAAACGTGCACGACCATCCGCCTTGGAAACCATCTCTCTTCCGGGGCCTCAGCCGGCCGATCAAGAGCACCCTGCGGAACGGCTGATGGGGGACGTGAGGCGCGGCGTCGAACAACGCCGGTTTCTGCGCGGGCTGGTATTTCCGGAATCCGCCGTCGTGGAGAGGTTGTACGGCTTGTCGGAGGTCGAGGTGCGGTCGGTCATCAGGTGTCTCAGGGACGAGGGCCTGCTGCAACTGCACGATGACTACCAGGAGACCTACTTCATCGACGTCGGTCGTGGAATTCCGAGTCGGGAATCGGCGGACCCCGGACTCGCCGCCCAGGTGGCCGATTTGACCGCGAGACTCCAGCAACTCAGCAGCCGTGTGCAGACTCTGGAGTCCATGATTCTGAACCGTGGCGACGGGTGATCACTCGTCGCTCCTCGTCTGTCGTCGCGAACTCCGGCTCGGTGAGCGGAGGTTACCCGGCATACAGCCCGACCCCGTGACGAGCGCGCGGACCAAGGTGTCGTCGCGGTGGAGTAGAGCCGACGTGCGGGGGCACTCGGGTCTGCGGAAAGCACAGGGCGCGAAAGTGCGCCGAGAAGTGGAGCTCCATCATCAAGTACGCCTACATCAGGGGAATGTGATGACGAGTTACGGCAGTACCTCTGCCACTTCCGGATCGCGCACCAATGGTCTGGCCATTGCCAGCCTGGTCTGCGGAATCATCGGAATCTTCTTCTTCAACGTGATTCTCGGGCCGCTGGCCATCGTGCTGGGTGCGGTCGGCCTGCGGCAGGCGGGGGTGAAGGGCGGCGGCGGCTTGGCCAAGGCCGGCATCGTCCTCGGGGTCGTGGACCTGATCATCTTCGCGGTGCTGATCGCCGTGGCCGCGTCCAACGGCGGTTTCACCTGGTACGTCGGAGGCTGACCGGGGAGCGTCGCTCTCGCTCCCGGCCTACGTGGACGGCTCGGCTCAGGCCGAGCCGTCCACGTGTTCTCGGGCGACGGGGGCGAGTCGGCCCCGTGGTGCCGAAGGTGCCGAAGGTGCCGCGCAGGTGCCGGGATACACCCTTCAGCCGAGCACGAGCGGCAACTTCATAGCCAACGGCTCCAGTTCGGCACGCTGCCCGTCCGTCGTTGCCCGGCGCCCCGTGCCGATCAGTAGGACGTCCGCGTCGGTGAAGGACGCGGGGAACGCCGCTCCGGCGACCCGTTCCAGTGCCGCGCGGGAGTGGGCCAGGCTCTCCGAGGACGGGCCGGGGGCCGTCGGGACGTAGGCCGTCAGGTCCAGGTGGTGGAGGGTCCATTCCAGGACGTACGCCGTGAGGTAGTCGGCGACCGTGAGGACCTTGTCCTGGGTGGTCACCCGGGCCGTGGGGTCGGCGAGTCCGGCCGCGCGGCCCGCCGCCGCGCCCACGTCGTCCAGGTGGAATTTGAGGAGGGCCGGGTCCTCGTACGCCGCCGCCAGGCGGACCGTCAGGGCGGCGAGGGGGTCCTCGCCGGTCGGGGGGTCGTTCGTGACCTGCCAGTACGTCGTCGCGTCGGCCGTCAGGGGCGCGGTGCCGGCGGGGGTCGCCAGCGTGATCAGGACGTCCTGGGCGTCGATGACCAGGTGGCAGACGAGGTCCCTCACCAGCCAGCCCGCGCAGCCCGACGGCTGTTCGAAGTCCTTGTCCGTGAGGTCGGCCACCGCCGCGCGCAACGCCGCCCATGAAGCTGCGAAAAGGTCCACCCCCGCAAGGTAGTTCAAAGCATTGACCCTTCGTCGGCAGCGCGCTTTCATCGTGCTCCTGTTGAAGGGGGAACCAGTGAAGAGACCTGTGTTACGTGTGCTGGCGCATGCCGTCGGTTCCGTCCTGGTGACCGTGGGGGTGGCCGTGGGCGTGACGTCCGTGTCGTCCGCGTCCGCCGTCGCCCAGGACGAGTCACCGGGCGTCGTGCCGACCACCCAGCGGATCAGTGTGGCCCCGGACGGCGTCACCGGCGGCAACGGCCACTCCACCGACCCGGTCGTCAGCGCCGACGGGCGCGTCGTGGCCTTCGTGTCGTCCGCGACCAACCTCGGGCCGACGACCGACGTGCGCAACAGCGTCTACTACCGGACGGGGCCCGGTGAGCCGCTGCAACGCGTGGTCGTGCCGGGGGAGACCACCTCCACGCCTCAACTGTCCGAGTCCGGGAGGTACTTGACTTTCGGGTCGTACTCGACGGCGACCTCCACCTCCTCCGTCCACCTCATGGATCTGAGCACCGGCACCATCGAGCGTCTGACGCCCCCGGCGGTCGACGGCTATCAGCTGTCGTACGGCATCGCGCCGGTCAGCGCCGACGGGCGGTACGTCGCCTTCGTCGCCCGGTACGCCGCCGAGCCGCAGGGCTCGTTCCCGTGCCGGGTCATGCTGCTGGACCGGAAGACGCAGGAGGTGCGGCGGGTCAGCCGGGAGTCCGACGGCTCCAAGACCTCCTACCGGTGCGAGCAGGTCGCGATGAGCGCCAACGGGCGCAAGGTCGCCTACCTGGAGGGGTACACCGGGCCCGGCACCGGCGATCAGGGCGACATCCTGGTCTACGACCGGCGCAGCGGGCGTACCGTGCACGCCGACGCCACCCCCGACGGGACGCCCGCCAGTACCTCGTCCTTCGCTCCCGTGCTCAGCGGCGACGGCTCCAAGGTCGGCTTCAACTCGGCGGCCGGCGACCTCGTCCCGGACGGCGACACCAACAACGGAGTGAACGCCTTCGTCCGCGACCTGCGGACCGGCAAGCTCCAGCGGTACGACGGCCACGCCCCCACCGACCTCACGCTGCTGTCCGACCTCTCCGTCGACGGCTCCAAGCTGCTGCTCAACACGGCGGACGCGAACCGTACGTCCCTCGGGCTGGTCCTGCGCGATCTGTGCACCGGGCAGGAGGAACTGCTGTCTCCGGGGCAGGACGGCAAGCCCGTCACCGTCGGCGACGCGGCGCTGAGCGGGGACGAGTCGACGGTGGTCTTCGAGTCGTACCACCCGGGGCTCGTCCCCGAGGACAACAACCTGATCGGGGATGTGTTCGTCCGCGCCGTGGGGTCCGCGCTCAGTCCGTAGTCCGGAGCGCCCCCACCACCCCGGCCAACCGCGCCCACTCCTTCCTCGGCAGGGCGTCGCCCTCCCGCCCGTCCAGTACCTGCAGCGCCACGTGGTCCGCTCCCGCCGCGTGGAACTCGTCCACCCGCGCCCGGATCCGCTCGTCCTCGCCCCACGCGTACACCGCGTCGATCAGGCGGTCGCTGCCCCCGTCCTCCAGCTCCGCCTCGGTGAAGCCGAGGCGGAGGAAGGTGTTCGTGTAGTTCGGGAGGGTCAGGTAGAACGCGAGGTGGGCGCGGGCGATCGACCGGGCGCGGTCCGCGTCGGACTCCAGGATCACCTTCAGCTCGGGGGCCAGGAGCGGGCCCGTGCCCAGCGCCTCGCGGGCCTGTGCCGTGTGCTCCGGCGTCACCAGGTACGGGTGCGAGCCGGCCGCCCGGTCGCGGGAGAGGCGGAGCATCTTCGGGCCCAGCGCGGCCAGCACCCGGCGGTCGGCGGGGACCCCGGCCGCGTCCAGGGCGTCCAGGTAGTCGACCATCGCGGCGTACGGGCGCCGGTACTGCTCCGCGAGCTTCGCGTGGCTCACGCCCAGGCCGAGCAGGAAGCGGCCGGGGTGGGTGGCGTCCAGCTCGGCGAACCGCGAGGCCGTGTCCGCGGCCTCGTGCTGCCAGATGCTCTGGATGCCGGTGGCGACGGTGATCCGGGACGTGGCCTCGACGAGGGGCACGGCGTGCCCGACCGACGTGCTGCCGCCGAGCCAGAGCGCGCCGAAGCCGAGCTCCTCCAACTCGGCTGCCGCTTCGGCCAGTTCACCCCGCCGGGCGGGGTCCTCCGTCCGCAGACCGATGCTCCAGATGCCGTATCGCCCCAGGTTCTGATTCGCCATGCAAACGCCAACCGGTCCGCCTCGGTGATCTATTCCGGGCGATCCGTCGACATCAATCGTGTCGCATCCATTGACGCCCCTCCTGCCTCACCTTTACCTTCTGGCCGAAGTTACGCACAACGTTCGCAATATCGAACAATCTGCTCCCGCGACAACCTCCCTCGACGATCCCCCTCGACCACCCCCTCCACGATCCCCCTCGAAGACCCCCCTCTAGAGCCGCTCCCCGAAGGGACTTGCCGTGTTCCGCATTCAAGTCCGTCACTGGGTGACGATGGGGGCCGCGCTGCTGGCCCTCTTCGCGTCACTCCTCGCCGTCCAGCCGGCCTCGCCCGCGGTCGCCGCCGACGGCAAGCCCTACACCAACCCGGTCAAGTCGCAGAAGGGCGCCGACCCGTGGCTGGAGTACTACAACGGCAACTACTACCTGGTGACGACCTCGTTCACCGGTGAGCTGACCATGCGCAAGTCGCCCACGCTGGCCGGGCTGAGCACCGCGCCCAGCGTGCAGGTGTGGTCGGACAGCACCGCCACCCGCAACTGGAACATGTGGGCCCCGGAGATCCACTTCTTCGACGGCAAGTGGTACCTCTACTACTCCGCCGGGCCGCGCGCCTCCGCCTGCTGCGACGACCAGCGCACCTACGTGCTGGAGAGCGCCGGGTCCGACCCGATGGGGCCGTACACCTTCAAGAACCAGCTCGCCGGGTCCAACCTCAACCCGGGCGGCTGGCTGATCGACGTCAGCGTGCTCAAGCACGACAACAAGCTGTACCTGGCCGGCAGCGGTTCGGTGGGCGGCAGCAAGCAGAGCCTCGTCATCGCGCCCCTCAGCAACCCGTACACCCTGGCGAGCACCACCTTCACCGTCATCTCCAGCCCGACCCTGAGCTGGGAGACCCAGAGCGGCGAGGTGAACGAGGGGCCCGAGCCGCTCTACCGCAACGGCCGTACGTTCCTGATCTACTCCGCCAGCGCCTGCTGGGGCCCCGACTACAAGCTCGGACAGCTGGAGCTCACCGGGTCCAACCCGCTGCTCGCCTCCTCCTGGACGAAGAAGCAGACGCCCGTCTTCCAGCGCAGTGACGCCAACGGGGTCTACGCGCCGGGCCACAACGGGTTCTTCACCTCGCCCGACGGCACCGAGAACTGGATCGTCTACCACGCCAACGACGCGGCAAGCGACGGCTGCGACAACGGCCGTACGACCCGTGCCCAGAAGTTCACCTGGAACGCCGACGGCACCCCGAACTTCGGCACCCCCGTCGCCCTCGGGACCACCATCGCCGGGCCCTCCGGCGAGACCGCGACGACCCCGACCGCGTACACCATCGTCAACCGCAACAGCGGCAAGTGCCTGGACGTCACCGGCGGCAACGCGGCCGACGGCACCAACATCGCCCAGTGGACCTGCAACGGCGGGGCCAACCAGAAGTGGCGGATCGAGGACCGCGCCGACGACACCAGCCGGCTGGTGAACGTCGCCACCGGCAAGGTCGCCGACGTCACCGACTGCGCGAGCGCCGACGGCACCGACATCAGGCAGTGGTCCTGGCTCAACAACGACTGCCAGAAGTTCCGCATGGTCTACCTCGGCAACGACTACGTCCGGATCGTCAACGCCGCCACCGGCAAGGTCATGGACGTCGCCGACTGCGGCACCGCCAACGGCACCGACGTACGCCAGTGGTCCTGGCTGAACAACAACTGCCAGCAGTGGCGCCTCGTCCCCACCACCGCCTGATCCCGAAAGGCCCAGACAGACCATGAGACACCTCACCCGACGGGCCGTCGTGGCCGCGGCGGCCGCGCTCGCCGTGTCCACCACGATGACCACCCCCGCCCAGGCAGCCGTCCCGGCGTCCCCGGCCGTCACCTTCACCAACCCGATAGCCGAGCAGCGGGCCGACCCGCACATCTACAAGCACACCGACGGCTACTACTACTTCACGGCCACCGTCCCCGCGTACGACAAGATCGTGATGCGACGGGCGACCACTCTCCAGGGCCTCGCCACGGCCACGGAGACCACGATCTGGACCAAGCACGCCAGCGGTGACATGGGCGCCCACATCTGGGCGCCGGAGATCCACTTCATCGACGGCAAGTGGTACGTGTACTTCGCGGCCGGCGCCTCCAACGACATCTGGAAGATCCGCCCGTACGTCCTGGAGACCAGCGCGGCCAACCCGATCACCGGCACCTGGACCGAGAAGGGCCGGATCGCGCTGCCGCTGGACACCTTCTCGCTGGACGCCACGACCTTCACCCACAAGGGCACCCGCTACCTCAGCTGGGCGCAGAACGACCCGGCGGTCGGCTCCGGCACCAACCTGTACCTGGCGAAGATGTCCAACCCCTGGACCATCAGCGGCAGCCCGGTGATGATCTCCAAGCCCGAGTACTCCTGGGAGACCGTCGGTCACCGCGTCAACGAGGGCCCGGCCGTCATCCAGAAGAACGGCAAGGTCTTCATGGCCTACTCGGCCAGCGCCACCGACGCCAACTACTGCCTCGGCCTGCTGACCGCCTCCGACACCGCCGACCTCATGAACCCGGCGTCCTGGGCGAAGACCTCCACGCCGGTCTTCAAGAGCAACGCCGCCACCGGCCAGTACGGCCCCGGCCACAACACCTTCACCACGTCCGAGGACGGAAAGTCCGACATCCTCGTCTACCACGACCGCAACTACAAGGACATCAGCGGCGACCCGCTCAACGACCCCAACCGCCGCACCCGCTACCAGAAGCTGTACTGGAACGCCGACGGCACGCCCAACTTCGGCATCCCCGTCGCCGACGGCGTGACCCCGGTCCGGCTCTCCTCCTTCAACTACCCGGGCAAGTTCATCCGGCACTGGGAGTACCGCGCCAAGCTGGAGAGCAACGTCACCAACCTCGCCGACTCGCAGTTCCGGGTCGTCACCGGGCTGACGGGCAGCGGCACGGTCTCGCTGGAGTCGGCGAACTTCCCCGGCTACTACCTCCGCCACAAGAACAACGAGCTGTGGGTGGAGAAGGACGACGGCACCGCCCTGTTCGACGCGGACGCCTCCTTCTTCCAGCGCGCCGGCCTCGCGGACACGGCGGACGGCGTCTCGTACGAGTCGTTCAACTTCCCCGGCCGGTACATCCGGCACTTCAACAACCTGCTCTACACCCAGCCGGTCAGCACGACCCTCGACCGGCAGGACGCCACGTTCTACAAGGAGTAGCGAGTGGCCAGGAGTTGAGGGGGATCACTCCTGCTGGGTGACCCGCACCAGGCCCGACTGGTACGCCATGACGACCAGTTGGGCCCGGTCGCGGGCGCCCAGTTTCGTCATCGCCCGGTGGACGTGGGTCCGTACCGTCAGCGGGCTCACGTACAGCTTCTCGGCGATCTCGTCGTTGGAGTGGCCCTCGGCGGCCAGGGACATGACCTCGCGTTCCCTGGTGGTCAGCACGGTCAGCTGGTCGGGGGCGGCGAGGCGGTTGCCGGGGGTGGGACTGGCGAGGAAACGGGTGATGAGCGTCCGGGTGGCGGCGGGGGAGAGCAGGGTGTCGCCGGCGGCCACCGCGCGGATGCCGTCGAGGAGCGCGTCGGCGGTGACGTCCTTGCCGAGGAAGCCGCTGGCGCCCGAGCGCAGCGCCTGGGCCACGTACTCGTCGATCTCGAACGTCGTGAGGATCAGGACGCGGGTGTCGGCGAGCTCCTCGTCGGCGCAGATCACGGCGGTCGCGGTGAGCCCGTCCGTGCCGGGCATCCGGATGTCCATGAGGACCACGTCGGGGCGGTGGACCCGCACGAGGTCGACCGCCTCCCGGCCGTCGGTGGCCTCGGCGACCACCTCCAGGTCCGGACAGGAGTCGATGAGGATCCGGAAGGTGGCCCGCAGCAGGGCCTGATCGTCGGCGAGCAGGACACGAATGGTCATGGGCGCTGTGCTACTTCCGCTGGTCGTGGGCGGCGACTAGGTCCGCTGGTCGTGGGCCGGCTCCGGTTCCGGTGCCGGTTCCGTGGGGCGAGGGTGGTACGGCCGCAGCGGCAGGTCGGTGGTGACCTCGAAGCCGCCGCCGGGGCGGTGACCGGCGCTCAGACAGCCTCCGACGGACTGGGCGCGCTCGCGCATGCCGATGAGGCCGAAGCCGCGGCCGGGCTCGGCGGCGCCCCGCGGGCGGGGTGCGCCCTCGTCGGTGACCGTGATCGTCAGATGTGCTTCCTCGTAGACGAGGCGGACCCGCGCCGCGTCCACGGCGGCGTGCTTGCTGACGTTGGTGAGGGCCTCCTGCACGATCCGGTACGCGGTCAGGTCCACGCCGGGGTCCAGCGGCGCCGGGACGCCGTCCGTGGTGACGGTGACCGCGAGACCGGCGGACTCGCACGCCGCCGTCAGCTCCGGGAGCTGCTGGAGTCCGGGCGTGGGGGCCAGCGGCGCCTCGGGGTCGTCGGGCCGGCGCAGCACCCCGACCGTGCCCTTCAGCTCGCGCAGCGCCGACGACGTGGTGGCCGTCAGATCGGTGAGGATGCGGTGGGCCTGCTCGGGGTCGGTACGGGTCAGATGCGCGGCGGTGCCCGCCTGGGCGTTGGCGAGCGCCAGGTGGTGGGCGACCACGTCGTGCAGATCGCGGGCGATGCGCATCCGCTCCTCGGTGACCCTCAGCCGGGCCTCCTCCTCCCGGGTGCGCTCGGCGTGCTCGGCGCGGGCCTGCACCGACTTCAGATAGGCCCGCCGCACCAGCGTGCCCCGGCCCGCGGCGAGCGGCAGCAGCAGCCAGAAGACCGGGCCGATCGTCCTGAGCACCAGCGACAGATGCTCCATGGAGTCGGAGACCACGGCCGCGAGGCTCATCGCCACGATGGTGGTGCAGCCGTAGAGGCGGGTGGTCCTCCGGTCGGTGAGCGAGGCCAGCCAGTAGAGCGCCGCCATGATCGGCGCCAGCAGCAGGGGGGTGAGCAGATAGCCCAGGCCGACCGCCACGACCGTGCAGATCGCGGTGACGACGAGGGCGGAGCGCGGGTGGGTGCGGTGCTTGAGCAGCGCGAGACAGGACACGCCCATGAGGGCCACGCCGACCTTGTCCTGGTCCGGCGGCTGGGCGCCGGGCAGTGTGAGCGCGCTGCCGAGGGTGGCGCAGCCCAGCAGCGCCAGGACCAGTGCCAGGTCGACGAGGAAGGGGTGGCGGTCGGAGAACTCCTCCAGCCGGTCCGTGTAGCGCCGTTCCCGGCTGAGGCTGCTGAGGCTCATGGTGACTCCGGTCGGTGGACTGGGACCCATCGTGGTCGAAGCGGGAGGGGAACGCCCCGAGGGCCGTCCGTGTCCTTCGCCACGGACGGCCCCCGGTGGGGGTGGGGCGGTTGGATCAGGTGCGCGTCACTTCGAGCTCGGCCGTCTCGGCCGGAGCCGCCACCGGGGCGGCGCCGCGGGTCAGCGCCTCACCCTCCACATCGACGTGGGGCAGCGTCCGGTCCAGCCACTTCGGCAGCCACCACGCCTTGTCACCGAGCAGCGCCAGCACGGCCGGCACGATCGCCATCCGGACGACGAACGCGTCGAACAGGACCGCCGAGGCCAGCCCGAACCCGATCATCTTGATCATGGAGTCGCTCTCGCCGATGAACCCGGCGAACACCGCGATCATGATCAGGGCGGCGGCCACGACCACCCGGGCGCTGTGCCGGAAGCCGCTGGTGATCGCCTCGTGGGCCGGGTCGCCGTGGACGTATGCCTCCCGCATCCGCGAGACCAGGAACACCTCGTAGTCCATGGCCAGGCCGAACACGATGCCCACCAGGAAGATCGGCATCAGGCTCATGATCGGGCCGGTCTGCTCGACGCCCAGCAGCTCCGCGCCGTGGCCCTGCTGGAAGACCAGGACGACCACACCGAGCGAGGCGAGCACCGACAGCAGGAACCCGAGGGCCGCCTTGAGCGGGACCAGCAGGGAGCGGAAGACGACCAGCAGGAGGATGACGGCGAGACCGACCACGACCAGCAGATACGGGACCAGCGCGGACTGCACCTTGTCGGAGATGTCGATGTTCAGCGCGGTGGTGCCGGTGACCTCGAACGTCGCCCCCGTCTCGGACTCCAGGCCTGGCCGCTCGTCCCGGATGACGGTCACCAGGTCCTTGGTCTTCTCGTCGGTCGGCGCGGTGGTGGGCACCGCCGAGAAGACGGCCGTGTCACCGGCCTCGTTGAAGCGCGCGGGGGAGACGGACACGACGCCCTCGGTGGCGCCGATCTCCTTCGCGATCGTGTCGGCGGCGCCCTTGGCGTCGTCGACTCCCTTGGCGTCCACGACGATGGTCAGCGGCCCGTTGAAGCCGGGCCCGAAGCCCTCGGCGAGCGCGTCGTAGGCCCGGCGCTCGGTGGTCGAGGTCGACTTGGCCTCGTCGCCGGGCATGCCCAGCTGGAGGTCGGTCATCGGTATCGCGAGCGCGCCGAGGCCGACGACACCGAGGATCAGCACGGGCAGCGGGCGGCGCAGCACGAACCGCGACCAGCGGGTGCCGCCGTTGTCCTTGACGCTCTCCTCGATACGGCCGCTCTTGCGTGCCTTGCGGGACAGCACCGCGTTCGGCCAGCAGCCGAGGACGGCCGGGACCAGGGTCAGCGCGATCAGCACGGCGACCACGACGGCGCCCGCCGCGGCCAGCCCCATCTTCGTCAGCATCGGGATGCCGACCACGGCCAGACCGGCCAGCGCGATGACGACGGTGAGCCCGGCGAACACGACCGCCGACCCGGCCGTGCCGGTGGCGAGGGCGGTTGCCTCCTCGGGCGAACGGCCCTTGGCGCGCTCCTCGCGGTAGCGGGAGACGACGAACAGGGCGTAGTCGATGCCGACCGCGAGACCCAGCATCATCGCCAGGGTGCCCGTCGTGGTGGACAGGCCGAGCGCGTCGGACAGGGCGAGGATCGTGGCCATGCTGAAGCCGACGCCGACCAGCGCGGTCAGCAGCGGCAGTCCGGCGGCGGCCAGCGACCCGAAGGTGATCAGCAGCACGACGGAGGCGATGGCGACACCGATCACCTCGGCCATGCCGCCCGCGCCGCCCTGCTCGGCCATGGCGGTGCCGCCGGCCTCGACGGTCAGCCCGGAGTCCTGCGCCGCGTGGAGCGTGTCCTCCAGGTGGGACTTGCTGGCGTCGGTGAGGTCGTTCGCGGTGACCTTGTAGGTGACCGTCGCGTACGCCGTGGTGCCGTCCTTGCTCACGGCCCCGGCCTGGAAGGGGTCGACGGCGCTCGCCACCTGGGAACCGTCCGCCAGATCGGCCACGGCCTCCTCGACGGCCTTCTTGTTCTCGGCGGCGGTGACCTTCTGGCCGTTCGGGGCGACGAACACCACGCGGGCGGTGGCGCCGTCCGCCGTGACCCCCGGGAAGCGCTGTTCCATCAGGTCGAACGCCTTCTGGGACTCGATGCCCGGCATGGAGAACTCCTCGTCGGAGGCTCCCGGGGCCTTGAGGGCGCCGACCCCTACGGCGCCCAGTACCGCCAGCCACATCAAGATGACGTACCAGCGTTTGCGGAAGGCCAGTCGGCCCAGCCGATGAAGGAAGGTTGCCATGGGTCGCAGGTCTCCACGTGAGAGGTCTCGGGTGTGTGCCAAGACTCCCGTCGCGGCCCCTGTCCCGTCGTCGTGCGGCTGCCGACAATCGCGGGTACTCAGTACGCAGTACGCCGCCGACCCGGGGTCACCCCGGGGTATGACCGGGGGACGGCCGGGGTAGGACCCGTAGTCGGTCTACATGGAGTGCAGGGTGTCGCGGGAGGCCTTGATGAAGGCCCGCAGCGCGTCCCAGAACGGCGAGTAGCAGGCGTCGAAGCGGGCGGCGGCACCGGTGTCGCCCTCGATCATGGCCTCGATCGCCTTGTGGAACGGGCTCGTCGCCCGCCGGACGGTGTTGGCGAGGTCGGCGACCTCCTCGGGCCCCTCCAGCGAGACGACCCAGGTGAGGTTCCGCAGCGCCGCGTACTCGTCCCGCTGCCGCTCACGCAGCCCCCGCAGCTCCTCCACCTGTTCCGGCCCGAGCCCGCCCTCGGCGCCCCGGACCACGTCGGACACCTTCCAGTGCACGTCGTTCAGCCGCTGCGCCTGCTCGATGAACCCGGCGTACGCGGTCCGCCGCGCCTCCCGCAGCCGCTCCACCCGCTGCGCGCCCGCCGTCGTGTCCGCCTGGATGCGCGCCGCGCGCGCCGTCCCCCGGCTCGTCACCCAGCTCGCCAGCACGGCCGTGCCGGCGGTGAGCGCGGCGATCCAGAACGCGTTGTCAGCCACGGCGGGGGCCCAGCGAGCGTGCGGTGACCCCGGCGAGGTGGTCCGCGAACACCGCGCGGGCGTCCGGCGTCAGGGTGCGCAGCGCCACCAGCGCCGTGATGACGACGTCGCACAGCTCCGACCGCACGTCGTCCCAGGTGTGGGTGGTGCCCTTGCGCGGGTTCTGCCCGGTCGCGCCGATCACCGCCTGCGCGACCTCGCCGACCTCCTCCTGGAGCTTCAACATCCGCAGCAGCAGGCCCTCTCGGCCGCCGTGCGGCTGGTCCGCCTCCAGCCAGGCGTGCAGGTCGGCGACGGACTGCCAGAGGTCGTCGGGGGAGTGGTTCTGCTCGCTCATGGGCGCAGCTTGCCACGCCCCTCTGACAACGACGGCCGATCCGCCGGAACAGCGGCGCTCACACCCGGTCGAGCATCACTCCCCGAAGCTCACTCCTCGAACAGGGCCTCCTGCTCGCCCTCCTTCTCCTTGCGCACCCGCTGGTTGCGCATGCCCACGACCACGGCGGTGACCGCGGCCGTACCGGCGAGCGCCACCGGGACCATCCAGCCCCGGTCGACGACATGGCGCAGCGCGTGGTCGAGGGAGAGCCGGCCGGGCCCGGCGACGGCGAGGCCCGCGGCGGCCAGGCCCAGGGTCGCGGCGTACTCGTAGCCGCCCTCGGCGTTGAAGAAGCCGTTGGGCGCGTGGATCGCGGCCGCGCCGCCCATCGCGCCCGCCGCGGCGGCACCGGCCGCGGGCGTCGCGAGGCCCAGCGCGAGCAGGGCCCCGCCGCCCGTCTCGGCGAGCCCGGCGGCGGTGGCGCTGGCCTTGCCGGGCGTGTAGCCGACGGACTCCATGAACGCGCCGGTGCCCTCGATGCCGTGCCCGCCGAACCAGCCGAACAGTTTCTGCGTCCCGTGCGCGGCGAGCACACCGCCCGCGCCCAGCCGCAGGAGCAGCAGTCCCAGATCACGTCGGTCGAATGAGGTCATGAGCTCTCCCGGGGCAGCCGGTGCGTAGGTCCCCTCCCGCGTATCCACCGTCGCACCGATCACACCGGCCGGGCCCGTGCGGGCCGCCGTTCGGGTGGCCCCGGATCCGCCGCGCGCCTCCGGTGGCGCACCCCCGGGAACGGTGTGAGGCTGGCCGCCATGACGATCGCACCCGCCAAACTCAGCGACCCGGCCGTCCGGGCCTTCGTCGCCGCGGTGAACGCCCAGGACGAGGACGCCTTCTTCGCCCTCCTCACCGAGGACGCGACGATGTCGGACGACGGCTCCGACCGCGACCTCGCGGACTGGACCGACCGGGAGATCTTCTCCTCGCACGGCCACATCGAGGTGCAGCGCGAGTCCGCGGGCGGCCGTGCCCTGGTCGCCAACTACCGCAACGACACCTGGGGCGAGATGCGCACCGCGTGGCGCTTCACGGTGTCGGAGGACGGCAGGATCAGCCGGTTCGAGACGGGCCAGGCGTAACACCCCGTTCGATCCGGACGGTTGGGGGCTTGCGTTCGAGCGCACTCCAACTCATAACGTCCGTGGGCATGGAGACGAACACGTACACGAGGCCGTTGGGCCGCAGCGGCATCCAGGTCAGCGCCCTCGGCTTCGGCTGCTGGGCGATCGGCGGTGAGTGGCAGGACACCGACGGACAGCCCCTCGGCTGGGGCAAGGTGGACGACGAGGAGTCCGTGCGGGCGGTCCACCGCGCCCTCGACCTCGGCGTCACCTTCTTCGACACGGCCGACACCTACGGCGCCGGCCACAGCGAACGCGTCCTCGGCCGTGCCCTCGGCAAGCGCCGCGCCGACGTCGTCGTGGCCACCAAGTGGGGCAACCTCTTCGACGAGGCCACCCGCACCCTCACCGGCCAGGACGACACCCCGGCCCACGCCCGCCGCGCCCTCACCGCCTCCCTCGACCGTCTCGGCACCGACCACGTCGACCTGTACCAGCTGCACCTCTCCGACGCCGACCCCGAGCGCGCGGCCGAACTCCGCGACACCTGCGAGGAGTTCGTACGGCAGGGCCTGATCCGGGCGTACGCGTGGAGCACCGACGACGCGGAGCGGGCCGCCGTGTTCGCCGAGGGCCCGCACTGCGCGGCCGTGCAGCACCGGCTGAACATCCTCCAGGACGCGCCCGAACTCCTCGCGCTGTGCGCGGAGGCGAACCTCGCGAGCATCAACCGCAGCCCCCTGGCCATGGGGCTGCTCACCGGCAAGCACACCGGCGGGCGCGCCCTGGAGGCCGGTGACATCCGCAGCACCCCGCCCGCCTGGCTGCCCGGCTTCAGCGTGGACGGCGGCGCGGACCCGGAGTGGCTGGGCCGGGTCGAGGCGCTGCGCGAGATCCTCACCACCGAGGGCCGCACCCTCGCGCAGGGCGCCCTCGCCTGGATCTGGGCCCGCAGCCCCCTGACGGTGCCCATTCCGGGCTTCCGCTCGGTCGCCCAGGCCGAGGAGAACGCGGGCGCCCTCGCGAAGGGTCCGCTCACCGCGGACCAGCTGGCCGAGATCGACCGGATCCTGGGGCGGTGAGCCGCCCGTACGGCGGCGGATGTCGCTGAGACCGGCACTGTGGTGGCAGCCGTTCCGCGCTCCGGTGCTTACCTCGCGGTCCCACGCGAGGTCCGCCCCCTTCCGGAACACGGAACGGCTGCCGCCTCCCCCTCGGGTTGGCCACGGAAGCCGCTGCCTCCAAGTGTGAAGCTCTCGTGGAGACGCGTTCGAGCATAAGCCTGTCACGTGCTCCTATGGACCGGAGCATCAGCTTCCGTTTGTGCAGGTTGAGCCGTGGACGAGTGTGCTGTACACCCGTCCCGGCCGGCTCAGCCCCGCCCCACGTACGGCATCGTCGTCGCCATCACCGTCGCGAACTGCACATTCGCCTCCAGCGGCAGCTCCGCCATGTGCCGGACGGTCCGGGCCACGTCGGTCACGTCCATCACCGGCTCCGGCACCAGCTGTCCGTTCGCCTGGAGGACGCCGTTCGCCATGCGCTCGGTCATGTCCGTCGCCGCGTTGCCGATGTCGATCTGGCCGACCGCGATGCCGTACGGCCGCCCGTCCAGCGAGAGCGACTTGGTGAGACCGGTCAGGGCGTGCTTGGTCGCGGTGTAGGCGACGGAGTGCGGGCGGGGCGTGTGCGCGGAGATCGAGCCGTTGTTGATGATCCGCCCGCCCCGCGGGTCCTGCTCCTTCATCTGCCGGTACGCCGCCTGCGCGCACAGGAACGCCCCGTTGAGGTTGGTGTCCACGACATGCCGCCAGGCCGCGTAGTCCAGCTCCTCCACCGGCACCCCGCCGGGGCCGAACGTGCCAGCGTTGTTGAACAGCAGGTCCAGCCGTCCGAACCGGTCGCGCACGGCGGCGAGGAGCGCGTCCACGTCGCCGGGGCGTGAGACGTCCGTACGGACGCACAGCGCGTCGGGGGTCCGTGCCTCCGCGTCCGCGCCGGCCCCGGCCCCGCCCTCGGCCCTGGCTTGGGCGGCCGTCTCGGCGAGCTTGTCCTCGCGGCGGCCCGCGAGCGCCACCGACCAGCCGGTGCGCAGCAGTTCCAGGGCCACGGCACGGCCGATTCCGGAGCCCGCACCCGTCACGATCGCGATCTTGGTTCGCATAGCGTTCATGGCCTCGCAGCGTAAAGGAGGGGGACGCGCCCGGCCGCGCAGGAAAGGTCCGCCATCCGGAACTCATCCGTCCGCCATCTGGGTGTTGTGTACGTGACAGAAGATCGTCGAACCTGGCCACTCCAATGCCACGAGACAACTACCGTC
The DNA here is from genome assembly GCF_022385335.1 of Streptomyces deccanensis. Lineage (NCBI taxonomy): Bacteria > Bacillati > Actinomycetota > Actinomycetes > Kitasatosporales > Streptomycetaceae > Streptomyces > Streptomyces deccanensis. The sequence goes on along the minus strand of NZ_CP092431.1, from coordinate 2,991,335 downwards.
AGACGAGGGCCAGATGACACCCACAGCTCGGAACTCCCAGGACTCCCAGCGGCCGACGCGGCCCCGTTCCCCGCACGCGGCCGAACTCCGCGCCGCCGCACGCCACTTCGACCGCCGCCGCTTCCTCACCGTCACGGGCGCCGCCGCCGCGCTCGCCTTCGCCACCAACCTCCCCGCCGCCGGCGCCGCGGCCGCCGCCACACTCGACGCCCGGCAGATCACCGAGGACCCCTTCACCCTCGGCGTGGCCTCCGGCGACCCGCTGCCCACCTCCGTGCTGCTGTGGACCCGGATCGCCCCGGCCCCGTACCAGCCGGACGGCGGCCTGCCCGCCGAACGGGTCGACGTCCGCTGGGAGTTGGCCCTCGACGAGAGATTCCGACGGATCGTCAGACGCGGTACCGCCACCGCCCACCCCGAGTTCCACCACACCGTCCACGTCGAGGTCGACTTCCTCACCCCCGGGCGCGTCTACTACTACCGCTTCCGCACCGGCACCTGGATCAGCGAGACCGGCCGCACCCGCACCGCCCCCGGCCGCACCCACCTCACCGGCGCCACCGCCCTCTCCTTCGCCGCGGTCTCCTGCCAGCGCTACGACCAGGGCTACTACACCGCCTACCGGCACCTGGCCGACGAGGACATCGATGTCGTCTTCCACCTCGGCGACTACCTCTACGAGTACGCCGTGAACTCCGTCGGCGGCGCCCGCAACTACACCGACCGCGTCCTGCCCGACGTCTTCAACCACGAGACGGTCACCCTGGAGGACTACCGACTTCGGTACGCCCTCCACAAGACCGACCCCGACCAGCGGGCCGCCCACGCCGCGCACCCCTTCGTCGTCACCTGGGACGACCACGAGACCGAGAACAACTACGCGGGCGAGAACCCCGATGGCGGCGAGCCCTCCGAGGAGTTCCTGCTGCGCCGCGCCGCCGCCTACCGCGCGTACTGGGAGAACCAGCCGCTGCGCCGCCCCCAGCGCCCCGACGGGCCCGACATGAAGCTCTACCGCCGCTTCCGATGGGGCCGCCTCGCCCAGTTCGACATACTCGACACCCGCCAGTACCGCTCCAACCAGGCCCAGGGCGACGGCTGGCAGATCCCCGGCCCGGAGGCCGCCGACCCCGCCCGCACGATGACCGGCGCCACACAGGAACGCTGGCTCCTGGACGGCTGGAACCGGTCCGACGCCGTCTGGAACGTCGTCCCCCAGCAGGTCACCTTCTCCCAGCGCCGCAACGCCGTCGGCGACGTCTACCGGGTGGCGATGGACGCCTGGGACGGCTACACCGCCTCCCGCGAGCGCCTCCTCGCGGGCGCGGAGGCCGCCGGCGTCGAGAACCTCATGGTCCTCACCGGCGACGTCCACGTCGGCTACGCCTTCGACATCAAGCGCGACTTCGACGACCGCTCGTCCCGCACCGTCGGCACGGAACTCGTCGCCACCTCGATCAGCAGCGGCGGCAACGGCTCCGACAAGCCCGCGAACTGGGACACCTACATGACCGCCAACCCCCACATGCGCTTCTACAACGGCCGGCGCGGCTACCTCACGGTCGCCCTCGACCGCGAGGCCGCCCGCGCCGACTTCAAGGCCGTGCCGTACGTGACGACGACCGGGGCCGGGATCTCCACGGTCGCGTCGTTCGCGGTGGAGGCGGGCAACCCGGGGCTCACGCCGGCGTAGTCACCAGCGCGTCGCCCAGATGGTCGTCCTCGCCGGGATAGCGCACCCCGATACGGTCGCGGATCGCGTCCAGGGTGCGCATCACGGCGAGGGTGCCGTCGAGCGGGACGAGCGGGGACTCCGTCTCACCGGCGCGCAGGGCCCGCATCACCTCCCGGGCCTCGTGACGGAAGCTGCCCCGGGGCCCGTCCGCCGGGTCCGCGGCGAACACCTCCGGCTCGCGCCCCTCGCGGTGCAGGACGAAACGGTCCGCGAAGAAGAAGCCGTCCGGGATGTCGATCCGGCCCTCGGAGCCGGTGACCGACGCGCTGGTGGCCGTGCCGCCGACGATGGAGCAGTGCACCGACGCGAGGGCACCGCTCTCCCAGGAGAGCAGCGCGCCGGTCTGGAGGTCGACGCCCTCCTTCGACAGCACTGCCTTCGCCGTCACGTCCGAGGGCTCCCCGAGCAGCAGATGCGCGAACGAGATCGGGTACACCCCCAGGTCGAGCAGCGCGCCTCCGCCCTGCGCCGGGTCCCGCAGCCGGTGCGTCGGCGCGACCGGCCCGAGGATGCCGAAGTCGGCGTGCACGGTGCGCACCTCACCGATCGCGCCGTCCCGCACCATCGCCGCGAGCCGGCGCACCACCGGATTGCAGTACGTCCACATGGCCTCCATCAGGAACCGCCCGCGCTCCCGCGCCAGCGCGACCAGCTCCTCCGCCTCGCGCACGTTCAGCGTGAACGGCTTCTCGCACAGCACGTTCCGCCCGGCCTCCAGACACATCCCGGCGGCCGTCCGGTGCGCCGAGTGCGGTGTGGCGACGTACACCACGTCCACCTCCGCGTCCTCGGCGAGCGCGCGCCAGTCGCCGTACGCCCTCGGTATCCCGAACCGTTCCGCGAAGGCCCGCGCGGAGTCCTCGCTGCGCGAGGCCACCGCCACGACCTCGGCGTCCGGCAGGTCGACGAGGTCGGCCGTGAAGGCCGCGGCGATCCCTCCGGTCGCCAGGATCCCCCACCGCACACGTCCGTCGTTCGACATCGCCACCCCTGTCCTCGGCCCCGGGGCGGGACTGTGACCCCACCCACGTCGTACGAGCTGAGAGCATAGGTGGCGGATCCAACGAAGAGGGAGGGGCACATGCCCGAGGGGCACATACCGGGCTCGGCACCGGCCGAGTCGAACACGGGGGCGCCGATGGCGGAGCACGCGGGGCCGGGCCGGGCCGGGACGCCGGGACGGGGCGCTTCTCCCGCACAGGCCGTTTCCTCCGCACAGGCCGTCTCCTCCGCGCAGGCCGTCTCCTCCGGACAGGCCGTTCCCTCCGTCCAGGCCGGTCCTCCGGCAGTGGCGGGGCCCCCCGGGAAGCCGCGGTCGAAGCCGGGCTCCACCACCCTCCGCCGTACCGGTCTCCTCGTCACCCTCATCCTCGGGGGGCTCACCGCCACCCCGCCCCTCGCGATGGACATGTACCTCCCGGCCCTGCCGGAGGTCACCACCGCCCTCCACACCCCCGCCACCACGGTCCAGCTCACCCTCACCGCCTGCCTCGCCGGCATGGCGCTCGGCCAGCTGCTCATCGGCCCGATGAGCGACCGCTGGGGCCGCCGCCGTCCCCTCCTCCTCGGCCTCGCCGTCTACATCGTCGCCACCGCGCTCTGCGCCCTCGCCCCCACCATCGAGACCCTCATCGCCTTCCGTCTGGTGCAGGGGCTCGCCGGTTCGGCCGGGATCGTGATCGCGCGGGCGGTCGTCCGCGACCTGTACGACGGTGACGCGATGGCCCGGTTCTTCTCCACGCTGATGCTGATCTCCGGGGTCGCCCCGGTCGTCGCACCGCTGATCGGCGGTCAGATCCTCCGCGTCACGGACTGGCGCGGGGTCTTCGTCGTCCTCACGGCCATCGGCATCGCCCTGCTCGCGGTCGTCTGGGCGAAGCTCCCCGAGACGCTGGCCCCCGCCGAACGCCACAGCGGCGGCATCGGCGAGACGCTGCACGCCATGCGCGGCCTGCTCACCGACCGCGTCTTCATGGGCTACACGCTCGCCGGCGGCTTCGCCTTCGCCGCCCTCTTCGCGTACATCAGCGCCTCCCCGTTCGTGATCCAGGAGATCTACGGCGCGTCCCCGCAGACGTTCAGCCTGCTCTTCGGCGTCAACTCCGTCGGCCTCGTCATCGTCGGCCAGATCAACGGCAAGATCCTGGTCGGCCGGGTCAGCCTGGACAAGGTGTTCGCGGTGGGCCTCGGCATCGTCGCCGTCTCCGCGACCGCGCTGCTGCTGATGTCCCTGGGCGTCTTCGGCGAGGTCGGCCTCGTCCCGGTGTCGGCCGCTCTCTTCGTGCTGATGTCCGCGATGGGCGTCACCCTGCCGAACACCCAGGCACTCGCCCTGATGCGGGTCCGCCACGCGGCGGGTTCCGCGTCGGCCCTGCTGGGTACCTCGTCCTTCCTGATCGGCGCGATAGCGTCCCCCCTGGTCGGCGTCGCGGGCGAGGACACGGCCGTCCCCATGGCCGTCGTCCAACTGACCGCGACACTGGTGGCCGCGGCCTGCTTCGTGGCACTGTGCCGTCCTTGGAACAGGCGTACGGCAGTGGGTACTTCGACTTCGACGGGCACTTCGACGGGCACATCGACGGGTACTTCGACAGGCACGACAGTGGAGGGAGCGGAGAGCTGAGCGCGCCGAGACTGCGCACGGACACCCCGGAACGGGCCGGACTCGACCCCGAGGAACTGCGCCATCTCGCGCGAGAGGTGCGCGCGCTGACGGAAGGCGACAGCCCCCGGGCGCCCGCCGCCGTGGTCCTCGCCGGCCGCGGGCCCGTCGTCGCCGTCGAGGAGGCCGCGGGCTGGGCCGTCCGCTACGAGGCCTACGACGAGCGCGCCGACTCGGGGGTGGAACTGCCGGGCGCCGCCCGGGTCCCGGCGCGGCCGGACACCCCGTTCGACCTGGCCTCCCTCACCAAGCTGTTCACCGCCGTGGCCGCCGTCCAGCAACTGGAGCGCGGCACCCTCGGCATCGACGCGAAGGTGGCGGCGTACCTGCCCGACTTCACGGGCGCCGCCGCGCACGGGCTGACCGTCCGCCACCTCCTCACCCACACCTCCGGGCTGCGCCCCGAACTCCCGCTGTACGACTGCCCGTCGGCGGAGGCCCGGCTGGCGATGCTCCGCTCGGAGGCCCCGACGGCGGCCCCCGGCACGGCCCACGTCTACTCCGACCTGAACCTCCTGCTCCTCCAGCACGTCCTGGAGCGCCTCACCGGCCGGACCCTCGACGTCCTGATCCGCGACGGCATCACCCATCCCCTGGGCATGGTGTCGACGACCTTCGGACCCTGCCCGGCCGCCGCGGCGACGGAGGACCAGCGCCGGCCCTGGGCGAAGGCGGACCGTGGCATGATCCGCGGCCTGGTCCACGACGAGAACGCCTGGGCGCTCGGCGGTGTCGCCGGCCACGCGGGTCTCTTCTCCACCGCCCGTGACCTGGCCGTCTTCTGCCGCACCCTGCTGGCCGGCGGTTCCTACGGCCCCGCCCGCATACTCGGCCCCGACTTCGTCGAGCTGATGCTGACCCCGCCGGGCCTCGGCTTCGCCCTCGACCAGCCCTGGTTCATGGGCGAACTCGCGGGCCGGGGCGCGGCCGGCCACACCGGCTTCACGGGCACGTCCCTGGTCCTGGACCGCGCGACGGACACCTTCCTCATCCTCCTCACCAACGCGGTCCACCCCCGCCGCCGCGACCCGATCAACAGGGCCCGAGCGGCAGCGGGGACCCGGCTGGCGCGGGCGGTACGGGGGATGTGACCGGCCGAGCCCTGAAGCCGGGCCGTCGCGTCGCGCGGAGGTGGCGGCAGCCGGCTGGGCGGGAGGGCCGGGATGAGTGGCGGTCTGCGCGCGGGCCGGGTGGCAGGTAGGTGGGTTGCGAGGTGTCGCATGGCGCCGGGTGCGCGGGCGGTGGCTGATGGTGTCGCGGTTCATAGCGCGTGCGGGCCGGGTGCCGGGCAGGCAGGCGGGTCGCGAGGTGTCGCATGGCGTCGGGGTGCGCGGGCGAGGGCTGGGCGTGTCGTGGTTCGGTGCGCGCGGGCCGGGGCGGCGGTAGGTGGTTCGCGACCGTCGGGGGCGTCGGCGTGCGCGGCCGGTGGGTGATCGTGTCGTGGTTCAGTGCGGGTGGGCCGGGGCGGTCAGGCGCTCCGCCAGGTGGTCCACGAACGCGATGAGCCACTCCAGGCGGGGGCCGCCGCGAGCCACCCGGAAGCCGTGGCGGCGGGCGTGGAACGCGGCCCGGACGGCTTCCACCTGCGCCCAGCGCCGCAGCCGCTCCCCGTCGACCTCGGCGGTCTCGGCGAAGACGTCCAGCACCCGGCGGACGGCCGCGCCGAGGTCGTCCGCCGTGATGAGGCTCAGCGCCCGCGACTTCAGCAGCGTGCCACCGTCGTAGGCCGGGTCCCCCGCCAGCCCCTTGGGATCGACGGCCAGCCACGGCTCACGTTCGGCCCGCAGGATGTTCCTGGCGTGGAGATCGCCGTGCACGACGGTCTCCGGCTGGTCGGGGCCCAGTTCACGCAGCGTGGCCAGCGCGGCGTCGACCGTGCGGCGGGGCAGCGCGTGCGACAGCTCCCCGGCGTCCGCCCGCAGTTCCTCCGCCCAGGCGTCGGTCCGCTCCCGCAGCCGGGGCAGCCCGGCCGGCGCGGGCACGGCCAGCCGCCGGCTGAGCCGCCCGGCGACCGTCACGATCTCGTCCTCGTCGCCCAGCTCCGCCAGCGTCGACGGCCGGACCCGTTCCAGCAGCATCGCGAACCGCTCGTCGTCCCGCCGGTACAGCCGTACGGCCCCGCACCCGCCCCACGTCTCGAAGGCGTCCGGCTCATGGACGTTCCCGGGGTGCGGGAACGACACCTTCAGGACGGCGGCCGGCTCCCCCCGCCGCGCCACCGGGACGATCACCCCGACACCGCCGTGCACGACGTCCCCGTCCGGCACACACCCCCACCGCTCCAGCAACTCGCCCACGATCCGGGGCAGTTCGGCGAGCCACACCGCCCCCGGCTCGCCCTCCCGCTCGACCGTGCTCCGTACGAACGCGTCGGGTACCTCGATCATCCCGGCACCCTACGCTCCGCCCCGGCCCGGGGACCGGCGCCGAGGCGGGCGGACCGGCCCACGCCCCCTCGTAGAATCACCCCGTGAACGCCCCCGCCTCCTTCCCCTCCTCCCCGTCATCCCCGTCCTCCTCGGCCGACACCCTCCGCACCGCCCTCGCCGGTCTGCTCGACGGGCTGCCGCCGAAGTCGGCCACGCGGGCGGTCGAGCGGCTGATCGCGAACTACCGGGGGCGGACGCCGACGGACGCGCCCGTGCTGCGGGACCGGTCGGACGTCGTCGCGTACGCGGCGTACCGGATGCCGGCGACGTTCGAGGCGGTGTGCGCGGCGCTGGAGGCGTTCGCGGCGGCGGTGCCCGGGTGGGTGCCCGGCGGTCACGTGGACGTGGGCGGGGGCACCGGCGCGGCGACCTGGGCGGTCAACGCCACCTGGGAGGGCACGCGGCCGGTGACGGTGCTCGACTGGGCGGAACCGGCGCTCGCGCTCGGACGGGAGATCGCCGCGGCGAACCCGGAACTGAAGGCCGCCGAGTGGCAGCGCTCCCGTATCGGATCGGCGCTCACGATCGAGGGCACCGACCTCGTGACCGTCTCGTACGTCCTGGGCGAGCTGACCCCGGCCGACCGCACGGCCGTCGTGGAGGCGGCCGCGACCGCCGCCCAGGCCGTCGTGATCATCGAGCCCGGCACCCCCGACGGCTACGCCCGTGTCATCGAGGCCCGGGACCGTCTGATCGCCGCCGGCTTCCACATCGCCGCCCCCTGCCCGCACAGCGCCGCCTGCCCCATCGTCCCCGGAGAGGACTGGTGCCACTTCTCGGCCCGGGTCAGCCGCTCCTCCCTGCACCGCCAGGTCAAGGGCGGTTCCCTGTCGTACGAGGACGAGAAGTTCAGCTATGTCGCCGCCACCCGCTTCCCCCCGACGCCGGCTCCTTCCCGCATCGTCCGCAGGCCCCAGATCCGCAAGGGCCAGGTCCTCCTCGACCTCTGCGCCCCCGAGCCGGCCCTCGCCCGCACCACCGTCACCAAACGCCACGGCCTCCTCTACCGCGCGGCCCGCGACACGGACTGGGGCGACGCCTGGCCGCCGCGGCCCGAGGACGACGAGCAGGCGCCCTGAGACGGGCCGACGAGACGCCGCGACGGCCACCGGAAGGCCATAGCACGGACGCTACGGCCGTCTCTACAGCCGTCTCAGCCGTCGCTACGGCCGTAATGCGGGCCCCAGCCCCCGCCGCGCGACCCACAGCACCTCGTCCGGCGGTAGCTCATCGGCTCGTGAGACCGTCACCAGCCCCCAGCGTGCCCGTCCGACCACGTCGAGGGTCACCGCGCGTTCGCGCCGCAGGTACCGCGCCGCCGAGGCGACATCGGACACCGGTGGGCGCACCTCGTACCGGGCGAGCTTCCCGACATAGCGGTCCAGCCACCCAGCGCCCTCTCTCCTCGCGGCGCGGGCCAACGCGGTCTCGGCGTTCCCGTCGAGGTAGACCATGACGGGGCGGACCGGGGCGAGCACCGCGGTCAGGTCGGTCATGAACGCATCGATCGTTTCCTCGTCGTGGCCCATGGCGAGCAGCGTCGGCACATACGGCACCAACGCGTCCGCGATCACGACGTCACAGCCACGCGCCCGTACCGACTCGACGAACCGTCCCGTCGCCGAGAGCAACGTCCCCGGCTCGACCCTGCCCGTGGCCCGGAACTCCTCGGCGACCGCGGCGAACTGCGGGCGTGTCAGGATCTCATCCTCGCGGAAGTGGTCCACCCGCAGCCCCGTGCCGGCCAGCCATCGGTACAGCTCGGTGCACAGCGTCGACTTGCCCATGCCGGGAGAAGTCCCGCACACCGTGATCAGAACGGTCATGGTCACCTGCCCGATATCGGTCCGCGCGTTCTCGCGCACCCGAAAACCAGTTGCGCCGCGCACGCGGTCTCCGGCTATCTCATCGAACATGTCCACCACCCCGCACCTGGCCGAGATAACCCCCGCCAACCTCGACGCCGCGCTCGGCGTACGTGTCCGTCCCGATCAGGAACACCTGGTGGAGACGGTCGCGCAGTCGCTGGCCGAGGCGTATGTCCACCCCGGGGTCGCCTGGCCCCGGCTCATCATGGACGGGGAGCGGGCGGTCGGCTTTTTGATGGCCTTCCTCGACATCGACTGGAAGGGCGACGGCTCGGGCACCGACATCCGTTCCGGGCTCTGGCGGCTCAACATCGCCGCCGACGAGCAGGGGAGGGGGTACGGCCGCTTCGCCGTGGAGTCCGTGGCCGCCGAGATCCGCCGCCGAGGCGGCGACTCCCTCTTCGTCACCTGGCACCCCGGCCCCGACGGCCCGGAGAACTTCTACCTGGGTCTCGGCTTCCGCGCGACGGGCGAGACCAGCGGTGACCAGCCGGTCGGCGTGTTGGAACCACTCGGACCGGAGCCGGCCGGACCGGGGTCGGCCGGATGACCGTGCGTCTCGGTTCTCCGGGTGAGTTCTGCTGGATGGACCTCAAGACCCGCGACCTGCCCGGCACCACCGCCTTCTTCGCCGCCACCCTGGGCTGGCACCTCGCGGTGGACGAGGAGGACCCGCGCCGGGCCACGACGATCACCACGGGGGACGGCCATCGCGTCGGCGGAGCGAGCGACCTGGCGAACCCCGTCTACCCGCCGGGCACCCCGGCCCACATCGCCTTCTACCTGGCGGTCGACGACGTCGACGCCCGCACCGCCACCGCCGTGGCGAACGGTGCGCGGCTCGTCCTCCCGCCGTTCGACGCCGGAGACCAGGGGCGCGTCGCCACCCTGGTCGACCCGGTGGGGGCCGCCGTCTCCCTGTGGCAGCCGTACCGGTTCACCGGATGGGGGTTTCCGCCGGGCGCCCCCACCACCCCGCACCGCATGGTCCTGGCCTGCCAACGCCCGGACACCGCGAGGGAGTTCTATCGGGAGGTGACCGGAACGGCCCTCGTCCACGCCGACTTCGCCCCGGGTGACGTCGACCCGGGCGACGCACCCCAGTGGGAAGTCATCGTCGCCCTCGACGACTTGGAGGCGGTCGCCGCCCGCGCGCGCCCCCTCGGTCAGGTCGCGTGGTCGGCGGACCGTGGGCGTCCCGCGCTGCGGCTGACCAGCCCGGAAGGGCTCACCCTCCGGGTGGTCCAGCTCCGCCACGGTCTCGGGGGCCGCTGAGACAGCGGCCCCCTCGCCCGTTCACGACGCCCCGTCGGCCGTACGGCCCTCCTGTCGTTTCTCCTGCAGCTTGCGCAGCAGCTCCCGCTTCTGGGCCTGGGGGTCGAGGCCGCCGCCGACGCGGCCGCTTCCGTGGCCGCCGCGCAGGGCCTCGCGGCCGAGGTTCCGGCGGGCGCCCCCCACTCCCAGCATGTTTCCTGCTCCACCTCGGGTCATGACGGTCTCCCTCTTCCCACGGGGCGAGACGGTTCGTCTCGCCTATGTCCACCACCATGAGGCGAGACGCACCGTCTTGTCAACCTGGTAAATTCGGGGCATGGCCAAAAAGACCGCCCCTGATTCAGCCCGGCGCAGCGAGAAGTCGCGCCGCGCCATCTACGACGCCGCCCTCGCCCTCATCGGCGAGGTCGGGTACCAGAAGACGACCATCGAGGGCATCGCCGCCCGCGCGGGCGTGGGCAAGCAGACGATCTACCGCTGGTGGTCCTCGAAGGCGGAGGTGCTGCTGGAGGCGTTCGTCGACCTGAGCAACCAGGCGGCGGACGCCGCGGCCCGGCCCGAGGTGATCGGGGAGCGGGCCGAGTACGAGATCCCGGACACCGGGGACCTCGAAGCCGACCTCAAGGCCGTCCTGCGCGCGACCGTCGACGAACTCCTCGACCCCAAGTTCGAGGTCCCCTCCCGCGCCCTGGCCGCCGAGGGAGTGATCAACCGGGAGCTGGGCGTCGAGTTCGTCGGCAAACTGCTCGAACCCCAGCTCCAGTTGTATGTGAAGCGGCTGCGCGCGGCCCAGGAACAGGGCGCCGTACGCCCCGACATCGACCCGCGCATCGCCCTGGAACTCTTCGTCTCCCCGCTCGCCCAGCGCTGGCTGCAGTACACGGGCCCCATCTCGTACGAGTACACGGACGCCCTCGTCGAGTACGCCCTGCACGGCCTCGCGCCCCGCTGACCCTCCCGCCCGGCCGGTCAGGCGCCCCCGCTGACCCTCGCACCCGGCCGGTCAGGCCCCCCCCGCCGCCCCTCCCGCCCCGCCGGTCAGGCCCCGCTGACCGGGCCGCCCCGCCCGATGTGACCAAGACGACCCGGCGCCGATCGCGCGGGGCCGGACCGTGGGCGGTAAATCCCCTCAAAACAGGGGATAGCCCGCCATCCCTGTCCGCGCTCCGGCATCGCCCCACCTACCCCGGATGTGGGCTCCGGCCACCCCCGGCGCAGGATGGTGGGACCATGGGGACATGCTGTCCGCACCACAGCGAGGCGAGGCGATAGATGAGCGCGACGTTCGGCGGCCGGACCGGTCGGCAGGGCAGGTTCTCCGAGTGGCTGCGGGCCCGTCGTACCGGCCGCCCGCTCGACCAGGCCGCCGACGACACCGGCCGTGAGGAACTGCTGCTCGCCGCGGCCGCCGCCGGACTCCCGCTCGCGCCCGCCGCGTACCCCTCGGGCTACCGGTGTTCGTGCGACCGCGTCGGCTGTCCCACCCCCGCCCGGCACCCGGTGTCGTTCGCCTGGCAGACGCAGTCCACCACCGATCGTGGCCAGCTCACGCGCTGGGCCCGGCACCAGCCGCAGGCCAACTTCATCACCGCGACCGGCATGGTCCACGACGTGCTGGACGTCCCGCTCGCCGCCGGACGCGAGGCCCTGGAGCGGCTGCTCGCCGCCGGGATCGAGGTCGGCCCCGTCGCGGAGTTCGAGTCCGAGTCCGACAACGGGCGGCTGCTCTTCTTCACCCTCACCCGGGGCACCCCCGAGGACGAGGACGAGTGGTGGCCCTGCGAACTGGACTGCCACCCCGAGACCATGGACGAGCACCCCGGCCTGCGCTGGCACTGCCGGGGGTCCTACGTCCTCGTTCCGCCGGCCCGGCTCCCCGGTGACCTCGGTGTCCACTGGGTACGCGGCCCCGAGCACCCGCTGCCGGACCCGCTGAGCCTGCTGGAGATCCTCACCGAGGCCTGCTCACGCCACGTGGGCGAGCAGCCGGACCACGCGAACACGGCCTGGCCGTCCCGAGGCTGACACCACCCGAGTGACCGCCCGGCGGTCAGGGCCGCTACAGGGCCCCTACTCGCCCTTCGCCCCCGTCAGCCCGCCCACCTGGCTCACGACCCGCACCTGCTGGTCCGACTGCGTCTTCGCCGGGTCGAGGACCGCCTGGTTGTTCACGAACTCCAGGGTCAGCGACTGCTTCGGCTCGCCCGTCATCAGGGCGCGCACGGCCGCGTCGTTGACGGGGATGCTCACCCCCTGCGCGGCGGTCTGCTTCTGGTAGTGGCGGGTGGTGAAGAAGACCAGCGCCCCGCCGTCCGTGGTGCGCAGACCGACCGGCGCGTAGTCGCCGTTGGTGAGGGCCTCGTCGATGTACTGCCGCGCCAGACCCGGCTTCTCCGCGTTCCGCTGGCGCCGCGCGCGCTCCTCGGAGGTGTACGGGCCGTCCGCGAAGAGCGCGCTGTCCTCCTTCAGGTACGTCACGTACCGGTCGGGCAACTGCGCGGGTTCCACGGAGAGTTCGGCGTCGTCGGGCTGCACCGCCTGGGCGTGGCCGTCCGCGTCCTTCTTGAACTCGGGCATGTCGGCGGCGGGCACGATCGTGAGGAAGGAGACCTCCCACAGATCGGTCAGCCCGTCCCGGGTGAACACGAACAGCCAACGGGCCGTCTTGTCGCCCTTGTTGGCGGTGGCGTCGGCGACGAACCAGCGCGGCCAGCCCGCCTTCTCCGGGATCGTGTACGTGATGTCGGCCAGCTCGAGCGGCACATGGTTCGGGTTGCCGCCCGGGTTGATCTTCGCGCCCGAGCGGAGCTTGCCGCCGTCGATGTCCGCGAGCGCGCCGGTGACCCGGGCGGCGTCCTGGGACTGGTCGTTCGCCTTGTCCGCCTTGTTGTACGCGGTGGTGAAGTCCTGCAGCGCGCGCTCCGCCTCCCCCCGGGTCGCGGTCGGGAGGACCTCCAGATCGCCCCGGACCACCACGCAGCCGCTCGCCGTCAACGACAGCGCGGTCACCGCCGTGGTCACCAACGCGCCCCGCCCGTACGCGAGAAGCCCGCCCCGACGACGAACTCCGCCCCGGCGCAGCAGCCCGAGGAACCTCCCGCCCGTACGAACCGGACGAACCTCACGAAGCCCCAGTGGACTCCGAACCCCGCGCACCCTGCTCATCAGGAATCTTCACCTTCCCCTTCCCGGAGGCGAACCCTACCGGGGCCAGGAACAGCGCGAGCGTCGGGATCAGATAGAGGAGCCAGACCGTGACTTGCAGGACCGTCGGGTCGGGCTGGAAGTTGAACACACCCTTCAGGAGCGTGCCGTACCAGCTGTCCGGCGGGATCGTCCCGGAGATGTCGAACGCCTTGTCCGTCAGACCGGGCACGAAGTCGGCCTCCTGGAGGTCGTGGAAGCCGTACGCGAGGACACCGGCCGCGACCACGACCAGCATGCCGCCGGTCCAGGTGAAGAACTTCGCGAGGTTGATGCGCAGCGCTCCCCGGTAGAACAGCCAGCCGAGCACCACCGCCGTCGCCAGACCCAGCAGGACGCCGATCAGCGGGCCCTCGGTGCCGTCGCTCGACGCCCGGACCGACGTCCACACGAACAGCGAGGTCTCCAGGCCCTCCCGGCCCACCGCCAGGAACGCGGTCGCCACCAGCGCGCCCGTGCCCATCCGCAGGGCCGCGTCCAGTTTGCCGTGCAGGTCGGCCTTGAGATGCCGGGCGGTGCGCCGCATCCAGAAGACCATCCAGGTCACCAGGCCCACCGCGATGATCGACAGGGAGCCGCCGAGCGCCTCCTGCGCCTGGAACGTCAGCTCCTGGGAGCCGAATTCGAGGACGCAGCCGAAGGCGAGGGCCAGCCCGACGGCGACCCCGATCCCGGTCCAGATGGGCTCCAGCGCGTCCCGGCGGTCCGTCTTCACCAGATAGGCGATGAGGATGCAGACGACGAGACTGGCCTCCAGGCCCTCCCGCAGACCGATCAGATAGTTCGCGAACACGGCCTCAGCCCTTTGTCGATGAGCCGGTGAACAGCGCCCGCCCCCACCAGTCGTCCGCGTCCCGGACGCCCGGCGGCACCGCGAAGATCGCCGAACCCACGTGCTGGATGTACTCGTTGAGCGCGTCCGTGGCCAGATTGCGCTGCACCGGGATGAACCCCCGGCGCACATCACGCTGGTACGCGAGGAAGAACAGACCCGCGTCCAGCCGGCCGAGACCGTCCGTGCCGTCGGTGAAGGAGTAACCGCGCCGCAGGAGCGTCGCCCCGCCGTTGGAGTCGGGGTGCGCGAGCCGTACGTGCGCGTCCGGCAGCATCGCCTTCAGGAACGGCTCGTCCCGCTCCTTCGCCTTGCCCACGGGCGCGCCCTCGCCCTTGTCGCGGCCGAAGATGTCCTCCTGCTCCCGCAGCGAGGTCCGGTCCCACGGCTCGATGTGCATGCGGATGCGCCGGGCGACGAGGTACGAGCCGCCGGTCATCCAGGCCGAGTTCGCGTCGACGTCCTTCTCGTCCACCCACACGAACTTCTTCAGCCGGTCCGTCTCGTTGCCGGCGATGTTGCGGGTGCCGTCCTTGAACCCCATGAGGTTGCGCGGGGTCTGCGCCTCGGGGGTGGTCGAGGAGGTCTTGCCGAACCCGAGCTGCGACCAGCGCACCGACACCTTGCCGAAGCCGATGCGGGCGAGGTTGCGGACGGCGTGCACCGCGACCTGCGGATCGTCCGCGCAGGCCTGGACGCACAGATCCCCGCCGCTGCGGGCCTTGTCGAGGTTGTCGCCGGCGAACTGCGGCAGGTCCACCAGGGCCTCGGGCCGCCGCCCCGCCAGACGGAACTTCTCGAACAGCGACGGCCCGAACCCGATCGTCAGCGTCAGCCGGGACGGCTTCAGCCCCAGCGCCTCCCCGGTGTCGTCCGGCGGGGCCTCCGGCAGACCGCCGTACGCGCCGTCGCCGACCGCCTTCCCGGCCGTCATCCGGCGCGCGGCGGCCGTCCAGTCCTTCAGCATCGCCACGAACGCGTCGCGGTCGTCCGTCTCCACGTCGAACGCGGCGAAGTGCAGCCGGTCCTGCACGGGCGTGGCGATCCCGGCCTGGTGGGCGCCGTGGAAGGCGACGGCCCCACCGGCGGTGGGGGCCGCCTCGTCGCCGGTGCGCGCCACGGCGACCGCGCCGCCGGCCACGGCGGCACCGAGCGCGAGCCCGGCACCGCCCCAGCCGATCAGCGCACGCCGGGTGGGCGCCTGTGCGTTGCCGGCCGCTTCAGCCGCTTCAGCCGCTTCAGCCGGTCCGGTCGGTTCGGTCGGTCCCGTCGGTTCTGTCATCAGTCGACTCCCGTACCCGCCCGGTTACTTGACGACCGCCGCGGCGAGCTGCGACAGCGGCTCGGCGAGCGCGTTGACGGCGTCCGACAGCTCCTTGCGCTCCGCCTCGCCGACCTTGTCGTAGGAGACGAAGTCGTACCCGGTCTTGTCCGCGCGGTACTTGTCGAGGAGCGTGTTCAGCGCCGCGAACTGCTGGTCGAGTTCCTTCGTCAGCTCCGGGTCGTTCTCGGCGGCGACGGACTTCAGCAGCTCGTACGACTCCTCGGCGCCCTCGACGTTGGCCTTGAAGTCGACGAGGTCGGTGTGCGAGTAGCGCTCCTCCTCGCCGGTGACCTTGCCGGTGGCGACCTCGTCGAGGAGCTCCTTGGCGCCGTTGGCCATGGAGGTCGGGGTGATCTCCGCCGTGCCGACCCGCTTCTGCCAGTCCTCCAGGTCGGTCACCAGCTGGTCGGCCAGCTCGGAGTCGCGGTCGGTGAGCTTGCCGTCCTGCCACAGCGAGCGCTCCAGACGGTGCCAGCCCGTCCAGTCCTTCTCCGGGTCCTGGCCCTCCTCCAGACCGTCCTCGCGCACATCGACCTTGGGGTCGATGTCACCGAAGGACTCGGCGACCGGCTCGGTGCGCTCCCAGCCGATGCGGGAGGGCGCGTACGCCTTCTTCGCGGCCTCGACGTCCCCGTCCTTGACGGCGTCGGCGAACACCTTCACCAGCGGAATGGTCTCGTCGGCCTGCGCCTGCGCGTACTTGCGGTACGAGGCGACCGCCTTGTCGAGCCGGGGGTCGCGCTCGGCGATCTTCCCGCTGCCGGTGGCCGTGACGGTCTGGCGTATGCCGTCGCCCTTCATGCCGGGCTTGCAGGCGATCTGGTACTCGCCCTCCTTCACCTCGGCGGTGACCTTCTGCTTGGTGCCGGGGCCGATGTTCTCGCGCTCGGTCACCACCCGGTCGTCCGGGAACAGGACGTAGACCTCGGTGACCTTGGAGCCCTTGTTCTCGATGGCCAGCTCGACGTGGCCCGCCGGGAACTCCTTCTTCGACACCTCGCACGTCGTGTCGGTCGCGGTCACCGCGATGACCCCGTCCGCGCCCGCGCTGCTCTTCTCGGTGCAGCCGGTGACGGCGGTCAGGGCTGCCACGGTCGTGGCGGCCGTGACGACGGAGAGTCTGAAGGGGCGACTGAGGGGGCGCATTTCGGCTCCAAGGGAGTACACAGGGGACACACAGAGAAGGTGAGGCGGCCCCGTAGTTATCTGAGGCTAACCTCACCAAATCGCTGTCTTCCCAGTGAAGCCCTCTCCTCGGAACCGTACGAGCACGGCCCGATCACGGTGGCTCAAAACAGCCGCCATAGTCCGGTCAAGAGGGGGTCAAGAGCCCCAATCCGCAGTCAAGAACCCCGTTTCGGCGTGATCGGGACATCGCCCGTCCGCTTCGGTGCGATCAGGACATCACCCGTCCGCGGATGCGGGAACACCTCCACCGGCTGCCGGTAGACCTCCGACAGCAACCCCTCCTCGAAGACCCCGGCCGGGGGCCCCTCTGCCGCGATCCGCCCGTCGCGCAGCACGGCCACCCGGTCCGCGTACGCCGCCGCCAGCCCGAGATCGTGCAGGACGACGACCACCGCGTCCCCGGCCCGCGCCCGCGCCCGGCACACCCGCAGCACCAGCTCCTGATGCCTCAGGTCCAGCGCGGCCGTCGGCTCGTCCAGCATCAGCAGCGGCGCCCGCTGCGCGAGCACCCGCGCCAGCGCCACCCGGGCGCGCTCGCCGCCGCTCAGTGCGG
Organism: Streptomyces deccanensis; assembly: GCF_022385335.1. Taxonomy (NCBI): domain Bacteria; kingdom Bacillati; phylum Actinomycetota; class Actinomycetes; order Kitasatosporales; family Streptomycetaceae; genus Streptomyces; species Streptomyces deccanensis. Next base: position 2,974,265 of record NZ_CP092431.1, on the reverse strand, counting down.
AGAAGGGCCGTGCCGCGAACCCGGTGACCTCGGTCAGGGCCATCGCCTCCGCCACGGCCACGTCGTCGGAGTCCACCGCGCCGTCCCCGTCCGGCTGCCGCGCCCAGGGCGCCCGCCCCATCCGTACCACCTCCTCCACGGTGAAGGGGAACGACACGGCGGCCGACTGCGGCAACACGGCCCGCCGCAGCGCCAGTTCGGGCGCCGACCAGCCACCCACCGGCCGCCCGTGCACCCGTACGACCCCACCGGACACCGGCAGGTCCGCCGCCAGCGCGCCCAGCAGCGTCGACTTGCCCGCGCCGTTGGGCCCGACCAGCGCGAGCACCTCACCGGCGCGGGCCGCGACGGACACACCGTGCAGGACCTCGCGCGCACCGAGGCGGACGGTGACGTCGTCGGCCTCGGCGAGGACGTCACCGGGGCCGGCCGGGCCCGGGGGAGTGGGCGCCCCCGAGCGCAGTCGCCCCAGGAGCCGCCCACGCAGGGACCCCGTGCCCGATGAAGCGGACCTCGTGCCCGTCGTGGACCTCGTGCCCGTCGTGGACCTCGTGCCCGATGTGGACCTCACGCCCAGCCTCCCTGCTTGCGACGGGTCCTGCGGAGGAGCCAGAAGAAGAACGGGCTGCCGATCAGGGCGGTGAGGACACCCAGCGGCAGCTCGGCCGGCTGCACGATCGTGCGGGCCGCGAGGTCCGCCGCCAGCAGGACGACCGCCCCTGCGAGCGCGCTGCCCGGGATCAGGAACCGGTGCCCCGGCCCGGCCGCCATCCGCAGCAGATGCGGGACGACGAGCCCCACGAACCCGATGACGCCCGACACGCTCACGGCGGCGGCGGTCAGCAGCGCGACGACCAGGATCAGCACGACCCGCAGCCGCTCCACGTCCACCCCGAGATGCCGCGCCGGCCGCTCACCCAGCGCGAGCAGGTCCAGCTTGCGCGCGTAGAACGGCGCCACGGCCAGCCCGATCACCGCACACGGCAGCACCGCCAGCACCTTCGGCCACGTCGACTGCGCGAGCGAGCCCAGCTGCCAGAACGCGATCTGGTTGACGGCCGCCGTGTCCTCCGCGAGGAAGATGAACAGCCCGATCGTGGCGCCCGCGAACGCGTTCACCGCGATGCCGGTGAGAATCAGCGTGACGACCTCGGTCCGGCCGCCCGACCGCGACATCGCGTACACCACGAACACGGTGATCAGCCCGGCGACGAACGCGAAGACGGACACCGTCCAGTTCCCGAGGAACGTGATCCCGAACGCGATCGTCGCGACGGCGCCCACCGCCGCGCCCAGCGAGACCCCGATGACACTCGGCTCCGCCAGCGGGTTCCCGAAGACGCCCTGCATCAGCGCCCCCGCACACCCGAGCGACGCGCCGATCAGCAACGCCAGCACGATCCTCGGGAACCGTACGTTCCACAGCACCGACTCGGGAACGCGTGCCAGCTCCGCCCCGCCCAGCCCGATCCGATGCGCGACCGAGGAGACCACGTCACCGGTGGGAATGGGATAGGCCCCGAGCCCCCCGGCGACCGGCACCAGCACGCACAGCGCGACGAGGAGACCGACGGTCAGCAGCAGCGGGGCACGCCGCCGCCCGGCACCGGAGGGCCGCGGGCCAGCCTTCCCCGGGCGCCCCGTCACACCCCCGCCCGCCTCGCCGGTCCCGTGCGCCCCGTCGGGCCCGTCGGCCCTCTCCGGCTCGACCGGCTTGTCCAGTACGGTCACTTGGTCCTCTCAAGGGTGGGGGGCGGCGCTGCCCGGTCGATCCCCGGCACTGCGGTGACCTGGTACGACCCGGGGCCTGGTTGATGTTTCAATGCGGGGGTGACCGACTTCGATGTGCTGCGGGTGTTCTGCGGACCCCGCGGCGGATACGGCAACGAACTGGGCGTCGTCCGCGAGGGCTCCGTCATGCCCGACCGCGCCGAGCGCCAGGAGTTCGCCGCCAAACTCGGCTTCAGCGAGACCGTGTTCGTGGACGACCCCGAGCGCGGTGTCATCGACATCTACACCCCCTCGGCCCGCCTGCCCTTCGCCGGACACCCCTGCGTCGGCGCGGCCTGGCTGCTCGACGTACCCGAACTGGTCACCCCGGCCGGACTGGTCGGGGCCCGGCTGGACGGTGAGTTCAGCTGGATCGAGGCCCTGCCGGAGTGGGCCCCGCCCCGCACGCTGCGCCAGTACGCCTCCGCCGCCGAGGTCGACGACCTGCGCGTCCCTCCGCCAGGCGACTGGCTCTACGCCTGGGCCTGGGAGGACGAGGCCGCCGGCCGTGTCCGCGCCCGTGCCTTCCCCGGCCGCGACGACGGCCTCGACGAGGACGAGGCCACCGGCGCGGCCGCCCTGCAACTGACCGCCCAACTGGGCCGAGCCCTGAACATCACCCAGGGCACCGGCTCCCAACTCCTGACAGCCCCGCAGCCGCACGGCTGGGTGGAGGTCGGGGGACGGGTGTTCCTGGAGCGCTAGGGGGCTCTCAAGGCGGGGGGCACCCCATGCTTTCAAGGGGCGCGGGGCTGTACCGATATGCGGCTCCGCCGCGTGGGCGCGCCCAGCCCCCACCCACCCGCACCGAACCCACAACCCCAGCGCCCCCGAACCCCCCGGCCCAGCGAGCGCAGCGCCTACGCACTCAGGGGAAACTCGTCCCCCAGAGCAAGAAAGACCGCGGTGTTGAGCGAGAACGCCCGCTTGCACTCACTCACGATCCGCTGCTTCTCCAGATCATCGGCCCGCACCTGGTCCAACAGCTCCCGGTACCCCCGCTTGAACGCGGCCGGGTTGGTGATCTGCTCGAACACATAGAACCGGACCCCGTCGCCCTTCTTGGCGAAGCCCCACGTCTTCTCGGCGCGGTCCCGGATGATCTGCCCGCCGGACAGGTCCCCGAGGTACCGCGTGTAGTGGTGGGCCACATACCCGCCGGGCCAGGTGCGCGCGCACTCGGCGACCCGCGCCGCGTACTCCTCGGTCGCCAGCAGCGCCGTGAGCGTCGCCCGCCAGTCGGGGCCGCGCAGATGCTCGAGGTCCCGCTCCAGCGCGCCCAGCCGCATCAGCTCGGGCTGGACGAACGGCCCCGCGACCGGGTCGTCGGCCAGGGCCGGAGCGGCGCTCTCCAGCGCCTCGTACACGAACCACAGCTGCTCGGTGTACCGCGTGTACGCCTCGACGCCGAGTTTGCCGCCCAGCATGTCGCCCATGAACGTCGTGGTCTCCGCCTCCGTGTGCTGCTCGTGCGACGCGGTGCGGATGAGCGTGGAGAACGCCGTGTCCGAGGTGACCGACGCGTTCATGGAGGCCTCCGGTGCCGATGAGGGATGGACGAGAACCTGCCGTCATTTTCTATACTTAGGCTTACCTAAGTCAACAGGTTCCCGACTCCCTGTCGGTAAAAACGGTACCCCGAATCCGCACCGACCCCACATCGAATCCACGCAGCAAAGAGCCCGCCGCCGACCAGGGGCCGACGGCGGGCTGCGGCAGGGCTGAGGCGGAGCTGCCGAGTTTCATTCGCAGTGCATCGGGCTTCAGCCTGGTGGTGAAGCGAATCTCGTGGCTGTGGGGCGGAGCGCCGCAGTGTCGTTCCGGCGGAGCCGGACGGTGCGGTCCGTGGGGGTGAGGCGGGGAACGGGAGTTCCCGGCGACAGGGGGTGCCGTGTGTTCGTACGATCGGCGAATGCAGCTTCGGTACGCCTTCCGGTTGTACCCGGAGCCCGGTCAACGCGCCGCGTTGGCACGGGCGTTCGGATGCGCTCGCGTCGTGTTCAACGACGCGGTGCGCGCCCGCGAGAATGCTTGCGCAGCCAAGGAGTCCTACCCTGGTGCCGCCGTCCTGTCTCGGCAGTTGATCACCCGGGCCAAGAACACTCCCGAACGGGCCTGGCTGGCCGAGGTGTCCTCGGTCGTCCTTCAGCAGGCGCTGCGGGACGTAGAGGCCGCGTACAAGAACTTCTTCGCCTCACTTAAGGGGTGCTTTCAGAAAGCCGGGTGCTTGCGGGCGAGGGTCATGCAGTGGGCGAGTTGGAGGAAGGCGTCGTGCATGTCGTCTCTGGTTTCCCAGCGGGTCCGTAGGCGGCGGGGTCCGTGGAGCCAGGCGATGGCTGACTCGGCGACCCACCGGACTTTGCCCAGGCCCGAGCCGTGTGGCCGGCCGCGTCGGGCGATCTTCGGTGTGATGCCGCGCTCGCGCAGACGGCGGCGGTAGATGTCGTAGTCATAGCCGCGGTCGGCATACAAGACGCGGGGCTTGCGCCGGGGCCGGCCCCGCTTGCCCCGTACCGGCCCAAGGCTGTCGACCAGCGGCAGAAGCTGGGTGACATCGTGACGGTGACCGCCGGTCAGCGACACCCGCAGCGGAGTGCCGCGGGCATCGGTCAGCACGTGATGCTTCGAGCCCGGCCGTGCGCGGTCAACCGGGCTCGGACCGACTTTTGGGCTGCTTCGCCCCCGCTTGGCCTGCACATGCGAGGCATCGGCAGTGGCGCGGGAGAAGTCCAGACGGTCCGCCGCCCGTAACCGGTCCAGAAGCACACGCTGGAGCTCCTCCCACACCCCGGCCTCCTGCCACTCGGCCAGCCGACGCCAGCAAGTGGGACCCGAACCGAACCCCAACTCCTGCGGCAGAAACTCCCACTGGACACCTGTGTAGAGGACGAAGAGCACACCTTGCAGCGTCCTGCGGTCATCGATCCGCTTGCGCCCCGGATACCGGAACCGCCGCTCATGCTTCGGCAACAGCGGCTCGATCACCGCCCACAACTCGTCACTGACCTCCCACGGCTTCCGCCGCGCCATGGTCACACCCCACAAAAGACGGGATCACATACCTCTCCACCGTGCCACAACACGATCTTTCTGCAAGGACTCCTTAAGGGGGAGCGTAAGGGGAAGCGGGTGGGTGCGCCGCGTTTCAGGTCGCGCAAGGATGCCCGGCAGGCGATCCGGTTCACCGCGAACGCCCGCTGGAAGATCACCGAGGGTGGGCGGCTGGCCCTGCCGAAGATCGGCGAGGTGAGGGTGAAGTGGTCGCGGGTCCTGCCCGCTGTGCCGTCGAGTGTGACGGTGATCGTGGATGCGGCGGGGCGGTACTTCGCCTCCTTCGTCGTCGACACCGACGACGACACTGACCGTGCCCGCTGGACGGAGCCGGACCCCGGGGCCGCGATCGGCATCGACCTGGGCCTCACACACTTCGCGGTCCTCTCGGACGGTATGAAGATAGACAGCCCGAGGTTTCTGCGCCGGGCGGAGAAGAAGTTGAAGAAGGCGCAGCGGGACCTGTGCCGGAAGGAGAAGGGGTCGAGGAACCGGGCCAAGGCCCGGCTGAAGGTTGCCCGCGCTCACGCGGCTGTGACTGATGCGCGCAAGGAGTTCCACCACCAGCTCTCCACCCAGTTGATCCGCGATAACCAAGCCATCGCGGTGGAGGACCTGGCGGTATCCGGACTCGCACGCACCCGGCTGGCCAAAAGCGTGCATGACGCGGGCTGGTCGCAGTTTGTGACCATGCTCGAATACAAGGCGAAACGCTACGGGCGGACGTTCGTGAAGATCGTCCGGTTCGAGCCCACCAGTCAGGTGTGCTCCACCTGCGGACACCGGGACGGGCCCAAACCCCTGCACGTACGGGAGTGGACCTGCCCCATGTGCGGCACCGTCCACGACCGGGACCACAACGCCGCGATCAACGTAAAACAGGCCGCCGGACTGGCGGTATCGGCCTGCGGAGCGCCGGTAAGACCGGGACTTGTCCCGGCACAGCGCGAAGAAACAGGAAGCCACGGAATCCCTGCCGAAAGCTGTGCCGCGTAGCGGCACAGCAACAGGTGGGGACGGCCAGAATCCTCGGGCTTCGCCCGAGGAGCATGTCAAGGCAGCGTGAGGATCTCCGCGCCGGTCTCCGTGACCACCAGCGTGTGCTCGAACTGCGCGGTCCGCTTGCGGTCCTTCGTCACGACCGTCCAGCCGTCGTCCCACATGTCGTAGTCGTACGACCCGAGCGTGAGCATCGGCTCGATCGTGAAGGTCATCCCGGTCTGGATGGTGGTGGTGGCGTGCGGGGAGTCGTAGTGCGGGACGATCAGCCCGGAGTGGAACGACGAGTTGATCCCGTGCCCGGTGAAGTCGCGCACCACCCCGTACCCGAACCGCTTCGCGTACGACTCGATGACGCGCCCGATGATGTTGATCTGCCGCCCCGGCTTGACGGCCTTGATCGCGCGGGCGAGCGACTCCCGGGTCCGCTCGACGAGCAGCCGCGACTCCTCGTCGACCTCGCCGACCAGGTAGGTGGCGTTGTTGTCGCCGTGGACACCGCCGATGTACGCCGTCACGTCCAGGTTGACGATGTCGCCGTCGTTCAGCACGGTCGAGTCGGGGATGCCGTGGCAGATGACCTCGTTGACCGAGGTGCACAGCGACTTGGGGAAGCCGCGGTAGCCGAGCGTCGAGGGGTAGGCCCCGTGGTCGCACATGTACTCGTGCGCGACCCGGTCCAGCTCGTCCGTGGTGACCCCGGGCGCGATGTGCTTGGCCGCCTCGGCCATCGCGCGGGCCGCGATCCGGCCGGCGATCCGCATCGCCTCGATCGTCTCCGGGGTCTGCACCTCCGGGCCGGTGTACGGAGTCGGGGCGGGCTTGCCCACGTACTCGGGACGGCGGATGTTCCCCGGTACGGGGCGGGCGGGGGAGAGCTTCCCCGGTGCGAGCAGCGACTGGCCAGACATGCCAGCGAGTTTAACCAGCGGTGGTGGGGGACCATGTCGGTGACGACTGGCGAAGGGAACTCAGGTCATGCCCCTGTTCAAACGGCGTACGGCCGGCAAGCCCGGTGAGTGGTTCTACTGCCTGGAGCACAAGAAGGTCGAAGAGGGCCCCGACTGCCCCGGCAAGGACCGCATGGGCCCCTACGCCTCCCGCCAGGACGCCGAGCGGGCGATGGAGACGGCCCAGGAACGCAACGCGGAATGGGAAACAGACCCGCGCTGGCACGACACCCCCCCGACCAACACCCCCGACTGACCACTCCACCACGCCGGACCCCGCCCCGCCCCTACGGCAACCGCCACCCGGGCAGGGGCGGCCCCCCGCCCGGCGCCGGCACAGCCACCCCCCAACATGCCGCCCTGCCCCGCAGCCGCCGACGGTGCCCGGCCCCACGGGAGCCCCGTACGTGTCGCCCTGGGGTCATGGAGGGGGGCGGGCGGAAAATCAGCCATTCCGCCGTTCACGCGAGCGCACCGCATGCTCATTGGTTCGCACGTCGTACGCCATCAGCTGAGGCAGGCACAGCGCCAGCAACCCCACCGCCCCCACGCACAACACCCCGCCGGCCCACGCGGACGCCCGTACGGAGGTCCACGCGGCCATGGTCCCCGCCCGAACCTGTCCGAGCTGTGGCCCGACGGCGTACGACAGCAGCTCGATCCCCGCGAGCCGCCCCCGCAGCTCGTCCGGAATGGTCTGGTTCCACATCGCGGCCCGGAAGATCCCGCTGACCATGTCGAAGGCGCCGCCCAGCACCAGGAACCCCAACACCAGCCACACGTCCCGCACCAGCCCGGCCGCCATCACCGACAGGCCCCACAACGCCGCCGCCAGCACCACCATCCGACCGTGCCGATGCACCCGGGAGGTCCACCCACTCGTCAGCGTCACCAGCAACGACCCCGCCGGCAGCGCCGCGTACATCAGTCCCAGCGACCACGGAGCGTCCAACTCGTCCGCCAGGAACGGCAGCAGAGCCAGCGGCATCGCCAGGAACATCGCGGCGAGGTCGACGGCGTAGGTGCCGAGCAGTTCTTTACGACTCCACGCGTACCGCGCGCCCTCCGCGACCGACCGCAGCGACGGCTTCGCGGCCTCGTGCGCGGCGGGGGAGGAGGCGAGGCCCACGGTCAGCGCGACCGACACCACGAAGGTCGCGAGGTCCGCCGCGTACGCCCAACCGAGTCCGGCGTAGGCCACGACGACACCAGCCAGGGCGGGCGCGGCGACCCCGCCCACCGTCCAGCGCAGGGAGTTGAGCGACGCGGCGGCCGGCAGATGCTCATGCGGAACGATCCGAGGGACGATCGAGTCCAGGGCGGGCCGCTGGACCGCCACCAGCGCGGACGACAGGGCGGCCACCAGGTACAACGGCCAGACCAGCGGGTCCGGCAGCAGCGCGTTCACCAGCAGCCCCGCACACAGCAGCCCCTGCCCGGCCTCGCTCCACAGGATCAGCGTCCGCTTGTCCAAGGCGTCGGCCAGAGCCCCGCCGTACAGCCCGAACACGATCAGCGGCACGAGTTCGACGGCTCCGATCGCGCCGACGGCCACGACCGACCCCGTGAGCTCCTTCATCTGCACCGGCAGCGCCACGAACGTCAGAAAACTGCCGAAGTTCGTGATCAGCCCCGCCACCCACAACCGCCGAAAGTCCCGGGACACCCGCCACGGCGAGAGATCGGGCAACAGCCCGAGCCCCCACGCCCCCACCCCACGCGAAGAGGGCTCCCCGGAAGCCCCACCGGCATCATCGGAAACAGTCACAACGGCCCATGCTCAACGGCCCCTCTCCCCCCGGGCAACCGCTTTTCCCACGCCCGACCACCCTCGGCGGCGGGGGCTACCAGCGGGTCGGAGGCGGGGACGTCAGGTGGTCCGTCAGCCGTGACAGGCGGTCCCGGAAGCGGCGGCGTCCCCTCGGTGCCGGCAGTGCGTTCTCGCCGGCGGCCGCGCTGACCAGGTGCTGGACCATGTCGAGGTCGACCTCGGGTGCGGCGGGCGGTGCCGTCAACGAGTCGTGGGTCAATGCGTCGAGCTCGCGGTCGCCGGTGTCCAGCGCGAGCACCGTCGCCCCGGCCCGCCGCGCGTCGTGGACCCGCTCCAGCAGGGGGGCGCCCGGCGCGGACGGGGCCACCACGAGCAGGGTCTCGCCCCGCCGCGCCGCCGACACCCGGCCGAGCCCCACCGCGAGGTGCGCCGGATCCGAGTCCCGCGCGGAGTGCCGGACGAGCGTCGGGGAGAGTTCAGGCGTACCGGACCAGGCCGCCTCGTCCACCAGGTGCGCCGCGAGGTGCCACGGCTCGTACTCGGCCGTACCGACGAGCAGCAGCCCACCGCCGTACGACACCACGGAACCCCGCAACGCCCCCGCGAACCGGCGCGTGGCCCCCAGCCACTCCGTCCCGGCGAGCACCTCACGCAACAACGCGACCCGTACGGCATCCATGCGCCCGCATCCTGCCGCAACCGGACACTCGTGACCCGGTGTTCACCCCGAATTAGCCCGAGCCGGGCACGCAGGCCGAACAACGACCGCCACGGGCCCACCGCACCACCACCCCACGAGCCGCCCCCCACCCCAGGAGCCCCCCATGCCCCCCACACCCCAGTCCAGCGTCCCCTTCCGGGCCGGTCGCGAAGGCTATGCCAGCTTCCGGATCCCGGCAGTCGTCGTCACCCCCTCCGGCGCCCTGCTCGCCTTCTGCGAAGGGCGGGTCGGCGGGCGGGAGGACTTCGGGAACATCGACATCGTGGTGAAGCGGTCCACGGACGGAGGCCTGACCTGGGGGCCTCTCCAGGTCGCCGCCAAGAACGGCGACGCCCTCGCCGGCAACCCCGCCCCCGTCGTCCTCGACACCGGCCGGATCCTGCTGGTCCACGTCCGCAACGCCGCCCACGCCACGGAGGACGCCATCCGCCGCGGCGCGGTGAGCGCGGCGGACGGCCGTCGCGTCTGGGTGCAGCACAGCGACGACGAGGGGCGGACGTGGTCCGACCCCAGGGAGATCACCCAGCAGACCAAGAAGCCCGAGTGGCGGTGGTACGCCACCACCCCCGGCCACGCGCTCCAGCTCACCACCGGCCGTGTCGTCGTCCCCGCCAACCACTCCCTCCCGCCCGCCGGCGCGGACAACGGCACGGAGGGCAAGTACAACGGCGGACACTGCCTGCTGAGCGACGACGCGGGCGCCGGCTGGCGCATCGGATACGTCGACGACAACACCGACGGCTACATCAACGCCAACGAGACCACCGCCGCCGAACTCCCCGACGGCCGGGTCTACTTCAACACCCGCAACGACTCCCCGGCCCCCGGCACCCGCGCCGACGCCCACTCCACCGACGGCGGCGAGAGCCTCGTCAAGCCGTTCCGGCCGCAGGCGGGCCTCGTCGGCCCGGTCGTCGAGGGCAGCGTCCTCCAACTCCGCGACCCCGACCTGCTCCTCCACTCCGGCCCCGCCGACCCCGGCTTCCGCGCCCTGATGACCGTCCGCGCCAGCACCGACGACGGCGTCACCTGGCGCCCCGCGCACACCGTCGACGGGCTGCCCGCCGCGTACTCCGACCTCGTACGCGTCGACCGGGACACCGTCGGACTGCTCTACGAGACGGGCGACTTCAGCGCGTACGAGACGATCACGTTCCGCCGGGTCCCCGTGACCACGCTCACCTGACCGCCTCCCGCCCCGCACCCGCACGTAAAGTCGGCCCATGACCTCAACTGACAGCGCACAGCAGTCCGCCGCGAAGGCTCCCGCGAAGGCCCCCGCCAAGGACCCCTGGGACCTGCCGGACGTCTCGGGGCTCGTCGTCGGCGTGCTCGGCGGCACCGGCCCGCAGGGCAAGGGCCTCGCCTACCGCCTCGCCAAGGCCGGCCAGAAGGTGATCATCGGGTCGCGGGCCGCCGACCGCGCCCAGGGCGTCGCCCAGGACCTCGGCCACGGCGTCGAGGGCGCCGACAACGCCGAGACCGCCCGCCGCAGCGACATCGTGATCGTCGCGGTGCCGTGGGACGGGCACGGCAAGACCCTCGAATCGCTGCGCGCGGAACTGGCCGGCAAGCTCGTCGTCGACTGCGTCAACCCCCTCGGCTTCGACAAGAAGGGCGCCTACGCGCTGAAGCCGGCGGAGGGCAGCGCCGCCGAGCAGGCCGCCGCCCTGCTGCCGGACTCGCGGGTCACCGCCGCCTTCCACCACCTCTCCGCCGTCCTCCTGGAGGACCCGGAGATCGAGGAGATCGACACCGACGTGATGGTCCTCGGCGAGGAGCGTGCCGACGTCGAGATCGTGCAGGCGCTGGCCGGCCGCATCCCCGGGATGCGCGGCATCTTCGCCGGCCGGCTGCGCAACGCCCACCAGGTCGAGTCCCTGGTGGCCAACCTGATCTCCGTGAACCGCCGCTACAAGGCCCACGCGGGCATCCGCCTGACGGACGTGTGACCCGCCGAGGCGACGTACGCACCCGCACGGGCATGGGGGACACTGGACGACGCACCACCTCGTCCGACCGCCTTCCCAGGAGCCGACCCCCATGCCCCGCCTCGCCGTCTACGCGCTCGTCGTCTGTCTCCTCACGATCACCGCGGCCGTGGTCTCCTTCAGCCGGGGCAGCTGGCTGGGCGTCGTATGGGTGCTGATGGCCGGCCTGTCGTCCAACATGACCTGGTACTACGTGCGCAAGGCGAAGCTGGAGCGCTCCGCCGCCGGCTGATCAGGCGGCCGTCACATCCCCGTGAGGCAGATGTCGCTGTCCTCGCGCCAGAAGCGGTAGAGCCAGTAGCCGCAGTCGGACAGCTGGTCCTCGATCCCGAGGCCCCGCATGAACGCGTCGATCACGTCCCAGAACACGCCGTTCACCGCCGGGATCCACAGCACCGCGAACACGAGCAGCAGCCCGAAGGGCGCCAGCGGCTCCACCTGGCGACGGATCTTGTACGACAGCCAGGGCTCGATGACGCCGTAGCCGTCCAGGCCGGGCACCGGCAGGAAGTTCAGGATCGCCGCCGTGACCTGGAGCATCGCCAGGAAGGCGAGGGCGAAGAGGAAGGCCGCCGGGACGCCGTCGGTGACCCCCAGCCAGAAGGGCGCGGTGCAGACGGCCGCGAACAGCACGTTCGTCAGCGGACCCGCCGCCGAGATCAGACTGTGCTTCCAGCGCCCCTGGATCCGGCCCCGCTCGATGAAGACCGCACCACCGGGCAGCCCGATCCCACCCATGATCACGAACACGACGGGCAGCACGATGCTGAGCAGGGCATGGGTGTAGGCGAGAGGGTTGAGGCTCAAATAGCCTTTTGTGCCGACGGTGATGTCTCCGCTGTGGAGCGCGGTACGGGCGTGGGCGTACTCGTGCAGACAGAGTGAGACCACCCAGGCCGAGGTGACGAAAAGGAAGACGGCGAGCCCCGGCGCCGATGCGAAGCCTGTCCACACCGCCCAACCGGTGACCGCCATGACGGCGACGATCCCGAGGAAGACCGGGCTGATCCGGTGGTCGGTGGTGCGAGAGGTGATGGTCATGTACAGGGCTCCTGATATGTGGCCGTCGGTGCGCGAGGGGAAGCGACTGTGCAGGTGAACATGAGGACAACGTTCTGAGAGACGGTTGCTCTCCCGGGGACGATTCTCCGTTCAGCACCTGCCCAACTGCCCAACTGCCCAACTGCGGTGGGACCCCTCTCACACCAGGAACTTGGCAAGGCGTTCACGGAAGTCTGCGGGAATGTCCGGAACATGGCCGCCGCGCTCTCGCGGATGACATGTGATCGTGATGCCGGCGCGGATCAGGTCCTCGCCGATCTCCGCGACCCCCATGCTCAGCCACCGCTCGGCGAAGGTCGAACCCAGGGGCACGAACTGCCAACGATCCTCATCGATGTCGTGGGGCGGAAGGTCGGCCTCACTTCTGCCTCCGGTTCGCCGGACGTATTCACGGCGCACGACGGGTGTGTCACCAAACTCCTTGACCAGCATGCCCAGGATCGGGGTGACGATGTCGTCGTCCGGAACGAACACATAGCCGGGGCATGCCGGGGAGCCGACGCGCGAAAGGCAGCGGATCTTCTCGGTGATCCGGTACGTACCGTCTTTCCGCCGCTTCCTGGTCGTGTGCAGCTGAAGGTTCTTGCCGCATCCGCCGCACTTGATCACGTTGAGGAGCGGGGTCCTGGGTGTCGCGGGACGGCGGCCCGACGGGGCGGCTGAATCGGCCAGGACGCCCTGCAGACGGTCGAAGGTCTCCTGGTCCAGCACTTCTTCGGCCACACGGACCGGACAGCCCTCCTGATCGCGAACCAGTTCACGCTTCCTGTACTTCCTGCCGGGCACCTCCACGCTGCGTGTCTTCCAGCCGAGCAGTGTGGGCGAGGTGAGGATCCCCTTCAGCGTGCGCGGATACCAGACGAAGTCCTTCCCCGACTTGTTGCGCTGGTACGTGTCCGCGGGCGCAGGTACCCCTCGCGCCTCGAAGTCCCGGCAGATGGCGTTGACCGGTTCGCCGCCGATGACGCGCTGGGCCGCCTCCTTCACGACAGCCGCCGTCTCCGGATTGATCTCCAGGTAACGGGCTCCGTCTCGTGCGTACGTCCTGAAGCCGAACGGCGGAGAGCTCCCGCCCCACCGTGTGGAGGTGAGCAGGTGCGCCCGCGAGGAGGCGACCCGCTCGGCTGCGGCTCGGGCTTCCATCTGGGCGAACGTCGCGATCATGGTGGCGGTCGCCTTGCCCGTCGGGCTCGTGAGGTCGAACGGTTCGGTGGCGGATACGAGGCCCTTGCCGCCGTGCTTCTGTGCCCACTCGATCATCTTGTGAAGATCACTGACTCGACGAACGAACCGATCGAGTCGCCAGAAGACGACGACGTCGAATTCGGGAGCGCGTTCGTCGAGCCAGTGGGACAGCTCCGGACGTCGCCATGGTGGCACGGCGGTGGCGGAGACCGAGAGGTCACTGGCGACCCCTACGACCTCCCAGCCGCGCGACGCACAAAAGGAGCTGCACTCTTCGATTTGCCGCTCAGGGCTGGTGGTCGATTCGGTTCGGACCGTCAGCCGAACAGTGATGAGTGCTCGCAGAGATCTTCCCATGGCGGCGAAGGTAGCGTGAGTGTATCTCAGCAACTGAGAGTTCCATGAGTTAGCTGTCTGATCTCTGGTGGCGTGCTAAAAGGAAGTTCGTCAGGACTGCGGGGCGGGCGAGAATGACTCCGTGCGCTACCGCATCCTCGGCACCACCCAGGCCCTGCAGTCCGACGGCACCCCCGTCCCCGTCGGGGGCGCGCGGCTGCGCGCTCTGTTGACCGTGCTCGCGCTGCGACCGGGACGTACGGTGCCCGCGACCGTCCTCGTCGACGAGGTGTGGGCCGACGACCCGCCCGCCGACGCGCCGGGCGCGCTGCAGGCGCTGGTCGGACGGCTGCGCAGGGCGCTCGGCCCGGACGCGGTCGCCTCGGTGAACGGCGGCTACCGGCTCACGGCCACCCGGGACGACGTCGACCTGCACCGCTTCGAACGCCTCGCGGACGAGGGCGCCCGCGCGTTCGCCGACGGTGACCCGGCCAAGGCCGCCGACGTCCTCGACGACGCCCTCGCCCTCTGGCAGGGCCCGCCCCTCGCCGACCTCCCCGACCGCGCCGCCGAGGCCGCCCGCTGGGAGACCCGTCGCCTCGACGCCCACCGCACCCGCCTCGACGCCGCCCTCGCCCTGGGCCGCCCCGACACCGCCCTCCCGGACCTCACCGCCCTCTGCGACACCCACCCCTTCGACGAACCCCTCCAGGCCCTCCGCCTCCGCGCCCTCCGCGACACCGGCCGCACGGCGGAGGCCCTGGCCGCCTACGAGCAGATACGCCGCCTCCTGGCCGACCGCCTGGGCACGAGCCCGGGCCCGGTCCTCAGCAGACTGCACACAGAACTGCTGCGCGCGAACGAAACCGCGCCCCGTCAGGGGCGCGGGGAACTGCGCGACCAGCCCCCACCGGAGGGACGCTTGGGGGTCAAAGGGGCGCAGCCCCTTGAGGATGGGACGGGTAGGGGCGGCGGGGGCGCAAAACCGCACCGCCACCCCACCCGCCCCCCGGGCAACCTCCGCGCCCGCCTCACCTCCTTCGTCGGCCGGGACACCGACATAGACACCATCCGCGACGACCTCACCGCCACCCGCCTCGTGACCCTCCTCGGCCCCGGCGGCGCGGGAAAGACCCGCCTCTCCCAAGAGGCCGGCGACGCGGTGGCCGCAGCCATGCCGGACGGCGTCTGGCTGGCCGAACTCGCCCCCGTGGACGATCCCGCGAACGTCCCGGAGGCCGTCCTCACCGCCCTCGGCGCCCGCGAGACCGTCCTGCGGGGCGCCGGCGCCGAGGAGATGCGCGTCGCGGCGGACCGCCCCGACGACCCCCTGGTCCGCCTCGCCGAGCACTGCGCCGGCCGCCGCATGCTGCTGATCCTCGACAACTGCGAACACGTCGTGGACGCCGCCGCCCACCTCGTCGACCACCTCCTGCGACGGTGCCCGGGGCTGACCGTCCTGGCCACCAGCCGCGAACCCCTCGGCGTACCGGGGGAGTTGCTGCGTCCGGTGGAACCGCTGACGGAACCCCACGCGCTGCGCCTGCTCGCCGACCGGGGAGCGGCCGCCCGGCCCGGGTTCACCGTCGACGCCGACCCGGAGGCCGCCGCCGAGATCTGCCGCCGCCTCGACGGACTGCCGCTCGCGATCGAGCTGGCGGCGGCCCGGCTGCGGATGCTGACGCCCCGCCAGATCGCCGACCGTCTCGACGACCGCTTCCGGCTGCTCACCTCGGGCAGCCGTACCGTGCTGCCCCGGCAGCAGACCCTGCGCGCCGTCGTCGACTGGTCCTGGGAGCTCCTCGACGAGGACGAACGGGACGTCCTGCGACGGCTGTCGGTGTTCGCCGGCGGCTGCGACCTGGCCGCCGCCGAGGCCGTCTGCGGCCCCGCCGCGCTGGACGCGCTCGGCTCCCTCGTCGACAAGTCCCTCGTCGTGGCGGCCCCTTCGGCGGGCGCGGGCACCGAGATGCGCTACCGCCTCCTGGAGACCGTCGTCGAGTACGCCGGCGAACGGCTCGACGAGACGGGCACCCGCCCCGCCGCCGAACGCGCGCACCTCACGTACTACCGCGAACTCGCCCGCGCCACCGACCCGTTGCTGCGCGGCTCCGGCCAGCGCGCCGCGATCGAGCTGCTGGAGCTGGAGTACGAGAACTTCCGCACCGCGCTCAGACGCGCCGTCGCCGAGCGGGACGAGCAGGAGGCGCTCTGTCTGACCCTGGCGCTGTGCTGGTACTGGCAGATGCGCGACCTGAAGACCGAGGCCCGGCACTGGTCCACCCAGGTCAAGGACCTCGGCCCGGACCCCTTCACCGCCCCCGCGCGCCCCGTGCCGGACCTGCGCGGGCGGGCCGTCGACAGTCAGCCGCCGATGAGCCCGGACGTCCTCGACGAGGCCCGGCGCGGCGTGCATCTCGTCCATCTGGCCTGCATGGACATGGACCTGCCCGCCTGGGAGACGCCCGAGGGCCAGGAGCGGCTGCGGGTCATCAGCGGGACCTACCGGCCGGGCCAGCCGCAGACCTGCCGCTTCCCCGGGTTCATGTGGTTCTACGCCGTCCTGCTGACCGGCGACATGGACCGGCTGCGCGCCATCCTGGACGCCAACATCCGCACCTGCCGCGAACTCGGCTACACCTGGGAGCTGGCGCAGACCCTGCAGATGAGGGCCAACATCCTCGCCAACCGCAGCGACTGGGCCGGCGACGCCACCGTCGACGCCGACGAGTCGCTGGAGATCTTCGACCGGCTCGGGGACGCCTGGGGCGCCGCCGAGGCGCTCTCCGCGCGCGGTGAGGCCAGGGAGCGCCAGGGTGAGTTCGCGGCCGCCGCCGCGGATTTCCAGCGGGCCATCGGGTATGCCGAACGGCTCGGCACCAACGCCCAGTTGGGCGTCCTCGGCGTCCGGCTCGGCAGCGTGCTGGTGGAGGGCGGCGAGGGCGAGCGGGGCGAGAAGATGCTGTTCGACGTGCTGGACGCCGGGCGGCACGCCGCCCGGGAGGCGGTGCCCGCGGCCCGCCTCTTCCTCGCCGTGCGGCTCGGCCGCACCGGACGGCAGGCCGAGGCCCGCCGACAACTCGTCCTGCTGCGCGAGGACTTCGAGGCCGCCCACTTCGTGCTCTTCGCCGGGTACGTCCTCGGTGTCGAGGGCTGGCTGGAGGGCGCGGTCGGACGCCACGAGGAGGCGCTGCGGCTGATCCGTCAGGCCCTGGAGCGGAGCCTGGACAAGCTGTCCCTGGTGGTCACGCCCCATATGCCCTCCCTCCACTTCGTCACCGCCGCGCTGTCCGTCGCCGGGGTCGACGGCGGTGCCCGCGCCTTGGACGCGGCCCGCCTCCTCGGCGCCGCCGACGCGCATCTGCCGCCGCGCCACCTCTCCAGCCCGTGGGAGGTCGAGGCCCGCGCGCAGGCCGAGCGAGAGGTCCGGGCGCTGCTGGACGACGCGGCATACGAGCGGGCGTACGCCGAGGGCGGCGCCCTCTCCCGTGAGGAGGCCGCCGCCCTCGTCTGAGGTCAGTTCTTGGTCTTGAACTTGTGGATCGCGATGGGTGCCATGACCGCCGTCAGAGCCACCGACCAGCCGACGGTGACCAGCAGGTCATGGGCGACGGGGCCGCCCGTCATCAGCCCGCGCGCCGCGTCCGCGAGGGACGACAGCGGGTTGTAGTCGGTGAACGCCTGCAGCCAGCCCGGCATGGACTGCGTCGGCGCGAAGATCGACGAGCCGAACTGTAGCGGGAACAGGACCAGGAAGCCGACGCCCTGCACGGACTGCGCGCTGTTCAGCGTCACGCCGAGCACCAGGAAGATCCACATCAGGGACGAGCCGAAGACGACGGACAGACCCACCGCGGCGAACAGCCCCGGCCAGCTGGTGACGTCGAAGCCGACGAGGACACCGACGGTCAGCAGGATCGTCGTGGCGACCAGATTGCGCAGCAGCTCGACGGAGATCTTCGCGAGCAGCACCGAGGAACGGCCGATCGGCAGGGACCGGAAACGGTCCATGATGCCTTTCTGGAAATCCTCGTTGAACCCGGTGCCGACCCCCATGGCCATGTTCATGCCCGTCATCGCCATCAGGCCGGGCACCACGTACTGCACGTACTGCTCCTGGCCGCCGCCCAGCGCCTGCCCGATGGAGCCGCCGAAGACGTACACGAAGAGCAGGGTGAAGACGATCGGCATCAGGACCGCGTCGAACATCGACTCGGGGTTCTGCCGGATCCACAGCAGATTGCGCCGAATGAGCGCGCCGGTGTGCCGGGCATGGGCCCGCGGCCCGATCCGGCCGTCGGCCTCACCGGTGGTGGGCAGGGTGGCGGCACTCATACGGATACCTCTTCGTACGCGGGGGACGGGACGGCGTCCTGCGCCGCACTGGCCTTGTGACCGGTGAGCGACAGGAACACCTCGTCCAGGCTGGGCAGTTCGGTGCTGATCGAGGCGATGGTGACGCCGCGCGCGGTGATCGCGCCGACGACGGCGGTCAGCTGCTCGTCGCTGAGGATCGGCACGGAGAGGGTGCCGGTCTCGGCGTCCACGGTGGTGGTGGCGAGCCCGGTGATGCCCAGGCCGTCCAGCTCCGCGGCCAGCGGGCGCAGGTGCACCGGGTCGGCCGTCCGGACCCGGAGCGTACGCCCGCCGACCTGCGCCTTCAGCTCCTCGATCCGGCCGCCCGCGATGACCTTCCCCCGGTCGATCACGGTCAGCTCGGAGGCCAGCTGCTCGGCCTCCTCCATGTACTGGGTGGTCAGCAGCACGGTCACGCCGTCGCCGACCATCCGCTTCACCTCGGCCCACACCTCGTTGCGGGTGTGCGGGTCCAGACCGGTCGTCGGCTCGTCCAGGTACAGCACGGCCGGGCTGCCGATCATGGAAGCGGCCAGGTCGAGCCGCCGCCGCATCCCGCCGGAGTACGTCCCCGCCGGGCGCCCGGCGGCGTCGGTCAGCGAGAACCGCTCCAGCAGACCGGCCGCGCGGCTCTTCGCCTCCTTGCGGGGCAGGTCGAGCAGCCGGCCGATCATGTACAGGTTCTCGAAGCCGGACAGCTTCTCGTCCACGGAGGCGTACTGGCCGGTCAGGCCGATCACCCGGCGCAGCTGGCGCGGCTGCCGTACGACGTCGTACCCGGCCACGGTCGCCTGCCCCGCGTCCGGTGTGATCAGCGTGGACAGGCACCGCACGAGCGTGGTCTTGCCCGCCCCGTTGGGGCCGAGCACGCCCATCACCGTGCCCTCCCGCACGTCGAGGTCGACACCGTCCAGCGCCCTGGTCTCCCCGTAGTGCTTGACCAGCCCCCGCACGGCGACAGCGCCCTTCGCGCCGCTGGCGTTCTTGTCGATTCGTGTCATGAGGACGACGGTCCCAGAGCCGACCGACAGACCACCGACAGACCGCCTACACGCGGGAGAAGGTGACCAGGTTCTGCGGGCCTGAAAAGCATGGGGCGCAGCCCCTGCTTCTCAGGGGCGCGGGGAACTGCGCGACCAGCCCCCACGCACCCGCACCCGACAACGCACCCGGCCCAGCCGACCCGGAGGGCCTAGTGGACGGAGTGCTCCTCCAGCGGGAACGTCCCGCCCACGACGTCCTCCGCGAACGCCTTCGCCGCGTCCCCCATGACCGTACGGAGATCCGCGTACTTCTTGACGAACTTCGGCACCCGCCCACCCGTCAGCCCGAGCATGTCGGTCCACACGAGCACCTGCGCGTCCGTCTCGGCCCCGGCACCGATGCCGACCGTCGGAATGTGCAGCACCCGCGTGACCTCGGCCGCCAGCTCCGCGGGAACCAGCTCCAGGACGACCGCGAACGCGCCCGCGTCCTGGACGGCCTTGGCGTCGCGCAGCAACTGCTGCGCGGCCTCCTCGCCGCGCCCCTGCACGCGGTAGCCCATCGCGTTGACGGACTGCGGCGTGAGGCCGATGTGGGCCATCACGGGGATGCCGGACTCGACGAGCAGCTCGATCTGGCGGTGCGACCGCTCGCCGCCCTCCAGCTTGACCGCGCCGACCCCGGCCTCCTTGACCAGCCGGGTCGCCGAGCGCAGCGCCTGCACCGGGCCTTCCTGGTAGGAGCCGAAGGGCAGGTCGCCGACGATCAGGGCGCGGCTGGTGCCCCGTACGACGGCCGCGGAGAGCATGGTCATCTCGTCGAGGGTGACGGGCACGGTCGACTCGTACCCGAGGTGGCAGTTGCCCGCGGAGTCGCCGACGAGCATCACCGGGATGCCGGCCTCGTCGAAGACGGACGCGGTCATCGCGTCGTAGGCGGTGAGCATGGGCCACTTCTCGCCGCGTTCCTTGGCGAGGGCGATGTCCCGGACGGTGATACGGCGTGTGCCCTTGCCCCCGTACAGCGCCTTGCTCCCGTCGGAGGGCTTCGTCTGGGCAGCCGAAAGCTGCGTCATCGCTCCAGCTCCTTCATGTCATCTCGAGGCACCCTGACGGTGTCCCCGGACCACTTCCCATGGTGGCACCTAGGGCGGGGGAGGGCCAGAGCGGGTACGTGTGACCGTTCAGGCATACGGCGCGTAAGAGCCGGGTAAAAGATTTACGATACGAGACGGTCCCGTATCGAAATAGGTCTAGGGTCGACGACATGACTACCGCAGTCCCTGACTCCCGCATACCGGCGGCAGTGCACCGGCGCCGCTGGGCGATCCTCGGTGTGCTGATGCTGAGCCTGCTGATCGTGGTGCTCGACAACTCGATCCTCAACGTCGCCATCAAGACGATCTCCACCCCGGCGCCCACCGGGCTCGGCGCCACCCAGAGCGAGCTGGAGTGGGCGATCAACGCCTACACCCTGGTCTTCGCGGGGCTGCTGTTCTCCGCCGGTCTCCTCGGCGACCGCCTCGGCCGCAAGAAGGTGCTGCTCGGCGGACTCGTCGTCTTCGGCATCGGCTCCGCGCTGGCCGCCATCTCGGGCTCCCCGGGCGAGCTGATCGCCTTCCGCGCGGTCATGGGCCTCGGCGCCGCCTTCGTCATGCCCGCCACCCTCGCCGTCCTGATGAACGTCTTCGAACGCGACGAGCAGCCCAAGGCCATCGGCATCTGGGCGGGCGGAGTCGGCCTCGCCATCGCCATCGGCCCGATCACCGGCGGCCTCCTGCTCGACCACTTCTGGTGGGGCTCGGTCTTCCTGATCAACGTGCCGATCGTCGTCCTCGCCCTCGGCCTGATGCTCTGGCTGGTCCCCGACTCGCGCGACCCGAACCCCGGCCGCATCGACCCCGTCGGCGTCCTGCTCTCCGTGGTCGGCCTCGTCCTCCTCGTCTACGGCATCATCCGCGGCGGCCAGCTCGCCGACTTCACCGACGCCACGGTCCTCGCGCCCAGCCTGGGCGGCCTCGCCGTCCTCGCCGCCTTCGTCGTCTTCGAGAAGCGCAGCGACCACCCGTCCATCGACATGGACTTCTTCAAGAACAAGGTGTTCTCCGCCGCCATCGGCGTGATCGGCCTGGTCTTCTTCGCGCTGATGGGCGTGACCTTCTTCTCCGTCTTCTACACCCAGACCGTCCGCGGCTACTCCCCGCTCCAGACCGGCCTGTTGATGCTCCCGCTGGCCGTCGCCCAGCTCGTCTTCGCGCCCCGCGCCCGCCTCGTCGTCGACCGGTTCGGCAACAACGCGGTGTGCACGGCCGGCATGATCCTGATCGCCGCCATGCTGGCCGCGTTCGCCGTGCTGGACGCGGACACCCCGATCTGGATCCTCGAAGTCGTCTTCTTCTTCATGGGCGTCGGCATGGCGCACGTCATGACCCCGCTGAGCGTCGTCGTCATGCAGGCCCTGCCCCGCGAGAAGGCCGGCTCCGCGTCCGCGCTCAGCAACACCTTCCGGCAGGTCGGCGGCGCCCTCGGTATCGCCGTCCTCGGTTCGGTGCTCTCCACCGCCTACCGCGGGGACATCGAGGACAAGCTGCCGGACGGCGCCCCGCACGCCGCCGCCGAGTCCATCGAGGCCACTCTCGGGCTCGCCGCCCGCCTCGGCGAGCGGGGCGAGGCCCTGGTCACCCCCGCCCACGACGCCTTCCTGCACGCCATGCACGTGACCGCCCTGTGCGGGGCCGGTGTCGCCCTCCTCGGCGCGGTGGCCATGGCGGTGTTCCTGCCGGGACGGCCGAAGAGCGGCCAAGAGGGCGAGGAGGAGACGGAGTTGGTGGCCGCCGACCACTGACGGAGAATCGGACCGACGCGCGAGTGGGCCGAACGGAGCCACGAGCGAGCCGGCCAGCACACGAGAGACGGAGTCGACCTTGAGCCTCGCCGAGAGCCACGCCGAAGACGGGCGGGTCCGGGACGGCAGCCCCGTACGCGGACGGCCCCGCAGCGAGGCCGTGGAGCGGTCCATCATCGAGGGCGTCATGAGGCTCCTCGAAGAGGGCGTGCCGCTCGCGGAGTTGTCGATCGAGCGGGTGGCCCGCACCGCCGGTGTCGGCAAGGCGACCATCTACCGCCGCTGGAGCGGCAAGGAGGCCCTCTTCGTCGACGTACTGCGCGCCGCCGAACCCCCGGACCCGGTGCTGCCCGGCACCTCGATGCGCGACGACCTGGTCGTCTTCCTGGAGGCGGCACGCCGGCGCGGGCTGCTCAACCGGCCCTCGGCGATCCTGCACAACGTCATCGCCCAGATGAAGAGCAGCCCCAAGATCTGGGACGCCTACCACGCGGACGTCGTCGCCCCCCGCCGCCGGGCCCTCGCCGACGTCCTGCGCCGGGGCCGGGACAACGGCGAGCTCCGCCCGGACGTGGACATCGACCTCGTCGGCGACCTGGTCTTCGGCCCCATGCTGGTCCGCACCGTCATGCGCCCGGACGCCCCGCTCCCCGAGGACCTCGCGGAGAGGATCGTCGACACGGTCCTCGAAGGGCTCCGCCCTTCTGACTGACCGTCGGCAGTCTGCGAAGTGAGTCACAGTGATGTGCGCGTTTCGTTACAGACGTCGGGGCCTGTCCGGCGGTTCGGAACTCCGAACAGCGGGTTGTGCGTCCTTGCGCCCGTACGACCGCCCGGTGACGGCGGGAACGACGGCGATCATCCCCTAGGGTTTTTAGAGCGCGGGGGAAGAAGTGCACGGCAGGCAGTGAGGCGACGGTATGGCGCAGGCGTACATGACGGAGACGGGCGGCGGCGGCACCGGGCAGGGCCGCGAACAATCCCGGTTCCGGCGCCTGTTCGGCCGCCTCTTCGGCGGATGGAGAGGAGACCGGCGGATCTGGCGGCGCGGCATCGTCGTCGCGGTCCTCGCGGTTCTCGTCGCCCTGGTGATGGTGTTGCACGCCCAGGTCCCCAACGCCGTGGGCAATCTGGGCAGTCTGACCGAGACGTTCCTGCCCTGGTTCGGTCTCGCGATCCCGCTGCTGCTGATCCTCGCCCTGGTCCGCAAGTCGGCGACGGCGCTCATCGCGCTCCTGGTGCCCACGATCGTCTGGCTGAACATCTTCGGCGGACTCGTCACCAGCAAGACCGGCAGCGGCGGCGACCTCGCCGTCGTCACCCACAACGTCAACGCGGACAACGCCGACCCGTCCGGCACGGCCCGCGAGGTCGCCGCCTCCGGCGCGGACGTGGTGGCGCTGGAGGAACTCACCGAGAACGCGGTGCCGGTGTACGAGAAGGCGCTCGCGGCGACGTACCCGTACCACGAGGTCGTCGGCACGGTCGGGCTCTGGAGCAAGTACCGGATGAGCGACACCAAGCCCGTCGACATCAAGCTCGGCTGGGAGCGCGCGATGCGTTCGACGGTGGCGGCACCCGACGGGCCCGTCGCCGTCTACGTCGCCCATCTCCCCTCGGTACGGGTGAAGCTGGAGGCCGGGTTCACCGCCCGCCAGCGCGACAAGAGCGCCGACGCCCTCGGCGAGGCCATCGCCGACGAGCCGATCCAGCAGGTCGTCCTCCTCGGCGACCTCAACGGCACCATGAACGACCGCGCCCTGAACGCCGTCACCGCCCAGATGCGCTCCACCCAGGGCGCCGCGGGCAGCGGCTTCGGGTTCAGCTGGCCGGCGTCGTTCCCGATGGCCCGGATCGACCAGATCATGGTGCGCGGCATGGAACCCAGGGCGTCCTGGACCCTGCCGGAGACCGGCAGCGACCATCTGCCGGTGGCGGCGCGGGTGACGATCGACACGTCTGGAGGCTGACGGCGCAGGTGGGGCGGGGGAGCGGAACAGGGGAATAGGCCACCGGTTCGAGTTTGTTCCGTCAATGAACATACGATGGAACGGAACCGATTCCTTCCTTTCCCTCCCCCTGTCCTACCGCACCCTTCGAAAGGTCTCCCCGTCATGCCTTTGGCCCTGCTCGCTCTCGCCGTAGGCGCCTTCGGAATCGGCACGACCGAGTTCGTCATCATGGGTCTCCTCCCCGAGGTCGCCGCCGACCTCGGCATCACGATCCCCGCAGCCGGCCACCTCGTCTCCGCGTACGCGCTCGGCGTCGTCATCGGCGCCCCGCTGCTCGCCGCGGCCACCGCCCGGATGCCCCGCCGCAAGGTCCTGATCGGGCTGATGCTCCTCTTCGTCGCCGGCAACGCGCTCTCCGCACTCGCCCCCGACGAGCACTGGCTGCTCGCCGCCCGCTTCCTCAGCGGCCTGCCGCACGGCGCCTTCTTCGGCGTCGGCGCGGTCGTCGCGACCGGCCTCGTGGCGCCGGAGCGCAAGGCCCGCTCGGTCTCGCTGATGTTCCTGGGCCTGACGATCGCCAACGTCGCCGGAGTCCCGGCCGCGACCCTCGTGGGCCAGCACTTCGGCTGGCGGATCACCTTCCTCGGCGTCAGCGCGATCGGCCTCGCCGCCATCGCCTCCCTCGCCCTCCTGCTGCCGGACGACAGGACGGACGCCCCCTCCACCGGCCTGCGCGGCGAACTGGGCGCCCTGCGCTCCCTGCCCGTCTGGCTCGCCCTCGGCACGACCGTCGCCGGCTTCGGCGCCCTCTTCTCCGCCTACAGCTACATCACGCCGATGCTCACGGACTCCGCCGGGTACGCCGAGACCAGCGTGACCCTGCTGCTCGCGCTGTTCGGCGTCGGCGCGACCATCGGCAACCTGGCCGGCGGGCGCCTCGCCGACCACTCCCTGCGCGGCACCCTCTTCGGCGGCCTGGCGTCCCTGATCCTCGTCCTGGCCCTCTTCCCGGTCCTCATGACCGCGCAGTGGAGCGCCGCCCTGGCCGTCCTCCTCCTCGGCGTCGCGGCCTTCGCCACCGGCTCGCCCCTGCAGCTGATGGTCATGGAGAAGGCCGCCGCCGCTCCCTCCCTCGCCTCCTCCGCCAACCAGGCCGCCTTCAACCTCGCCAACGCGGGCGGCGCCTGGATCGGCGGCCTCGCCCTGACCGCCGGCCTCGGCACGACGGCCCCGGCCACCGCGGGCGCGGCCCTCGCCCTGATCGGCCTCGCGGTCGCGGCGGTGTCCTACGCCGTCGACACCCGCCGGACACCGACCCCCGTCCCGCACCGCGGCCGCGTGGTGGCGTCCCATGTGCCGGGGGAGTCGGAGACGGTGCGGGTGGGGGCGTAATCGCCTCGCCCGTCTGCCGCTCCCGGATCTACGCTCGCGGCCATGACCGCACACGACACGTCCGACCGGCCGCCGTTCGCTCCGAGTGGTGCGGGGCCGGTGATCAGGCAGGAGAGCGCCGACGATCACCGAGGGGTGCGCGAGGTTCATGCGCGCGCCTTCGGTGACGACGAGCGGATCCCCAGGCTCGTGGAGGCGCTGCGCGCCACGCCCGCCGCGACGGCACCGCTCTCCTTCGTCGCCACCGTGGACGACCGGATCGTCGGACACGTCCTGCTGAGCGCGGGGCGCCTGGACGCCCCGCGTCGGATCGTGGACGTGCTGACCCTGTCGCCGCTGGGCGTGCTCCCGGAGTTCCAGCGTCAGGGCATCGGCACCCGGCTCGTCGCGCACGCCCTCGCGGCGGCGGACGGCCAGGGCGTGCCGCTGGTCTTCCTGGAAGGGGCGCCGCACTACTACGGCGAGCGCGGCTTCGAGGGCGCCGCGGCGGCGGGCTTCCGCTCGCCGTCACTGCGCATCCCCGAGGCCGCGTTCCAGGTCGCCCGTCTCTCCGCCCACGAGCCGTGGATGACGGGCACCTTCGTCTACACGGACGTCTTCTGGGCCCTCGACTGCGTCGGCCTGCGCGAACCGGAGGCCTGAGAGCCCGAGTTCTACGATCCGGGGTCTGCGCGGGCCGGGGGCCTGAGGGACCAGCCCCCAGGCCCCCGGCCCGGCGCCTACGCCTGCTCGCGCCAGCGGTTCGTGATCGGGAGTCGGCGGTCCTTGCCGAAGCCCTTCGGGGAGATCTTCGTGCCCGGCGGGTACTGGCGCCGCTTGTACTCGGCGGTGTCGACCATGCGCAGGGTCTTGACGACCAGGTCCCGGTCGAAACCGGCGGCGACGATCGCGTCGGCGCCCTGGTCGCGGTCGACGTAGAGCTCCAGGATCGCGTCCAGGACGGGGTAGTCCGGGAGGGAGTCCGTGTCGACCTGGCCGGGGCGGAGTTCCGCGCTCGGGGGCTTGGAGATGGAGTTCTCCGGGATCGGCGGGGTCTGGCCCCGCTCGACCGCCGCCCGGTTGCGCCACTCCGCGAGGCGGAAGATCGACGTCTTGTACACGTCCTTGATGGGGCCGTACGCGCCCACCGAGTCGCCGTACAGCGTCGAGTACCCCACCGCCAGCTCCGACTTGTTGCCGGGCGCGAGCACGATGTGGCCCTCCTGGTTGGAGATCGCCATCAGCAGCGTGCCGCGCAGCCGCGACTGGAGGTTCTCCTCGGCCAGCCCCGTCAGCTCGGTCGAGGACATGTACGCGTCGAACATCGGCTCGATCGGGATCGTGCGGAAGTTCAGCCCCGTCCGCCGCGCCAGCTCCGCCGCGTCGCCCTTGGAGTGGTCCGACGAGTACTTCGACGGCATGGACACGCCGTACACGTTCTGCGCGCCCAGCGCGTCGCACGCGATCGCCGCGACGAGCGCCGAGTCGATACCGCCGGAGAGCCCGATCAGCACGGACGAGAAGCCGTTCTTCGCGGCGTACGCCCGCAGGCCCACCACCAGCGCCGAGTACACCTCCTCGTCGTCGTCGAGGCGCTCCGCGTACCCGCCGGTCAGCTCCGGCTCGTACGCGGGCAGAGGCTCCTCGGAGATCACGAGCCGGTCGATGCGCAGCCCGTCGTCCACGACGCCCGTGACCGGTTCGGCGGCGGCCGCCGGGAGGTCCAGGTCCAGGACCACGCATCCCTCCGCGAACTGCGGCGCCCGCGCGACCACTTCGCCGTGCTTGTCGACGACGATCGAGTCACCGTCGAAGACCAGCTCGTCCTGGCCGCCGATCATCGCCAGGTACGCGGTCGTGCAGCCGGCCTCCTGGGCCCGCTTGCGCACCAGTTCGAGCCGGGTGTCGTCCTTGTCGCGCTCGTACGGCGAGGCGTTGATGGAGAGCAGCAGCCCGGCCCCGGCGGACCGGGCGGCCGGGACGCGGCCGCCGTCCTGCCAGAGGTCCTCGCAGATGGCGAGAGCGATGTCGACGCCGTGGAGTCGCAGCACCGGCATGGTGTCGCCGGGCACGAAGTAGCGGAACTCGTCGAACACGCCGTAGTTGGGGAGGTGGTGCTTGGCGTAGGTGAGCGCCACCTCGCCCCGGTGCAGCACCGCGCCCGCGTTCCGGGGCGCCCCGGCCGGCTGGCCGTACTTCGGCGCGGCGGACTCGGAACGGTCGAGGTAGCCGACGATCACCGGGAGCTCCCCGAAGCCCTCGTCGGCGAGCCGCGCGGCGAGCGCCCTCAGCGCGGCGCGCGACGCCTCCACGAAGGAGCCGCGCAGCGCCAGGTCCTCGACGGGGTATCCGGTCAGCACCATCTCGGGGAACGCCACGAGATGCGCTCCCTGCTCGGCGGAGTGCCGGGTCCAGCGGACCACCGCCTCGGCGTTCCCGGCGATGTCGCCGACCGTCGAGTCGATCTGATTCAAAGCGAGACGAAGTTGAGGCACGCGGCCCAGTGTAATCGTCAGAGCGACGCAATGGGGTGTGGGGCACCCCACGTTCGAAGCGCCGCACCCCAACCGCGGTCCACCGGCGTCAGGATCGCGGCGCGGCGCCCCGGTCCTTCAGCATGCGGGTCATCAAGGAGATCTCGGACTCCTGGCCGTTCACCATGCCCTGGGCGAGCTTCTTCTCCACGCCGACCGTGCACTTGGTGACACAGCCCTCCGCCATGTGGATGCCGCCCTTGTGGTGGTCGGTCATCAGCTGGAGGAAGAAGATCTCGGCCTGCTTGCCGTTCAGCTTGCCGAGCTTGTCCATCTCGGTGTCGGTCGCCATCCCCGGCATCAGCGCGCCGTCCTCGCCGGAGGCCATGTCGCCCATGCCCATCCAGGCCATCGGCTTGTCGGACGACACCTTCGGCAGACCCCAGAGGTCGAGCCAGCCGATCATCATGCCGCGCTGGTTGGCCTGCGTCTGCGCGATGTCGTACGCGAGCCGCCGGACCTCCTCGTCGTCCGTCCGGTCGCGCACGAGGTACGACATCTCGACGGCCTGCTGGTGGTGGACGGCCATGTCCCGGGCGAACCCCGCGTCGGCGGAGTCGGCGGCGGGGGCCTTCAGCCCCGAGTCGTCCCCGTCGGCGACCGCGTACGTGATCGCCCCGGCCGCGACGAGCACCGCCGCGGCCCCGGAGGCGATCCAACCGATGTGCTTCATGCTTCCCACTGTGCCAGGCCCGCTGTCGTCACTCACTCGTCGCTCGTCGGTCGCTGGCTGTCAGGAGACGCCGTTGGTGCAGGCGGCACCCGGCTCGGGCGTCTGCTCGCCCTGGACGTAGGTCTCGAGGAACTTGTCGACGTTCGGGTCCTTCGCGCCGGTCACCGTGCGCTGGTGGCCCCAGGCGCTCAGCATGATCGGGTCCTTCTGGTCCTCGACCGGGCTCATCAGCGTGTACGGGGTCTTCTTGACCTTCTCCGCGAGCGCCTTGACGTCGGCCTCGGAGGCCTTGCCGTTGTACGTCACCCAGACCGCGCCGTGCTCCAGCGAGTGCACGGCGTTCTCGTTCTTGATCGCCTTGTCGTAGACGTCGCCGTTGCAGTTCTGCCAGACAGGGTTGTGGTCGCCGCCCACCGGGGGCTCCATCGGATACGTCACGGACTTGGTGACGTGGTTCTGGCTGAGCTTGGTGCTCCAGGTCTTCACACCGTCCGAGCCGGTCTCCCACTTGCCGCCCGACTTGGAGTCACTGGCCACGCTGCCGCCGTTGTCGTCGGACTGCGAGCGGATCAGGACCGTCCCGCCCACGACGAGGCCGGCGACTATCAGCACGCTGGCGCCGATCGTGAGGATGCGGTTCCGGCGCTCACGGGAGCGCTCGGCACGGCGCATCGCCTCGATGCGCGCCTTGCGGTCCCCGCTGCTGTTGGTCTTGGCGGCCATGGGTTGTGTCCTTAGTGGGGGATGGGTCGGATGGGGCGGTCGGATCCACTGATCGTAATTTGATCCGCTCCCTCGCGTAAACGAGGGATCCCGTCTCCCATGCTGCCCCCCGGCCACGGATGCCGCCCGGCTTTCGGGGCAGGCGTGACGGGCGCCCGGCGGATGTCCGCCCCTGTGGGCGTTACGTATGTCGGCGCGAGCAGGCAAGATGGGCGGCAGAGCGGTTGGGCGGCACGGCGGGCGCTACACCTGCCGTACGCCGGGCGTTCTCCTGGAGGTCGCTCTGTCGATCAAGGTGCGCAACGCGCGCGAAATGGTGTTGTGGTGGGATGCTCAGGTGCCCGACCGCCTCCCGTGGCTCGGGAGCAAGGCGGCCTGACCAGCAAGGAATGGGTGGAAGCGGAAGATGGACAAGCAGCAGGAGTTCGTGCTCCGTACGTTGGAGGAGCGCGACATCCGTTTCGTACGCCTGTGGTTCACGGACGTGCTGGGCTTCCTGAAGTCCGTGGCCGTGGCCCCCGCCGAGCTGGAACAGGCGTTTGACGAGGGCATCGGCTTCGACGGCTCGGCCATCGAGGGCTTCGCCCGGGTGTACGAGTCCGACATGATCGCCAAGCCGGACCCGTCGACCTTCCAGGTCCTGCCGTGGCGCGCGGAGGCCCCCGGCACCGCCCGGATGTTCTGCGACATCCTCATGCCGGACGGCTCCCCGTCCTTCGCGGACCCCCGCTACGTGCTGAAGCGGTCCCTGGCCAAGGCCTCCGACCTGGGCTTCACCTTCTACACCCACCCCGAGATCGAGTTCTTCCTGCTGAAGGACAAGCCGGTCGACGGCTCCCGTCCGACCCCGGCCGACAACTCGGGCTACTTCGACCACACCCCGCAGAACGTCGGCATGGACTTCCGCCGCCAGGCGATCACCATGCTGGAGTCCATGGGCATCTCGGTCGAGTTCTCCCACCACGAGGGCGCCCCCGGCCAGCAGGAGATCGACCTCCGCTACGCCGACGCGCTCTCCACGGCCGACAACATCATGACGTTCCGCCTGGTCATGAAGCAGGTGGCGCTGGAGCAGGGCGTCCAGGCGACGTTCATGCCGAAGCCGTTCTCCGAGCACCCGGGCTCGGGCATGCACACCCACCTCTCCCTCTTCGAGGGCGACCGGAACGCGTTCTACGAGTCCGGCGCGGAGTACCAGCTCTCCAAGGTCGGCCGCTCCTTCATCGCGGGCCTGCTGAAGCACGCCGCCGAGATCGCCGCCGTGACCAACCAGTGGGTCAACTCCTACAAGCGCATCTGGGGCGGCTCCGAGCGCACGGCGGGCGCCGGCGGCGAGGCCCCCTCGTACATCTGCTGGGGCCACAACAACCGCTCCGCCCTGGTCCGCGTCCCCATGTACAAGCCCGGCAAGACGGGCTCGGCCCGGGTCGAGGTCCGCTCCCTGGACTCCGGCGCGAACCCCTACCTCGCCTACGCCATGCTGCTGGCCGCCGGCCTCAAGGGCATCGAGGAGGGCTACGAGCTGCCGCCGGGCGCCGAGGACGACGTCTGGGCCCTCTCGGACGCCGAGCGCCGCGCCATGGGCATCGAGCCGCTCCCGCAGAACCTCGGCGAGGCGCTCTCCCTCATGGAACGCAGCGACCTCGTCGCCGAGACCCTCGGCGAACACGTCTTCGACTTCTTCCTGCGCAACAAGCGCCAGGAGTGGGAGGAGTACCGCTCCGAGGTGACCGCGTTCGAGCTGCGGAAGAACCTGCCGGTGCTGTAGCCGCAGGCCGGAGAGGTACTCGTTCTCGCTGTGGCTGGGGCCGACGGTCGTGGACCGTCGGCCCCAGCCGGTGCGGCGGGCCCCCTAGCGGGTCACTCGGTGGCGGAGGTAGACGACCTTCGAGGCGAAGGTGCGGGTCTCGACGAGTTCGAGGTCGAGCCGGTGCTCGTTGCGGGGGAAGAAGGGGGTGCCGCCGCCGACCAGCACCGGGTAGACCATGGCCCGGTACTCGTCGATCAGACCCGCGTCGGACGCCTGGGCGGCGAGCGTCGCGCCGCCGATCGCGATCTCGCCCTCTCCCGGCTCGGCGCGCAACCGCTCGATCTCCTCCGCCACATTGCCGGAGGCCAGGCGGGCCCGGCCCTCCACCGCCGACAGCGTCCTGGAGAACACCACCTTCGGCAGCGGGTTCCAGAGCGCGACCCACTCCCGTTCCGCCTCGCCGAGCGAGGGGTCCTGGGCGGCGGTCTCCCAGTACAGCATCGTCTCGTACAGCCGCCGTCCCATCAGGTGGACGCCGACGTCCCGGATCTCGTCGATCCAGAAGCGGAAGATCTCCTCGTCGAACCCCGGCCAGTCGAAACTGCCGTCCGGCCCGACGATGTAGCCGTCCAGGGAGACGCTCATCGAATAGGTCACGCTGCGCATCAGGAGCCTCCTCGGTGACGGATCCGACAGTACGGCCACCGGACGCCCACCGTGACGCACACAGCGAAGGCCGAACCCAGGAAAGCCGTCGACCGCGAAGGCCGCCGTCACGCCGCGCGAGGGCTCAGCGCGGCGTGCGCAGGCGCTCCAGCGCCGGGGGCAGCGGATAGACGCGCTCGGCGGGGAACAGGCGCTGGGCCTTGGCGGTCTGCCCGGACCGCACCAGGGCCGCGGCCTTGTGGACCTTGGGGGTGAGGTCCGTGAGGCCGACGACCCACTCGTCGGTGAAGGTCCGGATCAGATGGCGGCCGATGCCGACCTGGATGCTGTAGTGGTTCAGCGCGGCCCCGCGCGCCGTGCGCTCCGGGTCCCATTGGACATGGACGGCGGCCCGGGCCACCGCCGCCGGGTCCGCCGTCGTCAGCACCGCCCGGGACAGCGCCTCCTCCCAGCCCTCGCGGGTGATCCGCACCGCGAGCACCCGCTCCTGGCCGGACTTGCCGGCCCAGTTGCTGCGGTGCATCAGCCACAGGAACGACGGCTTGATCCACGTCATCCGACCGAACGAGAACGGCTCGACGAACCGGCCCGCCCGCAGCGCCGCGTCGGCGATCGCGGGTGCGTACGCCTGGTACACCACGATCGTGCGGGCGTCGTAGTCGGCACGGATCTCGTACGGGGAAGCCATGCCCGGCACCCTGCCAGCGGCCGGGCGGCGGCCGCGAGCGAATTTCCCCGCCCGGCGGCCGCGGCCGGACTACTGCCGTTCCGCCAGCTCCGCCAGCACCTGGTGCAGCGGCTCCGTGGCCCTGCGCCGGTACTCCTGGACCGACCAGCCGTTGCCGTCCGGGTCCTTGAAGTACATGAAGGTGGCGCCGTCGTCGGGGGCATACTGGACGGGTTCGGAGACGTCGAGGCCGCGTTCGCGGAGTTCGGCGTGGGCGGCCTTGATGTCGGTGACGCAGAGCTGGAGGCCCTGGTAGGAGCCGGGGGTCGGCTTGGTCTCGCCCTGGGCCATGTCCCAGATGGCGTCACCGAGGGCGATCGAACAGCCGGAGCCGGGCGGAGTCAGCTGGACGATCCGCATGCCCGGCATGACCTCCTGGTCGATGTCGACGTGGAAACCGACCTTGTCCCGGTAGAAGTCCCGGGCCCGGTCGATGTCGCTCACGGGCAGCGGAATCACTTCGAGCGTGTACTGCATCCCTCGTCCTCCAAGTCGCCTTCGACTTCTCGCCTCGGCCGTACCGCCACCGCGTCCGGAGGTACGGCTCCCCCTACCGAAGCCGAAAACCGCGCCGGGCGCCACCGAGAACCCGAAGCCCGCCCGCACCGCCCCGCCCACGGCCGCGGATCTCGTGCTCCTCCGGCGGGGCTCACCCCCCGTAGAAGAGCTCGTCCACCACCGCCCGAGCCCGTCGGGTGATCCGGCGGTAGTCGTCGAGCATGTCGCCCACATGGCCGGGGCCGTACCCCAGATACCGGCCCACGGCGGCGAGTTCGCGGCCGTGGGAGGGGAACGTGTCGCCCGCGCGGCCCCGTACGAGCATCACGGCGTTGCGGACGCGGGTGGCCAGCACCCAGGCCTCGTCCAGTATGGCCGCGTCCTCGGCGCCCACCAGGCCGGCCTCGCGGGCGGCGGCCAGGGCCTCGCGGGTGCGGGTCGTGCGCAGGCCCGACTCACGGTGGCCGTGCTGGAGTTGGAGCAACTGGACGGTCCACTCGACGTCGGAGAGACCGCCGCGGCCGAGCTTGGTGTGCAGGGTCGGATCGGCGCCGCGCGGCAACCGCTCCGACTCCATACGGGCCTTGATGCGCCGGATCTCGCGCACGGCGTCGTCGCCGAGCCCGTCCGCCGGGTACCGCAGCGGATCGACGAGGTCGATGAAGCGGCGGCCCAACTCCGCGTCCCCGGCGACCGGTTCGGCGCGCAGCAGCGCCTGCGACTCCCACACCAGCGACCACCGGCGGTAGTAGGCCTCGTACGACTTCAGCGTCCGTACGAGCGGGCCGGTCTTGCCCTCGGGGCGCAGGTCCGCGTCGATGAGGAGGGGCGGGTCGGCGCTCGGGAGCTGGAGCAGGCGGCGCATCTCGGAGACGACCGCGTTCGCGGCTCGGGCCGCCTCCTGTTCGTCGGCGCCCTCCTGCGGCTCGTGGACGAACAGCACGTCGGCGTCGGAGCCGTAGCCCAGTTCGTGGCCGCCGAAGCGGCCCATGCCGATCACCGCGAAGCGGGTGGGGAGGGTGTCGCCCCAGCCCTCGCGGACCACGGCGCGCAGGGTGCCCGCGAGCGTCGCGGCCGTGAGGTCGGAGACCGCGCCGCCGACGAGGTCCACCAGGGCGCCCTGGTCGGCGGTGGCCGGGGTGGACTCGGTGCCGTAGGAGCCGACGATGTCCATGGCGGCCGTACGGAACAGTTCCCGGCGGCGGACGCCGCGCGCGGCCGTCACACCCTGCTGGGCGCCGTCGGCCCGGCCCACGGCGGCGAGGATCTCCTGTTCCAGGTGGGCGCGTTCCCGGGGTTCGAGACCACCGGCGCCACCGGCGACCCCGTCCCCGTCGCCGAGCAGGGAGACCGCCTCGGGGGCGCGCATGAGCAGGTCGGGGGCCAGGCGCCCCGCGGAGAGCACGCGCGCCAGGTTCTCCGCCGCCGCGCCCTCGTCACGCAACAGCCGCAGGTACCACGGGGTCCGGCCGAGCGCGTCGGAGACCTTGCGGAAGTTGAGCAGGCCCGCGTCGGGGTCGGCGGAGTCGGCGAACCAGCCCAACAGCACGGGCAGCAGCGTGCGTTGGATGGCCGCCTTGCGGGAGACGCCGGAGGCCAGGGCCTCCAGGTGGCGCAGCGCCGAGGCCGGGTCGGCGTAGCCGAGGGCGACGAGCCGTTCGCGGGCCGCGTCGGCGCTCAACCTGGTCTCGCCGGGCGCCAGTTGGGCGACGGCGTCGAGGAGCGGCCGGTAGAAGAGCTTCTCGTGCAGCCGTCGTACGACGGCCGCGTGGCGCCGCCACTCGCGGTTCAGGTCGGCGATCGGATCGGTGCGCAGACCGAGCGAGCGGCCGATGCGCCGCAGGTCGTCGTCGCCCTCGGGGACGAGGTGGGTGCGGCGCAGCCGGTAGAGCTGGATGCGGTGCTCCATGGACCGCAGGAAGCGGTAGGCCGCGTCGAGCTGGGCCGCGTCGGTCCGGCCCACGTACCCGCCGGCGGCCAGCGCGCCCAGCGCGTCGAGGGTGGTCCCGCTGCGCAGGGACGTGTCCGCGCGTCCGTGCACGAGCTGCAGCATCTGCACGGCGAACTCGACGTCCCGCAACCCGCCCGGCCCGAGCTTGAGTTGCCGGTCCACCTCGGCCGCCGGGATGTTCTCGACCACGCGGCGCCGCATGCTCTGCACGTCGGTGACGAAGTTGTCCCGCTCGGCCGCCTTCCAGACGAGCGGTTCGAGCGCGGCGACGTACGCCTCGCCCAGTTCCAGGTCCCCGGCGACCGGCCGGGCCTTCAGCAGTGCCTGGAACTCCCAGGTCTTCGCCCACCGTTGGTAGTACGCCAGATGGCTGCTGAGGGTCCGCACGAGCGGGCCGTTGCGCCCCTCCGGCCGCAGATTGGCGTCGACCGGCCAGATGCTGCCCTCGACGGTCGTCTCGGAGCAGATCCGCATCATGTGCGAGGCGAGCCGGGTGGCGGCCCGGATCGCCTTCTGCTCGTCGGCCCCGTCCGCCGTCTCCCCGACGAAGATGACGTCGACGTCGGAGACGTAGTTGAGTTCGTGGCCGCCGCACTTACCCATCGCGATCACCGCGAGCCGGCACAGCGCCGCGTCCTCCGGCGCGGCGGCGCGGGCGATCGCGAGGGCGGCGCGCAGCGTGGCGGTGGCGAGGTCGGCGAGCTCGGCGGCGGCCTGGGCGACGTCCGTCGTGCCGCAGACGTCACGGGCGGCGATGGAGAGCAGGCAGCGGCGGTAGGCGACCCGGAGGGAGACGGGGTCGGTGGCCTCCGCGAGCCCCCGCTCGAACTCCTCGACGCCCGGGTGCAGATCGCGCGGCTCGTACGTCACGAGCGCCTGCCAGTCCTGCGCGTGCCGGGCCAGATGGTCACCGAGCGCGGCGGACGCGCCGAGCACCCCCAGCAGCCGGTCCCGCAGCGGCTTGGCCGCTATCAACGTGTCCAGCACCGCCCGCCGGGCCGTACGGTCCGGTTGCGCCTCCAGCAGCCGTACGAGGCCCAGCAGCGCGAGGTTGGGGTCGGCGGTCGCCCCGAGCGCGTCCAGCAGGACCGGGTCGTTCCGTACGGCCGACAGTTCCTCGCTCTCCAGCAGCCGCTCGGCGGCGCCGGCGTCGGTGAAACCGTGCCGCAGCAGTCGCGAGAACGTGCTGCTCCTGCGCCCCGGCGCCGTCATCCCAGGCCTCCCGTCGGATCAAGCCCGCTCGTCCACTCGTCCGCCCACCCGATCGCCCGACTCCGCCGATCAAGGTCGTACGGGCACGAGCCTAGCCGCAGTGCCTGCGAGAAGCGCCGGTCGGCCGGGGGCGGGCCCCGGGCGTCGGCGCCTCCGGGGAGGCCGACGGGTTCGAGGTGCCGCGGCGCAGGAGGGGCGGGGCGGGGCGGTGGATCGGTGCCCTCGTCCGGACCGGCCGCACCCGCCCCGACCACGGTTAGTCTGCGCATGTGGGTGAAGAAGAGGGCGCGGAGGGCGACAGAGGCGGTGCCGTACGGCGCTCCTCGTGGGGGACCGTGCTGGTCTCGGAGCCCGTGGTCACGACGGTGTGGCTGGAGCTCGTCGGTCTCGCCGTCGCCGGGATCGCCGCGCTGGTGGGGTCGCTCTTCGGCTGGCTGCCCGAACCCGCTCTCGTCGCGACGCTGGTCGGTATGGCCTCGTTCGGGCCCGCGGTCGAGCGGTACCGGGCGGGGCGTCCACCCCGTGGACGTGCGGTCGCCGCCGCGTTCCTGACGCTGGCGACGGTGGCCCTGTCGGTGGCCGCGGCGACGAACTGGGCCCTCCCCCCGACGGCCGACCAGGGCATCGGACTCGTGGTCGGCTATGTCGTCGGGATGCCCGCGGGTGTGGCCGTGCTGGTCCGGTCGCTCGACCCGCCGGACGCCGGGTGACGCGCGGCGGGCCGGGCGGGGTGCGTGGTCGGGTGCGGGTGGGTGGGGGTTCTCGCGCAGTTCCCCGCGCCCCTCAAGGGCCTACGGCCCCTCCGGGCCGAAAAAGCAGGGACGCAGCCCCGGTTTTTCAGGGGCGCGGGGAACTGCGCGACCAGGCCCCACCCACCCGCACCCGACCACGCACCCCCGTACGGCCCGGGGCCCGTCGCGGCCTGGTCAGTGCCACCCCCGCCAGGACCACCACCATGCCCGCGAGCACCCGGGGCCCCACCCGCTCGTCCAGGAACAGCGCCCCCAGGGCGACCGACACCACCGGCAGCAGATAGCCGACCGTCGCCGCGCTCGTCGCTCCCTCGTCCGCGATCAGGCGGTAGTTGAGGTAGAAGGTGATCCCGGTCCCGAAGATCCCGAGGACGACCACCGCGAGCACGGCCGTCGCGTCGACCCCGGCCGGGCCGGCGCTCCCGGCGGGCCCGGTGTCCGCGGCCCACCCCGTCGTCGCCCACCCGGCCGCCGCCCACCCCGTCGCCGTCAGCAGCTGCGCGGCGGAGACGGCGAGCGGGGCGTCGCGGCCCGTCAGGTGGCGGCCCATGTACGCGAAGGCCACCGCGTAGCTGACGGCCGCCCCGAGCAGCGCGAGCGCGCCCCCGGTCATCAGCCCCGCCCGTTGCCAGGGCGCGAAGATCAGCAGGACCCCGGCGAAGCCGAGGAGGAGTCCGGTGAGGCGGGCGGGGGAGAGGGGGCGGTCCGTGCCGAGGACGAGGCCGAGGAGCAGGGCCCACAGCGGGGTCGTCGCGTTGAGGACGCCCGCCGTGCCCGAGTCGACGGTCTGCTCGCCGATGCCGAAGAGCGCGAACGGCAGGGCGTTGCAGAAGAAGGCGGCGACCAGGAGATGGGCCCAGGTCCGCCCGTCGCGCGGCAGGCGCTGGCGGGCGGCCAGGGCGAGGGCCAGCAGGACCGCCGCGCCCAGCGCGCAGCGCGCGACCGTGATCTGGAGCGGGGACAGGCCGTGGTTGAGGGCGAGTTTGATCCAGAGGAAGCCCGAGCCCCACAGGAGGGCGAGGAGGGCCATGCGGAGCGTGGACGCGAGAGGCATGCGCACCACGCTCGGGCACCGGATGCGTAAGGACAAGCACAGAATCCTGCATGGACCTTTAAGCTGGGCTGCATGATGGATGTGCGGCGGATGCAGGTGCTCAGGACCGTGGTGACCAGCGGCTCGGTGACGGCCGCCGCGACCGCCCTCGGCTACACCCCGTCCGCGATCAGCCAGCAGGTCGCGGCGCTGGAGAAGGAGGCCGGGATCGCGCTGCTGGAGCGGGTCGGACGCGGGGTGCGGCCCACGGAGGCCGGGCTGCTGCTCACCGAGTACGCCGGTGCGATCGGACGGCAGGTCGCCGAGGCGGAGGCCGCGCTGGCCGATCTGCGGGCCGGGCGCACGGGGCGGCTGGCCGTGCGGTACTTCGCCACGGCCGGCGCCTCCCTGGTGGCCCCCGCCGTCGCCCGGCTCCGCGCCGAGCACCCCGGTGTGCGCGTCGAGCTGAAGCTCATCGACCCCGACGATCCGCTTCCGGCGGTCAGGGAGGGGCGGGCCGACCTCGCGCTCGTCGTCCGGCCGCGCGGCGCCGACCCCGACGGCGTACGGCTGCTGCACCTGCTCGACGACACCTACCTCGCCGTACTGCCCGCCGCGCACCCCCTCGCCGAGCGGCCCGACCTCACGCTGGCCGACCTCGCCGACGAGCCGTGGGTCGGCAGCGAATGGCCGGGGCCCTGTCTGGACGCCCAGCTGGAGGCGTGCGCCGAGGCGGGCTTCCGCCCCCGGTTCGTGGTGGAGAGCGAGGACTACGCGACCGCGCAGGGCTTCGTCGCCGCGGGTCTCGGCGTCGGTCTCATCCCCCGCCTCGGCCTCGGCAGCAGCCACCCCGACGTCGTCGTACGCCGCTTCACGGGCGCGGAACCCCGCCGCTCCATCCACGCGGCCGTACGCGGGACGGCTCCGCCCCAGCCCGCCCTGCGGACGTTCGTCAGAGCGCTGAGGCAAGCGGCCGACGCCTCGCGGTCCCGGCGACCGGCACCCGCCGTCGACACCCACGGCACGTGAGTTGTCGGGTGCGGGTGGATGGTGGCTGGTCGCGCAGTTCCCCGCGCCCCTTGAGGGCCTGCGGCCACTCAGGGGCGAAAAGCACGGGGCGCAGCCCCTGCTTTTCAGGGGCGCGGGGAACTGCGCGAGTAGCCCCACCGGGCCCGCGGCCGACAACGCACGGCCCGCCCCGCGCACCCTTCGTCAGGGCCCTGAGGGAACCAGCCGGCGCCCCGGCCGGGGCTACACCTTGACCGGTTCCAGTTCCGGTTCCCGGATGTCGCCCGTCACCTGGCGCGGGAGTGCGTACGGCAGGGCGCCGTACCAGACGCGGGCCACCGCGTAGCCGAAGGCCAGGCAGATCATGCCGCCGACCGCGTCCAGCCAGAAGTGGTTGGCGGTGGCCACGATGACGACGAGTGTGAGCGTCGGGTAAAGCAGGCCCAGCACCCGCACCCACGGCACCGACGCCAGCGCGAAGATCGTGAGCCCGCACCACAGCGACCACCCGATGTGCATGGACGGCATCGCCGCGTACTGGTTCGACATGTTCTTCAGGTCGCCCGAGGCCATGGAGCCCCACGTCTGGTGGACGACGACCGTGTCGATGAAGTTCTCGCCGGTCATCAGGCGGGGCGGGGCCAGCGGGTAGAAGTAGTAGCCGACGAGGGCCACGGCGGTGGTGGCGAAGAGGACCAGACGCGTCGCCGCGTAACGCCCCGGATGACTACGGTAGATCCACACGAGGACACCGAGCGTGACGACGAAGTGCAGGGTCGCGTAGTAGTAGTTCATGCCGACGATCAGCCATGTCACCGAGTTCACGGAGTGGTTGATCGTCTCCTCGACCGCGATCCCGAGGTGGTGCTCCATCCTCCAGATCCAGTCGGCGTTCTCCAGCGCCTGCGTCTTCTGCTCGGGGACCGCGTTGCGGATCAGGGAGTACGTCCAGTAACTCACCGCGATCAGCAGGATCTCGAACCAGATACGCGGCCTGCGCGGAACCCGCAGCCGGTGCAGGAACCTCTGCTGCTCCGGCGCGTCCGTGACGGACCGCGGAGCGGCCTGCTCCCGGCCTTCCTCCAGTGTCGTCACGGTCGTTTCACCCATGGGCACAGAGTCTGCCAGAAATCCGGTACCCCACCGATCATCCTCTGGTCGGGTTCGTCACGCACGTTCGTCGGGGTAGTACCGAGAGCCCTCTCCTCCGTACGTACCGCATCGTCCCCCCATCTCTCCGTCTCAGGTACGAGAACGGTCCCCAGGCGCCGAGGCGGTCGACCCCCGCACCACCAGTTCCGGCATGAACACGAACTCACTGTGCGGCGCCGGAGTCCCGCCGATCTCCTCCAGCAGGGTACGCACCGCCGCCTGCCCCATCGCCGGGACCGGCTTGCGGACGGTCGTCAGCGGCGGGTCGGTGAAGGCGATCAGCGGGGAGTCGTCGAAGCCGACGACCGAGACGTCGTCCGGGACCTCCAGCCCCCGCTGCCGGGCCGCCCGGATCGCGCCGAGCGCCATCATGTCGCTCGCGCACACCACCGCCGTGCACTCCCGGTCGATGAGCGCCATGGCCGCCGCCTGGCCGCCCTCCAGCGTGTAGAGGGAGTGCTGGACGAGCTCGGACTCCACGGTCGCGGCCGCCAGCCCCAACTGGTCCTGCATCGTGCGGACGAAGCCCTCGATCTTGCGCTGCACCGGAACGAAGCGCTTGGGGCCGAGCGCCAGACCTATCCGGGTGTGCCCCAGCGACACCAGATGCGTCACCGCCAGGGACATCGCCGCCCGGTCGTCCGGCGAGATGAAGGGGGCCTGCACCTTGGGCGAGAAACCGTCGACGAGGACGAACGGCACGCCCTGGGCGCGCAGTTGCTCGTAGCGCTGCATGTCGGCCGAGGTGTCGGCGTGCAGACCGGAGACGAAGATGATGCCGGCGACCCCCCGGTCGACCAGCATCTCCGTCAGCTCGTCCTCCGTGGACCCGCCGGGGGTCTGGGTGGCGAGCACCGGCGTGTACCCCTGCCGGGTCAGCGCCTGCCCGATGACCTGCGCCAGGGCCGGGAATATGGGGTTCTCCAGCTCCGGGGTTATGAGGCCCACCAGGCCCGCGCTGCGCTGCCGCAGCCGGACCGGCCGCTCGTAGCCCAGCACGTCGAGAGCGGCCAGGACGGACTGGCGAGTGGTCGCGGCGACGCCCGGCTTCCCGTTCAGGACGCGGCTGACAGTCGCCTCGCTGACCCCCGCCTGGGCTGCGATGTCGGCAAGCCGTGTGGTCACAGCACTGGACTGTACCGGCCGGACCTGCGCTTGCCCACCGGCCCGGCGTCGGGTGCGGGCGGGGGTGCGGCCCACTGCGGGCTGCTGCGTCATCGCGGTCCCTCGTGATTCTGGTCGGTGTCCGTGGGGGCGCCCGCGTGCGGAAGGAGGTGACCTTCGCAAGGCGCTGACAGGGTGATGATGGCCGCCCCCGCCCGTGGTGGCAAGAGCTTGCAGAGTCTTGCACGGCCCCGGGAACCCCCGCTGAGCGGCCCTGATGGCAGGTTTCGGCCATGTCGAGCGCAGGTCACGGGCCGGTAACCATCGCCCGTTGTTGCAATTTTTTGCAGCAAGGTCTTTCGTCGCGCTTACAACGCTGTTACGTTCGGCCACGCCCGGCGGCGGCGATGGCGCGGCCGGAACTCGGCAGGAGCGGCGGACGGGGCCCTCCGCCCAGCACACGGGCTTTCACCCTCAAGGAGATCTCATGCGGCGTGGCATAGCGGCCACCGCGCTGGTGGCGTCGATCGCTCTCACGGCGACGGCCTGCGGCGGAAGCGACAGCGGCGACTCGGCCGACGGTCCGGTCACCATCACCTGGTGGGACACCTCCAACGCCACCAATGAGGCACCGACGTACAAGGCCTTGGTCAAGGAGTTCGAGGCCGCGAACAAGGACATCAAGGTCAAGTACGTCAACGTGCCCTTCGACCAGGCGCAGAACAAGTTCGACACCGCCGCCGGAGCCACGGGCGC
This sequence comes from Streptomyces deccanensis, assembly GCF_022385335.1. Classification (NCBI taxonomy): domain Bacteria; kingdom Bacillati; phylum Actinomycetota; class Actinomycetes; order Kitasatosporales; family Streptomycetaceae; genus Streptomyces; species Streptomyces deccanensis. The sequence continues at coordinate 2,932,383 of NZ_CP092431.1, read as the reverse complement.
GCCGGACATCCTGCGCTCCGAGGTCGGCTGGACGCCCGCCTTCGCCAAGAAGGGCTTCTTCCTGCCGCTCGACGGCACCGAGGCCCTCAAGGACCAGGACAAGTTCCAGCCCAGCCTGATCAAGCAGGCCCAGTACGACGGCAAGACCTACGGCGTCCCGTTCGTCACCGACACCCTCGCGCTGGTCTACAACAAGGAACTCTTCGAGAAGGCCGGCATCGCCGAGGCCCCCAAGAGCTGGGACGACCTGAAGAAGGCCGCCGCCACCATCAAGGACAAGACCGGCGTCGACGGCTACTGGGGCTCCACCCAGGCCTACTACGCCCAGTCCTTCCTCTACGGCGAGGGCACCGACACCGTCGACGTCGCGCAGAAGAAGATCACCGTGAACTCCGCCGAGGCGAAGAAGGCCTACGGCACCTGGCTGGACCTCTTCGACGGCAAGGGCCTGCACAAGGCGGACACCACCGCCGACGCCTACGCCCACATCCAGGACGCCTTCGTCAACGGCAAGGTCGCCTCGATCGTCCAGGGCCCGTGGGAGATCACCAACTTCTACAAGGGCTCCGCGTTCAAGGACAAGGCCAACCTGGGCATCGCCACCGTCCCGGCCGGCGGAGCCGGCAAGGCGGGCGCCCCGACCGGCGGCCACAACCTCTCCGTGTACGCCGGCTCGGACAAGGCGCACCAGGAGGCGTCGCTGAAGTTCATCAACTTCATGACCTCGGCGAAGTCCCAGGAGACCATCGCCCTGAAGAACTCCACGCTGCCCACGCGCGACGACGCCTACACCGCCGAGGTGAAGGCCGACCCGGGCATCGCCGGCTACCAGACCGTCCTCGCCGCCGCCCAGCCGCGCCCCGAGCTGCCCGAGTACAGCTCCCTGTGGGGCCCGCTCGACACCGAGCTGCTCGCGATCGCCGGCGGCAAGGAGTCCCTGGACAAGGGCCTCGGCAACGCGGAGACCGCGATCGCCAAGCTGGTCCCGGACTACAGCAAGTGATCCCCGGGGGCCGGGCCGCCGAGCGGCCCGGCCCTCCGGCAGGCCCGGCCCCCGATCTTCCCGTGATCTTCCAGAAGGTGTCGAACGATGACAGTCGCCATCGACCGAGCGACCGGCAAGCGCCGAGGTGAACCGGGCGGGCGCCCGGGCCCGCTGTCGCGTCTGAAGCAGTCGTACCAGCGGTTCTGGTACGCGTACGCGATGATCGCCCCGGTGGTCGTCGTGCTCGGCGTCCTGGTGCTGTATCCGCTGGCGCGCGGCTTCTACCTCACCCTCACCAACGCCAACAGCCTCAACTCGGCGCGCACCATCGGCGCCAACCGCATCGAGGCCACCTACGAGTTCATCGGCCTCGACAACTACGCCGACATCCTGTGGGGCCCGACGTCGTACGACCGCTTCTGGTCGCACTTCATCTGGACGATCGTCTGGACGGCGCTCTGCGTCGCCCTGCACTACGTCATCGGGCTCGGCCTCGCGCTGCTGCTCAACCAGAAGCTGCGCGGCCGCACCTTCTACCGGCTGATCCTGGTCCTGCCGTGGGCCGTGCCGACCTTCGTCACCGTGTTCGGCTGGCGGTTCATGCTCGCCGACGGCGGTGTGATCAACGCCGGCCTCGAAGCACTGCACCTGCCGGCCCCGCTGTGGCTGGAGGACACCTTCTGGCAGCGGTTCGCCGCGATCATGGTCAACACCTGGTGCGGTGTGCCGTTCATGATGGTCTCGCTGCTCGGCGGTCTGCAGTCCATCGACTCCTCGCTGTACGAGGCGGCGGAGATGGACGGCGCGAGCGCCTGGCAGCGCTTCCGCTACGTCACCCTGCCGGGCCTGCGCTCGGTCAGCTCCACCGTCGTACTCCTCGGCGTCATCTGGACGTTCAACCAGTTCGCCGTCATCTTCCTGCTGTTCGGCGACACCGCGCCCGAGGCGCAGATCCTCGTGACCTGGGCCTACTACCTCGGCTTCGGACAGCAGCCGCGTGACTTCGCGCAGTCGGCGGCCTACGGCATCCTGCTGCTGGCCATCCTGATCGTCTTCACCTCCGTCTACCGCCGCTGGCTGAACCGCGATGAGCAGCAGCTCGCGATCTGAGGCAGGAGCCACCATGAGCACGACCACCGTTGAGACCAAGGCTCCGGCGGACGCGACGCCGACCAGCGCCGCCCCGCGCAGGACCCGCAGGCGCGGCGAGAACAGCCTCGCCGGCTCCCTCGCCTCGCACGCGATCCTCGTCGTGGCGAGCCTGGCCGCGCTCTTCCCCATCGCCTGGCTGGTCTTCCTGTCCCTCGGGCCGGACAAGGACGATTACCTGCATCCCGGGCGCATCTTCGGCAAAATGACCTTTGCCAACTACTCGCACGTGCTCCAGGAGACACCGTTCTTCGACTGGCTGGTCAGCACCCTTGTCGTCTCCCTCGGCACCACCGTCATCGGGGTGCTGATCGCGGCGACCACCGGTTACGCCGTCTCCCGCATGCGCTTCCCGGGCTACCGGAAGTTCATGTGGGTGCTCCTGGTCACGCAGATGTTCCCGGTGGCCGTCCTGATGGTGCCGATGTACGAGATCCTGTCGGAACTCAAACTCGTCGACAGCTATCTCGGCCTCATCCTCGTCTACTGCTCGACGGCCGTGCCGTACTGCGCCTGGCTGCTCAAGGGCTACTTCGACACGATCCCCTTCGAGATCGACGAGGCGGGACGCGTCGACGGGCTGAGCCCCTTCGGCACGTTCGCCCGGCTGATCCTGCCGCTCGCCAAGCCGGGGCTCGCGGTCGCCGCGTTCTACAGCTTCATCACCGCGTTCGGGGAGGTCGCCTTCGCCTCGACGTTCATGCTGTCCGACACGAAGTACACCTTCGCCGTCGGTCTGCAGAGCTTCGTCAGCGAACACGACGCCCAGCGCAACCTGATGGCGGCCACCGCCGTGCTGGTCGCGATCCCCGTCTCCGCGTTCTTCTACCTCGTGCAGAAGAACCTGGTGACCGGGCTGACGGCGGGCGGCACGAAGGGCTGACCGCCGGGGCTGAGCCGCGAGGGCCGTCGGTTGTCTGCGGCTTCGTCGTGGCTGGTCGCGCAGTTCCCCGCGCCCCTTTGGGGCGCGGGTGGCGGTCACGGTGTCCATCCGACCCCGCCGGCACCGTGGCCGCCTCTGTCCCTGCCCTCCGCACCCGCTTCTGATACTTCCGAACCGATGACCCCGTTACGCACCAAGGACGCCATGAGCCAGCAGCACTCCGCAGCCGACCCGGCCACGACCTCTGCCCTCGCCACCACCCCGCGCAGCGACTGGTGGCGCGACGCGGTGATCTATCAGGTCTATCCGCGCAGCTTCGCCGACAGCAACGGTGACGGCATGGGCGACCTGGAGGGTGTACGTTCCCGACTTCCGTACCTGCGCGACCTCGGCATCGACGCCGTGTGGCTCAGCCCCTTCTACGCCTCCCCGCAGGCCGACGCCGGGTACGACGTCGCCGACTACCGCGCGGTGGACCCGATGTTCGGGTCGCTCCTGGACGCCGACGCCCTGATCCGGGACGCCCACGAGCTGGGCCTGCGCATCATCGTCGACCTGGTCCCGAACCACTCCTCCGACCAGCACGAGTGGTTCAAGCGGGCGGTGGCGGAGGGCCCCGGCTCGCCGCTGCGGGACCGCTACCACTTCCGCACCGGCAAGGGCGCGCACGGCGAGCTCCCGCCCAACGACTGGGAGTCCATCTTCGGCGGCCCGGCATGGACGCGGGTCACGGAACCCGACGGCACCCCGGGCGAGTGGTACCTCCACCTCTTCGCCCCGGAGCAGCCCGACTTCAACTGGGAGCACCCGGCGGTCGGCGACGAGTTCCGCTCCATCCTGCGCTTCTGGCTGGACATCGGCGTCGACGGCTTCCGTATCGACGTCGCCCACGGCCTGGTCAAGGCGGACGGCCTGCCCGATCTCGGCGCCCACGACCAGCTGAAACTGCTGGGCAACGATGTCATGCCCTTCTTCGACCAGGACGGCGTCCACGCGATCTACCGCGAATGGCGCCTGGTGCTCGACGAGTACGCGGGGGAGCGCATCTTCGTGGCCGAGGCGTGGACGCCGACGGTCGAACGCACCGCGAACTACGTCCGCCCCGACGAGCTGCACCAGGCGTTCAACTTCCAGTACCTGAGCACGAGTTGGGACGCGGCCGAGCTGAAGGACGTCATCGACCGCACGCTCGACGCGATGCGCCCGGTGAACGCCCCCGCGACCTGGGTGCTGTCGAACCACGACGTGACCCGGCACGCGACGCGCTTCGCCAACGAACCTGGCCTCGGCACGCAGATCCGCCTCGCGGGCGACCGCGCACTGGGCCTGCGCCGCGCCCGCGCCGCCTCCCTGCTGATGCTGGCGCTGCCCGGCTCGGCCTACGTCTACCAGGGCGAGGAGCTCGGCCTCCCCGACGTCGTCGACCTCCCGGACGAGGTCCGCCAGGACCCCGCGTACTTCCGGGGCGCCGGCCAGGACGGCTTCCGTGACGGCTGCCGGGTGCCGATCCCGTGGACCCGCGCCGGTTCGTCGTACGGCTTCGGCGCGGGTGGCTCCTGGCTGCCGCAGCCCGCCGAGTGGGCCGACCTGAGCGTGGAGGCCCAGACGGGCGTCGCGGACTCGACCCTGGAGCTGTACCGCACGGCCCTGTCCGTCCGCCGCGACCAGCGCGACCTCGGCGCGGGCGACTCGGTGGAGTGGCTCAAGGCCCCCGCCGGTGTCCTGGCCTTCCGCCGGGGCGACTTCGTGTGCGTCGCCAACACCACGAGCGAGGCCGTCCGGATCCCCGCGTACGGCCGTGTCCTGATCGCCAGCGGCGAACTGACCGTGACCGACGACGAGGCGAAGCTGCCGGGGGACACGACTGTGTGGTGGACGACGGGCTGACCTTCCGCGAGCGGCGGCGGCTAGGCCGCCGCGGTCGACCTTCAGGGCCCGCCACCCCAGCCCGGGGTGGCGGGTCCTGCCGCGTCCACCGGGTGGAGGGTCGGTCGAGGTGCGTCCCGGGGACCGCGGGAGGAGAGTGGAAAGGGGTGGGGACGCGTCGGGGGCGCCGAGTGAGATCGGTCAACACCGGGATGTGAGCTACATGGTTGACGGTGCAACGAGCGACCGGGAGCCCCGTCACGGCAAGTCCCGCCACCGCGTCCGTATCCCCGGCTTCGCCCACGACGACGCGGAGATCGGACTGGGCGACGCCGTCGCCCGGATGACCACCGCGATGGGGATCCGGCCCTGCGGCGGCTGCGGACGCCGGGCCGAGGCGTTGAACCAGTGGATGACGATCGGTGGCGGGCGCGAACGCTGAGCACCGTGCACGGCGCGAGCACGACCAGGCGGTCCGGTGCGTGTCCGCACCGGACCGGGATTCCTCCAGAGCCCGCGTGAGGAGTGACCGACCCATGGACCCCGAGATCACAGACGGCGCCACAGACGCGAGCCCCTCGCCGGAGACCCGGACCGGGACCGTGCCCGCCGCGCCCCCCGCGTCGTTCGATCCGGACGACGCCCACCCGCTGCCCGTCGAGTCCGGTGTCACGCAGGCCTGTTGCGGGTGCGCCGAGTCCGGCTCCCACGGCGGCGGAGGAGCGGGGCACGGCGCCGACACGACCCCCGGTTATGTGTACGTCCTCGGCCAGGTGCGCGCCGTCTTTCCCGATCTCTCCGTCCAGCACGAGTTCTTGCAGGCGGCCGGCGCCGGAGGAGCCCGTGACGCCAGTGACGCCGACGCCGTCCACCGCGTCCTGTCCGCCCCCGAGAACCGCTACCTGGCCCGGCAGATGTGCTACGTCCTGTCCGTGCAGGGCGTCGACACCTACATCCTGGAACCCGTGGACCCCACCGACCTGGACGACCTCGTGGAGGCCCTGCGCCCGGTCCGGGACTACCGTGACCTCGCCGTCGTCGTCGGGACCCTCGGCCCCCTCGTGCCGCCGGGCGCGTGTCAGGGACTCTCCGTGCCGGTCGTCCATGTCGAGAAGATCTGGGCCTTCGACAGCAGGGAGCTGATCGAGGCGATCGACCGCCCCGCGGACACCTCCCGCAAGGGGTTCGAGAAGACCGCCAGGGAAGTCCTCGACCGGGTGCTCCAGCTCAACAACAACGCGGGCCTCGACCCGGCCCATCGGGCCCTCAACTACCTGACGGTGCGGGAGCAGGAGATCTACCGCAAGACCAGTGAGATGCGCTCCGAAGGCTTCGTCCTGTCCGCGGTGGAGGCCGACTTCTCCCGGCTCAGCGTGGGGGCGCAGACCGTCATCACGGTCGTGTTCTCGTACACCCACCGCCAGACCAACGTCACCGAGAAGTGGTTCGTCCGCGTGGGTCTCGCGGGGCTCTTCCCCTTCCGGGTGACCCCCATCCAGCGCTACTACACCCGGTGAGCGACACATGGACACGAGAGCGACGAGAGAGGAAAGAGGCGAAGGGACATGCGTATCCCCGGATTCGCCGTCGGACCGACGGCAACCGGAGCGCGCGCCGGTGACCTGATGGTTCCCCAGCAGTTCACCTGCGAGGAGGAACTGGGGCCGGTCTGCCGCCACCGCTGCCGCCGTGCGCACGATCCCGGCGCGTGTGTGCGGAAGTGCCTGGCGAAGCTCTGCGAGGAGAAGTGGGAGAGGTGACCCGACATGAGCCTGCCAGGATTCACCACGACGGAACCGCCCGCCCCGGCCGGTGACCGGGTCGTGCCCCAGTTCATCACCTGTGAGGAGGAGCTAGGGCCGGTGTGCCGGATGCAGTGCAGGCGCGCCTGGAACCCCGCCGCCTGCGTGCGGGAGTGCATCGCGGAGAACTGCTACGGCCCGTATGAGCCCACATGACCCTCCCCGGATGTGTCCCGGCGGCTTCCGTCCCGCTCGCCCGCCGGGACGTGCCCCCCTACGAGGCGGTTGACGGTCTGGACCGTTGCGCTGCTGAGTGCCTCGGCGCCTGCGGTCCGCCCGAGCCCGTGCGCGAGTGAGTCCGGTCGTCCCGTCGGACGGCTGCGGAGAGGGGCGTGCCATGGACCCGTTGGAACTGGTGCGCCTTCCGCCACTCATGGCCCGCACCTCGGGCCGGCCCGAGATCGTCATCGGTGTGATCGACGGCCGCGTCGCCCCGAACCACCCCGCCTTCGCGGCCCGCGCGGTGCGGGAACTGGGGCCGGCCACCGACACGGGAAACTGCCGCCGCACCGACGTCTGCTGCGCGCACGGCACCGCCGTGGCCGGGATCCTCGTCGCCGATGGGGGCGTCGCCCCCCGCTGCACCCTGCTGTCACGGCCCCTCTTCACGGACCGTCCCGCCGACGGCGGCCCCGCGACCTGCCTGTCCGGCGTACGGACCGGGGAACTGGCCCGGGCGCTCACGGAGATCGTCGACGCGGGCGCCCATGTCGTGAACCTGAGCATGGCCCAGCCGGCGCCCTCCGGGATCCGAGACCACGCGCTGGAGGAGGCCCTCGACCACGCCGCCGCCCGGGGGGTGATCCTGGTGGTCGCCGCCGGTAACCAGGGCAGGTTGGGCTCCTCCGTCCTCACCGACCACCCGTGGGTCGTCCCCGTGACCGCGTACGACCGCGCCGGGCACCCCATGCCCCAGTCCAACCTCGGGAGGTCCGTCGGCCGCAACGGCGTCGGCGCCCCCGGCGACCGCGTCCCGGGCCCGGTCACCGACGGCCGCCCCCTCGTCCTGAGCGGCACGAGCGCCGCGGCGCCCTTCGTCACGGGCACGGTCGCCCTGCTGCGCTCGGCGTTCCCCCGGGCTACCCCGGCGGCCGTACGCTACGCGCTCACCCATGGCCCCGGCCGACGAGGCTCGGTGACCCCTCCGCTGCTGGACGCGTGGTCCGCGTACACGGCACTCCGCGACGGGGGCGGCATCCGAAGCCGGGCCTAGGCGCCCGTGGCGCCCAACACCCCTGTCTGTGAAGAGATTTCGCGCGCGTGAAGAAGGTGTGTCCGGAGGGTTGACCGTTTGACAAGTGGACTCGTACCTTCCTTCCGGCTGAAAGTTTTCAGCCATCTTGCAGCAAGAAACCGCAACGCTCTTGCCGCGCGGGCCCGTCCACGGCCCACGCACCTCCCCTTCGGACCCCTTCAACGGAGAAGGACCCCACAACATGGCCAGCAGAACCCTCTCCGGCGCGCTCGCCCTCGCGGCCGGCGCGTCGATCGCGCTCGCGGTGCCCACCACGACCGCGTACGCCTCACCCCCCGGCACCAAGGACGTGACCGCCGTCCTGTTCGAGTGGAACTTCGCCTCCGTCGCCAAGGAGTGCACCAACACACTCGGCCCGAACGGGTACGGCTACGTCCAGGTCTCACCGCCCGCCGAGCACATACAGGGCGCGCAGTGGTGGACCTCGTACCAGCCCGTCAGCTACAAGATCGCCGGGCGGCTCGGGGACGCCACCGCCTTCAAGAACATGATCGACACGTGTCACGCGGCCGGCGTCAAGGTCGTCGTCGACACGGTCGTCAACCACATGTCGGCGGGCAGCGGCACGGGAACCGGCGGCTCGTCGTACACGAAGTACGCCTACCCCGGCCTGTACTCCTCCTTCGACTTCGACAACTGCACCGCCACCATCAGCGACTACACCAACCGCGCCAACGTCCAGAACTGCGAGCTCGTCGGCCTCGCCGACCTGGACACCGGTGAGGAGTACGTCCGTTCGGCCATCGCCGGGTACATGAACAGCCTGCTCGGGTACGGCGTCGACGGCTTCCGGATCGACGCCGCCAAGCACATCCCCGCCGCCGACCTCGCCAACATCAAGTCGCGGCTGAGCAACCCGAACGCGTACTGGAAGCAGGAGGCCATCCACGGCTCCGGCGAGGCCGTCCAGCCGAGCGAGTACACCGGCAATGGGGACGTGCAGGAGTTCCGCTACGCCTTCGACCTCAAGCGGGTCTTCAACAACGAGAACCTCGCCTACCTGAAGAACTACGGCGAGGGCTGGGGCTACATGAACAGCTCGGTCGCCGGCGTCTTCGTCGACAACCACGACACCGAGCGCAACGGCTCCACCCTCAGCTACAAGGACAACGCGAACTACACCCTCGCCAACGTCTTCATGCTGGCCTACCCGTACGGCGCGCCCGACATCAACTCCGGCTACGAGTTCACCGACCACGACGCCGGCCCGCCCAACGGCGGTGCGGTCGGCGCCTGTTGGCAGAACGGCTGGAAGTGCCAGCACGCCTGGCCGGAGATCATGCGCATGGTCCCCTTCCGCAACGCCACCCGCGGCGAGGCCGTCACCAACTGGTGGGACAACGGGGGCGACGCGATCGCCTTCGGCCGCGGCAGCAAGGGTTTCGTGGCCATCAACCACGAGTCGAGCAGCCTCAGCCGCACGTACCAGACCTCCCTCGCGGCCGGCACCTACTGCAACGTGCAGAACAACACGACGGTCACCGTGAACGGCTCCGGCCAGCTCACCGCGACCCTCGGCTCCAACATCGCCCTCGCGATCTACGCGGGCAAGACCAGCTGCTGACGGTCCTGTAAGCCCTTGCCATTACTTTCAAGCCTCTTGCTGAAACGCTTTCGGCGGCGATACGGTCACGCGGGGTCGGACCCATCCAGAGCCGTCATCGCAAGGAGTCCATCCGTGATACCGAGATGGCCGACGCCGTCGAGGCGCCGCACCGCCCACGCCGGACGGACCGCCGTGGTCGGCGCGGTCACCGTGACCGCGCTGACCGCGGCACTCGTCCAGCCCCTCGCCGCCGGGGCCGCCACCCCGCCCGCACCGCCGTCGGACGCGAAGCTGGCGAAGAGCGCCGCTCGTCACGACCTCACCCGCGAGCAGTTCTACTTCGTCCTGCCGGATCGTTTCGCCAATGGGGACAGGGCGAACGACAAGGGCGGACTCACCGGTTCGCGCCTCACTACCGGCTACGACCCCGCAGACAAGGGCTTCTACCAGGGCGGCGATCTCAAGGGCCTGACCAAGAAGCTCGACTACATCAAGGGCCTCGGCACCACCGCCATCTGGATGGCCCCGATCTTCAAGAACCAGCCCGTGCAGGGGACGGGGGCCAACGCCTCCGCCGGCTACCACGGCTACTGGATCACCGACTTCACCCAGGTCGACCCGCACTTCGGCACCAACAAGGACTTGGAGACCCTCATCTCCAAGGCCCACGCCAAGGGCATGAAGGTCTTCTTCGACGTCATCACCAACCACACCGCCGACGTCGTCGACTACGAGGAGAAGTCCTACGACTACCTCTCCAAGGGCGCCTTCCCCTACCTGACCAAGGACGGGAAGCCCTTCGACGACACCGACTACGCGGACGGGCGGAAGAACTTCCCGTCCGTCGACCGGGACTCATTCCCCAGGACCCCCGTCGTCCCGGCCGCGAAGCAGAAGACCAAGGTCCCCTCCTGGCTCAACGACCCGACGATGTACCACAACCGGGGCGACTCCACCTGGGCCGGCGAGTCCGCCACCTACGGCGACTTCGTCGGGCTGGACGACCTGTGGACCGAGCGTCCCGAGGTCGTCTCCGGCATGGAGAAGATCTATGAGAAGTGGGTCAGGGACTTCCGGATCGACGGCTTCCGGATCGACACCGTGAAGCACGTCAACATGGAGTTCTGGACCCAGTGGGCCACCGCCCTCGACGCGTACGCCGCGAAGAAGGGCCGCGACGACTTCTTCATGTTCGGCGAGGTCTACTCCGCCGACACCTCCGTGACCTCCCCGTACGTCACCCAGGGCCGCCTCGACTCCACGCTCGACTTCCCCTTCCAGGACGCGGCACGGTCGTACGCCTCCCAGGGCGGCAGCGCGAAGAAGCTGGCACAGGTCTTCGGGGACGACTACAAGTACACGACCGGCCGCGCCAACGCGTACGAGCAGGTCACCTTCCTCGGCAACCACGACATGGGCCGCATCGGGACCTTCCTCAAGCAGGACGACCCGAAGGCCACCGACGCCGAACTGCTCGCCAAGGACCGGCTCGCCAACGAGCTGATGTTCCTCAGCCGGGGCAACCCGGTCGTCTACTACGGCGACGAGCAGGGCTTCACCGGCGCGGGCGGCGACAAGGACGCCCGCCAGACGATGTTCGCCTCGAAGACCGCCGACTACCTGGACGACGACCTGCTCGGCACGGACCGTACGCACGCCACGGACGCGTACGACACGAAGGCGCCGCTCTACCGGCAGATCCGCGCGCTCGCCGACCTCCGCAAGGCGCACCCGGCCCTCGCCGACGGCGTCCAGACCGAGCGTCACGCGGACGACGGCACGGGCGTCTACGCCTTCTCGCGGACCGACGCCCGCACCGGCACCGAGTACGTCGTCGCCTTCAACAACGCGGACGACGCCAGGACCGCGACCTTCGCCACCGGCTCCGCCCGTATGACCTTCAAGGGCCTCTACGGCACCGACGCCAAGGTGCGCAGCGGCGCCGACAAGCAGGTCACCGTCACCGTTCCCGCCGGTTCCTCGATCGTCCTCAAGGCCGCCGGCTCCCTCGCCGAGCCCGCCACCGAGCCCACCCTCACGCTCAAGGCCCCGGCCACCGGCGCCACCGGCACCGTCGAGATCGGTGCCGACGTGGACGGCGGACAGCTCAACCGGGTCGTCTTCGCCGCCCAGGTCGGCAACGGCAGGTGGAAGACCCTCGGCTCCGCCGACCACGCCCCGTACAAGGTCACCCAGACCCTCGGCGAGGACGTACCCGCCGGAACCGCCCTGCGGTACAAAGCAGTGGTGATCGACCGAACCGGACGTACGGCGAGCGCCACCGCGATCTCCACCACGGGCACCCCGCCCGCCCCCGAGGTCCCCACCGCCTCCTCCCGCGACTACGCGATCGTCCACTACCAGCGCGCCGACGGCGACTACACCGACTGGCGGCTCTACGCCTGGGGCGACATCGCCGAGGGTGAGGGGACGACCTGGCCGGACGGCCATGACTTCATCGGGCGGGACGCGTACGGCGCCTTCGCCTACGTCAAGCTCAAGCCCGGTGCCTCGAACGTCAGTTACCTCGTCATCGACAAGGACGGCACCAAGGACGTCTCCACCGACCGTTCGATCGACGTCACGAAGACGGGTGAGATCTGGGTCGAGCAGGGCAAGGAGGCCGTGCTGACGGAAAAGCCCGACCTTCCGGCCCCGGACCCGTCCAAGGCCGTCCTGCACTACCACCGCGCCGACGGGAACTACGACGGCTGGGGCCTGCACGTCTGGTCCGGCGCCGCGAACCCCACCGACTGGGCAAAGCCCCTGGAGCCGGCGCGGACCGACGCCTACGGCGCCGTCTTCGAGGTGCCCCTCACCGACGGGGCCACCAGCCTCAGCTACATCATCCACAAGGGCGACGAGAAGGACCTCTCCGCCGACCAGGCCCTCGACCTCAAGACCCATGGGCCCGAGGTGTGGCTGCTGAACGGGCAGGAGAAGTATCTGCTCCCGCAGCCGGCCGGTTCCGCCGCCGCCCTCGACCTCACCACCTCCAAGGCGGTCTGGATCGACCGGAACACCGTGGCCTGGAACGGGAACGACACCGCCGCCTCCACGCAGCTGCTGTACTCGCGCACCGGCTCCATCAAGGTGAAGGGCGGTGCGCTGACCAGCACCGACGAGCGGTGGCTGCGGCTGACCAAGTCGACCCTCACCGACGCCCAGAAGGCGAGGTTCCCGCACCTGAAGTCGTCCACCGCGTGGACCGTCGACCCCCGCGACCGCGACCGGGTCCGTGAGGCCCTGCGCGGCCAGCTCGTCGCCTCTCAGCGCGCGGCGAACGGCGCCGTCCTCGCGGCGACGGGCGTGCAGATCGCCGGTGTCCTCGACGACCTGTACGACGGATCGGCCGCCGACCTGGGCCCCACGTTCAGCAAGGGCCGCCCGACACTCGCCGTCTGGGCGCCCACGGCCCAGTCGGTGAAGCTCGAACTCGACGGGAAGACCCTCCCCATGAAGCGGGACGACGCCACCGGCGTCTGGTCCGTCACCGGGGAGAAGGCCTGGAAGAACAAGCCCTACCGGTACGTCGTGAAGGTGTGGGCGCCCAGCGTCCGCGAGGTCGTCACCAACAGGGTCACCGACCCGTACTCCGTCGCCCTGACCGCCGACTCCGAGCGCAGCCTCGTCGTCGACCTGACGGACAAGGCGCTGGCGCCGAAGGGCTGGTCGTCCTACACCAAACCCAAGGCCGTACCGCTGAAGGACGCGCAGATCCAGGAACTGCACGTCCGGGACTTCTCGATCGGTGACGGCACCGTGCCGGCGAAGGACAAGGGCACCTACCTCGCCTTCACCGACAAGGGCAGCGACGGCTCGAAGCACCTGCGGGAACTGGCGAAGGCCGGAACCTCGTACGTCCATCTCCTTCCCGTCGCCGACATCGCCACCATCCCCGAGAAGAAGGCCGACCAGGCGACCGTCGACTGCGACCTCGGCTCCTACGCCGCCGACTCCGAGCAGCAGCAGGAGTGCGTGGCGAAGGTCGCGGCGAAGGACGCGTTCAACTGGGGCTACGACCCGTACCACTACACCGTCCCGGAGGGCTCGTACGCCACCGACCCGGACGGGACGCGGCGCACGGTCGAGTTCCGGAAGATGGTGAAGGCCCTCAACGACGACGGACTCGGCGTCGTGCTGGACGTGGTCTACAACCACACCCCGGCCAGCGGCCAGGCCGACAAGAGCGTCCTCGACAAGGTGGTCCCCGGCTACTACCACCGGCTCCTCGCCGACGGTTCGGTCGCCACGTCCACCTGCTGCGCCAACACCGCGCCCGAGAACACCATGATGGGCAAGCTGGTCGTCGACTCCATGGTCACCTGGGCCAGGCAGTACAAGGTCGACGGGTTCCGCTTCGACCTGATGGGCCACCACCCGAAGGCCAACATCCTCGCCGTCCGCGAGGCCCTCGACGCGCTGACGCCCGAGAAGGACGGCGTCGACGGGAAGCGGATCATCCTCTACGGGGAGGGCTGGAACTTCGGCGAGGTGGCCGACGACGCGCGCTTCGTCCAGGCCACCCAGAAGAACATGGCGGGGACGGGCATCGCGACGTTCTCCGACCGGGCCCGTGACGCCGTGCGCGGCGGCGGCCCCTTCGACGAGGACCCGGGTGTCCAGGGCTTCGCGTCGGGTCTGCACACCGAGCCCAACTCCTCCGAGGACAACGGCACCCCGGCCGAGCAGAAGGCCCGGCTGCTGCACTACCAGGACCTCATCAAGGTCGGCCTGAGCGGCAACCTCGCGAACTACCGGTTCACCGACACCGACGGCAAGGAGGTCAAGGGCTCCGACGTCGACTACAACGGGGCCCCCGCCGGATACGCGGACGCCCCCGGCGACGCGCTCGCCTACGTCGACGCGCACGACAACGAGTCGCTGTTCGACGCGCTCGCCTTCAAACTGCCGGCCGCGACGAACGCCGCCGACCGGGCCCGTATGCAGGTCCTCGCCATGGCGACGGCCGTCCTCTCGCAGGGCCCCGCGCTCTCCCAGGCGGGCACCGACCTGCTGCGGTCCAAGTCCCTCGACCGCAACTCCTACGACAGCGGCGACTGGTTCAACGCGATCCACTGGGACTGCCGGGACGGCAACGGCTTCGGTCGCGGCCTGCCCCTCGCGGCCGACAACCGGTCCAAGTGGCCCTACGCCAAGCCCCTGTTGACCTCGGTGAAGGTCGGCTGCGAGCAGATCGAGGGCGCCTCGGCCGCGTACCGGGACCTGCTGCGGATCCGTACGACGGAGGACGTCTTCTCCCTCGACACGGCCGGACAGGTCCAGTCGAAGCTGTCGTTCCCGCTGTCGGGGAAGGACGAGACCCCGGGCGTGATCACCATGGAACTCGGTGACCTCGTCGTCGTCTTCAACGCCACCCCCGAGGAGCGGAAGCAGACCGTGGACGACCTGGCCGGGACGGCGTACGCCCTGCACCCAGTCCAGGCGTCGGGCGCGGACTCTACCGTCCGGAAGGCGTCGTACGAAGCGGAATCGGGGACCTTCGTCGTTCCGGGGCGGACCGTGGCGGTATTCGCACGCTCCGACCGGTAGGGCGCTAGCTTGGGTGGTGCGGACGGAGCAGGGGGCCCGGTCCGCACCATCCGAGTGCCGGCGACGACGAGAGCCTCATGAGCCTGATGGCCGACGAAGCAAGCACCACGGTCCTGGTGGTCGACGACGCGGCCGCCAGCCGTTACGCGATGGGCGCGGTGCTGCGCAGGGCCGGGCACAGCGTCGTCCCCGTCGCCAGCGCCGGTGAGGCCCTCGCCGAACTCGACGTGCGGTTCCGCTCGGGAGTCCTGCCGGACGTGGCCCTCGTCGACGTCGGCCTGCCCGACATGAGCGGGTTCGAACTCTGCCGCCGCCTCAAATCGCGGCCCCCGACGGCCGCCCTGCCCGTCGTCCACTTCTCCGCCGCCTCCGTCGCCCCCATCGACCGCTGCCGGGGCCTCGACGCGGGCGGCGAGGCCTATCTGACGGTCCCCGCCGAACCGGAGGAGATCCAGGCGGTCGTCCGCGCGGCCGTCCGCAGCGCCCGGATGCGCAACGGCGCCGAGGCCCTCGTACGACGGCTCACCCTGCTCTCCGAGACCATCGTCGACGTCCAGGCCGCCCGCACCCTGGACGAACTGGCCGGCGCCGCCGCCGAGGGGGCCGCCCGGCTCACCCGGTCGCCGGCCGCCGTGTTCGTGCTCGGCGAGGACGGCCACCTCTACAGCGGCACCTCCCGGGCCAGGGCCCGCACCACCCTCCCCGACGCCGGCGCGCACGAGGCCGTGGCCCGGCTCATCCGCCGCGTCACCGACGGCGACCCCGGCCCGCACGACACGGTCGTCCCCGCGCCGCTGTGGCCCGCGGGCTTCTTCCGGCCCGGCGTCACCGAGGACGCCCGCCTGGTCCTCGCCCGCACCGAGAGCGGCACGCCCGTCTGCGTCGCCACACCCGTGCACGGCGCCCGGGGCACGGCCTCCGACACGACGGGGCTGGTCGCCCGCCTCGCGCAGGCCACCGCGCTGGCCGCGCAACCCCTGCTGATGTACCAGGTCGAGCGCCATGTCGCGCTGACCCTCCAGCACAGCTTCCTGCCCAAGCGGGTGCCCGAGTTCCCCGGCCTCGAAGTCGTCGTACGGTATGTGCCCGCATCCCGGCAGACCGAGATCGGCGGTGACTTCTACGCGGCCCTGTCCACCCCCGGCGGTGTCCTCACCGCCGTCGGCGACGTCGTCGGGCACTCCCTGGAAGCGGCCACCGTGATGGTGGAGATCCGGCACGCCCTGCGCGCCTACTGCGTGGAGCAGTCCGACCCGGCGGCGCTCGCCCGGCGGCTCGACCGGATGCTCCAGCACTACCACCCCGACGTCACCGCCACCGTCTGTCTGGCCCTCGTCGAACCGGACAGCGGGCGGGTGCGGGTCGCCAACGCGGGTCACATCCCGCCGTTGATCGTCCGCGACTCCGGCGACGCCGAGTACATGAAGGCCGCCGGGCCGCTCCTCGGGCTCGGGCTCGAACGGCCCGAGCCCACGGAGACGGTGCTGTGGCCGACGGACCGGCTGCTCATGGTCACCGACGGGCTCGTCGAGACCCGCGGCATCGATCTGTCGCTCTCCCTGGAGCAACTGCGGGCCGCCGCGGCGGACGCCCCGACCGGGGCGGTCGCGTTGTGCGACACCTTGCTGCACTGCTTCGGCCGGGACCGGGAGGACGACATCGCGATGCTGGCGTTGCGGCTGCGGTTAGGGTGACCGCATGCCGCAGATCACTGTTGACTACTCCGCCGTCCTCTCCGACGGCTTCGACCGGCCCGCGTTCGCCAAGGCCCTGCACGAGGAGGTCGTACGGACGGCCGCCGCGAAGCCGGAGGCCTGCAAGACGCAGTTCCGGGCCACCGAGGACACGGTCGTCGGGCCCGACACGGACGGCCACGCGATCGTGCACGTCACGCTGGGGCTGCTCGCCGGACGGACCGACGAGACGAAGGTGACGCTGACGGAGAACGTGCTCGGGCTGCTCCGGGAGCACGTGAAGGTGCGGGAGGGGCTCGCGTTCCACGCGTCGGCGGAGGTGCGGGACCTGGATCCGTCGTACCGGAAGTTCGAGGTCTAGCCGACGATCAGCCGCGGGCCAGAGCCACCAGGCGGCCCGCCAGTTCGCTGAACGGGCCGTCCGAAGGCTCGTCGGCGAGGACGCGGCGGAGCAGGGCCGCCATGTCCTCGTCCTGGGCGGCGCTGACAGCCGCCAGGGCCGCGAAGTCATGGACGAGTTGGAGCTCCAGCTCCTGTCTCGGGATACGGCGGCCGTCCAGCCAGATGAGGGCCGTGGACTCGGCGAGCGAGATCCAGGAGCGGACGACGAGTTCGAGGCGGGCCGGCGGGGCGTCGACGTCCAGGTGCGAAAGGATCTGGACATAGGCGGCCTGCCGTACGCCGTCGACGAGGGCGTTGGTACGGGACGAGCCGACGGCCGGGCCGCCCCGCATCAGGGCCGAGAACCCGGGGCCGTGTGCGTCGACGAAGTCGAAGAACCGGTGGGTGACCCGGAGCAGCCGGGCGCCGAGCGGGCCCTCCCGGGGCTCCACGAAACGGTTCGCCAGATCATCGGAGGCACGCTGCAACGCGGCCTCGTACAGGCTGAGTTTGCCGGGGAAGTAGTGGTAGACGAGCGGGCGGGAGATGCCCGCCGCCGACGCTATCTCGTCGATGGAGACCTCGTCGGGCGAGCGCCGGCTGAACAGTTCGAGGGCCACCCCGATCAACTGCTGCCGCCGCTCCTCCACACCCATCCTGCGGCGCACACCGGTTCGCATACGAACACCTTACCGATTCATTCCGGCCGGTCATCGGCTGGATAGCGTATAGGTGTTCGAGCCTTTGGTCACCGACTTCTCGGTCACCGACTTCTCGGTCACGGGCCTCTCGGTCACGGGCCTCTCGGTCACCGGTCTCTCGTCACCGGGCGGGCTGAAGCCCGTTGATCTCCCGGCCGTTCGCCAGCGTCCCCTTCAACTCCGCCCGCGCGCCGTCCTCGGCCGGTACGGCGAGCAGGTTGCCCTGCGCCGATCCGTTCACCCCGCCGCTCAGTTCGACGGAGACGGTGTCCTTGCCGCCGGCGGCCAGCAGATAGGAGGTGCCTGCCGCGGACTTCCAGGGCCCCACGGCGAGGACATGGGGGTCGGCCGGGCCGCAGGCGGGGACCTCGTCGGCGGCGGCCGTGACGTACGCGCCGGCCGGGGTGTTGAACTGGGTCATCGCCCGGGTGCCCGCGCCCCGCCAGGTCTCGGTGCGGGTGCACACCCAGTCGGCCGTGCCGCTGCCGTCGGGCAGCGGCTGGCGGGCGAACTGCCAGGCGTTGACGGTCCGCACACCCTGCGACCGCACGGCGGCGAGGGAGCAGGCGAAGGGAGCCCAGGCGGCGGGGGCGGCGGACGCGTCACGGGCGGGCGCGGTCGACGGGCGGCCCACGGTGAGGTGCGCGGGAACCACCTCCGCCAGATCGCTCAACAGCCGGGTACGGCCCGTGGCGTCGGTCAGCTGAAGGACGTCCCACGACTCGCACGTCCCGGTCCGCACCGCCGGACTGGCGAACGGGGCCGTCGTCCCGTCCTTCGCCAGTGCCAGCCTCCGCACCTCGCCGTCGGTCTTCGTCAGATCCCGTACGGCCGCCGCGCGCACCCAAGGAGCCGTCAGATAGCGGACGTTGCCGTCGACCCGGCCCAGCACCAGGGCGCTCGCGCCGGCGCCGGTCGCCCCGTCCACCCGGGTCAGGTCGAGGGCCGCCATGCCCGGGTCGTCGAGCGGCTCGGCGTACCGGGCGATCCGCAGGCCGTCGTGGAGCAGGACGACCCTGAGGTTGTCGACCTTGCCCGCGTACAGCAACCGCGGCGGGCCGGGCGGGGGACCGGCCTGGGTGCCGAGGGTGACCGCGACCTGCACGGACTCGCCGGGGCGGGCCCAGACCGCGAGGGCCCGCCGCAACAGCGCCTTGTCCTCGACGAGATCGCCGCGCGCGGGCCAGGTGGTGAAGTCGGTCCGCCCCGTCGCCTGCCACGCCGTGGCCGACGCCTTCGCCAATCGGCCCGGATCGAGCGCCTCCTGGGCCGCCGGGTTGAGCGCGTACGGGGGCGCCGCCGCGCCGTCCGGGCCCCATCCCTCCCCGGGCAGGCCGAGGAGCGCCCCGCACACCACCACGGCGGCCGTGGCGGCCAGCGCGGCCTTGGTGTGCTGGCGGCGGCGCATGAGATCGGTGGGGCGGGCGTGCAGTGAGCAGGGGTCGTACTCGGGGGAGAGGAGCAGCGCGTGCAGCCGCGCCGGCACCGAGTCGGCCTCCCGCAGCGCGGCGGCCGGATCATCGGCCCCGGCCTCTTCGAGGAGCGTCCGGATCACCGGGTCGGGGAGCTTCTCCAGTCCCCGCAGGACATAGGCGGCGCGGGCCGGCGAAGAGAGCGCCGACAGCCGCTGGTCCAGGGCCAGTTCGTCGGCGCCGCCCGAGCGGGGGAAGAGCCGCAGCCCCCACACCCTCGGGAGCAGCGGCGGCAGTTGGGACCGCTTCGGCCACGCCCTGCGCCGCAGCGGCAGTCCGGCCTCCAGGGCGGTGCGGACCACTTGGAGCCGGACGTAGGCGTACCCGGGGTTGCGCTCGCGCCCCGCCACGGTTCCCGTGCCCGTCGCCTGGGCCGGGATCAGCGGGGCCGACTTGCGTCCCCTCGGCAGCGCCCGCTGCGTCAGCGCGTGCGCCGTCAGGACACGGCGGTTGCGGCCCAGGCTCGGCGGCAACGTCAGATAGGCGAGCCGCACCAGACGCGGGTAGTGCTCGACGAGCGCGGCCTCCGCCTGCTCGACATCCACGACCGACTCCTGAACGCGGGAAGCTGCGGGGCGCGGGGCGACATCCTGTGACTGCACGTTCAACAAAACGAGCGATAGGTCAGATGGTCACCACGCCGCCGTTCCACTGGGGTGGGCCGGGGCGCCCAGTGGGATGGGTGTACGGGTTTCGTCGGCGGCTGCGGGTGAGTGGGGCTTCTCGCGCAGTTCCCCGCGCCCCTGAAAGACCAGGCCCTGCGGGCCTGAAAAGCGCGGGGCGCAGCCCCGGCTTTTCAGGGGCGCGGGGAACTGCGCGACCAGCCCCCACCGGACGGACGCATGGGGGTCAAAGGGGCGCAGCCCCTTGAGGATGGGACGGGTAGGGGCGGCGGGGGCGAGAAAAGGTCAGTCCAACGACCACCCACTGAACTCGACCAACCCCCGAGCCCCGCTCCCCCCATTCGTCGCACTCATGAAGAGCCCCACATCCTGCCCCCCGGCCAAGCCCCCCGGCACCCCCACCGACGCCACCACCCGCCACGTCGCCCCCTCATCCGTAGAACACTCCCCCGTGTACGCCCCCACCCCCGTCCGCCGCAACCGCAACACCACCGGCGCCTTCACCCCCGTGATCCGCCGATACGTGTCGAGCGTCCCGTCCCCCGTGCTGTCGTACGACAACACCACCCCGTTCCCCGGAGTGACCGCCAGATTCAGGAACCCCGCCGACCCGGCCGTCCCGAGACTGTTCCGCACCACGATCCCCGCCCGCGCCCAGTTCCCGGTCGCCGCCTGGGAGTCGACCCGCAGCGTCACGGCCGTCCCGTCCCGCAGCGCCCCCGCCCGATAGACCGTGCCGAACTCCGACGTCCCCCGCCACAGGTCAGCCCCGCCCCCGTCGATCCCGAACCGATCCCCCAACTGTCCGAAGACGGCGCCATTGTTGGTGTAGGTACGCCACCCGGAAGCCAACGTCCCGGCCTCGAAGAGCGTGCCGTCGAACCGCCCCTCGACCCGGCCCTCACCACGCGGCCCGTACTTCACCGTCACCGTGTACGGCAGCGGCCGCAACGGCCGGTCGAGCGGCGCGTCCGGCGGGTCCGCGCGCCACCGCACCGTCCCGGAGCCCGCCGCGGGGACGCTCGGCAACGATGTCGACCCCTCCGGCTCGGCCGTCCCGGCGAAGCCGCCGAGCGCGAAGTCCACCCGCCCGGTGGCCCGCAGCCCGTTGACGTTGCGGAACACCGCCGACAGCCGAGCCCGCCCGCCCGGCGGCAGCACCGGCGGGTCGGCGGTGACGGTCAGCGACCCCTGGTACGGCGCCCGCGCCAGCACGTCCCGCACCCGCACCGCCGCCCGGTGCGCGTCCCCCACCGGCCGCGCCGGATAGTCCTTCCGCTCCCGCGTCCACGGCTCCTCGAACGCGAACCAGTCCACGGCCGCCGGAGCGGTCCCCGTGGCGAGCGCGTCCTCCAGCGTGTCCAGCCACTTCTGCCAGCGCGGCACATAGAAGTCGGCCATGAGACCGTTCCACTCCCGGTTGCCGTACTCGTGCAGATTCCCCGTGTCGGACGTGGCCCGCCCGCCCCACACCGTGATCAGCACCTTCGCCGTCCGCTCGAACTCCGCCCGCTCGGCGTCGTTCGTGGCCATCGCCCGCGCGTCGTTCACCCACGGCCCGAGCAGGAACGCCGAGTTCGTCCCCGTCACCTCGTCCGACAAGCGCATCAGCCGCAGCCAGAGCGTGGACAGGGCACGGAACGTCGCGAGATCGCCCCGCCGGTAGGCCGCCCGCAGCTGCGGCAGGTACTGCCGGCTCCGGTGCGCGAGCGCCTGCCGGGCCACGTCCACCACGTCGTACCGGTACGCCGGGCTGCGGCGCAGCCCGCTCGCCACGCCCAGCAGGCCCGCGAGCGCCGCGTCGAAGCGGCCCGGGTCGTACGTCAGGGTCCTCGGCGCGTACTCGGCGGCCCGGTCCGCCGCCAGGTCGGGGCGGGCGCAGAAGAGCGAGTCGTGCGGGTCGCTGCGCTCCACGGCCCGCTGCTGGTAGGCGGTGTCGTGCAGCGCCCGCCACGCCTTGCGGGCACCCTCGTCGCGGCCGCCGTAGCGGAAGTCGGCGTACGAGGAGAACCAGGCGGCCCGGTCGATCTTCTTCGGTGTCCAGGCCAGTTCGGAGAAGAGCTCGAAGGCCGCCGGGTCGCGGTCGGTGGCCTCCGGCATGAACGCCGTACCGACGAGCGCGCTGTCGGCCTTGTCCCGCCAGGCGAAGAACTTGTCGTTCCACAGGTGCGCGCGGGCCCCGATGGTCGTCCGGCCGCCGAAGTTGGGGATTGTGCCGAAGCAGTACGGGGTGCCGCCCCAGTCGCGCTCGCGGTTCGTGACGCTGCTGTAGCGGTCGGACACCCCGTCCACGATCAGCATCTTCGACCGGTCGATGGCGTCCAGGAGTTCGGGCAGCGGGTTCTCCTGCCAGCCAAGGATCACCCAGGTGGCGCCCGGACGGGCCTTCTGGAGGGCGCGCTCCACGCCCTGCGCGGCGTCCGGCACCGGCACGTCGCCCGCGGTGCCGCCCTCGTGCAGCAGGTCCATCTTGAAGAGGGACGCCTCGCCGTACACGTCCTGGAGGTGGCCGTAGAAGGAGGCGGCGACCCGGGCGAAGGTGTCGGTGCGCGGGTCGAGCCAGTCGGGGCGTTCGAAGCCGTGCCAGATGCCCTGCGGGACGACGTGCGCGTCACCGCCGTTGCGCTGGACGAACTCCTTGGGCACATGCCCGTAGTAGCCGGGCAGCACCGGCGACATGCCCAGTTCGCGCAGCCGGTCGGCGATCCGCCGGCCCAGGGCGGCCCGGCGGGCGATCAGCTCGGGGGAGAGGGGGCCGCCGTAGCCGGAGAGGTTCTGCAGCAGCCACCAGGGCTGGTGCGAGGGCGCGGGCAGCCAGGCCCGGGACTCCTCGTCGGAGTAGCCGAAGTCCTTCAGCAGCCGGTGGTAGACGGCCTCCATCCCCGCGATGACCAGCACCTCGTTGCAGCCGTGCGCCGCCAGCAGGTCGATCTGGTGCTCCCAGTACGGCCAGTCCGCGTACGGGGCGGTGTAGCCGTCGTTGGTGTCGTTGAGCGCGAAGCGGTGGGGGAGGGCGGTGGATCTCTCCAGGGGGCGGGCCGGCGCGGGCAGGCGCTTCGGCAGGTCGAGCTGGCTGCCGTTCCAGGCGAGGTGCGCCCCGCAGACGTACTTGAGGTACCAGTGGACGCCCATGAGCAGGGTGGCGGGAGTCGTGGCCTGGACCCGGATGCTCCCGGTGGTGCCCGTGACCCGGAAACGGTCGACGGTGCCGCTGCGGTCGAGCAGACTGAGCCGGAACTGTCCGGCGTGGCCGGGCAGCAGCCGATTGAGCGCGGAGCGCGCGGGAGCCGTATCGAAGACGGGGCCCTCGCCGGGGCTCTCTGCGGCGTGGGCCGGGGCCGACCACTGCAGGTAGGTTCCGAGGCCGATGACACCGGCCGAGCCCAGCACCGTGCGTCGCGACGGACTGTTCATGTCTGTGTGCCCCCTGTGTCGACAGTGGCGGCACGCTAACTGGGCGACCGTCCGTGAACAACGGTGCGCACGGAGCTGGCGAGTTCACGTCGCCGGAATGGACGCGGAGGTACGGATGAGTTTGACGAGGAAGAGCCTTGCGGGGAGCGCGGCCGGCACGGTCGCCGCCCTGCTGCTGCTGACCGGCTGCGGCTCGGGCGACGACGCCGAGGCCGCCGTTCCGAAGACGGCGACCGGGACGCTGGAGCACATCGCGGGCGAGGTCGGCTGCAAGCCGGACATGCAGACGGACGCGGACACCATCCGGCAGGCCCTGTGCACCAACAAGGACGGCGACTTCGACGGCAAGTTCGTCCTCGCGACCTTCGCCACCGACCGGGGCCAGGCGGAGTGGCTCGCCGGCGCCAAGGACTACGGCGGGTACTACCTCGTCGGCCGCAAGTGGGTCGCCGTAGGGGAGAAGAAGACCGTGGGCGGGCTGCAGGGCACGCTCGGCGGAGAGGTGCAGGAGGGGTCCGCGCACATGAACCCCGGCGGCAGCCACAACAACGGCAACCACAGCGGCTGACGGCGGCCCCGGCGGCCGACCGACCGCGAGGGAAACGGAAAGCCGGCGGTGGGATTCCCACCGCCGGCTTCCTCGTCACCGCTTCAGGATGACTGTGGCTGCTTCAGGACTACTGGCAGTCCTGGCCACTGTTGATGCAGTCGACCACCTGGTTCATCGTGTTCTCGTCGAAGAAGTTGATGAAGTCGTTGTGGTCGGTGATGGCCTTGTGCAGCTGGTCCGGGAAGGAGTCGATCGCGTACGCGTTCTGCAGCTGCCCGTTCTGGATGGACGGGGCCGGGATGTCGTAGACCAGGCGGACCTGGAGCTGCGGGATGGCCTGGAAGCCGTTGGAGCAGCTGCCGTCCTGCTCGACGAAGTCGACGTGCGTGCGGTGGTTGGCGCTGTCGATGTTCTGGCCGTCCCAGCAGCTCTGGAAGAAGGACGTCCGGACCACGGAGCTGCCCTGCGGGCAGATCGGGTACTTGTCCGTCACCACACGGTCCTCGAAGCCCGTGCAGCTCCAGTTCGTGTTGGCGTTGTTCAGACCGTTCACGAAGGACTTAGCGTCACCGGTGATGATGCGCAGCGCGGTCGGCATCGCGACGACGTCGCCCTGCTTGTTGCCGACGAACTTCAGCTCGGCCTGGCTCGGCTCGACGATCTTGCCGACGTTGCCGTCCTGGCCACCGCCGGGCGCGTTGGCGTCGATGTCGTTGGTGCCGTCCTGCAGACGGATGACCGGCCAGAAGTAGGAGGACTTGTCGCCCTGGTTCTGGCAGGTGGTCTGCGCGTTGGCCAGGTCCTGGTCGCTCGCGAAGGCGTTGTTGCTCTGGTTGCCGACGTAGTCGTGCTGGTGCTGGGCGCCGTTGCTGACACCGGGGGCGACGATCACGTTGTCCGAGTTGCGGAGCTCGTTCTCGTTGGTGCCGCAGTTCGTGGTGAAGGTACCCGTCGAACCGCTGTCGCCGTTGGCCGCGAGGCCGTTGCCGCCGACACCCTTCGGGCCGCCGTTCGGCTGGACCTGGTTGATGTCGATGAAGTCGCCCGCGACCGGACCGTTGCCGCCCTGGCCGCCGCCACCCTGGTTCTGACCGTCGCCGCCCTGGTTCTGACCGTCACCCTGGTTCTGGCCGTCGCCGCCCTGGTTCTGGCCGTCACCCTGGTTCTGACCGTCACCGTCCTGGTTCTGGTCCTGACCGTCGTTGTTGCCGCCCTGGTCCTGGCCGCCACCCGCGTTGGTCTGGTTCGGGTCAGCGACGCCCTTGCAGCCGGCGAGCTGGTCCATGCCCTGCGGAGTCTGTCCGCCCGCGTTCCGGATGTTGATGCCGATCCGGTCGAGGGTGGCCACTCGCTTGGACTTGAGCGGGCCGATGATGGCGTTGTTGACGAAGCCGGCGTCTCCCGCCTGGGCCTGGCGCGTGTCAGCGAGGCGCTTGTAGGCCTCGGTGATCTGCTGGTCCAGCAGCGCCAGCTCCTTGGCGACACCCTTGCGTGCCCTCTCGGGCACGTTCGTCAGCTGCTGACCGACGTCCGGGCAGTCGATCGTGGCCACCTGCGCGGAGGCCAGCGTGCTGTTCTGCCCGGACTCCGACTCGCCCGCTGAGGCGTAGAAGTTCGCCCAGACCAGGCCGCCGCCCGCGACCGCGAGCGCCGCGGATGCGGCGATGGCCCGGACGGCCAGCGGCGAACGTCGTTTGCGTGTGTTGCGTCCCATGGAACTCCTCTGACTTCCTTGCGGGGCATCGAGGCGCCCGACAGGAGTGAAGCGGCTCCATCAGATACGCGGTGAGTCCCAGGAGTGTTCAGGCGACTCAGAAATTGCTGAGAGATTCGTGGGACAAACTGGTTTCAACACCCCACGGAACACCGGGAGTTGCCGCCCGTCTACGGCGTGTGCGCGGTGAGGGTCCCGGGCGGGGTCCGTGAAGGGAACGTTTCGGCGGCCCTGGTCAAGATACGCGAGAACCGCCGCCCGCGTGCCGATTGCCCGTTCTGCCGCCGAACCGCCCCCCCGGCGCTACCGGCCGAGCACCTTCGCCTCCAGCGCCGGGTCCAGACCCACCGGCGGCCGGTCGGGCCGGTGCGGTGCGATGCCGCCGAGTCCCGTCAGCCACTCCCAGGTGTCCCGCACGGTCTCCGTGACGTCCCGGCAGCGCAGTCCGTCCCGCACCGCCCGTGACACGTCCGCCCGGTGCAGCGCGTCGTGCAGGTCGCTGCCCTCCGGCACCCACACCGGCAGGCCCGTCCACGGCTCGATCCCTGCGTCGAGGATCAACTCCGGTGCGGTCCAGCGGAGTTCGGCCCGTCCGCCGGTCACCCGCACGCAGGCGTCGAGCAGTTCCCCCATGCTGGTCGTGCCCGGGGGACCGGCCAGGTTGTAGGCGCCGCCCAGCCCTCGTTCCGCCGCGCCGAGCAACCAGTCGGCGAGATCGCGGACGTCGACGTACTGGAGGGGGAGGTCCCGGGGGCCGGGCGCCAGGACCGGTCCGCCCCGGGCGACACGGTTGAGCCACCAGGGCAGTCGGCCGATGTTCTCGTACGGGCCGAGGATCAGCCCGGAGCGCACGAGGAGCGAGCGGTCGGCGCCGAACGCCTCGACCGCGGCGAGCTCACCACCCCGCTTGTCACGGGCGTAGTCGGTCTGCTCCGCGTCGGCCGACGCGCCCTCCACCAAGGGCGCCCCCTCGTCGTACCCGGCGGCCGGGGGCCAGGCGTACACCGAGCAACTCGACACGTACACATACCGTTCGACCTTGTCGGCCAGCAGCCGCGCGGTGTCCCGAACGGCTCGCGGCGCCGCCGACCACGTGTCGACGACGACATCCCACCCGCCCCCGCCGGAACCGGAACCGGCGGTGGAGGCCTCGACGAGCGCCGCGAGCCCGTCCGGTGCGGTGCGGTCGCCCAGCAACGACCGCACCCCGGCCGGAGGTGCGTGCCGTCCCCGGTGGAAGACGGTCACCTCCCAGCCGCGGGCGCGCGCCGACTCCACGACGGCGCGGCCCACGAACTCCGTACCACCCAGCATCAGAAGTCTCATACCGACGACTCTGCCCGCCGGGCGGCGGCTACGGACGGGAATCTGCTCTCAGGCGATCCGCAGTCAACGGGCCAGCGGCGGTGTGTACTTGTACCCGACCCGCCGCACCGTCTGGATCGCCTGACGGAACTCCGCGCCGAGCTTGCGCCGCAGCCGGGCGATGTGGACGTCGACGGTCCGCCCGTCGCCCACATGCCCGTAGCCCCACACCGTGGTGACCAACTGGTCGCGGGTGTGCACCCGGCCCGGGTGCGCGACCAGATGGGCGAGGAGTTCGAACTCCAGGTAGGTGAGGTCGAGCGGCCGCCCGTCGACCCGCGCGGTGCGCTGCGCCGTGTCCACGCGGACCAGCTCGTCCCCGACCTCGACGGAAGCGGAAGCGGAAGCGGAAGCGGAAGCGGAAGTGGGAGTGGCGTCGTCCGCGATCGCGAACGGCGGCACCGGCGGCTGCTGGTCGGCCGGCACGAGCACCAGGTAGCCGATCATCGGCGGCCGGCCCGGCAGCGTGGGCAGGGTGTGCTGGGGGGCGGGCAGCCAGGTGGCCCCCGGCGGCAGGAAGTCGGTGATGTCCACGACCTCGTCCCGGCCCACGGCACGCAGCCGGTGGCGGGGCGCGGGCCCGGGGGAGGGGACGGCGACGGGGGAGGAGCCCGACGCGGCGGTCAGCGGGGCGGCGGTCGACAGAGAACGGGTGTTCGCCATGAGGGGTCAGCTCTTTCGCGCGAGAGGTTCGTCCGGGAGACCTCGGCGGCCGAGTTCGTGGTCGGGGACCCGCCGAGGGACGTACGTCGTTCCGCGCCGACCGAAGGCCGGGGTGTACGGCTTTAGAGGGCCGGCGCGTTCATCGCGCGGCAACACACCCGGTCGAAGTCGTGGTGCTGACGGGAAGGCCAGAAGGGCTCGAGGTCATGGCGACCCGTCGCACGTCGGTTCTGGAAGCTGGCCATGGCCCCATTGAAGCAGACACACGCCCGTCGCAGGAGCCTCCTCTCACTGCTTGGACGCTTCTTGAACATGACGGGAGTCTGTCGTGCCCTCAGCCGACCAGGCGTTTCCGCCAATCCAGCGGGGTGACGGTGATGGCCGTGCCGGGATCGCCGTCCCACTCCGTGGACAAGCCCTCGGCCGCGAGGGCCGCGACGACCTCCCGGCCCACCGCCGTCGTGGTCCCGGCGGAGCCGTCGAAGCCGCCGTAGAGCAGCATCAGCCCGTGTCCGGCGGCGGCGCCCTCGGTGCACTGGGAGTGGAAGAACACGAACCCACGGGCGTCCGGGGGCCCTTCGGCGCCTATCTCGCTCGTACCGCAGGTGCGGCAGCACGTGAAGTTCTCCCGGGCGGTGATGCCGTGCGCCCTCTGGAGGGCCTCGAAGGCACGGGTGAGCCGCTCGGGGTCGGTGACCCCGTCCCACGTGTCCTGCTCGGCGAGCCGGTCCACCCAGAGCCGGTCGACGAGCTGCCGGGCCTGCGCGGGGGAGACGGGCCGGTGGTCGCCCTCGACCAGGTACTCCTCGGCGGCCTCGCTGAGCCGCGCCCGGTCGTCGTATCCGCAGCGCAGCAACTCCCGTACCCGCTCCTCGGTCTGCTCCCGTACGTCGTCGTCGAGCTCCGGCACCTCCTCGGGGGCGTCGTGCTCGACGGGGGTCCACTCGATGCCGGTGTCCCAGCCCTCCGCCCGCCGCGCCCAGCCGGTC
Source organism: Streptomyces deccanensis (assembly GCF_022385335.1). Lineage (NCBI taxonomy): Bacteria > Bacillati > Actinomycetota > Actinomycetes > Kitasatosporales > Streptomycetaceae > Streptomyces > Streptomyces deccanensis. The sequence continues at coordinate 2,903,778 of NZ_CP092431.1, read as the reverse complement.
ATGGCCTCGGCGACCCGCTCCGGGTCGGTGAGGACGGCCCCGAAGAACCGGTCGCGGCCCTCACGGTGCTCCAGCTGGTACTCGCCGTCGGTGCCGTCGTCGGCCCGCTGGTGCCAGACCTGGACGAAGACGTCCGGCACGTCCGGTATCCGCTGCACGACCAGGAAGCGGTCGCCGTGGTCCCCGATCCGGCACACCAACTCACGCAGCCGCCCCGCCGTGATCCGGGCGTGCTTCTCCCCGTACTCCGTCTCGACCTTGACGGCCAGTCCGGCCGGGTCGGTGCGGTCGGCCATGTCGTTCGGGTCGCCCCCGTCGATCTTCATGCCCCCACCCTGACACGTCCCACTGACAACGCCGGAGGGCGCCCACCGAACCGGTGGACGCCCTCACGGGAAACGCTGTGCGGCTGCCGAGGATCAGACCTGGCCGGCCTTGTCGAGCGCGGTGCAGCAGGTGTCGACGATCAGGCGCGTGACGACGTACGGGTCGACGTTGGCGTTGGGTCGACGGTCCTCGATGTAGCCCTTGCCGTCCTTCTCGACCTGCCACGGGATACGGACCGAGGCGCCACGGTTGGAGACACCGTAGGAGTACTCGTTCCACGGGGCGGTCTCGTGCAGACCGGTCAGACGGTCGTCGATGCCGGCGCCGTAGTTCTTGACGTGGTCGAGCGGCTTCGAGCCCTCGCCCAGCGACTCGCACGCGGTGATGATCGCGTCGTAGCCCTCGCGCATCGCCTTGGTGGAGAAGTTGGTGTGCGCACCGGCGCCGTTCCAGTCACCCTTGGCCGGCTTGGGGTCCAGGGTGGCGGCGACGTCGAAGTCCTCGGCGGTGCGGTAGAGCAGCCAGCGGGCCACCCACAGCTGGTCCGAGACGTCCAGCGGGGCCAGCGGGCCGACCTGGAACTCCCACTGGCCGGGCATGACCTCGGCGTTGATGCCGGAGATGCCGAGACCGGCGGCCAGGCAGTTCTCCAGGTGGGCCTCGACGATGTCACGACCGAAGATCTCGTCGGCGCCGACACCGCAGTAGTAGCCGCCCTGGGGGGCCGGGAAGCCGCCCTTGGGGAAGCCGAGCGGGGTGCCGTCCTGGAAGAACGTGTACTCCTGCTCGATGCCGAAGATCGGCTCCTGCGCGGCGAACTTCTCGGCGACCTCACGCAGCGCGGCACGGGTGTTGGACTCGTGCGGCGTCATGTCGATGTTGAGGACCTCGCAGAGCACGAGGACGTCGTCGCCGCCGCGGATCGGGTCCGGGCAGGTGAAGACCGGCTGGAGCACACGGTCCGAGGAGTGCCCCTCGGCCTGGTTGGTGGAGGACCCGTCGAAGCCCCAGATCGGCAGCGCGTCCAGACCGGCGGGCTCACCCGCGATGATCTTGGTCTTGGAGCGGAGCTTGGCCGTCGGCTCGGTGCCGTCGATCCAGATGTACTCAGCCTTGAAGGTCACGGGACACATCCTTCGGGGTGGGTCACTAGGCGCATGTGCGGGTGCTGCGGCGCTGCGGCACTGAAACGCCGCTGATGCCGGGCAGCCTGTCAACCTGCGATTTCCCGGTCATTGCTCGAATGTGAACCCCGTGTTACCTGGTACCTCTGTGGCGTGACTCACGTCCCGGTGGACCCGCTGGTCGTAAGCGCGGGGGAGGCCGGCCACCGCTGTGCGCGGCGGCCGGCCTCCGTGGGCGGCGATCGCCTGCCCTTCACCTCACCGTAACGAGCGGGTCCGGCCCGCCGGTCCGGCCGGGCTCACCCCACCTTCTCGATCAGCGCGCGGCGGATCAGGAACTTGCCGGGTTCCCGGACCTGTTCGAAGGCCGAGTTGTTCAACAGGACACAGCTGCCGGAGACGGAGGTGACCTCCACGGTGGTGGACTTGTTGTTGTCCAGGTTGGTCACCCGCAGCTTGGTCCCCGCCGGGAACTCGTTGCTGGACGCGGCCGGGGCGCCGCCCTCGCCGGAGAGGGTGACGGTGGAGCCGTTGCAGACCTGCTCGCCCGCACCGGCGTTCCCCGCGTTCCCGCCGGCCGCCTCTCCGGCGCCGCCCGCGTCCCCCGTGCCGCCCGCGTTCCCCGCGGCCTCGTCGCCCTGGGGGTCCTGAGCCGACCCCCCGGTCTCCGCGGCCGGCGCGGACGGCTGTGCGGGCTGTGCCGCCTGGGAGCCCTGAGCCGACTCCCCGACGACGCAGTCCGACGCCTCCTGCTGGACCTTGATCTGGGCGATGACCGCCTCACGGTTGGCGATCCGGGCCGCCGACTGGGCGTCGGGTTTCGCCTTCTGGTCCGCGATGAACCGCTCGTTGTTGCCGAGAGCGGTGGCCAGACCCTGGCAGACACTGGAATCCGCCGCGGACTGCGCCGCGTTCGACGTGGCCGCCATGGCGAAGGCCCCGCCTCCCGCCACCGCCGCCGCGGTCACGAACAGCGCGACCTTCTTCTTCGTGCCGAGCGTTCTCCTACGCGACATGCGCGCCTCCTGTTCCTGGTGGACCCTCGCCGGGGCCATCGGATCGGACGAGTACGCCGCTATGTACGAGATCCCGAACGAGGTTACTCAACGGTCACAGGAAACTCTCAAGTAACGGACGTCACACTGCAGTTACCTGGACAGGGCGTCCCGTACCGCCTCGTCCGTGCGCCCCACCACCGCTGTGCCGTCGTCCGCGGTGATGATCGGCCGCTGGATGAGCTTCGGGTGCTCGGCGAGTGCCTTGACCCACCGGTCGCGCGTCCCGGCGTCCCGGGCCCACTCCTTGAGGCCGAGCTCCTTGGCGGCGGCCTCCTGGGTGCGGGTGATGTCCCACGGTTCGAGCCCGAGCCGCTCCAGTACGGCACGGATCTCGTCCTCGCTCGGGACGTCCTCCAGATAGCGGCGGACGGTGTAGTCGGCGCCCTCGGCGTCGAGCAGGCTGAGGGCGCTGCGGCACTTGGAACAGGCCGGATTGATCCAGATCTCCATGCCGCCCACCGTAGCCAACCGGGCCGGAAAAACCCGTGTTCCACCTCTGTCACAGGACCCTCAGAACCCTTCTGGCCAGGGGCGATTGTCAGTGGTGGGTAGTAAAATAGAAGCAGTGTTCGAGGGTTGCCGACGGGGGATTTCCGGCGGCGCCCAGACCGCGACAGGAGGATGTCTTGCCCGCTGCCGCACTGAAGTCGAAGCCGCTGCCCACCCAGTCCACCGTCCAGCACCCCGTACTGCTCGACCTGCCCTACGCCCCGGTGGTGAAGCACACGCTGCCGCCGGGCCGCCCGCGCGAGTGGTACATCACCCACAACCGGCGCCTGAAGGCCATGCGCCTCGCGATCGCCCTGCTCGACTCCGGTGTCCACACGCCGAACCAGGCGCGCAACGAGACGATCCGGAGCACGGCGGAGGTCATCGGGGTGCACCCGCCGTCGGACACCACGTGCCACATGGTGCGGGCGCTGATGCGCTACAGCCGCTGACGCGGTGGGGCGGCTGACGCGGTACGACCGCTGACGCCGCCCGGGTGCTCGGGTGCTCGGGTGCTCGGTGCTCGGGTGCTTGAAAAATGGGCGATCTCCGGCCGCCAGGGTTGGCCGGAGATCGCCCTAGCCCTGCCCGCCCGGGGTCCATACGATGCGGTCGCCCCTCGGTCTTCACAGGTGTTTCACAGACTGTGCCCGCATGGCTGTGTTTCTCGCGGACCGTGGGGTCCTCGCGCATGTTTGTTGACATGTGCATGACCCTGATAGGAGAACCCCCCATGGTTCGAGGTCTCCTCCTGGGCGGCGCGGTCGCCGCCCTCTTCGCCTCCGCGCTTCCCGCGCAGGCCGATTCCCCCTTCGAGGACCCGCCCCCGGACAAGATCGTCATCAAGGTCGCCACGGTGAACGGCTCCGGCTGTCCGGCGGGCACGGCCGCGGTCGCCGTCTCGCCGGACAACACCGCGTTCACGGTGACCTACAGCGACTACCTCGCCCAGGTCGGCGGTGGCGCCCCGTCCACCGCGTTCCGCAAGAACTGCCAGCTCAACCTGATCGTCCATGTGCCTGGCGGCTTCACGTACGCCATCGCCAGCGTGGACTACCGAGGCTTCGCCTCGCTCCAGCGCGGTGCGAGCGGCGTGGAGAAGGCCTCGTACTACTTCCAGGGGTCGCCCGACACGGCCGCGCGGACCCACACGTTCAACGGCCCCCTCGAGGACAACTGGCAGGCCACGGACGAGACCGACTGGGCCCAACTGGTGTGGGCGCCCTGTGGGGTCGAGCGGAACTTCAACATCAACACCGAGCTGCGGGTCAACCGGGGGTCGTCGCCGGCGGGCAGCACGAGCTTCATGACCATGGACTCGACGGACGGTGACATCAGCACGATCTACCACTTGGCCTGGAAGGAGTGCCCGGAGAAGTGAGCCGCGACGCCGGGTGCGCCGTCGCTGCGCGGCCACCCGGCGCTCGTGTCGGCCTTTCGCTGCGCGGGCACCGGGTGCTCGGGCCGGCCTTTTGCTGCGCGGCACCCGGTGCTTGTGTCGGCCTTTCGCTGCGCGGGCACCTGGCGCTCGCCGGGCTTTTGCTGCGCGGGCACCCGGCGGATGTGTCGGCACTTCGTCCACGGGCCGGCATCTCGTCCGCGGGCCGGTGGGGCTTCTCGCGCAGTTCCCCGCGCCCCTAAAAGCCCAGGCCCTGCGGGCCTGAAAAGCACGGGGCGCAGCCCCTGCTTTTCAGGGGCGCGGGGAACTGCGCGAGCAACCACAACCCACCCGCACCCGCCGACGAACCCCACCCCCGAGCTATCAGGCGCCCCATCCCGCACCCGCCAACGCACCGAACCCCCGAGCTGATAGGCGTCCCACCCCGCACCCGCCAACGCACCCGTACCCCCGAGCTGATAGGCGCCCCATCCCGCACCCGCCAACGCACCCGTACCCCCGAGCTGATAGGCGCCCCATCCCGCACCCGCCGACGCGCCCGTACCCCCGAGCTATCAGGCGCCCCCTCACCCGCCCGACACCAACTCCTTCTCCAGCGGGGTCCGGAAGCGCGGTGTGACGCGCGTGCCCCCGACCCACCCCTGAAGCCGTGCGGTCTCCTCGTGGATCGCCTCCTCGGCCTCCCGTCCCACCCCGTCCGTGTCCAGCAACCGCCACACGACCTCCCCGTCCGCCCGCTGGGCCCACCCGCCCACCACCCGGCCGTTCCACCACACCGTCGGGCCGATGTTGCCGCTGTAGTCGAAGAGCGCGGCCCGTACCCCGGGGGCGAGGTACCAGTCGCGGTCGCGCCACCCCATGGCCGTCGGGTCGAGCGCCGGGAGCAGGGCGGCCCAGGGCTCGCCGGGGTCGGGGACCGGTTCCTCGTCCTCGGCGGTCACGAACCCCGTGCCCTCGTCCAGCGTCACGGCCCGCGCCCCGATCGCCGCCAGCGCCCGCCGCACCTCGGTGACCTTCCACCCCGTCCACCACTTGAGGTCCGCCTCGGTCGCCGGACCGCAGGCCGCCAACCACCGGCCCAGCAGCGACGCCTGGGCCTCGGCCGCGTCCAACTCGGGATGGGCGGGTGCCACGGCCCAACGGAACTGGCTCGACGTCCAGGAGCCGAGCGGCCGTCCCCGTACGACCCTGCCCTCCACCCCCAGCACCCTGAGCAGCCGGGTCGAGACGCTGTGCGTCCCCTCGTAGCTCTTGCCGGCCGCGTACACGAACCGCTCCCTCAACCTCGGTTCGTCCTCGGCGAGTTCGGACGCCGTGGCCTGGCCCCGGCGGGCCAGCGCGGCCAGCGCCGCCTCCTCGACGTCCTTCAGCCAGGCCGCGTCCGGGGCGCCGGCCGTCGCCATCTCCTTCAGCAGCGCGGCCCGCTCCCGCGCGGCGACCGTGAGGCCGGTCGAGGCGTGCACCACGGCGGCGAGCTCCGTGGGGAACACGAACACCGTGTGCCGCATGCCGTGCATCCGGACGAGCGTCCGGTCCGCGTAGAGCGCCCGCTCGGTCTCGGTCACCGTCCGCGCGGCGTCGGCGAGCCGTGCGCCCACGGCCAGGAACACCGTCGCGGGATCCGAGCCGTGCAGGGCGACGAGCGCGCCGGCCACCTCCTCGGGACCCGCCGACCGCGCCGATCCGGCCAACCGGTGCCGCAGCCCCAACCGCACGCGCCGCTCGCCCACCCCGACATACCGCCGCCCGTCACCCACACCGACCGCCTCCACCCACACGCCGCGTCCCGCCCGCCGAGCCGCGAAGCTCTCCGCCCCCGCGAGCCCATCACATCCACCGAGGGCCCCGCACACCACCGAACAACAGCCCCCTGACCACATCCTCCCGGTCCCCACTGACAGTCCCTACGCGTACCGCTCCACCACCCCGCCCACGTACGCCTCCAGCCGTGCCCCCAGCACCTCCGGCGTCAGATCCGTGCGCCCCAGCTCACGCCAGGGACCCGCCAGCTTCTCCGCGTCCGGCGCGTACGCGAGCGCGTCCAGCAGCAGCCAGTACGCGTGGTCCCGGTTCCGCGCCAGCGGGCGCCCGCCCCGCGCCTCGTACCGCGCCCGGAACCCCGCCCCGTACGCGGCCCCGTACAGCAGCGCCACCGCCGTCGAACAGTGCGCCACGTCCAGATCGGCGGGCCCCCACGAGGTCTCGACCCAGTCCACGACCCCGCCGATCCGCAGATCACCCCGCGCGCCCGCGCCCGTGAACAGCACGTTCCCCGGATGGAAGTCCCGGTGCAGAAAGCACCCCTCGTACGCGGGCGCCTCCCGCCGGATCACGTCCACGGCCCGTTCCCACAGGGGACCGCCGGGCGTGGTGACCCGTTCGGGCGAGGTCCAGGCCTGGTAGGCGCGAGGCCGTTCCTCCGGTACGACCGCGTGGATCCGGGCGAGCTGCCCGGCGAGCAGGTCCAGCCGGCTCTCCAGGTCCGCGTCCTCCGCGACCCGCACGGACCCCGGCAACAGGGACATCAACAGCGAGGGGTGGTCGGCGAGTTCGGCCGTCGGGTCGACGGCGTGCAGAAGGGGCGCGGGAATGTCGTCATGGTCGGCGAGCAGGGTGAGCATGTCGGCCTCGCGGCGCAACAGCCCCGGCGCGTGCAGCCGGAAGAACGGTTTCACGAACGACCGCAGGACCAGATCCGTACCGTCGTCGAGTTCCAGCCGACGCATCCGCGACGTCCAACCGCCGCGCAGATCGGTCGAGTTCCGCACGGAGCGGCCCGCGGGGAGCTGCTCGGCCACCCACGCGCGGGTCGCTGCCCACTCCTGATCGTCGAATGTCATGCGGTCAGCATCCCCGACGAGGAGCGGAGGTCTCCGACAAGGAGCCGGCTCCCGATAAATGGGATGCCCCCGCACCCGTCACACGAGCATCCTGGAAACGCGGAGCGAAGGCCCCCGGAAGACCGGGCCCGTGCACGACGGGCACCACTTTCCGGCCCCGGGGCTACTCTTCCCCGCACAGTCATCACCCACGCCACGCCCCGAGGAGTCCCGTCATGGGCACCTTGATCCTTTCGGCGACCGCCGTTCTGGTCGTCATGGGTTTCTCGAACCAGATCCTCTGGCTGGCCGCAGTCGCCCTGCTCTACCTGTACGTCCGCTACGGCCGCACGGGGGGAGGCTCGGCGGCGTCCTCGTCGGGTTCCCCGGCGAGCGGCGGCTCGGCCCAGCCCGCCTCCTACCGCGCGTACCGCGATCGCCGTGACCAGCAGGCGAAGTGGGAGCGCCGCTACCGCCGCGAACGGCCTTTCGAGACCCGTCGGCAGGAGCGCGACAAGAGCAAGAAGTAGCGACGAACAGCGACAAGGAGCAACGTCCGGCGGTGTCCCGGGGCCGAGGTCACAGCCCCGGGGCACCCCAGACCGGGAACCACCGGCTCAGCTCGGGTTCGACCCGCAGCTCGTCCCCGAGCACCGCCCGGACCCGTAGCTCGAGCGCGTTGTCGCGCCGCTGCCCGGCACCCGGCAGCGGCGCGAACGGATAGAACGTCCCGCGCTTGTAGAGATAGACGATCCCGAGCCGGGTCCCGTCACGGTCACCCTCACCGACGTGCCCGACTCCGTCCTCACTCCCGCCCGCACGGCGGAAACCGACGACCGAGCACAGCAGTTGAGGCCCGAACCCGCCGCCCTCCAGAGCGCTGTTGACCGCGTGCAGATCGCTCACCAGCGCGGGCAGGTCCCGCAGATCCCACTGCCCCCCGGGTCCCCCGGGGGAGACCAGCCACGATTGACTTGCATCCTCGGGCTGATGCCCGAGGATTCTGGCCTTCTCGACTGGTTGCTGTGCCGCTACGCGGCACGGTTTCCGGTCGGGAATCCGTGGCTTCCTGTTTCTTCGCGCTGTGCCGGAATTGCTCCCGGTCTTACCGGCGCTCCGCAGGCCGATACCGCCAGTCCGGCGGCCGTCTTCACGTTGATCGCGGCGTTGATGTCCCGGTCGTGGACCGCGCCGCAGGCAGTACACGTCCATTCCCGCACGTGCAGGGGTTTGGGCCCGTCCACCGCGCCGCAGGTCGAGCAGGTCTGCGAGGTCGGGGTGAACCGGCCGATCGTGATCAGGGTGCGTCCGTACCTGGCCGCTTTGTACTTCAGCATGCTGGTGAACGAGGACCATCCGGCATCGTGCACGGACTTGGCCAGCCTGGTGCGGGCCAGTCCCGCCACCGACAGGTCCTCCACGGCGATTCCTTGGTTCTCGGAGATCAGCCTGGTGGAGAGCTGGTGGTGGAACTCACGGCGTGCGTCGGCGACCTTGGCGTGCGCGCGGGCGACCTTCAGGCGGGCCTTGGCCCGGTTCTTGGACCCCTTCTGCTTGCGGGACAGCTCGCGCTGGGCCCTCTTCAGCTTCTTCTCCGCGCGCCGTAGGAAGCGCGGGGATTCGATCTTCTCTCCGGTGGACAGGACGGCGAAGTGGGTCAGGCCGAGGTCGATGCCGATGGTGGTGCCGGTGTCGGGCATCCGGGCGGCGTCGGTGGCGGGGTCGGTGTTGATGACGAAGGACGCGAAATACCGGCCGGCCGCGTCCTTGATAACGGTGACGGAGGTGGGCGTGACAGGCAGCGTGCGGGACCATTTCACCTTCACCGTGCCGATCTTCGGCAGGCTCAGCCGTCCGCTGCCGGTGATGCTCCAGCGGGCGTTGGCGGTGAACCGGATCGACTGCCGGTTGTCCTTGCGGGACTTGAAGCGGGGCGTGCCGACCTTCGGTCCCTTGCGGGCGCCCTTGAAGGAGGCGAAGAAGTTGCGGTACGCGCTCTCGGCATCCCGCAGGGACTGCTGCAGGACAACTGCGGAGACCTCGCCCAGCCAGGACCGCTCCGGCGTTCGCTTCGCCTCGGTGACCAGCCTCCTCGACAGCTCTCCCGCCGTCGGGAACGGCTGCCCGGCCCGGCGGGCGTCCTCCCGGGCACGCACCGCGTCGTTGAACACGACACGGGCGCACCCGAAGGCCCTGGCCAGCGCGGTGCGCTGACCGGCATCCGGGTACAGACGGAAGCTGTACCGGAGCTGCATGACGATCACACTAGGGAGATCGCACACGCGTCACCATAGGGAACAGGTGAACGAATCATCACCCTGACCCTCTCGCCCTCCCGTCCCCACCGCAGTGTCCGGCACGCCGGAGCAACGCCGCGACGCTCCGCGTCGCCGTCATCAGATTCGCTTCACCCCGGCCTGAAGGCCGGAGCACTGCGAATGAATCCCGGTAGCCGTCCCTCGACCCCGACCGGCGGCCCGGTCCGCCCCGCGTCCGCGTCGAGCAGGGCCCGCACCTCGCGCCGTACGCCGTCGAAGGCCGCGCCCTCGACCGTCGCGAAGCACACCGCGCCCGTGCCGGTGGGGGTGAGGGAGCCGGCCGCCTCCAGGGCGACGGCGGCCGAGGGGAGGGCGAAGAGCCGGTCGAGGTCGGGTGCGACCGGCTTCGTACGGCCGAGGAGGATGTCCAGCAGTCCCATGCCGTCAGCCCGCCTTCCCGGACCCGGGCTCCACGGACCCGCCGACCCCCTCCGACCCGCCGACGCCCTCCGACCCACCGGCCCCCTCCGACCCGCCGACGCCCTCCGACCCACCGGACCCCGGCGCGGCGGCCGCGTCCAACTCGCCCGAGATACGGGCCAGTTGGTCGAGCCGCTGCTCCAGTGGCGGGTGGGTGGCGAAGAAGTGGGCCAGATGGGGGTGGTCGCCGAGCGCGGGGGTGAAGTAGAACGCGTTGAAGGCCTGTGAGGTGCGCAGGTCCCGGGTGGGGATGCGCGCGATGTCGCCGGTGACCTTGGTGAGGGCGGAGGCGAGCGCCGAGGGCCGCCCGGTGAGCAGGGCGCCCGCCCGGTCGGCGGCCAGCTCGCGGTACCGGGACAGCACCCGGATCAGCAGGAAGCTCAGGACGTACACGGCGGCGGAGACGCCCATGATCACGCTGAACACGACGGCGGTGTTCTGGTCCCGCCGCCCGCCGAACATGTGCGAGTAGAACGCGGTCCGGACGACGAGCCCGGCGAGCACCCCGAGGAACGAGGCGACCGTCATGACGGCGACATCGCGGTGCGCCACATGGGACAGCTCGTGCGCGAGCACACCCTCCAGCTCGTCCGGCTCCAGCCGCCGCAGCAGCCCGGTCGTCACGCACACCACGGCGTGGTCGGCGTTCCGCCCGGTCGCGAACGCGTTCGGCATCTCCATGTCGGCCACGGCGACCCGCGGCTTCGGCACGTCCGCGACCGCGCACAGCCGGTCCACGACCCCGTGCAGCAGCGGATACTCCTCCGGCTCCACGATCCGCCCGCGCATCGCGTACAGCGCGACCCGGTCCGAGTACCAGTACTGCGCCCCCAGCAGTCCCGCCGCGATCACCACGACCAGCACCCAGGACCTCAGCAGCGCGATCAGCACGGCCACGAACACGACATAGAGCAACCCGAGCAGAAACAACGTGACCGTCATCCGCAGGGCCAGCCGAGGATCACTCCGGAACCGCTCAGACATCCGTACCACCCCGCACTCAGGCAGCAGCTCGTCCCGCTTCCATTGTGCGCCCGGGCAGCCCCATGAACCGGTCGCGATCGGCCCCCACCAGGGCAAAGGACTCTCCGCGTTTCCGTAAACCCGGGCCCGGTCGCTCGCTCGGTCGAACCCGGTGTCGCCGCCGGCCCGGTCAGGCGCCGAGCCCGGCCTCCCGCTTCCGCAGCCGCAGGACGTGGTCGCTGAAGAGGTGACGGCCACGATCGAGCAACGCGCCCACCTCCGGGTCCCCGAGCCGCACGTCCGCCGACGGACCCCACCCCTGCACGGACTGCCCGGCCCAGGTCCGCAGCCTGTCGTCCTCGTCGTCCAGCAGCGCGACGGCCGCCCGCAGCCGTGCGACGCCACCGCGCGCGTCCAGCAACCGGAAGGCGGCCACCCGTGCGTGCCGTGGCCGCTCGGCCCCGAGCCGTTCCGCCAGCCACTCCTCGGGCAGCCGTTCCGCCGACGGCAACAGCGCGGCGGTCGCCTCGCGCACGACCCCGGGTTCGGGATCGTCGAGCAGGGGCCGCAGCAGCCGTACGTCGGACACGTCCAGCAGCCGCAGGGCCGCCACGGCACGGGCCCGTACGCCGGCCGCCGGATGGGCCAGCAGCGGCCACAGCAGCCCCGCGTCCGCCCGCTCCCCGCACTCGGCGAGCCCGATGACGTTCCCCGGCCGCAACGCCGGGTCGTCCGCCGCCGCGCACCAGGCCCGGTACAGCGGCGCCGGATCGGTCCCGTACCGCCGTACGACATACCGCGCGCAGGCCCGTACCAGGGCGGACCGGTCGCCCAGGAACGCCACCGCACCCTCCGGCCGCCCGGCCCGCCGCAGCGCGGTGACCCCGGTGGAGCGGGCGCGGGGGTTGCGGGCGCCGAGGAGCGGTCCGAGCACGTCGTCGTACGACTCCTCCGCTACGGCGGCCAGCGCGGCGTCCGCGCACAGGTCCTGGACGACGACGTCGCCGTCCCGGGCGGCGGCACGGGCGAGCCCGGCGGGGGAGAGGAGCCGTTCCTCGATCGCCAGCCGGTAGGCGAAGCGGCGGACGGCGGGGTCCGGCGCCGTGAACAGGGGCGCGAACCGGTCCAGCGGGGCCCGGCGGAGCACCTCGGCGAGCAGCCCGACGGCGAAGGCGCCCCGGTCGCGGCGGCCGACGAGCAGGACCAGAGGGGCGAGGGTGACCGCCGCGTCCGCGTCGAGCGCCGCACGCAGCAGGGAGCGGGCCCGCTCCCGCACCGGCCCGGCCCAGTCGGCGGCCCGGACGACGACCAGCGGCAGCAGATCCGGGTAGGCCGTGGCAGGCCGCAGCGCCGCCTCACGCACCCTGCCGTCGTGGTGGCACAGGGCGAGTGCGAGGCGCGCCTCGGTCGGTTCCGCCCGGCGGGCGAGGACGCCGGGCCAGGTGCGCCGGCCCTCCACCTCGTCCCGCGTCGGCAACAGGTCCCGGGCGACCCAGCAGCGCGTGCCCGCGTCCAGGTCGAGCCAGGCGCCCGGGGCGGTGAAGTCGACCGAGTCCCGCAGCTCCCCGCCCCGCACGAGCCGCAGCGCGGCCTCGCCCCCGCCCCGGAGGTCCTCGCGCATGTACGGCCTCAGTACGAAGACCGGTAGTTGACGTATCCGATCAGCGCGATCAGTCCCGCCACGCACCCGAACACGATCACCGTCGACACCCAGGACGACCGGCGCGGCTCCCTCGGCCCCGGATCGGCGCGGAAGGGCTGCGGTGCGGGCGGGTTCTCCTTCCAGCGGGCCGCGAGCATCCGGGCCCGCGCGGAGGGCTCCTTGTGCTCGGCGCCGTCCGCCCACTTGATGTCGAACTCCCGCTCGTCGTCGTCCTGTTCGGGCATCCCCATGTCTCCCCGTCATCTCTCTCGAACAGCCGTGCCAGAACCATACGACGACGCCCCCGTCCCGAGAAACGGGAACGGGGGCGCCGCCGTGAAGGCGTACGGACTACGCGTCGATCACACGTCGAAGTACAGCTCGAACTCGTGCGGGTGCGGGCGCAGCTGGAGCGGGGCGATCTCGTTGGTGCGCTTGTAGTCGATCCACGTCTCGATCAGGTCCGGCGTGAAGACGTCGCCCTGGAGGAGGAACTCGTGGTCGCGCTCCAGCGAGTCGAGGACGGCCGGGAGGGAGGTCGGGACCTGCGGGACGCCCGCGTGCTCCTCGGGGGCCAGCTCGTAGAGGTCCTTGTCGATCGGCTCGGCCGGCTCGATCTTGTTCTTGATGCCGTCGAGGCCCGCGAGCAGCAGGGCCGAGAAGGCGAGGTACGGGTTGCCGGAGGAGTCGGGCGCGCGGAACTCCACACGCTTGGCCTTCGGGTTCGAACCCGTGATCGGGATACGCATGGCCGCGGAGCGGTTGCGCTGCGAGTAGACCAGGTTCACCGGGGCCTCGAAGCCCGGCACCAGGCGGTGGTACGAGTTCACCGTCGGGTTGGTGAACGCCAGCAGCGACGGGGCGTGCTTGAGGATGCCGCCGATGTAGTAGCGGGCGGTGTCCGACAGGCCCGCGTAACCGGCCTCGTCGTAGAAGAGGGGCGAGCCGCCCGACCACAGCGACTGGTGGACGTGCATGCCCGAGCCGTTGTCACCGAAGATCGGCTTCGGCATGAACGTCGCGGTCTTGCCGTTGCGCCAGGCCACGTTCTTCACGATGTACTTGAAGAGCTGCAGGTCGTCGGCCGCGGCGAGCAGCGTGTTGAACTTGTAGTTGATCTCGGCCTGGCCGGCGGTGCCCACCTCGTGGTGCTGACGCTCGACCTGGAGGCCGGACTTGGCCAGCTCCAGGGAGATCTCCGCACGCAGGTCGGCGAAGTGGTCGACCGGCGGGGTCGGGAAGTAACCGCCCTTGTAGCGGACCTTGTAACCGCGGTTGTCCTCCAGCGCACCGGTGTTCCAGGCGCCCGCCTCGGAGTCGATGTGGTAGAAGGACTCGTTCTCCGAGGTCTTGAAGCGCACGCTGTCGAAGACGTAGAACTCGGCCTCGGGACCGAAGTACGCGGTGTCCGCGATACCGGTCGACGCGAGGTAGGCCTCGGCCTTCTTCGCCACGTTCCGCGGGTCACGGGAGTACTGCTCGCCGGTGATCGGGTCGTGGATGAAGAAGTTGATGTTGACCGTCTTGTCGCGGCGGAACGGGTCGACGCGCGCGGTCGTCAGGTCGGCGCGCAGCGCCATGTCGGACTCGTGGATGGCCTGGAAGCCGCGGATCGAGGAGCCGTCGAACGCGAGCTCCTCGGCCGGGTCGAAGGCCTCGGCCGGGATCGTGAAGTGCTGCATCACACCCGGCAGGTCGCAGAAGCGGACGTCGACGAACTTGACGTCCTCGTCCGCGATGAACTTCTTGGCCTCGTCGGCGTTCTGGAACATCCAGCTCCTCCTACTCCCGACGTCTCCTGCCGGGGTGGTAGTTCGTTCGTGCGGCCAGTGCGGTGGCACACGCTGCTCTCGACACTAGGGACGGGTGATTTCTCGTACGTGACCCATTTGTTTCGCACAAGTTAACCGGACATCCCGCCCGGCACCCCACCTGTCCGTATGGCAGAACGGTCGCAGTACCGTGTTCGAGTGGACAAGAGGCAAGCAATCGGATCGTGGCTCTCCGGCCCCCGTGACGCCGCGGAGGCGGCCGGAGTCGACTTCGGATACAGGGGAGAGCAGCTCGGTCTGCCGGAGGAGGGGCCCGGCTCCATCGCCCGCCCCGGCCGCCGTCTCGGCGCACTCGCCGTCGACTGGGGCCTCTGCCTCTTGATCGCATACGGCCTGATCACCGACGGCTACGACCAGGCCACCAGCAACTGGGCCCTGCTCATCTTCTTCCTGCTCCACGCCCTGACGCTGGGCACGGTCGGCTTCACTCCCGGTAAGCGCCTCTTCGGCCTGCGCGTCGTCGCCCAGGACACCGGCACGGTCGTCCCGTGGCGCGCCCTGGCCCGCTCCGCCCTCCTCTGCCTCGCCATCCCGGCCCTGGTCTGGGACCGCGACGGCCGCGGCCTCCACGACCGCCTGGCCCGCACGGTGGAGGTGCGGATCTAGCGCCTCGACGAGGCCGTACGACGATGGGGGCGCCCGGAGTGATCCGGGCGCCCCCATCGTCGTACTCATGTCGTCAGCGGGCCTTCGGGCCGCCCTTCGGCATGCGCATGCCCTTGGGCATCGGGCCCTTGGGGAGCGGCATGTTGCTCATCAGGTCGCCCATGGCGCGCAGCCGGTCGTTGGTGGCGGTCACCTGGGGGCCGGAGAGGACGCGCGGCAGCTTGAGCATGGTCGTGCGGAGCTTCTTCAGCTCGATCTGGCCCTCGCCCGTGCCCACGACCAGGTCGTGCACGGGGACGTCCGCCACGATGCGGGCCATCTTCCGCTTCTCGGCGGCCAGCAGGCTCTTGACCCGGTTCGGGTTGCCCTCGGCGACCAGGACGATGCCGGCCTTGCCGACGGCCCGGTGCACCACGTCCTGGCTGCGGTTCATCGCCACCGCGGGCGTCGTGGTCCAGCCACGGCCCACGTTGTCCAGGACCGCCGCGGCGGCACCCGGCTGGCCTTCCATCTGCCCGAACGCGGCCCGCTCGGCCCGCCGTCCGAACACGATCGCCGTCGCGAGGAAGGCGAGCAGGAAGCCCAGGATGCCGAGATAGATGGGGTGACCGATCAAGAAACCGATCGCGAGGAAGACACCGAAGGTGATGATTCCGACAGCCGCGAGTACAAGACCGATCTTCTTGTCGGCCCTGCGGGTCATCTTGTACGTCAGAGCGATCTGCTTGAGTCGCCCGGGGTTCGCAGCGTCCGCTGCGGGTTCCTTCCTCGCCATGGCACGAAGTCTACGTGTCCGCGAAAGCGAGGACGACGGCGGTGCCGGTGGGGACCGGGGACCGGCGGCTGCGCTGGGGGAAGCGACGCCGGGCGGCGGCGGTGCCGGCGTGGTGCGGCGGTCTGCGTCAGGAGGTGCGCGAGGCGACGACCGCCTCGAGGACGCGCTCGGTCTCGACGCGGTCCTTGGCACGGCGGCGGTCCTCCAGGACGGAGGTCCAGGCGTTGCGACGGGCGG
This sequence comes from Streptomyces deccanensis, assembly GCF_022385335.1. Classification (NCBI taxonomy): domain Bacteria; kingdom Bacillati; phylum Actinomycetota; class Actinomycetes; order Kitasatosporales; family Streptomycetaceae; genus Streptomyces; species Streptomyces deccanensis. The sequence continues at coordinate 2,887,769 of NZ_CP092431.1, read as the reverse complement.
TGCGCTGGCCGCTGCTCATGAGCAGCGACTCGACGGCACGGAGTGCATCGGTGAACGACGGGATCGCTGTGGCGCGAACGGGCGCGGCCTGCATGAGAGGTCCCCCTCGGGATGGCTGCTCTGGCTAGGACCCTGTACCGGGCGTGAAACCAGGGTCACTGATTGGTGTTACCAGGGCGTGACCGGCCGGTCAAACGCCAGTGAAGCCTTGATACGCGGCTTTTAAACCTCGACGCGGCCCTGACGCTGCCCTCATCTGCGAGGACGGTCAGGACCGCGGTCAATCGGCCATTACCGGCGAGTAGCCTCTTGTGCTCAGATTCACACGAATCGGGTGGCACTCCGTGCCATTCGGCGTAAGGGTCGGAGAGGGGGTCGCGCGGGGTCAGACGGCCTGCGACGCGACGTACGCGCCCCGCTTCTCGACGGCCATCTGGTACAGGCGGCCGGCGCGGTACGAGGAACGGACCAGCGGGCCGGACATCACGCCGGAGAAGCCGATCTCGTCGGCCTCCTGCTTCAGCTCGACGAACTCCTGCGGCTTGACCCAGCGCTCCACGGGGTGGTGCCGGACGCTCGGGCGCAGGTACTGCGTGATGGTCACCAGCTCGCAGCCCGCGTCGTGCAGCTGCTTGAGCGCCTCGCTGACCTCCTCGCGGGTCTCGCCCATGCCCAGGATGAGGTTCGACTTCGTGACCAGACCGTAGTCACGGGCCTCGGTGATGACCTTCAGGGAGCGCTCGTAGCGGAAGCCGGGGCGGATGCGCTTGAAGATCCTCGGGACCGTCTCGACGTTGTGCGCGAAGACCTCGGGGCGGGAGGCGAAGACCTCCTCCAGCAGCTCCGGGACGGCGTTGAAGTCGGGCGCCAGCAGCTCGACCTTGGTCTGGCCGTCCGCGCGCTGCGCGGTCTGCTGGTGGATCTGGCGCACGGTCTCCGCGTACAGCCAGGCGCCGCCGTCCTCCAGGTCGTCGCGGGCGACGCCGGTGATGGTGGCGTAGTTCAGGTCCATGGTGACGACGGACTCGCCGACGCGGCGGGGCTCGTCGCGGTCCAGCGCCTCCGGCTTGCCGGTGTCGATCTGGCAGAAGTCGCAGCGGCGGGTGCACTGGTCGCCGCCGATGAGGAACGTGGCCTCGCGGTCCTCCCAGCACTCATAGATGTTGGGGCATCCGGCTTCCTGACAGACGGTGTGGAGCCCCTCGCTCTTCACGAGGCCCTGCATCTTCGTGTACTCGGGGCCCATTTTCGCCCGGGTCTTGATCCACTCGGGCTTGCGCTCGATGGGGGTCTGGCTGTTGCGGACCTCCAGGCGCAGCATCTTGCGTCCGTCGGGTGCGACTGCGGACACATTGGCTCCCTGTGCTTCGATTCTTCGGCGTCCACCAGGGTACGCCCGTACGGTTCTCGGTCCCCGGGGTGGGCAACCTTCGGCTTCGAGGCGGCATTCCCCGCCCCGCCGCCCCTACCCGTCCCATCCCAGGGGCTGCGCCCCTTCGACCCCCGGGCGTCCGTCCGGTGGGGCTTCTCGCGCAGTTCCCCGCGCCCCTTACCGGCATGGGGCGCGCCCGGGGTTTTCAAGGGGCGCGGGGAACTGCGCGACCAGCTCCCACCGGACCCGCACCCGCCGACGCGCCCCGCCCCCGGCTACGCCGACGCCCGTTCCACCACCCGCGGCTGCAGGTCCGCGTTCTCCAGAACGTCCCGCAGGTGGCGCTCGACCACCGGCAACACCTCGGTGATCGTCACGTCCCGACCCAGCTCGCCCGCGAGCGACGCCACCCCTGCGTCACGGATGCCGCACGGGATGATCCGGTCGAACCACTTGTTGTCGGGGTTCACGTTGAGCGCGAAGCCGTGCATCGTGACCCCCTTCGCCACCCGGATCCCGATCGCCGCGATCTTGCGGTCCTCGCGCCGCTGCCCGGCGTTGGAGGGCGCGTACTCCGGCCCGTTCATCCGGGGGTCGAACTCGTCGTCGGTCATCCGGGGGTCGAGGTCCAGCGACAGCCCGCCGAGCCGCTGCTCGACCGGATCGCCGAGCACCCAGACACCGCTGCGGCCCTCGACCCGGGTCGTCTCGACGCCGAACTCCGCGCACGTACGGATCAGGGCCTCCTCGAGCCGCCGTACGTGGGCCACCACGTCCACCGGGCGGGGCAGCTTCTGGATCGGGTAGCCCACCAGCTGGCCGGGGCCGTGCCAGGTGATCTTGCCGCCGCGGTCGACGTCGATCACGGGCGTGCCGTCGAGGGGGCGCTCGTTGTCGGCCGTGCGCCGCCCGGCCGTGTAGACCGGCGGGTGCTCCAGGAGCAGCACGGTGTCGGGGACCTCGTCGGCGAAGCGCGCCGCGTGCACCCGGCGCTGCTCGTCCCACGCCTCCTGGTACTCGACCATCTCCGCGCCGAACCCCATGCGGACGAACCGCAACCCACTCACGGCAAGCGCCTCCCTCGGCGGTACCGCCGGGCGGCGGACCGCGATAGCCCTGTGGCTCTGTCAGGCGCGTGCAGCGCCCAAGCCACTGTACGACCGTACGACCGCGACCTGTTCGAGCGGCCTCCGCCCGCCGCCGTACGCGGCGCGGGGGTGCGGGCCGACGCTCGTCGTACGCCGCGGCCGCCGGGCGTACGAGGGGCTCAGCCGGCGCGTGTCGGAGGCCGTCCACGTCAGCCGTGCGGCAAATCCTCACACGATCGGATGAATGGACGCGGAAGTGTGCGATCGGACGCTTACTCTCCGCTACATTCGCGCCGTTCACAAGGCCGCAAAAGGCTTCTCACCAGGCAATCCGGGAAACCCCGCCGACACCCGGAAGGCAGGAGACCGCACCGCAGATGACGGAACGACCCGCGCAGCGCACCCCCAACCGCCAGCTCGCCGCCCTCATCGCAGAAGCGGGGTTCTCGAACGCGGGACTAGCGCGCCGTGTGGACCAGCTCGGTCTCGAACACGGCCTCGACCTCAGATACGACAAGACGTCGGTCACCCGCTGGCTGCGCGGTCAGCAGCCCCGGGGGACGACACCCGCACTCATCGCCGAGGTGTTCACCCGCCGCCTCGGCCGCCGCCTCACCGCCCAGGACCTCGGCCTGGACGCCTGCGCCCCCGTCTACGCGGGCCTGGAGTTCGCCGCGACCCCCGAGGAGGCCATCGACATCGTCGGCGGCCTGTGGCGCAAGGACTCCGGCAGCCACGCCGAGCTCCGCAAGATCGCGTTCACGCCCGCCGGGCTGGTCGTCCCCAGCCGCGACTGGCTGATCGGCCGGGCCGACGACCGGGTGGGGCGCGGTGATCCGGCGGCCACCCGGGTCCCCCCGCAGGGCCGCCCGGTCGTCCCCCGGCAGCGCAGCCAGACCGAGCGCGGCCCCGGCCAGAAGGTCACCGGCGGGGACATCGCCGCCCTCCGCTCGGTGGGCGAGCTGTTCCGCGCCCTCGACGACGCCTACGGCGGCGGCCACGCCCGCCAGGCCCTCGTGCGCTACCTGGAGCACGAGGCCGAGCCCATGCTGCGCGGCGCCTACGGCGAACAGATCGGCCGACGGCTGTTCGCGGCCGCCGCCGACCTGACCCGGCTGGCCGGCTGGACCTCGTACGACATCGGGGCGCACGGCCTCGCCCAGCGGTACTTCGTGCAGGCGCTCAGGCTGGCGCAGGCGGCGGGGGACCGGGCGTACGGGGCGTACGTGCTCGTCACGATGAGCCGTCAGGCGGTCTATCTGGGGCACGGCCGGGAGGCCGTGCAGCTCGCGCGCGTCGCCCAGCAGGGTGTCGGGTCGGCCGTGCCGCCGGTGGTGCAGTCGCTGCTGCACTCCGTCGAGGCGCGCGGCCACGCGGTGCTGGGCGAGGTCCGGGCCTCCACGGCCGCGCTGGTCCGCGCCGAACGCGCCCTGGAGACGGCCCGCCCCGGGGACGAAGTCCCGTACTGGGCGCGGTTCTTCGACGAGGCGCAGCTCGCCGACGAGTTCGGCCACAGCCACCGCGACCTCCAGCAGTACCGCGCGGCCGCCCAACACGCGGAACGCTCGCTGCAGTTGAGGGCACCCGCCTACGCCCGCAGCCGCCTCTTCTGCCGTGTCGTCCTCGCCTCCGCCCGCCTCGGCCTCGGCGAACTCGACCAGGCCTGCCAGCTCGGCGCGGAGGCCGCGGGCCAGGCCGCCGAGATGCGGTCGGTCAGGGCCGTGGAGTACGTCCGCGACTTCGAACGCCGACTGGAGCCGTACCGGGACGCGGCCCCCGTACGGGGCTACCGGGACAAGGTGGCGGCGCTGCTGTAGGCGCGCGGCACACGACAGGGGCGCCCGGAGGAAACTCCGGGCGCCCCTGTGCCGTTCAGGCCGTCCACGCCGCTCCACGAGGCCCCTGGGGCCGTGGACGGGTCTCCACGGGCCCCCACGGGTCCCGGTGGCCCCGCGCGGTCTCACGCGGCCGTTTCCAGCGGTTCCTCCAGGAACGTGGGGTGGGCGTCCAGGTCGGTCAGGACGGCGTGGGCGGCCCGGCGGGCGGAGTGGAGCGCGCCCTGCACGGTGCTGGTGTCGCGGTGGTCGCCGCAGACGTAGAGGCCGGCGAGGAGCCGCACCGGGCGGCGCAGATCGTGCGGCGCGGGCATCGCGGGGACCGCCTCGGGAACGTGGTACGCGGCCAGCAGCTCCCAACGGGTCGTCGACGTGCGGTAGAGGCGGGCCAGTTGGGCGCGGACCGTGGCGTCGAGGTGCGCGGCGTCCGGGGGAGTACCGAGCACCGTGGAGGTGATCAGGGCGCGGCCCGCCGGCGCCCGGCTCGGGTCGACCTGGCTGATCACCGCCGTGTGCGAGACGGGCCCGCCGCGGTCGGCGTCGAGGAGCAACGCCGGTTCCGTCAACGGGGGTTCGTCCGTGGCGTGGTGCAGGACCGTCACCGGGTGGAACCCCGGCACGCGCAAACCGGGGAGCAGTTCGGCGGCGGACCGGGCGTCCGTGGCCAGCACCACGGCCCGGCAGGCGAGTTCACCGTGGTCCGCCGTGGTCACCGAGGTCGTGCTGATGGCGGTCACCCGCACCCCCGTACGGACCGACCCCGGCGGCAGCGCGGCCGCGAGGAGTTCGGGAAGGGTGTCGGCGCCGCCCTCCGGGACGCAGAGCCGGCCTGTCGCGTAGGTGTGCAGGGCCAGGTCGGCGCAGCGGCTGGAGGTCGCCAGCGCCGGGTCGGCGAGCAGCGCGGTCAGCAGGGGACGGACGAAACCGTCGATCGTCCGGGGTGGGAAGCCCCGGGTCGCCAGGGCCTGGGAGGCCGGGACCTCGGCCCGGGTGAGGAGCCGTTCGGGCGCGGTCGCGGCGAGCCGGGCCAGGGCCATGGCCAGTCGGGACTGGTCGGCGGGGGCACCCAGCCGACCCGGTCGGGTGCCCGTGGCCCTGGCCTGGGCGCGACCCTGGTTCCGAGGGAGCCTGGGGGCGCTTGCGAGGGCGCGTGCGGCCGTGAGTGCGCCCCTCGCGCTCCGCAGCACCGGGGTGGCGCCGGCCCGCTGATGACGGCCGTCGGAGTGCAGCAGGACGCCGGGGGCGAACGGGCGCAGGGGCAGGGTTTCCATACCCGGGGTGCGGCGCAGTTCCGGGTACGACGTGGACAGCAGATGCGTCGTCCGGTCGAGGCGGAAGCCGTCGATCTTCTCGGTGGACATACGGCCGCCGACGGCGGGGGCGGCCTCCAGGACGAGGGCCCGCAGACCCGCCCTGGTCAGATGTCCGGCCGCAGCGAGGCCGGCCACGCCGGCTCCTACGACGATGACGTCCACGTCCCGCGTGTCCGCCTGGTACGCCGACTGGTGCACCGACTCAAGCACGTGCCCCTCCCGAGGTCGCGCGGCTGCGGGGACGTTATGCCCCCAACACCCATCTGAAATACCTGAGTTCGGCACGAGAGTGAAGGTGGGGGCCGGGTCCGGGGAAGGAGCGTGTGACCTCGCACGGGGGCATGGGCGGGGTGCGTGTGCGCCGGGCGTTCGGGGGGCGCCAGTTCATCGGCGACCGCGGGCCGAAAAGCACGGGGCGCAGCCCCTGCTTTTCAGGGGCGCGGGGAACTGCGCGAGCAACCACGAACCACCCGCACCCGACAACGCCCCGCCCCCACAACGAACCCCCCGGTCAGCCGAGCGCAGCTCGAATCGCTTCGTCGATCTCCGGATGTCTGAACGTGAAGCCCGACTCCAGCAACCGCGAAGGAACCGCCCGCGTGCTCCCCAGCACATCACCGGCGACACCCCCGAGGACCAGCCGCAGCGCGGGTGCCGGCACCGTGAACACCGTGGGCCGGTGCAGCACGCGCCCCATCGCCGCCGTGATCTCCCGGTTGGTGCGCGGCGTCGGCGCCGTCAGGTTGAACGGCCCGGACAGCGACGGCGTGAAGAGCAGATGCCGCAGCGCCGCGACCTCGTCGTGCAGGGAGATGAAGCTCCAGTACTGGCGGCCGTCCCCCATCCGCCCGCCCAACCCCGCCTTGAACAGCGGAAACAGCGGCCCCCAGGCACCCCCGCCCCGGGCCACCACCAGCCCCGTGCGGGCGAACGCCGTACGGATCCCGGCCTCCCGCGCGACCCCGGCCGCCCCCTCCCACTCCACGCACAGCGCGGACAGGAACTCCGACCCCGGCTCCGCCGACTCGTCGACCACGCGGTCACCCGTGTAGCCGTAGAACCCGATCGCGCTGCCGTTGACGAACACGCTCGGCGGAGTGTCGAGGGCGGCGGCGGCCTCGGCGAGGGTCCGGGTGCCGCGCACCCGGCTCTCGCGGATCGCCGCCTTGTACGCGTCGGTCCAGCGGCGGGACGCGACCCCCGCGCCGGCGAGGTTGACGACGGCCGCGCACCCCGCGAGCCCCGCGAGGTCGACCCGTCCCGCGCCCGGGTCCCAGCGCACCTCGCCCCGTGCCCGGGGCTCCCGTCGCACGAGCCGGAGCACCTCGTAGCCGTCCTCGGTGAGGGAGCGGGCCAGCGCCGAACCGATCAGGCCGGACGCACCGGCGATCGCGATACGAGAACCGGGCGGAACGGGCGATTCATCGGTCATGCCCACCATCCTGCCCGGCGACCGGCGCGAACGCGGGCCCGGGGCACGTCGACCGGCGGGAACCGGCCGCCGGCCGAGGGAGCTGCCGCCACAGATGACCAGCGGACCCGGCCGCCCGATCACCGTGCCGCCGCCCGCACCGTGGCCGCCCGTACAGGGACCGCCGTGCAGGGACCGCCGTACAGTGGCCGCCATGCCCGTTCCGCACATACGCCTCGCGACCTCGGACGACGAGGACGCGCTCGGCCGCCTCGACCGCGAGACCTGGTCCACCCTGCACTCCGTCCAGGAGCGGCCCACGCAGCCGCACGAGCCCTTCTTCAACGAGCGGTACGGCCCCCACGACCACCTGGTGGCCGAGCTCGGCGGCAGTGTCGTCGGATACATCCGCCTCGCCCTGCCCTCGAACCTCGCCTGCCACGCCCACGTCCGCCAGATCCAGGGTCTCGCCGTCGCGGACGAGGCACGCGGCTCGGGCGTCGCCCGGGCCCTGCTGCGCGCCGCGCAGGACGAGTGCCGGCGGCGCGGCGCCCGCCGGCTCACCCTGCGGGTCCTCGGCCACAACACCCCGGCCAGGAAGCTCTACGAGTCCGAGGGCTTCGTCGTGGAGGGCGTCCTGCCGGAGGAGTTCCTGATCGACGGGGCCTACGTGGACGACGTGCTGATGGGCCGTCGCCTCTGAGGCGGCTCTGAACGGCCCCGATCAGACGCCCGGCAAGCGATCACCGCTCACGAGGTCACGAGGTCGCCCGTGTCCACCGGCGCCGTCGCGTTCGCGGCGCGCTCCGCGTCGGGGGCGACCTCGTCCACGGTGAGCACGTACCCCGTCTCCGCGTCCGAGGTGGAGCGGGCGAAGACGACCCCGAACACCTTGCCGTCGGTGGTGAGGAGGGGTCCGCCGGAGTTGCCGGGGCGCACGGTGGAGCGGATGGAGTAGATGTCGCGGGTGACCGCGTCGGTGTTGTAGATGTTCCGCCCGGTCGCGTCGATACGGCTGGCGACCGTGGCCGCCTGGAGGTCCAGGCCGCCGTCCTCCGGATAGCCGGCCACCACCGCCGCGTCACCGCGCCCGGCGCTGTCGTCGAAGCTCAGCAGCGGAGCCCGCAGTCCCGGGACGTACAGGACCGCCACGTCCTTGTTCGGATCGAACAGCACCACCTTCGCCTCGTACGCCTTGCCCACACCGCCCACCCGCACGGTCGGCTCGTCGATGCCGGCCACCACGTGGGCGTTGGTCATCACATGCTCGGTGGCGTACGCGAAGCCGCTGCCCTCGCGGCCCTGGGTGCCCGCGACGCCCTCGATCTTCACCGTGCTGCGCTTGGCGGCGGCGGTCGCGGCCGCGGTGACGCTGTCGCCGGACGGCTTGGCGACCTCGGCCGTCGCCTCGTTCTCGAAGGGGTTGAAGACCTGCGGGAAGCCCGCCTCGGTGAGCGCCGAGGTGGCGTTGGAGAACCAGGCCGGGGTGGTCTCCGGCATGGTGTTCTGCACGGCGCCGAGCAGCGCGGAGTTACGGATCGAGTTGGTCACCACCGCCGACGAGGAGGCCCCGAGGACGCTCGCGGCCACCCACGCCACGATCAGCACGGCCACCGTGTTGGCCGCGGCGCCGCCGACGCCGTCGGCCACCCGCAGCGGACTGCGGTCGATCTCCCGGCGCAGCCGCAGCGCCAGCCGGCCCGCCAGCTCGTGCCCGATCACGCCCGGCACCAGGACCGTCAGCACCGCCGTGACCGTCGCCGCCGGGGTGCCCGCCTCCACCAGCTCCATCATCCAGGGCAGCACCCAGACGCCTATCGCCGCGCCGCCCACGAAACCGGCGAGGGACACACATCCCGCGACCAGGCCGCGACGGTAACCGGACGCCGCGTAGGCCAGGATCACCAGCATCAGCAGGATGTCGAGCACGTCCACTCCGACCGCCTTTCTCCAGGGACCCTGTAGTACGCGCGGCACGGGTGCAGTGATCAGCTGTGGCCGCACGGCACCCCGGTGACCCGAGCCGACCGGCCGGTACCGCGTCGTGTCCGCCCCGAAAAGTAAAAACGTCCCGGACCACGGCGTTGGTTCCTTCCGCTTCCCCCGGGTGGCCCACTCCACATCGCGGCCGACGGGCATCCGGGTGACGGTGGGGCCATGCGTGTGTTCCGGATGTCGCGGGGGGCGCGAATACGGCGGCTGCCGCGCGTGTGGCGGCGCCGCGCGCGGACCCCGCGCGCCCCGGACCCGTCCGGACAGCGGCCACGCCGGTCCCACGACCGCACGCGACCCGCCCGGGAGCGGGTGCGCCGGATCCGCGAGCGTACGCGCCTGGCCCGGGCCCGTGTGGACCTGCCCCGGCCCGTCCTCCTGCTGCCGGCCTGTCTGGCCGGACTGGCGGCCGTGCTCGCCCTGGTGCTGGGCGCGATCGGCGGAGACGGTACGGCCGAGCGCGCCGACGGGCCCGCCACCACCCGCCCCGCGCCGCCGCACCAGGCGCCCCGGCCCCCCATCGTGCCCAGGTCGCGCTGGCTGGAGAAGGACGCGCCCAGCCAGCCGCCCGCCCGCTACGACGACGAGGTCGCCGCCGTCTTCATCCACCACACGGACTCCCCGAACGGCTACGACTGCGCCGACGCGCCCCGCATCATCCGCGGCCTCTACACCGGCCAGACCGACGCCAAGCACTGGGACGACATCGGCTACAACTTCCTCGTCGACCGCTGCGGCACCATCTACGAGGGCCGCGCGGGCGGCGTCGACCGCGCCGTCGTCGGCGCCCACACCCAGGGCTTCAACCACCGCACCTCCGGTATCGCGGCCCTCGGCACCTTCACCGCGGGCGTCCCCGTCCCGCGGGCCATGACCGACGCGATCGCCGCGCTGGCCGCCTGGAAGCTGGGGCTCTCCGACATCGACCCCCGGGGCAGCGTCCGGCTCACCTCCAGCAACAGCCTCAGCCGCTACGCCGCCGGCACCACCGTCCTGCTGCCCACCCTCGCGGGCCACAGCGACGGCTACATGACCAGCTGCCCCGGCGCGGCCCTCGCCGAACGCCTGCCCGCGATCCGCGAACGGGCGGCCCGCCTCCAGGGCCGGACCTAGCGGGGCGGCACATCTCATGAGGTTCACAGACAGCGCGCCGTCGGCTCACAGAGTCCTCCCAGATCCGCGCCCTACCTTCGTGGTCGTCACGCCGACCGGAGGTGGGGAAAATGATCAGCAGCCGTACGAAGCGCGCGTCCCGCGACCCGAAGAAGTCCTGGTTCTCGGCGCTGCGGAGCCCGTGGACGGTGGCCTGCGCGACCGCCGTCGTCGTGCTCGGCCCGTCCGCCGTCACCGCGTCCGCGCTGGAGCGCGCCAACTCGGCGCCCCCGCACGGCGCCTCGGCCCCCGAACACCCGGCCCCGGGCAAGGAACGACGCCACCACGGCGGGCCGTACACCACCGAGCCGTACGCCTACCTGCCCCGCACGACGAACCGCCAACTCCGCGGCTGACCCCGACGGCCCCCGGCCGGCCAGGGCCGGAACCGCTGGGCCCGGAACCGCTGGGCCCGGAACCGCTAGGCCCGGAACCGCTCCCAGAGCTTCGGGCAGCGTTCCGCGAGCGCGGACTCGTCCTCGAAGTCGAGCGGGGTGCCCTCGGGTTCGCCGGGCGGGGGCGGGATGCCGAGGTCCGGGGCGACCACACCGGTGAGCTGCTCGTACGCCTCGTCCGCGGCGTATCCCAGCTCCTCGGCGTCCCCGTCGATCTCCTCGTCGAAGTCGTCCAGCAGATCGGCGAGCGCGTCGGGGTCGTGCACCGCGCCCTCGAAGACCTCCCGGCCCTGGCCGATCAGCCAGCACCGGAAGTAGTCGAACGCGTCGTCGCTGGCACCGCCCAGCAGCACCGTGGCGGCGCCCCAGAGGTCCCAGGTGTACGCGCGGTTGTAACGGGACTCGAAGTGCCGGGCGAAGTCCAGCACCGCCTCCGGGTCCAGTCGGCCGAGCCGTTCCACGAGCAGGTCGGCCTGGTCCTCCGGATCGCCCTCGGCGTCCTCGCGGGCCGTGTCCACCAGCTCCCAGAACTCCGTCTCGTCCATCACTGGTCCAGCATCGGGCCTGAGCGGGTGGGACGCACGTTAAGAACGACCCATTTCTTGCCTCATGGGGACTCGTACAGCCGGGCCAGCCGGCGCGCGTCGTCCGCGAAGCGCTCCCGCAGCCCGGCGGGAGCCAGCACCTCGGCCTCCGCTCCCAAGGCGATGAGCTGGGTGTACGCCACGTCCTCCGACTCCACGCGGAGGGCGAGGGTCACCCGGCCGTGCTCGTCGGGGGTGTCGGCCACGGCGCTCAACGCGTCCCGGGCCGACACGGGGTCCACCACGTGCGGCAGCCTCCGCACCCCCTCCGCCGACAGCCGCACGACGACCTCGGCGCGCAGGATCGACCGGGCGAATCGTTCCGCCTGCTCGTCCCAGTAGGCCGGCAGATCGAACTCCTCGTCCCGCGTGAAGCGGTCGTCGCCGGTGTCGACGGTGGTGAAGCGATCGATGCGGTAGGTACGGAAGACCCCCGAACCCGAGCGCGCGCCGGAGCCGGCGCCGGAAGGGGCGTCCGCGTCGGGGACCCGGGCGCACAGGTACCAGACGCCGGCCTTGAGCACGAGACCGTACGGCTCCAGGGCGCGCTCGACCTCGGTGGATCCCTTGCGGTACCGCGCGACGATCCGACGGTCGTCCCAGACCGCGTCCGCCACGGTGGGCAGCAGCTCGGGCGTCTTCGGCTCCTTGAACCAGCTCGGCGCGTCGAGGTGGAACCGCTGGGAGGCCGTACGGGAGGCGTCGCGAAGGGAGGGGAGGAGGGCGGCCGAGACCTTCAGCCGGGCGGCGGAGGCCGCGTCCTCCAACCCCATCTCCCGCAGCGCGCCCGGCACACCGCTGAGGAACAACGCCTCGGCCTCGGTGCGGGCGAGCCCCGTCAGCCGCGTCCGGTACCCGCCGATCAGCCGGTACCCCCCGGCCCGGCCCCGGTCCGCGTAGACCGGCACGCCCGCCTCCGACAGCGCCTGGGCGTCCCTCGTCACGGTCCGCTCCGACACCTCCAGCTCCCGCGCGAGTTCGGCGGCGGTCATGGAGGGCCGGGACTGAAGCAACAACACCATCTTGATCAGCCGGGCAGCACGCATGGGGCCATGATGCCGGGCCGGGATTACAAAAGGGGGTGCGTTGTCGGGTGCGTTCTTCGAGTGCGTTTCTTCGGGTGCGGGTCCGGTGGGGCTTCTCGCGCAGTTCCCCGCGCCCCTGAAGGAGCCTTCGGCCCTTCATGAAAAGCACGGGGCGCAGCCCCTGCTTTTCAGGGGCGCGGGGAACTGCGCGAGAAGCCCCCACGGACCCGCACCCGCCGACGAAACCCGCGCCCCCGAGCTATGAGGCGCCCCTACAGCCCGTACCGCTCCCGGGCCTCCTTGACGGCCGTCGCCTTGACCTCGCCCCGACGCGCGAGCTGCGCCAGCACCGCCACCACGATCGACTGCGCGTCGACCCCGAAGTGACGCCGCGCGGCCTCACGGGTGTCGGAGAGCCCGAACCCGTCCGCCCCGAGCGACGAGTAGTCCTGCTCCACCCACTGCGCGATCTGGTCGGGAACCTGCCGCATGTAGTCGGAGACGGCCAGCACCGGCCCCTCCGCCCCCTGCAGCGCCTGCCGCACGAACGGCACCCGCTCCTCCCCGCGCAGCAGCGCCGCGTCCGCCTCCAGCGCGTCCCGCCGCAGCTCGCTCCAGGACGTCGCGGACCAGACGTCGGCCGCCACCCCCCACTCCTCCGCGAGGAGTTTCTGCGCCTCCAGGGCCCAGTGGATCGCCGTACCGGAGCCGAGCAGCTGCACGCGCGGCGCGTTCGCGACCGGGGACAGCCCCGCCGTCTCGGCCGTGTTGAAGCGGTACAGCCCCTTGACGATGCCCTCGTCCACGCCCGCCACGGCCGGCTTCGCGGGCTGCGGCAGCGGCTCGTTGTAGACGGTCAGGTAGTAGAAGACGTTCGGGTCCTCGTCCGGCGCGGCCTCGCCGTACATCCGCCGCAGACCGTCCTTGACGATCGTCGCGACCTCGTACGCGAACGCCGGGTCGTACGTCAGCGCCGCCGGGTTCGTCGCCGCGATCACCGGGGAGTGGCCGTCGGCGTGCTGGAGGCCCTCGCCCGTCAGGGTCGTACGGCCGGCCGTCGCGCCGACGAGGAAGCCGCGGCCGAGCTGGTCGCCGAGCTGCCACATCTGGTCGGCGGTCCGCTGCCAGCCGAACATCGAGTAGAAGATGTAGAACGGGATCATCGCCTCGCCGTGCGTCGCGTACGACGTCGAGGCGGCGATGAAGTCGGCCATGGAACCGGCCTCGGTGATCCCCTCGTTGAGGATCTGCCCGTCCTTGGCCTCCTTGTAGTACATCAGCTGGTCACGGTCGACCGGCTCGTACGTCTGGCCCTTGGGGGAGTAGATCCCGAGCGACGGGAAGAGCGACTCCATACCGAAGGTGCGCGCCTCGTCGGGGACGATCGGCACCCAGCGGCGGCCGGTCTGCTTGTCGCGGACCAGGTCCTTGACCAGGCGGACGAAGGCCATGGTCGTCGCCACGTTCTGCGAGCCGGAGCCCTTGTCGAAAGAGGCGAAGGTCTTGTCGGCGGCGGCCGGCAGCGGAGCCAGCGCGTGCGTACGGCGGGCCGGGGCGGGACCGCCGAGCGCGGCACGGCGCTCCTGGAGGTAGCGGACCTCGGGGGAGTCGGCGCCCGGGTGGCCGTAGGGCACCACCCCGTCGACGAAGTCGCTGTCCTTGATGGGGAGTTCGAGCAGATCACGCATCTGCTTGAACTCGTCCGTCGACAGCTTCTTCATCTGGTGGTTGGCGTTCTTCGACGCGAAGCCCTCACCGAGGGTGAAGCCCTTGACGGTCTGGGCCAGGATGACGGTCGGCGCGCCCTTGAACTCGACGGCGGCCTTGTAGGCGGCGTACACCTTGCGCGCCTCGTGACCGCCGCGCGAGAGGTGGAAGCACTCCAGGATCTTGTCGTCGCTCAGCAGCTTCGCCATCTCGACGAGCGCCGGGTCCTTGCCGAAGAAGTCCTGGCGGATGTAGGCGGCGTCGCGGGTCTGGTACGTCTGCACCTGCGCGTCGGGCACCTCGCGCAGCCGGCGCAGGAGCGCACCGGTGGTGTCCAGCTGGAACAGCTCGTCCCAGGCGGAACCCCAGAGCGTCTTGACGACGTTCCAGCCGGCGCCCCGGAACTGGGCCTCCAGCTCCTGCACGATCTTGAAGTTGGCGCGGACCGGGCCGTCGAGGCGCTGCAGGTTGCAGTTGATGACGAAGGTCAGGTTGTCCAGACCCTCGCGGCTCGCCAGCGCGAGTGCGGCCGTCGACTCCGGCTCGTCCATCTCGCCGTCGCCGAGGAACGCCCAGACGTGGGAGTTCGAGACGTCCTTGATGCCGCGGCTGGTGAGATAGCGGTTGAAGCGCGCCTGGTAGATGGCGGAGAGGGGGCCGAGGCCCATGCTCACCGTCGGGAACTCCCACAGCCAGGGCAGACGGCGCGGGTGCGGGTACGACGGGAGGCCGTCGCCGCCCGACTCGCGGCGGAAGTTGTCCAGGTGGGACTCGTTCAGCCGGCCGTCGAGGAAGGCGCGGGCGTAGATGCCGGGGGAGGCGTGGCCCTGGATGTAGAGCTGGTCGCCCGAGCCGTCGGCCTCCTTGCCCTTGAAGAAGTGGTTGAAGCCCGTCTCGTAGAGCCAGGCGGCGGAGGCGAAGGTGGCGATGTGGCCGCCGACGCCGTACTTGGAGCCACGGCTGACCATCGCGGCCGCGTTCCAGCGGTTCCACGCGGTGATACGGCGCTCCATCGCCTCGTCACCGGGGATGCCCGGCTCGGCGGCGGTGGGGATGGTGTTGACGTAGTCCGTCTCGAGCAGCTTGGGCAGCGCGATGCCGTTGCCCTCCGCACGCTCCAGGGTGCGGCGCATCAGGTACGCCGCGCGGTGCGGCCCGGCCGCCTTGGTGACGGCGTCCAGCGAGGCCTGCCATTCGGCGGTCTCCTCCGGGTCGCGGTCGGGGAGCTGGTCGAGCGCGCTCGGCTGGATGGCGTTGGGGTCGGTCATTGCGCCGCCTTCCTCAGTCGAAGGGGGTTCCCTCATCGGTAAGGGTTCGGGGGTTGCCCTTGGTCTTTGGCAGGACAGGGCGAGGGCTTCGGTGGAAGCCCGTCGGCGACTGTAACCCGCTGATCGATGATCGATCAAAGGGTTGCGGGCAAAATATCTTGATCACGAGAAAGTCGGCACGGGGTGCCTCCGGCGGAGACACCGGGTGCCTTGGTGGTCCCGGGTTTCTGCAGGTGGGGCGGCGTTTGAGCGGGGGTTCGCTCAACAGCTCGGGGGTTCGGGCGCGTTGGCGGGTGCGGGTGAGTGGGGGTTGCTCGCGCAGTTCCCCGCGCCCCTAAAAGACAAAGACCAGGCCCTGCGGGCCTGAAAGACGACGGGGCCGCAGGGTGAAAAGCACGGGGCGCAGCCCCTGCTTTTCAGGGGCGCGGGGAACTGCGCGAACGGCCCCCACGCACCCGCAGTCGCCGACGCACCCGCACCCCCGAGTCGCTAGGCGCCCTGAACCGGCTCGTCGTCCGTGTGCGGCGCGCAGCCCAACACATGCGCCTTCACCAGGTCCGCGATCCGAGGGTCACGCCGACGGAACGCCGCCACCAACTCCTCGTGCTCCTCGGCGTAGGACTGCTGAACCGTCCCCAGCCACCGGATCGACAGCGCCGTGAACACCTCGATCCCCAGCCCCTCCCACGTGTGCAGCAGCACCGAGTTCCCGGCGGCCCGCACCAGCTCGCGGTGGAAGGCCACCGTGTGCCGCACCTGGGACGTCCCGTCCGCGTTCCGGTCCGCCTCGTACAGCGCGGCCACATGCGGCTCCAGCGCCGAGCAGTCCTCCGCCAACCGCTCCGCCGCCAGCTCCGCCGCGATCGCCTCCAGACCCGCCCGGACCGGGTAGCTCTCCTCCAGATCGGCCGCCGTCAGATTCCGCACCCGTACGCCCTTGTTCGGCGCGGATTCGATCAACCGCAGCGACTCCAGCTCGCGCAGCGCCTCCCGCACGGGCGTCTGGCTGACCTCCAGCTCCGTCGCGATCCGCCGCTCCACGATCCGCTCGCCCGGCTTCCACCGTCCGCTCACGATCCCCTCCACGATGTGCTCGCGGATCTGTTCGCGCAGCGAGTGGACGACGGGCGCGGTGGTCATGCGGGCTCCTTCGGCGGGGGACAGAGCCCCAAGGGCGTTGACCTCTAGACAATAAAGCCGTGGCCGTCCGGTGGAGAGGCGCACGGGGGTGCTTTCGCGCAGGTGAGACGAGACTTACACGCTCCCACGGAGGGCCGGTTTGTAAAGACCCGTACCGGCCAGGCTCCGCGGTCTCCACGCGGACCCGGCGCGAACACAGCGGTGCCCCGCCCGGAGAACTCCGGACGGGGCACCGCCGTCGTGCGGGTGTCCAGGGGCTACAGCCCGAGCTCGACCTCGAACTCGCCCGCCTCCAGGATCGCCTTGACGGCCGTCAGGTAACGGGCCGCGTCGGCGCCGTCCACCAGACGGTGGTCGTAGGAGAGGGTCAGGTACGTCATGTCGCGGACGCCGATGACCGTGCCCTCCTCGGTCTCGATGACCGCCGGGCGCTTGACCGTGGCACCGATGCCGAGGATCGCGACCTGGCCCGGCGGCACGATGATCGTGTCGAAGAGCGCGCCGCGCGAACCGGTGTTGGAGATCGTGAAGGTCGCGCCGGACAGCTCGTCGGGCGTGATCTTGTTGGCGCGGACCTTGCCGGCCAGCTCCGCCGTGGCCTTCGCGATACCGGCGATGTTGAGGTCACCGGCGTGCTTGATGACCGGGGTCATCAGGCCCTTCTCCGAGTCCACCGCGATACCGATGTTCTCGGTGTCGAAGTAGGTGATCGTGCCTTCGCCCTCGTTGATCTTGGCGTTGATCGGCGCGTGCGCCTTCAGCGCCTGGGCCGCGGCCTTGACGAAGAACGGCATCGGGGAGAGCTTGACGCCCTCGCGCGCGGCGAAGGAGTCCTTGGCCCGGGCACGCAGCTTCATCAGACGCGTGACGTCGACCTCGACGACCGACGACAGCTGCGCCTGCTCGTGCAGCGCCTTGACCATGTTGTCGCCGATGACCTTGCGGATGCGCGGCATCTTGACGGTCTGGCCACGGAGGGGGGAGGCCTCCAGGCTCGGCGCCTTCTTGGCGGCGGCAGCCGGGGCGGCGGCGGCCGGGGCCGGCGCGGCGGCGGCGGCCTTCGCGGCCTCGGCGGCCGCGACGACGTCCTGCTTGCGGATACGACCGCCGACGCCGGTGCCCTTGACGGAGCCCAGGTCGACACCGTTCTCGGCGGCGAGCTTGCGCACCAGCGGGGTGACGTAGGCGCCCTCGTCGGTGGCCTTGGTGGCGGCGGACGCGGCCGGGGCGGCGGCCGGAGCCGGGGCGGCCGGAGCGGGCGCGGGAGCCGGGGCGGCCGGAGCAGCGGCGGCGGGCGCCGGAGCAGGCGCGGCGGGGGCGGCCGGCGCGGGGGCCGGAGCCGCAGCCGGGGCCGGGGCAGCGGCGGCGGGCGCCGGAGCCGGAGCGGCCGGAGCTGCCGCCGGGGCCGGGGCGGCCGCCGGAGCGGCACCCGGGGCGCCGATGACGGCCAGCTTGGCGCCGACCTCGGCCGTCTCGTCCTCGGCGACCGTGATCTCCAGCAGCACACCGGAGGTGGGCGCGGGGATCTCGGTGTCGACCTTGTCCGTGGAGACCTCGAGCAGCGGCTCGTCGGCCTCGACGGAGTCGCCGACCTCCTTCAGCCAGCGGGTGACGGTGCCCTCGGTGACGGACTCGCCGAGCGCCGGGAGGACCACGTCGGTGCCCTCGGCGGAGCCGCCGCCGGTGGCCGCCTCGGCGGTCGGGGCCGGCGCGGGGGTCTCCTGCTCGGTGGAGGGCGCGGCAGCGGCGGGCTCGGGGGCCGGGGCCGGAGCCTCCTCTGCGGCGGGGGCCGGGGCGGCGGCGGGCGCGCCCGTGCCGTCGTCGATCAGCGCCAGCTCGGCGCCGACCTCGACGGTCTCGTCCTCGGCGACCTTGATGGACGCCAGGATGCCCGCGGCGGGGGAGGGGATCTCGGTGTCGACCTTGTCGGTCGAGACCTCGAGCAGCGGCTCGTCGGCCTCTACGCGCTCACCCTCGGCCTTCAGCCAGCGGGTGACAGTGCCCTCGGTGACGCTCTCGCCGAGCGCCGGAAGGGTTACGGAAACCGCCATGGTTTCTGTTGCTCCTTAACGATTGCGGAAGTCTGGATCGTCGCTTCGTCGACCGAGGGGGTCAGTCGTGCGAGTGCAGCGGCTTGCCCGCGAGGGCCAGGTGGGCCTCGCCGAGCGCCTCGTTCTGCGTCGGGTGGGCGTGGATCAGCTGGGCGACCTCGGCGGGGAGGGCTTCCCAGTTGTAGATCAGCTGGGCCTCGCCCACCTGCTCGCCCATGCGGTCGCCGACCATGTGGACGCCGACCACGGCACCGTCCTTGACCTGGACGAGCTTGATCTCGCCCGAGGTGTTCAGGATCTTGCTCTTGCCGTTGCCCGCGAGGTTGTACTTCAGAGCGACGACCTTGTCCGCGCCGTAGATCTCCTTGGCCTTGGCCTCGGTGATGCCCACGGAGGCGACCTCGGGGTGGCAGTACGTCACCCGCGGGACACCGTCGTAGTCGATCGGAACGGTCTTCAGGCCGGCCAGACGCTCCGCCACCAGGATGCCCTCGGCGAAGCCGACGTGCGCGAGCTGGAGCGTCGGGACCAGGTCACCGACGGCGGAGATGGTCGGGACGTTCGTGCGCATGTACTCGTCGACCAGGACGTAGCCGCGGTCCATCGCGACGCCCTGCTCCTCGTAGCCGAGACCGGCGGAGACGGGGCCGCGGCCCACCGCGACGAGCAGGACCTCGGCCTCGAACTCCTTGCCGTCGGCGAGGGTGACCTTGACACCGTCCTGGGTGTACTCGGCCTTCGAGAAGAAGGTGCCCAGGTTGAACTTGATGCCGCGCTTGCGGAAGGCGCGCTCGAGAAGCTTGGAGGAGTTCTCGTCCTCGACGGGGACCAGGTGCTTCAGGCCCTCGATGACGGTGACGTCGGAGCCGAAGGACTTCCACGCGGAGGCGAACTCGACGCCGATGACGCCGCCGCCCAGGATGATCGCGGACTTGGGCACGCGGTCCAGGACGAGGGCGTGGTCCGAGGAGATGATGCGGTTGCCGTCGATCTCCAGGCCCGGCAGCGACTTCGGCACGGAGCCGGTCGCCAGCAGGACGTGGCGGCCCTGGACACGCTGGCCGTTCACATCGACGGAGGTCGGGGAGGACAGACGGCCCTCACCCTCGATGTAGGTGACCTTGCGGGAGGCGACGAGACCCTGCAGACCCTTGTAGAGGCCGGAGATCACGCCGTCCTTGTACTTGTGCACCCCGGCGATGTCGATGCCCTCGAAGGTGGCCTTCACACCGAACTGCTCGCTCTCGCGGGCCTGGTCGGCGATCTCGCCCGCGTGGAGCAGGGCCTTCGTGGGAATGCATCCCCGGTGCAGGCAGGTGCCGCCGACCTTGTCCTTCTCGATCAGGGCGACGTCCAGGCCCAGCTGAGCCCCGCGCAGGGCCGCGGCGTAACCACCGCTACCACCGCCGAGGATCACTAGGTCGAAAACGGTGCTGGCGTCGTTCGCCACGTCACGTCCTCCATGCATGTGCGCCGTACGCCGGTCGTCCGAGACCCGCGCGGCGGCTGGTGTCCGGCCGCTCTTCTTCGGCCCTGTGGTGGGGGCCCTGTCCTGCCGAGCCCCATCTTCGCACTTGTCGCGGGCGAACGAGACGCCGGGCCGGGGTGTGAGACACCACACGCTCAGATGTGACGAGGCCGGGCCCTGAAGGGGCGCGGGGAACTGCGCGAGCAGCCTCGGACGGCCCGCAGCCGCCCGCGCCCCTCAGGTGCCGAGCTCTCGGGCGATCGTCACACCAGGTCGCCGGAGGCGGCCCGCTCGGCCAGCCGCACCAGCGTCCGCACCGCCGTCCCCGTCCCACCCTTCGGCGTGTACCCGAAGGGCCCGCCCTCGTTGAACGCCGGCCCCGCGATGTCCAGGTGCGCCCAGGTGATCCCCTCGCCCACGAACTCCTTCAGGAACAGCCCGGCGACCAGGCCACCGCCGTACCGCTCGCCCATGTTCGCGATGTCGGCGGTCGGCGAGTCCATCCCCTTGCGCAGGTGGTCCGGCAGCGGCATCGGCCACGCCGGCTCGCCCGACTCCTCCGCCGCCTCGTGCACCGCGGAGCGGAACGCGTCGTCGTTGGCCATGATCCCGAACGTCCGGTTGCCCAGCGCCAGCATCATCGCCCCGGTCAGCGTCGCCACGTCGACGATCGCGTCCGGCTTGTCCTCGGAGGCCTTGGCGAGCGCGTCGGCCAGCACCAGGCGGCCCTCGGCGTCGGTGTTGAGGACCTCCACCGTCTTGCCGCTGTACATGCGCAGCACGTCACCCGGGCGGGTGGCGGAGCCGGACGGCATGTTCTCGGCGAGGGCGAGCCAGCCCGTGACGTTGACCTCCAGCTTGAGCCGGGCGGCGGCGACGACCGCGGCGAACACGGCGGCCGCGCCGCTCATGTCGCACTTCATCGTCTCGTTGTGCCCGGCGGGCTTGAGGGAGATACCGCCCGAGTCGTAGGTGATGCCCTTGCCGACGAACGCCAGGTGCTTCTTCGCCTTGGAGCTGGTGTACGACAGCTGCACCAGCCGGGGCGTGGCCGCCGAGCCCGCGCCGACGCCGAGGATGCCGCCGTAGCCGCCCTTGGCGAGCGCCTTCTCGTCGAGGACGGTCACCTTGATGCCGTGCTCCTTGGCCGCGGTCTGCGCGACGGCGGCGAAGGCCTCCGGGTCGAGGTCGTTCGGCGGGGTGTTGATGAGGTCGCGGGCGCGGTTCAGCTCCTCGGTCACCGCGATCGCGCGCTCGACGGCCGCCTTGTGGGCCTTGTCGCGGGGCTTCGCGCCGAGCAGGACGACCTCGGCGAGCGGCGCCTTGCCGTTCTTCGCCTTGCTGTCCTTGCCCTGCTCCTTGTAGGCGTCGAAGGAGTACGCGCCGAGCAGCGCGCCCTCGGCGACGGCGGCCACGGCGGCCGCGTCGACGACGGGCAGCGTGAACGCGGCCTTCTTCGTGCCGGTCAGGGCACGGGCCGCGGCACCGGTCGCGCGGCGCAGCGTCTCCGCGGTGAACGTGCCGTCCTTCTCGGGCACCGAGCCCAGGCCCACCGCCACCACGAGCGGCGCCTTGAAGCCGGCCGGCGCGGGCAGCTTCGTCACCTCGCCCTCGGCGCCCGCGGCGCCGAGGGTCTCCAGGAGGCCGGCCAGCTTGCCGTCGTACGCCTGGTCCACGGCCTCGGCACCCGGCGCTACGACCAGGTCCCCGGACCGGGATGCAGGGCCCTTCGCGACACCGACCACGATCGCGTCGGCCCGAAGGCCCGACACGGCGGCGGTGCTGAGAGTGAGAGCAGTCACGGTGGTGAAATCTCGCTTCCGATTGAGTTTCGTGGCCGAACGGGTGGGTCGACGTGCCGAGAACGAGCCTAGGCCCTTGTTCGGCCCATCGGACCTGGAGTATCGGCCGGTTGCGCCGCGCCGTCCGCATGGCGTCCGCTGCGACCAGCCTCCCCGACTTTCCGCCCCGGACGTGCAGGGAGATCCCCATGGCTGAGGCATAGGGGGATCCCTTATCGCGGCTCCGGGCTCACGGGTCCATCGTCTTCGCGCGTAGCGTCGGCGGTCTCCGCGCGTAGCGTCCCGCCGCCGATTTCGCTCACCCCTGCGGGCATTCACCCCTATGTGGCTTCATGGTCATTTTCCTGCCCACATGTGCCCTGACCTGGGTGACACTCGTCCGGCCCGGTGAGTGATCAGCTCATCGGCTTGCATCATTTCCACAGATTCCCCTCGGTGCGGCCGTTCAGTCGCCGCCGGGGGATCTTCTCGGGGGAAGGGGCGAACATGCCGTACAGCGTGCCCGGATGGAGGAGCGCCGCCGCAGTCGTGGCGACGACGAGTCTGCTGGTGGCGGGCCTGGGCATACCGGGAGCGTCGGCCGCCGTCGTACCGCGCGTCGACCTGCGGGTGCTGGTGGTGGACAACGGCGACAGCCCCGTCCAGGCCATCGTCGCGGAGCTGAAGAGCACCGGCGTCCCGTACACCCGCGTGAACCTCGGCGACGCGAACCGCCCGACCATCGACGCGGCCTTCCTGAGCGACACGGTCGGCGGCACCCCGCGCGCCAGGTTCCAGGGCGTGGTCCTGCCCAACGAGGCCCCGTTCGGCCCGGGTTCGGCCGAGCAGAGCGCGCTGGAGACCTACGAGCGGACGTACGGGATCCCGCAGGTCGACGCCTACACCTGGGCGCACCCCGGGGTCGGCCTCGACTACACCAGCGAGGGCGGCTGGGCCGGCTCCCTCGACGGCCGGGAGGCCACGGTGACCGACGCCGGCCGGGCGGGCCGCTTCGGCTATCTCGACGGGCAGTTCACCTTCGAGGACAACTCCGCCTCCACGCAGGAGAGTTACGGCTTCGTCGCCCGGCCCCGCCCCGGCTACACCAGTTATGTCGACCTCCCGGTGCCCGGCGGCAGCGGCCGGGGCAGCCTGGTCGGGGAGTACGCCCACGACGGGCGCCGCGAACTGGTCGTCACCTTCGCCCACAACCAGCACCAGCGGCAGTTCCGGGTGCTGGCCCGGGGCATCGTCGAGTGGCTGACGGACGGCGTGCACCTCGGCCGGAACCGGAACTACTTCGGCATCCACATCGACGACGTCTTCGCGCCCGACAGCCGCTGGGACACCGAGAACAACTGCACGCCCGGCAGCTTCAACTGCGGCGGCGGGCAGGGCACGGAGACCGAGCCGATCCGGATGACCGCCGCCGACGCCGAGTACGCCGAGCAGTGGCAGCGGTCCAGCGGCCTCACCCTCGACATGGTCTACAACGGCGGCAGCGGCGAGGAGTGGAAGGAGGCGAACGGCGGCACGGACGCCCTCGCCGACCGGCTGGTCGCCGACCGGAACGCGTTCCGCTGGATCAACCACACCTACACCCACCAGTACCTCGGCTGCCTCCAGGACACCTCGACCGTCCCGTGGAGCTGCGCGAAGAACGCCGACGGCACCACCCGCTATCTGAGCCGCGCCGACATCGCCGCGCAGATCCGCGACAACCACGCCTGGGCGGTCGCGCGCGGACTGCCCGTGCGGCGCGACGAACTGGTGACGGGCGAGCACTCGGGCCTGAAAACGCTGCCGCAGCAGCCGGACGACAACCCGAACCTCGCGGGCGCCCTCGCCGACAACGCTGTCAAATGGATCGCCTCCGACAACTCCCGCGAACCGGCCCAGCGTCCGGTGGGCGCCGCGCTGACCGTGCCGCGCCACCCGATGAACGTCTACTACAACGTGGGCACCGCCGCGGAGATGGTCGACGAGTACAACTGGGTCTACACCTCGGCGGCCGACGGCGGCAGCGGCGTCTGCGAGAACAACGCGACCTCCACCTGCCTGCCCGCCCCCCTCGACCCCGCCACCGGGTACACGACGCACATCGTCCCGCAGGAGGTCCGTACGGCCCTGCTGCACGCCGTCGGCAACGACCCGCGACCGCACTACGCGCACCAGTCCAACCTGGCCGAGGAGCGGCTGCTCTACCCGGTCCTGGACCAGGTGCTCGCCGAGTACCGGGCGCTCTTCGCCTCCGACACCCCGCTGGAGAACCCCCGGCACGGCGCGGTCGGCACCGAGCTGAAGCGCCGGGCCGCCTGGCAGACCGCCATCGCGAACGGCACGGTCACGGCGTACCGCATCGGCACGGCGGTGACGGTGAAGGCGCCGTCGGGGGTCGAGATCCCGGTGACGGCACCGAAGGGGACCGTCACGCAACTCCCGCTCGGGACCGCCACGTTCGGCACCCCGTACGCGGGAGCCCGCTCGGCCTGGACCACGCCGGCGGCACTCCAGTCAGCCGTAAAGCTCAAGTTGCCGTAGAGCCCCCCAAGGGGCGCGGGGAACTGTGCGATCAACCCCCACCGACCCGCGGTCGGCGTCCGGGCCCGCAGTTCCCCGCACATCATCCGCGTAACAGCAACAGGGGGGAGCGGCGCAGCCATGCGCACCGGCAGTCATGTCACCATGCTCACCGAAGGCACCTACCCGCATGTCCACGGCGGGGTCAGCACCTGGTGCGACCAGCTAGTCAACGGCATGCCCGACGTCGAGTTCCACCTCGTGTCGCTCACCGGAACCGGCCGCGAACCCGTGACCTGGGACCTGCCGCCGAACGTGTACCGGCACACCTCCGTACCGACCTGGGGCCCGCGCCCCGGCCGCGCCCGCGCCCCGTACGGCGCGGCCCGCCGCCGCTTCACCGACGCCTACGAGCGACTGCTGCTCTCCGTCCTCGACCCCGACGCGCCCCAGGGCTTCGAGGAGGCCCTGTACGAGTTGGCCCGACTCGCCCGCGACGGGCGCCTGTCGGCGGCCCTGCGCACCGAGTCCGCGCTCCGTTCGCTGATGTGGATCTGGACGATGCCGCACCTGCCGACGGCCGCCGCGCGCCCCACGGTCCACGACGCGCTCACCGCGACCGATCTGCTGGAACACTCCCTGCGGCCGCTCGGCGCCCGGATCCCCGAGGACTGTGTGGCCCACGCGGTCAGCGGCGGCCTCGCCACGCTGCCCGCGCTCGCCGCCCGCGAGTTGGACGGCGTACCGTTCCTCCTCACCGAGCACGGCATCTATCTGCGCGAGCGCTACCTCGGCCACCGCACCGCCGACCAGCGCTGGCCCGTGAAGGCCTTCATGCTCGGCTTCCACCGCGAGCTGACCAGGCTCGGCTACCGCGCCGCCGACCTCATCACCCCCTGCAACCGGTACAACCGCCGCTGGGAGGAGCGGGGCGGCGCCGACGCCGACAGGATCCGCACGGTCTACAACGGCGTCGACCCGGCCGCCTTCCCGCACGCCGGCCCCGAACCCGAGGTGCCCACCCTCACCTGGTGCGGACGCGTCGACCCCATCAAGGACCTGGAGACACTGCTCCACGCCTACGCCATGGTCCGCGCCGAGCTCCCCGGCACCAGGCTCCGGCTGTTCGGGCCCGTGCCACCGGGCGGCGAGGAGTACCGCACCGAGCTGGAGAAGCTCGCCGCCGAACTGGGCGTCACCGACGGGCTCACCTTCGAGGGCCGCATCAGCGAGGTGTGGCGGGCCTACGCCGCCGGGCACGTCGTGATGCTCTCCTCGATCTCGGAGGGCTTCCCGTACTCCCTCATCGAGGCCATGTCCTGCGGCCGTACGACCGTGTCGACCGATGTCGGAGGGGTCCGCGAGGCGGTCGGCGACACCGGGATCGTCGTGCCGCCCCGCGAGCCGGAGGCGATGGCCGACGCCGCGCTCGGCCTCCTGCGCGACGACGAACGCCGCCGCGGCCTCGGGGAGTCGGCACGGCGGCGGGTGATCGACCGGTTCACCCTGCGCCGGTCCGTGGACGCCTTCCGCATGATCTACCAGGAACTCGCGGGCCGGGTCGACATCGTGTACGAGCCCGCGCCGGCCACGGTCGCCGACTGGACCGCCGAACTGCGCGACCCTTGGTACCGGACCGGCACGACGGACGGAACCGACCGGTGAGCGGCCACCCGACCCCGCCCC
This sequence comes from Streptomyces deccanensis, assembly GCF_022385335.1. Classification (NCBI taxonomy): domain Bacteria; kingdom Bacillati; phylum Actinomycetota; class Actinomycetes; order Kitasatosporales; family Streptomycetaceae; genus Streptomyces; species Streptomyces deccanensis. The sequence continues at coordinate 2,861,981 of NZ_CP092431.1, read as the reverse complement.
CGGGCGCACGGCCGGCCCCGCTCCCCGCCGTGCCCCGCCCGCGCAGGCCCCGCCGGGCCGAACCCGATCCCATCGACCGACTCGCCGAACAACACCGGGAGTTCATCGCCGCCGCCGTCCACCCGGACGAGATCGCCGCCCTGCTGGAGTCCGACGGCATCTCCGACGACCGGACCCGCGCCCGCTACGGCTGCCGCAACTCCTTCGCCCTCGCCGAGGAGTTGTACGAACGCGTCGAGCGCGCCCACCCCGAACCGGCGGGGCCTGCGCCCGACCCCTGGCGGATCGGCCTGCTCGGCTGCCTCCTCAGAGGCGTCGTCTTCGCCCTCCCCGGCCTCGCCTACGTCCTCGGCGCACCCCTCCTGGCAGGCCCCCGCGACGGCTCCGGCCTGCCCGCCGGCACGGTCCCGCTGCTGGCCGGCGCCCTGTGCGGCTGGATGTGGAACCAGGGTCTCGCCCACCGGGCCTACTCCTGGCTCGCGTTGGGCGACCGCGACGCGTGCCGCCGCTCACTGGCCCGCGGAGCGCCGGCGGGCGCCCTGCTGTGCACCACGGTCGCCTGTCTGGCGGCCGGCGGCGGCGACCCGGGCGCGGTGGCCTTCGCCGCCGGCGAGGCCTGCTACCTGGGCGCCGCGACCGTCCTGCTCGTCCTCGGCCGCGAACGGGCCCTGCTGCACTGTCTGACGCCCATGACGGCGGGCGCGCTGTTCGCCCTGGCCCGGCCGGTGCCCGACTGGTCCGGGCTCACCCTGCTGACCGCCTCCCTGGTGGCGGTCGTGCTCCTCGCCGTCCACGAAGTGGCGCCCGCCCTGCGGGAGTCGGGCGCCCGGAGCCGCCGGCCCGGATCCGTCACCGTCCTCGGCGTGCCCGGCGGCGTCCCGGAGCGGGGCCCGGCCGCGCCCCGACTCGCCGCCTCCCTCCCGTACGCCGTCTTCGGCCTCGGCACCGGTGTGCTCGTGCTGTACGCGACGCTCGGGGAGGTCATCGCCCACGGGGGCGGCACGGCAGCGGCACCCGCCGCCGTGGCCCTCACCCTCAGCATGGGCCCCGCCGAATGGCTGCTGTACCGCTTCCGCAGCGGAGGCCTCGCCGGACTGCGCTCCACCAGCACACCGGCCGCCTTCTGGCGGGCCACCTCCGTGACCCTGGTCCAGTGCCTGGCCGGCTACCTCGCCACCCTGCTGATCCTGGCCCACGCCACCGCCGCGCTGTGGCCGCGGGCCCCGGAGCTCGACGGCGTCCATCTCGCCGGCCTGCTCCTGCTGGGCGCGGTGCTCTGGACCGGTCTGCTGCTCCAGTCCTTCGGCGCGGTCCTGGGCGCCGCCGTCGTCTGCTGCGTCACGGCCGCCGCCCAGACCCTGGCCCTGGTGACCCACCCGGGCGACCCGCACGGGATCGGCCTGCTCGTGTACGGCGTCGCCGCCGCCCTCCAGGCGGGCCTGGTCTGCGGCCTGTTGGGGAGGGCGACGGCACACCGATGACCGCATACGGAACAGCGCGCCGGGCGACCGAGCTCTCCTCGCCGTCCCTCCTGGTCCCCTATTACGAGCACCCCCGCGACCGCCCCGCCGCATGGGACGCCCTCGTCGAGGCCGCGCCCCGCCTCTACGGCGTCGTCCTCAACCCGGCGAACGGGCCGGGCGACGGCCCCGACCCGGCGTTCATCCGGGTCGCGGGCCGGCTGCGGGCGGCCGGCGTACGGCTCCTCGGGTACGCCGACACCGACTACGGCCGCAGACCCGTCACCGACGTCGTACGGGAGCTGACCCGCCACCACGCCTGGTACGGCACCGACGGCGTCTTCCTCGACCAAGCGGCCGCCGAATACGGCGCGTTCGACCACTACCGACGGCTCGCCGCGGCCGTCTGGGGCGCCGGCCCCGCCACCCTCGCCCTCAACCCCGGCACCCCGCCCCACCCCGCGTACGCCCGGATCGCCGACCTCGTCGTCACGTTCGAGGGCACCTGGGAGACGTACCGGGACCAGCCGCCCGAGCCCTGGCCCGGCGGCAGCGGGGGCCTCGGGGCGCGGGTGTGCCATCTGGTGCACGGAGTGCCGCCGGGCACCGACGTCGAGGGTGTCGCCCGCGCCCGGGGCGCCTCCGTGCACTGCGCGGTGCCCGGCGTGGGGGATCATCCCTGGGGTACGTTGCCGCACGCCTTGGAGCCCCGACGATGAACCGCGTCCGCGCCCGCAGCACCCTGCTGCCCCTCCTTCTGCTGATGGCCGGGTGCACGGGCGCCCCCGACGACGAGCCGGGCACCGGACGCGGGACGGCCGAGGCCGCCCGCTGGCGACCGGAACCGGGCACCGAGTGGCAGTGGCAGCTCAGCGGGCGCCTGGACACCTCCGTCGACGTCCCCGTCTACGACATCGACGGCTTCGACCAGTCGGCCGACACGGTCGCCGAGCTGCACGACGACGGCCGCAAGGTCATCTGCTACCTCTCCACCGGCGCCTGGGAGGACTGGCGCCCGGACGCCGACGACTTCCCGAAGGCGGTGATAGGCGAGAGCAACGGCTGGGAGGGCGAGTACTGGCTCGACATCCGCGCGACCGACGTCCTCGAACCCCTGATGGCCGCCCGCATCGACATGTGCGCGGAGAAGGGCTTCGACGCGGTCGAGCCCGACAACATGGACGGCTACCGCAACAAGACGGGCTTCCCCCTCACGGCCGCCGACCAGCTCCGCTACAACCGTCTCGTCGCCCGCCTCGCCCACGAACGAGGCCTGGCGGTCGGCCTGAAGAACGACCTCGACCAGATACCCGAACTCGTCGACGACTTCGACTTCGCGGTCAACGAACAGTGCGCCCAGTACGAGGAGTGCGAGGACCTCACGCCGTTCATCGAGGCCGGCAAGGCCGTCTTCCACGTCGAGTACGAGATGGAGACGGGCGACTTCTGCCCCGAGGCCCGCCGTCTGGAGCTCAGCTCCCTGCTGAAGAAGTGGGAGCTGGGGGTGTGGCGGAAGGCCTGCTGACCCTGGGGGAGACGCTCAGCCGAAGGTGAACGCCACCAGCGCCGCCGTCGCCGCCGTCTCCGCGAGTCCGCCGAACACATCCCCGGTGACGCCCCCGAACCGCCGTACGCAGTGACGCAGGAGCAGCTCGGCGGCCCCACAGGCGAGGACGACCGCGAGGACCGTACGACCGATGTCGAACGGCCCGAACAATGCCCCGACACCCGCCGCCGCGCACCCGGTCAGGGCGGCCACCAGCAGCGCGCCGCGCACCGGCACGACCCCGGCCACCGCCGCCCCCAACCCCTCCGGCCGGGCGGCGGGCACGCCGGCCCGCGCGGCCAGGGTCAGGGCCAGCCGGGCGGCGGTCGCGCCGACGGCCGCCGCGAGCGCGCCCACCGCCCAGGACTCGCCGTACGCCTCGGTGAGCGCGGCGACCTGGGCCAGCAGGACGAGGACGAGGGTGACGACCCCGAACGGCCCGATGTCCGACTGCTTCATGATCCGCAGGGCGTCCTCGGCGGGCCTGCCGCTGCCCAGGCCGTCGGCGGTGTCGGCGAGCCCGTCCAGGTGGAGGCCCCGGGTGAGGGCGGCCGGTACGGCGACGGAGGCCACGGCGGCGAGCAGCGGCCCGGCGCCCAGGAGCAGCAGGAGACCGCCGAGCAGGGCCGCGCCCAGGCCGACGACCAGCCCGGCGACGGGCGCGCAGAGCATCCCGACGCGCGCCGCCTCACGGTCCCAGCGGCGCACGGTCACCGGCAGCACGGTCAGGGTGCCGAAGGCGAAACGCAGGCCGTCGGCGAGCGTCGGGCTGGAGGAGGCGGGGGGCTCGGGGGTCGTGGACACCGGCGCAGGCTATCCGCCGGGGCGGACCGGCTCGGCGGCGGTCGGGAGCAGTCATGGATAAAGTTCGCATATGGGTCACTGGTGGGAGCGGAACATCATCGAGCCGGGCAAACTGCCGCTGCTGCTCGCACTCGCCGCGTTCGTCCTGACGTTCCTGATCACCCGGGTCGTCACCCGTCTCATCCGCGCGGGCAAGGGACCGTTCCGCAACATCAGCGGCAGCGGTGGCGTCCACATCCACCACGTCGTCCCCGGTGTCGTGCTCACCGTCGCGGGGGGCTTCGGCGCGGTGGCCAGTGACGGGCACGGCTTCGGCGCGCTGATCTCCGCCGTGCTCTTCGGCATGGGCGCGGGTCTGGTGCTGGACGAGTTCGCGCTGATCCTGCACCTCGACGACGTGTACTGGAGCGAGGCCGGCCGCAAGAGCGTCGAGATGGTCGTGCTGACGGCCGCCCTGGTGGGGCTGATGCTGGTCGGCTTCCTGCCCTTCGGCGTCAACGACCTCGACGAGGAGGAACTCCAGGACCGGGGAGCCGTCCTGGTCACCATGGGGACGAACTTCCTCATCGCCCTGGTCGCCCTCGCCAAGGGCAAGGCCCGCACCGCGATCTTCGGCGTGATCATCCCGGTCGTCGCCGTCGTCGGCGCCATCAGGCTGGCCCGGCCCACCTCCGCCTGGGCCCGCCGCTTCTACCGCCGCAGACCGCGCGCCCGCGCCCGGGCCTGGAAGCGTTCCTACCGTCACGACCGCCGCTGGGCGGGCCCCAGTCGGCGCCTCCAGGACTGGATCGGCGGCACGCCCGACCCGACCCCGGGCGCGACCCCGGAGCGCCACTGACGTACGGCCGTCGCCGCGCACACCACCAGCACCGCCGCGATGGCCGCCAGATGCTCCTTGCCCGCGAGGTTCTCCTTCACCAGCACCTCGACGACCATCGCCACGACCACCGCGCACGCCGTGACGTACGCCCGGTACCGCCATCCGACGTACACGGCGAGCCCGACCACGGCCGCCGACGGCCCGGTGTCCACGACCCGCGCGTCCGACGCGGGCAGCCCCAGGAGCGGGACGTCCGGGCCGAGCGCGACGCCCACACGCGCGTACAGCGTGCCGGCCAGGGTGGCCAGGTACGCGATCGCCAGGGTCCGCCGCCGGCCCAGGCAGATCTCCGCGGTGCCGAACACGATCAGGATCTGCGCCAGCGCGCCCCACACCGGCAGGTCCAGCGCCGGCACGAAGAGGGAGAGCGGAGTCCGCGCCAACGCCGTCCAGAACGGGTCCTCCGCCCGTACGGCACCGGCGTGCTCGACGAACCGGTAGCCCCAGGACTGGTGGTGCACGACGTGGACGACGGCCGCGAGACAGACGGCGGCGACGGTCATCGGCACGGCCCTCAGCCGACGGCGCACAAGGGGTGGCCGCACGGTGGCGTACAGCAGCCCCCACTCGGCGCGGGCCCATCGGAGTGCCCTGCCCGTCTGCGTCCGGTCCATCCCCACGCCGTGCTCCGTGCGACCTCGATACGTGCGGTGAGCCCACCGCCACGTCCGAAGACCGCCCGAGGGGGAAGGAAGTTGAGCGCCGCCCGAGTGATCCCGATTACTCCGGGTTCGGCGTCGGATGCGGGTGGGTGGGGGCGATGAAAAGCACGGGGCGCAGCCCCTGCTTTTCAGGGGCGCGGGGAACTGCGCGAGAAGCCCCACGCACCCGCACCCGACAACGCGCCCCCCCGGCCCCCGAACCCTAGGTCGCGTCGTAGTCCTCCCCGGCGTGGTTCTCGGCCGACTTCTCCGGCGCGGCCGCGCCTTCCCCCTCGGGGAGCTCCGCCGCCAACGCCGCCGCGGCCCGCACCAGCGGCAATGCCAGCAGCGCGCCCGCCCCTTCGCCCACCTTCACCCCATGGTCGAGCAGCGGTTCGATCGCCATCCGGTCCAGCGCCTTGGCCTGCGCCGGCTCCCCGCTGCCCTGCCCGGCCAGCCACCAGTCCGGCGCCCGGAACGCGACCCGCTGGGCGACCAGCGCAGACGCCGCCGACACCACACCGTCGAGGATCACCGGCGTCTTCCGCACCGCGCTCTGCAGCAGGAACCCGGTCATGGCGGCGAGGTCCGCCCCACCCACGGTCGCCAGCAACTGCAACTGGTCCCCGAGCACCGGCCGGGCCCGCCGCAGGGCGTCCCGTACGGCCGCGCACTTGCGCATCCACGCCAGGTCGTCAATCGCCCGCCCGCCCCGCCCGGTCACCACGGACGCGTCGGTCCCGCAGAGCGCGGCGACCAGGACCGCCGCCGCCGTGGTCCCCCCGACACTCACATCACCGAGGACGACGAGGTCGGTCCCGGAGTCCGCCTCCTCGTCCGCGAGGGCGACGCCCACCCGGAACGCCTCCTCCGCCTCCTCGGCCGTCAACGCGTCCTCGACGTCGATACGGCCGGACCCGCGCCGCACCCGATGCCGTACGACCTCGGCGGGCAACGCCTCCGGGTCGCAGTCGAGCGCGAGGTCCACCACCCGGACGGGGACACCGAGCTGCCGGGCCAGCACCGCCACCGGGCTGCTGCCGTCCAGAACGCCCCGCACCAACTGGTCCGCGGTGCCCGCGGCCCGTGCGGAGACACCGAGTTCGGCGATCCCGTGGTCACCCGCGAACAGCAGCGCCCGGGGCCGTTCGATCGGCCGCACCGGCACGGCCGACTGCGCCGCCGCCAGCCACTCACCCAGTTCGTCGAGGCGGCCCAGCGCCCCGGGCGGCACGATCTGCCTCTCCCGCCGCGCCTCGGCGTCGCGGCGCACCCCGCCGTCGGGGCGCTCGATCAGATCGGTGAAGTCGTCGAGATTAAGCGAGCTCATTCGCCGAACAGTACCGGCAGGGATCGAACACGACGGCGCCACACCATGACCCCGCGACGCACGTACGTCCCACCGCGCCACCGGCACGTCATTGCACCGACGACCAGGCTCACGTACGTACCTTTTTGGGGCGAATGTCCCTACGTCGCCCCCAGGAGCCGCCATGTCCCCCACCTCGCGGCCGGAGCCCGGTCCCCTCGCGCCGGGAGTCGACCCCTTCCACGAACCGCGCCGGGACGACTGTCCGTGGTGCGGCTCGCGGCAATTGCGTACGCGGGTGCGCGCGCCGGAGGGGAGGCGGCGCACGCCGGGCACGTTCGTGGTGGACGAATGCCGGGACTGCGCGCACGCCTTCCAGAACCCGCGGCCCACGGCGGACGGGCTGCTGCTCCGGTACCACCGGCACGCCGTCGAGGACGACCCCGGCGCGGACCCCGTCGGGAGACGGCGCCGCCGGCATCTGCGGGGCGCCGCCCGAGTGCTGCTGCCGTACCCCGAACCGGAGAGCTGGCTCGACGTCGGCACCGGACACGGCCACTTCCCGGAGGCCGCGCGCGAGATTCACCCGTACACCTCCTTCGACGGCCTCGACCCGACCCCGCGCGTCGACCGGGCCTGGGAGGCCGGGCGCGTGGAGGAGGCGTACCGGGGCCTGCTCACCGACCCCGAGATCACCGCGCGGCTGCGTGCCCGCTACGACGTGGTGAGCATGTTCCACCACCTCGAACACACCGCGGACCCCCGCGAGGAGTTGCGTGCCGCCCGCGCCGTCCTGCGTCCCGGGGGCCATCTGCTCCTCGAAGTCCCGGACCCGGCACGCCCGTTCGGCGCGCTGCCCGGCAGGAACCGACGCCTGTGGAAGCCGCACGACCGTCCCCGCCCGCTGCACCTCGTGCCGCTGCGCAACCTGCTCGCCGAACTGCGCTCGCTGGGCTTCGAGATCCTCACGGCCCGCCCGTGCACCCCTCTCCCGCCCCGCGCACACCGCATCCTCGCGCGCCGCACCGCACCACCGACCGCCCCCTCAACCCCGTAGTGCCAGAGCCTGCCCCGCCACCACCAACAGCACGTGCTCGCACTCGTTCGCGAAGGCCGCGTTCAGACGGCCGAGTTCATCGCGGTAGCGGCGCCCGGAGGCGGTGGCGGGGACGATGCCGGAGCCGACCTCGTTGGAGACGGCGACCAGCGTGCGGCGCGTGTGCCGTACGGCGTCGGTGAGTTCGGTGACACGCGCCCGGAGCGCGCGCTCCCCGCCCCCGGCCCACTCCGCGTCGTCCCACGCCCCCACCGCGTCCATGGCGTCCGTCAACCACAGCGAGAGACAGTCGATGAGGAGCGGCGCCCCGTCGTCGTCCTTCAGCAGCGGGACGAGGTCGCAGGTCTCGACGGTGCGCCACGACCCCGGCCGCCGCTCACGGTGGGCGGCGACCCGCTCGGCCCACTCCCCGTCGCCGCCCCGCAGCCCCCCGGTCGCCACGTACAGGACGTCCGGGAACGCCTCCAGCCGCCGCTCGGCCTCCACCGACTTGCCCGACCGCGCCCCGCCGAGCACCAGCGTGCGGCGCGGTACGTCGGGGACGTCCTCGTAGGCGCCGACCGCCAGCGTCGTCCCGTCCGGCACGGTGCGCGCGCCCGCCGCCGCGAGCCGCCGCGGCAACTCGCCGTCCGGCGGCACGTCGTGGTCGATGTGCACGGCCACGACATCGGTCGTCGGGCCGACGGCCCCCGCCGCGCGCAGCCGGGCCAGCGCGTCGGGCCGCCCCAGCACATCGAGGAGGACCATGTCGTACGGCTCCGACCGCTCCTCCACACCGGCGGGGGCGCCCCCCGGCGGCAGATACAGCAGCCGCTGGCCGCCCGGACCGGTCACCGCGTACCCGGTGCCGGGCGCGTCCAGGGCCTGCGCCCGCACCCGGTGCCCGGTCAGCAGCGTCAGCTCCCGACCGTCCGGCACCCGCACCGGCTGCGGCAACCCCGCCGGCACCTCCACGGCGGGTCCGTCGTGCGGGTGCGACAGCAGTACCTGCCGCACCCCGGTGAGCGTGCGCCCGGCGCGCGCGGCGGCGAGGGCGGCGCCCGGCGTGAGGTCGAGCAGGAGTGCGCCGTCCACAAGGAGCGCGGTCGCCCCGCGCGCGGCGGGGCCGAGCGCGGTCGCGCACGCCGCGCACGGACAGTCGGGGCGGGGAAGCCCCGCGGGGGCGCCGGTGCCGAGCAAAGTCAGTTCCACAGCATCGATTTTCCCGCGTCGCGATGAACACCCGCAGGTCTTGCGCGTCCGACTAGGCTCAGGGGGGAACCGGATCTTGCTCGGCGCCGTGTGCGGTGCCGGGCCGGTACTTACGGAGGCTCACATGGCGGCATGGACGTGGCGTTTCGAGAAGGCCGACGGGACGGAGGTCCAGCCCGCGGTCCAGCCCGAGGAGTTCACGACCCAGGGGGATGCCGAGTCGTGGATCGGCGAACACTGGAAAGCGCTTCTGGAGGGCGGGGCCGACCAGGTTCGCCTCTTCGAGGACGCGACGGAGATCTACGGCCCGATGAGCCTGCACGCGTAGCGCTCCGCGACGGGGCGGGGCCTCTACTCGGGGCTCCGCCCCGATCTCCGCGGAAGAGCTCGGGGTTCGGGGTTCGTCGGCGGGTGCGGGTGAGTGGGGCTTCTCGCGCAGTTCCCCGCGCCCCTAAAAGCTCCAGGCCCTGCGGGCCTGGAAAAGCTGGGGCGCAGCCCCGCTTTTCCAGGGGCGCGGGGAACTGCGCGACCAGCCCCCACCGAAGGGACGCTTGGGGGTCAAAGGGGCGCAGCCCCTTGAGGATGGGACGGGTAGGGGCGGCGGGGGCGAGAAAGACTCAGCCGCGCACACCACACAGGTGCAACAACGCCGCCACCTGCCGATAGGGATCCGTCCGCCCAGCCCGCTCCTCCGCCGCGAGCAACACCTCAAGATCCCCCACCCCCTCCGGCACCCCCGCGTCATCCGCCGCCAGATCCGTGAACACCCGCACCCCGTACCACGCGTGCAACGGCGCCCCGATCCCCGCGAGCGCATCCGTCAGCACGTCCAGCCGATCCGCCCGCACATCCAGCCCGAGCCGATTCCGGTACGCGGTGGTGTCGAACGCGGCCAGCGCCCCGGCCCAGTCCCCGGCGAGCCCCGCCCGCATCGCTAGCGCGTCACCGTTGCGCACGAGCAGCGACAGCAGCCCGCCCGGCGCCAGCATCCGCGCCAGCCCGGCCAGCAGGGCGTCGGGCTCCTCGACGTACATCAGGACCCCGTGACAGAGCACCACGTCGAAACTGCCCGGCAGGAAGTGCACCCCGGTGTCCCGGCCGTCACCCTCGACGATCCGCATCCGCCCGCGAATGCCCTCGGGCTCGGCGGCGACCGCCTCCCGGGCCACGGCGATCAGCTTCGACTCGCGCTCGATCCCGGTCACCGCGTGCCCGGCCCGGGCCAGCCGCAGCGCCTGCGTGCCCTGCCCCATGCCCACGTCGAGCACCCGGAGCCGCTGCCCCACGGGGAAGCGTCCGGCTATCTGCTCGTCGACCTGGCGGGAGACCAGCTCCTGTCGTACGACCTCACGCAGGGTGCCCAGTCGGTCCAGCCATGCCTGCGCGGCACCTTCGGAGAAAGGGGTCGTGCTCAGGGCCGCTCTCCGCGCTTGACCTGCGGCTTCGGCAGCCGGAGGCGACGCATCTGGAGCGTGCGCATCAGGGCGTAGGCCACGGCGCCCTTCTTGTTGGCGTCGGGGAAGCGCTCGCGCAGCTGCTTCTTCAGACGGATGCCCAGGCTGATCGAGTCGACCACGATCAGCACGATCACGAAGAGCCACAGCAGGAGTGCGATGTTCTGCAGCGAGGGCACCTGCATAAAGCTCAGCGCGAGGATGATCACGGCCAGCGGCAGGAAGAACTCCGCGATGTGGAACCGCGAGTCCACGTAGTCACGGGCGAACCTGCGGACCGGACCCTTGTCCCGCGCCGGCAGATACCGCTCGTCACCGGTGGCCAGCGCCTGGCGCTGCTTCTCCATCGCGGCACGGCGCTCGTCGCGGGAACGCTTGGCGGCCTCCTTGCGCGTCGTCGGCGTATTGGCGACGCTTCGGCGCTGCCCCTGGGCCACACTCCGCTTCGGAGTGGGGCGCCCCTTGGGGGCCTGCGGATCACGGGTCTGCTGGGAGGCGGTCACCGGGGCCTTGTCGGCGACCGATTCCTTCTCGCTCTTGGCGCGGCTACGGAACACAAAACCCAAGGGTACGGGGTGTCGGGGCATGGACCCCAGCCCAGTGGGGAACGATCCGGCAACACCCGGCGTCCGTACTGGAGACAGAGCTGGGGCGACAGCGGACGGGGAGACCCGTCAAGCCGGAGAAGGCCGTAGTGGGCCGAAGAAGTCAGGAAGAAGGGGGAGCGCGGTGACGTCTCGTCCGTAGCGGAGCCGAGGTGTTCGGGGGAGCGGCCCGTACGCGACCCCGGGGGACACCTACTCCCTACGCCGGAGCGGAGCCGTACACAGTCGTCCTTGGGGATGACCGCATCCGTCCCCGAACAGTGCGGTAATGGATGCAGGGCCCGTACTGTGGGTTCTGTCGCAGACCTGTGAGCTGGAGTCCGTCAGAAGGGGGCGCGCGAAGCCCATGAGCGGTGTCATGAAGCGTATGGGGATGATCTTCCGCGCGAAGGCGAACAAGGCCCTTGACCGGGCCGAGGACCCGCGCGAAACCCTCGATTACTCGTATCAGAAGCAGCTGGAGCTGCTCCAGAAAGTGCGACGGGGCGTGGCCGACGTGGCCACCTCCCGCAAGCGCCTGGAGCTTCAGCTCAACCAGCTCCAGTCCCAGTCCTCGAAGCTGGAGGACCAGGGCCGCAAGGCGCTCGCGCTCGGCCGCGAGGACCTGGCCCGCGAGGCCCTCTCCCGCCGTGCCGCGCTCCAGCAGCAGGTGACGGACCTGGAGACGCAGCACTCCACCCTCCAGGGCGAGGAGGAGAAGCTCACCCTCGCCGCGCAGCGCCTGCAGGCCAAGGTCGACGCCTTCCGTACGAAGAAGGAGACGATCAAGGCCACGTACACCGCCGCCCAGGCCCAGACCAGGATCGGCGAGGCGTTCTCCGGCATCTCCGAGGAGATGGGCGACGTCGGTCTCGCCATCCAGCGCGCCGAGGACAAGACCGCCCAGCTCCAGGCCCGCGCCGGCGCCATCGACGAACTGCTGGCCTCCGGTGCCCTCGACGACCCGTCCGGGATGCACAAGGACGACATCCAGGCCGAGCTGGACCGCCTCTCCGGCGGTACGGACGTCGAGCTGGAGCTCCAGCGCATGAAGGCGGAGCTGGCGGGCGGCCCGTCCGCGCAGCAGCAGGCCATCGAGGGCGGCACCGGCCAGTCGGCGCCGCAGCAGCAGTCCCAGCGCCAGGACACCCCGCGCTTCGACAAGTAGCCGAGCAGGCGTCTCTCGTCCCCGAGGAGGGCGACATGATCGTACGGATCATGGGGGAGGGGCAGGTGAGGCTGGACGACGTCCACTTCGCCGAACTGAACAAGCTGGACGACGTCCTCCTGGCGGAAATGGAGGTCGGCGACGGCCCTGGCTTCCGCCACACCCTCCACGCCCTCCTGGACAAGGTCCGCGAACTGGGCACCCCCCTGCCCGACGACTCCCTGGAACCCTCCGAACTCATCCTCCCGTCACCGGACGCGACGCTGCAGGAGGTCAAACAGATGCTGAACGACGACGGCCTGATCCCAGGCTGACGGCAGCTGAATCGCCCTGAAAAGGGCCGCAGGCCCCTTTTCAGGGGCGCGGGGAACTGCGCGAGAAGCCCCCACCGGACGGACGCTGGGGGTCAAAGGGGCGCAGCCCCTTGAGGATGGGACGGGTAGGGGCGGCGGGGGCGACAAAGACCCTGCCCACCCCCGAAGGCACCCCCACCCCCGAAGGCACCCCCACCCCCGAAGGCACCCCCACCCCCGAAGGCCCCCACCCCCGAAGGCCCCCACCACCCGTTCCGCCCCCGCCACCCGCCCCGTACCGTAAACAGTCGTGAGCACCCTCCACCGGGCCAGGACCTGGCTGACCGCGCACCCCCTCGCGCTGGACGCCACCCTCGCCCTCGGCGTCCTCGTCGCCATGGTCGCCGGCTCCTTCGTCGACCCCCACGCCGCCCACGGCGACAAATGGGGCGCCCGCACCCCCGACGCCCTCAGCGTCGCGCTGATGGTCCCGGCCGCCGCCGTCCTCGTCGCCCGCCGCCGCGCCCCCATGGCCGTGCTGGCAGCGACCTGCGCCCTCACCGTCGCCGAACTGGTCACCGGCGACCCGCGCGCGCCCGTCGCGATGTCCGCCGTCATCGCCCTCTACACGGTCGCCTCCACCACCGACCGCCCCACCACCTGGCGCGTCGGCCTGCTCACGATGACCGTGCTGACGGGCACGGCCATGCTCGCCGGCCCGCTCCCCTGGTACGCCCAGGAGAACATCGGCATCTTCGCCTGGACCGGCATGGCCGCCACGGCCGGCGACGCGGTCCGCAGTCGCCGTGCCTTCGTGGACGCCATCAGGGAGCGCGCCGAACGGGCGGAGCGGACGCGTGAGGAGGAGGCCCGCCGCCGGGTCGCCGAGGAACGCCTGCGCATCGCCCGTGACCTGCACGACGTCGTCGCCCACCACATCGCCCTCGTCAACGTGCAGGCCGGGGTCGCCGCGCACGTCATGGACAAGCGGCCCGACCAGGCCAAGGAGGCCCTCGCCCACGTCCGCGAGGCCAGCCGCTCCGCGCTGGGCGAACTGCGCGCCACGGTCGGTCTGCTGCGCCAGTCCGGCGACCCCGAGGCGCCCACCGAACCGGCCCCGGGCCTGGTCCGGCTCGACGAACTCGTCGGCACCTTCCACAGCGCGGGCCTCGCGGCCGAGGTGGTCCGCGCCGACGAGGGCGTGAGCCTCCCGGCCGCCGTCGATCTCGTCGCGTACCGCGTCATCCAGGAAGCCCTCACCAATGTGCACAAGCACGCGGGTGAGGCGGCGAAGGCCGAGGTCAGCGTCGTACGCGTCGGCCCGAACGTGGAGATCACCGTCCTCGACAACGGCACCGGACAGCCGGCGACGCGCGACGAGGACGAGGCGGGCGGCGGGCACGGTCTCCTCGGTATGCGCGAACGCGTCGCCGCGCTCGGCGGCACCCTCACCACCGGCCCCCGCTACGGCGGCGGCTTCCGGGTCCATGCGATCCTGCCGCTCAAGACCCGAACCGACGCCGCGGAGACCGTACGACCGTGAGCCGCACGGTCGACGCGGCGGCCGTACGACCACGACCAGTGCCCCGGGGGACCCCGTATGACGATCCGTGTCCTGCTCGCCGACGACCAGGCGCTGCTGCGCAGCGCGTTCCGGGTGCTCGTCGACTCGGAGCCGGACATGGAGGTGGTGGGGGAGGCCTCGGACGGGGCGGAGGCGGTGCGGCTCGCGAAGGAGGAGCGGGCGGACGTCGTGCTGATGGACATCCGGATGCCCGGCACGGACGGACTGGCCGCCACCCGCATGATCAGCGCCGACCCGGCGCTCGCCCAGGTCCGCGTCGTCATCCTCACCACCTTCGAGGTCGACGACTACGTCGTGCAGTCGCTGCGGGCCGGTGCCTCCGGCTTCCTCGGCAAGGGCTCCGAGCCGGACGAACTGCTGAACGCGATCCGGGTCGCCGCGGGCGGGGAGGCGCTGCTGTCGCCCACCGCCACCAAGGGCCTGATCGCCCGCTTCCTCGCCCAGCCGGACGACTCGGCCGACGGCGAGGGCGGAGCCGCCGCCCGCTCCAAGCGGCTCGCCGCCCTGACCGGCCGCGAGCGGGAGGTGCTCGTCCAGGTCGCCGGCGGGCTCTCCAACGACGAGATCGCCGAGCGGCTGGAGGTGAGCCCGCTGACCGTGAAGACCCACGTCAACCGGGCCATGGCGAAGCTCGGCGCCCGTGACCGGGCCCAGCTGGTGGTCTTCGCGTACGAGTCGGGCCTGGTACGACCGAGGGTGGACTGAGAGCCGTCGGGGACTACTCCACTCGGAGTATGCGCGGCATAAGGAAATGGCCCTGGGGAGCGAGGGAACAGGGGCCCCTGATGGCCCAGGGTATGAGGTGAGCGCTCACATCCGCTTCACACGGGCGACATGGGGGATCCACGCCGACAGCGGCGGCCGCATGTGGCATGGGCGTTCGTCACCCGCTCACGCCACAGAAGAGAGACCCTGACCCATGTCCTGGCTGTCCCGGTTCAGCCTCGCACAGCGGGCCCTCGTCGGTCTGATGTCGATCATCGCGCTCGTCTTCGGGGCGATCGCGATACCCCAGCTCAAACAGCAGCTGCTGCCCACCATCGAACTGCCCATGGTGTCCGTGCTCGCGCCCTACCAGGGCGCCTCCCCGGACGTCGTCGAGAAGCAGGTCGTCGAGCCCATCGAGGACAGCCTCGAAGGCGTCGACGGCATCACGGGTGTCACCTCCACCGCCAGCGAGGGCAACGCCCTGATCATGGCGTCCTTCGACTACGGCCCCGGCACCGACCAGCTCGTCGCCGACGTCCAGCAGGCCGTCAACCGGGTCCGGGCGCAGCTGCCGGACGACGTGGACCCGCAGGTGATCGCGGGCTCGACGGACGACATGCCGACCGTCGTCCTCGCCGTCTCCGCGGACCGGGACCAGCAGGCCCTCGCGGACCAGCTCGACCGGACCGTCGTGCCCACGCTGGAGGGCATCGACGGCGTCGGCCAGGTCACCGTCGACGGCGTACGGGACGTCCAGGTCACCGTCACCCCCGACGACGCGAAGCTCGCGAAGGCGGGCCTGACCACGATGGCCCTCTCGCAGGCGCTGCAGGCTGGCGGCGTCACGATCCCGGCGGGCTCCTTCGACGAGGACGGCGCCAACCGCACCGTCCAGGTCGGCGGCGGCTACACCTCGCTGGAGCAGATCGAGAACCTGATGGTGCGCGGCGAGGGCGCCAAGAAGCCCGTACGGCTCGCCGATGTCGCCGCAGTCGAGGAGGAGCAGGCGAGGGCCGACTCCCTCACCCGCACCAACGGTGAGCCGAGCCTCGCGGTCAACGTCACCATGGACCGCAACGGCAGCGCGGTCGCCATCTCCGACGCCGTCGAGGACAAGCTGGCGGACATGCGCCGCGACCTGGGCTCCGGCGCCACCGTCACCGTGGTCAGCGACCAGGGCCCGGCGGTCGCCAAGTCCATCGACGGCCTGACCACCGAGGGCGCCCTCGGCCTGGTCTTCGCCGTCCTGGTCATCCTGGTCTTCCTGGCGTCGATCCGCTCCACCCTCGTCACCGCGGTCTCCATCCCGCTGTCGGTGGTCCTGGCGCTGATCGTGCTGTGGACCCGTGACCTCTCCCTCAACATGCTCACCCTCGGCGCGCTGACCATCGCCATCGGCCGGGTCGTCGACGACTCGATCGTGGTGCTGGAGAACATCAAGCGCCACCTCGGCTACGGCGAGGAGCGCGAGGAGGCCATCCTCAAGGCGGTCCGCGAGGTCGCCGGCGCGGTCACCTCCTCCACCCTGACGACCGTCGCGGTCTTCCTCCCGATCGGCCTCACCGGCGGCATGGTCGGCGAGCTGTTCGGCAGCTTCTCGCTGACCGTGACGGCGGCCCTGCTGGCCTCCCTCGTGGTCTCGCTGACCGTGGTCCCGGTGCTGTCGTACTGGTTCCTGCGCGCCCCGAAGGGCACCCCCGAGGACGCCGACGAGGCGCGCCGCAAGGCCGAGGAGAAGGAGGCGAAGAGCCGTCTCCAGCGCTTCTACGTCCCCGTCCTGCGCTTCGCCACCCGCCGCCGGCTGACCAGCCTGGTCATCGCCGCCGTCGTCCTGATCGGCACGTTCGGCATGGCCCCGCTGCTGAAGACCAACTTCTTCGACCCCGGTGACCAGGAAGTCCTCAGCCTCAAGCAGGAGTTGAAGCCCGGCACCAGCCTCGCGGCGACCGACGAGCAGACGAAGAAGGTCGAGAAGCTGCTCGCCGACACCGAGGGCGTCAAGGACTACCAGGTCACCGTCGGCTCCTCCGGCTTCATGGCCGCGTTCGGCGGGGGCACCGACACCAACCAGGCCTCGTACAGCGTCATGCTGGACGACTCGGCCGACGCCGCCGGTGTCCAGGAGACGATCGAGAAGGGCCTCGCCGGGCTCTCCGGCATCGGTACGACGACCGTCGCGGTCGGCGACGCCTTCGGCAGCCAGGACCTCAGCGTGGTCGTGAAGGCCGCCGACGCCGACGTCCTGCGCAAGGCCGCGGAGCAGGTCCGTGACGCGGTCTCCACGATGGACAACGTCACCGACGTCACCAGCGACCTGTCCCAGAGCGTGCCCCGCATCTCGGTGCGGGCCACCGACAAGGCGGCCGCGGCCGGCTTCGACGAGCAGACCCTCGGCGCGGCCGTCACCCAGGCCGTGCGCGGTACGACCAGCGGCCGGGCGATCCTCGACGACACCGAGCGGGACGTCGTCATCAAGTCGGCGAAGCCCGCCGAGACCATCGAGGAGCTGCGGAAGCTGCCGCTGGGCGCGGTGAAGCTGGGCGACATCGCGGACGTCGAGCTGGTGGACGGCCCGGTCTCCATGACCCGGATCGACGGCCAGCGGGCCGCGACGATCACGGCGAAGCCCAAGGGCGACAACACCGGCGCGGTCAGCGCCGACCTCACCGCCAAGCTGGACGCCCTGAAGCTCCCCGAGGGCGCCACCGCCTCCATCGGCGGTGTCTCCGAGGACCAGGACGAGGCCTTCGCCTCCCTCGGCCTCGCGATGCTCGCGGCGATCGCGATCGTCTTCATGCTGCTGGTCGCGACCTTCCGGTCCCTGGTCCAGCCGCTGATCCTGCTGGTCTCCATCCCGTTCGCGGCCACCGGCGCGATCGGTCTGCTGATCATCACCGGCACGCCCATGGGTGTCCCCGCGATGATCGGCATGCTGATGCTGATCGGCATCGTGGTGACCAACGCGATCGTGCTGATCGACCTGATCAACCAGTACCGCCGCCAGGGCTACGGCACCGTCGAGGCGGTCATCGAGGGCGGCCGGCACCGGCTCCGCCCGATCCTGATGACGGCACTGGCGACGATCTTCGCGCTGCTGCCCATGGCCCTCGGCATCACCGGCGAGGGCGGCTTCATCGCCCAGCCGCTGGCCGTGGTCGTCATCGGCGGTCTGATCACGTCGACGCTGCTGACGCTCCTGCTGGTCCCGACCCTCTACACGATGATCGAGATCCGCAAGGAGCGCCGGGCGAAGAAGAAGGCCCTGAAGCGGGCGGGCACCCCGTCCGGGCCGACGAAGCCGGGGTCCGGCTCGGAGGCGGAGGAGCCGGAGCCCGCCGGGGTCTGACACCCCCGAGGACCGGCGCGGCCGGGTCGTGGAACCGAGAGGTTCCGTGACCCGGCCGCTGTGCGTCGCCTTACGTATCCTGTGCCTCGAACTGCTTGTCGGGCTGTTTGTCGGGGGGAGGGACCAGGGCGTGCCGCTGCGCAGCGACGACCCGAGATCGGTCGGCGGGTACAAGGTGGTCGACCGGCTCGGCACCGGCGGCATGGGCGTCGTCTACCGCGCGAGATCCCGCTCCGGCCGCGAGGTCGCCGTGAAGGTGGTGCACGCCCAGTACGCCCAGGACGCCGTCTTCCGCAGCCGGTTCCGCCAGGAGATCGACGCCGTCCGCAGGGTCAGCGGCGCCTTCACCGCGGCGGTCGTGGACGCCGACCCGGAGGCGGAGCGCCCCTGGATGGCGACCCAGTACGTGCCCGGCCGCTCGCTCGCCCAGCGGATCCGCGACCAGGGTCCGCTCCTGCTCACCGAGCTGCGCCCCCTGGCCCTGGGGCTGGTGGAGGCGCTGCGGGAGATCCACCGGGCCGGTGTGGTGCACCGGGACCTCAAGCCGGCCAACGTCCTGATCGCGGACGACGGCCCCCGCGTCATCGACTTCGGCATCTCCCGCGCGGCGGAGAACCTCGCCCTGACCGAGACCGGCCAGATGATCGGCACCCCGCCGTTCATGTCCCCGGAACAGCTCACCGACGCCCGCACGGCGGGCCCCGCCTCGGACGTGTTCTCGCTGGGCACCCTGCTGGTGTACGCCCTCACCGGGCGGGGCCCCTTCGACGCGGACAGCCCCTATCTGACGGCCTACCGGGTGATCCACGACGAACCCGTGCTGGACGGGGTGGACGCGCCGCTGCGCACGGTACTGGGGCGCTGCCTGGCCAAGGACGCCGCCGACCGCCCCGGACTCGACGAACTGGCGCAGGAGTTGGAGACCGCCCTGCCGGAACCGGAGCCCGGGGCCCTGCCACCGGCACCCCGGCGCGAGGAGGCCGCGACCGCCACCACGGAAGTTCACCTGGACACCGGTCCGGGGGAGGAGATCCTCCTGGGCACCGGGCCGGGCGAGGAGATCCGCGTGGGCACCGGGCCGGACGCGGAGGTCCGCCTGGGGCCCGGGCCGGGCGAGGAGATCCGGCTGGGGGCGGGGTCGGGTACGGATCCGGGTCCGCGGCCCGCCCGCCGACGTCGTCTCCGGCCCCTGCTCGCCGCGACCGGCACCGTCGGCGCGCTGGTCCTCGGGCTGACCGCCTATCTGCTGGGGCCGGGCGACGCGGACACGACCGACACGGCGGCCCCCGCGCCGACCGCGACCTCCCGCTGGAAAGCACCGCCCACCGGCTGGAAGCCCTGGCAGACGACGCTGTTCGCGACGGCGGCGGCGGGCACACGCCGGGCGCTGCCCGCGAAGGACGGCAACAACGGCGGCGACCCCTCCTGTCAGGTGCACGGGAAGGACGTCTACTGCGGGGGCGCGGGGGTCCTCCCGGTCCGCGTCGACGGCCGTACCGGCAGGACGGTCTGGCGTGCGGGCATCGCGCCGACGACCACCGAGCGGGACCAGTACTACGCCGGTGTCCTCGGTGTCCGGGACGGCACCGTCCTCGTGCAGCAGACCGTCTTCAGCGGCGAACCCGTGGTGGACCCCATCGATCTCATCGCCCTCGACGCGGACACCGGTGAGCGGCTGTGGACCCGCCGGGTGGGCAGCACCGACTTCGCCCCGGCCGTGACCGGCGACCTCGTCCTCACCGCCGAGCCCGACGGCGAGACCGTCACGGCCCGTTCACCGCGCACGGGCGCCGAGCGCTGGTCCCTGCCGATGCCCGCCGGCCACCACTGCGTGTTCACCACGGCCGGAGCGGGCACGTACGCGCACTGCCGACCGGTGACCCGGGACGCCAAGGCGGCGAACGAGGAGTCCCGGGTCCTGGTCGTGGACCGCGCCGACGGCTCGGTCAGGACCGTGAAGGTGCCGCTGGAGAGCGCCCTCCTCGGCGTGAAGCAGGGAGATCTGGTCCTCGTCAGGGAGGACACCGAGCACACCGACGCGGCCCCCGGCAGCGACCCGGCGTACGACTCGATCCTGCTCGTGGACCTGGAGACCGGGACCCGGGTGATGACGCCGCCGGGCGAGCACGGGCGGGGCCGGGCGGCCCTGATGGGCGGTGTGCTGGTGTTCACCCGGTCCGACGGCCAGGTGACCGCCGTGTCACCGCACACGGGCGAACTGCTGTGGCGGAGCAGGACCAGCCTGGAACGGCCGGACGCGCCCGGGTACGACGCCGCGACGGACACGTTCTACCTGGCCAGCGCCACCGGCAGGGTCGCGGCGCTCGACCGGCTCAAGGGCACCCTGCTGTGGGAGACGCTGCCCCGGACCACGCCGACCTGGTCCATGCAGGGCGCTTCCTGGGTGGCACCCCACGACGGAGCGCTGGTCGCGGCCGCCCCCGACGGCACCCTCTTCTCCCTCGACCCCGCCCACCCCGACCGGGAACCCGTGTCGGGGTGAGCGGGACGAAGCGGTACGGGGGTTACGGCAGCGCCAGCATCCGCTCCAGCGCCAGCTTCGCGAACGCCTCGGTCTCCTTGTCGACCTCGATGCGGTTGACGAGGGTGCCCTCCGCGAGGGACTCCAGGGTCCACACCAGGTGGGGCAGGTCGATGCGGTTCATCGTCGAGCAGAAGCAGACCGTGCGGTCGAGGAACACGATCTCCTTGCCCTCGGGAGCGAAACGGTTCGCCAGTCGCCGGACGAGGTTCAGCTCGGTGCCGATGGCCCACTTGGAACCGGCGGGCGCGGCCTCCAGCGCCTTGATGATGTACTCGGTCGACCCGACGTAGTCCGCCGCCGCCACGACCTCGTGCTTGCACTCGGGGTGGACCAGCACGTTGACGCCCGGGATCCGCTCCCGTACGTCGTTCACGGACTGCAGGCTGAAGCGGCCGTGCACCGAGCAGTGGCCGCGCCACAGGATCATCTTGGCCGCCCGCAGCTGTTCGACGGTCAGGCCGCCGTTCGGCTTGTGCGGGTTGTAGAGGACACAGTCGTCGAGCGACATGCCCATGTCCCGTACGGCGGTGTTGCGCCCGAGGTGCTGGTCCGGCAGGAAGAGGACCTTCTCGCCCTGCTCGAAGGCCCAGTCCAGGGCCCGCTTCGCGTTCGACGAGGTGCAGATCGTGCCGCCGTGCTTGCCGGTGAAGGCCTTGATGTCGGCGGAGGAGTTCATGTACGAGACGGGCACGACCTGCTCGGCTATGCCGGCCTCGGTCAGCACGTCCCAGCACTCGGCGACCTGCTCGGCGGTGGCCATGTCGGCCATCGAGCACCCGGCGGCCAGGTCCGGCAGGACGACCTTCTGGTCGTCACCGGTGAGGATGTCCGCCGACTCGGCCATGAAGTGCACACCGCAGAACACGATGTACTCGGCCTCGGGGCGGGCCGCCGCGTCGCGGGCCAGCTTGAAGGAGTCGCCCGTGACGTCCGCGAACTGGATGACCTCGTCGCGCTGGTAGTGGTGGCCGAGCACGAAGACCTTGTCCCCGAGCTTCTCCTTGGCCGCGCGGGCGCGCTCCACGAGATCGGGGTCGGACGGGGAGGGGAGGTCACCCGGGCACTCGACACCCCGCTCGCTCCTCGGGTCGGCCTCGCGGCCGAGCAGCAGCAGGGCGAGGGGCGTCGGCTGTACGTCGAGCTCCTGGGTCTGGGCGGTGGTCACGACACGCACCCTTTCTGTTCTGCGGCTCGCCGCCCGGGGGAGGGTCGGCGGGACATTCGGGCTATCCTTTTCGTCGAATTGACGCTATCTATCATAACCGCTTCACGTCACGTTGACGATGCCCATAGCGTCGATGTGACATGAATCCCGGCGCGGAGTTCGGGACGGGTTCCACCGGCCATGTGCGAGCATGAAGAGAGACGCGCACGAAATTCCGCGCGGCCCGGAATGAATCCGGGGCCCCGGCGGTTGCAATCGTCGGCAAGCAGTCTCCGTACAACCCGGGAGAGATGTAGATGTCCGTATCGGACGAGACCGGCACCGTCACCGACGGCATCATCGTGACCGACGCCGCCGCGGCCAAGGTCAAGGCCCTGCTCGACCAGGAAGGCCGTGACGACCTGGCGCTGCGCGTCGCCGTTCAGCCCGGCGGCTGCTCCGGCCTGCGCTACCAGCTCTTCTTCGACGAGCGCTCGCTCGACGGCGACGTGGAGAAGGACTTCGACGGTGTGAAGGTCGTCACCGACCGCATGAGCGCCCCGTATCTCGGCGGTGCCACCATCGACTTCGTCGACACCATCGAGAAGCAGGGCTTCACCATCGACAACCCGAACGCGACGGGTTCCTGCGCCTGCGGCGACTCCTTCAGCTGAGCCCCGCCCGCGCGGTGGCGCCACGCGCGCCAGTGGTACGACGAAGGCGGCGACCCCCGCGGAGGGGGTCGCCGCCTTCGTCGTACCACTGGCGTCCTCGTACCGGGACGGCTGCCGGGGCCGCTACCGGGGCTCCATCTCCCCGATCCCGCCCTCCGGGATCGTCGCGCCGTCCGAGCCGACCACCTTCCGGTCGCCCAGCGGCTCGTCCAGCGACACCGTCCGCTCCACCACCTTGGCGATCATGATGCAGACCTTGCCCTCCCTCGGGGCCTCGGTCACGGTGACCTTCACCTCGCCCGGCTCCTCGCTCACCGAGGCCGCGTAGTCGCTGCACACGCCGCCCCAGAAGGACACGGTCAGCTCGTCGCCGTCGACGGTGTAGCCCTGCACCTTCACCTTGTGCGCGGACGAGCCGGTCGGCGGTGTGTCACCCGGCTCGCCGGGCCGCTCGGTCGGCTCCGAACGGGCCTCGGGAGCGGCCAGGAACGCCGGGTCGACCGCCGGATGCGTCACCGTGTAGCTGTCCCCGGCCCCCGCCGGCCGCACCTCGAACATCCACGACGGCAACAGCGCCGGGCGGCCGTCCACCGCGTGCGACGCGAGCCCGAACACCGCGCTCTCCACGGTGACCGGCTCCGGCTTCGGCAGCGCGGTCGTCCGCTCGCACGGCGTCTCGTCCGCCACGACCGTCCCGCTCTCCCCGGCCGCCCCGTTCTCGCCCGCCAGCGGTACGGGACCGGTGCAGCCGCCGATGCCGCCGCGCTCGGCGCCGACGCCCTGGCCCGAGCCGTTCATCAGCTCCAGCGCCCGTTCCGCGTCGACGACGGGATACGTGTCGCTCTTCACCGGCGACTTCAGGTTGCCGCTGCCGCCGACCACCTGGCCGTCGGCGCCGACCTGGACACCGGTCGACCAGCCGTACGTGGGCAGTCCACCCACCTCGGGATCGGCGTTCACCACGCGTACGGCGCCCATGAGCTGACCGGCGTCGATCTTGGCGTCGTCCTGCCCGACGGCCTTGAGGACGGGCGCCGCCGCCTTCCTGGCGACCGCCTCGCTCACCGGGTCCCCGCCCTCGGCGGTGCCCGACGTGCAGACGTCGACCTTCCGGCAGTTGTCGGTACCCGGCGTGTACCGGTTGAACGTCCAGGTCCCGGGCGCCTGCTTGTTCACCCGCAGCACCGGCCCCGAACCGTCCCCGGCCGCGCCCACCCGCCAGGCCTCGCCCTCGGCGGTCGGTACGCCCTCCACCCCGAGGGCCTTCGCCAGGCGCGTGACCTCCGCGGCCGTCACCTCGCCCTTGACCGTGTGGACCGCGGCGGAGCCGGGACCCTCGGGCAGATCACCGTCCGCGCGGTAGGTCACCCCGCTGGGGTCGGGTTCACCGGGCGCGATGCCGTTCGAACCACCGCCGCCATACCCGTCGAGCGCGAGCGGCGGGGGAGTGCCGTCACCTCCGGGCGAGCCGGACCCACCGCCGGCACCACCGGACGAGGTCGACGCGAGAAGCGCCCCGCCCCCGCCGACCACCAACACGGCGGCGACCACGGAAGCCACGACCAGCCGCGACCGCGAACGCCCAGGGCGCGCGGCGGGGACGCTCCGCGGGGAGGGGGAGGGGGAAAGATCGGAAGCGACAGCCGGAGCCGAATCGGGTGCCGAATCTGTTTCGGCAGCGGCAACGGCAGCCGGAGCGGGGGCCGAATCCGGATCGGCAGGCTCCCCCGCCTTCTCCGGCTCCTCCACCTCTTCGGCCTCCTCGGCGCTCCCGGCCTCCGCCGCGCCCTCGGCCTTCCCGGCGCGCTCGGCCGTCCCCGTCGCGTCGGTCTCGGGGGCCTCGTCCCCGGCGACCCCGAGTCCCTCCGTGGCGTCGGGCTCCGGGCCCTCGGCCGGGTTCTCGGGGGTGTCGGGTCGTTCGGAGTTCACCGCATCGCTCCTTCGGCAGGTCGTACGCCGCCTCCCCTATACGGGGGACAGCGATGGGACGCGGCGGAGGAGCCGACGGTTCCCTCAGTCGCCGTACTCCGGCATCGCGTCCACCAGCCGAGCGGACGTCACCGGCACCGTCACCCCGTGGATGAGCGAAGGAGACACCGGAGCCGTAATGACCTTCGCGGGGGCCGCCCAGTGCGGAACCATGCGGGCGCAGTCGCCACGCAGCGCCGCGAGGCCGCCGTCCGGGTCGAACGGGACGGTGCCGTGGATCTTGGTGTTCGTCATAACGGCACCGTACGCACCGGAAACCCCACGAAGAAAGACCTACTATCGGGTAGTTTCGCCTGCTTCAGCGCACGCGGACGACCCGGTAGCGTGAACTGTCAATCCCCCTCCCTCCGCAGGAGTGTGTCCTCGCCGTGCGTATCGCAGTCTCCGGCTCCATCGCCACCGACCATCTGATGACCTTCCCGGGCCGCTTCGCCGACCAACTCGTCGCGGACCAACTGCACACGGTCTCCCTCTCCTTCCTCGTCGACCAGCTCGACGTACGCCGAGGCGGTGTCGGCGCCAACATCGCGTTCGGCATGGGACAGCTCGGCACGCGGCCGATCCTGGTCGGCGCGGCCGGCGCCGACTTCGACGAGTACCGCGCGTGGCTCGACCGCCACGGGGTGGACACCTCCTCCGTGCGCATCTCCGAGACGCTGCACACGGCCCGCTTCGTCTGCACCACGGACGCCGACCACAACCAGATCGGCTCCTTCTACACCGGCGCGATGAGCGAGGCCCGCCTCATCGAGCTGAAGACCGTCGCCGACCGGGTCGGCGGCCTCGACCTCGTCCTCATCGGCGCGGACGACCCGGAGGCGATGCTCCGCCACACCGAGGAGTGCCGCTCCCGGAACATCCCGTTCGCCGCGGACTTCTCCCAGCAGATCGCCCGCATGGACGGCGACGAGATCCGGATACTGCTGGACGGCGCCACGTACCTGTTCTCCAACGAGTACGAGAAGGGCCTCATCGAGTCCAAGACCGGCTGGTCGGACGCGGAGATCCTCGCGAAGGTGGGCCACCGGGTGACCACGCTCGGCGCGCGCGGTGTCCGGGTCGAGCGGGCCGGTGAGGACCCCATCGAGGTCGGCTGCCCCGAGGAGGAGCGCAAGGCCGAGCCCACGGGTGTCGGCGACGCGTTCCGCGCGGGCTTCCTGTCGGGGCTGGCCTGGGGCGTCTCGCTGGAGCGGGCGGCGCAGGTCGGCTGCATGCTCGCCACGCTCGTGATCGAGACGGTGGGGACGCAGGAGTACCAGCTGCGGCGGGCCCACTTCATGGACCGGTTCGAGAAGGCGTACGGGGACGAGGCGGCGGCGGAAGTGAAGAAGCACCTGGGCTGAGGGGGCCTTGCGACTACGGGGGTGCCGCGGCCGGCGCGTTGTCGGCCGCGGGTCCGTCGTGGCTGGTCGCGCGGTTCCCCACGCCCCTTTTGGGCCTGCGGCCCTCAAGCGGCCCGCTAACTCACCCGGCGCACCACATACGCCGACCCCCGCTCCACCCGTTCCTCCCCCACGTACTCCTGGCCCCGCATCTCGCACCACGCCGGGATGTCCAGGCGGGCCGCCTCGTCGTCGGAGAGGACGCGGACGGTGCCGCCGACCGGGACGTCCCCGATCACCTTGGCCAGCTCGATGACGGGGATCGGGCACCGCTTGCCGAGGGCGTCCACGACGAGGGCGTCCCGCTGTACGGCCGTCACGGCGGCGGTCACCGGCGCCCCCAGCTTCTCCCGCACCGCCGCGACCGCCCCCGGCAGCACCGACAGGAACCGCTCGACGTCCTCGGCCGCCGCCCCCGGCGGTAGTGACACCCGGACGTTCCCCTCGCTCAGCACCCCCATGGCCCGCAGCACATGGCTGGGCGTCAGCGTGCTGCTCGTACAGGAGGACCCGGAGGAGACGGAGAAACCCTCGCGGTCCAGCTCGTGCAGCAATGTCTCCCCGTCGACATAGAGACAGGAGAAGGTGACCACGCCGGGCAGCCGGCTCTCCGGGTCGCCCACCACCTCCACGTCCGGCACCAGCGCCGGCACCCGCGCCCGGATCCGCTCCGTCAACTCCCGCAGCCGTACGGCCTCCTCGGCGGCCTCCGCCCGTACGGCCCGCAGCGAGGCGGCGGCCGCCACGATCGCCGGGATGTTCTCGAAGCCGGCCGCCCGCCCCGACTCCCGCTCGTCGGCGGGCCCTTGCGCCGCGAACCGCACCCCCTTGCGGACGACGAGCAGTCCGACCCCGGACGGCCCGCCCCATTTGTGGGCGCTGCCGGTCAACACCGACCAGTCCCCGTTCACCCGCCCCCAGCCGAGCGACTGCGCCGCGTCCACCAGCAGCGGCACGCCCGCCGCCCGGCACACCTCCGCGACCTCGGCCACCGGCTGCTCGGTGCCCACCTCGTGGTTGGCGGACTGGAGGCAGGCGAGCGCGGTGTCCGGCCGCAGCGCCTCGGCGTAGGAGGACACGGCGACCGACCCCGCACGGTCCACCGCCACCCGGGTGACCGTCCCGCCGTCGGCCTCGTGCACCTCCGCCGCGTGCAGCACCGAAGAGTGTTCGACGGACGACACGATCAGGTGGCGCCCCACCCGCCGCCGCCCGGCCAGCACCCCCGCGACCCCGGCGTGCACGGCCCGCGTCCCCGACGAGGTGAAGACCAGCTCGTCCACCCGGCACCCGACCGCCTCGGCGGCGGCCTCCCGGGCCGCGTCGAGCAACAGCCGGGCCCGCCGCCCCTCCCGGTACAACCGCGCGGGATCGGCCCACCCCTCGTCCAGCGAAGCCATCAGCGCCTGCCGCGCGACGGGATGAAGGGGAGCGGAGGATGCAGAGTCGAAGTAGCCCACAGGTCAACGCTAAAGCCTCGGGCCGACAACAAAGGGGCGCGGGGAACTGCGCGAACGGCCACAACGTGCGCGCACCCGCCAAATCACCCGAACCCCCGAGCTATTAGGCGCACCCGGCACCCCGAGTAGCCGCTACAAGTGACCCCCGGCGAGTTGGGCCCCCCTCCCCGCGCGACCCCAAAACGCGTCCAGTAGGGTTTGGTCCGCATAAACATCCAAACCCCTGCCCGTCGCAGGGCGGCGACCGACCAGCGAGAAGGCCGCAGCCATACCGCGCGGGCGAGACTCTCGGGAAGGCGCTACGTGAGTCCCAACGGCTCCGACCGCTCGCCGCGGCGCCCGATGCGGCGGAAGCTGCTGCAGGCAATGACCGCAGGCCTGGTCCTGGCGACCGCCACCGGTTGCACATGGGAGGACTTCCCCCGCCTGGGTATGCCCACCCCGACCACGGAAGAGGCTCCGCGGATCCTCTCCCTGTGGCAGGGGTCGTGGGCGGCCGCGCTCGCCACGGGCGTGCTGGTGTGGGGCCTGATCCTGTGGAGTGCTTTCTTCCACCGGCGCAGCCGCACCAAGGTCGAAGTTCCCCCACAGACCCGGTACAACATGCCCATCGAGGCGCTGTACACGGTCGTCCCGCTGATCATCGTCTCGGTGCTCTTCTACTTCACCGCTCGCGACGAGTCGAAGCTGCTCGACACGTCGAAGAAGCCCGACCTCACGGTCAACGTGGTCGGCTTCCAGTGGAGCTGGTGCTTCAACTACATCGAGAACGTCGACGGCTCCACGGGCGACGCGAAGACCGACGAGAACCTGGCCGCGATTCCGACCAAGTGGAAGAAGCAGTTCCCGGACAACGCGGGCGGCGTGTACACCTGCGGCATCCCCGGTGACAAGAACCCGCAGACCGGCAACCCCGGCCCGACCCTCTGGCTGCCGGAAGGCAAGACGGTCCGCTTCGTCCTCACCTCGCGTGACGTCATCCACTCCTTCTGGGTGGTGCCGTTCCTGATGAAGCAGGACGTCATCCCGGGCCACACCAACGTGTTCCAGGTGACGCCCAACCAGGAGGGCACCTTCCTCGGCAAGTGCGCCGAACTGTGCGGCGTCGACCACTCCCGGATGCTCTTCAACGTGAAGGTCGTCTCCCAGGAGCGGTACGAGCAGCACCTCAAGGAGCTGGCCGAGAAGGGCCAGACGGGGTACGTCCCGGCGGGCATCGAGCAGACGCAGCACGAGAAGGACCACGAGGTGAACCAGCTGTGAGCATCACCAACGAACCTCAAGGTGCTGCAGCCGCCGAGGGCTCGTACGAGGACGAGCTGCCGGTACGGCGCAAGCAACCCGGCAACGTCGTGGTGAAGTGGCTGACGACCACCGACCACAAGACGATCGGCACGCTCTACCTGGTCACGTCGTTCGCGTTCTTCTGCATCGGCGGCGTCATGGCGCTCTTCATGCGCGCCGAGCTCGCCCGCCCGGGTACGCAGATCATGTCGAACGAGCAGTTCAACCAGGCGTTCACGATGCACGGCACGATCATGCTGCTGATGTTCGCGACGCCGCTGTTCGCCGGATTCGCCAACTGGATCATGCCGCTGCAGATCGGCGCGCCCGACGTGGCGTTCCCGCGGCTGAACATGTTCGCGTACTGGCTGTACCTCTTCGGCTCGCTCATCGCGGTCGGTGGCTTCCTCACCCCGCAGGGTGCGGCCGACTTCGGCTGGTTCGCCTACAGCCCGCTGTCGGACGCCGTCCGCAGCCCGGGCGTCGGCGCCGACATGTGGATCATGGGTCTGGCCTTCTCCGGCTTCGGCACGATCCTCGGCTCGGTCAACTTCATCACCACGATCATCTGCATGCGCGCGCCCGGCATGACGATGTTCCGCATGCCGATCTTCACCTGGAACGTGCTGCTGACCGGTGTCCTGGTCCTGCTCGCCTTCCCGGTCCTCGCGGCCGCGCTGTTCGCCCTGGAGGCGGACCGCAAGTTCGGTGCCCATGTCTTCGACGCGGCCAACGGCGGCGCGTTGCTCTGGCAACACCTCTTCTGGTTCTTCGGCCATCCAGAGGTGTACATCATCGCCCTGCCGTTCTTCGGCATCATCTCCGAGGTCATCCCGGTCTTCTCCCGCAAGCCGATGTTCGGCTACATGGGCCTGATCGGCGCGACCATCGCGATCGCCGGCCTCTCGGTGACGGTGTGGGCGCACCACATGTACGTCACCGGCGGTGTGCTCCTGCCGTTCTTCTCCTTCATGACGTTCCTCATCGCCGTACCGACGGGCGTGAAGTTCTTCAACTGGATCGGAACGATGTGGAAGGGCTCGCTGTCCTTCGAGACGCCGATGCTGTGGGCCACCGGCTTCCTGATCACCTTCACCTTCGGTGGTCTGACCGGTGTCATCCTGGCCTCGCCCCCGATGGACTTCCACGTCTCCGACTCGTACTTCGTGGTGGCGCACTTCCACTACGTCGTCTTCGGCACCGTGGTGTTCGCGATGTTCTCCGGCTTCCACTTCTGGTGGCCGAAGATGACGGGCAAGATGCTCGACGAGCGCCTCGGCAAGATCACCTTCTGGACGCTGTTCATCGGCTTCCACGGCACCTTCCTCGTCCAGCACTGGCTGGGCGCCGAGGGCATGCCGCGCCGGTACGCGGACTACCTCGCGGCCGACGGGTTCACCGCGCTGAACACGATCTCCACGATCGCCTCGTTCGTGCTCGGTCTGTCGATCCTGCCGTTCCTCTACAACGTGTGGAAGACCGCCAAGTACGGCAAGCCCGTCGGCGTCGACGACCCGTGGGGCTACGGCCGCTCCCTGGAGTGGGCGACCTCCTGCCCGCCGCCGCGGCACAACTTCCTCACCCTGCCGCGGATCCGCAGTGAATCCCCGGCGTTCGACCTGCACCACCCGGAGATCGCCGCGCTCGAACAGCTCGCGCACGGCGGCCCGGCGGCCAACGAGCTGGCGACCAGCGGCAAGGAGGCCGGCAAGTGAAGGTCCAAGGCAAGATGTTCATCTGGCTGAGCGTCTTCGTCCTCGCCATGGCGATCGTCTACGGCGTGTGGTCGAAGGAGCCGGCCGGCACCACGGCGCTCTTCCTGGCCTTCGGCCTGTGCATCATGGTCGGCTACTACCTGGCCTTCACGGCCCGGCGGGTCGACGTGGGCGCGCAGGACGACAAGGAGGCCGACGTCGCGGACGACGCCGGTGAGCTGGGCTTCTTCAGCCCGCACAGCTGGCAGCCCCTCGCCCTCGGCGTGGGTGGCGCGCTCGCCTTCATGGGCGTCGTCTTCGGCTGGTGGCTGCTGTACTTCTCCACCCCGATCATCCTGATCGGCCTGTGGGGCTGGGTCTTCGAGTACTACCGCGGCGAGAACCAGAACCAGTAGCGAGCGCCAGTAGCACGCGCCACGCGCACGGAAGCCCGGACACTCCGACAGGAGGTCCGGGCTTCCCCCTTTCGCCACACCGCACGTAGCCCACACGGCTCACCCGACGCGCCGCACCCGACGGCCGTTCCTACGTTGAACCCATGAGCACCTCACCCCGTAACCGCATAGTCGTCGGCTGCACGCTGCTGGTGGTCTCCATGGGAGTGGGCGTCGCCGCCTGCGGTTCCGGTGGCCACCCCCTCTCCGGCACGCCCTACGACGCGGCCGACCACGTCTCCTTCAACACCCCCACCGGCGACGGCGAGAAGGCCGACCCGGACAAGCCGCTGGAAGTCACCGCCGAGGACGACGGACGCATCACCGACGTCACCGCCGTGGACGCCGCAGGACGCTACGTGGCGGGCGAACTCTCCGCCGACGGGGGTCGCTGGCGCTCCACCTCACCGCTCGCAGCCAACGCCCGCTACACGGTCCATGTGAGCACCGAGGACGAGGACGGAGCGCCCGGCCGCGAGACCGTCGCCTTCGACACCGGCCGCCCGCTCACCAAGAAGCGCCTGAACGTCACCTTCGGACCGAAGGAGGGCAGGTACGGCGTCGGCCAGCCCGTCACCGCCGAGCTCAGCCGACCGGTCAAGGACAAGGCCGCCCGGTCCGTCGTCGAACGGGCGCTCAAGGTGGACTCCACCCCCGCCGCGGAGGGCGCCTGGCACTGGGTGGACGACAAGAAGCTGCACTACCGGCCCAAGGAGTACTGGCCCGCCGAGGCCACCATCCGGGTGCACAGCAACCTGGAGGGCCTGAAGATAGGCGACCGGCTCTGGGGAGGGAAGGCCGAGCCCATCGAGCTGACCACCGGCGCGAAGATAGTCGCCGTCACGGACGCGGCCGCGCACCAGATGACCGTCTACAAGAACGACGAGGTCATCAAGCAGATACCGGTGACCACCGGCATGCCCGGCTACGACACCCGCAACGGGGTCAAAGTGGTGCTGGCCAAGGAAGGTACCGTTCGCATGACCAGCGCCAGCATAGGTGCGTCCGACTTCTACGACCTGACCGTGCACCACTCCGTCAGGGTCACCAACAGCGGCGAGTACGTCCACGCCGCCCCCTGGTCCACCGGCTCCCAGGGGTACGCCAACGTCAGCCACGGCTGCACCGGCATGAGCATGGCCAACGCCCAGTGGTTCTACGACACCATCAACGAGGGCGACATCGTCGAGGTCGTCAACTCGGCCGGCGACACCATGGCCCCCTTCGGCAACGGCTACGGCGACTGGAACCTCGACTGGAAGAACTGGCGCGAGGGCAGCGCCCTGGTCGGCGGCACGAAGGAAGTCCCCGGGCCCCAGGTACAGGCTCGCCTGAGGCCGGAGTCCGTGTAGACGGGATCTAGGCGCTCAGCGCCTGCCTGCTGCGGAGCAGGGAGGCCAACGCCGCCGCGAACTCCACCGGCTCCACCGGCAGGGTCACCGCCGCGTCCGCCCGGCTCCATGTCGCGAGCCAGGCGTCCTGCGGCCGCCCGATCAGCACCAGCGCGGGCGGGCACTCGAAGATCTCGTCCTTGATCTGCCGGCACACCCCCATGCCCCCCATGGGCACGGCCTCGCCGTCGAGGACGCAGACGTCGATCCCGCCCTTGTCCAGCTCCTTGATCACGGCGGCGGGGGTCGCGCACTCCACGAACTCCACCTGCGGAACGTCCGGTGCCGGACGGCGCCCCGTCGCCAGCCGAACTTGTTCGCGGGTGTTGGAGTCGTCGCTGTAGACCAGCACCGTGGCGGTCGGCTGCATTGTTCCTCCGTGACGTCAGCGTCTTAAGGACAGGCCCGATGCGCGGATGCTACTCCCTCGAACACCACGTCAGCACCGGTACGGAAGGGAGCAACACTCCGAACGGCACCCCCCGGAGTGAGGGCGGGATAAGCGACCGACATAATGTCGGTCGTGGCGACAGCAACGACAGTAGAAACCGGGCACGCGCACCCGTCGGTCAACCGGCCGAACCTCACCAGCGTCGGAACCATCATCTGGTTGAGTTCCGAGCTGATGTTCTTCGCGGCCCTCTTCGCGATGTACTTCACCCTGCGATCGGTGACCGGTCCGGAGTTCTGGTCGGAGAAGGCCGACACCCTGAACTTCCCGTTCTCGGCGACGAACACCACGATCCTGGTGCTCTCCTCCCTCACCTGCCAGCTCGGCGTGTTCGCCGCCGAGCGCGGGGACGTGAAGAAGCTCCGGATGTGGTTCATCGTCACGTTCGTGATGGGTGCGATCTTCATCGGCGGTCAGGTCTTCGAGTACACCGAGCTGGTCAAGCACGAGGGCCTGTCGCTCTCGTCAGACCCGTACGGCTCGGTCTTCTACCTGACCACCGGCTTCCACGGCCTGCACGTGACGGGCGGTCTCATCGCCTTCCTGCTGGTCCTCGGACGCACCTACGCGGCCAAGAGGTTCACCCACGAGCAGGCGACCGCGGCCATCGTCGTGTCCTACTACTGGCACTTCGTCGATGTCGTCTGGATCGGCCTCTTCGCCACGATCTACATGATCAAGTAGATCGGGCGGCCGAGCCGGGCGGATGCGCGCCTGTCTCGCACCGCGAACGACCTTTCCAGTAGCACCGACGCAGAAGATCCTGACACCGGGGTAATCCGTGAAAAAGCTCTCCGCACGACGACGCCATCCGCTGGCGGCGCTCGTCGTCCTAACCATCGCGCTGGCGGCCTGCGCGGGGCTGTACACCGCCTTCGCGCCCGCGGACAAGGCGGTGGCCGAAGAAACCGCGCAGACCCTCACCATCGAGGAGGGCAAGAAGCTCTACGCCGTCGGCTGCGCGAGTTGCCACGGCACCGGCGGTCAGGGCACCTCCGACGGTCCGTCCCTGGTGGGTGTGGGCGCGGCGGCCGTCGACTTCCAGGTCGGCACCGGCCGTATGCCGGCCCAGCAGCCGGGCGCGCAGGTCCCGAAGAAGCCGGTCGTCTATTCGCAGGCCGAGATCGACCAGCTCGCGGCGTACATCTCCTCCCTGGGCGCCGGCCCGGAGATCCCGACCGAGAACGAGTACAACCCCGAGGGCGCGGACATCGCCGAGGGCGGCGAGCTGTTCCGCACCAACTGCGCTCAGTGCCACAACTTCACCGGCAAGGGTGGTGCGCTGTCCGAGGGCAAGTACGCGCCGTCCCTTGAGGGTGTCGACCCGAAGCACATCTACGAGGCCATGCAGACGGGCCCGCAGAACATGCCGTCCTTCCCCGACACCACGCTGTCGGAGGAGAACAAGAAGGACATCATCGCGTACCTCGACGCGGTCAACAGCGACGACACCGTGGAGCCCGGTGGCCTCAGCCTCGGCGGGCTCGGCCCGGTCAGCGAAGGCCTCTTCGGCTGGGTGTTCGGGCTCGGCGCGCTGATCGCCGTCGCCGTCTGGGTCGCCGCTCGGACCGCAAAGGCCAAGAAGTCATGAGTAGCCAAGAGATTCCAGAAGAGAACCTGCCCACCGAGCAGGACGCGCACGGCGCGGTGAAGGTCGCGGACGAGGAGAACCCCTTCGCGGACCCCGGCCTGCCGCCCCACGAGCACCGGATCCAGGACATCGACGAGCGGGCCGCCAAGCGGTCCGAGCGCACGGTCGCCCTGCTGTTCACGGTGTCGATGCTGGCCACCGTCGCCTTCATCGCCTCGTACCTGGTGATCGACGTCGACAAGTCGATCTACGTCTGGCCGATCGGCCACATCAGCGCGCTGAACTTCGCGCTGGGCATGACGCTGGGCCTGTCGCTGTTCTGCATCGGCGCCGGCGCGGTCCACTGGGCCCGCACGCTGATGTCGGACGTGGAGGTCGCCGACGAGCGTCACCCGATCGAGGCCTCGCCCGAGGTCAAGGCGAAGGTCCTGGCCGACTTCAAGCAGGGTGCCAAGGAGTCCGCGCTCGGTCGCCGCAAGCTGATCCGCACCACGATGTTCGGCGCGCTGACCCTGTTCCCGCTCTCCGGTGTCTTCCTGCTCGGCGGCCTCGGCCCCGCGCCCGGCACCAAGCTGCGGCACACCACCTGGGCCAAGGGCAAGAAGCTCGTCAACATGAACACCATGGAGCCGCTGCGCCCCTCGGACGTCGCGGTCGGGTCGCTGACCTTCGCCATGCCGGACGGCCTGGACGAGCACCAGCACGACTTCCAGAAGAACATCGCCAAGGACGCCCTGATGATCGTCCGGATCCAGCCGGACGACATCAAGGACAAGCGCGAGCTGGAGTGGTCCCACGAGGGCATCGTGGCGTTCTCGAAGATCTGCACCCACGTCGGTTGCCCGATCTCCCTGTACGAGCAGCAGACGCATCACGTGCTCTGCCCCTGTCACCAGTCCACCTTCGACCTCGCCGACGGCGGCCGGGTCATCTTCGGCCCCGCGGGTCACGCCCTTCCGCAGCTGAGGATCACCGTCGGCGAAGACGGCTACCTCCAAGCGGTCGGCGACTTCGAAGAGCCCGTCGGTCCTGCCTTCTGGGAGCGCGGATGAGCACTGCAACCACCACCGGTTCGCGCGACAAGCGCGAGAAGGCACCGTCCGGCGAGCGCGTCGCCGACTGGGCCGACGGCCGGCTCGGGATCTACTCCCTGGCCAAGGCCAACATGCGCAAGATCTTCCCCGACCACTGGTCGTTCATGCTGGGTGAGATCTGCCTGTACAGCTTCATCATCATCATCCTCACGGGTGTGTACCTGACGCTGTTCTTCCACCCGTCGATGAACGAGGTGGAGTACCACGGCAGCTACGTCCCGCTGCAGGGCCAGCTGATGTCCGAGGCGTTCAACTCGACCATGCACATCTCCTTCGAGGTGCGCGGTGGTCTGCTGATCCGGCAGATCCACCACTGGGCCGCGTTGGTCTTCCTCGCCGGCATGTTCGTGCACATGATGCGCGTGTTCTTCACCGGCGCGTTCCGCAAGCCGCGTGAGGTCAACTGGCTGTTCGGCTTCCTGCTGTTCGTCCTCGGCATGTTCACCGGCTTCACCGGTTACTCGCTCCCGGACGACCTGCTCTCCGGCACCGGTGTCCGCTTCATGGAGGGCGCGGTCCTGTCCGTGCCGATCGTCGGCACGTACCTGTCGTTCTTCCTCTTCGGCGGGGAGTTCCCGGGCGGCGACTTCGTGGCCCGCTTCTACTCGGTCCACATCCTGCTGCTGCCGGGCATCATGCTCGGCCTGATGGTGGCCCACCTGATCCTGGTCTTCTACCACAAGCACACCCAGTACGCGGGCCCCGGCAAGACGAACAACAACGTCGTCGGCATGCCGCTGCTCCCCGTGTACATGGCGAAGGCCGGCGGCTTCTTCTTCCTGGTCTTCGGTGTCATCGCGATCATCTCGGCGATCGCCACGATCAACCCGATCTGGACCATGGGCCCCTACCGGCCCGACCAGGTCTCCACCGGCGCGCAGCCCGACTGGTACATGGGCTTCTCCGAGGGTCTGATCCGTGTCATGCCGGGCTGGGAGATCAACTTCTGGGGTCACACGCTCGTCCTGGGTGTGTTCATCCCGCTGGTGATCTTCCCGCTGGTCCTGGTCGCGATCGCGGTCTACCCGTTCATCGAGTCCTGGGTCACCGGCGACAAGCGCGAGCACCACATCCTGGACCGCCCGCGCAACGCCCCGACCCGTACGGCCTTCGGTGTCGCGTGGATCACCTGGTACATGGTCCTGCTGATCGGTGGTGGAAACGACCTCTGGGCGACCCACTTCCACCTGTCGATCAACGCCATCACCTGGTTCGTCCGGATCGCGTTCTTCGTGGCCCCGGTCCTCGCGTTCATCGTCACCAAGCGCATCTGCCTCGGCCTGCAGCGCCGGGACAAGGACAAGATCCTGCACGGTCGCGAGACCGGCATCATCAAGCGCCTGCCGCACGGTGAGTTCATCGAGGTCCACGAGCCGCTCAGCCAGGAGCAGCTGCACACGCTCACGGCGCACGAGCAGTACAAGCCGGCCGAGATCGGCCCCGCGGTCGACGAGAACGGTGTCGCCCGCAAGGTGTCGCGCCTGGAGAAGGTCCGCGTCAAGCTGAGCAAGGGCTACTACGGCGAGGACAGCCAGATCGCCAAGCCCACCGTCGAGGAGTACAAGGAGATCACGAGCGGCCACGGCCACCACTGATCGCTTTGCTTCGCCACACCACGGTCGAAGGGCCCCCGTCCGATCTTCGGACGGGGGCCCTTCGCCGTGCTCCGACCTGGATAGGGTGGGGTTCTGTTCTTCTCTGCTACGACACCCAGGAGCGGCTATGAGCGCTGTGACCCCCGCTGGAGGCGACACCGCGGCGGGCCGTTCCTGGCCCGCCGTGCTGAACGCGCTGCTGTCCGGGCAGGACCAGGACGCCGGCGCCACCTTCTGGGCGATGGACCAGATCATGCGCGGCGAGGCGACGGACGCGCAGATCGCCGGGTTCGTGGTGGCCCTGCGGGCCAAGGGGGAGACCGTCGAGGAGATCACCGGTCTCGTCGAGGCACTGTACGAGCACGCCAAGGTGATCGAGGTGTCCGGGAAGACCGTCGACATCGTCGGCACCGGCGGGGACGGCGCCAAGACGGTCAACATCTCCACGATGTCGTCGATCGTCGTCGCCGGCACCGGCGCGAAGGTCGTCAAGCACGGCAACCGGGCCGCGTCGTCGGCGTCCGGGGCGTCCGACGTGCTGGAGAAGCTCGGCGTCAATCTGGAGCTGACGCCGCAGCGGGTGGCCGAGGTCGCCGAGGAGGCCGGGATCACCTTCTGCTTCGCGGTGAAGTTCCATCCGGCGCTGCGCCATGTGGCGGCCGCGCGTGGGCAGTTGGGCATCAGGACCGTCTTCAACGCGCTCGGGCCGCTGGCCAACCCGGCGAAGGTGCGGGCCCAGGCGGTCGGTGTGGCCGACCCCCGGATGGCGCCGATCATGGCCGGTGTCTTCGCCGAGCGCGGGAACTCCTCCCTGGTCTTCCGCGGTGACGACGGGCTGGACGAGCTGACCACCACGGCGACCTCGCGGGTGTGGGTCGTGCGGGACGGCAAGGTGACCGAAGAGAGCTTCGACCCGCGTGACGTGGGCTTGGAGCTGGTGCCGGTGGAGGCGTTGCGGGGGGCAGACGCGTCCTACAACGCGGATGTCGCGCGGCGACTGCTGGCCGGGGAGACCGGTCCCGTACGGGACGCGGTGCTGCTCAACTCGGCGGCGGCGCTGGTGGCGCTGGAGCCGACGTCCGCGCCGCTGGCGGAGCAGTTGCGGGGTGGAATGGCCAAGGCCGCGGAGTCGATCGATTCCGGGGCGGCGCGTGGGGTTCTCGAGCGGTGGGTCGCTGCGACGAATCGGTAGGTCGTCGGGTGGGCGCGGGTGCGTTGTCGGGTGCGGGTTCGGTGGGGCTTCTCGCGCAGTTCCCCGCGCCCCTAGAAGCCCAGGCCCTGCGGGCCTGAAAGACCGGGCCCTGCGGGCCTGAAAGGCGAGGGGGCTGCGGGATGATAAGCGAGGGGCGCAGCCCCTGCTTTTCAGGGGCGCGGGGAACTGCGCGATCAGCCCCCACCGGACCCGCACCCGCCGACGAAACACGCACCCCCAACCCCTCACGCGCCCCATCCCGCGATCCGGACACGAGTTGCGGCGCGGCGATCACTTCACGTACGTTCTGGTTCAGGTCATGAGTGACAGTCCATAGCCCCGGCTGGCTGTCCGGCAACCCTCCTTCCGTGGCGGGGTGCCCCGGGTGAAGACCGGGCCGTAGGCAGCGAGGTCTACGGCAAGCGCGGCTTCGAGGGAGTCTTCCGTGAGCAAGCGAATGCGATAGGGCCGCCGAGCCCCGCCTCCGCGCACCCCTTTCTCTTCTTTTCCTTCCTCCGCATGCCTTCTTTCCGCATGCCTCCTCACGGGAGTCCCCCCATGTCTGTCTCCACCCTTGCCGCCGCCCAGTCCGTTTGTGCCCCTCTGCCCGTTCTGGGCCGGGATGTCACCGTCCCGCTCGTCACCGGCGGCGAGGTCACCTACGCCGCACTCGACTACGCGGCCAGCGCCCCCGCGCTGCAGCGGGTGTGGGACGACGTGGCGGCGTACGCGCCCTACTACGGCAGCGTCCACCGAGGCGCCGGCTACCTCTCCCAGCTGTCGACCGACCTCTTCGAGAACGCCCGCAGGACCGTCGCGGAGTTCCTCGACTGCCGGGCCGAGGACCAGGTCGTGTTCACCCGGTCCACCACCGACTCGCTGAACCTCCTGGCCGCCGCCCTCCCCGCCGACTGCCAGGTCTTCGTCTTCGAGACCGAGCACCACGCCTCGCTGCTGCCCTGGCGCGACGCGCGGGTGACGTACCTGGACGCTCCCCGGACGCCGGAGCAGGCCGTCACCACGCTGGAGACCGCGCTCGCGGGACGCGACCCGCACGGGCCCGCGCTGGTCTGCGTCACCGGCGCCTCCAACGTCACCGGCGAGATCTGGCCGGTGCGTGAGCTGGCCGCCGCCGCGCACGCGCACGGCGCTCGGATCGTCCTCGACGCCGCCCAGCTGGCGCCTCACCACCCGCTGTCCGTACAGGAGTTGGACGTCGACTGGGTCGCGTTCTCCGGCCACAAGCTGTACGCGCCCTTCGGCTCGGGCGTCCTGGCCGGCCGCGCCGACTGGCTCGCCACGGCCGAGCCGTACCTCGCCGGCGGCGGTGCCTCCCGCAAGGTGACTCGGCGCACCGACGGCGGCATCGACGTCGAGTGGCACGAGACCGCCGCCCGGCACGAGGCCGGTTCGCCCAACGTCATCGGCGCCTACTCCATCGCCTCCGCCTGCAAGGCCCTCACCGAGGCGGGGTTCGACACGCTGGTCGCCCGGGAGCGGCACCTGATCGACACCGTGCGCGCCGGGCTCGCCGAGGTGCCCGAGGTGCGGATCCTCTCGCTCTTCGGGGACGACGCCCCGCGCGTCGGTGTCATCTCCTTCGTCGTCGAGGGCTGGAACAGCTCCCACTTCGCTGCCGCGCTCTCCGCCGAGTACGGCATCGGCCTACGCGACGGCCTGTTCTGCGCCCACCCCCTCGTCCGCACCCTCCTCGGCAGCGACCCGCAGACGCAGGGCGAGTGCGGCGCCCCCGAGGCCGCGCCCGGCGAGCGGTCCCTCAACGCGATCCGGGTGAGCTTCGGCGCGGGCACCCCCGACGAGCACGTGGAGCGGTTCGTCGGCGCGGTCAAGGAGCTCGTACGGGACGGCGCGAAGTGGAACTACCGCACGGAGGACGGGCGTTGTGTCCCGGCCGTGTGATCGACGCGGGGTGACCCCGATGTGCCTCTGCTGTCGGCCGTCACCCGTGCGCCCAGCACGATCATCCTGAGGGCCCGTTCCGTGGCGTCCGTGAGGAGTTCGCTCGCGCGGACCATGGCCTCGGCGAGGGCCATCGGCGCGGGCAGGATGCCGGTGTACGCGTCCACGCCGGGCACCTCGTGCGCGCCCTCGCCGAGGGTGCCCGCGAGGGCGAGGACCGGGCGGGCGTGCAGCTTGGCGCGGCGGGCCACCTCGGCGGGGACCTTGCCGCGCGGTGTCTGGTGGTCGAGGGCGCCCTCGGCGGTGATGACCAGGTCGGCGCGGGCGAGCCGGGCGTCGAGGTCCAGGTGGCCCAGCAGCACCTCGAAGCGGGGGAGCAACCGGGCGCCCAGGGCGGCGAGTCCGGCCCCGAGACCACCGGAGGCGCCGGTGCCGGGGCCGTGCCGGAGGTCGATGCCGGCCGGGCTGCCGGGCAGGTCCCGGGTGAGGACGTACGCCCAGTTCTCCAGGGCCGAGGACAACTCCTCGACCTGTGCCGGTGTGGCCCCCTTCTGCGGGCCGAAGACCCTGGCGACTCCCCGTTCACCGCACAGCACGTTGAACGGGTTGCAGGCGACGAGCAGCTCCACGCCCGCGAGGCGGGGGTCGAGCCCGGTCGGGTCGAGCCGGTGCAGACGCCGCAACTCCCGTCCTCCTGGCGGTAGTTCGGCGCCGTCCGCGTCCAGGAGTCGTGCGCCCAGCGCCTGGAGGGCGCCGGCCCCGCCGTCCGACGTACCGGAGTCGCCGCAGCCGACCAGGATCCGCCGGGCGCCCCTGTCGAGCGCGGCACGGATCAGCTCGCCGACGCCGTACGTGGTCGTCGCGCCGGGGTCGCGCAGCGCGGGCGGGACGAGGGAGAGGCCCGCGACGGCGGCCATCTCCACCACGGCCGTCCCCGTGGTCGCCGGGTCGTGGGAACCGATCAGGGCGAAGTGGGTCTCGACCGGTTCGCCGACCGGGCCCGTGGCGTGCAGGGGGACCAGACGGCCCCCGGTGGCGGCGGCCAGCGCGGCGGCCGTGCCCTCGCCGCCGTCCACCAGGGGGATGAGGTCCACCTCCGCGTCGGGCAGCACCCGGCGGACACCTTCCGCGATGGCCTCGGCGGCGGCCTCGGCGGACAGGGACTCCTTGAAGCCACTGGGGGCCACGGCTACTCGGTTCAACATGTTCTCAGGGCTCCTCGGGAGTGGTTACGGGACGAGCGGGACGCCCACCAGCGGCCACACGGCGACCGCGAAGAGCACGACCAGGGCGGCGGTCAGCGGCGCCAGGACGGCGGAGAGGCGGAGCAGGTCACGAGGGGTGTAGGTGGGTGTGCCGGGGAGGTCGGCGAAGAGGGCGACCGGCTTCGCGGAGGCCGGGAGGGTGTGGCAGAAGCCGGCCGCGGCGGTGGAGGCGAGCGCGGCGGCGACCGGGTTGACCCCGGCCCCCACGGCCGCCGCGACCACCAGCGGGACCAGCACCGACGATCGTGCCGACCGCGACTGCAGCACCAGATGGGCGGCCGTGCTCAGCACCACGACCACGACCAGGAAGAGCGGCGGTGCGAGCCCCGGGGGCAGCCCCGAGACCAGCCACTTCGCCGCTCCCGAGTCGCTGAGCGCGATGCCCATCGCCATCGTCGCGGCCATGAAGAGCAGCATCGACCAGGGCACGGTCCGCAGCGCGTCCTTCAGCCGTACGGTGCCGAGGGCCGGGGAGGACGCGACGACCGCCCCGATCAGCGCGACCACGGCCGGGGACACCCGGTGCAGCGGCTCGCTGCACCACAGGACCACGACCGTGGCCAGCAGCAGGGCACAGCGCGACTCGGCGGGGGACCAGGGGCCCGTCACCGGCTGCTCGCTGTGCCGCTGGATCTCCTCCGCCGTGATCCGCACGGGGCCGCGGCGGTCCTCGCGTCGGGTCGTCGTCAACAGGACTGCCTCGGCCGCGAGATGGGACGACACGATCGCCAGCGGCAGGCCCAGCAGCAGCCACTCGGTGAAACCGATCCGGTCGCCCGTCGCCTCCCACAGCACCGACACGGTGATCAGATGCGCTCCCGCACCGATCAGGGTCGCCACCGCGGACAGCAGAATCACGGTCGGAAACAACAGCGCGAGCATCACGACCAGTCGTCTCCGGTCGGCCAGCGCCTTGGCGAGGGCCAGGAACACGGGCAGCGCGAGTGCGGCGCGACCCGAGGTGGCGGGCACGGCGAACGCGGTCACGACGAGCGCCGCCGTCGTCAGGTGCGTCAGCTGCCGTACGGTGCGCGCGCCGCTGACGAGGAAGGCCGCGGCCCTTCCCGCGAGGCCCGTCCGGGTCACCGCCGCGGCCAGGACGAACGCGCAGATCAGCAGCCATACGGTGTCGTCGCCGAGGGTGCGGAAGAGGGTGTCGTCGCTGATGACCCCGGTGACGGTGAGGGCGAGCCCGGCGCCCAGGGCTATGTAGGTGTCGTCGATGGGGGTGCCGATCCAGGCGGCCGTCGCCAGTGCGAACACCGCGAGGGTGAGGCGGGCGTCTCCGCCCAGGCCCGGGAAGTTGCCGGGGACGACGAGTAGGGCGCAGAGGGAGAGGGCTACGCAGAGGGTGGTGGCCAGGCGGAGGTTCAGGGTCACATAGGAAGGGTTCAGCCTGGCGGTGAGTCCTTGATGAGCCGTATATGAAGGAAGCTTCACGTCGTTATTCGGCCGCGGGTCTGTGGGGCTTCTCGCGCCCACGCGGCGGAGCCGCATATCGACACAGCCCCGCGCCCCTATCGGGGCGCGGCTGTCGGCAGCCGGTAGCCCATGCCCCTCACCGTCTCCAACTGCCCTGCCCCGAGCTTCTTGCGCAGTGCCCGCACGTACACGTCCACGATGTTCGAACCCGGGTCGAAGTCGTAGCCCCACACGTGGGACAGGATCTGCTCCCGGGACAGGACCTGGCCGGGGTTGCGCAGGAACAGCTCCAGGAGGACGAACTCCCGTGCGGTCAGGTCCACCAGGCGGTCCCCGGCCCTCGCCCGCCGGGTCCGCAGGTCCAGGGTCAGTTCGCCGCTGCGCAGCATCGTCACCTCGGGCGTCCGTGCCGCCGTGCGCAGCCGGAGCCGGACCCGGGCGAGCAGTTCCTCGAAGCGGAACGGCTTGGTCATCCAGTCGTCGGCGCCGCCCTCCAGGCCGGCCACGGTGTCGCGTACGGAGTCGCGGGCGGTCAGCACGATCACCGGGACGGTCACCCGGGCCTCGCGCAGTTCGCGCAGGACGGTGAAGCCGTCGCGGCCGGGGAGCCCGATGTCGAGGACGATCAGGTCGAAGCCGCCGGTGAGGGCGTACTCGTAGGCCGTGTCGCCGTCGCCGACCACGGTCGTGGTGAAGCCGCCCGCGCGCAGGCCCTTCTCCACGAACGAGGCGATGCGTTCCTCGTCCTCGACGATGAGGATGCGGTTCACGGGAGAGCCCCTTCGGTGTCCGTCGGTTTCATGCGCGAGCCTCCTCCAGGGTCAGCACGAAGGTCGCGCCGCCGCCCTCGGTCGGGTGCAGCCGGACCCGGCCGCCGTGGGCCTCGGCGATCGCGCGGACGATCGACAGACCGAGTCCGGCGCCGGAGCCGCGGGCGCCGCGCCGGGCCGTGCCCCGCCGGAACCGCTCGAAGATCACCTCGGTGTCCTGCGGCTGCACCCCGGGCCCCGAGTCGACGACGTACAGCTCGATCGTCGCGCCCTCGGCGCGGGAGCCGACGCGGATGGTCTGGCCGGCGGTGGTGTGCTGCACGGCGTTCTGGGCGAGCTGGACCATCGCCTGGGTGATCCGCTGGGGGTCCAACTCGGCCTCGCGGTCGGCCACTTCGGCGAGCTGCCAGTCGCGGTCGCCGAGGGTGCGGGCCTTGACGTAGACGTCGGCGGTGAGTTCGGCGAGCTGGACCGGTTCGGGGCTGACGAAGTCGGGCCGTTCGGCCTTGGCGAGCAGGAGCAGGTCCTCGACGATGCGGCTCATCCGGTCCAGTTCGTCGGTGACCAGGCGGACCGTCTCCTCGCGCTCGGCGGGATCGTCGCCCATCAGCTCCAGATGGCCGCGCACGATGGTGATGGGGGTGCGCAGCTCGTGGCCCGCGTCGTCGACGAACTCCCGCTGTGCGGCGAACGCCCGCTCCAGCCGGTCGAGCATCGCGTTGAAGGTCTCGGCGAGCGCGGCCACGTCGTCCCGGCCGTGCACCGGGATGCGTCGGGTGAGGTCCTGCTCGGTGAGCTGGGCGGCCGCGGACCGCACCAGCCGTACGGGTTTCAGGATCCGGCCCGCGACCACCCAGGCGATACCGGTCGTCATCAGCAGGGCGACCCCGGAGATGGCGAGGAGCACCCGGAACACCTCGTCGGCGCGGGCCTTCTCGCCCGCCGGGTGGAAGGCGACCACGAACGCCGCGTCCGGCGCGGCCCCGTACCGGGCCACCTCCACCTT
The DNA here is from genome assembly GCF_022385335.1 of Streptomyces deccanensis. Classification (NCBI taxonomy): domain Bacteria; kingdom Bacillati; phylum Actinomycetota; class Actinomycetes; order Kitasatosporales; family Streptomycetaceae; genus Streptomyces; species Streptomyces deccanensis. The sequence continues at coordinate 2,817,631 of NZ_CP092431.1, read as the reverse complement.
CGCCCAGCGGATCTCCCCGGCGGCCCGTTCCAGGGTGCCGGAGGAGCCGGGCGAGTCGAAGATTCTCCGCTGGGCGTCGGCGTCCTTGTACAGCGGCAGCGCGACGGCGATCTCCCGCTGCTGTCGGAGAAATCGGGGGGATCCACCGGGCCGGCCGACGAGCCCGATCAGTTCCTCGTCGGCGTCGGCGTTCTGGCGTTGCAGGAAGACGGTCAGCAGCCGTGCCGGTTCGGTGAAGGGCCGCCCGGTCTCCGGATCGACGCCCTCCTCCTGGAGGTTGGTGAACTCCCCGGCCTCCTGCGCCAGCAGGTCGTTGACGCGCTGGTCCACGTCCCGCAGGAGGATCGACCGCGTGGTCGTCGCCACCGAGGCGAGCGCCACGGTCATCACGAGCAGCAGCCACAGCAGGATCCGGACCCGGGCCGAGACCCGCCCGCGGGGTCGGTCAGCCGTCGTCACCGGGGCCGTCGTCGGCGTCGTCCCGGCCGTCCTGCTCGGAGGCGTCGTCATCGTCGTCACTCGCGGAACTGTCGGTCACCGGAGGCCGCGACACGACCTCGTCACTGGGCGTCGCCTCGGGCCGCGTGGGTGTGGGACTCGGCGACCCGCTCTCCAGCTCCACCTTCGGCGGCACCTTCGGCGCCTCGGGACTGTCGGTCAGGGCGAAACTGGTCGCGGCGATCCCGAGCGGAATCGCCACGACGGCGGCGAGAGCCGCGATCCGGCGGGAGAAGACCATGGGGACGATCCTGCGCAGGAGACCCGCCGACGCGGATGAGGGCGAGATGAGGATTTCTTCATCCAGGGCCCCTCAGCAGGGCCCTGGGGCGGCCCGTGGGGTGCTCAGCCGTCCAGTCCGATGGCGAACGCCGCCTCCAGGTCGTGCTGCGAGTACGTCCGGAACGCCACATGCGTGTCCGTGCCCAGCACGCCGGGGATCTTGCTGATGGAGCCGGGGATCACATCGGCCAGGTCGTCGTGGGCCTTCACCCGGACCATGGCGACCAGATCGTAGGTACCGGTCACCGAGAACACCTCGCTCACGGATTCGAGTGCGGCGATCGACTCCGCGATCTCCGGAATCCGGTCCACGCTGGTCTTGATGAGCACGATCGCGGTGATCACGGCTGTTTCTCTCCCTCGGGGGCCGGAGCGGGGACGTCCGACGGAACATCCACGGGCGCTTTCACTCTAGCCCCACGCCCGTAACGCCCCCACGCGTAGACGAACCCCAGTCCGAACCCCACCAGATGCGCGAGATAGGCGACGCCCGGCCCCGAGGTCTGCCGCCCCGCGGCCAGCCACTGCAGGCTCACCCAGAACGGCAGGGTCACCCACGCGGGGAACCGCAACGGAAGAAAGAAGAGGAAGGGCAGCAGGCTCGTCACCCGCGCCCGGGGGAACAGGAAGAGGAACGCGCCGAGGACCGCGGAGATCGCCCCCGACGCGCCGACCAGCGACTGCGGCGACCCGGCGTGCGCCGCCGCGTACGCCACCAGCGCGACATAGCCGCAGCCGACGTAGAAGAGGGCGAACTCCACATGGCCCATGCGTTCCTCGGCCATCGCCCCGAAGACGAAGAGGAAGAGCATGTTGCCGAGCAGATGCAGCCAGCTGCCGTGGACGAAGAGCGCCGTGAGGGGGGTGAGCGCCGCGCGCGGGGTGCCGTGGAACAGCTCGACCGGGACGACGCCCCAGCGCCGGAAGTACGCCCGCTGCGCGGCCATCAGCTCGTCACCCGCGCCGTACACGGGGTTGAGGCCCGCCGCCGGTCCGATCAGGAAGATCGCACAGCAGACGGCGATCAGCCCGTACGTCACCGGCGCCGACTCGTTTCGTACGGCCCGGGCGGCCGAGGTGCTCCACTTGCCGATCATGAACAGAGCATGACGTAACGGGACCCACCCGCACAGACCGCCTCGCCGCCGACGGCGGTCGGCCCCGCCCGCGCGGGCAATCCGCGCCGCCACCGAAGGCGAACAGGCGTCCAGGACCGGTCAGGCCGTAGGGTTACGAGCCACACGCACCGGGACGCCGGTGCTTCGCGGAGACTGGAAGAAGGAAGAGCAGCCACGATGACGGTTCCCCTGCCGACGGACACCACCCGCTGGCGCTGCACGCTCTGTGGCAACCTCACGCGGTTCGACGTGACCCGCTCGTCGAAGGTCGTCGAGTACGTTCACCTCGACCTCGCCGGGAAGCCCGAGGTCGAGGAGCGCAACGTGGTCAGTGAGACCATCGAGTCGGTCCGTTGCCGCTGGTGCAACGCCGTGGACCAGGTGGAACTCGTGGACAGGCCCGGCGCCGGCTCCTGAGGGAGCGGGCACCGCACAGACAGTGGGGTGACGGATGGTGGAGAGCTCTAGCGGGGGGCCGGGCGACGGCGCCGCTGAGGTGCTCGACCGTCCGCTGCCCGAGGGCGTCCGCAAGCGCGTCGTGCAGATCGTCTCCGACGGCTTCGGCGGGCTGACGGTCGCCGAACTGCCCGCCCAGCTGAGGCAGTACGCCCGGTTCGCCCCGAACCGGCGGGTGAAGTTCGCCGGGAACGCGATGGCCGCCGCCGTGGAGAGCGACACGCTCTTCAGACAGCGGATCGGGGAGCGGTTCCGCGAGGCCCACCCGGAGCTGGCCGGCGCCCTCGACACGGGCGCGCCGCCCCCGGCCGCGGATCCGCTGGACGTGGCGGCCGCGGCCTACGTCCTGCGTCCCACGGGGTGGGTGAAGCTGGTCGCCGCCGCGGGCGAGGAGGCCCTGCGCGCGGACGCCGAGCGCGCCGACGAGGAGAGCCGGGCCGAGCTGGAGCGGCTGCGCGAGCAGCTCGCCGAGGCCCGCGGCCACACCAAGACCGAGACGGAACGGCTGCGCGCGGAGCTGGAAGCGGCCAAGAAGGACGCCGACTCCCTGCACCGCAAGCTCCGGGCCGCCCTCAGCGACGTCAAGCGCGGCGAGGCCGCCCTGCGCAAGCTGCACGCCGAGATGGAGACCCTGCGCGCCGAGAGCCACGCCCAGGTGTCCGCCGCCGAGAGCGAGACCCGGCGGCTCAAGGCCCGCCTCGGCGAGGCGGAGGCCGCCCTGGAGGCCACCCGGCGGGCCGCCCGCGAGGGCCGCAGCGTCGAGGACATGCGGGTACGGCTGCTCCTCGACACCGTGCTGGACGCGGCCCAGGGCCTCAGACGGGAGCTGGCGCTGCCGCCGGTCTCCGTGCGGCCCGCCGAGACCGTCGACGCGGTCGAGCCGGGCCGGATGACCCCGAAGGACATCGCCGCCCGCGCGCTGTCGGAGAACGACCCGGCGATCCTGGACCAGTTGCTGGCGCTGCCGCAGGCGCATCTCGTCGTCGACGGCTACAACGTCACCAAGACCGGCTATCCGCAGATGCCGCTCGAGAAGCAGCGCCTCCGGCTCCTGGGCCAGCTCTCGCAGCTCGCCGCGCAGACCGGCGCCGAGGTGACCTGTGTCTTCGACGGGGCGGAGCTGGCCGCGCCGGTGCTGCTCGCGCCGCCGCGCGGGGTGCGGGTGCTGTTCTCCAAACCGGGTGTCACCGCCGACGAGTTGATCCGCCAGCTGGTGCGCGCCGAACCTCCCGGCCGGCCGGTCATCGTCGTCTCCACCGACCGTGAGGTGGCCGACGGGATCGCCAAGGCGGGGGCCCGCCCGGTCGCCTCGGCCGTGCTCCTCAAGCGCCTTTCCTGACACTTCGACCCCGTGCGCACCAAGGGCAACGTACAGGCGCTATGCCCGAATTGACCGAAGTGTTGCGCAACGTAGCGTCAACCGAGCGCTACCGCATGTGTGTTGAGTGTAAATTGTGCGCCCTGGGACGGGATTTTTCCTGTGGGGGATTTGAAGTGATCACCATTGGGTCACTAGGGTCTGGGCTCAAACCTCTGAACGGGTGATCGTCGCCGGAGTCCCCGCCGGTCGGTCGCTCACAAGAAGGAGTTCACCTACCGTGGCGTCCCACCGTCGACCGAAGCAGCCGAGCCGTGCGCGCGTGACCCTGCTCAGCTCCGCCGCCGCCGCTGCCGTGGCCCTGACCTCGCAGGCCGCCAACGCCGCGCCCGGCGAGAAGCCGAGCAAGGACGACGTCCAGGCCAAGGTCCACAAGCTCTACGAGGACGCCGGGCGTGCCACCGACAAGCTCAACGGGGCCGAGGAGAAGCAGGAGAAGCTCGAGAAAGAGATCTCCACGATCCAGGACAACGTCGCCAAGGGCCAGGAGGAGCTCAACGAGCTCCGTGAGGGCATAGGCCTGGCGGCCAGCGCCCAGTACCGCTCGGGTGGCATCGACTCCTCGATCCAGCTCTTCCTCTCCGCCGACCCGGACGACTACCTGGACAAGGCCGCCACGCTCGACCAGCTGACCAGCCAGCAGGTCGAGGCGCTCGAGAAGATCCAGGCGAAGCAGCGCACGCTCGCGCAGCAGCGCCAGGAGGCCACCGAGAAGCTGGAGGACCTCGCGGACACCCGCGAGACCCTGGCCGACAAGAAGAAGGAAGTCCAGAGCAAGCTGGCCGCCGCGCAGAAGCTCCTCAACACCCTGACGGCCGAGGAGAAGGCCGCCCTGGACAAGCAGGAGACCCGTGCCAGCCGCGACGCCGGGGAGCGCGTCGAGCTCGGCAACGAGGTGCCCGCCTCCAGCTGGGGCGCAGCCGCCCTCGCAGCCGCCGACACCCAGGTCGGCAAGCCCTATGCCTCCGGTGGCGTCGGCCCCAACTCCTACGACTGCTCCGGGCTGACCCAGTGGGCCTACGCCCAGGCCGGTGTCTCGATCAGCCGCACCACGTACACCCAGCAGAACGACGGTACGAAGATCGGCCGCAGCGAACTCAAGCCGGGCGACCTGGTCTTCTTCAACGACCTCGGTCACGTCGGCCTCTACGCCGGCAACGGCATGGTCCTGCACGCCCCTTACCCGACCAAGTTCGTCCGTTACGAGTCGATGAGCACCATCGGTTCCTTCCAGTTCGGTGTCCGCGTCGCCTGACGCCCGACCCGCTCGAAACAGGGCCGACCGTCACCCAGTGTGACGGTCGGCCCTGTTTTCTTTCAAGATCAGGACACAGGGCCGCCCGAACGGGGGAATTCCCGCACCTCGTGCTGACCCCTTCACCCGCTGGTGACCTGGGTCCCAGGCCGGACGTCACGCTCTGTGGCCGCCGAGGTCTTTGGCTGGGACACGGTCGCGCGGCTACTGTCGGCCGCGCTTCCCTCACCCGCCGTGAGCGCACCCCTCCCCGGGGCGTCCTCCGGCCCGGGGAGTGCCCTGTCCACCGTCGAAGGGAGTGCGGCTTCCCGTGGTGTCCCACAGTCGCCTTGTACCGTCCGGGTTCGACCGGGGCGCGGCCGCCGCCCTCGGTGTGCTGTCCGCCGCTGCCGCCGCCCTCGGCGCCATCCCCGTCCAGCAGGCCGCCGCCGCGCCGCACGACAACACCCGCGCCGAGGTGGACCGGTTGTACGAGGAGGCCGAGAAAGCCACCGAGGCGTACAACAAGGCCGACGAGCGCGCCGACGAGTTGCGCGAGCAGGTCGGCACCGCACAGGACTCGATCGCCCGGCAGCAGGACCGCATCAACACCATGCGGGAGTCCCTGGGTTCGCTCGCCGGCGCCCAGTACCGCTCCGGCGCCCTCGACCCGTCGATCGCCCTGCTGTTCTCGGAGAACCCCGACGACTACCTCGACCGGGCGTCCGCCCTGGACCGCATCAGCGCCCAGCAGGCGGGCGAACTCCACGACCTCCAGCAGGCCATGCGCGACCTGAACCAGAACCGAGCGGAGGCCGGCGCCAAGCTGACCGAGCTGGAGAAGAGCCGCAAGGCCGTCGCCCGGCACAAGCGCACCGTCGAGGGCAAGCTCGCGGCCGCCCGGCAGCTGCTCAACTCCCTCCCGGACGAGGAGCGCGCCGCGTACGACCGCGCCTCCCGCTCCACCGCCCCGGGCGGCCGTACCGACATGCCCGAACCCTCCGGCGCCGTCGCCCCCAACGGCCGCGCGGCCGCCGCCGTCGCCGCGGCCCGCTCCGCCCTCGGCAAGCCGTACATCTGGGGCTCCACCGGCCCCGACGGCTTCGACTGCTCCGGTCTCATGGTCTGGTCGTACGGGCAGGCCGGCGTCGGACTGCCCCGTACCTCGCAGGCCCAGCGGTACGCCGGCACCCAGGTCCCGCTCTCCCAGGCCCAGCCCGGCGACCTGGTCACCTACCGGCCCGACGCCAGCCACGTCGGCATGTACGTCGGCAACGGACAAGTCATCCACGCCCCTTACCCGGGCGCCCCGGTCCGCTACGACCCCGTCGGCATGATGCCGATCGCCTCGGTCACCCGCCCCTGACCGTCCTCGGCTCCCGGCCGCCGCAGGAGGGCCGGGTCACCGTACGATCGGGAACGTGGCTGGTCGAAGGCGCACGACGCGTTCCCGGTCCGGGTCGGGGGTCCGGCGCGGGCTCCCGGGACGCGCGGGCGTCCCCTGCGGCCTCGCCCTCGCCCTGACCCTCCTCGCCGGCTGCGGCGCCGACACGGCCCCCGACGCCGCCCGCGCCGACGTCCTGCGGATGCTCGACCGGCGGGCCACGGCGGTCCTGGAACGGGACGGGGCGGCCTACCGCGCCACCGAGGCGCGGACCTCCTTCGTCGCCGGTCAACTGGCCACCGGGGCGGCCGAGTTCGCCAACCTCCGCGGTCTGCCGCTGTCCTCCTGGTCGTACGACCTCAACTCCTTCGACCGCTCCGGCGACCGCGCCACCGCCGAGGCGGCCCTGCGCTACCGGATCCGTGGCTACGACACGGCGCCCGTCACCGCCGTACGGACCCTGACCCTCGTGCGGGACGACGACGGGGCGTGGCGGGTCGCCGCCGACGAGCCCTCGACGAAGGGCACCGAACAGCTCTGGGAGCAGGGGCGGATCGTCGCGGTGCGGGGGGAGCGGAGCCTCGTGCTCGGGGTCGGGCGGTCCGCGGACGCCCTGCGGGCGTACGCGGCGCTGGCGGACCGGGCCGTGCCCGCCGTGACGGAGGCGTGGGGCGAGGACTGGGCGCGGCGGGTCGTGGTCGTCGTACCGGAGTCGCTGGAGCAGATGGCGGGGCTGCTGGGGGCGCCCGCGTCCGGGTACCGGGGGATAGCGGCGGTCACCACCGGGGAGGCGGGGGGCTCGGCGCGGGCGCCGGCGGACCGGATCGTGGTCAACCCCGACGCGTACGCCGTCCTCGGCGACTTCGGCAAGCAGGTCGTCCTCACCCACGAGACGACCCACGTCGCGACACGTGCGCACACCAACGCCGCGACCCCGCTGTGGCTCTCCGAGGGCTACGCGGACTGGGTCGGCTACCGGGGCACCGGCCGCGCGGCGCGTGAGGTGGCCCCCGAGCTGCGGCGGGCGGTGGCGGAGGGGCGGCTCCCGGCGGCGCTCCCCGCCGACGCGGACTTCGGCTTCGCCGACGACTCCGGGGAGCTGGCGCGGGCCTACGAGGCCGGGTGGCTGGCGTGCCGTCTGATCGCCGATCGCTGGGGTGAGGTGCGGCTGGGCGAGTTCTACCGGGCGGTGGGGGCGCACGGGGAGCGGGAGGGGGCGGTGGAGGGGGCGTTGGAGGAGGTGCTGGGGACGACGGTGGAGGAGTTCACGGGGGAGTGGAGGGAGTACGTACGGGGTCAGCTGGGGTGAGGGTGGGGGAGGGCGGGGCGCGTTGTCGTCTGCGGCCCGGTGGGGCTTCTCGCGCAGTTCCCCGCGCCCCTGAAAGACCAGGCCCTGCGGGCCTGAAAAGCACGGGGCGCAGCCCCTGCTTCTCAGAAACCCAGCGGCTCCTTCGCCCGCTCGGCCGGCCCCGGGAGCCGGTCCCGTACCACCACCGTCTCCCGCCACAGCTCGACCGCCGCGAGGAGCGCCGCCAGAACCAGCAGGCCGTTGCGGACGAAGAGGAGCGTGACGCCCAGCCAGTCGCTCGCCACGACATGGCCGAACCAGATCGGGAACTCCAGGACGGTCACGCAGCACGCCACCAGGACCATGACCGCCGGCAACCCCATCCGGCTCGCCCGGAAGCAGAGACAGACGGCGGCCAGCCCCACCAGCCACACCATGTACTGCGGGCTGATCACCCGACTCGTGGCCGTGAACATCAGCACCCCCACGAACGCCGCGTCCGCGAGCGTGTGCGGAGCGAACCGCCGCGCCCGCAGCCGCCACAGCAGCAGCCACGCGAAGGCCACCCCGCTGAGCGCGAGCGCCGCGTGGCTGACGGCGCCGACGTACGGGCCGAGGAACTCCACCGAGCCGTAGTTGAGCAGCACCTCCCCGTCCCAGCCGAACTGCCGGGCCACATGGAACACGAGCGCTCCCAGCGACTCCACCTCGGTGCCCCGGTCGCGCTGGAAGGTCAGGAAGGCGAAGGCGCCCGGCATGGCCAGGGCGAAGCCCGCCGCCAGCACCAGCCCGGTGCCCGCCGCCCAGGCCCACGCGGCGCGCCGGCGCGCGCCCAGGAGCAGCAGGGCCGGCCACACCTTCAGCAGGGCCGCGAAGGCCGTCAGCGCCCCCATGGCGCGCGGATGGCGGCTGCCCGCCAGGAGGGCCGCGACCGCCACGGCCGTCACCATCACGTCGTAGCGGGCGTAGGCGGTCGGGCCGAGCAGCGGGAGGCCCACCACCCACACCCGGGCGCCGCGCCAGGTCCGACCGGGACGCGTGCCCGCGTGGAGGAGCAGGGCGAGGACGACCAGGTCGGCGAGGAGGGCGAGGACGAAGAACGCCGACGCGTAGTCCAGGAAGGGCAGCAGCGCGGGGGAGAGGATCGCGAGGGCCGCGGCGGGCGGGTACTGCCAGGTGACGTCGTGCAGGGGATACGTTCCCCCACGCAGCGTCCCGTACCAGCCGTGGTAGATCACCGAGACGTCGCCGGTGACGTCCGGCCCCGGGAACACGAACACCTTGAAGACGAACAGCAGCAGGAGCAGCCGGGTCGCGCCCCAGAGGGCGAGCAGCCCGCACGGGAGCCGTCGAGAGCCCGTCATGTCCGTCTGAGCCACGTGAGTCCCTGTCCGTCCGCGCTGGTCCGTGTCGGTGAGCAACATGATCCCCCGTCGGGCTGTGAGGCCGCCGTGAAGCGTGGCCGGGTGGATGTGCCTGGCGGCGGCGGTCCCGCGCCCGTTCGGTAGGGTCGGCGGCGATGCACAAGACCCTGATCGTGACCAACGACTTCCCGCCCCGGCCCGGCGGCATCCAGGCGTTCCTGCACAACATGGCGCTGCGGCTGGACCCCGAGCGCCTGGTCGTCTACGCGTCGACGTGGAAGCGGAGCCGGGAGGGCGTGGAGGCGACCGCCGCCTTCGACGCCGAGCAGCCCTTCACCGTCGTCCGCGACCGGACGACCATGCTGCTGCCGACGCCCGCCGTCACCCGCCGCGCGGTCTCGCTGCTGCGCGAGCACGGCTGTACGTCGGTCTGGTTCGGCGCGGCGGCCCCGCTCGGCCTGATGGCCCCCGCGCTGCGCCGGGCGGGCGCGGAGCGGCTGGTGGCCACCACGCACGGCCACGAGGCGGGCTGGGCGCAGTTGCCCGCCGCCCGGCAGCTGCTGCGGCGGATCGGCGAGGGCACGGACACGATCACCTACCTGGGCGAGTACACCCGCTCCCGGATCGCCGCGGCCCTCACCCCGGAGGCGGCCGGGCGGATGGTCCAACTGCCGCCCGGCGTCGACGAGAAGACGTTCCACCCGGGCTCCGGCGGCGCCGAGGTCCGCGCCCGGCTGGGGCTCACCGACCGGCCGGTCGTCGTCTGCGTCTCGCGGCTCGTGCCGCGCAAGGGACAGGACACGCTGATCCGGGCGATGCCCGGGATCCTCGCGGCGGAGCCGGAGGCGGTGCTCCTGATCGTCGGCGGCGGCCCGTACGAGAAGGAGCTGCGCCGGCTCGCCCACGAGACCGGGGTGGCCGGGTCCGTCCGGTTCACCGGCGCCGTCCCCTGGTCCGAGCTGCCCGCCCACTACGGCGCCGGCGACGTCTTCGCCATGCCGTGCCGCACCCGCCGAGGCGGCCTGGACGTCGAGGGCCTCGGAATCGTCTACCTGGAGGCCTCCGCCACCGGCCTGCCCGTCGTCGCGGGCGACTCCGGCGGCGCCCCCGACGCCGTCCTCGACGGCGAGACCGGCTGGGTCGTCCGGGGCGGCTCCCCCACGGAGGCCGCGGAACGCATCACCACCCTCCTCGGCGACCCGGAGCTACGGGAACGCATGGGACAGCGGGGCCGCGAGTGGGTGGAGGAGAAATGGCGCTGGGACCTGTTGGCAGAAACTTTGAAAACGTTGCTGTAGCCCCGTGAGGGGCGCGGGGAACTGCGCGACCAGCCACAAGACGACCGGTAGTCGCCTTCCGGGAGCACCCGGCACCCCGGTAGGCGCCACCCGGCACGGCGGAGCCCCTAGCCGGAGCCGAAAAATCCGCACATGCTGCGCACATGACAGCAAAACTGATGCAGCGTCAGCTGACGAGACGTCACATCCTTGGTATGGCCGCCCTTCAGACGGCGGCCGGCCTCGGCCTCACCCGCATCGGCCTCCAGTCCGCCCACGCGGCCGAGCCCGACGCCGTCGACAACGCCCCGGCGATCGTCATCGGCTCCGGCTACGGCGCCGCCGTCGCCGCCCTCCGGCTCGGCCAGGCCGGCATCCGCACCCTCGTCCTGGAGATGGGCAAGGCGTGGACCACCCCAGGCGCCGACGGCAAGATCTTCTGCTCGACCCGGGAGCCGGACGAGCGCTCCATGTGGTTCAAGACCCGGACCGAGGCCCCGCTCGCCACGTTCCTCTGGCTGGACGTCGTCAACAGGGACATCAGCCCCTACCCCGGCGTACTGGACCGGGTCCGCTACGCCAACATGTCGGTCTTCCTCGGCCGAGGCGTCGGCGGCGGCTCCCTGGTCAACGGCAGCATGGCCGTCACCCCGCTCCGGTCGTACTTCGCCGAGCAGTTCCCGACCGTCGACACCGCCGAGATGTACGCCACGTACTTCCCGCGCGCCCGCGCCATGCTCGGCGTCAACACCATCGACCCCGCGTGGTTCGAGTCCACCGAGTGGTACCGCTTCAGCCGGATCTCCCGGGCCCACGCCGAGAAGACCGGCCTGCGGACCACCTTCGTGCCCAGCGTCTACGACTTCGACCACATGCGGCGCGAGGCCGCCGGCACGGCCACGAAGTCGGCCCTCGCCGGTGAGGTCATCTACGGCAACAACCACGGCAAGAAGAGCCTCGACAAGACGTACCTGGCCGCCGCCCTCGGCACGGGCAACGTCACCATCCACACCCTGGAACGGGCCAGGGGCATCCGCAGGCTGAGCGACGGCACGTACGTCGTCACCGTCGACCGCGTCGACGGCACGGGCACGGTCGTCGAGACCAAGGAGTACGGCTGCACCTACCTGTTCCTCGGCGCCGGCAGCGTCGGCACCACCGAACTCCTCGTCCGCGCGCGGGCGAAGGGCACCCTCCCCGCCCTGGACGCCAGCGTCGGCGCCGGCTGGGGCCCCAACGGCAATGTGATGCTCGGCCGGGCCAACCACCTGTGGGACACGGTGGGGGCCAACCAGTCGACCATGCCGGTCATGGGCATCGACGACTGGGCCAACACCGCCAACCCCGTCTTCGCCGAGATCGCCCCCCTGCCCACCGGCCTCGAACACTGGGTCAGCCTCTACCTGGCGATCACCAAGAACACCGAGCGCGCCTCCTTCACCTACGACGCCGCCGGTGACTCGGCGAAGCTCGGCTGGAGCGCCGCCCAGAGCGCGGTCTCGTCCTCCATGGCCAAGAAGCTCTTCGACCGGATCAACTCCGCCAACTCCACGATGTACCGCTACGACCTGTTCGGCTCGTCCAACAAGGTGTTCGCCGACGACTTCACGTACCACCCGCTGGGTGGCTGTGTGCTGGGGAAGGCGACCGACGGCTACGGACGGGTGAAGGGGTACTCGAAGCTGTACGTCACCGACGGCTCGCTGGTGCCGGGCTCGATCGGGGTGAACCCGTTCGTCACGATCACCGCGCTCGCGGAACGCACGATGGCGCGGGTCCTGGTGGAGGACACCGCGCCATGAGCCGACCGGCCCGTACGGCCGGTATGGGTTGCTACTTCTGGTAGATCGCCTCGATCTCGTCCGCGTAGTCCTTCGCCACCACGTTGCGCTTGAGCTTCAGGGACGGCGTCAGGTGGCCCGACTCCTCCGTGAACTGGGAGGACAGAATGCGGAACTTCCGCACCGATTCCGCCTTCGACACCGCGGCGTTGCCGTCGTCGATCGCGGCCTGAACGGCCGCGTTCAGATCGGCGTCCGCGCTCAGCGACGCCGCGGTGGAACCCGTCGGCTTGCCGTGCTCGGCGGCCCAACGGCCCAGGAACTCCTCGTCGATGGTGACCAGCGCGCCGACGAACGGCCGCCCGTCACCCACCACCATGCACTCCGCGACCAGCGCGTGGGCGCGGATACGGTCCTCGATCACGGCCGGGGCGACGTTCTTGCCGCCCGCGGTGACGATGATCTCCTTCTTGCGGCCCGTGATGCTGAGATAGCCGTCCTCGTCGAGGGTGCCGATGTCGCCGGTGTGGAACCAGCCGTCGGCCAGCGCCTCCTCGGTCGCGCCCGGGTTGTTCCAGTACTCCTTGAACAGGTGCTCGCCGTGCAGCAGCACCTCCCCGTCGTCCGCGATCCGGATGACGGACCCCGGCAGCGGCTGTCCGACCGTACCGATCTTCTGCCGGTCCCAGGGGTTGAACGCGGTCGCGGCGCAGGACTCGGTGAGGCCGTAGCCCTCCAGGACCGTGAAACCGATGCCCCGGAAGAAGTGGCCGAGGCGCTCGCCCAGCGGGGCGCCGCCCGAGATCGCGTACTCGCCCTTGCCGCCGAGCACCGCGCGCAGCTTGCTGTAGACGAGCCTGTCGAACACCTTGTGCTTGATCTTCAGGCCGAGGGCCGGGCCCGAGGCGGTGTCCAGCGCCTTGCTGTACGCGATCGCCGTGTCCGCGGCCTTGTCGAAGATCTTGCCCTTGCCGTCCGCCTGCGCCTTGGCCCGCGCCGAGTTGTAGACCTTCTCGAACACCCGCGGCACACCGAGGATCAGCGTCGGCCGGAAGGAGGCCAGCTCGTCGGTGAGGTTCTTGATGTCCGGTACGGTGCCCAGCTTGATCGGCGCCATCATCGGCGCGACCTGCACGAGCCGCCCGAAGACGTGCGCGAGGGGGAGGAAGAGCAGGACCGAGCACTCGCCCGTGCGGAACAGGGGCCGCAGCCGCTCCACCACGTTCCCGCACTCGGCGAAGAAGCTGCGGTGGGTGAGCACGCAGCCCTTCGGGCGGCCGGTGGTGCCGGAGGTGTAGACGATGGTCGCCGGATCGTCGGCCTTCGCCATCGAACTGCGCTCGTCGACGGCCGCGTCGGTGACGTCCTGGCCGAGGCGGCCCAGCTCCTCCACCCCGCCGCCCTCGATCTGCCAGACGTGCTTCAGCGCCGGCAGCGAGTCGCGCACCGACTCGACGGCGGCCGAGTGCCCGTCCAGCTCCACGATCATGGCGGTCGCGCCCGAGTCGGCGAGGATCCACTGCACCTGCTCCGGCGAGCTGGTCTCGTACACCGGCACGGTGACCGCGCCGGCCGTCCAGATCGCGAAGTCCAGCAGGGTCCACTCGTACCGGGTACGCGACATCAGCCCGACCCGGTCACCGGGCTGGACCCCGGCGGCGATCAGCCCCTTCGCGGCCGTCCGTACCTCGGCGAGGAACTGGACGGCGTTCACGTCCTGCCAGGCGCCGCCCACCTTGCGGGCGATGACGGCGACATCGGGATGCTGCGCGGCGTTTCTGCGGACGATGTCGGTCAGATTGCCGTCCGTCGGGACCTCGTACAAAGCCGGAAGGCTGAACTCGCGCAAGACTGCTGCTCCTCATAGGGCGCCGGCGCCACGACTCTGTGTTGCTGCGACGGTGCGGTCCAAGGCTGGGGCGAGCGCTCAGGTCCCCTGTGGATCCTTTGGCCTTACTGGTTGAAAACCTGAGCACAACTGGACTGCCCGGACGTTACCCGTCGGTATGGCCTCTCCGCGAGGGGGGTCCGGTGAGATGTTCTCCGCGTCACACATGGGGGCTCTCCCCGGGAAGAATAATCCCCTCACTTGCTGACTGGCCAGTAACCGCACGTGCGACCGGCTCTGTTCACGTATGCCGCACACGCCTACGCTTGATCGTCATGGCACGCACACCGGACGGTAACGGCAGAACGCGCATCCACGTGGTCAGCGACGTGCACGGCAACGCGCACGACCTGGCCAGAGCGGGTGAGGGCGCCGACGCCCTGGTGTGCCTGGGCGACCTGGTCCTCTTCCTCGACTACGCCGACCACTCCCGCGGCATCTTCCCCGACCTCTTCGGCGCCGAGAACGCCACCCGGCTCGTCGAACTGCGTACCGCCCGGCGGTTCGAGGAGGCCCGCGAACTCGGGGCCCGCCTCTGGGCGGGCGTGGGCGAGGACCGCTCCACCGTGATCGAGAAGGCCGTCCGCAAGCAGTACGCCGAGCTGTTCGCGGCCTTTCCCACACCGACGTACGCCACCTACGGCAATGTCGATATGCCACGCCTGTGGCCGGAGTACGCGGGACCGGGGACGACCGTCCTCGACGGCGAACGGGTGGAGATCGGCGGCCGGGTCTTCGGTTTCGTGGGCGGCGGGCTCGTCACGCCCATGCGGACGCCCTACGAGATCAGCGACGAGGAGTACGCGGCCAAGATCGAGGCGGTGGGGGAGGTCGACGTGCTCTGCACGCACATCCCCCCGGAAGTGCCCGAACTGGTCTACGACACGGTGGCCCGCCGATTCGAGCGCGGCAGCCGGGCGTTGCTGGAGGCGATCCGGAAGACCCGGCCCCGGTACTCGCTGTTCGGCCATGTCCACCAGCCGTTGGCGCGGCGGATGCGGATCGGGGCGACGGAGTGTGTGAATGTGGGGCACTTCGCGGGGAGCGGGAAGCCGTGGGCGCTGGAGTGGTGAACGCCGGGTGGGGTGACGAGGCTTCGGCGGGCGCGCGGTAGCCTTCACGCTGCACATACGTGCGCACCCACCTCCCTCACCGGAACGTCTCTGGAGGAGCCACGGCGATGGCGGAATTCACGAGTTCGAGCATCACGATCGAGGCTGCGGCGGCCGACGTCATGGGAGTGATCGCCGACTTCGCCCGCTACCCGGACTGGACGGGTGAGGTGAAGGAGGCGGAGGTCCTCCGGACGGACGCGCAGGGGCGGGCCGAGCAGGTCCGACTGGTCATGGACGCGGGCGCGATCAAGGACGACCAGACGCTGGGGTACACCTGGACCGGGGCGAACGAGGTCTCGTGGACGCTGGTCAAGTCCCAGATGCTCCGCTCCCTGGACGGGTCCTACATCCTCAAGCCGGTGAGTGACTCGGTGACCGAGGTGACGTACCAGCTGACCGTCGACGTCAAGATCCCCATGCTCGGGATGATCAAGCGCAAGGCGGAGAAGGTCATCATCGATCGGGCGCTGGCGGGGCTGAAGAAGCGGGTGGAGTCGGGGGCGTAGGTTTTTTGCCCACCCGCCCACCCGACTCGCGGTGGTGGTGGAGGGTGCCGTCGGGCGCGTGACAGCTCGGGGGGTCGGGATGCTGGGCGGCTGCGGGTTCGTCGTGGCTGATCGCGCAGTTCCCCGCGCCCCTGAGAAGTCGGGCTTCGCCCTCTTTCCCCCGGCCCCCTGCGGGCAGTCGTGCCGCCGGGGCGATGGGGGAGGGTGGGCGCAGGCGGTGCCCTGTCAGCGCCGGTAAGCGCCTCCCACCCCCGGCCCAACCCGCGGCGGCGCCGGGGTGCCCCCCGCTGAGTTACCGTTCACCCCCATGCGCACCATCCTGATCACCGGGCAAGGCGGCAGCGGCCGTACGACGGTCGCCGCGGCCACGGCGTTGGACGCGGCCCGGGCGGGCATGCGGACGCTCGTGCTGAGCGCCGACCGCACGGACGGGCTGGGCGCGGCCCTCGCCACGGCCACGGGACCCGAGCCCGTGCGGGTGGCACCGAACCTCACCGCCTGGCGCCCCGACGCCGCGGCCGGCTTCCGCGAGGACCTCGTCGCGTTCCAGGAGCGCGCCGCCTCCGTCCTCGACCTGCTCGGCGCGGGACGGCTGGACGCCGAGGAACTCACGCCCCTGCCCGGCGCCGAGGAACTCGCCCTGCTGCGGGCGCTGCGTGACGCCGCGCTGTCGGAGGCGTACGACCTCCTCGTCGTCGACCTGCCCCCCGCGCCGCAGGCCCTCGCCCTGCTCGGCCTCCCCGAGGAACTGCGGCGCTACCTGCGCCGACTGCTCCCGCCGGAGCGGCAGGCGGCCCGCGCGCTGCGCCCGGTCCTCGGACGGCTCGCCGGGGTGCCGATGCCTGCCGAGTGGCTCTACGAGACGGCCGCCCGCTGGGACGTCGAGCTGGCCGCCGTCGCCGCGATCGTCGAGGACCCCGGGACCAGCGTGCGCCTGGTCGCCGAGCCCGGCCCGGCCGGCGCCGACCACATCCGCCTCGCGCGCGTCGGACTCGCCCTGCGGGCCCTCCCCGTCGACCTGCTGATCGCCAACCGCGTCCTGCCCCAGGGCGTCCACGACACCTGGCTCGCCGGCCTCGTCGCCCAGCAGCGCAAGGCGCTGGAGGAGTGGGAGGAGCAGGGCGAGGGCCGGCCCGTACGGGGTGTCGGCCACCTCGGACACGACCCCCGCGGCCTCGACGACCTCACCGCCCTCGGCGTCCCCGGTACGGGTGACGCTCCCGCACGCGTCGTCTGGCCCGTCACCGACAACCTCGCGGACGAGGGCGTGCTCGTGTGGCACATCCCGCTGCCCGGCGCGATACGGGACGAGCTGGATCTCATCCGGCGCGGCGACGAGTTGGTCGTCACGGCCGGCCAGTTCCGCCGTATCGTTCCGCTGCCGTCGGCGCTGCGCCGGTGCACGGTCGACGGCGCGGCCCTGCGCGAGGGCTCCCTGAGGATCCGATTCGCGCCGGACCCGCAGTTGTGGCCCCGGACCCGGTGAACCGCATACGCCCGTTCGGGTAACGTCGAAGGTACGAACCGTAGGCAGGAGCCCGCCATGAGCGAAGAGCGCCCCCCGTCCGACGCCGCGCGCGAGGACGCGGCCGCGCGCAGGGACGCGGCCGAGGAGGCGCGGACGGCCGAGCAGGGACGCGAGAGCGACCGTGCGCGCGCCACCGACGCCGACGCCTGGGCGACGGCGTGCGAGGAGGACCTGATCGCGGAGAAGGCCCGCCGCCGCGCCCGCTACGGGCCGCCCCCCGGCTCGGCCGCCGAGGAACTGCGCAAGCTGGTCGACACCGTCGCGGACAAGCTGTCCGGGCTCCAGTCGCCGCTGCTCGGCGCGGTCGCCGGCGGCGCGGCCCAGCAGATGGTCAACCAGGTCGTCCGCCAGGCCAAGGCCGCCGTCGAACCGGTCATCGAACGCAACCCGGACGTCTTCGACCACCTCGCCGCCGCCGGCGGTGAACTCCTCGCCGCGTACCGCTCCGCCGTCGAGGCCCAGGAGCGCCGCTGGACGAACCGGGACACCGGCCACCAGGCACGCCGTGACCAGGGGGACGATCCGGGCCCCGGGGAGCGCATCGACCTGGACTGACGGCGGGCCCGTCCGCCGGGCGGACGCCGGGAGTCCCGGGGCAGGGCCTCGGGTACGGTTGGCCGTAGCGGGGCTCGACCGAAACTGAGGGATTCATGGGACTCACCATCGGCGTCGACATCGGCGGTACCAAGATCGCGGCCGGTGTGGTCGACGAGGAAGGCAACATCCTCTCGACGCACAAGGTGCCGACCCCGGGCACGCCCGAGGGGATCGTGGACGCCATCGCCGCCGCCGTCGAGGGCGCGCGAGCCGGACACGAGATCGTCGGTGTCGGCATCGGCGCGGCCGGCTATGTCAACCGTCAGCGGTCGACGGTCTACTTCGCCCCCAACATCGACTGGCGCAACGAGCCGCTCAAGGAGAAGGTCGAGGCCCGCGTGGGCCTGCCGGTCGTCGTGGAGAACGACGCCAACGCCGCCGCCTGGGGCGAGTACAAGTTCGGCGCGGGCAAGGGCCACCGCAACGTCATCTGCATCACCCTCGGCACCGGTCTCGGCGGCGGCATCATCATCGGCAACAAGCTGCGCCGCGGGCACTACGGCGTGGCCGCCGAGTTCGGCCACATCCGCATGGTCCCCGACGGCCTGCTCTGCGGCTGCGGCAGCCAGGGCTGCTGGGAGCAGTACGCCTCCGGCCGCGCCCTCGTCCGGTACGCCAAGCAGCGCGCCAACGCCACCCCGGAGAACGCGGAGCTGCTGCTCGGCCTCGGCGACGGCACCCCCGACGGCATCGAGGGCAAGCACATCTCGATGGCCGCCCGCCAGGGCGACCCGGTCGCCGTCGACTCCTACCGCGAACTCGCCCGCTGGGCCGGAGCGGGCCTCGCCGACCTCGCGTCCCTCTTCGACCCCTCCGCCTTCATCGTCGGCGGCGGCCTGTCGGACGAGGGCGAACTGGTCCTCGACCCCATCCGCAAGTCCTACAAGCGCTGGCTCGTGGGCGGCAACTGGCGCCCGGTCGCCGAAGTGATCGCCGCCCGGCTGGGCAACGAGGCGGGCCTCGTGGGCGCGGCGGACCTCGCGAGAGAACCCGACCCGATCATGTAACCACCGCCCGGCGGCAACCCCGCGCCCCGTTTCTGGGGCGCGGGGCTGTGTCGATATGCGGCTCCGCCGCGTGCGCGCGAGGAACCACGACGCACCGGCAGTCGCAAGCGGACAAATGCACCCGAGCTCGTGGGCGTATCTTGATCCCCATGGTGACCCCGCTCCCCAACTCCCGCACGAACCCGGACGGTTCGGCAACCATTCGCGTCCTCAGCTACAACATCCGCTCCATGCGCGACGACACGGACGCCCTCGCCCGCGTGATCACCGCCTGCGCCCCCGACCTGGTCCTGATCCAGGAGGCCCCCCGCTTCTTCCGCTGGCGCAAGAAACTCGCGCGGCTCGCCGCGGCCTCCGGTCTGGTCACCCTCTCCGGCGGCGCCACCGCCTCCGGCCCCGCGCTGCTGTGCGGTCTGCGCGCCACGGTCGAGCAGACCGAGGACGTCCTGCTGCCCCTCACCCCCGGCCTGCACCGGCGCGGCTTCGCCACGGCGGTGGTCCGCTTCGGCCGCGCCCGCCTCGGCGTCCTGTCCTGCCACCTCTCCCTCCACAAGGACGAGCGGTACGAGCAGGGCGGCATGCTCCTGGACCACCTCGCCGGCCTGGGCGTGCCGCACGCGGTGGCGGGCGGCGACCTCAATGAGCGTCCGCAGGGCCGTACGTTCCGCCGCCTCGCCGGTGAACTGCAGGACTGCTGGAGCACCACGCCGTGGGGCGGCGAGTACACCTCCACCCCCACCGACCCCCACCAGCGCATCGACGCGATCCTGGCCACCGGCGGCATCGAGGTCCTCGGCTGCGGCGTCCCCCTCGACCACCCCGGCATCACCCACGACGACCTGAGGGCGGCCACGGACCACCTGCCGGTCCTGGCCGCCCTCAGGGTCCCCGCCGAGGCTTAGGGACGTCGTACCGCCCTAGCCCGCGGCCGACGGGTGCTCCTTGGCCCGGTCGACGATCGCCCAACTGTCCAGGTAGGAGAGCTGGGTGTAGATCTTCATGTCCTTGCCGTCGCCCGAGGAACGCTGGTCACGGAAGCCGAGGAAGGCGTAGGTCACCGGGTCGAAGATGAAGTAGCCGCCGTAGCCCGAGGCTCCCTCGGGCAGGGTGGGGTCGTCGTAGGTGATGGCCACGCCGACCCGCCCCTTGGCGTCCTTCTGGTTCGGCACCGCCTTGACCCCCGGCACCATTCCGAGCGCCTCGTACGCCGCCGGCCGCAGGCCCTCGGGCATCACCGGGACCAGCTTGAGCAGCCCGGCGAGGCTGAAGTGGATGTGCGACCACTCCTGGTCGGTGATGGCGTCCAGGGAGGTGTTCTTGTCCTTGCCCCCGAAGAAGTTTCCCTGGATCTCCAGGATCAGCCGCTCCGGGTCGGTCGGCAGCTCGCGCAGCGTGCCCCAGTCCTGCGGCGGCCACATGCTCTCGTTGTCCGCCAGCGGGGGCGACCACCAGCCCTTGCCGACCTCCATGATCCAGGAGCGCCGGGAGCCGTCCACCGAGCGCCAGTTCTCGTCGACGTGCGTCTTCGTCCGCCCGGTCTTCTGCTCGGTCTCCTTGATGATCTCCTTCGTGTAGACGAACTGGTCGTCGCGCGGGCTGACCGGCTTCTCGTGCTGTCGCGCGTACGCGGCCGCCCCGTTGAGCACCGTCCGCGCGCTCACGTTCCGCATCGGCGGCAGGCTCGCCACCGGCGGCTTCGCGGTCCTGCCCCGGCCGTCGTCGTCGCGGTCGTGCTGCACGGCGACCAGGACACCGGCGGTGACGGCGGCGGCGACCGCCCCGCTCAGCGCGATCCGCAGGACCGGCCGGCGGCGTACCGGAGAGGCGAGCCGGAAGGCTGGCCTGCCCGTCCGGTCCGCGCCCTGCGCGGTGATCGTGGCGAGCAGCCGGGCCCGCCCGCGCCGCCGGGTCTCCTCGTCCAGCGGGGGCGCCCCCGCGTCGTAGTCGGCGAGGTCCCGCAGGTCCTCCAGGGCCCTCGGGTCGTCGATGTCACGCATGGGCGTCTGCCTCTCGGAAAGCGGTCGGATCGGATCCGCCCAGTGCTTCGCGGAGTCTGCCGCGAGCCCGGTTCAGCCGGGATCTGATCGTGCCGACGGGCACGCCGAGGGCCTGGGCCGCCTCCTCGTAGTCGAGGCCGGCCCAGGCCACCAGCAGCACCACGTCGCGGTGCCGGGCGGACAGCCCGGCCAACGCCGCCGCCAGCTCCCGGCGCACCCCCGTGGCACCGGCCCTGGCGACCGCCCGGTCCGCGACCGGCTCCTCGTGCTCCACCGGCTCCGGCAGCCGGGCCAGCGCCCTGAAGCGGCGCGCCTCGGTCCGCCGGTGCCGGCCGACGAGGTTGGTGGCGACACCGAACAGCCAGGGGCGGGCGTCGAGCCGCTCCAGGTCGTACGTGTGCCGCCGCTGGAAGGCGATGGCGAAGGTCTCCGCCATCAGGTCCTCCGCCGCCTCGGGACCCAGCCGCCGGGCCGCGTAACGGTGCACGGCGTCGGCATGGCGGTCGTAGAGGACGGCGAACAGCTCGGGCTCGTCCCGGGACCGCTCGATCACGCGGGCGTCGCTCTCCTCGCGATCCGTGTCGCGGGTGCCGAGTCCCGGTGGTCCGACGGGCATCGGGGCTCCTCTCGTTCGTCCGAACGCCTCGAAGGCTTGGGCTCGTTCGGTCGTGCACCCGTACTTCGCCGTTCCCCGGAATCGAGTTCCATTCCGCCGCCGAGGAAGCGTGTCGTGGTGCCGGGCGACGGCGAGGGCCCGCCCGGAACGATCCCGGGCGGGCCCTCGTACACGACGCGACGTCGGTGGCGGCGGGGGTGGCGGTGGGGTCAGACGACCGCGCCCCGGCCCGGATCGTCGTCGTCCTCGTCGTCGCTCTTCATCCGCATCACCAGCGTGGCGAAGCCGCCGAGGAAGCCGCCGATGCCCAGGGTGGTGAGCCACCAGGTCATCTCCCAGCCGAGCAGCACGGCGAGCAGCAGCAGGACCGGACCGCCGGCCACGCCCAGCCAGGCGAACTTGGCGGTCGCGTCGGCCTCGGGCAGCGGGGGCGGCTCGGGCGGCACGAAGTGGCCCTCGCCGTCCTCGTCCTCCTCGTCGGCCTCGTCGCCCGTGTCCTCGCCGACCGGGTCGGGCACGCTGTAGTCGCGCGGTCCGGCCCCGACACCGGGTGCGAACGCGACCGAACTGCCGAGCGGCCTGGGGGCCGCGGGGCCGGCGGCGCCGTCCGGGGCCTTGTCGGCGGACTCCTCCGGCTCGGGCTCCAGGAGGGCCAGGTCCTCCACCGACTTGAACGGCTTGGCACCCGGCGGGTCCGGGGGCTCCGCGCCGAACCCGGCGACGATGGCCCGCCAGGCGGCGTCCTCGTCGAACGGCACGTGCTGCTCCTCGGCCGCGTGCTGCTCCTCGCCCGGCGACTCGCCGGACGAGGCACCCCCGGCGCCCTTGGCGGGGCCGCCTGCGGAGCTGCCCGAGGAGTCACCCCGTGAGTCACCGGGTGAGGCGCCGAGAGGCGCTCCCTGCTCCTCCGGCTCACGCTCGGAGTCGTGCTCAGCCACCAGTGGCCGTCCCTTCCCTCTGCTCCAAGGATCCCGGACCGTTCCGCCCCGCGGACCCCGAATCAGACTGCTGTACGGATTCCGCGTCGGACTTCTTCACCAGCCGGGTGACGAACGCGTGGCTCTCCTCGAAGATCCGGTCCGCGTCGTGGTCCAACGTCGCGACGTGGTGGCTCTGTTCCAGCAGGATCTCCGTGACGTCCGTCGACGACACCCGGCCGAGGACGCGCTCGGAGTCGACGGGCGGCACCACATGGTCCCGTGGGCTGTGCAGCAGCAGCAACGGCTGGGTGACCTGGGGCAGTTCCCCGTCGACCAGGCGCAGGAAATTGCGCAGCGAGTGCGCCGCGTGCAGCGGCACATGGCTGTACCCCAGCTCCTCGACGCCCTCCTTGGCGATGTCGCTGGTGATCCCCTTCGTGGTGGGGACGAAGTGCCGGAGCAGGGGGAGGGCGTGCGCGGCCGGGCCGTGCACCTTGTTCGCCGGGTTGACGACCATCACGCCGGCGACCGCGTCCCCGTGCTTCGCGGCCAGCCGCAGCGCCAGGGCGCCGCCCATGGACAGCCCCGCGACGAAGACCCGCGTACAGCGCTCACGCAGGGTCCGCAGCTCGCGGTCCACCTCCGCGTACCAGTCCTGCCAGCCCGTGGGGCGGAGGTCCTCCCAGCGGGTGCCGTGGCCCGGCAGCAGGGGCAGCGCGACGGTCAGCCCGCGCTCGGCGAGATACTCCGCCCAGGGACGCATGGACTGCGGTGACCCGGTGAATCCGTGGCAGAGGAGGACTCCGACCTCCCCGCCCTCGTGGTGGTACGGCTCGGCTCCAGGAAGGACCGGCACGGTTCGGTCTCCTGTTCATGAGAAGGGTGTGAAAGTCCGGATGTGGTTCACCGTACGCGACCGCACTGACACCGACCAGGGGCTTCGGTCGACACCGGCCGGACCTGTCGGACTCTTCGTCGGGCGTCCGGGTTAAGGTCTCATCCACGGATCACAGAGAGGCACTCGGTTGTTGTACGGCGCGATGAAGGTCGCTATCGGGGGACCGCTCAAGGTCACCTTCCGGCCCTGGGTGGAGGGCCTGGAGAACATTCCGGCCGAGGGCGCCGCGATCCTCGCGAGCAATCACCTCTCCTTCTCGGACTCGTTCTTCCTCCCCGCGGTCCTGGACCGCAAGGTCACGTTCATCGCGAAGGCCGAGTACTTCACCACCCCCGGCATCAAAGGCAAGCTGACGGCCGCCTTCTTCAAGGGCGTCGGCCAGCTCCCGGTGGACCGCTCCGGCGCGCGCGGCGCGGGTGAGGCCGCGATCAGGAGCGGCATACAGGTCATCGAGAGCGGCGAGCTGTTCGGCATCTACCCCGAGGGCACCCGCTCGCCCGACGGCCGCCTCTACCGGGGCAAGCCCGGCGGCCTGGCCCGCGTGGCCCTCGCCACCGGCGCGCCCGTCATCCCCGTCGCCATGATCGACACGGAGAAGATCCAGCCCCCGGGCAAGGTCCTGCCCAAGGTCATGCGCCCCGGCATCCGCATCGGCAAGCCCCTCGACTTCAGCCGCTACCAGGGCATGGAGCACGACCGCTTCGTCCTGCGGGCGCTGACCGACGAGGTCATGTACGAGATCATGAAGCTCTCCGGCCAGGAGTACGTCGACATCTACGCGACCGCCGCCAAGCGGCAGCTCGCGGACGCGGCCAAGGCCGAGAAGGAGGCCGACAAGGCCGCCAGGGCCGCCCTCGCCAAGGCAGAGAAGGAACAGGCCGCCAAGGAGCTCAGGGAACAGGCCGAGAGGGCCCGCGCGGGCAAGGACGACGCGGACGGGGACCGCCCGGCTTCGTGACCGCCCGGTTCCCGGGTACGGTCGCCTTCCGGACGCGTGCGCCGGGGGTGCCCGGTGGCGAGTCAGCAGGGGGTGGGGGACGTGCCGAAGCTCGAGCGGGTCATGGCGATGTCGGTGGAGCAGCCGCTGTGGCGCGCGCTCACCGGCTATCGAGTCCTGACGATGATCTACGCCGTCGGGCTGTTCATCAGCGCCTACGACAAGTTCGAGCGGCCCTGGCTCGCGATCACCTACTTCGTGGTGCTGGCCGGCTGGACGCTGGTGACCCTGCCGAAGGTCGCGGGCGCCGCCAGCTGCACCAAGCGGTTCCTCGCGGCCGACCTCACCATCGCGATCGCCGGCATCCTGCTCACCCGGCTCGCCGACTCGACCGCGCGGATCGAGGCCGGCGGCCCCACGCTGCCGTCGATATGGACCGCCGGCGCCGTCCTGGCCTTCGCCATCAAGGGCGGCTGGCGCTGGGCGGCCTTCGCCTCCACGCTCGTCGCCGTCGCCAACCTGATCCACCGGGGCGCCCCCACCCGCGACACCATCCACAACGTCCTGCTGGTCTGGGTCGCCTCCATCGCCATCGGCTACGTCGTCGAGGTCGCCCGCGCCTCCGAGCGCACCCTCGCCCGCGCCCTGGAGATCGAGGCCGCCACCCGCGAACGGGAACGCCTCGCCCGGGACATCCACGACAGCGTGCTGCAGGTCCTCGCCATGGTGCAGCGGCGCGGCACCGCCCTCGGCGGCGAGGCCGCCGAACTGGGCCGGATGGCGGGCGAGCAGGAGGTCGCGCTGCGCACCCTGGTCTCCGGCGGCCTGGTCCCCGTCTCCCGGATCTCGGAGGACGCCGCCCAGGGCGCCCTCGTCCGCGTGGTGGACGAACCCGACGCGTCCGACGACGGCGCCGGGGACCCCGTGGACCTGAGGGCGCTGCTCGCCCCGTACGCCGGCGCGAAGGTCACCTTCGCCGAGCCGGGCGGGCCGGTGACGCTCGCCCCGGGGCGGGCCCGGGAGCTGGCGGCGGCGGTCGGCGCCGCCCTGGACAATGTGCGCGAGCACGCGGGCGACGGGGCCCGCGCCTGGATCCTGGTCGAGGACTGGCCGGACGAGATCATCGTGACGGTACGGGACGACGGACCCGGCATCCCCGAGGGACGGCTCGTCCAGGCCGAGGGCGAGGGCCGGCTCGGCGTGGCCCTCTCCATCCGGGGGCGGCTGCGCGACATCGGCGGCACGGCCGAGCTGATCTCGGTGCCCGGCCAGGGCACGGAAGTCGAACTGAAGGTGCCCAAGGCCGCAGAGGGGCCGAAGGGCGTACGGGGGAAGGCGGAGAAGCGGTGACGAACAGCGTGGAGAGCGTGGGCGAGGGCGGGTCGGCGGACGCGGTGGCGCGGCCCGGCGGGGGCGGCGGCCCGATCAGGGTCATGGTGGTCGACGACCACCCCATGTGGCGCGACGCCGTCGCCCGCGACCTGTCCGAGTCCGGCTTCGACGTCGTCGCCACGGCGGGCGACGGGGAGCAGGCGGTGCGGCGTGCCCGCGCCACCGGGCCGGACGTGCTCGTCCTGGACCTGAACCTGCCCGCGAAGCCGGGCGTGCAGGTCTGCAAGGAGCTGGTGGGGGCCAACCCCGCTCTGCGTGTCCTCGTGCTGTCGGCGAGCGGGGAGCACGCGGACGTCCTGGAGGCGGTGAAGTCCGGCGCCACCGGCTACCTGCTGAAGTCGGCGTCCACGGAGGAGCTGATCGACGCCGTGCGCCGCACCGCCGTCGGCGACCCCGTCTTCACGCCCGGCCTCGCGGGCCTGGTCCTCGGCGAGTACCGCCGCCTCGCCTCCGAGCCCGCGCCCGCGCCGGGCGCCGACGAGCCGAAGGCGCCGCAGCTCACCGACCGCGAGACCGAGGTGCTGAGGCTCGTCGCCAAGGGCCTGAGCTACAAGCAGATCGCCGAACGCCTCGTCATCTCGCACCGCACGGTCCAGAACCACGTCCAGAACACCCTCGGCAAGCTCCAGCTCCACAACCGGGTGGAGCTGGTCCGCTATGCCATAGAGCGTGGTCTCGACGACGAGTAAACGCCTCGAATCACCCCATAGAGTGATGGCGATTTGATCAACTCCGGCCAACTCCCCCTCAATCGGCCGTAATTCGCCGGAATTGGCTTCCCGCGCATGCCGAAGTGACCTGGATCACTATTAGCGTGACCCTCACCAGGCAACCGCGGCGAAGGGACATTTCCATGCGCGTCGGAGTACTGACCGGAGGCGGCGACTGCCCCGGGCTCAACGCCGTCATCCGGGGCGTCGTCCGCAAGGGCGTACAGGAGTACGGCTACGACTTCGTCGGCTTCCGGGACGGCTGGCGAGGACCCCTGGAGAACGACACCGTCCGCCTCGACATCCCCGCCGTGCGCGGCATCCTGCCCCGCGGCGGCACGATCCTCGGCTCCTCCCGCACCAACCCGCTCAAGGAGGAGAACGGCATCCGCCGGATCAAGGAGAACCTCGCCAAGCAGGAGGTCGAGGCACTCATCGCCATCGGTGGCGAGGACACGCTCGGGGTGGCCGCGCGACTGTCGGACGAGTACGGCGTGCCGTGCGTGGGCGTCCCCAAGACCATCGACAACGACCTCTCCGCCACGGACTACACCTTCGGCTTCGATACCGCGGTCGGCATCGCCACGGAGGCGATCGACCGCCTCCACACCACCGCCGAGTCCCACATGCGCGTCCTGGTGGTGGAGGTGATGGGCCGTCACGCCGGCTGGATCGCCATCCACTCCGGTCTCGCCGGCGGCGCCAACGTCATCCTCATCCCCGAACAGCGCTTCGACGTCGACAAGGTGTGCGCCTGGGTGACGTCCCGCTTCAAGGCCTCGTACGCGCCCATCGTGGTCGTCGCGGAGGGGGCCATGCCGAAGGACGGCGAGATGGTCCTCAAGGACGGCTCGCTCGACTCCTTCGGCCACGTCCGCCTCTCCGGGGTCGGGGAGTGGCTGTCCAAGGAGATCGAGAGGCGGACCGGCAAGGAGGCCCGGACCACCGTCCTCGGCCACGTCCAGCGCGGCGGTACGCCTTCGGCGTTCGACCGCTGGCTCGCCACGCGGTTCGGCCTCCACGCGATCGACGCGGTGCGCGACCGGGACTTCGGCAAGATGGTGGCGCTGCGTGGCACCGACATCGTCCGCGTCCCGATCGCCGACGCGACGGCCAAGTTGAAGACGGTGGACCCGAGCCTGTACGAGGAGGTCGGCGTCTTCTTCGGCTGAGGGTGCGCCCGAGGGGGTGGGGGGTGCGGGTGCGTCGGCGGGTGCGGGCCCGGTGGGGCTTCTCGCGCAGTTCCCCGCGCCCCTGAAAAGCATGGGCTGCGCCCATGCTTTTCAGGCCCGCAGCCCCGTCGCCCTTCAGGCCCGCAGGGCCTGGTCTTTTAGGGGCGCGGGGAACTGCGCGACCAGCCCCCACCCACCCGCACCCGACAACGCACCCCGAGCCCCACCAACCCCCCGCCCCTAAACCGCCCGCAGAGACTGGACCCCCGCCACCAGTTCACCCACCACACTCACCCCGTCCAGCGTCAGCACCGACTCCGGATGGAACTGCACCCCCGCGAACCCGGGGCCGCGCAGCGCGTGCACCTCGTCGCCGCCGTTGCGGCTGACCTCGACCCCCCGCGCGGCCAACTCCCCGGCCGTCCCGTCGTCGCACCGGGCCACGAAGCTGTTGTAGAACCCCACCGTCTCGGGCCGCCCGAACAGATCGATCTCCGTCTGCGCCCCCTGGTACGGCACCTTCTTCCGCACGATCTCCAACCCCAGCTCCAGCGCGAGCAGTTCGTGCCCGAGACACACCCCGAGCACCCCGTACCGGTGCCCCCGCAGCACCTCGGCGGTCAGCGACCGCAGAAACGTCATCTTGGGGTCGGCCCCGTCCGACGGATCCCCGGGCCCGGGCCCCAGCACCACCACGCCCTCGTGCGCGAGCACCCCCTCCCGCAGCCCCGGCTCGTCGTACCGCCGTACCGTCACCTCCAGCCCCGACGACCGCAGCAGATGCGCGAGCATCGCCGTGAAGGTGTCCTCGGCGTCGACGACGAGCGCGTGCCCGGTCAGCTCACCCGTGCGCTCCCGCATCCGCAGCCAGAACGGCGCCAGCGAGGCCCGCCGCCCGTCCAGCGCGGCCCGCACCCGCGGATCCTCGGCCAGCCCCGGCCGCACCCGCTCCCGCTCCGGCCGCCCGGGTCGTACCCCCAGCGCCGCCAGCACCCCCGCCGCCTTCGCATGGGTCTCGGCGACCTCGCTCGCGGGGTCCGAGCCCCGGACCAGCGTGGCCCCCACCGGCACCCTCAGCCGCCCGTCCGCCGCGATGTCGGCCGTACGGATCAGGATCGGGGAGTCGAGGGTCTGCGCGCCGCCCGCGTCCCGACCCAGCAGCGCCAAAGCGCCGGCGTAGTACCCGCGCGCGACACCGTCCCGCCCGAGGGGCTCGTACCGCTCGATCACCCGGCACGCGTTCTGCACCGGCGAGCCGGTGACCGTCGCGGCGAACATCGTCTCCTTCAGCACCTCCCGCACATCCAGTGAGGACCGGCCGCGCAGCTCGTACTCGGTGTGCGCCAGGTGCGCCATCTCCTTCAGTCGGGGCCCGACCACGACCCCGCCCATGTCGCCGACCGTGCACATCATCTTGAGCTCCTCGTCGACGACCATCGACAGCTCCTCGATCTCCTTGCCGTCGCCGAGGAAGGCCAGCAGATCCTCCGGGGTGGGGCCCTCGGCCGGATAGCGGTACGTCCCGCTGATCGGGTTCATCACGACCGTCCCGCCGGACATCCGGACGTGCACCTCGGGGGATGCGCCGACCAGTGTGCGCTCACCGGTGTGCACCACGAAGGTCCAGTACGCCCCCCGCTCGACCTCCAGCAGCCGCCGGAACAGCGCCAGCGCGTCGGCGCGACCGAAGCCCGGGACCGTGCCCTCGTACGTCCGCCGGATCACGAAGTTGGCGCCCTCGCCCCGCCCGATCTCGTCGCGCAGCACCCGGCCGACGATCTCCGCGTACTCCTCGTCTCCGACGTCGAAGCCGCCGCCCTCGACCCGGACGTCGTGCGCGGGCAGCTGGGCGAGGGCCCGCTCCAGCGGCAGCGCGTACGACTCCTCGGGCACCAGCACCGACAGGGGCGTCCCGTCGTCGCGGACGTCGAAGCCGCGTTCGCGGATCTGCCGGAACGGGACGAGCGCCAGCCCCTCGTCGGGCAGGTCGGCGAGCCGCTCGTACGTCGTCACCGGGCCGATCAGCAGCTCCACCGTGTCGTGGTCGTGGAGGCCGGGGGTGCGCCGTCGCAGCAGTGCGAACGGACGGTCGTCGGACAGCAGCCGGGTCAGGTCCATGGGTTCCTCTTCCCTGGGGGATCACGGTCTCGCGGTGATCGGGGAGGAACGGCCGGGCCCTGGAAACGCCGAAGGCCGCCCCTCGGGCGGCCTTCGCGAAGTCTTGCGTACGCGCAGTCAGTGGGCCGCCGGATGAGCGGTCCACCACCAGTTCTGGGTCGAGTGCGCGAACATGCGCCGCACCCTACCGGAGATCCCCGCGGAACTCATGTGATCCACGCGGAGGGTTCAATTTATGATCACCTACTGTTCAGTCTTGACATGTTCGAGTCGATTTGTGGATACGGAAGGGCGAGTGTGTCACTCATAGGGAGAACGAGGCCCCTGGCCTTCGTCGTCGCGGCGGCAGCCCTGTTCGCCGGCCTCACCGGGCAGCCCGCGGCGGCCGCGGACGAGCCGGTGGTGACGAAGCTGACGCTGAGCGGCGACAGGTTCAAGATGACCGACACGAGCACCGTGTCGGCGGCCACCACCCTCGACGGCAAGCTGGCGAACGCCGACCTCGCCGACGTCGTCACCACCAACTACACGACGAACTCCTCCGGGGCGAGCGACCCCTGGATGAACCTGCGCACCATGCGCGCCTGCGCCGGCGACGAGACGAAGGCCCTGCCGCCGGTGACCCGGAAGGTCGCCTGGTGCTGGTCCTCGGCGCACGGCGACGACACCACTCCGCGCTGGTGGCCGCAGGGCATGAGCAGCACCGGCACCGCCGACGGGGCCGACGGCGCCATCCAGGACAAGCGCGTCACGGCGGTCGCCTGGCACTACGAGACCTTCAAGACCAACGCGGCCGGCGACTACGAGGCCAACGACAAGTGCAAGACGAACAACCTGCTCAAGCTCACCCTCATCGACCGTGACACCCAGAAGTACCGCCACATCCTGCTCGTCGAGCCGACCGAGAGCGGCGCGGACTTCAAGTTCGTCACCGGCCACGGCGGCGGCATCGTCTGGTACGGCAACTACATCTACGTCACGGACACCTCCAACGGCATCCGCGTCTTCGACATCAACAAGCTGGGCAAGGTCGACACCTACGGCTCCGGCCTCAACTCCTACGGCATCGACGGCACCGGGAAGTCCAGCGCCTGCGGCTACCCGTACGTGCTGCCGCAGGTGCACTACTACAAGCAGGCCTCCCCGCCGCCCTCCGGCGCCTGTGACGCGGACGCCGTGAACGGCACCCCCGACGCCGACTCCCTCTGCTACTCCTGGCTCTCCCTCGACAAGTCCGGCGGCGGCCCGTACAAGCTGGTCACCGGCGAGTGGTTCGGCAGCGCCGCGGGCGGCCGGGTGGTGCGCTACCAGCTCAATCCGACGAGCGCCTCGACCTACCCGGGGCTGCTCAACATGTCGGGCGGCAAGACCGTGATCCAGGACGCCTACGCCGCCTCCCGCTACGTGGGCCTCCAGGGCGGCATGACCTGGACCGACGGCGCCGGGCTGCTGAACTTCGCCTTCCACAAGGGCTGCGCCCTCCAGCCCGCCGTCTTCTCGCACACCTGGGTGGGCGACACCCGCGCCACCACGGCCTGCAACCGCACGGTCGGCGAGACCGTGTACGCGAACGGCAACTGGGCGGTGGGCACGCCCCAGGCCCTGAGCTACTGGCCGAGGCTCGGCACGGACCAGGTCGAGGAGCTCTGGGGGCTCACGGAGCACATCTGCGCCGGTACGACGCTGCGCACGAGCTTCCCCCACGAGTTCAAGGCCGTGGAGGAGCCGGACGAGAAGAAGAACGCCTGTGACGGCTACAACAACGCCGCCAACCTGTCGCTGCGCACGGTCTTCGCCGTCGGCTTCGACGACAGCGCGGTCATGAACCTGCACTGACACCGGCGGCCCATGCCACCGGCCGGACGAACCCCGCTCCCGATCGAGCGGGGTTCGTCTCACTTGATGAGCAGCGGGATGGACGGCGGACATGACCCCGTAATGTGGACGTCGTGACCGTGAACGCTAAGTCCAGCGCGAGCGCTGGCAACACCTGGCGAGACCTGCCCGCGGCGCAGCAGCCCGAGTACCCCGACACCGAGGCTCTGCGCGCAGTCGTTGCGGAGCTCGAGTCGTATCCGCCGCTCGTCTTCGCGGGCGAGTGCGACCAGCTGCGCGCCCGGATGGCGTCCGTCGCCAAGGGAGAGGCGTTCCTCCTCCAGGGCGGCGACTGCGCCGAGGCCTTCGACGCCGTGTCGGCCGACCACATCCGCAACAAGCTGAAGACACTGCTCCAGATGGGCGCCGTCCTCACGTACGCGGCCTCCGTGCCGGTCGTGAAGGTCGGCCGGATCGCCGGCCAGTACTCCAAGCCGCGCTCCAAGGGCACCGAGACCCGCGACGGCGTGACCCTGCCGACGTACCGCGGCGACTCGGTCAACGGCTTCGACTTCAACGAGGCCGCCCGCATCCCGGACCCCGAGCGCCTGAAGCGGATGTACAACGCCTCCGCCTCCACGCTCAACCTGGTGCGCGCCTTCACCACCGGCGGCTACGCCGACCTGCGCCAGGTGCACGCCTGGAACCAGGACTTCGTGAAGTCGTCCCCGTCCGGCCAGCGCTACGAGCAGCTCGCCCGCGAGATCGACAACGCGCTGAACTTCATGCACGCCTGCGGGGCCGACCCGGAGGAGTTCCGCACCGTCGAGTTCTTCTCCTCGCACGAGGCGCTGCTGCTCGACTACGAGTCGGCGCTCACCCGCGTGGACTCGCGCACGGGGCACCTGTACGACGTCTCCGCGCACATGGTGTGGATCGGCGAGCGCACCCGGCAGCTGGACCACGCGCACATCGAGTTCGCCTCGCAGATCCGCAACCCGATCGGGATCAAGCTCGGCCCGACGACCACGGCCGAGGAGGCGCTGCAGTACATCGAGCGCCTCGACCCGCACCGCGAGCCGGGCCGCCTCACCTTCATCGTGCGCATGGGCGCGGACAAGGTCCGCGACAAGCTGCCCGAGCTGGTCGAGAAGGTCACCGCCTCCGGCGCCACCGTGGCCTGGGTGACCGACCCGATGCACGGCAACACCTTCGAGGCGGCCTCCGGCCACAAGACCCGCCGCTTCGACGACGTGCTCGACGAGGTCAAGGGCTTCTTCGAGGTCCACAAGGGCCTCGGCACCCACCCGGGCGGCATCCACGTGGAGCTCACCGGTGACGACGTCACCGAGTGCGTGGGCGGCGGTGACGAGATCTTCGTCGACGACCTGCACCAGCGCTACGAGACCGCGTGCGACCCCCGGCTCAACCGCAGCCAGTCCCTGGACCTGGCGTTCCTGGTCGCGGAGCTGTACCGCGACTAGTAAAAGATCAACAGTGGGTGCGCCTGTTACGGGTGCGTGACAGGGCATGACGTGGGGCGCGGATCACATACGATCCGCGCCCCACTCCACTTTTGCGGTCCCGGCCCGCCGGGTAAGGTTAGGTTAGCCTCACCGATCATCGGGATGGCGCCACCTATCGATCCCGGCGGGAGGTGAACCGCGTGTTCGTCTGCAGTTGCTTCGGCATCACCGAGCAGCAGGTCAAGAAACATGCGGCGGACGGCGCCTGCACCCCTCGCCAGATCGCGTCGGCCTGCAAGGCCGGCACCGACTGCGGTTCGTGCGTCCGGCGGATCCAGGCGATCCTCGGCCGGGGGGCGTGCCCGCGCCGTGAGTCGGCCGACCAGGGCGAGTCGGTCTTCACCGAGCTCGAGGAAGCGGCCTGACCCGGACGGCTCAGCTCTCGGGCTGTTCGATCAGCTGGGCGATGTAGAGCGCCTCGCCGAGCTTCTCCAGCAGTTCCAGCTGGGTGTCGAGGTAGTCGATGTGGTGCTCCTCGTCCTCGAGGATCGACTCGAAGATGTTCGCCGAGGTGATGTCGCCCTTGGCGCGCATCACCTCGATGCCGCGCTTGAGACGGTCGATCGCCTCGACCTCGATCTGCCGGTCGGCCTCGAACATCTCCTTGACCGTCTGGCCCACCCGGACGTGGAACAGCCGCTGGTAGTTCGGCAGCCCGTCCAGGAACAGGATCCGGTCGGTGAGCACCTCCGCGTGCTTCATCTCGTCGAACGACTCGTGACGCGTGTACTTCGCGAGCTTCGTCCAGCCGAAGTTCTCCTGCATCTTGGCGTGCAGGAAGTACTGGTTGATCGCGGTGAGCTCCGCGGTCAACTGCTCGTTGAGGAATTCGATGACCTCGGGGTCGCCCTGCATCGCAGAGGCTCCTTCCAAGCGGGGAACTGGGAGGTTGCGCCGCGATGATTGCACCGCTGTCGAAGATCGTCCAGTAAGTGCAAGCTTAGTAAGTAAGTGCAGCCTTAGTTCTAAATGTCCGGGTCGGGTGGACCCTGGTCATGTGCACCACCCGGGGTCTGTCAGGATGGAGTCATGGGTCAGCCGGTGGAACGCGAATCAGGAGATCGCGCCTCTGAGAACGCGGCGTCGTCGCAGCTTCCGCCGGGACAGCGGCTCCAGCGCGGCTGGCCCGTCACGCATTACGGACCCGTCCCCAAGTTCCGTCCCGAGCGCTGGGACTTCCGGGTCTTCGGCGCCACCGCCGACGGCGAGAAGCACGCCTGGACCCACGACGAGTTCACCGCCCTGCCGTACGCCTCGGTCGTGGCCGACCTGCACTGCGTGACGAAGTTCAGCATGGTCGGCGCCGAATGGGGCGGCATCCCGGCCCGGACGATCCTGGACACCGCGCCGCCCGCCGCCGAAGTCACCCATGTGATGGTGTGGGCGGAGTACGGCTTCAGCTCCAACCTCCGCCTCGCCGACTTCGCCGACGACCGCACGATCTTCGCCACCCACAAGGACGGCGAACTCCTCACCGCCGAGCACGGCTTCCCGGTCCGCCTCGTCGTCCCCCACCTCTACGCCTGGAAGGGCCCCAAATGGGTCCGCGGCATCGAGTACATGACCGCCGACCGCCGCGGTTTCTGGGAGGAGCGCGGCTACCACAACATCGGCGACCCCTGGCGGGAACAGCGCTACTCCTATCAGGAGGAACCGGGGGACGGACCCGAACTCTGACGGGCCCCCGGCCGGCGGCGCGCTCCACGAGGGGGCGTGTCAGCCGTCCCTGAATCTCTTCAGCTGTCCCCGAGTTTCTTCAGCCGTCCCTGAGTTTCTTCAGGCGTTCCACGTCCGCCGCGTGGCCCTCCTTGCCGCCCGGAGTCTCGATGATCAGTGGCACGCCCGCCGTGGCGGGGTGGGTCATCAGGGCGCGGAAGGGATCCTCGCCGATGTGGCCGGAGCCGATGTTCTCGTGGCGGTCCTTGTGGGCGCCGACCACGTCCTTGGAGTCGTTGGCGTGGATCAGCTTCAGCCGGCCCTCGCCGACGGTGTCCACCAGCAGGTCGAGGGTCCGGTGCATACCGTCCGGGCCGGTCAGGTCGTGGCCGGCCGCGAAGATGTGGCAGGTGTCCAGACAGACACCCAGCTTCGGATGGGCGTCCAGCGCCTCGAAGTACGGCCCGAAGTCCCAGGTGCGGGAGCAGAGCGAGGCTCCCTGGCCCGCCGTCGACTCCAGCAGCAGGAACGGGTCGTCGTCGTGGGTCAACTCGTCCAGCAGCGGCAGCAGATACTCCCGCACCTGCTTGAGCGCCACCGACCGGTCCCGCCCGCCGGTCGCGCTCCCCGTGTGCACGACCACCCCGAGCGCGCCGATCTCCCGCCCCCGGCGCAGCGAGTGCCGCATCGACTCCACGGACCGCTCCGCCGTCGCCTCGGTGTGCGAGCCGAAGTTGATCAGGTACGGCGCGTGCACGTACACGGGGATCGACTCCTCGGCGCAGGCCGCGCGGAACTCCTCGTCCTGCCGGGGGTTGCCCACCGGGGTCGCCCAGCCGCGCGGGTTGGCGACGAAGACCTGGACGGTCTCGGCCCTCAGATCACGGGCGTACGTCAGCCCCACGGAGTTCAGGCCCCCGGCGACGGGCACATGGCCGCCGACGGGGTTGCGGGACGGGCCGGCGGGGGTGGGGAGGGGGCCCGGGAGGGCGGGGGACTGCTGAGTGCTCACCGCACCAGGGTGTCATGCGGTCCGCGGTGCCCGGCCGCCGGTTCGAGGCGACGGCCGGGCCGATCCCGTCAGCGGATCTCGATGGTGATGGTCGACCCCTTGGGAGCCGTGTCACCGCCGTCCACCGACTGGCTCCTGACCTCGTCGCCGAAGAGTCCGAGGATGCCCCGGTCCTCCTCGACCTCGAAGCCGGCGTCCTTCAGCTGCCGGGTCGCGTCGTCGACGCTGTCGCCCACGACATCGGGGACCTCGACCATCACGGGCCCCTTGGAGAGCGTCAGCGTGACGGTGTCGCCCTGCCCGACCTGCTTGCCGACGCCCGGGGACTGCTCGGCCACGAGCCCCTTGTCGAACTCGGAGTTGACCCGCCCGGGGGCGATCTTCACCTTCAGCCCCGCCTCCTCCAGCCGGGCCCTGGCGTCCGCGACCGACGCACCCGACACCTCGGGCACCTCCACCGGGGCGCCCCGGCTGACCACGATCCTGACCGCCGCGCCGGACGAGATCTCGGTGCCCGCGCCCGGCCGGGTGCCGATCACCTGTCCCCGGAGGACCTCGTCGCTGAACTCCCGCGTCACCACGCCCGGTTCGAGCCCGTCGTCCTTCAGTTGGGTCTTCGCCTCGGCCAGCGGGGTGCCCTTCAGATCCGGCACCTTCACGGTCTGCGGGCCCTTGGAGATCGTCACCGTCACGGTGTCGTTGTCCCGGATCCGCTCGCCGGGCGCCGGGTCGGTGCCGATCACCCTGCCGCGCTCGACGGTGTCGCTGTACGCCTGCTTGACGTCGACGTCCAGCCCGGCGCCCTCCAGCCGTCTCGTGGCGTCCGCCTCGCTCTGCTGCAACACGGCCGGGACCTGCGTGAACTGGCCCGAGTTGATGTACCAGACACCCCCGCCCACACCCAGCACGAGCACCACGGCGACGACGACCGCCCACAGCCCGCGCCGGGGCGCGGGGGAGGTGCGGGCGCCCCGGGGCGGCGGCGGAGGCGACTCGAACCGGCTCGTGCGGTTCAGCCGATCGTCGGGATCCAGTCCCACCGACCGCGACACGGACAGGGAACGCGGGATCACGCTCGTCCGGTCCTCCGCGGTGTCGTGGCCGTCGGCTATCGCCTGCGGCGGCACCACGTCCAGCTGCTCGGCGCTCAGCCCAGCCCGTGCCTCCAGCGTCTGCGCGAGCAGCGCCACGGCGTCGTACGGCCGCAGCTCCGGATTGCGGGCGGTCGCCGAGGCGACCAGTGCGTCCAGCTCGTAGGGCAGCCCCGGCACGGCGGCCGAAGGCGGCGGCACGTCGTCGTGGAGCGCGTGGTAGAGCACCTGCGCGGGGGAGTCGCCGGCGTGCGGCTTGCCGCCGGTGAGCATCTCGTAGAGCATCACGCCGCACGCGTACACGTCGACACGGGTGTCGGTCGTGCCGTGCTCCAACTGCTCGGGGGCGAGGTAGGAGACGGTGCCGAGGACGCTGCCGGTGGTGCTGGTGACGGTGTCCACGGCCCGGACGAGCCCGAAGTCGGCGACCTTCACACGGCCGTCGTCCCCTATCAGGACGTTCTCCGGCTTCATGTCCCGGTGCACGAACCCGGCGCGGTGCGCGGCGCCCAGGGCGGCGAGCACCGGCTCCAGGATGTCCAGCGCCGCGCGGGGCTGGAGCGCTCCGCGCTCGCGCAGCACGTCACGCAGGGTGCAGCCGGCGACGTACTCCATCGCGAGGTAGACGTACGAGCCGTCGGTGCCCTGGTCGTAGACCCCCACCACGTTCGGGTGGGAGAGCCGGGCGACCGACTTCGCCTCCCGGATGAACCGCTCGACGAACGTCCGGTCCGCGGCCAGCGTCGGATGCATCACCTTGAGCGCGAGCACGCGGTCGAGGCGGGTGTCCACGGTCCTGTAGACCGTGGCCATCCCGCCGACCGCGATCCGCGCCTCGACTCGATACCGGCCGTCGAGCACCTGGCCGACAAGCGGGTCCTGAAGGGTCGTGTCCACGCAGGTGAGTGTACGAGCCGCCGCCGACAGGCCCAGGGGCCCCGTGGCCCGCGAGACGTACTGCAGCAGAGCTGTGACCGAGTCCGGAGGGCTGTGACGAGCGGGTCTCCGACCTGACTCGTTCGACTGTTCGAGTGAGGGGTGGGGTGGCGTGAGCTCCGCCTCAGAACGCCGGGCGCTCCGGATCCAGCCGCGCCAGTCCCTCGGCGGGCGAGGAGGCCTCGGCGAAGTGACGGCGGGGGATGCGGCCCGCCCGGTACGCGAGCCGTCCGGCCTCCACCGCGTGCCGCATGCCCTCGGCCATCAGGACCGGCTGCTGCGCCCGGGTCACGGCGGAGGCGAGCATGACACCGGCGCACCCCAGCTCCATCGCGAGCGCCACGTCCGACGCCGTCCCGGCACCCGCGTCCAGGATCACCGGCACGCGCGCGTGCTCGACGATCAGCTGGAAGTTGTGCGGGTTGCGGATGCCGAGCCCCGAGCCGATGGGCGACCCGAGCGGCATGATCGCGGCACAGCCCACGTCCTGGAGCTTCCGCGCCAGCACGGGATCGTCGTTCGTGTACGGCAGCACCGTGAAACCGTCGTCGACGAGGGTCTCGGCGGCGTCGAGCAGTTCGATCGGGTCGGGCAGCAGGGTGCGCTCGTCGGCGATGACCTCCAGCTTGACCAGCGACGTGCCGAGCGCCTCCCGCGCGAGGCGGGCCGTCAACACGGCCTCGCCCGCCGTGAAGCAGCCGGCCGTGTTGGGCAGCACCCGGATGCCGAGCCGGTCGAGCACGGACAGGACCGAGCCCTGCGTGCCGGCGTCGACCCGGCGCATCGCGACCGTGGTCAGCTCCGTGCCGGAGGCCACCAGCGCGCGCTCCAGGACGTCCAGGCCGCTCGCGCCGCCGGTCCCCATGATCAGACGGGACGCGTAGGTCGTCCCGCCGAGGACGAAGGGGTCGTCTGCCATGGGATCAGCCTCCTTGGACGGCGGTGAGGACCTCGACACGGTCCCCCTCGGCGAGGGCGGTGGTCGCCCACCGCGCGCGCGGGACGACGGTCTCGTTGAGGGCGGCGGCGACACCGGAGACGGACGGCGTGAGCGTGCGCACGAGCGCGTCGAGCGCGGTGCCGGGGGTGATCTGCCGCGGCTCCCCGTTGACGGACACGGTCAGGGTGCCGGAGGTGCTCGTACGGCTGGTGCTCATACGGCCGGTGCTCATACGGGCTGCTCCAGGAGTTCGCGGGCCGCGCCGGCGCGGAACCGCAGGGGGGTGAAGTCGCGTGCCTCCGCCGGTAGTTCACCGGTGGTCAGCACCTCGGCCATGACGTCGCCGGTGACCGGCGTGAGAAGCACCCCGTTGCGGTAGTGGCCGGTCGCCAGGAGCAGGCCGTCCAGTCCGCTCGGGCCGAGGAGCGGGGCGTTGTCGGGGGAGGCGGGGCGCAGTCCCGCGCGGGTCTCGGTGAGCGGCAGTTCGGTGATGCCGGGAACGAGTTCGTGGGCGTCCCGCAGGAGTTCGTACACCCCGCCCGCGGTGACCGTGGTGTCCCAGCCCTGCTCCTCGCTGGTCGCGCCGACGACGAGTTCGCCGTTCTCACGGGGCACCAGATAGACCTGGCTGCCGCGCACCACGGCCCGCACCGTACGGCTCAGGAAGGGCGCGTACGGCTTCGGCACGGTCAGCCGGAGCACCTGCCCCTTCACCGGCCGCACCGGCGGCCGCACCTCGGCCGGCACCCCCGCGAGCCGGCCGCTGAGGCTGCCCGCGGCGAGGACGGTGTGCCCGGCGCTCAGCAGGTCGCCGTCGCCGGTCCGGATCCCGGTGGCCCGCTCCCGGGCCACCGTCAGCTCCTCGGCCCAGGCCCGGTGGAACACCACCCCGGCGCGTTCGCAGGCCGCGACGAGGGCGCCGGAGAGCCGCCTCGGGTCGACCTGGTGGTCCCCGTCGACCCGCAGTCCGCCGCGTACGCCGGGCGCGAGCATCGGCTCCAGGCGCCGGCACTCCCGTCCGCTCAGCCACTCCGAGTCGAGGCCCGACCGCTGTTGCAGGGCGTGCAGTTCACGCAGGTGGGCGCGGTCGTCGGCGTCGAGCGCGACGGCGAGCGTGCCGCAGCGGCGGTAGCCGAGGTCGAGGCCGGTGGCCTCCGTCAACTCGGCCGCGAAGTCCGGGTAGCGGCGCGCGGACTCCAGGTTGAGCCCGAGCAGCGTCTCCTCGCCGTAGTGCAGTTCGGTCACGGCGGCGAGCATCCCGGCCGCCACCCGCGCGGCCCCGCCGCCGGGCTCGGGATCGACCACGGTCGTGGTGAACCCGCGCTGCGCGGACCGCCACGCCGTGACGAGCCCGATGATCCCGCCCCCCACGACGAGGACGTCTGACGTGTGCGTACGCGACATGGGCGTCCAGCCCCTCCCTTCGCCGGCATGACCCGGATCAGGTTCGTACGGTCGGAGGCCGCCAGCCTCCCTCTCAGCCCGGTGCGTCCGGGCTCCCGCGAGTGCTCTACGGTGGCCCACCCTAGCCCCCGCCGATCGCCTCAGTAAGGGAGCCCGTGCCCATGGCCCGCT
The DNA here is from genome assembly GCF_022385335.1 of Streptomyces deccanensis. Classification (NCBI taxonomy): domain Bacteria; kingdom Bacillati; phylum Actinomycetota; class Actinomycetes; order Kitasatosporales; family Streptomycetaceae; genus Streptomyces; species Streptomyces deccanensis. Next base: position 2,777,619 of record NZ_CP092431.1, on the reverse strand, counting down.
CGCTCGACGGTCTCGTCCTCGCCCCCGTGGCCGACCAAGCCCCAGGTCAGGTGGGCACCCGCACCCGGTTCACGTACCACGAGAAGGACGGCGAGATCTGGGCCGACTACGCGGGCGGCGACGTCGTACGGGGCCGGCTCGTGGGCACGCGCGCGGGGGACCGGCTGGACTTCCGCTACGTGCAGTTGAAGACCGACGGGACCACCGCCTCCGGCCACTGCGTGGCCCTCGTGGTCGAGCTGCCCGACGGCCGCGTCCGCCTGGAGGAGACGTGGGAGTGGGAGTCGCGGCCCGGCAGCGGGACGAGCGTGGTGGAGCAGGTCCACGAGCCGGCGGACCGCGCCCGCTGAGGTCACCCTCGCCCGGCCGTCAGCCGGACGACCGGACCACCCACCCCCTGACTGACCGAATATCAGTTGTCTATGGTGATCGGGTGAGCGAGCTGACGCAGCAGAGGGGCGGATCACCGGCGCGGCGCGTGGTCGTCGTGGGCGCGGGCATGGCGGGCGTGCAGACGGCGGTCGCCCTGCGGGAACAGGGCTTCACCGGCGACGTGATCCTGCTCGGCGCCGAGCCGCACCAGCCCTACGACCGCCCTCCCCTCTCCAAGGCCGTCCTGCTCGGCAACGCCGAGGGCTCCGCCTTCGACGTCGACTTCGAGGCGCTCGGCATCGACCTCCGGCTGGGCCGCGAGGTGACCGGCCTGCGGCCTGCCGAGCACGAACTCGACACGCCCGCCGGGCCCGTCCCGTACGACGTCCTCGTCGTCGCGACCGGCGCGGAACCGATCCGGCTGCCGGGCGCCGACGGCGTGCCCGGGGTGCATCTGCTGCGGACCCTGGACGACGCCGAGCGGCTGCGGCCCGTGCTGGCGCGGCAGCACGACATCGTGGTCGTGGGCGCGGGCTGGATCGGCGCAGAGTTCGCGACGGCCGCCCGCGAGGCGGGCTGCGCGGTGACGGTCGTCGAGGCCGCCGACCGCCCGCTCGCGGGCGCCCTCCCCGCGGAGGTGGCCGCCCCGATGACCGCCTGGTACGCCGACAGCGGCACCACTCTGCGCACGCACGCGCGCGTGGAGCGTGTCGAGCCCGGGACGGTGGTCCTGGACGACGGCACCCGGATCCCGGCCGGCGCGGTCGTCGTCGGCATCGGCGCGCGCCCCGCCACGGCCTGGCTGAAGGGCTCCGGCATCGAGCTGGGCGCCCACGGCGAGGTGGTGGCCGACGACCATCTGCGCACCTCCGCACCGGACGTCTACGCCGTCGGCGACTGCGCCTCCTTCCCCTCCGGCAGGTACGGACGGCGCCTCCTCGTCCACCACTGGGACAACGCCCTCCAGGGCCCCCGCACGGTCGCCGCGAACATCGTCGGCGAGACCCCCGAGCCCTACGACCCCGTGCCCTACTTCTGGTCCGAGCAGTTCGGCCGGTTCGTCCAGTACGCCGGGGACCACGCCTCGGCCGACACCACGGTCCGGCGCGGCGACCCGACCGGCGCCGCCTGGTCGGTGTGCTGGCTGCGCGAGTCCCGGCTGGTCGCCCTGCTGGCGGTGGGCCGCCCCCGGGACCTGGCCCAGGGCCGCCGTCTGATCGAGGCCGGCACACCGATGGATCCGCTGCTGCTGGAGGACCCGGCGCGGCCGCTGAAGGCGGCGACGGCGTAGCAAGGCGGGTTCCCGGAGCCCGACCGACGCGCTCCGCGCCCCTCGGTCGGCTCCGCCGGAGGCGGCTCGGCTACCCACTGTCAGTCCCAGATGGCAGTCTTGGAGACGTGACCGAGATTGACGCAAAGATCGATGCTCTCGTCCCCGCGTGGCTGACCCTCCCCGACATCGCAGAGATGCTGGACGTCGAGGTGACCCGGGTGCGGCAGCTGGTGAAGGAAGGCCAGCTCATCGCCGTACGCCGTGGTGAGAACCGCGCGCTGCACGTCCCCGCCGCCTTCATCGACGGAGACAAGGTGGTCAAGGGCCTGACCGGCACCCTGACCCTGCTGAGGGACGACGGCTTCACCGACGAAGAGATGCTGGAGTGGCTCTTCACTCCGGACCCCAGCCTGCCCGGCACCCCGGCCCAGGCCCTGAGCGAGAATCGCGGCACGGAGGTGAAGCGCCGTGCCCAGGCGCTCGCCGTCTGACCCGAAACACCCGCTCGTACGGCGTACGGGGGCCGGGGCCCGCGAGGGCCGCGTCCCCGTGCGCCGCACCGCTCACGCATGCCAACGGGGGGCCCACCCATGTCCGACGCCGCCGCACAGCTCGCCGACGCCCGGCTCTACCTCTGCACGGACGCCCGCAAGCGCCAGGGCGACCTCCCGCGGTTCCTGGACGCCGTCCTCGGCGCCGGCGTGGACATCGTGCAGCTCCGCGACAAGGGCATGGAGGCGGCCGAGGAGCTGGAGCACCTCCAGGTCGTCGCGGACGCCTGCCGACGGCACGGCAAGCTGCTCGCCGTCAACGACCGCGCGGACGTCGCCCACGCCGTCGGCGCGGACGTGCTGCACCTCGGCCAGGGCGACCTTCCCGTCCCGGCCGCCCGCGCGATCCTCGGCCCGGACGTGCTCATCGGCCGTTCCACCCACGCCGAGGAGGAGGCCGCCGCCGCAGCCGTCCAGGAGGGCGTGGACTACTTCTGCACGGGCCCCTGCTGGCCCACCCCCACCAAGCCCGGCCGCCACGCCCCCGGCCTGGACCTCGTCCGGTACACCGCCGCCCTCGCCACCGACCGCCCCTGGTTCGCCATCGGCGGCATCGACCTCGGCAACCTCGACGAGGTCGTCGAGGCGGGCGCCCGGCGCGTGGTGGTCGTGCGGGCGATCACGGACGCCGACGACCCGGGAGCCGCCGCGGCGGAGTTCGCCGAGCGGCTGCGCGCCCTCTGAGCGGCCGCGCCCGGAGTCCACGGCCGTCCAAGGCGTGGACACCAGAGCGGCAAAGGGGACAAAAGCTCCAGGTGTGGTTGGGGGACGGCGCCGATCTGACTAACCTGCCGGTATGGCCCTAGGAACCGCTTCCACCAGGACGGATCGCGCACGGACCGTGCGTGACATGCTCGCCACGGGCAAAACCACCTACTCCTTCGAGTTCTGGGCGCCCAAGACGGAGAAGGGCGAGCGGAACCTGTGGAACGCCCTCCGCAGGATCGAGGCCGTCGCCCCCAGCTTCGTCTCCGTGACGTACGGCGCGGGCGGCTCCACCCGGTCCGGCACCGTGAAGGCGACCGAGCAGATCGCCGCCGACACCACGCTCACGCCGGTCGCGCACCTCACCGCGGTCAGCCACTCCATCGCCGAACTGCGCAACATCATCGGCCAGTACGCGGACGCCGGGATCCGCAACATCCTCGCGGTCCGCGGCGACCCGCCCGGCGACCCCATGGCCGAGTGGGTCGCGCACCCGCAGGGCCTGACCTACGCCGCCGAACTGGTCCACCTCATCAAGGAGTCGGGCGACTTCTGCGTGGGCGTCGCGGCCTTCCCGGAGATGCACCCGCGCTCGCCCGACTGGGACAGCGACGTGGCGCGCTTCGTCGACAAGTGCCGGGCCGGCGCCGACTACGCGATCACGCAGATGTTCTTCCACCCCGAGTCGTACCTGCGTCTGAGGGACGCGGTCGCGAGGGCCGGCTGCGAGACCCCGGTCATTCCCGAGGTCATGCCCGTCACCAGCGTGAAGATGCTGGAACGGTTGCCGCAACTCAGCAACGCCGCCATCCCGAACGCCCTGAAAGAGCGGATCGTCACAGCCAAAGACGATCCGGCCGCTGTACGCTCCATTGGCATCGAGTTCGCCACGGAGTTCTGCGCGAGGCTGTTGGACGAAGGAGTCCCCGGACTTCACTTCATCACCCTGAACAACTCCACCGCGACTCTGGAAATCTACGAGAACCTGGGCCTGCACCATCCACCACGGGCCTAGACCGGTCGCACTCGCGTACGACACACTGCGTAGCGGCTACAGGGAGAGGGGCGTACATGGGCTGGGCGGTCCTCTACATCGCGTTCGGCGTCGTCGCGTTGTGGCTGCTGGGTGAGGTGCTGCTGCAGTACAAGGCGCGGCTGCGCTGGCGGCTGCTCGCCTTCGCCGGTTTCCTCGGTGTCGTCCTCGGTGTCCTCATCCCCAATGTGATCGTCATCGCGCTGGGCGCGATCGGGTTCGCCATCGGGCAGACCTATGTGACCCTGTCGTTCCGGCGCGGCTTCGAGGCCGGCTGGGCCGTCCGCCCGCGCTCCGGCGAGGGCGAGGACGCCGGCCGGCTGCCCAAGGCGGGCAAGAAGCGGCGGCGCGGCGAACCGGACCGCCAGGACCCGACCCTGGAGGTCACGGACCTGGAGAACACCGCCGCCGGCACGTACCACCAGGGCGACGACCTGCTCGACGACCGCGACGACGACGTGTTCGTCCGCCCGCAGTCCACGCCCTCCGCCGCCGGGCCGGCCCCCGTCTACTCCCCGGAACCCATGCCGGACGACACCAGCACCTACGGCGTCTACCGGGACGACGACGCCTACGCGGGCACCGCCGGCCAGCAGCACGCGACCGCCGACCAGGCCGCGCAGGACGAGGCCTTCGCCTACTACGGCTACGACCAGCAGGGGTACGGCTACGACCCGTCCCAGCAGCAGTACGCCGCCTACTCCGACCCGTACATCGGCACCCAGACGTACGACGCCACGGCCTCGTACGACCAGGCCTACGGGCAGCAGGGCTACGGTCAACAGGGCTACGGCCAGGACCAGTACGGCAACGGCGGCTACGGCGGCGAGACCCCGCCCGGCGGTGTCTGGGTCCCGCAGCAGCGCAACACCGACGACCCGTTCGGCTCGGACCTCCCGTCCGACCAGCAGTACCCGTACCAGGGCAACGGGAACGGCAACGGCCAGAACGGCTACGACGAGCAGCAGTACCGTTTCTGAAGCACCCGCCCGGCTTCCGCTCCGGCCCTGCTGAGCCTCACTGGGAGCCGCGGAAGTCCGGTCCCTCCACGATCAGCCCGGCCACCAGCGCGCCCGACATCCCGGCGTGCGGAAGGCCGCCGCCCGGGTGCGACCAGCCGCCGACGGTGAACAGGCCCGGCAGAGCAGTGCTGTTGGACGGGTGCAGCCACCGTCCGTCCGCCGCCGCGAGCGCGGGGGCCGGGACCGCGCCGCCCTCCGCGCCGGTCGCCCGCGCGATGTCGGCCGGGGTGCGCACCTCGCTCCACAGCAGCCGCTCCCGCAGGTCGGGTACGGCCCGCTCGGCGACGTCGATCAGCCGCTCGGCCTGCTGCTCGTAGACCTCCGACTCCGCCCAGCTCCAGTCGGGTTCGGCGGGGACCGCGCAGGTGATCGTGACCGCCTCGTGGTCGGCGTCCGGCACCAGCGCCGGATCATCCGGCCGCAGCACCGTCGCCGTGGGCCGCGCGACCATCCCGTGCGACGGACCGAACAGCAGGTCCAGCTCGGCGTCACGGTCCTCCGCGTGCACCACCGTGCGGTGCGCCGCGCCCGCCGGACGACCGCCGCGCAGCGCCAGCAGCACGGTCAGCCGGCTCGTCGCACCGCGCTGGGCCGGTACCTCGCCGGCACCGCGCACGACCGACCGCCGCGCCAGGCGGCCCAGCACCTCGGGCGCGACCCCGGCGACCACGAAGTCGGCCCCGGTCACCGTCCCGTCGGCCAGCTCCACCCCGGCCGCCCGGCCGTCCTTCTCGACGATCCCCGTGACCTCGGCACCGAAGACGAACTCGACCCTGCGCGCCAGACACCGCTCGTACAGCGCCCGCGCCAACTCCCGTACGCCGCCCCGGACGTACCAGGTCCCGAAGGCGTGGTCCAGGTAGGGCAGGACCGCCGCGCTCGCCGGGACGCTCCTCGGGTCCAGGCCGTACGCGAGGGCGTGGCTCTCCAGCAGCGCCGTCAGCCGGGGGTCGCGCAGCTCCCACGCGCCGACCTCGGCGAGGGTGGCGGCGCGGCGGGTGCGCAGCAGACGCTTGTGGGGGACCGAGGGGTACGGCTCGCGCTCGGCGAGGAGCTTCCAGTCGGACCACAGCGGCTCCTCCAGGAGGGGCCGCCGCGTGCGGTCCCAGGCCTCGCGGGCCCGCACCAGGAAATCGCCCCAGCGGTCGCCGGCGCCCGCGCCGAGCGCGGAGTTCAGGGCGGCGACCACGCCGGCGCGTGAGGCGTTCGGCAGCAGGAGGTCGGTGCCGTCCGCGAAGACGTGCCGGGCCGCCGGGTCGACCTGCACCAGGTCGACGCACTTCTCCAGCGGCTCCTTGCCGGTCTTGAGGAACAGGTCGCGGTGGACGGCGGGGAGCGGCAGCAGCCCGGGGCCCGTGTCGAACGCGAAGCCGTCGCGCTCGAAGCGGCCCACGGCTCCGCCGTAGGTCGTCGTGCTCTCGTGCACCACCACGCGGTGGCCCGCGACGGCCAGCCGGGCGGCGGCTGCCAGGGCGCCCATTCCGGCGCCGATCACCGCGATTCTTGCCATGCCGGTGACCTTATCGGGCGCCGTGTCGCAGGTGCTTCGCGGGAGAGCTCGGGGGGTGCGGTCGTTCGGCGGGTGCGGGCTCGTCGTGGCTTGTCGCGCAGTTCCCCGCGCCCCTGGATGGCGGCTGCGCCGCCGATCCGGGCCAGGGGAGTACGTGCGCGGGCGCGATCGTCACCAGTCGGTGACAGCGCGGGGTGGGGCTGAGTGCGCAGGGCTGAGTACGCGTACCTATGCGGTGAGTTGAGTATCCGTACGGATGGGGTCCCACCTGCGAGAACGGGAGAGTGGAGGCACGGGAAGGGGCGCGGCTCCGGTACCGCCGACACGGGGCGGCGGAACGGCTTTCGCGCTCTTACCGCTCCTTCCGTCGACGCGAGTCGGCGGGAGCGAGGCACGGGGGAGTACGGGGGAACGGGGAAGCGCCGGTTCGAGGTGGCCCGCGGGGGACGCGGCCAGTTCGGACCGGCGCTCTCGTTCGTGCCCCGGATCGGTCAGCCCTTTCCGCTCACCCGGCCCTGCAGCAGCCGGGACAGCGCCGCGTGGACGTCGTCCAGGGAGCGCTCCGGCTGGAAGGCCTTCCAGTCCAGCGCGGCCACCAGGACCATGCCGACCAGGGCCGCCGCCGTCAGGCCGACATCGATCTCGTCGCTCAGCTCGCCGCCCTCGACGCCCTCGCGGAGCACCCCCTCGACGACGGCGACCGCCTCCTGCCGGACGACCATCAGCGTGGACTGCCAGGCCCGGTTGGTGCGCCACAGCTCGGCCACGTACAGCTGGGTGAAGGACGGGTAGCGGTCGATGAAGACGAGCCCGGCCCGGATCATCGCGTCCAGGGAGTCGACCCTGCTGCCGCCCGCCCGCGCGGTCCCCTCGGCCGCCTCGCGGAGAGAGGCGGTGAGCAGTCCCACGCCGTGCCGCAGCAGCTCCTCGAAGAGGACCGACTTGCTCGCGAAGTTGTAGTACACCGTGCCCTTGGCGACACCGGCGCGCTCGGCGATCTCGTCCACCGTGGTCGCGGAGAACCCCTGCTCCGCGATGAGGGTGACGGCCGCTTCATAGAGTTTCTGCCGGGTCGCCTCACGGCGGCCCCCGCCTGCGCCGCCGGGGGCGTTGCTGCTTTCCATGGCCCTGATTGTCACAGGAACCGCGCGGTGCGCGGGAACCGCTCCCCGCGCGGTCACAGGCTCAACTCCGGGTGCAGGCGGTCCAGGGTCCACACCTGCTTGCGGCGGGCCGACAGGGCGGTCAGCGCGAGGGCGCCGACGGTGAAGGCCACCAGCACCGCGCACGCCTGCCACACCGGGCCGAGGCCGCCGCCCGTGATCAGCCGCCTGAGGGCGTCGACGACATGGCTCATCGGCAGGAAGGGGTGGACGGCGTTGAAGAAGTCGGGGCTGGTCTGCACGGGATAGGTGCCGCCCGCGGACGTCAACTGGAGCATCAGGAAGGCGAGGACGAGGATCCGGCCCGCCGCGCCGAAGCGCGCGTTGAGCCACTGCACGATCGCCGCGAAGCACGCGGTCACCAGGAACAGGAAGCCCACCGTCCCGGCCGCCCGCGCCATCTGCAGGCCGACCGCCCAGTGCAGCACCGCCATCAGCGCGACCGTCTGCAGCACGCCCAGGGCGGCCACCGGCAGCCAGCCGGCCAGCGCGATCCGCCACGCCGAGGCACCCGCCGCGAGGGCCCGCCGGTTGAGCGGCTGGATCAGCATGTACGCCACCATCGCCCCCACCCAGAGGGACAGCGGGATGAAGTACGGGGCGAACCCGGTGCCGTAGTTGGGCGCCTTGTGCAGGTCCCTGGTGGCCAACTGCACGGGATCGGCCATCACTTCGGTGCGCTGGTCGCGGTCCCGCTCGTCGTAGTCGGGGATCCTCTCGGCCCCTTCGTGCAGACCGCCCGCGAGCTTCCCGGAGCCGTCGGCCAGTTTGTACATGCCGCCCTTGAGGTCGATCGCACCGGTCTTGAGGTCTCCGACGCCGGTGTCGAGGTCCTCGGCGCCGGTCTTGGCGGTGCCGAGACCGGTGTGCAGGGCCTTGGCCCCCTTGGCTACCTCCGCGGCGCCCTTGTCGAGCGCGTCGATCTTGGCGACGGCGTCGTCGAGGTCCGTGGAGAGGGTGGGCGCCGCCTTCGCGAGGGCGCGGGCCTGCTTCTCCAGGGTCTGGAGGTCCTTGTCGAAGGCCTTCATGTCACCGTCGTAGTTCTTCACCACGGTGTTGACGTCCTCGGCGAGCACGGCGGCCTGAGCGGCGGCGTCCTTGGCCTTCTTCAGGTCCGCGCAGGCCGCGTCGGGCAGGACGGCCTCCTCGCAGCGGCGCCTGTGGACGTCGTTCAGGGCGTCGGAGGCGGCACGGGTGCCCGTCGCGGCGGCCGGTGCCGTCTTCACGAACGCGTCCAGGTGGTCCCGGATCGTGGCCGCCGAGTCGGCGACCAGGGTGGCGGTGTCGGCGATGGTGCCGCTCTTCTCGTCGAGGAAGGGCCGCACCTGGTCGGCCGCCGCGCCGACCTTGTCGGCGAGCTTCCCGGTGCCGTCCGCGACCTGTTGGGCGCCGTCCTCCAGGTCGCCCGCACCCTCCTCCAGGTCCTTCAGCCCGCCGGACAGGTCCCCGCTGCCCTCCTTGGCCTTCCGCAGCCCGTCCGCCAGGTCCTTCGAACCCTGCTCGGCCTTGTCGATACCGCCCTTGAGGTCGTCGGCGCCGTCCGCCGCCTCCTCGGTCTTCCCGTGGATGTCCGAGAACGAGATGAAGATGCGGTCCAGGAACGACCGCGAGGCCTTCGTCGACGCGGCCGTCCGCACCTCGGAGAACACCGTCCGCGAGATCTGGCCGACGATGTAGTTGTTCGCGTCGTTCGTCCGCACCTGGAGGGCGCCGGTCTCCGGCACGTCCCCCGAACTGGACGCGATGCGCTCGCTGAAGTCCTTCGGCATGGTCAGCGACAGGTAGTAGGTGCCGTTCTCGACGCCCGCGCGGGCCTCGGCGGCGCTCACCCGGTGCCACTCGAAGGTGTCGCTCTCCCGCAGCCCCTTCGCGATGTCGTCGCCCGCCGTCAGCCTCTCCTTGCCGACCGACGCCCCCCGGTCGTCGTTCACCAGTGCCACGGGGATGCGGTCCAGCCGGCCGTACGGGTCCCAGAAGGACCACAGGTACAGGGCGCCGTACAGCAGCGGCAGCAGCAGGAGCGAGACCAGCGCGGCGCGCGGCAGCTTCCCCCGGCCGAACCGCCTGAGCTCAAGCGCGGCGAGTCCCGGCGAGCGCATCGGCCGTCTCCTTGTCGTCGGTGTCGGTGTCGGGTTCGGTGTCCGTGGTGCCAGCTGCGTCCGTGGCGTCAGCCGTGTCCCTGGCGTCAGCCGTGTCGGTGGCGGGCTCCGAGGGTTCGTGTACGTCGCCACGCGCGCGTGCGGCTTCGTCCGGCGCAGTCGACACCACGACAGCCCCCTCCGGTGCCGCGCTGCACACCGCCACCACCGTGGTCCCGGACTCGGTGAGGGACGTCAACAGGGCCCACATCTCCGTCCGTTCGGTGTCGGAGAGCTTCAGGTCGGCGTCGTCCACGCCGAGCAGCCGGGGCCGGCCGACGAGAGCGAGGGCGACCGACAGCCGCAGGGCCTCCATCCGGTCGAGGTCGCGTACGGCGGTCCGGGAACCCTTCGGCAGGGCCTCGCGGTCCAGCCCGGCGGCGGTCACGGCGGCCTCGATCCGGGCCTTCGCCTCGGCGGCGCGCTCGGCCCGGGGCCGCAGCAGCCCGCGCAGGGTGCCGTCGAACCGCCGCTGCAGCAGCGCCCGTTCACGCAGGTGCTCCCCGACCGTCAGGGCCGGGTCGAGGTCGGTCACGCCGGGAACATGGGCGAGGGCGCTGATCCGGCGCACGGCCGCCATCCGTTTCGGCAGCGGCAGGGAGCCGACCGCGGCCCGGCCCTCGCTCGGCTTCATCCGGCCGGTGAGCGCGAGCAGCAGACAGGTCCGGCCCGACCCGGACGGCCCGGCGATCGCGACCAGCGAGCCGGCCTCCGCCTCGAACCCGACGCCCCGGAAGGCCCAGCCGCGTGGCCCCTTGAGCCCGAACCCCTCCGCGCCGACGGCGACACCGCGGGCCGTTCCCCGCCCGGTGTCCGCCTCCCCTGCCTCTGCCATGTCCCCGGAACCCCTCTGCCCGTCTTTGAACTGACTGGTCAGTGCAAAAACTACTCCGAACCTTTGATCGAAGCAAAAGCCCAGGTCAGAACGGATTGTCAGTGGCATACCTCACGATGGGCACATACGGCACCTCGTGTCAGAGCGTGTCGTCCGAAGACGACAGGAGGTTCGTCATGGCCAGCTACCACGCAGCAGCCGCAGGCCGGCGCCGCGCCACCGGCCCTGCCCCCTCACTGACCGGCCCGGCGAGCGACGTGCACCCCGTGCTGCGCCGGGCGACGGCCCCGCCCGCCGCCCTCGACCTGCTCGCCCAGGCCCGCTCCGGACTCGAGGAGGCGTCCGTGCTGCGCACGCCCAACGAGCGGTACGCCACCGCCCACCTGGCCGCCCTGCGCACCGCCGCCGCGGTGCTCGCCGCCCGGGGCCGCCCCGAACCCACCCCGAAGCGCCGGGCCAAGATCCGGAGCGCCTGGGAAGTGCTCCCCGAGATAGCGCCCGAACTAGCCGAGTGGAGCGCGCTGTTCGCCTCCGGCGCCGCCCGCCGCGCACGGGCCGAGGCGGGGATCCAGGGCGCGGCGAGCGCGCGCGACGCCGACGACCTCATACGCGACGTCGCGATGTTCCTGCGCCTGGTCGAACGGATGCTGGTGCTCCAGCCGGTGCTGCCGCAACCCCGCCAGGACGGCGGCCCGGAGGTCCCGGACGCGGGCTGACCGACCGTCCCGGCGCCGCCCATTAGGGTTGGGGGCAGCAGCACCCTCCGTCACGGCCACCGGCCCGGCGGAGCCGCAAGCCCATCGCTCCGCCGCACACCAGGCGGTGCCGCGCCGAGGAGTCAACTGCCGTGTCGGACCCGATGCGACCCCGCGCCTCTCTCCGTACCGCCGTGGTCTGGGAGGTCCTCCAGGACGCCCTCGACCGCCGGGTGAAGGCGACGGGGCGTGAGTCGCTCGACGTACTGGACACCGGGGGCGGCAGCGGCAGGTTCGCGGTGCCCGCCGCCCGCCTCGGCCACCGTGTCACCGTCGTCGACCCCAGCCCGAACGCGCTGTTCGCGCTGGAGCGCAGGGCCGCCGAGGCCGGCGTCGCCGACCGTGTCCGGGGTGTCCAGGGCGACGCCCACGGCCTCTTCGACGTCGTCGAGCGCGGCGGGTACGACGCCGTGCTCTGCCACGGCGTCCTGGAGTACGTGGACGACCCCGCCGAGGGCATCGGCAACGCGGTCGCCGCGCTGCGCCCCGAGGGCGTCCTCAGTCTGCTCGCGGCCGGCCTCGGCGGCGCCGTCCTCGCCCGCGCCCTCGCCGGGCACTTCAAGGAGGCGCGGCAGGCGCTCGCCGACCCGAACGGACGCTGGGGCGAGGGTGATCCGGTTCCCCACCGCTTCACCGCCGAACAGCTCACCGGCCTCGTCGAGGGCGCGGGCCTCCAGGTCGCCGCCGTGCACGGCGTCCGGGTCTTCGCCGACCTCGTCCCCGGGGTCCTCGTCGACACCGAGCCCGGTGCCCTGGACGCCCTGCTCAAGCTGGAGGCGGTGGCCGCCGAGCTGCCCGCCTTCCACTCCGTGGCCACCCAACTTCATGTGCTGGGTGAGACCCGAGGGGCCGCCGAGTCCTGAGCCGTCTCTCGCGGCGGACGAGGGCGCCCCGCTGATCAGGGGCTCGGCGGCGGATGGAGTACGCCACAGGCCCCCCGATCGGGCGCGCGGAGCCGTATGATCGAGGGAGACCGTTCCGGCATGACGGGCCGTTCGCTGGGGAATTCACACCTCAGCGAGTCGGGGTGCCATGGCGGGTTCCGGTTGGCGAATTGGCGTAGAGGGGCGGGTTTCAAGGGGGCGATTCCCTGCCTATCCTGAAGAGGACCCCCCGGGTCGCCCCGGCGACCGCACGATGAGGAGGACTCCGTGCCGCTCTCAGAGCACGAGCAGCGCATGCTCGAGCAGATGGAGCGAGCGCTGTACGCCGAAGATCCCAAGTTCGCGTCAGCGCTTGAGGGAAGCGGGCTGCGTACGTACACCCGGCGGCGGGTCTACCAGGCGGTCGCGGGCTTTCTGGTGGGTATCGCGCTCCTCATGGCCGGAATGGTCGCACAGCAGATCTGGGTCAGCGTGGTGGGATTCCTCGTCATGCTGGGCTGCGCCGTGCTCGCCGTCACCGGTTGGCGCAAGGCCCCCAAGCCGGGTGAGCAGCCCACCGGTGCCGCAGGCTCCCCCGGTGCGCGTCGGCAGACACGACAGCGCCGCTCCATGATGGACCGAATCGAACAGCGCTGGCAGCGCCGTCGTGACGAGCAGGGCGGCCACTGAGCCCGCCGAACAGCCGACCCGACAGCCACAGCTGAACACGGACGAAGGGTGACCACCCGAGCGGCGGTCACCCTTCGAGCATGCCCTCAATCGAACGTCCGCGCATCGCCGCGCCTACGACTACGACGGATGCGGGGCCACCGCCCTGCCCACCGCCCCGTGTCCGTCGCCGTGCTGCCGCAAGACGCGGCTCCTGACAGACGAACGGGGACCGGCGAACGGGCCTCCTGACAGACGAACGGCCCTGTCCCCGTCGGGCGAACCCGGTGGGGACAGGGCCGTGACGCGTCCGCGCTAGCCGTGCTGGCTCGGTGTGGGGCGTCGCCAGGGCAGGCGTGGCGTCGGGAGGCGGGACAGCAGCTCGTCCCTGGTGTCCGCCCAGCGCGCGGCGAGGGCCCACACCACCCGGACGGTCGAACGCGGCAGCAGCAGCGCCCGCAGTTTGGTGCGGCGACCGGCGTTGGCCCTGAGGCCGACCCCGACCTGCTGCGCGTCCCGGGCGAGCCCCGCCGGGATCTGCGGGCGCGGAGCGAAGAGGACCTGCTCCACCGCCGCCGCCACCCGGTGCACCGCGTCGGCGGCCGCCGGTTCCAGCTCCCCGAGCCGCACGATCCGCGCGGCGGCCTTACGGGGCGTCTGCGACTCGTCCGGCGCGATCCCGTAGTCCCACGCCGTGTCGGCCACCTCCTGCCAGGCGGCCAGCGCATGCGCCGCCGCGGCCTCCGTACGCCCGTACGGGGTGGCCCTGGCCGGCGGGTCGAAGAAGCCAGGTGCCGCGCCGGCCTCAGGGGTCACCTCCCGCGCGACGGCGGGCTCCTGGGGCCCCTTCGGCACCGCGCCCTGGTGCGCGCCCAGCCGCACGGACCGCACCCGCAGCCGCCACAGCATCGGCAGCAGCGGGATCGCCAGGACCAACAGCGCGCCCGGGACGATCAACAGGGTCCAGGGGGAGAAGAACACCAGCTCCCAGAACGAGCGCTCCTCGTCGTCCGAACCCGGCAGGGCCGCCGCCGACTCGGTCCCGCAGGCTCCCAGCTTCGCCTCCTGCGGCGTGCAGCTCTCGCTCGCCGTCGGCTCGGCCGACGGTGCCGTCGACGCCGACGACGAGGGACGGGGCACCTCGGGAAGACCGCCGGTGCCGGTGTCCTCCGGCACCGTGTACTCGGGAGTGGAGCCCCGGTTGGGCGTGGGCTCGAAGCGGGTCCAGCCCACGCCCTCGAAGTACAGCTCCGGCCAGGCGTGCGCGTCGCGCAGGCCCACCGACATCGTGCCGTTCGTCTGCGGGGTGCCGGGGGTGAAGCCCACCGCCACCCGGGCCGGTATGCCGAGCGTGCGGGCCATGGACGCCATCGCGAAGGAGAAGTGGACGCAGAAGCCCTCCTTGTCCTCCAGGAACCGGGCTATCGCCCGCGCGCCCGTGCCCGACCGCACCTCCGTGTCGTACGTGAACTCGCCGCTGAACGCGAACCAGTCCTGGAGCTTCACCGCCCGCTCGTAGTCGTTCTTCGCGCCCTCGGTGACCTCCAGCGCCGTCCGTGCCACCACCGGCGGCAGCGAGGCCGGCACCTTGGTGTACTCCCGCCGCAGCGCCGGCGGCGGCTCCGGCGCCGAGGCCAGCTGCTCCGCCGTGGGCTGCACGATCAGGCTCTCGACCTGGTACTGGGCGCCCTTGGTGTCCTGGCCGTGGTCACCGACGAGGGTGCGGCCCACGGGCTCGTACCGCCAGTCGCCGTCGATGTCCACGCTGGTCACCGGGTACGGCATCGGCAGCCAGTTCTGCTCGTAGTCCTCCGACGCGACGATCCGGGTCTCGATCGACGTCCGCTTGACGTCGGAGGCGAGACCGGTGGGGGTGCCGAAGTCGTCCGGGACCCCCGTGATGGAGCGCTCGGTCGGGGTCCAGGAGGTGCCGTTGAAGTTGTCCAGGGAGACGATCCGCAGATACATCTCCTGCACGTCGTCGGTGTTGGTGCGGTAGGACAGGACCTGGCGGTCCTCGTCCACGTTCAGGCTGCCGCGCAGCTGCACCACCGGGTTCACCGCGGCGATCGTGCCGCCGCCACCGGAACCCCCGCCGAGGCCGGCGCCCGTGCCGTCCAGCAGCCCGCCGTCGAGGGAGGGCAGCCCGAGCGGCACCACCAGGGCGATGCCCAGCGCGACCGCGCCGATGCGCCGCCCCGTCCGCACGGGTGCCACGGCACCGCTGGGAGACTCCGCGCGCGGACCCTGCGGCGCGCCTCCGAAGACCCGGCCCCACTGCGAGAGCCGGTCGCGGCTCTCGGTCAGGAGCAGCAGCAGATAGCCGGCCGAGGCCAGCACGAACCACAGCCACGCGGCGCCGTCGGAGAGCCCGGCGGCGACCGAGTACAGCGCCAGCAGCGGCAGACCGGCCGGCGCGGCGCTGCGGAACGTCACCGCGAGCGCGTCCACCAGCAGGCCTATCACCAGCACACCGCCGATGATCATCAGCCGGATGCCGTCGGTCAGCGGTGCCGGGATGGCGTACCGGCCGACGTCCTCCGCGCCGGTCTGCAGCAGCGTCGCGAAGTACTGGAACGCCTCCGGGCCGGGGACGATCCCGGCGACCGCCCGCTCCCGGGCGAAGACCAGCGTCAGCATCATCAACGTGACCAGTGCCTGCGCGGCCACGGTCAGTGGCCTGGCCAGCGGGACGCGCCGGGTGAGCGCTCCCACGCCGGTCTGGACGCCCAGCATGAGCGCCGCCTGGAAGACCCACGTCGCCGGGTCGACCAGCGGCAGCAGTGCGCACGCCGCCATGATCGTGGCGGCCCAGGCGCACAGCGCCAGCTTCGCCCGCCCGCTCATGACCGTTCCTCCGTAACGCTCCCGGACAGCGCTCCGGTGCGCTGTCGGTCCGCCTGCCGCCACAGGTCCGTCAGCGAGGCGCCGCGCGGCACGGTCAGCGCCGTCCAGCCCGCCTCGTGCAGCAGCCGCAGCGACTCCTCGCTCGCGCCCCCGGCACCGGGCACCTCACCCGGCTCGGTCGTCCACGTCTCGCTGTCCAGCAGGAAGGCGACCGCCCCACCGCCGCGCTGGCGCATCTTGCCGATCACCGTCGCCTGCTCCTCGTCGAGGTCGCCGAGGAAGGCGACCAGCAGCCCCTCGTTGCCGCCGCGCAGCACGTCGTACGCGGGCGACAGGCCCGTGCCGTCGGAGTGGTCGATCACCGCGAGCATGTCCATCATCAGTCCGGCCGCGTCGGCGGTCTCCTGGCTGGCGCCCGCGAACCCGTCGGCGCCCTCGCCGGGCACCGAGCTGCCGGTGTCGGTCAACAGCCTGACGGAGAAGCCCCGTTCGAGCATGTGGACCAGCATGGAGGCGGCGCCGGAGACGGCCCACTCGAAGGCGGAGTCGGGGCCCGCGCCGAGGAATGCCTCGGCCCGGGTGTCCAGCAGCACCGTGCAGCGGGCGCGCTGCGGCTGTTCCTCGCGGCGCACCATCAGCTCGCCGTAGCGCGCGGTCGAACGCCAGTGCACCCGGCGCAGATCGTCGCCGTGGCGGTAGCCGCGAGGGATCACGTCGTCCTCGCCGGCCAGCGCCAGCGAGCGCTGCCGCCCGTCGCCGTATCCCTTGGCCTCGCCGTTCAGCCGCACCGGTGGCAGCGCCTCCACCCGCGGGACGACGGTCAGCGTGTCGTACGTCGAGAAGGACCGGGTCAGCTCGCACATGCCGAACGGGTCGGTCAGGCGCAGCTGGAGCGGTCCCAACGGGTAGCGGCCGCGCAGATCCGAACGGACGCGGTACGACACCTCGCGGCGGCCGCCCGCCTCCACCCGGTCCAGCACGAATCGCGGGCGCGGACCGAGCACGTACGGCACCCGGTCCTGGAGCATCAGCAGCCCGGTGGGCAGCCGCGAGACGTTGTCCATCCGCAGATGGACGCGGGCCTCGCTGCCGGCGGGCACGCGCGCGGGGGAGAGGCGGCGGCTGCCCGCGACCCGGTAGCGGGTGCGGTACAGCACGGTCGCGCAGACCAGCGGCAGCACCGCCAGCAGCAGGCCGACCCGGAGCAGATCGCTCTGCCCGAGGACGTACGCGCAGACGGCGGCCGCCACGCCGGCGGCCAGGAAGGAGCGCCCGCGCGTGGTGAGGCCGCCGAGGGCCGTACGCAGCCCGCCCTTGTCCTGTTCCGGGGCGGGCGCCGGCCCCGCGGTGGTCATCCAAGCCTCCGCGGCGGCTGCTGCGGGTACGCGGGCGCGGTGTGGACCGAGCCGTAGCCGCTCTGCGCCTGGGGGGCCTGCGGCACGGGCGTGCGCTGGAGGATCTCCTGCACCACCTGCTCCGGCGTACGCCGGTTGAGCTGGGCCTGGGCGGTGGGCAGCAGCCGGTGGGCGAGGATGGAGACGGCCAGCGACTGGATGTCGTCCGGCAGGGCGTACTCCCGGCCGTTCAGGGCGGCGGTCGCCCTCGCCGCGCGCAGCAGGTGCAGCGTGGCGCGCGGCGAGGCGCCGAGTCTGAGGTCCGGATGGGTGCGGGTGGCGCCGACCAGGTCCACCGCGTACCGCCGGACCGTTTCCGCGACGTGCACGTTACGGACGGCCTCGATCAGCTTCACGATCTCGTGCGCGTGCGCCACCGGCTGCATGTCCTCCAGCGGCGAGACCCCGCCGTGGACGTCGAGCATCTGCAGCTCGGCCTCCGGGCTGGGGTAGCCGACGGAGACGCGCGCCATGAAGCGGTCGCGCTGGGCCTCCGGCAGCGGGTAGGTGCCCTCCATCTCCACCGGGTTCTGCGTGGCCACCACCATGAAGGGGCTCGGCAGCTCGTACGTCGTGCCGTCGATCGTGACCTGGCGCTCCTCCAGGGACTCCAGGAGCGCGGACTGCGTCTTCGGCGAGGCACGGTTGATCTCGTCGCCGATCACGATCTGCGAGAAGATCGCGCCCGGTTTGAACTCGAACTCCTTGCGCTGCTGGTCCCAGATGGACACACCCGTGATGTCCGACGGCAGCAGGTCCGGCGTGAACTGGATACGCCGCACCGAGCAGTCGATGGACCGCGCCAGTGCCTTGGCCAGCATGGTCTTGCCGACGCCGGGTACGTCTTCGATCAGAAGATGTCCCTCGGCGAGCAGCACTGTCAGCGAAAGCCGTACGACCTCAGGCTTGCCCTCGATCACTCCTTCGACCGAACTGCGGACTCGCTCCACAGTGCTGGTCAGATCAGTGAGGCTCGCTCGATCGTCATAGGTCGTCACCCGGCCCTCCTCGGCCCGTTCTTTCTCCGGGCCGTCGCTCTGCGATGCGGACCGGCCCACCCCGAAACACGGACACCACGCGTGAACTGCTCAGCGTGACGCCACACCCGCATTCTTGCCGCCGTTACCAATCCGTGTCACTCGCCTGTGGACAACTGTCCGCGATATGTCAGGTTCGCGGTGTTTTGCGGGGTGGGATGCCAGCAGATTGACAGGAAACCAGGGCTGCGCGGAACCGCCCTCGGGCGGTAGGAGGGCGGTTCCGGCCGCGCGGTTCGACGGGATCAGGCCGCGTCGACCGCGTCGATCTCCCGGAGCAGACCGGTCTTCACATCGAAGACGAACCCGCGCACGTCGTCGGAGTGCAGCAGGAACGGGTTGGTGCGGATCCGTTGCATGGACTGCCGTACGTCCTGGTCCACGTCCCGGAAGGACTCCACCGCCCAGGCCGGGCGCTGGCCGACCTCGGCCTCCAGCTCGGTGCGGAAGTCCTCGGTGAGGGACTCCAGGCCGCAGCCGGTGTGGTGGATGAGGACGATGCTGCGGGTGCCGAGCTTGCGCTGGCTGATGGTGAGGGAGCGGATCACGTCGTCGGTGACCACGCCGCCCGCGTTGCGGATGGTGTGACAGTCGCCCAGCTCCAGGCCGAGCGCGTCGTGCAGGTCGAGGCGTGCGTCCATGCAGGCCACGACCGCGACACGCAGGACGGGGCGGGCGTCCATCCCGGGGTCGGAGAACGCGGCGGCATAGCGCTGGTTCGCCTCGACGAGGCGGTCGGTGACGGTGCCGTCGGATATGGCGCCTTCGGGGCCGGTGGGAACTGCTGCGGAGGTCGTCATGGACAAGACGGTACTGGTCACGGCCGCTGAGGGCGCTCTGTGAGAGAGGACAAAGAACGTCATTGAGCCTTGTTGTGAGGTAACCCACAGGAGTGGCGGGATCACGACCGTACGGGTGATTTCGACGTATTCACGGCTTCGAGCGGGGAGCGCCGCGACGCGCAGGCCGGTTGATTGACCGCGCAGGACCGTGGACTAAAGTGACGCCGAGCGGGAGGCCGGGGCAGAACGGGAACGTGACGACAGGCCCCGGGCGCCCCGCTGGACCGAAACCCAAGGAGAACCGGCGAGAGCTCGGCGTCTCCCCGCGTGCGCGGCGCGTACGTGCGGCTCGCGCCGGACCTGAGAGGGCCCCTTGAGCAACAGCCGCCACGTCCCCGTCATGCTCCAGCGCTGTCTGGACATGCTGGCCCCGGCCCTCACGGCGCCCGGCGCGGTGGTGGTCGACTGCACGCTCGGCCTCGGCGGCCACAGCGAGGCGCTCCTCACCCGGTTCCCCGAGGCACGGCTCGTCGCCCTCGACCGGGACAAGGAGGCCCTGCGTCTCTCCGGCGAACGCCTCGCCCCCTTCGGCGAGCGCGCCACCCTCGTGCACGCCGTCTACGACGAACTCCCCGACGTGCTCGACCGCCTGGGCCTCCCGCGCGTCCAGGGCGTCCTGTTCGACCTCGGCGTCTCGTCCATGCAACTCGACGAGGCGGACCGGGGCTTCGCGTACGCCCAGGACGCCCCCCTCGACATGCGGATGGACCAGACGACCGGCATCAGCGCCGCCGAGGTCCTCAACACCTACGCCCCCGGCGAACTCGTCCGCATCCTCCGGGCGTACGGCGAGGAGAAGCAGGCCAAGCGGATCGTCTCCGCGATCGTGCGCGAGCGCGCCAAGGAGCCGTTCACCAACAGCGCCCGCCTCGTCGAACTGATCCGCGACTCCCTGCCGCAGGCCGCCAAGCGCACCGGCGGCAACCCCGCCAAGCGCACCTTCCAGGCCCTGCGCATCGAGGTCAACGGCGAACTCACCGTCCTGGAGCGGGCGATCCCCGCCGCCGTGAAGGCCCTCGCGGTCGGCGGCCGGATCGCCGTGCTGTCGTACCACTCGCTCGAGGACCGGCTGGTGAAGCAGGTGTTCGCGGCCGGAGCCGCCACCACCGCCCCGCCCGGACTGCCCGTCGTCCCCGAGCGCTATCAGCCGAGGCTCAAGCTCCTCACCCGTGGTGCCGAACTTCCCACCGAGGAAGAGGTCGCCGAGAACCGGCGCGCCGCCCCCGCACGTCTGCGCGGGGCGGAACGCGTGCGGGAGGACGTCGAATGAGGAGTGCGTGGGACGCGTGAGCAGGAAACCCGAACTGAGGGGCCGGGCCGCCCGTCTCGCGCGGCTGCTGCCCACGAGGCCCAAGGGAGCCGCCCGCACGCCCTTCGTCCTGCTGGTCGTCCTCCTGCTGGGCGGCGGCCTCATCGGCCTCCTCGTGCTGAACTCCGCGCTCAGCGAAGGGTCGTTCAAGCTCGACGACCTCCAGGACGACGTGAAGAGCTACACCGACGAGGAACAGGCGCTCCAGCGCGACGTGGACGCCTACTCGGCGCCCGACGCCCTCCAGCGCCGCGCCCGCGAGCTGGGCATGGTCCCCGGCGGCGACCCGGCCTTCCTGAACCCCGACGGCACGGTGAGGGGCGTCCCGAGCGCCGCCCAGCAGTCCGTGGCCCGGATGCCGCTCGTCCTCGCGCCCGAGATCCTCGACCCCGGCCCGCCGGTGAGCCCGACGCCCTCCGGCAGCCCCACGCCCGCCGACTCCCCGACGCCGACATCTACCTCGACGCCGACATCGACCTCGTCACCGACATCGACCGACCCCGAGCCGCTGTCGCACGCGCGGACCCCGGAGCCCTCGGGCCCTCCCACGCCGACCCCCACCACCCCGCCCGTACAGCCCACCCAGCTCCCGACGACCCCCGGCAGGTGACGGAAGTGGCCGACTCAGGCAGGCAGCCCCCGCGCCGCCGCGTACCCGGGCCGGCCCGGCCCGTACGCCCCGGCGGCCAGCAGCGCCGACCGGGCCCCGGCGCCCGCCCCTCCGCACAGCGCCGCCCGTCCAGGCCCTGGCAGCCGCCGGGGCGCACCATCCGGCTGGGCAGCCCCCGCCCCCGGCTGCGCATGGTGAGCCTCGCGCTGACCCTGGTGATGATCGCCTTCGTCGTACGGCTGCTCCAGGTGCAGGCCGTCGACGCGAGCGAGTACGCGGCCAAGGCCGACCAGAACCGTTACGTCGGCCGGGTGCTGGCCGCCGAACGCGGCGGGATCACCGACCGCAACGGCGTCGCCCTGGCGATCAGCACCGACGCCAACGACATCACGGCCGACCCGACGATGTTCACGCGCGAGCAGCTGAGGATCGACGACGGACCCGAGCAGGCGGCCGCGCTCCTCGCGCCGATCCTCGGCGCGGACCAGGAGACGCTCGCCGAGAAGCTCCGCACGAAGAACACGCGCTACGTCCTGCTCGCCCGCCGCCAGACCCCCCAGGTCTGGAACCAGATCAGCGATCTGAAGACCGCGCTCGTCAAGCGGGCCGCGGACGAGAAGGGCACGGTCAACGTCCTGGCCGGCGTCTTCCAGGAGCCCAGCAGCAAGCGCGTGTACCCCAACGGCGACCTCGCCGCCGGGATACTGGGCTGGGTCAACGCCGAGGGCAAGGGCGGCGGCGGCATCGAACAGCAGTGGAACAGCCGCCTGTCGGGCAAGGACGGCAAGATCCGCTACGCCCAGTCGGGCGGCCGGCTGGTGCCCACCGCGGGCTCCACCGAGACCCCCGCCGTGGCCGGCTCCGACGTCGAGCTGACCATCGACCGCGACATCCAGTGGGCCGCGCAGAACGCCATCACCGAGCAGGTGAAGAAGTCCCAGGCGGACCGCGGTTACGTGATAGTGCAGGACACCCGCACCGGCGAGATCCTCGCCATGGCCAACTCACCCGGCTTCGACCCCAACGACCTCACCAAGGCGAACCCGGACGCGCTCGGCAACGCGGCCCTCCAGGACGCCTACGAGCCCGGCTCGACCGCCAAGGTGATGTCGATGGCCGCCGTGCTGGAGGAGAACGTCGCCACCCCGGAGACCCACGTCACCGTCCCCAACCGGCTGCACCGGGGCGACCGGCTCTTCAAGGACGACATCGACCACCCGACCTGGTACCTGACGCTCAACGGCGTCCTCGCCAAGTCCAGCAACATCGGCACGATCCTCGCCACCGGCGAACTCGGCCGCAACCAGGCGGAGTCCAACAAGATCCTCCACTCCTACCTGCGCAAGTTCGGCATCGGCAGCTACACCGGCCTCGGCTTCCCGGGCGAGACCAGGGGCATCCTCGCCGCGCCCGGCGACTGGTCGACCTCGCAGCAGTACACGATCCCTTTCGGCCAGGGCGTGTCGATCAACGCCATGCAGGCGGCCTCCGTCTTCTCGACGATCGCCAACGGCGGCGTACGCGTCGAACCGACCCTCGTACGGGGCACCAAGGGACCGGACGGCCGCTTCACCCCCGCCCCCAAGCCCGGCAAGACCCGGGTCGTGAGCGAGAAGACGGCGAAGACCCTCGCCCGGATGCTGGAGTCCGTCGTGGACGACGAGGAGGGCACGGGCACCAAGGCGCGCATCCCCGGCTACCGGGTCGCGGGCAAGACGGGTACGGCCAACCGTGTGGATCCGGCCACCGGCAGATACCGGGGCTACACCTCGTCGTTCGCCGGGTTCGCGCCCGCCGACCAGCCCCGGATCACCGTCTACTGCGCGATCCAGAACGCCACCAAGGGCAACTACTTCGGCGGCCAGATCTGCGGACCCATCTACAAGGAGGTCATGGAGTTCGCACTGAAGACCCTCCAGGTGCCGCCCACCGGGGCCAAGCCCGCGAACCTGCCCGTCACCTTCGCTCCCTGACCCGCCTCCTGCCCCCACCCTGATCCGCCCGCTGATCAGCGCAACCAGCCAGGAACCCACTCGTGACCATGATCACTCCCGACCCCGGGAACCACACCCCCGAGCCCCGCTCGCACAAACCCTCGCTTCGCTCCCGTGGGGGTGCGCCCGGTACGCTCACCGCCGTGCCACACGCTGATCAGTCCCAAACCACCCAGAAGGACGTTCCCGTGACATATCCGGGACCGCCCAGGCCGGCCCACGTCTCCGCCACACCCCTCGCGGAACTCGCCGGTCAGCTGGGTATCGAGCAGCCGACGAGCGCGGACGCCGTCCAGGTCACGGGCATCACCCACGACTCGCGCGCCGTCCGCCCCGGCGACCTGTACGCCGCCCTGCCCGGTGCCCGTCTGCACGGAGCCGACTTCGTGGACCAGGCGGTCGGCCTCGGTGCCGTCGCCGTCCTCACCGACCCCAGCGGCGCCGAGCGCGCCGCCGCGGCCGGGCTCCCCGCCCTCGTCGTGGAGAACCCCCGCGCGCGGATGGGCGAGCTGGCGGCCACCCTCTACGGACGGCCGGGCGCCGACCTGCTCCAGATCGGCATCACCGGCACCTCGGGCAAGACCACCACCGCGTACCTCGTGGAGGGCGGACTGAAGACCGTCCGCTCCACCGGACTCATCGGCACCGTCGAGACGCGCATCGGCGACGAGCGCATCAAGTCCGAGCGGACCACCCCCGAGGCCACCGACCTCCAGGCCCTCTTCGCCGTCATGCGCGAACGCGGGGTGGACTCGGTCGTCATGGAGGTCTCCAGCCACGCCCTGGTGCTCGGCCGGGTCGACGGCTGCGTCTTCGACGTGGCGGTCTTCAACAACCTCAGCCCGGAGCACATGGAGTTCCACTCCGACATGGAGGACTACTTCCAGGCGAAGGCGCGGCTCTTCACCCCGGAGCGCAGCAGGCTCGGCGTCGTCAACCTCGACGACGAGTACGGCCGCCGGCTGGTCGACGAGGCCACCGTCCCGGTCGTCACCTTCTCCGCCGAGGGACACCCCGACGCCGACTGGCGCGCCGAGGACGTCCGGGTCGGGCCGTTGGACTCGACGTTCACCGTGGTCGGACCCAAGGGCGAGCGGATCGCCGCCAGGTCGCCGCTGCCGGGCGCCTTCAACGTCGCCAACACCCTGGCGGCCGTCGCCGCGCTGGCCGTCGCGGGGATCGACCCGCAGACCGCCGCCGACGGCATCGGCGCCGTACCGGGCGTGCCGGGCCGGCTGGAGCGGGTGGACGCCGGGCAGCCGTACCTCGCGGTCGTCGACTACGCCCACAAGACGGACGCCGTCGAATCGGTCCTCAAGGCGCTGCGCAAGGTCACCGAGGGCCGCCTGCACGTCGTGCTCGGCTGCGGCGGCGACCGGGACACCACCAAACGCGGACCGATGGGCGCCGCGATGGCCCGGCTCTCCGACACCGCCGTACTGACCTCCGACAACCCCCGCTCCGAGGACCCCCTCGCGATCCTCGCGACCATGCTCCAAGGCGCGGCGTCCGTGCCGGCCCACGAGCGCGGCGAGGTCCTCCTCTTCGAGGACCGGGCCGCCGCGATCGCCGCGGCGGTGGCGCGCGCCCAGCCGGGCGACACCGTGCTGGTCGCGGGCAAGGGCCACGAGCAGGGCCAGGACATCGCCGGCGTGGTCCGTCCCTTCGACGACCGCCAGGTGCTCCGCGAAGCTATCCAGCAGACCCAGGGATGAACTTGTGATCGCCCTCTCTCTCGCCGAGATCGCAGAAGTCGTCGGCGGGCAGACGCACGACATACCGGATCCGTCGGCGCTGGTCACCGGACCGGTCGTCCGGGACTCCCGCGAGGTGGGGCCCGGCAGCCTCTTCGTCGCCTTCGCGGGCGAGCGCGTGGACGGCCACGACTTCGCGGCCGCCGTCGTCGAGGCGGGCGCGGCCGCGGTGCTGGCGTCCCGTCCCGTCGGTGTGCCCGCGATCGTCGTGACCGATGTGCAGGCGGCGCTCGGCGCCCTCGCCCGGCACGTCGTGCGCAAGCTCGGCACGACCCTCGTGGCCCTCACCGGCTCGGCCGGCAAGACCAGCACCAAGGACCTGATCGCCCAGGTGCTCCGGCGCAAGGCGCCGACGGTGTTCACGCCCGGCTCCCTCAACAACGAGATCGGACTGCCCCTCACCGCGCTCAGCGCCACCGAGGAGACGCGTTTCCTGGTGCTGGAGATGGGCGCCCGGGGCATCGGCCACATCAAGTACCTCACCGACCTGACCCCGCCGAAGGTCGGCCTCGTGCTGAACGTCGGCACCGCCCAC
The DNA here is from genome assembly GCF_022385335.1 of Streptomyces deccanensis. Lineage (NCBI taxonomy): Bacteria > Bacillati > Actinomycetota > Actinomycetes > Kitasatosporales > Streptomycetaceae > Streptomyces > Streptomyces deccanensis. The sequence continues at coordinate 2,752,408 of NZ_CP092431.1, read as the reverse complement.
ATCGGCGAGTTCGGCGGCCGCGAGCAGATCGCGCAGGCCAAGGGCGAACTGGTGGAGGCGCTTCCACCGGCGAGCGAGGGCGGCGCCGCCATCCTCAACGCCGACGATCCGCTCGTCCGGGCCATGGCCTCGCGCACGAAGGCGAAGGTCCTCCTCTTCGGCGAGTCCGGCGAAGCGGACGTACGTGCCGAGAACGTGACGCTCAACGAGGCCGGACAGCCCGTGTTCCGGCTTCACACACCCTCCGGTGCAAGCGATGTGACCATGCGCCTGTACGGTGAGCACCACGTGTCGAACGCGCTCGCCGCGGCCGCCGTCGCCCATGAGCTGGGCATGTCCGCAGACGAGATCGCCACCGCGCTCTCCGAGGCGGGCTCCCTCTCCCGCTGGCGCATGGAGGTCACCGAGCGCCCGGACGGCGTGACGGTCGTCAACGACGCCTACAACGCGAACCCCGAGTCCATGCGGGCCGCTCTGCGCGCGCTCGCGGCCATGGGCAAGGGGCGGCGGACCTGGGCGGTGCTCGGCAAGATGGCCGAGCTCGGGGACGAATCGCTCGCCGAGCACGACGCGGTCGGACGGCTCGCCGTCCGGCTCAATGTCGGCAAGCTCGTCGCGGTCGGGGGCAGGGAGGCCTCCTGGCTGCAACTGGGCGCATACAACGAGGGTTCGTGGGGTGAGGAGTCGGTGCACGTGTCCGACGCACAGGCGGCGGTCGACCTGTTGCGCAGTCAGTTGCGCCCGGGAGACGTCGTACTCGTGAAGGCGTCCCGGTCGGTCGGGCTCGAGAGTGTGGCGCAGGCGCTGCTCGACGGCGGCAACGAGGGTGAGGTTGCCGCGCGATGATGAATCAGATCCTGTTCGCAGGAGTCATCGGTCTCTTCCTGACCCTGATCGGCACCCCGCTGCTGATCAAGCTGCTGGCCCGCAAGGGCTACGGCCAGTACATCCGTGACGACGGCCCGCGCGAGCACGCCAGCAAGCGCGGTACGCCGACCATGGGTGGTATCGCCTTCATCCTGGCGACGATCGTCGCGTACTTCCTGGCCAAGGTGATCTCGGGCCAGCCGCCGACCTTCTCCGGTCTGCTGGTGCTCGGCCTGATGGGCGGCATGGGCCTCGTCGGCTTCCTCGACGACTACATCAAGATCGTCAAGCGCCGTTCGCTCGGTCTGCGGGCCAAGGCGAAGATGGCCGGCCAGCTGATCGTCGGTATCGCCTTCGCGGTCCTCGCGCTGCAGTTCCCGGACGCGCGCGACCAGACGCCGGCCTCCACCAAGCTCTCCTTCGTGCAGGACTTCGGCTGGTCCATCGGCCCGGTGCTGTTCGTGATCTGGGCGCTGTTCATGATCCTCGCGATGTCGAACGGCGTGAACCTGACCGACGGCCTCGACGGCCTCGCCACCGGTGCCTCCGTGCTCGTCTTCGGCGCCTACACCTTCATCGGCGTCTGGCAGTTCCAGGAGTCCTGCGCCAACACGCAGACCCTGACCAACCCGTCCGCCTGTTACGAGGTACGGGATCCGCTCGACCTGGCGATCGTGGCCTCCGCGCTGATGGGCGCCTGCCTCGGCTTCCTGTGGTGGAACACCTCGCCGGCCAAGATCTTCATGGGCGACACCGGTTCGCTGGCCCTCGGCGGCGCGCTCGCGGGTCTCGCGATCTGCTCCCGCACCGAGCTGCTTCTCGCGCTCCTCGGCGGCCTGTTCGTCCTCATCACCATGTCGGTCGTCATCCAGGTCGGCTCGTTCAAGCTGACCGGCAAGCGGGTCTTCCGGATGGCACCGCTCCAGCACCACTTCGAGCTCAAGGGCTGGTCCGAGGTCCTGGTCGTGGTCCGCTTCTGGATCATCCAGGGCATCTGTGTGATCGTCGGACTGGGCCTCTTCTACGCGGGATGGGCAGCGGACAAGTGACCGACTGGCAGGGCAAGCACGTCACCGTCGCCGGGCTGGGCGTCTCCGGAATCCCGGCGGCCAAGGTCCTGCACGGCCTCGGCGCGGTCGTCACCGTCGTCAACGACGGCGACGACGAACGCGCCCGCGCGCAGGCCGCCGACCTGGAGGCGCTCGGCATCACCGTGCGCCTCGGCGACGGCGCGACCCTGCCGGAGGGCACCGAACTCGTCGTCACCGCCCCGGGCTGGAAGCCGGACAAGCCGCTGTTCGCGGCGGCCCGCGCGGCCGGCCTGGAGATCTGGGGCGACGTCGAACTCGCCTGGCGGCTGCGGGACCTGGACGGCAGGAAACCCGCCCCCTGGCTCGCCGTCACGGGGACCAACGGCAAGACCACGACCGTCCAGATGCTCGCCTCCATCCTGACGGCGGCGGGCCTGCGCACGGCCGCCGTCGGCAACATCGGGGTCTCGCTCCTGGACGCGGTCCTCGGCGACGAGCCCTACGACGTCCTCGCCGTCGAACTGTCCAGCTACCAGCTCCACTGGGCGCCCTCCCTGCGCGCCCACTCCGCCGCCGTCCTCAACCTCGCCCCCGACCACCTCGACTGGCACGGCTCCATGGAGGCGTACGCCAAGGACAAGGGCCGCGTCTACGAGGGCAACCGGATCGCCTGCGTCTACAACGTCGCCGACAAGGCCACCGAGGACCTGGTGCGCGAGGCCGACGTCGAGGAGGGCTGCCGGGCCGTCGGATTCACCCTCGGCACGCCCGGCCCGTCCCAACTCGGCGTGGTGGAGGGCATCCTGGTCGACCGCGCCTTCGTCGAGAACCGGCAGAAGAACGCCCAGGAACTCGCCGAGGTCGCGGACGTGAACCCGCCGGCCCCCCACAACATCGCCAACGCCCTCGCGGCGGCCGCCCTCGCCCGCGCCTACGGCGTCCCCGCCGCGGCCGTACGGGACGGGCTGCGGGCCTTCACCCCGGACGCGCACCGCATCGCGCACGTCGCCGACGTGGACGGCGTGGCGTACATCGACGACTCCAAGGCCACCAACACCCATGCGGCGCAGGCCTCGTTGGCCGCGTACGAGTCGATCGTGTGGATCGCGGGCGGACTCGCCAAGGGGGCCACCTTCGACGAACTCGTCGCCGGCGCCGCCGGGCGGCTGCGCGGGGTCGTGCTGATCGGCGCGGACCGCGCGCTGATCCGGGAAGCGCTCGCGCGACACGCGCCGGAAGTGCCGGTTGTCGACCTCGACCGGACCGACACTGGGGCGATGCTCGCCGCCGTCCGCGAGGCGCGGACGCTGGCACGGACGGGCGACACGGTGCTGCTGGCGCCGGCCTGTGCGTCGATGGACATGTTCGTCAACTACAACAGGCGTGGGGACGCGTTCGCGGAGGCAGTGCGCGAACTGGCCGCCACGGACGGCTGACCCGGCCCGGCCTCGCCTGGCGGCGCCGGGTGACACTGGGAGGGACGCGTGACACGGAACTGGTCGGTCGGCGGCGAGGGCGCCCCCGATGCCGAGTAGCCGTACGAGCCGTGCGCCTCTCCAGCGCGTCACCCGGCGACCCCCCGTCTCCCGGCCGCCGCGCGAGAACCCCCTGCGGCGGCTGCACACACGGGCGCGCAAGGCCTGGGACCGGCCGCTGACCGCCTACTACCTGATCCTCGGCGGCAGCCTGCTGATCACCGTGCTGGGGCTGGTGATGGTCTACTCGGCCTCCCAGATCACCGCCCTGCAGAAGTCGCTGCCCGGCACCTTCTTCTTCCGCAAACAGTTCCTCGCGGCCTCGATCGGCACCCTGCTGCTGCTCGTGGCCTCGCGGATGCCGGTCAAGCTGCACCGCGCGCTGGCGTACCCGATCCTGGCCGGCTGTGTGTTCCTGATGGCCCTGGTTCAAGTGCCCGGGATAGGGCAGTCGATCAACGGCAACCAGAACTGGATCGCCGTCGGCGGCTCCTTCCAGATCCAGCCCAGCGAGTTCGGCAAGCTGGCGCTCGTGCTGTGGGGCGCCGACCTGCTGGCCCGCAAGGAGGACAAGCGGCTGCTGACACAGTGGAAGCACATGCTGGTGCCGCTCGTTCCGGTGGCGTTCATGCTGCTCGGGCTGATCATGCTCGGCGGCGACATGGGCACCGCAATCATTCTCACGGCGATCCTGTTCGGCCTGCTGTGGCTGGCCGGGGCGCCCACGCGGATGTTCGTGGGCGTGCTGTCCATCGCCGGACTCATCGGGTTCGTCCTGATCAGGACCAGCGAGAACCGTATGGCCCGCCTGGCCTGCATCGGAGCCACCGAACCCCGCACGGACGGCGCCGACTGCTGGCAGGCCGTGCACGGCATCTACGCCCTGGCATCGGGCGGAATCTTCGGCTCCGGGCTCGGTGCCAGTGTGGAAAAATGGGGCCAACTCCCGGAAGCGCACACCGACTTCATCTTCGCCGTCACCGGTGAGGAACTGGGCCTCGCGGGGACGCTGTCGGTGCTCGCCCTCTTCGCGGCTCTAGGCTATGCGGGTATCCGCGTGGCCGGGCGCACGGAGGACCCCTTCGTCAGGTATGCCGCGGGAGGCGTGACCACCTGGATCACCGCGCAAGCGGTGATCAACATCGGTGCGGTGCTCGGTCTGCTGCCGATCGCCGGAGTCCCGCTCCCGCTGTTCTCCTACGGGGGATCCGCCCTGCTTCCGACCATGTTCGCCATCGGGTTGCTGATCGCCTTCGCGCGCGACGAGCCCGCTGCGCGGGCGGCGCTTGCGATGCGGCAGCCCCGCTTTGGTAGAAAGCGTGGCGGCGGCCCTTCGGGGCCCGGGAGATGGAACACGATGCGACGGCGTGTCTCGGCACGTTCGTCCGGAGAGCGGTGAATTTCGGTGCATGTCGTACTCGCCGGTGGCGGAACCGCCGGTCACATCGAGCCCGCGCTCGCCCTCGCGGACGCCCTGCGCAGGCAGGACCCGACCGTGGGCATCACGGCCCTGGGCACGGAGCGCGGCCTCGAGACACGCCTCGTCCCCGAGCGCGGCTACGAACTCGCGCTGATCCCCGCCGTGCCCCTGCCACGCAAGCCGACCCCCGAGCTGATCACCGTGCCCGGCCGGCTGCGTGGCACGATCAAGGCGACCGAGCAGATCCTGGAGCGCACCAAGGCGGACGCGGTCGTCGGCTTCGGCGGCTATGTCGCCCTGCCCGGCTACCTCGCCGCCAAGCGCCTCGGGGTGCCGATCATCGTCCACGAGGCCAACGCCCGCCCCGGCCTCGCCAACAAGATCGGCTCCCGGTACGCCGCCCAGGTCGCGGTCTCCACCCCGGACAGCAAGCTCCGCGACGCCCGCTACATCGGCATCCCGCTGCGCCGCTCCATCGCCACCCTCGACCGGGCCGCCGTGCGCCCCGAGGCCCGCGCGCTGTTCGGCCTCGACCCCAACCTGCCGACCCTGCTGGTCTCCGGCGGCTCCCAGGGCGCGCGCCGCCTCAACGAGGTCGTCCAGCAGGTCGCGCCCTACCTCCAGCAGGCCGGGATCCAGATCCTGCACGCGGTCGGCCCGAAGAACGAACTGCCGCAGGTGCACCAGATGCCGGGAATGCCCCCGTACATCCCGGTACCGTACGTGGACCGGATGGACCTCGCGTACGCCGCGGCCGACATGATGCTCTGCCGTGCGGGCGCGATGACCGTCGCCGAACTCTCCGCCGTCGGGCTCCCGGCCGCCTACGTCCCGCTGCCCATCGGCAACGGCGAACAGCGGCTGAACGCCCAGCCGGTGGTCAAGGCCGGCGGCGGACTGCTGGTCGACGACGCGGAGCTGACGCCGCAGTGGGTGCAGCAGAACGTGCTGCCCGTCCTCGCCGACCCGCACCGGCTGTACGAGATGTCCCGCGCCGCCAGCGAGTTCGGCCGCCGGGACGCCGACGACCTGCTCGTCGGGATGGTGTACGAGGCGATCGCGTCGTCGCATCGCCGTTAGGACCGGGTGACGGAGGGCTGGAAGCGTGGCCGGAGCGACCACCGCCGAGCGCGGCGCGGACGAGGATCTGGATTCCGGCCCGCCGTCGCGGCGGCGGCTCCCCGGCCCCCGGGCGCTGATCGCCGCCGCGGTCGCCCTGGTCCTGATCGGGGGCGTCGCCGTCTGGGCCCTGTACGGCTCCTCCTGGCTGCGGACCGAGCGGGTCTCGGTGTCGGGCACCCGGGTGCTGACCGAGACCCAGGTGCGCGAGGCTGCCGCCGTGCCGCTCGGCGACCCGTTGATTTCCGTCGACCTCGACGCGATCGAGTCACGTCTGCTGCAGAAATTGCGTCGAATCGACTCGGTCGAGGTCACTCGCTCATGGCCCCATGGAATCGGGCTGAAAGTGAGCGAACGTACTCCGGTTCTGATTGTCGAAGCGGCAGGAAATTCGGGCAAGTACGTCGAAGTGGACGCGAAAGGTGTGCGTTTTGCCACGGTTTCACGCGCCCCGGAAGGCGTTCCCGTACTGGAATTGACGGTGTCCCGGTCCGGTTCGTCCGCCGCCAGTCTGCGGCGATTCGGTGAGGACCGGCTCGTGCGCGAGGCGGTGCGGGTCGCCGACGCGATTCCGGCCGCGATCGCGCGCGAGACGCTGGTCGTCAAGGTCCGCTCCTACGACGCCATCTCGCTGGAGTTGAGCGGAGCCCGTACGGTCGCGTGGGGGAGCGCGGAGAAGGGGCGCGCGAAAGCCCGCGCGCTCACCGCACTGTTGAAAGCGGCCCCCGGCGCGGCGCACTTCGACGTGAGTGTCCCCACCGCGCCCGCGTCATCAGGGAGTTGACGCACATCCGCGCAGGCCAGCACCCTGGTTGGGCACCGCTACGGCTGATCACATAGGGTGAAAAGAAAAACGGGAGGTTCGGCGTGTTCGTTGAACGTGCGCCACTTGTCGACTTAGTGTCCTGTTCGGAAGAGTCCAAGGAACAGTCACACTGGTAACCCTAAACTTCAGCGTTAGGGTTCGGGTCGGCGTTCGGACCGTCCCACTTCGGCATCAGTCGTCGGCTCGCGGGTACCCCGCGAAGCGGCGACACGTAACTCGAGGCGAGAGGCCTTCGACGTGGCAGCACCGCAGAACTACCTCGCAGTCATCAAAGTCATCGGTGTCGGCGGCGGTGGTGTCAATGCCATCAACCGGATGATCGAGGTCGGTCTCAAGGGCGTCGAGTTCATCGCCATCAACACCGACGCGCAAGCTCTGTTGATGAGCGACGCCGACGTCAAGCTCGACGTCGGCCGGGAACTCACCCGCGGACTCGGCGCCGGCGCCAACCCGGCCGTCGGCCGGAAGGCCGCCGAGGACCACCGCGAGGAGATCGAGGAGGTCCTCAAGGGGGCCGACATGGTCTTCGTGACGGCCGGCGAGGGCGGCGGCACCGGCACCGGCGGCGCGCCCGTCGTGGCCAACATCGCCCGCTCCCTCGGCGCCCTCACCATCGGCGTGGTCACCCGCCCGTTCACCTTCGAGGGCCGCCGCCGCGCCAACCAGGCCGAGGACGGCATCGCCGAGCTGCGCGAAGAGGTCGACACCCTCATCGTCATCCCGAACGACCGGCTGCTCTCCATCTCGGACCGCCAGGTCTCCGTGCTGGACGCGTTCAAGTCGGCCGACCAGGTCCTGCTCTCCGGTGTCCAGGGCATCACCGACCTCATCACCACCCCCGGTCTGATCAACCTCGACTTCGCCGACGTCAAGTCGGTCATGTCCGAGGCCGGTTCGGCCCTCATGGGCATCGGCTCGGCCCGTGGCGACGACCGCGCGGTGGCCGCCGCCGAGATGGCGATCTCCTCGCCGCTCCTCGAGGCCTCCATCGACGGCGCCCGCGGCGTCCTGCTCTCCATCTCCGGTGGTTCGGACCTCGGTCTGTTCGAGATCAACGAGGCCGCCCAGCTGGTCAGCGAGGCCGCGCACCCCGAGGCCAACATCATCTTCGGTGCGGTCATCGACGACGCCCTCGGCGACGAGGTCCGGGTCACGGTCATCGCGGCCGGCTTCGACGGCGGTCAGCCCCCGGCCAAGCGGGACAACATCCTCGGCTCGGCCGCGGCCAAGCGCGAGGAGCCCGCCCCGGCGCGACCCGCCGAGAGCCGCCCGTCCTTCGGCTCGCTCGGCAGCGTCAAGCCGAAGGAGGAGCCGGCGGCGCCCGCCCCGGAGCCGGTGAACGAGGTTCCGGTCGCCCCGCCGGTCCCGCCGTCCCGGTCCTACTCGGACAGCGCCGCCGAGGAGCTGGACGTGCCGGACTTCCTCAAGTGATAGGACAGCGCGAGAACGTGAGCGGCGCGCACTTCGCCTTCACCGACAGGTGGGGCGGGGTGAGCGCCGCTCCGTATGAGGAGCTCAATCTCGGCGGCGCGGTCGGGGACGACGCCGCCGCCGTGACGACCAACCGGGAGCTGGCGGCCAAGTCGCTGGGCCTGGAGCCCGACCGGGTCGTCTGGATGAACCAGGTGCACGGCGCGGACGTGGCCGTGGTCGACGGACCGTGGGGCGCCGGATCCGCCGCCGACTCCGGCCCCGACTCCTGCTCCGGCGCCGTCCCGGCCGTCGACGCGATCGTCACCACCCGGCGCGGTCTCGCGCTCGCCGTCCTCACCGCCGACTGCGTTCCGGTGCTGCTGGCCGACCCCGTCGCCGGGGTCGTCGCCGCCGCCCACGCGGGCCGGCCCGGCATGATCGCCGGGGTCGTCCCCGCGGCGGTACGGGCCATGACCGAACTCGGCGCCGACCCGGCCCGGATCGTCGCCCGCACCGGACCCGCCGTCTGCGGCCGGTGTTACGAAGTGCCCGAGGCGATGCGCGCCGAGGTGGCCACCGTCGAGCCGGCGGCGTACGCCGAGACCAGTTGGGGCACGCCCTCCGTGGATGTGTGCGCCGGAGTGCACGCACAGCTGGAGCGCTCCGGAGTGCGCGACCGGGAGCAGTCGCCGGTGTGCACGCTGGAGTCGCGCGATCACTTCTCGTACCGCCGCGACCGCGCCACAGGGCGACTCGCGGGATATGTCTGGCTGGACTGAGGGACATGACCGACCGTAAGGCACAACTCGCCGCGAACCTGGCGAAGGTGGAGGACCGCATCGCGGCGGCGTGCGTGGCCGCGGGCCGCAAGCGGGACGAGGTGACCCTGATCGTGGTCACCAAGACCTACCCGGCGAGCGATGTGCGGATCCTGTCGGAACTCGGTGTGCGCCACGTCGCCGAGAACAAGGACCAGGACGCGGCCCCGAAGGCGGCCGAATGCTCGGATCTGTCCCTTGTGTGGCACTTCGTGGGCCAGTTGCAGACCAACAAGGTCCGTTCTGTGGTGCGTTACGCGGATCTCGTGCAGTCCGTCGATCGTTCCAGGCTTGTCACGACTCTGTCGAAAGAGGCCGTTCGGGTCGGCCGTGAGGTGGGATGTCTCATCCAGGTCGCGCTCGACGCCGACGAGAGCGGCCGCGGGGAGCGAGGAGGTGTCGGTCCGGGCGGAATCGAAGAGTTGGCCGACCTCCTGGCGGAGTCGCCGGGGGTGCGGGTCGATGGTCTGATGACCGTGGCGCCGCTCACCGGGGAGTACGCCGGACGCCAACGGGCCGCGTTCGAGCGGTTGATGGATTTGTCGACCGACCTGCGCCGAGCCCATCCGGCTGCGAACATGGTCTCCGCAGGGATGAGTGCGGACCTCGAGGATGCCGTGGCGGCCGGAGCGACACATGTACGCGTCGGCACTGCGGTACTCGGAGTCCGTCCCGGGCTCGGGTAACGTCGCCAAGAAGTCGGACCACAGCAGAAAATATGGTCATTCCGTCGAGAGGCGGGCGCAACGACCTCGTGGATCGCGGGCACTTGGGAAGTCGTCAGTCGATCCACCACAGAGCGGAGGACTCAGAGCATGGCCGGCGCGATGCGCAAGATGGCGGTCTACCTCGGCCTCGTGGAGGACGATGGGTACGACGGCAGGGGATTCGACCCCGACGACGACTTCGAGCCCGAGCTCGACCCGGAGCCCGAGCGTGACCACCGCCGGCACGAGCCGGTGCACCAGTCACACCAGTCACATCAGTCCCAAAGGGATGAATCGGTACGAGTGGTGCAGCCCCCGGTGCAGCGTGAACCGGTGGCGCACGCCACTTCGCTCCCCGCGGAATCGGCGCGACCCGCCCGGATCGCTCCCGTGGCGTCCATCACACAAGAACGTTCGAGTCTGGAGAAGAACGCACCGGTGATCATGCCCAAGGTCGTGTCCGAGCGAGAGCCTTACCGGATCACCACGTTGCACCCGCGGACCTACAACGAGGCCCGTACCATCGGGGAACACTTCCGTGAGGGCACCCCGGTGATCATGAATCTGACTGAGATGGACGACACAGATGCGAAGCGACTTGTCGACTTTGCGGCCGGTTTGGTGTTTGGTCTTCACGGCAGCATCGAGCGGGTGACGCAGAAGGTGTTCCTGTTGTCGCCTGCTAACGTCGATGTCACGGCGGAGGACAAGGCCCGCATCGCAGAGGGCGGGTTCTTCAACCAGAGCTGAGACGTACGACCGGAAACAGCGGTAGAGCAACACGGAATTGGGGAGAGGGAAACACCGGACATGAGCGTGGTCTTGACGATCCTCTACATCGCGCTGACGGTGTTCTTCATCGTGTTGATCTTCCGGTTGGTCATGGACTACGTCTTCCAGTTCGCCCGCTCATGGCAACCCGGCAAGGCGATGGTGGTCGTTCTGGAGGCCACCTACACTGTCACCGATCCACCGCTCAAGCTTCTGCGGCGGTTCATTCCGCCGCTGCGTCTCGGGGGCGTGGCGCTCGACCTGTCCTTCTTCGTGCTGATGATCATCGTTTTCATCCTGCGTGCGGTGGTAGCCAGCGGGATGGGAGCGGTGTGAGAGATGCGGTCTTGCCGAATGCCGACGACTACGTTGAGGTGAAGAGATGCCGTTGACCCCCGAGGACGTGCGGAACAAGCAGTTCACGACCGTCCGCCTCCGAGAAGGCTATGACGAGGACGAGGTCGATGCCTTCCTCGATGAGGTCGAAGCCGAACTGACGCGCCTGCTCCGCGAGAACGAGGACCTGCGCGCCAAACTGGCCGCGGCCACGCGCGCCGCTGCGCAGAACCAGCAGAACATGCGCAAGCCGCCGGAGCCCCAGGACCAGCAGGGCGGCATGCAGCAGGGTGGCATGCAGCAACAGGGCGGTATGCAGCAGCAGGGTATGCGAGGTCCCGGTGGACCCGTACCCGCCGGCATATCGGGCCCGCCGCAGCAGATGGGGGGCCCCATGGGTGGCCCGCCCCAGCTGCCGAGCGGTGCTCCGCAGCTGCCCGCAGGCCCTGGTGGCCAGGGGCAGCAGGGTCCCGGCCCGATGGGTCAGGGACCGATGGGCCAGGGCCCCATGGGTCAGGGCCAGATGCAGCCGCAGATGGGCCAGGGCCAGATGGGCCAGGGTCCCATGGGCGGCCAGCCTCCCATGCAGCAGCAGATGGGCGGTCCGATGGGCGGCCCCATGGGTGGTCCGATGGGCGGCCCCGGTCAGGGTCCCGGCGGCGACAGCGCCGCGCGGGTGCTCTCGCTGGCCCAGCAGACCGCCGACCAGGCGATCGCCGAGGCCCGTTCCGAGGCCAACAAGATCGTCGGCGAGGCCCGCAGCCGCGCCGAGGGTCTGGAGCGGGACGCCCGTGCCAAGGCCGACGCCCTGGAGCGGGACGCGCAGGAGAAGCACCGCGTCGCGATGGGCTCCCTGGAGTCCGCCCGCGCCACGCTGGAGCGCAAGGTCGAGGACCTGCGTGGCTTCGAGCGCGAGTACCGCACGCGTCTGAAGTCCTACCTGGAGTCGCAGCTGCGTCAGCTGGAGACCCAGGCGGACGACTCGCTGGCCCCGCCGCGCACCCCGGCGACCGCGTCGCTGCCGCCGTCCCCGGCGCCCTCCATGGCTCCGGCCGGCGCGAGCGCCCCGTCGTACGGTGGCAACCCGGGCGGCATGGGTGGAGGCATGGGCGGTGCCCCGGCTCCGGCCGCGCCCTCCTACGGCGGTCAGCAGCAGATGTCTCCGGCCATGACCCAGCCGATGGCTCCGGTCCGGCCGCAGGGCCCCTCTCCGATGGGGCAGGCTCCCTCGCCGATGCGTGGGTTCCTCATCGACGAGGACGACAACTGACGATTACTGGTACGCCGTAGGCGTCGGCAGCGTTCAGGGCGGGGCCCCGGATTTTTGATCCGGGGCCCCGCCCTTTGTCGTGTGGGTGTGGGCGGATGTTCGACGTGTGCAACGCCGAAGGCCCGGGGCGCCGGATTTCTTCGGTGCCCCGGGCCTTCGTGGGTTGCCCGGTGGTGGGTGCTGGGCGGGGGTGGGTCTCGCTCACCAGCGCTTGCCCGCAGCTACGCATGGCAGGGCTGGGAGCTGACCGCGCCCCGTCAGGGGCGCGGGCAGGTGTCAGACCTTGCGCAGGCGGAACGTCAGTGTCAGGGGCTCGTCCGTGAACGGGGCGCCGTACGTGTCGTCGGCCTCGCCGGAGGCGAAGTCCGTTGCGAGGACCTCGTCCGCGATCAGGGGCGCGTGCTCGGTCAGGGCCGCGGTGACCGCAGGGTCGGTCGCCTGCCAGCGCAGGGCGATGCGGTCGGCCACGTCCAGGCCGCTGTTCTTGCGGGCCTCCTGGATCAGGCGGATCGCGTCACGGGCGAGGCCCGCACGGCGGAGTTCCTCCGTGATCTCCAGGTCGAGGGCGACCGTCGCGCCGGAGTCGGAGGCCACCGACCAGCCCTCGCGGGGCGTCTCCGTGATGATCACCTCGTCGGGGGCGAGGCTGATGGTCTCGCCGTCGACCTCGACCGTCGCCGTGCCCTCGCGCAGGGCCAGAGACAGGGCGGCCGCGTCGGCGTTCGCCACGGCCTTGGCCACGTCCTGGACGCGCTTGCCGAAGCGCTTGCCCAGCGCGCGGAAGTTGGCCTTGGCGGTGGTGTCCACCAGGGAGCCGCCGACCTCGGAGAGGGAGGCCAGGGAGCTGACGTTCAGTTCCTCCGTGATCTGCGCGTGCAGCTCGGGGTTCAGGGCGTCGAAGCCCGTCGCCGCCACCAGGGCGCGGGAGAGGGGCTGGCGGGTCTTGACGCCCGACTCCGCGCGCGTGGCCCGGCCCAGCTCGACCAGGCGGCGCACCAGGACCATCTGCTTCGACAGCTCGGGGTCGATCGCGGAGAGGTCCGCCTCCGGCCAGGCGGCCAGGTGCACCGACTCGGGGGCCCCCGGGGAGACCGGCACGATCAGGTCCTGCCAGACCCGCTCGGTGATGAACGGGGTCAGCGGGGCCATCAGCTTGGTGACCGTCTCGACGACCTCGTGCAGGGTGCGCAGCGCGGCCTTGTCGCCCTGCCAGAAGCGGCGGCGCGACCGGCGCACGTACCAGTTGGAAAGGTCGTCGACGAACGCCGAGAGGAGCTTTCCGGCGCGCTGGGTGTCGTACGCCTCCAGGGCCCCGGTCACCTGGTCGGTGAGGGCGTGGAGCTCGGACAGCAGCCAGCGGTCCAGGACCGGGCGGTCGGCCGGGGCCGGGTCCGCCGCGCTGGGCGCCCAGTTCGACGTGCGGGCGTACAGGGCCTGGAAGGCGACCGTGTTCCAGTACGTGAGGAGCGTCTTGCGGACGACCTCCTGGATGGTGCCGTGGCCGACGCGGCGGGCCGCCCAGGGGGAGCCGCCGGCCGCCATGAACCAGCGGACGGCGTCGGCGCCGTGCTGGTCCATGAGCGGGATCGGCTGGAGGATGTTGCCCAGGTGCTTGGACATCTTGCGGCCGTCCTCGGCGAGGATGTGGCCGAGGCACACGACGTTCTCGTACGACGACTTGTCGAACACCAGGGTGCCGACGGCCATCAGTGTGTAGAACCAGCCGCGGGTCTGGTCGATGGCCTCGCTGATGAACTGGGCCGGGTAGCGGGACTCGAAGAGTTCCTTGTTCTTGTACGGGTAGCCCCACTGCGCGAACGGCATCGAGCCCGAGTCGTACCAGGCGTCGATGACTTCCGGGACGCGCGTGGCCGTGCTGCCGCAGCCGTCCTGGGGGCAGGGGAAGGTGACCGCGTCGATGAACGGGCGGTGCGGGTCCAGCTCGGACTGGTCGGTGCCGGAGAGCTGGGACAGCTCCTCGCGGGAGCCCACGCAGGTGAGGTGGTTCTCCTCACAGCGCCAGATCGGCAGCGGGGTGCCCCAGTAGCGGCTGCGGGAGAGCGCCCAGTCGATGTTGTTGTTGAGCCAGTCGCCGAAGCGGCCGTGCTTGACCGAGTCCGGGAACCAGTTCGTCTTCTCGTTCTCCTGGAGGAGACGGTCCTTGACGGCGGTGGTGCGGATGTACCAGGACGGCTGCGCGTAGTAGAGGAGCGCGGTGTGGCAGCGCCAGCAGTGCGGGTAGCTGTGCTCGTAAGGGATGTGCTGGAAGAGGAGGCCGCGCTGCTGGAGGTCCTCGGTGAGCTTTTCGTCCGCCTTCTTGAAGAAGACGCCGCCGACCAGCGGGACGTCCTCCTCGAACGTGCCGTCCGGGCGGACGGGGTTCACGACCGGCAGGCCGTACGAGCGGCAGACCTTGAGGTCGTCCTCACCGAAGGCGGGGGACTGGTGGACCAGACCCGTACCGTCCTCGGTCGTCACGTATTCGGCGTTGACGACGAAATGCGCCGCTTCCGGGAACTCCACGAGTTCGAACGGACGTTGATAGGTCCAGCGCTCCATCTCGGCGCCGGTGAAGGTCTGGCCGGTGGTCTCCCAGCCCTCGCCGAGCGCCTTGGCGACGAGCGGCTCGGCGACGACGAGCTTCTCCGTGCCGTCCGTGGCGACCACATAGGTGACCTCGGGGTGGGCGGCGACCGCGGTGTTGGACACCAGCGTCCACGGCGTGGTCGTCCACACCAGGAGCGCGGCCTCACCGGCGAGCGGACCGGAGGTGAGCGGGAAACGGACGAAGACCGAGGGGTCGACGACCGTCTCGTAGCCCTGCGCCAGCTCGTGGTCCGACAGGCCGGTGCCGCAGCGGGGGCACCAGGGGGCGACGCGGTGGTCCTGGACGAGCAGGCCCTTGTTGAAGATCTCCTTGAGCGACCACCAGACGGACTCCACGTACTCGGGGTCCATGGTCCGGTAGGCGTCGTCGAGGTCGACCCAGTAGCCCATGCGGGTCGTCAGCTCGGTGAAGGCGTCGGTGTGCCGGGTCACCGAGTCGCGGCACTTGGCGTTGAACTCGGCGATGCCGTACGCCTCGATGTCCTTCTTGCCATTGAAGCCGAGCTCCTTCTCGACCGCCAGCTCCACGGGGAGGCCGTGGCAGTCCCAGCCGGCCTTGCGCGCCACGTGGTAGCCGCGCATCGTGCGGAAGCGGGGGAAGACGTCCTTGAAGACGCGCGCCTCGATGTGGTGGGCGCCCGGCATGCCGTTGGCGGTGGGCGGACCCTCGTAGAACACCCACTCGGGGCGGCCCTCGGACTGCTCCAGGCTCTTGGCGAAGATCTTCTGCTCGCGCCAGAAGTCGAGCACCGCGTGCTCGAGCGCGGGCA
This sequence comes from Streptomyces deccanensis, assembly GCF_022385335.1. NCBI lineage: Bacteria > Bacillati > Actinomycetota > Actinomycetes > Kitasatosporales > Streptomycetaceae > Streptomyces > Streptomyces deccanensis. The sequence goes on along the minus strand of NZ_CP092431.1, from coordinate 2,736,978 downwards.
GATCGACCTGGGCGGGCACCTGGCGGTACGTCGGCTCTGTCATGAGCGGGCTTCCTCCAACGGACTTGCTGCCTTCCGTCGGAGGGACGAGAGCTTCGATCCTTCGAACGCCGTGTGCGGCGCGCTCCCGCGGTACCACCCTCCTTGGCTCCCCCGCGCGCCGTACGCGCCGGTGAACCCCCTCATTGAGGTCGCGATACCGGGTCTACTCGCCGCGCCCCACGGACTGCGCCATCGGGTGCGGGTTTCTTCCGGCGGCTCCGGGGTGATCTTCACATCGCGCTCGCCCCCGGGCTTCCACCGTCCCCGGGTCGCTCTGGGCTGCGTACGACGCTACTCGTCCCCATCCACGCTTCTCGCTCCGCCCAGTGTACGGCGCCGTACGGACAGCGGCCGACCGGTTTTCCGGAGGCCGGGGGCGCGCTGCGGCGGGGCTTTGGCCGGGTTTGTCGGGCGGGGGCGTGGTGACCTGCGGGATGACCCGAATGGAGCGGGTCGGGCGTCCGGATCCTGGGACGTCCGGCGCGGCGGAATACCCGGCGGGGAGCTGGGCACAACGCTTGCAGGCTCGTCGCGCGACGGTCGTGAGGCGGGTGAAATGAGTGGTCTGCCCCGTTGCCGCGGGACTCGGGTCGATTTATCGTCCCAGCACGATGCGCGTGCAAGATCACAATATGTGAAGGGGCGCGGCCATGGTGGCGAAGAAGACGGCCGTACCGCGGTCGGCGTCCGGCAGATCCACGGTGGCCTCCGGTGGTGGGGACGAGGGGCAGAAGGCCGCGGCGGTGAAGGCGGCAGGCAAGAAGAGGGTGGCGAAGAAGGCGGTGGCCGCGAAGGCATCGGCCACGAAAGCGGTGGCGAATAAGGCGGCGGCGGGCAGGAAAGCCGCAGCTGAGAAGTCCGTCGCCGAGAAATCCGTCGCCGGGAAGTCTCCCGCCGGGAGGTCGGGCGGCGGCAAGTCGGGCGGCGGAGGGTCGGTCGGTGGCGGCTCGGCCGGTGGCGGGTCGGGCGTCGGGAAGAGCGCGGCCAAGAAGGCGACGACGGCCAGGACCACGGCCAAGAAGAGCACCTCTGCGACGAAGAGCACGGTCAAGAAGGCGGGCGCGGCCGAGGCCGCCGAGACGACGGGAGCCACGACGGTGGTTGCGAAGAACACTCCTGGTACGGCTACGGCGGCGAAGAAGAAGCCCACCGCCGTCCCCAAGGCACGGCCCGCCGCGGTGGAGCCCGGCGAGCTCGCGGTACGCCCCGGTGAGGACCCCTGGAGCCCCGAGGAGGTGACCGAGGCCCGGACGGAGCTGCAGTCCGAGGCGGTGCGGCTGAGGACCGAGCTGGAGGCCTCCGAGCGGGCCCTGACGGGGCTGATGCGGGACTCCGGGGACGGCGCCGGCGACGACCAGGCCGACACCGGGGCCAAGAACATCACGCGCGAGCACGAGCTGTCCCTCGCCCACAACGCGCGCGAGATGCTCGACCAGACGGAGCGCGCCCTGGACCGGCTCGCCTCGGGCACCTACGGACTCTGCGAGAACTGCGGCAATCCGATCGGAAAGGCGCGAATGCAGGCGTTCCCCCGAGCCACCCTGTGCGTCGAGTGCAAGCAGAAGCAGGAACGGCGCTAGCGATCGCCGACTGAGCCCCTGGTCCGCGGCGGGCGTGTCGTACCTTTGTCCTCAGTCAGGAACCTAGGTTGAGGGACTCACGTGGCAGAGGCGGAGCGCATCATCGGTACGCCGGACATTCCAGACGCGGCGGGGGCCGACCCGGAGCAGTCCGACGGCGGCGAGGACGCCGCGGCGCAGCGGGTCGAGGCGACCACCGCGCAGCCGCGCGGCAGGCGCCGGATCGCCGTGCTGTTCGGGGTCGCCGCGCTGGCGTACGCGCTCGACCTGGTCAGCAAGATGATCGTGGTGGCGAAGCTGGAGCACCACGAGCCGATCGAGATCATCGGGGACTGGCTGAAGTTCGAGGCGATCCGCAACGCGGGCGCGGCCTTCGGCTTCGGCGAGGCCTTCACGATCATCTTCACGATGATCGCGGCGATCGTGATCCTGGTGATCGCCCGGCTCGCCCGCAAGCTCTACAGCCTGCCCTGGGCGATCGCGCTCGGTCTGCTGCTCGGCGGCGCGCTGGGCAACCTCACCGACCGGATCTTCCGGTCGCCCGGCGTCTTCGAGGGCGCGGTCGTCGACTTCATCGCGCCGAAGGGCTTCGCGGTCTTCAACCTCGCGGATTCGGCCATCGTGTGCGGCGGCATCCTGATCGTGCTGCTGTCGTTCCGGGGGCTCGACCCGGACGGGACCGTTCACAAGGACTGAGTCCACCTGGGACTGAGCCGACCCGGGGCTGACGGGGCGACGGGGGTTTTCCACAGGCGCGGTCGGGCGTGTCGTGGCGGTCCGGCATACTCGTCGGGTGAGCACGATTCCCGAGATCCGTACCCTGCCCGTGCCCGACGGCCTGGAGGGCGAGCGTGTCGACGCCGCCATCTCCCGCATGTTCGGCTTCTCCCGCACCAAGGCGGCCGAGCTCGCCGCCGCGGGGAAGGTCACGGTCGACGGGTCGGTGGTCGGCAAGTCGGAGCGGGTGCACGGCGGGGCCTGGCTCGAGGTCGAGATGCCGCAGGCGCCCGCGCCGGTGCAGGTCGTGGCCGAGCCGGTCGAGGGCATGGAGATCGTGCACGACGACGATGACGTGGTCGTGATCGTCAAACCGGTCGGGGTGGCCGCCCACCCCAGCCCCGGCTGGTCCGGGCCGACCGTCATCGGCGGGCTCGCCGCCGCCGGGTACCGGATCTCGACCTCCGGCGCCGCCGAGCGCCAGGGCATCGTGCACCGGCTCGACGTGGGCACCTCGGGACTCATGGTGGTCGCCAAGTCGGAGTACGCGTACACGTCGCTGAAGCGCCAGTTCAAGGAGCGGACGGTCGACAAGCGGTACCACGCGCTGGTCCAGGGCCACCCCGATCCCACGAGCGGCACCATCGACGCGCCGATCGGGCGGCACCCGAACCACGACTACAAGTGGGCCGTCACCGCCGAGGGCAAGCCGTCGGTCACGCACTACGACCTCATCGAGGCGTTCCGGGCCGCGTCCCTGCTCGACATCAAGCTGGAGACCGGGCGCACCCATCAGATCCGCGTCCACATGTCGGCCCACCGGCACCCCTGCGTCGGCGACCTCACGTACGGCGCCGACCCGACGCTCGCCAAGCGGCTCGGGATCACCCGTCAGTGGCTGCAGGCCGTACGGCTCGGCTTCGAGCATCCCGGGGACGGCAGCTGGGTCGAGTTCGAGTGCGACTACCCGGCCGATCTGCAGAAGGCCCTGGACAAGGTCCGGGAGGAGACGTACGCGTGAGCCCCGTGCCGGTGTCCTACGAGGTGCGCGTCGCCGACGGTCCCGCTGACCGCGAGGCCTGTTTCGCGGTGCGCAAGCAGGTCTTCGTCGTCGAGCAGGGCGTGCCGGAGGACCTGGAGTACGACGCCTACGACGCCGGGGCCGTGCATGTGCTCGCCGTGCGGGACGACGGGACACCCCTCGGCGCCGGGCGGCTGTTGTACGGGGAGGCCGCCGCCGGCAAGACCGGTGGGGAGCCCGGTGTGGGGTCCCTGGGGCGGTTGGCCGTCGTGGCGGAGGCCCGGGGGCTGGGGGTCGGGGTCGCGCTGGTGCGGGCCGTCGAGGAGGCGGCACGGGAGCGCGGGTTGACCGCGGTCGACCTGGGGGCCCAGACACACGCGCTGGGTTTCTACGAGCGGCTGGGGTATGCGGCGTACGGACCGGAGTTCCTGGACGCGGGGATACCTCATCGCGCGATGCGGCGCAGGCTTTAGCCTTCCGCGGTGCGGGTGGGGCACCCTGGGCATCCGGTCGGTCGTGATCGTCTAGCACCAGCGGAGCGCCCCCATGGATCAGTTGGCCCTGTTTTTCGTCCTGCTGGTCGGCGCCGTGGTCAGTGTGCCGGTGGGGGAGCGGCTGAAGCTGCCGGCGCCGGTGCTGATGACGCTGCTGGGCATCTCCCTGGCCCTGCCCGGGTTCGTGCCCAATGTGGAGATCCCGCCGGAGTTCATCCTGCCGCTGCTGCTGCCCCCGCTGCTGTACGCGGCGGTGCGGCGGACGTCCTGGCGGCAGTTCACCGCCAACCGGCGACCGATCTTCCTGCTGGCCGTCGCGCTGGTGTTCGTGACCACCGCCGCGGTGGCCGCCGTGGCGAACGCGATCGTGCCCGGACTGCCCCTGGCGGCGGCCGTGGCGCTCGGCGCCCTCGTCGCGCCGCCCGACCCGGTGGCGGCGACCGCCGTGGCCGGGCAACTCGGGCTGCCGCGACGGCTGGTGTCGATACTGGAGGGCGAGGGCCTCTTCAACGACGTCACGGCCATCGTGCTGTACCACGTGGCCATCGCCGCCGCCGTCAGCGGATCGTTCTCCTGGTCGAGCGCCGCGCTGCAGCTCGTGCTGTCGGCCGTCGTCGCTCTCGCCGTGGGGATCGGGCTCGGCTGGGCCGCCAACAAGCTGATGGACTTCCTCGAGGACGCGACGCTGCAGATCGGGCTGACGCTGCTGGTGCCGTACGCGTCGTACGTGATGGCCGAGGAGCTCCACGGGTCCGGGGTGCTCGCCGTGCTCACCACCGCGTTGTTCCTCGCGGAGTACGCGCTCGGGGCGGACGATGTCATGACGCGGCTCGCCGGGCACACCGTCTGGGACGTCGTGGACACGCTGGTCACCGGGGTCGCCTTCGGGCTGATCGGGCTGGAGCTGCACAACGCGATCCGTACGGCGTCCGGGCGGTGGGGCGAGATGCTCGGCTGGGCGGCGGCCGTCGTGGTCGTCGTCGTGTTCGTACGGCTGGTGTGGTTGCTGCCGGCGACGTGGCTGGCGCGCCGGTTGCACGCGAAGCGGGACTACGACGAGGAGATCCCGATGTCGTGGCGCGAGACCGTGGTGATGTGGTGGTCGGGGATGCGCGGGGTGGCCTCCGTTGCGTTGGCGCTGGCGATTCCGTTGGAGACGGACAGTGGGGCGCCGTTCCCGAACCGGGACGAGATCGTGTTCATCGCGTTCGGGGTGATCATGGCGACGCTGGTGCTGCAGGGGCTCACTCTGCCGTGGCTGGTGCGGCGGTTGGGGGTGCGGGCGGATGAGGGGGCCGAGAAGGAGTTCGAGAAGGTGCTGGCCGTGCGGGCGGCGAAGGCGGCGAAGCGGCGGCTGAAGGAGATCGAGGAGGTGGAGGAGCTGCCGGAGGAGATGTCCGAGCGGTTGTTGCGGCGGGCCTTCGAGATCGGGGTGCGGATCAGTCCGGAGGTGGGGGAGGACGAGCGGCGCGAGGGGCATGAACAGCGGGTGCGGCGGCTTCGTCGGATGCGGCGGATCCAGGGGGAGATGCTGAGTGCGGCGCGGCATGAGGTGCTGGCCGCGCGGAGTGAGCCGGGGGCGAATCCCGAGGTGGTGGATCGGGTGTTGCGGCATCTGGATGTGCGTAGCCTGCGGTGAGCTTTTGGCCGCTCCTTGCCCACCCGTGCCCGCCCGTGACTCCTCGCTGCAGAGGTGGGGGTCGCTAGTGGGGGCTGGGCGTCGTTGACGGCTGCGGGTGGGGGGGGATTGCCCGCCCGCGCGTCGCCCGTCACTCCCTGGTGGAGGAGTGCGGGTTTCCCGTGGGGCTGGGCGTCGTTGGCGGCTGCCGGGCGTGGGGTGGGGAGTGGGGGGTTTGTAGGGTCGGGGTATGGCTCGCAATGTGGTGATCAGCGGTGGTGGGACGGGGATCGGGCGCGCGGCCGCGGAGGTGTTCGCGGCGGACGGGGACCGGGTGTTGCTCCTCGGGCGACGGGCGGAGGTGCTGGAGAAGGCGGGGGTGGCCGGGGCGGTGACGTATGCGGCCGATCTCGCAGATCCGGGGAGCGTGCGCGGGGTCGCCGAGTTCGTGGCGGGGGAGTTCGGGACCGTGGATGTGTTGATCCACAGTGCCGGGGGGAACGGTGGGCTGGAGCCCGGGGTGGACGGGGGCGATCCGCTCGACGCCGTCGCGCATGCCTGGGGCGTCAACTTCCGGTTGAACACGCTGACCGCCGTCCTGCTCACCGAGGCGTTGCGGGGCCGGTTGGCCTCGCCGGGTGGGCGGGTGCTCTTCCTGTCGTCGATCGCGGCGTATCGGGGGTCAGGGAGTGGGGCGTACGCCGGGTCCAAGGCGGCGCTGCATCCGTACGCCTTCGATCTCGCGCGGGAGTTCGGGCCGCGCGGCATCACGGTGAACGTCGTGGCGCCCGGCTATGTGGAGGACACCGAGTTCTTCGGCGGTCAGGTGGAGGAGGCGCGGCGGGCCCGGCTCGTCGCGGAGACCTCGACGGGCCGGGCCGGTACGCCCGCGGACGTCGCCGACACGCTGCACTGGCTCGCCTCACCCGGCGCCGGACATGTGACCGCGCAGATCGTCCAGGTCAACGGAGGCGCCGAGCGCGGGCGCTGAAGACGTGGGGCGGCCCCCCGAGGTTTCGGGGGGCCGCCCGTGTTCGTGTCGGCGTGACGGTGGTGGGTGTGCTCAGCCTCGGTCCGGGGCCCTCGGGGGCTCGTGGACGCGGCTTCGGTTGGTGCGTAGGGGTGTGGCGTCGCCGTTGTGGGAGTTGGGGTGGGTCGGGGGGAGGACCGCGTCGGCGGTGTTGACGCGGGGGAGGGCGTACGGGTGGGTCTCGGTGAGCCACTGGATGAGCTGTTCGCGGACGGCGACGCGGACGGTCCACAGGTCGTCCGGGTCCTTGGCGGTCACCAGCGCGCGCACCTCCATGGTGGAGGGGGTCGAGTCGGTGACCGTCAGGTCGTAGTGCCGGCCGTCCCAGGCGGGGCAGGAACGCAGGATGTCGCGGAGTTTGTCGCGCAACGCGGGCAGCGGCGCGGCGTGGTCGACGTGCAGAAAGATCGTGCCGGTCATCTGGGCGCCGCCCCGCGACCAGTTCTCGAACGGCTTCGATGTGAAGTACGACACCGGCATCGTGATCCGGCGTTCGTCCCAGGTCCGGACCGTCAGGAACGTGAGGGTGATCTCGTCGACCGTGCCCCACTCGCCCTCCACCACGACCACGTCGCCGAGGCGGACCAAGTCGCCGAAGGCGATCTGCAGGCCGGCGAAGAGGTTGCTCAGCGTGGACTGCGCGGCGATACCGGCGACGATGCCCAGAAGTCCGGCCGAGGCCAGCAGCGAGGTGCCGGCCGCGCGCATCGCCGGGAAGGTCAGCAGCATCGAGGCCACCGCCACCACACCGACGATCGCCGCGACCACTCGCATGATCAGCGTCACCTGGGTGCGGACTCGGCGCACGCGGGCCGGATCGCGGTGGGCGCGGGCGTAACGGCTGTACGTCGTCTCGACTATCGCCGCCACGATCCGGATCACCAGCCAGGCCGTCGCGCCGATCAGCACCAGCGTGAGGGTGCGGCCGACCGCCGTGCGGTGCTGTTCCAGCAGTTGCGCCTCGTCGTACGACGCTCTGAGGAAGGCCGCGCACAGGACCAGCTGGTAGGGGATGCGGCCGCGGCGCAGCAGGCCCCACAGAGGTGTCTCGTGGTGCTGCTGGTCCGCCTTGCGCAGCAGCAGATCGGTCGTCCAGCCGATGAGCAGCGTGAGGACGACCGAGCCACCGATGACGATCAATGGGCGGAGTAGGTTCTCCATGCCTTCGAACGTAACCGGCCATGCGGGGTCATGAACATGTGACTTCGGCCGCGCTCTGGGTAGGGGCGCCGGGATCGGGCGGCGGACGCGTTGTCGGACCCGGCTGGCACCATGGCCCCATGAACATCGTGCTCTTCCACTCGACCTACGGTCTGCGGCCCGCCGTACGCCAGGCCGCGGACCGGCTGCGCGCCGCCGGACACGAGGTGTGGACCCCCGACCTCTTCGACGGCAGGACGTTCGACACGGTCGAGGACGGCAGGGCCCTCAACGAGGAGCTGGGCCGTGAGGAGCTCCTCAAGCGGGCGGTCCTGGCCGCCGCGCCCTACTCGGAGCGAGGGCTCGTCTACGCCGGGTTCTCGCTCGGTGCCGCCGTCGCGCAGACCCTCGCCCTGGGCGACAAGAACGCCCGCGGGCTGCTGCTCCTGCACGGTACGTCGGACATCGCCGCCACCGCCTCCGTGGACGACCTGCCCGTCCAACTGCACGTCGCCGAGCCCGACCCCTTCGAGCCCGACGACTGGCTGAGCGCCTGGTACCTGCAGATGCGCAAGGCCGGCGCCGACGTCGAGGTCTACAGATACGCCGGTGCCGGCCACCTCTACACCGACCCCGACCTCCCCGACTACGACGAGGAGGCCGCCGAGGCCACCTGGCAGGTGGCGCTCGGCTTCCTCGAAACCCTGTGAGTCCGGGGGCGGATCACACCGGGTCGTACGTCCGCTCCACCTTCTGCGTCCCGCTCCGCGTCCGGTAGGAGCGCGCCCAGGACGAGGTCGCGTCGGCCTTCGTACGGTCGGACAGGACGTAGAAGTCCATCTGCGCCCGCGCGGCGGTGATGTCCAGGACGCCGTAGCCGTGCCGGTCGGTGTCGACCCAGTGGACGTGCCGGTTCGCGGCGCGGATCAGCGGGGAGGCCACCGCGGAGACCGTGCCCTCCGGGACCTTGACCAGGTCGTCCAGGTTGTCGGAGGTGACCGACGTGACCACGAACTCGGTGGCGGCGGAGGCCGACAGCGGGTACGTGCCGGCGTTGACCGGCACGTCGTTGGCCCAGGCCATGTGGATGTCGCCGGTGAGGAAGACCGTGTTGCGGATCGCGTTCGCCCGCAGATGGGCGAGGAGTTCGCGGCGGTCGTCGGTGTAGCCGTCCCACTGGTCGGGGTTGAGGGCGAGACCCTCCTTCGGCAGACCGAGGAGTTCGGCGAGGGGTTCGAAGAGGTCGGCGGTGAGGTTGCCGAGGGCGAACGGGGCGATCATCACCGAGTTTCCGACCAGTCGCCAGGTCGTGTCGGAGGACTTCAGCCCGGCCTTCAGCCAGTCGAGCTGGGCCCGGCCCGTCAGCGTGCGGTCCGGGTCGTCGACCTCGCCGTCGCCTATGCCCACCTGCTGCGAGCGGAAGGAACGCAGGTCGAGGAGCGAGAGGTCGACGAGCTTGCCGAAGCGCAGCCGTCGGTAGGTGGTGCCCGCGACCGCCGGGCGCACCGGCATCCACTCGAAGTAGGCCTGCTTGGCCGCCGACTGACGGGCCGCCCAGGTGCCCTCCGTGCCCTCGGTGTGGTTCTCGGCGCCGCTCGACCAGGCGTCGTTGGCGATCTCGTGGTCGTCCCAGATGGCGACGACCGGCGCGGCCGCTTGCAGGGCCTGGAGGTCCGGGTCGGTCTTGTAACGGGCGTGCCGGACGCGGTAGTCGGCGAGGGAGCGGATCTCGTGGGTCGGCGCGTGCGGGCGTACGACCCGGTCGCGGGTGCCGTACTCGCCGGTGCCGTACTCGTAGATGTAGTCGCCGAGGTGCAGCCACGCGTCCAGGTCGCCGCGTGCGGCGAGATGCCGGTAGGCCGCGAAGTGGCCGCCCTCCCAGTTGGCGCAGGACACCACGCCGAAGCGCAGGCCGGTGACGGACGCGTCGGCGGCGGGGGCGGTACGGGTGCGCGCGACGGGGGAGTCGGTGCCGTCGGCCGAGAAACGGAACCAGTAGTCCGTGGCGGGCGCGAGGCCGCGTACGTCCGCCTTGACGGTGTGGTCGGACGACGCGCTCGCCGTCGTCGAACCCTTGGCGACGACACGGGTGAACGCCTTGTCCAGGGCGACGGTCCAGCCGACCTCGACGTCCGGGCCGACACCGGAGCCGGGCAGCGCGGCGGCGGTGGGCGTCACCCGGGTCCACAGCAGGACACCGTCGGGCAGCGGGTCACCGGAGGCCACGCCGTGCAGGAAGGCGGGGGCCTCGGCCGCGCGCGCCGGGATCGCGGCCGCCAGCGGCGCCGCGAGGACGGCGCCGGCCGTGGCCGCCTTGACCACCGTACGGCGGCTCGGGGCGGACGAACTCGTGGGTCTGGTCGGGGAGTCGGGGCTGGAGTGAGATCTGCGACTGGTCACGGCGGATGAGATTACTGATGGGTAGGGCCGGAGGTAAGACAGAAGCCCGAAATCCGCTCAATGTTCAGACAGCCGTGCGTTGTTCGTCGGATCGGACTCCGCGATCAGGGCTTCGGGGAGCCGTTCCCCCGGCGGTCACCGGTCCCCGGCATAGCGTCTGGCCAGGGCGATCAGGGCCGCGCGGTCGGGGCTGTCGGTGCGGTGGCGGAGGCTGGCGAGGTGCTTCTCGACGGTGCGGGGCGAGAGGAAGAGGTGGTCGGCGATCTCCTGGTTGCCGAGCCTGGCGGCGAGCAGACGCAGCACCTCGTACTCCCGGGCGGTCACCCCCACGCGGCGCAGCTCCGCCGGGATCGTGTCGTGGCCCTGGCGGCGGCGCGGCACGGGCGAACCGGCGTCGCGCAGCAGCGCCCGGCACGCGGCGGACACCCGGGTCGTGCCCCGCTCGTGGAAGAACTGCTCGGCCGCGCGCAGCCATTCGACGGGGCGGCCCCAGCCGTCGGCGAGTGCGGCCTGCGCGCCCAGCCGCAGACAGAGGTGGGCGGCCAGCGGGATCGCGGCGGTGTCGGTCAGGGCCTCCTCCGCCGTCTTGGCGGCCTCGGCGGCCCGGCCCTCGCGGCCCAGCAGGACGGCCCGGGACCAGCCGGCGAAGGGACGGTCCCAGTGCACCTGGGCGAGCCGCCCGGTGCCGGGGCCGTCGAGCTCGACCCAGTCGGTCGTGCCGCGCAATGTGCGCAGCAGCAGGTACGGGCCGAGGAAGCCGGTGACGCCACGGGTGCTGGGCAGCGCCCGCATGACGGCGTCCGCCTCGGTGAACTCCGCCAGCGCGCGGTCGTGTTCCTCCCGCAGCAGGGAGCAGATGCCCTGGGCCCAGCCCCACACGGAGGTGTCGGCGTAGCCCCAGAGTGCCCCCGCGCCGCGCCCGGCGAGCGCGCGCTCCAGCGTGCGCAGGGTGGCGTCGAGCTTCTCCCGCTCCCCGAGCGCGGCGGCGATGATGCCTTCCACGCCCGCGCCGATCAACTCCACCTCGCGCAACCGCAGTCGGCGGGCCGTCTCCCGGAGGCGACGCGCGGACTCCGTGGCCCGGTCCTGCTCGTCGCGCAGGATGTGGGCGAGGGTCAGATGCATGTCGGCCCAGGCGGTCATGAGCACGGCGCCGGTGTCCTCGGCGGCCGCGCGCGCGGCGAGCAGCCGGTCGGTGCCGGTGAACCGGACGCGGTCGAGCACGCCCAGTTCCAGCAGACCGCGGATCCGCCACACCGGCAGCGCGTGGGCCTCGGCGGTGGCGACCAGCCGCGCGAACGCGTCCTCGGCCTCGCCCAGGTCCTTGGGGCGCAGGCAGTAGCCGAGCATGTTGAGCGCTTTGCACGCCACCTCCGGCAGCCCCACCTCCTCCGCGGTCGCGACGGCGCCCTCGGCGAGCGCGCGGGCACTCTCCAGCCGGTCCGGGCGCCGCGAGTTGAGCACCAGGTGGGCAGCGACCGCGTCCAGCGCGGCGCGGGACGCCGGGTCGGGCGTGTCGCCGAGCAGGTCCCTCGCCTGCCGTACGGCGGTCAGGCCCTCCTCCCACTGCTGCGCGGTCGCCGCGGCCCGCGCCCGGGTCAGAAAACCCGCCGCCCGTCGGCCGGCCGGCGCGCCGGCCGCCGTCAGGACACGGTCCAGCCGGTCACCGAGTGCGGGTACGCGCCGTACGTCCCCGGTGAGGACCAGCGTGCCGAGCAGCTCCTCCAGCAGCCGGGCCAGGGCCTCGGGCGGCGCGTCCGGCGTGTCGGCGATCAGTTCCAGGCCCCGGTCGAGGAGTTCCACGGCGGTCAGCAGCGCGCCCCGTGCGACGGCCTGCCGACCGGCCCGGGCGAGCAGCACGGCCGCCCGCGCCGGCCGGCCCCCGGCGACGCACAACTCCGCGGCGAGCCGGTACAGATCGTCACCGGCGGCCTCGCCGAGGGAGACGGGGGAGAGAGCGGCGGCTGTGGGCGGGGTGCGGGGAGGGTCGGCTGGTTGTGTCCGGCCGGGAGCACCAAGGGGCTCCGAGGAGTGGGTGTTCCCGGGGACCGGCGTGTCGGGGGTCGCTGGGGCTGGGGTGGTCGGGCGTGTCGGGGTGGGCCCGTCGGAACGCGTCCCGCTCGGGGGCGTCTTCTCGCCGCTCACCCCCCACGCCCCCTCGATCGCGTCCGCCGCCGCCAGGCACAGGGCCGCCCGTTCGGCCGGGAGCAGGCGGCGGGTGATGGCGTCGGCCGTGAGGGCGTGCCGGAAGGAGTGCCAGCCGGGGTCGGCGGGGGTGGTGGCGTCGGCGACGAGGTGGGCGTGCGAGGCGTGGCGGAGCTGGGCGAGGGCGGTGGCGCGGTCCAGGCCGGCGGCGTGGGCGGCGACGTCCACGGGGAAGCGGCGGCCGAGGACCGCCGCCGCCTCCAGCAGGGCGACACCGGCGGGCGGCAGCTGGTCCACGCGCTGCAGGACGGCCGCGGCGACGGTGGCGGGGACACCGGCGTCGAGCGAGCCGGTCACCGTCCAGCGGTCCCCGTTCCGGACGAGACCGCCCCCGTCGATCATGGCGCGCAGCAGCTCCTCCACGACGAAGGGCACGCCCTCGGACACGGTGTGCAGCCGGTTCAGTACCGCGGCCGGGACGTCCTCGGCCGCGTCGTGGCCCAGACAGCGGGCCGCCAGCTCGGCGGTGTCGGCCGCCCCGAGGCGGGCGAGTCGGATCGTCCGGGCCGTACGGCGGGACGTGGCGGCCCCGGCGAGGTCGAGCGCCGGGCCGGACTCGCCGCGCAGGGTCGCCAGCAGGACGGTCCGCTGCCCCGAGAGGTTGTCGGTCAGGTAGTCGACGATGGCGAGCGTGTCGGCGTCCGCGTCGTGCAGGTCCTCCAGCACCAGGACGCAGCCGCCGTCCCGGCCGAGGACGTGCAGGAGCCGGAGCACCGCCTCGGCGTACCCGACGAGGGGGGCGCCGTCCTGCGGCGCCAGCCCGCACAGCCGGGTCAGCAGCGGCTCGTAGAGGCCCAGATCCCCGTCCGAGGGCGCCCCGTCGCCCCGTAAAGCGGAGAACACGGCCTCCGCCAGGGGGCGCAACGGCACCGCGCGCCCGGCGGACGCGGCTCGTCCGCGCAGGACACGCGCCCCGGCGTGCGCGGCGGCGGAGGCGGCTTCCTCGACGAGCCGGGACTTGCCGATGCCCGGCTCGCCCAGCACGAACACCGACGAACCCCGGCCGTCCCGGCCCGCCCGGACGACGGCCGCCAGCAGCTCGCGCTCCGCCTCCCTGCCGACCAGGGCGGGCGAGGACAACGACGAGACCGGCGGCTCCAGCGAGAACGACGGCTCCAACGAGAACGACGACAACTCAAGGCCCCCTGCGCCCTGTCGGGATGGTCGTGGCAACCCCGTACGCCTCCCGTACGCCGCGCGCACGTCCCCTCCGTACGCCGGGGGCGCCGCCCCCGTACGCCACCCCCTCCGGGCATTCCTCGCACGCGTCTTCGAGGCGCGTACAGAGTAGCCCCCGGTTTCACAGGGGCCGCACAACTACATGGGGGATCTTCCCCGATACCCGGCGCCCCGGACTCCGGCACGCTGCTGTCTCGGCAGGGCAGGGGGGACAGGGCATGACCCGGGGGGACATGCCCTGCCTGCTTCTTTCACTTTCGGCAGGGAGGTCGTCGATGCAGCGTGCCCGGGTGTGGGTCGCCGCCGGAGTGCTGGGTGTAGTCCTGTGCGGGTGCTCGTCATCCACCGGGAGCAGCGGCAGCACCGGGAGCACCGGAGGAGGCAGCGCCGGCTCGTCGTCGTCGGCCGGTGCCGCCGCCGACGAGCCGGAGGTTCCGCTGACCACCCAGGACCTGGAGCGGGTCTGCACGGACGGACTCGGCTTCGCGGGACTCCCGGCGTACGACCGTACGAAGAAGACGGTGCACCCGGCGCAGCTCATGAACAGCACCGGCGACGGCTGGAACAGCAGCGTGCCCCTCGACGGGGACTTCCCCAAGGGCTGGTTCCTCGGCTACGAGGACAAGCCGGCCCAGACGGAGCTGGTCGTCTGCGTCGAGCGCACCAAGGCCACCGCGACCGGCAAGGTCTGCGACATGGAGGCCGACGGCAAGCCGCTGAAGATCAAGACGTACAACACCTCGTACCGGCTGCGGGTCGTCGAGGCGCGCACCGGCAAGGAGCAGTACGCGCACAGCGGCAAGGTCGAGTCCGACGAGTGCCCGGCCTACATCTTCACCTCGGACGACGAGGACGCCGACAAGTACTACAACGAGGTCCGGCCCGAGGACTACCGCAAGCGCGTCAAGCCGTACATCGCGCCGTAGCCGTAGCCGTAGCCGTAGCCGTAGCCGTAGCCGTAGCCGTAGTCGCGTCGAGCACGCGGCTACGGCCACCACGTCGCCAGGTCGCTACTTCGTGACGCCCGCGTCCTTGAGCGCCGTCTCCCAGTCCGCGACCGAGGACGGGTTCTTGATCGTCTTGTCGTTGATCTTGATGGTCGGGGTCGACTCGACCCCCTCGGCGTCGGTGAACGACTTGCTCATCCGCATCGCCCAGGCGTCGTAGGTGCCCTTCTCGACGGCGTCCTGGAACTTCTTGTTGTTCTTCAGCGCGTCGACCGTGTTCGCCACCTTGATCAGATAGCTGTCCTTGGCGAACTCGTCGGTCGACTCCGACGGGTGGTACTTCGCCGAGTACAGCGCCGCCTTGTAGTCGAGGAAGGCCTCGGGGCTGACGTTCAGGGCGGCGCCGAGCGCGCTGAGGGCGTTCTTCGAGCCCTCGCCCGTGAGGTTGCCGTCGAGGAAGGTGCCGAGGGTGAAGGAGAGCTTGTAGTCGCCGTCCTCCATGCCCTTGTTCACCGTCTCGCCGACGGTCTGCTCGAAGCTGGCGCAGGCCGGGCAGCGCGGGTCCTCGTACAGGTGGACCACGTTGTCGGACTTGGAGTCGCCGATCAGGACGGTCGTGCCGTTCTTGCCGGAGGAGTTGGCCGGCGCGACCACCGTGGCGTCGGCGGCCGCCTCCCACTTCGTGGGCTTGTTGTTCTGGACGACGGCGTAGCCGATGCCGCCGGCTATCGCGAGGACCGCGACGATCGACGACGCCACGATCGCCTGGCGCCTGACCTTCGCGCGCTTGGCCTGACGCTCGCGCTCCAGACGCAGCCGCTCACGGGCCGCCGACTTCGCCGCGTTGCTGTTCCGCTTGCTCATAAGGGTGACTCCCTGGGAAACGCGCACCCGGGGTGCGCGGATGGGTGTGACGTGGAGGTGCTCGTGCCTAGAAGGTGGTCACGCGAACGTGACCGAGCACGGCGGTCCACGCCGTCCCAGGGAGTGGGCGAAGAGGAGGGTGCGGGCGGTGGCCGTACGGTCCGCGACGCGCCGCGGCCGGTGCTCCGCCGGAGCGGGCCGCACCAGGACGGAGGCGACCGCGAGCAGCAGCGGCCGGAAACCGGCGGCGACCGCGGCCTCCAGCAGCTGGGCCAGCGCCCGCTCGCCCCGCCGCAGCCAGGCGGCGGCCAGCAGCCCCACGCCGATGTGCGCGGCGAGCAGCAGCCAGGCGGCGGTCGGACCGGCGCCCGCCAGCAGTGTCGCCGCCCGTTCGGAGCCGCCGGTGACCCGCGCCAGCGGTGCGCCGACGCTGCCGCCGCACAGCACGTCCAGCCCGACCTGGCGCAGCGGACCCGTGACGGGGCCGCCCGCCTCGCCGTAGCAGGCGTGCTGACCCGCGGTGAACACCGTGTCGGCGGCCAGCTCCAGCGGGATCAGTACGCCGGCGATCCGTCCGAAGCCGCGCTCACGGCCGGCCAGCGCGTACGAGACGGCGAAGACGACGGCGGTGATCGCGGCGACGGTGGTCAGCGGGAGCGGGACCCCGGACAGCAGCACGTGTGACGCGGTGCCGAGCGTCACGACGACCGTCGTGAACAGCACCGCGCGTACGGCTCTGAAGTGGGTCCCGGATATGTCCATGGCGTCGGAGAGTCTCCCACGTTCACCCGTAAGGGACCGCTAAAGGGCCCCTGTGAGTGACGAGTTCGAAAGGATGCCGGACGGCTCGGACGGCTACAGGCCGGGGATCCGGCCGTTGCGGAAGAGGTCGACGAAGATCTGGTGGTCCGCACGCGCGCGGGCCCCGTACGCGTGGGCGAAGTCCACCAGGAGCGGGGCGAAGCCCTCCTCGTCCGCCGCGATCGCCGCGTCGATGGCCCGCTCCGTGGAGAACGGCACCAGGGACTGCCCGGTCAGGTCGTCCGCCGCCGCGTGCATCGTGGCCGTGGCCCGGCCGAGGTCGGCGACGACCGCCGCGATCTCCTCCGGGTCGTCGATGTCGCTCCAGTCCAGGTCCACCGCGTACGGCGAGACCTCGGCGACCAGCTGCCCGGCGCCGTCCAGCTCGGTCCAGCCCAGCCAGGGGTCCGCGTGCGCCTGGAGGGCGCGCTGCGAGATCACCGTGCGGTGGCCCTCGTGCTCGAAGTAGTCACGGATCCGCTGGTCGGTGATGTGCCGGGAGACGGCCGGGGTCTGGGCCTGCTTGATGTAGATCACGACGTCGTTCTCCAGGGCGTCGCTCTGCCCCTCCAGCAGGATGTTGTACGACGGCAGGCCCGCCGAGCCGATACCGATGCCCCGGCGGCCGACGACGTCCTTCACCCGGTACGAGTCGGGGCGGGTCAGGGACGACTCCGGGAGCGTCTCCAGATAGCCGTCGAAGGCGGCCAGCACCTTGTAGCGCGTGGCCGCGTCCAGCTCGATGGAGCCGCCGCCCGGCGCGAAGCGGCGCTCGAAGTCGCGGATCTCCGTCATCGAGTCCAGGAGGCCGAAGCGGGTCAGCGAGCGGGCGTCACGCAGCGCGTCCAGCAGCGGGCCCTGGGCGGTGTCCAGCGTGAACGGAGGCACCTCGTCCCGCTTGGCGCCGGTCGCTATGGCGTGGATCCGCTCGCGGTAGGCGGCCGCGTAGATCTCCACCAGCTCCGTGATCTGCTCGTCGCTGAGCGCCTTCGCGTACCCGATGAGCGCCACGGAGGCGGCGAAGCGCTTCAGGTCCCAGGTGAAGGGGGCGACGTACGCCTCGTCGAAGTCGTTCACGTTGAAGATCAGGCGGCCCGTGGAGTCCATGTACGTGCCGAAGTTCTCCGCGTGCAGGTCGCCGTGGATCCACACGCGCGAGGTGCGCTCGTCCAGGTACGGTCCGGCACCTTCGCTCCCACCACCCCGCCCGGCGTTCTCCTCCTCCAGGTCCTTGTAGAACAGGCACGCCGTGCCCCGGTAGAACGCGAAGGCCGAGGCCGCCATCTTCCGGAACTTCACGCGGAACGCGGCCGGGTCGGCGGCCAGGAGCTGGCCGAAGGCGGTGTCGAAGACGGCGAGGATCTCCTCACCGCGTCGCTCGTCGTTGAGCTTCGGAACCGACATCGCTGGGTGCCTCCTGGTGGATCACGGGTGGGTCGACATCACAACGTGCGAGCGCGCACGGGAGTGCCCACGACTCCTCCCCGAAAGGTACGGGGGACACCCCTCGCCGTGTCAGTGCCGAGGCATAGACTTCGACGCTGTCCCCCAGACTGTCCGCAGCCCGTGGGGAAGTCGTTCACGCCTGTTTTCCCTGTGTCCCCTGGAGGCCGAAGCCGTGTCAAAGCCGCCGTTCACGCACCTGCACGTCCACACCCAGTACTCGCTGCTGGACGGTGCCGCGCGGCTGAAGGACATGTTCGAGGCGTGCAACGAGATGGGCATGACCCACATCGCCATGTCCGACCACGGCAACCTGCACGGGGCGTACGACTTCTTCCACTCCGCGAAGAAGGCCGGCGTCACCCCGATCATCGGCATCGAGGCGTACGTCGCCCCGGAGTCCCGGCGCAACAAGCGCAAGATCCAGTGGGGCCAGCCCCACCAGAAGCGGGACGACGTGTCCGGTTCCGGTGGTTACACCCACAAGACGATCTGGGCGGCGAACAAGACCGGCCTGCACAACCTCTTCAAGCTCTCCTCCGACGCGTACGCCGAGGGCTGGCTGCAGAAGTGGCCCCGGATGGACAAGGAGACCATCTCCCAGTGGTCCGAGGGGCTCATCGCCTCCACGGGCTGCCCCTCCGGCGAGCTGCAGACCCGGCTGCGCCTCGGCCAGTTCGACGAGGCCCTGAAGTCGGCCGCCGAGTACCAGGACATCTTCGGCAAGGACCGGTACTTCCTGGAGCTGATGGACCACGGCATCGAGATCGAGCACCGGGTCCGCGACGGTCTGCTGGAGATCGGCAAGAAGCTCGGCATCCCGCCCCTGGTCACCAACGACTCGCACTACACGTACGCGCACGAGGCGACCGCGCACGACGCGCTGCTGTGCATCCAGACCGGCAAGAACCTCTCCGACCCGGACCGGTTCAAGTTCGACGGCACCGGCTACTACCTGAAGTCCACGGACGAGATGTACGCCATCGACTCCTCGGACGCCTGGCAGGAGGGCTGCGCCAACACCCTGCTGGTGGCCGAGCAGATCGACACCAGCGGCATGTTCGAGGCGAAGAACCTGATGCCGAAGTTCGACATCCCCGAGGGGTACACGGAGGTCAGCTGGTTCCGCGAGGAGACCATGCGCGGCATGCACCGCCGCTTCCCGGACGGCATCCCGGACGACCGCATGAAGCAGGTCGAGTACGAGATGGACACCATCATCTCGATGGGGTTCCCGGGCTACTTCCTCGTGGTCGCCGACTTCATCATGTGGGCCAAGAAGCAGGGCATCGCGGTCGGCCCCGGCCGAGGCTCCGCGGCCGGCTCGATCGTCGCGTACGCCATGGGCATCACCGACCTCGACCCCATCCCGCACGGCCTGATCTTCGAGCGGTTCCTCAACCCCGAGCGCATCTCCATGCCCGATGTCGACATCGACTTCGACGAGCGCAGGCGCGTCGAGGTGATCCGGTACGTGACGGAGAAGTACGGCGCCGACAAGGTCGCCATGATCGGCACCTACGGCAAGATCAAGGCGAAGAACGCCATCAAGGACTCCGCGCGCGTGCTGGGCTACCCGTACGCGATGGGCGACCGGCTCACCAAGGCCATGCCCGCCGACGTCCTCGGCAAGGGCATCGACCTCAACGGCATCACCGACCCCTCCCACCCGCGCTACAGCGAGGCGGGCGAGATCCGGTCGATGTACGAGAACGAACCGGACGTGAAGAAGGTCATCGACACCGCCAAGGGCGTCGAGGGCCTGGTCCGGCAGATGGGTGTGCACGCCGCCGGCGTGATCATGTCCAGCGAGCCCATCGTCGACCACGCCCCGATCTGGGTGCGGCACACCGACGGCGTGACCATCACCCAGTGGGACTACCCGCAGTGCGAGTCGCTCGGCCTGCTGAAGATGGACTTCCTCGGCCTGCGCAACCTCACGATCATGGACGACGCCATCAAGATGGTGAAGGCCAACAAGGGCATCGACCTGGAGATGCTCTCCCTCCCGCTGGACGACCCCAAGACCTTCGAACTGCTCTGCCGAGGCGACACGCTCGGCGTCTTCCAGTTCGACGGCGGCCCCATGCGCTCGCTGCTCCGCCAGATGCAGCCCGACAACTTCGAGGACATCTCCGCCGTCTCGGCCCTCTACCGGCCCGGCCCGATGGGCATGAACTCGCACATCAACTACGCCGAGCGCAAGAACGGCCGCCAGGAGATCACCCCGATCCACAAGGAGCTGGAGGAGCCGCTCGAAGAGGTCCTCGCGGTCACCTACGGCCTGATCGTGTACCAGGAGCAGGTGCAGAAGGCGGCGCAGATCATCGCCGGGTACTCGCTCGGCGAGGCCGACATCCTCCGCCGCGTGATGGGCAAGAAGAAGCCCGAGGAACTGGCGAAGAACTTCACCATCTTCCAGGCCGGCGCCAAGAAGAACGGCTACAGCGACGAGGCCATCCAGGCCCTGTGGGACGTACTGGTCCCGTTCGCCGGCTACGCCTTCAACAAGGCCCACTCCGCCGCGTACGGCCTGGTCTCCTACTGGACGGCGTACCTCAAGGCCAACTACCCGGCCGAGTACATGGCCGCGCTGCTCACCTCGGTCAAGGACGACAAGGACAAGTCGGCGGTCTACCTCAACGAGTGCCGGCGCATGAAGATCAAGGTGCTCCCGCCGAACGTCAACGAGTCCGAGCAGAACTTCGCCGCCCAGGGCGACGACGTGATCCTCTTCGGCCTCTCCGCCGTCCGCAACGTCGGGACGAACGTGGTGGAGTCGATCATCCGCAGCCGCAAGGCCAAGGGGAAGTACGCCTCCTTCCCGGACTACCTCGACAAGGTCGAGGCGGTCGCCTGCAACAAGCGGACGACGGAGTCGCTGATCAAGGCGGGCGCCTTCGACTCCATGGGGCACACCCGCAAGGGGCTCACCGCGCACTTCGACCCGATGATCGACAACGTGGTAGCGGTCAAGCGCAAGGAGGCCGAGGGCCAGTTCGACCTCTTCGGCGGCATGGGCGAGGACGACACCAGCGAGCCGGGCTTCGGGCTCGACGTGGAGTTCACCACGGAGGAGTGGGACAAGACCTATCTCCTCGCCCAGGAGCGGGAGATGCTCGGTCTCTACGTCTCCGACCACCCCCTCTTCGGTCTGGAGCACGTGCTCGCCGACAAGGCCGACGCGGGCATCGCCCAGCTCACCGGCGGCGAGCACGCGGACGGCGCGGTCGTCACCATCGGCGGCATCATCTCGGGCCTCCAGCGCAAGATGACCAAGCAGGGCAACGCCTGGGCCATCGCCACCGTCGAGGACCTGGCCGGCTCCATCGAGTGCATGTTCTTCCCGGCGACCTACCAGCTCGTCTCCACGCAACTCGTCGAGGACGCCGTCGTGTTCGTCAAGGGCCGCCTCGACAAGCGCGAGGACGTGCCGCGGCTGGTCGCGATGGAGATGCAGGTCCCCGACCTGTCGAACGCGGGCACCAACGCGCCCGTGATCCTCACCATCCCGGCGACCCGCGTCACCCCGCCCATGGTCAGCCGGCTCGGCGAGATCCTCACCCACCACAAGGGCGACAGCGAGGTCCGGATCAGGCTCCAGGGCCCGACGAAGACGACCGTGCTCCGCCTCGACCGGCACCGGGTCAAGCCCGACCCGGCCCTGTTCGGCGACCTGAAGGTACTGCTCGGACCCTCCTGCCTGGCAGGCTGAGCGGACCCGGCCGGACCCCGGACCGACTCGGGGTTCGACGGGCGTGAACGCGCGAGGGGCGCATCCGGTCTTCCGGACGCGCCCCTCGGTGTATCTGGGCTGCAACAGCCTTTACGCAGATGTCAGTTGTGACCGAAGCGCTTCTGCCGGCCCTTGCGGGCCATGTCGCCGGGCGTCACCTGGGTCGCGCGCTGCTCGGCCTGCGTCTCCAGCGAGGACTGCTGGGCCTGCTGCTGACCACGCTCGGACTGGGGCTGCTTTCGGTCCTGCTTCTTGTTCTTGGCCATGGTGATCTGCCTCCTGTGGGGGATCTAGGGGCCAGGGCCGCGACCAGACTCACATAGCATGACAAGGTGCGCATTTCGGAAAATCACCGTCCGTGACGAGAGTTGTCCGACCGCGGGCCGTGGCAGAGGGGGCGCGCGCCCGGATACGCCACGCCGAAGATCGAGTTCCGGCCGTTAACCTCCGCGCGGTCGGGCAGACTCGAAGGAAGCCCGAAGCAAACCTCCCGGAAAGAGGGTGGATCGCGTGGACCGCTGCATCGTCCTGGTGGACGCCGGGTATCTGCTCGGCGCGGCCGCCAGCCTCCTCGCCGGGGAACCCTCCCGCTCCCGCATCACCGTAGATCACGCCGCCCTCATCCAGGGGCTGCGCGAGCGCGCCGAGGCCGACACCGAACGGCCGTTGCTGCGCATCTACTGGTTCGACGGCGCCCCCGACCGCGTTCCGCAGCCCGAGCACCGCCGGCTGCGCGTGATGCCCCGGGTGACCGTCCGGCTGGGCGCGCTGACCCGCAGCGACGGGCGCTGGGCGCAGAAGGGCGTGGACGCCGCCATGCACGCCGAACTGACCGAACTGGCCCGCAACCGCGCCTGCTCCGACGTGGTCCTCGTGACCGGCGACGGGGACCTGCTGCCCGGCATGATGGCCGCCAAGGAGCACGGCGTCGCCGTCCACCTGTGGGCCGTCCAGGCCGCCGACGGCGACTACAACCAGTCCGAGGACCTGGTGGCCGAGGCCGACGAGCGGCGGGTGCTCGACCGGATGTGGATCACCAAGGCCGTACGGGCCAAGGACCTCGGCGGGGTCTGCGCGCCCCAGCCGGTGCCGCGGCCGGAGATCGCCGCGATCCTGTCGGCCCCGCTGCCCGAGTCGGCGCTCGCGGCGGCCGCCGAGCGGGCGCCCGGAGACCCCGAGCACGCCTCGGCGGCCGGCGCCGCGCGCAACGGCAGCGAGGAACGGGCGTCCGCCCCCAAGGGCGTACCGACGCCGAAGGATCTCGCGGCGATGCGCGGGCCCGGGGCGCACGCCGTGCAGCACCCGGCCACCGCCACGCTCAGGTGGTCCTCCGACAAGGGCTGGGTGGACCGGCCCGGGGGCGCGGCGGAGCCGCCGGAGGCCGCGGCGATGCCGACGCTGGCGCAGCTGACGACGGCGGAGCAGCGGTGGGCCGACCGGGAGGAGGACATCACGACCGTGGGCGGCGATCCCTTCGAGGTCGGACAGGTGTTCGCCCGGCGGTGGATGGCCCGGCTGACCGATCAGTCGCATCTGCAGAAGCTGTCGGGGATGTATCCGAGGGTGCCGCACCGGGTGGACGGGGAGCTGCTGCGGTACGCGGCGCGGTTCGGGCTGCTGGCGCACAAGGACGATCAGATCGACGAGCACGACCGGTACGCGATCAGGGCCGGGTTCTGGCGGGAGATCGATGTGCGGACCGGGGTGGAGCACGCGCCGGCGGGGGAGCGGTAAGGGCGCCTCACGGGCCGGGGCTGACTGTTTTCGGGCGACTGCGGGTTGATTCTGGCTGGTCGCGCAGTTCCCCGCGCCCCTGACGGGGCGCGCTGCAGTGCCCCGGAGACGGGATGGCCCCCCGGACCCCGTAGGCTCGTCCCTCGTGAGTACGCGTACGGCACAGGCGGTCCGGCATGGTGGGGATGTCGTGTGCGCTGTGCGGGGGCTCACCAAGACCTATCCGGCGACCCGGGGACGGCGCGGGACGCCGGCGACTCCCGAGGTGCGGGCCAACGACGCGGTGGCGCTCGAGGTCCGGCGCGGGGAGATCTTCGGGCTGCTGGGGCCCAACGGGGCCGGCAAGACCACACTCGTACGACAGCTGACCGGGCTGATGCGGCCCGACGACGGCACCGTCGAGATCCTGGGCCACGACATCGTGCGGCACCCGGAGCGGGCCGCGCGGATCCTCGCCTACCTGGGGCAGGAGTCCACCGCCCTCGACGAGCTGACCGTGGCGCTCGCCGCCGAGACCACCGGACGGCTGCGCGGGCTGGACGTACGGCGGGCGCGGGCCGAGCGGGACGCGGTGCTGGAGGAGCTGGGGCTGACCGGGCTCGCCGCGCGGCCGCTGAAGAAGCTGTCCGGCGGTCAGCGGCGGCTCGCCTGCTTCGCCACCGCGCTCGTCGGGGAGCGCCCGCTGCTCGTGCTCGACGAGCCCACCAGCGGAATGGACCCGGTGGCCCGGCGCGCCGTGTGGGCCGCCGTCGACCGGCGGCGCGCCGAGTCCGGCACCACCGTCCTGCTGGTCACCCACAACGTCATCGAGGCCGAGACCGTGCTCGACCGGGTCGCCGTCCTCGACCACGGCCGGGTCATCGCCTGCGACACGCCGGCCGGGCTGAAGGAGCAGGTCGCGGGCGAGGTGCGGGTCGACCTGGTGTGGCGGGAGAAGGCCCCGCTGGACGTGCCCGAGGTCGCGGTCCTGCGCCCGCGCGCGGTGGAGTCCGGGCGCCGCTGGACGCTCCGGCTCGCACCCGAGGAGGCGCGCGCCGTGGTGGCCACCGTGACCGGGGGCGCCGCCTTCGTGGCGCTCGACGACTTCACCCTCGCCACCCCGAGCCTGGAGGACGTCTACCTCGCGCTCGGCGGCAGCGCGGGCAGCGTGCAGGGACTGGTCAAGGGGTGAGGGACGCGGGCGTGAGCCGGAGAACAGTCGGTGCGCAGGTGAACGACGGGGCAGCCGCAGCCGTACGACAATGGGCGACAGCCGAAGCGATGAGGAGCAGCTCGACGTGAGTGTCGTACCCGCCGAGATCCTGCCGGGCAAGGCCCTGGCGGTGGAGGAGCGCGTGGCGCGCGGAGCCGCCGAGCTCGGGCCCCGCGCGCGCCTGTGGCCGTCGCTCTGCGCGGTGTACCGGGCGCAGCTGTCCCGGGCGCGGGTCGCGCGGATCCCGCTGCTGTTCGTCGCCACCTTCCAGTCGATCGGGATCATGATCCTGATGCGCGGGGTGGTGGACGGCGGCGCCGAGGCGCACGCCGTGGTCGCCGGTTCGTCGGTGCTCGTCGTCGCGTTCGTCGCCCTGAACCTGCTGGCCCAGTACTTCGGGCAGCTGCGGTCCAGCGGCGGGCTCGACCACTACGCGACCCTGCCCGTCCCGCCGGCGGCCGTGGTGCTGGGCGCGGCGGGGGCGTACGCCTCCTTCACCGTGCCGGGCACCGTCGTGACCGCCGTCTTCGGCTGTGTGCTCTTCGGGCTGCCGCTGACCCACCTCTGGGTGCTCGCCGCCGTGATCCCGCTCGCCGGGGCCGCGCTCGCCGGCCTGGGCGCCGCGCTGGGGCTGCTCGCCCCGCGCCCGGAACTGGCCACCGTGCTGGGACAGCTCGGCATGTCGGCGGCGCTGCTGCTGGGCGTGCTGCCGGCCGACCGGATGCCGGGCTTCGTCCAGTTCGCCCGGGACCTGCTGCCGTCGACGTACGGCGTGGAGGCTTTCGCGCGGACGTTCGGGCCGAACCCCGACTGGGCGTTCGTGCTCGGGAACCTCGCCGTGTGCGCGGGGGTCGGCGTCGTCTCGCTCGCCGTCGCCACCTGGGCGTACCGGCGGGCCGCCGTCCGGTGACGCGGCGCGCGGGCGGGCCTGGCACGATGGCAGAGTGACCGCACCGTTGACTCCTCCACCGCCGCCGCACGACCAGTCCCCGAACGACCCGTGGGCTCCGCCGCCCACCAGCGGTGGGGGCGGGGCGGAACCCTGGTACGGGCCGGAGAAGCCGGAGAAGCCGGCCGGCCCCGGGCTCAGGACCGAGGTGATCGAGGCCGCCGTCGTCACCGTGGTCATGGCGCTGCTCGGTGGCGCGCTGCTGGGTGTCCTGTGGTGGTGGCTCGCGCCGCACGTGCCGCTCGTCTCCGACGGCTCGGCCGTCTACTTCAAGGACACCGAGGGCGAGCAGGCCGTGGGTGTCGACGGGACGTTCACACTGCTGGCCCTGGGCGCGGGGGCGCTCAGCGGGCTCGTCGTCTTCCTGCTGCGCCGGCGTGGCGGGGTGCCGCTCACCGTGGGGCTCTTGATCGGCGGGCTGCTCGGGGCCGTGGTGGCATGGCGGCTCGGGGTGTGGCTCGGGCCCGGGACCGATGTCGCCGCGCGGGCGAAGGAGGTCGGGCAGGGGGTGACGTTCTCGGCGCCGCTGAAGCTCGCGGCGAAGGGGGCGTTGTTGGCGTGGCCGTTTGCCGCGTTGTTGGTGCACCTCGGATTGACGGCGCTGTTCGGACCGCGTGATCCCGAGCCGTTCGAGTCCGAGCCGGGGAAGGACGGGTACGGCGCGCCGGTGGTGTGATTTCCGGGCGCCTGATAGCTCGGGGGTTCGGGTGCGTCGGCGGGTGCGGGTGAGTGGGGCTTCTCGCGCAGTTCCCCGCGCCCCTGAAAAGCAGGGGCTGCGCCCCCTGCTTTTCAGGCCCGCAGGGCCTGGTGCTTTTAGGGGCGCGGGGAACTGCGCGAGAAGCCCCACCGGGCCGGCAGCCGAGAACGCGCCGCCCCCCGAACGTCACGCGCGAGCGATCCGCGCGGACACCGCCGCCGTGAGCTTCGCGAGGTCACCCGGGGACAGTTCGACCTCCAGGCCCCGCCGCCCGGCCGAGACGCAGATCGTGTCGTGCGCGTCCGCCGACGCGTCCAGCACCGTGCGCAGGCGCTTGCGCTGGCCGAGGGGGGAGATCCCGCCCCGCACATAGCCCGTCGTGCGCTCCGCGAGCGTGGGGTCGGCCATCGCCGCCCGCTTGCCGCCGACCGCCGTCGCCAGCGACTTCAGGTCCAGCGAGCCCGCCACCGGCACGACAGCCACCACGAGCGCGCCGTCGACCTCCGCCACCAGGGTCTTGAAGACCCGCTCGGGCGACACGCCCATCGCCTCGGCCGCCTCCTCGCCGTAGGAGGGATGCGCCGGATCGTGCTCGTAGGCGTGCACGGTGTACTCCACGCCCGCCGCCGTCAGGGCCACCGTCGCCGGTGTGCCGCCCGCCTGCTGCTTCTTCGACTTCTTCGCCATCGGCCTTCTCGTGTGCGTCAGTTGAGGCTCGTCGGTCCCCGCGTCAGCTCCGACGCGGGCAACGACGGCAGACTACGGATGATCGCGGACTCGGCGCGCAGGAGTTTCAGCTCGTCACGCAGCCGGGACGCCGTGTCGGGGGCCTGGAGGAGCCGCTGCTTGGCGGGCGTGTCGAGCATCATCGCCGCCGCGACCAGGTACGAGACGACGGCCGGCTCGTCGGGCAGGTCCGCACCCGTCGACAGCGAGCGCTCCCGGGCGCCCGCGAGCCGCTTCTGGTACTGGCGGAACGCCCGCAGGACACCCTCGGCGAGCGCGCCCGCCTCGTCGCCCGGCTCCTCCGGCAGCTCCTCCAGGTCCGCCACCAGGAACGGACCCGTGGTGTCCACCGAGCGCAGGCGCACGCGGGTGGTACCCGTCGCGAGGACCTCGTACGTGCCGTTGTCGCGCTCCCGGATGGTGGCCGCGTCCGCGATGCAGCCCACGGAGTGGAACGCCTTCGTCGGTTCCTCGCCGAAGCCCGCCGTGGGACCCCGGTCGGGCAGCGCGGTCGGATCCGGCATGCCGGGGGCGCTCGGCGCGACCTCGTGGCCGTCGCGGATGGCGACCACGGCGAAGCGGCGGGGTTGGTCCTCGGGGGTCTTCAGCAACTCGCGCATCATGGCGCGATAGCGCTCCTCGAAGATGTTCAGAGGAAGCACGAGCCCCGGGTACAACACCGAGTTCAGGGGGAAGAGCGGCAGCCGGACGGTGGTCACGAGGCCAGAGCCTAAT
Organism: Streptomyces deccanensis; assembly: GCF_022385335.1. Taxonomy (NCBI): domain Bacteria; kingdom Bacillati; phylum Actinomycetota; class Actinomycetes; order Kitasatosporales; family Streptomycetaceae; genus Streptomyces; species Streptomyces deccanensis. The sequence goes on along the minus strand of NZ_CP092431.1, from coordinate 2,709,728 downwards.
GGTCGTCGGGGCGCACGCGTTCGTCCGTACTCGTTTGGTGACCTCCGCCGGGAGCTACCCTTCGCCCCGCTCGGGCCTCTTCGGCCGTGCGCGCAGCGGGATCGAGCACGCCACCTCCAGCCGTACGCCGTCCCGCAGCTGGAGGAATTGGCCCAGCGGATCGTCCGACACCCGGTCCCAGGGGAACGACGTGGCGTACGGGCCGATCATGCGCAGCTGGGCCAGGGCGTCGGACCAGCGTTCCAGCCGGACCAGGACGTAGGTCAGGAGGTTGCGTACCTCGGCCGGCCACGGGTCGCCGGGGCCGTACTCGGCGGAGAGCGCGATCGCGCCGTCCGCCGCCCCGTCCAGCCGCGCGCGGGGGATCGCGGCCCCGCCGCCGTCGGCGAGGTACGCGAAGGCCGCCCGCATCGGCAGGGCCCGGACGAGGGACCCGGGGAGCGCGTCCTCGGCGGCCCGCTCGGCGAAGTCGAAGCACTCGCGGTGCGAGCCGTACCACGCGGCGGACAGGTACTTCAGGGCCGAGACATGACAGCCGTAGTGGTGCGGTGAGCGGCGGACCGCCTCCGTCCACAGCCGCTCGAAGCCGGTGTGGTCGAGCCCGGTGCCCCGGGCGTGGTCGAGCGCGATCCGCCAGGGCACCGGATCGCGCGGCTCGCCCTCGGCCGCCGCCGTGATCAACGGGCCGGCCTCGCGCAGCAGTTCGGCCCGGGCGGGGGAGCGCCAGCCGCGGGCCACCGCCAGTTCGGCCCTGACCAGCAGGAGGTCCGGGTCGTGCGGGGCGGCCCGGTGCCAGGTCCGCAGCCACGCGTCGCGCGCGTGGGCGAACGCGGCCAGCCGCAGCGCGTACCGGTCGCGGTTCTCCCACTCGGCGGCCTCCCGGGTGGTCGCCAGCAGTTTCGCCGCGGGGGTGTGGTCACCGCGGCCGGCCGCCACCAGCGCGGGCCCGAGCCGCTCGTCGGGGGCGTCGAGCAGCACCTCGTCGTCGGCCGGCAGCCCCACGGCGAGCCGTGAGGTGTGACGCGCCATCCGGGCCGTACGGACGAGCGCACGCAGCGGATCCATGGCGCCTGGCCCCCCTATGTGCGCCTCGCCCGGTGCCGCTCTCGCGGGCCGGGTGCTCACCGTCGTGGTGTCGCGGATTGATGGTTCGCTGTGAAGACGGAGGGACGACGCGTCAGGTTGTCTGGATCGGAGATCGGTACGAAATCGCCGGTCAACTCCGATACGGAACCGGTCAGTTCCTGCTCAGCAGGCGGGTGGCGCCCGCCGCCACCGTCGTCGCCAGGATCCACCCCAGGATGATGACCACCGCCGCCAGCCACTGCCAGCTGTTCTCCAGCTGCCAGTAGCCGACCTGGCCGAGGTCGATGACCGGCAGCAGCAGGTCAAGGGCGAACAGGGACGCGTTCCAGTCCGGGTGTTCGCCGCTCTTCATCGGCGGATGCTCGGCGTGCGAGAAGGCGTACGAGGTGAGCGCCCACAGCACCGCCATCCACACCGCCGCCCGGCCCGGCCGGTACCCGTAGGCGACCGTCCAGTCCTGCGCGTACCCCCAGAGCTTGGCCGCGAGCGGCAGGTTCTCCCGCCGGTGGCGCTGCTTGGCGAGGAGCACCTCGCGGGCGCCCTCGTCGTCTCCGCCGGCCCGCAGCACGGTCGCCAGTCGCTCGTACGGCTCCGGGCTGTACTCGGCGGTCGCCGCCGCCACCCACTCCAGCCGTTCGGCCAGCGGGAACTGGCCGCGCGGTACGAGGGTCTCGTACTGGAAGCCGCCCATGTGGAGGTTGCCCGGGCCGGGCCAGCTCTCCGACTTGTCGATCAGGACGCCGACACGGGCCCCGGACAGGACGACCTTGCCGCGCTCGGGCTTCTCCCCGAGGAAGCGCAGCTCGGGCACCTGAACGCGGCGCAGCGACAGTTCCTGTTCGTCCGTGAAGGTGAACCGGGCCCGCTCCAGGTCGACGGAGTCCCCGAACCGCCCGTCGTCCAGCCTGATTCCGCCCTGGCACTCGAAGCGCTGCACCCGGGTCCCGCGCGCGGGCGTGCTGCCGCTGGTGTGCAGCGGATTGCCGAGGCCGGCCGGGGTCAGATACAGGGTGCGCTCGACGGTCAGCTGCGGCGCGTTCAGGGCGAGGCGGCCGTAGGGGTTGGCGAGCCGGCTGCCGCGCAGGCTGAGCGAGGCGCCGACCGTCGCGCCGCGCAGGCTCAGCTCGCCGTGCGACTCCAGCATCTCGGCCTGGACGTCCTGGGCGACGGTCAGCCCGTCGGCGGAGAGCGAGCGGCCGTGCCGGTCGCGGTAGACGACCGCCTGGTTGAGCAGCAGATCGGTGCCGATCTGGGCGTCCGCCAGCCGCACCCCGTTGTGGAAGCGGCAGCGCGGCAGATGCAGATCGCCCTCCGTGTGCAGCCGGGCGGCCTCCAGCCGGGGCACCGAGCAGTCCACCAGCCGGACGGTCGTGAACCGGGCCTCCGGCAGCAGGATCTCCTTCTCGAACCGGCAGCCCTTCATCTCCACGTACGGCACCACCTGGCCGCCCGCGAGCTCCAGCACGCCCATGATCTGGACGCCGACCAGCTTCAGCGCGGACACCCGGCCCGCCAGCGCGGGCGGGCCGTCCAACAGCAGCCAGGCCACGATCCGGGCCCGCACCGACCGCTCGGGACCCCAGGGGTGGCCGCCGTGCGGATCGTCCACGGCGACGTCCCCGTCCCGCAGGTCGTACACGCTGCCGTTGCGGAAGGCCTGCCACATGCCCGCTTCCGCGGCGGTCAGGTCCTCCGGCAGGTCCCCGTCGTCCCGGATGCCGGGCCCCTCGCTCACGACTCTTCCTTCCCCCGTCCACGGCATTCACGTGTATCGCGCAACTGTTCACGCTGGTGATGCCCGCTGAGTGACAGCCTGAACGCTAGACGTGAAGAGGATCTTCCGGGTTCCCGCCCGAGCCGTATCAGCCATTGGAACGCGCGGACGGCCGCCGACGCGGGTCTGAGAGAATTGGGCCTGTGATCTCCCGAATCGATCTGCGCGGCGACGCCCTCCCCGAGGGACCCGCCCTGCGCGACCTGCTGCCCCGAGCCGACTTCGACGTCTCGGCCGCCCTGGAGAAGGTGCGTCCGATCTGCGAGGCCGTGCATCATCGGGGCGACGCGGCGCTGATCGACTTCGCGGAGAAGTTCGACGGGGTACGCCTGACCTCCGTGCGGGTACCCGTCGAGGCCCTCACCGCGGCCCTGGAGCAGCTCGACCCGGCCGTCCGCGCGGCCCTGGAGGAGTCGATCCGGCGCGCCCGCACCGTCCACCGCGCGCAGCGCCGCACCACCCACACCACCCAGGTCGTCCCCGGCGGCACCGTCACCGAGAAGTGGGTGCCGGTCGAGCGCGTCGGCCTGTACGCCCCCGGCGGCCGGTCGGTCTACCCCTCGTCCGTGATCATGAACGTGGTCCCGGCGCAGGAGGCCGGTGTTCCGTCCATCGCCCTCGCCTCACCGGCGCAGGCCGAGTTCGACGGGCTCCCGCACCCCACGATCCTGGCCGCCTGCGCGCTGCTCGGCGTCGACGAGGTCTACGCGGCCGGCGGCGCCACCGCCGTCGCGATGTTCGCGTACGGCACCGAGTCCTGCCCGCCCGCCCCCATGGTCACCGGGCCGGGCAACATCTGGGTGGCCGCCGCCAAGCGGTACTTCACCGGCGTCATCGGCATCGACTCCGAGGCGGGCCCGACCGAGATCGCGGTCCTCGCCGACGACACCGCCGACCCGGTGCACGTCGCCGCCGACCTGATCAGCCAGGCCGAGCACGACCCGCTCGCCGCCGCCGTGCTCGTCACGGACTCCGTCGCGCTCGCCGACGCGGTCGAGAAGGAACTCCAGCCGCAGGTCGAGGCCACCAAGCACATCGAGGACCGCATCCGCCCGGCTCTCGCGGGCCGCCAGTCCGCGATCGTGCTGGTCGACGGCGTCGACGAGGGCCTGCGCGTCGTCAACGCCTACGGCGCCGAGCACCTGGAGATCCAGACGGCCGACGCCGCCGCCGTCGCCGAGCGGGTCGTCAACGCGGGCGCGATCTTCATCGGCCCCTGGGCCCCGGTCTCGCTGGGCGACTACGCGGCCGGTTCCAACCACGTGCTCCCCACCGGCGGCTGCGCCTGCCACTCCTCCGGCCTGTCCGTCCAGTCCTTCCTGCGCGGCATCCACATCGTCGACTACACCGAGGACGCGCTGGCCGAGGTCGCGCACCACGTGGTGACGCTGGCGGAGGCGGAGGACCTCCCCGCGCACGGCGCGGCGATCAAGGCAAGGTTCGGCTGGAAGGTGCCTGGCAAGTGAGCTTCGGAATCGACGACCTCCCCGTACGGGACGAACTGCGCGGCAAGAGCCCCTACGGCGCGCCCCAGCTCGACGTCCCCGTACGCCTGAACACCAACGAGAACCCGTACCCGCTGCCCGAGCCGCTGGTCGAACGGATCACCGAGCGGGTGCGCGAGGCGGCCCGGAACCTCAACCGCTACCCCGACCGGGACGCGGTCGAGCTGCGGACCCGGCTCGCCGCGTACCTGACGGACACCTCCGGCCACCAGGTCGGCCTCGCCAACGTGTGGGCCGCCAACGGCTCCAACGAGGTCATCCAGCAGCTGCTGCAGACCTTCGGCGGGCCCGGCCGCAGCGCCATCGGGTTCGAGCCCTCGTACTCGATGCACGGCCTGATCTCCCGAGGGACCGGCACGGAATGGATCTCCGGCCCCCGCAACGACGACTTCACGATCGATCTCGCCGCCGCCCAGAAGGCGATCGCCGAGCACCGGCCCGACGTCGTCTTCATCACCACCCCCAACAACCCCACGGGCACCGCCGTCCCGGCCGAGACCGTCCTCGCGCTGTACGAGGCCGCGCAGGCGGCGAAGCCGTCGCTCGTCGTGGTCGACGAGGCGTACATCGAGTTCAGCCACGGCGACTCGCTGCTGCCCCTCATCGAGGGCCGGCCGAACCTCGTCGTCTCGCGCACGATGTCGAAGGCGTTCGGCGCGGCCGGCCTGCGCCTCGGCTACCTCGCCGCCCACCCGGCGGTCGTGGACGCCGTCCAGCTGGTCCGGCTGCCGTACCACCTGTCGGCCGTCACCCAGGCGACCGCCCTCGCCGCCCTGGAACACACCGGCACCCTGCTGAAGTACGTCGAACAGCTGAAGTCGGAACGGGACCGGCTGGTGGAAGAGTTGCTGGCGCTCGGCTACGAGGTGACCGCGTCCGACGCCAACTTCGTGCAGTTCGGCCGCTTCGACGACTCCCACACCGTGTGGCAGCAGATCCTCGACCGGGGTGTCCTGGTCCGGGACAACGGAGTACCGGGCTGGCTCCGGGTCACCGCCGGCACCCCCGAAGAGAACGACGCGTTCCTCGACGCGGTCCGTGAACTCAAGAAGGAGCAGAACGCATGAGCCGCGTAGGACGCGTAGAGCGGACGACGAAGGAGACGTCGGTCCTCGTCGAGATCAACCTCGACGGCACCGGCAAGACGGAGATCTCCACCGGGGTCGGCTTCTACGACCACATGCTCGACCAGCTCGGCCGCCACGGTCTGTTCGACCTCACCGTGAAGACCGACGGCGACCTGCACATCGACTCCCACCACACCATCGAGGACACCGCCCTCGCGCTGGGCGCCGCCTTCAAGCAGGCCCTCGGCGACAAGGTGGGCATCTACCGCTTCGGCAACTGCACGGTCCCGCTGGACGAGTCCCTCGCCCAGGTCACCGTCGACCTCTCCGGCCGCCCCTACCTCGTGCACACCGAGCCCGAGAAGATGGCGCCGATGATCGGCGAGTACGACACCACGATGACCCGGCACATCCTGGAGTCCTTCGTCGCCCAGGCCCAGATCGCGCTGCACGTCCACGTGCCGTACGGGCGCAATGCCCACCACATCGTCGAATGCCAGTTCAAGGCGCTCGCCCGGGCCCTGCGCTACGCCTCCGAGCGCGACCCGCGCGCCGCCGGCATCCTGCCCTCCACGAAGGGCGCGCTGTGAACGGGCTGTCCACCGTCCTGATCGTCGTCGGCCTCTTCCTGGTCGGCGGGATCATCTCGTTCGCCAAGCAGCAGATGCCGAAGAGCCTCATCACGCTGCTCTCGATCGGCGCCGCGATGTGCCTCGTCGCGGGCATCCTGCGGCTGGAGGTGTGGAATTGAGCACCGCGTCCAGGAACAACGCGTCCAAGAAGGTCGTCGTCTTCGACTACGGCTTCGGCAACGTGAGGTCCGCCGAGCGCGCCCTCGCACGCACCGGCGCCGAGGTCGAGATAACCCGTGACTTCGACAAGGCCATGAACGCCGACGGGCTGCTGGTCCCCGGCGTCGGCGCCTTCGCCGCCTGCATGAAGGGCCTCAAGGAGGCCCGCGGCGACTGGATCATCGACCGGCGCCTCTCCGGCGGCCGCCCGGTGATGGGCATCTGCGTCGGGATGCAGATCCTGTTCGCACGCGGCATCGAACACGGCGTGGAGACCGAGGGCCTCGACGAGTGGCCCGGCGCGGTCGAACCGCTCCAGGCCGAGATCGTGCCCCACATGGGCTGGAACACCGTCGACGCCCCCGCCGGCACCGAGCTGTTCGCCGGCCTCGACGCCGACGCCCGCTTCTACTTCGTGCACTCCTACGCCGTCCACGACTGGACCCTGGAGACGCACAACCCGACCCTCACCACGCCCAAGGTCACCTGGTCCACGCACGGCAAGCCGTTCGTGGCGGCCGTGGAGAACGGCGCCCTGTGGGCCACGCAGTTCCACCCCGAGAAGTCCGGCGACGCCGGAGCGCAGCTGCTGAACAACTGGATCGGAACCCTGTAGCCATGGCAAAGCTCGAACTCCTCCCCGCCGTCGACGTCCGTGACGGCCAGGCGGTCCGGCTCGTCCACGGCGAGTCCGGCACGGAGACCTCCTACGGCTCCCCGCTCCAGGCCGCGCTCGCCTGGCAGAGCGCGGGCGCCGAGTGGCTGCACCTGGTCGACCTGGACGCCGCGTTCGGCACCGGCGACAACCGGGACCTGGTCGCCGAGGTCACCCGGGCCATGGACATCAAGGTCGAGCTGTCCGGCGGCATCCGGGACGACGCCTCCCTGGCGAAGGCCCTGGCCACCGGCTGCACCCGGGTCAACCTCGGCACCGCCGCCCTGGAGAGCCCCGAGTGGGTCGCCAAGGTCATCGCCGAGCACGGCGACCGGATCGCCGTCGGCCTCGACGTACGCGGCACGACCCTGAAGGGCCGCGGCTGGACCAGCGAGGGCGGCGACCTCTACGAGGCGCTGGAGCGCCTCGACAAGGAGGGCTGCGCGCGGTACGTGGTCACGGACATCGCCAAGGACGGCACCCTCCAGGGCCCGAACCTGGAGCTGCTGAGGAACGTCTGCGCGGCCACCGACCGCCCGGTCGTCGCCTCCGGCGGCGTCTCCTCCCTCGACGACCTGCGGGCCATCGCCGAGCTGGTGCCTCTCGGTGTCGAGGGCTCCATCGTCGGGAAGGCGCTGTACGCGAAGGCGTTCACCCTGGAAGAGGCCCTGGAGGCTGTGTCGTCATGACGTCCGATGCCGTGCGGCGGGTGCAGAGCGGGAGTCCCTGGGAGGAGTCCTTCGGTTTCGCGCGCGCCGTCGCGGCGGGCGACCGCGTCCTGGTGGCCGGCACCACGGCCTTCAAGGGCGACGTGCTCCACGGGGAGGGCGACCCCTACGAGCAGGCCAAGGTGGCCTTCACCAGCGCGGTCGAGGCGCTCGGCGAGTTCGGGCTCGGCGCCGCGTCCGTCATCCGCACCCGGATGTACCTGACGCACATGCGGGACGTGGAGGCCGTGGGGCGGGCCCACAAGGAGATCTTCGACCCGGTGCGTCCGGCCGCGACCCTGCTGGTCGTGGAGGGTTTCGTCGACCCGCGCATCCTGGTCGAAGTGGAGATCGAAGCATTCCGGGGCTAGGCCTCCGTCGAGCCAGCCCCAGCCCTACTGGGTTTTTCTAAGGAGCCGTGGATTCATGACCCTGGCGGTCCGAGTCATCCCCTGCCTGGACGTGGACAACGGCCGGGTCGTCAAGGGTGTCAACTTCCAGAACCTGCGCGACGCGGGCGATCCCGTCGAGATGGCGAAGGTGTACGACGCCGAAGGCGCCGACGAGCTGACGTTCCTGGACATCACCGCCTCGTCGGGCAACCGCGAGACCACCTACGACGTGGTGCGCCGCACCGCCGAGCAGGTCTTCATCCCGCTGACCGTCGGCGGCGGCGTCCGTACCGCCGAGGACGTCGACAAGCTGCTGCGGGCCGGCGCCGACAAGGTCGGCGTCAACACGGCGGCGATCGCCCGCCCCGACCTGATCCGCGAGATCGCCGAGCGCTTCGGCCGCCAGGTGCTGGTCCTGTCGGTCGACGCCCGCCGCACCGGGTCGGGCTCCTTCGAGGTCACCACCCACGGCGGCCGCAAGGGCACCGGCATCGACGCCGTCGAGTGGGCCCACCGCGCCGCCGAACTGGGCGCCGGCGAGATCCTGCTCAACTCGATGGACGCCGACGGCACCAAGGACGGCTACGACCTGGAGATGATCACCGCCGTCCGCAAGCACGTGACCGTCCCGGTCATCGCCTCCGGCGGCGCCGGCAAGCTCGCCGACTTCGCCCCGGCCATCGAGGCGGGCGCCGACGCCGTCCTCGCCGCCTCCGTCTTCCACTTCGGCGACCTGCGCATCGGCCAGGTCAAGGACGCGCTGCGGGGGGCCGGTCACCCCGTCCGGTGACGCCGCCGGACCGGCGATGTAAGCCCCGGACGCATGGTGGCCGGGGCTTACATCGGCGGTCAGCAGCCGGCCGGGGCCCACCGCCGGGGCGCACGCACCGCGACTCCGCTCAGATCCCCAGCTGCTTCGTCTCGTGCAGCTTGGCGATCGCGTCCTTCTCGCCGTCCAGCTCCACTTCGGCCACCTGCTGGCGGCCGTACAGGAACAGCAGCAGCTCGGAGGGCTCACCGGTGACGGTGACCACCGGGGTGCCGCGATGGGCCACCGCCGTCCGGCCGTCGGGACGGCGCAGGACCAGACCCGTGGGGGAGCCACGGCCCATGAGGCGCGAGGTGCGCTCCAGACGGGACCACAGGGCGTCCTGGAAGACATGGTCGAGCTCACGCGGGGTCCACTCGGGCTGCGCCCGGCGGATGTCCTCGGCGTGGACGTAGAACTCGATCGTGTTCGAGGCCTCGTCGATCTGCTTGAGGGAGAAGGGCGAGAAACGCGGCGGGCCGGTCCGCACGAGCTGGATCAGCTCCTCGTACGGCTTCGCGGCGAACTCCTCCATCACCCGGTCCAGGCGGGACGCGAGCTGCTTGATGAGGATGCCCCCGGCGGCGTCGGGGCGGCGCTCACGCACCACCACGTGCGCGGCCAGATCACGGGTCGTCCAGCCCTCGCACAGGGTGGGGGCCTCGGGGCCCGCGGTCTCCAACAGGTCGGCGAAGAGAAGCCGTTCACGCTTGGCATGGGTCGACATGTCAGCCAGCCTACGACCGTGCCACCGCCGCGCCCAGCGCAGGTCCGGCCGAGGCGGGACGAGCCTCCCTGGGCCGGGGAGGCACGGGCGCCCGGTCGGGATGGCATTTCGTATGACAAGCAGGTCCGGCCTGTGGACAACGGACGAGGCCGATCGGCGCGGCGCGGCACAATGGCACGCATGACCAGCACGCCGTCCTCCAGCAGCCCCCTCGGTCCCGGAGACCCCACCGGCCCCGGCACCCCCAGTGCGCTGGACCCCGAGATCGCCGCCCGCCTCAAGCGCGGCGCCGACGGGCTCCTGCCCGCCATCGCCCAGCAGTACGACACCGGTGAGGTGCTCATGCTCGGCTGGATGGACGACGAGGCCCTGCACCGCACCCTCACCACCGGGCGCTGCACCTACTGGTCGCGCAGCCGCCGCGAGTACTGGGTCAAGGGCGACACCTCCGGCCACTTCCAGTGGGTGAAGTCCGTCGCCCTGGACTGCGACGCCGACACCGTCCTCGTCAAGGTCGACCAGATCGGCGCCGCCTGCCACACCGGCGACCGCACCTGCTTCGACGAGGACGTGCTCAAAGCCGTGGAAGGCGCCCCGGGCGCCGCCGATTCCGACGTACCGACACAGGATCAGTAAGGTCAGCCGCCATGGACCTCGAGACGTTCCGCAAGCTGGCCACCGACCGTCGGGTCATCCCCGTCAGCCGCAAGCTCCTCGCCGACGGCGACACCCCCGTCGGGCTCTACCGCAAGCTCGCCGCCGAGCGCCCCGGCACCTTCCTGCTGGAGTCCGCGGAGAACGGCCGTTCGTGGTCTCGCTACTCCTTCGTGGGCGTCCGCAGCCACGCCACCCTCACCGCCCGCGACGGCCAGGCCCACTGGCTCGGCACCCCGCCCGTCGGCGTCCCCGTCGACGGCGACCCCCTCGCCGCCCTGCGCGCCACCATCGAGGCGCTCCACACCCCCCACCAGGAGGGCATGCCGCCCTTCACCGGCGGCATGGTCGGCTACCTCGGCTACGACATCGTGCGCCGCCTGGAGAAGATCGGCCCGGGCGAGCGGGACGACCTGCAGCTCCCCGAGCTGACCATGCTGCTGACCAGCGACCTCGCGGTCATGGACCACTGGGAGGGCTCGGTCCTGCTGATCGCCAACGCCATCAACCACAACGACCTGGACACCGGCGTCGACGAGGCCCACGCCGACGCGATCGCCCGCCTCGACGCCATGGAGGCCGACCTCGCCCGGCCCGTGGCCCAGCCCCCGGCGGCCCTCCCGCCGTCCGAGCTGCCCGAGTACACCGCGCTGTGGGGCGGCCCCGACTTCCAGGAGGCCGTCGAGGACATCAAGGAGCGCATCCGGGCCGGCGAGGCCTTCCAGGTCGTCCCCTCCCAGCGCTTCGAAACCCCGTGCACGGCAAGCGCGTTGGACGTCTACCGCGTCCTGAGGGCCACCAACCCCTCCCCGTACATGTACCTGTTCCGCTTCGACGGCTTCGACGTCGTCGGCTCCTCCCCCGAGGCCCTGGTCAAGGTCGAGGACGGACAGGCCATGGTCCACCCCATCGCCGGCACCCGGCACCGGGGCGCCACCCCGCAGGAGGACCAGGCCCTCGCCGACGAACTGCTCGCCGACCCCAAGGAGCGCGCCGAGCACCTGATGCTCGTCGACCTCGGGCGCAACGACCTGGGCCGGGTCTGCGAACCGGGCTCGGTCGAGGTCGTCGACTTCATGTCCGTCGAGCGGTACTCGCACGTCATGCACATCGTCTCCACCGTCACCGGCCGGGTCGCGCCGGGCCGCACCGCCTTCGACGTCCTCACCGCCTGCTTCCCCGCCGGCACCCTCTCCGGCGCCCCCAAGCCGCGGGCCATGCAGATCATCGACGAACTGGAGCCCTCCCGCCGGGGCCTGTACGGCGGCTGCGTCGGCTACCTCGACTTCGCCGGGGACTCCGACACCGCCATCGCCATCCGCACGGCCCTCCTCCGGGACGGCACGGCCTACGTCCAGGCCGGCGCCGGCATCGTCGCCGACTCCGACCCCGTCGCCGAGGACACCGAATGCCGCAACAAGGCGGCAGCGGTCCTGAGGGCGGTGCACACGGCCAATCGATTGGGGCAGTAGGGCGCTGCCGACCCGTCGGATGACGCGGTCGGCAGCACGTGGTGCCTCTTCAGATGTGCCATAGGGCGCTTCTCACTTGAACCCTCCCCTTGTGGAGCCCAAGGGGATTTCTGGCTCACGCCGCCCGGCTACTCAGCGAGAGGCCAGGTCCTACGCGCTCAACACCAGCCGGGTTGGAACCAGCCCGGATTCCCGCCAGGAAACACCACGTGGTCGGGCCCTTGCTGCGAGGGAACCCCTGCTTCACCTGATCGTGTGAGTAATCTCCGGAGTTTTCCGAAGAACCCCGGGTGACAACCCACCCGGGGCTCAGGCGATAGTGGGGTACGTGACCGCCGTACCTCGCCCCCGTTCCGAACCCGCGTCCGTCCGCTCCGGTCGGCGCAGTCTCGCGCTGGCCCTGATCAGCGGTGCGCTCGGCGCGGCCGTCGCGCTGCTCGCCACCCGGCAGCGCTGGTCGGAGGGCACCATCACGGTGGCCGGCGGCTCCTTCCCGCTGACCGCCAAGGGCAGCGACGTCACGGGCGTCCCGGCGTCCCTCGCCGTGGTGGGCCTCGCCGCGCTCGTCGCCGTCTTCGCCGTACGCCGCTCCGGGCGCGTCCTGGTCGCCGCCCTGCTCGCCCTCTCCGGCGCGGGCACCGTCGCCGCGGCGCTGCTCGGGGCGTACGACAGCGCGGCGCTCGACGACAAGGCGGCCGAGGCCTCCGGCGACAGCGGCGCGACCGTCGACGCGCTCAGCCACACCGGCTGGCCGTACGTCGCGGCCGTCGGTGGCGCGCTCATCCTGCTCGCCGGGCTGCTCGCCCTGCGCTACGGACGGCTGTGGCCCACGATGTCCGGCCGCTACGAGCGCGACGGCACCCCCCGGCCCCGCAAGGCCAGGCCGGTCGACCCCGACCGGCCCGAGGACATGTGGAAGGCCCTGGACCGGGGCGAGGACCCGACGGGACACGACCCCGCCTGAGGTCCGCCCGGACACGGACGCGCGGGCCGCACGGACGGATCCGGGAACGTGAGAGTGGACACCCCCGCTCATGGCACCCGTACCCGTACGGAACAATGGACGACGAGCGTCCGACTCAGCACAGGCATCGAGCGTCACGCATCGAGCACGACGCAATGAACAACGAGGAGCAAGTCATGGCGGGCAGCAGCCACGGTCACACCCCGGCCGCCTGGACCGGCGTCACCATCGCCTTCATCGGTTTCTGCGTCTCGGGCGCCTACATGGTGATGGCCCAGCCGCTGGGATTCTGGGCCGGCATGGTCATCGTCGTCCTCGGCGGCGTCGTCGGCATGGTCATGCGCGCCATGGGCATGGGCCAGCCGAAGGACGCGCACGCCGTGTACGAGAAGGCGGCGGTGCGTTCCGGCAGCGCGGCCACGTCGACCACCGAGCCGGCCGCCGCCCAGAGCTGACGTCCGCGGGAGGGGCGGCCCGGCGGGATCGAACCGCCGGGCCGCCCCTCGTGCGCGTGTACGGCCCGCGCGGGGCAGAATGCGGTGTGTGAACGCCGAGACCACACCCACGGCACATCCCGCACCGACCGCGCCGCAGCGGGGCCGCGCGCTCCGCGGCCTCTGGGTGCCCGCCGCCGCGCTCACCGTCGTCGGCAGCGCCTTCGCGTACGTCGCGGCCGTCGACCCCAACGAACCCGGCCACTACCAGGTCTGCCCGCTGTGGCGCTTCACCGGCCTCTACTGCCCCGGCTGCGGCGGTCTGCGCAGCGCGCACGCCTTCGCGCACGGCGACCTCGCGACCGCGCTCACCGACAACGCGCTGGCCGTCGCGGGCTTTCTGGGATTCGCGGTGCTGTGGACCGTCTGGGTGGTCCAGGTGGCGCGCGGACGACCCCTGCGGCTTCGGTTCGGGACCGTTCAGATGTGGTCGCTCGGCGCGTTGGCGCTGGTCTTCACGGTTGTCCGGAACCTGCCGTTCGGTGGCTGGCTCCACCCTTGATCAACAGGCGAACGTCCAGGTAATGGGACCGTCGTCAACCGGATGCGAGGCCTACGCCCTCCTGCGGATACCATCGCAGTGAACCGCCTGAACCCCGAGAACCGCCCGACTGTCAATACATGACCGTCAAACGTTGTCACTGATTTTTGCCGTTTCCACCGTTTCACCGTCTGAAAGGGGGCCGCTCGCGTGAGTGTGCTCGACGAGATCATCGACGGAGTCCGTGCCGACCTCGCGGAGCGGCAGGCGCGCGTCAGCCTCGACGAGCTCAAGGAGCGCGCGGCGAAGGCTCCGGCGGCCAAGGACGGCGCGGCCGCGCTGCGCGGCGACGGCGTCAAGGTGATCTGCGAGGTCAAGCGTTCCAGCCCCTCCAAGGGCGCGCTCGCCGCGATCGCCGACCCGGCCGGGCTCGCGGCCGACTACGAGGCGGGTGGCGCGGCCGTCATCTCCGTCCTCACCGAGCAGCGCCGCTTCGGCGGCTCGCTGGCCGACCTGGAGGCCGTCCGCGCCCGCGTGGACATCCCCGTCCTGCGCAAGGACTTCATCGTCACCTCGTACCAGCTGTGGGAGGCGCGGGCGTACGGCGCCGACGTGGCGCTGCTGATCGTCGCGGCCCTCGACCAGCCGGCCCTGGAGTCGCTGATCGAGCGCGCCGAGTCCATCGGGCTCACCCCGCTCGTCGAGGTCCACGACGAGGACGAGGTCGACCGCGCGGTCGACGCCGGCGCCCGCGTGATCGGCGTCAACGCCCGCAACCTCAAGACCCTCGAGGTCGACCGCACCACGTTCGAGCGGGTCGCCCCCGAGATCCCGGACTCCATCGTCAAGATCGCCGAGTCCGGCGTCCGCGGCCCGCACGACCTCATCGCCTACGCCAACGCCGGCGCCGACGCGGTCCTCGTGGGCGAGTCCCTCGTCACCGGCAAGGACCCCAAGACGGCCGTCGCCGACCTGGTGGCCGCGGGCGAGCACCCGGCGCTGCGACACGGCCGGAGCTGACCCGGCCATGACCGTCCGCACGGCCGTGACCGGTGTCGCCCACACGGGTGAGGCGGTACCGGTAGGCTGTGCCGCGATGTTCTCGATCACCATGACCCCCAGGGACCCCTACGCCCGCCTCGCGCGCGGGTGCCGTCCCCGTGGCTGCCGGGCGCCCGCCCGTCGTGTCCACGGGCGCCGGGTCCGCTATGTCATCGGTGACGAGCCGGGTCAGGTGAACGGCATGCGATGGCCCAGGACACGTACGCGGACGCCTGCGGGCAGCTGAGCCGCGTTTCCCTTCGCTGAACGCCGGGTGTCGCTTCCCCGGCGGCGGGTGAGAGGGGAGACGGTCGGTTCGGCACCACCGATCATCGCCGTTCGTGGTCACTCGCCGTCTCGGCGGGGGCCCGCCCGAGGGCGGCGTGCGCGTACGTGATCGCTGTGAGTCATAGTCCGACCGACGACGGGGCCACGCCCCTGCGAGGTAGTCGCATGTCCAGTGAGTTCTTCATTCCCGACCCCGAGGGCCACGTCCCCAGCGCCGAGGGGTACTTCGGCGCGTTCGGCGGCAAGTTCATCCCGGAGGCGCTGGTCGCCGCCGTGGACGAGGTCGCCGTGGAGTACGACAAGGCGAAGCACGACCCCGAGTTCGCGCGCGAGCTCGACGATCTGCTCGTCCACTACACCGGCCGGCCCAGCTCGCTCACCGAGGTGCCCCGGTTCGCCGAGCACGCCGGGGGAGCGCGGGTCTTCCTCAAGCGCGAGGACCTGAACCACACCGGGTCCCACAAGATCAACAACGTGCTCGGGCAGGCCCTGCTCACCAAGCGCATGGGCAAGACCCGGGTGATCGCCGAGACGGGAGCGGGCCAGCACGGCGTCGCCACCGCCACGGCCTGCGCGCTCTTCGGCCTCGACTGCACCATCTACATGGGCGAGATCGACACCCAGCGGCAGGCCCTCAACGTCGCCCGGATGCGCATGCTCGGCGCCGAGGTCGTCGCCGTGAAGTCCGGCTCCCGCACCCTCAAGGACGCCATCAACGAGGCGTTCCGGGACTGGGTCGCCAACGTCGACCGCACCCACTACCTCTTCGGGACCGTGGCAGGCCCCCACCCCTTCCCCGCCATGGTCCGCGACTTCCACCGGGTCATCGGCGTCGAGGCCAGACGGCAGATCCTCGAACGCGCCGGACGGCTGCCCGACGCGGCCGTCGCCTGCGTGGGCGGCGGATCGAACGCCATCGGGCTCTTCCACGCCTTCATCCCGGACGCCGGCGTACGCCTCGTCGGCTGCGAGCCGGCCGGGCACGGCATCGAGACCGGCGAGCACGCGGCGACCCTGACCGCCGGGGAACCGGGCATCCTGCACGGCTCGCGCTCCTACGTCCTCCAGGACGAGGAGGGCCAGATCACCGAGCCGTACTCGATCTCGGCCGGCCTCGACTACCCGGGCATCGGCCCCGAGCACGCCTACCTCAAGGACAGCGGCCGCGGCGAGTACCGCGCCGTCACCGACGACGCGGCCATGCAGGCACTGCGTCTGCTGTCGCGCACCGAGGGCATCATCCCGGCCATCGAGAGCGCCCACGCGCTCGCCGGGGCCCTGGAGGTCGGCAAGGAGCTGGGCAAGGACGGGCTGATCGTCGTCAACCTGTCCGGGCGCGGCGACAAGGACATGGACACGGCCGCGCGCTACTTCGGCCTGTACGACGAGGGCGCCGACGCCGAGGTCGCCGCCGACGCGGCCGATCTCGCCGAGATCGAGGGGGACGCCAAGTGAGCGGCAACATCCAGCTGTTGAGCGACACCCTCGCCGCCGCCAAGGCGGAGGGCCGGTCCGCGCTGATCGCCTATCTGCCGGCCGGGTTCCCGACCGTCGACGGCGGTATCGCCGCGATCAAGGCGGTCTTCGAGGGCGGCGCCGACGTCGTCGAGGTCGGGCTGCCGCACAGCGACCCGGTCCTCGACGGACCCGTCATCCAGACCGCCGACGACATCGCCCTGCGCGGCGGCGTCAAGATCGCCGACGTGATGCGCACGGTCCGCGAGGCGTACGAGGCCACCGGGAAGCCGGTGCTCGTCATGACGTACTGGAACCCGATCGACCGCTACGGCGTGGAGCGCTTCACGGCCGAGCTCGCGGAGGCGGGCGGCGCGGGCTGCATCCTGCCCGACCTGCCCGTCCAGGAGTCGGCGCTGTGGAGGGAGCACGCGGAGAAGCACGGCCTCGGCACCGTCTTCGTGGTCGCGCCCAGCAGCAAGGACGCCCGGCTCGCGGAGATCACCGCGGCCGGCAGCGGCTTCGTCTACGCGGCCTCGCTGATGGGGGTCACGGGCACCCGGGAGTCGGTGGGCGCACAGGCCCAGGACCTGGTGGAACGCACCCGGGCCACGGGGTCGGGCCTGCCGGTCTGCGTCGGCCTCGGCGTCTCCAACGCCGAGCAGGCCGCCGAGGTCGCCGGGTTCGCCGACGGTGTGATCGTCGGCTCCGCGTTCGTGAAGCGGATGCTGGACGCTCCCGACGAGGCGGCCGGCCTGGACGCCGTACGGGAACTGGCGGGCGACCTCGCGAAGGGAGTACGCCGGGGCGCGTGAGGCAGCTCGTGACGTTCACCCGTTTGTCGTACGGGGATCGCTGGACGTAACGGGCAGTTCGCTCACTCGAACGGGTGGAAGTGGGATCGGGGAGGCGCTGAGCGCCTCCCCGGTTCGTTCTGCGGGATGTGAGCGAGAAGAACCGTGAGGGAAAGCGCACCGCCCGGGAACGGCTGGCGGAGGAGCGCGAGAAGCAGAAGGCCGCCGAGAAGCGCCGTCGGGTGCTGATCGTGGGCGCCTCCGTGGTGTGCGTGCTGGGGCTGGCCGCCGTGATCGGCGTCGTGGCGGCGAACGCGGGCAAGGACGACGGGTCCGACGCCTCGGGCCCGGTCGTCGCGCCCTCGGGGGCGAACGGCGAGGACAGCCTCGCGATCCCCGTCGGGGACGCAGGCGCCAAGTCGACCCTCTCCGTGTGGGAGGACTTCCGCTGCCCGGCCTGCAAGTCCTTCGAGGACGCCTACCGCTCGACGATCCACGAACTGACCGAGGCCGGAAAGCTGAAGGTCGAGTACCACCTCGCCACCCTGATCGACGGCAACATGGGCGGCAGCGGCTCCCGCAAGGCGGCGGGCGCCGCGGCGTGCGCACAGAACGAGGGCAAGTTCCCCGCGTACCACGACGTGCTCTACGAGAACCAGCCGCCCGAGACGGACGACGCCTTCGCGAGCGAGACCAAGCTGTTCGACCTGGCGAAGAAGGTGGACGGGCTGGACACCGCCGCCTTCCGCACCTGTGTGGAGGAGGGCAAGCACAACAGCTGGGTCGCCAAGTCGAACGAGGCCTTCCAGAAGGGCGGCTTCTCCGGCACGCCGAGCGTCTTCCTCAACGGCACCAACATCTACGCGGACCAGTCCATGACCCCCGCCAAGCTGAAGCAGATGGTGGAGGCCAGGGCCGCCGGGTGAGACGGGGGCGCCGCGCGGGGTCCGTGGGGCGTCAAGGCAGTTGAGGTACGGCGTTATGGACCCGTTGCCGGGCCGCCCGCCGTCGGCCGGGCCCGGCAGGGTAGCGTCGACCCTGCCATGGAACTTGCCTACATTCCCAGCCCGTCGCGCGGGGTGCTGTACCTCGGTCCCGTCCCGCTGCGCGGCTACGCCTTCTGCATCATCATCGGTGTCTTCGTAGCCGTCTGGCTCGGCAACAAACGCTGGGTCGCGCGGGGCGGACGGGCCGGCACGGTCGCCGACATCGCCGTCTGGGCCGTGCCCTTCGGCCTCATCGGCGGGCGGCTCTACCACGTGATCACGGACTACGAGCTGTACTTCAGCGAGGGCCGTGACTGGGTGGACGCCTTCAAGGTCTGGGAGGGCGGCCTCGGCATCTGGGGCGCGATCGCCCTCGGCGCGGTGGGCGCGTGGATCGGCTGCCGTCGGCGGGGCATCCCGCTGCCCGCGTACGCCGACGCCGTCGCGCCCGGGATCGCCCTCGCCCAGGCGATCGGGCGCTGGGGCAACTGGTTCAACCAGGAGCTGTACGGCAAGCCGACGGATCTGCCGTGGGCCGTGGAGATCACGTCCTCCACGGACGGCCGGCTGCCGGGCACGTACCACCCGACCTTCCTCTACGAGTCGCTGTGGTGCATCGGCGTCGCGCTCCTCGTCATCTGGGCGGACCGCCGGTTCAAGCTCGGGCACGGGCGGGCGTTCGCGCTGTACGTCGCCGCGTACTGCGCGGGGCGGTTCTGGATCGAGTACATGCGGGTCGACGAGGCCCACCACATCCTCGGCCTGCGCCTCAACAACTGGACCGCGCTGCTGGTCTTCGTCCTCGCCGTGATCTACCTCGTCCTGTCGGCCCGCAAGCGGCCGGGGCGGGAGGAGATCGTCGAGCCGGGTGTCTCCGACGGTGACGGGGACGAGGGCGCGTCCGCTGTCGTGGCCGGTGACGCGGAGCCGGAGTCGGAGTCGAAGTCGGAGGAGTCTTCGGCCGAGGCTGATGCCGAGGAGAAGAAGGACGCGGGGGCTTCCGGCGCTGGGGGCGTGAAGAAGGAGCCCGAGTCGGCGGAGAAGAGCTGACCGCCGCTGTTGGTTCGGTTGCTGTGGTGCCTACCCACCTGTCCCTTCGGGGGCGGGTGGGTTTTTGGTTCGGGGGTGACTGGGGGCGGTGGGTGGGTGCGGGTGAGTGGGGCTTCTCGCGCAGTTCCCCGCGCCCCTAAAAGAACAGGCCCTGCGGGCCTGAAAAGCACGGGGCGCAGCCCCTGCTTTTCAGGGGCGCGGGGAACTGCGCGACCAGCCCCCACCGGGCGGAGGTGTGGGGGTCGAAGGGGCGCAGCCCCTTGAGGATGGGACGGGTAGGGGCGGCGGGGGCGATCAAAGCCTGCTGGGGCGGGCCGCAAGGGTCAGGGTCCTGCGCGCCGCCGCGACCACGGCCGGGTCGATGAAGCGCCCGTCGGGAAGGGCCTGCGCCCCGGCCGTGGTGGTCGCCGCTCGAAGGGTCCGCTCGGCCGACTCCACCTCCTGGGGAGTTGGGGTGTAGGCCCGTTCGATCACCGGAAGCTGACGGGGATGGATCGCGGCACGGCCCAGAAACCCGAGCGCGCGCCCGCGCGCCGACGTGGCCGCCAGGCCCTCCAGATCTCTCGTGTCCGGGTAGATCGACTGCGCGGGCGACGGGAGACCGGCGGCACGGGCGGCGAGGATCACCCGGGAACGTGGCCAGTCGAGGGCCCGGTCGTCACTGACGGCCAGGTCGGCGCGGAGATCCGCCTCACCGAGGGCGATGCCCCGGAGGGCGGGGTGCGCGGTGGCGATGTCGTACGCCCGTTCCACGCCGAGCGCCGATTCGAGGAGGGCGTAGAGGGCGACCGCTCCTCCCTCCGCCGGCGCGGTTCGTTCCGCGACCCGCGCCACCTCGTCGGGGGACGTGATCTTCGGGAGGCGGAGGGCGGTCAGGCCGGGGAGCGGGGCGAGGGTTTCGAGGTCCTCCTCGGCGTCCGGGGTGTCCAGGGCGTTGACGCGTACGTGGACCGGCACGGGGGGCGGGGTCGAGAGGAGTTCGGCGGTGGCCGCGCGGGCGTAGGCCTTGCGGTCGGGGGCGACCGCGTCCTCCAGGTCCACGATCACCACCTCCGCGCCGGAGGCCAGCGCCTTGGTGACCACCTCCGGGCGGTCGCCGGGGACGTACAGCCAGGTCAGGGGGAAGGACGTGGACGAGCGGGGGGTCACAGGGCGCCCTCCCGGCGGAGGGTCTCGATCTCCAGGCCGGACAGGCCCAGTTCGGTCAGGATCGAGTCCGTGTCGGCGCCGTGCGCACGGCCCGCCCAGCGGATCGCGCCGGGGGTGGCGGAGAGGCGGAAGAGGACGTTCTGCATGCGCAGGGGGCCGAGGTCGGGGTCGTCGACGGTGGTGATCGTGTCCAGGGCGCGGTACTGGGGGTCGGTCATCACCTCCCGTACGTCCTGGATGGGGGCCACCGCCGCCTCCGCCTTCTCGAACGCCTCGATCACTTCCTCCCGGGTGTGGCGGGCGATCCACGCGCCGACCGCCTCGTCCAGGACGTCCGCGTTCCCGGCCCGCTCCGCCCCCGAACCGAACCAGGGTTCGTCGATCAGCTCGGGCCGTCCGACCAGCCGCATCACCCGTTCCGCGATCGACTGGGCCGAGGTGGAGACCGCCACCCAGGAGCCGTCCGCCGTGCGGTACGTGTTGCGGGGCGCGTTGTTCGCGGAGCGGTTGCCCGTGCGGGGCTGGACGTGGCCCAGCTGGTCGTACCAGAGGGGCTGGGGGCCGAGGACGGTGAGGATCGGCTCGATGATCGCCATGTCGACCGTCTGCCCCTGTCCGGTACGGTCACGCGCGGCGAGCGCCGTCATCACCGCGTACGCCGTCGCGAGGCCCGCGATGGAGTCGGCCAGGCCGAAGGGCGGCAGGACCGGTGGGGCGTCCGGCTCGCCGGTGATCGCGGCGAATCCGCTCATGGCCTCGGCGAGCGTGCCGAAGCCGGGGCGGTGCGCGTACGGGCCGAACTGGCCGAAGCCGGTGACGCGGGCGAGGACCAGACCGGGGTTCGCCGCCGACAGCTCCTTCCAGCCGAGACCCCATTTCTCGAGGGTGCCGGGGCGGAAGTTCTCGATGATCACATCGGCGGTGGCGGCGAGGCGCAGGAGCGTGTCCCGGCCGCCGGGGGTGGAGAGGTTCAGCGTCAGGGTGCGCTTGTTGCGGCCCAGCAGCTTCCACCACAGGCCCACGCCGTCCTTCGACGGGCCGTGGCCCCGCGACGGGTCCGGTTTCGTGGGGTGCTCGACCTTGATGACCTCCGCGCCGAAGTCGCCGAGCATCGTGGCGGCGAGGGGGCCCGCGAAGAGGGTGGCGAGGTCGAGGACGCGGAGGTGGCCGAGCGGAGGGTCGTACGCCTGGGTCGGGGGCGGCGCCTGGGTCATGGGTGGGGGGTCTCCCGGAGGGTGAGGTGGGCCAGGGTGTCGAAGCCGACGCCGTTGAAGTCGGCGATCGAGGTGGCCAGGCGGTTCTTGAGGGGTGCCGTCCAGCGGTCGGGGAGTGCGGTCGGGGAGCCGGTGAGGAGGCCCGCGATGCTGCCCGCCGTCGCACCGTTGGAGTCGGTGTCCCAACCGCCGGACACCGAGCGGCAGATGGCGGCCGTGTAGTCGCCGTCCGCGTGGGTGAGGGCGGCGGTGAGCAGGGCGGTGTTGGGGATGGCGTGGACCCAGTGGTGGTCGGCGTAGGTGGCGTGGAGTTCGTCGACGATCGTGTCGAAGTCCCGGATCTCCGTGGCCAGTCGAAGAGCGTGGTGGATCGCTCTCGCGAGGCGGGAGTGCGGGGGGACGACCGTCAGGCCGGTGCGGAGGCAGTGGTGGATGTCGTGGGTGCCGGTGGCCGCCTCGGCGATGGTGGCCGCGACGAACATCGCCGCGTAGACGCCGTTGGCGGTGTGGGTGAGGGTGGCGTCCCGGTGGGCCTGTTCGGCGGCGGCGGCCGGGTCGCCGGGGTTGGTCCAGCCGTGGACGTCGGCGCGGATCAGGGCGCCGATCCATTCGCGGAACGGGTTGCGGTGGCGGGCGGTGTGGGGTGGCTCGATGCCGGTGAGGAGGTTGCGGTAGGCGACGCGCTCGGCGGTGAAGGTGCGGCCCGCGGGGAGTTCGTCGAGCCAGAGGGTGGCCACGTCGGTGGTGGTGAAATCCCGGCCGTGGCGGGCCAGGAGGAGGAGGTTGAGCAGGGGGTAGTTGAGGTCGTCGTCCTCGGGCATGCCGTCGATGTTCTCGGCGAGGGAGGTGGGGGCCGAGCGGCGGTTCCAGGGGTGGGCGGCGAGGAGGTCCTGGGGGACGCCCCGGGCGGTGAACCAGGTGGTGAGGGGCCAGTTGCCGGTGGCGGCGGCGAGTCGGCGGATGGCGGGGAGGGGGAGTTTCTCGACGGGCTTGCCGAGGAGGCAGCCGGCGGCGCGGCCGAGCCAGGCGGCTTCCAGGCGAGGTGCGTAGGTGGTTGAGGTGGGGCGGGTGGGCTGGGTCGGGTGTGCGGGCCAGTCGCCGCACAGGGCCTTGATCCTGGGCAGGTCCGTCGGCTCGTCGTCGCTCAACTGGCTCGGCAGGTCCGCCAGTTCGTCGAGGAGGTCTTCGGCGAGTTGGCGGAGGTAGCGGGAGGCGCGGTGGGGGGAGGCGCCGGCGCGGAGGGGGGCCGGGGGGCCGCCTGCGGCTCGCCAGCGGGCGGCGACGGCCGAGGGCTCGCGGCCGTCCTGGAGGGCCTGGTGGAGTTCGTGGCCGAGGAGGTCCTCGGGCTGCACCCAGGTCAGACGCAGGGGGGTCACCGGACGGGCGCCAGGGCGGTGAAGGCGGACTCGTGGGCGCGACGGCGGCGGACGTCCTGGTCGTGGATCTGGAGCGTGACGTCCGTCAACGTCCGGGCGGGGGCGTGCAGGTCCAGGCGGCTCGCCTCCGCCACCGTCTTGGCCCAGTCGGACGGGACCTCCGAGCCCAGCGCGCCGGCGACGGCGCCGGCCATCGTGGCGATGGAGTCGCAGTCGCGGCCGTAGTTCACCGAACCCAGCACCGCGTGGCGGTAGTCGCCGCGGGCCACGATCAACATGCCGAGCGCGATGGGGAGTTCCTCGATCGAGTGGAGACGGGAAGGGCGGCGGGCGCCGAGGGAGGGGGCGCGGTAGTCGGGGCCGACCGTGTCGAACGGGGTGACCGCCTCGCGGAGCGGCCGCAGCGCGGACTCGAAGTCCGTGTGACGGCGGGCCACTTCGCACACCGACTCGATCGCCGCGCGGGTGCCGTCCTTCGCCAGGGCGAGGCAGGCCTCGACGACCGACTCCGCCGTCGCGCCCGGCGCGCACGCCGCGGCGACCGCCGCCGCGAACACGCCCGCCGCCTCCCTGCCGTACGACGACTGGTGGGCGCCCGCGACGTCGAGCGCCTCGGCGTACGCGCCGCGCGGGTCGGCCGCGTTGACCAGGCCGACGGGGGCCATGTACATCGCCGCGCCACAGTTGACGATGTTTCCGGTGCCGGCCTCGCGGGGGTCGATGTGGCCGTAGTGGATCCGGGCCACCAGCCACTTCTCGGCGAGGAAGACCCGCTGGAGGGGGAGGGCCTCGGCCTCCAGCTCGGGGATCCAGCGCGGCGTGGTCATCATGTCCGGCACCAGGTGCTCGGCGACGGCGTACGCGTCGAGGTGGTCGCGTACGCGGTCGTACACCCGGACGAGCGCATGGGTCATCAAGGTGTCGTCGGTGACGTGGCCGTCGCCCTTGTGGTACGGGGCGATGGGGCGGGCGGTGCGCCACTCGTCGCCGTTCCACGGGCCGACGACACCGTGCACACGGCCGCCGTGACGTTCGAGGATCTGCTCCGGGGTGTAGCCCTCCACCGGGCCGCCGAGGGCGTCGCCCACGGCGGCGCCGACGAGGGCGCCGGTGATGCGTTCGTCGAGCGTGGCGTCCGGAGCGGCTGCGGCCGCGGGGGCGGGCGCCGCGGCGGGGGCGGGATGCGATGCGGGCGTCATGCCCGGCTAACGCCGGGGTGGGTGGGGAGTTCCGCTGTGCCGAGAAGTTCGGCGAGGTGGACGAGGTCGGTGCCGGTGAGACGGGGGAGGGCGCAGCCGGAGAGGGTGCGGCAGGCGTCCCGCCAGGTGTCGGGGATGGCGGTGCCGCCGCCGAGTGCTCCGGTCAGGGCGCCGGCGAGGGCGGGCGCGGAGTCGGCGACCCGGGAGAGGCAGGCGGCGGCGGGGACGGCCTCGGCGATCCGGCCGCGGGCGGCGGTGGCCAGGGCGAGGGCCACGGGGACGGTCTCGGCGGCGGCGATGCCGTAGCTGTAGACATGGTCGACGATCTGGTGTTCGAGGAGCGGGACCAGGGCGAATGTTCCTTCTTTTTTGTGGCGGTGGGCGAGGTCGAGGGCGTGGCGGGCGTTGCGGCCGATCTCCGTCTCGGCGGGGAGTTCGGCGAGGGCCGCGGCGGCGCAGTCGTCGACATCCGCGCCGGTGAGCGCCAGCGCGAGCGCCGCGGCCATCGCGCGGGCGCCGTGCACGCCGTCGCCGTCCTGGGTGTAGCGGGCGTCGAACTCGGCGAGGTCGGCGGCGCGGCGGGGGTCGCCCGGGTGGGCCACCGCCAGGACGCAGGCGCGGACGCAGGCCGCGTCGTCGAAGTAGTGCGGGTTGTCGTGGCCGGTGGCGGGCGGGCGCAGGCCGGTGGCGAGGTTGCCGAGGCCGGCGCGTACGGAGATACGGGCGCGCAGGGGGAGCACGGCGGACTCGACCTCGGGGGCGCGTTCGGCGGCGGCGGCGATCTCGCTGGCCACGGCGTTCCAGGAGAGGTCGATGGAGGCGCGGGTACGGCGTTCCAGGCTGAGGTCGCCGAGGGCGGCGGCGTCGCCTGCGCGGAGGAGGGCCTCGGCGGCGAAGGCCGCCCATTCCGCGTCGTCGGAGGGGCCGAGGCGGAGGGGCTCGGGGGGTTGGTTGAGGGCGATGGGGACGGGGAGGGTGGTGGTGGCGTTCTGCTCGGCGAAGGTGTCCAGCTCGCGGGTGAGGCGGCGGGTCCACTCCGGCATGCGGGCGGCGCGGTGGCGGGCGGCGGGCCAGCCGGCGGCGTCGCCTGCGGCGAGGCCGAGGAGGAGGCCCTCGATGCGGGTGCCCTTCGGGGGGCGGGGCCTGCCGGCCTCGGCTTCGCCTTCGGCCGCTTCGTTCTTCCCACCCGCACCGCCCGTGCGGCTTTCGTCGTCGCGTGCGGGTGGCCCCTGTGGGGCGCCTCCACCGTCGGCGGCCGCGGCTCCGTGGGTGGGCGGCTTCGCCGAGACCGGGCGAGCGGGCGCGAAGCGCTCGGGGGCGAGCGGTGGGTCGGTCGTGGGGGCGGGGGCGAGCAAGTCGGTCGGGGGTGCGAGGTCGAGAGCCGCGGCGTCGAGCATGGGCGGCCCGGCGGGCGGCTCCTCGTACGGTGACGAGGGGGACGTGGGGGGCGTGTCGTCCCATGGGGTCGGTGGGGTCATGCGGGGGTCTCCGTCGGGTCGGCCGGGGCGAGGGTGAAGGTGGTCGGGGGCGGCAGGGGGCGGTCGCCGTGGGGGAAGAGGGCCGGGCCCGTGGTCCATTTGCCGCCCTCGGTCGGGACCAGGAGTTCGGCCACGTCCAGGACGTGGTGGCCGGTCATGGAGGGCAGGCAGCTGCCTCGCGCCGGGCCGATCGCGGCGGCCCACTCGGCCGGGATCGACGACGCCCCCCGGGTCGCGCCGGCCAACGCGCCGGCGACCGCGGCGGTCGTGTCGGCGTCGCGGCCCATGTTCACCGCGGTCAGCACCGACTCGGTGAAGTCGCCGTCGGCCGCCGCGTAGGCGCCGAAGGCGAGGGCGACGGCCTCGGGGGCGAGGTCGGTCCAGGGGTAGCCGCCGATGACGACGGCGGAGCGGACCGCGCGTTCGCCCCGGTGGGCGACGGCGACCGCCCGGCGCAGGGAGCGCGCCGTCCAGGAGTCGTCGGGGATCACGGCGAGCGCGGAGGCCACGACCGCGATCGTCGGCGCCCCCGCCATCGCGGCCGCCACGCCCGCC
This sequence comes from Streptomyces deccanensis, assembly GCF_022385335.1. Taxonomy (NCBI): domain Bacteria; kingdom Bacillati; phylum Actinomycetota; class Actinomycetes; order Kitasatosporales; family Streptomycetaceae; genus Streptomyces; species Streptomyces deccanensis. Next base: position 2,683,566 of record NZ_CP092431.1, on the reverse strand, counting down.
GCGACCGCCTGGCCGCCGTAGATGCCCTCGCCGTCGTGGCTGACCGAGCCGTCGACGGCGACCAGCCGGGCGGCCTCCGCCGGGCGGCCCGCCGCGAAGACGCCGAAGGGGGCCGCGCGCATGGCCAGGCCGTCGCTCCAGGCGTGCCGGTGCTGCGCGGAGATCGGCGCGGCGAGGCCCCGGCGGAGGTTCTCCAGGGTGCCGCGTTCGCTGAAGCCGGCGCCCCGGAACGGGCCCTCGTCCAGGTCCGCGATCCACTGGTGCCAGGCCGTCTCCACATGGGTGACGGTGAGGGCCGAGCCGTGCCGGGCCAGCAGCAGCCCGGAGAAGATCGCGTACTCGGTGTCGTCCGTGCCGGAGGGGCTCTCGGCCACATACCCGGTGATGCGCCCCCAGCGCGCGCGGATCTCGGACGGCTTCATGTTCTCGGCGGGCGCCCCCAGCGCGTCGCCGACGGCGAGCCCGAGCATGGCCCCCCGTGCCCGCTCGCGGAGGTCGGCGGCGCCCCCGGGCGCCGGGACCGAGGGAATGCAGGCGATGGAAGGCATACGGTCGCCTCTCTGGCCCATGGGCAGGTCCGGCCCGGCGGGCAGTTGATCCGCTCTCAAGATTTGTCAGCTTTCGCTGGGAAGATCTCTCCCACATCGGGTGCCTCGGCGGCGCGCGGAACGCTCGTGTATCACCCGGTCGACATCTGTGCAGGGTCATGTACGAATGAGCGGCGGCCGTTTCTCGAACAGCCGCCGCCCTCGGTGAGCGCCTGGGTAAGTACGGCCTTCCTTGCTGGCAGAAGCGATTTTCCGAGCGTACGTTCGACGTGAGGAAAGGGGCTTGATCGTGGCGATCATCGACACCGAAGCCGCGTTGCACGAGGCGCACCGGGACAACCACACCCATCGGGACGTGAACGGCGGCTGGCTGCGGCCCGCCGTGTTCGGGGCGATGGACGGGCTCGTGTCCAACCTGGCGCTGATGACCGGTGTCGCCGGTGGAACGGCCGGGCGGGAGGCGGTCGTCGTCGCCGGGCTGGCCGGGCTCGCGGCCGGCGCCTTCTCCATGGCGGCCGGCGAGTACACCTCCGTGGCCTCGCAGCGCGAACTTGTCCAGGCCGAACTCGACGTCGAGCGGCGGGAGTTGCGCAAGCATCCCAAGGACGAGGAGAAGGAGCTCGCCGCGCTCTACGAGAGCCGCGGGGTCGAGCCGGGGCTCGCCCGGGAGGTCGCGCGGCAGCTCTCGCACGACCCCGAACAGGCCCTGGAGATCCACGCCCGCGAGGAGCTGGGCATCGACCCCGGCGACCTCCCGTCGCCCACCGTCGCCGCCGTGTCGAGCTTCGGCTCGTTCGCGCTGGGTGCCCTGCTGCCCGTGCTGCCGTATCTGCTCGGTGCGAGCGCGCTGTGGCCCGCCGTGCTGGTGGCGCTCGTCGGGCTCTTCGGGTGCGGTGCCGTGGTGGCCAGGGTGACGGCCAGAACCTGGTGGTTCAGCGGGCTGCGGCAGCTGGCCCTCGGCGGCGCCGCGGCGGGTGTGACGTACGCCCTGGGCAGCCTGTTCGGGGCGGCCGTATGATGGATCGGATGGCTACGTATGCGCGGGACCGCATAAGTAGTCGTTACCAGGCGGTTTCGAATGCTTAACCGCTGGGCATGAGCCGTAAGCGCCGCGGGCAACGACGCCCGTCAAGCACCTGAAGCACCCTGAAGCACCTGAGTAGTGGGCGACGACGCCTCCTGCGCCCGGTCGACCGACAACGATCTGTACGGTCGGCTCCCCCTTGATCGCGTTCGATCACGCCACCGCGTGCGGCCACCCCTCCGCGCCGCGGCGTCCGCATGTTGGGACGAAGTATCCGCTTCCCGAGAATCGTTCCATCATGTAACCTGCACGAAATTTTGCACCTTACGCAGAGGGCCAGCGTCGTCCCTCGGCACATGCATATGCCAGATGACGACGACGGGAGAGCCGATGCGTACGCCGCGCCAGCCGTCCCAGCACTCCACGAATGGCCAGAAGTGGTCGTTCATGGATGCTCGCCCTGCTGCGCAGGGTATGTACGACCCCCGCAACGAGCGCGACGCCTGTGGCGTCGGCTTCGTGGCCACCCTCACCGGCGAGGCGAGCCATGCGCTGGTCGAGCAGGCGCTCACGGTTCTGCGCAACCTGGAGCACCGCGGGGCGACCGGTTCGGAGCCCGACTCGGGTGACGGCGCCGGCATCCTCTCCCAGGTTCCCGACGCGTTCTTCCGTGAGGTGGCCGGATTCGAGCTGCCCGAGGCCGGCTCGTACGCCGTCGGTATCGGCTTCCTGCCCGAGGAGGGCACCGAGGACGCCGTCGCCCGCATCGAGGCCATCGCCGCCGAGGAGGGCCTGACCGTCCTCGGCTGGCGCGAGGTGCCCGTCGCCCCCGAGCTGCTCGGCGCCACGGCCCGCTCGACGATGCCCGCCTTCCGCCAGGTCTTCGTCTCCGACGGGTCCTCGAAGGACATCGACCTCGACCGCAAGACGTTCGTGCTGCGCAAGCGCGCCGAGCGTGAGGTCGATGTCTACTTCCCCTCGCTCTCCGCGCGGACCATCGTCTACAAGGGCATGCTGACCACCGGCCAGCTGGAGCCCTTCTTCCCGGACCTGTCCGACCGCCGCTTCGCCTCCGCGATCGCGCTCGTGCACTCCCGGTTCTCCACGAACACCTTCCCGTCGTGGCCGCTCGCCCACCCGTACCGCTTCGTCGCGCACAACGGTGAGATCAACACGGTCAAGGGCAACCGCAACTGGATGGTGGCCCGCGAGTCCCAGCTGGCCTCCGACCTGTTCGGACCGCAGGACAAGCTGGACCGGATCTTCCCCATCTGTACGCCGGACGCCTCCGACTCGGCGTCCTTCGACGAGGTGCTGGAGCTGCTCCACCTCGGCGGCCGCTCCCTGCCGCACTCCGTGCTGATGATGATCCCGGAGGCGTGGGAGAACCACGACTCCATGGAGCCGGCCCGCCGCGCCTTCTACCAGTTCCACTCCACGATGATGGAGCCCTGGGACGGCCCGGCCTGTGTCACCTTCACCGACGGCCGCCAGGTCGGCGCGGTCCTCGACCGCAACGGCCTGCGCCCCGGCCGCTACTGGGTCACCGACGACGGCCTCGTCGTCCTCGGCTCCGAGGTCGGCGTCCTCGACATCGACCCCGCCAAGGTCGTCCGCAAGGGCCGCCTGCAGCCGGGCCGCATGTTCCTCGTCGACACCGTCGAGCACCGCATCATCGAGGACGACGAGATCAAGGCCCAGCTCGCCGCGGAGAACCCGTACGCGGAGTGGCTGGAGGCCGGGGAGATCGAGCTCTCCGACCTGCCCGAGCGTGAGCACATCGTGCACACCCACGCCTCGGTCACCCGCCGCCAGCAGACCTTCGGCTACACCGAGGAGGAGCTGCGCGTCATCCTCGCGCCGATGGCCAAGGCCGGCGCCGAGCCCATCGGTTCCATGGGCACCGACTCGCCGATCGCCGCGCTGTCCTCGCGCCCGCGTCTGCTCTTCGACTACTTCACCCAGCTGTTCGCGCAGGTCACCAACCCGCCGCTGGACGCGATCCGTGAAGAGCTGGTGACGAGCCTGCGCTCCTCACTGGGCCCGCAGGGCAACCTCCTGGAGCCGACCGCCGCGTCGTGCCGCAGCGTCACCCTGCCCTTCCCGGTGATCGACAACGACGAGCTGGCCAAGCTCATCCACATCAACGCCGACGGCGACATGCCCGGCATGAAGGCCGCCACGCTCTCCGGTCTCTACCGGGTCTCCGGCGGCGGTGACGCCCTTGCCGCGCGCATCGAGGAGATCTGCGCCGAGGCCGACGCCGCCATCGAGAACGGCGCCCGGCTGATCGTCCTCAGCGACCGCCACTCCGACGCCGAGCACGCGCCGATCCCGTCGCTGCTGCTCACCGCGGCCGTCCACCACCACCTCATCCGCACCAAGCAGCGCACCCAGGTGGGCCTGCTGGTCGAGGCCGGTGACGTCCGCGAGGTCCACCACGTCGCCCTGCTCGTCGGCTTCGGCGCCGCGGCCGTCAACCCGTACCTGGCGATGGAGTCCGTCGAGGACCTCGTCCGTGCCGGAACGTTCCTCTCCGGTATCGAGGCCGAGCAGGCGATCCGCAACCTGATCTACGCCCTCGGCAAGGGCGTCCTGAAGGTCATGTCCAAGATGGGCATCTCCACGGTCGCCTCCTACCGCGGCGCCCAGGTCTTCGAGGCCGTCGGTCTCGCGGACGAGTTCGTGGAGAAGTACTTCAACGGCACGGCCACCAAGATCGGCGGCGTCGGCATCGACGTCATCGCCAAGGAGGTCGCCGCCCGCCACGCCAAGGCGTACCCGGCCAGCGGCATCGCGCCCGCGCACCGTGCCCTGGAGATAGGCGGCGAGTACCAGTGGCGTCGCGAGGGCGAGCCGCACCTGTTCGACCCGGACACGGTCTTCCGCCTCCAGCACTCCACCCGCACGCGCCGCTACGACATCTTCAAGCAATACACGAACCGGGTGAACGAGCAGTCCGAGCGCCTGATGACGCTGCGCGGCCTGTTCGGCTTCAAGGCCGGCGAGGGCCGTGCGCCGATCTCCATCGACGAGGTCGAGCCGGTCTCCGAGATCGTCAAGCGCTTCTCGACCGGCGCCATGTCGTACGGCTCGATCTCGCGCGAGGCGCACGAGACGCTCGCCATCGCCATGAACCAGCTGGGCGGCAAGTCCAACACCGGTGAGGGCGGCGAGGACCCGGACCGCCTCTACGACCCGGCGCGGCGCTCGTCGATCAAGCAGGTCGCCTCCGGCCGCTTCGGTGTGACCTCCGAGTACCTGGTCAACGCGGACGACATCCAGATCAAGATGGCCCAGGGCGCCAAGCCCGGTGAGGGCGGCCAGCTGCCCGGCCACAAGGTCTACCCGTGGGTCGCCAAGACGCGTCACTCGACGCCGGGCGTGGGCCTCATCTCCCCGCCGCCGCACCACGACATCTACTCCATCGAGGACCTGGCCCAGCTGATCCACGACCTGAAGAACGCGAACCCGCAGGCGCGGATTCACGTCAAGCTGGTCTCGGAGGTCGGCGTCGGCACGGTCGCGGCCGGTGTGTCCAAGGCGCACGCGGACGTCGTCCTCATCTCCGGCCACGACGGCGGAACGGGCGCCTCCCCGCTCACCTCGCTGAAGCACGCCGGTGGCCCCTGGGAGCTCGGCCTCGCCGAGACCCAGCAGACGCTGCTGCTCAACGGCCTGCGCGACCGCATCGTCGTCCAGACCGACGGCCAGCTGAAGACCGGCCGTGACGTCGTCATCGCCGCGCTGCTCGGCGCCGAGGAGTTCGGTTTCGCGACCGCGCCGCTCGTCGTCTCCGGCTGCGTCATGATGCGCGTCTGCCACCTGGACACCTGCCCGGTCGGCATCGCCACGCAGAACCCGACGCTGCGCGACCGGTTCTCCGGCAAGGCCGAATACGTCGTGAACTTCTTCGAGTTCATCGCCGAGGAGGTCCGCGAGATCCTCGCCGAGCTGGGCTTCCGCTCCATCGAGGAGGCCGTCGGCCACGCCGAGGCGCTCGACGTGACCCGCGCGGTCGACCACTGGAAGGCGCAGGGCCTGGACCTGGAGCCGCTGTTCCACGTGCCCGAGCTGCCCGAGGGCGCCGTCCGCCACCAGCTGATCGAGCAGGACCACGGCCTGGAGAAGGCGCTCGACAACGAGCTGATCAAGCTCGCCGCCGACGCGCTGGCCGCGAACGACGCGACCGACGCCCAGCCGGTCCGCGCCCAGGTCAAGGTCCGCAACATCAACCGCACCGTCGGCACGATGCTCGGCCACGAGGTGACGAAGAAGTTCGGCGGGGCCGGTCTGCCCGACGACACCATCGACATCACCTTCACCGGCTCGGCCGGCCAGTCCTTCGGCGCCTTCCTCCCGCGCGGTGTCACGCTGCGCCTGGAGGGCGACGCCAACGACTACGTCGGCAAGGGCCTCTCCGGCGGCCGCGTGATCGTCCGTCCCGACCGGGGCGCCGACCACCTCGCCGAGTACTCGACGATCGCGGGCAACACCATCGCCTACGGCGCGACCGGCGGCGAGCTGTTCCTCCGCGGCCGTACGGGCGAGCGGTTCTGTGTCCGCAACTCCGGCGCCCTGGTGGTGTCCGAGGGCGTGGGCGACCACGGCTGCGAGTACATGACCGGCGGCCACGCGGTCGTCCTCGGCGAGACGGGCCGCAACTTCGCGGCCGGTATGTCGGGCGGCATCGCGTACGTCATCGACCTGAACCGCGACAACGTCAACGTCGGCAACGCGGGCGCCGTCGAGGCCCTCGACGACACCGACAAGCAGTGGCTGCACGACGTGGTGCGCCGCCACGCCGAGGAGACCGGCTCCACGGTCGCCGAGAAGCTGCTCGCCGACTGGGACGTGTCCGTGGGCCGCTTCAGCAAGATCATCCCCAGCACGTACAAGGCAGTGCTCGCCGCCAAGGCCGCCGCCGAGCAGGCCGGTCTCTCCGAGACCGAGATCACCGAGAAGATGATGGAGGCGGCGATCAATGGCTGACCCGAAGGGCTTCCTCAACCACGGGCGCGAGGTCGCCAAGTCCCGCCCCGTCGACGTACGGCTGAAGGACTGGAACGAGGTCTACGTTCCGGGCTCGCTGCTCCCGATCATCTCGAAGCAGGCGTCCCGCTGCATGGACTGCGGCATCCCGTTCTGCCACAACGGCTGTCCCCTCGGGAACCTCATCCCCGAGTGGAACGACTACGCCTACCGCGAGGACTGGGGCGCCGCCTCGGAGCGCCTGCACGCGACGAACAACTTCCCGGAGTTCACGGGCCGGCTGTGCCCCGCTCCCTGCGAGTCGGCGTGCGTGCTCGGCATCAACCAGCCGGCCGTCACCATCAAGAACGTCGAGGTCTCGATCATCGACAAGGCGTGGGACAGCGGCGACGTCGCGCCCCAGGCCCCGGAGCGCCTCTCCGGCAAGACGGTCGCGGTCATCGGCTCGGGCCCGGCGGGCCTCGCCGCCGCCCAGCAGCTGACGCGGGCCGGCCACACGGTCGCCGTGTACGAGCGCGCGGACCGTATCGGCGGCCTCCTGCGCTACGGCATCCCCGAGTTCAAGATGGAGAAGCGGCACATCAACCGCCGTATCGAGCAGATGCGCGCGGAGGGCACCCGCTTCCGTACCGGCATCGAGATCGGCCGCGACCTCAAGGCGACGGACCTGAAGAAGCGGTACGACGCCGTCGTGATCGCCGCGGGTGCGACGACCGCGCGTGACCTGCCGGTGCCCGGCCGCGAGCTGGCCGGCATCCACCAGGCGATGGAGTACCTGCCGCTGGCCAACAAGGTGCAGGAGGGCGACTTCGTGGCGCCCCCCATCACGGCCGAGGGCAAGCACGTCGTCGTCATCGGCGGCGGCGACACCGGCGCGGACTGCGTGGGCACCGCCCACCGCCAGGGCGCGGCCTCCGTCACGCAGCTGGAGATCATGCCGAAGCCGGGCGAGGACCGCGCGCCGAACCAGCCGTGGCCGACCTTCCCGATGCTCTACAAGGTCACCTCCGCGCACGAGGAGGGCGGCGAGCGGGTCTACTCCGTCTCCACCACCCACTTCGAGGGCGACGAGGACGGCAACGTGCAGTGGCTGCACCTCGTCGAGGTCGAGTTCGTCGACGGCAAGCTGACGCAGAAGCCGGGCACGGAGCGGAAGATCCCCGCCCAGCTGGTCACGCTGGCGATGGGCTTCACCGGCACCGACCGGGAGAACGGCCTGGTCGAGCAGTTCGGCCTGGACCTCGACGAGCGCGGCAACATCGCGCGCGACGCCGACTTCCAGACCAACGTGCCGGGTGTGTTCGTGGCGGGCGACGCGGGGCGCGGTCAGTCCCTCATCGTCTGGGCGATCGCGGAGGGCCGCTCGGCGGCCCGTGGCTGCGACCGCTTCCTCACGGGCGCGAGCGACCTGCCGGCCCCGATCCGCCCGACGGACCGCTCGCTGACGGTCTGACGACCTGAGCGACACGGGACGGTGACCTTCACGGGTCACCGTCCCCCACACACGTCCCGTACAACGGCGTACGGAACACAGACGGCGCCTGCCCACCAGTCCCCGACCGGACTACCGGGCAGGCGCCGTCGCATGTACCGGCTGAGGGCCTCAGCCCGTCATCGCCGCCGCCTTCGCCAGGGCCAGCACCGCCAGCAGCGCCAGCACCCCCGCGCACACCCCCGCCTGCACCAGCACCCGCCGCCGATCCCGGGGTGCGTACGCGAAGCCCAGGGCGATCAGGCCGCCGGTCAGGAGGCCGCCGAGGTGGCCCTGCCAGGACGTCACGACCGCGGAGATGACCAGCCAGATCAGGAGGCCCGCCATGAAGCGGTTGATGCCCGCCGGGTCGGCGCCGAGGCGGCGGGCCAGGACGTAGTACGCCGTGCAGACGCCGAAGATCGCGCCGGAGGCGCCGACCGTGCGGGCGTCGGGGGCGAGGAGGAGGACCAGGACGGAGCCGCCGAGGGCCGACAGGAGGTACAGGCTCAGATAGCGGGCCCGGCCGAGCTGGGCCTCCACCACCCGGCCCACGTTCCACAGCGTGACCATGTTCATCACGATGTGCAGGATGCCGAACGTGCCGTCGGTGGGCGGGATGTGGAGGAAGGCGCCGGTGAGCAGGCGGTACCACTCGCCGTCGATCACGCCTTCGAGGTGGAAGTCGGCCGGGTAGGCGCTCTGCCAGACGTAGTGCAGTCCGTCCGGGCCGGCGAGGCCCCGGCCCAGCATCGCGAAGTCGTCGACGATCGACGGGCGGAGCAGTTCGGCGACGTAGGCCACGACGTTAAGGCCGATCAGGACGTACGTCACCAGCGGGACCGCCGAGATCCGGCCGCCGAAGGCCGTGCGGGCCTGACGAACCGTACGCGCGCCCTCCTGCACGCACTCCGGACACTGGTGGCCCACGGCCGCGTCGCGCATGCAGTCGGGGCAGATGAACCGCTCGCAGCGGGTGCAGCGGACGTACGACTCCACTTTCGGGTGGCGGTAGCAGGTGGTGACGGCGGGCTCGGACGACGACGGGGACTCGGGTTCCACGGCCGGCTCCTTGTGGGTGCGGGGCTGATGACGAGCCGGTGAGGACGGCGGCGAACAAAATAGCGAACGATGGGGAGGGGTGGTGAGGGGAGGCCCGATCCCGAGCCGTAGGTCGCGCAGCGACGGGAGGTCACCGCCGGCGGCCGCCACCGCTGAGGACCATGTCCCGGCACTCGGCCGGAGCGCCCCACGCGGTTCGCAGGGCGCGGGCCTTGGTCAGCCAGAGGGAGAGGTCGTACTCCGCCGTGTAGCCGATCGCGCCGTGCAGTTGCAGCGCCGTGCGCGCGGTCGTGTACGCCGCCTCGCACGCCGTCACCTTGGCCGCCGCCGCGTCCACCGGGTCCAGGGTGACCGCTGCCCCGAACACCAGCGGGCGCGCGAACTCCAGGGCCACCTTGGCGTCCGCCAGCCGGTGTTTCACCGCCTGGAACGACCCCACGGACACACCGAACTGCTTGCGCTGCCTGACGTACGCCACCGTCCTGTCCAGGAGGGACAGCCCGACGCCCAGCGCCTGGGCGGCCACCGCGAGACGGGCCCAGGTGAGGGCGTGGGGGAGGGGCGCGTGGGGGGCGAGGAGTTCGCCGCCGGGGGAGAGGTGGGTCAGACGGCGGGCCGGGTCCAGGGAGGGGCGCACGGGGCCGTGGCCGGGGGCGAGGCGCAGTCCGCCTGCCGCCGGGTCGAGGGACAGGCGGGTCTCCGCCGCGTCCCCGTCCAGCGCGTACGACCCCGGCGCCGGCGCCACCGTGGCCATCGCCTTCCCCGACACCAGCGCCGGGAGCAGGCGCTCGGCCGGGCCCGGGTCGTCCAGGCCGGCCAGGAGGACCGTCGCCGTCACCGTCTCCACGAGCGGGCCCGGAACGGCGTGCCGACCCAGCTCCACGAAGGCGACGGCCAGTTCGACGGGGAGCGGACCGACCCCCTCGTACGCCTCCGGCGCCGCCAGCGCGAAGACGCCCGCTTCCGCGAGACGCGCCCACACCGCACGCCCCACCGCGTGCTCCCCGCGCCCCCAGGCCCGTGCGACGGCGGGTGTGCCGGCGGCCGTCAGCATGGCGTCCAGCGACTCGGCGAACGCCCGCTGCTCGGTGTCCAGGAGGAAGCGCATCGGAGGCGGCCCCTTCGGTTCGGGAGGGGGCCACGCGTCGGGCGGTGGCCCTTGGGGTCGAGATGAGGTGGAGGCCCCGCGACCGCGACGGCCCCTCGGACGGACGTCGTCGCGCGTCAGCGGCGGCCCTTCGGCAGGCCGAGGAGGCGTTCGGCGATGATGTCGCGCTGGATCTCGTTGGTGCCGGCGTAGATCGGGCCGGCGAGGGAGAAGACGTACCCCTCGGACCAGCCGGTGTCCGCCGCCTCGCCCTCCTCGCCGAGCAGGTCGAGCGCCGTCTCGTGCAGGGCGATGTCGTACTCGGACCAGAAGACCTTGTTCAGGCTGGCCTCGGGGCCGATCGGCGTGCCCTGAAGGAAGCGGGAGGCGGCCGCGTGGGTGAACAGCTCGTAGGCGCGGGCGCCGATCAACGCGTCGGCCACCGCGTCGCGCGCGGACGCCGGGCTCCCCCGCTCCTGCCAGAGGCCGAGCAGCCGGTCCGCGGCGGCCAGGAAGCGGCCCGGGGAGCGGAGCGTCAGACCGCGTTCGTTGCCGGCGGTCGACATCGCGACGCGCCAGCCCTGGCCGGGCGCGCCGATGACGTCCTCGTCCGGCACGAACACGTCGTCGAGGAAGAGTTCGGCGAACGCGGGCCTGCCGTCGAGGCGGCCGATCGGGCGGACCGTCACACCGGGGGCGCGCAGGTCGAACATGAGGTACGTGAGCCCCTGGTGGGGCCGGGCGGTCCCGGGCTCGCTGCGGAACAGGCCGAACGCCCGGTCCGCGAACGCCGCCCGGGACGACCAGGTCTTCTGCCCCGTCAGCAGCCAGCCCCCGGCCGTGCGCACGGCCCGGGAGGTGAGCGAGGCCAGGTCGGACCCGGCCTCGGGCTCCGACCACGCCTGGGCCCACACCACCTCGCCGCAGGCCATGGGCGGCAGCACGCGCGCCCGTTGCTCCTCCGTGCCGTGGTCGAAGAGGGTCGGGGCGAGGAGGTTGACGCCGTTCTGCCCGACGCGGCCCGGGGCGCCCGCCGCGTAGTACTCCTCCTCGAAGACCAGCCAGCGCGGCAGGCCCGCGTCGCGGCCGCCGTACGCGGTCGGCCAGTGCACCACCGACCAGCGGTCGGCGGCCAGTTCGGCCTCCCAGGCGCGGTGTGCGGCGAAGCCCTCCTCGGTCTCCAGGGAGGGCAGCGGCTCCGACGGGACATGGGCGCGCAGCCAGGCGCGGGCCTCGGCGCGGAAGGCCTCGTCGGCGGGGGAACGGGCGAGGTCCATGGAGCGCTGCTCCTTCCCTAACAAGTGTTTGGTAGGTTAGCGTGCCCGCATGAAGAACGTCGACCCTCCGACGTACGTCCCCGGCCACGGTCTGCTCGCCGGACGGACCGCCGTGATCACCGCGGCGGCCGGCGCGGGCATCGGCGGAGCCACCGCGCGACGCTTCCTGGAGGAGGGCGCGCGCGTACTGATCAGCGACGCCCACACGCGCAGGCTCAAGGAGTACAAGACCGAGCTGGTCGCTGAGTTCGGGGCGGACTCCGTCCGCGCGGTGCCCTGCGACGTCACGAACGACGACCAGGTGAGGGCCCTGTTCGAAGCGGCGGCCCGGCTGCACGGACGGCTCGACATCGTCGTCAACAACGCCGGCCTGGGCGGCACCTCGGACCTCGTCGACATGACCGACGAACAGTGGTCCAGGGTGCTGGACGTGACACTCAACGGCACCTTCCGCTGCACCCGGGCCGCCCTGCGACTCATGCGGGAAACCGGGACCGGCGTGATCGTCAACAACGCCTCCGTCGTCGGCTGGCGCGCCCAGGCCGGCCAGGCGCACTACGCCGCGGCGAAGGCCGGCGTCATGGCCCTGACCAGGTGCGCCGCGATCGAGGCGGCCGCGTACGGGGTCCGGGTCAACGCCGTGTCGCCGAGCCTCGCCATGCACCCGCACCTCGCGAAGGTCACCACCCCGGAACTGCTGGAGGAACTGACCGCACGCGAGGCCCTCGGGCGGTACGCCGAACCCTGGGAGGTGGCCAACGTGATCGTCTTCCTCGCGTCCGGCTACTCCTCGTACCTGACGGGTGAGATCGTCTCCGTCAGCAACCAGCACCCGTGAGGACGAGGAACAGCGTGCCGACCAAGAAGAAGCCCACGACGACCGCCGGCGACAAGCCCCCCGCCGCGCCCGCCCGCCGTCGGGAACTCCTCGACCGGGCCGCGACGGTCTTCGCCGACCTGGGCTACAACGCCACCACCGTCCGCAGGATCGCGGACGACGTCGGCATGCTCGCGGGCAGCCTCTACTACTACTTCGAGTCCAAGGACGCGATGCTGGAGGAGATCCTGCGGACCTTCCTCGACGAACTCTGGGAGGGCTACGACGCCGTCCTGGACGCCGAACTGCGCCCCCGGGAGACCTTCGAGGCCCTGGTCGTCGAGTCGTTCCGCGCCATCGACCGGCACCGCGCCGCCGTCGCGATCTACCAGAACGAGGCCAAGAAACTGGTCGCGCAGGACCGGTTCCAGTTCCTCGACGCGTCACAGCGCAAGTTCGAGAAGGCATGGCTGACCACGCTGGAACGCGGCGTGGCCGCCGAGGAGTTCCGGGCCGACCTCGACACCAGGCTCACCTACCGGTTCGTGCGCGACACGGTGTGGGTCGCCGCCTCCTGGTACCGGCCCGGCGGACGACTCGGCCCGGAGGAGATCGCCCGCCAGTACCTGTCGATGGTCCTGGAGGGGATCGCCGTACGCGCGGAGCCCCAGCCCTGACGCACATGCGGTGAACAACCTTTGACAACAAGGGAGTTGCCATGGCCGAGGCCTACATCGTCGAAGCAGTCCGCACGCCCGTGGGGCGGCGCGGAGGAGGGCTCGGCCAGGTCCATCCGGCCGACCTCGGCGCCCATGTCCTAAGGGCGCTCGTCGCACGCGCCGGCGTGGACCCGGCCGCCGTGGAGGACGTCGTCTTCGGCTGCCTGGACACCGTCGGCCCGCAGGCCGGTGACATCGCCCGCACCAGTTGGCTGGCCGCCGGGCTGCCCGAGGAGGTACCGGGCACCACCGTCGACCGGCAGTGCGGCTCCTCGCAACAGGCCGTGCACTTCGCCGCGCAGGCGGTGCTCTCCGGCACCCAGGACCTGGTGGTCGCGGGCGGCGTCCAGAACATGACGATGATCCCCATCGCCTTCGCCTCCCGCCAGGCCGCCGTCCCCCTCGGACTCACGGACGGCCCCTTCGCGGGCAGCGAGGGCTGGCGGGCCCGCTACGGCGACCGGCCGGTGAACCAGTTCGCCGGCGCCGAGATGATCGCCGCGAAGTGGGGCATCAGCCGACGCGACCAGGAGGAGTACGCGCTGCGCTCGCACCGGCGCGCGGTACGGGCCGTCGACGAGGGCCGCTTCGCGCGCGAGACCGAGCCGTACGGTGACGTCACCGTCGACGAGGGGCCGCGCCGCGACACCACGCTGGAGAAGATGGCCGCGCTGAAGCCCGTCATCGACGGCGGCACCGTCACCGCCGCCTGCTCCTCCCAGGTCTCCGACGGCGCCGCCGCGCTCCTGCTCGCCTCCGAACGCGCCGTACGGGAGCACGGGTTGACCCCGCGCGCCCGCGTGCACCACCTCTCCGTACGCGGTGAGGACCCCATACGGATGCTCACCGCCCCGATACCGGCGACGGCGTACGCCCTGAAGAAGTCCGGCCTCACCCTCGACGCGATCGACCTCGTGGAGATCAACGAGGCCTTCGCACCGGTCGTCCTGGCATGGCTGAAGGAGACGGGCGCCGACCCGGAGAAGGTCAACGTCAACGGCGGCGCGATCGCCCTCGGCCACCCCCTCGGCGCGACCGGCGCCAAGCTCATGACGACCCTCCTGCACGAACTGGAGCGCACGGGCGGCCGGTACGGGCTCCAGACGATGTGCGAGGGGGGCGGGCAGGCCAACGTGACGATCATCGAACGACTGTGAGCCGCCGCAGCACCTCGTCCGCCTCCGCCATGATCCGGTCCACCAGCTCCGCGCACGACGGCAGGTCGTCGATCACCCCGGTGACCTGCCCGGCCGCCATCACCCCCAGGTCCGTACGGCCGTCCACCAGCGCGGACCTGAGCAGCATGGGCGTGTTCGCGGCGAGCAGGACCTGACTCCAGGCGAGGTCCTTGCCGTGCCGCAGCGCGAGGCCGTCGCGGACCATGGCGCGCCAGGTGAGCCCGGACAGCCGCCGGAAGCCCGCCGCGTGGCGTACGGCGCGCAGCAGGGCGCGCGCCCGTCCGGACGCCTCCAGCGCGCTCACGAACTCCGTGCGGAGCATGCGGTGCGGCAGCCCGTCCACGGCCCGCGTCACCGTGACGTCCTTGACGGTCGCCGCCAGATAACGGGCCTTCACCGCGTCGGGCACCGTCGAGTCCGAGGTGAGCAGGAACCGCGTGCCCATCGCCACCCCGGCGGCCCCGAACGCCAGCGCGGCCACCAGCCCCCGCCCGTCGTGGAAACCGCCGGCGGCCACCACGGGAATGTCGACGGCGTCCACGACCTGCGGCAGCAGCACGGTCGTGGCCACCTCCCCGGTGTGTCCGCCGCCCTCGCCGCCCTGCACGACCACCGCGTCCGCCCCCCACGCCGCCACCTTCTCGGCGTGCCGCCGGGCGCCCACGGACGGGATCACCACCACCCCCGCGTCCTTGAGCTCGGCGATCAGCTCCCTGGACGGCGCGAGCGCGAACGACGCCACCCGGACGCCCTCCTCCACGAGGATCCGCACCCTCTCCCGCGCGTCGCCCGCGTCGGCCCGCAGATTCACCCCGAACGGCGCGTCCGTGCGCGACCGCACCTCCCGTACGGCGTCCCGGAGCCGCGCCGGTGTCATCGTCGCGGAGGCCAGGATGCCGAGCGCCCCCGCGTTCGCCGCGGCGGAGACCAGCCGGGGACCGGCCACCCAGCCCATACCGGTCTGCACGACCGGGTGGCGGACGCCGACGAGCCGGGTCAGCGCCGTCTCCATCAGCCCCGGACCTCACGGTCGCGGCTGCCCGCCGGGTCGATCACCTCACGGATCAACCGCAGCTCCTCCGCCGTCGGGTCCCGCGTGTACGGCACCTCGTCCGGGACGGCGAGCGCGAAGCCCGTCGCCTCCGCGACCTCCTCGACGGTGACCCCGGGGTGCAGCGAGGCCAGCCGCATCGCGCGGTCCGGTGTCGCGAAGTCGAACACCCCGAGGTCGGACACCACACGCGGCAGGTGGTGGAAGCGGGCGGCGGCCGGATGCGCGGCCACGCGGTCGTGACCCACCCCGCACACCATGTCGACCGCCTCGACGAACACCCGCCGGGAGTGCTTCGGAACCCAGTAACTGGTCGGGTTGTTCAAGGTGTTGACCGGCGCTCCCCGCACCCCCAGCAACTGCCGCCTCGGCCTCGCCCAGTCGCCGACGCAGGAGATGTTCTGATTGCCGTACCGGTCGATCTGGCTCGCGCCCATCATCACGTGCCGCCGGCCGCCGGTGACCAGGTCCAGATGCCGACGGTAGGGCAGCCAGCCCTCCACGGTGCCGTCGAGGTCGACGAGCAGCGCCTCGCCGTCGGTCAGCAGCAGGTCCGGCGAGAAGGTCCGCCTGGCGAGGCGTGCGCCCAGCGACGGGATCAGCCCCATCGGACTGGCGAGGATCTCCCCGGCCCCGCGCCAGGCCTCGGCGCAGGCGATCACGCAGTACTCGGCGCGCGTCGCTCCACTCGCCGTTCCGCTCGTCGTTCCGTGCGTCGCTCCGCTCATCGGCCCCTCGTTCACGAGCCCTCCTTCTGCCAGGTCCGTACGGCCGACTGGTAGGCGGGCTCGTCGCCGGAGAGGAACCGCTCGGCGAAGTCCTCCCAGGGCGTGGTCGCGTACATCCTCTGGAAGGCCTCGTCCCGGCCGTGGTCGGGGGCGCAGGAGGTGAAGTGCGCGCCGTTCGGCGCCTCGATCACACCCGTGACCACATGGCGGCCGACCAGCAGCGTCTGCGGAGCCGCCTCCTTCGTCAACTCGGCCGTGTCCACGATCCGTTCGCAGGAGACGTACGCCGTGTCGGCCGCCTCGCAGAACAGGTCGTCGAAGTACGGGTCCGGGCCCAGATACTGGCCGTTGCCCCGGCGGTCGGCCCGGTTGACGTGCACGAACGCGGCGTCGAGGCGCAGGGCGGGCATGGCGACGAAGGTCTCGCCGTCGTCGTACGGCGAGGTGACCGTCCGCAGGCCGGGGTTGACCCGCATCACGTCCGAACCGATGCCCGCCCGCACGGGCAGGAAGGGCAGCCGGTACGCGGCGGCCCGCAGGCCCCACAGGAACATCGCCTCGTCCACCTCCATCAGCTCGAACGCGCCCCGCTCGCGCGCCGCGCGGAAATGGGGTTCGAGGGGGATGGAGTCCAGGGTGGCGAAGGGGGCGACCAGTTTCCTGATCCGTCCGGCGGCGGCGAGCATGCCGACGTCCGGACCGCCGCACGAGACGACGGTGAGATCGCCGATCCCGGCCCGGAGCACCGCCCTCACCAGGGCCATCGGCTTCCGGCGCGACCCCCAGCCGCCGATCCCGACCGTCATCCCACCCACCAGCCGCGAGGCGGCCTCATCGGCGGTCATGGTCTTGTCACTCACCCGGGTCCCCCTCCACCGCGCCGCTTCCCTCCACCGAGCCCCTTCCCTCTGCCGCGCCCCGCCGCTCGGTCGGCGGGCGTGCCTTGGCCGCGCCGGCCGTCCCGGCCTTACCCGCAGTCCCAGTCCCTCCCGCCGTCCCGAACCGGTCGCGGATCTCGTCCGCCAGTCCGCTGAGGTTCGCCTCGAAGGTGAAGCCCTGTTCGAAGCGGTAGCTGCGGCGGACGTCGACGGGGTCGATGCCGTTGATGGCGGCCTTGGCCAGGCGCAGCAGGCGGCCGTCCTTCGCGGCGATCTCCCGGGCCAACTCCAGCGCGGCCGAGGGAAGTTCGGCACGCGGTACGACCCGCCACACCGAGCCGTGCGCGCGAAGCTCCGCGGCAGTCGCCGTACGCGAGGTGTAGTACAGCGCGCGCATCAGATGCCGGGGCACCAGCCGGGCCAGATGCGTCGCCGCACCCAGCGCGCCCCGGTCCAGCTCCGGCAGCCCGAAGGTCGCGTCCTGGCTCGCCACGATCGCGTCCGCGTTCCCCACCAGCCCGATCCCACCGCCCAGACAGAACCCCTGCACGGCGGCGACCACCGGCACCTCGCACTCGTACACCGCCGCGAAGGCCTCCGCGCACCCGTGGTTGGCGCCGATCAACGCGCTCTGCCCCACCGCCTGGATCTCCTTGATGTCCACCCCGGCGTTGAACCCGCGCCCCTCCGCACCCAGCACGACACACCGCACCTCCGGATCGCGCCCCGCGCCGCGCACGGCCTCCGCCAGCTCGAACCAGCCGCGCACCGGCAGCGCGTTCACCGGCGGGAAGTCGACCGTGACGACGGAAATCCCCTTTTCCGGGGACGAGGTGGAGACACTCATCGGAGCATCAGCTACCTTCCACCTAACGTTTGTTTGGTGCGTCTCTTCTGCGGAAGGTAGCAGCGGATGCGGCTCAACGGAAAGGTCGCCGTCGTCACCGGCGGCACGCGCGGCGTCGGCGCCGGCATCGCCCGCGCGTTCACCGAAGCCGGCGCCGACGTCGTGACCTGCGCCCGCAGACCGCCCGAAGTTCCCCTCAAGGGCGCCGAGTTCATACCGCTGGACGTCCGCGACCCCGACGCGGCGCACCGCTTCTTCGCCGAACTGCCCCGCGTGGACGTCCTCGTCAACAACGCCGGCGGCACCCCCTACCGCCCGCTCACCGAGGCCGACGCCCGCCGCCACGCGCGCGTGCTCGAACTCAACCTCACCGCCCCGCTGACCGTCTCCCTCGCCGCCCACGCGCATCTGCGCCGGACCCGGGGCGCGATCGTGATGATCGGCAGCGTCAGCGGCAGCCGCCCCTCACCCGGCTCGGCCGCCTACGGCGCCGCCAAGGCGGGCCTGGAACACCTCGCCCGCTCCATGGCCGTGGAGTGGGCCCCGGAGATCCGGGTCAACACCCTCGTCCTCGGCATGGTCCGCACCGAGCTCTCCCACCTCCACTACGGCGACGACGCCGGTGTCGCCGCCGTCGCCCGCACCGTCCCGCTGGGCCGCCTCGCCGCCCCCTCCGACATCGGCGACGCGGCGGTATTCCTCGCCTCCGACGCGGCCGCCTACATCACCGGTGCCTCCCTCCTCGTCCACGGCGGCGGCGAACGACCCGCCTTCCTGGACGCGGCGACGGCCCACACCGACGAAGGAGAACCACCATGAGCGGCACACACCGGCACCGCCCGGCGCGGCTCTGCGAAGGGCGCGTGGTTGTCGTGACCGGCGCGGGCCGCGGCCTCGGGCGCGCGCACGCGCTCGCGTACGCCGCCGAGGGCGCCCGCGTGGTCGTCAACGACCTCGGCGTCGGACTCGACGGCACCCCCGACCCCGACAGCCCCGCCGCCCGGGTCGTCGAGGAGATCCGCGCCCAGGGAGGGGAAGCGGTCGCACACGGCGGTGACATCGCCACGTCCGACGGCGCCGCCTCCCTGATCCGCACCGCCCTGGACACCTACGGCCGCCTCGACACCCTCGTCAACAACGCCGGCTTCCTGCGCGACCGGACGCTCGTCAACCTCGACGAGGACGACTTCGACGCTGTCCTCCGCGTCCACCTCAAGGGCCACTTCCTGCCCCTGAAACACGCGGCCGCCCACTGGCGCGCCGAGACCAAAGCGGGCCGCACCCCCACCGCGCGCATCGTCAACACCAGCAGCGGCGCGGGCCTGCTGGGCTCACTCGGCCAGGGCAACTACAGCGCCGCCAAGGCCGGCATCGTGGGCCTCACCCTCGTCGCCGCCGCGGAACTCGCCCGCTACGGCGTCCAGGTCAACGCCATCGCCCCAGCGGCCCGCACCAGGATGACCGAGACGGTCTTCGCCGAGACCATGGCCGCCCCCGACACCGGCTTCGACGCCATGGCCCCCGAGAACGTCTCCCCCTTGGTGGTGTGGCTGGGCTCCCCCGCGAGCGACGGCGTCACCGGTCGCGTCTTCGAGACGGAAGCGGGCCGCATCACCGTCATGGAGGGCTGGCACCCGGGCCCGACCGACGACAAACACGCCCGCCGCACCCCAGAGGAGGCGGGCGAAACCGTTCGAAAGCTCCTGGCGGAGGCCCGCCCCCCGACCCCGGTATACGGCACCTCATGACCGAGGCTCCACCACACAGGGGCGCGGGGAACTGCGCGACAAGCCCCCACCCACCCGCACCCGCCCCTCACGCGCACCCACCACCCCCTCACGCGAACCGAGCTCCCCCATCCCCTACGTGTCACACTCCAACACCGTCCGACACAACCCACACCGAGCCCGCACCCGCCCCCGCACCGGCACCCGAATCCGCTGCTGACACGTCGGACAGGGAAACGACACCCGCAACGCCACCCCCCGCCCCTCCGGCGTGAACGCATACGAGACCCCCGCACCCCCGGCCCCCGCACCCCCGGCCCCCGTACCCCCGGCCCCCGTACCCCCGGCCCCCGTACCCCCGGCCTCAGTACCCCCCGCCCCCGCACCCCCCGCCCCAGCCGACCGCAGGGACGACGCATGGCGCCGATCCCGCACATACCGCCGCCGCCCCACCCACCCCGCCGCCGTCAGCGGCGGCTGCCGCTCGTCGCTCCGCGCCCGCACCCGCCCCTCCGCGAACGCGGAATACGCCTGCGCACTGGTGAACCACACCGACGGATCCTCACCGAACACCTGCGCCCGCTTGGCCAGCACGTACCCGAACTCCTCCGGCGTCAGATACCCCAGCTTCTGCGACGACGCGGCGTCCTCCCGGTACGCGTCCAGCAGCAGCCACCCCGCCCCCAGATACGTCGCCGCCGTGTCCGTCAGGATCTCGTTCTCCCGCGTACCGGGAAACGACAGCCCCAGCCGGTGCAGATAGACGTGCATCACCTCGTGCGCGAGGGCCGCCCCGATGTCCCGCCGATGCCTGCGGAAACGGTCGTTGAGCTCGACGAAGTACTCCGGCCCCGCCGCCAGCTCCACATGCGCCGCGTGCGTCATCTCCCGGAACGAGACGATCATCCGCGCGTCCGGCAACCGATAGTGCCGCACCAGCTCCCGCGCCACCCGCTGCGCCCCCAGATACAGATCGTCGGTGTCGCAGAACGCCACGTCCACGGGGGCCACACTGGTGGCGAAGGTCTGGATCGTGTCGTACGAGAGCCGCTTGTACAGCGCGGTGATCGACGCCCGCACGGTGTCCAGATGCGGGTAGCCGTGCTCGACAGGTCCGCCGTTCGCCACGTCCGCACCCCCAGAAGACGCCCCGATACGTTCCACTCTAAGCCGGTGCGGGCCGCGAACCACGGCGTCGTAGGGTGACGACCATGACCACCAGCAACACCAACCAGGCGAACAGCGGCGCCGCCCCGGCCGGCGACGTCGACGCGGACGTCCGGGCCGAACTCACCCGGCTGCGCGACAGCATCGACAACATCGACGCCGCCGTCGTCCACATGCTCGCCGAACGCTTCAAGTGCACCCAGCGGGTCGGCCACCTCAAGGCCGCGCACCACCTGCCCGCCGCCGACCCGGGCCGCGAGGCCCAGCAGATCAACCGCCTGCGCGGCCTCGCCGAAAGCGCCAAACTGGACCCGGCGTTCGCGGAGAAACTGCTCAACTTCATCATCGCCGAGGTCATCCGCCACCACGAACGCATCGCGGACGACGCCCTGAACAGCGCGGCGGGCACCGCACCCGACGCGGGGGAGTGACATCGAGTCCGCCAAAGGGCATCCTGCGTGAGCACTGCTTGTCAGGAATCGACCACACACCGTGAGAAGCCATGCCGTCGGAAGCCAAGATCCTCATCGTCGACGACCATGAGGACACGCTGTACGCCCTGGAGAGCGCCCTGGCCCCCCTGGGCTACCTGCTGACGCGCGCCACCAGCGGCGACGCGGCGCTCAAGGAAGTCCTCCGCGGCCAGGTCGGCCTGCTCCTCCTCGACGTCCGCATGCCCGGCGTCAGCGGCCTCGACGTCGTCCGCTACATGCGCGGCGTCGAACAGACCCAGCACATCCCCGTCATCCTCCTCACCGGCTTCGGCCCCGACGCCGAACTCACCGCCACCGCCTACCGCCTCGGCGTCGCCGACCTCGTCATGAAACCCATCGACCCCTGGGCCCTGCGCACCAAGGTCCGCTACCTCTACGACGCCCACGAACGCTCCCACGCCCTGGAACGCGAGGTCCGCGACCTGCGCGCACGCCTCAAGAACCACGACGAACCCCGACGCCACGGCGACGGCGGCCACCGCGACAAGGGGCGCGTCCCCGCGCAGCACGACGGCGCGAAGGACCGGGCATAGGCCGCATACGGCCGGGCGCACGGCGCGTACGACCGGACATAGGTCGCGTACCAGGCCCGCCCCTGTCCTGCGTCAAGGGCATCAGGCAGCATGTCCCTCATGTCCGTACTGACGCGCGACGAAGCGCATGCCCGTGCTCGGCTCCTCGACGTCCACCGCTACGAGATCGCACTCGACCTCACGCGCGGCGACGAGACCTTCGACTCCCGTACCGCCATCCACTTCACCGTGCGGGGGAAGAAGAAGGCCGCGGACACCTTCGTCGAGCTCAAGCCCGCCGAACTGCGCTCCGTCACCCTCGACGGCGAACCACTCGACCCGGCCACCCTCGACGGCAACCGCCTGCCCCTCAAGGGCCTCACCCCGGGCGACCACGAACTGCGCGTCGACACCGCCATGCGCTACTCCCGCACCGGCGAGGGCATGCACCGCTTCACCGACCCCACCGACGGCGAGACCTACCTCTACACCCAGCTCTTCATGGACGACGTCCAACGCGTCTTCGCCGCCTTCGACCAACCCGACCTCAAGGCCGCCTTCGACCTCACCGTCACCGCCCCCGAAGGCTGGACCGTCCTCGCCAACGGCATCACCGAACGACAGGACGACGGCACCTGGCGGGCCGCCACCACCCCGCTGATCTCCACCTACCTCGTCGCCGTCGCCGCCGGCCCCTGGCACTCCGTCCGCACCGAACACCGCGGCCTGCCCTTCGGCATCCACTGCCGCCGCTCCCTCGCCCCCCACCTCGACACCGACGCCGACGAGATCCTCGACGTCACCCGCGCCCTCTTCGACCGCTACCACGAGAAGTTCGAGGAGCCGTACCCCTTCGACTCCTACGACCAGGCCTTCGTCCCCGAGTTCAACGCCGGCGCCATGGAGAACCCCGGCCTCGTCACCTTCCGCGACGAGTTCGTCTACCGCTCCGCCGTCACCGACACCGAACGCCAGACCCGCGCCATGGTCATCGCCCACGAGATGGCCCACATGTGGTTCGGCGACCTCGTCACCCTCAAGTGGTGGGACGACATCTGGCTCAACGAGTCCTTCGCCGAGTACATGGGCTACCAGACCCTCACCGAAGCGTCCCGCTTCACCGACACCTGGGTCGACTTCGGCGTCGCCCGCAAGGCCTGGGGCTACGACGCCGACCAGCGCCCCTCCACCCACCCCGTCGCCCCCGAGAACGTCGACGACACCGCCGCCGCCCTCCTCAACTTCGACGGCATCTCCTACGCCAAGGGCGCCTCCGCCCTGCGCCAACTCGTCGTCTGGCTCGGCGAGAAGGACTTCCTCGCCGGCATCAACGCCCACTTCACCCGCCACCGCTTCGGCAACGCCACCCTCGCCGACTTCATCGACAACCTCGCCGGCGCCACCGAACGCGACGTCCACGCCTGGGCCGACGCCTGGCTCCGCACCACCGGCGTCGACACCCTCACCCCCGAGGTCACCCGCACCGCCGACGGCACCTACACCCTCACCGTCGCCCACACCGGCGGCCGCCCCCACCGCATCGCCGTCGGCCTCTACGACCGGGACCACGGCGACGACCAGGGCCACCTCACCCTCCGCGACCGCGTCGAACTCGACCTCCCCCAGACCGCCGCCCAACCCATCGGGAAGCGGCCCGCACTGCTCCTCCTCAACGACGGCGACCTCACCTACGCCAAGGTCCGCTTCGACCCCGAATCCTTCACCGCCGTCACCGGCCACCTCTGCGGCCTGCCCGACCCGCTCACCCGCGCCGTCGTCTGGAACGCCCTGCGCGACGCCGTACGCGACGCCGAACTCCCGCCCACCGCCTACCTGGAGGCCGCCCGCACCCACCTCCCGCGCGAGACCGACCTCGCCATCGTCCAAGGCGTCCTCGGCTTCGCCGGCACCCAGGTCACAGGCCGCTACCTCGCCCCCGAACAGCGCGCCGCCGGCCTCGCCACCCTCGGCTCCCTCTGCCGCGACCTCATCCGCCGCACCGAGGACGGCGACAACCCCGGCCTGCGCCTCACCGCCGTACGCCACTTCATCGACGTCGCCGCCCACCCCGAGACCATCGCCGCCTGGCTCGCCGACGGCACGGTCCCCGGCGGACCCGAACTCGACCCCGAACTGCGCTGGCGCGTCCTCGGCCGGCTCGCCGTCCTCGGCGCGGTCGACACCGCCACGATCGACGAGGAACTGGAGCGGGACCCCAGCGCCAGCGGCCGCGAAGGCTCCGCCCGCTGCCGCGCCGCCCTGCCCGACGCCGAGGCCAAGCAGGCCGCCTGGGAGGCGATGTTCACCACCGACGACCTCTCCAACTACCTGTTCACCGCCACCGCCCAGGGCTTCTGGCAGCCCGAACAGGCGGAACTCCTCACGGAGTACGTCGAACGCTACTGGGCCGACGCGGTGTCGCTCGCCGCTCGGCGCGGACCGGCGATCGCGGAAGCCGCCGGACGGTGGGCGTTCCCCGTGTACGCCGTGGATCCGCAGACACTGGGGCTGGGGGAGCGGTGTCTTGAGGACGGCGAGGTGATCCCGGCGCTTCGGCGGAAGCTGGTGGATCAACTGGATGATCTCGCCAGGGCGTTGCGGGTTCGGGAGGTGTAGACCGGGACACGCCGTAGGGGCGTGGGGCGTCTGCGGGCCTGCGGGCCGTTCGTGGCTGGTCGCGCAGTTCCCCGCGCCCCTTTCGGGCGCGCTGCACTACCCTCTTTTGGTTGTAATTAGCTGCTTTTTCGGGCTCGGCACCCGATTGGCGTACAAGATGGGATTCCCCGTGCTCGGAGGAACCCATGACCGCCCCGCCCCTCGCCTCGGGACCCCAAGGTCCCGGCGCGCTCCGGCCGTTGCTCGACACCGTGCTCGACGCGCTGCGGGAAGGGGCCGGGACACGGGGCGGCCCCCTCCCCGCCGGTGGCCCGGAGGCCGTCGCGGCGATGGTGCGGGACGCCCTCGGAGAGCCGCTGCCCGCCGACGGCGACCCCGACGCCCTGCACCGCCTGGTCCGCGCCCTCGCCGCCGGCACCGCCGACCCCGCCGACCCCCTCTGCGCGGCTCACCTGCACACCCCGCCCCTGGCCGTCGCCGCCGCCGCGGACCTCGCCGTCTCCGTGCTGAACCCGTCCCTCGACTCCTGGGACCAGGCCCCGGCCGCCTCCACCCTCGAAGCCCTCGTGACCCGGGCCCTCGCCGAAGAGGCCGGCGCCGCCGACGCGCTCGTCACCACCGGCGGCACCGAATCCAACCAACTCGCCCTGCTCCTGGCCCGGGAGACACACCCCGGCGTACGACTCGTCCACGGGGCCAACGCCCACCACTCCCTGCCCCGCGCCGCCTGGCTCCTCGGCCTGCCCGAACCCGTCGTCATCCCGACCCCGGCCGGCACCCTCGACCCCGCCGCCCTGGACGACGCCCTCACCCACCTCCCCGGCCCCCTCCTCGTCGCCGCCACCGCCGGCACCACCGACGCCGGACTCATCGACCCCCTGCCCGCCATCGCCGACCTGTGCCACACCCACGGCGCCCGGCTCCACATCGACGCCGCCTACGGCGGAGGCCTCCTGTTCAGCGACCGCCACCGGCCCCGACTCGACGGCCTCGCCCACGCCCACACCGTCACCCTGGACCTGCACAAACTGGGCTGGCAGCCGGTAGCCGCCGGACTCCTCGCCGTACGCGACACGGCCGACCTCGCCGCCCTGCACCAGCGCGCCGACTACCTCAACGCCGACGACGACACCGAGGCCGGCCTGCCCGACCTCCTCGGCCGGTCACTGCGCACCAGCCGACGGCCCGACATCCTCAAGACCGCCGTCACCCTCAAGACCCTGGGCCGCACCGGACTCGGCCGACTCGTCGACCAGGTCTGCGCCCTCGCCCAGGACTTCGCCGACACCGTCGAGGCACACCCCGGCTTCGAGCTCCACGACCGGCCCACCATCAGCACGGTCCTCTTCCGGCCCGCCGGAGCCCCCGACACGACCGTGGCAGCCGTTCGCCGCCGGCTCCTCCACGACGGCCGGGCCGTCATAGGCCGCGCCGAGCTCGACGACCGGCTCTGGCTCAAGGCCACCCTGCTCAACCCCCATGCCCGGCCGGACGAACTCACCGCCCTGCTGAAGCTCGTAGACCTCGCACGCCTCGCCGAAGGACACACCCCCACATGAGCACCACCCCCGCACACGACCAGCCCGACCCCGAAGCCCCCCGCGACCTCGTCGGCGTCGGCATCGGACCCGCCAACCTCTCCCTCGCCGCCCTCGCCCACCCCCTCGCCGAACTCGACGCCGTCTTCTACGAACAGCGCCCCGGCTTCGACTGGCACCCCGGCCTGCTCATCGACGGCGCCACCGTCCAAGTGCCTTTCCTGGCCGACCTGGTGACCCTCGCCGACCCCGTGAGCCCCTGGTCGTTCCTGAACTACCTCAGGACCCGCGACCGGCTCTTCCCGTTCTACTTCGCCGAGCGCTTCCACATCCAACGCGCCGAGTACGACGCCTACTGCCGCTGGGTCGCCGAGAACCTGCCGGGACTCCGGTTCGGCCACCAGGTCGACTCGGTCCGCTGGAACCCCGAACGGGACCTCTTCGAGGTCGACTTCAGCCGACTCGATGCCGACGGCGAGGTCGAGGCCCTCGGCCGCACCCACGCCCGCAACATCGTGCTCGGCGTCGGCACCGAACCGTACGTCCCCGAACCCCTCAAGCCACTCGTCGAAGCAGCCGGCGTGCCCGTCGTCCACGCCGCGGACTACCTCGGCGAACGCGACCGCCTCCTGACCGCCCCACACGTCACCGTCATCGGCGCCGGACAGTCCGGCGCCGAAGTCTTCCTCGACCTGCTCCGCCACCGCCCCGCAGGCCGGGAAGGACTGCACTGGCTCGGCCGGACCGAGGCGTTCGCCCCCATGGAGTACTCCAAGCTGGGCCTGGAACACTTCACCCCCGACTACACCCGCTACTTCCACGCCCTCGCCGAACCCACCCGCGACCGGCTCGTCGCCGCCCAATGGCAGCTCCACAAAGGCATCGGCGCCGACACCATCGCCGCCATCCACGACGAGCTCTACCGCCGCACCCTCGACGGCGGCTGGCCCGACGCCGTCCTCACCCCCGGCGTCCACGTCCGCACCGCCGGCCGACTCGCCACCACCCGCGTCGAACTCCACCTCGAACACGTCGAGCAGGGCACCCGCTCCCGCCTCACCACCGACGCCGTCGTCCTCGCCACCGGCTACCGCGAACGCCCCCTGGACCGCGTCCTCGCCGGCCTCGACCCGTACATGCGGCGCGACAACCGCGAGCGACCCCGCGTCGACGAGAACTTCCGCATGATCCTCGACCCGTCCGTCACCGCCGCCGGCTGCCACGTCTACGTCCAGAACGCCGAACTCCACACCCACGGCGTCGGCGCCCCCGACCTCGGCCTCGCCGCCTGGCGCAGCGCCACCATCCTCAACACCCTCACCGACAAGGAGCCCTACCCCCTGCCCCGCCGCACCGCCTTCACCACCTTCGGCCTCGAACCCCACCCGCAGATCCCACCCGCCCGCAGGCCCGACTCCGCCGTCCCCCTCACCCCCCTGGTCGACGTGCGGTAGCCGACAGGCAAAAGAAGAAAGGGGGAGGCGGCCGCAGCAACCGCCACGGCCGCCTCCCCCTGGAAGACCGGCGTACCGTCTAGAACGTCTAGAAGACCGGCGTACCGTTCCGCGTCAGCTTCCAGTCCACCGAAGCGAAATCGGCCGGGTCGATCGACCCCTTCGCCTTCACCCACGCGATCATCGTGTTACGGATCTCGTCCGAGTTCGACCACAGCAACTGCGCCGCGGCCACATGCGGGAAGTTGCCACCACCGTTGGCCCGGTAGTTGTTCACCGCGAACACGAACTTCTGCTCGTCCGCCAGCGGAGCACCCTCGAACCGCACGTTCGTGATGCGCGACCCCGCCGGCTTCGCGATGTCGATCTCGTACGACAGCCCGCTCACCGCGTCGTAGTTGTAGTCCGGCGTCCCGTTCGCGTTCGTCAGCTTCGCCGGGTCGACCACTGCGTCCGCCGCCGTCTGCACGAAGTAGTTCGCCGAGTACTCCAGGTACGCCTTCATCTGCGCACCCGTCATCAGACGCGCCTCCAGCGTGTTCTCGAAGACGTACAGACCTGCGACGTCCCGAATGGTGACGTCCCCCGCCGGAATCACCGCGCTCCGCGAGAACGCGGCCGCCTGCGACAGCACCGGCAACGACCCGTACTCCGTCGCGGACAGCGCCTGCTTCACCGTGTCGGCCTGGATGTGGTTGATCAGATCGATGATCGCCACATCCTTGTACGGCGCCTCCACCGACGTCATCTCGGCGGCATTCGTACCGATGACCTGATTGACGTACGCCACGACCTTCTCGTGCTCGTC
The DNA here is from genome assembly GCF_022385335.1 of Streptomyces deccanensis. Classification (NCBI taxonomy): domain Bacteria; kingdom Bacillati; phylum Actinomycetota; class Actinomycetes; order Kitasatosporales; family Streptomycetaceae; genus Streptomyces; species Streptomyces deccanensis. Next base: position 2,655,571 of record NZ_CP092431.1, on the reverse strand, counting down.
ACCCAGCATCTTCACGATCACCGGGTCCTCCTCCACCGTGTTGGAGTTGAGCACCTGCGCCGCGACCTTCTCGACCTTCCAGCAGCCCTTGCTCCACACCAGCTCGAAGTCGAACAGCGTCAGCCGCTGCCCCCACTTCAACGGCTCCGACAGCACGACCTGCTTACCCGTCTCCTTGTTGGTGACGAAGTACTCCGGAATCTCCGTGTGCGCGTGCCCGACGAGAATCGCGTCGATCCCCGGCACCTGCTCGGCGACCAGCCCGGCGGCGTTCTCGATGTACGGCAACTGGTCACCGTACGACGACGTCCCCGACGAACCGCTGTGCGCCGACACGATGACGACGTCCGCCCCCATCGACCGCAGCTTCGGCACCCACTTCGCCGCCTGCTCCTCCAGCCCCGGGAACGTCATCTTCCCCTGCACGTTCGCCTTGTCCCAGATCGCGATCCCCGGGTTCGTCAGCCCCAGCACCGCCACCTTCACATCACGTCCGTGCGGCGTACGCAACCGGTGCATGCTGTACGGCGGGAAAGCCGGCCGCAGCGTCTTCGCGTCCAGCGCGTTCGCCCCCAGCAACGGGAAACGACACTGCTCCTGGAACTTCCGCAGCACCGGGATGCCGTAGTTGAACTCGTGGTTGCCCAGTGCCGCCGCGTCGTAGTCGATCGCGTTCATGGCCTGCGCCATCGGATGCACCGGACCACCCTTGGCGGTGATCGGGTCCACCTTCGCGTAGTAGTACGACAGCTGCGTGCCCTGAATGGTGTCACCGGCGTCGATGAGCAGCGTGTTCCGGCGCCCCTTCTCCTTGCGGATCCGGTTCACCAGCGTGGAGATCTTCGCCAGACCGACGTCGTTGTGCGCCTTGTCGTCGAACTCCTTGTCCGTGAAGTAGTCCCAGTTGAAGACGTTCCCGTGCAGGTCGGTCGTCCCCATCACGGTGAAGCTGTACCGCTTCGGGGCCCGCTTCCCCTCGGGCTTCACCTCGGCCGCCTGAGCGCTCGGAGCGAGCGCCGTACCGGCGACGGCCACACCCGCACCGGTCACGGCCGACTTCTTCAGGAACTTCCGGCGGTTCAAGGGCATCTCGGGGCACTCCTCGGAGGAACGGACGATCGCAACGCGCGTAGACACGGCCGACGGCCGACGCCACAACGCGCGTAGATTCTGACCCGACCCGCCCCCACCGCAACAGACCCCCCAGGTTGCGATCTGGTGACCGACAACACCCGCCACCAGGCCATCAGTGACAGAGTGGGGCGTATGACCACCAGTCCAGAGGAAGCCCAGCCCACCGCCGTCCCCTACGGCACCCCCGACGCGCCCCGCATCGCCGTACGCGGCGAAGCCCGCCTCGACGTCGACCCCGAGATAGCCCGCATCGGAGTCACCGTCCTCGCCCGCGGCAAGGACCGGCGCGCCGCCCTCGACGACCTCACCCGCCGCAACACCACCGTCCTCGACCTGGTCAAGACCTACGGCGAAGCAGTCGAACGACTGGAGACCGGCGCCTTCTCCATCACCCCCGAACTCAAGGAGAAGGGCCGAGGAGAACGCATCCAGGCCTACCACGGCCGCGTCCACATCACCGCCGAACTCACCGACTTCACCGCACTCGGCGAACTCACCACCCGCCTCGCCGACCTCGACCTCACCCGCGTCGACGGCCCCTGGTGGTCCCTCCGCCCCGACTCACCCGCCCACCGGAAAGCCAGGCAGAAAGCCGTCACCGAAGCCGTCCAGCGCGCCCGCGAATACGCCGAAGCCCTCGGCACCACCCTCGCCGCCCTCGTCGAACTCGCCGACATCGGCGCCGAAGCCCCCCAACCCCTCCGCCCGGGCGCCCCCGGCGGCCTCATGCGCTCCGCCCGCGCCAAGGGCGCAGACGACACCGACGCCGCACCCCTCGACCTCGAACCCCAACGCCAACGCGTCCACGCACAGGTCAACGCCCGCTTCACGATGCACCCGCCACGCCTGTGACAGGCCCTCCCCAAACAGGTGACTGCTTGTCAATTACCCTTCACCAGAAGGCCGTTGAGTAGTCACGCTCCGCCAAGTCGCTACCGGCGGGTAAGCCATAGGCTCGCACCATGCGCCGAGCAAAGATCGTCTGCACCCTCGGGCCCGCCACCGACTCGTACGACCAGATCAAGGCACTGGTCGAGGCCGGCATGGACATCGCCCGCTTCAACCTCAGCCACGGCGGCCACGCCGAACACGACGCGCGCTACCAGTGCGTCCGCAAGGCCGCCGACGAGACCGGCCGCAGCGTCGGCACCCTCGCCGACCTCCAAGGCCCCAAGATCCGCCTCGGCCGCTTCACCGAAGGCCCCGTACTCCTCGAACGCGACGACACCTTCACCCTCACCGTCGAAGAGGGCGCGACCGGCGACAGCGAGGGCTGCGGCACGACCTACGCCGGCCTCGCCGCCGACGTCACCCCCGGCGAACAGATCCTCGTCGACGACGGCAAAGTCACCCTGGAAGTCACGGCCGTCGACGGCCCCCACGTCCACACCAAGGTCGTCGAAGGCGGAATGATCTCCGACCACAAGGGCCTCAACCTGCCCGGCGTCGCCGTCTCGGTCCCCGCCCTCTCCACGAAGGACGAGGAAGACCTCCGCTGGGCCCTGCGCACGGGCTTCGACGTCATCGCTCTGTCCTTCGTCCGCTCCGGCCGGGACATCGAACGCGTCCACCAGATCATGGACGAGGAAGGCCGCCGACTCCCCGTCATCGCCAAGATCGAGAAACCGCAGGCGGTCGACAACATCGACGAGATCGTCGCGGCCTTCGACGGGGTCATGGTCGCGCGCGGCGACCTGGGCGTGGAAATGCCCCTGGAGCAGGTCCCACTGGTCCAGAAACGCACGATCAAACTCGCCAAGCGCAACGCCAAGCCGGTCATCGTCGCCACCCAGATGCTCGACTCGATGATCCACCACTCCCGCCCGACCCGCGCCGAGGTCAGCGACGTCGCCAACGCGGTACTCGACGGCACGGACGCGGTGATGCTCTCCGGCGAGACGAGCGTCGGCAAGTACGCGGTGGAGACGGTCCGCACGATGGGCCGCATCGTGACGGCGGCGGAGGAGGAGATGCTGGCGAAGGGTCTCCCACCCCTCACCGAGCACAACAAACCCCGCACCCAGGGCGGCGCGGTCGCCCGAGCGGCGGCCGAGATCGGCGACTTCCTCGACGCGAAGTTCCTGGTCGCCTTCAGCCAGTCCGGCGACACGGCGCGGCGCCTCTCCCGCTACCGCTCCCCGATCCCCCTGCTGGCCTTCACCCCGGACCCGGCGACGCGCTCGCAGCTGAGCCTGACGTGGGGCGTGGAGACGTTCCTCGGCCCGCACGCGGACAGTACGGACGCGATGGTCGACCAGGTGGACGAGCTGCTGCTGCGGTACGGCCGCTGCGAGAAGGGCGACGTGGTGGTGATCACGGCGGGCTCCCCACCGGGCGTCGCGGGCACGACGAACATGGTCCGCGTCCACCACATCGGCGAGGCGGCCGGCCCCGCCTAGGGCGTCAGTACTTGGGGCCGACGTGGGTGTCCATGAGGGCGACGGAGGCCTTCTTGGCGACGGAGATGTTGTACGGGTTGCCGTCGCGGGTGCAGTGCGTCCACTCGACGCCCAGCGTGTCGAGGGTGTCGGTGTAGAGCTGCCGGATGTCATCGGACTTGTTGGTGAAGAAGTACCGCGGGTACTCGTAGCGCTTGCGCTCACCGGCGACGAGGCGGGTCGTCCAGTTGGTCAGGCGACAGCCGTCGGAGTGGATCAGACCTCGGACGAACTCCCAGGGGTGGGCGTCGACGATGGCCTGCTGCCAGGGGGCGAGGGCGATGGTGCGCTCGTGCTTCTTGCCAGTGCCGTGCTGAGGGAAGAGGCAAGTCCAGTGCTTGGTGAAGGACTTCACGTCGACGCAGCCCGCTCGCTGGATTCGGCTGACCTGGGCCAGGGTAAAACCCGGCGCATGGCGTCCTCGGCTGCATCGATCAGACCGGGCCAGGATGCCGTACACGTGACCATCAGGTAGTGCTGCCGCGGTTTGGAGATGATGTAGCCGTCGCCCAGATAGAGGCCGAGCAGGTAGGCGTAGGCCGCGGAGTCTTCCGGTGTTCCTGGTGTGTCCCGGCACCGGATGCAGGGAGGCGTGCGTGCAAGGGGTTCGATCCGAGTCAGCCAACACCGGATCGCCGATCGCGAGACGCCAGTCTCTCGGCTCACGGAGTTGAGGCTGCGGCCCTGAGCAACCAACGCGAGTGCTCGCTCGCGTGTGCTGATGTCGTACATGCGGCCACTCTCGGTGACTGATCGCGACAGTGCGCAGCAAAAAGCGGATGTTCACGAGAATGTGAACATCCGCTTCTGAAGTGCCCGGTGTGGGATTCGAACCCACATGCCCTAAGGCACGGTGGTTTGAGCACCGCGAGTCTGACCAGTTCCTCCAACCGGGCAAGCCATGTAGCTGCGGGAAGTGTACCGGTTCACCGGAGCCACTCGCAGCTAGGTACCCTGCTCCTCAGCAGTACCCCTGCCCCGAACAAGGAGCCCACGTGACCGCCCCCGAGTCGCCCCAGCCCCTCGACGCGCCCGACGACGACAAGTCGCACGTGCCTCCGCTGACGACCCGTGTCGTCATCGCCGAGGACGAGGCGTTGATCCGTCTCGATCTCAAGGAGATGCTCGAAGAGGAGGGCTACTCCGTCGTGGGCGAGGCCGGTGACGGGGAGCAGGCCGTCGAGCTGGCCCGGGAGCACCAGCCGGATCTGGTGATCCTGGATGTGAAGATGCCGAAGATGGACGGGATCTCGGCGGCGGAGAAGATCGCCGAGGAGCGCATCGCGCCGGTGCTGATGCTGACCGCGTTCTCGCAGCGGGACCTGGTGGAGCGCGCCCGGGACGCGGGTGCGATGGCGTACTTGGTGAAGCCGTTCAGCAAGAGTGATGTCGTGCCGGCGATCGAGATGGCTGTCTCGCGGTTCACGGAGTTGAAGGAGCTGGAGAAGGAGGTCGCCGACCTCACGCTGCGGCTGGAGACGCGGAAGCTGGTGGACCGGGCGAAGGCGATCCTGCAGACGGAGTACGGGTTGACGGAGCCGGCGGCGTTCCGGTGGATCCAGAAGACGTCGATGGATCGTCGGATGTCGATGCAGCAGGTGGCGGAGGCGGTCATCCGGGACGCGGAGGAGAAGAAGGCGGCGAAGGGCTGATCTCGCCCGCCCTCACCAAGAACGAGGACGAGGCCCGCACCCCCTACCTGAAAGGGGGTGCGGGCCTCGTCGTGTACGGGCCGGAGGCCGGAGGCTAGTCCTCGCCGAGGTAGGCCTTGCGGACCGACTCGTCGACCAGCAGGTCGGAGCCCGTGCCGGAGAGGACGATCTTGCCGATCTCCATGACGTGGCCCTGGTCGGCGAGGGAGAGCGCCGCTTGGGCGTTCTGCTCGACGAGCAGGATGGTGGTGCCCTGGGACTTCAGTTCGGCGATGGTGGCCATGATCTTCTGCATCATGATGGGGGAGAGGCCCATGGAGGGCTCGTCGAGCATGAGCAGCTTGGGCTGGGACATGAGCGCGCGGCCCATGGCCAGCATCTGCTGCTCACCACCGGAGAGGGTTCCCGCGGCTTGCTTACGGCGTTCGCCCAGGATGGGGAAGAGGTCGTAGGCGCGCTGGATGTCCTTCTCGATGCCGGGCTTGTCGTTGCGCAGGAAGGCACCGAGGCGGAGGTTGTCCTCGATGGTCATGCGCGGGAAGATGTGCCGCCCCTCGGGGGAGTGGGCGAGGCCGAGCGCGACGATGTCGTGCGCGGGGATCTTCTTGAGTGACTTGCCGTTGAACTTGACCTGGCCGCCGACGGGCTTGAGGAGGCCCGAGAGGGTGCGCAGGGTGGTGGTCTTGCCGGCGCCGTTGGTGCCGATGAGGGTGACGACCTCGCCGGCGTCGACCTTGAAGGAGATGCCCTTGACGGCTTCGATCTTGCCGTAGGCGACCCGGAGGTCCTCTACTTCGAGCAGTGCGGTCATCGGTCGTTCTCCTTGCCGGGCGCGGCGTCGTTCGAGGCCTCGGCGTGTGCTTCGGCGGCTTCGACCTCGGCGATCTCGTCCTTGCCGGGTGCGTCCTCGAAGGGTTCGCCGAGGTAGGCGGCGACGACGCGTTCGTCGCCCTGCACGGTGGCGCTGTCGCCTTCGACGAGTTTTTCGCCTTGGACGAGGACGGCGACGCGGTCGCAGAGGTTGAAGATGAACCGCATGTCGTGCTCGATGACGAGGACGGCGATGCCCTGGTCGCGGATGGCGAAGACCAGTTCTTCGGTGGCTCGCGTCTCCTGGGGGTTCATGCCGGCGGTGGGCTCGTCGAGGAGGAGCAGGCCGGGTTCGCTCGCGAGTGCCCGGGCGATCTCCAGCTTGCGCTGTTCGCCGTAGGGGAGGTTGCGGGCGAGGTGTTCGGCCTTGGCGTCGAGTCCGACGAACGCGAGGAGTTCCATGGCGCGGTCGCGGGAGGCGGCTTCGGCCTTGTGGAAGCCGGGGCCGCGCAGGAGGGCGGACCAGAGGCCTTCCTTGGTGCGGGTGTGGCGTCCGACGAGGACGTTCTCCAGGACCGTCATGTTGGCGAAGAGGCGGATGTTCTGGAAGGTGCGGGCGATGCCGGCCGCGGTGACCTTGAAGGACTTGGGCGGCAGGACCTGGCCTTTGTAGCGGACCTCTCCCTCGGTGGGGATGTAGAGGCCGGTGAGGCAGTTGAAGAAGGTCGTCTTGCCGGCGCCGTTGGGGCCGATGAGTCCGACGATCTCGCCGCTGTTGACGGTGAGGTTGACGTTGCGTACGGCGGTGAGGCCGCCGAAGCGCATGGTGACGCCGCGTGCGTCGAGGACGGTCTCGCCGGGGGCGTTGGCGCCGGGTGTGGCGTCCTTGGTGGTGGTGTCGGTGGTCATGGGTCAGGCCCCTGCCTTGCTGAGGACTGTGGGTGCTTCGGCCTCTTCGTGGAATTCGAGCTGGCGGCGCCGGTTGGGGATGAGGCCCTCGGGGCGGAACCGCATGAGCAGGACGAGTGCGAGTCCGAAGGCGAAGAGCTGGTAGTCGCCGAGGAACTGGAGCTTGGCCGGGATGAGGTAGAGCAGTGCGGCGCCGACGAGGGGTCCGCTGATGGTGCCCATGCCGCCGAGGACGACTGCGGCGAGGAGGAACGCGGAGTTGGGCGGGACGACGTGGGCGAACTGGTACTGCTCGGGGGTCACGGTGTAGGTGACGTGGGCCTGGACGGTGCCGGCGAGGCCGGCGAGTGCGGCGCCGAGGGCGAAGGCGATGAGCTTGACGCGGAAGCCGTTGATGCCCATGGCGAGTGCCGCGGTTTCGTCCTCGCGGATGGCGATCCAGGCGCGGCCGATGCGGGAGTCGCTGCTGCGTCGGAAGACGACGACCACGACGAGCGTGATGAGCAGCATGAGGAAGAAGTAGTTGGCGAACCGGGCGATGGTGAACCCGGCGATGGTGTGTTCCTGGCCGAAGTCGAAGCCGAGGATGTTGAGGTTCGGGATCGAGGAGATGCCGTTGGAGCCGTTGGTGATGTCGGGGCCGGAGGTGCCGTCCATGTTGAGGACGGCGAGGCGGAAGATCTCACCGAAGCCGAGGGTGACGATGGCGAGGTAGTCGCCGCGCAGTCGCAGGGTCGGGGCGCCGATGATGACGCCGAAGATCATGGCGACGACGGCGCCGAGGATGGCGCTGGCCCAGAACGGCAGGTGGATGTCGAAGGGGGAGGAGGGGGAGCCGGAGACCATGGCCGCGGTGTAGGCGCCGACGCCGAGGAAGGCGACGTATCCGAGGTCGAGGAGGCCGGCGAGGCCGACGACGATGTTGAGGCCGAGGGCGACGGTGGCGAAGATCAGGATGTAGACGCCGATGGTCGCGTACTGGTCGTCGGACTGGGTGAAGGGGAACGCGGCGGCCGCGGTGAACGCGCCGATCATGGTGACCGTGCGGTGCTTGGCGGTGACGGCGGAGACCCGGGCGACGAGGCCGGCCTTGGAGAGGGCGCCGATGGCGAAGCCGGCGGTGATGAGGAAGCCGACGAAGAGTTCGTCGTACTCGGTGCCGATGCCGTAGGTGAAGACGAGCAGGCCCAGTGCCATGGCCGCGACGATGATCAGGATCTCGGCGTAGGCGGGGAGCTTGCGGGCGGGTGCGGCGGTGCCGGTGGCGAAGCAGGCCTTCATGACGGCGCGGGCGTTGCGTGCGCCGAGCAGGAACTGTTCCCAGGCGGTGTCCTCGGGGTCGGCGGTCTCGGGTGCCGGTCGTTCGAACGGCAGGGCGAGGGCGCCGAGGAGGGCGGCGAGGGTGGCGAGGGCCGCGACGTAGCCGCCGGGTTCGAGGTTGACGAGGCCGCCGAGCTGGATGCTGATCGCGAGGATCGTGTACCAGGCGGTGACGAAGGTGCCGAGCGCGGCGAGCTTGATGGAGCTGTCGGCGCCGGCGGGGACGAGCCAGCGCAGGCCCTTGATGCCGTAGGAGGCGAGGCCGAAGAGAGCCGTGAGGGCGCCGCCGATGAGGACGAGGACCTGGAGGCCGCCGGGGTAGCCGTAGAAGGTGAGGTCGCCGGGGAAGGCGGAGGTCCAGGTCCAGGCGAGGAAGGTGGAGATCACGGCGAGGACGCCGCCGCCGGTGGCGAGGGCGCGGCCGATGTTCTCGGGGATGCCGACGAGGCCCCGGGGGGTGGTGTCGTGCTTGGCGGCGGCTGCGGTGGCCGCGGTGGTGTTGGTGGTCATCGGTGTCACGCCCTGTCCGCCACGCGCTCTCCGAGCAGGCCCTGGGGCCTGAACAGGAGGACGAGGATGAGGAGTACGAACGCCCAGACGTTGGCCCAGGACTGGCTGCCGAACTGCTCCATGCCGGGGATGTCGGCGATGTAGGCGGTGGAGAGGGCTTCGGCGAGGCCGAGGACGACGCCGCCGAGCATGGCGCCGTAGATGTTGCCGATGCCGCCGAGGACGGCCGCGGTGAAGGCCTTGAGGCCGAGGATGAAGCCCATGCGGAACTGGACCTGGCCGTACTTGAGGCCGTAGGCGACGGCTCCGACGGCGGCGAACGCGGCGCCGAGGGCGAAGGCGACCACGATGATGCGGTCGGTGTTGATGCCCATGAGCTTGGCGGTGTCGGGGTCCTGCGCGGTGGCCTGCATGCCGCGGCCGGTGCGGGTCTTCATGACGAAGTAGGCGAGGATCGCCATGCTGATCGGGGCGGCGACGAGCAGGAAGATGTCACCGGTCTGGATGGTGACGTTGCCGATCTCGAAGGGCCCGCCGTCGATGTGCGGGAAGTTGATGGACTCCTTGGCGTCCGGGTACCACGCCCACACGGCCTGCTGGAGGGCCAGGGAGAGGCCGATGGCGGTGATGAGGGGGGCGAGGCGGGGGGCGGTGCGCAGGGGCCGGTAGGCCAGGCGTTCCGCTCCCACGGCGGCGAGCACGGCGACGATGATGCCTCCGACGAGCATCAGCGGGAGTGCGACCCACATGCTCGTGCCGTCGGGCAGTACGTAGAGATAGACCGTGATGGCGCCGAAGCCGCCCAGCATGAATATCTCACCGTGGGCGAAGTTGATGAGCTGGACGATGCCATAGACCATCGTGTAGCCGATGGCGACCAGCCCGTACATGGATCCTAGTAGCAGGCCGTTGACCAGCTGCTGCGGCAGTTCGTTCACCGCATGTCCTCCGAGACTTTCGGATGTTCGACGAATGTGACCGGATGTGAGTCCGCGCGGGGCGCTGTGGTGCAGCGCCCCGCGCGGCTCAGGTGTGTGCGGGTTGGGTCAGCCGGTGTAGGTACCGGAGTCGACCGCCTTCCACTCGCCGCCCTCGACCTTGTAGACGGTGAGCTGCTTGTTGGTCGTGTCGCCGTACTCGTCGAAGGAGACCTTGCCGGTCACGCCGTCGAAGGAGATGTTCTGCATGGCCTCGGTGATCTTGGCGCGGGCGTCGCTGGGAAGCTTGCCGTCGTTGTCCTCGACGACCTTCTTCACGGCTTCGATGATCGCCCAGGCGGAGTCGTAGGAGTAGCCGCCGTAGGCCGCGTAGGGCTCCTTGTAGCCGCCGGCCTTGTAGTCCTCGATGAAGGTCTTGGCGGAGGGGAGTTCCTCGACGGGGGCGCCGACGGAGGTGGCGAAGTCGCCGGTGCTGGCGCTGCCGCCGAGCTCGATGTAGGTCGGGTCGTACATGCCGTCGCCGCCGGCGACCGGGATCTTGGCGCCTGCGGCCTTGATCTGCTTGGTCAGCGGGCCGGACTGCGGGTACTCGCCGCCGTAGTAGACGACGTCGGCGCCGGAGTTCTTGACCTTGGTGGCGACCGTGGAGAAGTCCTTGGTCTCGGGGTCGATGTGCTCGGTGCCGACGACCTTGCCGCCGAGCTTCTTGAACTCGTCGGTGAAGGTGGCGGCCAGGCCGGCGCCGTAGGTCTTCTTGTCGTCGATGACGAAGACCTTGGTCTTCTTGGCCTTGTTGTACAGGTACTGCGCGGCGAACGGGCCCTGGATGGCGTCCGTGGTCGCGGTGCGGAAGTACGACTTGTACGGGCGGACCTTCTTGGTCTGCCAGTCGGCGCCCTGGGTCAGGGTCGGGCCGGTGTTGGCCGGGGAGACCTCGACGAGCTTGGCGTCGTCGAAGACCTTCTGCATGGACTCGGCGACCGAGGAGTTCAGCGGGCCGACGACGCCGAGGACGTCCTTGTTGGCGACGAACGTGGTGGCGTTCTGCTGGCCCGAGGAGGGCTGCGCCTGGTCGTCGAGGGCTTCGATCTTGAAGGTTATGCCCTCGACGTACTTGTCCTTGTTGGCGGTCTTGGCGGCGAGGTCGGCGGAGTTCTTGATGCCGAGGCCCAGCGCCGAGAGGTCACCGGTCAGCGGGGCGTCGACGCCGATGACGACAGTGGTGCCACTGCCGGTGTCCGAGCCGCCCTTGTCCTCGTCGCGCGAACCACAGGCGGTGAGAGTGAGTGCTCCCGCCGCCAGCGCGGCGGTGATGGCGATGAGCGAACGTTGACGCACGATCAGTCCTTTCCCTGGCACGGCCCTTCCTGTTGGAAGTGGCCGAGTCGAGCGCTGGGCCGAAGACGTGACTTCGATTCCGTTGGCGCGGTGACTGGCCGTGACTCTAAGCGTGTGTGGACAACGTGGAGGAGAGTCTGACCAAGGCTGTGACGCTCTTGTTATGACACGAGGTAATGCAGAGCGGTACTCAGTGGGCGGTTGCGCGGAATTCAGGCCGATTCGCCCTGTCCGCATAGTGAGAACGTGCAGGGTCGACGCGGGTAGGTTCAGGAGTGTTCAGCTTTTTGGTGATGACGCGGAATCGTTGCCACAGGCGACTCGAAGGGCGTCGGAGAGGTCCTGTGCGTAGCGCTCGCCCAAGATGAAACTGTGCGCTTCTATTGCGCGCGTATTACGCAGAGTTACATCCAGGAATGGAAGTCCGGCGTTCTCCGGTGCTTTCCCGCATTCGGTGACGCGCATGGTGACGAGGATCTTTCGGGCGTCTTTCGTCCCGATCCGGAGCGGAGTGCGCGGGTCCGTGCGCAGCGACAGGCCCGCGTAGGGCTGGGTCATCCGTTCCACGGTGATCGGGGGGCCGTACCGCACGCTCAGCCGCACCTCGAAATCGAAGCGTCCGCGCGGCGCCCGGCCGGAGTGCGTCACCGGGCCGACGTAGCTGACGACGATGGCCTGGGAGGGGTACGGCGTCTCCCGCGGTGTCGGCTCCGGCGTCGGGGCCTGGGTGGGCCGGGTCGCGTAGAGGTAGCCGCCGCCCGCGAGCACGACGACCGCCGCCGCGCCCGCGAGCACGGCCCGGCGGTGCCGGGCGTACGCCTGGGCGTACCGTGCGCGCGGCGACTCCGGTGGGGGCGGGCCGTGCGCGTCCGCCGGATCGTCCGCCGCGTCCCACGCGCGCGTGCCCTCGCCCGGCTCCACGGGGCCGACCCCGCTCAACTCCAGGGCCCCTCGCCCGGGCCGCCCGAGCGGTACCACTCCTCGCAGCCCGCGCGGGCCCGCCGCTCGATCAGCCGCCGGGCCGCCGTGGCGCCCGCGCGCTTCTTCTCGGCCCGCGCCTCGTCGACGACCTCCCGCAGGATGTCGTACTGCCCGTTCGACAGTCCCATGGACTGATAGTCCCCATAGGTGTCGCCGTCCAGCACCTCCAGCGACCAGTGCGAGACGAGCTTCGCGCACAGTTCCTCGGGCGGGGTGGCCGACGGCGACGGCGAGCCGCCGCCGCGCGCGGCCGTCGAGGGGCCCGCGGCCCCGTCCGCCTTTTCCGCCCCCGCGCACCCGGTGACCAGGACGCCGATCAGCAGCGCCGGCCCGAGCACCGCCCCCGGCCAGGGGGCTCCTCCCGTTGCCATGCCCCGACGCTAGGGCCTGCGCGCCCCGGCGGACCAGAGGCGAACAGGTCGCCGCCCGGGCCCGCCCCTCGTCCGCACGGGTCACTCGGCCGTCCGGGCCTTCGCGCCCGGGGCGGTGGGGGCGTCCCGCAGCAGGCAGGTCAGCCGGGCGGTGCAGACCCGCTTGCCGTCCTCGTCGCTGATCACGATCTCGTACGTCGCCGTCGAGCGGCCCCGGTGCAGCGGTGTGGCGACACCTGTCACCAGGCCGGACCGTGCGCCCCGGTGATGGGTGCAGTTCAGGTCCACACCGACGGCGATCTTGGAGCTGCCGGCGTGCAGCATGGAGCCGACCGAGCCCAGCGTCTCCGCCAGCACGGCGGACGCGCCGCCGTGCAGCAGCCCGTACGGCTGGGTGTTGCCCTCCACCGGCATCGTGCCGACGACCCGGTCCGCCGAGGCCTCCACGATCTGTACGCCCATCCGGGTGCCCAGGTGGCCCGCCGAGAACATCGCGACCAGGTCGATGCCGAGGTTCGCGTACTCGTCGATGACCGCTTGCGGGAACTTCGCGTAGTGCTGCTCGCCCATGGGGCTCCGTTCGTCGTCGATCGCCTGCGCCGCCGGCGGAGGAGCGCCGGACTCCTGAGCAAACGCTCAGTCGGTGGACGATTGTTCCAGACGGACCACGACGGACTTGCTGGCCGGGGTGTTGCTGGTGTCGGCGGTGGAGTCCAGCGGCACCAGGACGTTGGTCTCCGGGTAGTAGGCGGCCGCGCAGCCGCGCGCCGTCGGGTAGTGCACCACCCGGAACCCGGGGGCGCGCCGCTCGACGCCGTCCTTCCACTCGCCCACCAGGTCCACGTACGACCCGTCGGCGAGCTTCAGCTCCCGCGCGTCCTCGGGGTTGACGAGGACGACCCGGCGGCCGTTCTTGATACCCCGGTAGCGGTCGTCCAGGCCGTAGATGGTGGTGTTGTACTGGTCGTGCGAGCGCAGCGTCTGCAGCAGCAGGCGGCCCTCGGGCAGCCGCGGGTACTCCACCGGGGCGGCCGTGAAGTTGGCCTTGCCGGTGGCGGTGGGGAAGCGGCGCTCGTCGCGCGGGGCGTGCGGGAGCGCGAAGCCGGACGGGTCGGCCACGCGCGCGTTGAAGTCCTCGAACCCGGGCACCACGCGCGCGATGCGGTCGCGGATCGTCGCGTAGTCCTTCTCGAACTCCTCCCAGGGCGTCCGGCTCTCCTCGCCGAGGACGCGGCGGGCGAGCCGGCACACGATGGCCGGCTCGGACAGCAACTGCCCGCTCGCGGGCTCCAGCCGGCCGCGCGAGGCGTGCACCATGCCCATGGAGTCCTCGACGGTCACGAACTGCTCGCCGCCGCCCTGGAGATCGCGCTCGGTGCGTCCCAGGGTGGGCAGGATCAGCGCCCGCGCGCCCGTGACCGCGTGCGAGCGGTTCAGCTTCGTCGACACGTGCACGGTCAGCCGCGCCCGGCGCATCGCCGCCTCCGTGACCTCCGTGTCGGGGGACGCCGAGACGAAGTTGCCGCCCATCGCGAAGAACACCTTCGCCTTGTCGTCGCGCATGGCCCTGATGGCCCGTACGACGTCGTAGCCGTGCTCCCGGGGCGGCGCGAAGCCGAACTCCCTCTCCAGGGCGTCCAGGAACGCCGGGGCGGGCCGCTCGAAGATGCCCATCGTGCGGTCGCCCTGCACGTTGGAGTGGCCGCGCACCGGGCAGACACCGGCGCCGGGGCGGCCGATGTTGCCGCGCAGCAGGAGGAAGTTGACCACTTCGCGGATGGTCGGCACCGCGTGCTTGTGCTGGGTGAGACCCATGGCCCAGCAGACGATGGTCCGCTTCGAGGCGAGCACCATGCGCAGCGCCTCGTCGATCTTCTCGCGCGTCAGACCGGTCGCCGCGAGCGTCTCGTCCCAGTCGGCCGCGCGGGCGGCTGCGGTGAACTCCTCGAAGCCGTGGGTGTGTTCGGCGACGAAGGTCTCGTCGACGGCGCCTTCCGTCTCCAGGATCAGCTTGTTGAGGAGGCGGAACAGGGCCTGGTCGCCGCCGATGCGGATCTGGAGGAACAGGTCGGTGAGGGCGGCGCCCTTGAGCATGCCCTGCGGCGTCTGCGGGTTCTTGAACCGCTCCAGGCCGGCCTCGGGCAGCGGGTTGACGGTGATGATCTTCGCGCCGTCGGCCTTGGCCTTCTCCAGGGCGGAGAGCATCCGGGGATGGTTGGTCCCGGGGTTCTGTCCGGCCACGATGATCAGGTCGGCCCGGTAGAGGTCCTCCAGCAGGACGCTGCCCTTGCCGACGCCGATGGTCTCGGAGAGCGCGGAGCCCGACGACTCGTGGCACATGTTGGAGCAGTCCGGCAGGTTGTTCGTGCCGAACTCGCGGGCGAACAGCTGGTAGAGGAACGCGGCCTCGTTGCTGGTCCGCCCGGAGGTGTAGAAGAGGGCCTCGTCGGGGGAGGTGAGCGCCTTCAGCTCCTCGGCGACGATGTCGAAGGCGCGGTCCCAGGACACCGGCTCGTACCGGTCGCCGCCCTCGGGCAGATACATGGGGTGGGTGAGCCGCCCCTGCTGCCCCAGCCAGTAACCGCTGCGGGTGGCGAGATCGGCCACGGTGTGGGCGGCGAAGAACTCGGGCGTGACCCGGCGGAGCGTGGCCTCCTCGGCGACCGCCTTCGCGCCGTTCTCGCAGAACTCCGCCGCGTGCCGGTGCTCCGGCTCCGGCCAGGCGCAGCCCGGGCAGTCGAACCCGTCCTTCTGGTTGACCCGCAGCAGGGTCAGCGCGGTCCGCTTCACACCCATCTGCTGCTGCGCGACCCGCAGGGTGTGCCCGATCGCCGGCAGTCCCGCCGCCGCGTGCTGGGGCTCCGCGACCCGGGGCGCGTCCTGAACCGGATCATTCTTCGGCGCCTTGCCGGCCATGGCTGCTCCCCATATCGCATACACGTGCTGTTCGGACGGGTGGCTACACCTCCGATCCTCGCACGACCGATCGGACGGGAACGAGGGTGATCGGGGGCGGGCGGCGACAGGGACGGGGGGTCCGGGTGTCAGTGGTACGTGGCAGGATCGGGGGCGTGGCAGAGACAGGATCGAAGAAGACCGACAGCACCCCCGGCGGCAGCCGTCCCCGGCTCATGCTCATGGACGGGCACTCGCTGGCCTACCGCGCGTTCTTCGCGCTGCCCGCGGAGAATTTCACGACGGCGACGGGCCAGCCGACCAACGCGATCTACGGCTTCGCGTCGATGCTGGCGAACACCCTGCGCGACGAGGCCCCCACCCACTTCGCGGTCGCGTTCGACGTCTCCCGCAAGACCTGGCGCTCGGAGGAGTTCACCGAGTACAAGGCGAACCGCTCGAAGACCCCGGACGAGTTCAAGGGCCAGGTCGAGCTGATCGGCGAGCTGCTCGACGCGATGCACGCCGTCCGCTTCGCCGTCGACGGCTTCGAGGCCGACGACGTCATCGCCACCCTCGCCACCCAGGCCGAGGCCGAGGGCTTCGAGGTCCTCATCGTCACCGGCGACCGTGACTCCTTCCAGCTCGTCAGCGAGCACACCACCGTGCTCTACCCGACGAAGGGCGTCTCGGAGCTGACCCGGTTCACCCCGGAGAAGGTGTTCGAGAAGTACGGCCTCACCCCGGCCCAGTACCCGGACTTCGCGGCCCTGCGCGGCGACCCGTCCGACAACCTCCCCGGCATCCCCGGCGTCGGCGAGAAGACCGCCGCGAAGTGGATCAACCAGTTCGGTTCGTTCGCGGACCTCGTCGAGCGCGTCGAGGAGGTCAAGGGCAAGGCCGGGCAGAACCTCCGCGACCACCTGGAGGCCGTCAAGCTCAACCGCCGCCTCACCGAGATGGTCCGCACGGTCGAACTGCCCAAGGGCGTGGGCGACCTGGAGCGCGCCGCGTACGACCGCAAGGCCGTCGCGATGGTCCTGGACACCCTGGAGATCCGCAACCCCTCGCTGCGCGAGCGCCTGCTCGCCGTCGACCCGGGCGCCGAGGAGGCCGACGCCGCCTCGCCGGCCGCCCCCGGCGTCGCGGTGGACGGCACGGTCCTCGCCTCCGGCGAGCTGGCCCCCTGGCTCGCCGAGCACGGCACGGACGTCCTCGGCGTCGCCACGGTCGACACCTGGGCGCTCGGCACCGGCTCGGTCGCCGAGGTCGCGCTCGCCGCCGCCGGGGGAGCGGCCGCCTGGTTCGACCCGACGCAGCTGGACGAGACCGACGAGACGGCATGGGCGACCTGGCTCGCCGACATCGCCCGGCCGAAGGTGTTCCACAACGCCAAGGGCGCGATGCGGGTCTTCGCCGAGCACGGCTGGAGCGTGGACGGCGTCTCCATGGACACCGCGCTCGCCGCCTACCTGGTCAAGCCGGGCCGCCGCTCCTTCGACCTGGACGCGCTCTCCCTGGAGTACCTGGGCCGCGAGCTGGCGCCGGCCGCCACGGCCGACGGCCAGCTGGCCTTCGGCGCGGACGAGGGCGCCGAGGCCGACGCGCTGATGGTGCAGGCCCGCGCGATCCTCGACCTGGGCGAGGCCTTCGGGGAGCGGCTGGAGGAGGTCGGCGCGACGGAGCTGCTGCGTGACGTGGAGCTGCCCACCTCCGCGCTGCTGGCCCGGATGGAGCGCCACGGCATCGCGGCGGACCGGGCCCACCTGGAGACCATGGAGCAGATGTTCGCGGGCGCCGTCCAGCAGGCGGTGAAGGAGGCGCACGCGGCGGCGGGGCACGAGTTCAACCTGGGCTCGCCCAAGCAGCTCCAGGAGGTCCTCTTCGGCGAGCTGGGCCTGCCCAAGACCAAGCGCACGAAGACGGGCTACACCACGGACGCGGACGCCCTCGCCTGGCTGGCGGGCCAGACGGACAACGAACTGCCGGTCATCATGCTCCGGCACCGCGAGCAGGCGAGGCTCCGGGTCACCGTCGAGGGCCTGATCAAGATGATCGCCGCGGACGGCCGGATCCACACCACCTTCAACCAGACGGTCGCCGCCACGGGCCGTCTCTCCTCCGTCGACCCGAACCTGCAGAACATCCCCGTCCGCACCGACGAGGGCCGGGCCATCCGCCGCGGCTTCGTCGTCGGCGAGGGGTTCGAGTCGCTGATGACGGCGGACTACAGCCAGATCGAACTGCGCGTCATGGCCCACCTCTCCGAGGACGCGGGCCTGATCGAGGCGTTCACCTCGGGCGAGGACCTGCACACCACGGCGGCCGCGCAGGTGTTCGGCGTCGAGCAGTCCGCCGTCGACGCCGAGATGCGCCGCAAGATCAAGGCGATGTCGTACGGCCTGGCCTACGGGCTGTCCGCGTTCGGCCTCTCCCAGCAGCTGAACATCGAGGCGGGCGAGGCGCGAGCCCTGATGGACGCGTACTTCGAGCGGTTCGGCGGGGTGCGGGACTATCTGCGCCGGGTCGTGGACGAGGCGCGGGCCACGGGCTACACGGCGACGCTCTTCGGCCGCCGCCGCTACCTCCCCGACCTCAACAGCGACAACCGTCAGCGTCGCGAGGCCGCGGAGCGGATGGCTCTGAACGCGCCGATCCAGGGCACCGCCGCCGACATCGTCAAGATCGCGATGCTCAACGTGGGCCGCGCGCTGGATGAGGCGGGCCTCGCCTCCCGCATGCTCCTCCAGGTCCACGACGAAATCGTCCTGGAGATCGCCCCCGGCGAACGCGAACGCACCGAACAACTCCTCCGCCACGAAATGTCCAACGCGGTCCACCTGCTGGCCCCCCTGGACGTCTCGGTGGGCCACGGCCCGGACTGGGAGTCGGCGGCGCACTAGCCCCGCAGGGGTAGGGGCGGGGTGCGTCGTTCTGGTGCGGGTGCGTGGGGGCTGGTCGCGCAGTTCCCCGCGCCCCTGCAAGGCCGCAGGCCCTCGCGGGCCTGCGGCCTTTCGGGCCGAAAAGGCAGGGGGCGCAGCCCCTGCTTTTTCAGGGGCGCGGGGAACTGCGCGAGAAGCCCCACCGGACCCGCACCCGAACGCGGCCCCACACCCCCCCGCACTCACCCGACCGGCCCCCACCACCGCGCCCCCCGCGGAGCGCAGCCGTAAGGATGCCCGCATGGGCATACGCACGCTCCGCCGTCGTACAGCGACAGCTGCCACCCGCCTGTCAGGGGTGCGATCCCGCCTCACCCGGGGCCCCTGGACCCGCCCCCGCGTCCGGCGGCCGCACAGCCTCTACCCCTGGCCGCTGACCCACCCCCTCGCGGCCCTCCTCGGCCACGTCCCGCCCTACGCCCCCCGCGCCGCCAGACCCCGCATCCCCAGCGGAGCCCCGCCCCGGCGCCCCGCGCTCAGCGGCGGACCGAACTGTCCGCCTCCGCGTCGGCTGCGGGCGCCGCAACGGCAGGAGCCGGGCGCCGCACCCTGACCCCGACCCCGTAGAGGATCACGCCGACCACCAGCCCGGCGCCCGCCCCGAAGCACACCGTCGGGATCACCTCGTACGGCTTGGCGACCGACCCCCAGTGCGCCCACCACCGGGCCACCCGCTGCACCGCCGCGACGAGCGCGCACCCACCGATGACGACGCCCGCCACCCACCGGTCGGCCGAGGAGAGCACCGGCACGCCCACGGGCTCGCCCGCCGGCTGCCGGCGCAGCGCCCGCACGACGAAGACGGCGAGCACGACCGCCGCGACCGCGGAGCCCCCGTACTGGAGGTACCAGTAGAGCGGCGAGCCCGCGATCTCCTCGCCGAGGACGGGGAAGAGCCGCATCCCCCACCGGTCGAGATGCGTGAACGCGTCCCACACCACATGCGTCAGGGAACCGAGGGCGGCCGAGACGTACCACCACAGCGCCACCGACGCGCTGAACTGCCGCGCCCCCGTCCCGCACCGCACCAGCGCGGCCACCCTGCCCTGCCGCCGTCTCGGCAGCAGCGCCACCAACGGCTCCCGGAGCACCAGCCACAGCCCGACCAACGCCCAGGTGACGAGCACGTCCACGGTGAAGACCCCGGCGAAGGAGTGCGTGACATCGCCGAACTCCATGGCCTCCGGCAGCACACTCGCCGCGTAGTAGGTCATGTCGGGCGCGAACGAACCGGCCACGAGCACCGAGGGCACCAGAGGGCCGCGGCCGGTCCCGTTCCCCCGCAGGGCGGGCAGTACTGCGGCCGCATGGCTGAGCGTGAAGGGCAAGTCGTCCCCCTGTGACGGACTTTGGCCGGACGGATCGCCCGGCGATGACCGGTCGCCAGTATGCGCGACCGGGGCGCCGTCCCCGGGAGGACGCCCACGGACAGCAAACCGATAAGGCCAATCGGTGAATATCGGGCACGAACGGGTGTCCGGGCGGCGGAAGTTGTCGTAGGGTCGCCTGGGCCGTCGTGCCGGTCGGCGCGGTGGTCACCGGAGTTCGGGAAATGGAATGCCGGAACAGGGCAACCAAGACCGGAACTTCGGAGTCGGTGTACCTGGGCGGGAAAGCCGGTCCGGCGAAACCGGAAGAAATGCCCGAGACATCACGAGACGGGAAGAACGCCAAGGCGTTCGGCCACCGGGAGGGGTTCACTCAATGGCGGCGCAGTTCGGTTTGAGGCTCCGCAAGGGGGCGGCCACCACCGTCCTGGCCGCGGCCACCGTGGCGGCGATGGCCGCCTCGCAGGCCCCGGGAGTGACCACCGACGGCGCGGGCAGACAGACCACCGGCTCGCCCTCACCGGAGATGAGCACCCAGGCCGACGACACCGCCTCCGGCAACTCGCGGTACTACACGGACCTCCCGCCCCTCGACAGCCCCACCCCGACGACGGGTACGGGCGACACGTCCGGTACCACCGCCGGCACCGAGCGCGGCATACCCGCGACCGTCCTCGACGCCTACAAGCAGGCCGAGGCGTCCCTGCGCGAGTCCAAGCCCGGCTGCAACCTGCCCTGGCAACTCCTCGCCGCGATCGGCAAGGTGGAGTCCGGCCACGCGAGCGGCGGCCGTGTCGACGCCGAGGGCACGACGACCGGCGAGAAGATCCGCGGGCCCCAGCTCAACGGCAACGGCTTCGCGAACATCACCGACACCGACGACGGCGCGTACGACGACGACAGCACGCACGACCGCGCGGTCGGCCCCATGCAGTTCATCCCCTCCACCTGGGAGTGGGCGGGCCGCGACGGCAACGACGACGGTGCCAAGGACCCCAACAACGTCTACGACGCCGCCCTCGCCGCCGGCCACTACCTGTGCCGCTTCGACTGGGACCTGTCGAACGACGCCAACCTGCGCAGCGCGATCCTCAGCTACAACAACTCGACGGAGTACTACAACACCGTCATGACGTGGCTGGAGTACTACCGCAAGGGCACCCACGAGATCCCGGACGGCACCGGCTCCCTGCCCCAGACGCCGAGCGGCGGCAACAGCAACAACACCGGCAGCGGCAACAGCGGTGGCCGCAACGGCGGCGGCCCCACGACGAGCCCCAGCCCCAAGCCGGCGAATCCGTCCAAGCCGGGGAAGCCGGGCACCAACGAGCCGGGCGGTGGTGGCAGCACCCCGAAGCCGCCCACCACCACACCGCCGCCCTCGACGACGCCCACCCCCACGGACACCGTGCACCACCTGGAGAACGCGGGCGCGTCCAACCTCACGGCCATGGCCGGGGACACCTTCACCGGCAAGCTCGCCACCCGCACCGAGACCAAGGACGGCAAGGCCGTCGCGAAGGTCCGGGTCCGCTTCACCGTCGTGGGCGACACCGACACCACGTTCGTCGGCGGCGAGAAGGTGGCGGTCGTCATCACCGACAGCGTGGGCAAGGCCACCGCCCCGGCGCTCGTGGCCGGTGAGAAGACCGGCACCGTCACGGTCCGGTCCACCGTCGTGGGCCGCTCCGTGACCGCCCTCGACCACAAGGTCACCGTCACCGCCCGCCGGGCCGACGCCCTCGCCCGCACCGGCACGGCCGCGCTGACCTGCGTGACGAACGGCGAGTTCGCCGAGCAGATCGGGCTCAAGGCCACCTACCGGGGCGAGGTCGCGGACAAGGTCGCCGTCAAGGCGACCCTGATCAAGTCCGTCCTCGACCCCACCGCGAACGACAAGGGCCCCTACTTCAAGGACGCGGCGGGCAACCCCGTGCGCTCCCTGACCGCCCTGCAGACCGACGCCGACGGTCTCCTGAAGCTCCCGAAGCTCTACTCGGACGACACCGTCGGCACGTTCCTGCTCCGCATCGAGACCGAGGGCGGCGCGACCCTCACGCTCGAACTGAAGGTGGAGGCCCCGGCCGAGACGACGGAGCCGACCCAGCCGACGGAGCCGACCGGCACGACCGAGCCGGCGACGCCGAGCCCCAGCGAGTCCTGACCCGATCGGTCGTCCCACAGACGACGGCGGCGCCGCTCCTCCGGGAGGGGCGCCGCCGTCGTCTGTGCGCGACGTGTTCTCATCTCGCCCGCCCGTTGCTACGGTGCCGGATCTGACGAACTATCAGTTCCCGTCCTGGGGCCCGTAGTCGGGAGGTCCGTATGCGCGCCCTGATCGCCGCCGCGACCGGTCTCGCCCTCGCCTTCGCCCTGGTGTTCACGCTCACCGCGCTGGGCTCACCGACGGGGAAGACGTCCCCGAAGCCACTGCTGACGACGGTCCCCGCACATCCGTGACCGCCAGGGAGGGAGGCCCGAGATGCGCCGTAGGGCCGGTCTGATCCTGCTCGCGCTCGCCGTGTTCTTCACCGCGCTGTCCCCACTGGTGCGCTGGTACGTGTTCCCGAACCTGGCGAAGATCCCGGCGAACCAGTACCAGGACATGGTCCTGGAGGCGAAGGACGCCACCCTCCTCGACTACGCCACGATGACCGCCCGCACGGTCCCGAAGGTCACCATCGTGCAGACCCTCAAGGGCAACGTGGAGGCCTCCGAGGAGATCGAGAGGACCACCGACCGGGACGTCGTCGTCTGGGACGGCCTGTCGTACGTCCAGGGCCCCGAAGGCGAGATGGTCTCCCGTATCCCCGAGCGCTACATCTTCGACGCCCACACCCAGGAACCCGTCCACGCCAAGGGCGAGACGGTCGACGGCGACCCGGTGAAGAGGGAGGGCCTGGAATTCAAATGGCCGTTCCTCACGGAGAAGAGGGACTACGAGTACTTCGACGCCCAGGCCAGGATCACCGCCCCCATCCACTACAAGGGCACCCAGGACTTCCGCGGCGTCGAGGTCTACTACTTCGAACAGACCATCCCCTGGACCGAGGTGCCCTTCCCGCGCGTCATGCCCGTCGAGGGGATCACCCGGGAGACGGTCGCCCAGACCGGCACCACCCGCTGGTACACCACGGTCCGCAAATTCTGGGTGGAACCCGTCACCGGAGGCCCCGTCTACGGCGAGGAGATCCACAAGGAGGAACTGCGCGGCGGCACGCTCCTGGGCGACCGCGAGAAGGTGACCGCCTTCGCCGGGCACGTGAAGATGCGCGAGGACTACATCGAGCACACCGTCGACCTGGTCACGTCCCAGCGCCTGCTCGTCCTGCTCATGACCTCCTACCTCCCCTGGGGATTCCTGGGACTCGGCCTGCTGCTCCTCGCCCTCGCCCTCTACGTCGAGGCCCGCGGCCGCAGGCCCGGCGAACCGGAGTCCGCGAAGCCCCCGGCGTCCGAGCCGGTCAGCGCCTGAGCCGCGCGTTGGTGTACCGGGTGGGCTCCGCCGTCGCCGGGTCCTCCGGCCACGGATGCTTCGGGTACCGGCCCCGCAGCTCCGCCCGCACGGCCCGGTACCCGTCCCGCCAGAACGAGGCGAGGTCGGCGGTGACGGCGGCGGGCCGCCCGGCGGGGGACAGCAGATGCACCAGCACGGGCACCCCGGCCAGCACGGGCGACTCCCGCAGCCCGAACATCTCCTGCAACTTCACCGCCAGCACCGGCTGTTCGGGCCGCGCGTAGTCCACCCGGATCCGCGAACCGCTCGGCACCTCGATCCGCTCGGGCGCCAGCTCGTCCAGCCGTACGGCGTCCCCCGTGGCCCACGGCAGCAGCCGCCTCAGCCCCGCCCCGGCATCGATCCGCCCGAGGTCGGCCCGCCGCCGGGCCCGGCTCAACTCGGGCTCCAACCATTCCTCCACGCGCGCGTGCAGGGCGCCGTCGGACACGTCCGGCCACGGCTCACCGAGCCGCTCCCTCAGGAACGCCAGCCGCTGCCGCAGCCCTGTCGCGTCCTGGGACCACCGCAACAGCCCGAACCCCTCGGTCCGCAACCCCTCCAGCAACGCCTGGCGTACGCGTGCGGGCGTCGCGTCCCGCAACGGTCGCACCGCCAACTCCACGGCCCCCAGCCGCTCCACCCGCCGCGCCACGACGTCCCCGTCCCGCCACACGACCTCCTCGTCCCGGCGGTACAGCTCCCCGGCCGCCTCCCGGGCGACCCCCTCGTCGATCGCGACCCCGAGCCGCACGCGCGCGTGCCCGCTCCCCACCGCCCGGTCGGCGACGGCGACGGCGATCCAGCCCACTCCTCGCAGCCCGGACGCCTCCGACACCTCGGCCCGGGTCCCGGAGACCATGAGGAACGTCCCGTCGTCCCGTCGGGCCACCCGCTCCGGGAACGCCAGCGCGGTCACCACTCCGGCCGCGTGATCGCCCCCGGCACCTGCCGCGGGCGCGGGCGGCGACGCGGTCCGCAGTCGCCGGGCTTCCGCGCGCCAGCGGGCCGCGTAGGCGTCGCCCCCGAGCCGGGCGCCTCGCAACGCGGCGGCCAGGTCGTCGCCGTACTCCCGGGGCGGCTCCTCGCTCAGCAGCGCCACGACCTCCGCCGCGAGCTCGGCGCCCACCAGCGGCGCCGCGTCCAGGAGGGCCCGGGCCAGCCGGGGATGCAGGCCCAGGCGGGACATGCGTACACCCCGATCCGTGGCGTGGCCCGCGGAGTCGACCGCACCGATCGCCGAGAGCACGTTCCGCGCCGCCGCCATCGCCCCGCCCGGCGGCGGGTCCAGAAGGGCGAGCCCCGTGGCCTCCGGATCGCCCCAGCAGGCCGCCTGCAACGCGAACGCCGTCAGATCGGCCACCTTGATCTCCGGCGAGGGGAAGCGCGGCAGACGGGCGTCCTCGGCCTCCGCCCAGCACCGGTAGACGGCGCCGGGGGCCTCGCGCCCGGCCCGCCCGGCCCGTTGCCGTCCGGCCGCCTGCGAGGCCCGCACCGTCGTCAGCGAGCCGAGGCCCCGCGCGTGGTCGACCCGCGGCTCCCGCGCGAGCCCGGAGTCGACGACCACCCGCACCCCGGGCACCGTCAGCGACGACTCGGCCACCGACGTCGCCAGCACCACCCGGCGCCGCTCCCCGCCCGCCAGCACCGCGTCCTGCACGGCGGCCGGCGCCCGCCCGTGCACCTGGAGTATCTCCACGTCACCGAGCCCGCCCAACTGCCCCGCCACGCGCGCGATCTCGCCCACCCCCGGCAGGAAGCACAGGACGTCGCCCTCCCGTTCGGCCAGCGCCCGCCGCACCACCGACGCGACGTGCGTCAGCGCCGCCGGGTCCACGCGCATCCCGTGCGGCGGCCGTACCGGACGCGCCGGCGGCGCCCACACGACCTCGACCGGGTACGACACTCCCTCGGCCGCCACCACCGGCGCCCCGCCCAACAGCCGTGCCCAGCCGTCCGCGTCGGTCGTCGCCGACGCCGCCACCAGCCGCAGCTCGGGCCGCAGCGCCGCCCGCACGTCGAGCAGGAACGCCGCGACCGTGTCCGCGTCCAGATGCCGTTCGTGGCACTCGTCGAGCACGACGACGTCGACACCCGGCAACTCCTGGTCCCGCTGCAACCGTTGCAGCAGTACACCGGTCGTGACGACCTCCACGCGCGTGCGTGGTCCCACGACCCGTTCGCCGCGCACCGTGTGGCCGACGCTGTCGCCGGCCTGCTCGCCCAGCAGCCACGCCATCCGCCGGGCCGCCGCCCGCGCCGCGATCCGCCGCGGCTCGGCGACGACCACCCGCCGTACCGGACCGCCGCCCAGCAGGCCCGCCAGGGCGAGCGGCACCAGCGTCGTCTTGCCCGTCCCGGGCGGCGCGACGAGGACGGCGGTGCCGTGCGCTTCCAGGGCGTCGTCCAGCGCGGGCAGGGCGCCGCGCACGGGCAGCGCGTCCAGGGCGTCGTAACGGATCACGCCCCCAGTGTGTCGCGTGCCCGACTCAGTCCCGCTCGCACACGAAGATCGCCGTGCCCGGGATCAGGTTGCCGCGCAGCGGGGACCAGCCGCCCCACTCGGAGGTGTTCCAGGCGGGCCACTCCGGCTCGACCAGGTCGACCAGCCGGAGGCCCGCCGCGACGACGTCCCGGACGCGGTCGCCGACCGTGCGGTGATGCTCGACGTAGACCGCGTTCCCCGCCTCGTCCTGCTCGACGTACGGCGTGCGGTCGAAGTAGGAGCCGGAGACGGACAGCCCCTCCGGGCCGGGCTCGTCGGGGAAGGCCCAGCGGATCGGATGGGTCACCGAGAAGACGAAACGGCCCCCGGGGCGCAGGACGCGGCGGACCTCCCGCAGTACCCGCACCGGGTCGGCGACGAAGGGCAGCGCCCCGTACGCCGAGCACGCCAGGTCGAAGGAGGCGTCGGCGAACGGCAGATCGCCGGCGTCGGCGCACACCAGGGGGAAGGACCCGCCGATGCGCAGCGCGTGCTGCAGCTGGCGGTGGGAGAGGTCCAGGGCCACCGGACGGGCACCCTGGGCGGCCAGCCAGCGCGCGCACTGCGCGGCACCGGCGCCGATCTCCAGGACGTCCTTGCCCTTCAGCTCCTCCGGCGGCCCCAGCAGCTCCGCCTCGATCTCGTCGAGCCCCTCCGGGCCCCACACGAAACGGTCGTCGCCGAGGAACGTGCCGTGCTCGACCTGGTAGTCGTCGGCGTTCCGGTCCCACCAGCCCCGGTTGGCCCGGGAACTCTCCGTCACCCCGGCGTCGCGGCGGGTGGCCTCCGGTTCATCGGTCCCGGCGGCACCGGAGGCCTCGTCGGTCCCGGCGGTTTCGTGGACTTCGGGCTCTTGGATGATCGGCTCCCTCGTCGTACTCTTCCGTAACCTGCGTGCCGCGACCCGCTCCGGCGGTGACACGAAAGGGGTCTCCCAGGCCTGCGTGGCCTCAAGGGACAGGTTTTGTGCCGGGTATGCGGCGTTCCGCCCCGGGTGTGCGCCTTCGCGCATTGACCCTGCCTGGCTGCCCCCGTATGCTACAAGTTGCGCTGCGGGCCTGCGCACCTCAGACGTAGCAGGCTGCGCTCGCATCTGTTGTATGTCCCCTCGGTTTTCGAGGCGCCACCGGCTTTGCCTCATGTGGCGCTTCCTTGGCTGTCCGGCTTCTTCAGAGCGATACGGGCTCCCGGCGTAGCAGTACCTACGACTCACTGTCCGTACCGGAGCCCTTTCCCACATGACGAGCAGCACCGAGACCACCGCCACCACCCCGCAGGTAGCGGTCAACGACATCGGTAACGAGGAAGCCTTCCTCGCCGCGATCGACGAGACGATCAAGTACTTCAACGACGGCGACATCGTCGACGGCGTCATCGTGAAGGTCGACCGGGACGAGGTCCTGCTCGACATCGGTTACAAGACCGAAGGTGTCATCCCGAGCCGCGAGCTCTCGATCAAGCACGACGTCGACCCCAACGAGGTCGTCGCCGTCGGTGACGAGATCGAAGCCCTTGTTCTCCAGAAGGAGGACAAGGAAGGCCGCCTGATCCTCTCGAAGAAGCGCGCCCAGTACGAGCGTGCCTGGGGCACCATCGAGAAGATCAAGGAAGAGGACGGCATCGTCACCGGTACCGTCATCGAGGTCGTCAAGGGTGGTCTCATCCTCGACATCGGCCTCCGTGGCTTCCTGCCGGCCTCCCTCGTCGAGATGCGTCGCGTCCGCGACCTCCAGCCCTACGTGGGCAAGGAGCTCGAGGCGAAGATCATCGAGCTGGACAAGAACCGCAACAACGTGGTCCTGTCCCGCCGTGCCTGGCTGGAGCAGACCCAGTCCGAGGTCCGCCAGACCTTCCTCACGACCCTCCAGAAGGGTCAGGTCCGCTCCGGCGTGGTCTCCTCGATCGTCAACTTCGGTGCCTTCGTGGACCTGGGTGGCGTCGACGGTCTGGTCCACGTCTCCGAGCTGTCCTGGAAGCACATCGACCACCCCTCCGAGGTCGTCGAGGTCGGCCAGGAGGTCACGGTCGAGGTCCTCGACGTCGACATGGACCGCGAGCGCGTCTCCCTGTCGCTGAAGGCGACCCAGGAAGACCCGTGGCAGCAGTTCGCCCGGACCCACCAGATCGGTCAGGTCGTGCCCGGCAAGGTCACGAAGCTGGTTCCGTTCGGTGCGTTCGTCCGCGTGGACGAGGGCATCGAGGGTCTGGTCCACATCTCCGAGCTGGCCGAGCGCCACGTGGAGATCCCGGAGCAGGTCGTCCAGGTCAACGACGAGATCTTCGTCAAGGTCATCGACATCGACCTCGAGCGCCGTCGCATCAGCCTCTCGCTGAAGCAGGCCAACGAGTCCTTCGGTTCGGACCCGGCCTCGGTCGAGTTCGACCCGACGCTGTACGGCATGGCCGCGTCGTACGACGACCAGGGCAACTACATCTACCCCGAGGGCTTCGACCCCGAGACCAACGACTGGCTCGAGGGCTACGAGACCCAGCGCGAGGCTTGGGAGGGCCAGTACGCCGAGGCGCAGCAGCGCTTCGAGCAGCACCAGGCCCAGGTCATCAAGTCCCGCGAGGCCGACGCCGCTGCCGCGGCCGAGGGCGGCGACGCCGCGGGTGCGGCTCCGGCCGCGGGTGGTGGCTCCTACTCCTCCGAGGGCGCGGACACCTCCGGTGCCCTGGCTTCGGACGAGGCCCTGGCGGCCCTCCGCGAGAAGCTGGCCGGCGGCCAGAGCTGAACGCACACGGCTGAGAACTAGCCGACACCACCTCGGGCCCGCGTCCTTCCTGGACGCGGGCCCGAGGTGCGTCATGAACTGGACGTCCCCGCCGAGGTGTTCACGCTCCCGGGAATGCCGGGCCTCCGCCCCGCGTTGTGCAGTACGAACACGAGGAGGAGCGGTCACAGTGCTTGATCCGCAGGGTTTGTACGCATGGGAGCCGAAAGGCCTGGCAGTCGTCGACATGGCACTCGCCCAGGAGTCGGCGGGACTTGTCATGCTCTACCACTTCGACGGATACATCGACGCGGGAGAGACGGGCGACCAGATCGTCGAACGGCTCCTCGGCTCACTGCCCCACCAGGTGGTGGCCCGCTTCGACCACGACCGGCTCGTGGACTACCGCGCCCGCCGCCCGCTGCTGACGTTCAAGCGCGACCGCTGGAGCGACTACGAGGTGCCGGCCCTGGAGGTGCGGCTCGTCCAGGACACCACCGGAGCGCCGTTCCTGCTGCTGTCGGGCCCCGAACCGGACGTGGAGTGGGAACGCTTCGCCGCCGCCGTCCAGCAGATCGTGGAGCGGCTCGGTGTCCGGCTCTCGGTGAACTTCCACGGCATCCCCATGGGCGTCCCGCACACCCGCCCGGTCGGCCTCACCCCGCACGGCAACCGGGCCGAGCTCGTCCCCGGCCACCGCAGCCCCTTCGAGGAGGCGCAGGTACCCGGCAGCGCCGAGTCCCTGGTGGAGTACCGCCTCATGGAGGCCGGACACGACGTGCTGGGCGTCGCCGCTCACGTCCCGCACTACATCGCCCGCTCGCCCTACCCGGACGCCGCTCTGACCGTTCTTGAGGCCGTCACGGCCGCCACCGGACTGGTGCTGCCCACCGTCGCGCACGCCCTGCGCACCGAGGCGCACCGCACGCAGACGGAGATCGACCGGCAGATCCGGGAGGGCGACGAGGAACTGGTCGCCCTCGTGCAGGGCCTTGAGCACCAGTACGACGCCGCCGCGGGCGCCGAGACCCGGGGCAACATGCTCGCCGAGCCCGTCGACATCCCCTCCGCCGACGAGATCGGGCGGGAGTTCGAGAAGTTCCTGGCGGAGCGGGAGGGCGACGGCTGAGCCGGCTGAGCCCTCCCGGGCCCGCTCTTCAGGTGTGTCAGTGGCAGGGCCTAAGCTGCCGGGCATGCTGAAAGTGGGCCTGACCGGCGGCATCGGCGCCGGCAAGAGCGAGGTGTCACGGCTGCTGGTGGAGTGCGGCGCCGTGCTGATCGACGCGGACCGTATCGCGCGTGAGGTCGTCGCACCGGGCACCCCCGGGCTCGCGGCGGTCGTCGAGACCTTCGGCGAGGGCGTCCTCGCGCCGGACGGCAGTCTGGACCGCCCCAAGCTGGGCTCCGTCGTGTTCGCGGACCCGGAGAAGCTCGCCGCGCTGAACGCGATCGTGCACCCCCTGGTGGGCGCCCGCTCCAGAGAGCTGGAGACCGCCGCCGCCGAGGACTCCGTCGTCGTCCACGACGTCCCCCTGCTCGCCGAGAACGGCCTCGCCCCGCTCTACGACCTGGTGGTCGTCGTGGACGCGGCGCCCGAGACCCAGCTCGACCGTCTGGTGCGGCTGCGCGGTATGACCGAGGAGGACGCCCGCGCGCGCATGGCCGCCCAGGCGACCCGCGAGAAGCGGCTGGAGATCGCGGACATCGTCGTCGACAACGACGTCCCCCTCGACGACCTGCGGCGACGGGTGCGGGAGGTGTGGGCGGACCTCACCCGCCGGGCCCACGCGTCCCGGGAGGGATCCGAACACCCGCAGGAATAGCCAGGTCGCGGGGGGCGTTGAACCGTCCCAGCAAGGGAAGGACTCAGCCGTGCCCGAGACCAGCGGTTCCACCGGACGTAGCCCTCAGACGCATGTCATCGACTTCCGCGCCGCCGAGCACCTGCTCGCCGCGAATGACCCGCGGGGCGCGGTCAAGCTGCTCGACCGTGTCATAGCCGAGCATCCCGAGAACACGGCGGCCCGGCTGCTGCGCGCCCGCGCCTTCTTCGCGGCGGCCCAACTGCGGCCCGCCGAGCTGGAGTTCACCATCGTCCTGGAGCGCGAACCGGACAACGCGTTCGCGCACTTCGCCCTGGCCCGCACCTATCAGCGCCAGGCCCGCCCCGACCAGGCCAAGCGCCACTTCCGGCTCGCCGCGGCCCTCGACCCGAACCCGCAGTACGTGGAAGCGGCCCGGTTCGACTCCTGAGGCACTCACCTGTCGCTACGGGTGGTGGGGCCCCGGCGGTGGGTACGGCGGGATGTCACGGCCCGGCTGGTAGTGCGGCCCCTGACGGATGTGGCGCACGACCATCACCAGGTCGACGGTGACGATCAGCCACAGCACCCCGCAGGCGACGGCCCAGCCGGTACGGCCGACGATCGCGAAGGCCGCCGTCCCGGCGATCGCCCAGATCAGGCCCCACACACTCAGCCAGAGCCGCATCCGCAGAGGACTGCGCGCTGTCGTCGGTTCACTGCCGGTACGCATCGACGCCACTCCTCCTCGTCCTGTTCGGAAACGTACTCCTCGTCCCACGCGTTTCCCCAGGAGACCGACGGAAACGGGGAGGCGAAGGTGCTGCTGGACGCGGTGCGGGCGGACGAGAGGCTCGCCGACTGGCTGGGGAGCCTGGAGGAGAGCGGGAGCGCCGCCCCGGTGCGGGCACGGCTGCCTGACACCGACGACGAACTGCTCGACGCGCTGCTGGATCTCGCCGTGCCGTACGAGGACGTCAACGACCTGATCGCGCTGCGCCGCGCACTGGCCGCCGACGAGGGGGCGACCTGGCTGCTCGGGCGGTGCGTCGACGGGTTGGTACGGGACATGGGGAGGGTCGGCAAGGGGCCGAGACTCCTGCCGCTGCCCCCGGACTCGGGCCCTCTCGGCCGCTACTTCCACGTGTACGTCTTCGTGGCGGCCCTGCCGTACGTGCGCGCGTACCACCGGGAGCGCGGCATTCCCGACGACGTCTCCCGGCGCACCCTCGCCGACCTGGGCCGAGGTCTGGTGCTGCACCGCCGGCGGTACGGCGTGGGCGGGCTCGTCGCGCCGACCTGGTACTCGCTGCACTTCCACGGAGAGCTGTTCCAGCTCGGCCGGCTGCAGTACCAGCGGTCCCGCGTGGGCGGACGCGAAGGCGTCGCGCTGGCGGCGGCGGGCCTTGCCCTGGGGCCCGGGGAGCCCTGCCTGGACCTGCACATACCCGACTACGCGGGGCCCCTGACGCCGACGGCGTGCGACCGGTCGCTGGCGTCGGCCCGCGACTTCTTCGCACGGCACTTCCCGGAGGAGCGGTACACGGCGGGCTGCTGCCACTCCTGGCTCCTCGACCCGCAGCTGCGGCGGTATCTGCCGGCGGACTCCAACATCGTCCGGTTCCAGGAGCGGTTCCGGGTCGCCGGCGGCACCGGCGAACCCGAGGACGACCTGCCGGTCCGTTTCGTGTTCGGGGACCCCGACCTGCCGGTGGAGAGTCTGCCGCGCCGGACGCGTCTCGAACGGGCGGTGGTCGATCATCTGCGCGCGGGCGGGCACTGGTACAGCGGGCACGGCTGGTTCACCTGGTGAGGCTCGCGCGGTCCGCCGGAACCGGGACGCCGAGGACACGCTGATTCACCTGATCGGGTGAGGGGTGAGGGGAACGGCCCCTGTCGGCCCGGCCGTTGGACGGACATGGGCATTCAGATGCGTGAGGGATACAAGGGGACCGGGTCCGGCGCGATCACCCCGGACGGCTGCGCGGTCGAGCTGTACACGCGACTGCCGGTGGGGGACGAACCGGAGGTGATCGCGGGCGTCGCACCCGCGGGCGCGCGCATCCTCGAACTGGGCTGTGGAGTGGGCCGGATGACCCACCCCCTGATCGAACGGGGTTACACCGTCACGGCCGTCGACGAGTCGGCGGAGATGCTGGAGCGGGTGCGCGGCGCCCGCACGATCCACGCCTCGATCGAGGACCTCGATCTGGACGAGACGTTCGACGTGGTGCTGCTCGCCTCCTTCCTCGTCCACACCGGGGACCCCGAGGTGCGGCGGAAAATGCTCGCGACGTGTGCGCGCCATCTCGCGGACGACGGCTTCATCCTGATCCAGCGCGAGGGGGAGGACTACCACAGCAACGTCCCCAGGGAACGGGTCGACCCCCGAGGCTTCACCATCCGCATAGCCTCGACCGAACCGATCGGCGACGGGGTCCACTCGGTGACCGCGGAGTACTTCTTCCCGGACGGCGAATGGACTCAGACGTTCCGCTCACGCCCCATGACCAAGGAGCAGTTCGAGGAGGCGCTGGCCGAGGCGGGGCTGAGGGTGGACCGGTATCTGACGGAGGACCGGATCTGGGTGAAGGTGGTGCCGTCGGGGTGAGCGGCCCGGCCGGGGCGCGGATCGAGGCGTGAACTCCTGGCGGGCGGCCATGAGTTCGCGGAAGTGGCGATGAGTTCGGGCGAGCGGCGATGAGTTCGGGGGAGTGGCCCGGTCTACCTCCGTGACAGCGAACACGGAACCGCTTCCCGGAGGAGATCCCATGTCCGAGACCACCGCTCCCGTCGTCCGTACCGAGGCCACCGCGCGCGGCAAGGGCGCGCGCATCTCGCTGCGCGCGCTGCAGATCGTGCTCGCGCTGTTCTACGGGCTCGCGAGCGCTCTGCCCAAGCTGATCGCCCACCCGTCGGCCGTCGAGTCCTTCGACACGCTCGGCTGGGGCAGCGCGGGGATGTACACCATCGGGGTGCTCGAACTGGCGGGCGCCGTCGGGCTGTTGATCCCCGTGCTGGCCCCGGTCGCGGCCGTGTCGCTGGGCGCGCTGATGGTGGGGGCGTTCATCACGCAGATCACCGCCTTCGACGGGGAGTACGCGGCCACACCGCTCATCCTGATCGTTCCGCTCGCCCTGATCGCCTGGGTGCGGCGGCAGGACGCGGCCGGGCTGACGAAGCTCGCACACGGCCGCCGGGCGTGACCGTCGCGGTCGGGCAGGGCAGGGCGTGGTGACGGGCGAGGGCGGCTCGGGGCCGCGCGGGCGGGTGGGGTCAGGTGGGGCCGCGGTGCCGGTCGGCGTTCGCCGCCTCGGCCAGGCCTCGCAGGCGCTCCATGTCCCGTCGGTCGCGCTTGGTGGGGCGACCGGTGCCCCGGTCACGGATGCCGGCGGGGGCGACGGCCTCGCGGGGCGGGGGCGGCGGCGAGTTGTCGACGTAGCACTCGGCGGCGACGGGCGCGCCGACCCGCTTGCGGATCAGACGCTTCACGATCACGATCCGCTCGTGGCCGCCGGCCTGGCGCAGTCGCACCTCGTCGCCGACGCGCACCGCGTAGGCGGGCTTGACGCGTTCGCCGTTGACATGGACGTGGCCGCCACGGCAGGCGGTGGCGCCCATCGAACGGGTCTTGACCAGGCGCACGGACCAGATCCAGCTGTCGATGCGCACGCTCTCGCCGCTCGCCGGTCGGGCCGCCACGGCGGACGTCGCCGCCGATCCGTCGGAGCCCCCGTCCGTCGCGGCCGGATCGCCCGCCCGCTCCTGCCTACCTTCAGAAGCCATGCCTCGACCTTAGCTCCCCGGCCGCCCCACGGGGCAGGCGATCACCGGACGTACCGTGGAGACATGGACGGCGGCGGCAGCGGTGGTGACGGGGTGGTGGCCGACAGCGGCGGCGGTCGAGGCGTCGGTGAGGGCACCGGTCTCGCCGCGCTGGACCAGCGGATCACCGGGTGCCGGGCCTGCCCCCGGCTCGTCGAGTGGCGGGAGGAGGTCGCGCGCACCCGGCGGGCCGCGTTCGCCGACCAGGAGTACTGGGGGCGGCCCGTACCGGGCTTCGGTCCGCCCGACGCCGCGCTGCTGATCGTCGGGCTCGCGCCCGCCGCGCACGGGGCGAACAGGACGGGACGGATGTTCACCGGCGACCGCTCGGGCGACGTGCTCTACGCGGCGCTGCACGACGTGGGCCTGGCCTCGCGTGCCACGGCGGTCGCCATGGACGACGGGCTGGAGCTGCACGGCGTGCGGATCACCTCCCCCGTGCACTGCGCGCCGCCCGCCAACAAGCCGACGCCCGAGGAGCGGAACACCTGTCGGCCCTGGCTGGTGCGGGAGTTGGAGCTGCTGCGGCCGACGTTGCGGGCCGTGGTCGTGCTCGGCGGCTTCGGCTGGCAGGCCGCGCTGCCCGCGCTCGCCGAGGCCGGTTGGGACGTGCCCCGGCCCCGGCCCGTCTTCGCCCACGGCACCCGGGTCCCGCTGGACGGTCTCGACCTCTTCGGTTGCTTCCACGTCAGCCAGCGCAACACCTTCACCGGCCGCTTGACCCCCGCCATGCTGCGCGACGTCCTGCGTACGGCGGCGAGGTCGGCAGGGCTGGCGGTCGTGTCGTAGCCGAGGGGAGAAGCACGCGGCGGCCCGGCGGAAAACCGGCTGCGGACCTCGTCGTACGCCGGTTAGGGTCGCGCAATGCCCCTCTATCCGGAGATCGAACCGTACGACCACGGCCTGCTCGACGTCGGGGACGGCAACCGCGTGTACTGGGAGGTCTGCGGGAATCCGCGGGGCAAGCCCGCCGTCGTGCTGCACGGCGGGCCGGGTTCGCACGCCAACGCCTGGTTCCCCCGGCTCTTCGACCCCGAGGCGTACCGGATCGTGCTGCTCGACCAGCGGGGCTGCGGACGGTCGACGCCGCCGGCGAGCGCGTACGAGACCGACATGAGCGTCAACACGACGGAGCGGCTGATCGCCGATCTGGAGCTGTTGCGGCGGCACCTCGGGATCGGGCGGTGGCTGGTGTGGGGGGTGTCGTGGGGGTCGGCGCTCGGTCTGCGGTACGCGCAGACGCATCCGGAGGCCGTGACGGAGCTGGTCCTCACCGGTGTCGCCACCGGGTCCGACGCCGAAGTCGCCCTGCTGACCCGGGGACTCGGGCAGTTCTTCCCGGAGGCGTTCGAACGGTTCGTGGCCGAGCTGCCCGAGGGGGAGCGGGACGGGAATCTGCCGGCCGCCTACAACCGGTTGCTCGAGTCGCCCGACGAGGCGGTGCGGGCGCGGGCCGCGCGGGCCTGGACGGACTGGGAGACGGCCATCGCGGCGCAGCCGCCCCGCTCGGTGCCGCGCTACGAGGACCCGGTCTTCCGCTACGGGTTCGCCCGTACCGTCACCCACTACTGGGGCAACGGCCACTTCCTCGGCGGCGACGGCGACGGCCACACGGACGGGGCGGTCCTGCGTGACGCGCCGCTGCTCAAGGGCATCCCGGGCACGCTCGTCCAGGGCAGCCTCGATCCCGGCAACCTCCTCGGTATCGTCTGGCGCCTCCACCACGCCTGGCCCGGCAGCGAGTTGATCCTCGTCGACGACGTGGGACACGACGCGGGCGCACCGGACATGACGGAGGCACTGGTGGCGGCGACGGACGGGTACGCCGGCAACGGCTGAGGCCGCACCGCCCGCCAGAGGCGACACGGGCCGCCGAGAGGGGCGGGGGCGCGGACGCCACGGTCCGGCGAGGCGCCGTCGAGCTTCAGCGGCAGCGGGAGAAGAGGCCGGTGAATCCCACGGCCCGCCGGGGCTCACGCCCACCGGGGCTCACGCCCGCCGGGGCTCACGCCCGCCGGGGCTCACGCCCGCCGGGGCTCACGCCCGCCGGGGCTCACGCCCGCCGGGGCTCACGCCCGCCGGGGCTCACGCCCGCCGGGGCTGACGCCCGCCGGGGCTGACGGCTGCCGGGGCTGACGCCCGCCGGGGCTGACGGCTGCCGGGGCTGACGCCCGCCGGGGCTGACGCCCGCCGGGGCTGACGCCCGCCGGTGCTCACGCCCACCGGGGCTCACGCCCGCTGGCGCTCACGCCCACCGGGGCTCACGCCCGCTGGCGCTCACGCCCACCGGGCCTCACGGCCTGCCGGCCCGGCCGGTCGGGGGTTCAGGGCCCGCACGGCTCGGCCGTCCTGTCCGGCCCGCCGCCCTCCCAGGCCGTCCTCCCAGGCCCCGGCCGCCCTCCGAGGTCCGACCGTCCTCTTAGGTCCGGGCGTCGTGTCCGGTCCGGCCGTCTTCTAGGTCCGGCCGTCGTGTCCGGTCCGCCGTTCTCCTAGGTCCGGCCGCCCTCGAGGTCAGGGCGCGAGAG
Organism: Streptomyces deccanensis; assembly: GCF_022385335.1. NCBI lineage: Bacteria > Bacillati > Actinomycetota > Actinomycetes > Kitasatosporales > Streptomycetaceae > Streptomyces > Streptomyces deccanensis. Next base: position 2,619,158 of record NZ_CP092431.1, on the reverse strand, counting down.
TCCGGTCCCGCCGTCCTCCTAGGGCCCTCCGCCCTTTCCGTTTGTGCCGCCCTCCCTGTTTTCGTCGTCATCCCCGGTCTCGCCGAAGAGGTGGCGCACGGTCGATCGGTAGTTGGTTCGGACGTGGGTGAGGGCGTGTGCGCGGGCGCGGTCCGGGTCGCCCGAGGCGATGGCGTCGTACAACTCACGGTGTTCCGTGAGGAGTTGGGGCCACTCGGTGTTCTGGCGGGTCAGCCAGCGCAGTCGGCCGTCGACCGGCTCCATGACGGAGGCGAGCAGGCTGTTGCCGGCCATGGCGAGGACGCGGTCGTGGAAACGCGTGTTGATGTCGGTGATCGTCTCGGCGTCCCCGGCGCGGGTCGCCTCCGCGGCCCGGTCGAGCAGGGCCGACAGCTCGGCGAGTGACTCCGGCGTGGCGCGGGAGGCGGCGAGCCCGGCCGCGTACACCTCCAGCGCCTCGCGCAGCTCGAAGAGCTCCGCCACGTCCGCCGGGGTGAGGCGGCGGACGACCGTACGGCGCGGGGTCTCGAAGTGGACGAAGCCCTCGGCGACCAGCGCGCGGATCGCCTCGCGGACCGGGACCCGGGAGACCCCGAAGCGGTCGGCCAGCTCGCGCTCGACGAGCCGGTCGCCCGGACGGAGGCGTCCCGCGATGATGTCCTGCCGCAGGGTGCCGAGGACGCGCTCGCGCACCGCACCCAGGGGTTCGATCTTCGCTCCTTCCGGAGCCAGGGAGCTCATGGAGCAATCTTCGCCGACGCGAGGGGTGTTTTACGGGGCGTTAACGACAGCGACATCGGTCAGAACGGTTGACGGGAGCACTATGGGCGCAGTTTGGTATACCAAACAGCTCGTGGTGCTCCCCCGTTCCCGCACGCCGGAGCCGCACCCGTCCCCACCACCTACGCTCGTCTCCTCTCGCTCCTGGAGGCCCCGTGTCCCTCGCCGACAGTGTCGAAGCCACCGGCACCACAGCGTTCGTCCCCGACCCCCGCCTCACCAACGAAGACCTCGCACCCGCCAAGAAGCGGAACTGGAAGGTCTTCGACCTCTTCGCCCTGTGGATGTCCGACGTCCACAACCTCGGCAACTACACGTTCGCCGCGGGCCTGCTCGTCCTCGGCATGAACGTCTGGCAGGTGTTCACGTCGCTGCTCGTCGGCTTCGTGATCATCTACATCGGGATGAACTGGATGGGGAAGATCGGACAGCGCCACGGCGTGCCGTTCCCCGTGGTCAGCCGCATCAGCTTCGGCGTCTGGGGCGCCAACATCCCGGCCCTCATCCGGGCCGTGATCGCCATCATGTGGTACGGCATCCAGACCTACCTCGCGTCCGTAGCGGTCAACGTCATGCTGCTGGCCGCCTGGCCGGGCCTGGAGTCCTGGACGCACAACTCCTTCCTGGGCCTGCACCAGCTCGGCTGGTGCAGCTTCGTCGCCCTGTGGCTCATCCAGGCGCTGATCATCAGCCAGGGCATGGAGTCGGTCCGCAAGTTCCAGGACTTCTGCGGCCCGGCGATCTGGATCGTCATGATCGCGCTGGCGGTCTGGGTCCTCGCCAAGGCCGACTGGACCATCTCCCTCACCTCCACCCCGAACCCGGTCTCCGTCGGCGAGCAGTGGCGGCAGTGGTTCGGCGCGATCGGGCTGGTCCTCGCCACCTACGGCACGCTGATGCTCAACTTCTGCGACTTCTCCCGCTTCGCCCCCGACTACCGGACGGTCAAGCGCGGAAACTTCTGGGGGCTGCCGATCAACTCGACCGCCTTCGTGGTCGTGTCCGTCATCGTCACGGCCGGTTCGCTGGAGGTGTTCGGCGAGGCGATCACCGACCCGGCCGAACTCGTCGCCAAGGTCGGCAACACCTGGGTCCTCGTCCTGGGCGCCCTGACCTTCGCCATCGCCACCATGGGCGTCAACATCGTCGCCAACTTCGTCTCACCGGCGTACGACCTCGCCAACGTCTGGCCGCAGAAGATCACCTTCAAGGTCGGCGGCATGATCAGCACCGTCGCGGCGCTGGTCGTCACCCCGTGGAACCTCTTCTCCAACCCCACCGTGGTGCAGTACTTCCTCGGCGGCCTGGGCGCCTTCCTCGGCCCGCTGTTCGGTGTGATCATGCTCGACTACTTCTGGGTCAAGCGCGGCCGCATAGACGTCGACGAGCTCTTCAGCGCCGAGCCCGGCTCCCGCTACTACTACCGCAAGGGCGTCAACCCCAAGGCCCTGTGGGCGTTCCTGCCGGCTGCCGCGGTCTCGGCGGTGCTCGCCCTGGTCACCACCTTCAGCGAGGTCGCCCCGTACTCCTGGTTCATCGGCACGGCGCTTGCCGCCGGGCTGTACGCGGTGCTGTGCCGGGACGAGCGGGCCGCGGGGTCCTCCTCGACGGCTTCCCCCGGGACTCCCTCGGTCGCCTCGACCCCCGCCGTGGAGGGCTGAGCGTGCGCATCGTCGTCACGAACTGCAACACGACGCAGGGAATGACCGAGGAGATCGTGCGAGGTGCCCGGGCCGCAGCAGGCCCGGGCACCACCGTGACCGGACTGACCCCCGCCTGGGGCCCCGAGTCCGCGGAGGGCTGGCTCGACAGCTACCTCTCCGCCGCCGCCGTCCTCGACACCCTGCGGACCTACGAGGAACCGTACGACGCCGTCGTCATGGCCGGCTTCGGGGAACACGGGCGCGAGGGCGCGCGGGAACTGCTGGACGTCCCCGTCGTCGACATCACCGAGGCCGCCGCCCACCTCGCCTGCCTGCTCGGACGGCGCTACGGGGTGGTGACCACCCTGGACCGCACCTGCGGGCAGATCGAGGACAGCCTGGACGCCGCCGGCGTGGGCCGCAACTGCGCCGCGATCGTCGGCACCGGGCTCGGCGTCCTCGACCTCGCCGACACCGACCGCACCACCCGGGCCTTCCTCGCGGCCGGTCGGCGCGCCCGCGAGGCCGGGGCCGAGGTACTGGTCCTGGGGTGCGCCGGGATGACCGGGCTGCAGCGCACGGTGGGGGAGAAGCTGGGGGTGCCGGTCGTCGACGGGGTCGGAGCGGCCGTGAAACTCGCCGAGTCACTGGTGGCACTGCGGCTGACCACCAGCCGAGTGGGGAGCTACGCGAAGCCGCTGCCGAAGGGGAGGACGTGGGGGAACGGGGCGCGGTAGAGGGCGTGCGGGCTGCGGTCTTATAGGACCAACGCTCCTACGGGACCACCGCCGTCGCCGTGATCTCCACCAGCTGGCCCGTGTAGCCGAGGCAGGCGACGCCGAGGAGGGTGGAGGAGTGGGGGCCGATGCTCAGGCCGGACGCCTCGACGACGTTCCAGACGGCGGAGAGGACGGCCGGCTCACTGCTGACGACGTACACATCGGTGTAGGCGACATGCGCGAAGTCGCTGCCCACCGCCCGTAGTTGCTCCCCGAGATTGGCCAGCACCTGCTCGGCCTGCCGCACCGGATCGCCCTCCCCGACGAGTTTCCCGTCGGCGTCCAGCGGGACGGAACCGGCGAGGAAGGCGAGCTTCGTCCCGGCCTCGACGACGGACGCGTGCGCGTAGACGGGCGGTGAGAAGAGGCTGGGCACGTTGGTGCGCCGGATCATCGCTGAAGACACCCGTCGATGATGCGCGCTCCGCTCTCCCTCCGCATCCGAATTCCAGCGGGGCCCCTCCGCCGCGAGGAGACGTGCCCCCGCGGACCCGACGGCCTCCCGCCCTTCCGCATAGTGCCCCGAAATAATCCTTCGAAAGGGAGGGAGTTTCGCTGTTACCGTCCTCCGCGTGGCGAAACTCAATCAGATCATCGCAGTGGAGAAGGGCGTCAAGGCCAAGTCCCAGCAGGACCTGACGGCCGCTCATCACGGGCTGCAGAAGCCGGCTTTGCTGGCCGGTATCGCGCGTACCTATCAGCCGAAGGACGAGGAGGGCGAGCAGTTGCCGCCCGAGTCGACCCGGGTTCAGGTGCGCGCGGAGGACGTGTTGCGGGAGACGGCGGGAGTTCTCACGCGACTGTTCGACGTGACCGCCACCAAGGACTGGGCCAATTGCACCGCGCGGGCGGATGTACAGGTCGACGGACGGGTGCTCGTCGCCGACGTTCCGGTGGCCTATCTGCTCTTCCTGGAGAAACAGCTCGGGGAGATCAACACGCTGGTGCGGAAGTTGCCCGTGCTCGACGCCTCCGAGGCGTGGGCGCAGGATCCGTCCACCGACGCCTGGAAGACCGAGGCCGTGCGGACGGTGCGGACGAAGAAGGTGCCGCGCAACCATGTGAAGGCCGAGGCGACCGACAAGCACCCCGCCCAGGTCGAGGTGTACTACGAGGACATTCCGGTCGGCTACTGGACGACCGTGAAGTTCTCCGGGGCCCTGCCCGCCCGACGCGTCAACGAAATCCTCGACCGCGTCGAGAAGTTGCAGCAGGCCGTGAAGTTCGCACGGGAGGAAGCGAACGGCGTGGACGTCGTCGACCAGCGGGTCGGTGACGCCGTCTTCGGCTACCTGTTCGGATAGGGCAACCTGTTCGTGCAGTTCGGTGGCCCCATGAACTCCCCGGTCGGCCTGTGAGCCGGGCGGGGTGCGCGAGGAGCGCAAGCTGAAGCTGAGGCTTGTCGTGACGGAGCGGTCCGTACCCGCCCAGAAACTCAGGGACGGGCCGTGATCAATCTCAGACTATTGCTCCAGACTCAGTATTCGCCGCCGATCGCCGCAACGACCGGACTCAGGCCCCGGACGTCGAAATGCTGGTTCAAGTCCAGCCCGCGCAGCTCGATGCGTGGTGGTCCAAAGGCAGGACGCGGCGACATGATGACTGACCTGGGTTCTCAACCGTGGCGGCGTGCCCAAGTGGCGGCATATCAGGGCCCGGGGGCCGGCTACGCCCCCGGGTCCACCTTATTGCGTTCATAAAGAACATGGCCTCTACAGAGATCGTCACATCGCGGTAATGCGAGCGTCCCATATCCTCCAAGTCCGCGACCTACGGTGGAGTGCACGCACAAGCCGCGCACACACGTACACGAACCCGTACGCGCATGCGCACCCGCACCCGCATACGCATCCGCACACCGCCAACGCCCCGGCCACCGTCGCCCGAAGGCACACCCCCGCCCTCACCCGACGACAGGAGCCCTGTGTCCCGCCGCGCCGTCCTCTCCCTGCCGCCCTGGCTTGCCCATGCTCTGCGTGCGCAGCGGGGGCCGGTGCCCTGGAACGCGGTGCTGCGCGGGGCGTTGGCCGGTGGGTCGTTGCTGCTGGTCGCCGTGGTGTCGGGGCACCCCACCGTCGGGGTCGTCGCCGCACTCGGCGCCATGCTCGCCGGAATCAACGACCGCCCCGGCAGCAGGCGCGTCGCCGTGCAACGGCTCGGAGCGCCCGCGCTCGCCGGAGCCGTGGGGCTCCTCGTCGGGACATACGCCGGACAGTACGCCGGAGCCGTCGTCCTCACCCTGCTGCTCACCGCGCTGGGGCTGCTCGCCGGCGCGATGAGCGCGGTCGGGCCCGTGGCCTCCGGAGCGGGCACCCAACTGCTGGTCGCCGCCGCCATCGGCGCCGGGATGCCGCTGCCCGAACCGGGATGGCAGCGGGCGCTCGCCTACCTGGCGGGCGCCGGATGGCTGCTCGCCCTGCGCCTGGCCCTGCCGACCCCGGCGATCCTCACCGCCGGCGACTACCGCTTCGACGGCGAACGGGACGCCGTCGCCGCCGTGTACGACGCGATCGCGGCGCTGCTGGACGCCGTCGGCACCTCCGGCGCCATCGCCCGGCGGGCCGCGCTGACCGCCGCCCTCGACCACGCTCAGGACGCCCTCGCCGGACCCCGGCTGCGGCGCTACGCCAGCTCGTCGGCCGAACGGCGCCTGCACGCCCAGTACACGGCCGCCCTCCCGCTCGCCGAGGCGGCGACCGCCCTGGCCTGGGCCGGGGACGCCGTCGTCGGCCGCGCGTCCGAAGGCCCCCGGCGGCTCGCGGCGGCCGTACGCGGCAACACCGGCACCGGCCCGCTGCCCGCGCCCGCACGCTCGGCGCCCGCGCTGCGCGCCCTCGACGACGCGCTCCTGCGCGCCGCCGAGGCCTTCGACCGGGGCGGCGCCCCCCGCGACCTGCACACCCGCCGCCGTACCCTCGGCTCGCTCGTCCGGCTCGGCCTCGGCTCCGGCGGGCGCGAGTACGGGCTGCGGGTCGCCCTCTCCTTCGGCGCCGCCGCGGCCGTGGCCCAGGCGCTGCACCACCAGCACTGGTACTGGCTGCCCGCCACCGCCGTCTTCCTGGTCAAGCCCGACCTCGGGCCGCTCGTGTCCCGGGTGCTGTGCCGGGCGGCCGGGACCGTGTTCGGCGCCGTGCTCTTCGCCGGGTTCGCCGCGGTCCTGCCCCGGCCGGAGGGGCTCATCGCGCTGGTCGCGGTCAGCGGCGCGCTGATCCCCGTGGCCACCCGGCACTTCGCCGCCCAGACCGCGGTCGTCACCGTGCTGGTGCTCGCGCTCGTCATGGTCGGCGGCGATCCCCAGGCCTCCTGGAGCCGTATCGCCGAGACCCTGCTGGCCTGCGCCATCGTCCTGATCGTCGGTCACCTGCCGATGCCCAGGGGGCAGCGCGGCGGGGGCGTACGCGCCCGGCTCACCGAAGCGGGCACGGCGGCGCACGCCTATCTCGCACACGTCCTGCACGAGGCGCGCACGCCGGGCGCGGGCCCGGGAGGGGGCGGGGCCTCCCCGTCGGGCGGGACGTCCACGCCCCACGGGGTCACCGTGCCCAACGGCGTGACCGTGTCCGTCGGGGCCGCGCTGCCGGGCGAGGCCGACGAGCGGGCCGCCCGCTGGACCCTGCGCCGCGAGGCCTACCGCTCGCTCGCCGGCGCCCGCGCCGCGATCGCCCTCTCCGGGGCCGAACTGCCCGCCCTGGCCCGGCACACCGAGGGCACCGACGAGATCGCCGCCGTGCTCGAACGGCTGGTCGACACCACCACCGCCTGCGCCGTGCACCTCGACGACACGGGACGGCTCGGCCGCCACCACACCGAGCGGCTCACCGCACTTCTCGACGAACTCGCCCGCCACCGCAGGCACGCCGACATCAGCCTCCCCGCCCCACCGGACGTGACCGACCTCCTGCCGAGACAGGGCGTGACGGCGTGACGGCGTGACGGCGTGACGGGGAGGACGGCGTGACGGGGTGACCGGGCGGACGGGGGCATGGACGAGAGGGTGACGGCGCTGACCCGGCGTCGGAGTGACCGACCCGGTCGTGCGCGCGAAGCGGCCGGATCCCGCCCGTCGGATGCCCGAGTCACCCCCTCCCGAGCGGGTCCCGGTCGTACCGTGACGTCATGACGCCGTCTCCGCCCTCACCCCCCTCCTCCGTACCCCCCTCCTCGGTCCCGGCCTCGCCCTCGGCCGTGTCTCCCGCCGATCTCGTCATCACCGGCTGCACCGCCCTCGTCCACGACGAGCACGAGGGCATCGCGTTCGTCGAGGACGCCGCGATCGTCGTACGGGAGGGGGTGATCGCGAGCATCGGACCGGCGGAGGAGACGGCCCCCGTGGCCACGGCGGAACGCATCGACGCACGGGGCCAGGTCGCTGTGCCGGGGCTCGTCAACTGCCATACGCACGCGCCCATGGTGGCACTGCGCGGCATCGCGGAGGACATGCCGGCGGAGGAGTGGTTCAACGACGTCATCTGGCCCGTCGAGTCCAACCTGACGGCGCGGGACGTCGAGCTGGGGGCCCGGCTGGCGTGCGCGGAGATGATCCGAGGTGGCGTGACCTGCTTCGCCGACCACTACTTCACGATGGACACCGTGGCCGCCGTGGTCGAGGAGACCGGCCTGCGGGCGCATCTGGGGGAGGCCTTCTTCTCCTCGCAGGGGCCCGAAGGCCGCGAGAAGTCACTGGAGTTCGCGCTGCGGCACCGGGGCGCGGCCGGCGGTCGCATCACCACCGCGCTCGCCCCGCACGCCCCCTACACCGTCGACGACGCCGACCTCGCCGCGACCGCCGCACTCGCTCGCGACCACGGCCTCCCGGTGCACCTGCACGCCGCGGAGAGCCGCGACCAGACCGACAACAGCCTGGCCCGGCACGGCGTCACGCCCATCGAGGTCCTGGAACGCGCCGGACTGCTCGGCGTCCCCGAGGGCGTCCTCATCGCGCACGGCACCGGAATCGTCGAACGCGATCTGCCGGTCCTGGAGCGGGCGACGGGACCGGTGGCCGTCGCGACCGCGCCCCGGGGCTACCTCAAGTTCGCCTGGCCCACGACCCCGATCCGTGCCCTGCGCCGCATCGGGATCCCCGTCGGGCTCGCCACGGACGGGGCCGCCTCCAACAACTCCCTCGACGTGTGGGAGGCCATGGCCCTCACCGCGCTCGTGCAGAAGTCCACCGAGGGCGACCCGCGCTGGCTGACCTCCCGCCAGGCCCTGCACCACGCCACGCTCCAGAGCGCCCGGGCCGTGGGGCTGGGGGAGAGCATCGGCAGCCTCGCCCCCGGCCGGCGGGCCGACATCGTCCTGGTCGACCTCAGCGGCCCGCACACGCAGCCCGTGCACGACCTCGCCGCCACCCTCGTGCACAGCGCCCGGTCCGCCGACGTGACCACCACGATCGTCGACGGCCGCGTCCTCATGCGCGACCGGGAGCTGCTCACCGTCGACGTGCGGGCGACGGTGCGGGAGATGACCGGTCGTCTGGCCGCGCTCACCGACCGTGGCCACGGCGGCAGGATCCAGGACTACGACAGGCCGCCCGAATAGCCGCCGCTTGCCGCCCTCCCCGGGCACGACGCGTTCGAGAGTGACAAATAGTGCAAGTGTTGGCACGCGGCGTCACCGGAATGTGTGGTTTCTGAGAGGTACCTCACGATCCTTCGTTGACCTCGTGTCAACTACGTCTCAGTACCGTCACTTCGCGAGCCGTTCACCCCATGGTTGGCGTTTAAATCTACGAGCTGACTAGCCGCGGGCTACGGGCTCGCGGGTTCAGCGTGACATGGAGGTGCAGGGTGAACGGGCGAACGGTGCTGGGGCGCTTTCCCGCCGGTGGGCCGCGCGGCTCGTGGCCGGCGGAGGAGTTGGCGCACGCGGCCCGCCTCGAGGGGCAGCAGGCCGAGGTCGTCATGGACATCGCGACGGACATGTTCCTGGTCATCGTGCGCGGCGCCGAGACCGCCGCGACCGCGTCGGCCTGACCGTCACCCCGCCTTCGGTGCGGGAACCCTCTCCGGGGCGGTCCGCTCGGCCGGCACCCGTGCCGCGAACTGCTCCGCCTGGAGCGAGTACAGCTCGGCGTACACCCCGCCCGTGGCCAGCAGTTCGTCCGGGGTGCCGGACTCCACCAGGCGCCCCTGGTCGAGGACGTGCACGAGATCGGCGTGGCGGACCGAGGCCAGCCGGTGGGTGATCAGGACGACCGTCTGACCGGTGCCCGCCAGGGCGCGGATCTTCTCGAAGACCTCCAGCTCGGCGCGTGCGTCCAGGGCGGCGGTCGGCTCGTCCACGATGAGGATGCGCCCGCGCCGGTACGCGGCCCGCGCGATGCCGAGGCGCTGCCACTGTCCGCCCGACAGTTCGTGCCCGCCGCTGAACCCCTTGCCCAGCAGCGTGTCCAGGCCGCGCGGCAGATCGTCCATCACGTCCTGCGCCCCGGCCTCCGCGACGGACGCCGCGAGCCGCTCCTCGGTCATCGGCGCGGCGGGGCGGCCGATCGCCATGTTGACGCGGGCCGTGAAAGGCCAGCGTTTGAAGTCCTGCGCGACCATCGCGATGCGCTCGGCGAGCTGCCGCCGGTCGGCGCCCGCCGCGTCCACGCCGTCCCACATGATCTTGCCCTGGTCCGGGGTGTACAGCCCGGCGAGCAGCTTGACCAGGGTCGTCTTGCCCGAGCCGTTCTCCCCGACGAGCGCCACGATCTTGCCGAGCGGCACGGTCAGGGTGACGTCGCTGAGCGCGGGCCGGCCGGCCTTGCCCGGGTAGGCGAAGGTCACGTTCTCCACCCGGATCTCCTGCGGGTCCTCGGGCAGCGGATCACCGCCCTCCGGGATCGCGCGCTTGGCCGCCTCCACGTACAGCCGCTGCATGTCGCCCACGAACAGGGCCTCCTCGTGCAGGGAGTTCACCTCCAGGACCAGCGTGTCGAGGCTCGCTGAGCCGGTGCGGATCGCGATCACCGCCGTACCCGCGACGGACAGCGCCATGGCGCCGCCGAGCAGCAGACCGCCCAGCGTGGCGTACGTCGCCACGGTGGCCAGCCCCGTCCAGAGGGCCGCGTACAGGCCCGTACGGGCCGCCAGCCGGGCCAGGCGGGCCTGCTCGGCCTCCGCGGTCTCCGACATGGAGCGGAAGTGGCGCAGCAGGAACGGGCCGACGCCGTGCACCCGGATTTCCGGGGCCGCCTCCGGTTCGATCAGCAGCGAGCCGATCAGATAGCCCGCCCGGGCGTGCTGCACCCAGGCGTGGAACGACGTGTAGCGGCGGCGGGCGATCGTCAGGGAGCTCCAGGCGCTCGGCAGGGTCATCGTGACGAGCAGCGGCAGCAGGGCCGGGTGCAGCACGGTCAGCACACCGGCCGCGGCGATCAGCGAGATCAGCGCGTTGACCACACGCGCCGAGTAGCTGATCATCCGGCGGGCCGACTGGGCGCCGTACTTCGCGGTGTCCAGCAGCTTGTGGAAGCCGTCGTCCTCGATCGCGGACAGCTCCACCGCCGCCGCCCGCTCCAGGTACAGCTCGGTCGCGACCCGCTCCACCTTCGGTTCCAGCCGGCCCGTGGCGTACGTCGACGCGGCCCGCAGCAGCGTGGCCACCAGCGTGACGGCGGCGATGGTGACGAGGGCGGGGACCGCTTCCCGCAGCCGCTCCTCGACCGTGCCGTCCGTCATCAGCCGGGCCAGGATCGTGTTCACCGCGAGCAGGCTCACCGCCTGGGCGAGGCCACGGCCCGTCTCGGCGGCCAGCACGGTGCGGGCGGCCCGCCGGTCCGCCTGCCAGGCCAACCGGAAGCTCGACGCGAGCAGGGACGGCAGCCGCCGCACCATCGCGCGGAAGTTCAGCTCGAGAAAGGCGTCGGCGTGCTGCGACCAGCCCATGTCGTACCGCAGCGGCCCTCCGAAGAGCAGTGTCTCCGACTCGGACGTCTCCGGCTTGCCCCCATCACGCGCCTTCCGCACTCACGGCCTCCCCCGAGTCGTCGCAGGGAGCCACTATGCCGACGCCTTCCGCTCCCGACCAGGGCGCACGACGGTGCAAGGGGCGCGCGCTGAAGGGCCGAAGGCTCCTTCAGGGGCGCGGGGAACCGCGCGACCAGGCCCCACAACCGGGCAGCCGTACACGAGACGGATCCCACCTGAACCGAACGCGCACAGGGGCGCAACCCCTACCAGGAACGGCCCGACCGGCGGAGCCCTACGCGGTCATGCGCGACCACGTGGGCGTCGTCCCCGTCACCCGGCACAACGCCAGATACAGCGGTATCGGCGGCGTATAGGGAATCGTCCCTTCGGGCCTGAGGATGAGCCCGGGAGTGTCCGCACCGTCGGAGACCAGCGCCCCGGTGGTGTAGCGCACGGGCGACGGCCACTCCAGCGCGTAGTCGGAGTCGGCCGGCACCAGCCACCACCAGTGCGCGCGGTCCGCGTAGACACAGCCCACGCGGGGCAGCCGGGGCAGGACCATCGGGCCGAAGCGGGCCGGGACGGCGACCGCGTCGCATCCCATGGGCGCGGTCATGCCCTCGGGCAGTGGAATGGGGCGGGGCGGCGCGGCGGAACGCTGGGCGCGGCGCAGTCGGGTCAGGGTGTCGAGGCTCACCACGCGGGCCACTCTGCCCCCACCGGGGGGCCGAGGGGGACCGATCGACGCGCTCACACCCATTCGGCCCCCGCCCGCCGACCGGCCTGCGGCCGGACCCCGGCTTCCGTACGACATTCGAAACCCGTGCGGTACCCGGCCGGGGCACCGCCACGGTGGCTCTCGACGCCGGTGAGACGGAAGGCCTCGGCCTCACCGTCCCGGTCCTCCGTCGGTGGCTTCTTCGCACCCCAGCCCAGATCGGACCGGGCCGCCGTGTCCGCGCCGTTGCCCGCGCCGAGCGTCATGTCCGCACCGAGCGGCCTGTCCGCGACCGCGTCGGGCGCGTCGGCCGCGACGGTCTGCGGCGGGATCGCCGGGGCCGCGGCGGCGAGGAGGCCGCGCGGCACGTCCGCCCACACCAGGAGCCCCAGACCGACCGGCTGCGCACCCCAGGAGCGGCAGAGGGACTCTATGAGCAGCAGCCCCCGGCCGTGTTCCTCCTCGGGCCGCTGCGGCGAGGGGTGCGGCTCGCCGGGAGCGCAGCCCTCGTCCCGTACCGCTATCCGCACCAGTTCGTCGCCGTCGTGCAGCTCGCAGACGATCTGGCTGCTCGCGGTGTGCACGATCGCGTTGGTCACCAGTTCGGACACGACGAGGGCGGCCGTGTCGCAGGTGTCCTCGCAGAGGGCCCAGCCGGTGAGCTGGGTACGGGTCACACGCCGGGCCTGGGCCACGGCACCCGGGTGCGCGGCCAGCTCGAATCGAAACCGGCGCTCGGCGACTGTCTCGGGGCGCGCCCCGGCGGCCGGACCGGGACCGACACGGTCACCGGCGGCGTCTGTTCCTAACGGCGCAGGGGGCGGAATCACGCTTGCCACTATCGCCCCGCCGTGAACACTTGGCAAGTGTCACTCTGAAAATTGCAGAGTGCCGTGTGACTCTCTGAACGGTCGTGGCACACTGCACGCAACAGCACGTGTAGCGGCGCCAGTTGGAAATCCCTCGCACAACGTTCGTATGCACGCACAGTGTTCGTATGTGTACACGGACAGGTGCGGCGCGTGAGGCCTCCGAACGGCGCCGCAGGGCTGTCGGCACCGGGACGGGCCGGACATCGACGCAGGTCAGCGCAGAGTCAGAGGGAAGAGAGGCGAGATGAGCGAGCCGCGGTCCGCGCCGACGGTCGGGCAGGTCGTGCTCGGTCGGCGTCTGCTGGACCTGCGCGAGCGCGCGGGCATCAGACGCGAGGACGCCGCACGCGTCCTGCACGTCACCGCGGCCACGGTCCGCCGTATGGAGACCGCCGAGGTCGCCCTCAAGATTCCCTACCTCCAGCTCCTGCTGAAGGCGTACGGGGTGGGGGACGAGGAGGCCGAGACCTTCGTCCGGCTCGCCGAGGAGGCCAACAAGCCCGGCTGGTGGCAGCGCTACCACGACATTCTGCCGGGCTGGTTCTCCATGTACGTCAGCCTGGAGGGCGCGGCCTCCCTGATCCGCGGGTACGACCCGCACTTCGTCCCCGGCCTGTTGCAGACGGAGGACTACGCCCGTTCCGTCATGACCTCGGGAGCCATCGGCCAGACCAAACCCGCGGACATCGAGCGCCATGTCGACCTGCGCATGCAACGCCAGGATCTGCTCACCCGTGAGGGCGCGCCCCGGCTGTGGTTCGTGATGGACGAGACCGCCCTGCGCCGCCCCGTCGGCGGACCGGCGGTCATGCGCGCACAGATCGACCGACTGCTGGAGGCGATGGAGCTGTCCCATGTGACGCTGCAGGTCGCCACGTTCGACACAGGACCGCACCCCGGTACGTACGGGCCGTTCGTCCTGTTCCGTTTCGCCATGCCGGAGCTTCCGGACATGGTCTACAGCGAGTACCTGACCGGCGCCGTCTACCTGGACGACCGCTCCGAGGTGGCGACCCACCTCGAGGTCATGGACCGCATGGCGGCGCAGGCCGCCACGGCACAACGCACGAAGGAGATCCTCCGGGGTCTCCGCGAGGAGCTCTGAAGACACCGAATGGAACTCATCAAGCCGCAGTCGCAGGCGCGCACACGCACGCAGTCGCACATACGCGTCTACAACGGCATGCCCGCCAGAGAGCTGGGCAGCGAGGGCTGGCACAAGCCCTGGAGCGGAGGCAACGGAGGGAACTGCCTGGAGGCCATGAAGCTCGCCGACGGCCGGATCGCCGTACGGCAGTCCACCGACCCCGACGGGCCGGCGCTGATCTACACGCCCGACGAGATGAACGCCTTCATCCAGGGCGCCAAGGCGGGGGTGGCCGACTTCCTGCTCTCCTGAGGCCTGTTGCGCTCTCCCTGTTGCTCAGCCGATCCCCCTATGTTGGCCCTGAATTGATCACTTACTGCTGCGGAACCTCATGGAGTACGTCATGAACGGGCGTCCCCCCGTCGAGATCGACACGAGCAGACCCCATCCCGCGCGGATGTACGACTGGTACCTCGGCGGCAAGGACAACTACCCCGTCGACGAGGCCATGGGCCGGCAGATGCTGGCCCTCGACCCCCGGGTGCCGGTGATGGCACAGGTCAACCGGGCCTTCATGCACCGCTCCACCCGCTGGCTGGCGGAGCGCGGTGTCCGCCAGTTCCTCGACGTCGGCACCGGCATCCCGACCGAGCCGAACCTGCACCAGATCGCCCAGCGGGTCGCCCCCGACACGAGCGTCGTCTACTGCGACAACGACCCCATCGTGCTGGCCCACGCGGCGGCCCTGCTGCGCGGTACGCCGGAGGGGCGCACGGAGTATCTGCAGGCCGACGTGCGCGACCCGCACGCCGTCGTCGAGGGCGCCAGGAAGATCCTGGACTTCGACCGGCCCGTGGCGCTCTCGCTGATCGCGCTGCTGCACTTCGTCTCCGACGAGGACGGCGCACACGCGCTGGTCCAGCGGCTGATGTCCGAGCTGCCCTCCGGCAGCTACCTGGTCGTCACCCACGCCACCGCCGACTTCACCCCCGAGGAGTCGAAGGCGGCCACGGAGAAGCTCAAGGCCGCGGGCGTCACCCTGGCCCTGCGCTCCCGTGAGGAGTTCACCCGCTTCTTCGACGGCCTCGAACTGGTCGACCCCGGCGTCGAGGTGCCCCACCACTGGCACCCCGAACTCGGCGACCCCGTCCCCGGCCAGGACGACGGGGTCATCCCGGGGTACGGAGCGGTGGCGCGCAAGCCGTAGGGCCGCGCCGGGAACGGGTGTACGACTGCGCGGCGCGGGCCTCCTGGCCCGCGCCGCGCAGTCGTCACACCGTGCTGTGCGCTACACGTAGCCGTGCGAGTCACACGTAGCTGTGTGCGCCTACACGTACGACCAGATCCGGCGCGGCGCGTCCACGAGGCGGCTCACCGCGACCACCGGCAGCGGCGGCTGCGCGGTCTCCCGCTCGCGCTCCAGCATCAGCCCGTAGTAGATCTGCTCGATCGACGGCGGCCCGACCGACAGGTTGCGCCAGACCGCGCCGGGCGAGTCCTCCTGCCCGGTCCTCACGAGGTAGGCGGCGGCCATCGTCCCCGTACGGCCGACACCGGCGCCGCAGTGCACGAACACCGGCCCGGAGCTCTCGGAGACGGTGTCGAGCAGGCGCCGTACCTGCTCGGGTGTCGGGGTCTGCCCGTCACGCATCGGCACCCGTACGACGTCGAGGCCCGCCTCGCGCGGCAGGGCGAGCTGGGCGGCGCTCAGCTTCTCGGCACGCAGATCGACGACCGTGGTGAAGCCGAGGTCGGCCAGCGTCCGGTAACCGGCGGGGGAGGGGGCGGCCCCGCGCCACAGCTCGCCGTCCGTGCCGACAGGCTGGAAGTTGTGGATGCCCTTCACCGAGCGCGTCCCCTCGGGCACCGAGGTGGTCTCACGCGCCACGTACGACATGGCCAGGATGCCGAGGGAGCCCGTGGCCCACAGGGCGAGGTAGCCGAGCAGCACACCGATCAGCACGCGCACCACCTTGCCGCGCAGCGAGCGGGGGCGGGCGGAGGGGGTGGAGAGCGGATCCTGGCGTACGGGCGGGGGAGTGACAGCGACAGACATGGATGACCCGGGGGTTGGGGACGGGGGTCTGTCCGGCATCGTAGCCCGCCCGACGTAAGCGTTCTGTCTGTTTGTGTGCCACCTCACGTCATTTGAGGCAGTTGTGGTGATCTTGTTCGATCGGTGTCCTCGCAGGTCACGGCTTGTCCGCGTCGCCGATGCCCACCACCGTGAGGTGGGCGCGGTCCACGTCGGCGTCCTCCAGGCAACCGCGCAGCCGCAGACGGTCATGATCGGTCAGCGACGGGCGGACGACCCCCGCGAACAGTCCGTCGCCCAGTTCGCCGAGCGTGGTCCGCCGCAGCGGCACCGACGTGGAGTTGCGGCAGCGCTCCCAGGCCTGCGACGCGGCCATGGACTGCCGCTCGGCGCTCGTGGGCACACCCCGCATGTCCACGCGGACCAGCACGGACGTCGCCTCGGCCCCGTTCCGCTCCTCCTTCCTGGTCTGGGTGAGGTCGGCGAGACCGACCACCAGCGAGACCAGCAGCGCGACGCCGACGCCCACCGTGATCAGCCGCGCCGTCCGTCCCCGGCCGCCGCCGAGCGGAGCCCTGTCCTCCAGATCGGCGTCCGGCGCCGGATCGGGCGCGGTGAGCACCGCCAGCCGCCCGGCGAGGTGCCGCTCCGCCGTCGGCCGGGCCGTGACCGACGCGATCCGCTGGACCAGCCACGCGATCCCCGACAGCACCACACCGGTGATCAACAGCACGGGCACGAAGACATACGTCCGACTCGCCGGATCCTCCAGCCAGCGGAAACGGTCGCCGCGCTCACGTGCGTGCGCCTGCCGGAGCCGGGCCAGCGCGTCCTGCTGCCGCCGGTCGCTCTCCCGGATCCGCTCCTCGATCCGCGCCAGCCGCCCCAGCAGCACGAGCCCCAGCAACAGCACCCCGACGATCAGGAGCAGCACCCCGCTGAGGATGGCCCGCTGCCACTGCCACCGGTAGAGGTAGACCACGAAGTAGACGCCCGCGCCGACCGCCGCCGCGCCGCCGAAGAGGTAGGCGAGCCGCCTCATCACGAACCCTCCGTCCTCACCTCACGAACCCTCCGTCCTCACCTCGCCGGAGCCGCCGTCGACCGTCACCCGGGTGCCCGGCGGGAAGCGGCGCACCGCGTCCTCCACACCCACCACCGCCGGCACGCCGAACTCCCGGGCCAGCACCGCGAGATGGGACAACGGGCTGCCCGTTTGCGCCACCAGCCCCGTGACGCGGGGCAACAGCGGGGCCAGCGCCGGATCGAGCGTCCTGACCACCAGCACGGCGTCCGGCGGCCCGGCACCCTCGCCGTCCCACACCGTGCCGATGCCCCGACCGCCGGACACGCCTCGGCCTCCGTTCCTGTCCCCGTCTCCGTCTGCGTCTCCGCCCCCGGCGCCGGAACGCCCGGTGGTGGGTTCGGCGACGACCACGCCGCCCTCCGCGAGCCGGAACCGGTCCGGGAGCGGCGCGGAGACCGCCCGGGGCGCCCGATCCTGGAAGTCCCCCGGCAGCCCGCCGGTCTCCAGCGCGGTCACGAACTCCTTCCACCGCAGCAGCCCCACCCGCCGCGCCTCACCCAGCACACCCCGGACGAGCAACCTGCGCGCCGCCTCCCGCACCAGCCTGACCTGCAGCTCCTGCACCCAGCGGATCCGAAGCCGCAGGGCCTCACGCGGCGGAAGGGCACCCGGAGAGACGGAGCCCGCGCGCCGGGAGGAGGTGAAGGGGGCCGGGCCGTCGCCGGGGGCGGTGACGGCCCGGGTGGGGGTGGCGGGGGTGGGGGCCGAGGTTTTGGGGATGGAGGTGGATGTGGCGGCGGTCGCGGAGGCGCCGTTGTGGTGGACGGGTTCGGGTGGGGGCAGCCGCAGGTCGCCCCACAGGCTCGGCGCCGTCAGGGCGAGGACCACGGGCTCGGCGGCCACCACCTGGGGGTCCGACAGCTCCCGGTCCCGGTACCTCGACTCGGTGAGCGTGGCCAGAGCGGTGCCCGCGGCCGTGACGTGGGGCTCCGGGAGGAGGGCACCCGCCAGAGCCTCCTGCGCGTGGAGCGACACCAGGACCGAGCGCGTCCAGCGCAGGGTCGAGATCAGCTCGACGGTCGGCAGGTCTCCCGTCCGCGGTGTCTCGACCAGCCGCCGGTCGACGTCCGCGACCAGGTCCGTCGCCAGGTCCGGCAAGGTCGAGGTCAGCCGCCCCACCCGCCAGGCGGCACCGAGACGCCGGGCGCCCGGCGCCGGGTTGAGCCACGCCAGCCCGGGGTGGCGTGGCGGGACGGCACCCAGCAGCCGCAGGTCCGCCGCGGCCCGGCCACCGACCGCCGTGACGACCGGCGCGGACCGCAGCCGCCGACGCGACGCGCTCCCGCCGAGGTCCAGCGCGAACGCGAGCCCCCGGTCCATCGGCGCCACCCACAGATCCTCCTCCAGCGGCTCCAACTGCCCCGGCAGGGTCTCCGCCACAGGACCGGGCCCGAGCAGCCGGGCACCGCGCGTCGGACGGGGCCCCATCGCCGTGATCGGGCGGCTCTGGAGCAGCCACAGCCGCCCGTCCTCGTCGAAACCGAACTCGATGTCCTGGGGGCCGCCGAACACCCGGGCGGCCCGCCGCGCGAGCCGCGCCAGACGACGCAACTCGCCGGCCGTGAGCAAGGCCCCACCGCCGACCGCCCGTGAGGCGCCGGACGGTTCCACGCCGGAGTATTCCGCGCCGGATTCCGCCCCGCTTTCCGCCCCGGGTTCCACGCCGGACGATTCCGTCCGCAGCAGCCGCCCCCACCTGCTCAACCAGTGGGTCGTCCCCGGCTGCTCCCCGCTCACCAACGTGTGCGGCCCGCCCCGCACCGCGCTGACGAGCATCCGATCGGTCCGCCCGGCCACGGGATCCGCGCCGAACAGCACACCCCCGACCCGGGCCCTGAGCATCGGCTGCACCAGTACGGCCATGGGCGCGCTGTCACCGTCGGGCCGCCGCGCCGAGCCGAGCACCGTGCGCACCGCCGCCCGGAACTCCTCCCACCCCCGCACATCGAGCACGGAATCGAACCGCCCCGCCAGAGAGGACTCCTCCGTGTCCTCCTGCGGCGAGGAGGACCGTACGACGAGGGACCGCGTACCGCGCCGGGACAGCTCGGCCCAGGCACGCGCCACGTCCCCTGGGCCGTCGGGGTCCGCCATCGCGTCCGGGTCCCGCAGATCGTCAGCGTCCCGCCGCCGGTCATCCGCCGCCCCAGGGTCGTACGGGATCACGAAGCCGGGCAGCACCGGCAACCCGGCGCGGGCCGCTCGGGCGAGGTGGGCCGCCTTGGAACCGGTGAGCGGAGGCAACGAGGCCGTCGGCTGGTCCAGGGGGACGACGTGGGACGTGGGGGTGCCACCGCCCCGGAGCGGAGCCCCGCCGTGCGCGCCTTCTCCGTGGTCTCCGTGACGTTCGTCGAGCGTCGTCATCGAGCACCCTCCAGGACCGGCCGTCAACAGGGGGGACGCGAGGGAGGGCCCTACGCCTGACGACGGAACGAAGGATGGGGGCAGGCCACCACCGAATTGTGGGATGCCCGCGGCGACAGCGGTGACGTACCTCCTGACCTCAATGTTCCCACCGCCCCGCTTTTCCTGTCGACCGGGAACCCCCGGCCCCTCACTCGGGCGGGAGCGCCCCGCACAACGCCTCCAGCGCCGCCCCGTACGCGTGCTCCGGCGGTGTCGCGTACCCGACGACCAGCCCGTCCGGGGCGTCCTCCGTCGCCTCCGGATGACGGAACTCCGCCAGGCCGTCCAGCGCGACTCCCCGCCAGGCCGCCGCCTTCACCGCCGACCGTTCGGTACCGGGCGGCAACCGCAGCACGGCGTGCAGGCCGGCGGCGATCCCGGTGACCTCGATGTGCGGTGCGTGCGCGGCCAGGGCCGCGACCAGCCGGTCCCGACGCGCCCGGTACCGCTGCCGCATCCGCCGCACATGACGGTCGTACGCCCCGGACACCACGAAGTCCGCCAGCGCGAGCTGGTCCGGCACGCTGGCCCACGCCTCCCGCTCGCCCTTGGCCTCCCGTACGGCGTCCACGAGCCGCTCCGGCAAAACCATCCACCCCAGCCGCAGCGCGGGCGACAGGCTCTTGCTGACCGAGCCGAGGAGGACGACCCGGTCGGGATCCAGACCCTGCACGGCCCCGACGGGTCTGCGGTCGTAGCGGAACTCCCCGTCGTAGTCGTCCTCCAGGACCAGCCCGCCCCGCGCACGGGCCCAGTCCACCACCGCGGCCCGCCGCTCGGGATGCAGCGGCCCGCCGGTGGGGAACTGGTGCGCGGGCGTGAGCAGCACCGCCCTCTCCCGGTCCAGCCCGTCCACCCGGGCACCGTCCCCGTCGAGCGGCAGCGGGACGGTCCGTACGGACGCCGCCGCCAGCAGCTCTCGGTGGAAACCCAGCCCGTACGACTCCACGGCCAGCGGCCCCCGCAGCACCCGGCCGTGGAACAGCAGTCGCAACGCGTGCGCGAAACCGGAGCAGACCACGATCCGCGAGGGCTCGGTCCGCACGCCTCGGGCGCGTGCCAGGTACTCGGCGAGCGCCTCCCGCAGCTCGACCCGGCCCGCCGGATCACCCGGCCCGAAAGCCTCGTTGGGGGCCCGCGTCAACGCCCTGCGGTACGACGCCGCCCAGGCCGCCCGCGGGAACGCCGACGCGTCCGGCGTGCCCTGCCGCAGATCGTGCCGCGGCCCACGCGCGCGTGGCGGCCCCTTCCGGGGCACACGCGTGGTGGAGCCCAGGGGTTCGACGCGGTCCGCGACCCGTGTCCCCGACCCCTGCCGGGCGGTCAGCCAGCCCTCCGCGACCAGCTCCGCGTACGCGTCGGCGACCGTGTTGCGCGCGACGCCCAGGTCCGCGGCGAGCGAGCGGTACGGCGGCAGCCGGGTCCCGGGCGCCAGCCGACCACCACGCACCGCCTCCCGCAGCGCCCGGATCAGCGCCGCCCGCCGCCCACCCCCACCGGCCAGTTCGAGATGCAGATCGACCCCGATCGACTCCGCCGAATTGACCCACGAATCCACCATGGAAATGCACCCTACGGCAGGTCTTTCCACCCCATAGATTCATGGTCATGACGACGAACACGACAGCGACGAACACGACGGCGACCGAGACGACGGCGACCGAGGCGACGGCGACCGAGGCGACAGGGCCTGAGGCGGCAGCGGCGTACGCGGGGGCGGGCCCCGTCCCGCGTCTCGACTTCGCGAAGTCGGCGCGGAACGCCTTCCGCGCCCTCATCGGCTTCGACGCGGTGGCCCGCGAGGGCATCGACCCCGCCCTGGTCGAACTGATCCAGATCCGTGCCTCCCACCTCAACCACTGCGCCTACTGCCTCCACATGCACACCAACGACGCCCGCAAGGCCGGGGAGAGCGAGGACCGGCTGCACATGATCCCGGTCTGGCGCGAGGCCCGGCACTTCTTCACCGCCCGCGAACAGGCCGCGCTCGCCCTCACCGAAGCGGTCACCCTCGTCGCCGACGGAGGTGTCCCCGACGCGGTCTACGCCGAGGCCGCCACCCACTTCGACGACACCGAACTGGCCCACGTCCTGGCCCTGATCCTCACCATCAACACGTGGAACCGCATCGCCCTCGCCACCGCCAAACAGGCCGGCACGGACAACGCTAGCCCCCACCACCGGTGACCGGTGGCAGGGCCGTCATCGGGCGGTCGTAGGGTCCGATCGGGGCCGGCAGGCGGTCCGCCCCGGTCAGCGCCCGGTCGACCGCGGCGGCCACGGCCCGCCCCTCGGCGATCGCCCACACGATCAGCGACTGCCCACGGGCGGCGTCCCCGGCGGCGTACACACCGGGCACGTTCGTCGCGAAGTCCGGCCCCCGAGTGATCGTCCCGCGCGGATCGAGGGCCAGCCCGAGTTGGTCCACGAGACCGTCGTGCCGATCCGGACCGGAGAACCCGAGCGCGAGCAGGACCAGATCGGCGGGCAGCGTCCGCTCGGTGCCCGGCCTGGCCCGGCGCCGCTCGTCCACCTCGACCAGGTGCAACTCCCGCACCCGCCCGGACCCGTCCCCGGTGAGGCGGAGCGTGGACGCCGCGAAGAGCCGCGCGTCCGCGTCCGCCGCAGGCGCGGACCGAAGGTCTCGCGCCTCCTCGTGCGCCGCCGAGAGCCGGTACACCTTCGGATACGTCGGCCACGGATCGACATCCTCGTCACGTTCCGCCTCCGGCAGCGGATAGATGTCCAACTGGGTCACCGACGCGGCCCTTTCCCGTACCGCCGTCCCCAGACAGTCCGCCCCCGTGTCACCTCCCCCGACGATCACGACATGCTTCCCGGCCGCCGACAACGGCGACACCTCCAGATCCCCCTCGCACACCCGGTCGGCCAGCGGCAGATACTCCATCGCCTGATGGACGCCGGCCAACTCCCGCCCGGGCACGTCCAGTTCACGCCACGTCGTGGCCCCCGTCGCGATCACCACCGCGTCGTACCGGGTCCGCAGCTCGGCCGCCCCGACGTCCACCCCCACCGCGGTCGACGTCCGGAACTTCGTGCCCTCCGCCCGCATCTGCTCCAACCGCCGGTCCAGATGGCGTCGCTCCATCTTGAACGCCGGGATCCCGTACCGCAGCAACCCCCCGATCCGGTCGGCCCGTTCGTACACCGCGACCGTGTGCCCGGCCCGCGTCAACTGCTGCGCCGCCGCCAGCCCGGTGGGTCCGGAGCCGACCACGGCGACCGTCTTCCCGGACAGCCGGTCGGGCGGACGCGGCGGGGTGAAACCGTCCTCCCAGGCCCGGTCCGCGATGGCCACCTCCACGTTCTTGATGGTCACCGCGGGCTGGTTGATCGCCAGCACACACCCCGCCTCACAGGGGGCCGGGCACAACCGCCCCGTGAACTCGGGGAAGTTGTTCGTGGCGTGCAGCCGGTCGCTCGCCGCCCGCCAGTCCGCGCGCGACACGAGATCGTTCCACTCGGGGATCAGATTCCCCAGCGGACAGGCGTCGTGACAGAACGGGATCCCGCAGTCCATACAGCGGTCGGCCTGCTTGCTGATGATCGGCAGCAGAGCACCGGGAACATACACCTCGTCCCAGTCCCGGACCCGCTCCTCCACAGGGCGACGGGGCCAGTCCTCGCGAGGTGTGGTCAGAAAACCCTTGGGATCGGCCATGGCCGTCTCCCTCACGGAGAGGTACGCGTACCGGCCACGATACGACGGGCCCGCCGCCCCCGCCTCAGGCGAGCGCCAGCAGGTACGACAGGGCCGCAGCGGCCGCGGCGACCGCCCGTATGTGGTTCCACGTGGTCCACCGGCTCACGTAGTCGCGCCAGTACTCCGCCGCCTCGGGCGTACCCGCGTCCAACTTCGCGAGCGTGTCGTTGCGCGGCACGTTCGCCACCATCGTGACCCCGAAGCAGCCGAACAGATACAGCGCGCTGCCCAGCAGCAGTTCGACCCTGCCCTCGTCCGGCCACAGCACGAACGTCACCACGGCCAGCACGGCACACAGCACCGCCGTACCCACGAACACGAGCATGAACGCCGGCGTCAGCGCACTCACATTGATCGCCTGCATGGCCGCCACGCCCTGGGCGGGCGGCAGCGACGCCAGCCCCTTCATCACGAATGTCGAGAACCCGCAGAACACGCCCGCCACGATCGCCGTCCCGAGCAGCCCCAGCACCGTCAGCACGAAGTACGGCCCATCGATCATGTCCGCTCCCACCTCGATCCCTCGAAGAACCTGCCCACCGTCCGACCTCCCCACCAGTGAACCTCCGCACGGCCCCCGCCCCCATGGCCGAGCCGCTCACCCGCATACGCGAACGGCCGGCCCGCACGGCACCCTCCCTGCCCTCACCCCGCCGGCCGCCACCCCCGCAGCGTCGCCTCCACGGTGACCGCGATCCGCCTGCGTGCCTCATAGCGGGGCACGCCGGTCATCAGGAGCTGGTCGTACGGCGTGTCCACGTGGCGTACGGACGCGATGACCGCCGAGGTCACCGCGAACTCCGTCAGCGCACGCCCCGCCGCGCTACGACCGACGCGGCCGCTGCCGCGCACGGAGGCGTGGGCGGCGATCTCCCGGGCCCGCTCGGGCGGACAGCCGGGGAACAGCCGTCGGATCTCCGCGGCGAACGCGTCCGTGAAGCGCACGTCCTCCGCCGCTCGGCGGCGCGCGTCCCGCACCCGGCGTCGGCGTCGCACCTCCGCGTCGGCCAGACACCGCTCCTCGGCCCGGGCGAGCCCCGCCTCCTCGACCAGCACGCCCTGCCGCTCGTACCGGCTGCGGCGGCGGTTGAACCGTACGACCACGGCCGACAGCGCACTCTCCTCCCGCGCCCTCCGGGTGAGCGCGGTGTCGCCCCGGGGCAGGAACACCAGGTGCCCGAGATCCGCGCAGTCCAGGCAACGCGGCGCCCCCTCCTCCAGGACCAGCAGCGCCACCGGACCGCTCCGGCACTCGGCGCAGTGCTTCTTCCTGAGAGCCTGCACGACGACAAGTCCGGTACGGGGCGGGGGAGTAGCGAGCGCTGCCATACGCGGTTCATTCCCTGGTGGCCGCATGGTCACGCGGCCCTCGGCCCGGACCGCCGACCACGGTACCGACCGGACCGCCCCCGGCCGCGATACCGGCCGGGCTGCCGACCCGACTGTCGACCTGACCGTCGGCCGGGCTGGCGACCTGACCGTCGGCCGGGTCGGGCACGGCGCGCGGCGAGCGGCATCATGGGCGGTGTGCGATTCGAAGCGATCACCTGGGAGCGGCTCGCCGACCTGCTCGCCGACCGCCTCCTCGACCTGAAGCCGGACGACGGCTCGCCCTGGCCGCGGATCGCCTTCGACGGCGCCCCGGCAGCGCGACCCGGCGACCTCGCCGCCCTGGTCTCCGAGGCGCTGCGCATACGCGGCCGGTCCTCGCTCGTCGTGGGAACCGAGGGCTTCCTCCGGCCGGCGTCGCTGCGGTTCGAGTACGGCCACGAGGACGTGGAGGCGTACTACGACGGCTGGTTCGACACCGCCGCCCTGTGGCGCGAGGTCTTCGGCCCGCTCGACCCCGGCGGCACGGGGCGGGTCCTGCCCGACCTCTGGGACCCCACCACCGACCGCGCGACCCGCAGCCCCTACGTTCCCCTCCCGCCCGGCGCGATCCTGCTGACGCACGGCCCCCTCCTCCTGAAGCACTGGTTCCCCTTCGACCTGACCGTCCATGTCCTCCTCTCCCCGGGCGCCCTGCGCCGGCGCACCCCGGAAGGCGAGCACTGGACCCTCCCCGCCTTCGCGCGCTACGAGACCGAGACCGACCCGGCTGCCACGGCCGATGTCCTGGTGCGTGCCGACGACCCACGCCACCCGGCCTGGCACGGCTGACGCGGGCGCGGGGCGCGACGGGCGAAGAATCCGTCCGCCGCGGCGGTTGAGCCCCGCCCGCGCCGATCGAGCCCCGCCCGCGCGGTGGGGGCGCCGCTGTCGCTCCGAGTGCGGCCCGGTCCGGACGCGGCAAGAATGTAGGACGCCGGGACTAGCGGTGCGTCCTGCGCCGCGCCGGCCGTCCGGCCACGGGAGGTACCACATGACCACCGCCGGAGACATCATGCACCGCGGCGCCCAGTGGATTCCCGCCCACGAGACCCTCGACCGCGCCGCCCAGCTGATGCGCCAGCTCAACGTCGGGGCACTGCCCATCAGCGACGAGAACGAACGGCTCTGCGGCATCCTCACCGACCGCGACATCGTCGTCGGCTGTGTCGCCCTGGGCCACGACCCGTCGACGATCACGGCCGGCGAAATGGCCAAGGGCACACCCCGTTGGATTGACGCGGACGCCGACGTCAGCGAGGTGCTCCAGGAGATGAAGGGGCACCAGATCCGTCGGCTCCCCGTGATCGAGAACAAGCGTCTCGTCGGCATGATCAGCGAGGCCGACCTGGCCCATCATCTGTCGGACGACCAGATCGCCTCCTGGGTCGAGAGCGTCTACGCGAAGAGCGCGACACACTGACCCGTCACAGCCACCCGTTGCGCTTGAAGCCCCGGTAGAGAGTGACGCAGGCGGTGGCTATGACTCCGAGGACGAGCGGATAGCCCAACTTCCAGTGCAGCTCCGGCATGTACTCGAAGTTCATGCCGTACACCCCGCACACCATGGTCGGCACGGCGATCAGCGCGGCCCACGCCGTGATCTTCCGCATGTCCTCGTTCTGCGCGACGCTGACCTGCGCGAGGTGCGCCTGCAAAATCGAGTTGAGCAGTTCGTCGAACGCGGCGATCTGCTCGGTGGCCCGCAGCAGGTGGTCGGAGACGTCGCGGAAGTAGGCCTGTATCTCCGGGTCGACCACCCGGATCGGCCGTGAGGTGAGCTCCAGGAGCGGGCGGGCGAGCGGGGCCACCGCCCGCTTCAGTTCGAGCAGTTCGCGCTTGAGCTGGTAGATGCGGCCCGGGTCGACCCGTGCGCCGTTCGCGGCGAACACGTCGGTCTCGACCTGGTCGATGTCCGTCTGGACCGAGTCCGTGACGCTCAGGTAGTCGTCGACCACATGGTCCGCGATCGCGTGCAGCACCGCGGCCGGCCCCTTGGCCAACTGCTCGGGATTCGCCTCCAGTTCCTCCCGCAGCGGACCGAGCGAGCCGTGCCGTCCGTGGCGGACCGTGATCACGAAGTCCGGGCCGACGAAGACCATGATCTCGCCGGTGTGCACCACCTCGCTCGTCGCGGTCAGTTCGGTGTGTTCGACGTAGCAGACCGTCTTGAAGACCGCGAACAGCGTGTCGTCGTAGCGCTCCAGCTTCGGGCGCTGGTGGGCCTCGACCGCGTCCTCCACCGCGAGCGGGTGCAGGTCGAAGAGTTCGGCGATACCGGCGAACTCCCGCTGCGTCGGCTCGTGCAGCCCCAGCCAGACGAAGCCGTGGTCGTGCTTGCGGACCTGCTTGACGGCCTCGACGACATCGCGGACCGCGGGGGAGCGGACGCCCTTGTGGTAGGTCACGCAGTTCACCACCGAGGTGCCCAGCGGGGAGCGGGCCGGATGGCTGAGGTCGACGCGGGGACGCCGTCGGGCCAGCCGTGCCATCGTGCGCAGGCCGACGACCCTGTCTAGGCCGGTGACCTTCCGCAGATTCCCTGCCATGGACATCTGGCTTCTCCTTGCGTGGATCTCCTCGCACCGCACTCCGTGCCTTGTGGCGCCAGTTTGCCAGGGCCGAACGAGTGCCGGGTAAGGCTGTGGGAACGGAATGTTCCGCTTCACTTGTAGACGTCCGATCCGACACGGCCGTTCCGATCCGGCGCTCATCCGGTGGTTTCCCGGCCGCCCTTCCGGCCTTCCGGGTCCGTCGTCGTGGGGCGGCCTCGGCGCTGCGGGAGCGTCGCCACCAAGGGCAAGTCGGTCAAATGGGATGATCAGGGCATGATGCGAACCGACGGGTATGTCCTCGACCATCGGCGGGCCGAGACGGGGCAGGGCCCCGACGCCTTCGCCACCCTCTTCGACCCCACGACGTTCCGGCACATGGAGGCCTTCGGCCTGGGGTCCGGCTGGCGCTGCTGGGAGGTCGGCGCGGGCGGCGCCTCGGTGGTCTCCTGGCTGGCGAAGAGGGTCGGGCCGACGGGCAAGGTCATCGCGACGGACACCGACATCTCCTGGGCCGTGCCCTCGGTCACCCGCCCGCCGGTCGAAGCCCTCGTCCATCAGGTGGACGTCGACCAGCCCCCGGGGGACGGCTTCGACCTCGTGCACGCCCGGCTCGCCCTGGCTCACGTGGCGGACCACGAGCAGGCGTTGTCGTCGATGATCAAGGCGCTGCGTCCCGGCGGACGACTCCTGATCGAGGACATCGACCTCGCCCTCCAGCCCTTGGCCTGCCTCGAGGAATCCGGCCCCGAGCACCAGTCGGCCAACCGCCTCCGCAAGGCCGTGCGCGAGCTGCTCACCGAACGCGGACTCGACCCGGAGCACGGCCGCAAACTCCCGCGCCTGCTGCGGGCCGCAGGCCTGCGCGGTGTGGAG
Organism: Streptomyces deccanensis; assembly: GCF_022385335.1. NCBI lineage: Bacteria > Bacillati > Actinomycetota > Actinomycetes > Kitasatosporales > Streptomycetaceae > Streptomyces > Streptomyces deccanensis. Next base: position 2,591,333 of record NZ_CP092431.1, on the reverse strand, counting down.
GCCGACGCGTACTTCCCCGTCGCCTCACCCGCGTGCGCCGCCCTGGAGGCGACGACCGTCGGCCGGCTCCGCGAAGCGCTCGTCACGGCGAACCTCGCCACGGTGGAGGAGATCGACCGGCACCTGACAGACGTGTCCGCCGGCGCGATGGACATCGCCGCCCCACCCCTGATCTCGGCCTGGGGCCGCAAGGCATAGCTGTGGAGGCCGGTCCACTGGTGGGCCGGGGCGCCCCCCTCGGCAGGTGCGGCGGATCCGGTCGCCCGGTCGCGCGGACGTCGCCCGGTCACGGGGGCTGGTCGGCCCCCGGCGGTCTTCCGCCCACCTTCTCCACCGCCCGGGCTCCCGCCCCGCACCCCTCAGCCGCCGCGCCCTCGGCATCCGCGCCCGCGAGCAGCGCCGCCAGGAACGCCCCCGTGAAGGCGTCGCCAGCGCCGGTGGTGTCGCGGGGTGTGGCGGGCGCCGCCGGGATCCGTGCCACCACACCGCCCCCACGCGCGACGAGTGCGCCCTGCGCTCCCTGCTTGGCCACCACCAGAGGCACGAAACGGCTCAACTTGGCCGCCGCGTCGGCCGGATCGGGCAGCCCCGTCAGCAGGTGGGCCTCGTCGCGGCTGGGCAGCAGCACGTCGATCCCTTCGACGAGCGTGAGGAAGCGGTCCACGCCGAGCCGCGCGAGGAAGCCCGCCGACGCGGGATCCACGCTCACCGGCACTCCACGCGCGCGTGCCGACTCCAGGGCCACGGCGACCAGTGAGCGACTCGGCTCGGCGAAGAACAGATAGCCCGACAGATGGAGGCGCGCGACTCCGTCGAGCAGGGCCGGCGACCAGTCGTCCGGGTCGAGGCGCAGCGCGGCACCGCTGTCGGTGAGGAACGTGCGCTCGGCCGCGGCGCCCGCGTCCACCAGGCAGATCACCGTCCCCGTGGGCGCCTCCGAGTCGACCACCAGCCGGGGGCGCACGCCCGAGGCCCGCAGCTCGCGCTCGTGCCACGCGGCACTGTCCGTGCCCACACGTCCGAGCAGCCGAACGTCCGCGCCGTGGTGAGCGGCCCAGCAGGCCACGTTCGCGCCCGCCCCGCCCGGCAGCGTCCGGATCGCGGAGGCCGTGTCGGTGCCCACCGCGAGCGGTCCGCGGTACCGGGCGACGACATCCGTGACGACGTCCCCCACGACGAGCAGCGCCCCGCCCCCACCACCACCGGCCCCACTCACCGCGCCACCGGACCCGCCCGCATCATCACCGGGCCGGTTCACCTCACGCCCTGGCCCAGGCCGCCGCGATGCGTGACGCGAGCCGTACGTTGCCGCGTACCGCCGCCAGGTTGGCGCTCAGGGAGGCACCGTCGGTGTGCCGTACGAGGTAGCTCAGCAGGAACGGTGTCACCGCCTGGCCTGTCACACCCTCCGCCTCGCACGCCGCCAGCGCCTCCGCGAGCACGCGCGCGTGCAGCTCGGGATCGAGCTGCTCCTCCTCCGGCACGGGGTTGGCGACGATCAGCGCCGACTCGGGGCCGCCGAGCGCGTCCTGCGCCCGCATGACGTCCGCGACCTCGCCCGGCGAGCCGAGTGTCCACTCCACCGGGTGGCCCGAGTCGGACAGATAGAAGCCGGGGAAGCGGTCCGTGCCGTACCCGGCGACCGCGACACCCAGCGTCTCCAGCCGCTGCAGGGTCGCCGGTACGTCCAGGATCGACTTCACGCCGGCGCACACCACCGTGATCCGGGTACGTGCGAGGAGTCCCAGGTCGGCGGACTCGTCCTGGGCCACCGTCCACTCCCGGTGCACGCCCCCGAGCCCACCCGTCGCGAACACCCGTACGCCCGCGAGGGCGGCCAGCTGGGCGGTCGCCGACACGGTGGTCGCCCCGCTCACGCCCGCGGCCACCGCCGGCGGCAGATCGCGGTGCCCGAGCTTGCGGATGCCGTCCTCGTTCGCGACGCGCTCCAACTGCTGCTTGTCGAGGCCGATATGGGGCCGCCCGTCCAGCACGGCGATCGTCGCGGGTACCGCGCCCTCCTGCCGTACGACCTCCTCCAGCTCCAGCGCCACCTGTAGATTGCGGGGGCGGGGCAGCCCGTGCGCGATGATCGTCGACTCCAGGGCCACCACGGGTCGACGCGCGTCAACCGCTTCCCGCACCTCTTCGGACACCACCAGCACGCGCTTGCCTCCTGTCTGACGTTCTTCCCTCATCCCTGGCGGACGGCGCGCCCGGCCAAACCCTTGCGCGCTGTGGTGCAGGACACCAGCCTGAGGTGCATGAAGGAGAACACGACCCGTCTCGACCATGTCGTCCTCTGGGTGCGGGAGCCGATCGCCGCGGCCGGCTTCTACGAGCAGGCCGTGGGCCTCGAACCCGTGAGGGTCACCGAGTACGCGGCGGGACAGGCGCCCTTCCCGTCCGTCCGTGTCAACGACGAGACCATCCTCGATCTCATGCCGCTGGACCTGGCTCCGAAGATGCGGATGGTGCCGGGCGCCGCCGCGAGCGCCGGGCACCCCGTCAACCACGTCTGCCTCGCCATGCCCGGCCCCGCCTTCGACGAACTGCGCGGTCGGCTGGAGGAGCAGGCGGTCCCCGTCTCGGAGGTCTCCCACGACTCCTTCGGCGCACGCGGAGAGGCCCGGCGAAGCTTCTACTTCCGGGACCCGGACGGCAACGTCTTCGAGGCGCGGCACTACGAGTAGCGCGCTCCGGCGGCCGTCGTGAGCGGTTCCCGGCCACCCGGGTCGTCCAGGGAGGCGCTCCTCCTCAGAACAACGGCTCCGGGAGCACCCCTTCCAGCGCCAGCAGTTTCCGCTTGGTCTCCAGCCCGCCGCCGAACCCGCCGATGCCGCCGTCGCTCTCCACGACCCGGTGGCACGGCACCACCACGGGCAGCGGGTTCGACCCCATCGCGACGCCGACCGCCTGCGCCGCGCCGGGCTGTCCCACGCGCCGCGCGAGATCGCCGTAGCCCACGACCGAGCCGTAGGGGACGCCCGAGGCCAGTTCGCGCAGCACCTCGCGGTTGAACCCGGAGATCAGCGACCAGTCGAGCGGCAGCGAGAAGTCGTGTCGCTCGCCCGCGAAGTACGCCTCGAACTGGCGTATCGCCTCGGCCAGCCGTGGTGCGTCGGGCGCTTCCACCGGGGTGGTGCCGAGGCGGGAGGCGAGCCGGTCGAGAGTCCGGTCGCGCACCGGCTCCGTGGCGTGGAACACGACGTTGACCAGGCCCTCGTCCGTCGCGGCCAGCAGCAGCGGTCCGATGTCCGAGCCGACGACGGCCCACACCACCTGCTGCTCGCCCTGCGCATGGCTGTTCATGGGACCACCGTAGAGGCCCCCACTGACAACGACCGTGGTGTGCGTTCACGCGGAACGCACACCACCCCGGGTGCGGACAGGTGTCAGCCCTGTGTGGCGTCCCTGATCACGTCCGGCTTGTTGGTGATGATGCCGTCCACGCCGTAGTCGGCCACCCGGCGGGCGTTGGCGGCGTCGTTCACGGTCCAGGTGAGGATCTCCAGCGGCTTGCCGTGCGGGCCTCCGAGCGCGTGGATGGTGGCGACGTAGGACTCGGAGATGGTCGTGTACGAGGAGTTGATCTGATCGCTGAAGGTCGCGTACTCGGGCAGGTCGGCGATGTCCGGTGTGCCGAGCAGACCGGTCTTCACCGCCGGGCTCAGTTCGTGGACCCGGCGTACGGTGTCGGCGCTGAAGCTCTGGATCACCAGCTTCTCCAGGTGGGCCGGGCCGAGCCAGCCCTCGTTGCCGAGCACCTTCAGGGTCTGTTGCTCGATCCCCGGGTAGAGCTGCGGGTTCTTGATCTCCAGGACGAGCTTCTGGTGGTTGCGTGACACCCGCCGCATGTACTGCTCCAGCGTGGGCACGCGCGCGCCCGCGTAGTCGGCGCCGAACCAGCTGCCCGCGTCCAGGCGTCCGATCTCCGCGGCGGTGAAGTCCGCCACGTTCCAGGGCGCGCGCTCGGGATAGAGCTCCTCGACATTGGTCGTCCGTGCCAGCGTCGCGTCGTGCAGGACGACGAGCCTGCCGTCACTGGTGCGCTGGACGTCGTTCTCGACCCAGTCGAAGCCCATCTCGTGGGCCTTGTCGACGGCGGCCAGGGTGTTCTCGGGCGCGTAGGCGGAAGCTCCGCGATGCGCGACGACCAGTGGGTTCCCGGCGTCGGCGGCCGCGTGCGCGGCGGAAGTGGGGAGCAGGAGGACGGTGGCCCCCAAGAACGCTGTGGTCGCGGCGGCAACGGCGCGCACGTGCATGCGTACTCCTCGCGTCGATCGATCACGGTCAGCTCAAGAGTGACAGCAGAGGGTCAACGGCAGAGGGGCGCAGGATGGCCACGAACTGAATGGAGTTGCCCAAGTCCGCTCACGCGCACCGCACAAGTGGGGCAAGGCCGTGTTTCTTTGCCGGAAAATCGTTCGACCATTCCGGTGGGGGTCATACTCTCTGCGACAACCCTGACCGTCGTGGCGGTGCCGGGGCCGGGGGCATTGCAGAAACTCCAGTGACGCGACAGGGCGGGAAAGGCAGCCGCGAATGCAGGGCACGGTCGACGGCTTCAGCTACGGACTCGTCACACCGGTGGTGGCCTACCTCATGGCCTGCCTCGGGGGCGCGCTCGGCCTGCGCTGCACCACCAGATCGATGCTCGTGGACGGCCGCTGGCGGATCGGTTGGCTCGCGCTGGGCTCGGCGGCCATCGGCTCCGGCATCTGGACCATGCACTTCGTCGCGATGATGGGGTTCAAGGTCCTGCAGACCCCGATCCACTACGACCCGCTGACCACGTTCGCGAGCCTCGCCGTGGCGATCGTGATGGTCGGCATCGGGATCTTCATGGTCGGCTCCAAGGGCGCCACCGGGGCCGCGCTGTTCACCGGCGGCACCATCACCGGCCTGGGCATCGCCTCCATGCACTACCTGGGCATGGCCGGCATGCGGCTCAACGGCTCGTTCCAGTACAACACTGTCACCGTGGCCGCTTCGGTCGTCATCGCCGTGGTGGCCGCGATCGCCGCCCTGTGGGCCGCCGGACAGGTGCGCGGCTTCCTGTGGAGCGTCGGCGCCAGCCTCGTCATGGGGATCGCCGTCAGCGGCATGCACTACACGGGCATGGCCGCCCTCAGCGTCCATCTGCACAGCGCCGCGGGCCCCGACCCGGCCGTCGGTTCGTCGTCCGCCGCCCTGCTGGCCCCGCTGATGATCGGCCCGCTGGTGTTCCTGCTCCTCGCGGGAGTCGTCGTGATGTTCGACCCGTTCATGATCATGGGCAGGTTCCACGCGAACCCCGTCGAGCGCCGACCCGGCATCCCGGCCCAGGCGACCGCCCACGTCTGCCGGCACCCCGAGTCCCGAACCGACCAGGAGCACCGCGAGCGGCGTGCCCGCACCCCGCAGAATCGCTGATCGGAGCCCGTTGTCAGTGCGGGGTCGTACGGTGGATTGCATGCGGCCCGTTTCCAAGATCGAACGCACGGTGGCGCCCTTCGAGGTCGTCAGCCCCTACCAGCCGAGCGGTGACCAACCCACCGCCATCGCCGATCTCGCCCGGCGTATCGGCGCAGGTGAGAAGGACGTCGTCCTGCTCGGCGCGACCGGTACCGGCAAGTCCGCCACCACCGCGTGGATGATCGAGAAGCTCCAGCGCCCGACCCTGGTGATGGCGCCGAACAAGACACTGGCCGCCCAGCTGGCCAACGAGTTCCGTGAGCTGCTGCCGAACAACGCGGTCGAATACTTCGTCTCGTACTACGACTACTACCAGCCCGAGGCCTACGTCCCGCAGTCGGACACCTACATCGAGAAGGACTCCTCGATCAACGAGGAGGTGGAGCGCCTGCGGCACTCCGCGACCAACTCGCTGCTCACCCGCCGTGACGTCGTCGTGGTCGCCTCCGTCTCCTGCATCTACGGCCTCGGTACGCCACAGGAGTACGTGGACCGCATGGTCCCCCTCAAGGTCGGCGAGGAGTTCGACCGGGACGCGCTGCTGCGCCGCTTCGTGGACATCCAGTACACCCGCAACGACCTGGCGTTCACCCGCGGCACCTTCCGCGTCCGCGGCGACACCATCGAGATCTTCCCGGTCTACGAGGAGCTCGCCGTCCGCATCGAGATGTTCGGTGACGAGATCGAGGCCCTCTCCACCCTCCACCCCCTCACCGGCGAGATCATCAGCGACGACCAGCAGCTGTACGTCTTCCCCGCCTCCCACTACGTCGCCGGCCCCGAGCGCCTGGAGCGCGCCGCCAACGACATCGAGAAGGAACTGGGGGAGCGTCTCGCCGAGCTGGAGAAGCAGGGCAAGCTCCTGGAGGCCCAGCGGCTGCGCATGCGCACGACCTACGACCTGGAGATGCTCCGCCAGATCGGCTCCTGCTCCGGCGTGGAGAACTACTCGATGCACTTCGACGGCCGCGAGCCCGGCTCCCCGCCGAACACCCTGCTGGACTACTTCCCGGACGACTTCCTCCTCGTCATCGACGAGTCCCATGTGACCGTGCCCCAGATCGGCGCGATGTACGAGGGCGACGCCTCCCGCAAGCGCACCCTCGTCGACCACGGCTTCCGGCTGCCCTCCGCCCTGGACAACCGCCCCCTGAAGTGGGAGGAGTTCCAGGAGCGCGTCGGCCAGACGGTGTATCTCTCGGCGACGCCCGGCCAGTACGAGCTGTCCCGCTCCGACGGTCACGTCGAGCAGATCATCCGCCCCACCGGTCTGGTCGACCCCGAGGTCGTCGTCAAGCCCACCGAGGGCCAGATCGACGACCTGGTGCACGAGATCCGCAGCCGCACCGAGAAGGACGAGCGCGTCCTCGTCACCACCCTCACCAAGAAGATGGCCGAGGACCTCACCGACTACTTCCTGGAACTCGGCATCCAGGTCCGCTACCTCCACAGCGACGTGGACACCCTGCGCCGCGTCGAACTGCTGCGCGAGCTGCGCGCCGGTGAGTACGACGTCCTGGTCGGCATCAACCTCCTCCGGGAGGGCCTCGACCTCCCCGAGGTCTCCCTGGTGGCGATCCTCGACGCGGACAAGGAGGGCTTCCTGCGCTCCGGCACCTCGCTGATCCAGACCATCGGCCGCGCGGCGCGCAACGTGTCGGGCCAGGTCCATATGTACGCCGACAAGATCACCCCGGCGATGGCGAAGGCCATCGACGAGACCAACCGGCGCCGGGAGAAGCAGGTCGCCTACAACAAGGCCAAGGGCATCGACCCCCAGCCGCTCCGCAAGAAGATCAACGACATCGTGGCGCAGATCGCCCGCGAGGACGTCGACACCGAGCAGCTGCTCGGCTCGGGCTATCGCCAGGGCAAGGACGGCAAGGGTGCCAAGGCCCCCGTGCCCACCCTCGGCGGCAAGGCGGCCAAGTCCGCCAAGGGCAGGGCCAAGGCCGGCGAGACCGTCCCGACCGACCGTCCCGCGGCCGATCTCGCCCAGCAGATCGAGGACATGACGGAGCGCATGCGCGCGGCCGCCGCCGAGCTGCAGTTCGAGATCGCCGCCCGGCTGCGTGACGAGGTCTCCGAGATGAAGAAGGAACTGCGGCAGATGAAGGAGGCGGGCCTGGCCTGACCGCCCCCACGGACGCCGGGGAGGGGACACGCCCCGGCGTCGACGCGCTGTGTTGCAAGACCGACACAAAGTGCGACACGGGCTGCGGCAATGTCAGTGCCGCTGCGTAAGGTGCTGCACATCCGCGGACTCCGCGGGAACAGGGGACAGTTCGAGAGGGGAATCAGCGCGTGACCGTCAACATGACCAAGGGTCAGGCCATCAGTCTGCAGAAGAACGACGGAGGCAGCCTGACCGCGGTGCGCATGGGTCTCGGCTGGCAGGCTGCCCCCAGGCGCGGCCTGTTCGGATCCCGCACCCGTGAGATCGACCTCGACGCCTCCGCCGTCCTGTTCGCGGACAAGCAGCCCGTCGACGTCGTCTTCTTCCGCCACCTGGTGAGCGACGACGGCTCGGTCCGTCACACCGGCGACAACCTGGTCGGTGGCGTCGGCCAGGGCGGCGACGACGAGGCGATCCTCGTCGACCTGGCCCGGGTGCCGGTCCACATCGACCAGATCATCTTCACGGTGAACTCCTTCACGGGCCAGACGTTCCAGGAAGTGCAGAACGCGTTCTGCCGGCTCGTCGACGAGACCAACGGCCAGGAGCTGGCGCGCTACACCCTCGCGGGCGGCGGCCAGTACACCGCCCAGATCATGGCCAAGGTGCACCGCGCGGGCGCGGGCTGGCAGATGACCGCCATCGGCTCGCCCGCCAACGGCCGCACCTTCCAGGACCTGATGCCGGCGATCCTGCCGGTCCTGTAGGCACGCACCGAGTAGACACAGCACGCGACACAGGGGGACGAAGCGATGACGGCCGAGCTGGTCCGGGGGCAGAACCATCCGCTGCCCGAGGTCCGACTGGAGATCCGCGTCTCGGCCGGCACGCCGATCGTGGCCGGGGCCACCCTCGGCGACGAGCAGGGCCGGGTGCGCGGTGTCGAGTGGGTCGCCCACCCGGGCGCGCCCACCCTCCCGGGCATCGAGGTGCCGAGGCAGGCGGCGGCCGACCATCGCCTCGCCGTGGACCTCGACGCCCTGGCGCCGTCCGTGCACCGGGTGACCGTGCTGCTCGCCCTCCCCACGGGGACCGGCGGCCCGGCGCGCTTCGGTGCCGTGGCCGCCCCCTTCGTCGCGGTCACCGGCCTCGACGGCACCGAGGTCGCCAGCTACACCATCACCGACCTCGAACCGGAGTCGGCCGTCGTCGCCCTGGAGCTGTACCGCAGGCAGGGGGCCTGGAAGGTCCGCGCGGTCGGCCAGGGGTACGCGGGCGGCCTCGCGGCGCTGCTCGCCGACCAGGGCCTGCCGCAGGCCCAGCAGTTGGCCGGCAGCATCAACGAGGCAGTGGCCCAGGGCCTCGCCCGCTCGGTGGCCGCCCCTCCGCCCCGGCTGCCGGAGGCGGACCGCCCACGCCGGACGACCGCCCCCGCGACGGGCCCCGACGAGACCCACGGCGGCGCGACACCTCAAGGCGCGACACCCCAGGGCGTGACCGGCACCCCCGCACCCTCCCAGGGCCACCAGCCCACCTCCCCATACGGCACGACACCTCCGTACGGCTCCCCGCACGACGCCACGCGGCCCGACCACGCCGCCGCCGCGCAGCACGGCGGCGCCACCCCGGCCGACCCGGCCACCGGACAACCCGGCCCGGCCACCGCCGGCGGTCCGGTCAACTACAGTCACCCCGGCCGCCAGACCACCGCGCCGCCACCGCCCGCGTCGGCCGCGCCCCCGGCCGAGCCGGGACAGCCCGCGCGGCCCGTCGCCGGGGACGCGACCGGCTGGTCCATGGAGGAGCGGCTCTACAACCAGGTGTGGGGCATGTTCGAGGACCTCGCCCGCACCACGGCCGCGTACCGCAGCGCCGTCGATTTCGCCGAGTCGCGGATGGAACAGGAGCTGGACAAGGTCCTGTCCGACCCGCGCAGCCGCATCAGCGGCCAGGGCGACGCCGCGCGCGAGGCGGCCCGCGCCAAGCACGCCCAGCTCGTGGACCAGGCCAGGGCCGCCCTCGACCGGGACCTGGCCCAGCTCGGGGCCGAGGCGGACGTCGTCGAGCCCGCCCTGCCCCCGGCGTTCGCGAGCTGGGACAACCCCGTCTGGCACGGCTACCGGGTGCCGATGGAGATCCCGATGGCCCTGCGCCTGGGCGACCTCCATCTACCGGAGAGCGAGGACGTGCGCATACCGATGCTGGTCCGGCTGCCGCTGGAGCGCGGCCTCTGGATCGACAGCGGCCGCTCCGGCTCCCGCGACCCGCTCGCCGACTCCGACGGGCTGCGCCGCCTCGCACTGGACACGGCGGTCGCTCTCGCCGCACGCCTGCTCGCCGTCTACCCGCCGGGCGAGTTCGCCGTGCACGTCGTCGACGCGGCCGGGGCGGGCTCGTCCGCGCTGGCGCCCCTGACGCAGGCCGGTGTGCTCGCCGGGCCGCCCGCCGCCGGAGCCGCGGGTGTCTCGGAGGTGCTGGGGCGGCTCACCCAGCGCGTCGACCTCGTGCAGATGGCGGTGCGCGGCGGCGTGGTCGACGCGTTGCCCCAGGGCTTCGACACCGCCGAACAGCTGCTGATCGTCAACGACTTCCCGCACGGCTTCGACGACCGTGCCGTCACCCAGCTCCGCTATCTCGCGGACGAGGGCCCCGCCGTCGGGGTTCACCTGATGATGGTCGCCGACCGGCAGGAGGCCGCCGCCTACGGGCCGTTGCTCGATCCGCTGTGGCGTTCGCTGATGCGACTCACCCCCACCCCGGACGACCACCTCGCCGACCCCTGGGTCGGGCACGCGTGGACGTACGAGCCGTCGAGCATCCCGCCCGGCAGCAGCGTCATGCGCGACGTGCTGGCCCGGGTCGCGGAGGCCCGCCGCTCGTGGAACCGCTGAGAACTGTCGTCCCCGTAGTCCGCAGGCAGCCCGCACCAAGCCCTCGTAAAGCCATCTGACCTGCTGTTTTGATCCTTTCTTTGCCTCGCCCTTTACCTATTCTTGGTGATTGGGTACTCTTTTCGTGCGGAGGGGAGTACTCCCTACATGCTGCGGCGTACCCGTCAATACGGATCGATCCAGATCCCGGGGCGTCGGCCCGGCGGCACCAGGCGTTGTGGAACGCCCTGGAGGACCGGGTGGAAGAGACCTCCGGTAGCGACGACGCTGAAATTTGCCGTTACGTACTGCCGGAGGCGCAGTGGATGTTTCCGTGACCCTTTGGGTCCTCACAGTGGTGGGCCTTGCCGCCCTCATCGCGGTCGACTTCTTCATCGGCCGCAAGCCCCATGACGTGTCCATCAAGGAAGCCGGGATCTGGACGGTCGTCTGGATCGTCCTGGCCGCCCTCTTCGGACTCGGGCTCCTCGTCTTCGGCGGCGGTCAGCCGGCCGGAGAGTTCTTCGCGGGCTTCATCACCGAGAAGTCGCTGAGCGTCGACAACCTCTTCGTCTTCGTCCTGATCATGGCGAAGTTCTCGGTGCCGTCGCAGTACCAGCAGCGGGTGCTGCTGATCGGTGTGCTGATAGCCCTGGTGCTCCGCGCGATCTTCATCGCCGCCGGCGCGGCCATCCTCGCCAGCTTCGCCTGGGTCTTCTACATCTTCGGCGCGTTCCTGATCTACACCGCCTGGAAGCTGATCCAGGAGGCCAGGGCCGACGAGGCGGACGAGGAGTACGAGGAGAACAAGCTCCTCAAGGCCGCCGAGAAGCGCTTCGGTGTCGCCGACCGGTACCACGGCACCAAGCTGTGGATCGAGGAGAACGGCAAGCGCGTCATGACGCCGATGCTCGTCGTGATGCTCGCCATCGGCACCACCGACGTCCTCTTCGCCCTCGACTCCATCCCCGCGATCTTCGGCCTGACCCAGGACCCGTACATCGTGTTCACGGCCAACGCGTTCGCGCTCATGGGCCTGCGACAGCTGTACTTCCTCATCGGCGGGCTGCTGAAGAAGCTGGTCCACCTGTCCTACGGTCTCTCGGTCATCCTCGGCTTCATCGGCGTGAAGCTGGTGCTGCACGCACTGCACGAATCCGGGGTACACGTCCCTGAGATCTCCATCCCGGTGTCCCTCGGCGTGATCTGCGCGGTGCTGATCGTCACCACGATCACCAGCCTGATCGCGTCCAAGAAGCAGGCGCAGGCCGAGGCCGAGGCCGAGCAGCACAAGGCCGAAGGCGCGGAGAAGGACAGCGTCGAGGCCTGACGGACCGGCCGACACCGCACAGCACACACGGATGGGGCCCCGCACGACGGAGACGCAGTTCCACGCGTCCACCGGAGTGCGGGGCCCTGCACGTCTGAAAGGATCACCGCATGCTCGCTCGGCTCCGGTCGCTCACGACGCGATGGACTGCTGTCGTCCCGGTGGCCGCGGTCGTCCTGCTCGCTCTCACCTGGGGGCGTGATCTGCCCCCTGCGGCTGTCGCTCTGGTGACCCTGGTGCTCGCGGGAGCCGTCCTGGCCGCCGTGCACCACGCCGAGGTCGTCGCGCACCGGGTCGGTGAACCCTTCGGCTCCCTCGTCCTCGCCGTCGCCGTCACGATCATCGAGGTCGCCCTGATCGTCACGCTCATGGCCGACGGCGGGGACAAGAGCTCGACCCTCGCCCGCGACACCGTCTTCGCCGCCGTGATGATCACCTGCAACGGCATCGTCGGCATCTGCCTGCTCGTCGCCTCGCTGCGCCACGGGCTCGCGGTCTTCAACCCGGAGGGCACCGGCGCCGCCCTCGCCACGGTCGCGACACTGGCCACGCTCAGCCTGGTGCTCCCCACCTTCACCACCAGCAAGCCGGGCCCCGAGTTCTCCACGCCCCAGCTCACCTTCGCCGCCCTGTCCTCACTGGCGCTGTACGGGCTGTTCGTCGCGACGCAGACCGTGCGTCACCGGGACTACTTCCTGCCGATCACCAGGCTGGGCGAGGTGATCACCCAGGACGACCACGCCGAGGCGCCGTCGGCCCGTACCGCAGGGATCAGCCTCGGACTGCTCGGCCTGGCGCTCGTCGGCGTGGTCGGCCTCGCCAAGGGCGTCTCGCCGACCATCGAGTCCGGTGTCGAGGGGGCGGGACTGCCTCACGCGGTGGTCGGTGTGATCATCGCGCTGCTGGTGCTGCTGCCGGAGACGATCGCCGCGCTGCGCGCGGCCCGCCGCGACCGCGTGCAGACGAGCCTCAACCTGGCCCTCGGCTCCGCCATGGCCAGCATCGGCCTCACCATCCCGGCCGTCGCCCTCGCCTCGATCTGGCTCTCCGGACCGCTCGTCCTCGGCCTCGGCGCCACGCATATGGTGCTTCTCGCCCTGACCGTCGTGGTGGCCTCGCTGACCGTGGTCCCCGGGCGCGCGACACCGCTGCAGGGCGGGGTGCACCTGGTGCTGTTCGCGGCGTATCTGGAGCTGGCGGTGAACCCGTAGGCCCGGGTTCATCCCGCCGCGGGTTCCGCTTCCGCCTGCGTCGTCAGGGGCACCGGCCGGGTCTCCGGCAGCAGGGCGAAGCAGCCCAGGCTCAGCAGGGCGATCCCGGTGAGATAGGCGCCCACACCCCAGGGCACCCGTCCGCCCTGGGCCACGGCGGTGGCCACGATCGGGGTCAGGGCTCCGCCGAGCACCCCGCCGAGGTTGTAGCCGACGGCCGCCCCCGTGCAGCGCACCCGGGGCTCGTACAGCTCCGGCAGGTACGCGGCGATGACGGCGAACATGGTGACGAAGCCGAGCATCGCCACGAGGAACCCGAAGAAGATCAGCAGGGGTTCGCCGGTCGCCAGGAGCGCGACCATGGGGAACATCCACAGCACGGTGACGCCGCAGCCGATCAGACACATCGGGCGCCGCCCGTACCGGTCGCCGAGCACCGCAGCCACCGGTGTGAGGGCGCCCTTCACCACCACGGCGCCCATGATGCAGGTCAGCATGACCGTGCGGCTCACCCCGAGGCGTTCCGTGCCGTACGCGAGGGACCAGGTCGTCACCGAGTAGAACACCGCGTACCCGATCGCGAGCGCGCCCGCCGTCAGCAGGACCAGGCGCCAGTGGTCGCGCACGACCTCGGCGAGCGGCACGCGCGCGGGCTCGGCGATCTCCAGGAACCGCGGGCTCTCCGTGAGCGAGGACCGCAGCCACAGTCCCGCGAGGGCGAGCACACCGGCCGCCCAGAACGGCACCCGCCATCCCCAGGCGGCGAACTGGGCCTCCGTCAGGCTCGCCGACAGCGCCAGCATCACCCCGTTGGCCAGCAGGAATCCCACGGCCGGCCCGACCTGGGGGAAGCTCGACCACAGTCCGCGCCGGTCGGCCGGAGCGTGCTCCGCCGTCAGCAGCACCGCGCCGCCCCACTCGCCGCCGAGCCCGAGCCCCTGCAGGAAGCGCAGCACGAGCAGGAGGAAAGGGGCTGTGACACCGATCGAGTCGAAGGTGGGGACGCAGCCGACGGCCACGGTGGCGCCCCCGGTCAGCAGCAGCGAGGCGACGAGGACCGGCCGGCGTCCGTGCCGGTCCCCGATGTGTCCGAACAGCACCGAGCCGAGCGGTCGCGCCACGAACCCGACCCCGAAGGTCGCGAAGGCCGCGAGGGTCCCGGCCAGGGGTGAGAACGTCGGGAAGAACAGCGGCCCCAGGACGAGGGCCGCCGCCGTCCCGTAGACGAAGAAGTCGTAGAACTCGATGGCCGTTCCGGCGAGCGAGGCGGACGCCAGGCGCAGCATGGAGGGCGGTTTCACGGTGCGTACAGGTTGCATGCCGCGTCAACTACCCACGGTGACGGGCGGTTACGGGGGCGTGCGGAGGCCCGTGCGAGGCCAAGGTGGTTCAGGAGGCGTCAACGGGTCTCAGTAGCTCACCGTGATGCGCCGGGCGGGCCCGTCCACCCGGATTACGCCCCCGTAAGGGATGACGACCTGTGGTTCGGTGTGTCCGAGGTCCACGTCGAAGACGATCGTGGCGTCGGGGGCGTACGTCCGCATGGCGCGCAGGACGGCCTCCCGTTGCCCGGAAGCGTAACGGGCCTCCTCCTCCGGGCTGTTGGGCCGGTCGAAGGACCAGGTCTTGGGGCGGCCCATCAGCAGCGCGGAGAAACGGTGCAGCAGGCCGCGTTCGCCCATGTTGCGCAGGGTGCGGAAGACCTCCTCGCCGCTGGGCAGTTCCTCCGAGGTCTCCAGGAAGAGCACCCCGCCGTCGAACACGGACAGATCACGCGGCACCTCGCGGTCGGCCATCAGCAGCCAGCCGAGGATCTCCAGACAACCGCCCCAACTGCGGCCCTCCACCACGCGGTCGGCGTTCACCCAGGTCCATCCGGAGCCCGGCACGGTCTCCGGCTCCGCGTCGAAGGTCGACGGGTCGGCCCAGTCGCGGTCGATGTCGTTGAAGCGCTCGGCGGGCCGCAGTTCGTACGGCCCCGAGGTGAACAGGGCCGCGCGCAGGGAGTCGGCGGTCAACGGCTCCATGGCGCCGGGCCTGCCCAGCGCGGTCATCACGGTGCCGCCGTGATAGCCGACGATCCCGGTGTGGTGCAGATACGCCAGCAGATTGGTGTTGTCGCTCAGCCCGAAGAACGGCTTGGGGTTGGCCCGCAGCAACTCGCGGTCCAGGAAGGGCAGCACGGTGATCTGGTCGTCGCCTCCGATCGACGTCAGCACCGCCTTGACGTCCGGGTCGGCGAAGGCCGCGTGCAGGTCGTCCGCCCGCTCCTTCGGCGTCGTGCCCATCTTCCGTGTCGTCGGATACTCGACCGGCACGAGACCGTACTCCTCGCGCAGTCGCTCCAGGCCCAGTTCGAAGGGGCGCGGAAAGAGCTCGGGCAGACCGGCGCCGGGCGAGACGACGGCGACCCGGTCGCCGGGGGAGGGCTTGGGAGGGTACGAGGGCGTGGTCATGCGGGGAGGGTACGGCCTCCTGCCGCACGGTTTCACCGTGATAAACCGGGGCGAGCGGCGGTCCCGACGGGCCGCCCACCCCGAACGGACCGGAGGAACCGTGCCCCGCACCCTGGCCCACGCCCCGATCATGATTCTCAACGGCCCCAACCTGAACCTCCTGGGGCAGCGTCAGCCCGAGATCTACGGCTCGGAGACCCTCGCCGACGTCGAGGCGATGTGCGCCAAGGCGGCGGCCGCGCACGGCGGCACGGTGGACTTCCGGCAGTCCAACCACGAGGGCGAACTGGTCGACTGGATCCACGAGGCCCGGCTCCACCACAGCGGGATCGTCATCAACCCGGGCGCCTACTCGCACACCTCCGTGGCGATCCTGGACGCCCTCAACACCTGTGACGGCCTGCCGGTGCTGGAGGTGCACATCTCCAACATCCACCGGCGCGAGACCTTCCGGCACCACTCGTACGTCTCCCTGCGGGCCGACGGGGTGATCGCCGGGTGCGGGGTGCAGGGCTATGTGTTCGGCGTGGAGCGGGTCGCCGCGCTCGCCGGGGCGGGCCGGGCGGACGCCTGAGCCTCGCGCCCGACGCCGTAGACACGAGGGGCGCGCCCTGCGTGGTAATGCCCGATCTCCAGGCAGGCGCCCCTTACAAGCTCCCCCTACAGTCGGCCCGCGTCGACGATCCGGCGCAGGAACTGACGCGTCCGTTCCCGCTGCGGGTCGCCGAAGACCTGGTCCGCGGTGCCGCGTTCGAGCACGACACCTCCGTCCAGGAAGCAGACCTGGTCGGCGACGTCGCGGGCGAAGCCCATCTCGTGCGTGGCCAGCACCATGGTCATGCCGTCGGCCTTCAGATCACGGACGACGTTCAGGACCTCGCCGACCAGCTCCGGATCGAGGGCCGCGGTGATCTCGTCGAGGAGCAGCAGGCGGGGGCGTACGGCCAGGGCGCGCACGATCGCCACGCGCTGCTGCTGACCGCCGCTGAGCCGGTCGGGATAGGCGCTCGCCTTCCCGCTGAGCCCCAGCCGGTCCAACAGCTCCCGCGCCCGCTCCTCGGCCTCCGCGCGGGGAACGCCGTGCACCCGGCGCGGGGCGAGGGTGATGTTGTCCAGCACCGTCATGTGCGGGAACAGGTTGTACGACTGGAAGACCACGCCGATACGGCGTCGGACCGCGTCCTGGTCGACGCGCGGGTCGGTGATCTCCTCGCCGTCCAGCCAGATCGCCCCGTCGTCGATGTCCTCCAGGAGGTTGGCGCAGCGCAGCAGCGTCGACTTGCCGGACCCGGAGGCGCCGATCAGCGCGGTCACGGTGTGCGGGGCGACCTCCAGATCGACGTCCCGCAGCACGACCGAGCCGCCGAAGGTCTTGCGCACGGACTCCATCCGCAGCACGGGGGCACCCTCGGCGGCGCGCCCGGGCTCCACGGTCTCTCGGCTGTCGCTCATGTCGTCCCTCCCTGCGCCCGCTGCCGGTCCATCCGGGCCGTGACCCAGTCGGTGAAGCGGGTCATCGGGATGGTCAGGGCGACGAAGACCAGTCCCGCGACGATGTAGGGCGTGTAGTTGAGGCTGCGGCCCACGATGATGTCGGCCGCCCGCACGGCGTCGATCGCACCGCCGATCGAGACCAGGCCGGTGTCCTTCTGCAGCGACACGAGGTCGTTGAGCAGCGGCGGCACCTGACGGCGTACCGCCTGGGGGAGCACGACGTGCCGCAGGGCCTGCCGGTTGGTCAGGCCCAGCGAGCGGGCCGCCGCGCGCTGCGAGGGGTGCACGGACTCGATGCCGGCGCGGAACACCTCGGCGACGTACGCCGAGTACGTGAGCGTCAGGGCGGTGCCGCCGAGGAGGACCGGGTCGACGGTCACTCCCTGGAGGCGGAGTGCGGGGACGCCCAGGACCACGATCATCAGGTTGATGATCAGCGGCAGGCCCCGGAAGAAGTCGGTGTACGCGGCCGCCAGCGCCCGCAGCGGGAAGAACACCGGGCCGCGCAGGGTCCGCGCGACGGCGATGAGCATGCCGAGGACGAGCACGGCGACGCCGCAGACCAGCAGCAGCCGTACGTTGAGCCAGAGCCCTTCGAGGACCTTGGGGAGCGCCTCGCGCGCGTACTCCGCGCTGAAGAACGTCTCCTTGGTCCGTGGCCAGCCGGGCGCGTTGACGACGACCAGGTAGAGGACGACGGCCGTGACGAGGGTCGACAGGGCGGCGACGGCGGTGGCGCGCAAGGCCCGGTCGCGCCGGTAGCGCTCCCGGTCCAGCCGCCGGCGCGAGGGGACGTAGCCGTCGTCCGCGCCGGACGGGTCACCGCGGTCGCCCGCGTACTCCGGGCCGGGCTCCTGCTTCACGACCGTCACTTGAGGACCGGGGCGTCGACGGCGTCGGAGAGCCACTCCTGCTCGATCTTCGCCAGTGTGCCGTCCTCGCGCAGGGCGTCCACGGCGGTCGTCACGCAGGACGTGAGGGCGCTGCCCTTGTCGAGGACGAGCCCGAACTGCTCGGGCGTGCCGCCCTGGTTCTCGAACTGACCGACGATCTTCGCGTCCGTCACCTCGGCCGAGGTGATGTAGAACGCGGTCGGCAGATCGACCACGATCGCGTCGATCTGGCCGTTCTTCAGCGCGGACTTGGCCTGGTCGTTCTTCGCGTACGCGGCGGCGTCCCGGGTCGGCTTCACCACGTCCTGGATGTAGTTCAGGCTGGTGGTGCCGACCTGGGCGCCCAGATGCAGCTTCCTGAGGTCCGCGATGCCCGTCGCCTTCGCGGCGGCGGAGCCCTTCAGCGCGACGACGGCCTGGCGCACGTCGTAGTAGCCCGACGAGAAGTCGACGGCCTTCTTGCGCTCGTCGCTGATCGAGACCTGGTTGATGTCGAAGTCGAAGGTCTTCGCCCCCGGCGCGAAGGCCTTGTTGAAGGGCACGCTCTGCCAGACGACATCCGCCTTGTCGTAGCCGAGCTGCTTCGCCACGGCGTAGGCGACCGCCGACTCGAAGCCCTCGCCGTTCTTCGGGTCGTCGTCCTTGAACCAGGGTTCGTACGCCGGTTCGTCGGTGGCGACGGTCAGCTTGCCGGACGTCTTCGTGCTCAAGTCGCCCTGGGCGCAGGAGGATCCGGACGCCGAGGTGGAGGCCGAGCCGGAGGCGTCCTCCTCCGGCTGCGGTGCGCAGCCCACCGCGACGACGGCGAGCAGGGCGGCTATGGCGGTGGGGACGGCACGGCGCGGGGAACGCGCGGTTCGCAGGACAGGACGCATGGCGTGAGATTGGCAGCGCGATGTGCTGTCTGTCGAGGTCACGCGGGTGTTTGTCCGCATTCTGGGAACGGGTGTTGCGGCTGCGTGAACACGTGCGACCGAGTGGGCGGGGCCGCCGGCCGAGGGCGGGGTTGGTGAGGCCGGCGGCCCATCCACGCGGGAGCCGTCATCCCGTGCGGACCTGCTTCCAGTGGACTACGCCACGGCGTGCGCCGGGAGCGCGCGCGGGACACCGGCGTGTGCGTTCGATTCACACGGGGCGCGTGCGGGAGCGCTCACGCCCCTGACCGGTCGTCCCTCCAACTGCCCTACGGCACCAGGGAGTTCACCAGCCCCGTGCGCGCCACTCCGGCAGGTGCGGGCGCTCCGCGCCGAGCGTCGTGTCGTTGCCGTGGCCCGGGTAGACCCAGGTCTCGTCGGGCAGCACGTCGAAGATCTTGGTCTCGACGTCGTGGATCAGGCTGGCGAACGCCTCCGGATCCTTGCGGGTGTTGCCCACGCCGCCCGGGAAGAGGCAGTCCCCGGTGAACACATGCGGATGCCCGTGCGGGTCGTCGTAGACCAGGGCGATCGAGCCCGGCGTGTGTCCCACCAGGTGGCGCGCGGTGAGCTCCACGCGCCCCACCCGGATCGTGTCCCCGTCGCCCACGGGCACGTCGGTCGGCACCGGGATGCCCTCGGCGTCGTCCCGGCCGGCGTACGTACGGGCGCCGGTGGCCGCCACGACCTCGGCGAGCGCCTGCCAGTGGTCGCCGTGCTGGTGCGTGGTGACGACGGACGCGATGCCGTCGTCACCGATCAGGGTGAGCAGGGTGCGGGCGTCGTTCGCGGCGTCGATCAGCAGTTGCTCGTCGGTGGCGCGGCAGCGCAGCAGATAGGCGTTGTTGTCCATCGGGCCCACCGCGACCTTGGAGATCATCAGGTCCGGCAGCTCGTGCACATCCGCAGGACCGCCGACCTTCACCGCTCCGCTGTACGTCATGAGAGCAGCCTATAGCGGGGGCAGCGAGGGGAGCGCGCCTCCTTCGACGCGCAGGCCGGCGCCGTCCCGGCGACCGGCGAGCCAGCCGAGGAGAGCCGGCGCCGTCCCGGTCACCGTCACCCCGGAACCGGAGGGAGCGCTACCGGTGGTCCACGCGCGCGTGCCGTCCGTCACGTCGGTGAGGGGCACGTCGGGATGGCCGGCGAACCGGTCGACGAGGAAGGCGATCTCCCGCTCCATGAACTCCTCCGGAAGATCCTCCAACTCGTACCCGATCCCCAGATCCACGTGGTGGAGCTCCACCTCGATCCACCGCCGGAACGGCACCCGCGACACGTCGTCCGTGACCCCGTTGCGCAGCTCCACCGTCCGCGACCAGTCACTGAGGGCCGAAGCGGCGTCCTGGAGGCGGTCCGCGCTGTCGCGCACGTCGGCGAGCTGTGTCTTCAGAGGCCGGCGCGCGTCCCGCTCGATGTCGGCGTCCCGGGCGTCGCCGGAGACGTACATGGGGCGCCCTTCGAAGACGTTCACCAGCGCGTCCGCGTTGCGGGCGAGGTGGGCGAGGACGTGACCACGGGTCCAGCCGGGCAGCCGTGACGGCTGGGTCACAGCGGCGTTGTCCAGGCGGGCGGCTGCGGTGAGGAGCCGGTCCGTCGCTTCACGTACAGAGGCCAGGTCACGCGCGTGATCCATCATGCCGTCGACCCTAGCCCCGGCCACACCATCGGGTGAAGGTGGCGGAGTACGGCCGGAAATCGAATGCGCGTGCTATATGGTCGGTCGTGGCGTCGGGCATGCTGGAAGGCCCGAGATTGTTGTGGGAACGGGGAAACAGGACCGGCGCTGTCAGTGGCTCCCCCTAGTCTGTGGAGGACGGGGGCTCCCGGGCCCCTGTCACTTCACTCAAGAAAGGTGCGGACCGGCGTGGCCGACCGTCTCATCGTCCGTGGCGCGCGCGAGCACAACCTGAAGAACGTCTCGCTCGACCTGCCACGCGACTCGCTCATCGTCTTCACGGGCCTGTCGGGGTCGGGCAAGTCCTCGCTGGCCTTCGACACGATCTTCGCCGAGGGGCAGCGCCGGTACGTCGAGTCGCTCTCCTCCTACGCTCGGCAATTCCTCGGGCAGATGGACAAGCCGGACGTCGACTTCATCGAGGGTCTGTCCCCGGCGGTCTCCATCGACCAGAAGTCGACCTCGCGCAACCCGCGCTCGACGGTCGGCACCATCACCGAGGTCTACGACTACCTGCGCCTGCTCTTCGCGCGCATCGGCAAGCCGCACTGCCCCCAGTGCAGCCGGCCGATCTCCCGCCAGTCGCCGCAGGCCATCGTCGACCGGGTGCTGGAGCTGCCCGAGGGCAGCCGCTTCCAGGTGCTGTCCCCGCTCGTGCGCGAGCGCAAGGGCGAGTTCGTCGACCTCTTCGCGGACCTCCAGACCAAGGGGTACAGCCGTGCTCGGGTGGACGGCGAGACCGTCCAGCTCTCCAGCCCGCCCACCCTGAAGAAGCAGGAGAAGCACACCATCGAGGTGGTCGTCGACCGCCTTACGGTGAAGGACACCGCCAAGCGCCGCCTCACCGACTCCGTGGAGACCGCCCTCGGCCTCTCCGGCGGCATGGTCGTGCTCGACTTCGTCGACCTCCCCGAGGACGACCCCGAGCGCGAGCGCATGTTCTCGGAGCACCTGTACTGCCCGTACGACGACCTGTCCTTCGAGGAGCTGG
Source organism: Streptomyces deccanensis (assembly GCF_022385335.1). NCBI lineage: Bacteria > Bacillati > Actinomycetota > Actinomycetes > Kitasatosporales > Streptomycetaceae > Streptomyces > Streptomyces deccanensis. The sequence continues at coordinate 2,569,923 of NZ_CP092431.1, read as the reverse complement.
AGCCCCGCTCCTTCTCCTTCAACTCGCCCTTCGGCGCCTGCCCCGACTGCTCCGGCATCGGTACGCGCATGGAGGTCGACCCCGAGCTGATCGTCCCGGACGAGGACAAGTCGCTCGACGAGGGCGCCATCCACCCCTGGTCGCACGGCCACACCAAGGACTACTTCGGCCGCCTCATCGGAGCCCTCGCGGACGCCCTGGGATTCCGGACCGACATCCCCTTCGCCGGGCTCCCGCAGCGCGCGAAGAAGGCCCTGCTGCAGGGCCACAAGACCCAGATCGAGGTCCGCTACCGCAACCGGTACGGCCGCGAGCGGGTGTACACCACGGCCTTCGAGGGCGCCGTCCCCTTCGTGAAGCGGCGGCACAGCGAGGCCGAGAGCGACGCCAGCCGCGAGCGCTTCGAGGGCTATATGCGCGAGGTGCCCTGCCCCACCTGTGAGGGCACGCGACTGAAGCCGATCGTCCTCGCGGTCACGATCATGGAGAAGTCGATCGCCGAGGTCTCCGCCATGTCGATCAGCGACTGCGCGGACTTCCTGGGCGAGCTGCGGCTGAGTGCCCGTGACAAGAAGATCGCCGAGCGGGTGCTGAAGGAGGTCAACGAGCGGCTGCGGTTCCTGGTCGACGTCGGCCTGGACTACCTGTCGCTGAACCGCGCGGCCGGCACGCTCTCCGGCGGCGAGGCGCAGCGCATCCGCCTGGCCACGCAGATCGGCTCCGGCCTCGTCGGCGTGCTCTACGTCCTCGACGAGCCCTCCATCGGTCTGCACCAGCGGGACAACCACCGGCTCATCGAGACCCTGGTCCGGCTGCGCGACATGGGCAACACGCTCATCGTCGTCGAGCACGACGAGGACACCATCAAGATGGCCGACTGGATCGTCGACATCGGCCCCGGCGCCGGTGAGCACGGCGGCAAGGTCGTGCACAGCGGCTCCCTGAAGGAGCTGCTCGACAACGCGGAGTCGCAGACCGGGCAGTACCTGTCGGGCCGCAAGGCCATCCCGCTGCCCGACATCCGCCGCCCGCTCGACCCGACCCGGCAGCTCACGGTCCACGGCGCCCGCGAGAACAACCTCCAGGACATCGACGTGTCCTTCCCGCTGGGCGTCTTCACCGCCGTCACCGGTGTGTCCGGCTCCGGCAAGTCCACGCTGGTCAACGACATCCTGTACACGCACCTGGCCCGCGAGCTGAACGGCGCCCGCAGCGTTCCCGGACGGCACACGCGCGTGGACGGCGACGACCTCGTGGACAAGGTCGTGCACGTCGACCAGTCGCCGATCGGTCGGACGCCCCGCTCCAACCCGGCCACGTACACCGGTGTCTTCGACCATGTGCGCAAGCTGTTCGCCGAGACCACCGAGGCGAAGGTCCGCGGCTATCTGCCCGGGCGCTTCTCCTTCAACGTCAAGGGCGGCCGTTGCGAGAACTGCGCGGGCGACGGCACGATCAAGATCGAGATGAACTTCCTCCCGGACGTCTACGTCCCGTGCGAGGTCTGCCACGGCGCCCGGTACAACCGGGAGACCCTGGAGGTCCACTACAAGGGCAAGTCCATCGCCGATGTGCTGAACATGCCGATCGAGGAGGCGACCGACTTCTTCGAGGCCGTCCCCGCGATCGCCCGCCACCTCAGGACCCTCAAGGACGTCGGCCTCGGCTACGTCCGGCTGGGCCAGGCCGCGACCACCCTGTCCGGCGGTGAGGCGCAGCGTGTGAAGCTCGCGAGCGAGCTGCAGAAGCGCTCCACCGGCCGCACGGTCTACGTCCTGGACGAGCCGACCACCGGTCTGCACTTCGAGGACATCAGCAAGCTCCTCAAGGTGCTGTCCGGCTTGGTCGACAAGGGCAACACGGTCATCGTCATCGAGCACAACCTCGACGTCATCAAGACCGCCGACTGGGTCGTCGACATGGGGCCCGAGGGTGGCGCCGGCGGTGGCCTCGTCATCGCGGAGGGCACGCCCGAGCAGGTCGCCGGGGTTCCGGCCAGCCACACGGGCAAGTTCCTGCGGGAGATCCTCGGCGCCGACCGGATCAGTGACGCGGCCCCGGTGAAGGCCCCGCGCAAGGCCGCGGCGAAGAAGTCCGTCGCCGCCGCCTCGACGGCCCGGAAGACGACGACGGCCCGCACCACCACGGCGGCGAAGACGTCGGCGGCCAAGTCCACGGCCGCCAAGACGACGGCTGCCAAGAAGGCCGCCGCGACCGCGAAGAAGGCCGCGCCCGCGAAGAAGACCACGCGGGCGCCCAAGGCCTGAGGCGTCCGAGCGGCGCGCGAGCGCAGTCGCAGCCGGAAGAAACAATGGCGGCCCGTGGGAACTCCCCACGGGCCGCCACCCGTTCCCGCGCCGCCCGCGCCGCCCGCGCCGCCCGCGCCGCCCGCGCCGCCCGCGCCGCCCGCGCCGCCCGCGCCGCCCGCGCCGCCCGCGCCGCCCGCGCCGCCCGCGCCGCCCGCGCCGCCCGCGCCGCCCGCGCCGCCCGCGCCGCCCGCGCCGCCCGCGCCGCCCGCGCCGCCCGCGCCGCCCGCGCCGCCCGCGCCGCCCGCGCCGCCCGCGCCGCCCGCGCCGCCCGCGCCGCCCGCGCCGCCCGCGCCGCCCGTGCCGCCCGCGCCGCCCCGGCGGCACTCGGTCTGTAGTCAGCCCTCCCGGGATTCGGAGGCGAGAGGGCGCAGCTCGTCCATCTCCGCCGCGTACGGCGGTTCCGCGCCTGCCCGGGAGCAGGTGATCGCCGCCGCGCGGGCCGCGAAGCGCAGCAGGCAGGTCCAGTCCTCGGTGTCCAGAGCCGCGAGGGCCGGGGCGGAGAGGGCGTCCCGGGCCGCCAGGCCGTGCAGGAGGGCCGCGTTGACGGTGTCACCGGCTCCGATGGTGTCGACGACGTCGACCTTCTCGCCCGGCACGGAGTGCTCCCCGCCGGCCCGGGTGTGGACGGTCAGCCCGTCGCCTCCGTGGGTGACGACGACGGCGGCGGGGCCGGAGTCCAGCCACAGACGCGGGGTGCCGCCCAACCACCGGGCGTCCTCCTCGGAGAGCTTGAGCAGCGACACCGAGGGCAGCCAGCTCAGGAAACGGGCCCGATAGGCGTCCGCGTCCGGGATCAGGCCCGGCCGGACGTTGGGGTCGAGCGCGGTGAACACGCCCTGGGCGGCGGTCGAGTGCAGCAGCTTCTCGTACGCGCTCGCGCCCGGCTCCAGGACCAGCGAGCAGGTGCCGAAGGAGACGGCCCGGGTCCCCTGGGGAAGCCGGTCGGGTGTCTCGAACAGGCGGTCGGCACTGCCCTCGACGTAGAAGGAGTACCGGGCCGAGCCGTCCGCGCCGATCGAGGCCAGGGCGAGGGTCGTGGGCTCGGGTCCCCGCTGCACGGCGGCCACGTCCACGCCGGCCTCGCGCAGGCCGGTCAGCAGGGCCTCTCCGTAGACGTCGTACGACACCCGGGAACAGAAGGCGGTGGGGGAGCCGAGACGGCCGAGCGCCACGGCCGTGTTGTAGGGGCCGCCGCCCCGGGCCGGCCGCAGATCCACGAGCGTGCCCGCGCCTTGCGGGACGAGGTCGATCAGGGCTTCACCGGCGACGACGATCACGAGGCGGATCCTTTCTGGGGGCTGTCGGCCGGAAAGTATCGCAAAGGCGTGCGCCTCGCGCTGGACGCCCGCCCGCCGCCGGGCCCTCCCGCGCCGGTTCAGACCCGGCCGCTCACTCCCAGTGCCAGCCGATCCCCACGATTCACTCCCAGTCCCAGCCGATCCCCACGATCCCCGTCCGCACCCGGGGTTCCACGAGGTGCACCGAGCGGTGGAGGCCGCTCAGGGCGAGGTTCTGCCGGCCGCCGCGCGGGGCCGCGGCGGAGTGCTGGCTGAAGCGGTGGCAGCGCGACGGCAGGGCACGCTCGTCGAAGCGGACCTGCAGGGCGTACTGGCCGCCCGTGGAGCGGAAGTCGCGGACGTACTCGGTGCAGACACCGGCCGTGCCGTCGTCGAAGCCGTAGCGGAACAGGTGGGTGTCGCCGCTGCGCAGCCGGGTGTCGAAGAGAAGCTCGGCGACCAGGACACCGGTGTCCCGGTCCCAGCGCACCCGCCCGCTGCGGCAGTTCTCCAGGGCACGGACAGCCATCCGCTCCGGTGCGCAGCCCGGGTCGCCGTGGTGGACGGCCACATAGCGGTCCACACCGTCCTTGTGGGCGCGCACGATCTGCTGGGACTCACGGCCGAGCAGCTCCCGACCGGCGCCGATCCGGACCCGCTCGTGGTGGCCGACGGTGTGCACCCCGCCGTGGAGCGGCACCTCCAGTTCGGCGAGGAGCCGTTCGAGGACGCCGGAGGCCTCCACGACGGACCGGTACGAGCGGCCGGCGGGGCGCTCCGGGCCGGACGCTTCGTCGTCCCTGGCGAGCAGCCGGATCAGCGACTCGTCCGGGAGCTGAAGGATCTCCTCCAGCGCCCGGACCGCCCGCAGCGACTCGGGGCGCTGCGGGCGCCGGGCACCCTGCTGCCAGTAACTGAGGCTGGTGACACCGACCTTGACCCCGTGGCGCGTCAGATGGTGCTGCACGCGCTGCAGCGGCAGGCCGCGGGCGGCGATCGCGGCGCGCAGGGCGACATGGAAGGGGCCGCCCCGCAGGGCCGACTCCAGCTCCGCCGTGGCGACGTCCGCGACGGCTGCGACGTCCGTGACCGCCGCGACGTCCGTGACCGCCGCGACGTCCGCGTGCTCTGTGGCGTGCCGCATGCAGGGACCTTTCCGTAGACGAGTGCGAGTGCGCGACGCGTGCTCGGGGCCGCGCGTGCCGATCGGGCGCCCGGCGGACGCTCGGGGCTGCGGGAACCCTGGGCGGCCGTCCGTCTTCACATCCGTACGACCGCGTTCCACGCCCCGAGTTCCTCCGCATTGAAGCGTGTCGACCAAGTCCCGACAACACCCACCGCGTGACATGGCCGGACACCGTCGCCGGGATCCTCACCGTGCGGGCGGCCCGTGATCGGGCCCCGACAGGTCCCGCAGCGCCTGTCCCGAGAGCTCCGACTTGTGCACGAAACCCCGGACCGGACTGGCGGCGACCAGCTCCTGGATGTCGTCCAGCGGGTGCGTGGAGATGAGGACGACGGCGGAGGCCGCCGAGCGCGCGAGTTTCGGCGCGAGCTCCAGTCCGCTCTCGCCGGCGAGGTCGATGTCCAGCAGCACCAGATCCGGGGCCAGTTCCACGGCCCGCGCCAGCGCCTCCGCGCCCGTGGACGCCACGCCGACGACGTGGACGCCGTCGCGTTCCAGCAGCGTACGGGCGGCCTCCAGGAACCGGGCACTGTCATCGACGATGAGACAGCGCATGGACATGGGCTCAGCCTCCCAAGGGGGTCAGGGGCATACATTCCGGCTAGCCGTAAAGTGTCGTCGCCGACGGACACCCGTCAGCGGGAAAGTGCCGAAGTCCTGTGCCGGGTCGACGCGTTCGCCCTCACTCAGGGAATCGCACGCGACACGAGGAGTAGCATGTCGTCGCCCTGGGGGCCGTGCCGTCCGGTCGAGTGGGGGTGTGCGATGCAGACGCAACGCCGGGACCTCGGAAAACGTCCTGTCCGCCGTGCCCTGATCTCGGGCGCGGCGGCCGTCGTGCTGCTCCTGGCCGGCTGCGGTGCCGGTGACGGCGACGGCCGGGTGGACGAGGAGAACAAGGCCGCGGGCGACACGACCTGCGACGGCAGGATCGACGGCACCGCCCACATCACGATGTGGTTCCACGCGGGCCAGAGCGGCGAGCAGACCACGCTCAGGCGCCAGGTCAAGGAGTTCAACAGAGCCCAGGAACAGGTACGGGTCGAACTGGTCACCCTGCCCGAGCAGCGCCCGTACACCGAACTGGTGCTGTCCGCGGCGGCCAGCGGCGATCTGCCCGACCTGCTCGACTTCGACGGCCCGAACCTCTACAGCTACGCCTGGTCCGGCACGCTCAGGCCGATCGACTCCTGCGTACCCGAGAGGACCAGGAAGGACCTGCTGCCCTCCCTCCGGGAACAGGGCACGTACGACGGCCGGTTGTGGGGCGTCGGCACGTTCGACTCCGGACTCGGCCTGTACGTACGGCCGTCGGTGCTGAAGGACGCGGGCGTGCGCATCCCGAAGGGCGTCGACGACGCCTGGACCGCCGACGAGCTGACCGGGATCTTGCGCACGCTGCGCGAGGCGGGCTACGAGGCGCCGCTCGACCTGAACTTCATCGACTCCCGGACCGCCGACGAGTGGAACACCTACGCCTTCGCGCCGGCCGTGTGGTCCGCGGGCGGTGACCTGATCGACCCCGAGGAGTTCCGCACGGCCGACGGGTTCCTCAACAGCCCCGAGTCCGTCGAGGCGCTCACCACCATGCAGCGCTGGGTGGAGGAGGGATACGTCGACCGGGACCGGAAGAAGGACAAGAGCGCCTTCGTGAAGGGCCGGACCCCCATCTCCTGGATGGGCCACTGGAAGTACGGGGAGTTCAGCGAGGCGCACCCCGGAGACGTGGCGATCGTGCCGCTGCCCGACTTCGGCACGGGGAGCGTCACCGGCATGGGCTCCTGGCAGTGGGGCATCCCCTCCGGGGACGCCGACGGCGACGCGGTGTGGCGCTTCCTGGAGTACCTGCTGCGCCCCGAGCAGGTGGCCAGGATGAGCGAGGCCAACGGCGCGATCCCGGGGACCGAGGGAGCCGTGAAGCTCTCCCCGCTCTACGACGAGGACGGCGCGGAGCGGCTGTTCATCGAGCAGCTGCGTGGCGGCACCGCCCGGCCCAGACCGCAGACCCCGGCGTACCCGGCGGTCACCGCCGCCTTCTCGCACGCGGTCGCCGACATCGTCTTCTCCGGAGCGCCCGTCGAGAAGACGCTGGACGACGCGGTCGAGGCCATCGACCAGGACCTCGCCGCCCACGACGGCTACCCGAAGAGCGGCCCGTGACCCGCGCCGCCCGACCCCGGCGAAGCGCCCCCCGGCTGCCCCGACGGCTCGGCGGCCCCGGGACGCCCCGCGCCCGGGCGGCGCTGCTGCTCTGCATGACCCTGCTGCTCGCGGGCTGCGAAGCGGGCGGGGCCGACGGCGAGCGCCCCCGGCGGGCCGCCGACGCGACCTGCGACGGGCGGATCGACGCCCCCGCACAGATCACGATGTGGTTCCACGAGCCCTCGGCGCGCGGTGAGCTGGACGCCGTGCGCGCCCAGGTCCAGGCATTCAACACCGCCCAGGACGAGGTGACGGTCCGCCTCGTCGACGTCCCGGAGGGCGACTACGACGACCTGGTCCACTCGGCCGCCGCCGACGGCGAACTGCCCGACCTGCTCGACTTCGACGCGCCGAAGCTGTTCAGCCACGCCTGGGCCGGCCACCTCCGGCCGATCGACTCGTGCGTCCCGGAGTCCCTGCGCGACGACCTGCTCCCCTCCGTCGTCGAACAGGGCACCTACGGCGGCCGGCTGTGGGGCCTCGGCACGTTCGACTCCGGACTCGGCCTGTACGTACGCCCTTCGGTGCTGAAGAAGGCGGGCGTGCGCGTCCCGAAGGGAGTCTCCGACGCCTGGACCGCCGACGAGTTCACCGGCATCCTGAAGAAGCTGCGCACCCTGGGCTACGACAGGCCCCTCGACCTCCAGCTGCCGTGGGCCGGCACCGAATGGGGCACGTACGGCTTCGCGCCGGCCGTCTGGTCGGCGGGCGGCGACCTGATCGAACGCTCCACCTATCGCACGGCCGACGGAGTGCTCAACGGGCCGCGGACGGTCGAGGCGCTGACGACGCTGCAGGGCTGGGCGAAGGCGGGATACGTGGACGCGAACGAGGACTCCGAGGCCTTCCAGAAGGGCCGAAGCCCCGTGTCCTGGACCGGCCACTGGTGGTACGGGCGCTACACCGAGGCCCACCCGGGCGACGTGGCGATCGTGCCGCTGCCCGACTTCGGCACGGGCAGCGCCACCGGGATGGGCTCCTGGCAGTGGGGCGTGCCCGCCGGCACGGCCGACGGCGACGCGGTCTGGCGTTTCCTGTCCTTCCTGCTGCGCCCCGACGAAGTCCTGCGGATGACGGACGTCAACGGCGGCATCCCCGCCACCGGCACCGCGATCGAACGCACCGAGGCGTTCGCCGAGGGCGGGCCCGCGCGCCTCTTCATAGACCAGCTGCGGAGCGGCACCGCCCGCCCCCGGCCGCAGACCCCCGCCTACCCGGCGATCACCGACGCCTTCGCCGCGGCGTTCGCGAAGATCATGAAGGGAGCGGCGGTACGGCCCGCCCTCGACGAGGCCGTGCGCGCCGTCGACAAGGACCTGGCGGACCACGGCCACTACCCGCCCACCGGACCGTGAGGCCCGGCCGTGCTCCGCCCACCGCCCAGCCGACCAGCCCCCGCGCCGCGCCGCGCGGCGAAGCCGCTGCCCCGGCGCGCCGAGACCGTGGACACCGTCCCGTTCCTGGCCCGGCTGCGCGTCGGCCCCAAGCTGATGCTGCTCGTCCTGCTCCCGGTCACCGTCCTGCTGGCCGTCACGGCGGTCACCGCCGTCGCCCAGTGGCGGGAGGCACGGACCCTGCGTGACTTCGACACCGCCATCGAGGTGTCCTTCGAGATCAGTGAGGTCTCCGACGCCGTCGCCCGCGAGCGGATCGCCGCGGTGGAAGCCCGGCTGCGCGCCGAGCCGGATACCCTGCGCGAGCGGTCGCGGGCCCAGCGGACCACCGACCACGCGCTGCGACGGGCCTTCGAGGAGACCGTCGGCCGGACGGAGTCCGACGACGCCGGGATGCTGGACGCCGTACGCCGCCAACTGCACGCCCTCAGGGTCCAGACGGGCACCGGGTCGCTGGAGGCGCAGATCGTCGCCCAGCGGTACGAGAACATCGAGAACAAGGTGCTCGACATCGTCTCCGACCTCGAGGCCGGGCGCCCCACCCGGGCCTCGGGCCGGGCGGCGGACGCCCACATCGCGATGCTGCGGGCCGTCGCCGCCGCCGAGAGCGAACGCGCGCAGCTCGCCATCCTCTTCCACGCACCCGGCGACGGACACGCCACCGCCGCCGCGGGCCGCTGGACCGAACTGGAGAAGGCCCAGCTCAGGGCGTTCCAGCAGACCGCCTCGGACGAGCTCAAGGCCGAACTGCACACCGCGATCTTCCGGGCCCCCGGACGCGCGGTCCGCACCGCCCGCGACCTGGTCGCCGACCCCCGGCCCCGGCCCGCCGACTGGCCCTCGTACGAGGACTGGCTCAGCGAGTCCGAGGACTACGCCGACGCCCTGCGCGGCATCCGCGACCGGGCGGCCCGTGAACTCGACGAGACCGCCCATCGCGACCTGCGCACCACCCGCGCCCGGACCTTCACCGAACTGACGGTCTCCCTCGTCGTCCTGGCCCTCGTCACCTTCCTCGCCCTGGCGCTGCGCCGCTCGATCACCCGCCCTCTCGGCGAGGTCTCCGAGGGCGCCCGGGCCCTGTCGGACGGCGACCTCTCGTACGACATCCGCTACGCGGGACGGGACGAACTCGGCGACGTCGCCGACACGTTCCGCGAGCTGCGGGTGACCAGCGAGCGCCTCGCGGGCGAGATCAGGGACATGAACACGGCGATCGACGCGGGCCGGCTCGGACACCGCGCCGATGTCGACTCCTTCGACGGCACCTGGGCCCAGCTGCTGGGCGGGATGAACGGCACCATGGCGTCCTTCGCCGCGGCCCACGGCCGGCGCCGACGCGCCGAGCGGGAACTGGAGGGCATCTTCAACCTCTCCCTGGACCTGCTCTGCATCAGCGGCGTCGACGGCTACTTCAAGCGCGTCAACCCGGCCTTCGAACACACCCTGGGCTATCCGGTCCGGACCCTGACCTCCCGGCCGTACCTCGACTTCGTCCACGAGGACGACCGGGACAGCACCCGGGCGGCCATGGCGCTGCTGGCGAGCGGCGCCGAGGTCGCCGAGTTCGAGAACCGCTACCTGCGTGCCGACGGCACCGAACGCTGGCTCCAGTGGAGCGCCCGGTCGGTCCCCGAGGAGGGCCTCGTCTACGCCGCCGCCCGCGACGTGACCGAGAGCCGCCGGGCCGCGCTCGAACAGGCCGCGCTGCGCCGGGTCGCCACCGCGGTCGCGCGCGGCGTACCGCCGTCCGAGGTGTTCGCGACGGTGGCGGAGGAGGTCGCGTCGCTGCTGGGCACGGCCTCGGCGGTCATCCGGTACGAGCCCGACGGCGGCGTGAAGGTCCTCGGGGTCGCGCACGCGCGCGCGGACGAGGTCGAGGCGGCCTGCCTGACCCGCCGGGAGGCGGCCGTCAGGACCATCGACGAGGTGGCCCGGACCCGGTGCGCGGTCCGGTCGGAGACCGCCGTGGGCGCCCCCATCGTCGTCGACGGCCGGATCTGGGGCGTGGTCGTGGCGGCCTCGCTGACCGATCCGCTGCCCGGCGGCGCCGAGTCCCGGCTCGCCGACTTCACCGCGCTGATCGCCACCGCGATCGCCAACGCCGACAGCCGAGACCAGCTGACCGCCTCACGCGCGCGCGTGGTGGCCGCCGGGGACGCCTCACGGCGCCGCATCGAACGCGACCTGCACGACGGCGTCCAGCAGCGCCTGGTCTCCCTCCAACTGGAGCTGCGGATGACGGAGACCCTGGTGGACGACCCCTCCTCGGAGCTCGCTCGGCAACTGGACCATCTGGCCAAGGGCCTCGACGACACCTCCCAGGAGCTGCTCCAGGTCGCCCGGGGCATCCACCCGTCCGTGCTCTCCAAGGGCGGCCTGGGCCCCGCCCTGCGCGCCCTGGCGCGGCGTGCCGCCCTGCCCGTGGAGCTCGACCTCGGATTCGCCCGCGCCCGCTTCCCCGAACAGGTCGAGGTGGCCGCGTACTACGTCGTCTCCGAGAGCCTCACCAACGCCGTCAAGCACGCGCGCGCGAGCGTGGTGACCGTGGCGGCCGAGGAACGCGCGGGCGTGCTGGAGCTGCTCATCCGGGACGACGGCGTCGGCGGAGCGGAACCCGACAAGGGATCGGGACTGATCGGGCTCATCGACCGGGTGGAAGCGACGGGCGGCAGGTTGACGGTCACCAGCCCGCCCGGCGGCGGGACGACGCTGAGCGTCCGGCTGCCGCTGACCCCGCCCGGGGCGGCCCCGACAGCCGTCGGGACGGGTGCGTGACCGCCCGAAGCGTACGCGGTGAGGCCCGTTCAAAGGGGGGAGTCCGGGACTCGGTACGGGCGTACGTTCCGGGCGGTCGAATCGGACGGCGGAGACGGCCGTCCGGCTCTCGGGCATGCGGAGGTCTCGCCGTCTCTCGTCAGAGGCGCCGGTTCCACCCGCGGCTGTGCTTCTTCGAGCATTGCGGGCCGACGTTCAGGTGTCTTCACGGCCCGCCCCCAACTAGGCTTCCGGCTAGCCGTAAGACCGTGTTCAGGCAGGCTGTTGGGACAAACGGGACAGGTCGGGCAAGGGGGAGACCGAGACCATGGAGGCCGATCAGCATCCGGTGCGCGGGCGAGTGGTGCTCGCGGACGACGACGTGCTCCTGCGGGAGGGCCTGGCGAGCCTCTGCGAACGCGTCGGCTACGAGGTGGCCGGGCAGGCCGGCGACGGCGCCGGGCTCCTGGAGCTGGTGGAGAACGAGCTGCCGGACATCGCGATCGTCGACATCCGGATGCCGCCGACGCAGTCCACGGAGGGGTTGAAGGCGGCGCGGGAGATCCGGGAGCGGTATCCGTCCGTCGGGATCCTCGTGCTGTCGGCGTTCGTCGAGGTCGAGGACGCCTTGGAGCTCCTGGCCGGTGGGCGCAGCATCGGATATCTGCTCAAGAGCCGGATCACCGTCGTGGACGAGTTCCTGGAGACGCTGGACCGGATCCGGCGAGGCGGGTCGGTGGTGGATCCGTCGCTGGTGCAGGAACTGGTCGCCGCGCAGCGACGTGACGATCCGCTGTCGATGCTCAGCAACCGGGAGCGGGAGGTCCTCGGCCTGATGGCGGAGGGGCGGTCCAACGCGGGCATCGGCCGCCGGCTGTGGGTCACCGAGGGGACGGTCGAGAAGCATGTGCGGAGCATCCTGGGCAAGCTGAGACTGCCCGAGGAGCCGGACGACCACCGCCGGGTCCTGGCCGTGCTGACGTTCCTGGAGACGCGCTAGCGGCGGGGGATCGGCCCTTGTCCACAGGGCCCCCGTGTTGTCACTCCCCGCCAGTAGGGTGTGGTGCATGGCCGATCCCTCCAGCTACCGCCCCAGTCCGGGGCAGATCCCGGACTCCCCAGGGGTGTACAAGTTCCGTGACGAGCACCGCCGGGTGATCTACGTCGGGAAGGCGAAGAGCCTGCGCCAACGCCTGGCCAACTACTTCCAGGACCTGGCCGGCCTCCACCCGCGCACCCGGTCGATGGTCACCACGGCCGCCTCCGTGGAGTGGACCGTGGTGTCCACGGAGGTCGAGGCACTGCAGCTGGAGTACTCCTGGATCAAGGAGTTCGACCCCCGGTTCAACGTCAAGTACCGCGACGACAAGAGCTACCCGTACCTCGCGGTCACGATGAACGAGCAGTACCCGCGCGTGCAGGTGATGCGCGGTCACAAGAAGAAGGGCGTGCGCTACTTCGGGCCGTACGCGCACGCGTGGGCGATCCGGGACACCGTCGACCTGCTGCTGCGGGTCTTCCCCGTGCGCACCTGCTCGGCCGGGGTGTTCAAGAACGCGGCCCGCACCGGCCGCCCCTGTCTCCTCGGTTACATCGGCAAGTGCTCGGCCCCCTGCGTCGACCGCGTCTCCGCCGAGGACCACCGCGAACTGGCCGAGGAGTTCAGCGACTTCATGGCCGGGCGCACCGGCACGTACATCCGCCGTCTGGAGAAGCAGATGACGGACGCGGCCGAGGAGATGGAGTACGAGCGGGCCGCCCGGCTGCGGGACGACATCGAGGCCCTGAAGAAGGCCATGGAGAAGAACGCGGTCGTGCTCGCCGACGCGACCGACGCCGACCTGATCGCCGTCGCCGAGGACGAGCTGGAGGCCGCCGTCCAGATCTTCCACGTCCGCGGCGGACGCGTGCGCGGCCAGCGCGGCTGGGTCACCGACAAGGTCGAGGCCGTCACCACCGGTGACCTCGTCGAACACGCGCTCCAGCAGCTGTACGGCGAGGAGACGGGCGACTCCGTGCCCAAGGAGGTCCTCGTCCCGGCGCTGCCCGACCCCCTCGGGCCCGTCCAGGAATGGCTCACCCAGCGTCGGGGCGCCAATGTCTCCCTGCGCATCCCGCAGCGCGGCGACAAGAAGGCGCTCATGGAGACGGTCGCGCGCAACGCCCAGCAGTCGCTCGTGCTGCACAAGACCAAGCGCGCCTCCGACCTCACCACCCGCTCCCGTGCCCTGGAGGAGATCGCCGAGGCCCTCGATTTGGACAGCGCCCCGCTCAGGATCGAGTGCTACGACATCTCCCACCTCCAGGGCGACGACGTCGTGGCCTCCATGGTCGTCTTCGAGGACGGCCTCGCACGCAAGAGCGAGTACCGCCGCTTCCAGATCAAGGGTCGTGTCGGGGACACGCAGGTCTGGCACGGCGAGGGCCAGGACGACGTCCGCTCCATGCACGAGGTCATCGCCCGCCGCTTCCGGCGGTACCTCGCGGAGAAGGAGAAGACCGGCGAGTGGGTGGAGGAGGACGCCGCCGAATCCGGTGACGGCGGCCCGACGGGCGGCCTCAAGGACGACGACGGCCGCCCCAGGCGGTTCGCCTACCCGCCGCAGCTCGTCGTCGTGGACGGCGGGCAGCCGCAGGTGGCCGCCGCGCGGCGGGCCCTCGACGAACTGGGCATCGACGACATCGCCGTGTGCGGCCTCGCCAAGCGCCTGGAGGAGGTCTGGGTGCCCGGCGAGGACGACCCCGTGGTCCTGCCCCGCACCAGCGAGGGCCTCTATCTGCTCCAGCGCGTCCGCGACGAGGCCCACCGCTTCGCCATCACCTACCAGCGGACCAAACGCGCCAAGCGCTTCCGGGCGAGCCCCTTGGACGACGTGCCCGGCCTCGGGGAGGCTCGCAAGCAGGCCCTGCTGAAGCACTTCGGCTCGCTGAAGAAGCTGCGGGCCGCGACGATCGAGCAGATCTGCGAGGTTCCCGGCATAGGGCGCAAGACCGCCGAGACGATCGCGGCGGCCCTCGCCCAGGCGGCTCCGGCCGCACCCGCCGTGAACACGGCGACCGGAGAGATCATGGAGGAAGAGGAGCCCGGTACGACGGCGGACCCCTCTGGGGAGCCCGTGGCCGCGGGCGCCCCGGACCGGCGGCGAGGGCAGGAGACATGACCGACCACGACGAGCGCCCGGGCCTCCGGGAACATGCAGAACCCCCGGAGCGCTCAGAGCGTCCAGAAGAACAGCACCACGAGCACACAGCGGAGCGCGGGGCAGCCCACAGCGCGGTCGGCGACGACACCCCGCAGCACCCAGCGCCACAGGAAGACGGAGCACACGTGAGTACGGGCATCGAAACAGCCGGGGTCCCCGAGGCGGCCATCCCCGAGCTGGTCATCATCTCCGGCATGTCCGGTGCCGGACGGTCCACGGCCGCCAAGTGTCTGGAGGACCTCGGCTGGTTCGTCGTCGACAACCTGCCGCCCGCGCTGATCCCCACCATGGTGGAGCTCGGCGCCCGCTCCCAGGGGAACGTGGCCCGGATCGCGGTCGTCGTCGACGTCCGCGGCCGCCGCTTCTTCGACAACCTCCGCGACTCCCTCGCCGACCTGGCCACCAAGCACGTCACCCGGAGGATCGTCTTCCTGGAGTCCTCCGACGACGCCCTGGTGCGCCGCTTCGAGTCGGTGCGCCGCCCGCACCCCCTCCAGGGCGACGGCCGCATCACCGACGGCATCGCCGCCGAGCGGGAGCTGCTGCGCGAGCTGCGCGGCGACGCCGACCTCGTCATCGACACCTCCAGCCTCAACGTGCACGAACTGCGCGCCAAGATGGACGCCCAGTTCGCCGGCGAGGAGGAGCCCGAGCTGCGGGCCACCGTCATGTCCTTCGGCTTCAAGTACGGCCTCCCGGTCGACGCCGACCTGGTCGTCGACATGCGCTTCCTGCCGAACCCGCACTGGGTCCCGGAGCTGCGCCCGTTCACCGGCCTCAACGAGGAGGTCTCGGCGTACGTCTTCAACCAGCCCGGCGCCAAGGAGTTCCTCGACCGCTACACCGAGCTGCTCCAGATGATCGCCGCCGGCTACCGCCGCGAGGGCAAGCGGTACGTGACCATCGCGGTCGGCTGCACCGGCGGCAAGCACCGCTCGGTCGCCACCTCCGAGAAGCTCGCCGCCCGCCTCGCCTCCCAGGGCGTCGAGACCGTGGTCGTGCACCGGGACATGGGGCGCGAGTGACCGGACCCACCTCGTCCCGGCTGAGCAGGCTGAGCAGACTGCGCCGGGTCGTCCCGGAGGGCCGTACCGACCGGCCCGCCGAGGCCCGCGGGGCCAGGCCGCGCCGCCGGGGCGCTCAGCCCAAGGTCGTCGCGCTCGGCGGCGGCATGGGCCTGTCCGCCTCGCTCGCCGCGCTCCGCCGGATCACCGGCGACCTCACCGCCGTCGTCACCGTCGCCGACGACGGCGGCTCCAGCGGACGCCTCCGTGACGAGCTGGGCGTCCTGCCGCCCGGCGACCTGCGCAAGGCGCTGGCCGCGCTCTGCGGCGACGACGACTGGGGCCAGACCTGGGCCCGCGTCATCCAGCACCGCTTCCAGTCCAAGGGCGACCTGCACGAGCACGCGGTCGGCAACCTGCTGATCGTCGCCCTGTGGGAACAGCTCGGCGACCACGTCCAGGCACTCGACCTGGTCGGCAGGCTGCTCGGCGCCCAGGGCCGGGTGCTGCCCATGTCCGCGGTCCCACTGGAGCTCCAGGCCCTGGTCAAGGGTCACGACCCGGACCGCCCGGACGAGGTCGACACCGTGCGGGGACAGGCCACCGTCGCCCTCACCCCCGGCGAGGTGCAGTCCGTGCACGTCGTGCCGCACGACCCGCCCGCCGTCCCCGAGGCCGTCGCGGCGGTCCGCGACGCCGACTGGGTGGTCCTCGGCCCCGGCTCCTGGTTCTCCTCGGTGATCCCGCACCTGCTCGTGCCCGAGCTGCTCGACGCCCTCACCGAGACCAAGGCCCGGCTCGTGCTGTCGCTGAACCTCGCCCCGCAGCCCGGAGAAACCGATGGCTTCTCCCCGCAGCGTCATTTGGAGGTTTTGGCACGACACGCCCCTAAACTCGCCCTGGACGTGGTGCTGGCCGACGAGGCCGCCGTGCCCGACCGCGACTCCCTGACCGACGCCGCCAAACGGTTCGGCGCCGCGGTCGAGCTGGCGCCGGTGGCCCGGACCGACGGATCTCCGCGGCATGACCCGGAGCTGTTGGCCGCCGCGTACGACCGTATTTTTCGGATGCATGGAAGGATCGGCCCATGGCGATGACGGCAGCGGTGAAGGACGAGATCTCCCGGCTACCCGTCACCCGGACCTGCTGCAGAAAGGCGGAGGTCTCGGCGATCCTGCGGTTCGCGGGCGGGCTGCACCTGGTGAGCGGCCGCATCGTGATCGAGGCGGAGCTGGACACAGCGATGGCGGCCCGCCGCCTCAAGCGGGACATCGCGGAGATCTTCGGCCACGGCTCCGAACTGATCGTGATGGCCCCCGGCGGCCTGCGCCGAGGTTCCCGTTACGTCGTCCGGGTGGTCGCCGGCGGTGACCAGCTGGCCCGCCAGACCGGCCTGGTGGACGGCCGGGGCCGCCCGATCCGCGGTCTGCCGCCCCAGGTGGTCTCCGGTGCCACCTGTGACGCGGAGGCGGCCTGGCGGGGCGCCTTCCTGGCCCACGGCTCGCTCACCGAGCCCGGCCGTTCGTCCTCCCTGGAGGTGACCTGCCCGGGCCCGGAGGCCGCCCTCGCACTGGTCGGCGCCGCCCGTCGGCTGTCGATCGGGGCCAAGGCGCGCGAGGTGCGGGGCGTGGACCGGGTCGTCGTACGCGACGGGGACGCCATCGGCGCGCTCCTGACCCGCCTCGGCGCCCACGAGTCCGTGCTGGCGTGGGAGGAGCGCCGGATGCGCCGCGAGGTCCGGGCCACGGCGAACCGGCTCGCCAACTTCGACGACGCCAACCTGCGCCGCTCGGCCCGGGCCGCCGTCGCCGCCGGCGCCCGCGTGGGCCGCGCCCTGGAGATCCTCGCCGACGACGTCCCCGAGCACCTCGCGGCCGCCGGACGGCTGCGGATGGAGCACAAGCAGGCCTCCCTGGAGGAGCTGGGCGCGCTCGCCGACCCGCCGCTGACCAAGGACGCCGTCGCGGGCCGGATCCGGCGGCTGCTCGCCATGGCCGACAAGCGCGCGTCGGACCTCGGCATCCCGGGGACCGAGGCCAGTCTCACCGAGGAGATGGCCGAGAATCTCGTGGGGTGACCGCCCCCCCCCGTACAGCTCAACTCGCCGGTGCCGACGCCCATTTGGGTGCTGTCGGCACCGGCCTTCGGCTTTCTGTGTGAATTCCGCGTATGGCCTGTGAGGCACCCTTGACGTGACCCATGTCTGACATGAGCCTGGCGTCTGTTCGCCGCTGGGGCGAACCACTGCAAGGGGGGCTCATGAGACGAAGAGCGAGATCGATCCTCGCTGCCGGCGCGCTCCTGCTGGGCGGTGGTGCGGGACTCGCACCACTCGCCCAGGCGGCCGAGAACGACGGCTCGGACACCGAGGAAGTCAAGGTCTTCCGGGCCGAGGTGACGAAGAAGCAGATACCGCTGCTGCTCGCGGCCGGGCAGGACGGTCACGAACTCAGCGAGCAGGCGCCGGAGAAGGGCACCGCGTCGGTCGAGGTCTACCTCACCGACAAGCAGGCGGACGCCCTGGAGGAGCAGGGCGTCGAGCTGAGGGAACACCGCCTCACCAGCAAGGCCGAGGCACGCGTGGACGCCGCCGGCGACGGGGTCTACCGCCCCTACAGCGGCGCCGGCAACCTCAAGGAGGAGATCCTCCGTACGGGTCAGGAGCACCCCTCCCTGACCAAGGTGGTCTCCCTCGGCAAGACCCTGCGGGGCCAGGACATCCTCGCGGTCAAGCTGACCAAGAACGCGAAGAAGACCAAGGACGGCGCCAAGCCGTCGGTGCTGTACCTGTCCAACCAGCACGCCCGTGAGTGGATCACGCCCGAGATGACCCGGCGCCTGATGCACCACTACCTGGACAACTACAAGACGGACAAGCGGATCAAGAAGATCGTCGACTCCACCGAGTTGTGGTTCGTGATCTCCGCCAACCCGGACGGCTACGACTTCACGCACCAGGCCGACGGCAACCGTCAGTGGCGCAAGAACCTGCGGGACGTCAACGGCGACAACGCCATCACCGTCGGCGACGGCGTCGACCTCAACCGCAACTTCGCCTACAAGTGGGGCTACGACAACGAGGGTTCCTCCCCGTTCCCCACCAGCGAGACCTATCGCGGCGGCGGCCCGAACTCGGAGCCGGAGACCAAGGTCCTGGACGCCTTCGAGAAGCGCATCGGCTTCGAGTACGGCATCAACTACCACTCGGCCGCCGAACTCATCCTCTACGGGGTCGGCTGGCAGGTGGCCAGCCCCAGCCCGGACGACGTGGCCTACAAGTCGCTGGCCGGCACCCCGGAGAACCCCGCGATCCCCGGCTACCGCCCCCAGCTCTCCTCCGAGCTGTACACGACGAACGGCGAGGCGAACGGCCACGCCTCCAACGTCAACGGCGCGGCGTTCTTCACCCCCGAGATGTCGACGTGCCAGACCGCGTCGAACATCGACCCGGACGACGCCTGGAAGCCCGAGGACTGCGCCTCGGTCTTCACGTTCCCGGACGACGAGAAGCTGATCCAGCAGGAGTTCGAGAAGAACATCCCCTTCGCGCTCTCCGTCGCCGAGTCCGCGGCCAAGCCCGACCAGCCGAAGTCCTCGGTCGGCATCGACGCCCCCGACTTCACCCCGGCCGCCTTCACCACGTCGTACTCGCGCGGCGCCGACCAGACGATCTCCGTCGTCGCCCGCAAGTCCGTGCGCGACAAGGAGCTGAGGTACCGGATCAACGGCCGCGGTCCCACGTACGACCAGACGCTCAAGGCCTGGAAGGGCGGCGAGACGTTCGGCGGCGCGGACAACCTGTACTTCGACGAGTACCGGGCCAAGGTGCAGGACGGCGAGCCGGGCGACAAGGTCGAGGTCTGGTTCACCGGTGAGACCAAGAGCGGCAAGCCGACGAAGAGCGAGCGGTTCACCTACACGATCGCCGAACGCCCCAAGGCCGACACGCTCGTCGTCGCCGAGGAGGGCGCGACCGCGACCCAGACGCAGGTCTACGTGGACGCGCTGAAGGCCAACGGCAAGAAGGCGCTCGTCTGGGACGTCGCGACCCAGGGCGCGCCCGACGCGCTCGGCGTACTGAAGCACTTCAAGCAGGTCGTGCACTACACGGGCGCCGTGCGCCCCGGCGTCGCCACCCAGCTCGCCCTGCGCGCCTACCTCAACGAGGGCGGCAAGCTGATCGAGTCGGGCGAGAGCGCCGGCGGCTCGGTCGACCTCGGCGACGGCACGCTGTCGAACGATTTCAGCCAGTACTACCTGGGCGCGTACAGCCGTACCTCCCTGCCGAACGCCACCGCCTTCGCCGGTCTCGCCAAGCTCGACGGCTTCTCGGGAACCCTCGGCGACGCGCCCGGGAACCCGCTGAACACCGCCGGATCGTTCGGCGTCACCTCCGACGCCCTGCCCGTGGAGACGTTCCCGCAGTTCGCGAGCGCGGGCGCCGGCCAGTACCCCGGGACCGTCAACCCGTACGGCCCCTACGAGGGCGCCTCCATGGCGGCGGCAACGCACACCGACTACGCCTGGAACCGGCTCACCCGCACCATCGACCTCACCTCGGTGACCGCGGCGGACAGGCCGACCCTGCGCACGCAGCTGCTGTGGAGCACGGAGGAGGGGTACGACCACGCACTCCTGGAGGCGCACACCGTCGGCGCGGACGACTGGACGACGCTGCCGGACGCCGGCGGCGCCACCTCCACCACCGTGCCCACCGAGTGCGAGGCCGGGTTCTTCGTCCAGGGTCACCCCGCCCTGAAGCGGTACCTGACCGTGGGCGCCGGGGGCTGCACGCCCAGCGGCACCAGCGGCGCCTGGAACAGCTTCACCGGGGCCTCGGACGGCTGGCAGCAGGTCGAGTTCGACCTGTCCGCGTACGCCGGCAAGAAGGTCGAGGTGTCGCTCAGCTACGTCACCGACCCCGGCAGCGGCGGTCGCGGCCTCCTCGCCGACAACGCCACCGTCGTCATCGGCGGCACGCCCGGCGCGGTGGACGGCTTCGAGACCTCGCTCGGCGCGTGGAGCACCCCCGGCCCGCCGGCGGGCAGCCCGGCGGTCGTGAAGGACTGGGGACTGTCGGGTGAACTGTTCAAGACCTTCGGCGCGGTCACCACGGACGACACGGTGCTGCTGGGCTTCGGTCTGGAGCAGGTCGTCTCGGCGGCCGACCGCAAGGCACTGCTCGGCAAGGCGCTGGCGGCACTGAAGAACTGAGTGCCGACTGCGCCGAACGGGTGAGGAAAGCCCTCGTGGGCGGCCCTCCGGACATCGAAAATCAGATGATCGGGGGGCCGCTCAAAAGGTAATCACCTTGTAAAACCAGGGCGGTCCGTACCCCTACCGGTGAGTACGGACCGCACCGGCATGTATAGGGCATCTCGATGTCACTCGACGGGTGCCGGGGAGGTAGGGTCGTAGGCGGTCGGGGACATCCCATACAGCTCGCCGGCACTGAGCCGGCGTACCAACGAGGAGATCGGTTCGTGACGATCCGCGTAGGCATCAACGGCTTTGGCCGCATCGGTCGTAACTACTTCCGCGCGCTGCTGGAGCAGGGTGCGGACATCGAGATCGTGGCTGTCAACGACCTGGGTGACACCGCGACCACCGCTCACCTGCTGAAGTACGACACCATCCTGGGCCGTCTCAAGGCCGAGGTGTCGCACACCGCCGACACGATCACCGTGGACGGCCACACCATCAAGGTCCTCTCCGAGCGCAACCCCGCGGACATCCCGTGGGGCGAGCTGGGCGTCGACATCGTCATCGAGTCCACCGGCATCTTCACGAAGAAGGCCGACGCCGAGAAGCACCTCGCCGGCGGCGCCAAGAAGGTCCTCATCTCGGCTCCGGCCAAGGACGAGGACATCACCATCGTGATGGGTGTCAACCAGGACAAGTACGACCCGGCGAACCACCACGTCATCTCCAACGCCTCCTGCACCACCAACTGTGTGGCGCCCATGGCCAAGGTCCTCGACGAGAACTTCGGCATCGTCAAGGGTCTGATGACGACGGTCCACGCCTACACCAACGACCAGCGCATCCTGGACTTCCCGCACTCGGACCTGCGTCGCGCCCGCGCCGCCGCCGAGAACATCATCCCGACCACCACGGGCGCCGCGAAGGCCACCGCGCTGGTCCTCCCGCAGCTCAAGGGCAAGCTCGACGGCATCGCGATGCGCGTCCCGGTCCCGACCGGCTCGGCCACCGACCTGGTCGTCACGCTGCAGCGCGAGGTCACCAAGGACGAGGTCAACGCCGCGTTCAAGAAGGCCTCCGAGGACGGCGACCTCAAGGGCTACCTGGCCTACACCGAGGACCCGATCGTCTCCTCCGACATCGTCAGCGACCCGGCCTCCTGCACCTTCGACTCCTCCCTGACCATGGTCCAGGAGGGCAACTCGGTGAAGATCCTCGGCTGGTACGACAACGAGTGGGGCTACTCCAACCGCCTCGTCGACCTCACGGTCTTCGTCGGCGGCCAGCTCTGATCGGCAGAGCGGGCACTTCCGTGTGAGAGCAGGGCTCGGGCGGCGCAGGGACGCGCCGCCCGAGCCCTGACGCACGTACAAAAGCGGTTCCTCCTACGATCACGAGCACCACAAGTCCTCCTCGGGAGCCCTCTCCATGAAGACGATCGACGAGCTCCTCGCCGAGCCAGTCGCCGGCCGGCGGGTCTTCGTCCGCGCCGACCTCAACGTGCCACTCGACGGCACCACCATCACCGACGACGGCCGTATCCGCGCCGTCCTGCCCACCGTGAAGGCGCTGGCCGAGGCGGGCGCGCGCGTCGTCGTCGCCTCCCACCTCGGCCGCCCCAAGGGCGCCCCGGACCCGGCCTTCTCCCTCGCTCCGGCCGCCGCCCGCCTCGGTGAACTCCTCGGCGCCGACGTGGCGTTCGCGACGGACACGGTCGGCGAGTCCGCCACCGCCACGGTCGCGGGCCTGACCGACGGCCAGGTCGCCGTCGTCGAGAACCTGCGCTTCAACGCCGGCGAGACGAGCAAGGACGACGCCGAGCGCGGCGCCTTCGCCGATCAGCTGGCCGCCCTCGCGGACGTCTACGTCGGCGACGGCTTCGGCGCGGTCCACCGCAAGCACGCCTCGGTCTTCGACCTCCCGGCCCGGCTGCCGCACTACGCCGGGTACCTCATCGCCACCGAGGTCGGCGTCCTCAAGAAGCTCACCGACGACGTCCAGCGGCCCTACGTGGTCGCCCTCGGCGGCGCCAAGGTCTCCGACAAGCTCGCCGTCATCGACCAGCTGCTCGGCAAGGCCGACCGCATCCTCATCGGCGGCGGCATGGCGTACACCTTCCTCAAGGCCAAGGGGTACGAGGTCGGCGGCTCCCTCCTCCAGGAGGACCAGCTCGGCGCGGTCACCGAGTACCTGGAGCGCGCGGAGAGCACCGGCGTCGAGATCGTCCTGCCCGTGGACGCCGTCGTCGCCCCCGCCTTCCCGGACCTGAAGAGCAAGGCCCCGGCCGACGCCACCTCGGTCGCCGCGGACGCCATGCCCGCCGGGCAGATGGGCCTGGACATCGGTCCGGACTCCGCCACGCTGTACGCCTCGAAGATCGCCGACGCCGCCACCGTCTTCTGGAACGGCCCCATGGGCGTCTTCGAGCACCCCGATTTCGCCGAGGGCACCAAGGCGGTCGCCCAGGCACTCCTCGATTCCAAGGCCTTCACGGTCGTCGGCGGCGGCGACTCCGCCGCGGCCGTACGGCTCCTGGGCTTCGACGAGAACGCATTCGGCCACATCTCTACCGGTGGCGGCGCCTCCCTCGAATACCTCGAGGGCAAGACGCTCCCCGGTCTCGCCGCACTGGAGGACTGACCCTCAATGAGCACGCGTACGCCCCTGATGGCGGGCAACTGGAAGATGAACCTCAACCACCTCGAGGCCATCGCCCACGTCCAGAAGCTCGCCTTCGCCCTCGCCGACAAGGACTACGAGGCCTGCGAGGTCGCGGTCCTGCCGCCCTTCACCGACCTGCGCTCGGTCCAGACCCTGGTCGACGGCGACAAGCTCAAGATCAAGTACGGCGCCCAGGACCTCTCGGCCCACGACTCCGGCGCCTACACCGGCGAGATCTCCGGCCCGATGCTGGCCAAGCTCAAGTGCACCTTCGTGGCGATCGGCCACTCCGAGCGTCGCCAGTACCACGACGAGACCGACGAGATCGTCAACGCCAAGGTCAAGGCCGCCTACAAGCACGGCCTCACCCCGATCCTCTGCGTCGGCGAGGAGCTGGAGGTCCGCGAGGCGGGCAACCACGTCTCCCACACGCTCGCCCAGGTCGAGGGCGGCCTCAAGGACGTCCCCGCCGAGCACGCCGAGACCGTCGTCATCGCCTACGAGCCCGTCTGGGCCATCGGCACCGGCAAGGTCTGCGGCGCCGAGGACGCGCAGGAGGTCTGCGCCGCCATCCGCGCCAAGCTCGCCGAGCTGTACGGCCAGGAGCTGGCCGACAAGGTCCGCATCCAGTACGGCGGCTCCGTCAAGGCCGGGAACGTCGCCGAGATCATGGCCCAGGCCGACATCGACGGCGCCCTCGTCGGCGGTGCCTCGCTGGACGCCGACGAGTTCGTCAAGATCGTGCGCTTCCGCGATCAGTGAGTGGCACCAGTGAGTAGGCCCTAGCGGCGTAACGTCGTACTCTTGCGGGGACCGGCCACGCGGCCGGTCCCCGCAGTCCATCAGAATCCGAGGAAGTTGGTCCAGCCGTGGTTATGGGGTTCTCGATCGCCCTGATCGTCTTCAGCCTGCTGATGATGCTGCTGGTGCTGATGCACAAGGGCAAGGGCGGCGGCCTCTCCGACATGTTCGGTGGCGGTATGCAGTCCTCCGTCGGCGGCTCCTCGGTCGCCGAGCGCAACCTCGACCGGATCACCGTCGTGGTCGGTCTGCTGTGGTTCGCGTGCATTGTCGTACTCGGCATCCTGATGAAGGTCAACAACTGACCCTCAGGCCGACACCGGCGAACAACGCGTCACGGACGCACCATTCCGCACGTAAAGCCCCATGCCGGGTACGCGACTTCGAGCGCGGCCTATCATGGGGCTTGCGTCTGTGGGTGGGATGTAACTCCAATCACTGGACGCGCGTTGGGCCTTACGTAGACTGAGGCGCTCGCAGCGAAGCGAAACGCCGACTCGCTTCGCCGCACCATCACGCAGGGAGTTACGACCGTGGCAAGTGGCAACGCGATCCGAGGAAGCCGGGTCGGGGCGGGGCCGATGGGCGAAGCCGAGCGCGGCGAGTCCGCACCCCGGCTGCGCATCTCCTTCTGGTGCTCCAACGGACACGAGACCCAGCCGAGTTTCGCCAGCGACGCTCAGGTCCCCGACACCTGGGACTGCCCGCGCTGCGGCTTCCCGGCCGGACAGGACCGGGACAACCCGCCGGACCCACCGCGCACCGAGCCCTACAAGACGCACCTCGCCTACGTCCGCGAGCGGCGCAGCGACGCGGACGGCGAGGCGATCCTCGCCGAGGCGCTCGCCAAACTGCGGGGCGAGATCTAGACAGTGACACCGGCCGGGCACCGAGGGGTGCCCGGCCGGAACTGTTCGGAGCCATGGGGATGGTGTGGACCGTCAACACCACGACGCTGATGCCACAGCGCACCCCCGCCGACCTGCTCGGCCGCGTCGCTCCGCCTTCCGGACGCTCGGTGTGGCCGGGGCGCCTCTCGGTGCTCTCCTGCTCGCCGCCGTCTTCTTCGCCGTGTCCGTCGGCACACTGACACCGGCGCTCGGGGCGGACGTATCTGTTGTCGTGTCGGACGACCCCGGGACGACGGCTCGTGTTTCGTCGTGATCAATTAGGTTGGAACGGCAGCGGGGCAAGGTACGCAGGCAGGACCAGGTAGGAAAGAAGGCTGAAGTCCGAGATGAACGCAGAAAGCCGTACCAGGCTCAACCAGACGCCGGAGTGGACCGCGCTGGCCGAGCACCGGGAGCAGCAGGGCGAGGTCGGGCTGCGGGAGTTGTTCGCGGCCGACCCGGGGCGCGGCGCCGGGTACACACTGGAGGTCGGCGATCTGCACGTCGACTACTCCAAGCATCTGGTCACCGACGAGACACTGCGGCTGCTGCGCGAGCTGGCCGCCGCGACCGACGTGTTCGGGCTGCGGGACGCCATGTTCCGCGGCGAGAAGATCAACACCACCGAGGACCGTGCCGTCCTGCACACCGCGCTGCGCGCCCCGCGCGACGCGGTGATCGAGGTCGACGGCGAGAACGTGGTGCCCGGTGTGCACGCCGTGCTCGACAAGATGGCCGCCTTCGCCGAGCGCATCCGCTCCGGCGAGTGGACCGGCCACACGGGCCGGCGCATCAAGAACGTCGTCAACATCGGCATCGGCGGCTCCGACCTCGGCCCGGCGATGGCGTACGAGGTGCTGCGCTCCTACACCGACCGCGATCTGACCGTCCGTTTCGTGTCCAACGTGGACGGCGCCGATCTGCACGAGGCGGTGCGGGACCTGGACGCGGCGGAGACGCTGTTCATCATCGCCTCCAAGACGTTCACCACCATCGAGACGATCACCAACGCGACCTCCGCGCGCGACTGGCTGCTCACCGAGCTGAAGGCCGGCTCCGAGGCCGTCGCCAAGCACTTCGTGGCGCTCTCGACGAACGCCGAGAAGGTGTCGGACTTCGGCATCGACACGGCCAACATGTTCGAGTTCTGGGACTGGGTCGGCGGGCGGTACTCCTACGACTCGGCGATCGGGCTGTCCCTGATGATCGCGATCGGTCCCGACCGCTTCCGGGAGATGCTCGACGGGTTCCACATCGTCGACGAGCACTTCCGCACGGCACCCGCCGAGTCCAATGTGCCGCTGCTGCTGGGCCTGTTGGGGATCTGGTACGGCAACTTCCACGACGCCCAGTCGCACGCGGTGCTGCCCTACAGCCACTACCTGTCCAAGTTCACCGCCTACCTCCAGCAGTTGGACATGGAGTCCAACGGCAAGTACGTGGGCCGGGACGGCGTGCCGGTGGAGTGGCAGACCGGGCCGGTGGTCTGGGGCACGCCCGGGACCAACGGTCAGCACGCGTACTACCAGTTGATCCACCAGGGCACGAAGCTGATCCCGGCGGACTTCATCGGCTTCGCCGAGCCGGTCGCCGAGCTCAGCGACACGCTCAAGGCCCAGCACGACCTGCTGATGGCCAACTTCTTCGCCCAGACCCAGGCGCTGGCCTTCGGCAAGACGCCGGACGAGGTGCGGGCGGAGGGCGTGCCGGAGGAGCTGGTGCCGCACAAGACCTTCAAGGGGAACCACCCGACGACCACGATCCTGGCGAAGGAACTGACCCCGTCGGTCCTCGGTCAGCTGATCGCGCTCTACGAGCACAAGGTGTTCGTCCAGGGCGCCGTCTGGAACATCGACTCCTTCGACCAGTGGGGTGTCGAGCTGGGCAAGGTCCTCGCCAAGCGCGTGGAGCCGGCGCTCACGGAAGGGGCCGAGGTACCGGGGCTCGACGAGTCCACGAAGGCCCTGGTCGCCAAGTACCGCTCGCTGCGAGGGCGGAGCTAGTTCTCATCCGCGTTCCGTACAGGGGTGGGGAAACGGGCGGCCGCGCGACGTCCGCTTCCCCACCCGGTCGCGGCGCACCTCAGTGGCCCAGCCCGGCGCCTCCGTCGACCGGGATCACGGCGCCGCGTACATAGCCCGCGCCGACCAGGAAGGCCACCGCGTCGGCGACCTCCTCCGGGGTGCCCGGGCGGCCGGCGGGGGTGGTGCTCAGCAGTGCGCGGCGCTGTTCCGGGGTGAGGGCGCGGGTCATGTCCGTCTCGGTGAGCCCGGGGGCGACGACGTTGCAGGTGATGTCCCGGGAACCGAGCTCCTGGGTGAGGGAACGGGCGAAGCCGACGAGGCCGGCCTTCGCCGCCGCGTAGTTGGTCTGGCCGGGTGAACCGTGCAGGGCCGCCGTGGAGGAGAGCAGGACGATCCGGCCGTGGCCCGCGCGCAGCATGCCTCGCACCGCACGCCGCGCGACGCGGAAGGCGCCGGTGAGGTTGGTGTCGACGACGGAGACGAAGTCCTCCTCCGACATCCGCACCAGCAGCCGGTCCCGGGCGGCGCCCGCGTTCGCGACCAGGACGGTGACCGGGCCGTGCGCCGTCTCGGCCTCCTTGAAGGCCTGGTCGACCTGGGCGCCGTCCGTCACGTCGCACCGTACGGCGAGGAAGCCCTCGGAGGCGGGGGGTGCCTCGCTCCGGTAGGTCACGGCGACACGGTCCCCGGCCGCCGCGAATCGGCGGGCTATGGCGAGTCCGATGCCCCTGTTGCCGCCGGTGACGAGGACCGAGCGGGCTGCGGGAGCCACGGGGGAGGCGGGCGCCGGGGTCGTCGCCGGGGTCGTGGCAGAGGGCGCGGCCGGGGTGGTGGCTGCGGATGCGGCCGGGGCGGTGGATGCGGCCGGCTTCGCGGTCGTCGGCTGTGTCATCGTGCGGTTCCTCTCGGCGCCGGGTCCGACGGCTGGGTGGGCTCCTGCGGGTGTGTGGCGGAGGTCTGGGGTCCGGGGCGTTCCCGCGACCCGGTGGGTTCTGGGCTCCCGGGTGCCGGGCGGGCGCGCAGGCCCGTCACCGCCACCGCGCAGCCGATGAGGGCGAGGGCGGCGACGGAGAGCGTGGCGGCGTACATGGCGTCGAGGAAGGCGCGGTCGGCGGCGGTCGCCAGGCCGGGCAGGTTCAGCGAGTCGGCGAGGGAGCGGGCGGCCTCTGCGGAGGCGCGGGCCTGTTCCCCGGCGGCGGGGGACAAGCCCTGTGCGGGGCCGGGCAGTTCGGCCTCCGCCATCCGGTCCCGGTAGACGGCCGAGAGGATGGAGCCGGCCATGGCCACGCCGAGGGTGCCGCCCACCTGCCGGGTCACGCTGTTGACGGCGGAACCGGCGCCCGCGAGCTGGGGCGGCACCCCGCGCATCATCACGGCCGTGACCGGCGTGCCGACCAGGCCCATGCCGAAGCCCTGGATCCACAGCAGCGCGGCGACGACCCACAGCGGGGTCTCCCCGTCGAGCCAGGCGTACGCGACGTAGGTGGCGGCGGTGGCCAGCACCCCGGCCGCGACGGTCCAGCGGGCCGACAGTCGACGGCTCAGCGCCGGCGAGGCCTGGCTGCCCAGGACGATGCCGATCGCGGCGGCGATCATGACCGTCCCGGCGTCGGCGGGGGAGAGGCCCCGGGGGCCCTGGAGATAGAAGGCCGCGTAGAACAGGTGACCGGCCAACGCCATGAAGGCGATCAGCAGGACCACGCTGCCGGCCGTGAAGCCGGGCTGCCGGAACAGCCGCAGATCCAGGCTGGGCGCCCTGGACCTGTGCTGACCGGCGACGAAGACGGCCAGCAGCACACCGCCCACCACCAGGGGCAGCAGTACGTGCGGCCCGTACCAGGCGCTGCCGCCGCCGAGTTCGATGATGCCGTAGACCACTCCGCCCAGGCCGAGCACCGACAGGACGAGGCCGGGCAGGTCGAGCACACGGCGTCGGGAGCCGCCGAGGTCGGGGACGACGGCCAGGACCGCCGGCAGACACAGGGCGACGATCGGCACATTGACCAGGAACACCGAGCCCCACCAGAAGTGGCTGAGCAGCGCCCCGCCCGCGACCGGGCCGATGGCCACGCCGAGACCGCTCGACGAGCTCCAGATCGCGATCGCGCGGGTGCGTTTCTCCTCCGGGGTGCTCTGCACGATGACCGTCAGGGTGGCCGGCATCAACAGGCCGGCGCCCGCGCCCATGAAGACGCGGGCCACGATCAGCCACTCCGGGCTGGCCACGAACGCGCCCGCGCCGGAGGCCACGCCGATCAGCGCGAGCCCCGCGACGAGCGTGTTCCGGGGGCCGAAACGGTCGGCGAGCGCGCCGCCCGCGAAGAGGGTGCCGGCGACGACCAGGGTGTAGGCGCTCGCCACCCACTCCAGTTCGCCGGGGGTGGCACCCAGGCCCTCGACCGGGTCGGCGAGCGTGGTGACGGCGACGTTGAGGATCGAGGTGTCCAGCCAGATCAGCATCTGCGCGCAGACCACGACCACCAGGACCGGCCAGGAGCGGGTGGGTGGGGCGGCCTCCGGGGCCCCGGTCGTCCGGCTCACGGTGCTCACAGGGTTCCTCCGCCGGTCGTCTCGTGGCCGCGCGCGCCGTCGTATCTGCGCAGGGCGCGGTCGATCAGGTCGTCGGCCGCGCCGGTGTAGCGGGCCGGGTCGAGCAGTTCCGCCAGCTGGGCGGAGGGCAACCGGGCGGACAGCTCGGGGTCGGCGATCAGCAGCTCGCTCAGGGGCCGGCCGGTGTCGGCGGCCTCGGCCGACGCGGCGGTCAGCAGCTTCTTCGCGCGGGCCTTGCCGAGCGCCGGGGCCAGGGCCACGGCCAGCCGTTCGGCGACGATGGCACCCCCGGTCAGATCGAGGTTGGCCCGCATGCGCTCCGGGTGGACGACCAAGCCCTCCGCCAGCTCGACGGCGGTGTGCGCGGCCCCGCCCGCCAACCGCAACGCCTCCCGCAGCGGCTGCCATTCGGCGTGCCACGCCCCGGCGGGCCGTTCGTCCTCGGCGAGCAGACACTGCGCCAGCACGAGCGCGTGCGCGGGTACCTGCCGGGCGGCCGACACGATCAGTGTGGCCAGCGCGGGATTCCGCTTCTGCGGCATGGCCGAGGAGGCCCCGCGCCCGGCCGCCGCCGGCTCGGACAGCTCACCGATCTCGGTACGGGACAGCGTCTGCACGTCCAGCGCGAACTTCCCGAGCGCCCCGGTGACGAGCTGCAGTACGGCCCCGAGCTCGGCGACGGGCGTGCGGACGGTGTGCCAGGGGAGGGTGGGTTCGGCGAGGCCCAGAGCCGAGGAGAAGGGCCCCAGCAGCTCCGGACCGCCCGCGTCGGGGGTGCGATCAGCCCTCGCGGGCCCGCGGCTGTCCGTCTCCCGGCGGCTCGCGCGGTCCACCGCCGCGTACTCCCGGTACGCGGCCAAGGTCCCACCCGCTCCCCCCAGTTGCGCCGGAAGCCCGGACGCCACCGCCCGCACCCGCACCGCCGCGTCGACCACCAGCTCCAGCCACCCCGCGGCCTTCAGCCCGAAGGTCGTCGGCACGGCGTGCTGGGCCAGGGTGCGCCCGGCGAGGACGGTGTGCCGATGGGTGTCGGCCAGCGCGGCGAAGGCCCCGGCGACCCGTGACAGATCCCCGCCGATCAGCCCGAGGACCCGGCGGGCGATCACCATCGCCGCCGAGTCCAGGATGTCCTGACTCGTGGACCCCCGGTGCACATACTCCGCGGCGCCCGGATCCTGCGCGGCGACGACCTCGGTGAACGCGGTCACCAGCGCGACCACCGGATTGGCGGCGGCCCGGGCGGCGTGGGCCAGGGCGGGCAGGTCGAGCCGTTCCACCCGGGCCGCCGAGGCGATCGTCTCCACCACGGCCGCCGGTGTCAGCCCGACCGCGTGCTGGGCGCGGGCCAGCGCCACCTCGGCGTCCAGCATGGCCTGCAGCCACGCCTCGTCGGTCACCTCCGCCGCGGCGGGCGTACCGGCCCAGGTGGGGGCGAGCAGGCCCGCGTCGGTGCCCACGGACATCGCGTTCACGCTCCTCGACTCTCTCCGCCTGCTGTCCGGCCTGCCGCCGGGGTGAGCCCGAGCGCGGCCCGGGCGATCGCGTCCGCGTCCTCCAGCGTCACCGAGCCCACGCCGGGCCTGATGCCGACCGCCGTCACCCAGCGCACGCCCTCCACCGGCACCCCGAAGGCGTACCGGCGCGGATGCGGTCGGCCCCCGGCGTCCACGAGCCTGGGCGGGCCGTCGGTCACCGCCAGCCCGCCGGGCTCGTACCCCGCGCCGCCACCGAGCCGGTACGGCGCGCACGCACCGGCCCGGAACAGTGCCCGCAGCAGCGGGTCGGCGCTGCGCCGCAGATCGACGGCGGGCAGCCGCGCCTCGATCAACGCGGCGACCCGGACCGGGGGTTCGTCCACCAGCTCCGCGTCCACGAGGAAGCAGCCAGGGGCGGGGCCGCCTTTGTCGGAACCGGGCCCCTCGGGACCGAGTCCGTCGGGACCGGGTTCTTCGAGGCCGCCGTCGGGCGACCAGGCCCGGACGCGGATGCCCGGGCCCAGCACGTGCAGCACGTCCGCCTCGATCAGCGCGATCAGCTCCTCGATCCGGAAGGCGGGCGGGCCGATCGACGTGAAGGCGTTCAACGGGGTGTACCAGTCGTCGAGTTCGGCGCGGTACGAGTCGCCGGAGACCCCGCCGTGGTCGACGACGAGCCGGATCTCGTTGCGGAGGTCCCGCAGGGCGTCCAGCGCGGCCTTCAGCGGGCCGTTCACATTGCCGAGGCGGGCCTCGGCGACATCCCGGCGCAGATGATCCAGCAGCCAGAGCCGGAAGGCGGCCCGGTCGCTGAACGTCCGCTCGCCGTAGGGCTGTTCGATCCGCGCCCAGTCCCATCGCTCGTCGGCCGGGACACCGTGCTCGTCGAGCAGGGCCGCCTCGGCGCCCTCGTCGCCCGAGGCCGCGAGGTACGACCGTACGAAGGCCGCGGCCGCCTCCGGCCCCCGGGCAGCGCGGATGCGGGCCTCGTGGTGGACGGTCCGTACCTCGCGGTCGACGAGGGGCCAGAGGGCGTCGCGGAAGCCGAGGGGGTGGCCGGCGGTCACGCGGTGCCGTAGCTCCGCGATGACGTCCGGCGTCAGGAAGCGCGGCTCGTGGCGGCCGAGGGCGCCCTTCTCGTTCTCGCCCCGGGCGTGGTACGGCACGCCGCGCCGCGAACCGGCGTACAGGACGGGCTCGTTGCCGCTCGGCAGATAGACGAGACCGGACTCGCCCTCCTTGAACGTGCCGCCGCGGCCCTCGGTGAGCAGGGCCAGGCAGTCGAAGAAGTTCAGGCCCAGGCCGCGCAGGGCGACCGGGGTGCCCGGGGCGATGCCGCTCAGGTCGGTGTAGGCCGGATTGGCGGGGGCCACGTAGGTGAGGCCGTGGCGGTCGGCGAAGGAGCGCAGCGCGCGTTCCTCCGGCGACGGGGTCAGGGCGCCGTGGCCGAGGGCCAGCACCACGCCGGCCAGCCCGGTCAGCCGTTCGCCGTTCGCCAGGGTCACCGTCTGCGGTCCGTCCGGGGTGTCCTCGCACAGGCCGATCGCGGTGGTCCGGTGCGGGTGGACGGTGACATGGGCGGGAGCCGTACGTAACAGGTGGCGGAAGACCCACTCCAGGTAGTGGCCGTGGAACGCGCGGGTCGGATAGGTGTCCGGGCCGAGCCGTCGGGCCTCGACCAGGGCGCGGGCCGGGAGATCGTGGTCGACGACCCCGTCCCGAGCCGCGCACGCCCACTCGTAGAGGCTGGGGCCCGGCACCGTCGGCCCCGCGCAGTCCACGCTCGCGTCGGTGAACAGCGTCACCTGGGAGGCGACCGTGTTCATCAGCAGCTCGCCCGGCTGGTCCGTGCGCCAGACCGCGCCCGCGCCCGGCGGGTACGGGTCCACGAGGTGCACCTCGACCGGCCGGACGAGTTCCCCGGCATTCGCACAGATCCGCTCCAGGACGGACAGCCCCCGGGGGCCGGCACCGACCACACAGACGGTGAGGGGGCCGCCGGGGCCGGGGGCGCCGGGCAGGGCGGCTGCCGTGACGGTCCCGCCGGGCAGGGGTGTGTCGGGCGCGGTGGTGTCGTCGGGGGCGGTCATTCCTGGCCCAGTCCGTCGCGCCAGCTCGGTCTGGCCGGCTTCCAGCCGAGCGCCGTGCGGGCCCGGTCGTTGGCGGCGCCGTGCGCCGAAGTGAGCTGGTGGGCCATGAACCAGCCGAGGAGACGGGGCGCGAGGGCCGCCGGGACCGTGCGCGGCGAGGGCGCGGCGAGCATCCGGGCGAGATGGGGCAGCCACTGCGCGGCCGGGGCCGGATCGTCGTCCGTCACATGGAACACTCCGCTCGCGTCGGCCTCGACGGCCGTCACGGCCGCCCCCACGGCGTCCTCGACGTGCAGGAACGACATGATCCCCGCCCCGCTGCCCGGCAGCGGCAGCCGCCCGGCCCGCACGGAGTGCGCGGTCGCGCCGGTGGGGGCGTACGCGGTGCGGGGGCCGTACAGCGTGCCGTAGCGCAGCACCACACCTTCCAGGCCGTTGTCCCGGTCCGTCACCCGCCGTTCCAGCTCGGCGACGGCCCGCACGGTCGAGGCCCAGCCGGGGTCGGGGGCGTCCACGTACAAGGGCGCGTCCTCGTCGAGGACCGGGTCCCCGGCCGGGGCGGCGGCGAACGCGATGGACTGGGCGACCAGCCGGCGCGCGCCGGCCGCGCGGGCCGCCTCGACCAGATGGGCGGTGCCCTCGGTGCGCAGCCGGGCGGTGAGGGCGAAGGCCCCCGGCGGGTCGTCGCGCAGCAGACGCAGCGCCGACATCTGGTGGACGACCACCTCGGGCCGGGCTGCCGACACCGCCGCCAGCACGGCCTCACGGTCCAGGGCGTCGGCGACCACCACCTCGTCCGCCTCCGGGACCCGGTCCCTCGACCTCTGCCGCACCAGTGCGCTCACCCGGTGGCCCCGCGCCCGCAGCGCGCCCACCAGCGGACGGCCGACCACTCCGGTGGCCCCGGCGACAAGTACGCGCATGCCTCAGTCCTCCGAACCCGGTGCGACGGGAGCGGCGACGCGCATCAGCAGACGGCACGACGCGTCGCCGTTCCGCAGACAGGTCTCGGCCCTGTTCTCCGTGAGGGTCACGCCCAGTCCCTCGGACCAGCCGGCGTGGACGGCGGTGCACGGGCAGCGGTAGCCCTCCAGCGAGCCGGCCATCCGGACCATGGTGATCGCGAAGTTCCGCTTGAGGGTGAGGACGATCAGGTCGTCGTCCTCGACCTCGGTGGCGGCGTTGCGCAGCTCCGGCGGGAACATCCGGTCGCCGCAGTCGTCGTAACGGCGGCGCAGCTCCTCCAGGTCCTTGCGGCCGTCGCCGGTGTCGGGGAGGGGGCCGTACAGCTTGGCGACCCGCTGCCCGACGTGCAGGGCGACCTTCCCCATCGCCTCCGCGTTGATCTCGTTCGCGGCCTCCTGCCCGAACCGGGCGGCCACCCCCTGGTACCAGTTGGCGTCGTGCTGCCACCACAGCCGGTACGCCTCACCGGCCCGGGCGCGGTGATTGACGCCGTCGGCGTCGGAGTGCGTGCTCATGCGTGCTGCTCCTCGGCGGCGACCGCGGCGGCCGTGTCGGCGGCGAACCGGTCGCGCATCACTCGTTTGAGAACCTTGCCGGTGGCGCCCTTGGCCACGTCACCGGCCTTCATCCGCAGGGCCCGGGTCACCGGGGGGAACCCGGCCGCCGTCAGCACCGCGTTGACCCGCCCGGTCCACTCCTCGTCGACTCCCGCTCCGGTGGCGCTCGGGTCGGCCAGTCCGCCGGTGCGTTCATCGGCGATTTCGTCGGCGAGTTGGAGCAGCGCGTACGCCTCCGCCTCGCCGTCGCCGTCCCAGTCCGCGCGTACGCCCTCGGGGGCGATCCCGACCACCGTGCAGTCGCTGAGTTCCGGCAGCGCGGCCAGGAGCAGTTCCTCGGTACGGGTGCTGAAGACGATCCCCGCCGGGGTGCGGATGGCGTCCGGGGCCCGGTCGAGGTGGTAGAAGTTGCCCTCCTCGTCCTGGTGGGCGAGGTCCCCGGTGAGCCAGTAGCCGCCGAGCCGCATCCGGTGCCAGGTCAGCGAGTCGTTCCAGTAACCGGGCGTCAGCGTCGGCGACTTGAGGCCCAGACGGCCGATCCGCCCGGGCGGCAGCGGGGTGCCGTCCTCGGCGAGCACGGCGGCCTCGGCGAAGCTGATCGGCTTGCCGACGCAGCGGGAGTAGGCGGAGGTGTCCTTGGTGTGCCGGTTGTGGAAGACGGAGTAGCCGGCCTCCGACGAACCGAGTCCGTCCACGAAGACCGACCCCTCGACCCGGACGCGGCTCAGGTCCCGCCGGATCTCGATCCGGCTCCCGTGCTGGACGAGGGCCCGGATGTGCGCCTCGTGCGCCGCGTCCCCCGTGTTGAACCACACCTGCACGCTGGACAGATCGCGCGCCGTCAGATCCTCCGCCGCCATCTCGCCGAAGGTTCCGGCGAAGGCCAGCACGGTCGTCGGCCGGAACTCCTCGATCGCGTCCAGCACGTCCGTGCCGCGCTGGCTGGAGAGCAACTTGAGGTCCGTGCGCAGCAGCAGGCAGTACAGCAGCGTCGCGACCATCGCGTTGTGCGCGCCCGGCAGTCCCACGAGCGTGCGTTCCATGTCGGCGCCGGTCGAGAACCGCAGTCGGTGCAGCTGGGCGTACATCAGCGTCCGATGGGTGTGCGGCACCCCTTTCGGCAGGCCGGTCGTGCCGGAGGAGTGGGAGATGAGCACCGGGTCGGTGGGGTCGTGCCGGTAGGGGTACGACGGCGGGAGCGACGCGCGGTGCTCCGGGTGGACGT
This sequence comes from Streptomyces deccanensis, assembly GCF_022385335.1. Lineage (NCBI taxonomy): Bacteria > Bacillati > Actinomycetota > Actinomycetes > Kitasatosporales > Streptomycetaceae > Streptomyces > Streptomyces deccanensis. The sequence continues at coordinate 2,534,150 of NZ_CP092431.1, read as the reverse complement.
CGGCGGCGGTCACGTGGAAGCCGAGCCCGAGGCCGCGCCCCCCGGAGCCGTTCGCGCCCCCTTCTCCGTCCGCGCCCCCGGCTCCGCCCGCGTCCCCGGTCAGCACCTCCCGGTGCGCCTCGTCCGTGAAGGCGCCCACCGCGCCCTGGCGGCGGACGTACTCCCGGGCGATCTCCGGCGAGAGGTTGCCGTTGACGAACGACGGCACGGCTCCGATCGAGGTCAGCGCCAGGAAGTTCACCGCGAACTCGGTGGCGGAGGAGGAGTGGATGGCCACCGGGTCGCGGGGGCGCACCCCGTGGGCCGTGTACCAGCCGGCGTAGGCTTCGACCGCCTCGTACAACTGCCCGAGAGTCAGCGCCTCGGGGTGGCTGCCGTCCGGTGCGCGCCAGGTGCGGTCGGTGTGCAACACCGTTTCGTCGAGCGGGCGTTCGTATGCGCGCAGTCGTCGCAGGACGTTGCCGGCGCCGAGTTCCGTGTCGGAGCAGATCCGTGCCCGCTCCTGCCTACTGATGAGCATGGCTCTCCGTCTCGTCTCGTTCCGCGTCCCGCGGCGACCGCCGGTGGGCGGCGGCCAGGTCGAACAGACCTTGGACGCTGCCGTTGTGCGCGGCCGCCGCCGTGATGGGGGCACCGGGTCCGGGGTGCGCGCCGGAGTCGGGGCGGCCGAGCAGGACGGCCACCGCCAGGGCGGCGCTCTCGGGCAGGTCCGGGACCGGGCGGCCGTACTCCGCGGACAACTCCTGGTGCACGGCGGCCCACCGCTCGCCGCCGCCCAGTTCCACGCCGATCACCAGGACCTGGTCCAGCTCCGGGTCCTCCAGGAGGAGTTCGGCCATGGCCAGCAGTTCGGTCACCGGGTCGTCGAGGGTGGACAGGCTGAACATCTGCCCGGTGATCCCGAACTCCCGGCTGAGGTGTCCCAGCACGGAGTTGGCCGTGGCCTGCATGAACAGCAGCGGGTTGTGGACCCGGCCCGCGACCACGCGCCGGCTCGCCAGATCGGCCGTCGTGGTGTCGCCCATCAGGCTCGCGAGCGCGACGGCCGTACGGGCACCGTCCCCGGGCCGCTCGGTCAGACACCGCGCGGCGACCTCGTACACCAGCGGGCTGAACGCCGACTCCACGAACCCGGGCAGGCGCGGCAGCGGGATGTCGCCGTCCCGCCCGGTGCCATGGGTCGCGGTGGCGCCGGCCAGGACCAGGAGCGGCGAACGCGGCACGGATCCGTCGGCCGTGAGGGCCTCGCTCCCGCTGTCGGAACGGGTCTCGGTCGTCCTTCTCCTGTCCGTCTTCGTCTCCGTCGTCGTCACGGCCGCTCCAGGACGAGTGCGGTGTTGGCGCCCCCGAAGGCGGCGTTGATGGTGAGGGCCCGGCGGAGGTCGGCGGGGCGGGGCCTGTTCGGTACGTAGTCCAGGTCGCACTCGGGGTCCGCCCGCGTGAAGTTGGCGGTCGGCGGCAGCACGCCCTCCGTCAGGGCCAGCATCGTGATCACGAACTCCACGACTCCGGCGGCCTCCAGGAGATGCCCCGTGGTGCTCTTGGTCGAGCTGACCGGGATCGACTCGGCCCGCTCCCCGAGCGCGGCGCGCAGCCCCCGCGTCTCGGCGCCGTCGTTGTACTTGGTGCCGGTGCCATGGGCGTTGACATAGCCGAGGCCCGACCCGTCGGGGTCCCCGGCCATCCGCAGCGCCTGCCGGGTCGCGCGGGCCAGGCCGACGCCGTCGGGATGCGGCTGCGCGATGTGGTGGGCGTCGGTCGCCGCACCCCAGCCGACCACACCCGCCAGCGGCCGCGCCCCGCGCCGCCGCGCGTGCTCGGCGGACTCCAGTACGACCGCCGCGACCCCGTCGCCGAGCAGCAGCCCGGTGCGGTCGGCGCTGAACGGCCGCACGGTGCCGTCACGCGACAGGGCCCGCCCCGAGTCGAACTTCCCGAACGTCTCCTCCTCCACGAGATAGCCGCCGGCGCACACCGCGACATCGACCCGCCCGGTGGAGATCAGCCGGCAGGCGTGGATGATCGCGGCGGCGGAGGCCACACAGGCGTTGGTGAAGGTGAGCCGGGGCCCGGTCAGCCCGAGGCCTCCTGCCAGTGACTCGGCGAGATGGGCGGGGACGGCGTCGGCGAGCCGGGCAGCCGCCGGGTCGGCCGGTGGCGCGGCGAGCCCCACCGCTCCGACGGTCCCGTTGCCAGGTAAGGCGGACCCGGCGTCGGGCGCTTCACCGGGGGGTGCGTGCCCCGCGTCGGTCCCGGTGAGCCCGGGGGCCGGGGTGGTGGCTCGGCCCGTACCGGCGCCGTCGTTCTCGTCGGCCCCCGGTGCCGCCGCCTCCCGCCAGTACCGGGTGATGCTCGTGCAGTCGCCCGCGATGCCCAGCAGGACCGCCGCCTCGGTGCCCGTCGGCAGCCCGGCCATGTCGAGGGCTTCCGCCCCGCAGCGTGCGAGGGCGGGACGCAGCGCCCAGTGCTCCACCGCGTCGGGGCCGTCGGGGGCGGCGCCGGCCATCGGGGTGCGGTAGGGAGCGGTGTCGAAGCGGGTGGTGGGGGCGAAGGAGGGAACACCGGCGAAGACACCGCGCCGCAGGGCGTCCGCGCCCGCGCCGAAGGCGGTACGGACACCGAACCCGGTCACCATCACCTCACCGGTCACCGCGCTCACCCCCACCCGCCGCGTCCGACGCACTCGCCGCCCCCGCCCCCGCCGAATCCGGCGCCCCTGCCGCGCCCAGGAACTCCGTGAGGCGGCGGAGTGAGGTCAGGTTCGCGATGTCCTCGTCGCGGGGCTCCACGATCAGGCCGTACCGCTCCTCCACCACATGCAGCAGCCACACCAACCCCAGGGAGTCCAGGACGAGTTCGGCGTCCTCGTCGAGGTCGTCCGGGACGCCGGGGAAGATCTTGCGGTCGGACAGCAGCTCCCGGACGAGCCCGGTGGTGAGGACGGTCGGCGCGGCGGCGCCCTGCGGGGCCGCTTCCGTGACGGGCGGCCCGGCGGTCTCCGCCGTCATGCCTTCGCCCCGCGCCGGACGACCTCGGCCACCAGCCCGCCGAGGGTCAGCGAGGCCAGCGGCTCGATGTCGGTGTCCGGGATCTCCACGCCGAACCGCGATTCCAGCCGCAACGTCAGCTCGATCAGACTCAGGGAGTCCAGCTCCAGACCGCCGACGGTCACCGGGCTCTCGTCGGTGATGCCGTCGCGGCTCAGCAGGATGTTCATCTCGTCGATGACCGTGGTCAGGACGAACTCGCGGATCTCGTTGTCCAGGGTGGACGTGCTCATGATCGCCATCTCCAGAGGGGAAGGTCGTGAGAAGGTCGTGCGAAAAGTCGTGTGCGGGCCGCGCGCGGACGGCTGGGGCCGAGCCGCTACGCGTCGCTCGTCGTCGCTGCCGCCTGGAGCGTCGCCGCCCGGCGGACCAGCTTCCCGTTCGACGTGCGGGGCAGGTTCTCCAGCAGCCGGATCACCCGGGGCAGCTTGTAGTCGGCCAGCCGTTCCCGGCACCAGCGCAGCAGCTCCTCCGCCGAGGGACGCTCGGTCCCGGCGGCGACGGTCACGTACGCCTCGGTGACGTCCTCGTGGACGAGGACCGCCTGTTCGACGGCCGGGTGCGCGCGCAGCACGTGCTCGACCTCGGTGAGGTCGACCTTGAGGCCGCCGATGACGACGAGGGAGTCGGCGCGGCCGCCCACGGTGACCGTGCCGTCGGCGCCGACCACGGCCCGGTCCCGGGTGTGCAGCCAGCCGTCGGCGTACTGGGTGCCGCCGGAGTCGAAGAGGTACGGCGACTCGGCGAGCGCGACGTCCAGTTCGCCCTTGTGCTCCCGGACCACCACGCCCGGCGCGGGCCGGCCCACGGAGGGCCGGAGTGTGCCGCCGACGTCGATGGCGACGATGCCGGTCTCGGTGGTGCCGTAGGCCTCGCCGACCGTCACGCCGTACCGCTCGGCGAACCGCGCGGCGACCTCGGGGGGCATCAGCTCGCCGCCGGAGACGGCGGTGCGCAGCGCGGGCAGCGCGGGCGGATCGAGGGCGGCCGCGAGCAGCTCGTAGTGCATCGGCACCCCGAACAGGGTGGTGATCCGGTGGTCGAGGGAGGTCCGCAGGATGTCGCGGGCCGAGACCCGGGGCGCGAAGACGACGGAGACCCCGGCCGCCAGCGCGTGCAGCAGCCCGCCGAGCAGCCCGAAGCTGTGCGCGGTGGAGCTGAGCAGCAGCAGCCGGTCGCCCTCGACCGGCATCCCGGGAACCGCCGCGAACGACTCGACCTCGGCGGCGATCGAGGAGGCGGTCCGGCCGATCACCTTCGGCCGCCCGGTCGACCCCGAGCTGAACTGGACCAGCCGGTGGTCGCCGTCGGCCGCCCGCCCCGCCCTGCGGCACTCGGTGGCGACCTCGTACTCGGACCGGAAGCCGAACGCGGCCCGTACGTTGCTGCCGGCCCGGACCATGAACTGCGGCCGGCAGACGGCGCACAGGGCGTCGACCTCGGCGGGCTTCAGCCGGAAGTCGAACAGCATCACCTGTGCGCCCAGCCGCCACAGCGCGAGCAGCACCTCGACCTGGGTGAAGCTGGGCGGCGTCCGCAGCCCCACCGTGCTGCCCGGCCCGATGTCGTACCCGGCGAACACGGCGGCCTGCTTGGCCACCCGCTCCCGTAACTCCCCGCGGGTGACGGTCTCCCGCTGGTGTGTCAGATACGGCAGACCGTCGTCCCGCGCGTCGAACAGCCGTTGGACCAGGACGCCCATCCCGTCCTCGCCGGCCGCGGCCGCCACGAGTTCGCCCATGGGGCCTCAGACCTCCTTGCAGAACTCGCCGATGGGCAGGCCCACATGGCGCTTGTCCTGGGCCAGATAGCCGAGCAGCTCGTCGCCGGTCCGCAGTTCGGTGACGTTGAGGACCTTGCCGCCCGGCCCGAGGACCCGCACGTGCCAGTCGTCCTGGACGGTCAGGCTCACCAGCCGTCCGTCCTCCGCGTGGGTGCGGATCTCCAGCAGCGGCCGGGACTCCAGCTTGGCCCGCCCGACCACCACCCGCCGGGTACGGCCGTCGGCGCCGACCGCGAGCAGGGCGCTGCCGGAGCCGACCTCGCTGAGGTAGTTGGTGCGGTTGTCGGGGCCCAGCGTGTACGAGTGCAGGGCGCCGGCGTTGACCCGGAACGGCCGCGTCGGCATGTACGGCAGCGGGTGGGTCTCGCTGCAGCAGAGCACGAAGCCGGAGGAGTACGAGCCGACGAGGATGCCCTCGTCCTCCTCGAAGTGGGAGCAGGTGTCCACACAGACCCGGTCGCCGAGCCCGACGTGCCGGATGCTCTCGACGGTGAGCGTGGACAGCTCCAGCTGCGGGGTGGTCGCCTCCAGCAGCCGCGCCAGCGCGAACACGTCGTCCGCGCTCCGGGGGGTGAACAGGATGCCGTCCGAGCCGCGTTCGAGCACGTCGAAGACGATGGCCGCCTCCTCCAGGTCCCCGACCACGGTGACCAGCTTCCCCTCGGCCGACTCGGCCGCCGCGAGCACGATCTCCAGCGGGATCTTCGTCGGATCGGCGAAGTGGATCACCGTGTACGGCAGTGCCATCGCGCCCGCGCACGACAGCTGGAGGGTGCGGTCGTCCCGTACGTCGACGAAGCCGGCGACCGGCGCGTCGGTGGCGGCCCGGTTCTCGGAGGCGAGGGCGTCCAGCTCGTCCTGGACGGTGAACTTCCGCAGCAGGAGGTCGAATCCGGCGCCGGCCGGGAGCTTGTGCTCGGATTCGGCGTCGGCGGCCGCCTTGGCTTCGGATGTGGCGTCGGCGGCAGCCTTGGCCTCCTTGTCGCCCTTGACCGCGGTCTTCTTCGGGGGAGCGGCGCTCGGGGCTCCGCCGGCCAGCACCCGGGTCACCGTCGGCGGGAGTGTCCCCAGCAGCTCGGCGTCGGCGGAGACCACCCCGGCCATCCGGGCGTGGACGGCCGCGTCCACCACCGCCTGGAGCTGCGGACGGGGGACTTCACGGAGATCGATCCACGCGAACCTCATGCGACACCTGCCACGATCGTCGAGTAAGGGGAGGGGGAGGTCATGCTCATGTCATTGGTGACCCCGTCGCCGTGCACCACCGCGGCGAGCCGCGAGACCAGGGATGCGGGGGAGGGGGAGGAGAAGATACGGCGGCCGACGGCCAGGCCCCGGCAGCCGGCGGCCATCACGGCGGTGCCGTACTCGATGAGGTCGGAGCCGTCGGGCGGGCCGCCGGCCGCGAGGACGGGGATGGGGCTGTGGGCCACCACCTCGGCCATCCGGTCGAGCGGCAGGGCCACCGAGGTCTTCACCATGTCGGCGCCCAGGTCGGCGGCGACGTTCACGATGTGCGCGAGGAGCGCGGGATCGTGCGGGTTCTCGATCCGGGGGCCCCGCGGGTAGACCATGGCGATCAGCGGCATGCCCCAGGTGTCGCAGGACCGGGCCACCGCGCCCAGGTCCGCGAGCTGGCGCCCCTCGGTGTCCGAGCCGATGTTCACATGGACGCTGACCGCGTCGGCGCCGAGGGCCACCGCCTCCTCGACGTCGCCGACCAGCACCTTGGCGTCGGCGTCGGCGGAGCAGGCCGTGCTGGCGCTCAGATGCACCACCAGCGCACAGCTCCTGAGGAGGGCCGGGTCGAGTGTGCGGGCGCGCCCTTTGTGGACGATGATCCCGTCGGCGCCGCCGGCCACCAGAGCCTTCAACAGCTCTTCCCACTGACCCGGAGGAGCGACTGGACCGTCCGAGACGCTGTGGTCGAGGGGTATCAGTAAATGCCGGTCGTCGCCGGCCAGGGAAAGCCTTCTCCAACGTAATGGCTTGCCAGTTTTCAGCATGGGAAAAGCGCCTTCCGCTCCATGTCCGAAAAACGATGGTCGTAGAACTTTCAAGTTCAGCCAGGGCGTCAGCATTCCGTGCGTGATCGGCGGTTGGCAAGGCGTGACCGTCGGCAAATTTTTATGCATGCCCCCACATGAATATTGACAGCCACTTGACAGGATCTCCGGGGTTGACGAGGCCCAGGAGTGGTGTTCGTGGCGTATTTTGGCGACCTGTCCGCACGCATAGCGGGATCACATGCTTTAAATGTCGTTGTCCTGCGTAATCGCGCGTATTCCGCCATCGAAACAATTCGACGAACTGGGCGGGCGTTCTTTTCCGAGGGTTCCTTGTGGGATTCGAATTTCCCGGCCTAGGGTGACAGCCGCACTCCGGTTCGTGTTTCATGCGTGGCCGTCCCCCTCTGGGCCCGGACCATTCGTCTCCGGGCGTACCGGAAGTGAGCCCCCCATGCCCGAATCCCCGTCCAAAACCGTCGCCGAGGCCGCGGAACCCAGACCCGTCTCCTTACCGGACTCCCCGCCGGCCGGGTCGAACAAGGCGCCCAGGGTCGCCGCCGCGAGTCTCATCGGCACGACCATTGAGTACTACGACTTCGCCGTCTACGGCACGGCCTCCGCGCTCGTCCTCGGCCCCGCGTTCTTCCCCTCCGGCAACCCGACCGTCTCCTCCCTCGCCGCGTTCCTCACCTTCGCCGCGGCCTTCCTGTCCCGCCCCCTGGGTGTCGTGCTCTTCGGCACGATCGGCGACCGGCTGGGCCGACGACGCGCCCTGGTCGCCTCCCTCCTGCTGATGGGCCTCGCGACGGTCGGCGTCGGCCTGCTCCCGACCTACGAGACCGCCGGACTCCTCGCCCCCGTCCTGCTGGTGACACTCCGTCTGCTGCAGGGCGTCAGCATGGGCGGCGAGTGGGGCGGCGCGGTCCTGCTGGCCGCCGAGCACGCCCCGCCCGGCCGGCGGGCCCTCTACGCCGCCGTCCCGAACGTCGGCCCCTCCCTCGGGTTCCTGCTCTCCACCGCCGTCATCCTCCCGACCCTGAACATCGTGGGCCGCGACGGCTTCACCGACTGGGCCTGGCGCGTGCCGTTCCTGCTCAGCGCGGTGCTCGTGGTGGTCGGGCTGTGGGTGCGGACGACGGTGTCGGAGTCACCGGTCTTCCAGGACCGCGCCTCGGCGGCGACGCGCGAGGCCTCCCCGGCATCTGCGCCTTCTTCGGTGTCGGCGGTGTCGCGCTTTCCGCTCGGGACGCTCCTCGCGCGGTACCCCGGGCGGCTGTTGCTCGGCACCGGCGCGGCGATCGGCGGGTCCGCCGTCTACTACCTGACGATCGTCTACAGCCTGTCCTACGGGCCGAAGTCGCTCGGCATCCCGCAGAACACGATGCTGACGGCGGCGAGCGTGGGGGCGGCGGCCGGGATCGCGATCACGCTGCCCGTCGCCCGGCTGGCCGACAGGGTCGGGCGCCGTCCGCTGATGCTGGCCGGCGCGGTCGGGTCCGTCGTGTGGGCCGTGCCGATGTACGGGTCGCTGAGCACGGGCAACGGGTTCGTCATCACCGGTGCGTACACCGTGGGCCTCGGGCTGCTCGCGCTGATGTTCTCGCCGGCGGCGGCGTTCCTGGCGGAGTTGTTCCCGGCGAGGCTGCGCTACACCGGGGCGTCGGCGGCGTTCATCCTGGCCAACACGCTCGGCGGCGGGTTCGCTCCGCTGGTGGCGACGTGGCTGAACAGTCAGTGGTCGTCGCCGTTGGTGCTGGGGTTCTACACGGGCGGGTTGTGCCTGGTCAGCCTGCTGTGCCTGCTGGCGCTGCCGGAAACCCGCGAGAACGACTTCACCGCCTGACAGGGGCTGCGCGCCGCCTTCGACCCCCGCTCAAAGACTCGGGGCTCCGCCCCGGACCCCGTTCGCGCAGTTCCCCGCGCCCCTATGAAATGGCCGCAGGCCTTTCAGGGGCGCGGGGAACTGCGCGAGAAGCCCCACCGGGCGGACGTCTGGGGGTCGAAGGGGCGCAGCCCCTGAAGGATGGGACGGGTAGGGGCGGCGGGGGCGAGTCAACCCTTCACGGTGAGGCCGGTGGGTACAGGGCGCGTGGCAGGCGGGACGCCGCCGCCGCGTCCAGCAGCCACAGGGTCCGCGACCTCCCCGTCGCCCCCGCCGCCGGCGCCTGGATCTCCCCGGCCCCGGACAACGCGATCGCCGCCGCCCCCGCCTTGTCCTCCCCGGCCGCCAGCAACCACACCTCACGCGCCGCCCGAATCGCCGGCAACGTCAACGTGACCCGCGTCGGCGGCGGCTTCGGCGCCCCACGCACCCCCACCACCGTCCGCTCGGTCTCCCGCACGGCGGGCAACTCGGGGAAGAGCGAGGCCACATGGGTGTCCGGCCCGACCCCCAGCATCAGCACGTCGAACGTCGGCACCGACCCGTGGTTCTCCGGCCCCGCCGCCCGCGCCAACTCCTCCGCGTACGCCGCTGCCGCCGCGTCCACATCGGCACCCCACGGCCCGTCCGAAGCGGGCATGGCGTGCACCCGCTTCGGGTCCAGCGGCACGGAGTCCAGCAGCGCCTCCCGGGCCTGGGTGACATTGCGCTCGGCGTCGCCCTCGGGCAGGAACCGCTCGTCGCCCCACCACAGATCCAGCCGGCCCCAGTCGATCGCGTCCCGGGCGGGCGCCGCCGCGAGCGCGGCGAGCAGCCCGTTGCCGTTGCGCCCGCCCGTGAGGACGACCGAGGCGTAGCCGCGCGAGGCCTGCGCGTCCACGACCTTGGTGATCAGCCGGGCCGCCGCGGCCTGCGCCATCAGCTCCTTGTCCCGGTGGACGACCAACTGCGGTGTGCTCATGACGAGTTCGCCTTCTTCACGGGCGGCATCTGCGCGGGAGTGGGCCGCTCGGAGTCACCGTCACCGGCCGACGCCGTGGACCCTGCCGACCCCGTGGACCCTGCGGACCCCGTGGACCCGGCCGATCCCGACGGAGCGGCCGGAGGCAGCGCCGCGGCCGAAGCCCGCGCCGCGGAAGCGGCCGACGCGACGGCCGCACCCAGCCCGGGACCGGACCCGGACACGGCACCCGGAACGAACGCCGACGCATCCCCCGGCGCTCCGGCCGAGGTCACCGCCCCAGCACCCCCGGCACCGGAGACCGAACCCCCGGCACCGGCCGCGCCGCTCAGTCCGCCACCCAACCGGTCCACCCCGAACCGCAGCGCCGAAGCGTACGTGTCGTCGGGGTCGAGCCTGCGCAGCTCCTCCGCCAGCAGCTCGGACGTCTCGCGCCGCTTCAACGCCACCGCCCGGTCCGGCTGGTCCTCCAGCGTGAGGAGGGCGAGCCCCCCGGCGGGCCGGTACAGCCGGATGGGCCCGGTGCTGGTCAGCATCCGCACCTCGTTGAGGCCGGGCCCGGCCGACACCCCGCGCCGTACGTGCACATGGAGCCGGTCCGCCAGCCACATGGCCAGCAGTTCCACGCTCGGGTTGTACTGCTCGCCCTGCACCTCCGCGGAGATGACCTCGCAGTCCACCTGGTCGAGCGCGGCGGCCAGCATGGAGCGCCAGGGCGTGATCCGGGTCCAGGCCAGATCCGTGTCGCCGGGCTCGTAGTTCTCCGCGCGGGCCCGCAGCTCCTCGATGGGCTTCTCGGCGGCGTAGCTGTCGGTGACCCGGCGCTGGCCGAGCGCGCCCAGCGGATCGCGGGCCGGGTCGAGCGGCGCGTTCACCGGCCACCACACCACCACCGGCGCGTCCGGCAGCAGCAGCGGCAGCACCACCGACTGGGCGTGGTCCGCGACCTCGCCGTAGAGCCGCAGCACGACCGTCTCGCCGGTGCCCGCGTCCGCGCCCACCCGTACCTCGGCGTCGAGGCGGGACTTCGTCCGGTCGCGCGGGGAGCGGGAGACGCGCTTGATCACCACGATCGTGCGCGAGGGGTGCTCGCGGGAGGCGTCGTTGGCGGACTTGAGCGCGTCGTACGCGTTCTCCTCGTCCGTCACGATGACCAGCGTGAGCACCATGCCGACGGCCGGGGTGCCTATCGCCCGGCGGGCTTTCACCAGCGCCTTGTTGATCTTGCTGGCCGTGGTGTCCGTGAGATCCGTCTTCATGGCCGGCGCCAGCTCCGTCCGTCTCGCTCCAGCATCTCGTCCGCCTCGACGGGACCCCACGTGCCCGCCTGGTACTGCGCGGGCCTGCCGTGCTTGTCCCAGTACTCCTCGATCGGGTCGAGGATCTTCCAGGACAGCTCGACCTCCTCGGTGCGCGGGAAGAGGTTGGAGTCGCCGAGGAGGACGTCGAGGATCAGACGCTCGTACGCCTCGGGCGAGGACTCGGTGAAGGACTCGCCGTACGCGAAGTCCATCGACACGTCCCGGATCTCCATCGAGGTGCCCGGCACCTTCGAACCGAAGCGGACCGTGACGCCCTCGTCGGGCTGGACGCGGATGACGATCGCGTTCTGGCCCAGTTCCTCGGTGGCGGTGGAGTCGAAGGGGGAGTGCGGTGCACGCTGGAAGACGACCGCGATCTCGGTGACCCGGCGGCCCAGGCGCTTGCCCGTCCGCAGGTAGAAGGGGACGCCCGCCCAGCGGCGGTTGTCGACCTCGACCTTGATCGCCGCGTAGGTGTCGGTCTTCGACTTGCGGTCGATGCCGTCCTCTTCGAGGTAGCCGATGACCTTCTCGCCGCCCTGCCAGCCGGCCGCGTACTGCGCGAACACGGTGTCCCGGCCCAGGTCCTTCGGCAGCCGCACCGCGCCGAGCACCTTGGTCTTCTCGGCGGCGAGCGCGTCCGCGTCGAAGGAGGCGGGCTCCTCCATCGCGGTCAGCGCCATCAGCTGCAGCAGGTGGTTCTGGATGACGTCACGGGCCGCGCCGATGCCGTCGTAGTAGCCCGCCCGGCCGCCGATGCCGATGTCCTCGGCCATCGTGATCTGCACGTGGTCCACGAAGGACCGGTTCCAGATCGGCTCGAACATCGTGTTGGCGAAGCGGAGCGCCAGGATGTTCTGGACGGTCTCCTTGCCGAGGTAGTGGTCGATCCGGAAGACCTGGTCCGGGGCGAAGACCTCTTCCACGGTCGTGTTGAGGTCCTCGGCGGACGCCAGGTCGTGGCCGAACGGCTTCTCGATGACCGCGCGCCGCCACGAGCCACTGCTCTGGTCCGCGAGCCCGTGCTTCTTCAGCTGCTGGATGACGACCGGGAACGCGGACGGCGGCACCGAGAGGTAGAAGGCGAAGTTGCCGCCCGTGCCCTGGGCCTTGTCCAGCTCCTGGATGGTGTCGCGCAGCCGCTCGAAGGACTCGTCGTCGTCGAAGGTGCCCTGGACGAACCGCATGCCCTGGATGAGCTGCTGCCAGACCTCCTCGCGGAAGGGCGTGCGCGCGTGCTCCTTGACCGCGTCGTGCACCTCCTGCGCGAAGTCCTCGTTCGCCCACTCCCGGCGCGCGAAGCCGACGAGCGAGAAGCCCGGCGGCAGCAGTCCGCGGTTGGCGAGGTCGTACACGGCAGGCATCAGCTTTTTACGTGACAAATCGCCTGTGACGCCGAAGATGACCAGGCCCGACGGCCCCGCGATACGCGGGAGCCGTCGGTCCGCGGCGTCACGCAGCGGATTGCTGCTCGACAAGGTGTTCAGCCCTCCGAGGGTGCGAGGCGCTGCAGCTCCGCCTCGGTCGACTTGAGCAGGTCGTTCCAGGACGCCTCGAACTTCTCGACGCCCTCGTCCTCCAGCAGCTGCACGACCTCGTCGTACGAGATCCCGAGCTTCTCCACCGCGTCCAGCTCGGCACGCGACTGCTCGTACGTCCCGGCGATCGCGTTGCCGCGGATCTCACCGCTCGCCGCGGTGGCCTCCAGCGTGGCCTCCGGCATGGTGTTGACCGTGTTCGGCGCGACCAGCTCGTCGACGTACAGCGTGCTCTTGTACGCCGGGTCCTTGACGCCGGTCGAGGCCCACAGCGGACGCTGCTTGTTGGCGCCCGCGCTCTCCAGCGCGGCCCAGCGGCCGTCCGAGAAGACCTCCTCGTACGCCTGGTACGCGAGGCGCGCGTTGGCGACACCGGCCTTGCCGCGGGCGGCCTTGGCCTCGTCGGTGCCGAGCGCGTCGAGGCGCTTGTCGATCTCGGTGTCCACGCGGGACACGAAGAAGGACGCCACCGAGTGGATCTTGGAGAGGTCCAGGCCGCGCTCCTTGGCCTTCTCCAGACCGGCCAGGTAGGCGTCCATGACCGCGCGGTAGCGCTCCAGCGAGAAGATCAGCGTGACGTTGACGCTGATGCCGAGGCCGATGGTCTCGGTGATCGCGGGCAGGCCCGCCTTCGTCGCCGGGATCTTGATCAGGGTGTTCGGGCGGTCCACCAGCCACGCCAGCTGCTTGGCCTCGGCGACCGTCGCCTTGGTGTTGTGCGCCAGGCGCGGGTCGACCTCGATGGAGACCCGGCCGTCCTGGCCGCCGGTCGCGTCGAAGACCGGGCGCAGGATGTCGGCGGCGTCACGGACGTCCGCCGTCGTGATCATGCGGATGGCCTCTTCGACGGTGACCTTGCGGGCGGCGAGGTCGGAGACCTGCTGCTCGTAGCCGTCACCGCTGCTGATCGCCTTCTGGAAGATCGACGGGTTGGTGGTGACGCCCACGACGTGCTGCTGGTCGAGCAGCTCGGCGAGGTTGCCGGACGTGATGCGCTTGCGCGACAGGTCGTCCAGCCAGATCGCCACGCCTTCCTCGGAGAGGCGCTTGAGTGCGTCTGTCATGGAATTACATCTCCTACGTGTCGTGTGTAAGCGTCAGCGCTGAGCGGCGGCGAGGGATTCCTGCGCGACCGCGGCCACGTTCTCGGCAGTGAAGCCGAACTCGCGGAAGAGGACCTTGCCGTCGGCCGAAGCGCCGAAGTGCTCCAGCGAAACGATGCGACCGGCGTCGCCGACGTACTTGTGCCACGTCAGCCCGATGCCGGCCTCGACCGCGACACGCGCCTTGACGGACGGCGGCAGAACGCTGTCCCGGTACCCCTGGTCCTGCTCCTCGAACCACTCCACGGACGGCATGGACACGACGCGGGTGGGCACCCCGTCGGCCTCCAGCCGCTCACGGGCCTCGACAGCCACGTGGACCTCGGAACCGGTGGCGATGAGGACGATCTCCGGCGCGCCGTTCGACGCCTCGAAGAGCACGTAACCGCCCTTGGCGGCGCCCTCGTTGGCCTCGTACGTCGGCACGCCCTGACGGGTCAGCGCCAGACCGTGCGGGGCGCCCTTGCCGAACTCCTTGGTCCAGCGCCGGAGGATCTCGCGCCAGGCGATGGCGGTCTCGTTGGCGTCGGCCGGGCGGACCACGTTCAGACCCGGGATCGCGCGCAGCGAGGCGAGGTGCTCGACCGGCTGGTGCGTCGGGCCGTCCTCACCGAGACCGATGGAGTCGTGCGTCCACACGTACGTCACCGGCAGGTGCATCAGCGCGGACAGGCGCACGGCGTTGCGCATGTAGTCGGAGAACACGAGGAACGTGCCGCCGTAGATACGGGTGTTGCCGTGCAGCGCGATGCCGTTCATCTCCGCGGCCATGGAGTGCTCGCGGATGCCGAAGTGGATCGTGCGGCCGTAGGGGTCCGCCTCCGGCAGCGGGTTGTCCGCCGGGAGGAACGAACTGGTCTTGTCGATCGTGGTGTTGTTCGACCCGGCGAGGTCGGCGGAGCCGCCCCACAGCTCGGGGATCACCGCGCCGAGCGCCTGGAGGACCTTGCCGGACGCGGCACGCGTCGCGACGCCCTTGCCCGTCTCGAACTCCGGCAGGTGCGACTCCCAGCCCTCGGGCAGCTCGCCCGCGCTGATCCGGTCGAACTCGGCGGCGCGCTCGGCGTTGCCGTCCCGCCACTCCTGGAGCTGCTTCTCCCAGACGGCACGGGCCTCACGGCCGCGCTCGCCCAGGGCACGCGTGTGCGCGATGACCTCGTCCGCGACGTCGAAGCTCTTCTCGGGGTCGAAGCCGAGGACGCGCTTGGTGGCCGCGACCTCGTCCGCGCCGAGCGCCGAGCCGTGCGCGGCCTCGGTGTTCTGCGCGTTCGGGGCGGGCCAGGCGATGATCGAACGCATCGCGATGAACGACGGCTTGTCGGTGACCGCCTTCGCGGCCTCGATCGCCGCGTACAGCGCGACCGGGTCGAGGTCGCCGTTCTCCTTGGGCTCCACGCGCTGCACGTGCCAGCCGTAGGCCTCGTACCGCCTGGTGACGTCCTCGGAGACGGCCGTCTCGGTGTCGCCCTCGATCGAGATGTGGTTGTCGTCCCACAGCAGGACCAGGTTGCCGAGCTTCTGGTGACCGGCCAGCGAGGACGCCTCGGCGGAGATGCCCTCCTGGAGGCAGCCGTCACCGGCGATGGCGAAGATGTGGTGGTCGAACGGCGACTCGCCCTGCGGGGTCTCGGGGTCGAAGAGACCACGCTCGTAGCGGGCGGCCATCGCCATGCCCACGGCGTTGGCGACACCCTGGCCGAGCGGCCCGGTCGTCGTCTCGACGCCCTTGGTGTGTCCGTACTCGGGGTGGCCCGGGGTCTTGGAGCCCCAGGTGCGGAACGCCTCCAGGTCGGCCAGCTCCAGGCCGAAGCCACCCAGGTACAGCTGGATGTAGAGGGTCAGGGAGGAGTGGCCGGCGGACAGGACGAACCGGTCACGGCCCACCCAGTCGGGGTCGGCGGGGTCGTGGCGCATCACCTTCTGGAAGAGGGTGTACGCGGCGGGCGCGAGGCTCATCGCCGTGCCCGGATGGCCGTTGCCGACCTTCTGGACGGCGTCGGCGGCCAGGATCCGGGCGGTGTCGACGGCCCGCTGGTCCAATTCGGTCCACGCGAGGTCTGTAGTGGTCGGCTTGGTGCTCACCCTGGGTCAGGGCTCCTCTCCACATGTCTCGTGCCGGTGTTCTTCACGGCACCGGCCGTTGTCGAGCCTACCCCCGTAGGAACGCGCATTTTTTCGAGTCATTCCAGACTGACGGGACTGGGTCCGGTCCGCCTCCCGACCCGTGTTCCGCATGGTGAGACCTGGGGGTTCCGCTGTTCGACATCTGAATACGGAGCCGCTCATCCGACTGCTCAACCGAAGTGTGTTCGGGTCCCCGCCGGGCGCCTCCCAACACGACCCCACCCCCTTGAAAGGCTGGCTCTGGGCAACGTCTACAGTGGCGTGGTACGCGCGAGCCGTCACGGGGAGTTCACATCCGGAGGCTTGCTGGGAGTCTCTGTCAGGGGTGTGCGTGACGGCCGTCGAATCCCGTCCACCGGGAGTGCTGGGCGCGAGCAACACGAGCAGCAGCCGGGGTCAGCGGCCGATCGGGGCCCGAGTCATGGCGTTCGTGGCGCTCACCAAGCCGCGGATCATCGAACTGCTGCTGATCACCACGGTTCCGGTGATGTTCCTGGCGGAACAGGGCGTCCCGGACCTCTGGCTGGTGCTCGCCACCTGCGTCGGCGGCTACCTCTCGGCGGGCGGCGCCAACGCGCTCAACATGTACATCGACCGCGACATCGACGCCCTCATGGAGCGCACCTCCCAGCGTCCACTGGTCACCGGCATGGTCACCCCGCGTGAGGGCCTGGTCTTCGGCATCACCCTCGCGGTCGTCTCCACCGCCTGGTTCGGCGTCCTCGTCAACTGGCTGTCCGCCTGGCTGTCGCTCGGGGCGCTCCTCTTCTACGTCGTCGTCTACACGATGATCCTCAAACGGCGTACGTCGCAGAACATCGTCTGGGGCGGCATCGCCGGCTGCATGCCGGTCCTCATCGGCTGGTCCGCGGTGACGAACTCGATGTCGTGGGCCGCGGTCATCCTCTTCCTCGTCATCTTCTTCTGGACCCCGCCGCACTACTGGCCCCTCTCCATGAAGGTGAAGGACGACTACGCCCGCGTCGGCGTCCCGATGCTCCCGGTGGTCGCCTCCAACAAGGTGGTCGCCAAGCAGATCGTCATCTACAGCTGGGTCATGGTCGCCGTCTCGCTGATGCTGACCCCCCTCGGCTACACGGGCTGGTTCTACACCTCGGTCGCCCTGGTCACGGGCGGCTGGTGGCTCTGGGAGGCCCACGCCCTCCAGAACCGCGCGAAGAACGGCACGACCGGCGCCAAGCTCAAGGAAATGCGCCTGTTCCACTGGTCGATCACCTACGTGTCCCTGCTCTTCGTGGCGGTGGCGGTGGACCCCTTCCTGCGCTGAGGCCAAGCCGAAGCCGCGCCCCGAAAGGGGCGCGGGGAACTGCGCGAGCAACCACGACGAGCCCGAACGCACCCACTCGCCGCAACCCACCACGGCGAGTGGCGAAGCCCACTCACCCCACCATCGCCGCCCGCCCTACCCCTCGGTAGCATCCTGACCATGTCAGACACCAAGCAGGCGGCCAAGGCGGAGCGCACCGCGGAGCGCAAGGCGGCCAAGCTCGCGCAGCAGATCGGCACCTTCGCCAAGGCCCACGGAGGAGCCGAGGCCCAGGTCGCCTACATCGGCCAGCTCGGCGCCCGCATCGTCCTCGTCGGCGAGGACGGCGGCTGGGGCGACCTCGTGGCCCCGACGTACGCGATCGCCGAGGCGGCCGTGGCCAAGGCCGGCGTCACCGTCCACGAGGACTTCGACGGCGAGTTCGCCGCCAAGGTGCGCACCGGACCGTACGAGTGGTCGCGGATGGCCGGAATCCAGGTCGGCGGCCCCGCCAACAGCAACACCTGAGCCCGGCTCACCCGTTAGGACCTGTGGGAGTTCACAGGTCCAGCCTCGGGGAGCCCGATGATCGACACGCCGTCCCTCGTGGACCAGTACTGCCACGGCGTACTGCGCACGGAGCTGGGCCTCGGCACCTTCGAGGCCCACCTCGCCCGCAGCGAGGGCCCGCCGGCCCCCGGCACCACCTTCTTCGACACCCAGACGGGCTTCGCCGTACGCCGCTGGTGCCCGCCCCTGCTGGGGCTGGAGCCGCACTGCCCACCGGCCCGCTATCTGGCCCGGCGCCGCGAACTGGGCGTCCTGGAGGCCGGCCGCAGACTCCTGCGCGGCAGCGGCGTCACCACCTACCTCGTCGACACGGGCCTGCCCGGCGACCTCACCGGCCCGCGCGAGATGGCCTCCACCGGAGACGCGGACGCGCACGAGATCGTCCGCCTCGAACTCCTCGCCGAACAGGTCGCCGACACCTCCGGCACCGTCGAGTCGTTCCTGGCCAATCTCGCCGAGTCGGTGCACGCGGCCGCCGCGAACGCCGTCGCCTTCGCCTCGGTCGCGGGCGTACGGCACGGCCTGGCGTTCGCGCCCGAGCCGCCCGGCCCCGGGGAGGTGCGCGGCGCGGCGGGACGCTGGCTCGCCCACCGGCCGGTCGGCGGGGCGCTCACCGACCCGGTCCTCCTGCGCCACCTGCTGTGGATCGCCGTCGCCTCGGGCCGTCCGCTGCAGCTCCACGCGGGCCTCGGCGAACCGGGCCTGCGGATCGACGCCACCGACCCCGTCCTGCTCACCGACTTCGCCCGCGCCACGGCGGGCCTCGGCACCGACCTGATCCTGCTGCACGGCTACCCGTACCACCGCCACGCCGCCCACCTCGCCGCCGTCTTCCCGCACGTCTACGCCGACCTGGGCGCCGAACTGGTTCGCACCGGCGCCCGGGCCACCGCCGTACTCGCCGAAGTCCTGGAACTCGCCCCCTTCGGCAAGCTCCTCTTCTCCAGCGGCGCCCACGGCCTGCCCGAGCTGCACGTGGTCGGCGCCCGGCTCTTCCGCGAGGCGCTCGCACGGGTGCTCGGCACCTGGGTGGCGGAGGGTGCCTGGTCACTGACGGACGCCCAGCGCGTGGCGGGACTGATCGCGGCCGACAACGCACGACGGGTGTACGGGCTGGAGTGAGCCGGAGAGACTGAGCGCATGACGCGCCAGAACGCGACCGCCCCCTTACCCGACACGGCCGCCGCCACCGCGGCCCTGCTCGAACGCTACCTCGACGAGCTGGGGCAACTCGCCCCGCTCGCCGTGTGGGCCCACGGCTCCCTCGGCGGGGGCGACTACCGGGAGGGCCGCAGCGACCTCGACCTGATCGCCGTCCTGGACGGCCCGGTCACCGCCCGCACCGCCTGGCGGGTCGGACGGCTGCACGCCCGGCTGCGCCACGACCGCCTCGCCGGCCTGCTGCACTGCACCTATCTGACGCCGGCCACGGCGGACGACGCCGAGCGCAGACACCTCACCTGGGCGCACGGGCACCTGTTCCGGCGGCCGGTCACCCCCATCACCCGGCGCGAGCTGCACACCTTCGGCCTCGTCCTGCACGGCGAGGCGCCGAAGGCCCTGCTGCCGCCCGTCTCCGACATCGAGCTGGACGCCTTCGTCGTCCGCGACCAGAAGGAGTTCTGGCGCCCGGCCGTGGACAGGGCCCACCTCTGGGAGCGGGACGTCTGGGTCGACCTCGGGCTGCTCACCTTCGCGCGCGCCACCGCCACGCTGCGCGACGGCCGCCTGATCTCCAAGCGGGAGGCCCTGGACCTGCTGCCCGCGCTGGGCGCGCCCGCCGAGGTGGTCGAGGACATCGTGCGGCGCCGATACGACGGACGCGGCGAGCAGGTGCCGTACCGGGCCGAGCTGACCCGGCAGTTCCTCGGCCCCGCGATCGACGACCTCCTGGCGACGTACGGCTGACTCAGCCGTGCGCGGCGACCGGCGCCTCGGCCGCCGTAGCGGACACGTCGATCTTGTCCACCGGCCGCTCCCACAGCGACAGCAGCACCCGCAGGGTCGCGATCCAGACCAGGCAGGAGCCGAACATGTGGGCGCCCACCAGGATCTCGGGGAGGTCGGTGAAGTACTGCACATAGCCCAGGAGGCCCTGCGCGAGGAGGATCAGGAACAGGTCGCGGGTGCGGCGCAGCGGACCGGGCGGGGCGTCCACGGCCTTGAGGACGAACCACAGGGCGAAGGTCAGCGTCACCACGATCCAGGCCAGCACCGCGTGCAGCTTGGTGACGTTCTCCCAGTTCAGCGGGATCCGCTCGACCTCGCTCGAGTCACCGGCGTGCGGACCGGCGCCGGTGACGACCGTGCCCACCGCGATCAGCAGCAGCGTCACGCCGACCAGCACCCACACCAACTGCCGCACCGCCTGGCCGACCAGCGGACGCGGGGCCGTGTCGCTCTCGCCGGTGCGGTGCCACATCACGGCGGCCACGGCGATCAGCACGGTCGAGAGCATGAAGTGCGCGGCCACCGTGTACGGGTTGAGGCCGACCAGCACGACGATGCCGCCGAGCACCGCGTTGCCCATGACGACCCAGAACTGGGCCCAGCCCAGCCGGGTGAGAGAGCGCCGGTACGGCTTCTGCGAACGCGCGGCGATGATCGCCCAGCCGACCGCCGCGCACAGCACGTACGTCAGCAGGCGGTTGCCGAACTCGATGTAGCCGTGGACGCCCATCTCACGGGTCGCGGTGAGCGAGTCGTCGGTGCACTTGGGCCAGGTCGGGCAGCCGAGGCCCGACCCGGTGAGCCGCACGGCACCGCCGGTCACCACGATGACCACCGCCATCACGAGGGCGGCGAGGGCCGCGCGCCGGACCGTTCTGGGGTCCGGCGTCCAACGGTCGGCGATGAAGGCGAGCGGGTTGCGCGCGGCGGAGACGAGGTCGTCACGGGTCACTTTCGGCACGCGTCCCATCGTAGGCCGCCGCTTGTGCACGTATTCACGAGGGGTGTGGCCAGGAGCGTGACCTGCGGCTACTCCCAGCGGAAGAAGCGTGCCGCCGCGCCCAGCCCGAGCACCGCCCACGCCGCGAGGATGCCGAGGTCGCCCCACGGCACCCCGGCGCCGTGCTGGAGGACGTCCCGCAGCCCGTCCGACAGGGCCGCGATCGGCAGCAGCCCGAGCACGCTCTGCGCCGCGTCCGGGAACTTCTCCAGCGGGACGACGACACCACCGCCCACCAGCAGCAGCAGGAAGACGAGGTTCGCCGCCGCCAGCGTCGCCTCCGCCTTCAGCGTGCCCGCCATCAGCAGACCGAGGCCCGAGAAGGCGGCCGTGCCGAGGACCAGCAGGAGCAGCACGGCGAAGGGGTTTCCGTGCGGGTCCCAGCCCATCGCGAAGGCGATCACCGTGAGCAGGACGACCTGGAGGACCTCCGTGACCAGCACGGACAGGGTCTTCGCCGTCATCAGGCCCCAGCGGGGGAGCGGTGAGACGGCCAGCCGCTTCAGCACGCCGTAGCGGCGCTCGAAACCGGTGGCGATGGCCTGCCCGGTGAACGCTGTCGACATCACGGCGAGCGCCAGGACGCCGGGCGCCAGGAAGTCGACCGCCTCGCCCTCGCCCGTGTCCACGATGTCCACGGAGCCGAACAGCACCAGCAGCAGCGTCGGGATGACGACCGTCAGGAGCAACTGCTCGCCGTTGCGCAGCAGCATCCTCGTCTCCAGCGCCGCCTGCGCCGCGATCATGCGGGTCAGCGGGGCCGCCCCCGGCATCGGTGTGTAGGCCCCGGTGCTCGTACGCGCGCTCATGACCGCAGCTCCTTGCCCGTGAGCTCCAGGAAGACGTCTTCGAGGGTGTGCCGCTCCACCGAGATCCGGTCCGGCATCACCCCGTGCTGGGCGCACCAGGAGGTGACGGTCGCGAGGAGCTGCGGATCGACCTTGCCCGTCACCCGGTACACGCCGGGCATCAGTTCGACGGCGGTGGAGTCCGCCGGGAGCGCCTTCAGCAGGGAGCCGACGTCGAGGGCCGGCCGGCCGGTGAAGCGCAGGGTGTTCTCGGCGCCGCCCCGGCACAGGTCCTCGGGCGAGCCCTGGGCCATGACCCGGCCGCCGTCGATGATCGCGACGTCGTCCGCGAGCTGTTCGGCCTCGTCCATGTAGTGCGTGGTGAGGATGACCGAGACACCGTCCGCGCGCAGGTCCCGCACCAGTTCCCAGGTGGCCCGGCGGGCCTGCGGGTCGAGACCGGCGGTCGGCTCGTCGAGGAAGACCAGCTCGGGCCGGCCGACGACGGCCATCGCGAGGGCGAGGCGCTGCTGCTGCCCGCCGGAGAGCCGCCGGTACGTCGTACGGCCGCAGCTGCCGAGGCCCAGGCGCTCGATCAGGGCGTCCACGTCGAGGGGGTGGGCGTGCAGCTTCGCGACGTGCCGGAGCATCTCCTCCGCGCGGGCGCCGGAGTAGACGCCGCCGGACTGGAGCATCACGCCGATCCGGGGGCGCAGCGCGGCGGCCTCGCGGACCGGGTCGAGGCCGAGGACGGACACCGAGCCGGAGTCCGGCTTCCGGTACCCCTCGCAGGTCTCGATCGTGGTCGTCTTGCCCGCGCCGTTCGGGCCGAGCACGGCGGTCACGCCCGCCCCGGCCACCAGGTCCAGGCCGTCCACCGCGGTCTTGTCGCCGTACCGCTTCACCAGGGACCGGACCTGGACCACGGGGTCACTTCGCATGGGCCCGAGTCTAGGGAGACGGCCGGGTGCCGAGGCGGGCGGGTCCGGAGATCCCCTCCTCACGGGGACGGTGCACGGGGAGCCAGCGCTCGGCGTACGCCACCGCGTCGGCCACCGGGAACAGCCGTACGTCCGCCCCGCCCACCCTGGTCCGGCGGATGCCGCGGTCGCGTTCGAAGTCGTACCCGAGTTCGTCGAACCGGTCCGAGTCGATGGACACCTCGGTCACCACCTCCCAGCCGTCCGGGCCCGGACGGCCGACCTCCACCAGCGGCGCGGGGATCCGGTACTCGGCCAGGTGGAAGCAGGTGCAGGAGTCGTAGCCCGCGCCGAGCAGCAGGACGCGGGCGCCCGCCGCCTCGAGCCGGGCCAGTGGGCTGCGCTCGCCCAGGCGGCAGTCGGTGGCGTGGTCCGCGAGGAGCGCCGACGCGCCCGGGCCTATCGCCGCGAAGGACGTCTGGGGGTGCGCGCTGCGCAGGGCGCCCGGCCAGGTGCGCACCGTCTCGGGGATCACCCCGACCCCGCGGGTGGGGGTGGTCGCCGGGTCGTAGCCGGGCATGCCGGCGCGGATGGTCTCCCACCACTCCTCGGGCACCGGGGGGTTCGCCCAGAGCGCGGGGTCCGACAGGTCGCCGGACTGGCTGGGCACGACCAGGGTGCCGTCCGGGCCGAGTGCGTCGAGCAACGCGTGCACGACCGTCACGGCGCCTCCGCAGACCCAGCCGAGCGAGCTGAGCGAGGAGTGCACGAGGAGGGTCTCGCCGGGCTCGACACCGGCGGCGCGCAGGTCCGCCGCCAAGCCGGCGCGGGTGACAAGAGGGCCGGTGGGAGGGGTTGTCGACATGGTGTGGCAGTCTTCCCCAGCGCCCTGCGCGGCGCCACCGGTTTGATCGATCAGTGATCGTTTCCCCAGGTCAGCTTAGGTATGCCTAAGTGATGCACGGCACCGCCCGCCCGGCCGGACGCGGCTTGCCCAGCTCTGAGGAATTACGCAACAATGGCGTTGTGAAAAACGTCGGCGAGGCTCCGCAGGAGGAACTCGCGACCGGTGAGCGGTCCACCCGCAACCGGGTCGCGCGGTCCATCCTGTCCCACGGCCCGTCCACCGTGGCCGACCTCGCGGGGCGTCTGGGGCTGACCCAGGCGGCCGTCCGCCGGCACCTCGACGCCCTGGTCTCCGACGACGTCGTGCAACCCCGCGAGCAGCGCGTCTACGGCACGCGTACGCGCGGGCGCCCGGCCAAGGTGTTCGCCCTGACGGCCTGCGGACGGGACGCCTTCGACCAGTCGTACGACAAGCTCGCCACCGACGCGCTCCGCTGGATCGCCGACCAGGAGGGCGGGGAGCAGGCGGTCGCCGCCTTCGCCCGCGCCCGGGTCGCCGCCCAGGCCGGGGCCTACCGCGAGGCCGTCGAGGCCGCGGACCCCGAAGAGAAGACCGAAGCCCTGGCCAAGGCCTTGAGTGCCGACGGGTACGCTGCTACGGCACGCAGTGCCCCCCACCCCCACCAGGGTGAGCAGCTCTGCCAGCACCACTGCCCGGTAGCCCATGTGGCCGAGCAGTTCCCGCAGCTCTGCGAGGCCGAGACCGAGCTCTTCGCCGAACTGCTCGGTACGCACGTCCAGCGGCTGGCCACCATCGCCCACGGCGACGGCGTCTGCACGACGTTCATCCCCAGAGTTTCCAAGACAGCCACCAACGCATCCGCAAGCACGGCCGGGAGGAACCCCGCATGACTCTCCCCATCGAGGAGACAGCCCACCCCGAGCTCGAGGGCCTGGGTAAGTACGAATACGGCTGGGCGGACTCCGACGAGGCCGGCGCCTCTGCCAAGCGCGGTATCAACGAGGACGTCGTCCGCGACATCTCCGCGAAGAAGAACGAGCCGGAGTGGATGACCAAGCTCCGTCTCAAGGGTCTGCGCCTGTTCGAGAAGAAGCCCATGCCGAACTGGGGCTCGGACCTCTCCGGCATCGACTTCGACAACATCAAGTACTTCGTGCGCTCCACGGAGAAGCAGGCGGAGTCCTGGGAGGACCTGCCCGAGGACATCAAGAACACGTACGACAAGCTCGGCATCCCCGAGGCGGAGAAGCAGCGCCTCGTCGCCGGTGTCGCCGCCCAGTACGAGTCCGAGGTCGTCTACCACCAGATCCGCGAGGACCTGGAGGAGCAGGGCGTCATCTTCCTCGACACCGACACCGCCCTGAAGGAGCACCCGGAGCTCTTCAAGGAGTACTTCGGCACGGTCATCCCGGTCGGCGACAACAAGTTCGCGTCGCTGAACACCGCCGTGTGGTCCGGCGGCTCCTTCATCTACGTGCCGAAGGGCGTGCACGTGGAGATCCCGCTCCAGGCCTACTTCCGTATCAACACGGAGAACATGGGCCAGTTCGAGCGGACGCTGATCATCGTCGACGAGGACGCCTACGTCCACTACGTCGAGGGTTGTACGGCCCCGATCTACAAGTCGGACTCCCTGCACTCCGCGGTCGTCGAGATCATCGTCAAGAAGGGCGCCCGCTGCCGCTACACGACCATCCAGAACTGGTCGAACAACGTCTACAACCTGGTCACCAAGCGCGCCGTGGCCTACGAGGGCGCGACCATGGAGTGGGTCGACGGCAACATCGGCTCCAAGGTGACGATGAAGTACCCGGCCGTCTACCTGATGGGCGAGCACGCCAAGGGCGAGACCCTCTCCATCGCGTTCGCGGGCGAGGGGCAGCACCAGGACGCCGGCGCCAAGATGGTCCACATGGCCCCGAACACCTCCTCGAACATCGTGTCGAAGTCGGTGGCGCGCGGCGGTGGCCGCACCTCCTACCGCGGCCTGATCGAGATCGGCGAGGGCGCCCCGGGCTCGAAGTCGAACGTCCTGTGCGACGCGCTGCTCGTCGACACCATCTCCCGCTCGGACACCTACCCGTACGTCGACGTCCGCGAGGACGACGTCTCCATGGGCCACGAGGCGACCGTCTCCAAGGTCTCCGAGGACCAGCTCTTCTACCTGATGAGCCGCGGTCTGAGCGAGTTCGAGGCGATGGCGATGATCGTGCGCGGCTTCGTCGAGCCGATCGCCAAGGAGCTGCCGATGGAGTACGCGCTGGAGCTCAACCGGCTGATCGAGCTGCAGATGGAAGGCGCGGTCGGCTAAGCACCGCCCTCCGGTCCAGCAGCAGGCGGCCCGCCTCTCCGGGGCGGGCCGAAGATCGTAAACGTAGGAAGAGAGCAGACCGACAGCCATGGCTGAGGCTCAGAACATCCCGGTGGGGAGCACCACCGCCGGCTCGATCGCGGTGGCCGCCGAGTCGACCGTCGCCACGCGCATGAGCGCGCCCCCGTCCTTCGACGTGGCGGACTTCCCCGTGCCGCACGGCCGCGAGGAGGAGTGGCGGTTCACCCCGCTGGAGCGCCTGCGCGGGCTGCACGACGGCACCGCCGTCGCCTCCGGCGACGGCCTGAAGGTCGACGTCCAGGCCCCCGAGGGCGTCACCGTCGAGGCCGTCGGCCGCGACGACGCCCGCCTCGGCAAGGCCGGCACTCCGGTGGACCGCGTCGCCGCCCAGGCCTACTCGGCCTTCGAGAAGGCCGGCGTGATCACCGTCCCCAAGGAGACGGTCCTCGCCGAGCCGATCCGGATCGCCGTGCACGGCGAGGGCGGCACCGCCTTCGCCCACCAGGTGATCGAGCTGGGCGCCTTCGCCGAGGCCGTCGTCGTCATCGACCACACCGGTGACGCGGTGCTCGCCGCCAACGTCGACTACGTCCTGGGCGACGGCGCCAAGCTGACCGTCGTCTCCGTCCAGGACTGGGACGACAAGGCCGTCCACGTGGCCCAGCACAACGCCCTGGTCGGCCGGGACGCGTCGTTCAAGTCGATCGTCGTCACCTTCGGCGGCGACGTCGTCCGCCTCCACCCCCGCGTCGCCTACGCCGGGACCGGCGGCGAGGCCGAGCTGTTCGGGCTCTACTTCACCGACAAGGGGCAGCACCAGGAGCACCGCCTCCTGGTCGACCACAACACCCCGCACTGCAAGTCGAACGTGGTCTACAAGGGCGCGCTCCAGGGCGACGGCGCCCACGCGGTCTGGATCGGCGACGTGCTGATCGAGGCCAAGGCCGAGGGCACCGACACCTACGAGATGAACCGGAACCTGGTCCTCACGGACGGCGCCCGGGTCGACTCCGTGCCCAACCTGGAGATCGAGACCGGCGAGATCGTCGGCGCCGGCCACGCGAGCGCGACCGGCCGCTTCGACGACGAGCAGCTCTTCTACCTGATGGCCCGCGGCATCCCCGCCGAAGAGGCCCGCCGCCTCGTGGTCCGCGGCTTCTTCGCCGAGCTGGTCCAGCAGATCGGTGTGGACGACATCCAGGAACGCCTTCTCGTGAAGATCGACGAGGAGCTGGAGGCGTCGGTCTGATGTCGACCTATGTACGAGCCTGTGGGCTGAGCGAGCTGGAGGAGGACACCCCCAAGCGGGTGGAACTCGACGGCACGCCGGTCTCGGTCGTGCAGACCGAGGGGGAGGTGTTCGCCATCCACGACATCTGCTCCCACGCGAACGTCTCGCTCTCCGAGGGCGAGGTGGAGGACTGTCAGATCGAGTGCTGGCTGCACGGCTCCGCGTTCGACCTCAGAACCGGCAAGCCGTCCGGCCTACCCGCGACGCGCCCCGTCCCCGTATACCCCGTAAAGATCGAAGGGGACGACGTGCTCGTCTCCCTCACCCAGGAGTCCTGAGGCACCCATGGCAACGCTTGAAATCCGAGACCTGCACGTCACCGTCGAGGCCGACAACGCCACGAAGGAGATCCTCAAGGGCGTCGACCTCACCGTGAAGCAGGGCGAGACGCACGCCATCATGGGCCCCAACGGCTCCGGCAAGTCGACCCTCGCCTACTCCCTCGCGGGTCACCCGAAGTACACGATCACCGGCGGCACCGTGCTGCTCGACGGCGAGGACGTCCTGGAGATGTCCGTCGACGAGCGCGCCCGCGCGGGCCTGTTCCTGGCGATGCAGTACCCGGTCGAGGTCCCGGGTGTCTCCGTCTCCAACTTCCTGCGCACCTCCGCCACCGCCATCCGCGGCGAGGCCCCCAAGCTGCGCACCTGGGTGAAGGAGGTCAAGGAGGCCATGCAGCGCCTCAACATGGACCCCTCCTTCGCCGAGCGCAACGTCAACGAGGGCTTCTCCGGCGGTGAGAAGAAGCGCCACGAGATCCTCCAGCTGGAGCTGCTCAAGCCCAAGGTCGCGATCCTCGACGAGACGGACTCCGGCCTGGACGTCGACGCGCTGCGCATCGTCTCCGAGGGCGTCAACCGCGTCCGCGAGACCGGCGAGGTCGGCACCCTGCTGATCACGCACTACACGCGCATCCTGCGCTACATCAAGCCCGACCACGTGCACGTGTTCGCGAACGGCCGTATCGCCGAGTCCGGCGGCCCGGAGCTCGCGGACCAGCTCGAGGCCGAGGGCTACGACAAGTACGTGAAGGGTGGCGCATCCGCGTGACACAGCTGCCGGGCCTCCTCGACACCGAGGCGATCCGCAAGGACTTCCCCATCCTGGACCGTCAGGTCCACGACGGCCGGAAGCTCGTGTACCTGGACAACGCGGCGACCTCGCAGAAGCCGCGCCAGGTGCTGGACGCCCTGAGCGAGTACTACGAGCGCTACAACGCCAACGTCCACCGCGGTGTGCATGTGCTCGCCGAGGAGGCCACGGCGCTGTACGAGGGCGCGCGCGACAAGGTCGCGGAGTTCGTCAACGCGCCTTCGCGCGACGAGGTGATCTTCACCAAGAACGCCTCCGAGTCGCTCAACCTCGTGGCGAACATGCTGGGCTGGGCCGACGAGCCCTACCGCGTGGACTCCGAGACCGAGATCGTCATCACGGAGATGGAGCACCACTCCAACATCGTGCCGTGGCAGCTGCTCTCGCAGCGCACGGGCGCGAAGCTGAAGTGGTTCGGGCTGACCGACGACGGCCGCCTCGACCTCTCCAACATCGAGGAGATCATCACCGAGAAGACGAAGATCGTCTCCTTCGTGCTGGTCTCCAACATCCTCGGCACGGTCAACCCCGTCGAGGCGATAGTGCGCCGGGCACAGGAGGTCGGTGCCCTGGTCTGCATCGACGCCTCGCAGGCCGCACCGCACATGCCGCTGGACGTGCAGGCGCTCCAGGCCGACTTCGTGGCCTTCACCGGCCACAAGATGTGCGGACCGACGGGCATCGGCGTGCTCTGGGGCCGCCAGGAGCTCCTGGAGGACCTGCCTCCGTTCCTCGGCGGCGGCGAGATGATCGAGACGGTGTCGATGCACTCGTCGACGTACGCCCCCGCCCCGCACAAGTTCGAGGCGGGCACCCCGCCGATCGCGCAGGCGGTCGGCCTCGGCGCGGCGATCGACTACCTGAACTCCATCGGCATGGACAAGATCCTCGCCCATGAGCACGCGATCACCGAATACGCGGTGAAGCGGCTGGCGGAGGTCCCGGACCTCAGGATCATCGGCCCCGCCACGGCCGAGGACCGGGGCGCGGCGATCTCCTTCACCCTCGGCGACATCCACCCGCACGACGTGGGCCAGGTCCTCGACGAGCAGGGCATCGCGGTCCGGGTCGGCCACCACTGCGCCCGCCCCGTCTGCCTGCGGTACGGAATTCCCGCGACCACCCGAGCGTCGTTCTATCTGTACTCCACGCCGGCCGAGATCGACGCCCTGGTCGAAGGCCTGGAGCACGTACGGAACTTCTTCGGCTGAGGGGACGAGCGATCGCATGAAGCTGGACTCGATGTACCAGGAAGTCATCCTGGACCACTACAAGCACCCCCACGGGCGGGGCTTGCGGGACGGTGACGCCGAGGTACACCACGTGAACCCGACGTGCGGCGACGAGATCACCCTGCGAGTGAAGTACGACGGCACGACCATCGCGGACGTGTCGTACGAGGGCCAGGGCTGCTCGATCAGCCAGGCCTCGGCCTCCGTGCTGAACGACCTCCTCGTCGGCAAGGACCTTGACGACGCGCGGAAGATCCAGGAGACCTTCCTGGAGCTGATGCAGTCCAAGGGGAAGATCGAGCCGGACGACGCGATGGAGGAGGTGCTGGAGGACGCGGTCGCGTTCGCCGGTGTCTCCAAGTACCCCGCCCGGGTCAAGTGCGCCCTCCTCAGCTGGATGGCGTGGAAGGACGCGACGGCCCAGGCGCTGGGCGCCGACGCCGACGTCGAAAGGAAGACGGCATGAGCGAGACCCTGGAGATGAAGCCGGCCTCCGAGGAGGAGGTCCGCGAGGCCCTGTACGACGTCGTGGACCCCGAGTTGGGCATCGACGTCGTCAACCTGGGCCTGATCTACGGCATCCACATCGACGACGCGAACATCGCGACGATCGACATGACCCTGACCTCGGCGGCCTGCCCGCTGACGGACGTCATCGAGGACCAGGCCAAGTCCGCCACGGACGGCCTCGTCAACGAGCTCCGCATCAACTGGGTCTGGATGCCCCCGTGGGGCCCCGACAAGATCACCGACGACGGCCGTGAGCAGCTGCGCGCGCTCGGGTTCAACGTCTGAGACCAGTGACATGAGTGTGGCCCCCGGCGAACCGCCGGGGGCCACACTCATGTCCGCACTGCCGACGTCCGGTCAGGAGAAGCCCTTCACCAGGCTGAACGTGGCGTCCGCGTAGAAGTAGCCGCTGTGTTCGGCGCGTTCGAGGCGGAGCTGGAAGCTGCGGTGGCGCACGAAGTAGCCGGGGTAGTTCACCGACTCCAGCAGGACCGAGCCCGAGTAGCCCGAGCGGGGGCAGAAGGTGGCGTCCTGCTGGAAGAGCCGGGAGCCGTCGTTGCCGGACGCGCGGAGCACGAAGTTCTGGTGACGCACGTAGCGGCCGTCCGCCATGCGGAAGGAGTAGCAGGAGGAGTTCGCGAGGCCGGAGACGACCTTGAAGGAGGAGTCCTCCTTGGTCTCGCTGCCGCTGCGGGAGCTCACCTGGTCCAGCTGGATCAGACCGTCGCGCAGATGCCAGTAGCGGTCCGGGTAGCTGACGGACCGTACGGACTTGCGCGTGGTCGACGTGGACGGCGGCTTCTTCGGGGGCGCGGGCGCCTTCGACGGCTCGGAGGTCGGCTTCGCGCCGCCCTGTTGCTTGTCGTCGGACGAGCCGGATCCCTTGGCGCCGTCGGCGTCCTCGGTCTTGCCCTTGCCGTCGGTCTCCTTGGCGTCGCCCTCGGCGCCCTGCGGCTCCGACAGTCCGCTCTTGCCGTCCGGCGCCGACGTCGCGGGGGGCGACGTGGGCGGGAGCGAGAGGGAGGGGAGTACCCGGTCGTCGGCGGCGGTGGTGCGCCCGTTCTTCTCCGACGAGTCGTCAGGTCCGCTGCCCTGGAGGGTGATCGCGGTGACACAGGACGACACGACGGCGAGGGCCAGGGCGCCGGCCAGCCAGAGGCGGCGCGTGCCCGGTATTCGGGTGTCGTTCGGGGCGACACCCGTCTCCCACACCTTCGCGGATCTGAGCACCGGAAGGTTGGGCGTGGTCTGGTCCGGATCAGGTCCGGGCTTGTGTGGCGGCATGCGCGGTTCCTTCGGCGTCGCCAAAGGCGGACGCGAATCGTCATGCGGATCAGGGAGGGTGGTACGTGTCACCCGTGTGCGCAAACCCTGGCGGTCGTCACACAATCGGGAGATTGACCGTTGAAACAGTAGTGGACCAAGGGACGTGCGGGGAGCCCTTTCGGAGAGCGCTTCCATAACGGAACGGCCCCGAATCCAGGGCCTCTTGGCTGTCGGCGAGGGTCAATTCCGCCCATAAGCGTTCCTGTGCCGCGCGATGTGTACAGGCGTACGCATCATGTGTACGATCGTACACATGGGATATCTGTTGCTCGCCGCGGCCATAGCCGCCGAAGTGGCCGCCACCACCGCCATGAAGTACAGCGAGGGCTTCAGCAAGCTGTGGCCGTCACTGGTCACCGGGGTGGGGTACGTCATCTCCTTCGTCCTGCTCGCCCAGGCGCTGAAGTCGATGTCGATCGGCACGGCCTACGCGATCTGGTCCGGCGTCGGCACCGCGACGGTCGCCGCCCTCGGACTGGTGCTGTTCGGGGAGGGGTTGACCGTCCCCAAGGTCGCCGGGATCGTGCTGATCATCGCGGGGGTCGTGGTGCTGAACCTGGGAGGCGCCCACTGATGGCCCGGCGCTACGACCCCGAGCGGCGGCAACGGATCATCGACGCGGCGATCCGGGTCGTGGGGGAGAGGGGCATCGCCGGGCTGAGCCACCGCACCGTGGCCGCCGAGGCGGACGTCCCGCTCGGCTCGACGACGTACCACTTCAAGACCCTCGACGACCTGATGGTCGCCGCGCTGCGGCAGGCCAACGAGCGCTACGCGAAGTCCGTCGCCGCCCGCGAGGCCCTGCGGGACCCCGCCGCCGACCTCGCCGCCGAACTGGCCGCGCTGGGCGGCGAATGGTTCGCCGGCGACCGTACGGGACTGGAGGTGGAGTACGAGCTCTACCTCGCCGCCCTGC
Organism: Streptomyces deccanensis; assembly: GCF_022385335.1. Lineage (NCBI taxonomy): Bacteria > Bacillati > Actinomycetota > Actinomycetes > Kitasatosporales > Streptomycetaceae > Streptomyces > Streptomyces deccanensis. Next base: position 2,502,340 of record NZ_CP092431.1, on the reverse strand, counting down.
GCCGCCCCGCGCTCCGGCCCGTCGCCGAGGAGTGGGGCCGGGACTTCGCCGACTTCCTCGCCGAGCTCACCGACCCGGTGACCGCCCGGGCCCTGGTCGCCCTCATCGACGGCATCTGCCTCCAGGTCCTGCTGACCGGGGCGCCCTACGACGAGCGGTACGCGCGCGAGGCCCTGGCGCGCGTCATCCCCCGACCGGCCCGCAGGACGACTTCGCGCGAACCGTGAACCTTTCTCGGGCCATCGGGAAACAGGGGGTGACAGGAACACGGCGGACACGGTGGACACGCTGAAATGTGGATGCGCCGGCGTGTCGGATGCGCCGGCGTGTCGGACGCGGCGGAGGAGAGCGGTTGTGACGAGCGGGGGGAGAACCCGGTGAGCGGACCACCGCCACGGGCGGGCGGGACGGACACGAGCGGGGCCGATGCGAGCGGGGCGTATGCGCGCGAGGCGGACGACGCCGAGGTGGTCGCCCGGTCGCTGGAACAGCCCGAGGCGTTCGCGCGGCTCTACGACCGCTACGCGCCGGACATCCACCGGTACGTGGCCCGGCGCCTCGGCGACTCCCTCGCCGACGACATCACCGCCGACACCTTCCTGACGGCGTTCCGTATCCGGGCCCGCTACGACGGGGCCCACCCCAACGCCCGCCCCTGGCTGTACGGCATCGCGGGCAACCTCATCGGCAAGCACCGCCGTACGGAGGTCCGGGCGCTCAAGGCGCTGGCCCGCACCGGACACGATCCGGTCGCCGCGTCCTGGAGCGAGACCTGGGTCGAGCGGACCGACAGCCGGGTGGCGGCGCAGGGGCCGCTCGCCGGGGCGTTGGCGGCGCTGTCGGCCGGGGACCGGCATGTCCTGCTGCTGGTCGCCTGGGCCGACCTCGGCTACCAGGAGGTCGCCGAGGCCCTCGACATCCCCGTGGGGACGGTCCGCTCGCGGCTCAACCGCGCGCGGCGCAAGGTGCGTACGGCGCTGGGGGCCGATCCGGCGTTCGTGGGGGACGGTCCGGCGTTCGCCGGGGACACGGCGGAGGTGGTCTGAGATGGAGGAGCTGATCGACGAGGTGGCCCGGGTGCGGGAGCTGCGCGCCGGGGCGCCGGCCCCCGACCACGCCCGCCTCGCCCCCGGCCGCGCCCGGCTGCTGCACGCGGCCGGGACGGACCGGCGGCGGCACCGGGTCCGGGTACGCCCCAGATTCGTGATCGTGGGGGTGGCGGCGGCCGTGACCGCGGTGGCGGTGGCCGCGTCGCTGCTGGTGGGCAGGGACGACACGCGGGGTTTGACGACCCCGGCGACGCTGACGGACGCGGACCTCAAGGGGATGACCGCGGCCGAACTGCTGGAACGGGCGGCCGAGGCGGTGGAGGGACAGCCGCCGGTCGCGGAGCCGCGGGCGAAGCAGTGGATCTACACCCGCCACGCCCTCGAATACACGCCGGTTCTCGCGAAGAGCCTGTCGGACGGAGACTTCTCCGACGAGCGATGGGTCCGGTACGACGGAGGGGAGATGGCCTTCGTGGACGCCGAAGTGAACCAGCAGAAGCCCTCGGTCGTCGTCGAAGACGCGGACATGGAGAACGAGGCCGAGAACGGCACGGAGGACGACGACGGGCGTTCGCCGCGCGAGATGTACCGCCTCCTCGGCTCCCTGCCCCCCGACGCGCAGGGCGCGCTCACGGCGCTCCGGAGAGAGAACGCGGTACCGGACGCGAAGGACAGGGACCGGGCCCACGCCGACTACAGGGAGATCTCCGACCTGCTGGGTGCGCCGATCAAGCCGCCCCAGGGGCTGGCGGGCCTCTACCGCGCACTCGCCACGCTGCCGCACCTCGACGTGGTCGACCGCATGGTCGAGGACGCGGCCGGGCAGCGGGCGATCGCCCTCCGCTACAGCGGCAACGACTCGGGGGACGAACGCGTCGAGCGGGAATGGCTGATCGACCCGGTGACGTACGAGGTGCTCGGCGACCGGATGCTCCGGAACGGGAAGATGGTCTCCGGCAAGGCGTTCGTCGTCGCCACCGTCGTCGACAGGCCGGGCGAACGCCGCTGACGCCCCCACGGTGTACGGGCGGCTCGCCCCACGGGGGTGGGCGGGCCGCCCGGCGCCGTGGGCCGTGCCGTACGTCCGCCGCGCGCAGGTCCGCCGTACCGTATGTCCGCAACGTGCCCGGCCCCTGAGACGCCCGCGCCGCGGGTTGGCCTGCGTGGCCCCCTCCCGGTTAGGTTGCCCTCATGACCGACACGACTGCTCCTCGTACCACCGGCGCCGTGGCCGCCGGCCTCGCCACGATCTCCGCCGACGGCACCGTTCTCGACACCTGGTTCCCCGCGCCCGAGCTCGCCGCCGAGCCGGGCCCCTCCGGCACCGAGCGGCTGACCGCCGAGCGGGCCGCGGAGCTGCTGGGCGGTGGCGCGACCGCCGCGATCGGTCAGGACACGCGCCGGGGTGTCGAGGTCGTCGCGGTCCGCACGGTCATCTCCTCGCTCGACGAGAAGCCGGTCGACACGCACGACGCCTACCTGCGCCTCCACCTGCTCTCGCACCGCCTGGTCAAGCCGCACGGCCAGAGCCTGGACGGCATCTTCGGCCTCCTCGCCAACGTCGCGTGGACCTCGCTCGGCCCGGTCGCCGTGGACGAGCTGGAGAAGGTCCGCCTCAACGCGCGTGCCGAGGGTCTGCACCTCCAGGTCACGTCCGTCGACAAGTTCCCGCGCATGACGGACTACGTGGCCCCCAAGGGCGTCCGGATCGCCGACGCCGACCGGGTCCGCCTCGGCGCGCACCTCGCCGAGGGCACCACGGTCATGCACGAGGGCTTCGTCAACTTCAACGCCGGCACGCTCGGCACGTCGATGGTCGAGGGCCGGATCTCCGCCGGTGTGATCGTCGGCGACGGCTCGGACATCGGCGGCGGCGCCTCCACGATGGGCACGCTCTCCGGTGGCGGCAACGTCATCATCTCCATCGGCGAGCGCTGCCTGATCGGCGCCGAGGCGGGCGTCGGCATCGCGCTGGGCGACGAGTGCGTCGTCGAGGCCGGCCTCTACGTCACCGCCGGCACCCGCGTCACCATGCCCGACGGCCAGGTCGTCAAGGCCCGCGAGCTCTCCGGCGCCTCGAACATCCTCTTCCGCCGCAACTCGGTCACCGGCACGGTCGAGGCCCGCCCGAACAACGCGGTCTGGGGCGGCCTGAACGAAATCCTGCACAGCCACAACTGACCTCGTCCGGCCGCGCCCTGCGGCCGCCCGACCGATCGCCGCTCTGACCTACTGCCGAGCTGTCGGCAGTCGTCGACGACGGCCACCATGAGCGCCCTTCCACGGCCCCGAGACGGCCCGGGAGGGCGCTTCACGCCGGTCTGGTCTTCAGGTAGTCGGCTGGGAAGCGGCGTCAGCCGAGGTACGGTTCCGGGCGTTCTTCGAGTGCGTGGTCGATGCGCATGCGCATGGATGGGTGGATGGTCAGTTCGTCGAGCCTGTTCGGGGCGACGAATGCGACTTCCTTGCTCTCGTTGCTCGTCCGTGGTTCGCCGCCGGTGACGCGGGCCCGGAAGCAGATGGCGAACTGTTGGCGGACCTCGCCGTCGTCGTATGCCATGACGTGGGCCGGATTGGTGTAGAGGCCGACCAGGCCGGTCACCTCGATGTCGCACCCGGTCTCCTCCTTCGTCTCCCGGACGGCCGCATCAGGCGCTGACTCGCCCACATCGACTCCGCCGCCGGGGAGGGCCCATAGGTCGTTGTCCGTCCTGTGGATCAGCAGAACGTCCCCGGCCTCGTTCAGCGCCACGGCGGTGACTGACGGGACGACGCTGTTCGCCTTGGGGGCGTTCGGGTCGTTGAAGTAGTCGATGCGAGCCATGCGCCCAGCGTCGCACCACGGAGGGCAGCCGCCACTGACCCCGTATGGGTTGCTCGGCGTGACCTCGTCGTGGGGTTGGCAGATGAACTGTCGGACGCAGTGTCCGATCAGTGGCCGAAACGATGAGATGAGGGGCCGAGGGATGAGGAACGACGGGGTGGGGGCCGTGGCGCGTGTGGTCGTGGCAGGGCTGGCCGCGGTGCTGCTGTGCGGGGTGTCGGCCGGAGCCGCGCACGCCGACGAGACCAACAGGGCCTCGCACAACGGCCCCCGGATCGGACTCGTGAACGTCGGGCAGGTCGACGACCCGATGGAGGACGTGCTGGAGCACACCCTGCTGTTCGGCGACGGCTACCGCTGGGGCTGACCGGCACGGCACGGCCGTCACACGGTCCGGGGCCCGTACGCGTGCACACGCGTGCGGGCCCCGGACCCGTTCACCGAGACTTTTCTCCGTCGACTACTTTCGTCGACCTGGCATAGCGGTGGGCGGGGCGGCGCGTCTCAAGAGGCACAGGGCGGACACAGGGCCCGCCGGGGGAAGAGAAGGTGACGATGGATGCCGCGGGGCAGGAGAGTTTCCGGGAATTCGTGGCCGGGCGGTCGTCGGCACTGCTGAAGACGGCCGTACTGCTGAGCGGCGGGGACCGGCACGCCGCCGAGGACCTGCTGCAGAACGCGCTGATCAAGGCAGCCGGGCGCTGGCAGCGGATCGACGAGCCGGAGGCGTACGTACGGCAGATCCTCTACCGGCAGCAGGTCAGCCGGTGGCGGCTGAAGTGGCGGCGGCGGGAGTTGACCGTCGCCGAGCCGCCCGAGAGCGGTGGTGCCGTCGACGGAGTGGCCGGCGTGGAGCTGCGGCTGGTGATGCGCGGGGCGCTGGCCCGGCTGACCGCCCGGCAGCGGACCGTGCTCGTGCTCCGCTACTTCGAGGACCTGCCGGAGGGCGAGGTGGCCCGGATCCTCGGGTGTTCCGTCGGGACCGTCCGGTCCACGACCCACCGCTCGCTCGCCCGGCTGCGCGAACTCGCGCCCGAACTGGCCGCGCTCGGCCCCGCCGCGGCCGAGCAGGAGCCGTCCCGTGACTTCTCGCCCGTGGAGGTGCGTCCGTGAACGTCGACGAACTGGTGCGTGACTCCCTGCGTGAGCAGGCCGCCGAACAGCCACCCCTGGCGACGGACTTCGCTGAGCGCGTGCTGACCGTACGGCGCCGCCGCCGGACCCGCGCGATCGCGGGCACCGCCGCCGCCACGGCCGCGGTCGTGGCCGTCGCGGTGGGCGTACCCCTGCTGACGTCCGATGGCGGGGACGAGGTGCGGCCCGCCAGCGAGATGAACAAGAGCGACATCATCGGTCACCCCGACCAGTCGCCGCCGCGGAACATGATCGCGGCGGGCGACACCGCGCTCTCCGCGTTCTATGTGCGCGAGGCGGTCAAGCAGCCGGGCGGGGACATCGTCAACACCCGCGTGTACGGCCTCCTCGACCAGAAGACGGCCGAGTACCGCAAGACCAAGTGGGCCTTCCTGGATGTCGCACCCGGTATGCGCACCGCGGCCGTACTGGAGGGCGAACTGCCCGCCCGGAGGATCGGGCTGCTCGACATGATCACGGGCAAGGTGGACCGCTGGATCCCGGTGGGCCACGGCGTCGCGTCCGTCGAGTTCTCCCCGGACGGCACCAAGCTCGTCGCGACGACCTACTCCAAGAACCCGGACCGTAACTTCGCCGACCACCCGCAGAGCGTCAACGGCAAGGAAGTGCCGGGCCCCGTCGCCAGCCGCACGGGGTTCTCCATCGTCGACGTGGACTCCGGTGAGGAGACCTGGCACAAGGCACCGCAGTGGAAGGACGAGTGGGGCTTCTTCTACAACAGCCGGGATGACATGAAGTGGAGCGAGGACGGCCGGTCCGTCTTCTCGGACATCGGGGAGAAGCCGTTCCGGCAGTACTACGACCTGAAGGGCGACAAGATCGATGTGCCCGCCGCCGAGAAGTACGTGAACTACGCGGAGGCCGGTCTGTCGCCCAACGGGAAGCTGATCGGGGGCGAGTTCGCCGGAGAGGGGGACAAGATCGCCTCCGCGATCGTCGACTCGCGTACCGGCAAGAGGGTCACCACCGTGCCGGGCCAGCAACTCCTGGCCTGGGCGGACGACGAGCGGGTCATCGCCTGGGGCTGCGACCCCAAGAGGTGCAGCGGCAAGGGCGAGTTCCGCAACCAGCTCATCCTGCTCACGATCGGCAGCGACAAGGTCGTTCAGCTCAGCGGGTTCCGCAAGGCCTCTGACGACTACCCCGGCCGCTGGGTCCCGGTGTTCACCCAACGCTGGGCCGACTGACCCTCCTACCGGGTGCCGGAGCCGACCAGTTCCTCGTACGCCGCCAGCAGCCCGTCGGTCACCTCCTGACCGGCGGGCCGCAGCGGTGCGCGGACCGGGCCCGACGGGAGACCGAGTCGGCCGAGGAGCGCCTTCGCCGTGACGGAGCCGGGAAGCCCGCCGGCCATCATCAGCTCGGTGAGGGGGACGGTACGGCGCTGGAGCCGGGCCGCCTCGGCGGTGTCGCCAGCGTCGAACGCGTCGATGATCGCCCGGAAGTGGCCGGGCGCCGCGTTCGCGACCGTTCCGACGTATCCCGACCCGCCGATCGCGTACAGCGCGAGGACGTACTCGTCGCAGCCCGTGTAGTACGCCAGGTCCGTCTCGGCCAGCACCTTCTGGGTGCCGAGGAGGTCGTACGCGCAGTCCTTCACGGCCACGATCCGGGGGTGGCCGGCGAGGCGGATCATGGTCTCCGGTTCGATGCGGGTGCCGGTGCGGCCGGGGATGTCGTAGAGGGCGACGGGCAGCCCGCAGGCGTCGGCCAGCTCGCGGAAGTGGGCCTCGACGGCGTCCTGCGGAGGTCTGCTGTAGTACGGCGTGACCGCCAGCAGGCCGTCCGCGCCCGCCTTCTCCGCCGCCAGCGCCAGCTCCACGGTGTGCCGGGTGTCGGCGGTGCCCACCCCGGCCACGATCGCGGCCCGCCCGCCGACCGCCGCGCGCACCGCGCGGATCAGCTCCGCCTTCTCCGTGTCCGTCGTGGTCGGTGACTCGCCCGTCGTACCGGACAGCACCAGCCCGTCGCACCCCTCCCGCACCAACCGGTCGGCCAGCCGTTGCGCCCCGTCGAGGTCGAGTGCGCCGGACGCGGTGAAGGGCGTGACCATCGCGCAGAGGGCGCGGCCGAAGGGGGCGGGGCGGTGGATGCGGGGCGGGGTCATGGGTGCCATGGGGGTAGTCTCGGCCCCACCATTGTGAAGCTCCACTTAATTCTCCTACGAGATATTGCGAAGTGCTGCTACGCGCTGGCTGACTGCTTGCCTGGCCAGGACAGGACGCGCTGGTGACGCAGGGGTAGCTCGGGTCGGTGCGGGTACTCGGGGCGTCCCGATGTGTGAGGAGGCGACACCGTGACCGGGACCACCGAGACCAGGCCCACGCGATTCGTGCGCTCTGTGCGATCCGCGCGTCCGGGGCCGGGAGAACACGACCATCACTCCGTGGGCGAGCTGGTGGGGCAGGCCACCGAACAGCTCTCCCTGCTCGTACGACAGGAGGTCGCCCTCGCGAAGGAGGAGCTGGCCGAGAAGGGGCGGCGCGCCGGGCGCGGCGGTGGGCTCCTCGGCATGGCCGGGGCCGTCGCCTACGTGGGGTTCATGACCCTCGCCGGCGCCGGGGTCGCCGCGCTGTCGCTGGTGCTGGACGTGTGGGCCGCCGCGCTCATCGTCATGGCCGTGCTGTTCGTGATCGCCGGTGTGCTGGCCGCCATGGGGCGCGCGCAGCTGCGGCGGGCCACGCCTCCTCGGCCGGAGCAGGCGCTCGACAGCGTCAAGGCCGACGTGGACGAGATCAAGGGGAGGGCTCGGCGATGACGCACGCATCCGGTACGGCCGGTGCTTCCGGCGGCGAGACCAATGGTTCGGTGGGCGCCAAGGGGCCCGACGAACTGCGGCGGCAGATCGAGCAGACCCGGGCGCAGCTCGGCGACACGGTCGAGGAACTGGCCGCCAAGGCCGATGTGAAGGCGCGGGTGCACTCGGCGTGGGAGCGGGTGCCGCGGGAGGCGGTCGTCGTGGGCGGTGCGACGGTGGCGGTGGCGGCGGCGGGGGTGCTGGCCTGGCGCCACTACCACGAGTGACCGCCGATCCGCTTCGCTCCAACTGCCTTGCCCGCCCACCCACCCGACTCGCTCAGCTGACAAGTTCAGCCCGAAGACACCCCCCACGGCCGCCTGGCCGCCGCTCACACCGAACCCCCCGGCGGGGTTCGGCGGGGGCGCGGACGGGCGTGCCCGGGGGCGGTAGGGCGGGCGGTGCTGGGCGCTGAGACGCCGCGACTAGCCCGTGGGGGTGTTGGTAGGGGGACGTCGGGGGGCGGTTCGGTGTGCTCAATGATCCGGTCTTCGGTGCTGTACCTGGCAGGGCGGGCTGCGGGTCTGCCGGCCCGATTGGAGTGGTGGCCGGGTTGGGGGTCCGTGCTGGGTGCTCTGGCTGGCCTGCGGCGCTGCGGTCCGGGCTGGATGTCGGAGGGGTGCGCCGGGGTTGGGGCGGGGGCCTGCTGGCCTGTGACGACGCGGCCCCCGCCGTCGCCGCCCGCGCTGCCCCGTGCCCTCGTTCCCGCGCTGCCCCGCGCTCTCGTTGAGAGCGGCGTGCTGCCGGCTGTGGAGGGGGAGGCGCTGCCTCGACGGCTGCCGGCGCACATAGCGGTTTCCGGTCTCCCTCTCCGGTCCACGGCTTGGGCGCGTTCGGCGGTGTGGCGCTCCTCGGCCCCCAGCTCCTTGGCCCCGCTCCCGGTTCTTCGACCCCGCTTCTTCGGCCCGGCTCTACGGCCCCCTCCCCCTGCCCCCCACTCCTCACCCAGTGACCCCCGCCCCGCCGTCCTTCGGGCGGTGGGATTCTCGTCGGGCTCGTAGGCGGGTTGGCCAGGTGCGGGTGTCTCGAGGTTCTACGTAGGGCTCGTCCGTGGGGGAGCGGCCGTCGATGATGGCGCGTTCGCGGGAGAGTTCCGCGTCGAATTCGAGGCCCAGGAGGATCGCCAGGTTGGTGAGCCAGAGCCAGATGAGGAAGACGACGGCTCCGGCGAGGGCGCCGTAGGTCTTGTTGTACGAGCCGAAGTGGGCCGCGTAGACGGCGAACCCGGCAGACGCGGCGAGCCAGATCAGCGTGGCGAGGACACCACCGGGGCTCACCCAACGGAAGCCCCTGCCACGGACGTTGGGCGCGGCCCAGTACAGCAGCGCGATCATCAGCGTCACCAGCACCAGCAGGACCGGCCACTTGGCGATGCCCCACACGGCGATGGCCGCGTCACCGAGCCCGATCGTCGTGCCCGCGCGTTCGGCCAGCGGACCCGTGAAGACGACGATCAGCGCGCTCGCCGCCAGCATCAGCATCAGCACGAGGGTCAACACGATCCGCAGCGGAGTGAGTTTCCACACCGGACGGCCCTCCGGCAGGTCGTACACCGCGTTGGACGTACGGATGAACGCCGCCACGTACCCCGACGCCGACCACACCGCCGCCAGCAGGCCGACGATCGCCAGCACCCCGCCCGTACCGCCGCTGTCCCCCAGTTGGACGACCGCGTCCCGCAGGATGTCCCGCGCGGGGCCGGGGGCCAGGTCGCCGATGTTGTCCAGGATCTTGTCGATCGCGCGCTGCCCGACGACCCCCAGCATCGACACCAGCACCAGCAGCGCGGGGAACAGCGACAGGACGCCGTAGTACGTCAACGCGGCCGCCCGGTCGGAGAGTTCGTCGTCCTGGAACTCCTTGACCGTTCGCCGCACCACCGCCCACCACGAGCGCCCCGGCAGTCCCGTCGGACCACCCTCCCCGCCGGTCTCCGGCGCCTTCCCCACCCGCTCGGCCTCCGGCCGCTTCTCGTCCATGACCGGGCGGGTCTCCCGAAACCCGGCCCCGAATCGCGGACTTGACCTGAATCTTGGTTGAGGTTGAAAGGTGGTCATGCGTCCACCGAGCACCGATCCTGGGAGAGTGGCATGACCCGTCGTACGGACCTCCATCCCGTCCTCGACCGTTCCGATGTCGGGGCGGCCCTCTTCAGCACCTGGGAGGTGGGCACCCCCGAGCGGCAGCGGCGGACCGTCGAGGCCATCGCCGACACCTGGGAGCGGCGGCCGTGGCCGGCGGCAGGGCTGTTGGGGTACTTCGTCTACACCGCCGAGGACGGTTCCGGTCTGCTGCACCACTCGCAGTGGGCCGACGAGCAGGCGTACGAGGCCTTCGTCAAGACACACCGGCAGGAGCGCAACGACGCCATCGACACCGCCGTACCCGGGATCGAGCGGGTGGACCTGGCGCGCTATCGGCGGTACCGCAGCCTCACGGGCGGCGAGGGGCGGCCCGCGCGCGTGCCGGGGTGCGTCGTGATCGTCGACGTCCGGTTCGACGGGCCGGACCCGGCGCGGCAGCGGGCCTGGGTGGACGCCGTGGAGGAGGCGCTCGCCGCCGAGCCGGACGCGCACCCCGGCGGTATCTCCGCCCACTTCCACCTCGGCACCGACGGCACCCGCGTCCTCAACTACGCCGAGTGGGAGACCGCCCGGCACCACATCGACGCCCTCGCCGCACCCGGTGACGGCGTCGGCTCGCCCTCACCGCTCTGGGAGCGCGTACAGACCTGGCCCGGACTGCTGCGGACCGGCTCCGTCAAGCGGTACGAGTACGCCCTCGGCCTCGTTCCCGACTGAGGGCGCGAGGCCGGAGGCTCTCACAGCCCGACTCGGCCCCACCCCGCCCGTCCACCGCTCACCGAAAACTCGAACCGTCTGGACAAAAAAAGTTTTCGGTGAGACGGTGGAGCCATGTTGGACGTCACCGTGATCGAGGACCCCGAGGCAGCGGCCGTCTCGCTGGATCCCGTACGTGCCCGGCTGCTCGCGGAGCTGGCGGCCGGGCCCGCGTCGGCGGCGATGCTGGCCGGGAAGGTCGGGCTGCCGAGGCAGAAGGTGAACTACCACCTGAAGGCCCTGGAGAAGCACGGCCTGGTCGAGCTGGCGGGGGAGCGCCGCAAGGGCAATGTCACCGAGCGGCTGATGCGGGCCACCGCCGCGTCGTACGTGATCTCGCCGCTCGCGCTCGCCGCCGTGCAGCCGGACCCGGACCGCTTCCGGGACCAGCTCTCCGCGCGATGGCTGCTGGCGCTCGGTGCCCGGCTGGTCCGGGACGTCGGATCGCTGATCACCGGCGCGGCCAAGGCCCGCAAGCGCCTCGCGACCTACGCGCTCGACGGCGAGGTCACCTTCGCCTCGGCCGCCGACCGGGCCGCGTTCGTCCAGGAGTTGACGGCCGGGGTGAGCGCGCTCGTCCGCAAGTACGACGCGCCCGACGCCCAGGGCGGCCGGGGGCACCGGATCGTCGTGGCCGTCCACCCGACACTCAAGCAGCAGCCCGCCGACGAGCCCGCTACCGATGAGCGCGACCTGCCCGCCCTTCCCGTTCGGCCCGAACCACCCGTTCGTTGAGACCCGTTGAGGAGTACGTCATGCCCAAGGAATTCGAGATCGCCCGTGAGTTCGAGGTCGACGCCACCCCCGAGGAGGTGTGGGAGGCCGTCACCGCCGGAACCGGCGGGTGGCTGTGGCCGATGGAGGCACCCGAGCCGCGGGTCGGCGGCAAGGGGCCGTTCGGCTCCGAAGTCACCGCGTGGGACCCGCCGCACCGCTACACCAACCGTGTCGAGGACGTGGAGGGGATCTCCGAGCAGACCCTCAACCAGCTCGACTACACGATCGAGCCGCGCGACGACGGCCGACGCGCCTGGGTGCGGTACGTGCACAGCGGCGTCTTCGTCGACGACTGGGACAACCAGTACGACGGCGCCGCCAAGCACACCGTCTTCTACCTGCACACCCTGCGCCAGTACCTGACGCGTTTCGCGGGCCGGAAGATCACCGCGTTCGCCACCTTCGACGGGCCCGAGGCGTCCGGCGGCGCCGACGCGCTCACCCTCGTGGCGCGGGCGCTCGGCCTCGCGGACGACACCTCCGAAGGCGCCCGTGTCCAGGCCGAGGGGCCCGGCGGGCAGCGCTTCGAGGCCGTCGTCGACTACCGCGACCCGTACTTCATCGGTCTGCGCACCGACGACGCCCTCATCCGGTTCTTCGGCCGCAACCACTGGGGCCACGTCGTCGGCATGAGCGTCCACGACTTCGCGCCGGGCGCCGACTCGGAGGCCGACGAGACCGCGTGGAAGGGCTGGCTGAACGGGGTGTTCAGCCAGCCCTGAGAAACCACCGCCTGCCGCGCCGTTACGGCTTGAAGCGCAGCACCTGCGGGTCGTGGTCGCTGATCTGGTCGTTGAACTCCGCGTTGGTGTGCACGCTGTCGTACGTGAACTCGCACGAGCGCCGGATCGAGGGGCTGATCAGGATCTGGTCGAGGACCTGCGTGTTGCCCTGGAAGACGTAGGAGTAACGCTCGCTCCTCGGCAGCGACTTGACCGCCGACCACAGGGCGCCGTCGTCCTCCAGCAGCTCGGTGGTCTTGGAGAACTCGAAGTCGTTGATGTCGCCGAGGGTGATGACGTCCGCGTTCTTGTCCTTCGCCAGGATCTCCTTGACGAAGGTGTTCACGGCGGTCGCCTGGAGGTGGCGCTGGGTCTCCGAGCTCCGCTTCGGCGGCTGGAACTCCGAGTGCAGCGACTGGTCGCCACCCTTGGACGCGAAGTGGTTCGCGATCACGAAGACGGACTTGCCGCGGAAGGAGAACTCGCCGACGAGCGGCTTGCGGCTGTTCGTCCAGGCGGCGTTCGCCGGGTCGATACGGCCGGGGGAGACCGTCAGGCGCGCCTTGCCGTACGCCTTCGTCACCCCGACGGCGGTCGTGGCGTCGCCGCCCGCGCGGTCGGTGAAGGAGACCCGCTCGGGGTTGAACAGGAAGACCTGGCGGATGTTGCCGCCCGGCTCGCCGCCGTCCGCGAGGTTCACCGGGTCGATGGACCGCCAGTCGTACGTCGGCCCGCCGGCCGCCGCGATGGCCTCGACCAGCTTCTTCACCGTCTGGTCGGCGGCGACCGTACCGTCGTTGGTGGCGCCGTTGTTGTCCTGGATCTCCTCCAGGGTCACGATGTCGGGCGACTGGAGGTTGTGCACGATCGCCGCCGCGTGGTCCGCGAAGGTGGCGTCCGAGGGGTCCAGGTTCTCGACGTTGTACGTGGCGACCGCCAGCTCGCCGCGTCCCTGCTTGCGGGTCGTCTCGCGCTCGAGACCGCCCTGTTCCAGGGTGCCGAGCTGATTGGCGACGAGCGTGTAGCCACCGAACTGGTTGTAGTCCAGCGGGCCCGCCGTCGTGCCCTTCAGGGCGTCGCCGACGTTCGCCTTCGGGAAGTCGGCGACCGCGCCGAGCGACTGGATCTGGATACGGCCGGTGTTCTGCGAGGTGTAGGAGCCGTACACCGTGCCGCCGCGGCGGTTGGCGTTCTCCCGGGGCTTCACCGTGACCCACAGCTCGGTGAACGGGTCGGTGGCGCCCACCACGCGGGCGTCGGAGACCTGGACGTTCATGCCCTCCAGGGACTCGTAGAAGTCCAGGGCGTACGTGGCCGGGGCGAGCTTCAGACCGTTGACCGAGCCGCCGACGGCGGTGTCGCCGGTCGGGGCGTACCGGCTCGGCACCGTCCTGGCGTTCACGACGGTCGCGGCCGGGACGGCGTTGCCCGTGGAGACCACGGTGATCGTCGGGCGGGTGATCTGCGTCACGGACTGGTTTCCGGACGAAGTGCCGCCCGGCACGAACTCGGAGACCGTGCCCGCGACCGTCACCGCGTCGCCCACGGAAACGGTCGGCCGGGAGCTGGTGAAGACGAAGACGCCCTCGCTCGTGGCCGGGTCGGCGTCCGCCTTGGTGTCCTGGATCCAGAAGCCGCGCGAACCGTAGGTGCGGACGCCCGTGACGATCCCCTCCACCCCGGTCACCTGCTGACCGGCGAGCGGGGACGTCCGGGTCGTGCCCTGGATGTCGTGGATGCGTATGGAGTCCGCCTCGGCGGGCGAGGTCAGGACCACGGCGGACACCGTGGAGCAGATGGTGGCGACGGTCAGCGCGCCGATGCGCGCGGTTCTCTTGCTCGGCAAGGGGATCCCTCCGGGGACGTACGTGAGCGCCGGGACGAGAGTGGACGGGGGGTGGCCTGCGACCGGTGGGGCGGTGCGACGCGCGTAGAACTCCGACGGGCACCGACGGGGTCCGGTGGGCCCGGACGGTCGCCTCCGTGGGCGGCCCTGGAATCCGCCCAGAGCTACCCGTGAGTTTCTACGCGCGTCAATCTCCTGCCTGCTCAGGCCAGTTGTCAAGGTTTCAGCCACACCCGACTCCTGGCAGGTACATGAACCGGGCGGCATGGGTCCAAATCCGTCTAGGCTGAGCGGCTGCGTACACGTACGCGTATCGCTCATGGGCGACGTCCCTCGGCGGCCCCGAACCGCTCGCCGTCGTACGTCGCCATCTGTGCCGATGTTCTGCTGTTCCGAATCTGTACCGACGTACCGACGTTCCGACGTTCCGATGTCCCGAGGAGATCCCCGCCGATGTCAGACAGCTCGCCACTGCCGCCGGTGCGGCTCCTCCCCGAAGCGGAGCTGGCGCGGGAGGCTCTCGCCACGCCGCTGCTCTCGCGCGCCGCGCGGCTCGCCCGCTGGGCCGGCCCGGACACGCGGGTGGGCGCCGGGGGCGAACTCGTCGAGGAGCAACTGCCCGCGGCCGCCGAGGCGCTCGGGCTCACCGGCGCCGAGGGTGTCGACGGGGCTGACGGGGGCGACGGTGTCGGTGGCGACGACGTGGCGGCCCTCGCCAGTGAGGCGTGGCGCGTGGCCGTGGACACCGGGCTCGTCGAGATCGTGGACGAGGAGGCCGGGACGGTCGCCGTGGGGGAGGACCTCGCGCTCCTCACCTCGGGCGGACCGCAGGACGTGCTCGGCATCTGGCTGACCGCCCTGGAGACCACCCTCGCCGACGCGAGCGTGCCCGACCTCGACGGCCTCGTCGAGGCCATGGACGCCGGCGGCGAGATCGACTTCTCCGAGCTGGATTGGGACCCCGAGGCGGAGGCCGCGTTCCTCGACGGGGTGCTCGGCAACCTGTACCTCCTCACCGTCAACGAGGACGGCCCCGACGGGCCGGTGCCGCTGCCCGCCCTCGCCGCGTCGATGATCGTCCCCGACGACATGGGAGAGCCCACCAACGACGTCCTGGAACAGGTCTCGGACGCGATGATGCGGCTCGACGACCAGTTCCGGGTGCTGGAGCCGATCGGGCTGGTGGAGTACCAGCCGGTGGACGAGGCGCTGATGACGGACGCGGAGGAGGCCGCGGCCGCCGCCGAGGGGTCGGGGGCGCCTGCCGTCGACGACACCGATGTCACCCGGTACGGCATGGTCCGGCTCACCCCGCTGGGGCTGTACGGGGTGCGGGCGCGGCTCCAGGAGGCCGGCGTGGTCGCGCCCGCCGTGGGGGACCTCGTCGACAAGGGTGCGGACGTACTCCTCGACGGCACCGCCGGGTTCCCGCCGGGGGCGGCCCAGGCCGAGACCGAGCAGTGGCTCGCCCGTCGTGAGTCGCTCGACGCGGCGCGGGAGCTGCTGGCCGCGGCGCGTGGGTCCGACCCGGGGGCGCCGCTGCGGCGGCTGCGCTGTCAGCAGGCGCTGTCCCTGGTGGGGGCGGTGGCGGAGCCGGCCCTCCGGGACGTCCTGGACGACCCCGAGCTGGGTGGGCTCGCCCGGGTGTGGCTGACCGAGCGTGGTGCCGGGGATGTGCCCGCGCCGTCGGAGGCGATGGTCTTCTGGCTCACCATCGACACGGTTGCCGCGCAGCTCGCGGCGGAGGGGAACTCTGCGGAGTTGCGGGCGCTGGTGGAGGGGTTGGCGGCGCAGCACGGGTCGTTCTTCGCTGCGGCGTGGCGGGTGGATCACCCTGCCACGCCGGATGTGCTGGAGGCGATGGGGAGGATCCACCCCGACAAGAAGGTGGCGAAGGAGGCCCGCAAGGCGGCGTTCAAGGCTCGGTCGCAGATGGGGCCGGGGGCTTGATGGCTCGGGGTGCGCCTAGTAGCACGGGGGATTGGGGTGCGTGGGCGGGTGCGGGTGCGTGGGGCTTCTCGCGCAGTTCCCCGCGCCCCTAAAAGAACAGGCCCCTGCGGGCCTGAAAGACCACGGCCCCGCGGGCCTGAAAAGCACGGGGCGCAGCCCCTGCTTTTCAGGGGCGCGGGGAACTGCGCGAGAAGCCCCACCGGCCCGCGGCCGCCAATGCACGCGCACCCCCGAGTCACTGGGCCCCCCACGCACCCGCACCCCCCGCCGCACCCGTCCCCCCACAGGCACCCCCGAGTCACGGCGCGTTCAGCCCATGTTCAGGCGGGAGCGCGATCGTGTGGCGCGACAGTCAGGGTCCGCCCCCCACGGTCAGCCCACGCCACGCAGGAGACAGCATGTCGCTCACCCGTAGGGACTTCGCCAGACGATCCGCGGCCACCACAACCGGTGTCGCCCTGGCCGGCAGCGTGGCCGCCCTCGCCACCGCGCCGAACGCCCTCGCGTCGACGGACACGGACACGGACACCGCGCCGGACTCCGAGGCGGACGGCACCGAGCGCGGCGCGGACCGCCACCGCGGCGTCGGCTACGGCCCCCTCGTGCCGGACCCCGACGGCATCCTCGCCCTGCCCGCCGGCTTCACCTACCGGATCCTCACCCGCAGCGGGAAGACCAAGCTGGAGTCGGGCGAGTTCACTCCGGGCAAGCACGACGGCACCGCCGCCTTCCCCGGCCCCCGCGGCACCACCCTCCTCGTCAACAACCACGAACTGAAGGGCCCCCGGGCCAACTGGGAGTTCCCGGTGCCGCTCACCGAGGGCCTCGTCTACGACCCGGCGGCCGCCGGCGGCTGCACCGTGGTCGAGGTCCGGCCGGACGGACGCGTCGCCGAGTGGGTCGGCATCGCGGGCACCTCCACCAACTGCGCGGGCGGCAGCACCCCCTGGAACACCTGGCTCACCTGCGAGGAGAACTCCGACCGGGCCGGCGTCAACGGCATGACCAAGGACCACGGCTACGTCTTCGAGGTCGACCCCTGCGACCGCCGCGCCAACCGCGCCCCGAAGCCGCTGAAGTTCTTCGGCCGCTACGACCACGAGGCCGTCGTCATCGACCCCAAGCGCGGCCACGCCTACCTCACCGAGGACGCGGCGGCCCCCAACGGCCTCTTCTTCCGCTGGACCCCGCCCAAGGGATTCACCTACGGCCCCGGGAAGTTCCGTACCCTCGCCGACGACGCGGGCGTCCTCCAGGCCCCCCGCTGCTACGACTCCGGCGGCCGGTTCGTCGACGACCTGTCCCGCGCCACGCGGATCGGCACGGTGTACGGCGTCGACTGGATCGACGTCCCCGACCGCGACGCCAGGACCGTCGCCGTGCGCAAGCAGTTCACCGACACCGAGATCACCCGCGCCCGCAAGCTGGAGGGCATGTGGTGGGGCGACGGCGGCGCGTACCTCGTCTCCTCGTACGCCCGGGCCGAGAGCCCCGGTGCCGCGCACGACGGCCAGGTCTGGTTCTACGACCCCAAGCGCCGCACCCTCACCCTGAAGGTCCTCCTCGGCGTCAACCCGGACCCGTCCGCCGACGGCGCCCTCGACGGCCCGGACAACATCACCGTCTCCCCGTACGGCGGCATCGTCCTCGCCGAGGACGGTGAGGGCGTCTCGCACCTGTTCGGCGCCACCGACAGTGGCCGTACGTACCCGATCGCGCGCAACGACCTGAACATCGGCACCGAGGAGGAGCCGGAATACAGCGAGTTCGCCGGCGTCACCTTCTCGCCCGACGGAAAGACCCTCTACGCCAACATCCAGGCCCCGGGAATCCTGCTCGCGATCACCGGTCCCTGGAAGCGGCAGAAGCGGTAGTGGCGTCGGGTCCCCCGATCGAGTGGCTCTGATCGAAGACCCTGAGCACCCCTCCGTCTCGACCTAGCGTTTGGGCATCGTACTGATGGCCGTTCGAGACGGAGAGGATCATGGATAAGGAACTTCGGGGCGGCATTGCCGAAGGTTCTCGCGTGTGGCTTCCGGATGGCTCGGCAAGACCGATCGAGGAAGTGGTCGCGAAACGTCTTCCTGTGTTGTCGTACAACAAGGAGTGGGATACCAGGCCAGTTCGGTACGGAGCCAATCAAGGGTCACGTGACCATTCGGTCGGCGAACTTATCAGTGTCGTGCCGAGTACTTGGTCCGGTAGCGTTCTGCGCGAGGCATACAGCATCAGATTCGTATCTGGACGCATCATCGAAGTGAGCGGTGATCAGCCGTGGGTGACACAGCGGCGAAAGGGGCGTCAGGCATGGGAATGGAAGCGGACTGACGCTCTGGCTACTGGAGACCGGGTACCGCTTCCGTTGACTGCTGCTTACTTCGGAAACGAGGGAGATGCTCGCGAAGGATACTTCGTTGGAGCGATGCTCGGCGATGGTGGAATGACTTCGTGTACTCCTGAGTTCCACGGTGACCCGTGTGACGGAGCCGCAGCGTTCATGCGGGACTTTGCCTCTGAGCATGGATGCGGTGTGCGTGAAACCTCGAATGGTTCGATCGTGCGCATGCGATTCCCGTTCAGGTCAGGGTATCGGAACCCCATGACTGAATGCCTTCGTCGCTACGGCGTGTGGGGCCAGCGGTGCGACCGGAAGTCTTTGCCCTCTGATGCGTTTAGCCGTGATTTCTGGCTCGGATGTCTATCGGGGCTCATCGACACCGATGGCTGTGTGCGAGAGAGGATCAATCCGCGAGGTACGGCGCATGGTTCCGTCGAGTACGCCACAGTATCGCCAGAGTTGGCGACTCAGGTTTTCAATGCCTTGTTGCGCCTCGGCGTTGCCAGTCGGTTCACTGTCGTCGAACGGCGACGCAGCGCGAATCATTCCATCAATGGCTATCGGATTGAGAGTCGTCGCCCAATCTGCATCGTCGAAGTCTCGCGGGCGACAGCGCTGGTCCGTCTTGCCGGTCTTTTGGAGCTTCGTATCGGATGCAAAGCTCGCAAGTTGCAGCGACTGGCTCAGCTGGTCGGCCACGTAGCTCCGGCGTGCAGCGATATGCATGGCTATGACGAAGCTGTGGCCTTGGACAGAGTGAAGACCGTTGAGTCGATTGGTGTCAAAAGCGTTTATGGTGTACTGGCATCTCCCTCTGGCTTGTTCGTGGTCAACGGCCTTGTGCTAGGCGCCAGGTAACGGCTGGTACGCGGAACGGCCGCGTGCCAGCCAGAGAGCGACATTCTTCGTGTAGCTCCAACGGGATACCTACTGCTGGAATCCGCCTCTGGAGCGTCCTCCACAGCTTCTTGCGGCTGCATCCTGTAGCCGCTGGCGGCAGGAGGATGAAGCAAGCGGCTGTCCCATGGCTGGGGAGTGCAACGCTTCTGCCCCCTTGTCTGAACTTCACACTGACATCTAACATTTCAGTCCGTGGAGGCCATACGACCGGTCGGGCGCACCCTTCTCAGGGACCGTGCCTACCAAGCCATCCGGGACGCCATCGTGGCCGGGGAGATCGAGCCCGGTGCGGTGGTGCGCGACGCCGAGCTCGCGGAGTTGCTGGGGCTGTCCCGGGCGCCGGTGCGGGAGGCGTTCTCCCGGCTGGTCGACGAGGGGCTGCTGGAGACCAAGCCGCAGAGCTACACGCGGGTCACGGCCGTCGTGGCCGCCGATGTGCGGGACGCGGCGGCCGTGGTCGGGGCCATGCACGAGCTGGCCACCCGGATCGCGGTGCCCCGGTTGTTCGCGGCGGACGTCGAGACGATGCGCTCGGCCAACAAGCGGTTCGCGGCGGCCGTCCGCACCGGCGACGTGGACGCCGCCCTCGTCGCCGACGACGAACTCCACGACGTCCTCGTCCGGGTCAGTGGCAACCGCGCGGCCGCCGCCACCATCGCCCGCTACACCCCGCTCATCCGCCGCCTGGAGCGCCGGCGCTTCGGCGAGGGCGGCAACTGCCGCTCGGCCGGCCTGCACGACCAGCTGATCGAGGCCTGCGCGGGCGGCGACACGGACGAGGCGGTCCGCGTGACGGCGGAGATCTGGCGGGGCCTCGCGGCACTCGTCGACGAGCTGGCCGAGGACATCGACCACTGAACGTCGTACCTCGGCCACACCCCACCCCACCACGTACCGCCTGCCCCACTTCACCCCGGGAGGACCCGTGTCCCTGTCTTCGTTCGCGCGCTATCCGCTCCTCTTCGGGCCCTCGCCGGTGCACCCCCTGGAGCGCCTGACGGCCCACCTGGGCGGGGCCGCCGTCTGGGCCAAGCGGGAGGACTGCAACTCCGGTATCGCGTACGGCGGCAACAAGACCCGCAAGCTGGAGTACCTGGTCGCCGACGCGCTCGCGCAGGGCTGCGACACCCTCGTCTCCATCGGCGGTGTGCAGTCCAACCACACCCGCCAGGTCGCCGCCGTCGCCGCCCGCGCCGGGCTCAAGTGCGTGCTGGTGCAGGAGAGTTGGGTCGACTGGCCGGACGCCGTCTACGACAAGGTCGGCAACATCCTGATCAGCCGGCTGGCCGGCGCCGACGTACGGCTCGTCCGGGCCGGCTTCGGCATCGGCTTCAAGGAGAGCTGGGAGCTGGCGCTCAGGGAGGTCGAGGAGAGCGGCGGCAAGCCGTACGCCATCCCGGCCGGCGCCTCCGACCACCCGCTCGGCGGCCTGGGCTTCGCCGGCTGGGCGTACGAAGTCGCCGAACAGGAGCAGGAGTTGGGCGTCTTCTTCGACACGGTGATCGTGTGCTCGGTGACCGGCTCGACGCAGGCCGGCATGGTCGCCGGTTTCGCCGCGCTGGAGGAGGCGGGCGGGCGAACGCGCCGGGTGATCGGCATCGACGCCTCGGCCAAGCCGGCCACCACCCGTGAACAGGTCGCGCGGATCGCCCACAACACCGGGCAACTCATCGGTCTCAAGCGGGAGTTGACCGTCGACGACGTCGAGCTGGACGAGCGCTACCACGCCGGGATCTACGGTGTCCCGGACGACGCCACCCTCGTCGCCATGCAGCTCGCGGCACGCACCGAGGGCATGGTCACCGACCCCGTCTACGAGGGCAAGTCCATGGCAGGCATGGTCGACCTGATCGAACGCGGTGAGATCGCCCCGGACTCCACCGTCCTCTACGCCCACCTCGGCGGACAGCCGGCACTGAACGCGTACAGCGGTGTGATCCAGTGACGGCGCCCTTCTGAGCCGGCCGCGTTCTTGAGTCGGCCGCGTTCTTGAGCCGGGCGCCCTCCTGAGTGGGGCGCCCGGCGATGTCTGTGTCAGAGGGCCTGGGCCGCCGGCTTCACCATCCCCCTGACGGTGCGGGACTTCACGAAGTCGCCCATCGCGGTCATCTCCCACTCGCCGGAGAACTGCTTGATCAGCTTGGCCATCATCACGCCGGTCTGGGCCTCGGCGTTGGTGAGGTCGAAGCGGACCAGTTCCTCGCCGGTCGCGGCGTCGAGCAGACGGCAGTAGGCCTTGGCGACCTCGGTGAACTTCTGGCCGGAGAAGGAGTTGACGGTGAAGACCAGCCCGGTGACGTCCTGGGGGAGCCGGCCGAGGTCGACCGCGATCACCTCGTCGTCGCCGCCGCCCTCGCCCGTGAGGTTGTCGCCGGAGTGCTTGATCGCGCCGTTGACGATGGACAGCTTGCCGAAGTAGCAGCTGTCGATGTGGTTGCGCTGGGGGCCGTACGCGATGACCGACGCGTCCAGGTCGATGTCCTTGCCCCGGTACGCCGGCTCCCAGCCGAGGCCCATCTTGACCTGGGAGAGCAGCGGGCGGCCGCCCTTGACCAGGGAGACCGTCTGGTTCTTCTGGAGGCTGACGCGGCCCTTGTCCAGGTTGATCTTCCCGGCGCCGGGAGCGGGCGGGGCCGGAGGGGCCGCGGGGGGCGGAGGCGCGGCGGCGACGCGGGGGTCGACGGGCGGGGCGGCCGGGGTCTGCATGGCCGGGGCGACGGGCTGCGCCGGGGCCGGGGCGGGTTCCTCCACGGTGACGCCGAAGTCCGTCGCGATGCCGGCGAGGCCGTTCGCGTACCCCTGGCCCACCGCGCGGGCCTTCCAGGCGCCGTTGCGCAGATAGACCTCCACGATCACCAGGGCCGTCTCCGTGCCCAGCTGCGGCGGGGTGAACGTGGCGATCACCGCGCCGTTCGCCGCGTCACGGATCGTGGCCGTCGGTTCGACGCCCTGGAAGGTCTGGCCGGCCGCGTCGGGGCTGGCCGTGACGACGATCTTCTCGATGCCCGGGGGGACGGCCGTGGTGTCCACCGTGATCGAGTCGGGGGTCGTGCCGCCGCCGGAGCGGTACGTCACGCCCGGGCCGCTCGGCTGGTTGTAGAAGATGAAGTCGTCGTCCGAGCGGACCTTGCCGTCGGGGGTGAGCAGCAGGCCCGAGACGTCGAGCCGCACGGGCGCGGCGACGTCCACCGCGACGCGGGTGACGGGCAGCGGGATGTTCGAGCCGGGGGTCATAGCGGTCATGCCGGGAGAACGATTCGAGCCGCTTTACCGTTCCCTTACCCAGGCGTGCCGGTCGGCCGTTCGGGTCAGCGGCGGTTGCGGGGGTGCTCCCGGGCCGTGCGTTCGTTGCCCCGTCGGTAGTTCCCGGTCCAGCGGGCCATGACCAGCTGTGGGTCGCCCGCCGCGACCTCGGCGAGGAACCGGGCAGCTCGGGGGCCGCGCAGTGTCGTGGCCGCGCGGCCGTGGTGGTCGATCGTCACGGTGGTGTCGGAGTGCTCGGTGTAGGTGAACCCGCTGGGGCGTGGCATGTCGCTGAGGGTAGGGGCGGCAGCGGGCGACGGCCCAGCGAATTTCGGTCGCCCGACGGCGCGCCCGGCGCCCGTGGCCGCTCCCCGGCACCCAGGCCCTACGGCACCACGACGATCTTCCTGCCCACCCCCGCCGCGAACTGTTCCAGAGCCTGGGGATAGCGCTCCAGCGGCACCCGGTCGCTGATGAAGACGTCCGGGTCCAGGGCGCCGTTCGCGAAGAGTTCCGCCGCGCGTTCGAAGCTGTGCAGGACGGCCATGGAGCCCGTGATGGTGATCTCCTGGTTGTAGATGCGGTAGGGGTTGATGGTGACCCGGGTCGCGTAGTCGGCCACTCCGAACTGGAGGAAGGTGCCCGCCTTGGCCACGCGGTCCAGGCCGTCCTGGATCGCGGCGGCGTTGCCCGTCGCGTCGATCACCACGTCCCAGCCCTGGGGCCGGTCCAGTTCGTCGGGCCCCGCCGCCGCCCCCGAGACGCCCAGCTGCCGCGCCGTCTCCAGCCGGGCGGGGTTCACGTCGACCACGTCCACGCTCGCCGCGCCCGTCCGCTTCGCGAGTTCCAGCATCATCAGCCCCATCGTGCCCGAGCCGTAGATGAGGACGTGCGCGCCGAGGCGGGCGCGCAGGATGTCGTAGCCGCGTACCGCGCAGGACAGCGGTTCCACGAGCGCCGCGTCCTGCGTGCGGACGTGCTCCGGGAGCCGCACGCAGTTCGCCACCGGCGCCACCGCGTACTGGGCCGCGCCCCCGGCCGTGGTGACCCCGATCGCGGCCCACCGCTCACAGAGGTTGTTGTGGCCGGTACGGCAGTAGCGACACTCGTGGCAGTACAGGGACGGGTCGACGGCCACCCGGTCGCCGACGGACAGTTCGGTGACCCGGCCGCCGACGCCGACCACCTCGCCCGCGAACTCGTGGCCGGGCACGATCGGCAGCTTCGGGGCGAACTCGCCCTGGAGGATGTGCAGATCGGTGCCGCACAGACCGCACGCGGCGACCTCGACGACGACCTCGCGGGGGCCCGGTGTCGGGTCCGGGACCTCGGCGACGACGGCCTTGCCCACGGACTCGATGACGGCGGCCTTCATTTGACGGCTCCCAAGGAGAGGCCCTGGACCAGCTTGTCCTGGGCGGCGAACCCCGCGGCGAGCACCGGCAGGGAGATGACGAGCGACGCGGCGCACACCTTGGCCAGGAACAGGCCCTGGCTGGTGATGAAGCCGGTCAGGAAGACGGGCGCCGTCTCGGCGACCACACCCGTCAGCACCCTCGCGAACAACAACTCGTTCCAGCTGAAGATGAAGCAGATCAGAGCCGTCGCGGCGATCCCCGGGGCCGCGATGGGCGCCACCACGCGGGCCAGGACGGTCGGCAGCCGGGCGCCGTCCAGGTGCGCGGCCTCGATCACCGCGACCGGGACCTCCGCCAGGAAGGACTGCATCATCCAGACGGCGATCGGCAGGTTCATGGAGGTGTAGAGGACGACCAGCAGCCAGATGTTGTCCAACAGGCCCGTGTTCTTGGCGAAGAGGTAGAGGGGGAGCAGGCCCGCCACCACCGGCAGCATCTTCGTGGAGAGGAAGAAGAACAGGACGTCCGTCCACTTCTTCACCGGCCGGATCGACAGCGCGTACGCCGCCGGGAAGGCGAGGAGGAGGACGAGAAGGGTCGACGCCAGGGACGCCACCGTCGAGTTGATCAGGGCGGGCCAGGGGCTGGCCCCGCCGCCCACGCCGAAGAACTCGCGGTAGCCGTCGAGGGTCAGGGAAGCCGCCCAGGACGGGGGGTTGGTCGCCGCGTCCGGCTCCGAGTGCAGCGAGGTCAGCACCATCCAGGCGATGGGCAGGAAGAAGAGGAGACCGAGCAGCCAGGCCGCCACGCCCAGGCCGATTCCCTTGTGTTTCACGGCAGTCGGCCTCATGAGCGGCCCACCTCCTCGCGGAACAGCGACGACACCACGCGCAGGGCGAACGTCGCGATGATGATGGAGCCGATGACGACCAGGACGCCGGCGGCCGAGGCGAGGCCGTTCTCGTGGGCCTGGTAGAAGGTCTGGTAGACGGTGTACGGCAGGTTCGCGGTGCCCAGGCCGCCCGACGTGATCGTGAAGACCGCGTCGAAGTTCTGGACGATGTAGATCGAGCCCAGCAGCGCGCCCAGTTCCAGGTAGCGGCGCAGGTGCGGGAGCGTCAGATGACGGAAGATCTGCCAGTCGCTCGCGCCGTCGACCCGGGCCGCCTCGATCTGCTGCTGGTCCCTGGACTGCAGTCCCGCCAGCAGGATCAGCATCATGAACGGCGTCCACTGCCACACCAGGGAGGCCTCGACCGCGAGCAGCGGGGTGTCGGAGATCCAGTCCGGCTGGGGGCCGCCGACGTAGTGCAACAGGCCGTTGAACAGGCCGTATTCGGGGTTGTAGAGGACGTGCTTCCAGAGCAGGGCCGCCGCCACCGGGACCACCAGGAAGGGGGCGATGAGGAGCGTGCGGACGATGCCCCGGCCGCGGAATCTACGGTCGAGGAGCAGGGCGAGCCCCAGGCCGAGGACCAGGCTGGCGAGGACCACGGCGACCGTCAGCAGGATCGTCGTCCACACCGAGCGGCGCAGGTCGGGGTCGGTGAGGACCTCGCTGTAGTTGGCGAAACCGGCGAAGGCGCGGGCGTCGGGGTAGAGGGAGTTCCAGTCGAAGAAGGAGATCACCAGCGTCGCCACGAACGGGAGTTGGGTCACGGCGATCATGAAGATCAGGGCGGGCAGGAGCGGGGCGCGGGTCGCCCAGGCGCGCAGCCGGGCGTTCGGTGTGCCCTGGATGCGTACGGGGGTCGCCGCCCTCGGCGCTGTCGTGGTCGCGGTCATCGTCCCTCGTACTCCTCGGAGATCTGCTCGGCGAGCTCCTGCGACTTCCTCAGGGCCGACGCGACGGACTGGCGTCCGGCGATGGCCGCGCTGATCTCCAGGGAGACCTTGGTGCCGAGGTCGGTGAACTCGGGGATGCCGACGAACTGGATGCCGGGCGCGGGGCGCGGCTGCACGCCGGGGTCGGTGGGCCGGGCGCCCTCGATGGCCTCGCGGGTCATCTCCTGGAAGGCGGCTGCCTCCTCGCGGTAGTCGGGGTTCGCGTACGTGGACTCCCGCTTGCCGGCGGGTACGTTCGACCAGCCGATCTCGTCGCCGACCAGTTCCTCGTACTCCTTGCTCGACGCCCAGGAGACGAACTTCCAGGCCTTGTCCGGGTTCCGGGAGGCCGCCTGGATCCCCCAGGCCCAGGTGTAGAGCCAGCCGGAGGACTCGGTCCTCTCGACCGGCGCCGGTACGTAGCCGACCTTGCCCTTCACCGGTGAGTCGGCCGCCTCCAGGGAACCGGCGGCGGACGTGGCGTCGTACCACATGGCGACCTTGCCCTGGGTCATGTTGTTGAGGCACTCGGCGAAGCCGGCCTGGGCGGCGCCGGATTCGCCGTGTTCGCGTACGAGGTCGACGTAGAACCTGGTGGCCCGCTCGAACTCGGGGGAGTTCAGCCGTGCCTTCCAGTCCTTGTCGAACCAGGTGCCGCCGAAGGTGTTCACGACGGTGGTGAGGGGTGCCATGACCTCGCCCCAGCCGGGCAGTCCGCGCAGACAGATGCCCTTCATGCCGTCCTCGGCCCCGTCGGCCTTCGCGGCGAGGTCGGCGACCTGTCGCCAGGTGGGGCGGTCGGGCATGGTGAGGCCCTGCTCGGCGAAGACGTCCTTGCGGTACATCAGGAAGGACGACTCGCCGTAGAACGGTTCTCCGTAGAGCTTGCCGTCGTCGCCCGTCAGGGACTGGCGCATCGGCTTCAGGATGTCCTGCTGGTCGAAGGCCGGGTCCTTCGCGACGTAGGGGTCCAGCTCCTCCAGCCAGCCGTTGCGGGCGTAGATGGGGATCTCGTAGTTGCTGAGCGTGGCCACGTCGTACTGGCCCGCCTGGTTGGCGAAGTCCTGGCTGATCTTGTCGCGGACGTCGTTCTCCGGCAGCACGGTGAAGTTCACCTCGATGCCGGTTTCCTTGGTGAAGTGCGCGGCGGTGAGCTTCTGCAGCTCCTGCATCTGGGGGTTGTTGACCATCAGGACGTTGATGGCGTCGCCGCCGGACCCCGCCCCGCCCGCCCCGGTCCAGCAGCCGGAGAGAAGCGGGGCGAGCAGCGTCCCTGCGGCGACCGCGGCGAGTGCGCGCGGCCTCCGTCGGCTCGGGATTCGCATGGATCGCTCCTGGACGTATGGGGAGAAATAGGTCTCTTCGAAGCAAGGGGGAGGTGGAGTGGGGTGGGGTGGGGTGAAGTAGGAAGGGGAGGGAGTCGGTGGTGTCAGACGCGGACGACCTGGGGCCCCAGCAGCGAGTACCGGTGGGCCTCAGCCGTCGGCAGCAGCGTGCTGGTGACGATCGCGTCCAGGTCGCCGACCTCGGCGAACCGGCAGAAGCTGACCGCGCCGAACTTGGTGTGGACGCCCGCGAAGACCGTGCGCCGGGAAGCGCGGATCGCCTGGGCCTTGACCTCGCTGACGGCCGGGTCGGGGGTGGTGAGGCCGTGTTCGCGGGTGATGCCGTTGGCGCCGATGTACGCCAGGTCGATGACGAAACCGGCCAGCATCCTCGTCGTCCAGTGGTCCACGGTGGCGAGGGTGCCGGGGCGTACCCGGCCGCCGAGCAGCAG
This sequence comes from Streptomyces deccanensis, assembly GCF_022385335.1. NCBI lineage: Bacteria > Bacillati > Actinomycetota > Actinomycetes > Kitasatosporales > Streptomycetaceae > Streptomyces > Streptomyces deccanensis. Next base: position 2,474,940 of record NZ_CP092431.1, on the reverse strand, counting down.
CACGGTGGTGTTGCCGGCCTCGGCGAGGGCGCCCGCCGTGGCGAGTGAGGCGGTGACCACGGTCAGCGGCCGGTCCCGGGGGAGCGCCTCGGCGATGAGCTGCGGGGTGAAGCCCTCGTCGACGAAGACGGTCTCGGCGTCGCCCAGCAGTTCCGCCGCCGCGGCGGCGATCCGGCGTTTCTCGGGCACGTGGCTGGTGGCGCGGAAGGCGAGCGTCGTCTCGAAGCCGGCGCTCTCCACGGGGTACGCGCCGCCGTGCGTCCTGCGGACCAGCCCGTGGTCCTCCAGGGCGCGCAGATCGCGCCGTACGGTCTCCTTGGCGACGCCCAGGGCGACGGCGAGGTCGGCGACGTCGACCGCGCCCGTGCGGCGGGCGGCCCTGACGATCTCGCGCTGCCTCTCCTCCGCGCTCATGGCCGACACCCGCTCTCCCTCGCCTCGCCGTGCTGCTGCCCGTTCGGGCCCGCTGCGGGCCTTGGAGGAAGTTCTACAGCGGGTGCGCGGCGCCGACCAGGCCTGTTGCGCGTCCGATGCTGCCCGTCCCTGACCGTTTCAGGCGGCCGGGGCCCGTCGCGGACCTGGGGCGGAGGGGGGATCGGGCAACGGGCGTGCCCGCATACGGGAGCGGGCGGGCCCGTTCGGTGCCCGCCCGCTCCTTCCGTGCGCCGCACGGCCCTCGTTTCCCGTACGACGCACGAACCCTTGGGTCCGCTCCGGCGCGGTCAGTACGGCCAGATCGGCGGGTCGCTCACGAAGTGGCCGCCCAGGTTGGCGTGGGCCTCGTTCCCGGGGTCCAGCTCGCCCTGTTCGGCGAGCAGCTTCTCGGCGTACGGCTCGGAGTCGTCCTGCGGCTCGTAGCCGAGGGCGCGGGCCGTGGAGAGGTCCCACCACAGGCGGGTGTTGGCGGAGGAGCCGTAGACGACGGTGTGGCCGACGTGCTCGGCGGTCAGGGCCGCGTGGAGGAGGCGGGCGCCGTCGGCCGGGCTCATCCAGAGCGAGAGCATGCGCACGCTGGTCGGCTCGGGGAAGCAGGAGCCGATGCGGACCGAGACCGTCTCCAGGCCGTGCTTGTCCCAGTAGAACTGGGCCAGGTCCTCGCCGAAGGACTTGGACAGGCCGTAGAAGGTGTCGGGGCGGTGGGGGACGTCGACCGGGATGAGGGGGTCGTCGCCCTGCGGCCTCGGGGTGAAGCCGACCGCGTGGTTGGAGGAGGCGAAGACGATCCGGGGCACGCCCTCCTCACGGGCGGCCTCGTACAGGTTGTACGTCCCCTCGATGTTCGCCTTGAGGATCTTCTCGAAGGGGGCTTCCAGGGAGATGCCCGCGAGGTGGATGATCGCGTCGACGCCCCGCACGGCCTCGCGCAGGGCCTCCTTGTCGGCGAGATCGGCGGCGATCGCGTCCGGCTCGCCCTCCACGGGGCGCACATCGAGGAGGCGCAGCTCGTAGCCGTACGCCGGGAGGAGCTCCCGCATCAGGGTGCCGAGTCCACCGGCGGCGCCGGTGAGCAGAACGGTGCGGGGAGCGGGCATCCTCGGGTCTCCTTGCATCGCCAACCGTGCACATGGGCGTCCGGTATTCACATTCATGGACACGCTAGGGAGCGTGGGCCCCGTGCGTCAAGTGTGACGCCGCGTCGCGAAATCGCTGGTGCGGTGCGGGTTACCCGGCTTGACCGGCCGCAAGGAGGCGGCTTAGCGTGCTGCTGTTCAGAAATGTAAACACTGATCAGCGACATGGACTTGGGAGAGCCCGTGACGTCAGCCCCTCTCGCCGCCCGGCTCAGGATCCCCACCGGACCGCTGTTCTTCCCCGTCACGGCGTACGGCCCGGACGGCGGCGTCGACCTCGACGTCTGTCGCGCGCACGTCCGCCAAGGCGTCGACGCCGGTGCGGCCGCCGTCTTCGTCGCCTGCGGCACCGGCGAGTTCCACGCGCTCACGCCCGAGGAGTTCCAGAGTTGCGTCCGGGCCGCCGTCGCGGAGACGGCTGGCCGGGTGCCCGTGGTGGCCGGCGCGGGCTACGGCACCGCCCTCGCCGTGCGCTACGCGCGCCTCGCCGAGGAGGCGGGCGCCGACGGCCTGCTCGCCCTGCCGCCGTACCTCGTCGTGGCCGCCCAGGAAGGGCTGCTGCGCCACTACCGGGAACTGGCCGCCGCGACCTCCCTCCCGGTCGTCGTCTACCAGCGCGACAACGCGGTCCTCACCCCGGAGACCGTCGTCGAACTGGCCCGCACGGAAGGGATCGTCGGCCTCAAGGACGGCGTCGGCGACCTCGACCTGATGACGCGGATCGTGAGCGCGGTACGCGCCGAGGCCCCGGCCGCCGGCGACTTCCTCTACTTCAACGGCCTGCCGACCGCCGAGCTGACCCAGCCCGCGTACCGGGGCGTCGGGGTCCCCCTGTACTCGTCGGCCGTCTTCTGCTTCGTCCCGGAGATCGCCCTCGCCTTCCACCGGGCGCTCGAAGCCGGTGACCGTGCGATCGTGGAGCAACTGCTCGACGGGTTCTACCGGCCCTTCGTCGAACTCCGCGCCAAGGGCCGGGGTTATGCCGTGTCACTGGTCAAGGCCGGGGTACGGCTACGGGGACTGGACGTGGGCGGGGTACGGCCGCCGCTGCACGAGCCGGCCGAGGAACACGTCAAGCAGTTGGGTCAGTTGATCGAGCGCGGACACGCGCTGCTGGAAGAGTGCCAGGAGGGCCAGTGAAGGCGTCGACGTTCGTCTACCCGTGGGACGTCAACGGGGACCCGGCCGCCGCGGAACGCATCGCGGGGCTGGGCGTCAGTCAGGTGACGCTCGCCTCCGCGTACCACTCCACCCGCGCGCTCACCCCCCGCCACCCCCGGCAGCGCATCGTCACCGCCGAGCACGCGGCCGTGCTGTATCCGCCGGGGGTGCGCTGGGAGGGCCGTACGCTGCGGCCGTACCCGGCGGGGCAATGGGCGCCGGGCGACGCGTTCGGCGAGGCGGCGACGGCCCTCGCGCACGCCGGCCTGGAGGTGCACACCTGGGTCGTCCTCGCCCACAACTCCCGGCTCGGCGCCGAGCACCCCTCGACCTCCGTGGTCAACGCCTACGGCGACCGGTACCCGTGGGCCCCGTGCGTCGCGCAGGAGGCGTCCCGGGAGTACCTCGTCGACCTGGCCGTGGAGGCGGCGGTCCGGCCGGGCGCCCGCGGCACGGAACTGGAGTCGCTCGGCTGGTACGGGATCTCCCACCTCCACGCCCACGACAAGACGGGCGGCGTCGGGCTCGGGGACGCCGGGCAGTACCTGATGTCGCTCTGCTTCTGCGGGACCTGCCGCGCCGGTTACGCCGAAGCCGGCCAGGACCCCGAGGAACTCGCGGCCGCCGTCCGTACCGCGCTGGAACCGCTGTGGCGGGGCGAGGCCGTCGACGAGGGCTGGCCGGCCGTGGAGAAGCTGCTCGGCGCGGAGCCGGCGGCCGCCACGCGCGCGTGGCGCGACGCGATCGCCCGCTCCCTCCAGGAGACCACCGTCGAGGCGGTACGGGCCGCCGCGCCCGCCGGGTTCCAGATCCTGCTGCACGCGGACCCGGTGGCGTACCACTGCGGCGCGAACCCGGGGGTCGACCCCGCGCACATCCTCGGCGTGGCGGACGGCGTGGTCGTCCCGTGCGCGGGCGGCCCGGGACTGCTGCCGGCCTTCGCCGAGGTCGGCGCGGAGAACACCGTGCTGGCCGCCAACTTCGGCATCGTGTCGGGCATGGGCGGCAGCCCGGTCACCCTGGCCGAGGACGCGGGCCGCGCGGCGGAACTGGGCGCGACGGAACTCCGGCTGTACCACGCGGGACTGGCCTCGGACCAGGACCTGACGGCGGCACGGGAGGCGCTGACGGCGGTGGGGTGAGCCGGGGCGGGGCGCGTACGGGGTCACGCACGGCTCAGGGCCGGCGCAGCAGTGCGGCCGCCGGCAGGAGAGCGAGGGCTCCCACCGTCACCGACAGCACCGGGAGGTCGACCGGTCCCACCAGGGACGCGCCGATCGCCATGCCCACCGCCGTCGGAGCGAACAGCAGGGTCTGGGCGGTGGCCGTGGCGCGGCCCAGCAGGTGGGGTGGCGTCCCGCGCTGCACCGCGGTGAGCGTGGCCACGAGGACGCACGGCAGCCCGGCGCCGATCGCCGCGCCGCACACGAGGGCCACCGTGTCGTCGGGCACCGCCCGCAGCGCCACCGCCACCCCGGTCAGGGCGATCCCGTACGCGGCGAAGCGGCGTTCGCCCAGGCGGCGCAGGAGGACGCCCGTGGCCAGGCCGACGGCGACGGAACCGGCGCCCTGGGCCACGTGGAGCAGGCCGGCGTACGCGGGGGAGTGGCCGAGGGATTCGACCACCGCGAAGATCAGGGAGCCGTTCACGCCGGAGAGCAGCATGGTCGTGCCGCCGGCCAGGACCAGGGGCCGCAGGCGCCGGTCCGTGAGGAGGTGGCGGGCACCTTCCGCCGTGCGGGTGCGCAGGCCCGGGGCGGGGCGGTCGACGGGGACGGGGTGTGGCTCCCGGGTCCGCACCAGCCCGTACAGTCCCGCGGCCGCGACGAACGTCACCGCGTCCAGCAGGGCCACCGTCGCTCCGCCGTACGCCGCGTACAGGCCCGCCCCCGCCAGGGGCGCCAGCAGCTTCATGCCCTCGTTCGCCGTCATGCGCAGACCGTTGAAGTCGCCCAGGAGGGCGGGGGTGACGGCGGTGGCGACGAGGGCCGACTCCGCCGCGTCGTGGACGACACCCGCCGCGCCGTATACGAGGAGGACCGCGTAGAGGAGCCACAGGTCGCCCGGGGAGTCGACGGTGAAGAGGGTGAGGAGGAGGGCGGCCAGGGCGAGGTCGGTGGTGATGAGGAGGGCGCGGCGGTGGCCCCGGTCCGCGAGCGTGCCGAGGACGGGGCCGGCGAGGAGCGGGGCCCACAGCGCGAACGCGCACAGCGCCGCCAGCGCGTCCGAGCCGGTGAGGTCCTTGACCCAGACGCCCGCGACCAGCCACATCGCCGACGAACCGAGGCCCGAGACCACCACCCCGGCCAGATACAGCCCCGCGTCGCGGTCCCGGAGCACGCGCCGCACCGCCCATGTCGTGGATGCCACGGAAGCCTTGGGGGTCTTGGGATTCCTGGGTGTCATGGCTGGTCAGCGTGGCTCTAAGGCCCGGGCGTGCGGATCGGGCGGATGCCCTAGGAATCGTCACCGGGAAGGGTGGGCGGCACGCGGGCGATGAGTTCCCGGGGCGGCGGCGGTCTACCGAAAACGAAGGACGAAGCCCGGCGAAGGAGTACCGCATGACCGACCACGGTTCGATCCCGCTCGACCTCGGCCCGCAGACCCGGACCGTCGCCCGGCTCGTCGCGGCCGTCCGGGACGACCAGCTCTCCGGACCCACCCCGTGCCCCGCGTACGAGGTGCGCCATCTCCTCGGGCATCTGCTCGGGCTCGCCACCGCCTTCCGGGACGCGGGCCGCAAGGAGCTGGGGGCCACGACGGACACCGACCCGCAGGCGGCGCTGCCCGACATCGGGCCCGGCTGGCGCGAGGCGCTGCCGCGCGTGCTCGACGAGCTGGCGGAGGTCTGGCGGGACCCGGCCGCGTGGACCGGTGAGACCCGGGCGGGCGGGGTGCCGCTGCCGGGGGCCGTCGCCGGGGCCGTGGCGACGGACGAACTCGTCGTGCACGGCTGGGACCTCGCCCGGGCGACCGGTCAGCCCTACGAAGCCGATCCGCCGGCCCTCGCCGCGACGCACGCCTTCCTCGAGGAGTCGGTCGACGACCCCTCGCGCGGCGAGATCTTCGGCCCGGTCGTGCCCGTCCCGGACGACGAGCCGCTGCTCGACCGGGCGATCGGACTGAGCGGACGTGATCCCAAGTGGAAGCCATAGCGGCCACCACACGAGCAACACCATGAGCAACCCACGAAAGAACGCACAAACGCGGCACGCGCCCCCGCCCGCGTCCGTACGCTCCCGAGCATGCCCCTGAGCCTCACCGTCCTCGGCACCGCCTCCCCGCACCCCGGACCGGGCCGCCCCGCCTCCGGATATCTGCTGCGCGGTGGGGGCGCCGAGGTGTGGGTGGACGCGGGCTTCGGCACGTTCGCCGAGTTGCAGCGGCACACGGACCCCACCCGGCTCACGGCGATCTGGATCTCCCATCTGCACGCGGACCACTGCGCGGACCTGCTGGCCGCGACCTACGGGTTCGCCTACGGCGGCCTCACCCTGCCGGCCCCGCTTCCGGTCTACGCGCCCGGCGACTGCGCCGCCCGGATCGCGGGGTTCCTCGGGAAGCCGGACAGCACCTTCCTGAACGGGGTGTTCGACTTCCGTCCCCTGTACGACGGCCACGCCGCCCGGCACTGGAACCTCACCCTCACCGCCCGCGCCGTCGTCCACGACGTGGAGGCGTACGGGCTGCGCGCCGAGTGCCAGGGGCGGGTGTTCGCGTACTCGGGGGACAGCGGGCCGTGCGACGCGCTGAGTTCCCTCGCGGGCAGCGCCGACCTGTTCCTGTGCGAGGCGGACGTCGACACGCATCGCGAAGGCGAACCCCGGGTGCACCTCACCCCGGAGGAGGCCGGGGCGTACGCCAAGGGCGCCGGCCGGCTGCTGATCACGCACGTCGGGCCCTCGCTCACCCCGGAGGGAGCGACCGGGCGGGCGGCGGTGGTCTTCGGCGGCCCGACCGAGAGCGCGCGGGTGGGGGACACCCACACCGTGTGACGTCCGCATCGGGTGACAGTCAAATGGGGTGACACCCCCATCATGTGACCGCGCGCACTACTTCTTCTGTCAGAAGCATTGACGAAACATGGGCCCCCTCCTACCTTCAACGCGTCGTACTTCGTACGTCATATATGAGACGCGATATGTGAGATCCGAGAGCGAGAGGCGCGCATGACCTCTGTGCCCACGCCGATCCCGTCCCGCACGCAGTTCGTGCTGGAGGGGATCAAGCACCGCATCCTCACCGGGCAGTTGACGCCCGGTCAGGCCCTGGTCGAGACCGAGCTGGCCGCGCAGTTCGGGGTGTCCAAGACGCCCGTGCGCGAGGCCCTGAAGACGCTGGCCGGGACCGGGCTCGTCGTGATGAGCCAGTACAAGGGCGTCACGGTGCGCATGGTGGACGCGGACATGGCGCGCGAGGTCTACGACGTACGGCTGCTCCTGGAGCCGGAGGCGTTGCGGCGCTCGGTGCGGCGCGGGGCCTCGTGGAACGCGGCGAGCGACGCGCTGGCCAGAGCCGACGAGGCCACGGACACCGCCGAACGGTCGCTGGCCAACCGGGAGTTCCACCGCGCGCTGTACGTGCCGTGCGGCAACCCGCTGCTCGGCCGGATGCTGGACGAGGTGCGCGACCAGGCCGCCCTGGTCTCGGCCGTCGCCTGGGCCGCCGACCCCTCCTGGGAGCGGGAGGCCACCGAGCACCGGGAGATCCTGCGGCTCGCCCTGGACGGCGACGCCGACGGCGCGGCCACCGCCCTCCACGCGCACATCGCCTCGTTCGTCGAGCGGGCCTTCCCGGGGGCCGGCGAGGAACCGCCGGGCCGACAGGCCCCGTAAGCCCCGAGTCCAGAGGCACGGTGGAGCCGCACGAAGCGCCGGCACCGCCGGCCCCCACAGCCTCCAAGAGCTCCTCGCAGAGGAAGGTCATCCATGAGCAGCGTGACGTTCGAGACCCAACGGACGGCTCTGGCCGACGTGGTCGCGATCCCGGTGACTCCGTTCGCCGAGGACGGCACCGTCGACCAGGGCGCCCACCGGGCCCTGCTGCGTCGGCTGCTCGACGGTGGGATCACCACGCTCACCCCGAACGGCAACACCGGTGAGTTCTACGCCCTCACCCCCGAGGAACGCCGCCTCGTCACCGAGTTGACCATGGACGAGGTCGGCGACCGGGCCGTGCTCCTGGTCGGTGTCGGGCACGACGTACCGACCGCGATCGCCTCCGCCGAGCACGCCCGCGAGGTCGGCGCGCAGATGGTGATGGTCCATCAGCCGGTGCACCCGTACGTCTCGCAGAGCGGCTGGGTCGACTACCACCGGGCGATCGCGCGGGCCGTGCCCGAGCTCGGCGTCGTGCCCTACATCCGCAACGCCCAGCTCACCGGCGAACGCCTCGCCGAACTCGCCGACGACTGCCCGAACGTGATCGGCGTCAAGTACGCCGTGCCGGACGCCGCGCGCTTCGCCGCCTTCGCCCGCGACGCCGGCCTGGAGCGCTTCGTCTGGGTGGCCGGGCTCGCCGAGCCGTACGCCCCCTCCTACTTCTCGGCCGGCGCCACGGGCTTCACCTCCGGCCTGGTGAACGTCGCCCCGGCCGTCTCGCTGAACATGATCGAAGCGCTTCGATCGGGGGACTTCCCGGCCGCCATGAAGGTCTGGGAGCAGATCCGCCGCTTCGAGGAGCTGCGCGCCGCCAACGGCTCCGCCAACAACGTCACCGTCGTCAAGGAGGCCCTCGCCTCCCTCGGCCTCTGCCGCCGCGACGTCCGGGCCCCCAGCAGGCACCTGCCCGAGGACGAACGCGCCGAGGTCGCGGCCATCGCCGCCGGATGGTCGATATGAACGAGCCGACCGACATGACGCACCCCGAAGAGCCGCGTACGACGCAGCCCGAAGAGCTCCGTGTGAAGAAGCCCGAAGAACTCCGCAGCCACCAGTGGTACGGCACCGACGGCCTGCGTTCCTTCAGCCATCGGGCCCGCACCCGCCAGCTCGGCTACCTCCCCGAGGAGCACCTCGGCAAGCCGGTCATCGCGATCCTCAACACCTGGTCGGACATCAACCCCTGTCATGTGCACCTCCGGGATCGCGCGCAGGCGGTCAAGCGAGGGGTGTGGCAGGCCGGAGGCTTCCCGCTGGAGTTCCCGGTCTCGACCCTCTCCGAGACCTTCCAGAAGCCGACCCCCATGCTCTACCGCAACATGCTCGCGATGGAGACCGAGGAGCTGCTGCGCTCGTACCCCGTCGACGGGGCCGTGCTGATGGGCGGCTGCGACAAGTCGACGCCCGCGCTGCTCATGGGCGCGGCCTCCGTCGACCTGCCGGCCGTGTTCGTGCCCGCCGGGCCCATGCTGCCGGGGCACTGGCGCAACGAGGTCCTCGGCTCCGGCACCGACATGTGGAAGTACTGGGACGACAAGCGCGCCGGGCTCATCGGCGACTGCGAGATGACCGAGCTGGAGTCCGGTCTCGCGCGTTCGCCGGGCCACTGCATGACCATGGGGACGGCGTCCACGCTGACCGCCGCCGCCGAGGCCCTCGGGGTCACCGTCCCGGGCGCGTCCAGCATCCCGGCCGTCGACTCGGGCCATGACCGCATGGCGGCCGCCGCCGGTCTCCGTATCGTCGAACTGGTCCGCAGGGACCGGAAGTTGAGCGACATCCTCACCGCCGACGCCTTCGAGGACGCCGTCACCACCGTCCTCGGACTCGGCGGCTCCACCAACGCGGTCATCCACCTCATCGCGATGGCCGGCCGCGCGGGCGTCAAGCTCACCCTCGACGACTTCGACCGCGTCGCCCGTACGGTCCCGGTGCTCGCCAACGTCCGGCCCGGCGGCCGGACGTACCTGATGGAGGACTTCCACTTCGCCGGTGGCCTCCCCGGGTTCCTGTCCCGGATCACCGACCTGCTGCACCTGGACCGGCCGACCGTCTCGTACGACACGATGCGCGAACAGCTCGACGGCGCGCTCGTCCACAACGACGACGTGATCCGGACCCGGGACAACCCGGTCGCCACCGAGGGCGGGGTCGCCGTCTTGCGCGGCAACCTCTGCCCGGACGGCGCGGTCATCAAGCACATCTCGGCCGAGCCGCACCTGCTGAAGCACACCGGCCCCGCGGTCGTCTTCGACGACTACCGGACCATGCAGCGGACGATCAACGACCCGTCCCTCGGCATCACCGCCGACAGCGTGCTGGTGCTGCGCAACTCCGGCCCCAAGGGCGGGCCGGGCATGCCCGAGTACGGGATGCTGCCCATCCCCGACCACCTGCTGAAGCAGGGCGTCCGGGACATGGTGCGGATCTCCGACGCCCGGATGAGCGGCACGAGCTACGGCGCCTGCGTCCTGCACATCGCGCCGGAGTCGTACATCGGCGGCCCCCTCGCCCTCGTCCGCACCGGTGACTCGATCACCCTCGACGTCGAGGCGCGCACACTTCGACTCAACGTGGACGACGAGGAGTTGGAGCGCCGCCGCGCCGAGTGGACGCCACCGCCCACCCGCTACGAACGCGGCTACGGCGCGCTCTACAACGACCAGATCACCCAGGCCGACACCGGCTGCGACTTCGAGTTCCTGGCCAGACCGGGCATGGTCCCGGACCCGTACGCGGGCTGAGCGCCCCGTAGGGGCGCGGGGAACTGCGCGACCAGCCCCCACGCACCCGCACCCGCCAACGCACCACAAGCCGCACCCCGAACCGCGCCCCGCACACCCACGCACAGCGAGAAAGCGCTTCCTGCACCACGACGCACCCCGACGCACCCAAAGCGCCACGACGCACCACGACGCACCGCAACGCACCACGACACACCCAGAAACGGAGCCCCAGTCATGGCCCAAGCCGCAGCCGTGGCGAAGCCGCCCGCGCCGCCCCGGCGGAGCCGTGCGCGGAGCAGTGCGCGCCGTGCCTCCGCGACCCCGCGCAGGCTGCCGTACCTGCTGATCGCCCCGGCCGCCCTGCTCATGCTGGGCTTCATCGCCTATCCGGTCATCAGCGTCTTCTACTACAGCCTGCAGCACTACAACCCCACGAAGCCCTGGCGGAACGGCTTCGCCGGCTTCGACAACTTCGTCCACGCCTTCACCGAGGACCCCCTCTTCTGGGACACCCTCGTCTTCAGCGCCAAGTGGGTGATCGTCGAGGTCTCGCTGCAGCTGCTCTTCGGTCTCGCCCTCGCGCTCATCGTCAACCAGACGTTCGTCGGCCGCGCCATCGGCCGCGCGCTGGTCTTCTCGCCCTGGGCCGTCTCGGGCGTGCTGACCTCCGCGATCTGGGTGCTGCTCTACAACTCCCAGACCGGCATCACCCGCTACCTCGCGGACATGGGCATCGGCGAGTACGGCACCAGCTGGCTCTCCGACACCTCCACCGTCTTCTCGGCGGCGATCGTCGCCGACCTGTGGCGCGGTGTCCCCTTCTTCGCGATCCTCATCCTCGCCGACCTCCAGTCCATCTCGAAGGACCTGTACGAGGCCGCCGAGGTCGACGGCGCCAGCCGCATACGGCAGTTCGTGCACATCACGCTGCCGCACCTGAAGGACGCGATCATCCTCTCCACGCTGCTGCGCGCGGTGTGGGAGTTCAACAACGTCGACCTGCTCTACACGTTGACGGGCGGCGGACCGGCCGGAGTGACGACGACGCTCCCGCTGTACATCGCCAACACCTCCGTCGACGCCCACAACTTCGGCTACGCGTCCGCCCTGACCACGGTCGCGTTCGTGATCCTGCTCTTCTGCTCGATGGTCTATCTGCGGCTGAGCAAGTTCGGAGGCGAGTCCAAGTGATCACCAAGGACGCCGAGAAGGTCGCCCCGACGCGGCCCGCGCCCACGGCCGAGGAGCCCCCGCAGCGACCGGGCAAGGTCCACCGCGCCTGGGACGAGGTCCCCCGCTGGCAGATCTACCTCCCGCTGTCGATCTACCTGGTCTTCACCCTCGTCCCCTTCTACTGGATCCTGCTGTTCGCGCTGCGCAAGCCCGGCTCGACCTCGCTCGTGCCCTGGCCGATGACGTTCGAGCACTTCGAGAAGGTGTGGAACGAGCGTTCGTTCGGCATCTACTTCCAGAACAGTGTGCTGGTCGGCGTGGTCACCCTGGTGATGACCACCCTGGTCGCCCTGGCCGGCGGCTACGCCCTCGCCCGCTTCGACTTCAAGATCAAGCGCGGGTTCATGCTGGCGCTGCTGTGCTCCCAGTTCGTGCCGGGCGCACTGCTCCTCGTGCCGCTGTTCCAGATCTTCGCCGAGCTGCGGATGATCAACTCGCTCGGCAGCGTCATCCTCGCCGAGACGGTCTTCCAGCTGCCGCTGTCGATCATCCTGATCAGCAACTTCATCAAGAACGTGCCGTACTCGCTGGAGGAAGCGGCCTGGGTGGACGGCTGCAACCGCTTCACCGCGTTCCGGGTGGTCGTGCTGCCGCTGCTGCGGCCCGGCCTGATCGCCGTCGGCTCCTTCGCCTTCGTGCACTCCTGGAACCACTTCCTCTTCGCCCTGATGTTCCTCAACAACCAGGCCAAGCAGACCATCCCGGTCGGCCTCAACACCCTGCTCAGCGCCGACAGCGTCGACCTGGGCGCGCTGGCCGCCGGCGGCATCATCGCCGCCGTCCCGGTGGTCATCGTCTTCGCCTTCATCCAGAAGTGGCTGATCACGGGCTTCAGCGCGGGGGCGGTGAAGGGATGAGCGGACGCAGGAGGAGTCTGCAACTCCTCGCCCTCGCGGGGGTGTTGGGCGCCACGCTCACCACCCCGGCCGGGGCGGAGTCCCGGGGCGCCGACCGGGACATCAGCCGGGACACGCTCGCGACGGACGACGGCTGGGCGGCCGCCGACGGTGGTACCACGGGGGGTTCCACCGCAGACGACGCCCATGTCCTCACCGTCCGCACCCGCGCCGAACTGGTGCGCGCGCTCGACGGCGGCAGCGCCACCCCGAAGATCATCCGGATCGCCGGGACCATCGACGCCAACACGTCCGACGACGGCGGAAAGCTCGACTGCGCCGACTACGCGACCGACGGCTACGACCTGCGGAAGTACCTGGCCGCCTACGACCCCCGCACCTGGGGTTCCGCCAAGCCCAGCGGCCCCCAGGAGGAGGCCCGCCAGGCGTCGGCGGCGCGGCAGGCCGAGCGGGTCGAGCTGGCCGTCGGCTCCAACACCACCATCGTCGGCCTGAAGGGTGCCGTCCTGAAGGGCGCGAGCCTCCAGCTCAGGGGCGCGGACAACGTCATCGTCCGCGACCTCGAACTCCGCGACGCCTACGACTGTTTCCCCCTCTGGCAGCCCAACACCGGCGGCCTCGGCGACTGGAAGACGGCGTACGACAACATCTGGGTGCGCGGCTCCAGCCACGTCTGGATCGACCACGTCACGATCTCCGACCAGGGGCACCCGGACGAGGACGAGCCGACGTACTTCGGCCGCAACTACCTCCGGCACGACGGCCTGCTCGACATCACCAACGCCTCCGACCTGGTCACCGTCTCCTGGAGCCGCTTCGCCGACCACGACAAGGGCATCCTGATCGGCAACGGCGACACGGCCACCGGCGACCGGGGCAAGCTGCGGGTGACGCTGCACCACAACCAGTTCGAGAACGTCGTGCAGCGCGCGCCGCGCGTCCGGTTCGGACAGGTGCACCTCTACAACAACCGGTACGTCGTCCCGGCCGACGCCCACGACTACCGCTACTCCCTGGGCGTCTCCACCGAGTCCGCCGTGTACGCCGAGAACAACGCGTTCACCACCCCCGGCCACATCGAGGTCGCCGACCTGGTCAAGAGCTGGAACGGCACCGCCCTGCACCAGACGGGCACCCTCTTCAACGGCTATCCGGTGGATCTCCTGGCCATCCACAACGCCTACAACTCCGGCAGCGAGCGGGATCTCACGGCCGACGTGGGCTGGACGCCTACCCTGCACCAAAAGATCGACAGCGCCGGGAGGGCCGACCGAGAGGTGGCACGCGGCGCGGGCGCAGGGAGGATCCGATGACCACCACCACGTACGAGAACCCGCTTCCGCTCGTCCTCGCGGGCGCCCGCGGCCACGGCCGCTGGCACCTGGAGAACATCCGGCGCCTCGCCGACAAGGGGATCGTCCGGCTCGCCGGGATCTGCGAACTGACCCCGCTGGGCGCCGACGAGATCCCCGACGGCCTCGGCACGCCCGAGCAGTCCGCCGACTTCGGGGCGCTCCTCGACTCCACGGGCGCCGCCATCGCCGTGATCTGCACGCCCATCCCCACCCACACCGACCTGGCGCTGACGGCCGCCGAGCGGGGCGTCCACGTCCTGCTGGAGAAGCCGCCGGCCCCGTCGTACGCCGAGTTCCGCCGGATGGCCGACGGGGTCGCGGCGGCCGGGACGGTCTGTCAGATCGGCTTCCAGTCGCTGGGCTCGCACGCCCTGCCCGCGATCCGCAGGATGGTCGAGGAGGGCCTGATCGGCGACGTCGTCGGCATCGGCGGCGCCGGTGCCTGGGCCCGCGCCGAGGCGTACTACCGGCGCGCGCCCTGGGCCGGGAAGCGGCGCATGAACGGTGTGGACGTGCTCGACGGGGCGCTCACCAACCCCCTCGCGCACGCCGTCGCCACCGGCCTGGCCCTCGCCGACGCGGGCCGTGCCGAGGACGTCGCCGGCATCGAGACCGAGCTGCTGCGCGCCAACGACATCGAGTCCGACGACACCTCCTGCGTCCGGATCACCACCACCGGCGGCGGCCGGATCACCGTCGCCGCCACGCTGTGCGCCGAGGACCCGGACGACCCGTACAACGTCGTGCACGGCACCAGCGGCCGGATCACCTTCTGGTACAAGCAGGACCGGGTGCTCGTCCAGCGCGCCGGACACGGTCCGGAGGAGATCGAGTACGGCCGCACGGACCTGCTGGAGAACCTCGTCGACCATCTCGTCGACGGCACCGAACTGCTGGTCCCGCCGGAGGTGACCGGCGCGTTCATGAAGGTCGTGGAGGCGATCCGCACCGCCCCGGACCCGGTCGCGCTCCCGGCCGACGCCTGGCACCGGCTGCCCGACGAGGACCGCCGGGTCGTCGACGGCATCGACGGTCTCGTCGCGGCCGCCGCCGACGACCTCGCCCTCTACTCCGAACTCGGCGCCCCCTGGGCGCTCCCCGAAGCACCGGCGAAAGAGGTGAGCACATGACGATCACCGACGACTCCCTGATCCTGCGCGTCGCGGGCCGCCCGGTGGGCCGCTACCTCACCCGGCCCGAGCTGCCGGAACGGCTCTCCCCGCGCCCCTGTCTGCATCCCGTCACCACCCTGTCCGGTACGGCGGTCACCGAGCTGAGTCCCGCCGACCACCTCCACCACCTCGGCGTCGGTGTCGCCGTTCCCGACGTCGAGGGGCACAACTTCTGGGGCGGACGGACCTACGTCCGCGACCAGGGCCCGACCGAGCTCGACAACCACGGCTCCCAGCGCCACACCGCCTTCCAACTGCGCGACCCCGACGGTTTCGTCGAGGAACTGCGCTGGGTGGCCGCGGGCCGGGAGTGGCTGCGCGAGCGCCGTACCGTCGCGGCCACCGAACTGACCGACTCCGCCTGGGCGTTGGACTTCACCTTCTCCCTCACCAACATCACCGACGCCCCGGTGTCGATCGGCAGCCCCGCCACCAACGGCCGCCCCGGCGCCGCGTACGGCGGCTTCTTCTGGCGGGCCCGCAAGGAGGCCGAGGCACCCCGCGTCTTCACCGCCGAGGCGGAGGGCGAGGCCGAGGTCCACGGCAGCCGCGCCGACTGGCTCGCCCTGGCCGGCGCCACCTGGACGCTCGTCTTCGCCGGGGCCACCGACACCACACGGCGCGACCCCTGGTTCGTCCGCGCCGACGAGTACCCGGGCGTCGGCTCCTCCCTCGCCCACACCGACCGTCTCCCCATCGAGCCGGGCGGGACGGCCGTACGCCGGGTCGTCACCGTCGTCGCCGACGGCACCCTCGACCGGGGCGAGGCGGCGGCCCTCGTCCGCAAGGCGGTGAGCCCGTGACCACCTCGGTGAGCGCACCCGCCTTCTCCGCCGACCGGGGCGACGGCACCTACCGCAACCCCGTCCTCGACGCCGACTGGTCCGACCCCGATGTCCTGCGCGTGGCCGACGACTTCTACATGACGGCCTCCAGCTTCGGCCGGGCCCCGGGCCTTCCCCTGCTCCACTCCCGGGACCTGGTCAACTGGACGCTCGTCGGCCACGCGCTGCACCACCTCGAACCCGCCGCCGAGTTCAGGGCACCGCGCCACGACTGCGGGGTGTGGGCGCCCTCGCTGCGCCACTTCGACGACCGGTTCTGGATCTTCTGGGGCGACCCCGACCAGGGCGTCTTCCAGGTCAACGCCCCCGGGATCAGGGGCCCCTGGACCCGGCCGCACCTGGTCAAGGAGGGCAAGGGACTCATCGACCCGTGCCCGCTGTGGGACGAGGAGACCGGCGAGGCATATCTCGTGCACGCCTGGGCCAAGTCCCGCTCCGGCGTCAAGAACCGGCTCACCGGCCACCGGATGCGGCCCGACGGGACGGGTCTGCTCGACGAGGGCAAGGTGATCGTCGACGCGGACCGGCTCCCCGGCTGGTTCACGCTGGAGGGCCCCAAGCTCTACCGGCACGACGGCTGGTACTGGATCTTCGCCCCCGCCGGGGGAGTGGAGACCGGCTGGCAGGGCGCCTTACGCTCCCGCGACTTCTTCGGCCCGTACGAGGAGCGGATCGTCCTGGAGCAGAAGGACACCGACGTCAACGGGCCGCACCAGGGCGGCTGGGTGCGCACGGCGGCCGGCGAGGACTGGTTCCTCCACTTCCAGCAGCGGGGCGCGTACGGCAGGGTCGTCCACCTCCAGCCGATGCGCTGGGGCGCCGACGGCTGGCCCGTGCTCGGCGACGACGGCGCCCCCGTCGCCGTCCACCGCAAGCCGGCGCTGCCGGCGCAGCCGGCGGCCGCGCCCGCCACCGACGACGACTTCCCCGGCGGCCGCTTCGGACGCCAGTGGCAGTGGACCGCCAACCCGCAGGACGGCTGGGCCACCCAGCACTCCGGCGACGGGCTGCGGCTCACGTGCGTGCGCTCCGTGCACGCGCACGACCTGCGGAAACTGGCGAATGTGCTCACACAGCGGCTGCCGGGGATCCCGGCGGTCATCGAGGTGGAGCTGAGGCTCGACAGCGAGGAACCGGGGGCGCGCGCCGGGCTCGCGGTGCTCGGGGACGCGTTCCGCTGGATCGGGCTCCAGCGGGGTGCCGACGGGAGCGTGCATCTGGTCCACCGGTTCGCCGAGACCGTCGCCGAGCGGGAACGGGACGCCGATCACGCCCGTCCGGCGCCCGGGGGGCGGGCCCGGCTGCGGATCGAGACCTCGGCCGGGGCACGCTGCCGGTTCTCCTTCGACGTGGGGGAGGGGTGGCAGCCCTCGGGACAGGTCTTCGCCGCCACCCCCTGGCGCTGGGTCGGCGCCCTGCTCGGCCTCTTCGCGGTCGCGCCCACCGGCGGGGGCCACGCCGGGGCGGCCACGTTCACGCAGTTCCGGATCACCGCCGCACCGGACGGCACCGCCTGACCGCAGTCCTCGTACGCCTGTTGGGAGCCGCAATGACGCACCTCCGTAGCAAGCGCTTGCCGCACAAGGGGAGAGCCCTCGCCGCCGTCACCGCCCTGATCGCCTCGTTCGTCGTCGGCGCGTTCACCCCGGCGGAGGCCGCCGGGCCCGCCACGGCCGCCGACGCCACCGCCGGGTACGGCGCGGCACCCCGCTGGAGCGACCGCCCCCACGGCTTCGCCTCCCTCGACGGCGGCACCACCGGCGGCGCGGGCGGCAAGGTCGTGACCGTCACCGACCAGGCCTCCCTGGTGCGGTACGCGTCCGCCGAGGAGCCGTACGTCATCCGGGTCAAGGGGACCGTCGACGTCGAACCCTTCGGCTCCGACGTCGTCGTGACCTCGAACAAGACGATCATCGGCGTCGGCGACAGTGCCGAAATCGTCCACGGCGAACTGCACCTCAACCCCGGCACCAGCAACGTCATCATCCGCAATCTGACGATCCGGGACTCCTACGTCGAGGGCGACTGGGACGGCAAGACCACCGACTTCGACGCGATCCAGATGGACACCGTCGACCACGTCTGGATCGACCACAACCGCTTCGAGCACATGGGCGACGGGCTCCTCGACATCCGCAAGGACAGCCGGTACGTCACCGTCTCCCACAACCAGTTCAGGAACCACAACAAGGCCCTCGGCATCGGCTGGACGACCAATGTCCAAACCGAGATCACCATCGACCACAACTGGTTCACCGGCACCAAACAGCGCAACCCCTCCGCCGACAACTGCGCCTACGCCCACCTCTACAACAACTACCTCTCGGCGCAGGTGGCCGACGGCGACCCCGTGTGGACGTACGGGAACTGGGCGCGCGGCCGGACCAGGATGGTCATCGAGAACAGCTACTACGACGGTGTCCAGCACCCCTACCAGGCCGACGCCACCGCCGAGTTGGTTCAGCGCGGGTCGATCCTGAAGAACGTCACCGGACGGCAGGAGGCCTGGGGCACGGCCTTCGACCCGAGGGACTTCTACCGCTACCGGCTCGACCCGGCCGCCGCCGTCCCCGCGCTGGTCACCCGGTTCTCCGGCCCGCAGAAGGGCATCGGCACGAACACCGTGCTGAACGTCCCCGGCGACTACGCGACCGTGCAGGCAGCCGTGGACGCCGTGCCCGCCGGCAACGACGGCACCGTCACGATCCGCATCGCGCCCGGCATCTACCGCGCCAAGGTCCTGATCCCCGCGAACAAGCCGAACCTGGTGCTGCAGGGGACTGGACAAGATCGCTCGGACACCGTCATCGTCTTCGACACGCCCGCAGCGAACGGCGGCTCCAACGGCAGCGCCACCGTGCGGATCCTCGCCAGTGACGTGACCGCCCGCAACCTCACCTTCAGCAACGACTTCGACGAGGCCGCGCACGAGGTGAACGGCGAGCAGGCGCTCGCGATGAAGACCACCGGCGACCGGATCGTCTTCGAGAACACGGCCTTCCTGGGCAACCAGGACACGCTGATGACCGACAGCCCCAAGCTCGACGTCATCAGCCGCGTCTACATCCGCGACTCGTACATCGAGGGCGATGTCGACTTCATCTACGGCCGGGTCACCACCGTCATCGAGCGTTCCCTGATCAAGGCGCTCAGCCGGGGCTCGGACAGCAACAACGGCTACATCACGGCCGCCTCGACCTGGAAGGAGAACCCCTACGGGTTCCTCATCACCCGGTCGAAGGTCGTCAGCGACGCGCCCGCCGGGACGTACCACCTCGGCCGGCCCTGGCACCCGGGCGGCGAGCCGGACGCGATCGCCCAGGTGCTGTTCCGGGAGACCGAACTGCCCGCCGCGATCAAGTCGTCGCCGTGGACGGACATGAGCGGCTTCTCCTGGAAGGACGCGCGGTTCACGGAGTACCGGACGTACGGGCCCGGGGCCGCCGTCACCGCCGACCGGCCGCAGCTCGAGCGTTCCGACACCTCGGCCCACACGGTCACCAAGTACCTCGCGGGGACGGACGGCTGGGCGCCGCATCGCGGTCGCGCCGGCCACTGAGTCCGCCCCGGAGACAGCACAGACCCCCCACAACTTCATAACCCTCGTATCCAGAAGAAGAGAGCCGTTCAATGAAGATCAGCATTCGCAGAAGCAGGCGTGCCGCCGTGGCCGTCGCCCTCGGATCCGTCCTCGCCCTGACCGCCACCGCCTGCGGTGACGACGGCAGCGGCGCGGGCGGGGACAAGGGCTCCGAGGGCAGCGGCAAGGGCAAGGTTCTCTTCTGGGACAACAACGGCGGTGTCCGCACCGAGATCTGGAAGGAGATCATCGCCGACTTCGAGAAGGCCAACCCGGACATCAAGGTCGAGTACGTCGGGATCGCCGCCACCGAGTACCAGTCCAAGGTCGACACCGCCATCCAGGGCGGCGGCCTGCCGGACGTCGGCGGTGTCGGCGCGGCCATGGCCGCCGGGTTCGCCGCGCAGGGCGCGCTGGAGCCCCTCGACAACCGGCTCTCCAAGTCCTCCCTCAGCGGCAAGCTCAACGAGGCGATGGTCGAGTCGCTGAAGTCCGCCGGCGGTGGCGACGCCCTGTACTCGATCCCGACCTCCGCCAACAACGGTGTCCTCTACTACCGCACCGACCTCTTCAAGGCGGCGGGCTTGGCCGATCCGACGGACTGGGACAAGTTCTACGAGGCCGCCGAGAAGCTCACCGACAAGGACAAGAACAAGTTCGGCTACACCATCCGCGGCGGCGCCGGCTCCATCGCGCAGGCGCTGGACGCGATGTACGGGCAGTCCGGGATCACCTCGTTCTGGGACGCGAGCGGTGAGAAGACCACCGTGAACGACCCGAAGAACGTCGAGGCCCTGGAGAAGTACGTGGGCCTCTACAAGAAGGTCACGCCCGCGGCCGACCTCAACAACGACTTCACCAAGATGGTCGCGCAGTTCGACTCCGGCACGATCGGCATGCTCAACCACAACCTGGGCTCCTACCAGGACCACGTGAAGGCGTTCGGCGACAAGTTCCGGGGCATCCCGCAGCCGACCGGCCCCGGTGGCAAGCGCGTCCAGGTGTCCAACCCGGTCGACGGGCTCGGCATGTTCAAGAGCTCGAAGAACAAGGAGGCCGCCTGGAAGTTCATCGAGTTCGCGACCTCGCACGAGGAGAACTCCAAGTTCAACAAGTCGGCCGGGCAGGTGCCGTCGAACAACGACGCCGCGAAGGACGCGTGGATCTCCGAGGCCGAGCCGACGAAGCTGGCCGCCGCCGCGCTGAGCGACGGGTCGACGACGATCGTGCAGCTGCCGTACTACCTGCCGGACTGGAACACGATCTCCAAGGCCGACAACGAGCCCGCCTTCCAGAAGGTGATGGACGGGCAGAGCACGGCGAAGGAGTTCCTGGACTCGCTGGCCGAGCAGCTGAACACGGCGCAGGCCGAGTGGAATGAGCAGAAGAAGGGCTGAGAGCTCGGTCCGGTTCGATTCGTGGCCGGCTGCGGGTTGGTTGTGGCTGGTCGCGCAGTTGCCCCGCGCCCCTGAAAGACGGGGCGCGGGGCCCTACTGGAAGGCACCCGCACGTGTCGCTCACTCGTAGACAGGTCAGCACCGCGGCTCTTGCCGCCCTTCCGCTCGCCGTCGCCGCCACCGGGCCCGCGTCCGCCGCGGCGGCCTCCGGCGGGCCCCGGCGACAGCGCACCCTCTACATCGCCGGCGACTCCACCGCCGCTCAGAAGTACGCCGACGCCGCGCCCGAGACGGGGTGGGGGATGGCGCTGCCGTTCTTCCTCGGGAAGGGGATCGCGGTCTCCAACCACGCCGTGAACGGGCGTAGTTCGAAGAGTTTCATCGACGAGGGGCGGCTCGACGTCATCCTCGGGGCGATCCGGCCCGGGGACTTCCTCGTCATCCAGTTCGGGCACAACGACTCCAAGATCGCCGATCCCACGCGGTACACCGAGCCGTGGACGACGTACCAGGACCACCTGCGCCAGTACATCGACGGTGCGCGGGCGCGGGGCGCCAGGCCGGTGCTCGCCACCTCCGTCGAGCGCAGAAAGTTCGACGCGAGCGGCAACGCCGTGCCGACCCACGGCGACTATCCGGCAGCGGCGCTCGCTCTCGCCGCGGAGGAGGGTGTCGCCGTCCTCGACATCCAGGCGCTGTCCATCGCGTTGTGGCAGCAGCTCGGGGTCGAGGAGACCAAGAAGTACTTCAACTGGACCGCGACCGAGCAGGACAACACGCACTTCAACCCGCCGGGGGCGATTGCCGTGGCCCGGCTGGTCGCGGGTGAGTTGCTGCGCCGTCGGGTGCTCGCGCGTCGTGACGTGCGCCGTCTCGACGAAGAGGTGCCCGACTCCTGGATCAGCTGGCCGGAAGCGTAGTGCTCCGCTCGTAGGCCGGTTTTCGGCTGCGGGTCCGTTGTGGGTGGTCGCGCCCACGCGGCGGAGCCGCACATGAACACAGCCCCGCGCCCCTGACGGGGCGGCGCTCAACATCCCCCTTTGCTTTGAAAGGAACCGCACACATGCGTCCTCGTATCTGGCATGCCCATGTCATGACATCCGTCGTCGGCTGCACCGCGCTCGTGCTCGGGGTCGCCGGTACCGGTGTCGCCCAGGCCCAGGGCCAGGGCCGTGATCTCGGCCGGCAGGTGCTCGGCGCCGGTGACGGGTGGGGCTCGGCGGAAGGTGGCACCACCGGTGGGTCGGCGGCCGACGCCGAGCACATCTACACCGTCACCACCTGGGCCGAGTTCAAGGCCGCGCTGGCCGCCGGCGGAAACGCGCCGAAGATCATCAAGGTGAAGGGGATGATCGACGCCGTCTCCGAGGGGTGCGAGGCCTTCGTCACCGGGGGCTACGACCTCCAGCAGTACCTGAAGGACTACGACCCGGCCACCTACGGCAACGACCAGGTCGCCAAGGGCCCGCAGGAGGACGCGCGGGTCGCGTCCATGGCCAACCAGGACTCGGCGATCAAGGCCAACATCCCCAGCAACACCACCATCGTCGGCGTCGGCAAGAACTCCGGCATCCTCGGCGGCAGCCTCCAGATCAAGGGCGTCTCGAACGTCATCATGCGCAACCTCACCATCGAGGCCCCGCTCGACTGCTTCCCCAAGTGGGACCCGACGGACGACAACAACACCGGCAACTGGAACTCCGAGTACGACGCCGTGGTCGTCTTCGGCACCGACCACGTCTGGCTCGACCACAACACGTTCACCGACGGGCGGTACCCCGACAGCGAGCGGCCGGTCTACTTCGGCAAGGTGTTCCAGCAGCACGACGGCCTGACCGACATCGTGCGCGGCTCCAACTACGTGACCGTCTCCTGGAACCGCTTCCAGGACCACGACAAGAACATGCTGATCGGCAACAGCGACGGCACCGCCGCCCTCGACGCTGGCAAGCTCAAGGTCACCATGCACCACAACCGCTTCGACGGGATCCTCCAGCGCTCCCCGCGTGTGCGGTTCGGCCAGGTCGACGTCTACAACAACCACTACGTCGTCACCGAGGAGCAGAAGGACGACTACTACATCTTCGGTGTCGGCCTGTCCTCGCAGCTCCACGCCAGCGACAACGCGATCACGCTGCCTGCGGGCGCGAGCGTCGGCAAGGCCCTGAAGAGGTGGAACGACTCCCCGCTGACCGCCGAGAACAACTACGTCAACGGCAGGCTGACGGACCTCATCGCCGTCCACAACGCCGAGATCCCCTCGGAGTTCCTCCGCTCCGGCGCCGGGTGGACGCCCACCCTGCGGACCAAGGTCGACTCGCCGCGCGCGGTGCCGGGCATCGTCGCGAACCGCGCGGGCGCCGGGAAGGTCTGCTGATGGCCGGGCGCCACCCGGGGCCGAGCAGACGGTCGTTCGTGGCCGCCGGGGTCGGGACCGCGCTCGCGCTCGCCGTCGCGACCCCGGCCCAGGCGGCACCGGCCGCCCGTGGCCGCCGCGTCTTCGGGCGCTACGGATCGCCCGCCGCCCGCCTCGACGAGCGGACCCTGTACGTGGACGCCGGCGGCGCCGGGGACTTCACCACCGTCCAGGCCGCCGTCACCGCCGCGAGCGGGAGCGGGTACACGCTGGTCGTCGCGCCGGGCGTGTACCGGGAGACCGTCGCCGTCAGCGTCGCCCGTACGGAGATGACCTGGATCGGGGCCTCCGGGAACGCCCGGGACGTCGTGGTCGTGTACGACAACGCGGCCGGCACCCCGAAGCCCGGCGGCGGCACCTACGGCACCACCGGCTCCGCCACGACCCTGGTGCAGGCCGCCGGGTTCACCGCGCGGGACATCACCTTCGCCAACGACTGGCTGCGCGCCGACCACCCCGGGATCAGCGGCACCCAGGCCGTCGCCATCAAGGTGCAGGGCGACCGGTCGGCGTTCCTGCGCTGCCGGTTCCTCGGGCACCAGGACACCCTGTACGCCGACTCGATGGCGCTCGGCACCTTCGCCCGGCAGTACTTCCGCGACTGCTACGCCGAAGGGGACGTGGACTTCGTCTTCGGGCGTGCCACAGCCGTCTTCGAGCGCTGCCACTTCCACACCCTGACCAGGACGGATCTCTCCTCCGCCCCGTACGGATTCGTCTTCGCGCCCTCCACCGCGGGCGCCAACCCCCGCGGCTACCTGGTGACCCGGAGCCGGATCACCAGCGAGGCCCCTGACGCTTACTACAAGCTGGCCCGCCCCTGGGTGCCCAGCTCCGACACCACCGCCCGGCCCATGCTCACCGTGCGCGAGACCCGCCTCGGTGCCGGGATCGACGCGGTCGCGCCGTACACCAACATGTCGGCGGGCTTCCCCTGGCAGGACCAGCGGTTCGCCGAGTACCGGAACACCGGGCCGGGCGCCGTCGTATCCGTCCCGGAGAACCGGCCCCAGCTCACGGCCGCCGAAGCCGCCTTGGCCACCCGTGAGGCGTACCTCGGCGACTGGACCCCGTGGGAGAGGTGCTGAGATGCGCCGACGCACCCTGCTCGGCGGGATCGCCGGCGGCCTGCTGGCCGCCGGCGCGGCCCCCGCCCTCGCCCACGGCCGCCGGGTCCTGCACGTCCGGCCCGGCGGATCGGTCCAGGCGGCGGTGGACGCCGTCACCGGCCCCGGGTGGACGATCGTCGTCCACCCGGGCACGTACCGTGAGGTCGTCAACATTCCAGCAGGCAAAGGGGAGTTGACCCTGCGCGGCGCGTCCCGCGACCCCCGCGCCGCCGTCGTCGTCTTCGACCGTGCCAACGGCACCCCGAGGCCCGAGGGCGGCACCTACGGCACGGCGGGCTCCGCCACCTTCACCTCGGCGGCGCCCGGCCTGACCGTGCGCGACCTGACCCTCGCCAACGACTGGCTGCGCGCGGACCACCCGGACTACACCGGAACCCAGGCGGTCGCCGCGTACGTCACCGGGGACCGCTCGCACTTCGAGAACGTCCGGTTCCTCGCCCATCAGGACACCCTGTTCGCGGACACCACCGCGCTCGACGCCTTCGACCGGCAGTACTACCGGCACTGCCACATCGAGGGCGACGTCGACTTCGTGTTCGGGCGGGCCCGCGCCGTCTTCGACACGTGCCACTTCCGCACCCTCCAGCGGGATGTGTCCTTCACCCCCAAGGGCATGGTCTTCGCCCCCGCCACCGCCCGCGCCAATCCCTACGGCTTCCTCGCCCTGCGCGGCCGGATCACCTCCGGTGCGGAGGACGCCGCGTACAAGCTCGCCCGGCCCTGGGTGCCGTCGTACGAGACGACCGCCTGGCCCGCACTGGTCGTGCGGGACACCTGGATCGGCCCCGGGATCGACGCCGTCGCGCCCTACACCAACATGCGTGAGGCCTACCCCTGGCAGACCATGCGCTTCCGGGAGTACGGCAACTCGGGCCCGGGCGCGGTCGTCTCCGTGCCCGAGAACCGGCCGCAACTGACGGCGGCCGAGGCGGGGGAGCACACACGGCGGACGTATCTCGGGGACTGGAGGCCGTATGCCGGCCGGTGAACCGGCGGGCGACCCCGACCCGCCCGGGACCCGTCGAGCCGTGGGGCGCCGGGCCTTCGTCGTGGGCGCGGGGGCGGCGGCACTCCTGACGGGAGGGGGGTCGCAGGCGGGCGGGGCGGACCCCTCGGCCCCCGCCGGCGCCGCCCTGGCCGGCAGCCTCCCCGACTTCCACCCCCTGCTCAAGGACGAGCTCCGCTTCCCGCTCGCCTGGGGCACCTCGCCCCTCCGCGACTTCCGCACCTGGCGCCGGGCGGCTCGGGCCAAGGTCGAGGAGCACCTGTTCGTCGGACGGGACGACACCCCGTACGACCCCGAGTTCGGCCAGGACCGCGCCGAGGGCGACGGCTACACCCGCGAGTCGGTCACCTTCTCCCTCACCCGGTACGGCCGCGTCCGGGGCGCCCTGCTCACCCCGCACGGCACCGGACCGTTCCCGGCCGTCCTCCTCCTGCACGACCACGGCGCCAAGTTCGACATCGGCAAGGAGAAACTGGTCCTGCCCTGGTCCGACGAGAGCCGGCTGGCCTCCGCGCGGGCCTGGGCCGACCGGTACTTCAGCGGCCGGTTCGTCGGCGACGAACTGGCCCGGCGCGGCTATGTCATCCTCGCCGTGGACGCGCTCGGCTGGGGAGACCGGGGCCCGACGACCTACGAGGAGCAGCAGGCCCTCGCCAGCAACCTCTACAACCTGGGTTCGTCGCTCGCCGGGCTCATGGCCCGGGAGGACGTGCGCGCGGCGGGCTTCCTGGCCGGCCTCGACCGGGTGGACCGCCGCCGGGTCGCCACCCTCGGGTTCTCCATGGGCGCCTTCCGCGCCTGGCAGACGGCCGCGCTCAGCGACGACATCGCGGCCGCCGTCAGCGCCTGCTGGATGACCGGGCTCAAGGAGGTCATGGTCCCCGGCAACAACATCCTGCGCGGTCAGTCCTCCTATTACATGCTCCACCCCGGGCTCGCCCGGCACCTCGACTTCCCCGACGTGGCGAGCATCGGCGCCCCCAAGCCGATGTTCTTCCTCGACGGCGGCCAGGACCCCCTCTTCACCAGAGAGGGCGTCCGGGTCGCGCACGAGAAGCTGCGCGCCGTCTGGCGCGCACGCCACGCCGGGGAGCGGTTGCGGCTGACGACCTGGCCCGAGCTGGGCCATGTGTTCACCGCGCCGATGCAGGACGCGGCCGTCGACTGGCTCGACGCCGTCCTGTGAACCGTCCCCCCCAACCCGCACGGGAAGGAACCGCTCCCCATGTCTCGTCGCACCGCTCTCGTCCTGAGCACGGCCCTGGTGTTCGGCGCAGGTCTGGCCGTTCTCCCCACCCAGGCGCACGCGGCCACGGTGGTCGTCAGCAACTCCACGGATCTGTCCAACGCCATCAAGAACGCCACCCCGGGCACCGTCATCCAGGTGCGCGGCGGCACGTACTACCCGACGGCGACCCTCCAGTCCACGGCGAACGGCAGCTCCTCCAGCCGGATACACCTCCAGCCCTACGGCTCGGAGACCGTCAAGATCGACGGCTCGAACCTCCCCGACGGCGACTGGATCTTCAAGCTGACCGCCGACTACTGGACCGTCTCCGGGATCACCTTCCAGAACTCCCCGGACAGCGCGGTCGTCTGCCAGTCCTGCGCCTCCACGGTCTGGGACAACATCAAGACCATCAACGGCGGCGACTCCGGCTTCACCCTCACCGGCGACAGCACGACCAACAACACCGTCCGCAACATCGACTCCTACGGCCACTACGACCCGGCCAACCACGGGGAGAACGCCGACGGGATCGCCGTGAAGTTCGGCTCCGGCTCGGGCAACCTCATCACTGGGGCCCGCCTCTACAACAACTCGGACGACGGCCTGGACTTCTGGTCCTTCTCCTCGCCCGTCACCGTCGAGCACACCTGGGCGATGGGCAACGGCAAGAACCGCTGGGGCGACTCCGCGTTCGCGGGCGACGGCAACGGCTACAAGCTCGGCGGCGACGGCGAGACCGTCGCCCACGTCATCAACAACGCGGCGGCCTGGGACAACGCGGGCAACGGCTTCACCGAGAACAGCAACAAGGGCGCCATCGTCATCAACCGGACCACCGCCTACGCCAACGCCAAGTGGGGCTACTACTTCGCCACCGGCGCGGCCCGCCTCGGCAAGAACCTGGCGGTGAGCAACGGCGGCGGCTCGGTCAACAAGGGCTCGTCCGTCGTGTCGTCCGGCAACAACTGGGACTCCGGCGTCGCGACCCCGTCGTTCCGCTCCACCGACGCCTCCTCGACGTACAACGCCCGCTCGGCGAGCGGCACCCTGCCCGCGACCACCTTCCTGACCACGGGCAGTACGACGATCGGCTCCACGATGAACTGACCGGCGCGAAGCCCGTCCGGCACGCCGGGCAAAACGATTCTGTCGCCACGGAGGCGAGGCGACCCCACACAGTGTTGCGCGACGAACAGCACCTGCGCATCTGAGTGGAGTGGTCCAAGTGGTCGACAGTCCTCGCCCGCTGATCCTGATTCGCGGTTTCGGCGGCCCCGGTGTGTCGGACGAGCGGCGTGACGCCTATCAGGGCTTCAACAACGGCAGCGTCTACGCCGAGCGCTACGGCGAGAACTACATCTACGAGGGATTCGTCCTGCGCGCCCTCAAGTCGACGCTCCACCCGTACCGGGACGCCACCAACGTGGTCGGCTACTACGAGAAGGAGCAGAGGCCCAGACCGGGAGAGCACGACGGCTGGCCCGAACACCTGCTCACCGGCACGATGGTGGTGGACGTCCCCATGGCGCGCGAGGTGCTGGGCCAGGGCGCCCGGGGCACCCTCTGGATCTACCGCTACTACGACCTCCTTCCCCGGAAGATCGACCGCTTCGGGGAAGGGCTGGTCCGGCTCATCGAGATCATCCGGCACGGCCTGCGGCCGGACGAGGAGTTCACCGGTGTGGACATCGTCGCCCACAGCATGGGCGGCCTCGTCACCCGGGCCGCCCTGAGCAGGCTCGGGGACAGCAGCGCCGACCTCATCCACCGCATCGTCACCCTCGGCACACCGCACCGGGGGATCGCGTTCCAGTACCTGCCCGACACCCTGGTCAAGTGCCTGCCCGACGCGGTCGCCGACGAGATCGCCGCCTTCGACCCGGACCGCACGGACATCACAGCCATCCCGTTCCCCGTCAGGAGGATCCTCACGGTGGTCGGTACGGACCACCGCTCCTACAGCAACAAGTTCGCCACCCTGGGCAATCGCATCGCCGGCCTGATCGACGAGGGCACCCTCACCTACAACCGCAGCGACGGCCTGGTCAAACAGTCCTCCGCCCAGATCCCGGGCGCTCCCCGGACCTTCGTCCACAAATGCCACGGCGGCAACGACTCCCTGGTGACCTCGCGCGAGGCGTACGAGATCGCCATGCGCTTCTTCCACGGCACGCACCACGTGCAACTGCGGCTGGACAGCGCCGAGGTGACCCGGGGTCGGGACCTCTTCGGCCGCAGCGAGTTCTACTTCGGGGTGTCCGTCAAACCCCGGTTCGTCGACTTCGACCTGTGCCACCAGAGCAGCGAGGCCGAGAACTACTACGGCCCCTTCCGCAAGGACGACTTCACCGACGACCTGCCCGATCTCGCCGAGGAGCTGGGCAAGCCGCTCGCGGAGTCGGGTGACGCCACCACCGGCTGGGCGGACGGGAACCGGCTGATCTGGGAGGGCTGGCTCGACGCCGCCGCCAAACCCGAGGGAGCGGCGGACCGGAGCGTGGTGCTCCGGCTCGACGTCCATGTGTACGAGCGGGACAGCCTCGGTATCGGCTTCTCCGACAACCTCGTCTTCCGCAAGCAGTACTACGTCCAGGCGGTGCCCGGCGGCGACGACGAGGACTGGTCGCTGTACCTCCACACCGGCGAGCGCTTCCTGGCGCCAGGGGTGAGCACCGGGGAGGCGCACGCCGCCGCGGAGGACAAGCAGGTCGCAGAGGTGTGGCCGATGAGGCCCACCGGTGACGGCACCTGGACCTTCGAGGTCGGCGGGACCGGCTTCAAGGCCGACCTCCTGCTGTCGGTGACCGACGAACGGTCCACGGGCACCGGACCGGCCTGATCGGCTACCGGGTCGGCACCGCCTCGACCGTCCAGACGCGCTTCGTGCCGTCGGCGGCGGTGTACCTCTGCGGCTCGCGGAAGTCGCGGCGGGTGCCCGACCTCGGGCTCACCGACGCGCCCTCGCCGATCCAGAGCCTCGGCGCGAGCCGCGCGAGGTTCTCGTCGACGGCGTCAATCGGTGTGCGGGTGAAGGCTTCGAGCGAAACTTTCGAGCTCTTTCGCGAGGGCGCGGCAACCCTTTACCGGCGGGCGGCGACCAGTGATCAGAAGCGGGCCGGGGCGGCCCCTCCGGCCCGCTTCGTTCCTCGTCTCCCGAAGACGCGTCCCCTGCGAAAGGATTCCCAATGGAGTTGTCAACCCGCGTTGGTGACTCGCTGTGAGCGTGTCAGCCCAGCATGACGGGGGTCTGCGGTGCCGTGAGTTCGAAGGCGCGGCCGTCGCGTATGAGTGCCCACAGGACGTTCAGGCGGCGTCGTGCGAGGGCGATGATTGCCTGCTTGTGGCCCTTGCCCTCGGCTCGTTTGCGCTCGTAGAAGGCTTTGGAGACGGGGCAGGAGCGGGCGGCGACCATGGCGGACATGTAGAAGACCCGCAGCAGGCGTCGGCAGTAGCGGCGTGGGCGGCGCATGTTGCCGCTGATGCGTCCGGAGTCCTTGGGGACCGGGGCCAGGCTAGCGACAGCCGGCGAGGCGGTCAGCGCTGGCGAAGACGCTCAGGTCTCCGCCGGTGTGAGCGATGAACTCGGCGCCCAGGACGGGGCCGAGGCCGGGCATGCTCAGGATGACCTCGGCGTGCGGGTGGTCGCGAAACCGGCCCTCGATCAGGGCGTCGGTCTCGGCGATCTCCTCGTCGAGGGCCATCACCTCCTCGCGAGCCTGGCCACCATGGCGGCGGCCAGCTTCTCCCCGGCGACGGCGGTGTGCTGGGCCTCGGCGGCCTCCACCGCGGTGGCCGCAACGAGCTGATAGTTGCGGACCTTGCGGTTCTTCAGCCAGGTCGCGAGCCGGGTCCTGCCGACGCGCCGGAGGGCGGCCGGGGTCTGGTACTGCGTCAGCAGCACCAGGGCCGCCTTGGACGTCTTGTAGTCGAAGGCGCGTTCCAGGGCGGGGAAGTACTCCAGCATCTGGGCTCGCAGCCGGTTGATGGTCCTGGTGCGGTCGGCGGCCAGGTCCAGGCGGCGCGAGGTGAGGATGCGCAGGTCCACGGCGATGTCGTCGCCTCGGTGCACAGGTTCCAGGTCGCGGCGCATGCGGGCCTGGTCGGCGATGACGAAGGCGTCCTTGGCGTCGCTCTTGCCGTCGCCCCGGTAGGAGCCGGAGGCGTGATGGACGGTGCGGCCGGGGATGTAGAGGACCTGCTGGCCGTTGTCGGTCAGCAGCGCGATCATCAGCGCGGCCCCGCCGGCGTTGAGGTCGATCGCCCAGGTCACCGGGGCGCCGTCGCTCAGCTCCAGCACATCGGCGATCAGCTTCAGCAGCGCGGTCTCGTCGTTGTCCACCCGCCGCGACAGCCGGCGCTTGCCGTCCGCGTCGAGCACCACGCAGTGATGCGCGGCCTTGCCCGCATCCGTACCGGCCCACAGCTCGGGCACGGCCACCTCCGAAGTCGTATCCGTTCACAGCCCAGCAGACGACCTCGCCAGCGTGTCCTTACCAAGCGATCTTGTGCCGCGCATCCCAATGAGTGGTCGAGTCGTCGCGGGATGCCGAGCGGCCAATCCTTTCAAGCCACCAGTGGGCGGAAACCCATGAGCCACACCCAGCATCCCCGGGTCTTTCGATCCTACGAGTGACCGAAACCAACCCACCTACAACGTAAGGAACACCCGTGCGTCAGACCATCGGACGCCACCGGAGAACCCGGACCCTGTCGATCGCCGCCGCCGTGTCCGTCGCCGCGGGGGCGGGCGGCGTCCACCTCGGTCTCGCGCACGGCGGCGCCCAGGCGGCCGCCACCACCGTCACCGTCTCCAGCACCGCGTCGCTGGAGAAGGCCGTCGCGAACGCCGTCGCCGGTACGACCATCCAGGTGCGCGCCGGCACCTACCGGCCCGCGCGAACGCTGAGGTCCACGGCGAACGGCACCCCCAGCGCCCGGATCACGCTCACCGCGTACCGAGGTGAGAAGGTCAGGATCGACGGATCCGCGCTGCCCGCCGGCTCCTGGCTCGCCGCGATCCACGGCGACCACTGGACCGTCTCCCACCTCACCTTCCAGAACTCCCCGGCCCAGGGCCTCGTCGCCACCTCCTCGGTCGGCGGGATCTTCGAGAACCTGGTCACCGCGAACAACGGCGACTCCGGCTTCACCCTGCGTGGCGACGGCACGACGGACAACTTCGTGCGGAACCTGGACAGCCACGGCAACTACGACGCGGCGAACCACGGCCAGAACGCCGACGGCATCGCCGTGAAGTTCGGCTCCGGCACCGGCAACAGAATCACCGGCGCACGCCTCTACAACAACGCGGATGACGGCCTCGACCTCTGGCAGTTCTCCTCGCCGGTCACCGTCGACCACTCCTGGGCCTTCGGCAACGGCAGGAACCGCTGGAACGACTCCGCGTTCGAGGGCAACGGCAACGGGTTCAAGCTGGGCGGCGGCGGGGCCTCGGTCGCGCACTCCGTCAACAACAACGCGGCCTGGAACAACACGCTGCACGGGTTCACCGAGAACTCCAACACCGGCGCGATCCTGCTGAACCGGAACACGGCGTACGCCAACAAGGAGAACGGGTTCTACTTCGCCACCGGCAAGGCCCGGCTGGCGCGGAACCTCGCCGTGGGCAACGGGGCGGGGAAGGCGAAGCGGGGTTCCGCCACGGTCTCGGCCGCCAACAACTGGGACAGCGGCACCGCCACGCCGGCCTTCCGCTCCACGGACGCGGCCACCGCCCACGCCGCTCGGCGGACGGACGGGTCCCTACCGATCACGACGTTCCTCACCACGGGCTCCAAGGCCATCGGCGCGACGATGAACTGACCCGCCGCGCACGGCAGAACGCGCCGCGCGCACCGCAGAACGCGCAGGACGGGAAGAAGGCGCCCCCCGCCGGTCGTCACCGGCGGGGGGCGTTTCTCGTGCCGACCCCGAGGGGGGCTCCGGTCGGCACCTGCTGCCGGCCGAGGGGGGCTCAGGCCAGCAGGTCCAGACAGTCGAACGAGGTGCCCGGACTGAGGAAGCCCGTGCCGCTCGAACCACTGACGATGTCGATGGTCAGTACGTTGTACTCACTGGTGTTCGACTTCCACGCACTGGCAGGGACGCTGTAGAGGAAGGTGTGGTTGTTCCCCCGGTACGAACCCGTGGTGAGCGAACGGGTGGACGGCTGTTTCGGGGCCGCCGGGACCGGCGAGGCCCAGTCATTGATGGATACCCGGGGACGCCCGCCCGCGAACGCGTCGGTGACCCCTATCCGCAGCGTGTGCGCGGCGGCGGCCTGCGCGGGCGTCAGCTTGAAGAGGATCCGGACGCCGTCGTTGACGTCCTGCCAGACGTACGCCGGGATGGAGGCCGCCGGACGGCCGCCGTCCAGGGTGACGTCGCCCGTCCACTTCGCCGCGCGGCCGTCGGACGGGTGCGCGTACGTCATCAGCTCCGCGTTCTTGAACCCGCCGGGCGTCCCGTCCCAGTCGCCGAGCCGCCAGAGGGTCTTGGCGGCGGACGGATCGCCGGTGACGGTGAGGGAGTTCAGCGCGGTCGAGCCGCCCGCCGTCACCTTCACCTCCCGGGTGTGCACGGCCAGTTCGCCCTTGAAGACGGTCAGCGTGTACGTCCCCGGCAGCATCCCCTTGCAGGAGAAGGCGCCGGTGCCGGCCGCGGCCCTGGCCCAGTACTGGGCGTCGGCGTTGGCGAAGCCGACCGTGTAGGCGTACTTCGGGTCCATGCCCTTGAGCCCCACACCGGCCACTTTGCCGCGCCCGGCCCTGCCGACCCAGCCGGTGATGCCGAGGCCGTCCACCCAGGAGGTGTCCAGCCGGTCGTGGGCCAGCGACGGCGAGGGCGCCCCGCCGTCGGTGAAGGCCAGGACGTACGGCCCCTGGAGGCCGAAACGTTCCGCCTCGGTCTGGGCCTGGTTGTAGTGCAGGATCTCGTAGAGGCCCGCGCCGAGGTCGTTGGAGTGGCGCAGCAGCGAGCGGTAGAAGGGGCCGCCGGAGGCCTTCTCGTGGTTGGAGCGGACCATCCAGAGGCCGACCGAACCCGTGGTGAAACCGATGTGGTCGTAGTCGATCACCCGCTTGCCCGAGTAGTGCTTGGAGTGGGTCGTGCCGTCCGCGCGCCGCCAGACGTCACCGGCCTCGATGACCTTGTCGGAGGCCTCGATCCAGGAGTCGGGGCCCTCGTTGGGGAACATCCCGGGCTTGAGGCGGACGAGGAAGCGGGTCGCCGTGAAGGAGGCGTTCGCCTTGTCCGTCCACAGGTAGATGTTGTTCTGGCCGCTGCGGGCCGCGTACCACTGGGTGATCGCGCCGTGCACGGCCTTGATCAGGATCGTCGACCCGGACCGGCGGATCGTGACGGTCGAGGCGCCGAGACCCGACTCCACGTGCGAGTGCCGGCCGCCGTAGCCCTCGTACTCCTTGCCCTTGTAGCGCAGCGAGGTGAGGTCGCCGGTGGTCTTGGAGACCTTGAAGACCAGGTTCGCCCCGGTGTCGACGACGAAGTTCTTCCCGTCGTCCGAGTGACCGAAGCCGGCCGCGGACGCCGTGGAGAGCAGGCCGGTGCCGCCCGCGACGGCGGCGCCGGTGGCGGCGACACCGAGCGCGCCGGCCCCGAGGACGCGTCGACGGGTGAGACGTCTCTTGTGGGTGCTCAAGGGTGGTACTCCGGGTATGTCGGATCCTGGCTCACTTGTGCGTGATGCCAGATGACGAGAACGTGCGGGTGGTTCCTTCCGCGCCGGTGGTGACTCCCGCGTCTCCTGGTCGCCACCGGCGGAGAAAGGGTTGCCGCTCCCGCGGATCTTTCTCGCGGGATCTTCTTCGCGGATCTCCCGCTACGAATCGCCCTCGTCCGAGGAGTCGTCGTCGTGGCCCTCGAAGTCGCCGCCCACCGTGACGTCCTCGCCGCCCGCCTTCGCGGTCATCGTGTAGCGGTCGTCGCCCGCGTCACGGCCGCCGCGCTCGTGGTTGTACTGCCCGGCGAAGACGAACTCGCCCTTCGGGACCGTCCGTCCGTCCTTGAGCACCCAGGTGTAGACCAGGAACCCGTCGTCGGACTCGACCGTGAGGTCGAAGTCCTGCTCCGGCAGGGACCGCCAGGCACCGGCCGAGGAGACCCCGCCGGTCTGGGCGATCGTCAGCTGGACGGTCAGTTCGGTGAGCTGCTCGCTCGTCCTCAGGGTGAGATTGCTCTGCGCCCAGAAGTCGTTGCTGTGCGGGTCGACCGAGCCGTCCGACCAGAGCGGGCCCTCCTCCTCGTCCTTCGAGGTGGGCAGCTTCGGCACCGCCGTGTCCTTGGGCGACGGGTCCTTCGACGGCGTCGAGCTGGGCTTCTCCTCCCGCTTCCCACCGGCGCTGGGGCTCGGCCGGTCCGGCGGGCTCGGGGCGCGGCTCGTCGCGGCGGGGGAGTCGACCGGGGTCGGGGAGACCACGACCGTCCGATCGGCCGGCGGCGTCTCCTCGCCCTTCACCGCGGAGGCGACCGCGTAGCCGCCGACCGCGAGCACACCCGCGACCCCGGCGGTGGCGGTGACCACCCGCACCCAGCCCCACAGCGGCGGCCGGGTCGCCTTGCGGCTCCGGCGCACCTCGGGGGCGGCCATACCGCGCTCGATCCGGGCCAGGATGCGGGCGCGGTCGGGCTCGTGCGCCTCGGCCGACGCGCGCAGCCGGGCGCGCAGCTCCTCGTGCACGTCCCTCATCGGTCCCTTCCTCCGGTGCCGGTCACGCCCGCGCGGGTCACGCGCGGTTTCGTGACGCCCCCGCCCGCGATGCCCGCGTGCATCCGCTGCGGCGTGTCCTCTGTGCCGAGCAGCTTCTGCAACTCGGCCATCCCCTTGGACGTCTGGCTCTTCACCGTACCGACCGAGACGCCGAGGGCGAGCGCCGTGTCCTTCTCCGAGAGGTCGAAGGCGTGGCGCAGGACCACACAGGCCCGCTTGCGGAACGGCAGCCGGCGCAGCGCCGACTGGACGTCGACCACGCCGGGCACATCGGGATTCTCGGTCTTCTCCTCGCGCTGCGACCAGAACAGCGTGATCCTGCGGCGCTCACGGACCGCGCTGCGGATCCGGGTGCGGGCCAGATTGGCGACGACGCCACGGGCGTACGCCACCGGATGGTCCGCCGCACGGACGCGGTCCCAGCGGTGCCACATCGCGAGCAGCGCGTCCGCGGCCAGGTCGTCGGCGGCGTCCGCCTCGCCCGTCAACAGGTGTGCCAGACGTGACAGTTCGGCATAGTGCCGTTCGAAGAAGGCGTGGAACTCCACGGAGGCTGCGTCGTCGACGACAGTGCCCACGGGGACCTCTCTTCTCGCTGCGGCCACAGCAGCCGAGCCGGCTGGCTGTGCGTGTCATGTGAATGACATGTGGTCGTCCGGGGCCGACCCCCGACGAGATCCGGAAGAGTAGCAGTGATCGTGAAAGAGGTTCGTACGCGGCTTCGAACGCCGTCTTGCAGGGAGAACTCCGATTCCGTAACACGGAGAAAACCTGAATCAGGTTCAACACGGGCACAATCCAGCCAGCATCCGCGCGTAGTCCACGCATGTCACTAGGAGCACCGTTCATGTCCGACGCACAGCAGGTGGCCGACCGGCCCGCAGCCGAGCCACCCGGGGCGAACAGCGTCGATCGCTTCTTCAAGATCACCGCTCGGGGGTCCACCTTCGCCCGTGAGATACGCGGCGGCTTCGCCACGTTCTTCACGATGGCGTACATCCTTGTCCTGAATCCCATCATCCTCGGCAGCGCGAAGGACAAGTACGGCCACACCCTCGACGGCGCCGAACTCGTCACCGCCACCGCCCTCGTGGCCGCCGTGATGACGATCATCATGGGCGTCGGAGGAAACCTTCCTCTCGCGCTCGCCGCGGGCCTCGGTCTCAACGCGGTCGTCGCCTTCCAGATAGCCCCGCTGATGAGCTGGTCCGACGCGATGGGCCTGGTCGTCCTCGAAGGCCTGCTGATCTGCGTCCTGGTGGTCACCGGCCTGCGCGAGGCCGTCATGCACGCGATACCGCAGGCGCTGAAGCAGGCGATCAGCGTCGGCATCGGCCTGTTCATCGCCTTCATCGGCTTCGTCGACGCCGGCTTCGTCAGCCGCATACCGGACATCGCCAACACCACCGTCCCGGTGCAGCTCGGCGCCACCGGTTCGCTGTCCGGCTGGCCGATCCTGGTCTTCTGCCTCGGTGTCCTGCTGACCATCGGCCTGCTCGCCCGCAAGGTGAAGGGCGCGATCCTCATCAGCATCCTGACGATGACGGTCGTTGCGATCGTGATCAACTCGGTGGCCGACATCAAGAGCTGGGGCCTGACCACCCCGAAGGTCCCCGACGACATCGTCGCCGCCCCCGAGTTCGGACTGATCGGCGACTTCAGCCTCTTCGGCTCGTTCGGCGAGACCACCGTCATCACGGTCGTCCTGCTGATCTTCACCCTGCTGCTCTCGGACTTCTTCGACACCATGGGCACCGTCGTCGGCATCACCGCCGAGGCGGGCCTGCTCGACGAGGAGGGCAAGGTCCCGAACCTCGGCCGGGTCCTCCTCATCGACGGCGCGGCGGCCGTCGCGGGCGGCGCGGCCTCCTCGTCCTCCGCGACCTCCTACATCGAGTCCGCGGCCGGCGTCGGAGAGGGCGCCCGCACCGGGTTCTCCAACCTGATCACCGGCGGCCTCTTCGCGGTGGCGCTCTTCCTCACCCCGCTGCTCACCATCGTCCCCATGCAGGCCGCCGCGCCCGCGCTCGTCGCCGTCGGCTTCCTGATGATGACCCAGGTCAAGAACATCGACTGGGACCGGTACGACATCGCCATCCCGGCGTTCCTCACCATCGCCGTGATGCCGTTCACCTACTCCATCACCAACGGCATCGGCGCCGGCTTCCTCGCCTTCGTCCTGATCAAGACGGTCCTCGGCAAGGCGAAGGAGATCCACTGGCTGCTGTGGGCCACCTCGGCGCTGTTCCTGGTGTACTTCGCGATCAACCCGATCCAGCAGCTCTTCGGGGTCAGGTAGGACGGACGAAGGGCCGCCCTCCGGGGGGAGTGAGGGCGGCCCTTCTCATTCAGGTGGTCCGGGTTGTTCCAGGGGGTCTTCAGTTCTTCAGCGCGGCCTCCATGACCGCCTTGGCCACCGGCGCCGCCAGCCCGTTGCCGCTGACCTCCGACCGCGCGGCGTTCGACTGCTCGACGACGACCGCGACGGCGACCTCCTTGCCGTCGGCCTTCGCGTACGACGTGAACCAGGCGTAAGGCGTCTTGCTGTTGTTCTCGCCGTGCTGGGCCGTACCGGTCTTGCCGCCCACCGTCGCCCCGCTGATCCGCGCGTTCGTGCCGGTGCCGTCCTCCACGACCGTGCGCATCGCCGACTGGAGCTGCTCGGCCGTGTCCGCGCTCATGATCTCCTCGGTCCCGGCCTCCGAGTCGTAGTCCTCCAGGACATCGCCACCGCTGTCGGTGATCTGCGACACCATGTGCGGTGAGACCAGCTTGCCGCCGTTGGCTATCGCCGCCGACACCATCGCCATCTGGAGCGGCGTCGCGGTGACGTCGTACTGGCCGATGCCCGTCAGGGCCGTGGAGGACTTGTTCATGTCCGACGGATAGACACTCTCGTACGCCCGCACCGGCACGTCCTGCGCCTCGTCGTTGAAGCCGAACCTCTCGGCCGTCTCCCGCACCTTGTCCTGCCCGAGGTCGACGGCCATCTTCGCGAAGACGTTGTTGCACGAGTACTGCAGCGCCGTACGGATCGTGGCGTTCTCGCAGGGCGCGCTCGGGTTCTCGTTGGACAGCTCGGTCTCGGTGTCCGGCAGCGTGTACGGGTCCGGGCTGACGGTCCTCTCGTCCACCGACCCGTACAGCCCGTCCTCCAGCGCGGCCGCCGCCACGACCAGCTTGAACGTCGACCCCGGCGGCAGCGGCTGGCGCAGCGCCCGGTTGGTCAGCGGCTTGTCCGGGTCCGCGTTGAGCTTCTTCCAGGCATTTCCGGCGGTGCCCGCGCCGGTGAGCGAGGACGGGTCGTACGACGGCGTCGACACCACCGCGAGGATCTTCCCCGTCGTCGGGTCGATCGCGACGGCCGCGCCCTTGTTGTCGCCCAGCGCGTCGAACGCGGCCTTCTGCACGGCCGGATCGATCGTGGTGATCACATTGCCCGGATCGGCCCGCTGCCCGGTGACCGTGTCCATCACGGTCTTCAGCCGCAGGTCGGTGCCGTCGAGCAGGTCCTGGTAAATGCCCTCCAGCTGGGTGGGCGCGTAGGCCTGCGAGGCGTATCCGGTGACCGCCGCGTACAGCTCGCCGTCCTTGTACGTGCGCTTGTACGCGAGGTCGCCGCTCTTGGTACGGGCCGAGCCGGTGATCGAATCCCCGGCCACGATGATGTTCCCGAGCGGGTCGGCGTACGTCCGAATCGCGTTGCGCCGGTTGTCCTGGTCGTCCGCGAGCGCCGTGCCCTCGTAGAACTGCACCCATGTCGCCCTGACCAACAGGGCGAGCACGAGCAGCAGGGAGAAGACGGCGGAGCGCCTGATCGTCTTGTTCATGGCACCCGGAAGGACGAGCGGGACGCGATCAGTCGTTCCCCTCGCCCGGCTTTCTCATGAGGTCTTCATGTGACCGGGGTTGCCACGGGGCCGGTTCAGAGTCTGCGGGTCGCCAGCGTCAGCCGGTCGCGGGCGTCGAAGAGGGCGTCCTTGACCAACTGCTCGTGCGCCGGGGTCAGCCGGGCCACCGGGACGGAGCAGCTGATCGCGTCGCGGGCCGGGGTGCGGTAGGGGATCGCCACCCCGAAGCAGCGCAGCCCGAGCGTGTTCTCCTCGCGGTCCACCGAGAACCCCTGCTCACGGATCTGCCGCAGCTCCTCGATGAGCTGCTCCCGGTCGGTGATCGTGTGCTCGGTCAGCGCCGGCAGGGTCTCCGGGAGCATCTTGCGGACCTGCTCGTCGGTGTGGGTGGCCAGCAGCGCCTTGCCGAGCGAGGTGGAGTGGGCGGGCAGCCGGCGGCCGACGCGGGTGAAGGGGCGCAGATAGTGCTGCGACTGGCGGGTGGCCAGATAGACGACGTTGGTGCCGTCGAGGCGGGCCAGGTGGATCGTCTCCGTGGTGTCGTCCGACAGCCGGTCCAGCGTCGGCCGGGCCAGCGCCACCACCTCGTCACCGTCGATGTAGGACGTGCCGACGAGCAGCGCGCGGACGCCGATGCCGTAGCGGGTGCCCGTCGCGTCGGTCTCCACCCAGCCCAGCTCCACCAGGGTGCGCAGCAACATGTAGAGACTGGACTTGGGATATCCGACGGCTTCCTGGACCGCCGCCAGGGAATGCATACCGGGGCGCCCGGCGAAGTATTCGAGCAGCTCAACGGTCCTTACCGCCGATTTGACCTGTGCCCCGCCGCCCGTCTCCACTGCCGACATCGCCCTTGACCCCTTCGTTCGGCGAGAAGCTGAAGATATAGTCTCCGACAGAATATTCATCATCAGAGACGGCGTTCAGCATATCGAACGACGCTGGTGAATGACCCAGATATGACCCTGGGAATCGATCCAGAAATACGTGGAGGAACCCGCGGTGGCAGCAGCACCAGTCTGGAGTGTCGACCCCCGTAACGGGAAGCAGCGCGAGCAGGTTGCGGTGGAGGCCACAGCCCAGGAGGTGGACGCCGCCGTCCGCGCGGCGCACGCCGCCCGCGCCTCCCTGGCCGACCGCACCGTCCGCGCGGCCTTCCTGCGCACCGCCGCCGACCAGCTCCAGGCGGCCAAGGACCAGCTCGTCGAGGTCGCCGACGCCGAGACCGCGCTCGGCCCGGTCCGCCTCACCGGCGAACTCGCCCGCACCTGCTACCAGCTGCGGGCCTTCGCCGACATCGTCGACGAGGGCGCCTTCCTCGACGTGGTGATCAACCACCCCGACGACACCGCCACCCCGCCCATCCCGGACCTGCGCCGCTACAAGGTCCCGCTCGGCGTGGTGGCCGTCTACTCGGCCTCCAACTTCCCCTTCGCCTTCTCCGTCCCCGGCGGCGACACGGCGAGCGCGCTGGCCGCCGGCTGCCCGGTCGTCGTCAAGGCCCACCCCGACCACCCGGCGCTGTCCGAGCTGGTCGCGATCGTGCTGCGCCGGGCCGCCGCCGAGCACGGCATCCCCGAGGGCGTCCTCGGCCTCGTGCACGGCTTCGAGGCGGGCGTCGAGCTGGTCAAGCACCCGCTCGTCACCGCGGCCGGCTTCACCGGTTCGGTACGCGGCGGCCGTGCCCTCTTCGACGCGGCGGCCGCGCGCCCCGTGCCGATCCCGTTCCACGGCGAGCTGGGCTCCCTGAACCCCGTCCTCATCACCGAGGCCGCCGCCGCCGAGCGCGCCGAGACGATCGGCACCGGGCTCGCCGGGTCGATGACGCTCGGTGTCGGCCAGTTCTGCGTGAAGCCCGGCCTGGTGCTGGCGCCCGCCGGTGACGCCGGTGACCGGCTGCTCAAGTCGCTCACCGACGCCGTCAGCGACGTCGACTCCGGGGTCCTGCTGGACCACCGGATGCGGGACAACTTCCTCGCCGGTGTCGCCGAGCGCGCCGAACTGCCGGACGTGGAGTCGCCGGTGACCGCCGGCGCGGGCGGCGAGCACACGGTCAGCCCCGGGTTCCTGACCGTCCCCGCGGAGAAGCTGGCCGTCGAGGGCGAGCACGACCTGCTCCTGGAGGAGTGCTTCGGCCCGCTCACCGTCGTGGCCCGCTACGAGGACGAGGACGAGGCCAAGTCGGTGCTGTCCCGGCTGCCCGGCAACCTCACCGCCACGGTGCACGTGTCGGGCGAGGAGGCCGCCGAGGGCGGGCGCGGACCGGAGCTGCTGGCCGAGCTGACGCCGCTGGCCGGGCGCGTGCTCGTCAACGGATGGCCGACGGGGGTGGCCGTGGCGGCCGCCCAGCACCACGGTGGGCCCTACCCGGCCACGACGTCGACGTCCACCTCGGTGGGCGGGACGGCGATCGAGCGGTGGCTGCGGCCGGTCGCCTACCAGGGGGCGCCCGCGGCGCTGCTTCCGCCGGAGCTGCGGGACGAGAATCCGCTGGGGCTGCCCCGTCGGTTCAACGGGGTCTTGGAGCGGTAGCGCCGTAGGGGTTCCGTTCGGTTCGGGCTGCGCGTGCGTTCGTGGTTGCTCGCGCAGTTCCCCGCGCCCCTAAAGGGGCGCGGCAGTGGGGCGGGAGCTGCGAGAATCCCCCAATGGACGTCGACATTCCCGAACTCCCCTTCCCCCTTCGCACATATGGCCCCGACGGGCATTGGTCCTACGAGGACGGGGTGCTCACCGGGTGGGCCGGTGCCCGGCAGGACCGGTTCGTGCCGCCCACGGACGAGGGGCTGGACCCGAAGTCGGACGCGCCCCGGCTGCTGGGGGCACCGGAGGGGGACTTCCAGCTGATCGCCCGCGTCACCGTCGGCTTCGCCGCCGGGTTCGACGCGGGCGTGCTGTACGTGCACGTGGGCGAGCGGGCCTGGGCGAAGCTCTGCCTGGAGAACTCACCCGACGTGCCGACCGTGTGCACGGTGGTCACCCGGGGGCACTCGGACGACGCCAACTCCTTCACCGTCGAGGGCAGTTCGGTCTGGCTGCGGGTCAGCCGCACCGGCCGCGCCTTCGCCTTCCACGCCTCCCGCGACGGCAAGCGGTGGACCTTCGTCCGCCTCTTCACCCTCGCCGGCGAGCGGGAGAGCGGCGCCGCCCTGATCGGCTTCATGACGCAGTCGCCGATGGGCGAGGGCTGCGTCGTCACCTACGACGAGATCGAGTTCCGCCCGAACTGGCCGAAGGATCTGAGGAACGGCAGCTGACCGGGGAATGGGCCGCGCTGCTTGAACGTTCATCCACCCTAGAGGCGGAGGGCGCCTCCGTACCCGTACGACCTGGAGAGAGCTGACACCATGCGCGTCGAGATCTGGAGCGACATCGCCTGCCCCTGGTGCTACGTGGGCAAGGCCCGCTTCGAGAAGGCGCTCGCCGCCTTCCCGCACCGCGACGGCGTCGAGGTGGTGCACCGCTCCTTCGAGCTCGACCCGGGCCGCGCCAAGGACGACATCCAGCCCGTGCTCACCATGCTGACCAAGAAGTACGGCATGAGCGAGGCGCAGGCCCAGGCCGGTGAGCACAACCTCCGGGAGCAGGCGGCGGCCGAGGGCCTCGCCTACCGGGCGGAGGGCCGTGACCACGGCAGCACCTTCGACATGCACCGCCTGATCCACTTCGCCAAGGACCAGGGCCGGCAGAGCGAACTGCTCCAGGCCTTCTACCGGGCGAACTTCGCCGAGGAGCGGTCCGTGTACGCCGACGCGGACGACTACCTGATCGAGCTGGCCGTCGAGGCGGGGCTCGACGAGGAGGCCGCGCGCAAGGTGCTGGCCGACCCGGACGCGTACGCGGACGCCGTCCGCGCGGACGAGCGCGAGGCCGCTGCGCTCGGCGCGAACGGGGTGCCGTTCTTCGTGCTGGACCGGAAGTACGGGGTGTCCGGGGCGCAGCCCGCGGAGGTCTTCGAGAAGGCGCTCACGCAGGCGTGGGGGGAGCGGCCCGCGCCGCTGAAGGTCGTGGCGGCGGACGGCGCGGAGGCCTGCGGGCCGGACGGGTGCGCCGTGCCCCAGTAAGAGGCGGGTAGCGGTCTGGCGCCGCGGCGCAGGTCAGGCGCCATGCATAAGCGTTGCTTGGAGACAGGGCGCAAAACTTCTCAATGGACGTGGGATACGCCCGGCCCCACAGTGGTCCCATGGAAACCTTCGAGAGCCTCGTTCGTGCCGAGTTCGTCCCGAAGAACACCTAT
Organism: Streptomyces deccanensis; assembly: GCF_022385335.1. Classification (NCBI taxonomy): domain Bacteria; kingdom Bacillati; phylum Actinomycetota; class Actinomycetes; order Kitasatosporales; family Streptomycetaceae; genus Streptomyces; species Streptomyces deccanensis. The sequence goes on along the minus strand of NZ_CP092431.1, from coordinate 2,431,570 downwards.
CTGAACACCGCCAGCACCGGCCTGCTGCCCGTCAGGGCGGTCGACGCGATGAAGGCGGCCGTGGAGTCCGTGGCGGCCGGGCGGCCGCAGGACATGTTCGCCGACGTGGAGGCCGCGCGCGCCGCATTCGGCAGGATCACCGGGGTGCCGGACCGTCGCGTGGCGGCCGGCGCCTCGGTCGCCGTCTACAGCGGGCTGATCGCCGCCGCGCTCCCGGCGGGAGCCGAGGTGCTGACCGCCGAGGGCGAGTTCGCGTCCCTCGTGAACCCCTTCCACGTGCGCGGCGACCTCAAGGTGCGCCAGGTGCCGTTGGAGCGCGTCGCCGAGTCGGTGCGGCCCGGCACCGCCCTCGTCGCGGTGAGCGCCGCGCAGTCCGCCGACGGCCGGATCGCCGACCTGGACGCGATCCGCGCGGCGGCCCGGGAGCGGGGAGCGCGTACGTTCGTCGACGCGTCGCAGTCCGCCGGCTGGCTGCCGATCGAGGCGGACGCGTACGACTACGTCGTCGCCGTCGCCTTCAAATGGCTGCTGTGCCCGCGCGGAGTCACCTTCCTCGTCGTCCCCGAGGACCTCGGCGGGCTCACCCCCGTCTTCGCCGGCTGGGTCGCGGGGGAGGAGCCGTGGGACAGCTGCTACGGCCCGGTCGAGGAACTCGCCCGCTCCGCACGCCGGTTCGACGAGAGCCCCAGCCTGTTCTCCTACGCCGGCGCCCGCCGCTCCCTCGCGCTGATCGAGGAGCTGGGCGTGGCACGGGTACGGGACCACGACCTCGCGCTCGCCGAACGGTTCCGCGCGGGTCTCGCCGCGCTCGGCCACGAGCCGGTGCCGGCCCCCGGGTCGGCGATCGTGTCGGTGCCCGGACTCGGGCGGCGGCAGGCGGAATTGAGCCGCGCGGGGGTCGAGGTCTCCGATCGCGCGGGTCATCTGCGGGCCGCCTTCCACCTGTACAACACACCGGCGGACGTCGACCGGCTTCTGGACGTCCTGTCCGGCTGACTTTCCCGACCCACTGGCGCGGACCGCGCCAGGACGCTAGGAAGGCATCACGAGGTGGTGGTGCCGGTGGAGCCGACGCTCGAACAGCCGTCCATCGATGTGGAGTTGCATCGGCGGCTGGTGTACGGGGACGAGTCCGCGCTGCGTGAAGCGTACGCGGCGTACGGAGGGCTCGTCCGGCGGGTGGCCGTCCGGGTCACCCGCAGCCCGGCGGCCGCCGAGGACGTGGCGCAGGAGGTCTTCGCCCAGCTGTGGAGCAGGCCGTACGGCTTCGACGCGCGCCGGGGCTCGCTGCGCACCTGGCTGTCCATGGTGGCCCACCGGCGGGCCGTGGACTGGGTGCGCGGCGAGGCCCGGCACCGCAAGGACGTCCGCGCGGACGACTCGGCGCTGCACGCCATCCCCGACGCGGGCCCCGACCCCGCCGAGGCGCTCGTCGACCGCGAGCGCTCCCTTCTGCTGCACACCGCCCTCGCCGAACTCCCGCGCCCCCAGCGGGAGGTGGTCCACCTCGCCTACTTCGCGGGCCGCACCTACCGCCAGGCCGCCGTCGAACTCGGCATACCCGAGGGCACCGCGAAGACCCGCCTCCGCTCGGCGCTGCGCAAACTGGCGGAGTCCCTCGCGGACCCACCGGACCCGGCAGCGGCGAGGGGCGCGTGATGGGGGCGCACGGGACCGTCCGGAGCGCGGGGCACCTGCGTATCGTGGACGCGGCAGGGCGAAAGGGCGGCGCGCGATGACCAACGACCACGACGGTGTACGGGAGCTGCTGGCCGCCTGGGCCGTCGGCGCGCTCCCACCCGGCGACCGGCGCAGAGTCACCCCGCACCTGGCAGCCTGCACGTCGTGCGCGGCCGAGGCGGAACGCCTCCGCGACACGGTCCGACTGCTGGACGGATCGTGGGACGGGCACCCGCGCGATGCGCTGGACGGGCACCCGGGCGATGCCGTGGCCGGGGGTGCCGACGACATCCTCTCGTCGGCCCTCCGCTCCCGCCGCCCCCGCGCCGCCGAGCTCGCCCACCACGCGGCGCCCTACGCCGCGGCCGTGGCCGGGCTCCAGGCGCTGGTACCGGAGGTGGAGGGCCGCTGGGGCACCCCGGTCGTGCACGACTGGGACGCGCACGCCACCGTCGCCCACCTCGTCGCCGCCGACGAACACCTCGCCGTACGGCTGGGCATCGACACACCGCTGCCCGTCTCGCGCATCCCGGAGGGGATCCCGGCCGGAGACGCCTGGGCCCGGCGCACCGCCGACGTCATCGCCCACGAGCACGGGCGCACACCGGCGCAGACGGTCGCCACGTGGGCCGCGCAGGCCGCCGCGCTGCTAGCCACCCCCGAGGCCGCCGACCCCGAACTCGCCGCCCGCCCCGTCACGGTGATGGGCCTGCGCCTGCCGGTCGCCGACCACTTCGTGATCCGCGCCTTCGAGGCCTGGATCCACACGGACGACATCGGCCGGGCGCTCGGCCTGCCCGTGCCGCCGCCCCCCGACGAACACCTGTGGTCGCTGGTCAGGCTGGCCGTCCGCATCCTCGGCCTGGCCCTCCACGACGCGCCCCCCGTCCTCTTCGAGGTCACCGGCCCCACCGGCACCAGCTGGATCCTCGGCGACGACAGCGACCCCGTGCACGCCGAACTCAGCCTGGACCCCGTCGACTTCTGCCTCCTGGTCGGCGGCCGTTACGCCCCGGAGGAGGTACCGAGGGGCGTCACGGGCGACGAGGACGCGGCCCGGAACGTCCTGGAGCGGGCGGCCTCGCTGGCTTGGCTGTAGCGGATCCGCGGAGGCGACGCCCCGCAGGCGCGCGAAAGGGCCGGGCGGCCGCTCAGGGGTGGCGACCGCCCGGCCCCGTCAGGGGGACGACGGGATCACTTCACCGGGGTGAAGTCCCGTGCGCCGATGAACTCCGGCCGGCGTATCGGCGCCGCGAACGGCTCCACGGCCGCGTTCTCCACGCTGTTGAAGACGATGAAGACGTTGCTGCGCGGGAACGGCGTGATGTTGTCGCCGGACCCGTGCATGCAGTTGCAGTCGAACCAGGTCGCCGAACCGGCCTTGCCCGTGAACAGCTTGATGCCGTACTCCGACGCCATGGCCGTCAGCGCCTCGTCGGACGGGGTGCCGGCGTCCTGCATCTGCAGCGACTTCTTGTAGTTGTCCTTCGGGGTGGCGCCCGCACAGCCGAGGAACGTCCGGTGCGACCCCGGCATGATCATCAGACCGCCGTTGGTGTCGTAGTTCTCGGTCAGGGCGATCGAGACGGACACCGTCCGCATGTTCGGCAGCCCGTCCTCGGCGTGCCAGGTCTCGAAGTCGGAGTGCCAGTAGAACCCGGACGCGCCGAAGCCCGGCTTCACGTTGATCCGCGACTGGTGGACGTAGACGTCCGAGCCGAGGATCTGCCGGGCCCGCCCGACGACCCGCTCGTCCCGCACCAGCTGCGCGAACAGCTCGCTGATCCGGTGCACCTCGAAGACCGACCGGATCTCCTGCGACTTCGGCTCGACGATCGAGCGCTCGTCGGCGCGGATCGCCGGATCGGCGACCAGCCGCTCCAGCTCCTGCCGGTACACGGCGACCTCGTCCGGCTCGATCAGCTGCTCGACGGGGAGGAACCCGTCGCGCTCGTACGCCTGGAGTTCGGCGAGGGAGACGGGGCCGGGCGTGGCGGGGGAGCCCCAGACGACCGGGTCCTGACGCGGGACCGACACCTCGGTGGCCCCACGGCTGGGGTAGAGGTCGGGGACGGTGGTGGCAGTGTTCATCGTGGTGGTCGTGGTCATGGTGATGTCACACCTCCTCGGGCTCGGTGAGCAGCGGGTAGACGCCGTTCTCGTCGTGGTCCTCCCGTCCGGTCACGGGCGGGTTGAACACACAGATGCAGCGGAAGTCCTCCTTGATCCGCATCGTGTGCCGCTCGTGCCCGTCGAGGAGGTACATGGTCCCGGGCGTGATCGTGTACGTCCGCCCGGTCTCGTCGTCGGTCAGTTCGGCCTCGCCCTCGACGCACACCACGGCCTCGACGTGGTTCGCGTACCACATCGACGTCTCCGTGCCCGCGTAGAGGACCGTCTCGTGCAGGGAGAAGCCGACCCTCTCCTTGGCGAGGACGATGCGTTTGCTCTCCCACGTGCCGGACGCGGCTTTGACGTGCCGGTCGGTGCCTTCCAGATCCTTGAAAGAACGGACGATCACGGTGGTTCCAGGCCTCCTTCTCAGCCTTCTCTGACGGGTTCTCGGGTGGTCGCTCAGACGGTTTCCCGGACGGCGCGGGCGAGGACGCGCAGGCCCTCGTCCAGCTCGTCGGGGGTGATGGTGAGGGCCGGCAGCAGTTTGACGACCTCGCTCTCCGGGCCGGACGTCTCGATCAGCAGCCCGAGTTCGAACGCCCGCTTGGCCACCCGGCCCGCGCGCTCCTTCTCGTGGAACTCCATGCCCCACACCAGGCCGCGGCCCCGGTACTCCTTCACGTCGGCGAGGTTCTCCTCCGTGATGGAGATGAGCGCCTGCTCGACCTGCTCACCGCGCTGGCGGGTCTGCTTCTCCATGACGGAGCCGTCGGCCCAGTACGCCTCCAGGGCGGCCGTCGCCGTCACGAACGCGGGGTTGTTGCCGCGGAAGGTGCCGTTGTGCTCGCCCGGCTCCCAGATGTCCAGCTCCGGCTTGAACAGGCAGAGCGACATCGGCAGCCCGTACCCGCTGATCGACTTGGAGACGGTCACGATGTCGGGCGTGATGCCGGCCTCCTCGAACGAGAAGAAGGCGCCCGTACGACCGCAGCCCATCTGGATGTCGTCGACGATGAGCAGCATGTCCTGCCGCTCGCACAGGTCGGCGAGGGCACGCAGCCACTCCGGGCGGGCGACGTTGATGCCGCCCTCGCCCTGCACGGTCTCCACGATCACGGCGGCGGGCTTGTTGAGCCCGGAGCCCTGGTCCTCCAGCAGCCGCTCGAACCACAGGAAGTCCTCGACCGTGCCGTCGAAGTAGTTGTCGAACGGCATCGGGGTGCCGTGCACCAGCGGGATCCCCGCGCCGGCCCGCTTGAAGGCGTTGCCGGTGACGGCGAGCGAACCCAGCGACATGCCGTGGAAGGCGTTGGTGAAGGAGACGACCGACTCGCGGCCCTTCACCTTCCGCGCCAGCTTCAGCGCCGACTCCACCGCGTTGGTGCCGGTCGGCCCCGGGAACATGACCTTGTACGGCAGGTCGCGCGGCCGCAGCACCAGGTTCTGGAAGGACTCCAGGAACGCCCGCTTCGCGGTCGTCGACATGTCGAGCCCGTGGGTGACGCCGTCCCGTTCCAGATAGTCGATGAGGGCGCGTTTGAGTACGGGGTTGTTGTGGCCGTAGTTGAGTGACCCGGCGCCGGCGAAGAAGTCCAGGTACGTGTGGCCGTCCTCGTCGAACATCCGGCTGCCCTGCGCGCGGTCGAAGACGGTGGGCCAGCCGCGGCAGTAGCTGCGCACCTCGGACTCCAGGGTCTCGAAGACGCTCAGGTCGGGCTGGGTGATGGTCACGTCGAATCGCTCCTCGGTGCGTGGGGGAGTGAGGGAGGGGAGGGGGAGTGCGGGGGGTGGGGGGTGACGGCGGGGCTCAGGGGGAGAGCGGGCCGATGCGGTGGAGCACCTCGGGCTGGTGCGGGCCGTCGGGGAAGTCCCCGGCCTCGAACAGGACCGTGCGCTCGACGCTCGCGCCGTGCCGTTCGGCGTACGCGGCGAACAGGCGCTCGGAGGCGGTGTTGCCCGGTGTGATGGTGGTCTCGACGGTGGTCAGGGGGTGCCGTCGCGCGACCCGGGCGGTGAGCCCGTCCAGCAGGGCGCCCGCGAGCCCGAGCCCCCGGTGCGCCTCGTCGACGGCCACCTGCCACACCAGCAGGGTGTCCGGTCGCTCCGGCCGCACGTACCCGGTCACGAACCCGACCGGTTCCCCGGACCGGTCCCGCGCCACCGCCGAGGTGTCCGCGAAGTCCCGGCACCACAGCAGATAGCTGTACGAGGAGTTCAGGTCCAGGGCTCCGGAGTCACCGGCGATACGCCACAGCGACGCGCCGTCCGACACGTCCGGGCGGTCGATCCGAATCCCTTCCGCGATTTCCGTCAGTGGTTCTGCTTGTGCGGCAGTCATGGGGCTTGAATTTACCCATGGGAATTTCGAATTGCATCGCCGCGCGGGGTTACGTATGAGCCGCCCACGTGTTATCACGCGGGCGTGAGGGGCCTGGGGGCAGGCGGTAGGTATGGGAGCTTTCGCCCGTAAATTACCGCACAAAACGGGCACGTTGTGGAGTCGGTCACACGTACGTAACCCTCACGAGATCTGCTCGAATCAGCCCCGCCAGTGTTCGCGAAACCTTTGCGTTTAGGCGGGGGAAGAGCGGGCAGAAGAATACGGGATCCTGATCTGTGAATTCCAGTGTATTACTGCCATCACATTACTGCCGCCGCATTACCGTCGCTGAAAGGTGCCGCGATTCCCCCGGCGAAACGGACTCTCTACGCCAGGGCCGCTGCCGCCGCCCGCCGAGCCCCCTCCAGGTCGACGGTCACGCCGAACTCCGCCAGGGCCGCGCCCAGCCCCGCGAGCGCGGAGTGCACGGCGCCCGGGGTGGCGTCGGGGCCGTAGTGGTTCACGCGGACCATCTCCGAGGCGAGGGACCCGCCGCCGGCGGCCAGCGGGAGCGCCGGATCCATGGCCAGCGCCTTGGCCACCAGCTCCGAGGCGTCGACCCCGGCGGGCGTCCGGAGGGTCGTGGCGACCGGCGCGGCGTCGGCCGCCTCGCGCACGTACGGCTCGAGGCCCCCGCCCAGCGCGAGCGCGCCCGCCCGGGTCGCCGCGGCGGCGGACGCGTGCCGGGACATCACCGTGTCGAGCCCCTCCGCCTCGACGCGCTCCAGACAGGCCTCCAGGGCGAGCATCTCCAACTGGGCGGGCGCGTGCAGCAGGGCCCGGCGGCCGCCGTCGATCCAGCGCTCCTTCCAGTCCAGGAGGGAGAGGTACGAGCGGCGCGGCGCCCGCGGGTTGGCCGCCATCCGCGCCCACGCCCGCTCGCTCACCGAGATCGCCGACACCCCGGCCGGCCCGCCCATCGCCTTCTGCGCCCCGATCACGCACAGGTCGACGCCCCACGCGTCCGGCAGCACCGGCTCGGCCCCGACGGAGGCCACCGCGTCCAGGTAGAACAGGGCGCCGTGCGCGCGGACGACCTCGCCGATCTCCGCCACGGGGTTGGTGTTGCCGGTCGCCGCCTCCGCGTGCACCAGCGACACGAAGTCGATCGCCGGATGCTCGGCGAAGGCGTCCCGGATCTGCCCGGCCGTCACCGCCGTGTGGAAGGGCACCGCCAGGTCGACGACCCTCGCCCCGCAGTCACGCAGCCAGTTCCCGAAGGTCTGCCCGTACGGCCCGGTGATCACGTTCAGCGCGGTCGTGCCGGGCCCGGCGGCCCCGCGGATCGCGCCCTCCAGCGGCAGCAGCGCCTCGCCCTGCGTGATCACGACGTCCTGCTCGGTGGAGAGCAGCCGGGCGACCCGGTCCTCGATCGAGGCGAAGTGCGAGGCGCTCAGCGGGGCCAGATCCAGAAACGGGTGTGTCACGGGGTGCTCTCTTCACCGACGGGGTAGATGGTGTCGAGGGTACCGACGGCACCCGTGCGCTCCTCACCGGTGACTTCCGAGGTCGAACGGGTCGGTAGCCATGGGAATGATTTGAGCAAGTCAAACATTTCCTTATAATCGATCGTCTCTCAGTTCCCTCACAGGAGGTCTCCCCGTGAACTCGGTCCCCGGACGCCGGACCCGCATCCTGGCCGCCACCACCGCCGCGGCCGGACTGCTGCTCGTGGCCGGCTGTTCGTCGGACGGCGACGGCGGCAGCGGCGGCACCAAGACCGCGGCCGGCGGGGTGGAGCTGGTGAAGGCCGGTCAGCTCACGACCTGCACCCACCTCCCGTACCCGCCGTTCCAGTCGGAGATCGACGGCAAGGTGCAGGGCTTCGACGTGGCGCTGATCGACCTCGTCGCCGAGGACCTGGGGGTGAAGCAGGAGATCCTCGACACCCCCTTCGAGAACTTCAAGACGGGCGCCTTCCTGAACTCCGGTGAGTGCGACCTCGCCGCCGCCGGTATGACGATCACCGACGAGCGCAAGAAGAACGTCGACTTCTCCGACCCGTACTTCGAGGCGACGCAGGCCGTCCTCGCCGACAAGAGCGCCGGTATCGGCTCCTTCGCCGACCTCAAGGGCAAGAAGGTCGGCACCCAGGCACAGACCACCGGCGAGGACTACGCCAAGAGCAAGGGCATCGACTCCGTCTCCTTCGAGTCCTCCGACGCCGTCCTCAACGGTCTGCGCACCAAGCAGGTCGACGCCGTGATCATCGACTACCCCGTCGTCCAGGGCTGGTTGAAGGACAAGGCGAACGCCGACGCCTTCGAGGTCGCCGAGCAGATCAACACCGGCGAGGAGTACGGCTTCACGGTCAAGAAGGGCAACACCAAGCTCGTCGCCGCCATCAACAAGGCGCTGGCCGAGGCCAAGTCCGACGGCACGTACAAGAAGCTGTACGAGCAGTGGATCGGCCCGTACGACGAGAGCGCCGCCTCGGCCTCCCCGTCGGCCTCATGAGCGGGACCGACACGGACACACCGCTCCAGCCGAAGAGGAAGGGCCTGAGCCGGAGCCAGAAGCGCACCCTCTCCCGGGGTGCGCAGTACGCGCTGTTCGTCGCCGCCGTCGTCGCCTTCGCGGTGTCGGCGGACTGGGCCCGGCTGAAGAACCAGTTCGCCCAGTGGGACATCGCCGAGCAGATGTTCCCCGACGTCATCACGCTGGCGCTGAAGAACACCGTCCTCTACACGCTGTCCGGCTTCGTCTTCGGGCTCGTCCTCGGCATGGTCATCGCCCTGATGCGGCTGTCGTCGGTGGGCCCGTACCGCTGGTTCGCCGGGGTCTACATCGAGATCTTCCGGGGCCTGCCCGCCCTGCTGATCTTCATCTTCATCGGCGTCGCCGTACCGCTGGCCTTCCCGGGCACGGAGATCCCCGGCGGCACCTACGGCAAGGTGGCGCTCGCGCTCGGTCTGGTGGCCGCAGCGTACATGGCGGAGACGATCCGCGCGGGCATCCAGGCGGTCCCCAAGGGGCAGCTGGAGGCGGCCCGTTCGCTGGGCTTCTCGCCCGCCCGCGCGATGGTCTCGATCATCATCCCGCAGGCGTTCCGGATCATTCTGCCGCCGCTCACCAACGAACTGGTCCTGCTGTTCAAGGACTCCTCGCTGGTCCTGTTCCTCGGCGTCACGCTGGAGGAACGCGAACTGTCCAAGTACGGCCGTGACCTGGCCAGCACCACCGCCAACTCCACCCCGATCCTGGTCGCCGGCCTGTGCTACCTGCTGGTGACCATCCCGCTCGGTTTCGTCGTACGCCGTATGGAGGCGAAGGCCCAGGAGGCCGTGAAATGAGTACCAGGGCGGAGATCGAGGTCCGGGGCCTGCACAAGTCCTTCGGCACCAACGAGGTGCTGAAGGGCATCGATCTGGAGATCGGCCGGGGCGAGGTGGTGTGCGTCATCGGCCCGTCGGGCTCCGGCAAGTCGACCCTGCTGCGCTGTGTGAACCTCCTGGAGGAGCCGACGAAGGGCCAGGTCTTCGTCGGCGGGACGGAACTGACGGACCCCGACGTCGACATCGACGCCGTACGCCGCCGTATCGGCATGGTCTTCCAGCAGTTCAACCTCTTCCCGCACCTCACGGTGACCGAGAACCTCACGCTGCCGCAGCGCCGGGTCCTGAAGCGGGACAAGGCGACGGCGGCGAAGGTGGCGGCGGAGAACCTGTCCCGGGTGGGTCTGTCGGAGAAGGCGGACGCCTACCCCGCCTCCCTCTCCGGCGGCCAGCAGCAACGCGTCGCGATCGCCCGCGCGCTGTCCATGGGCCCCGAGGTGATGCTCTTCGACGAGCCGACCTCGGCGCTCGACCCGGAGCTGGTGGGTGATGTCCTGGCGGTCATGCGCATGCTCGCCCAGGACGGCATGACGATGATGGTGGTGACCCACGAGATGACCTTCGCGAAGGAGGTCGCCGACCGTGTGGTCTTCATGGACGACGGCGTGATCGTCGAGGACGGCACCCCGGACCGGGTCATCGGCGACCCGCAGCACGAGCGAACCCGCCACTTCCTCTCCCGCCTGCTGGACCCGGCGATGGCGAACGTGGAGGAGGAGACGTCGGACCAGGTGGGCAAGGCCGAGCAGCCGGGTGGCTAGTGCCGCGACAGGCAACGTTCGCCCCGTCGCGACGCCCGGCACGCCCTCTCGCCGCACCGGCCGAAAACCCAAGTACATCCAGTACGAGGGCTTTCGGCCGGCACACCGAGAGCACGCACCGGACGCCGCTCCTTGACGGGCAAACGTTGCCTGCCGCGGCACTAGTCTGCGGTACATGAGCGATGAGCCGGTGCTGCATGTGAAGGGCCGGGTGCTGGTCGGCCCCGAGGCCGTCCGCGACGAGCTGTGGGTCGTGGACGGCCGGATCACCTACGACCGTCCCGTGAACGCCGGCGACATCCGCACGGTGACGGGGTGGGCCCTGCCCGGCCTGGTCGACGCGCACTGCCACGTCGGCCTCGGCCCCCAGGGCCCGGTCCCGGAGGACGTCGCGGAGAAGCAGGCCATCACCGACCGCGACGCGGGCACCCTCCTGATCCGCGACGCGGGCTCCCCCTCCGACACCCGCTGGATCGACGACCGCGACGACCTGCCGAACATCATCCGTGCGGGCCGCCACATCGCCCGCACCCGCCGCTACATCCGCAATTTCGCCCACGAGATCGAGCCGGAGGAACTCGTCGCGTACGTCGCCCAGGAGGCCCGGCGCGGGGACGGCTGGGTGAAGCTGGTGGGGGACTGGATCGACCGGGGGCTGGGCGACCTGTCGCCGTGCTGGCCGCGTGAGGCGGTCGAGGCGGCGATCACGGAGGCGCACCTCCTGGGCGCCCGCGTGACGGCCCACTGCTTCGCCGAGTCGTCCCTCCGCGACCTCGTCGAGGCGGGCATCGACTGCGTCGAACACGCGACGGGCCTGACGGACGACCTGATCCCTCTGTTCGCCTCCCGAGGCGTCGCGATCGTCCCGACCCTGGTCAACATCGCCACCTTCCCCTCCATGGCGGACGGCGGCGAGGCCAAGTTCCCGAACTGGGCCGCGCACATGCGCCGCCTCCACGAACGCCGCTACGACACCGTCCGCAACGCCTACGACGCGGGCATCCCGGTCTACGTCGGCACGGACGCGGGCGGCTCCCTCGCCCACGGCCTGGTGGCCGCGGAGGTGGCGGAACTCGTCACCGCCGGAATCCCCCCGATCGAGGCCATCGCGGCGACCACCTGGGACGCCCGCGACTGGCTGGGGCGCCCAGGCCTGACCGAGGGCGCCCCCGCCGACCTGGTCCTGTACGACGAGGACCCCCGCACGGACGTACGCGTCCTGGGGGCGCCGTCGAGGGTGGTGCTGAACGGGCGGGTCGTGAGTTAGGGGCCACGGCGCGAGAACCCTTCGGCGTGCCGATCCGGCGCCGGTGAGCGGACGGCAGCGGACGAGGAACTCCACGATGCGGCGGGCAGGAGCCGGCTCGGCTCAGCCCCAGGTCCTGCCTGCTGGTTCCTTGATGGTGCGGTTGATCCGGTTGAAGAAGTTGGTCAGCGCGATCTCCAGGTTGATCGCGCCGATCTGCTCCTCGGTGAAGTGGGCGTTGATCTCTTCCCAGATCTCGTCGGTGACGCCCGGCGCGCCGTCCTGCAACCGGGTGGCGGCCTCGGCCAGCGCCAGTGCCGCGCGCTCCGCGTCGGTGTAGAACGGCGCCTCACGCCACGCCGCTACGTTGTGCAGCCGCTCGTCCGTGTCACCGGCCTTCTTCGCTCCTGCGGCACTGGCGTAGACGCACGCCGAGCAGCTGTTGATCTGGCTGGCGCGCAGGTGGACCAGCGCGAGCAGCTTCGGGTCGACGCCGCCGGCGGCGATCGCCTTCTGGAGGTGCTGGATCGCGGTCCACACATCGGGGCTGTTCGTGCTCTTGTTCTTGAGCCGGTTCTCCACGGGAGTGTTCTCCTTCATCGGGTTACGTCGCGGCGCCTGTGCGCGTCATCCCTATGACGGAGCAGCTTCCAGGAAGGTAACAACATGGCCGGCACCCATTCCGTGGACCCGATCGTCGACGCTTTCGAGTCCCACCGTGACCGGTTGCGCGCCGTCGCCCACCGGATGCTCGGATCACACGCCGACGCGGAAGACGTGGTCCAAGAGGCGTGGCTGCGTCTCTCCCGACAGGACACCGACGCCATCGACAACCTCGGCGGCTGGCTGACCACCGTGGTTGGCCGCCTCAGCCTCGATGTCCTGCGGTCGGGTCGGACGCGCCCGGAAGTCTCCTTCGACGACCGGTTGTCCGAATGCACCGTGACGCTCGACGACGCTCATGCTCCCGAAGAGCTCGCGGCGATCGGGGACTCCGTCGGCCTCGCGCTGCTCACGGTCCTCGACTCGTTGCGCCCTGACGAACGACTGGCGTTCGTGCTGCACGACGTGTTCGCCGTGCCCTTCCAGGAGATCGGCACCATTCTCGGCAAATCGGCCGACGCGACCAAGATGCTCGCCAGCCGTGCCCGCAGGAAGGTACAGGGCGCCCAGCAGCCGGCAAGCGCAGTAAGACAACAACGCGAGGTGGTCCGGGCCTTCCTGGCCGCAGCCCGCGACGGTCGGTTCGAGGAACTGCTGAGGGTTCTCCACCCCGAAGTGGAGTTCACCGTCCACACCCCGAACGGCACGTTCGTCACGCTCGGAGCCACCGAAGTCGCCACCCGCGCGCGAGTGGCCGGCAGCGCGGCACGAGGACATGCGGCGACCGTCAACGGCCGCCCCGGCGTCATCTCCTGGAGCGAGGACGGCACCCCGCTCTCCCTCCTCGCCTTCACCGTCGCCGACGGCCGCATCACCGAGATCACCGCCCTGGTCGACCCGGCCAAACTCGCGCTCATGGACCTGCCGGACCCGGTATGACTCCCTACCGGTGAAGGCCGCACCTACCCGAAGCGGGCTAGACCAGCTCCTGCCAGATCGCGAAATCACGTGGCTTCTTCGTGGCGAGAAGGCGCGAAATCGGTGCCTGATCCACGGAGTTCAACCAGCTGTCGAAGGAGACCTCGCCGCCGGGGAACCACCACTCCGAATGGCTCCCCGCGGAATCATCATCACCTTGCCGTACTGGAAAAGGTATCCGTCCGCATCGGGGGATTCCGGGACCTCGAACTCGATCGCCGAAAATCGTCTCACCAACCCAGTCAGCCCCGAGAGTGATGTGTCGAGATCATCCATCTCCTCGACAAGTCGACGGGCTGTGCGTTCCGCCGAATCCACCTGCTGTTTCATAGGCGTGATCACCTTTCGGGTCCAGCGGTACGCACCCTGACCGATGCCCGCCCGCCGATCGCTCCCAGTGGTCGACGGTGAGTGTGCGCCGGCCCTCGGCGTCGGTGACGTACTTCAGCAGCTTGGAGGGGTGACCGAGCAGCCGCTCCTCGTACGTGAACTCCATCCGGTTGCCGTTCTTGTCCACCTGGGCGCTCGGATAGCCCTGGCAGTCGAAGAGGTACCGGGTCCGGTCCGGGCGCAGGAATCCCCAGGCTTCGCGCTGGTGGGGGTGGAGCAGACAGTCCTTCTCCAGCTGCTTGACGCGGAAGTGGACGCCGGCGGGGGAGTCCCACTCGCCCTTCTTGTTCTTGCTGAAGACGTGGCTGGTGCCGTCGCCGTCGGTCAGGGTGATCTGCTCGGGCAGCAGCGCGGCCGGGTGGAAGTCCAGCGGCGTGCCGAGCCGGACCGGCGAGGAGGCCTGCAGCGACCAGCCGAAACCGGCCGGAGTGCTGGACGCGTCCTGTTAGTTGTAGCCAGCCGCAGGAAGGTCGAGAACCCGAGCGACGGGTTCGAGAAGGCGTTGTACGACCACACCGCGTTGCCCGCGTGAAGATTGCTCATCAGCGCCGAGCCCGCGCCGGTGTTCTTGCCGGCGTAGGAGTGGAAGTCCTCCAGGCCGAGCTGGTCGGAGGTCGGGTACTCGGCGGTCACCTGGTGCTTCGAGGGCGGCACCCCGTCGGTCTCGGACAGCCAGTCGCCGGTGGCCTTCTCCCGCAGGTCCCACTCCAGGCCGAAGGTGAGCCGCCGCGCCGGCGTGTACGGCAGGAAGTAGGTCTCGCCCTCGGGGGCGGCGAGCAGCTTGTCGCCCTTGACCACCCGGCCGACGGCGGGCAGCTCCACCGCCCGCGCCGGGCCCGCCAGCAGCGTGCCCTGCTGGGTGCGGACGACTGCGCGGTGGTGAATTCCGGACTGCGAACAGTGCGGAGAAGTCCTGTACGGATCGGTGAGGCGGTGTGAAGCCGTGGAGGCGGGGCGGCCGGATCCGGTCATCGGGTCAACCGCCCTTCTTTGTCAGGGCTGTTGACCGTCCAATGAAAACGTTTTAACTTCCCCTCACTCCGACGTCGAGATGTGAGGGGGACCCGTGGGCGCGTTACTACGGGAACGTGCAGGTGCAGAGGAGGACAGCGCGACCATTCATCGAGCGGACGATGTGCGACCGAGCCGAAAACGCTTCCAATCGCGTGCACTGTTCCTGCTCATGCTCCCCGGCCTCGGCTACTTCCTGCTGTTCCACTACGGCGCCCTGGCCGGCAACCTCATCGCGTTCAAGGAGTACGTGCCGTTCGACGGCATCTGGGCCAGCCCCTGGGTCGGCGCGGGCAACTTCCAGCGCATGTTCGAGGACGGGGCGTTCTGGGCGGCCGTCCTCAACACCCTCTGGATCGCCGTCCTCCAGCTCGTCTTCTACTTCCCGGTACCGCTCGGCCTCGCCCTGCTGCTGCACAGCCTCACCTTCAGCAGCGTCCGCCGCTTCGTGCAGTCGGTGGCGTACCTGCCGCACTTCATCTCCTGGGTGATCGTCGTCGCCCTGTTCCAACAGGTGCTCGGCGACACCGGACTGCTCAACTCCTCCCTCGACGGCATGGGGTTGAGCACCGTCGACATCATCGGCAACCCGGACGCCTTCCGGCCGCTCACCGTCGCCCAGGTCATCTGGAAGGACGCCGGCTGGGGCACGATCATCTTCCTCGCCGCCCTCGCCCAGGTCGACGAGCAGCAGTACGAGGCCGCCGCGATCGACGGGGCCGGCCCCTGGCGGCGGTTCTGGCACGTCACGCTGCCCGCCATCCGCCCGGTGATCGTGCTGCTGCTCATCATGCGGCTCGGCGACATCCTCTCCGTCGGCTTCGAGCAGATGCTGCTCCAGCGCGACGCGGTCGGCCCGGAGGCCGCCGAGATCATCGACACCTTCGTCTACTACCAGGGCATCGTCGGCGGCGACTACGGATTCGCCGCCGCCGCGGGCCTGTTCAAGGGCGTCATCGGCGCGCTGCTCGTGTACGCCGCCAACAAGGTCGCCCACCGCCTCGGCGAACAGGGGGTCTACAAGTGAGCGCCCGGACTCGACCGGGCTGGCTGGAGAAGCCGAAGCCGGTGACCCAGGCCGCCAAGGCCATGGCCCTGGCCGCCGTCGTCCTCCTGGTCTGCGTGCCGTTCCTCGTCATCGTCTCGACCTCCCTCGCCTCCACCGACGAGGTCGTGGCGAACGGCGGCTGGGTCCTCTGGCCGACCGAGCCCAGCCTCGACGCCTACCGCGACATCCTCGACGGCGGCATCGTCACCCACGCCCTCGCCGTCAGCGCGGGCGTGACGATCGTCGGCACCCTCCTCAGCCTCGCCTGCACCGTCACCCTCGCCTACGCGCTCTCCCGGCCCGGGGTCTTCGGAGGCCGGCCGGCGCTGCTGCTCATCCTGTTCACCTTCCTCTTCCCGCCCGGCATGATCCCGAGCTTCCTCCTGGTCAAGGAGCTGGGCCTGCTGGACAGTTACGCCTCCCTGGTGCTGCCCGTCCTCGTCAACGTCTTCAACCTGGTCGTGCTGCGCGGCTTCTTCCAGGGCATCCCCGAGGAGCTGTACGAGGCCGCGCGCCTCGACGGAGCGGGCGACTGGCGGGTGCTGTTCTCCGTCGTCCTGCCGCTGTCCAAGGCCGCGCTCGCCGTCGTCGGACTGTTCTACGCGGTGGCGTACTGGAATTCCTGGTTCTACGCCTCGCTGTACCTGGAGAGCGACCACTGGCCCCTCCAACAGGTCCTGCGCACCTATGTGGTGGCCGGCTCCGGCCTCACCGACGCGACCACCGGCGAGGGCACGGTCACCGCGCCGCAGACCGTGCAGATGGCGGTGCTGGTGATCGCCACCGTACCGATCCTGCTCGTCTACCCCTTCCTCCAGAAGTACTTCACCAAGGGCGTGCTCACCGGCGCCATCAAGAGCTGACCCACGCCGATTCAGGCCGACACGAGGGGTTCACCCATGCCCAGCATGTCCCGACGTACTCTGCTCGGTTCCCTGGCCGCCGTCTCCGTCCCGGGCGTGCTGACCGCCTGCTCCACGAGCTCCGGCGACAGCGACGTCTCCAACGCGGGCAAGAAGCTCGCGCCCTGGCCGACGTACACCCCCGCGCGCGGCCCGAAGCCGGACCTCGCGCCCACCGAGGCCGGCGTCCAGGCCGGCTACACCGCCTACCCCGCCGACCTGGCGAAGAGCGTCTCCCGCACCCCGGGCGACGGCTCCACGGTCAAGGTCCTGTCCGTGTCGTTCGGCACGCCCCCGAAGCCCGCCTCCGCCAACCGGTTCTGGGCGGCGGTCGAGAAAGCCCTCGGCGTGAAGATCGAGTACACGATCGTCCCGCAGGCCGACTACCAGAAGAAGATGGCGACGGTGATGGCCGGCGACCCCGACACCCTCCCCGACATCATCAACGTTTTCTCCGGCTTCGTCCTGCCCCGCGAGGCCGAGTTCGTCCGGCGCCGGGCCGAGGACCTCACGCCGTACCTCTCCGGCGACGCGATCGCCGACTACCCGAACCTCGCCAACATCCCCACCCACGCCTGGCGGGACATGGGCCGCATCGGCGGCCTCCTCTACGGCATCCCGCTGGAACGCCCGCTGCCCGGCTCCACGCTCTGGCTCAACCAGGGCATGTTCACCGACGCGGGCATGCGGGAGGGCTGGAGCGCCGACGACTTCGCGGCCGTCGCGAAGCGGGCCACCGCCGGACGCACCTACGCCCTCGGCGCCGCGGCCGGCTCCCTCTTCGGCAACGCCGTCCACGCGGCCGCCCACAACGCCCCCATGGAGTGGTCCGTCACCAAGGGCGGCACCTTCGAACCCGCCTGGGCCGACGAGCGCTTCAAGGCGGCCGTCGCCTTCCAGGCCCGGCTGCGCCAGGACGGCTCGTACCACCCCGACGCCACGTCCATCTCCCAGATCGACCTGACCACCCTCTACTACAACGGCACGGTCGGCTCGATGCAGGACGGCTTCGGCGCGTACCTGCCCAAGTACCGCGAGAGTAAGGGCAAGTTGACCCCCGCGGCCGCCCTCCCGTACAGCGTCGGCGGGGAGCCCGGCGGGATCGTCGCCGCCCGCCGCTCCTTCGGCCACACCGTGCTGAAGAAGGCGAAGAAGGAACGGATCGAACTGCTGCTACGGGTCCTCGACTACCTCGCCGCGCCCTTCGGCAGCGAGGAGTGGGAACTCGTCCACTACGGCGTCGAGGGCACCCACTTCACCCGAGGGGCGGACGGCTCCCCGCAGGTCACCAAGCTCGGCGAGGTCGAGAACAACACCAACCTCCCGCTGAAGTACCTCGCCGAGGGCCCGCAGGTGCTGTTCGTGCCGGGCATGCCGGACGCCGTACGGGCCCTGCACACCTGGCAGCGGAAGGTCGTGCCGCGCGCCGTCCGCAACGCCTCCTTCGGGCTCCAGTCGGCCACGAAGAACTCCCAGGGCGCCACGCTCAAGGCCCTCGTCGAGGACACGCTCACCGGCATCGTCGCCGGTCGGCTCCCGCTCTCGGAATGGGACGCGACCGTGAAGAAGTGGCGGCAGCGGGGCGGCGACAGAATGGCCGAGGAGTTCGCGAAGGACTACGCGGCCAACACATGAGCGACGGCCTGCGGCCGACGGCAGCGGAACAGGAGACGCGGGGGATGGGGAACGACATGGCACCCGAGGAGACGGAGACCGAGACCCCGGCGCGGCAGCATCAGGTGTCCGGAGGCCCGGTCCCGGTGGACACGGGGACGGGGTCCGTGGGCAACGGCCCGGCGGGGGTGAGGGCGGGGACGGGGTCTGCGGGCACGGGCTCGGGGGAGACGGGGACGGGGTCTGTGGGCACGGGCACGGGCTCGGGGGAGACGGGGACGGGGTCTGTGGGCACGGGCCCGGTAGAGACGGGTGCGAGGTCTGTGGGCATGGGTCCGGTTGAGACGGGGTCCGGGGCCAGGGGGCCGGGGGAGGCGGAGCCCAAGGAACCGGCGGGCAAGGGACGGGTCACGATTCGGGAGGTCGCCGTGCGGGCGGGGGTGTCGACGGCCACCGCCTCCCGCGCGCTCAGCGGCAACCATCCGGTGCCCGCCGCCACCCGGGCCCGCGTCCTGCGCGCCGCCCGCGACCTCGACTACGTCGCCAACGCGCACGCCCGCGCCCTGGTCGGCGGCGGCCGCAAGATGGCCGCCGTCGTCGTCCGTCAGGTCACCAGCCCCTTCTACGCCCAGGTCGCCGAGGGCGTCGAGGCGGAGGCCGCCGACCGGGGCTGGCTGTGCGTGGTCGGCGCGACCGGGGGAGACCCGCAGCGGGAGATGGACTTCGTACGGCTGATGCGCGAGGAGGGGGCGCGGCTGGTGATCCTGGTCGGCGGGGTCGTCGAGGACGACGCCTACCGCTCGCGCGTGGCCCAGTACGCGCAGGCCCTGGACGCCTCCGGGGCCCGGCTCGTGCTCTGCGGGCGGCCGGCCCCCGACCCCGGGATACCGGCGCTGGTCGTCGAGTTCGACAACGAGGCGGGGGCGCGGGCGATCACCGCGCATCTGCTGTCGGCCGGGCATCGCAGGATCGTCTTCCTCGGCGGGCTGCCCGGCAACACGGCGCTCGACGCCCGCGTCGCGGGATACCGGGCCGCGCTGGCGGAGCACGGGCTGCCGCCCGAGGCCGCGCGGGTCGTCGACTGTGGCCTCGGCCGCCCCGCCGGGCTGCGGGCGATGACCGAACTGCTCCAGGAGACACGGGAGTTCACGGCCGTGTTCGCGGGGGACGACATGGTCGCGGCGGGCGCGCTCCGCGCGATCGCCGAGGCCGGGCTGAGCGTTCCCGACGACATCTCGGTGGTCGGGTACAACGACATCCCGCTCGCCGAGGACTTCGACCCGCCGCTCACGACGGTGCGGACTCCTGCGGAGGAGCTGGGACGGGCGGCTGTGCGGATCGCTCTGCGGGATCCCGAACGGGGGGTGGGGGGTCGGCATGTGCTGGGGACGCACATCGTCGTGCGGCGGAGTGTGGCGTCGCCGAGGGGGCCGTTGTGACCGTGCGGGTCCGTCGTGGCTGGTCGCGCAGTTCCCCGCGCCCCTGAAGGGGCGCGCTGCCCTTGCCCTCGACCACAACTCACCGGAGGACGCACTCCCCTATGACCGCGCCGCACATGTCGCCCGCCGACAGCTCGACGCTCCCGCCCGCAGACCCCTCCCTCTCCCCTTTCACCGGCTGGACCCGAGCCCACTGGGAAGCCATGGCCGACCGGCTGCTCGACGGGCTGGTGCCCTACGCCTCGCCGGGCCTCGCGCAGTACCGGCTGCCGGGGCGGGCCAGTCACTCCGGTCCCGTGTCCGACGGGCTGGAGGGGTTCGCGCGGTCCTTCCTGCTCGCCGCCTTTCGGATCGCCGGCTCGCGGGGGCGGGTCGGGCCCGCGCTGATCGAGCGGTACGCGGCCGGGCTCGCCGCCGGGTCCGACCCCGCCGGCGGTGACGAGCGGTGGCCGGCGATCACCGACCGGGCGCAGCCCATGGTGGAGGCCGCGTCGATCGCGATCGCCCTGCACGAGACGCGCCCGTGGCTGTGGGACCGGCTCGACGACGGGGTGCGCGCCCGGGTCGCCGACTGGCTGGGCGGATTCGTCGGCGCGGACGTCAACGACTCCAACTGGCGGCTCTTCCAGGTGATCACCGAGGAGTTCCTCGCCTCGGTCGGCGCCCCGCACAGCCGCGCCGAGATCGACGCGGGGCTCGCCCGGCTGGAGGACTGGTACCGGGGCGGCGGCTGGTACACCGACGGCGACGGGCGGAAGTTCGACTACTACAACGGCTGGGCGCTGCACCTGTATCCGGTGCTGTGGGCCCGCATCGCCGGTCCCCGGGCGGACGCGGCGGCGGTGGCCCGGCACCGGGCGCGGCTGCGCGAGTTCCTCGCCGCCCACCAGCACTTCTTCGGCGCCGACGGCGGTCCGGTCCACCAGGGCCGCTCCCTCACCTACCGTTTCGCGACCACCGCCCCGCTGTGGGCGGGCGCCCTCGCCGACGCCACGCCCCTGCCGCCGGGCCGCACCAGACGGCTCGCGTCCGGTGCCCTGCGGCACTTCGCGGAGCGGGGTGTGCCCGACGAGCGGGGCCTGCTCACCCTGGGCTGGTACCGGCCCTTCCTCCCCGTCACCCAGCGCTACTCGGGCCCCGCCTCGCCGTACTGGGCGAGCAAGGCCTTCCTCGGCCTGCTGCTGCCCGAGAGCCACCCCGTGTGGACCGCGCCGGAGGAGCCCGCGCCGATCGACACCGACGACACCACGCTCGCCCTGCCCGGCCCCGGCTGGCTGCTGCACACCACCGCCGCCGACGGCCTCGTACGCCTCGTCAACCACGGCAGCGACCGGTTGCCGCCGCCGCCCGCCACCGCCGACGACAGCCCGCACTACGCCCGGCTCGGCTACTCCAGCGCGACGGCACCGGAGACCCCGCCCGCCCCGGACACGGCCCCCGACAACCACCTCGCCCTGCTCGCACCCGACGGCACCCCCTCCCCACGGGGCCGTATCCAGCCCCTGGGCACCGAGGGCCGCCGGGCCGCGTCCCGGTACGGCAGTGCGGACAGCGGCAGGAACGCGGACGGCGGCAGGAACCGAGACGGCGACGGGATCGAGACGGTCAGCGTGGTGCACGGCCCCTGGGAGGTCAGGGTCCACCGCGTCCACGCCGCGGCCGGCACGCCCGTACGCGAAGGGGGCTGGGCCGTGGCGGACGACGACGGGCCGCCGGAGGGCAGGTCCGGGCCGGGCTGGGCAGTGGCCCGCCGGGCGGACGGCCTGACCAGCGCGCTCGTGGGCCTGCACGGCTGGGGCGACGGCCCCGGCACGGTCGTGTCGGCCGCCGGGACGAACGCCTACGGGCACCACTCGGCGACGCCCGTCCTCGAAGGGCGGACGCCACCCGGCGGGAGGGAATCGCTCCTGGTCACCCTCGTCCTGCTGAGCGGCGACCCGGACACCCCGCACACCGGAGCGAGCGCGAGCGTCGACGCCGACGGCGACGTGCGCATCCGCTTCCCGGACGGCACCCGTGAGTCGGTCCGCAGGGGCGAGACACCGTACGGGCGCCCCCGCTGACCGCTGACCCTCCCCCGGAGGCAGTGGCCGGCCGGCTGGTCCGGCCGGTGGGCCGTAGAGCCCCTCCGCCCGGCTGACGCGGTCGACGGACCGCCGAGCCCTGTGCTCAGCGGTCCGCCAGTGTCATCGCCCGGTCCAGCGCCTGGAGGAAGCCGTTGACCGTGGTCCGGTCGCGGACCGCCAGGCGCAGCCACGCGTCGTCCAGCCCCGGGAACGTGTCACCGCGGCGAACGGCGAAGCCCAGGCTGCGCAGATGCCGCCGTACGGCGGTCGCGCGGGGCAGCCGGACGAGGACGAACGGGCCCTCGGCGGGCTCGGCCACGACCAGGCCGTCGGGGGCGAACTCCCGCAGCCCGGCGACGAGATGGGCCCGGTCGGCGACGACACGGCCGGCCGCCTCGGCGGCCTCCGCCAGCGCCCGGTCCGAGACACACGCCTCGGCCGCCGCGAGAGCGGGCGTCGACACCGGCCACAGCGGCTGGGCGCGCTCCAGCTCGGCGATCGTCCCGGGCGCGGCGAGGACGTAACCGATCCGCAGCCCGGCCAGCCCCCAGGTCTTGGTCAGGCTGCGCAGGACGACGAGGCCGGGCACGTCCGTCCGCCCGGCCAGCGCCTCACGCTCACCCGGCACCGCGTCCATGAACGCCTCGTCGACCACCAGCGTCCGCCCCGGCCGGGCCAGCCGGACGAGGGACTCCGCCGGGTGCAGCACCGACGTCGGATTGGTCGGGTTGCCCACGACCACCAGGTCCGCGTCCTCCGGCACGGCCGCCGGGTCCAGCCGGAAGCCGTCCGCCTCCCGCAGCAGCACCCGGTCCACGGCGTGCCCGGCGTCCCGCAGCGCGGCCTCGGGCTCGGTGAACTGCGGGTGCACGACCACCGGGTGACGGACCTTCAGGGCGCGGGCCAGCAGCACGAACGCCTCGGCCGCGCCCGCCGTGAGCAGGACCCGCTCGGCGGGCAGCCCGTGCCGGTCCGCCACCGCCGCCCGCGCGGCCCGCCCGTCGGGGTAGGCGGCCAGCCCGGTCAGCGACCCGGCTATCCGCTCCCGCAGCCAGGCGGGCGGTGTGCCGGTCCGGACGTTCACGGCGAGGTCGATGAGTTTCGCCCCGTCGTCCCGCACCTCGGCGTCGCCGTGATGCCGCAGGTCATGACCCGCGTGCGCCGGTCCCTGGCCCGAATCGGCCAGGTCATGACCCGTGTTCCGCAGGTCGTGCCTGCGCCCGGAGTCGGAATCAGTGTGCATGGGAGTGCGTGTGTCCCCAGTCGTGATGTTCGTGACCGTGGTGCCCGTCGCGGTCCGGACGGACGTACGGCTGTCGCGGCAGCCCCGGGCTGTTCCCGCCGCCGGGCGGAGAGTCGCCGGGCGGAGTGCCGCCCGGGGCGGGGGAGTCGTGGGAATCGCGGTTCATGTACGGGTCGCCCTCCAGCGCCTCCCGGTACCGCTCCACGATCAGATCGAGCAGCTCCGGCTCCGGTCCGATGACATCGGCCGACCGTACCCCGATCTCCGGACGCGCGGCAGCCCAGCCCTCGGTCTGCTGCCGCACCCGGTCCGCCGGCCCGCCGTCGAGCGGGAAGTACGGCAGGACGACGATCCGCCGCGCCCCCAGCCGCGCACACCGCTCGAGACCGCTCGGCACGTCCGGCGCCGCCATCGAGACGAACGCCGTCTCCACACCCGCGTATCCGCGCCCCTCCCACAACAACCGGGCCGCCCTGTGCACCTCGGCGTTGGCCTCGGGGTCCGTGGACCCGTACCCGACGAGCAGGACGGTCACATCGGCCCGGTCGCCCGGAGTCCTCGGCGAGGGCGATCCCAGTGCCTCCTCCACCCGCCGCTCCAGCAGGTCCAGCAGCACGGGGTGGGGGCCCGGGGCGCGGCCGTACTGGTACGACACCTCCGGGTGCCGCTCCCGCAGCCGGCCCAGCGCCGCCCGGGCGTCCGCCTCCGCACGCCCGGCGGACTCCCGCACCAGCGGGACCACCACGAACCGCCGTACCCCGTGCTCCACCAGCGCGGTCACGGCCTCGCCCAGCGGCGGCCGGTACGGCTCGACGAAGCCGCCCCCGACGGGCAGCCCGGGGTGGCGGCGTCCCAGCTCGCGCAGTAAGTCACGGAACACCTCGGCCCCGGCCTCGTCCCGGGTTCCATGACCGGCGATGAGCAGGGCGGGCGGCGGGGTGGTCACGGTGTCTCCTCGGAGGGGCGGAAGGGGTGGTGCGGGCGCGGAAGCGGGGGCGGTCGGTCAGCGCGGTCGGCGGTGGTCACCGTCGCGGTCATGGTCATGGTTCCGGTCGCGGTCACGGCCGCAACGATCATCATGCCGACTCCCGCCGGGTCCGGCGAAGCCAGGGTTCGCCGTCGCGACGGCACACGTCGCCCTCCCCGCCCGCCCGTCCACCGGCTCCGACTTCCGCTTCGGCACGAGCAGTTCACCCCCGCCGACGAGCGCGGCGGCCTCCGCGACGGACGGGGTACCGACGGCGGCGAGGGCCGCGCCGGAGGGGTTCGGCACCACGACGGCGGCCAACTCCTCGGCGGCGTAGGCGACCAGGGGGACACCGAGCCGTTCGGCGGCTTGGACAAGGCCCGGTTCACCGGCTTTGGCCTCGACGGTGACGAGCGCGGAAACGGCCCCGAGGGAGAGCCCGGCATCCCGCAGCACCCCTTCCAGCAGCCCGAGAACCTCCACCACCGAAACCCCGGCAGAGGCGCCCACACCGACAACGAGTGCTCCGAACACACGGTCAGCCACAGCCGCGCCCCACAGGGGCGCGAGGAACTGCGCGACCAGCCACGAACGACCCGCAGTCAAAACCCGACCTTCCCGGGAACACACCACCCCGGGGCGCCGCAGCCGACACCGCCCCCTCATCCGGTAGCAAAGACGCATGGCGGTCTTCGTGGCACTCGGCGCGTTCCTGATGACGCTGCTCGGCGGCTGGACGGCACAACGCGTGACGGACCGCCGTCACCTCGTGCTGGGCCTGGCCGGCGGTCTGATGCTGGGCGTGGTCGGCCTCGACCTGCTCCCGGAGGCGCTGGAGGCCGCAGGCGACGAGGTCTTCGGCGTGCCGGCCGCGCTGCTGCTCTTCGTCGCCGGGTTCCTCCTGGCCCACCTGGTGGAACGCCTGCTGGCCGCCCGCCAGGCGGCACACGGCGCGGAGGAGCACAACGGCCGTACGCCCCAGGTGGGCCTGACGGCGGCGGCCGCGATGGTCGGGCACAGCGCCATGGACGGCGTCGCGATCGGCGCGGCCTTCCAGATCGGCCAGGGCATGGGCATCGCGGTCGCGCTCGCGGTGATCGCCCACGACTTCGCGGACGGCTTCAACACGTACACGCTCACCAGCGTCTACGGCAACGCCCGCCGCCGTGCGCTCGCGATGCTGTTCGCGGACGCGGCGGCCCCGGTGGTGGGAGCCGCCTCCACGCTGCTGTTCACGATCCCGGAGGGCCCGCTCGGCTGCTACCTCGGTTTCTTCGGCGGCGCCCTGCTCTATCTCGCCGCCGCCGAGATCCTCCCCGAGGCCCACCACGAACACCCGGCCCACTCCACCCTGTTGTGCACGATCGCCGGGGCGGCCTTCATCTGGCTGGTGGTGGGCGTGGCGGAGTGAGCGGAACCCCCCACCGGCCGACGGACCACCCACGACGTCAGCCCGGCCGCCCATGACACCCGACGAACCGCTCATGACGCCCGGCATCTGTCCACGAACCGCCGTGCGACACCGGGTTCCGCGGCCCAGTGGGTGTGCAGATAGCTCGCGTGCACCCCTCCCCGCACGAACCCCTCGACCCGCGGCCGGGGGGACCGTATCCCCCAGGCGGGCGCGGGCCCGGCCCCCGGCTCGACGACCGTCCGGTGGAATTCGTGGGCCCGCATCCGGGTCCCGGCCGGCGCGAGCACGCTGTCGCCCACGGCCACGGCGTCGCGGTACCCGAGGGTCAGCCGCTCGTCCATCCGCGCCGTCGCGTCCAGTACCCCGCACATGGGTTGGCCGTCCAGTTCCCGGCACAGGTAGAGCAGACCGGCGCACTCGGCGGCCACCGGAGCCCCGCCGAACGCCAGCTCGGCGACGGCCTTGCGCAGCGGCTCGTTGGCGGACAGCTCGGCGGCGTACATCTCGGGGAACCCGCCGCCGATCACCAACCCGCGTGTCCCGTCCGGCAGTTGCTCGTCCCGCAGCGGATCGAAGACGACGACCTCAGCACCCGCGGCGGTCAGCAGCTCCGCGTGCTCGGCGTAGGAGAAGGTGAACGCGGGCCCACCGGCCACGGCGACCACCTCCCGCCTCCCCGTGGTCGTGACGGGCGGCTCCCACGCCGGCCCCGACAACGCCCCGGCGCTGCGGGCGAGCGCGACCAGCGCCTCCAGGTCGCACCCGGCCCGCACCTGCGCGGCCATCGCCGCCACGGCCTCCAGCGCGGCTGCCTGCCGTTCCGCGACCGGGACCAGTCCCAGATGCCGGGACGGGGTGTCCACCTGAGGAGCCCGCCGCAGCACCCCCAGCACGGGCACACCGGTCGACTCCAGGGCGTCCCGCAGCAGTTCCTCGTGCCGGTCCGAGGCGACCTTGTTGAGGATCACGCCCCCGATCCGCACCTCGGGATCCCAGGAGGCGAACCCGTGCACCAGCGCCGCCACCGACCGCGACTGCGACGACGCGTCCACGACCAGCACCACCGGCGCCCGCAGCAGCTTCGCCACATGCGCGGTGGACGCCAGCTCCCCCTGGCCCGAGGCCCCGTCGAACATACCCATCACGCCCTCGACGACGGCGATGTCGCACCCGCGCGCGCCGTGCGCGAAGAGCGGCGCGACCAGATCGGGCCCGCACAGGTACGCGTCGAGGTTCCGCCCCACCCGCCCGCTCGCGAGCGCGTGGTAGCCGGGGTCGATGTAGTCCGGCCCCACCTTGTGCGGGGACACGGCGAGCCCCCGCTCGGTGAGCGCCGCCATCAACCCCGTCGCCACGGTGGTCTTGCCGCTGCGCGACGAGGGCGCGGCGATCACCAGCCGGGGCACGGAGGGGATCGAGGTGTAGGACGTCACGATGTCACCACTCGATGCCCCGCTGGCCCTTCTGGCCCGCGTCCATGGGGTGCTTGACCTTCGACATGTCGGTCACGAGGTCCGCGAAGTCGACCAGCTTCTCGGGCGCGTTCCGCCCGGTGATCACCACATGCTGGGTGCCGGGCCGGTTCCGCAGCACGTCGACGACCTCGTCCGTGTCGATCCACCCCCAGTGCAGCGGGTACGCGAACTCGTCCAGCACGTACAGCTTGTACGTCTCGGCCGCGAGGTCCCGCTTGACCTGCTCCCAGCCCTCCCGGGCCTTGTCCTCGTTGTCCATCTGGCCGTCGCGCTGCACCCACGACCAGCCCTCGCCCATCTTGTGCCAGTCGACGGACCCGCCCTCACCGGACGCCCCGAGCACGCGCAGCGCGTTCTCCTCGCCGACCTTCCACTTCGCCGACTTGACGAACTGGAACACCCCGATCGGCCACCCCTGGTTCCAGGCGCGCAGCGCGAGCCCGAACGCGGCGGTGGACTTCCCCTTGCCGATACCCGTGTGCACGAAGACCAGCGGACGGTTCCTGCGTTGACGAGTCGTCAGTCCGTCGTCCGGTACGACACTCGGCTGTCCCTGAGGCATCTAAGCCGCCCTCCCTGAAGTCCTCTGCGTTCCCTGCACATCCCGGACCAGCCCGGCGATGGAGTCCGCCCGCAACTCGTCCAACGTCACCGCCGTACCGCCCAGTTCACCCGCCAGCTGCCCGGCGAGCCCCAGTCGGACGTGGCCCGACTCGCAGTCGACCACCACGGACGCGTGGCCCTCGGCCGCGAACAGCCGAGCGGCCCGCCCGGCGAGCGCGACGGGCTCGGGCCCGCCGGTCGCCCGGCCGTCGGTCACCACCACGACCAGCGGCCGGCGCGCGGGGTCCCGCAGCCGCTCCACCCGCAGCACGTCGTGCGCCTTGAGCAGTCCGGCCGCGAGCGGTGTCCGCCCGCCCGTCGGCAACGACTCCAGGCGGGCCGCCGCCGCGTCCACCGACGAGGTCGGCGGCAACGCCACCTCGGCGGCCGACCCCCGGAACGTCACCAGGCCCACCTTGTCCCGCCGCTGATAGGCGTCGAGCAGCAGCGACAGCACCGCGCCCTTCACCGCGCCCATCCGCTGCCGCGCCGCCATCGACCCGGAGGCGTCGACCACGAACAGCACGAGGTTGCCCTCCCGCCCCTCCCGGGTCGCCTGCCGCAGATCGTCACGCCGTACCACCAGGCCCGGCCCGGACCGCCCACGCGTCCGCTGGTGCGGCGCGGCGGCCTGCACGGTCGCCGCCAGATGCAGCTTGGTCAGCGTGCCACGCGGCCTGCGCGCCCCGGTCGTACGCCCGTGCTCGGTCCGTGCGCGCGAGCGCCGCCCGGCGGCACCCTCCCCGAGCCCCGGCACACTGAGCACCTTCGTACGGAACGGCTCGGCGGCCCGTACGGCGGACTGCTCACCGGCGGCCGGAGCCTGTGGGGGCACACCCTCGCCGGCCTCGGACCGACCGCCACCGTCGCCGCCCTGCGGCCCGTCGGACTCGGGAGCGGGCGGCTGCCCACCGCCACCGGGGCCGTCGGGACCGGGATCAGGATCGTCGTCGTCCTGCGAGTCCTGCGGATCCTGAGAGTTCTGCGAGTCCTGCGGATCCTGCGGGTTCTGCGGCGGCTCCGCGAACTCCTCCAGCGTCTCGTCGAGCTTGTCCTCGTCGAGGCCGGGCGCGTCGAAGGGATTCCGCCGCCTCCGGTGCGGCAGTGCGAGCAGTGCCGCCTGGCGCACGTCCTCCGCGAGGACCTCGGTCCGCCCGGCCCACGCGGCCAGCGCGGTCGCGGTCCGGGCCATCACGATGTCGGCCCGCATCCCGTCCACCTCGAAGGCCGCACAGGTCGCCGCGATCTGCAGCAGCGCCCCGTCGCCCAGCACCACGGACGGCAGCAACTCCCGTGCCGCGACGACCCGTTGACGTACACCGGCCTCCTCGTCCGCCCAACGGGCCGCGAAACCGGCCGGGTCGTCGTCGTAGGCGAGCCGCCGCCGGACGACCTCCACCCGCTGGTCCGGCTCCCGCGAGGCCGCGACCTCCACGGTCAGCCCGAACCGGTCGAGCAACTGCGGCCGCAGCTCGCCCTCCTCGGGGTTCATCGTCCCGACCAGCAGGAACCGCGCCGCATGCCGTACGGAGACGCCCTCGCGCTCCACGTACGAGGCGCCCATCGCGGCCGCGTCGAGCAGCAGGTCGACCAGGTGGTCGTGGAGGAGGTTCACCTCGTCGACGTAGAGGATGCCCCGGTGCGCGTCCGCGAGCAGGCCCGGCTCGAAGGCCTTCACGCCCTCCGACAGCGCCCGCTCGATGTCGAGGGCGCCGACGAGCCGGTCCTCGGAGGCGCCGACGGGCAGCTCGACCATGCGGGACGGCCGGGTCTCGAACGCCGGTTCGTGCGGCCCGTCCGGACACGTCGGGTCCGGCTGCACGGGGTCGCACGAGAACCGGCAGCCGACGACGACCTCCACCGGCGGCAGCAGCGCCGCGAGCGCCCGCACGGCGGTGCTCTTGGCGGTGCCCTTCTCACCGCGCACCAGCACGCCGCCGATACGCGGGGAGATGGCGTTGAGGAGCAGGGCGAGTTGCAGATCGCCCTGCCCGACGACGGCGGTGAAGGGGAAGTGCGTGCTCACGCGGTGATACCTCCTAGAGGTGAATGAGCGAGACGGGGGCGGACGGGCGGGATGAAAGGAACGGGGCGCAGCCCCTGCCTTTCAGGGGCGCGGGGAACTGCGCGAGAAGCCCCACCGGCCGGCAGACGAAGTTTCCTCTCCTGGTGAGGGCGACCCGGCGCCCTCATCCCGGCGCCCCCGGCGGTACGAACGGCAACCCCGTCGGCGCGCCCGACTCGATGAGCCGCCACAGCGCGTCCGTGTCCGCGTGCTCCTCGATCAGATCGCCGAGCCGGTCCAGCTGCTCCTCGCGCAGCTCGGCGAACGACGTGTCGGGGGCCGGCACGAACCGCCGCCCCGAAGCCGCCGCCACCTCGCGCAGGAAGGCCCGCCGGAACCCGTCCGACTCCAGCGACCCGTGCCAGTGCGTGCCCCAGGTCTGCCCGACCCGGCACCCGTCCAGGAAGGGCTCGCCGCCCAGCACCTCGGCGACCCCGTGGTGGATCTCGTACCCCTCGACCCGCTCACCGAGGGCCTCGCCCACGGGCCGGGTCAGTGTCTTCTCCACGGCGAAGCGGACCCGCACGGGAAGCACCCCGAGCCCGTCCACCCGCCCGAGCCGGCTCTCGACCTCGTCCTCGATCCGCTCGCCGAGCACCTGGAACCCGCCGCAGATCCCGAGCACCGGCCGCCCCTCGGCGGCCCTGCGCACCAGCGCGTCGGCCAGCCCCCGCTCCCGCAGCCACTCCAGCGCCCGCACCGTGCCCCGAGTGCCGGGCACGACGACGAGGTCCGCGTCGGCCAACTCCTCGGCCCGGTCCACGAACCGCACGACGACACCGGGTTCGGCGGCGAGCGCGTCCACATCGGTGAAGTTGGACATCAGCGGCACCGCGCACACGGCGACCCGCAGCACGTCCTCCCCGACGGGCGGCGCGACGTTCGACTCCCGAACCGTCCCGCGCAGCGAGACCCGCAGCCCGTCCTCCTCGTCGATCCCGAGCCCGTGCCGGAACGGCAGCACCCCGTACGTCCGTCGCCCGGTGAGCCCGCGCAGCATGTCGAGCCCCGGCTCCAACAGGGAGACGTCGCCCCGGAACTTGTTGACGAGGAACCCGGCGACGAGGGCCTGGTCCTCGGGGGAGAGCAGTGCGACGGTCCCGAAGAACGACGCGAACACCCCACCTCGGTCGATGTCACCGACCACGAGCACGGGCAGCCCGGCGTTGCGGGCGATCCCCATGTTGACGATGTCGGTGCGCCGCAGATTGATCTCGGCCGGAGAGCCGGCCCCCTCGCAGATCACCGCGTCATACGTGCCCCGCAGCTCGGTGAGGCACTCCAACACGGTCCCGAGCAGCCGCTGTTGCCGCCCGCCGTGATAGCCGCGCGCGCTCATCTCACCCACGGGCTTCCCGAGCAGCACGACCTGACTGCTGCGCTCGCCCCCGGGCTTCAGCAGCACGGGGTTCATGAGCGCGGTGGGCTCCACCCGGCACGCCTGCGCCTGCATGGCCTGCGCGCGCCCGATCTCGGCGCCCTCCTTCGTCACGAAGGAGTTGAGCGACATGTTCTGCGCCTTGAACGGCGCGACCTTGACCCCCTGCCGCACCAGCCACCGGCAGATCCCGGCGGTGACGACGCTCTTCCCGGCGTCGGAGGTGGTCCCGGCCACCAGCAGTCCGCCACTCATCCTCGACTCCTCGACCGCAGCAGCGACACACCCGCACCGATCCCCAGCGCCAGCCACCCCACCCGCCGGGACAACCGAACGGCCCGCTCGATGTCCCCCACGACGACGGCGCGTCCCTCTCCATTCAGCACAGGCCGATGCTCGACCCGCCCCCCGTACGACAACGTGCCCCCCAACCGCACTCCGAGCGCCCCCGCGAACGACGCCTCCACGGGCCCCGCGTTGGGGCTCGGGTGCTTGCCCGCGTCCGCGCGCCAGGCCCGTACGGCCCCCCGGGCGTCCCCACCGGAGGCGGCGGCCAGCACCGCCGTCAGCCGGGCCCCCGGCCACCCCACCACGTCGTCCAGCCGCGCGGAGGCCCAGCCGAACCGCCGGTACCGCTGCGACCGGTGACCGACCATGGCGTCCAACGTGTTGACGGCCCGGAACCCGACCAGCCCGGGCACTCCCGCCACGGCTCCCCAGACCAGCGCCCCCACCACCGCGTCGGAGGTGTTCTCGGCGACGGACTCCACGACCGCCCGCGCGATCCCGTCCGCGTCGAGCGCCTGGGGGTCCCGCCCGCACAGGTGAGGCAACCGGGCCCGCGCGCCCTCGACGTCCCCCGCGTCGAGGGACCGTCCGATCGTCCGGGCCTCCCGCGCGAGCGAAGTCCCCCCGACGACGGCCCAGGTGGCGGCGGCGGTCAACGCGACGGAGGCCACGCGCGACGGCCGTACGGCGGTCGAGGCCACGGCCCCGAGCGCCACGGCGCCACCCGCGCACACGGCGGTGTGCAGCGCGCCCCACCCCCGGTGGTCCCGCCACAGCACCCGCTCCACGGCACCGGCGGCCCGCCCGAACGCGGCGACCGGATGCCCCCGGCGAGGATCACCGAGCAGCAGATCACCGAGGAGTCCGGCGGTGGCGCCGTACGCGAAGACGCGATCGGCACGCACGGGTTCAGCCGACCGCGAGGGCGTACGCGGATCCGGTGCTGGGACTCAAGTGGCAGCCGCACATGGCGATATGTCCTCACTCAGGGTGTCCACGCCCTGGTTCGACGAGACCGACGGCGAGAGTTCCTGGCTCCCGGGAGACGCGTCGAGTTGCTTCCCCGGTGACAGTGGCGGGACCGCGCCGGACTCGCACCGGCTTCCTCTCCTGCCGTCGTACATGGCCCCGGCAGTCCACCACGCCCCTTCGAGACCCGTCAACTCGCTGTTGACCTGCGGCGCGACGGTGTGCCGAGCCCCACACCGCTGGTCCTCGACGCGGGAGCGCCGCATCCCGGTGCGTCCAACTGGCATCAGAACGCTGTGCACTCCTTCCGTCACGCCGCGTGGTGTGGTTTTCTGGCGGGGCTTGTGGACCCGGGTACGGACGGCTCTTGACGAACCGTTCGGGGGACGGGAGGTACACGCGATGGAAGACCGGACCGAGACATTCGCCGTGGCGCGTGCGAGGGCGTCGAGGGACCGGCGGACGCTGTTGTCCGCGGCCGCCCCGCTGGTGCTCTTCAGCACGGTCGCCGGAGTCCTGGCCGTGGGGATGGGAGCTCTCGCCGCCCTGCTGGTGCCGGCGACGGAGGCGCGGGCCGTCGTCTGGCCGGCGGTGACCGCCCTGCTCGCCACGGGGGCGGGCCTGTGGTGGGGGCTCACCCCCCGGCCGCGCAGGCCGGGGGAGCGCTGAGGCCGGCTGCGGACCGACGACGCACCCCTCGTACCGGATCGAACGGTACGAGGGGTGCGCTTCTGTGTGTCGTGCGAGGTGGAGCGGGTGAACGTGGCCTCAGGCCATGATCAGGTAGATCCCGTAACCCACCGCCGCCGTGCAGGCCGCGAAGCAGGCGTACGCCGCTGTCGTGGCGAGCGCGGGCGACGTGCCGGCGGCGGTCGCGGCCTCCCGCTTGGAGAGGCCGACGATCCCCAGGGTGAAGAGGCCGACGAGGGCCACGGTGACCACGAGGCTGACTCCGAAGACGGAGCCCAGGGCTGCCCAGTCGATGTGCATGGTGATCTTCCTCAGGAGGTCGCGGGGCTCAGACGGCGGGCGTCGGCGCGGACGAGTTCGCCGGGGCCGGGGTCTCGGCGGCGGCCGCGGCCGCGGGTGCCGGGATGGTCGCCGCGAGCTCCTCGGCCACGGCGGCGGTGGGCGGCGGCGTCACGGCGGCCATCGCCGTGGTCACCACACCGGGCGTTTCCTCGGTGTCGTTGACGTTCGTGTGGTCGACGACCTCACGGCGCGAGATCACCCAGATCGCGGCGCTGGAGGCGATGAGGAAGACCGCGACGACGGCCGTGCCCCAGCTGCCGAAGGACGTCACCCACTCGGCGAGCGCGGCGACCAGCGCGGCGGCCGGCAGGGTCAGACCCCACGCGACGAACATCCGGGTCGCGGTGGACCAGCGGACCACCCCGCCCTTGCGGCCGAGGCCCGCGCCCATCACCGCACCGGAGACCGAGTGCGTGGTGGAGAGCGAGAAGCCGAGGTGCGAGGAGGCCAGGATGACCGTGGCCGCGCTGGTCTGGGCGGCGAAGCCCTGCTGCGGCTGGAGGTCGGTCAGGCCCTTGCCCATCGTGCGGATGATGCGCCAGCCGCCCAGGTAGGTGCCGAGCGCGATGGCGAGACCGGCGGAGACGATGACCCACACCGGCGGGTCGGAGTCGGGCGCGAGGGCGCCGCCGGCCACCAGGGCGAGGGTGATGATGCCCATCGTCTTCTGGGCGTCGTTGGTGCCGTGGGCCAGCGAGACCAGGCCCGCGGAGGCGATCTGACCGGCGCGGTAGCCCTTGCCGGAGGCCTTCTCGCTCGTGTGCTGTCCGAGCTTGTAGGTCAGCCGGGTGGCGAGCATCGCCGCGATGCCGGCGACCAGCGGGGCCGCGACGGCGGGGATCAGCACCTTGGTGACGAGCACGTCGCCGTGCACGCCGCTGACGCCGACCGAGGCGATGGTGGCGCCGACGAGGCCGCCCATCAGGGCGTGCGAGGAGCTGGAGGGGAGCCCGACCAGCCAGGTCAGCAGGTTCCAGAGGATGGCGCCCACGAGCGCCGCGAATATGACCTCTGGCTGTATGCCGGACTCGTCGACGAGCCCCTTGGAAATGGTGTTGGCGACCTCGATGGACAGGAACGCGCCGACAAGGTTGAGCACGGCGGACATGGCCACCGCGACCTTGGGCTTCATGGCGCCGGTCGAGATGGTGGTGGCCATCGCGTTGGCGGTGTCGTGGAAACCGTTCGTAAAATCGAACGCAAGCGCGGTGACGACCACGATCGCGAGGATCAGCGAGAAGTTTTCCATTTACCCGGGCTTCTTTCGGACGTCAGTGGCATGTGGACCGTAGGCAACCTGGGTGAACGGAAGATGAACTAGGACAGGCGTACGGGTGTAATGAACGAGGTGTCGCCGCTCCGCTTGCGGACGGGCGGGCCGTCGGGGCGCGGCGGGACGGCGGTCCGACCTTCGAACTGAGGCGGAATATCGAGGTCCGCTACCCCCGGGCGAACTGCTTCAGCCGCTTCGTCGACCCGTTGAAGAGATTCTGGTCACCCGGCAGGTTCCCGCTGCCGTTGTCGTACTGCCAGATCGTCCAGACCTTCCACCCCGCGGGCAGTTCCCCCGCCCCGGAGGAGTCGTACCGGGCCAGCCACAGCGCGTGGTTCCTGCCGAAGGCCGGGCTGTTGCCGGTGCAGGTCTTCCACCAGTGGGTGGTCGTGTAGATCACCGGGCGGCGGCCCGTGAGGCGCTTCACCTCGTCGCTGAACGACGTGATCCAGCCGACCATCGCGCCGTCGCTCAGGCCGTAGCACTTCCTCTTCCTGTCGTACGGGTTGTATTCGATGTCGAGCGCCGGCGGCAGCGTCCAGCCGTCCGCGCGCCAGCCGCCCCCGTTGTCCACGAAGTAACGGGCCTGGGTCGTCCCGGACGACTGGTGGGGCAGCGCGAAGTGGTACGCGCCCCGGATCAGGCCCGCCTCGCGCGAGCCGTTGTACTGCTGGCCGAAGTACGGGTTGCGGTAGGTGGTGGACTCGGTCGCCTTGACGTAGACGAACCGGGCGCCCTTCGACTTCGCGCTCGACCAGTCCACCCTCTTCTGGTGCGAGGAGACGTCGTGCCCCCTGGGCCGGGCGGCGGCCGAGACAGGGAGCTCGGCGAGAGCGGTTCCCCCCAGGGCGAGGGCCGCGACGGAGGCGGCGAACGCGCGGTGGCGGCGGCGGAACGGTTGGAGAGCGATGGCCATACTTCCCCCCGGAATGGCGTTTGTGCGACAAAACACCCGGAGATTACTGGAAGATCACCGAATCCCGGTCGATCATCGGCCAATCACCAACTCCGGGTGACGTATGCGTATATGACCCTCCGGCTCCGCGCTTCCACGGACCCGTCACCGTCCGCCGCCTGGCAGGATCGCGGCATGGTCGAGCAGCAGGGGAACGCCGGGGGCGAGCGGGACGAGCGGGACGTGCGGCGGCGCGGTGTGCCGGACGACGTGGCGCACGCGTGGGACGAGCTCGTCACGACGGCCCGCCGGACGGTGGCCGACGGCCTGGTCGTGGGCACCTCGGGGAACGTGTCCGTGCGCGTCGGGGACACCGTCCTGGTCACACCGACGGGAGTGCCGTACGACCGTCTGGCCCCGCAGGACGTGACGGGTGTGGACCTCTCCGGCCGGCAGGTCCTCGGCACGCTCCGCCCGACGAGCGAACTCCCCATGCACCTGGCGATCCACGGCACCACCGACGCCCGTGCCGTCGTCCACACCCACGCGGTGCACGCGACGGCCGTCTCCACGCTCGTGGACGAGCTGCCGCTGATCCACTACATGTCCGCCGCCCTGGGCGGACCGGTCCGCGTCGCCCCCTACGCGACCTACGGCACCCCGGAGTTGGCCGAGAACATGCTCCGCGCTTTGACAGGGCGCTCCGGTTGTCTCCTCCAGAACCACGGCACGATCACCTACGGGAGCACCCTCTCCGAGGCCTACGACCGCACGGCCCAGCTCGAATGGATGTGCAGGGTCTGGCTGACGGCATCCTCCGTCCCGGGCCGCACCCCCCACCTCCTCACCCCCGCCCAACTGACGAAAGCCGCCACCCACCTCCGCGACTACGGCCAGCCGACCTAGCCCCCGGGTCCCGCACGCCACCACCCACCGGCACCCGCCGCCACCCCTGGCCCGCTTTCGTCTCTTCGGTCCCTCCGGTGTGCATGCCCACTGGCCGGAGGCGTGGTCGGCCAGGACACTGGAGGCGTGGGTGCAGTCAAAGCGGCGGTCGCCGCTGTCGGAGTCGCGTTCGCGGCCGGTGCGGCCAGTGTGGCGGCGGGCCGGGTGGCCAGCGACGTCGCGCTGAAGGCGCCGCCGGGCGAACCGCTGCCCACGGAACCCCGGCTGACCGTGCACGCCACCGCCGCCGGCCGCATCGCGCTGACCCGCGCCTTCGCCTCCCAGCGCCCCGGCACCTACGGCCTCACCGGCAACGGCTCCCACGCGGTCGTCGGCACCGTCCTGGACGGCGCCCCGCACGCTCCCGACACGGTCGTACGCCGCCTGGAACGCGTCACCCACGGCACCCTGGAGCCGGGCGACAAGGTGTGGCTCACCCCCGACCTCCACCGCGGCGACCCGCGCACCGCGCTCGGCCTCGACCACGACGACGTCGAGATCCCCGGTGAACTCGGCATCCTCCCCGCCTGGTTCGTGCCCGGGGACCGGGACGTCTGGGTGATCGCCGTGCACGGCCTGGGCGCCACCCGCGAACACCCCATGAACGTCATGGAGTTCCTGCACCGCCACCACTTCCCGGTGCTCGCCCCCGCCTACCGCGGCGACCCGGGCGCCCCCCGCTCCCCGGACGGCCTGAACCACCTCGGCGAGACCGAGTGGCGAGACGTCGACGCCGCCATCCGCCACGCCGTCCGCCTCGGCGCCGAACGGGTGGTCCTGCTCGGCTGGTCCACCGGCGCCACCATGGCCCTGCGCGCCGCCACCCGCTCCCCGCTGCGCGACCGCGTCGCCGGACTCGTCCTGGACTCACCGGTGCTCGACTGGACCGCCACCCTCCGCGCCCTCGCCGCGGCCCGCCGCACCCCCGGTGCCCTGCTGCCCCTCGCCGTCCGCGCCGCGCAGGGCCGCACCGGACTGCGCGCGGCCCCCACCGGCCAGGACACCGACGCCTCGGGGCTCAGGACACCGACCCTGCTCTTCCACGGCCCCGACGACACCGTCGCCCCCTGGGGCCCCTCCCGGCGCCTCGCCGCCCGCCGCCCCGACCGGGTCACCCTCCGCACGGTCCGCCACGCCCCGCACGCCGCCATGTGGAACGCGGATCCCGAGGAGTACGAGGAGAGCCTGCGCCGCTTCCTGACACCACTGGTGTAGGCGTGCCGCGAGGGCGGGGGACCGGGCTCGCCCCAGACAGGTACGACCCATTCCGTTTAGCGCTGGACCAACACGATCGCCGCCGATGTCCCCCCGGAGGGACCCGTGCGTTGGCCACCCCTGTCGCCCGCTGTGACATTCCGTTTGGGTTTTCGGACCGTCAACCGGAAGACTGCCCCCGTGACGTCCCGTAACCCGCGCGACTCCAGGCTCCGACTCGTCAGCCCGCGAACCCTGGCCGCCGCTCCCCGAGCAGCAGTGACCCAGCGCCGCCGACCGGCTCCCCGGCCCCCGGAGGGCACACCTCCGCCCGTGGAACTCGCCCGCATGGCCCGCGCCGTCCTCGCGGACGCGGCCCGCGTCGCCCGCTGGGCCGACGCCACCCTGCGCCCGGGCCGCGAGGGCGCGAGCCCCGACGGCCAGGGCACCCTCTCCGCCGCGACCGCCGAACGGGCCGCGGCCGAACTGGGGCTGACCCCGGCTCAGGTCCGCCACGACTGGGACACGGCACGTCTGGCCGGACTGGTCGAGGTGCACGGCGACAGCGCGCGCCCCGGCTGGCGCCTGCGTGCCTGGAACCGCGACGACAGCGCCGTACTGCGCGGCTGGGTCGCGTTCTTCGACGCCTGGTCCATCGCGTATCCGGAGCCCGAGGACCGGGAGCCGGCGGCGGTCGCCGAGGTCGTCTCGGCCATGCCCCAGGTCCTCTCCTTCCTCCAGCTCTCCGCCGGGCCCGTCCCCGTGGAGCAGCTCCTCGACCTCCTGGACCAGCGGGTCACCGAACTGCGCACCGAGCGCTGCGAGGTCCCCTACGGCCCGCAGCCCGAGCCCGGCGCGGAGCCCACCGCCGAAGACACCCCCCTCGCCCCCCTCCTCGACTGGGCGCTGCGGGCCCTCGCCTCCGTCGGCGCCCTCACCTACGGCGACGGCCAGGCCACCCTCACCCCGCTCGGCAGCTGGGCGGTCTGGGTCAAGCTCGAACAGATCTGCGTCGCCGCGCAGAGCCCCGCCGGGAACATCGAGGTCTCCGCCGAGGACATGCTCAGAGGCTGCGCCCAGCTCCGCCCCAACGCGGCCCGCGCCGAGTACCGCGCCTGGCTCGCCGCCCGCCCCGTCGGCGGCGCCGTCACCGAGCTCATCGACGCCGCCCGCGGCGAGGACGCCCTCATCCGCGGACTCGCCTTCGAGGCGCTGCGCGTCGTCGGCGCCCCCGCCGAGCCCGACGTCCGCACCGTCGCCGACGAGACCCCGCTGCGCCCCTACGCCCTGCTGTGGCTCGCCGAGCACGACGGCGCCGACCCCGAGGACGCGCACGAGGTCCTCACCCGGGAGGAGTCCACCTGGCTCTGGGTCGACACGGCCGCCGCCGTCGCCGACCACGGGGAGGCACCCCTGCTCGTCCGGCATCTGGAGTCGGCGGTGCAGCCCACGGTCCCCGCGCTGCTCGACGAGGTCCGCGCGGTCGGCCACCCCCGCACCGTCCAGGTCCTGGTCGCCCTCGCCGCGGCCCACCCCGACCCGGCCCTCGCCAAGGCCGTCCGCCGCGCCGCGTTCCAGGTGCACACCGGCGGCAGCTGACCCGGCCGACGGGGCACCGTGCGACGGGCCGGTCGCGCGGGGTCAGCCGCCCGTCTCGGGGGCGTACGTGCCGAAGCTCCACACATTGCCCTCGGCGTCCCGGGCCATGTAGTCCCGGGAGCCGTAGTCCTGGTCCGTCGGGGGCGTGAGGATCTCGACGCCGTGCTCCACGGCCCGCCGGTGATGGGCGTCCACGTCGTCCACGACGATGTACACCCCCGCCGGCCCCGCGCCCTTCATCGCGCCGTCGAAGACGCTGCCGCTGCCCTTGGAGCCGATCATCACCGCGCCGTTGCCCTGCGTCAGCTCGGCGTGCCGCACGATGCCGTCCTCGCCCTCGTACACCGACAGCTCGGTGAAGCCCAGCGCCTCCGTGAGCTGCCTGATGGCGGCCTTGGCGTCCGCGTAGAGCAACGTCGGATAGACGCTCGGGCGTCCGTCACCCCTGCCTGCCATACCGATCACGACCTCTCTGCCGTCCGGTCCGTCGTCCGCGTCGGTCCGGCCCGCATCCCGCTCCTCGTCCGGAATACGACCCGCTGCCCAGTTTTGCACCGGCCACTGACAACACCCCGCCGAGCCGGTGACCGAGACCACGTGATCCCTTGTCACACGGGCGGAAAACCGCTTGCCGCCCCCAGTTAGAATCGGCCCATGGCCATTCTCCTCGCGCATTAGACGGCGGGAACGTCCTCAGCCGCCCACACCCGCCACCCCCACCCGCCCTGGAGTCTGTCCGTGATCTCCGCCTCCGGTATCGAGCTGCGCGCCGGTGCCCGCGTCCTCATCGAGTCCGCCACCTTCCGCATCGCCAAGGGCGACCGCATCGGTCTGGTCGGCCGTAACGGCGCAGGCAAGACGACCCTCACCAAGTGCCTGGCCGGCGAGGGCATCCCGGCCGGCGGCACCATCACCCGCTCCGGCGAGGTCGGCTACCTCCCGCAGGACCCCCGCACCGGCGACCTCGACGTCCTCGCCCGCGACCGCATCCTCTCCGCGCGCGGCCTCGACGTACTGATCCGCAAGATGCGCGAGAACGAGCAGCGCATCGCCAACGGCAGCGGCGCCACCCGTGACAAGGCCCTGCGGCAGTACGAGCGCCAGGAGACCGAGTTCCTCACCAAGGGCGGGTACTCCGCCGAGGCCGAGGCCGCCACCATCGCCGCCGCGCTCAACCTGCCCGACCGGGTGCTCGGCCAGCCGCTGCACACCCTCTCCGGCGGTCAGCGCCGCCGTATCGAGCTGGCCCGCATCCTCTTCTCCGACGCCGACACCCTGCTCCTCGACGAGCCGACCAACCACCTCGACGCCGACTCGATCGTCTGGCTGCGGGATTACCTCAAGACCTACCGCGGCGGCTTCATCGTGATCTCCCACGACGTCGACCTGGTCGAGACGGTCGTCAACAAGGTGTTCTACCTGGACGCCAACCGCGCCGAGATCGACGTCTACAACATGGGCTGGAAGCTGTACCAGCAGCAGCGCGAGGCCGACGAGAAGCGCCGCAAGCGCGAGCGGCAGAACGCCGAGAAGAAGGCCGCCGCACTGCATTCGCAGGCCGACAAGATGCGTGCCAAGGCCACCAAGACCGTCGCCGCGCAGAACATGGCCAAGCGCGCCGACAAGCTGCTCGCCGGCCTGGAGGCCGTCCGCGTCTCCGACAAGGTCGCCAAGCTGCGCTTCCCCGAGCCCGCGCCCTGCGGCAAGACCCCGCTCACCGCCGAGGGCCTGTCGAAGTCGTACGGCTCGCTGGAGATCTTCACCGACGTCGACCTGGCCATCGACAAGGGCTCCCGGGTCGTCATCCTCGGCCTCAACGGCGCCGGGAAGACCACCCTGCTCCGCCTCCTCGGCGGCGTCGAGAAGCCCGACACCGGCCAGGTGATCGAGGGCCACGGCCTCAAGCTCGGCTACTACGCGCAGGAGCACGAGACCCTCGACCCGGAGCGCACGGTCCTGGAGAACATGCGCTCCGCCTCCCCGGACCTGGACCTGGTCGAGATCCGCAAGACACTCGGCTCGTTCCTGTTCTCCGGCGACGACGTCGACAAGCCGGCCGGGGTCCTCTCCGGCGGCGAGAAGACCAGGCTCGCCCTCGCGACCCTGGTGGTGTCGTCCGCGAACGTCCTCCTCCTCGACGAGCCGACGAACAACCTCGACCCCGCCAGCCGCGAGGAGATCCTCGGCGCCCTGCGCACCTACAAGGGCGCGGTCGTCCTCGTCACCCACGACGAGGGCGCCGTCGAGGCGCTCCAGCCCGAGCGGATCATCCTGCTGCCCGACGGCGTCGAGGACCTGTGGGGCGCCGACTACGCGGATCTCGTCGCGCTCGCTTGATCGAATCGGTTGATCAACTGCCGCTGGATCATTCGGCCCATCGGTGATCCATCATCTGTGTGAGATCTCCTCGTACCGAGGTGTGTCCTACATCGATTTCACGGCCGAGTCCTTCCTTGCGAAGGGCTCGGCCGTCGCGCGCCCCTGACCTGGGGCTTCACGGAACAACCCGTTCGGCCGTACGGACACGGCCGGGCGGAATCACAGGTTCCGCTCGTGGGGACGCGCTCCTGTCGTCAAAACCTTGTCGCACGGACCTTGCCGAATGGGTGGCCAACCCGCCCCGGAGGGGTGATCATGAGGAGACCAGAGCGCACTTCCCATGAGGAGGACCGGGTGGCCGAGACTCTGAAGAAGGGCAGCCGGGTTACCGGCGCCGCGCGCGACAAGCTCGCGGCAGACCTGAAGAAGAAGTACGACTCCGGTGCGAGCATTCGGGCGCTGGCCGAGGAAACCGGCCGCTCGTATGGCTTCGTACACCGGATGCTCAGCGAGTCGGGCGTCACGCTCCGAGGGCGTGGTGGCGCGACGCGGGGCAAGAAAGCCGCGTCGGCCTGACGCCGGGCGGCCCATCGGCTTCGATGGTGGCCACCCGGTCGGTCGGCTGATCGACCGGGTGGTTACTGTGCAGTCACTTAGCATCGCTTCATCGCTCTGCTGACCGCACCCATCGGAGGCGCCCCATGGCTTCGCTCGAAACGCTGCTCGACCAGGACGGCGTACGGCTCACCGTCGACGACGCGATCGCCACGGTGACGCTGACCAATCCGGCCAAGCGCAACGCGCAGAGCCCCGCCCTGTGGCGGGCGCTCACCCAGGCCGGGCGGTCGGTGCCGGGCTCCGTCCGTGTGGTCGTGCTGCGTGCCGAGGGCAAATCGTTCTCCGCCGGGCTCAACCGGCAGATGTTCACGCCCGAAGGCATCGAAGGGGAGCCGTCGTTCGTCGATATCGCGCGCCGTGACGACGCCGGGCTCGACGCGACCATCTCCGAGTACCAGGAGGCGTTCACCTGGTGGCGGCGCAACGACATCGTGTCCGTCGCCGCCGTGCAAGGGCACGCCGTCGGTGCGGGCTTCCAGCTCGCCCTCGCCTGTGATCTGCGCGTCGTCGCCGACGACGTGCAGTTCGCCATGCTCGAAACCAGCCTCGGACTC
This sequence comes from Streptomyces deccanensis, assembly GCF_022385335.1. Classification (NCBI taxonomy): domain Bacteria; kingdom Bacillati; phylum Actinomycetota; class Actinomycetes; order Kitasatosporales; family Streptomycetaceae; genus Streptomyces; species Streptomyces deccanensis. The sequence continues at coordinate 2,389,171 of NZ_CP092431.1, read as the reverse complement.
GTGCCCGACCTCACGGGGACGCACCCGCTGGTGAACCTCGTCGGGTACGCCCGCGCGCTGGAGATCTGCCTCACCGGACGGTTCGTCCAGGCGGACGAGGCCCAGCGGATCGGGCTCGCGAACCTCGCGGTACCCGCCGACCAGCTCGACGACGCGGTGCGCGACCTCGTCGGCGCCCTGGTGACCGCGCCCCGGGACGCGGTCGTCGAGACCAAGGCGCTGCTGCGCGGTGCCCAGGGCCGGGGGTACGACGAGCAGCGGGTCGCCGAGCGGGCGGCCCAGGCCCGGCGGCTGCGGGACCTCGCGGGCGTCGGCGAGTAGACGGCCGGTCCGGGGCCGCGGCCGCGTCGTTCGAGGACAGCATTCTCGGGATCAGGTGCCGACCGCTGTGACGAGTACCGCCACCGAGGGGTGGTCCGGCAGCGAGTCGCTCACCGCCGCGCGCACCTCGCGGGCCACGTCCAGGGCGCGGCGCTCCTCCGTCACCGCCAGTTCCACGCGGACATGGCGGCGGGAGAGAGCCGGCCCGGCGGCGATGGCGACCGCGCGAGCGGAACCGTCGGCTCCGCCGAGGCCGCCGCCCAGGACACCGAGCCCCCCGAAGACGCCGGTCAGCCGTGCGACGCCGGGGACGGAGAGCGCCGCCGCGGCCACCCGGGACTCCTCGTCGTCCCCACCCGCCGCCGCCGAAGCGGCGCCGGAGGACGACGGCCCGGGCGGGGGACCGGAGGGCCCCGCCTCGACCTCGGCCTCCAGTGGTTCGGACGACTCCGCGTCGGCCTCCAGCAGACCGGACGGCCACTCGTCGGCCTCCATCAGGCCGGGCGACTCCGCGTCGGCCTCCAGCAGGCCGGACGGCCGCTCCTCGGCCCCCATCGGACCGGACGGCCCAGTGTCCGTCTCCACCAGGTGTGTCACCCGGAGATCCACCTCGGCCACCGTCAAGCCGAGGCGGTCCGCAGCGGCTGTGAACAGGGCCTTCCTCAGCCGGGCCGCCGTGGTCGGTAGGGGCTCGGCGGCCGGGCCCGCCATGGCCGCGAGGTCGGCCGTGACCCGGAGCGGACCGGGCGGCAGGGCACTCGGGGGCGGCGGCACGGCCGTCTCGTGGCCGTACCCGTCCGCCTCACCGGAGTCGACGGGCGAGATACGGAGCCGGCCGAGCGCGAGCCCGCGCAGGGGCGTGGCCGCGCGGCGCAGGGCCGTCCTCGCCGCGCTCTCCGTGATCCACGCGCCGTCGTGCGGGCCGCCCAGGGGGAGCACGCGGCCGAGCCCCAGCTGTTGACGCACCGCCTTCGTCCAACCGTCCGCCGTCATTCCTCCAGCCTGCCGCATCCCCGGCGCGCGGTGCCGCAACCGCGCTTACTGTGGGCTGGAGGGGGACGACCGGAAGGGACTGACGGCATGACTGACATGACGGAGCGGAACCGGACGGAAGGGCCCGACACCACCAAGGAGTCGCCGCAGGTCGGGCGCAGGGCGACCCGGCGCGGTGGCGGTGATCCGGCGGGCCGGGGGCGTACGACCATCGCCGACGGCGTCGTGGAGAAGATCGCCGGGCTCGCCGCGCGGGAAGTGGTGGGCGTGCACGCCATGGGCAGCGGGCTGTCACGGACCTTCGGGGCCGTGCGCGACCGGGTCCCCGGCGGGGCCAAGTCCGTGACCCGGGGTGTGAAGGTCGAGGTCGGCGAGGTGCAGACCGCGCTGGACCTGGAGATCGTCGTCGACTACGGGGTGTCCATCAGCGACGTCGCCCGCGATGTGCGCGAGAACGTCATCGCGGCCGTCGAGCGGATGACCGGCCTGGAGGTCGTCGAGGTCAACATCGCCGTCAGCGATGTGAAGCTGCCGGACGAGGAGGACGAGGAGCCGGAGTCCCGGCTGCAGTGAGCGGGCTGAGTCGCTAGGAGCGCAGCATGAGCTTGGCCGTGATCGGCATGGTCGCCGGGATGGCGCTGGGCTTCGCCGGATACTTCGGCGGATTCGGAGCCTTCCTGCTGGTGGCGGCGCTGGGCGCCGTCGGCTTCGTCGTCGGCCGGTTCCTGGAGGGCGACATGGACCTGGGCGACTTCTTCCGCCCGCGTGACGACCGACGCCGATGAACCCGGCGGACAGCGGCCGTCCCCCTCAGACACAGGAGACGCAGGAGACGCGGGAGCCCCAGCCGGCAGGGGCCGTGGCTCCGGGTGGGCGAGGGGCGACGCGGATCGCCGACCGGGTGGTCGCGAAGATCGCCGCTCAGGCGGCGCGCGAGGCACTGGCGGCGCCGGCGCCCGCCTCCGCGCCCCCGAACGCCACCGTCGTCGTCGTTCACGAGACCGCGCGCGTCCGCGTCACGCTCGGGCTCCCCTACCCCTCGGACATCGGTGGCCAGTGCGCTGCGGTGCGTCGCCATGTCGCCGAGCGGGTAGGGACGTTGGCGGGAATGCGCGTGACGGAGGTGGCCGTCCAGGTGGAACGGCTGCACCTGGCACACGCCCACGACGTGGCACAGGGGAGGACGCGATGAGCGAACCCCACCGGACCGAAGGCACCACGCGACGCCTACCCGTCATCGAGAAGGCCGCGGACGAGACGGCGTCGGACGAGAGGGCGTCGGACGAGACGAAGCCGGACGAGACGGCGTCGGACGACGTGACCGCAGGCGGCAAGGCGGCCGGCCGTGATCCGGGCCAGTCCGCGTCGGCCTCCGCCTACCACCCGCCACCGGCCCTGGACGGCGAGAAGGGCGAGAACGGGAGCGAGGGGCGTTTCTGGTCCACGCGCAGAGTCCCCGCGGGCGTCCTCGCCGTGCTGCTCCTCGCCGGCGCGGGCATCCTCCTGTACGACGTCGTCGCCGTCCGCGCCGACCGGCCCGCCATGGCGTGGCGCCGCTCGCTGGCACGGGAGCTCGCCGAGCGGCCCCTCGACGACACCTGGGTGCTCGTCGGCGCCGCGGTCGCCGTCCTCCTCGGCCTCTGGCTGCTCGTCCTGGCCGCCACCCCCGGGCTGCGTGACGTCCTGCCGATGCGGCGCGCCCACCCCCACGTCCGGGCCGGACTGCACCGGGGCGCCGCCGCGCTGGCCCTGCGCGACCGGGCCATGGAGGTGTCCGGCGTGCAGGCCGTCCGGGTCCGGGCGGGACGCAAGCGGGTCGACGTCCGCGCGGTGTCCCACTTCCGGGAACTCGACGACGTACGGGCCGACCTGGACGTCGCGCTCGCCGACGGCATCCGGGGCCTGGGGCTGTCCCGGCCGCCCGCCCTCGCGGTGCATGTCCGCCGCCCCGGCCGGAAGGGGTGACACGCGATGCTGAGGATCGTCAACCGGGTGCTGCTCGGAGTCGTCGGGCTCGTCCTGCTCGTGGTCGGCGGCGCCGTCCTCGCCGTCGGGCTCGGCGTGGACCCGCCCTCCTGGTGGCCCCACGACGGCCGTCAGGACGTGCTGCTCAGCGACGCCGACCGGACCCGCTGGCGCGACTCCGGCTGGTGGTGGCCCGCGGTGATCGCCGTGCTCGCCGCCCTCGTCCTGCTCGCCCTGTGGTGGCTCACGGCCGTGCTGCGCCGCCACCGCCTCGCCGAGGTGCTCGTCGACACCGGCGACGGCGAGGGCGCGCTGCTCCGGGGCCGCGCGCTGGAGGGCGTGCTCACCGCCGAGGCGGCCGACGCGGACGGCGTCGAACGCGCCCACGCCCGGCTGACCGGCCGCCGCAACACCCCCGAGGCCCGGGTCCGCCTCCTCCTGCAGCCCCACGTGAACCCGGGGGACGCCCTGCAGACGCTGACGACACAGGCGCTGACGCACGCCAGGGAGTCGGCGGGTCTGGCGGCGCTGCCCGCGGAGGTCCGGCTGCGAGGGGCCAGACACCGTGCGGAAAGGGTCAGTTGACGGTGGTCGGCGACCTCAGAACCCGTGCCGCATCCCACCGTCGACCGGCAGCATGATCCCTGTCAGATAGGAAGCGGCCGGAGACAGCAGGAACGCCCCCGCGCGCCCGAACTCCTCCGGTCGCCCGTACCGCCGCAACGGAATCCGCGACTCGTGCGCCGCCCGCGTAGCCTCCGGGTCGGCCGACATCCCGTCCAGCTCCCGCACCCGGTCCGTGTCGATACGGGCCGGGAGCAGGCCGACCACCCGGATGCCGCGCGGCCCCAACTCGTCGGACAGCGATTTGGCGAACCCGGCGAGCCCCGGCCGCAGCCCGTTGGAGATGGTCAGCCCGGGGATCGGCTCGTGCACGGACCCGGACAGCACGAAGCCGATCACGCCGCCCTCGCCCAACTCCTCGGCCGCGGCCCGCGCCAGGCGCACCGCCCCCAGGAACACCGATTCGAAGGCGGTGGTCCACTGCTCGTCGGTGGTGTCGGCGACGAATCCGGGCGCCGGGCCGCCCACGCTGACCAGGATGCCGTCGAAGCGCCCGAAGTGGTCGCGGGCGGCGGCGATCAGCCGCCCGGGCGCCTCGGGGTCCGCGTTGTCGGCGGCGACACCCACCGCGTGCGCCCCGAGCGCCGCGGCCGCCGCACCGACGCTCTCCTCCTCGCGGCCCGTGAGGACCACCCTCGCGCCGTCGGCGACGAGTTCCCGCGCGACGGCGTTGCCCAGTCCGCGGGTCGCCCCGGTGACGATGTAGACACGGTCCTTCAGCCCAAGATCCATGGCCCCTATCCTGCCTTCTTCCCGTCGTAGAGGGCGAGGGCGGTGCCGACGAGACCGACGTGGCTGAACGCCTGCGGGAAGTTCCCCAGCTGACGGCCCGCGACGGGGTCGTACTCCTCCGCCAGCAGGCCCACGTCGTTGACCAGCCCCACCAGCCGTTCGAACAGCTCGCGCGCCTCCCGCGTGCGGCCGGTCAGCTGCAGGGCGTCCGCGAGCCAGAACGAGCAGACGAGGAACGTGGCCTCGCCGCCCGGCAGCCCGTCGACTGAGCCGGTCTCCGCGGTGAGGTGGTCCGCGCTGTAACGGCGGACGAACCCCTCGTGGCACAGCTCCTCACGGATCGCGTCGACCGTGCCGACGACCCGGGGGTCGTCCGGCGGCAGGAAGCCCATGAGGGGGATGAGCAGCAGCGCGGCGTCGAGTTCGCGGGAGCCGTAGGACTGGGTGAACGTGCCCCGGTCGGCGTCGTAGCCGCGTTCGCAGACCTCGCGGTGGATCTCGTCGCGCAGGGCCCGCCAGCCTTCGAGGTCGCCGCCGGTCAGGGTCGGGTCGTCCTCCAGGGTGCGCACGGCCCGGTCGGCGGCCACCCAGCACATCACCTTGGAGTGCGTGAAGTGGCGGCGCGGCCCGCGCACCTCCCACAGCCCCTCGTCCGGCTTCCGCCAGGCCGTCCGCAGGTAGTCCATCAGCGCGCACTGCATCCGCCACATGTCCGGCATGTCGGGGAGGCCCGAACGCCGGGACACGAAGAGGGAGTCCATGACCTCGCCGTACACGTCCAACTGGAGCTGGTGGACGGCGTCGTTGCCGACCCGGACCGGGCGCGAGTCCTCGTAGCCGGACAGCCACGGCAGTTCGTACTCGGGGATACGGCGCTCACCGGCGAGGCCGTACATGATCTGCAGGTCGGCCGGGTCGCCCGCGACCGCGCGGAGCAGCCAGTCGCGCCAGGCCTCGGCCTCCTCCTGGTAGCCGCAGGACAGCAGCGCGCCGAGCGTGAGGGTGGAGTCGCGCAGCCAGCAGTGACGGTAGTCCCAGTTGCGGACGCCGCCGATCTCCTCGGGCAGCGAGGTGGTGGCCGCCGCGACGATGCCACCGGTGGGGGCGTACGTGAGGGCCTTGAGGGTGATCAGCGAGCGGACCACGGTGTCCCGGTGCGGACCGTCGTACCGGCAGCGCGCCGCCCAGGCCCGCCAGTCGTGGAGGCTCGATCGCAGCGCCTCGTACGGGTCGACGAGGCGGGGGCGGGGCTCGTGCGAGGGGTGCCAGGTCAGCACGAAGGCGACCTTCTCGCCCGGCTCCACCGTGAACTCGGCGTACGTGGCCCGGTCCTCGCTCCACGACCGCACCCGGGGTTCGCTGCGCAGCCACACCGAGTCGGGGCCGGCGACCGCCACGCGGTGGCCGTCCGATCGGCGCATCCAGGGCACCGCCGAGCCGTAGTCGAACCGCAGGCGCAGGGTGCTGCGCATCGTGACCCGGCCGGACAGGCCCTCCACGATCCGTACGACGTCGGGCGCGCGGTCGCGTTGCGGCATCAGGTCGGTGACGCGTACCGCGCCCTCGTCCGTCTCCCACTCGGTGTCGAGCACGAGCGTGTCGTGCCGGTAGGAGCGCCGCGTACAGGTGCCGCCCTCGCCGGGCGCGATCCTCCAGTGGCCGTTCTCCTCGTCACCGAGCAGCGCGGCGAAGCACGCGGCCGAGTCGAAGCGCGGCAGACAGAGCCAGTCGATGGAACCGTGGCGACTCACCAGCGCGGCCGTCTGGTGGTCACCGATCAGGGCGTAGTCCTCGATGTGGGGATGCACGGGGACCGTGTTCCCGGGGCCGGGGGTGATCAGTCCCGGGATCCGGAGGGCGTGACCCTCCCGTCAGCCCGGCCCCGTGCCCGCCGTCGTCCCTCCCACCCCCGAGAAGATCACCCCGGAGCCGGACGGGGCCTGGTTGAGGACCCAGAGGCCGAGGAGCGTGGCGAGGGCGAAGACGACGAGGACCAGGACGGCCAGCACCAGCCGCCGCCGGCGCTCCCGGCGGAGCCAGTCCCCCCGCGCCGTCCGGTACGCGTCCGGCGCGGCGTGCACGCCGCCCGCCAGCGCGGCGAGCGCCGCGGCCAGCTCCCGCTCGGTGCGGTCCTGACCGGTGTCGTTGCCGGTGGTGTCGTTCATCGCCGGGCCTCCATCGCCTGGGTGAGGGCGGCGAGGCCGCGTGCGGTGTGGGTCTTGACCGAGCCGCAGGAGATGCCCATCGCGGCCGCGATCTCACTTTCCTTCAGCCCGAGCCAGTGGCGCAGCACCAGCGCCTCCCGCTGGCGGGCGGGCAACTGCTGCAGCGCCCCGATCAGCACCCGCTGGTCGTCGTGGAGCAGCGCGGTGCTCTCGGCGGAGGCGACCGGCTCCTCCACCACCGGGGTCTCCACATGCCGGCGGGCGACCTGGAGGTGCCGTATCCGCATCCGGGTCAGGTTGCAGACCGTGGAGCGGAGGTACGCCTCCGCCGCCTCGGCGTCCCTGAGGCGCCGCCACTTGCGGTAGATCTGGTAGTACGCCTCGGCCACCACGTTCTCGGGGTCGTCCGCGCCCAGCAGCACCGCGAGCCGCAGCATCGAGGAGTAGTGCAGCTCGAACAGCCGGGCGACACCCGCCTCGCGTTCCACGTCGGCGGGGTCCGCCGGAGCCGGCACCTGTCCCAGGGGCTCGGTCGCGGTCAGGGGCGCGGAGGCCGCCGGGGCCACCGGCACACGCATGTGCGTTCTGCGTCTCACGGGTTGCTCGCTCCCGTCTCGGGGCGCCGCCTGACGGTCAGGCGGGACGGTAGGTCGGTCGCGTCGGTGCCGCGCGGGACACCGAGCCGTTCGAGGACCGTCGTGCCGACGACGGCGACGGTCAGATTGAGCAGCAGGGCGAGCAGGCCGGCGTAGATCTCCAGCGAACCGCCGCCCAGGAGCACGATGGAGGAGAACCCCTCGCGCACCACCAGGAAGGTGCCGGTCACCATGCCCGCGGCCCACCCCGCGAGCAGCGCCCGGGGATGCAGCCGCCCGGTGAACAGGCCGACCGCGACCGCCGGGAAGATCTGCAGGATCCACACCCCGCCGAGCAGTTGGAGGTTGATGGCGTCCTGGTCGCGCAGTCCGAAGACGAACGCCACCGCCCCCACCTTCGCCGTCAGCGACACCACCTTGGCGATGCGCACCTGACGCTTGGGCGTGGCGGTGGGCTGGAAGTACTCGACGTACACGTTGCGGACGAAGCCCGTGGCGGCCGCGATCGACATCACCGCCGCCGGGACCAGCGCGCCCACGGTGATCGCGCCGAACACCAGCCCCGCCAGCGGCCCCGGCATCAGCCGGTCCACCAGCATCGGTACGGCCGCCTCGGCACCGCCCTCGGGGGCCCGCACGCCCGAGGCGAGCGCCGCGATCCCGAGGAAGCCGAACAGGGCCAGCAGCCCCGTCCAGGCGGGCAGCGCCACGGCGACCTTGCGGACCGTGCGCGGTCCGTCGGCGGCGAACCCGGCGGTCAGCACGTGCGGGTACATCAGCAGGGCCAGCGCCGAGCCCAGCGCGAGGGTGGCGTAGGCGGGCTGCTGCTCGGGCGCCAGCAGGAGCGCGGACTCCTCGACGCTCGTCCCGCCGAGCCGCCGGGCCGCCCCCTCGAAGACCGCGCCCGGGCCGCCGAACCGTTCCAGCACCAGCCAGCACACGGCGGTCAGCGACACGAAGACGGCCACCGCCTTCAGCGCCGAGATCACGGCCGGCGCCCGCAGCCCGTGCCGGTACGTCGCCACCGCGAGCCCCGCGAACAGCGCGACCATCACCAGATCACCGGCCGCGCCCTTCGGGTACACACCCCCGGCCGTCAGCACCGCCCTTATGCCGAGCAGCTGCAACGCCAGGTACGGCATCGTCGCGAGGATCCCGGTCAGCGCCACCACCAGGGCGAGCGGCGCCGAACCGTACCGGCCGCGCACGAAGTCCCCGGCCGTCACGTACCCGTGCCGCCGGGCCACGTCCCACAGCCGGGTCAGCAGGACGAAGGCCAGCGGGCAGACGATCACCGTGTACGGCACCGCGAAGAACGCCGGCGCCCCGTTGCCGTACGCCAGCCCCGGTACGGCGGTGAAGGTGTACGCGGTGAAGATCGTGCCGCCGAGCAGCATCCAGGTCCACACCGGGCCGAGGGCGCGGTCGGCCAGCGCCCAGCCCTCCAGCGAGGGCAGCCGGTCGCTGGGGCGCAGCCGGCGCGCGGTGACGGCGAACAGCGACGCTCCGCCGATCACGGCGAGGAACGTCGCGGTCATGGCAGCGTCCGCCATGGGTCACCGTCCTTGGTGGGCCTGGGCCCGGGTGTACCTCGGCCCTCGCGTGTTGGTTGCGTGGACAGCCGATTCGGATGACAGGGAATCGGCGCGAAATCTTCTGGAAATTCGCTGTCAACCGATCCCGACGAGTGGGCAACTCTTGCACAGACCCCCAGGAAGCGGGAGAGGAGAGCAGGTCATGGCACAGACCGGTCACCACCGGCTACGGCGCGTCGCGATCGCCGTACTGCTCCTCGCGCCCGCCGCGGGACTGCTCTGGGTCCCCTGGTACGCCGGTGCGGAGCCACGGCTCGCGGGAACGCCGTTCTTCTACTGGTACCAGCTCGCCTGGGTCCCGGGATGCGGCCTCTGCCTGCTCGCCGCGTACGCGCTGTCGGACCGGCGCTCCGCCGGGCACCGCGACCGACATCGTTGACCGGCGGCAGCAGCCGCACCGTCCCCCTCTTCCCTTCCGCCTCTTCCGTTCTCTGCCGTACCCCCGTTGAAATCAGGAGCCGCCATGCCTACGTCAGTCATGCCCGAAACCGGCCCCGAGGTGCCGGAAAGATCCCGAATGACGCCGAAATCGATCGCCCTCTGGATAGCCGTCGGTCTCGTCGGGGCGATCGGCTGGGCGGTGCTCGCCCTCTCCCGGGGCGAGGAGATCTCGGCCGTCTGGCTGCTCATGGCGGCCCTCGGCTCGTACGCGATCGGCTACCGCTTCTACTCCCGGTTCATCGCCCGCCGGGTCCTCCAGGTCGACGACACCCGCGCCACGCCGGCCGAGCGGCTGGAGGACGGCGTCGACTACCACCCGACCGACAAGCGGGTGCTGTTCGGCCACCACTTCGCGGCCATCGCCGGCGCGGGCCCGCTGGTCGGACCGGTGCTGGCGGCCCAGATGGGCTATCTGCCGGGCACCATCTGGATCATCGCGGGCGTGATCTTCGCCGGCGCGGTACAGGACATGATCGTCCTCTTCCTGTCCATGCGCCGGGACGGCAAGAGCCTCGGCCAGATGGCCCGGGACGAGATCGGCAAGGTCGGCGGCGCCGCCGCGCTGATCGGCGTCTTCGCCATCATGATCATCCTGCTCGCGGTCCTCGCGATGGTCGTGGTCAACGCCCTCGCCGAGTCCGCCTGGGGCACCTTCTCGGTCACCATGACCATTCCGATCGCCCTCTTCATGGGCTTCTACCTGCGCTACCTCCGTCCCGGCCGCGTCGTCGAGACCAGCTTCATCGGCGTCGCCCTCCTCCTGCTCGCCATCCTCGGCGGCGGCTGGATCCAGGACTCCTCGCTCGCCGAGTACTTCGTCTGGAGCCCCGAGACCCTGGTCTTCTGCCTGGTCGGCTACGGCTTCGTGGCCTCCGTGCTCCCCGTGTGGATGCTGCTGGCCCCGCGTGACTACCTCTCCACCTTCATGAAGGTCGGCACCATCGCCCTGATGGCCGTCGGTGTCGTGGTCGCCGCCCCGAACCTGCGTGCCGAGTCGGTCACCGAGTTCGCGCACACGGGTGCCGGACCGGTCTTCGCGGGCTCGCTCTTCCCGTTCCTCTTCATCACGATCGCCTGCGGCGCCCTGTCCGGCTTCCACGCCCTGGTCTCCTCCGGCACCACGCCGAAGCTGATCCAGAAGGAGTCCCAGGTCCGGATGATCGGCTACGGCTCCATGCTCACGGAGTCCTTCGTCGCGGTCATGGCCCTCATCGCCGCCTGTGTCCTCGAACCCGGCCTCTTCTACGCCATGAACTCCCCGGCGGCGCTGCTCGGCCCGACCGTCGACACGGCCGCCGAGGCGGTCAAGAACCTCGGCTTCACCATCACGCCGGAACAGCTCACCGCGGCGGCCAAGGCCGTCGAGGAGGAGACCCTCGTCGGCCGCTCCGGCGGCGCGCCCACCCTGGCCGTCGGCATGTCGGAGATCTTCGCCGGGGTCTTCGGCGGCGCCGGGATGAAGGCCTTCTGGTACCACTTCGCGATCATGTTCGAGGCCCTGTTCATCCTCACCACCGTGGACGCCGGCACCCGCGTCGGCCGGTTCATGCTCCAGGACATGCTGGGCAACGTCTGGAAGCCGATCGGCCGGGTCACCTGGAAGCCGGGCATCTGGATCACCAGCGCCCTGGTCGTCGGCGCGTGGGGCTACTTCCTCTACGCCGGTGTCACCGACCCCCTCGGCGGGATCAAGCAGCTCTTCCCGCTCTTCGGCATCGCCAACCAGCTGCTCGCCGCCGTCGCCCTGGCCGTCACCACCACCGTCCTCATCAAGTCCGGCAAGCTGCGCTGGGCCTGGGTCACCGGCATCCCGCTGGCCTGGGACGTGGCCGTCACCTTCACCGCCGGCTGGCAGAAGATCTTCTCGGACAACCCCGCGATCGGCTTCTTCGCCCTCCGCGACAAGTACGCGGCCGCCATCGACAAGGGCGAACTCCTGCCCGGCGCCACGAACATGGACGACATGCACACGATCGTCACCAACAACACGGTCGACGGCGTGATCATGGCGATCTTCCTGCTGCTGGTCCTCACGGTCCTGATCAACTGCGCGGTGGTCTGCGTCCGCGCCGTACGGTCCCCGGTGCCCCTGCCGTCGACCGAGGCCCCGTACGTCGAGTCCCGCATCGACGCGGACGACACCGAGAAGCAGTTGGTGGGAGCCCGCCGATGACCGCCCGGGACTGGGTGCGGGGGGTCCGCTGGTACCTCCGGGAACTCACCGGCGAGGCCGAGTACGACCGCTACTGCGAGCGTCGGCGCCGCCACCACCCGGCAGCGCCGGTCCCGACCCGCCGGGAGTACGACACCCTGCGGACCCGGCAGAGAGAGGAACACCCGGAGGGCCGCTGCTGCTGAGAGCGACGGCGCCCTGCTGAGCCGGCCCAGGGTGCGTCGTCGGGTGCGGGTGCGTGGGGGCTGCGGGCCTGAAAAGCAAGGGGCGCAGCCCCTGCTTTTCAGGGGCGCGGGGAACTGCGCGAGAAGCCCCACCGGGCCCGCACCCGCACCCGCACCCCGCACCGCACCGCACCCGACCCCACCCACCCCCATCCCCGGATCCAGAGATGCTGAGACGCCGACCCTCCCTGCTGATCCGTCCCGAACTCGACGACGACCCCCTGCACAGAACGCTGACCGAACTCCGCCCCACCCCCCAGCTCCACGGCCTCGGCGCCGGCCGCACTCGCCCCCCATGGGAACCCGTGGCCGCCCTCCTCCGCACCACCGGCCGCGACTGGGACCGCCGGGCCCACCGCCTCGCCGTACTGGCCCAGCGACTCCCCGCCGCCGTCCCCCAACGCTGGGCGGCCGACCGCCCGGAGGACGGCGACGCCCTCACCCTGCGCGCCTTCGTCGAGTCGCACCGCACCCCCGCCACCGACCGGACCGCCGTCCGCCGCGCCGAACACACCTGCCTCCGCGCCGCCGAGGCCTGCCCGGACGACCCCACGCCCTGGCTGGCGCTGCTGTCCCTGATGGACGCCTGCGCCGTACCGGTCAAGGACGCCGTGCCCGTGTGGACGGAAGCCGTCGACCGGGCCCCCTGGCTCCGGACGTCCTACCACCGGCTGCTGCGCTATCTGTCCCCGCGCGGCCACGGGACGGTCCCCGACATGATGGACTTCGCCTGGCAGGCCGCCGCCCGCGCACCCCACGGCTCACCGCTGGCCCTGCTCCCGGTGGCGGCCCGCGTCGAACTCATGGCCCACCGCCAGGGCTCGACACCCGTCGACGCCCTCGGCTCGGGCGGCGGCAACTGGAACGAGCCCCGGTCCGTCCACGAGATCGACCTCGCCCTCAAGAGCTGGTTCGACGTCGGCACCGCACCCCACGCCGAGGCCGTCACCGACCTCAACACCCTCGCCTTCGCCCTCACCCGCGCCCACCGCCCGGCCGAGGCCGCCCCCGTCTTCGAGCGCCTGGGCCGCCATATGACGACCCACCCGTGGGACCTGCTGCCCGAACCGCGACGCACCTTCGCCTACTGGCGCGAGCGCTCGGCCGAGGGCCGCGGCCGTACCTGAGCCCGGCCGGCGCCTACACCGGAGTGGGGGCCGTCTCCTTCTCTCCCTCGGCCTCCGCCGCGGCCGCCGCCTCCGCGCGGTCGCGGCGCTCCCGGCGGGCGAGGATGACGTAGCCGACGGGAACACCGAGGGCGAAGAGCCACCACTGCAGGGCGTAGGCGTAGTTCAGCGCGGCGTTCTCGTCGCCGGGGCTGCCGAGCTGTTCCGGGGTGTCGCCCTTGGGCTCGGGCGCGGTCTGGGCGAGATAGCCGCCGAGGACCTGGACACCGAGGCGCTTCGCCTCCCGCTCGCTGTCGATCAGCATGATCTGCCGGTCCGGCAGGCCCTGGAGGTCCTTGATGCCGCTCGCCTCGGTCGTCTCGTCGGGCATCAGCCGCCCGGTGACGGTGACTTCGCCGGCGGGCGGCGCGGGGATCTTGGGGAACGCGGTCTGGCTCGGGCCGTTCGCGGGGATCCAGCCCCGGTTGACGAGCAGCACCCTGCCGTCGTCGAGGGCGAACGGGGTGAGCACATGGAAGCCGACCTCGTCGTCGGCGTTGACTCGACGGCGGACGACGACCTCGTCCTCGGTGTCGAAGCGGCCCTTCGCGGTCACCGTGCGGTAGCGCTCGGCACTGGTGACGGTGTGCCCGGGGGAGGTCAGCCGCTCCACGGGCACCGGCTTCGCGGCCAGCGCGTCGGCGACGAGCTGGTTCCGCGCGCTGCGCTCCTCGTAACGATGCATCTGCCAAATACCCAGCCTGACCATGGTCGGGACCAGGACGAGTACGAGCAGCGCGAGGATCACCCACTGCCGGGACAACAGGAAGCGGTACACCCCACGACCGTACAACTCGGTCGTGGGGTGCGTTCGGGCGGGTGCGCACTCGCCGGTGTTCAGACTCTGTCGACGATGCCCGCCTTCCCCTCGGCCCGCGCGCAGTGGGCGCCGCAGTACCAGTGGCCGTCGACGTCGACGCCCTGGCCGATGATCTGCACCCGGCAGTGCTCGCAGATGGGGGCCATGCGGTGGATCGCGCAGGAGAAGCAGTCGAAGACGTGCACCGCTCCCTGGGCGTGGACCTCGAAGGTCATTCCGTAGTCATTGCCGCAAACTTCGCATCTCGCCATGCGCCACAGGGTGAGCCGTCGCCGCCGCGCGGGCGAGCGGGCGCCGGGCGAGTCGCCCGGCAATCACCCGTCCGTACGGGTCACTCGTCGGCGGGCGCCACATCGCGGAGCAACTGCCCGAACGCGGCCTCGTCCACCACCGGCGTCCCGTACTGCCGGGCCTTGACGACCTTCGACGTGTTCGAGTCGGGGTCGTTGGTGACGAGCAGACTGGTCACCCGGGACAGACTCGTCGCCACGTGGAGCCCTGCCTCGACCGCGCGGTCCTCCAGCAGATCGCGTTCGACCGACGTGTCCCCGGAGAAGGCGACCCGCATGCCCTGCTTGAGCGGTTTGCCGTCCTCGAACCGCCCCGGGTTGGGATAGGGACACGCGGGCCGCTTCCGCGAAGGCCGCCAACTGGTGGGCCGATAGCCGCTGTAACCACCGCCGTAGCCGCCACCGTGGCCCGCCTGCTGCCCGATGCGGGGCGTCGCCGGGCTGTCCCGCCACTCGGTCAGCGGCCGGCACTCGTGCAGCGGCAGCCGTACACCGCTCGCGGCGGCGACCCGCAGACTCGGCCGGAACGCCTCCGCCAGCACCCGCGCGTCGTCCAGCGCGTGGTGCGCCCGCTGCTGCACCACCCCGAAGTGCGCCGCCAGCGACTCCAGCTTGTGGTTGGGCAGCGGCAGCCCCAGCTCCTTCGACAGCGCGATCGTGCACAGCCGTTGACGCACCGGCGCCTCGGTCTCCGCGCGCGCGTACTCCCGGGCGATCATCGACCAGTCGAACACCGCGTTGTGCGCGACGAGCACCCGGTCCGCGAGCCGCGCGGAGAACTCCTCCGCGATCTCCTTGAACAGCGGTGCCCCTTCGAGCACATCGCTCGTCAGCCCGTGGATCCACACCGGCCCCGGATCCCGCTCCGGGTTCACCAACGTGTACCAGTGGTCCTCGACCTCGCCCCGCGCGTCCAGTCTGTACACAGCCGCGGAGATTATCCGGTCGTCCCGGGCCAGCCCGGTCGTCTCCACGTCCACGACCGCGTACCCCTGGGGATACGCGGCCGGCCAAGGCGCTTGCGACGCTGCGGTCGTGTGGTCTTCGAGCATGGTCCCTGAGGATACGGGCCGGGACTGACAGCTCGTTACCCGGCGCCGACGCGGCACAAGTGACGGAGCGACAGCTTCCTCCTCACCCTCCGGTTTGGTGGAGGACGCCAAGAAGCAAGCGCGTACCGCCGTAAATACTTGTCAGTAACAACGTCTAGCCCCCGTCCACCAGCGGTTCTACCGTGCCCCCATGCCGAACCTGCCCGATGTCGTGCTCTGGTCGATACCCGCCTTCGTGCTGCTCACCGTGATCGAGGTGATCAGTGTCCGGATCCATCCGGACGAGGATGCCGCGGGGTACGAGGCGAAGGACGCCGCGACGAGCGTCGGTATGGGGCTCGGGAGCCTCGCCTTCGACTTCCTCTGGAAGATCCCGATCGTCGCCGTCTACACGGCCGTCCACGAGTTGACCCCGCTGCGCGTCCCGGTCCTGTGGTGGACGATCCCGCTGATGCTCCTCGCGCAGGACTTCTTCTACTACTGGTCGCACCGCGGCCACCACGTGATCCGCATCCTCTGGGCCTGTCACGTCGTCCACCACTCCAGCCGGAAGTTCAACCTCACCACCGCCCTCCGGCAACCGTGGACGACCTGGACGGTGTGGCCCTTCTACGTCCCGCTCATCGCCCTCGGCGTGCACCCGGCCGCGCTCGCCTTCTGTTCCTCCGCCAACCTCGTCTACCAGTTCTGGATCCACACCGAGCGCATCGGGAAGCTGCCCCGCGCCTTCGAGTTCGTCTTCAACACGCCGTCCCACCACCGGGTCCACCACGCCTCCCAGGGTGGCTATCTCGACCGCAACTTCGGCGGCATCCTCATCGTCTGGGACCGGCTCTTCGGCTCGTTCGTCGAGGAGACCGAGCGGCCGGTGTACGGCCTGACGAAGAACATCGACACGTACAACCCGCTGCGGGTCGCCACCCATGAGTACGTCGCCATCGCCAAGGACCTGAAGAGGGCGAGCGGCTGGGGCGAACGGGCGGGGCGGGTCTTCGGGGGGCCCGGCTGGAAGCCCGCACAGCCGACCCCGGCCGACCTCTCCGACTCCTCCGACTCCTCCGACTCCTCCGAGTCCTCCCACTCTTCCGGCTCCTCCGGTTCTTCCGGCTCTGCCGGTACCTCAGGTTCCTCCTCGCCCTCTCCCTCGAAGACCGTCGCGTGAGGCGGGACAGAGGGGCCGTTCTCCTCGTCGCCTTCGGGGTCGCCGTCGGGGTCGACCTCGCGTCCCTGGCCGTCGGGTTCGACGCGGGGCACCTCGCCGCCAAGCCCCTGCTGATGCCCTTGCTCGCGGCGTACGCGTACACGCGCGGCGCGCCCCGACCGCTGATCGCGGCCCTGCTGTTCGGCTGGGGCGGCGACGTGCTGCTCCTCTCCGACGCCGAACCGGCCTTCCTCGCCGGGATGGGCTCCTTCGCGGTGGGCCACGTCTGTTACCTCGTGCTGTTCGGCGGACCCGGCGTATCCGCCGGGCCCGCCGCACCCGTCGGCCCCACCGGACCCGGCAGGTCCGGACGCCCGTCGTACCGCGCGCGCGTGGCGTTCGGTGTCGCGTACGCCCTCGCCCTGGTCGTCGCCGTCGCGAGCCTGTGGCCCGGTCTGCCGGCCGACCTGCGCCTCCCCGTCGCCGGGTACAGCGCCCTGTTGACCACGATGGCGTGGGCCGCCGCCCGACTCGGGAGCGTCGCCGGGCTCGGCGGCGCGCTCTTCGTGGTGTCGGACATGCTCATCGCGACCGGTGTCGCCGAGTGGCCGCAGCCGCCCCGACCCGACCTGTGGATCATGCTCACCTATCTGGCGGCGCAGTACCTGCTCACCCGAGGGGCCCTCGACACCCTCGGCACGCGCCCCTCGTCCACCCCGGCGGAGGGTGGGGCGCCCCAGCACACGGTCTGACCGGGCCGCCCTGCGCACCCCCGCCCCGTCGCCGCCTCACCAGCGGATCGGCAGCGGCAGCGCCGTGAGCAGCGCCGACACCGCGACGACGACGCCCAGTACGACCACCTCCGCCCGCGCGGGCGCGCAGGCGCCGAGCGGGTCGTCGGTCGCGCGGCGCAGCCGCAGCCGTGCCCAGAGGGCCAGCACGGCGACGGCCGTCACCAGCAGCACCTTGGCGAGCAGGGCGCGCCCGTACGCCGTCTCCGTCAATTGGTCGAGCACCGTGTCCGGCGGCATCCGGCGCAGCGTGCTGCACACCCCGCTGGCCGTGACGGCGGCGAGCAGAACGGCGGCCACGCGCGCGTAGAGGCCCAACAGCGCGGTGCCCGGCGGCGACGAGCGCCACGCGCGCGTGCGCAGGATCCGCAGCACGTGCAGCAGTCCGCCCGCCCACAGGGCCGCGCACGTCAGGTGCACCAAGGTCAGAGCGGCGCCGACCAGCGGATCGTGGTGGTCCGTGCTCGGGTGGGCGCGCAGCGCCTCCGCGACGACGACGGCGGCCAGGGGCAGCGCCTGGGCGGCCGGGCGACGGGACAGCGCCAGGAGGCCGGCCGCCACGAAGGCGTTGACCTCCAGCAGGGCGAGCTTGCCGTCCCGCGTCTCGTAGAGGCCGCCCACGTCCACGTCGGCGGGGGAGTCCGGCACCAGATTGCCTGTGGCCACGACCGACGCCAGCCCCAGCGAGGCCACGAGACCGGCCCCCGCCGCCCAGGGCGCCCAACTGCGCGGCGCCCGCCCGGGAGCGCCGGGCACCCGCCGCACCAGCCGTGCCACGAACAACTCGCCCACCGGTACGCACAGCGCCGCCAGCAGCACCGTCCGCAGCAGGGCGATCCCGCCGGTGCCGGGCGCCTCGGCCTCCCCCGTGCCGTCGAGCGCCACCCGCGGCCCGAACAGGGGTATCAGCGCGGCCACGGCCACCAGGACGAGCACCACGACGGCCCGCCAGGTCCCGCCCCCGGCCCGCCCCTCAGCCCCGCCGGCTTCCTCTACCCTCGCGCCCCTCGCGTCCGTCGCGTCCGTCGTCCGTCTCGTCAGGCTCACCCCAAAAAGTTCACCAGTCGCACCAGACCGGGGCAAGTGCCGGAAATCGACCGGCAGTTCGACATTCCGCCCAACCGTTCGACCCGGAGGTAGCGGTGACCTCAGCGCCAGCGCGCCTCGTCCGCACCCCAACGCCCCGGAGGCCGAGCCCAGTCGCGCGGCCCGCCCTCGAAGGACACCGGCGACAACGCGTACCGCAGCCGACCGAGGGGGCTGTCCCGCTCGGCGAGCCAGGCGTCCGGCGCGCCGGGAGCCCCGCCCTCATCGGGGGCTCGCTCGATCCCGTCCGTCAGCCAGGCTGCCGTCCGCGCCAGCGACAGCCGGACGACCCGGCTGTACCCCTGCTCCGCCTGCTCGGTGAGTGCCCGCAGCACGGCCGCCGCCAGCAGATAGCCCGTCCCGTGGTCGAGCGCCTGCGCGGGCAGCGCGCCCGGCCGCTCCGTCGTACCCTCCATCGTCGCGATCCCCGTCGCCACCTGCACCAGACTGTCGAACCCCCGCCGCCCGGCCCACGGCCCGTCCGCGCCCCAGGCCGAGAGCTGCGCCACGATCAGTCCGGGACGCCGATCGACCAGGGCCTCGGCCGACAGCCCGAACCGGTCCAGCGCACCCGGTCGGTACCCGGTGACGACGACGTCGGCCTCGGCGAGCAGCGCCTCGAACGCCCTCGGGTCGGCGGCCAGATCGAGCGTCGCCGACCGTTTCCCGAAGCCCGTGTCGGCGTGCTGGTCGAGGATCTCGGGCATGCCCGGCGGATCCACGCGCAGCACGTCCGCGCCCAGGAGGGCGAGTGTGCGGGTGGCGACGGGGCCCGCGATGACCCGGGTCAGGTCCAGGACCCGTATCCCGGCGGCGGGCGACAGCGGCGCCTCGGCCGAAGGCAGGAACGGGAGCACGCGCGCGTAGGCCGTGTCCAGCCGCTCGTGCTGGATCAGCGGCCGGGCCGCCACCGCCCGCGCCTGCTCGTGCGCGGCCCACTCCCCGGGCGTCCGCAGCGCCACCGCCAGGCCCCCGGCGGCGTACACCACCTCCTCGACCTCCCGCGCAGACCGCTCGGCGAGTGCCGCCTCCACCGCGGGCACTTCGGCGGCGGACACCCCCAGCGCCGACAGCAGCCGCTCCCGGTGATGCGGATAGTTCGCGTGTGTCCGCACCCAGCCGTCCGCCGTCCGCCAGAACCGCGACAGCGGCGCGAAGTTGACCGGCGCCCGACCGTCGACCAGCAGATGACGTTCACTCACGAAGGCCGTGCCGACCGCCCCGTCGTCCACCCGCACCCGGGGGACCTCGCCGAGCCCGGCCCGGCGCGCGCCCAACTCGGCCGCCGCCAGCGCGCACACACCGACGCAGGTCCGCGCCAGTTCCCGTACCGGCAGCCGGGCGTCGAGCACCCCGTCCCGTACGACCGTCGAGACCCTCGACGGCAGAGCGGGATCGCCGCCCAGGGCCGCCCACGCACCATCCATGTCAGTCATGATCCGAACCTACGCAACGGAAGGGCCGGGCGGTGCAGCACCGCCCGGCCCGACGACCCGCCGCTACGCCGAGAACCTCTACCTGGTCACCGCGTCCAGCGCGTCCGCGGTGCCGAAGCCGTAGAAGCCGTTGTAGCTTCTCGGCCCCTCGCAGACCGCGTCGGCCTTGCCGTCCCCGTCGATGTCGTACGGGTCGGTGCAGGGCGTGGCGTCGGCCTCGGCGTACAGCAGTGCCTTGACCAGGGCGGCCGGGGCGTACGGATGGGTCGACCTGATCAGGGCGGCGACGCCCGCGACGTGCGGCGACGCCATCGACGTACCGGCCATGTAGCCCCAGGTGCCGCCGGGCAGCGGGCCCAGGATCAGACCGCTGGTGGCGGGCGGGGCCGGGGTCTGGAAGCGGGTCGAGTCACCGCCGGGTGCGGCGATGTCGACGACGCCCAGACCGTGGTTGGAGAAGGACGACTTGATGCCCTTGGCGCCGGTGGAGGCGACCGTGACGACACCCGGCAGCTGCGTCGGGATGTCGAGGCACTCGGACGGGTCGATCAGCCGGTCCGACGGCGTCGAGTCGTTGGGGGAGACCGGGTCGGTGATCTCGTCGGCCGCGAGGTCGTAGTTCTCGTTGCCGGCCGCGGCGACATTGACCGCGCCCTTCTTCTCCGCGTACTTCGTCGCCCGGCCGAGCGCCTCCACCAGCGCCTTCTGGTCCGGGTCGTGCTTGCAGTTGAAGTACCAGGGGTCGGTGTAATAGCTGTTGTTGGTGACGTCCACCCCGTGGTCGGCGGCCCACATGAAGCCGCAGACCACGGCCTCCGTGTAGAAGAAGCCGGCGGTGGTGGACACCTTGATGCCCGACACCTTGACCCCGGGCGCCACACCCGTGACACCGATGCCGTTCTTCGCGGCGGCGATCTCACCGGCCACATGGGTGCCGTGCGCGCTCTCCGTGGGCCCCGGCCGCCAGGCCCCGTCGCTGGTGTCGGGCTTGCCCGTCACACAGTTGACGGAGGCGTCACGGTCGAAGTTCGGCGCGATGTCCGGGTGCGTGTCGTCGACGCCCGTGTCGATGACGGCGACGGTGACGTCCCGGCTGCCGAGCGACACCTCGTGGGCCTTGTCGGCCTTGATGGCGGGCAGGTCCCACTGCAACGGCTCCAGCGGGTCCTGCCCGTCCGCGGCCTCGACGTCCGCGATCTCCTCGGCGGTCAGCACCTTGGGGGTGCCCACGTCGGTGGTCGACTGGGCGGGCAGCGGCGCGGTGCGGGTGGCACCGGCCGACTGCACCCCGCGCACCGCACGGATCTCCGCGGCGAAGCCGGGGTTCGTGGAGTGCACGACGACGACACCGATCCGGTCGTACGACGTCACGATCGTGCCGCCGGCCTCAGTGATCGCCTTCCGCACGTGCGCGGAGGGCCCGTGCCCCGCGCGCACGTTGACGACGTGGCTGAGCCCGGTCGCTTCGGCCCGCCCGGCCGAAGCGACCGATCCGTTCGCCGCGGCCGCCGAGGCCGTGACGTTCGGTACGACGACCAGCGCGGTCGCCATGACCATCCCCAGCGGGATCGCGGTCAGACGACGGGAGCGCTTGAGACGCGCTGTCATGCTGTCTCCAGTTCGTCGTGGCTGCTCGTCGGCTGTGCTACTTGACGGCCTTCAGGGCGTTGACGATGCCGAACCCGTAGAAACCGTTCACGCTGGGGCTGCCTTCGCAAACCGCGTCCTGGACGCCGTCGCCGTTCTGGTCGTACGACGTCGGGCAGGCCTGCTCGTCCGCCTGGGCCTTCAGCAGCTTCTGCAGCTGCTTCGGGGACGCCCACGGGTGGGTGGACTTCAGCAGCGCGGCGACACCGGCGGCGTGCGGGGACGCCATCGACGTGCCCTGGAGGTAGCCGTAGGCGCCGTTCGGCATGGTGGACAGGATGCGGCCGTTCTTCGACGGCGTGTCCGGGATCTGGTAGCGGCTGTCGCCACCCGGGGCCGCGATGTCGACGACGCCGTTGCCGTACGTGGAGTAGAACGACTTCTCGTTCTTCACGCCCGTCGCGCTGACCGTGACGATGCCCGGCAGCTGGGTCGGGACGTCGAAGCACTCGCTCGGGTCGATGGTGCGCTCGACCGGCGTGGTGTCGTTGGGGCTGGAGGCGTCCAGGATCGCGTCGGAGGCGAGATCGTGGTTGGAGTTGCCGGCCGAGGCCAGGTGCAGGGTGCCCTTCCTCGTGGCGTACTTCTGCGCCCGGTTCACCGCGTCGACGATGGCTTCCTGGTCCGGGTCGTCCACGCAGTTGTAGAGCCACGGGTCGACGTAGTAGCTGTTGTTCGTGATCTCCACGCCCTTGTCGGCGGCGAACACGAACGCGCAGACGACGCTCTCGGCGTAGAACAGACCGCTCGTCCGGTCGGTCACGTTGATGCTGGAGACCTTCACGCCCGGCGCGACACCGGCGACGCCGACGCCGTTGCGGGCCGCGGCTATCTCACCGGCGACGTGCGTGCCGTGGTAGTCGTTCACGGTGTACGGCCGCCAGGCGCCCTCGCTGGTGTCCGCGACACCGCCGTCGCAGTTGGCGGACTGGGACTTGGAGAAGTTCGGCGCGAGGTCCGGGTGGGTGTCGTCGACGCCGGTGTCGATGACGGCGACCGTGACCTTCTTGCTGCCGTCGTCGATCTTCGCGGCCTGGTCGGCGCCGATCGAGCGCAGGTCCCACTGGTCGGCCTCGAGGGGCTCGGCGTCGGGGATGTCCGCCGAGGCGGCCTTCACCTTCGCGGCCTCCGCGTCCGTCAGCATGTCGACGGCGCCCACCTCCGTCGTGCCGGCGGGGGTCAGCGGCGAGGTCCGGGTGGCACCGGCGGACTGCACCCCGCGCACCGCGCGGATCGTCGCACCGAACGCCGGGTCGGTCGAGTGGACCACGATCACGCCGATCTTGGCGTAGGTGACCACTATCTTGCCGCCGGCCTGGGTTATCGCCTTCTGCACCTTGGCGATCGTGTGCTTGTCCGTCTTCGTGTTCACGACGTACGACAGGTTCGGGCCCTCCGCGGTCGCGGCGGTGGACTCCGCGAGCGGGGCCGCCGAGGCGACACCCGGCAGGAAACCGAGCGAGGCGGTCAGCGACAGGACGACCGGCACCGCGAGCGCGAGCTGTCGCCTGGAGCGCAGATGAGCCATGTGATCTCCACATCATCTTCAAAGAAACCGGCCCGAGACACACGGGTGCCCGGGCAGGTACATGACGTTGGTGGTGCAGCCCGAAGCTATCCCTGGTCGTCGCCGGCCAGCAATGACTTCACGGGCGGGAGGCCGAAGTAGAGGGGTAACCCTCGAAGTCGCCGTATCTCCTGGCCATTTCCGCATCGGCCGCACTTCGGCCACATGTCGCCACGGATCGGCCACGGCGTCGGCCACGCGTCGGACCCCGTGACGGTTTCCGAATCGGTTTTCGAAAGAAACCCGCGCGGTTGAACCGGTCCCCGTGCGCCGCCGTGACGTTGAGCAGGGAGCGCGAGCGCGATCGCGCACCCGTCACCGAAGGAACAGAACCGACCCCATGTCCGAACCCAGTCCGTCCCCCGATCCGACGGCGAAAAAGTCACCATCCACCGTCGCGAACGCGGCGGAGACGCGAGGAGACTCCGTGGCAACCGACGCACCGCCCCCTGCGAAGGCAGAGCATCACCTCCCCTCACCCGAGGAGTTCGCCGCGGTCCATGAGAGCGCCGAGTTCGCCGAACTGCGCCGCTCCTACCGCTCGTTCGCCTTCCCGCTGACCGTGGGCTTCATCGCCTGGTACCTGCTGTACGTCCTGCTCTCGAACTACGCGGGCGACTTCATGGGCACCAAGCTCTTCGGCAACATCAACGTCGCCTTCGTCTTCGGCGTCGCACAGTTCGTCACCACGTTCCTCATCGCCTGGTGGTACTCGAAGCACGCCGCCGCGAAGCTCGACCCCAAGGCCGAGGCGATCAAGTCCCGGATGGAGGGCGGCGCATGAGCCCCGCAACGCAGACGTTCCTCGCGGCCAACGAGGCCAGCGAGCACCGGCCGCTCATCATCACCCTGTTCGCGCTGTTCGTCCTCGCGACCCTCGGCATCACCGTCTGGGCCGGCCGCCAGACCAAGGACGCCGCCGACTTCTACGCGGGCGGCCGCCAGTTCAGCGCCTTCCAGAACGGCCTCGCGGTCTCCGGCGACTACATGTCCGCCGCGTCGTTCCTCGGCATCGCGGGCGCCATCGCCCTCTTCGGCTACGACGGCTTCCTCTACTCCATCGGCTTCCTGGTCGCCTGGCTGGTCGCCCTCCTCCTGGTCGCCGAGCCGCTGCGGAACTCCGGCCGCTACACCATGGGCGACGTGCTCGCGTACCGCATGCGCCAGCGCCCCGTCCGCACCGCCGCCGGCACCTCCACGATCGTGGTGTCGATCTTCTACCTGCTGGCCCAGATGGCGGGCGCGGGCGTCCTCGTCTCGCTGCTCCTCGGCATCACCTCCGACGCCGGCAAGATCCTCATCGTCGCCCTCGTCGGCCTCCTGATGATCGTCTACGTCTCCATCGGCGGTATGAAGGGCACCACCTGGGTCCAGATGGTGAAGGCCGTGCTGCTCATCGGCGGCACGCTCCTCATTACGTTCCTGGTGCTGCTGAAGTTCAACTTCAACATCTCCGATCTGCTCGGCACCGCCGCCGAGAACAGCGGCAAGGGCGCCGCCTTCCTGGAGCCCGGCCTGCAGTACGGCGCCACCGGCACCTCCAAGCTGGACTTCATCTCCCTCGGCATCGCCCTCGTCCTCGGCACCGCCGGCCTGCCGCACATCCTGATCCGCTTCTACACGGTGCCCAACGCCAAGGCCGCCCGTAAGTCCGTGAACTGGGCCATCGGCATCATCGGCGGCTTCTACCTGATGACCATCGCCCTCGGCTTCGGCGCCGCCGCGCTGATCTCCCAGGACGAGATCATCGCCTCCAACCCGTCCGGCAACACGGCGGCCCCGCTGCTCGCCCTGCACCTGGGCGGCGTCGACTCGGCGTGGGGCGCGATCCTGCTCGCCACGATCTCGGCGGTGGCCTTCGCGACCATCCTCGCCGTGGTCGCCGGCCTCACCCTCGCCTCGTCGTCGTCCTTCGCGCACGACATCTACGCCAACGTCATCCGCAAGGGGCAGGCCTCCGGCGCCGAGGAGGTCCGCGCGGCCCGCTGGGCGACCGTCGCCATCGGCATCGTCTCCATCGGCCTCGGCGCCCTCGCCCGCGACCTGAACGTGGCTGGCCTGGTCGCCCTCGCCTTCGCGGTCGCGGCCTCCGCCAACCTGCCGACCATCCTCTACAGCCTCTTCTGGAAGAAGTTCACCACCCAGGGCGCGCTGTGGTCGATCTACGGCGGTCTGATCGTCGCCGTCGGCCTGGTGCTGTTCTCGCCCGTGGTCTCCGGCGACCCGAAGGCGATGTTCCCGGACGTCGACTTCGCCTGGTTCCCGCTGAAGAACCCGGGCATCATCTCCATCCCGTTCGGCTTCCTCATGGGCTTCCTCGGCACGGTCCTCTCCAAGGAGAAGGCCGACGACGCGAAGTACGCCGAGCTGGAGGTCCGCTCCCTCACGGGCACGGGCGCGCACTAGCTCCGCTGAAAGACCCGTCACGAAGGGGCCGTCGTAGATCTCTACGGCGGCCCCTCGCCGCGTCTCGTGCGATCGGGCCGGTGATGTTGTCAGCGCGGTCACGTAGGCTCGCAGATGTCGAACGATTGTGATCCGCCGCGAGGGAGGGGGCCCACGTGCTCATCGACACCTACGGCCGAGTGGCCACCGACCTGAGGGTCTCGCTGACCGACCGGTGCAATCTGCGCTGTACCTACTGCATGCCCGAGGAGGGCCTGCAGTGGCTGGCCAAGCCCGACCTGCTGAGCGACGACGAGATCGTCCGCCTCATCGACATAGCCGTCCGGATCCTGGGCATCGAGGAGGTCCGCTTCACCGGCGGTGAGCCGCTCCTGCGCCCCGGCCTGGTCGGCATCGTGGAGCGCGTGGCGGCCCTCGCCCCCCGCCCCCAGATGTCCCTCACCACCAACGGCATCGGCCTCAGGCGCACGGCGACGGCCCTGAAGGCGGCCGGCCTGGACCGGGTGAACGTCTCCCTGGACACCCTGCGCCCGGACGTCTTCAAGACCCTCACCCGCCGGGACCGTCACAAGGACGTCCTCGAAGGCCTCGAAGCCGCCCGCGACGCCGACCTGACCCCCGTCAAGGTCAACTCGGTCCTGATGCCCGGCCTGAACGACGACGAGGCCCCGGACCTCCTCGCCTGGGCCGTCGAGCACGACTACGAGCTGCGCTTCATCGAGCAGATGCCCCTGGACGCCCAGCACGGCTGGAAGCGCGACGGCATGGTGACCGCCGGCGACATCCTGACCTCCCTGCGCACCCGCTTCGACCTCACCCCCGAGGGCCAGGACGAACGCGGCTCGGCCCCCGCCGAACGCTGGCTGGTCGACGGCGGCCCGCACCGCGTGGGCGTCATCGCCTCGGTCACCCGCCCCTTCTGCTCGGCCTGCGACCGCACCCGCCTCACCGCCGACGGGCAGGTCCGCACCTGCCTCTTCGCCCGCGAGGAGACCGACCTGCGCGCCGCGCTGCGCTCCGGCGCTCCGGACGAGGAGATAGCCCGCATCTGGCGGCTGGCGATGTGGGGCAAGAAGGCGGGCGCCGGCCTCGACGACCCGTCGTTCGTCCAGCCGGACCGGCCGATGTCGGCGATCGGGGGCTGAGCGGCCCTACGGCGCCGGCTCCTCCCAGTCGTCCAGCTTCACCACGTCCTTGAGGAACCCCCGCACCCCCAGGAACTGCGACAGGTGCTCCCGGTGCTCCTCGCAGGCGAGCCAGGTCTTGCGGCGCTCCGGCGTGTGCAGCTTCGGGTTGTTCCAGGCGAGCACCCAGACCGCGTCGGCACGACACCCCTTGGCCGAACAGATGGGGGAGGACGGATCCGAGCCGGGGACGTTGAGGATGTTCACACGTCGACCCTAGCCGCAGGAATCCGGCCGGAGAAAAGGCGACGCCGAGCAGCCACGGGGGGAGCTGCCCGGCGTCGGTCTGTCGCTCCGACGGGGGATGCGGAGCGCGTACGAAGTATGTCACGGGTAGGCCTCTGCCCGGCACAGGAACTACATGATTGATCTGAGCATTTCTTGAGCTTGGCGGGTGGCCGGATTCCGTTTCGTGGGGACGTCCGGACGGCCGGTCGCTCAGGCCCGCTCGCGCGGCTCGCTCCGCCGAGGCCCCGCCGCATCGGCCGCGGAATCCTCCGGGACGGATTCCGCGGGCGGCTCGATCATCGGCCGCATGGGGGCCCTCACGAACGTGGACGGCAGCGAGGGCGCGTTCTCCCGGCCCGCGTTGGCGATCACCACGGCGATGTACGGCAGCACCGCGCCGAGCACCAGCGCGACGACCGCGACGTGCCGTTCGACGTTCCAGAGGACCGCGGCGGCGATCACCGCGAGGGTGCGGACGGACATCGAGATGATGTAGCGGCGCTGCCGGCCGCGGACGTCGTCGGCGAGGCCCTGCCGGGCACCAGTGATCCGGAAGACCTCGACGTTGCTCTGCTTCCGCATCGCGTTCCACCACCCGCCTTTTTCGGACGCTCCCCGGCCCGTGCCCGTCCGTGTCCGCTACAGGGCACGCGGTCCGGACACGTTCAACGTTACGCCGCGTCTGCGCCGCCTACGAGACCGGGTCACCTTCCACGGGGAGTGCGGGAAATGCGCCGTAGCGCGTACAGCCGTGCCCGACATGCGGCGTACCGCAGGCGGGCCGACACTGGGCGTAATGCTCACGTCGAGCCGTACGAGGAGGCAGCCATGGGCTGGTTGTGGGCGATCATCGTGGGATTCGTACTGGGCCTGCTGGCCAAGGCGATCCTCCCGGGCAAGCAGCACAGCCCGCTCTGGCTGACGACGATCTTCGGCATGCTGGGCGCCGTCGTCGGCAACGCGATCGCACGCGGCTTCGGGGTCGAGGAGACCTCCGGTATCGACTGGAGCCGCCACATCTTCCAGCTGGTCGCCGCGATCGTCATCGTGGCCCTGGGCGACATGGCGTACATGGCGACCCTGGGCAAGAGAAAACGGCGGACCTGAGCGCCCCGAAAGGGGCGCGGGGAACTGCGCGAGCAACCACGATGAAGCGGCACTCGCCAGATCATCCACGCCCCTACGGCGCCCAGGCCCCGGCGAACTCGATCGTGCCTAGGCCCCGGTCACCTCGATCGCGGCCAGGTTCTTCTTCCCCCGACGCAGCACCAGCCACCGCCCATGGATCAGCTCTTCCCGGGACGGAACCGCGTCCTCCGCGGTGACCTTCACGTTGTTCACGTAGGCCCCGCCCTCCTTCACGGTCCGCCGCCCCGCGGACTTGCTCGGCACCAGCCCGACCTCCGCGAGGAGATCCACGACCGGCGCCGGCTCGGCCACCTTGGCGTGCGGCAGCTCGGACAGCGCCGCGGCCAGCGTCTTCTCGTCCAGCTCCGCCAGCTCGCCCTGACCGAACAGCGCACGGGACGCGGCGATCACGGCGGCCGTCTGGGCGGCCCCGTGCACCAGCGTCGTCAGCTCCTCGGCCAGCGCCCGCTGCGCGGCACGTGCCTGCGGCCGCTCCTCCGTCTGCTTCTCCAGCTCCTCGAGCTCCTCACGGGACTTGAAGGACAGGATCCGCATGTAGCGGGTGATGTCCCGGTCGTCCACGTTCAGCCAGAACTGGTAGAACGCGTACGGCGTGGTCATCTCCGGATCGAGCCAGACGGCGCCGCCCTCGGTCTTGCCGAACTTGGTGCCGTCCGCCTTGGTCATCAGCGGGGTGGCCAGCGCGTGCGCCTCCACACCGGGCTCGAGCCGGTGGATCAGGTCCAGGCCGGCCGTGAGGTTGCCCCACTGGTCGCTGCCGCCCTGCTGGAGCGTGCAGCCGTACCTCCGGTAGAGCTGGAGGAAGTCCATGCCCTGGAGGATCTGGTAGCTGAACTCGGTGTAGCTGATGCCCTGGTCGGACTCCAGCCGGCGGGCGACGGAGTCCTTCGTCAGCATCTTGTTGACGCGGAAGTGCTTGCCGATGTCCCGCAGGAACTCGATGGCGGACAGACCCTCGGTCCAGTCGAGGTTGTTGACCATGACGGCCGCGTTCTCACCCTCGAAGGACAGGAACGGCTCGATCTGACCGCGCAGCTTGCCGACCCAGCCGGCGACGGTCTCCGGGTCGTTCAGCGTGCGCTCCGCCGTCGGACGGGGGTCGCCGATCAGGCCCGTCGCCCCGCCGACCAGCGCCAGCGGCCGGTGACCGGCCTGCTGGAGCCGGCGCACGGTGAGCACCTGCACCAGATGCCCGACGTGCAGGGACGGTGCGGTCGGGTCGAAACCGCAATAGAACGTGACGGGACCGTCCGCGAGCGCCTTGCGCAAAGCGTCCTCGTCGGTGGACAGGGCGAACAGGCCCCGCCACTTCAGCTCGTCGACGATGTCCGTCACGGTTCTCGTGTCTCCTCGAGTGGGTCGCACCAGGTGAATCAGGTACGAGGTTATACGCCCTGGCTGACAGAACTCATATTGAAATCCGGCACCCGCAGCGCGGGCATCGCGGCCCTGGTGAAGTAGTCGCTCCACTCGCGCGGCAGCGTCTTCTCCGTGCGCCCCGCCTCCGTGGCCCGGCCCAGCAGGTCCACCGGCGACTCGTTGAAGCGGAAGTTGTTGACCTCGCCCGTGACCTCGCCGTTCTCCACGAGGTAGACGCCGTCGCGGGTCAGGCCGGTCAGCAGCAGCGTCGCCGGGTCGACCTCGCGGATGTACCACAGGCAGGTCAGCAGCAGCCCGCGCTCGGTGTCCGCGACCATCTCCTCCAGGGAGCGGTCCGCGCCGCCGTCCAGGATCAGGTTGCCGATCGTCGGCACCACCGGCAGCCCCGTCAGGCCCGCGCTGTGCCGGGTGGTCGGCAGGTGCGCGATCTCGCCCCCGCTGATCCACTCGGTCGCCGTCAGCGGCAGCCCGTTGTCGAACACCGAGCTGTCGCCGCCGGAGGAGTGGGCCAGCACGAACGGCGCGCACTCCAGGCCCGGCTCGTTCGGGTCGCTGCGCAGGGTCAGCGGCAGCTCGGTCAGCCGCTCGCCGATCCGCGTGCCGCCGGGCTTGCTGAACACGGTCCGGCCCTCGGCCGCGTCCCGCGCCGACGCCGACCACATCTGGTAGATCAGCAGGTCCGCCACGGCCGTCGGCGGCAGCAGCGTCTCGTACCGTCCGGCGGGCAGCGGCACCCGCCGCTCGGCCCAGCCCAGCCGTACGGCCAGCTCCGCGTCCAGGGCCGCCGGGTCGACGTCCTTGAAGTCCCGCGTGGAGCGCCCCGCCCAGGCCGAACGCTTGCGGTCCGGGGACTTGGCGTTCAGCTCCAGCGTCCCGTTCGGCTGGTCGTGGCGCAGCCGCAGCCCGGTGGACGTGCCGAGATAGCTCGACACCAGCTCGTGGTTGGCGAAGCCGTACAGCTCACGGCCGCCCGCACGCGCGCGTGCGAAGGATTCGCCGAGGGCCGGCGCGAAGTCGGCGAACACGGCGGAGGAGGTCTCGGCGGGCGCGTCCGTGAAGTCGGGGGAGTGCGCCACCCCCGTGACCAGCGGCTGGGCGTCCTCGGCCGGTCCGGCGCCGCGCGCGGCGGCCTCGGCGGCCCGCACCAGCGGCTCCAGCTCCTCGGGGGTGACGGCGGCCCGCGAGACGACCCCGGAGGCGGTGCCCTCCTTGCCGTCGACGGTGGCGACGACGGTCACCGACCGGCCCCGGGTGACCCCGTTCGTGGTCAGCGCGTTGCCCGCCCAGCGCAGGTTCGCCGTCGAGTACTCGTCGGCGATCACGACACAGCCGTCGGCCCGGGAGAGTTCGAGGGCCCGCTCGACGATCTGGTGCGGCTTGTGCGCCTTGCTGTTCCGCGCGCTCATCGACCGGCCTCCTGCGTGGTGTTCAGAATGTTGACGCCCTTGAAGAGGGCGGAGGGGCAGCCGTGCGACACCGCGGCGACCTGGCCCGGCTGGGCCTTGCCACAGTTGAACGCCCCGCCCAGGACATAGGTCTGCGGCCCGCCCACGGCCGCCATGGATCCCCAGAAGTCGGTCGTGGTCGCCTGATAGGCGACGTCCCGCAACTGCCCGGTGATCCGCCCGTTCTCGATCTTGAAGAACCGCTGCCCGGTGAACTGGAAGTTGTACCGCTGCATGTCGATGGACCAGGACCGGTCCCCGACGACGTAGACACCCCGGTCGACCCCGCCGATCAGATCCTCCGTCGACATCCCCGCCGGATCCGGCTTCAGCGACACATTGGCCATGCGCTGCACCGGTACGTGCCCGGGGGAGTCGGCGTAGGCGCACCCGTTCGACCGGCCGAGGCCCGTCAACTTCGCGATGCGGCGGTCGAGTTGGTAGCCGACGAGGGTGCCGTCCCGGACGAGGTCCCAGCTCTGGCCCGCCACGCCCTCGTCGTCGTATCCGATGGTCGCCAGACCGTGCTCGGCGGTGCGGTCACCGGTGACGTTCATCAGC
The DNA here is from genome assembly GCF_022385335.1 of Streptomyces deccanensis. Classification (NCBI taxonomy): domain Bacteria; kingdom Bacillati; phylum Actinomycetota; class Actinomycetes; order Kitasatosporales; family Streptomycetaceae; genus Streptomyces; species Streptomyces deccanensis. Next base: position 2,357,993 of record NZ_CP092431.1, on the reverse strand, counting down.
TCGGAGCCGTACTTCAGCTTGTTCAGCTTGTCGAAGGTGGCGAAGGACGTACCGGCGTAGGCGGCCTCGTACCCGAGGGCACGGTCCAGCTCTGTCGCATGCCCGATGGACTCGTGGATGGTCAGCCACAGGTTGGACGGGTCCACGACCAGGTCGTAGACGCCCGCCTCGACGCTCGGTGCCCGCATCTTCTCGGCGAGCAGCTCGGGGATGCGGGCCAACTCGTCGTCCCAGTCCCAGCCGGTGCCCGTCAGGTACTCCCAGCCGCGCCCGACCGGCGGCGCCAGCGTCCGCATCGAGTCGAACTCGCCGCTGGACTCGTCGACGGACACGGCGGTCAGCGACGGGTGCAGCCGTACGCGCTGCTGGGTGGTCACGGTCCCGGCGGTGTCGGCGTAGAACTTGTTCTCGTGGACCGTGAGCAGCGAGGCGTCGACATGGTTGACCCCGTCGGCCGCCAGCAGCCGCGTGCTCCACTCCGTGAGCAGCGCGGTCTTCTCCTCGTCGGGGATGGTGAACGGGTCGATCTCGTAGGAGGAGACCCAGGTCTTCTCCGCGTGCACCGGCTCGTCCGCCAGCTCCACCCGCTCGTCCGACCCGGCCGCCTTGATGACCTGCGCGGACAGCTTGGCCATGGCCACGGCCTGCGAGGCGACCTTGGCGGCGGCGTCCATCGTCAGATCCACCCCGGACGCGAACCCCCAGGTCCCGCCGTGCACCACCCGCACCGCGTACCCGAGGTCGGTGGTGTCCGACGACCCGGCCGGCTTCGCGTCCCTGAGCCGCCAGGACGCGCTGCGCACCCGCTCGAACCGGAAGTCGGCGTGATCGGCGCCGAGGGCCCGCGCGCGGGCGAGCGCGGCGTCGGCGAGCGCCCTCAGTGGTAGTGCCGTGAAGGCTTCGTCGATGGAATGAGGCACCGAGGTCTCCCTGTTGCCGAACGGTTGTCGTGGCCTGTCGGGTCCGATCATGTCGCGCCCGCGGGCGGCCGGACCACATCTTTCCGGCTGCGGTCGGCGGGCTTTCTGTAGGGACCCCACAGCGACTCCCCCGCGCCACTGTCACAGCTCGAATGCCCGCCGGGAGAAATGGACCGATAGGTTTCGAGGGAAGCCGCCTGCCGTCCAGGCATCAGGGCAGGTGTCCAGACCGCTTCAGACCGCTAAGGAAAGGGTGATCCGTTGAGCCGCTCGGTTCTCGTCACCGGAGGCAACCGGGGCATCGGCCTCGCCATCGCCCGCGCGTTCGCCGACGCCGGCGACAAGGTCGCCATCACCTACCGCTCGGGGGAGCCGCCGGCCGCCCTAACAGAATTGGGCTGCCTGGCCGTCAAGTGCGACATCACCGACCCCGAGCAGGTGGAGCAGGCCTACAAGGAGATCGAGGCCGAGCACGGCCCGGTCGAGGTGCTGATCGCCAACGCCGGCGTCACCAAGGACCAGCTCCTGATGCGCATGTCCGAGGAGGACTTCACCTCGGTCATCGACACCAACCTCACCGGCACCTTCCGCGTCGTCAAGCGCGCCAACCGCGGCATGCTGCGCGCCAAGAAGGGCCGCGTCGTCCTCATTTCCTCGGTCGTGGGCCTCTACGGCTCGCCCGGCCAGGCCAACTACGCCGCCTCCAAGGCCGCCCTGGTCGGCTTCGCGCGCTCCCTCGCCCGTGAGCTGGGCTCGCGCAACATCACCTTCAACGTCGTCGCCCCCGGCTTCGTCGACACCGACATGACCAAGGTGCTCACCGACGAGCAGCGCGCGGGCATCGTGAAGCAGGTGCCGCTCGGTCGTTACGCGCAGCCCGAGGAGATCGCCGCGACGGTGCGGTTCCTCACCTCGGACGACGCCTCGTACATCACTGGAGCCGTCATCCCCGTAGACGGCGGACTGGGAATGGGTCACTGATCACCATGAGCGGAATCCTCGAGGGCAAGCGCGTCCTGATCACCGGTGTGCTGATGGAGTCCTCCATCGCCTTCCACACCGCCAAGCTGGCCCAGGAGCAGGGCGCCGAGATCATCCTCACGGCCTTCCCCCGGCCCACGCTGACCGAGCGCATCGCCAAGAAGCTCCCCAAGCCCACCAAGGTCATCGAGCTCGACGTCACCAACGACGAGCACCTCGGGCGCCTGGCCGACATCGTCGGCGAGGAGCTGGGCGGTCTGGACGGCGTCGTCCACTCCATCGGCTTCGCGCCGCAGGACGCCCTTGGCGGCAACTTCCTGAACACGCCCTTCGAGTCCGTCGCCACCGCGATGCACGTCTCGGCGTACTCCCTGAAGTCGCTCACCATGGCCTGCCTGCCGCTGATGCAGAACGGCGGCTCGGTCGTCGGTCTGACGTTCGACGCGAAGTTCGCCTGGCCGCAGTACGACTGGATGGGTCCGGCCAAGGCCGCCCTGGAGGCCACCAGCCGCTACGTCGCCCGTGACCTGGGCAAGCAGAACATTCGCTGCAACCTCGTCTCCGCCGGCCCTCTCGCCTCCATGGCCGCCAAGTCCATCCCGGGCTTCGGCGAGCTGGCCGCCGTGTGGGACGACCGTTCGCCGCTGGAGTGGGACCTCAAGGACCCCGAGCCGGCCGGCCGCGGTGTCGTCGCGCTGCTCAGCGACTGGTTCCCCAAGACCACCGGCGAGATCATCCACGTGGACGGCGGGCTGCACGCGATCGGCGCCTGAGCTCCATCGCCGAAGGCTCCGCCGCGGTTCGAGGGCGCGCATCCATTCGGGTGCGCGCCCTCGCCGTACTCCTGTCCGCCGGGATCATCACTCGTTCGGCTCATCCGGCGGGCAGCCGGGGCCGGGTGCCGCGCACGCTGGACGTGCACCGCTCAGCCACTCGGCCGAGGAGGTCCCCCTTGTGCGCATCTCCCGCAGCATCGCCCCAGCTGTCGTCGCCCTGGCTCTCGTCCTCACTCTTCCGTCCGAGTCGGCACCGCACGCGCGCGTGGAGACCGGGGAGCGGCACGCGCGCGTAGTGGTGGACGACAAGCCCGCCGCGTTCGGGGCGGCCTGCCACAGCACCGTCACCGGCTCCCAGGTGGTCGGCTACTGCTTCAATCCCCACGCGGCCGTCGATCACGTCCGGCTCCACATCGAGTGCGCGCGGTGGTGGGACCTCGACAGCGACAGCGCCGCGGTCGAGACGCCGCCCGCACGGACGGTACGGCTCACCGGGCGCTGCTGGAAGGAAGTCGGCTCGGTGTGGTTCAGCCACCAGCGGGGGGAGGGCTGACGTGTGGTTCACTCACCGGCCGGTGAGGGCTGACGTGTGGTTCACCCACCGGCCGGTGGAGGGCTGACCCGGCCGGGACGGCAGTGGAACGGATAGCCGGCCGCCTCCGCCGCGGCGGTCTCCGCGTCGCCCGCCCGGATCGCGTCCACCAGCCCGGCGTGGTCCATGTACGCCTCCGGGGTCAGCTCCTCGCCCACGTCGCCGCGCAGCCAGTCCCGCAGGACCTCGCCCAGGTCCGCGTAGACCGTCGTCACGACGTCGTTGTGGGACGCGGCGACGACCGCCATGTGGAACGTCGCGTCGGCGGTCACGAAGGCCTCCGCGTCGCCCGAGGCCCAGGCCTCCTCTCGGCGCGTCAGGAGCGCGTCCAGCTGCTTGAGGTCCCGCTCCGTGCGCCGCTCGGCCGCCAGCTTCGCGGCGCTCGACTCCAGGGCGGAGCGCAGCTCGGCGATGTGGCGCGGGTCGGCGTCCGCGAAGCGGCGGTGCATCACGCCCGCGAGCTCGCTGGTCGCGACGACGTAGGTGCCGGAGCCCTGGCGGATGTCCAGCAGGCCGTTGTGCGCGAGCGCGCGGACGGCCTCGCGGACCGTGTTCCGGGCGACCCCCAGCTCCTCGACGAGCTCGGGCTCGGTGGGGATTCGGGAGCCGACCGGCCACTCGCCCGAGGTGATCTGGTTGCGCAGCGCGGCGATGACCTGCTCGGACAGCGCCGATCGGCGGGGATGGCTCAGCGGCATGGCACACCTTCGCACGAAGTGGCCGACCGGGGACGACCGGGCCATGGACAACCAATCATCCTATGATTCTATGATGGATGTCATGGTGAGCGAGGAAACCGCGACGACGACATCCGCACCGGTTCGGGCACCGTCCGAAGCACCCGAGTCCGACCCGGCCGGGTCCGAACCCCGGCGTCGTCCACGCGCGCGTGGACGACCCGCCTCGTGATCGTCGGCATCGTCCTGACGGCCCTGAACCTCCGCCCCGCCATCACCAGCCTCGGCGCCCTCCTCGAAGAGGTGCGCACCGGGCTCGGCATGAGCGGCAGCGTCGCCGGGCTCCTCACCTCCGTACCGCCGCTCTGCTTCGCCCTCTTCGGCGTCATGGCGCCCCGGCTCGCCCGCCGGTTCGGTCCAACCGCCGTCGTCTGCGCGGGCATGGTCGCCATCGCCGCCGGCCTGCTGATACGGCCGTACGCCGGCGGCACGGCCGGATTCGTGGCCGCGAGCGCCCTCGCCCTGATGGGCATCGCCGTCAGCAACGTCCTGATGCCGGTCATCGTCAAGCGCTGGTTCCCCGACCGGGTCGGCTCCATGACGGGCCTCTACTCCATGGCCCTGGCCCTCGGCACGTCCTGCGCCGCGGCCGTCACCGTGCCCATGACCGAGGCGCTGGGCGGGAGTTGGCGGACCGGGCTGACCGTATGGGCGCTGCTGGCGGTGGCGGCCGTGGTGCCGTGGCTCCCCTTGCTCCGGGACCGCGACGCGCGCTCGGCGGAGAACCCCCGGCGAGCGTCGGGCTCGGTGCGCGGTGCCGGGGGAGCGCCGGGTTCCTCGCGCGGGTCCGGGGGAGCGTCGGGCTCCGGGCGCGAGGCGGCGCCCGTGCTGCGGATCACCCGGAGCCGTACGGCCTGGGCGCTCGCCGTGTTCTTCGGCCTCCAGGCGACCGCCGCCTACATCACGATGGGGTGGATGGCGCAGATCTTCCGCGACGCCGGGGTCCCCGCCGGCACGGCGGGACTGCTGCTGGCCCTCACCATGGTGATGGGCGTGCCGCTGGCCTTCGTGATCCCCCGGCTCGCCACCCGCCTGCCCCACCAGGGGCCGATCGTGGTCGTCCTGGGCGTCTGCGGGCTCCTCGGGTACGGCGGCCTCCACCTCGCCCCGGCCCAGGGCGCCTGGGCGTGGGCGCTGCTGATCGGTATCTCCAACTGCTCCTTCCCGCTCGCTCTCACCATGGTCGGCATGCGGGCCAGGACCGGTGCGGGCGTGGTCCAGCTGTCCGCCTTCGCGCAGAGCACGGGCTACCTGATCTCCATCCCCGGCCCGCTCCTCGTCGGCGTCCTCTACCAGCACAGCGGCGGCTGGGGCCTGCCTCTGGCCCTCATGGCCGCCCTGATGCTCCCGCAGATCGCCGCGGGCGTCTTGGCGGGCCGCGACCGGCTCGTGGAGGACGAGGCGGCCCGCTGAGGGCACACCCCGGCGGCCTCATCCGGGGTCGCGGGTGCGACACTGGGCGCATGCCAGTGCTCGACCCGAACCCCCAGAACGGCCAGAAGAAGATGCTCCTGGTCTTCGGCTCGTTCCTCGCCATCTTCGTCGTCATCGGGATCATCGCGGCCATCGCGTCACCGTGACCGCCGACGGAACGTCACCGTGACCGCTCAGCGGTCGTCACAGCGACCGCTCAGGGGTGGGGATAACCCCCCGTCCCCTAGGGGGCGAGTCTCAGGGTGAAGTGGGTGGATCACCGGATGGGGCGGAGCGCCCGCGTTCCGTAACGTCGAGATTGTGGCCGCAGGGGACCCGCGAGGGCCCACGGAGGACCGGGCCACGAGGACTCGCAGACCACGGAGGCGGCATGTCGGCCCGTACGCACCCCCGGCCCCACCCGGCGACTACCAGCGGCGTCGGCGTCCGGCTGCCCTGGTGGGCGGTCGCCCTGCCCGCCGTCGGCTTCATCACGCTCCTGCTGCTGCTCTCCGACCCCGCGCAGGCCCATGCGGCGAGCGGCGACCCGGTGATCGCCGACCTCGTGGAGCGCATACGGAACGCCCTGTCGAGCCACACACCGTGACGAGCCCCCGGCGCACCGGAACCACCTGTACCGGTGTCGGGTATCCGCACTTCAACTCCCTGCGCCCCGTGGCCTGTTTCGTGCGAAGCTGGGACGCATGAGCGTCGCAGAATCCCGCAGGATTGTCCTCTTCCGGCATGCGAAGGCCGACTGGCCCCAGGTTTCCGACCACGAGCGGCCGCTCGCCGACCGGGGCCGCATGGACGCCGCCGTCGCCGGGCGCAAGTTGGCCGACTCCGGAATCCCCTTCGACCTTGCCCTCTGCTCCACCGCCGTCAGGACCCGCGAGACCTGGAAGCTGGCCGTTCATGAACTGCCCGAACGACCGAAGACGGTCTACGAGGAGCGGATCTACGAGGCCTCTCCCGGCGAGCTGATCGCCCTGCTCAACGAAACCCCGGACGACGTGCGGAACGTCGTGCTGATCGGCCACAACCCCGGGATCCAGGGCCTCGCCGACATCCTGGCCGGCACTTCCGAGGGCGACGCCCGCGAGCGTATGAACCGCCTCGGCTTCCCGGCCGCCGCCTACGCCGTGCTCACCTTCGAGGGCGCCTGGAAGAGCCTGGAGCCGGGCGTGACCACCCTGGCCGACTACTGGGCGCCCACCGAGTAACTCCGCCGCGTAGCCGACCCGACGGCCACCCGGCCACGGGACCCGGCACCGGCCACCCCGCATCCGCCATCCGGCCACGCGGTACGACGAGGGCCCGGCACCACCTGGTGCCGGGCCCTCGTCATGTGTCTCGCCCGCTACTCGTCGTGCGTGTCCGCCGCCTCGACCTCTTCACGGGTCACCCCGAGGAGGTACAGGACGGTGTCGAGGAAGGGGAAGTTCACCGCGGTGTGCGCCGCCTCGCGCACGACCGGCTTGGCGTTGAAGGCGACGCCCAGACCGGCCGCGTTGAGCATGTCGAGATCGTTCGCGCCGTCGCCGATCGCCACGGTCTGCGCCAGCGGGACGCCCGCCTCGGCGGCGAACCGGCGCAGCAGCCGCGCCTTGCCCGCCCGGTCCACGATCTCGCCGACGACCTTGCCGGTGAGCCTGCCGTCGACGATCTCCAACGTGTTGGCCTGCGCGAAGTCGAGGCCCAGCCGCTCCTTCAGGTCGTCCGTGACCTGGGTGAACCCGCCCGAGACGACGCCGACTTGGAAGCCGAGCCGCTTCAACGTGCGGATCAGCGTGCGCGCGCCCGGCGTGAGCCGCACCTCGCTGCGCACCTTCTCCACCACCGACGCGTCCAGCCCCTCCAGCAACGCCACGCGCGCGTGCAACGACTGCTCGAAGTCCAGCTCCCCGCGCATCGCGGCCTCCGTGACCTCGGCGACCTCCTTCTCGCACCCGGCGTGGGCGGCGAAGAGCTCGATCACCTCGTCCTGGATGAGCGTGGAGTCCACGTCCATCACCACCAGCCGCTGGGCCCGCCGGTGCAGCCCCGCCGCGACCACGGCGACGTCCACGCCGAGGGCGACCGACTCGGTGACCAGCGCGGTCCGCAGCGTCTCCGGCTCCGTGCCCGACACGGCGAACTCGACGGCCGTCACCGGGTACTTGGCGAGCCGGAAGATACGGTCGATGTTGCCGCCGGTGGCGGTGATGCGGGCGGCGATGCGGGCGGTGGACTCGGCGGTGAGGGGGTGGCCCAGCACGGTGACGTGCGAGCGGCCGAGACCGCGGGGCCGGTTGTCGCCCAGGCCGGAGATGATCTCCGCCTGCATCTTCATCGACTCCGCCCAGCTGTGCACGGTCGCCCGCAGGTCGCCCTCCTGTCCGGCGGGCGGCTCGGTCACGAGCGCGCACAGCACGATCCGGCCACGGGTGACGACCTGCTCGATGTCGACCACGTCGACGGAGTACGCGGCGAGGGTGTCGAACAGCCCGGCGGTGATCCCCGGTCGGTCCTTGCCGAAGATCTTGACGAGGAGAGTGGGGATGTCAGAGGAGGTCTGCGAAGCGCTCATGATGTGCCAACCGTATCCGGCGCCCCGTGCCTTTTGCCCCTGAGGTCCGCCCAGCGGACGGAGAACACTGGGTTACCAACGGCTGAAGCACACCGGGACCCCGCACGACACCTCAGAGCGCCCGCTCCCGCGTGCTCCCCGCCCCCGGCCCGCCGACACCGCTGTCGCGAGCCCGCCGCGGACCGGTACGGCGACCGGGCATGGTTTTGCTTGCGGCTCGGGGTCCATCCGGGGTACGCGCCGCCCCGTGTCCGGCCCGACCCTGCACCTGGCTCGGCGGGCTCAGCGAGCCCCCGGCCCGGCCGGGGGCTCGCCCCGCGTGGCCCCACCCGTCCCGGTGAGCGCGCCCCGTGCCTCCTTGGGGCCCCTCACCGTCCGCGTGGTCCACGCGGTGGGGGAGGAGGCGGTGGCGGTGGTGGCCTCTCCTCCGGTGGCGGCGGGGGTGCGGGCCAGGTGCCCGACCTCGACCCCGACCCCGACCTCGAACCGGATCCCGATCCCGCCCCCGTCCCCGGCCCGGATCCCGCCCCCGAGCCCGGCCGCTGTCCCGGTCGTCGGGGCGGTGGTGGTGTGAAGCGCCGTGCCACCGTGGGCGCGCCATACACATCGGGCGGACCCTGTGCCCCGGGGCCGCCGGAGCCGCCGGAGCCCCCAGCTCCGCCCGTACCCTGCCCGCCCGCACCCCGGGTTTCCGCACCCCGCCCGTCCCCGCCTCGCCCCGTCGACCCCCGCCCGGGCTCCCCGGGCTCCCCTGCCTCCCGGGAACCCCGAGCCCCTGGCGCCCCCCGCGCCCCCCGCAGCTCATCCGGCAGTCGCAGGTACGGATTGGTGTCCGGGTTCGGCGGTCGGTACGGCGTGCCCGGCGTGTACGGTCCCGAGGAGGAGCCGGGGTCGTAGGTCTCGGCGGTCGTCGTCGCCCAGCCCCCACCCTCACCCCCGACCCCGACGCCGACCCCCCGCGCCAGCGGCGACGCCCGCAGCCCCGCCGCCCGGGTCGCGCAGGCCAGCAGGGCCCCGGCGGCCCCCGCCCCCGCGCCCCACAGCGCGCCCAGCACCAACGCCGTCGCCACCCGCCCCCGCAGCTCCACTCCCGCGTCGAACGCGTCGATGCCGAACACGGCCAGCGACGCGTCCACCGACACCTCCGTCACCCACACGAGCAGCGGCAGTGCCACCGCCGTCGCGAGCCCGAGCCGAAGCGCGCAGCGCCCCATGAAGCCGAGCACGCTCCCGCCCCGTACATCCGCACCGGACGCACCCCCGGCAGGGGCCGCAGCCGCCCCCCGTACGAACGGCGTACGTACGGCGGTCAGAACCCCCGCGTACAACATCATCAACGCGGCGGCGAGGCCCAACAGCCAGACGCGGTTGTCGAGTTCGGCCAGCCGACCGAGCGTGACGGGCTCGTCCGCGTCGACGCGCAGGAGCTCGTCGAGCGGGTCGGGCAGGAGGTCGGCCAGCGCCCCGGTCGCCCTGCCGTCCCAGGGGACGAGGAGACCGAGGGGGACGCCCAGCCAGACCCCGTTCGGCGCGCCGAGGAGGGCCGCGCCCGCGATCCGCCGGGGGTTCGGGTCGCCGATCGCCGCGTACACCGCCGCCGCGAGCCCGGCGAGGACCGCCACCAGGAGCACGGTGACCACCGCGGACACGGCCGGCCGTACGACCCGGTGCACCACGTCGAGTCCGGGCGGCAGCGGGGTGTGGCGCGAGGCCAGCAGCGCGATGACCAGCACTCCGAGGCACCAGGTCAGGCCGCCGAGCACGGTCGGCACGGCGTCGACCGTGAAGCCGACGCGGGCGTCGGCGGAGGCCAGGTCGCCCAGCCGGTCCGGCAGCAGACCGCCGCCGAGGTCACCGAGGTCGCCGAGCCCGGGGATCTCCACGTTGTCCAGGTCGCCCCCGCCCGGCAGCTGTTCGTCGATGCCGAGCCGGCCGCCGTCGAGGGTGATGACGGCGTTCCCGGCCCAGGCCAGCCCGCCCATCAACGCCACGAACAGCGCGAGCACCGTGCCCGCGCGCGCGAGGAGTTCCCCGGGCGAGACGACAACTCCCGCGCCCCGCAAGGACCGTAGGAAGAACCAGGACAGCAGCAGCGCACCCACGAGGCTGACACCCAGTGGCGTGATCTCGATGGCGGTGGTCGCCTGAGCCCCGTCCAGGCCCATCACGGACACATCGCCCGACGGGGTCACCGACCCACCCGCCCCGAGCGCCACAACCGCCGCTGTCATGGGCCCGAGTTCGCCCGCCGCGTCGGCCTCCAGCAGATGCAATCCGAGCGCCGCCGCACCCGCCATGCCGATCAAAGCCCAGCTCACGGCGGCAATCGCGGAGAACACCACGTCCCCCCACGGCACGCGCCTGCCACGGCCAACATTCCGGTCGCTCATGGTCGGACCCCCCGATCCGCATCGCGGCGTTGCACCGCTGATGTCCCCCTCGCGGGGGATTACCACTCTCCGGCCCGGTTTCAACCCCGTCAACGGGACGGGGAGATGCCCCCGTACGTTCTCTTCACAAGGCCCGACTTTCGGTCAGGGGGTCGAGCCTGAAATAGTTCCCCCCGATGTTCGACATCCCTAGACTCCCTGTGTTGGGGGTAATTCGGGGGACAACTCAGTGGGGCATGGAGTGCCGGAACTCGTACTGGAATTGAACGGACAAACCTGGACGCTCGATCCGTCCAGGGCATACACCCTCGGACGTGATCCGCAGGGGGACATCGTGTTCGACGACGCCAGGGTGTCCTGGCGTCACGCCACGATCAGCTTCGGCGGCCGTAGTTGGGTGATCGAGGACCACGGCAGCACCAACGGCACCTTCGTGCAGGGGCAGCGGATCCACCAGTTGGAGATCGGCCCCGGCTCGGCCGTGCACCTCGGCAACGCGACCGACGGACCGAGACTCAGCCTCTCCGGCACCGCCGCGTCCGTCGCGCAGCCCCAGCAGCAGCCGTACGCGGCGCAGGGCGCGAGCGCCGGATACGCCGGCCAGCAGCCCCCGCAGCAGCAGGCACCGCAGGCGGGCTGGCAGCAGCCTCCGGCGGCACAGGTCCCGCAGCAGCAGGGCTTCCCGCAGCAGGGCCCCGGTGGTGGCGCGGGGGCGCCGCCGGTCTACGGCGACCGCAGCCCGACCACGTTCCACCACCTGTCGCTCGGCCGGGTGATGCGGATCGGTCGTGCCCTGGAGAACGAACTGGTGGTCTCCGACCTCCAGGTCTCGCGCCACCATGCCGAGTTCCACGCGACGCCCGACGGGCGCTTCGAGATCCGTGACCTCGGTTCGCACAACGGCACGTTCGTCAACGGTATGCCGATCGCCAAGGGTGGCTCGGCCCTCCTCGGTCCGAACGACATCGTCGGCGTTGGCCACTCGACGTTCCGCATCGTCGGCGACCGCCTGGAAGAGTTCGTCGACACCGGTGACGTCTCGTTCTCCGCACGCCATCTGACGGTCACCGTCGACGGCGGCAAGCAGATCCTGAAGGACGTCTCCTTCGGTGTCCCGGAGAAGTCGCTCATCGCGGTCATCGGCCCCTCGGGCTCCGGCAAGTCCACCCTGCTGAAGGCGCTCACGGGCTACCGCCCCGCCAACCAGGGTGACGTCCTCTACGACAACCGGAACCTGTACAAGCAGTTCGCCGAGCTGCGTCAGCGCATCGGTCTCGTGCCGCAGGACGACATCCTGCACAAGGAGCTGAGCGTCAAGAAGGCCCTCAAGTACGCGGCCAAGCTGCGCTTCCCGGCCGACACCACGGCCGCCGAGCGTGACGCCCGCATCGACGAGGTGCTGCGCGAGCTGAAGCTCGACATCCACAAGGACAAGAAGGTCACCTCGCTCTCCGGCGGCCAGCGCAAGCGCGTCTCGGTCGCCCTGGAGCTGCTGACCAAGCCGTCGCTGATCTTCCTGGACGAGCCGACCTCCGGCCTCGACCCGGGCATGGACCGCGACGTCATGCAGCTGCTGCGCGGCCTCGCCGACGACGGCCGTACGGTCCTGGTGGTCACCCACTCGGTGGCCGAGCTGGCGATCTGCGACAAGCTGCTGGTGATGGCCCCGGGCGGCTCGGTGGCGTACTTCGGTCCGCCCGAGGAGGCGCTGAACTTCTTCGGCTACGAGACCTGGGCCGACGTCTTCTCCGCCTTCGAGAACTACCGCGACTACGACTGGGCGGGCCGCTGGAAGGGCTCGCAGCACTACCAGATGTACGCCGCGGACATCGACGCCGTCGCCCCGCAGTCGGTGCACATGCCGCCGCCGCAGGCGATGCGTCCGCCGAAGCCGCAGGGCTGGTTCTCCCAGCTCGGCACCCTGGTCCGGCGCTATGTCTCCGTCATCGCGTCCGACAAGGGCTTCCTGGCGCTGACGGTGATCCTGCCGGCCGTCCTCGGCGCGGTGAGCCTGCTCATCGACCCGGACAAGGACCTGCTGGTCAGGAAGATCAACCCGGCGACCAACCTGCCCATCCCCAACGGCACGGCCACCACGGTGCTGCTGATCCTCGCGGTGGGCGCGTGCTTCGCGGGCGCCGCCAACTCCGTACGAGAGCTGATCAAGGAACGGGTGATCTACGAGCGGGAGCGGGCCACCGGCCTGTCGCGCTCGGCGTACCTGATGTCCAAGGTGATCGTGCTCGGCGCGGTGACCGTGTTCCAGGGCGCCATGGTCGGCGCGATCGGGTTCTCCAGCCGGACGATCCCGGACGAGGCGCTGATCTTCGGCGAGGGCAAGGTCGCCGTGATGCTGGAGCTCTCCATCCCGATCATGGGGCTCGGCTTCACGTCCATGATGTTCGGCCTGGTCATCTCCTCGCTGGTGAAGACCGCCGAGAAGACGATGCCGCTGCTGGTCATGTTCGCGATCGTCCAGGTCGTCTTCACCGGCTGCCTCTTCGCCCTGCACGGCAGCCCCGGTGTCAACGAGTTCTCGTACCTGATGCCGTCGCGCTGGGCGGTCGCCGCCGCCGGTGCCACGCTGGACTTCAACAACATCAGCCCGCCGAAGGAGGCCGGCGACACCGACCCGCTGTGGGACCACACGGCCGGCGCCTACAGCCTCGACATGATCGCCCTGATCGTGCTCGGTGTGATCTGCGGCTTCCTCGTGGCCCGCTTCCTGCGCCGCCACGAGCCCGAGGTCATGCGGAAGTAGTCCACGGGCAGTGACGTACGAAGGGCGGCACCCGCACCGGGTGCCGCCCTTCCGCGTTCTCAGAGGTCCCGCGCGGGCCTCAGTACGCGCTGTTGACGTTGTCGATCGAGCCGTAGCGGTCGGCGGCGTAGTTCGCGGCGGCCGTCAGGTTGGCGACCGGGTCGTACTGGCTCTTCTTCGTGCCCGGGACGTGGTAGGCGTCGAAGGTCGGCTTGATGACCTGCAGCAGACCGATCGAGGGGACGCCGTTCTGGGCGTTGATGTCCCAGTTGTTGATGGCGTTCGGGTTGCCCGAGGACTCCCGCATGATGTTCTTGTGCAGGCCGTGGTAGGTGCCCGGGATCTTGTGCTTCTTCATGATGTCGAGCGCCTCGCGGATCCAGCCGTCGAGGTTGTTCGGGTACGACTTGGCGGCGGCGGCCTTGACCTGGGCGGCGCGCTTGGCGGACCGGCTCGCGGCCTCCTTCTTGGCGCGCTCCTGCTCGGCCTTCTTCTTCGCGGCAGCGGCGGCAGCCTTCTTGTCGGCGTCGGCGGCCTGGTTCGTCACGCTGGCCTTCGCGGCCGGGGCCGGGTTCTGGCTGAACGCCGCCGGAGCCGCGGACACCGTCTGCGTGGCGGTCTGAGCCTCGGCCGGCACCAGCGAGAACGCGAGGGCGGCGGCACCGAAGGCGGCCACGCCGGCGAACGAGAGCTTGTGGGTCTTGGTCAGCGCGAGACTGTGGCCGGGGATCTTGGCGTTCTTGAGCATGAGTGATGGACCTCTTCGAATAGCGCGGAGGTCGCTCTGCGTGCCAGGTGGGGGACACAGCTCTTCCAGCACAAACGCCGCGGTTTGACCCGCGGCGTCGAGCGACAGCAGCAATTCTTAGCGGCCGCAAAATGGCGTGGCAAAGGTGTGACGTACGATGCCGCTTAGTTGTGCCGGAAGCGGCAAAATGGGACAGACCACCCCGTCCTTCCCGCTCATACCGCCCGTATGTATCTCCTAGGTTTCTTCGTACGTGATGCGCGCCCTATGGGGGGCCTCACACCGCCCTGACGGTTTGTTCACTGTCAGTTGCGCCCGCAATGCTGTGTGTGAGGCGCCTCTCCGGCAGGATCAGATGCACGTCCCCGAACTCGTGCCACAGATAACGCCCCCTGATCGCGGCCTCGTACGCGCCCTCGATCGCCGCCCGCCCCGCGACCGCCTCCAGCATCAGCAGATGCGAGGCCTCCGGCTCGTGCAGCCCGGTCAGCAGCCCGTCGACCACCCGCACCCCGCGCTCCGGCGTCACCACCAGATCCGTCCAGCCCTCCCGCGCCCGGACGACGCCGTCGGACCCGGTCGCCGACTCCACGGCCCGCACCGCCGTCGTCCCCACCGCGACGACCCGCCCGCCACCGGCCCGCGCCGCGTTGATCAGCCGCGCCGAGGCCTCGGGCACCGCGAACCGCTCCGGATACGGCGGCTCGTGCGCCTCCGCCGACGCGACCCCGGTGTGCAGCGAGACCGGCGCGAACTGCACCCCCCGGCTCACCAGCTCCGCCACCAGCCGAGCCGTGAACGGCCGTCCGGCACTCGGCATCTCCGCACTCCCCGCCCCGTCCCGCGACGGCAACGCGAACACCGTCTGGTACACGGACAGCGGCTGGTCGCGCTCGGTGTAGGAGTAACGGATGGGCCGCCCGTGCTCCCGCAGCAGCCCGGCCACCCCCGACGAGGACACACGGGCCCACCACAGCCTGTCGCCCCGCTCACTCAGGGGCTTCTCCAGGACCAGCCGCACGTCACGGGGCAGCCACACCTCCGTCCCCGCCGGACCGCCCGGACGCGCGCGCGTGGTGCCGCGCCCGTCCGGATCCCGCAGCTCGACCGCCCACCGCCCGTCGTCGCCCCGCGTGGAGAAATGCACCACCACGCGCGCGTGCCCGATCCTGCCGTCCACCGCCGCCGCCAGCGTCGGCGAGGTGTTGACCACCAGCAGATCACCCGCAGCCAGCAGCCCCGGCAGCGCCGCGAACGCGTGGTGCGACACCGCCGTCCCCCGAGAGACCAGCAGCCGTACGCCGTCCCGGTCGAGGCCCGGCCCGCGCTGCTCGGCGGGCACGCGCGCGTGCAGCTCCTCCGGCACCCGCACCGTCACCGTCGTCATCGCCCCTCCAGCAGGGACGGCGCCGCGTAGCGGCCACTGGCCGGCCGCTCGTCGAGCAGCCGCAGGAAGGCGGGCACCACACCGGCCGGCTCCGGCCGCGGATCGTCGTCGTCCGGTACGGCCGCCGCGTACAGGTCCGTGCCCATGTCGCCGGGATCGACGGCCCACACCCGAAGGCCCGGCTCCTCCTCCGCCAGCACCGCCGACAACTGGTCCAGCGCCGCCTTCGAGGCCCCGTACCCGCCCCACGTCCCGTACGCCTCGACCGCCGCGTCCGAACTGACGTCGATCACCGTGCCCGCCCCCGAGGCCCGCAGCAGCGGCAGCGCCTCCTGGACCAGCCCCAGCGCCGCGACCACATTGACCTCCAGGGCCCGCCGCAGCCCTTCCAACGGCAGTTCCTCCAGCCGTACCAGCGGCTCGGCGCCCAGCGCGCTCGCGTTGTTCACCAGCAGGTCCACCCCGCCCAGCCGCCGCGCGGCCGCCACCAGCTCCGCCCGGTGCCCGGCGTCGGTGACATCCCCCGCCAAGGCCTCCACCCGCGTCCCGTACGCCGACAGCTCCGCCGCCGCCTCCTTCAGCACCCTGGCGGTCCTGGCGTCGAGCACCAGATCCCACCCGCGCCGCGCCAGCGCCGCGCCGAGCGCCCGGCCCAGCCCCTTCGACGCCCCCGTGATGATCGCCACCGACATGACATCCGTCCCCTCGTTCTCACCCGCCTCCGAACCCGGCGGCGGTGATCCCAACGTAGGAACCGCACCGCCCCCACCGCCTCGTACGCGGGCCGCAGAGCCCCGGGGCCCTTCGCCCTACGCCACCGGGCCGGGCCCTCAGGACGTAGGACCCGTCGAAGGCCGCCCGACCCGGCCCCCGGGACCTAGGACCGGTCGTAGGCCCCGGGCCTACGACCGAGGCCCCCCGCAAGGCCTCCGGCGGCCCGATCCGCCGTGTCGGACCCCGCCGGTACGGTGAGGTCATGAGTCAAGGTCCACGGTCCGGCCTCGCCGCGGTGAGCAGCGCCCTGCTGGCCATGAGCAGGCACCTGGAGGTGCGCGACGTCCTCAAGACGATCGTCGCCTCCGCGCGCGAGCTGCTGGACGCGGAGTACGCCGCGCTCGGCGTCCCCGACGACCACGGCGGCTTCGCCCAGTTCGTCGTCGACGGCGTCAGCGACGCCCAGTGGAAGGCCATCGGCCCGCTCCCGCGCCAGCACGGCATCCTCGCCGCGATGCTCCACCAGGCCACCCCCGAGCGCCTGGCCGACGTCCGCAAGGACCCCCGCTTCGAGGGCTGGCCCAGCGCCCACCCCGACCTGATCGACTTCCTCGGCCTGCCCATCCGCGACGGCGACGAGGTCATCGGCGCCCTCTTCCTCGCCAACAAGCGCTGCCCCAAGCCCGACGGCGGCTGCGGCTTCACCGAGGAGGACGAGGACCTGCTGTCGATCCTCGCCCAGCACGCCGCCATCGCCCTCACCAACGCCCGCCTCTACGAACGCAGCCGCGAGCTGACCATCGCCGAGGAGCGCTCCCGGCTCGCCCACGAACTGCACGACGCGGTCAGCCAGAAGCTGTTCTCCCTGCGCCTGACCGCCCAGGCGGCCGCCGCCCTCGTCGACCGCGACCCCTCCCGCGCCAAGGGCGAACTGCAGCAGGTCGCCGCCCTCGCCGCCGAAGCCGCGGACGAACTGCGCGCCGCCGTGGTCGAACTGCGCCCCGCCGGGCTCGACGAGGACGGCCTGGTCGCCACCCTGCGCACCCAGGTCCACGTCCTCGACCGCGCCCACAGCGCCCGTGTCACCTTCTCCGGCCGCGGCGCCCGCGCGCTGCCAGCCGCCCAGGAGGAGGCCATGCTGCGCGTGGCCCAGGAGGCCCTGCACAACGCCCTGCGGCACTCGGGCGCCGAGCGGGTCGACGTCACCCTGGACCGGCACGGCGGCGGAGCCGTCCTGCGCGTCACCGACGACGGCCACGGCTTCGACCCCCAGGCCGTACGCCGCGCGGGACGCCACCTCGGCCTGGTCTCCATGCGCGACCGGGCGAGCGGGGTCGGGGGCCGGCTGGCCGTGGAATCGGAGCCCGGCAAGGGCACCACCATCGAGATGGAGGTCCCCGGTGGCTGACACGATCAAGGTGCTCCTCGTCGACGACCACCAGGTGGTCCGCCGAGGTCTGCGCACCTTCCTGGAGGTACAGGACGACATCGAGGTCGTGGGCGAGGCCGCCGACGGCGCCGAAGGCGTCGACCGCGCCGAGGAGCTCCGGCCCGACGTCGTCCTCATGGACGTCAAGATGCCCGGCATGGACGGCGTCGAGGCCCTGCGCAGACTCCGCGAACTCGCCAACCCCGCGCGTGTACTCATCGTCACCAGCTTCACCGAGCAGCGCACGGTCGTCCCGGCCCTGCGCGCCGGGGCCGCCGGATACGTCTACAAGGACGTGGACCCCGACGCCCTGGCCGGCGCCATCCGCTCGGTGCACGCCGGACACATCCTCCTGCAGCCGGAGGTCGCCGACGCCCTGTTGTCCCAGGAGGAGGCCAACTCCGGGCAGGGGAGAGGCGGTTCGCTGACCGAGCGGGAGCGTGAGGTGCTCGGCCTGATCGCCGACGGCCGCTCCAACCGTGAGATAGCGCGGGCGCTGGTGCTGTCCGAGAAGACGGTGAAGACCCACGTCTCGAACATCCTCATGAAGCTCGACCTGGCTGACCGGACCCAGGCCGCGCTCTGGGCGGTACGCCATGGTGTGACCGGATGATGTGCGGATTGTCCGGCAACACGGAGGGTTCCCCTCCGGGCTGAGATTCATACTGTCGGGTGTATGTCCCCCGGGTGGCGCATCCTGCCGGGACCCCCGGCGTTCTTCAGTGCGTGCTGCGTGCGACCGCCGCAGTGATCGCAAGGAAGGGCTCAAAGTGAAGAACCTGAAGAAGGCCGCCGCTGTCACGATGGTGGCCGGTGGCCTCGTCGCCGCCGGTGCCGGTATGGCCTCCGCCACCGACGGCGGGGCGCACGCCGACGGCAAGGCCATCGGCTCGCCGGGCGTCGTCTCGGGCAACGTCATCCAGGCCCCGGTCCACATCCCCGTGAACGCGGTCGGCAACAGCGTGAACGTCGTCGGCATCCTGAACCCGGCCTTCGGCAACCTGGGTGTCAACCACTGACGTTCCGCCCCGGAGCACCAGTGACCACCGGCCTCCCAGGCACCCCCTGGGAGGCCGGTCAGGTTTCGTCCTGTAGTCGTTCCATCGCCCCAATGCGCCGAAGGGGCCGTTCCCGCCGTCGGCGCGTACCACCGCGGAGCAGCCGGGCGTTGATCAGCGCACGGCCCGTTCGGCTGGGCCGGACACGTACGACGCAGGAGGAACGCAGCTCATGAACTTCGCCAAGAAGGCCGCTCTGACCGTCACCGCCGCCGGTCTCGCCGCGGGCGCCTCGTCCGGTGCCGCCGTCGCCGACTCGGTCGCCGACAGCGCCGCGGTGGGCTCCCCGGGCGTCGCCTCCGGCCTCGACGTCCAGGTCCCCGTCGATGTCCCCGTCACGGTCACAGGCCTCAGCGCCAACCTCATCGCCGCCCTCAACCCGACGTTCGGCAACATCACGGCCAACCACTGAGCACGACCGCGCACGGCCGCGCCGACCATCCAGCCGTCCCAGCTGCGGGCAGTCGTGCCGCTGGGGGCGGCACGGGTGGGCGCAGCGGCACCCGGCAAGCGCCGGTGAGCGAAACCCGGCCCCCGCCCAGCCGCAATCACCGAGCAACCCGCAACCAAGGGCCCAGCCGCCCCGCAGCCGCCGGGCAACGCACAGCCAAGGGCCCAGCGCACCCCCGCCCGGACTACCGCCCCCGCTCCCGCTCCTCCACGAACGCGTTGTACGCCGCCACCTGCGCCCGCCGAGCCGTCCGCTCCACCGGCCGCAACGCGGCCGTCCGCGAGGCCATCTCGGACGCGCTCACGGCCCCGCCGTGCCCGTTCTCGAAGGCCACGGAGATCAGCAGCCCGATCCGCTGCGCCAGCTCCAGCACCCGTACCGCACGCGGCGGATACCCGGGCGCCAAGACCTCCCGCCCCCGCTCGGCCCGAGCCCGGTACGCGTCGATCGCCGCCTCCGCCACCGGCCCGGACGCCGCGACGTCCAGCCGCGACAACACCTCCGTCGCCTCCCGGAGCGCCTCCGCCAGCTCCCGCTCGGCCTCCCCGAGCGACGGCACGTCGGCCGGCGGCGCCTCACGCACCTCCAGGCAGTGCCAGACGACCTCCACGTGCTCGTCGCCCGCCGGCCCGGCCGAGGACACCTCCGGCACCAGCCCCAGCGCACCCCCGTGGCAGACGACCGCCTCCTCCGCCTCCAGCGCCCGCTTGTTGAACTCCGGCGGCCCGCTCAGCCCCAGCGGATGCCCCGGCGCCGGCAGCGCGACCCGCAACCCGGTCACCCCGAGCGCCCGCAACCGCCCCAGCCCGAGCGTCAGCCCCACGGGCCCCGATTCGCCGGGCAAGCCCTCCACCCGGTGCACCGCGTCCTCCCCGACGATCGCGAGCACCGCGTCATCCGGCGAGACAAGTCCGGCAAGAAGGGCATTTCCCCATGAGGCGAGGCGTCCTGAGCGTGGTTCGGAGAGCATGTCCCCACCCTAAGGACGACCGAGGCGATGGGTGGCCCGACCGGTGGCGTAGATTTCCCTATGGGCTGCGCCCACCCGGCGGTGGCTCCAACCACAGGCGTACGCGACAGCCGAGTCAGGCCGACACTGCAAGGGGAGACAGCGCGCTCATGAGCGATGTTCTGGAGCTGGAGGACGTATCCGTGGTCCGCGAGGGCCGGGCTCTGGTGGACCAGGTCTCCTGGTCGGTCAAGGAGGGCGAGCGCTGGGCCATCCTCGGCCCCAACGGCGCCGGCAAGACCACCCTCCTGAACATCGCGTCCAGCTACCTCTACCCCAGCAAGGGCACCGCCACGATCCTCGGCGACACCCTCGGCAAGGTCGACGTCTTCGAACTGCGCCCCCGCATCGGCATGGCCGGCATCGCCATGGCGGAGAAGCTCCCCCGGCGCCAGACCGTCCTGCAGACCGTGCTGACCGCCGCCTACGGCATGACGGCCACCTGGAACGAGGACTACGAGGAGGTCGACGAGCTGCGCGCCCGCGCCTTCCTCGACCGCCTCGGCATGACCGAGTACGTCGACCGCAAGTTCGGCACCCTCTCCGAGGGCGAGCGCA
Source organism: Streptomyces deccanensis (assembly GCF_022385335.1). Lineage (NCBI taxonomy): Bacteria > Bacillati > Actinomycetota > Actinomycetes > Kitasatosporales > Streptomycetaceae > Streptomyces > Streptomyces deccanensis. Next base: position 2,337,500 of record NZ_CP092431.1, on the reverse strand, counting down.
AGCGCACCCTCATCGCCCGCGCCCTGATGGCCGACCCCGAGCTGCTGCTCCTCGACGAGCCCGCCGCCGGTCTCGACCTCGGCGGCCGCGAGGACCTCGTACGCCGCCTCGGCCGCCTCGCCCGCGACCCGATCGCTCCCTCCATGATCATGGTCACCCACCACGTCGAGGAGATCCCCCCGGGCTTCACGCACGTCCTGATGATCCGTCAGGGCAAGGTCCTGGCGGCGGGCCCGCTGGAGCTGGAGCTCACCTCCCGCAACCTCTCCCTCTGCTTCGGCCTCCCGCTCATCGTGGAACAGGTCGACGACCGCTGGACCGCCCGCGGCTTGCCGCTCACCTGACCCGCAACTCCCGTCGATCTTGCGGCTGTCGGGTGCGCCGGGGCCATAACCCGGCCCGGGCCCACCCGACTTGGAAGCCCTCTGTACGCGATCTTTGACCGGGCGCTCTGTTCGGCGGCCCGATCGCGGTTCTACCATTGCCGATGTGGACAGCATCGACGCATGGGTGTGGTGGCTGATCGGCGCGGCCGGGCTCGGAATCGCCCTCGTCGTGACCGCGATGCCCGAGTTGGGAATGCTCGCCCTGGGCGCGGTCGCCGGCGCCGTGGTCGCGGGGCTGGGTGGTGGTGTCGTACTCCAGGTCGTCGTCTTCGCGATCGTCTCCGTCGCGCTCATCGCCGTCGTACGGCCCATCGCGGCCCGGCACAGATCGCAGCGGCCGCAACTCGCCACCGGCATCGACGCGTTGCGGGGCAAACACGCCGTCGTCCTCGAACGGGTCGACGGCGCGGGCGGCCGTATCAAGCTGGGCGGCGAGATCTGGTCGGCCCGCGCGCTCGACACCGGTCAGGCCTTCGAAGTGGGGCAGGAAGTGGACGTGGTCGAGATCGAGGGAGCCACGGCGATCGTCATGTGACCTCGTACGACGTGGTCACGAGGCGATGACGCAATGGCCTGAACCACCCACCCGGCAGGCGGTGTTCTGCCAGACTCGACCAGCAAGATCTTCAACAGTCCGAACAGGCATAAGATCTTCAGGAAGCGCCACGGCGGAGAAGGGCACGGGGAGCAACGATGGAACCGATCATCATCGTCCTGATCATTCTGGTGGTGTTGGTCTTCATCGCCCTGATCAAGACCATCCAGGTGATCCCACAGGCCAGCGCGGCCATCGTCGAGCGGTTCGGCCGCTACACGCGCACTCTGAACGCGGGCCTCAACATCGTGGTCCCGTTCATCGACTCCATCCGCAACCGCATCGACCTCCGCGAACAGGTCGTGCCGTTCCCGCCGCAGCCGGTGATCACCCAGGACAACCTGGTCGTGAACATCGACACGGTCATCTACTACCAGGTCACCGACGCCCGCGCCGCGACCTACGAGGTCGCCAGCTACATCCAGGCGATCGAGCAGCTCACCGTCACCACGCTGCGCAACATCATCGGTGGCATGGACCTGGAGCGGACCCTGACCTCTCGCGAGGAGATCAACGCGGCCCTGCGCGGCGTCCTCGACGAGGCCACCGGCAAGTGGGGCATCCGCGTCAACCGCGTCGAACTGAAGGCGATCGAGCCGCCCACCTCCATCCAGGACTCGATGGAGAAGCAGATGCGCGCCGACCGCGACAAGCGCGCCGCGATCCTCACCGCCGAAGGTACGCGCCAGGCGGCCATCCTCACCGCCGAGGGCGAGAAGCAGTCCCAGATCCTCCGCGCCGAGGGTGAGGCCAAGGCGGCCGCCCTGCGCGCGGAGGGCGAAGCCCAGGCGGTCCGTACGGTCTTCGAAGCCATCCACGCCGGTGACCCGGACCAGAAGCTCCTCTCCTACCAGTACCTCCAGATGCTCCCCAAGATCGCCGAGGGCGACGCCAACAAGCTCTGGATCGTCCCCAGCGAGATCGGCGACGCCCTCAAGGGCCTCTCCGGCGCCATGGGCAACTTCGGCAACCTGGGCGGCGGCCCCACCGTCCCCCGCCCCGCCGACGGCAACGGCGAACGCCGCGAGAAGCCGGCGATCGACTGACGGGCAAACACGACGACGGGCCCGCCTTCCGAAGAAGAGCGGGCCCCAAGTCTTTTGCCTTTAAGGGGCGCGGGGAACTGCGCGACCAGCCACGGCGCCGCCGCAGCCCGCAAACGACAGAAGTCGAACGGCGCTGGGGAGCCGCGTTTCCGGGGCGGAGCCCTACGCGGCTCCCTGCGAGAGCCAGGCCGGAAGCGCGTCGAAGTCATCGTGGCCCAGCGACAGCAGCATCGCATCGGCCGGCGTCGGCTCGAACGGCTGCCGCAGCAACGGCATACCCGCCTGCTCCGGAGTCCGGTCCGCCTTGCGGTGGTTGTCCTCGGCGCAAGAAGCCACCGTGTTCAGCCAGGTGTCCCCACCGCCCCGCGACCGCGGCACCACATGGTCGACGGTCGTCGCCCGACGACCGCAGTACGCGCACCTGTGCCTGTCCCGTACCAGCACACCCCGCCTCGACCACGGCGCTTGTCTTCGGAACGGCACCCGCACGTAGCGGCAGAGCCTGATCACCCGGGGCGCCGGTATGTCGACCGCGGCTCCCCGCATGCGCAGCTCGGGGTGGGTCTGCTCGACGACGGCCTTGTCCTGCAGCACCAGCACGACGGCTCGGTTGAGCGTCACCGTCGACAGCGGCTCGAAGCTCGCGTTCAGTACCAGCGTGTCCCGCATCCCAGCCCACCTCCTGTGCCAGCCCACCCCCCGGCGGGCTTGGATCAACTCTGGCCGGGCACGCCGAGATGGACAACGCAATAAAAAATGCCCGTCCCTGATCACTTCCAAGACCAGGGACGGGCAAACGTTCAATGAACGTCCAGCTTCGTTGCTATTCCGCCACGGCGGCGTACTCACCGATGAGTTGTGCGCGGGCCAGGGTGTGGAACCGCAGGTTGAACCCGACGACGGCCGGCGAAGCGTCCGAATCCGGGCCGAGCTTCTCCTGGTCCACGGCGTACACCGTGAACACGTACCGGTGGGCCGGATCGCCGGGCGGCGGGGCGGCCCCGCCGAAGTCCTTCGTCCCGTAGTCGTTGCGCACCTGGACGGCGCCCTCGGGCAGTCCCTCGAACTTCCCCGACCCGGCACCTGTCGGCAACTCCGTCACCGACGCCGGGATGTCGAAGACGACCCAGTGCCAGAACCCGCTCCCCGTGGGGGCGTCCGGGTCGTAGCACGTCACGGCGAAGCTCTTGGTCTCCGGCGGGAAGCCCTCCCAGCGCAGCTGCGGCGAGGTGTTCCCCTCCGCGTAGACCTGGGCGTCCTTGAGCGTGGAACCCGCCTCGACGTCCTCGCTCGCGACCGTGAAGGACGGCACGACCGGGTGGAAATCGTGGGGGAGCGGCGGCCTCTTCGGCTCGGTCACCTCGATACCTCCTGATGGATCCGGGGTGGGTGTGGTTCCAGTGGTACCGAGCCTAGAACCAGCTGCGCTTGCTGCCGACCTCGGACAGCCACTGGTTGAGGTACGCCGTCCAGTCCGTGCCCTGGTAGTCGTGCAGACCCACCTTGAACGAGCGGAACGAGTCGCTGCCCTCGCTGAACAGACCCGGCTTCTTGTCCATCTCCAGCACGACGTCCATCTCGCGCTCGTCGGCGACGAAGCTCAACTCGACCTGGTTCAGGCCGTGGTACTGCTGCGGCGGGTAGAACTCGATCTCCTGGTAGAACGGCAGCTTCTGCCGGGTCCCCCGGATGTGACCGCGCTCCATGTCCGCGTTCTTGAAGCGGAAGCCCAGCTGGATGAAGGCGTCCAGGAGAGCCTGCTGCGCGGGCAGCGGGTGCACGTTGATGGGGTCCAGGTCACCGGAGTCGACCGCGCGCGCGATCTCCAGCTCGGTGGTCACACCGATGTGCATCCCGGGCAGCGGCTGACCCTGAATGGTGGTGATCGGGGTCTCCCACGGGATCTCCAGCCCGAACGGCACCACATGCACGGCCTCGGCCTTCAGCTCGAAGGCACCGCCGAGCCGCTGCTTGGTGAACTCGATGTCCTGCTTGTACTCCGCGTCCTGGCCCTCGACCTCCACCTTGGCCTGAAGCCCGACGGACAGCGCCTCGATCTGCTGGTCCACGGAGCCGCCCTGGATCCGCACCTCACCCTGGACGACACCGCCCGGGACGACATTGATCTCGGTCAACACCGTCTCGACCGAAGCGCCACCGGCTCCCAGGCTCGCGAGCAGCCGCTTGAACCCCATGTCTGTTCCTCCCGTCAGGCCGAAGCCTGCGCATCTGCGTGGTTCTGTGTTCTCTGTGGTGTGGATCGCTCTGCGTGGCGCGGAGCCTTGATCCCTACAAACGCAAACCGACGGCACCCGGTTCCGCGTCCTCCCGCTTCCTCACCCTTCCAAGGAGGACGCCCCCACGCCACCCGTCGGCACGCACCCGTCTGGACTACGCTCGTACGCCATGATCGCGAGCCCCGACCGTACGCCCCTCGCCCGCGAGTTCTTCGACCGCCCCGTGCTGGAGGTGGCGCCGGACCTCCTCGGGCGCGTCCTCGTCCGCACCACCCCGGAGGGCCCGATCGAGCTCCGTCTCACGGAGGTCGAGGCCTATGACGGTGCGAACGACCCGGGTTCCCACGCCTATCGCGGTCGCACAGCCCGCAACGGCGTGATGTTCGGTCCGCCCGGACATGTGTACGTCTACTTCACCTACGGCATGTGGCACTGCATGAACCTCGTGTGCGGTCCGGAGGGCCGGGCGAGCGCGGTCCTGCTGCGCGCCGGCGAGATCACCGAAGGGGCCGACCTTGCTCGCAAACGTCGAATCTCGGCCCGAAATGACAAAGAACTGGCCAAAGGGCCGGCCCGCCTGGCCACGGCCCTGGACATCGACCGAGCCCTGGACGGCACGGACGCCTGCGCCGCCGAGACCTCGCCCCTGACCGTTCTGACCGGCACCCCCGTCGGCCCTGACCAGGTACTCAACGGCCCCCGCACCGGGGTCTCCGGCGACGGTGGGGTCCACCCCTGGCGCTTCTGGATCGCCAACGACCCGACGGTCAGCCCTTATCGAGCCCATGTCCCCCGTCGGCGCTCAACTTGACTCGCCCCTGGGCGATCCGTAACGTAGCCCGAGCCGCTTGAACCGGTTACGGCGATCAGCCAGCAGCCGAGAGCGGCCAACCCACTACCTACGACATCCCCTCAGCGGGGGCGAATTAGGCATGCCCTGATTCCAGCCCGCACCACTCAATTATGAGTTGCCGAGGGAATCGGCTAACGTAGTGAATGTCGAAAGGCCGCAAGGGAAACCGCGAGGCCTAAAGACAGCCGAAAGGCAAATCCCCCCGACAGGGAATCGGATCGGAAAACGATCTGATAGAGTCGGAAACGCAAGACCGAAGGGAAGCGCCCGGAGGAAAGCCCAGGAAATAACTTGGGTGAGTACAAAGGAAGCGTCCGTTCCTTGAGAACTCAACAGCGTGCCAAAAATCAACGCCAGATTAGTTGATACCCCGTCTCCAGCATCTGCTGGGGCGAGGTTCCTTTGAAATAAACACAGCGAGGACGCTGTGAACCATCGGCTTATTCCGCCGGTGGTTCCGCTCTCGTGATGTGTGCACCCGATTACGGGTAAACATTCACGGAGAGTTTGATCCTGGCTCAGGACGAACGCTGGCGGCGTGCTTAACACATGCAAGTCGAACGATGAACCACTTCGGTGGGGATTAGTGGCGAACGGGTGAGTAACACGTGGGCAATCTGCCCTTCACTCTGGGACAAGCCCTGGAAACGGGGTCTAATACCGGATACGACACTCTCGGGCATCCGATGAGTGTGGAAAGCTCCGGCGGTGAAGGATGAGCCCGCGGCCTATCAGCTTGTTGGTGAGGTAACGGCTCACCAAGGCGACGACGGGTAGCCGAGCCTGAGAGGGCGACCGGCCACACTGGGACTGAGACACGGCCCAGACTCCTACGGGAGGCAGCAGTGGGGAATATTGCACAATGGGCGAAAGCCTGATGCAGCGACGCCGCGTGAGGGATGACGGCCTTCGGGTTGTAAACCTCTTTCAGCAGGGAAGAAGCGAAAGTGACGGTACCTGCAGAAGAAGCGCTAAGCTAACTACGTGCCAGCAGCCGCGGTAATACGTAGGGCGCGAGCGTTGTCCGGAATTATTGGGCGTAAAGAGCTCGTAGGCGGTCTGTCGCGTCGGATGTGAAAGCCCGGGGCTTAACCCCGGGTCTGCATTCGATACGGGCAGACTAGAGTGTGGTAGGGGAGATCGGAATTCCTGGTGTAGCGGTGAAATGCGCAGATATCAGGAGGAACACCGGTGGCGAAGGCGGATCTCTGGGCCATTACTGACGCTGAGGAGCGAAAGCGTGGGGAGCGAACAGGATTAGATACCCTGGTAGTCCACGCCGTAAACGGTGGGAACTAGGTGTTGGCGACATTCCACGTCGTCGGTGCCGCAGCTAACGCATTAAGTTCCCCGCCTGGGGAGTACGGCCGCAAGGCTAAAACTCAAAGGAATTGACGGGGGCCCGCACAAGCAGCGGAGCATGTGGCTTAATTCGACGCAACGCGAAGAACCTTACCAAGGCTTGACATACACCGGAAACGGCCAGAGATGGTCGCCCCCTTGTGGTCGGTGTACAGGTGGTGCATGGCTGTCGTCAGCTCGTGTCGTGAGATGTTGGGTTAAGTCCCGCAACGAGCGCAACCCTTGTTCTGTGTTGCCAGCATGCCCTTCGGGGTGATGGGGACTCACAGGAGACTGCCGGGGTCAACTCGGAGGAAGGTGGGGACGACGTCAAGTCATCATGCCCCTTATGTCTTGGGCTGCACACGTGCTACAATGGCAGGTACAATGAGCTGCGAAGCCGTGAGGCGGAGCGAATCTCAAAAAGCCTGTCTCAGTTCGGATTGGGGTCTGCAACTCGACCCCATGAAGTCGGAGTTGCTAGTAATCGCAGATCAGCATTGCTGCGGTGAATACGTTCCCGGGCCTTGTACACACCGCCCGTCACGTCACGAAAGTCGGTAACACCCGAAGCCGGTGGCCCAACCCCTTGTGGGAGGGAGCTGTCGAAGGTGGGACTGGCGATTGGGACGAAGTCGTAACAAGGTAGCCGTACCGGAAGGTGCGGCTGGATCACCTCCTTTCTAAGGAGCACTTCTAGGCTGCCACGGCAGTCCAGAGGCCAGATCATCAGCGAACGTCTGATGCTGGTTGCTCATGGGTGGAACGTTGATTATTCGGCACCGTCGGCCGTCTCGGGCTGCAAGTACTGCTCTTCGGAGCGTGGAACGCTGATCACGAGCGGCGAGGGTGTCGGGCACGCTGTTGGGTGTCTGAGGGAATGAACGTCCCCTCAGTGCCGGCCCCAGTGAACTCCGGTGGAAACCGGGGGTGATGGGTGGTTGGTCGTTGTTTGAGAACTGCACAGTGGACGCGAGCATCTGTGGCCAAGTTTTTAAGGGCGCACGGTGGATGCCTTGGCACCAGGAACCGATGAAGGACGTGGGAGGCCACGATAGGCCCCGGGGAGTCGTCAACCAGGCTTTGATCCGGGGGTGTCCGAATGGGGAAACCCGGCAGTCGTCATGGGCTGTCACCCTTGCCTGAACACATAGGGCAAGTGGAGGGAACGCGGGGAAGTGAAACATCTCAGTACCCGCAGGAAGAGAAAACAACCGTGATTCCGGGAGTAGTGGCGAGCGAAACCGGATGAGGCCAAACCGTATGCGTGTGAGACCCGGCAGGGGTTGCGTATACGGGGTTGTGGGATCTCTCTTCTGTTGTCTGCCGGCAACAGGACGAGTCAGAAACCGTTGATGTAGGCGAAGGACATGCGAAAGGTCCGGCGTAGAGGGTAAGACCCCCGTAGCTGAAACGTCAGCGGCTCGTTTGAGAGACACCCAAGTAGCACGGGGCCCGAGAAATCCCGTGTGAATCTGGCGGGACCACCCGCTAAGCCTAAATATTCCCTGGTGACCGATAGCGGATAGTACCGTGAGGGAATGGTGAAAAGTACCGCGGGAGCGGAGTGAAATAGTACCTGAAACCGTGTGCCTACAAGCCGTGGGAGCGTCGGACATCAAGCTTGCTTGGTGTCTCGTGACTGCGTGCCTTTTGAAGAATGAGCCTGCGAGTTTGCGGTGTGTTGCGAGGTTAACCCGGGTGGGGTAGCCGTAGCGAAAGCGAGTCCGAACAGGGCGATTTTAGTAGCACGCTCAAGACCCGAAGCGGAGTGATCTAGCCATGGGCAGGTTGAAGCGGAGGTAAGACTTCGTGGAGGACCGAACCCACCAGGGTTGAAAACCTGGGGGATGACCTGTGGTTAGGGGTGAAAGGCCAATCAAACTCCGTGATAGCTGGTTCTCCCCGAAATGCATTTAGGTGCAGCGTCGTGTGTTTCTTGCCGGAGGTAGAGCACTGGATAGGCGATGGGCCCTACCGGGTTACTGACCTTAGCCAAACTCCGAATGCCGGTAAGTGAGAGCGCGGCAGTGAGACTGTGGGGGATAAGCTCCATGGTCGAGAGGGAAACAGCCCAGAGCATCGACTAAGGCCCCTAAGCGTACGCTAAGTGGGAAAGGATGTGGAGTCGCAGAGACAACCAGGAGGTTGGCTTAGAAGCAGCCACCCTTGAAAGAGTGCGTAATAGCTCACTGGTCTAGTGATTCCGCGCCGACAATGTAGCGGGGCTCAAGCGTACCGCCGAAGTCGTGTCATTGCGATATATACCCCCAACGGGGATCGTGATGGGTAGGGGAGCGTCGTGTGCCGGGTGAAGCAGCCGTGTAAGCGAGTTGTGGACGGTTCACGAGTGAGAATGCAGGCATGAGTAGCGATACAAACGTGAGAAACGTTTGCGCCGATTGACCAAGGGTTCCTGGGTCAAGCTGATCTGCCCAGGGTAAGTCGGGACCTAAGGCGAGGCCGACAGGCGTAGTCGATGGATAACCGGTTGATATTCCGGTACCCGCTGTGAAGCGTCAAACATCGAACCAGGCGATGCTAAGTCCGTGAAGCCGCCCCGGATCCTTCGGGTGAAGGGGAGTGGTGGAGCCGACGAACCAGACTTGCAGTAGGTGAGTGATGGGGTGACGCAGGAAGGTAGTCCATCCCGGGCGGTGGTTGTCCCGGGGTAAGGGTGTAGGACGTCAGGTAGGTAAATCCGCCTGGCAATAGTCTGAGACCTGATGCCGAGCCGATTGTGGTGAAGTGGATGATCCTATGCTGTCGAGAAAAGCCTCTAGCGAGTTTCATGGCGGCCCGTACCCTAAACCGACTCAGGTGGTCTGGTAGAGAATACCGAGGCGTTCGGGTGAACTATGGTTAAGGAACTCGGCAAAATGCCCCCGTAACTTCGGGAGAAGGGGGGCCATCACTGGTGATCCGATTTACTCGGTGAGCTGGGGGTGGCCGCAGAGACCAGCGAGAAGCGACTGTTTACTAAAAACACAGGTCCGTGCGAAGCCGTAAGGCGATGTATACGGACTGACGCCTGCCCGGTGCTGGAACGTTAAGGGGACCGGTTAGTCACTCTTCGGGGTGGCGAAGCTGAGAACTTAAGCGCCAGTAAACGGCGGTGGTAACTATAACCATCCTAAGGTAGCGAAATTCCTTGTCGGGTAAGTTCCGACCTGCACGAATGGCGTAACGACTTCTCGACTGTCTCAACCATAGGCCCGGTGAAATTGCACTACGAGTAAAGATGCTCGTTTCGCGCAGCAGGACGGAAAGACCCCGGGACCTTTACTACAGTTTGATATTGGTGTTCGGTTCGGCTTGTGTAGGATAGCTGGGAGACTGTGAAGCTCGGACGCCAGTTCGGGTGGAGTCGTCGTTGAAATACCAGTCTGGTCGTGCTGGATGTCTAACCCGGGTCCGTGATCCGGATCGGGGACAGTGTCTGATGGGTAGTTTAACTGGGGCGGTTGCCTCCCAAAGGGTAACGGAGGCGCCCAAAGGTTCCCTCAGCCTGGTTGGCAATCAGGTGGTGAGTGTAAGTGCACAAGGGAGCTTGACTGTGAGACCGACGGGTCGAGCAGGGACGAAAGTCGGGACTAGTGATCCGGCGGTGGCTTGTGGAAGCGCCGTCGCTCAACGGATAAAAGGTACCCCGGGGATAACAGGCTGATCTTCCCCAAGAGTCCATATCGACGGGATGGTTTGGCACCTCGATGTCGGCTCGTCGCATCCTGGGGCTGGAGTCGGTCCCAAGGGTTGGGCTGTTCGCCCATTAAAGCGGTACGCGAGCTGGGTTTAGAACGTCGTGAGACAGTTCGGTCCCTATCCGCTGCGCGCGTAGGAATATTGAGAAGGGCTGTCCCTAGTACGAGAGGACCGGGACGGACGAACCTCTGGTGTGCCAGTTGTTCTGCCAAGGGCATGGCTGGTTGGCTACGTTCGGGAGGGATAACCGCTGAAAGCATCTAAGCGGGAAGCCTGCTTCGAGATGAGTATTCCCACCCACTTGATGGGGTAAGGCTCCCAGTAGACGACTGGGTTGATAGGCCAGATATGGAAGCCCAGTAATGGGTGGAGTTGACTGGTACTAATAGGCCGAGGGCTTGTCCTCAGTTGCTCGCGTCCACTGTGTTAGTTCTGAGACAACGAACAGTTGTCGGCTAGAGCTGAACCACACAAAAGAAGAGTGTGCTTGTTCGCTCGAAACCATTAGGGTTTCGGTGGTCATAGCGTGAGGGAAACGCCCGGTTACATTCCGAACCCGGAAGCTAAGCCTTACAGCGCCGATGGTACTGCAGGGGGGACCCTGTGGGAGAGTAGGACGCCGCCGAACAATCTTTGGAAGGACCCCTGGTCCCAGCGTTCAGCTGGGACCAGGGGTCCTTTTGTTTCTAGAATGCTTGCAGTACCGAAGACAGGAGTCACCATGTCCACCAACTCTCCCGACGATCGACCGGAGCGCGACCAGCGGCGACGGGACAGTGGTGACCGTGGCGGCTATCGCGGTGGACCGCGCCGCGACAACGACCGGCGCGACAACGACCGTGGTGGCTACGGGCGGCGTGACGATCGCCGTAGCGACGACCGCCGTGGTGATGACCGGCGGGGTGATGACCGAGGCGGGTTCCGTCGCGACGATCGCCGCGACGACCGTGGTGGCTTCCGTCGTGACGACAACCGTGGTGGTGAGCAGCGCGGCGTCGGGTTCCGTGGCCGCGACGACCGCCGTGACGACCGCCGTGATGGTGACCGTGGGCCTCGTCCCGCGTTCCGCCGCGACGACCGTCCGGGGGCCCCTCGTCGTGACGATCGGGATCGCGACCGTGGATTCCGGCGGGACGGCGACCGGCCGGCCTTCCGTCGCGACGACCGCCGCGACGACCGTCCCGCGTTCCGTCGTGACGACCGTCGGGATGACCGCAGGGACGACCGGCGCGACAGCGGGGACCGTGGTGATCGTGGCGGCTTCCGGCGCGATGACCGGGACCGTGGGTTCCGTCGGGACGACCGTCCCGCTCGTCCCGAGCGCCGTGAGGGTGACCGTCCCGCGTTCCGTCGCGACGACGACCGTGGCGGCTTCCGCCGTGACGACGACCGTGGCGGCTTCCGCCGCGACGACAACCGTGGTGGTGAGCAGCGCGGCGGCGGGTTCCGTGGCCGCGACGAGCGTGGCCGCGACGAGCGACGCGGGGACGACCGCGGTGGGCGTCCGCCCTTCCGCCGTGACGACCGCCGAGACGACTTCCGGCGCGACGACCGCCGGGACGGTGACCGTCCCCCCTTCCGCCGCGATGACCGCCGCGATGACCGTCGCGACGACTTCCGGCGCGACGACCGTCGGGATGACCGCCCCGCTCGTCCCGAGCGTCGTGAGGGTGACCGTCCCGCGTTCCGTCGTGACGACGACCGTGGCGGCTTCCGCCGTGACGACAACCGTGGCGAGCAGCGCGGTGGCGGGTTCCGTCGTGACGACAGCCGTGGTGGCGAGCGCGCCGGCGGGTTCCGTGGGCGTGACGATCGCCGCAGCGACGACCGGGGGCGTGGTCCCCGTCGTGACGACCGTGGCGGTCGGCCCGGAGGCTTCCGTGGCCGTGACGACCGGCGCGGCGGCGACGACCGGCGTGGTGGTGGCCGTTTCCGCGACGAGCGGGACCGGGACCGGGAGCCGATCAAGCGGCTGCCGATCCCCGAGGACGTCACCGGCGACGAGATCGACAAGGACGTACGCCAGGAGCTGCTGAGCCTGCCCAAGGGGCTGGCCGAGGATGTCGCCAAGAACCTGGTGATGGTCGCGCAGCTCATCGACGAGGACCCCGAGAGGGCGTACGGCTACTCCAAGGTCGCTCTGCGGCTGGCGTCGCGTGTCGCGGCCGTGCGGGAAGCGGCCGGCTTCGCGGCGTACGCGAACCAGAAGTACAGCGAGGCGCTCGCGGAGTTCCGTGCGGCCCGGCGGATGACCGGCAACGTCGAGCTGTGGCCCGTCATGGCGGACTGCGAGCGTGGTCTCGGGCGGCCCGAGAAGGCGCTCGACATGGCCGGGGCCCCCGAGGTGCACAAGCTGGACAAGGCCGGGCAGGTCGAGATGCGGCTCGTCGCGGCCGGCGCCCGGCGGGACATGGACCAGCTGGACGCGGCCATCGTGACGCTGCAGAGCCCCGAGCTGGCCTCCAACTCCGTACAGCCGTGGACCGCGCGCCTGCGGTACGCCTACGCCGACGCGTTGCTCGCGGCCGGGCGTGAGGGCGAGGCGCGGGAGTGGTTCGCCAAGGCCGTCGAGGCCGACAAGGACGGCAGCACGGACGCTTCGGACCGGCTGGCGGAGATGGACGGTGTCGAGTTCATGGACGCCCTCGTCGAGGACGATGACGAGGACGGGAACGAAGACGGCCTCCTCGTCGACGAGGACCATGACACCGACACCGACACCGACACCGACACCGACGCAGCCGCAGGCGACGATGACGGCCCTGCCGATGTGGACGACGCGGATGTCGTCGTTGTCGCCGACGACGACAAGGACTGACGTCCGGTAGAGAGCGTGAAGGGCGGGATTCCGTACAGGGATCCCGCCCTTTCTCATGTCCGGCCGTCGCGGAAGCCGCCGTCTCAGAACTCCAGTGCGCGCAGTACCAGCCCGGACGCCGGCTTGGGGCCGAACGACGTGGACTTGCGGGGCATGGTGACGCCCTGGCGGGCCAGGTCGCGGACGACCTCCTCGCGGACCGGGTGCATGAGGACGGCCGTGCCGCCGTCGCGTTCGGCCTTCTCGACGGTGGCGGCCGTGTCGTGGATGTAGGCGACATGCGCCGGGGAGTCCTCGGGGATGCGCCAGACGTGGCCGAGGAGGGTGGCGTGGAGGACCGTCGCGTCGAGGGTGCGCCAGGCCGGCGGCCGGTCGGCGGGGATCGTACGGGCGAGGAGGTCCGGGTCCGGGCGGTCGACGAGGTGGAAGGCTCCGTCGGACGAGCCCGCGAGGACGAAGGCGTTCCCGGTGGTGGTCGCGTCCGCCAGGGCCTCCAGGGCCTCCGGGAGAGGGACGTCGAGGCGGCGCACGCGGAACAGGCCGTCCAGGGCGGTGAGGGCGTCCCGGAGCGGGAGTTGATGGAGGAGGCGGTGGATCGCGCGTACGCGCAGGGGGTAGCGGGCGGTGTCCACCAGCAGGACCAGGCCGTAGTCCCAGGGGCTGGGGGACGGGTGTTCCGTGCGGAGCCGGAGGTAGGTCGCCCAGCGGTGGTGGCCGTCGGCTATCAGGGCCTGGTGGCGGGCGAGGTCCGACTGGATCTCGGCGAGGTCGGCGGGGTCGGTGACCGCCCAGAGTCGATGCCGGAAGCCGTCCTCCGTCGTGGTGGCGAGGAGAGGGGCGCGTTCCGTGGTGCGCTCGACCACGGCGGTCGCCCCGGCTGAGGCGCAGCCGCCCCGGTAGGTGAGGAGCAGGGGCTCCATGTTGGTGCCGGTGGCGCGCATCAGGGCGGCGCGGTCCGCGATGACATGGGGGATGACGTCCTCGTGGGGCAGGACCACGCCCGCGGAGGGCTCGGAGAGGCGCAGGGCGCCTATGAGACCGCGCTGAAGGATGCTGCCGTCCGCCTGCTCGTAGACGTAGAGACCGGGCTCGGCGTCGGCGGCGAGGACGCCGTCGGCGAGCCAGCGCCGCAGCGTGTCGGCCGCCTGTTCGTCACGGCCGGTCGGGGTACTGGCCTGGGGGAGTATCAGGCGGACGATGTTGTGGGGATCGGCGGATTCGAGGTGGAGCAGACCGTCCGGCCGTACGACGACGTCGTACGGCGGTGATGTGACGGCGGCCAGGCTGCCGACCCGGTCGGGGTCGTAGCGAAGCCCCCGGAACGGGGTCAGTTCGAGGCCGCTGCGCGCCGGGATCTCCTCCGCGGGACCTGCGTAGTTCATTGATGCATCGTATGGGTGTCGGTGGCGTGAGGGATGATCGGGGAAAGTGACCTGACCGATTGTTGACCGACGGGCGTCCGGCCCGGGCGGTCGGACCGTCGGACCGAGCGAGGAGCGGAGCGCGATGAGCCAGGCAGTCAGGACGCGGCCCGACGGCAGTGGGCAGGCCCTGAGCGAGGCGTACGACACGGCTCTGCTCGATCTGGACGGGGTGGTGTACGCGGGAGGGAGTGCGATCGCGTACGCCGTGGAGTCCCTGAGCACGGCGCGCGCCGGTGGGATGCACCTCGCGTACGTGACGAACAACGCGCTGCGGACGCCCGACACGGTGGCCGCGCATCTGACGGCTCTCGGGATACCGACCGAGGCCGGTGACGTCATCACCTCGGCGCAGGCCGTGGCCCGGCTGATCAGCGAGCAGTTGCCCGCCGGGGCGCGGGTGCTGGTCATCGGGGGCGAGGGGCTACGGGTGGCGCTGCGCGAGCGGGGTCTGGAGCCCGTCGAGTCGGCGGACGACGACCCGGCGGCGGTGGTGCAGGGGTTCGGCGGCCTCGACCTGCCCTGGGGGCGGTTCGCGGAGGCCTGCTACGCCATCGCGCGTGGGGTGCCGTGGTTCGCGTCCAACACCGACCTGACGATTCCGAGCGCGCGGGGGATCGCGCCGGGCAACGGGGCGGCGGTGCAGGTCGTCCGGATCGCGACCGGCGCGGAGCCGCAGGTGGCGGGCAAGCCCCTGCCGCCGATGCACCGGGAGACGATTTTGCGGACCGGTGCCGAGCGGCCGTTGGTGGTGGGGGACCGGCTGGACACGGACATCGAGGGGGCGTTCAACGGGGAGGTCGACTCGCTGCTCGTGCTGACCGGTGTGACCGACGGCGCGCAGTTGCTGGCCGCGCCGCCGCAGCACCGGCCGACCTACGTCGACGCCGATCTGCGGGGGATGCTGACCGGGCAGCCGGAGGTCGTCGAGGCGGGCGCTGGATTCCGCTGCGGCGGCTGGACGGCCACGGCGGGGCCGGATCGGCTGGAACTCGACGGCGAGGGCGAGGCCCTGGACGGACTCCGGGCGCTGTGCGCGGCGGCCTGGACGGCGGCCGGCGAGGGCACGTGCGAGCTGGACGGGGGGAAGGCGCTGGCCAAGCTGGGTTTGTGACGGGCTGGGCGGGCACCCGCACCGTACGACGGAGCGTCGGTCGCGGATGCGATCGAGCCAGAACGGACGCGATCGAGCCAGAAAGGGAGGATAGGCTAACCTAACCGGGTGTTGGTCGACAGTCCTCCTGAACCGCGCGCGGAGACCGCCCCCGCGCCCCCGAACCGCCGGGCGGTACGAGCCGTCGGGCTTCTCGTGGCCCTCGTGATCCTCGTCCTGGTCGCCCTGGCGAGTATCGCGATCGGTGCGAAAGAACTCTCCCTGGAGCAGGTCTGGCACGGCCTGTTCGAGGACACGGGGACGTACGGCGACGCCGTGGTCGGGGAGCGGATCTCGCGCACGCTCCTCGGACTGCTCGCGGGGGCCGCGCTCGGCCTGGCCGGTGCCGTCCTCCAGGCGCTCACCCGGAACCCGCTGGCCGATCCGGGGCTGCTCGGCATCAACGCGGGCGCGTCCGCGGCCGTGGTCACCGCCATCACCTACTTCGGCGTCACCTCGCTGAGCGGATACGTGTGGTTCGCGTTCGCCGGCGCGGCCATGGTCGGGGCGCTGGTCTGGTTCCTCGGCGGCAGCCGGGGCGCGACACCGGTGCGGCTGGCGCTCGCCGGTACGGCGATCAGCGCCGCGCTCTACGGCTACCTCCAGGCCGTGATGATCATGGACGACGCGGCGCTCTCCAAGATGCGCTTCTGGACGGTCGGTTCGCTGGCCTCGGCGACCGACGACACCATCACCCAGGTGCTGCCGTTCCTGGCCGTCGGTACGGTCGTCGCGCTGCTGCTCGCCCGGCCGCTGAACGCGATGGCCATGGGCGACGACACCGCCCGCGCGCTCGGCGCCAACCTCAACCGCACCCGCGCGCTTTCCATGGCCGCCGCGACCGTGCTGTGCGGGGCCGCGACAGCCGCCTGCGGGCCGATCGTCTTCGTCGGGCTGATGGTCCCGCATGTGGTGCGGTCCTTCACCGGGCCCGACCTGCGCTGGATCCTGCCGTACGCGACCGTCCTGTCGCCCGTGCTGCTGCTCGGCGCCGACGTGCTCGGCCGCATGGTGGCACGGCCGGCGGAGCTGCAGGTCGGCATCGTCACCGCGATCCTGGGCGGCCCGGTCTTCATCTTTCTCGTACGACGGCGGAGGACGGCCCAGCTGTGAAGACGCAGCCCAAGAGGGAGACACACGACAGGGGCGAGCGCGCTGTACGCGGTCGTGCGCTGCGCACGCCCGGCGGCCTGTCGGTCCGCCTGGACGTGCGGGCGTTCACCGTCGTCGTCCTGCTGCTCGTGGCGGCGCTGACCGCGAGCGTCGTGCTGATCGGGACCGGCGACTTCCCGATCCCGGCCGGCGACGTCCTGCGGACGCTGCTGGGCAACGGCGACGCGGGCCAGGAGTTCATCGTCAACGAGCTGCGGCTGCCGAGAGTCCTGGTCGGCCTCCTCGTCGGGGCCTCGCTCGGGCTCGGTGGGGCGCTGTTCCAGTCCATCTCCCGCAATCCGCTGGGCAGTCCGGACGTGCTCGGCCTCTCGCAGGGCGCCACGGCCGGCGCCCTGGTCGTCATCGTGCTGTTCTCCGGCAGCGCGAACCAGGTGGCCCTCGGGGCGCTCGTCGGCGGACTGGTCACCGGCATCGCGATCTATGTGCTGGCGTGGAAGCGGGGCGTGCACGGCTATCGGCTCGTGCTGGTCGGCATCGGTGTCTCCGCGATCGTCACGGCGGTCAACGGCTACCTCATCACCAAGGCCGACCTCGTCGACGCGGCCCGCGCGGTCGTCTGGATGACCGGCTCCCTCAACGGGCGTGACTGGGCCCAGGTCTGGCCGCTGCTGATCATGTGCGCGCTCCTCGTGCCCCTGGTGCTCGGCAACGCGCGCGGGCTGCGGATGATGGAGATGGGCGACGACGTGTCGTACGCCCTCGGGGTGAGCGTCGAGCGGGTACGGCTGCTGCTGATGGTGTCGGCCGTCCTGCTCACCGCCGGGGCCACCGCCGCGGCCGGGCCGGTCAGTTTCGTCGCCCTCACCGCGCCCCAGCTCGCCAAGCGGCTGACCCGCTCCCCGGGCCCGAACCTGGTGCCCGCGATGTGCATGGGCGCGACCCTGCTGATCGTCGCCGACTGGGCCTCGCAGCGGGCCTTCGGGGCCGACCAACTGCCGGTCGGCGTGGTCACCGGCGTACTCGGCGGCGTCTACCTGCTGTGGCTGCTGGTCACCGAGCGCAAGGCCGGGCGGATATGAACGAGAACGACAGCGCGTCGGCGCACGCGAAAGACCAAGGGAGCACTGTGAACCGCCTGTCCGCCGAGAACGTCACCCTCGCCTACGACCAGCGGGTCATCGCCGAGCAGCTGTCGGTGGAGATTCCCGACAACTCCTTCACCGTGATCGTCGGCCCCAACGCGTGCGGGAAGTCCACGCTGCTGCGGGCCCTGTCGCGGATGCTGAAGCCGGCACAGGGGCGGGTGCTGCTCGACGGGAACGTCATCCAGTCGATGCCCGCGAAGAAGGTCGCCCGGACGCTCGGGCTGCTGCCGCAGTCGTCGATCGCGCCCGACGGGATCACCGTCGGCGACCTCGTGGGCCGCGGCCGGTACCCGCACCAGGGTCTGTTGCGCCAGTGGTCGGCCGAGGACGAGCGGATCGTCCGGGAGTCGATGGAGTCGACCGGGGTCGCCGAACTGGCCGACCGTTACGTCGACGAGCTGTCCGGCGGTCAGCGCCAGCGGGTCTGGATCGCCATGGCGCTCGCCCAGCAGACCCCGCTGCTGCTGCTCGACGAGCCGACCACCTTCCTCGACATCCAGCACCAGATCGACGTGCTCGACCTGTGCGCCGAACTCCACGAGGAGCAGGGCCGCACGCTGGTCGCCGTGCTGCACGACCTCAACCACGCCGCCCGCTACGCCACCCATCTCATCGCCCTGCGCGGCGGCTCGGTGATCGCCGAGGGAGCCCCCTCCGAGATCGTCACGGCCGAGCTGGTCGAGGAGGTCTTCGGGCTGCGCTGCCAGGTCATCGACGACCCGGAGACGGGCACGCCGTTGGTGGTGCCGGCGGCACGCAAGGCACGGACCGGGGTGGCCGGGACCGAGAAGACGGGGTCCGAGGAGCCCGGATCAGAGGAGGCAGCGGCCGAGGAGCCCGGATCCGAGAAGGCGGGCCCCGAGAAGGTGGGGGCCGAGAAGGTGGGGGCCGCTACAGAAGCTTCCTGAGCTGGAACAGGTCCCGGAAGCCCGCCTCCAGCTTCACGCGGCCCGACCCCCAGGCCTTGGCGAAGTTCAGTTCGCCGTCGACCAGGGCCACCAGGTCGTCGCCCGTCATCGCGAGCCGGATCTGCGCCTTCTCGGCGGGCGGCCCCTGAAGGGTGTCGTGCACCTCGATCCGGCCGTCCCGCATCCGCCCCACGAAGGTGACGTCGAGGTCCGTGATGTGGCAGCTCACCGAACGGTCGAGGGCCGTCGCCTCACGCACCTGTCCGTCGGCGCCTGCCATGGTGTCCGAGAGCTTTTCGAGTGCGGCGCGGCACTCATCGATCGTTGCCATCGCGATCGACGGTACCCCAGAGCTTCGCGGTAGCGTCTGGGCATGAGCGACTCTTTGCCCGAGGTCGTGGCGGAGGCGGACGCGGCGGTTCCGGAGGCGGCCACCGGGGGCGAACCCGAGTACGACCCCGCCGCACCCGCCCCGCTGGACGTTCCCCGCACCGCCACCGGCCACCCCGAGGTCGACACCGCCCTCGACCGGCTGGCCGACGCCGACCACCTCGCCACCGACGGCCATGTGGAGGTGTACGAGGATGTACACCGGGGGCTGCGCGACGCGCTCACCGCGCTCGACGCCCGCCCGGGACCTCCGGCGCCCCCACGACCGCACGAAAGCAGGAGCTGAACCCACCGTGGC
Organism: Streptomyces deccanensis; assembly: GCF_022385335.1. NCBI lineage: Bacteria > Bacillati > Actinomycetota > Actinomycetes > Kitasatosporales > Streptomycetaceae > Streptomyces > Streptomyces deccanensis. The sequence continues at coordinate 2,318,094 of NZ_CP092431.1, read as the reverse complement.
AGGAGTCGCACGCCGCCGTCTGGACGCCGAACTGGTCCGGCGGAAGCTCGCGCGGTCGCGTGAGCACGCGAGCCAGCTGATCGCCGCCGGTCGGGTCACCGTCGGCAAGACCGTCGCGACAAAGTCCGCCACCCAGGTGGAGACCGCGGCCGCGATCGTGGTCGTGAGCGACGACAGCGATCCCGAGTACGTGTCCAGAGGCGGCCACAAGCTCGCCGGAGCTCTGGAGGTCTTCGTCCCGCTGGGGCTGGCCGTCGAGGGGCGCCGGGCGCTGGACGCGGGCGCGTCCACCGGGGGGTTCACCGACGTCCTGCTGCGGGCCGGAGCCGCGCACGTCGTCGCGGTGGACGTCGGATACGGTCAACTCGCTTGGACTCTGCGGAGCGATGAACGCGTCACCGTCAAGGACCGTACGAACGTACGCGAGTTGACGCTCGAAGCGATCGATGGGGAGCCTGTGGATCTTGTCGTGGGGGATCTGTCCTTCATCCCGCTCGGCCTGGTACTGCCCGCCCTGGTGCGGTGCGTGAAGCCGGACGCCGATCTGGTGATGATGGTCAAGCCGCAGTTCGAGGTGGGTAAGGAGCGGCTGGGCAGTGGGGGAGTCGTGAGGAGTCCGGAGCTGCGCGCCGAGGCGGTGCGCGGGGTGGCCCGGCGGGCCGGGGAGCTGGGACTCGGGGTGAAGGGTGTGACGGCCAGTCCGCTGCCCGGTCCCTCGGGCAATGTGGAGTACTTTCTGTGGCTGCGTGCCGGGGCACCCGCGCTGGACCCGGCCGACGTCGACCGAGCAGTGGCGGAGGGCCCGCGGTGACCCAGGACCGATCTCGAACTGTTTTCCTGCTCACCCACACCGGGCGGCCGGCGGCGATCCGCAGTGCCGAACTCGTCGTCAAGGGGCTGCTGCACCACGGCATCGTCGTGCGCGTCCTGGAGTACGAGGCCGAGGACATCCCGTTGCCGGAGGAGGTGGAGCTCGTCAAGGAGGCCACCCCGCAGTGCCTGGACGGGTGCGAGCTGCTGATCGTCCTCGGCGGTGACGGCACGCTGCTGCGCGGCGCCGAGTTCGCCCGCGCGTCCGGGGTGCCGATGCTCGGCGTCAACCTCGGCAGCGTCGGCTTCCTCGCGGAGGCCGAGCGGGACGACCTCGACAAGGTCGTCGACCGGGTGGTGACCAAGTCCTACGAGGTCGAGGAGCGGATGACCGTCGATGTCGTCGTTCATCAGAACGGGGACATCGTCCACACGGACTGGGCGCTGAACGAGGCGGCCGTGCAGAAGGCCGGTGCCGAGAAGCTGCTCGAAGTCGTCCTGGAGATCGACGGGCGGCCGGTGACCGGGTTCGGGTGCGACGGCATCGTGCTGTCGACGCCGACCGGGTCGACGGCGTACGCGTTCTCGGCGGGCGGGCCCGTGGTGTGGCCGGAGGTCGAGGCGCTGCTGATGGTGCCGATCTCCGCGCACGCGCTGTTCGCCAAGCCGCTGGTGACGTCGCCGAATTCCGTGCTGGCGGTGGAGGTGCTGCCGCACATTCCGCCGGGAGTGCTGTGGTGCGACGGGCGGCGGACCGTCGAGCTGCCGCCGGGGGCGCGGGTGGAGGTGCGGCGGGGGGCGGTGCCGGTGCGACTGGCTCGGCTGCACCATGCTTCGTTCACCGACCGGCTGGTGGCCAAGTTCGCGTTGCCCGTTTCCGGGTGGCGGGGGGCTCGGCATTAGCGGCTTGTGGGGGATGGTGGGGGATCGTCGGCGGCTGCGGGTTCGTCGTGGCTCGTCGCGCAGTTCCCCGCGCCCCTGAAGGGCGCGCTGTAGCTCGGCGGGGTGACATTGGGGACGGGGGGCGTCGCACTTCCGTCTCCGGACCTCGTATGGTCGTGTCCGTGTTGGAGGAGATGCGGATACGGTCGCTCGGAGTCATCGACGACGCGGTGGTCGAGTTGTCGCCCGGCTTCACCGCCGTGACGGGTGAGACGGGTGCGGGCAAGACCATGGTCGTCACCAGCCTCGGCCTGCTGCTCGGCGGGCGGGCTGACCCGGCGCTCGTGCGGATCGGTGCGAAGAACGCCGTCGTGGAGGGCCGGATCGCCGTGCCCGAGGACGCGTCGGCGGTGGTCCGGGCCGAGGAGGCCGGGGCCGAACTCGACGACGGGGCGCTGCTGATCAGCCGTACCGTCTCCGCCGAGGGACGGTCCCGGGCCCATCTGGGCGGGCGTTCCGTCCCCGTGGGCGTGCTCGCCGAGCTGGCCGACGAACTCGTCGCCGTGCACGGGCAGACCGACCAGCAGGGGCTGCTCAAGCTGTCCCGGCAGCGGGCGGCGCTCGACCGGTACGCGGGCGACGCGGTGGCCGTACCCCTCACCAAGTACGGCGAGGCCTACCGGCGGCTGCGGGCCGTGGCCGGTGAACTCGACGAGATCGTCACGCGCGCGCGGGAGCGGGCCCAGGAAGCCGACATGCTGCGGTACGGCCTGGACGAGATCGCCGGCGTCGAGCCCCGGGCCGGTGAGGACGTGGAGCTGGCCGAGGAGGCCGAGCGGCTCGGGCACGCGGAGGCGCTGGCCTCGGCCGCCACGGCCGCGCACGCCGCGCTCGCGGGCAATCCCGAGGACCCGGAGGGCGTGGACGCCACCACCCTCGTCGCGGGCGCCCACCGCGCGCTGGAGGCCGTGCGGTCGCACGACCCGGCGCTGGCCGTGCTCGCCGAGCGGATCGGGGAGGTCGGGATCCTGCTGGGCGATGTGGCCGGGGAGCTGGCGGGATACGCCGACGACCTGGACGCCGACCCGCTGCGGCTGGCGGCCGTGGAGGAGCGGCGGGCCGCGCTGACGGCGCTGACGAGGAAGTACGGCCAGGACATCGCCTCGGTGCTGTCGTGGGCCGAGGAGGGCGCCCAGCGGCTCACCGAGCTCGACGGCGACGACGAACGCATCGACGAGCTGACCGCCGAGCGGGACGCGCTGCGGGCCGAACTGGGCGGCCTCGCCCAGGCGCTGACGGACGCCCGAACGGACGCCGCCGAGCGGTTCGCCGCCGCCGTCACCGCCGAGCTGGCCTCCCTCGCCATGCCGCACGCGCGCGTGTCGTTCGCGATCCGGCAGACCGACGACCCCGAGGGCGTCGAGGTGGGCGGGCGCACGGTCGCGTACGGCCCGTCCGGTGCCGACGAGGTCGAACTGCTGCTCGCGCCGCACCCGGGGGCCCCGCCCCGGCCCATCGCCAAGGGCGCGTCCGGCGGTGAGCTGTCGCGGGTGATGCTGGCCGTCGAGGTCGTCTTCGCGGGGACGGACCCCGTGCCGACGTACCTCTTCGACGAGGTCGACGCCGGTGTCGGCGGCAAGGCCGCGGTCGAGATCGGCCGGCGCCTCGCCAAGCTCGCCAGATCGGCGCAGGTCGTGGTGGTCACGCATCTGCCCCAGGTGGCCGCGTTCGCCGACCGGCAGTTGCTGGTGGAGAAGACCAGCGACGGTTCGGTGACCCGGTCCGGTGTGAAGGTGCTGGAGGGCGAGGACCGGGTGCGGGAACTGTCGCGCATGCTCGCCGGCCAGGAGGACTCGGAGACGGCGCGGGCGCACGCGGAGGAGCTGCTGGCGGCGGCCCGCGCGGACGCGTAGGAGTGGCGCGGGAGTGGGGCTGGAGTCACCCAGAGGGGCAACCTCGTGCGGGTGTTCACTCGTGTGGGTGACTCTGGGTCCGGGGTTGCCCGCCCCTCCGGCGGCTTCCCCGTTCGGCTGTCCCGGAACACCCTTGCGGCCTGGCATCCTTGGTCAGGTATGCCCGACCCCGAACCAGGAGCCCCGGCCACGTGAGCCACGTGAGCAGCCACTCACCACACGGCCAGTCGCCGCTGCGGACCGTACAAGTGCTCGGCGGTGGCAGCGCGGTGAGTAGCGCGCATGTGCGATCGCTGGCCTCGGGGCTGGTCGCCAGGGGCGTGCGGGTCACCGTCTGCGCCCCCAGTGAGACGGACGGCCTGTACGACTTCACCGGCGTCGGCGCCCACCACGTCCATGTGCCCCGCAGCAGCGACCCCGCCTCGGTGGCCGGCCTGCGCAGCGCCTGCGCGGACGCCGACCTGGTGCACGCGCACGGACTGCACGCCGGCTTCCGCGCCACCCTCGCGCTCGGCCGGCGCACCACCCCGCTCGTCGTCACCCTGCACACGCGCTCGGACGCCGAGGGGGCGCGGGCCCATCTGCTGCGGCTGCTGGAGCGGCGGGTCGCCAAGGCCGCCGCCGTGGTCCTCGGTACCTCCTCCGACCTGGTCGACCGGGCCCGCAGCCGGGGCGCGCGCGACGCCCGGCTCGCCGCCGTGGCGCTGCCCCTGTCGCGCCGGGCCGTGCCCGGCGAGGATCCGGACCGGCCCGCGTCCAAGGTCCGGGCCGAACTGGGCGCCACGGACCGCCCGTTGCTCATGGCCGTCGGCACGCTCGACCGTCCGTGGAGGTACGAGACCCTCCTCGACGCCGCCCGTGAGTGGCGTGGTCTGGACCCGGCCCCGCTGCTCGTCGTCGTCGGCGAGGGGCCGCTGCGGGGTCTGCTGCAGCGGCGCATCGAGGACGAGGAGCTGCCCGTACGGCTCGTCGGACGGCGCGACGACGTCTCCGAACTGATCGCGGCCGCCGACCTCGCGCTGCTGCCCGGCGGTCCCGAGGCCCGCTCGGTCCTCGCACAGGAGGCGCTGCACGCGCGCGTGCCGCTCGTCGCCGCCGCCGTCGGATCGCTGCCCGACCTGGTGGGCGACGGCGCCGAGCTCGTCCCGTACGGCGATGCCGGGGCCCTCGCCCGGGCCGTCGTACGCCTTCTCGGGGACCCGGCCGGGTGCGAGGCGCTGCGGGAGCGGGGCGCCCGGCAGGCGGCCACCTGGCCGACCGAGGACGACACGGTGGCCCAGGTGCTGAGCGTCTACGACGAGTTGACGCAGCTCAGGCCCTTGACCTGACGGCCGGGCCGGCGTCCGGCCTCAGCCGACGTGTCTGCGGGCCCGCAGGGCCAGGCTCAGGGCCAGCACCGCCTGGGGGTCGTCCAGGTCGGTGCCGAGCAGTTCGCCGATGCGGGCGAGGCGGTTGTAGAGGGTCTGACGATTGAGATGCAGCTCGCGGGCGGTCTCCGCCTTGCGGCCGGCGTGCGCGAGATAGGTCTCCAGCGTCGGCAGCAGCGGGGGTCTGGCCCGGTCGTCGTGGTCGCGCAGGGGGCCGATCGCGCGGTCCACGAAGGCCGCCAGGTCGGGGTGGTCGCGCAGCCGCCACAGCAGCAGGTCGATGTCGAGGCGCCGGGCGTCGTACCAGGGGCGGTCGGCCAGGCCCTGCGCGGCCGTCGCCGTCTCCGCCGCGTGCCTGAGGCCCGCCGAGGCGGCCGCCCAGCCGCCGGGCACCCCGACGACCACCACAGGCGGCGGCCCGCCCGGCCGCCGCATCCCGGCCCGCTCCACACCGGCCCGCAGCGCCGCCGCGACCCTGTCGGCCACCGCGGGGCGCTCCGACTCCGCGCGCAGGCCCACCAGCAGCGGTACACGGCCCTCCACGGGGCGTACGCCGAGCAGCACGGGCACGCCCACGGAGGCCAGCTCCTCGGCCACCGCGCGGGCCAGGACGGCCCAGCCCCCGCCGGGGGAGAGCCCGTCGGCGAGGCGCATCACGACGGGCAGCAGCGGGCCGGAGCCCGGCTTGAAGCCGAGGACGCGGGCCTGTGCGGGCGCGTCCTCGGCCTGGACGCGGCCTTCCGCGAGGTCGGTGAGGAAGTCGCCGCGTCCCCGTGCCGCCAGCTCTTCCTCCTGCCGGGCCTGCATCAGGACGACGGCGAGGATGCCGGCCGCGCGTTCGGCCGCCATCCGGTGGACGGGCGCCAAGGGGGCGACGACGGGCAGCAGGACCAGGCGGGCCCGTACCGAGCCGGTGCCGGGGCCGCCGCCCGGTACGTCGACGAGGGCCGCCCCGGTCGGCGGCTCGTCCTGGTGCCGGCCGCGCAGGCCCTCCCACACCTGGAGCGGATCGGTGTCCGCCGGACCGGTCCCGGCGGCGTACAGCAGCTGCCCGTCGGGGGTCTCCAGGAAGACCGGGTTGCCGCTGAAGTCGGCCAGGATGCCGAGGACCTGTGGGACCCCGCCGCCGCCGAGCAGGGCCTCGGTGCACCGGCGGTGGACCTCCTCGGCCTGCTGCAGGAGCGCGTAGTGGCCGTTGACGATCTCGGTGTGGATCTCCTCGGTGACCGTCACGAAGGCCACCTCGCGGTGCAACTGGACGAGCGGGAGCCCGGCCGAGCGCGCCGTCTCGACCAGGGCCGCCGGGAGCCGGGCGAAGCGCGGGCCCAGTTCGACGACCAGGGCCGAGATACCGCGCTCGGCGAGGGTCCGGACGAACGCGCGTTGGTCGGCGGGGCGGGTGCCGAGCCCGTACCCGGTGGTCAGCAGCAGCTCGCCGCCCTTGAGGAGCGAGGCGATGTTGGGGACCTCGCCCGCGTGCACCCAGCGCACGGTGCGGTGCAGCCGGTCGGCGCCCGCCAGGATCTCCGGCAGCCCGCCACGCAGTCCGGGCAGCTCCAGCGCCCGCCGCACGGTGATGCCGCCCTGCGCCTCACGGCCGTCGCCTGCTGCGCGGCCTCCACGGGTGTCCATGGAGCGGACGGTACCCGGTGCTCAGGCCGGCGGGATGTTGTGGTTGAAGCGGAAGACGTTGTCGGGGTCGTACTCGGTCTTCACCGCCGTCAGCCGCCGGTAGTTGTCGACGCCGAGCCCGGCGACGACCCGGTCGGCGCCTTCGTCGCCGACGAAGTTGAGGTAGACGTCACCGGTGCTCCACGGCCGTACGTCGGCGCGCACGTCCCGTACCCACCGGACGCACCGGTCGTCGTCCTCGGGGTCCTCCCAGACGCCGAAGGGGTGCACGACCCAGGGGGAGTCCCGGTAGGGCACGGGGTAGTGGGCGGGGCCCTCCGGTATCGCGCCGCCGAGCGGGAAGAGCACGTGCTGGGTGCCGGTCGGCACGGGCATCGACCAGGCGCGGGTGGCGAGCACGTCCACCAACTCGTCCGGCAGGCCGGTCAGATACTCGGCCGACCAGTAGTTCCGCATCCCCGGCGGATCGTCGATCATGCACTGCACGTCCGCGTACGGCATCGCTCCGACCACCTCGGCCTCGTGCGGCATGGCCAGGAGCGGCTGGGCGACCTTGCGCATGTCCTCCTCGGTGCCCGCGTACGTGAGGAGGACGGCACAGGTGAGCCCGCCCACCAGATGCTCGGGGACGAACTCCTCGGGTGGGGCGGTGAGATACAGGACCCCGCCGCTCGCCTCCCGCGGGCCGGTCTCGATGAGTTCGCGGTACACGCGGATCACCTCGGGGCCGTGCTCCGGGCGGTAGAACAGCAGGGCGACGGCGAAGGCGGGCAGCTCGTGCAGCCGGAGGGTGAGCGCGGTGGCCACGCCGAAGTTCCCGCCGCCGCCGTGCAGGGCCCAGAACAGGTCCGGGTTCTCCTCGCCGGTCGCGTGGACGGTGTGCCCGTCGGCGGTCACCAGGTCGACGCCGAGCAGGTTGTCGACGGCGAGACCGAAGGTGCGGTCCAGCCAGCCGCTGCCGCCGCCGAGGACGAAGCCGCCCACGCCCGTCGTCGACGCGCGGCCCCCGGTGGTCGCGAGACGGTGGGGCTCGGTGGCGCGGTCGAGATGGCTCATGGTGGCGCCGCCGCCGACCCGTGCGGTCCTGGCCGCGGGGTCGACCGTGACCCCGTGCATCCGGCGGAGGTCGATGACGAGCCCGTTGTCGTTCAGCGCCATTCCGGCCACGCTGTGGCCGCCGCCGCGCACCGCGATCCGCAGGTCGAGGTCGCGGGCGAAGCACACCGACCGGACGACGTCGGTCTCGTCGGCGCACTGCGCGATCACCGCCGGACGCCGGTCGATCATGGCGTTGAAGACCGTGCGGGCGTCGTCGTACCCCGGGTCTCCCGGGGCGAACACGTCACCGGCCAGATCCTCGCGCAGTGCGGCGAGGGCCGCCCGCGCCTTCGAGAAGGGAGCCATGGTGAGCCGCCCCCTTTCGTTCGGGGGACAGGGCTCCTTCCAGGCTAGGCGGGCCAGGCGGATCGGGCCTGCTCGGCGGTGACGAGGGGCCGCCGCGCCCACCCGTACCAGCGAGCGCAAGCGCTTGCCGTGTGCGCCTGTGCGCGCCCCGGTCCGCCGCCGTGCGCGCCGGACCGGAGGGCGCGCACGGCAGGCCGTACGCCCCTACGGCGGTCAGCCGCCGTACGCCCCCGAGGCGGTCAGCCGCAGGGCCGTGTCGATGAGGGGCACATGGCTGAACGCCTGCGGGAAGTTGCCGACCTGGCGCTTGAGCACCGGGTCCCACTCCTCGGCGAGGAGGCCGAGGTCGTTGCGGAGGGAGAGCAGCTTCTCGAAGAGCTTGCGGGCCTCGTCGACCCGGCCGATCATCGCGAGGTCGTCGGCCATCCAGAACGAGCAGGCGAGGAACGCGCCCTCGTCGCCCGGCAGTCCGTCCACGCCCTCCTCCTCGCCGGAGGTCGGGTAGCGCAGGATGAAGCCGTCGGGGGTCGACAGCTCGCGCTGGATCGCCTCGATGGTGCCGATGACCCGCTTGTCGTCCGGCGGCAGGAAGCCCATCTGCGGGATCAGCAGCAGCGAGGCGTCCAGTTCCTTCGACCCGTAGGACTGTGTGAAGGTGTTGCGCTCCTTGTCGTAACCCTTCTCACACACGTCCCGGTGGATGTCGTCGCGCAGCTCGCGCCACTTCTCCAGCGGGCCGTCCGCGTCACCGGACTCGATGAGCTTGATCGTCCGGTCCACCGCGACCCAGGCCATGACCTTGGAGTGCACGAAGTGGCGGCGCGGACCGCGCACCTCCCAGATGCCCTCGTCCGGCTCGTCCCAGTGGTCCTCCAGGTAGCGGATCAGCTTCAGCTGGAGCAGCGAGGCGTAGTCGTTGCGCGCCAGGCCCGTCATGTGGGCCAGGTGCAGGGCCTCGGTGACCTCGCCGTACACGTCCAGCTGGAGCTGGTGCGCGGCGCCGTTGCCCACCCGGACCGGGGCGGAGTTCTCGTACCCGGGCAGCCACTCCAGCTCGGCCTCGCCCAGCTCTCGCTCACCGGCGATGCCGTACATGATCTGCAGGTTCTCCGGGTCGCCGGCGACGGCCCGCAGCAGCCACTCGCGCCAGGCGCGGGCCTCGTCGCGGTAGCCGGTGCGCAGCAGCGAGGAGAGGGTGATGGCCGCGTCGCGCAGCCAGGTGTAGCGGTAGTCCCAGTTGCGGACGCCGCCGATGTGCTCCGGGAGGGAGGTCGTCGGGGCGGCGACGATGCCGCCGGTCGGGGCGTAGGTCAGGGCCTTCAGCGTGATCAGGGAGCGGATCACGGCCTCGCGGTACGGCCCGTGGTACGTGCACTGCTCCACCCAGTCGCGCCAGAACTCCTCGGTCGCCCGCAGCGACGGCTCGGGCTCCGGCAGCGGCGGGGGCTGCTTGTGCGAGGGCTCCCAGGAGATCGTGAACGCGATCCGGTCGCCCGGCGTCACGGTGAAGTCGGCGTAGGTGGTCAGCGCCTTGCCGTAGGTCTCGCACTCGGTGTCGAACCACACCGAGTCCGGCCCGGCGACGGCCACCGTGCGCCCCTCGTGCTTGTGCACCCAGGGCACCACCCGGCCGTACGAGAACCGCATCCGCAGCGCCGAGCGCATCGGCACCCGGCCGCTGACGCCCTCCACGATCCGGATCAGTTGCGGGGCGCCGTCACGCGGCGGCATGAAGTCCGTCACACGGACCGTGCCGCGCGGGGTGTCCCACTCGGATTCCAGGATCAGCGAGTCGCCGCGGTACCGGCGGCGGGAGGCCGTCGGCGGTTCGGCGTCGGCCGCGTGGGCGGGACCCAGTCTCCAGAACCCGTGCTCCTCGGTGCCGAGCAGTCCCGCGAAGACGGCGTGGGAGTCGAAGCGGGGCAGGCACAGCCAATCGACCGTGCCGTCCCGGCAGACCAGCGCGGCGGTCTGCATGTCTCCGATGAGTGCGTAGTCTTCGATGCGCCCGGCCACGTGCAACTCCAGTCGAACGGCCACGTCGTCGCCCCCCGAGGGGCGGTCGCTGTGCGGTGTGCGGTCAAGGGACCCAAGGGATCGACAAAGAAACCATGTTTCCAGAGTGATCCAAGGGACGGTGTCATGCGATGTCGCTCAACGATCCTCAACGCATATGAGGCGGTCGTTGCTCAACGGACTGCCGAGCTCTCATGATTACCGGAGACGGGCGGGGGTGGTGCCGTCGCGCCGGCCGCGCTCGGCAGCGAGTGTCCGAAGAGGATACGACGCACCGGAGGGCTCCGCGTGCCGCTCCAGGCAACACGAGTGAGCCGAACGGGTGAGCTAATGGTGAAGGCCGACCGGGATGCGTCGGCCGTCGTACGAGGTCCGTGTCGGCCCGTGCGCGGAGCGTGGCCGGAAGCGATCGTGTTCTGTCGCTGATACCCTGGTAGCCCGTGGACCGGTGGGCGCCCCACGCCGAAGATCGCGAGAGGGACCCCCGAACCGCAGCGAAGGCACCCCCGACGGATGAGTTCGGGCGGCGGCCGACCCGCACACCGAACCGCGACCACGGGAGCCCCCTCTTGGCCATGCCGCCCGCTGCTTTTCGAAACACGACGACAAAGCACATCTTCGTCACCGGGGGTGTCGCCTCCTCGCTCGGCAAGGGTCTGACCGCCTCCAGCCTCGGCATGCTGCTCAAGGCCCGCGGGCTGCGCGTCGTGATGCAGAAGCTCGACCCCTACCTGAACGTCGACCCCGGCACGATGAACCCCTTCCAGCACGGCGAGGTGTTCGTCACCAACGACGGCGCCGAGACCGACCTGGACATCGGCCACTACGAGCGCTTCCTCGACCGCGACCTGGACGGCTCGGCCAACGTCACCACCGGTCAGGTCTACAACACGGTCATCGCCAAGGAGCGGCGCGGCGAGTACCTGGGCGACACCGTCCAGGTCATCCCGCACATCACCAACGAGATCAAGCACCGCATCCGGCGCATGGCCTCCGACGAGGTCGACGTCGTCATCACCGAGGTCGGCGGCACGGTCGGCGACATCGAGTCGCTGCCGTTCCTGGAGACCGTCCGCCAGGTCCGTCACGAGGTCGGCCGTGACAACGTCTTCGTCGTCCACATCTCGCTCCTGCCGTACATCGGGCCCTCGGGGGAGCTGAAGACGAAGCCGACACAGCACTCGGTTGCGGCGCTGCGCAACATCGGTATTCAGCCAGATGCGATCGTGCTGCGCTGCGACCGTGAGGTGCCCGCCGCGATCAAGCGCAAGATCTCGCTGATGTGCGACGTCGACGAGGCGGCCGTGGTGGCCTGCCCCGACGCCCGCTCGATCTACGACATCCCGAAGACCGTGCACGGCGAGGGCCTGGACGCCTATGTCGTCCGCAAGCTGGACCTGCCGTTCCGCGACGTGGACTGGACGACCTGGGACGACCTGCTCGACCGCGTCCACAACCCGCTGCACGAGATCAACCTGGCGCTCGTCGGCAAGTACATCGACCTGCCCGACGCCTACCTCTCGGTCACCGAGGCGCTGCGCGCTGGCGGCTTCGCCAACAAGGCCCGGGTGAAGATCAAGTGGGTCACCTCGGACGACTGCAAGACCCCGGCCGGCGCCGCCGCCCAGCTCGCCGACGTCGACGCCATCTGCATCCCCGGCGGCTTCGGCGACCGCGGCGTCTCCGGCAAGGTCGGTGCCATCCGGTACGCCCGCGAGAACAAGATCCCGCTGCTCGGCCTCTGCCTGGGGCTGCAGTGCATCGTGATCGAGGCCGCGCGCAACCTCGCCGACATCCCGGACGCCAACTCCACCGAGTTCGACTCCGGCACCGCCCACCCGGTCATTTCCACCATGGCCGAGCAGCTCGACATCGTCGCCGGTGAGGGCGACATGGGCGGCACGATGCGGCTGGGCATGTACCCGGCCAAGCTCGCCGAGGGGTCGATCGTGCGCGAGGTGTACGACGGCAAGGAGTACATCGAGGAGCGCCACCGCCACCGCTACGAGGTGAACAACGCCTACCGCGCGGAACTGGAGAAGAAGGCCGGTCTGCAGTTCACCGGGACCTCGCCCGACGGCAAGCTCGTCGAGTACGTCGAGTACCCGCGTGAGGTCCACCCGTACCTGGTCGCGACCCAGGCGCACCCCGAGCTGCGCTCCCGTCCGACCCGTCCGCACCCGCTGTTCGCGGGGCTGGTGAAGGCCGCCGTGGAGCGGAAGACCGGCAAGTAATTCCGAGCGGCGCGAGAGCTGTACGGTGACCGGGGTGCGCGTCTTTCGGGACGTGTGCCCCGGTTTCTTTTTGCACGTGTGGGAGGACGAGTCGACATGACGATCAAGGACACCGCCGAGGAGTGGGAGGTCCGGGCGAGCGAGACCCCGTTCGTCGGCAACAAGACCTCCGTGCGCACGGACGAGGTGGTCATGCCCGACGGATCGGTCGTCCGCCGCGACTACCAGGTGCACCCCGGGTCCGTCGCCGTCCTCGCCGTCGACGACCAGGACCGGGTGCTCGTCATCCGGCAGTACCGCCACCCGGTCCGCGAGAAGCTGTGGGAGATCCCGGCCGGGCTGCTGGACGTGCCCGGCGAGAACCCGCTGCACGCCGCCCAGCGCGAGCTGTACGAGGAGGCGCACGTCAAGGCGGAGGAGTGGCGGGTGCTCACCGACGTCTACACCACGCCCGGCGGCTGCGACGAGGCCGTACGGATCTTCCTGGCCCGGGACCTCTCCGAGGCCGAGGGGCAGCGGTTCGAGGTGGAGGACGAGGAGGCCGACATGGAGTTGGCCCGGGTGCCGCTGGACGAGCTGGTGCGGGGGGTGCTCGCGGGGGAGTTGCACAACAACTGCCTTGTGGTGGGAGTGCTTTCGCTGGTGGCGGCGCGCGCGAACGGCGGCGTCGAGGGGTTGCGCCCTGCGGAGGCGGCTTGGCCGGCGCGGCCGTTCGAGAGCTAGGGAAGCGGGTCGTGGGTGAGCTGCGGGTCCGTCGTGGCTTGTCGCGCCCACGCGGCGGAGCCGCATATTGATTCAGCCCCGCGCCCCTGAAAGCATCTGGGGCGGGACTCTTCTTCACGTCACCCTCACCCCGCCAGTCGTACGATCTGTTGATCCGATCGAGCGACCTCACCGCCTCGCTCCGCCCGGACCGTCGCAGAGCGTGAACTAGGCTCGGGAGACGCCCGAACCGGAGTCCCGGCGGGCTTGCTCGTGCGGTGGGACGGGAGTGTGGCCCGTGGCGGATCAGGCGGTGGACCTCGGGGGTGCCCGGGTGTCCGGAACGGGGCGGCCCCCGGCTGTCGAGGCCGCCCCCACGGACAGTCAGTTCCTGGGCCGTACACGCGAGTTGAAGGAACTGCGGGCCGACATCGACCGGGCCGGACTCAACACCCTCGCGGGCCGCAAGGCACCCCACGCGCGCGTACTGCTCATCGCCGGCCGGCCCGGTTACGGCCGCACCGCGCTCGCCGAGGAACTCGTACGACAAATTACCGATGGTTACCCTGACGGGGTGCTGCGGACCCGGCTCACCGAGCCCGACGGCACCCGGGTCCCGGTCGAGCGCGCGGCGCGGGAACTCCTCGGAGGGCTCGGACTGCCGGCGCCCGCCGGTGCCGACGAGGACGACCTCAGCGAGGCGTTGCGCGAGGCGCTGGTCGACCGCCGGGTGGTGCTCCTGCTGGACGACGCCGCCGACGCCGAGCAGGTGGACGCGCTGCTGCCGGACACCCCCGACTCCCTGGTCGTCGCGGTCTCCGAGGGGCCGCTGACGGGCATCTCCGACGTCCGGCCCTGCACCCTGGGCGGACTGGACACCAAGTCCGCCGTGGAGCTGCTGGAACGCTTCAGCGGCTCGGTGCGCATCACCGTGGACCCGCGCTCGGCCGAGGGGCTCGCCGAGGTGTGCGGCGCCCAGCCCGCCGCGCTGCGGCTCGCCGGGGGCTGGCTGGCCGCCCGGCCCTCCGCCGCCGTCTCCGACCTGGCCAAACAGCTGCGCTCCGACGAGGACGGCAGCCCGCCGCTCGTCAAGATCTTCAAGCTGTCGTACGCCTCGCTGCCGACCACCGCCGCCCGGATACTGCCCCTGCTCTCCCTTGCTCCCGCCGGCCTGGTCGACCCGCACATCGGCTCCGGCCTCGCCGGCTGCTCCGTCGGCACGGCCCGCGGCGTCCTGGACGACCTCGTGGCCCTGGGCTTCCTGCACGAGGTCGACTCACCGCTGCCGCAGTACGAGGTCCCCGGCTGTCTCCAGCCGCTCCTGCGGTCCCTCGTCGAGAGCCAGGCACGGCCGGGGGAACTGCAGCTGGCCCGGGCGCGCATGCTGGAGCGGACGGTGCGGCTGCTGCAGTCCTGCCGGGCCATCACCGAGACCGACAGCCCGCCGGCCCGCGAGAAGCTCCTCGCGATGCCCAAGGAACTGCGGTTCCCGACCCCCCGGGCCGCCGAGGAGTGGCTGCGCGTGCGCCGGCCCGCGCTGCTGGCCTCGGCCCGGCTCGCGGTCGCCGACGGCGAGCTGGACACCCTCGCCCGGCGCCTGATGTCACAGCTGGTCCGGGCCCTGGTGGCGCACTTCGGCACCCAGGCCGCCGCCCCCGACCTGTACGACCTGCACGGGCTCGTCCTCGACGTCGCCGAGCGCCGCGCCCTGCCCCGCGAGGAGGCCGCCGCCTTGCTGAACCTCGGCGACCTGGACGCCCGGACCGGCCGTACGACGGCGGCGCTGGCCCGCTACCGGGCCGCGCTCGACGCCGGACGACGGGCGAACGACCCGTACGCCACCGGCCGCGCGATGGAATCCGTGGGCGGCGCCCACCAGGAGCTGGAGGACTACGAACGGGCCGCCGACTGGTACGGCAGGGCGCTCGCCCAGCGGCTCGCCCGGGACGAGCGCGAGGACGCCACCCGGCTGTACGGCCGGATCGCCGCCACGCACACCTACGCGGGCCGGTACGGCGAGGCGCTGCGCAACTGGAGCTCGGCACTCACCGGCCACCGCCGGCTCGGCGATGTGGGCGGCCAGGCAAGGGTGTTGAGCGAGATGGCGCGCGTCCAGGAGTACGCGGGCCGGCCCGAGGAGGCGCTGCGGACCTGTCAGGAGGCCGCGGAGTGGGCGCGGCGCGCCGACGACGTCCGGCTGCAGGCCGCGATCCAGCTGCGGATCGCCGACACCCTGGAGCGGCTCGGCGACCCCGCGGCGGCCCGGCTGCACCGGGCGGCCGCCGAGCGACTGCTCGACGACGGGGCCCCGGACCCCGAAACCGGCGAGATCGAGCCGGAACAGGGTGCTAACGCCTACGAAATCCGTAGTGCATCTGCGAAAGATTGATGCATTGAAAGGCTAGACAGCGGGGACACCTTCATTAGACTGGCTGCGCCGCCGGTTCTCCTGCGGTGTCTCCCGGTGCGCTCAGATGCGTACGGGTATGTCCTGCATTGCGTGGGCATGTTCCGCCTGTGCGTGCGAGCCCCCACACCCCTCCGAGCCAAGGACCGTGATCGACGTGAAGGTCGGCATCCCCCGCGAGGTCAAGAACAACGAGTTCCGGGTGGCGATCACCCCGGCCGGCGTGCACGAGCTCGTGCGCCACGGCCACCAGGTCGTCATCGAGCAGGGCGCCGGAGTCGGCTCGTCGATCCCGGACGCCGAGTACGTCGCCGCAGGCGCCGAGATCCTGGCCACGGCCGACGAGGTGTGGGCGGCGGCCGACCTGCTGCTCAAGGTCAAGGAGCCCATCGCCGAGGAGTACCACCGCCTCCGCAAGGACCAGACGCTCTTCACCTACCTGCACCTGGCCGCCTCCAAGGAGTGCACGGACGCCCTCGTCGAGTCGGGCACGACCGCGATCGCCTACGAGACCGTCGAGCTGCCGAACCGCGCGCTGCCGCTGCTCGCGCCGATGTCCGAGGTCGCGGGCCGGCTCGCCCCCCAGGTCGGCGCGTACCACCTGATGCGGGCCAACGGCGGGCGCGGGGTGCTGCCCGGCGGTGTGCCGGGCGTGCTCGCCGGGCGGGCCGTCGTCATCGGCGGTGGCGTGTCGGGCTGGAACGCGGCGCAGATCGCCATCGGCATGGGCTTCCACGTCACCCTGCTCGACAAGGACATCAACAAGCTCAAGGAGGCCGACAAGGTCTTCGGCACCAAGATCCAGACCGTCGTCTCCAACGCCTTCGAGCTGGAGAAGGCGTGCCTGGAGGCCGACCTCGTCATCGGCGCCGTCCTCATCCCGGGCGCCAAGGCCCCGAAGCTGGTCACCAACGAGCTGGTGTCGCGGATGAAGCCGGGAAGTGTCCTTGTCGACATCGCGATCGACCAGGGCGGCTGCTTCGAGGACTCCCGCCCCACCACCCACGCCGAGCCGACCTTCCCGGTGCACGAGTCGGTCTTCTACTGCGTCGCCAACATGCCCGGCGCGGTGCCCAACACCTCCACCTACGCGCTGACCAACGCCACGCTGCCCTACATCGTCGAACTCGCCGACCACGGCTGGGCCGAGGCCTCGCGCCGCGACCCGGCGCTGGCCAGGGGGCTCAACACCCATGACGGCAGGGTCGTTTACCGCGAGGTCGCCGAGGCGCACGGGCTGGAGCACGTCGAGCTGGCCTCGCTGCTCGTCTGACCGGCTGTTTTTAAGTCACCTTTCGGTAAAAGGCGATACGTCAACACGGGTCGTCAACAGCACCTTCCCGGCCGGATCTTGCCCGACAAGGTCCGGCCGGATGTGTGTATGGTCACTTTGCGACACTCGTGCAACTCGCCTCGAACGTAACCGTTCGGTTGTTTCGCGCACCGGTGAAACCTGCCGTGCGACGGCCCTACGCCCTTGACAGCCGCATGTTTCATTGCCGACACATCGGGCCGGGTCCGGCGGATTGTGTTGCTGCGGACCGCCGACACGCCATAGAGTCGCCAACCGTCGGCATGGTGCCACGCTGACCTATCTAGAAGTTTCCTGGTCACCAAGGAGGTAAGACGACTTGTGAATGAGTCGACATTTACTCCCGGGGGTGGTCAACCAGGAATGCCTGCGCCGGTCTCGGGTCCCACGGGGTTCGCGGCTGTCGGCTCGGTCGCTGTCCGCACCTTCGCGGCCCACCAGAGTCCGCAGGCAACTCCGACAGCACTCCAGAGCATGGATGGCCAACACGTGAACGCCATGGCCGGCGACGGAAGTGGCGGGGTCCACAACCACTTCGCCGACTACGACGAGCTGCCCGACGGGCACTTCTACGACCCCGACGCCGAGTACGAGCCCGATCCGGAGTACGCGGCCACGCTCGCGCCCGACGCGGCCCGTCAGCGCCGCGAGCGCATCGGTCCCACCGGTCGCCCGCTGCCCTACTTCCCGATCCCGGGTCCGCTGACCGACCACGGTCCCGCGAAGATCATCGCGATGTGCAACCAGAAGGGCGGCGTCGGCAAGACGACGTCGACCATCAACCTGGGTGCCGCGCTCGCGGAGTACGGCCGCCGGGTCCTGCTCGTCGACTTCGACCCGCAGGGCGCCCTCTCGGTCGGCCTCGGCGTGAACCCGATGGAGCTCGACCTCACGGTCTACAACCTGCTCATGGAGCGGGGCATGTCGGCCGACGAGGTCCTGCTGAAGACCGCGGTCCCCAACATGGACCTGCTGCCGAGCAACATCGACCTGTCCGCGGCCGAGGTCCAGCTCGTCTCCGAGGTCGCGCGCGAGTCGACGCTCCAGCGCGCCCTGAAGCCGCTCATGGCCGACTACGACTACATCGTGATCGACTGTCAGCCCTCGCTCGGCCTGCTCACGGTCAACGCCCTGACGGCCGCGCACAAGGTGATAGTGCCTCTGGAGTGTGAGTTCTTCGCTCTCCGTGGTGTCGCGCTGCTGACGGAGACCATCGAGAAGGTCCAGGAGCGGCTCAACCCCGAGTTGGAGCTCGACGGCATCCTCGCCACGATGTACGACTCGCGCACCGTGCACAGCCGTGAGGTCCTCGCGCGTGTCGTCGAGGCGTTCGACGACCACGTCTACCACACGGTCATCGGGCGCACGGTCCGCTTCCCGGAGACCACGGTCGCCGGTGAGCCGATCACCACGTACGCCTCCAACTCCGTCGGCGCCGCCGCCTACCGTCAGCTCGCCAGGGAGGTGCTCGCCCGGTGTCACGCCGAGTGAGTCTGCCGGGGGCCGACGAACTCTTCCGTACGACAGGGGGAACGGCGCTGCAGCCGTCCGCTCCCCGGCGGGGGCCGAACGGAGAAACCCGTGTGCCCGCTCCCGCCGGGGAGAGCGACGGGGCCGCCGGCGCGGACGACGCGCCGCCGTCCGTGCCCGTGCAGGGCGGTGACGGCGAGGGGTCCGAGCACGTGGCCGCGGACGCCGAGTCCGACGGTGAGCAGCCGCGCAGCCGGGGCGCCGCGGCGGGGGCCGAGCGGGCCGCCGCCGGGCGGGGTCCGAAGCCGCAGGAAGGTTCTGCCGCCGCTCCCCGTAAGCGGGGGCGGGCCTCCGGGCGCCGGCCCAGTGGGCGGGAGCGGCACGACGAGAAGATCACCGTGTACGTCTCCGCCGAGGAGCTCATGGACCTCGAACACGCGCGGCTGGTGCTGCGTGGGGAGCATGGGCTGGCCGTCGACCGGGGGCGGATCGTGCGGGAGGCCGTCGCCGTGGTGCTGGCGGATCTGGAGTCCCGTGGGGACGCGAGCATCCTCGTACGGCGGCTGCGGGGGCGGTAGGGTAGCTGAGCGCTTGCTGGAATGAGCGTGGTGTGACTCGATCGTGTGATAGTCGGCTTCCAGGCTTGCGGTGGCCTGGCCCGTTCGGGCTACGGTGATCAGGCGATCTGGGCCGCTGAGCGTGGTGCGGGCGTGCGGGGCCCCTGCTCCACAGGAGTGATGGTTCGGGGCCTCCCCGTCGTTCTTTCGGCCACGCCCACTGCCAGAGCGCACAGGGAACCAGCCTCCTGGGATCGGACCACGCACGGGATGCGTGTCGCTGCTCCAGGGTCGAGTACGCCGGGGACCAGTTCGCCCAAGACCGTTCGGGGCGCGCGGCTGAGTGAGCTCACTCCTCCTCAGTCCACAGGAACGGTAGCCTGCGGGGGCTATGGCCTCGTCTGATGTTCCCGCCGCCCCCTCCAGCGCAGCCGCCGTTCGTCGGCGTGCGCTGGGGCGGGGGCCGGGCGTGGCCGCATCTGTTACCGAGGGGGCCGAACTCCCCCCTGAGGGACACCTACCTCCTGTACCAAAGCCGGAGGATACCCCCGATGGTGTCTTCAAGGTCCGGCTCTCCAACTTCGAGGGGCCCTTCGATCTGCTGCTCCAGCTGATCTCGAAGCACAAGATGGACGTCACCGAGGTGGCGCTGTCCAAGGTCACCGATGAGTTCATGGCGCACATCCGGGCCATGGGGCCGGACTGGGACCTCGACGAGACGACCGAGTTCCTCGTCGTGGCCGCGACGCTGCTGGATCTGAAGGCCGCGCGGCTGCTGCCCGCCGCCCAGGTCGAGGACGAGGCGGACCTCGCGCTCCTCGAAGCCCGGGACCTGCTGTTCGCCCGGCTGCTCCAGTACCGCGCGTACAAACAGATCGCGGACATCTTCAACCGGCGCCTCGACGAGGAGGCCCGCCGCTACCCCCGGACCGTCGGCCTGGAGCCGCACCACGCCGAGCTGCTGCCCGAGGTGGTCATCAGCATCGGGGCGGAAGGATTCGCCAGGCTCGCGGTCAAGGCGATGCAGCCGAAGCCGAAGCCGCAGGTGTACGTCGATCACATCCACGCGCCCCTGGTGAGTGTGCAGGAACAGGCCGGGATCGTGGTCGCACGGCTGCGGGAGCTGGGAGAGGCGTCCTTCCGCGTGCTCGTCGAGGACACCGACGACACCCTCACCGTCGTCGCCCGCTTCCTCGCCCTGCTGGAGCTGTACCGCGAGAAGGCCGTGGCCCTCGACCAGGAGACCGCGCTCGGCGATCTGATCGTGCGCTGGACCGGCGGGGACGGGGACGCCGAGCCCGTGGTCACGGACGAGTTCGACCGGCCGCCCGAACCGCCGAAGGAGGAGACGAAGGCATGAGCGAGGAGACGACCGGGGGGACGACCGAGGCGCCCGCGGGGGCGCGTGCCGTTGCCGACCTCGACCTCAAGCCCGCCCTGGAGGCCGTCCTCATGGTCGTGGACGAGCCCGCGACGGCGGAGCATCTGAGCAAGATCCTGGAGCGGCCGAAGCGGCAGATCTCCAAGGTGCTGCGGGAACTGGCCGACGAGTACGCGACACAGGGACGCGGCTTCGAGCTGCGGCTGATCGCCGGGGGCTGGCGGTTCTACACCCGGCCCGAGTACGCCGCCGCCGTCGAGCGGTTCGTGCTCGACGGGCAGCAGGCCCGGCTGACCCAGGCCGCGCTGGAGACGCTGGCCGTGGTCGCGTACCGGCAGCCGGTGAGCCGGAGCAGGGTCTCGGCCGTACGAGGGGTCAACTGTGACGGGGTCATGCGCACCCTGCTCCAGCGGGGTCTGGTCGAGGAGGCGGGCGCGGAACCCGAAACAGGTGCGATCCTGTACAGGACGACGAACTACTTCCTGGAGCGGATGGGCCTGCGCGGCCTGGACGAGCTCCCGGAACTCGCGCCCTTCCTCCCGGAGGCGGAGGCGATCGAGGCCGAGACCCAGGAAGCCGTACCGTCGTTCGATCCGGATGCTCCGGATTCCGAGGACACAGACGACAAGACGGAATTTTGATGCGAAGCAGCAGCGGCAGGAACAGCAGCGGAAACAACGGCGGGAGCCGTGGTGGCAACAGCGGCGGCCGCGGCGGAAGCGGTGGTGGACGCGGCGGGAGCGGCGCCGGACGCGGCGGGAGCGGCGGGAGCGGTGGTGGCCGCGGCAACTACCGTGGCGCGGGCAACGACCGCGACGACAGGCAGGGTGGTCGGCCGAAGAAGCCCCGCCCCGAGGAGCGCCGTTACGACGTGGGCCCCGGCGGCACACAGGAGGGGCCGAAGTCGGGGCGCGGCGCGTCCGCGCGAGGTGGAGCCAAGGGCGGGCCCAAGCAGGGTCAGGGCAGCACCGGGCGAGGCCGGTGGGCCCCGGCGACCTCGCGCGAGTACGACGCGCGGGCCGAGGAGCGCAACCGCGAGCGCTACGCGGGCAAGAAGGACGTGAAGCTGCCCAAGACCTTCCCGGGCGCCGAGCAGGAGGGCGAGCGGCTGCAGAAGGTCCTCGCGCGGGCGGGCTACGGCTCGCGGCGGGCCTGCGAGGAGCTGATCGAGCAGGCGCGGGTCGAGGTGAACGGCGAGATCGTGCTGGAGCAGGGCAAGCGCGTCGACCCGGAGAAGGACGAGGTCAAGGTCGACGGTCTGACCGTGGCCACGCAGTCGTACCAGTTCTTCGCGCTGAACAAGCCGGCCGGCGTCGTCTCCACGATGGAGGACAACGAGGGCCGGCA
Source organism: Streptomyces deccanensis (assembly GCF_022385335.1). Classification (NCBI taxonomy): domain Bacteria; kingdom Bacillati; phylum Actinomycetota; class Actinomycetes; order Kitasatosporales; family Streptomycetaceae; genus Streptomyces; species Streptomyces deccanensis. The sequence goes on along the minus strand of NZ_CP092431.1, from coordinate 2,296,660 downwards.
GTGCCTCGGTGACTATGTGACCAACCGCGAGACGCGGCTGTTCCACGTCGGACGGCTCGACACCGAGACCGAGGGCGTCATCCTGCTCACCAACCACGGTGAGCTGGCGCACCGGCTGACCCACCCCAAGTACGGCGTGAAGAAGGTCTATCTCGCGCACATCGTGGGCCCGATCCCGCGCGACCTGGGCAAGCAGCTCAAGGACGGCATCCAGCTGGAGGACGGGTACGCGCGCGCGGACCACTTCCGGGTCGTCGAGCAGACCGGCAAGAACTACCTCGTCGAGGTGACCCTGCACGAGGGGCGCAAGCACATCGTGCGCCGGATGCTGGCGGAGGCCGGCTTCCCGGTCGACAAGCTGGTGCGCGTCGCCTTCGGGCCGATCACCCTCGGCGACCAGAAGTCGGGCTGGCTGCGCCGCCTGTCGAACACCGAGGTCGGCATGCTGATGCAGGAGGTCGACCTCTAGGTCTCCCGGCGCGTCGAGCGTCGCGTTCGAGCAGAGGGCCGGTCCCGACTTCGCCGTCGGGGCCGGTTTTCTGCTGTTTTCGGGCACCGCGCTCGGTGCTGGGAGAGTCGCGTCATGTCCGGAAGATATCCGGCGGTCCGGCTGAGAAATCTCCGGGATGACCGATTCAAGCATTTCCCCCTTCATCTCACGATTTGAGATTCCGTTAGCGAGGCTTGCTCCCCGAAAGCGTTCATTGCATGATCATCGGCGTCGCTGTGCGGAGTCGGTTTCGCGGTGCCAGGTGAATTCCATTAGGTAACGCGGAACGGCTGAAAAATAGAGAAAACCGGGGAATGCATGTGTGGCATCGTTGGTCTCTTCACCGGCTGTACCGCGGTCAGTTACTGCCCCAAGCGCCTGCTGACCAAGGGTTCCGAAGCCCCGGCCGCGGACGGCCCGGAAGCGGCTGACGGTTATCGCAGCCCGTTCCGTGGTTGGGACAAGCGTGCCTCGCTGCGTGCGACTCCCCGGCGGGAACTGCCGGGTGAAACCGATGGGCAGTATTTCTTTTCGCCCGACTTGGTTCCGGTCGCCCGCCATGAGCTGGTGCGGGATCTTCGCCCTGAACTATTCGACCGGATACTGATCCAGCACCTCTACCGTTACCTGGATTTCACGGCGAAGCTGGAACAGATCGTCGTCAATCGCACCGCGCTCGGTATCGCACACGGAACAGTGGGCCTGCGTCTCCATCCCGACATGCGGTTCGACGCCTACCGGATCTACTGCGACGAGGCGTACCACGCCCTGTTCTCGGTCGACCTGATGAGACAGGCTCAGGCCCGGACCGGTGTCGCCGCACGGCTGCCCGCCGAGCCGTATTTCCTGACCCGGCTGGCGATGATCCAGCAGCAGCACCCGGAATGGCGGGAGCTGGCCGAGTTGGTCTTCGTGATCGTCTCCGAGACCCTGATCTCGGGCTCGCTCGGCGAGGTCCCGGACGATCCCCGGGTGGTGCCCACCGTTCGCGAAGTGGTGCGCGACCACGCCATGGACGAGGGCCGCCACCACACCTACTTCTCGCTCTTCCTCAAGGAGCTGTGGGCGCAGTCGGACCCGACCGAGCGGCGAGTGATCGGCACCCTCGCACCGATGATGGTGGACGCCTTCCTCCGGCCGGATCTCCCGGCCCTCCGCGAGGAGCTGACCGGGTACGGGCTCGACCGGGACACCGTCGAGCAGGTGCTGGCCGAGGTGTTCCCGGAGAGTCTGGTGCGCAAGTCCGCCCGTGACGCCTCCCAGCAGACGGTCCAGTACTTCAGACGGCTCGGGGCGTTGGACGACCCCGACATCCGGGCCGCCTTCGAGACGTACGAACTGGTGTGACGATGAACGCCGTCGAGAACGGACGACCCACCGACACCACCGGCACCACAGGCACCAAGGCCCCACCGGTCAGCGGACCGGCCGACGGCTCCGTCGCCGGCTCATCCGCCGGATCCGGTACGGGTGAGCGTCGCCCCCCGGGACGCCAGCCAGCGGACCACCCCCGCCGTGTAGCCCGGCAACAGCTCCCGGCCGAAGTGTTCCCGGTCCCAGTCGTTCTCCAGGACCAGCGACGCGTCGACGCACACGTAGGCCACAGCGGGGCCGCCGCCTTCCACGGGCAGGGCGCGAGCCTCGTACATCGGGCCCTCGTACACATCCAGCAGAGCACGCTCGGCAGGGTCCAGATCGGTCAGCAGGCACCCGGTGACCCGGCTTCCGGCCCGGGGCACCAGACCGGGGAAGACACGGTCCCGCAGGGCCGCGTTGCGCCAGCCGGTCACTGCCGCCGGGCGGGACTCGGGGACCCGTCCCAGCAGCGCCTGCTGCACCTCAACGTACGACAGGCTGCCGTAGACGAACAGGGGCAGCTCGTACGTCGGTCGATCGGCCGTCGGCATCGCTCGTAACTCCCACTTGAAAGGCAGCCGGTACTTCCCGGCGGAGCCTACGTCGCATGCCCGGTTGGCCGGGCACCACCCCATGAGAAGGAGCCCTCGCGTGACCACCGTCGCCCGTCCCGACGCCCCCTGTGCAACCGGTGGGGTCGCCTACGACCTCATCGACGCCGCGCTGCGTGCCGTCCCCGAGTACCAGAGCTTCCGCGGCGGTGTGTTGAGCCGCGCCGCCTACTGTTCCTGGCTGGGCTCCGGTCGTCTGCGCCCCGAGGACGTCGGGCTGAACGAGGACCAGTTCAACCTCTCCACCCGGTTTCCCGTGGACGAGCGCGCCTTCGTCGCGCAGGTGCTGGAGGGGCTGGAGCAGGACGGCGTGATCGCCTCCACGGACTACCCGGACGACGAGTTCGAGGCGCTGCGGGAGCGTGTCGCCGAGCAGTTCGCCCACGAGGACCGCGCCACCTACATCTTCCCGGAGGAGGCCCGGCTGCTCTTCGCGCTCTGCCATCTGCTGGCCCCCCGCCGCACCGTCTTCCCCGGCTCGTACTACGGGTACTGGGCGGTCTGGGCACTGCCCGGCATCCGTGCGGCCGGCGGTACCGCCACCCTGATCGACATCGACCCCAACACCATGGCGCTGGCCGAACGCAACCTCACCACCCTCGGCCTCGTTGACGGAGTCGAGTTCGCCACCACCGACGCCATCGCCCACGGCCGTGGCCTCGACCCGGTCGACCTGTGTGTGCTGGACGCCGAGGGCCCGGCCCCGCATCGAGCCCCCGAGGGCATGGACCCCGATCTGATCGACAAGGCGATCTATTTCCCGATCATGGAGGCCACCACCCCCGCCCTGCGCCCCGGCGGCCTGCTGATCGCCCACAACATGCTCCTCGGCAACCTCACCGAGAACGCCTACTTCGCCGGTCGTATCGCCAACAACCAGGCCCAGTACGCCCGTTTCCACGGCCACCTGGACACCCACTACGACCTCCAGCGGCTGATCCCCAGCTCCGAGGGCGTCGGCATCTACCGCCGTCGCGCCGACGCCGTCGTCGGGGAGGCCTCCCGATGAGCGCCCCCGTCCTGCGCCCGCTGACCGAAGCCGATCTTCCTGCGGTACTGTCTACGATCAATCACGCCATCCGGCACACCGACGCGACCATGGACCATGAAGAGAAGGCGCTCGACGACCTGCACGGCTGGCTGTCGGCCCATCATGGCCGCTACCCCGCCCTGGCCGCCGAGCAGGACGGGCGGTTCGCCGGGTACGGCACCCTCAGTCCGTTCGCCTCACGCAAGGGCTATCTGGCCAGCGCCGAGATCTCGATCTACCTCTCGCCCGACGCCCGTGGCCGCGGTGTCGGCTCGGCTCTGTGCGTCCGCCTCACCGAACTGGCGGAGCAGGCCGGTATGTCCACGGTCATCGCCTTCATCTCCTCCGGCAACGAGCCCTCCCGCCGCATGGTGCTGCGCGCCGGGTACCGCCACGAGGGCGTCCTGCGCCAAGTCGGCTACAAGCTGGGCCGGCTGACCGACCTGGACATCTTCCAGCGCACCTTCCCCGCCAACTGCGCCCGCTACGACGGCACACCGCTCGACGACCTGCTCGCCGCCCACCTACCCGCAGAGGAGCCCGCCCGATGACCACCCAGCCCCCCACCGCCCCGGAGTCCAGCGGGTCGGCCGCCTACGACCGTCATGTCGCCTCCCAGCCCGAGGCCGTGGCCGCCCTCCTGTCGACCCCGGTCCCGGTCCTCGACCCCGCGCGTCCCCTGGTCTTCACCGGCATCGGCACCTCGCTGCACGCCTGCCGGATCGCCGCCGCCTGGGTCCGGCTGCTGACCGGCGGCCGGGTACGGGCCGCCGCCCTCGACGCCCACGACCTGGCCCTGACCGAGGGTGTCACCTCCGCCGACCAGATCGTGGTGGTCAGTCACCGGGGCACCAAGGCCTGCCCCAACGACGTCCTCCGCCGCGCCGCCGAAGCCGGTGCCACCACGGTCGCCATCACCGGCGAGGGCCCGGCCGAACCCGTCGCCGACACGGTCCTGCGCACCTGCCCCCAGGAGGCGGCCAGCACCCACACCGTCTCCTACACCACCGCGCTGACCCTGCTCGCCCGCCTGGTCGCCACCGCCTTCGGCGAGGCGGGGGCCCCGCTGACCGCCGCGCTCGCCCAGGTCCCCGAGGCACTGTCCCGCACCCTGCGACTGCCCGTCGCGCCGGAGGCCGTGGACGCCCTCGCCGACGCCGCCGGACCGGTCCTGGTCACCGGCACCGGACTGGACGCGATCACCGCCGCCGAGGCCGCGCTGAAGATCAAGGAGGGCACCTACCGCTGGGCCGAGGCCCTGCACACCGAGTTCGCCCTGCACGGCACCCCCGCCGTCTTCTCCGCGACCACCGCCGGCTTCCTCCTGCGCCCCGCCGGACCCGACGCCGGCCGTACCGCCGACCTGGAGCGGGTCCTGCGCGCGCTGGGCGCCCCCGTCCACCACTGCGCCGACGATCCCGGCGCCGCGCTTCCCTTCGCCGCCGTGCCCGATCTCGTCCGTCCGCTGGTGTCGGTCGTGCCCTTCCAGCGACTGGTCTCCCTGGCCGCCGTCCGCACCGGCGCCAGCCCCGACCTCACCCACCTGGAGGCGGAGCCCTGGGCCTCGGCCATCCGGTCGGTGAAGCTGTGACGCGCGGACCGGTCATCGCACCGGAGACGGCGGGGACAGCGGCGGCGCACGCCACGACGGATGCCACCGCCGCCGCCGTCACCGAGGCATATCTCCACGACCCCCGGCTCGCCGGCGTCGTCCAGGAGACCGTCTTCCCCCCGGCCTTCCAGGAGTGCTGGGGGGCGCGCATGCTCTCCCGCCCGCTCTTCGTGGACGGTCCCGAGCTGAGCCGTGCCGGGGCCGATGTCCAGGACCTGTTCGCGCTGCTCGTCTCACTGCCGCGGCGCCTGTTCGGCGGGGACACGGCCGAGTACTGCGACGCCCTGGGCATCGCCCCCGACCGGGCCGCGGTGATCTCCCGCTTCGCCGACGCCCGCGGCGGGGCCACCCGGTACGGCCGTGCCGACCTCTATCACGACGGCAGCGCCTTCAAGCTGCTGGAGTTCAACATAGCCAGCGACCTCGGCGGCACCGACCGCTCCCAGATGCAGCGGGCACTTCTCACCCACCCCGCGTTCGCGGCCTTCGCCGCCGAGCACGGACTGGAGCACGTCCACACCGGGGAACACCTGGCCGTCGCCCTGCGCGAGGCGGCCCTCCCCCTCACCGGCGGCGGACGGGAGCCCCGTATCGGCCTGGTCTGCGCCCCGGGAGGGCTGGCCGCCTTCGGTCATCTGCTGCACGCCCTCGCCGAGATGATGCGGGGCCTCGGCCTGCCCTTCACCCTCGGCGAACTGGACGGCCTCACCGAACAGGGCGACCGGCTCCGTCTCGACGGCGACCCCGTCGACGTCGTCCTGCGCTTCTTCACCGTCGACGACCTCTGCGCGGACCCGGCCTCCGCCGCCCGCGCCGAACTCGCCTTCCGCGCCCACGAAGAGGGCCGCGCCGTCCTGTGGACGCCCATGGACAGCTCCCTCTACTCCAACAAGGGCGCCCTCGCGCTCCTCTCCGATCCCGCCACACCCTTCACCGAGGCGGAGCGCGCCCTCACCGACCGTCTTCTCCCGTGGACCCGGCTCCTCGCCGACGGCCCGCCCACACCCGGCCCACGCCCCGGTGAGACGGTGACCGACCTGCTGTCCTTCTGCCGGGAACACCGCACCGAGCTCCTCCTCAAGCCCCTGCGTGACTTCGGCGGCACCGGCGTGATCCCCGGCTGGGAATGCGAACCGGACCATTGGGCGCGCCTCGTCCAGGACAAGAAGTCCGACGCCACCGGCCCCCTCACCGGTCTGGGCAACCGCTGGATCGTCCAGCGCCGCGTCCTGCCCCGCGCCGAGCCCGTCCTCGACCCCGCCACCGGCGACCGCTCCGACTGGGTCGCGGCCTGGGGCCTGTTCCTCACGCCGCAGGGGTACGCCGGCACCGACGTCCGCGCCGCGCCGGCCTCCGCCTCCGCCGTCGTCAACTACGGCTCCAACCCGCTGACCCGCACCACCGGCGTCTTCACCGTCGGGACCGCGCGATGAGGTGCCTCACGGACACCCTCCCCACCGCTCGCAAGGATCACCGTCATGAGCACTGAGCCGACCGTCGCGCCGCCCACCGTGCGCGCGTTCTCCCGGGCCGCGGACCTCCCCCGCGCCGACTGGGCCGAACTGCTGCGGCCCGAGGACCTCTTCCTCGGTGAGCGCTGGCTGGCCGTCGCGGAACGGACCGCGGGCTGCCCGATGAGTTATCTGCTGCTCGACGAGGACGGCCGCACGGTCGCCGGGCTCGCCACCGCCCTGGCCGACGACACCGCGCCCTGGGTCCTCGGCCGCCCGGACACCCTGCTCCAGGCCGGCGCCGAGGCCGGTCGCGAGGGCGCCGCCGAGATCCTCTCGGCGCTGCCCGCGAGTCCCGCCGAGAGCCTGCTGCCCACGCTCGTGTGCGGAGGGCGGCACATGGGGCGCAGCCGGGTGCCGAGGCTCGCCGGCACCGGCCGGGACCAGGTGGAGGCACTGGTCGCCGAGGCCGAACGGCTCGCCACCGAACAGGGCGCCGCATCGGTGGCGTACCCCTTCGTGGAGGACGGCGACACCCTGCTGCGGCAGATCCTCGACGAACGGGGCTATGTGCACCACGACTCGGGCCGTTACAGCTCGCTGCGCGTCGGCCCCGGCGGCTTCGACGACTATCTGACCCTGGTGTCCGCGCGCCGCCGCCGCCGGATCCTCACCGAGCGACGCCGGGTGCGGGAGGCCAGCATCGAACTGCGGATCGAGCCGTTGAGCGCCGACCTCGTGCCCCGGCTCGGCGCGCTGGAGGCGCAGCTGATGGCCAAGTACGGCCACACCTGGACCGCCGGGCAGACCGAGCAGGTGCTGCACGAGATGATCGCCGCGTTCGGTGCCGACGCCCAGGTGGCGCTCGCGGTCGGCGACGGCGACATCCGGGGCTTCGGCACCCTGCTGCGGTTCGGCACCCACTGGTACGCGCGTCAGGCGGGCTTCGACTACGCCTACCAGGACCGGCTCCCGCTGTACTTCGAGACCCTCTACTACTTCCCCGTCGAGGCGGCGGCCCGGCTCGGGATCGAAGCCATCCACTACGGCCTCGGCAGCGAGGAGGCCAAGCTCTCCCGCGGCTGCACGGCCGAGACCCAGTACTCCTATCTGCTGCCGCTGACCCGACCTTCGAGGAACACCCATGTCTGACGCCCTGCCCCACGGGCCCCTGATCGCCGTGGTCGAGACCGGGCGAGGCGAGTACGGCCTCCAGCCCCTGCTGCGCGCCCGCGAGCTGGGACTGCGCCCGATCCTCGTCACCGACGACCTCAGCCGCTACGCGACGTCCGAGGCCGCGCGCTCCCTCATCGAGCGGACCGTGCACGCGATCGTGGACGCCGACACCCGGGACAGCGCCTCCGTCACCGAGGCGCTGCGCCCGTACGCCGAGCAGGGCGACCTCGCGGGAGTCCTCGCGGTCATCGACTACTACGTCCCCGTGGTCGCCGAGACCGCCCGCCGCCTCGGCCTGCCCGGCCTCGACCCCGAGGCCGCGCGGACCGCCCGCAACAAGCTGCGCACCCGCGAGGTCTGCGCGGAACTCGGCGTCCCCGCCCCGCGGTTCAGCCGTGCGACGGCACGCGAGGACGCGGTCGCCGCCGCCCGGTCGATCGGCTTCCCCTGCGTCGTCAAGCCGCTCACCGAGTCCGCGAGCATCGGGGTGCGGCTGTGCCGCGACACCGACGAGGTGGCCGCGCACTACGACGAGCTGACGGCGTCCCCGGTCGACATGCGCGGCATGGCGAAGCCGGGCGGTGTGCTGGTGGAGGAGTATCTGACGGGCTACGAGCTGAGTGTGGAGGTGCTGACCACCGCCAAGGGGCCCCAGGTCGTCGGCGTCACCGACAAGGCACTCACCGCGCACCCGTACTTCGTGGAGACCGGTGAGACGTTCCCGACCCAGCTTCCCGATTCCGTGCGCGACGAGGTCACCCGGGCCGCGCTCGACGCGCTCGAGGCGATCGGCCACGACTTCGGCGCCGCGCACGTCGAGATCAAGGTGACCCCCGACGGGCCCCGCCTGGTGGAGATCAACGCCCGGATGGGCGGCGCCCAGATCGGCCGGATCATCCAGGAGGCCACCGGCCTCGACCTGCTGCGCGAGGTCGTCCGACTGCACGTCGGGCAGGAGCCCGAGGTCGTGCTGGAGCGCACCGGAGCCGCCGCCTCCCGCTATCTGACGGCGGCCGACGACGGCGTGCTGCGCGGGTTCGAGGGCGAGGACCTGGTACGGCGGCTGCCGGGTGTGTGCGCCGTCGACCTGTACGCGGCGCCGGGAGGCGAGGTGCGCCGGCCGCGCAGCAACGCCGATGTCCTCGGCCATGTGGTGGTCCGGGCGGACACCCCCGCCGAGGCGGCCCGCTGGGCGGACACCGCGGCCGTCATGCTGGCTCCCGCCGTCGACGCGCCGTGCTGAGGCAACTGCGCCAGGCGCTGCCGACGGGGCCCGGGGTGCCCGCCTTCGCGGGTGCCACGTTCGCCAACTCCGTGGGCATGGGCATCTATTACCCGTTCTCACTGCTGTTCTTCCAGTCGGTCCTGGACACCTCGCTGACCCGGATCGGCGCCGCCCTCACGGTGGCCGCGCTGCTCGCCCTGCCGCTGCTTCCGTACGTGGGGCGGCTGATCGACCGCTTCGGCCCCCGTCAGGTGCTCCTGGTCAGCACGGTGGTACGGGCGTCCGCGTTCGCCGGGTATCTCCTGGTGGACTCGTTCTGGCCGTTCCTGGTGCTGAGCGTGCTCGTCGCGCTGACCATGCGCACCGAGCAGGCGGCCACCCCGGCGCTGGCGAAGGTGCTGGCGGGCGAGGAGCCACCGGGACGCTGGATGGCGCTGTCCCGCGCGCTGTTCAACGCCGGGTTCGGGCTCGGCGCGCTCGCGGCGGGGCTGACCGCCTCCGCGTCGCCCGAGGTGCTGCACGGGGTCGGGGCGGGCAACGCGGTGTGCATCGCGCTCGCCGCCCTGCTGTACGTCGCGCTGCCCGCGGCCCGCCCGGCCGGGACCGGGGCCGGGTCCGGTACGCCGGACAAGGCCCGGCCCTGGCGCAGCCGCCCGTTCCGCGGGGTGGTCGCCGCGGGCGCCGGTCTGTGGATCATCGCGGTGAGCGTGGAGGTGGCGCTGCCGGTGCATCTGGTACGCGACGTCGGCGCGCCCGCGTGGACGACGAGCGTGCTGTTCGCCCTGAACACCGTGCTCCTGGCCGTGTTCCAGGTCCCCTTGGCGCACCGGGTGGAACGGGTGCGGCCCGCCGTCCTGGTCGCGGTGGGCGCGGTCCTGCACATCGCCCTGCCCGCCGCCCTCGCCGCCGCGGCACACCTCGCGCCGACGCCCCGCACCGTCGTCCTGATCGCCGCCATGGTGATCTACACGGTCGGTGAACTCCTGGCCTCCCAAGCCGTACTGACCCTGCTCACAGCACTGTCCCCGGACGCGCGGCGCGGCTCCTACCTGGCGTTCAACCAGCTGTTCATCGGCCTGGCCAACGCGATGACACCGCTCCTCGTGACCAGCGCGCTGGACCACGGCGCGAACACCCTGTGGTGGCTGCTGACGGGCTGCGCCCTGGCGGTGGCGGTGCTGATGACCGGCGCGGTGCGCGGCGTGCCGGCGGAACGGGACCCGGCGGAACGGGACCCGGCGGAACGGGACCCGGCGGAACGGGACCCGGCGGAACGGGACCCCGCAGAGGGTGATCTCGACCGGGGGCCGGACGACGACCCGGACCTCGGCTCGGCCGGCCCCTCGGGCCTCGCCCCGGACGGCGGCTCGGATCGCGATCCGTACGGCGCACAGCCCAGCCCCCGGTAGGGCCCGCCCACAGAGCCGGCCCACGGCCGGCGCACTGACCCGCCCCGAGCCGCGTGTGCCGGGACACGCCCCGGCACACGCCCCGCACCCACGGTCACGACGTGATCACCCGGCCTTGAAGGAGAGCCCTCGCATGGGCCGTGCTACCGCCCACGAGTCCAGCCACGCGTCCACCCACGCGTCCAGCCACGGGTCCCTCCGCGCGATCAGCCCGCAGTTCGACCACGCCGAGCAGCGCCGCGTGGCCGATGCCGTCCTCGAACGGGCCCGCGAACTCGGCGTCCAGCACGCGGAGTTCCGCGCCGAGCATGTACGTGACGCGTCCTGGCGGCTGCGCGACGCCCGCCCCGCGGGCGCCTCCGACACGGTGACCGCCGGATTCTCCGTGCGTGTCCTGCACGAAGGGGCCCGCGGCTTCGCGGCACGCACCGCGGGCGGCCTGGACGCGGCTGTCGGCGCGGTCGACGAGGCGGTGCGGGCCGCCGAGGACGCCGGCCTTCTCGGCGGCCGCCGCATCGACCTCGCGCCCGAGCCGGTGTACGGGGAGCGGACGTGGACCTCCGCGTACGAGACCGACCCGTTCGAGGTGTCCGGGCAGGAGCGGACGGCACTGCTCGGCGAGTACAGTGCCCGGCTCCTCGCGGCCCCCGGGGTCCGGCACACGGACGCCGCGCTCCAGGCCGTACGGGAGTGCACGTTCCTCGCGGACAGCGCGGGCAACCGCATCCTCCAGCAACGGGTACGGGTGCTGCCGGAGTTCACCGCCCACACCGTCGACCCGGCCACCGGCACCCTGGTCAGCCTGCGCAGCACGGCACCCTCCACGGGCCGGGGCTGGGAGTATCTGCTCGGCACCGGCTGGGACTGGGACCGTGAACTCGCCGAGCTGCCCGCCCTGCTGGCCGAGAAGGCGGCCGCCCCGACGGTGCGGCCGCGCACGTACGACCTCGTGATCGACCCCACGAACCTGTGGCTGACGCTGCACGAGACCGTGGGTCACGCCACCGAACTGGACCGGGCTCTCGGGCACGAGGCGTCCTTCGCGGGCACCTCGTTCGCCTCGCCGGACGCGGTCGGCACCCTGCGCTACGGCTCGCCCGCCATGAACGTCACCGCCGACCGCACCGCCCCGCACGGTCTCGCCACCATCGGCTACGACGCCGAGGCGGTGGCCGCGCAGTGCTGGGACCTGGTGAGCGCGGGCGTCCTGAGCGGGTTCCAGGTCGACCGCGCGGGCGCGTCACGCGCCGGACTTCCGCGCTCCAACGGCTGCTCCTTCGCGGGCGCCTTCGACCGGGAGCCGCTCCAACGGATGCCGAACGTCTCCTTGCGACCCGCCCCCGAAGGACCGGACACCGCGGAACTGATCTCCCGGGTACAGGACGGCCTGTACGTCGTGGGTGACGGCTCCTGGTCCATCGACACCCGGCGGCAGAACTTCCAGTTCACCGGCCAGCGCTTCCACCGCATCCGCGACGGACGCCTCGTCGGACAGGTCAGGGACGTCGCCTACCAGTCGACCACCACGGACTTCTGGCACTCCCTGGAAGCGGTGGGCGGCCCCCAGACCTATCTCCTGTGCGGCGCCTTCCACTGCGGCAAGGGGCGCCCGCTCCAGGCCGCCCCCGCCGGCCACGGCACCCCCGCGGCCCTCTTCCGCCAGGTGAATGTCCTCAACTCCCGTGAGGAGAACTGACGTTGAACACCCCGCTGCCGCCCCAGGAGATCGTCGAGCGTGCCCTCTCCCTGTCCCGGGCCGCGCACTGCGATGTGATCGTCGACGACACGGACACGGCGTGGCTGCGCTGGGCCGGCGACGAGGTCACCGCGAACGGCGCGAGCGGCACCCGCCGGGTCACGGTGATCAGCAGCGGGCCGGGCGGCGGCGCGGCGGTCTCCGGAACCGTCGATGATCCGCACCGCCTGGAGGAACTGGTACGCGCCTCGGAGGCGCCGACCGACGCACCGGCGGCCGGGGAGACCGCGGCGGCCGGGAGCACCGCGGCGCCCCAGCCGATGCGCGGAGACGGCGCTTTCGAGTCCGCCGAACTCCCCGAAGCCGCCCCCGCGCGGGATCGACTGTCGGCGCTGATACCGGAGCTCGTCCGCGCGCGGGGCCGTTCCCACGGTGCCCTGCACGGTTTCGCGCAGCACCGGACCGGCACGGCGTGGCTGGGCACCACGGCCGGAGTCCGCAGGCGCCACCGCCTCGGGACCAGCACGCTCGAGCTCTACACCCGCACCCCCGACGGCGCCCGTACGGCATGGGCGGGCGCGGTCGCGGACGGTTTCCACGGCATGGACCTGCCCGGTCTCGAGGCCGCCACCACCGGACGCCTCCGACAGCCACTGCCGCACCGGGAGCTGCCGCCCGGCCGGTACGAGGTGCTGCTCTCTCCCGCAGCCGTGGCCGACCTGATGACCGCCGTGTACCGGGCCGGCGGAGCCGCGGACGCCACCGAGGGCCGCACCGTCTTCGCGCGGCCCGGCGGCGGCACCCGGATCGGGGAGACCCTCGCCGCCCTGCCGCTGAACCTGCGCAGCGATCCCCGCGAACCCGGCCTGGAATGCCGCCCGTTCGTGCTCTCGCACGGGGCGGTGTCGGACGCCTTCGGCGAGGCCGTGCAGGCCGGAGCCGACCCCGCGGACAACGGAATGCCGCTGTCGGCCACGTACTGGATGAAGGACGGAGCCCTCACCTCCCTGCTGGCCTCCCGGGCCGACGCGGCACGCCTGGGCGTCCCGGTCCGGCCGGCAGTGGGCAACCTCGTCCTGGACGGCGGCACCGACCGCTCCCTGACCGAGATGATCCGGTCCACCCGGCGCGCCCTGCTGATCAGCTGCCTGTGGTACATCCGCCCGACGGACGTGGGCACCCTGACCCTCACCGGTCTGACCCGGGACGGCGTCCACCTCGTGGAGGACGGGCGCGTCACGGCGTACGTGAACGACTTCCGCTTCGCCGAATCACCCGTCTCGCTCCTGTCCCGTGCCGTCGAGGCGGGGCGCACCGAACGGGCACCGGCCCGCGAGTCCGGCATGCACTTCCCGCGCACGGCCATGCCGCCACTGCGGATCCCGGACTTCCGGTTCACCGCGAGGGCCCCCTCCGCGGGCAGCTGAGCCGGGACGCGGGCCAGGGCGCGGAGCATGCCCCTGAAAGGGTTGCGGGCCCGGCACGCTCTTGAGGCCCTCTTAGGCGTTCCTTTCCTCGTAAAGGGGTTGTGCCCCGGCGCACGCGGCTTTATAGTCGTGATGACTATTAGTCATGGTGACCATTAAGGGGGCGATGGGCATGACCTCACCCGAGGGCTACGACAAGTACGCCTTCGAACCCTTCGCCGTCACCGTCGACCTGGCCGTCTTCACCGTCCGCGCCGGCGCCCTCCAGGTGCTGCTCGTCGAGCGTGGCCAGGAGCCGTACGCGGGCCGTTGGGCGCTGCCCGGCGGGTTCGTGCTGCCGGACGAGTCCGCGGAGGAGGCCGCCTGGCGGGAACTCGCGGAGGAGACCGGCCTCAAGGACGACTCCGGCCTCCACCTGGAGCAGCTGCGGACCTACAGCGAGCCCGGCAGGGACCCCCGGATGCGGATCGTCACCGTCGCCTTCGCCGCGCTGCTCCCGGACCCGCCCGTCCCGCACGGCGGAGGCGACGCCGCGCAGGCGCAGTGGCTGCGCTTCAACGCCATCGGGCCGCTCGCCTTCGACCACGACCGCATCCTCGCCGACGCCCACGAACGCGTCGGCGCCAAGCTCGAATACACCTGTCTCGCCACCTCCTTCTGCCCGCCCGAGTTCACCCTCGGCGAGCTGCGGCAGGTCTACGAGACCGTGTGGGGCACTCCGCTCGACCGGCCCAACTTCCGGCGCAAGGTGCTGGCCACGCCGGGCTTCGTCGAACCGGTGCCCGGTGCCGCCCGCCTGACCGGCGGTCGCGGCAAGCCCGCCGCGCTGTACCGCGCGGGTGGGGCCACCGCCCTGCACCCGCCGCTGCTGCGACCCACCACGGAAGGACGGCCCTGATGACCATGACGCTCCGCACGAAGCGCTCCGCCACCGGCTCCCTGATCGGACTCGCCCTCGGCGACGCCCTCGGCTTCCCGACGGAGTTCAACGACGTCGCCTCGATCCTCGCCAAGTGCGGCCCCTGGCGGAAGATGGCCCTGCCGAAGCCCGCGATCGTCACCGACGACACCCAGATGACGCTGGCGCTGGGGCACGGGCTGCGGGCCGCCATGGACCGCGGATCGCTCGGCCCCGAGGCCCTGGTGCGGGCCGTCCGCAAGGAGTTCGTGGAGTGGTCCCGCTCCCCGGAGAACAACCGCGCCCCCGGCCACACCTGCCTGGTCGCCTGCGACCTCCTCGCGGTCGAGCGCCACCCCTGGCAGTTCGCCAGCCAGATCCACTCCAAGGGCTGCGGCGCCAACATGCGGGTCGCGCCGCTCGGGCTGATCGGCCCGCTCAGCGACGAACAGCGCGCCGGCGCCGCCCAGTTGCAGGCCGCCCTCACCCACGGCCACCCCACCGCGCTCGCCGCCTCCGACCTCACCGCCCACGCGATACGGCTGCTCGCCCAGGGCGCCGAGCCGATGGGGCTGATCGGCCGGCTGCGCTCGTACGCCTACGAGAACCGCTCCCGCTACCACGCCCGCTGGCTCGGCGACCTGTGGACCTACAGCCAGGACCCCTCGCCCGAGCACTACATCGCCCGTGGCTGGGACGACTGCCTGGAGGCCCTGGACCGGGTGCAGGCGGCCCTGCGGCTCCCCTCGCCCGAGACGGACCCCTGCCTGGCCACGGGAGAGGGCTGGATCGCCGAGGAGGCCCTCGCCACCGGGCTGCTGTGCTTCCTGCTCTTCGTCGACGAGCCCGTGACCGCGCTGCGCCGCGCCGCCTGCACCTCGGGCGACTCCGACTCCATCGCCTGCCTCACCGGTGCCTTCGCGGGCGCCTACCACGGGCCGGACGCCTGGCCCGCCGAGTGGGCCGACCGGATCGAGTACCAGGGCGACCTCGTCTCGCTGGGAGCCCTCTGGGACGCTTGAGGGATGACCGACGCCCTGACCGACGCCCCCGACATCGACCTGGCGCCCGTCGTCGCCGAACAGCCCGACCCGCTGCTCTTCGCGACCGTCTCCGGCGCCCACCTGTACGGCTTCCCGTCGCGCGACTCCGACGTGGACCTGCGCGGTGTGCACCTGCTGCCCACGGCCGAACTGGTCGGGCTGCGCGAGCCGGAGGAGACCCGGTCGCGGATGTGGGACCGGGACGGCGTCGAGATGGACCTCGTCACGCACGACCTGCGCAAGTTCGCCCGGCTGATGCTGCGCCGCAACGGCTATGTGCTGGAGCAGCTGCTCTCGCCGCTCGTCGTGCACACCGGCGAGGCCCACCGCGAACTGGTCGCGCTCGCCCCCGGGGTGCTCACGCGCCACCACGCCCACCACTACCGGGGGTTCGCCGTCACCCAGTGGCGGCTCTTCGAGAAGACCGGCGAACTCAAGCCGCTGCTCTACACGTTCCGCGTGCTGCTCACCGGCATCCACCTCATGCGCAGCGGCGAGGTGCAGGCCCATCTGCCCACCCTGGTGCCGCAGGTGGACGAGGCGCCCGGGTATCTGCCCGACCTCGTCGCGGCGAAGGCGGCCCTGGAACACAGCAAGGCCGAGGTCGACCAGGAACGCGTCGCGGAGGACGTGGAGCGGCTCCAGGAGGTGCTGGAGCGGGAGCAGGCGCTGTCAGCGCTCCCGGAGAACCCGTCCGCGTACGACGCGCTGCACGACTTCGTCGTCCGGGTCCGCCTCGACGGCGCGCAGGGCTGACGCGCGCCGGGTGCGTACGAGGAAGTCCTCGACCCGGTCGCGGTCCGGTTCCGGCGGCAGCGGGCTGCGGTGCACCGCCTCCTCGGCCTCCGTCGCCAGCCGGGCCATCCAGGACTCGACCCGGGCCCACGCCATCTCGCCGTGCTTCACCGCCAGCAGGGGCTCGCGCTGGTCGCTCACGTCGACGGTGAGCGTGCCCGTGCGCAGCAGGTCACGGCAGCTCATCAGGAGGCGGAGGAGATGCATGGCGTGCTTCCAGCGCGGGGCGCCGTGCGTGCGGACGTCCGCGTCGAGCTTCTTGCGCTGGCCGAGGGCGTAGCGGGCGAACGTCTCGTGGGCCTGACGGGAGAGGAACGCCCCGCGCAGCGCGAGCAGTTCCCGGCCGGTGGCGTCGACGTGCTCCACCAACGGGGAGTGCAGGCACTCCAGGATGTTCGGGTTGGCGCGCAGGGCCAGGTTGCAGAAGCGCTCCAGCTCCCAGCTGAACTGCTCCTCCGCCGGGCCCTCCACATGGGTCGGCGGCTTCTCGAAGCGCCAGAACGTCTCGGTGGGGGCCAGGAAGACGCCCCGCAGGTCGGTGTCGCTGTCGTCCGTCGCGAGACCGAAGGCCCGCGACCCCATCACACAGGCGTAGACGGTGTGGTCGCGGACCAGGCTGTGCGGGTGCGGGGGCTGCATGCCGGGGAGCGTACGGGGTGCCTCAGGCCAGCTGAATCGAATTTCCCGAGACCTTGATCTCCTCGGCGGGCAGTGGCCGTGTGGCCGGGCCCCGCACCACCGCACCGTCCGTGATCTTGAACCTGCTGCCGTGGCAGGCGCAGTCGATCGTCCCGTCCGAGACGCCGCTGACGATGCAGCCCTGGTGCGTGCAGACCGCCGAGAAGGCCTTGAAGTCGCCCTCCTGCGGCTGCGTCACGACGACCTTCTGATCCTCGAAGATCCTGCCGCCGCCCACCGGGATGTCGGCCGTCCCGGCCAGCTCCTCACCGGCACCGCCCGTGCCGGCGTCCCCTGGGGAGGTCTCCTCCCCGGAGTCGCCCTCGGAGTCGCCGCCGTTGCCGCCGCCGCACCCCACCAGCAGCGCCGCCGTGCCCGCCGCGCCGGTCGTGAGCACCGTGCGCCGCGTCGAACCCATCGTCATGTCGTCACTCCGAACGTGCGGAAGAACCCAACCTAGGAGAGAGTGCCACAAAACGCGCTATTCGCACGTCACGGGCGTCGTCTCGGCAGGCGGGCGCCGCGCACCGGCCGGGGGCGGGCTGACTAGGCTGGTCGCGCAACGAGTCGGCGGGTACATCAGCGAGGAGCAGAGTCGTGGCGGTACGAGCGGTCCGGGGCGCCGTCCAGCTCGAACGGGACGAGGCGGGGCACATGGACGAGCGGGTGGGCGAGCTGCTCACCGCGGTCCTGGAGCGCAACGGACTCGGTCCGGACGACCTGATCAGCATCTGGTTCACGGCCACCCCCGACCTGCACAGCGACTTCCCGGCCGCCGCGGCCCGCAAGCTCGGCACCGGCTTCGCCGACGTACCCCTGATCTGCGCGCAGGAACTCGACATCGAGGGCGCCATGCCCCGGGTCGTACGGATCCTCGCGCACATCGAGTCCGACCGGCCGCGCTCCGAGATCGCGCACGTGTACCTGGGCGCCGCGGCCGCGCTCCGCAAGGACATCGCCCAGTGAGAACCGCACTCGTCATCGGCACCGGACTGATCGGCACCTCCGCCGCCCTCGCTCTCGCCCAGCGCGGGGTGATCGTCCACCTCACCGACCACGACCCCGAGCAGGCCCGTACGGCCGCCGCGCTCGGCGCCGGCACCGACGAGGCCCCCGAGGGCCCGGTGGACCTCGCGATCGTCGCCGCCCCGCCCGCGCACGTGGCCGCGACCCTCGCCGACGCCATGCGCCGGGGTCTCGCGCGCGGCTACCTCGACGTGGCGTCCGTGAAGGGCGGCCCCCGCCGGGAGCTGGAGGCGCTGGGCCTCGACCTCTCCTCCTACATCGGCACCCACCCCATGTCGGGCCGCGAGAAGTCCGGCCCGCTGGCCGCCACCGGCGACCTCTTCGAGGGCCGCCCCTGGGTGCTCACCCCGACCCGGGACACCGACACCGAGGTGCTGAACCTCGCCCTGGAGCTGGTCTCGCACTGCCGGGCCGTCCCGGTGGTCATGGACGCCGACGCCCACGACCGGGCCGTCGCCCTGGTCTCGCACATGCCGCACCTCGTCTCCAGCCTGGTCGCCGCGCGGCTGGAGCACGCCGAGGAGGCCGCCGTACGGCTGTGCGGGCAGGGCATCCGGGACGTGACCCGGATCGCGGCCTCCGACCCCGGCATGTGGATCGACATCCTCTCCGCCAACCCCGGCCCGGTCGCCGACCTCCTCGCCGACGTCTCCGCCGACCTCGACGAGACCGTCCAGGCCCTGCGCGCCCTCCAGGCCTCCGACGAGGCCAAGCGCCGCGAGGGCGTCACCGGCATCGAGGACGTCCTGCGCCGCGGCAACGCCGGCCAGGTCCGCGTCCCCGGCAAGCACGGGTCCGCGCCGCGGAGCTACGAGGTGGTGGCGGTGCTGATCGACGACCAGCCGGGCCAGCTGGCCCGCATCTTCGCCGACGCGGGGGCCGCCGGCGTCAACATCGAGGACGTACGCATCGAGCACGCCACCGGGCAGCAGGCCGGTCTGGTCCAGCTGATGGTGGAGCCGAAGGCGGCGGTGGTGCTGACGGGGGCCCTGCGGGAGCGGGGCTGGGCGATCCGGCAGTAGGAGCGGGCCGGACGGGGCTGTCGGAGGGCCGGGCCGAGGGGCTTCGGGCAACCAGTACCCTTGTCCGGGGCGCTTTTCGCCCCGCCCCACCGCCTCGGACCAGGAAAGGTGCTCCCCAGTGGAACGCGCCACAGTGATCGTTGCCATCGACGGCCCCTCCGGCACGGGCAAGTCGAGCACCTCGAAGGCCGTGGCCGCGCAGCTCGGGCTGAGCTACCTGGACACGGGCGCCCAGTACCGGGCGATCACCTGGTGGATGGTCAACAACGGCATCGACATAGAAGACCCCTCGGCGATCGCCGCCGTGGCGGGCAAGCCGGAGATCGTCTCGGGGACCGACCCGTCCGGGCCGACCATCACCGTCGACGGCACGGACGTCGCCGGGCCCATCCGCACCCAGGAGGTCACCTCCAAGGTCAGCGCCGTGAGCGCCGTCCCCGAGGTGCGGGCCCGGATCACCGAGCTGCAGCGCTCCATCGCGTCGGGCGCCGAGAACGGCATCGTCGTCGAGGGCCGGGACATCGGCACGACCGTCCTGCCGGACGCCGACCTGAAGATCTTCCTCACCGCCTCCCCGGAGGCCCGCGCCGCCCGCCGCAGCGGCGAGCTGAAGGGCTCCGACGTGCAGGCGACCCGCGAGGCGCTCCTCAAGCGGGACGCGGCCGACTCCAGCCGCAAGACCTCCCCGCTCGCCAAGGCGGACGACGCGGTCGAGGTGGACACCTCCGACCTCACCCTCCAGCAGGTCATCGAGTGCGTGGTGACCCTCGTCGAGGAGAAGCGGGCGGGAAAGTGAGCGGGGCGTCGGCGGACCGGACGAGCGCGGCCGGGACATCCTCGACCGGGACATCCCCGATCAGGACGTCTCCGGCTGGGACGCCTTCGGCTGCGGCACCCTCGGCCACGGCTCCCTCGCTGCTCGGTGCGGAGGTCGGCCGGCGTATCGGCGTCGGGCTGATGTACGGCCTGTGGAAGCCGCGGGTGCTGGGTGCCTGGCGGGTCCCCACGACCGGACCGGTCATCCTCGCCGTCAACCACTCCCACAACATCGACGGCCCGATGGTCATGGGCGTGGCACCCCGCCCGACGCACTTCCTGATCAAGAAGGAGGCGTTCATCGGTCCCCTCGACCCCTTCCTGCTCGGCATCGGGCAGGTCAAGGTGGACCGGTCGACCGCCGACCGCACCGCCATCACCCAGGCGCTGGCCGTCCTGGCGAACGGCGGAGTGCTGGGCATCTTCCCGGAGGGCACCCGGGGCGAGGGCGACTTCGCCTCGCTGCGCGCCGGACTCTCCTACTTCGCCGTGCGCGGCGGAGCGCCGATCGTCCCGGTCGCCGTACTGGGAAGCACCGAGCGGCGCGGACGGTTGATCAGAGGGCTGCCCCCGCTGCGCTCCCGTGTCGACGTCGTCTTCGGCGACCCGTTCGAGGCGGGCGACGGCACCGGGCGGCGGACCCGCAAGGCACTGGACGAGGCGACCGTGCGCATCCAGCAGCAGCTCGGCGCCCACCTGGACCACGCCCGACGGCTCACCGGCCGGCGGTAGAAAACGCCGGGCGTCCGAACGGGCGCCGGGCGACACTGAGTAGTGGATCAGCCGGCTCGACAGGCCGGACGCTCCACCGATCACCACGATGAACTACGAGGTACGGACTTCATGAACGACCAGTTTCCCTCCGAGCACGAGCACGGAGAGCTTGGCGACGCCGAGTACGCGGAGTTCATGGAGCTCGCCGCGGAAGAGGGCTTCGACATCGAGGACGTCGAGGGCGCGATCGAGGAGGCGGGCCACGGCCCGCTGCCCGTCCTCGCCGTCGTCGGCCGCCCGAACGTCGGCAAGTCGACCCTGGTGAACCGCATCATCGGCCGCCGCGAGGCGGTCGTCGAGGACAAGCCCGGCGTCACCCGCGACCGCGTCACCTACGAGGCCGAGTGGGCGGGCCGCCGCTTCAAGGTCGTCGACACCGGCGGCTGGGAGCAGGACGTCCTCGGCATCGACGCCTCCGTCGCCGCCCAGGCCGAGTACGCCATCGAGGCCGCCGACGCGGTCGTCTTCGTCGTGGACGCCAAGGTCGGCGTCACCGACACCGACGAGGCCGTCGTCCGGCTGCTCCGCAAGGCCAACAAGCCCGTGGTGCTCTGCGCCAACAAGGTCGACGGCCCGAGCGGCGAGGCCGACGCGACCGCGCTGTGGTCCCTCGGTATCGGCGAGCCGCACCCGGTCTCCTCGCTGCACGGCCGCGGAACCGGCGACATGCTGGACGCCGTCCTGGAGGCCCTGCCGGAGGCGCCCGCGCAGAGCTTCGGCACGGCCGTCGGCGGCCCGCGTCGCATCGCCCTGATCGGCCGCCCCAACGTCGGCAAGTCCTCGCTCCTCAACAAGGTGGCGAACGAGGAGCGCGTCGTCGTCAACGAGCTCGCGGGCACCACCCGTGACCCGGTCGACGAGCTGATCGAACTCGGCGGTGTCACCTGGAAGTTCGTCGACACGGCCGGCATCCGCAAGCGCGTCCACCTCCAGCAGGGCGCCGACTACTACGCCTCGCTGCGCACCGCGGCCGCCGTGGAGAAGGCGGAGGTGGCGGTCATCCTCATCGACGCCTCCGAGTCCATCTCCGTGCAGGACCAGCGCATCGTGACGATGGCCGTCGAGGCCGGCCGCGCGATGGTCATCGCCTACAACAAGTGGGACACCCTCGACGAGGAGCGCCGCTACTACCTGGAGCGGGAGATCGAGACCGAGTTCGGCCAGGTCGCCTGGGCGCCCCGGGTCAACGTCTCGGCACGCACCGGCCGCCACATGGAGAAGCTGGTCCCCGCGATCGAGACGGCCCTCGCCGGATGGGAGACCCGCGTCCCGACCGGCCGGCTGAACGCCTTCCTCGGCGAGCTGGTCGCCGCCCACCCGCACCCGATCCGGGGCGGCAAGCAGCCCCGCATCCTCTTCGGCACCCAGGCCGGCACCAAGCCCCCGCGCTTCGTCCTCTTCGCCTCCGGCTTCATCGAGGCGGGCTACCGCCGCTTCATCGAGCGCCGGCTGCGCGAGGAGTTCGGCTTCGAGGGCACCCCGATCCACATCTCGGTGCGGGTGCGCGAGAAGCGCGGCAAGAAGAAGTAGGCACCAGCGACACGAGGAGGCGGCCACCCGGACATCCGGGTGGCCGCCTCCTCGTGTGCTGCGCTCCGCTTCGAAGACCTCGGCGCCTCAAAGACCCCGGCGTGGGCCCGGGGGCAGCGGGGACGGGATGTGGTGCATCCCCGTGTGCCCGGTGGGGATCCGCCCCACCGGCTGCCACACGGCCGTCGTCGTGGTCGTGTGACCGGGCTGGGTCTCGCGCTGGGTGGCGAGATGCCCCGCCGCGTGCCGGGCGCCGTACGAGCCGGAGGTGTACGACCCGGTGGCGCGCTGTCCGCCGGAGCCGTGCGGCAGGCTCCCGAAACCCGTGAACCCCAGCTCCTCCTCGCCGTGCCGGTCGCCCGGCAGGGTCCGGTAGGTCCTGACCCACTCCGCGTAGAGCGAGTCGTAGATGGGCGTGGCCGAGGGCCCGCCCGACGGATCCTGAGTCGGCCGCATGGACGGGATCGACTGATAGGACTGGCGGCGAGGAACGTCGTATGCGTGCACGTCTGTGCCAACGACCCCACGCCGGAAGGGATGCGCCCCCTCAACCATTCAGCCTCCGGCCCGGGAAGCGCCCTGAAGGGGCGCGGGGAACTGCGCGACAAGCCCCACACGACTCGCAGCCGACTGACCAGCCGCATTGCTACGGCGGGTTGTCACGGCTCGCCGAGCGGAGCGATCAGGTTCCCGCCAGCGGCAGCGTCGCGGCCACCAACTTCCCGTTCGCCGCCGCCTTGTCGAGCGCGTCCCGCAGCAGATCCTCCCGCGGCTGCCGCCCGATGGAGCCCACCGGCGCCGCGAACATCAGCACCTGCTGGTGCTTGTTCGCGGCCGCCCGCCACGCGTCGGCGACCTGGAGCGCCTGGTGGGCCTGCCACCACGCGACCGGCGAACCACCGGAGGTACCCGGCTGCAGGATCGCGTGCAGCTGCCCCATGGCGAGCAGCACGGACCAGCCGTGCAGCACGGGAGGCACGGAGTCGATCTGGGGGAGCGGCATGAAGCCCTGCTCGATGAGCAGCGGCAGGAAGTCGTCGCCCGCGCCGGTCGTGCCCGGGCGTGCGATCGGGGCGGTCGGCTCGACGACCAGCGCCGGGTGCAACTCGCCGCTGAGCAGGATCAGTCCGCTGGTCACACCGAGCACGGCCTGCTCGGGCGCGGCCTGGGCCTGGCTGTCCCCGGCGATGGAACGGGCGGCGCCCTGCAGCTGTTCCTCGGTGACCTGGACGACCTGGGAGGGCAGACAGGTGGCGTGGGCGAAGGCGAGTACGGCGGTCTCGTCGCCGACGAAGAGGACGGTGCTGGTGCGCTCCTGCTCGGAGTCGCCGGGGGTGCGGCACGACGTGCAGTCGTAGCCGCCGGGGGCGTTCTCTCCGGCGAGCAGCCGGTCGGCTTCTTCGTCGCCGATCTCGGCGCGTACCTCGTCGCTGACCTCGAGCATGCGCGGCACGGGTGGCTCCTCGGGATGCGGTGCGTGTCGGTGCCGGGTGGCGCCCGGCCCATGAGCGCGGAGGTTCCGGCCCATGCAGAAGACAACGGGCGATCTGTGGCCGGAGTCACGCCCGAGGACGAACGGAATCGAACCAACCGCAGCGCAGGGTGAATCCCTGGGCGGAATCGGTTACTCCGCGCCAACTTCCCGAGGGTCCGGCGAAGTTGGTCCGGTGAAGTGGGTCACAGGCCATCGGGGTCGCGAGCCGACATATCAGGAAATCAGGGAATGAAGTGGGTGGCCGGAATTGGTCGCTACTCCGGGTAACAGTGAACTGGCCTCGCAGGACGGGCGATTCCTTGCTGACAACCCGTCAACCTCCCTACATTCCCGGCCGTGTGCAACGAGCACCGCTCGGGTACGTCCGCCGGCCGCGCAGAGCCAGACAGCGCGCAGCACCACCTCCGGCGGACGGGGCGGAGCGCCACGCCCGCGTCCGTGCGCGGGAAGCGCCCCGCTCGGGGGGACCCCGGGTCCGTGGAGAGGGATCTTCATGTCCGAATGTGCTGATACCACGCGCGGCAGCGCCCGGAAGGCCCGTACGACGGCGGTTCTCGCCGGGGCGGCACTGCTCGCCCCGCTCGGACTCCTGGCCGTCGGCGGCAGCGCCTCGGCGGCCGACAGCGGAGTGTGGGACCGCATCGCCAAGTGCGAGAGCGGCGGCAACTGGCACATCAACACCGGCAACGGCTACTACGGCGGCCTGCAGTTCGCCGCCTCCACCTGGCGTGCCTACGGCGGCACCGCCTACGCGGCCACCGCCGACAAGGCATCCAAGGCCCAGCAGATCGCGATCGCCACCAAGGTCCAGCGCGCCCAGGGCTGGGGAGCGTGGCCCACCTGTTCCGGCCGCGCCGGAGCGTCCGGCAGCGCGCCCGCCGCACCCGCCGCGGGCTCGGCCCCCGCCGGGTCGGCCGCGTCCACCGGGGCCGGGAAGTCCGCCAAGTCGGCTCCCTCGAACCCCTCGAAGGCGCCGTCGAAGGCTCCGTCGCGCTCCGCCGGTCACCCCGACCGCAGCGCGTCCCGCGGCGACTACACCGTCCGGCAGGGCGACTCCCTCAGCGGCATCGCCGCCCGGCACGGGACCACCTGGCGGCAGGTCTACGCCGCCAACAGGGACGTGATCGGCGGCGACCCGAATCTGATCGTCCCGGGGCAGCGGCTCGACCTCTGACCTTCCGAACCCTGACCCGCTCAGCCCTGTCCGTCGGCCGGTCGGGCGAGTTCGGCCGCCTCCCCGGCGAACGCCAGTGCCCCGCGCCGGAGTTCGTACGCCAGGACGCCCGGCACCTCGCGCAACGCCGGCGGCAGGCGCTGCTCGGCGACGACCACGCAGGCGTCGAGGCCGGCCAGCAGCTCGTACGTGCGGGCCGCGACCGCGGGTGACATGCCCTGGGCGGGTTCGTCGACGAGCACGACCCGCGCCCGTGCCGACAGGGCCCGGGTGAGGGCGAGCATCCGCTGCTCACCGCCCGAGAGGGTGCCCGCGCGGCGGGCGAGCAGGGGTTCGAGCGCCGGGTAGGCGCCCAGGGCGCGGGCGAGGCCGGGCGCGTCGGGGGCGGCGAGTTCGAGGTTCTCGCGCACGGTGAGCGTGCCGAAGACGGCTCGTCGTTCCGGTACGAGGACCAGGCCCCGCCGGGCGCGCTCGTACGCGGGCGTCCCGGTGACGTCGGCCCCGTCCCACACCACGGCACCCCCGGAGAGCGGGACCGTGCCGACGAGGGCCCGCAGCGCGGTCGTACGACCGGAACCGTTGCGGCCCAGCAGCACGGTGAGGCCGGGGCCGGGGACGGCCAGGGTGAGGCCGTGCAGGGCCTCCAGGGGCCCGTAGCGGACGCGGGCGCGGCGCAGGGAGATGAGCGTCATCGGCCGGCCTCCGGGGCGAGGGGGACCGGCGGGTCGAGGACGCGGTCGGCGGGGCCGGAGGTGACGATCCGGCCCGCCGCCATGACGTGGACGACGTCCGCGAGTTCCGCGACGAGGTCGAGGTCGTGCTCGACGACGAGCAGGGCCGTGCCGTCGTCGGCGAGGGCACGCAACACGCGGGCGAGGGCGGTCACCTCGGCCGAGTCGAGGCCGGCGGCGGGCTCGTCGAGCAGCAGCACGCGGGGGCTGCCGGCGAGCGCCCGCGCCAGTTCCACCCGCCGCAGCGTCCCGGTCGGCAGCCCGGCCGCCGGTGCGGTCCGTACCGCCCCGTCCAGCCCGAACAGCCGCAGCGCCCGCTCCACGGCCCCGGGATCGGCGATCCGTCCCTGCTCGGCGCCCACGCGTACGTTGTCCGCCACGCTCAACGACGGGAAGACCGCCAGCTGTTGGAACGTCCGTGCGATGCCGAGCCGGGTACGGGCGTGTGCGGGCAGCCGGGTGATGTCGCGCCCGCCGAGGCGCACCTGCCCGGTGTCCGGCCGCAGCGTTCCGGCGAGACAGTGGAAGAGGGTGCTCTTCCCGGCGCCGTTGGGACCCACGACCGCGCTGACCCGTCCCGGGAGGACGTCGAGATCGACACCGTCGAGCGCGGCGAACTCGCCGTAGCGCAGCCGGAGGCCGCGGGCGCGGAGGGAGGGGGGCGGGGAGGGAGGCGGGGCGGGGCCGATGGGGGTGCGGGCGGCTTGGGCGGGACCGGCGCGGCCTTCGGGCGGGCGGCTGGTGCTGATGTCGACGTTCGCGTCGGTGCTGACGTCCGTGCCGGTGCTGCCGGTGCCGGTGGTGCTGCTGGTGTCGGTCGAGGCGTCGGCCACCGCTCCGCTGACAGTGCTTGTGCGGGCATCCGTCTCGGCTCTCTCGGCCGTCCTGCTCACCGGCCCTCTCCGCCCCACCCCGGCCCGCGCCCCCGCTCGTACCCGTTCCCGAGCGCGCGCCCCCGTCCGCGTCAGCTCGCGTCGTTCACCCGGGTCCGGCCCCGGACGCAGGCGGGTGAGGCGCCTCCGTACCGCCTCGTACGGGCCGTCCGGGAAGCGGCCGACCAGGGTCGCCAGGACGCCGATGACCGCGGTGGCCACGCCGGCCTCGGTGCCCGCGTCCAGGCCCACCAGCAGGGCGGCCGCCGCGAGGGCGCCGAGGGAGTTGTCGGCGCCGAGGACGACGATCGCGGCGAACCAGAGGAGGCTGCGGACGGGGTCGTAGGCGGCCGGGTCGAAGGCGCGGACACCCATCGCGAGCATGCCGCCGCCGAGCGCGGCGAGGGCGGCGCCCGTGACGAACGCCGCGAGCTTCAGCGCCGGGACGCGCACGCCCGCCGCCGACGCCCCGGACTCGTGGTCCCGCACGGCGGCGAGGGCTCTGCCCGTGCGGCCCCGGCGCAGGGCGTGGGTGGCGAGGAGGGCGAGGCCGAGGAGGCCCAACTCCAGGACGTAGTAGGCGCGGTCGCCCTCGAAGCCCGGGGGCCGGGAGAGGGCCAGGCCCGAGGTCGCGTACGGCTGGGCGAAGACGAAGCGGCTCACGCCGACGCCGACGGCGAACGTCGCGAGGGCGAGCGCCAGCCCGCGACGGCTGATCGCGGGCCAGCCGGTCAGCAGGCCGAGGGGCGCCACCAGGAGGACGGCCACCAACAGGGCGGCCGGCGCGGGGAGGCCGGGCAGGAACGGGAAGCGGCCCGCCGCGAGGAGGGCCGTTAACAGGGCGCCCAGGCCCGCGTAGGCCGCCTGCCCCAGGGAGATCTGGCCGCCTCGGCCCGTCACCACCACCAGGGAGAGCAGGATCACGCCGAGCGCCGGCACCTGGACGGCCGTGTGCAGGTCCTGGCCCGCGAAGCCCAGCGGGATCAGGAACAGCAGCAGGGCCACGATCCACGCGCCGCCGGGTGTGCGGACCCGCGCGGTCGCCGGGCGGGGCAGCGCGTCGCGGTCGCCCACACCCGGCAGGACCAGCGCCGCCACGAGGAGGGCGACCACGAAGAGGTTGGCGCCCACGGCCTGGAGCAACGGTTCCGCCCAGCCCGACGGATGCAGCCGGGTCAGCTGGCTCTGCGCGACCGCGACGCCCAGCGCGACCAGTACGGCCACCGGCAGGCTCCGCATCCGGGCGGCGACCGCCACGGCCACCACCTCCATCACCAGCAGCGGCATGCCGTACGGGTCGAGGCGTACGTACGGGGCCAGCAGGACGCCCGTCAGGCCGGCCGTGAAGGAGCCGAAGGCCCAGCCGGTGGCGGCGACCCGGTCCGCGTCGATGCCGCCGAGCACGGCGAGGGAGCGGTCGTCGACGACGGCGCGCAGCTCCCGGCCGAAGCGCGTCCGGCGCGTGACCGCGCCCACGGCCGCCGCGACGGTGACGGCCACCGCCAACTGGCCCCACGGGTCGGCGGAGAACAGCGTCGGCGCGTCGTCCCGCGCGCCCTGCCCCCACAGCAGTGTGGTCCCGCCGACGAGGAGGACGAAGACGCCGATGGAGGCGACGAGGGTCCGCGCCGGGTCGCCGCCGAGCACGGCGAGCGGGCGGAAGACGAAGCGCTCCAGGACCAGGCCGATCGAGGGCGCCACGACCAGCAGGGTCACCACCCCGCCCGCCCAGAGGGGCCACCCCCACTCCACGGTGAACTGGCGCAGCAGATACGCGCACACCACGGCGATCGCCCCGTGCGCGAAGTTGAGCACACCGGTCGCCCGGTAGGTCACGATCAGACCGATCCCGGTGAGGGCCGCCGCGCTGCCGACCGACAGGCCGGCCAGCGTGAGGTCGTACGTCAGCGACGCCATCAGCCCTCCGGGGAGTCGTCCCGGGAGGGCGCCTCACAGATCGGGCACGGCCGCAGTTCGCCGCTCGTCAGGACCCGGGAGTCCACCGGCACCGCTTCCGTCTTCCCGGCCACCAGCGGGCAGTCGGCACGGTGCCAGAGCGTGCCGCCGGGCACCATCAGCAGGGTGCCGCTGGTGGCGAGGGGCCCGAGCGGCTCCCGCGCGGACGGGTCGTCGTCGGCGGGCTCGGCGGCGACCAGGAGGCCGTACAACTCCTCGACCCGCGAGGCGGCCAGGGCGTTCCGGCCGTGGGCGAGGAGGACCGCGCCCGCGACGATCAGCGCGGCGCCGGGGACCGTGCAGGAGGCCAGGTAGGGGAGTTGCCGTGCGGCGAAGCGCTCGCCGGAGACGCCGTACCAGCCGACGACGCACAGCACCGCGCCACCGGCGAGCGCGGCCCAGCCGGCCCAGAGGACGGGGTGCGCGGTCCGTGGTCGGGCTGTCCGCATCCGGGGCATCCGGGGCTCCCACACGTCGTGTGTCTGTCCATCGCAGCCGATGGCTTGCACTATGCCTTCTGCAAGCTGACCCTGAAAGAACCGGGCGCATGCCGCCCGGTCCGACACCCGGTGGTGAGCCAGATGGTTCTCGGGAGCGACCTCAGGCGGGCGAACGGACGCGGGTCCCAGGCGGCGGGACGGGGCACGGCCCTGGCGGCCGCCCTGGTCCTCCTCCTCGCCCCGGCCCTCGCGGCGTGCAGCGACGACAGCGGTGGCGGCGGCGACAGCCCTCCGCCGACCCCCTCCGTGGAACGGACGACGAGCGAACCCGCCGAGGAGACCGTGTCCGCCAGCGCGAGCGCGCCCGCGGACACGGCGGCGGCCGAGCAGGAGATCAAGAAGAACTGGAAGGCGTTCTTCGACCCGGCCACCTCCACGAAGGAGAAACAGGCCGTCCTGGAGAACGGCGACGAGATGGGCCCCGTCCTCGCGGCATTCAGCGGTGACGAGCGCGGCGGGCAGGTCGAGGCGGAGGTCCGGAAGATCGAGTTCACCTCGGCGACCGGCGCCGACGTCACGTACACCCTGCTGCTGGAGGGCGCCACGGCGCTGCCGGACGCGGCGGGCACGGCCGTCGAACAGGACGGCACCTGGAAGGTGTCCGTGAAGACCCTGTGCGGGCTGGTCGCGCTGAGCGGCAATGCGACACCGGGCCCGGGCTGCTGAGACGGCCGCCGCGGGCCTGCTGCTCCTGCTGGCCACGGCCTGCGGCAGCCGGCTCCCGGAGAGCGACTTCGAGCGGGGGAGCGCCCCGCCCGCCCCGTCGCACCGTGAGCCGCTGCGCGTCGGCATCATCACCAGCGTCACCAGCCCGGTCGGCGGCGCCGCGTTCACCGGTCCGCGTGACGGCGCGAAGGCCTACTTCGCCGCGCTCAACGCGCGCGGCGGCGTCGACGGCCGCCGCGTCGAGGTGCGGGAGTGCGACGACGGCGGCAGCGGCGTCGGCAACAACGAGTGCGTGCACCGGCTCGTCGAGGAGGACGGCGTGGTGGCGCTGGTCGCCACCACCGCCCTCGACTACGCGGGCGCCGCCCGGGTCGCACGCGCGCGCGTGCCCGACATCGGGGGCCAGCCCATCGGGCCCGCGTACGACACGTACCCGTATCTCTACAGCGTCTACGGCAGCCTCGCGCCCCGGGACGGCACGACCGGCTGGGACGGGAAGCAGTACGGCGGCACCGAGGTCTACCGCTACTTCAAGCGCGAGCACGGTGCCCGGACGGCCGCCGTGGTCTCGTACAACCAGTCGGCGTCGGCCGCCTACGCCCGCCTGCTGGTCCAGGGGTTGAAGGCCGAGGGGTACGACGTGGTCACCGAGCAGGTCGACTTCGCGCTGCCCAACTTCCGCGCGGCCGCCGCCGACCTCAAGGAGCAGGGCGCCGACCTGGTCTTCGACGCCATCGACGGCCACGGCAACGCCCGGCTCTGCGAGGCGATGGACGACGTGGGCGCCGACGTCACCGCCAAGGTCACCAACGTCCAGAACTGGACCTCCACGGTCGCCGAGGACTACGCGGACGCCCCGCGCTGCCGCAACGCCCTGTGGGCCACCGGCTCCAGCCGCAATCACGCGGATCTCGGCGACGCGGCCGTACGGGAGTTCCGGGAGGCGACGAAGGGCCTGAAGACGCACTCCCAGTGGCAGTTGGAGGGCTGGGCGGCCGCGATGTGGTTCACGGACGCGGCGAGATCGTGCGCGGGGAGCGCGGAGGGCGTCACCCGCGCGTGCGTCGACCGGTTCATGAACCGCGACGAGCCCTACAGCGCCGACGGACTGCTCGTCCCCGTCCGCTTCGAGCGGCTCGCCGAGCCGCCGACGACGCGCCGGACCTGTGTGTCGGTGGCCCGCTGGCGGGACGGGAAGGGGTGGGTGAGCCAGGGCGACATGAACGACACCTGCTTCGACGTTCCCCAACTGCCGTACAGGCCCTGATGCGTTCCGAGGCGAACAGGTTGCCTCGCCGGGCTATCGATCACACAACCGTTCAAAAACAACTTGATGATGATGTCCAACCATTCCAGGGGACGCCGGGTCTAACCGTATGGCGCTGGACCAGCAGTGCCATTGATGGATGACCAGGGAAAACAGGGGGTTCGGGGGACGCATGCACATTTCTTTCCTCATACACAACGCGTACGGGATCGGGGGAACGATCCGGACGACGTACAACCTCGCCAACACCCTGGCCGAACAGCACGACGTGGAGATCGTCTCCGTCTTCCGCCACCGTGACGAGCCGGTCTTCGCCGTCGATCCGAGGGTCCGGCTGCGTGGCCTCGTCGACATCCGGGAGGGTGGCGCCGACAAGGGCCACGCCGACCTGGAGCGCCCCGCCAAGGTCTTCCCGCGCGCCGAGGGCCGCTACAAGCAGTACAGCGTCATGACCGACCGGCGCATCGCCGAGCACCTCGCCTCGGTCGACGCCGACGTCCTGATCGGCACCCGGCCCGGCCTGAACGTGCACATGGCCCGGCAGACCCGTCGCGGCCCGATCCGCGTGGGCCAGGAGCACCTCACGCTCGACAGCCACTCCGCGGCCCTGCGCGCCACCCTGCGCGGTGTCTACCCGAGGCTCGACGCCCTCACCACGACCACCGAGGCCGACGCGCGCGCGTACGGCTCGAAGATGCGGCTGCCGGGCGTCCGCCTCCAGGCCGTGCCCAACCCGGTGCCCGCACCCGGCATCGACCCGGCCGACGGCACCGGCAAATGGGTCGTCGCCGCCGGGCGACTCGCCCCCGTCAAGCGGTACGACCTGCTCATCAAGGCCTTCGACAAGGTGCGCGAGGAGCGGCCCGACTGGCGCCTGCGGATCTACGGCGGCGGCAAGCAGAAGGACAAACTCCGCGCCCTCGTCGACAAGTTGGGCCTCTACAACCACGTCTATCTGATGGGCCCGGCCAACCCCATCGAGCCCGAGTGGGCCAAGGGTTCCGTCGCCGCCGTCACCTCCAGCCTGGAGTCGTTCGGCATGACGATCGTCGAGGCCATGCGGTGCGGTCTCCCGGTCGTCTCCACCAACTGCCCGCACGGCCCCGGCGAGATCATCGACGACGGCGTCGACGGCCGCCTGGTCAAGGTCGGCAGCGTCAAGGCCATCGCCGACGGTCTCCTGGAACTGATCAACGACGACGACAGGCGTCAGCAGATGGCGCAGGCCGCGCTCAAGGACTCCGAGCGCTTCGACCCGTCCCACATCGCCGAGCGCTACGAGACGCTCTTCGGCGACCTCGTCGCCCGCGGCGGCGCCTCCACGGTGGGCCGGATGCGCGGCTCGCTGCACCGCACCCGTGGCACGCTGCTCGGCGGCGCGTACGCCGTTCGGGATGCCGGACGTTCCGCCTTCAAGAAGGGACGCACCGCATGATGACGCTGGCTCCGCAGCAGCCCACGCACCGCGACGACCCGGAGGACAGGGCCACGACCCCCCGCGCCGACTGCGTCGCCGACTTCGCGGGCGGCCTGACCTTCGAGGTCCCCGCCCGCGGCGAGTCCGGCCCCGCCCACCTGCTCCTCGTTTCGCGCGATGGCGACCGGGAGGTGCGCCTGCCGCTCACCCCGGCCGGCGACGGCCTGCTGCGGGCCGCGCTGCCGAGCAGCGTGGACGTCCCCGAGGGCTTCTGGGACGTCTACCTCCAGACGGCCGAGGACGAGCCGCGACGCCTGGCCCCGGGCGTCAACGACCTGCGCTCCCTCGTCGACCGTGCGCCCGCCGCGTCGTCCGAACGGATCGCCGTCCGCATCCCGTACGCCACGAAGCACGGCAACCTCACCCTCCGCAGCTGGGAGCGCTCCCCCCACGCCGAGGCCGGCGAACTCCACATCGGCGACGGCAGGTTGGCGGTGACCGCCCGGCTGTACGGCACCGGGCCCACCTCCGAGGCGTTCGCCGAACTCACCGACCAGAACGGGGTGCTGACCGCCGTACGGACCGACCTCACCGCGCACGACGACAAGGGCGAGGTCCGCTTCACCGTGGCCTACGGCGATCTGCGGCCCGGCCACTGGGACCTGTGGCTGCGGCCCCGGGGCGAGGACGGCCCGAAGGTCCGGGTCGCGCGGCTGCTCGACGACGTCGTCGACAAGCACCCGGTCTTCGTCTACCCCAAGGCCCGCGCCGAGTCAGCGCACGGCCCGGTGGAGGGCGAGCCGTACTACACGGCCCACAACGACCTGTCCGTCACGGTCGTCGCCGTCGACTGAACCGGCCACCGGCCACGCTCGCGGGTGCCCCGGAGTCCTGGACCGTCAGGATCCTCCGGGGCCGCCCGTCGACCGTTCCTGACCGAACCGGGGGTGCGGGGTGCGCTCCTGCCCCTTGCGTGTCTGCGGCGGTGTGATCGCCGCGAACCTCGGATGGTGCAGGTCGAACGCCGGGGACTCCGAGCGCACCCGGGGCAGCGTCACGAAGTTGTGGCGCGGCGGCGGACACGAGGTCGCCCACTCCAGCGACCGGCCGAAGCCCCACGGGTCGTCGACGTCGACCGGCACGCCGTACCGGGACGTCTTCCAGACGTTGTAGAGGAACGGCAGCGTGGACAGGCCCAGCAGGAAGGAGCCGATCGTCGAGACCGTGTTGAGCGCCGTGAACCCGTCGGCGGCCAGGTAGTCCGCGTACCGCCGGGGCATGCCCTCGGCGCCCAGCCAGTGCTGCACCAGGAACGTGGTGTGGAACCCGACGAAGAGCGTCCAGAACTGGATCTTGCCGAGCCGCTCGTCGAGCATCTTCCCGGTGAACTTGGGCCACCAGAAGTAGAACCCCGCGAAGGTGGCGAAGACGACCGTGCCGAAGACGACGTAGTGGAAGTGCGCGACCACGAAGTACGAGTCGGTGACGTGGAAGTCCAGGGGCGGCGAGGCCAGGATGACCCCGGTCAGCCCGCCGAACAGGAACGACACCAGGAAGCCGGTCGCCCACAGCATCGGCGTCTCGAACGACAGCGAGCCCTTCAGCATCGTCCCCGTCCAGTTGAAGAACTTCACGCCCGTCGGCACGGCGATCAGGAAGCTCATGAACGAGAAGAACGGCAGCAGCACCGCGCCCGTGGCGAACATGTGGTGCGCCCACACCACGACCGAGAGCCCGGTGATCGCCATCGTCGCCCCGACCAGCGTGAGGTAGCCGAAGATCGGCTTGCGGCTGAAGACCGGGATGATCTCCGTGATGATCCCGAAGAACGGGAGGGCGATGATGTAGACCTCCGGGTGCCCGAAGAACCAGAACAGGTGCTGCCACAGCAGCGCGCCGCCGTTGGCCGCGTCGAAGACCTGCGAGCCGAAGCGCCGGTCCGCCTCCAGGACCAGCAGCGCGGCGGCGAGCACCGGGAACGCCATCAGGATCAGGATCGACGTGAACAGCGTGTTCCAGGTGAAGATCGGCATCCGGAACATCGTCATCCCGGGCGCCCGCATCCCGATGATCGTGGTCAGGAAGTTCACCGCGCCGAGGATCGTCCCGAACCCGGACAGCGCCAGCCCCATGATCCACATGTCGGCCCCGATCCCCGGCGACCGTTCCGCGTTGTTCAGCGGCGCGTAGGCGAACCACCCGAAGTCGGCGGGCCCCGACGGCACCAGCAGCGAGCCCATCACGATCAGCCCGCCGAACAGGAACAGCCAGTACGACAGCATGTTCAGCCGGGGGAAGGCCACATCGGGCGCGCCGATCTGGAGCGGCATGATCTCGTTGGCGAACCCTGCGAAGGTCGGTGTCGCGAAGAGCAGCAGCATGATCGTGCCGTGCAGCGTGAACAACTGGTTGAACTGCTCGTTGTCCACGATCTGGGTGCCCGGCCTGGCCAGCTCGGCACGCATCACCAGCGCCATCAGACCGGCGGCCAGGAAGAACAGGAAGGACGTGACCAGATAGAGATGGCCGATCTTCTTGTGGTCGGTCGTGGTCAGCCAGTCGACCACCAGCCGCCCCGGTGCCCTCGCCCCCGTCGGCCGGGTCGGCGCCTGTACGGTCTCGGTCCCCATCGCTCGCCCCTTCGCTGCCGCGTCCTGGGCCCGTGATGCACGCACGCCATGATGCTCGTGCCCCGTTCGCTCCGACAGGGGGCGTACGGGGGAAGTGTGGGGGAACCGTGTATTTCCCATGAGGTGGGGGCTTCCGGTAGCCGCCCGGGAATCAGTGGGAAAAGGCTGGACATGCACCGGACACACACGGCCCCGGACATGCTTTCCGACGGGCTATTCGCGATGGTGTCGAAGCGGTCGGGAATTACGTTCCGCAGCACGCGGAAGGCGTAAGGAACCGCTCGTACGTGTGACTGCGTTGGGCCGAAACGGGTGTCGTGGTTCTGTGACAGAAGCGTGACTGCGGGGCGACAGCGGGGCCTGGGGCCGCCTACCGTGGCGGTCATGGCACCCTTTCCCACCCCTTCCGAAGAGCCCCGGGACGACCCCGACGCCTACGTCGGTCTGGAGGCACCGCAGGCCGAGGCCCGAGCCGCCGAACGGGGCTGGTCCACCGTCAGAAAGCTGCCGCCGGGCGCGATCATCACCATGGAGTACCGCTTCGGCCGGCTGAACCTGGAGGTCGAGGACGGCCGGGTGAGGCGAGCCTGGAAGGGCTGAACCCGCGCGTCGTCGGTCGAGGACGGCGAAGGCCCGGCTCCGTAGGGAGCCGGGCCTTCGCCGTGCGGGGCATGGGCTGTGCGTACCGGGCCCCGCTGTCTCGTGTCAGCCGCCCGCGACCGGTCGGGCCGAGGTCGCGTTACGGGCCACCCGGTCCGCGTGGGGCGGCCTACGGGTGCCGAGCGGGGTCACCGGGGTCCGCTCCGACCTGGTCAGATGCGGGCCGGGGGACAGGTGCAGCGGCACGATCGGGGGGTGCGCGGCGCGGGCCGCGATGCCCGTCTCCCGGGCGCTCGCATGCTCCTCGTCGGGCGCCCGCAGCGGGGACGTGCCCACGGCGGGCGTCGGCGCGGGCGCCGGGGCCGTCGCCGGTGCGGTCGCCGTGCGGCGGTCGCGCCAGGCGTCCCGCAGCGAGAACAGCCAGACCTCCGCGCGGGCGATCAGCGGCTCGAACCAGGGCAGCGCCAGCATGATCAGCAGACCGGCGGCCCAGCCCAGCAGGACGTCGCTCAACCAGTGCGTGCCCAGGTAGACCGTGGTGAGGCCCACGCCGAGCGAGATCACGGCGGACAGCGCGGACAGCCAGCGCCTGGCTCTCGGCGTCGACGCCAGATAGGCCAGGATGCCCCAGGTCACCACGGCGTTGGCGGTGTGTCCCGAAGGAAATATGTCGCCGCCCAGCCACATCTCGTTGGAGCCGATCTCGGTGGCGTAGTGCGGACCGAGCCGGCCCATGCCGAGCTTCGCGGCGCCGACGGTGATGTTCAGGAGCAGCAGCGAGACGCCGAGCGCGAGCATCGGCCGCAGGGTGTGCTGTCTCCAGGAGCGCCAGCCCAGCCAGGCGGCGACCATCACGGCGGTGGGGCCGCGCTGGCCCAGGACGACGTAGTAGTCCAGGAAGGCGTGGATCTGCTGCCACTGCTGGTACGGCCGGAAGAACATGATCTGCCAGTCGAGCCGGACCAGCCAGGACGTGATGACGACGGCCCACACGATGGCGACGTAGAAGGCCAGGGTGGAGGCGAACAGCACCACCCGGTGGCGGGTCATCACCGGTACATCGATGTGGGCCGGCCGTTCCGGCTCACGGTCCAGCCTGGAGAAGACCCGGTCCAGACGGGTCGGCTTTAGTTCGGTACGCACTCAATCGACGTTACAGCGAGTGAGCTCGTACGCGGCGTGAATCACCGGCTTTGTGATGACGCCGTGATGTGGGATTCATCTCAGAATGATGTTTATTTCTGCTGAATGGCGAATCGTTGCGCCACTCGGCCTTCAATTCCATGGCCTAATGCGGAGCGGTCGTTTTGCGGCCCTTATGAATTCGTTCACCGATTGCTCGCACGGAATTACCCGTTCGCTCGCTGTCCGTCGCGGCCCGTCAGGGCGGACCGGAACCATTCAGCCAGAACGCCCCGTAGACCGCCGACAGCACCGCGACACCCCCGACGATCGCCGCTGACCTGGGCGTACGCGCACCGGCGAGGGCGCGCGCGAGCGGCAGCAGCAGCGGGAAGGCCGGCATCAGCAGCCGGGGCTTCGAGCCGAAGTAGCTCGAGGCGCACAGCGCCAGCGCGGTGACGACCCCCGCGTAGACCAGCAGCGGAAGCGGCTGCCGCTGACGTACACAGACCGCGTACAGCCAAACGATCGACGCCACTCCGACGATCAGCCCGGCCCCGGCCAGGGCCGACGGGAACGACGTGAACTTGTCGGCGACGAAACGCGCGAAGGCGTACCCGCCGTCGAAGCCGTTGCGCCACCCCGCCTGGACGTCGAGATAGCCGAGCGGGCCCTTGCCCGTACGCCGGCCGACCCACAGGACGTAGCCGAGGGCCCCCAGGGGCGCGAGGAGCATCCCGAGGGCGCGCGGCCACGCGGGAGCGCCTCCTGATACTTCCTCACTCCGGTTTCGTACGAACGGGGGACGGGTGACCGAGTCTCCGGCGCGCGGGAGAGTGTGCGGGACAGTGTGTCGCCGCTCCCGTGCGTACGACACGATCGCCGCCGCCCACACCGCCGCCACCACCGCGAGCCCCACCGGGCGGGTCAGCCCGGCGAGCGCCGCGAGGACGCCCGCCGTCACCCAGCGGCCGGTGAGGACGGCGTACAGCGACCAGGCGGCCAGCGCGGTGAACAGGGACTCCGTGTACGCCATCGACTGCACCACCCCGACCGGCAGCACGGCCCACAGCAGCACCGCGCACACCCCGACCCGGCGCCCGTACACCCGGTCCGCGACCGCGAAGATCCCCCAGGCCGCGGCGAGCGAGGCGAGGCCGGCGACGAGAAGACCGGCGTGCGCGTACGACAGCGGGGTCACCGCGGACACCCCCCGCTCCAGCCAGGGCAGCAGCGGGAAGAAGGCCAGGTTCGAGTGGATGTCGCCATTCGGCAGCCGCACCTCGTAGCCGTAACCGAGTTCGGCGACGCGGGTGTACCAGAGCGAGTCCCAGCGGGCCGACAGCAGGGTCAGGGCGCTCTTGTCGCGCGCCGCGCTCCACACGGCGAGGACGACGAGGCCCAGGACGCGCACGGCCGCGTACCCGAGGAGCGCGGGGGCGGCCCGCCTCAGAAGGGGCGCCGCCGGGCGCGTGGCGAGATCGGTCACGCGCTCGATTATCGACGGCACCGGGAACCGGCCGGGACGCCGTCACGTGGTGGACCGTGATGGACCGTGACCGAGGAACCACGGACGAGTGATGAAGGAGCCATGGAGGACCGGTGGACGGCCCGGCGCGTGGCGTATGCCACACGTCACATGAGGGTTCCATGAGACACCCACCACGTTCCACCGGCGGGAACTCGCGTACGCTGACGGCTCGCTCGCCTTTCGTTGCGCGGGTCCGGGACACCGCTCCTCCCGGGCCGTGACCGCCGGGGACTCCCCGCCCCGCCGGTTCCGCCGAACGCGAGAGCCTTCTGGGAGGTACGTACATGTCCGGGACGCCCACGGCCGCCGCACGACGCCGTCGGGACGCCGGGGCCGGTGCAAACCGCTGGGTCGTCCTCGTCGTCCTCTGCGTCAGCCTGCTGCTCGTCGCCGTCGACGCCACCGTGCTGCACGTGGCGGTGCCCGCCGTCACCGAGGACATCAAGCCGAGCGCCATGGAGCTGCTCTGGATCGTCGATGTCTACCCGCTGGTCTGCGCCTCGCTGCTGATCCTCTTCGGCACGCTGGGCGACCGGGTCGGCCGCAGACGGATCCTCCTCCTCGGCTACGCCCTCTTCGGCGTCGCCTCCGCCCTGGCCGCCTTCGCGGACAGCCCCCAGGTGCTGATCGCGGCCCGTGCCCTGCTCGGTGTCGGCGGCGCGATGATCATGCCCGCGACCCTGTCGATCCTGCGCCAGGTCTTCCCCGACCGCCGGGAACGGGCGCTCGCCATCGGCATCTGGAGCGCGGTCGCCGCCGTGGGCGCGGCCGTCGGACCCCTCCTCGGCGGGTTCCTGCTCGAGCACTTCTGGTGGGGCTCGGTCTTCCTCGTCAACATCCCGCTGATGCTCGTCAGCCTGCCGATCGGACGGCTGCTGCTGCCCGAGTCGACGGGCGACCGCGACGGTCCCTGGGACGTGGTCGGTGCCCTGGTGGCCGCCGTCGGTCTCTTCGGGCTCGTCCTCGCCGTCAAGCGGCTCGGCAGCGGCCACCCGCCGTTCGAGCCGGCCACCGCGCTCGCGCTCCTCGGCGGCGCCGCCCTGCTGATCGCGTTCGTACGACGGCAGCGGCGCCGGACGCATCCGCTGGTCGACCTGCGGATGTTCGCGCGGCCCGCGTTCAGCACCTCGGTCGGCTGCATCGTCCTCGCGATGCTCGCGCTGGTGGGGCTCGAACTGATCGCCGCGCAGTATCTGCAACTGGTCCTCGGCCTCTCCCCGCTGGAGACGGGGCTGCGGCTGCTGCCGCTGACCGTCGCCGCGATGGCCGCCGGGCTCGTCGGCTCCCACATGCTGCACCGCTTCGGGCCGCGCCGCATGGTCTCCCTCGGCTTCTGCCTCACCGCCTTCGCGGTCGTCCTGCTGACCGCGATGGGACGCCACGACAACGCGGGGCTGCTGCTCGCCGGGTTCGTGCTGCTGGGCTTCGGCCTGGAGACGACCCTGTTCGGGGCGTACGAGTCGATGCTGAGCGAGGCGCCCGCGTCGTCGGCGGGCGGGGCGGCGGCGATCGGCGAGACCTCCTACCAACTGGGCGCCGGCATCGGGATCGCGCTCCTCGGCAGTGTGATGAACGCGGCGTACGCGCCCGGCCTGTCGTCCGTGCCGGGGGTGCCTTCATCGGCGTCCGCCGCCGCCGGGCACTCGCTGGGGGAGGCGTACGAGGTGGCGGACCGGCTGGGCGGTTCCTCGGGCGAGGCCCTGCGCCATGCCGCCCGCGACTCCTTCGTCCACGGCCTGCACGTGACGCTGCTGGTGAGCGCGGCGCTGCTGGTGCTCGGCGCGGTGATGGCGCTGCGGCTGCCCCGGGGGATGGAGTGCGGGGGCTCCGCCGAGGTGCCGGGACCGCGGGAGGCCTCCGGGGCGACACCGGTGCGCGCGGAGTCGATGCGCTGACCCCGTCCGCAGCTGAGGACGGCGAGGACTGGGTACGGTGGTTAGCGTCGCTAGTTTTTGAGCCGGAGGTGCACCCATGAGCTTCGACCCCGCCGATCTCCTCGGTCTCGATGATCTGCTCGACCCGGAGGACCTCGCCGTGCGGGACACCGTGCGGAGATGGGTGGCGGACCGGGTGCTGCCGAACGTGGCCGAATGGTACGAGCGGGGCGAACTGCCCCAGATCCGGGAGCTGGCGCGGGAGTTGGGGGCGATCGGGGCCCTCGGGATGGCGCTTCAGGGGTATGGGTGCGCGGGGGCGAGCGCCGTGCAGTACGGCCTCGCCTGTCTGGAGCTGGAGGCCGCGGACTCGGGGATCCGGTCGCTCGTGTCCGTGCAGGGGTCGCTCGCGATGTACGCGATCCACCGGTTCGGCAGCGAGGAGCAGAAGCAGACGTGGCTGCCGCGCATGGCCTCCGGCGACGTCATCGGATGCTTCGGGCTGACCGAGCCCGACCACGGGTCCGACCCGGCGTCGATGCGCACGTACGCCAAGCGGGACGGCTCCGACTGGGTGCTCGACGGGCGGAAGATGTGGATCACCAACGGGTCCGTCGCCGGGGTCGCCGTGGTGTGGGCCCAGACCGAGGAGGGCGTGCGGGGCTTCGTCGTCCCCACCGACACGGCCGGGTTCTCCGCCCCGGAGATCAAGCACAAGTGGTCCCTGCGCGCCTCCGTCACCAGCGAACTCGTCCTGGACGACGTGCGGTTGCCCGCCGACGCCGTACTGCCGGACGTCATCGGGCTGAAAGGCCCGCTGAGTTGCCTTTCGCACGCCCGCTACGGAATCGTCTGGGGCTCGATGGGCGCCGCGCGAAGCTGTTTCGAGTCGGCCGTCGAATACGCGAAGACGCGGGAGCAGTTCGGGAAGCCGATCGGGGCGTTCCAGCTCACCCAGGCCAAACTCGCCGATATGGCGGTCGAGTTGCACAAGGGGATTCTGCTCGCCCACCATCTGGGGCGGCGGATGGACGCGGGACGGCTCCGTCCCGAGCAGATCAGTTTCGGCAAGCTGAACAACGTGCGTGAGGCGATCGAGATCTGCCGTACCGCCCGCACGATTCTCGGCGCGAACGGGATCTCCCTCGAGTACCCGGTGATGCGGCACGCGACCAACCTGGAGTCCGTGCTCACCTATGAGGGCACCGTCGAAATGCACCAACTCGTGCTGGGCAAGGCGCTCACCGGTCTCGACGCCTTCCGGTGAGCCGCGCCGGGTGACCGGGACACCGAAAGGACGGGCCGGCGAGCGGCCCTGCCTCAGCTCTGGTTGAAGAAGCCGTCCACCGGACGGCTCGCGACCTCGCCGCTGACGATCTCCGTGTCGGCGGGGGTCAGCAGGAACACGCGGTTCGACACGCGCTCGATCGAACCGCGCAGACCGAAGATCAGGCCGGCCGCGAAGTCGACGACACGCTTGGCGTCGGCGGGCTCCATGTTCGTGAGGTTCATGATGACCGGGACACCGTCCCGGAAGAGCTCGCCGATGTGCCGGGCGTCACGGAAGCTGTCCGGCGTGACCGTGCCGATCCGGCGGCCGTGCTCCTGCGCCGACTCGGACGCGACCTTCACACGAGGGTCGGTGACCCAGGCCTCGCCGGTGCCGGACTCCCGCTCATCGGCGTAGTCGTCGTCGTAGTAACGCTCGTCATCGTTGTCGTCGACGAGGCCAAGCCAGGCACTCGCCTTGCGCACCGATCCCATGGACGCCTCCTCTCGCAGCGGTCTTTCGTGCTTTCCGCATCCCTATCGTCGTCCATGATGCGGATGTCTCGCCAAGTGGATAGACGCCGCACGGGGGTTTCGTGACGGTACTGGTGCAGAACGAATTCGTCGAGAGTCCATGTGCCCCAAGGGCTCCGCTGTACACACCTGCTGACAGGGAGTGAAATAATATTGTTCACGGCGTTTGGGTGAGTCCTGCTGCGTCCGGGTGAACGTTCCGGCGGCTACGATGCGGCCACGCCGACGGGCGTGCGGAGACGTCGGGAGACACGGGGGAGTGTCGTGTTCGGAATCGTGAGGCCGTGCAGCCACCGGCTGGGCGAGGGGCTGCGGACCCAGTGGATGGCGCATCTGTGCGGACTCTGTCTCGCACTGCGCGGGGATCACGGGCAGTTCGCTCGGATCGTCACCAATTATGACGGTTTGCTGGTCTCGGTTCTGACGGAGGCTCAGGCCCAACGCACCACCGACCTGCGGCGCGCCGCCGGGCCCTGTCCGCTGCGCGGGATGCGCACCGCCTCCGTCGCACGCGGTGAGGGCGCGCGGCTCGCCGCCGCCGTCTCCCTCGTCCTCGCCTCGGCCAAGGTGCGTGACCATGTCGTCGATGGGGATGGACTGCTCGCGCGCAAGCCGGTGGCGCACGCCGCGCGCCGGATCGCGACGAACTGGGGGCGCGCGGGGGCGCGTACGGGAGCGGACATCGGGTTCGACACGACCGTGCTGGTCGACGCCGTGGACCGGCAACTCGGCATCGAGGCGCTCGCCGGCCTGGGCACCCCGCTGCTCACGGTCACCGAACCGACCGAGACGGCGACCGCGGCGGCGTTCGCGCACACCGCGATCCTGGCCGGACGACCGGGCAACGCCGAACCGCTCGCCGAG
Organism: Streptomyces deccanensis; assembly: GCF_022385335.1. NCBI lineage: Bacteria > Bacillati > Actinomycetota > Actinomycetes > Kitasatosporales > Streptomycetaceae > Streptomyces > Streptomyces deccanensis. Next base: position 2,254,093 of record NZ_CP092431.1, on the reverse strand, counting down.
GCCGGACGCCTCTTCGGGCGGCTCGCCCATCTCCTGGACGCGGTGGAGGACCGGACCGCCGACGCCGCCGTCGGCGCGTGGAACCCGCTGACCGCCACCGGCACCTCCCTCACCGAGGCCCGACGACTCGCCGACGACGCCCTGCACGGCATCCGACTCGCCCTGCGCGAAGTCGACTTCGTGGACGCCGGGCTGGCCCATCTGCTCCTCGTGCACGAACTACGCAGGTCGGTGGAGCGCGCGTTCGGAACCGTGCCGGTGTGCTCGGCGCATCAGCCGGGCGGTGCGCCTCAGCAGGGGTGGGCGCACCAGCAGGGTGGGGCGCCGGTGCCGGGCAATCCGTACGCGGGTGGCGCCGGTGACCCCTATGCGGGCGGCGGAAGCAATCCCTACGCCGGCGGTGGCGGGAACCCCTTCGGCGGTGGTGGCGCGGGACACGGCGGTGGCGGGGGCGGTGGTTTCGGTGGCGCGCCGGCGCCTCAGCCGCCGCGGCGGCGGGGGTTCTGGGCGGGGTGCGGGATGTTCACGCTGCTGTGCTGCACCTGCCAGATGTGTTGTGCGAAGGAGTACGAGGGCCCCTGGTCCCGGAAGAAGCGCGAGGGCATCTGCCGGGACTGCGACTGCTGTGACGCGTGCGAGTGCTGTGGCTGTGACTGCTGAGAAGGCAGCCGCGCGGGACCGGAGTACAGGGGAACGCGAGGGGAGGGGCGCGTGTGTGAAGGCCGGGGGAAAACGCGAACGGCGCCCCGCGGAATCGGGGCGCGCAGTGGGATCGGCTCAGCTCAACAGGAGGAGGACCACACTCGACCGAAGTCGATGTGGGAGCGCTTGACCAGCCACTGCTGCGGATGCATGGACCAAGTGGAACAGGCATACGAAGGCACGTCAACCGACTTGAGACGTGGCGCTCACAGTTCGGACAACCTTGACAGCGGGGGGAAAGACCGCCGTACTCTCGGCGCAGACCGCTGCTGAGGGGCTCGGTCGCCCGCGTCCGTCTCACCGGACGCGCTCGTGTGAAGGCACCCGTGTTCGACTCGGACATCACGGAGCCTTTCGCATGCCGTCTGCCCCTTCCTCTCCTCCCTCCCCGCCCTTCTCCCGTCCGTCCCTGGTGATCGTCGGGGCCGGGCCGCGCGGCACCGGGCTGATCGAGCGGATCGCCGCCAACGCCGGTGCGCTGTACGCGGGCGCGGGCTTCGACATCCACCTCGTCGATCCGCATCCGCCGGGCGCCGGGCGCATCTGGCGGGCGGAGCAGTCGCCGTTGCTGTGGATGAACTCGCAGGCCGAGGACGTCACCATGTTCACCGACGAGACGGTGGCCATGGAGGGGCCCGTCCGGGAGGGGCCCACGCTGCACGAGTGGGCGGGCCTCGACGGGCGGGTCTTCCCGGACCGGCGGATCCAGGGCGAGTATCTGCGCTGGGTGCACGGACGCGCCGTGGCCGACCTGCCCGAAGGGGTCACCGTCCGCCATCATCCGCGGCGGGCGCTCCGGGTGACGGGTCAGCCCGAAGAGCGTCAGCAGGTGTGGCTGGAGGGGCGGACCCGTCCGCTGTCCGCGGACCTCGTCGTCCTCGCACTCGGCCATCTGGACGCCGAACTCGACGACGAACAGCGGGAGTTGGCGGAATACGCCCGCACCCATGGACTCGTCCATCTGCCGCCCGACTTCACCGCCGACAGTGACCTGTCGTCGCTGGCGCCCGGGGAACCGGTGCTCGTGCGGGGCTTCGGGCTCGCGTTCGTCGACCTCATGGTGCTGCTGACGGAGGGACGCGGCGGGCGGTACGAGGGGGACCCCGACGGGGGCGGCGACGGGGAGTTGACGTATCACCCCTCGGGGCGGGAGCCCGTGCTGTACGTGGGGTCGCGGCGCGGAGTGCCGTACCACTCGAAGATCGGGTACGACCTGGAGGGGGAACGGCCGCCGCTGCCACGGTTCTTCGGGCCGGCCGAGGTCGACGCGGTGCTGGAGCGGGCGGGCCGGGCCGGGCGGGTGGACTTCCGGCGTGACGTGTGGCCGTCGGTGGAGAAGGAGCTGGGGTTCGCGCACTACCACCGGCTGTTCCGTGCCCACCCCGAGCGGACCGCCATGGCCTGGGCGGACTTCGAGGAGAAGTACGCGGCGGCGGACGCGGGGGAACGGGCGGTGCTGGTGGCCTCGGCGGTGCCGGACGCGGCCGACCGGCTGGACCTGGCCGCGCTGGACCGCCCGTTGGAGGGGGTGCGGTACGGATCGTACGAGGAGTTCCAGGTCGGCCTGCGCGACTATGTCGAGGCCGATCTGGCACGCCGTCATGATCCGTCGTTCAGCCCGGACCTGGGGGTCTTCTTCGGACTGCTCTCCGTCTACGGGCAGTTGATCCGGCTCGGGGACGTCGGCCCCTGGTGGCACGGGTTCTTCAGCTACCTGGCCTCCGGCCCGCCCGGCCCCCGGTTGCGGCAGATGCTCGCGCTGTCGCGGGCCGGCGTCCTGAACTTCGTCGGGGCGGACATGACCGTGACCGTCGGGGACGGGGTGTTCCGGGCGTCCGGGGCCACCGTCCCCGGCCGGTCGGTCGAGGCGAGGGCACTGGTCGAGGCACGGCTCCCGGAGCCGACGGTCGCGCGGGTACGGGACGGGTTGCTGCGCGAGCTGTACGAGGACGGGGGTGTCGTCGAGACGGCGGAGGGGCTGGTCGCCGTCGACCCCGGGGACGGGCGCGTCCTGGACCGGGCCGGACGCCCGCACCCCAGACGTTTCGCCCTCGGCCCCTACACGAACAGCCGTACGCCGGGCGCGTTCACCCGGCCGCGTACGGGCGGGCCGGCCTTCCGCCAGAACGACGCGACGGCCCGGGCCGTACTGACGTTCCTGCGCGACCTCGGGCAGCGCGCGGCCGCGTGAGGACGGGGGCGGGTTCGGGGTGGGGGGCGGGGGTTTCTGTACGTGGTCGTGCGGTCGTGCGGTCTTGGGTCGGAGTGGAGAGAGGTCGGTCGGTATGGGGTCGTCGTACGGTCGGGGGCGGTTGCACCTGGCCGCAGCCATCGATCAGCGGGCGGAGGGCGACGGGGAGACGTGCGTCGAACTCGCCCGGCTCGCGGAGCGCGGGGCGCTGGATTTCGTGACCGTCGGGGACGCGTTCGCGCGGCCGGGGCTGGACGCGTTGGCGGTGTCGGCCCGGGTGGCGCCGGAGACGGACCGGGTCGGCCTCGTGCCGGTGGTGACGGCGGCGCCCACCGAGCCGTGCCGGGTGCGGGCGGCCGTCGCGACGCTCGACCGGGTCAGCCGGGGGCGGGCCGGGTGGTGGATCGAGGCGCCGGGGACGGAGGAGGAGGCGCTGCCGGTGAGGGCGCGTCACATCGGCTCCGGGGCGGTCGCGGATGTCGAGGGTGCCGGGCTCCCGGCTCAGGGGGCTTCGGTGGTGACCCGGTCGGCCCAAGGGCATCCGGTGCGGGTCGTCGACGTGACCGAGGAGGAGAGCCGCGGGGCCGCCGCCCGGTACGCGGAGGTGGCACTCCTGCGGGTCGCCGACCCGGCCCACGCCGACGCCGTACGGACGGAGCTGCGGGACGGGGCGGCCCGGGCGGGGCGGGACCCCGACGAACTGCGGGTTCTGGTGAGCCTCAGAGTGGACCTCGGCGGCGGGGAGCACGCGGCCGAGCCGGGCCACGGCGGGGGAGGGCCACGCCGTACCTCGGACGGCCCGCTGTACCGGGGCGGCCCCGTCGCCCTGGCCGAGCTGATCACCGACTGGCACCGCGCCGGGGCCACGGACGGCTTCCATCTCGTCCCCGTCGAACCGCGCCGTGACCTGGAGCGACTCGTCAACGGGACGGTGGCGCTGCTCCAGCACCGGGGATTGTTCCGCACCTTCTACCCGGGCAGCACGCTCCGCGAGCACCTGGGTCTCACCCGGCCCGCCCACCGGCACGTCGTGACAGGGGGAACGTCATGACACACCGCCGAACGGCTGAACGGCCCAACGCATCACTTCCGGACACCCCCGGGCGGTGGACCCGGGTACTCCGACCGGGCGCCTCGGGCGGTGGCCTCCACTGCGGCCGACGATAGTGGTGATCAACGCTTCCGGGCCCTGCGGCCTGCTCCGACGACCCGTCAGCCGATCCCTCCGGGAGCCGACAAGGATTCACACAGAACCCGCACATATGGCCTGGTGGGATCAACTGGCATGGAGGGCGAGCCGGTTGGGTCCCGAGAGGCCGAAAGGCACCCTTGCGTGGGTCGGCGGTACGGCCGAATACTTCCCCCCAGCGCCTTGTCAGGGGCACGGCGTGTCCGGAATCCGGACCGATGTCCTTGATCTGCGCCTCACGGGCCCCGACCCCACGCGGGCCCCCGACTTCCCTTTGGAGGGAACGAACAGTGAGGATCAAGCGCACCACCCCCCGCAGCGGCATAGCGAGACGGACCCGGCTGATCGCCGTGACCGCCGGACTCGCGGCCGCGGCCGCCGTCACGGTCCCCACCGCCAACGCGGCAGGCACCCAGACGTTCAGCGCCTCCGAGCTCAAGAGCGCCAGCTCATCGGTGCTCAAGGCCGATATCCCGGGCACCGCCTGGGCGATCGACCCGGCGACGGACAAGGTCGTCGTCACCATCGACAGCACCGTCTCCCAGGGCGAGCTGGCGAAGATCAAGGAGGCGGCGGGCGAGAACGCCGACGCCCTGACGATCAAGCGGACCCCGGGCAAGTTCAACAAGCTGATCAAGGGCGGCGACGCCATCTATGCGAGTAGCTGGCGCTGTTCCCTGGGCTTCAACGTCCGCAGCGGGAGCACGTACTACTTCGTGACCGCCGGCCACTGCACCGACGGCGCGGGCACCTGGTACTCCAACTCCGGCCGCACCACGGTCCTCGGCCCGACCGCCGGGTCGAGCTTCCCGACCAACGACTACGGTCTCGTCCGCTACAGCAACACGTCCATCGCCAAGGACGGCACCGCGGGCAACGTGGACATCACCAGCGCGGCCACCCCGAGCGTGGGCACCAACGTCATCCGCACCGGCTCCACCACCGGTACCCGTACCGGACGCGTGACCGCTCTCAACGCGACCGTGAACTACGGTGGCGGCGACATCGTCTACGGCATGATCCAGACCACGGTCTGTGCCGAGCCCGGCGACTCCGGCGGCCCGCTCTACGGCAGCAACGGCGTGGCGTACGGTCTCACCTCCGGCGGCAGCGGCAACTGCAGCTCCGGTGGCACGACCTTCTTCCAGCCGGTCACCGAGGCCCTGAGCGCGTACGGCGTCTCGGTCTACTAGGTCGGTGGATCGTCCGGTGATCCGGTCGAGAGGCTGACAGGTAGGCAGGCCGACAGGTAGGCAGGCCGACAGGTCGAGTGGGGGTCGGCGCACTTCCCCCCGGCGCCGATTCCCCACCCGGCCGCTGTCGGCAGCAGGTTGCAACGGGCGAGCCCCCGCACATCATGTGTGTGCGGGGGCTCGCCCTCGTTCCGGCGGCGGGGTTACCTTCGATCCGTACTCCCTCTCATACGCCCACTTCGGACCCTGGGGGCCGTGATGGTCGAGGAGCTGGTGACGGCGGGGGTGGCCCTCGCGTCGGTCGGCACGGCGTACGTGCTGTCGGCGGCCCGGGTCGTGAAGCAGTACGAGCGGGGGGTGGTGTTCCGGCTCGGCCGGCTGAAGCCGAAGGTGCGGGGGCCCGGTTTCACGATGATCGTGCCGTTCGTCGACCGGCTCCAGAAGGTCAACATGCAGATCGTCACGATGCCGGTGCCCGCGCAGGAGGGCATCACCCGGGACAACGTCACCGTGCGGGTGGACGCCGTCGTGTACTTCAAGGTGACCTCGGCGGCGGACGCGATCGTGCGGGTGGAGGACTACCGGTTCGCCGTCTCCCAGATGGCCCAGACCTCGCTCAGGTCCATCATCGGCAAGAGCGAGCTGGACGATCTGCTCTCCGACCGGGAGAAGCTCAACCAGGGGCTGGAGCTGATGATCGACAGCCCGGCGGTGGAGTGGGGCGTCACCATCGACCGGGTCGAGATCAAGGATGTCTCGCTGCCCGAGACCATGAAGCGGTCCATGGCGCGGCAGGCCGAGGCCGACCGGGAGCGCCGGGCGCGGGTCATCAACGCGGACGCGGAGCTGCAGGCGTCGAAGAAGCTCGCCGAGGCGGCCAAGGAGATGTCCGAGCAGCCTGCCGCGCTGCAACTGCGGTTGCTGCAGACGGTGGTGGCGGTGGCGGCCGAGAAGAACTCCACGTTGGTGCTGCCGTTCCCGGTGGAGCTGTTGCGGTTCCTGGAACGGGCGCAGCAGGGGGCTCCGCCGGTGCAGGAGGCTCCGCCGGGAAGCGGGGCGTCCTAGCGGGTGGTGGGTCGGCTGCGGGTCGGTGGGGGCTGGTCGCGCAGTTCCCCGCGCCCCTTGAAGCGTCAGGCCCGCGGGCCTGAAGAAGCCGGGGCGCGGCAGGGGGCTCCCGCTGTTCAGGGGCGCCACCTGTGGGTGGGGGTTGCTCGCGCAGTTCCCCGCGCCCCTAGAAGCGTCAGGCCCTGCGGGCCTGAAAAGCACGGGGCGCAGCCTGCTTTTCAGGGGCGCGGGGAACTGCGCGAGAAGCCCCCACTGGACCCGCGGCCGGTTGTCAAGGCTGGGGTAAAGGGGATGCGGATGCAACTCCCGCCCCGCGAGACCCGTTTCATCCCGGACCTTCCATGGGTGAATTCAAGACAGGAGTAGACCTCACCCGTTGCTGACGAGGTCGTTGCTTCTCGTGTTTGCAGTGCGAATTCCTGTGATCCTCAAGTGGTGCGTTACCGGACGGTAATGACATAGGGGGCGTGCGCCCTCGTTGTGTGCTCGGCCTGAAGTCGACCTTGTGTGCCCCCCGCGCGCCTAGGAATAGTTGTCGCCGCACAGTTGGCATGGACGCGGCGTTTTTACCGTCCGTCGCCTCCTTGCCCGCACACCTTCCGGTCGAACGGGGCCCCCACGCCCCTCTCGGCCAACCCCCCACAGGAGGACGCGAGTTGAAGCACCGACGCATACCCAGGCGCCGCGCCGTCGTGACGGGTGCCGGCATCGCCGCACTGGTCGCCGCGGGAGTGACCTTCCAGACTGCGAACGCGAGTGAGACCGCGCCGACCCCCGAGCCGAAAGCGCTCTCCATCACGGCGGCCGGAAAGCTCGCCCTGACCCTCGACGCGGACCTCGGCGCCGACGCGGCGGGAACGTACTACGACGCGAAGAGCAAGCTCCTCGTCGTCAACGTGCTCGACGAGGCCGCCGCCGAGACCGTCGAGGCGGCCGGTGCCAAGGCCCGCATCGTGGAGAACTCCCTCGCCGAGCTGAAGAGCGCCCGGACCACCCTCAAGGCGGACGCCACCATCCCCGGTACCGCCTGGGCCACCGACCCGACCACCAACAAGGTCGTCGTCACCGCCGACCGCACCGTCTCCGAGGCCGAGCTGGCGAGACTCACCAAGGTCGTGGACGGCCTCGGGGCCAAGGCCGAACTCAAGCGCACCAAGGGCGAGTACAAGCCCTTCGTCGCGGGCGGCGACGCCATCACCGGCGGCAGCGGCCGCTGCTCCCTCGGCTTCAACGTGGTCAAGGGCGGCGAGCCGTTCTTCCTGACGGCGGGTCACTGCACCGAGGGCATCTCCACGTGGTCGGCCGGCGGCCAGGTCATCGGCGAGAACGCGGACTCCAGCTTCCCGGGCGACGACTACGGTCTGGTGAAGTACACCGCCGACGTCGACCACCCGAGCGAGGTCAACCTCTACAACGGCTCCACCCAGGCCATCTCCGGGGCCGCCGAGGCGACCGTGGGCATGAAGGTCACCCGCAGCGGTTCGACCACCCAGGTCCACGGCGGCACGGTCACCGGCCTCGACGCCACCGTGAACTACGGCAACGGCGACATCGTCAACGGCCTCATCCAGACCGACGTCTGCGCCGAGCCGGGCGACAGCGGCGGCTCGCTCTTCTCGGGCGACAAGGCCATCGGCCTCACCTCCGGCGGCAGCGGCGACTGCACCTCGGGCGGCGAGACGTTCTTCCAGCCCGTCACCGAGGCGCTCTCGGCGACCGGCACGCAGATCGGCTGACAGCCGGTCAGCTGAACGGCCGGTCAGAAGCCTGCTGGGTGGAAGCCGGCCGATCAGAAGCCGGCCGATCAGAAGCCGGCCGATCAGAAGCCTGCCGATCCGTCGGCTTCTTTCTCAGGGCCGCCATCGCCACGGTGATGGCGGCCCCCGCCACTGCCCAGGCGGAGAGCACCAGCAGCGGGCCGGTGGTGTCGTTGCCCTCGAAGTACGCGATCGAGCGGGCCACCCAGACGCCCGCTCCCGGTGGCAGGGCCGGGCCGATCGCCGCCCAGAACGGCGGGAGCAGCGGCGGCGGCAGCGCGCCGCCCGCGCTCGGGTTGCCCGCGATCACCACCAGCAGGACGGCCACGCCGATGCCGGCGATCCCGAAGACGCACTGGAGCGCCAGCGTGGCCGCGCCCACCGCGAAGACCACCAGAGCCCCCAGCCCCCACAGGGCCGCCAGGCTTCCCGGCAGGGCGCCCAGGACCGGCCCGGCGATGACCGCGCCGCCGAGGCCGCCGAGGATCGCGAACAGCGCGAGGGCGCCGAGGCGGATGATCCCGCGCCGGATGTTGGTGGGCCGCGCGCCCGCGCTCATCGCCAGCGCCGAGGCGCACAGATAGCCGCCCACGCACCAGCCCACGACCAGATAGAAGGACGTGAGCCCGTTGGCGTCCCCGGTGTCGGCCGGGGCCACGTCCACCGTCCGCACCGTGCGGCCCTCGGACCGCTCCAGCGCGGTGACGAGGGTGGCCAGCGCGTTGGCGAGGGTGCGTCCGCCGCCGGAGGCGACCAGCAGGGTGTCGGTGGTGCCGGCCGGGTCGATCAGCAGGGCGCCGTCGATCTCCCGGTCCACGATCCGCTCGCGCGCCGCCGCCCGGTCGGCCACCGTACGCGGGTCCAGCGGCTCGCCCGGCAGGCCCTCCAGCCGGGTCACCGCCTGCTCGGCCGCCGCCCGGGGCGCGACCACACCGAACGGCACGTCCCTGAGCTTCGGGTGGTGCAGCGCCCCCACGTACGAGGCGATGAAGAGCAGCTGCAGGGCGAGCACCCCGACGACGAGCAGGGTGGCCCGTGGGGTGACCCCGTCCTTGAGCTCGTCGAGGAAGGACCTGGGGGCGGGCTCGGCCGTCTGTGTCATGTCCCCCACGGTCGGAGGAGGGCGGTGTTTGCGCAGGTGGGACGGGGCCGAATGGTTGTCGTACAGAAGTTCGAAAAGTGGTCTATGGTGGAGGCGAGGAGGCTGTGAACTGATGTTCGAGCCGAGTGGCTGATCGAGTGGCCGAGCAAGGCTGATCGAGTGGCTGGGTGACTGGTGGATCGAGTGCGGGAGGTGCGTGTGCCGGGGTTCACGCATCTGCACACCGTCTCCGGGTTCTCCCTGCGGTACGGGGCCTCGCACCCGGAGCGGCTGGCCGAGCGCGCCTCCGAGCGGGGCATGGACGCCCTCGCGCTCACCGACCGGGACACCCTCGCGGGCGCCGTCCGGTTCGCCAAGGCGTGCGCCGGGGCGGGGGTCCGCCCGCTGTTCGGGGTGGAGCTGGCGGTGGGGGCGCCCGCGCCTTCCGTACGGCAGGCGCGGCGGCGTGCCCCCGTGCGCGGCGGCGCCTTCCTCGACGAGTCGACCCCTCGGGTGACGTTCCTCGCCCGGGAGGGGGCCAAGGGCTGGGCCGAGCTGTGCAGAATCGTTTCGGCGGCGCATGCGGACGGTGGCCCGGACGGGAACAGGAATGAGGTTCCGCCGCTGCTGCCCTGGTCGGAGTGTGCCGCCGAGGGCCTGACCGTGCTCCTCGGCCCCGCCTCCGACGTGGGGCGCGCGCTGGCCGCCGGGCGCCCCGACCGCGCCGCGAAGCTCCTCGTGCCCTGGCGGGAGGCGTACGGCGACGCCCTGCGCCTCGAAGCGGTGTGGCACGGCCGCGAGGGCACCGGCCCCGGTTCGCTGCGGCTGGCCGCCCGGACCGTCGGCTTCGCCGCCGAGCAGCGGGTACGGCCCGTGCTCAGCAACGCCGTCCGGTACGCGGACCCCGGCATGGGTCCGGTCGCCGACGTCCTGGACGCGGCCCGGCGGCTCGTCCCCGTCGACCCCCGGGGCGAGCTGGACTCCGGCGAGGCCTGGCTCAAGGGCGCGGACGCCATGCTGGGCGTCGCCGAGCGGGTCGTCGAGGCCGCCGGGTACCGCCGTGACACCGCGCACCGGCTGCTGGAGCAGACCCGGGCCACCGCCGCCGAGTGCCTGGTCGACCCGGAGGACGACCTCGGCCTCGGCACCGTCCACTTCCCCGAGCCGCGTCTCGTCGGCGCGGGCCGCCGCACCGCCCAGCGGGTGCTGGCCTCGCGGGCGGCCGCCGGGATGATGCGGCACGGCTACGGCGCCCGGCGCGACTACTGGGAGCGGATGCACCGGGAACTGGACGTGATCGCCCACCACGGCTTCGCCTCCTACTTCCTGACGGTCGCTCAGGTCGTGGATGACGTACGCAAGATGGGGATCCGGGTCGCCGCGCGCGGGTCCGGCGCCGGGTCCCTGGTGAACCACCTCCTGGACATCGCGCACGCCGACCCCGTCGAACACGGGCTGCTGATGGAGCGGTTCCTGTCCAAACGGCGGGTCGCGCTGCCCGACATCGACATCGACGTGGAGTCCGCGCGCCGGCTGGAGGTCTACCGCGCGATCATCGACCGCTTCGGCACCGAGCGGGTCGCGACCGTCGCGATGCCCGAGACGTACCGCGTCCGCCACGCCGTCCGGGACGTGGGTGCGGCCCTCTCCCTGGACCCCGCCGACATCGACCGGATCGCCAAGTCCTTCCCGCACATCCGGGCCCGTGATGCGCGGGCGGCGCTCGAAGAGCTGCCCGAGCTGCGGCAGTTGGCGGGGGAGCAGGAGAAGTACGGCCGGCTGTGGGAGCTGGTCGAGGCGCTGGACGCGCTCCCGCGCGGAGTCGCCATGCACCCGTGCGGGGTGCTCCTCTCCGACGCGTCCCTGCTCCGCCGTACGCCGGTGATGCCGACCAGCGGCGAGGGGCTGCCCATGTCCCAGTTCGACAAGGACGACGTCGAGGACCTCGGGCTGCTCAAGCTCGATGTGCTGGGGGTGCGGATGCAGTCGGCGATGGCGCACGCGGTGGCGGAGGTCGCGCGGGCGACGGGGGAGCGGGTCGACCTGGACGCGCTCGACTTCGAGCGGGGCGCGGGCGATCCGGCGACGTACGAACTCATCCGCTCCACCGAGACGTTGGGCTGCTTCCAGATCGAGTCGCCGGGTCAGCGGGACCTGGTGGGGCGGCTCCAGCCGGCCACCTTCCACGACCTCGTGGTGGACATCTCGCTGTTCCGGCCGGGGCCGGTCGCCGCCGACATGGTGCGGCCGTTCATCGCGGCCCGGCACGGGCGGGCGCCGGTCCGCTACCCGCACGAGGATCTGGCGGAGCCGCTGCGGGAGACGTACGGCGTGGTCGTCTTCCACGAGCAGGTCATCGACATCGTGCACCGCATGACCGGCTGCGGCCGGGACGAGGCCGACCGGGTGCGGCGCGGGCTGTCCGACCCCGAGTCGCAGGGGCGGATCCGGGTCTGGTTCGCGCAGCACGCGGCGGCGAAGGGGTACGACGCCGAGACGATCGCCCGGACCTGGGAGATCGTCGAGGCCTTCGGGTCGTACGGCTTCTGCAAGGCGCACGCGGTGGCCTTCGCGGTGCCGACGTACCAGTCGGCGTGGCTGAAGACGCATCATCCGGCGGCCTTCTACGCCGGGCTGCTCACCCACGATCCCGGGATGTACCCGAAGCGGCTGCTGCTGGCGGACGCGCGGCGGCGCGGGGTGCCGATCCTGCCGGTGGACGTGAACCGGTCCGCGGTCGCTCATCGGATCGAACTGGTGTCTGAATCAGAGGGGTCGGAGGAGAGAGCGAAGACAAGGCGGGTGCCGGGGAAGGGCTCGGACGGGGAGAAGGCGTGGGGGATCCGGCTCGCGCTCTCCGATGTGCACGGCATCAGTGAGGCCGAGGCGGCGCGGATCGCGGACGGGCAGCCGTACGCCTCGCTGCTGGACTTCTGGGAGCGGGCGCGGCCGAGCCGACCGCTGGCTCAAAGGCTGGCCCAGGTCGGCGCGTTGGACGCGTTCGGCGCCAACCGGCGTGACCTGCAACTGCACCTGACCGAGCTGCACCGGGCCGGCCGGGGCGCGGGCGGCGGTCAGCTCCCGTTGGCCGGAGGGCGGCGGACCGCCCCGGCCGGTCTGCCGGACCTGTCCTCCGCCGAGCGGCTCAGCGCAGAGCTGGGCGTGCTGTCGATGGACGTCTCGCGCAATCTGATGGACGACCACCGGGCCTTCCTCGACGAGCTGGGCGTGGTGTCGGCCCGGCGGCTGCGCGAGGCGCGGCACGGCGAGACGGTGCTGGTCGCGGGGGCCAAGGCGGCCACCCAGACCCCGCCGATCCGCTCCGGCAAGCGGGTCGTCTTCACCACCCTCGACGACGGCACCGGCCTGGTCGACCTCGCCTTCTTCGACGACTCCCACGACACCTGCGCCCACACCGTCTTCCACTCCTGGCTGCTGCTGGTGCGCGGAGTGGTGCAGCGGCGCGGACCGCGCAGCCTCAGCGTGGTGGGCGCGGCCGCCTGGAACCTCGCCGAGCTGGTGGAGCTGCGGCGCGAGGGCGGCCTCGACGCGGTGGCACCCCGGCTGGCGGCGCCGGTGGCCACCGGGAACGACGGGAACACCGGGGGCGACGGGAGCACCGGTGGTGAGCCGGACGGCAGGCGCGGTGACACCGGGCGGCGGATCCGGATGCCCACCGGATACGAGATGCATCCATGGGCCGATCTGCGGCCCGCGGGCGAAGAGCCCTCGCAAGGTCCTTCTCAGCTACGGAAGTTGTGGCACCAGAGCCCAGGGAGTGCGGGATGACCATCCTCTGCGTACGTTTCCAGCTGCCGTCGGGGTACGAGGCCGCCCTGCCCGGGCTCCTCGGTCTGATCGAGGACTTCACCCCGGTCGTGGAGGCGCTGCCGCCGGACGGCGCGCTGGCCGATCTCCGGGGCGCCGAACGGTACTTCGGCCGGGACGCCGAGGAACTGGCCCGGCTGATCCGGGTCCGCGCCCTCGCGCTGTACGGCGTCGACTGCCTGATCGGCGCCGGGCCCGGACCGCTCACGGCGCGACTGGCGCTGGGGGCGGCGGCACCCGGGTCGCCCTGCGCGGTGCCCGCGGACCTCGTCGTGGACTTCCTCGCCGAACTGCCCGTCGGCGCGCTGCCCGGCGTCGGCACCGCGACCGCCCGCACCCTGCGGGAGTACGGCCTCGAAACCCTCGGCGGGGTCGCCTGCGCACCCCTGTCCACACTGCAGCGCCTGGTCGGCGCGCGCACCGGCCGTGACCTGCACGAGAAGGCCAACGGCGTCGACCGGGGACGGGTGGTGCCGAACGCTGTCGCACGCTCGCTCGCCACCGAACAGACCTTTCCGTACGACGAGTTGAACCCCGACCGGCACCGCCGCGCCCTGCTCGCCGGCGCCGAGGAGCTGGGCTCCCGGCTGCGCGCCCTGGAGAAGGTCTGCCGCACCCTGACCCTCACCGTCCGCTACGCCGACCGGTCCTCGACGACCCGCACCCGCACGCTCAAGGAGCCGACCGCGCACTCCCCGGCGCTCACCGCGACCGCCTACGCCCTGTACGACGCCCTCGGCCTCCAGCGCGCCCGCGTCCGCGCGATCGCCCTGCGCGCCGAGGGCCTCACCCCCGCCGACCAGGCCTCGCACCAGCTCGCCTTCGACCCCGTCGACGAGAAGGTCCGCCGGATCGAGGAGGTCGCCGACCGGGCCCGCGCCAAGTTCGGCCCGCACGCGGTGATGCCGGGGACGCTGGCCGCGTGACACCCCGGCGGGCGATCAGTTGGCCCACGGCGGCACGATCCGCGTGCCGTCGGCCAGCTCCGCCTCCAGGCCGACGGAGGTGGTGACCCAGGACGTGGCGACCTCGGTCGTCGGGTTCTCCACGGTGACGGTCGTGCCGGCGTTGATGATCACTGTGTCGCCCGCCGTGACGCGGTGGGTGTGAGCGTCGAGGGTGATCAGCAGTTCCCCGCCGAGGAGGTGGAAGATCTCCTCCCGGTTGACGGTGTGCGCGGGCGCCCTGGTCCCGGCGGGTATCTCGCCCCGCCAAGCGGCCAGTTCCCTGCTGCCGGTGAGCGGAGTGGCGTACGAGACGAAACGGGCGCCGTGGATCTCGTGGACGACGGCTTCGGACGAACGGACGACAGGCATACGGGTCCTCCTGGGATCTTCGGGGAGTCTCGGGGGTCTTCGAACGAAGTGGTCAAGGAGCTTGACCACTTGTCTTATGGTCAAGCTGCTTGACCGATTCGTCAACGGTGTTTCAATGCGGGCGTGCAGAACTCCGAAGCCCTGACCCTGTCCGCCGCCCTGCTCGCCGCCGCCGGTGAGCTGACGCGCCGTATCGACGAGGGAGTCGCCGCCCGCGGCTTCGAGGCGCGCCCCTCCTACGGGTTCGCGTTCGCCCGACTCGCTCCGGACGGTGCGACGGTCACCGAGCTCGCCGCCCATCTCGGCGTGACCAAGCAGGCGGCCAGTCAGCTGGCTGACGAACTCGTGCGCAAGGGGTACGTCGACCGCCGGCCGCATCCGCGGGACGCCCGCGCCCGGCTGATCGTGCTGACCGAACGCGGCTGGTCCTGCGCGCGGGCGGCGGAGGAGGCGGCGGCCGAGGTGGTCGCGGCGTGGGCCGAGACGCTCGGCGGAGCGGGTGAGGTGCGGGCGTTGCGCGACCTCTTGCTGCGTATCGCGCCCTACGGACCCATCAAGCCCGCCTGGTGACGGTCCGGCGTCACGTGTCAGTGGTCACGTGTCAGTGGTCCCGATCATCACTTGAATTTTTTTACTGACGCGTAACTTCCCACTTTTTCTACTCGCCCGTAACTTGGCGAAGAAGAACAGCATCCTCGTGATCCGGATCACAGGGCGAACGTCGTCGCACGTCCCTTGAGCCGCAAGGAGATCACCCGATGCTGCCCTGGAAGCGCCTGATCAGACCGTTGGCGGCCCTGTGCCTGGCCGCCGCGGCGACCCTCGTGCCCGTCACCGCCGCGGAGGCCGCCGACACGGCCGCCGCACCGAGTCGTGGCTGGAACGACTACTCCTGCAAACCCTCCAGCGCCCACCCCCGCCCCGTCGTCCTCGTCCACGGGACGTTCGCGAACTCCGTCGACAACTGGCTGGGCCTCGCGCCGTACCTCGTGAACCGCGGCTACTGCGTCTACTCCCTCGACTACGGCCAACTCTCCGGCGTGGCCTTCTTCAACGGGCTCGGCCCCATCGACAAGTCGGCGAAGCAGCTCGACGCCTTCGTCGACCGGGTGCTCGCCGCGACCGGCGCCGCCGAGGCCGACCTCGTCGGCCACTCGCAGGGCGGCATGATGCCCCGCTACTACCTCAAGTTCCTCGGCGGCGCCGCCGAGGTGAACGCGCTCGTCGGCATCGCGCCCTCCAACCACGGCACCACCCTCAACGGCCTCACCCAGCTCCTCGACCACTTCCCCGGCGCCGGCGACCTGCTCTCCGCCGCCACCCCGGCCCTCGCCGACCAGGTCGTCGGATCCCCGTTCCTCACCAGGCTCAACGCGGGCGGCGACACCGTCCCCGGCGTGACCTACACGGTCCTCGCCACCCAGTACGACGAGGTGGTCACGCCGTACCGGTCCCAGTTCCTCGACGGGCCGAACGTACGCAACATCGTCATCCAGGACCTCTGCGCGCTCGACCTCTCCGAGCACGCGGCGATCGGGCTCCTCGACCGGATCGCGTTCCACGAGGTCGTCAACGCCCTGGATCCGGCCCACGCCACCCCGACGACGTGTCTCTCGGTCGTCGGCTGACACGTGCCGACGCGTTCCGCCGGGGCCTGTCCGGCCTGAGCCGCCCGACAGGCCCCGGAAGTCGTCAGCGGCCGTGCCGGCCACCGGTCGTCGCGCGGCGGCGGGCCGCGGCGAAGAGGAGGGAGGAACCGAGCGCCAGGACGGCCGCGCCGCCGAGCGCCAGATACGGGGTCGTGCCGTCGCCGCCGGTGTCGGCGAGCCCGTCCTCGCCGGCGGGCTCCGCGAGGCCGTCCGCACCGGTCCCCGCCACCGACTCCCCGGCCGTCGTCGACTTCGCGGTCGGCGACGCGTCGGCGGAGGCGGCCCCCGCGGACCCCTGGGCCGCCGCCCGCGCCGTCGCCGATGCCTTCGGGGTCGGGTCCGTCGTCGTGCTCGCGTCGTCGTCGCCGTGGCCGCCGTGCTCGACGGTCGACTCGTCGGCGCCCTCCTCGATCTGCTCCTCGGAGGGCGTGGACGCGCCGGACCCGTCGGCCCCGTTGTCGCCGAACGAGACGTCCGAGCAGGAGTAGAACGCCTCCGGGCTGTCCGAGCGCTGCCAGACCGCGTACAGCAGATGTCTGCCGGTGCGCTGCGGGAGGGTGCCCGAGAACCTGTAGAAGCCGCCCGACACGGCCGGGTCGGTGGCGGTCGCCACCGGGTTCGCCAGGTCGAGGTCGTCCCAGGCGAGCGGCCGGGACGGGTCGTAGCCGCTCTTGGTGACATACACCTCGAACGTCCCCTTGTGCGGGGCCGTCACCCGGTACGCGAAGGCGTACGACCCGGCGCGCACGCTCGTCGCCGGCCAGTCGGCACGGGCGAGGTCGAGGCCCTTGAACGCCTCGTCGCCCGCGCCGCACAGTTCGCCGTCCGGGATCAGCTCCCGATGGCGGCCGGCCGCGTCGCCGATCCGTACGCCGTTCCAGTCGTAGAGCGCCTGGGTGCCGCCGGCCGCGACCGCCGCCCGGCAGGCCGCCGACCTCGGGTTCTCGGGGCCCTCCGCATAGCACTGGGCCACTCGGCTCACCGGGTCGCCCAACGAACCGTGCGCCACGGCCGGTCCTGCGGCGAACACGGTCAGGGCGAGCGGGGCGGCGCCGACGACACCCAGCGCGCCGACGACACGTGCGGCGGCGGACGTGGTGGCCTCGCGACGGGCAGCGGGCATGGCGGCGCACTCCTCGAAACGGTCCTGAACGGTTCCCGGGTGGTCCCGGATGCCGGGGGGCGATCAGCAAGCTAGCCCCAAGGAACCGCGGAATCGCCTGCTGAGGGCGGGTGCGGGGGATCCTTATGGTGGCGTTAAGGATGGGCTAACCGAGGGCTCAGGAAAGGCTGTTGGGAACCTGCCGAAGATCCGTTTCTTACCTCGGTGCGTGACACTGGGCCCGTTCGCACCTGTCAGAGAAGGGAACCCGCGCATGAGCGCCGTACGCGGAACATCCGTGGACATCACCACCGAGGACGGCACCGTCGACGCCTACCTCGTGCACCCCGACGACGACGCCGCGCATCCGGCGGTCCTGTTCTACATGGACGCGTTCGGGCTGCGGCCGCACTTGCGGGCGATGGCCGACCGGCTGGCCGGCGCCGGGTACACGGTCCTCGTGCCCAACGTCTTCCACCGGTCGGGGCGGACCCCGGTGTTCGACCTGCCCGAGTTCATCGATCCGGCCGCGCGTCCGGAGATATGGGACCAGATCCTGCCGGTCATGCTGTCGCTGACGCCGGAACTCGCGCTGCGGGACGCGGCGGCGTATCTGGGATGGCTCGCCGACAGCCCGCGCGCCGCCGACGGGCCCGTGGGGATCACCGGGTACTGCATGGGCGCCCGGCTGGCCCTGCACACCGCCGGCGCCTTCCCCGAACGGGTCGCCGCCGCGGCCGGCTTCCACGGGGGAGGCCTGGCGACCGACGACCCGGACAGCCCGCATCTGGCGGCGGCCCGGATCACCGGCGAGGTCTACCTCGGCCACGCCGACGAGGACCCGTCGCTGCCCCCGGAGCAGATCGAGCTGCTCGACAAGACGCTCACCGAGGCCGGGGTCCGCCACCGCACCGAGGTCTACGCCGGTGCCCCGCACGGCTACACCCAGGCCGACACCGCCTCGTACGACGCCGAGGCGGCGGAACGCCACTGGACGGCCCTGCTGGACCTGCTGGACCGCAACCTGCGGTCAGGGGCCTGATCGGGCCCGTCGAGGGTCCCCCGAGGCGGTCCGTCCCCGACGCCCGTGGTCGGGGCGTCGGGGACGGCTGCCGCTGGAGTCGGTGCTCTCGGTGGGGTCGCCGGAGTCGGTGGACGCGCGTACGTGCTCGTGGCCGGGGCGCGGGTGCTCAGCCGTCAGGCCACCAGGTGCGCGCGATGTCCTTTCGCACTTCCCGGCGCTCGACGGGGCGTTCGTCGGCCTCGTCCCGCACGCGGCGGGACGTGGACTTCCTCAGGGGCTTCTGCACGGTCGTACGGCGCATGGCTGCCTCCTTGCGTCTACCGTGTTCCGCGTTTTCACGGAGGTAGACCTTTTCCGGGAGCGTTACTCATCGTTCGTGCTCTGTCAGTGGCGGCTGTCACCATCTGGACTGTCAGTGGCATGTGTCACTCTGGCGGCATGACCAACATCGACGACGGCGAAACCTCCCCGGCCCTGCGAACACCGGGGAACCGGGCGGCAGATGACTCCTCGGGAGCCGTCGACTGGGACGCGGAAGCCGCCGGTTTCGACGACGAACCCGATCACGGCCTGCGGGAACCCGCCGTGCGGGAGGCCTGGTCGGCCCGGCTGCGGGACTGGCTGCCCGAACGCGCCTCCGACGTGCTCGACCTCGGCTGCGGCACCGGCAGCCTGTCACTCCTCGCGACCGAGCAGGGGCACCGAGTGACCGGGGTGGACTCCTCGCCGGCCATGGTCGACCTGGCCCGCGCCAAGCTCGCCGGGCGCCCCGCCGTGTTCCTCGTCGGGGACGCGGCGGCCCCGCCCGTAGGGGAGGAGCGGTTCGACGTGATCCTCGTCCGCCATGTGCTGTGGACCCTGCCCGACCCGGCCCGCGTGCTGCGCCGCTGGTGCGGACTGCTGCGGCCCGGGGGCAGGCTCGTGCTGGTCGAGGGGGTGTGGGGCACGGTCAGCCCGGTCGGCATACCCGCCGAGCGGCTGTACGGGCTGGTCGCGCCGCTGGTGTCCGACGCGGAGCTGGTGCGGCTGGGGGAGGACCCGCTGCTGTGGGGCAGGGAGGTCGAGGACGAGCGGTACGCGATCGTGGCCCGCCTCTGACCGCCCCCCAACCGGCGCAGGCTAGGACAGCAGGGACTCCAGGCCGCCCTCGGTGGTGGCGAGGGCCTCCAGCGTGTCGAGGGCGGCGACGGCTGCCGCCGCGGCCTCCGGGTCGCTCCGCGCGAGCCCGCTCTCCTCGAACTCGTCCTCGTCCAGCCGCAGTACGGTCCGGCCGTCGGCGGACCGCCACAGGTCCAGGTCCAGGTCCTCCACGACGACCTCCCCACCGGAGAACGTGGCGGGCCTGGTGATGTCGCAGTACCAGCCCTTCAGCGTGCCCCGCGCGTCCCGCACCTCCTTCACCGCGTACCACCGGTCGCGCCAGTAGTACTCGGTGAACACGTCACCGGGCCCGAAGCGCACGAAGCCGAAGTCCCGCACGCCCTCGGTCGCCCAGTCGGCGTGGACCACGATCCGGGTGCCGTCGTCGCTCACCAGCCGTGCGGGGTAACGGATCTTCGTGCGGCCCGCCTTGAGCAGGACGACGTCCACCTCGCGCCTCTCCTGCCCCTCCTGCCGGGAGTCAGCCGAGTTCACGGACATACCGCACCTCCGTCGCGCACACCTCGTACCCGAACCACTTGTTGACCGCGAGCATCGGCCCGTTGCCCGCGTCGTTGCCCGTGAACGCCTCCGCGTAGCCGGCGGCGCGGGCGCGGTGCAGGGAGTCGTTCTTGGCGAGCTTGGCGAGGCCCCGGCCGCGGAAGGCACGAGCGGTGCCCGTCATCGCGGTGAAGTAGCGGTCGCGGCCGTCCGTGCGGACCGCGGTGAAGGCGGCGGGGGTGCCGTCCACGACGACCACCGTGCTCAGAGCGCGGTCCAGCAGGGGGTGGTCGTAGGTCTCCTTCACCCACTGCTCGTAGTCGTCCAACTCGGCGTCGACGTCGCCCGGTTCGTCCGCCGTGGTCTCCGCGTCCAGGTCGAACAGGGGGCGCGGGTCGTCGGCGAAGTCGGCGGCCGTCCGCAGCTCCACGTCCCCGGGCGGGGCGTCGAGCGGGGGGAGGGTGCCGTGGGCCAGGTCCAGGCGCAGGAAGTGCGCGGAGCGGCTCGGCGCGTAGCCGCGGCGCTCGGCGAACGCGCGGTTCTCCGGGGTGTCCAGCACCCAGGACAGCAGCCGCCGCGCGCCCACCGCCGTCAGCCGCTCCTCGGCGGTGCGGGCCAGCAGGGCGCCCGCGCCCCGGCGCAGGTGCGCCGGGTGCACGTATATGTTGATGTCGCCCTGGCCCGGTACGGGGCTGTCGTGGGCGATGGACAGCTGCGCGGTGCCGATCACCTCGCCGTCCGCCTCGGCGACCAGCTGCCCGTGGTGGGCCTCGGGGGGAGCGTGCGTGGCGTCGTGGAGCAGGGACTCGGCGGTGCCGACCAGGAAGGGCAGGGCGTGCCGTCGTACGTCGGCGAAGGCCTCGGCGTCCGCCGGGTCGGCGGCGCGGAGGTCGCGCACGATCAATGTCATGGGTGGGCACGCTACGCGGGCGGCGCCGGGAGTCGCCTCCGATTTTCCGGCGGGTACGGGACAATCGCCGCGTGACCTTGAAGATTCGCATCGTGGACGGGGGCGCGCCCTATGAGCAGGTGCGCGCCCAGATCTCGGAACAGGCCCGCTCCGGGGCGCTGCCCGTGGGGTACCGGTTGCCGACCGTACGGGGGCTCGCCGAGCAGCTGGGGCTCGCGGCCAACACCGTCGCCAAGGCGTACCGGGCGCTGGAGACCGACGGGGTGATCGAGACGCGGGGGCGCAACGGGACGTTCGTGGCCGCGGCCGGCTCCGCCGCGGAGCGTGAGGCGGCGGTGGCGGCGGGGGCGTACGCGGAGCGGGCGCGCCGACTGGGGCTCAGCGAGACGGAGGCGTTGGCGGCGGCCCGGGACGCCCTGCGGGCCGCGTACGCGGAGTAGCGGGCGCCGCCGAGGGCTGAGCGAAGTCCGGCACCGCCGAACCACGCCGCCGTGGCTGAGCACCGTCGCGGCGGAATCAGTGAACCGGCGGACACACGTCAGCCGGGCACGACAGCCGCGAGCGGAGCGGCGCGAGAGGCCGGGGCGCGGGGCTGTGGGCCCATGGTGGGTGCCGGCGGCTTACCGGGGGACGTGCTCCGGGGTTCGGGTTGGTCGTAGGCCCGCTTTTTTCGCTGTCCTCGCGAATGTCGTCGCGTCCTGCACCGCCGCCGCGTGGGGGTCGTTGTTGAAGTAGACGTAGGCGTCGGCGGTGGCGGGCCAGGTGTCGGCGATGCGGTGGGCCCAGGTGGAGAGGGACCGCTCGCCGTAGTGGGGCCAGGGGTGGGCTCGGCCCTGGTGGAGGCGGAGGTAGGACCAGTCGGTGGTGCGCCAGAGCGGCGTGGCCGGGCGGGAGTGGCTGTCCGCCCAGCACAGGGCCGCGCCCCGGGACTCCAGGACCTCGCGGACCTCGGCGGTCCACCACGAGTCGTGGCGGGGCTCGACCGCGATCCGGGTGCCCGAGGGGAAGCAGCCCAGGCAGGCGTCCAGGAGAGCGGGGTCGGCCCGTAGCGTCGGGGGGAGCTGGAGCAGGATCGGGCCCAGACGGTCGCCCAGCCCCTCCGCGTGGCTCATCAGGCGGTGCACCGGCTCCTCGGGGTCCCGCAGGCGCTTGATGTGGGTCAGGTACCGGCTCGCCTTCACCGCGACCACGAAGTCCGCCGGCACCCTCTGCCGCCACGCCTCGAAGTTCTCCTTCGTCGGCAGCCGGTAGAACGCGTTGTTGAGCTCGACCGTCGCGAACCGCGCCGCGTACTCCTCCAGCCACAGCCGGGTGGGGCAGCCCTCCGGGTAGACGGCGCCCCGCCAGTCCTTGTACTGCCACCCCGACGTGCCGACGAACAAGGTCATACATCCATGAAAACACTCAGAGCGGAACCGCCTAGAGATCCTAGAGATACAGCCCCGCGTCCGCCCCGCCCCGCGGCTCCGGCAGCGACGTCGGTGACGTGCCCCGACGCAGCGCGTACAGCTCGGCCAGGGTCGCCCCCTCGCGCCCGACCCCCTCGTCCGTGCCGAGCCAGGAGACCGCCTCCGCGCGGGTCAGCGCACCCACCTCGATCCGGGCGAGACAGCGGCCGGGGCGGACCACGGCCGGGTGGAGGCGCTCCAGGTCCTCGTTGGTGGTGACGCCCACCAGGACGTTGCGGCCCTGGCCGAGCAGGCCGTCCGTCAGGTTCAGCAGCCGCGAGAGCGCCTGGCCCGCCGTGTGCTTGGCCTCGCCCCGGATCAGTTCGTCGCAGTCCTCCAGCAGGAGCAGCCGCCAGCGGCCCTTGCCCGCCGCGTCCTCCTCGCCGATCGCGATGTCCATCAGATAGCCGACGTCGGAGAAGAGCCGCTCGGGGTCCAGGACGCAGTCGACCTGGCACCAGTCCCGCCAGGAGCGGGCCAGCGTGCGCAGCGCGGACGTCTTGCCGGTGCCGGGCGGGCCGTGCAGCAGCAGGAGGCGGCCCGCGATGTCCTCCGGGGTCGTCTTCATCAGCCGGTCCATCGCGTCCGCCACCGGCGCCGTGTAGTTCGGCCGGACCTCCTCCCACGTACCCGCCGAGATCTGCCGGGTCGTGCGGTGCGGGCCCCGGCGCGGCGAGACGTACCAGAAACCCATCGTCACGTTCTCCGGCTGCGGCTCGGGCTCGTCGGCCGCGCCGTCGGTGGCCTGGCCGAGCACCTTCTCCGCCAGCTCGGCGGTGGTCGCGGTCACCGTGACGTCGGCGCCCCGGTTCCAGCGGGAGATCAGCACCGTCCAGCCGTCGCCCTCGGCGAGGGTCGCGCTGCGGTCGTCGTCCCGCGCGGAGCGCAGCACCCGGGCGCCCGATGGCAGCAGGGTGGCCCCGGACCGTACCCGGTCGATGTTCGCCGCGTGCGCGTACGGCTGCTCGCCCGTCGCGAAACGGCCGAGGAACAGCGCGTCGACGACATCGGACGGGGAGTCGCTGTCGTCGACGTTGAGCCGGATCGGCAGTGCGTCGTGTGGGTTGGCAGACATGTCGCCATGATCCGTCACCGAGGGCTCCCCGTGCATCCGCTTTCCGCTGCGCGCCGGTGGTGTCGGCGCGTGATGCGCCCGTGAGCCGCCCGTGAGCCGCCCGTGAGCCGCCCGTGAGCCGCCCGTGAGCCGTCATATCGCCCAGGAGTTCACCGGCGGAACCTCCCCCAGGGCGGGCCCGCGCGGTTACTGTTGCCCATGATGGGACGTCATGGGTGGATTGCGGGGGACCGGCGGTGGCGACTCGGCGCGCTGCTGGGCGTGGGGGTGGCCGCGCTGGCCCTCGTCGTGACCCTGCTCAACACACTTTCCGGGGGCGGCAGCAGCGCCGGCACCACCCCCGACGGCGACAAGGTGCACGGCACGCCCGCGACCCCGCCCGGGGACACCGGACCCAGTGTGGGCTGGGGTTTCACCCACACCCAGTTCAGCGCGGACGCGGGCAGCGGGACGGCTGTCGAGCGCGTCGAGGAGCGGCTCGCCGAGCGGCCCCTGCCGCAGATCCAGCACATCATGGGCTGGGGCGCGGGCAACCCCGAGCCCGTCGAGGGGCGTTACGACTTCGAGGAGATGGACCGGCGCATCGACTTCGTCCGCGCCACCGGCGGCACGCCCGTCGTCACCCTGTGCTGCGCGCCCGACTGGATGAAGGGCGGCAGACCGGGCGCCGACCGGACCGACTGGAGCCAGGCCGCGCTGGAGACCGCGCCCGAGCCCGAGCACTTCGCGGACTACGCCGACCTCGCCGCCACCGTCGCCAAGCGCTACCCGGACGTACGGCACTTCATCGTCTGGAACGAGTTCAAGGGCTTCTGGAACGACGCGGAGGCCCGCTGGGACTACGAGGGCTACACCGAGCTGTACAACCTCGTCCACAAGGCCCTGAAGAAGGTCGACGAGGACATCATGGTCGGCGGGCCCTACCTGGTCATGGACAGCGTCGACCCACGCCAGGAGCAGGACGCGTCGACACGGCTCAAGGGGCCGTGGGGCGCCATGGACCGGCGGATCCTCGACGCCTTCGACTACTGGAACGAGCACAAGGTCGGCGCCGACTTCGTGGTGGTCGACGGATCCAGCTACACCCGGGACGACGAGCTGGTCCCGGACGAGTTCGCGGCGACCGACAAGTTCACGGACGTGAGCCGGTGGGTGCGGGAGCGGTCCGGCGATCTGCCGCTGTGGTGGGCCGAGTACTACGTCGAACCGGCCGACGGGAACGACAACCGGCACGGCTGGTCCGAGAACCGCCGGGTCGCCGTCCAGGCCTCCGGGCTGATGGCCATGGCCAAGGGCGGTGCCACCTCCGGGTTCTACTGGAACCCGGAAGAGAAGACCGGCGAGTGCCCCGGCTGTCTGTGGACGCCGACCGACAAGCGTGACGGCGGACGCGAACTGCCCATGTACGGGCTGCTGTCCCGGTTCAGCGAGGAGTTCCCGCCGGGGACGACGTACGAGACGGTGTCCGTCGCGGCGGACGACAAGCCGAACGTGCGCGTGCTGGCCGACGACAAGGCCGTACTCGTCGTCAACACCCTCGACCGGAAGATCAGCGCCGACATCGACGGTCGGAAGTTCGACATGGCCGCGTACGAGGTGAAGTGGCTGAAGCGGTGAGCCTCACTGCGAGCCCATCGTCAGGAACCTCTGCACCAGTGACGCCAGCAGCAGGGCCAGTAGCGGCAGGCTGAACCAGAAACTGCTCTGCAGCCAGCGGAGTTGACGTACGCCGGGGCGGACCGCCACCCGGACCATCTCGCGGACGCTCAGCAGCACGATCAGGGCGATCGCGGCCAGGCCGCCCACCACCGACCACGGGGTCCAGGTGACCTGGGGGCCGATCGGGCCGGGATCGGGATCCGGGGCCTTTCCGGGCTGGTCGCGCAGGGCGAAGATCGTGGCGTCGTCGTTGGCGAAGACCTGCTCCACGTCGGCGCGCCTGTCGAGGTTCTCGATGAGCCGGGACTCCCAGTTCCCGGGGTAACCGGCGTCCATCTGGAGGTTGGTGACCTGGCTGCGGTTGACGATCAGGAACGAGCCCGCGCCCGCGTCCTTGAGCGCCTTGGCCACACCGGACACCAGGACCGGATCCACCGGCGCGAGCGTGGGCACGTACTCGACCTTCTCCATGTCCCGGGCGCCCCACGGCATCGCCGGCGTCACGTTGTTCACCGGGTCGTCGCTGAGCCACAGCAGCCGTACCGTCGGGTCGTCGTGGGCGTAGACGTACTCCATGGCGGCGACCTCGCCCGGCCGGACGCGCTCGAAGGGCTCGTTGCCCCAGCGGGCGACCAGGAAGCCGCCGATGAGGACGAGACCGGCCATCAGGGCAGCCGGCGGGCCGAGGTTCCTTCGGTCCTTCTCGCGTTCCCCGTCGGTGACGCCGGTGCGCGGGAAGAGGGCGAGCGCGCCCAGCAGCGCGGCACCCGGCAGCGCGAACATGAAGACCCGCAGGGCCATCTCACCGCCGTACGACTGCATGCCGAAGCCCAGGAACGGCACGAACGTGAGCACGAGCAGGGAGCGTTCGCGGTATTTGTTCGCGCGGCGGCGCCAGAAGCCGAGGCAAGCCAGGAGCATGACCGAGCCGGCGAGCGCCACGCGCGCGTACAGCACGAGTTTGTGGGTCGAACTGCCCTCGCCGATCCGGCCGGAGACCGAGGAGGTGACGTTCCCGCCGACCCCGCCGACCCCGCCGAAGAGTTCGTCGAAGTGGCCCGACCAGTACGGCTCGGCGAGGAAGCCCACCCAGACGGCGACCAGCACGGCGAACAGGATGGGCAGGCCGCGCAGTTCCGAGCGGCCGACCAGGACGAGGGCCGCGAGGACACCCAGCATCACGAACGGGGTGAGCTGGTGGGCCGGGACCGTCGCCGCGTACAGCGCGATCAGGACCGCGAGGAGCACCGCGCGCTGCCGGCGGTTCGTCGGCTCGACCTCCGCCTCGCCGGGGCGCACCGTGCCCCACAGCATGTGCGGGGCGCGGAACCAGACCAGCAGGATCGCGACGAAGACCAGGTAGAGGAGGTAGGTGAAGCCCTGGGGGGAGAAGTAGTCCTGGCCCACCCAGCCGCTCAGGACGAAGATCCAGACCCCTGTCCACCGGGCGCGCCAGCTCGCCCGCATATGGCGGGCGAGGAGGAACATCGGGGCCAGATAGAGGAGTTGGACGGCCGTCGGCCACCAGCGGATGATCTCGGTGAAGTCGGTGACCCCGCAGGCCCGCGCCACGAACGCCGCCGCCGCGAAGAACCCCGGCCAGCTCCACCGGGCGTCCAGGTCGGGTACGGCCGTGCCGGTGCGGTCGATGTAGTCGATGAAGCCCAGGTGCTGCCAGGCCGTCGCGAAGCGGGGTTCGGTCTCGATCACGGCGGGCAGCGCGTGCAGTGAGAACACGGTGGCCAGCAGCGTGATCAGCAGCAGCGCGCGATGCTCCCGGGCCGGCCACAGCAGCGCGGCGAACACGACCGCCAGCAGGCCAGCGCCGACCAGGGTCGGCGTCGGCAGCACGGAGATCAGGCCGAGGCCGCCCATGCGGTCCAGGTCGGAGTCGTCCAGCGCCAGCGCGGGCACCCAGTAGAGGAGCAGCGCGGAGAGCAGCAGGAAGCCGAGGACCACCCCGGTGATCGTGGGGTGCGAGAGGCGTTCGCGGAGGGACACCCGAGGTGTGTGCCGGCCGGACGGCGTCTCCTCGGCCTCGGGTGCCACCGGCTCCCGTACGGACTTCTCCAGCTTCTCGGCCTCTCGTGCGAAGTCCGGCTGCCCTTCGGCCTCTCGTGCGAAGTCCGGCTGCCCTGCGGTCTCTCGTGCGAGGTCCGGCCCGCCTGCGGCCTCTTCGAGCGGGGCGTCCTCGGGCGGACGGGTGGGCCGGTCCTGGGCCCAGGTCGGCCGGTGCTCCCCCCGCGGCAGCGCGGTGCCGGTGGGCGGGGTGCCCGGGCCGGGCCGTACGTCCGGGCGGCGTTCCAGGTGGTCGAAGTCGACATGGAGGCCGAGGGCGAGGGTGTCGGAGTCCAGGCGCCGGGACCAGGCGCCGCTCTGCTTCGCGGCGGACGCCATCCGGCCCAGGTCGGCGAGATCGCCGTCGGGCGCCGCGTCCGCGGGTACCTCGGCGGGCCCGGCGGTGCGCAGGATCCGGTACAGCCGCGGCGCGGCGATCAGCACGATCACCGCGAGGCTGGAGATCTCGGCGACGCCCGCGCCGGTCAGCCCCATCCGGGGGAGCAGGACCAGGGTCAGGCCGAGGACCAGGGCGCACAACAGTCCCTGCAGCCAGGCGAGTCCGGCGGTGCGGCTCTGGGCGCGCAGCACCGCGAAGTACGTCTCCATGACGACCCGCAGAACCGCGCCGACCGCGAACCAGCGCAGCAGCGGGGTCGCCGCGTCCGCGTAGGCCTGCCCGAAGACGGCCAGGATCCAGGGCGCCCCGAAGAACAGCACCGCGCACACCGGCAGCATGATCCGGGCCATCCGCTTCAGCGCGGCCCGGGTGTTGGCGGCCAGTCGTGCCGGGTCGTGGGCGCCCTCCACGGTCAGCGAGGCACCCATGTTGATGGCGAGCAGATTGACGGTGCCGCCGATGGTGGTGGTGATGTAGAAGTACGCGTTGTCGGCGGAGCCGACCTGCGCGGCGACG
Source organism: Streptomyces deccanensis (assembly GCF_022385335.1). Taxonomy (NCBI): domain Bacteria; kingdom Bacillati; phylum Actinomycetota; class Actinomycetes; order Kitasatosporales; family Streptomycetaceae; genus Streptomyces; species Streptomyces deccanensis. The sequence goes on along the minus strand of NZ_CP092431.1, from coordinate 2,226,289 downwards.
ATCACCGGGACCAGATAGACGACCGCGAGCGAGAAGAGGGAGCCCGTGTAGTCACCGGCGAGGAAGCGGCCGATCTCCCGCAGCGACGGCGGGTGCGCGTGGTCCTCGGTGGCCCGCACATGGGCCGGGATGAGCCGTCGGAACACCAGCCAGCCCAGCGGCAGCACGGACATCGCGATCGCCGCGACCCAGGACACGAAGACGCCCATGGTCGGGATCGCGGCGGCGAACACCACCAGCAGCACCAGCTTCACCGCCGAGAACACGGTGTTGCCGACCGGCACCCACACCGCGCTGCGCAGCCCGGTGAGCACCCCGTCCTGGAGCGTCAGCGTCGACCAGGCGACCACCGCGAGCACGAAGAACACGGCGTAGAGCGGATCGTGCAGAAAGCTGTACGACGACCCCCACAGGCCCAGCGTCAGCAGGAACACGCCCGCCGCCAGCGCCACGACCACCGCACTGCCCGCGTACGTGCGGAAAATCAGCCGGCCGGTGTCCCGGCCCGCGACCGGGATGAACCGCGCCAGGGCACCCGTCAGCGTCAGCGCGGTGAGCCCGGCGAGGAGCTTCATCGCGGCGATCGCGGCGGAGCCCTGACCGACCGAGGCTTCGGTGTAGTAGCGGGCGGCGGCCAGCCAGAAGCCGAGGCCGAGGACGGCCGAGATACCGGTGTTCAGCATCAGGGCGTAGGCGTTGCGGAACAGCTGGTCGCCCCCTGCCCCCTTGCCCAGCCCGGGCAGGCGCAGCCTGCGGCCGGGGCCCGGCCCTGGCCCGGTCTCCTCGGTCGTGGTGTCCTCGGCCTCGTGAGCCGTGGTGGTCGTCGTGTCAGACACGGGAACGGATGGCCTTCCGGACCTGTCGTGCTCTTCGGACCATGGCGTACCCCTTGGTCAGGGCACGGTCCCGGGCGAAGGTGCGGGCGATCGCACGGCCCTCGACGAGCCGCTCGAACTCCGCGAGGTCCGTGGAACGCCGCACGGTCACCCGCCGCAGCGCGTACGGGCCCTGTGCGCGCCGGGCCAGTGCGTTGCCGACGGCGAGCGACTGGGCGAAGCCCGTCTCGCGCACCGCCACGCGCACCCGGCGGCTGGAGTAGCCGTACGGGTAGGCGAACGAGACGGGCCGGGTGCCCAGTTCGTCGGCGACGATCTGCCGGCAGCGCCGCAGCTCGAACCGGAGCCGGTCGTCGTCCAGCATGTCGAGCTGGGGATGGGTGTGGCTGTGCCCGCCGATCTCCACGCCGTGGTCGGCGAGCTCGCGGACCTGGTCCCAGTCGAGCATGGTGTCGAGGGCCTCGCCGTTGTCGTGGGGGCCCTCGATCCAGCCCGTGGTGACGAACAGCGAGGCCGCGAAGCCGTGTTTGGCGAGGACGGGCAGGGCGTGCCGGTGCACGCCCGCGTAGCCGTCGTCGAAGGTGATCAGCACGGGCCGGGCGGGCAGCGGGCGGCCGTGCCGCCAACTTGCCGCCAGGTCGGCGGTGTTCACCGGGGTGAGGCCCAGGTCGTCGATGAGCGCCAGCTGTTCCGCGAAGGCCTCCGGGGTCACCGACAGGTCCTTGGTGGCGTCGTTCGGCGCGGTGGACACCGCGTGGTACATCAGGATCGGCACGGCCGCAGCCGTCCCCGCCGGCCCCGCCGTCCCCGTCGTTTCCGTCATGACGAGCCCCCCTCGCCCCCCTTGCCGACCGGGCCGCCCGGGATCTCGCCGACCGAGAACGTGACCTCGCCCCTGCGGGCCCGGACGCTCCCCACAACGTACCCCCCGGCCGCCGCCGCCACCCCCGTGACGATCGCGCCCGCACGTCCCGCGCCGCCCGCGCGGCCGAGCAGCGCGTCCCGCAGACCGCGCGCCACCCCGGCGGGCAGTACCCGGGTGGTGTAGCGGCGCTCCGACTCCAGCCCCTTGTCCGTGCCCACGCTGCGCGCCACCAGCGCCTTCGACAGCCCTTCGGCGTAGGTGCGCGCGCGGAAGTACGCGAAGCGCTCCCGCACGTCCGGCACCCGGTGGTGGATCACCGCCCGGTCGTCGAGCAGCAGCACCGCGTCCGGCCGGGCCCGGGAGAGCCGGATGCACAGTTCCGTCTCCTCGCAGCCCAGCGGGCGCTTGTCGCCGTCGCGGCCGATACCGGTGGCGAAGCCCCCGGCCGCGTCGAAGGCGCCGCGGCGGAAGGAGGCGTTGCCGCCGAGGACGTTGCGGACCTCGGCGACACCGCCGGGCAGCCCCTTGTAGGCGCAGCCCACCACCCAGTCGAACTCCTCGGGGAACCAGGCCGGGCGGCGGCCGGACGCCCACACGGGCACCGTACGGCCGCCGACGGCCATGACCCGGGGGTCGGCGTATCCCTGGACGAAGTAGCGCAGCCAGTCGCGCTCGGCCACGGCGTCGTCGTCGAGGAAGGCGATGATCTCCCCGTACGAGGCGGCGATGCCCGTGTTGCGGCCGGCGGACAGCCCCCGGGGGCCCGCGTTGGCGAGCACGCGCACCTCATGGACCTCTTTGTACTCCCCGGTCAGACGCTCCAGCAGGGACCGGTTGTGGTCCACCACCAGGAGCGTCTCCAGGGCCGGCCGGGACTGTGCGCGCACCGAGGAGACCGCCGCGAGGATGTCCTCCCAGCGGTCCTCGGTGTACACACAGATCACGACCGAGACGGTCGGCTCGTTCAAGACGACTCTCCCCGCCCGGCGGTGAGCATCGTCGGGGCCGAACGGCGGCGCAGGGCGCGCCGGTTGGAGCGCTCCTTGAGGATCACCTTCAGCACCCGCAGTCCGTCGCGGACGGCCCGCAGATTGCTCGCGCCGTGGATGCGCAGGTACTCGTGGCTGGGGATCTCCTGCACCCTCAGGCCCGCCTTGACCACCCGGATGTTCATCAGGGTCTCCACCTCGAAGCCGGTGCAGTCGAGGTCGATCTTGTCGAGGCAGTGCCGCCAGAACGCGTTGTAGCCGTAGCACAGGTCGGTGTAGCGGGCGCCGAACTTGCGGTTCACGGTGGTGCACAGCGCCCAGTTGCCGAGCTTGCGGATCAGGGTCATGTCGTCGGTGCCGCCGCCGTTGGCGAAGCGGGAGCCCTTGGCGAAGTCGGCGCCCGAGACGAGGGCGGAGACGTACGACACGATCTCGTGCCCGTCGGCCGAGCCGTCCGCGTCGACCATCACGATGATGTCACCGGTGCACGCCTCGAAGCCGGTGATCAGGGCGTCCCCCTTGCCCTTGCCCTGCTGCGGGACGACCTTGACGTCCGGCCACAGTTCGCGGGCCACCTCGACCGTGTTGTCGGTGGAGTTGCCGTCGACCAGGACCACCTCGTGGATCCAGCCGGGCAGCGTCTTGAAGACGTACGGCAGGTTCTCCGCCTCGTTCATGGCGGGGATCACCACGCTCACCGGCGGTGCGATGGCCAGGTGGTGGGAGATCGGCCGGTACTTCGCGAGCGCCGACGTCTCGGCGCTCTCGGTATCGGATTCGGATATCGCCGGGCGCAGAACTGAGCTCATGAGTCTGGTCCCTCTCGTCCGGTGAACCACCCGCCCCTGGGTGGTTCGGAATGTTGTCCGGTTCGAAAGGGGGGTTCTCACTCACGGCACGGCGAAGTGGATCTCCGTGCGTGCCGGGTGAGCTGGCAAAAAGCCGGCCGACTGTCGCGACTCGGCAGTCGGTCGCGCGGCACGACTCGATGAACGGTGTGCTCACCGAGCACGGCACCCCCCTACCGCGCCCCGCGCCGGGACCGCCGCGCTCCTTGAGCCCTCCCCTAGGAGCATGTGCCGACGGACCGATGCGGGTTTATGTACAGCGATGCAAGACGGTATTGATGATTGAGACCATATGGCAAGACCTCGTACGAGGTCTCACGTTTTTGTTGATGTGTCCGTTAGCTGACCTCCCGACCGGATTTTCCCCATCCGTTTCAACAATCTGTCGGCAGGTTCGAACAGTTCCGGTCGGGCCAGCACAGCGTTCCGCAAGGCCCTGACCGGCGCCCGTCGCGCCCGGTGCCCGAGCGCCACCGGATGGCGCCGGGTGACCCACCCCTCCGACACCGAGATCTCCCGGGTCTTCAGGGAGTCCTTGTACTGCTTCTGCCCCCGGCCCAGGTCCAGGTAGGCGATGCCGTCGGCGGCGCCCTCCTCGGCCATGTGCAGATGCAGCAGCAGGCCCGGCGAGAACCTCGCGAACGCCGGGTCGTACGCCGGGAACCAGCATGTCAGTACCCGCTCGGAGCGCAGTCCGAAATGAGCCGCGGCCGGCTTGCCGTCCGCGTACAGCACGGACAGCTGGCCGGCGAAGGAGGCGGAGCGGGTGTGGAAGAGCTGGTGCACCAGGCGGGTGATCCACGGGTGCGCGAAGCGGTCGCTGCGCCCCGTCCTGCGGTACTGCGCCGACTTCCAGGCCATCAGGGTGCGCAGGGCCCCCGGGTCCCGCTCGTCGTGCACATAACGCACCTCGTTCACCGCGCGGCCGAGCCTGCGCTCCTTGGCGAACGTCGAGCGGAGGAACTTCGGCGAGCGGGCCCGCACCTGGCCCAGATACGCCTCGTAGCCCTGCTCCAGATCCATGACCGGCGACGGGAAGCTGTCGGTGACATGAGCGGCGAACGGCGTCTGGCCCGCCGCCAGATGGTCGAACTCCCACACCGCGAGCCCGCAGGCACGCAGCAGTTCCTCGGGGTCCCAGGTGAAGCCCGGCCGGTGGACCACGCCCTGGCAGTCGGAGAGGCCGAGACCGACGGCTCTGCCCACCCCGACGGTGGTTCTCTGGTACGGGAAGAAGGCCGCCGGTTCGCCGCCCTCCCGTACGACCGCGATCCGTACCCCACGTCTGCAGCGGCCCACCGCGAGGGCGAACTCCGGGGACAGGAACGGGTTCGCCAGTTCGGGCGCGCCGTGGAGATGGGCCTTGGACTGCAGAGCGGTCCAGGCCGCCCGATCGGCGGCGGTCAGTTCGCCGGGGCGGTACACACTGATGTCCACGTCTCAGGTCCGTCTTCTCTCCGTACGGGCGCCCGGGCGCCGTACCAGACTCGGCAGGAGAACGAGCGAGCTGATCACGGTCACGGCCGTGATCCCACCGGTCACCGACCACGAGTGGGTGGCGATCATGCCCTGGGCGACGAGGAGGTTCACCGCGATCGCGCCCGCGAAGGACGTCACGACCCGGGCGAACGGCTCCAGTCCGCGCAGTACGGCCCCGATGGCGGCTCCTGGCGCGACGAGGAGGAAGAACAGGGTGAACGGGCCGCGCAGCACGGAGTCGGTGTCGGCGAGCGCGAGCACCGCGCCGACCCCCGCCACGGCCGCGGCCACGCCCGCCAGCAGCGGCCCCCCACTGTCTGACAACGATGGCTTGATACCCGAGGTCTGCATTGGCGACTTTGCCCCCTGAAGCGCCGGATGCCGGGCTTCAATGTCGCTCAGTCGGCGCGGGGGAGTCAATACGTCGAGACCCGCCACGCCCGACCGTATGCCCGATTGTCACGCGTCGCGAGGAGATGCGCGGTCGCACACGAAGAATCCCCGGAGGCGACCCGCGCCTCCGGGGAAACTTCTCTCACAAGGGGACTTTCACACAGGGACCCTCACAGAGGGGCGGTCGCCCTTACGGGACGATCTGCAGCAGGCGGTTCGGGGAACCGGTGCCGGGGCTGGTGACCTTGCCGGTCACGGCGCCGGCGGTCAGGGCCGAGGCGACCTGGGCCGGGGTGGCCGAGGTGTGGCCGGCCAGGTAGACGGCGGCCGCGCCCGCGACGTGCGGCGTGGCCATCGAGGTGCCCGAGATGGTGTTGGTCGCGGTGTCGCTGGTGTACCAGCCGGCCGTGATCGACGAGCCCGGGGCGAAGATGTCCAGGACCGAGCCGAAGTTGGAGTAGCTCGCCCGGGCGTCCGTGTTGGTGGTGGCGCCGACCGTGATCGCCTCGGTGACGCGGGCCGGGGAGTACGAGGAGGCGTTGGCGCTGCTGTTGCCGGCCGCGACGGCGTAGGTCACACCGCTGGATATGGAGTTGCGGACGGCCGTGTCGATGGCGGTGGAGGCGCCGCCGCCGAGCGACATGTTGGCGACGGAGGGGCCGCTGTGGTTCGCGGTCACCCAGTCGATGCCCGCGACGACGCCGGCCGTGGTGCCCGAGCCGGCGTTGTTCAGCACGCGCACGGCCACGATCTTCGCCTTCTTGGCGATGCCGTAGGTCGAGCCCGCGATCGTGGACGCGACGTGCGTGCCGTGGCCGTTGCCGTCCTGGGCGACGCTGTCGCCGTCGACGGCGTCGTAGCCGTTGACCGCCCGGCCGCCGAACTGGGCGTGCGAGATGCGCACACCGGTGTCGATGACGTACGCCGTCACCCCGCTGCCCGCGCTGTCCGGGTAGGTGTACGTGCCGGAGAGCGGCAGCGACGCCTGGTCGGAGCGGTCCAGGCCCCACGGGGCGTTGGTCTGGGTGGCGTCGACGGTGAAGACCTGGTCCTGCTCGACGGAGGCGACCGCCGGGTCGGCGGCGAGTCTCTTCGCCTCGGTCGCGGAGAGCTTCGCCGAGTAGCCGTTGAGCGCGGACTTGAAGGTCCGCTTCACCGTGCCGCCGTACTCCTCGACCAGGTCCTTGCCCGCGCTCGACGCGGCCTTGAGGCCCGCGCCCTTCTTGAGCGTGACGATGTAGCTGTCCTTGACGGCGGTGGGGGAGCCGGCCGCGAGCACCTTGCCCTCGGCCGGGGCGGCCTGGGCGGGGAGCGCGGTCAGACCGCCGAGCAGGGCGGCGGTCGCCACGGTGGTGACGGCGGCGACGCGGATGTTCTTGCTACGCAGGTGTGCCATTACGAGGGTTTCCTCCTCATAGGCGACGCGCGCCCGGGTGGGGCGCGCGTTCGTGGGGGGCGCGTGCGGGATCGCACGCACGGCCGGGAGCGTCGCGTTCCGCTCGCGGCTGTAAGCAGACTGGGTGATCTACGGGTGTAGCTCAAGAGAGTTGAAGCGTTGTCATGTTTCTGTCACGTATCTGAAATCGAACGCCGATGGAACGCGGTGGGTACGTTCGCTTGCGGACGGGAAAGTATTGACATGAACACTTCCGATCAACACGCGTAGTTGCTACGACGGTTGAGGCAGAGATCCTGCTAAAGGGAGGTTCCATGAGACGTTCCCGACTTGCGGCATACATGACCTCGCTCCTCCTCGCCGTCGGCGTCACCCTCACCGGGGCCGCGACGGCGCAGGCGTCCCAACAGGCCGCCGCCACCGGCTATGTGGCGCTCGGCGACTCCTATTCCTCGGGTGTCGGTGCGGGGAGTTACCTCTCCTCCAGCGGCGACTGCAAGCGCAGCACGAAGGCCTACCCCTACCTCTGGGCGGCCGCCAACGCTCCCTCGACCTTCGCCTTCACGGCCTGCTCGGGCGCCCGAACGGGTGATGTTCTGGCGAGTCAACTGGGGCCGCTTAGTGCGGACACGGGGCTGGTCTCCGTCTCCGTCGGCGGCAACGACGCCGGCTTCGCCGACGTCATGACGACCTGCGTCCTGCAGTCCGACAGCGCCTGCGTCTCCCGCATCAACACGGCGAAGGCGTACGTCGACTCGACGCTCCCCGGTCAACTCGACAAGGTGTACTCGTCGATCAGCGCGAAGGCACCGGCCGCCCATGTGGTCGTGCTCGGCTACCCCCGCTTCTACCAGCTCGGCGGCACCTGCCCCGGCCTCTCCCAGGCCAAGCGGACCGCCATCAACAACGCCGCCGACTACCTGAACACCGCGATCGCCAAACGCGCCGCCGACCACGGGTTCACCTTCGGCGACGTGCGCTCCGCGTTCACCGGCCACGAACTGTGCTCGGGCAGCGCGTGGCTGCACAGCCTCAACCTGCTGAACATCGGCGAGTCGTACCACCCGAAGGCCGCGGGCCAGTCGGGCGGCTACCTGCCGGTGTTCAGGAACGCGGCCTGACGGCCCCGTTCAGGGCTCCGGCGCCGGCTCCGGCTTCGTCGTAGTCGGCGTCCGAGTCGCTGTAGCCGTCCGGGTTCTCCGAGTCGTCGGAGGGGGAGGTCCCGCCCGTGGTCGGGGCCTCCGACTCGCACGTCACCGAGAACGCGACCTTGTTCGACTCCGTCTTCACCGGGCCGCGCACCTCGACGCTGATCTCGTCCGTGTGGCTCCCGTTGGTCGAGACGACGACCCGGTCCTGCTTGGTCTTCTCACCACCGGACGCGAACGACAGGGTCTTCCAGCCCTCGTCCTCGACCTCGCCGCTCCTCGCCACCCACCGGTAGTCGACGTCCACGGGGACGCTGCCCACGGTGAACGTCGCGGTGAAGGTGGGCGCCTCGGCGTCCTGCGGCGGACAGGCGCCGGTGTAGTCGGTGTTCGAACCCTCGACGGTCACCTTGACCGACTGCGCGGGCGGTTCGGTGGTCGGCTTCTCCTCGTCGGTGGGCGTGTCCGAGGGCGTGGCGTCGCCGCTCGTCTCGTCCCCGCCGCCGGGTTCCTCGCCCGTACCGCCGTCGCCCGTCTGGTCGTTGGTGCCGCCCACCGTGCCCGCCCCGTTGGTCGGAGTGCCGTCCTTCCCGCCGTCGTCCCGGTTGACCAGGGCGTACGTCAGACCGGCGATGGCGAAGGCGATCGCCGCGATCCCCGCGACCAGGAAGACGAGGGCCCGGCGGTTGCGGTCCGGCCCACGCGTCGGTACCGGGGACGGGTGTGTCGCCGCCGGGGTGGGGTGCGGCGGGGTCGGCGGCCCGAACTCGTTCGTGCCCGGCCCCGGTCCGGTCCGCGCGCCCGGGCTCGGGAAGGCCGCCACCGTCGGGCTGTACGGGGTGGTGGGAGCCGTGTCGGAGTACGCGGCGCCTCCCGCGGAGGGGGTGCCCCCGGCGCCGATGATCCGCAGGTCCCGCTCGGCCTGCTCGGCGGGGATCCGTTCGGCCGGATCCTTGCGCAGCAGCCCCTCGATCACCGGTGTCAGCGGACCGGCCCGGTGCGGCGGCGGAAGCTCCTCGTCGACCACCGCGCGCAGGGTGCTCAGCGGCGTGTTCTGCCGGAACGGCGAGTTGCCCTCGACCGCCGCGTACAGCAGCACCCCGAGCGACCACAGGTCCGACTCGGGGCCGAACGCCCGGCCGAGCGCCCGCTCGGGGGCGAGGAACTCCGGGGAGCCGATGACCTCACCGGTCATGGTCAGCGCGGAGCTGCCCTCGACCGTGGCGATGCCGAAGTCGGTGAGCACCACCCGGTTGTCGTTGGAGATGAGCACGTTGGCCGGTTTCACGTCCCGGTGCAGCACCCCGGCCTCGTGCGCGGCGCGCAGCGCGGACAGCACCTCGGCGCCGATCTGCGCGGCGCGCTGAGGAGACAGGGGGCCCTCGCCGTCCAGGAGGTCGGCGAGCGACAAGCCGCGCACCAGCTCCATCACGATCCACGGGCGGCCGTCCTCCATCGCCACGTCGTACACCGTGACGACATTGCGGTTGGCGACCCGGGCCGCCGCCCACGCCTCCCGCTCCAGCCGGGCGTACATCCGCTCGACGTCGGAGACCGCGATCCCGCCCGGCGCCCGCACCTCCTTGACGGCGACCTCGCGGTGCAGCACCTCGTCGCGGGCCCGCCACACGGTGCCCATGCCGCCCTCGCCCAGCGGGGTCAGCAGCCGGTAGCGGCCCGCGATCACCCGTTCACCGCCCGGTTCTTCGGACACGGCCATCCCCCGTCACTCGCATCCGCCCACGCATCGGCCCGGAATCTCCACTCCGTGCGATTTCTCCCCAAAAGTAGCTCAGCCCAGTGCGGATGTTGCCCCCCTGAACACCAGAACGGCACCGAGCGCGACGACCAGCAGAGCCGACGCCAGCGGTACGGTCCTGCGCACCAGCGCGGCCGTCGGTCCGCCGAGCCGGCCCTCGCCCCGGTCCATCACCCGCGTCACCCAGCCGCCCGCCTTCACGACGGCGTACCCGGCCGCCGTCAGCGTGAGCGCCAGCCCGATGCCGTACGCCAGCACGAGCAGCAGCCCGAACCACGCCTTCCCCAGCGCCGCCGCGCCGACCAGGACGACCACGGCGGACGGGCTCGGCACCATGCCGCCCGCGAAGCCGAGCAGGATCGTGCCGCGGAGGGTGGGGGCGGTGGGGTGCGTGTGGGTGAAGCCGCCGTGGGTGTGCGTGACACCACCGCCGAAGAGGGAGCGCTTCTCCTTGGGGGCGTGGTCGTGGTCGTGGTCGTGGCTGTGACCGTGCGTGTGGTCGTGACCGTGCGTGTGGTCGTGACCGTGCGTGTGGTCGTGGCTGTGGGAGTGGCCGTGGTCGTCGTCGTGGTCATGGCTGTGGGGGGTGAGCGACGTGTGGGTGTGCGTGGTGGTCGCGCTCTGCGCGTGGGTGGGTGACGGTGCGGCCTGGGCGAGTACGAGTTCGCGGCTGGGCTCGGGCTGGTGGTCGTGCGAGTGGGTGTGCCCGTCTCCGTGGCCGTGGTCGTGGCTGTGGCTGTGCCCATGACTGTGGCTGTGGTCGTGCTCATGGGTGTGGCCGTGGTCGTGACCGTCGGCGTGGTCGTGGTCGTGACCGTCGGCGTGGTCGTGGTCGTGGTCGTGGTCGTGCGAGTGACCGTTGTGCCCGTGGCCGTGCGCGCTCGCGTGCGTGAGTGCCAGTTTGCGGTTCAGCCATGCGCGGCGGGCGAGGGTGACGCCCGCGCCCATCACGAACAGGCCGCTCGCGATGCCGAGCCAGGTGATCACGGACGGGGCGGCGGCGGAGCCGGCCAGGACCAGGAGGCCGAGGGCGACCACGCCCAGGGTGTGGGTGACCGTCACGGACGCGGCCATGGGCAGGACGTCTCGCATCCGGGCCCGGTCGCGCGCGGCGGCCGTCGCGGCCATCAGGGTCTTGCCGTGGCCGGGCCCGAGCGCGTGCATGGCGCCCAGGAACATGGCGATGCCGAAGGCGAGGGCACCGAAGCCGAGGGTGAGGTCCTGGCTGGAGACCAGGTCGTCGAGAGCCCTGGTCCAGCGGTCCGCGCCGCGCGGCAGGATCGAGGCCCCCGGGGCCGCGCCCTCCTGCTCGGCCAGCGCGGGGCCGCCCGGCTCCACCTGGAGCGAGGCCTTCGCCGTGTCCTCCGGGGACTGCAGCAACTCCGCCGGATACTCGGTGAGTTGCTTCGAGACCGACTCCTCCGGCACGTCCGACCCGGTCAGCGTCATCCGGTCGCCCCGGGCGGTGACCTCACGCCAGCCGGGCCCGGAGTCCACGGCCGCGTGGAAGGCCACGTCGGCGGCCCGGTCCGGCAGCGGGGCCGTCAGCCGGCACTCCACCCGCAGCGTCTTCAGGCCCGCCTGGCCCGGCCGTTCCTCGGCCCGGCTCGACTTCAGCGCCACCTCGGCGGCACTCCCGTCGACGGTGACCTCACTGCCCGCGGCGGCCTTCTCGCACCGTTCGCGGGCCCAACTCTCCATGCCCTGGCGCTCGATGGCGGGCTCGGCCTGGGTCGCCGGGATCTCCGCGAGGTCCTCGACGTGGAGGATCCTCAGCTGTCCGGGGGCGGCGACCAGACCGTCGTACCGGTTGACGGTGAAGTTGCCGAGGGGGTGGGCGCTCGCGGCCTGGGCGGGGCCGAGGACGAGCACGCAGGCGGCCACCAGGACCGCCGTGCCGGAGGCGAACACGCGCCGGGAAGAGGTCACTTGGCGGTCTCCAGGGCCTGCAGTGCCTTCAGGGTCTTGCGGGCCTCCGCCGCGCCGAGCGGCGAGAAACCGGCGTTGAGGTCGAGCGCCGCCTTCAGCGAGGCGCGGGCGTCCTTCTTGTCGCCGGCCGCGTACTCGACCATGCCCCGGTGGTACAGGAACGTCGCGTCCTTGTATCCGGTGGCGGTGGCCCGGCGGGCGTACGGCAGGGCCTCCTCGTCGCGGCCGTTGACATGCAGCGCCCAGGCGAGGGCGTCCGCCGTGTGCACCGTCTCCCGGCGCTTCCACTCGGCCTCGGCGGCCCGCAGCGCGGCCTTGGTGTCGCCGTGGTCGGCGGCGGCGAGCGCGGTGTCGAGGTCGGCGTTGACGCCGTTGGAACGGGCGATCGCGGTGTAGGCGTCCACCAGCGCGTACTGGTCGCCCGCCTTGGTCCTCTCGCCCTTCGCCTCGTACAGCTCGCCGAGCACGACGAGCGGTCCCGGCAGCGGATAGGAGGACACGACCTGCTCCAGGCCGCGGATCGCCTCCGCGTCGTCGCCGCTCGCGGCCTGGGCGCGGGCGCGGCCCTCCAGGGCGGGGAGGTAGGTGTCGTCGGCGCCGAGGGCGCGGGCGTAGTGGTCGAGCGCGGTCTTGTAGTCGCCCTGTTTCCAAGCGAGTTGGCCGAGCTGGGTGGCCACGTAGGCGATGTCTCCGCGTGTGGCGGCCGAGTCGAGGGCCTGTTCCAGGACGCGTCGGGCGGTCTTCACGTCGCCGCGCAGCTCGTACACGTAGGCGTACCGGGTGAAGACGGGGATGCCGGGGCGGCGGGTGTCGGCGAGGCGGACCGCCTCCAACGCGTCGTCGTAGCGGCCCAGTTCGACCAGGGCGTCGACGCGGCTGCACAACGCCCGTTCGCTGTACGGGTTCTGCTTCAGCGCCTTGTCCGCGTACCGCAGGGCGTCCTCGAACTCGTGGCGGGCTGCGGCGAGGGCGGCGAGGCCCGCGAGCGCCGGGTCGTTGTCCGGGCGCAGCTCCAGGGAGCGCTCCAGGGCCTTCTCGGCCTGCGGGTAGCGGGACGGGTCGCCCTTGACCCTGGCCTGCTCGACGTAGGCGAGACCGAGCGTGGACCAGGAGCCGAAGTCCTTGGGCTGTGCCTTGAGATGGGCCTGGAGCCGCTCGACGGCCGTGTCGAGGTCGCCACCGGCGAGCTGCGCCGCCGAGACACCCGGCGAGGAGGACATGGCCACGGTCCGGCCGTCGTCCCCGGCCCCCAGCGCCACCGCGAACCCGGTGAACGCCACGGCCAGCGCCGCCGCGCACGCGGCGACCCGAGCCAACCGCCGCCGCCCCGACTCGGGCGCGCTCTCACGCCCCCGCCGGGGAGCCGTCCCACGACCGGGCACCACGGTGGTCTCCGAACCCCCCTCGCCCTTCGAGACGCCCCCGGACCCACCGCCGGACGCGAAGCCGGCTACCGGCCTCGCCCCGGAGTCGGCGCCGGACGTGGAGTCGGCCTCGGCCACTGGGTTCCCCTCGGCCTCGGCCTCGGCCTCGGCGCCGGCCACCGGGCTCCGTTCGGCCTCGGACACCGGCTCCGGTCCCGCGTCGGACCTGGTGTCAGCCCCGGGCTCGTTCGCGGCGTCGGACACGATGTCTGCCCGCGACCCGATCGCGGCAGCGGACCCGTCGGCCCCCGGCTCGTCCGAGGCGTCGCACCCGGAGTCGGCTCGCGGCTCGTTCGCGGTAGCGGACCCGTCGCCCCCTGGCCCGACCCCGGCAGTGGCCCCGTCGTCGGTCGTCCGCCCTGACGCGGCAGTGGCCCCGTCGTCGGCCGTCCGCCCTGACGCGGCAGTGGCCCCGTCGTCGGTCGTCCGCCCTGACGCGGCAGTGGCCCCGTCGTCGGTCGTCCGCCCCGACGCGGCGGCGGGCCCGGTGTTCCGGTCGGAGGCGGTGGGTGCGGACCGGTCGGGTTCGGGAGTTCCCTCGTCGGGGCGCGGGCGCCCGTTCTGCGGCGCGCTCTCGTTCGTACGCGGGGACATTCCCTCTCCTCAACAGCCTTGCCGGGTGCGGTGATCGTGGTCGTGGGGCGCGGCCCGCGCCGGGGGGATGGATACGGACGGGCCGCGCCGGTCACGGCGGCCGGGCCCCATGGGGAAGGGCCCGGACGCGGGTCCGGCTAGTAGTACGCGCGGTCGTTGCGACGGCGCCACCACAGCAGACCCGAGCCGATCAGCAGGACACCGGCCGCGCCGGCGCCGGCCGAGGCGGCGATCAGCGTGGTGTCGTCGGTGCCGCTCTCGACACCGCCGCCCAGCGCGCTGCGGACGTTGTTCGTGGTGTTGCCCTTGACCGTCTTGCCCCGCGAACCGGCCGTCGGCAGACCGACGTACGGGAAGGACTTGCCGAACTTCTTGTCGTTCTTGTCGACCGCGTCGCCCAGGTCGTTGGGCGCGTCGACCAGCTCGCCCTCGACGACCTGGAGCGCGATGTCGATCACGTCGTCGGTGAGCCGGCGACCGTTCGGGAAGCCCTGGTTGTCACCGTCCAGCACACCCAGCCGCTTCGGCTTCGCCGTGGGCTCGATGGAGGTGTTGAGCCGCAGCTGCTCCGAAGGGGTCACGTGCGGCGGCTGGTTGAGGCCCTCGACGCCCTTGAGGAAGACGTCGACGAGGTCGTTGCGCGGCTCCTTGGGCGCCGGGATCTTGTAGATCGCCTCGATGAGCTTGGGCAGCTCGGGCTCGGTGACGTTCTTCAGGAACTGGGCGTCGTCGACCGGCGAGGACGCGTTGAACTTGTCCTTGTCGCCGATGGGGTTGACGACCTCGTTCACCAGCGGCATGCCGAGGCGCGACACCTGGTGGTACTGGCCGTCGGCGCCCTGGCGCTGCGTCGTGGACCAGATGCCGACGATCGGCTGGTCCTTGGACTGCACGAGCGCCTCGCTCGGGATCTGCAGGGCGATCGAGTTGACGTTGTAGCCCTTCAGCGTGTCCCGCCCGACCTCGGAGAGGTCACCGCCGTACAGCAGGTCGAAGACGCGCAGGTCCAGGAAGAACGGGTCGTCGGCCTGACCCGCGTACGTGGTCACCCCGCTCGCCGTCTTGTACACGGCCTCGTCGCGCAGCTTCTTGAAGTCCGGCATCGACGCCTTGCCGACGTTCGACGGCGCCACCCACACGTCGTCCGCGAGCTTGGTCTTGGAGACCGCGCGACGGTCCTTCAGCTTGATCAGGTCGATGTCGTACGTCTGCGTGATGTTCAGGTCCGGGTCGTCGAGGCTCTCCACGACGCCCGTGTTGTACAGGAAGGTCCTGTCGTTCTTCGTCTTCGTCTTGAACGTGTACCGGAAGACGAGGTCTTCCTGGGCGTCGCCGTCCTGGTCGACGCGGATGTCGTACTCCGCGTCCTCGGAGAAGGTGAAGAAGTTCGGTCCGCCCGCCGGCTCCTCGAAGGGGATCCAGTTGGCGATCACCGTGGTCGTGTCCGGCTTGTCGGGGCTGACGAACGCGTACACGTCGGTGTTGTCGAACTGGGGCTCCCCCGAGATCAGCGGGGCCTCCCGGTGGCTGGAGGCGGAGGCCGCCCCCGGCTGCAACACGGTGACGCCGGCGGCCGCGAGTCCTCCGGCGGCCAGCGAAGCACAGATGAGGGACGCGATGCTCCGCCGTCCCGCGCCGCTCCTGGAAGTAGGTGTCGTCATGCCGTCCGTCCTCTGTCCCAACTTGCCTGACGAACGCCATTCGGAGCGGTCGGCAGGGTGGATTGGTCGAATCCCAAACGTTCTTACGGCGCGTTTGAAAGGTTGTTTCAGCGGAGAGCGGGATTTGTTGATCCGGATCTCGTCCGGATCCGTAACCCCATCCGGAGGTGGGTCGGTTGCGAATGCCTTACGCGCGGGGATGGCCGTGCTCGGCCGGAGGCGAGGGGGAGCGAGTGGAGGCGGACAGTCTTCTGGTCCGGGTGGCCGGAGGCGACCAGCGGGCGTTCGAGGATCTGTACGCCCTGGTGTCCGGCCCGGTGTTCGGGCTGGTGCGCAGGGTCGTACGTGACCCCGCGCAGTCGGAGGAGGTGGCCCAGGAGGTGCTGCTCGAACTCTGGCGCTCCGCGGGCCGGTTCGACCCGGCGCGGGGCAGCGCCCTGTCCTGGATACTCACCCTCGCGCACCGGCGCGCGGTGGACCGGGTGCGCAGCGCCCGCGCCGCCACCGAGCGCGAGCAGCGCGAGGGACGACGCAACCACCACCCCGCCTTCGACCAGGTCGCCGAGGAGGTCGAGGCGGGTCTCGAACGCCAGTGGGTGCGCCACTGCCTGGAGAAGCTCACCACCCTCCAGCGCGAGTCCGTCACCCTCGCCTACTACGACGGCTACACCTACCGTGAAGTGGCCGAGCGGCTCTCACTGCCGCTCGGCACGGTCAAGACCCGTATGCGCGACGGACTCACACGGCTGCGCGAATGCCTGGGAGGAGTCGCATGAGCGCCCTGTACGGCCGGCCCGGGGGAGGTGTGCGGTGAGCCTGTTCCGCCGCGAGGATCTCCACTCGCTCGCCGCTCCCTACGCCCTGGACGCCCTGGAGCCCGACGAGCGGCGCCGCTTCGAGCAGCATCTGGAGCGCTGCGACCGCTGTCCGGCCGAGGTGCGCGCCCTGTCCGAGGACGCGGTCCGCCTCGCCTGGTCGACGGCCGCGCCGGCCCCGGCCGCGATGCGCGACCGGGTCTTCGCCGCCGTGCGCAACACGCCGCAGGAGGCCAACACGCCTCAGGAGAACCAGTCCTGGAGCGCCCAGCCGCCGCGGTCCCAGCACCTGCCGAGGCATGTGTGGGGGACCGAGCCGCCGCCGAGGTCGCGCGCCCGTGCGCCCCGGTTGCGCTCTTGGCTCGTCCCGCTGGCCACCGTCACGGCCGCCGCCGCGCTCGTGGTGGCCTCCCTCTTCGCCGTCCAGGCCGACCGCACCCGTGACGAGCTGGCCGCCGAGCGCGCACAGGCGAGTGAGATCGCCCACGTTCTCGCCGCGCCGGACGCCCGCGCGACCAGTGACCGGGACGGAAAGGGCCACAGAATCGGAGTGATCGCTTCCGCGGAGGAGGGGAGCGCGATCGTGACCCTCAGCGGATTCGAGGACCTCCCGAAGGATCAGGTGCACCAGCTCTGGCTCATGCGCCCCGACGTGCAACCACGCTCCCTGGGCCTCTTCGACGGCGACACGCCCTTGGTCACGAGCGGAATGAACACCGACGCGACGTCACTCGCCGTGACCGTCGAACCCGACGGTGGATCACCACAGCCCACCAGCCAGCCAGTTGTCCAACTCGCCCTGGAATCGGTCGGATTCGGAGAGTAATCAACAACGCCGTTACAGGGTAGGTGAATACCGGGACCGTGATTCCCGAGTGCTCCAACGGGGCGATATGGTTACGCTGCCCGGGCCGGGTGGACTCGTACGGGTGGGGAGTGACATGGAACAGATAACAGTGCGCAGGGCGCGAGTCCCTGCGATCACATGCGGGAGCAGCGCGACCAGCTCGCGCCTCGACCGACATCTCTCGGTGCTGAGCGGCCCCGCCGTGCCACAGCGCGAGGCGGCCGAGGCGACCTCGCTGATGCGCGAGATAACGTCACGTTCCCCGCAGGAGCGCAGCAGCCGCAAGGACACGCGCGTCGGCCGGGTCTCGCTGTTCGCCCCCCTCAAGAGGCTGCGCCGCTCGCTGTTCGGCAGCCGTTAGCACCACAGCACCAAGGGTTTCCCCGCAGGAGGCCCGCGCTCAGGCCACCACGCCGTCCCGGCGCAACGCTGCGATCTCGTCGTCCGTCATCCCCGCGGCACGGAGCAGCGACCCGGTGTGCTCCCCGAGCGCGGGCACCGCACCCATCCGCGCCTCGTCCCCGCCCGGCAGCGTGATGGGCGGCAGCAACGCCCGGAGCGGCCCCACCGGTGACTCCACTTCCCGCCACCGGTCCCGGGCCGCCAACTGCGGATGCTCCGCCACCTCCGTCACGTCCCGTAGCCGCGCGCAGGCGATCCCCGCCGCCTCCAGCCGCGCCAACGCCTCGTCGGTGTCCAGCAGCCCGAGCGTCTCCGTGACCAGCTCGTCCGTGCGTTCCCGGCGCTCGACCCGCGCCGGATTCGTCGCGAAGGCCGGGTCGTCCGCCAACTCCGGCCGCCCCAGCACCTGTTCGGCGAGCCGCCGCCACTCCCGGTCGTTCTGCACCGACAGCAGCACCCGCCCGCCGTCCGCCGTCGGATAGGCGTCGTACGGCGCGATCACCGCGTGCCCGAGGCCCGTCCGGGCCGGGGCGCCGCCGCCGTGCATGGCGTGGTGCAGCGGATGTCCCATCCACTCGGCCAGCGCCTCCAGCATCGACACCTCCACCGGCCCGCCCCGCCCGGTCGTGCCCCGCCGGACGAGCGCCGCGAGCACCCCCGAGAACGCGTACATCCCGGCGGCGATGTCCGCCGCCGGGATGCCCGCCTTCACGGGCTGCTCCGGGGTCCCCGTCACCGACACCAGCCCCGCCTCGCACTGCACGAGCATGTCGTAGGCCCGCTTGTCCGCGTAGGGCCCCGTCGCCCCGTAGCCCGAGATGTCCACGGCGACCAGCCGGGGGTGCGCGGCGCACAGCGTGGCCGCGTCCAGGCCGAGCCGGGCCGCCGCGCCGTGCGCGAGGTTCTGCACGAACACGTCCGCGTCCGCCACCAGTCGGCGTACGACGGCCAGGCCGCGCGGGTCCTTCAGGTCCAGCGCGAGGGACTCCTTGCCCCGGTTGCACCACACGAAGTGCGAGGCCAGGCCCCGGGCCGCCGTGTCGTAGCCCCGGGCGAAGTCACCGCCGTCCACCCGCTCGACCTTGATCACCCGGGCGCCGAGGTCGGCGAGCTGCCGGGTGGCGAAGGGTGCCGCGACGGCCTGCTCGACGGCGACGACGGTGACGCCGTCGAGGGGCAGGGGGTCACCGGCGCGGGGGAGTGGACGCATGCCGTGGATCATGTCCCCGCCGGGGCGGGGTTGTCACCAGGGAGTGCCGCGTGTCACGTGCCCCGGTGACGCGTCCCGGCGTCGGCGGTCTCCGGCCCGTCCCCCGAACGGGCCGGAGGTCACCTCGGGCCGGCCGCGTACGTGCGGACCGCGAGCGGCACGAACACCGCGAGCAGGAGCGCGCACCAGAGCAGCGACCCGGCGACGGGATGCGTCACCGGCCAGGCGGCCCCCTCCGGCACGGCCGCGTTGCCGAAGAGGTCACGCAGGGCCGTCGCGACCGCGCTGATCGGGTTCCACTCGGCGGCCGTGCGCAGCCAGCCCGGCAGACCCTCGGTCGGGATGTACGCGCTGGAGAGCAGCGGCAGCAGGAAGGTCGCACCGCCCAGCTGCCCGGCCGCCTCCTCGTCGCGGGTGAGCAGCCCCAGGAAGATGCCGATCCACACGCAGGCGAACCGGAACAGCAGCAACAGCCCGAACGCGCCGGCCGCCGCGAGCGCGCCCCCCTCGATCCGCCAGCCCACCGCCAGCCCGACGAGCAGGAACAGCAGCGACCCCACGACGGTGACCACCAGGTCCGCCAGGGCCTGGCCCAGCGGCACCGCCGCCCGGCTCATCGGCAGCGTCCGGAAGCGGTCCATCACGCCGCGGTGGGTGTCCTGGGCGGCCTGGAACATCCCGGTCATGATCCCGCCGGAGGCCGTCGCGACCAGCAGACCGGGCACCAGGAACCGCCGGTACTCCTCGCCCGGCACGGCGAGCGCGCTGCCGAAGACGTACCCGAAGAACAGCAGCATCGAGACGGGCATGATCTGGGTGAGGATCAGCAGCCCCGGGTTGTTGCGGACCCGCCGCAGCTGCCGGCCCAGCATCGCCGTGCCGTCGTACGCCAACGCGCTCACGCCGCACGCTCCTTGAGGTCTCGTCGGTCGCGAAAGTCTGCCGGGGCGCCCTCGGTGAGGCGGAGGAACACGTCGTCCAGGGTGGGCGGTCGCAGGCTCGCGTCCAGCAACGGGATGCCCGCCGCGTCGAGTTCACGCACCAGCCGGGGGAGCGTGAGCGTCGGGTCCAGCGCGATCACGCCGACGGCCCGCCGCTCGTGGTCGAACGACGGCTCCGCGCCGGTCAGTTGGTCGAGCACTCCCGCCGCCGCCGTCATCGCGTCCGCGTGGGCCACGACGACCTCCGCGTACGAGCCGACGAGCGCCTTGAGTTGGGGCGGCGAGCCGCTGTGCGCGATCCGGCCCCGGTCCATCAGCACGATCCGGTCGGCGAGTTGGTCGGCCTCCTCCAGGTACTGCGTCGTCAGCAGGACGGTCGTCCCTTCGTCCTTGAGGGCGCGCACGGCGTCCCAGGTCCGGTTGCGGCTGACCGGGTCCAGGCCGGTGGTGGGCTCGTCGAGGAAGAGCACCGCCGGGCGCCGGACGAGGCCGGCCGCGAGGTCGAGCCGGCGGCGCATACCGCCCGAGTAGGTGGAGACCGGCCGGTCGGCGGCCTCGGTCAGGCCGAAACGGTCGAGGAGTTCGGCCGCGCGGGCCGCCGTGTCGCGGACCCGGTGCAGCCGGGCGAACAGCCGGAGATTCTGCCTGCCGGTGAGGTCGCCGTCGACCGACGCGTACTGCCCGGTCAGCCCGATCACCCGCCGGACCGCGGCCGGCTCCCGCACGAGATCGTGGCCCGCGATCCGCGCCGAACCCGCGTCCGGCCGCAGCAGCGTCGCCAGCAGCCGTACGGCCGTGGTCTTGCCCGCCCCGTTCGGGCCGAGCATCCCGAGCACCGTGCCCTCCTCCACGGCCAGATCGAGGCCGCGTACGGCACGGACGTCGCCGAAGCGCTTCTCCAGACCCTCACTAAGTACAGCGTACGTAGTAGTCATGGGCCGACCATAGCGCATTACGTACGCTGTACGTAACTAGGATGGTGGCCGAGGTGATGATCGATGGCTGGCCGAGCGGCCCGACCCGAAGTGATCTGGGCCCGCCCCGAACGCACCGGCCGGGGGCCGAGACCCGCGTTCAGCCGCGCGGACATCGCGGCGGCGGCCGTAAGGCTCGCCGACGCGGGCGGCCTGGACGCCGTGTCCATGCGGCACGTGGCCGCCGAGCTGGGCTGCGGCACGATGTCGCTCTACAACTACGTGCCGCGCAAGGAGGACCTGTACGAGCTGATGGTCGACGCGGTCGCGGGCGAGCACGAGCTGTGGGAGCCGGCCGGCGACTGGCGGGCCGATCTGCGGCGGGTGGCCCACCAGACGCGTGACCTGCTGCGTCGCCACCCCTGGATGCCACGGCTGATGTCGCCGGTCTACGGCTTCAGCCCCAACGGGCTGCGGTATCTGGAGCACTGCATGGCCTGCATGGACTCCCTCGACGCGCCGTACGGGACGAAGATGCAGCTCCTGGGGATGCTGAACGGGTGCGTGACGACCTACGTCGCGAACGAGCTGGCGACGGCCGAGCGGGTGCGGTCGCTGCCGTGGTCGGAGGACCGGGAGAACGAGGTCCGGATCGCGTACCTCGGGGGGCAGATCGCGAGCGGCGCGTACCCGCGGCTGGCGGCGGCGTTCACGGAGGACTCCGGGCCGATCGATCTGGAGGCCGTGTTCGAGTGGATGCTGGGCAGGGTGCTGGACTCGTTCGCGCCGTAGAGAGCCCTGCGCCGTAAAGCGCCCTACAGCAGGGTGAACTGGCCCTCCGGGCCCTCCTCCCGGTGGTCCAGGACCGAGGCGGGCCGACGGGCGGAGTCCGGCACCGGGAGCACTCCCGCCCGGCGCAGCTCAGCCGCCGTGATCGGGTCCCCGACCGACAACTCCTCCTGCCTCGGCCGCAGTTCGGCCAGCAGCGCCAGCACGGTGATCAGTTCGAGCAGCTCCGACGTCCAGGTCTGGGGCCAGGTCGTCGGGCGGATCGCCTCAAGCGTGCCCGGCTCGGCGGTCTCGGTCCTGCGGGCGAACCACTCCTCCAGCACGCGCACACCGCCGACGTGGAAGTCCCAGGCCTCGGACGGGACGGGGGAGATACGGCCGTCGTCGACGACGAGGGTCTCCTCCTCGCGGGCGTAGCGGACTTCGACGGGGCGGGACGGGAGCGGCGCGCGCACGTACGGGCGTCGGCCTCCGGGGAGCTTGGGGCGGTCGCCGTCGCGGCGCATCAGCCACAGGGCGCGGCGGCCCAGTTCGACGCCCCGCGACCAGACGTCGGGGTCGGCGGGGAGGGGCACCCCGACACCGTCAGGGCCGGGCCGCGCGGCCACCAGGGCCCAGGCGAGGACGTCGATGGCGTCGACCGGGCCGGTGCCGAGGCGCTCGCCCAGATACTCCACCAGACCCGGCGCGAGGTTGGGTTCGGCGGCCCTCGGGCGGCGGAACAGCGGGTGGACGCGGCCGATGCGGGGGCCGTGCGGCGGGGCGAGCGGGAGCACGGACGACGCGGTGAGCAGAGGGCCCGCGGAGTCCGGGGCGACCGTCTGTTCGACCACGAAGACCTGCCGCTCGTCCGCCACCCGCCACAGCTCGGGGCGGGCGGCGTCGATGAGCCGGTGGTCGGGGATGAGCCACTGTTCGTCGAAGGGCGCGGCCAGGACACGGACCGGCTCCGGGCAGGGCCCGGACTCCCGGGCCAGCCGACCGGTGCCGGTGGACCGGCCCGGCAGCTGAGCCACCGCGGAGGTGAGCGTGCGGGAACGGGTGGGGGCGAAGAGGGTCTCGCGGTCCGGGCCCTCCGCCTTCACCAGGGCGTCCCAGCGGGCCTTCAGGGACACGGCGTCGGGGGCCGTCGGCCACCCCCGGCCCAGCCGTGGCGGTGCGACGGACCACGGCATGAGGTCCGCGAGTCGCGGAGCGTCGTCGGGCGTCACGCTGGGCATCGTACGGCCTCGTCAGGGGGCGTCGAGGGTCACGGTGAACGAGAAGCGGTCACCGCGGTAGTGGATGACCGCCACGTCGAGGACACGGCCGGACTCGTCGTGGGTGACGCCCGTGTAGTGCAGGATCGGGCTGAGCAGGGGGACCTGGAGGAGGCGGGCGGTCTCCGGGTCGGCGATGCGGGCCTCGACCGTGTCGGTGATCCGGCCGATGGCCACCCCCACGACATCGCGCAGGACCTTGGTCATCGGCCACCGGAGCAGGTCGTCGCGGTCGATGCGTTCGGCCAGCTCGGGGCGGACGTAGTTGCGGGCGTGGTTGGTCGGCTCGCCCGTCCGCTCGTCGCCGCGCAGCCGGTGGTAGGTGGCCACCTCGGTCAAGTCGGGGAAGTACTGCGAGAGTTCACCCGATACGGGGGTGCTGCCCTCCTCCAGCAACTCCGTCGTCATCCCCGACTGCTGGGCCACGATCGCGTCCACGGAGCCGAGCAGCCGCACCGGGGAGCCCCGCCGGGCGCCCGGCTCGATGAAGGTGCCGCGCCGGCGGTGCCGGCTGATCAGTCCCTCGCCCTCCAGCTCCTTCAGCGCCTGCCGCATGGTCAGCACGCTCACGCCGTAGTGCCCGGCCAACTGCTCCTCGGTCGGCAGCCGCAGCGGCTCCTGCGGCGACCGGCCCAGTATCGAGGCACGCAGGGACTGCGACACCTGGTACCAGAGCGGCAGTTTGCGGTTCAGGACGATCGAGTCCGGAGCGAATGAGGTCACGTCGGTATCCGTACCCGGCCCGGCGGGTTCAGCGCAACGGGCCGAAGTGGCGCCGCAGCCCGGACCACACATCGTCGTACGCCTGCTGCCGTTGTTCTGAACGGGCCGCCTGCTCGGTGGTGAGCACGGGCCAGCGCGTCTCGAACATGAACGCGAGCCCGTCGTCCACCCGTTGCGGCGCCAGCTCCGCCGCGCTCGCCCGGTCGAAGGTCTCCCGGTCCGGACCGTGCGCCGACATCATGTTGTGCAGCGAGCCGCCCCCCGGCACGAAGCCCTCCGCCTTCGCGTCGTACGCGCCCTCGATCAGGCCCATGTACTCGCTCATCACGTTCCGGTGGAAGTAGGGCGGCCGGAACGTGTCCTCACCCACCAGCCACCGGGGCGCGAACACCACGAAGTCCACCGCCGCGAGGCCCGGGGTGTCGCTCGGCGAGGTCAGCACCGTGAAGATCGACGGGTCCGGGTGGTCGTACGAGATCGTCCCGATGACGTTGAAACGGCGCAGGTCGTAGACGTACGGGGTGTGGTTGCCGTGCCAGGCGACCACGTCGAGCGGGGAGTGGTCGTAGGTGGCCGTCCAGAGGTTTCCGCAGTACTTGTTCACCACCTCCACCGGGCCCTCCACGTCCTCGTACGCCGCCGTCGGCGCCCGGAAGTCACGGGCGTTCGCGAGGCCGTTGGCGCCGATCGGGCCGAGGTCGGGGAGGCGGAAGGGGGCGCCGTAGTTCTCGCAGACGTAGCCGCGGGCGGTGGCGTCGAGGAGGTCGACGCGGAAGCGGACGCCCCGGGGGATCAGGGCGACCTCACCCGGCTCGGCGCGCAGCAGGCCGAACTCCGTGCGCAGCAGCAGGCCGCCCCGCTCCGGGACGATCAGGAGTTCGCCGTCCGCGTCGCCGAAGACCCGCTCCATGGCGGAATTGGCGTGATACAGGTGCACGGCCATGCCCGTGCGCAGCGTCGCGTCGCCGTTGCCGCCGAGCGTCCACAGGCCGCCGAGGAAGTCGGTGCCCGCCGGGGGCTCCGGCAGCGGGTTCCAGCGCAGCCGGTTGGGGTCGGGGACGGTCTCGGTGAAGGGCGCCGTGCGCAGCGCGCCGTTGCCCGCGCGCGTGAACGCGGGGTGCGCGGCCGACGGGCGGATCCGGTAGAGCCAGGAGCGGCGGTTGTGCGCCCTCGGTTCGGTGAAGGCGGTGCCGCTGAGCTGCTCCGCGTACAGGCCGAGCGGGGCGCGCTGCGGGGAGTTGCGGCCGAGCGGCAGCGCGCCCGGGACCGCCTCCGAGGCGTGCTCGTTGCCGAAACCGGTGAGGTACTCCAGCTCCTCGGCCGTCTTCCTCGCGTCCCCGCTCATGCCCGCTCCCTCGCACTCCCGATTCCTATGCTTCACCGTAGGATTCCGTCGGGGTGGCTGCAAGGGGACAAAGCGGCGGCGAGCCGGCGACGGGGCGTCGACGGACGACAACCGGACGTCGACGGGGCGTCCACAGATCGGGTGCATCGGGCGGAGAGGGAGAACCGGACCGCGAGGGGATCCGTCCTGTCAGTGCGGTGCTCTAGTCTCCCGGCAGGCTGTGGGCGTGCGGATGTTCGGTGTCCGTACGGTCCAGTGCTGAGCGGGAGCGGCGGTACCGGCCGTACTGATATTCGGACAGCTCATCGGACCTCGGCGGAAAGGCATCATGAAGCCCGTGTCCCAGGCGACCTCCCTGCGCCGCGCCCCCGTGCAGCGGCGCAGTGCCGAACGACTGACCAGGAT
Source organism: Streptomyces deccanensis (assembly GCF_022385335.1). Classification (NCBI taxonomy): domain Bacteria; kingdom Bacillati; phylum Actinomycetota; class Actinomycetes; order Kitasatosporales; family Streptomycetaceae; genus Streptomyces; species Streptomyces deccanensis. The sequence continues at coordinate 2,201,318 of NZ_CP092431.1, read as the reverse complement.
CCTCGACGCCTGCGCCGACCTCCTCGACGAGGTCGGCTACGACGCGCTGAGCACCCGTGCCGTGGCGCTCCGCGCGGGTGTGCCCATCGGCTCCGTCTACCGCTTCTTCGGCAACAAGCGCGCGATGGCCGACGCGCTGGCCGAACGCAACCTGGACCGTTTCACCGACCGGGTCACCCGCCGCCTCCAGGCGACGGGCCGCCGGGACTGGCGCACCGCGATGGACGCCGTCCTCGACGAGTACCTCGACATGAAGCGCAACACCCCGGGCTTCGCCCTCATCGACTTCGGCAACCAGATCCCGGTCGGCGGCAGCCGCCAGGAACCCAATCACCGCGTCGCCGACCGCCTCTCCGACCTGCTCTCCGCGTTCATCGACCGCACCCCCGACGAGGATCTGCGCCGCACCTTCCTGATCGCCGTCGAGACCGCCGACACCCTGGTCCACCTGGCCTTCCGGGTCTCCCCGGAGGGCGACGAACGGATCATCCTGGAGATGCGGGAGCTGCTACGGGCCTATCTCGCACGCGTACTGGACTGAGGCCACGCACCGCCGGGCGCGGCCCATGCGCCCGGCGGCTTCCGCGCGGCCCATGCGCCAGGCGGCTCCCGCGAGGCCCGCGCGCCCGGCCGCCTCCGCGCGGGGCCGCACCCCGGGGGGCTTCCGCGCGGCCGGGGCCCGGTGCCCCGGCGGTTTCCCGACAAGACCCCCGGCAGCCCCTCCCCGTGGTGCATACCGGTCGGTATGCTCGGCCTCGGTGTCGCGTGCCCCGCGCGTGGCGCCCGTCCGAGCGTCATCGTCGCCGCCGCCCCTCCGGGAGGACCCGTGTCCACCACCACCGACGCCCGCACCGCCCTGCGGGTCTGCCCGCTCTGCGAGGCGACCTGCGGACTCACCCTCACCATCGAGGGCACCCGGGTGACCGGGGCCCGCGGCGACCGGGACGACGTGTTCAGCAAGGGGTTCATCTGCCCCAAGGGCGCCTCGTTCGGAGCGGCCGACGGCGACCCCGACCGGCTGCGCACCCCGCTGGTCCGCAAGGACGGGGAGCTGCGGGAAGCCACCTGGGCGGAGGCCTTCGACGCCGTCGCCGCCGGACTGCGCCCGGTCGTCGAGGCGCACGGCCCGAACGCCGTCGGCGTCGTCCTCGGCAACCCCAACGTCCACACCATGGCCGGCGCCCTCTACCCGCCCGTCCTGCTCGCCGGCCTCGGCACCCGCAGCCTGTTCACCGCCTCCACCGTCGACCAGATGCCCAAGCACGTCTCCAGCGGACTGCTCTACGGCGACGCCCACGCCATCCCCGTCCCCGACCTGGACCGCACCGACCACCTGCTGCTCCTCGGCGCCAACCCGCTGGAGTCCAACGGCAGTCTGTGCACCGCCCCCGACTTCCCCGGCAAGCTCAAGGCCCTCAAGGCGCGCGGCGGCACCCTCACCGTCGTCGACCCCCGGCTGACCCGCACGGCCAAGCTCGCCGACCGGCACGTCGCCATCCGGCCGGGCACGGACGCCCTGCTGCTGGCGGCGATGGCGCAGGTGCTGTTCGAGGAGGAGCTCACCGACCTCCGCGACCTCGCCCCGCATGTGCAGGGGGTCGACGAACTCGCCGCCGCCATGCGGGAGTTCACCCCCGAGGCCGTCGCCGAGGCCTGTGACGTCGACGCCGGCACCATCCGCGCGCTCGCCCGCGAACTGGCCGCCGCGCCCACCGCCGCCGTATACGGCCGCATCGGCAGCTGCACCGTCCCGCACGGCACCCTCGCCAGCTGGCTGGTCGACGTCCTCAACATCCTCACCGGCAACCTCGACCGGCCCGGCGGCGCCCTGTTCCCGCACTCCGCGACGGACAAGACCCCCCGGCCCGCAGGACCCGGCCGGGGCTTCGCCCTCGGACGCTGGCGCAGCCGGGTCGGCGGCCACCCCGAGGCCAAGGGCGAACTGCCGCTGTCCGCGCTCGCCGAGGAGATCGACACCGCCACCCCCGAGGGCAGCCCGGTCCGCGCCCTCATCACGATCGCCGCCAACCCCGTGCTCTCCGCACCCGACGGCGACCGCCTCGACAAGGCGCTCGACTCGCTGGACTTCATGGTCAGCGTCGACCCCTACCTCGGCGAGACCGCCCGCCACGCCGACGTGGTCCTGCCGCCACCCCCGCCCTCGCAGGCCCCGCACTTCGACTTCGCGTTCAACGCCTTCGCCGTGCGCAACCAGGTCCGCTACAACCGCGCCGCCGTCCCCCTGGAGGACGGCCGCATGGCCGAGACCGAGATCCTCGCCCGCCTCACCCTCGCCGCCACCGGGATGCACGGCGCCGACCCCTCCGCCGTCGACGACCTGGTCATCGGCCAGACCCTGGGCAAGGCCGTCAAGGACGCCCACTCACCCGTCCACGGCCGCGACCCGAAGGAACTCGCCGGCCTTCTCACCGGCGACACCGGCCCCGAGCGCCGGCTCGACATGATGCTGCGCCTCGGCCCGTACGGCGAGGGCTTCGGCGCGGACCCGGACGGACTGACGCTGGAGAAGCTGCTCGCCCACCCGCACGGCATCGACCTCGGACCGCTGCGGCCCCGGCTGCCGCAGCCGCTGAAGACGGTCAGCGGCCGCATCGAACTGCTGCCCGAGCCGATCGTCGGCGATCTGCCGAGGCTCCGCACCGCCCTGCGCGAGCGCCCCGACGGCCTGGTCCTCATCGGCCGCCGACACCTGCGCTCCAACAACAGCTGGCTGCACAACATCCCCGCCCTCACCGGCGGCACCAACCGCTGCACCCTCCACATCCACCCCGACGACGCCGACCGCCTCGGCCTCGCCGACGGCGACGCCGTAAGGATCAAGGGCGCCGGGGGAGAGGTCACCGCTCCCGCCGAGGTCACCGACGTCGTACGCCAGGGTGTCGTGAGCCTTCCGCACGGCTGGGGACACGACCGTCCGGGCACCCGTATGAGCCACGCGGCGATCGATCCCGGGGTCAACGTCAACCAGCTCCTCGACGGCTCCCTGCTCGACCCGCTGTCGGGCAACGCGGTCCTCAACGGCATCCCCGTGGAGCTGTCCCGAGCAGGCGCAACGCTGTGACCTGGAGTTCTGCGCTTATTGCTCGCATGTCAACGTCTTGTTAACGCTTGTGGAGCCGCCCTAACGTCGTCGCACCGCCGGTGCCCTGGTGGGAGTTCAAGGGCGAACGTTAGGTATCCACATGTTGACCATCCTCGGCTTCGCCATGATCGCGACCTTCCTGGTCCTGATCATGATGAAGAAGATGTCGCCGATCGCGGCACTCGTACTGATCCCCGCGCTCTTCTGCGTGTTCGTCGGAAAGGGAGCCCAACTCGGCGACTACGTCATCGAGGGGGTGGGCAATCTCGCGCCCACCGCCGCGATGCTGATGTTCGCCATCGTCTACTTCGGCCTCATGATCGACGTCGGACTCTTCGACCCGATCGTCCGGGGCATCCTGAAGTTCTGCAAGGCCGACCCGCTGCGCATCGTCGTCGGCACGGCCCTGCTCGCCGCGATCGTCTCGCTGGACGGCGACGGCTCGACCACCTTCATGATCACCGTCTCGGCGATGTACCCGCTGTACAAGCGCCTGAAGATGAGCCTGGTCGTGATGACCGGTGTCGCCGCCACCGCCAACGGCGTGATGAACACGCTGCCCTGGGGCGGCCCGACCGCCCGCGCCGCCACCGCGCTCAAGCTCGACGCCGGCGACATCTTCGTCCCGATGATCCCGGCGCTCCTCGTCGGTCTGCTCTTCGTCTTCGTCCTCGCCTACTTCCTCGGTCTGCGCGAGCGCAAGCGCCTCGGTGTGCTGAGCCTCGACGAGGTCCTGGAGCAGGAGAAGATCGTCAAGGACGAGGAGAAGTCCGGCTCCGAGGAGACCGTGCTCGTCGGCGCGGGCGCCTCGTCGGCCGCCGGTTCCGGTTCCGGTGACGACAAGGTCCGTACGACGAAGACCACCGGCGGAGCGGGCTCCGGCACCGACGCGGACGCCGAGGACGACGACGCGGACGACGTCCGCCTCCAGGGTCTCGACCCCAATCGCCCGACGCTGCGCCCCAAGCTGTACTGGTTCAACGCGCTGCTCACGGTCACGCTGCTGACCGCCATGATCATGGAGTGGCTGCCGATCCCGGTGCTGTTCATCCTCGGCGCCGCGCTCGCGCTGACGGTCAACTTCCCCCACATCCCCGACCAGAAGGACCGGCTCGCCGCCCACGCGGACAACGTCCTCAACGTCTCCGGCATGGTCTTCGCCGCCGCCGTCTTCACCGGCGTCCTCCAGGGCACCGGCATGGTCGACTCGATGGCCAAGTGGATCGTCGACGGCATCCCGGCCGGCATGGGCCCGCACATGGCCCTCGTCACCGGCTTCCTGAGCCTGCCGCTCACCTACTTCATGTCCAACGACGGCTTCTACTTCGGTGTCCTCCCCGTCCTCGCCGAGGCCGGTGCCGCCCACGGGGTCTCGCCGCTGGAGATCGCCCGCGCCTCCCTCGTCGGCCAGCCGCTGCACATGTCCAGCCCGCTGGTCCCCGCCGTGTACGTGCTCGTGGGCATGGCCAAGGTCGAGTTCGGCGACCACACCAGGTTCGTGGTCAAGTGGGCGGCGGCGACCTCGCTGATCATTCTCGGCGCGGGTGTGCTGTTCGGCATCATCTGACGGCATCGCCCGGACCGTCGGACCCGACTCCCGCGCCCTAGAGCGAAGTTCGCTCGGACCGGCGTGAACTTCCCCCAGGAGGAACCGCATCGTGAGGCCCGGTAGGAACCGCGGCTGGCTGCTCCGCCTCGTCATCGCCTTCAGCTTCGCGCAGGGGGCGGTGTCGATGGCACGGCCCGCCGTGTCCTACCGGGCCCTCGCGTTGGGCGCCGACGAACGGGCGGTCGGTGTGATCGCGGGGGTCTACGCCCTGCTCCCGCTGTTCGCCGCCGTCCCGCTCGGCCGCAGGACCGACCGGGGCCGGTGCGCGCCCCTGCTGCCGATCGGTGTCGTCCTCATCTCCGGCGGCTGCGCCCTGAGCGGTCTGGCCGACTCCCTGGTGGCGATGGCCGTCTGGAGCGGTGTGATGGGCCTCGGTCATCTCTCCTTCGTGATCGGCGCCCAGTCCCTGGTGGCCCGCCAGTCCGCGCCGCACGAACACGACCGCAACTTCGGCCACTTCACCATCGGCGCCTCCCTCGGCCAGCTGGTCGGCCCCATCGCCGCGGGCGCCCTGATCGGCGGCCCGGACATGGCCCGGACCAGCGCCCTGGCGCTGGTGGTCGCCGGTGCCGGGGCGGCCGTCGCTTTCACGTCGCTGTGGCGCATAGAGCGTCCCGCCGAGCCCAAGTCCCGTACGGCGAAGGGCGAGCGCGTGCCCGTGCACCGTATCCTGCGCACCCGGGGCGTGCCGGGCGGCATCTTCATCAGCCTGGCCGTGCTGTCGGCGACGGACATCCTGACCGCGTATCTGCCGGTGGTCGGTGAGGACCGGGGCATCGCGCCCTCGGTGATCGGCGTCCTGCTGAGCCTGCGGGCGGCGGCGACCATCGCGTGCCGTTTGGTGATGACCCCCATGCTGCGGCTGCTCGGCCGGACCGCGCTGCTCACGGTCACCTGTGTGCTGGGGGCCGTGCTCTGCGCCGGGATCGCGCTGCCGGTGCCGGTGTGGGCGCTCGCCCTGATCCTCGCCGCCCTCGGGTTCTGCCTCGGAGTCGGACAGCCGCTGTCCATGACGACGGTGGTGCAGGCCGCGCCGGACGACGCCCGCTCCACAGCGCTCGCCCTGCGGCTGACGGGAAACCGGCTGGGGCAGGCCGGGGCACCGGCCGCCGCGGGCCTGATCGCCGGGGTCGCGGGCGTGGCCGCGCCGTTCGTGATGCTGGGCGCGCTGCTGCTGGTGTCGTCGGTCATCGCTCTGCGCTCACCGGCGGAGCCGGGGCGCGGGGAGCCGGGACGGGCGGGGCCGGGGCGGGGGAGCGGCACCTCGACGAGGCGGAGGGCGAGGGGCTCGCGGTCGGATGCGGCGGGTGAGTCCCTGAGCCGTAAGGGGGATATCTGACGAGCCGTCGGGCGCGGCTCCACCCGCGCCCCGTGTGATGTGACAGAGAGTCAGGCGAAAGAGCGATTTGTGTGAAAATCGTCTGACTCGGAGGTTCTGCATGTCCACCTCGTCCCGCCCGCGCCCCGCCGGAGTGCGCGCGAGTGCCGCCGCCGTCCTCGCGGCACTCACCGTCACGGGAGCCAGCCTCATCACGGCACCGGCCGCCGTCGCCGCCCCGGGCGACCCCGACGTCGTGATCCACAAGGTGGGCTTCCCGTTCGACAACCAGCGCAACCAGCAGCTGGTCTGCGACTTCTACCTCTCCGCCTTCAACTTCCCCACGGACCCCACCCCGACGCAGCGCATCAGCTGGACCATCGACCGCCAGCCCCCCGCGCCGCGCACCGACCCCGTCGCCACGGGCGAGATCACGCTCGCCGCCGACGGCACCGGGCACAGCACGCCGGTGGCGCCCCCCAACGCGGCGCGGCTCCCCAACGGGGACTACGTGCTGACCTGGAGGACCATCGGCGGAACGCTGGAGGAGGGCCGCAGGGACATCAACGTCAACTGCCCGCTCGCCGGGCCCGAGGGCGCGGTGCCGGCCGGTGGCGGCGGTCTCGCCCTCACCCAGAACTTCTCGCCGGTCGCCGGCGCGGCCGCCGTGGGTCTCGCCGCGGTCGGCGGCGTGGCCTATCTGCGGCTGCGCCGTCGCCGCGCCGATGGCGCCGCGTAGACGCCGGCGCAGGCCCTGGCACCGGACGCGCGCCTACCGCCTGACGCGGACGGTCGTCATGGCCACCGCGCTGGTGGTGGGCGGCGTCCACCTGGCGGAGAACAGGGACCGGACCGGGGCCGCCGAGGCCGGTGCCGCCTGGGCCGACTCCAGGGCGCGCGGTGCGGGGGCACCACACGCCCAAGCGTCCCTGTACTTCACGCCTCCCCCACCCGACGAGCCCGCATCCCCGCCGCCGCCGACGGCGACCGGTGCGCAAGGGACCGAGCGCACGGAACCGGAGACACCGACCGAGCCGGGGACCGAGGCGGGGGCCGCTGCGGGGACGGTGGCGGGGGCCGGCGCCGGGTCGGTGGCGGGGGATGCGGCGGGGACCCAGCCCCCGACCGGGTGGGAGACCCGCCCCCCGACCGGGTGGGCGAGCCAGACGCCCGCCCGGCCGACGGTGCCCACCTCCACGGCCGCACCGACGGGCCAGGCCCCCGCCCAACCCACGGGTGCCGACCCCACGGGCCCGGCACCCGTCGTGCCCACCACAGCGACGCCCGTACGGCCCGCCCCCACCCGGCCCGTGCGACCCGCGCCGCCCACCCCCAGGCCCGCCGAGCCACGCAAGCCCGCCCGCCCGCGTACGCTGCCGCCCTCCCCGGCGAGGACCGTCACCATCCCCTACCTTGGCATCGAGGCGCCGGTGACCGATCTCCGCCTCGACGCCCGACGGCGACTCCCCGCGCCGCCGGACGACAAGCCGAAGCTGGTCGGCTGGTACGCGGACGGGCCCGCGCCCGGCGGACCCGGCACGGCGGTCGTCGTCGGGCACCGGGACACCCGGACGGGCCCCGCCGTCTTCGCCGCGCTCGACGTGATCAAGGCCGGCCGCCTGGTGGAGGTCCTGCGGGCGGACGGCCGCACCGCCGTCTACACCGTGGACGCCGTGAGGTCGTACGAGAAGGACCGCTTCCCCAGCAAGAAGGTGTACGGCCACCGGGGGCGCCCCGAGCTGCGCCTGATCACCTGCGGTGGGACGTACGACCGCCGGAAGGGCTACGCGAGCAACGTCGTCGTGTTCGCCCACCTCACCGCGACCAAGGAACCGGCGCGCAAGCCGTGAACCGGGCGTGCGGGGCGTGCGCCGCACGCCTCGCCGAGCCCCCGGGGGCGTACGGACGCACACGGGGACCGGCACCGGCGCGGCCGACGCAACCGGAAGCGGCGGTACCGCTAGAGGTGGACGCATGAACGCACTCCCCACCTCCCCCCGCGCCCACCGCCGTACCCGCGCCCGCGTCGCCCTCGCGGCCACCGTCTGTCTGCTGGTGGTGGGCGCCCCGACCGCGTACGCCACCCTCGCCGAGGACGCCCCCGCCGGTTCCGTGATCGCTCCGGCGCGCGGGACGCCCTACATGGAGACGCGGCTGCTCTTCGGCACCGAGCGACCGGACGGCGGTCCCGCCGTCACCGACGACCAGTTCATGACCTTCGTCGACCGTGAGGTCACCCCCGGGTTTCCGGACGGGCTGACCGTGCAGGAGGGGCGCGGGCAGTGGCGGGACGCGAACGGGACGATCGAGAAGGAGCGGTCGTACGAGCTGGTCCTGCTGTATCCCGTGTCGTCGGCCACCGTGAGCGACCGCAGGATCGAGGAGATCCGCGGCGACTACCGCGCGGAGTTCGCCCAGGAGGCGGTGGCACGGGTCGACGACCGCAAGCGCGTCGACTTCTGAGGCGAGGCGACTCCCCGCCGCCACCGGAACCGACGAGTCCTGCCTCACTCCTCGAAGGCCTGGTGCCGGAAAACTATCAGGGCTAGTTTTTGGGGCGGACGACCACGCCCGCTCGGGAGGCAGCACGATGAAGGCACACGACGGCATGTACATCGGCGGTACCTGGCGCCCCGCCGCGGGGACCGACACGATCGAGGTCGTGAACCCGGCCGACGAGCAGGTGATCGGCCGCGTCCCCGCGGGCACCGCCGAGGACATCGACGCCGCCGTGATCGCGGCCCGCGCCGCTCTCCCCGGCTGGGCCGCCACCCCGCCCGCCGAGCGGGGAGCGATCATCGGCGCGCTGCGCGACGCGCTCGCCGCCCGCCGGGAGGAGATCGCCGAGACGGTGACGGCGGAGCTCGGCGCGCCGCCGCCGCTCGCGCAGAGGGTGCACGCGGATCTGCCCGTCACGGTCGCCGGTTCGTACGCCGAACTGGCCGCCGGGCACGCCTTCGAGGAGAAGGTCGGCAACTCCACCGTCCACCACGAGCCCATCGGCGTCGTCGGGGCCATCACCCCGTGGAACTACCCGCTGCACCAGATCGTTGCCAAGGTCGCCCCGGCCCTCGCCGCCGGCTGCACGGTGGTCCTGAAGCCCGCCGAGGACACCCCGCTGGTCGCTCAGCTCTTCGCCGAGGCCGTCCACGACGCGGGCGTACCCGCCGGAGTGTTCAACCTGGTCACCGGCCTCGGCCCGGTCGCCGGACAGGCGCTCGCCGAGCACGACGGCGTCGACCTGATCTCCTTCACCGGCTCCACGGCGGTGGGCCGGCGGATCGCCGCGACCGCCGGTGCCGCGATCAAGAAGGTCGCCCTCGAACTCGGCGGCAAGTCCGCCAACGTCATCCTCCCGAGCGCCGACCTCGCCAAGGCGGTGAGCGTCGGCGTCGCCAACGTCATGTCCAACTCCGGTCAGACGTGCAGCGCCTGGACCCGGATGCTCGTCCACACCTCCCGGTACGACGAAGCAGTCGAACTGGCCGCGCAGGCCGCCGCGAAGTACGGCGACCGCATCGGCCCGCTCGTGAACGCCAAGCAGCAGGCGCGGGTGCGGGGTTACATCGAGAAGGGCGTGGCCGAGGGCGCGCGTCTGATCGCGGGCGGCCCCGAATCCCCGCGCGAGCACGGCTACTTCGTCAGCCCCACCGTCTTCGCCGACGTGACCCCCGAGATGACGATCGCCCAGGAGGAGATCTTCGGCCCGGTCCTGTCGATCCTCCGCTACGAGGACGAGGCCGACGCCCTGCGGATCGCCAACGGCACGGTGTACGGGCTGGCCGGCGCGGTCTGGGCCGGCGACGAGAGCGAGGCCGTGGCCTTCGCCCGCCGGATGGACACCGGCCAGGTCGACATCAACGGCGGCCGCTTCAACCCCAGGGCCCCGTTCGGGGGTTACAAGCAGTCGGGTGTGGGCCGCGAACTGGGCGCACACGGCCTGGCCGAGTACCTCCAGACCAAGTCCCTCCAGTTCTGAGCCCCTGCTTCCGAGTCCCCTCGTTCCGACCGGGTTCCAGACGAACCAGTAGGAGAGTCGTCCCCATGGCCGTTCGAGCCGCCGTACTGCCCGCCGTCGGCGCCCCGTTGGAGATCACCGAGATCGAGCTGCCGGACCCCGGACCCGGCCAGGTCCGGGTGCGGCTCGCCGCCGCCGGGGTCTGCCACTCCGACCTGTCGCTGTCCGACGGGACCATGCGGGTGCCGGTGCCCGCCGTGCTCGGCCACGAGGGGGCGGGCACGGTCCTGGCGGTCGGCGAAGGGGTCACCCATGTCTCGCCGGGCGACGGCGTCGTCCTCAACTGGGCCCCGTCCTGCGGGAGTTGCCACGCCTGCTCACTCGGCGAGGTCTGGCTGTGCGCGAACGCGCTGCTCGGCTCCGGGAACGTGTACGCCCGGCGCGCCTCGGACGGCGCCGACCTCCATCCCGGGCTGAACGTGGCCGCCTTCGCGGAGGAGACGGTCGTGGCCGCCGGCTGTGTGCTCCCCGCACCGGACGGCGTGCCGCTCACCGACGCGGCTCTGCTCGGCTGCGCCGTCCTCACCGGCTACGGCGCGGTCCACCACGCGGCGCGGGTCCGGGAGGGCGAGACCGTCGCCGTGTTCGGGGCGGGCGGCGTCGGGCTGGCCTCGCTCCAGGCCGCGCGGATCGCCGGGGCGTCCCGGATCGTCGCCGTGGACGTCTCCCCGGCGAAGGAGGAGCTGGCCCGGACGATGGGGGCCACGGAGTACGTGGTCGCCTCCGAGAACACCGCCCGCGAGATCCGCGCGCTCACCGGCAAGCAGGGCGTGGACGTCGCCGTGGAATGCGTGGGCCGGGCGGTCACCATCCGGACGGCCTGGGAGTCGACCCGGCGGGGCGGCCGCACCACGGTCGTCGGCATCGGCGGCAAGGACCAGCAGGTCACCTTCAACGCGCTGGAGATCTTCCACTGGGGCCGCACCCTGGCCGGGTGCGTCTACGGCAACTCCGACCCGGCGCGCGACGTACCGGTCCTCGCGGACCACATCACCGCCGGCCGCCTGGACCTCTCCGCCCTGGTGACCGACCGCATCACCCTGGAGGACATCCCGGCGGCCTTCGACAACATGCGAGCGGGCAAGGGCGGCCGGGCGCTGGTGACGTTCTGAGACTCCGGGCGCGGCCCATGCTTGTGAGGGGCGCGGGGAACTGCGCGACCAGCCCCCACGCACTCGCACCCGAAGATCTCACCCCTCACTCGTAGAACTCACCCCCAAAGCAATCCACGCACGACCGTTGACCGACATACCGTCCGGTCAGTACGTTCCCGGGAACGTCCCCGCACCCACCGGAGTGTGCTCACATGGACACCGCTCCCGTTTCCGTCCCCACCACCACCTCCCGCCCCCAGAGCCACCGCAAGGTGGCCACCGCCGCGGCGCTCGCCTCGGCGGTGGAGTGGTACGACTACTTCGTCTTCGGCATAGCCGCCGCCCTCGTCCTGGGCGACCTCTACTTCCCGGCCGGCAGCTCCTCCGCAGGAGTCCTCGCCGCGTTCGCCACCTTCGCCGTCGGCTTCCTCGCCCGCCCCCTCGGCGGCGTCGTCGCCGGTCACCTCGGCGACAAACGGGGCCGCAAGCCGATGCTCGTCCTGGCGCTCACCCTGATGGGCGTCGCCACCACCGGCATCGGCCTCCTCCCCACGTACGAGACGATCGGGATCGCCGCTCCGGTCCTGCTCGTCCTCCTCCGCGTCGCCCAGGGCGTGGCCGTCGGCGCCCAGTGGGGCGGCGCGATGCTGCTGGCCACCGAGTACGCCCCCGAGGGCAAGCGCGGGGTGTACGGCAGCTTCGTCCAACTCGGCGTCCCCATCGGTGTGGTGAGCGCCAACACGATGTTCCTGGTCGTGGGCGCGGCCACCAGCGACTCGGCCTTCGCCGCCTGGGGCTGGCGCGTGCCCTTCCTGGTCGGGCTGTTCGTCCTCGGTCTCGCCTGGTACATCCACCGCCACGTCGAGGAGACCCCTGAGTTCCGGGCAGCGGAAAGGGAGTTGGCGGAGAAGGAGAAGGGCGAGAAGGGCTCCCCGCTCAGGACGATCCTGCGCGGTCATCTCGGTACGGTCTTCCTGGCCGGCGGCTCCTTCGCCGTGAACACCGCGACGTTCTACATCCTCATCACCGGTGTCCTCGACTACACCACCCGCGAACTCGACATGAAACGCAGTGCCGTCCTCGCGGTCTCCCTGTGTGTCAGCCTCACCCAACTGGTGCTGATCCCCGCCGCCGCGGCCCTCTCCGACCGCGTCGGCAGGATCCGGATCTACGCGTTCGGCGCGGCCGGCATCGCCCTGTGGGCCGTCCCGCTGTTCCTGCTCATCGACACGGGCTCCCTGCTGTGGCTCGCCGTAGGCACCTTCGTCGCCAGCTGCTTCCTCAGCATCATGTACGGCCCCCAGGCCGCCCTGTTCGCCGAGCTGTTCACCCCCGAGATGCGCTACACGGGTGCTTCCCTCGGCTACCAGATCGCCGCGGTGCTCGGCGGCGGCCTCGCCCCGTTCCTGATGGTCCTCCTCCTGGAGGCCACCGGCACGTCCCTCGCGGTGTCCGCGTACATCATCGTGCTCTCGGTGATCGCCCTGATCTCGATCAAGATCCTCGCGGGGAGGGCGAGTTCACGAGCCGAGAGCTAGCCCGCTCCGGCCAACCCCCTCGCGCAGACGGCCCCGGCCGCGGTTCCGGACTCCGGTCCGGGCCGCGGCCCGGACCGTTCGCGGCGCGAGGGCCCGCACCCCCGGCACCGCCCTACCGGGACCCCACCCGCTCGTACTGCTGCTCCAACCCGTCCAACAGCGCCCGCAGCCCCACCTCGAACGCCCGCTCGTCGACCTTCTGCTGCTGTTCGGCCAGCAGGTGTGCCTGGCCGAGATGCGGATAGTCGGCGGGGTCGTAGGCGCTCTCGTCGTCCACGAACCCCCCGGCGAACGAGCCGATCGCGGAGCCCATGATGAAGTACCGCATCAGCGCCCCGATGGACGTGGCCTGGGCCGCCGGCCACCCCGCCTCGACCATCGCCCCGAACACGACGTCCGCGACCCGCAGCCCCGCCGGCCGCCGCCCCGGTCCCCGCGCGAGGATCGGCACGATGTTGGGGTGGTCGCGCAGTGCCGCCCGGTACGACACGGCCCAGTCGTGCAGCGCGGTCCGCCAGTCCCGCCCGTCGCGGAACATGGACAGGTCGACCTGCGCGCTCACCGAGTCGGCGACCGCCTCCAGGATCTGGTCCATGGTGCGGAAGTGGTTGTAGAGGGAGGGCCCGCTCACCCCGAGTTCGGCGGCGAGCCGTCGCGTGGAGACCGCCGCCAGCCCTTCCGCGTCCACCAGAGCCCGCGCCGTCTCCACGATGCGGTCGGTGCTCAACAAGGGCTTGCGCGGTCGGGCCATGGCGCACATAGTAGGGCTGCGAGCTAAAACTAGCAGTGGTAATTAAACGGGGAACGGACGAGAGGCGGGCCGCGTGAACCTGGAGCTCAGCGAGGAACAGACCGCCGCGCGCCGACTCGCGAGCGACTTCGTGGAGCGCGAGATCGCCCCGCATGTCATCGAGTGGGACCGCGCCGAGAACGTCGACCGGGCGATCGTGAAGAAGCTCGGCGAGGTCGGCTTCCTGGGGCTCACCGTCGACGAGGAGTACGGCGGATCCGGCGGCGACCACCTCACGTACTGCCTGGTCACCGAGGAGCTGGGGCGCGGGGACTCCTCCGTGCGCGGCATCGTCTCCGTCTCCCTCGGCCTGGTCGCGAAGACGATCGCGGCCTGGGGCGACGAGGAGCAGAAGCGCCGCTGGCTGCCGGGGCTCACGGCGGGGGAGTACGTCGGCTGCTTCGGTCTCACCGAACCCGGCACCGGCTCCGACGCGGGCAACCTCGCCACCCGGGCCGTCCGGGACGGCGACAGCTACGTCATCAGCGGCACCAAGATGTTCATCACCAACGGCACCTGGGCCGACGTCGTCCTGCTCTTCGCCCGCTCCACCGACGCCCCCGGCCACAAGGGCGTCTCCGCCTTCCTCGTCCCCACCGACACCCCCGGCCTCACCCGGCGGACCATCCACGGCAAGCTCGGCCTGCGCGGCCAGGCCACCGCCGAACTGGTCCTGGAGGACGTCCGCGTCCCCGCCTCCGCGATGCTCGGCCCCGAGGGCAAGGGCTTCACCGTCGCCATGTCCGCGCTCGCCAAGGGCCGGATGTCGGTCGCCGCCGGCTGCGTCGGCATCGCGCAGGCCGCGCTGGACGCGGCGGTCCGCTACGCCGGTGAGCGCGAGCAGTTCGGCAGGCCCATCGCCCACCACCAGCTCGTCCAGGAACTCATCAGCGACATCGCGGTGGACGTCGACGCGGCCCGGCTGCTGACCTGGCGCGTCGCCGATCTCGTGGACCGGGGCCAGCCCTTCGCCACCGAGGCCAGCAAGGCCAAGCTCTTCGCCTCCGAGGCCGCCGTCCGCGCCGCGAACAATGCCCTCCAGGTCTACGGCGGTTACGGCTACATCGACGAGTACCCGGCCGGAAAGCTCCTGCGCGACGCCCGGGTGATGACCCTCTACGAGGGCACCAGCCAGATACAGAAGCTGCTCATCGGGCGGGCGCTGACGGGCGTTTCGGCCTTCTGAGCTTGAGCTTTGACCTCGCCGTGGATGGTGGTAATCCCTCTCGGGCGGCCACTCCGAGCCGCGAAGAGAGCCCGGGTACCGGCTGGGTAACGTCCTGGACGCAGAACCACACTTCCGGGCCTATCGGCGGCTGACAAAGCGTTGACTTACGCCCGACGACGGGGGGTGCCTGATGGATCGATCGCCACTGATCACACACGTCTCATGGGGGCGGATGGAGGTCGAAGGGCTCGCGACCGACAAGGATCTAGTGTTGTACCCAGGGGGAGGGCACCCCTGGGACTGGAACGAGTACGGGACCCGGCACGATCCGGGGATCCAGCCCGCGGACGTACGAGAACTCCTTGATCGTGGATGTACGGTCGTCGTCCTCAGCCAGGGCATGGAACGGCGGCTGAAGACGATGCCGGAGACGTTGCGGCTGCTTCAAGAAGCGAGCGTGGCCGTGCACGTCGAGGAGACGAGGGGCGCCGTTGACCTGTACAACCAGCTGGCAAGCGAGAGCAAGCCTGTCGGCGGCCTGTTCCACTCGACCTGCTGAGTAGGGTCGGGGCCTGGAAAGGAGGGGCCCGACCTCACCGCCGGGGCCCTCGTCCGCGTATGTGTCCTGGGTGCCGTTACGCGTAGAACGGCCCCGGCGTACTCCAGTTCGTGTTGCCGAAGACGTTCGCGTCCTCGATGGTGACGCTGACGTTCGTGACCTTGAGGCCGCGCTGGGTGGGGGTCGTGCCGTCGGGGCAATTCACCTCCACGGGCGCGAAGTTGACGTAGAAATGCGGCCCGTACTCGCCGGAGTGGTTCCGGTGCGCGTAGAGGATGTAGTTGCTGTCGGGCTCGTAGTACGTCGCCGACAGGGGCTGCTGCTGGGTACGGACCACGAAACTGGTGCTGTGGTCGAACGTGCCGTCCGCGCGCAGACAGCCGAACGTGCGGGCCGTGTCGGCGTACGCCTGGAAGTAGCCGCCGGTGCTGCTCAGGCCCGCGATGTAGCCGGGCTGGTTGCGTACGTTGTGCAGTTCGACGCTCAGCTTGAAGCCGCCGCAGCCTGCCGTCGGGTCGTAGTCGTGGTAGGTGAGCAGGCACTTGCGGTCGCCGAAGTAGGCGGTGGGATCCGGGTTGTAGGGCTGGGGCACCACGGCGCCGTAGAACTTGACGGTCGCGGAGATACCGCCGTCGGTGGCCGCCGGGATCTCGACCGTGGTGGTGGCGTGGGCGGTTCCTGTACCGACCAGGACGAGCAGGGCCCCCGCCAGTAAGGCCGTGGACAGCCGCCCCAGTGTTCTGCGCATGCTCCGCATGTGTGACTTCCCCCCTGTGCACGTGGTGCACCTCACATGAACAGTGACCTGAGCACGCTATCCACCCCTCCGCTCCCACAACCGGGAAACGTCCCAGCCCTCACAACCGGAACGGATGGTCAAGGCCGATGAGGATGCCGTCCCTGAGTCCCGAGTCGCCCGAGCCGAGTCCCGGTGTGCGCGCCGGTTCGGGCGTCGGTGCGGCCTGAGTACGCGAGGGCCGCCGGCTGAGTACCTCGACGGATGTGGTTCGGGCCACATCCGGCGAACCATGTCCCCATGAGTGAGACACCGGTCAAGCAGCAGAACACGGCGGCCTTCTACGGCCAGGCCGTCGCCTCCTTCGCCGTCGCCATGGGCGCCACCGCCGTCGGCATCTACCACCTCGACGCCGACACCTGGGTCCGCGCCTTCCTGGCCATCGCGGTCCTCTACCTCGTGACCTCGTCCTTCACCCTGGCCAAGGTGATCCGCGACCGCCAGGAGGCCGGCCGGATCGTCAGCCGGGTCGACCAGGCCCGGCTGGAGAAGCTCCTCGCCGAGCACGACCCCTTCGAAAAGCTCTGACGACCGGCCCTGAGCGGGGCTTCTAAGCGCTCGCTCACCTTCGGCGGTATGGTGGTGCCGAGCCATCGGAAGGGGCGAACGAGCGATGAGTACGGCGGAGGAGACGGCGGGCGGCGAGCCGCAGCCGTGGGGTGAGGTCAACCCGGACGCGGCCCGGCGGCTGCTGGTGGCCGCCGTGGAGGCCTTCGCCGAGCGTGGCTACCACGCGACGACGACCCGGGACATCGCGGGTCGCGCGGGCATGAGCCCCGCCGCGCTGTACATCCATTACAAGACCAAGGAAGAGCTGCTCCACCGGATCAGCCGCATCGGTCACGAGAAGGCCCTCGACGTCCTGCGTACGGCGGCCCGTTCCGAGGGCGGCCCGGCCGACCGGCTCGCCGAGGCCGTGCGCTCCTTCGTCCGCTGGCACGCGGGACAGCACACCGTCGCCCGTGTCGTGCAGTACGAGCTCGACGCCCTCGGGCCCGACGCCCGCGCCGAGATCGTCACGCTGCGCCGTGAGAACGACGCGGCCGTGCGCGGCATCATCGAGGACGGCGTCGCCTCGGGCGACTTCGACGTCCCCGACGTCCGCGGCACGACGATCGCCATCCTCTCCCTCTGCATCGACGTGGCCCGCTGGTTCAACGTCAACGGTTCCCGCACCCCGGACGAGGTCGGCACCCTCTACGCGGACCTCGTCCTGCGCATGGTGGGCGCGAAGAAGTGACCCTCGACGATCGGATCGACCGTCGAAACATTCGAAGTCTCTGGCCGGTGATGTGACCCCCTCCGCAGGGCTCTTGGCGGGTTGTCGCTGGTGCGGACCGCGAATGTTTCGGGCTCGACGCCGAAAGCATTGACAGTTGGCAGGGGCAGGCCAACACTCCCGGGATGACAGGGCGAACCCCACGAGCCCGAGGAGGACGCGCGCGTATGAGCGACGCACCCGCACCCGCAACCGCACCAGAATCCGCATCGGAATCCGCACCCACCCCGCCCCCCAGCCGCAGGCTCTTCATGAGCGGTGTCTGCGCCACCGCCATGGCCGCGGCGACCACGCTGGCCCTGCCCGGCACGGCCCGCGCGGACACGGTGGTCACCAGCAACCAGACCGGCACGAACAACGGCTTCTACTACTCGTTCTGGACCGACGCCCCGGGCACGGTCTCCATGACCCTGGCCTCCGGCGGCACCTACCGGACCTCCTGGCGGAACACCGGCAACTTCGTCGCCGGCAAGGGCTGGAGCAACGGCTCCCGCAGGACCGTCACCTACTCGGGCAGCTTCAGCCCGTCCGGCAACGCCTATCTGACCCTCTACGGCTGGACGGCCAGTCCGCTCATCGAGTACTACATCGTCGACAACTGGGGCACCTACCGGCCCACGGGCACCTACAAGGGCACGGTCACCAGCGACGGCGGCACGTACGACATCTACAAGACGACGCGGTACAACGCCCCCTCCGTCGAGGGCACCCGCACCTTCGACCAGTACTGGAGCGTGCGGCAGTCGAAGCGGACCGGCGGAAACATCACCACCGGCAACCACTTCGACGCCTGGGCCCGCGCGGGGATGCCCCTCGGCAGTTTCCGCTACTACATGATCATGGCCACCGAGGGATACCGGAGCAGCGGCAGCTCCAGTATCACGGTGTCCCCGTGAGCACCGGACCGCGCCGCTCGCCGCGTCGAGCGGCGCGGCGGCTGGCGGTCGTCGCGACGGCCCTGGTGAGCGCCGTACCCCTGACGCTCACCTCCGCCACGGCGGCACCGGAGCGGGTCGCTGCCTGTACCGGCTATGTCGGGCTCACGTTCGACGACGGTCCGTCCACCAGTACGCAGTCCCTGCTGACCGCGCTGCGGCAGAACGGGCTGAGGGCCACCATGTTCAACCAGGGTCAGTACGCCGCCGCCAACCCCGCCCTGGTCCGGGCGCAGGTCACGGCCGGCATGTGGGTGGCCAACCACAGCTACACCCACCCGCATCTGACCGGGCTGAGCCAGGCGCAGATCGACTCGGAGATCTCCCGGACCCAGGCGGCGATCGCGGGCGCGGGCGGCGGCACCCCGAAGCTGTTCCGGCCGCCGTACGGCGAGACCAACGCGACGGTGAAGGCGGTCGCGGCCAGACACGGCCTGACCGAGATCATCTGGAACGTCGACTCGCAGGACTGGAACGGCGCCGGCACCGACGCGATCGTGCAGGCCGCGGCCCGCCTCACGAACGGCCAGGTCATCCTCATGCACGACTGGTCCGCGAACGCGCGCGCGGCGCTCCCGCGCATCGCGCAGGGGCTGTCCGTCCGTGGTCTGTGCGCGGGAGCGATCTCACCGCAGACCGGCCGCGCCGTGGCGCCCGGGTAGGACACGCTCGTGGCGCGGCGGTCGCGAACGCCGCGCCACGGTCGAGCTCAGAAGTAGAACCGGGACACCGACTCGGCCACGCACACCGGCTTCTCCCCGCCCTCGCGTTCCACGACGACCGCGGCCGTGACCTGGACGCCCCCGCCGACCTCCGTGACGTCCTGGAGGGTCGCGGTGGCGCGCAGTCGGGAGCCGACCGGGACCGGCGCCGGGAAGCGGACCTTGTTGGTGCCGTAGTTCACGCCCATCTTGGCGTTGTCGACCTTGAGGACCTGCGGAACGAACAACGGCAGCAGGGACAGGGTCAGATAGCCGTGGGCGATGGTCGTTCCGAACGGCCCGGCCGCCGCCTTCTCCGGGTCCACATGGATCCACTGGTGGTCGCCGGTGGCCTCGGCGAAGAGATCGATCCGCTTCTGGTCGACCTCCAGCCAGTCGCTGTACCCCAGCGACTCACCCACCGCCGCCTTCAGCTCCTCGGCGGACGTGAAGATCCTCGGCTCTGCCATGTCTCGGCCTCCCTGGTCCCGATGTCTAAGCGACTGCTTAGCATGGTCGGCCGCGCGATCCCTGTCAACGGACCGTGACCCTTTCGGGTATGGGTAGGCTCGGCGGGGTGCCCCAGATCCCTGAGAAGATCCACGAGTTGACCGTCGGCCAGCTGTCGGCCCGTAGCGGCGCCGCCGTCTCCGCGCTGCACTTCTACGAGTCCAAGGGGCTGATCAGCAGCCGCCGCACCACGGGCAACCAGCGCCGTTACAGCCGGGACGCCCTGCGCCGGGTGGCCTTCGTCCGGGCCGCGCAGCGCGTCGGCATCCCGCTCGCCACGATCCGCGAGGCGCTCGCCGAACTGCCCGAGGAACGGACACCGACCCGCGAGGACTGGGCCCATCTCTCCGAGGCCTGGCGGTCCGAGCTGGACGAACGGATCAAGCAGCTGAACCGGCTGCGGGACCACCTCACCGACTGCATCGGCTGCGGCTGTCTGTCCATGGACACCTGTGTGCTCTCCAACCCCGACGACATCTTCGGCGAACGCCAGAGCGGCTCCCGCCTCCTGGTCGAGCGCCGGAAGGCCGAACAGCGGGAACCCGGGAGCTGACAAGTCAGCTCCCGGGTTCCCGCACCCCACGAGTCCCCCGGAGATCCCGTGGGGGGCTGATGGCACCCGGCCCCGGCCTTCATCCGGCCCGGTCGCACCCGGCCCGGTCTTCACCCGGCCGGGTGCCACCGGGTGCGGCCCTCACTCGTACTCCGTGCCGCCCTTGCGGGTCAGGTACGCCGGGCTGACCGCCTTGGCGACGGCCCGTCCACCGGTCACCGGGCTGTACCGCTCGGTGGCCGGCCGGATCACGACGCCCTCGCGCAGGTGCAGCCCGCGCCCGGAGACCGTCTCCCGTCCACTGGCGACCTCCAGGACCCGGTCGACGGCGTACGGGCCCTCGTACAGCCGTGGTACCAGGGGCAGTTCGCCGTCGAGCAGGTCCGGCAGCTCCGCGGCGTCCAGCCAGCGGACCCGGCCGTCGATGTCCGCGGAGACGTCGAAGACGGCGTACCCGAGGGTGTCGCGGCGACCGTCCGCGCCGTATGTCAGGTCCTGCACCCCGGCGCCGTAGACCTCGCCGAAGATCCCGACGCGGCGGGCGCCGAGCCGCTCGGCGAGCCGGGCCGCGACCTCGCCCACCCGGTGACCGTGGACGGCGCGCCAGTACAGATTGCGCGGATCCTCCTTCAGGGCCAGGGACTTCGACCCGAAGCCCTTCGAGGACACCTGGATCCGGCCGCCCTCGGCGAGGTACGTGACCAGGCAGGCCGTGCCGTGCAGCTTCTCCGTCAGGACGACCGGCTCGCCGGGCGTGAAGATGCCGGGGTGGCGCTGGATGTTCTCGATGTCGACCCAGGGCAGCAGATCCGGCGCCGACTCGACCTCACCGCTCATCGTGG
Source organism: Streptomyces deccanensis (assembly GCF_022385335.1). Classification (NCBI taxonomy): domain Bacteria; kingdom Bacillati; phylum Actinomycetota; class Actinomycetes; order Kitasatosporales; family Streptomycetaceae; genus Streptomyces; species Streptomyces deccanensis. The sequence goes on along the minus strand of NZ_CP092431.1, from coordinate 2,180,505 downwards.
GCGGGATCGGCGGCACCCATTTGACGATGCCGAGCCGCTCCGCGAAGTCCGTGCCGTCGGAGACGGCGGCCGTGAGATCGACGTCCGCGAGGGCCCTCGGCCGGCAGACGATGCCCTGCGACAGCTCGCCCCGCAGCCGTACCGCCTTCACCCTGTCCGCGTTGCCGCCCGCCAGCCGGCCGGTGAGCCCCAACTCCTCGATCAGCGCGGCGGGGAGCACGGACTGCTCCGGGATGTACACGGCGGTGTCACCGGTGCGGTACGCCCCCTTCGCCACGACGGCTCGATACAGGCCCACCTGGGCCAGTTCGAGCGCGTCGGCGTTCGGGTGTTCGTGGATCGTCAGCACTTCGGCGGTGACGCGCAGCGTCGACATCGGCCTCTCCTCGGTCCTGGGCGGCTCAGGGGTGTCTCATCGACCCCAACTGTCCGGACGGGAAAGGGGTGGAGCGAGTCAATTTCGGACTGGTAAGAGCGCCCGCGCCGCAACCGCTTTCACCGCAGCTGTGTCATGGACACGGAGGGGTGACGCGGCGCGTCCCCCGGCGAGGCAGGGCAAGAACACAGCAGGGGCACAGTAAGGGCGAGGAGCGCCGATGAGCGTTGTCATCTGTTCGCTGAAGTGGGAGAAGGCACACTCAGGGACACAGCGGATCAGCTACGACCCGGACGGCTACCACCTGGTGCGCTTCCCGTACGAGGCGACCGAGGAGTCGTACGACCCCTGGAAGATGCACGACCCGGCCCAGGGCGGTGGCGCCGCCTCCACGTTCCCCGACCCGCGCTCCGGACTGATCTGGCCCAGCCACGACGGCTGGGGCGTGCTGTCGGCGATGGTGTTCTGGGAGGCCGACGCCAGGACGCTGGAGTACCGCACCCGCTTCGTGCGCGACCCCCTGAACCTGACGAAGAAGAAGTACGACTCCACGGGCACGACGGACAGTGTGAGCACCCGGGGCGGCCAGTACCGCACCTGCGTGTGGCAGATGTTCGTGCACAAGGGCATGCCGCTGGGCCTGAAGATATCCGCGCGGGGGGCGGGGGACACCAAGCGGGCCACGGCGATCACCCTCGCCGAGTTCAAGCTCGCCATCCACACGGACGTCAAAAGGCCCTGACGTCGCGCCGTGGAGGCACAAACACGGGGGTGCGGCATCCCCGGCGCACCCCCGCCGAGCTAGGCCGAGACCAGCAGCCGTCCGCGCCTGGACTCCGCCAGGGCCTCGGGCGTGAGCACCGGTCGTGGCACCACGATTCCGCACTCCGTGCAGACCGGGCCCGAGGACGGTTCGTGGGCCAGGTCGTACATCCAGACGAGGCGCTCACCCTCGCACACCGGGCAGGTCGAGCCCGGTTCGCGCTCCAGCGCGGCGATGAGCCGGCGCAGCACCTCCGCCAGGGGTTCCCGGGGATGGACCTTCGGGTCGTCGCACCACGCGACGCCGAAACCGCCCCAGGTCAGCCGGTGCCAGTCGTCGACACTGCCCGGCCTGCGCAGCCCGTCGTACTTCTCCTTCTTGCGGCGCCGCGCGAACTGCACCTCGTAGTCGAGCCAGACGGAGCGGGCCTCTTCCAACTCCTCCAGTGCGGCCACGAGCCGCGCCGGGTCGGGGTTGCGGTCCTCGGGGCCGAAGCCGGCCCGCGAGCACAAGTGGTCCCACGTCGCCCGATGCCCGTAGGGGGCGAACCTCTCAAGGCACTTGCGCAGCGAATACCGCCGCAGTGCCAGGTCGCACCTGGGATCTCGCACCTGTCTTGCCAGACTCCGGAAACCGGCCATCGCCCTGCACCTCCGTCACACCTGCACCTGTACTTCGGTCACTTCGGCGTCGTCGTCGGGACGTCGCCGAATAGACGTATCGACACGCGATTCGGCTCCATCCGATTTCCGATGACCTCCATAAGTCGTCAACTGAGCCGTTCACGGACCGTTCCTGCCTACGCCTGACTGCCTCTGACGTCTTGTCGCGCTTCTTGTCGTACTTGGTGTCGCGCTTCTTGTTGTGCTTCCTCTTGGGCTTACGACTACTTCTGAGTACCTGTTCACGCTGTGCGTCACCTGTCCGTCGACGGTGATTCCAAAAACGTGACGCTTGCTCATCTTCAAAGTCGGGGATACCGGCGGTAACATCCGGCCCACCCCCGTCAGGAGGAGCTGCCATGCCCTGGCGCACCCCACGCACCTCACGCAACGCACCGGACAGACTGAGAACTCCCCGTGGATTCCCGGAGTTCCTCAAGGCCGCCTCCCTATGCGCACTCGTTGCCGGTCTTTTGTCGCCTCTTTCCCCGGCTTCCCCGGCGGCGGCCGCCGACACCGGGTCCGTGCAGGCCGCGGCGGTCACCGACCACTGCGGCGGACAGTGCTCCGACATCCTGCCGCCCGGCCAGAACGGCAACGCCACCCTCGCCCAGATCCTGCTCAACCAGGGGTTCGGCTCCATGCCGGAGAACGCGAGCAACCAGCTCGGCCCCTACAACAACCTGGCCACCGGCTACCCGGGCCTCACCAACTCCACCATCAACACCTTCTTCAACGACGCCTCCTTCGGTGTGGCCGCCGACCAGGTCGCCTCCACCCTGAAGCCGGCCGGCCGCACCGACGTCACGATCGTCCGCGACAAGAAGACCGGTGTGCCGCACATCACGGGCACCACCCGCTACGGCACCGAGTTCGGCGCGGGCTACGCCGCCGCCCAGGACCGGCTGTGGCTGATGGACGTCTTCCGGCACGTCGGCCGCGGCAAGCTGACCCCGTTCGCGGGCGGCGCCCCCTCCAACCAGGGCCTGGAGCAGGAGTTCTGGCGCCACGCCCCCTACACCGAGGCCGACCTCCAGGCCCAGATCGACAAGGCGGTCGCCGCCAACGGCGAGCGCGGTCGGCTGGCCCTCGCCGACGTCAACGCGTACGTCGCCGGCATCAACGCCTACATCGACGCCTCCGACAGCGGCCGCTACTTCCCCGGCGAGTACGTCCTGACCGGCCACAAGGACTCCGTCACCAACGCCGGCACCATCGAGAAGTTCAAGCCCACCGACCTGGTCGCCCTGGCCTCCGTCATCGGCGCCCTCTTCGGCTCCGGCGGCGGCGGCGAGGTCAACAACGCCCTCTCGCTGCTGGCCGCCCAGGAGAAGTACGGCGTCACCGAGGGCACCGAGGTCTGGGAGTCCTTCCGCGAGCGCAACGACCCCGAGGCCGCCCTCACCGTCCACGACGGCAGCTTCCCGTACGCCACCAAGCCCGCGAACCCGCAGGGCATGGCCCTCCCCGACGACGGCACGGTCACCGAGGAACCCCTCGTGTACGACCGCACCGGCAGCGCCGCCACCTCGGCCTCCAGGAACCTCTCCTCCCAGGCCACCGACAGCGCCCTCAGCTCGGCCCGGCGCGGCATGTCCAACGCCCTCGTCGTCAGCGGCGAGCACACCGCGAGCGGCCACCCCGTCGCCGTCTTCGGCCCGCAGACCGGCTACTTCGCGCCCCAACTCCTCATGCTCCAGGAGATCCAGGGCCCGGGCATCAGCGCCCGTGGCGCCTCCTTCGCGGGCCTGAGCATGTACGTCGAGCTGGGCCGGGGCCAGGACTACGCCTGGAGCGCCACCACCTCCGGCCAGGACATCATCGACGCGTACGCCGTCGAGCTGTGCCAGGACGACGTCCACTACCTCTACCACGGCACCTGCACGGCCATGGAGAAGATCGAGCAGACCAACGCCTGGAAGCCCACCACCGCCGACTCCACCCCGGCGGGTTCGTACCGCATGCAGGTCTGGCGCACCAAGTACGGCCCCGTGACCCACCGCGCCACGGTCGACGGCAAGAAGGTCGCCTACACCACCCTGCGCTCCTCGTACCTGAACGAGGCCGAGTCGATCATCGGTTTCCAGATGCTGAACGACCCGGACTACGTCAAGGGCCCCGAGACCTTCCAGAAGGCCGTCCAGAACATCAACTACACGTTCAACTGGTTCTACGCCGACTCCACGCACACGGCGTACTACAACAGCGGCGACAACCCGGTGCGCGCGGCGAGCGTCGACCCCGAGTTCCCGGCCTGGGCGCAGTCGGCCTACGAGTGGCGGGGCTGGAACCCCACCACCAACACCGCCGACTACACCCCGCCCTCCGCCCACCCCAACTCCGTCGACCAGGACTACTACATCTCCTGGAACAACAAACAGGCCGCCGACTACACCACCGCCCCCTGGGGCAACGGCTCCGTCCACCGCGGCAACCTCCTCGACGACCGCGTCAAACGCCTGGTCGCCGCGGGCGGTGTCACCCGGGCCTCGCTGACCAAGGCCATGGCCGAGGCGGGCCTCGCCGACCTGCGGGCCGAGGACGTCGTCCCCGACCTGCTCAAGGTCATCAACAGCGGCACGGTCACGGACTCCGCGGCCGCCGCGGCGGTCACCAAGCTCCAGACCTGGGTCACGTCCGGCTCGAAACGCACGGAGACCTCCGCCGGTTCGAAGACCTACGCCAACGCCGAGGCCATCCGCATCCTGGACGCCTGGTGGCCCCTGCTGGTGAAGGCCGAGTTCGAACCCGGCCTCGGCACCGATCTCTACAACGCCATCACCGCCAACCTGCCCGTCGACGAGTCCCCGTCCGCCGCGCACGGCCCGACCGGCTCGCACGCCGGCAGCTCCTTCCAGTACGGCTGGTGGAGCTACGTCGACAAGGACATCCGCTCGGTGCTGGGCGAAACCGTGCGGGGCCCGCTGGCGAACCAGTACTGCGGCGGCGGCAGTCTCAGCGCCTGCCGCACGCTCCTGATCAACACCCTCAAGGAGGCGGCCGGCAAGACAGCCGCGCAGGTCTACCCCGGCGACGCGTACTGCTCGGCGGGCGACCAGTGGTGCGCCGACTCGATCATCCAGCAGCCCCTGGGCGGCATCAAGCACAACAAGATCAGCTGGCAGAACCGGCCGACCTACCAGCAGGTCGTGGAGTTCACCTCACACCGGTGAGCCGCCGCCGTCGCCTGCGGGCGACGCCGGTGAACGTGTGACGGCGGCGGGCCGGGATCAGGTGATCCGGCCCGCCGCCAGCACCACCCGGGCCAGCTCGCGGTGGCAGATGTCGCTGTGGGCGCCGGAGGGCGCGCCGCCGCGCTTCACCACGGCCGAGGCGTCGATGTTCACACACCCCGTCGTCGGCAGCTGGGCCGTGAGCGCGTCGGCCAGCTTGAACGACCGCGTGCCCTTGACGGCCTGCACCCCGCCGTAGCCGAGGGCGCCCCACTTCCTGCCCAGCAGGCTGTTGACGCTCAGCCCCAGCACCGTGCGCGCGTCGCCCGCCATCCGGGAGGCCAACGGGTAGATCGTGCCGAGCGCCGAGTCGTGTTTGGAGTGGCAGCACACCAACGGGCCGTCGACACGCTTCTGTTGGCCGCTCAACACACCGCTCGACCCCGTGTCGTGCGGCAGCCGGGCCGCGAACGCGTAGTGCGAGAAGGCGGCCTGAAGGAGCGTCACCGACTTGACGCTGTGCACGCCCTCGGGCAGCCCGCGCAGCGCGAACGACACCAGACGGGCGCCGAAGCTGTGCCCGACGAGGTGCACCCGCACCTGCGGCGAGGTCCGCGCGAGTCGTCCGAGCAGCGGCCCGAGCCCCCGCTCGCCGACCGTCCCCGCCCGGCGCTTCATCGCGAAGTAGGTCGCCTGACGCAGGAGTTCGTGGGCGCCGTCCCACGCCTGGGGCGGCGTGATGGCGGCCCCGGTGGGCACCCCCGAGGTCTCGACCTCCGCCAGCGCCGCCGCGAAGTCCGCGCACACCGCCACCGTGTCCCCGCACAGCATCCCGGGCAGGCCCTCTGGCACCCCTCCCGTGACGGTGTCCGCCGCGAACGCGCCCTGCGGCCCCTGCGGCTCCACCTCGACCAGCAGCCGCACGAGTCGGCCGAACTCCTCCAACGAGGTATCCGCGTCCGGCCGTTGCTCCAGCAGCCGGGCCAACTGCTCGACGACGGTGGCCCGCTCGGGGAAGACCTCCACCAGCGCGTTCCGCGTGTGCTTGTCGAGCGCGGGGCGGCCGGGCGCGAGGGCCGGCACCGGCTTGAAGTCCGGAATCGGCTCGTCCGAGAACCGCATCGAGGGCCACAGCACTCCGACGTACCCCAGCTTCGCCTTCGGCGCGAGTGTGGGGAACGGCTCGAAGAAGCGGCTGTAGAGCCGGGTCGCGCCGGACCGGTCGCTGTTCCAGCCGTGCGCGAAGACGACCAGATCCGCCACCCCGCGCTTGCGTACGCCGTCGAGCAGCCGGTCCCGTTGACCGGTGTCCACGTCCCCGTCCGCGTCGAAGGTCAGTTCCCAGTAGGGAGTCACGCTCATTCCCGGATCCGCCATGACGAGCCCCCTTCGGCCCCCGTTGGTGATGCGCTCAGGCGCATGGTCCTGCCAACGGCGAAAGATGGCCATACGTCACGTACGACCGGACTCGTGATCCGACCACCAGGCCCTAGCGGTACAGCAGATACTCCTTGCGCACCCTGCGGAACGCGGCCAGCTCCTCCTGCCAGCCGGCCACGACCTCGTCCGTGTCCGCCCCCGCGTCGATCATCGTCCGCACCCGCGCCGAACCGGTCAGCTTGTCGATCCAGTTGTCCGGCCGCCAGGCGAACCCGCTCCACACCGCCCTGGCGGTCACCAGCAGACCGATCCCGGTGCGCACGGGGTCGTACGCGGCCCGGTCGTGGACATGGATCTGCACCCCGCCGACGGTCTTCCCCTGGAACTTGGAGAACGTCGGCGCGAAGTACGCCTCCCTGAAGTGCGCCCCGGGCAGGCCCAGTTCGTTCGCGGCGGCCGCCCACCGCCGGTCGATCCCCTCCGCGCCGAGCAGCTCGAACGGCCGCGTGGTCCCCCGCCCCTCCGACAGGTTCGTCCCCTCGAAGAGACACGTCCCCGAGTAGACGAGCGCGGTGTCCGGCGTCGGCATGTTCGGGCTCGGCGGCACCCACGGCAGCCCGGACTCGTCGTAGAACCGTGACCGCTTCCACCCCGACATCAGTACGGTCTCCAGCGGTACGGGCGTGGTGAGGAACTCCCCGTTGAACAGGCGCGCCAGCTCCGCCACCGTCATCCCGTGCGCCTGCGCGATGGGCTGCCGCCCGACGAACGTCGCGAACTCCTTGTGCAGCACGGGGCCTTGGGCGGCGCGTCCGGTCACCGGGTTCGGCCGGTCCAGCACGACGAAGCGCTTCCCGGCCAGCTGAGCCGCCTCCATGCAGTCGTACAGCGTCCAGATGTACGTGTAGAAGCGGGCGCCCACGTCCTGGATGTCGAAGACGATCGTGTCCACGCCGGAGGCGGTGAAGATGTCCGCGAGGGGACGGCCGCTCTTCTGGTACGTGTCGTACACGGGCAGCCCCGTCGCCGGGTCGTCGTGGCGGCCCTCGGAGCCGCCGGCCTGGGCGGTGCCGCGAAAGCCGTGCTCCGGGCCGAAGACGGCCCTCAGGTCCACGCGGTCGTCGGCGTGCATCACGTCCACGATGTGGCGGGCGTCGCGGGTGACGCCGGTCGGGTTGGTGACGATGCCGACCTTCTGGCCGCCGAGCAGTTTGTAGCCGTCGTGGGTGAGCCGCTCGAAGCCGGTGCGGAGCCCTGGGCGGGCTGCCTCGGCCGGGGGTGCGGTGGTGAGGCCGGCGGTGGCCGCGGTGGCTGTGGCCGCCGTTGCCGCCGTGGAGGCGGCGAGGAAGGTGCGGCGGGAGAGGTGCATGGGGGTGACCTCCGGGTCGCGGGGCGCTGTCGCTGTCGCGGGAAGCGGTGCTTGGTGAAAGCTAAGCGCTTCCGCGGGTGGTTTGTCGTCTGCGGGTGGGGTGTGGCTGGTCGCGCAGTTCCCCGCGCCCCTTCGGGCGCGGGTGGTGGTGGCGCCCTTTCTCTGGGACATACCGACCGGTTAGTCTGAGCCCCTTGGTGGCCGTTGCTGATGTGTCGCGTCGTGAGGAGACCGATCGTGGGAGCCGTGCAGGGTGCGGGTGTGGTCGTGACCGGGGCCGGTGGGGGGATCGGGGCCGCTCTGGCGCGGCGGTTCGCCGCCGAGGGGGCCCGGGTCGTGGTGAACGATCTGGACGGGGACCGGGCGAAGGCCGTGGCCGACGAGATCGGCGGGATCGCGGTGCCCGGGGACGCCTCGGCGATCGTCACGGCGGCGCGCGACGCGCTCGGCGGGGACGTGGACGTGTACTGCGCGAACGCCGGACTGGCCTCCGGGGGCACGGAGGCGGCCGACGAGAAGGTGTGGGCGCTCGCCTGGGACGTCAACGTGATGGCGCACGTCCGGGCGGCCCACGAACTGCTGCCGGGGTGGCTGGAGCGCGGCAGCGGGCGTTTCGTGTCGACGGTGTCGGCGGCCGGGCTGCTGACGATGATCGGCGCCGCGCCCTACTCCGTCACCAAGCACGGGGCGTACGCCTTCGCCGAGTGGCTCTCCCTCACCTACCGGCACCGGGGGGTCAAGGTGCACGCGATCTGCCCGCAGGGGGTGCGCACCGACATGTTGACGGCCTCCGGCAGCGCGGGCGACCTGGTGCTCGCGCCGACCGCGATCGAGCCGGAGGACGTGGCCGACGCGCTCTTCGAGGGCATCGAGAAGGACCGCTTCCTGATCCTGCCGCACCCCGAGGTGGCCGGTTACTACGCGGCCAGGGCCGCCGATCCGGACCGCTGGCTGACGAACATGAACCACATCCAGCAGAAGTGGGAGACGACCGGCTGACCGCCCTGCCCGGCGGACGAATGCCGGAGAGTGGGATGATCCTCCGGCGGGAGCGCCCGATTCCGCCCGATCGGGAACCGGTCGGCCTCCGGCGGGCGACCAGTAGGCGACAACAGAACCTCGGAAGGCAGGTGGCGGCAGTGCCCAGGACCACGGACGGAGACGGAACGCCCGTCCCGCAGCGGCTGCTGGCCGCCGCCACCCGGCTCTTCGCCGAGCGGGGCTACGACCGCACCTCCGTGCAGGAGATCGTCGAGGCGGCCGGCGTCACCAAGGGCGCGCTGTACCACTACTTCGGCTCCAAGGACGACCTGCTGCACGAGGTGTACGCGCGCGTGCTGCGGATCCAGCAGGAACGGCTGGACGCGTTCGCGGGGGCCGACGCGCCGGTGGAGGAGCGGTTGCGGGGGGCCGCGGCGGACGTCGTCGTCACCACCATCGACAACCTCGACGACGCGTCGATCTTCTTCCGCTCGATGCACCACCTGAGCCCCGAGAAGAACAAGCAGGTCCGTGCTGAGCGCCGCCGGTACCACGAGCGCTTCCGGGCGCTCGTGGAGGAGGGCCAGGAGACCGGGGTCTTCTCCAAGGCGACCCCGGCGGACCTGGTGGTCGACTACCACTTCGGCTCGGTCCACCACCTGTCGACGTGGTACCGCCCCGACGGCCCGATGACCCCCCAGGAGGTCGCGGACCACCTGGCCGACCTGCTGCTGAGGGCCCTGCGACCGTAGGGCGCCTGATAGCTCAAGGGTGCGGGGGTCCGTCGGCGACCGCAGGCCCGGTGGGGCTTCTCGCGCAGTTCCCCGCGCCCCTGAAAAGCGGGGCTGCGCCCCTGCTTTTTCGGCCCGAAAGGGCCGTGGGCCCGCCAGGGCCTGCGGCCCTTTCAGGGGCGCGGGGAACTGCGCGACCAGCCCCCACGCACCCGCACCCGCCGACGAAACAGGCACCCCCGAGCTATAAGGCGCCCGGCCTCACACGTACCGCTTCAGCTCCCGCCGGGCCAGCGACCGCTGATGCACCTCGTCAGGCCCGTCCGCGATCATCAGCGTCCGCGCCCCCGCGTACAGCTCGGCCAGCGGGAAGTCCTGGCTCACACCCCCCGCGCCGTGCAGCTGGATCGCCCGGTCGATGATGTCCACGACCGTCCGGGGCGTGGCGATCTTGATCGCCTGGATCTCCGCGTGGGCCCCCTTGTTGCCCACCGTGTCCATCATCCAGGCCGTCTTCAGCACCAGCAGCCGCAGCTGCTCGACGGCGACCCGCGCGTCGGCGATCCAGTTGTGCACGACCCCCTGCTGCGCCAGCGCCTTGCCGAAGGCCTCCCGCGCCACCGCCCGCCGGCACATCAGCTCGATCGCCCGCTCGGCCATCCCGATGAGCCGCATGCAGTGGTGGATGCGCCCGGGGCCCAGCCGCGCCTGCGCGATGGCGAAGCCGCCGCCCTCCTCGCCGATCAGGTTCGAGGCCGGCACCCGCGCACCCTCGAAGATCACCTCGGCGTGTCCGCCGTGGTAGTGGTCCTCGTACCCGAAGACCCGCATCGCCCGCTTCACGGTGACACCCGGGGTGTCACGCGGGACCAGGATCATCGACTGCTGGCGGCGGATGTCGGCGCCGTCCGGGTCCGTCTTGCCCATCACGATGAAGATCTGGCAGTCGGGGTTCATGGCCCCGGAGATGTACCACTTGCGCCCGGTGATGACGTACTCGTCGCCGTCGCGCTCGATCAGCGTGGTGATGTTGGTGGCGTCCGACGACGCCACCTCCGGCTCGGTCATCGCGAACGCCGAGCGGATCTCACCGGCGAGCAGCGGCTCCAGCCACTGCTTGCGCTGGGCCTCGTCGCCGAACTGGCTCAGCACCTCCATGTTGCCCGTGTCGGGCGCGGCGCAGTTCAGCGCGGTCGGCGCCAGCTGCGGGGACCGGCCGGTGATCTCGGCGAGCGGCGCGTACTGGAGGTTGGTGAGCCCCGCGCCGTACTCCGAGTCCGGCAGGAAGAGGTTCCACAGGCCCTGCCTGCGGGCCTCGGCCTTCAGCTCCTCCACCACGGCGGGCGTGTCCCACGGCGAGTCCAGCTCGGCCCGCTGCTCCTCGGCCACGGCCTCCGCCGGGTACACGTGCTCGTCCATGAAGGCGAGGAGCTTGGCGCGCAGCTCCTCCGTACGCGCGTCGAATGCGAAGTCCATGGGGATCAGCCTTCCTGGGAGCCGGAACCGGAGCCGGTACGAAGAGTCGTGAGGCCGTGTTCGATGAAGACGGGGACCAGGTCGCCGATGCGGTCGAAGCCGCGGCCGACCGTCTGGCCGAGGGTGTACCGGTAGTGGATGCCCTCCAGGATCACGGCGAGCTTGAACCAGGCGAACGCCGTGTACCAGGACACCGAGGAGACGTCACGGCCCGAGCGCGCCGCGTACCGCTCGATGATCTCGGCGGGATCCGGGTGCCCGGCGGCCGTCGCGGTCGTCGAGACGGGGGAGTCGGGCGTGGCCAGCGGCACGCTGTACATCACCAGCAGGCCCAGGTCGGTGAGGGGATCGCCGAGCGTGGACATCTCCCAGTCGAGGATGGCCTTGATCGCGTCGTCCTCGCCGAGCAGGACGTTGTCGAGGCGGTAGTCGCCGTGGACGACCGTCGCCGTGGGGGAGTGGGGGAGCCGGCGGCCCAGCGTCGCGTGGAGCTCGTCGATGCCGGTCAGTTCGCGGTTGCGGGACGCGTCCAACTGCTTGCCCCAGCGCCGCAGTTGCCGGTCCAGGAAGCCCTCGGGGCGCCCGAAGTCGGCGAGGCCCACCTCGGCCGGGTCCACCGCGTGCAGCTCGACGAGGGTGTCGACCAGGCCCAGCACGGCGGCCCGGGTGCGCTCCGGACCGAGCGGGGCCAGCTGCTCGGCGGTGCGGTACGGGGTGCCCTCGACGAAGTCCATGACGTAGAAGGGCGCGCCGAGCACCTCCTCGTCCTCGCAGAGCAGCACGGGGCGGGGCACGGGGACGTCCGTCGGGTGCAGCGCGCTGATCACGCGGTGCTCCCGCTTCATATCGTGCGCGGTCGCCAGCACATGGCCCAGCGGCGGCCGCCGTACGACCCACTTCGCGGTGCCGTCCGTGACCTCGTACGTCAGGTTCGACCGCCCGCCCTCGATCAGCCGGCCGGTGAGCGGGCCGCCCACGAGTCCGGGCCGCTCGGCGTCGAGCAGGGCGCGGAGCCGGTCGGGGTCGAGACCTGGCGGGTGGTCTGGGTGCATCATCGCTCCTACACGCGAACGCGTTCTACCGGGACCCGTCTCATGATGCCGACCGGTCGGTATGTCGTCCAGTGGGCCACACGAAAGTGATCGGCGTCTCCACACGATCCGGCCGCTCGCGAGCGGCCGGATCCGACGCACCCCGGCACACGCGCCGCCGGGCGTGCCGTCACGCGTGGCAGGTCATCATCTCCCCGCCGTTGATGGTCGCCATGTCCATGAACCCGGCGAACGGGTCGACGCCCTCACCCTCCGGATGCCCGTCCAGCTCGGCGTACGCCCGGTGCAGGTTCGCCACCAGCCGCTCGCTCTCCGGCAGCGCGCCGTACTCCCCGAGATCGGTCTTCCGGGCCGCCTCCAACGGCGTCAGCCCCGCCGCGTGCGACGTCTCGGCGACCTCCGCCACGAACCGCATGTACCGCTCGGCCCGGTCGAACGCCGACGGGTCGGTCACCGGCCCGTGCCCCGGTACGACGGTCTCGGCACCCAGCTCGCGCAGCAGAGCCAGCGCCCGCAGCGAACCGCTCAGCGACCCCATGAGGAAGAACGGCGTCCCGCCCTCGAAGACCAGGTCCCCCGCGAACAGCACCCGACGGTGGGGCAGCCAGACGACCGAGTCGCCGACGGTGTGCGAGACGCCGGGGTGGATGACCTGGGCCTCGATGTCGCCGACGTGCAGCGTCACCCGGTCGTCGTAGGTCAGGTCCGCGCCCTGGATGCTCACGTCGCCGAAGTCGGTCTGCGGCCACAGCAGATGCAGGTGCTGTCCGCTGGCGAGGGCCTCGCGGCGGCAGGCCGCGTGCGAGACGAGGGTGGCGGTCGGCGTGAAGAAGCCGTTGCCGTAGGTGTGGTCCCCGTGGTGGTGGGTGTTGACCAGGAGCCGGGGCCTCGGGACGCCCGTCGCGTCGAGCGCGGCGCCCAGCGCGCGGGTCCGGCGCTCCGTCGCCGCCGTGTCCACGAGCAGGGTGGAGGTGCCGTCACTCACGAAACCCGAGTTGTTCAGACACCATCCGCCGTCCGGCTGCACATACGCGTACACGTCGCTCGCGAGCTCGACGGTGTACGGCTCTTCCGCGGTCATAGTGACCCCCTTCATCCCCCCGGATCGTCGCCAACTGGTGGTCAGAGCCTGCCAGTCGACGACGAACCGGTGGAATCCGGGGTGCGGGAACGCCGCGGGTCAGTGGTCGTCCCAGTGCCCCTCGTGGGCGGCGTGCCGGTGTCCGTCGTGCACGTAGTCCACGTGGTCCCCGTGTGTCACCGCCTGGTGCCCGCAGTCCTCGCCGTGCTCGTGCGCGTGCCCCTCGTGCGCGGCGTGCCCGCTCGGCTCGCACTCGTCCCAGTGCCCGGAGTGCTCGCGGTGCAGATGCCCGTCGTGCGCGTAGTCGGTGTGGTCACCGTGCGTCACGGCGGTGTGTCCGCAGGCCGGGCCGTGGTCGTGGTCGTGGACGGGGTGTTCCTGGTGAAGGGTGGTCATGGTGCTCGCCTTCGCTGGTACGAGGAATGACATATCCAGGCTAGTCACAGAAGTCTCAATTCTTCCTTTCTGCAACTCCATGCACAGACCAAGACCTGCCCCTCAGAACACCAGCGCCGCGCCGCACACCGCGAGGGCGATCACGCACAGGACGGCCGCCGTGGCGGCCGGGGGCGAGAGGACGGGCGGTCGGGCGGCGGCCAGGGCGGCGATACGGCGGTGGGCGAGCGCCAGGAGGGCCAGCCACAGCACCGCGCACAGGGCGGCGGCCAGTACGCCGGCCGTGGACGGTCCGCCGTGCAGCGCGGACTTCACCGCGAGCACGGCGATCACGGCCCCCGTGAGGGTCGTACGGCGCCAGGCGAGCCGGGTGCGCTCGGGCTGGAGGCCCGGGTCGCGGTCGGGGGACGCCGGGGGAGCGGTTGGTGTGCTCACCCCTCCCACCCGAGCAGGACGACGGCGACCATCGCGACGGCGACCACGGCGACGACGAGGCCGAGCAGCGCCGGGAAGCGCGACACCGGCAGGTCCTCCCCGCGCCGCATCGCCCGCTCGCAGCGCACCCAGTGGTTGACCGCCCGGAGCGCGCACAGCACCCCCGCGGCCAGCAGGGCGAGCGCGAGCCCGACCCGCCAGCCCCAGCGCAGGTCCGGCAGGAACTGGTCCACCGCGAAGCCGCCGCCGATCAGCGCGAGCGAGGTGCGCAGCCACGCCAGGAACGTCCGCTCGTTGGCCAGGGAGAACCGGTAGTCCGGGGTTACGCCGTCCTTCCGTACGTCCTCGGGGACGAACCAGAGCCGGACGTTCCGTACAAATTCGATCACACGCGGGACACTACCGGTCGGCTTCGAAGCCTCCGCCGCCCCTGTGCTCCTTCAACCGCTCGTACGCCGCCGTCCCGTCGGGCACCCACTCCCACTCGCCCAGCCGCTGCTCCACCTCGGCCTCCGTGAGGAACTCGTGCCAGTCGACCTCCTCGACCTGCGGGTTCACCGGCGACGTGCAGCGGACCTCGTACACGGCCGACCACCAGGTGCGTCCCGCCCCGTCGTCGTACAGGAACTTGAACAGCGGGTCGGGTCGCGGCAGCCCCGGGACCCCCAGCTCCTCCTCGGCCTCGCGGAGCGCCGCGTCGTCGTAGGCCTCGCCCGCGCCGACGACGCCGCCCACGAACATGTCGTACAGCGCCGGGAAGACCAGCTTCGTCGCCGTACGCCGATGCACGAAGATCCGCCCCTCGGCGTCCCTGACCAGCACGAACACGGCCCGGTGCCGCATCCCCCGGGCATACACCTCCCCCCGCGGTGCCTGCCCGATGACCTGGTCGTTCTCGTCCACGATGTCGAGGATCTCGTCGGCTGCGCTCATACCCCCATCCAAGCAGGGAGTGGTGCGGCGCGTTCTCGGCCGCCGGCCCGGCGGGGCTTCTCGCGCAGTTCCCCGCACCCCTGAAAACCCAGGCCCTGCGGGCCTGAAAAGCCACGGGGCTGAGGGCTGAAAAGGCGACCGGGCTGCGGCTCGAAAGCGACGGTGCTGAGAGCTGGAAAGGCGACCGGGCTGCGGCTTGAAAGCGACGGTGCTGAGAGCTGGAAAGGCGACCGGGGTGCGGCTTGAAAGCGACCGGGCTGAGGGCTCGAAAGGCGACCGGGCTGCGGGCTTGAAAGCGACGGTGCTGCGGCCTGAAAAGCACGGGGCGCAGCCCCTGCTTTTCAGGGGCGCGGGGAACTGCGCGAGCAACCACGACCCACCCGCACCCGCCGACGAAACAGGCACCCCCACCCCCTCACGCGCCCGACCCACTCCCTCACACGCCCCCACTCATCACGCGCCCCCACTCATCACGCGCTCCGCTGCAACTCCCCAACCCGCGCACCCCCGGCGGAGCCGCACGGCATGGCTGGATGCATCCCGAGCAGCACCACCCCCACCACCACCCCCGCCAACCCCACGCCCTCCCACGCGAGCGCCCCCGCGTCCATCCGCAGCCGATCCCCCAGGAACCCCACCCCGCACACGATCCCCGCCAACGGCTGCGCCGCCGTGAGCGCCGGCAGGGACATCCGCAGCGGCCCCGTCTCGAACGCGCTCTGCACCAGCACCAGACCGGTCACGCCGAGCGCAGCGACCCCGTACGGCTGCCACGAGGTGAACAGCCCGCCCCAGCCGGACCCCGCGAACAACTGCCCGCTGACCCGCGTGAGCGCGTCCTGCACGCCGTACAGCAGCCCGGCGGCCACCGCCAGCAGCACCGGCGCGGCGCTCATCCGTGACCGCTTCGCGTACGCCGCGAGCAGCAGCGCGAGCCCCACCATCACGCCGATGATCAGCCACTGCCGGAACGGTCCGCCGACCGCCGCCCCGCCCTCCGGCCGCCCGGCCACGATGAACGCGGTGACACCGCCCGCGAGCAGCAGCAGCCCCGCCCAGCCCTGGCGGCCCAGCGGCTGCCGGGTCTGCCGGCGGGAGAGGGCCAGCGCGAAGAGCAGGTTCGTGGCGAGGAGCGGCTCGACGAGCGTGACCTCGCCCTGACCGAGCGCGATCGCCCCGAGCGCCATGCCGCACACCATCAGGGCGATGCCGCCGAGCCAGCGCGGCACCCGGATCAGGTCGAGCAGCAGGCGGAACGAGAGGAAGTCGCCCAGCGGGGCGCGCACGGCGGCCTGCTGCTGGAGCACGAAGCCGAAGCCCAGACAGCAGGCGGCGCCCACGGAGAGAAGGAGAACGAGAACCGACACGCGGAGTACCTCGGGTCGTCGGACGGGCCACGGCGGACGTCCCCGAGGGAGTCTCCGCTCGGCATCCTGGCCGGAGGGCGATTTGTGCCCCGATGGGTGGCCCGATAGGTATTCAGGCGACTGTAGCGGCCCCGCCGTGGGCTGTCCGTAAGAGGAGACACATCTCGGCAGTTGACTAGGTCACGCCTTCTGCCGAAGGATCTGATCCCTAAGCTGCTGACCGGCCGGTAACAAAGCGGGGCCGGGCCCGGCCCGTTCCGGTGTGCCCCCGTTCGCCCCGCTTGCCTGACCCGTTCCCGAGAGGACGTCCTCCATGTCGTACGACGCAGATGTGATCGTGATCGGGGCGGGCCTCGCCGGGCTCGCGGCGACCGCGGAGCTCGTCGACGCGGGCCGCAAGGTGATCCTCCTCGACCAGGAGCCGGAGCAGTCGATCGGCGGCCAGGCGCACTGGTCGTTCGGCGGGCTCTTCTTCGTCGACTCGCCCGAGCAGCGCCGACTGCGGATCAAGGACAGCCACGCCCTCGCCCTCCAGGACTGGATGGGCACGGCCGCCTTCGACCGCGAGGAGGACCACTGGCCGCGCAAGTGGGCCGAGGCGTACGTGAACTTCGCGGCCACCGAGAAGCGGTCCTGGCTCCACCAGCAGGGCGTCCGCTTCTTCCCGGTGGTCGGCTGGGCCGAGCGCGGCGGCTACGACGCCAACGGCCACGGTAACTCCGTCCCCCGCTTCCACATCACCTGGGGCACCGGCCCCGGCCTCGTCGCGCCCTTCGAGCGGCGGGTGCGGGAGGGAGTGGCCCGGGGACTGGTCCAGCTGAAGTTCCGGCACCGCGTGACGGGCCTGTCGCGCAGCGCGGGCTCCGTCGACACCGTCACCGGCGAGATCCTGGAGCCGTCGACGATCGAACGCGGTCAGCCGAGCAGCCGTGAGGTCACCGGCGCCTTCGAGCTGAGGGCCCAGGCCGTGATCGTCACCTCCGGCGGCATCGGCGGCAACCACGACCTGGTCCGCGCCAACTGGCCCGAGCGCCTCGGCAAGGCACCGGAGAAGATGATCTCCGGTGTCCCGGCGCACGTCGACGGCCGGATGCTCGGCATCGCCGAGGAGGCGGGCGCGCGCCTCATCAACCGCGACCGCATGTGGCACTACACCGAGGGCATCCAGAACTGGAACCCCATCTGGGAGAACCACGGCATCCGCGTCCTCCCGGGCCCGTCGTCGCTCTGGCTGGACGCCCGCGGCAAGCGCCTGCCGGTGCCGCTCTTCCCCGGTTTCGACACCCTCGGCACCCTCGAACACATCATGAAGACCGGGTACGACTACACCTGGTTCGTGCTCGACCAGAAGATCATCGGCAAGGAGTTCGCCCTCTCCGGCTCCGAGCAGAACCCCGACCTGACGGGCAAGTCCATCAAGGACGTCTTCATCCGGGCCCGCGCGGACGTCCCCGGCCCGGTGAAGGCCTTCATGGACCACGGCGTCGACTTCGTCGTCGAGAAGGACCTCGGCTCCCTGGTCCGCGGCATGAACGCGCTCACCAAGGAACCGCTGATCGACGAGGCCGAGCTGCGCCGCGAGATCGTCTCCCGGGACCGCGAGGTCGCCAACCCCTTTACCAAGGACCTCCAGGTCATGGCGATCCGGGGGGCCCGCAACTACCTCGGCGACAAGCTCATCCGCACCGCCACCCCGCACCGCATCCTCGACCCCAAGGCGGGCCCGCTGATCGCCGTCCGCCTGAACATCCTGACCCGCAAGACCCTCGGCGGTCTGGAGACCGACCTCTCCTCCCGCGTCCTCACCGAGGGCGGCGACCCGCTGGAGGGCGTGTACGCGGCGGGCGAGGCCGCCGGCTTCGGCGGCGGCGGTGTCCACGGCTACCGCTCCCTGGAGGGCACGTTCCTCGGCGGCTGCCTGTTCTCGGGCCGCACGGCGGGCCGGGCCGCGGCGAAGGCGACGGGCTGATCCGGGTCCCGCCCGCCCCTCGCGGAGGCTCCGGCGGGTGAGGAATTCCGTCGAATTTCCGCCGTTCCTGGCATGACGGGGGCGGCGGATGTTCGAATCAAGGGGTGAACCCTGAACATCCCGAAGCGCGGGAAGCGCCGACGGAGCACCACGAGCACCACGAGGACCAGGAGGATCGGGGCGGCCGGGAGCCGGGCCGACCGATCGGCCGCCGTATCCTCCTCGGCACCCTCGGACTCGGCGCCCTCGGCGTCGTCTCCGCGCCCGTCCTCCAGCGCGGCATGGAGGCGTTCCTCGGCGAGGCGGCCCAGAAGGACCCCACCGGACTGACGGGCCTGCTCCCCAACGGCGGCGGCTTCCGCTACTACTCGGTGACGGCGTCGGTCCCCCGCAAGTCCGCCGCGAACTACCGCCTCACCGTCGGCGGACTGGTCGACAAACCCGCCACCTACACCCTCGCCGACCTGCGGGCCCTCCCGCAGACCCGGATGGTGAAGGACGTCCAGTGCGTCACCGGCTGGCGCGTGCCGGACACCCCGTTCGAGGGCGTACGGCTCTCCGTGCTGCTGGACGCGGCCGGGGTGCGCTCCTCGGCGACGGCGGTCCGCTTCACCTGCTTCGACGGGGCGTACAGCGAGAGCCTCACCCTGGAGCAGGCCCGCCGCGCGGACGTCCTGGTGGCCCTGCGCATGCAGGACAAGGACCTCGGCCACAACCACGGCGGCCCGGTCCGCCTCTACGTCGCCCCCATGTACTTCTACAAGTCGGCGAAGTGGCTCTCCGGCATCGAGGTCACCGAGGAGGTCGAGCCCGGCTACTGGGAGGAGCGGGGCTACGACATCGACGCGTGGGTCGGCCGATCGAACGGGCGGGACGATGAACCGACGACTTGAGGAGCGGCCGGTCGTCACGGACTCCCGCGTCCCGCGCTTCACCGCCGCCGAACGCTGGATCCACCGGACGGCCGCCGCCCTGATGGGCATCTGCGTGGCGACGGCGGCCTGCCTCTACCTCCCCGCCCTCGCGGAACTGGTCGGCCGCCGGGCCCTGCTGGTGACGGTCCACCAGTGGACGGGTCTGCTGCTGCCGCTCCCGGTCCTGGCGGGTCTCGCCTCCCGCGCGTTCCGCGCGGACATCGGGCGCCTCAACCGCTGGGGCCCGCACGACCGCCTCTGGCTCCGCGCCGCCCGCCGCCGGGCGCCGGGTCCGCGCCCCGCCGCCAAGTTCAACGCCGGGCAGAAGCTCTACGCCGCCTGGATCGCCGGCGCCACCCTCGTCATGCTCGCCACGGGCCTGATGATGTGGTTCACCCATCTCACCCCCCTGATGTGGCGCACCAGCGCGACCTTCGTCCACGACTGGCTGGCCCTGACCATCGGCATCGTCCTGGCCGGCCACATCGGCATGGCCCTGGGCGACCCGGAGGCCCGCCGGGGCCTGCGGACGGGGTCGGTGAGCAGGGAGTGGGCGGAGAGCGAGCACCCGCTGTGGCGGCCGTAGACGCGACGGTCACAGCGGATGCTCTTCGGGCAGGACCTGCTCCCGTACCGCGCTCCCGTACCGCCTAGATGATCAGCGACAGCAGCAGCACGATCGCCCCGGCCACCACCGAGATGATCGTCTCCATCACCGACCACGTCTTGATGGTCTGGCCGACGCTCATCCCGAAGTACTCCTTCACCATCCAGAAACCGGCGTCGTTGACGTGGCTGAAGAAGAGGGAGCCCGCGCCGATCGCGAGGACCAGCAGGGCCGTGTGCGTGGTCGACATGTCCGCGGCGAGCGGGGCCACCAGGCCCGCCGCCGAGATCGTGGCGACCGTGGCCGACCCCGTCGCCAGCCGGATCGCCACCGCGATCAGCCAGGCCAGGACGAGCGCGGGGATCGACCAGTCCTCGGAGATCTCCAGGATCATCTGCCCGACCCCGGAGTCGATGAGCGTCTGCTTGAAGCCGCCGCCCGCGCCCACGATCAGCAGGATGCCCGCGATCGGCGCGAGGGACTTCTCGACGGTCGAACCGAGCCGCTCCTTGGTGAACCCGGCCGCCCGCCCCAGCGTGAACATGCCCACGAGCACGGCCGCCAGCAGCGCGATCAGCGGTGAGCCGACGACGTCGAAGACCCGCTGCACCATGTTCTCGGGGTCGTCGACGACGATGTCCACGAGCGCCTTGGCCAGCATCAGGACGACGGGCAGGAGGACGGTCGCCACGGTCGCGCCGAACCCGGGCCGCTTCTCCAGCTCCTCCGAGGGCCTCGCCTCGATCATGCGCTCCGGCACCGGGACGTCCACCCAGCGCGCCGCGTACTTCGAGAACAGCGGACCGGCGATGATCACGGTCGGTATCGCGACGAGCAGGCCCAGCGCCAGCGTGACGCCCAGGTTCGCCTGGACCGCGTCGATCGCGACCAGCGGCCCGGGGTGCGGCGGGATCAGCCCGTGCATGACCGACAGACCGGCCAGCGCCGGGATGCCGATGCGCATCAGCGAGTAGTTGCCGCGCTTGGCGACCATCAGCACCACCGGGATCAGCAGCACGATCCCGACCTCGAAGAACAACGGCAGTCCGATCACCGAGGCGATCAGCACCATCGCCCACGGCATCGCCCGCCCCTGGGCCTTGGCGAGGATGGTGTCGACGATCTGGTCGGCGCCCCCGGAGTCCGCCAGCAGCTTGCCGAGGATCGCGCCCAACGCGATGAGCACGCCGACCCCGGCCACGGTCGTCCCGAGCCCGGTGGTGAAGCTGGCGATCGCCTTGTCCAGCGGCGCCCCGGCGAACGCGCCGAGCGCGAGCGAGCCGATGGTCAGCGCCAGGAAGGCGTGCACCTTGAACCTGGTGATGAGCACGACGATCACGGCGATGCCCGCCAGTACGGCGATGCCCAGCTGTGCGTGCCCCGCCGAGGTGATCGGCTCGACGGGGTCCGCTGCCAGCAGCTCGACGTTGAGTCTGGTCACGGTGATTCCTTGGTCGGTGGGTTTCGGGGGAGGTGGGGGAGAGACGGAAGGAGGAGGCGGCGCGCCGAGGGCCTACGACGACGCCGGACCGAGCTCCCGCAGCGCTTCGACCGCCCGCTCGGCGATCTCCTCGGGCGCGCCCGACACATCGACCGTGACGCCCGCCTCGTCCGCCTCCAGCGGCTGCAGCGTGGCGAACTGCGAGTCGAGCAGCGCCGTCGGCATGAAGTGGCCCTGCCGGTGGGACATCCGGTCCTCGATGAGGGCCCGGTCACCGGCGAGATGCACGAGGACCACACCGGGCGCCGCCGCCCGCAGCCGGTCCCGGTAGGAGCGCTTCAACGCGGAACAGCTGACCACCCCGCCGAGTCCGGCCCGGTCGTGCGCCCAGGCGCCGATGGCGTCCAGCCACGGCCCTCGGTCCGCGTCGTCCAGCGGTGTACCGGCCGACATCTTGGCGATGTTGGCCTCGGGGTGGAAGTCGTCGCCCTCGGCGTAGGGAACGCCGAGCCGGGCCGCGAGCAGGGGGCCGACCGTGGTCTTCCCGGTCCCTGCCACGCCCATCACCACGACGACGTGAGGGCTGCGCATCACTACCTCGCTGTCTTCGTCGACATCTGGGACGTCACCCGACGTCGACGACACTGAAACCCATTAGGTACGACGAATTCAAGTCCCGGACACAAATAAGTCTGACTTTTTCTCCGCTCCCCGCTCCTCGTACCCTGATCTCCATGACCACACCGGGCCGGGGGCTGCACGGCCGAGTACTGGAGACCCTCGGACCGGCGATCACGGCGGGCGAGTACCCGCCGGGCAGCGTGCTGCGCACGGACGAACTCGCCCAGACCTTCGAGGTGTCCCGCTCCGTGATGCGCGAGGCGGTCCGCGTGCTGGAGTCCATGCACCTGGTCGAGTCCCGCCGCCGGGTCGGCGTGATCGTCCGCCCGCCCGCCGAGTGGAACGTCTACGACCCGCAGGTCATCCGCTGGCGCCTGGCCGGCGCGGACCGCCCCCGCCAGCTGCGCTCCCTCACGGTCCTGCGCTCCGCCGTCGAACCGATCGCCGCGGGCCTCGCCGCGCGCCACGCCACCGCCGAGCAGTGCGCCGCGCTCACCGAGTGCGCCATCGGCATGGTCGCCAACTCACGCGGCCACCAGCTGGAGGGCTACCTCCGGCACGACGTCGCCTTCCACCGCCTGATCCTCGACGCCTCCGGCAACGAGATGTTCGCCCGCCTCGGC
The DNA here is from genome assembly GCF_022385335.1 of Streptomyces deccanensis. Classification (NCBI taxonomy): domain Bacteria; kingdom Bacillati; phylum Actinomycetota; class Actinomycetes; order Kitasatosporales; family Streptomycetaceae; genus Streptomyces; species Streptomyces deccanensis. The sequence goes on along the minus strand of NZ_CP092431.1, from coordinate 2,158,155 downwards.
GACGTCGTCGAGGAGGTCCTCGCCGGCCGCACCCACCACGCCGTGATGTTCCACGACCCCGACCCGGCCGCCGTCACCCTCCACGTCCAGGTCGCCGAAGCCATCCGCGAGCACGACGCCCCCCGGGCCGAACGACTCACCCGCGAGATCACGGTCGGCGCCCTCCAGGAACTGGACATCCTGGCCCCCAACGGCCATTCTCCGGCGGCCGGTTGACCGGGACGGAGGTCCGCTAGCCCTGGTCGTCCGCCAGGAACTCCCCGTCCACGTACACCCACGCCCCATCCACCCGCTCGAACCGGCTCCGCTCGTGCAGCGAGCCGCCCCGGAACGAGGCGCGGAAGGTGACCGTGCCGGTGGTGTGGAAGGGCGTACCGTCCCGGGTGTCCAGGATCTCCAGCCCGGTCCAGCGCATCGTCGTGTCGAAGGCGACCTCGGCGGGCCGCGTCCGGGGATGCCAACTGCGCAGCAGATACGCCTCGTCGCGCATCACGAACGCGCTGTACCGGGACCGCATCAACGCCTCGGCGGTCGGCGCGGCGGCGCTCCCCGAGTGGTACCGGCCGCAACAGGCCTCGTACGCCTCGGGCAGCCCGCAGGGGCACGTACGGGGGCTTTGGGAAGCAGCCCGTGACGCACTCTTCGACCTGGCCCTGGAACCACCTCGGCGCGACGACATGGCAGTCATTGTGCCCGCTCCCCGGCCGACCCCGCGGAGTCGGCCGCGACGCCGACCCCGCGTACGCCGCTCGTCACACCGAGCCCGCGTTCGTTGGCGGATACGGCGGTCGCGCCGGCACCCCGGGCTCCCTCGGGGAGGGCAGGGGCGGCAGCGCCGGCTCCTGCAACCAGGCCCGGAACAGGGCGTCCAGCGGCCCGTCGGCGTAGCGGCCGGCGTGCGCCGTGAAACCGGCCGTCGTCACGGCACCACCGCGGTGGACGGTCGCCCAGCCGCGCAGCATCCGGAAGAACGCCTCGTCACCGAGGGCGCAGCGGACCGCGTGGACGGTGAGACCGCCGCGCTCGTAGAGCCGGTCGTCGAACATCAGCTTGCGGCCCGGGTCCGCCAGCCGCAGGTCCTGCGGCAGCGCGGCGAGCTTCTGGTGCGCGGCGGCGGCCAGTTGCTGCGCGCTGCGCCCGCCGGAACGTTCCGACCACAGCCACTCGGCGTACTTGGCGAACCCCTCGTTCAGCCAGATGTGCCGCCAGTCCGCGATGGACACGCTGTTGCCGAACCACTGGTGCGCCAGCTCGTGCGCCACCAGCCGCTCCGAACCCCGCGCCCCGTCCACATGGTTGGCGCCGAACAGCGACAACCCCTGTGCCTCGACCGGGACATCGAGCTCCTCCTCGGTCACCACCACCGCGTACTCCCCGAACGGGTACGGCCCGAACAGCTCCTCGAACAGCTCCATCATGGCGGGCTGCCGTGCGAAGTCCCGCGAGAACTCGGTGAGCAGGTGCGCCGGGATGTGCCCGTGCTGCGGCACCCCGCCCGGCCGCGGATCGCCCAGCAGCACCGTCTGGTACCTGCCGATCGACAGCCCCACCAGATAACTAGACGTCGGCGCCGACTGCTCGTACACCCAGGTCGTCGTGGACGCCTTCGCCGTACGGGTGAGCAGCCGCCCGCCCGCCACCACCTGGTACGCCGACGGCGTCGTCACCGAGATCTGGTACGAGGCCTTGTCGGCGGGCCGGTCGTTGCACGGATACCAGGACGGCGCGCCGACCGGCTGGCTCGCCACCAGCGCCCCGTCGGTCAGCTCCTCCCAACCGAGCCCGCCCCAGGGGCTGTTGACCGGCTTGGGATTGCCCGACCAGTGCACCTCGACCGTGAACGCGGCCCCGGGCCGGATCGGCTTGGCCGGCCGGATCCGCAGCCGGCCACCCCGGTGCGAGTAGTGCGGCGCCCGCCCGTCGACCCGCACCCGCCCGATCTTGAAGTCGGCCAGGTTCAACTGGAACTCGGCGAGCGCGGCCCGGCCCGCTATCGCGTTGAGCCGCGCGGTGCCCGACAACCGGTTCGGCCCCGGCCGGTAGTCCACAGCCAGCTCGTACCGATGCACCCGGTAACGGGAATCGCCGTTCGCCGGGAAGTACGGGTCCGGACCCACTGACTGCTGAACCGCCACTGCCGCTTCTGCTCCCCGCTCCGCTCTCGTACGACGTCCATCGTCCCCCGGGTCGCCCGACGCCGCACGAGCCGCGGTCAGCGGCGCCATGACTCGATCGGGTTGCCCAGCCACCGGGTGTCGTCGGGAACGGACTCCGCGGCCATGACCAGCGACGCCGGACCCAGCGTGGTGCGGGCCCCGACCACGCTGCCGGGCAGGACGATTCCGCCCGGGCCCAAAGTGGCACCCTCACGGAGCTCCACAGTATCCGTCCGCAAGATCCGGTCGTGGAAGAGGTGGGTCTGCAGGACGCATCCCCGGTTCACCGTGGCCCCGTCGCCGAGCGTCACGAGGTCGGTCTCGGGTAGCCAGTAACTCTCGACCCACACCCCCTTGCCGATCCGCGCCCCCAGCCCGCGCAGCCACACGTTCAGCACCGGCGTCCCCGGCACCGCACCCGCCAGCCAAGGCACCGCCAGCACCTCCACGAAGGTGTCCGCCAGCTCGTTGCGCCACACGAAACCGCTCCACAGCGGATGCTCACCCGTGCGGTGCCGCCCCACGAGCAGCCACTTCGCGACGACGGACACCAGACCCGCCAGCCCACCCGCCCCCAGCAGCACGACGCCGCCCCACAGCCACGCCCAGCCGCCCAGCGCGCTCAGCACCGCCACCGTCAGCAGCGCGAGCCCCGCCGAGCAGAACACCGGCACGATCCGGCACAGCTCCACCAGCGCCCGCGCCCACAGCAGCCGCGCCGGCGGCTCGTACGTCAGGCTCTGGTCGCCGTCCGCCGCCGCCCGGGGCAGCTTGACCGGCGGCAGCCCCAGATACGAACTGCCCTTCTTCGCCTTCTTCGGCGTCGCCGACAGCACCCCCACCAGACCGCCGTCCGGCACGGAACGCCCCGGCGCGGTCATCCCGGAGTTCCCCAGGAACGCCCGCCGCCCGATCTCCGCCCGCCCGATCCGCATCCAGCCCCCGCCGAGTTCGTACGGCGCGGTCAGGGTGTCGTCCGCGAGGAACGCCCCGTCCCCGACCGTCGTCAGACTCGGCAGCGCAAGGACGGTCGACACTTCGGCGCCCTTGCCGATCCGCATCCCCAGCAGCCGCAGCCACACCGGCGTGACCAGCCCCGCGTACAGCGGGAACAGCGTCTCCCGCGACCGGTCCATCAGCTGGGTGACCGTCCACGCCTGCCAGCCGACCCGGCTGTGCGTGGGATGCGTACCCTCCCGCAGCCCGAGGCTCAGCAGCCGCACGGCGACCAGCAGCAGCAGCGCGTACGCCGCCCCGAACGCGAGCGTGGCGGGCACCAGCCCGAGCGCCGCGCCCCGCAGGGCACCGCCGAGCCCGGCCGCCGGATCCACGAACAGGCCCAGCACGGCCAGCGCGGCGACCCCGGCGAGCACCGGCAGCCCGGTCAGCCCGACACCGGTCACGCCGTACGACGCCCGCCAGAACAGGTCCCGCTGCGGCCGCTCCTTGGGCCAGTTCCGCTTCGCCTTGCCCAGCTTGACCGCCGGCGCCCCGGCCCAGCGCTGACCGGTGGGCACCTGGCCGACCACGGCCGACCCGGGCGCCACCTCGGCCCGCTTGCCGACCCTGGCCCCCGGCAGCAGCATGCTCCGCGTCCCCACGACCGCGCCGGCCCCCACCTTGACCGGCCCGATCTCCAGCCGGTCCCCGTCGAGCCAGTACCCGGAGAGGTCCACCTCCGACTCCACGGCCGCGCCCCGCCCGAGCTTCAGCATCCCGGTCACCGGCGGCAGCGCGTGCAGATCGACATCGGCCCCGACCCTGGCGCCCAGGGCACGCGCGTACCGCTCCAGCCACACCCCGGTCAGCGAGGTCGCCCCACTGAACTCGGCCAGCCGCTCGGCCGCCCACAGCCGCAGATGCACGCTCCCGCCGCGCGCGTACCGGCCCGGCTCGACGCCACGCAGCAGCAGCCGCGCCCCGCCCGCCGCGATCGCCAGCCGCCCCGGCGGGGTGAAGAACAGCACCGCCCCGACCGCCACGGCCCACCAGGGCGCGGTCGGCAGCCAGGCGTAGGACCCCAGCAGATTCCCCAGTGCCGCCAGCGGGACGACCCACCGCAGGCCGAGCAGGGTGAACAGGGGGAAGAGCAGCGCGAGCTGGACGAGCCGCGCCCGCACCGGCACCGGCGCCACAGCCCGCCGGGCACCGTCCTCGCCGCCGGACTCCTCCAGGTACCGGGCCAGCTTCCTGAGCGTGGGCCGCTGGTAGACGTCCACCACCGCGACGCTCGGGTACCGGGTCCGCAGCCGCGTCGTCAGCTGCGCGGCGGCCAGACTGCCGCCGCCGATGGCGAAGAAGTCGTCGCCCGCGCCGCCGACCGGGATCCCCAGCACCTCGGCCCACTGCTCGGCGAGCCACGCCTCGGTCCCGTACAGCTCCTCGGTGGGACCAGCGGTCTCCAGGTCCGCCAGCGGCCACGGCAGGGCGTTCCGGTCGACCTTCCCGGACGTCCGGGTCGGCAGCTCCGCCACCGGCGCCAGCAGCGGCACCAACGCGGCAGGCAGCTCGGCCCGCAGCTTCTCCACGGCCGCCGCGTGGTCCCAGCCCTCCTGGGTGACCACGTATCCGACGAGCAGCTGGTTGCCGCTCCGCGCGGTCCGTACGGCCGCCGCGGCGCCCGCGACACCGGGCAGCGCCTGCAACGCGGCGTCGACCTCGCCCAGCTCGATCCGCCGACCGCCGAGCTTGATCTGCTCGTCGGCCCGCCCGAGGAAGATCAGCCCCTCGGGCTCGGCCTTCACCAGGTCACCGCTGCGGTAGGCCCGCTCCCAGCCGAGCGACGGAAGCGGCGCGTACTTCTCCGCGTCCTTCTCGGCGTCGAGATACCGCGCGAGCCCGACCCCGCCGATCACGAGCTGCCCGCTGCCGCCCATCGGCACGGGCTCCCCGGCCTCGTCCACGACGGCCAGCTCCCACCCGTCGAGCGGCAGCCCGATCCGGATCGGCTCCGCACCGGACATCAGCGAGGCGCAGGCGACGACGGTGGCCTCGGTCGGCCCGTACGTGTTCCAGACCTCCCGCCCCTCCGTCACCAGTCGCTGCGCCAGTTCCGGCGGGCACGCCTCACCGCCGAAGATCAGCAGCCGTACGTCGTTGAGGGTCTCGGGCTCCCACAGCGCGGCCAGCGTCGGCACGGTCGACACGACCGTGATCTCCTGCTCCACCAGCCAGGGCCCCAGATCCGCGCCGCTCCTGACCTGCGCGCGCGGCACCGGCACCAGGCAGGCGCCGTACCGCCAGGCCAGCCACATCTCCTCGCAGGACGCGTCGAAGGCGACGGACAGCCCGGCCATCACCCGGTCCCCGGGCCCGATCGGCTCCTCGGTCAGGAACAGCGCCGCCTCGGCGTCCACGAACGCGGCGGCACTGCGGTGGCTGACGGCCACGCCCTTGGGCCTGCCCGTCGACCCGGAGGTGAAGATGATCCACGCGTCGTGCTCGACCCCGGGCCGCGCGGCGGGGGAGTCGGACGCGCCGTGCACGGTCAGTTCTTGCCCGGCCCCGATGACGGCCCGTACCTCGGCCTCGCCGAACACCAGCTCGGCCCGCTCGTCGGGGTCCTCGGCGTCGACGGGCACGTAGGCGGCCCCGGCGGCCAGCACCGCGAGGATCGCGACATACAGCTCGTTGGTGCCCGACGGCACCCGCACCCCGACGCGGTCCCCGAGCCCGACCCCGGCGGCTCCCAGTCGTCGCCGCAGGTTCTCCACCTCGACGGCCAGCGCACGGTAGGTCAGCCGCCGCTTCCCGTCGTCCAGCGCGGGCTCCTCCGGGTACGACCGCACGGACGCCTCGAAGACGTCGACGAGGGTGCGGGGGGAGGCCGCGGGACCGGCCGAGAAACGGGCCACCTGGCCGAACTGCCCGGTCCCCTCGGCCAACTCTCCGTCGAGCAGCGTCAGGTCAGGACTCTCGTATACGGCGGCCATCGGATCCTCGCCTCTCGAACCCGGACCATCCGGGGGCGCCGGAGGGGCCACAGGTCTGCCTGGGGATATTTCCGTACCGGTGCCGAACAAGCCCCATACTCTAGTGCTCGGGTGACTACGGCCTGTCGTGTCGGCCAAGCGGAGGCAACCGCGGAGCGGCCCGCAGGGGACTCCCGAACGGCTGTGACCTGCGCTTTCTCGAACAGCGAGAGATATGTCCCACATTTCGCCGCCCAACGCACGAAGGCCGCGACCCTGGGGTCGCGGCCTTCGCCACTATGTGTCCGAGGGGGGACTTGAACCCCCACGCCCGATAAAGGGCACTAGCACCTCAAGCTAGCGCGTCTGCCATTCCGCCACCCGGACAAGGTGTCTGTCGTGCGGGTTCTCCCCGCGGCGACGAAGGAAACATTACCAGGCTTTCGAGGGCCCCCGATCACACCCCGTCCCCGGGGGCGGCCCGGCGTGAACGGCGTGTGACGGGCCGGTCCCGGTCTTGGGAGGGGCGGTGGGGCAGGAGGAGGATGAGGGGGAACCACCAGCAGCGACAGCGGGAGGAACCAGCGTGAGTGAGACGGACACGGGCAGGCACGTGACCGGCGAGGACGAGGTCGTCGACCTCTGCCGCGAGCTGATCCGGATCGACACCAGCAACTTCGGCGACCACTCGGGCCCGGGCGAGCGCAAGGCCGCCGAGTGGGTCGCCGAGAAGCTGGCCGAGGTGGGCCTGGAGCCGAAGATCTTCGAGTCGCACCCCGGCCGCGCCTCCACGGTGGCCCGGATCGAGGGCGAGGACCCGTCCCGGCCCGCGCTGCTCATCCACGGCCACACCGACGTCGTCCCCGCCAACGCGGCGGACTGGACCCACCACCCGTTCTCCGGCGAGGTCGCGGACGGCTGTGTGTGGGGCCGGGGCGCGGTCGACATGAAGGACATGGACGCCATGACGCTGGCGGTCGTCCGTGACCGGATGCGCAGTGGCCGCAAGCCCCCGCGCGACATCGTGCTCGCCTTCCTCGCGGACGAGGAGGCCGGCGGCACCTACGGGGCGAAGCACCTCGTCAAGAACCACGCCGATCTCTTCGAGGGCGTCACCGAGGCGATCAGCGAGGTCGGCGGGTTCTCGTTCACCGTGAACGAGCAGCGGCGGCTCTATCTGATCCAGACGGCCGAGAAGGGCATGCACTGGATGAAGCTGACCGTGGCCGGAACGGCGGGCCACGGCTCGATGATCCACCGCGACAACGCCATCACCGAACTGTCGGAGGCCGTCGCACGCCTCGGCCGCCACCAGTTCCCGGTACGGGTCACCAAGACCACCCGCGCCTTCCTCGACGAACTCGGCGACGCCCTCGGCACCACGCTCGACCCGGAGGACATGGAGGGCACCCTCGCCAGGCTGGGCGGAATCGCCAAGCTCATCGGCGCGACGCTGCGCAACACCGCCAACCCCACCCAGCTCGGCGCCGGTTACAAGGTCAACGTCATCCCGGGTGAGGCCACCGCGCACGTCGACGGACGGTTCCTGCCCGGGTTCGAGGAGGAGTTTCTCGCCGACCTCGACAAGATCCTCGGCCCCAAGGTGCGGCGCGAGGACGTGCACTCCGACAAGGCGCTGGAGACCTCCTTCGACGGGGCGATCGTCGACGCCATGCAGTCCGCGCTGCTCGCCGAGGACCCGGCCGCGCAGGCGGTCCCGTACATGCTCTCCGGCGGTACGGACGCCAAGTCCTTCGACGACCTCGGCATCCGGGGCTTCGGCTTCGCGCCGCTGAAGCTGCCGCCGGAGCTGGACTTCGCGGGCATGTTCCACGGTGTCGACGAGAGGGTGCCGGTGGAGGGCCTGAAGTTCGGTGTGCGCGTGCTCGACCGTTTCATCGACGCGTCCTGACCCGTCCTGACCCGTCCGGCACTTAATTCGGCCGGGCGTACGAAGGTCGACCGTGACGAGTGAATCCGACCATAAGCTCGTAGCTCCATTACTCCCTCCTCGTTACAGGTGATGCGACTCGCTACTTGGAGTCGCTTTGCCAACAAGGAGGAACAATGCTCAAGAAGGTCGTCGCCGCTGCGGCTGCCACCGGTGGTCTGGTTCTCGCGGGCGCGGGTATGGCCGTCGCCGACGCCGGGGCTCAGGGTGCCGCCGTCGGCTCCCCGGGTGTCGCGTCCGGCAATGTCGTCCAGGTGCCGGTTCACGTCCCCGTGAACGTGTGCGGCAACACGATCTCGGTGATCGGGCTGCTGAACCCCGCCTTCGGCAACACCTGCATCAACAAGTGACGTTGTGCCTCACCCGGTGAGGGTCTGAACAAACCGTCGGCCCCGGAGTGCGCGCCATGCACTCCGGGGCCGTTCGGTCTCCCGACAAGGTGTACAAGATCACAACATAAGGCTTAAGGCAGGTAATTCAGCAATGCGACAGGTCACCCGCAAAGGCCTCATGACGGTGGCGGCCGCGTCCGGGGTCTTCGCCGCGGCCGGAGGCATGGCGCACGCCGACTCCGGCGCGCAGGGCTCCGCCACCAACTCGCCGGGCGTGCTCTCCGGCAACACCGTGCAGGCGCCGGTGGAGGCCGAGGTCAACGTCTGCGGCAACACGGTGAACGTGGTCGGGCTGCTCAACCCGGCAGCCGGCAACAAGTGTTCCAACGGCGGTGGCAAGCACGCAGGCGGCGGCCACGGCGACCAGGGCCACGGTTCCTCGCACGGGGGTTCCCAGGCCCGGGGTCACGCCAGTGACTCGCCCGGCGTGGCCTCCGGCAACGTCGTGCAGGCCCCGGTGAACGCACCGGTCAACGTCTGCGGCAACAGCGTGAACGTGGTCGGCGTCGGCAACACGGCCGTGGGCAACGACTGCTCCAACGGCTCGGGCGGCGGCGGTTATGGCGGCGGTTACGGCGACGACGGCCACGGTCCGTCCTACGGCGGCGGCTCCCACGCAGGCGGTCACACCGGTGACTCGCCGGGTGTGGCCTCCGGCAACCACATCCAGGTTCCGGTCCACGTGCCGGTCAACGTGTGCGGCAACAGCGTCAGCGTGGTCGGCATCGGCAACGGGGTCGCGGACGACGACTGCGGGAACTCGGGCGGCGGAGGGGCGCACGAGAACCCGGGCAGCGGCACGCAGAACCCGCCGGGCGACTCCGAGGAGGCGTCCCCGCAGGCTCCGGGCAAGCCCGGCGGGCCCGGCGGTCCGGGCACGCCCGGCGGCGAGGTCCCCGGCGGTGACACCAACACCCCGGGCACGCAGACCGTCAGCCGGCCCGACGGCGCCGCGCAGCTCGCCCAGACCGGCGGCGACCTGCCGCTGGGGATGATGCTCCCGGTGGGCGCGGGGGCGCTGATCGGCGGTGCCCTGATCTACCGCAAGGCACGCGCCGCCGCGCTGTAACCGGACCCGGCGTCCACGCGACGGAGCGGGCCCCGCATCCGCGGGGCCCGCTCCGTCGCGTTCCGCCCACTCACCATGTGGCGCGCACCTGGCGGATGATCCGTCGGCGCAACCGCACCCTGCGGCTGCCGTCACGCAGCAGGCTCAGTCGGTCCAACTCCCAGTGTCCGTACTCGGCATGGTCCGTCAGCAGGCGTGTGGCGTCCTTGCGGGAGACCCCGCGCGGTACGTACACGTCGACAAATTCGTATTCCGGCATCGGTATCTATTGTGCGGGCTGGGGCCCGGTACGGATAGCGTCTGCACTATGTCTGATGCTGCGCAGCCCACCGCTGCCGAGGTACGCGCCGCCGCCGAGGCGGTCAAGACCGCGCTCGACCGCCACCTGGCCGCGGTCGAACGCCGGTCGGGGGAGGACGACCCGGCCGTCTACGAGGCGTTCAACGAGCTGGCCGCGGCCGCCGAGGAGTACGACGAACTGCTCTACGACCGCTATGACGAGGTCACGCCCTTCGAGATCCCCGGCACCGAGGACAGGCCGCCGTACATCGGCCCCGACGAGCCAGGCGCGCTCAGTGTGCTGATCCGCCGCGACTACACGGTGGGCGAGCCGCAGCGGCTGCTGGCACAGGCGCAGCGCGTGGAGGCGGCCGAGGAGCCGACCGCCTCCGAGGGGGCCGCGAGCACGGTGCTCGGCGCCCTCGGGGTGCTGTTCGGCGAGTTCGAACCGGACGAGATCGCCTCCCGGCACAAGGAGTTCGGCCTGGAGGAGGGCGACTCCACGCTCTGGGTGACCGCCGCGGACGACGCCGCCGAGCCCGGGGAGTGGCTGGAGGCGCCCTTCGAAGGGGTCGACACACAGCTGACCGTCTGCCGCTTCGACGTCAGCGCGGTCTTCGACGACGAGCCGGACGACGACGACCTGGACGACGACGTCACGCTCGTCGCGGACCTGGACGAGGACGAGGACCTGGAACCGCTGGATGTGGACCGGTAGGGGTCCTCAGCGGGGCGCCTGAGAGCTCGGGGCGTCCGTCGTCGGCGGCCTCGGGTCGTGCGTGGTTGCTCGCGCAGTTCCCCGCGCCCCCTGGAGGACGGCCCTGCGGGCCGCTCCAGGAGGCGCGCGTCCGTTGCCGGGCGGTGCGTCAATCGGTCGGCGGCACCTGGGCCTTGAGCAGGGCCGGCAGTCGGGTCGTGCGGGGCTTCGGCGGGATCTCGGCGACCGCGCGCGGCAGGGCCTGCTCCACCCCGTGCACGACGGACAGGTGCCGCTCGGCGCGACCGAAGGCCGTGTAGACCCAGGGGCGCGTGAGGGCCTGCGCCGCGTCACCCGGCAGGACCACCACCGCCGCCGGCCACCGGTGCCCCACGGCCTGGTGCGCGGTCAGCGCCCACCCGTGCCGCACGGTCTGCTCGACCCGCTCCTTCGGTACGACGACGGCCGTGCCCGCGCACTCCAGGTGCAGCCCCTCGGCATCGGCCTTCACCACGCGGCCGGGGGTCGTACGGCCCGGCGCGGGGGAGTGGACCACACGGTCGCCCGGGTCGAAGCCGCCGAAACGGCCCGGACCGGGGTTCAGCCGCTCCTTCAACGCGGCGTTCAGCGCACGCGTACCGGCGGCGCCCCCATGGCCGGGGGTGATCACCCGCACCTGTTCCGCGGGGATCCCGAACGCCCTCGGCACCGAGTCCACGACGAGCTGCGCGGTCCGGTGCACGGCCTCACCGGCGTCCCGCACCGGCACGATCACGACCTCCTTGCCGGGCGCGTCGACCTGGTTCAGCTCGCCGATCCCGATGCCGGAGACCAGTTCGCCGATGGGCCCGGGGTCGGGTGTCCGGGAGGCCACCTGCGGGCAGGCCCGGGCGGCGAGCAGGTCGGCGAAGACCCGGCCCGGCCCGGCGGACCACAGCACCCCCGGGTCGCCGCTGAACACCAGCCGGGCCCCGTCGGGCAGCGACTCGGCGAGCAGCGCGGCCGTCTCGACGTCCAACTGGGGCGCGTCCAGCACCACGAGAAGGTCCAGGTCGAGCGCGCCGTCCACGTCACGGCCGGGTCCCTCGGCGCCGGACAGCAGCCCGGCGAGGGTCGCCACGACGGTGTCGTCCCTCTCAGCGGGCTCGGCGCCGGCGGAGCCCAGCTGTGCGGCGAAGCGTCGTCTGCCGTCCGCGCTGTGCGTCGCCGCGTACGCCCGCAGGCCCAGCGACCGGGCGGCCGTGACGAGCGCCGCCGGCTCGGCGCGGGCCGCCTCGCCGCCGGTGTGCAGCACGAGCCCGTGTCCGGCGACGGCACGGATCAGCTCGGCGGCGGAACGCGGGGCCGACGCCGCTGCCGAGGCCCAGTCGGTCGGATCCTCCTTGGGCAGGGAGTTCATGAGGCGGGCGAGTGCGTCGGCGAGGCTCTCCTCGGCGAGGGCGTAACGCTCCAGGCCGATGAGGACACGGACCGGGCGCTCCTCCTCCGCCTCGTCGCCCTCACCCTCGCCCTCGTCGTCGGCGTGCGCGGATGCGGGGGCCGGTGCGGAACGGGTCGCGGCCGGGGCGTCGTCCAACGCGTCCTGGAAGACCAGGGCCTCGCCCTCGGCCACGGTGCTCTGGACCGCCTCGTCGGGGTCGGGGACGGAACGCTGACCGAGCGCGGCGACCAGGGCCGGGGCCTCCAACGCCGTGTGCCCGGCCACGGCCGCCTGCTCCAGCAGCCATACGGTGACCGCCCGGCCCCGCCGCTCGTCGTCCGGGCCGCACTCCGCGCCGAGCAGGGCCCGCGCGAACCCGTCCGCCTGCTCGGGCCGTACGCCCGGCACGCGCAGCAACTGCCAGGGATCCTCCCGCAGCCGGGCGCCCGCGCCCTCGCCGAGCGCCTCGGCGACCTGCGGCACCAGGGCCTCGGGAGCACCACCCTCGGTTAGCACCGCGCGCACCGCGTCGACCGTCTCGCCGGAGGGGACAGCCACGCCGACCGGGGGCGCCACGGGCTGTGGCCGCCGCACCGGCTCCTCCGCGGGCCGACGCGGCGTCGGCTCCGGCCCGTCGAAGACGGTGGCCGTGGGCTTCTGGCCGCCCTCCACGGCCCGCACGGCGGCCAGCAGGTCGGCGGCCGTCCCGCTGAGCTTGGCCCCGCTCGTGATCGGCGCGCTCTTCTCCGCCTTGCGCCGCTCGATCCGCTCCCGCTCCAGCCGCTGCGCCGCCAACTCGGCCTGAGCCTCGGAGACTTCGGGCGCGGCCTCGGAGGTTTCGGCGGCACCGACTTGGGGCTCGGTACCGGCCTCGGCTTCGTCGCCGGATTCGGTATCGACTTCGGCGGTGTCGGCCGACTCGCTGTCCCCGGCCGAGCCTTCCGGAGCGGCCCCGGCGTCGGCGGCCGCGTCGTCGGGCGCGGCGGAGGCCGTCGTGTCGCCCCCTCCTCCCGGCTCGTCCGTCCCCGTGGTCGAGGGCTCCGTGCTCACAGCGTGCTCCAGTCGTGATCGGGATAGCGGTGCACGGGCGCCGACACGTCGTCGAGAGCCCGGCAGATCTCGTCAGGAAGACTAAGGCTCTCCACTGACAATGCCCCCGTGAGCTGCAGCGCGTTGCGCGCGCCGACGATGGGCGCGGCCACGCCCGGCCGGTCGCGCACCCAGGCGAGGGCCACCTGGAGCGGGGTGACGGCGAGACCGTCCGCGGCGGTCTGCACCGCCTCCACGATGCTGGTCGCCGTCTCGTCGAGGTAGGGCGCGACGAACGGCGCCATGTGCTCGGAGCCGCCCCGGGAGTCGGGGGGCGTGATGTGGCGGTATTTGGCGGTCAGCACCCCGCGACCCAGTGGCGACGAGGGCAGCAGACCGACGCCGAGGTCCAGCGCGGCGGGCAGCACCTCGCGTTCGACGCCGCGTTGCAACAAGGAGTACTCCAACTGCGTACTGGCCAGGCGGGTGCGTATGCCGGGGGCCGCGAGCTGCCAGGTGGCCGCCTTCGCGAGCTGCCAGCCGCAGAAGTTGGAGACCCCGGCGTACCGGGCGCGGCCGCTGCTGACGGCCAGGTCGAGGGCCTGCAGCGTTTCGTCGAGCGGTGTTTCGGGGTCGTAGGCGTGGATGTGCCAGACGTCGACGTAGTCCGTGCCGAGGCGGGCGAGGGAGGCGTCCAGCGCGGCGAGCAGATGGCCCCGGGAACCGTCGAAGCGGCGGTCGGGGTCGGGGACGCTGCCGGCCTTCGTGGAGATGACCAGGTCGCGGCGGGGCACCAGCCCGTCCATCAACTGCCCCAGCAGATACTCGGCTTCGCCGTCCCCGTACACGTCGGCCGTGTCCACGAGGGTGCCGCCCGCCTCCCAGAACACCTTCAACATGTCCGCGGCGTCATGCTCGTCCGTGTCGCGGCCCCACGTCAGGGTGCCGAGCCCGATCCGGGACACGCGCAGGCCGGTACGGCCGAGATGCCTCTGCTCCATGAACGCCGACATTACTGGCCAGGCTTGGTCACGTGGGGGCCTGTGGATAACCGAATTTGGCAGTGCGGGTTCGCCGTCCGCGACCGAGTGGGGGCTTGTCGCGCAGTTCCCCGCGCCCCTCGGGACGGCCCTGCGGGCCGATGCCGAAAGGCCGCAGGCCTTTCAGGGGCGCGGGGAACTGCGCGAGCAACCACGACCGACCCGCACTCGCCCGACAACCTCAACCTCCCGAGCTCCCCCGCCCCCTCAGCGGAGCGCAAGGGTAGGGTCGGCGGGAACAAGGACGTTACCGATGGGTAAGGGAAGGCGGGTCTCTATGAAGCTCGGGATCAACCTCGGCTACTGGGGCGCCGGAATGGACGGGGACAACCTGGCCGTGGCCCAGGAGGCCGACCGGCTGGGGTACGCGGTGTGCTGGGCGGCGGAGGCGTACGGCTCGGACGCCGCCACCGTGCTCAGCTGGGTCGCCGCCAAGACCGACCGCATCGACGTGGGCTCGGCCATCTTCCAGATCCCGGCCCGCCAGCCCGCGATGACCGCGATGACCGCCGCGACGCTGGACTCGCTCTCCGGCGGCCGTTTCCGGCTCGGCCTCGGCGTCTCCGGACCGCAGGTCTCGGAGGGCTGGTACGGGGTCAAGTTCGACAAGCCGCTCGCCCGCACCCGCGAGTACGTCGAGATCGTCCGCAAGGCGATGACCCGTGAGCGCCTGTCGCACGACGGCGAGCACTGGACGCTGCCCCTGCCCGGCGGCCCCGGCAAGCCGCTCAAGCTGACCGTGCACCCCACCCGCGAGCACATCCCGCTGTACATCGCCGCGATCGGCCCGAAGAACCTGGAGCAGACCGGCGAGATCGCCGACGGCGCCCTGCTGATCTTCCCCTCGGCCGCGCACCTGGAGGACACCGCGATCACGTACCTGCGCGCGGGACGGGAGAAGGCCGGCAAGACCCTCGAAGGGTTCGACGTCTGCCCGACCCTGCCGCTGGCCGTCGGCGACGACAAGGACGTCACGACGCTCGCCGACACCTTCCGCCCGTACACCGCCCTGTACGTCGGCGGCATGGGCAGCCGCAAGCAGAACTTCTACAACCAGCTCGCCCAGCGCATGGGGTACGAGAAGGAGGCCGCCGAGATCCAGGACAAGTACCTGGCCGGCGACAAGGCCGGGGCCGCGGCGGCCATCCCGCACGAGCTGATCGACCAGACGACGCTGCTCGGCTCCGTGGAGCGCATCGCCGACCGGATGAAGGCCTACGCCGCGGCCGGGGTCACCACCCTCACCCTCGCCCCCGCGGGCTTCACCCTGGACGAGCGGATCGCCTCGCTCCGAGCCGGCACCGAGGCCCTGGAGCTGGCCGGGCTCGCGTAACCCGAACGGCGCAACGGCCGCCGCGCGCCGGAACCGGCCGGAATCGGCCGGACGGCAGGGGGGTCGGCGGGGGCAGAAAGTTCAGCGGCCGTGGTGGGGGCTCGGGGGTCTTCCCCGCCACGGCCGTCACGAAGGACAACGCGGCGCGACCCGCTCGGTTACGCGTTCGCGCCGCCCCGGCATCCTTCGTTCGGCGGATTTGTCCGACACAGCTGTTGCCCGGCTCCTGGTACCCCATTTGACTCGTTTTCTGCAGGACCCTGCCAGGCCCCCTGCAGAGAGGTGCCTCCGATGCTTTCGGCCAAGAGTCTGTTCCAGGAGATCGTCGACAACGACGAGTCGTTCCGGCTGTTCTGTTCGATCGCCGCCAGCGGCGAGACGCAGGGCGGCTGGGAGAACGCGCGCATCGCCGCGCTCGTCCCGCAGAGCGAGCGCGCACTCGCACCGAAGATCACCCGCCACGGTGCCGACGAGGACAAACACGGGCGGATCTTCAACGCCCTCATGAAGAAGCGCGGCCTCGAACCGGTGGAGGTCCCGCCCGAGACCGACTACACCATGCTCCTCGAACGCCGCGGCATCGGTCTCGCGCACGAGAAGCTCAAGGCCGACCAGGCCCTCACCCTGCGGGACATCATCGTCTACCTGTCCCACAGCCGGGTCACCGAACAGCGCGCAGCCGACCAGATGGTGATGCTCCGCAAGCACTTCGCGGACCATCCCGAGATCGGCAAGGCCGTCCGGATGATCTCCGACGACGAGGACAACCACCTCGCCTACACCCACGAGGAACTGCTGCGCTACGCGGCCGCCGGACACGGGCGTCTGATCCAGCGGACCCTGCGCGAGTGCGCCCTCGCGGAGATCGCCGTCTACCGGGACGTCAGCCTCGCCGTGATGGACCGGATGGGGCGCGTCCTCGGCTGGCCCAGGGCGAAGGCGGCCGTCCTCGCCGCCGGCATCCACGCCGTGTACGCGTACGAGCGGGCGGTCGGCTGGCGTCGCATGGTGACGCTGACGATGCCGGAACGCCGCGACGCCCTCGGCGGACCGGCGACCGCCGCCCCCGAGTTCGCCTGAGCACCTCGCACACCCGTCACGCGCGCGTGGGGCCGCACCGTCCGCCCACGCGCGCGTACGGCCCAGGAACAGCGTCCCGGGGGCGGGTGGTCGCTACAGCCAGCCCCGGCGCTTGAAGAGCCGGTACACCAGCACCTCCGTCATGACCATCAGCGCCATCAGCGCCGGGTACGACCACACCCAGCGCAGTTCCGGCATGTGCTCGAAGTTCATGCCGTAGACCCCGGCGGCCATGGTCGGGATCGCGGCCATCGCCGCCCAGGCCGAGATCTTCCGCATGTCGTCGTTCTGGCGGACACTCATCTGCGCGAGATGCGCGGAGAGGATGTCGGACACCAGCCGGTCCAGACCCTCGACGGACTCGTTGACGCGCGTGAGGTGGTCGTTGACGTCGCGGAAGAAGGGCTGGGCCTTCTCCTCGACGAAGGGCACCGCGGGGGTGGAGGTGCCGGTGCCCGAGAGCCGGGCGAGCGGGGCGGCGAGGGGGCCGGTGGCCCGGCGGAACTCCAGGACCTGGCGCTTGAACGTGTAGATCCGGGACGCCGTGTTCCGTGAGCCGCCGACGTCGGGGGAGAAGACCTCCGTCTCCAGTTCCTCCAGGTCGGTCTGGAGCTCGGTCGCCACCTCCAGATAGTGGTCGACGGTGGCGTCCGTGATCGCGTACAGCACGGACGTGGGCCCCTTGCCGAGCAGTTCGGGCTCCTGCTCCAGACGACGGCGTACGACGCCCAGGGGCGAGCCCTCGCCGTGGCGGACGGTCACCACGAAGGCGTGGCCGAGGAAGACCATCACCTCGCCGGTGGTCACGGTGTCGCTGGACGGCTCGTACACGACCGGCTTGAGCACCATGAACAGCGAGTCGTCGTACACCTCCAGCTTGGGCCGCTGGTGGGCCTTCAGGGCGTCCTCCACAGCCAGCGGATGCAGCGCGAACTCCTCGGTGACCAGGGCGAACTCCTTCTCCGACGGCTCATGCAGGCCGATCCACACGAAGCCACCGGAGGCGCGGGCGGCGGCCAGGGCGTCGGAGAGGTCGTCGGGGCCCTCGGTGCGGTGCCCGTCGCGGTAGACGGCGCAGTCGACGATCACGGGGAGTTCCTTTCGCAGAGCCTTGTCCACAGGGCCGGGGGAGGCCGTCGGGCGGGCGTCTAGGCTGGGGCGCATGCCCACGTTGATCCTTGTCCGGCACGGACGTTCCACCGCCAACACCGAGGGCGTGCTCGCCGGGTGGACGCCCGGGGTCGCGCTCGACGAGCGAGGCGCCGCGCAGGCCGCGGCGCTGCCCGACCGCCTCGCCGGGCTGCCGATCGCCGAGGTCGTCACCAGCCCGCTCCAGCGCTGTCAGGAGACGATCCGGCCACTGCTGGACGCCCGGCCGGGACTCGCCGCGCACACCGACGAGCGCATCGGCGAGTGCGACTACGGCGACTGGTCCGGCCGCAAGCTCGCCGAGCTGAACGACGAGCCGCTGATGCAGGTCGTCCAGGCGCATCCGACGGCCGCCGCGTTCCCGGGCGGTGAGTCGATGCGGGCCATGCAGCACCGGGCCGCCGAGGCGGTCCGGGAGTGGAACGCGCGCGTGGAGCGCGACCACGGCGCCGACGCCGTGTACGTGATGTGCTCGCACGGCGACATCATCAAGTCGCTCGTCGCGGACGCACTCGGACTTCATCTGGACCTCTTCCAGCGGATCTCTGTCGAACCGTGTTCCATCACCGCGATCCGTTACACCCGACTCAGGCCGTTTCTCGTCCGCCTCGGCGACACCGGGGACTTCTCGTCCCTGGCGCCGCGCGAGGAGCCCCCGAGCGGTGACGCGACCGTGGGGGGCGGTGCGGGGGCACCGTGATCGTCAACCGCAGTAGGGTGAAGCGGTCGCGGCGGCGCTGAGCAAGTCAGCAGCCGACGCGGCCGGTCCCGACGTCGATTCCAATGGAGACAGGACGTGTCCCGTCAGGTGTTCCTCTACGACCCCCCGGACCGCTTCGTGGCCGGTACGGTCGGGCTGCCCGGGCGCCGTACCTTCTTCCTGCAGGCCTCCTCCGGGCAGCGCGTCACCAGCGTCGCCCTGGAGAAGACCCAGGTCGCCGCGCTCGCCGAGCGCATGGACGAACTGCTGGACGAGGTCGTGCGGCGCAGCGGCGGCAGCGCCGCGGTCCCGGCCGTCGCCCCCACCGAGGTGTCGGACACGGCGCCGCTGGAGACCCCCGTCGAGGAGGAGTTCCGGGTCGGCACCATGGCGCTGGCCTGGGACGGCGACGAAGAGCGGATGATCGTCGAGGCGCAGGCCCTGGTCGAGTTGGACGCCGACTCCGAGGAGGACCTGGCCGAGGCGGAGGAGCGGATGCTCCAGGACGAGGAGAACGGCCCGCCGATGCTCCGCGTCCGCCTCACCGGCTCCCAGGCCCGGGCCTTCGCCAAGCGCGCCCTCGACGTCGTCAACGCGGGGCGGCCACCGTGCCCGCTGTGCAGTCTGCCGCTCGACCCGGAGGGACACGTATGTCCGCGCCAGAACGGATACCGGCGCGGGGAGTGACCTCCTCCGCCGAGCCGGCGCCCACCCCGCCGGCCGAGCCGTCGGTCAGGCTGCTGGCCGAGGGCGAGCTGACGGTGCGCGGGCAGGTGCGGGAGGCGTCCAACGCGGTGCTGTACTGCACGGTCTCGCACGAAGGCCAGGAAGCCGCCTGCGTCTACAAGCCCGTCGCCGGGGAGCGGCCCCTGTGGGACTTCCCCGACGGGACGCTCGCGCAGCGGGAGGTCGCCGCGTACGAGGTGTCCGAGGCGACCGGCTGGGGGCTCGTCCCGCCCACCGTCCTGCGCGACGGGCCGTACGGGCAGGGCATGTGCCAGCTGTGGATCGAGGGCGCGCCCGGGTCCGAGCTGCTGGCCCTCGTCGACGGCGAGGAGGCCGGGGAGGGCTGGAAGGCCGTCGGCTTCGCGGAGGTCGGGAACGGCGAGACCGCGCTCCTCGTGCACGCCGACGACCAGCGGCTGCGGCGGCTCGCCGTCCTCGACGCGGTCGTCAACAACGCCGACCGCAAGGGTGGGCACCTCCTGCCGGCCGCCGAGGGGCGGCTCTACGGCATCGACCACGGAGTGACCTTCAACGTCGAGAACAAGCTGCGGACGCTGCTGTGGGGCTGGGCGGGGGAGCCGCTCACGGAGGAGGCCGTGGGGGTGCTGGAGCGGCTGCGCGACGGGCTCGGCGAGGGCGGGGCCCTGGCCGCGAAGCTCGTCGCGTTGATCACACCGGCCGAGCTGGACGCCACACGGGAGCGGGTCGCCGCGCTGCTGAAGAGCGGCCGACACCCGGAGCCGACCGGCGACTGGCCGGCGATCCCCTGGCCCCCGGTCTGAGGCGCGCCCCGTCCGGGGCGCGGGGAACTGCGCGATCAGCCACGCCCCGGCGGCAGTCGCGCAACAGCCCGTACCCCCGGGTCGATAGGCGCCCCGCCACCCACCCGGCCGCACTCGCGCGACAGCGTGTCCCCCGCGAGTCACGGGGCGACCGGCCGAACCCCCGGAGGGCCCGGCATAGCGGCGCGGCGATCGGGTTAGGCTCGTGGCATGCATGCCTGGCCCGCTTCTGAGGTCCCCGCCCTGCCCGGCAAGGGCCGCGACCTTCGGATCCACGACACCGCGACCGATGGGCTCATCACCCTTGACCCCGGTCCCGTCGCCCGTATCTACGTCTGCGGTATCACCCCGTACGACGCGACCCACATGGGTCACGCGGCGACCTACAACGCGTTCGACCTCGTTCAGCGCGTGTGGCTCGACACCAAGCGGCAGGTTCACTACGTCCAGAACGTGACGGACGTCGACGACCCCCTGCTGGAGCGGGCCGAGCGCGACTCCATCGACTGGGTGGCCCTCGCCGAGAAGGAGACCGCCCTCTTCCGCGAGGACATGACCGCCCTGCGGATGCTCCCGCCCCGCCACTACATCGGCGCGGTCGAGGCCATCCCCGGCATCGTTCCGCTCGTCGAGCGGCTCCGTGACTCCGGCGCCGCCTACGAACTCGAGGGCGACATCTACTTCTCCGTCGAGTCCGACCCCGACTTCGGCAAGGTCTCACGCCTCGACGCCGCCACCATGCGGCTGCTCTCCGCCGAGCGCGGCGGCGACCCGGACCGGCCGGGCAAGAAGAACCCCCTCGACCCGATGCTCTGGATGGCCGCGCGCGAGGGCGAGCCCAGCTGGGACGGCGGCTCCCTCGGCCGCGGCCGGCCCGGCTGGCACATCGAGTGCGTCGCCATCGCCCTCGACCACCTCGGCATGGGCTTCGACGTCCAGGGCGGCGGCTCCGACCTCGCCTTCCCGCACCACGAGATGGGCGCATCGCACGCGCAGGCGCTGACCGGCGAGTTCCCCATGGCCAAGGCGTACGTCCACGCCGGCATGGTCGCCCTGCACGGCGAGAAGATGTCGAAGTCCAAGGGCAACCTGGTCTTCGTCTCCAAGCTCCGCCGCGACGGGGTCGACCCGGCAGCGATACGGCTCGCGCTCCTCGCCCACCACTACCGGTCCGACTGGGAGTGGACCGACCAGGTGCTCCAGGACGCCGTGGCCCGCCTCGACCGGTGGCGCGCCGCCGTCTCCCGCCCCGACGGACCGCCCGCCGAGGCCCTGGTCGAGGAGATCCGCGAGGCCCTCGCGAACGACCTGGACGCGCCCACCGCGCTCACCGCGGTCGACCGCTGGGCCGCCCTCCAGCAGGAGCGGGGCGGTACGGACGAGGGCGCGCCCGGCGTGGTGTCGCGCGCCGTGGACGCGCTGTTGGGCGTGGCCCTGTGAAGCCGTTGCAGTAACGACTCTGCACAGGCGTCGCCCACGCCTCACGCACCATACGCACCACACGGACACCGCTGGGGCGCGTCCTCCGACCGGAGGACGCGCCCCAGCGCTCGTAGGCGGCGTAGGCAGGGCCGCTACTGCTCCTCGCGGGGCGGACGGCCGGTCTCCCGCCGCAGGGGGCACGAAGGCGCGGTGCCTGGACGGAAGTTCACGGAGGGACGGAGGAGGAGCTGATCGGCCGAGCCGAACAGACCGTCACAATCCCGGCCGCGAGCTCTTCCGGGGCTGTCAAGGCGCTGTCGGTCGAGGGGTGAAGGGCTGCGGGGCCGGTCGGCATGTGATGGGGTGACAGACGTCAGTTGAAGCCGGACCGGCCAGCTGCCGGTCCCTTCGTGGAAGGGACGCACAGTGGCACCCCCGCTCCCCCCGCATCCCCCGCAATCCCCCTCCGCCGGCCCCGCCCCCCACCTCGGTCGGCGGAGCCTGCTCACGCTGTCGGCCGCCACCGCCGGCGCGCTGCTCGTCGGGGCCTCCGCCGCCTCCGCCTCCGCCGCCTCCGCGGCTTCGACCGCCTCCGCCACCGACTCGGCGTCCGGGGACCCGTGGCCCGACGTCATTCCCCTGCCGAACGGCTTCCGTCCCGAGGGCATCACCATCGGCGCCGACCCCTACGCCTACCTCGGCTCCCTCGGCGACGGCTCGATCTACCGCGCCGACCTGCGCACCGGCGCGGGCCGCATCATCTCGGCCGGCCCCGGTACGCCCTCCGTCGGGCTCAAACTCGACGACCGGGGGCGGCTGTTCGTCGCCGGGCGCGGTCAGGGCGCCCGGGTGGTGGACGTCCGTACCGGCAAGATCATCGCCTCGTACACGCTCACCACGAAGACGCCGACCTTCGCCAACGACGTCTTCCTCACCCCCGGCGCCGCCTGGTTCACCGACTCGTTCCAGCCCGCCCTGTACGCCCTGCCGCTCGGCCGCGACGGCCGGCTGCCGGGCCCGGACGAGGTCGTCACGGTCCCCCTCAGCGGCGCCTGGACCCAGACGCCGGGCGAGGTGGTCAACGCCAACGGGATCACCCGGACCCCGGACGGCAAGGCTCTCCTGGTCGTCCAGTCCGGCGTCGGTGGTCTCCACCGGGTGAACCCGAGGACCGGAGTCACGACCCTGGTCGACCTGGGGGACGCGGCCCCCCTCACCAACGGCGACGGCATGCTGCTCCTCGGCCGGCGGCTCTACGTCGTGCAGAACCGACAGAACGCGATCGACGTGTTCCAGCTCTCCGCCGACGGCCGCAGCGGCATCTTCGAGGGCCGCCTCAGCGACGCCGACTTCGACGTCCCGACCACGGTCGCGGCCCACAAGAACCGCCTGTACCTGCCCAACGCCCGCTTCACCACGACCCCGACCCCGGACACGACCTACGCGGTGGTGGCGATCAAATGCTGAGCACCCGGTAACTCCTGGCCCAGTTCCCCGCGCCCGAAGGGGCGCGGGGCTCCACTCGATGTGCGGCTCCGCCGCGTGGGCGCGACCAGCAACAACAAACCCGCAGATCCCGCGCAGCGCCACCGCCACGGCATCCCCGGCCCACTACTCCTCCGACGAACCCTCGCCGTCGCCCTCGTCCTCGCCTGCGGCGTCAGGCCGCGACGGCTTCGGCGGCCGCGTACGCCCCCCGGGGTTCTCCTTCGGGTTCCACGCGCCGGGGCCCGTGTCACCCCCGTCGGCCGTGGCGTGGCCCCCGGCCGGACCGGCGGAGCCGGGCCCACCGTCCCGCCGCCGGAGATACCGCTCGAACTCGCGGGCGATCGCCTCGCCCGACGCCTCCGGCAGCTCCGCCGTGTCCCGGGCCTCCTCCAGCGTCTGCACGTACTCGGCGACCTCGCTGTCCTCCGCCGCCAGCTGGTCCACGCCCACCTGCCAGGCGCGCGCGTCCTCGGGCAGCTCACCCAGCGGGATGCGTACGTCGATGAGGTCCTCCAGGCGGTTCAGGAGGGCCAGCGTCGCCTTCGGGTTCGGCGGCTGCGACACGTAGTGCGGCACCGCCGCCCAGAGCGAGACCGCGGGGACACCGGCGTGCGTGCACGCTTCCTGGAGGATGCCGACGATGCCCGTGGGCCCCTCGTACTTGGTCTCCTCCAGATCCATCCGCTGTGCCAGATCGGGATCGGACGTGACACCGCTGACCGGGACCGGACGCGTGTGCGGGGTGTCGCCGAGCAGCGCGCCCAGCACGACCACCAGCTCCACCCCCAGCTCATGGGCGAAGCCCAGCAGCTCGTTGCAGAACGAGCGCCAGCGCATCGACGGCTCGATACCCCGGACGAGTACGAGATCGCGGGGCTTGTCGCCGCCCACCCTGACCACCGACAACCTTGTCGTCGGCCAGGTGATCTTCCGTACGCCGCCGTCCAGCCACACCGTGGGACGGTTCACCTGGAAGTCGTAGTAGTCCTCGGCGTCCAGCGCCGCGAACACCTCGCCCTTCCATTCCCGGTCCAGATGCGCGACCGCGGTGGAGGCGGCGTCGCCGGCGTCGTTCCAGCCTTCGAACGCGGCCACCATCACTGGGTCGATCAGCTCGGGAACCCCCTCCAGCTCGATCACCCAGCGCCTCCTTCCGACGTGCCCTCGCGTACGCCCCAACCTTACGGCGTGCCGAGGGGCCTACCGCAGCCCCCTTGCACGGGGGAGTGAACGGATCACTGCCCCGTTCGCACGGCACAAACACGCGTCCGCCGCCGGAGCCTCAGGTGATCAACTTCTCACAGCGACGATCGCAGCCACTGCTCCACGCTCGCGATGTGCACCGTCGCCCAGGAGCGCGCGGCGTCGGCGTCGCGGTCGCGCAGGGCGGCCAGGATGGCGCGGTGCTCGTGCAGGGTCCGGCTGACGGCGTCCTCCTGGGTCAGTCCGCGCCAGATGCGGGCCCGCGTGGTCGGACCCGACAGGCCGTCGAGAAGCGAACACAGCACGGAGTTCCCGGAGGTCTGCACGATGCCCCGGTGGAACTCCAGGTCGCAGGCGACCAGTTCCTCCACCGACGGATCGGTGCCGAGCTTGTCCAACTGGGCCGCCAGCGCGTCCAGTTGCTGCTCGCTGATCCGCAGGGCGGCCATCGCCGTCGCCGCCGGTTCCAGTATGCGGCGCACGGCGAGGAACTCCAGGACCGTGTCGTCGCGGTGGAAGTCGACGACGAAACTCATCGCCTCCAGCAGGAGTTGGGGATCGAGGCTGGTCACATAGGTGCCGTCGCCCTGCCGTACGTCCAGGATGCGGATCAACGACAGGGCGCGCACGGCCTCGCGCAGGGAGTTGCGGGACAGCCCGAGGTCGGCCGCGAGCTCGCTCTCCTTCGGGAGCCGGTCGCCGGGGCGCAGCGCGCCGGAGACGATCATGCCCTTGATCTTCTCGATCGCCTCGTCGGTGACTGCCATGGCGACCCCTCCCTGTCGTTTCCGGCCGTTCCGGGCGTTCAGACATCCGATGTATCAGGCCATTATGCGGGCTCCACCGAGTCCATCAGGCCAAAGCCTCCAGGTCGGCCAGGGCCGCCGCCTCGTCGAGGGTGGTGAGGACCCGCTCGCGCATGAGCACCCTCCCCTCGACGACCGTGTCGCGTACGTCCGCCGAGTGCGCCGCGTAGGCGAGGGTGGACCACGGGTCGTGCAGCGGCCGCAGATGCGGGCCGCCCAGGTCGAGCACGATCAGATCGGCCCGCTTGCCCGGCTCCAGGGAACCCAGGTGATCGCCGAGACCCAGCGCGCGGGCCCCCTCGATCGTCGCCATGCGCACCGCCTGCTCCGCGCCGACGGCCGTGGGGTCGCCGCCCGCCTTGTGCACCAGCGCCGCCTGCCGGACGGCACCCAGCACGTCCAGCGTGTTGGAGCTGACCGCGCCGTCCGTGCCCAGCGCGACCGTGACGCCCGCGCCCAGCAGCCGGGGGACGGGCGCGATCCCGCACCCCAGTTTCAGGTTCGACACCGGGCAGTGCGCGACCGAGGTCCCGGTCCGGGCCAGCGCCGCTATCTCCGGGCCGGTGAGGTCGACCGCGTGGGCGAGCAGCAGATCGGGGCCGAGCAGCCCGAGCGAGTCCAGCAGCTCCACCGGGCGCTTGCCGTGCCGCACCTCGACCGTGGCGACCTCGGTGGCGTTCTCCGCCGCGTGGATGTGCAGCAGCGCCCCGAACTCCCGCGCCAGCGCGGCTATGCCGAGCAGCTGGTCCGGGGCGAGCGTGTACGTCGAGTGCGCGAAGAGCACCGGACGCGTCCCCGGCCGGTGGGAGCGGTCGGCGAGGTCCCGCCGGGCCCACTCCAGCCGCTCCTCGTACGCCCTGCCGTCGGCGGGGTCGGGGACGTCCATGAAGGTCGGGCCGGTGTGCAGCCGCCAGCCCGTCTCGCGCGCGACCCGCTCGGCCGCCTCGTGGAACCAGTACATGTCCAGCGCGGACGTCACCCCGGCCCGCAGGCTCTCGGCGATCGCCACCCGCACCGCCGCCGCCACGTTCTTCGGCGACAGCAGGCGCGCCTCCCACCGCAGCACCCGCTCCAGGAACCCCTGGAGGGTGACGTCGTCCGCGCGCCCCCGCAGCAGCGTCATCGCCAGGTGCGTATGGGCGTTGACGAGCCCGGGGAGCACCAGACAGCCCTCGGCGTCGAGGGTCTCGGCCGCCGCGTAGGCCGCGTCCAGTTCCGCCGCCGGTCCGACCGCGAGGATCTCGCCGTCCCGGACGGCGACGGCCCCGTCCCGCAGCCGGGTACCGGCCTCGTCGACGGTCAGGACGTCACCGCCGGTGACCAGCAGATCGACGTGCTCGCTCACGCGGCGCCCCCCTCGACCCCGTACTCCTCGGCCAACAGCCGCAGTGCCTCCAGTGACACGACCGCGCCCCGCTCCACGCCGCGTGCGACGACCTCGCGGTGCGGGTCGTAGCCGCCGGTGGTCTCGACGTCGACCAGTTCGTCGGCGTTCGCACCGTCCACGACGAGGACCCCGCCGGCGAGGAGACCGCGCAGCGAAGCCGTCACGTACAGCGCGGACAGCTCCATCTCGATGGCCGCGAGTCCGGCGCGGTCGTACGCGTCGAGCGGGATGAGGCCGGGCTGGAAGGCCGCCCTCGTCCATACGATGCCCCGATGATGCGGCGCTCCCACCTCGCGGGCGGCACGCTGGAGCGCGAGGACCGCCTCGGGTGCGGAGACGGCCGGGTACTCGGGCGGCAGCAACTGCTGGGTCACCCCGTCGTCGCGCACGGCCGCCTCGGCGATCACGAGATCGCCGTCGCCGATCCCGGGCCGCATCGCGCCGGCCGTGCCGAACCGCAGGAAGGTGCGGACCCCCGCGTCCGCCAGCTCCTGGAACAGCAGGATCGCGCCCGGACCGCCCACCCCGTGCGAGGCGACCACGACCGGCACACCCTTCCAACTCCCGCTGAACACACGGTACTCACGGTGGTACGACACCTCCTCGGCGCCGTCCAGCAGCGCGGCGACCGCCGCGGCGCGCGCCGGGTCGCCGACCACGACCGCGCGCGGCGGCAGCCCGGTCCTGGGTATGCGGGTGATGGGCAGGAGGTCCTGGGTCATGCGGTGGCTCCCGAGTGATTCGTGCCGGTGCTGCGCGCGCCGGTGCTGCCTGTGTTGCTTGTGCTGCCTGTGCTGGTGCCGCGACCGGTACGGCGACGGCGGCGGGCCGTCGTCAGGAAGAGGGCGCCGAGCGTGACGACGTACGGCGCGGCGTCCGTCGCCTGCTGCGGCAGTCCGAGCCCCTGGAGGCGGAAGCCGGCCGCCTCGGCGAGACC
The DNA here is from genome assembly GCF_022385335.1 of Streptomyces deccanensis. Lineage (NCBI taxonomy): Bacteria > Bacillati > Actinomycetota > Actinomycetes > Kitasatosporales > Streptomycetaceae > Streptomyces > Streptomyces deccanensis. The sequence goes on along the minus strand of NZ_CP092431.1, from coordinate 2,131,198 downwards.
GAAGAGCAGGGCCGCCAGCAGGACGCCGAGCGGCAGCGCGCGGCCGAGCATCACCGCCACCACGGCGATCCAGCCCCGGCCGGCCGTCATGTTCTCGGAGAACAACGTGACGTTCCCCAGGGCGAGTTGGGCACCCGCGAGCCCGCACAGCACACCGGAGACGAGCACCGCCGCGTACTTGTACCCGGCCGGGCTCACCCCGAGCGTGGCCGCCGCGTCCGGCGCCTCGCCGACCCCGCGCAGCCGCAGCCCCCACACATGGCGGGAGAGCGCGAGCGCGGCGACCCCGACGGACGCCCACGCCAGGTACGCCAGCGGGGACAGCCCGCCGATCAGCGGGAGCCCGGCGAGCGACGGATCGTCGAACGTGCCCTGGACGCCGAAGACGGTACGGAGCAGGAAGCTGGTCAGGCCCACGGCGAGGAGGTTCATGGCGATGCCGAGGACCACCGCGTCCCCGCGCAGGGTCACCGCGCCGACGGCCAGGACGAGGGAGTACGCGGCCGCCGCCAGCGCCGCCGCGAGGACACCGAGCCACGGGCTGCCGGTGAACCAGCTGGTCGTCACCGCCGTGAAGCAGCCCAGCAGCATCATGCCTTCGAGGCCGATGTTGAAGACCCCCGCCCGCTCGCACAGGGCACCGCCGAGCGCGGCCAGCAGGATGGGGGTGAGCGCCCGCAACGCGGACATCAGGAGATCGGAGTCGAAGAACATCACACGACCGCCTTCCGCCGGTCCCGCCCGCCGGACCACCGTCGCGGGAACCGCGACCGGGCCGCCAGGAACACGATGACGACGGCCTGGAGCACCTGTGTCAGCTCGCGCGGCACCTCGGTCGTGCGCTCCATCGACAGCCCGCCGACCTGGAGGACCGCGAAGAAGAACGACGCGAGGAGCGTGCCGAGCGGCGCCGCCGCCGCGAGGAGCGCGGCCGTCAGCCCCGTCCAGGTGTAGCCGGGGGCGGTGAGCGAGCCGTCCAGGAAGCGGTACGGGAAGCTGAGCACCCCGATCGCGCCGACCAGCCCGGCCAGCGCACCCGAGACCGCCAACAGCCGCAGTGTCAGCCCCGCCCGCTCCACGCCGGCGTACGCCGTGAAGCGCGGGTTGAGGCCGGTCATCCGGATCTCGTAGCCGAGCGCCGTGCGCCGGTCGGTGAACCAGTACGCGACCGCCACGAGCACCACCAGCACCAGTCCCGCGGTCACCGTCGAGCCGCCGAACGCGGGCAGCGCCACGCCCTCCGGGAGCCTGCGCGTCTGGGGCAGGCTGGAGCCGGGCTCCTTGAGCGGATAGCGGGCCAGATAGGAGGCGAGCGACACCGCCGGATAGCTGAGCAGAAGGCTGCTGACCAGGAGTGGAACACCGAACCGGTTCTCGCACACCGCGGCCAGGGCGGCGTACGCGGCGCCGGCCCCCATGCCCGCCAGGAGGGCGAGGACGACGGTGAGCGGGGCCGGGAGCGGCGAGTACAGGCCGGTCACGGCGGCCGTGATGCCGCCCAGGACCAGCTGCCCGTCGCCGCCGAGGTTGATCAGCCCCGCGCGGAGTGGGATCGCCAGCGCCAGGGCCATGCCGAGCACACTCGTCCCGGTGGTGAGCGTCGAGCCGATGCCGTCGGCGCCGAGCGAACCGGTCAGGACGGCGCCGTACGCGGTCAGCGGGTCGGCGCCCGTGCCCAGCAGGAACAGGGCGCCGATGAGGACGCCCGCGAGGACGGAGAAGGCGACGGGGGAGCGGAGGACCGCTGTCAGCCGGTCCCTGGGTATGGGGTTCATGTCAGTGCCCGGCCTCCACCGGTGCCGTGCCGCCTCCGGCGGCGCTCGTGGTGCCGAGGGCGTCGTCGGCGTCGTCGGCGTCGTCGAGGGCACCGCGCCCGCCGCTGCCGCCGGCCATCGCCAGACCCAGCACGCCCTCGTCCGCGTCGGCCTTGTCGTACGCGGCGGTCACCCGGCCCTCGTACATGACCAGCACCCGGTCCGACAGCCCCCGGATCTCGCTCAGTTCGGCGGAGACGAGGAGGACCGCGTGACCGGCGTCGCGGTGGGCGATCAGGTCGTCGTGGATGTTCTGGACCGCGCCGATGTCGACCCCGCGCGTGGGCTGCTCGACCAGCAACAGCGGTGCCTCGTGGGCGAGTTCGCGGCCGATGAGGAGCTTCTGCAGATTGCCGCCGGACAGCGCCGACGCGGGCGCCCCGGGGCCCGGCGTCCTGATGCCGAACCGCTCGATCAGCCGCCGGGCGTGGTCGCGTACGGCGGCGGGCGTGAGCAGACCGATCCGGGACCCGGCCGACAGCGACGTACGGTGATGCCCCATGGCCAGGTTCTCCGCCACGGACGCCGCCGGTGCCGTACCCACGGCGTGACGGTCCTCCGGCACGTACGCGAGGCCCCGGGCGCGCCGTTCGGTCGCCGAGGCGTGGGTGACGTCCTCGCCCCGCAGCCGGATCCGGCCCGAGGTCACCGGGCGCAACCCGGCGAGGGCCTCGACCAGTTCGCTCTGGCCGTTGCCCGCGACGCCCGCGATGCCGAGGATCTCCCCGGCGCGGACGGTGAGCGCGACCTCGCGCACCCCGTCGGTGGTGAGGCCGTCGACATCCAGCACGACGGCGCCCGGGGTGCCGGGCGCGTGCACCCGGTCCAACTCCACCGCGCGGCCTGTCATGGCCGCCGCGATCTCGTCGGCGGTGGTGTCGGCGGTGCGCAGCCGGGCCACCACCCGGCCGTCCCGCAGCACCGTCACGTGGTCGCTGCCCTCCAGCACCTCGCGCAGCTTGTGCGTGACGAGGATCACCGTACGGCCCCGCGCCGCCAGCGACTTGAGCACCGCGAACAGGGCGTCGGCCTCGGCGGGCGTCAGCACGGCCGTCGGCTCGTCCAGGATGAGGACGCGGGCGCCGCGGTGCAGCAGCTTGAGGATCTCCACGCGCTGCCGCAGCCCGACCGGCAGCTCGCCGACCCGGGCGTCCGGGTCGACCGACAGGCCGTGGTCCGCGCCGAGTTCACGGACCCGGCGACGGGCCGCGGCCCGGTCCACCAGGCCGAAGCGGCGCGGCTCGGCGCCGTACACCACGTTCTCCGCGACCGTCAGCGAGTCGAACAGCTTGAAGCTCTGGTGGACCATGCCGAGCCCGGCGGCCATCGCGGCGGCGGGCCCGGCGAAGGACACCTCGCGCCCGTCGAGCCGGATCGTGCCGGCGTCCGGGCGCTCCATGCCGTACAGGACCGACATGAGCGTGGACTTGCCCGCCCCGTTCTCGCCCATGAGGGCGTGGATCTCGCCGGGCCGGACGGTCAGGTCGACGCGGTCGTTGGCGAGGGTGCCGGGGTAGCGCTTGGTGATGCCGAGGAGTTCGACGGCGGGCGGGGTGTCGGCGCGGCCGGCCGGGACCTCCGCGTCGGCAACCGGAGTGTCGGCGCGGCCGGCCGGGACCTCGGCGCCGGCGGCCGGGGTGTCCCCCTTCGACACCCCTGCCGCCTCGGACGTCCCGTCCCCGTGCCAGGCCCCGGCACCCGCCGCATCGTCAGGCGGCAGCGGGGTCATCGACCTTCAGCTCTCCCGACACGATCCGGTCGCGCAGCGCCTCGACCTTCTTCAGCACGTCCTCGTGGTCGGCGATCACGCACTGGGACGACTCCACGCCGTCCTCCAGACCGGTGAGGGTGATACCGCCCTCCTTCAGGCCGTACGACACCGTGCCGGTCCGGCCGTCGAGGACCCGCTCGATCCCCTTCTCCACCGCGACGTCCGTCCGCTTGACGACGTTGTCGACGACCGTGCCCGGCGCCGAGGGGCACTGGTTGACGTCGACGCCGTACGCGAACGCGCCCTTGGCCTTCGCCGCCTCGAACACGCCGTAGTTGCCGGCCGCGGCGGCGGCCATGAGCTGGTCGTAGCCCTTGGCGAGCAGGGAGTTGGCCTGCTCCTTGGCGCGGGCGGAGTCGTCGAACGGGGACTGGCCGCCGACGAAGCGCGTCGAGGTCTGCGTCGTGGCGGCGACGTGCTTGGCACCGGCCGCGAACGGGTCGCTGAAGCGGCGGAACTGGGGAGTGTCCAGCACGTCCACGGCACCCACCTTGCCGCTCTCGCTGAGCAGACCCGCCTCCGCGCCCGCGAGGAAGACACCCTCGTGCTCACGGAACACCGCGCACGACACGTTCTCGAACGTCTTCTCCGTGCACGCGTCCACGAGCAGGAACTGCTGCTTCGGGTGGGCCTCGGCCTGCTGGGCGACCAGGTCCGCGAACTCGAAGCCGACCAGCACGATCACGTCCGGCCGTTCGTCCACCGCCGCCTGCACGTTCTGCTGCTGCGAGGCCGAGTCCGTGGACTCGTAGACCTTCTGCGAGCCGTCGTGCGCCTTCGCCGCCGCCTTCACACCGGTGACGGCGTTCTTCAGGAACTCGTTCTGGCCGACGGCGTCCGGCGTGACGAGCGTGAAGGTCCTGCCGCTGCCACCACCGGCGGCGTCGGCGGAACCGTCCTTCTTCGCGGCGGCGTTGCAGGCGGTGGCCAGCAGGACGGTGCCGGTGGCGAGCGCGGCCAGCCGGAGCGAGCGGCGGGATCTGCGGGTGGGGCGGGCGGAACGGGTGACGTCGGTGACGCCGGCGGTGCGGGACATCGGGGGGCGACCTTCCGGAGCATGCGGCAAGGGCCGGGCTCGTCATCGTCGACGAGCCCTGGAAAGGGGGCGGTGCGGGAGGTGGAGCGGTGTGGGGGAGGAGCGGCGGGGCGCCGAGGCGGTCTTCGGGACCGGCGTCAGCGGCGACAGCCGTCGCTCGCGCAGCGGCCGTGGTCGAGGAAACGGCGCATGGTGAGCAGCACGGATCCTCCTTCACATCGGCCTACGGGCTGCGGGCGGTGCTGGACTGTAACACCGCTTTCCGGGCGCCCGCTTCGTCGTCTCGAACTGTGGTTCCCGACGGTTCTCCGAGGTCATGTACGGTGTCGGGCACCTTCGGAACACCAGGAGTGCCCCGCTATGCCCCAGGAACTGCGCGCCGTCGACTGGACCGGAAACAGCCTCGCGCTCATCGACCAGACGGTCCTGCCGCACCGCACCGAGACGGTCGAGATCCGTGACGTCGACGCCCTGGTCTCCGCCATCCAGCGCCTCGTCGTCCGGGGCGCTCCCGCGATCGGGGCCGCGGGCGCGTACGGGGTGGCGCTCGCGATCCTGGAGGGCGAGCGGGAGAACTGGTCGGCCGAGGAGGTACGGGCCGCCGTCGCCCGCGTCCGCGAGGCCCGGCCGACCGCGGTGAACCTGATGGTGTGCGTGGACCGGGTCATGACCCGCTTCGACGAGGGGCTGGACGCGGTGCTGGAGGAGGCGGCCGCCGTCCAGCGCGAGGACGTCGAGGCGAACCGGGCGATGGGGGCGCACGGCGCCGACTGGCTGCTGAAGCGGGTGGGCGTCGACCGTCCGCTGCGCGTGCTGACCCACTGCAACACGGGGGCGCTGGCAACCGCCGGATGGGGTACGGCACTTGGCGTCATCCGCGAACTCCACGCACGCGGCCGCCTCGAAGTCGTCCACGCCGACGAGACGCGCCCCCTCCTCCAGGGATCCCGCCTGACCGCCTGGGAGTTGGTCCAGGAGGGCATCCCGCACTACGTCCAGGCGGACGGCGCCGCCGCCGGCACGATCCTGCGGGGCGAGGTCGACGCGGCGATCGTGGGCGCGGACCGCATCGCCGCCAACGGCGACACCGCCAACAAGGTCGGCACGGTGGGCGTCGCCCTCGCCTGCGCCGACGCGGGCATCCCGTTCGTCGTGGCCGCCCCCACGACGACGGTCGACCTCGCCACCGCCTCCGGATCCGACATCCACATCGAACTCCGGCACGAGGACGAGGTGTTGGAGTGGGGCGGCATCCGCACGGCCCCGGCCGAGTCCCGGGGCCACAACCCGGCCTTCGACGTGACCCCCGGCCGTCTGGTGACGGGTCTGGTCACCGAGAGGGGCGTCCTCGAGGTCTCGGCGGGCGAACTGCCGGGCGAGCGCCTGCGGTAGGACGCACGCCCGTACCCCAGCCCCTGTCCCGTCCGCAGCCCCCGCACACGAGAAGGCGGCCCGGTCACCTTGACCGGGCCGCCTTCTGACGTGTCGTCAGCGCTCGGACAGCTCCAACTCCAGCAGCCACTCGACCACTTCGGTGTGGTGGCGGGCCTGGCGGGGCGTGTCGCCCCAGACATACAGGCCGTGCCCGGCGACGACCACCGCGGGCATACGGGGGTCACGGGCGGCCTCCAGACGGTCGCCCAGCACCTTCATGTCCTGGCTGTTGGCGATGACGGGGAGCGTGACCTCGACGTCGTGGGCGGGCTGGCCGACGCCCTTGAGCATCTCCAGGTCCTTGAAGACGATGCCCCCGGGCTCACGACGCCCCATGGCGACCGAGGCGACCGTGTGGACGTGGACCACGGCCCCCGCCCCGGTCAGCGCCGCCACGCGCGCGTGCAGCTCGGCCTCGGCGGACGGCTTGCCTCCCCGCACGGCGGCACCGCCCCCGTCCACCAACACCACGTCCGCGGGCGTCAGTTCACCCTTGTCGTGCCCGCTCGCGGTCACCGCCAGCCGCAGCGGATCGCGCGAGAGCACCACCGACAGATTGCCCGAGGTGCCGCGCATCCAGCCGAAGGAGGCGAAGCGGGCCGACTCGGCGGCCAGGACGGCGCCCGCCTCCTCCAGGTCGAGTGCCGAGATCTCGGTGGTCATGCGGTGCTCCTCGTGATGGTGATCTCGTCGAACGTCCCCGCCTGCGGGTGGTCGCCGACGCCTTGCTCGTAGTACGGCTCCCCGGGCCGCCGGACCCCGACGGTCCGCCAGCCGGCCTGCCGCGCCGCGTCCAGTTCGCCGGGCCGGTCGGAGAGGAAGAGGACGCGGTCGGGGGTCGCGGCGAGACCGAGGGCCGAGGCGATCGTGCGGTACGACTCCGCCTCCTGCTTCGGCCCCGCGTTCTCCGTGTCGTACAACCCCTCGACCAGCGGCAGCAGATCGCCCTCGGGGCTCGACCGGAACCACGCGCGCTGGGCGGCCACGGAACCCGAGGAGTACACCTGGAGGCGTACGCCCGCCGCGTGCCAGGCGCGCAGGGCCGGCACGACGTCGTCGTAGAAGTGGGAGACGAGGTCGCCGCGCGCGAAGCCCTCGGACCAGATGATCCCCTGGAGGGTCTTCAGCGGGGTCGCCTTGCGGTCCTCGTCGAGCCAGGAGTTGAGCGCCCGCTCGACACGGGCCGCGTCCGCGTCCGGCTCGGCGATGAGCTCCCGCACCTGCGCGACGGCCCGCGCCACGTCCGGATCGCCGCTCCGCTCGGCGAGCAGTGCGCCGAAGCGTGAGCGGGAGTACGGGTAGAGCACGTCGACGACGAACCCCGTGGCGCTCGTGGTGCCCTCGATGTCGAGCACCACGGAGTCGAGGGAGCCGGTGTCGAAGTCCAGGCTCACGCCGCGGCCTTGTCCTGTCGGTACCCGGCGTCGATCGTGTCGTAGTCCGGGAAGCGGGAGGCGATGGTGGAGCCGGTGAAGTTGCCGATCCAGCCGTCCTCCTCGTGGAAGAACCGGATCGCGGTGAACGAGGGGTTGGTGCCCATGTCGAACCAGTGGGTGGTCCCGCGCGGCACGCCCAGCAGGTCGCCCTTCTCGCAGTAGACCGCGTGCACCTCGCCGTTCACGTGCAGGTAGAAGATGCCGGAACCGGAGACGAAGAAGCGGACCTCGTCATCGTCGTCGTGGGTGTGCTCCTGGAGGAACTTCTCCCGCGCGGCCTTCGCCTTCACCGGGAACTCGGGGTCGTCGCTCGGGTGGAGGCCGAGGACGTCGACCGTGGTGAAGCCCTCCTCGGCGTTGAGCCGCTCGATCTCCGGGCCGTACGCGGCGAACACGGTCTCACTGTCCGCGTCGAACGGAACGTCCTCACGGATCGGCCACTGCTCGTAGCGCACCCCGAGCGGCGCGAGAGCGGACGCGATCTCGACGGGGTCGGCGGTACGGCGCACCACGGTCTCCGGTCCGGACTCGGGCCAGGTGGTCAGCAAGGTCATGAGCGCAACTCCAGGAGTCTGGGAGGGATGTCCGGATACCGAGACGAGCACCCGGACGGCTGGGAAGCGGGAAGAGTGAGGGGCGAGCGACCGGTCAGGCGTGACACGGCGCGCCGGGACAACAGCGCATACCGGGCATGCGCTGCGCCGTCGCGTCGAATGTCGTCATCGGGGCCTCACTGTGGTGCCGGTCGGGTGCCGGTACCGCGATGGTAACGCCGGTCGCTGTACCAGCCATGTGTGACGTAGTCGTTGTCTCACGTGCTGAGAAACCGCTCTCATTACTTTGACGCATGGCTGAAATCGTTCTCATGATCTGCGTATGAAGACGCTGCTGCTCGTACGGCGGCTGTACGTGGACCTGCTCCGGTCGACCACGGCCAGCTGTCGCTGACCACTCCCGGAGCCCCGACGCGCCCTGCTGTCCCGGGCGTTCACCGTGCACCTCGTCATGGTCACGGTGGCGCGTTTTCGCCCCCGCTCCGGGTCGAGTACTCCCTTCCTCCCTTCGCACCGCACCTGGAGCCGTCATGTCCCGTTCGTCCCGCCGTACCCGTCTCCCGCTCGCCGCCCTCTCCCTCGCGTCTGCCTCGGCCCTGCTGCTGTCGGCCTGCTCGCAGTCCACCGACGCCTCCAAGGACACCGGCGACACCGCCGCGAAGGCATCCGCCGCCACCGGCGAGAAGCCCGCCCCCTTCAGCGCCGGCGCCGTCAAGGTCGCGCTGGTCAGACAGAGCGGCGCCGGCGACTACTTCGAGCAGTGGGGCAACGGCGCGAAGGCGCAGGCCAAGGCCCTCGGCATCGACCTCACCGTGTACGACGCCCAGGCCGACAACGCCAAGCAGGCCACCGACCTCTCCTCCGCGATCAACTCCGGCGCCAAGGCGATCATCATCGACCACGGCTTCCCGGCGACGATCCAGCCGGAGATCGACAAGGCCGTGAAGAAGGGCATCAAGGTCGTCGTCTACGACGTCGAGACGTCCACGAAGGGCGTCGTCTCCACCAAGCAGGACGACGCCAGCATGGCCCAGGCCGTCCTCGACGTGATGGCCAAGGAGGTCGGCAAGGACGCCAAGGTCGGTTACGTGAACGTCGCCGGCTACGCGGCCCTCGACAAGCGTGACACCGTCTGGAAGTCCACCGTCGAGGCCCAGGGCTGGAAGCAGGCCTTCAAGGTCGGCAAGGTCACCGACTCCACGGCCACCGACAACGTTCCCCTCGTCTCCGCCGCCCTCACCCAGAACTCCGACGTGGCGGGCGTCTTCGCCCCCTACGACGAGCTGGCCAAGGGCACCGTCCTCGCCGTGCAGAACAAGAAGCTGCAGGACAAGGTGAAGGTCTTCGGCGCCGACGTCTCTAACGCCGACATCCAGGCCATCACCGCCGAGGGCAGCCCCTGGGTCGCCACCGCAGGCACCGACCCGTCCGCCGTCGGCGCCGCCGTGGTCCGCACGACCGCGCTGGAGCTGGCCGGTCAGCTGAACAAGACCTCCGTCGAGTTCCCGGCCGTCGCCATCACCCAGGACTTCCTGCGCGAGAAGAAGATCGAGAACATGGACCAGCTGCGGAAGGCGCTCCCCGCGCTGAACCTGTCGCAGGTCTCGACCGCCGACTGGATCTCGAATGTCGCCCACTGAAACCGGTCGCGGGAAGCCTGACGGCGGCGAGGGCATCGCCGCCGTCAGCCTGCGGGACGTCAGCATGGCGTTCGGGGGCAGAACGGTGCTCGCCTCCGTCTCGCTGGACATCGCACCGGGCAGCGTCGTCGCGCTGCTCGGCGCGAACGGCGCCGGCAAGTCCACCCTCATCAAGATCCTGTCCGGCGTGCACACGGACCACGGCGGGCAGGTACGGATCGCAGGGGAGCCCGCGGCACTCCAGTCCCCCCTGGCCGCCCGCCAGTTGGGCATCCAGACCGTCCACCAGCGCATCAGCGAGGGCGTCGTCCCCGGCCTCACCGTCGCCGAGAACCTCGTGTTCGAGGAGCTGGCGCAGAGCCGGGGCAACCCGTTCCTCAACGGGAGCAGGCTGCTCGCCCGCGCCCGGGAGATCCAGGCCGCCCTCGGCCTCGACTGGACCGACGCCGTCCTCAAGCAGGACGTCACCGAACTCGGCATCTCCGACCGCCAGTTGCTGATCCTGGCCCGCGCCCTCGCCACCCGCCCCCGCCTGCTGATCCTCGACGAGCCGACCTCCGCGCTCTCCGCCGCCGAGGCCGAGCGCCTGTTCGCGCTGGTCGAGCGGATGCGGGCGGACGGCATCGCGGTCCTCTACGTCTCCCACCGCCTCGGCGAGATCGACGCCCTCGCCGACCGACTGGTCGTCCTGCGGGACGGCCGTCTCGCCGAGGACCAGGCCCGCCCCTTCGACTGGGACGCCGCCCTGCGCGCGATGCTCGCCCAGGCCCAGGAGACGACCACCGCCCGCCCGGTCCGCGAGGGCGACCAGGGGGACGTCGTCCTCTCCCTGCGGGGCGTCCGCCTCTTCGAGGGCCGCACCCCACTGGACCTCGACCTCCGTGCCGGTGAAGTCACCGGTGTCGTCGGCCTGTTGGGCGCCGGCAAGACCGAACTGGCCCGGGGGCTCTTCGGCGCCGAACCCTTCACCACCGGCACGGTCGAGCTGGACGGCAAGGCGTACGCGCCCCGCCGCCCCGCCGACGCCATCCGCGACGGCGTCCACCTCGTCCCCGAGGACCGGCACGCGGACGCCCTCGTCCCCGGCTGGTCGGTGGCCCGGAACATCTCCCTGCCGTTCCTGAAGTCCCTGTCCCGGCTGGGCCTGCTGAACACGGCCCGGGAGAACGCCCTCGGCCGCGACACGATCGAGGGCCTCGGTGTCGTCGCCCGCGACGAGCACAGCACCGTCGAGGAGCTGTCCGGCGGCAACCAGCAGAAGGTCGTCGTCGGCCGCTGGCTGGCCGAGACCCCCCGCGTCCTCATCCTGGACGAACCGTTCCGAGGCGTGGACATCGGTGCCCGCCGGGACATCGGCCGCCGCGCCCGCGCGCTCGCCGCCGAGGGCGCCGCCGTGCTCGTCCTGTCCGCCGACGTCGACGAGGTCCTGGAGATCGCCGACCGGGTCGTCGTGCTCGCCGCCGGTGAGATCCACCTCGACGCGTACGGCGAGGACGCGGAACGCGACCGCGTCATCCAGACCATCTCGGCGTCCGTGTGACCCCGGCCCGGCCCCCTGAGGAAGCGCTTCCATGACCACCACCCAGAGCACCGCGCCCGTGGCGAAGGCGGCGATCCCGCCCGGCACCTCCACCGCCGTCCGCATCCAGAACGCCGTCATCAAGTACGGCTTCATCTTCGTCACGGTCGCGCTCTTCGCGTACTTCGCGCTCAGCGAGGGCTCGTTCCGCGAGTCGGCGACCCTCCTCGACACCCTCCGGTACGTCTCCGTCGCCGCCATCCTCGGCCTCGGCGTCACCCTCACCATGGCCGTCGGCGGCATGGACATGTCCGTCGGAGCGGTCGCCGGCCTCGGCGTCTCCGTCGCCGCCCACAGCATGGTCGTCCTCAACCAGATCGGCACGGTCGCGATCCTCGCCGTCCTCGCGGCGGGGGCGCTCGCGGGCCTCCTCAACGCCCTGCTGATCGTCGTCCTGAAGATCCCCGACATGCTGGCCACGCTCGGCACCATGTTCGTCATCCAGGGCACCAAACTGATCCTCGTCGACGGCCAGTCGATCACCCCCGGCATGACCCTGGAGGACGGCACCACCGCCCCCGGCAAGTTCACCGCCGGCTTCCTGAAGATCGACCGGGGCACGGTCCTCGGCGTCCCGATCTCCGTCCTGATCTTCGGCGCGCTCACCGTCGCCGCCTGGGTCTTCCTGGCCCGCACCCGCTGGGGCCGCGTCTTCTACGCGATCGGCGCCAACCCCGAGGCCTCCCGCCTGGCCGGCATCCGCGTCGGCGCGTACCGGTCGCTGGCGTACGTCCTCTCCGGCGTCCTCGCCTCCATCGGCGGCCTGATCCTGGCCTCCCGCATCGGCCAGGGCGACGTGAGCGCCGGCACCTCCCAGCTGCTGGAGGCGGTCGCGGTCGCCCTCGTCGGCACCTCGGTCCTCGGCCGGGGCCGCCCGAACGTCTGGGGCACCGCCCTCGGCGCGGTCCTCATTGGCATCATCACGACCGGCCTCACCATCAAGGGCCTGCCGTACTACACCCAGGACGTCGTCGAGGGCGCGGTCCTCATCCTCGCCCTGGTCTTCAGCTTCACCTTGTCCAAGCGCCGCACCGCATAAGGGAGTTCACCGACCATGGGCTACCGCATCCTGGAGACCGACGACATCCCCGCGTATCTGCGCGAGCGGGGCCACTGGGAGGACGTGGACGACATCACCGTCCGCGAGGTGTCGGACGGCAACGTCAACCGCGTCTTCCTCGCCTCGAACGCGGACGGCACCCGCAGCCTCGCCCTCAAGCAGGCCCTGCCCTGGGTCCGCGTCGCCGGCCCCTCCTGGCCGCTGAGCCCCGACCGCGCCGACGCCGAGGCCCGCGCGTACGAGCAGCTCGCGAAGGTCGCCCCCGACGAGATCCCCGGCATCCACGGCTACGACCCCGAGAACCACGCCCTCGTCATGGAGGACCTCTCCGACCTGGAGGTCCTGCGCACCCTCCTCAACGAGGGCGCCTCCTACGGCCCGCACACCTCACCCCAGATCGGCCGCCTCGTCGCCCGGCTCTCCTTCGCGACCAGCGACTTCGGCATGACCTCCGCCGACCGCAAGGCGCTGCTCGCCGCCTCGGTCAACCCGGAGCTGTGCAAGATCACCGAGGATGTCGTCCTCTCCGAGCCGTACATCGAGCACGAGCACAACCACTGGCACCCGGGCCTGGACGACCTGGCCACCGCGTTCCGCGCGGACACCGTGCTGCGCACCGAGGTCGCCGACCTGCGCCATGTCTTCATGACGAGCGCCCAGGCCCTCCTCCACGGTGACCTCCACTCCGGGAGCGTCATGGTCGGCGCACGCGAAGGCGCCCATGTCGTCCGGGTCTTCGACCCCGAGTTCTCCTTCGTCGGCCCCATCGGCTTCGACCTCGGCCTGTACTGGGCCAACGCGCTGGTCTCCGAGGAACGGGCCCGCGCCCTGGGGACCCTGACGGACCACGGCGACCAACTCCGGCTGTCCTGGGACGCCTTCGAGACCGAGTTCCGCCGCCTGTGGCCCACCCGCGTCGACACCTTCTTCGACGACGCCTACCTGGACCGCTTCCTGACCCGCGTCTGGACCGAGTCCCTCGGCTTCGCCGGCACGGAACTCGTCCGCCGCATCATCGGCTTCGCCCACCTCACGGACCTGACGACGCTGGACGACCCGGTCCCGGCGTCGCGCCGGGCCCTGCTGCTGGGCCGTGAACTCATCGTCCGCCGTGCGGAGCTGACCTCGCCGGACGCCGTCCGCGACCTCGTCGCCTCACCACTCGGCTGACTCGGCGTCGAACCACTCCTTCCCGGCGGCCCAGTGCGCCACCCAGCCGCCGAAGCCGGGCGCGGAGGTCGTGTGCCCGAACTCCGCGCCGAACGGCATGGCACCCACATCGGTGATGTGCCATATGTGTCCTCGATGGGGCCCGCTGACGACGAGATGCCAGTTCATGGCGCAGCCGTCCGTGCCGAGCACGATCGAGCCGTGGTGGTAGACCCTGTCGACGGCCGCGTCCCAGCCGTCGCCGTAGGGCCCCTCGTCCTCCGCTCGGCCAGCCCCACGAGCCCGTACTCGGGCGGCCCCTGCGACGAGCCGTCGGAGATCTCCGGCACGAACGTCCACTGACAACCGGGCCGACGGCAACGGCCACGGCAACGGCAACGGCGAACGCGACAAAGGGGCGGCTCCGTAGAGGGAGCCGCCCCTTCGCCGTGGTCCGACCCCAGAGCGGAAGGGGCCGACCCTCTCGGTGCCGGCCCCGGTCAGGGGAGGGGCCGGCACCGACATCCGGTCACTTCTTGTCGAGCAGGTCCTGCACCTTCGCGCGGACCTCGTCCGTCGCGAGGCCCCGTATCGTCAGCGTCGTCCGGCGGCGCAGTACGTCGTCGGCCGTCTCGGCCCACTCGGTGTCGCGGGCGTAGACGACCTGCGCCCAGATCTCGGGGGCGTCGGGGTGGACCCGCTCGCCCAGTTCGGGGTTCTCGTTGGCGAGACGGGCGATGTCGAAGGCCAGGGAACCGTAGTGCGTGGCCAGGTGCCGTGCCGTGTCGGCGCCCATCCGCGGACCCGGCGCCGGACGGTCCACCAGCAGCCGGTGCGCGACCGCCCGCGGGTTGGCGACACCCGGCAGCGGCAGCTTCTTCGGCAGAGAGGCGACCGGCTCGAAGTCCTCGCCCAGCGGGTGCCCGGGCAGCGCCTCCAGCTTCTTCATGATGGTGCGGCCGATGTGCCGGAACGTCGTCCACTTGCCGCCCGCGACGGACAGCATGCCGCCCCGGCCCTCGGTGACCACGGTCTCCCGCTTGGCCTTGGCGGTGTCGCCGGGCCCGCCCGGCAGCACCCGCAGACCGGCGAAGGCGTAGGTGATGAGGTCACGGTCGAGCTGCTGGTCGCGGATGGAGAACGCGGCCTCGTCGAGTATCTGGGCCGTGTCCTTCTCGGTGACCGCGACGTCCGCCGGGTCGCCCTCGTACACCTCGTCGGTCGTCCCGAGCAGCAGCATGTCCTCCCAGGGGAGGGCGAACGTGATGCGGTACTTGTCGATCGGGGTGGCGAGCGCGGCCTTCCAGGGAGCGGTCCGCTTCAGCACCAGGTGCGCGCCCTTGGACAGGCGGATGGAGGGGGCCGCGTCCGGGTTCTCCATCCGGCGCAGGTGGTCGACCCACGGCCCGGTCGCGTTCAGCACCAGCCGGGCGTTGACGCCGAACTCGTCGCCCGAGAGCCGGTCGCGCAGCTCGGCACCGGTGACCCGGCCCCGGGTGAAGCGCAGCCCGGTGACCTCGGCGTGGTTCAGGACGACGGCACCCGACTCGACGGCCGCGCGGACCGTCATCAGGGCCATCCGGGAGTCGTTCATCTGGTCGTCGCCGTAGACCGCGACGGCCTTGAGGTTGTCGGTGCGCAGCTCGGGCACGTCCTGCGCCGCCTTGGCGGGGGAGAGGAGGTGGCCGACGCCGTCACCGAACGCCGAGAGCGCGGAGTAGGCGAAGACGCCCGCCCCGAGCTTCGCCGCGCCGTGCGGCCCGCCCTTGTACACGGGGAGGTAGAACGTGAGCGGGTTCGCCAGGTGGGGGGCCACCTGGCGGGAGACCGCACGGCGCTCGAAGTGGTTCTCCGCGACCAGCTTCACCGCGCCGGTCTGCAGATAGCGCAGACCGCCGTGGAGCAGCTTGGAGGAGGCGGAGGAGGTGGCGCCGGCGAAGTCGCCGGCGTCGACCAGGGCCACCCTGAGCCCGGACTGCGCGGCGTGCCAGGCGGTGGAGATGCCCAGGATGCCGCCGCCGATCACGAGGAGGTCGTACGACGCCTTGGAAAGCTGTTCCCGGGTCTCGGCACGGCTCGGGTTCGAGCCGGACGCCGGGCGCGTCCCCAGGGCAGGCAGGGTCTGCAGGGTGGTCTGACTGGTCATGTCGGGTTCTTACTCCTCAATCAGAGCCGGACGAACGGAGCCTTCGAGGGCCCCGCTCAGCTCTCGTCCTCGATCCAGCCCATGGTCCGCTCGACGGCCTTGAGCCAGCTCTTGTACTCACGGTCGCGGGTCTCCGCGTCCATACGGGGGGTCCACTCGGCGGCCCGGCGCCAGTTGGCGCGCAGGTCGTCGGTGCTGGTCCAGAAGCCGACGGCGAGACCGGCGGCGTAGGCGGCGCCGAGGCACGTGGTCTCGGCGACCATCGGACGCACCACGGGGGCGTCCAGGAAGTCCGAGAGCGTCTGCATCAGCAGGTTGTTGGAGGTCATGCCGCCGTCGACCTTGAGGGCCGCGAGCTCGACGCCCGAGTCCTTGGTCATGGCGTCCGTGATCTCACGGGTCTGCCAGGCCGTGGCCTCCAGGACGGCGCGCGCGAGGTGCGCCTTGGTGACGTACCGGGTGAGACCGGCGATCACACCGCGGGCGTCGGAGCGCCAGTACGGGGCGAACAGACCGGAGAAGGCCGGCACGAAGTACGCGCCGCCGTTGTCCTCGACCGAGAGCGCCAGCGTCTCGATCTCGGCGGCGGTGGAGATGAGCCCCATCTGGTCGCGCATCCACTGCACCAGCGAACCGGTGACGGCGATCGAGCCCTCCAGCGCGTAGACCGGCTTCTGGTCGCCGATCCGGTAGCCGACGGTGGTCAGCAGACCGCTGTAGGAGTTGATGATCTTCTCACCGGTGTTCAGCAGCATGAACGTTCCGGTGCCGTACGTGGACTTGGCCTCGCCCTCCTCGAAGCAGGTCTGGCCGAAGAGCGCCGCCTGCTGGTCGCCGAGCGCGGAGGCGACCGGGATGCCGCCGAGCAGGTCGCCGAGGCGGCCGCCGGTGACCTCGCCGTACACCTCGGCGGAGGAGCGGATCTCCGGGAGCATCGACAGCGGGACGCCGATGGACTCGGCGATCTTCTCGTCCCACTGCAGCGTGTGCAGGTTCATCAGCATCGTGCGGGAGGCGTTGGTGACGTCGGTGTAGTGCTTGCCGCCGTCGACACCGCCGGTCAGGTTCCAGATGACCCAGGTGTCCATGGTGCCGAAGAGGATGTCGCCGGCCTCGGCGCGCTCGCGCAGGCCCTCGACGTTGTCCAGCAGCCAGCGGGCCTTCGGACCGGCGAAGTACGAGGCCAGCGGCAGACCGGTCTCACGGCGGAAACGGTCCTGCCCGACGTTGCGGCCGAGCTCGCGGCAGAGGGCGTCGGTACGGGTGTCCTGCCAGACGATGGCGTTGTGGACGGGCTCACCGGTGTTCTTGTCCCAGAGCAGCGTGGTCTCGCGCTGGTTGGTGATGCCGATGGCCTTGATGTCGTCACGGGTGATGCCGGCCTTCTCGATGGCCCCGGCGACGACCTCCTGGACGTTCGTCCAGATCTCGGTGGCGTCGTGCTCGACCCAGCCCGGCTTCGGGAAGATCTGCTCGTGCTCCTTCTGGTCGACGGAGACGATGCGTCCGTCGCGGTCGAAGACGATACAGCGGGACGAGGTCGTGCCCTGGTCGATGGCGGCGATGAAGGGGCCGGCGGTGTGGGCGTCGGTCACGGTGTGCTCCTGAAAGGTCAACTGGTCAACGGGCTGTACGTACGGCGCGTGCTGAGCGTTCCGCGGGTCGGGCCCCGCGGAACGGCGGCTCAACGGGTTTCTCAGGCGAATGCGACGTTGTAGAGGCCTGCGGCGATGGCGGCACCGATCAGGGGGCCGACCACCGGGACCCAGGCGTAGCTCCAGTCCGACCCGCCCTTGTTGGGCAGGGGCAGCAGGGCGTGCACGATGCGCGGACCGAGGTCACGGGCCGGGTTGATCGCGTAACCGGTCGGGCCACCGAGGGACAGACCGATGGAGACCACGACGAGCGCGGTGACCAGGGCGCCGAGGGTGCCGAGGCCCTTGCCCGAGTCGTTCAGACCTTGTGTGAGCACCGCCAGGACCAGCACGACGGTGCCGATGACCTCGGTGGCGATGTTCAGGACCGCGTTGCGGACCTCCGGACCGGTGGAGAAGATGCCGAGCACGGGGCCGGCGCCCTTCTCCCGGGCCTCGACCGACTTGGCCTTGGCCAGCGTCTCCGCGTCTCCGACGATCTCCTCGTCGGTCAGGTGGGCGTGGAACTGCCCGTAGTAGGCGATCCAGACCAGAGCGGCACCGATCATGGCGCCGAGCAGCTGCCCGCCCCAGTAGATCGGGACGTCGCCCCAGTCGATGCCGTCCTTCTTCAGCGCGAGCGCGAGGGTCACGGCCGGGTTCAGATGGGCGCCGGACAGCGGCGCGGAGGTGTAGACGGCGGTGAGAACGGCAAAACCCCACCCGAAGGTGATGGCGAGCCAACCGGCGTTACGGGCCTTGGAGGCCTTCAGTGTGACGGCCGCGCAGACGCCGCCGCCGAGCAGGATGAGTATGGCGGTACCGATGGTCTCGCCGATGAAGATGTCGGAGCTGGACACCCGCGACTCCTTTGTCCTTCGTCCAGGGGAAAGAGTTCGGCCCGTGGCGTTGTCACACTCTAGCGCGTATTGCCGGTAGGTGTTCGACAATGTCGACCGATGGACGGGAGTCTTGCTCTGGCGTTACGGGCACGTCAAGAGCTGAGTTGTCGAAAACGCGATCGTTATTGATCGAACCGGCTCATCGATCTTGAGACGGCCGCCAGGGCGCCCACCAGGGCACCTGGCGTGCACCCGCGCCCACGCGCGCGTACGGCGAAGGCCGGGACACCGTGACGTGTCCCGGCCTTCGCCGTGTCGGTGGCGGACCGTGTCGGTGGCGGGCGGTCAGAACCGCCCGGCGCCCAGGTCCCGCGAGACCGCGCGGGCGCAGTCCCGCACGGCCGCGATCAGCTCGGGGCGCAGCTCGCCCTCGCGGCACAGCCGCTCCACGGCACCGGTGATGCCGACCGCGCCGACGGGCATCCGCCGCCGGTCGTGGATGGGCGCCGCGATGGACGCCACGCCCTCCCAGGTCTCCTCGACGTCGGCCGCGTACCCGCGCGCGCGGGTGATGTCCAAGACGCCCTCGAAGTCGTCCAGCGCGTGCACGGTCCGGTCGGTGAACGCCTTGCGCTCGCTCTCCAGCACCTCGCTGTGCGCCACCGGGTCGTAGGCCGACAGCACCTTGCCCAGGGCCGTGGAGTGCAGCGGCTGCATGGCCCCTATCTCCAGGACCTGCCGGCTGTCGTCCGGCCGGAACACGTGGTGCACGATCAGCACGCCCTGCTGGTGCAGCACCCCCAGGTGCACGCTCTCGCCGCTGGAGCGGGCCAGGTCGTCCGTCCAGACCAGGGCGCGCGCCCGCAGCTCATGGACGTCCAGGTACGTGGTCCCCAGCCGCAACAGCTCGGCCCCCAGCTGGTAGCGCCCCGAGGCGTCGTCCTGTTCGACGAAGCCCTCCTGCTGGAGCGTGCGCAGTATGCCGTGGGCGGTGCCCTTGGCGAGGCCCAGCGACGAGGCGATGTCCGACAGACCGAGCCGCCGTTCGCCGCCCGCGAGCAGGCGCAGCATCGCGGCCGCCCGTTCGAGCGACTGGATGTTCCGTGCCATCGCCGTCCTGCCTCCGTCCCCTTCGGCCGCCGTACGCGACTGAACTTCCATCGTTCGGCAATGTCGAACACTACCGGTCGTTGCCGACCTCTCGCTAATGGCCGTCACTAGCTTTTCGGCCACGCTCGCCGAGCGGTGGCGCTCTCGTGTCCGTCCGGTGCGCCTCCGGTGCCCCCGGGGGCGCACATGTGGCCGTGGGGTGTCCGAAGCATGCCGGAGTGGTGTCCGTCGTTCTTTTCGTCGTCGGAGTAAACCGCACCCGGGCGGGTGCGCCACGCCGGTCCGCCCCGTGGACGCCCCTGACCATCCGCGCCGCTCCGGGCTAGGCTTGCCGCGTGCGCCTTCCGCTGGGAGGGCGCAAAGCCGACAGCCGTCGCACTCCAGGGAGCAGCTCCATGGCCTCGTCGCCGAACACGTCCCTCACGTCCGCCGCCGCAGGCCGGGCCCGATCCGAGGCCCTCCGCGAGGCCCTCGCCACCCGTGTGGTGGTCGCCGACGGCGCGATGGGCACGATGCTGCAGGCGCAGGACCCCACACTGGACGACTTCCAGCAGCTGGAGGGCTGCAACGAGGTCCTCAACGTCACCCGTCCCGACATCGTCCGCTCGGTGCACGCCGCGTACTTCGACGCGGGCGTGGACTGCGTGGAGACCAACACCTTCGGCGCCAACCTCACCGCACTGGGCGAGTACGACATCCCCGAGCGCACCGCCGAGCTGTCCGAGGCGGGCGCCCGCATCGCCCGCGAGACGGCCGACGAGTACGCCGCCCGCGACGGACGGCAGCGCTGGGTCCTCGGCTCCATCGGCCCCGGCACCAAGCTGCCCACGCTCGGCCACACCACCTTCACCGCCATCCGTGACGCCTACCAGCAGAACGCCGAGGGCCTGCTGGCCGGCGGCGCCGACGCGCTCCTGGTGGAGACCACCCAGGACCTGCTGCAGACCAAGGCCTCCGTCGTCGCCGCCCGCCGCGCGATGGAGACCGCCGGCTACGACGTCCCCCTGATCGTCTCGGTGACGGTCGAGACGACCGGCACCATGCTCCTCGGCTCCGAGATCGGCGCCGCGCTGACGGCGCTGGAGCCGCTCGGCATCGACATGATCGGTCTGAACTGCGCGACCGGCCCCGCCGAGATGAGCGAGCACCTGCGCCATCTGGCCCGCCACTCCCGCATCCAGCTCTCCTGCATGCCCAACGCCGGACTGCCGGTGCTGACCAAGGACGGCGCCCACTACCCGCTGACCGCGCCGGAACTGGCCGACGCGCAGGAGAACTTCGTCCGCGAGTACGGCCTCTCCCTGGTCGGTGGCTGCTGCGGCACCACCCCCGAGCACCTGCGCCAGGTCGTCGAGCGGGTCCGCGACCTCGCCCCCACCGCCCGTGACCCGCGCCCGGAGCCCGGCGCGGCCTCCCTCTACCAGAGTGTGCCGTTCCGCCAGGACACGGCGTACATGGCGATCGGCGAGCGGACGAACGCCAACGGCTCGAAGAAGTTCCGCGAGGCCATGCTCGAGGCCCGCTGGGACGACTGCGTGGAGATGGCCCGCGACCAGATCCGTGAGGGCGCCCACATGCTCGACCTCTGCGTCGACTACGTGGGCCGCGACGGCGTGGCCGACATGGCCGAACTCGCCGGCCGCTTCGCCACCGCCTCCACCCTCCCCATCGTCCTGGACTCCACCGAAGTGGACGTCATCCGGGCCGGGTTGGAGAAGCTCGGCGGTCGGGCCGTCATCAACTCCGTCAACTACGAGGACGGCGACGGCCCCGACTCCCGCTTCGCCAAGGTCACCCGCCTCGCCCAGGAGCACGGCGCCGCACTGATCGCGCTGACCATCGACGAGGAGGGCCAGGCCCGCACCCCGGAGAAGAAGGTCGAGATCGCCGAACGGCTCATCGACGACCTCACCGGCAACTGGGGCATCCACGAGTCGGACATCCTCATCGACACCCTGACCTTCACCATCTGTACCGGTCAGGAGGAGTCCCGGGGGGACGGCATCGCCACGATCGAGGCGATCCGTGAACTCAAGCGCCGCCACCCGGACGTCCAGACCACCCTCGGTCTGTCGAACATCTCCTTCGGCCTCAACCCGGCCGCCCGGATCCTGCTGAACTCCGTCTTCCTCGACGAGTGCGTCAAGGCGGGCCTGGACTCGGCGATCGTGCACGCGTCGAAGATCCTGCCGATCGCGCGCTTCAGCGAGGAGGAGGTGCGGACGGCCCTCGACCTCATCCACGACCGCCGCGCCGAGGGCTACGACCCGCTGCAGAAGCTGATGGCGCTGTTCGAGGGCGCCACCGCCAAGTCCCTGAAGGCGGGCAAGGCCGAGGAGCTGGCCGCACTCCCGCTGGAGGAGCGCCTCAAGCGCCGCATCATCGACGGCGAGAAGAACGGCCTGGAGGCCGACCTCGACGAGGCCCTTACCGAGCGCCCCGCGCTCGACATCGTCAACGACACGCTCCTGGACGGCATGAAGGTCGTCGGCGAACTCTTCGGCTCCGGCCAGATGCAGCTGCCGTTCGTGCTCCAGTCCGCCGAGGTCATGAAGACCGCCGTGGCCCACCTCGAACCGCACATGGAGAAGACCGACGACGAGGGCAAGGGCACCATCGTCCTGGCGACGGTCCGGGGCGACGTGCACGACATCGGCAAGAACCTCGTCGACATCATCCTGTCCAACAACGGCTACACCGTGGTCAACCTCGGCATCAAGCAGCCGGTCTCCGCGATCCTGGACGCCGCAGCCGAGCACCGCGCCGACGTCATCGGCATGTCCGGCCTCCTGGTCAAGTCCACAGTGATCATGAAGGAGAACCTTCAGGAGCTCAACCAGCGCGGCCTGGCCGCCGACTATCCCGTCATCCTCGGCGGCGCCGCCCTCACCCGCGCCTACGTCGAGCAGGACCTGCACGAGATCTACGAGGGCGAGGTCCGCTACGCCCGCGACGCCTTCGAGGGCCTGCGCCTGATGGACGCCCTCATCGGCGTCAAGCGCGGCGTCCCCGGCGCGCAACTGCCCGAACTGCGCCAGCGCCGGGTCAAGGCCACGGCCGCGGCCACCGTCGTCGAGGACCGCCCCGAGGAGGGCCACGTCCGCTCCGACGTCGCCACGGACAACCCCGTCCCCACGCCCCCGTTCCGGGGCACGCGTGTGGTCAAGGGCATCCAGCTCAAGGAGTACGCGTCCTGGCTGGACGAGGGTGCGCTGTTCAAGGGCCAGTGGGGGCTGAAGCAGGCCCGCACCGGCGACGGCCCCACCTACGAGGAGCTCGTCGAGACCGAGGGCCGGCCCCGGCTGCGCGGCCTGCTGGACAAGCTGCAGACCGAGAACCTCCTCGAAGCGGCCGTCGTCTACGGCTACTTCCCCTGCGTCTCCAAGGACGACGACCTGATCATCCTGGACGACGACGGCAACGAACGGACCCGGTTCTCCTTCCCGCGCCAGCGCCGCGGCCGCCGGCTGTGCCTGGCCGACTTCTTCCGCCCCGAGGAGTCCGGCGAGATCGACGTGGTCGGTCTCCAGGTCGTCACCGTCGGCTCCCGCATCGGCGAGGAGACCGCCAAGCTCTTCGAGGCCAACTCCTACCGTGACTACCTCGAACTCCACGGCCTGTCCGTGCAGTTGGCCGAAGCCCTCGCCGAGTACTGGCACGCACGCGTCCGCTCCGAGCTGGGCTTCGCCGGCGAGGACCCCGCCGCGATCGAGGACATGTTCGACCTGAAGTACCGGGGCGCCCGCTTCTCCCTCGGCTACGGCGCCTGCCCCGACCTCGAGGACCGCGCCAAGATCGCCCAGCTCCTCGAACCCGAGCGGATCGGCGTCCAGCTCTCGGAGGAGTTCCAGCTCCACCCGGAGCAGTCCACCGACGCCATCGTCATCCACCACCCCGAGGCGAAGTACTTCAACGCACGGTAAGGCCCTGGCCCAGGGCTCGGCGCTGTCGAAAGGCACTTCGCCGCGCGGCGTCGTAGACTGGTCGGTCCACCGCAGGCCGGTTCCCCACCCGGGAACCGGCCTGCTCGTCCCACAAGGAGGTGCGCCGGATGACCACGACGATTCCCGCGCCAGGAACCCGTACGGCCGAAGGCTCGGCGCTCCAGGCCGTGCTCCTCGACATGGACGGCACCCTGGTCGACACCGAGGGGTTCTGGTGGGACGTGGAGGTCGAGGTCTTCGCCGGCCTCGGACACACCCTCGACGACTCCTGGCGCCATGTCGTGGTCGGCGGCCCCATGACCCGCAGCGCGGGCTTCCTGATCGAGGCCACCGGCGCCGACATCACCCTCGCCGAGCTCACCGTGCTGCTCAACGACGGCTTCGAGGCACGCATCGGGCGCACGCTGCCGCTGATGCCCGGCGCCTCCAGACTCCTCGCGGAACTCGCCGCCCACGAGGTCCCCACCGCCCTGGTCTCCGCCTCGCACCGGCGCATCATCGACCGCGTCCTGACCTCTCTCGGCCCCCAGCACTTCGCGCTGACCGTCGCCGGCGACGAGGTCGAGCGGACCAAGCCGTTCCCCGACCCCTATCTGCTCGCGGCCTCCGGCCTCGGCGCGGACCCGGCCCGGTGCGCGGTCATCGAGGACACCGCCACCGGTGTCGCCGCCGCGGAGGCCGCCGGCTGCCACGTGGTCGCCGTCCCGTCCGTGGCGCCCATCGCCCCCGCCGTCCGCCGCACCGTCGTCACCTCGCTGGAAGAGGTCGACCTGCCATTTCTGCGCGGTCTCATGGCGATCACGGCCAATTGAAAACGCAAGGAATTCCAAGATCGCGCACAGAGCCCCGGAGCGGGGAATTCGACTGGTCGCAATGACTGAATTCCCACAGTAGGGAATACCTTTCCACCTGTGACGTTGACCACTTCCCAGGGCATCCGAAGTGGCCGCCAACCGCCCCCGAACCCCCGGGTCGGGGGCGTTCGCCACGCCTTTGTGTCCCGATTGGAGAGGCGTGCCCCAAACATTCCGTGGGCACTACACCGTTTGCGTCCACGCCCGGTTCCGCAGCGTGAGGGGAACTCAACTCCGGTGTGCGCGGGCCCCTCTGGCGATGCGGGCTAATCTCGTCGCGAGAACATCGCCGTACTTCCCGAGACGCGCTCGCACCACCCCGCCAGCACCCATCTCGGACCACAGCTCTGGAGATTCGCGAGCATGAACCGCAAGACCCTGGTGCTGCCGGCCGTGATCGGTCTGCTCACCCCGGTACTCGCCGCCTGCGGTGCCACCGACAGCGCGGGCGACAGCGGTGACGCGATCGTCGTCGGCACCACCGACCACTTCACCGCCTCCGAGAAGGCCCCGGCCCCCATCGACCCGGCCTACGCCTACGACGTCGGCACCTGGAACATCCTCCGCCAGACCGTCCAGACCCTCCTGGTCCAGCCGCGCGGCGACGGCGAACCGGAGCCCGAGGCCGCCTCCAGCTGCTCCTTCACCGACACCGGCAACGAGCGCTACGCCTGCACCCTGCGCGACGGCCTGAAGTTCGCGAACGGCGACCCGATCACCGCCGAGGACGTGAAGTTCTCCATCGACCGGGCCCGCTCCCTCAAGGCCGACAGCGGTGTCTTCGCCCTGCTGTCGACCATCGACCTCATCGAGACCAAGGGCGACAACGAGGTGATCTTCCACCTCAACAGCCCCGACGCGACCCTCCCGTACAAGCTGTCCACCCCCGTCGCCGGCATCGTCAACCCCGCCGACTACGACAAGGGCGAACTGCGCGACGGCTTCCAGGTCGACGGCTCCGGCCCGTACACCATGGACGCCGAGGTCGAGAACAACGAGCTGGTCCGGGCCGTCTTCACCAAGAACCCCAATTACAAGGGGCAGTTGGACCCGAAGAACGACAAGGTCGAACTGCGCTCCTTCGCGAACGCCGACGCCATGGGCACCGCCCTCGAGAACGGCGACATCGACCTGATGACCCGCACGATGTCCCCGGAGCAGATCACCAAGCTCTCCGACGCGGCCGACAGCGACATCGACGTCATCGAGTCCGCCGGCCTGGAGATCCGCTACCTCGCCTTCAACACCGAAGCCTCGCCGGTCAGGAGCACCGCGGTCCGCCGCGCCATGGCCGAGGTCATCGACCGGGGCGAACTCGTCTCCAAGGTGTACGGCTCCCAGGCCGAACCGCTCTTCTCCCTGGTCCCCGCCGGCATCACCGGCCACTCCAACTCCTTCTTCAACAAGTACGGCGACCCGGACGTCGCCAAGGCGAAGTCGACCCTGGAGTCGGCCGGCGTCACCGCCCCGGTGAAGCTGACCCTCCACTACACGACCGACCACTACGGCGCCGCCACGAAGAAGGAGTTCGAGGTGCTGAAGAAGCAGCTCGACGACAGCGGCCTGTTCGACGTCACCATCAAGGGCACCCCCTGGTCCACGTTCCGCCCCGCCGAGCAGGACGGCGAGTACGCGGTCTACGGCATGGGCTGGTTCCCGGACTTCCCCGACGCCGACAACTACCTCGCGCCCTTCCTCGACAAGGACAACTTCCTCGGCTCGCCCTACGCCAACAGCGAGATCCGCGGCAAGCTGATCCCCGAGTCCCGCCGAGCGGCCGACCGCCTCTCCGCCGCGGAGACCCTCAACGGCATCCAGGACATCGTCGCCGACGACGTGCCGATCCTGCCGCTGTGGCAGGGCAACCAGTACGTCGCCGCCCGCGACGACGTCACCGGCGCCGAGTACGCCCTCAACGCCGCCTCCACGCTCCAGCTCTGGGAGCTGGGCCGCGGCAGAAGCGACTGACCGGACCTCACCACCCCTCCGGACAGGGGCCGTTCGGCCTCGGGGGAGCCCGGAGCGCCCGCAATGCACCCGACGACACAAGGCATCCATACGTGAACATACGCACCCAGTGGCCCGTCCTGACCATCGCGACAGGGCTTGCCGCCGGCCTGCTGACCGGTTGCGGCTCCGACTCGGGGGGATCCGGGGACTCCGGCTCCAACGTCGTGATGGGGATGTCCGACGACGTCCTGGCCACCGACCCCGCCTCCGGCTACGACCCCGGATCCTGGCTGCTCTTCAACAACGTCTTCCAGTCGTTGCTGAGCTTCCCCAACGGCGCCACCGAGCCCGAACCGGACCTCGCCAAGGAGTGCTCCTTCGAGGCCGGCGGCACCACCGTCTACCAGTGCACCCTCAAGGACGGCCTGAAGTTCAGCAACGGTGAGGCGCTCACCGCGAAGGACGTCAAGTTCTCCTTCGACCGCATGCTGAAGATCAACGACGACGCCGGCCCCGCGATCATGTTCCCCATGCTCGACAAGGTCGAGACCCCGGACGACAAGACCGTCCGCTTCGACCTGAAGTACGCCGACGCCACCTTCCCCAGCAAGATCGCCTCCGGCGCCGGCTCGATCGTCGACGAGAGCTCCTACGACGCCGACGGACTCCGCGAGGACGGCGAGGCGGTCGGCTCCGGCCCCTACAAGCTGGAGTCCTTCGGCAAGGACGAGGCCGTCTTCACCGTCAACGAGAACTACCAGGGCACCGCCGACGTCGAGAACAGCGGCGTCACCCTCAAGTTCTTCCACGGCGACCAGGACGCCCTGAAGAAGGCCCTGCTGGAGGGCGACCTCGACGTCACCTACCGGGGCCTGAGCGCCTCCGACATCTCCGACATCGAGACCGACACCTCCACCGCCAGCGGCATCGAGATCGTCGACGGCACCGGCGCCGAGGTCCAGCACCTCGTCTTCAACATGAACGACCCGGTCACCGGCAAGCTCGGCGTCCGCCAGGCCATCGCCTACCTCCTCGACCGCGAGGCCCTCGTCGACGAGGTCTACCAGGGCACCGCCACCCCGCTGTACTCGATCATCCCGGCCGGCATCACCGGCCACAACACGGCCTTCTTCGACACCTACGGCGCCCGCCCCTCCCGCGCCAAGGCCGAGGCCGCGCTCCGGGCCGACGGCATCGACGACAAGGTCGAACTGACCCTCTGGTCCACCCCGTCGCGCTACGGCCCCTCCACCGACCAGGAGTTGGAGGCCGTCGCCAAGCAGCTCAACGACAGCGGCCTGTTCGACGCCAAGGTCGAATCCGTCGCCTTCGACCGGTACGAGAAGGACATCGCCGCCGGCAAGTACGGCGTCTACGTCAAGGGCTGGGTCCCCGACTACCCGGACCCCGACAACTTCACCGGCCCCTTCTTCGGCAAGGGCAACGTGCTCGGCAACAACTACACCAACAACACCATCACCGGTGAACTCCTCACGAAGACCGCCGCCGAGAGCGAGCGCTCCTCCACGGAGAAGGAGTACGCCGAACTCCAGAACATCGTCGCCACCGACGTCCCGCTCATCCCCATCTGGCAGGCCAAGCAGTACGCCGTCGTCCGCGACGACGTCTACGGCCTGGAGTACTGCCTGGACGCCTCCACCGTCTTCCGCTTCTGGGAGATCAGCAAGGGCTGACACGAGCACGGGTCCACACCACGGCCCCGAACGCCGAGGGCGCCCCCTTCCACAAGAAGGGAGCGCCCTCGGTGCGTACTGGGGAGCCCGCCGACTACTGCGCGCCGGGGCGCACCAGCCCGCTCTCGTACGCGTACACCGCCGCCTGCACCCGGTCCCGCAGCCCCAACTTCGTCAGCACATGGCCCACATGCGTCTTCACCGTGGTCTCGCTGACGAACAGATCGGCCGCGATCTCCGCGTTCGACAACCCCCGGGCCACCAGCTTCAACACCTCGACCTCACGGTCCGTCAGCGTGTGCAGCGTGTCCGGCACCGGCTCCTCGCCCGACGGCAGATGCTCCGCGTACTTGTCGAGCAGCCGACGCGTGATGCTCGGCGCGAGCATCGCCTCCCCGTTCGCCACCACCCGGATCGCCTGCACCAGCTCATTGGCCGGAGCGTCCTTCAGCAGAAACCCGCTGGCCCCCGCCCGCAGCGCCTCCACCACGTACTCGTCCAGATCGAACGTGGTCAGCACCAGCACCTTCGCCGGGCCGTCCCGCCCGGGACCGGTGATCTGACGGGTCGCCTCCACGCCGTCCATCCGGGGCATCCGGATGTCCATCAGAACCACGTCGGGCTGCAACGCCCGCACCTGGTCGATCGCCTGGAGACCGTCCCCGGCCTCCCCGACGACCGCGAGGTCCTGCTCCGCCTCCAGAATCATCCGGAACCCGGTACGCAGCAGCGGCTGGTCGTCGACCAGTAGGACGCGGATGGCCACGAAAATCTCCTTCGGCTAGTCCGGCCCCATTCTGCCCTGCGCCTCGCCGGCCGACTCCGGTGACCTCACCTGGAGGGGGTACGGCGGGGGAGTACCACCGAACTCCGGACACACCGCCTGGTGATCGCACCAACCGCACAGCTTCGTCGGCCGCGGCCGCCAGTCACCGCTCTCCGTGGCCAGCCGGATCGCCTCCCACAGCGCCAGCAACTTGCGCTCCACCCGCTCCAGATCGGCGATCACGGGGTCGTACGTCAGGACGTCACCACTGCCGAGATAGACCAGCTGCAACCGGCGCGGCACCACCTGCTTCAGCCGCCACACCACCAGCGCGTAGAACTTCATCTGGAACAGCGCGCCCTCGGCGTACTCCGGCCGCGGCGCCTTCCCCGTCTTGTAGTCGACGATCCGCACCTCGCCGGTGGGCGCCACATCGACCCGGTCGATGATCCCGCGCAGCCTGAGTCCCGACTCCAGCTCCGCCTCCACGAACAACTCCCGCTCGGCGGGCTCCAGCCGCGTCGGGTCCTCCAGCGTGAACCAGCGCTCCACCAGCCGCTCGGCCTCCGCCAGCCAGCGCCCCAGCCGCTCACCCTCCGCGTCGTCCGCGAACAGCTCCACGACCTCCGGCCGGGTCTCCCGCAGCCGGTCCCACTGCCCGGGCACCAAGGCCCTGGCCCGCGGCGCCGTCCGCTCGGCCGCCGGCGCGTCGAAGAGTCTCTCCAGCACCGCGTGCACCAGCGTGCCCCGGGTCGCCGCCTCGCTCGGCTTCTCCGGCAGCCGGTCGATCACCCGGAACCGGTACAGCAGCGGACACTGCATGAAGTCACTGGCGCGCGACGGCGACAGCGAGGCGGGCGGCGCGGCGGCCCGCACGACAGGACGGTCGCCCTCGCCACCCACGGGAACGGCGGGGGTGCCGTCGGTGCTGGTTTCCATGACCACAGACCATACGGCCCACCACTGACAGTGACAGCCACGGCCCGGCACGACCACCGGGCGACACCCCGCCCGCCGACACCTGTGTGCCTCGTGCGACGCGGGGGAAAACAGAGGGGGTGCCGGGGCGGAACGTGCCCCGGTGACGGCATAGCATCGACGACAGACCCATCCGCCCGGCCACCGGGTGCGGAAGACGCTTCGAACGAGGGGACATCGTGGAGACGAGCGGCGGGAGCGGGCAGCCGCGGTCCGACAGCGAGCAGGCGCCCGAGCGCGCCCACCGCGACACGACCGGCACACCGGCGAACCACAACGCCCCCACCGACCCCCACCCCACCCCCGACCACCCGGACGCCCCCGCGAACCCGAAGAGGATGGAGCGGCCCACCACGCCCGCCGCCGACGGGGAGGGCGCCGACGCCGCCGCGACCGCCGACGACGGTGAGGTAGCCGCGGACGGCAAGGCCGCTGACGACTCGGAGTCGGCCGGCAATAGCTCGCGGACCGCTACCGGTACACCGGCCGCCACCGGAACGACGGCCGACAGGGGCATGACGGCCGACGGTGGCGCGCCTGCTGAAAACGGCTCGACGGCCGGTAGCAGCACGCGGGACGGCGCAGGCATGACGGCCGGCGACGGCACGCCCACCGACAACGGCGCGACGGCCGACACGGATGAGGCTCCAGAGCCCGCCGCCACGCCCCCCGGCACCGGAACGCCTGCCGACGCCAAAACAGCGAAGCCGCTGACCGACCCGCCGACCGCCTCCACCCCCGCCGACCCGGCGAAGGCCCACACGCCTGCCGACCCGACCAAGGCCCCCGCGCCCGGTGCCCCGGAGCAGGACCACGCAACTGGCGACCCGGAGAGGGCCCCCGCGCCTGCCGACCCGGCGAGGACCTCAACCCCTGCCAACCCGGAGCAGGCCCACGCCCCCGCCGACCCGGACAAAGCCCCCGCCCCCGCCGACCCGGACAAGCCCCCCGCCCCCGCCGACCTCACCAAACCCCCCGCCCCGGCCGACGAGTCGGAGCGCGCCGCGACGTCCTCGCGCCCCTATGCCCACGCGGACGCCGGGCCCAAGCCCCCCGAGCGTTCCAAGGAGCCCGGCGGTGGCATCCTCATGGGGCGGCCCTTCGGCGTGCCCGTGTACGTCGCGCCCAGCTGGTTCCTGGTCGCCGCCCTGATCACCTGGGTCTTCGGCGGCCAACTCGACCGCGTCCTGCCCGAACTCGGCGCCCTCCGCTACCTCGTCGCCCTCTTTTTCGCGGTCGCCTTCTACGGCTCCGTACTCGTCCACGAACTCGCCCACACCATCGCCGCCCTGCGCTACAAACTGCCCGTGCGCCGCATCCAGCTCCAGTTCTTCGGCGGTGTCTCCGAGATCGAGAAGGAGTCCGAGACCCCCGGCCGCGAATTCGTCCTCGCCTTCGTGGGCCCCCTCCTCTCCCTGATCCTTGCGGGCGTCTTCTACGTCGCCCTGCTGGCCGTCGAGCCCGGCACGGTCCCCGGCGTCCTGCTCGCCGGCCTGATGATCTCCAACCTCATCGTCGCCGCGTTCAACCTGCTCCCCGGCCTGCCCCTCGACGGCGGCCGCATGCTCCGCGCCGTCGTCTGGAAGATCACCGGCAAGCCCATGAGCGGCACCATCGCCGCCGCCTGGGTCGGCCGCGCCCTCGCCGTCTCCGTCCTCATCGGACTCCCGCTGCTCACCCAGTCCGGCCTGCTCGGCTCCGCCGCCGAGGACAGCGTCGGCATGGACACCGTCCTCGACGCCCTGCTCGCCGCGATCCTCGCCGCGATCATCTGGACCGGCGCCGGCAACAGCCTCCGCATGGCCCGCCTGCGCGAACACCTGCCCGAACTCCAGGCCCGCGCCCTCACCCGCCGCGCCGTCCCCGTCGAGACCGACACCCCCCTCTCCGAGGCCCTCCGCCGCGCCAACGAGGCCGGCGCCCGCGCCCTCGTCGTCGTCGACCCCGACGGCGAACCCCTCTCCCTCGTCCGCGAGGCCGCCATCGTCGGCGTCCCCGAACACCGCCGCCCCTGGGTCGCCGTCAGCGGCCTCGCCCAGGACCTCACCGACGGCATGCGCGTCTCCGCCGAACTCGCCGGCGAGGAACTCCTCGACGCCCTCCGCGCGGCCCCCGCCACGGAGTACCTGGTCGTCGAGGACTCGGGCGAGATCTACGGAGTCCTCTCGGCGGCGGACGTGGAACGCGCCTTCGTCAAGGCGATGGCCCGCCCCAGCTGACCTCTCCCCGACCATGGTCGGCGCCCTCCCCGGGGACCGGTAGGCTGGTCACATGTCCGAACCGACCGGTGCCGCCCGCCGTCGCGGGCCCTTCAAGGTCGGGGACCAGGTCCAGCTCACCGACCCCAAGGGACGCCACTACACGTTCACGCTCGAAGAGGGAAAGAACTTCCACACCCACAAGGGTTCCTTCCCGCACGACGAGCTGATCGGCGCTCCCGAGGGCAGTGTTGTCCGCACCACGGGGAACGTCGCCTACCTGGCGCTCCGCCCCCTGCTCCCCGACTACGTCCTGTCCATGCCCCGCGGCGCCGCCGTGGTCTACCCCAAGGACGCGGGGCAGATCCTCGCCTTCGCCGACATCTTCCCCGGCGCCCGCGTCGTCGAGGCCGGCGTCGGCTCCGGCTCGCTCAGCAGCTTCCTGCTGCGCGCCATCGGCGACCAGGGCATGCTGCACAGCTACGAGCGCCGCGCAGACTTCGCCGAGATCGCCCAGGCCAACGTGGAACGCTACTTCGGCGGCCCCCACCCCGCCTGGCAGCTCACCGTCGGCGACCTCCAGGACAACCTCAGCGACACCGAGGTCGACCGCGTCATCCTCGACATGCTCGCCCCCTGGGAGTGCCTGGAGGCCGTCTCCAAGGCCCTCGTCCCCGGCGGCATCGTCTGCTGCTACGTGGCCACCACCACCCAGCTCGCCCGGACCGTCGAGTCCATCCGCGAGATCGGCTGCTTCAACGAGCCGAGCGCCTGGGAGTCGATGATCCGCAACTGGCACATCGAGGGCCTGGCCGTCCGCCCCGACCACCGCATGATCGGCCACACCGGCTTCCTGCTCACCGCCCGCCGCCTCGCCGACGGCGTCGAGCCCCCCATGCGCCGCCGCCGCCCCGCCAAGGGCGCCTACGGCGAGGACTACGCCGGCCCCAACGCCGACGGCGGCTCCGGCCGCTGACCCGCCGTACGACGAACGCGCCCTCGACGTGGCCGAGTTCCCCGCAGCGCACGGGAACTCGGCCACGGCGCTCTCCCGTTGACGCGCCACCGAAAAGCTGCGGGAACCACGTACCCCGCCGTTCCACCCCCCTGTGACGTGTGGCACCATGCGGGTCATCCCAACCGGCACAGCACCCTCAGGAGACGCTCCTAGTGCAGCAATCCGCCGTCCCGGAACTGGCACACACGCACACCCGCCCCATCCACTGGCTCGCCACGGCCACCGCACTCGCCGGAGTCGTCGCCCTGTCGTCCGCCCTCCAGCCCGACGCGGCGAGAGCGGCCCAGCCCGTCCCGAAGGCGGCCCCCGCTCCCGCCGTCGCGGCCCCCGACCCCGCCGAGGTCGACCTCCCGCTCGACTGCGGACCCGTCGGCGTCGTCGTGAAGAAGAAGGCCTCCGGAGACCTCGACGGGGACGGCCGGCCCGAGACCGTGGCCGTCGTCCACTGCGACGCCAGCATGGGCACCCCGCCCGACGGCGTGTACGTGCTCACCCGCTCCACCGACGCCGCGCAGCCCCGGGTCGTCGCCACCCTGGTCAACCCCAAGGACCGCACCAACGTCTCCGACTTCGCCGTCCGCGACGCCGCCGTCACCGCCACCCTGCACAGCTACTCGTCCCCCGAGGTCCCCAACTGCTGCCCGGACGTCACGGACCCCGTCAAGTGGCAGTGGAAGAACGGGGCGTTCGTGCGCTCCACCCCCGCGGGGACACAAAGCGTCTGACACCGCCCGCACCCGGGCGAACGGGAAGTGATCACCCGGCAAACCCGGTGTGAGAAAGCAGACACAGGGCGACGCGGAGTGCCCGCCGGGTCACTCCGCGTCAGGCCCGAAGACCTCGACCCTGTCCGAAACGCGACGTACATGGATGCACTCGCCCGGACACTCCTTCGCGGAGTCCACCACATCCGTGAGAAGCGGCAGCGGAACGGGCGTTGTCGCCCCCGGCGCCTGCAGCAACTCGTCGCCCGGACTCTTCACATAGGCCAGTCCGTCGATGTCCAGCTCGAACACCTCGGGCGCGTACTGCACGCAGATACCGTCACCGGTGCACAGGTCCTGGTCGATCCAGACCTCGAGCGCCTCGCCCGCGGCCGTGGCCTCCTGCTGCACGCTCATCTCTCCTGCCGCCTCATGCGTCGGGTCAATCGTCGAGTCATTCGTCGAGCCGGTCGGG
The DNA here is from genome assembly GCF_022385335.1 of Streptomyces deccanensis. Lineage (NCBI taxonomy): Bacteria > Bacillati > Actinomycetota > Actinomycetes > Kitasatosporales > Streptomycetaceae > Streptomyces > Streptomyces deccanensis. The sequence goes on along the minus strand of NZ_CP092431.1, from coordinate 2,097,412 downwards.
AACGATGCAGGCTCTGACGGGTGTTGAACACTTCGACCCTACCCGGGGCGGCTTCCCCATCACGTTCGGTGGGTATCCCCTTGACGTGAGGGAGAGCGCAAGGGTGAAGATCGGACACACCCCGACCGTCTTTGTGATCTAGGGGTTTCAATCGACACCCACCCAGGTAGGGTCTGGAAGCGTCCAGCTCCCCTTGGAGGAGGTGAGGACCGTGGCAGCCCACGACGACGACATGAACCGCGGCATCCGCCCGGGACGAGGGTCCGACGACCCGGCCGGGCAGATTGCCTACCTTGAGCAGGAGATCGCCGTCCTGCGACGCAAGCTCGCCGACTCTCCGCGACACACGAGGATTCTCGAAGAGCGGATCGTCGAGTTGCAGACCAATCTGGCCGGCGTGTCCGCACAGAACGAGCGGCTCGCCAACACGCTCCGTGAGGCCCGCGACCAGATCGTGGCCCTCAAGGAGGAAGTCGACCGGCTCGCACAGCCGCCGGCCGGCTTCGGTGTCTTCCTCACGGCGAACGAGGACGGCACGGCCGACATCTTCACCGGGGGCCGAAAGCTCCGGGTGAACGTCAGCCCCAGCGTCGACCTGGAAGAGCTCCGGCGCGGCCAGGAAGTGATGCTCAACGAAGCCCTCAACGTGGTCGAGGCCATGGAGTTCGAGAGCGTCGGCGACATCGTCACCCTCAAGGAGATCCTCGAGGACGGCGAGCGCGCCCTCGTTCAGGGGCACACCGACGAGGAACGGGTGGTGCGGCTCGCCGAGCCCCTGCTGGACATCACCATCCGCCCCGGCGACGCCCTCCTGCTCGAACCCCGCTCCGGCTACGTCTACGAGGTCGTGCCCAAGAGCGAGGTCGAGGAACTCGTCCTCGAAGAGGTCCCCGACATCGGGTACGAGCAGATCGGTGGCCTCGGCAACCAGATCGAGATGATCCGCGACGCGGTCGAGCTCCCCTATCTCTACCCGGACCTGTTCAAGGAGCACGAACTGCGCCCGCCCAAGGGTGTCCTGCTCTACGGACCCCCCGGATGCGGCAAGACGCTCATCGCCAAGGCCGTCGCCAACTCGTTGGCCAAGAAGGTCGCCGAAGTCACCGGCCAGGCCCAGGGCAAGAGCTTCTTCCTCAACATCAAGGGCCCCGAGCTCCTCAACAAGTACGTCGGCGAGACCGAGCGACAGATCCGCCTGGTCTTCCAGCGTGCGAGGGAGAAGGCCAGCGAGGGCACCCCCGTCATCGTCTTCTTCGACGAGATGGAATCCCTCTTCCGCACCCGCGGATCCGGCGTCAGCTCGGACGTGGAGAACACCATCGTCCCGCAGCTGCTCGCCGAGATCGACGGCGTGGAAGGCCTGCAGAACGTGGTCGTGATCGGCGCCTCCAACCGTGAGGACATGATCGACCCCGCCATCCTGCGCCCCGGCCGGCTCGACGTGAAGATCAAGATCGAGCGTCCGGACGCCGAAGCGGCCAAGGACATCTTCCAGAAGTACCTCACCGAGCGACTCCCCCTCCACACGGACGACCTCGGCGAACACGGCGGCTCCAAGACCACCACCGTCCAGAGCATGATCCAGACGGCAGTGGAACACATGTACGCCGAATCCGAGGAGAACCGCTTCCTGGAGGTCACCTACGCCAACGGCGACAAGGAAGTCCTCTACTTCAAGGACTTCAACTCCGGCGCCATGATCGAGAACATCGTCGGCCGCGCCAAGAAAATGGCGATCAAGGACTTCCTCGACAAGAACCAGAAGGGCCTCCGCGTCTCCCACCTGCTCCAGGCCTGCGTGGACGAGTTCAAGGAGAACGAGGACCTGCCCAACACCACCAACCCGGACGACTGGGCCCGAATCTCCGGAAAGAAGGGCGAGCGGATCGTCTACATCCGCACCCTGATCACCGGAAAGCAGGGCGCGGACACCGGTCGCTCCATCGACACGGTGGCGAACACCGGACAGTACCTGTAAAACACAGGGCGGCTGCGGGTGCCCTCAGTGGGTACCCGCAGCCGACTGTTTTCCAGGTAAAAGCCGGAGCACAGCAATGACGCAAATGATCTCCCCACCAGCGCAGAGCCGTTCTAGGCTCTTTCGTACCGCCGAGTCGCGCAGTGCGGGGACGGGCACCGCACACGCACGAGAGCGCCAGCGGTACTTGAGCGGCGTCCCCGACCGAGGACACCGCCGGGCAAGGAGGGCCGCATGACCGTACGGCGAGTAATGGGCATCGAGACGGAGTACGGGATCTCCGTCCCCGGCCACCCCAATGCCAATGCCATGCTCACCTCGTCCCAGATCGTCAACGCCTACGCAGCGGCGATGCACCGGGCCCGCCGGGCCCGCTGGGACTTCGAGGAGGAGAATCCGCTGCGGGACGCGCGAGGCTTCGACCTCGCCCGCGAGGCCGCCGACTCCAGCCAGCTCACCGACGAGGACATCGGCCTCGCCAATGTCATCCTCACCAACGGCGCGCGGCTCTACGTCGACCACGCCCACCCCGAATACAGCGCCCCCGAGGTCACCAACCCCCTCGACGCCGTCCTGTGGGACAAGGCCGGCGAGCGCATCATGGCCGAAGCCGCCGAACGCGCGGCACAGCTCCCCGGCGCCCAGCCGATCCACCTCTACAAGAACAACACCGACAACAAGGGCGCCTCCTACGGCACGCACGAGAACTACCTGATGAAGCGGGAGACCGCCTTCTCGGACATCGTGCGCCACCTCACCCCCTTCTTCGTCTCCCGACAGGTCTTCGCCGGCGCCGGCCGCGTCGGCATCGGCCAGGACGGCCACGAACACGGCTTCCAGCTCAGCCAGCGCGCCGACTACTTCGAGGTGGAAGTCGGCCTGGAGACCACCCTCAAGCGACCCATCATCAACACCCGCGACGAACCCCACGCCGACGCGGAGAAATACCGCCGCCTCCACGTGATCATCGGCGACGCCAACCTCTCGGAGATCTCCACCTACCTGAAGCTGGGCACGACCGCCCTGGTCCTCTCCATGATCGAAGACGGCTTCATCGCCGTCGACCTGGCCGTCGACCAGCCCGTACGCACCCTCCACCAGGTCTCCCACGACCCGACCCTGCAACGCCTCATCACGCTGCGCAGCGGGCGCACCCTGACCGCCGTACAGCTCCAGATGGAGTACTACGAGCTGTCACGCAAGTACGTCGAGGAGCGGTTCGGGGCGGACGCGGACGACCAGACGAAGGACGTCCTGAGCCGGTGGGAAGACACCCTCAACCGCCTGGAGAACGACCCCATGAGCCTCTCCGGAGAGCTCGACTGGGTCGCCAAGCGGGAACTGATGGAGGGCTACCGGCGCCGTGACGGCCTCGACTGGGACGCCGCGCGCCTGCACCTCGTCGACCTCCAGTACGCCGACGTGCGCGCCGAGAAGGGCCTCTACAACCGTCTCGTGGCCCGCGGCAAGATGAAGCGGCTCCTGACCGAGCAAGGCGTCGACGAGGCCCGTACGAAGCCGCCGGAGGACACCCGTGCGTACTTCCGCGGTCGCTGTCTGGAGCAGTACGCGGACGACGTCGCGGCGGCCTCCTGGGATTCCGTGATCTTCGACCTCCCGGGGCGGGACTCGCTCCAGCGCGTCCCAACCCTCGAACCGCTTCGCGGAACGCGAAATCACGTCAAGGAGCTCCTGGACCGCTGCCGCACGGCAGAAGACCTGGTCAGGGTCCTGTCGGGCAACTGAACCGGGCCCCAATCGTGATCAGCGGCGCAGGGTGGAAACACCGCCGTCCGGGAATCATCGAGGTGGTCCCCGGACGTTGTGGAAACAACAGGGCCAATGTCAGACCCGGCTTGTAGGGTCTGATCATCACCGATCGGCAGGAATGCCGACCTGCCGACCATGTCGGGCAACAGAGCGGGGTGAGGGTTATGGCGACCAAGGACACCGGCGGCGGCCAGCAGAAGGCCACCCGTTCCACCGAGGAGACCGAGGCAGCGCCCGAGGCGCAGGCATCGGAGGACCTCAAGGAACGGCAGGAGAAGCTCAGCGACGACGTGGACTCGGTTCTGGACGAGATCGACGATGTCCTCGAAGAGAACGCTGAGGATTTCGTGAGGTCGTTCGTTCAAAAGGGCGGACAGTAGTCACCTACGTGAACGCACCGCTGAAGAAGTGCTCGGCGTGCCAGAGAATGCTTTCGGTCAGCGCATTCGCGAGCAACAGGTCACGGCCTGACGGCCTCCAGACCACTTGCCGCGAATGCGCTGCCGATTACTACAGGCGTCGCCAAGAGGCCAAGGGCAGAACCGTTCGCGCCAAGGTGCCTGTGCCGCGAGGCCACAAGCGCTGTCCCCAGTGCGCGGAGATCAAGCCGCACTCGGAGTGGGAGCGGAACAAGACTTCCGCGGACGGCTGGGCCAGCTACTGCCGAACCTGCCGTGCGGAGCGCAACCGGATCAGCTACTTCAAGCGCAAGTACGGTCTCACCCCGGCCGAGTTGGACACCATGGTCGGCGAGCAGCACGGCATCTGTTGCATCTGTCTCGCTGCACCCGCCGAGCATGTGGATCACTGCCACGAGACGGGTAGGGTCCGAGGCGTACTGTGCTTCAGCTGCAACGCGGCGCTGGGGCAGTTCAAGGATCGGCCCGACGTCATAAGGCGGGCTGCGACATATGTGGAAGGAAACGCGTGGAAGCCAACACTCGTAGCACCGGGCGTCTACCAGCTGCCTTCCTGACGCCTGGGTCGTCGTCCTTCATGGACTTCCTGTCGGACCACCAGCCGGAGCTGCTCCCCGGCAAGCGGCAGCTGCCGCCGACCCAGGGCGTCATCGAAGCTCCGCACGGCACGACGATCGTGGCCGTGACGTTCCCCGGCGGTGTGGTGCTCGCCGGTGACCGCCGGGCCACGATGGGGAACATGATCGCCCAGCGGGACATCGAGAAGGTGTTCCCGGCCGACGAGTACTCGGCCGTCGGGATTGCCGGCACGGCCGGTCTGGCCGTGGAGATGGTGAAGCTGTTCCAGCTGGAGCTGGAGCACTTCGAGAAGGTCGAGGGCGCGCAGCTCTCGCTGGAGGGCAAGGCGAACCGGCTCTCCACCATGATCCGTTCCAACCTCGGCATGGCGATGCAGGGCCTGGCGGTCGTGCCGCTCTTTGCCGGTTACGACGTGGACCGGGAGAAGGGCCGCATCTTCTCCTACGACGTGACGGGCGGCCGTTCCGAGGAGAGCGGCTACGCGGCCACCGGCTCGGGTTCGATCTTCGCGCGCGGTGCGATGAAGAAGCTCTTCCGTGACGATCTGACCGAGGACCAGGCCACGACCCTCGTGATCCAGGCCCTCTACGACGCGGCAGACGACGACTCGGCGACCGGTGGTCCCGATGTCGCCCGCCGGATCTACCCCATCGTCACCGTGATCACCGAGGACGGCTTCCGTCGGCTCACCGACGAGGAGTCCTCCGAGATCGCCCGTTCGATCCTGGAACGCCGTCTGGAGCAGCCGGACGGTCCCCGGGCCGCGCTGCTCTAGCCGGTCCGGCCCGCGACGGCTCTCTTATCAAGGTGATCCAGTGACTTCGACAGAAAGGGACGGATAACCGGTGTCGACGCCGTTCTATGTCTCACCCCAGCAGGCGATGGCGGACCGGGCGGAGTACGCCCGCAAGGGCATCGCCCGTGGCCGCAGCCTGGTCGTGCTGCAGTATGCCGACGGCATCGTGTTCGTCGGCGAGAACCCGTCCCGCGCGCTGCACAAGTTCAGCGAGATCTACGACCGGATCGGCTTCGCGGCCGCCGGCAAGTACAACGAGTACGAGAACCTCCGCATCGGTGGTGTGCGCTACGCCGACCTGCGGGGTTACACCTACGACCGTGACGACGTGACCGCCCGTGGTCTCGCCAACGTGTATGCCCAGACGCTGGGCACGATCTTCTCCTCGGCGGCCGAGAAGCCGTACGAGGTGGAGCTGGTCGTGGCCGAGGTGGGGGAGACCCCCGAGGGTGATCAGATCTATCGGCTGCCGCACGACGGTTCGATCGTGGACGAGCACGGTTCGGTCGCGGTCGGTGGCAATGCCGAGCAGATCAGCAGCTATCTGGACCAGCGCCACCAGGACGGCATGTCTTTGGCGGAGGCGCTGAAGCTCGCCGTCCAGGCCCTGTCGCGCGACACCAACGGCACGCAGCGGGAGATCCCCGCCGAGCGTCTGGAGGTGGCGGTCCTGGACCGTACGCGTCCGCAGCAGCGGAAGTTCAAGCGGATCGTCGGCCGTCAGCTCGACCGTCTGCTGGAGGCGGGCGGTGCCTCCACGGAGGCCGAGAGCTCCGAGGAGGACGACGAGTAGCGCAGGCGTGCGCAGGACCCGTCCGTAGTGCGCCCCGGCCGACACGAGGCCGGGGCGCGCGGCGTTCGGTGCCCGTGGCGGATGCGCCCACGACAACGAGCCCCGAAGGGGCGCGGGGACCTGCGCGACCACCCGCTGACGGGCGTGGTGCTCAGCCTCCTGCCCGTGCCGTGGAGCCCCGTACCACCAGCTCCACCGGGATGTCCCCCTCCGCCGGCGTACGCCCCTCCAGGACGGCCAGCAGGGCCTCCATGCCGCGTTCGCCGAACAGTTCCGCGTCCAGTCGTACGGTGGTCAGCTCGGGGTCGAGGGCCGTGGCGAGGGCGAGGTCGTCGAGCCCGGTGACGGACACGTCCTCGGGGATCCGCAGCCCGAGGCGGCGTACGGCCTTGTAGACGCCGGCCGCGAGTTTGTCGTCGTCGCACACCACGGCGGTGGGGCGCCCTGCGCCGCCGACGTCGGTCAGGGCCGCTTCCGCCGCGGCCAGCGCCCCCTCGATGGAGATCGGTGCCGCGGCCGTTCGCAGGGACGCGCCCGGCACCGATCCCAGCCGTGCCGCGAGTTCCCGTGCGCGGACGTGGAAGGTCCAGGAGGGGATGTCGGCGGCGAGGTGCAGGAAGTCGCGGTGGCCGAGGGCGAGGAGGTGCTCGGTGACCTGGCTGATCCCGTCGCGGATGTCGAGGTTGACGGTCGCGGCGCCGAGGCTGCCGTCGGGGTCGCTGTCGAGCATGACGAGGGGCAGTTGGTCGCCGCGGATGGCGGTGAGGGCGTCCGCGGCCATGGAGGAGGCGATGACGCCGTCGAGGGCGGCCTGGGCGGAGGCGAAGGGGTCGCGGGCGGGGCCGACGCCCTCGGGGGAGGGGTAGAGGACCACGCCGAAGCCGTGGCGGGCGGCGACGCGGGCGGCGCCCGTGTAGACGCCGGCGAAGAACTCGGTGGTGAGGGCGGGGACGACCAGCAGGACGGTGCGGGTGCGGCCGAGGCGTAGGTTGCGGGCGGCGAGGTTGGGCCGGTAGCCCAGTTCGCGGGCGGCTGCGCGGACGCGTTCGGCCGTGGTCTCGGAGACACGGCCGCGCCATTTGTCGCCGAGGACGAGGGAGACGGCGGCCTGGGAGACGCCGGCGGCCTGGGCGACGTCACGACTCGTGGGCCGTGTACTACCTCGTGCCACCGTCGGCCTGCTCCCTCGTCTGGACTCGTGGTCAGGGCACATGGTACGTATGACGAGAGACGTTATACGTAACACGTCGCTCGCGAGAGCCCGTCGAGAGGCAGGACATGGCCGCCGGATACCTCGAGATCCTCAGGACGCGGCACGCGGCGCGGCTGCTCGCGGGAACGCTGGTGGGGCGGCTGCCGAACGCCACCGCCGCCATCGCGATCGTGCTGTTCGTCCGTGCGGAGGGCGGCACCTACAGCCTCGCGGGCGCGCTGGCGGCCGTGTACGGCCTGGCCAACGCGGTCGGCCAGCCGCTGCTGGGGCGGCTGGTGGACCTGTACGGACAGCCGCGGGTGCAGTTGCCCGCTGCGGTCGTCTCCGCCCTCGCCATGGTCGTCTTCGCGCTGTCGGGCCTCGATCCGCTTCCGGTGGCCTATCTCGCGATGGCGGTCGCCGGGCTCTGCACGCCGCCGCTGGAGGGCGGGCTGCGGGCCCTGTGGTCCTCGGTGCTCCGCGGGGAGGAGCAGGTGCACACGGCGTACGCGATGGACGCCGTGGCGCAGGAGGTCATGTTCACCGTCGGGCCGCTGCTGGTGACGCTGTGCGTGGCGCTGTGGTCGGCGTCGGCCGCGCTGATCGTGCTCAGCGTGATCGGGGTGCTGGGCGCGCTGTGGGTGGTGGTCTCGCCGCCCTCGCGGGCCTGGCGCTCCGCTCCGCGTGAGGCGCACTGGCTGGGGGCGTTGCGTTCGCCGGGGCTGCTGGTGCTGCTCGGCGCGTTCCTCTTCGTCGGTGTCGCGCTCGGCTCGATCACCGTCGCGGCGGTGTCGTACGCGGACGGCCACGGTGGGGACGCGGTGTACGGCTGGCTGATGGCGGGTGTGGGGCTGGGGGCGCTCGTGGGTGGCACGGCGTACGGCGCGCGGCAGTGGGGCGGTGCGCCGGAGCGGCGTCTGCAGGTGCTGGTGGCGCTCCTCGCGGTGTGTTACGTGCCGCTGACGCTGATGCCGGGTCCGGTGGGGATGACGGGGCTGACGACGCTCGCGGGGGTGTTCCTGGCGCCGGCGATCGCCTGTGTGTTCGTGCTGGTGGACCGGCACGCGCCGCGGGGCACGGTCACGGAGGCGTTCTCGTGGATCGTGACGACGTTCACTGTGGGCCAGTCGGTCGGTACGGCGGTGGCGGGGCCGGTCGTCGAGTGGGGCGGGACGCTGTGGGGGTTCGTCGTGCCGGGTGCGGCGGGGGCCGTGTCGTTGCTGGTTCTGCTGGCCACGGGGCGGGTACTCGCTGTTCCGTCCGGGGGTGCGGTGGTTGCGGTCTCATCGGAAAATGATCCAAACCGTGCTGCCGAACCCCGTTTCAGCTCGGTGGATCGGGCGTAATGTTCAGTCATGGACCGCCGCATTTTCGGGCTGGAGAACGAGTACGGCGTCACGTGCACGTTCAGGGGACAGCGCCGTCTGTCTCCTGACGAGGTGGCGCGGTACCTCTTCCGCCGTGTCGTGTCATGGGGCCGCAGCAGCAATGTGTTTCTGCGGAACGGGGCCCGCCTCTATCTCGACGTGGGCTCACATCCGGAATACGCGACACCCGAATGTGACAACGTGACCGAACTGGTCACTCACGACAAGGCCGGCGAGCGCATTCTCGAAGGACTGCTGGTCGACGCCGAACGCCGCCTGCACGAGGAGGGAATCGCGGGCGACGTCTACCTTTTCAAGAACAACACGGACTCCGCCGGCAACTCATACGGTTGCCATGAGAACTATCTGGTGGCGCGGCACGGGGAGTTCTCCCGTCTCGCCGACATCCTGATTCCGTTCCTCGTCACCCGTCAGCTGCTGTGCGGCGCGGGCAAGGTGCTGCAGACCCCGCGTGGTGCGGTGTACTGCGTGAGTCAGCGCGCGGAGCACATCTGGGAGGGTGTCAGCTCGGCGACCACCCGCTCCCGGCCGATCATCAACACCCGGGACGAGCCGCACGCGGACGCCGAGCGGTACCGCCGTCTCCACGTCATCGTGGGCGACTCGAACATGTCCGAGACGACCATGCTGCTCAAGGTCGGTGCCACCGACCTGGTGCTGCGCATGATCGAGGCGGGCACGGTCATGCGTGACCTCACCCTGGAGAACCCGATCCGGGCGATCCGCGAGGTCAGCCATGACATCACCGGCCGTCGCAAGGTGCGGCTGGCCAGTGGCCGGGAGGCCTCCGCGCTGGAGGTGCAGCGCGAGTACTACGAGAAGGCCGTGGACTTCGTGGAGCGCCGCGGCATCCGTACGGGCACCGTCGAGCAGGTCCTGGAGCTGTGGGGCCGCACGCTGGACGCGATCGAGGCCGAGGACCTCGACCGGATCGGTACCGAGATCGACTGGGTGATGAAGTACCAGCTCATCGAGCGGTACCGGGCCAAGCACAACATGACCATGTCGCATCCGCGGGTCGCGCAGATAGACCTCGCGTATCACGACATCCACCGCCGTCGTGGCCTCTACTACCTGTTGGAGAGGAAAGGTCAAGCCGCCCGCATCTGCAATGACTTGAAGATCTTCGAGGGCAAGTCGGTGCCGCCGCAGACCACTCGGGCGCGGCTGCGCGGTGACTTCATCCGGCGCGCTCAGGAACAGCGTCGGGATTTCACGGTCGACTGGGTGCATCTGAAGCTCAACGACCAGGCACAACGGACGGTGTTGTGCAAGGACCCGTTCCGTTCGGTGGACGACCGGGTGGAGAAGCTGATCGCGGGAATGTGAGCTGAAATGTTCCGGTGGTGATTGTCGGAACGCAACGCGGGGCGCCGTACGTTTGCCGTACGGCGCCCTTCTCACGCCGTAGAGTTGCGCGCACGCCATCCGACAAGATCGACCGATACGAGGCCTTCACCGTGCGCCGACGCTCCCTCCTCATCGCTGTTCCCGCTGGACTGGTCACGCTCGCCGCCTGTGGTGAGGGCGAGTCAGATTCGGCCAAGGCCAGCAGCAGCCCGTCCGCGTCGGCGAGCGCGGCGAAGCCGCCGAAGATCGTGGACGGCCCGCTGCCGGCGATCACGGCGGGTGTGAAGTTCGACGAGAAGCCGACCGTCGCGAAGGGCAGTGGTGATCCGTCGAAGGACCTGGCGGTGAAGACGGTGATCGCGGGCAGCGGGAAGACGGTCGCCGAGGGCGACTACATCCAGGCGAACTACCTGGGGCAGATCTGGTCCACGGCGAAGGTCTTCGACAACTCCTACGACCGCAAGACGCCGCTGGTGATCCAGCTCTCCCCGCAGGGCATCATCGACGGCTGGCGGTACGCGCTGACCGGTAAGAAGGCCGGCAGCCGGGTCCAGATGGCCGTGCCGCCGACCTGGGGTTACGGGACGGCCGGGAGGCCTGAGTCGGGGATCAAGGGCACCGACACGCTGGTCTTCGTCGTCGACATCCAGAACACCTTCAACGGCAAGAGCTCCGCCAAGGGCACGGAGGTCGCGCAGGACAATGTGGATCTGCCGAAGGTGGGCACCAACACCGACGGCAAGGCGCCCTCCATCGAGGTGCCGAAGGTCGACCCGCCGAAGAAGCTCGTCGCGAACTACATCATCGAGGGCGACGGCCCCGAGGTCGGCGCGGACGACAGCCTGTTGGTGCAGTACAAGGGCGTGCTCTGGGAGAACGGCAAGGAGTTCGACTCCTCGTACAGCCGGGAGGCGCTGAGCTCGTTCGGGCTGAACCAGGTCGTCAAGGGCTGGTCGCAGGGCATGACCGGCAAGAAGGTGGGCAGTCGCCTCCTCATCGTCATCCCGCCGGAGCTGGGGTACGGGGACACGCCGCCGAGCGGCAGCGACATCAAGAAGGACTCCGTGATGGTGTTCACCGTGGACATCCTCGCGAAGATGTGATCCCGGGGATGCGAGACTGTCCACGTTGCCTCGTACGTACACAAGCAGGAGCCTGAAGACGTGAGCATTGACAAGCCCGAGATCGACTTTCCCGAGGGCGAGCCGCCGGCGGACCTGGAGATCAAGGACATCTGGGAGGGCGACGGCGAGGTGGCCAAGGCCGGCCAGACCGTCACCGTGCACTACGTGGGTGTGTCCTACTCCACCGGTGAGGAGTTCGACGCCAGCTGGAACCGCGGGACGCCGTTCCGTTTCCCGCTCGGTGGCGGTCGTGTCATCAAGGGCTGGGACCAGGGTGTGCAGGGCATGAAGGTCGGTGGCCGTCGCCAGCTGACCATTCCGGCCCACCTCGCCTACGGGAACCAGAGCCCGACTCCGGCGATCAAGCCCGGTGAGACGCTGATCTTCGTGGTCGACCTCCTCGGGGTCTGATCTGTTGGATGCCGGCTCCGCGGTGATCGTGCCGTGACCGGTCCCGACTGTCTGGGGTCCATGCCTTTTCGGGCATGGACCCTCGGCTTTTGCCGCGACGCTTCGTAGCGGTACGGTCGTGCCGCGGAAACACCCGGAGGAAGGGCGTCGATGGCCATTGCCAAGGCCGAGCGGTTGATGAACCTGGCGCTGTGTCTGCTGGGGACCCGACGGCCGCTCAGCAAGCGCGAGCTGCGGGAGTCCATCGAGGCCTATCTGGAAGCCGGCTCCGACGACTCCTTCAACCGCATGTTCGAGCGCGACAAGGACGATCTGCGCGAACTCGGCCTGGTCATCGAGACGGTGGAGAACCTCGACGGCGAGGTCGGCTATCTGGCCCGCCGCGACAGCAACAGCCTCCCGCCGATCACCCTCGACGCCGAGGAGGCCGCGGCGCTCGGGCTCGCCGCGAAGGTCTGGCAGCAGGCCCGCCTCGCCGGGGCCGCGAGCGGCGCCCTGCAGAAGCTGCGCGCGGCCGGGCTGCCCGAGGACGTCGACCCCTACGAGGCCCATGGGGCGCTGGAGCCGCGCATCCCGGTGCACGAGGCCGCGTTCGAGCCGCTCATGCTGGCCTGCCGTGACCGGCGGCCGGTCGTGTTCGAGTACCGCAAGGCGACCGCCGCGCGCCCCGAGCCCCGCCATGTCGAGCCGTGGGCGCTGGAGTGCTGGCGCGGTCACTGGTACCTGGCCGGCTTCGACCGGGACCGGGGTGCCGAGCGGGTGTTCCGGCTCTCCCGGATCACCGGCAAGGTCCGCAGCCGGGGTGCCGCCTTCACCGCCGAGGTGCCCGACGTCGTCACCGTGCGGGAGACGGTCGCGAGCTGGGCGGGGGAGACCGCCGACCGCTCCGCGCTGATCCGGCTGCGCTCCGGCGCCGGCTATCCGCTGCGCGCGAAGGCCTCCCTCGTACGGGAACTCGGGAACGGCTGGGACGAGTTGGAGATTCCGTACGGGCACGGTCTGGATGCCTGGCTGGTCGAGTTCGGGCCCGACGTGGTGGTCCTGGAGCCCGCCGAGTTGCGGGCCGACGTGGTGGACCGGCTGCGTGCTGTGGCCAAAGGTTGAGGGGGACGTAAGAACGTGGTGGGAAAACCGGCCCGGCCGGCGAACGCCATCGACCAGACCCGGCGGATGCTCTCCCTGGTGACGTACCTGCGGGAGCGGCCCGGCGCCCGGATCGAGGACGTCGCCCGTGCCTTCGGGATCACCGAGGACGAGCTGGTCTCGGACCTCGATGTGCTGCCCATGTGCGGGACCAGCTTCCGCGGCGGTGATCTGCTGGACATCGACACCGACGGCGAGCGGATCTGGTGGCACAATCCGGCCGCCCTGGGCGCGGAGGCCGCCGAGCCGCTGCGGCTGGCGGCCGACGAGGCCACGGCCCTGCTGGTGGCCGCCCGCGCGGTCGCGACCCTGCCCGGGCTGCGGGAGAGCGACCGGCAGGCCCTGCTGAGGGCCACCGCGAAGGTCGAGGGCGCGGCGGGGGAGGCGGCGGGTGCCAGTTCACGCCTGTCGGTCACCTTCGAGTCCGAGGGCGGGGTCTTCGCGGACGTCGACCGGGCCATCTCGGAGCGCCGGCGGCTGTGGATCCGCTACTACTCACCCGCCCGGGACGAGGTCACCGAGCGGGAGATCGACCCGATCCGCCTGGTCAGCGTCGGTCACACCTATGTCGAGGCCTGGTGCCGTCGCTCCGAGGCCCGGCGCACGTTCCGGCTGGACCGGGTCGCCGAGATCAAGATCCTCGACGAGCCGTCCGCGCCGCCCGAGATCGAGCTGCGGGACCTGTCGGAGGCGCTGGTGCAGCCGGCCGCCGAGGACCCCGAGGTCGTCGTCGAGGTCGGGCCCGGTGGGCGCTGGGTCGCCGAGTACTACCCGCACGACAGCGCCGAGGAACTGCCGGACGGCGGGCTGCGCATCAGTCTGCGTACGCCCGACCCCGCCTCGCTGCGGCGTCTGGCGCTGCGGCTCGGGCGGGACGGCCGGATCGTCTCGCCGCAGGATCTCGCCGACAGTGCCCGCCGGGCGGCCCGTGAGGCGCTGGCGGCCTACGACGAGGCCGACGTGACGACGAGGCCGTGACGGGCGGGCGGCGTGACCGGGTGACCTCGGGAGCGCGGGACCGTGACGGCGGGGCGCGACGACGACGTACGACCTAACAAGGGAGATGCGAGGGCTGTGAGCGGCGGGTCGGTTGTGTCGGGTGTGAAGTCCGGCGTGAAGTCCGGGGTGCAGGAGATCCAGGAGATCCGGGAGATGACCGTGGCGGTCGCCTTCGCGGGGATGAAGAAGGCGGTCGACGTGGTGTTCAGGGCCGGCTGCCCCGACTGCCGGGCCAATTTCGAGCTGGGCGCGAGCGCGCTGCGTCTCGCCATCGGCGCCACCAGCAAGACGACCTTCTACTCCTTCACCTGCCCCGAGTGCGGCACCGCCGTCCGCAAACCGGCCGGCGAGCGGATCGTCGAGCTGTTGACCGGGGGCGGCGTGCGGACCCTCCGGCTGCATTCGGCGGGGTAGGGCCAGGGGGCTAGGGTCGGCTCATGTTCTGGGCGATGTTCGCGGTGGCTGTGGGGTTCGTGGGGCTGGTCGTGCTCGGGGTGCTCGCCGTGCGGGTCTTCGTGGAGGCGCGGCGGCTGGGAGCGCAGGTCACGGAGTCGGCGCGGAGGATCAACCGGGCGGCGGAGGACCTGGAGCGGGCGGCGGCGAGCGCGGCCCGCTCCGTGGACGCTCTGTGAGGCGTGACGGAGGCCTCTGTGAGTTGGCCGCCGAGTGCGTTTTGCGCCACTTCGCCCTGTCACCTTCTCACCTTCGGCAGGTACGCTGCCTGTCGCGGCACGGATAAAGAGGCCCGGGTCGCGAATCGGGAGTGCGCACAGGGATTGCCTGACGTTCACCCCTGAGCGTTACGATCGCTGCCAGCATGATCGGTCGGACACTTGTCCGACAGGTCGGACAGCCCCCACCCGCCGCCTCGGTGAAGAAGGTAGACAGTTATGGGTAACCTCGGCCCCACCGAGATCATTCTGATCCTCGTCGTCATCATCCTGCTGTTCGGCGCGAAGAAGCTGCCGGACATGGCTCGCTCGCTGGGCAAGTCCGCCCGCATCCTCAAGAGCGAGGCCAAGGCCATGAAGTCCGACGGTCAGGACGACACGACCGCGGCCGCGCCCGCGCACCAGCACGGCGAAGCCCCGGCACAGCGCACCATCCAGGCCGCCCCCGGCGATGTGACCAGCTCCCGCCCGGTTGCCGAGCCGACGGACACGACCAAGCGCTGACGCAAGGCCGGACAAGGTTTCCGGCCTGCCGCACGAGATGAGGACGTGGGTTGCTCAAGTCTGCCCGCAAGACGGAGAAGGACAAGGATCCCGAGGGGCGGATGCCCCTCGCGGAGCACCTGCGCGAGCTGCGAAACCGCCTTGTCAAGAGCCTGTTGGCCATCGTTGTCACGACGGTCGTCGCGGTGATGTTCTACAAGGACATCATCCAGTTCTTCACGGATCCCATTCTCCAGGCGGTGGGATGCCAGTACAGCTTCGCCGAGTTGGCGAAGGACAGTAGCCAGACCAGTTGCGCGCGCATCGTGCAGAACGGCCTGCTGAGCCCGTTCACGCTCGCCCTCACGGTGTCGCTGTCGTCGGGCGTGGTGCTCGCCGCCCCGGTCTGGCTGTACCAGCTCTGGGCGTTCGTCGCCCCCGGGCTGCACCGGAACGAGAAGAAGTACAGCCTCGGCTTCGTGGCGGCGGGCTTCCCGCTGTTCCTCATGGGCTCGTACTTCGCCTACTGGTCGCTGCCCAAGATGGCGTCGGTCATGCTGCAGTTCTCGATCATCGGAAGCGACAACCAGCTTCCCCTCGATGATCTGCTGAACCTGATCATGCGGATGATCGTCGTCTTCGGCCTCTCCTTCGAGCTGCCCCTGCTGCTCGTGATGCTGAACTTCGGCGGCGTGCTCTCCGGCAAGAAGATGTTCGGCTGGTGGCGCGGGATGATCCTGGGGATCACGCTGTTCGCGGCGATCGCCACCCCCAGCACCGACCCCATCTCCATGATGGCGCTGGCGGGCCCCATCTGGATCCTGTACTTCTGCGCCTGTGCCATCGGGCTGGTCAACGACAGGCGTCGGGCCCGCGTCGAGGCGATGAAGCCGGACGACGACGAGGCGTCAGAGCTGGACCTCACCCCGGACGACATCGGCGAGGTCGAGACGGTCTCCGCGAGCCGGGCACTCCCCTCGCCGACGCCGTCCCCGGAGACCGAGCGCGAGCGGATCAACGGCTACGACGACGTCACCTAGGTTCGCCGGTCTGGAACGCCGACGGGGGCCCACCGCTATCGGTGGGCCCCCGTCGGCGTTCTTCCCGGGGGGCGGGGCGTGAGCTGCGCTTATCCCGGGTTTAACAGGTTCCGATCCGGATAATGATCGTCCTGTTGTCAGTGGGGCCCGGTACGCTCGAAAGCACGATGACAGAGGATCTCTCACCGGCCGAGCGGTATGCGGCAGCACGTAGGCGCGCTGCCGAGCAGGCCACCGCGCTCGCCTCCTTCCGCGAGATGTACGACTTCGGTCTCGATCCCTTCCAGATCGAGGCCTGCCAGGCACTGGAGGCGGGCAAGGGCGTCCTGGTGGCCGCCCCCACCGGCTCGGGCAAGACGATCGTCGGCGAGTTCGCCGTCCATCTCGCCCTGGGGCAGGGCAAGAAGTGCTTCTACACGACACCCATCAAGGCCCTGTCGAACCAGAAGTACGCGGACCTGTGCCGCCGTTACGGCAGCGACAAGGTCGGTCTGCTCACCGGTGACAACAGCGTCAACTCCGACGCCCCCGTGGTCGTGATGACCACCGAGGTGCTGCGGAACATGCTGTACGCGGGTTCCCAGACCCTCCTCGGCCTCGGGTACGTGGTGATGGACGAGGTGCACTACCTCTCCGACCGCTTCCGGGGCGCGGTGTGGGAAGAGGTGATCATCCACCTCCCCGAGTCGGTCACCCTCGTCTCCCTCTCGGCCACCGTGTCGAACGCGGAGGAGTTCGGCGACTGGCTGGACACCGTGCGCGGCGACACCGACGTGATCGTCTCCGAGCACCGGCCGGTGCCGCTGTTCCAGCACGTGCTCGCCGGGCGGCGGATGTACGACCTGTTCGAGGAGGGCGAGGGCAGCAAGAAGGCCGTCAACCCGGACCTGACCCGGATGGCGCGGATGGAGGCCAGCCGGCCCTCCTTCCAGGACCGCCGCCGCGGCCGCTCCATGCGCGAGGCCGACCGGGAGCGCGAGCGCAGACAGCGGTCGCGGATCTGGATCCCGAGCCGGCCCGAAGTCATCGAACGGCTCGACTCCGAAGGCCTGTTGCCCGCCATCACCTTCATCTTCAGCCGCGCCGCCTGCGAGGCCGCCGTCCAGCAGTGCCTGTACGCGGGCCTCCGGCTCAACGACGACGAGTCCCGGCACAAGGTGCGCAGCCTCGTCGAGGAGCGCACCGCCTCCATTCCCCGCGAGGACCTCCATGTCCTCGGCTACTACGAGTGGTTGGAGGGCCTGGAGCGCGGTATCGCGGCCCACCACGCCGGCATGCTGCCGACGTTCAAGGAGGTCGTCGAGGAACTCTTCGTACGCGGCCTGGTCAAGGCCGTGTTCGCCACCGAGACCCTCGCGCTCGGCATCAACATGCCCGCCCGCTCGGTGGTGCTGGAGAAGCTCGTCAAGTGGAACGGCGAGCAGCACGCCGACATCACCCCCGGTGAGTACACCCAGTTGACGGGGCGTGCGGGCCGGCGCGGCATCGACATCGAGGGCCACGCGGTGGTGCTGTGGCAGCGGGGTATGAACCCCGACCACCTCGCCGGGCTCGCCGGCACCCGTACGTATCCGCTGCGCTCCAGCTTCAAGCCGTCGTACAACATGGCCGTCAACCTGGTCGAACAGTTCGGGCGGCACCGCTCGCGGGAGCTGCTCGAGACCTCCTTCGCGCAGTTCCAGGCCGACAAGTCGGTCGTCGGGATCTCCCGGCAGGTGCAGCGCAACGAGGAGGGGCTGGAGGGCTACCAGGAGTCCATGACCTGCCACCTCGGGGACTTCGAGGAGTACGCGCGCCTGAGGCGGGAGCTGAAGGACCGCGAGACGGAGCTGGCGAAGCAGGGGGCCGCGCAGCGGCGCGCCGAGGCCGCCGTCGCACTGGAGAAGCTGAAGCCCGGGGACGTCATCCACGTGCCGACGGGCAAGTACGCCGGGCTCGCGCTGGTGCTGGACCCGGGGCTGCCCGCCGGGCGGTCCAACGGCCACCGGGGGTTCGAGCACCACGACGGGCCGCGTCCGCTGGTGCTGACCGCGGAGCGGCAGGTCAAGCGGCTGGCGTCGATGGACTTTCCCGTGCCGGTGGAGGCGCTGGAGCGGATGCGGATCCCGAAGTCCTTCAACCCGCGTTCGCCGCAGTCGCGCCGGGATCTGGCATCGGCGCTGCGCACCAAGGCCGGACATCTGGTGCCGGACCGGCACCGCAAGCGGCGGGCCGCCGCCGCGGACGACCGCGAGATCGCCCGGCTGCGCGCCGCGTTGCGGGCGCATCCGTGCCACGGTTGCGACGAGCGCGAGGACCACGCGCGGTGGGCCGAGCGCTACCACCGGCTCAAGCGGGACACCGCGCAGCTGGAGCGGCGTATCGAGGGCCGCACGAACACGATCGCGCGGACCTTCGACCGGATCGTCGCCCTGCTGACCGAGCTGGACTATCTGCGGGGTGACGAGGTCACCGAGCACGGCAAGCGGCTCGCCCGGCTGTACGGCGAGCTGGATCTGCTCGCTAGTGAGTGTCTGCGGGCGGGTGTGTGGGAGGGGCTCGGGCCGGCGGAGCTCGCGGCGTGCGTCTCGGCGCTGGTGTACGAGGCGCGTGTCGGGGACGACGCGATGGCGCCGAAGCTGCCGTCCGGGAACGCGAAGGCCGCGCTGGGGGAGATGGTGCGGATCTGGGGGCGGCTGGACGGGCTGGAGGAGGAGTTCCGGATCACGCAGAGCGAAGGGGTCGGGCAGCGGGAGCCGGACCTCGGCTTCGCCTGGGCCGCGTACATGTGGGCGTCGGGGGCGGGGCTCGACGAGGTGTTGCGGGAGGCGGAGATGCCGGCGGGGGACTTCGTGCGGTGGTGCAAGCAGGTGATCGATGTGCTGGGGCAGATCTCGGCGGCGGCGCCGGCTGGGTCGACGGTGGGGAAGAGTGCGCGTAAGGCGGTCGATGGGGTGCTGCGGGGGGTTGTGGCTTACTCGTCGGTGGGGTGAGTCGTGGAGCGCCTGCCGTGGGGGTGGAGCGGGTTCGTCGGCGGGTGCGGGTGGGTGGGGCTTCTCGCGCAGTTCCCCGCGCCCCTGAAGACCCTGCGCGCGCCCCGGGTGACATCAGGCGGGTCCGCGTCCCGGGACCAGGGGCGCGGGTCTCCTCCTCTTCAGCGGGACAGATAGCCCCTCCAGCCGCCGTACTCCGTGATGTCCTCGGCGTCTTGGAGGGCTGAGGGCTCGCACAGGAAGCCCGGGGTTCGGGTGCCGTCGGAGAGTTCGATCGAGCCCAGGGTCATCGGGCGGGGGAGGATGGTCAGGAGGCGGCCCAGGCCCTCGGCGGGGAGGCGCCAGATCTCGGTCTCGATGGGGGCGCCGCCCTCACCCACGTGGACCAGGCCCGGCTTCGGTGGGGTCGTGCGCAAGGCGTGCAGGCGGTAGACGGGCGCTGTCGTGGTGGTGCGCTCCAGCCGGGCACCCAGGGCCAGGAGTTGGGGGTTCAGGGGCTGGCCCGAGAGATGGGCGCCCACGACCGCCAGCCGGGCCTCCGGCTGGAGGACCGCGGCGAGGCGGACCAGGCGGTCGTCCGTGAAAGCCGGGCCGATCAGCATGACGCCGAACGGGAGGCCGTTCACCTCACCCGCCGGGACGGCCACCGCCGCCAGGTCGAAGAGGTTCGTGGAGTTGGTGAAACGGCCGAGGCGGGCGTTCGCGCCCAGCGGGTCGGCGGCCACCTCGGCCAGCGTCGGGTGGCCCGGAGTCGTCGGCAGCAACAGGGCGTCCGCGTCGGCCAGTTCGGCGAGCGCGCGGGTGCGTAGGCCGGCCAGCTGGTCCTGGTCGGCGAAGAGCTGGTGGGCCGGGACGTCCTTGGCCCGGGTGATGATGCCGGCGACCGTGGGGTCCAGGGAGTCCACGCCGTCCGCGATCGCCTTGTCGACGAAGGCGCCGACCGCCGTGTAGCGCTCGGCCACGAACGCGCCCTGGTAGAGCATGGCCGCCGCGTCGGTGAAGGGGGTGAGGTCGAGCGGGCGTACGTCCGCTCCCGTGGCCTTCAGGCGCGTCACCGTCGCCTCGTACGCCTCCGCCCAGCCCTCGTCCAGTTCGCCCAGCTGCTCACGCGGGGGGACTGCGACGCGCCAGGGGCCCGGGGTGCGCGGGGGGAGGGGCGGGAGGGCGCGGTCGGGTGGGGAGGCCATGTGGGCGAGGGCCTGTTCCGCCTCCGGGAGGGTGCGGGCGAACACCGTGACGCAGTCGATCGAGGCGCAGGCCGGGACCACGCCCGTGGTGGGGACCAGGCCCCGGGTGGGCTTCAGGCCGACGATGCCGTTGAAGGCGGCGGGCACCCTGCCGGAGCCCGCCGTGTCGGTGCCGAGGGCGAAGTCGACGATGCCGAGCGCCACCGCCACGGCCGAGCCGGCGCTGGAGCCGCCGCTGACGCGGGAGGGGTCGTGGGCGTTCCGGACGGCGCCGTACGGGGAGCGGGTGCCGACCAGGCCCGTGGCGAACTGGTCGAGGTTGGTGGTGCCGAGGAGGAGGGCGCCGGCGGCGCGGAGGCGGGCGACGACGGGGGCGTCGGTGGCCGGGGTGTACGCGTAGGCCGGGCAGCCGGCGGTCGTGGGGAGGCCTTGGACGTCGATGTTGCCCTTCGCGGCGAAGAGGTGGCCGGCGAGGGGGAGATGGGCGCCGGTGGCCAGGCGGGCGTCGATCGCTCGGGCCTCGGCCTCCACGTCGGGCTGGGGGCGTAGGTCGATCCAGATCTCGGGGCGGTCGACTGCGTCGATGCGGGCGTAGGCCGTGCGGACTCTGGTGAGGGTGGAGGAGTCTGGCATCTGGGCTCCTGGTGGGATGGTTGTGGGCTTGCCTTTTTTCGCCCCCGCCGCCCCTACCCGTCCCATCCCCAGGGGCGGTGCCCCTTCGACTCCCTTCGGCTTCCTTGGGCGGCCCATGGGGTGGCGGGTTCGGAGGCGTTGGCGGGTGCGGGTGGAGTGTGGTTGCTCGCGCAGTTCCTCGCGCCCCTACGGGGTGCTCGGGGTCAGGATGAGCAGGGGGGTGCCCGGTTCTACCTGGGTGCCCGGGGTGGTCAGGATCTGGGTGATGGTGCCGGCCGTGGGGGCGGTGACGCGGGACTCCATTTTCATCGCCTCCAGGGTCAGGAGGGCGTGGCCGGTGGTGACGTGGTCGCCCGCGCTGACGTTCACCTGCCAGACCGACGCGGTGAACTCGGCCTCGATCAGGTGACTGCCTTCGGGGACGTGGACGTCGGTGGGCGGTGCCGGTTCGGCCGTCGCCGTCTCCGGCCTGTCGAACTCGCCGGCCGCCTCCCAGGCGGCCCTCTCCGCCGCGAAGGCGGTCTGCTGCCTGGTCCTGAACTCGGCTATGGAGTCGGCGTGTTCGGCGAGGAAGGCCTCGTACTCGGCCAGGGAGAACGTGCCGTGCTCCACGTGGGGGACGAAGCGGCCCGCGACGATGTCCGCGCGGAGGGACAGCAGTTCGTCGGCGTCCACCGGGTACCACTTGATGCGGTCGAAGAAGCGGAGCAGCCACGGGGAGCCGGGCTCGAAGGCGCCGCGCTGCTGCCACGGGGACCACACCTGGGTGGTGCGGCCGACGAACTGGTAACCGCCGGGCCCTTCCATGCCGTAGACGCAGAGGTAGGCGCCGCCGATGCCGACCGAGTTCTCCGCCGTCCAGGTGCGGGCCGGGTTGTACTTCGTGGTCACCAGGCGGTGGCGGGGGTCCAGCGGGGTCGCCACCGGGGCGCCCAGGTAGACGTCGCCGAGGCCCAGGACCAGGTACTCGGCGGCGAAGACCGTGTCGTACACCTCGGTCACCGTGTCCAGGCCGTTGACGCGGCGGATGAACTCGATGTTCCAGGGGCACCAGGGCGCGTCGTCGCGGACGCCCGCCATGTAGCGGGCGATGGCCTCACGGGTCGCGGGGTCGTCCCAGGAGAGGGGGAGGTGGATCGTGCGGGAGGGGACGGTCAGTTCGTCGGCGGGGGGCAGCGTCGTCACGATCCGCCGTACGGCGGTGAGGAGTTCGGGCTGGGGGAGGAGTGCCGGATTCGTCTGGATCTGGAGGGAGCGGATGCCCGGGGTGAGGTCCGTGACGCCGTCGAGGTCCGCTTCCGCCACGCCCTCCATCAGGGCGTGGACGCGCATCCGCAGGGCCAGGTCGAGTTGCATGGGTCCGAACTCGACCAGCAGGTTGTCGTCGCCGCTGCGGCGGTACGTCACGTCGCCGTCGCGGGCCAGGACGCCGCCGTCGACGATCGCGGGGCGTGGCGAGGAGTCGTCGGCGACCGGGCGGAAGCGGACGGTGTCGCCGGGGCGGAGCTGGCCGAGTTTCCAGCGTTCGGTGGAGACGACGGTGGCGGGGCAGACGAAGCCGCCCAGGGAGGGGCCGTCGGGGCCCAGCAGGACGGGCATGTCCCCGGTGTAGTCGACGGCGCCGACCGAGTACGGGGTGTCGTGGATGTTGGAGGGGTGCAGGCCCGCTTCGCCGCCGTCGGCGCGGGCCCAGCGGGGCTTGGGGCCGATCAGGCGTACGCCGGTGCGGGCCGAGTTGAAGTGGACCTCCCAGTCGGCCGCGTAGAACTCGTGGATGTCCTGCTCGGTGAAGAACTCCGGTGCCGCGTGGGGGCCTTCGAGGACGGCCACCTGCCAGGAGGCGGGGAAGGAGGGGCGGTCCTCCGGTGGGACGGGGGCCGCGTGGTCCGTGACCGCGCCGCCGTGCAGGACGTCGCCCGTGCGCAGGGCCCGGCCGCCGTGGCCGCCGAAGCGGCCGAGGGTGAACGTGGCCGCGCTGCCGAGGAAGGCGGGGACGTCCAGGCCGCCGCCCGCGAAGAGGACGTAGGTGCGCAGTCCGTGTTCCGTGGGCGTGCCGACGGCGAGGACCGCTCCGGCGGGGACCGTCACCGGCTCCCACCGGGCGATCGGTGAGCCGTCCACGGTCACCGGGGCGGGGGCGCCCGTCACACAGACCGTGGTGGCGTGCGTGAAGCGCAGGGAGGGGCCCTGGAGGGTGCATTCGAGGCCCGGGGCGCCCTCCGGGTTGCCCAGCGCCCGGTTGCCGAGGCGGAAGGACAGGTCGTCCATGGGGCCGCTGGGCGGGACGCCGACCTGCCAGTGTCCGGTGCGGCCGGGCCAGTCCTGCACGGTGGTGAGGGTGCCGCCGGAGACGACCTCGATCCGGGGCGTCGGGTCGGTGACGGACGCGAGGGTGGTCGTGGAGTGCGTGGCCTGCCGGAGGTCCTCGTCGGCGAGGGCGGCGCGGATCAGGCCCAGGTTCGTCTCGATGCCGTCGACCCGGGTCCGGGCCAGCGCCTCGTCCAGTCGGCGCAGGGCCTGCGCGCGGTCGGTGCCGTGCGCGACGACCTTGGCGAGCAGCGGGTCGTACGACGTGGTGACCTCTGTGCCCGTCTCCACCCAGCCGTCGACGCGGACGTCCTCCGGGAACTCGACCCGGGTCAACAGGCCGGCGCTCGGCCGGTGTTCGCGCGAGGGGTCCTCGGCGTAGAGGCGGGCCTCGACGGCGTGGCCGCGCGGGGGGCCCGGGGCCCGGACGACCGCCGCGTCGCCGCGCGCCAGGCGGAGCATCCAGGCGACGAGGTCGACGCCGTAGATCTCCTCGGTGACCGGGTGCTCGACCTGGAGGCGGGTGTTGACCTCCAGGAAGTACGCCTCCTCGCGGGCGGCGTCGTACACGAACTCGACGGTCCCGGCGGACCGGTACTCGACGCTGGCGCACAGATCGCGGGCGGCGGCGGTGAGCCGGGCGCGGACATGGTCGGGCAGGCCGGGCGCCGGGGCCTCCTCGACGACCTTCTGGTTGCGGCGCTGGAGGGTGCAGTCACGGTCGCCGAAGGTGACCACGAGGCCGTCGCCGTCGCCGAAGACCTGTACCTCGACATGGCGGGCCCGCTCGACGAGACGTTCGAGGTAGACGCCGGAGGTGGTGAAGGAGGCGGTGGCGACGCGTTGGACCCGGTCCCATGCCTCGGTCAGTTCGGCGGCGGATCGACATGCCGACAGACCGATACCGCCGCCTCCGCCGGTGGCCTTGAGCATCACCGGGTAACCGATGGCCGCGGCACGGTCGAGGGCCTCGTCCAGGGAGGCGAGCAGGTCGGTGCCGGGGAGGAGCGGGACACCCGCGGCCTCGGCCGCCGCCCGCGCGGTGTGCTTGGCGCCGAACAGCTCCAGTTGGTCGGCGGTGGGGCCGACGAACACGAGGTCCGCCTCCTCGCAGCGGCGCGCGAAGTCCGCGTCCTCGGAGAGGAACCCGTATCCGGGGTGGACGGCGCCCGCGCCGGTGTCCTTGGCGGCCTTCAGGATCAGGTCCGCGTCGAGGTACGACTCCTTCGCGGGCGCCGGGCCGAGCCGTACCGCCTCGTCGGCGAGCCGGACGTGGGCGGCGGAGCGGTCGGCGTCGGAGTACACCGCGACCGTGCGCAGGCCCAGTTCGCGGGCGGTGCGGATGATCCGGACGGCGATCTCGCCCCGGTTGGCGACCAGCAGGGTGTCGAAGGTCATGTGCCGGCTCCAGGGGTCGTCACGTGGTCGACGGATGTCGCTCCCGCGGTGTTCTCCCCGGTGATCGTCACTTCCACGGCCGTCGGGTCGAAACCGTTGCAGGGATTGTTGATCTGGGGGCAGTTGGAGATCAGGACCAGCACGTCGCGCTCGGCGCGCAGGGTGAGGGCGAGGCCCGGTGCGGAGATCCCGTCGACGATGCCGAGGGTGCCGTCCTTCTCGACCGGTACGTTCATGTACCAGTTGATGTTCGACACGAGGTCGCGTTTGCCGAGGCCGTGCTTGGCGCCCTCCGCGAGGAAGTTGTCCACGCAGGCGTGCTGCGACCAGGTGTGGTGCCCGTACCGCAGGGTGTTCGACTCCTTGGAGCAGGCGCCGCCGACGGTGTCGTGCCGGCCCACGTCGTCGGCGGTCACGGTCATCAGCGGGGTGTGTTCGTTCGACATCAGCACACTGCCGGTGGTGAGGAAGATGCCGCCCTGGGCGTGGATCGTGTCGGGCGCGCTGTAGCGGACGGCCGTGTCGTGGGCGTCGTACACGAGGAAGTCGACGGCCTGGTTGCCGTGCAGGTCGGTGAGGGTGAGGGACTCTCCGGCGCGGATCACGGACGACCAGGCGGCGCGGGCCGGGACGGTGGCCGTCCTCGGGGTGGCGGTGTTCATGCGATCCCCCTCGCGGCGAGGAACTCGACGGTGTTCAGGAAGGCGCGGCGGCCCTCGGGTGTGGCGTCCCAGAGCGGGTCGCCGGGGCGGGTGGGCTCGGCACGCCAGGCCAGCACCTCGAGCGGGGTGCTGACGTAGTCGGGGCGGGGGTCGGCCGGGTGCGGGACATTGGCGATCAGTACGGTCACGTCCTGCTCGGCGCGCAGGGTGACGGCGGCGCCGGGGCCGGCGGAGCCGGTGAAGTCGAGGGTGCCGTCCTCGGTGACGGTCACGCCCTGGAAGAAGGAGAGCGAGGGCGGCAGGTCACGGGGTTCGAGGCCGTTCTTGGCGGCGGCCAGCTTGAACAGCTCGCGTCCGGCGGGGGAGGGGGACTGCGGGGTGCCGTCGCCGTACCGCTCGGTGTTGCGTACGAGGGTGGAGGTGCCGCACAGGGCGTCGTGGCGGCCGGAGGTGTCCGCGACCACCGAGGCGAGGACGCGGCCCTGGTCGGACAGGAGCAGGACGCCCGCGCCGAGGTAGGCGTTCCACTGCACCTTCACCGTGTCCGCGACGTTCAGCCGCTCCCAGGGGCGGTCGGCGTGGTGCAGGAGCAGATGCGCGCACGCGTCGCCGCGCAGGTCGGTCAGCCGGACCTCGGTGCCGCGGGCGAGTACCCGGTGCGTGTAGTTGCCGCCCGCCACCGTCTCCGCCCAGACGAGGGGTCCGGACTCGGGGGGCGGGGCGGGCCAGTCGCTCGCGGGCACCACGGGCATGGCCTCGGCCCGGGAACCCTCCTGTGCGCGGGCGTGATCACGTGCTCCGTACGTCGTCGATGTCGCCATCGTGGGACCTCCGGGTGCGGCGTGTATTTCTGTCGTGCGACAGAAATTAGGAGCGGGGCGCGTCGGTGCCATGTCCCTTGCGTTGCCGGGCAGTTACCGCCCCCTCACGATGGTCGTGCCTGGCCGGGGGCGGGGGAACAGCGCGTTCGCCCTTCACCGGTGGCCGGGTGCCGTGTGCGAGGATCGAACGCATGGGAAGCGCGGGTGGCGGAGGTGGGCGACGGGTCGGCAGACCCCGTGCCGGGGGCCGACCGGAGACCGGAGTGTCGCCCCGGGACGAACTGCTCGCCGCCGCCGCCGAGTTGTTCACGACGCGGGGGTACGCGGCCACCACCACCCGGGCCGTCGCCGAGCGCGCCGGCATGCGGCAGGCGTCGATGTACCACTACGTGTCCGGCAAGGAGGAGTTGCTCGCCGAGCTGCTGGAGTCCACGGTCACGCCGTCGCTGGTCTGCGCCCGTGACCTCCTCGCCCGGGACGCCGTCCCCGCCGAGGAGCGGCTGTGGGAGCTGTGCCGCGCCGACGTCGCCCTGCTCTGCGGCGGCCCGCACAACCTCGGCGGCCTCTACCTCCTTCCGGAGGTCCGCGCCGAACGCTTCGCGGGCTTCCATGCCGTACGGGCCGAACTCAAGGACGCCTACCGGCAGTTGATCGCCGCGACGGCCGTGGGCGCGACGCTCGCCAAGAGCGAGCTGGACCTGCGGACTGATCTTGTCTTCGGGCTGATCGAGGGAGTCATCCTCGTCCGCCGCTCCGAGCCCGACCGCCCGGTCTCCGTCTTCGCCGAGGCGACGGCGGACGCGGCCCTGCGCATCGCCGGGGTCTGACCTCACCCTGTCAAGAGGCTCTTCTCGTACGCCCGTTCCTCGTCACTCGGTGTGTTCGAACGGCGACCTGGCGTGTAAATGACCAGAGCGTACTCCTGTCGCGAGGGTGATTTCAGTCGGTTGCTGAATATGACACAGCGATGATCCGGTCGGACTAAGCTCGCCCGCAGCGCACCGAGTTGAGATGTATTCGTGCGCTTGTTCCAAAAAATACCGAAGATCCAGTTTGATTCGCGGATGAACCCGAGCAACCTCCAGCAACTCCCCGCAAGTCCCCCGACCATCAGCCGAACCGTCTTTAGAGGGCATACATGGTGAGTGTTCAATCGCCTCCCGGTGGCCGTGAACTTCCCTACGCGCGCGTGCTGCCGCTACCGGCGATACTGATGGCCGCGGCGACCGGGACCACCGTCTCCCTGGTGACGGGACCGGCCCGGCTCGCCGTCGGCTTGTGCGGAGCCGTCGCGACGCTCCTGCTGCTCACGGTCGCCGTCGTCGCCGTGCGCGGCGGCCGCCGTACGGTCCGCGAGCTGCGCGCCGAACACCAGCGGCGGACCGCCTTCCTCGAGCAGCGGATCGCCGCCCACGACCAGGAATTCATCCGGTTGGGCAAGGAGATCCTGCCCGCCGCCCTGTACCGGCTGCGCACCGGAGAATCCCCCTCAGAGGTGATTCGTCACGTCGTCGACGGTGACGCCGAGTGGCGCGAACTTCCGGAATCCCAGCGCGACTTGCTGCGCACCCTGCTGACCATCGTCGACCGCGAGGAAGCACTGCGCGACTCCTCGCAGCGGTCGTTCGTCAACATCGCCCGCCGCGTCCAGGCGATCGTGCACCAGCAGAACAACGAACTCCGCGAGATGGAGGAGGACCACGGGCGCAACCCCGAGGTCTTCGACGACCTGCTGCGCATCGACCACGGCACCGCCCTGATCGGCCGCCTCGCCGACTCCATCGCCGTCCTCGGCGGCAGTCGCCCCGGACGTGTGTGGTCCCGGCCCGTCCCGCTCTACAGCGTGCTGCGCGGCGCCATGTCCCGCATCCTGGAGTACCGCCGCATCGAGCTCGAGTCGATCGCCAAGGTCAACGTCAACGGCCCCGGCGTCGAACCGGTCATCCACGCCTGCGCCGAACTCCTCGACAACGCCACCCGGTACTCGCCGCCCCACACCAAGGTGCACGTCACCGCCGTGGAGGTGCAGACCGGCATCGCCATCGAGATCGAGGACGGCGGCATCAGCCTCAGCGAGGAGAGCCGCGCCAAGGTCGAGGACATGCTCGCCAAGGCACAGCAGGGCGTGGACATCCAGGAGATGGGCGACACCCCGCGTCTCGGCCTCGCCGTCGTGGGCCGCCTCTCGACCATGTACAACATGCACGTCTCGCTGCGGCCCTCCGCCTACGGCGGTGTCCGCGCCGTGGTCGTCGTGCCGCGCGACCTGCTGACCGACGAACCCGCCCCCGGCCTCGCGCACGGCATCGGCGCCGGCGCCGTGACGACCATCGACAACGGCGGCGTCGCGGGTCCCGACCGCAAGCCCAAGCGCAGGCGCCCGACCACCGGACCGCGGATCCCGAGCTCCGCGGAGGAGATGAGCCGGGACATGGAGGACGACGTTCCCGTCGTCACCGAGTGGACCGCCAACGGCCTGCCGCAGCGCCGCAGCCGCAGCAAGATCCCGCTCAGCCAGCGCTACGCCGAGGCCGCCGCCGCGGAGGCCGCCGCCGAGGCCGCCATGGCCGCCGCCCCCGTGTGGCAGCCGGAGCCCGAACCGGAGAAGGAGCTGCCGCCGCCCGGCATGTGGGTCGAGGCGTTCATGGCCGGGCTCAAGGGCGACCCCGACCCGAACGCCCGACGGAACCCGGACGACTCCACGGCGTCCACCGCTCTCACCGCGAACACCGAGCCGGCCCGCACCGAGGCCGACGACGAGGGGGACCTCAAGTGATCCAGCAACGAGCCAATTTCGACTGGCTGCTGAAGGATCTGGCCGACGGAGTACCCGGCATCCAGCAGATCGTCGTGCTCTCCGCCGACGGTCTGCGGATCGCCCGCCACGGCGGCGACCCGGACGCCGCCGACCGCGTCGCCGCCGCCTGCGCGGGGCTGCAGAGCCTGGCCGGCGCCGTGGCCGGAGAGATCCCGCAGAGCGACGGCCACATGCGGATGGTCATCATCGAGATCAACGGCGGCTACTTCTACATGATGGCCGCCGGGGCCAACGCCTATCTCGCGGTGCTCGCCAACGAGGTCGCCGAGCCGGGCCTGATGAGCAACCGCATGCGCGACCTCGTCGACCGGATCGGCTCCCACCTGACCAGTCCGCCCCGGCGGAACGGGCAGACCGTATGACGCCTCCGCAACGCCGGCGGCGTCAACCCAGGCACGAGCCCTCGTCCCCGCCGCCCCCGCCGTCCTCACCGCCGTCGCTGACCTCGCCGCCTTCTTCGTCGTCCTCGCAGTCCGAGGGTGAGGACTCCACCGGTGAGTCGGGCGGTCGTCCGCCCGAGCGGCTCTACATCCTCACCGGGGCGGACGGCGAGCGAGCCCCGATCGACCTCGTCACGTTAATCGTGGCGCGCGCCGATCCGCCTCCGTCCGCCGCTCCGGAGCAGTCGGCGTTGCTCCGGATGTGCCAGGCACCCCTGTCCGTGGCCGAGATCTCGGCCTACCTCAACCTGCCGATCAGCGTGGTGACCGTCCTGCTCACCGAGCTGCTGACGGCCGAACTGGTTCAGGCGCGCGCACCGGTCGTCCGGCAGGCGCGGGCAGACCGTTCCCTCCTCGAAGCGGTGATGCATGGACTTCAAAAGCTCTGACACCATCACGGGTCCACGGACCGAGGACCACCTGCCGCACACCGCACAGGCCGCGGCGAAGATCGTGATCGTGGGCGGTTTCGGCGTCGGCAAGACGACCATGGTGGGGTCCGTCAGCGAGATCAGGCCGCTGACGACCGAGGAGACCATGACCCAGGCCGGCATCGGGGTCGACGACAACTTCGGCTCCAAGTCCAAGACGGCCACCACCGTGGCCATGGACTTCGGCCGGATCAGCATCACGGACGAGCTGGTGCTCTATCTGTTCGGCACCCCCGGGCAGGAGCGCTTCTGGTTCCTGTGGAACGGCCTGTTCGAGGGCGCCCTCGGGGCGGTCGTCCTGGTCGACACCCGTCGGCTGGAGGTCAGTTTCGACGTCATGGGGCGCCTGGAGGAGCGCGGCGTGCCCTTCGTCGTGGCCGTCAACGACTTCCCCGACGCGCCCCGTTACGCCATCGAGGAACTGCGGCAGGCGCTCGACCTCGCCGCCGAGATCCCGATCATCCGCTGCGACGCACGCCGCCGCGCGTCCAGCCGGGACGTCCTGATGACCCTCATGACCTTCCTGCACTCCCTGGCGATGTCGGGGGCGACGGGGGTGCCGGGGGCGGCGACGGCTTGAGCGGCGGGCGCGTGCGGGGGCGGGGGCGGGGGTTGTAGGGCCGGGGGGCCGGGGGTGCTGGCATCCCGGTCACCCGGGTCATGCCGGTCGCGCCGGCCGTGCCTGTCATGCCGACGATGCCGGTCCTCCTGTCGCCTGTCGTCTCCCTCGCCTCCGCCTCCTTCACCTCCCCCTCTTCTCCGTCATCCCTGTCATCCCCGCAATCCCCTCATCACCTTTCAGACACCGGATCCACCTCAGTTCGGAGCGATCACCGTGACGCCTGAATCAAACTCCCTGACCGGCACGGACGACCCCACGCTCGGGCCGCCCCCCGGTTGCCCCGCCCACGGCACGGGCCCCGGCGGGCTCCGCCGTCTGTACGGCCCCGAGGCGGAGGACCTGGGAGCCGTGTACGAAAAGCTCCGCGCGGAACACGGCCCGGTGGCCCCCGCCCTGCTCCACGACGACGTACCCATCTGGGTGGTGCTGGGGCATGGCGAGAACCTGCACATGGTGAGCACGCCGTCGCAGTTCTGCAAGGACAACCGGCTGTGGTCACCCATGCGGGAAGGCACGATCAAACCGGATCACCCGCTCATGCCCCACTTCGCCTGGCAGCCCATCTGCGCCCACGCCGAGGGTGACGAGCACCTGAGGCTGCGCGGCGCGGTCACCGGCGCCATGTCGACCATCGACCACCGGGGCATCCGCCGCTACATCAACCGCGCGACCCAACACCTCGTCAACAAGTTCTGCGAGGACGGCAAAGCCGATCTGGTCGGTGAGTTCGCCGAACACCTGCCGATGGCGGTGATGTGCGAGATCCTCGGCATGCCCGAGGAGTACGACGAACGCATGGTCCACGCCGCCCGCGACTGCCTGAAAGGCAGCGAGACCGCGCTCGTCAGCCACGCGTACGTCATGGACGCCCTCGACCGGCTCACCGCCCGCCGCCGCGCCCAACCCCAGGAGGACTTCACCAGCCACCTCATCACGCACCCGGCCGGGCTCACCGACGACGAGGTCAGGGAACACCTGCGCGTGGTGCTCCTCGCCGCCTACGAAGCCACGGCGAACCTTCTCGCCAACGTGCTGCGGCTGGTGCTCACCGACCCCGGCTTCCGGGCTCAGCTGAAGGGCGGCCAGATGACCGTGCCCGAGGCGGTGGAACAGTCCCTCTGGGACGAACCGCCGTTCAGCACCGTCTTCGCCTATTTCGCCAAGCAGGAGACCGAGCTGGGCGGTCAGCGCATTCGCAAGGGCGACGGACTCCTCCTCGGTATCGCGCCGGGCAACGTCGACCCTCGCGTCCGGCCCGACCTCAAGGCCAACATGCAGGGCAACCGCTCACACCTCGCTTTCAGCGGTGGTCCGCACGAGTGCCCGGGTCAGGACATCGGCCGTGCCATCGCCGACGTCGGCGTCGACGCCTTGCTCACCCGAGTGCCGGACATCCAGCTCGCCTGCCCGGAGAGCGAGTTGCGCTGGCGGGAGTCCATTTCCAACCGGCATCTGGTGGAACTGCCGGTGACGTTCGCGCCGCGGCCGCAGCAGGACGTCACACAGCGGCCCGCCATCAATCCGGCGGCTGCGCACACCCCGCGCCAGCGGCTGGGCGAGCCCCAGCGACCGCAGCCCGCGGCCCCGGAGCCGGCCGCCCCGGCCGTCGAACCCACTCCCCAGGCTGAACCCACTCGTAGGCCAGGCGTGCTCCGGCGCATTCTGCGTTGGTTCGGCGGCAACTGAGCAGACGGGACCTCGGGGCCTACGTGGCCCACTCCTCGTACGAGGACCAGGCCCGCAGCACCCGCGGGCTGACGAACCGGTGCTCGCGCCCCGTGACCGGGTCGGTGAACTCCAGGCTCCGCGCCAACAGTT
Source organism: Streptomyces deccanensis (assembly GCF_022385335.1). Lineage (NCBI taxonomy): Bacteria > Bacillati > Actinomycetota > Actinomycetes > Kitasatosporales > Streptomycetaceae > Streptomyces > Streptomyces deccanensis. The sequence continues at coordinate 2,065,167 of NZ_CP092431.1, read as the reverse complement.
GGAGCGGTCGCCGGAAGTCACCCACCGGCACCGGGGCAGTGACCACCGGATAGAGGGGATCACCGAGGATCGGTACCCCCAGCGCGCTCATGTGCACCCGCAGTTGGTGGGTCTGCCCGGTACTCGGCACCAGCCGGTACCGGGCACGCCCGCTGCGGTGCTCCAGCAGCTCGATCCGGCTGACGGCGTTGGGTTCACCCTCGACCTCGCAGGCCGCCATGACCCCCCGCTCCTTGACGATCCGGCTGCGCACGGTACGGGGCAGCGGCAGAGCGGGGTCGTACGCGGCGACCGCTTCGTACTCTTTCCTCACCCGCTTGTCCCGGAACAGTGACTGGTACGCGCCGCGTTCCTCCGGCCGCACGGTGAAGAGCACGACGCCGGCCGTGAGTCGGTCCAGCCGGTGTGCCGCGCTGAGCGTCGGGATGCCCAAGTGTCTACGCAGCCGTGCAAGGGCGGTCTCGGCGACATGGCTGCCGCGCGGGGTGGTGGCCAGGAAATGCGGCTTGTCGGCCACCACAACGTGCTCGTCCCGGTACAGGACACCGATGTCGAACGGCACTCGTTCCTCGGCGGGCAGCTCGCGATGGAACCACACGGTCAGCCCGGGCACGTACGCCATGTCCCTGGGTACCGGCCGCCCGGCGACGTCCACGATCAGCCCCGCGTCGAGCATTCCGTCGATCACACCGGCATCGGCCGAGAGCCGCGCCACCAGATGGTCCCGAACCGTCGCCCACGCCTCGCCCGGCGGCAACCGCACCCGTACCGGATCGACCCCGTCGCGCTGCGGGAGGGGTGGGGGAGGGGGTGGCGTACGGCGTCTCATCACCCTCAAGGATACGAGCGGTCACGGCGACACTCGGCGAGCCGTTCAGGCAGGCAGCCTCGTGACCTGCGCTTCCTGCCGCCCGCTCGGGTGGAGACGGTGCGGGGGATCGACATCCTCCGCCCGTATGTGATCGTGACTTCCGGCCAGCCTGATGCGATTCGCCGCGGTGAACGCCTCGTCGAGCCATGCGTCCGTCGGTACCTCGCCGAAGAGCCGTTCGAGCTCGCGGATCATGGGAGGAGCCAGCGGGAACCGCCTTCCCTGTCGGCGTTCCTGGTACCTGTCCTGGATCTGTACGAAGAGGAAGCCGCTCCGGCCGAAGTGGACCAACGGCTCGGGCGCCCCGGCGAAGACCAGGTCGTCTATGAGGTCGAGATAGATCGACCGGTAGGCGGCCTTCCGCTCCTCCGCCCGGTGTTGGCTGGATGTCGGCTGGTGGTCGTCCGTCGCGTAGATGCCGAGCGCGGACTTGCACAGATCCATGGAGAGGCAGTCGCAGATCGCGCTGTCCATGAGCCAGGCGAAGGACACGGGTCCCGTCGCGCTGTTCCGGGCGACCATGATGGCGGTTCCGTACGCGTTGCCTGTGTTGGCGCGGAACATGACGCCGTCCCACATGTTCGGAGAGTCGTTCAGGGCGTCCTGCAGCCCGACGTGTTCGTCCCCCGGCCGGAAGTCCATCTTCTCCGCGTACTGGACGATGGCCTGTCGGACCAGCGAAAGCAGTGCGTGGACCGCGTCGCGTCCCCAGCCGGCCCCGTCCATCGCGCGCATCATGTCGGGTACGGACCGGCCGTACATCCGGAAGCGACCTTGGACCAGATCGAGCGGGGGGATGCAGATGTCGTCGATGACGGTGGCGAAGGCTATGTAGTGCAGACCGAGGGGGTCCGCGCCGAATCGCTCGCCGCACCAGCAGGCCATCCACTGGATGGTGTCCCGGCACGCGCGTGACACCGTGTCGGCGGCCTTGTCGTCCCGCTTCTTCGTCCAGTCGGTGTAGTGCTCGGGCGTCCTGCCGCCCCGTGCCTGAACCGCGTCCCACCGTTCCGCGACCTTCTCCAGCAGGGGCCACACATTCACCTCGTGGCCCTGCGGGATCGGGCCCGCGTACCCGTCTCCCCCCATGACGGCGTACAGGTGGGCGGTGTGTTTGTTGTAACGGGACCTAGTGGCCGCGGGACGCACGGTTTTCACCGGGTTCCGCGGGTAGTGCAAGAACGAGCATGTCGTACCGCGATCACAGTCCGATCCGCACCACAGAGCATGCGACCGGTGCAGCAGTTCCTGAATCCCCCTCGTGCCTGACAGCTGCTCAAGGGCCTCTTGCGCAGAGCCCTTCCAAGCAAGCATGTCCGGGGTAACCATCGAGACCTCAACGCCACCTGATGCCATAGCCCGAGCCTCCGCAAGAAGTCCCCACTCCTGGCTGCAATCCCAGCGTGCGGGCGACAACCGGCCGCCGTGAAGGGGCGTACGGCGAGCGTACTGCGGCACATAAGGGGCGCATTCGGTTGAAAATTTGTCATGAATGATACCCAGGTTGGCTGGAGATGTCCCCTGCTTCGATCACGCCAGTTCGATCGTCAGGGTTGACTCGGCGGGTCCGCGGTGGCACTCGCGCTGGAGCGCAGGCGGTGGTTGCGGAGGAGGTGGTAGGTGGTGCCTGCGGCCAGGGTGGCCAGGAGGAACAGGACCGTGAACCACTGGAACCACCAGTGGCCGCCGGTCGGGTCGTAGACGTCGGCTCGGGGCCAGGCGAGGTTGATGGTCATGAAGAGGCCGTAGAGGAGGGCGAGGGTGTTGACGGGGATGCCCCAACGGCCCAGGGAGAAGAGGGGTTTGCCGGTCTCGTCGGTGCCGGCCGAGGGGAACGTGCCCTTCAGGCGCCGTATCAGGAGCGGGCCGGTGACCATCGCGTACGCCAGGTACAGCATCACGATGCAGGTCGTGCCGATGGCCAGGAACGCCTCCGGCGAGGCGAAGTTGAGCAGCAGCAGCGCGGCGGCCAGGACGCCGACGACCAGGGCGGGGGCGGTGGGCACCCCGGTGCGCGGGTTGACCTTGGCGAGCTGCCCGGCGAAGGGGAGTCGGCCGTCGCGGGCCATCGAGAAGAGCATGCGGCAGGCCGACGTCTGGATCGCGAGCGTCGCCACGACGATCGCCACCACCACGTCCGCGAGCAGGACGCGGCCCACACCGTCACCGAGGCTGCTGGTCAGCACATAGCTCAGGCCGTCCACGCCCAGCCTGCCGTCGGTCAGGCTCGGCGCGGCGAGCAGACCGCCGAGGACGAGCAGGCCGCCCAGCAGACCGGCCGCGCCGAGGGCCATGAGAATCGTGCGGGGCGCGGTGCGGCGCGGATGGTGGGTCTCCTCGCTCATCTCGCCCGCGCTGTCGAAGCCGATCATCACGTACGCCGCCATGAACGAGCCCACCAGCAGGGCACCCAGCAGATCGGTGCTGCCCTCCGCCATGTGGAACGTGATGCCGGGCGAGCGCTCGGAGTGGGTGAGCAGCAGGACGATGATCAGGACCGCGCCGATGATCTCGGCAGTCACGCCCACGCGGTTGACCACGGACAGCACCCGGTTGTCGAGGATGTTCACGAAGGTCGTGAGGACCAGCAGGAGCACGCCGAGGACGGCCGCGTTCGCCGCTCCCGTCGACGAGGTGGGCGTCGGGTCGCCGCCCACGAGCTGGAAGCCCGACCAGATCGCCGGCAGCACCATCTGGAGCGCCAGCGCTGCCGCAGCGACCACCACGATCTGTCCGATCACCATGATCCAGCCGGCGAACCAGCCGAAGGTCCGGTTGGACAGGCGTGAGGACCACTGGTAGATCGAGCCCGATATCGGGTAGCGCGCCGCGAGTTCCGCGAAGCAGGCGGCCACCAGCAGCTGGCCGACGAGCACCGCCGGCCAGGTCCAGAAGAAGACGGGGCCGCCGAACGCGTATCCGAAGGCGAAGAACTGGAAGACGGTCGTGAGGACCGAGATGAAGGAGAAACCGGCGGCGAACGAGGCGTATCTGCTGAGGCTGCGGTGCAGCTCCTGGCGGTAGCCGAACTCGGTCAGGGAGCGGTCGTCGGGGGAGTGGGGCGGTTCCGGACGGAGGTCTGGGGCGGTGCTCGTCATGGCGGCAACCTGCTTTCGCAACAAGCGGCGCGAGCGTTCGCGCACGAGCGGCGCGAATTCCTGTCGGGCGACAGAAATTAGGGGAGACCTGTGTCGCGCGCGTCACGCGACCGTGTCCGGGGCGGGCCCAAATCCTCACGACCATGGCAGTGGAGGGGAGTTGCGGCAAGGCAGGTCCGAGACATGTTCGAAAGGGCCGGGATACGGTCGACGGGGCCTGGTCGGGCCTGCCCGAGCCGGGCGAGGTCTGCCCGGGCCAGGCGTCGTGGGGGGACGCCCTGTTCCTTCCTCCGCCCCTGCCTCTCCGACGATCGCGGTAAGGAACCTCCGGATGAACGACGCTTCGCCGCCCTCCCCTCAGCTCCTCCCGGGCGCGCCCGAGTCGTCCGTGTTGTTGCATGTGCCGCACGCGTCCCGCGTGATCCCGGCGGCCGTACGGAGTGGGATCGTGCTCGACGACGCCGCGCTGGAGCGGGAGTTGGACCACATCACCGACGCGTACACGGACCGCGTCGCCGCACTGGCCGCCGAGCGGTCGGCCGTGCGCCCGTGGCGGTTCGTGAACCGGCTGTCCCGGCTCGTGGTCGATCCCGAGCGGTTCCCGGACGAGCGGGAGGAGATGCTGGCCGTGGGCATGGGCGCCGTCTACACGAGGACCACGCACCGGGAGGTGCTGCGTCCGGCCGACCGCGAAGGACTGCCCCTCGACGGGAGCGGGCGGTCGCTCGTCGACGACTACTTCCGCCCGTACGCCGCCGCCATGACCGACGCCGTCACGGACCGGCTGGCGGCCGTGGGGCGGGTGGTGGTCGTCGACGTCCACTCGTATCCGAGCGAGCGCCTGCCTTACGAGCTGCACGGCGACGGTCCCCGGCCGCCCGTCTGCCTGGGCACCGACCCCTTCCACACCCCGGCCGACCTGCTCGCCGCCGCCGAGGAGGCGTTCGCGGGGTTCGGCGGGACGGGCGTCGACAGCCCGTTCGGGGGCGCGTACGTCCCGCTGAAGTACTACGGGCACGACCCCAGGGTGTCCGCCCTGATGATCGAGATCCGCCGGGACGTCTACATGGCCGAGCCGGGCGGGGCGCCGGGCCCGGGAGTGGACGCGCTCGCGGATGCGCTGGCGCGGCTGGTGGACATGCTCGCGGGCGGCTGAATGGCCGGGGAGGGGGCGGCCCAGGGCGCGCGGCCGCCGTCCAGCTCGCCGCGCGCGGACCGAGTGACGGGCGCCGCCCGCCGGGGCCGTCGCGGCCACGTCCCCTGCGGATCCTGTGCGGATCCCGTACGGCGTCTACGTCGGCCGACGCGAAGAGAGACATCAGCGGACGACGCCACCGCGAGGCTCGACACCCCGGTCGGTTGAGGCGACGCCGATGGCGATGCCATGCCGTACCGGGCACCGCCCAGCACCAGCACACAGCAGCGCCGGGTGCGTTGGTCGGCCCCCGAGTCGCCGGGCGCGTCGGCCGGACGGACGTCAGTGGCGCCGTGGGGTCACGTCGTCGGCGGGGTGGTCTCCTGCTCGGCCTCCACGCGGGCGTTCCACTCCTTCTTGGAGGCCTGCCAGCCGTCCTCGTCGTGGCCGAGGCGCCAGTAGCCGGAGACGGACAAGTCCTCGCGGGGGACGGCGAGTTCGACGCGGAGCAGCCGACGCAGCTCCTTGACGAAGCCGGCCTCGCCATGGACGAAGGCGTGCAGCCGGCCCTCGGGGAACTGGAGCGCGCGTACGGCCTCGACGAGGGCCGCGCCGACGGGACGGTCGCCGCGGTGCAGCCAGACCACCTCCACATCGGAGTTGATCTTCTGCTCCTCCTCGGGGCCGGCGACCTCGACGATCGCGTGCGCGCGGGCGCCGTCGGGCAGGGCCTCCAGCGACGCGCCGATCGCCGGCAGGGCGGACTCGTCACCGACGAGGAGGTGCCAGTCGGCCTCCGGGTTGGGCGCGTACGCGCCGCCGGGGCCCAGGAAACGGATCAGCTCGCCCGGCTGGACCCGCGTGGCCCAGGGCCCCGCGATGCCCTCGTCGCCGTGGAGCACGAAGTCGAGGGTCAGCTCGCGCAGTTCGGAGTCCCAAGCGCGCACGGTGTACGTCCGCGTGACCGGCCACTGGTCCCGGGGGAACTCCGCGCGGATCCGCTCGATGTCGAAGGGCTCCGGGTAGGTCACACCCTCGGGCCCGAACAGGAGTTTCACATAATGATCGGTGCTGCCGCGCAAGGAGAACTCGGCGAGGCCGTCGCCACCGAGTACGACGCGCTGCATGTGCGGGGTGAGCCGCTCGGTGCGGACGACTCGCGCGGAGTGGGGCTTCGGGGTCCTGCGTACCGGACGCTCTGCCATGACGGCCTCCCAAATACCTAGCTAAGGCTTACCTAAGCTACCATCTCCCCCCTGCGAACACCCCATGCTCGGAGCGTGTACGAGGACTTCACGATGTGAATCGCGCCTCAGGCCCCTCACTACCGAAGTGTCACCCCGCCCTCCGGCGTGCGCCCCCTCCGCGGGGCGCGCATCTCACATACCGATCACATACCGAGCGTCACGCGCAGCCGCTGCAGCGATCCGCCGAGCCCCCACCGCGCCGCGATGGCCTCCAACGCCGCCGGATCCCGCGGTTCGCGCGGGAGTGCCGTGTCGACGTCCGGCAAGGGTACGTCCGCCGCCACCAGCACCACCTTGGGCGCGACCGCGACATAGGCCCGCGCCTCGTCGAGCCTCTTGCGCTGCGACGGGGTCAGCTTCGCCGCCGGGTCGTCCACGGCGGCCATGATCCCGGCCAGGTCCCCGAACTGGTCGAGCAGCTTCGCCGCCGTCTTCTCTCCGATGCCCGGCACCCCCGGCAGACCGTCGCTCGGGTCGCCGCGCAGCAGGGCCAGATCCGCGTACCCGCGCCCGACCACCCCGTACTTCTCGCGCAGCCACGCCTCGTCGGTGAGCTGGAGCGTGCCCACGCCCTTCAGCGGGTACAGCACCCGCACCTCGCGCTCGTCGTCGACCAGCTGGTACAGGTCGCGGTCGCCGGTGACGATGTCGACCGGCTCCTTGGCCCGGGCGGTGAAGGTGCCGATCACGTCGTCCGCCTCGTACCCGGCGACGCCGACGCGCGCGATGCCGAGCGCGTCCAGCACCGCCTCGATGATCGGCACCTGCGGCGAGAGGGTGTCCGGCACCTCCTCCTCGTCCGGGCCGACCTCGTGCTCCTCGGCGACGCGGTGCGCCTTGTAGGAGGGGATCAGATCGACGCGCCACTGCGGCCGCCAGTCCGCGTCCATGCACGCGACCAGGTCCGTCGGCCGGTGGTCCTTGACCAGGCGGTCGATGAATTCGAGCAGCCCGCGCACGGCGTTCACCGGGGTGCCGTCCGGGGCCTTCACGGATTCCGGCACCCCGAAGTAGGCGCGGAAGTACAGCGAGGCGGTGTCGAGAAGCATCAGGCGTCGGGTCACGCCCCGCATCATGCCGTACACCACGGACACCCGGTCGCCGACGCAGCAGCGCGCGACTCTCCACGCACCGGCGAGGGGCTCCGCCGCACGGGCTCCCGCACCGGCGTACGGATCAGCCGCACGGTCTCCCGCGCCGGCGCACGGACTTCACCTCACCGGCGTGCGGCCCTCGGCGGGGCGGCCCGCGTGCCCCCTCGCGACAGCGCGTGCGCCCTGTGCAGGTGTTCCGTGAACGCCCCTGGCCTGCGGTGAATGCCCTGTGAAGCGGGACACGGGCGCGTTTCGGCCGGTCCGGCCAGGGCAGGCGCGGGCCCGGAGCAGCGCCGGTCGTGGTGTCGACATCACGGGCCGGGCGGGCCGATCCCGCCGCGCTCCACGGCCGGCCTGCGGGCGGGGAAGGCGGGCCGTTCCATCGCTATCCAAGAGGTGCACGTGTCAGCCAGGGAGTCCTCCAGACTCGAAGCCGAGGGCCTGTTCAAGGTGTTCGGCAGACGACCCCACGACGCGGTGGACCGGCTGAGGGCCGGCGCCGACCGCGAGGAACTGCGTGCCGAGGGCACCACCGCCGCCGTGATCGACGCCTCCTTCACCGTGGAGCCGGGCCAGATCTTCGTCGTCATGGGCCTGTCCGGGTCGGGCAAGTCCACGCTGCTGCGCATGCTCAACGGGCTCCTGGAGCCCACCGCGGGCCACGTCCGCTTCGGTGGCCGGGACCTCACCACGATCGACGACCGCGAACTGCGCGCGGTGCGGGCCACCGGCATCAGCATGGTCTTCCAGCACTTCGCGCTCTTCCCCCACCGCAGCGTCCTGGAGAACGCCGCGTACGGCCTGGAGGTCCAGGGCGTGCCGCGCGCCGAGCGGCTGCGGCGCGCCACCGAGGCCCTGGCCCTGTGCGGCCTGGCCGGCTGGGAGAAGTCCTGGCCCGACGAGCTGTCCGGCGGTATGCAGCAGCGCGTGGGCCTGGCCCGCGCCCTCGCCACCGACGCCGACGTCCTGCTGATGGACGAGTCGTTCAGCGCGCTCGACCCCCTGATCCGCCGTGACATGCAGGACCAGCTGCTGGAACTCCAGCAGACCCTGAAGAAGACCATCGTCTTCATCACGCACGACCTCAACGAGGCCATGCGCCTCGGCGACCGCATCGCCGTCATGCGCGACGGCCGCATCGTGCAGACCGGCACCGCCGAGGACATCCTGATCCGTCCCGCCGACGACTACGTGGCGTCCTTCACCCAGGACGTCGACCGTTCCCGGGTGCTCACCGCCGGGGCCGTGATGGACACGGCCGTACGCGGCGACGAGGCGGACTGCGGCTGCGGTACCGCGACGCCCGACACGCCGTTCGCGGAGCTCTGCGCGCTCAGCGCCCGCCTGTCCCACCCGGTCGCGGTGCTCGATCGGAAGGGCGCCGTCGTCGGCGTGGTGCCGCAGCGGCGCCTGATCGGCTTCCTCGCCGACCAGGACGGCGCGCACGGCGCTCACGGCCCGCACGACGCGCGCGACGCGCAGGGCACCCCCGTCCCCCCGTCCGTCCCCATACCGTGCGACGCCCCGCGCGCCCACGTCGTACAGGCGGTGAAGGCCAGTGCCTAGGATCCACCTCGGCGACTGGGTCGCCCACGGCGTCGACTGGCTGCGGGACCACCTCGGGCCGCTGTTCGACCTCGTCAAGCTGGTCGTCGAGGCCATGTACGACGCGGCGAACGCGGTGCTCACCGCCCCCGACCCCCTGCTCCTCGCCGGCATCCTCGCCGTGCTCGCCTTCTGGCTGCGCGGGCTGCTCCCCGGCGTTCTGGCCTTCGCGGGCCTGGTGCTCATCGACTCGATCGAGCAGTGGGAACCGGCGATGAACTCGCTCGCGCTGGTGCTGGTCTCCTGCGTGATCATCTTCGCCGTCGCGATGCCGATCGGTATCTGGGCGGCCCGCAGCCGCGCGGTCAGCGGCGCGATCCGCCCCGCGCTCGACTTCATGCAGACGATGCCGGCGATGGTCTATCTGATCCCGGGCATCTTCTTCTTCGGCGTGGGCCCGGTGCCCGGCATGGTCGCCACCATCGTCTTCGCGATGCCGCCCGCCGTACGCCTCACCGAGCTCGGCATCCGGCAGGTCGACGCCGAACTCGTCGAAGCGGCCGAGGCGTTCGGCACCCCTCCGCGCCGCACGCTGTGGCGGGTGCAGCTGCCGCTGGCGCTGCCCACGATCATGGCGGGCGTCAACCAGGTGATCATGCTGGCCCTGTCGATGGTCGTCATCGCGGGCATGGTCGGCGGCGGCGGACTCGGCTCCACCGTGTACGACGGCATCAGCTCCGTGGACGTCGGCCTCGGTTTCGAGGGCGGTATCGCGGTCGTCATCCTCGCGATCTACCTCGACCGGATGACCGGCGCCCTCAACCAGCGCGTGTCCCCGCTCGGCCGCCGCGCCCTCGCCAGGGCGAACACGGCCCTCGGCGGTCCGCGCTTCCTGCGCTGGAGGCCGGCCACCCCGGTCGCGATGGTCGGTGTGGTCGTCCTCGCGCTGGTCGCCGGCGGCCTGAACATGGTCGGCGGGTCGGACGACGACGCCGAGGTCACCACGAACGTCGGCCAGGGCCGCCCGATCAGCATGGGGTACATCGACTGGCCCGAGGGTGTCGCCTCCACCTACCTCTGGAAGGAGATCCTCCAGCGGCGCGGCTTCACCCCGGAGACCAGGTCGCTGGAGGTCGGCGCCCTCTACAACGGCCAGGCGCAGGGCAGCGTCGACATCCAGACCAACGCCTGGCTGCCGGCCACGCACGCCTCGTACTGGGCCAAGTACAAGGACCGGCTGGAGGACTACGGCAGCTGGTACGACGAGACCTCGCTGGAGATCGCCGTCCCCTCCTACGTCAAGGGCGTGAAGTCCCTCGACGACCTCAAGGGCAAGGGCACCCTGTTCAAGGGAAAGGTCTACGGCATCGAGCCGGGCGCCGGCGAGACGAAGCTCTACGAGGACGAGGTCCAGCGCGCCTACGGCCTGAAGGGCGAGTACGAGCTGGTCAAGTCCAACACCTCGGCGATGCTGGCCCAGCTGGACCGCGCCTACCAGAAGAAGGAACCCATCGCGGTCACCCTCTGGTCGCCGCACTGGGCGTACGACAAGTACGAGCTGACCAAGCTGAAGGACCCCGAGGGCGCCTTCGGCGCGGGCGACGGGATCCACACCCTCGGGCGCAAGGGATTCGCCGGGGACGAGCCGCAGGTCGCGCGGTGGCTGAAGGACTTCGAGCTCACCGAAGCCCAGCTCACCTCCCTCGAAGGCGCCATTCAGGACGCCGGAAAGGGCCACCAGGAGGACGGCGTCAGGGCCTGGCTGAAGAAGAACCCCGGGCTCGTCGACAAGCTGGCCCCGGTCGCCAAGTCCCGCTACGCGGAGGGCCGGCAGGCCGGTGCCGCGCCGGTCCTCGGCTACCCGGCGTGGGACGAGGGCATCGCCGTCACCCACCTCTGGGAGAACGTCCTGGAGAAGCGCGGCTACCGGCCGAAGAAGACCAAGCTCGACATCGGTCCGCTCTTCACGGGTCTGTCCACCGGGCAGGTCGACGTCGAGTTCGACGCCTGGCTGCCGGTGGCGCAGAAGGCGTACTGGGACAAGTACGAGAACGATCTCGTCGACCTCGGTGCCTGGTACGACAGGACGTCGCTGGAGATCGCCGTGCCGTCGTACGTGAAGGGCGTGCGCACGATGGACGATCTGCGGGCGCACAAGGACGAGTTCAAGGGCCGGATCGTCGGCATCGAGCCCGGCACCGGTCAGATGGTCCGGCTGGAGAACACCGTCATGCCCGCCTACGGACTGTCCGACTTCAAGCTCACCAAGGCCGGGACGAGTTCGATGCTCGCCGAACTGGACCGCGCGTACGCGAACAAGGAGCCGATCGCCGTCGTGCTCTGGTCGCCGCACTGGGCGTACGACAAGTACGACCTGACACGGCTCGCCGACCCCGAGAGGACCTGGGGCGCGAACAACCAGATCCGTACGCTCGCGCACCGGGACTTCCCCGAGAAGTACTCCGAGCTCAGCGGCTGGCTGAAGAACTGGCACATGACCCCGGACGAGCTGATGAGCCTGGAGCAGGCGATCCAGCAGGCCGGGCGCGGCAAGGAGGACGAGGGCGTCGAGAAGTGGATCGACGCGCATCCGGGGATCGTCGACGAGATGGCCCCCGTGACGTAGCCGGACGCGACCCCCGAACGTGTGCAGGGGTTCGCGTACGGGTGTACGAGAAAGATCCGGACAACCCTGGGGCGGTCCGCATCCATCCGGTTCCGCAGCCCGGCGGCCGGTGGGGCGGGCCGCCCCAGGGTGTTCAACTCCGTTTGACGGGACCTGACTTCGTGGTTCGGCGAGCGGTCGCGCCGTCCACCCGCGACGATGTAGTGGCTGCGCGGGGCGGCTTCAGGGTGCGGCGGACTCCCACCGTCGGTCCGGTGACACGGTGTGCCGGAGGGCGTACTCCGCGCGGTCGCCGTCGCGGCGGCGCGCCTCGCCGTGCCGTGCGCGGAGGACGTGAAAGGGGAGGTGGGGCGATGGCCGCGCTGGCGAGAAGTGTGAGCATGGACCTCTGCCGTCGCACAGGGATGTGACGGGCGCGTGAAACGGTTTGCCGAACATGCGTAGGGTGCAGAGAACTCATCAGGACAAGCGCGCCCGATGAGTGCCGGACGGGTGGGCATCCGTAACCGGACCAGTGCGCGTTCGCGAGTCCGCCCGGTGGGCGTCCGCGAGCCGACCGACGAGCGAAGGAGGGAGCCGGAGCGATGGGCGACCACAAAGAACAGCCCCTTCGGGTGGGCGCGGCCGTCCGGCGGCGGCGCCGGGCACAGGAGCTCACCCTCGCCGCCGTGGCCGAGCGCAGCGGCCTGTCGGTCCCCTTCCTCAGCCAGGTCGAGAACGAACGGGCCCGCCCCAGCAGGCCCTCCCTGGAACGCATCGCGGACGCCCTCGGCACCACCGCCGTCGAACTCCTCGCCGCGGCCGACCCGGCGTGCAGCGTCGACGTGGTGCGCGCCGCCGACGAGGACGGCTTCACGCCCCCCGACGCCTCCGCGCGCTCCCTGGTGCGCGGTCACCACCAGCTGCACGCCATGGAGTTCACCGGCGACCACGACGAGGGCCGCGAGGTCCAGCACCGCAACGACGAGCTGATGTACGTCGTCGACGGCGCCGTCGAGGTCGAGGCCGAGGGCCGGGCCCACCGCCTCGGACGTGGTGACACGCTGTACATGTCCGGTGGCGTACGGCACCGCTGGCGGGCCACCGAACCCGAGACCCGGGTGGTCGTGGTCGCCGTGGCGGACCACATCGAGGCCCTCGAGGACCGCCACCGCAAGGGCGCGTGAGGTCGCGGTGCGGTCCGTCTCCCGGGTCGTCTCCCTCGTCCCGTCCCTGACGGAGGCCGTCGCCGTCACGCTGCCCGGGGTGCTGGTCGGCGCCACCGACTGGTGCGCCCACCCGGGTGATCTCGACGTGGCGCGGATCGGCGGCACCAAGAACCCCAGGACCGACGACATCGTCCGCCTCGCCCCCGACCTCGTGATCGCCAACGAGGAGGAGAACCGGGAGCCGGACCTGACCGCCCTGCGGGAGGCGGGTGTGGAGGTCCTCGTCACCGAGGTACGGGACGTGCCGGGCGCCTGCGCCGAGCTGGACCGGGTGCTGCGGGCCTGCGGGGCCCGCTCCCGGCCGCGCTGGCTGGACGAGGCGGAGTCGGCGTGGTCCCGGCCCCCGGGCGCCGTGGACGGCCCGCTGACGCCCGGCCGCCGGACGACCGCCGTCGTGCCGGTCTGGCGCCGGCCGTGGATGGTCCTCGGCCGGGACACCTTCGCCGGGGACGTGCTCGCCCGGCTGGGCGTGGACCACCTGTACGCCGGGCACGCGGAGCGCTACCCGCGGGTCCCCGTGGAGGAACTGCGGGCCGCCGCGCCCGATGTCGTGGTCCTGCCCGACGAGCCGTACCGCTTCACCGCCGAAGACGGCCCCGAGGCGTTCCCCGGGGTGCCGTGCGCGCTGGTCAGCGGCCGGCACCTCACCTGGTACGGGCCGTCGCTGGCCGAGGCTCCGCGGGTGCTGGACGCGGCGCTGCGAGCAGCCCACCGCTGACCAGCCCGCGCACGGTGCACACGGCGGCGGTGGCCCAGGCCGCCAGGAGCAGCGCGTACAGCGCGACGGCGAGGACGTCGAGGGCGGCGAGCCCCGTGTGCCGGGCCAGTGCCGTCGCGCCGGTCGCACAGGTGCCGACCGGGAAGGTGAACGCCCACCAGGCCATCGAGAACCGCATGCCCCGCCGCCGGGCGCGCACGACCAGGGCGGCGGCGAGCGCGAGCCAGAGCAGCGCGAAGCCCAGGACCGGGACGCCGTAGAGGACGGCGAACGGGGTGAAGGCGTGCGCGTACGGGGCCGGTACGGCGCCGGGGGCCGCGTCGGCGAGATTGCCGACGGCGGTGGTCGACTGCCCGAGCGGGCCGAGGACCAGGAACAGGCTCGGCGTGAGCGCGAGCGGCAACGGCCCCGCCGCGACGAGCCGGCCGCACACCGCCGGCAGCACTACCAGGGTGGCCAGCAGGCTCAGCCCGAACAGCGCGAGACAGCCGAACAGCAGCGTCTGCCGGGCCTGCCCCGGCGGCAGGTACGGCACGAGCAGCGGACCGAGCGCGGCGGAGACCATGGGGGCGACGAGGGGGAGCAGTAGGGCGGGGGTGAGCCGGTCCGCGTCGATCCGATGCCGGACGATCATCAGATAGGGCACGACCACGGCGGCGGCGAGGCCCACGACCGTCCCGACGGAGAAGAGCACGACGTCCAGGACGACGGCCGCCCGCAGGCCGATCCAGTCCCGGCCGACGACCAGCGCACCGCCGCCGACGGCCAGCAGGGCCATGGAGAGGCAGCCGTGGAAGGGGGCCACGGCCGGGTCGAGGAGGTCGGCGCGGGCCCGGTCGCGGTGGTGGGTCCAGTGCAGGGCGCGGGCGCCGAGGACGGAGACCAGCGCGACCAGCGCGAGCGCCCACACCGCCGTGCAGGCCGTTCGCAGCCCTGGGAGGGCCAGGGGGAGCCCGGCACCGGCGGAGGCCACGATCGCGGTGCCCATGACGGGGGCGTACCAGTTCGGCCCGAGGTGGCGGAGGGAGGGGAAGCGGCGGGGGAGGGAGTGGGATCGCGAGGGGGAGGAAGCCAGGGCTGGTTGGGCTGGGCGTACTGGATGGGCTGGACGGACTGCGGTGGCCATGCCGTGAGCGTCTCGCTGCCGGGCGGGGCCCACCAGGGAGTTCGCGTGTATGGGGACATAAGCTGGGGTTATGGGTGAGACGAGCGGGGAGCGGGGCGGACTGGCCCACCGGGTGCCGGACCTCGGGGCGCTCGAACTGCTGCTGGCCGTGGCCCGGCTGGGGTCGCTCGGGCGGGCGGCGCGGGAGCTGGGGATCACCCAGCCCGCCGCGAGCAGTCGTATCCGCTCGATGGAACGCCAGCTGGGGGTCGCGCTGGTCGACCGGTCGCCGCGCGGGTCCCGGCTCACCGACGCGGGGGCGCTCGTCACGGACTGGGCGCGGCGGATCGTGGAGGCGGCAGAGGCGTTCGACGTGGGCGCGCAGGCGCTGCGGGACCGGCGTGACTCGCGGCTGCGGGTCGCCGCGAGCATGACCATCGCCGAGTATCTGCTGCCGGGCTGGCTCATCGCGCTGCGCGCCGAGCGCCCGGACACGGCGGTCTCCCTCCTCGCGGGCAACTCGACGGTCGTGGCGGAGCGGCTGCTCGCGGACGAGGCCGACCTGGGGTTCGTCGAGGGGCCGACGGTTCCGGCGGGGCTGGACGCGGCCGTGATAGCGCACGACCACCTGATCGTGGTGACCGCGCCGAGCCATCCGTGGGCGCGCCGTCGCAGGCCCCTGGAGGCGGCCGAGCTGGCTTCCACGCCGCTGATCCTGCGCGAGAAGGGGTCGGGTACGCGGCAGGTGCTGGAGACGGCCCTGGGGGGCCTCGCCCGTCCGCTCATCGAGCTGTCCTCCACGACGGCGGTCAAGTCCTCCGCGCTGAGCGGTGCGGGCCCGGCGGTCCTCAGCGAACTCGCCCTCGGCGAGGAACTCTCCGCCCGCCGCCTCGTCCGCGTCCCGGTGAACGGCGTCCGCCTGCGCCGCGCCCTAAGAGCAGTCTGGCCCACGGGCCACCGCCCGACGGGCCCGGCACGGGACCTGCTGGGGCTGACGAGGGGGGTAGCGGCCGGCGGGTGAGTCGTCGGGTGCGGGTGCGTGGGGGCTCGTCGCGCGGTTCCCCGCGCCCCTGAAGAGGCCTTCGGTCCTTCGACGAAAAGCACGGGGCGCAGCCCCTGCTTTTCAGGGGCGCGGGGAACTGCGCGAGAAGCCCCCACCGGAGGGACGCTTGGGGGTCAAAGGGGCGCAGCCCCTTGAGGATGGGACGGGTAGGGGCGGCGGGGGCGAAGAAAAATGTGGTGGCATGGCCGTACGGGCAGCCCCCAGCATGGTGGCCATGCCCGTCACCGCCCCACCCGCCACCGGCGTCCGCACCCCCTGGGAAGCCCTCCCCACCCCCGTGCGCGAAGCCGTCCACAACCTGCTCGGCGCCCCGGTGACCGAGGCGGTCACCCAGGACGGAGGCTTCTCCCCCGGCGTCGCCGCCCGAGTCGTCACCGCCGCAGGCGACCGCGCGTTCGTGAAGGCGGTGAGCGCGCACGCCAACCCCGACAGCCCCGGCATCCACCGCAAAGAGGCCCGCAACGCCGCCGCCCTGCCGCCGGAGGTGCCCGCGCCCCGACTGATCGGCTCGTACGACGACGGCACCTGGGTGGCCCTGGTGTTCGAGGACGTGGCGGGTCGACAGCCCCATGTGCCCTGGCGGAAGAGTGAGTTGGCGGTCGTGCTGAACGCGGTAGGGGAACTGAGCCGCGCGCTCACACCCGCGCCCATCGTCGCGCAGCCCCTCGTGGAGGGTTTGACCGACACCTTTCTGGGGTGGCAGCGGATGATCGACCAGGGGGATCGGGGCGAAGGGCTCGACCCGTGGACCGTGCGCGAGCTGCCCAGGCTCGCCGAACTGGCAGCCCGCTGGGCCGACTTCGCTGTCGGAGACAGTCTCGCCCACTGTGACCTGCGCGCCGACAACATGCTGTTGACGGGGGACGGCCGGGTCGTGTTCGTCGACTGGCCGCACGCGCACGGTGAGGCTGCGCCCTGGTTCGACCTGCTGTTGCTGCTGCCGTGCGTCCGGGCGCAGGGCGGGCCCGATCCGGAGGAGATCTTCACCTCCCACCCCCTGGCCCACGACGCCGACCCCGCCGGCGTCACCGCGACCCTCGCCGCGTTCGCCGGCTTCCTGATCGAGAGTTCCCGCCGCCCGCCGGTCCCCGGCATCCCCACCCTCCGCTCCTTCCAACGAGCGCAGGGTGAAGCGGCCGTGCGATGGCTGCGGGCGCGGCTGGGGTAGGGCCGCGGGGGCGTGGGCGCCTTGTCGGGCGCGGGTGGGTGGGGCTTCTCGCGCAGTTCCCCGCGCCCCTGAAAAGCAGGGGCTGCGCCCCGTGCTTTTCATCGAAGGGCCAAGCGCCCCGCAACCCCCACCAGCGCCCGCATCACCCTCACGTCCTCGCCCATCTCCGGATGCCACTGGACGCCCAGCACCCACGCGGGAGCCGGTAGTTCGATGGCCTCGATCGTGCCGTCGGAGGCGTGGGCCGAGGGGAGCAGGCCGGTGCCGAGGTCGTCCACCGCCTGGTGGTGGTAGGTGGGCACGTCCGTCTCCTCGGGGACGAGGTCGCCGTACAGCGTGCCCGGTACCGGCTTCACCGCGTGGCGGCCGAAGACGCCGACCTCGGCCACGTGGTCGTCGATGTGCTGGATCAGCGTGCCGCCGAGCGCGACGTTCAGCAGCTGCATGCCCCGGCAGATGCCCAGCAGCGGCGTCCCGGCGTCCAGCGCCGCCCGGATCAGCGCCAGCTCCCACGCGTCGCGCGCCGGCGCGGCCGGGCCGCAGCGCGGGGAGCGCTCGGCGCCGTAGAGGGACGGGTCCACATCGGGACCGCCCGCGATGACCAGGCCGTCGACACGGGCGACCGCCTCGGCGGCGTACGACGGGTCGTCCGGCGGCAGCATCACGGCCGCGCCGCCCGCCGCCTGCACGAGCCGGGGGTAGCCGACCGGCAGCAGCGCCGCGTCCAGCTCCCACACCCCCCAGCGCGCGCCCGACTCCAGATACGTACTCACACCGATCAACGGCCTGGTCACACATGCTCCTCACGTGTGGAAGTCACGAAACCCCGCACCACGGAACCCGCGGAACGGAGCGCTCAGTCCCGTGCCAACTCTGCCTCGGCCGCGGCCAGCGCCGCGAATTCCTCCTCCGGCGCCTTCGCCACCAGGTGCTTGCGGCTGTAGAACCCGAAGTACGCCGCCGCGACCGCGTACACGCCGAGCGCGATGAGCGCCGCCGTCACGTCCACCAGGAACGTCGCCACCAGCGCCGAGCAGGCGAGGACGAGGGCGACCGAGGAGGTCAGCACCCCGCCCGGCGTCCGGTACGGCCGCTCCAGACCCGGCTCCCGGCGGCGCAGCACGATGTGCGACAGGGACATCAGCGCGTAGCTGATCGTGGCGCCGAAGACGGCGATGTTCAGCATCCGGCCGCCGTCCCCGCTGGCCGCGGCCAGCGCGAAGCCGATCGTGCCCGGCACCAGCAGTCCCAGGTACGGGGCCTTGCGGCCGCTGGTGAGGGACAGGACGCGGGGCAGGTAGCCGGCCCGGGAGAGCGCGAAGAGCTGGCGCGAGCCCGCGTAGATGAGGGAGAAGAAGGAAGCCACGAGGCCGGCCAGACCGGCGTAGTTCACGAAGCGGCTCAGTGCCGTCGCCTTGCCGTCCGGCTGGAGCGCCTCGACCAGCGGGTTGCCCGCCGCCTGGATGGCGTTGGAGCCACGCGCCCCGGCCGCGGCGAAGAAGGTGATCACGGCCAGCACCACGAGGATGCCCATCGACCAGCGGATCGCCTTCGGCAGCGTACGGGCCGGGTCCCTGGTCTCCTCGGCGGCCAGCGGCACGCCCTCGACGCCCAGGAAGAACCACATGCCGAACGGGAACGCCGCCCAGATGCCCAGCAGCCCCATGGGCAGCCAGGAACTCGCGCCGAACGCCGAGGAATCGACCGGGATGTCGTCCAGCGCGGACGCACTGAAGTCGGGCAGCGCGCCCAGGGCGAACACGATCAGGGCAAAGACCGCGATGCCCGTGACGACGAAGCTGGCGATCAGTGCCTCACCCACACCCCAGAGATGGATGCCGATGAAGATCGCGAAGCAGACGAGGTAGACCGGCCAGCCGGACTCCAGGCCGAACAGGCCCAGCGATTCGACGTAGTCACCGATGAAGATCACGATCGCGGCGGGGGCGAGCACGTACTCGATCAGGATCGCCGTGCCCGTCAGGAAGCCGCCCCACGGGCCGAGCGCCCGGCGTGCGAAGCCGTAGCCGCCGCCCGCCGTGGGCAGGATCGCGGACAGTTCGGCGAGGGCGAAGACCATGCAGGCGTACATGGTGCCCATGAGCACCGTGGCGATCGCCAGACCGCCGAAGCCGCCCTCCGCCAGGCCGAGGTTCCAGCCGGAGAAGTCGCCGGAGACGACATAGGCGACGCCGAGGCCGGTCAGCAGGACCCAGCCGGCGCTGCCCCGGCGGAGCGTCCGGCGCTCCAGATAGTCGTCCGCCGCGTCGGCGGTGTCCGTGGCTTTCAGGGACATGGCGCACTCTCCCCACTCAAAGGAATGGATCCATACCTTTGTGGGGTGGGTGGCCGAAAAGCAATACCCCTGCGTTAAGCGAGCGTAAATACGTGCCCGTCCGGCTCATCCGAGGAAGCCGCGCAGCAGGGCCGCCGTGCCCGCGCAGTGTTCCCGCATGATCTCCCGCGCCGCCTCCGCGTCCTCGTCGAGGACGGCCTCCACCAAGGCCGTGTGCTGCTGCTGCGAGTGCTCCAGGTTGCGCACGAGCAGGGGGATGCAGTCGAGCAGGTCGTTCACCCCGGCGCGTACGCCCGCGTACTGGGCGGCCAGCGAGGGCGAGCCGGACAGCTCGGCGATGGTCAGGTGCAGCAGGGTGTCCAGCCGGCGGTACTCCGTGAGCGGCGCGTTGTGCGTGCGTGCCAGGGCCCCGCGCAGCCGCTCGGCCTGGTCGTCGCTCAGGCCGTGCGCCGCGCACAGTCCCGCCGCGCCCACCTCCAGCACCTCACGGAAGCGCAGCGTGTCCTCGACGTCGATGCCCTTCAGGCGCCGGCGCAGCTCGTCCTCGCCCGGGGTGTCGACCCGGGGCAGCACGAACGTGCCGCCGTACCGCCCGCGGCGCGCCTCGATCAGACCCTGGTCCTGGAGCACCTTCAGCACCTCGCGCAGCGTCACCCGGCTGATCCCGAGCCGCTCCGCCAGCTCGCGCTCGGCCGGCAGCCGTTCGCCGCCGGGCACCAGGCCGAGCCGGACCACCTGGAGGATCTGTTCCAGCGCCTCTTCGAAGCCGTTGCCCGCCCGGACCGGGCGCAGGACGGACGCCAGTCGGTCGTCGGCCCACGGAGTCTCCGGTTCCGCCCCTGTCCGCGACATGTGACCGTTCCCCCTTCCCAACTAATGGTTACGGGTAATACCTTATGGCTCCCGGATGGCTGAATGGCTCCGGGGTGGCCGAAGAAGCCCCTAGGAGGCTTTCCCGTGGCAGACCGCACACCCCCGCTCTCCGTCGAGGAACTGCACACCCTCGTCGCGGGCGGTGAGATCGACACTGTCGTCCTGGCCTTCCCCGACATGCAAGGGCGCCTCCAGGGCAAGCGGTTCGCCGCGCGCTTCTTCCTCGACGAGGTGCTCGCCCACGGCACCGAGGGCTGCAACTACCTTCTCGCCGTCGACACCGAGATGAACACCGTCGACGGCTACGCGATGTCCTCCTGGGACCGCGGCTACGGCGACTTCGCCATGCACCCCGACCTCAGCACCCTGCGCCGGGTGCCCTGGAACGAGGGCACGGCCATGCTCATCGCCGACCTCGCCTGGAACGACGGCTCCCCGGTCGTCGCCGCGCCCCGCCAGATCCTGCGCCGCCAGCTGGAACGCCTCGCCGAACTCGGCTACACGGCCAACGTCGGCACCGAGCTGGAGTTCATCGTCTTCAAGGACACCTACGAGCAGGCCTGGGACTCCGGCTACAAGGGCCTGACCCCGGCGAACCAGTACAACATCGACTACTCGGTCCTCGGCACGGGCCGCATCGAACCCCTGCTGCGGCGCATCCGCAACGAGATGGCGGCCGCCGGGCTGACCGTCGAGTCCGCCAAGGGCGAGTGCAACCCCGGCCAGCACGAGATCGCCTTCAAGTACGACGAGGCCCTGGTCACCTGCGACCAGCACGCCATCTACAAGACCGGCGCCAAGGAGATCGCCTCGCAGGAGGGCGTCTCGCTCACCTTCATGGCGAAGTACAACGAGCGCGAGGGCAACTCCTGCCACATCCACCTCTCCCTCGCGGACGCCGACGGCACCAACCTCATGGCCGACGGACAGGACATGTCCCAGGTCATGCGGCACTTCCTCGCCGGACAGCTGGCCGCCCTGCGCGACTTCTCGCTGCTCTACGCCCCCAACATCAACTCCTACAAGCGGTTCCAGCCGGGCTCCTTCGCCCCGACCGCCGTCGCCTGGGGCTACGACAACCGCACCTGCGCCCTCAGGGTCGTCGGCCACGGCCGCTCGATGCGCTTCGAGAACCGGCTCCCCGGCGGCGACGTCAACCCGCACCTCGCCGTCTCCGGACTGATCGCGGCCGGCCTGTACGGCATCGAGCAGAAGCTCGAACTGCCGGAGGTGTGCGCGGGCAACGCCTACGCCGCCGAGTACGACCACGTGCCGACCACCCTGCGCGAGGCCGCCGAGCTCTGGGAGAACAGCCCCATCGCCAAGGCCGCCTTCGGCGACGAGGTCGTCGCGCACTACCTGAACATGGCCCGCGTCGAGCTGGCGGCCTTCGACGCCGCCGTGACCGACTGGGAGCTGCGCCGCTCCTTCGAACGTCTGTGAGGCACCCCTTGTCCCAGCACCACATCCTGGACGTCCTCAACCCGGCGACGGAGGAGGTCATCGCCGCCGTCGCGGGCGCCGCCGAGCACGACGTCGACGCGGCCGTGCGCCGGGCGCAGAAGGCACAGCACGCCTGGGCCGCCGTCGCCCCCGCCGACCGGGCCCGGCTGCTGCGCCGCTTCGCCGGCGTCGTCGACGACCACCTGGAGGAACTGGCGCGCCTCGAGGTCCGCGAAGCCGGACACACCCTCGGCAACGCCCGCTGGGAGGCCGGCAACGTCCGGGACCTGCTCGACTACGCCGCCGGCGGCGTCGAACGGCTCTCCGGCCGGCAGATCCCCGTGCCCGGCGGCCTGAACATCACCATCCTCGAACCGCTCGGGGTCGTCGGCGTGATCGCCCCCTGGAACTTCCCCATGCCGATCGCCGCCTGGGGCACCGCACCCGCGCTCGCCGCCGGCAACGCCGTCGTCCTCAAGCCCGCCGAGACCACCCCGCTCACCGCGCTGCGCCTCGCCGAACTCGCCCTGGAGGCAGGGCTCCCGGAACACCTCTTCCAGGTCCTGCCCGGACGCGGCGACATCACCGGCGAGGCCCTCGTCCGCCACCCCGACGTCGCCAAGATCGTGTTCACCGGCTCCACCCGGACCGGCAAGCGCGTCATGGAACTCTGCGCCGACCAGGTCAAGCAGGTCACCCTCGAACTCGGCGGCAAGAGCCCCAACATCGTCTTCGCCGACGCCGACCTCAAGACGGCCGTCGACCCGTTCTCCTTCCTCGACAACGCCGGCCAGGACTGCTGCGCCCGCACCCGCGTCCTGGTCCAGGAGTCCGTGTACGACGAGGTCAAGAGCCTGCTCGCCGAGTCGCTGGCCGGCGTGATCGTGGGCGACCCCGCCGACGAGAAGACCCAGATGGGGCCGCTGATCTCCCGTCAACAGCTGGACCGAGTACGGTCGTTCGTGCCCGACGGCGCCTCCGCGCTGCGGGGCGACGCCCCCGAGGGGCCCGGCTTCTGGTTCCCGCCGACCGTCCTCACCGGGGAGGGGCCCGACTCCGCCGCCGCCCGCGAGGAGATCTTCGGCCCGGTCGCCGTCCTGCTGCCCTTCACCGACGAGGCGGACGCGATCCGGCTCGCCAACGACACCCCGTACGGTCTCTCCGGCTCCATCTGGACCCGGGACGTCGGCCGCGCCCTGCGGGTCTCCCAGGGCGTCCGCGCGGGCAACCTGTCCGTCAACTCCCACTCCAGCGTCCGCTACTGGACCCCGTTCGGCGGCTTCAAGCAGTCCGGCATCGGCCGCGAGCTCGGCCCGGACGCCCTGACCGCCTTCACCGAAACCAAGAACGTCTTCATCAGCACGGAGGGCCCCGCACAGTGACCGAACAGAGTGTTTGCCGCCGTCTCGTCGGCCGTACCGCCGTCATCACCGGCGCCGGCAGCGGCATCGGCCTCGCCACCGCGCGCCGGCTCGCCTCCGAGGGCGCGCACATCGTCTGCGGAGACGTGGACGAGGCACGCGGCAAGGCGGTCGCCGAGGAGGTCGACGGGATCTTCGTGAAGGTCGACGTCACCGACCCCGAGCAGGTCGAGGCGCTCTTCAAGACCGCCTACGACACCTACGGCAGCGTCGACATCGCCTTCAACAACGCGGGCATCTCGCCGCCCGACGACGACTCCATCCTGGAGACCGGCCTGGAGGCCTGGAAGCGGGTCCAGGAGGTCAACCTGACCTCCGTCTACCTGTGCTGCAAGGCCGCGATCCCCTACATGCGGCAACAGGGCAAGGGCTCGATCATCAACACCGCGTCCTTCGTGGCCCGCATGGGCGCCGCGACCTCCCAGATCTCGTACACGGCCTCCAAGGGCGGTGTGCTGGCGATGTCGCGGGAGCTGGGCGTGCAGTTCGCCCGGGAGGGCATCCGCGTCAACGCGCTCTGCCCCGGGCCGGTCAACACCCCGCTGCTGCAGGAGCTGTTCGCGAAGGACCCCGAGCGGGCCGCGCGCCGGCTCGTACACATCCCGGTCGGCCGGTTCGCCGAGGCCACCGAGATCGCGGCCGCCGTCGCGTTCCTCGCCAGCGACGACTCGTCGTTCGTGAACGCCACCGACTTCCTGGTCGACGGCGGTATCTCGGGCGCGTACGTCACCCCGCTCTAGGCGGCACGGCCGTGCCGCACATCCCGGCGCCCGGAACACCGACCCCGCCGGTGTGATTAGAGTGCCGGGATGAGCAGTTCGCCGCCGCCCGGCTGGTACCGCGACCCGTCCTTCCCGCTCACCGAACGCTGGTGGGACGGGACCGCGTGGACCGACCACCGGCGCCAGCCGGAACATCCCGTGCCGCCGGTGCTCCAGCCCCGACCGCCGCGGCGGGGCCCCGGCCGCACCAAGGTCGTGGCCCTGGCCCTCGCCGGGGCCGTCTTGGTCGCCGGGGCGGTGACCGGCGGTGTCCTGCTGCTCGGCAAGGACGGCGACGGCGGCCAGGAGACGAGAACCACCACGGCGTCCCCGACCTCCGACGCCGACGGGAAGGACAGCCCCTCACCGACGGAGTCCACCGCCCCGTCCCCCTCCGGAGACGCCGACCTCGTCGTGGACGAGCTCAACGGCATCGCGTTCCCGGTCCCCGACGGCTGGGAGAACGGCGACCGATCCGGTGAGGAGGACGCCGTCCTGGTCACGGACGGCACCTTCGACTGCCCCGGCGAGGGCAGTGTGTGCCGCGGTGGCGTCGTCGTCTCCCGGACCGTCACCGGCAGCGACGAGACCTCCCCGAAGATCCTCGCCGAGAAGGACATCGAGGACGCCGCCAACGACGCCTTCGACCGCGACGTCCTGGACCAGCAACCGTACGACGGCATCACCGGCCACGAGGTCGTCGGCTCCGGTTCGGTCGCCGTCGCGGGCCGCGCCGGCTACTACGTGCGCTGGCGGGTGACGACGGGGGCCGGCGCCGGCGGCTACGTCCAGTCCCTCGTCTTCCCCTCCAGCAGCGGTTCCGAGGCACCGGTCCTGGTCCGGTTCGCCCTCGACGCGGGCGACGAGGGCCCGCCGCTCGACGACATCGACGAGATCGTCAAGGGCATCCGCCCGGCCGGCGACGCCGACGCCGACACGGGTGGGGGAGTGGGCAGCAGCCTCGGCCCCTCGTGACCGCCGCTACGGGAACGCGCTAGAGGAACGTGTGACCCTCGCCGCGATACGTCGGCACGGTCGCCGTCACCTCGTCGCCCTCCACCAGGTGCAGCACGTCGAACCGCTCGCACAGCTCACCGGCCTTGGCGTGCCGGAACCACACCTTGTCACCGAGCAGCAGATCGTCCGCGGGCGCGCCGAGCAGCGGGGTCTGCACCTCGCCGGGGCCCTCCTGCGGGTCGTACTTCAGCCCCTCCGGCAGATACGGCACCGGCAGCCGGTCGCGGCCCGGCGCGCCGGAGGCCGGGTAGCCGCCGCCCAGCACGGTGACGACCCCGACACCGGGCCGTCGTACGACGGGCATCGCGAACAGCGCGGCCGGACGCCCCGTGAACGAGGTGTAGTTGTCGAAGAGCCGAGGCACATACAGCCCGGACCCGGCGCCGATCTCGGTGACCGCGTCCTCGGCCGCCGTGTGCTGCACACTGCCCGTGCCGCCGCCGTTGACGAACTCCAGGTCCGGCGCCACCCGCCGCACGGCACGCACCACTTCGGCCCGCCGCGCGGCCAGCTCCTTCTTCGCGGTGGCCTGCATCATCCGCACCGCCCGCGACCGCAGCGGCCGTCCGGCCACCGAGTCGCCGACACCGGCGATATGACCCTCGTACGCCATGATCCCGACCAGCTTGAACCCGGGGCGCTCGGCGACGGCGCGCGCCATGTCGGCGACCTGCCCGGGGGAGTGCAGGGGGGAGCGCCGGGCGCCGACGCGCACCCGGCCGCCGAGCAGCTTCAGCGAGGTGTCCAACTCCAGGCAGACCCGGACGACTTCGGTGCCGCCGCGTCGGGAGGTGTCGATCAGCTGGAGCTGGGCGGGGTCGTCGACCATCACGGTCACCGCCGCGGCGAGCTTGGGGTCGCCCGCCAGCTCGGCGAAGGCCTCGTGGTCGGCCGACGGGTAGGCGAGGAGGATGTCGTCGAACCCGGAACGGGCCAGCCACAGGGACTCGGCGAGGGTGAACGACATGATGCCCTGGAAGCCCTCACGGGCCAGGACCCTCTCCAGCAGCGCCCGGCAGCGAACGGACTTGCTCGCGACGCGGATCGGCTTGCCGCCGGCCCTGCGGAGGAGGTCGTCGGCGTTGGCGTCGAAGGCGTCGAGGTCGACGATCGCCAGCGGGGCGTCGAGATGAGCTGTGGCCCGGTCGTACCGGGCCCGGTCGGCGGCGCGCGCAGTCATGCACGAAGCCTGCCAGACATGATTACCGCAGGGTAGTGGGACGTTCCGGGCTAAAGCCACGGTCCCGCGGACTGGTTCCCGTTCGACCGGGGCCAACCCGTAGAGTGACGCGCACGCAGGGACGACCTCGACGGGGGTGCCGATCCGCTGCCACGGGTATGGCTTGCCCGAGGTACCGGCCGGGCCGTCGGCGGCCGACACCCACGACACACGCGCCGACCGCTCCCCACGGGCGGCCGGCCGACAGGACGACCTTCGGGTGCCTGAACGACGACCTTCGGGCCGCCGGGACGACGACCGCTGGGGACGTTGGCTCGGTGACCTTCGGGCCGCTGGAACGGCGACCTTCGGGCCGCCGGGACGACGACCCCCGGGTCTTCCGGGGCGGCGACCCAAGGGTCGGCGGGAACGACGGCCTCCGGGTCGGCAGGAAGCGACGACCTCCGGGTCTGCACGAACGAGGAAACGGGGGGTGCATGAGCACGGAAGCGCGCCGCGCCTCCATTCCCCCACGCCCCCGGTCCCACCCCGCCCCTCCATACCGCCGGGCCAGGACCCGTCGACCCCGACCCCGGGCACCCCGACGGACACCGCGCGCCCGACCACCCCGGCACCGGACACCACAGACCCGGTCGCCCCGCCCCGGCCGCCGTCCCGGGAAACCGCCGCAGGCCGGGAGACGCCGGGCAGGCGCCCGAACACGACAGGCGACTCGGGGGCACGGTCGTCCGACGCGGGCGGTTCGCAAGCGTGGCCGTCCGTCGGTGGTGGCTCAGGGACCCGGCCGTCTGTGGGTGATGGCTCGGGGACACGGCCGTCCGTTGGTGGGGGCTCGGGAGCGCGGCCGTCCGTGGACGGGGGGTCGGGACCGGTGCCGCCCCGCCCCGATCGCGCGCCCTCGGCCGGGGGGCCGCCCGCGCCGCGTCGCCCGCAGCGGCCGCCCGTGGCGGGTGCCCCCGCGCGGCCCAGCACACCGCCCCGTCCGTCCTCGGCGCCTACGTCGACACCGGGCGCGTTCCGGGACGTACGGCACCCGGGTACGGCGGAAGCGCCCAACGCCGGTCAGAACAGCGGGAGTTCCGACAGCCAGGGCGAGCCGGGGCTGCCCTCCCGGACGCGGGGTTCCGGCCCGGCCGCCGGTCACGCGGCGCCTTCGCGAGGCCCCCAGCGACCGACTCCCCACCGGCCCGCCCACGGCTCCGGCGAGACGAACGGGCGTAACCCGGTGCACGGTTCGGGAGAGACGACGGGTCAGACTCCCGCGCGGGGTGCCGGGCAGGCGGCGACCGGTCGTGGTCCCGGCCGTGATTCCGCGCAGAGCGTCAACGGGCGTGGCCCCGCGCGGGTTTCGGGTGAGTCCGTCGGGCAGAGCACCGGGCGGGGTTCCGCCGTGAACGGTGGCAGTGACGGTGACGGTGGCGGTGGCCGACGCCGCGCCGAACACCCGCGCTTCTCCGACTTCCGACGCACCGCGAACCAGAACGCCGGCACCCCCGCCACCCCGCCCCCGCCCCCGGCGGCCTCGGCCCGTTTCCCGGACACGCCCCCCAGGGGCTCGGCCCGCTTCCCGGCGACCCCTCCGACGACGTCGGCCCCTTCCCCGGACGCCCGGCCCGCCGCGTCGCCCCGCCTCCCCGACGACCAACGAGCGGCCTGGACCCGCTACCTGAACACCCCGCCGCCGACAGCGACACGTTTCCCGGACGGCCCGCCCGCGCCGTCGTCACGTTTTCCGGACGAACCGCCCGCGGCGTCCGCTCGGTTCCCGGACGAGCCGCCGGCCGCCCGGCGGCCGGAGGGCACCCCGCCGCCGGCGTCGGCGCGCTTCCCGGACGCCCCGCCCGCCGTGCAGGACACCGGTCGGCGTACGTCCGCTGCCTCGCGGGCGGCGGGTGGCCGGTCCGGTGACTCGGGCGCGACGCTCGGCGACCGCGCGTCCCGGCCCACGGGCACTTCGGGACCCTCCGCCGCCGGCGCGCCACCTCGCCCCGCCGGGCCGCCCTCCGGCGGCATCGCGTCCCGTACCGGCGACTCCGGCCCCCGCGACGCGTCCCCCCGCCCGACCGGACAGCCCCCGGCGTCCGCACCGCGCGACCGCGTACCGGCATCCGACGGCGCCATGCCGTCCTCGCCCCTGCGCCGTCCGCTGGCCGAGGAAGTAGGCCCCCAGGGGACTCCCCGGCCGCGGCCCCTCACCCCCGAGCGCCCCGGTGGCTGGCAGCCACCGTCGGGTAACTCCCGGCGGTCGGCCGAGGCCCTCGACGGCGTGCTCGGCACACCTCAGGGGCGGCCCTTCGTGACGTTCGCGCAGCCGGACACCTCGCCGTGGACGCCGCCCGAGTCGCACGACGGACGGCGCACACCCCGGCCGACCAAGGCGCGGGCGGCGGCCGTGGCGGCGTGCGTGGTGCTCGGCGTGGGACTCATCGGCGGTGCGGCGGCCGGGAGTTGGCTCACCGGGGACTCCGGGGCCGACGACCCCCGCACCACCTTCGCCGCCGCGGGCGAGCTGTGGCACGGCGTACCCGTGGACGAACTGTTCCCGCCCACGGTCCAGGGCGAGGGCGCGGGACCCGGCGGCACCGACCGCACCTGGACCCGGATCGCCGTCGCGCCCGACAGCGGCTGCGCCGACGCCTTCGACCCGCTGCTGCGCAAGGCCCTGGCCCCGGTCGGCTGCCTGCGGCTGCTGCGCGCCACCTACACGGACGCGACCCGCAGCAACGTCACCACCGTCGGCCTGCTGTTCACCAAGACGGACGCCGCCGCCATGACCGCGCTCAAGGCCCGCTTCACGCAGGACCGGCTCGACCGCCGCACGGATCTGATGCCCCGCCCGTACGCCGCCGAGGGCACCGTCGCCGCCGGCTTCGGCGACGACCAGCGGGCCTCCTGGACGATCTCCGTCCTCACCGACGTCCCCGTGGTCGTCTACGCCGTCTCCGGCTTCGCCGACGGCCGCACCGTCACCGAACCGCAGGCCGCCGAGGACGCGATGGCGTCCGGTGCGACCACCGCGCCCGCCCAGTCCGGCCTCGGCCACGAGGCGAAGGGCCTCGCCGACCGCATCGAACGCGGCCTGCGCAGGACCGCCGCGTCCGCCACGGAGCAGCCTTCATGAAAGCCGACAAACCCGAGACCACCGCCCCCGCTCCCGCGCACGCCACACCCCACAGCGCCACCGCGCCCCCCGCGGTCGTCGCGCGCGCCCCCAGAGCCCAGCTCCGACGGCGTCTGCGGAGCGGTCTGCTCACTGTGTCCCTCGCCGCCTCCCTGGCGCTCCTGCCGTCCACCGCCGCCCACGCCGACGGCATCCGGGACCAGCAGTGGGCGTTGGACGCGATGCGCACGCAGGAGGCGTGGCGGACGACGAAGGGCGCCGGGATCACCGTCGCCGTGCTCGACACCGGCGTCGACGACGAGCACCCCGACCTGGCCGGCAACGTCCTGCCGACGAAGGACATGATCGGCTTCGGCGCGTCGCGCGGCGACGACTCCTGGGCCCGGCACGGCACCGCCATGGCCGGCATCATCGCCGGCCATGGCCACGGCGTGAACCGCTCCGAAGGCGTCCTCGGTATCGCCCCCGAGGCCAAGATCCTCCCCGTCCGCGTCATCCTCGAGGACGGCGACCCGTCCCGCTCCAAGGCCCGCAGCACCCGGGGCAACGCCCTCGCCGACGGCATCCGCTGGGCCGCCGACCAGGGCGTCGACGTCATCAACCTCTCCCTCGGCGACGACTCCGAGTCCGCCCACCCGGAACCCTCCGAGGACGCGGCCGTCCAGTACGCCCTGGCGAAGGGCTCGGTCGTCGTCGCCTCGGCCGGCAACGGCGGCGAGAAGGGCGACCACGTCTCCTACCCGGCGGCCTACCCGGGCGTGATAGCGGTGACCGCGGTCGACGAGGATGGCGATCGCGCCCCGTTCTCCACCCGCCGCTGGTACGCCACCGTCAGCGCCCCCGGCATGCACGTCGTCATCGCCGACCCGGACCGCAAGTACTACGAGGGCTGGGGCACCAGCGCCGCCGCGGCCTTCGTCTCCGGCGCCGCCGCCCTCATCCGGGCCGCCCACCCGGGACTCACCCCCGCCCAGGTCAAACGCCTCCTGGAGGAGACCGCCCGCGAAGCGCCGGTCGGCGGTCGCGACGACTCCCGGGGCTTCGGCTTCGTCGACCCGGCCGCCGCCATCGAGGAGGGCGGCAAGCTCGAACCCGACGACCTCAAGGCCGCGTCGTACGGCGGCAGGTACTTCGGCTCCGGCCCGGACCCGGTCGAGGAGGAGGACCCCACCGCCGCCTGGACGGCCCCCGCCGCGGGCGGCCTCGGCGTGGTCCTGCTGATCGCCGCGGTGGTGATCTGGCGCGGCCGGGGTCGCGGCCGCCCCGACGAGTACATCGTCTGACCCTCGCGCCTACGGGCCGGTGGCAACCTCCGCCACCTCCGCCTCTGCCGCAGCGTCCACCGTCTCCGCCGTACCCGCCGTACCCGTGAAGACCGACACCCCCGCCTTCGCCGCCGCCTCGACCGACGCGATCCCCTTCGCCTTCGTCGTGTGACCGTCCGACACCACGGCGACCAGAAACTCCCGCCCGTCCACCGAGACCCGGCCGACGCTGTTGATGTCCCACAACCCGGTGGCGGTACGGGGCAGCCACCCGTTCTTCAGCGCGAAGCCGGACCCCGGGGCCCCGCCCGTCGCCGCGGCCGAGACACCCCAGTCCTGGCCCTCGGCGATCCGCCCCATCAGATCCTGGACGTACGCCCGCGAGGCCGCGCTCAGCTCGGAGGTGTCGTCGTCCCCGAACACCTGCCGGAGCAGGACGAGTTGATCGGCCGCCGTGGTCTGGGTGAGGCCCCAGTACAGCCCGTCGCCGCCCTCGGTCGCCGTCAGCCCGAACCGCTCGTTCGCCGCGTCCAGGCCGGCCGACTGCCCGATGGCCTTCCACAGCGCCGTCGCGGAGGCGTTGTCGCTGTCGCGGATCATCGCCGAGGCGTACGTCCTCTCCTGCGCGGTGAGCCGCCGGTCCGCGTCCTGCGCCTGGAGCAGCAGCGCCGCCAGGATGTCCAGCTTGACGATGCTCGCGGTGTCGAACCGGCCGTCCCCGTACCCGGCCGAGTCGCCG
The DNA here is from genome assembly GCF_022385335.1 of Streptomyces deccanensis. Classification (NCBI taxonomy): domain Bacteria; kingdom Bacillati; phylum Actinomycetota; class Actinomycetes; order Kitasatosporales; family Streptomycetaceae; genus Streptomyces; species Streptomyces deccanensis. The sequence continues at coordinate 2,034,173 of NZ_CP092431.1, read as the reverse complement.
GACGCCACGTCGAGCACGGCCACGGAGACCGCCGCCCCGTCCTCGACGGTCACCGCCGCGAGGGCCGTCGCGAGCAGTTCGTCGTGGTCCACCTCGGGTGCCGCCACCGGTTCCACCGAAGCCTCCTCAGTGAGCACCGACGAGGGTGTCGATGACGCCGACGACGATACGGCGACGGCGCCGCCGTCCTGCGCCTGGGCCCGCATGAACACCGTCCCCGCGGCCGTGCCGCCCACCAGGACGAGCGAGGCGAGCGCGAGGTGCAGGAGCGGACGGCGACCGACCGACGTACGGGCGCGGCGGCGAGCTCGGCGAGAGGGCATGCTCGATGGTTCTGCGCCGGGCTGTGCCTGTGGTTAGGCCCTTGTTAGATGGTTGTCAGGGTTGGCTGAGAAAACCGTGAGTGAGGTGACGACCACGTTTCCGGCCCCCCGAACGCCCAGGAGACTTCCCCCGATAGGGTCGACGACCGTGGCGAACAAGAACATTCCCGACCCCGGCTTCTCCGACGACGACGGCTCCGCCGACCCCCGGCTGAGCGCCGCGCTCGCCGCCTGGGCCGACGACCGGACCGCCGTGGGCCCCGTCCTCGAGGCGCTCGAGGGCGCCCGGCTGCTCGTGCCGGTCGTGGCGGTGCTCGGCGAGGTCGAGGTGGACGAGAAGGGGCTGCGCCGCGAGAAGACCAGCGACATGGCGGTGCCCACCCTTCAGGCCGGCGGCCGCACCGCCCTGCCCGCCTTCACCTCCACCGAGAGCCTCGCCCGCTGGGACGCCGCCGCCCGCCCGGTCGCCGTACCCCTGCGGCAGGCTCTCCAGGCCGCCGCGCACGAGAAGGCCGACACGATCGTCCTCGACCTGGCAGGCCCCGTCCCCTTCGAGCTGACCGGCCGCGCCCTGCTCGCGCTCGCCGAGGGGCGCACCACCACCGACCCGCTCGCCGACCCCGCCGTCCTCGACGCCGTACGTTCCGCCGTAGCCGCCGAACCGGCCGTGCTCCGCGCCCACCTCGGCCCCGGGCAGGCCGACGGCACCCTGGCCCTGGTCCTCGACGCGTCCGCGCCCCCGGCCGAGACGGCGCGGTCCGTCGCCGGGCGCCTCGCCGCCGACGAGACGCTGAGGGCCCGCCTGGTACGCGGCCTCGACCTGGCACTGCTGCCGGCCGGGGCGACACCACCGGGCGAGCCCCTGTACGTACGGGCGTAGCCGTCGAGTACGGCCACGAGGCCGTAGTGGCTAGCCGTAGATCGGGCCCGTGTACTTCTCGCCCGGGCCCTGGCCCGGCTCGTCCGGGACGAGCGACGCCTCGCGGAACGCCAGCTGCAGCGACTTCAGACCGTCGCGCAGCGGGGCCGCGTGGAAGGAGCTGATCTCGGTCGCGGAGGCGTCCAGCAGACCGGCGAGGGCGGTGACCAGCTTGCGGGCCTCGTCCAGGTCCTTGTACTTGTCGCCCTCCTCGGTCAGACCGAGCTTCACCGCGGCGGCGCTCATCAGGTTGACGGCGACCGTCACGATCACCTCGACCGCGGGGACCTCGGCGATGTCGCGGGTCATCGAGTCGAAGTCGGGGTTCTCAGGAGGGGTCTCACTCATGCCCCACACGATAGGCCCCGCCACCAGCCTCCCGACCTGCGGGAGTCCGCCGCCGCCCGATTGGCACGTCAGGTTTGAACCCGGTATGGTGGTGTCAACGACCGGCTGGACACCTGTGTGCCCGGCCCGCAAGTGGAGGCTCCGCACTCCCACCTGACCGCCCTCCGGGACGGCAGGTCACCCGGTCAGACGGCCCCCACCGTTCCGTACGGACGGTGGAGTCGTCCGATATTGCGCCCCGCGGCACACCCGCGGCGGTGCTCCGGCAGTACATGGAGCCCCGCCTGTGTCCCGTCCCGGGGCATTTTTCATGCCTCCCGATGGTTGGTCTTGATGTCAACCAGACATAACGCGGCGGTCCGCCAGACCGTCGTGTGGTGCTACCGAGGAGGATCCATCAGCGCCGAGCCCCGCATCAACGACCGGATTCGCGTTCCCGAGGTGCGACTTGTCGGTCCCAGCGGCGAGCAGGTCGGGATTGTTCCGCTTGCCAAGGCCCTGGAGCTTGCGCAGGAGTACGACCTCGACCTGGTCGAGGTGGCCGCGAACGCACGTCCGCCGGTCTGCAAGCTCATGGACTACGGGAAGTTCAAGTACGAGTCGGCCATGAAGGCCCGTGAGGCGCGCAAGAACCAGGCGCACACGGTCATCAAGGAGATGAAGCTCCGGCCGAAGATCGACCCGCACGACTATGACACCAAGAAGGGTCACGTCGTCCGGTTCCTCAAGCAGGGCGACAAGGTCAAGATCACGATCATGTTCCGTGGTCGCGAGCAGTCCCGGCCGGAACTCGGCTACCGACTGCTGCAGCGTCTCGCGGAGGACGTCCAGGACCTCGGTTTCGTGGAGTCGAACCCGAAGCAGGACGGCCGCAACATGATCATGGTTCTCGGTCCGCACAAGAAGAAGACCGAGGCGATGGCCGAGGCCCGTCAGGCGCAGGAAGCCCGGAAGGCGGAAGCGAAGGCCAATCCTGGCAAGTCGCAGAACGCCGCCGACGCCGAGCACGCCGATGTCGACGTCGAGGCGCCGGCCGAGGAACCTGCCGAGGCGTAAGTCCCCGGGACGCGAGTCCGGGGGAAGCCCTGGACACCGGTCCAGGGTGCCAACCGAAAGAAATGACGTTCCGTCGTGCCCGGTTTCGCGACCGGGCACCGGAGCGCCACTGACGAGGAGAGAACGGCGCTATGCCGAAGAACAAGTCGCACAGCGGTGCCAGCAAGCGCTTCAAGATCACCGGCTCCGGCAAGGTGCTCCGTGAGCGCGCCGGCAAGCGCCACCTGCTCGAGCACAAGTCGTCCCGCGTGACGCGTCGCCTCACCGGCAACGCCGAGATGGCCCCGGGCGACGCCGCGAAGATCAAGAAGCTTCTCGGCAAGTGACGTACCCGGCGCCCCTCGTGAGCGCCGTACGTCAGGACCGGGACCCCATCGATTTCGGGTCGTGTGACGACAACCACGGCCCCGCTACAAGGAGTTAAAAAGTGGCACGCGTCAAGCGGGCAGTCAACGCCCACAAGAAGCGCCGGGCGATCCTCGAGCAGGCCTCCGGCTACCGCGGTCAGCGTTCGCGCCTGTACCGCAAGGCCAAGGAGCAGGTCACCCACTCGCTGGTCTACAACTACAACGACCGCAAGAAGCGCAAGGGCGACTTCCGTCAGCTGTGGATCCAGCGCATCAACGCCGCTGCCCGCGCCAACGGCATCACCTACAACCGCTTCATCCAGGGTCTGAAGGCCGCGAACATCGAGGTCGACCGCAAGATCCTCGCGGAGCTGGCCGTCAACGACGCCACGGCGTTCGCCGCGCTCGTCGAGGTCGCGCAGAAGGCGCTGCCGGCGGACGTGAACGCGCCCAAGGCGGCGTGACGCTGCGCTGGCTCTGAGCCGCGTATGACCCGGGCCCGCAGGTGCAAGCTGCCTGTGGGCCCGGGTTTTTTGGGTGCGTTGCCGGGTGCGGCTCCGGTGGGGCTTCTCGCGCAGTTCCCCGCGCCCCTCAAGGGCCTCCGGCCCTTTCGGGCCGAAAAGCACGGGGCGCAGCCCCGGCTTTTCAGGGGCGCGGGGAACTGCGCGAGGAACCACGGACCACCCGTACTCGCCCACGCACCCGCACCCCCGAGCTCTCAGGCGCCCCTCCCCACCCCCTCGATCCAAAAGGTGACCCATGCCCACCCCTGAGTTGATCTCCCCCCGCTCCGCCCGCGTCTCCGCGGCCCGGCGGCTCGGGAAGCGGAACTTCCGGGGGAAGGACCGGCTCTTCCTCGCCGAGGGCCCGCAGGCCGTCCGGGAGGCCACCGGGCGCCCGGACACCTTGGTCGAGCTCTTCGTCACGGTCGACGCCGCGGAGCGCTACGCCGACATCGTCCAAGACGCCCGCACCGCCGGCGCCCGCGTCCACCTCGCCGACGAGGCCGTCATCGCCGACATCTCCACCACCGTCACCCCGCAGGGCCTCGTCGGGATCTGCCGGTTCCTCGACACCCCGTTCGAGGAGATCCTCGCCGCGCGCCCGCGGCTCGTCGCCGTACTCGCCCACGTCCGCGACCCCGGCAACGCCGGCACCGTCCTGCGGTGCGCAGACGCCGCCGGCGCGGAGGCCGTCGTCCTCACCGACGCCTCCGTGGACCTCTACAACCCCAAGGCCGTGCGCGCCTCCGTCGGCTCGCTCTTCCATCTGCCGGTGGCTGTCGGCGTACCCGTCGAGGACGCCGTCGCGGGGCTCAAGGGCATCGGCGTACGCGTCCTCGCCGCCGACGGCGCGGGGCGGGACGACCTCGACGACGAGCTGGACAAGGGCACCATGGGCGGGCCCACGGCCTGGGTGTTCGGCAACGAGGCCTGGGGGCTGCCCGAGGAGACCCGGGGGCTCGCCGACGCCGTCGTCCGCGTACCGATCCACGGAAAGGCGGAAAGCCTGAACCTGGCGACCGCCGCCGCCGTATGTCTCTACGCGTCCGCCCGCGCACAGCGCGCCTTCGGAGGGTGCCGCACCGTCACGCCCAGCTAGTAGGGTGACGGGCTCGGGGGCCCACTGCACAACGCGAGAGGTGGGGTACGGGGATGAGGGTCGGCACGAGCAGCACACCGGTGGCACGGGACGTGCGCGCCACATCCGCGGCCCGGCAGGGCGACCTCGCCGACCTGGGCATCGACCCCGACGACCTCCCCGACGGACTGGTCGTGGCCGACGAGAACGGCCGCGTGATCTGCTTCAACGCCGCCGCCGCACGGATCACCGCCACCCCCGCCGCCGACGCCCTCGGCCGCCCCCTCGAATGGGCCCTCCCGTTAGAAGACCTCGAAGGCCGCCGCTGGTGGCAGCTGACCGACCCGTACGGAGGGCTCGCCATCCGGGTCGGACAGCCCGAGCGGAACCTGCTCCTGCCGGGGGCGCGGGAGATCCTCGTGTCGGCGCGCTACATCCGTAGCGAGCCCACCGGACCCGTCCGCCGGGTCGTCGTCTCCCTCCGCGACACCGAGGCCCGGCGCCGCACCGAGCGCAGTCACGCGGAGCTGATCGCCACCGTCGCCCACGAGCTGCGCTCGCCCCTGACGTCGGTCAAGGGGTTCACCGCGACGCTGCTCGCCAAGTGGGAGCGGTTCACGGACGACCAGAAGAAGCTGATGCTGGAGACCGTCGACGCCGACGCCAACCGGGTCACCCGGCTCATCGCCGAGCTGCTCGACATCTCGCGGATCGACTCGGGACGGCTCGAGGTACGACGCCAGCCCGTCGACATGGGCGCCGCCGTCGGCCGGCACATCCAGGCCTATGTCGCCGCCGGACAGCCCGCCGACCGGTTCATGCTGCGGATCGAGCAGCCGTTGCCCGCCCTGTGGGCCGACCCCGACAAGATCGACCAGGTGCTGAGCAACCTGCTGGAAAATGCGGTGCGGCACGGCGAGGGAACCGTCACGATTGACGTCACGCCCACGGCGTCCCCCCGGGAGGGGGAGGACACCGGTACGTCGGTCACGGTGAGCGACGAGGGCAGTGGCATCCCGGAGGAGTCCATGAACCGCGTCTTCACCCGCTTCTGGCGGGGCAGCAAGCGCGGCGGCACCGGCCTCGGGCTGTACATCGTCAAGGGCATCGTCGAAGCCCACGGCGGCACCATCACCGTCGGACGCGCCCCGGGCGGCGGCGCCGAGTTCCGATTTACGTTGCCCGTGGCGGCGCCGGCCTACCTGGCCTGAGCACCACGGGCGCGTTCGCAACACCTCCACCCCGTTAGACTCGGCCTTTGGCACCTTTGTGTCCCAAAAACCGTGACGATCTGTCCACGAGTCGGTACGGGGACCATCCGCCAGCCAATCGGAAGCACGGGAAGAGATGTCGGCACCGAATAAGTCGTACGACCCTGTAGAGGTCGAGGCCTTGAAACCGGAAGAGATCGAGCGCATGCGGGACGAGGCGCTCGCCGCCTTCGCCGCCGCGGACTCCCTCGACGCGCTCCAGGAGGCCAAGGTCGCCCACACCGGCGGCACCTCCCCGCTGGCCCTCGCCAACCGCGAGATCGGCGCGCTGCCCCCGCAGGCCAAGGCCGCCGCGGGCAAGCTCGTCGGCCAGGCCCGGGGCGCGGTGAACAAGGGCCTCGCCGCCCGACAGAGCGAGCTGGAGGCCGAGCGCGACGCCCGGGTGCTGGTCGAGGAGGCCGTGGACGTCACGCTGCCGTACGACCGCGTCCCGGCCGGCGCCCGCCACCCGCTCACCACCCTGTCGGAGCGCATCGAGGACATCTTCGTGGCCATGGGCTACGAGGTCGCCGAGGGCCCGCAGGTCGAGGCGGAGTGGTTCAACTTCGACGCCCTCAACATCGGCCCGGACCACCCGGCCCGCGGTGAGGCCGACACCTTCTTCGTGCAGGGCCCGGAGGGCGGCACCGAGTCCGGTGTCGTGCTGCGCACTCACACCTCGCCCGTGCAGATCCGCTCCCTGCTGGAGCGCGAGCTGCCGGTGTACGTGATCTGTCCCGGCCGCGTGTACCGCACCGACGAGCTGGACGCCACGCACACCCCGGTCTTCCACCAGGTCGAGCTGCTCGCCGTCGACGAGGGCCTGACCATGGCCGACCTCAAGGGCACCCTCGACCACATGGTCCAGTCGCTGTTCGGCGAGGGCATGAAGACCCGGCTCCGGCCGAACTTCTTCCCGTTCACCGAGCCGTCCGCCGAGATGGACATGCTCTGCTACGTCTGCAAGGGCACCTCCGTCGGCAACCCCGACCGGCCCTGCCGCACCTGCTCCAGCGAGGGCTGGATCGAGCTCGGCGGCTGCGGCATGGTCAACCCCCGGGTCCTCACCGCCTGCGGTGTCGACCCCGAGAAGTACAGCGGATTCGCCTTCGGGTTCGGCATCGAGCGGATGCTGATGTTCCGCCACAACGTCGAAGACATGCGAGACATGGTCGAGGGTGACGTCCGGTTCACCCGGCCGTTCGGGATGGAGATCTGATGCGGGTCCCGCTTTCCTGGCTGCGGGAGTACGTCGACCTGCCGGCCACCGAGACCGGTCGTGACGTCCAGGCCAAGCTCATCTCGGCCGGTCTGGAGGTCGAGACCGTCGAGCAGCTCGGCGACGGCCTCAAGGGCCCCCTCGTCGTCGGTCAGGTGCTGACCATCGAGGAGCTGACGGAGTTCAAGAAGCCCATCCGCTTCTGCACCGTCGACGTCGGCACCGCCAACGGCACCGGCGAGCCCCAGGAGATCGTCTGCGGCGCCCGCAACTTCGCCGTCGGCGACAAGGTCGTCGTGGTCCTCCCGGGCGCCGAACTGCCCGGCGGCTTCGCCATCTCCGCGCGCAAGACCTACGGCCGCAACTCGCACGGCATGATCTGCTCCAGCGACGAGCTGGGCATGGGCGACGACGGCACCAAGGGCATCATCGTGCTGCCGCCGGAGACCGAGGTCGGCAAGGACGCGATCGAACTGCTGGAGCTGGTCGACGAGGTCCTGGACATCGCCGTCACGCCCGACCGCGGCTACTGCCTGTCGATCCGCGGCGTCGCCCGCGAGACCGCCATCGCCTACGGCCTCCCGCTGCGCGACCCGGCGCTCCTCGACGTACCCGGCCCGAACGCGTTCGGCCACCCCGTCCAGGTCTCCGACCCGCTCGGCTGCGACCGCTTCACCGCCCGCACCGTCACCGGTCTCGACCCCGAGGCGCGCTCCCCGATCTGGCTCAAGCGCCGGCTGCAGAAGGTCGGCATGCGCCCGATCTCCCTCGCCGTCGACATCACCAACTACGTGATGATGGAGCTGGGCCAGCCCCTGCACGCCTACGACCGCTCCCTCGTCCAGGGCACGATCGGCGTCCGCCGGGCCGAGGAGGGCGAGAAGATCGTCACCCTCGACGGCGTCACGCGGAAGCTGCACGCCGAGGACCTGGTGATCACCGACGAGCGCGGCCCCATCGGCCTCGCCGGTGTCATGGGCGGCGCCAACACCGAGATCGCCGACCACGACGCAGCCGAGAACGGCGGGAACGCCTCCACCGACGTCGTCATCGAGGCCGCCCACTTCGACCAGGTCGCCATCGCGCGCACCGCCCGCCGGCACAAGCTGTCGTCGGAGGCGTCCCGCCGCTTCGAGCGCGGCGTCGACCCGCTGGCCGCGGCCGCCGCCGCCCAGCGCACCGTCGACCTGCTGGTGCTCCTCGCGGGCGGCACCGCCGACGCGGGCGTCACCGAGGTGATCGCCCCGTCCGCACCCCGCACGATCACGATCCCGGCGGACCACCCGGACAAGGTCGCGGGCGTCGCGTACGGCCGCGAGACCGTCGTACGCCGCCTCCAGGAGGTCGGCTGCGACGTCTACGGGACGGACGAGCTGATCGTCACCGTGCCGTCCTGGCGGCCCGACCTCACCGACCCGAACGACCTCGCCGAAGAGGTCATCCGCCTGGAGGGCTACGAGAACCTGCCCTCCACGCTGCCCAAGCCCCCCGCGGGGCGCGGCCTCACCCACCGGCAGCGACTGCACCGCCGGGTCGGCCGGGCGCTGGCCGGCGCCGGATACGTCGAGGCGCCGAACTACCCCTTCATCGGTGAGCAGGTCTTCGACCAGCTCGGCCTGGAGGCGGACGACCCGGCCCGCCGTGTCGTCCGGCTCACCAACCCGCTCAACGACGAGGAGCCCGCGCTCCGCACGTCGCTGCTGCCGGGTCTGCTGGGCGCGCTGCGCCGCAACGACGGCCGGGGCACGCACGACCTCGCCCTGTTCGAGACCGGCCTGGTCTTCCTCCCCCGTGAGGAGCAGCGTGTCGCCGTCGCGCTGCCGGTCGACCGCCGGCCCACCGACGAGGAGATCGCGACGCTGAACGCCGCGCTGCCCGAGCAGCCGCGCCACGTCGCCGTCGTCGTCGCCGGGGCCCGCGAGCAGGCCGGCTGGTGGGGCAAGGGGCGTCCCGCCGACTGGGCCGACACCGTCGAGGCCGGCCGCGCGGTCGCCCGCGAGGCCGGTGCCGAACTGGTCGTCCGCAAGGGCCAGTACGGTCCCTGGCACCCCGGGCGCTGCGCCGAGTTCGTGGTCGTCGCCGACGGCACCGAGCGGGTCGTCGGCCACGCCGGCGAGCTGCACCCGCGCGTCCTCAAGGCGCTCGGGCTGCCGGCCCGGACCGCCGCGATGGAGATCGACCTGGACGCCCTGGAGCAGGTGGGGGACGGCACCCCGCAGGCGCCGAGCATCTCCACGTTCCCGGTCGCCACGCAGGACGTCGCGCTCGTCGTCGACGCGTTCGTGCCGCACGCCGACGTGGAGGCCGCGCTGCGTGAGGGCGCCGGTGAACTCCTGGAGGGCATCCGCCTGTTCGACGTCTACGAGAACGCGGAGCAGCTGGGCGACGGGCGGAAGTCGCTGGCGTACGCGCTGCGCTTCCGGGCCGCGGATCGCACGCTGACCGTCGACGAGGCGTCGGCGGCCCGCGACGCTGCGGTCGCCCTCGCGGGCGAGCGCACGGGAGCGGTGCTGCGTAGTTAGGGCGCCTCGGGTGCCCAGGGGGCACGGGGACAAGTCCCTGTGCCCCCGGCCCGTCCCCATGTCACCTCACTCATTCGGGTGACAATCCAGGGTGATCGCCCCCAACCGGGCGTGCTGTGGACAGAATCGGACCGGCCTCTCTGGGCCGTACGCGCTGTCCGGGCCTGATGGGGGGCCAACGGCATGATTCGAAACAGGGCCGGGGCCCCTCGTCGGGCGTGGTCCCGGGGGCGCCGCCTCTCCGGTCGGCTCGGCGCCGGGATCGTCGGCGGTGCCGTCGTCCTCGCCGCCGGCACCGGGCTGATGCTCCACGTCAGACGGAGGATGCTGCGGGAAGTGCGGCAGGCGCGCGCCGTCGCGGGCGCCGTGCGGAGCGTCCTGCTCAGGCCGCTGCCCGCACGGATCGACGGACTCGCCACCGCCGCCGCCCAGCTCTCCGCCGACCGGGGCGCGACCGTCGGCGGCGACCTGTACGAGGTGATCGCCACCGAGCACGGCGTACGGGTGGTGATGGGCGACGTACGCGGTCACGGCCTCGCCGCGATCGGGACCGTCGCCGCCGTCCTCGGCAGCTTCCGCGAGGCCGTCCACGACGAGGCCGAACTCGCCGGGGTCCTCGCCCGTCTCGACCGTGCCCTCGCCCGGCACCTCCGCGCCCGCGCCGAGGACACCGAGGACTTCGTCACGGTCCTCCTCCTGGAGATCACCCCCGACGGCGAACTCAACGCCCTCAACTGCGGCCACCCCTGGCCCTACCTGCTCGGTGTCGACCGAGCGGCACCCCTCGCCCGCGCCGACCCGCTGCCCCCGCTCGGCCTCTTCCCGCTCCCCGCCGAACTCCCGGTCACCGCCTGCGGCCAACTCCTGCCCGGCGAGGCCCTGTTCCTCCACACGGACGGCGTGGAGGACGCGAGGGACAGCGAGGGCCGCTTCTTTCCTCTGGCGGGCGCGCTGAGGCAAACCGTACGAGGCCGTCCCATCTCTCCTCAGTCGGTCCTTCGCGCCGTCTTCACGCAACTCCTCCGCCACACGGCGGGAAGGCCCAAGGACGACATCGCGATACTGGTACTCCGCAACGATCGCCCACTTGTCTTGAGGGGCGCGGGGAACTGCGCGACCAGCCACCAACGACCCGCAGCCGACGCCCCACCCGTAGCGCCCACCCCGTAGTCGCCCCCGTTCCGCCCGGCAGGGCCACCGCACTGTACGAGGGGGAGCCGGCGGCCCGGCCGGCCTCTTGGCGAGGGATCCCAGTCAACCTGTCCGAAACTCTCTGCGACAGCGCGCACACAGCGCGAATTCGGGCGTTCCCGTCACACCCCGTGTGAAGAGGGAGGCGCTACGCTGCGATTCGCCGGCACCGAGCCACCGGAGGGCCTCCATGCAGCCCAATACCCTGCTCGACGCGATCCTCGACGAGGCCGGTATCTCCCACGCCGGTCTCGCCGCCCACGTCAACCAGGCGGGACGGGCCCGGGGGCTGGCGCTGAGATACGAACACACCGCCGTGGCACGGTGGTTGAAGGGGCAGCGGCCGCGCGGACAGGTGCCCGACCTGATCTGTGAGGTGCTCGCGGGGCGGCTGCGCCGTACCGTCACCCTCGACGACATCGGGCTCGGTGTGCCGGGCGAGGCCGCCGCCCCACACGGTGCCGGACTCTCCGGGTTCGTGGAGCGCGCAACCGCCCTGTGGCGCTCCGACGAACAACAGCGCCCCCATGTCCTCGGCGCCCCCGCCGTCACCGGGACGCCCGCCGTGATGCCCGTCTGGGAGTGGGAGAACCCGCCGGAGGACGTCGACGTCTCCCGGGGCGGACGGCACCGCGTCAGCATGGCCGACATCGAGATGCTGCGCGCGGCCCGGACGCACTACGAGCAGATGTACCGCAAGGCCGGGGGCGTCGCGACCCGCACCCGGATCGTCGGGTTCCTCAACGCCGAGGCCGCGCCGCTGCTGCGGGGCAGCTACACCGACGCCACCGGCCGCCAACTGCACCGGGCCACCGGCGGGTTGGTCGCGATCGCCGGGATCTGCGCGTACGACTCCGACGCCCACGGCCTGGCCCAGCGCTACTTCCACCAGGCGCTGCGGCTGGCGAAGGCCAGCGGGGACCGGGGGCTGGGGGCGTATGTGATCGCGCTCCTCGTCAACCAGTCGCTGTTCATGCGGGAGCACCGGCAGGCCGTCGCCTTCGCCGAGGCCGCGCTGCGCACGGCCGGCACGCACATCACCCCGGCGCTCGCCTCCGACCTGTACGCGATGCAGGCGAAGGCGTACGCGCACCTGGGCGACGGCACGAGCGCGCTGTCCTGCATCCGGCGGGCTGAGCAGGCCGCCGAGCGCATCCGGCGCGGGCACGAACCGGATGAGACCGGCTATGTCCAACCCGGCCTGGTGAACGTCCAGGTGGCGGAGGCGCTGCTCAGCCTCGGTGACCTGACGGCAGCGGCGGAGCACGCCGCGGCGGCCGTCGACACCCCGGCGCACGACCGGGGGCGGGTGCACCGGCTCGCGATGCTCAGCCACATCGAACTGCGGCAGGGCAACGCGGACAAGGCGGTGGCCACCGCCGTCGAGATGGCCGAGCGGGCGCGCGGAATGGAGTCCATGCGGCTGCGTGACAGACTCCGGGCGGTACGCGAACACCTCGTGCGCAACGGCTGCGCGGGGACCTCCGAGGCCGCCGAACTCATCGACGGGGCACTGCGCGTACCGCTCTGACGCCGTCCCGGGACGCGGCCGTGCACCGGCTGTGCGCCTGCTGTCACCTAGCTACTGCTGCGATATTGCCACTTACTCGGCGGAAGGTGGCAGAACCGTGCAGTGGACGAAACAGAGCGAACAAACTGTGTACTCGAACCGCTGGTTCAGCGTCAATCTCGCGGATGTGGCGCTGCCGGACGGGCGGCACCTCGATCACTTCCTGATACGGCTGCGGCCTGTCGCCGTGGCCACCGTGGTCAACGAGGCGAACGAGGTGCTGCTCCTGTGGCGGCACCGCTTCATCACCGACAGCTGGGGCTGGGAACTCGCGGCCGGCGTCGTCGAGGACGGCGAACCCGTCGTGGAGGCCGCCGCCCGCGAACTGGAGGAGGAGACCGGATGGCGGCCGGGACCCCTGCACCACCTGATGAGCGTCGAGCCCTCCAACGGGCTCACCGACGCCCGGCACCACATCTACTGGGCCGACGAGGGCGCGTATGTCGGTCACCCCGTGGACGACTTCGAGTCGGACCGTCGGGAATGGGTTCCCCTCAAGCTCGTCCCCGACATGGTCGCCCGCGGCGAGGTCCCGGCCGCCAACATGGCGGCCGCCCTGCTCCTGCTGCACCATCTGCGGCTCGGGCAGGACACCAAGCCCTGAATCCCCGCGCGTCCCGCCCGAGGGACCCTAACGGCCCAGCGCCTGCCAGATGGACACCACGAGGGCGCCCAGGGCCGTGAGGGCCGCCACCGCGGGCAGCGGCCAGCGGGCGTGCTCCAGGGTGACGACCCGGGTGTTGAGGTCGTCGAGTTCCTTGGCGCTCTGTTCGGCGCGGTGGCTCAGCAGGGTCAGCCCTCCTTCGACGCGTGTGTGCGCCACATCCAGGCGGCGGCGTAACTCAGCGAGTTCGCCGTGGTGCACGGGATGCTCGGGGTCGATGGCCACGAGTCCGCTCCTCTCTGTAGTCAGCGCATCCCTTGCATGCGCACGTGAAGTCAACTCGCCTGGTGGACGGGTGGGGAGAGTGTGCGAACGGCATATGCGTGTCCGCCGCGCACACGGTGTGTGAATGCGACGGGCCCGGCACCTCGTGGGTGCCGGGCCCGTACGCGCAAGGGAACTGACGGTGCGTAACCGGACTGCCGGGGATCAGGCGTACGCGTAGAAGCCCGACCCGGACTTCCGGCCGAGCCGCCCCGCGTCCACCATGCGCTGGAGCAGCGGGGGAGCGGCGTACAGCGGTTCCTTGTACTCCTCGTACATCGAATTGGCGATGGAGACGATGGTGTCCAGGCCGATCAGGTCGGACAGCTTCAGCGGGCCCATCGGGTGGGCGCAGCCCAGCTCCATGCCGTTGTCGATGTCCTCGCGGCCCGCGATGCCCGACTCGAACATCCGGATCGCGGAGAGCAGGTACGGCACCAGCAGCGCGTTGACGACGAAGCCCGAGCGGTCCTGGGCCCGTACGGCGTGCTTGCCGAGCACCTTCTCGGCGAACAGCTGCGCCCGGCTGAGCGTGCCCTCGGAGGTGGTCAGCGCCGGGATCAGCTCGACGAGCTTCTGCACCGGGGCCGGGTTGAAGAAGTGGATGCCGATGACGTGGTCCGGCCGCGAGGTGGCGACCGCGAGCTTCACCAGCGGGATCGAGGAGGTGTTGGAGGCGAGGATCGCGTCCGGGCGGGTCACCACCTGGTCGAGCACCTGGAAGATCTCCGTCTTCACCTGCTCGTTCTCCACGACCGCCTCGATGACGAGGTCACGGTCGGCGAACTCGCCGAGATCGGTGGTGAAGCTCAGGCGCGCCTGGGTCTCGTCCCGCTCGGCCTCGGTGATCTTGCCGCGCTCGGCGGCCTTGGACAGGGAGTTGAACAGCCGGGTACGGCCGATCTCCAGGGCTTCGCCGGTGGTCTCGGCGACCTTGACGTCCAGTCCGGCGCGGGCGCACACCTCGGCGATGCCCGCTCCCATCTGGCCGCAGCCCACGACTCCGACGCGTGCAATGTCTCCCGCCGGGATGTCCGTCACATCGTCCCTTTCAGTGGTGTTCTTGGCCGGCAGATACCCCTGGTGGGGGCCTGCGCCAAACCTGCACGTTACCCGCGACGCCTACTGATCAGTATTCCGGGTGTCACATGGAAGGCTGGTCCGGGATCGGTCCGCGCCGGGGCGGACAGGCGTGACGCGGTAGGCGGAGGTACGAGGATGCATCGGAAGCCACGGATGTCACGGCGGGCGTTCTGGGCGACCGCCGCGGCGACCGTCGTGGCCGCGGGCGGCGTGGTGGCGGGCACCGCCATCGCCGGCGGCGACCCGAGTCCGCGCCGCAGGGCCGGCGAGGGCGAGCTGCGCGGCATGTGGCTGGCGTCCGTCCTCAACCGGGACTGGCCCTCGAAGGCCGGCCTGACCGCCGCCCAGCAGCGCGCGGAACTCCTCGCCCACCTCGACACCGCCGTGGAGCGCCGCCTCAACGCGGTGATCTTCCAGGTCCGCCCGAGCGCCGACGCCCTCTGGCCCTCCCCGTACGAGCCGTGGTCGCAGTACCTCACCGGCACCCAGGGCAAGGACCCCGGCTGGGACCCGCTGGGCACGGCCGTCAAGGAGGCACACGCCCGTGGGCTGGAACTGCACGCCTGGTTCAACCCGTACCGGGTCGCGGTCCACACCGACCCGAGCCGGCTGGTCGCCTCCCATCCGGCCCGGCAGCACCCCGACTGGGTCGTCCCCTACGGCGGCAAGCTCTACTACAACCCCGGCATCCCCGCCGTCCGCGCCTTCGTGGAGAAGGCCATGCTCGACGCCGTCCGCAGGTACGCCGTGGACGCCGTGCACTTCGACGACTACTTCTACCCGTACCCGGTGGCGGGCCAGGTCTTCGACGACGACGCGGCGTACGACGCGTACGGCGGGAGCTTCCCCAACCGGGCGGCCTGGCGGCGCGCCAACATCGACCTGCTGGTGCGGGAGACGGCGGCCCAGATCAAGACGATCCGCCCCGGCACCCAGTTCGGGATCAGCCCCTTCGGCGTGTGGCGCAACGCCGAGACCGACGCGCTGGGCTCGGACACCCGGGCGGGCGTGCAGACCTACGACGACCTGCACGCGGACACCCGGAAATGGGTCCGGGAGAACTGGATCGACTACATCGTCCCGCAGCTGTACTGGAACATCGGCTTTACCGCCGCCGACTACGCCAAGCTCCTGCCCTGGTGGGCGAAGACCGCCCAGGGCAGCGGGACGCGGCTGTACATCGGGGAGGCCCTCTACAAGGCGGGCGACCCGGCGCAGCCCGCGGCCTGGCAGGACCCGGCCGAACTGTCCCGCCACCTCACCCTGGCCCGCGACTACCCGGAGGCACGCGGCCACGTCTTCTTCTCGGCCAAGGAGGTCAAGGAGGACAAGATCGGCGCCATGGCCCGAGTGGTCACCGACCACTACCCACAGCCGACCCGCACCGCACGCTGACGGCGATCCGCAGCTCAGGAAATGGAGGCACCGGCGGTGGGCCGCACACCGCTCTTGGCCTGCCGGGTGCGCTCGTCCATCAGCCGCAACGCCTCTTCGGCGCGCTCGCTGGTGGCGGTCTGCTTCGACCCCAGGGCGAAGACCCACAGGACCGTGTTGCCCGTACGGGCCTTGATGGACAGCGTGGTCGCCTCGCCGACCTTCCTTCGGGTCACCTCGTGCTCGTCACCGACCGAGCCGGAGAGCGTGAGCCCGGTGCCGCCCAGGTCCAGTGCGGCGTACAGGTCATGCGCCGCGCGCTCGCTCCGGAAGGAGTACAGGGTGAAGCTCAGGCGCACCCACTCCTGCGGTGTCCGTCTTCCCCGCGTGAACTCCGACTGGCCGAGGGCCACCAGGTCGTCGCACTCATCGGTGAACAGGTTCTGACACAGGAAACGGTCCGCGTCGGCGGTCGGCTTGACGACGTTGTCCCAGCCCGGCAGAGCGGCCGCGTCCGGCATCGCCTGCCGGACGTGCGATACGCGCAGCACGGGCACGGGGGTGCGGACGGCCGTGGTGGCCGGTGTGCCGCCGGAGGCACAACCGGCGAGCAGCAGGCACGCCGTCACCGCCCCCGCCACCCCGCGTCTCCATCGGCTGCCGCCGCTCACCGCCACGCACCCCACCCCCGTGTTCGAGTGGCGTGATCATACGCACGCGGAGGGGCGCGACGGCACGCGTTTCCGCCGACCACTGCCGGCGGTCGGCGGGAGCGCCTCGCTGACTGACGGAAACGGGGTGTCGGGGCCGGGGCGTCGGGGCTGTCGTTACTCGGTTTCTCCGAGGTGGCGGACGACGGTGTCGGGGCCCGGGGACATCAGGGCCTCGTGCCCGTCGTCGAACCTGACCCGGTAGGGCGGGTTCCCGTTCTGGCCGAGCACCTCCAGGACCTCCGCGGTCCGGTCGTGGTGCCCGACGGTCCTGCCGTGCACCAACAGGGTGTCGCCTTTGGCTGCCTGCATCGGGGGCCTCCTCGTCTCGCACGGGAGTGGCGGTCCGTGACCGCAGTCTATTGCGGGCGGCGCCGAATGGACCGGGGTGAGTACGGCTCTCACGCGCTCCCGCGCCCGACTCAGGCGGACGAGCGCTGGGTGACCGCGATGCAGACCAGTACCGCGGCGGCCGTCAGGGGCGCGGCCGGGGTGAGCTGCTCACCGAGGAGCAGCACCGACCACACCAGTGTGAGCAGCGGCTGCGCCAGCTGCAACTGGCTGGCCTTCGGTATGCCGATCGCCGCCATACCCCGGTACCAGACGACCAGCCCCAGGAACTGGGACCCGGCCGCCACCCACAGCAGCCCGGCCACGCTGTGCGCCGTCAGCTGCGCCGGCTCGTACGACAGGGCCAGCAGCGCGCCCGGCACGCTCAGCGGCAGACAGAGCACCAGGGCCCAGCCGATGACCTGCCAGCCGGGCATCACCCGGGCCAGTCGCCCGCCCTCGGTGTAGCCGGCCGCGCACACCAGCAGGGCGCCGAAGAGGTAGAGGTCGGCCGTGGTGAGCGAGCCGCCGCTCTGGGTCACGGTGAACACCAGCACCGCGGCGGCTCCGGCGAGCGCGGCCGCCCAGAAGGTGCGCGAGGGGCGGCTGCCCATCCGCAGTGCCGAGAACAGGGCGGTCGTCAGCGGAAGCAGACCGACCACGACGGCGGCGTGCGCGGTGGTGGAGGTCTGGAGCGCGAGCGTGGTCAGCATCGGGAAACCCAGCACGACACCGGCGGCCACCACCGCGAGCCCGGCCCAGTGCCGACGCCCCGGCGGGGGCACCCGCAGAACCAGCAGACAGACACCCGCGATGACGGCCGCCAGGGCGCTGCGCACGGCGACCAGCGACCAGGGCCCGAAGCCCTCCAGACCCCACGCGGTGGCAGGGAACGTGAGGGAGAAGGCAGTGACGCCGAGGGCCGCCTGGAGCGTGCCGCCGGCCCGGAGTCGCTGACCGCGCGATAGCGCGGCGGGGCGGGCAGCGGCGGGAGCCGCGCCGGCGGCACGGGCTCCCGGAGTGGTCGGTCCCGGCTCGGTGTCCTGCCGCGTGCCCGTGCCCACCGCTACTGAGGAATCGGCGATAGCGCTATTCTCTGCTCTCATGCAAGAGCGTAGCAGTGTCGCGGAACTGGTGGAACAGCTGCGGAAGGAGCTCGACCGCTACTCCGTGGGTGGAAAGCTGCCGTCGAGTCGTGCCCTCGTCGAGCGGTTCCGGGTGAGCCCGGTGACCGTGTCGCGGGCCCTGGCGCAGCTGTCCGCCGAGGGGCTCGTGGTGACCCGGCCGGGGGCGGGCGCCTTCCGGGCCGGCCCGCGCGAGGGCGCCACGGCGGCCGTGGGCGACACCTCCTGGCAGGAGGTCGCGCTGAGCGCGGACGGCAGCGCCGAGCCCTCGCCCCGCACGGTGGACGCCTCCGGGGTCCTGGTCTCGCTCGCCTCCCCGCCGCCCGGCGTCATCGAGTTCAACGGCGGCTATCTGCACCCGTCGCTGCAGCCGGAGCAGGCGATGGGCGCCGCCCTGTCCAGGGCCGGGCGCCGGCCCGGGGTGTGGGCGCGGCCGCCGGTCGAGGGGGTGCCGGAGCTGCGCGAGTGGTTCGCGCGGAGCATCGGCGGAGGGATCACCGCGGCCGAGGTGATCGTCGCGGCAGGCGGCCAGTCCGCCCTGACCACCGCCCTGCGCGCCCTCGCACCGCCCGGGGCGCCCGTACTCGTCGAATCGCCCACCTACCCCGGCATGCTGGCGATCGCCCGGGCGGCCGGCCTGCGGCCGGTGCCGGTGCCGGTGGACGCCGACGGGGTCAGACCCGCTCTCCTCGCCGACGCGTTCAAGGCGTCCGGCGCCCGGGTCCTCGTCTGCCAGCCGCTCTTCCAGAACCCCACCGGTGCCGTCCTGTCGGCCGACCGCAGGGGCGAGGTGCTGCGGATCGCCCGCGCGGCGGGGGCCTTCGTCGTGGAGGACGACTTCGTGCGCCGTCTCGCGCACGAGGACGCGGGGCCCCTGCCCCGGCCCCTGGCGGCCGACGATCCCGACGGCGTGGTCGTGCACGTCTCCTCGCTGACCAAGGCGACCTCGCCCAGCTTCCGGGTGGGTGCCCTGGCCGCGCGGGGCCCGGTCCTGGAACGGCTGCGCGCCATCCAGGTCGTCGACACCTTCTTCGTGCCGCGCCCCCTTCAGGAGGCCGCCCTCGAACTCGTCGGCTCGCCCGCCTGGCCCCGCCATCTCCGGTCGGTCGCAAGGGAGTTGCAGAACCGACGAGTCGCACTCACCTCCGGGCTGCGGTCGCGCCTGCCTCAACTCGCCCTGCCCCACATCCCCTCCGGCGGCTACCACCTCTGGTTGCGGCTCCCCGACGGCACCGACGAACCCGCCCTGGTCGCCGCCGCCCTCCGCGCGGGTGTCGCCGTCACCCCCGGCCGCCCCTACTTCAGCGCCGAACCCCCGGCCGGACACCTGCGGTTGAGCTTCGCGGGTGTCGCGGGCGCGGGCGAGATCGCGGAAGGGGTACGGCGGCTGGAGGAGGCCGTAAACGGTTCGACAGCGGGCGCCCGGCCTGCGAACGTCCTGCCATGAGCGACGAGTCGAACCCCGCCGTCCCCCCGGGCTACGAGATCTCCGACGATCCCGGACGCATCGACGTCGGACGGGTCCACCACTGGCTGTCCACCGACGCCTACTGGGCCCTCGGCCGCGCCCGCGAGAAGCAGGAGAGCGCGATCAGGGGATCCCTCAACTTCGGCGCTTACGAGGTGGGTTCGGGGGAGCAGGTGGCGTACGCGCGGGTGGTGACCGACCGGGCCACGTTCGCCTGGCTCTGCGATGTGTACGTCGCCCCGTCGGCGCGCGGGAACGGGCTCGGCACCGCGCTGGTCGCGGCCGTGCGCGAGCACCTGCGGGCGTACGGTCTGCGGCGCGTCCTGCTCGCCACGCACGACGCGCACGGCGTCTACGCGAAGCTCGGGTTCGAGCCGCTCGCCAAGCCCGATCAGTGGATGGCTCTGATGTTCGAGTGAGGGGCCGGGTGCGGCGACGCGTGCCCGGAGTACCGGACGCGGTACCCCCGGTAACTCCTGAGTAACGCCTCTTGACCTGCGCAGAACCCCGTTCCACCATCGCCGCATGCATCTTCGGGTCACGTTCGTCGCCGCCGCGCGCTGCTCCTCGCTGCTCGCGGAGCGTTTCGAGGACGACCGGCCGCTGGACCAGGCCGGCTGGGACGAGGTGCAGCGCGCCGCCCATGAGCTGGTGCCGCTGGCGGCGGCCGAGCTGCGTTACTGCTCGCCCACGCCTCGCAGCCGGGCCACCGGGGACGCCCTCGGCTACGCGCCGCTGGCCCAGCCCGCGCTGCGGGACTGCGACATGGGCCGCTGGCGCGGCTTCACGCTGGGCGAGGCCATGGCGCGGGAGCCCTCGGCCGTGGACGCCTGGCTCGCCGACCCGCACTCCACCCCGCACGGCGGCGAGTCACTGATCGGCTTCATCTCCCGCATAGGCGGCTGGCTCGAGACCCGCCCGGTGGCCGAGGGCGGCCGGGTCGTCGCGGTGGCCGAGCCGTCCGTGCTGCGCGCCGCCCTGGTCTACGCGCTGAAGGCCCCGCCGTCGTCGTACTGGAACATGGACATCCGTCCGCTGTCGACGGTCACGGTCGCGGGCCACGCGGGCCGCTGGAACCTGCGGTTGGGCGCCGCGCAGTAGAAGCGGGGTCTCCGGCCGGCCGGTCGCGGGTGTAGTCGGTGACGAGGAGCAGATCCTTCGCGGGCCCGCCGACCCGCCAGGTCGTCCGCCAGCGGTCCTCGTCGTACACCTCGAACTCGCCCCGGTAGAGGTCGGCGACGCAGGGGTGGTCCGTGTGCCATCGCCCGGTCGTCAGATCCAGGTCGTGGAAGGGGCGGCCGTCGGCGAAACGGACGTCCGCCGTGCCGGGCGCGGCCCCCGGGAGGAAGCGCAGTGTGCGTTCCGCGGGGCGCGGGACGCCCTGCCAGACGAAAGTTCCGGATTCCCGGTGCAGAAGACCGCCGTCGTCCAGCGGGCTGAAAACGGTCGTCCCGGTGAACTCCCCTTCGGCGCCGTTCGCGAGGTCCCGAACGGACCGCTGGAGCCGCCAGTGCCCGCGGAGATGGGCCAGCACCTCCGGAACTGGCAGGAAAGCGCTCATCCGTCCTTCACTTCCGATCACTTCCGACACTTTCGGTGCCGTGTGACCCGTTGACGCTGTCTCGGTCACCTCCCTATCTTGCCGTTCGACGTGCTGATCATCGTCCGATATTTCGAATAACTCCAGACCCCCACCCCGAGCCGCGGAGTATCCATGTCACGCAGCACCCGCACCCGTTGGAGACTCGGCCTCACCGCCACCGCCTTCCTGGTGGCCGCCGCCTCCGTCCCGGCCCCCGCGCACGCCGAGGACGTGACCGACTACGCGATCACCGTCGACCCGGCCGCGAAGGGCGCGAAGATCGACGACACGATGTACGGCGTCTTCTTCGAGGACATCAACCGGGCCGCCGACGGCGGTCTCTACGCCGAACTCGTACAGAACCGGTCCTTCGAGTACTCGACCGCCGACAACCGCGCCTACACCCCCCTCACCTCGTGGACCGTCGACGGCACCGCGCAGGTCGTGAACGACGCCGGCCGGCTCCACGAGCGCAACCGCAACTACCTTTCCCTGGGCGCCTCTTCGGCCGTCACCAACGCGGGCTACAACACCGGTGTCCACGTCGAGGAGGGAAAGAAGTACGACTTCTCGGTGTGGGCGCGCGCCGACGCCCGTACGACGCTGACCGTCACCCTCCAGGACGCCGACGGCACGCTCGCCGAGGCCCGCCGGGTCACGGTCAAGGGCGGCTGGGCCAAGTACCGGGTCTCGTTCAAGGCGACGCGGACCAGCTCCGACGGCCGGCTGACCGTCGCCTCCGCCGACGCCGTCGCCCTCGACGAGGTGTCCCTCTTCCCGCGCGACACCTACAAGGGGCACAGGAACGGCCTGCGCAAGGACCTCGCCGAGAAGATCGCCGCGCTGAAGCCGGGCTTCGTCCGCTTCCCCGGCGGCTGCCTCGTCAACACCGGCTCCATGCAGGACTACAGCGAGGCCTCGGGCTGGGAGCGCAAGCGCTCGTACCAGTGGAAGGACACCATCGGCCCCGTCGAACAGCGCGCCACCAACGCCAACTTCTGGGGCTACAACCAGAGTTACGGCCTCGGCTACTACGAGTACTTCCAGTTCTCCGAGGACATCGGCGCGATGCCGCTGCCCGTGGTGCCCGCCCTCGTCACCGGCTGCGGCCAGAACAAGGCCACCGACGACGATGCCCTGCTCCAGCGGCACATCCAGGACACCCTCGACCTCATCGAGTTCGCCAACGGGCCCGTCACCAGCAAGTGGGGCAAGAAGCGGGCCCAGATGGGCCACCCGAAGCCCTTCCACCTCACCCACCTCGGCGTCGGCAACGAGGAGAACCTGCCGAACGAGTTCTTCGCCCGCTTCCAGAAGTTCCGGGCCGCCATCGAGGCGAAGTACCCCGACATCACGGTGATCTCGAACTCCGGCCCCGACGACACGGGCACCACCTTCGACACCGCGTGGCAGCTGAACCGCGAGGGCGACGTCGACATGGTCGACGAGCACTACTACAACAGCCCCCAGTGGTTCCTCCAGAACAACGACCGCTACGACTCGTACGACAGGAACGGGCCCAAGGTCTTCCTCGGCGAGTACGCCTCCCAGGGCAACGCCTTCAAGAACGCGCTCTCCGAAGCCGCGTTCATGACCGGCCTGGAGCGCAACGCCGACATCGTGAAACTCGCCTCCTACGCACCGCTCCTCGCCAACGAGGACTATGTGCAGTGGAGCCCCGACATGATCTGGTTCAACAACCACGCCTCGTGGAACTCCGCCAACTACGAGACGCAGAAGCTCTTCATGAACAACGTCGGCGACCGCGTGGTGCCGTCGAAGGCCACCGGCACACCCGCGCTGACCGGCCCGATCACCGGAGCCGTGGGCCTGTCCACCTGGGCCACGACGGCGGCGTACGACGATGTGACGGTCACGGCCGAGGACGGTACGAGCCTGCTCGGCGACGACTTCAGCGGTGACGCCTCGAAGTGGACCCACACCGGCGGCGGCAGCTGGAGCGTCCAGGACGGCCAGTACGTGCAGACCGACGTGGCCGCCGAGAACACCATGGTCACGGCCGGTGACACCGCCTGGCACGACTACGACCTCAAGGTGAAGGCCACCAAGAAGTCCGGCAAGGAGGGCTTCCTCGTCGCCTTCGGCGTCAAGGACACCGGGAACTACTACTGGTGGAACCTCGGCGGCTGGAACAACACCACCAGCGCGGTCGAGCAGGCCGTCGACGGCGGCAAGTCCTCGCTGATCTCCAAGCCGGGCACGATCGAGACGGGCCGTACGTACGACATCGAGGTCAAGGTGCGCGGCCGGCAGGTGACCCTGCTGCTGGACGGCAAGGAGTGGGGGAGCTTCACCGACGACAAGCCGGCGGAGCCGTTCCGGCAGGTGGTGACGCGGGACGCGAAGACGGGCGACCTGATCCTGAAGGTCGTCAACGCGCAGGGCGTGGCCGCGCGGGCGGCCATCGACCTCGGGGGCGCGAAGGTGCGCTCCACGGCGCGTGTCACGACGCTGACGGCCGCGCCGGACGCGGTGAACACGGAGACGGCGACGCCGGTGGCGCCCGTGAAGTCCACGTTCAGGGGGGTGGCCGAGGAGTTCAGCTACACGTTTCCGGCGAACTCCGTGACGTTTCTGAGGATCAAGAAGCGGTGACGGGGGGAGCGGGCTCGGCTTTGTGAGCCGGGTGCGGGTGGGTGGGGGCTGGTCGCGCCCGCGCGGCGGAGCCGCATGATCGACACAGCCCCGCGCCCCCAGATGGGGCCTTCGGCCCATCTATGAGCGGCGGCGGGGCTTTCCGGGCCTGCCGCCGCTCTTGGCGTTTCTGCCGCCGGACGAACCGCTCCGGGGGGTGCGGGCAGCCGGCTTGCTCGTGCCCGGGCGCTTCGCTTTCTGCTGCGGCTTCTTCTCCTCCGCGGGCTTCGCGCGGCCCCGGGAGCTGTTGACCGTGCGGCCCCGGACGATGCCGATGAAGTCCTCGACCATGTCGGTGGTCGCGTCCTGGGGCCAGGACAGGGCGACACGGGACTCGGGCGCGTCCGTGACCGGGCGGTAGGTGAGGTCCTTGCGGTGGTGGAGCCGGGCCAGCGACTGGGGGACGACGAGCAGTCCGATCCCGGCCGCGACCAGCTCGATCGCGTCCGCCGTGGTGGCGGGACGCTCGAACGCCGGCTCTCCGGGCGGGCGTTCCCAGTCGAGGGTGTCGTCCAGGGGGTGCAGCACGACCTCGTCCGCCAGGTCCTCGCAGCTCACCTCGTCGACCGCGGCGACGACGTGGTCCTTGGGGATCACGACCACCGTGGTCTCGGTGTAGAGGGGGATCGCGCTGAGGTCGGCGTCGTCCACCGGCAGCCGTACGAAACCGGCGTCGGCGCCGCCGTCCCGCAGCACCCCGAACGCCTCGGCGGCGGACACCTGGAGGAGCGTCAGGGGGATGTCGGGCAACCGCTCGTTCCAGATCCGCACCCACTTGGTGGGCGTCACTCCCGGGACGTAGGCGAGCCGGAACGAGGGGAACGAGGAGGATGCTTCCGAGCCTGTCACGTGACCAGGCTAACGGGCGCGCGGCCGGGCCCGGTCATCACCGCCGAGCGGTCGAGGGGCCGAGGGGGCGAGCGGCCCGGCAGCGGTGTGGTCGGCGGTCGCGCAGGCGCTCGATACCCTTGACCCATGACGTCGCACCAGACCACCCAGACCATGAAGCCCGCCACCGCGGCGAAGAAGCTGGGTGTGTACCTCCAGGCCACGCCCGCCGAGTTCCAGGAGGGCGCCGTCTCGCGCGCCGAGCTGAGCGCGCTGCAGACGAACCCGCCGACCTGGCTGGAGGAGCTGCGCCGCAACGGCCCCCACCCCCGCCCGGTGGTCGCCGAGAAGCTGGACGTCTCCATCGCGGGGCTCGCGCGCGGCGGAGTCACCGAGCCCCTCACCACCGAGCAGATCGAGGCCCTGAAGCAGGACAGCCCCGAGTGGCTGCAGAAGGAGCGCGCCACCCAGGCCGAGGTCCGCAAGGAAGGCGCCCGCATCAAGAAGCGCAACGCCGAGCGAGCGGCCCAGGCGGACGACCGGAGCTAGCGCCGCGGCAGCGCCGCGGCAGGCGTCGCGGCCCGGCGAAAATTCGGGAGCCGCGCGGCAGGGGCCCGGGGCAGGATGCCCCTTGTGAATCCCCTCCTGTGCGGGCTCGCCGCCAATCCGGGCCTGCCCGCCGAGCTGGTCGACCGGTTGATCGGGCTCGCGGACGCCGATCTCGACGACGAACTCGCCCGCCGTGACGACCTCACCCGGGCGCAGGCGATGACGCTGGCCTCGCGGGACGAGAGCAACGGGGTGCGGCTGGCCTACGAGGGCGCGCTGACCGCCGCCGACGTCGACCCCACCGCACAGCCGCGCATCGCCCTCGCCCTGCTGGACGAAGGCGCCGGCGACCCGCGGTGGGCTCGTCTCCTCGCCGCGTCCGTGCACGTCCAGCACCGGGAGCGGCTGGCGGCCTGCCCCGGCCTGCCGCCGGACGTGGTGGAGACCCTCGCCGCGGACCCGGACATCCAGGTCGTCGCGGAGCTGGCCCTGTGGGCCGAGCCGGACGTGGCCGCACGGCTCGCGGCGCATCCGCACGCCGAGGTCCGCCGAGCGGCGGCGCTCAACGAGGCGACCCCACCCGAGGCGCTGGCCGCCCTCGTCGCCGGCGAGGAGCTGCCTCCCGTCCGGCACTGCCTGGTCTGCGACCGCGAGGAACCGCCGTTCACACACGCACCGGACTGCCCACGGCTCGACTGTGATCTGCGGCCGGGCGCCTCCTGCGACGGCTCCCACGAGTCCACCGCCCTCGAGATCCTGCGGGCGGTCCTGGAGAACCCGGCCACACCGGCGGACGCGTGCGCGGCCTTCGCCGACCACCCGTCGACGCTGCTGCGCTGGGCGGTCGCCGCCCGTCCCGGCCTGCCCCCGCAGGTGTACGCACGGCTCGCCGTGGACCCCACGCCCGGTGCGCGCGCCGACCTCGCCGCGAACCCCGCGATCGACGACACCCTGATCCGCGCACTGGCCGACGACACCTCGCCGGACGTGCGGCGCGCGCTCGCGCACAACCCTCGGGTGCCGCTCGACGTCCTCGCGGAGCTGGCCGCCACGACCCGGATCGGTACGACGCCGCTGCCGCGGATCGCCTCCGCCACGGCCGCCGAGGTCGAGGAGCTGGCCCGGTCGCCGCACGCCGCCGTACGCATGCTGCCGGCGCGACGGCGTGATCTGCCGGCCGGCGTCCGTGACGCGCTGGCCGACGATCCCGACGCCAAGGTGGTCTCGGCCGTCGCCGCGCATCCCGGTCTCTCTGAGGCCCGACTGCACGCCATGGTCGACCGGCACGGCGTCCAGGTCCTCACCGGGGTGGCGGCCAACCCGGACGCGACCCCGGCGTTCCTGGAGCGTGTGGCCCGGCACCGGCCACCGGTCCGCAAGGCGCTCCGCGCGATCGCCCAGCACCCCCGGGCGACGGCCGCCGCGCTCCTGCCGTGCCTGGCGGACGAACGGGCCAGGCCCCTCGCCGCCCGCCACCCGGCGCTCCCGCCCACGGTCGTCGTCGAACTGCTCTCCGACCCGGCCGACCCGGTGGCGGAGGCCGCGGCCGCCAACCCGTCCCTGCCGCTCGCCGTGATGGACGAGCTGACCCGGAGGCCGACGGGTCAGCTCGGAGGACGGTCGGGGTGACGAACTGGGGTGATCGCGGCTCCCGCGATCAGGACGGTGCGAGGACGCAGAACTCGTGACCTTCGGGGTCGGACAGGCACGTCCACGGGACGTCGCCCTGGCCGAGGTCGAGGTCGGTGGCGCCGAGGGCCCGCAGCCGGGCCACCTCGGCGGCCTTGTCGTCACCGGGACCCGGCAGCAGGTCGAGATGGACGCGGTCCGGCACGGGCGCCGAGGCGGGCGTGCGGAGGAACTCCAGAAAGGGGCCGACGCCCTCGGCCGAGCGCAGCGTGGCCTGCTCGTCGGTCACCTCGTGCGGGGTCCAGCCCGTCGCCTCGCCCCAGAACCGGGCCATGGCCCGCGGATCCGCACAGTCCACGACAACGGCGGCGATCGGGCCGGTGTCCCGGTAGACCTCCCGGGGCTCCAGCACACAGAACTCGTTGCCCTCGGGGTCGGCGAGGACGGTCCACGGCACGTCGCCCTGGCCCACGTCGGCGGGCGTCGCGCCGAGCGCCCTCAGCCGCGCGACCAGCTCCGCCTGGTGCGCCTCGGACGTGGTGGCGAGATCGAGGTGCGTACGGTTCTTCGTCGCCGTCTTGCCCTCGGGGACGGGAACGACGTCGACACCGACCGCGACCGGGTGCGGCCAGACCAGGCCGCCCGCGGGCCCGACATAGGTGGTCACGCCGGGGCTGTAGGCGGTCCAGCCGAGCGCCTCCGCCCAGAACCGTCCGACCGCCCCGGCGTCGAGAGCCTTGATGTTCACGTGCACGGGTCGCAGCGCCATGCCGATGATCTTATGCGCCCGCTCCGGCCGACCCTCGTGCCCGCGACGGAGGCAAGATTGCATAAACGTGCATCGAAACGTATAGTCATGCCATCCAAGAGGAGGGTTCCATGGCGGTACGTGTGGCGGTGGCGGGAGCGAGTGGTTATGCGGGCGGCGAAGTGCTGCGCCTGCTGCTCGCCCACACCGAGGTCGAGATCGGTGCACTGACCGGCAACTCCAACGCGGGCCAGCGCCTGGGCGCGCTGCAGCCGCACCTGCTGCCGCTGGCCGACCGGGTGCTCCAGGAGACGACCGCCGAGGTGCTCACCGGTCACGACGTGGTCTTCCTCGCGCTGCCGCACGGGCAGTCCGCGGCCGTGGCCGAGCAGCTCGGCCCGGACGTGCTCGTCGTCGACATGGGCGCCGACTTCCGGCTCAAGGACGCGGCCGACTGGGAGAAGTTCTACGGCTCGCCCCACGCCGGCACCTGGCCCTACGGCCTCCCCGAACTTCCGGGTGCCCGCGCCGCGCTGGAGGGGTCCAAGCGCATCGCGGTACCCGGTTGCTACCCCACGGCCGTCACCCTGGCCCTGTTCCCGGCGTACGCGGCGGGCCTCGCCGAGAACGAGGCCGTGATCGTCGCCGCCTCCGGCACCTCCGGCGCGGGCAAGGCCCCCAAGGCGCATCTGCTGGGCAGCGAGGTCATGGGGTCGATGACCCCGTACGGCGTCGGCGGCGGTCACCGGCACACGCCCGAGGTGATGCAGAACCTCGGCGGTGTCGCCGGCGAGCCGGTCACCGTGTCCTTCACCCCGACCCTCGCACCGATGCCCCGGGGCATCCTCGCCACGTGCAGCGCGAAGGCGAGGCCCGGCGTCACCGCCGAGGCCGTGCGCGCCGCGTACGAGAAGGCCTTCGCCGACGAGCCGTTCGTCCATCTGCTCCCCGAGGGCCAGTGGCCCGCCACGGCGTCCGTCTACGGTTCCAACGCCGTTCAGGTGCAGGTCGCGTACGACGAGGCCGCGGGCCGCATCATCGCGATCAGCGCCATCGACAACCTCACCAAGGGCACCGCCGGTGGCGCCCTCCAGAGCATGAACATCGCCCTCGGACTCCACGAGACGACGGGGCTTTCCACGATCGGAGTCGCACCGTGAGCGTGACGGCAGCCAAGGGATTCACGGCGGCGGGCATCGCCGCCGGGATCAAGGAGAACGGCAACCCGGACCTGGCCCTCGTGGTCAACAACGGGCCCCGCCTCGCCGCCGCGGGCGTCTTCACCTCCAACCGTGTGAAGGCCGCACCCGTCCTCTGGTCCGAGCAGGTGCTGAAGGGCGGCCGGGTCTCCGCCGTCGTCCTCAACTCCGGTGGCGCCAACGCCTGTACGGGCCCCAAGGGCTTCCAGGACACCCATGCGACCGCCGAGAAGGTCGCGGATGTCCTCGGGCACAGCGCCGGCGAGATCGCCGTCGCCTCCACCGGCCTCATCGGCGTGCTCCTGCCCATGGACAAGCTGCTCCCGGGCGTGGAGACGGCCGCCGCGCAGCTCTCCGAGCACGGCGGTGAGAAGGCCGCCATCGCCATCAAGACCACCGACACCGTGCACAAGACCTCCGTCGTCACCAAGGACGGCTGGACCGTCGGCGGCATGGCGAAGGGCGCCGGCATGCTCGCCCCCGGCCTCGCCACCATGCTCGTCGTGCTCACCACCGACGCGGACCTGGAGAGCGAGGCGCTCGACAGCGCGCTGCGGGCCGCCACGCGGACGACCTTCGACCGGGTCGACTCCGACGGCTGCATGTCCACCAACGACACCGTCCTGCTGCTCGCCTCCGGCGCCGCCGAAGTCGTCCCGGACCACGCGGAGTTCGCCGAGGCCGTACGCCAGGTCTGCGACGACCTCGGACAGCAGCTCATCCGGGACGCCGAGGGCGCCAGCAAGGACATCAAGGTCGAGGTCGTGAACGCGGCGACCGAGGACGACGCCGTCGAGGTGGGCCGCTCCATCGCCCGCAACAACCTCCTCAAGTGCGCCATCCACGGCGAGGACCCCAACTGGGGCCGTGTCCTGTCCGCCATCGGCACCACCTCCGCCGCCTTCGAGCCGGACCGCCTCAACGTCGCCATCAACGGCGTCTGGGTCTGCAAGAACGGCGGCGTGGGCGAGGACCGCGACAACGTCGACATGCGCTACCGCGAGGTGCACATCGTCGCCGACCTCGCCGCCGGGTCCGAGACCGCCACGATCTGGACCAACGACCTCACCGCCGACTACGTCCACGAGAACAGCGCCTACTCCTCATGAGCACCACGCGGAAGCACACCGCCCTCCCCAAGGCCCAGATCCTCATCGAAGCGCTGCCCTGGCTGACCCGCCACAACGGCAAGACGGTCGTCATCAAGTTCGGCGGCAACGCCATGATCGACGAGGACCTGAAGGCGGCCTTCGCCCAGGACGTCGTCTTCCTGCGGCACGCCGGGCTCAACGTCGTCGTCGTGCACGGCGGCGGCCCGCAGATCAGCGCCGCCCTCGACAAGCACGGCATCGTCAGCGAGTTCAAGGCCGGCCTGCGCGTCACCACCGAGGACGCCATGGACGTCGTACGCATGGTGCTCGCCGGGCAGGTGCAGCGCGAGCTGGTCGGGCTGCTCAACCAGCACGGACCGCTCGCCGTCGGCCTCACGGGCGAGGACGCGCACACCATCACCGCCACCAAGCACCAGCCCGAGATCGACGGAGAGTTGATCGACATCGGGCGGGTGGGCGAGATCACCGCGATCGACACGGGCGCGATCGAGGCACTCCTCGCCGACGGCCGCATCCCGGTCGTCTCGTCGATCGCCCGTAGCCAGGACGACGGACATGTCTACAACGTCAATGCTGACACGGCGGCTGCGGCACTCGCTGCTGCTCTTGGAGCGGAGACTCTCATGGTCCTCACGGACGTGGAGGGCCTCTACGAGGACTGGCCCAACAGCGACGAGGTGATCAGCCGCCTCACGGCTTCCCAACTGGAGAAGCTGCTGCCGGAGTTGTCCTCCGGCATGGTGCCGAAGATGCAGGGGTGCCTGCACGCCGTACGCGGCGGCGTCAACACCGCCCGCGTCATCGACGGCCGGGTCCAGCACTCGATCCTGCTGGAGATCTTCACCGACGAGGGCATCGGCACGATGGTCGTGCCGGACGCCGAAGAGGGGGACGCCGCATGACCACCAACGAAGAGCTGACCCAGCGGTGGCGGGGCTCGCTCATGAACAACTACGGCACCCCGAAGCTCTCGCTGGTCCGCGGGTCGGGCAGCCGGGTGTGGGACGCCGACGGCACGGAGTACGTCGACTACGTCGGCGGCATCGCGGTCAACGCGCTCGGCCACGCCCACCCGGCGGTCGTCGAGGCCGTCAGCAACCAGATCGCCTCCCTCGGCCATGTCTCCAACCTGTTCGTCGCCGAGCCGCCCGTCGCGCTCGCCGAACGGCTCCTGGAGCACTTCGGGCGGGACGGCAAGGTCTTCTTCTGCAACTCGGGCGCCGAGGCCAACGAAGGCGCGTTCAAGATCGGCCGGCTGACCGGGCGGACCCACATGGTCGCCACCCAGGGCGGCTTCCACGGCCGGACCATGGGCGCCCTCGCCCTCACCGGCCAGCCCGGCAAGCAGACCGGCTTCCACCCGCTGCCCGGCGACGTCACCCACGTCCCCTACGGCGACGCGCAGGCCCTGGCTGCCGCGGTCACCGAGGAGACGGCCCTCGTCATCATCGAGCCCGTCCAGGGTGAGAAGGGCGTCGTCGTCCCGCCGGCCGGCTATCTGAAGGCCGCGCGAGCCATCACGGCCGCCACCAGCTCGCTGCTCGTCCTCGACGAGGTGCAGACCGGTATCGGCCGGACCGGGCACTGGTTCGAGTACCAGGCCCATGAGGGCGTCCTGCCGGACGTCGTGACCCTCGCCAAGGGCCTCGGCGGCGGACTGCCGCTCGGCGCGACGGTGGCCTTCGGCCGGGCGGCGGACCTCCTGCAGCCCGGTCAGCACGGCACGACCTTCGGCGGCAACCCGGTCGCGTGCGCCGCCGGACTCGCCGTCCTGGAGACCATCCGGGCGGAAGGGCTGCTGGAGAACGTCAAGCGGCAGAGCGAGAACCTGCGGAACGGGATCGAGTCCCTCGGGGACCCGATGATCGACCATGTCCGTGGTGCGGGCCTTCTGCTGGGTATCGTGCTCACCGAGCCCCTCGCGCCCCTGGCGCAACAGGCCGCTCAGGACGCCGGTTTCCTGGTGAACGCGCCCGCCCCCGATGTCGTACGGCTGATGCCGGCGCTCAATATCGGGGACGCGGAGGTGGATGCCCTCCTCCAGGCGCTGCCCGGTGTCCTCGACGCGGCGCGGGCGGCGCACGAAGCCAGTGGGGACGGACGAGCCGGAGAATGAGACGACGATGAGCCAGGCGCAGGAGCACGACCAGGCGGGGCCCGCGGTGCCGCAGACCCGTACCGCACGCCATCGGCGGATCGTGGACATCCTCAACCGGCAACCGGTGCGGTCGCAGAGCCAGTTGGCGAAGCTGCTGTCCGACGACGGGCTGAGCGTCACGCAGGCGACGCTCAGCCGGGACCTCGACGAGCTGAACGCGGTGAAGATCCGCAACACCGACGGCGACCTCATCTACGCGGTGCCGAGCGAGGGGGGTTTCCGGACACCTCGGGCGCCGCTGGGGGAGTCGGCGAAGGAGGAGCGGATGCGGCGGCTCTCGGCGGAGCTGCTGATCTCCGCGGAGGCCTCGGCGAACCTGGTCGTCCTCCGCACGCCGCCGGGCGCGGCCCAGTTCCTCGCCTCGGCCATCGACCAGGCGGAACTCCACGACATCCTGGGCACGATCGCCGGCGACGACACGCTGCTGCTGATCAGCCGCGATCCGGTGGGAGGGCAGGCGTTGGCCGACCATCTGCTGAGGTTGGCGCAGAACGGGCACTGAGGGGGTGGACGGGGGCGGGGGCTCGGGGGGTGCCGGGTGGTGGTGAAAGCGGCTACCGAAGGGAGTGCCTGGGCCGGCACGCCGACCGCGGGTCCGTCGTGGCCGGTCGCGCAGTTCCCCGCGCCCCTGAAAGGGCTTCGCCCTTTTCCCGGCCCGTCGTACCGTCGACGCGAGTCTTCGCCCACGCGACCGTCCCACCCAGCCGCCGCCCCCACTCGCGGCCGTCGTGCCGCCGCCGCTGATGCACGGCCCGCACTGCTGCTCAGCCGCCTTTTCCCTCCCCCCCACCGCGGGCAGTCGTGCCGCTGGGGCGGCACGGGTGGGCGCGGCGGCGCCCTGTCAGCGCCGGTAAGCGTCCTGCCCACCGCTCAGCCCCCGCGGGCGGGTCTCGTCGGCTCCCGCTCAGCCCGTCCGCCCCGCCGAGCCCAACCCCGTTCAACCGACCCCGCTCAACCCAACCGCCGCGCCAATCCCCCCGTGCAGCGGACCTCGTCGCCCGCTGTGATCAGGAGGGCCTCCGTGTCCTCCAAGGACTCCAGCCACGCCAGCCCCTCCCGCGAACCCATCGCGAACGCGGCCGTGGCCCAGCAGTCGGCCCAGGTCAGGCGAGGGGCGACCACCGTCACCGAGACGAGGTCGGTGACGGCGGACTTGCCCGTGCGGGGGTCGACGATGTGCGCCCCGCGCTCGGCCGTACCCGACGTGGCCACCGCCAGCCGATCCGCGCCGGCGGCCGTGACGACCGCCGCCAGCCCCCCGGGCCGGAGAGGATCAGCGACCCCGACACGCCACGGGCGGTCCGGCCCGGGCACACCGCACAGCTGCACATCGCCACCCCCGTTCACACTCACCCCGACCACCCCGGCCTCGACCAGCCTCGACGCGGCCCGCTCGGTGGCCCACCCCTTCACGAGGCCGGTCGGATCGAAGCGGCCCTCGTACGTCGCGCTGAACCAGCCGTCGCTCAACCGCTCGGCCTCGGCGCACAGTTCGAGCACCTCGGCGACCTCGGCATCGCACTCCTCGATCGTCGCCTCGCCCCGGGCGAGCCGGGAGATCTGGCTGTGCTCGCGGTAGGTGCTGAACACCTCGTCCACGGCGTGGAGCCCGGCCACCGCCTCCTGCAGCGCGGCCTCGACCGCACCGGGCTCGCCTCCCCGGATGTCGAACGAGAAGACGGTGCCCATGACCTCCTCGGCGTGCCGCAGTTGGGCGGGCGCGGCGGCCCCGGCGGGTTCGGCCACCGGATCAGCCGGCCTGGTCCAGCGCGGACTGGAGGGACTGCTTGTAGCCACCGCTGGTGTACGTGGCGCCCGAGACAGCATCGATGTCAGCGCTCCCTGCCGAGACGGCGTTCTGGTTGAGCTTCGGGATGGCGTTGCCGCTGATCTGGGTCGAACGGCCGCCGCTGGGCTGCTGCAGCGCCTCGGCGTTGGTGATCTTGCCATCGGTGACCGTGACCCGGACCTGCACCGGCCCGTAGTCCGTCTGGATGGTGGAACCGGTGAGCACCTGGGTGCCCGTCGCCTGCCCGCCCCCGGCCGCGGCCCCGCCGCTCCCGGCGTCCGCGCCGTCCTCGGCGCCGCCGCCCGCGTCCTGCGAGCCGCCCGCCTCGACCTCGGAGCCGGAGCCCTGTGCCTTGCCGGCCTGGTCCAGTGCGGCCTGGAGGGATTCCTTGTAGCCGGCGCTGGTGTAGGTGGCGCCCGAGACCGCGTCGATCTCGGCGCTGCCGGCCGCCACCGCCGCCTGGTTGAGCTTCGGCACCGAGTCGCCGGTGATCTGGGTGGAGCGACCACCGCTCGGCGCCTGGATCGCCTCGGCGTTGGTGATCTTGCCGCCGCTGACGGTGATCCGGACCTGCACCGGCCCGTAGTCGGTCTGCACGGTGGTTCCCGTGAGCACCTGCGCGCCCGAGTCCTGCGCCTTGCCGGCCTGGTCCAGCGCGGCCTGGAGGGATTCCTTGTAGCCGGCGCTGGTGTAGGTGGCGCCCGAGACCGCGTCGATCTCGGCGCTGCCCGCGGCCACGGCCGCCTGGTTGAGCTTGGGGATCGCGTCGGCGCTGATCTGGGTGGAGCGCCCGCCGCTGGGCTGCTGCACCGTCTCGGCGTTGGTGATCTTGCCGCCGTTGACGGTGATTCGGACCTGCACCGGCCCGTAGTCGGTCTGGACGGCGGTGCCGGTGAGGGTCTGCGCTCCGGCCGCCACCCCGCCCTGCGCCGAAGGAGCGCCCCCTGCCGCCCCCGCCTGGACCGATCCGGCCGGGTCGGAGGCCGGCTTCAGCGACAGCAGCAGCACGATGCCGGACACGGTGGCGGCGGTGGCGAGCAGGGTCCGCCGGATGGGGTGGCTCTTCTTCATCGCTCCTTCAGCTCCTGAAATGTGAAGTCTCGCGGGGGAGACCCGGGGCGAACCCACGGGAAACCATGGCCAGAAGTCGGGGTGGGGCAGGTCGTGGTGACCGACGGCTGGAACGGCCGGCCGGAGGGGGAACCGCGGTGAGCGGCCCCGTCGCTCACATCTCGAACGACTCGTGGTGGATGCGCCGGGTCGGGACGCCCGCGCCGCGCAGGGCCTCGTAGACGTTCTGCGCGAAACCGGGCGGCCCGCACAGGAAGACGTCGTGGCTCTCGATGTCCGGGATCTTGCGGCGCAGCGAGTCCGGTGAGATGTCCGGGCGTTCGCCGTCCGGGCTGTTCACCGCGTACATCAGCCGCGCCCCGCGCTCCTCGGCGATCAGCGCCAGCTCGTCCCACAGGGCCAGGTCCTGCGTGGTGTTGGCCCGGTAGAGCAGGGTCAGGTCACCGGCCGCGCCGGGCAGCGTCTCGAACAGGGCTCTCATCGGCGTGATGCCCACACCACCGGCCACCAGCAGCACCTTGCCGCGGCTGCGCTTGCCGGCCGTCAGCGCCCCGTACGGGCCCTCGGCCCACACCCGGGTGCCGGGCTCCAGGTCACGCAGGGCCGTGCTGTGGTCGCCGATCGCCTTGACCGTGATGCGCAGCATGTTGGGGCGGGGCGCCGCCGACAGGGAGTACGGGTGCGAGCTGAACCGCATGCCGGGGGCGAGGAACCGCCACCGGAAGAACTGCCCGGCCTCCGCGCCCATCCGGTGCAGCTTGCGCCCGCTCATCAGCACGGAGACGATGCCGGGCGACTCCTCGATGACCGCCTCGACCCGCAGCCGGTGCCGCATGTTGAGCCGGATCGGCGTGATGATCCGGTACCAGAGCACCAGCGCGGTCACCGACCCGTACAGCGCGTACCAGCCGGTCTTTGCCGCGGGCGTGACGGCGAACTCGTTGCCGGTGGAGATCTGGTGCCAGAACGTCAGGAACGTGGCCGCGTACGTCAGCAGGTGCGTGTGGTACCAGAAGTCGTACGGGATCCGCTTGCGCACCGGGCCGATCGACATCAGCCCGATGAGCACCAGCAGACCGGTGCCGATGGCGGCCTTGCCCATGTCCGGCAGCTGGTTGATGGAGTCGATGGTCTGCTGCAGGATCGCGGTGTGGGTGAGACCGGCCTGCAGCGCGTAGCCGTACATCGTGAGGACGACGTGCGCGACGACCAGGCAGAGCGTGTAGCGGCCGGTCATCGCGTGCCAGCGGGCGACCCGGTCGGAGCCGACGCGGCGTTCCAGCGCGGGCACCCGGGCCATCTGGAGGACCACCAGGGCCATCATGTAGCCGCCGAGCAGACCGGTGATCCGGCCGGCGTTGACCATCTTGCTGCCCTGGTCGGCGATGGAGGGCGTGTTGTCCCACCACAGCCACACCACCGCGGCCACGCCCGCAAAGAAAATGATCAGCAGCGGGACGGCGGGGGAGCGGCGAGGTCGGATGCGGCGCATCGTCTGGCGGCGCGCGGCGCGACCTCCGGCGATCGTGGACACGGTTCCTCCGTGGTGGGCTGGACCCTTGGCCCACACGTACGTGCTGGGAGTGCCGTGTGTTCAACCGTGTGAACAACTGTCTTGCGGAACGATCGCTACCGGAGGGCGCCCGCGCCTCCCACGCCGTCAGGCGACGGACGGCGGCAGCGGCAGTGGCAGCCCCGGGAGGCCGTCCATGCTGGTCGCGATCTGGTCCTTGGAGCTGAAGTAGGCGCTGAGCGAGTCGTCGTCCTCGCGCGCGAAACGCCGGCCGTGCAGGTCGCGCTCCTCCTCGTACGCCATGAACGGCACCGCGTAGCCGCAGCTGTCGCGGATGTGCTCGGCGCGGACCACGATGATCGCGCGCAGACCGTGCGGCGCGGGGTCGATGTCGGGGAAGCGGGCGAGGAGTCCGGCGAAGCGCGGGTCGTCGCGGAAGACAGGCTCGCCCGTGCCGTGCACGCGGACGATGGTGGGCGGGCCCTGGAAGGCGCACCACATCAGGGTGATCCGGCCGTTCTCGCGCAGATGCGCGATCGTCTCCGCGTGGGAGCCGGCGAAGTCCAGGTAGGCGACGGTCCGTTCGTCGAGGATGACGAACGAGCCCTTGAGGCCCTTGGGGGAGAGATTGACCGTGCCGTCGGCGGCCAGGGGCGCCGTAGCGGTGAAGAACAGTGGCTGTGCCTCGATGAACGTACGCAGGCGGCCGTCGATGCGCTCGTAGGTCTTTCCCATGACTGACGATTATCGACGGAGTTGCTTCGTCTGTCTAAGGAGTTAGAGCTCGCAGAAACGAGTTCCGGGTGGATCCCCTCGCTGGGATCCACCCGGAATCAGGTCTTCCATGGCCGCCCCGGCCGGCGCGCGGGGCGGCCACGACCCCTGTCACTCACCAGGAGGGCAGGAGGTCACTCGGGCCGAGGCCGTGGACTACTGGTTGAGCTGGCAGGGGGCGAGCGCCTCCAGGCCCTCGGGCTTGGCGGCGGCGCGGCCGATGGCGGTCTCGATGCGGTTGAGCGCGGCGACGCGCTTGTCCTCCAGCGGGCCGAGGATGGCGTTGTTGACGAAGTTCGGGCCGCCCTGGCCGACGGTGTCGATCAGGCGCTGGTTGGCTTCCTGGATCTGGGTGTCGAGCTGGGCGAGGTTGCGGTCGACCTCGGCCTGCGCGGAGGCCGGGATCGCGGGGAGTTCGCCCTCGACCTCGGGGCAGGTGATGGTCCCGGCGGCGCCGGCGTTGCCCGCGTCCGCGGCACCCTCGCCCGCACCGGCCTCGGCACCCGCGCCCGCTTCGGCACCCGCACCGGCCTCCTGGCCGGCCTCCGCCTCGTCACCGGCGCCCGCGGCGCCGCCCTGGTTGAGCTGGCAGGGGGCGAGCGCCTCCAGGCCCTCGGGCTTGGCGGCGGCGCGGCCGATGGCGGTCTCGATGCGGTTCAGCGTGGCGACGCGCTTGTCCTCCAGCGGGCCGAGGATGGCGTTGTTGACGAAGTTCGGGCCGCCCTGGCCGACGGTGTCGATCAGGCGCTGGTTGGCTTCCTGGATCTGGGTGTCGAGGAGCGCGAGGT
Organism: Streptomyces deccanensis; assembly: GCF_022385335.1. NCBI lineage: Bacteria > Bacillati > Actinomycetota > Actinomycetes > Kitasatosporales > Streptomycetaceae > Streptomyces > Streptomyces deccanensis. Next base: position 1,996,435 of record NZ_CP092431.1, on the reverse strand, counting down.
TGCGGTCGACCTCGGCCTGCGCGGAGGCCGGGATCGCGGGGAGTTCGCCCTCGACCTCGGGGCAGGTGATGGTCCCGGCGGCGCCGGCGTTGCCCGCGTCCGCGGCACCCTCGCCGGCGTCGGCCCCGGCCCCGGCGCCCGCACCGGCCTGCGCCCCTCCGTCGGCTGCCGCGGCGCCGCCCTGGTTGAGCTGGCAGGGGGCGAGGGCTTCGAGGCCCTCGGGCTTGGCGGCGGCGCGGCCGATGGCGGTCTCGATGCGGTTGAGCGCGGCGACGCGCTTGTCCTCCAGCGGGCCGAGGATGGCGTTGTTGACGAAGTTCGGGCCGCCCTGGCCGACCGTGTCGATCAGGCGCTGGTTGGCTTCCTGGATCTGGGTCTGCAGCTGGGCGAGGTTGCTGTCGACCTCGGCCTTCGCGGAGGCCGGGATCGCCGGGAGGCTGCCTTCGACGGCCGGGCAGGTGATGGTGCCGGGGGAGGCGTTGCCCGCGGCGTCCTCGTTGTTGGCACCCTCGCCGGCGAGGGCGGAACCCGCGATGACCGCTCCGGAGAGCACGACCGCGGCGGCGCCGCCGATGATCCCTACGCGACGCTTGTTGTACTTCGGAAGAGCCCTGGACATGCGGATGCCTCACTCGGGTCGGGTGTGGTCGTTGTTTACGAACGCGGCGCCTGCGTCCGGTGTGAGTTACGTGAAAGCGGTTTCGTTTGTTCAAAGGTTTCTCGGCGTCTCTCAAACTTCTCTCAGATTGACGATTCATGCAGAGTTCTGCATACTCATGCATGGCAGTGAACGCAGTAAGCGGAGATCTAGGAGCAACGCGAGTGAGCAGCAACAGCGGTGACGTACGGCTCTGGGGCGCCCGTTTCGCCGACGGTCCCGCCGAGGCCCTGGCGAAGCTGTCCGCGTCCGTCCACTTCGACTGGCGGCTGGCCCCGTACGACATCGCGGGCTCCCGCGCCCACGCGCGCGTGCTGCACAAGGCGGGCCTGCTCACCGAGGACGAGCTGTCCCGGATGATCGCGGGCCTCGACCAGCTCGAAACGGACGTGGCCTCGGGCGCGTTCGTCGGCACCGTCGCCGACGAGGACGTGCACACCGCCCTGGAGCGCGGTCTCCTGGAGCGTCTCGGCCCGGACCTGGGCGGCAAGCTGCGCGCCGGCCGGTCCCGGAACGACCAGGTCGCGACCCTCTTCCGGATGTACCTGCGGGACCACGCCCGTACGATCGGCGGCTTGATCGCCGACCTCCAGGACGCGCTGATCGGCCTGGCGGAGGCCCACCCGGACGTGGCCATGCCCGGCCGCACCCACCTCCAGCACGCGCAGCCGGTGCTCTTCGCCCACCACGTCCTCGCCCACGTGCAGTCCCTCTCCCGGGACGCCGAGCGGCTGCGCCAGTGGGACGAGCGCACCGCGGTCTCCCCGTACGGCTCGGGCGCCCTGGCCGGTTCCTCCCTCGGCCTGGACCCGGAGGCGGTCGCCAAGGACCTCGGCTTCGAGCACGGCAGCTCGGCGAACTCCATCGACGGCACCGCGTCCCGCGACTTCGTCGCCGAGTTCGCCTTCGTCACCGCGATGATCGGGGTGAACCTCTCCCGGATCGCCGAGGAGGTCATCATCTGGAACACGAAGGAGTTCTCCTTCGTGACCCTCCACGACGCGTTCTCGACGGGCTCGTCGATCATGCCGCAGAAGAAGAACCCGGACATCGCGGAGCTTGCGCGGGGCAAGTCCGGCCGCCTGATCGGCAACCTGACGGGCCTGATGGCGACGTTGAAGGCCCTCCCCCTGGCCTACAACCGCGACCTCCAGGAGGACAAGGAGCCGGTCTTCGACTCGATCGACCAGCTGGAGGTCCTCCTCCCCGCGTTCACCGGCATGATGGCCACCCTCACCGTCCACCGCGAGCGCATGGAGGAACTGGCCCCGGCCGGCTTCTCCCTCGCCACCGACATCGCCGAGTGGCTGGTCAAGCAGGGCGTCCCCTTCCGGGTCGCCCACGAGGTCGCCGGCGAGTGCGTCAAGGCCGCCGAGGCCGAGAACAAGGAACTGAACGACCTGACGGACGACCAGTTCGCCAAGATCTCCTCCCACCTCACCCCCGAGGTCCGCACCGTCCTGAACGTCCCGGGCGCCCTCGCCTCCCGCAACGGCCGAGGAGGCACGGCCCCGAGCGCGGTCGCGACCCAACTGGCGGACATCAAGCAGGACGTGACGGCCCAGCACGCCTGGGCAAACGCCAAGAAGAGCTGACCCACCCGCCCCTGGAAAAAGCCGGGGCGCAGCCCCGCTTTTTCCAGGGGCGCGGGGAACTGCGCGAGAAGCCCCACCGGACGGACGCTTGGGGGTCGAAGGGGCGCAGCCCCTGAAGGATGGGACGGGTAGGGGCGGCGGGGGCGAAAATCCCCGGGAGGCCCGCCCCCGCCCCCTCACCCGCCACTCACCCCACCCCACAACACAACAAAGGTCATCCCGGGTTACGTTGGCTCAGGAACCGCAAGGAGCCGACCCGAACGGAGCCCGCGATGCCCTTCGCCCGACTGGCCGCAGCGACCACCCCCACCTGCCACATCGGCTTCGGTCTGGCCGCGGTCGCCCGCCCCGGCTACATCACCCTCGGCCGCGACGCCGACCTCGGAGAGACCCGCACCGTCGAAGCCCTCCGCACCCGCACCCACGAACTCCTCGACGCCGCCTACGCCCAGGGCGTCCGCTACTTCGACGCGGCCCGCTCCTACGGCCGCTCCGAGGAGTTCCTCGCCGACTGGCTCCGCACTCGCCCCGGCCTCGACGACGTGGTCATCGGCAGCAAATGGGGCTACACCTACACCGCCGACTGGACCACCGACGCCGAGAAGCACGAGGTCAAGGACCACAGCCTCCCCACGTACGAGCGGCAGCGCGCCGAGACCGCCGAGCTGCTCGGCGACCGGCTCGACCTCTACCAGATCCACTCGGTGACCCCGGACAGTCCGGCCCTCACCGACAAGGAACTCCACGCCAGGCTGGCGGAGGCGGCCGCCCAGGGCGTCACCGTTGGCTTCTCCACCAGCGGCCCGGCCCAGGCGGACGCCATCCGCACCGCCCTCACCGTGACCGTCGACGGCGAACCCCTCTTCCGTACCGTCCAGTCGACGTACAACGCGCTGGAGACCTCCGCCGCCCCCGCCCTCGCCGAGGCGCACGACGCCGGTCTGACCGTGATCGTCAAGGAGGGCATGGCCAACGGCCGCCTGGCAGGTCCGCACGCCCCGGACGAGCTCAGGGCCGTCGCCGAACGGACGGGCCTCGGCTGCGACGCGGTCGCCCTCGCGGTGGTCCTGCGCCAGCCGTGGGCCGGAGTCGTCCTCTCCGGCGCCGCCACCACCAACCAGCTCGCCTCCAACCTGCACGCGGCGGTCGTCGACCTCGACGACGACGAACTGGCCCGCCTCGCGGACCTCGCCGAGGACCCGCGGACGTACTGGGAGAAGCGCGGCAGCCTGCCCTGGCACTGACCGCACGGAGGGAACCCGCGACCAGCGGAAGGAGCCGCTGAACCCACAGCCATGAGACACCGATGCCCTCGATGAGACAAAAATGTCTCATGTGGGCTATGGTTGTCTCATGGCCGTCGACCGTGAACACGTGCTGCGCAGCGCAGCCGCCCTGCTGACCCGCAAGTCCACCGCGACCATGGACGAGGTCGCCAAGGCCGCCGGGATCAGCCGGGCCACGCTGCACCGCCACTTCGCCGGGCGCGACGCGCTCGTCCGGGCGCTGGAGGCGCTCGGCATCGAGGAGTGCGAGGCCGCGCTGGCCGCGGCCCGCCCGGCCGAGGGCCTGGCGCGTGACGCCGTACGCCGGCTGGTGCGCGAGATCGAACCGGCCGCGGGCCTGCTCGCCTTCCTCTACACCGAGAACCAGCTGTTCGAGGGCGAGGGGCAGCACGAGGGCTGGGCCCGGATCGACGCCGCCATCGCGACCCTGTTCAAACGCGGCCAGGCGGCGGGCGAGTTCCGTATCGACCTCACCCCGGCCTGGCTCACCGAAGCGCTCTACGGCCTGCTGGCCTCCGGCGCGTGGGCCGTCTCGGAGGGCCGCGTGGCTCCCAACGACTTCACCTTCATGATCACCGAACTGCTGCTCGGCGGCGCCCTGCGCCACCCCGAACACCCCAGTCACCCCGAACACCCCAGCCACCCCGAAGACCCGAGAGAGGAATCATGACCAGCACCCTGCGGCCGGCCCGCACCGTCGAGGCGGAGAAGAGGCCGGGCCGCTGGCTCGCGCTCGCCGTCCTGGTGCTCGCTGTGCTGCTGGTGGCCGTCGACGCGACCGTCCTCGGTCTCGCGACCCCCTACATCAGTGAGGACCTGGCGCCCTCGGGCACCCAGCTCCTGTGGATCGGTGACATCTACTCGTTCGTCATCGCGGGCCTGCTCGTCTCGGCCGGCAGCCTCGGCGACCGCATCGGCCGCAAGAAGCTCCTGCTGATCGGCGCCACCGCGTTCGGCGCGATATCCGTGCTCAACGCCTATGCGACGACGCCCGAGACGATGATCGTCGCGCGGGCACTGCTCGGTGTCGCGGGCGCGACCCTGATGCCCGCCACGCTCGCCCTGATCCGCAACCTCTTCCACGACCCGCGCGAACGCAGCCTCGCCATCGGCGTATGGGGCGCCACGGCCTCCGCCGGTACGGCCGTCGGCCCGGTCGTCGGCGGCTTCCTGCTCGAACACTTCTGGTGGGGCTCGGTCTTCCTCATCAACCTGCCCGTGATGGCCGTCCTGGTCCTCGTCGGCATCAAGCTGCTCCCCGAGTCCCGCCACCCGAACCCGGGCCCGTGGGACATGCCCAGCGTCGGCCTGTCGTTGGTCGGCATGATCGGTGTCGTGTACGCGGTGAAGGAGACCGCCACCCACGGCGTCGACGGCAACGCGCTCGCCGCCGGCCTATTCGGTGTCGCCGGGCTGTTCTTCTTCGTACGCCGTCAGCTCACCCTGCCGCACCCGTTGCTGGACATGCGCCTGTTCCGCAACCGGGGCTTCTCCGGAGCCGTCCTCGCCGACCTGCTGACCATCCTCGGCCTGTCCGGCCTGGTCTTCTTCCTCTCCCAGTTCCTGCAACTGGTCCAGGGCAGGCGTCCGTTGGAGGCGGGCCTCGCGGAACTCCCGGCGGCGATCGGAGCGGTGGCCGCGGGGCTGATCGCCGGAGCCGCCGCCCGCCGCTTCTCCGTCCGCTCCGTAGTAGCGGGCGGCCTCGCGGCCATCGGTCTGGCCCTCGCCCTGCTCACCCTGGTCGACCGCTCCACCGGCTACCCGCTGATCGGCGTCGCCCTGCTGGTCGTCGGCATCGGCGCAGGCTTCTCCTTCACCGTCACCGCCGACGTCATCCTCTCCAGCGTCCCCAAGGAACAGGCGGGTTCTGCCTCGGCGGTCTCCGAAACGGCCTACGAGCTGGGCGCGGCCCTGGGCATCGCGGTCCTGGGCTCGATCGTGACGGGCGTGTACCGCGACTTCACGGCACCGGCGGGCACCCCGGAAGGGGCATACGAGTCACTGGGTGGCGCGGTCGACGCGGCGGGACGAATGCCGTCGGACACGGCCCAGGCCATGCTGACCTCCGCGAGGGAGTCCTTCGTGGAAGGCCTCACGACAGCGGCGGGCGCAGGCGCGGCCGTCCTCCTGGCCACCGCAGCAGCGGCCTGGTTCATGCTGCGCGACCAACACCTGGAAAACGCCGCTTAGCCCAGCACCCCCAGGGGCGCGAGGAACGGCGCGACCAGCCCCCACCAACCCGCACTCGACAAACAACCGAAACCTGGCACCCCCCGCTGCCGGCGCTCGCAGAGCCCTCGCTCAGCGACAACGGGCCCAGGGGCGCGGGGAACTGCGCGACCAGCCCCCACCGCCCCGCACCCGACCAACAACCGAACCCGGCACCCCCAGCGGAGCGCCGCCGCGGAGCTAGGCCGCTTCCTTGGCCTTGGATGCGTACATGTCCACGTACTCCTGCCCCGACAACCGCATCACCTCGGCCATCACGGAATCGGTCACCGCCCGCAGCACATACCGGTCCCGATCCATCCCCTCGTACCGGGAGAACTCCATCGCCTCACCGAACCGCACGGTGACCCGCCCCGGCCGGGGCACCCCCGCCCCGCCCGGCTGGATCTTGTCCGTCCCGATCATCGCGAACGGCACGACCGGCGCCCCGGTCATCAGCGTCAGCCGGGCGATCCCGGTCCGCCCCCGGTACAGCCGGCCGTCGGGCGACCGCGTCCCCTCGGGGTAGATCCCGAACACCTTGCCCTCGTCCAGGATCCGCCGCCCGGTCATCAGGGCGGCGACCCCGCCCCGCCCGCCGTCGCGGTCGACGGGGATCATGCCGACCCCGGTGAAGAACCAGGCCATCAGACGGCCCTTGATCCCCTTGCCGGTGACGTACTCGTCCTTGCCGATGAAGAAGACCTGCCGGTCGCAGACCAGCGGCAGGACCATCGAGTCGATGAAGGTCAGATGGTTGCCGGCGAGGATCACCGGACCGTCCCCCGGAATGTGCTCAGCGCCTTCCACCCGAGGGCGGAACATCAGGCGCATGATCGGTCCGAGCACTGCCTTGATGAGCGCGAAGCGGGACAACGGGCCCTCCCATGTCAAGCGTTCCGGTACAAGTCTGTGCAGGTGAGGACGATACTCCCGCCTCATGGCGCGGCGCACGTCGGGTTCACCGAGTGGATACCAACTGTTGACGCTGTTTTACCTGCGGTGACGCGCTGATGGCGGGTTGTCACCCGGCGCGTCATGTGACGGACATCGCGTCACCGAACCGACACTCCGTCAAATTCCGCCTCCCGGGCGACACAAGGCGTCTTCCGCGTGTTCGGTCCCAGGTCTCCCAACGGTCACCTCGGGACACCTACGATCGTCCCGCTTTGACAGGTGCAGGGCATCACGGTGGAGGAGCCGGTCATGGGGACGCAGGAGCCGCGGCAGTCGCAGGACGCGAAGGACGCGAACGAACAGGGCCGCGGAACGGGCCGACGTGCACTGCTCGGCGCCGCGGTGCTCGGCGCGGGCGGAGCGGTCCTCGGACTGCCGGCCGCGGCGAGAGCCGACGAGGCCACGGCGGACGCCAGGTCGGCCGGCCACTCGGGCGGCGGCTACCGGAGCCTGCCGGTGCCGACGGTCATCGCGCACCGAGGGGCCAGCGGCTACCGCCCGGAGCACACGCTCGGCTCGTACCAGCTCGCCCTCGACATGGGCGCGCACGTCATCGAGCAGGACCTCGTGCCCACCAAGGACGGCCATCTCGTATGCCGTCACGAGAACGACATCACCGGCACGACCGACGTCGCGGTCCACCCCGAGTTCGCCGACCGGAAGACCACCAAGGTCGTCGACGGCGTCACCTACACCGGCTGGTTCACCGAGGACTTCACCCTCGCCGAGCTGAAGACGCTGCGCGCCAAGGAGCGCATCCCGGGCAACCGGCAGGAGAACACCCTCTACGACGGCCGCTGGGAGATCCCCTCCTTCGAGGAGGTGCTGCGCTGGGCCGACAAGGAGGGCCGGAAGCGGGGCAGGCGCGTCTGGCTGCACGTCGAGACCAAGCACCCCACCTACTTCCGCAAGCTGGGCCTGGGCCTCGAGGAGCCGCTCGCCAAGCTGCTGCGCAAGTACGACCGGCACAAGAAGAACTCGCCGGTCTTCCTCCAGTCGTTCGAGCCGAGCAGCATCCAGCGGCTGAACCGGCTGGTGGACAGCCCTCTCGTCGTCCTGCTGTCCGGCGCCGCCACCCGCCCCTGGGACTTCGTCGAGGCCGGCGACCCGCGCACCGTCGCCGACCTGGTCAAGCCGGCCGGACTCGCCTGGATCGCCTCGTACGCCAACGGCATCGGCCCCACGCTGGACCTGATCATCCCGCGCGACTCGGGCGGCAACCTCACCACGCCGACCACCCTCGTCGCCGACGCGCACGCCAAGGGCCTGATCCTGCACCCCTACACGATGCGCAACGAGAACAGCTTCCTGCCCGCGAACTTCCGCAAGGGCACGGACGCCAACGCCTACGGCGACGCCTTCGGCGCGTTCAAGGTGTACTTCGACACCGGCATCGACGGCATCTTCACCGACAACCCGGACACCGGTCTGCTGGCCCACGCGGACTTCGTCGGCGACTGACGAACGGCACGGGGGTTCGAACGTCAACGGTTGAGCCCCGAGCCCCGATTGGGGTGACTCCGCTCCGCCCCGGCAACCCCTGTCGGGGCGGCGGCGTCCCGGGGCATATGACACACGACATGCTCGTCGGCCTCCGCCCCCTGCTGGTCGCGGAGGTCTCGGCGGAGGCGTACGCGGCCGGGGCCGAGGCGGGGGACCTGGAACAGGCGGTCTGGCTGCGCCTCTTGGAACGGCTCGACAGCGACGGCCCACCCGAGGACCCCGAGAGCTGGCTGCGCAGCGCCGTCCGATTCGAGGCGCGCCTCAGCCGCCGCAAGGCCCGCCTCGAACAGCCCTACGCCGCCGAGCCCGCCGACGACCGCGCGCCCGGCCCCGAGCAGCAGGCCCTCACGGCCGCCCGCCGCCGCGCGCTGTACGCGGCCGTGCGCCGACTGCCCGGCCGCTGCCCCCGTCTGCTCGCCGCCCTGCTGTCCCCGCAGGACCTCACCTACCGTGAGATCGCGGGCGAGTTGGGTATCTCACAGGGCAGCCTCGGTCCGGAACGTTCCCGATGTCTGGGATGTCTTCGCCGATTGCTGACGGCGGAGGTTGCGGCGCGCGAACCACGGGGATAGGAGTGAGGGACATCGGGTGAGCAGGTGAGCGGGAGGCGTGCACACATGGGCATGAGCGTGACCATCTCGGTGGCGACCGAGCAGGACGCCGAGCAGATCTTCAAGCTGCAGTACCTGTGCTTCCAGAGCGAGGCGGCACTGTACGGCAACTACCGCATCGATCCGCTCGTCCAGAGCCTCGACTCCGTCCGCGCGGAGGTCGCCTCGGACTGCGTGTTCGTGGCCAGGCTGGGGGACGAGGTGGTCGGTTCCGTGCGCGGCGCCCTCGACGCCGACGGCACCGCCGCCATCGGCAAACTCTGCGTCCACCCGCGTCTCCAGGGGCACGGCATCGGCGCGAGGCTCCTGCGCGCCGCCGAGTCGGCCCTCGCCGGGGAGCACGGCGCCACCAGGTTCCGCCTCAGCGCGGGCCACCGCAGCGAGGGCAACCTCCGGTTGTACCGCCGCGTCGGCTACGAGACGGTCGGCACCAGCCAGGGCCAGGACGGCGTACCCATGGTGGTGCTGGAGAAGCCGGCGGGGGCGTACGCGACGACGGCGTGAGAAGCGTGCCGCGCCCCTAACGGGGCGCCCGCGCACCCTTTCGCAGCCAGTACAGCGCCGTGATCGGCAGGATCACGGGAATGAACAGATAGCCGATCCCGTAGTCCGACCACACGGTCTTGTCCGGGAACGCCGACGGCTCCACCAGTGTCCACGTGCCCACGATCAGCACGCCCGCCAGCTCCACAGCACAACAGATCCGGGCCGCCCGCCGGGCGAACTCCCCGCCCCGCACCAGCGAGTACGTGATGAAGCCGTACACGACACCGGCGAGCGCGGACAGCGAGTACGCGAGCGGCGCGTGCTCGAACTCCGTCGAGATCTGCACGGCGGACCGCGACACGGCCCCGACGACCATCACGCCGTACAGCCACACCAGCAGTATCCCCGGCCCGCTGATGAGCCGCGCCCGCTTCTCGTCCCGAGGCCGGTCGTCCGTCGCGGTCATCTCAGCCTCCCCAGATGTCGTAGAGCCGCACCTGCAGCACGGCGAGGACCACACCGCCGGCCGCGACGGTCACGCTGCCCCAGCGGGTGCGCTCGGCCAGTGACATGAACCCGGTCACCGGGACGCAGGCGAAAGCCCCGAGGAGGTAGGAGACGAAGATCGTGGTCCCCTGCTCCGCCTTCTCCCCGCGCGCCAGCTGCACGATCCCGACGACCAGCTGGACGAGGGCCAGCACCGACACCACGGCCATGCCGATGAAGTGCCAGTCCTTGGTCGGCTGATCGCGGTACGCGGCCCAGCCGCACCACGCGGCGAGCAGAAGCGCGGCGACGGCGGTCGTCACCGTCAGGGCAACAAGCATGCCGCGACCCTATTACGGCCAAAATCCCCTGCCGCTCCCGGCCCCGGGCCGGGAAACCCCCGGGCCCGGGATCGTGGCCTTGGCCACAGCGGCGGATGCCCACAGAGTGGACGACACCCTGCTGCACCTGCGGATATGTGCCTCACGTGCGTCCGTCATACGGACAGCCCCCTCTCACCTGCTGCATACATCTGATTTACTGATCTCATGACCACGACGAGCTGCCGCATGTTTGCGACCGAGGCGACGATGACGCCCGGTGCTCGTTGTATGTGTCGAATGTGCGCCTTCTAGAAGGCCCCGCACGCCGCCGCGCGTGACGGACCGAGCCTCCCGCGCACAAGTTCTCCTCCGGTTCCATCGCCACCGCGAGAACCGTGTCGCGTCCCTGACCGCTTGCACCCGTGTCCGGGCACACCCACGCCCGCGCACTCGACAGTGACGGAAATCCAGTGATCACCACATCGGGCCTGACCAAGGTCTATCGAGGTCGTGGCCGCGAGGTCACCGCCCTCGACGGCGTCGATCTGCATGTACGCGAGGGCGAGGTGTACGGCGTGATCGGCCAGTCCGGCGCCGGCAAGTCCTCGCTCATCCGCTGCGTCAACCTGCTCGAACGCCCCACCTCCGGAACCGTGGCCGTGGCGGGCCAGGACCTCACCGCCCTGGCCGGCCGCGGTCCCCGCGCCGGCCGGCAGCTCCGGCAGGCGCGCAGCCGGATCGGCATGGTCTTCCAGCACTTCAACCTGCTCTCCTCCCGCACCGTCCAGGACAACGTCGAGCTGCCGCTCGAAATCCTCGGCAGGTCCGGCCAGGAGCGCTCCCGCAAGGCCCTGGAACTGCTCGACCTCGTGGGTCTCGCCGACAAGGCCAAGGCCTACCCGGCCCAGCTCTCCGGCGGTCAGAAGCAGCGCGTCGGCATCGCCCGCGCACTCGCCGGCGACCCGAAGGTGCTCCTCTCCGACGAGGCCACCAGCGCCCTCGACCCGGAGACCACCCGCTCGATCCTGGCGCTGCTGCGCGACCTGAACCGGCAGTTGGGCCTGACCGTCCTGCTCATCACGCACGAGATGGACGTCGTGAAGAGCGTCTGCGACTCCGCCGCCCTCATGGAGAAGGGGCGCCTCGTCGAGTCCGGCACGGTCAGCGAACTGCTCGCCACCCCGGGCTCCGAACTGGCCGCCGCGCTCTTCCCGGTGGGCGGTGAGGCCACCGGCGACGACCGCACCGTCCTCGACGTCACCTTCCAGGGCGAGGCCGCCACCCAGCCGGTCATCTCCCAGCTGTCCCGCACGTACAACATCGACATCTCGATCCTCGGCGCCGCCATCGACACCGTCGGCGGCCTCCAGATCGGCCGGATGCGCATCGAACTGCCCGGCCGCTACGAGGACAACGTGGTTCCCGTCGGCTTCCTGCGCGAACAGGGCCTCCAGATCGACGTGGTCGGCCGGGACGCCCAGGCGTCCCCACCGGCGCCCGCGCTGTCGTCCGCGCCGGTGAAGGAAGGTGCCAAGTGACCTGGTCCGAGATGCGGCCCCTGCTGGAGCAGGCCTGTTGGGACACCCTCTACATGGTCGGCTGGTCCACCCTCATCGCCGTCGTCGGCGGCCTCCCGCTCGGCATCCTGCTCGTCCTCACGGACCGGGGCGGCCTGCTGCAGAACGTCCTCGCCAACAGGGTCGTCGGGCAGATCGTGAACATCGCCCGCTCGATGCCCTTCATCATCCTGATGGTCGCGCTGATGGGCTTCACCCGCTGGGTCACCGGCTCGACCATCGGCCGTGAGGCCGCCATCGTGCCGCTCGCGATCGGCGCCATCCCGTTCTTCGCGCGCCTCGTCGAGACGGCCGTGCGCGAGGTGGACCACGGGCTGGTCGAGGCCGTGCAGGCCATGGGCGGCAACACGTGGACCGTCGTCCGCAGCGTCCTCGTCCCCGAGTCCCTGCCCTCACTGATCTCCTCCGCCACGACCACCGTCGTCGCCCTGATCGGCTACTCGGCCATGGCCGGCACCGTGGGCGCGGGCGGCCTCGGCGACATCGCCATCCGCTACGGCTACCAGCGCTTCGAGACCGAACTGATGTGGATCACCGTGGCGGTCCTCGCCGTCGTCATCTCCGCCATCCAGTTCGCCGGCGACTACGCGGCCCGCGCCCTGCACCGCCGCGGCGGCCGCTCCGGTCCCGCGCCGGCGCTCCGGCTGCTCAGGGCCAAGACCGAGCCGACCGCGCCCGAGGCCACCAAGGTCTGACCTCTCTCGGCCACCCACAGATTTCCCGTCCCACCCAAGACGGGACCGCTCCACCCAAAAGGAAAGGCACTTTTCGTGCGTAACACCGCCAAGCTCACCACCGCCGTCCTCGCCGCCGGAGCCCTCACCCTCGGGCTCACCGCCTGCGGCGCGGACAAGACCGACAGCGCGTCCGACACGAGCGGCCCACTGGTCGTCGCCGCCAACCCCACCCCGCACGCCGAGATCCTGAACTTCGTCAAGGACAACCTGGCGAAGGACGCGGGCCTCGACCTGGAGGTCAAGGAGTTCACCGACTACGTCCTGCCGAACACGGCGACCGAGGACGGCTCCGTGGACGCCAACTACTTCCAGAACCAGCCGTACCTCGACGACTTCAACAAGAAGCAGGGCACCCACATCGTGCCCGTCGTCACCGTGCACCTGGAGCCGCTCGGCCTCTACTCGAACAAGGTCAAGAGCAAGGACGACCTCAAGAGCGGCGCGACCGTCGCCGTCCCGAACGACACGGTCAACGAGGCCCGCGCCCTCAAGCTCCTGGACTCCGCCGGGATCATCACGCTCAAGGACGGCGTCGGCACCGACGCGACCCCCGCCGACATCACCGAGAACCCCAAGAAGCTCAAGTTCAAGGAGCTGGAGGCGGCCCAGACCCCGCGCTCCCTGGACGACGTCGACGCCGCGGTGATCAACGGCAACTACGCGCTGGAGGCCGACCTCTCGCCCGCCGACGACGCCCTCGCCGTCGAGCCCGCCAAGGACAACCCCAACGGCAACTTCCTCGCCGTCAAGGAGGGCAACGAGGACGACCCGCGCGTCAAGAAGCTCGCCAAGCTCCTCACCTCGGACGAGGTCAGGAAGTTCATCGAGGACAAGTGGAGCAACGGCTCCGTCATCCCGTCCTTCTGACCGCCTCCCGATCCGCCGTCTGATCGCCTTCCGATCCGTACATGATCCGACCGTACGTATACGGCGTATCGCCACGCATGGGGTCCGCTCCCTCACAGGGAGTGGACCCCTGTGGTGCGATTCAGTGCTTTCATGCTGCATGCTGGGCAGTTCAGCAGGCCCTCAAAGTTTTCGAAGGTTACGGAGCGGCGCATGACGAGCACCTTTCCCGACATCTCCATCAGCACGGATCGGTTGGTTCTGCGCCCGTTCGACGAGGACGACATCCAGGCGTTCACCGAGATGATGAACGACGAACAGGTGATGGCCTGGACCGACGTCCCGCAACCGTTCACCGAACGTGAGGCGCGTACCTGGATCACCGAGTACGCGCCCACCGAACGCACCTCCGGACGCGGACTCGACCTCGCGGTCACCGAGTTCCTCACCCAGCGCCTGGTCGGTGTCATCCAACTGACCAGGACCGACTGGCACGTCAGAGCCACGGAACTGTCGTACGTCGTCGCCCCCTGGGCGCGCGGCGAGGGCTACGCCTCCGAAGCGGCCCTCGCGACCGCCCAATGGCTGTTCCGCGAGCAGAAGTTCGAACGCATCGAGCTGCGCACCGCCGCCGACAACACCGCCTCCCAGCAGGTCGCGCAGAAGATCGGCTGTATCAGCGAGGGCGTACTGCGCAACGCCTGCATAGCGCGGGCCCGCACCGCCGAGGACGGCTGGACCGAGATCCGCACGGACTTCATCGTCTGGAGCCTGCTGCCCGAGGACATCGAGGGCGTCAGCGAGGAACTGGCCGACAGCGGTGGTTTCGGCTCCTACTCGGACTGGAACTGAACAACCCACGGGTACGCGGAGGCCGCCGCCCGGCCGCCGGGTCCCACCCCGTCACCAGGTACTCTCACGGGACCCCGAGCGGGCAATCCGACGACCTGCGAAGACCCTCTGGAGACTGACGACGATGGCCGACCGGGTCACGGTGATCGGCTGGGACGGCTCCCCCCTGACCGCCGCGGCGCGCTCCGCCCTCGCCGCCGCCACCCTGGTGGCCGGCGCCGCCCACCACCTCGCCCTGCCCGAGGTGCCCCCGGCCGCCGAACGCATCCGCCTCGGCAGTGTCGCCCTGGCCGCCCGCCGCATCGCCGGCCACCGGGGCACCGCCGTCGTCCTCGCCGACGGCGACCCGGGCTTCTTCGGCGTCGTCCGCACCCTCCGGGCCCCCGAGTTCGGCCTGGAGGTCGAGGTGGTCCCCGGCGTCTCCTCCGTGGCCGCCGCCTTCGCCCGCGCGGGCATGCCCTGGGACGACGCCCAGGTGGTCGTCGCCCACCGCCGTACGCTGCGCCGCGCGGTCAACGTGTGCCGCGCCCACGCCAAGGTCGCCGTCCTCACCTCGCCCGGCGCCGGACCCGCCGAACTCGGCCTCCTCCTCGACAGGGTTCACCGCACCTTCGTGGTCTGCGAGGAACTCGGCACGGAACGCGAGAGGGTCACCGTCCTCAGCTCCGACAAGGCCGTCGACCGCACCTGGCGCGACCCCAACCTCGTCATCGTCATCGGCGGACCCGCCACCGCCGGCGAGAACGGCGGCTGGCTCGCGGGCCGCGACCCCGGCACCGGCCCGCGCGGCTGGGCACTGCCCTCCGGTGTCTACGGCGCCGCCATGGGCGAGGGCGAGGCCGAACTGCTGCGCTCCTCCCAACTGGCCCGGCTCGGACCCCGGGTGGGCGACCTGGTGTGGGACATCGGCTCGGGCAGCGGTGCCTTCGCCACCGAGGCGGCCCGCTCCGGCGCCGCCGTCATAGCCGTCGACCGCGACCCCGAGGCCTGCGGCCGTACGACCCTCGCCGCCCGCCGCTTCGGCGTCCAGCTCCACGTGGTCCACGGCGCCGCCCCGCACGTCCTGGAGAACCTCCCCGAACCCGATGTCGTCCGCGTCGGCGGCGGGGGAGCGACGGTGGTCTCCGCCGTCGCCGACCGCCGCCCGCAGCGCATCGTCACGCACGCGCTCACCCGCCCCGCCGCCGAGCGCATCGGACGCGACCTGACCGAGCACGGGTACGAGGTCCGCTGCGAGTTCGTCCAGTCCGTCGAACTCGATACAAGGGCTTGGACGGAGAGGGAACGGAGCGTCGCGTTCCTGCTCAGCGGGAACCTGCCCGACCGTTCCCAGTGATCCGGTTGTCGTACCGGCGCGGTAGGCTGGCCGACCGTCGTACCGCACTTCGACACCCGGCACTTCGTCGGTCAATGTCCTAAAAACGCGCCCGTTTTGAGAGCGTGTGTGGTACGGCGGAACGGGGAGGACGCGCAACGTGGCGCAGTCCACAGCGGACCGTCGCGGATCAAGCTGTCGCGACGGGGGGACGACCGCGACAATGGCCCTTCAATGGCTTTGTCGACATGCAGGCGGGTCGTCACGTGCCGCTGGGCACGCACGCTCGTTCTCCACAGCAGTGGGGCGGTAGGTGCGCCGTTCCCGGGCCAGCTGGCATGGAGGCACTAACCGATGGGCGAGGGGTACGCATGACCGACACCGGCCAGGTCCCGGGCGAGGGACAGCCGGAGAGCGCAGGCATGGTGGAGCAGCCGGGCGTCCCTGCGCCGGGTGCGTACACCTACCTCTCCGAGACCGCCGCCGAGGACGAGGACCTTCTGCTGCCGGGCGCCCAGGGCGCGTGGGGCAACGAGATGCCGCCGCCCGCCCCCGAGCCCGTCGTCCAGGTCGTCCACGAGCCCGTCGTCCACGAGCCGGGCCCGCACGAGATGTCCGGCCGCGACAGCGGCGCGCACGACCTCAGCGCCGTCCGCACCCCCGTCGCGACGCCCGTCCCGCAGCCGCCGGTGGCCCGCCGCCCGCTGCACCTCGGCCCGCCGACGCCCGACGCCTCCGCCAGCCCGGTCCGCTCCCTCGCCGACCGGGGCCCCGCCGGAGCCCCCGTCCCGCCCGGTGCCGCACGCCACGCCGGTCCGGCCACCACCGGTCCGGAGTACCTCGACGTACCCCCGCAGCCCGTGTCCCAGTGGGTCGGCGCCCCGGCCCAGGCCGCCCCCGCGCCGGGAGTCGCCGCAGGGGGAGCGGCTGCAGAAACGGTCGCTCCGCAGGAGACGCCCCACTCCGTGGCCGTGGCCGAGGCACCCCTGGCGGCGCAGGCTCCGCAGACCGCGGAGACCCCGGAGGAGATCCAGGACCCCGAGGCCCTCCACCAGGCGCAGGACGCCGCCTACGCCCTGGCTCAGGAGGCGGCGGTCGCCCAGTTCCGCGCCCCCGACGTGGTCGGGACCCCGGTCGCGGCGCATCTCCAGGCCCCGGAGGTCGCGGAAGCGCCCGGTGCCGTGGAGGAGCAGCTCCCGGAGGCGGCCGAAGCGCCGGCAGCCGAGGGCGAGGCCGCGACCGCCGAGATCCCGCAGGCAGCCCAGGCGCCGGCCGCTGTCGAGGTCGAGGCCCCGCAGCCCGTCGAAGCCTTCCAGCCGGTCGAGGCACCGGTTGCCGTCGAGGCCGCTCAGGTCCAGACGCCCGCCGAAGCGCCGGTCGCCGAGCAGATCCCGGCCCCCGAGTCCGCCGTCCCGGCCCCCGAGTCCGCCGCTACGGCGTTCACGGCACCGGAGACGGCCGAGACCGGGGCCGTTGCCGCCGAGGAGGCCACCCAGGCTCCGGAGGCCGAGGCGCCGCAGCCCGAGCCGGCCGCCGCGACTGCCGGGGATCAGCCCGCCGAGGCCCAGGACCCCACCCAGGCACCCGTCCCGGCCCCTGAAGCGGCAGCGTCTCCCGCCGAGGCCGCGCAGGCACCGGACGCGACGCCCTTCCCCCCGGCAGCCCAGGACCCCGAGCCGATCGCGGCGCAGTCCGCCGCCGAGGCGCAGGACGTTCCCCAGGCCGCGCAGGAGGCGGAGACCGCCACCCCCGTCGACGACGCCGCACCGGCCCAGCCCGACGCCCTGACCGGGGCCGCCCCCGCGCAGGCCGACCCGGTGCCGCCGACTGCCGCAGATGGCGCCGAGCAGGCCCCCACCGTTCCCGAGCAGCAGACGCCGCCCACCGTGGCCGATGAGCAGGCCTCCGCCGACGTAACCGACGTACCGGACCCGCAGACCGCGACCGCCGCGCCGACCGAGGGGACCGCCACCGCGCCCCCGGCCGAGCAGATCGACGAGGTCCCACCGGCACCCGCCCCGGACACTGAGCCCGGCGCCCAGCAGTCGGAAACTCCGGCCGCCGAGGAGCCCCAGTCGGCGGAGCCGGATGCGGCCGAGGCCCTGCCCCAGGAGGCCCTCGCGGCGGAGACCGCGCAGCCCACGCCCGAGGCCCTCGCCGAGGGCGTCCAGCCGACGGAGACCGTCCAGGCGGGGCAACACCCCACGGTTCAGGACCCACAGGCCTCCGAGCCGGACGCAATTGTCGCGGACACGGTGACCCAGGCGCAGGGCCAGGACGCGACCCCTGCTCAGGACCCCGCTCAGGACCAGGTCGCGGCGGCGCAGCCCACCGGGACCCCCTCGCAGTCGGAGCCCTCCCAGCCCCTCACCCCCGACGCCATCGTCGAGCCGGGGGCCACGGATGCGGGCGCGGCAGCCCAGCCGACCGACGGAGCGAACGCCCAAGAGCCCGCCCCCGCCGACGAGTTGACCGGCGAGGCCCCGACTCCCGCCGGCCAGGCCGCCCCCACGGCCGACCCGACGCCCGTGGACGCGGCGTCTGTCGCCTCAGCCCCCGTGGACCCCTCGTCCGCCGAGCCGCTCGCCGCAGAAGCCCCTGCGGCCCCGGCCGCCCAGGCCGACGCCCCACAGGGCGCCGTCATCCAGACCCCGGCCGAGCCCGACGCCGACGCCCAACCCCTCGCGGTGACCTCCCAGGCGCCCGCGCCCGGCGCCGAGGCCGACACCGAGCAGCCGGCGAGCCGGCCCGTGCCCACCGACGGCCCCGTGCCGGTCGCCGCGCAGCCGGCCCCGAACCCGCCCCAGGGGATGGTGGTTTCGGCGCTCCCCGTGGACGGGTCGACGTCCGCCCCCGCCGAGTTCCCGGCGGCCGAGGGGCAGACGGACGCAGCCGAAGGCCCGACGGAGGGGGAGGGCGAGCACGTGGTCATGGTCCCCGCCCCGCGTGGCTCCGAGGCCGAGACGATCGTCGTACCGCGGCCGCTCGCGGCGGCGGCCGGCGCCCACCCGGACGTCGTCCAGAACGCCGAGGACCTCGACACCAGGGCCGCCGACCAGGAGGACGGCGAGACGACGGCGCCGGAAGCGGAAGCAGTGGAATCAGCAGCAGCCGAAGAGAGCACGGCCCCGGTGGACGAAGCATCCGAAGACGTGAGGGACGACGTGCGGCAGCCCGCGGGCCCGGCCGCGCCCCCCTACGACGACGCCGAGCGCGAGGCCGTCCTGAAGGTCATGCGCGAGCGCCGCGACATCCGCAACGGCTTCCGTGACGACCCGATCCCGCACGACGTGCTGCTCCGCGTCCTGGAGGCCGCCCACACGGCGCCCTCCGTCGGCCACTCGCAGCCCTGGGACTTCGTGGTCATCCGCTCGGCCGAGACCCGCCGCACGATGCACGAACTGGCCCAGCGCCAGCGCGAGGCGTACGCGAAGTCGCTGCCGAAGGGCCGGGCGAAGCAGTTCAAGGAACTGAAGATCGAGGCCATCCTCGACACCCCGGTGAACATCGTCGTCACCGCCGACCCGACCCGCGGCGGCCGCCACACCCTGGGCCGCCACACCCAGCCCCAGATGGCCCCGTACTCCTCCGCCCTCGCGGTCGAGAACCTCTGGCTCGCGGCCCGCGCCGAGGGCCTCGGCGTCGGCTGGGTCAGCTTCTTCGACGAGCGCGAGATGGTCCGCGCCCTCGGCCTGCCCGAGCACCTGGAGGTCGTGGCGTACCTGTGCGTCGGGTACGTCGACGAGTTCCCGGAGGAGCCCGAGCTGATGCAGGCGGGCTGGGCCAAGCGCCGCCCGCTGTCCTGGGTCGTACACGAGGAGACGTACGGCCGCCGCGCCCTGCCCGGCGCCGAGCCGCACGACCTGCTCGCCGAGACCGTCGCCGGCATCCGCCCGCTGGACGCCAAGGCGCTCGGCGAGGCGTGGGAGCGCCAGAAGCGCATGACGAAGCCGGCCGGCGCGCTCGGCATGCTGGAGATCATCTCCGCCCAGCTCTCCGGACTGTCCCGCCAGTGCCCGCCGCCGATCCCGGAGCCCGCGGCCGTCGCGATCTTCGCCGGTGACCACGGTGTCCACGCCCAGGGCGTCACCCCCTGGCCGCAGGAGGTGACGGCCCAGATGGTCGCCAACTTCCTCGGCGGGGGAGCGGTCTGCAACGCCTTCGCCGCCCAGGTGGGCGCCGAGGTCTGCGTCGTCGACGTGGGCGTGGCGAGCGACCTCCCGGCCACCCCGGGGCTGCTGCCGCGCAAGGTCCGCGCCGGCACGTCGGACATGACCACCGGCCCCGCGATGACCCGCGAGGAGGCCAAGCAGGCCATCGAGGTGGGCATCGAGACCGCCCGCGACCTGGTGGCGGCCGGCAACAAGGCCCTGCTCACGGGCGAGATGGGCATCGCCAACACCACGGCCTCGGCCGCCCTGATCGCCGTCTTCACCGGCGCGGACCCCGCCGAGGTCACCGGCCGGGGCACCGGCATCAACGACGAGACCCTCGCTCGCAAGACCGAGGTCGTCCGCCGGGCCATCGAACTCCACCAGCCGGACCCCGCCGACCCCATCGGCGTCCTGGCGGCCATCGGCGGCTTCGAACACGCCGCCATCGTCGGCCTCCTCCTCGGCGGCGCCTCCCTCCGTACGCCGGTGATCCTCGACGGCGTCAGCGCCGGCGCCGCCGCCCTGGTGGCCCGCGCCATCGCCCCCGAGGTCCTCGCCGCGTGCATCGCGGGCCACCGCAGCGCCGAACCGGGCCACGTCGCCGCCCTCCAGAAGCTGGGCCTGCGCCCCCTGGTCGACCTCGACCTCCGCCTTGGCGAGGGCACCGGCGCCCTCCTCGCCCTCCCGGTCGTCCAGAGCGCGGCCAGAGCGATGCACGAGGTGGCGACGTTCGACTCGGCGGGGGTCACCGAGAAGTAAAAGAAGCGAGCAGGGAGTGGAGACCGGGTCCTTCTTCGACCCGGCTCAGGCTGTGGGCAGTCGTTCCGCGGGGCGGAACGGGTGGGCACAGCCGACCACCCGCCTGCACGGTCGGGGGTCCGGGGGCAGCGCCCCCGGTTTCGGGAAGGGGTGGGCCTGGGGAAAGGAACCCCACCCACCTCAGCCACCCACCGAACCCGCAGCCTAAAATTCCACGTCAGGGCCGCTCCAAAGCCGCAGCGCCCCCACCGCACCGCCGCCAGCCCGAGGAGCCGCACCCTCATGGCCGAACACCCCGCCTACCCCGTAGGCCTCCGCCTCGCCGGCCGCCGAGTGGTCGTCATCGGCGGCGGCCAGGTCGCCCAACGCCGCCTCCCCGCCCTCATCGCGGCCGGCGCCGACATCGTCCTCGTCTCCCCGTCGGCGACCCCGTCCGTGGAGGCGATGGTGGACGCGGGCGAGCTGACCTGGGAGAAGCGCCGCTACGCGGAGGGCGACCTGGCCGAGGCCTGGTACGTCCTGATCGCCACCGGCGACCCGGAGGCGAACGCCCGCGCGTCCGCCGAGGCGGAGCGCCACCGCATCTGGTGCGTGCGCTCCGACAGCGCCGAGGAGGCCACGGCCTGGACCCCGGCGACCGGCCACAGCGAGGGCGTCACGGTCGCCGTCCTCACCGCCCGCGCCGAGGGCCGCGACCCCCGCCACACCGCCGCCATCCGCGACGCGGTCGTCGAGGGCCTGCGCGACGGCACCCTCGTCGCCCCCCACCACCGCACCCGCACCCCCGGGGTCTCCCTGGTCGGCGGCGGCCCCGGCGACCCGGACCTCATCACCGTGCGCGGCCGCCGTCTCCTCGCCGAGGCCGACGTCGTCATCGCCGACCGCCTCGGCCCCCGCGACCTCCTCGCCGAACTCCCGCCGCACGTCGAGGTGATCGACGCCGCGAAGATCCCGTACGGCCGTTTCATGGCACAGGAGGCCATCAACAACGCGCTGATCGAGCACGCCAAGCAGGGCAAGTCGGTCGTCCGTCTCAAGGGCGGTGACCCGTACGTCTTCGGCCGTGGCATGGAGGAGCTCCAGGCCCTCGCCGAGGCCGGCATCCCCTGCACGGTCGTCCCCGGCATCTCCAGCTCGATCTCCGTGCCGAGCGCGGCCGGCATCCCGGTCACCCACCGGGGCGTCGCCCACGAGTTCACCGTGGTCAGCGGCCATGTGGCCCCCGACGACGAGCGCTCCCTGGTGGACTGGCCCGCCCTTGCCCGCCTCACCGGCACCCTCGTGATCCTCATGGGCGTCGACAAGATCGGCCGGATCGCCGAGACGCTGGTGGCGAACGGCAAGTCCCCGGACACCCCGGTCGCCCTGATCCAGGAGGGCACCACGGCCGCCCAGCGCCGGGTCGACGCGACGCTCGCCACGGTCGCCGAGACCGTGCGGACGCGGGAGGTCAAGCCGCCGGCGGTCATCGTCATCGGCGAGGTCGTGAAGGTGGGGCCCGGGACGGAGGCGTGACTCCCGGGGGACGACCCCCGGACCGTAGCGGAGCGGAACCGTAACCACCGGTAACCCAACCCGTCCCAAGCCGTTGGCACCACACCCAGGACAAGGCAGTATCACCCTGTGGCCGATCTCATCACCGTTGAGGACCCCGACGACCCGCGCCTGCGCGACTACACCGGCCTGACCGACGTGGAGCTGCGCCGCAGGCGCGAACCCGCCGAAGGCCTGTTCATCGCCGAGGGCGAGAAGGTCATCAGACGGGCCAAGGAAGCCGGCTACGAGATGCGCTCGATGCTGCTCTCCGCCAAGTGGGTCGACGTCATGCGCGACGTCATCGACGAACTCCCGGCCCCCGTCTACGCGGTCAGCCCCGAACTCGCCGAACAGGTCACCGGCTACCACGTCCACCGGGGCGCCCTCGCCTCCATGCAACGCAAGCCCCTGCCGACCGCCGACCAACTCCTGGGGGTCGCCCGCCGGGTCGTGATCATGGAGTCGGTCAACGACCACACCAACATCGGCGCGATCTTCCGCTCGGCCGCCGCCCTCGGCATGGACGCGGTCCTGCTCTCCCCGGACTGCGCCGACCCGCTCTACCGCCGAAGCGTCAAGGTCTCCATGGGCGCGGTCTTCTCCGTCCCGTACGCCCGTCTCGACATCTGGCCCAAGGGCCTCGACGCGGTCCGCGACGCGGGCTTCACCCTGCTCGCCCTCACCCCGGACGAGAAGGCGAAGTCCCTCGACGAGGCCGCCCCGCACCGTATGGACCGCGTGGCCCTCATGCTCGGAGCCGAGGGCGACGGCCTCTCCACCAAGGCCCTGATGTCCGCCGACGAATGGGTCCGCATCCCCATGGCCCACGGAGTCGACTCCCTCAACGTGGGCGCGGCGGCGGCCGTGGCGTTCTACGCGGTGGCGACGGGCCGCCCGGCTCCGTAAGCCGGCGCGCCCCTAAAACCGTGCGCCCCGTAAGGGGCGCGGGGAACTGCGCGACCAGCCCTCCACAACCCGCAGCGAACAACGAAGAAGCGGTCCCGAGCCCTGTTGTCCGCGCTCTCGTCGCCGACCGGCCGTCAGTCGCCGCGCAACTCCACAACCGCCCGTTCCGGCCGGAGGTCGTCCCCGCCGAGCCCGCGCGGCGGCCCCTGACACCCTTGCGCCGTGGCGATCCCGAGCGCGGCCAGCAGGGTCACCACGACGAACACGAAGAGCCGCTGCCGCAGCAACCGAGGATTGGCGGGCCGCCGCCCGGTCCCGTTGGTCCTGGGCCCCGACCGCCCCGCACCACTGCGCGGAGCGGGCCGCTTCCCGGACCCCGAGGTGTTGCGGGCCGACGCGGGCCGCGCCCCCGGCCGGGAACCGCCGCCGGTCCGCGAAGCGCCGCCCCCACCGGTCCGGGACCCGCCCCCGGTCCGGGGCAACGGCGTTCCCGCCGCACCGGGCTGCGCCCGACGGGTCTCCGGCGGCTGCCGCAACGTGCGCTGCTCGACGTACTGCTCCGCGAGCCGCCCCGAGGGCCGGTCCGGATCACCGCGCGGCGCCGGCGGCCGTACGTCGGCCAGCCCCTGCGCCTCACGGGCGGCGATCTCCTTGAGCCGCAGCGACAGTTGCAGCGTGCTGGGCCGCTCGTCCGGATCCTTCGCCAGACAGGCCCGCACCAGCGGGGCCAGCGCGTCGGGCACCCCGCGCAGTTGCGGCTCCTCGTGCACCACGCGGTAGAGCATGACCTCCGAACTGCCGTGTCCGAAGGGCGAGTCGGAGGTCGCCGCGTAGGCGAGCGTGGCCCCGAGGGAGAAGACGTCCGTGGCCGGTGTGACCGCGGCGCCACGCACCTGCTCGGGCGCGAGGAACCCGGGCGACCCCACGGCGGTGCCGACATGGGTCAGGGTGGAGGCCCCGGTCGCCCAGGCGATGCCGAAGTCGATGATCCGAGGCCCCTTGGGGGACAACAGGATGTTGGACGGCTTCAGGTCCCGGTGTACGACCCCGGCCTCGTGCACGGCCACGAGCCCCTCGGAGAGGGCGGCGCCGACGGCGGCCACGTCGGCGGCCGACATGGGTCCCTCCTCGGCGATCTTGTCGTGCAGCGAGGGCCCCGGCACGTACTGCGTGGCGAACCACGGACGGTCCGCCTCCAGATCGGCGGCGACCAGCCGGGCGGTGCACCCGCCCCTGATCCGCCGCGCAGCCGACACCTCGCGCGCGAACCGCGACCGGAACTCCTGGTCCTCCGCCAGATCCGGCCGGATCACCTTGAGCGCGACACGCTGTCCACGCCGGTCGGAGCCCAGGTAGACGACGCCCATCCCGCCCGCGCCGAGCCGTCTGTGGATCCTGAACGAGCCGACGACGCGCGGGTCCTCGCGCCTCAGGCGCATCATCGCCATGTTCATCCCCGCTGCCCGTTCCGTCTGACGAGCCACAGCTTACGTTTCCACGGCCGGGCGTGCGCAGAGGCCGCGCCCTCACGACCCGATCGATTGTCAGTGCCGGGTGGGAAACTTGAAGGGTGGTCAGGGAACAGGAGTTCGGGCCGGTGTTGGGCTGCCTGTGATCCCAACCACCCGCCACAGAAGGGGGATTGAACCCGTGAAGGGTGACCGTGTGGAGATAGTCGTCGACGCCGGGGACACGACGCGCACCTACGAGGTGATCGCGAGCAGGGCGGGCCGTCGGGTGGAGACAGCGGTACGCCGAGGTGTAGTGGAAGTGAGCGAAGTCACCCGCAATGGAACGGTGGTACGAACGGCCAGGTTCATGGCGAACAGGGTCCTGGCCCTGGTCGAACAGCCGGTGCCCCGCGAGGACGGCTCGGAACGACAGGCGTGACGACCGAGTGGCAACAGGCGTGACGACCGAGTGGCAACAGGCGTGACGACCGAGTGACAACAGGGGGCAGACCGGACGTCCCTTCCGGGAAGACCCCGAGACCTAGGACCCCGTCTCCACCCTGGGGAGTACGTCGCAGGTCACCGCTCATCCTCGGGGAGGCCCGGCAATCGGTACGAGGGCATGACGACCCGGAGGGGCCGCGCGCCTAGATTTGAGGTCAAGCGGCGGGTGCAGCACTCGTCCCCCGAGGTCAGACACCCGCCGCTGCCAACCACAACGCAAGACCGACGAGAAGGTCAGAGGAGGGACCATGGCCCACACGGCACCGCGGACCGCGATCCGCACACGGGAGCACAGGACGTTCGCCGCCGACCGCCGTCCGGGCCGTCGCCACCCCTTGGTGGCGACCGCGATGGTCCTCCCGCTGGCGGCCCTGCTCGTGTACGCCTTCGGCGGCTGGGAAGCAGTGGTCACACAGGCGTCGTCCGTGGGTGTGATGCTGGGGCGCTGAGCGGCGACCCCAGGCCCGGAAGAGCGGTCCGGGCGGGGACATCCACCCATGAAACCCCGTGGGGACGGGGGTGCGGCGGACGGCAAATAAACGCCCGCGCAGCTGGGGAGCTGCGCGGGCGTTGTCGTGCGCGCCATCGCCCTCGTTCCCGCTGACTGCGGGCAATCGTGCCGCTGGGGCGGCACGGGTGGGCGCAGGCGGCACCTCGTAACCGCCGAGCAGCGGAACCTCCCCCGGCCGACCCCGGCAAGGCGCACCCGAACCGTAGGCTCGACGCCAGCGCCGTACGCCAACCCAGGGGGACCCATGACCACCACCGACCCGGCCGCCCCCGCCGTACTCCCCGCCCTCAAGGCGAAACTACGCGGCACGGCCCACCCGGAATCCACCCCCTGCACCCACCCCGACACGGTCCTCGCGGAACGCGCCGACGGCACGGTCGTCCGCCACGCGAACACCGTCGCCAAGGCGCACGCCCCCGACACGGACCCCACCCACCTGGCCCTCCGCCTGACCGTCGCCGCCTCCCACCCCGACACCCTCCTGGCGCCCCTCTACACCACCCCCACCCCCCTCCACGACCGCCTCGTCACGTTCTGGCCGTACGGCACCCCCGTGGACCCCGACACCCCGGAGGCCGCCCCCTGGGAGGAGGCGGCCACCCTCCTCGCCCGCCTCCACCGGCAGCCCCCACCCCCGGGCCTGCCCCCCATGCGCGGCCCGGCCAAGGCGGCCCAGGCCGTCGCCCGGCTGGAAGCCGCGGCACCCCACCACCCCGCCACGGCACCGATCCTCCGCGCCTGGCGCACCCTCCCCGCCTGGGCCAGGTCCGAGACCCCCATGCCGGATACGACCACCCTCTGCCACGGCGACCTGCACCTCGGCCAACTGGTCCGCCACCCCGCGACCACCGGCCCGTGGCGCCTCATCGACGTCGACGACCTGGGCGTGGGCGTCCCCACCTGGGACCTCGCCCGCCCGGCCGCCTGGTACGCCTGCGGCCTCCTGCACCCCGACGACTGGTCCCGCTTCCTCACCGCGTACCGGAGCGCCGACGGCCCCGCGCTCCCCGCACACGGCGAACCCTGGCCCGTACTGGATGTACCGGCCCGCGCACTCACCGTGCAGACCGCGGCCCTGGCGATCGCGAAGTCCACCGCCTCCGGACACCCTCTCGACGACGCGCAGCAGTCCGTTGTGGACGCTTGTGACCGAATGGGAAGCATCCCGCCGGAGTTGGTGGAGCCTTTCCCGAAGTAGGGTGCAACCGACCGCAGCCGGACAGTGTCTGTCCTGGCGTAACGCGAAGCAGGACCGAACGGCGAGGAGTTGACCCGAACCATGCACATGCAGTGTCCGAAGTGCCATGCGCCGATGCACACCTACAACCGCAGTGGCGTCCAGATCGAGCAGTGCAGCGGCTGTCGCGGGATCTTCCTCGACTACGGCGAGCTGGAGGCCCTGACCCGCCTGGAGGGCCAGTGGGCGGGCGGCCCCGGCGTGCCGCCGCCGCCGGCCGCCCCGCAGTACCCGGCGGGCGGCGGCCACAATGCCCCGGCCTGGGGCGCTCCGCACGGCGGTCACGGTGGTGGGCACCACGGCGGCCACCACGGCCACCACAACCGGGGCTTCGGCCACATGCTGTTCTCCAGCTGAGGCGCGGGGCGCATCCGCGCCCTCCGCTCACCGACAACAGCACACAGCACACAGCACACAGCGCAGAGCGCAGAGCGCAGAGCGCAGAGCGCCCAGCGCCCCGCGCACACGACGAAGCCCCCGACCGTACGAGACGGCCAGGGGCTCGGTGCGTGTGGACGATACTGGGATTGAACCAGTGACCTCTTCCGTGTCAGGGAAGCGCTCTCCCGCTGAGCTAATCGTCCTCGGGATCACAGCCCGGGGACTGTGGATCTTGCGTGCGCGATACTGGGATTGAACCAGTGACCTCTTCCGTGTCAGGGAAGCGCTCTCCCGCTGAGCTAATCGCGCGGGATCGAAGCCGTACGGCTCCGGAAGCCCTCAGGCCTCAGTGGACGATACTGGGATTGAACCAGTGACCTCTTCCGTGTCAGGGAAGCGCTCTCCCGCTGAGCTAATCGTCCTTGGAGGTGGAGACGGGATTTGAACCCGTGTAGACGGCTTTGCAGGCCGTTGCCTCGCCTCTCGGCCACTCCACCAGGAGTGCGGGGGTCCGTGAAGATCCCCCACGTTCCTGCGAGCGGACGACCAGGTTCGAACTGGCGACCTCAACCTTGGCAAGGTTGCGCTCTACCAACTGAGCTACGTCCGCTTGTCGTTTCCGTTTCGCTTCCGCGTCCCGGCGACGAGTTGAACTCTAGCGGATTCCGGGGCCAGTACAAAAACGCGTTTGTGCAGCGTGCTGCGGTGCGTCCAGTCCGGGACCCGGCCGGGCCCGCCCGCGGGGCACCCGTCCTAGACTCGGCTGCGTGCCCGACCTCCCTCCGCTCGCCCGCTTCGGCAACCTCGTGGCCACCGGTCTCACCGATGTGACCAGCGACGCCGCCGCCCTGGACTCCTCCGGCTTCTGGGCCGTGTGCGCGGACTACGAGGGCGGTCTGGTGTGCGCGCGCTTCAGTGACGTACGTCGCGAACCCGCGCCGGCGCCGGTGCCGGGGGAGTGGCGCGGGCCGCGCCCCGACGACTGGACGTCCTCGCTCGACCGCGCCGCGTACACGGCGGGCGTGCGCCGGATCCGAGAGCACATCGCGGCCGGGGAGGTGTACCAGGCGAACCTGTGCCGGGTGCTGTCCGCACCCGTCGCGCCGGACGCCGACGTGGACGCCCTGACCGCGCTGCTGGCCCGCGGCAACCCGGCCCCCTTTGCAGGAACGATTCGCCTCCCGGCGTACGGCGTCGAGATCGCCACCGCCTCACCCGAACTCTTCCTGCGCCGCGACGGCCGTGTCGTCGAGTCCGGCCCGATCAAGGGCACCGGACGCACCGAGGCGGACCTCCTGGAGAAGGACTACGCCGAGAACGTGATGATCGTCGACCTGGTCCGCAACGACATCGGACAGGTCTGCGCCACCGGCACCGTGACCGTCCCCGACCTCTGCGTGGTCGAGAAGCATCCGGGGCTGGTGCATCTGGTCTCGTTGGTACGAGGTGACCTGCGCGACGGCACCGGCTGGCCCGAACTGCTCCGCGCCGCCTTCCCGCCCGGCTCCGTCACCGGAGCGCCCAAGTCGAGCGCCCTGCGGATCATCGACGCCCTGGAGACCGCCCCGCGCGGCCCGTACTGCGGAGGCGTCGGCTGGGTGGACGCCGACCGGGGCACGGCGGAGCTGGCCGTCGGCATCCGCACCTTCTGGATCGACCGCGCGGCGGGCGAACTGCGCTTCGGCACCGGTGCGGGCATCACCTGGGGGTCGGACCCCGAGGCGGAGTGGCGCGAAACCGAGCTGAAGG
Organism: Streptomyces deccanensis; assembly: GCF_022385335.1. Lineage (NCBI taxonomy): Bacteria > Bacillati > Actinomycetota > Actinomycetes > Kitasatosporales > Streptomycetaceae > Streptomyces > Streptomyces deccanensis. The sequence continues at coordinate 1,967,807 of NZ_CP092431.1, read as the reverse complement.
CCGCCCGGCTGCTCGCGGTAGCGTCGGGAACGTACGAGGCGAGTGGGAGGACCCTTACGTGAAGATCTGGCTCGACGGCGGACTGCAGGACATCGACTCCGCCCGTGTCTCCGTCCTCGACCACGGACTGACCGTGGGCGACGGCGTCTTCGAGACCGTGAAGGCGGTCGGGGGCCGGCCGTTCGCGCTGACCCGCCACCTCGACCGGCTGACCCGCTCGGCCCGCGGACTCGGTCTGCCCGAGCCCGACCTCGACGAGGTGCGCCGCGCCTGCGCCGCCGTCCTGGAGGCCGAACCGATCGCGCTCGGCCGACTGCGCATCACCTACACCGGCGGCCTGTCCCCGCTCGGCTCCGACCGCGGCGACCACGGCCCGACCCTCGTCGTGGCCCTCGGCGAGACCGCCCGGCGGGCCGACTCCACCGCCACGATCACCGTCCCCTGGACCCGCAACGAGCGCGGCGCCCTCACCGGCCTGAAGACGACTTCGTACGCCGAGAACGTCGTCGCCCTCGCCCGAGCCCACGAACAGGGCGCCACCGAGGCGCTGTTCGCCAACACGGTGGGCCGGCTCTGCGAGGGCACGGGCTCCAACGTCTTCGTCGTCCTCGACGGCGAGATCCACACCCCACCGGTCGCCTCCGGCTGCCTCGCGGGCATCACCCGCGCCCTCGTCGTCGAGTGGACCGGCGCCCGCGAGACCGACCTGCCCCTGGACGTCCTGGACCACGCCGACGAGGTGTTCCTGACGTCGAGCCTGCGCGACGTGCAGTCGGTGCACCGCGTCGACGCCCGCGAGCTGTCGGCCACCCCGGGCCCGGTGACGGCCAAGGCGATGCGCGTCTTCGACGAGCGGTCGGGCGACGACCTGGACCCGTGATCCGGCCACCTGCTCCTGACGACCGGATCCGGACCCGCGAACGCCGAAGATATTCGGCAGACTCGACGCGCTGTGGCGGGTAGAACTCCCCTGATGACCACCACCCTGCGGCCCATCGAGCCGCTTCAGCACGCCGCCGACGGGACGCGCTCGCGTCGCTACCAGGTGTGTGTCAACAGCCGTCCCGTCGGCGAGATACACCTCGCCACGCGCCCCGACCCGGGGTCCACGGCCGCGCGGATCCTCGACCTGCGGATCGACGAACCGGACCGGCGGCGAGGCCGGGCCACCGTGGCGGCGCTCGCCGCCGAGGAGGTGGCCCGCGGCTGGGGCTGCCGGCGCATCGAGGTGTCCGTCCCGGCCGACGCCGAGCCCGCCCTGCGGCTGGCCCAGGCGCTCGGCTACGTCCTGCGTAACCGGGGCATGAGCAAGACCCTCGGGACCACCCCGCCCGAACTGCCCGAGGGCAGCAGGGGCAGACCCATGACCGAGGCCGAGTACGGGCCGTGGAAGGAAGCCGGGCTGGAGGGCTACGCCCAGGACTTGATCACCCGTGGCGTGCCCGAGGCGGAAGCGTACGCGAAGGCCGCCCTGGACTACGAGCGCTGCCTCCCGCAGGGAGTGGCCTCCGCGAACAGCCTGTGCAGCGTGCTGGAGCACGAGGGCACCAGAGTCGGCACCCTCTGGCTGTGGCTGACCGAGGACAAGGCCTCCGTGTACGACGTGGAGGCGGACGCCGCCCACCGGGGCAGGGGACACGGCCGTACGCTCATGCTGCTGGCCGAGGCCCAGGCGATCGCGGCCGGAAAGCCCGCCATCGCGCTCAACGTCTTCGCAGGCAACTTCCGGGCCGAATGCCTCTACGACTCCCTCGGCTACGAGACGACCGCGTACCACCTCTCCAAGCCGCTGCTCTGAACTTCGTGGGGCACGAGGTCCGCGGCTTCGGTGGGGCACGAGGTCCGCGACCTCCGTGGGGCACGAGGTCCGCGATCTCTCCGGGGCGCGAGGTCCGTGACAGTCGTGGGGCGTGAGGCCCGCCCTGCACCCCTCTCCGCCCGCTGCCTCGCCGTCGCCCCTCTCACCCGACGGCTCAGGCGCTGCGCTGCGAGCCGGTTCACGACAGCCGACCGATGGCCCCGGTGGTCGCCCGCGGACAGTCGCTGGCGTCGGCCGCCCCGCCGGTCAGGTGCTCTCGGCCAGCAGGCGGTCGGCGATCTCCTCGATCCGCTCGCGCAGCCCCGCCTGGCTCTTGCCGCCGTCGAGACGCTCGCCGCCGATGACGTACGTGGGCGTGCCGGTCACACCGATCGCCTTGCCCTCGGCCTGGTCGGCGTCGACGATCAGGATGTGCCGTCCGTCGATCAGCGCCGTGTCGAACTCCTCGGCGTCCAGGCCGAGTTCACGGGCGGCCTCCACGAGGAACGGCTCCCCGGACCGGCCCAGCTCTTCGACCCGGCCGAGCACGGCCTCGACGTACGGCCACGCCCGCCCCTGCTCCGCGGCCTCCTCGGCGGCCTGCGCGGCGGCGAAGGCGTGCTTGTGCTTCTCCAACGGGAAGTGCCGCAGCCGTACGTCGAGCCGGTCGCCGTAGCGGGCCCGCAGCGCGCGGATGTCGTCGAGGGCGTCGCGGCAGTCGGGACACTGGAGTTCGCACCAGACGTCCAGGACGACGGCGGACGGCACGGGGGAGGAGTCGCTCATGGGATCAGTCTCCCAGCTTCGCGGGCCGCGCCGGACGTGGGCCGAGTGCGGCCCGCGGCGGCGCCCCGACCCCGAGACGACCCGGAGATGTCCCTGAGGTCTCCCCGGACCGTGGCATATCGGGCGCGTGGCGGTGCAGGATGGAAGGGACGCACCACGAACGCCCGACCGAGCACCGCCTGGAGGACCGGATGATTGCCGAGACAGTCTGTGCCGCAGTCGCAGCGGCAGGCTTGGGCATCGCCGCGATCACGGCGTATCGGAAGCGTTTCCTCCGGGCGACCCGGATCGCCGCCTACTCGCTCGTGCCGCTCGGCCTGGTGATGACCGGAGTCGTCGAATGGGTGGCCGACACCGCGTTCAGCCCGACCGCGTGGGCCGGTTTCGGTGTGCTGGGCGCCGCCTGGTTCCTGTTCATGACCACCCGCGCCGTGGAGCGGCGCCGCGGGGTCACCGGCAAGGAACGCAAGGAGGCCAAGGCCTCCCGTACCGAGGCGATAGCCCCGACGGCCTCGGCCCCCTCGCTGGGCCAGGGCGCACGGCCGGCGGGCCGCCCGGCGGCGGCACCTCGGTCGGCGGGTTCCGGCGCGTCCGGCGCGGACGACTTCAGTGACATCGAGGCGATCCTGAAGAAGCACGGCATCTGACCGCGCCGGCACGGCCTCCGGCCGCCCCGAGGGGGCGCGGACTGAAACGACACAGAAGGTCGGGCAGCGGCGACGAAATGATCACGTTCGCTCCCTACCTTGTGGATATTGGCGAACTCTCCGTCATTCCGGGTGGGTTGATCGCGCGAAGGGGCTCCGCTGCGTCATCATCGCGGCGAGATGCTGGACACAACACAGAGCGACACCGCCGCCCCACCAGAGGAGCGACGAGGTTGTCTCTTCGCGCTCTCCCAGCCACCGCTGATGATCTTCCTAGCGGTGATCGGCTGCCTGCTGCTCATGGCGTCACTGCACGACCTGCTGATGCTGTGAGCTGTAAACGGAGCCCCTGACGTCACCCGTCGAGGGCTCCGTCAGCCCCCGTACGCCCACCCGTGCCGCGGGTCGGCGGGCTCGTTCAGCCCGCCGCCTCCTTGCGGCGTGCCCGGTAGGCGGCCACATGCAGGCGGTTTCCGCAGGTGCGGCTGTCGCAGTAGCGGCGCGAGCGGTTGCGGGAGAGGTCCACGAAGGCGCGTCGGCAGTCGGGCGCCTCGCAGCGGCGCAGCCGCTCCTGTTCCCCGGCGACCACGAAGAAGGCCAGTGCCATGCCGCAGTCCGCCGAGAGGTGGTCGGTCAGCGAGGCGCCGGGCGCGAAGTAGTGCACGTGCCAGTCGTAGCCGTCGTGATCGGTGAGACGGGGGGTGGTGCCCGCCGCGGCGACCAGCTCGTTGATGACCGAGGCGGCCGAGGCGGCGTCGGCGGCGGCGAAGACCTCCGCGAACCGCCCACGGACCCGGCGCACGGCCGCGAGGTCGAACTCCGACAGCACTCCGACATCGCTGATGTCGTGCCTTCGTACGAAGTCGGCGAGCGCCGCGACGGTCGCGAGCCCGTCGGTCGCCGTGTCGTTCTCCGGCGCGGTGTTCACCAGATCGACCACGGCGTCTAGGGAACACCGGGTGTCGTGGGTGATCAGCACGTTTCGCTCCCTGGCCTGCGAGGGTCGGGCGGGCGCCCGCCGATGCTGGCCGATGGTAATGGCTCGGCGGGGCGGCGGACCGGTGTGGACCGTCCTGGGGCATCCCTGGAACGCCCCTGTACAGCCGGAACGGGCCAGCAAGCCGATTGGTGCCCGGGCCCGGCCCACCCGGGACGAGGACCCCGGGACGTGCCGAGGCCCCCGCGGCGGCCACGGCACGGCGACGCCGCCGCGCGGAGGTCCGCGACGACGGCGTCGATGGGTCGGCCTGAAGCCGTATTCGGTTGTCTTGGCCCGAGCCGTCTCCCCGAGTGGACGGCGCCGGGCGACTCTGGGGGCCTCGCGCCCTAGCTTTCCGCCAGGATGTGCGAGAGCTCCTGATCGAGGTCGAAGTGCCGGTGTTCCGTGCCGGGAGGCACGGCGGCGTCTGTGCGCTTCAGGAAGGACTCCAGGGCCCGCGCCGGGGCTTCGAGAAGGGCTTCGCCCTCCGGGGAGCTCAGGGCGATGCACACGACGCCCTGGCCGTGACTGCGCGACGGCCAGACACGGACGTCACCGGTGCCGGTGGGCCGGTGCAGGCCCTCGGCGAGGAGGTCGCGGGCGAACACCCATTCGACCGTTTCCTCTGCTCCGGTGTGGAAGGTGGCGTGCACGGCATAGGGATCGGCCGTGTCATACCGCAGTCCCGCGGGAACGGGCAGTGAGGACTCGCTCGACACAACGAGGCGCAGGTGCAGCTCGCAGCTGACCGTGGTGTTCATAAGCGCCAAGGCCTTTCGCTCAGTGTGCGCTCGGGGATTCGCACGTCGGCGAAATCGACATGCCACCTACGGTGCCGTTGTAAACCCCTCTGGGAGTTTTGCGTCGCTTTTGGTAGCTCATCCGGCCGAGACCGTCTTCTGTGGGTACGACCATTCCGGTGACCGGTTTCCCTCCGGTAGGGTTTGGCCGTATGGATACGGGGAGTTACGGAACGGGGGAGGTCGCCGTGGCGGCCGACGGAACGAAGAGTGACACCAACGTAGCGAACAGTGAGGCCGATGTGGCCAAGGACGAGGCGCCGCTCGGATCCCGTGCGCCGGAATTCGTCAGAGCGCGCCGGATGCTGCACCTGAGCTGGCAGGTGGCCATCTTCGTCGTCGGTCTGGCGGTGGTGATCGCGGGTGTGCTCATGCTGGTGCTGCCCGGCCCCGGCTGGGTCGTGATCTTCGGCGGCATGGCGATCTGGGCGACCGAATTCGTCTGGGCCCAACTGGTGCTCCGCTGGACCAAGCGGAAGGTCACCGAGGCCACCCAGCGCGCCCTCGACCCCAAGGTGCGCCGCCGCAACATCATTCTGACGTCGATCGGCCTGGTGATCGTGGCCGGCCTCGTCGGTTTCTACGTCTGGAAGTTCGGCTTCGAGATGCCCTGGAACATCAAGAACCAGTGAGTCCCGCAGGGGCGGCGCCGGGGATTGTGGGTGTGGTCGGAGGCACCCCCTGACATGGGGTAATGTTCTTCCTGCGTCCGGGCGATTAGCTCAGTGGGAGAGCGCTTCGTTCACACCGAAGAGGTCACTGGTTCGAACCCAGTATCGCCCACCGGATGATGGCGACCCGGTCCACGGAAACGTGGGCCGGGTCGCTTTGCGTGGTGGTGGTCCGGGGGTGTTCGGAGTGGCGTCCGGATCCGCCGTCTTCCTCGGGTCGGGGTACGGGGAGGGGCGGTCGGTATTCGTGCGCGGCCTGGGTACCCGCCCCGGGCCCTCACTCCGATTGACCGGATCCGGCCCTTCTCGGTCCCGTGACGGCATGCGTGCGCGGTCGGGCCGGCGTGCTCCGGAAGCGGTTCGGGGGCGGCGGACGAGCCGCGCTCCGCTGACTCCTTTCAGCCTCGTCCGGCAGCCGCTTGGCGGCCCCGTCGGCGTTCGGCCCGTCGGCCGCAACTCGCCTACCTGCGCTTTCGGTTGACCTGCCGTCACCTGCGAGGCCGCCTCGCCCGGCAAGGCCCGGACTCCGCTTTCCATCAAATCCTGTCCGAATCATTGACGTCTCCTGAGGGTCTCCGTACCTTGTGCCAGCAAGCGCTTACTTGAAACGATTCATGGCGCGGGACGCAGCGTCGCGGGGAGGCTCAACCATGCAGCAAAACAGGAACGTTGAGAGGCGGACGGTCCTCAAGGCGGCCGGAGCCTCACTGGCCGTCGCGGGACTCGGGGCCACGGCCACGGCCTGTGGGGGCGACAGTGGGTCGTCGGGGGACGGGACGGTGACGATCCGTTACGCGTGGTGGGGCGCCGAGGACCGCGCCGAGCGCATCAAGAAGACCATCGCGCTTTTCGAGAAGAAGTACCCGAAGATCAAGGTGAAGACGGACTTCCAGGTCTATCCCGACTTCTGGAAGAAGTTCAACACGCAGGCCTCCGGCGGAAATCCCCCGGATGTCTTCCAGAATGCCATCGGTTTCCTGCGTAAATACGACGCGAAGAATGTGCTGCTCGATCTCAGCGCGCAGGTCGAGGCGGGCAACCTCTCCCTGGACGGTTTCAGAGCCGGCCTGGAGAAGTTCGGAGAGGTCGACGGCAAGCTGCTCGGCATTCCGGTGGGCTCCAACTCGATGGCCCTCGTGATCGACAAGCCCGTCTACACCAAGTCCGGAGTGAAGCCGGAGCAGGGCTGGACCTGGGACGACTTCGACGCGGCGATGAAGAAGATCCGCGACAAGGCGGGACGGGCCGGCGACAGCGGCATGTACGGCGTCATGTACCTCTATGACCTCTACCTGCGCCAGAACGGCAAGGCGTTCTTCACCGAGGACGGGCTCGGCTTCACCGAGTCGGATCTGAAGCAGTGGTGGACGAAGGCGGAGAAGGGCATCAAGGAGGGCATCTACGCCGACCCCAAGAAGGTCGCCCAGACCAAGCCCAAGTCGGCGGTCGCCGCGGAACTCGCCGCCGGTGAGTTCACCTGGGACAACTTCACCGTCCGCTACACCTCCGAGGGCAAGAGCGAGTACGGTCTGGCCCCCATCCCGACCACCGACGGCAAGAAGACCGGCCAGTACCTCGGCTCCCTCATGCTCAGCGCGTCCAAGCGCACGCAGCACCCCAAGGAAGTCGCGCAGTTCATCAACTTCATGGTGCACGAGCCCGAGGTCGCCGAGATCATGGGCTACGACCGCGGAGTGCCCGCGACGCAGGCCCAGTACGACGCGTTCAAGCCGACCGACCCGGTCAACAAGGCCATCGCCGAGTACGAGGAGTCCCTCGTCAAGGCGGGCGTCCTGGAGCCCATCACCCCGCACCCGAACGGCGCGGACATCTGCGAGTCCGCGTTCATGCGCATCGCCGAAGAGCTCGCCCTCGGCAAGCGGTCCGTCGACGACGCCGTCAAGCAGTTCTTCACCGAGTCGAAGACGGCTCTCGGCAGCTGATGGGAACCGCCGTGACACACGCCCCCGCGATGGAGGACCTCACCAAGGACTCCGAGCCGAGGCAGCGTCCGGCCAAGTCCCCGCGCCCCGCCGCACTCAAGCGGCGGGGCCGCCGGGAGACCCTGGCCGGCTATCTCTTCATGTCCCCCTGGATCGCCGGGTTCCTGCTGCTCACAGCGGGCCCGATGATCGCCTCGCTCTACTTCGCCTTCACCGACTACAACCTGTTCGACGCGCCCAAGTGGATCGGCCTCGACAACTTCTCCGAGATGTTCGACGATCCGCGCTGGCAGAACTCGGTGAAGGTGACGCTCTGGTACGTCGCCGTCGGTACGCCGATCAAGCTGATCGCCGCTCTCGGTGTGGCGCTGCTGCTGGCCCAGAAGCGGCGCGGTCAGGCCTTCTACCGGGCCGCCTTCTACGCGCCGTCGCTCATCGGGGCGAGCGTCTCCATCGCGATCGTGTGGAAGGCGATCTTCTCGGACGACGCCATCGTCGACCGTACGCAGAAGCTCTTCGGGATCGACGTCGGTGGCTGGACCGGCGACCCGGACCTGATCATCTACAGCCTCGTGGCGCTCACCGTCTGGCAGTTCGGTGCCCCGATGGTGATCTTCCTCGCCGGTCTCAAGCAGGTCCCGCGCGAGCTGTACGAGGCGGCCGAGGTCGACGGGGCGGGCACGCTCCGGCGGTTCTGGAACATCACCCTGCCGATGATCTCCCCGGTCCTGTTCTTCAACGTCCTGCTGGAGACGATCCACTCCTTCCAGATCTTCAGCTCGGCGTACATCGTCGGCGGCGGCGCCGGAGGCAGTGCCTGCGGTCCGGCCGACGGTTCGATGGTCTACACCTGTTATCTGTACGTCCAGGGCTTCGAGAACAGCCGGATGGGCCTGGCCTCCGCCATGGCCTGGGTGCTGCTGGTCGGGGTCGCCCTGGTGACGGCGGTTCTGTTCTGGTCCCAGAAGCGCTGGGTGCACTACGAGGAGGGCGCCTGATGAGCGCACAGGCCACCGAGATCGCCCCGGCGCCGGCCCCGTCCGGTGGGTCGGGAGCGCTCCGGCGCAAGCTGCCCGGTTCGCTCGCCTGGCACCTAGGGTCGCTGCTGATTCTCGCGGTGATCCTCTACCCGGTGATCTGGGTGATCGGCGGCTCCTTCAAGAACAGCGACGACATCGTCGGCAGCCTGGATCTGCTGCCTAGCGACCCGATCATCGGCAACTACACACGGCTCTCCGAGGGCATCGCCGACATCCCGATCTCCACCTTCTTCGTCAACTCGCTCACGCTCGCGCTCGGTTCGGTGGTCGGGATCCTGGTGTCCTGCTCGCTGACCGCGTACGCCTTCGCGAAGATCAAGTTCGCCGGCCGCAATCTGCTCTTCACGCTGATGATCGGCACGCTCCTGTTGCCGTACCACGTCCTGCTGATCCCGCAGTACGTGCTGTTCCGCAACATGGACATGATCAACACCTACACCCCGCTGCTGCTCCCCAAATACCTGGCCACGGAGGCGTTCTTCGTCTTCCTGATGGTGCAGTTCATGCGGAACCTGCCCAAGGAGCTCGACGAGGCGGCCCGGCTCGACGGCTGCGGGCACTTCCGGATCTACTGGTCGATCGTGCTGCCGCTGTCCCGGCCCGCGCTCATCACCAGCGCGATCTTCACCTTCATCAACGCCTGGAACGACTTCATGGGGCCGTTGATCTATCTGAACGAGCCCGACAAGTACACCGTGTCGCTCGGTCTGAAGATGTTCGTGGACCAGGACGCCGTGGCCAACTACGGCGGCATGATCGCGATGTCGCTGGTGGCCCTGCTGCCGGTGCTCGCGTTCTTCCTCGCCTTCCAGCGCTATCTGATCGACGGTATGGCCACGTCCGGCCTGAAGGGCTGAGGTGACCGACCATGGCCCTCCTCCGCACCCGCACCCCTGCCCACGACCGTGCGAAGCAGGCCCCACCCCGTGAGGAGTCCCTGCTCGCCGAACGGTTCGCGCTGTTCGCCGAGTGTCTGCTCACCGGGGTGTGGATCGCGCTGGCCTCGCTGCCGCTGGTGACCTACCCCGCCGCGTTCGCCGCGGGCTCCCGGCACCTGCGACGCCGTACGGCCCATGAGGGCGGCGGCTGGCGGGAGTTCCTGGCCGACTTTCGGGCGGCGGTGCGCGGCGGCTGGCTCGTCGGGCTCGCCGGATGGGGGGCGCTGGCGGCGGTCTGGGTGGATGTCCAGGCCGTGCGCGCCGGAGTCCCGGGCGGGCCGCTGGTCGGCGTGATCGGCGTCCTCGCGCTGATCGGCGCCGCCGTCGCCGGACTCCGCGCGGCGGCGGTCTGGCGACCCGGGGCCACCTGGCGGGCCCTGCTGGGCGCGGCCGGGAGGCGGACCGTGCTCGACCCCGCCGGATCCTTTCTCCTCGTCGGCGGACTGGCCGTGGTGGCCTGCTCCGCCTGGTTCGTCGCGCCGCTCGCGGTCCCCGTGCTCGGGGCCGTCGCGGCGGCGGCCGTCGCCGTGGAGGAGCGGTACCGGCGCCGCCGCTGACCGAAACCGCGATGCATCGCACCAGGTCGGCGCCTCCGGGGCGCCGCACCTCCCTCTGCCATGCCCCTGACTACCCGCACGCACGACTTCCCGTTCGGAAAGGAAAGGCCATGTCCCCCATCGACCGCAGGTCCCTTCTCAAGGCGGCCGCCGTCGCAGGAGCCGCAGCGCAGGTCAGCTGGGCCCTAGGGAGTTCGAACGCGCAGGCCGCGCCCAGAGCCGAGGCCGCGGAGGCCGAGCCGGTGACCCTCGACTGGCTGGAGGACGGCGGACTCGGCGCCGCTCCCGGCTCGACCGTGGGTGTGCCGTGGCCGAAGGGCGCCTACGAAAAAGAACAGTCGTTTTCCGTGACGGACGCGGACGGCAAGGACATCCCCGTCCAGTCCTGGCCGATCGGCTACTGGCCCGACGGCTCCGTGAAGTGGACCGCGCACGCGGTGGGCGCGGGCGCCGGCTCCGGCAAGCTCACCCTCGCCGCCGGCACGCCGACCGCCCCGGAGAAGAAGGTCACCGTCGACAAGAGCGGCGGCACCATCGACGTCTCGACCGGCGTGATCACCGCGAAGATCGGCAAGTCCGGTTCCACGCTGGTCAAGTCCGTGCGGCGCGGCTCCACCGAGATCGCCCACACCGGCCGTCTGGTGCTGCTGCGCCAGCCGGAGATCGAGGACGGCGACCAGGGCGAGGAGAAGTACGAGCGCTTCGAGAGCGTCATCGGTGAGGTCGAGGTCGAGCAGGAGGGCCCGGTCCGCGCGGTCGTCCGCATCGACGGCAAGCACCGCAAGGGAAGCCGCAGTTGGCTGCCCTTCTCGATCCGGCTCTACTTCTACGCGGGTGCCGAGTCGTTCCGCATGGTGCACACCATCACCTTCGACGGCACCCAGGAACCCGGTAAGGCCAGCGGCGACTTCATCCGCGGCATCGGCGTCCGCTTCAAGGTCCCGATGCGCGACGCCGCGTACGACCGCCACATCCGGATCGGCGGCGAGGGCACCGGTCTGCTGCGCGAGGCGGTCAAGGGCGTCACCGGACTGCGGCGCGACCCCGGGGCGGCCGTGCGCACCGCCCAGTTCGAGGGCAAGAAGCTGCCCGACCCCTCGACGTGGGACCAGCGGGTCACCAGCCGCCTGCAGTACATCCCCGAGTGGGGCGACTACACGCTCTCGCAGCTGTCCGCCGACGGCTTCGGGGTCCGCAAGCGCACCAAGAAGGGCCACGGCTGGATCCCGGCCGGCGGCGGCCGCAGGGCGAGCGGCTTCGGGTACGTCGGCGGCGCGTCCGGCGGGTTCGCCTTCGGCCTGCGGGACTTCTGGGAGAAGTTCCCCGCCCAGCTCGACATCCGCGACGCCCACACCGACACCGCCGAGGTCACCCTCTGGCTCTGGTCGCCCGAGGCGCAGCCCATGGACCTGCGCTTCTACCACGACGGCATGGGCCAGGACACCTATCCCGAGCAGCTCGAAGGCCTCAACATCACCTACGAGGACTACGAGCCCGGCTTCGGCACCCCGTACGGCATCGCCCGCACCAGCGAACTGCTCTTCTGGGCCCACGAATCCACGCCCGCCGCCGAGGACATGGCCAAGCAGGTCCGGGCCGTCCGCACGCCCGCGCAGCTCGCCGCCCCGCCCAAGCAGCTCATCAAGGCGGGTGTCTTCGGCAAGCTGTTCTCCGAGCCCGACCGGTCCACCGCCGCCAAGGCGAAGATCGAGGACCACCTCGACTTCCTCTTCACCTACTACAAGGACCAGGTGGAGATGCGCCGGTGGTACGGCTTCTGGGACTACGGCGACATCATGCACAGCTACGACCCCAGCCGTCACCAGTGGTGCTACGACGTCGGCGGCTACGCCTGGGACAACTCCGAGCTCTCGCCCGACCTGTGGCTGTGGTTCGCGTACATGCGCTCCGGCCGCGCCGACATCTTCCGCTTCGCCGAGGCCATGACCCGCCACACCGGCGAGGTCGACGTCTACCACCTCGGCAAGTGGGCGGGTCTCGGCACCCGCCACGGCGTCCAGCACTACGCCGACAGCGCCAAGCAGCAGCGGATCGCCAACACCACGTACCGCCGCTACTACTACTTCCTCACCGCCGACGAACGCGTCGGCGACCTCATGCACGCCAACGTCGACTCCGACGAGACGTTCCTCGTCCTCGACCCCATCCGCAAGATCCGCACCGAGCCCTACACGCCCGACCGCAACGCGCTGTCGATCGGCTTCGGCACCGACTGGTCCGGGCTGGTGTCGGCCTGGCTGACCGAGTGGGAGCGGCGCGGCCCCAAGTGGGAGAAGGCCAAGGCCCGCGTGCTGTCGACCATGGAGACGATCGCGGCCCAGCCCAACGGCTTCGTCCAGGGCACCGGGCTGTACGACCTGGACACCGGCAAGTTCGCCGTCGCCGACAAGCCCGTCGTCGGGGTCTCGCACCTGTCGGCGATGTTCGGCCTGGTCGAGATGTGCGCGGAACTCCTCGACCAGATCGACATGCCCAAGTTCAAGGAGGCGTGGCTCGACTACTGCCGCTACTTCAACGCGACCAAGGCGGAACAGGCCGCCCGCTACGGCTCCAACTTCGGGACGCTGCTGCTCTTCCAGGGCCACTCGCGCCAGGACGCGTACGCGGCCGTGCAGTTGAAGGACGACAAGCTCGCGGCCCGTGCGTGGCGGCAGTTCTACAACAGCGCCGACACCTGGGACTACAAGGAGTCGACCGACTGGTCCACGAAGAAGATCGAGGGGCCGACGGCGCTCGTACCGGGCAGCGAGGCGGCGTGGGTGTCGACCAACGCGACGGCGCTGTACGGGTTGGCGGCGATCCAGAACCTGGCGTTGGTCGGCGACAAGATGCCGTAGCGCTCCGCTGGGGGAGCCGGGGGGTGGGGTGCCTGGGCTGGGTGGGGAACTGCGGGATCGTCGGGGCTGATCGCGCAGTTCCCCGCGCCCCTTACGGGGGCGCTCCTCAGGAGGTTCATGTGAGTTTTCCTAGCGCCTCCCGCACTCGGCGTGCGTCGCGCAGGCGTTGTTCGTAGGTGGCACCCGCCGCGAGCAGGGCCAGACCGGCGAGTGCGGGAGGTACCCAACGGGGGAGGGCGTCCACGACCTGGGCGATGTAGGGGGCCAGTTCGTGCAGGGCGACCAGGGCGAGGGTGGCGCCGCCGAGGAGCAGCGGGGCCTGGAGGCGGTGGCGGGCGCCCAGCAGGGTGACGGCCAGGGCGGCGCTGCCCAGCAGGAGCGGGCGGAGCCAATGGGTGTCGGCCCAGGCGGCGACGAGGCTCGGGACGAGGGTGACGGCGAGTCCCGGCCCGTACGCCGTCCAGGACGAGGCCGTACGGTCCCCGCGCCGGCGCAGATGGCCGACGAGCAGGGCGGGGAGGGTCACCGGCAGGGTGTACGCCTCCGGTGAGCCGACCTCCCAGACGGCCAGCCGTACCCAGGACGCCGTCACGAAGAGCGCGGCGGCCAGATAGGTGAGGTGACGGCGGTCCGGGCGTACGGCTCGGCCCGTGACGATCACTCCGCAGAGCGCGAGGGTCAGGGCGAGCAGCGGCGGGTGCGTGGCCGAGAGAGCGATGGCCAGGAGGCCGGCGGCGGCGCCGGTCGCCTCGACCGGGATCGTCATGGGCGAGTCCGCGAGGCGTGCCGCGACCAGGGCCGCGATCGCCGGGACGGTCAGGACGAGCAGGGCGGTGTGCTGCGGCTGCCAGCCGACGGACGCGCCGATCGCGCAGCTCAGGGCCGTGGCATGGACGAGGGAGGCGGGCGCGGCCAGGGCACCGAGGTCGGTGCGCCAGGCCGCCGCCGCGAACAGGACGGTCGAGGTCGCGAGGGCGATCAGGGTCGCGGGTTCGGTGGCCAGGGAGTGGAGGACCAGGCTCACCGAGGTGACCAGGGCCAGGAGGGTGCCGGCGAGCGGCAGCGGCGACCGAAGACCATCGGACACTGTGGATGCCGTGGATGCCACGGATTCCGTGGGGACCGTGGACGGCTGAGGCTGCTCGGGGGCCGCCGACCGTGCCAGGCCGGCGAAGGCCAGCGTGGCCACCAGCAGTACGCCCTGAGTCACCAGCCCCGCCGCGTACGGCAGTTCCAGGACCGCCGGAAGGACCAGGACCGTCGCCCAGGCGAGGACCGAGGCGCCGACCAGGGCCGGGGTCCGCCACGGGGTGGTGCGTCCGGTCAGGGCCAGTACCCCGGCGACGGCGGCGAGCACGAGGGGGACGGTCGCCGTGTTCGGGGGCCACGGAGCGTCGAACGTCACGGCCGCGCGGGCGTCCGAGGGCGGGCCGGACCAGATCCGCTCCAGCAGACCGACGGGCCCCAGCAGCGCGATCGCCACCGCCGGCACCGTGGTCGCCAGCGCGAAGCCCTGGACGACGGCGGAGGCGTGGACGAGACCACGCCGTACGGGCTCGGGGGCCTGTGCCCGTACGGCTGTCAACAGGGCAATCCCGCAGAGGAGATGGGCCGGGACCGTCCACACCTCGGGCAGCACCGCGCGGGCCAGGCCACCGAGTCCCGCCACCGCGACGAGCCCGCTGGTGAGGGCGGTGCCGAGCGCCAGGGCGGGCTTCGGGGCGAGCCAGGCGGTCGTGAGGGCGATCGCCGCCGCGAGGGCGAGGAGCGCCGCCGCACGGGCGGCGGCGCTCGGGCCGGCGGCGGCCCACGAGAGCCACCCGGCCGCCAATACACCCCAGGCGCCCCAGCCGCACGCGCCGACCACGGCGACGATCCGTACCGGCTTGAGGGGCGCCCGGAGCGCGATCGCGGTGTCGGCGGCCGCTGTCACCAGCAGCACCGCCGTGACCGTCTCCACGCTCGCGTCTACCGCGAACGACCAGAGGAGGAGCGGGAGTTGAGCGGCGACCAAGGCCAGCGGGAGCGGCAGACCCAGGGCGGTGCGGGGCGCCGTCGAGCCGGACCCCGCCACCCCGGTCGGCAGCGCGGCGAGGCCCAGCCCGTACGCCGTCCACACCGTCGCGAGCACCGCCGCCGCGACCGCCGCGTATCCCGTGCCGTCCGCGCCCGTGAACGCGACCTCGTGCAGGGCGTAGGCGTCCAGGACGGTCAGGGCGAGGCCCAGGCCGGCCACCGCCTCGGCCGTCGAACGCAGGCCGCGCCGGAGGAGGAGTACGGGAGCGCCGAGCGCGGCCACCGTCACGGCGCCGAGCACCAGCGCCCGGCCCGCGATGCCCAGGTGCCCCCAGCTGACCAGCGTGAACGCGATCGCCGCGACGGTCAGCAGGACACCCCCGAGGACCAGCAGCACGTTCTGGACGCGAGGCGCCGACGCCTCGGGGCGCCGTACGGGCGGCGCGGCGGACGTGGGCCCGGGCGCGGCGGCGTACAGGGCGTTGACCAGCCACGCGCGGCGGCTCAGCAGGAAGGCGCGGCGGGCGTCGAGGTGCCGCAGTTCGGCGTCGAGGACCCGCAACTCCTCGGCAGGGGACGGAAAGGACGTCATGCACCGGAGTGTGGCCCGCGTCACGGCGTACGACATGAGCGCGGATACTCAGGACGTACTCACTTCCCGTGTGAACCGGCCCTGTGCAGGCAGAATCCGACCATGGACTGGTGCCACTACCGCTTCCGCAGCCACTGGAACCTGCCCGCCCGCCCCACGGCTGTGTACGACGTGCTCCAGCGCGTAGACGACTACCCGCACTGGTGGCCGCAGGTCCGCGAGGTGACCCGGATCGACGACACCACCGGCACCGTCCGGATCCGTTCGGTCCTCCCGTACGACCTCGCCTTCACCGCGCGGGAGGTACGGCGCGACCGGGCGGCCGGCGTCCTGGAGATCGAGATGGCCGGTGACGTGGACGGCTGGGCCCGCTGGACGCTCACCGCCGACGGGACCGGCACGCTCGCCCGTTACGACCAGGAGGTCGACGTCTCCAAGCCCCTGCTGCGACAGCTCGCCGTACCGGGCCGGCCCGTGTTCCGCGCCAACCACGCGCTGATGATGCGGGCGGGACGACGAGGGCTCCTCGCGTATCTCGCGGCAGCCGGGGAAGCGGTTTGAACCAGACCCGCCGGGACCTGTATTGTTCACTCCGTTCCCGGGCGATTAGCTCAGTGGGAGAGCGCTTCGTTCACACCGAAGAGGTCACTGGTTCGAACCCAGTATCGCCCACCGGGAAAAGGCCGGTCCGCAGCTGCGGACCGGCCTTTCTCATGCCGCGGCGGCCGGCAGATCCGGGCGCAACGGCCACGCCGGGTCCACCGCTTCCTCCGTGCCGCTGCGGGCGAACCAGGCCTGCAGACCGCGCGCCTGGGCCGCGTGCCACACGGCCTGCAACGTGTGCAGTTCGGCGGGGGAGAGGCGGGCGAGGCGGGTCGCGAAACGGTGGCCCACCGCCCGGACGACGTCCATCGCGGCCTGCGCGTCGGCCGCCGCGTCGTGCGCGCCGTCCAGGGACACCTCGTAGTGCGCGCACAGATCGGTGAGCGTGCGCCGACCCTTGCGGTAGCGGTCCAGGTGTTTGTCCAGGACCCGCGGATCGAGGACCCGCAACGGTGTCGTCTCGAACCAGCGGTCCAGCGACGAGGCGCGGTGCCGTCGCAACTCCCGGTCCAGCAGGGTCAGATCGAACGGCGCGTTCATCACCACCAGCGGACGGCCCCGCACCGCCTGCTCGGCCAGCGCCCTGGCTATCTCCTCCATCACCGGCGCCGGCCACCGGCCGTCGCGCTGCAACTGCTCGTCCGTCAGCCCGTGCACCGCCGTCGCCGCGGCGGGCACCGGCACGCCCGGGTTCACCAGCCACCGGGTCACCCGGGGGCGGGTACCGGGCGCGTCCTGGACGACGACGGCGGCCGACACGATCCGGTCGGTCTCGACGTCCACGCCCGTGGTCTCCGTGTCGAACGCCGCCAAGGGTCCCTCGTACCAACACGTCATGTGTCCACAACTCCTCGTTCACCCACGGCAGCTGACGTCCCGTCTTCTGCCAGTTTGGTGATACCCGGGCTGTTTGCGCCGTACGCCGGACGGAGACAACAGAAGTACGGGTCTGCGCAGTTCAGGGGCCCGGCACGGGGAAACACCTGTAGGGGAAGGCTGTTGGTCATGGCCATAACGCAGCCCGAGCGGGGCGGGCTGCTGCCCGAGCACGCGGCACCGCTCCGCGGCTCCCTCGCCATCACCGCCTGCATGGAGACCCTGCAGGTGGGCTATCTGCACGCCGTGGCGGCCGCCGCCGGCTGCTCCCTCTCCCAGCCCTTTCCGGACAACGGCATCGACTGGCACGTCAGTCACGGCTCGCCCGGCCACACCGTCGACGACGAGGTCACCATCAAGGTGCAGCTCAAGGCCACCTACCAGCTCGCGCCGAACCCCCCGGGCCGCTCCTTCTCCTTCACCCTCGACAACGACCACCTGGCGAAGCTCGCCCGCACCCCCGTCTCGGTGCACAAGATCCTCGTCGTGATGATCGTCCCCCGGTCGCAGGAGCAGTGGCTGCGGGCCGGCCACGACCGGCTCGACCTGCGGCACTGCTGCTACTGGACCAACCTCGCCGGACACCCGATCACCGGTCGGCGCCGCACCACCGTGCGCGTCCCGACCTCGCGCATCTTCGACGACCGAGCGCTCTGCGAGATCATGACGCGGGTCGGAACGGGAGGCAGACCGTGACCCACGGCCCCATCGACGACACCCCACGCCCGCGGACCGCGGGCGTGTCCGCGCGCCGCCCCATCAACCAGCCCGCGGGTCCCGCGCGGCCCCACCCCGTCGAACCCACCTGGACCCAGCCGCCCGACCCCGCACAGGTGGACCCCGCCGTGCTGGGCGCCCTGCTGCGACGGCACGGATGGCAGCGGCGCGGCGGAGCCGCCGGGCGGTACGGGCGCTGGACCCCGCCCGAGCCGGCCGGACGGGCCATGAGCCTGCTCGTACCGGAGAACCGGGCCTTCCCCGACAGCGACGACCTGCTCGGCGAGGCGCTCACGGCACTGTCCCGCAGCGGTTCGCCCGCCGCGCGGGACGTCCTGATCGCCCTCACCCTGCCCAGCGACGAGATCCACTGGTGGCGCGACGTCCCCACCGGCCCCCTCGGCACCGCCTCCTGGGTCGTCGAGGACCAACTGCGCTCCGCCGCCCGTCAGATGCTCCTCGCGGCGGCCCTGGCCACCCGCGCCCGCGCCGGCTACCACGGAGCCCGGCACCGCCTGCCCGCCGCCGCCTCGCTCGACGGCGTCCTCGTCGGTGCGGCCCCCGGCGGCCGCCGACTGACCGCCTTCGTCCCCGTCGCCACCGGCCGCCCCCTGGCCTTACGGCTCCACCAGGCGCTGTACGCCGCCCGCGAGGCCATCGACTACCAGCGCGCCACCGGCGGCATGGACGCCTTCGACGGCGCCGTCGAGGCCGGGGTCAGTCACGAGCTGACCGAGGCCCTCGTCGCCCTGGTCCGCGGCACCGAGGGCGCCCGCGTCGCCGTCGACTGGGCGCCCGCCGCCGGGGTCCCCGAGGGCGGTGCGACACGGGCCGACCCCGTCGAGTTCTCCCCGGGCGACCTGCCCGTGCTGCGCGAGGCCGGGGCCCGCTACCTCCGCGCCGAACCCCCGATGCCGGTGCGGATCACCGGGGCCGTGGTGCGGATGCGCCGGTCGGCGGCGCGCGGCGAGGGCACGATACGGCTGCGGGTCATCGCCGGCGCCGAGGTCCCGCACGTCCGGATGACCCTGGACGAGGAGTCCTACCGGATCGCCGGCCAGGCCCACCTCGTCGGTCTGCCCGTCCGGGTGCAGGGCAGGCTGGAGAGCCGGGGCGGCTTCCGGCGGTTGACCGACGCCGACGGCATCGCCCCCGTGCAGGTCGACGAGGCCGAACGGGACCGGCTGATGAAGTCGCTCCAGGAGACCGCGGAGATCACGGCCTTCTTCGAAGAGGCGTGCGGAGGGGACTGACCACGTCCGCCCTTAACCGTTTCGCAGAGGGCACCCCCGGCTCGGTACGATTCGGGGACCACCTCCGAAAATCCGGAGGTGGTCCCCTTCAGTCAGGAGAGACCGGTGTCCGACGTCCGTGTGATCATCCAACGCGATTCCGAGCGGGAAGAGCGCGTGGTGACGACGGGCACTACGGCCGCCGACCTCTTCGCCGGCGAGCGCACCGTCGTCGCGGCCCGCGTGGCCGGTGAGCTGAAGGACCTCGCGTACGAGGTGAAGGACGGCGAGACCGTCGAGGCCGTGGAGATCTCCTCCGAGGACGGCCTCAACATCCTGCGCCACTCCACCGCGCACGTCATGGCCCAGGCCGTGCAGGAACTGTTCCCCGAGGCGAAGCTGGGCATCGGCCCGCCGGTCCGGGACGGGTTCTACTACGACTTCGACGTGGAGAAGCCGTTCACGCCCGAGGATCTCAAGGCCATCGAGAAGAAGATGCAGGAGATCCAGAAGCGCGGCCAGCGCTTCTCCCGCCGCGTCGTCACCGACGAGGCGGCCCGTGAGGAGCTGGCGAACGAGCCGTACAAGCTGGAGCTGATCGGCCTCAAGGGCTCGGCCTCCTCCGACGACGGCGCGGACGTCGAGGTCGGCGCCGGCGAGCTGACGATCTACGACAACCTGGACGCCAAGACCGGTGACCTGTGCTGGAAGGACCTCTGTCGCGGTCCCCACCTGCCCACCACCCGCAACATCCCGGCGTTCAAGCTGATGCGCAACGCCGCCGCGTACTGGCGCGGCAGCGAGAAGAACCCGATGCTCCAGCGCATCTACGGCACCGCCTGGCCCTCCAAGGAGGAGCTGAAGGCCCACCTCGACTTCCTCGCCGAGGCCGAGAAGCGCGACCACCGCAAGCTGGGCAACGAACTCGACCTGTTCTCCATCCCGGACGAGATCGGCTCCGGCCTCGCCGTCTTCCACCCCAAGGGCGGCATCATCCGCCGGGTCATGGAGGACTACTCGCGCCGTCGGCACGAGGAGGAGGGCTACGAGTTCGTCTACACCCCGCACGCCACGAAGGGGAAGCTCTTCGAGGTCTCGGGCCACCTGGACTGGTACGCCGACGGCATGTACCCGCCCATGCAGCTCGACGAGGGCGTGGACTACTACCTCAAGCCCATGAACTGCCCGATGCACAACCTGATCTTCGACGCGCGCGGCCGCTCCTACCGCGAACTGCCGCTGCGCCTCTTCGAGTTCGGGACGGTGTACCGGTACGAGAAGTCCGGCGTCGTGCACGGCCTGACCCGCGCCCGCGGCTTCACCCAGGACGACGCGCACATCTACTGCACCCGCGAGCAGATGGCGGACGAGCTCGACAAGACGCTCACCTTCGTCCTCAACCTGCTGCGTGACTACGGCCTGACCGACTTCTACCTGGAGCTGTCCACCAAGGACCCGGAGAAGTTCGTCGGCTCCGACGAGGCGTGGGAGGAGGCGACCGAGACGCTTCGCCAGGTCGCCGAGAAGCAGGGCCTCCCGCTGGTCCCGGACCCGGGTGGCGCCGCGTTCTACGGGCCGAAGATCTCCGTGCAGGCCAAGGACGCGATCGGCCGTACCTGGCAGATGTCCACGGTCCAGCTCGACTTCAACCTGCCGGAGCGCTTCGACCTGGAGTACACCGGCCCGGACGGCTCCAAGCAGCGCCCGGTCATGATCCACCGCGCGCTGTTCGGCTCGATCGAGCGGTTCTTCGCCGTGCTCCTGGAGCACTACGCGGGCGCGTTCCCGGCCTGGCTGGCGCCTGTCCAGGCGGTCGGCATCCCGATCGGCGACGCGCACGTGGAGTACCTGCAGAAGTTCGCCGGCGAGGCGAAGAAGCAGGGCCTCCGCGTCGATGTCGACGCCTCCTCCGACCGTATGCAGAAGAAGATCCGCAACGCTCAGAAGGCGAAGGTGCCCTTCATGGTCATCGCGGGCGACGAGGACATGGCGGCCGGTGCCGTCTCCTTCCGCTACCGCGACGGCTCGCAGGAGAACGGCATCCCCGTCGAGGAGGCCATCGCGAAGATCGCGCAGGTCGTGGCGGACCGCGTCCAGATCTGAGGCGTACCCGTACCGAGGTGAGGGCGAGGCCCCCGGAGAGTTCAGCTCTCCGGGGGCCTCTGCTCGTCCTCCCGTGCGAACACCTGGAGCAGCCACGACCCGAACGACCCTGTCACCGTGCCGAGCAGGGCGAGACCGCAGGCCATGAGGAACACGGCGATCGTCCGGCCCAACGGGGTCACCGGGGTGACGTCCCCGTAGCCGACCGTGGCGAGCGTCGCGCAGGTCCACCACACGGAGTCCCCGAACGTCACGATCGTCGCGTCCGGTGCCGCGTGTTCCTGCTGGTAGACGGCGAGGGCGCCGGTGAAGCCGAGCAGGGTCACGGACAGGCCCGCGTAGACGGCCACGCGGGCGTGCAGGGAGAGTCGGGGACGCTCGTGCCGGCGCTGCACGGCGTCGTGGATCTGCACCACGCGCAGGGGCCGCAGCAGGGGCAGCACGAGTACGACGGTGTCCAGCCAGTGGACGCGGACGAACTTCGGGCCCAGGCCGCTCAGCCTCCAGCGCACCGCGTAGTCGATGACGAAGATCGCCCAGCACGCCATGGTCACCGCGAGACAGAGGTCGAGCCAGACCTGGGGGAGATCGTGGGCCAGTACCCGCACCGCGTACGACGCGAGGAAGAGGGCCGACGCCCCGGCGAGGACGCGTCCCGTACGGCGTTCCCAGCGGAGCGCGAGGCTGTCGTGGTCCATCGCCTCAGCTTGGCCTCGCCCGTCCCGCGCCGGTACCCGGCGACACGCCGCGAACGGGCGAAGCCATATGCTGCACTGCATGACGAGTGAGCCGGAGCAGCAGATCGGAGTGGGGACGCAGGACGCGTTCCAGCGCCTGTGGACGCCTCATCGGATGGCGTACATCCAGGGCGAGAACAAGCCGACCGGTCCTGGGGCCGACGACGGCTGTCCGTTCTGCTCGATCCCGGCCAAATCGGACGAGGACGGCCTGATCATCAGGCGCGGGGAGCACGTCTACGCGGTGCTCAACCTCTACCCGTACAACGGCGGCCACCTCATGGTCGTGCCCTACCGCCACGTCGCGGACTACACGGACCTCACCGGGCCGGAGACCACCGAGCTGGCCGAGCTGACCAAGCAGGCGATGACCGCCCTGCGCACCGCCTCCGGCGCGCACGGCTTCAACATCGGCATGAACCAGGGCTCGGTCGCCGGGGCGGGCATCGCCGCCCACCTCCACCAGCACATCGTTCCGCGCTGGGGCGGCGACACCAACTTCATGCCGGTCGTCGGCCACACGAGGATTCTGCCGCAGCTCCTGGCCGACACGAGGAAGATGCTCGCGGAGGCGTGGCCGGCGGCGTAGCCACGGGTTCACTGGTTCTTCGTCCGCGGCCCGGTGGGGGCTGATCGCGCAGTTCCCCGCGCCCCTGAAGGTGCCTTCGGCCCTTCACCAAAAAGCACGGGGCGCAGCCCCTGCTTTTTGAGGGGCGCGGGGAACTGCGCGACCAGCCCCCACGCACCCGCAGACGAAAACGGGCCCCAACCCCCACGCACCCCCCGTCGGCCCAGGCCGCCGCAGCGCTCACGCGTCGTAGAGGTCCGCCTTCCGCGGCGTAGGATCCTGCACCGCCCCGCTGAGGAACCCGGCCCGCGAGCCGAACTTCTCGGTGTCGACGCCGTTCTCCTTGAGCACCTTGATCGCGGCGTTGTGCACCACGCGCAGCACCGGCGTGGCGGCGCGCAGCGCGTCGTCGGCCATGAAGCGGTGCCGCCAGGGCTGGTCGGCCCAGGCGTGCCGCAGGCCGAAGGGCTCGGGCAGGCCCATGGAACCGCCGAGCCAGTTGAGCAGCGGCGGGTACCAGGTCAGGGGGGCGCGCGCGGCGAGCCGTACGACCTCGTCGGCGTCGACGAGGGGGAGCTTGATCTTGCGTGTCTCCCAGAAGCGCAGCGACTTCTGGACTTCCTTCTCCTTCGCCGCGGGGCCGGTCGTGAAGAGGCCGTGCACCGGACCCAGGGCGTGCCCGGTCACCTCGATGCGGAGCGTCTGGTGCAGCACGGTGACCGTGACCAGCATGGTGATGATCAACTGCCCGTCCCAGAGGGTCCATTGGACCCCGAGGTAGTGGCGGTTGCCGCTGCCGAAGTGCTGCTTGTTGCAGATCTCCTGTATGGCGTGCGTCTTGTACTGGTAGGCGTCCACGTCCGTGCTGTCCGGGCGGGCCACCGCGCCGGCGCCCTCCCCGATGGGGCTCACGATCCAGTGCTTGATCGAAGGGGCCGTGAAACCACCGGTGTTGAGGGGGGTGCGCTCCAGCATGCGCAGTTGGTCGTGGATGGCCCGTATGACGTCCCAGCTGCGGAACGGGTGGATTTCCTTGCCCGCTTCGGCCGGCACGAGGTCCTCGGCGAGCTGCCAGCTGCCCCAGCGGGTGCCCATGCCGAGGATGCCCTTGGGGCCGGCGTAGAAGACGAGGTTGGAGCGCTGTTCGGCGCTGAGCCGGGCGAGCTCCTTGCGCAGCTGCTCGGCCTTGGTCTCGCCGGGGCTGCCGGGCACGGCCTCGGGGATCTTGGCGCCGATGCCGCCGCCCGCCAGCAGGCCGGCCCAGCGGTCCCGCAGATCCTGCGCGGCGCGTTCGCAGATCTGCTTGGCCCAGAACCAGCCGACCACCGGCAACACCACGCACGCACGCGCGTACCAGGCCCAGAAGCCGTCGAAGGGCATCTTGAGCAGGAAGATCACGGCGAGGGCGCCCACCGCGACCAGCAGGGTGGTGCCGAGGGCGCCCGCCCGCTTGTCCTCACGCTTGGCGACCGTCGTACGGATCTGGAAGACCAGCAGCCACAGCAGGAGCCCGGGAAGGAAGAGCAGGCCGCAGAGGACCATGATCGCCGAGAGCCAGTTGTCGCGTTCCCGCCGGATGTTGTTCGCCGCGAGGCAGTGCTCGACGACGACCTGCGGCTCCATGCCGAAGGACTGGATGAGCGGTTTGCGGCCCGCGCCGACCATCCGGTCCCGCACCGCCAGGGAGAAGGCCTCTCCGAGGTTCGGCCGGAAGATGGTCGCCCACTTGCGGCCCGGTTTGACGGTGGACTTGTGCCAGTCGTTGTTGGCCTTGAGGATCTCCGCGATGTCGTTGTCCCGGTAGGCCGCGGACGCCAGGGCGTACGTCGCCGCGGTCTGGCCCGCGGTGCCCGTCAGCGGCACCTGTGCCCCGGGAGTGAAATCGAAATTGTCCGCCACCGCCGCCGCCCCCATCGCCGCACACTCGCTCCTGCGGCTCTTCCCGACTTCCGTGCTCCGCACACCTGTTGATCAGGTCATAGCCTGATCTGGTCCTGATCGAGCCATACTTGTCGATCAGGTGATCAGCGTATCCGTAGCCGCGGACATGGCGCGGCGCCGGGAACGGACATTCACGGAACCCACCGGTGGACGGCCGTGGCCGTCCACCGGTGGGTCGCCGCTCTCCTCCGTGAGATCGTCGCTGTCCTCCGTCGTTCGTTCCCGGGCGCCGGTCAGTTGTCCTTGGCCTGTTCCCGGAGCTTCTCGGCGACATGGGACGGCATCGGCTCGTGCCGTGTGTACCGGCGGCCGAAGCGCGCGGTGCCGTGGGAGAGCGAGCGCAGATCGACGGCGTACCGGTCGATCTCGATCTCCGGCACCTCGGCCCGGACGAGGGTGCGTCCGCCGCCCGCCTGCTCGGTGCCGACGACCCGGCCGCGCCGGCCGGACAGATCGCTCATCACCGGTCCCACGTACGAGTCGCCGACCAGGACCGAGACCTCCGCGACCGGCTCCAGCAGGTGGATCTTCGCGTCGGCGGCGGCCTCCCGCAGCGCCAGCGCGCCCGCCGTCTGGAACGCGGCGTCCGAGGAGTCCACCGAGTGCGCCTTGCCGTCGCGCAGCGTGATCCGCACGTCGATGAGCGGATAGCCGGCCGCGACCCCCTTCGCGGCCTGCGCCCGTACGCCCTTCTCGACGGACGGGATGAACTGCCGGGGCACCGCGCCGCCGACGACCTTGTCGACAAACTCGATCCCGGAACCGCCGGGCAGCGGCTCCACCTCGATCTCGCAGATCGCGTACTGCCCGTGGCCGCCGGACTGCTTCACGTGCCGGCCCCGGCCCGCCGACCTGTCGGCGAACGTCTCCCGCAGGGAGACCCGGTGCGGTATGACGTCGACCTGGACGCCGTAGCGGCTGCGCAGCCGTTCCAGCGCCACGTCGGCGTGCGCCTCGCCCAGGCACCACAGGACCACCTGGTGGGTGTCCTGGTTCTGTTCGAGCCGCATCGTCGGGTCCTCGGCGACCAGTCGGGCGAGGCCCTGGGAGAGCTTGTCCTCGTCGGCCTTGCTGTGCGCCTGGATGGCGAGCGGCAGCAGCGGGTCGGGCATCTCCCACGGCTCCATGAGCAGCGGGTCGTCCTTGGCCGACAGGGTGTCCCCGGTCTCCGCGCGGTTCAGTTTCGCCACACACGCCAGGTCGCCCGCGATGCAGTGCGTGAGAGTGCGCTGCTGTTTGCCGAACGGGGTGGACAGGGCGCCGATCCGCTCGTCGACGTCGTGGTCCTCGTGCCCGCGGTCGGCCAGCCCGTGCCCGGACACGTGCACCGTCTCGTCGGGGTGCAGCGTCCCGGAGAAGACCCGTACCAGGGAGATCCGGCCCACGTAGGGGTCGCTGGCGGTCTTCACGACCTCGGCGACCAGCGGCCCGTCCGGGTCGCAGGCCGACGGGATCTCGCGGGGCCGTCCCTCGGGGGTGGTGACCGCGGGGGTCTCGCGCTCCAGGGGGGTGGGGAAGCCGCCGGTGACCAGTTCGAGGAGTTCGACCGTGCCCAGGCCCTGTTTGGCGCCGTCGGCCGCCGGGGCGGCGGCCAGCACGGGATGGAAGACCCCGCGCGTGACGGCCCGCTCCAGGTCGTCGATCAGCGTCTTGACGTCGATCTCCTCGCCGCCGAGATAGCGGTCCATGAGGGTCTCGTCCTCGCTCTCGGAGATGATCCCCTCGATGAGCCGGTTGCGGGCCTCCTCGATCGCCGGCAGTTGCTCGGCGCCCGGCTCGGACTCCTTGCGCTCGCCGGAGGAGTAGTCGAACAGCTTCCGCGTCAGCAGTCCCGTCAGCCCGGTGACGGGCGCGTGCCCGTCCGGACCCTGGGGGCCGTGCAGCGGCAGATAGAGCGGAAGGACGGCGTCGGGGTCGTCCCCGCCGAACGTCTCCGCGCAGATCCGGGTCATCTCCTCGAAGTTCGACCGCGCGGCCTCCAGGTGCGTGACCACGATCGCCCGCGGCATGCCGACCGCCGCGCACTCCTCCCACACCATGCGGGTCGAGCCGTCGACGCCGTCCGAGGCCGAGACGACGAAAAGGGCCGCGTCCGCCGCTCGCAGACCGGCCCTGAGTTCCCCGACGAAGTCGGCGTATCCGGGGGTGTCCAACAGATTGATCTTGTACCCGCCCCATTCGACGGGGACGAGCGAGAGCTGCACCGAGCGTTGCTGCCGGTGCTCGATCTCGTCGTAGTCGGAGACGGTGCCGCCGTCCTCCACACGGCCCGCCCGGTTCACCGCTCCCGCCGTCAGCGCGAGAGCCTCCACCAGAGTCGTCTTGCCCGAACCGGAGTGGCCGACCAGCACCACATTCCGTACGGACGCGGGGTGGTCGGCCGCCGTAGCCCTGCCGGCGGCTCCGGGATGTGCGTTCGCCTTGTCGCCCATGATCCTGCCTCCCGTGCACGGTGAGGTCACTGTGGGCGCGGACATACCGATCCACGTGCGGTGCGGCTCCGGTGACGCCCGCGGTGTCTTCGAGCTTTGCACTCGCGTCACGGTGCGTCCATACGAAGGACGTGATCGCTCCTCACGGCCCCGGTCCCGCCCGTGGGACACGGCGGGCTGGTGCCCGACGGTCGCACACGCGCGCGCGTGGCTACGATGGGCCAGCCGGATGGCCAGCAGGGGCCACGCGGCGACACCGACCCTCGGGAAGGCCATGCTGAACAAGTACGCGCGTGCATTCTTCACGCGTGTCCTCACACCGTTCGCCGCGTTTCTGATCCGCAGGGGCGTCAGCCCCGACACGGTCACCCTCATCGGCACCGCCGGAGTGATCGCGGGCGCGTTGGTCTTCTACCCCCGGGGCGAGTTCTTCTGGGGCACGGTCGTCATCACGCTGTTCGTGTTCTCGGACCTCGTCGACGGCAACATGGCCCGCCAGATGGGCCGCTCCAGCCGCTGGGGGGCCTTCCTCGACTCCACGCTCGACCGGGTCGCCGACGGCGCGATCTTCGGCGGCTTCGCCCTCTGGTACGCGGGCAAGGGCGACGACCTCGCCCTGTGCGCCGTCTCGATCTTCTGTCTGGCGAGCGGCCAGGTGGTGTCGTACACCAAGGCGCGCGGCGAGTCGATCGGCCTGCCGGTGGCGGTCAACGGGCTCGTGGAGCGCGCCGAGCGCCTGGTGATCTCGCTGGTCGCGGCCGGGCTGTCCGGCCTGCACGCGTTCGGCGTGCCAGGCATCGACGTGCTGCTGCCCATCGCCCTGTGGATCGTCGCCGTCGGCAGCCTCGTCACGCTGATCCAGCGCGTGGTCACGGTCCGCCGCGAGTCCGCCGAGGCCGAGGCGGCGGCCGCCGCCGAGACCGCCCAGGAGAGCCCGGACAGCGCCCGCAACAGCGAGGCGACCCCGTGAGCGCTGTGCGGGAGCGGCTGACCGACGGGTTGTACGGCCTGGGCTGGGGCACCGTGAAGAAGCTCCCCGAGCCCGTCGCCGTACGCCTCGGCCGGACGATCGCCGACGCCACCTGGAAGCGGCGCGGCCCCCTCGTGCGCCGTCTGGAGGCCAACTACGCGCGCGTGGTCCCGGGCGCGAGCCCGGAGCGCCTCGCCGAGCTCTCCCGCGCGGGGATGCGCTCGTACCTGCGCTACTGGATGGAGTCCTTCCGCCTCCCCGCCTGGAGCGAGGAGCGGATCAGGACCGGCTTCGCCGCCAAGGACCTGCACCACCTCACCGACGGCCTCGCCTCCGGCCGGGGCGTCGTACTCGCGCTGCCGCACCTGGCCAACTGGGACCTCGCCGGCGCCTGGGTCACCACTGAGCTGAAGATCCCGTTCACCACGGTCGCCGAACGCCTCAAGCCCGAGACGCTCTACGACCGCTTCGTCGCCTACCGCGAGGGCCTCGGCATGGAGGTCCTGCCGCACAGCGGTGGCTCCGCCTTCGGCACCCTCGCCCGGCGGCTGCGCGACGGAGGCCTGGTCTGCCTGGTCGCCGACCGCGACCTGTCCGCGTCCGGCGTCCAGGTGGACTTCTTCGGCGAGCCCACCCGGATGCCCGCGGGACCGGCCCTCCTCGCCCAGCAGACCGGGGCCCTGCTGCTGCCGGTGACGCTCTGGTACGACGACTCGCCCGTCATGCGGGGACGCGTGCACCCCCCGATCGAGGTACCCGGGACAGGTACCCGCGCCGAGAAGGCGTCTGTCATGACACAGGCGCTGGCAGACGCCTTCGCCACCGGCATCGCCGACCACCCGGAGGACTGGCACATGCTCCAGCGCTTGTGGCTCGCGGACCTCGACCCCGCGAAGAGTCCCGGGCCCGGCTCCGAGAAGGGACGCCCGTGAAGATCGGGATCGTCTGCCCGTACTCCTGGGACGTGCCCGGGGGAGTCCAGTTCCACATCCGCGACCTGGCCGACCACCTCATCCGCCTCGGCCACGAGGTGTCGGTGCTCGCCCCCGCCGACGACGACACCCCGCTGCCGCCGTACGTCGTCTCGGCGGGCCGCGCGGTCCCGGTGCCCTACAACGGCTCGGTGGCCCGCCTGAACTTCGGGTTCCTCTCGGCGGCCCGGGTCAGACGCTGGCTGCACGACGGCACGTTCGACGTGATCCACATCCACGAGCCGGCCTCCCCGTCGCTCGGCCTGCTGGCCTGCTGGGCCGCGCAGGGCCCGATCGTCGCCACCTTCCACACCTCCAACCCGCGCTCCCGGGCGATGATCGCGGCCTACCCGATCCTCCAGCCCGCGCTGGAGAAGATCAGCGCGCGGATCGCGGTGAGCGAGTACGCCCGCCGCACCCTCGTCGAACACCTGGGCGGCGACGCGGTCGTCATCCCGAACGGCGTCGACGTCGACTTCTTCGCCCGCGCCAAGCCCAACCCCGACTGGCAGGGCGACACGCTCGGTTTCGTCGGCCGCATCGACGAACCCCGCAAGGGGCTGCCGGTGCTGATGAAGGCCCTCCCGAGGATCTTCGCCGAGCGCCCGCACGCCCGGCTGCTGGTCGCCGGGCGCGGGGACGAGGAGGAGGCGGTCGAGACGCTGCCCAAGGAACTGCGCTCCCGCGTCGAGTTCCTCGGCATGGTCAGCGACGAGGACAAGGCCCGCTTCCTGCGCAGCGTCGACGTCTACGTCGCCCCCAACACCGGCGGCGAGAGCTTCGGCATCATCCTCGTCGAGGCCATGTCCGCCGGCGCCCCCGTCCTCGCCTCCGACCTCGACGCCTTCGCCCAGGTCCTCGACCAGGGCGGCGCGGGCGAACTCTTCGCCAACGAGGACGCCGACGCGCTCGCGACGGCCGCCGTACGGCTCCTCGGCGACCCGGACCGCCGCGCCGAACTCCGCGCACGGGGCAGCGCCCACGTCCGCCGCTTCGACTGGTCCACCGTCGGCGCCGACATCCTCGGTGTCTACGAGACCGTCACGGAGGGCGCGGCGTCGGTGGCGGCGGACGAACGCGTGGGACTGCGGGCACGGTTGGGGCTGGCCCGGGAATGACTCCGGCGGAGTGGGGGGACCGGTCACGCGGTTCCCCGCCCCGCTCGCGGACCGCTGAACCAGGACACGGCGGTGGCGGGCACCGGTAGTAGCCTTGCCGCCCGTGACTTCCACACTCATCTGGATCGCGGTCGTCCTGTTCGCGATCGGCCTGTATCTGAGCTGGACCGCGGGACGCCTGGACCGGCTGCACGCGCGCATCGACGCCGCCCGCGCCGCGCTCGACGCGCAGCTGCTGCGCCGTGCGTCGGTCGCCCAGGAACTGGCCACATCCGGAGTGCTGGACCCGGCTGCATCGATCGTCCTCTACGAGGCGGCGCACGCGGCCCGGCAGGCCGAGGAGGAGCAGCGCGAGGTCGCCGAGAGCGAGCTGAGCCAGGCGCTGCGGGCCGTGTTCGCGGACCCGCAGCAGGTGGAGGTGGTGCGCGAGGCGCCGGGTGGTGAGGACGCGGCGAACGAGCTGGCCCAGGCGGTGCGGCGGGTGCCGATGGCGCGGCGCTTCCACAACGACGCGGTGCGGGCGGCGCGGGCGTTGCGCCGGCACCGCAAGGTTCGCTGGTTCCGGCTGGCCGGGCACGCGCCGTTCCCCATGGCCTTCGAGATGGACGACGAGCCGCCGGTCGCCTTGGCTTCGGCCGCCTAGGAGCTCGGGGGCGCGGGTTCGTGGGCGACCGCGGGCCCGGTGGGGCTTCTCGCGCAGTTCCCCGCGCCCCTGAAAAGCAGGGGCTGCGCCCCGTGCTCTTCAGGCCCGCGGCGCCGTCGCCTTTCAGGCCCGCGGCGCCGTCGCCTTTCAGGCCCGCGGCGCCGTCGCCTTTCAGGCCCGCGGCGCCGTCGCCTTTCAGGCCCGCGGCGCCGTCGCCTTTCCGGCCCGCCCGACCGTCGCCTTTCAGGCCCTGGGGGCCATGGCTTTCAGGCCCGCAGGGCCTGGTCTTTCAGGGGCGCGGGGAACTGCGCGAGAAGCCCCACCGGACCCGCACCCGACAACGCACGCGCCGACAACGCACCCCACAAAACGATCCACCGCCTCCCCATTGGCCCTTGCAGTGGCCCGCACGCCTCGCGTTTCCTCGGTGTTTGCAGAAACCCCTTCTCCGAGCGAGGTCAAACCCGTGTCCAGCACGCTCTCCAACTCCGCCGCCCAGACCCCCGAGACCGGCACCGCCCGCGTGAAGCGCGGCATGGCCGAGCAGCTCAAGGGTGGTGTGATCATGGACGTCGTCACCCCGGAGCAGGCCAAGATCGCCGAGGACGCGGGCGCGGTGGCCGTCATGGCCCTGGAGCGGGTCCCCGCCGACATCCGCAAGGACGGCGGCGTGGCCCGGATGTCCGACCCCGACATGATCGAGGGCATCATCGAGGCCGTCTCCATCCCGGTCATGGCCAAGTCCCGCATCGGCCACTTCGTCGAGGCCCAGGTCCTGCAGTCCCTCGGCGTCGACTACATCGACGAGTCCGAGGTCCTCACCCCGGCCGACGAGGTCAACCACTCCGACAAGTGGGCCTTCACCACCCCCTTCGTCTGCGGCGCCACCAACCTCGGTGAGGCCCTGCGCCGCATCGCCGAGGGCGCGGCCATGATCCGCTCCAAGGGCGAGGCCGGCACCGGCAACGTCGTCGAGGCGGTCCGCCACCTGCGCCAGATCAAGAACGAGATCGCCAAGCTGCGCGGCTTCGACAACAACGAGCTGTACGCCGCCGCCAAGGAGCTGCGCGCCCCGTACGAGCTGGTCAAGGAGGTCTCCGAGCTGGGCAAGCTCCCGGTGGTGCTGTTCTCCGCCGGTGGCGTGGCCACCCCGGCCGACGCCGCGCTGATGCGCCAGCTCGGTGCCGAGGGCGTCTTCGTCGGCTCCGGCATCTTCAAGTCCGGCGACCCGGCCAAGCGCGCCGCCGCCATCGTGAAGGCCACCACCTTCTACGACGACCCGAAGATCATCGCGGACGCCTCCCGCAACCTGGGCGAGGCCATGGTCGGCATCAACTGCGACACCCTCCCCGAGGCCGAGCGCTACGCGAACCGGGGCTGGTAAGCACCCATGAGCGACACCCCCGTCATAGGCGTCCTGGCCCTCCAGGGCGACGTACGGGAGCACCTCGTCGCCCTGGCCGCGGCCGACGCCGTGGCCAGGCCGGTGCGGCGCCCCGAGGAACTCGCCGAGGTGGACGGCCTCGTGATCCCCGGCGGCGAGTCCACCACCATCTCCAAGCTCGCCGTCCTCTTCGGCGTCATGGAGCCCCTCCGCGCGCGCGTGCGTGACGGCATGCCCGTGTACGGCACCTGCGCCGGCCTGATCATGCTCGCCGACAAGATCCTCGACCCGCGCTCGGGCCAGGAGACCATCGGCGGCATCGACATGATCGTGCGCCGCAACGCCTTCGGACGTCAGAACGAGTCCTTCGAGGCGGCGGTCGACGTGAAGGGCGTCGAGGGCGCTCCCGTGGAGGGCGTCTTCATCCGCGCCCCCTGGGTGGAGTCCGTGGGCGCGGAGACGGAGGTGCTGGCCGAGCACGACGGTCACATCGTCGCCGTCCGCCAGGGCAACGCGCTCGCCACGTCGTTCCATCCGGAGCTGACCGGAGACCACCGGCTGCACGCCCTCTTTGTCGACATGGTGCGCGCGAACCGGTCGGCGGAGTCCTTGTAGGATCTCTGGGGTTCGTACGGAGTTGGGTAACGCGAAGGAGACAGGCAGATGTCCGGCCACTCTAAATGGGCTACGACGAAGCACAAGAAGGCCGTGATCGACGCCAAGCGCGGCAAGCTCTTCGCGAAGCTGATCAAGAACATCGAAGTCGCGGCCCGGATGGGCGGCGTGGACCTCGAAGGCAACCCGACGCTCTACGACGCCGTGCAGAAGGCGAAGAAGCAGTCGGTCCCCAACAAGAACATCGACTCCGCGATCAAGCGTGGTGGCGGTCTCGAGGCCGGCGGCGCCGACTACGAGACGATCATGTACGAGGGCTACGGTCCGAACGGGGTCGCGGTGCTCATCGAGTGCCTCACCGACAACCGCAACCGCGCCGCCTCCGACGTCCGGGTCGCCATGACCCGCAACGGCGGTTCGATGGCCGACCCGGGCTCCGTCTCGTACCTCTTCAACCGCAAGGGCGTCGTGATCGTCCCCAAGGGCGAGCTGTCCGAGGACGACGTCCTGGAGGTCGTGCTCGACGCGGGCGCCGAGGAGGTCAACGACCTGGGCGAGTCCTTCGAGGTGCTCAGCGAGGCCACCGACCTGGTCGCGGTCCGCTCCTCCCTCCAGGAGGCCGGCATCGACTACGACTCGGCCGAGGCCAACTTCGTCCCGACCATGCAGGTCGAGCTGGACGAGGAGGGCGCCAGGAAGATCTTCAAGCTGATCGACGCCCTGGAGGACAGCGACGACGTCCAGAACGTCTTCGCCAACTTCGACGTCAGCGACGACGTGATGGCCAAGGTCGACGCGTAACGCTGCCGCGAACCGAGCGGATCCGGCGGGCCGGTGGGACACACCCACCGGCCCGCCGCCGTTGTCGGTGGCAGCAGATAGCCTGCACAAACAGGCGATCGACTGGGAGGGGGGCGCGGTGCGCGTACTCGGGGTGGACCCCGGACTCACGCGGTGTGGCGTGGGGGTTGTCGAGGGCGTCGCGGGGCGGCCGCTCACCATGGTCGGCGTCGGTGTCGTCCGGACGCCCGCCGACGCCGAGTTGGGCCTGCGCCTCGTCGCGATCGAGCAGGGTATCGAGCAGTGGCTCGACGAACACCGACCCGAATACGTCGCCGTGGAACGGGTGTTCAGCCAGCACAACGTGCGGACGGTCATGGGCACCGCCCAGGCCAGCGCCGTCGCCATGCTCTGCGCCGCCCGCCGAGGCATCCCCGTCGCCCTGCACACCCCCAGCGAGGTCAAGGCCGCCGTCACGGGCAGCGGCCGCGCCGACAAGGCCCAGGTCGGCGCCATGGTCACCCGTCTCCTCCGGCTCGACGCACCACCGAAACCGGCGGACGCCGCCGACGCCCTCGCCCTCGCCATCTGCCACATCTGGCGGGCCCCCGCCCAGAACCGCCTCCAGCAGGCCGTGGCCCTGCACGCATCGAAAGGCCGTACGTCATGATCGCCTTCGTCAGCGGCCCGGTCGCCGCCCTCGCCCCGGACTCCGCGGTGGTCGAGGTGGGCGGGATCGGCATCGCGGTCCAGTGCACGCCCAACACGTTGTCCGGGCTCCGCATGGGCCAGCCGACCAAGCTCGCCACCTCGTTGGTCGTCCGCGAGGACTCGCTGACGCTGTACGGCTTCGTGGACGACGACGAGCGCCAGGTGTTCGAACTGCTGCAGACCGCGAGCGGCGTCGGACCGCGCCTGGCCCAGGCGATGCTGGCCGTGCACACCCCCGACGCCCTGCGCCGAGCGGTGGCCACCGGCGACGAGAAGGCGCTGATCGCCGTCCCCGGCATCGGCAAGAAGGGTGCCCAGAAGCTGCTGTTGGAGCTGAAGGACCGCCTCGGCGAGCCCGTCGGCGCCCCCGCGATCGGCGCCCCCGTCACCCAGGGCTGGCGCGACCAGCTGCACGCCGCCCTGATCGGCCTCGGGTACGCCACCCGCGAGGCCGACGAGGCCGTGTCGGCCGTGACCCCCCAGGCCGAGGCCACCGAAGGCACGCCCCAGGTGGGCCAGTTGCTGAAGGCGGCCCTCCAGACCCTCAACAGAGCCCGCTGACCGCCCTGTTGAAGCGCTCGTGCACCACTGGTACGGGCCGCCGCCACCCTCCCGCTCCATCCGACCGCGACCCGCGAGGCACAAGCAATGAACTGGGACGACACGACCGACGACACCGCCCCCGACCGCCTGGTGGGCTCCGTCGCCGACCGTGAGGACCAGGCCGTCGAGGCCGCCCTGCGCCCCAAGGACCTGGACGAGTTCATCGGCCAGGAGAAGGTCCGCGAACAACTCGACCTGGTCCTTCGCGCCGCCCGCGCGCGCGGCGCCACCGCCGACCACGTCCTGCTCTCCGGCGCCCCGGGCCTCGGCAAGACCACCCTCTCCATGATCATCGCGGCCGAGATGGGCGCCCCCATCCGCATCACGTCCGGCCCCGCCATCCAGCACGCCGGCGACCTCGCCGCGATCCTCTCCTCCCTCCAGGAGGGCGAGGTCCTCTTCCTCGACGAGATCCACCGCATGTCCCGGCCCGCCGAGGAGATGCTGTACATGGCGATGGAGGACTTCCGCGTCGACGTGATCGTCGGCAAGGGCCCCGGCGCCACCGCGATCCCCCTCGAACTGCCGCCCTTCACCCTGGTCGGCGCCACCACCCGTGCGGGCCTGCTCCCGCCGCCGCTGCGCGACCGCTTCGGCTTCACCGCGCACATGGAGTTCTACGAGCCCGCCGAACTGGAGCGCGTGATCCACCGCTCCGCGAACCTGCTCGACGTCGAGATCGACACGGACGGCGCCGCCGAGATCGCGGGCCGTTCCCGCGGCACCCCCCGTATCGCCAACCGCCTGCTGCGCCGCGTACGGGACTACGCGCAGGTCAAGGCCGACGGCGTCATCACCCGCGACATCGCCTCGGCCGCCCTCGCCGTGTACGAGGTGGACGCCCGCGGCCTCGACCGCCTCGACCGGGGAGTCCTCGAAGCCCTGCTCAAGCTCTTCGGCGGTGGACCCGTCGGCCTGTCCACCCTCGCCGTCGCCGTGGGGGAGGAGCGCGAGACCGTCGAGGAGGTCGCCGAACCGTTCCTCGTCCGCGAAGGCCTGCTCGCCCGGACCCCCCGTGGCCGGGTCGCGACCCCCGCCGCCTGGACCCATCTCGGACTCACCCCGCCACGCGGCACGACCGGCGGAAACGGACAACAGGATCTGTTCGGGGCGTGACCGTCTCGTGACGGCGCGGTACTCGCCCGGCATGGAACCCCGGTGACATGCTGTGCGTTGTTCCATCACGGTGGACTCGCTTAGACTCCGCCGATGCCGCCCTTGTCGGCAGCACACATACCCCCAACCATCAGGCCGCTCGCCATCGCGGTCGTGTGAAGGAAGTTCCGACCCGTGAGTCTCGTGACCCTCCTCCCGTTCATCGTGCTCATCGGGGCCATGATCCTGATGACCCGATCGGCCAAGAAGAAGCAGCAGCAGGCCGTCGACATGCGGAACCAGATGCAGCCCGGTTCCGGCGTCCGCACGATCGGGGGCATGTACGCGACCGTCAAGGAGGTCAGCGAGGACACGGTCCTCCTCGACGCCGGGCCGGGCGTCGAGCTGCTGTTCGCCAAGAACTCCATCGGTGCCGTCCTCAGCGACGAGGAGTACAACCGCATCGTCCACGGCATCGAGCACGACCTGAAGTCCGACGTCGTCCCGGACGACGCCTCCTCCCTCACCGAGACCGACGAGCCCTCCGACGACGCTTCCGCCGCTTCCGACGACAAGCCCATCGACCTCGGCAAGAAGGACGCGTCCGACGACGCGGCCGACAAGACCGCCGAGGCGAAGGCCGACGAGGCCAAGGCCGACGAAGCAGAGCCGAAGAAGACCGACGGCGAGTCCGACGCGAAGTAGTCACGTCCCGGGAGTGCGAGCGAGAACCGCCCGCGCCCCGGGAACGTGCCGTTTTCGCCGGATTCCCGACACAAGTCATGGCCGTCCCCGCGCTGACCCCGCGCCCGGCGGCCCGAGAGGGAGTACGAGAAGGTGGCAGCACCGAAGAAGGGCCGGAGCGCGAGCGCCCAGAGCAAGCCTGGGCGCGCGCTGGCCCTCATCCTGATCGCCCTTGTGGCGCTCACCGGGGGAATGTTCGCCTCCGGACACACCACTCCGCGTCTCGGCATCGATCTTGCCGGTGGTACGAGCATCACGCTGACCGCCGTCAACGAGCCCGGCCAGCCCAACGCGATCAACAAGACCAACATGGACACCGCGGTCGAGATCATGAACCGCCGTGTCAATGGTCTGGGTGTGTCCGAGGCGGAGGTCCAGACCCAGGGCAATGAGAACATCATTGTCAACATTCCCAAGGGCACGGATTCCGAAGAGGCCAGGGACCAGGTCGGCACCACCGCGAAGCTGTACTTCCGCCCCGTCCTCGCGAGCCAGGTCGGCACCGGTGCGACGGAGAACCCCACCGCCTCGCCGAGCACCAGCCCCAGTGGCAGCGGCTCGCCGAGCCCGTCGAAATCCGACGGCAAGGACGCGGCCACCGAGCCCGGGGCCGGTGACTCCGCCAGCCCGTCGTCCAGCCCGTCGTCCTCCGCCACGTCGCAGGGCCGTGCCCTCACCGACGCGCTGAAGGCCGACCCCACGCCGTCGGGCAGCGGTTCCCCGTCCGCCAAGGCCTCCGGCAGTGCCGCCCCGACCGCGACCCCGAGCGCCGACGAGGCGACCCAGGCCCTCCAGGCCAAGTTCGCCGCCCTCGACTGCAACGACCCCAAGCAGCGCGCCGAGGCCGGCAAGGGCAAGAACACCGACACCGTCGTGGCCTGCGGCCAGGACAACGGCAGCTGGAGCAAGTTCATCCTCGGCCCGGTCGGCGTCGACGGCACCGAGGTCGACAAGGCCCAGGCGCTGCTCGACACGCAGAACGGCACCGGCTGGCAGGTCGTCATGGACTTCGACTCCAAGGGCGCCGACAAGTTCGCCGACATCACGGGCCAGCTGGCGACCCAGACCTCCCCGCAGAACGAGTTCGCGATCGTCCTCGACGACGAGGTCGTCTCCCACCCCTACGTGCAGGCGGCGGTCACCGGCGGCAAGGCCGAGATCTCCGGCAGCTTCACGCAGGAGGAGGCCCAGAACCTCGCCAACATGCTGTCGTACGGCGCGCTCCCGCTGACCTTCAAGGAGTCCAGCGTCACCACCGTCAGCCCCGCGCTCGGTGGCGAGCAGCTGCAGGCCGGTCTGATCGCCGGCGCCATCGGTCTGGCCCTGGTCATGATCTACCTGGTCGTCTACTACCGCGGCCTGTCGCTGATCGCCATCGCCTCGCTGCTGATCTCCGCGGCCCTGACCTATGTGCTCATGGCCCTGCTCGGCCCGGCCATCGGTTTCGCGCTGAACCTCCCGGCGGTCTGCGGCGCGATCGTCGCGATCGGTATCACGGCGGACTCGTTCATCGTGTACTTCGAACGCGTCCGGGACGAGATCCGCGAAGGCCGTACGCTGCGCCCGGCCGTCGAGCGTGCCTGGCCGCGCGCCCGGCGCACGATCCTGGTCTCCGACTTCGTGTCGTTCCTCTCCGCCGCGGTCCTCTTCATCGTCACCGTCGGCAAGGTCCAGGGCTTCGCGTTCACGCTGGGTCTGACCACCCTGCTCGACGTCGTCGTGGTCTTCTTGTTCACAAAGCCGCTGCTCACGCTGCTGGCCCGCACGAAGTTCTTCGGCAACGGCCACAGCTGGTCCGGTCTCGACCCCAAGCGACTGGGCGCCCGGCCGCCGCTGCGCCGCACCCGCCGTTCCGTCCCCGCCGACCCGAAGGAGGCCTGAGATGTCGAAACTCGGTGACCTCGGAGCCCGACTCCACCGCGGCGAGGTCGGTTACGACTTCGTCGGCAATCGCAAGATCTGGTACGGCGTCTCGATCCTCATCACCATCACGGCCATCGTCGGCCTGGCCGTCCGCGGCCTCAGCATGGGTATCGAGTTCCAGGGCGGCGCGGTCTTCACCACGGAGAAGACAAGTGTCTCGGTCAGCCAGGCCGAGACATACGCGGAGAAGGCATCCGGCCACGACGCGATCGTCCAGAAGCTCGGCAACGACACCCTGCGCATCCAGATCTCCGGTGTGGACACGGCCAAGTCCGACGAGATCCAGCAGCAGCTCGCCAAGGACCTGAAGGTCGACGCGGACACGATCAACGCCGATCTGGTCGGCCCCAGTTGGGGTGAGCAGGTCGCCAACAAGGCCTGGCAGGGCCTCGCGATCTTCCTGGTCCTCGTGGTGATCTATCTGGCGATCGCGTTCGAGTTGCGCATGGCCATCGCCGCGTTCGTCGCCCTGATCCACGACATCACCATCACGATCGGCATCTACGCCCTCGTCGGCTTCGAGGTCACACCGGGCACGGTGATCGGTCTGCTCACGATCCTCGGTTATTCGCTCTACGACACGGTCGTCGTCTTCGACAGCCTCAAGGAGCAGACGAAGGACATCACCAAGCAGACCCGCTGGACCTACGCCGAGATCGCCAACCGCTCGATCAACAGCACCCTGGTGCGGTCGATCAACACCACGGTGGTGGCGCTGCTCCCGGTCGCCGGCCTCCTCTTCATCGGTGGCGGTGTCCTCGGCGCGGGCATGCTCAACGACATCTCGCTGTCGCTGTTCGTCGGCCTCGCGGCCGGCGCGTACTCCTCGATCTTCATCGCCACGCCGCTCGTCGCCGACCTCAAGGAGCGCGAGCCGCAGCTGAAGGCCCTCAAGAAGCGCGTCCTCGCCAAGCGGGCCCAGTCCGAGCACGAGTCAGAGCCGGCGGCCGACGGTCCGTACGACGACGAGCCGGCGGACGCCACCCCCGCGGTGGTCGGCCCGCGTGCCCAGTCCGGGGCCCGCAGCCGGGGCCGGGGCGGGAAGCGGCGATGACCGACATCAAGGAGCTGCTGCTCAGCCGGATCCGTGACGTCGCGGACTACCCGGAGCCGGGCGTGATGTTCAAGGACATCACCCCGCTGCTGGCCGACCCGGCGGCGTTCACCGCGCTGACGGACGCGCTGGCCGAGCTGACCGTCCGGCACGGTGCCACGAAGATCGTCGGCCTGGAGGCCCGGGGCTTCATCCTGGGCGCCCCGGCCGCCGTCCGCGCGGGCGTCGGCTTCATCCCCGTACGCAAGGCGGGCAAGCTCCCCGGAGCCACGCTCGGCCAGGCCTACGACCTGGAGTACGGCTCCGCCGAGATCGAGGTGCACGCCGAGGACCTGAGCGCGGGCGACCGTGTCATGGTCATCGACGACGTCCTCGCCACCGGCGGCACCGCCGAGGCCTCCCTCCAGCTGATCCGCCGCGCGGGCGCCCAGGTCGCCGGCGTCGCGGTCCTGATGGAGCTGTCGTTCCTCCCGGGCCGACAGCGCCTGCAGTCGGCTCTGGCCGGGGCCCCGCTGGAGGCCCTGATCACGGTCTGAACCGAGCGGACAACCATGCGGCGGGCGCCCCGGGATCTTTCCCGGGGCGCCCGCCGCGTTGGGCGCCGAATGTCCCGCGCCCCGAAGGGGCGCGGGAACTGCGCGAGCAACCCCACACGACCCGCGCTGAACAGACCACCGCACCCCCGCCGCGGCCCCCCCGGAATCCGCCGCGCGCCCCCCGTGTTGCATGGGTAGACCGCCCTCAATGTGGCCTGAAGGCGATCCTGGGGCGCGGGATCGCTACCATGGGTGCTCCGGAGCCTGACCGGGGGACCCGGATCGCGCACGAGGAGCCCTCTTGGCAGACGAGGCCCAGCACCTGACCGCCGCCAAGCCCGAGCCCGCCTCGGGCCCCGCGGCCCAGCCCGCGCAGCACGCGACGAAGGCGAACCCCGAGAACACCGCCGCGTCCGCGCAGGGCTCCGTCGAGCACGCCCAGTCCGCGCCCGCCGACAAGACCGACGGCCCGTCGCGCCCCAAGCCCGCCCCACCCGAGCGCCCCGCGCCCGCGCCCGCTCCGGCGCCCCCGGCCCGCCCCGCCACCACCGGGCAGCCCGCCCGATCCGGCTCCTCCAACCGCGTGCGCGCCCGGCTCGCCCGTCTCGGTGTGCAGCGCTCCAACCCGTACAACCCGGTCCTGGAGCCGTTGCTGCGGGCCGTGCGCGGCAACGACCCGAAGATCGAGACGTCGACGCTCCGCCAGATCGAGAAGGCCTACCAGGTCGCCGAGCGCTGGCACCGCGGCCAGAAGCGCAAGAGCGGCGACCCGTACATCACGCACCCCCTCGCCGTGACCACGATCCTCGCCGAGCTGGGCATGGATCCGGCCACCCTGATGGCCGGTCTGCTGCACGACACGGTCGAGGACACCGAGTACGGCCTCGACCAGCTCCGTCGCGACTTCGGGGACTCCGTCGCCCTCCTCGTCGACGGCGTCACCAAGCTCGACAAGGTCAAGTTCGGCGAGGCCGCGCAGGCCGAGACCGTGCGCAAGATGGTCGTCGCCATGGCCAAGGACCCCCGCGTCCTGGTCATCAAGCTCGCCGACCGTCTGCACAACATGCGCACCATGCGCTACCTCAAGCGCGAGAAGCAGGAGAAGAAGGCGCGCGAGACCCTGGAGATCTACGCGCCGCTCGCCCACCGCCTGGGCATGAACACCATCAAGTGGGAGCTGGAGGACCTCGCCTTCGCGATCCTCTACCCCAAGATGTACGACGAGATCGTCCGGCTGGTGGCCGAGCGGGCGCCGAAGCGTGACGAGTACCTCGCCATAGTGACCGACGAGGTCCAGCAGGACCTGCGCGCGGCCCGCATCAAGGCGACGGTCACCGGGCGTCCGAAGCACTACTACAGCGTCTACCAGAAGATGATCGTCCGCGGCCGTGACTTCGCGGAGATCTACGACCTGGTCGGCATCCGCGTCCTGGTGGACACCGTCCGCGACTGCTACGCCGCGCTGGGCACCGTCCACGCCCGCTGGAACCCGGTTCCGGGGCGGTTCAAGGACTACATCGCGATGCCCAAGTTCAACATGTACCAGTCGCTGCACACGACGGTCATCGGACCCAACGGCAAGCCCGTCGAACTCCAGATCCGTACGTTCGACATGCACCGCCGTGCCGAGTACGGCATCGCCGCGCACTGGAAGTACAAGCAGGAGGCCGTCGCCGGTGCCTCCAAGGTGCGCACCGACGCGCCCCGGACCACCGGCAAGGACGACCACCTCAACGACATGGCCTGGCTGCGGCAGCTGCTGGACTGGCAGAAGGAGACCGAGGACCCCGGGGAGTTCCTGGAGTCCCTGCGCTTCGACCTCTCCCGCAACGAGGTCTTCGTCTTCACCCCGAAGGGCGACGTCATCGCGCTGCCGGCCAGCGCGACCCCCGTCGACTTCGCGTACGCGGTCCACACCGAGGTCGGCCACCGCACCATAGGCGCGCGGGTCAACGGCCGGCTCGTCCCGCTCGAATCCACCCTCGACAACGGTGACCTGGTGGAGGTCTTCACCTCCAAGGCGGCCGGCGCGGGCCCCTCCCGCGACTGGCTCGGCTTCGTGAAGTCACCGCGCGCCCGCAACAAGATCCGCGCCTGGTTCTCCAAGGAGCGGCGCGACGAGGCCATCGAGCAGGGCAAGGACGCCATCGTCCGCGCGATGCGCAAGCAGAACCTG
Organism: Streptomyces deccanensis; assembly: GCF_022385335.1. NCBI lineage: Bacteria > Bacillati > Actinomycetota > Actinomycetes > Kitasatosporales > Streptomycetaceae > Streptomyces > Streptomyces deccanensis. Next base: position 1,925,650 of record NZ_CP092431.1, on the reverse strand, counting down.
CCGATCCAGCGCATCCTCACCGGCGACTCGCTCGTCACCCTGGCGCACGAGATGCGCTACCCGGACATCTCCGCCCTCTACGCGGCCATAGGCGAGGGCCATGTCTCCGCGCAGAGCGTGGTCCAGAAGCTCGTCCAGGCCCTCGGCGGCGAGGAGGCCGCGACCGAGGAGATCGACGAGGCCGTACCGCCCACCCGCGGCCGGAGCCGCAAGCGGCGCGGCAGCAACGACCCCGGTGTCGTGGTCAAGGGCGTCGACGACGTCTGGGTCAAGCTCGCCCGCTGCTGTACGCCCGTCCCCGGCGACCCCATCATCGGCTTCGTCACCCGGGGCAGTGGCGTATCGGTTCACCGCAGCGACTGCGTCAACGTCGAGTCGCTGTCCCGTGAGCCCGAGCGCATCCTCGACGTCGAGTGGGCCCCGACCCAGTCCTCGGTCTTCCTCGTCGCCATACAGGTCGAGGCCCTGGACCGCAGCCGTCTCCTCTCGGACGTCACCCGTGTCCTGTCCGACCAGCACGTCAACATCCTGTCGGCCGCCGTCCAGACCTCCCGCGACCGCGTCGCCACCTCCCGCTTCACCTTCGAGATGGGCGACCCGAAGCACCTGGGCCACGTCCTGAAAGCCGTACGAGGCGTGGAGGGCGTCTACGACGTGTACCGCGTGACATCGGCGCGCAGGCCGTAACCAGCACACACGAGTGAGGGGCTCCCGTACGGTCCGTACGGGAGCCCCTCAGTCATGTCCTGCCGTCGGCGTCAGCCGCCGAACTCCTGCAGACCCTTCAGGGCCTGGTCCAGCAGCGCCTGGCGGCCGTCCAGCTCGCGCTGGAGCTTGTCGGCCTTGGCGTTGTTGCCCTGGGCGCGGGCGGCCTCGATCTGGGCCGTCAGCTTGTCCACGGCGGCCTGCAGCTGGCCCGTGAGACCGGCGGCACGGGCGCGGGCCTCCGGGTTCGTCCGGCGCCACTCCGCTTCCTCGGCCTCCTGGATGGCCCGCTCGACCGCGTGCATCCGGCCCTCGACCTTCGGACGGGCGTCCCGCGGCACATGGCCGATGGCCTCCCACCGCTCGTTGACCGAACGGAAGGCGGCACGCGCGGCCTTCAGATCCGTCACCGGCAGGATCTTCTCCGCCTCCCCCGCCAGCTCCTCCTTGAGCTTGAGGTTCTCCGTCTGCTCCGCGTCACGCTCGGCGAACACCGAGCTGCGGGCGGCGAAGAAGACGTCCTGGGCGCCGCGGAAGCGGTTCCACAGGTCGTCCTCGTGCTCACGCTGGGCGCGGCCGGCGGCCTTCCACTCGGCCATCAGCTCGCGGTAGCGCGCCGCCGTCGGACCCCAGTCCGTCGAGTTCGACAGCGCCTCGGCCTCCGCGACCAGCCTCTCCTTGGTCTTGCGGGCGTCCTCGCGCTGCGCGTCGAGCTGCGCGAAGTGGGCCTTGCGACGCTTGGAGAACGCCGAGCGGGCGTGCGAGAAGCGGTGCCAGAGCTCGTCGTCGGACTTCCGGTCCAGCCGCGGCAGACCCTTCCAGGTGTCCACGAGCGCCCGCAGCCGTTCACCGGCGGACCGCCACTGGTCGGACTGGGCCAGCTCCTCCGCCTCGGCGACCAGGGCCTCCTTGGCGTGCCGCGCCTCGTCGGACTGCTTGGCCCGCTGCTGCTTGCGCTCCTCGCGCCGCGCCTCGACGGTCTCGACGAGCTTGTCCAGCCGCACCTTCAGCGCGTCCAGGTCACCGACCGCGTGGTGCGCGTCCACCTGCTCGCGAATGTGATCGATCGCGGTCTGGGCGTCCTTCGCCGACAGGTCGGTGGTCTTGACGCGCTTCTCGAGGAGGCCGATCTCGACAACCAGGCCTTCGTACTTGCGCTCGAAATAGGCCAGCGCCTCCTCGGGGGAGCCTGCCTGCCAGGAACCGACGACCTGCTCGCCGTCGGCCGTACGCACGTACACGGTCCCCGTCTCGTCGACGCGGCCCCACGGGTCGCTGCTCACAGCGCCTCCTCCACATGATGCCTGCAAGGGGCCTCAGTGCCCCCGGGCATCGTCCACAGTTTCGTCACGGCCAACATAGGCGACCGGCGGGTTGCCTGTCCGCATCCCGCGCGACCGAAATTTCGCTGTTCGCGGTCAGGACTTCTTGACAGTCGCCTTGTTGATGACCACGGTCGCGTTGGGTGCCGTGTTGCCGGTCTGGGGGTCCGGGGCCTGGGCTCCCGCGTCGCCGATCTTCTTCAGAACCTTCATGCCGGCCTTGGAGACGGTGCCGAACGGTGTGTAGTTGGCCGGCAACGGGCTGTCCTGGAAGACCAGGAAGAACTGGCTGCCGCCGCTGTTCTTGCCCTCGCCCGTCTGCGCGTTGAACTGGTTCGCCATCGCGACCGTGCCCGCCGGGTACACATCGCCCTTCAGACGCGGGTCCTTCAGGTTCTCGTCCGGGATCGTGTAGCCGGGACCGCCCATGCCGGTGCCCTGCGGGTCACCGCACTGCAGGACGTAGATGCCCTCGGTGGTGAGGCGGTGGCACTTCGTGTGGTCCAGGTATCCCTTGTTCACAAGGAAGTTGAACGAGTTGACGGTGCGCGGGGCCTTCGCCGCGTCCAGCGCTATGTCGATGGCACCGCAGGTCGTCTGCAGATCCATCGTGTACTTCGCCGTCTTGTCGATGGTGAGCGCGGGCTCCTTCTTGAAGGTGAGTTCCTCCACCTTGCCCGCGGCCGCCTTCTCGCACGGGTCCGGCGCCTTGCTCGGCGAGGCGCTCGGAGTCCCCTCCGCGCTCACGTTGTCCTTCTTGTCGTCGCCCTTGAGGACGTCGGTCGTGTAGAGCGCCACACTGCCCACCAGGATCACACCGAGCACCGAAGCGATCGACGCGTTGCGGACTCGTGCCTTGCGTCGCGCCGACGTGCGCCGCTGCTGCTGCCGCAAGAACTTCTCCCGGGCGAGCTGACGCCGCCGCTGATCCTGGCTGACCACGGGGTTCTCTCCTCATGCGTCTCGTACGTCGACGGGTCCGTCGCGCGTCCGTTGCGTGGACTGATTGCGTGTGACCCGTACCGTATATGGGTTCGCTGAGGAAACGGCAGCGCCGGTAGGCTCTGATCCACAGCAACCCACCCTCGTACGCCACAAGAAGGACGATCGTGCTCATTGCCGGGTTCCCCGCCGGGGCCTGGGGGACCAACTGTTATCTGGTCGCCCCCGCCGCCGGTGAGGAGTGCGTGATCATCGACCCGGGCCACCAGGCCACCCAGGGAGTCGAGGAGACGCTGAAGAAGCATCGGCTCAAGCCCGTCGCCGTCGTCCTCACCCACGGCCACATCGACCACGTGGCCTCGGTCGTCCCGGTGTGCGGCGCGCACGACGTACCGGCGTGGATCCACCCCGAGGACCGGTACATGATGAGCGACCCCGAGAAGGCGCTCGGCCGGTCCATCGGCATGCCGCTCATGGGCGAGCTGACCGTGGGGGAGCCCGGGGACGTCAAGGAGCTGACCGACGGCGCGAAGCTGGAGCTGGCCGGTCTGGAGCTGTCCGTCGCGCACGCGCCCGGCCATACCAAGGGGTCGGTGACCTTCCGGATGCCCGAGAACACGGAGATCCCCTCCGTGTTCTTCTCCGGGGATCTGCTCTTCGCCGGCTCCATCGGACGCACCGACCTGCCCGGCGGTGACATGGCCGAGATGCTCGACTCGCTGGCCCGCGTGTGCCTGCCGCTCGACGACTCGACCGTGGTGCTGTCCGGCCACGGCCCCCAGACGACCATCGGCCAGGAGCGCGCCACCAACCCGTATCTGCGGCAGGTGGCCGCCGGCGGCCAGGGAGCGGGTACGACCCCTCCCCGACGAGGAATGTGACGAGACCTTCCGTGAGCACCTTTCAGGCCCCCAAGGGCACGTACGACCTGCTGCCCCCGGACAGCGCCAAATATCTGGCCGTCCGCGAGGCCATCGCCGCTCCGCTGCGCGACTCCGGCTACGGCTACATCGAGACGCCCGGCTTCGAGAGCGTCGACCTGTTCGCACGCGGTGTCGGTGAGTCCACCGACATCGTGACCAAGGAGATGTACGCCTTCGAGACGAAGGGCGGCGACCGGCTCGCCCTGCGCCCCGAGGGCACCGCGTCCGTCCTGCGCGCCGCACTGGAGGCCAACCTCCACAAGGTCGGCAACCTCCCGGTCAAGCTCTGGTACTCCGGCTCGTACTATCGCTACGAGCGCCCGCAGAAGGGCCGCTACCGCCACTTCTCCCAGGTGGGCGCCGAGGCGATCGGCGCCGAGGACCCGGCCCTGGACGCCGAGTTGATCATCCTGGCCGACCAGGCGTACCGCTCGCTGGGCCTCAGGAACTTCCGCATCCTGCTCAACAGCCTCGGCGACAAGGAGTGCCGTCCCGTCTACCGCGCGGCGCTCCAGGAGTTCCTGCGCGGTCTCGACCTCGACGAGGACACGCTCCGCCGCGCGGAGATCAACCCGCTGCGGGTGCTGGACGACAAGCGCGAGTCCGTGCAGAAGCAGCTCGGTGACGCCCCGCTGCTGCGCGACTACCTCTGCGACGCCTGCAAGGCGTACCACGAGGAGGTGCGCGCGCTGATCACGGCGGCGGGCGTCTCCTTCGAGGACGACCTCAAGCTGGTGCGTGGCCTCGACTACTACACGCGTACGACCTTCGAGTTCGTCCACGACGGTCTGGGCTCGCAGTCCGCTGTGGGCGGCGGCGGTCGCTACGACGGCCTCTCCGAGATGATCGGCGGCCCCGCGCTGCCCTCGGTCGGCTGGGCACTCGGCGTCGACCGCACGGTCCTCGCCCTGGAGGCCGAGGGAGTCGAGCTCGAACTCCCCGCCGCCACCAGCGTGTTCGCCGTCCCGCTCGGTGACGAGGCCCGCCGCCTGCTGTTCGCCAAGGTCACCGAACTGCGCAAGGTCGGCATCGCGGCCGACTTCGCCTACGGCGGCAAGGGCCTTAAGGGCGCGATGAAGAACGCCAACCGCAGCGGCGCGCGGTACACGATCGTGGCCGGCGAGCGCGACCTCGCCGAGGGCGTCGTCCAGCTCAAGGACATGGAGTCCGGGGAGCAGACCGCCGTCGGCGTGAACGAGATCGTGGCCGAGCTGGAGGCCCGGCTGGGCTGAGTTCGAACCGTTGTCGCCCTCGTCGCCCTTTACGGGTGGCGGGGGCGACTTTTACGTCCAGTGAACGGTCCGCGCGCGAGGGTGTACGGCACAATGACCGTGCCCCAGCGGCCCCTTCGACGCTATGGAATCGACGGAATCGACGTGATGAGCAAGACGACAGTCAGGGACGTCTCGACCACCGACCGGGAACACACCGAGACCCCGCGCACGGTGGGCGGAAGCCGGGCCCTCGCGATCCTGCTGCTGATCACCGGCGCGGCCGGACTGCTCGCCTCCTGGGTCATCACGCTCGACAAGTTCAAGCTGCTCGAGGACCCGAACTTCACCCCCGGGTGCAGCCTCAACCCGGTCGTCTCCTGCGGCAACATCATGAAGAGCGACCAGGCCTCCGTCTTCGGGTTCCCCAACCCGATGCTCGGCCTCGTCGCCTACGGCATGGTCATCTGCGTCGGCATGAGCCTGCTGGGCCGGGCCACCTTCCCCCGCTGGTACTGGCTCACCTTCAACGCGGGCACGCTCTTCGGCGTCGGCTTCGTGACCTGGCTGCAGTACCAGTCGCTGTACAACATCAACTCGCTCTGCCTGTGGTGCTGCCTGGCCTGGGTCGCCACCATCCTGATGTTCTGGTACGTCACCTCCTCCAACATCCGCAACGGGTTCCTGCCCGCGCCGAGCTGGCTGAAGAACTTCTTCGGCGAGTTCACCTGGGTCCTGCCCGTGATGCACATCGGCATCATCGGCATGCTGATCCTGACCCGCTGGTGGGACTTCTGGACCAGCTGACGGGTTCCCCGCCGAGCGACAGGGCCGCTCCGGCCGGGACTGTCAGTGGGGTGACATAGGGTTTTCGGTGTGGAGCCCGATCTGTTCACCGCCGCCGCCGAAGAACGCCAGGAGAAGGACCCGGCCGCCAGCCCCCTGGCCGTACGGATGCGTCCGCGCACCCTGGACGAGGTCGTGGGCCAGCAGCACCTGCTGAAGCCCGGCTCACCCCTGCGCAGACTGGTCGGCGAGTCCGGCGGCGGCCCGGCCGGCCCCTCCTCGGTGATCCTCTGGGGCCCGCCCGGCACCGGCAAGACCACCCTGGCGTACGTCGTCTCCAAGGCCACCAACAAGCGGTTCGTGGAACTCTCCGCGATCACCGCCGGGGTCAAGGAGGTCCGCGCGGTCATCGAGGGCGCCCGCCGCGCCACCGGCGGCTTCGGCAAGGAGACCGTCCTCTTCCTCGACGAGATCCACCGCTTCAGCAAGGCCCAGCAGGATTCCCTCCTCCCGGCCGTCGAGAACCGCTGGGTCACCCTGATCGCGGCGACCACGGAGAACCCGTACTTCTCGGTGATCTCCCCGCTCCTGTCCCGCTCCCTCCTCCTCACCCTCGAACCGCTCACCGACGACGACCTCAGCGGCCTGCTGAAACGCGCGCTGGGCGACGAGCGCGGGCTCAAGGGCGCGCTCACCCTCCCCGAGGACACCGAGGCGCACCTCCTGCGGATCGCCGGTGGCGACGCCCGCCGCGCCCTGACCGCCCTGGAGGCCGCGGCCGGCGCCGCCCTCGACAAGGGGGAGCGGGAGATCGCGCTCCAGACGCTGGAGGAGACCGTCGACCGCGCCGCCGTGAAGTACGACCGCGACGGCGACCAGCACTACGACGTGGCCAGCGCCCTCATCAAGTCCATCCGCGGCTCGGACGTGGACGCGGCCCTGCACTACCTGGCCCGGATGATCGAGGCCGGCGAGGACCCCCGCTTCATCGCCCGCCGCCTGATGATCTCGGCGAGCGAGGACATCGGCCTCGCCGACCCGAACGCCCTGCCGATAGCCGTGGCCGCCGCCCAGGCCGTCGCCATGATCGGCTTCCCGGAGGCCGCGCTCACCCTCAGCCACGCCACCATCGCCCTGGCCCTGGCCCCCAAGTCGAACGCGGCGACGACGGCCATCGGCGCCGCCATGGAGGACGTACGCAAGGGTCTGGCCGGCCCCGTGCCCCCGCACCTCAGGGACGGGCACTACAAGGGCGCGGCCAAGCTCGGCCACGCCCAGGGCTATGTGTACCCGCACGACCTGCCCGAGGGCATCGCCGCCCAGCAGTACGCGCCGGACGAGATCCAGGGTCGGGAGTACTACACCCCGACCAGGCACGGCGCCGAGGCGCGGTACGCGGACGCGGTGGAGTGGACCCGTGAGCACCTCGGTCGTAAGCGGTCCTGAGCAGCCTGTAGACTCGGTCGAAGTGCTGTGTCCCGTGCTGTCAGAACGGGACGGTCAGCCGGAACCCCTCAGGGGGTTCCAGGAGCGTCGCGCACCGTTCGAATGGTGTCGCGGGCAGCCCACCACCATCCGTCGTACGACGGGACCGGTCGGTGGGCCACTCGCGTGCTGCACGTATGTGCCCAGACCAGGGAGCGGCTGCCCATCGGGCCCTCACGGATCCGGCGGGTTTCCCCGGCTGCGGATGCGACCTCCCTCAACCCTGACAAGCCGAACACCCAGAAATGAGAGATCGTGGCGAACCAGTCCCGCCCCAAGGTCAAGAAGTCGCGTGCCCTCGGCATCGCGCTGACCCCGAAGGCCGTCAAGTACTTCGAGGCCCGCCCCTACCCGCCGGGTGAGCACGGCCGCGGCCGCAAGCAGAACTCGGACTACAAGGTCCGTCTGCTCGAGAAGCAGCGTCTGCGCGCGCAGTACGACGTGTCCGAGCGTCAGCTCGTCCGCGCCTACGAGCGTGCCTCCAAGGTCCAGGGCAAGACCGGTGAGGCCCTGATCATCGAGCTCGAGCGCCGTCTCGACGCGCTGGTCCTGCGTTCGGGCATCGCCCGCACGATCTACCAGGCCCGCCAGATGGTCGTCCACGGCCACATCGAGGTCAACGGCCACAAGGTCGACAAGCCGTCCTTCCGCGTCAAGCCGGACGACGTCGTCATGGTTCGCGAGCGCAGCCGTCAGAAGCCGCTGTTCGAGGTCGCCCGCGAGGGTGGCTTCGCCGCCGACGGCGAGACCCCGCGCTACCTCCAGGTGAACCTGAAGGCCCTGGCCTTCCGCCTGGACCGCGACCCGAACCGCAAGGAGATCCCGGTCATCTGCGACGAGCAGCTCGTCGTCGAGTACTACGCCCGTTGATCCCCTTTCGACGGACGTAGGACCTACGCACCGAGCGTCAGCCCGTCGTTCCCCCGCCTTCCGAGGCGGGCGGGACGGCGGGCTGACGCCTTGGTGCGGTAGGCATTAATGCGGTACTGAGCGATCGCTGCGGCGCGATAGGCTCGGGACACGAGTTTCCGACGTTCAGGCATGTTCCAGGGAGCGGGTGCAGACAGTGTCCGGTGGAGAGGTGGCCGGGATCCTGGTGGCCGTCTTCTGGGCGATCCTGGTCTCCTTCCTCGCCGTCGCGCTGGCGAGGCTGGCCCAGACGCTCAAGGCGACCACCAAGCTCGTCGCGGACGTGACCGACCAGGCCGTCCCGCTCCTGGCCGACGCCTCCACGGCGGTGCGTTCCGCGCAGACCCAGATCGACCGGGTCGACGCGATCGCCTCCGACGTCCAGGAGGTCACGTCGAACGCCTCCGCGCTGTCGACCACCGTCGCCTCCACCTTCGGCGGCCCCCTGGTCAAGGTCTCCGCCTTCGGCTACGGCGTGCGCCGGGCCCTCGGCGGCCGCAAGCAGGACGCGCCCGCCAAGGAGTCCAAGCGCACCGTGATCGTGGGCCGCACGGTCTCTCGGCGCAACACCCGAGGCAAGAAGGACTGAGAGTCAGCGATGTTCCGCCGTACCTTCTGGTTCACCACGGGCGTCGCCGCCGGTGTGTGGGCCACCACCAAGGTCAACCGCAAGCTGAAGCAGCTGACCCCCGAGAGCCTCGCCAGAACCGCGGGGAACAAGGCGATCGAGGCCGGTCACCGCATCAAGGACCGCGCGGTCGGCTTCGCGCTCGACGTCCGCGACAACATGGCCGTGCGGGAGGCCGAGTTGGGCGACGCCCTCGGCATCAACGAGAACCCGGAACTCCCCGCCCCCCGGCGGTACGCCGCCATCGAGAACCGCAACAACCCGAAGTACGTCGAGGGCTCGACGTACCAGACGTACTCGTACAACCGGAATGAGGACCACTGATGGAGTCGGCCGAGATTCGTCGCCGCTGGTTGAGCTTCTTCGAGGAGCGCGGTCACACCGTTGTCCCTTCGGCGTCGCTCATCGCGGACGACCCGACTCTGCTCCTGGTCAACGCGGGCATGGTCCCCTTCAAGCCGTACTTCCTGGGTGAGGTCAAGCCCTCCTTCGCCCGCGCCACCAGCGTGCAGAAGTGCGTCCGCACGCCGGACATCGAAGAGGTCGGCAAGACCACCCGGCACGGCACGTTCTTCCAGATGTGCGGCAACTTCTCCTTCGGCGACTACTTCAAGGAAGGCGCCATCAAGCACGCCTGGGAGCTGCTCACCAGCCCCCAGGACAAGGGTGGTTACGGCCTGGAGCCGGAGAAGCTCTGGATCACCGTCTACAAGGACGACGACGAGGCCGAGCGCATCTGGCACGAGCAGGTCGGCGTGCCCAAGGAGCGCATCCAGCGCCTCGGCATGAAGGACAACTACTGGTCCATGGGCGTCCCCGGCCCGTGCGGCCCGTGTTCCGAGATCAATTACGACCGCGGCCCGGAGTTCGGCGTCGAGGGCGGCCCGGCCGTCAACGACGAGCGGTACGTGGAGATCTGGAACCTGGTCTTCATGCAGTACGAGCGCGGCGAGGGCACCTCCAAGGAGGACTTCGAGATCCTCGGCGAGCTGCCCAGCAAGAACATCGACACCGGCCTCGGCCTGGAACGCCTCGCCATGATTCTGCAGGGCGTGCAGAACATGTACGAGATCGACACCTCCATGGCCGTGATCGACAAGGCCACCGAGCTGACCGGCGTCCGCTACGGCGACGCCCACGAGTCCGACGTCTCCCTGCGCGTGGTCACCGACCACATCCGCACCGCCGTGATGCTCATCGGCGACGGCGTCACCCCCGGCAACGAGGGCCGTGGCTACGTCCTGCGCCGCATCATGCGCCGCGCCATCCGCAACATGCGCCTCCTCGGCGCCACCGGCCCGGTCGTCAAGGACCTCATCGACGTCGTCATCGGCATGATGGGCCAGCAGTACCCCGAGCTGATCACCGACCGCGAGCGCATCGAGAAGGTCGCCCTCGCCGAGGAGAACGCCTTCCTCAAGACGCTGAAGGCCGGCACCAACATCCTCGACACGGCCGTCACGGAGACCAAGGCCACCGGCGGCAAGGTCCTCGCCGGCGACAAGGCCTTCCTGCTCCACGACACCTGGGGCTTCCCGATCGACCTCACCCTGGAGATGGCCGCCGAACAGGGCCTCTCCGTGGACGAGGACGGCTTCCGCCGCCTGATGAAGGAGCAGCGGGACCGCGCCAAGGCCGACGCCCGCTCCAAGAAGACCGGCCACGCCGACCTCGGCGCCTACCGCGAGATCGCCGACACCGCCGGCGAGACCGAGTTCATCGGCTACTCGGACACCGAGGGCGAGTCCACGGTCGTCGGCATCCTCGTCGACGGTCTCTCCTCGCCCGCCGCCACCGAGGGCGACGAGGTCGAGATCGTCCTCGACCGCACCCCGTTCTACGCCGAGGGCGGCGGTCAGATCGGCGACACCGGCCGGATCAAGGTCGACTCCGGTGCCGTCATCGAGATCCGCGACTGCCAGAAGCCGGTCCCGGGCGTGTACGTCCACAAGGGCGTCGTCCAGGTCGGCGAGGTGACCGTCGGCGCCAAGGCCCAGGCCTCGATCGACGGCCGTCGCCGTACGGCCATCGCCCGCGCCCACTCGGCCACCCACCTCACCCACCAGGCCCTGCGCGACGCCCTCGGCCCGACGGCCGCCCAGGCCGGTTCCGAGAACCAGCCCGGCCGCTTCCGCTTCGACTTCGGCTCCCCGTCCGCCGTTCCGACGGCCGTGATGACCGACGTCGAGCAGAAGATCAACGAGGTGCTCGCCCGCGACCTGGACGTCCGCGCCGAGGTCATGGGCATCGACGAGGCCAAGAAGCAGGGCGCCATCGCCGAGTTCGGCGAGAAGTACGGTGAGCGCGTCCGCGTTGTCACCATCGGCGACTTCTCCAAGGAGCTGTGCGGCGGCACGCACGTCCACAACACCTCGCAGCTCGGTCTGGTGAAGCTCCTCGGCGAGTCCTCGATCGGCTCCGGTGTGCGCCGTATCGAAGCCCTCGTCGGCGTCGACGCCTACAACTTCCTCGCCCGGGAGCACACGGTCGTCGCCCAGCTCCAGGAGCTGATCAAGGGCCGTCCTGAGGAGCTTCCGGAGAAGGTCTCCGCCATGCTCGGCAAGCTGAAGGACGCCGAGAAGGAGATCGAGAAGTTCCGCGCCGAGAAGGTGCTGCAGGCCGCCGCCGGACTCGCCGAATCAGCCAAGGACGTGGCCGGCGTCGCTCTCGTGACCGGACAGGTCCCGGACGGCACCACCGCCGACGACCTGCGCAAGCTGGTCCTCGACGTGCGCGGACGCATCCAGGGCGGCCGGGCCGTCGTGGTCGCCCTCTTCACCGTCGTGAACGGCAAGCCGCTCACGGTCATCGCCACCAACGAGGCCGCCCGCGAGCGCGGCCTCAAGGCCGGCGACCTGGTCCGCACGGCCGCCAAGACCCTCGGCGGCGGCGGTGGCGGCAAGCCGGACGTCGCCCAGGGCGGCGGCCAGAACCCGGCCGCCGTCGGCGAGGCCGTGGACGCGGTCGAGCGCCTGGTCGCCGAGACGGCCAAGTGAGCACCACGGATCACACGAGCGAAGGCGACGGTCCGGCCCTGCGCCGCGGCCGTCGCCTCGCGATCGACGTCGGGGACGCCCGTATCGGGGTCGCCTCCTGCGACCCCGACGGGATCCTCGCCACCCCGGTCGAGACGGTTCCCGGACGTGATGTCCCGGCAGCTCAGCGGCGATTGAGACAACTGGTCGACGAATACGTACCTATCGAAGTGATCGTCGGGCTGCCACGCTCTCTGAAAGGCGGAGAGGGTCCGGCGGCAATCAAGGTACGGGGCTTCGCCCAGGAGTTGGCTCGCATGATCGCGCCCGTTCCGGTCAGACTCATCGACGAGAGAATGACCACGGTGACGGCCGGTCAAGGACTGCGTGCCTCAGGTGTGAAATCCAAAAAGGGCAGGTCGGTCATCGACCAGGCAGCGGCCGTGATCATCCTGCAACAGGCGTTGGAATCCGAACGGATGTCAGGCAAAGCTCCGGGCGAGGGCGTCGAAGTGGTCATCTGATCGCGATACGGTAACGTTCCGCGCGATGCGGTGGCCTTCGAACAGCCACCGCACAAAAAGAGGCGGGGACGACAGCCGAGCCACAGGCCCCGCGTGACCGCCGCCTCGCGGCTCTAGGGGATCGATGACTGAGTATGGCCGGGGCCCAGGCTCCGAACCGTGGCATCCGGACGACCCGTTGTACGGGGACGGCGGATGGGACGGACAGCAGGCCCAGGGGGGCCTGCAGTCCTACGGCGGCCAGCCGCAGCAGCACTACCCGGAGCAGCAGCAGTACCAGCAGCAGTACGACAACGGCAACGGCGGCTGGAACAACGGCCATCAGGACGCCTACGCCCAGCAGCAGTACCAGCAGGAGTACGGCGACCCGGGCCAGCAGTACGCCGGCCAGCAGCAGCCTCACCACCAGCAGCAGTACCCCGGACCTGGTCAGCAGCCGTACGACCAGGCCAACGGCGGCTGGAACAACGGAACACACCAGCATCAGCAGGGCACTTACGCCGGCGACCCGAACGACCCCTACGGGGGCCAGCAGCAGGCGATGGCCTACGGGGGCGGCGGCCAGCAGGACTTCTACGGCACGCCCGACGCGTATCCGCCGCCGGAGCCGCCCACCCGCCGTCGCGCGGACACCACGCCCGCACCCGCTCCGGAGCCCGAGGCCGAGGAGCCGCCGGCCGCCGAGCGGACCGACTGGGACCCCGGGCCCGATCAGGGCGAGCACGCGTTCTTCGCCGGTGGCGCCGATGACGAGGATGACGACGAGTCGGAGGGGCGCGTCGGCCGCGGCGACCGGAAGGGCCGCGGCGGCAAGGGCAAGAAACCGGGCAAGGGCGGCAAGAAGCGCCGCAGCGGGTGCGCCTGCCTGGTGGTCGTCATGGTCTTCGGCGGCGGCTTCGCCGGTGTCAGCTATTTCGGCTACCAGTTCTTCCAGAGCCGCTTCGGCGACGCTCCCGATTACTCGGGCAACGGCACGAACGAGACGGTCACGATCACGGTTGCCAAGGGTGAGTTCGGGTCGGACATTGGGCAGAAGCTGAAGGCGGCCGGGGTTGTGAAGAGCGTGGATGCCTTCACCGCCGCACTGGCGAAGAACCCGGATAAGAACATTCAGGCTGGCGTCTATCTCCTCAAAAAGGAGATGTCCGCTAAAAGTGCTATCGCCCTGATGTTGGATCCGAAGAGCCAGAACAACTTCACGGTGGCCGAAGGGAAGCGGAACAGTGAAATCTACGTTCTGATCGACAAGGAACTCGGGCTCAAGAAGGGCACCACCGCAGACGTCGCCGAGAAGAAGTGGGACACGCTCGGCCTGCCGGAGTGGGCGAACGATAACGAAGAGATCAAGGATCCGCTGGAAGGATTCCTCTACCCCTCCACGTACCCGGTCGCCAAGGGGATGAAGCCCGAGGCCGTCCTGAAGGAAATGGTCGACCTCTCCAACGCGAAGTACAAGGAATTCGATCTGGAGGGCAAGGCCAAGAGTCTGAATCTGGAGAGTCCCCTCCAGGTGCTCACCGTGGCGAGCCTCGTGCAGGCTGAGGGGAAGTACAAGAAGGACTTCCTGAAGGTCGCCCGGGTCGTCTACAACCGGCTCGACAAGAACAACACCGAGACCTATGGGCTCCTCGACTTCGACTCCACGGTGAATTACCTGCGTGGTGAATCCAAGCTGGCCACGGGTTCGGTGAACTCGCTGCGACAGATCGACGATCCGTACAACACCTACAAGATCAAGGGTCTGCCTCCCGGGCCGATCGGCAATCCTGGTGAGGTGGCCATCCAAGCGGCGCTCAAGCCGGCCAAGGGCGACTGGTACTACTTCGTGTCGATCAACGAGGACGAGACGCTGTTCGCGGTCACCAACGAAGAGCACAACGAGAACCGCCGGAAGTACCAGGAAGCGCAGAACGCACAATGAGCCGCACCGCCAGCAAGAACCGCGCCGCCGTACTCGGTTCGCCCATCGCCCACTCGCTCTCCCCGGTGCTGCACCGGGCCGCGTACGCCGAACTCGGGCTCAACGACTGGACGTACGACCGTTTCGAGGTCGACGAGGAGACGCTGGCCGGGTTCGTCGAGCAGCTCGGGCCGGAGTGGGCGGGGCTCTCGCTGACCATGCCGCTCAAGCGCGCGGTCATGCCGCTGCTGGACGAGATCAGTGAGACGGCGACCTCCGTCGAGGCGGTCAACACGCTGGTGTTCACCGAGGACGGACGTCGCGTCGGCGACAACACCGACATCCCCGGCATGGTCGCGGCCCTGCGGGAGCGCGGCATCGAGCAGGTGGAGTCGGCGGCCATCCTCGGCGCGGGCGCCACGGCCTCCTCCGCGCTCGCCGCGCTCGCCCGGATCTGCACCGGTGAGGTCGTGGCGTACGTGCGGAGCGAGGCGCGGGCCGCCGAGATGCGGCAGTGGGGCGAGCGGCTGGACGTCGAGGTGCGCACGGCGGACTGGGCGGAGGCCGAGCGCGGGCTGCGCGCTCCCCTCGTCATCGCCACGACACCGGCCGGGGCGACGGACGCGCTGTCCGGTGCCGTGCCGGAGCGGCCGACGACGCTGTTCGACGTGCTGTACCACCCGTGGCCGACGGAACTCGCCGCGCGCTGGTCGGCCTACGGCGGGGCGGTCGTCAGCGGGCTCGATCTGCTCGTGCACCAGGCGGTGCTCCAGGTCGAGCAGATGACCGGGTGCAAGACGGCCCCAGTGGTGGCCATGCGGACGGCGGGGGAGCGGGCGCTGGCCGAGCGCGGCTGAGGGAGCATCGAGCATCCCTCGTGTGCCGATCCTGTGAACCCCTTGTACCGAGGGGTAACCAGCGGCGATCATCACCGGGCGGCCCGGCGACGCAGGCGGGGCGTTGAACGGAGCCCCCATGTCACGTCACTCCCGGCGCAGGTTTCTCACGTATCTGGTGGCCGCGCCCACGCTCGCGGTCGCGACCAAGATCGGCCTGGACGTCTACGAGCCCGGCAGCGCGGAGGCGGCGATCCCCACACTGCCCGCACCGGCGGACCTGGTGGACCTCGGCGATCTGCTGATCCTGGCCGGGACGCCCACGGCGCACCTGCTGGTGCTGAGCGTCGACGAGGAGGGCGTCGCCCACTTCCGGCTGCCGCGCGAGGAGGTCGGGCAGGGGCTCACCACCGCCGTGGCGATGCTGGTGGCGGAGGAGCTGGACACTCCGCTCGACCGCGTCAGGATCCAACTGGACGACGCGCGGCCGGAGTTGCTGTTCAACCAGCTCACCGGCAGCTCCAACTCCATCCGCTCGCTCTACGATCCGGTCAGGCACACGGCAGCCGCCGCGCGGGCCCGCCTGGTTCGCGCCGCCGCGAAACAATGGGGGCTCCCGACAGGTGAGTTGACGGTGCGTCAGGGTGTCGTCGTCGCGCCGGACGGACGTACCGCCTCCTACGGCTCGCTCTCGGCGGCCGCCGCCTCCCTCGACCTCGGCCCCCTCACCGTCACGCCGAAGAAGGAGTCGGACCACACCCTCGTCGGCACCCCCACCTCACGCATCGACGCCCGTGCCCTGGTCACGGGCAAGCAGGCCTACACGCTCGACCTCGACGTGCCGGGGGCCAAGCCGTGCATGGTGCGCAGGCCGCCGACGATCAACGGCACGGTGAAGGCGGTGAACAACGAGGCCGCCGTACGGGCCATGCCCGGTGTGCTCGACGTGGTGACCATCGACACGGGCGTCGCCGTCGTCGCGGAAACGTTCGGGCAGGCCCTCGACGGCAGGGAGGCGCTGGACGTCACCTGGGGCCCGGGCAGCGTCGACGCCCTCTCGGACGACGGCATCCGGGCCAAGCTGAAGGCGGCCACGCCCTCCCTGGACGTCCTCGGGCTGCTGGTGAAGAAGGTGGAGGGGGAGTTCGACTTCGCGTTCGCCAGTCACGCTCCGCTGGAGACCAACTCGGCCGTCGCCGACGTACGTGAGGACCGGGCCGAGATCTGGTCCGGACTGAAGTCGCCGATCGTCGCCCAGGCCGCCATCGCCAAGGCCGTCGGGCTCCCCGTCTCCAAGGTCGAGGTGCACGTCGTGCAGTCCGGCGGCTCCTTCGGGCGGCGACTCTTCTACGACGCGGCACTGGAGGCCGCCGTCGTGTCGAAGAAGAGCGGGCGGCCCGTACGGCTGATGTGGTCCCGTATCGACGACATGCGGCACGGGCGGATGCGGCCCGCCACCCACCACCGGATACGGGCCACCTACGCGGCCGGGCAGGTGCTCACCTTCACCCACCAGGTGGCGGCGGTGGAGACCGACTTCCGGCACGGGCTCGGCGACGCGATCACCGCCGCCGCGGCGAGCCTGCCGTCCGGCATCGGGAACGCGACCTTCGCCCAGACCCTGTTCCTGACCACGGTGAAATCCCCGTACAACTTCGGCGTCACCGCACAGACGCTCACCGAGGTGCCGATCAGGATGCACACCGGGTCGTGGCGCTCGGTGTACTCGGCCAACACCCGCGGGGCCGAGGAGATCATCGTCGACGAGCTGGCGGCGAAGCTGGGCAAGGACCCCGTCGCCTTCCGGCGGGAGTTCCTCAAGACCGCGCGCCAGCGGGCCGTGCTCGACAAGGTCGCGAAGGAAGGGGACTGGGGGCGCGGCCTCCCGGACGGCTGGGCCCAGGGCGTCGCCTTCCACGACGAGTACAAGGCCTGCACGGCCTGCCTGGTCGAGATCGACGCGACCGATCCGAAGAAGCCCCGCGTGACCAAGGCCGTCATCGCCGCCGACGTGGGCCGCGTGATCAACCCGCGCGGTCTGGAGGCCCAGCTGCTCGGCGGGCTCACGGACGCCATCTCCACCACCCTGCGGGCCGGGCTCCACATCGACGAGGGGCTGCCGCTGGAAGGCAGCTACTCCCAGTTCCACTACGCCCGCCAGAAGGACTCCCCGAAAGACGTCAGGATCTTCGTCATCGAGGGTGCCGACGAACCCGGCGGCGCGGGTGAACTCGGCGTCCCGGCGGCCGTCGGCGCCGTCGCGAACGCCTACGCGCGGGCCACCGGCACCAAGCCGCGCAGCTTCCCCGTCAACTTCGACGTCGACTTCACGCCCTTCCCCCGCTGAGCCGGCCGCAGAATCCAGGAGCACCTCGATGCCCTCACACACCTTCACCGTGAACGGGGAGACCGTCACCGTCGACGCCCCCGACGACCTGCCCCTGCTGTGGGCGCTGCGCGATCTGCTCGGTGTGCGCGGACCCAAGTACGGCTGCGGCATCGACGTCTGCAAGGCCTGCACCAGCCACCTCGACGGCGAGGCCGTCCGGCCCTGCGTGGTCCCGGTCGCCGAGGCGGCGGGCCGCGAGGTCACCACCATCGAGGGCCTGGCCGACGGCGACCGGCTGCACCCCGTCCAGGAGGCCTGGCTGGAGCAGGACGTGGCCCAGTGCGGCTACTGCCAGCCCGGACAGATCATGGCCGCCGTCGCCCTCCTCAAGCGGACCAGCGACCCCACCGACGCCGACATCGACGAGATCGCCAACGTCTGCCGCTGCGGCACGTACTTTCGCATCCGGGAGGCGATCAAGAGCGCGGCGGCGAAGATGCGCTGATCCGGCGCGGTGCCCCGTCCCGCGTGCCCGGCCCGTCCGTCTGCTGGACCTGTGACCGCCTCCCGCCCCGGACGTGGGAGGATCGGAGGTGGCGGGCCGGGGCCGCGCACCCGGTAGCCGTCGCCGTACGCGAGGACGCGCGTACACGCAGGCAGGACGCAGTACCGGGCGCGAGCACTGAGGAGCACCGTTGAGCAGGTTGCGCTGGCTGACCGCGGGGGAGTCCCACGGTCCCGCACTTGTCGCGACGCTGGAGGGCCTTCCCGCCGGCGTGCCGATCACCACGGAGATGGTGGCGGACCACCTGGCCCGGCGGCGCCTGGGCTATGGACGCGGTGCCCGGATGAAGTTCGAGCGCGACGAGATCACCTTCCTCGGCGGTGTGCGGCACGGCCTCACCATGGGCTCCCCGGTGGCGATCATGGTCGGGAACACCGAGTGGCCGAAGTGGGAGCAGGTCATGGCGGCCGACCCGGTCGACCCGGAGATCCTCGCCGGACTCGCCCGCAACGCGCCGCTGACCCGCCCCCGCCCCGGCCACGCCGACCTGGCCGGCATGCAGAAGTACGGCTTCGACGAGGCCCGCCCGGTCTTGGAGCGCGCCTCCGCCCGCGAGACCGCGGCCCGGGTCGCCCTCGGCGCCGTCGCCCGCTCGTACCTGAAGGAGACGGCCGGCATCGAGATCGTCAGCCACGTCGTCGAGCTGGCCGCCGCGAAGGCCCCGCAGGGTGTGTACCCCACCCCGGCCGACGTGGAGAAGCTGGACGCCGACCCGGTGCGCTGCCTGGACGCCGACGCGTCGAAGGCGATGGTCGCGGAGATCGACCAGGCCCACAAGGACGGCGACACCCTCGGCGGCGTCGTCGAGATCCTGGCGTACGGCGTGCCGGTGGGCCTCGGCTCGCACGTCCACTGGGACCGCAAGCTGGACGCCCGTCTCGCCGGCGCGCTGATGGGCATCCAGGCCATCAAGGGCGTCGAGATCGGCGACGGCTTCGAGCTGGCGCGGGTGCCGGGCTCCAAGGCGCACGACGAGATCGTGAACACCCCCGAGGGCATCCGCCGGGTCTCCGGCCGCTCCGGCGGCACCGAGGGCGGGCTGACCACGGGCGAACTGCTGCGGGTCCGCGCGGCGATGAAGCCGATCGCGACCGTGCCGCGCGCCCTGCAGACCGTCGACGTGACCACGGGCGAGGCCGCGCAGGCGCACCACCAGCGCTCCGACGTCTCCGCCGTGCCGGCGGCCGGCATCGTCGCCGAGGCGATGGTGGCCCTGGTGCTGGCCGACGCGGTCGCCGAGAAGTTCGGCGGCGACAGCGTCACCGAGACGGCCCGCAACGTCCGCTCCTACCTCGACCACCTCGCGATCCGGTGAGCCCGGTGCCTCTGGTCGTCCTCGTCGGCCCCATGGGCGTCGGCAAGTCCACCGTCGGACAGCTGCTCGCCGAGCGGCTCGGTGTCGCCTACCGCGACACCGACGACGACATCGTGGCCGAGCAGGGCCGCGAGATCGCGGAGATCTTCGTCGACGAGGGCGAGTCCGCCTTCCGCGCCATCGAGAAGAAGGCCGTGCACACGGCGCTCGCGGGCCACGAGGGCGTCCTCGCCCTCGGTGGCGGCGCGATCCTCGACGCCGACACCCGGGCTCTGCTCGTCGGACAGCGGGTCGTCTACCTCTCGATGGACGTCGAGGAGGCCGTCAAGCGCACCGGCCTCAACGCCGCACGCCCCCTGCTGGCCGTCAACCCCCGCAAGCAGTGGCGGGAGTTGATGGAGGCCCGGCGCAACCTCTACGAGGAGGTCGCCACGGTCGTCGTCGCCACCGACGGCCGCACGCCCGAGGAAGTCACCCGGGCTGCCCTGGACGCACTGGAGTTGAAGGAAGCATGAGCGAGACAGTGACCCGGATCCAGGTCGGCGGTACGGCGGGCACCGAGCCGTACGAAGTCCTGGTGGGGCGTCAACTCCTCGGCGAGCTGGGCGGGTTGATCGGCAACCGCGCGAAGCGCGTCGCGGTGATCCACCCCGAGGCGCTGGCGGACACCGGCGAGGCGCTGCGCGCCGATCTGGCGGACCAGGGCTTCGAGGCGGTCGCCATCCAGGTGCCGAACGCGGAGGAGGCCAAGACCGCCGAGGTCGCCGCGTACTGCTGGAAGGCGCTCGGCCAGTCCGGCTTCACCCGCACCGACGTCATCGTCGGTGTCGGCGGCGGCGCCACCACCGACCTGGCCGGTTTCGTGGCGGCGACCTGGCTGCGCGGGGTCCGCTGGATCGCCATCCCCACCACCGTGCTGGCCATGGTGGACGCGGCCGTCGGCGGCAAGACCGGCATCAACACGGCCGAGGGCAAGAACCTGGTGGGCTCGTTCCACCCGCCGGCCGGGGTGCTGTGCGACCTGGCCGCGCTGGACTCGCTGCCGGTCAACGACTACGTCTCCGGCCTCGCCGAGATCATCAAGGCCGGCTTCATCGCCGACCCGGTGATCCTGGACCTGATCGAGGCCGACCCGCAGGCCGCCCGCACCCCGGCGGGACCGCACACGTCCGAGCTGATCGAGCGGTCGATCCGGGTCAAGGCCGAGGTCGTCTCCGGCGACCTCAAGGAGTCCGGGCGCCGCGAGATCCTCAACTACGGGCACACGCTGGCCCACGCGATCGAGAAGAACGAGCGCTACCAGTGGCGGCACGGCGCGGCCGTGTCCGTCGGCATGCACTTCGCCGCCGAACTGGGCCGCCTCGCGGGCCGGTTGGACGACGCCACCGCCGACCGCCACCGTACGGTCCTGGAATCCGTCGGGCTGCCGCTGACCTACCGCTACGACCAGTGGCCCCGGCTGCTGGAGACGATGAAGGTCGACAAGAAGTCCCGGGGCGACCTGCTGCGCTTCATCGTCCTGGACGGCCTGGCCAAGCCCACCGTCCTGGAGGGACCCGACCCGGCGATCCTGCTCGCCGCCTACGGCGAAGTGGGCCAGTAACGCCCGCTCGGGCACCACTTGCCCGATTCGCCTTGTGTCCATGGCCACTTGGGCACTTCGGGCTGCCCCCGGCCGTTCACCAAACGGCGGCCGGGGACGGTACCGTTCGGTAGGAGCGGGGTCGCGAGACCCCGCTCGCCAGTGTCGATGTGACTGTACGAGACGGAGTGGCACCGGATGCAGCACGCAGTGGGAGCTCCGCTGCCGCCGCCCCATCGGCCGGGGCAGGACCCGGCGGCGCCTTGGTCGCCGACCGCGAACCACCAGGGCCACCCGGCACCCCCTCACCCGGGAGCGCCGGGCGCGAACCCGCCGGGGCACCCCGGTGCGAGCCACCCGGTCCCCCCGGGCTCGCACCCGGGCCCCGTACCGCCGCCCGCGCCCGCGGCGCCGCCCACGCCGGCCGCGCCACCCGTCTCGTCACCCCCACCCGCCCCTCCCGGCTCGGTGCCCCCGGCGCCGGGCTTCGCCGGTGGCCCGGGACATCCGCACCCCTCCGCCCCGCAGCAGACCGGGATGCCGAGGGACACCACCGGACACGTGCAACTGCCCCCGGGCGGCCCCGTCACCATGCCGCCGCCCGCCACCGGCGCCCCCGACGTCACCACCACCACGCTCGCGGTCCTGCTCATCGGGCCCGCGGGGGCCGGCAAGACCAGCGTCGCCAAGTACTGGGCGGACCACCGCAGGGTCCCCACCGCGCACATCAGCCTGGACGACGTACGCGAGTGGGTGCGCTCGGGCTTCGCCGACCCGCAGTCCGGATGGAACGACAACTCCGAGGCGCAGTATCGTCTCGCCCGCCGCACCTGCGGCTTCTCCGCCAGGAACTTCCTGGCCAACGGCATCTCCTGCATCCTCGACGACGCCGTCTTCCCCGACCGCCCGGTCGTCGGCCTCGGCGGCTGGAAGCGGCACGTCGGTCCCGGCCTGCTCCCGGTGGTCCTCCTCCCGGGCCTGGAGATTGTCCTGGAACGCAACGCCGAGCGCTCGGGCAACCGCCGCCTCACCGACGAGGAGGTCGCCCGCATCCACGGCCGGATGGCGGGCTGGTACGGCTCGGGCCTCCCGATCATCGACAACTCCCAGTTGGACGTCCCGGCCACGGCGAGGGTCCTGGACGAGGTCCTGGCACGGTCGATCGCGAGCCCCCCGAAGTGGTAGCCCCGGCGCGCTGAAGCCCGCGCCCTGAAGGGGCGCGGGGAACTGCGCGACCAGCCCCCACCGGCTCGCGGACGGCACACAACCCCTCATCGCACCCCCTCACTCCGCGCAGTGCCCCCACTCGGCCGCACTCGACCGGCGGTTAACCAGCGGAGCTCATACGCTCGGCTCATGTCTGAGGTCTACACGGCCCGCCGTGCCCGGCTGAGAGAACGCTGCCACTCCAACGGGAGCACCACCGCCCTCGTGACCCGTCCGGCCAACGTCCGCTACCTCGCGGGCGCGGCGCCCGCGGGAGCCGTCCTGCTGCTGGGCCGGGGCGAGGACATTCTCGTCTGTGGTGCCCCGCCGAGCGGTGAGATCGGCGAGGGCCGTCCCGACGACGCCGTACGCGTCCACGTGCTGCCGAGCCCCGGCGGGGACCCGGCGGTCGCCGCCTCCGACCTCGCCACGGCTCTGGGAGCGGAGTCGCTCGCCGTGGAGGAACACCACCTCACCGTGGCCCGTCACCGGGCGATCCGCTCGGTCGCGCCCCGGCTGCGGCTGGCCGACCTCGGCGGCGCGGTCGAGCAGCTCAGGGTGGTCAAGGACGAGGAGGAGATCTCCTGTCTGCGGATCGGCGCGGAGATCGCCGACCAGGCCCTGGGCGAACTCCTCGAATCGATCCTCGTCGGCCGTACCGAGCGCCATCTGGCCCTGGAACTCGAGCGCCGCCTCGTCGACCACGGCGCGGACGGACCCGCCTTCGCGACCTCCGTGGGCACCGGCCCGAACTCCGGCCGCCCCGGTCACGTCCCCACCGATCGCCGGGTCGAGGAGGGCGACTTCCTCTCCGTCTGTCTCGGCGCGACCTATCGCGGCTACCGCTGTGAGGTCGGCCGTACGTTCGTGATCGGGACCTCGCCCGCCGACTGGCAGATCGAGCTGTACGACCTGGTCTTCGCAGCCCAGCGGGCCGGACGGGAGTCCCTCGTACCCGGTGCGGCCTACCGCGCCGTGGACCGCGCGGCCCGCCAGGTCCTGGACTCCGCGGGGCACGGTGAGGGCCTCCCGGTGCTGATGGGGCACGGGGTCGGACTCGAAATCGACGAGGACCCGCAGTTGGCCCCCGCGGCCATGGGTAAACTGGACGCTTGCGTGCCGGTCACCGTCGAACCGGGGGTCCACCTCCCGGGCAGGGGCGGCGTCCGGATCGATGACACGCTCGTCGTACGCCCCGAGGCGGACGGCGGACCCGAGCTACTCACCATCACGACCAAGGAGCTGCTCGCGCTCTAGCTCATCGGCTGGGCGCGTGGCCCGGGGTCGTCCACGTCAGTCCAGGAGATTCCGCAACCGTGGCTTCCACGAACGACCTCAAGAACGGCCTGGTGCTCAAGCTCGAAGGCGGCCAGCTCTGGTCCGTCGTCGAGTTCCAGCACGTCAAGCCCGGCAAGGGCCCGGCCTTCGTGCGCACCAAGCTCAAGAACGTGCTCTCCGGCAAGGTCGTCGACAAGACGTTCAACGCCGGCGTCAAGGTCGAGACGGCCACTGTCGACAAGCGCGACATGCAGTTCTCCTACATGGACGGCGAGTACTTCGTCTTCATGGACATGGAGACCTACGACCAGCTCATGGTCGACCGCAAGGCCGTCGGCGACGCCGCCAACTTCCTGATCGAGGGCTTCACCGCCACCGTCGCGCAGCACGAGGGCGAGGTGCTCTTCGTCGAGCTGCCGGCCGCCGTCGAGCTCGTCATCCAGGAGACCGAGCCGGGCGTCCAGGGCGACCGCTCCACCGGTGGCACCAAGCCCGCCACCCTGGAGACCGGCCACCAGATCCAGGTGCCGCTCTTCATCACCACGGGCGAGAAGATCAAGGTCGACACCCGCACCAGCGACTACCTCGGCCGGGTGAACAGCTAACCGTGGCTGCCCGTAACACGGCCCGCAAGCGCGCCTTCCAGATCCTCTTCGAGGGCGACCAGCGCGGGGTCGACGTCCTGACCGTCCTCGCGGACTGGATCCGGCACGCCCACAGCGACACCCGTCAGCCCCCGGTCAGCGAATACACCATGGAGCTGGTCGAGGGGTACGCCGAGCGCGCCAAGCGGATCGACGAGCTGATCGCCCAGTACTCGGTGGGGTGGACGCTCGACCGGATGCCGGTGGTGGACCGCAACATCCTGCGGCTCGGCGCGTACGAGCTGATCTGGGTCGACGCCACTCCGGACGCGGTGGTGCTGGACGAGATGGTGCAGCTGGCGAAGGAGTTCTCCACGGACGACTCGCCCTCGTTCGTGAACGGGCTGCTCGGCCGGCTGAAGGACCTCAAGCCTTCGCTTCGCCGGGAAGCCGAGTAGGCAGGGAGAACGGGGGAGCGCCGTCGGGGTGCTGTGCGGAGTCGGCCGCGGGTGATTCGTGGCTGGTCGCGCAGTTCCCCGCGCCCCTGTCGGGGCGCGGTCCCGCTCCTGGTGTTCACGCGCCGTACGACAAGCAGAAAAACCGCCGGGGTGGCCCGAACCAATCGGTTCGAGCCGCCCCGGCGGCACGTTTCTGCTGGGTGTTGCCCGAGGTGTCAGTTGTCCTCGTGGGAGACCGCGCGGCGCGCGTCCGCGTCGAGGACGCCCCAGCTGATCAGCTGCTCGGTGAGGACCGAGGGGGACTGGTCGTAGATGACGGCGAGTGTGCGCAGGTCGTCCTGGCGGATCGAGAGCACCTTGCCGTTGTAGTCACCGCGCTGGGACTGGATCGTCGCCGCGTAACGCTGCAGCGGGCCCGCCTTCTCGGCCGGCACATGGGCCAGGCGCTCCAGGTCGAGGACCAGCTTCGGCGGCGGCTCGGCGGCGCCACCAGGGGTCGTACCAGGAAGCAGCTCCTGCACAGGGACCCCGTAGAAGTCCGCCAGCTCCGCGAGGCGCTGCACGGTGACGGCGCGGTCTCCGCGCTCGTACGAACCGACCACGACCGCCTTCCAGCGTCCCTGGGACTTCTCCTCGACACCGTGGAGGGAAAGGCCCTGCTGGGTGCGGATGGCCCGGAGCTTGGCCCCGAGCTGTTTGGCGTATTCGCTGGACATATAGCTCCCCGGACGAAGGCTGGTGACTCACTGTGAGGTTACGCAGCGTGACTCTGCCCCGTCAAGCCGAATGGTCCGGACCGACTCTTCCGTGGTAACCGCGTTCCCTTGGGCCAGGGGGGTGATCAGGGGCGTTGCGGGGGCCTGCTAACGTTGACGGCGCAAATCCGACGTCCTTTAAGGTCCGTCCCGTGAGGCGGAGAAGGAGGTCCGTTTCGTATGGACACGCACGACCCGCAGCAGAATCTTCCCCAGGACGCGCAGTCGTCCGATGCGAGGCCCGTTCTCGAAGGCCCCGACATCGCGCGCGTACTGACCCGCATCGCCCACGAGATCGTCGAACGCGCCAAGGGCGCCGACGACGTGGTGCTCCTCGGCATTCCGACCCGGGGCGTCTTCCTCGCCCAGCGGCTCGCCGCCAAGCTCGCGGAGATCACCGACCGCAAGATCCCGGTCGGCTCGCTCGACATCACCATGTACCGCGACGACCTGCGCATGCACCCGCCGCGTGCGCTGGCCCGCACCGAGATCCCCGGTGACGGCATCGACGGCCGCCTGGTCGTCCTCGTCGACGACGTGCTCTTCTCCGGCCGCACGATCCGCGCGGCGCTCGACGCGCTGAACGACATCGGCCGCCCGCGCGCCGTCCAGCTCGCGGTCCTCGTCGACCGGGGCCACCGCGAACTGCCCATCCGCGCCGACTACGTCGGCAAGAACCTCCCCACGTCGCTGCGGGAGACGGTCAAGGTCCAGCTCGCCGAGGAAGACGGTCGGGACACCGTCCTGCTCGGTGCGAAGCGGACCGCCCAGCAGTAGCACGCGCGCGCGTGCGGCCCCGTGCCGTACGTCCCCCCGCGATGCCCCTGACTGCCCGTAATCTCCCGAACTGCTTTACGGAGCCTGACAGATGCAGCGTCATCTCATCTCGGCCGCCGACCTCACCCGTGACGACGCCGTCCTGATCCTCGACACCGCCGAGGAGATGGCCCGGGTCGCCGACCGGCCGATCAAGAAACTGCCGACCCTGCGCGGCCGCACGATCGTCAACCTCTTCTTCGAGGACTCCACCCGCACCCGGATCTCCTTCGAGGCCGCCGAGAAGCGCCTCTCGGCGGACGTCATCAACTTCACCGCCAAGGGATCGAGCGTGTCCAAGGGCGAGTCCCTCAAGGACACCGCCCAGACGCTGGAGGCGATGGGCGTCGACGCCGTCGTCATCCGGCACGGCGCCTCGGGGGCCCCGTACCGGCTGGCGACCTCCGGCTGGATCGACGCCGCCGTGATCAACGCGGGCGACGGTACCCACCAGCACCCCACCCAGGCCCTGCTGGACGCCTTCACCATGCGGCGCCGTCTCGTCGGCCGGGACGCCGGACTCGGCCAGGACCTGTCCGGCAAGCGGATCACGCTCGTCGGCGACGTCCTGCACAGCCGCGTCGCCCGCTCCAACGTCGACCTGCTGCACACCCTCGGCGCCGAGGTCACCCTCGTCGCCCCGCCCACCCTGGTCCCGGTCGGCGTCGAGACCTGGCCCTGCGAGGTGAGCTACGACCTCGACAGCACGCTCGCCAAATCCGACGCGGTGATGATGCTGCGTGTGCAGCGGGAGCGGATGAACGCCGCGTTCTTCCCGACCGAGCGCGAGTACTCGCGGCGCTACGGCCTCGACGGCGACCGGATGGCGCGGATGCCCGAGCACGCCATCGTGATGCACCCCGGCCCGATGGTCCGGGGCATGGAGATCACCGCCGAGGTCGCCGACTCCGACCGCTGCACCGTCGTCGAGCAGGTCGCCAACGGTGTCTCCATCCGGATGGCCGTGCTGTACCTGCTGCTGGGCGGCAACGAGCCCGCCGTCACCCACACCCGCACCACCGAGGAGAAGTAAGTCCATGAGCAAGATCCTGATCCGTGGTGCGAAGGTGCTGGGCGGCGAGCCGCAGGACGTGCTGATCGACGGCGAGATCATCGCCGAGGTGGGCACCGGACTGTCGGACGAGGGCGCGGTGGTCGTCGAGGCCGAGGGCAAGGTACTGCTGCCGGGCCTCGTCGACCTGCACACCCACCTCCGCGAGCCCGGCCGTGAGGACTCCGAGACCGTGCTGACCGGCACGCGCGCGGCGGCCTCCGGCGGCTACACGGCCGTCTTCGCCATGGCCAACACCTTCCCGGTCGCCGACACCGCCGGTGTGGTCGAGCAGGTCTACCGGCTCGGCCAGGAGCACGGCTACTGCGACGTGCAGCCCATCGGTGCCGTCACCGTCGGCCTGGAGGGCAAGAAGCTCGCCGAGCTGGGCGCCATGCACGAGTCGGCCGCCGGCGTCACCGTCTTCTCCGACGACGGCAAGTGCGTCGACGACGCGGTGATCATGCGCCGGGCCCTGGAGTACGTCAAGGCCTTCGGCGGCGTCGTCGCCCAGCACGCGCAGGAGCCCCGCCTCACCGAGGGCGCCCAGATGAACGAGGGCATCGTCTCCGCCGAGCTGGGCCTCGGCGGCTGGCCGGCGGTGGCCGAAGAATCGATCATCGCCCGGGACGTCCTGCTCGCCGAGCACGTCGGCTCCCGCGTCCACATCTGCCACCTCTCGACCGCGGGCTCGGTGGAGATCGTCCGCTGGGCCAAGTCCCGCGGCATCGACGTCACCGCCGAGGTCACCCCGCACCACCTCCTCCTCACCGACGAGCTGGTGCGCTCCTACAACCCGGTCTACAAGGTCAACCCGCCGCTGCGCACCGAGCGCGACGTGCTGGCCCTGCGCGAGGCGCTCGCCGACGGCACCATCGACATCGTCGCCACCGACCACGCCCCGCACCCGCACGAGGACAAGGACTGCGAGTGGGCCGCCGCCGCCATGGGCATGGTCGGCCTGGAGACCGCGCTGTCGGTGGTCCAGGAGACGATGGTCAGCACCGGTCTGCTCGACTGGGCGGGTGTCGCGGACCGCATGTCGGTCAAGCCCGCGAAGATCGGACAGGCGTCCGGTCATGGACGTCCCGTCTCGGCAGGTGAGCCCGCCAACCTCACCCTCGTCGACACGGCATACCGTGGGTCGGTGGATCCCGCGGGCTTCGCCTCGCGCAGCCGCAACACCCCCTACGAGGGCCGCGAGCTGCCGGGCCGTGTCACGCACACGTGGCTGCGGGGCAAGGCCACGCTCGTCGACGGGAAGCTCACGTGACACCTGTAATTCTGCTGGCCGCCGAGAAGGAATCGGCCGAGGTCACCGACTGGGCCGCGCGCATCGGCTGGGTCGTCGGACTCGCCCTGTTCGTCGCGCTCGTCTACTGGCTGATGCGCGAGGGCTGGAAGTGGCGCGGGACGCTCCAGGGCGATCTGCCCGAGCTGCCCACCGCGCCGGACGAGCCGGGCGAGGCCAGACTGAACATGAGCGGCCGCTACCACGGCTCCACCACCGCCGGGCAGTGGCTCGACCGCATCGTGGCGCACGGCCTGGGCACCCGCAGCCGGGTCGAGCTGACCCTGACGGACGCGGGCCTGGACGTCGTACGCCCCGGAGCGACGGACTTCTTCGTCCCGGCCGAGGCCCTGCGCGAAGCCCGGCTCGACAAGGGCATCGCCGGCAAGGTGCTCACCGAGGGCGGCCTGCTGATCGTCACCTGGGAGCACGGCGGCAAGCCGCTCGACTCCGGGTTCCGCTCCGACCGCGCGGCCGAGCACAACGAGTGGGTCGAGACCCTGAACCAGATGATCAACAAGACGGAAACGGAAGGCGCACGATGACGACCTCCACCCGGGGAGCCACCAGGGTTCCCGCCGTACTCGTCCTGGAGGACGGCCGGATCTTCCGCGGCCGTGCCTACGGGGCCGTGGGGGTGACCTTCGGCGAGGCCGTGTTCTCCACCGGGATGACCGGCTACCAGGAGACCCTCACCGACCCGTCGTACCACCGCCAGGTCGTCGTCATGACCGCCCCGCACGTCGGCAACACCGGCGTCAACGACGAGGACCCCGAGTCCAAGAAGATCTGGGTCTCCGGATACGTCGTCCGCGACCCCGCGCGCGTGCCCTCCAACTGGCGCTCCCGACGCTCCCTGGACGACGAGCTGCGCGCCCAGGGCGTCGTCGGCATCTCCGGCATCGACACCCGCGCCCTCACCCGCCACCTCCGGGAGCGCGGCGCCATGCGCGTCGGCATCTTCTCCGGCAACGCGCTGCCCGACGAGGGCGTCATGCTCACCGAGGTCCGCGAGGCCCCCGAGATGAAGGGCGCGAACCTCTCCGCCGAGGTCGCCACCAAGGAGACGTACGTCGTCCCCGCCATCGGCACGAAGAAGTTCACCGTCGCCGCCGTCGACCTCGGCATCAAGGGCATGACCCCGCACCGGATGGCCGAACGCGGCATCGAGGTGCACGTCCTGCCCGCCACGGCGACCGCCGAGGACGTCTACGCCGTGAACCCCGACGGCGTGTTCTTCTCCAACGGCCCCGGCGACCCGGCCACCGCCGACCACCCCGTCTCCGTCATGCGGGCGGTCCTGGAGCGCGGCACCCCGCTCTTCGGTATCTGCTTCGGCAACCAGATCCTCGGCCGCGCGCTCGGCTTCGGCACCTACAAGCTGAAGTACGGCCACCGGGGCATCAACCAGCCGGTGCAGGACCGTACGACCGGCAAGGTCGAGGTCACCGCGCACAACCACGGCTTCGCCGTCGACGCCCCGCTCGACGAGGTCTCCGACACCCCCTACGGCCGCGCCGAGGTCTCCCACGTCTGCCTCAACGACGACGTGGTGGAGGGGCTCCAGCTCCTCGACCGGCCGGCGTTCAGCGTCCAGTACCACCCCGAAGCGGCAGCGGGCCCGCACGACGCCGCCTACCTGTTCGACCGCTTCGTATCCCTGATGGAGGGCCAGCGTGCCTAAGCGCACCGATATCCAGTCCGTCCTGGTCATCGGCTCCGGCCCGATCGTCATCGGCCAGGCCGCCGAGTTCGACTACTCCGGCACCCAGGCGTGTCGCGTGCTCAAGGCCGAGGGCCTGCGCGTGATCCTCGTCAACTCCAACCCGGCGACGATCATGACCGACCCGGAGATCGCCGACGCCACCTACGTCGAGCCGATCACCCCCGAGTTCGTCGAGAAGATCATCGCCAAGGAGCGCCCGGACGCCCTCCTGCCCACCCTCGGCGGTCAGACGGCCCTCAACACGGCCATCTCGCTGCACGAGGCCGGGACGCTGGAGAAGTACGGCGTCGAGCTGATCGGCGCCAACGTCGAGGCCATCAACAAGGGCGAGGACCGCGACCTCTTCAAGGAGGTCGTCGAGGCCGTCCGCGCCAAGATCGGGCACGGCGAGTCCGCCCGCTCGGTCATCTGCCACTCCATGGACGACGTGCTCGGCGGCGTCGAGACGCTCGGCGGCTACCCCGTCGTCGTCCGCCCCTCCTTCACCATGGGCGGCGCCGGCTCCGGCTTCGCCCACGACGAGGAGGAACTGCGCCGCATCGCCGGCCAGGGCCTGACGCTCTCTCCCACCACCGAGGTGCTCCTGGAGGAGTCCATCCTCGGCTGGAAGGAGTACGAGCTGGAGCTGATGCGCGACAAGAACGACAACGTCGTGGTCGTCTGCTCCATCGAGAACTTCGACCCCATGGGCGTGCACACGGGTGACTCGATCACGGTCGCGCCCGCGATGACCCTCACCGACCGCGAGTACCAGGTGCTCCGAGACGTCGGCATCGCGATCATCCGCGAGGTCGGCGTCGACACCGGCGGCTGCAACATCCAGTTCGCGGTGAACCCCGAGGACGGCCGGGTCATCGTCATCGAGATGAACCCGCGCGTGTCGCGGTCCTCGGCGCTCGCCTCCAAGGCGACCGGCTTCCCGATCGCCAAGATCGCCGCCAAGCTGGCCGTCGGCTACACGCTCGACGAGATCCCGAACGACATCACCGAGCAGACCCCGGCCTCCTTCGAGCCGACGCTCGACTACGTGGTCGTCAAGGCCCCCCGATTCGCCTTCGAGAAGTTCCCGTCCGCCGACTCATCCCTGACCACCACCATGAAGTCGGTCGGCGAGGCCATGGCGATCGGCCGCAACTTCACCGAGGCGCTGCAGAAGGCGCTGCGGTCGCTGGAGAAGAAGGGCAGCCAGTTCACCTTCGTCGGCGAGCCCGGCGACAGGGCCACGCTCCTCGAAGAGGCCGTCCGGCCCACCGACGGGCGCATCAACACCGTCATGCAGGCCATCCGCGCGGGCGCCACGCCCGAGGAGGTCTTCGAGTTCACCAAGATCGATCCGTGGTTCGTCGACCAGCTCTTCCTGATCAAGGAGATCGCCGACGAACTGGCCGCCGCCGAGAAGCTCGACCCCGAGCTGCTCGCCGAGGCCAAGCGGCACGGCTTCTCCGACCAGCAGATCGGCGAGATCCGGGACCTGCGCGAGGACGTCGTGCGCGAGGTCCGCCACGCGCTGGGCGTGCGCCCGGTCTACAAGACGGTCGACACCTGCGCCGCCGAGTTCGCCGCGCGGACGCCGTACTTCTACTCCTCCTACGACGAGGAGTCGGAGGTCGCCCCGCGCGAGAAGCCGGCCGTGATCATCCTCGGCTCGGGTCCGAACCGCATCGGCCAGGGCATCGAGTTCGACTACTCCTGCGTCCACGCCTCCTTCGCGCTGAGCGACGCGGGCTACGAGACCGTGATGGTCAACTGCAACCCGGAGACCGTCTCCACGGACTACGACACCTCCGACCGCCTGTACTTCGAGCCGCTGACGCTGGAAGACGTGCTGGAGATCGTGCACGCCGAGTCGCAGGCCGGCCCGATCGCGGGCGTCGTCGTCCAGCTCGGCGGCCAGACCCCGCTGGGCCTGTCGCAGGCGCTCAAGGACAACGGCGTGCCCGTGGTCGGCACCTCCCCGGAGGCCATCCACGCCGCCGAGGACCGCGGCGCCTTCGGACGCGTCCTCGCCGAGGCCGGCCTCCCCGCGCCCAAGCACGGCACCGCGACCACCTTCGCGGGCGCCAAGGCCATCGCCGACGAGATCGGCTACCCGGTCCTCGTCCGCCCGTCCTACGTGCTCGGCGGACGCGGCATGGAGATCGTCTACGACGAGACCCGCCTGGAGGCGTACATCGCCGAGTCGACCGAGATCAGCCCCTCCCGGCCGGTCCTCGTCGACCGCTTCCTCGACGACGCGATCGAGATCGACGTCGACGCCCTGTACGACGGCCACGAGCTCTACCTCGGCGGCGTCATGGAGCACATCGAGGAGGCCGGCATCCACTCCGGCGACTCGGCGTGCGCCCTGCCCCCGATCACCCTCGGCGGCTTCGACATCAAGCGCCTGCGCGCCTCCACCGAGGCCATCGCCAAGGGCGTCGGCGTGCGCGGTCTGATCAACATCCAGTTCGCGATGGCCGGGGACATCCTCTACGTCCTCGAAGCCAACCCGCGCGCCTCCCGCACGGTCCCCTTCACCTCGAAGGCGACCGCGGTGCCGCTGGCCAAGGCCGCCGCCCGCATCTCGCTCGGCGCGACCATCGCCGAACTGCGGACGGAGGGGCTGCTGCCGGCCAACGGGGACGGCGGTGAGCTGCCACTCGACGCGCCGATCTCCGTCAAGGAGGCCGTCATGCCGTGGTCGCGCTTCCGTGACATCCACGGGCGCGGCGTCGACACCATCCTCGGCCCGGAGATGCGCTCCACCGGCGAAGTCATGGGCATCGACTCCGTCTTCGGCACGGCGTACGCCAAGTCGCAGGCCGGCGCCTACGGGCCGCTGCCGACCAAGGGCCGCGCGTTCATCTCGGTCGCCAACCGCGACAAGCGTTCGATGATCTTCCCGGCACGCGAACTGGTCGCGCACGGCTTCGAACTGCTCGCGACCTCCGGCACCGCCGAGGTCCTCAAGCGCAACGGCATCAACGCCACCGTCGTGCGCAAGCAGTCCGAGGGCACCGGCCCGAACGGCGAGAAGACGATCGTCCAGCTCATCCACGACGGCGAGGTCGACCTCATCGTCAACACCCCGTACGGCACCGGTGGCCGCCTCGACGGCTACGACATCCGTACCGCCGCCGTGGCCCGCTCCGTGCCGTGCCTGACGACCGTGCAGGCCCTCGCGGCAGCCGTCCAGGGCATCGACGCGCTCAACCACGGCGACGTGGGCGTGCGCTCGCTCCAGGAACACGCCGAACACCTGACCGCGGCCCGCGACTAGCAGCCGAAGAGGGGGACACCGGAAACGGTGTCCCCCTCTTCATGAGGACACCACCATGTACAAGCTCTTCTTCCGTCTGGTCTTCAAGCGGATGGACCCGGAGGAGGCCCACCACCTGGCCTTCCGCTGGATCCGCCTCGCCGTCCGTGTCCCCGTGCTGCGGACCTTCCTGGCGGCGGCCCTCGCGCCCCGCTACGAGGAACTGCGCACGGAGGCCTTCGGACTGCGGATGCACGGCCCCTTCGGACTCGCCGCCGGCTTCGACAAGAACGCGATCGCGATCGACGGGATGTCGATGCTCGGCTTCGACCACGTCGAGATCGGCACGGTGACGGGCGAGGGCCAGCCCGGCAACCCCAAGCAGCGGCTGTTCCGCCTGGTCGCCGACCGCGCCCTGATCAACCGCATGGGCTTCAACAACGAGGGCTCGCTCGCCGTCGCCGCCCGCCTGGCCTCCCGCACGCCCGTCTTCAAAACCGTCGTCGGCGTCAACATCGGCAAGACCAAGGTCGTCCCCGAGGACGAGGCCGCCGCGGACTACGTGAAGTCCACCGAGCGTCTCGCCCCGTACGCCGACTACCTCGTCGTCAACGTCTCCTCGCCCAACACGCCCGGCCTGCGCAACCTCCAGGCCACCGAGGCGCTGCGGCCACTGCTGACCGCCGTCCGCGAGGCCGCCGACCGCACGGTCCGCACCCGCCGCGTGCCGCTGCTGGTGAAGATCGCGCCCGACCTCGCCGACGAGGACGTCGACGCCGTCGCCGACCTCGCCGTGGAGCTGGGACTGGACGGGATCATCGCCACGAACACCACCATCGCGCGCGACGGACTCGGTCTGAAGTCCGAACCCTCCCTCGTGAAGGAGACGGGCGGTCTCTCCGGCGCCCCGGTCAAGGACCGCTCCCTCGCCGTCCTGCGCCGCCTCTACGCGCGCGTGGGCGACCGGATCACCCTGGTGGGCGTCGGCGGCATCGAGAACGCCGAGGACGCCTGGCAGCGCATCCTGGCGGGCGCCACCCTGATCCAGGGCTACAGCGCCTTCATCTACGAGGGCCCCTTCTGGTCGCGCGCCCTGCACAAGGGCCTCGCGGCCTGCCTGCGCACGAGCCCCTACGCCACCCTCGCCGACGCGGTCGGCGCCGATGTGAGGAAGACGGTATGACCGAGCCCTTCGGCGCCCGCCTGCGCCGAGCCATGGACGAACGCGGGCCGCTCTGCGTCGGCATCGACCCGCACGCCTCCCTGCTCGCCGACTGGGGCCTGAACGACGACGTCGCGGGCCTGGAGCGGTTCAGCCGCACGGTCGTCGAGGCGCTGGCCGACCGGGTGGCCGTCCTGAAGCCGCAGAGCGCGTTCTTCGAGCGCTTCGGGTCGCGCGGCATCGCCGTCCTGGAGAAGTCCGTGGCCGAGGCGCGGGCGGCCGGCGCGCTGGTCGTCATGGACGCCAAGCGCGGCGACATCGGCTCCACCATGGCCGCCTACGCCGAGACCTTCCTGCACAAGGACGCGCCGCTCTTCTCGGACGCGCTGACGGTCTCGCCCTACCTGGGCTACGGCTCGCTGAAGCCCGCCGTGGAGCTGGCCCGCGAGAACGGGGCCGGACTGTTCGTGCTGGCGCTCACCTCCAACCCGGAGGGCGGCGAGGTGCAGCACGCGGTCCGCACCGACGACCCCGACGGCCGGAACGTCGGCGCGACCATGCTGGCGCACCTGGCGGCCGAGAACGCGGGGGAGGAGCCCCTGGGGTCCTTCGGCGCCGTCGTCGGCGCCACGCTGGGTGACCTCTCGTCGTACGACCTGAACATCAACGGACCTCTCCTCGCGCCGGGGATCGGCGCCCAGGGGGCCACTCCGGCCGATCTTCCGGCGGTCTTCGGCGCCGCCGTGCGCCATGTGGTGCCGAACGTCAGTCGAGGTGTCCTTCGTCACGGTGGCGACGTCGTCGCGCTGCGTGACGCCTCGGATCGTTTCGCGGACGAGATCCGCACCGCGACGACGGCCGCCCGAGACCTCCGATGAGTGGCCGAGGGTCGGTTCCCGGCCGCCTTGAGTCTGAATACATTCTCAAATCCGGGGCGATATGAGGCTTATGTCCGACTCCATGGAGGCTGACCAGGACTTTTCCGCTGTTCTCGCTGACTCTGGCGGAGTTGGCCGCTAGTCTCCGAGCAGGGTGAACGGGCGAGCGTGTTGCTCGTAGCACCCCAGGTGTGGGGCGACTAGGTTCCTCACCGGTCCGTATCCGACAGTTCGACATCCGAGGTGACGTAGGCGTGGCTCTTCCGCCCCTTACCCCTGAACAGCGCGCAGCCGCGCTCGAAAAGGCCGCCGCGGCTCGCCGGGAGCGGGCCGAGGTCAAGAATCGACTCAAGCACTCCGGCGCCTCCCTGCACGAGGTCATCAAGCAGGGCCAGGAGAACGACGTCATCGGCAAGATGAAGGTCTCCGCCCTGCTCGAGTCCCTGCCGGGCGTGGGCAAGGTCCGCGCCAAGCAGATCATGGAGCGACTCGGCATCTCCGAGAGCCGTCGTGTACGCGGCCTCGGTTCCAACCAGATCGCTTCCCTGGAGCGTGAGTTCGGCAGCACCGGTTCCTGATCCCGCCCCCTGGCGGGAAGGGAGTCCCGGGCACTCCGGGATTGCTGGAATAATCGCTGCATGGCTGCAACATTCCGGGGGACGACCCCCGAGCCCCCGGACGTACGTCCGCGGCTGACCGTGCTCTCCGGCCCCTCAGGGGTCGGCAAGAGCACGGTCGTCGCCCATATGCGCAAGGCGCACCCCGAGGTCTGGCTGTCGGTGTCGGCGACGACCCGCAAGCCACGCCCCGGCGAGCAGCACGGAGTCCACTACTTCTTCGTCACCGACGACGAGATGGACAAGCTGATCGCCAACGGCGAGCTGCTGGAGTGGGCCGAGTTCGCCGGCAACCGCTACGGCACCCCCCGGGCCGCCGTGCTCGAACGCCTGGAGCGGGGCGAGCCGGTCCTGCTGGAGATCGACCTCCAGGGCGCACGGCAGGTCCGCGAGACCATGCCGGACGCCCAGCTGGTCTTCCTGGCGCCTCCCTCCTGGGAGGAACTGGTGCGCAGGCTCACCGGCCGGGGCACCGAGCCGCCCGAGGTGATCGAACGCCGCCTGGAGGCGGCCAAGATCGAGCTGGCGGCCGAGCCGGAGTTCGACGTGACCCTGGTCAACACCTCCGTCGAGGACGTGGCCCGCGAGCTGCTAGCCTTGATGGATGTTGTGTGATCACGGGCTCTGTCCGTTTTCTGTGATCACGACCGATCTTTTCCCATCCATCGGAAGGTAGAGCGTGTCCTCTTCCATCTCCGCGCCCGAGGGCATCATCAACCCGCCGATCGACGAGCTCCTCGAGGCCACCGACTCGAAGTACAGCCTCGTGATCTACGCGGCCAAGCGTGCCCGCCAGATCAACGCGTACTACTCGCAGCTCGGCGAGGGCCTCCTCGAGTACGTCGGTCCCCTCGTCGACACCCACGTCCACGAGAAGCCGCTCTCGATCGCCCTGCGCGAGATCAACGCGGGTCTGCTGACGTCCGAGGCCGTCGAGGGCCCCGCGTAAGTCATATCGGCAGATCGCAGTAGGTTTATCCACAGGCCCGGCAGGGGGCACCTCCCAGCGTTAGCTGGGGGAGCAACTGTCGGGCCTGTGGTGTGTCATTGAGGCGTCACACAGAGGCGTACACATCCGAGTGCGGGGAGGCCCGGTGGGCAAGCCGAAGGTCGTTCTGGGGGTCAGCGGTGGCATCGCCGCCTACAAGGCGTGCGAGCTGCTGCGCCGGCTGACCGAGTCCGGTCATGACGTACGGGTCGTGCCGACCGACTCCGCGCTGCACTTCGTGGGCGCCGCCACGTGGTCCGCGCTCTCCGGCAACCCGGTCTCCACCGAGGTCTGGGAGAGCGTCCACGAGGTGCCGCACGTGCGCATCGGGCAGGAGGCCGAGCTGGTCGTCGTCGCCCCGGCCACCGCCGACATGCTGGCCAAGGCCGCCCACGGCCTGGCCGACGACCTCCTCACCAACACCCTGCTCACCGCCCGCTGTCCGGTCGTCTTCGCCCCCGCCATGCACACCGAGATGTGGGAACACCCGGCCACCCAGGAGAACGTGGCGACGCTCCGCCGCCGGGGCGCCCTCGTCATCGACCCCGCCGTGGGCAGGCTGACCGGCGTCGACACCGGCAAGGGCCGGCTGCCGGACCCCGCCGAGATCTTCGAGGTCTGCCGCCGGGTGCTGGCCCGCGGCGTCACCGAGCCCGACCTCGTCGGCCGGCACGTCGTGGTGACCGCCGGCGGCACCCGGGAGCCCCTCGACCCCGTCCGCTTCCTCGGCAACCGCTCCTCCGGCAAACAGGGGTACGCCCTCGCCCGTACGGCAGCCGCGCGAGGCGCCCGGGTCACACTCATCGAGGGCAACACCGGGCTGCCGGACCCCGCCGGCGTGGACGTCGTCCGGATCGGTACGGCGGTCCAGCTGCGCGAGGCGGTACTCAAGGCGGCGCCGGAGGCGGACGTGGTGGTGATGGCGGCCGCCGTGGCGGACTTCCGCCCGGAGAACTACGCCACCGGCAAGATCAAGAAGAAGGACGGCCAGGAACCCGAGCCCATCGTCCTGGTACGTAATCCGGACATCCTCGCGGAGATCTCGGCGGACCGCCCGCGCCCCGGCCAGGTGATCGTCGGCTTCGCCGCCGAGACCGACGACGTCCTCGCCAACGGCCGCGCCAAACTGGCCCGCAAGGGGTGCGACCTGCTGGTGGTGAACGAGGTGGGGGAGCGCAAGACCTTCGGCTCCGAGGAGAACGAGGCCGTGGTGCTGGGAGCCGACGGAAGCGAGACACCTGTGCCGTACGGCCCCAAGGAAGCCCTGGCCGAAACGGTGTGGGACCTGGTGGCCGACAGACTCGGGTGACGGTGGTATTCACGTCAGGGCCCACTCGAACCACGCACATTCGGGCGTGGCGACCCTGGCGGACAGCGACGACCATTGGGCAGAATGCACGTGCCGCAGGTCACAGGGCTCCCGAGAGGCGAGACAGGTGGGCCGGTGGCCGAGCCCGACCGATAAACTGTTCTCGGACGACGCCGGGCGCAGCCCCCGAGCACGTCCGCCAATGATCAGCCAGCAGCCGCTGCAACCCCAGGGAGCGTTGTGTCCCGTCGTCTGTTCACCTCGGAGTCCGTGACCGAGGGTCACCCCGACAAGATCGCTGACCAGATCAGCGATGCCATTCTCGATGCGCTCCTGCGCGAGGACCCCACGTCCCGCGTCGCCGTGGAGACGCTCATCACGACCGGCCTCGTGCATGTGGCCGGAGAGGTCACGACCAAGGCGTACGCGCCGATCGCCCAGCTGGTGCGCGACACCATCCTGAACATCGGCTACGACTCGTCGAAGAAGGGCTTCGACGGCGCCTCCTGCGGTGTGTCGGTGTCGATCGGCGCGCAGTCCCCGGACATCGCGCAGGGTGTGGACACGGCCTACGAGTCGCGGGTCGAGGGCGACGAGGACGAGCTGGACAAGCAGGGTGCGGGCGACCAGGGCCTGATGTTCGGTTACGCGTCGGACGAGACGCCGACGCTGATGCCGCTGCCGATCTTCCTGGCGCACCGCCTGTCGAAGCGCCTGTCCGAGGTCCGCAAGAACGGCACCATCCCCTACCTCCGTCCCGACGGCAAGACCCAGGTCACCATCGAGTACGACGGTGACAAGGCGGTCCGCCTGGACACGGTCGTCGTCTCCTCGCAGCACGCCAGCGACATCGACCTGGAGTCCCTCCTCGCCCCGGACATCCGCGAGTTCGTGGTGGAGCCCGAGCTGAAGGCCCTGCTGGACGACGGCATCAAGCTGGACACCGAGGGCTACCGCCTGCTGGTCAACCCGACCGGCCGCTTCGAGATCGGCGGCCCGATGGGCGACGCCGGCCTGACCGGCCGCAAGATCATCATCGACACGTACGGCGGCATGGCCCGCCACGGCGGCGGCGCCTTCTCGGGCAAGGACCCGTCCAAGGTCGACCGCTCGGCGGCGTACGCGATGCGCTGGGTCGCCAAGAACGTCGTCGCGGCCGGCCTCGCCTCGCGCTGCGAGGTGCAGGTGGCGTACGCGATCGGCAAGGCCGAGCCCGTCGGTCTCTTCGTGGAGACCTTCGGCACCGCCAAGGTCGACACCGACCGGATCGAGAAGGCCATCGACGAGGTCTTCGACCTCCGTCCGGCCGCCATCATCCGTGACCTCGACCTGCTGCGCCCGATCTACGGCCAGACCGCCGCGTACGGTCACTTCGGCCGCGAGCTGCCCGAGTTCACCTGGGAGCGCACGGACCGCGTCGAGGAACTGCGCAAGGCCGCGGGCCTCTGAGCCCTCCTGACCCACTGCCTCTTCCGCTCCACGGCGAGGCCCGGCACCCCTTCGGGGGTGCCGGGCCTCGCCGCGTTCCCCGACCCTCGCGGCCGCCGGACTGCCGGGTGCGCACCCCGCGCCCGCCGCGCACCGGGGTCTCGGGCGGCGTCGGCTGTCAGTGGGGTTTGGGAGGATGGGGGTGTGAGCAGCGAGGACGGTACGAGGGGCGGGGGCGCGGCGGGGGGCGGGGAGCCGGAGCAGTTGGCGCTCGTCCGGGAGGCGGTGCGCAAGGCCAAGGTGCCGCGGGCGAAGCCTCGGACCTGGCGGGGGGCGGCGCTGGCCAAGGAGTTGCCGGTCGCCCGGGTGCTGGTCGACAAGGGGGTGCTGCATCTCGACCGGTACTTCGACTACGCGGTGCCGGAGGAACTGGACGCGGACGCCCAGCCGGGGGTGCGGGTGCGGGTGCGGTTCGGCGCCGGGGGGCGCAACGTCCGCGAAGGGCGGCGCGAGGGCGGCTCGCTGATCGACGGGTTTCTCGTCGAACGGGTCGCCGAGTCGGACTACAGCGGGCCGCTGGCCGCGCTCGCCCAGGTCGTCTCCCCCGAACCGGTGCTGGGGCCCGAGCTGTTGGGGCTGGCGAGGGCCGTGGCCGACCGGTACGCGGGGAGCCTCGCCGATGTGCTGCAGCTGGCCGTTCCCCCTCGGCACGCTCGCGCGGAGGCCGTGCCGATGGGCGAGCCGGCCGCCCCGCCCGCCGCGCCCGAGCCGGGATCGTGGCTGCGGTACGGGCGGGGGGAGGGGTTCCTGCGGGCGCTGGCCGGCGGGGGTGCGCCCCGGGCCGTGTGGACCGCGTTGCCGGGGCCGGAGTGGGCCGAGGAGATCGCGCGGGCCGTGCAGGCGACGCTGGCGTCGGGGCGAGGCGCGCTCGTGGTCGTACCGGCCGGGCGGCCCGCGGCTCGGGTCGACGAGGCGCTCGGGCAGTTGCTGGGGGAGGGGCGGCACGCGCTGCTGACCGCCGACGCCGGGCAGGAGAGGCGCTACCGGGAGTGGCTGGCCGTGCGCCGGGGGGCCGTACGGGCGGTGGTGGGGACCCGGGCGGCCATGTTCGCGCCGGTGCGGGATCTCGGGCTGGTCGTCGTCTGGGACGACGGGGACGCCAGTCACAGCGACGACAACGCCCCCTTTCCCCATGTGCGCGAGGTGCTGGAGCTGCGGGCCACCCGGGACAAGTGCGGCTTCCTGCTGGGGAGTTGGAGCTGCACGGTCGAGGCCGCCCAACTCGTCGAGAGCGGCTGGGCGGCGCCGATCGTGGCCGGGCGGGAGCAGGTGCGGGCCGCCGCGCCGCTGGTGCGGACCGTGGGGGACGCGGACCTCGCGCGGGACGAGGCGGCTCGGGCGGCTCGGTTGCCGAGCCTCGCCTGGCAGGTCGCGCGGGATGGCTTGCGGGACGGGCCCGTGCTGGTGCAGGTGCCCCGGCGGGGGTATGTGCCGCGGATGGCCTGCGCGCGGTGCCGGGAGCCGGCTCGGTGCCGGCACTGCGCGGGGCCGCTGGCGGCGCAGGACGGTGCGGGGGCCCTGCTGTGCGGATGGTGCGGGCGTGAGGAGAGCGGCTGGCACTGCCCCGAGTGCGGGAGCAACCGGCTGCGGGCACAGGTCGTGGGGGCGCGGCGGACCGCCGAGGAACTGGGACGGGCGTTTCCCGCCGTGCCCGTACGGACCTCCGGCCGGGAGCAGGTGCTCGACACCGTGCCCGGGACGCCCGCGCTGGTCGTGAGCACGCCCGGGGCCGAGCCGGTCGCCGAGGGCGGGTACGCGGCGGCCCTGCTGCTCGACGGCTGGGCCATGCTGGGGCGGCCCGATCTGCGGGCCGGGGAGGACGCGCTGCGGCGCTGGATCGGCGCGGCCGCGCTCGTACGGAACCAGGGGGCCGGCGGCACGGTCGTCGTGGTCGCCGAGCCGATGCTACGGCCCGTGCAGGCGCTCGTGCGGTGGGACCCGGTGGGGCACGCGGTGCGGGAACTCGCCGAACGGGCCGAGCTGGGCTTTCCGCCGGTGTCGCGGATGGCCGCCGTGTCCGGACCGGTCCAGGCCGTGGCCGAGTTCCTGGCGGCGGTCGAACTGCCGCCGGACGCCGAGGTGTTGGGGCCTGTGCCGGTGGCCGGGCCCGCGGTCCCCGGGTCGGGTGCGGGTCCTGCGGCCGGTGGGGCACGAGCGCGGCGGGCCGGCGGGCCGACGACGGCGGAGCACTGGGAGCGTGCGCTGATCCGGGTGCCGCCGGGGAGCGGGGCGGCCCTGGCCGGTGCGCTGAAGAGCGCGCAGGCGGCGCGGATGGCACGCGGGGTGACTGAAGGGGCGCGCGTGCGGATCCGGGTGGATCCGTTGGACATCGGGTGAGCGGGCGCGGGGTGGGAGGCTTCGGCATGGGTCTGCCTCCCGCAACGGGTCTGCCTCGCCTCCCGGCATGGGACTGCCTCCCGGTCGGACACCGGGAGGCAGGGGTGCGGGTGGTCAGCCGTTGCGCGGGCCGGGGAAGGCCGTGGGTCTCACGTCGTCGCGGAGGGTGGGGCTGCCCGACGTCGGCTGGGTCGGCATGTGCGCGGGGACCGGGGCGGGCAGGGGCGCGGGCATCGAGCGGGCCGCCGGGACGGTGGGGATGCCGGAGCCGACGTTGACGGTGCGGGTGCCCTGGGGTTCCCCCGTGCGTTCCGCTTCCGCGGCGGCCTGGGCGGCGGCACGGCGGGCGCCGTAACGGCGGTGAACGGCCTGCTTGGTGACGCCGAGGGCCGAGCCCACCGCGTCCCATGAGAAACCGAGCGAGCGGTCGAAGTCCACGGCTGCCGTGACCAGGGTCTCGACACTGTCCCGCAGCTCCTGGGCGAGGCGGACGGTCGGGGCGGGGGCGCGTCCGTAGACGACGAAGCCCGTGGAGGGGCCGGAGCGGCGCGGGCGGT
Source organism: Streptomyces deccanensis (assembly GCF_022385335.1). Taxonomy (NCBI): domain Bacteria; kingdom Bacillati; phylum Actinomycetota; class Actinomycetes; order Kitasatosporales; family Streptomycetaceae; genus Streptomyces; species Streptomyces deccanensis. The sequence goes on along the minus strand of NZ_CP092431.1, from coordinate 1,882,974 downwards.
AGACGTTGCCCAACTGGGCGGTGAGGGTGCGCAGTGCGTCCACCTGCCGGCGGACCCGCTCGATGTCCCGCACCAGCAAGTGCAGGCTGGCCCGAGCCTGGGCGTCGTGGGTTGCGTGGTCGGCCATGAACAAGCCTCTCGAACCGGCGTTGAAAAAGGGGAGGTGCCGCGATTGCGGCGCGTATCGGTCAACTCTTTCTTGACCAACGCGAATTCGCTCCGCTGGTAACGGGGTGGGGGCGTGGGGGCATATGCGTGGGGCGCGTGGGTGGGGGTGCGCCCCCGCTGGGGCTGGGGTCCGGCCTGTTTTTCCCACCCGCGCACCGCCCGTTGCTCCTTCGTCGAGAAGTACGGGTCTCCCGTGGGGGTTCCTCGCCGTCGGCGGCCGCGGGCCGTCGGGGTGGTGGGGGTGGAACATAGACTGGGGTGTTGTCCCCGTTGCCGCGTGGGGCGTACGAACTTTTGTCCGAGAGGCCGTCAGACATTCATGAAGCTTGTCTTCGCCGGTACCCCAGAGGTCGCTGTTCCCGCGTTGGACGCGTTGATCGCGTCGGGGAGGCATGAGGTGGCCGCGGTCGTGACGCGGCCGGACGCGCCGGCGGGGCGGGGGCGGCGGCTGGTCGCCAGCCCGGTGGCGCAGCGGGCCGAGGAGGCCGGCATCGAGGTGCTGAAGCCGCACCGGCCTCGGGACGAGGATTTCCTTGCGCGGCTGAGGGAGATCGCGCCCGACTGCTGCCCGGTCGTCGCCTACGGCGCCCTGCTGCCCCGGGTCGCCCTCGACGTGCCCGTCCACGGCTGGGTCAACCTGCACTTCTCCCTGCTGCCCGCCTGGCGGGGCGCCGCCCCCGTCCAGCACTCGATCATGGCCGGGGACGAGATCACGGGGGCGTCCACCTTCCTGATCGAGGAGGGGCTCGACTCCGGACCGGTGTACGGGACGGTCACCGAGGAGATCCGGCCGACCGACACGAGCGGGGATCTGCTGACCCGCCTCGCCTTCGCCGGCTCCGGGCTGCTCGCCGCGACGATGGACGGGATCGAGGACGGGACCCTGAAGGCCGTGCCCCAGCCCGCCGACGGGATCACCCTCGCGCCGAAGATCACCGTCGAGGACGCCCGGATCGACTGGGCCACACCCGCGCTGCGTGTCGACCGGGTCGTGCGCGGCTGCACGCCCGCGCCGGGCGCGTGGACGACCTTCCGCGGCGAGCGGCTGAAGCTCGTCCAGGTCGTGCCGGTGCCCGAGCGGACGGAACTCGCCCCGGGCGCACTCGAAGTCGGCAAGAACCACGTGTACGTCGGGACCGGGTCGTACGCCGTGGAACTGCTCTGGGTGCAGGCGCAGGGCAAGAAGCCGATGCGTGCCGCCGACTGGGCACGCGGCGTCCGCATCGACTCCGGCGAGTCGGTCGGAGACTGACCGGTCGCGGGGGGGGGGGCCGACACGGCCCCCGCCCCCGCGGCGTACCCTGGGCCTGGTATCTCGTCCCGTATCCGGAGCACCTTTTTCGTGAGTGAGCAGTCCCGTCCGCGTAAGCCGGGCAAGCCGTACCGTCGTCCCCAGAAGGACCCCGTCCGTATGCTCGCCTTCGAGGCGCTCCGGGCCGTGGACGAACGGGACGCGTACGCGAACCTCGTTCTGCCGCCGCTGCTGCGCCGGGCACGGGAGAAGGAGGGGCCCGAGAAGTTCGACGGGCGGGACGCGGCGCTGGCGACCGAGCTGGTGTACGGGACGCTGCGACGGCAGGGGACGTACGACGCGGTCATCGCGCAGTGCGTGGACCGGCCGTTGCGCGAGGTCGACCCGCCGGTGCTCGATGTGCTGAGCCTCGGTGCGCACCAGCTGCTGGGCACCCGGATCCCGACGCACGCCGCCGTGTCCGCCTCCGTCGATCTCGCGCGCGTCGTGCTCGGCGACGGGCGGGCCAAGTTCGTGAACGCCGTGCTGCGCAAGATCGCACAGCACGACCTCGACGGCTGGCTGGAGCGCGTCGCGCCGCCCTACGAGGACGACCCGGAGGACCATCTCGCGGTCGTGCACTCGCATCCCCGCTGGGTCGTCTCCGCGCTGTGGGACTCCCTCGGCGGCGGGCGGGCCGGGATCGAGGATCTGTTGGAGGCCGACAACGAGCGGCCCGAGGTCACCCTCGTCGCCCGGCCCGGACGGTCGACCGCCGAGGAACTGCTCCGGGAGGAGTCCGCGGTGGCGGGGCGCTGGTCCCCGTACGCCGTGCGGCTGTCCGAAGGCGGGGAGCCCGGTGCCGTGGACGCCGTACGGGAGGGCCGGGCCGGTGTGCAGGACGAGGGCAGCCAGCTCGTGGCGCTCGCCCTCGCCAACGCCCCGTTGGAGGGTCCCGACAAGGCCTGGCTCGACGGGTGTGCCGGGCCCGGCGGCAAGGCCGCGCTGCTCGCCGCCCTCGCCGCCGAGCGCGGCGCCGTGCTGCTCGCCTCCGAGAAGCAGCCGCACCGGGCCGGGCTGGTCGCCAGGGCACTGGACGGCAATCCGGGGCCGTACCAGGTGATCGCCGCCGACGGGACCCGGCCGCCCTGGCGGCCGGGCGCGTTCGACCGGGTGCTGATGGACGTGCCCTGTACGGGGCTGGGGGCCCTGCGGCGGCGCCCCGAGGCCCGTTGGCGGCGGCGGCCCGAGGACCTGGACGGGTTCGCCCCGCTCCAGCGGGCGCTGCTGCGGACCGCGCTGGAGTCCGTACGCGTCGGCGGGGTCGTCGGCTACGCGACCTGCTCGCCGCACCTGGCCGAGACCCGCGCGGTCGTCGACGACATGCTCAAGCAGTACGGCGACGCGGTCGACCTGATCGACGCGCGGCCCCTCCTGGAGGGCGTACCGGCGCTGGGCGACGGGCCCGACGTCCAGCTGTGGCCGCATCTGCACGGGACGGACGCCATGTATCTGGCCCTCATCCGCCGGGTCGCGTGACGCTCCGGCCCCTCAGCCGTCCGGTCCCGCTGTGCTGCCCGCCGGTTGTTTCGGTGGCGGTGGGGGTGTGCCGCCGCCGTCCTCCCGGGCCAGTCGGTGGGGCCACCACACCTTCGGGCCGACGTCCAGGAACAGGGCCGTGACCAGCACGGATCGCACGATGAAGGTGTCCAGGAGGACGCCCAGGGCGACCGCGAAGCCGATCTCGGCGAAGGCCACCATGGGGAGCGTGCCGAGGGCGGCGAAGGTGCCGGCGAGGACCAGGCCGGCCGAGGTGATCACCGCGCCGGTCGTCGCCAGGCCCGTCACCACGGCCTTGCGGGTGCCCTGGCGGGCGGCCTCCTCGCGGATACGGGTGGTCAGGAAGATGTTGTAGTCGATGCCCAGGGCGACCAGGAACACGAAGACGAACAGGGGGAAGTCGGTCGACTCGCCCGCGTAGTCGAAGAGGTGTCTGAACGCGAGCGCGCTGATGCCCAGCGCGGCGGCGAAGGACAGGATCACCGTTCCGATCAGCAGGAGCGGCGCGATCAGCGCGCGGAGCAGGGCGCAGAGGATCAGCAGGACCACGACCAGCACCAGCGGGATGATCAGGATGTTGTCGTGGGTCGTCGCCTCGTCCATGTCCAGCAGGGCCGCTGTACCGCCGCCCACCTGGGCGTCGGCGTCCGGGACCGCGTGCACGGCGTCCCGGACCCGCTCGACGGTGTCCTTCGCGGCCTCGCTGTCGGCCGGGTCGGACATGGTCGCCTCGAAGAGGACCTTGCCGTCGTTCGCGGGTTTCGTGCCGGGCGGCAGGCCGAGCGAGTCCGCGACGACGCCTTCGGTGTCGGCGACCACGCGGCCCACCTCGCGGGCCTGCGCCTGGTTGCTGATGATCACCAGGGGATCGCCGCTGCCCGCGGGGAAGTAGCGTGCGGAGACCTCCTGGCCGACGATCGAGTCGGGTTTGCCGGTGAAGGCGTCCGCATTGCTGATGCCTTCCGCGCGCAGCTGGATCAGGCCCAGCGAGCACAGCGCGAGGGCGGCCGCCGTCGCCACCCAGACCGTCCGGGGGCGGCGGGAGAAACGATGGCCCATGCGGGCCCACACACCCCGCTCGGTGGGGTCGGCGCTGCCCAGGTGCGGGATCACCGGCCAGAAGATCCAGCGGCCGAAGATCACCAGCAGGGCCGGGAACAGCGTCATCATCGCGAGCAGCGCGACCGCCACACCGATGGCCGCCACCGGGCCCAGACCGCTCGTGGAGTTCATCTCGGCCGCCAGCAGCACCAGCATGCTCAGCACCACCGTCGCGCCGGACGCCAGCACAGCCGGGCCCGCCCGGTGCAGGGCGAGGGCCATCGCCTCGTGGCGGTCCTCGTGACGGCGCAACTCCTCGCGGTAGCGGGCCACGAGCAACAGGGCGTAGTCGGTGCCCGCGCCGAACACCAGGACGGTGAGGATGCCCGCGCTCTGGCCGTTCACCGTCAGGCCGGCGTGTTCCGCGAGCAGATAGATCAGTGCCTGGGCCGTGAACAGAGCCGCGATGACCGCGAGGAGCGGCACCAGGATCAGGGTCGGACTGCGGTAGGTGAGCAGGAGCATCACGATGACGACGGCCATCGCCGACAGCAGCAGCGTGGAGTCGATGCCCTCGAAGGCTTCCGAGAAGTCGGCGGACGTACCGCCCGGACCCGTGATGTGCACGGCGAGCCCGTCGCCGCCCTCACCCACGTCGTCCCGGATCGAGTCCACCGCGGGCGCGATCCGCTCCCAGCCCTTCTCGTCCATCGTGATCGGCACATAGACCTGGGCGGCCCTCGGGTCGGTCGCGCGGTCGTAGACGGGGCCCCGGGTCTGGTCACCGATGATCTTGTGAGCGGTCAGCTGCTTGAGCTCCCGTACGTCCGCCTCGATCGTCGCCCGGTCCTCGGCGGTCAGGCCGCTCTCCCGGGCGTAGACGACCACGGCCGGGATCTGCTCGGGCCGGAAGCCCTCGGAGATCTCCAGGACCTGCGTGGACTCCGCCGAGCCCGGCAGCCACGAGGCGGCGTCGTTGTCCTGCGCGTCCGTGAGCTTCGTGGCGAACGGCGCCACCACGAACAGCACCACCAGCCACAGCCCCAGCACGATCCACTTGGCCCGCCGCCCGCAGACGAGATGCCCGATGCCGCGCTTCCCTGTCATACCGACCTCCACGACCGCGCCCCGTGAGGGGCGCGGGACTGTGACATCTGCGGCTCCGCCGCGTGGGCGCGCTCAGCCGAAGACGGCCCGCAGCCGGAGAACAACGGTCCCCAGGACGGACCGATGCCCGCAACCCCTGGAGGGCATGGCAGTCTTGGCCCATGGCCGCGCAGATCAACCCCAGCATCCTGTCCGCCGACTTCGCCCGTCTCGCCGACGAGGCGAAGGCGGTCGAGGGAGCCGACTGGCTCCATGTAGACGTGATGGACAACCATTTCGTCCCGAACCTCACGCTCGGTGTGCCGGTCGTAGAGTCCCTGGCCCGTGCGACGGAGACGCCGCTGGACTGCCACCTGATGATCGAGGCCCCCGATCGGTGGGCGCCCCAGTACGTGGAAGCGGGTGCCGGTTCCGTCACCTTCCACGCGGAGGCGGCCGCCGCACCGGTGCGACTCGCCCGTGAGATCCGGGCCAAGGGTGCCCGGGCCTCCATGGCGCTCAGGCCCGCGACGCCGATCGAGCCGTTCGAGGACCTGCTGCCCGAACTCGACATGGTGCTGATCATGACGGTCGAACCGGGCTTCGGTGGCCAGGCCTTTCTCGACATCATGCTCCCGAAGATCCGCCGGACCCGCGAGTTGATCAGCAAGCACGGCCTCGACCTGTGGCTCCAGGTCGACGGCGGCGTCGCCGAGTCCACCATCGAGCGCTGCGCCGAGGCGGGCGCGGACGTCTTCGTCGCCGGTTCCGCGGTCTACGGGGCCGAGGACCCGGCCGAGGCGGTCCGGGCGCTGCGGGCGCGGGCGGAGGCCGTGACGGCGACCGCGGGCTGGGCCTGCGGCCACTGAGACACGGCGGAACGGCCGTGCGAACGCCGAGGCGGGCGGGGCACGTCGTGCGTCCAGAGGGCCAAGGAAACGTGAACGGCTTTCCTTCGGGCTGATCGAAAACGCCGGATCTGCAAGGATGAACGGCGTATCCATGTGTGAAGAGCAGTGAGGAGATGGCCGTGTCGGGTATGTCGGCGGGCCGATCAGCCATGCGGATGGGACCCGCTGAGCTGGTACAGGCGGCGGCCATGGCTCGCCGCTTCTACCTCGAGGGCAAGTCCAAGATCCAGATCGCCGAGGAGTTCGGCGTGAGCCGCTTCAAGGTGGCCCGGGTCCTGGAGACCGCCCTCGAGCGGGATCTCGTACGAATCGAGATCCGCGTCCCCGCGGAACTGGACGCGGAGCGCTCCGACGCGCTGCGGGCCCGCTACGGCCTGCGGCACGCCGTGGTCGTCGAGTCACCGGCCGACGCCGAGGAGTCCCCCGACCCGGAGAACCTCGGCGAGGTCGCCGCGGACCTGCTCGGCGAACTGGTCAACGAGGGCGATGTGCTCGGCCTCGCCTGGGGCCGCTCCACCATCCACATGGCGGCGGCGCTCGACCGGCTGCCGCCGTGCACGGTGGTGCAGTTGACCGGCGTGTACGACGCCGGGACCGCCGAGCGCGGCTCGGTCGAGGCGGTACGGCGGGCCGCGCAGGTGTCGGGCGGCGACGCCCACCCCATCTACGCGCCGATGCTGCTGCCGGACGCGGCCACCGCGGCCGCGCTGCGCCACCAGACCGGGATCGCGCGGGCCTTCGAGTACTTCGACAAGGTCACCGTCGCCTGTGTCTCCATCGGCTCCTGGGAGGCGGGCATCTCCACGGTGCACGACATGCTCAGCGACGAGGAGCGGGGGCACTACGCCTCCCTCGGGGTCGCCGCCGAGATGTCGGCACACCTCTTCGACGCGGACGGCCGCCGGGTCGGACGTGACCTCGGCGAGCGGTGCATCACGGTCAAGGCCGACCAGCTCCGCCGTATCCCCGAGGTCGTCGCGATCGCCGGCGGGCAGCGCAAGGCGGCCGCGATCGACGCCGTCCTGCGCTCGGGGCTGGTGACCAGCCTCGTCACGGACACCTCGGCGGCGGACTACCTGCTGACGGCCGGTCAGACACCGCGTCCGGCGCTCAACCGGGCGGACCCGGACGGGGTGTAGCGCTCCGTCCGGGTCCGCCCGGTGGGGCGTGGGAGCGTCTGCCGGGTCGGGGTCCGGGGGCGGCCGCAGGTCGTGTGGGGTCGATCGCGCGGTTCCCCGCGCCCCTCGCGGGGCGCGGGCCGTGCTCGCTCTCGGAGGATCCTCCCAGGTCGCCCGACGCCCCTCTGGAGGATCCGTCGGGGCCGCTCATACCCGCCGACATGGGACAATGAGGTACGTGCTCTTCCCCCTGGCGGTCCTGTCAGGGGGTCACCTCTGATCGACCGGGATGTGCGGCACGTGCGTTTCCTCAATGACATCCAGCCCGCGTACGACCTGACGTACGACGACGTCTTCATGGTTCCGAGCCGTAGCGCCGTCGGATCGCGGCAGGGTGTGGACCTGGCCTCACCGGACGGCACGGGGACCACCATCCCGCTCGTCGTCGCCAACATGACCGCCATCGCCGGCCGCCGGATGGCCGAGACGGTCGCCCGCCGCGGTGGCCTGGTGGTCGTCCCGCAGGACATCCCGATCGAGGTCGTCACCGACGTCATCTCCTGGGTGAAGAGCCGCCACCTCGTCCTCGACACCCCGATCGTGCTCAACCCCCACCAGACGGTCGCCGACGCGCTGGCCCTGCTGCCGAAGCGCGCGCACAACGCGGGCGTCGTCGTCGACGACGCGCTGCGGCCCGTCGGCGTCGTCACCGACGCGGACCTCACCGGCGTCGACCGCTTCACCCAGCTCGAAGTGGTCATGTCCCGGGACCTGTTGCTCCTCGACGCCGACATCGACCCCCGTGAGGCCTTCAACCGGCTCGACGCGGCCAACCGCCGGTACGCGCCCGCCGTCGACCGCGACGGCCGTCTCGCGGGCATCCTGACCCGCAAGGGCGCGCTCCGCGCCACGCTGTACAGTCCCGCCGTCGACGCGAACGGCAAGCTGCGCGTGGCCGCCGCCGTCGGCATCAACGGTGACTTCGTGGACAAGGCGAAGCAGCTGCTCGCCGCGGGCGTCGACACGCTCGTCATCGACACCGCGCACGGCCACCAGGAGTCGATGATCAACGCGATCAAGCTGGTGCGCGATCTCGACCCCCGGGTGCCGATCGTGGCCGGCAACATCGTCGCCGCCGAGGGCGTGCGGGACCTGATCGAGGCCGGCGCGGACATCGTCAAGGTCGGGGTCGGGCCGGGTGCCATGTGCACGACCCGGATGATGACCGGCGTCGGGCGTCCGCAGTTCTCCGCGGTGCTGGAGTGCGCGGCCGAGGCGAAGAAGTACGGGAAGCACGTGTGGGCCGACGGGGGTGTGCGGCACCCCCGCGACGTCGCCATGGCGCTGGCCGCTGGCGCGTCCAACGTGATGATCGGGTCGTGGTTCGCGGGGACGTACGAGTCGCCGGGCGACCTCCAGCAGGACGCCGGCGGGCGGCTGTACAAGGAGTCCTTCGGGATGGCGTCGGCGCGGGCCGTTCGCAACCGTACGAGCGAGGAGTCGGCGTACGACCGGGCGCGCAAGGCGTTGTTCGAGGAGGGCATCTCGACGTCGCGGATGTTCCTGGATCCGGCGCGGCCGGGGGTCGAGGACCTGATCGACTCGGTCATCGCGGGGGTGCGGTCGTCGTGCACGTACGCGGGGGCCGGGTCGCTGGAGGAGTTCGCTGAGCGGGCGGTTGTGGGGATTCAGAGTGCGGCCGGGTACGCGGAGGGCAAGCCGTTGCATGCGAGTTGGAGTTAGGGGCGCCTGAGAGCTCGGGGGGAGCTGTGCGGTGGCGGGTGCGGGTTCGTCGTGGTTGTTCGCGCGGTTCCCCGCGCCCCTGACCATGGTTGCGCGCAACGCTCTGAACCGGCCATGCAACGAAGCTTCGCGCACCCGCCGGTAACGCAACGATCTTGCGTTGGTGCGCAAGGTTGCCGCATTACGCTCGCGAAGCTCTGGCTCATAGGGTCAGGCGCTGTACGTGGCGTGGCGGGGACCTCCTGCTCGGTGGCCCCCTGCTGTTCGGTGCTGTCGGTCCTCACCCGCCCTGACCGGCAGCGATGAAGGAGCCACGCGTGCTCGACCAAGGCGCACCCCCACAGCACGAGAATCGGTCCGCCCCGCCCTCCAGAGGCCTCGGGGCGGGGCTGATGCGCCGCAAGCCCGTGGAACGCCTGGTCGCGGAGGGTGGCCAGGGCGAGGGAGGGTCGCTGCGGCGCACCCTCGGGCTGTGGCAGCTGACGATGATCAGCATCGGTGCCACGCTCGGCACCGGCATCTTCGTGGTCCTCGGCGAGGCTGTCCCGAAGGCCGGCCCCGCCGTCACCCTCTCCTTCGTGATCGCGGGTCTCACCGCGCTGTTCTCCGCGCTGTCGTACGCGGAACTGGCCGGCACCATCCCGGTCTCCGGGTCCTCGTACTCGTACGCGTACGCAACGATGGGCGAGCTGGTCGCCTGGGTCTGCGGCTGGTGTCTGGTGCTGGAGTACGGGGTGTCGGTGTCGGCGGTCGCCGTCGGCTGGGGCGAGTACCTCAACGAGTTGCTGGACGGGACCCTCGGTGTGACCATCCCGGCCGCGCTGTCCGCGCCGCCCGGCGACGGGGGCATCTTCAACCTGCCCGCGCTGATCGTCGTCCTGCTGGCGATGGCCTTCCTGCTGGGCGGCGCCCGGGAGTCCGCACGGGCCAACACGGTCATGGTCGTGGTGAAGATCGCCGCCCTGCTGCTCTTCTGCCTCATCGGCCTCCAGGGCTTCCGGTCCGGCAACTACGAGAACTTCATGCCGCTCGGCATGGCGGGTGTCAGCGCGGCCGGGGCCACGCTCTTCTTCTCGTACATCGGGTTCGACGCGGCCTCGACCGCCGGTGAGGAGGCGAAGAACGCCCAGCGCGACCTGCCGCGCGCCATCATGCTGTCGCTGGTCATCGTCACCGCGCTGTACGTGCTGGTGGCCGCCGTCGCGATCGGGGCACGGCCCTGGGAGGGGTTCGGCGAGTCCGAGGCCGCGCTCGCCGGGATCATGAAGGACGTCACCGGGGACGCGTTCTGGGGCACGCTGCTGGCGGCCGGGGCCGTCATCGCCATCGCGAGCGTGGTGCTCACCGTGCTGTACGGGCAGACCCGCATCCTGTTCGCCATGTCCCGGGACGGGCTCGTGCCGAGGGTGTTCTCGCGCGTGCACCCGAAGACCGGGACGCCTCGCGTGAACACCGTGATCGTCTCGCTGTTCTGCGGTGTGCTCGCCGCCGCCATCCCGCTGGGGCAGCTCGCGGACGCCACGAGCATCGGTACGCTGTTCGCGTTCGCGCTGGTCAACGTGGCTGTCGTGGTGCTGCGGCGGACCCGGCCGGAGATGCCGCGGACGTTCCGGGTGCCGTTGTCGCCGGTGCTGCCCGCGCTGGGATTCGCGTTCTGCGTCTGGATGATGGGCAGCCTCGACAGCGTGACCTGGGTCGTCTTCGGGGTCTGGATGGCCGCCGGGCTCGTGTTCTACTTCAGTTACGGCTACCGCCGTTCCCGTCTCGCGACTCCAGAGAAGTGATCCACCCGCAGTGCTGAACGATCTCGACGAACGCATCGTGCACGCCCTCGCCGAGGACGCCCGCCGCTCCTACTCCGACATCGGCCAACTCGTGGGGCTCTCCGCGCCCGCGGTGAAGCGGCGGGTGGACCGGCTCCGGGCGACCGGGGCGATCACCGGATTCACCGTCCGGGTGGACCCCGCCGCGCTCGGGTGGGAGACCGAGGGGTTCGTCGAGATCTACTGCCGGCGGAACACCTCGCCGGAGACGATCCAGCGGGGGCTGGAGCGGTATCAGGAGGTCGTCGCCGCCTCCACCGTCACCGGGGAGGCCGACGCCGTGGTTCAGGTGTTCGCATCTGATATGCGGCACTTCGAGCGGGTGCTGGAGCGGATCGCGGGGGAGCCGTTCGTCGAGCGGACGAAGTCCGTGCTCGTGCTGTCTCCGTTGCTGCGGCGGTTTTCTTCCGGATCGCCCGCCTGAGAGCTCGGGGCGGCCGGTGCGTTGGCGGGTGCGGGTGCGTGGGGGTTGTTCGCGCCCACGCGGCGGAGCCGCATATCGAATACCGCCCCGCGCCCCTTCAGTGCCCGGGGTTCTCCAGTCACTCCGCAGTCACTCCGCGGTCTTCCTCGCCAAGGCGTTGTTGCCGATCGAGTTGTGGACGCTGAAGCTCACGGCGTCCGGGCGGTAGCGGTCGTCGGACCATTCCACCGGGCGGCCCTCGCGGGTGGTGGTGACACGGCGGACCCGGAGGAGGGGGCTGGTCCTGCGTACGGCCAGGAGTTCGGCGTCCCGGGCGCCGGCCGCCACCGCGTCGATGACGTGCTCCCCGTAGGCGAAGACGAGGCCCGTGTCGTCGAGCAGGCGCTGGGTCACGGAGGGGCAGTCCGCCTCGATGGGCTCGACGGCGGGGGAGATCCAGTCGGCGTAGACCGTGCGCTCCAGCAGGACCGGCTGCCCGTCGAGACCGCGCAGCCGCAGCACGTGCAGGACCTGGGCGCCCGGGGCGAGGTGGAGACGTACCCGGTCCTCGGCGCCGGCCGTCCGGTACTCCTGGGCGATCACCCGGCCCGTCGCCTCGCGGCCCATCGCGCGCGCCCACTGGGCGAAGCTGCGCAGCTCCGCGAAGCTCTGGCTGCGGCGGCCGGCCAGGACCACACGGCGGGCACCCTGTCGTGAACCGATGAGGCCCTCGGCGGTCAGGGTCGCCACCGCCTGACGGACCGTGCCGCGCGAGACGCCGTAGCGGGCCGCGAGTTCGGTCTCCGGCGGCAGCAGACTGCCCACCGTGTACTCCTCACGGTCGATCGCCCGCCGCAGCGCCTCGGCGATCTCCTCGTGTCGCGCCGCCATGCTCCCCCTCCGCTCGTCCGGTCGTCCGCTGTGTGCAGCACGACCAGCCTAACGAGGTGGGGAAGCCGCCGGTGAACAACGCCCTCGGCCCACGTTTGTGCGGGAAATCGTGCACGAGTATTTCGCCGCCGTTTACGTGCGTGATATGAAGCGCGGACCTAATGAGGCCAACTTGTTCAGACAAGTGCTCCACCCAGATCGTCCCTGCGCGTACCCCTGGAGAGCTCGTGAACCTCTTCCTGCCGAGAACCGCCGTACTCGGCGGCAGCCTCGCCGTCGCCGCCGCACTCACCCTCAGCGCCTGTGGCGCGGCCCCCGAGAGCACCACCACCGCCGACGGCAAGAGCGCGGCCACCGCGACCTCGGCCGAGGACTTCGGCGGCATGGACGCGCTGGTCGAGGCGGCCAAGAAGGAGGGCAAGCTCAACGCGATCGCCCTGCCCCGCGACTGGGCCAACTACGGCGCGCTGATCGACGGCTTCGAGAAGAAGTACGGGATCAAGGTCGAGGTCGAGAACCCGGACGGCGCCAGCCAGGACGAGATCAACGCCGTCACCTCCCGCAAGGGACAGGACCGCGCTCCCGACGTGCTCGACCTCGGCAGCTCCTTCGCCCTCAGCGCCGCCCAGCAGGGGCTGCTCGCGCCCTACAAGGTGGCCGCCTTCGCCGACATCCCCGAGGGCCAGAAGGACCCGAAGGGCCAGTGGTACAACGACTACGGCGGCTACATATCCATCGGGTGCGACGCGAAGCGGGTCAAGGAGTGCCCGGAGACCTTCGCCGACCTGCTGCAGCCGAAGTACAAGGGACAGGTCGCGCTCAACGGCAACCCCACCAAGTCCGGTTCGGCCTTCGGTGGCGTCTGGGCGGCCTCGCTGGCGAGCGGCGGTTCGTTCGACGACATCCAGCCCGGTCTCGACTTCTTCGCCAAGCTGAAGAAGAACGGCAACTACACGCCCGTCGAGTCCACACCCGCGACCGTCGAGAAGGGCGAAACGCCCATCAGCATCGACTGGGACTATCTGAACGCCGGGTACGCCGACGAGTTCAAGTCCAAGGGCGTCGACTGGAAGGTCGTCGTCCCGGAGGACGGCAAGTTCTCGCAGTACTACTCCCAGGCCATCAACAAGGACGCCCCGCACCCGGCCACCGCCCGCCTCTGGCAGGAGTACCTCTACAGCGCCGAGGGCCAGAACCTGTGGCTCGCCGGCTACGCCCGCCCGGCCCTGATGCCCGCCATGGAGAAGGCCGGCACGCTGGACGAGAAGGCCGCCGCCAAGCTGCCGAAGGTGTCGGGCACCCCCGAGTTCCCGACCGAGGAGCAGCAGACCAAGGCCAAGGACGCGCTCGCGCAGGGCTGGGCCAAGGCGGTCTCCGGGTGACCGCCGTCGCCACCGGGGCCGACCCGGCGCTCGGGGCCGCCGCTTCCGTGAAGCGGCGGCCCCGCCGCGGCGGATGGCTCGCCGTGCTCCCGCTGCTGGCCTTCGTCGCGATCGCCTTCGGGCTGCCCGCCGTCGCCATGCTGAACGGCGCGTTCACCGTCAAGGACCCGGCGACGGGCGCCACGTCGTACACCACGGCGAACATGTCGGCCTCCGTGCAGGGGGCCTACCTCACGGCCATGCTCGGCAGCGTGAAGCTGTCCGCCGTCGCGGCCGGGCTCGCCGCCGTCCTCGGGCTGCCGCTCGCCCAGGCCGTGGTGACCTCCCGCTTCCCGGCGCTGCGCGAGGCCGTGCTCACCGCCTCCGGGGTGCTCGCCAACTTCGGCGGAGTCCCGCTCGCCTTCGCGTTCGTCGCCACCCTCGGCAACTCCGGTGTGCTGACCCGGGAGTTGGGCCTCACAGACAAGGGCTGGGACCTGTACAGCTTCTGGGGACTGGTCATCGTCTACCTGTACTTCCTGATCCCGCTGATGGTCCTCACCATCACCCCCGCCCTCGACGGACTGCGCGTCCAGTGGCGGGAGGCCGCCCAGAACAACGGCGCCACCGGCCCGCAGTACTGGCTCCACGTGGCCCTGCCCGTCCTCGCGCCCTCGCTGCTCGGCGGGCTGGTCCTGCTCTTCGGCAGCGCCTTCGCCGCGTACGCCACCGCCGCGGCCATGGTGGGCAGCTCGATCCCGCTGGTCACCCTGCAGATCGCCGACGCCATCTCCGGCAACGTCCTGGTCGGCCAGGAGAACGTGGCGCTCGCCCTCAGCCTCGACATGGTCCTGATAGCCGGGCTGGTCATGGCCGTCTACCTGCCCCTGCAACGACGGAGCGCCCGATGGCTGGCCTGAACCCGGGGCGCCCGGCCGCGCGCCGCCCCGCCCTGCGCCGTCCCGCCCTGCGCCGCCCCGCCCTGTGGCGCCCGCTCGTCCTCGCCTGTGCCGGGCTGTACTTCCTCGTCCCGCTCGCCGCCTCCGTGATCTTCACGGTCGACGTGCCCGGCGAGGGCCTCACCTTCGACGCGTACACGCGGATCCTCGGCACCGACGGCTTCGTCTCCAGCCTGCTGCTGTCGCTGGAGCTGGCCGCCGCGACCATCGCCGTCGTGCTGCTGCTGATGGTGCCCGCCATGGTCGCGCTGCGCCTCGGCGCCCCCAGGCTGCGGCCCGTGGTGGAGGTCGTGTGCTCCCTGCCGCTGGTGGTGCCGCCCATCGCGTTCGTCGCCGGCCTGGGCACCGTCCTCAAGTGGGGGCCCGAACACCTCTCCCGGACGCCGCTGTTCCAGACCTTCGTCGCGGTCCAGAACCCCGACTTCCCCGTGGTGCTGGTCCTCGCCTACGTGGTGATGGCGCTGCCTTTCGTGTACCGGGCACTCGACGCCGGCCTCCGCGCCATGGACGTCCGCACCCTCGTGGAGGCCGCCCGCAGCTGCGGGGCGAGCTGGCCGCAGGCGCTGGTGCGGGCCGTCCTGCCCAACCTGCGCGGGGCGCTGCTCAACTCGGCCTTCCTCACCCTGGCGCTCGTGCTCGGCGAGTTCACCGTCGCCCAACTGCTGGGCTTTCGGCCGTTCGCCGTGTGGATCGTCAACGTCAGCGGCTCGCAGGCCCAGCTGTCCGTGGCCGTCTCGGTGCTCAGCCTCCTCGTCACCTGGGCCATGCTCCTCGCGCTCGCCTCCTTCGGCGGACGTACCCGAACCGCTTCCGCCTCCCGGGGATGAATCATGACCGTGCTTGAGAAGACCGTGACCGACACCGCCGCCACCGTCGAATTCCGTGGCCTGCGACGGGAGTTCGGCGCCACCGTCGCCCTCGACGGCCTCGACCTGACCGTGCGCCCCGGCGAACTGCTCGCCCTCCTCGGCCCCTCCGGCTGCGGCAAGACCACCGCCCTGCGGATGCTCGCCGGCTTCGAACACCCCGACGCCGGCGAGGTGCTGGTCGACGGCGAGGACGTCACCCGTGTCCCGGCCCACCGGCGCGACGCCGGGATGGTCTTCCAGTCGTACAGCCTCTTTCCCCACCTCAGCGCCCTCGACAACGTGGCCTTCGGGCTGCGTATGCGCAAGGTACGCACGGCCGAACGGCGGTCCAGGGCGGCCGAGTTGCTCGACCTCGTGGGCCTCGCCGACAAGGGTGCCCAGTACCCGCACCAGCTCTCCGGCGGCCAGCAGCAGCGCGTCGCCCTCGCCCGGGCGCTCGCCCTGCGCCCCCGTGTCCTGCTGCTCGACGAACCGCTCTCCGCCCTCGACGCCAAGGTGCGGCTCACCCTCCGCGAGGAGATCCGCCGGCTCCAGCAGGAGCTGGGCATCACCACCCTCTTCGTGACGCACGACCAGGAGGAGGCCCTCTCCATGGCCGACCGGGTCGCCGTGATGCACGCCGGACGGCTCGAACAGTGCGCCACCCCCGTCGAGTTGTACGGCCGCCCCGCCACCGCCTTCGTCGCCGAGTTCGTCGGCACCATGAGCCGGATCCCGGGACGGCTGGACGGGACGACGGTCGAGGTGCTGGGCCTGCGGCTGCCCGTCGACGGGACGGCACCCACCACCCCGGAGGTCGACGTCCTCGTCCGGCCCGAGACGGTCGCCGTGCGGGCGGACGACACCGGCGACGCCCGCGTCGTCGCCACCGCGTTCCTCGGCGCCGCCACCCGCCTCACCGTACGGCTCGCCGACGGCACCGAGGTCAAGGCCGACCTGCCCACCCACGAGGCGGCGGCCCTCGGCGCCGGAAGCTCCGTGACCGTCAGCCTCCCCGAGCGGCCGGTGCTCGTGGCGGCCCGCCCCGCCGGCTGAGACAGGGGTGCCCGCCCCCACGGCGGACACGCGGTCCCGACACACCCCCCACGGAAAGAGAGTCCCGTGTCCCGATCCCCGCTCCAGGCCGCCCTGTTCGACATGGACGGCACGCTCGTCGACACCGAGCGGCTGTGGTGGGACGCGGTGGCGGAGGTGGCCGCCCGCCTCGGACGCGCGCTGTCCGAGGCCGACCAGCCGGACGTCCTGGGCCGCCCCGTCGAGCACACCGCCGACTGGCTCGCCGCGCTCACCGGCGCCGACCGGGACGCGCTCGCCGCCGAACTGCACCAGGAGTTCGCCGACCGGGTCCGCACCGGGACCGTGCCCCGCCCCGGCGCGCTGGAGCTGCTGCGGGCCCTGGCCCGCGAGGACGTCCCCACCGCCCTGGTCACCGCCTCGCCGCGGGCCGTCGCCGACACCGTCCTCGACGTCCTCGGCCGCGACCTGTTCGCCGTCTCCGTCACCGCCGACGACACCGAGCACACCAAGCCCGCCCCCGATCCGTACCTCGCCGCCTGCCGCGCCCTCGGCGTCGACCCGGCCGCCTGCGTCGCCGTCGAGGACACCAGGACCGGCGTCACCTCCGCCGAGGCCGCGGGCTGCGTGGTCCTCGCCGTCCCCTCGCTCGCCCCCATCGAGGAGGCACCCGGGCGGACCGTCCGCGAGAGCCTGGAGGGCGTGACACCGGCGAGCCTGCGCCTGCTGGTCGCGCCCGATGGTCCCGTCCTGCGCGTGATGACCTGGAACCTCTGGCACGGCGGCACCAAGGTCCGCGACCACCGCGCCAAGCAGCTCAAGGTGATCACCGAGACCGGTGTCGACGTGGTCGGCCTCCAGGAGACGTGCGGCACCGCCGCCCAGGAACTCGCGGAGGCCCTCGGCTGGCACCACCACCGGGCCGGCGACAACCTCGGCATCATCAGCCGCCACCCGATCACCGAACGCCTCGGTGACCCCGACGTCGGCTTCTACGGGGCCACCGGAGTCCGGATCAGGACCGACTCCGGCACCGAGGTGGACGTGTGGAGCGTCCACCTGGACTACACGCCGTACGGCCCCTACGAGGCCGCCTTCGACGGGCTGCCCGCCGCCGAGCTGATCGCCCACGAGGAGGTTCGGCTCACCCAGCTGCGGGACTGTCTGCGCCGGATCGACGACACCGCGCCCGGCGCGCCTGGCGCGGCCCCCGTGCCCGTCGTGCTCGTCGGCGACTTCAACAGCCCCTCGCACCTCGACCGGCCGGACGTCGGCTGGCCGGTGACCAGGGCCGCCGAGGCGAGCGGCCTGCGCGACTCCTACCGCGAGGCCCACCCCGACCCCGTACGGGAGCCAGGTCACACCTGGTCGCCGATCCACACCGTGCACGAGGACGGCAGCGGCCGGCCCGAGCCGCAGGACCGGATCGACTTCGTGCTGCACCGCGGCCTGGCGGTGCTCGACTCCCGCACCCACGTCAGCGGCACCCCCAGCCCCTGGCCGGACGTCGAGGACAACGACTGGCCGTCGGACCACGCCGCCGTGATCACCACGTTCGCGCTGGAGCCGGGCGCCCGCGAGTGATCCCCGATATCCCCTGGGCCGGACGGGGGCGGCCCGGCTAGCATCGGTGCCATGACCTGGCGACATTGATCCACCAGCCGCGCCTCCCGAGGACCGCCTCGGACGCCGTACCGACGACGTCCGATCCGCTCCTTCCGGAAGGCCTCATGACTCTCTCACCCGCGCGTGAGCCCGCTGTCGCGACCACCGGTGTCCGACGGCTCACGGCCACGCTGTACGGCTACGCGTTCCTCGACGACTTCGTGCTGCTCTATCCGGTGTACGCGCTGCTGTTCAGCGACACCGGGCTGTCGATCTGGCAGATCTCCTCGCTGTTCGCCCTGTGGTCGATCACCGGGATCGTGCTGGAGGTGCCCTCCGGTGCCTGGGCCGACGCCGTCTCCCGGCGGCTGCTGCTGTGGGTGGGACCGCTGCTCACCGCCGCCGGCTTCGCCCTGTGGGTGATCACCCCCTCGTACTGGGCCTTCGCCCTCGGGTTCGTCCTGTGGGGCGTGCGGGGCGCGCTCGGTTCCGGCGCCCTGGAGGCGCTGGTCTACGACGAACTCGACCGGCTCGGCTCGGCCGACCGGTACGCCCGGATCGTCGGCCGGGCCCAGGCGGCCGGGATGGTCGCCGTGATGGCCGCGATGGGACTGGCCGGTCCGGTCCTCGACCTCGGCGGCTACCCGGCCGTGGGCGCGGCGAGCGTCCTGGTCTGTGTGCTGACCTCGGTGGTGGCCACGCGGTTCCCGGAACACCGGGAGGCGGCGCCGGGGCCGAAGCACGCCTCCACCCTCGCCACCCTGCGGGCCGGGCTCACCGAGCTCCGCCGGGACCGTTCCGTACGGGGCGCGATGCTGCTCGTGCCGGCCGTCGGGGCGGTCTGGGGCGCGCTCGACGAGTACACGCCGCTGCTGGTCCGGGACACCGGGGTGGCCGAGCAGACGGTGCCGTATCTGCTGCTGGTGATCTGGGTGGGGCCGGCGATCGGCAGCCTGCTCACCGGCGTGGGGGAGCGGATGGGCTCCGCCGGGCTGGGGGTGGTGCTGGCCGGGGCGTCGGTCGCGCTGGCCGTGGGGGCGTTGATGGGGACGCCGGCCGGGATCGGGCTCGTCGCCGTCGCCTTCGGGGGGTTCCAGCTGGTCAATGTGCTCGCCGACGCGCGGTTGCAGGACCGGATCGAGGGGGCGCGGCGGGCGACGCTGACGTCCGTCGCGAGCATGGGGACGGAGACGGCGACGGTCGCCGTCTTCGCCGTATATGCCGTGGTCGGGGGTGCGGGGTATGCGCACGGGGTGGTGTTCGCCGTGTTCGCGGTGCCGTATCTCGTGACGGCGGGTGTGTTGGTGGTGCGGAGGGGCGCGTAAGGGGGTGGGGCGTGGGGTTCGTGGGCGGCCGCGGGTTCGGTGTGGCTGGTCGCGCAGTTCCCCGCGCCCCTGAAGGGCGCGGGTGGAGCCCTTTTTCAGGAGCGCAACGAATCGTCGTGCGGGCCCGGCCGCACGCAACGAATCGCCCATCGGTGCGCAATGGCCGCCGCTTGTCCCGTTCGGCGCGGCGGCCGTACCGTCTTTCTGGCCCCCGAATCCCCCTTTGTCCCGGTGAGGAACACGCATGCGTACCGCCCTGCTCCAGAGCTCCGGTCGGCCCGGCTCCGTCGTCGGGAACCTGAAGGTGCTCGACGAGGCCGCGGCGCGGGCCGCCGAGGCCGGGGCGGGGCTGGTGGTGGCGCCGGAGATGTTCCTGACGGGGTACGCGATCGGGGACGACATCGCGCGGCTCGCCGAGGCGGCCGACGGCGACTCGGCCGACGCGGTCGCGGAGATCGCCGGGCGCCACGGGATCGCGATCGTCTACGGGTACCCGGAGCGCGCCGGTGAGACGGTCTTCAACTCGGCGCAGCTCGTCTCCGCCGACGGCGTCCGGCTGGCGAACTACCGCAAGACCCACCTCTTCGGCTGCTTCGAGCGCGACCACTTCACGCCGGGCGAGCGGAGCGTCGTCCAGGCCGAACTGGGCGGCCTCCGCGTCGGGCTCCTGATCTGCTACGACGTGGAGTTCCCCGAGAACGTCCGCGCCCACGCCCTCGCCGGCACCGATCTGCTGGTGGTGCCGACCGCCCAGATGCATCCGTTCCAGTTCGTCGCCGAGTCGATGATCCCGGTGCGGGCCTTCGAGAACCAGATGTACGTCGCGTACGTCAACCGGGTCGGCCGCGAAGGGGAGTTCGAGTTCGTCGGGCTGTCCACGCTGGCGGGGCCCGACGGGATCGCGCGCACCCGCGCCGGACGCGAGGAGGACCTCGTCCTCGCCGACGTCGACCCCGCCGTCGTCGTGGCCTCCCGCGAGGCGAACCCGTACCTCCAGGACCGTCGCCCCGGGCTCTACGGCTCCCTCGTCTGAGCCCCGCCCCGCCCCACCCCGAACCCCCGTTCCACCGCAAGGAGTCCGTACCCCATGACGTCCACCGTGCCCAACGCCGTCGAGCACGCAGACGAGCAGCAGCCGCCGATCACCATGTTCGGCCCGGACTTCCCATACGCGTACGACGACTTCCTGGCCCACCCGGCCGGTCTGGGCCAGATACCGGCCACCGAGCACGGGGCCGAGGTCGCGGTCATCGGCGGGGGCCTGTCCGGCATCGTGGCGGCGTACGAGCTGATGAAGATGGGGCTCAAGCCGGTCGTCTACGAGGCCGACCGGATCGGCGGGCGTCTGCGGACGGTCGGCTTCGAGGGCTGCGACCCGTCGCTCACCGCCGAGATGGGGGCGATGCGCTTCCCGCCGTCCTCCACGGCACTCCAGCACTACATCGACCTGGCGGGTCTGGAGACCCGGCCGTTCCCCAACCCCCTCGCGGAGGCGACGCCGTCGACCGTCGTCGACCTCAAGGGCGAGTCCCACTACGCCGAGACCATCGACGACCTGCCGCAGGTCTACCGGGACGTGGCCGCCGCCTGGAAGGCCTGCCTCGAAGAGGGCGCCGACTTCTCCGACATGAACCAGGCGCTGCGCGAGCGGGACGTGCCGCGCATCCGGGAGATCTGGGCGAAGCTCGTCGAGCGGCTCGACAACCAGACCTTCTACGGCTTCCTCTGCGACTCCGAGGCCTTCAAGTCCTTCCGGCACCGCGAGATCTTCGGCCAGGTCGGCTTCGGCACCGGCGGCTGGGACACCGACTTCCCCAACTCCATCCTGGAGATCCTGCGCGTCGTCTACACCGAGGCCGACGACCACCACCGCGGCATCGTCGGCGGCAGCCAGCAACTCCCGCTGCGGCTCTGGGAACGCGAGCCCGAGAAGATCGTGCACTGGCCGTACGGGACGTCCCTCAGGTCCCTGCACACTGCGGGGGAGCCCCGGCCCGCCGTGACCCGGTTGCAGCGGACCGCCGGCAACCGGATCACCGTGACGGACGCGAACGGCGACATCCGCACCTACCGGGCGGCGATCTTCACCGCGCAGTCCTGGATGCTGCTCTCGAAGATCGCCTGCGACGACTCGCTCTTCCCGATCGACCACTGGACGGCGATCGAGCGCACCCACTACATGGAGTCCAGCAAGCTCTTCGTGCCCGTCGACCGGCCGTTCTGGCTGGACAAGGACGAGGTCACCGGCCGGGACGTCATGTCGATGACGCTCACCGACCGCATGACGCGCGGGACCTATCTCCTCGATGACGGCCCGGACAAGCCCGCCGTCATCTGCCTCTCCTACACCTGGTGCGACGACAGCCTGAAGTGGCTGCCGCTGTCGGCGAACGAGCGGATGGAGGTCATGCTGAAGTCGCTCGGCGAGATCTACCCGAACGTCGACATCCGGAGCCACGTCATCGGCAACCCGGTGACCGTCTCCTGGGAGAACGAGCCGTACTTCATGGGCGCCTTCAAGGCGAACCTGCCCGGCCACTACCGCTACCAGCGGCGCCTGTTCACCCACTTCATGCAGGACCGGCTGCCCGACGACAAGCGGGGCATCTTCCTCGCCGGCGACGACATCTCCTGGACGGCCGGCTGGGCGGAGGGCGCGATCCAGACCGCGCTCAACGCGGTCTGGGGCGTCATGCACCACTTCGGCGGCGCCACGGACGCGACCAACCCCGGCCCGGGAGACGTGTACGACACGATCGCCCCCGTCGAACTCCCCGAGGACTAGGGCGGTTTCGCGGGAGGAGCCACCCCCGGCCGCACGAGCCGGGGGTCACCCGCGAGGACGGCAGTCGGCGCGTTCGGGCATCGGGGTCAGCAGCATGCGGCCCGCGAGGCCCACCGCCGCGTCCAGCCGGTGGGCGAACTCCTCGGCGAGATCGGGGAGACCGCGCAGCGCCCACAGCGCTCGGGCGGCCGACCAACTGGCCTCACGGGCGCGTTCCAGGCTCCACGCGCCGAGCAGATGCGTGAGCGGATCGGCGATCTGGAGAAGATCGGGACCCGGCATCAACTCCTCGCGGATACGTTCCTCCAACGACACGAGCACATCGCCCACCTGCTCGAACTCGTCCTCCAGCTCGGCCGGTTCGCAGCCGAGCGTACGACAGGTGTCCACGACGGCCAGCGCGAGATCGTGCCCGATGTGCGCATTGATGCCGCAGAGGGCGAACTGCAGCGGCCGTACCCCGGGGTGGCGCCGGAACTGCAGCAGCGGCCGCCAGCACGCGGGCGCGTGCCCGCCCTCGGCGACCCGCAGATACCGCTCGGCGAAAAGCACGTCCAGGGTGATCGCGGCCTCGGCGTCCGGGAAGTGACCGGTGTCCAGGCGCCGTCCGATGGCCTCCGTGACAGCGAGGTAGACGCCGTTGAAGACGGCGATCCCGTCCCGCTCGGGAAGGACGGCGTCCAGAGCGCGCATACGGGAGACGACCGTGTCCACGGGATCGTCCGCCGGGTCCACGGAAGGGGTGAAATGTTGCGACTGCGCCATAGTTGGCAGGGTCGCAGGCCTACGCTGACACCGGTGCCGCCGTGCCCTGCGCGTCCCCGGAACGGGGTAACGCGGGCGCGGCGGGAAGTACCGGGAAGCCGACGGAGCGCGGTCCGGGGAACAGGGGGGAGCACCACGTGTCAGGCTTACGCGCCCAGCGTCTGGCCGCACGCCGAGCCGAACGCCGGCGGGCGGCGAGGCGCGGCGCCATGACGGCGGCGGCGTCGCTCATGGCCGTCGTCGGGACGATCACCGGCATGGTGGCGGCGATGGGCGGTGAGAGAGGCGCCGACGAGGCCCGACCGCGGACGAGCCGCTCATGGGCCCTTCCGTCCGACCCCTCCACCCCTTCCGGGCTCTCCGGCCCGACCGGAGGGAGCGGGCCCGCCCCGGACCGCTCCACCCCGGCGCGCGTCCCGTCCTCGTCGTCGCCCCCGCCCGGCCCCTCGGTGAAGGCCGGAGCGCGGCCCCCGGCGGAGCGGACCGCACAGCGCGCGGCGCCCGGGACCGGCCCCGGTGTGCTCTACCGCCACCCCGACTCCCAGGTCCTCGACTGGGTCCGTGACCACCCCGACGACCCGCGCGGCGCCGCCATCGAGTCCGGCATCGCCGACCGCCCCGCCGCCGTCTGGTTCACCGCCCCCGACCCCGCCGCCCTCACCTCGCAGGTCGCGGCCGTCGCCTCCGGGGGCGCCGCGCGGGACCAGGTGCCGGTCCTCGTGGCGTACGCGATCCCCGACCGCGACTGCGGCGGTGCCTCCCAGGGCGGGGCACCGAACCTGGACGCGTACGACGCCTGGATCGACGCGTTCGCCGCCGGGCTCGGCTCGGAGGACGTCATCGTGATCCTGGAGCCGGACGCGATCGCCCAGTCCGACTGTCTCTCCGCCGACGGCCGCGCCGACCGCTTCGCCTCGCTCGCCCGCGCGGGCCGGGTCCTCAAGGCGGCCAACCCCGACGCCCGCGTCTACTACGACGCCGGGCACTCTCGGTGGAACACCCCGGGCAAGCAGGCAGCGCTCCTGCGCCGGGCGGGCGCCGCCGCCCCCGACGGCTCCGACGGCGTCTTCAGCAACGTGTCGAACTTCAACCGCACGGAGGCCGAGGTCGCCTACACCCGCCGGGTCCTCGACGCCCTCGGCGCTCCCGCCGGGCTCGGCGCCGTCATCGACACCAGCCGCAACGGCAACGGCGCCCCGGCCGACGGCGCCTGGTGCGACCCCACCGGCCGCGGCCTCGGCCGCCCGCCCACCCTCACCACCGGCGAGCCCCGCGTCCACGCCTACCTGTGGGTGAAACTCCCGGGCGAGTCCGACGGCTGCCGAGGGCGGGCCGGGGCGTTCTCGCCGGCATACGCGTACGAGCTGGCGCGGGGCTGAGCGAGGCGTCGCGGGCGGCCGGATCAGGCCTTCGGGTCGGGCAGCGTCACGTTCGGCAGGGGCACCCGGGGGCGGTCGGAGTCGCTGGTGCGCAGCACGCCCGCGAAGGCGACCAGGCCGCACGCCAGCACGGTCACCAGGCCGAACGACACGACCAGACTGGTCAGTTGAGCCAGACCGCCGATCGCGCTCGGCGCCACGAGCCCGGAGGTGTACGTGATGGTCGCGACCCCCGCGATGGCCTGACTGGGGTTGGGCCCGCTGCGGCCGGCGGCGGCGAAGCAGAGCGGTACGACGACCGCGATGCCGAGGCCCATCAGCGCGAACCCGGTCATCGCGACCGCCGGCGCGTTCGCGACGACGATGAGGACCCCGCCGAGGGCGGCCAGCACGCCGCTGACCCGGACCGTACGGACCGAGCCGAAGCGGTTGACCACCGCGTCGCCCGCCAGCCGGGCGACCGCCATGGTCAGCATGAACCCGGTGGTGCACGCCGCCGCGAGCCCGGCCGAGGTCTCCAACTGGTCCCGCAGATAGACCGCCGACCAGTCCAGGGCCGCCCCCTCCGCGAACACCGCGCAGAAGCCGACCGCGCCGATCAGCAGCGCCGACTTCGGCGGCAGCGCGAACCTGGGCGGCGGCTCCTCGTCCTCGGTGGGCCGCAGATCCAGTACCCACTGGCAGGCGACCAGTCCGAGGACGGTGAGCGCGGCCGCCGCGAGCACGTGGTGCAGCCGGGCGTCCGAACCGAGGTGCGCCGCGAGGGTGCCGGCCGCCGAGCCGACGAGGGCGCCCGCGCTCCACATGCCGTGGAGACCCGACATGATCGACTTCCCGAGGCGGCTCTCGACCTCGACACCGAGCGCGTTCATGGCGACGTCCGACATGCCCGCCGACGCGCCGTACACGAACAGCGCGAGGCAGAGCGTCCAGAGGTTCGGCGAGAGGGAGGGCAGGACCAGCGCGAGCGTCCACATCGAGAGCAGTCCGCGCAACGCCGTACGGGCGCCGAACCGGTGACTGATCCGACCCGCGAGCGGCATCGCCAGCGAGGCGCCGATCGCCGGGAAGGCGAGGGCGAGACCCAGTTGGCCCGCGCTGACCCCCGCATGGTCCTGGATCCACGGCACACGGGTCGCGAACGAGCCGGTGACGGCGCCGTGCACCGCGAACACGGCCGCCACGGCGTAGCGCGCCCGCCGCACCTCGCGCTGCTCGTAGATCACCGCACTCATTCTCCGCCTCCCTGAATCATCCGCCCGCCGCCCTCGACCCTCCGGTTCCCGGATGTCCTCGGCCCACCCCGACCCCGTAGCGCTCGCGTAAACTATCAGGAACCCTGCCTGATAGATAGTGAGCGGGGTGGGGAGCAGACGCTTCGGGCCGACCGCCCCGCGGTGCCGCCTATCTGGGAGGATCCCGGCATGCCCGCATCACCCAGCACCGCCCGAGCCATCAACGACCGGCTCGCCCTGCGACTGCTGCAGCAGGAAGGGCCGCTGACGGCAGGGCAGTTGAAGCAGCTCACCGGCCTGTCCCGGCCCACCGTCGCCGACCTCGTGGAGCGCCTCACGGCCGCCGGCCTGATCGAGGTCGTGGGGGAGTCCGGGGAGCAGCGGCGCGGGCCCAACGCCCGCGTCCACGGCATCGTCGCCGACCGCGCGCACCTCGCCGCCGTCGACGTGCGCACCGAGGGGGTCTCGGTCGTCGTCACCGACCTGATCGGTACCGAGCTGACGCGGGCGTCCGTCCCGATCGCGGACGACGCCGGCACGGGGCCCGCGGTCGAGCAGGCGGTCGCCCTGGTGGAGCGCGCCGCCAAGGAGGCGGGCGCCGACCGGCTGCACACGGTGGCGATCGGCGCCCCCGGTCTGATCGACCCGGCCACCGGCGAACTCCGCGACTCCAGCGGCCTCCCCGCCTGGCACCGCCGCCTGGTCGCCGCCCTCGGCGAACGGCTCCCCGCCCGCGTCCTCGTGGAGAACGAGACCAACCTCGCCGCGCTCGCCGAACAGCGCGACGGAGCCGCCCGCGACCGCGACACCTTCGTCCTCCTCTGGCTCGGCCTCGGCACCGGCGCCGCCGTGGTCCTCGACGGCCACCTCCGGCGCGGTGCCTCCGGCGGCACCGGCGAGATCGGCTTCCTCCCCGTCCCGGGCACGGCCACGGTCCCCTCCGCCGTCGACTGCGAGGGCGGCTTCCACTCCCTCGGCGGCGCGGCGGCGGTGGTCGCGCTGGCTGCCGCCCACGGCCTCAGGGCCGAGGCCGCGGCGCACGAGCCGTACGCGGCGACGCTGGTGCGCACGGCGGCGACCGCCCTCACGACGCCCGGCGGCACGGCGGCCTCGACGACGCCTGCCTCTCGCACGGCCTCCGACGCCGCCCTCATGGCGCCCGGCGGCGCGGCGGCCTCGACGCCGCCCGCCTCTCACGAGGCCTCCGACACCCCCTCCGACACCACCCCCCACGCCGCCTTCCTCGATGCCCTCGCCGACCGTGTGGCCATCGGCGTGGCCTCGGTCGTCGCCGTGCTCGACCCCGGCTGTGTGGTGCTCGGCGGCGAGGTCGGCCGGGCCGGCGGTCGCGAACTCGCCGGCAGGGTGGGGAAGCGGCTGGCGGCGATGTCGCCGTTGCCGACCGAGGTGCGAGCCAGTGGCCTCGGCGGGGCCGCCGTGCTGCGCGGCGCGCTGCTCATGGCCCGGGAGGCGGCCCAGGACGACCTGTTCGGCTCGCCCGCGCGGTAGCCCGGGCGCCCCCTTGCCCGTTACCCCTCACCCCTCACCCCTTGCCCGGCGCCGCCCCGAACCGCTGCTCCAGGTACTGCGTGAACGTCACCGTGCCCACCGCGCGCCCCGGCGTGAGATGGCCGCCGGCGCGGAAGCCCCGGTAGGCCTTGCCGAACAGCGGGACGTTCACGAGCGGGCGGCGGCGGCCGGTGGCCGACAGATAGGCGCGGGCCAGCTTGGGGAAGCTGAGGACCTCCGGGCCGCCCAGGTCGTCGACGCGACCGGCGGGGGCACCCACGGCCAGCTCCGCCAGCCGGTCCGCGACCTCGGTGACGGCGACGGGCTGGTCGCTCACCCCGGCGGGGAGCATCATGACCGGCGGCTTGGAGAGACTCTGGAACAGCAGCACGACCAGGTCGTGGAACTGGGTCGCGCGCAGGATCGTCCAGCCCAGCCCGGACCCCTCGACCAGCCGCTCGACCGCCAGCTTGGACCGGTAGTAGCCGAGCGGCACCCGGTCCACCCCGACGATCGAGATGTAGACGAGATGGCGCACCCCGGCCCGCCGCGCCGCCTCGATCAGATGCTCCGCCGCCTTCTCGTCGCCCCCGCGCGGCGACGTCGCGCAGTGCACGATCGTGTCCACCCCCGCCACGGCCTCGTCCAGCCCGCTCCCGCCCGCGACGAGGTCGACGGCGTACGGCTGGGCGTGCCGGCTGAGGACGCGTACATCGTGTCCGGCCGCCCGCAGCCGCTCGGTCAGGGGGTGCCCGAGGACGCCGGTGCCACCGGTCACCAGGATTGTGGTCATGCTGTTTCCTTCGCGTCGGCGAGCGGAACCAGCCCGCGCGGCTGCCGTCCCGCGACCTCCAGCCTGCGCGTCCCGGCCCCGGTCGGCAGTGCGGGGGACCCGGCGGCGGGGCAAGGGCCGTCGTCACCGCCGCCGGGCCGTTCAGGGCGGGTACCGCGACCGCAGACTTTAAAAGGACTAGACCAAGCTGGTCAATGGGTTTCGGCCCCTTCGAGTGGTGTCACGGCCACGGAAGTTGACCCTTGGTCAGTGATAGCCGAAAACCGGCGGTGCTCGCCGGAGAAGTCCAGCGAAGTCGTCTGTGAGCCACCCCACAGCCCTCACCCGCATGGGTGCCGATCGGGCGTGGCACACTGGCCATGTACCAGAAGCAGCGCACTCCGGGGTCGGTGAAAGTCCGAACCGGCGGTTATAGTCCGCGACCCGGTCGCTTCCAGCGGCCGGTTGACCAGGTGAAATTCCTGGACCGACGGTTAAAGTCCGGATGGGAGGCAGTGCGCGGCGGGCGGGCATGCGTGCGCGCCGCCGTCTGTTTTTGGCCTACCCCGACAGGGGTGGGTCTTCTACGCGGCGTCGCCCCCTGTGCCGCTGTCCGCTCTGTCTGTCGTCTTCGACAGCCCCGGAGTCCGTGCCCCACGAGGCAGGAGGACCCGGGAAGTGTTCACCGGAATCGTCGAAGAGCTGGGTGAGGTCACCGCCGTCGAGAATCTCGGCGACTCCTCCCGCTTCCGTCTGCGCGGCGCCGTCGTCACCGAGGGCGCGAAGCACGGCGACTCCATCGCCGTCAACGGCGTCTGTCTCACGGTCGTGGAGCACGAGGACGACTGGTTCACCGCCGACGTCATGGCGGAGACCCTCGAACGCTCCAGCCTCGGCGCCCTCGGCGTCGGCTCCCGCGTCAACCTCGAACGCCCGATGGCCGTCGGCGAGCGCCTCGGCGGGCACATCGTGCAGGGCCACGTCGACGGCACGGGCCAGGTCATCGAGCGCAAGCCCTCCGAGAACTGGGAGATCGTCAAGATCTCGCTCCCGGCGGACCTCACCCGGTACGTCGTCGAGAAGGGCTCCATCACCGTCGACGGCATCAGCCTCACCGTCGTCGACGCGGGCCCCGACTACTTCACGGTGAGCCTCATCCCGACCACACTCGACCTGACCACGCTCGGCCGCAAGCAGCCCGGCGACCCGGTCAACCTGGAGGTCGACGTCATCGCCAAGTACGTCGAGCGCCTGCTGGGCAACCAGGGAGCGGCGAACACCGGGGGAGCGGGACGGTGAACTCCCTGAACACCGTCGCCTTCACGGCCTTCGGCCAGCAGATCCTCTGGTCGGACATGATCGGCAACGTCCTCGGACTGATCGCCCTCGCCCTCGGCGCGATCCGCTCCCTCTGGAACTGGCCCGTGCAGTTCCTCTCCGGCCTCGTCCTCTTCGGCGCCTTCGTCGGCCACCTCACCGGCAGCGCCGGCAAGCAGGTCATCGTCATGGTCGTCGCCGCGTACGGCTGGTGGCAGTGGAACCGTACGAAAGGTCAGTCCGCGGACGGTGCCATCACCCCGCGCTTCGCCACTTGGCGCGAGCGCGGGTACCTGATCGCCGGCGCCGTGCTCGGCACCCTCGCCGTCGGCGGCCTCTTCACCGCCTTCCCGACCCTGTCCTGGGACCCCTGGCCGGACGCCTACATCTTCACCGGCACCATCGTCGCCATGTACGCCCAGGCGCGCGGCATGGTCGAGTTCTGGTTCGCCTGGCTGCTCGTCGACCTCGTCGGCGTCCCCCTCAACTTCGCCAACGGATACGCGTTCTCCGGATTCGTCTACATCATCTACGGCGCGCTCGTCCTGTGGGGCATGCGCGACTGGTGGCTGCGCTCCCGCAAGCCCGCCCTGGAAGGAGCCCCCGCATGAGCACGGCGCCGATCCTCTACAGCACCGACGACATCGAGGAGTTCGGGCTCGACCCGGTCGAGCAGGCCATCGCCGACATCGCGGCGGGCCGCCCCGTCGTGGTCGTCGACGACGAGAACCGCGAGAACGAGGGCGACCTCGTCATCGCCGCCGAGAAGGCCACCCCCGAGATCATCGCCTTCATGATGAGCGAGTGCCGGGGCATGATCTGCGCCCCCATGGAGGCGGACGAACTGGACCGGCTCGAACTGCCGCAGATGGTGCAGCAGAACACCGAGTCCATGCGCACCGCCTTCACCGTCACCGTCGACGCGGGCCCCCAGCACGGTGTCACCACCGGGATCTCCGCCTCCGACCGCGCCACCACCCTCCAGCTCCTGGCGAGCGGCACCGCCGAGCCCGGCGACTTCGTCCGGCCCGGCCACATCTTCCCGCTGCGCGCCCGCTCCGGCGGGGTGCTCGTGCGCGACGGCCACACCGAGGCCGCCGTCGACCTCGCCCGTCTCGCGGGCCTGCGCCCGGCCGGCGCGATCGTCGAGATCGCCGGCGAGGACGGCCGCATGCTGCGCCTGCCCGAACTGATCCCGTTCGCCCGCAAGCACGGCCTGACGATCATCTCCATCGAGGACCTGATCGCCTACCGCCGCAGCTCCGAGCCCACCGTCAAGCGCGAGGCGAAGACCCAACTCCCCACCGCCTTCGGTGACTTCACGGCCTACGGCTACCGCTCCACGGTCGACGGCGTCGAACACGTCGCCCTCGTCCACGGCGAGATCGGCGACGGCGAGGACGTCCTCGTCCGGGTCCACTCCGAATGCCTCACCGGCGACATCTTCCATTCCCTGCGCTGCGACTGCGGCCCCCAGCTGGAGACCTCCCTCCAGCGCATCGCCGCCGAGGGCCGGGGCGTCGTCGTCTATCTGCGCGGCCACGAGGGCCGCGGCATCGGACTGCTGTCCAAACTGCGCGCGTACGAGCTCCAGGAACTCGGCCGCGACACCCTCGACGCCAACCTGGAGCTGGGCCTGCCCGCCGACGCCCGGGACTACGGGGCCGGGGCGCAGATCCTGCGGGACCTGGGTGTGCGCGGTGTGCGCCTGATGACCAACAACCCCGAGAAGACCGACGCCCTCGTCCGGCACGGCCTCGTCGTCACCGACCGCGAGCCGATGCCCGTCCGCGCGGGCGAGCACAACCTCCGCTACCTGCGCACCAAGCGGGACCGGATGGGCCACGACCTGCCGTGGCTGGACACGACCAGCGCGTCCACCTGCGGCAACCAGTAACACCAGCGGCAAGATCCACGAAGAAGAGTTCCAGGAACCAAGGAGCAACGTGAGCGGCAAGGGCGCACCCGAACTGTCCGTACGCAACTGCGGCGACCTGCGCGTCGCGGTCATCGCGGCGCAGTGGCACGAGAAGGTGATGGACGGCCTCGTCGAAGGCGCCCTGCGCGCCCTGCGCGACCTGGGCATCACCGAGCCGACCCTGCTGCGGGTCCCCGGCAGCTGGGAACTCCCCGTCGTCGCCAAGGTCCTCGCGGGCCGCGGCTACGACGCCATCGTCGCCCTCGGTGTCGTCATCCGCGGCGGCACCCCCCACTTCGAGTACGTGTGCCAGGGCGTCACCCAGGGCCTCACCCAGGTCTCCGTCGACACCGGCGTCCCCGTCGGCATGGGCGTACTGACCTGCGACACCGAGGAGCAGGCCCTGGACCGCGCGGGCATCGAGGGCTCCAACGAGGACAAGGGCCACGAGGCGGTGACGGCGGCGGTGGCGACAGCGGCCACGCTCCGCTCAGTATCTGAACCGTGGCGCTGACGAAACGCCGGTGTGGCATAGGCTGAGCGTCACCATGTCCAAGAAGACGTTCGAGGAGCTCTTCACCGAGCTCCAGCAGAAGGCCATCACCGGCGACCCCGCCACTTCCCGCACCGCTGAACTGGTCGAGAAGGGCGTCCATGCCATCGGCAAGAAAGTCGTCGAGGAGGCCGCCGAGGTGTGGATGGCCGCCGAGTACGAGGGCAAGGAAGCCGCCGCCGAGGAGATCTCGCAGCTGCTCTACCACGTCCAGGTGATGATGGTCGCCCGCGGCATCTCCCTGGACGACGTGTACGCCCACCTGTAAGTCAGCCCGTTCCGCACCTCACCTCTCACGCAAAGGAAGCTCGCCTCATGCTGCGCATCGCCGTCCCCAACAAGGGTTCCCTGTCCGGCCCTGCGGGGGAGATGCTGCATGAGGCCGGCTACCAGCAGCGCCGGGAGTCCAAGGAACTGCGGATCGTCGACCCGGTCAACGAGGTGGAGTTCTTCTACCTCCGCCCCCGCGACATCGCGATCTACGTCTCCTCCGGCCGTCTCGACATCGGCATCACCGGCCGGGACCTGCTCATCGACTCCGGCGCCAACGCCGAGGAGATCCTCCCGCTCGGCTTCGCCCGCTCCACCTTCCGCTTCGCCTCCAAGCCGGGCACGGCGAACGGCGTCGCGGACCTCAAGGGCAAGACGGTCGCCACCTCCTACGAGGGCATCGTCGCGGGACACCTCGCGGACAACGGCGTCGACGCCTCCGTCGTCCACCTCGACGGCGCGGTCGAGACCGCCATCGAGCTGGGCGTCGCCGAGGTCATCGCCGACGTCGTCGAGACCGGCACCTCCCTGCGCAACGCCGGCCTGGAGGTCTTCGGCGAGCCGATCATGAAGTCCGAGGCCGTCGTCATCCGCCGCGTCGGCGCCGCCACGGCCGCGGAGTCCGCGGAGTCGTCGGAGCACGAGGCCAAGGTGCAGCAGTTCCTGCGCCGCCTGCAGGGCGTCCTCGTCGCCCGGACCTACGTGATGATGGACTACGACTGCCGCGTCGAGCAGTTGGAGAAGGCCGTCGCGCTCACCCCGGGCCTGGAGTCCCCGACCGTCTCGCCGCTGCACAACGAGGGCTGGGTCGCCGTCCGCGCGATGGTCCCCGCCAAGGAGGCCCAGCGGATCATGGACGATCTGTACGACATCGGGGCCCGGGCCATCCTGACCACCGCCATCCACGCCTGCCGCCTCTGACGGCCGGGGAGTCGTACGCCATGCCGGACCAGCCCTCCCTCCCCGCCCTGCCCGTCACTTTTCGGCCGGGCCGCACCCGGGCCGTGCTGCTGACCGCAGCGGGCGCGATCTTCGTCGTCATCACCGTCGTCGCGGTGCTGTTGCCCACGCTCGGCCCCGGGGAGCGCCTCAGCTTCGTCTTCACGGCGGCCATGCTCGCCGGGGTGCTGTGCATGCTCTCCCGGCCCAAGGTGGTCGCCGACGAAGCCGGGGTGACCGTCGTCAACATCACCGCGCGGCGGCAGCTGGGCTGGGCCGAGATCGTGCAGGTGAACCTGCGGGTCGGC
The DNA here is from genome assembly GCF_022385335.1 of Streptomyces deccanensis. NCBI lineage: Bacteria > Bacillati > Actinomycetota > Actinomycetes > Kitasatosporales > Streptomycetaceae > Streptomyces > Streptomyces deccanensis. The sequence continues at coordinate 1,850,116 of NZ_CP092431.1, read as the reverse complement.
GACCCGTGGGTCTTCCTCGACCTCACCGACGGCACCAGCCTGCCCGCGCTCGGCATCCAGCCGGGCATCGCCAAGCAGCACGCCATCGAGGACGCCCGGACCCTCCGAGCACTGGTGGAGAGCCGCTCGGTCGCCGAGCCGGAGCAGCAGCAGGGCTGACCCGACCGAAGCTCAGGACTGACCCGACCGAAGATCAGGGCCGACTCGTGGCCGTCGCCCCTGCCGCACCGGCCCCTGTCTTGATTAATCTGTTGGCGGAGGCGTTTTCGTCGCGCCTCCGCCTCTGTCGTTCCACCCCGGAAGGCAGGGGCTCCCTGCTATTCGAGGAGTGACTCCCTCCAGCGATGGACGGATCGTCCTGTAGTACCTGCGCCGCCCCCTCCCGAGATACCGAGGCGGCGGCATGACCATCCCCCTGCTGCTCCTCGGAGCCGCGTTCCTGCTGATCCTCGCCAACGGCTTCTTCGTGGCCGCCGAGTTCGGCCTCGTCACGGTCGAACGACCGGAGGCCGAGAAGGCCGCCGCCGAGGGCGACCGCCGGGCCCACAAGGTGGTGGACGCGCTCAAGGAGCTGTCGTTCCAGCTCTCCGGCACCCAGCTCGGCATCACCATCACCTCGCTCGTCGTCGGCATGCTCGCCGAACCGGCGCTCGCGGAGATACTCCACGGCCCCTTCACCGCCATCGGCATACCCGAAGGCGCCGTGTCCGGTGTGTCCGTGGTCGTCGGCATGCTGCTGGCCTCCGCCGTGCAGATGGTGATCGGCGAACTGGTCCCCAAGAACTGGGCGGTGTCGAAGCCCATGCAGGTCGCCCGCTTCGTCGCGGGCCCCCAGCACGTCTTCTCCCGCCTCTTCCGCCCGGTCATTGCCGCCCTCAACGCGGTCGCCAACCGCCTGGTCCGCGCCTTCGGCGTCGAGCCCACCGACGAGCTGGCCTCCGCCCGCACCCCGGGCGAACTGGTCTCCCTCGCCCGGCACTCGGCCCAGGCCGGCGCCCTGGAACAGGACACGGCCGACCTGTTCGTCCGCACGCTGTCCCTGGGCGACCTGACCGCCGAGAACGTGATGACACCGCGCGTCAAGGTCAGCGCCCTGCAGTCCTCGGCCACCGCCGAGGACGTGGTCAACCTGACCCGCGCCACCGGCCTCTCCCGCTTCCCCGTCTACCGGGAGCGGATCGACGAGATCGTCGGCATGGCCCACCTCAAGGACGCCCTCGCGATCCCGGCCCACGACCGACTGCACACCCCGGTCGGCCGGATCGCCAAGACCCCGCTCCTCGTCCCCGAGTCGCTGCCCGTGCAGCCGCTGCTGGCCCGGCTGCGCAGCGAGCAGCCCATCGCCGTCGTCGTCGACGAGTACGGCGGTACGGCCGGGGTGGTGACCCTGGAGGACATCGTCGAGGAACTGGTCGGCGAGGTGCGCGACGAGCACGACGGGCACGAGCGGCCCGAACTCGCCGCCGCCCCGCCCGAGGACGGCCACCTCGCCTGGGACGCCGACGGCAGCTGCCGGGTCGATGTGCTCCAGCGCATCGGCCTGGACGTCCCGGAGGGCCCCTACGAGACGGTCGCCGGCCTCGTCGCCGACCTGCTCGGCCGCATCCCGGCCCCCGGCGACCGCGCCGAGCTGCCCGGCTGGCGGCTGTCGGTGCGCCAGGTCGGCCACTACCGCGCGGAGCGCGTACGCCTGATCCGCACGACTCCCACCAAGGAGACCGCCCCTGACGCGGGCACCGTCTCCGCCAGGGAGACCGTCCGCGTCAGGGAGACCGTGGCCGTCAGGGAGACCGTCCTCACCACGGAGGGGACCCGCGCCACGGGCCCCACCCCCGGCACGAACCCCGCCTCGGCCGTGGAGGCAACCCGATGAGCATGCTCCAACTCCTGTTCGCCCTGCTCCTCGTGCTCGCCAACGGCTTCTTCGTCGGCGCCGAGTTCGCCCTGGTCTCCGTCCGCCGCAGCCAGATCGAACCACTGGGGACCACCCGGGCCCGCCAGGTCCTCTACGGCCTGGAGAACCTGCCCCAGATGATGGCGGCGGCCCAGTTCGGCATCACCGTCTGCTCACTGACGCTGGGCGCGGTCGCCGAGCCGACCGTGGCCAAGCTGCTGGAGCCGGTCTTCGAGGCCGTCCACCTGCCGCACGGCATGATCCACCCCCTCGGCTACGTCATCGCGCTGGCCGTGGTCGTCTTCCTCCACCTCGTCATCGGAGAGATGCTGCCGAAGAACCTGGCGATGGCGGCGCCGGAAAAGACGGCGCTGTGGCTGAGCCCGGCGCTGGTGGCCTTCGCGCGCCTGTGCAAGCCGGTCACGATCGGTCTCGGTGCCTGCGCCCGCGTGGTCCTGCGGCTCTTCCACGTCGAGCCGAAGGACGAGGTCGAGGCCGTCTTCACCAGCGTCCAGCTGGGCCGACTGGTCGAGGACTCCGGTCAGGCCGGGCTGCTCGACCCCGAGGAGCAGGAGCGCCTGGAGGACGCGCTGGAGCTGGGCTCCCGCCCGGTGACGGACGTCCTGCTCAAGCGCGACACCCTGGTGACGGTGGGCCCTTCGGTGACCCCCGCGCAGGTGGTGGCGCTGACGGCCCGTACGGGTTACTCCCGCTTCCCGGTGGTCGCGGAGAACGGCGCGTTCATGGGCCGCTACCTCCACGTCAAGGACGTCCTCGACCTGGAGGACTCCGAGCGCGCCGTCCCCCAGCAGATCTGGCGCCCCATGACCACCCTCCGCGCGGAGCTGCCGCTGGACGACGCGCTGACGGTGATGCGGCGGGCCGCCACGCACCTGGCCCAGGTCGCGGACGCCTCCGGCAAGGTGCTGGGTCTCGCGGCCCTGGAGGACGTCCTGGAACTCCTGGTCGGCGAGGTCCGCGACCCGGCCCACCGTGATCTCCAGCCGGTCCGCGTGACGGAACCAAGGGGCAGCGAATCCCCGAAGGAGGCCCTCGCAGGCTGATTCAGCTCTCCGCGCCCCTGATGAAATGGCCGCAGGCCTATCAGGGGCGCGGGGAACTGCGCGAGAAGCCCCACCGGACGGACGTATGGGGGTCGAAGGGGCGCAGCCCCTGGGACGGGACGGGTAGGGGCGGCGGGGGCGAGAAAACCTCACATGGCCGATGGTTCCCCGGGCCCCCGCCCCGACAGAACCTCCCCGTACGCCTGCATCAGGTCCGGCAGACGCAACGTCGACAGATCGTCCCGCGTGGGAATCGACGGATACCCCGACAACCGCAGATCCCGATACGCGCAACTCTTCTCGTACAACGTCCGCAAGAACCGCCCGTTCCCGAGCTCGTCGATCCACCCCTGCTCCACGACATGCCCGGAGATCGACCGCAACTCGTCGAGCGCCTCCTCGTCCCACACGTCCCCGTTGTCCGCCGCGAGCACCTCCCCGATGGAGGTCAGCTCCAACGGCCGGTAGGACGGGAAGTCGACACGCGTCGTGAACCGGGACGACAGCCCGGGATTCGCCGCCAGCAGCCGGTCCATCCCCTCCGGGTACCCGGCAAGGATCACGACCAGATGATCCCGGTTGTCCTCGGCCCGCTTCAGCAGCACCTGAAGCGCCTCGTCCCCGTACGCGTCCCCCTTCCCGTACCCGGAGTTGGACAGGGAGTACGCCTCGTCCACGAACAGCACCCCGCCGATCGCCGAGTCGATCAGCTCGTTCGCCTTCACGGCGGTCTGCCCGAGGTACTCGCCCACGAGATCCGCCCGCTGTGCCTCGACGAGGTGATCACCGCCCAGCAGCCCGAGCGCGTAGAAGACCCGGCCCAGTATTCGGGCCACGGTCGTCTTCCCGGTCCCCGACGGCCCGGAGAAGACGAAGTGCCGCTTGGGCGGCTGCACCGGCAAACCCTGCCCCGCCCGCAACCGCGCCATGTTCAGCTGCGCGGACAACGCCTTGACCTGCCGTTTCACCGGCTCCAGCCCGACCATCCGCTCCAGCTCCGCGAGCGCCTCCTCCAGCAGCTCGGGATCCGTCGGCCCGGCCGGCAGGGACAGCGGCTCCACCGGCACCACGGCGGACTTCTCCCGTACGAAGGTGTCGCCCGCCTCGGGCGGAAGCCCGCCCGACGGCGGCGGTCCGGGATCCGACACCTTCAGATCCCGGCCCTCGGCGTCGAAGAACGGCTCCAGGCCGTCCCCGTCGAGCACGTCCTGCCCGATCCCGGCGAGCGCGATCGCGGCGAAGTCGCTCGCGTCGTCGTCGTACCCGTCCCCCTCGGCGATCGCGGCCAGCCGCGCGGAGGTGTCCATGAAGGCGGGGTCGACCCGGTGCACCGCCCGGTACAGCGGCAGCGCGGCCGCGCTGCGCCCCGTGCCCTCGTGGGCGCGGGCCAGCCAGTACCGCAGCTCCTTGCGCTGCGGCTGCTCGCTGCGGCAGCGCATCAGCGCGGCGGAGAGCAGCGGCTCGGCCTGCCCGTACGTCTCCAGCCGGACCCGGGCCATCCCGCCGAACAGGCCGGCCTCGATCCCGAGCAGTGGATCGTCGAGCAGTGGATCGGTGTGCCGGACCAGCTGTTCCCAGTCCTTGACCAGGTAGGCGCGGCAGGCGTGCAGGAACCGCACCTGGTGGTCCGCGTCGACCGGCGGCAGCCCCGCGAGCGCCCGGTCCAGCTCGGGCACATGGCGCCCGTCCAGCCAGTGCGAGGCGTGCGCGAGGAGCAGATCACGCGGGCTCTCCAGCACCGGCTGCACCCACCAGCCCAGCCAGTACCAGGAGTTGAGCGTGCGACGGTGCCGGGAGCGCTGCTCCCCGAAACGCTCGCGGTGCCGGAACATCCTCAGCAGCGCGGTCGTCGTGTCCACCCGCAGCGCGTGCAGCCCGAGCCAGCCGTCGGCCATCCCCGGGTCCATCCGCACCGCGGCGCGGAACTCCTCCTCCGCCTGCGGATAGGCGCCCATCGTGTAGGCGTCCACGCCTCGCAGCCAGGCGAGGTCGGCCGGGGCCTCGGGGCCCCGCGAGCCGAAGTCCATCCCGTCCCCCACAAACCGTGCCCCCGCTGGAAACCGAACGGGCCGGTGCCCGTCGGCAGCCTTCGTCGAACCGCTGTGCCGCGGACGGGAGTTGCGCCGGTGCGTTGCCGCTGCCGTCCGAAGGTCGCACCTTGGGCATCGTACCTGCGGGTCCCTCGCCCTTCGAAGGGTGCCGCAGCCCTCGTCCTACGAGGTGGGAGCAGAGGGGGCGCGTTGCGGACGGTGACCGAGGGTGAAGGAACGGTGTGCCGGGAGTTCCCGAAAGCCGCGAAAAGGCAGAACGAAGCCCCCGATCACGGGGGAACAACCGGGGGCTTCGCGTATGGGGGCGGTATCGAATGACCGCACATTGAGAACGTAAGTCCTGTACGGCCCCTCGGTCAAGCCGAGTTGGAGCACTCGGAGAACTTCTCGGACGGCCGTCTTCACAAGTTCAGCACATTGCGGACGGCTCGTCACCCTGAGTGAGGCGAGGTGCCGATCCGGGAGTCGTCGCAGGTCTCGTGAGCACCTCGTACCCCCTGTTTCCCGGCCGAATCAGCTGATCGGCGAACGGCCGAGAAGGATCCCCGGCGAAATGCCGGCGTTCCGCCCGGACCCATCCGGCCCAGAACTCGCCCTGCTCCGCCCCGTCCCGTGCGCGCCCCCGCGCCCAGGCCGTCTCTTCCGCCACTTCCATCCACACCAGCCACGCCAGATGCGGCCGCAGCGCACGCCGGCCCGCGCCCACCCCCTCGACGACGACCACGGGCGCGCTCGGCAGCACGCGCGCCGGGCCGAAGCGGCGCTCACGCCAGTCGTACGGGGCATAGCGCGCGCTCCGCCCGTGGCGCAGCGGCTCGATCACCTGGTCCAGCAGGCGATCCGTCCACGCGAACAGTTCCTCGTGCGTGGCGATGTCGTCGAGGTGGAGGACCGGGGCACCGCCGAGCGCGTCGGCCAGCCGCCCGGCGAAGGTGCTCTTCCCGGACCCGGCGTGCCCGTCGACCCCCACCAGCCGGACCGGCCCGCAGGACGGCGGCAGCCGTCGCAGCCGGGCGGCGAGGGCGTCGACGGCGGGGTCCGCGGGGGAGGGGGAGGCATGCATACGTGGATTGAACACCGTGCCCGGCGCCTCGGGGTACGCCACCGGTGTCGACCAATATTGGCGGGCGTGGCGCGGCGCGCGGTGCTGGCAGAAGTCGTTCCCCGGCGTCCATAGTGGGCGAACAGCCGTGCGTCTGAACCGTTCCTTCCGGACCACTGGGGGTCACCCACAGATGACGAGCCTCTCCGAGCCGTCCCGCAGGACCGTCCTGACCGCAGCCGTCGCCACCGCCGCCGCGGCGGCCGGAGGAGCGACGAGTCAGGCGGTCGCAGACACCACGAGCGGTCGGGGCGAAGCCCTCGTCCGCCCCGCGCGAGCACCGGAACGCTTCACCGACTACCGCGCCTGGACCGCGTACGCCGACTGGTGCTCGGGCAGCGCCCGGGGCACCCTGGCGAAGGCGGGGACGCGGCCGGGGCTGGTGATCGACACGCCGCTCGGGACCACCGACTACACCGACCCGCACACCGGACGCACGGCCGCCTGGGAGTACGCGACCTGGACCTCCCCGGTGCACCGGCTCACGGTGCCCGCCACCGAGGCCATCGCGTCCTGGAACGCGCACACCCCCGACGGCACCTGGATCGGGATCGACCTCCAGGGCACGTACTCGGACGGCACCGACACGCCCTGGTACGTGCTCGGCCGGTGGGCGGCCGGGGACCGGGACATCAGACGGACCTCCGTCGACGGCCAGAAGGACGGCAGGAGCAGCGTCTGGACGGACACCTTCGCGATCGACGACCCGGCGACCGGCCTGCGTCTGGCCTCGTACCGGCTGCGCCTGACCCTGTACCGCACGCCCGGCACCCGGCTCACCCCCACGGTCTGGCGGCTCGGCGCGATGGGCTCCGACGTCCCCGACCGCTTCACCGTCCCCGCCACGACGCCCGCGGTCGTCCGGGAGCTGGACGTCCCGCGCTACTCGCAGGAGACGCACAAGGGCCAGTACCCCGAGTACGACAACGGGGGCGAGGCCTGGTGCAGCCCCACCTCCTCGCAGATGGTCATAGAGTTCTGGGGCCGGAAGCCCAGCGCCGCCGACCTGGCCTGGGTCGACCCGGCGTTCGCGGACCCGCAGGTGTGCCACGCGGCGCGATTCACCTTCGACTACCAGTACGAGGGCTGCGGCAACTGGCCCTTCAACGCCGCGTACGCCGCCACCTACAAGGACCTCCAGGGTGTGGTGACCCGGCTGGGCTCGCTCACCGAGCTGGAGACGCTGATCGCGGCGGGCATCCCGGCGATCACCTCTCAGTCGTTCCTGGCGGAGGAGCTGACGGGCGCGGGCTACGGCACCGCCGGGCACCTGATGACGGTGATCGGCTTCACCGCCGACGGCGACGTCATCGCCAACGACCCGAACTCGCCCACCAACGAGGCCGTGCGCCGGGTCTACCGGCGGCGCGAGTGGGAGAATATCTGGCTGCGCACCAAGCGGTACAACGCCTCCGGCAAGGTCGTCTCCGGCACCGGCGGCGTCTGCTACCTGTACTTCCCGGCGCGCCCCACCGCCCGCCAGCGTGCGGCGCTCTCGGCGGTGGGCATCCGCTGACACGGCATGCCCTGTGCGGCGCGGCTCCCGGACGACGGGGGGCCGCGCCGACGTGTGACCAAGGTCTCGGCCGCGAACCGCCCATGCGGTAGCAAGGTGGACACTGCGGTGGGGGGAGCCCACCGCACACCGATCACACCAGCGAGCTGCCATGACCGCGACCTCCGCCACCGCCACCCGCGTCCGGACCCGCACGGGCGGGCCCGAGGACGACGGCCCGAAGATCGTCGAGCACGTGATGGGCTGGACCCTGGTCGTGGTCGTCGCGATGCTGGTGGCCCAGCTGGGTCTGCTGTGACCTGATCCGCCGGTCGATTCTGTCGATCAGAGTCGAACAAGCTGGTGGTGAGGGTCTGCCATACTGCGGTTGTCCCGCTGGCAGTTGGAGACCAGGACCGAAATTGAATAGCAGTCAACAGCGTGGAGTCGAACCGCCGCGGGCCCGTGGCACCGACCGTTCGCTGGCGCGCCGCGCCGAACTCATCTCCATCGGGCGCAAGTTGTTCGCCGACACCTCGTACGACACGTTGTCCATGGACGACATCGCGCGACAGGCGCACGTGGCCAAGGGACTGATCTACTACTACTTCAAGTCCAAGCGCGGCTACTACCTCGCGATCGTCGAGGACTCGGTGGCCGACCTGATCACCTTCGCGGCGAGCGGGCTCCAACTGCCGCCCGTGGAACGGGTCCACCGGACCATAGACTGCTATCTGCGGTACGCGGAGGACAACCAGGCCGCCTACCGCACGATCGTCAGTGGCGGCGTCGGCTTCGACGCCCAGGTGCACGCCATCCGGGACGGCGTCCGCGAGGCGATCGTCGCCACCATCGCCGAGGGCGCGTACGGCAGGACCGACATCGAACCGGTGGCCCGCATGGGCCTGTTCGGCTGGGTGTGCGCGGTCGAGGGCGCCACCCTCGACTGGATCGCCCGCCCGGAGCTGCCCCGCGACACCATGCGCGATCTGCTCGTCAAGATGCTGGGCGGTTCGCTGCGCGCCATCGAGGAACTCGCCCCGGCCCATCTCGCGCCGGAGCCGGCCCGCCGGGACGTCTGAGCCCGCGCAGCCGCGTGGAACGCACTCGGGGTGGGGGTCCGCCGACCGACCCCCACCCCGAGTCCCCCGTCGCGACGGTTACTTGATCGCCTTGATCAGCTCACCGTCGGCGGTGTCGCCGCTCAGCTCCCAGAAGAAGGTGCCGCCGAGACCCTGTGCGTTCTTGTACGCCATCTTCCCCTTGATGGTCCGCGGGGTGTCGTAACTCCACCAGTCGTCCCCGCACTTGGCGTACGCGGTGCCGCCGACGATGCCGTTGGCCGGGCACTTCTCCTTGAGCACCTTGTAGTCCTCGTAGCCCGCCTCGTACGTGCCGGCCGCCGGGCCGGTCGCCGTACCGCCGGGCGCCGACTGCGTGACACCGGTCCAGCCGCGGCCGTAGAAGCCGATGCCGAGCAGCAGCTTGGAGGACGGGATGCCGAGGCTCTTCAGCTTGTGGATGGTGGCGGCCGTGTTGAAGTGCGGGTCGGCGACGCCCGGGTACGGGTACAGCGGCGAGTGCGGGGCGGTGGTCGCGTCCCACGAGCCGAAGTAGTCGTACGTCATCGGGTTGTACCAGTCGACGTACTTGGCAGCGCCCGCGTAGTCCGCCGCGTCGATCTTGCCACCGGGCTTGGCGTCGGCCGTGATCGCCGCGGTGACGAGTTCCTTCTTGCCGAATCGTTTGCGCAGCGCGGCCATCAGGTCCTCGAAGGCCTCGCTGCCGCTGGTGTCGCAGGTGAGGCCGCAGGCGTTCGGGTACTCCCAGTCGATGTCGATCCCGTCGAAGACGTCCTTCCACTTGGAGTTCTCGACGAGGTCGTAGCAGGAGTTCGCGAAGGCCTCCGGGTCCTTGGCCGCCTCGCCGAAGCCGCCGGACCAGGTCCAGCCGCCGAACGACCAGACGATCTTCAGCTTCGGGTGCAGCTTCTTCAGCTTGAGCAGCTGGTTGAAGTTGCCGCTCAGCGGCTGGTCCGCGGTGTCCGCGACGCCGTCCACGGACTCCTCGGCGGTGAACGGCTTGTCGGTGTCGGCCCAGGCGTCACCGAGGGCGCACTTGCCGTCGACGACGTTCCCGAAGGCGTAGTTGATGTGCGTGAGCTTCTTCGCCGAGCCGGACGTCTCGATGTTCTTGACGTAGTACTTGCGGCCGTAGATGCCCCAGTCGATGAAGTAGCCGACGACCTTGGACGGGGCCGCGCCGGGGGTGCGGTGCTGGGAGCCGGGCTGCGCGGAGGTGGCGGTCGCGGTGCCCGCTCCGGCGAGGAGCCCGGCGCCGAGGGCGGCGCAACACGTGGCGGCGACAAGCGTCCTGACGGGGACGCGGGGGCTGTGCGGTCTGAGCATCGTGACTCCGGGGGAGGGGAGCGAGACGGGGAGGGGTGCTGCCTGGACCTGCGGTGCCGAGGGGCGTGAACGCGGTGTCGCGTTGTTGGGGGAGAACGTAGAGGACTAGACCACTGGGGTCAATGGTTCGGACCAATTCGGGCCCGGCGCGGCGGACCGTCGAATGTGTCCTAATGAACGGTCGTTAACTGGTGACTCGCTGCTCCGGATCGGGCATACTCCAAGCGCCACCGCCGCTGATCAGCGGCTTCCGTGATCCGGAGGAGGACCATCGGCCGTGGCACGTGAGACCCGGCGGCACCACCTCATCCCCGGTGCGTGTCCGCCGCAGTGCCCGACAGGGAGGAGAGCGTCGCCATGCCCGACCGCGCCGCGCAGCCGGTGGACCGTCAATTGCCCACGGAAGAGGCCCGGGATCTGATCTCGCTCGTCCGTGAGATCGCGCAGCGGGAGATCGCCCCGCACGCGGCCGAGGAGGAGGACGCCGGCCGCTTCCCCCGCGAACTCTTCGGCCTGCTCTCCGAGTCGGGACTGCTCGGCCTGCCGTACGACGCGGAACACGGCGGCGGCGACCAGCCGTACGAGGTCTACCTGCAGGCCCTGGAAGAGCTGGCCATGGCCCGGCTCACCGTCGGCCTCGGGGTCAGCGTCCACACCCTCGCCTGCCATGCCCTCGCCAACTACGGCACCAAGGAGCAGCAGGTCGAGCATCTGCCGGCGATGCTCGGCGGCCGTCTACTCGGCGCCTACTGCCTCTCCGAGCCCTCCTCCGGATCGGACGCCGCGTCCCTGCGGACCAAGGCCGTGCGGGACGGCGGCGACTGGGTGATCAGCGGCACCAAGGCCTGGATCACCCACGGCGGCCTCGCGGACTTCTACACGGTGATGGCCCGCACGGGCGGCGAGGGCTCCGGCTCCCGGGGCATCACGGCCTTCCTGGTGCCGGGCGACGTCGAGGGGCTGAGCGCCGCGGCGCCCGAGAAGAAGATGGGCATGAAGGGCTCACCCACCGCGCAGCTCCACTTCGACGGGGTGCGTGTCGCCGACAGCCGGCGGATCGGCGAGGAGGGCCAGGGCTTCGCGATCGCCCTGTCCGCGCTCGACTCCGGGCGGCTCGGCATCGCGGCCTGCGCGATCGGCGTGGCCCAGGCGGCCCTGGACGAAGCGGTCGCCTACGCCACCGGGCGGCAGCAGTTCGGACGGCCGATCTCCGACTTCCAGGGGCTGCGCTTCATGCTCGCCGACATGGCGACCCAGGTGGAGGCGGGCCGCGCGCTCTACCTCTCCGCCGCACGGCTGCGCGACGCGGGCAGGCCGTTCTCCAAGCAGGCGGCCATGGCGAAGCTGCTGTGCACCGACGCCGCGATGAAGGTCACCACGGACGCCGTCCAGATCCTCGGCGGGTACGGCTACACGGCGGACTTCCCCGCCGAGCGGTACATGCGCGAGGCCAAGGTGCTCCAGATCGTCGAGGGCACCAATCAGATCCAGCGGATGGTCATCGCCCGTCACCTCGCGGGGCCCGAGTCACGCTGAACGAGCCACGGAAGAAGTCGGGCGCCGCGAAGGGGTCCGAGGGGGTGCCGAACTGGTCGAGGCCGCGCGGCGGCGTCACCAGTCGCACCCACTCCGGATCGTGACGCCCCGGCAGGGTGCGGCCCCGGTCGGCCCACGTACGCATCAGCGCCCGGTAGATGGGCGGGTCCTGCTGCTGGGCCGACCCTTGCGGAAGCGATTCTGCCGAAGCCGGCACGAAGATGTGACGCCGACTCCCGGTCACCGAAAAAGTTGGGGTCATACCGGGCAAACGCGCACGAGGGCGAGCCGGTCACCGTTCCCGGGAATCGTGTCTGAGTTCGCGCCGGAACCGAACGGGGCAGGACGTGCCTGCCCGCCGGGCGCGGAGAGGGTGCGCCGAAGCGGCCCCGGAATCAGGCGGCCTGGCGCTGATCGGCCTGGCGCTGCTCGGGCTGCTGACGCCGCATCACCGGCACGCGCATCGGGCGCGAGCCCGGGCCGCCGACGTGCGAGAAGGGCTGGGTCCGCCAGTCGAGTCCCTGAGGGAGCGTCAGCAGCAGCGCGGTCTCCTGCTCCTGCGGCTCCACGGACTCGTCGGCCGAGCGGGCCTCGCTCGCCGAACGGCCGGTGCCGGCGCAGACCGTGAGCCCGAAGGGATTCCACGGCGACACGACGCGCGCGTGCTCGGGCAGGCTGTCCTCGTCGGACAGCAACGCGATGGGCTGAGCGCAGTCCGGGCAGATCACCCGGAACATCTCGAAGGTGTCGTACGCGTCGAACTCGTCGTCCGGTTCGACGCCCTCCGGCTCGGGCTCGACGACTGCCTGAAGCCGCTTGGGCGCGGTACGACCAGGGCGCTTAAGACTCTGCATGGGATTCTCCCCCTCGAACTGGGCCGTGAAGGCGCTGCGGCCTCGACCACAGCAAGCACTTCCCGTCCCGTCTCGGCGGTAATCACGAGATCATCACGAAGCCTGTTCGGGTGCTGTGGTCTTCGTCACATGCCGCTCGCGGTTGCCCCGCATGGTCCGGCTGTCACCCGTATGGCTCACAGGTGGCTCTCAGGCACATCACGAACCGGGCATGACCTGCGCCGCTCAGGTATCGGAGGAGATCAACCGCCCTGTAGGTTCTTGCGCCATGGAGGAGCTGGACCGACAGATCGTGCAGCTGCTCGTCGCGGACGGGCGGATGAGCTACACCGACCTGGGCAAGGCCACGGGCCTGTCCACGTCGGCGGTGCATCAGCGTGTGCGCCGACTCGAGCAGCGTGGCGTCATCCGGGGCTATGCCGCGGTCGTCGACCCGGAGGCCGTCGGGCTGCCGATGACCGCGTTCATCTCGGTCAAACCGTTCGACCCCAGCGCCCCCGACGACATCGCCGAACGCCTCGCGGGCGTCCCGGAGATCGAGGCCTGCCACAGCGTCGCCGGCGACGAGAACTACATCCTCAAGGTCCGTGTGGCGACCCCGCACGAACTGGAGGAACTCCTGGCGCGGCTACGGTCCCTGGCCGGTGTCTCGACCCGGACGACGGTCGTCCTCTCCACGCCGTACGAGGCGAGGCCCCCGCGGATCTGAGCCGCACGGTACGGGCGGCGGAAGGCCGTCGGCTGTTCACCACTGTGCGCAATCGTTCCGCAGGGCGGAACGGGTGGGCACAGCCGACAGCGCCGGATGCTCGGAACCGCGGCCCACGTGCGTCGCGGCACCCCGCACGCGCGAGACTGTCCCCATGAGTGATCGCACCGCCCCGTCGGACACCGTGCTGCTCCGCGGTGGAGAAGTCCACAGCCCCGCCGACCCGTTCGCCACCGCGATGGTCGTGGAGCACGGCCAGATCGCCTGGGTCGGCTCCGAGGGCGCCGCCGACGCCTTCGCGGCCGGCGTCGACGAGGTGGTCGACCTCGAAGGCGCCCTGGTCACCCCGGCCTTCACCGACGCCCATGTGCACACCACCGCCACCGGCCTCGCGCTCACCGGCCTCGACCTCTCCGCCGCCCCCTCCCTGGAGGCCGCGCTCGTTCTCGTACGGGAATTCGCAGCCGCCCGCCCCTCCGACCGCGTCCTCCTCGGCCACGGCTGGGACGCCGCCCGCTGGCCCGGGGGCCGCCCCCCGACCCGCGCCGAACTCGACGAGGCCACCGGCGGGCGCCCGCTCTACCTGAGCCGGATCGACGTCCACTCGGCGGTCGTCACCACCGCCCTGCTGGACCTGGTCCCGGGCGCCGGCGCCTTCGAGGACGGCCCCCTCACCCGCGACGCCCACCACGCCGTACGCGCCACCGCCCTCGGCGCCATCACCCCCGCCCAGCGCACCGAGGCGCAGCGCGCCGCGCTCGCCCACGCCGCCTCGCTCGGCATCGGCTCGGTCCATGAGTGCGCGGGCCCCGAGATCTCCTCCGAGGACGACTTCACGGGGCTGCTGCGGCTCTCCGCCGAGGAGCCCGGCCCGCGCGTGGTCGGCTACTGGGCGGAGCGCGACGTGGAGAAGGCGCGCGCCCTCGGCGCGGTCGGCGCCGCCGGTGACCTCTTCGTGGACGGCGCCCTCGGCTCGCACACGGCGTGCCTGCACGAGCCGTACGCCGACGCCGCCCACACCGGCACGGCCTACCTGGACGCCGACGCCGTGGCCGCCCATGTGGTCGCCTGCACCGAGGCGGGCCTCCAGGCGGGCTTCCACGCCATCGGGGACGCGGCGGTGGCCTCGGTCGTCGACGGTGTGCGGGCCGCGGCCGAGAAGATCGGTCTGCCCCGGGTGCGGGCGGCCCGGCATCGTGTCGAGCATGCCGAGATGCTCACTCCCGACACCGTCGCCGCCTTCGCCGAACTCGGCCTCACCGCCTCCGTCCAGCCCGCGTTCGACGCGCTGTGGGGCGGGGAGGAGGGCATGTACGCCCAGCGGCTGGGCGCCGACCGCGCCCGCACCCTGAACCCGTTCGCGGCCCTGCTGCGCGCCGGCGTGCCCCTGGCGTTCGGCTCCGACAGCCCGGTCACGGCCCTCGACCCCTGGGGCACCGTCCGCGCGGCAACCTTCCACCGCACGCCGGAGCACCGGATCTCCGTGCGCGCCGCGTTCACGGCGCACACGCGGGGCGGCTGGCGGGCGATCGGACGGGACGACGCGGGCGTTCTCGTGCCGGGAGCGCCCGCCGACTACGCGGTGTGGCGCACCGGCGAACTCGTCGTCCAGGCCCCCGACGACCGCGTCGCCCGCTGGTCCACCGACCCCCGTTCCGGCACCCCCGGACTGCCCGACCTGAGCCCCGGCTCCGACCTGCCCGTCTGTCTGCGGACCGTGGTGGCGGGGCGCACGGTTTTCGTACGGCCGGGCGAGTGATCTCCCGGGACGACGCGGAGCCGATCATGGCCCGCCGGCGCGCCGCGCGACCTGCGGATCCTCCCCGCCGACCAGGCATTTGAGGGAATCGTCGCAGGTCAAACGGCGGTTGACAGTTGGCGGCGGGGGGCGGGTAGGTTCTGCCGGGTCCACCACCGGACGTCCGACCGGGGAACTTCCGCGCGGTCGTCGAAGCGCCGCTGGGTCAGGGGGCGGTGTGCCGCACCGGCGCACCACCACTGGGAGCCAGGCCCAGGGTTCGCGCTCCGGCGAGGGAACGTTCCGGCCCGGTCGGGTAGGTGTGACCCGGGTGGGGCCCGGACGCTCAGTAGACAACGGCTTTCGGTCGACCCGCAGCCAGCGGGCCCCAGGTCGGCCCGAAGGGCGCCGGGCCCCCATCCGCAGCGCGCGGTACCCACCCCCTGTCTGTCGCGTTGTCCGTTGAATCGACACCCCTCTGGACACCGGCCGACACTCCAGCGCAGGCCGTGGCCACTATGGTGGTCCTCTGCGTACGGAGGACTTGAAGGGGCAGCAGTGAACGACGGCGACGGGACCCTCGCGGCTCAAGGCCAGGAGAGGCGGTTCGGCCCGCTCGGCACGGCCTTGGTGATCATCCCGACCTACAACGAGGCGGAGAACATCAAGGCGATCGTGGGCCGGGTGCGCAAGGCCGTTCCCGACGCACACGTGCTGGTGGCCGACGACAACAGCCCCGACGGCACCGGCAAGCTCGCCGACGAACTGGCCGTCGAGGACGACCACGTCCAGGTGTTGCACCGCAAGGGCAAGGAAGGGCTCGGCGCGGCCTACCTCGCGGGCTTCCACTGGGGGATGGAGAACGGCTACGGCGTCCTCATCGAGATGGACGCCGACGGCTCGCACCAGCCCGAGGAACTGCCCCGCCTGCTCACCGCGCTCAAGGGCGCCGACCTCGTCCTCGGCTCCCGCTGGGTGCCGGGCGGGCGCGTGGTGAACTGGCCCAAGTCCCGCGAGTTCATCTCCCGCGGCGGCAGCCTCTACTCCCGCGTGCTGCTCGACGTCCCCGTGCGTGACGTCACCGGCGGCTACCGGGCGTTCCGCCGCGAGACCCTCGAAGGGCTCGGCCTCGACGAGGTCGCCTCCCAGGGGTACTGCTTCCAGGTCGACCTCGCCCGCCGCGCGATCAAGGCGGGCTACCACGTCGTCGAGGTGCCCATCACGTTCGTCGAGCGCGAGCTGGGTGACTCCAAGATGAGCCGCGACATCCTCGTCGAGGCGCTGTGGCGGGTCACGGCGTGGGGCGTGGGGGAGCGGGTCGGCAAGGTGCTGGGGCGGGACGACAGGCTGGGACGGGACGTCAGGGCGCCGGAACGGGACGACAAGCCGGAACGGGACGACAAGAAGGCCTGATCATCCCCTTATCCCGTGCTGAGCCCGGTCCAGGCACACTGGGAGCATGACGACTGGCGTTCCGTCCTCGACCCAACCCGCCCGGCCCCGGCGTTCCCGGCTGCGCACATTGCTGCCGCTGGGCGTCGCCGCGTGGCTGGTGCTGGAGATCTGGCTGCTCACGGTGGTCGCGGGCGCGGCCGGCGGATTCACGGTCTTCCTGCTGCTCGTCGCCGGGTTCATCGGTGGTTCCGCTGTGGTCAAGCGGGCCGGGCGGCGGGCGTTCCGGGCGTTGTCCGAGACGCTGCAACAGCAGCAGGGCGGGGCGGCCGGGGCCGAACCGGGTTCCGGTTCCGGGTCTGGTTCGGGGAAGAGCGAGGGCAACGGCTTCCTGATGCTGGGGGGTCTGTTGTTGATGCTGCCGGGGCTGGTCTCGGACGTGGTGGGGCTGGTGCTGCTGGTTCCGCCGGTGCAGCGGGCGTTGGGGCGGTACACGGAGCGGACCTTCGAGCGGAAGATTCGTGAGGCGGGGGCGGGGAGTTTCGGGGACGCGTTTCAGCAGGCGCGTATTCATCGGCCCGACGGGAAGGTCGTGCCGGGTGAGGTGATCCGGGACGACGCGCCGCCGGCTGGGCCGTATCCGCCGCTCAGCAACTGAGGGGTTTCTCGCCCCCGCCGCCCCTGCCCGTCCCTCCCCCACTCTCGGCTTCGCTCGAGCGGGAGGTGCCCCCACCAAGGGGCTGCGCCCCTTCGACCCCCAGGCGTCCGTCCGGTGGGGGCTGGTCGCGCAGTTCCCCGCGCCCCTCAAAAAGCAGGGGCTGCGCCCCGTGCTTTTTGCCCGCACCCGACCACGCATGACAAAGACCGCGGGCGCCGTACATGTTCGTACGGCGCCCGCGGTCTTTGGTTGCGCTGTGTGTCCGCCCGACCCCCGGAGGGGCTACGCGGACTTGCGGCTGTCTCGCGGATGTACCGCGATGTTCATCGCGCCGGAGCGGAGGACCGCAAGGCGCTCTTCGAGGACCTCTTCGAGTTCCTCACGGGTGCGCCGCTCCATCAGCATGTCCCAATGTGTACGCGCGGGCTTGGCCTTCTTTTCCTCAGGGCCGTCGCCGTCCACGAGGAGTGCTTGGGCCCCGCAGACCTTGCACTCCCACTCCGGCGGAATCTCCGCCTCGACCGAGAAGGGCATCTCGAAGCGGTGCCCCTTCTCGCATGCGTACTCCACGGCCTGGCGCGGAGCCAAGTCGATGCCGCGGTCCGTCTCGTAGCTGGTCACCACGAGGCGCGTGCCGCGAAGAGCTCGCTCACTCATGAATCGTGCCTCCCGGGCTTGTCGCCCACAGGACAGGTGTCGCTGTCGTCGTCATCCGGTCAACGTCCGGTCGGCGGTAAAGATTCCCGTTCCGTGTCCCGTTCCGGGTCATGCGTCGCCGTCGTAGCCGCCCTTGTTGTACCCACCGGCGCCCGGTTTGTCACATCTGACAGCAGATGTCACCCAGCGTTTCGGCATCTTTGACGCGCAGTAACGGTACGCCTGGCAGGCCAAACGCGTACACTACAGCCCTTTCGCTTCCGGCGCTAAATCCTGTCCGGCACGGGGTTGCCCGCGTCGCTGATCGCCCGGCGCACCGGAACCCTCGTGAGCAGGGCGAACCCCAGGACGAAGAAGGCCACCAACGAGATGATCGCGTCCCGATAACTTCCGGTCAGCTGGTAGGTCACGCCGAACAGCAGCGGGCCCAGCCAGCTCATGCCGCGGTCGCTCATCTCGTACGCGGCGAAGTACTCGGCCTCCTTGCCGGGCGGCACGAGGTGGGAGAAGAGGGAGCGGGACAGCGCCTGGCTGCCGCCGAGGACCAGGCCGATGCCCGAGGCGAGGACGAAGAACCACAGCGGCGCGCTCGCCGGGAGGAAGTAGCCGGCGGCGAGGATCAGTGTCCAGGCGACCAGGGAGCCGAGGATCGTGCGCTTGGCGCCGTAGCGGCGGGCGAGTCGGCCCATGCCGAGGGCGCCGCCCACCGCCAGGACCTGCACCAGCAGCACGGCCACGATGAGCGTGGACTGCTCCAGGTCGAGTTCCTCGGAGCCGTACACCGAGGCCTGGGAGATCACCGTCTGGATGCCGTCGTTGTAGACGAGGTAGGCCAGGAGGAAGCTCAGGGTCAGCGGGTGGCGGCGCATGTCACGGACGGTGGCGGCCAGTTGACGCAGCCCTGGGGCCGTCGCCCCCTCGGCGCCCGCGGACTCTCCGGCCGGTCGACGCCGGTCGCGCAGACGTTTCAGCGGGATCAGGGTGAAGGCGCCCCACCACAGGCCCGCCGAGGCGAGACAGATACGGACGGCCATGCCCTCGGAGATGCCGAACGAGTCGTGGGCGGTGAAGAGGATCAGGTTCGCGACCAGGACCAGGGAGCCCGCCGCGTAGCCGAAGGCCCAGCCACGGGAGGACACGGCGTCGCGTTCCTCGGGCGGGGCGATCTGGGGCAGGTAGGAGTTGTAGAGCATCATCGCCACGGACTGCGCCGCGTTCGCCACGATCAGCAGGGCGCCGCCGAGGAGATAGCGGTCGCCGTCCAGGAAGAACATCCCCGCCGTCGCGGCCGCCCCGACGTAGGCGGTCGCGGCCAGGAGGGGCTTCTTGCGGCCCGTACGGTCGGCGGCCGCGCCCACCAGCGGCATGATCACCACGGCGAGGATCACCGACAGGGACACCGAGTACGCGAAGAAGGAGCCGGCGCGGACCGGTATGCCCAGCGGGTGGACGTAGCCGTCAGGGTCGGCGGCGGACTTGGCGACCTCGGTCAGATAGGGGCCGAGGAACACGGTCAGGACGCTGGTGGAGTAGACGGAGCAGGCCCAGTCGTAGAAGTACCAGCCGCGCTGTTCGCGCCGCCTGCCCGCGGCCTCGTCGGCCTCGTCCGTCCGCACGGTGTCGGTGCCCACCCGTGCCCCTCGCTTCCCCGTGAACGGGCCGCGCGAGGGCCTCAGACCCAGGCCCCCCGGTCCTCAAGCACCTTGCGCAGCGTGTCGATGTGATCGGTCATGATGCCATCGACGCCCAGGTCCAGGAGTCGGTGCATACGTTGCGGTTCGTTCACGGTCCAGACGTGCACCTGCAGCCCGCGCGCGTGGGCCGCGCGCACGAACCGGTGGTCGACCACGGGCACCCCCGCGTGCGACTCGGGCACCTGCGCGGCGACCGCCGAGCGCCGCACCGTGGCCGGGACGCCCCACGACCGCAGCCGCAGCCCCAGGACGCCGCTCGTGCCGTACGAGGTGGCCAGGCGCGGACCGGCGAGGCGCTGGGCGCGGGCCACCCGGGACTCGGAGAAGGAGCCGACGCAGACCCGGTCCCAGGATTCGGTCCGGGCGATGAGGTTGAGCAGGGGGTGGAGGGCCGACTCCGCCTTGACGTCGATGTTCCAGCGGACGTCGGGGAACTCCTCCAGGAGATCCTCGAAGAGGGGGACCGGCTCGGCGCCCGCCACGCGCGCGCGGCGGATCTCCTTCCACGGCAGGTCGGCTATCCGGCCCGCCCCGTCGGTCATCCGGTCCAGGGTCGAGTCGTGGAACGCGACGAGCTTGCCGTCGAGCGTGGCGTGGACGTCGGTCTCGATGTAGCGGTAGCCCGACTCCACCGCCCGCCGGAACTGGGCGGTGGTGTTCTCCAGGCCGTCGGCCGCCCCGCCCCGGTGGGCGAAGGCGATCGGGCCCGGGTGGTCGAGGTAGGGGTGGCGTATGAGGGCGGTCACCCGGGCAGTATGGCTCGCTTCGATGGACCGGTGGCAACGACCGTGCTGCCGGATCCCGAGGGCACGGCGAACACCCGAAGGAAGAACTGGGCGAGGGGACCGATGCAGAGGGCGTAGAGCAGGGTGCCCACCCCGACCGTGCCGCCGAGGGCGAAGCCGGTCGCCAGCACCGCCACCTCCACGGCCGTCCGCATCAGCCTCAGCGAGCGGCCGGTGCGCCGGTGCAGCCCCGTCATCAGGCCGTCACGCGGGCCCGGACCGAAGCGGGCCGCGATGTAGAGGCCGGTCGCCGCGCCGTTCAGCACGACCCCGGCGGCCAGCAGGGAGATCCGTACGGCCATGGAGTGCGCCTCCGGCACCAGCGTCAGGGTGGCGTCCATCGCGATGCCCACCACGAAGACGTTGGAGACCGTGCCGAGACCAGGGCGCTGCCGGAGCGGGATCCACAGGAGCAGCACCACCGCGCCCACGGCGATCGACACCACCCCGATGGTCAGCCCGGTCAGCTCCGCCAGGCCCTGGTGCAGCACGTTCCACGGCTCCAGGCCGAGACCCGAGCGTACGAGGAGCGCCGAGCTGGCGCCGTACAGCGCGAGACCGGTGTAGAGCTGGACCAGCCGGCGGCCCGTGTGCCTCCGGAGTCCGTGTGGTGGCTCGTGTCGTGGTTCGTGGCGTGCGGACAAGATGTCCCCCCTGGTGGTGCCGGTGGCCTGACGCATGACACTCTGTGGCTTGGAGAAAGTTGGCATCCATGGCCAATTCGCGGAAGGTGGACTGGAATCATGGCGCAGTGGACTTCGGCGGTCGGCGCGGCACAGCTCGCGCGGCTGCTCACCTCGCAGCAGGAGCGTCCCGCCGGCCCCGGCACGCGCCGCCCGCCCGCCTATCGCGCGCTCGCCGACGGGATCCGTCTGCTGGTGCTGGAGGGCCGGGTGCCCGTCGCCGCCCGGCTGCCCGCCGAGCGGGAGCTGGCGCTCTCCCTCTCCGTGAGCCGTACGACCGTGGCGGCGGCCTACGAGGCGCTGCGCACGGAGGGGTTCCTGGAGTCCCGGCGGGGAGCGGGCAGCTGGACCGCCGTACCGGCGGGGAAGCCGTTGCCCGCGCGCGGCCTGGAGCCGCTGCCGCCCGAGGCGCTCGGCTCGATGATCGACCTGGGCTGCGCGGCCCTGCCCGCGCCGGAGCCCTGGCTCACCCGGGCCGTGCAGGGCGCCTTGGAGGAACTGCCGCCCTACGCCCACACGCACGGCGACTACCCGGCCGGGCTGCCCGCCCTGCGCTCCATGCTCGCCGAGCGGTACACCGCGCGCGGCATCCCGACGATGCCCGAGCAGATCATGGTGACCACCGGAGCCATGGGGGCCATGGACGCCATCTGCCATCTCTTCGCGGGGCGCGGTGAGCGGATCGCGGTGGAGTCGCCGTCGTACGCGAACATCCTGCAGCTGATGCGGGAGGCGGGCGCGCGGCTGGTGCCGGTCGCCATGGCGGACGGGCTCGCCGGGTGGGACATGGACCGGTGGCGGCAGGTGCTGCGGGACGCGGCGCCCCGACTGGCGTACGTCGTCGCCGACTTCCACAACCCGACCGGGGCGCTCGCCGACGAGGACCGCAGGCGTGGGCTCGTCGACGCGGCTCGGGGCGCCGGGACGGTGCTGGTCGCCGACGAGACGATGAGCGAGCTGTGGCTCGACGACGACGTGGAGATGCCGCGGCCCGTGTGCGCGTTCGATCCGGCGGGGTCCACGGTGATCACGGTCGGGTCGGCCAGCAAGGCGTTCTGGGCGGGCATGCGGATCGGCTGGGTGCGGGCGGCGCCGGATGTGATCCGGAGTCTGGTCGCGGCTCGGGCGTACGCGGACCTGGGGACGCCGGTGTTGGAGCAGTTGGCCGTGAACTGGCTGATGAGTACGGGGGGTTGGGCGCAGGCCGTGGGGGTGCGGCGGGAGCAGGCCCGGGAGAACCGGGACGACCTGGTGGCCGCCGTGCGTCGGGAGCTGCCGGACTGGGAGTTCTCGGAGCCCCGGGGTGGGTTGACGCTGTGGGTCCGCACCGGGGGACTCTCGGGGTCGAGGCTCGCCGAGGTGGGGGAACGGGTGGGGGTCCGTGTGCCGTCCGGGCCCCGGTTCGGGGTGGACGGGGCGTTCGAGGGGTATGTGCGGCTGCCGTTCACGGTGGGGGGAGCGGTGGCCGAGGAGGCGGCGGTGCGGTTGGCGGCGGCGGCGCGGTTGGTGCGGGACGGGGCGTCGGGTGGGGGCGAGGGGCCGCGGACCTTCGTGGCGTGAGGGGTCGGTGGGCGGGTGTGCGGCGGGTGCCGCCGCCCACCCGTGCCGCCCGCACGACTGCCCGCGGTGGGGCTCACGTCTCCGCCGGGGCCGCCTTCGTGAACGCGTCCGCTGCGGGTGTGTGGGGCGGGAGCAGGTCCAGGACTGCCTGGCGGTGGGGTTCCGGGGTGGTGTCGTCGTAGGGGTCCGGGGTGGTGGGGACCTGGAGGCGGAGCGCGGGGGCCGGGCCCAGCCGGGCGTAGCCGCGGCCCGGCGGCATGTCCGGGGTGGGCGTGGTGGGGGGCGCGGCGCCCAGGACCGTCTCCACCTGTTCGGGGGAGGCGGGACCGAGGACGACACGCGCGCGCGTGTGCTGACGTACCGCGTCCGTGAGGGAGTCCAGGTGGTCGAACTGTTCGGTGATCACGACGGCGACGTCGACCGCGCGGCCGTGTCTGAGGGGGATCTGCAGGAGGGACTGCGGGTCGGTCCTGCCCTCGGCCGCGGCGAGGTGGGACAGCACGCTCGGGCGGTCGAGGAGGAGCCAGAGGGGCCGGCGGATGTCGTCCGGCGGGGGATGGCCCGCCTGCCGGGCCCGGTTCGTGGCGATCAGCCGGCGCTCCGTCTCCTGGGACGCCCACTCCAGGCTCGCCAGGGCCCCGGAGAGTCCGCTCTCCACGGCGAGCACGCCGTCGCGGCCGGTCAGACACGCGTACTCGCCGCTGCCGCCGCCCTCGACGATGACGACGTCGCCGTGCTGGAGCGCCTGGAGGGCGATCGAGCGGAGCAGGGTCGTGGTGCCGCTGCCGGGCTCGCCCACGGCCAGCAGATGCGGTTCGGTGGACCGGACGCCGGTGCGCCAGACGACCGGCGGCACGTCCCGCTGCTCCTCCCCGGAGGACAGGGGAAGGGTGCGCTGGACCTGGGTCTCGTCGGTGAAGCCGAGGACCGTCTCGCCCGGTGCCGTCACGAAGCGCTGGGCGGTGATGTCGGTGGCGAGCGGGGGGAGGACGGCGACGGTGAGCTCGTTGCCCTCCTCGTCCCAGGTGAACCGGTACTCGCGGCCGCGGCCCGCCTTGGTGTGCAGCAACTGCTCGACGCGTGCGCGGGCCTCGGCCTCGCCGTCCGGGAAGTACGCCGGGTAGCGGATCAGCAGATGGCAGACGCGGCCAGTGCCGTCGAACGCGTACGTGGGGAAGGCCTTGTCCCAGGCGCCGCCGTGCGTGTAGAGCGGCTCGGGGTCCTCCGCGGCCGAGAAGGAGGGGACCAGCGCCTCGTAGAGGGAGCGCAGGCGCTGGGTCTGGGACTCGTCCGGGCCGGCCGGCTCGGTGACGGCGCCCTCGCGGCCCGCCCACGCCGCCGCCGCCATCAGCGCGATGACGGCGAGCAGCGGGCCGTACGGCACCAGGGTCACGACCAGGACGATCGAGGCCGCCAGGAAGAGCAGTGACCCGCGACGGTCCTTCGGGGTCTCGGCCCATCTGAGGCGGCCGGCGGCGACCAGCCGGCGCAGTCCACGCGTGATCGTGATCAACGGGTGGAGGACGTCGGTGGCGCCGTCGGCCGCCGTCCGGGCCAACTCCCGGCTCCTGGCGAGGTGCGCGCCACCGGTGCTCAGAATGCGGGGGAGGGGGACCCGGGCCACAGCTGTCTCCTGGGGGTGCGTGCGGATGGGGGCGGGGTCAGAACTTGATCCCGCCGAGGAGGCTCGCGAGGCTCTCGCCGCCCGCTGTGATGCTCGGGGCGATGCCCGTGCTGGCGAGGTAGAAGCCGAAGAGCGTGACGACGATGCAGTGCGATGCCTTCAGGCCGTCCTTGCGGAAGAACAGGAAGACGATGACGCCGAGCAGGACGACGCCTGAGATGTTCAGGATCATGTGGGCTCTCCTGGTTGATGGGGACAATCACCATGAGTTCTTCCAAGGTCACAGGATGTATCCATACGATAAAAGGTGCATATGGGTGAAATATCGAGGATTTCGCCCAGTCGGCCGCATCGGGACTGGGCCGTCCGGGCTGGGCTGTTGCGCGCGACGGGACTCGGTGTGATCTTTGCCTCGGCTCTGTCCGCTGATGTGCGCGTCGAGCCAGTACCCTGACGATTCACCCGTTCGGCTCGAAGTGCGTATGTGAGAGGTGGTCCCGGCGATGAGCGAAGCCCCCGACCCGGCGGTCGTGGAGCTGGCGACCAAGATCTTCGATCTGGCCCGTAGGGGCGAGACCGAGGCGCTCGTGGGGTACGTCGACGCGGGCGTGCCGGCCGACCTCACCAACGACCGCGGCGACTCGCTCGTGATGCTCGCCGCGTACCACGGTCACGCCGACGCCGTACGGGAGCTCCTGGCCCGTGGCGGGGAGGCGGACCGGGTCAACGACCGCGGTCAGACTCCCCTCGCCGGGGCGGTTTTCAAGGGCGAGGAGAGCGTCATCCGGGTCCTCCTGGAGGCCGGGGCCGACCCGGCCGCGGGCACGCCGAACGCGGTCGACACCGCACGCATGTTCGGAAAGACGGAACTGCTCGAACTGTTCGCAGCACACTGATCAACATGTTCTGACCAGGTAAAACGCAAAAGACGGGGGAGGCGGTACGGGGCCGCCGGAAATTTCGGTCGCGGCAGGAAGAACCGCCGGGTCATCATGACGTCGTGATTCACGGACATGACGGCTGGGCAGGTGTTGCCGCACCGCGTGGGCCGTGACGCGGTCCGCATGGGCCACCGACGAGAGGCAGAGGAAGATGGTCTTCAGCAAGCAAGAGACGGCGGGCGCACCGACGTGTTGTCACGCGGCCAGGTAATGCAGGATCCCCGGTTGCGTCGACGCTTGATGTGAGGCTGTTTCCCATGTTCGAACCGGTCATAGCGCCCAGCGGTACGCTGCTCGGCCTGCTGCAGCGGGGCCGCGGCGACGGCACCCTGCACGCGCTCACCGCCCCGCGGGCCGAGGCGCTCGCGGCACTGAACCACTGTGTGCTGAGCGACCCCCGCCACGACTGGCAGGTGGAGAACCGCTCCCTGTACTACGCCCGTCTCTACCTCGACCTGAGCGGCGAGCTCGACGAGATCGAGCGGCACCTCTTCGACGCCGAGGACGTGCTCGACACCGACGAGTCGCGCACGGGCCTGGCCCTCGCGGTCCTCGGGCACCTCGCCTCGTACGGCAGGCGGGACGCCCTCGCCCTGCTGCGCAGGTACGCCGCCGTGGGCACCAGCTGGGCCTGGGCCCTGGACGAGCTGGCCCTCCGGGACGACGACGAGGGACTGCGCTCCCTCGCCGAACCCGTCCTGGCCCGTTTCGCCACGGATCCGGAGGGCGAGGCCGAGCTGGCCGCCGCCGTCCGTGACGCCTTCGAACCCCGGCCCTGGCGGCTGTGGGCCGACGATCCCCGTGAGGCGATCGCCACCCGTGTGCGGGCCGCCCACGAGACCGGCTGTTTCGACCGCTGGCAGCGGCAGATGCGACCGAGCGGGCCCCGGCCCGGATGGAGCGTCGCGGCCGTGTTCGAGTGGGCCCAGCAGGGCATCGAACGCGGAGCCGTCCTCCATGTGCCGGCCGCCCGGTGTCTGACCGCCGTCGCCGGCCCCGAGGACCGGCCCGAGATCCTCGCCGCCGCCCGCTCGGGCGACGACGGCGCCCGCTGCACCGCCTTGCGCTACCTCGCCGACGGCAACGATCCCGACGCCCTCGACCTGATCGAGGGCGCCGTGACCGACGGCACGACGATGGTCGTGGAGGCCGCCGTCGACGCCTTCGAACGGATGCGCAGCATGGCCGCCGTCGACCGGGCACGCGGCTGGGTGCACCGGCCCGACCCCCTCGGCGCCGCCGCGGGACGCATGCTCGCCTGTCTCGGCGGGACCAAGGACAGCGACCTGGTGCTGGGCGCGCTGCGCGAGGCCGTACGCGGCGAAGGACCGGACGCGCAGACCCTGTGGACGCTCGTCGACGGCGCCGGACGCCTCGGCATCGTCTGCGCCGCGCCCGTCCTGCGCCACATCTACCGTGAGACCGCCTCCTCCCACCTCCGCGGCCGCGCCGCCCGCGCACTCGCCGCCACCGACCCCTCCTTCGCGGCCGGCTTCGCCGTCGAATGCCTCTGGGACTGCGAGGAGACCACCCGCGAGATCGCCGCCCGGCACGCCGAGACGGGAGACGCGCGCGTCGTCGACCAACTCCGCAGGCTCGCCGCCGACCCGGCCGAGGAGGCCGAGGTCCAGACAGCCGTACGCAGCCGAATCGGTCCTGACATGCCCGCAATGTGAACACCCCGTGACCCGGAGGTCAGGAGGGCATGGACACGGTCTGACCTGGACATGTGTGCAGCGCAACGCTCATGGGACGTTCCTCGTCCGGAAAGATCCACGTTGACGCGGCCACGTCCAGCACGACGACAACACCCCTATGCGTGTCGTCATAGTGACCGAGTCCTTTCCCCCCGATGTGAACGGCGTGGCCCACTGCGCCCTGCAGACCGCGCGGCACCTCGTCGCGCGGGGGCACGCCCCGCTCGTCGTGGCCCCGGCCACCGCCCAGGGAACCGGAGCCGGAGCCGACCTCCAGGCACCGTGCCCCGTCGTCCGCGTCCCCTCCCTCCCGCTCCCGGGCTATCCCCAGGTCCGCGTCGCCCTGCCCAGCCGCAGGGTCGCCGCGGCGATCGTCGAGCACCGGGCCGACATCGTCCACCTGGCCAGCCCCTTCGTCCTCGGCGTGCGCGGCATGGCGGCCGCCGCCCGGCTCGGTGTGCCCGCCGTCGCCATCTACCAGACCGACCTCGCGGGATACGCCCGCACCTACGTCCACGCCGGTGAGGCGGCGGCCTGGCGGCGCATCCGCTCCGTGCACGCCGCAGCCGACCGCACCCTCGCCCCGTCCAGCGCGGCCCTGCGCGACCTGGAGGCACACGGTGTGCCCCGCGTGAGCCTGTGGCCGCGCGGCGTCGACACCGTCCGGTTCCGCCCCGAGCTGCGCGACGAGGCCCTGCGCCGCGAACTGGCGCCGAACGGTGAGCTGATCGTCGGCTACGTCGGCCGTCTCGCCCCCGAGAAGCAGATCGAACTGCTCGCGGGTGTGTGCGGGCTGGAGGGAGTGCGGGTCGTCGTCGTGGGCGACGGGCCGAGCGAACCGGGGCTGCGCGAAGCCCTGCCGGGAGCCGTCTTCCTGGGGCGCCGCACCGGCGACGAACTCGCGCGGATCTTCGCCTCGTTCGACGTCTTCGCCCACACCGGCCCCTTCGAGACCTTCTGCCAGACCGTGCAGGAGGCCATGGCCAGCGGGGTGCCCGTGGTGGCGCCCGCCGCCGGGGGCCCGCTGGACCTCGTCGCCCACGGGCGCACGGGGCTCCTGGTCCCGCCGCGCGACGCGGCCGCCGTACGCGACGCCGTGTGGTCGCTCGCCGCCGACCCGGCACTGCGGGCCGCCTACGGGGCCGCCGGACGGGCCATGGTCGAAGGGCGCACCTGGGCGGCCGTCGGCGACCAGCTCATCGGGCACTACGCCGACGTGCTGACGGCGCGGACGGCGGTGGCGGCATGACCGGGAACGCTGTCGAGGGAGCACCGAGGGACGGTGCCCGGACCGGGCTGCGGATCGTGCGGCTCGCCAACTTCGTCGCCCCCTCCTCGGGCGGACTGCGGATCGCGCTGCGGGAACTGGGCAGGGGATACGAGGCGGCCGGGCACGAGTCGGTACTGATCGTGCCCGGCGAGCGGTACACCGACCGCGCGACCGAGCAGGGCCGGGTGATCACCCTGCCAGGACCGCTGCTGCCGGGCACCGGCGGCTACCGGGTCCTCATGGACAAGGGGCGGGTGGCCGGCCTCCTGGAGTCGCTGGGGCCCGACCGGCTGGAGGTCTCCGACCGCACCACGCTGCGCTGGACGGGGAAGTGGGCGCGGCGGGCCAGGGTGCGCGCGGTGATGGTCTCGCACGAGACCGCCGACGGGGTCCTGCGGACCTGGGGGCTGTCCGAGGGCATGGCCCGACGGGCCTCGGACGCCCTCAACGTCCGTACCGCCCACACCTACTCGCGAGTGGTGTGCACCACCGAGTTCGCCGAACGGGAGTTCGTGCGGATCGGGGCGCGCAACGTCGTCCGGGCCCCCCTGGGCGTCGACCTCGTGGGACGGCACCCTGCCCTGCGCGACCCGGGGCTGCGGGAGCGGCACGCGCGCGAGGACGAGGTCCTGCTGGTGATGTGCTCCCGGCTGTCCGTGGAGAAGCGGCCGGGCACGGCCCTCGACGCCCTGGAGGCGCTGCTGCGGCGCGGACGGCGGGCCGTGCTGGTCGTCGCCGGTGACGGCCCGCTGCGCGGCAGGCTCGAACAGCGGGCCAAGGGGCTGCCGGTGACCTTCCTCGGGCACGTGGGCGACCGCGAGACGCTGGGCGCCCTGCAGGCCTCCGCCGACGTCGCCCTGGCCCCCGGGCCCGCCGAGACGTTCGGGCTGGCCGCACTGGAGGCCATGGCCTGCGGTACCCCCGTGGTGGCCAGCTCCTCCTCGGCGCTGCCGGAGGTCATCGGCTCGGCAGGCGCCACGGCGGCCGACAACGGGGAGTCCTTCGCGGACGCCGTCGAACTGCTGCTGGACCGCACCGAGGGCGAGCGCAGGGAGGCGGCACGCGCGCGTGCCGAGTGCTTCGGCTGGCAGACCGCGGTGGACGCCTTCCTCACCGCGCACGACGCGACCGTCGGGCGCCCGGTGCGGGAGGGCGTGGGATGAGAGCCCTGCGGTTCGTGGCCCTCGGCGACTCCCTCACCGAGGGCGTGGGCGACCCCGTCGAAGGCGGCTGGCGGGGCTGGGCCGCGCTGCTCGCCGAAGGGCTCCGAGCGGACGTGGGGCCGGGCGGTGGGGCGGATGCGAGGCCGGGCCGTGGGCCGGATGGGGGGCCGGGCGGCGGGTCGGGGGTGGGGCTGCACGCGGGGTCGGGCCCGGGGCTGCATGCGTGGCCGGGCGCCGGGCCCACCGTGGAGTTCACCAACCTGGCCGTCAGCGGCTCCCAGACGCGTGACGTCCTGGAGCGGCAGCTGTCCGCCGCGCTCGACCTCCGCCCGGACATCGCCTCGGTCGTCATCGGCGTCAACGACACCCTGCGGTGCACCTTCGACATCCACGCCGTCACCGCTCGCCTCGACGCCGTCTACGCGGCGCTCCGGGAGCGCGGAGCGGTGCTGCTCACCGCCTGTCTGCCCGATCCCGGGGCGATGCTCGGTCTGCCGGGGGCGCTCGCCAGGCCCCTCGCCCGGCGGCAGCGGGCCGTCAACACCGTCGTGCACGCCCTGTCCGAGCGCCACGGAGCCGTCCATCTGCACGCTTCGGAGGGCGCCTGGCTGACGGACCGCGCGATGTGGAGCGCGGACCGGTTGCACCCCGGCGAACGGGGACACCGGCAGCTCGCCCTCCGCTTCCACGCCCTGCTCACCGAGGCGGGCATCGCCACGGGCCCGGCGCCCTCCGCCGAGCCCGAGTTCGAGGCGCCGGGCCGCGCCGCCGGCTTCTGGTGGCTGGCCACCGCGGGCACGGGCTGGGTGGCCCGGCGCTGCACCGACCTGCTCCCGCAGCTCCTGGCCCTCGCCGCCGCCGAGGTACGCCACAAGGCGCGCGGCACCAGCGCCCGGCTGGACCTGTCCGCCTCCCACGCGGTCGCGTCGGCCCTGGCCGCGCTGTCCGCCCCCGAGCAACGGCCGGAGGTGGCGTGAGGCGGCCCGGGGCGACCGGACCGACGCCGGGCGCCACCCCTGGTCAGCGGCGGTGCCGTACGGCGACGAACCGTACCGGCGTGCCCGGCGTGGCCTGGGCCGCGCCGGGCAGGTCCGCCGGGTGGACGACCGCGATCACCGGATAGCCCCCGGTGGTCGGGTGGTCGGCGAGGAAGACGACCGGACGGCCGTCCGGCGGCACCTGGACGGCGCCCAGCACCATTCCCTCGCTGGGGAGTTCACCCGGCCGGGAGCGCTCCAGGGCGGGCCCCTCCGTGCGCAGCCCGATGCGGTTGCTCGCGGACGACACGGCGTACGGATGCCTGGTGAGGGTGCGCAGCGCCGTGTCCGTGAACCAGTCGTCGCGTGGTCCCAGGGTGACGCGCAGCACCAGCTCCGAGGGCGGCGCGGGGTGCGGGACGACGTCCACGCGCGCGTGCGGGCGGCACGGGCGGCCGAGCGGGAGCACGGTGCCGTCCGTCAGCGGGGGCGGACCGAGGCCCGACAACAGGTCCGTGGAGCGGCTGCCCAGCACCGGTTCGACGGCCACACCACCGGCGACGGCGAGATAACCGCGTACGCCGGAACGGGCGGGGCCGATGTCGAGGAGGGCGCCGCCGGGGACACGTACGGGCGCGCCCCACGGGGCCGGGCGGCCGTCCACGGTGACCGGACCGGGGGCACCGCCGACGGCCACGACGACCGCCGAGCGGGGCCGCACGGAGCAGCCGTTGAGGGTGGTCTCCAGCACGGCCGCGTCCGGGGAGTTGCCCACCAGACGGTTGACCAGGGCGGCCGCCGGCGCGTCCAGGGCGCCCGAACGGGGCACGCCGAGGTGGGCGTGCCCGGGGCGGCCCCGGTCCTGGACGGTGGTCAGGGCGCCCGCGCGGACCACCACGAGGGCATCGTCCGTCACGGCGTCTCCAAGGGGGTGAAGCGGACCCGGGTGCCCGGCGCCAGCAGCGCGGCCGGCACGCGCGCGGGGTCCCACAGCACCGCGTCCGTCGTGCCGATGAGCTGCCAGCCGCCGGGGGACGCGCGCGGGTAGACGCCGGTGTACGGGCCGGCCAGGGCGACCGACCCCGCGGGGACCGACGTGCGCGGGGTCGCCCGGCGCGGGACCTCGCGGGGCAGCCCCGTGAGGTAGCCGAAGCCGGGGGCGAAGCCGCAGAACGCCACGCGGTACTCGGCGCCCGCGTGGGCGCGGACCACCTCGGCCTCGTCGACACCCCAGTGCGCGGCGACGTCCGGCAGATCGGGGCCGTCGTACCGCACGGGGATCTCGACGACCTGCTCCGCGCGCGGCGGGACCGGCGGGATGTCCCAGGAGACGAGGCGTTCGGCGAGGCGGGACGGGGCGTCGAGGCCGTCCAAAAGGACCGTACGGGCGGCCGGGACGATCTCGGTCGCCGACAGGTCGCCCGTCGCGCGGCGGCGGAGCAGCTCGGCGTGCAGGGCTTCGGCCTCCTCGCCCGTCCCCACTTCGATCAGCAGGGCGCGGTCTCCGACCGGCAGGGCTCTCATGAGAACGCCTCCACGCGCACGCCGGCGGCCGCCAGCGAGGACCGCACCCGCCGGGCCAGCTCCACCGCGCCCGGTGTGTCGCCGTGCAGACAGAGGGAGCGGGCCCGGACGGGGACGCGTACGCCGGAGTGGGACACGACCGTGCCGTCCGTGGCGAGGCCCAGCGACCGGGCCACCACCGCGTCGCCGTCCGTGATGACGGCACCGTCCTGACCGCGCGGCACCAGCGTGCCCAGGTCGGTGTAGGCGCGGTCCGCGAACGCCTCGGTGACGGCGGGCAGTCCCGCCCCTTCGGCCAGCGCGAGGAGACGCGAGCCGGGCAGGCCGAGGACGGGCAGCGCGGCGTCGGCGAGGCGCACTCCGTCGACGACCGCCGCCGCCTGTTCCTCGTCGTGCACGACGCGGTTGTAGAGCGCGCCGTGCGGCTTCACGTACGACACGCGCGTGCCCGCCGCGCGTGCGAAGACCTCAAGAGCACCGATCTGGTAGGCCACTTCGGCCGCCAGTTCGGCGGGCGGCACGTCCATCGCGCGTCGCCCGAAGCCCGCCAGGTCGCGGTACGAGACCTGGGCGCCGATCCGGACACCGCGCTCGGCCGCCAGCTCGCAGACCCGCCGCATGGTGACCGGGTCCCCCGCGTGGAAGCCACAGGCCACGTTGGCGCTGGTGACGACGGACAGCAGCCGCTCGTCGTCGGTCAGCGTCCAGCGGCCGAAGCCCTCGCCGAGGTCGGCGTTGAGATCGATCGAGCCCATGAATCCCATTCTCTCGCTTGTATGTCAGAGCACGCGGTACTGCTCGTCGCGGGCGTCGGTCAGGAACATCTGCCCCGGGGCGTGCGTGATCGCGAACGGCGGGCGTGACGCCATCACGGCGGCCTGGGGTGTCACCCCGCAGGCCCAGAACACCGGGATGTCGTCCGGTGCGGCGTCGACCGGGTCGCCGAAGTCCGGACGGGACAGGTCCTCGATGCCGAGGCCCGTCGGCTCGCCGCAGTGCACCGGGCCACCGTGCACGGCCGGCAGCAGACTGCTCTCCCGGATCGCCGCCGCCAGGTGCTCGGGCGGCACCGGACGCATCGACACCACCAGCGGGCCACGCACCCGCCCGGCGGGCCGGCACCGGCGGGAGGTGACGTACATCGACACGTTGCGGCCCTGCTCGACGTGGCGCATCGGGACGCCCGCCCCGGTCAGCGCCGACTCGAAGGTGAAGCTGCAGCCGATCAGGAACGACACCAGGTCCGCCCGCCAGACGTCGACCACGTCCGTCGGCTCGGCCACCAACTCGCCGTGCTCCCAGACCCGGTAGCGCGGCAGGTCGGTGCGCAGGTCCGCGCCCCGGGCGAGCGGGGTCGTCCACGCGCCGGCGTCCGTGACGTCGAGCACGGGGCACGGCTTGGGGTTGCGCTGGCAGAACAGCAGCATGTCGTACGCCCAGTCGGCGGGCACGGAGATCAGGTTCGCCTGGGTGTGTCCGGCGGCCACTCCCGCCGTGGGGCCCGCGGCACCCGTACGGAACCGGGCGCGCGCCTCCTCGGGGGTCCACGCGTGCGCGTGCGGGTCGACG
This sequence comes from Streptomyces deccanensis, assembly GCF_022385335.1. Taxonomy (NCBI): domain Bacteria; kingdom Bacillati; phylum Actinomycetota; class Actinomycetes; order Kitasatosporales; family Streptomycetaceae; genus Streptomyces; species Streptomyces deccanensis. The sequence goes on along the minus strand of NZ_CP092431.1, from coordinate 1,817,071 downwards.
GAGGCGAAGGGCCGGTCGTGCGGGGCGGCTGCCGGGTCGGGGTGCCGCGTGGTCAGGGGGTTCACAGCAGTTCCCTTCCGCGTGTCTCCGGGAGGCCGAGCAGGGCCACCGCCGCCAGGCCGTAGCCGATCGCGCCGAAGACCAGCGCGCCGCCGACGCCCCAGCTGTCCGCCAGGAAGCCGACCGTGGTCGGGAAGACGGCGCCCACCGCGCGCCCGGTGTTGTACGTGAAGCCCTGCCCGGTGCCGCGGACGGCCACCGGGTACAGCTCGCTGAGGTACGAGCCGAAGCCGCTGAAGATCGCCGACATGCAGAACCCGAGGGGGAAACCCAGCACCAGCAGCAGGGTGTTGGCGCCGTTCGGGATGTTCGCGTACGCCAGGATGCACAGCGCCGAGAGCACGGCGAAGAGCCAGATGTTCCGGCGGCGGCCCAGCAGGTCGGTGAGATAGCCGCCGGTGAGGTAGCCGATGAAGGCGCCGGAGATCAGGAACGTGAGGTAGCCGCCGGTGCCGACGACCGACAGACCCCGCTCCGTCTTCAGATAGGTCGGCACCCAGGTCGCCAGCGTGTAGTAGCCGCCCTGGACGCCGGTGGAGAGCAGCACCGCGAACACCGTGGTGCGCAGCAGCCCCGGCGCGGAGGCCGTGCCCGGCCGGAAGATCACCGCGAACGAGCCCTTCTCGGCGCTCCGTTCGCGCGCGGCCGCGGCCTGCGGGGCGTCCTCGACCGACCGGCGCACCCAGATCACGAGCAGCGCGGGCAGGGCGCCGGTCCAGAACATCACGCGCCAGGCCAGGTCGTCGTCGAGGAAGGAGAAGACCATCGTGTAGACGATCACGGCCAGACCCCAGCCGACCGCCCAGGAGCTCTGGATCGCGCCGAGCGTACGCCCCCGGTGCTTGGCGCTCGCGTACTCGGCGACGAGGATCGCGCCGACCGCCCACTCCCCGCCGAAGCCGAGCCCCTGGAGGGCGCGGAAGACCAGCAGCGTCTCGTAGTTGGGCGCGAAGCCGCAGGCCACGGTGAACACGGCGTACGTGATCACGGTGATCATCAGCGCCTTGACCCGGCCGATCCGGTCCGCGAGCACACCGGCCGCGGCGCCGCCGATCGCGGACACGACCAGCGTGACCGTGGTGAACAGCCCGGTCTGGCCGTTGTCCAGGCCGAAGTAGGCCGTGAGCGCGACCATGCTCAGCGGCAGCGTGAAGTAGTCGTAGGAGTCGAGGGCGTAGCCGCCGAACGCGCCGCCGAAGGCGCGGCGGCCGCGCGGGCCGAGGGCCCGCAGCCAGCCGAGGGGGCCGTCGTCGGCGGGCCGGCCGTCGGGGTCGGGTTCGCTCGTGGAGGTCAGGGCCTGGGAAGGAGGGTTCGTACTCATGTGCACCTCGCGGTGAGGGGGGAGGGTGCGTGAGGACTGAGCCGTGGTGCGGAGGGCGCCTGTCCAGCAAGGTAGAGGATCGTTGAACGATCCTTCAATACCCCTGTTGTTTCGTTCTCCTCTCTGCGATTGAATTCCGGCATGGCCGCCGAACTGACGGGACTTGCCGACGACCGCGCCCTCCTGGGGCGCACCAGCACCGCCGAGCGGGTCTCGGACATCCTCCGCAGCCGCATCGCCGAGGGCTTCTTCCCGCCCGGGACCCGGCTGTCCGAGGACAGCATCGGCGGCGCCCTCGGTGTCTCCCGCAACACCCTCCGCGAGGCGTTCCGCCTGCTCACCCATGAACGGCTCCTCGTCCACGAGCTCAACCGGGGCGTCTTCGTACGGGTGTTGACCGTCGAGGACGTGGAGGACATCTACCGCACCCGCCGCCTCGTCGAGTGCGCCGTCGTGCACGGGCTCGGGGAGCCGCCGTACGGTCTGGACGGGCTCGCCGCGGCCGTCGCGGAGGGGCAGCGCGAGGCCCGCGAAGGCGACTGGAAAGGGGTGTCCACCGCCAACATCCACTTCCACCGCGAACTGGTCGCCCTCGCCGGCAGCGCCCGCACCGACGAGCTGATGCGCAGCGTCTTCGCCGAACTCCGGCTCGCCTTCCACGTGGTGGACAACCCGCGCAAGTTGTACGAGCCGTACCTGGCGCGCAACCAGCTCATCCTGGAGACGCTGCGGCGGGGGGAGCGGGACGAGGCCGAGCGGATGCTGGCGGCGTATCTCGACGACTCGCTCCGGGGACTGGTGGAGGTCTACGGACGGAGGGTCCGCGACAGCGCCCCGTGAGCGACAGCGCCCCGTGAGCGGCGCGGGGGCTCGCCCGGCGGCGCGTTTGGGTCGATGTCAGACCCAGGACCTAGTCTGTGCACCGTGACTTCACCCGCATCGACGGACAGTGTTCCGCCCCAGCTCAGCGCGGGGCCGCGCCCCGCGCCGGGGCCGGCCGCCGACGAGGGACTGGCGCGGCGGCTGCGCGCGCTCGCCTGCACCGCGCCGCTGCACGACCTGGACGCGCGCAAGGCGAACCTCGCCGGTGAGTACACGGTGTACGGCATGGCCGAGGTCGCCCTCGCCGCCATCGACCTGGTCACCCTGAACATGGACTTCGACACGGGCGCGGACCACGACCAGATCGTCGCCCGCCTCATCCCGCGCATCGCCGCCCAGGCCCCCCGGCGGCCCGTCGAGGAGCACGAGCGGGTGGCCCGCTGGGTCCTGGAGAACCTGATCAACGTCGGCAGCGTCGACCGCGGCTTCCGCGCCGTGTACGGGACCTTCGCGCCCGACGGCACCTACGTCCGCCGCGACTACGACTTCAAGCTGATCGAGGAGGTCCCCGGCTACGGCGGCGGTGTCTACCTCCGGACGACCGACGAAGCCGTCAACGTCCTCGTGGGCGCCCTCGACACCGATGTCACCAGCGCCCAGATCGCCGCCGAGGTCAAGCTGGAGGTCCTGATCAGCCGGGGCCGCCTCGCCGACGCCCAGCTCGCCGCCGAGCAGGCCCGCTACCGGACCGTGCAGTACTCCGAGACCCTGCGCAGGGCCCTGGACGCCACCCGGCGCAACGTCCGCGCGGTGGACTGGCTGCGGACCGTGCCCGACATGATCGCCGAGGCCCTCGACCACGTCGCCGACCGCTACCGCCACGAGAACGCGATCCTCACCAACATCCGCAAGGCCCGGGACGAGTCCGAGGAACCCGAGCAGAAGCGGCGCGCAGCCGAGCTCGTCGACATCGTCAAGGACTGCATCCGGCGGCACACGCAGTTGCAGTCCCGGCTGCTGGAGGCCGGACCGCTGTTCCGCGCCGAGCAGGACCGGCAGGCCTTCGCCACGCCGATGACGACCTCCGGGATAGATCTCTACGGGCATCTCGTCGGACCACTGCTGCCGCTGCCCGTGGAGCAGGCCCGGCGGGTGACCGACGCGTTCTTCGCGCGCGGCACCGGCTTGCGCACGCCCGGGTCCGTGCGGGTGGGGGACCTCGTGGAGCTGCTGTTCACCCCGCCCGTCGAGCGGGAGCACCTCGGGGCGGAGATGCCGGAGCCGGACCTGATCGCCACGCCCGACGACAGCCGGTTCAGCGAGGAGCAGTTGGCCGCGGCGAAGCGGCTGCTGGACCTGCCGGCGGACGCTCCCCGGCGGCTGTCCGGGCTGTTGGCCCAGGCCCGGCTTCAGGACCCCGAACTGCCGTATCTGGTCGCCCTGTTGGCCGTCCACGCGGCGAGCCCCCCGGTCGGTACGGCCTATCGGCAGGGCGAGGAGAAGCTGCTCTTCGCCGTGGACGACGGGGTGGAGCTGGACGATCCCGAGTTCGGTGGAGCGGATCTGATCGTGGGGATGGCCCTGCTGGACTCCGCGGGGATGGCAGCGGAAAGGGAGGCCGTGTGAGAACGCCGTCAGGATTCCCGCCGCCGGCCGAGTGCGGCTCGCCCGTGGCCGGTCGCGCCCACGCGGCGGAGCCGCCTCTGTCACAGTCCCGCGCCCCCGCGAGGGCGCTCGCCGTACGCCCTGGTTATGAGATCGAGGAGTTCTTGTCGTGAGTGAGCATGTCGAGTGGAGCGAGCCGGAGACGTCGGCCGCTCCGGTGGCTGCCGCCCTCACTCCCGCCGACGCCGCCGATGCCGCTCGGCTCGTCGCCTTCGGGCTGCAACCGAAGTTGCAGCCCGCCCGTGACCAGGAGTACGGCGAGCTGCTGCGGCGGTACCGGGAGGATCCGGCGTTCGCCCGCCTCGCCGACGCCGTCGCCACCGGGCTGGGGCTGGTCGTGCTGGAGGTGTCGCCGCGGGCCGGCATGGCGGTGACCGCCGCCGAGGACTCGGTGTTCGCCGTGCGGATGGGGGAGTACGCACGGCGGACGTCGGCGGACTCGGTGGACCGGTTCCTGCACGGGCTGGCCCATCTCGCGGTGGCCGCGATGGCGTTCCCCCGCCCCGAGGACCTCGCGGACGACGGCTACATCGGACGGGTCTCGGTCAACGGGGTCGACGCGTTCGTACGGCAGGCCTGTCGGCGGCTGGAGGAGCGGGCCGAGGAGCAGGGGGAGAACACCGACCCGGCGACCGACGCGCCCGGCCTGGAGTCGGCCTGGCGGATCTGGGCCAGACGCAGCTCCACCGGGGCCACCAAGGACGCCCGCCGGCTCGCCGGGTCCACCACCGGCATCATCGCCAAGGCGGTGGGCTTCCTGACCGACTCGGGTTTCCTCCAGCGCACGGGCGACGACAACGGCGGTACGTACCGCACGACCGCGCGCTACCAGCTCCAGGTACGGGACATGGCGGGCAGCGCCGCGATGGCCGAACTGCTGGAGCTGGGCGTGGTCCCGGTCACCGACGGTTCGGCGACGCTGCTGCCGGCCGAGGACACCGACGACCTGGAGCTGGTGGCCGACGCGGGACTGCCGTTCCACTCACCTTCCTGACCCCGCGACTGCCCTGACTCCGAAACCGCCCTGACACCGCGACCGCCCTGATCCCACAACTGCCCTGATCCCCCCGCACGATCCACCGTCACGACCGCGAAAGTCCGCCGCCATGTACGAGCTGTCCCGGGTCCGCCTCTACTCCATCGGGCCGGCCGGTGCGCGCTACGCCGACACCGTGCTGGACCTGAGAGGTGTGGGCGAGTTCGTGCCCGACCCCGCGCCGCGGCAGGCGGAGTTCTTCCAGGAGGAGCCGACCGAAGCACCACGCCGGCCGGCGCCGGCCGGCGTGCTCTTCCTGGAGAACGGCGGCGGCAAGTCCGTGCTGCTCAAGCTGATCTTCTCGGTGATGCTGCCGGGCCACCGCAACACCCTGGGCGGTGCCAGCTCCGGAGTGCTGCGGAAGTTCCTGCTGGCGGACGACTGCGGGCACGTCGCCCTGGAGTGGCAGCACACCCTGACCGGCGAGTGCGTGGTCGTCGGCAAGGCGAGCGAGTGGCGGGGGCGGCAGGTCTCCAACGATCCACGGAAGTTCGCCGAGGCCTGGTACTCCTTCAGGCCCGGCCCGGGGCTGAGCCTCGACAATCTGCCCGTCGCCGAGTCCACCGCCGTACGGCCGCCCGTCGAGGGCGCGTCCGGCGCGCAGGGGCGGCGGCGGACCATGAAGGGGTTCCGGGACGCCCTCACCGAGGCGGGCAAGGCGTATCCGCACCTCGAAGTGCACTGGGAGGAGATCCACGACCGCTGGAACGAGCATCTGACGGACCTCGGTCTCGACCCCGAACTCTTCCGCTACCAGCGGGAGATGAACGCCGACGAGGGCGAGGCCGCCGGTCTCTTCGCGGTGAAGAAGGACTCCGACTTCACCGACCTGCTGCTACGGGCCGTGACCGACACCCGTGACACGGACGGACTGGCCGACCTCGTCGCCGGGTTCGGCAACAAGCTCGGGCGGCGGGCGGAGCTGATCGCCGAACGCGACTTCACGGCAGGGTCCGTGGATCTGCTGGGCCGCATCGTGGAGGCGGCCGAGGCGCGCTCCCGGGCCCGGGACGTCCACGCGGGCGCCGAACGCCGCACCCGCACCCTGGCCCGGCGACTGTCGGCACGCGCCGCCCAGGAGCGACTGCGGGGCACCGATCTCGCCCAGCGGGTCACCGCCGCCGCGTACGCGGTCACGCACTCCGAGGCCGCCCGGGACCGCAGCGCGCTCATCGCCGCCGAACTGGCCTACCGGCACGCCTCGTTGGCGCTCGCCGCCGCCGAGAAGACGGCCGCCGCGCAGAAGCGGGAGCTGGCCGACGCACGCACCCTGCACTCCGCCTGGCAGGCCGCCGAGGCCGTGCTCAGGCACCGGGCCGCCGCCGACCGCGTCGCCCGGGTGGCCGCCGCCATCCAGGAGGCCGAACGGGACGCCGCCCCCGCGCTCGCCGCCCGCGCCAAGGCCGCCGTCGACCTCGTACGCGCCCTGCACGCCGCCGCCGAGAGCGCCGAGAACCTGGCGAACGAGGGTGAGGAGAAGTCGGCCGCCCTTCAGGAGGTCGGCGAGGCCGCCCACCGGGATGCGACCGTCGCCGCCACCGAGGCACAGCGCGCCCGCAGCGAGATCGGGCACCTGAAGCAGCGGCTCAGCGAGGTCGAGCAGGAGACCGCCGAGGCGGTCCGCGCGGGCTGGCTGGACGACAGCGCGCCGGACGCCGACCCGGCCAGGGCCGCCCTCGCCGCCAGCGACGCCGAGAAGACGGCCGTCGCCGCCTGGGACACCGCGCGCGAGGCCTCGCGCCGCGCCTCCGAGCAGGCCCGTGAGGCGGCGTCCGCCGAGTCCCGCGCGGAGCTCACGGCCGCCCGCGCGGCGGACGCGGCGATCGCCGCAGAGCGGGCCTACGACGGGGAGCGACGCACCGCGGAGGCCCTCGCCGGGGAGGAGCGGCTGGCGGAACTGCTGAGCCTGCCGGGTGCCGTGGGCAGGGCGGCGGGAGGGGTGCCAGGTCCTCGTAGGGGCGGGTCTGAAGCTGACGCCGACGGCGGGACCGGTGTCGGCGCCACCGCACGGGCGGCCGGCGCGGACGCCGTCGGCGGTCCGGGTGGTGCGCGGGGCGGCGCGGGCGGCGCGGCCGGGGCGAACGGCCTTGGGGGCGCGGGCGGTTCGGGTGAACGCGACGCCACCGAGGGCCCCCTCACCCCCGAGGAACTGGACCGCTTCGCCGACGAACTGCGCGAACTGCTCGACGAGAACGTGTCGTCCGCCGAGCGCCACCTCTTCGAGCTGCGCACCGCCGCGGCCGACGACTCCCGCATCCTCGGCGCCCTCGGCGACGGCGGACTGCTGCCACCGGGCCCGGACGTCCTGGCGACCGTCGAGTTCCTCGGTGAGCACGGCATCCCGGCCCTCCCCGGCTGGCGCTACCTCGCCCAGGCCGTGGATCCCACCGACCACGCGCGGGTGCTCGCCGCGCGCCCCGAGCTGGTCGACGGTGTGATCATCACCGACCCCGACTCGCACGCCCGGGCCCGCGAGGCACTGAGCGACGCCGCTCTCCTCCCGAGGTCCGCCGTGGCCGTCGGCACGGCCGCGGCCCTGCTGGCACCGACACCGCCCATGAACGGCGGCGAGGGGCCCTCCTCCGACGTCTTCCTCGTGCCGCCGAACCCGGCCATGCACGACGAGCACGCCGCCGACGAGGAGCGGCAGGCGCTGCGCGCGCGGGCCACCGCACGGGACGAGGAGATCCGGGAGCTGGCGGCCCGGCTCGGCAAGGACCGGGAACTGGCGGCCCGGCTCTCCTCCTGGCGCACGGGCTGCCCGGCGGGACGCCTGACCGAGCTGGCCGACACCGCGCGGGAGACCCGCGCGTTCGCCGAGGAGGCCGAGGCGGAGCTCTCGGAGGCGCGCACCGTGCGGGCCGAGGCCGAGGAGGCGGCCGCCGAGGCGGCCCAGGTGCGGGACGAACGGCAGGAGGCCGCGCAGAAGGCCCGCCGCGCCGCCGACGCCCTCGCCGGACTGGCCTACCGCCTGCGCGAGCGCGCCGGCTGGCAGGCGAAGCTCCGTGAACTCGCCGACGAGGCCGCCGAGTCCGAGGCCCGCGCCCAGTCCTGCCTGGAGCGCGCCCGAGCCGCCGACGAGGACCGGCGTGCCACCCAGCGCGGCGCGGACGACGCCCGCCGCACGGCGCGTGCGCTGCGCGCCGAGCGCGCCGAGATCGCGGGCGCCCCCGACGACGTACCGGCGACGGACTCCGACGCGCCCCGGCAGCCCCTCGCGGCTCTGCGTGAGGCCTACCGGGCCGCGTCCCAGGTGTACGAGAAGGTCGGCGTCGGTGCCGATCTGCGGGCCGAGCAGGCGCGGGCCGAGAGCGACGAGAGCGCCGCGATCGCCGAGCTGGACCGGCTGACCAACAAGGTCCGCAACCGCGCCGAGCAACTGCTCCAGTCGCCCGACGGCTCCGACGGGCCCTCGCGGCAGGCGGCGGCGGCGCGCGCCGAGGAACTCGTCCAGCTGCTGGAGACGCGGATGTCCACCGCGAGCGAGCAGCTCGGCCGGTTGCGCGGCGAGGCCGAGCGTCTCGCCCCGGAGGACGGCGAGACGCACACCGAGCTGCCGGAGGAACTGCTCCCGCGCGACGCCGACCACGCGCAGGCCCTGCTGCGCACGGCCACCGCCGAACTGGCGTCCCGCGCCGAGGCGTTGACCCAGGCCCGGGAGGCCCACGCAGAGCTGCTGGAGTCCCACCGCGCCGCCGAGGACGCGGCCGGCGGCTTCGACGAGACCGCCGCCCTCCTGCGGGACCTCCTGCGCGACCACTCCACCGACGACGAGCAGGAGGAGCCCGAGCCCTACCCCGGCGGGCTCGAAGAGGCCCGCAGGGCGGCCGCGGAGGCCCGCCGCTCCCTGCGGGGCTGCGCCGCCGACCTCTCAGCCGCCGAGGGCTCCGTGCGGGAGGCGAGCGACGTCCTCGTACGCCACGCCAACTCCACACGCTACGAACAGGTCCGTACGCCGGCCCGCCAGCAGATCCGGGAGCTGCCCGCCTCCTCGCTCCCCGAGCACGCCCAGAAGTGGGCCGACGCGTTCGCGCCCCGACTCCGGGTCCTCACCGACGAGTTGGCCCAGCTGGAGCGCAACCGGGACTCGATCGTCGACCGGCTGCGGGGCCTCGTGGAGTCGGCCCTCGCGACCCTCCGCTCCGCCCAGCGGCTCTCCCGGCTGCCCGAGGGCCTGGGGGAGTGGTCGGGCCAGGAGTTCCTGCGGATCCGCTTCGAGGAGCCCGACCAGGCCACCCTCACCGAACGTCTCGGCGAGGTCGTCGACGAGGCGACCCGCGCGGCCGTGAAGAAGAACTCCGACATGCGCCGCGACGGCATGTCCCTGCTGCTGAGGGGCGTCAGCGCCGCGCTCCAGCCCAGGGGCGTCGCCGTGGAGATCCTCAAGCCCGACGCGGTGCTGAGGGCCGAGCGGGTCCCCGTCGGCCAGATGGGCGACGTCTTCTCCGGCGGCCAGCTGCTCACCGCCGCCATCGCCCTGTACTGCACGATGGCCGCGCTGCGCAGCAACGACCGCGGGCGGGACAAGCACCGTCACGCCGGGACCCTGTTCCTGGACAACCCCATCGGCCGCGCCAACGCGACGTACCTGTTGGAACTCCAGCGCGCGGTCTCGGACGCCCTCGGCGTCCAGCTCCTCTACACCACCGGCCTCTTCGACACGACCGCCCTGGCGGAGTTCCCCCTGGTCATCCGCCTCCGCAACGACGCCGACCTACGAGCGGGCCTCAAGTACATCAGCGTGGAGGAACACCTGCGCCCGGGCCTCCCCCAGCCGCCCCAGCCGGGGGAAACGGCCCACACGGAGATCACGGCGACACGCATGTACAAGAGGCCCACCACAGCCGCGCCCTGAGGGGTGTGGGGTGACTGCGCGACCAGCCCCGACGGACCCGCAGTCACCCCACGCCCCCAGCCACCCAACCCCTCAGACGTCGGCCTTCAAAAGATCCGCGCACTTCTCGCCGATCATCATCGTCGTGATGCACGGATTCACGGTCACCAGATCCGGCATCACCGACCCGTCCGCCACCCGAAGCCCCTCGATCCCCTTCACCCGCAGCCGCGCGTCCAGCGGGGCCGAGGCGTCGTCGTCCGCGCCCATCTTCACCGTGCAGGCCGGGTGGTAGACGGTGTTGTGGGTCTTGCGGATGTAGTCGAACAGCTCGTCGTCGGTGCGGACGTCGGGCCCGGGCGCCAGCTCGGCCCCGGCCCACCCGCTCAGCGCGGGCTGCGCCGCGATCTGCCGGGCGAGCCGCAGCCCGTACGTCATCACGCGCACGTCGTGCTCGTGCGTGAAGTAGCGCGGGTCGACCTTCGGCTTGTCCCGGTAGTCGCGGGTGCGCAGCCGCACAGTGCCCCGGGACTTCGCCCGCGTCACGTTCGGCGTCAGACAGAACGCGTTCTCGGACGTGGGATAGCCGTGCCGGGCCGTGTTCATGTCGAACGGCACGGACCCGTAGTGGAACATCAGGTCGGGCCGGTCCAGGCCCGGTTCGGTGTCGTAGAAGATGCCCGCCTCCCACCACTGGTTGGACGTCGTGGGCATCGGCTGCGCGGCCTCCCACATGATGACGCCCTCGGGGTGGTCCTGGAGGTTCTCGCCGACGCCCGCGGAGTGCACGACCACGTCGACGCCGACCTCGCGCAGCTGTTCGGCGGGGCCGATGCCGGAGAGCATCAGGAGCTTCGGGGTGTCGATGGCGCCGCAGGAGACGATGACCTCACGCCGCGCGCGCACCGTCCGGGTGTGGATCAGGTCCGGGTCCAGATACTCGGCGCCGACGCAGCGCCGCCCGTCGAGCACCAGCTTCTTGGCGCGGACCCCGGTGCGCACCTCCAGGTTCGGACGCCGGCCCATGATCGGGTGCAGATACGCCACCGACGAGGACTGGCGGATGTTGTTCTCGTCGGAGTTGATCTGGAACCAGTTGGCGCCCCGGATCACCGTCTTGCCCGTGTTGAACGGCGTCGTCGGGATACCCGCCTGGGCGCACGCCTCCAGCAGGGCGTTGCCGCAGGGGTCCTCGCTCTTGATGGTGCGGAGCTTCACCGGACCGCTGCGGCCGTGGTGGTCGCCGGGCGCGTCGTTGGTCTCCAGCCGCTGGTAGAGCGGGAAGAGGTCGGCCGCCGACCAGCCCGTACAGCCGGCGGCCGCCCAGTCGTCGAGGTCCTCCGCCGGTGCCCAGAAGGCGATGCAGGAGTTGTGGGACGAACAGCCGCCGAGCACCTTCGCCCTCGCGTGCCGCATGAAGCTGTTGCCGCGGGCCTGCGGTTCCACCGGGTAGTCCCAGTCGTAGCCGGACTCCAGCAGGCCCATCCAGCGTTCCAGCTTCAGGACGTCGTCGTCGCCGACGTCACTGGGGCCGGCCTCCAGGACGCACACCGTGACCGACGGGTCCTCGGAGAGTCTGGCCGCCACCACGTTTCCCGCGGTGCCGCCGCCGACCACGACATAGTCGAACTCGTCTTCGATCATGGGGAGTTGACCTCCTGGGTGCTGTGCTGTCGAGCTGCTGTGCTGTGCTTGCTCTGCTGTCCTGTGTCTGGGTGGTGCTCTGCCGTGTGATGCCTGGTGGGGGCTCTCAGTCCGCCGCGGGCGTGGCGAGAGGAGCGGCGGGCGGTGCCGACGGGGCGGCCCCGGCCTCGGAGGCCACGCGGTGCTCGGCCAGCACACCCGTCTTGTGCCGCTGGACGAACCAGTAGTAGGCGAAGCCGCCACCGGCGATGATCCCGACGAAGAGGACGGCACCCCACTGCAGGTACCAGTGGAAGGGGGCGGCCGCGTTGTAGACCGCGGCGCGCGGCCAGATCAGGTTGAGGGTCATGCCCGCGCCCCACAGCACGGCGAGGATGTTCACCGGCAGTCCCCAGCGGCCCAGCGAGAACCGGCCGTCACCGGCGGGCTGCCACGTGCCGCGCAACCGCGCCACCAGCATCGGCACGGTGACGCCCAGATAGGCCAGATAGATCATGATGATGCCGATGCTGGTCACCACGGTGAAGATCTGCGGCTGACGGATGTTGACCACCAGGATCGCCAGCGCCAACACCCCGATGATCACGGTCGGCAGCACCGGCGTCTGGAAACGCGGGTGGATCTTGGCGAGCTTCGAGGAGGCGGGCAGGTTGTTGTCCCGGGCCATGGCGAAGGTCAGCCGGACGGCGGCGGTGTGCACGGCCAGGGCGCACACGGTGACCGCGATCAGGACGCACCACAGCATCGCCTTGCCGGCCGTCGGGCCGAGCACGTTCAGCACGACGTACTGCAGCCCGTCCGTGGACAGTTGCTCGCCCTTCAGGCTGGAGACGCTCATCAGCGCCAGCAGCAGGATCAGACCGCCGAGGACGAACGAGGCGACGATCGCCCGGATGATCGCGCGCGGCGCGTTCCGGGTCGGGTCCAGCGACTCCTCACCGAGCGAGGCGGCCGTGTCGAAGCCGTACATGACGTACGCCGACGCCAGCGACGCCACCAGGAACGCGCCCAGATAGCCGTTGCCGTAGCTCGCCCCGGTGCCGTTGGTCTCCAGGACCACCTGCGGACCACGGGTGATGTGCACGGCGAACAGCACGATCAGCACGACGGTGGCGATCAGCTCGATGAACACGCCCGCCGTGTTGATCCGCGCCATCAGCTTGACGCCGAAGGCGTTCACCAGCGTGGTGAAGAGGATCAGCACCGCGGCCAGGATGACCGCGTTGGTCGCCACGTCGTACGTGCCCGTGCCGTCCCCGACGATCTGGAACACGTCGGAGATCTGCGGCAGCGTCAACTGGTAGGCCAGCGCGACCGCCGCGATGGACACGATGGAGGCGGTCAGCATCATCCAGCCCGCGAGCCAGCCCAGATGCGGATTGCCTATCTTCTTCGACCAGTTGTAGACCGACCCCGCGACCGGGTAGCGGGCCGCCAGCTCGGCGAAACAGAGCGCGACCATGAACTGGCCGACGAACACCATCGGCCACGACCACCAGTAGGCCGGGCCGCCGCTGGCGAAACCGAAGTAGAACAGCTGGAACGTGCCGGTCAGGATCGAGATGTAGCTGATCCCGGCGGCGAAGGTGTGGAAGTTGCCCAGGGTGCGCTTGAGTTCGGGCTTGTAGCCGAACTCGGTGAGTTCGGTGTCGTCGGACGCGCTCTTCGGTCCGGTGGGTTGCTCAAGGGTCGTCATGAGCGGACTCCTGATGGGCCTGGGGGAGGGGAGGGGGGAGTGGCTCTGCGGGTGCCGAGAACGACGGTCGGCCGAGAACGACAGGCCGGCCGAGAACGACAGGCCGGCCGAGAACGACGGACTAGGCGAACCAACCCTGCGGTGCCGGAGCCGTGTTGCGCCAGATGTGCTTCGCCTCGCGGTACTCGGCGAGCCCCGCGGGCCCGAGTTCACGGCCGAAGCCGGACTGCTTGTACCCGCCCCATTCGGCCTGCGGCACATACGGGTGGTAGTCGTTGATCCACACCGTGCCGATCCGCAGCCGGGCCGCCATCCGCTGCGCCCTGGCCTCGTCGGTCGTCCACACGGCACCGGCCAGACCGTAGATCGTGTCGTTGGCCAGCCGTACGGCCTCGTCCTCGGTGCTGAACCGTTCCACCGTCAGCACGGGCCCGAACGACTCGTCCTGGACCACGGACATCGCGCCCGTGCACTCGTCCAGGACGGTCGGCAGGTAGTAGAACCCCTTGTCGTACGCCTCGCCGCTCGGCCGCTCGCCGCCGCAGCGCAGCACCGCGCCCTCGGCGATGCCCCGGGCGACGTACTCCTCGACCTTCGCGCGGTGGGCGGCGGAGATGAGCGGGCCGGTCTGCGCCCGCTCGTCGAAGGGACCGCCGAGCCGGATCTCCCGCGCCCGGCGGACGACCTCGTCGACGAACCGGTCGTGCAGCGAGTCCTCCACCAGCAGCCGGGCGCCCGCCGAGCAGACCTGCCCCGAGTGCAGGAAGACGGCGGTCAGCGCCATGTCGACGGCCGCGTCGAAGTCGGCGTCGGCGAAGACGATGTTCGGGTTCTTGCCGCCGAGCTCCAGGGCGACCTTCTTCACGCTCGCGGCGGCGTTGGCCATCAGCCGGCGGCCGGTCTGCAGGCCGCCGGTGAAGGAGACCAGGTCCACGTCCGGGTGGTCGGAGAGCGGGGCACCCGCCTCGGGCCCGGCGCCGAGGACGAGATTGGCCACGCCGTCGGGCACCCCGGCCTCCGCCAGCAGCCGCATCAGATGGATGGCGGTGTGCGGGGTCAGCTCGCTCGGCTTCAGCACGAAGGTGTTGCCGGCCGCGAGCGCCGGGGCCACCTTCCAGGCCGTCTGCAGGAGGGGGTAGTTCCAGGGGGTGATCAGCGCGCACACCCCGACCGGCTCGTACACGACCCGGCTGTCGACGCCCGGCTGGCCGGTGTCGACGACGCGGCCCGTCTCGGCGGTGGCCGCCCGCCCGAAGTAGCGGAAGCAGTTCGCGATGTCGTCGATGTCGTACTCGCTCTCCACCAGCCGCTTGCCGGTGTCGAGGGACTCGGCGCGCGCGAGCGCGTCCTTGTCGCGTACGAGAAGGTCCGCCACCCGCAGCAGCAGGTCACCGCGGTCGGCGGGCGAAGTGGTGGGCCAGGGGCCCTCGTCGAAGGCGCGCCGCGCGGCGGCGATGGCCTCCACGGTGTCCTTGGCGCCGGCCTCGTCGACGACCGCGACCAGGCTGCCGTCGGCGGGGCAGCGGATCTCACGCGTCCGGCCGTCGAGCGCGGATCGCCATGCGCCACCGATGAAAAGTTCGGGCATGTCTCTCGTTCCTCCTGGTCAGCGCCGTGCGACAGGCGCCCTCGCGGCTGAGCGCCTAACCGGAAGACCGTGTTCTATGCCCAAGAGCGGGTCAAATGTGACCGCCGACACGCCTGGCCAGGAGAACCGCCCTGGTGAGAGAGGCGGTGAGAGAGGCCAGGAGGGGGTGCGAGAGGTGTCAGGAGGGGCTAGCGCGAGCCCGCCCGGAGGGGGCGTGCGAGCCCGTCAGGAGAAGGCGGCTGTCATCGCCGCCCGGAGAGGGCGGGCCCTTCTCGGAAGGCCCGCCCCGGTCGCCCTACGGGTGCGACAGCTGCCCGGCGCCACCCCGACGGCGTATTCGCTCCTGCGTACGCTCCGCGGCGCGCGCCTCGCGGCGGGCCCGCCGCCGCTCCCGGCGCAGGGCCCGCGCGGTGCTGCTGGGGGTGGAGACCACCCCGTTGCGCTGCTTCCACACCTGGCGGGTCACCCAGACGTCCAGGACGCCCCAGGTCGCCGCGATCGTGCTCGCCACGCTGCTCAGCACCATGGGGAACGCCAGCCAGGAACCCGCGAGGGTGCACAGGAACGCCACCATCGCCTGAAGCAGTGTCACCGCGATGATGAGGACCGCGCGCACCGCCGCCGTCCGCACCGGATCGGGCAGCCGTCGCCTGCGCGCCGGCTCCTCGATCCACAACGGCCGGTAATACACCCGCTCTTCGTCGGCGCGCGGGGAGCGCCCCCGTTCTTCCACCGCGACGCCGACCCCCGCCAGGAGGCCATGATCCGGTGTCTGCGCGCTTCGCGCCGCCACCTCGGGCGTCGCCGCTCCGTCCCCGGACGCTGCGCGCCGCTCCGCCGTGCCCATCAACTCGTCACTCCCCACCGCCGGTGGACCAACAGATCCGGATCCGTGGACCCGGCCCCCCACTGGTGCCCGACTTCCTCTGGTTTACGCCGCCTGGAAGCGGCCTGCGGGATCTGTGGCCGATTCCGCCCTCGATTCCCGTACAGAAAGACGATCGACGTACGCCGAAGATTCCCGCGGAACGAAAAAATCCGGCCAACCGGCAGACTTCCCCGACGGGATGTCATTGGTTCAAGTGCCGGACAGCGGGCGGCAATCTCCCCCAATGGACGGACAACTCCCCCTGTCCGGTTAGCCCCTGGTGCCGTGGCTGCCTGGACGGCTCTTCGAGATACACGCGAGTCGGTAGTAGGCTCACGCCGTTTGTTGACGCACATGTGTGCCCCCGGGCCTGGCGGGGGTCGAGCTGGGGGAGGCCATGCGCTTTCGCGGGAAATCGATCCGCCGGAAGATCGTGGCGCTGTTGCTCGTGCCCTTGGTGGCCCTGACGGGTGTCTGGACGTTCGCCACGGTGCTGACGGGCCGTGAGGCGAGCGATCTCTTCAGGGTGGCGGACATCGTCGAGGAGGTCGGCTTCCCCACCGAGGACACGATCCGTGTGCTCCAGCAGGAACGCCGCCAGACCCTCGTCTACCTCGCCGACCCCAAGTCCACCGAGGCGGCCACGGCGCTCGACCGCAGCCGGGCCGCCACGGACAAGTCCGTCGAGGAGTTCCGCGCACACGCCCGTGACGCCGACCTGCGCGAGGAGATGGGCGAGGCCACCTCGCTGCGGCTGACGACGATCCTGGACGCCCTCGACACCCTGCCCTCCCTGCGGACCACCGTCGAGAGCGGCACCGTCACCGTCACCCAGGCCCTCGGCCACTACAACGAACTCGTCGACCCCTGCTTCACCCTGCTGTCCAACCTGCCCGCGCTCGACAGCGTGGAGATGGACAAGCAGGGCCGCGCCCTGGTCAACGTCGGCCGCGCCCGCGAACTCCTCTCCCGCGAGGACGCGCTGCTCAGCTCGGTGCTCGTCGCGGACCGCATCACCAAGGAGGAGATCCGCGACTTCTCCGACCTGGTCGCCCAGCGCACCCTGATGTACGACATCAGCCTGCCGCAGCTGCCCACCGAGGACCGCGACCGCTTCGCCGACTACTGGAAGGGCGCCAGCACCGCGCCCCTGCGGTCGGTCGAACAGGCCGTCATCGGCTCCGACCCCGGCAGGCCCACCAAGTTCACCGCGAAGGGCTGGGACACCTCGGTCGAGCCCGTGCTCGCCGACCTCCGCGACCTCAGCGTCGAGGCGGGCGACCGCTACCAGGAGCGGGTCCGCCCACTGGTCACCAACGTCATCCTGAAGGCCGCCGTGGCCGGCGTCCTCGGCCTCTTCGCCCTGCTCTTCTCACTCTTCATGTCCGTCCGCATCGGCCGCGTCCTCATCCGCGACCTGCGCCGGCTCCGCCAGGAGGCCCACGAGACCGCCGGGGTGCGGCTGCCCAGCGTGATGCGCCGGCTCGCCGCGGGCGAACAGGTCGACGTGGAGACCGAGGTGCCGCACCTGGAGTACGACAAGAACGAGATCGGCGAGGTCAGCCAGGCTCTCAACACCCTCCAGCGGGCGGCCGTCGAGGCCGCGGTCAAGCAGTCCGAACTCCGCAGCGGCATCTCCGAGGTCTTCGTCAACCTCGCCCGCCGCAGCCAGGTCCTGCTGCACAAGCAGCTCACCCTCCTCGACACCATGGAGCGCCGGACCGAGGACACCGACGAACTCGCCGACCTGTTCCGTCTGGACCACCTGACGACCCGTATGCGCCGCCACGCGGAGGGCCTGGTCATCCTCTCGGGCGCGGCCCCCTCCCGGCAGTGGCGCAAGCCCATCCAGCTCATGGACGTCGTCCGCGCGGCCGTCGCCGAGGTCGAGGACTACGAGCGCATCGAGGTCCGCCGGCTGCCCCGCGTCGCCGTGACCGGCCCCGCGGTCGCCGACCTGACCCACCTGGTGGCCGAACTCCTGGAGAACGCCACGGTGTTCTCGCCCCCGCACACCGCCGTGCAGGTGCACGGCGAGCGCGTCGCCAACGGCTTCACCCTGGAGATCCACGACCGAGGCCTCGGCATGTCGGCCGAGGCCCTCCTGGACGCCAACCTCAAGCTCGCCGAGACCCCCGACTTCGAACTCTCCGACACCGACCGGCTAGGCCTCTTCGTCGTCAGCCGGCTCGCCCAGCGGCAGAAGGTCCGGGTCTCCCTCCAGCCCTCCCCGTACGGCGGCACCACGGCCGTGGTGTTCATCCCCGACGCCCTGCTCACCGACGACGTCCCCGACACCAACGGCATCGGCTTCCGCCTCGACCGCGCCCACCCCACCCGCGAGGCCGAACTGGAGGCGGAGCGCAACGCGGCCCTCTCCCAGGTGCCGGTCCGCCTCCCCGGGCTCACCGCGGGCATTCTGGACGGTCCGGTGGAACTGGAGGCTCCGGTCGACCTGGAGCCCCTGGGCGGCTTCCCGGGCGCCCTCGGCGACGAGGAGCCCGAACAGGGCGGACTGTTCCGGCCCCGCCGCTCCCTCTCCGGCGTCACCGACGAACAGCGGCAGCCGGCGCGCGACGGCGAAGGACGGCAGGCACCGCTCACCGACCCCGACCCGACGCTCGGCCCCGTGCCACTGCCGCAGCGCCGGACCCCGCACCTCGTCAGCTCGCACGGCCGTTCGGTGACCGGGGCCAGGGCCAGGCACCCGGAGGACGAGCCCGGCCAGGGCCGTACGGCGGGTCCTGACGAGACCGCCGACACCCGGCCGCTCACCGCCCTGCCCCCCGGCGGGTTCGACGGCCCCGCGCTGCCCCAGCGCCGCCGTACGGCCCCGGCGGGCGACCCGGCCGGCACGACCTCGCCGTACGGCGCGGGCGAACCCACCCCGCGCGCGGACACGACGAACGGCCAGGCAGAATCAGCTCCGGGGCCGCTGCCCCGTCGCGTCCGACAGGCCAGCCTGGCACCGCAGTTGAAGGAGGGACCCGACCGGCGCACCGAACGCGAGAGGTCCCGCCCCGAGCGGCACCAGGACCCGGGCGAACGGGACGCCGACGAGGTACGCAGCCGTATGGCCTCGCTCCAACGGGGTTGGCAGCGTGGCCGCGAGGAGAACGCCGAGGGCGACGACGCCCGGGGCGTCTCAGCACCAAGAGGAACGACTAAGGGGGACGGTCGATGACCGCACCGAAGGCCGAGAGGACCGCGACCGGTACGTCCGGGGAGCTGAACTGGCTCCTGGACGACCTGGTGGAGCGTGTCGCCAGCATCCGCAAGGCGCTCGTGCTCTCCAGCGACGGACTGCCCACGGGCGTCTCCAAGGACCTCACCAGAGAGGACAGCGAGCACCTGGCCGCCGTCTCCTCCGGATTCCACAGCCTCGCCAAGGGCGTGGGCCGCCACTTCGAGGCGGGCAGCGTCCGGCAGACCGTCGTCGAGCTCGACGAGGCCTTCCTCTTCGTCACGGCCGCGGGCGACGGCAGCTGCCTCGCCGTCCTCGCCGACTCCGACGCGGACATCGGGCAGGTCGCCTACGAGATGACCCTCCTGGTCAAGCGGGTCGGCGTACATCTGGGCTCCGCCCCGCGCGCCGACGGCCCCCTCGGCGGGTAGTGGGACGGCATGAGCCGAGACGGTCAGGGAAGAAGCCACTGGTTCGACGACGAGGCCGGACCAGTGGTGCGTCCGTACGCGATGACACGCGGCCGGACCAACCACGCGATCCAGCACCGCCTCGACCTGATCGCCGTGGTCGTCACGGAACCGCACGTCGACGACCTGGAGGAGGACCACTCCCTCTCCCCTGAGCACGTCCGTATCGTCGAGCTCTGCCGCGACACCCCGCAGTCGGTGGCCGAACTGGCCGCCGACCTGGACCTCCCCGTCGGAGTGGTCCGCGTCCTCGTCGGAGACCTCGTGGACGAGGAACTCGTCCACGTGACCCGCCCCGTTCCGCCTGCCGAGCTGGTGGACGAGAGCATCCTGCGCGACGTCATCAACGGCCTCCGGGCGCTCTGAGCGCCACGGAGGCGGAGCGAACACGTGACAGACACCCCATCCAGCAGGAGAAAGACCGATGATCCTCGGGCGCACTGAGCGCGGCACACCCCCGGTCGAGCCCGTCACGCTCAAGATCCTCGTGGCCGGCGGCTTCGGCGTGGGCAAGACGACCTGCGTCGGCGCGGTCAGCGAGATCAAGCCACTGCGCACCGAGGAGGTGCTCACCGAGGCGGGCCGCCCGGTCGACGACACCAGCGGTGTGGAGAACAAGACGACGACCACCGTCGCCATGGACTTCGGCCGCATCACCCTGCGGGAGGACCTCGTCCTGTACCTGTTCGGCACCCCCGGGCAGGACCGCTTCTGGTTCCTCTGGGACGAGCTCGCCTCCGGCGCCCTCGGGGCCGTCGTCCTCGTCGACACGCGCCGCCTGGAGGACTGCTTCGCCGCCGTCGACTACTTCGAGCGGCGCTCCATCCCCTTCGTGATCGGCGTCAACTGCTTCGACGAGGCCGCGCGTTACCCGGCCGAGACGGTCCGCCAGGCCCTCGACCTCGACCCCGACGTACCGGTCGTCCTGTGCGACGCCCGACAGCGTGACTCGGTCAAGGACGTCCTCGTCGCCGTCGTCCGGCACGCGATGGCCCAGGCGTCGGGGCAGCGCCAGACCGTCACCACCTGAGGCACGGCCCGTACCCCCGCCGACAGGGGTACGGGCCGTGGCTTCATGGGCACGCGCGCGTGGAGTCCCTTGCGACGCCGACGACGCCGTACGCGCGCGTGGGTCCCGCCGCCTGCTCGCGCGGGCGGCCCGCGTCGTCAGCTCGCGTCGTCAGCTCGCGTCGTCCTCGTGCCAGCCGAGGCTCTTCTCCACCGCCTTGCGCCAGTTGTGGTACTCGCGGTCCCGTACGGAGGCCTCCATGGCGGGCGTCCACTCGACGTCCCGCTGCCAGTGCGACTTCAGCTCGTCCAGGTCGTTCCACACCCCGGTCGCGAGACCGGCGGCGTAGGCGGCGCCCAGGCAGGTCGTCTCCGAGACCCGGGGCCGGATCACGGGCACGCCCAGGACGTCCGCCTGGTGCTGCATCAGCAGGTTGTTCTTGGTCATACCGCCGTCGACCTTGAGCGTCGTGATGGGCACCCCCGAGTCCTGGAACATGGCGTCCACCACCTCGCGCGTCTGCCAGCTCGTCGCCTCCAGCACCGCGCGCGCGAGGTGCGCCTTGGTGACGTACCTCGTCAGGCCGGTCACGACGCCCCGCGCGTCCGAGCGCCAGTACGGGGCGAACAGGCCCGAGAACGCGGGCACGATGTACGCGCCGCCGTTGTCGTCGACGCTCGCCGCCAGCGGCTCGATCTCGTCGGCGCTGCGGATGATGCCGAGCTGGTCGCGGAACCACTGCACCAGGGCGCCCGTGATCGCGATCGACCCCTCCAGGCAGTACACCGGCGCCTCGTCGCCGATCTTGTACCCCATGGTGGTCAGCAGCCCGCTCTTCGACGGCACGGGCCGGTTCCCGGTGTTGAGCAGCAGGAAGCTCCCGGTGCCGTAGGTGTTCTTCGCGGTGCCCACGTCGTAGCAGGCCTGGCCGAAGATCGCCGCCTGCTGGTCGCCGAGCGCCGAGGCGACGGGAACGCCGGCGAGGGGGCCCACGGCCGTGCCGTACACCTCGGCGGAGGACCTGATCTCCGGCAGGACCGCCTCCGGGACGTTCATCGCGGAGAGGATCGAGGTGTCCCACTGGAGGGTCTCCAGGTTCATCAGCATGGTGCGTCCGGCGTTGGTGACATCGGTGACGTGCCGGCCGCCGTCCGTGCCACCGGTCAGGTTCCAGATCAGCCAGGAGTCGATCGTGCCGAACGCGATCTCGCCGCGCTCGGCACGGGCCCTGAGCCCCGGCACGTTGTCGAGCAGCCAGGCGGCCTTCGGCCCGGAGAAGTAGCTGGCCAGGGGCAGACCGGTCTGCTCACGGAAGCGATCCTGCCCGTCCGTGCCGCCGAGTTCGTTGCACAGCGCCGAGGTACGGGTGTCCTGCCAGACGATCGCGTTGTGCACGGGCTTGCCCGTGGCCCGGTCCCACAGGACGGTTGTCTCCCGCTGGTTGGTGATGCCGAGCGCGCTGATCTGGTCCGCCCGCAGGCCCGCCTTCGCGATGGCCCCGGCGACGACCGCCTGCACCTTCGACCAGATCTCCGTGGCGTCGTGCTCCACCCACCCCGGCTTGGGGAAGATCTGGCGGTGCTCCCGCTGGTCGACGGCGACGATGGCCCCGCCCTGGTCGAAGATGATGCAACGGCTCGAAGTGGTCCCCTGGTCGATGGCGGCGACGTACTTCTGGGCGTTGTCCGGCATGACATCCCCTCACGTCTTGGGTCGATTCGCGTCCTACGGCGGTGGGTCAGAAGGCTGCGTTGTAGACGAGGCCCGCGAGGACCCCGCCGACCAGGGGGCCGACGACCGGGATCCAGGCGTAACCCCAGTCCGAGGTGCCCTTGTGGGGGATCGGCAGGAAGGTGTGCACGATGCGCGGGCCGAGGTCACGGGCGGGGTTGATGGCGTAGCCGGTGGGCCCGCCCAGGGAGAGGCCGATGCCGACGACCAGGAACGCCACCAGCAGGACCGAGATGCCGGAGCCGTAGATCCCGGCCTCCTCGCCGGGGATCTGGCCGATGCCGATGCCCGTGTTCCGGCCGAAGGCGAGGATCGGCAGCACCAGGGCGATCGTCGCGATGATCTCCGTGATCAGGTTGGCGACCGGGTTCCGGATCTCCGGGATGGTGGAGAAGATCCCGAGGGTCGGCGTCGGCTCGTCCGCCGTGCCCTCCGTGGTGCCCTCCTTGCGGACGTTTGCCTGGAACTGCGCGAGGTACACGAGATAGGCGAGGACGGCGCCGAGCATCGCACCGACCATCTGGCCGAGCAGATACACCCAGACCTTGTCCCAGACCTCCGTGTCGACCGCGATCCCGAGGGTCACCGCCGGGTTGAGGTGCCCACCCGACAGGGGAGCGGCGGTGTAGGCGCCCGCCAGCACGGCGAAGCCCCAGCCGAACGCGATCACGATCCAGCCCGACGCCCTCGCCTTCGAGAACCTGAGAGTGACGGCGGCGCACACACCGGCGCCGAAGAGAATCAGGATCGCCGTACCGATGACCTCACCGACGAATATGTCTCCGTTGCTCATGGCGGCTCCTTGGCCCCGGCCCGGAGCGATCGGCCCCGGACCTCCGTGACGAGCGTGCCGGTGCGGCCGCATCGCCCGTGGGGGATGGCCTGTTGCAGGCGGGGAGCCCGAGCGGCGCGGTGCACAAAGACGCCCGAATCCGGCGATGCCGACCGACACCGGAAGTGTTCACCGGCACCCAGGGGGCGTCAAGAATCCGCACAACAACGGTTGAAGGCGCCTACGGGGCGCACATGTCGGCGCGAACAGCACGCAGCGCCCGACGACGCCCGCAGCACCGCGCCGGATCACGCCGCGACGATCACCGAACCGCCGTGGCCGAAGCCCTCATCACCCGACGGCCCCCCAACCCGCCCTCACCGAACCGCGATCACCGCCGACCCGTGCCCGAACAACCCCTGGTTCGCGCTGAGCGCCACCCTCGCCCCCGCGACCTGCCGCTCGCCCGCCTCGCCCCGCAACTGCCGGACCAGCTCGCACACCTGGGCGATCGCCTGCGCCGGAACCGCCTCCCCGAAGGAGGCCAGCCCTCCGCTGGAGTTCACCGGTATGCGGCCGCCCGGCGCCGTCGCACCGTCCCGCAGCAGCTTCGCGGCCTCGCCCTCACCGCACAGCCCCAGGTCCTCGTACCACTGCAACTCCAGCGCGGTGGACAGGTCGTAGACCTCGGCGAGCGAGAGGTCCTCGGGCCCGACGCCCGCCTCCTCGTACGCCGCCCGCGCGATCGACGCCCGGAACGTCTCGTCCGGCGGCGCCACCGCGACCGCCGAGTCCGTCGCGATGTCCGGCAGATCCAGCACCGTGTTGGGATAGCGGGGCGTCACCGTGGACACCGCCCGTATCCGCACCGGCTCGGCCACCCCGTGCCGCCGCGCGAACTCCATGCTGGACAGCACGAGCGCCGCACCCCCGTCCGAGGTCGCGCAGATGTCCAGCAGCCGCAGCGGATCGGCGACGACGGCCGAGGCCGCGACCTCCTCGGCGGTCACCCGCTTGCGATAGCGCGCGTGCGGATTGAGCGCCCCCATGGCGGAGTTCTTCACCTTGACCCGCGCGAAGTCCTCCCGCGTGTCCCCGTGCACCGCCATCCGCCGCCGCGCGTACAGCCCGAAGTACGTCGGATTGGTGGCCCCGAGGACGCGGAACCGCAACCAGTCCGGATCGTCCGCCCGATCCCCGCCCGCCGGCCGGAAGAAGCCCTTCGGGGCCGAGTCCGCGCCCACCACCAGCACCACGTCCGCGAGACCGGCGAGGATCTGGGCCCGCGCGGTGCCGACCGCCTGCGCCCCGGAGGCACAGGCCGCGTACACACTCGTGACCCGGGCCCCCTGCCAGCCCAGCGCCTTCGCGAAGGTCGCCCCCGCCACATAGCCCGGATAGCCGCCCCGGACCGTGTCGGCGCCGACGATCGAGCCGACGTCCCGCCAGTCGAGCCCCGCGTCGGCCAGCGCCGCCCGCGCGGCCACCGTCCCGTACTCGACGAAACTCCTGCCCCACTTGCCCCACGGGTGCATGCCCGCGCCCAGCACCGCCACCTCGCCCGTCATGTCCCCGCCCCCGTCGGCCGCCACTGCCAGGTCGTCCAGGCCGTCTCCGCGTCCTCGTTCAGCACCCCGGGGACGACCTCCACCTCCATGCCCACCGCCAGATCGGCGCAGGTCACCCCGGGAACGGCCTGCCCCAGCACCACGAGGCGTTCCTCGGCCAGTTCCACAGCGATCAACGCGTACGGCTCCCAGGGAAGTTCCGGATCCGACACGTAGGGTGACGGAGCCCGGTACCGTCCGTCCGTGTACGACCACACCCGGCCCCGCCGCGACAGCGCGACCTCGCGCAGCTCACCGCCCGGACAGGCCGGATTGCGGCAGAAGGCGTCCTCGCGGGGGAAGAACACCGAGGCGCACGCCGCACAGCGCGTGCCGAGCAGCCGGAACCCCTCGCCCTCCCCGGTGAACCAGCCCGCGACCACAGGTGTACGACTGCGCGCCAAAGCCCCTCCCCGACTACAGATCTGATGAACCGTCAGAACTGTCAGAGTCTGGCACGGGCTCCGCGAATTGGGCAGGCCCCGGGAGAACCGACGAGCCCCGTCCGGCGTCGGAGTATCGGGAGGGCCGGCCGGGGCCCACGGGGGTGGTTCCGGCCGGCCCTCACCCGTACCCGCGAACCCGGCGGTGTGGCGCATTGCGCCGCCCCGACGAGACGACCAGCAGATGATCGGATACAGTCCGCCGCGTGTCCGCGAATCAACACCCACCCGCCAACTCCGCACCGGACTCGCATTGTTCGAGCTGCGGAGCGCCCTACGGAGAGGGCGTTTCCGGCTGGCCCCGCACCTGCGAGGCCTGCCAGATAGTGGCCTACCGCAATCCGCTCCCCGTCGCGGTGGCCCTCCAACCCGTGTACGACACCCAGGGCACCGCCCTCGTGGTGATCACACGGACCATCGCCCCCGCGCGCGGGGGCACCGCCCTGCCCGGCGGCTTCATCGACCACCGGGAGGACTGGCGCCACGCCGTCGTCCGTGAACTCAAGGAGGAGACGGGCATCTGCGCGGCCGACCGCGACGTACGCCTCGCCGACGCCATGAGCTCGCCCGCCGGCCATCTCCTGCTCTTCGGGCTCCTCCCGGAGCGCCCGGCCGCCGGCCTCCCGGCGCCCGTCCCCACCGACGAGACGGAGGGCTGGCACCTGCTGCGCAGACCCACCGAACTCGCCTTCCCCCTGCACACCCTGGCCGTCCAGGCGTTCTTCGACGGCCGCTACATCTGAGCCGAAGCCACACCCGAGCCGTACCCGGGCTCACTCCCGGTCGAGCCCGCGCACCCGCACGGGATACGCGGGCTCGACCGGACCCTCGTCCCCGTCCCGCTCCACGACCACCCGCGGCCCCTCCCAACGCGCCGTGTACCGCTCGACCTCCGGCTCGTCCCAGCCGTCGCCCGCGTCCGGCACCACGAGCCCGCCTCCCGTCCGCCCGCGCGCGGGTGCCCACACCTCCAGCTCCAGGCCGCCGTCGGCGCCCCGGACCGGCAACACGGCACCCGCGCGCGCGAGTACCGGGACACGCGACAGCGGCGCGTCCAGCAGCACCTGCCCCGGTCCCTCGTACGCCCGCCCGGTCACCGTGTCGTACCAACGGCCCCGCGGCAGCCGCACCGCACGCCGGTCCACGCCCGGCTCCAGCACCGGCGCCACCAGCAGACAGTCACCCAGCAGGAACGCGTCCTCGCAGTCACGCAGCGTCCGGTCCTCCGGCGCACCCCACCACAAGGGGCGTACGTACGGCGCCCCCGTACGACGCGCCAGATGCGCCAGCGTCATGAAGTAGGGCGACAGCCGCCGCCGCTCGACGAGCGCCACGCGCGCGTGCTCGACGACCTCCTCCCCGAACTCCCACGGCTCCCGCCGCCCCGCCCGCAGACTCGCGTGCGTACGGAACAGCGGCAGGTACGCGCCGAGCTGGAACCACCGCAGATACAGCTCCGGCGACGGACTCCCGTCGAACCCGCCCACGTCAGGCCCCGAGTACGGCACCCCGCACAACCCCAGCCCCATCACCAGCGCGAGCGACGCCCGCAGCCCCGGCCAGCCCGTCGCCACGTCTCCGGACCACGTCCCGCCGTAACGCTGCATACCGGCCCACCCGGAGCGCGAGAACACGAACGGCCGCTCCTCGGGCACCAGCTCCCGCAACGCCTCGTACCCGGCGCGGGCCATGCAGAGCGCGTACACGTTGTGCGCCTCACGGTGATCGCCGCCCCGGCCCTCCAGATCGTGCCGGACCGACCGGGGCAACGTGTTCTCCCCGAACGCCGTGAACGACGTCGGCTCGTTCATGTCGTGCCAGAACCCGGCGAAGCCCTGCGCCAGCCGCTCCTCGTAGAGACCACCCCACCACGCGCGCGTACGCGCACGCGTGAAGTCGGGAAAGACCGACTCCCCGGGCCACACGAGCCCCTCCACGACGTTCCCCGCGGCATCCCGCACGAACGCGTCCTCCGCCGTCCCGCTGTCGTACACCGCGTCGCCCGGCCGCACACCGACCGCCGCGTCGACGATCGACACCAGCCGGATCCCCTCCCGCCGCAACTCGTCGGAGAGCACCGACAGCTTCGGGAAGTTGTCCGTGTCGACCGTGAAGACCCGATGGGCGTCGTAGTGGTCGATGTCCAGATGCACCGCGTCGAGCGGCAGACCGTGCTCCCGGTAGCCCGCGACGATCCGCCGCACCTCCTGCTCGCTCCCGAAGCCCCACCGCGCGTGATGATGGCCGAGCGCCCACGCGGGCGGCAGCGCCGGAGCCCCCGTCAGCGCGGCCCAGGCGTGCAGCACGCGCGCGGGGGTGCCCACTATCACCCAACAGCGCAGCGGTCCGCCGTCCATCCGCAGCTCGGCCGTCCCGGCCCGGTCGTGCCCGGACCCGGCACCCTCCTCGCCCTCGCGCAGCGTCACCGTGCCGTCCCACGTGGTGTCGTGGAACACCAGGTGCGTCGCCGCGTCCGCCACCACCATCTGCACCGGCATCGTGATGTACAGCGGATCGTCACCCGGCACGAACGGATGACCGGGGTCCGTGTTCCACAGCCGATACGTCCCGTCCCGCAGCCGGGGACCCGACGCCCGCCCGCCCAGACCGAAGAACCGCGCGTCGGCCGCCACCTCCGAACGCTGCACCCACCGCGCCTCACCCCCGCCGACCGGCTCCCACCACCGGGGCGGCAGATCACGCCGCAGGACCACCCCACCGGGCGTACGGACCTCCACGGCACCGTTCCGCGACACCACCACCGTCACCCGCTCGGCCACGACCCGCCAGGCGCCGTCCTTGTCCGGCTCCAGCACGGCCCGCGGATCCGGCTCCGGACACCGGCCCGCCAGCGCGTACGACGGCTCCGGCCCCGCCCCGTCCCAGCCCCAGAAGACCGCGCCGTGCACATCGACGGTCACCCGCAGCTCGGATCTGCCGAACCGCACGATCCCGCCGCCGGGCCCCGGCTCCACCCCGATCACCGGCCCCGGCACCCTGGCACGCTCGGCCCCCCGTGCCGGCAGCGCGGCGGCGTCCGCACGCCTCCTGCGCCATGCGGCCCGCACGGTGCGCAGCCCCTGCGCCGCCCCCGCCGAACCGATCGCTTTCACCGAACGCACCAGGTCACGACCGTCCATGTGGCTCACCATGCCACTGACCGGCCGCTTCGTGTGAACCGTTCAACTTCCGTTCACCCGTGGTGAGGTCACATGTTCACGTCGACGTCCAACAGCGGCTCACCCTGGTGCGGAAGTCGATCACATGGCATCGTCCGTGTCAGCCGCGTCACGCGCACACCCCTGCTCGGGCGCGCACGACGCCCACCACGCGCACAGTCCCGGGAGCCGCCCCATGACCTCAGCGAACCCCTCGCCGCTCTGGCAGCCCGACGCGGACCGCGTCGCCCGGGCCCGGATCACCGCGTTCCAGTCCTGGGCGGCCGAACACCACGGAGCGCCCGCCGAGGGCGGATACCCGGCCCTGCACCGCTGGTCGGTCGACGAACTCGAGACGTTCTGGAAAGCCGTCACGGAGTGGTTCGACGTACGGTTCTCCACCCCCTACGCGCGCGTGCTCGGCGATCGCACCATGCCCGGCGCCTCGTGGTTCCCCGGCGCCACCCTCAACTACGCGGAACACGCCCTCCGCGCGACCGACACCCGCGCCGAGGAACCGGCCCTGCTCCACGTCGACGAGACCCACGAACCACGCCCGGTGACCTGGTCCGAGCTGCGCCGCCAGGTCGGCTCACTCGCCGCCGAACTGCGCGCCCTCGGCGTACGCCCCGGCGACCGCGTCAGCGGCTACCTCCCGAACATCCCGCAGGCCGTCGTCGCCCTCCTCGCCACGGCCGCCGTGGGCGGCGTCTGGACCTCCTGCGCCCCCGACTTCGGTGCCCGCAGCGTCCTCGACCGCTTCCAGCAGGTCGAACCCGTCGTCCTGTTCGCCGTCGACGGCTACCGCTACGGCGGCAAGGAACACGACCGCCGCGACACCGTCGCCGAACTCCGCCGCGAGCTGCCCACCCTGCGCGCCGTGGTCCACATCCCCGTCCTCGGCACCGAAGCCCCCGAGGGCGCTCTGGAATGGTCGGCCCTGACCTCCGCGGACGTCACCCCGACCTTCGAACAGGTCCCGTTCGACCACCCCCTGTGGGTGCTCTACTCCTCCGGCACCACCGGACTCCCCAAGGCCCTCGTCCAGTCCCAGGGCGGCATCCTCGTCGAACACCTCAAACAGCTCGGCCTGCACTGCGACCTCGGCCCCGAGGACCGCTTCTTCTGGTACACCTCCACCGGCTGGATGATGTGGAACTTCCTCGTCTCCGGCCTCCTCACCGGCACCACCGTCGTCCTGTACGACGGCAGCCCCGGCCACCCCGACACCGGCGCCCAGTGGCGCGTCGCCGAACGCACCGGCGCCACCCTCTTCGGCACCTCCGCCGCCTACGTCATGGCCTGCCGCAAGGCCGACGTCCACCCCGGCCGCGACTACGATCTCTCCCGCGTCCAGTGCGTCGGCACCACAGGATCCCCGCTCCCGCCCGACGGCTTCCGCTGGCTCCACGACGAGGTCCGCGAGGACCTCTGGATCGCCTCCGTCAGCGGCGGCACCGACGTGTGCTCCTGCTTCGCGGGAGCCGTCCCCACCCTCCCGGTCCACATCGGCGAACTCCAGGCCCCCAGCCTCGGCACCGACCTCCAGTCCTGGGACCCCAGCGGCAAACCCCTCGTCGACGAGGTCGGCGAACTGGTCGTCACCAACCCCATGCCGTCCATGCCGATCCACTTCTGGAACGACCCCGACGGCACCCGCTACCACGACAGCTACTTCGACACCTACCCCGGCGTCTGGCGCCACGGCGACTGGATCACCCTCACCTCCCGGGGCTCCGTCGTGATCCACGGCCGCTCCGACTCCACGCTCAACCGCCAAGGCGTCCGCATGGGTTCGGCCGACATCTACGAAGCCGTCGAACGCCTCCCCGAGATCAAGGAGTCCCTCGTCATCGGCGTCGAACAGCCCGACGGCGGCTACTGGATGCCCCTCTTCGTCCACCTCGCCCCAGGAGCGACGCTCGACGAGGCCCTCCTCACCCGCATCAAGCGGACCATCCGCGAACAGCTCTCACCGCGTCATGTCCCCGACGAGGTCATCGAAGTCCCCGGCGTCCCGCACACCCTCACCGGCAAACGCATCGAGGTCCCCGTCAAACGCCTCCTCCAGGGCACCCCGCTGGACAAGGCGGTCAACCCCGGCTCCATCGACAACCTCGACCTCCTGCGCTTCTACGAGGACCTGGCCCGCGAGCGAGCCTGACCCCCGCACGCGACCGCGTTGTCAGTGCCCTCGATTACTGTGAGTGAGCATTGATCGACCGTTCGCACAGGGGGAGAACATGGCACGCACCGACCACCAGAGCATGCGCCGCGTCCTGCGCCGCGAGATCGCGGGCACCATCGGCCTGCTGGCCGACGAACACGACTTCACCGCCATGCGGCGCTACCGCAGCTTCACCTTCGACGACCACACGACCTACCTCCGACAAGTGGAAGCCCTGCTCAGGACCCTCTCCGCGCAGGGCAACCACACCACGGTCGCCCTCTTCGACCCCGAGGAGTACGCGGAGTTCTGCGCCGACACCGGCCTCGAACCCGACACCCCCGCCAGCCGCACCCGCTTCACCGCCGAGCTGGCCGCGACGGGCGCCGCCGTCCCGTACGAAGGACAGCCCCTCACCGAGCTCGTCCCCGACCTCATCGACGAAGCCGTCCGCCTCGCCACCTGGGAGTACGCCACCACACTCCTCGCCCAGATCGGCGAGTGCGCCTCCTGCGGCGAGGACATCGGCCGCGCGGCCTTCTCCCGCGCCATGCACCTGCTCAAGCGCATCCTCGACACCGCCGACCCGGGCGAACGCCACCTCGTCTGCAGCGTCTCCGCCGAACCCCAGGCACTGGCCGCCGTCCTCCACGCCGACCAGGACACCGAAGGAGCCACTCGCATCGACGAGTCCGAGGCCCTGGAGTTCGCCACCGTCCTGGCCCTCGGCATCGCCACCCGAAGCCCCGGCGGACTCGTCATGCGCACCACCGCCCCGGACCGGACCGAGCGCGTCTACGGCTGGCACCTGCGCGGAGACGGCCTCGCCCCCCTCACCGCGGGAGAGGTCTTCGACGCCTACTGCACCGACCGGGAGTCCGGAGACCTCGTCTCCCCGGAGTCCGGCGTCGACTACTGCACCCCGCCCGACCTCGGGGACGACCCCGGCCAGGGAGGCCCGACCCAGCACGGCCACACCCACTGAACGGGCGAGGGGCGCCCCACCCGAAGGTGGAGCGCCCCTCGACACCGGCCGGTCCGCCGGTCTACTCGCCCGACAGCACCGCCTGCGCCGCGCCACGCGCCTCCTCGGCCGTGTCCGCGGCACGCGCGGCGGCGGCGGCCCGCTCGCACTGCGCCAGCGTGTACTTCGCCAAGGTCGCCCGCACATACGGAATCGACGCCGCACCCATGGACAGGGAGGTGACCCCCAGACCGGTCAGCACACACGCGAGCAGCGGATCCGACGCCGCCTCACCGCAGACACCACAGCTCTTGCCCTCGGCCTGCGCCGCCTCGGCGGACAGCGCGACCAGGTCGAGCAGGGCCGGCTGCCACGGATCCTGGAGCCGCGACACGGCACCCACCTGCCGGTCGGCCGCGAACGTGTACTGCGCGAGGTCATTGGTCCCCAGCGAGAGGAACTCGACTTCCCGCAGGATCGACCGCGCCCGCAGCGCCGCCGACGGGATCTCCACCATGGCACCGAACTTGGCCCGCAGCCCCGCCTCACGACACGCGTCGGCGAACGCCTTGGCGTCCGTGCGGTCCGCGACCATCGGCGCCATGACCTCGAGGTGGACCGGCAGCCCTTCGGCGGCCTTCGCGAGCGCCGTCAGCTGCGTCCGCAGCACCTCGGGGTGATCGAGGAGCGTCCGCAGACCACGCACACCGAGGGCCGGGTTCGGCTCGTCGGCCGGCGTGAGGAACTCCAGCGGCTTGTCGGCGCCGGCGTCCAGCACCCGCACCACCACACGCCCCTCGGGGAAGGCCTCCAACACCTGGCGGTACGCCTCGACCTGCTTGTCCTCGGACGGCGCCGCCTTGCTGTCGTCCAGGAAGAGGAACTCGGTCCGGAACAGCCCGACCCCCTCGGCCCCGGCCTCCACGGCCGCCGGCACGTCGGCGGGGCCGCCCACATTGGCCAGCAGCGGAACCCGGTGCCCGTCAGAGGTCGCCCCGGGTCCACTCGACGCGGCCAGCGCGGCCTTCCGCGCCGCCGCGGCGGCCTCCAGTTCGGCCTTCTTCTCCGCACTCGGGTTCACGAAGATCTCACCGGTGCTGCCGTCCACGGCGATCTCCGTGCCCTCGGCGAGCTCCCCGGCCCCCGGCAGCGCGACCACGGCCGGCACCCCGAGCGCCCGCGCCAGAATCGCGCTGTGACTCGTCGGCCCACCCTCCTCGGTCACGAAACCGAGGACGAGCGTCGGATCGAGCAGCGCCGTGTCCGCGGGGGCCAGGTCCCGGGCGATGAGCACGTACGGCTCGTCGCTGTCCGGCACCCCCGGCATCGGAACCCCGAGCAGCCGGGCGACGATACGATTCCGCACATCGTCGAGGTCGGCCACGCGACCCGCGAGGTACTCGCCGGCCCCGGCCAGCAGCGCCCGATACGCGGCGAAGGCGTCGTAGACACCACGCTCCGCCGTGCTCCCCACGGCGATACGTCGCTCCACATCCGCCATCAGCTCCGGGTCCTGGGCCATCAGGGCCTGGGCCTCCAGCACGGCCTGGGCCTCGCCCCCGGCCAGATTGCCGCGCGCGATCAGATCGGCGGCCACCGCGTCCACGGCCTTACGGGCACGCCCCTGCTCGCGCTCCGCGTCCGCCGCCGGGATCTGCTTGGCGGGCGGCTCCAGCACCGCCGTCCCCATGTGCCGAACCTCGCCGATCGCCACACCGTGGCTCACACCGACGCCTCGCAGCGTTGTCTCCATCTCACCTGTCTCCGATAGTGCGGCGGATCCCGCCGCCGCGGTGGTTGTGGAACGTGCGGGCCGGTACGGCCCCGAGGTCACCGCCAGCCGAAGAGCGTGTCGCCGGCCTTCACCTCGCCGTCCTCGCGGAGCTCGGTGAGGGAGTCGGCCGTGGCCTCCAAGGCCACCACAGGGCAGATCGGCGACTTTCCCGCGGCCTCCACGGCGGCGGGGTTCCAGCGCACCACGGACTGACCCCGTCGCACGGTGTCGCCCTTGTTCACGAGCACCTCGAAGCCCTCACCGTTCAGCTGCACGGTGTCGATACCGAGATGCGTCAGCACACCGTGTCCCTCACCGTCCACCACGACGAACGCATGCGGGTGCAGGGAGACGACGACCCCGTCGACGGGAGAGACGGCCTCGCCTGCCTCCCGCACGGGATCGATCGCCGTGCCGGGGCCGACCATCGCCCCCGAGAACACGGGATCCGGCACGGCGGTCAGTCCGATGGCGCGTCCTGCGAGAGGGGACAGCACGGTGGTCATGGGAAGCCTCCCAGGTGGAGATCTATGAGGGCGCCGCCCCCGTGGGTCCCGGGGCGGCGCGCTGAGCAGCAGGGTAGGTCAGTTGAAGTACCCGTTCCGCACGATAGCTCCGCGTTAGAGGTCTAGACCACCCCTCGAAGCGATTTGCACGGGCTCCGCGGCCCGATGTAGAGTCTTAGACCTGCCTCGGGGCGAGCGGCACTGTGTGTCCGACCCCGGCAGCACCGAACTCGTTCAGATCGTTCAGATCCTATCCCGGGATCGTCTTCTGCATGCCTGCAGGACGATGGTCAGGGGGCCGGAAAAACACTGATAGAGTTTGGAACACCGAAGGGAAGCGCCCGGAGGAAAGCCCAGGAAATAACTTGGGTGAGTACAAAGGAAGCGTCCGTTCCTTGAGAACTCAACAGCGTGCCAAAAATCAACGCCAGATTAGTTGATACCCCGTCTCCAGCATCTGCTGGGGCGAGGTTCCTTTGAAATAAACACAGCGAGGACGCTGTGAACCATCGGCTTATTCCGCCGGTGGTTCCGCTCTCGTGATGTGTGCACCCGATTACGGGTAAACATTCACGGAGAGTTTGATCCTGGCTCAGGACGAACGCTGGCGGCGTGCTTAACACATGCAAGTCGAACGATGAACCACTTCGGTGGGGATTAGTGGCGAACGGGTGAGTAACACGTGGGCAATCTGCCCTTCACTCTGGGACAAGCCCTGGAAACGGGGTCTAATACCGGATACGACACTCTCGGGCATCCGATGAGTGTGGAAAGCTCCGGCGGTGAAGGATGAGCCCGCGGCCTATCAGCTTGTTGGTGAGGTAACGGCTCACCAAGGCGACGACGGGTAGCCGGCCTGAGAGGGCGACCGGCCACACTGGGACTGAGACACGGCCCAGACTCCTACGGGAGGCAGCAGTGGGGAATATTGCACAATGGGCGAAAGCCTGATGCAGCGACGCCGCGTGAGGGATGACGGCCTTCGGGTTGTAAACCTCTTTCAGCAGGGAAGAAGCGAAAGTGACGGTACCTGCAGAAGAAGCGCCGGCTAACTACGTGCCAGCAGCCGCGGTAATACGTAGGGCGCGAGCGTTGTCCGGAATTATTGGGCGTAAAGAGCTCGTAGGCGGTCTGTCGCGTCGGATGTGAAAGCCCGGGGCTTAACCCCGGGTCTGCATTCGATACGGGCAGACTAGAGTGTGGTAGGGGAGATCGGAATTCCTGGTGTAGCGGTGAAATGCGCAGATATCAGGAGGAA
This sequence comes from Streptomyces deccanensis, assembly GCF_022385335.1. Taxonomy (NCBI): domain Bacteria; kingdom Bacillati; phylum Actinomycetota; class Actinomycetes; order Kitasatosporales; family Streptomycetaceae; genus Streptomyces; species Streptomyces deccanensis. The sequence continues at coordinate 1,782,494 of NZ_CP092431.1, read as the reverse complement.
CACCGGTGGCGAAGGCGGATCTCTGGGCCATTACTGACGCTGAGGAGCGAAAGCGTGGGGAGCGAACAGGATTAGATACCCTGGTAGTCCACGCCGTAAACGGTGGGAACTAGGTGTTGGCGACATTCCACGTCGTCGGTGCCGCAGCTAACGCATTAAGTTCCCCGCCTGGGGAGTACGGCCGCAAGGCTAAAACTCAAAGGAATTGACGGGGGCCCGCACAAGCAGCGGAGCATGTGGCTTAATTCGACGCAACGCGAAGAACCTTACCAAGGCTTGACATACACCGGAAACGGCCAGAGATGGTCGCCCCCTTGTGGTCGGTGTACAGGTGGTGCATGGCTGTCGTCAGCTCGTGTCGTGAGATGTTGGGTTAAGTCCCGCAACGAGCGCAACCCTTGTTCTGTGTTGCCAGCATGCCCTTCGGGGTGATGGGGACTCACAGGAGACTGCCGGGGTCAACTCGGAGGAAGGTGGGGACGACGTCAAGTCATCATGCCCCTTATGTCTTGGGCTGCACACGTGCTACAATGGCAGGTACAATGAGCTGCGAAGCCGCGAGGCGGAGCGAATCTCAAAAAGCCTGTCTCAGTTCGGATTGGGGTCTGCAACTCGACCCCATGAAGTCGGAGTTGCTAGTAATCGCAGATCAGCATTGCTGCGGTGAATACGTTCCCGGGCCTTGTACACACCGCCCGTCACGTCACGAAAGTCGGTAACACCCGAAGCCGGTGGCCCAACCCCTTGTGGGAGGGAGCTGTCGAAGGTGGGACTGGCGATTGGGACGAAGTCGTAACAAGGTAGCCGTACCGGAAGGTGCGGCTGGATCACCTCCTTTCTAAGGAGCATTTCTAGGCTGCTACGGCAGTCCAGAGGCCAGATCATCAGCGAACGTCTGATGCTGGTTGCTCATGGGTGGAACGTTGATTATTCGGCCGGTTTCACGGGTCGGAGGCTGTTAGTACTGCTCGCAAGGGCGTGGAAAACATGATCTCCGGGCGGGAGCCGGCTGGGCACGCTGTTGGGTGTCTGAGGGAATGAACTTTCCTTCAGTGCCGACCCCGGTGAACTCACTGGCTTGTCCGGTGGGGTGGCGGGTGGTTGGTCGTTGTTTGAGAACTGCACAGTGGACGCGAGCATCTGTGGCCAAGTTTTTAAGGGCGCACGGTGGATGCCTTGGCACCAGGAACCGATGAAGGACGTGGGAGGCCACGATAGGCCCCGGGGAGTCGTCAACCAGGCTTTGATCCGGGGGTGTCCGAATGGGGAAACCCGGCAGTCGTCATGGGCTGTCACCCTTGCCTGAACACATAGGGCAAGTGGAGGGAACGCGGGGAAGTGAAACATCTCAGTACCCGCAGGAAGAGAAAACAACCGTGATTCCGGGAGTAGTGGCGAGCGAAACTGGATGAGGCCAAACCGTATGCGTGTGAGACCCGGCAGGGGTTGCGTATACGGGGTTGTGGGATCTCTCTTCTGTTGTCTGCCGGCAACAGGACGAGTCAGAAACCGTATGGGTAGGCGAAGGACATGCGAAAGGTCCGGCGTAGAGGGTAAGACCCCCGTAGCTGAAATCTGTACGGCTCGTTTGAGAGACACCCAAGTAGCACGGGGCCCGAGAAATCCCGTGTGAATCTGGCGGGACCACCCGCTAAGCCTAAATATTCCCTGGTGACCGATAGCGGATAGTACCGTGAGGGAATGGTGAAAAGTACCGCGGGAGCGGAGTGAAATAGTACCTGAAACCGTGTGCCTACAAGCCGTGGGAGCGTCGGATAGAAGCTTGCTTCCATCTCGTGACTGCGTGCCTTTTGAAGAATGAGCCTGCGAGTTTGCGGTGTGTTGCGAGGTTAACCCGGGTGGGGTAGCCGTAGCGAAAGCGAGTCCGAACAGGGCGACTTTAGTAGCACGCTCAAGACCCGAAGCGGAGTGATCTAGCCATGGGCAGGTTGAAGCGGAGGTAAGACTTCGTGGAGGACCGAACCCACCAGGGTTGAAAACCTGGGGGATGACCTGTGGTTAGGGGTGAAAGGCCAATCAAACTCCGTGATAGCTGGTTCTCCCCGAAATGCATTTAGGTGCAGCGTCGTGTGTTTCTTGCCGGAGGTAGAGCACTGGATAGGCGATGGGCCCTACCGGGTTACTGACCTTAGCCAAACTCCGAATGCCGGTAAGTGAGAGCGCGGCAGTGAGACTGTGGGGGATAAGCTCCATGGTCGAGAGGGAAACAGCCCAGAGCATCGACTAAGGCCCCTAAGCGTACGCTAAGTGGGAAAGGATGTGGAGTCGCAGAGACAACCAGGAGGTTGGCTTAGAAGCAGCCACCCTTGAAAGAGTGCGTAATAGCTCACTGGTCTAGTGATTCCGCGCCGACAATGTAGCGGGGCTCAAGCGTACCGCCGAAGTCGTGTCATTCATACAATAGGGCCAACGCCTGTATGGATGGGTAGGGGAGCGTCGTGTGCCGGGTGAAGCAGCCGTGTAAGCGAGTTGTGGACGGTTCACGAGTGAGAATGCAGGCATGAGTAGCGATACAAACGTGAGAAACGTTTGCGCCGATTGACCAAGGGTTCCTGGGTCAAGCTGATCTGCCCAGGGTAAGTCGGGACCTAAGGCGAGGCCGACAGGCGTAGTCGATGGATAACCGGTTGATATTCCGGTACCCGCTGTGAAGCGTCAAACATCGAACCAGGCGATGCTAAGTCCGTGAAGCCGCCCCGGATCCTTCGGGTGAAGGGGAGTGGTGGAGCCGACGAACCAGACTTGCAGTAGGTGAGTGATGGGGTGACGCAGGAAGGTAGTCCATCCCGGGCGGTGGTTGTCCCGGGGTAAGGGTGTAGGACGTCAGGTAGGTAAATCCGCCTGGCAATAGTCTGAGACCTGATGCCGAGCCGATTGTGGTGAAGTGGATGATCCTATGCTGTCGAGAAAAGCCTCTAGCGAGTTTCATGGCGGCCCGTACCCTAAACCGACTCAGGTGGTCTGGTAGAGAATACCGAGGCGTTCGGGTGAACTATGGTTAAGGAACTCGGCAAAATGCCCCCGTAACTTCGGGAGAAGGGGGCCATCACTGGTGATCCGATTTACTCGGTGAGCTGGGGGTGGCCGCAGAGACCAGCGAGAAGCGACTGTTTACTAAAAACACAGGTCCGTGCGAAGCCGTAAGGCGATGTATACGGACTGACGCCTGCCCGGTGCTGGAACGTTAAGGGGACCGGTTAGTCACTCTTCGGGGTGGCGAAGCTGAGAACTTAAGCGCCAGTAAACGGCGGTGGTAACTATAACCATCCTAAGGTAGCGAAATTCCTTGTCGGGTAAGTTCCGACCTGCACGAATGGCGTAACGACTTCTCGACTGTCTCAACCATAGGCCCGGTGAAATTGCACTACGAGTAAAGATGCTCGTTTCGCGCAGCAGGACGGAAAGACCCCGGGACCTTTACTACAGTTTGATATTGGTGTTCGGTTCGGCTTGTGTAGGATAGCTGGGAGACTGTGAAGCTCGGACGCCAGTTCGGGTGGAGTCGTCGTTGAAATACCAGTCTGGTCGTGCTGGATGTCTAACCCGGGTCCGTGATCCGGATCGGGGACAGTGTCTGATGGGTAGTTTAACTGGGGCGGTTGCCTCCCAAAGGGTAACGGAGGCGCCCAAAGGTTCCCTCAGCCTGGTTGGCAATCAGGTGGTGAGTGTAAGTGCACAAGGGAGCTTGACTGTGAGACCGACGGGTCGAGCAGGGACGAAAGTCGGGACTAGTGATCCGGCGGTGGCTTGTGGAAGCGCCGTCGCTCAACGGATAAAAGGTACCCCGGGGATAACAGGCTGATCTTCCCCAAGAGTCCATATCGACGGGATGGTTTGGCACCTCGATGTCGGCTCGTCGCATCCTGGGGCTGGAGTCGGTCCCAAGGGTTGGGCTGTTCGCCCATTAAAGCGGTACGCGAGCTGGGTTTAGAACGTCGTGAGACAGTTCGGTCCCTATCCGCTGCGCGCGTAGGAATATTGAGAAGGGCTGTCCCTAGTACGAGAGGACCGGGACGGACGAACCTCTGGTGTGCCAGTTGTTCTGCCAAGGGCATGGCTGGTTGGCTACGTTCGGGAGGGATAACCGCTGAAAGCATCTAAGCGGGAAGCCTGCTTCGAGATGAGTATTCCCACCCACTTGATGGGGTAAGGCTCCCAGTAGACGACTGGGTTGATAGGCCAGATATGGAAGCCCAGTAATGGGTGGAGTTGACTGGTACTAATAGGCCGAGGGCTTGTCCTCAGTTGCTCGCGTCCACTGTGTTGGTTCTGAAACCACGAACAACCCCACGTCTCCACGGAGCGTGGTGCGGTTGAGTGTTTCATAGTGTTTCGGTGGTCATAGCGTGAGGGAAACGCCCGGTTACATTCCGAACCCGGAAGCTAAGCCTTACAGCGCCGATGGTACTGCAGGGGGGACCCTGTGGGAGAGTAGGACGCCGCCGAACTTCTTTTAGAGCTCTGGCTCTTGGGCATGATGCCCAAGAGCCAGAGCTTTTTTGCGTTGAGGTAAGGTCAGGGGGCATCGTTGGCTCATTTCCCACAGGAGGCCCCCGGGTGGAGGTACAGGAGACCCGGGTCCAGACGGACCGGGTCCTCACCATCCCGAACATTCTCAGCATGGCGCGGCTCGTCGGCGTGCCCGTCTTCCTGTGGTTGATTCTCTGGCCCGAGTTCGGCGGTCCCAAGGTCGACGGCTGGGCGTTCCTGGTGATCGCTCTCAGCGGCGTGAGTGACTATCTGGACGGCAAGCTCGCGCGACGCTGGAACCAGATCAGCAGCCTCGGCCGGCTTCTCGATCCCGCGGCTGACAGGCTGTACATCCTGTCAACTCTGGTAGGTCTCACATGGCGCGAGATTCTGCCCCTGTGGTTGACCGCTGTACTGCTCCTGCGTGAGCTGGTCCTGCTGGTGATGGTGGGCATCCTCAGACGGCACGGCTATCCGCCGCCGCAGGTGAACTTCCTCGGCAAGGCGGCTACGTTCAACCTGATGTATGCCTTCCCGTTGCTGCTGCTCAGTGACGGAAGCGGATGGATCTCGTCACTCGCTGCTATTTTCGGATGGGCGTTCGCCGGATGGGGTACAACGCTGTATTGGTGGGCAGGGATCCTCTACGTGGTTCAGGTCCGCCGACTCGTCAGTGCGGACGCCATGGCCGATTGAGCCCGCCCAGTGGGCGGCCGTTTGTGGCTCGATGGCCCGCGTCGGAAAAGTGCGGGACAATCTGGACGGGTGAAGTCGGCTAGACCGTCTCTTCAAGGAGGACGCTTCCGACATGAAGGCCGTCGTGATGGCCGGAGGCGAAGGCACACGCCTTCGCCCCATGACCTCGAGCATGCCCAAACCGCTCCTGCCCGTGGCGAACCGCCCGATCATGGAGCACGTACTGCGGCTGCTCAAAAGGCATGGGCTCAACGAGACCGTCGTTACTGTCCAGTTCCTGGCGTCACTCGTCAAGAACTACTTCGGGGACGGCGAGGAGCTCGGGATGGAGCTCACCTATGCCAATGAGGAGAAGCCACTCGGTACCGCCGGGAGCGTCAAGAACGCCGAGGAGGCGCTGAAGGACGATGCCTTCCTCGTCATCTCCGGCGATGCCCTCACCGACTTCGACCTCACCGAGCTCATCAATTTCCACAAGGAAAAAGGCGCGCTCGTCACCGTCTGTCTGACCCGGGTACCGAACCCTCTGGAATTCGGTATCACGATCGTGGACGAGGAAGGGAAGGTCGAGCGTTTCCTGGAGAAGCCCACCTGGGGCCAGGTCTTCTCCGACACCGTCAACACGGGCATCTACGTGATGGAGCCCGAGGTCTTCGACTATGTCGAGGCCGATGTCCCCGTCGACTGGTCCGGCGACGTCTTCCCGCAGCTGATGAAGGAGGGCAAGCCGGTCTACGGCTATGTCGCCGAGGGCTATTGGGAGGACGTCGGCACGCACGAGAGCTATGTGAAGGCTCAGGCCGACGTGCTCGAGGGCAAGGTCGACGTCGAGATCGACGGATTCGAGCTCTCGCCCGGTGTGTGGATCGCTGAAGGTGCCGAGGTGCACCCCGACGCCGTGCTGCGCGGGCCGCTCTACATCGGGGACTACGCCAAGGTCGAAGCCGGCGCCGAGATCCGTGAGCACACCGTCGTGGGCTCGAACGTCGTCGTGAAGAGCGGGGCCTTCCTGCACAAGGCCGTGGTCCACGACAACGTCTACATCGGCCAGCACAGCAATCTGCGTGGCTGTGTGGTCGGCAAGAACACCGACATCATGCGCGCCGCACGGATCGAGGACGGCGCGGTGATCGGCGACGAGTGCCTCGTCGGCGAAGAATCGATCATCCAGGGGAATGTGCGTGTCTACCCCTTCAAGACGATCGAGGCCGGCGCGTTCGTCAACACCTCGGTGATCTGGGAGTCCCGCGGGCAGGCCCATCTGTTCGGTGCCCGGGGCGTGTCCGGCATCCTGAACGTGGAGATCACTCCCGAGCTGGCCGTGCGGCTCGCGGGAGCCTACGCGACGACCCTCAAGAAGGGCTCCACGGTCACCACCGCCCGTGACCACTCCCGAGGCGCCCGCGCGCTGAAGCGGGCGGTCATCTCGGCGCTGCAGGCCAGCGCCATCGACGTACGGGACCTGGAGAACGTGCCGCTGCCGGTCGCGCGGCAGCAGACCGCGCGGGGAAGCGCCGGCGGGATCATGATCCGGACGACTCCGGGGGTTCCGGACTCCGTCGACATCATGTTCTTCGACGGGCAGGGTGCCGACCTGTCGCAGGCCAGCCAGCGGAAGCTGGATCGGGTGTTCGCGCGACAGGAGTACCGGCGCGCGTTCCCGGGCGAGATCGGGGACCTGCACTTCCCGGCCAGTGTGTTCGACTCGTACACCGGCTCGTTGCTGCGGAACGTGGACACGACCGGGATCGCCGACTCGGGGCTCAAGGTCGTCGTGGACGCGTCCAACGGCAGCGCCGGTCTCGTCCTGCCGAGTCTGCTCGGCAAGCTGGGTGTCGACTCGTTGACGATCAACCCGGGTCTCGACGAGTCCAGGCCGACGGAGACCGGCGACATGCGGCGGTCGGGGCTGGTGCGGCTGGGCGAGATCGTCGCGTCCTCGCGGGCCGCGTTCGGCGTCCGGTTCGACCCCGTCGGTGAACGGCTGTCGCTCGTCGACGAGAAGGGCCGCATCGTCGAGGACGACCGGGCCCTGCTGGTCATGCTCGACCTGGTCGCCGCCGAGCGGCGGAGCGGACGGGTCGCGCTTCCGGTGACCACCACCAGGATCGGCGAGCAGGTCGCCGCCTATCACGGCACGCAGGTCGAGTGGACGACCACATCGCCCGACGACCTCACGCGGGTCGGCCGTGACGAGACGACCATCTTCGGCGGCGACGGACGCGGTGGCTTCATCGTGCCGGAGTTCAGCAGCGTCTTCGACGGGACGGCGGCCTTCGTACGGCTCATCGGACTGGTGGCGCGGACGCAGCTCACGCTCAGCCAGATCGACGCACGGATTCCGCGGGCGCACGTCCTGAAGCGGGATCTCGCCACCCCGTGGGCCGTCAAGGGCCTGGTGATGCGCCGGGTCGTCGAGGCGGCCGGGGACCGTTTCGTGGACACCACCGACGGGGTGCGGGTCGTGGAGACCGACGGGCGGTGGGTGATGGTCCTGCCGGACCCGGCCGAAGCCGTCACGCATCTGTGGGCCGAGGGGCCCGACGACGCCTCCGCGCAGTCCCTGCTCGACGAGTGGGCGGCGGTCGTGGACAGCGCCGGTCGCTGAATCGCCTCGCACGCGCGCGTGCCGGACAAGTGCCCCCAACGGGGCCTGTCCGGCACGCGGGTGGGGCCATTCGGAGGTAGTGGTCGCGACGTGCGACGATGTGCGGCATGCCGCAGCAGCCCCCCGTTCGGAGCACACCCGCGCGCCCGTCGCGTCCGGACGCCTCCATGTCGCTGCTCAACAACGTCATGGACCACAGCCTCGACGACGGATACGCCGAGGCGGCCGCCCGCAGGAAGGCCGCGGGCGCCGAGGGCATGCCGAAGACGGTGCGGGCCAAGCTGGGACTCGCGGTCGGTCTGGTCCTCGCCGCCCTGGTGGTGACGGTGGGTGCCGCGCAGGCGCGCATCAGCGCTCCCGTGGTCGCCAAGGAGCGCGAGGAGCTCATCGACCGTATCCAGGAGGAGACGGCCGCCGCGGACGAGCTCGAGGACTCCGTGGACGAGCTCCGGGACGACGTGAGCGCCCGACAGCGCAAGGCACTCAAGGACGACGGCGGCAGCGACGGTGACGACCTGGTGGGCATCCTGTCGGGCGCCGTCGAGGTGCACGGCCCCGGAGTCCGTCTCGTCGTCAACGACGCCAAGGGTGCCGGTCAGGGCGGTGACGGCGACCCGCGCGAGACGTCGGGCTTCTCGGACACCGGCCGTGTGCGGGACCGGGACATGCAGCGGGTCGTCAACGGGCTGTGGGAGTCCGGCGCCGAAGCCGTCTCGATCAACGGTCAGCGGCTCACCGCACTGTCGGCGATCAGGGCAGCGGGCGACGCGATACTGGTCGACAACAAGCCGCTGGCACCGCCCTACACGGTCCTCGCGGTGGGGGACGGGCAGCGGCTGAGCACCACGTTCCAGAACAGCCCCGACGGGCTGTATCTGCACGCCCTCCAGGAGAACTTCGGCATCCGGACGAGCATCTCCGTCGAGGACGACATCAAGGTGCCGGCCGCGCCGAGCGTGATCGTACGAACAGCAGAACCCAGCACAGAGAAGGGCACATCGTGATCGCCGTACTGGGCCTCGTCCTCGGAGTCGTGGCCGGACTGCTGGTCCGGCCCGAGGTACCGGCGGTGGTAGAGCCGTATCTCCCCATCGCCGTGGTGGCGGCGCTGGACGCCGTCTTCGGTGGTCTGCGCGCGATGCTGGACGGCATCTTCGACGACAAGGTCTTCGTCGTGTCGTTCCTGTCGAACGTGGTGGTGGCCGCCCTGATCGTCTTCCTCGGCGACAAGTTGGGCGTCGGCGCCCAGCTGTCCACGGGCGTCGTGGTCGTCCTCGGGATCCGCATCTTCTCCAACGCCGCGGCGATCCGCCGGCACGTGTTCCGGGCGTGAGGCCGATGAGCGACCAGGACCAGACGCCGGATCCGAAGCCGACCCCGGGCGCCGGAGGGGACGACACACCGACGGCCCGGCTGCGCCGGGAACTGCCCCAGGAAGTGGCCCCCGCGGCCGCCGAGGAGCCCGGTGCGGCGCCTCAGGAGGAGAAGGACAAGCTGACCGGGCGGCAGCGGCTGGCCCAGGGACTGTGGCCGCCGCGCTTCACCCGCGCCCAACTCATCGTGGCCCTGCTGCTGTTCGGCCTCGGCTTCGGGCTGGCCATCCAGGTGGCGTCCAACAACGACGACAGCGCGCTGCGCGGGGCACGTCAGGAGGACCTCGTTCGCATCCTCGATGAACTGGATGACCGTACGCAGCGTCTGGAGGAGGAGAAGCAGGGTCTCGAGGATCAGCGCACCGAGTTGGAGAACAGCTCGGACCAGGCCGAGGAGGCACGCAAACAGACGGTCGAGAAGGAGCGGCAACTCGGCATTCTGGCGGGCACGGTGGCGGCGCAGGGGCCCGGCATCACACTGACGATCGACGACACGAAGGGGACGGTCGAGGCGGATATGTTGCTCGACGCGATCCAGGAGCTGCGCGCGGCAGGCGCGGAGGCGATCCAGGTGAACGGCGTACGGGTCGTGGCCAGCACCTACCTGACCGATTCCGACGACGGGATCAGTGTCGACGGGAACAAGATCACCCAGCCGTTTCGTTTCAAGGTCATCGGTAATCCGCAGGACCTCGAGCCCGCACTGAACATCCCCGGAGGCGTGGTGCAGACACTGGAGAAGGAGCAGGCCACCGTGACCGTGCAGCGGGTGGACAAGATCGTCGTGGACGCCTTGCGAGCGGCGAAGCGGCCTGACTACGCTCGGTCGTCCTCCCAGTGAACCGCAGGTGCATGGGGCCCGTCCGGCCAGGGCATGAGGTTGCGGGGGGTCGGCGCACCGAATGGGTGGTGCGTGGTGGAAACTGTCCGGTGGGTACGGACGTTGTGAGGTTGTCCGGCTCGGCCGGTGTGTTCAGTCAGGGTTCGTCCTGCCCCACGGGCGGGTCTGTTTCGGTCAAGGGGAATCGCCCGTGAAGTTGTTTGCGAAGTTGTTCGGCAAGAGCGCGCGAGAGGGCAGCGACAACGCGACCTCCCGCCATCGCGCGCAGCCTTCGGAAGCGGAGGGCCAGGGCGGTGAGCGCCCCATGTTCCGGGACCAGGTCGCTGGTCCGGGAGGTGACATTTCCGGAGGTCAGGGCGCGCCGTCTGTTGACCCTGCCCAGTCGGGCCGCATAGGTTTCGGGGATCCGTCAACCTCAGGTGCGGGTGGAGGGTTTGCCTCAGACCCGTATGCGTCCAATGCCCCGGCGGGGCAGCCGCGGCAGGAGGATCCGTCGATGTCGGCCCTGGTGTGTACGAGGTGCGGTAACCGCAACGCGGAGAACAGCCGCTTCTGCTCGAACTGCGGTGCTCCGCTGCGGGCCGGGGCGACCCCCGAGCGTCCGTCCGAGACGACCTCCACGATCTCCATCTCCGGCCTCGAGGCGTACGACTCCGAGGTCACCGGCCAGACCCAGCTGCCGGCGCTCTCTCCCGAGGCCCAGGCCGCCGTCGACGCGCTGCCGCTCGGCTCGGCACTCCTCGTCGTGCGTCGCGGCCCGAACGCGGGCAGCCGTTTCCTGCTGGACGGCGATCTGACCACGGCGGGCCGTCACCCGCAGAGCGACATCTTCCTGGACGACGTGACCGTCTCGCGTCGCCACGTGGAGTTCCGCCGGGGCCAGGACGGCTCGTTCACGGTCGCCGACGTCGGCAGCCTGAACGGCACCTACGTCAACCGTGAGCGGATCGACCAGGTCGCCCTGCACAACGGCGACGAGGTGCAGATCGGCAAGTACCGGCTGGTCTTCTACGCGAGCCAGCGGGGCTACTGACCCTCCCCCGGACCGTGTCCGGGGGGACCCCAGGGAAGGTCCATGCTTCGAACTACGAGCGGTGGTGCCGACCACGGCACCGCCGCCGCGGACAGTGGCCTGATGAGCATCGGCACGGTGCTGAACGCGCTGCGCGAGGAGTTCCCCGAGGTAACCATCTCCAAGATCCGTTTCCTGGAGTCGGAGGGGCTCATCGAGCCGCAGCGGACCCCCTCGGGGTATCGCAAGTTCAGCGCCGAGGACGTCGAGCGCCTGGGACACGTCCTCAGGATGCAGCGGGACCACTACCTGCCGCTCAAGGTGATCCGTGAGTATCTGGAGGCCCTGGAGCGCGGCGAGGACGTACGGCTGCCGTCCGTGGGGCGTCAGCGGGACGTCGGCGACGGAGAGCGCCTGAGTGAGCTCTTCGGGGAGCCGGAGGAGCCGACGGCGGCCCGGATCGGGCGCGGTGAGCTGATGGCCGGTGCCGGGATCGACGAGGAGCAGCTGGCGGAGTGGGAGTCGTACGGGCTGGTGGCGGCGCTGCCGGACGGGTCGTACGACGCGGAGGCGCTGACCGTCGCCACGCTGGTGGTGGAACTGGGGCGCTTCGGTATCGAGCCACGCCATCTGCGGGTGATGCGGGCCGCCGCGGACCGTGAGGCGGGGCTCGTGGACCAGGTCGTGGCGCCCTTGCGGCTGCATCGGAATCCGCAGACCAGGGCCCATGCGGAGGATCGCACGCGGGAGCTGGCGGGGCTCACGGTGAAGCTGCACGCCGCCCTGGTGCAGAGCGCGCTGGGCGTGCGACTGCGCTGAGGCGGGGTGTTCGCCCGTGGCGGATCGGTCGGCCGATCTCTGCCCGACTACCCAAACATCCCGAGCACGGCCTAGGGTTGCTGTGTGAACGAGCTCGATGTCGTAGGTGTCCGGGTCGAAATGCCCTCCAACCAACCGATCGTGCTCCTGCGCGAAGTGGGAGGCGACCGTTACCTCCCCATCTGGATCGGGCCGGGGGAGGCGACGGCGATCGCGTTCGCCCAGCAGGGCATGGCCCCCGCGCGACCGCTGACCCACGACCTGTTCAAGGACGTGCTGGAGGCCGTCGGCCAGGAGCTCACGGAAGTGCGCATCACCGACCTGCGTGAGGGCGTCTTCTACGCGGAGCTGGTGTTCGCCAGTGGGGTCGAGGTGAGTGCGCGGCCCTCCGACGCCATAGCGCTGGCGCTGCGTACGGGTACGCCGATCTTCGGTAGTGACGGGGTGCTCGACGACGCGGGCATCGCGATCCCGGACGAGCAGGAGGACGAGGTGGAGAAGTTCCGCGAGTTCCTCGATCAGATCTCGCCCGAGGACTTCGGTACGAACAGTCAGTGAGCCCGGCGGGCGGTCGTGCGGGGCCGTGAAGCCCTGGCGCCGTCGGTCGCCGAGCCCTTACGGGTGGAGGTCTCCAGCCGCGGTGAGGGCGTCCGAGCGGGTCTTCCACGGGCCGGTGGTCGGCGTGCCGTCGGGCGGCTCGGCCGGAGGGCATTCGGCTAGCCTTTCCCCGCGGGAGGGCACGGGAAACCACTCTCAGGGTGATTATCACTCGGCGTGGCGAGTGCGGTGGTCGTTGACGCACCCCGGGTGGCTGCCTACCGTCGATGAGGCAGGTCAAGGACGGAGGTCGGCGTGAGAAGCAGCGGCGACGGTACGGCTGGGGGTGCCCCCGGACGCAGGCTGGGGGACGGCGGCCCGTACCAGCTTCACGGCAGCGCGGCCGGTCACGTCCCGCAGCGTCCCGCGGTGGTGCAGGACAGCGCTGAGGCGGCGTCCGAACCGCACGAGAACGTCGGCTACCGCGGCCCCACCGCGTGCGCGGCCGCCGGCATCACCTATCGGCAGCTCGACTACTGGGCCCGTACCGGCCTCGTGGAGCCGAGTGTGCGCTCCGCGCAGGGCTCGGGGACGCAGCGCCTCTACAGCTTCCGGGACGTCGTCGTCCTCAAGATCGTGAAACGGTTCCTCGACACGGGCGTCTCGCTGCAGAACATCCGCACCGCCGTCCAGCACCTGCGGGAGCGGGGCTTCAGCGATCTGGAGCGGATGACGCTGATGAGCGACGGGGCGACGGTCTACGAGTGCACCTCGCCGGATGAGGTCCACGCCCTGCTCCAGGGCGGCCAGGGGGTCTTCGGGATCGCCGTGGGGGTCGTTTGGCGTGATGTGGAAAGCGCTCTCTCCCAGCTGCACGGGGAGCGGGTGGACACGGGGGAGACGCTGGTCGGCCACAATCCGTCGGACGAGCTCGCGCGGCGACGCAACCGGGCCGTCTGAGGGAGGCGCCGCCGCGTCCGAGGGACGCGGGGCATTGTCAGTGGCGTAGGGCAGCATCGGAGATGTGAGAACCGCGCCCACCATCCTGCATCTCGACATGGATGCCTTCTACGCCTCGGCGGAGCAGGCGTCCAAGCCGAGTCTGCGCGGGAAAGCCGTTGTCGTGGGTGGGCTGGGGCCGCGCGGGGTGGTCGCGACCGCCTCCTACGAGGCACGGGTCTTCGGGGTGCACTCGGCGATGCCGATGGCGCAGGCGCGTCGGCTCGCGCCGAACGCCGCGTACCTCACGCCGCGCTTCACGTTCTACCGGGCGATCAGCGACCAGGTCATGGGGCTGCTGCGGGACCTGTCCCCGCTGGTGGAGCCGTTGAGCCTGGACGAGGCGTTCGTGGACCTGGAGGCCCAGGGGGCGGCCTGGGACGAGGAGTCCGCGCGACTGGTGGGAACGCGGTTGCGGGCGGACATCCGGGCGGTGACCGGGCTCACCGGTTCCGTGGGGCTCGCGGCCTCCAAGATGCTCGCGAAGATCGCCTCCGAGCAGGCCAAGCCGGACGGGCTCGTGCTGATCGAGCCCGGGACCGAGCGGGCGTTGCTGGGGCCGATGTCCGTGCGGATCCTGCCGGGGGTGGGGCCGGCGACCGGGGACCATCTGCGGCGGGCCGGGATCACCACGGTCGAGGAGATCGTGGAGGCCGGGGAGGACGAGGTCGTACGGCTGCTGGGCAAGGCGCACGGGCACGGGCTGTACGCGATGGCGCTGGCGCGGGACGACCGCGCGGTGGTGGCCGAGCGGGACACCAAGTCGGTGTCGGTGGAGGACACGTACGACGTCGACATCCATGACCGGGTGCGGGTGCGGATGGAGGTCCAGCGGCTCGCGGATCGGTGTGTGCGGAGGTTGCGCGGGGCCGGGCTGTCGGGGCGGACGATCGTGCTGAAGGTGCGGCGGTACGACTTTTCGACGTTGACCCGGTCCGAGACGTTGCGGGGGCCCACGGACGACCCCGCGGTGGTGCGGGAGGCCGCCGGGCGGCTGCTGGAGGCCGTGGACACCACGGGTGGGGTGCGGCTGCTGGGGGTGGGAGTCAGTGGCCTCGCCGACTACACGCAGGAGGACCTGTTCGCGCAGGCGGCCGGTGAGATGGAACTCGTCGAGGACGACGCCGGGGGCGCGGTGGAGGCGCCCGCGGTGGAGGAGCGTGCGGGTGGGGAGCGGCTGTGGAGGGCCGGGCATGACGTGCGGCATGTCGAGTACGGGCACGGATGGGTGCAGGGGAGTGGGCTGGGGCGGGTGACCGTGCGGTTCGAGACGCCGGATGACGTGGAGCCCGGGCGCGTGCGGACCTTCCGGACCGACGATCCGGGACTGGAGCCGGCGGAGCCGTTGCCGTTGACGCGGGGTCGGGTGCGGGGCTGAGGCCGGCTCGACCGCCGGTCGGCGGGGCTGCGGCTGAGCGCCGTTGCGGCGGGCATTGGGGGGCGGGGCCTGACGGAGGACCGGAAAGGGCGGTGCCGGGTGGGGGACGGGGCGAGATCGGGGCTGCGCTCGGCGCGAGAGGGGGCGTGATCAGGGGGCTTGGGAACAAGGGGTGGCATCGGGTGCGTGGAGGGTCGGGCGCGGTCGGATGCGGTTCGAGGGTGTGGAGGGTGTCCGCGGGCTGAGGTCGGCTGGAGGTGGGGCTCTGGGGGCGGTCAGGATTCGTCCTTGCCTGCCACGTTGCCGAAGTCGTGGTCCAGGGGTGGGGGTGGGGCCGTGTCCAGGCCGTAGTGGTGGTAGAGCTGGAGTTCTTGTTCGGGGGAGAGGTGGCGGCCGACGCCGAAGTCGGGGGCGTCCTTGATGAGGGCGCGTTCGAAGGGGACGCGGAGGGTGCCTTCGACCAGCTCGCTGGGCTCCAGGGGGACGAAGGCGTCGCGGCCGAAGAAGCCCATGCGTATCGCGGCCCACTCGGGTATGCCGGTGGCGTCGTCGAGGTAGACCTCGTCCACGGTGCCGATCTTGCTCCCCTTGCGGTCGAACGCCTTGCGGCCGATCAGGTGGCGCGGATCGATGTCGGTCTGCACGGGCCCTCCAAGTGGTCGCAGAGCGGCGGCGAATCATCTCTCACCCCTACGAAACGGCACATCGGGGGCGGCGGCCACTCGAAGGCCTGTGCGTTGACCGCGCTGATACGCTGGCAGCGGCTGTTGACCCCGTGCGGGAGAGTCCTCCGGACACCATCCGGAGGCGCCGAAGGAGCAAATCCTCCCCGGAATCTCTCAGGCTCACGTACCGCACGGACGAGGTCACTCTGGAAAGCAGAGCGGGTGTCACGGCTCCCGCTCTCACCGACGGTGAAAGCCGGCCCGAACCAGGACCGGTGAAGCTCTCAGGTTGAGATGACAGAGGGGGAGGCCGTCCGGGCACCCGCGCCGTGGTGCCCTCGCAGGTCGTGTCAGACCAGGAGGCCTCCGCAATGACCGCCCATCGCATTCCGCTCTCCGAGCTCGAACAGGGAATCCCCTTCGAGCGGCGCCACATCGGCCCGGACGTCGAGGCGCGGGCCAAGATGCTCGCGCACGTCGGATACGGCTCGCTCGACGAGCTGACGGCCGCCGCGGTCCCCGATGTGATCAAGAACGCCGAGGCTCTGGAGCTGCCGGGCGCCCGCACCGAGGCGGAGGTGCTGGCCGAGCTGCGTTCGCTGGCGGACCGCAACCAGGTGCTGGGCTCCATGATCGGGCTCGGGTACTACGGGACCTTCACGCCGCCCGTCATCCTGCGGAACGTCATGGAGAACCCGGCCTGGTACACCGCCTACACGCCGTACCAGCCCGAGATCTCCCAGGGGCGTCTGGAGGCGCTGCTCAATTTCCAGACCGTCGTCGCCGACCTGACCGGGCTGCCCACCTCCGGGGCCTCCCTGCTCGACGAGGGCACCGCGGCCGCCGAGGCCATGGCGCTGTCCCGGCGGATGGGGAAGAACAAGAAGGGGCTCTTCCTCGTCGACGCGGACGCCCTGCCGCAGACGATCGCGGTCATCCAGACCCGTGCCGAACCGACCGGTGTCGAGGTCGTCGTCGCGGACCTGAGCGAGGGCATCCCGGCCGGCATCGCCGAGCGGGAGATCAACGGGGTGCTGCTGCAGTACCCCGGCGCCTCCGGCGTCGTACGCGATCTGAAGCCGGTCATCGAGCAGGCGCACCAGCTCGGCGCGCTCGTCACCGTCGCCGCCGACCTGCTGGCGCTGACGCTGCTGACGTCGCCCGGTGAGCTGGGTGCCGACATCGCGGTGGGGACGACCCAGCGGTTCGGCGTGCCGATGGGCTTCGGTGGACCGCACGCGGGCTACATGGCCGTACAGGAGAAGTTCGCGCGGAGCCTGCCCGGGCGGCTCGTGGGCGTCTCCGTGGACGCGGACGGACACAAGGCGTACCGGCTCGCCCTGCAGACGCGGGAGCAGCACATCCGCCGGGAGAAGGCGACCAGCAACATCTGTACGGCGCAGGTGCTGCTCGCCGTGATGGCCGGCATGTACGCCGTCTACCACGGGCCGGAGGGGCTGCGGACCATCGCCCGGCGTACGCACAGGTACGCCACCGTGCTCGCCGCGGGGCTCGCGGCCGGTGGGATCGAGGTCGTGCACGGCGCGTACTTCGACACGCTCACCGTGCGGGTGCCGGGGCGTGCCGGCGAGGTCGTGGCGGCGGCGCGGGAACATGGCGTGAACCTGCACCTCGTGGACGCCGACCTGGTGTCGATCTCCTGCGACGAGACCACGACCCGGGCGCAGCTGGGTGCCGTGTGGACCGCTTTCGGCGTGGAGGGGGACGTCGAGGCCCTGGACGCCGCCGCGGAGGACACGCTGCCCGAGGCGCTGCTGCGGTCGGACGACTACCTCACGCACCCCGTGTTCCACGAGTACCGCTCCGAGACCGCGATGCTGCGCTACCTGCGGCGGCTCGCCGACCGGGACTACGCGCTGGACCGGGGCATGATCCCGCTGGGCTCCTGCACGATGAAGCTGAACGCGACCACCGAGATGGAACCGGTGACCTGGCCGGAGTTCGGGCAGCTGCACCCGTTCGCGCCCGCCGGGCAGGCGCAGGGCTACCTCACGCTCATCCGTGAGCTGGAGGAGCGGCTGGCAGAGGCCACCGGGTACGACAAGGTGTCGCTGCAGCCGAACGCGGGCTCGCAGGGGGAGCTGGCCGGGCTGCTGGCCGTACGCGGGTACCACCGGGCCAACGGCGACGCGCAGCGGACCGTGTGTCTCATCCCGTCCTCCGCGCACGGCACCAACGCGGCGAGCGCCGTCATGGCCGGTATGAAGGTCGTCGTGGTGAAGACCGCCGAGGACGGCGAGATCGACGTCGACGACCTGCGGGCGAAGATCGAGCAGTACCGCGACGAGCTGTCCGTGCTGATGATCACGTATCCGTCGACGCACGGCGTCTTCGAGGAGCACGTGGCCGACATCTGCGCGCAGGTGCACGACGCCGGTGGTCAGGTGTACGTCGACGGCGCCAACCTCAACGCGCTGGTGGGGCTCGCCAAGCCGGGGCACTTCGGCGGCGACGTCTCGCACCTGAACCTGCACAAGACGTTCTGCATCCCGCACGGCGGCGGTGGGCCGGGCGTCGGCCCGGTGGCGGTGCGCGAGCACCTCGCGCCGTACCTGCCCAACCACCCGCTGCAGCCCGCGGCCGGGCCGGAGACGGGCGTGGGACCGATCTCGGCGGCGCCGTGGGGCTCGGCGGGCATCCTGCCGATCTCGTGGGCGTACGTCCGGCTCATGGGCGGAGAGGGGCTCACGCGGGCCACCCAGGTGGCGGTGCTCAGCGCCAACTACATCGCCAAGCGCCTGGAGCCGCACTACCCCGTGCTCTACACCGGCCCTGCCGGGCTCGTGGCGCACGAGTGCATCGTCGACCTGCGGCCGCTGGCCAAGGCGACCGGGGTGAGCGTCGACGACATCGCCAAGCGGCTGATCGACTACGGCTTCCACGCGCCGACCATGTCGTTCCCGGTGGCCGGGACGCTGATGATCGAGCCGACCGAGTCGGAGGACCTCGGTGAGCTGGACCGGTTCTGCGACGCGATGATCGCGATCCGCGCGGAGATCGAGAAGGTCGCCTCGGGCGAGTGGCCGGCGGACGACAACCCGCTGCGCAACGCGCCGCACACCGCGGCGGCGCTCGGCGGGGCCTGGGAGCACGCCTACACTCGCGAGGAGGCCGTCTTCCCGGCCGGGGTCTCGCCCGCCGACAAGTACTGGCCGCCGGTGCGCCGGATCGACCAGGCCTTCGGTGACCGCAACCTGGTCTGTTCCTGCCCGCCGCTGGACGCCTACGAAGAGTAGTCGCCCGCGGATACGCGTCGGGGCCGGTTCGGAGAGTGCGCTCTCCGGCCGGCCCCTTCTTCCGTCCGGGTGGGCGTCCCGTGCGGGGACGCTCACCCTGTGCGCACGTCCGTGCGGCTCAGGCGGCTGTCACCACGGTGCCCATCGGGCGGTGCGGCGCGATGATCTGGCCGTCCGGCAGGAGCTCACCGGTGTCCTCGAAGAGCAGAACGCCGTTGCAGAGCAGGCTCCATCCCTGCTCCGGGTGGTGCGCCACGAGTCGGGCGCCTTCCCGGTCGGCGGATTCGGCAGTCGGGCACAGTGGCTGGTGCTGGCACATGGTTGTGGGGATCTTTCGGTTTGTCGTGTGGTCTGAGTTGGCTGGTTTGTCCGACCCGCGGCTTGAAGCCTCGTTCATGGCCGCCCCCCGTTGCGATAAATCGGTCCGGTCCCAGTGTTGCCCCACGGGCGTCAATCCGCAGGCATTTCGCAGCACGGCTTCTTCACAGGTTGATGACGCATCCCTCGCGCGGACGGTTCATCCCGACCGCACTGTCCCTTCGGGTGGTTCGCCATGGTCGGATGGGGCTAGTCAGGTGGCGAAGACAGCAAGCGAATAGCTCGTACGAGCGTATTGCCGCCCGTAAGAGCGCGCATTCCCGGCGGCGACAAGAGCGGAAAGAAGCGCCCCGCCGCCGGGAAATCGGCGGCGGGGCGCGGACGGTCGAATAAGCGGGGCGGTCTTGGTTCAGGCGGGTGAGCCCAGCAGGGGGGCGGGCGTGAGCCGGGTGGTCAGCACCGGGAGGAGTTCGGCGACCCGGTGCGGGCGGTGGGCGGCGATACCGGGTGGCGCGGGCGCCAGCGGGACCAGCAGATCGTTCGGTGCCGGATGGCCGGTGGCGCTGTCGGCGGTGGGGTCGGCGTGCAGCCAGAGCATGTGCATGTACAGCTCGGGCACCGACAGCAGGCGTGGCTGGTAGGGCTGTGGCATGGCCTCGGCCTGGCGCAGGGCGCGCTCGGCCGAGGTGATGTACGGGCCCTCGAAGAAGTACGAGAACACCCAGCCGTCCGGGGTCAGCCGGGTCTCGGCGGCGGCCACGGCGCGGTCGCCGCAGCGGATCAGGAACCGCCAGCCGGTGAGCCGGGCGGTGCCCGTGCCCTCCGGGGAGATCCGGTCGAGTACGTGGACGGGCAGCGGCAGTTCGGGTGTGGCGGGGCCCGAGGCGTTCTTCAGGGAAGGGGTTCGCGCCTCGTGGACGGCGGTGGGAGAACCGAGTGCCATGAGGACGGTGCGCAGGGCGGGCGCGGGAGCCGGGGGGACATGCAACGGCATGGTGGGTCGCCTCTCAGTTCGACAGGCACGATGGCGCGAGGGCGGGGGCGGACGGCGCTGTCAGCTCTCGGGGATCGGAGAGACGGGTGCCCGGGGTCCGGGTGCGTGGGTGGGTCCGCCGCGCGTGGCCTGACGGCGGGACCGAGGACCGCGAGTGCCGACTCTCAGCCTCGATTGCGGAGTTTATACGACACGTGTTCACACGAGGTTTCGTCTAGCCGTTCCGAATATGAAGAGCAAGGCGGTATCCGGTCGCCGGGACCTGTCCGGCACCCCGCTTTTCCAAGGGGGTGCGCCGGTGACCTCGGATTACCAGCACGTAGCGGACGGCCGGTTCTCGTCGGCGCTTTTCACGAAAGCGCAACAGGGGGAAAGCGCGTACTCATTCTTGCCCGCTGAATGTGCCAGAAGCACGCCGAGTGAATAGTGTCGGAGGTGACCGCCTTCAGCCTAGCGCGCGCAGGTCGCGCCGGGGACGTTATCAGCGGCTCCACCGGGGCATCATCATCCGTGGACCCGAGACAGCAGTGGCCGGTTGGTCGGCCTGCCCATCCAAGGAGGGACCCCTAGATGGGAGAGAAGGTCGTGGCGGGGCCGTTCGGCCTCTCCGATCGCCAGCAGTACCGCGACAAGTTGAGGCAGTGCCTGGCGGGGCTGGCGCGGCTGCTGGAGGAGAAGCGGTTCGATCGCCCCAAGAACCTCATGGGGGTGGAGATCGAGCTGAACCTCGTCGACGGCGACGGGCTGCCCAGAATGATGAATGCGCAAGTGCTGGAGCGGATTGCGAGCCGAGATTTCCAAACAGAACTCGCCATGTTCAATCTGGAAGTCAACATTGCTCCACATCGGCTCGGCGGCCGGGTATTCGACCAGCTTTCCGAGGAGCTGCGCACCTCCCTCGCGTACGCCGACCGCAAGGCGATCGAAGTCGGCGCGGGAATCGTGATGATCGGCATCCTGCCCACGCTGGGCCGGGACGACCTGGTCTCCTCGAACCTCTCCGAGGGCGACCGCTACACCCTGCTGAACGATCAGATCGTCGCCGCCCGGGGCGAGGACTTCACCCTGGACATCGACGGGGTGGAGCGGCTCGTCTGCACCTCGAAGTCCATCGCGCCCGAAGCGGCCTGCACCTCCGTGCAGTTGCATCTCCAGGTCACCCCGGGCCGGTTCGCTGACGTGTGGAACGCCGCCCAGGCGGTCGCCGCCGCGCAGGTCGCCATCGGTGCCAACTCGCCGTTCCTGTTCGGGCACGAGCTGTGGCGCGAGTCGCGACCGCCGCTGTTCCAGCAGTCCACGGACACCCGGCCGCCCGAGCTGCAGGCCCAGGGAGTGCGGCCGCGCACCTGGTTCGGGGAGCGCTGGATCTCCTCGGCGTTCGACCTCTTCGAGGAGAACCTGCGCTTCTTCCCGGCGCTGCTGCCCATCTGCGACGAGGAGGACCCGATGGCCGTCCTCGACGAGGGCGGCGTGCCCTCACTCGCCGAACTCACCCTGCACAACGGCACGATCTACCGCTGGAACCGGCCCGTCTACGGCATCGCCGACGGCGTCCCGCACCTGCGCGTCGAGAACCGGGTGCTGCCCGCCGGACCGACCATCACGGACGTGATCGCCAACGCCGCCTTCTACTACGGCGTCGTACGCGCCCTCGCCGAGGAGTCGCGGCCCGTGTGGACGCGACTGCCGTTCGAGGCGGCCGCCGCCAACTTCGACGAGGCCTGCCGGCACGGCATCGACGCGCGGCTGCAGTGGCCGCGCGGGCGCTACGGCGGGGTGGGGCCCGTGGACGCGGTGAACCTCGTCCGGGACGAGCTGCTGCCGCTCGCCGAGGCGGGGTTGGACGCGTGGGGGGTCGAGCCGGTCGACCGGGACTTCTACCTCGGTGTGATCGAGGAGCGCTGCCGACGCCGGGTCAACGGGGCGTCCTGGCAGGTCGAAACGTTCCACCGCGCTCTGGCCAAGGGGCTCGGGCGGGACGCGGCGCTGGCCGCCACAACTCGGCGCTACGGCGAGCTGATGCACTCCGGTGAGCCGGTCCACAGCTGGCCGGTGGGGCTGCCGGAGCCGGTGCCGCTGGGCTGAGCCGCCTTCGGAGGGGCCGTGGGTCGTTCCTGCCGGGCCGCGGGCCGCGGGCCGTTCCCGTACGGCGTCAGGTCCGTCCGGGGGAGCCGCTGTGCGGGGACGCCGCCGGAAAGTCGCGGACCGTCGCGGGTGATGATGGACCCTCGGCGGGGCCGGACAACTGGAGGCGTGGGTGCAAGGGCAGGCGGGGTCGGTGGAGGGCGCGGTGCCGGGGGAGCGGCCGAGTCGGCGGATTCTGAGGGACGAGACGCTCCTGGTGCTCGCGCTCTCGCTCGGCGCGAGCGGGGTGTCGGCGCTGATCAGTTTCATCGGATCGGTCACGAAACCGGGCGGGCTCAAGGACCAGGCGGCCACCATGAACGCCTCGGCCGCGCCGGGCCGGCCCTGGCTCGACCTCGCGTGGCAGCTCTTCGGGATCACGACCGCGTTGGTGCCCGTCGCGCTGGTCGCGCACTTCCTGCTGCGTGAGGGCGCCGGGCTGCGGACCCTCGGCTTCGACCGGACGAAACCGTGGCCCGACCTCGGCCGGGGCGCGGCGATCGCCGCGGTGATCGGCAGCACCGGGATCGCCTTCTACCTCGCCGCGCGCGGCCTCGGCTTCAACCTCACCGTGGTGCCGGAGGCGCTGCCCGAGGTGTGGTGGAAGTACCCCGTGCTGATCCTCTCCGCGATCCAGAACGCGGTCCTCGAAGAGGTCATCGTCGTCGGGTATCTGCTGCGTCGGCTCCAGCAACTGGGCTGGTCGCCGGGGAGCGCGTTGGCCGCCAGTTCGGTGCTGCGCGGCTCATACCACCTCTACCAGGGCATCGGCGGCTTCGTCGGCAACATGGTGATGGGCGTGGTGTTCGTCTGGCTGTACCGGCGGTGGGGGCGAGTGGGCCCGCTGGTGGTGGCCCACTCGCTGCTCGACATCGGGGCGTTCGTGGGGTACGCGCTGCTCGCCGGGAAGGTGGACTGGCTGCCCACGCCGTGACCGTTGGCCCGGCGGGCACCCGCCGCGCCCGCGACGGGCACGGCGAGCGTCCACCGGATGCGTCCGACGGTGGTGCCCGGCGGCCGTGCGTCAGGCGAGGAGTTCGCCGTCGATGACCGTGACCGCGCGGCCGGAGAGCAGGGTGCGGTCGCCGCGGAGCCCCGTGCGGACGTGCCCGGAGCGGGGGGAGGCCTGGAGACCGGTGAGATCCGGGCTGCCCAGACGTTCCGACCAGAACGGGGCGAGGGCGGTGTGGGCGCTGCCCGTGACCGGGTCCTCGTCGATGCCGATGTTCGGGAAGAAGCAGCGCGAGACGTAGTCGTGGCCGGTGGCCGGCTCCTCGGCGCGGGCGGTGGCGATGATGCCGCGCTCGGAGAAGCGGCCGAGAGACCGCAGGTCGGGGGCCAGACCGAGGACCGTCTTCTCGTCGGCCAGTTCGAGCAGCAGGTCGCCCACCTGCGGCCCGGTGTCGAAGGCGCTGACCGGCTCGGCGCCCAGGGCCTCGGCGACTCCGTCCGGGACGGGGACCGGGGTGAGGGGCGCGGTCGGGAAGTCGAGGGTGAGGGAACCGTCCGGCTGCGGCGTGGCGATGAGGACGCCGCTGCGCGTGGCGAACCGTACGGGGCCCTCGTGGGCGCGGGTGCTGTGCAGGACGTGTGCCGTGGCCAGGGTGGCGTGGCCGCACATCGCCACCTCGGCGACCGGAGTGAACCAGCGCAACGCCCAGTCGGCCTCGCCGCCCGCCGGGAGGGGGTGGGCGAACGCGGTCTCGGCGTGGTTGACCTCCTGGGCCACGTTCCGCAGCCAGGCGTCGTCCGGGAAGGCGTCGAGGAGAAGGACTCCGGCGGGGTTGCCGGAGAACGGGCGGTCGGTGAAGGCGTCGACGATTCGAATGCGCATGGGACGACGCTAGGCGGTGCCGGAAGCCACGGGCCAAGGCCAATTCCGGGTGGGTGGACCGGATTACGTGGGCCACTTCGCCTCGGAGGGGGCTAGTGGACGGAGAAGCCGCCGTCCACGAAGATCGTCTGCCCCGTGATGTAGCCGGCTGAGCGACCGGCCAGGAACACCGCGGCTCCGGCGAAGTCGTCGGCCAGACCGTTGCGGCCGGTCAGGGTACGGGCGGCGAGCGCGGCGACCTGCTCCGGGTCGGACGCCAGTCGGGTGTTGAGCGGGGTCGGGACGAAACCGGGGACCAGGGTGTTGCAGGTGACGCCGTGGGGCGACCACTCCTCGGCCTGCGAGCGCGCCAGCGACTCCAGGGCGCCCTTGGAGACGCCGTACGCGCCGCTGCGGACGAACGCCCGGTGTGCCTGCTGTGAGGTGATGTGGAGGATGCGGCCGTAACCCCGCTCGGCCATGCCGGGGCCGAAGCGCTGGCCCAGCAGGAAGGGCGCCTCCAGGTTCACCGCCATGGTGGTGTCCCACACGTCCTCACCCAGCTCCGTCAGCGGGGGACGCAGGTTGACGCCGGCGCTGTTGACGAGGATGTCCGGTTCGCCGAACGCCTCGACCGCCTGCTCCGCCGCCGCGCGCACGCCATCGCGGCTGCCGAGGTCGCCGCTCACCCAGGCGGCCCGGCAACCGTCCGCCGTCAGCCGGTCGACCGTGGCCGCCAGTTCCGCCTCCTTGCGCGCGACGATCACCACGCTCGCCCCGGCCCGGGCGAGAGCCGTGCTGATGGCCTTGCCGATACCGGAGCTGCCGCCCGTCACCACGGCGACCCGGCCGTCGAGCGAGAACAGTTCGGAGAGGTAGCTGGGAGAGATCATTCCCGCACCTTAGGACTTCTGAGCCCAGGGGGTTGTCGGCCGACAGTTTCCGATATATCGTTGAGCCATCGCGACAGATCAACGATGGAATGGAGTGATCGTGATGCGTTCCCGTGGACAGGACTTCGGATTCGAGCGTGGGCATGGACCGCGTGGTGGGGAGCACCCCCGCGGCTGCGGTGACTTCGATGCGCTGCGCGCCGCCTTCGGGCCGTTCGGGCCGGGCCATGGTGGTCCCGGACCGTTCGGGCCCTTCGGTGGGGGCCCCTGGGGTGGGCGCGGCCGAGGCGGACCCAGGGGAAGGGCACGGCGGGGCGATGTGCGTGCCTCGATCCTGGCCCTCCTCAAGGACAGGCCCATGCACGGCTACGAGATGATCCAGGAGATCGCCGAGCGCAGTGGCGGGGCGTGGAAGCCCAGCCCCGGCTCGGTGTACCCCACCCTCCAGCTGCTGGAGGACGAGGGGCTGATCGCCAGTGCGTCCGAGGGCGGCAAGAAGCTGTTCTCGCTCACCGAGGCCGGTCGCAGCGCGGCCGACGAGGGGCCCGAGGCCCCCTGGGAAGAGGCCTCGCGCGGGGTCGACTGGGAGGCGCTGAGCGAGATCCGACAGGCCGGCTTCGGTCTGATGGAGGCGTTCGGCCAGGTCTGGAAGACCGGCGACAAGGACCAGCGCGACAAGGCGCTGGCGGTGATCAACGAAGCCCGCAAGAAGCTGTACCTGATCCTCGCCGACGAGGACTGACGGACGGCTGAGCAGGTGAAGCGCGAGAGCGTCCCCGGAGGATTCCGTGGGGCGCTCTCGTGTGTGCGGGGGCGGGGTGCGGGTGGGGAGTGGTGCAGGTGAGGGCAGTGCCGGTCAGGTGACGAGTGCGCTGCTACTGGCTACCGGCTACGTCACCGGGTGGATCAGTGCCGCGTCGAACAGGTCCCATGCGCGGGGCAGGCGGCTCTCGTCGTGGCAGTGCCAGGCCTCCCAGAACAGGTCGGCGGGCCGGGCGTTCTCGGGGGCGTACACCCGGTACACGTACTGCCTGCCGTCGATCGCCGGCAGGGTCACCAGCCAGCACCCGCTCTCCATGGGGTGAGGGACGAGCGCCGGTGCCATGCGGTTGCGTGCGGGGCGTGGGGCGAGCGGGCGCGCGCCCCTGGGGCGTGAGCGTCGGATCTCATCCGTAGGGAGGAGAAGCGGGTGCTCCCTACGCAACCTGTGTGGGACCCGAAGATGCTTCCTCCCGTGGATGACCCGGGGGCGGTGGGACTGATGGGGTGGAGGGCGTGCGACCCCCTTTCCCCCGGCAGTCGGCCGTAGACCATGGTTCGGACCACGTGGAGATCGAGGGCAGGCTCACGGACGAGCTGGCCTCGGCGATCGCCGCCGCGCGCAGACGGGTCCTCCGGGACGGGGACCGGCAGATCGACACCGCTCATCTGCTGCACGCGCTCATGGAGTCGGACCCCGACGTGCGCGCCTTCTTCGACGGACCCCAGGTCGCCCGGCTGCTCGGGTATCTGGTGCAGCGCAGCATCGGCTATGGACTGCGCTGGCAGATCGGCGTCGAGGACGCGGGAGTCGTCCCGGGGGCGCCGGGCACGCCCGGCTGGTCGCCCGTGGCGGCCCGTGCGATGCGCCAGGCGTACGACCGCGCCCAGCGGCGGGGTGAGCGGTCGGCGCACGGCGTCGATCTGCTCGCCGCACTGGTCGTCGCCAACGGGTCGCGCGCCGTGGAGGTGCTGGGCACCGTGGGTCTCGACGTCGGGCTCGTGGCGCGGCGGGTCGTGCAGACGCCGGTCGCGGGGACTCGGGTTGTGAGCGCTCCGCTTGTGGAGACGCCGGTAGGGGAGACGCCGGTCGTGGGGCCGGACGTCGTGGGGACGGGCGACGGCTGCTGATTCCGTGCGGTGATCCCAGGCCCTGAGTCGGGGCCGGTCCAGTCGGTGAGACAGGTGTCAACGGGGGTGAAGCTCCTGTCGTCGGCTGTCATCATGTGCCGGTGCATACGTCTCAGGGGAGTCACGGACAACGCGGTCGGGGTGTCGGGCTGGTGCTCGCGCTCGGCTCGGCGCTCGCGTTCGGCGGATCGGGTACGGCGGCCAAGCCGCTCATCGAGGCGGGGCTCGACCCGCTGCACGTGGTGTGGCTGCGGGTCGTGGGCGCCGCCCTGGTGATGCTGCCGCTGGCCGTGCGGCACCGGGACCTGCTGCTCAGGCGGCCCGCGCTGCTCGTCGGTTTCGGGCTGTTCGCCGTGGCCGGTGTGCAGGCCTTCTACTTCGCGTCCATCTCCCGTATCCCCGTGGGGGTCGCCCTCCTCGTGGAGTACCTCGGGCCCGCCATCGTCCTCGGGTGGGTGAGGTTCGTGCAGCGACGGCCGGTGACGCGTGCCGCGGCCGGTGGTGTCGTCCTAGCGGTCGGCGGCCTCGCCTGTGTCGTCGAGATCTGGTCGGGGCTGAGCTTCGATCCGCTGGGGCTGCTGCTGGCGCTCGGGGCCGCCTGCTGTCAGGCCGGGTACTTCGTGCTGTCCGACCAGGGGAGCGAGGCGGGCACCGAGGCGCCGAACCCGCTCGGTGTCATCGCCTACGGGCTGCTGGTCGGAGCCCTGGCGCTCACGGTGGTGACGCGGCCGTGGGGGATGGAGTGGGAGGTGCTCGGCGGTGTCGCGTCGATGAACGGGACGGTCGTACCGGCGTGGCTGCTGCTCGGGTGGGTGGTGCTGATCGCCACGGTGCTCGCCTACGGGACCGGGGTGATGGCCGTGCGGTGGCTGTCTCCGCAGGTGGCGGGGGTGCTGGGGTGTTTGGAGGCGGTGGTGGCGACCGTGCTCGCGTGGGTGCTGCTGGGCGAGCATCTGGGGGTGGCGCAGATCGTCGGCGGGCTGGTGGTGCTGGCGGGGGCGTTCGTCGCGCAGCGGTCCGCGCCGGGCAGCAGGGGGTCGAGGAAGGTGGCGTCCGGTGGGGAAGGGGTGGCGACCGAGGTGTCGGTGGGGCGGGGGTGACCCGAGCGCCGGGGGCTTGCGGCGTGCGGGACGGGGGCGGGGGCGTCCGTCGGCTGCGGACAGCAGGGTGAGTGTGGCTGATCGCGCAGTTCCCCGCGCCCCTTGCGGGGGCGCGGGTTCGGTTCTCGGTTACAGGGTCTTGAGGTAGGCCGGGAGTTCCGTGGCCGGGGGCAGGTCGGGGTCCGGGATCGGGGGCTCGTAGCCCTTTCGGAGGGGGACGACGCCGGCCCAGTGGGGGAGCGTGAGGTCCTCGGGCTCGTCGTTGACGCCGCCGGTGCGGGTCTTGGCCGAGACCTCGTTCAGGTCCAGGCGGATCACGGCCGTGGCCGCGAACTCCTTGCCGTTGGCGGGGCGCGAGTCCCGCGAGCGGCCCGGTACGACATGGTCGACCAGGGCGTCCAGGGCGATCCGCCGCTCCTCCGGGTCGGTCACCTGGTGTGCGGTGCCGTGCACCACCACGGACCGGTAGTTGATCGAGTGGTGGAAGGCGGAGCGGGCCAGGATCAGCGCGTCCACATGGGTGACCGTCAGGCACACCGGGAGGCCCGGGTCGGCCCGGCCCGTCATCCGCAGCGGGCGCGACCCCGTCGAACCGTGCACGTAGAGCGTCTCGCCCACCCGGCCGTACAGCGTCGGCAGCACCACCGGGGCGCCGTCGCGGACGAAGCCGAGATGGCAGACGTACCCCTCGTCGAGTATCGAGTGCACCAAGTCCCTGTCGTACGAGGCCTTCTGGGCGCCGCGGGTGGGGACGGTGCGCTCGGTGGGGTTGTAGGCGGCGGGCGGTGGTGTCGTCGGTTCGGGTGTCGTCGACCGCGGGGTCCCCGTCATTGCGCTCTCCATTGCACTAGTGCATAATCGTGTTTGTGCTAGGAGAATACCGGATCACTGGACGGCGCGCAGCCGAGATTGCGGCGAGCGTCGAGGAGGCCGTGGGCTCGGGCGGGCTGGAGCCGGGTCAACTGCTGCCTCCCATGCGGGAGTTGGCGGATCGGCTCGGGGTGAATCCCAATACCGTCGCGGCCGCCTACCGCACGCTGCGCGAGCGCGGGGTCATCGAGACCGCCGGACGCCGGGGAAGTCGAGTGCGGTCCAGGCCGGCGACGACGGGGCGGGAGTACATCCGGGTGGAGGTGCCCGAGGGTGTCCGGGACCTCGCCGACGGCAATCCCGACCCCGCGTTGCTGCCGCGCCTGGCGGAGGTCTTCGCGGCCGCCGCCGAGCAGGGCGACCGCGAACCCGTCTTCTACGGATCGGGCGCGGTGGAGCCCGAGTTGGCGCGGATCGCGCGGGCCGACCTGGACGCCGACGGGGTGCCGGACGGACCGGTCGCCGTCACCTCGGGGTCGCTCGATGCCATCGAACGGGTCCTGGCCGTCCACCTCAAACCCGGGGACGCCGTCGCCGTCGAGGACCCCGGTTGGGGGAGCGTGCTCGACCTGGTCCCGGCGCTCGGGTTGCGGGTCGTGCCGGTCGGCGTGGACGACGAAGGGCCCCTCCCCGACGACGTGCGCAAGGCGCTGGAGGGCGGGGCGCGGGCCCTGATCGTCACCGACCGGGCGCAGAACCCGACCGGCGCGGCCGTGAGCGCCGCTCGCGCGCGTGCCCTGCGGTCGGTGCTGCGGGAACATCCGGAGACCCTGCTCATCGAGGACGACCACGGCTACCGGATCGTCGAACAGCCCCTGCACCCGCTCGCCGGGGGCACCCGCAGCTGGGCCTTCGTGCGGTCGGTCGCCAAGGCGTACGGCCCCGATCTGCGGCTCGCGGTGCTCACCGGCGACGCGGCCACCGTCGACCGGGTGCGGGGCCGACAGCGGCTGGGGCCGGGCTGGGTGAGCCGGCTGGTGCAGCGGGCCGTCGTCCGGCTGTGGTCCGGAGGTGCGGTGGACGCCGTGCGCGTGGCGGCGGCGTACGGGCTGCGGCGGGACGCGTTGATCGGCGCCCTCGCGCGGCGCGGGGTCGAGGCGCACGGGGTCAGCGGGATGAACGTGTGGATCCGGGTGCCGGACGAGACCGGCGCGGTCGCCCGGCTGCTGCACGCGGGCTGGGCCGTCGCGCCCGGGGCGCGCTTCCGGATGAGCGCCCCGCAGGGGATCCGGATCACCGTCTCCACCCTCACCGAGGAAGAGATCGGGAGGGTGGCGGACGCGGTGGCCTCGGCGATCGGGCCGGGGCCGGGGTCGGGTTACGTGTGACGGCGCCTCGGGCGGTGCGTGAGCGTGGCGCGGGTGCGCGGCCTCGCCTGCGTCAGTGCCGCACCGGCCAGGACGATCGCCGCGCCGACCGGCGTCGACCAGGCCAGGGACTCGCCGAGGAGCGCGACACCGGCCGCCGTGGCGATGACCGGGATGAAGTACGTGACCATCTGGGCCGTCGTGGGGCCGACCTCGGAGACGAGGCCGTACTGGAGGAGCATCGCGACCCCGGTGCCGAGGGCGCCCAGCGCGACGACCGCCAGCAGGGGCAGCACCGGGAAGCCGCTCGGCGCGGTCGTGAACAGCGGGGTGACGACGGCCAGTTGGGCGGTGGCGAGCAGCAGTTGGGCCCCGGTGAGGGAGAGGTGCGACGCGGTCGTGCCGGCCAGGGTGCGGCGGACGTAGATCCAGCCGACGGGATAGCTGAGGGAGGCCAGCAGGGCCATCGCCGTGCCCGTGGCGTCCAGGCCGTGGAAGCCCTGCCAGGCGCCGAGCACGGTGAGGACACCGAGGAAGCCGAGGCCGAGGCCGGCGACCCGCAGCCGGGTCGGGCGGTCCTCGGAGAGCGCGACCAGGGAGAGGGCCATGCCCCACAGGGGTGAGGTCGCGTTGCAGATGCCGGCCAGCGTGGACGGGATGGTCAGCTCCGCGTAGGCGAACAGGGAGAACGGCAGGGCGTTGAGGAAGAAGGCGGCCACGGTCAGGTGTGCCCAGGTGCGGGCGCCCCGGGGGAGCCGCTCCCGCCTGACCGCCATCGCCGCCGCGAGGACCAGGGTGCCGAACAGCAGCCGCCCGAAGGTGACCTGGAAGGGCGCGTACGCCTGTGTGCCCACCTTGATCAGCAGGAAGCTGAAGCCCCAGACGAGGGAGAGGAAGGCGAAGCGCAGCCGCCAGTCGACGGCGGCGCGAGAGCGGTCGGGGACACGACCGGGGGCTCGGGTGGGCGTGGCGGTGGTCATGCGCACCACGATGGCGCCCCGCGATCTCGTAGCACAAGCGAGATTTGGTGAGCCGATTCTCGTAGCATCGCTTACATGTTGAATCTGGAGCGCCTGCGCACCCTGGACGCCCTCGCCCGGCACGGCTCGGTCAGCGGGGCGGCGGAGGGGCTGCATGTGACGACCTCGGCCGTCTCGCAGCAGATGGCCAAGCTGGAACGGGAGGTGGGGCAGCAACTCCTCGCCAAGAACGGGCGGGGCGTGCGCCTCACCGACGCGGGGCGGTTGCTCGCCGAGCATGCCGCGCGCATCCTGTCGCAGGTCGAGCTGGCGCAGTCGGCACTGGAGGCGCAGCGGGGGCAGGTGGTCGGCGAACTCCGGCTGGCCGCGTTCCCGACGGCCGTTCGGGGGTTGTTCCCCGCCGTCTTTCGGGCGCTGCGCGAGCAGCATCCGGCGCTGGGTGTGCGGTCGCGGGAACTGGAGCCCGAACTCGCCGTCGACGCGGTGATCCGGGGCGATGTCGACCTGGCCGTCGTCCTCGACTGGTACAACAAGCCGCTGCCCGTGCCCGAGGGGCTGGCCAGGGCCGCGATCCTCGACGACCCGGTGGAGGTGGCCCTGCACGAGGACCACCCGCTCGTCGGACGCGACGAGATCGACCTGCGGGAGCTGGCCCAGGAGCCGTGGGTCGCCTGGCCCGAGGGCGAGTTCTGCCACGAATGGCTGCTCTACACACTGCGGGCCAACGGCATCGAGCCCCACATCGCCCACCGCGCCGGCGAACACCACACCCAACTCGCTCTGGTCGCCGCGGGGTTGGGCGTCTGCATCGCACCCCGGCTCGGCCGTGACCCGATGCCGGCCGGGGTGCGGACCGTGCCGGTGCGTCATCGGGTCCACCGCAGCGTCTACGCGGTCTGGCGTTCGGACGCCGACCGGCGGCCGTCCATCAGGGCGGCGGTGGAGGCGCTACGGGCGGCGGGGGAGCGTGAGGGGGTGCTCCGGGCGGCGGGGGACGCGTGAGGGCTGCTCCGGGCGGCAGGTGGGGTGACGGCTGAGGGCGGGCGCGCCTGCTTGTGGTGCGCTGCGGTTCGCGGGGGCCGACGCCCCACCCGGACGGCGGGGCCCGGTTACGCGGACCCCAGTTTGCGGAAGTCCCAGGACGCGACGGCGGTCGGGGTCAGGCGCAGCCAGGCATGTCGGCCGTCGTGGGGCACCTCGTCGATGCCGAAGTTCTTGCGGGCGAACAGCCGCTCCACCTCGACGAGTTCGGGAACCGGCTCGCCCGTGCGCGGCGCCTCGCCCACGAACTCGACGGTGCCGGACAGTTCGACGCCGCGCAGTTCGCCGTACTCCTCGCCCGCGTCGACGACGACGGCCACGCGCGGATCGCGGCGCAGCGCGGACCAGCGCTTGCTGCGCGTGATCGAGTAGAGCCAGAGTGAGGTGCCGTCCCAGACGAACCAGAGCGGGCTGACGTGCGGGGCGCCGTCGGGCGCGACCGTCGCCACCCGGCAGGTCCGCTGTGCGCTCAGGAACTCGTCGAGTTCGGCGGGTTCCATCATGATCTTCCGGCCCCGGCGCTGGGTGACGGTCATGGACTCCCCTTTTCTGACGTGGCGTCAGAAGAGCATCGGTCGTCTTCCGTCCCCGCGCAAGGGGCGTTACGCTCCACCGCCCGATCGCCGGTGACAGGGGGACGTCATGCCCGCGCACGCGAGTGAGTCGAAGCGGCGGCGGGAGCTGGGCGGGCTCCTCGATCCCGCCACCACCGTCCTGCTCACCGTGGAATGCCAGCAGGGGGTCGTGGGGCCCGACGGTGCCCTGCCCGAACTCGCCCGGGAGGCCCGGTCGTCCGGGGTGCTCGGCCGGGTCGCCCGGCTGGTCACCGCGGCCCACGGGTGCGGGGTCCAGGTCCTGCACGCCGTCGCCGAGCGGCGGCCCGACGGCCGGGGCGCCAACCGCAACGCCCGGCTGTTCCGCGCGGCCGAGCGGCTGCCCGTACGGCAGTTGACGGGCACCGCGGCCGTACGGGTCGCGCCGCCCATCGAGGTCGCCGAGGAGGACCTGATCGTACGGCGGCTGCACGGGCTGTCCCCGCTGGCGGGCACCGACGTGGACGCTCTGCTGCGGAACCTGGGCTGCAGCACCCTGGTCGTCGCCGGGGTCTCGGCCAACGTGGCCGTGCCGAACGCCGTGTTCGACGCGGTCAACCTCGGCTACACGGTCGTCGTGCCCGGTGACGCCATCGCGGGGGTGCCTGCCGACTACACCCCCGCGATGATCCGCCACACCCTCGCGCTGGTCGCCACGGTCGCGACCACGGACGAGGTGGTGGCCTGCTTCGAGCGGCCCGCGGGCCGGTCCACGGGCGCCTAGCGCACGCTAGGCGAGGGTGATCGAGTCACCGGACACGGTGACCGTCTTGGCCGGCAGCGCCTTCGTCGCCGGCCCGCTCTTCACACTGCCGTCGGCGATCGAGAAGTTGCTGTTGTGACAGGGGCAGTTGATCACTCCGTCGGCGATCGTCTTCACCGCGCACCCCTGGTGGGTGCACGCGGAGGAGAACGCCTTGAAGGTGCCCGCCTCGGGCTGGGTGACGACGACGCCCTCGCTCTCGAAGATCTTGCCGCCGCCCTCGGGGATGTCCGAGGTCTTGGCGATCTCCTTGCCGCCCGCGCTGTCGCCGCCGCCCGTGCTGCCGCCGGTCGTGTCACCACCGGTGCTGCCACCGGTCGTGTCACCGGCCCCGGCGCCGGACGAGACGGAGGTCGACGAGTCGTCGTCCGATCCGCACGCGGTCAGCGCGACGGCGAGCCCCGCCACGCCGGCGGCCGCCATGACGGTGCGACGGCCCGGGATCGAAGCGGGTTTGGTCGTTTCGCTGGTCATGCTGACGGTTCCTTCCGAGATGGCTTCGCGCTTTCGCCCATGGATACGGCGAACCTGTCCTTGAACGTTCAGGCAGGTGCACATCTTGGCCTGTCCGGGATCACGACAGTGTCAAAACCAGCTGTCCGAAAGCTGTCGGTCGGCGATCGGCGATCGGCGACCGACAGCGGAAGGGCGGCGCCGTGCGGCTCAGGCCGTGGCCTCTGCCGTCGCGTCCGTCCGGGTCGCCTTGCCCGCAGGGGCCGACTGTGTCGTACGGCGGCGGCGGACCGGCATGCCCACGGTCGGGTGGGCCACCGCCCAGGCGGCGCCCAAGCAGATGATCTCCTTGTAGACGGCGGCGATCCGGCCCGTGAGGGCCTTGGGCAGGGCCTGGTCGTCCGCGGTCACGAACTGGATCAGGCCCTCCTTGCGGCCGAGCGAGATGCACTGCTGGTAGTAGCGGGCCTCGATCTTGGGGAGCTTTCCGCCGGTCAGGCGAGCCGCGATGGTGTCGGCGGCCTGCCACGAGGTGGGGACCCCCGAGGCGCACGACATCCGCAGCGGCTTGCCGCCGGGGCCCATCACGAGGGCCGCGTCGCCGATGGCGTACACCTCGGGGTGCGAGACCGAGCGCATGGTTTCGTCGACCACGATCTGACCCGTGCCCGAGACCTCCAGCGTGCTGGCCCCGGCGATCGGGTGGACGGCGAAACCGGTGGCCCACACGGTGACCGCGGCCGGGACGGGCGCGCCGTCGGTCAGCACGCGGTCGGCCTCGACGGCGGTGACGGCGGTGTGCTCGTGCACGGTGACGCCGAGCCCGGCGAAGACCTTCCGCAGATGTCCCCGGCCCTTGTCGGAGAGCCAGTCGCCGAAGCCGCCGCGGGCCACGAGCGCGACGTCCAGGTCCGGGCGGGACTCGGCGATCTCCGTCGCGGCCTCCACGCCGGTGAGACCGCCGCCGACGATCACCACGGGCTGCCCCGCGTCCAGCCCGGCCAGCCGCTCGCGCAGCCGGAGCGCGCCGGTGCGGCCGGAGATCTCGTGGGCGTGCTCGGCGGTGCCGGGGACGCCCTGCGGGTTCCAGCCGCTGCCGAGGGCGTAGACGAGGGTGTCGTACTCCAGTTCCTGCTGTCCGGCGCCGTGCTTGTCGACGACGGTGACGGTCCTGCGGTCGGCGTCGATCCCGGCGACCTCGGCGAGCTTCACCTCGACGCCGGTGCCCGCGAACATCTCGTCGAAGGGCCGGGGCTTGAGCTCCTGGCCGACCGCGAGCTGGTGCATCCGGACGCGCTCGACGACGTCGGGCTCGGCGTTGACCAGGGTGATGGCGACGTCCGCGCGGTGCAGCCGCTTGGCGAGGCGCCCGGCGGCGGTCGCTCCGGTGTAGCCGGCTCCGAGGACGATGATCCGGTGCTGCATTTCCTGCTCCTGTCTGCGCGGGTTCGAGGCTTGCCGTTGCTCGGTGACGCCCCTTGAACCGGGCAGCCCGCGCTTTCCTGACAGGAACAGGATGTGAAGCACGTCACACCGCGCCGGAGGTGGGCCCAGCGGGCTCGGCAGCCGCGATCGGGCAGCTCAGAAGGCGTGGAACAGGGGTTCCCCGTGCTCGGTGGCCGCCCACACCTCGGTCGCGCGTTCCAGCTTGTCGGGGTTGACCTGGCTGCGGAACGCGGCGATGCCGTCCGCGCCGATCTCCAGGCAGATGACCCCGACGACCCGGCCGTCGACCACCGCCAGGATGGCGGGGCCGCCGTTGGCCGTCGAGATGTGGATCGCGGGTGAGCCGCCGACCAGGGCCCGCTTGGCCGGAGCCGGCTTGAACAGGCCCCGCATGAACTTCGCGACCGCGAGGGCGCCCTCGAACGCCCTGGCGCGGGCCGGGACCTTTCCGCCGCCGTCGCCGACCGCGATGGCGTCCGAGGTGAGCAGCTTGACCAGCGGCTCGGTCTTCCCGCTGGTGGCCGCCGCGAGGAACTCCTCGACGATCCGCCGGACCGCCGCCTCGTCGATCTCCGTACGGGCCTTGCCCGCCGCCACGTGCTTCTTCGCGCGGTGGAAGATCTGCTGACTCGCGGCCTCGCTGATGTCGAGGATCTCGGCGATCTCCCGGTGCGGGTAGTCGAAGGCCTCCTTCAGCACGTACACCGCACGCTCGTTGGGGGAGAGGCGCTCCAACAGGGTGAGGACCGCGTACGAGACGGACTCGCGCTGTTCGGCGGTGTCGGCGGGGCCGAGCATCGGGTCACCGGCGAGCAGCGGCTCGGGCAGCCACTGGCCCACGTACGTCTCCCGGCGGGCGCGGGCCGAGGTGAGCTGGTTGAGGCAGAGGTTGGTGAGCACCTTCGTCAGCCACGCCTCGGGCACCTCGATCCGGTCGACGTCGGCCGCCTGCCAGCGCAGAAACGTCTCCTGCACCGCGTCCTCCGCCTCGCTCGCCGAGCCGAGGAGGCGATAGGCGATCGCCTCCAGACGGGGCCTCGCCGCTTCGAACCGGTCCACGTCGTGCATCGTCAGCGCCATGTCCCGGATCCTAGTGCGAGGCGGAGGCCCGTGATCACCCTTGGTTACTATGCTCACTTCATGCCGGAGGCAGGCAGCTCGGTTCGATCGTCGATCGCGAGGCTGAAGAGATGGGTGGCCCGGGAACGTGCTGAAAGAGGTCGCCGCGACCCGCTACATCACCCCTCTGCGCGAGGGCGGCTCGCTGCCCGGTCTCGTCGAGGGCGACGACCGGGGGACGTACGTCCTGAAGTTCACGGGCGCGGGTCAGGGCCGCAAGACGCTGGTCGCGGAGGTGGTCTGCGGGGAGTTGGCGCGGCGGCTCGGACTGCGCGTGCCCGGTCTCGTGACCCTCGACCTCGACCCCGTCCTCGGCCTCGGCGAACCCGACGAGCAGGTGCAGGAGCTGATCAAGTCCAGCGGCGGCACCAACCTGGGCATGGACTTCCTGACCCGGGCGATCGGCTTCGACCCGCTGGCCTTCGAGGTGAGCCCCGAGGAGGCCGGGCGGATCGTCTGGTTCGACGCGCTGATCAACAACGTCGACCGGTCCTGGCGCAATCCCAACCTGCTGATGTGGCACGGTGAGTTGTGGCTCATCGACCACGGCGCCACGATGATCTGGCACCACCACTGGCCCGGCGCCCGCGCCTCCGCCGCCAAGCCGTACGACGCCGCCGACCACGCCCTGGCCCGCTTCGGCCCCGATGTCGCGTCGGCCGCCGCCGAGTTCGCACCCCTGGTGACCGAGGACCTGCTCGCCGAGGTGACCGCCGAGATCCCGGACGTCTGGCTGGCCGACGAGCCCGGCTTCGAGACGCCGGACGCGCTGCGGCGGGCGTACGCCGAACCCTTGCTCGCCCGTGCCGCCGGCATTCACGAACGCATCGAGGGGATCAAGTGAGCGACCGCTTCCTGGGGACCGGCGCGACCGGGCGGGACGTCTACGAGTACGCGCTGCTGCGGATCGTGCCCCGCGTCGAGCGCGGCGAGTGCTTCAACGCGGGCGTCCTCGTCTACAGCCGCTCCCGGGCCCTGGTGGCGGCCCGTACCCACCTCGATGAGGCCAAGCTGCTCGCCCTGGACCCCGGGGCGGACGTGGCGGGCGTACGCGCCGCGCTGCGCGCCGTGGAGGGCGTGTGCGCCGGCGGAGAGGCCGCCGGGCAGGCCGCCCGCGACGACGCCGGACGGCGGTTCCGGTGGCTCGTCGCGCCCCGGTCCACGGTCGTCCAGGCGGGACCCGTGCACACTGGGCTCACCGCGGATCCGGCGGCGGAGGCCGAGCGGCTGCTCGCCCTGCTGGTGAAGTGACCCGCCGACACAAGGCAACCCACCGACGTTAGGCATCACACCGACGTTAGGCATCACACCTGGTGGAACGTTGACACCGGGTGCCAGGACTTCTAGCGTCACGTGTGCTGAAGGTACTAAGCGGTCGCTCACCAGATGGGAGCGCCGCAGGAGCCGCATCCCAAGGGCGAGGAGAACCAGCAATGTCCACCACTGAGCAGCGTGTCGCCGTGGTCACGGGTGGCGCGCGCGGCATCGGCGCCGCGACCGCCGTACGACTGGCCGCCGAGGGGCGGGCCGTCGCGGTGATCGACCTCGACGAGGCCGCCTGCAAGGACACCGTGGAGAAGATCACCGCCGCGGGCGGCAGGGCGCTCGCGGTCGGCTGCGACGTCTCCGACGAGGCCCAGGTCGAGGCCGCCGTCACCCGGATCGCCGACGAGCTGGGCGCCCCGACGATCCTGGTGAACAACGCGGGCGTGCTCCGCGACAACCTGCTGTTCAAGATGAGCGCGTCCGACTGGGACACGGTCATGAGCGTGCACCTGCGCGGCGCCTTCCTGATGGCCAAGGCGGTGCAGAAGTACATGGTCGAGGCCAAGTTCGGCCGGATCGTGAACCTGTCCTCGTCGTCCGCGCTCGGCAACCGGGGCCAGGTCAACTACTCCGCCGCCAAGGCCGGTCTGCAGGGCTTCACCAAGACCCTGGCCATCGAGCTCGGCAAGTTCGGCGTCACCGCCAACGCGGTCGCCCCCGGCTTCATCGTCACCGACATGACCGCCGCCACCGCCGCCCGCGTCGGCATGGGCTTCGAGGACTTCCAGGCCGCCGCGGCCACCCAGATCCCCGTGCAGCGCGTGGGCCGCCCGGAGGACATCGCCGGAGCCATCGCCTACTTCACGGGCGAGGACGCCGGATTCGTCTCCGGCCAGGTGCTGTACGTCGCCGGCGGACCGCTCAACTAAGGGATCACGAACATGACTTCGGTGGAACTCCCCGAACTCTCGGGCAAGGTCGCCCTCATCACCGGCGCCAGCCGCGGCATCGGCTACGGCATCGCCGAGGCCCTCGTCGCACGCGGCGACCGGGTCTGCATCACCGGCCGCAACGAGGACGCGCTCAAGGAGGCCGTCGAGCAGCTCGGCGCCGACCGTGTCATCGGCGTCGCCGGCAAGGCCCACGACGAGGCCCACCAGGCCCTCGCCGTCGAGCGCACGATGGAGGCCTTCGGCCGCGTCGACTACCTGGTCAACAACGCCGGCACGAACCCGGTGTTCGGTCCGATCGCCGACCTCGACCTGAACGTGGCCCGCAAGGTGTTCGAGACCAACGTCGTCTCCGCGCTCGGCTTCGCCCAGCGGACCTGGCACGCCTGGCAGAAGGACAACGGCGGCGCCATCGTCAACATCGCCTCCGTCGCCGGTGTCTCCGCGTCGCCGTTCATCGGCGCGTACGGCATCAGCAAGGCCGCCATGATCAACCTGACCGTCCAGCTGGCGCACGAGTACGCGCCCAAGGTGCGGGCCAACGCGATCGCGCCCGCCGTGGTGAAGACCAAGTTCGCCCAGGCCCTCTACGAGGGCCGGGAGGCCGAGGCGGCCGCGTCGTACCCGCTCGGGCGGCTCGGTGTGCCCTCCGACATCGGGGGCGCCGCCGCGTTCCTCACCTCCGAGCAGTCCGACTGGATCACCGGACAGACCCTCGTGGTCGACGGCGGCATCTTCCTCAACGCCGGGGTGGGCTGACAGAGTACGGACGGGCGCCGGTGCGCGATTCACCGAACATCTCCGGCGCCCGTCCGCACCCTCACGGGACCTCGACAACGCCGTCACACGCGGACTGACCAAGGGCTCCACCGGCCGGGCGGAATCGGCTCCGGGGCCTGCGGTATCGTTCGGCCACTCTTGGTACGGCATTTCGAGGAGCATGCACGTGTTCAACCGGAACCGATACTTGCCGCCACTCGCGGTGATCGCGTCCATATCCGTGGTGACCGGGTGCGGTGTGTTCTCCTCGGACGCCTCCGACGACGCGGACCCCATCATCGTGGGGACCACCAGTACGCCCAGCACCCTGGACCCGGCCGCCGCCTGGGACAGCTCCTGGGAGCTGATGCGCAACGTCTTCCAGCCGCTGCTCGGCTACTCGCCCGGCGGGTCCGAGCCCGAGCCGGACGCCGCCGAGAACTGCGAGTTCACGGACAGCTCCAGCACGGTCTACAGCTGCACCCTGCGCGAGGGCCTGAAGTTCTCCAACGGGCACACGCTGGACGCCAAGGCCGTCAAGTACTCGTTCGACCGCATCAAGAAGATCAACGTCAACGGTGGCCCCGCCGGTCTGCTGACCACCCTCTCCCGGGTCCAGACGAAGGGCGACCGCGAGGTCGTCTTCCACCTCAGCCAGCCCGACGCGACCTTCCCCCTGGTGCTCACCACGCCCGCGATGTCGATCGTGGACCCCGCGGAGTACCCCGCGGACAAGCTCCGCGAGGGCACGGACATCGTCGGCTCCGGCCCGTACAATCTCGCCTCCTACGAGGACGGCAAGACGGCCGAGCTGGTCCGCAACGACAACTACGAGGGCATCGCGGACCTCAAGAACTCCGGCGTCACCATCCAGTACTTCCAGCAGTCCGACGAGATGGTCAAGGCGCTCAAGAACAAGGACATCTCGGTGATCTACCGGGGTCTCGGCGCCTCGGACATCGTGGACATCCAGGCCAACCACGACGAGGAGGGGCTCCAGATCGTGGAGAACCCCACCACGGAGATCAGCTACCTGGTGTTCAACCCCAAGGACCCCTGGACGAAGAACCCCGCGGTCCGCAAGGCGGTCGCCCAGGTCCTCGACCGGCCGGCGCTCGCGCACAACATCTACAAGGACACCGTCGAGCCGCTGTACTCCATGATCCCCAGGGGTCTGGTGGGCCACACGACGGGCTTCTTCGACGACTACGGCAACCCCAGCGCGACCAAGGCGAAGTCCATCCTCACCGAGGCGGGCATCACCGAAACGGTTCCTCTCGAGCTCTGGTACACCACCGACCGCTACGGCTCCCAGACCAAGCCGGCCTTCGAGGAGCTCAAGCGGCAGCTGGAGGCGTCCGGACTCTTCAAGGTCACGCTGAAGAGCCGCCCCTGGAAGGACTACTCCAAGGGCTACCAGAACGGCGAGTACCCGGTCTTCGGACGTGGCTGGAACCCCGACTTCAACGACGCCGACAACTTCATCGCCCCCTTCGTGGGCGAGCAGAACGCGCTCGGCACCCCGTACAAGTCCCCCGAGATCACGGACAAGCTGCTCCCGGAGTCGCGCGCCGAGAGCGACCGCGGAGCCGTCGCCGAGGAGTTCGAGGAGGCCCAGCAGATCCTCGTGGACGACGCCCGCCTGATCCCGCTGTGGCAGGGCAAGGCGTACACGGCCGCGAACGAGGAGATCGCCGGCCTGGAGAACGTCATCGACCCCGCGACGATGATGACCATGTGGCAGCTGTCCTGGAAGACCAGCTGGTGATTCCGGGTGCCGGGCCCCGTTGTCAGTGGGCGCCTGTAGGTTCTGTGCTCTGACGGCGGCCGCGCCTCGCGCGGCTGCCCATGGCCGCGCCTTCCGCGGCCGTGAAGTGAGCGCACACCGGAGGAAGTTGACGTGACCGACATCGCCATGCTGCCCGAGTCCTGGCGCGGGGTCCTGGGGGACGAGCTGCAGCAGCCCTACTTCAAGGAACTCACCGAGTTCGTCGAGGAGGAGCGCGCCAAGGGTCCCGTCTACCCTCCCCGTGAGCAGGTCTTCGCCGCGCTCGACGCCACGCCGTACGAGAGCGTGAAGGTCCTCGTCCTCGGCCAGGACCCCTACCACGGCGAGGGCCAGGGCCACGGGCTGTGCTTCTCCGTGCGGCCCGGGGTGAAGACCCCGCCCTCGCTGCGGAACATCTACAAGGAGATGCAGGCCGAGCTGGGCACCCCCATCCCGGACAACGGCTATCTCATGCCGTGGGCCCAGCAGGGCGTGCTGCTGCTCAACGCGGTCCTCACGGTCCGCGCGGGCGAGGCCAACTCGCACAAGGGCAAGGGCTGGGAGAAGTTCACCGACGCCGTGATCCGCGCGGTCGCCGACCGGCCCGACCCGGCCGTCTTCGTGCTGTGGGGCAACTACGCGCAGAAGAAGCTCCCGCTGATCGACGAGGAGCGCCACGCGGTGGTGAAGGGCGCGCACCCCTCGCCGCTGTCGGCGAAGAAGTTCTTCGGCTCCCGGCCGTTCACCCAGATCAACGAGGCCGTCGCCCGGCAGGGCCACGAGGCGATCGACTGGACGATTCCCGACCTCGGCTGACGGGCCCGGCTGCTCGCCGTACGGCGGCCGGGGCGGCCCCGCGGTCGTACGGAGCGGCCTGACCGGGATCGCCGGTGCCTGCCGTTAGCGTCGGGAGGGACAGGCGGACACGGGCCGACGAGTGCGGAGGACGCGGTGGTGGAGCGACAGGAGCGGATGGCGTCGGACGCCGTGATGACCCGGATCGGGCAGGCGGTCATGCTGCACCACGGGGGTGACCGAGAGGAGGCCCGGGACCGTCTGCTGCGGCTGTGGGCGGAGATCGGGGAGGACGGCGCCCCGCTCCACCGCTGCACCCTGGCGCACTACATGGCCGACACCCAGGACGACCCCGACACCGAACTGGCCTGGGACCTCCGGGCGCTGTCGGCGGCCGACGAACTCTCTGACGGCCGTCCGGCGGAGGACCGGGACGAGCTCGCGGCGCGGGCCTTCTACCCCGCGCTCCACCTCAACCTCGCCGCCGACTACGCCAGGCTGGGCCGCCACGACGCGGCCCGCAGCCATCTGCGACTGGCTCGGGGAGCGCTGGCCACGCTGGGGGACGACGGCCACGGCGACGGAGTGCGCACCGCCCTGGCCCGCCTGGAGGCCCGGCTCGACGAGACGGGCCCCACCGGCGGGGAGACACCGGGGCCGCCGCGACAGCGGCCCTAGCGGGCGTGGGGTGCGGCGCGGGCGGTCCGTTCGCGTGCCCGCCGGGGGTCAACGGCCGTAGACGTCCTTGCAGATGGCCGCCTGGGGGGTGTCCCTGCCCCAGCCGCCGTAGCGGTGGCCGAGTGCGCACACGTCGGCGTTCTTCGGCGGGGTCGTCGGGACGGACTTGGGCAGGGGCGGGATCTCGACGGGGGCGCGGGAACCGGGCGGCGGGTCCCGCCGCTCGCGGGGCGCCGGTCGCTCGTCGCGGGGTGGTGGGGGCGCGGCGGGGGCCGGGGCGGCGTCGGTGGCGGGCGGAGCGGACGGGGCGGGCCTCGGCTCCGGGGGCGCGCTCGGGGTGGGTTCCCTCGGCGGGCCGACCAGTCTCAGGGCCTCGCGCGCCGGGGCCTCCACGATCTGGGTCTCCGTGATGCCGTCCGGGCGGGGCTCGGACGGCCGGGACGGGACGGGCGACGCCTGCGGCGGGGGCGGGTCGTGCGCGGTCACGCAGCCGGTGAGAGCCGAGACGGCCACGGTGACCAGGAGCGTTGCGGTGGTGGTCGGTCGATGCACGCGCGCAACTCTGCTGTGTCCGTGCGGCTTTGGGGAGAGGACGGACGGATGATGCCCCCACATGGGTGACGCCCGCGGCCCCTCGACGACGCCTTCCGCCCCGCTCAGTACCCGGTGGCCCCGTCGATCCGCTCCCTGAGCAGGTCCGCGTGACCGTTGTGCCGCGCGTACTCCTCGATCATGTGGGTGTAGAGCCACCGCAGGCTCGGTGCCTCGCCCGACCGCCGGTGCACGGCCTTGGCGACGTCGTCCAGGGCGAATGCCCCGGCGTTGCGGCGGGCGATCGCGATCTCCGCCTGCCAGGTCCCGTACGCCTCCTCCCAGGTGTCCGCCTCGGTCGGATGGAACTCCCCGTCCGGGTCCGCCTCGCTGAAGTAGATCGGGCCCTGGTCGTCGTCCACCAGCACCTTGCGGAACCAGATGCGCTCGACCTCCGCCATGTGCCGGACGAGACCGAGGAGGGAGAGCTCGGAGGGCGGCACCGAGGCGGTCCGCAACTGGGCGTCGTCCAGGCCCGCGCACTTGAGCGCGAGCGTCTGCCGGTGGTAGTCGAGCCAGCCCTCCAGCATCGCCCGTTCGCTAGCGGTGACGGAGGGTTCGGTGCGCTGTTCGGTCATGTCGGCCATCCTCGCAGCCCCCGTATGCTGCCGACGAGGCATTTCGACGGCACACCGTGGACGGGAGACCCCTGTGAAGGTCGGCTGCGTCGGGCTCGGCGACATCGCGCGGAAGGCGTATCTGCCGGTGCTCGGCACCCAACCGGGGCTCGAACTCCATCTGCAGACACGGACGCCCGCCACCCTCACCCGCGTCGCCGACAGCCTCCACCTCCCGCCCGGCCGGCGCCACACCGACCTCGACGCGCTGCTGGCCCAGGACCTCGACGCGGCCTTCGTGCACGCGCCCACCGTGGCCCACCCCGAGATCGTGGAACGCCTGCTGGAGGCGGGTGTGCCGACGTACGTCGACAAGCCGCTCGCGTACGAACTCGCCGACTCGGAACGGCTCGTACGGCTCGCGGAGGACCGCGGCGTCGGCCTCGCCGTCGGGTTCAACCGGCGGTACGCGCCCGGGTACACGCAGTGCGCCGACCATCCGCGCGAGCTGATCCTCATGCAGAAGAACCGCATCGGCCTGCCCGAGCTGCCGCGCACGATGATCCTGGACGACTTCATCCATGTCGTGGACACCCTGCGGTTCCTGGTGCCGGGCGAGATCGAGGACGTGACCGTACGGGCCCGGACCGAGGACGGA
Organism: Streptomyces deccanensis; assembly: GCF_022385335.1. Taxonomy (NCBI): domain Bacteria; kingdom Bacillati; phylum Actinomycetota; class Actinomycetes; order Kitasatosporales; family Streptomycetaceae; genus Streptomyces; species Streptomyces deccanensis. The sequence goes on along the minus strand of NZ_CP092431.1, from coordinate 1,738,092 downwards.
CTGCTGCACCACGTCGTGCTCCAGCTCTCCGGGGCCGGATTCACCGCGCTCGGTGTCATGAACCGGCTCAGCGGCTCGGCGGAGGAGATCCTGGAGGTCTCCGGTCAGGACACCAAGCGACAGGTCGTGAACCTCGCCGAGGTGATCGACCACAAGGGGCAGCCGTCGACGAGGCGGCGGGGCGACTGGGTGCCGGTGGCCCGGCAGCGCGGCATCGAGCAGGCCGTCCTCGCCTTCCTCGACGCGGTGCGCGCGGGCAGGGTGCTCAGCGCGCGGGACGCGCTGGCGACCCATGAGCTGTGCGAGCGGGTGGTGCGGGCGGTGGAGGACCGGTCCGCCGCCTGAGCCGCAGGGCCCGCCCGCCCTCGAAGGCGCCCCAGGCGAGCAGCGTCAGCAGCGCCGCGTCCACCGGCCAGTCCCCGAAGCGGACGTACGGCGTCGTGCCGCTCGCCAGCGGCACGTCGTACACCGCCGTCGTGCTCTCGTCGGTGCCGAGCCGGGGGCCGACGCGCTCGCCGTCCGGGCCGTGGACCGCCGAGACGCCGGTGAGCGTCGCGTGGGCCATAGGGCGGCCGGTCTCGGCGGCCCGCAGCGCCGCCAGCGAGGCGTGCTGCTCGGGGGCCCAGCTCTGCTGGAACGTCGAGGTCGCCGACTGTGCGAGCAGCAACTCGGCGCCGTCCCGGGCGAGATGACGGCTCATGTCGGGGAACGCGGACTCGAAGCAGACCATGGGGCCGATGCGGAGCCCCTCCCCGGAGTCGAACACGACCTGCTCGGTACCGCGCCTGCGGTCCTCACCTGCCGCCTCGCCGACGGAGGTGGCCCAGCCGAGCAGCGAGCGCATCGGGATGTACTCGCCGAAGGGGACCAGGCGCATCTTGTCGTAGCGGTCGCCGGTCGGGCCGTCGGGACCCACGAGCACGGAACTCTTGTAGATGCCGGGACGGTCGGAGCGGCGGGCGTCCACGTTCACCAGGATGTTCGTGTCCGTCTCGCGGGCCAGCGCGGCGATCCGGTCGGAGAGGTCGGGGCGGTCGGCGAGGTCGTGACCGACGCTGCTCTCCCCCCACACGATCAGGTCGAGGTCCTGCCCGGCGAGCCGGCGGGTGAGCGCCTCCTCACGGTCGAACCGGTTGTCGGGGCCGTCGGTCACCCCGGGCTGCACGACGGCGATCCGCACCTCGCCCCGGACGTCGGGGCGCGGCGCCCACAGCCAGACCGCCGACGTCGCGGTGGCCGTCGCGACGAGACCGGCGAGCGCCGACGCCCGTGACCGGCGCACGGCGACCAGCACGGTGACCGCGACGTTGACGGCCACCAGCAGGAAGCTGATCAGCCAGACCCCGCCGACCGAGGCCAGCCGCAGCGCGGGCTCCACCTGCCACTGGCTGGACCCCAGCAGGCCCCACGGCCCGCCGAGGCCCTGCCAGGAGCGGACGAGTTCGATCACCAGCCAGCCCGACGGCACGACCAGCAGCGCGGCCGCGACCCGGCCCGGTGACGGCGTTCCGGCCAGGAAACGGCGCACCAGCCAGGCCCAGGGCGCCCACAGCGCGCCCAGCAGGCCCGCGATGACGAAGGTGAACACATGGAGGTTCGGCAGCAGCCAGTGGTGCATGGCCAGCATGAACGCGCATCCGCCGAGCCAGCCGTCGTACAACGCCCGGCGGCCGGTCGGGGCGGTGCGGACCACGAGCATCCACGGCACCAGCGCCGCCCAGGCGAACCACCACAGGCCCGGCTCCGGGAACGCGAGCACGGGCAGGGCTCCGGCCACGACGAGGGCGGCTCGCCGCCGCCAGGGGGAGGCCAACCAGTCCGCCGTCCGCCGCGGCCATGGGGTGGCCACCCAGTGCGCTGTCCGCCGCCGCCATGGGGAGGCCACCCAGTCCGCCGTCCGCATACAGCGCCTCCCTCCCCACCGGTGAGTCCTTCCAGTGTGCGCGCCGGGGACGATCTCCGACAGGGGGCCTGGGTGGGGGTGGGGTTGGGAGGTGCGCGGGGTGCGGGGCGCGGGTCTGTGCGCGGTGACAACGGGGGCGTGGCCGAGGTGTCCGGGTGAGTGGTGCGGTCAGGCCGGGGACGGGTGTTGGGTGGGGGTGAGGCCCTCGGGGGTTCGGCGCCATTTCTCCTGGACCACGACCTCGCGCAGGCGCCAGCCGTCCGGTGTGCGGACGAGGGCGAAGGCGTAGCGGCCGCCGCAGACGAAGTCGGGGGCGGTGGATCCCCCGTCGTGGCCGGCGAAGCGCATCGGGTTGATGTAGTCCGCCTGGACCCGGGCCGTGTCGCCGGTGTCCTGCTCCAGGAGGTCGAAGCGCACCCGGCGGTTGACGATGAGGTGCTGGCGCATGGGGAACAGCTCCATGCTCCGCGCCAGCCACCCGGCGACCTGCCCGGCGTCGCCCTCGATGCCACCGGCCGAGCGGTAGTCCGCGCGGCCCCGCGGTGCGAACAGGTCCCGGTACGCCGCCCAGTCGCCGTCGTCCACCGCCACCGCGTACTCGGTGATCAGGCCATCGACGGCGAGCCGGTCCATCACGGTCGCGAGCTCCACACGCTGCGTCATCGGCTCAGTCTTGGGGCAGGACACGCGCCACGCCAAGGGGCGTGCGCTCGGATGGGGGATATTTCCGGGACGGCGGAGCTGTCGGGCCCGTGACCGGCCGCGCGTCGGCCGTGGATATTCGGTGGCCCGGCGGCGTCGCCGTGACCGAACCTGGTGCCCGTGACTGAAAGTGAACGCCTCTCAGCGACCGAGCCCAGGTTCCGCGTCCGTGCCCGCCACACCGCCGACACGGTCACCGTCTACCAGGCGTACCGCCCGGAGATAGGCGGCCCGGCCGCGCGGAACGGCCGGTTCCCGGCCACGTGGAAGCGGGACCGGATGACCTGGATCAAGCCGTCCTTCCTCTGGATGATGTACCGCTGCGGCTGGGGTCTGAAGGAGGGGCAGGAGACGGTTCTGGCCGTGGAGATCAGCCGTGAGGGCTTCGAGTGGGCGTTGCGCCACTCCTGCCTCTCGCACTACGTCCCCGAGCTGCACGAGAGCCGGGCCGCCTGGCAGCGGGAGGTACGCCGGTCGCCCGCCCGCGTCCAGTGGGACCCCGAGCGCGACCTGCGGCTCGCCCCGCTGCCGTACCGCTCGCTCCAGCTGGGCCTGTCGGGTGAGGCGGCGGCGCGGTACGCGGACGAGTGGATCGTCGGCATCGAGGACGTGACGCCGCTCGCCAGAGAGGTCCACGGCCTCGTACGGGCCCGTGACCTGGACGCGGCCGCCGCGCTGCTTCCAGCGGAACGGCCGTATCCGGTCGCGGACGACGTGCTGGCCCATCTGCGGCGCTGAGCCCGGAGCGAGGCGCGTGTCAGGGCGCGGGGAGTGTGGCGTGCTCAGCGGCGGCGGGGGCCGAGCAGTGCGCAGACCGCGTTCTCCTCGACGGCGCGGAGCCTCTCCAGCAGCTCGGGGTTGAGCGTCCTGTTCACCTGGGTGGTGAGCGAGAAGGTGAGGGATCTGCGGCCGTCGGGGGTCGCGGCGATCAGCTGGGTGTAGCCGGGGAAGTTCCCCGTGTGGCCCAGGACCACCCCGCAGCGCGTGTCGTAGCGGAAGATGGCCAGTCCCGCCCTGTTGCGGCCGGGCCCGGCCGGTTCGGACGCCCCCTCGATCCAGCGGCGCTGCTCGCGCAGGACCGATCTCGACGTCAGCTCCCCGGCGGCGTAGCCCCGGATGAACCGCGTCATGTCACGCGGGGTGGAGACGATCCCGCCCGAGGCCCACACACCGGACGCGCTGAGCGCCTCGCTGACGTCCTCCGGCGGCGCGGGCGGCTCGACGGCGTACCCGTGCATGTACGGCTCCGGCATCTCGTACCCCAGGGGAAGGCTGGTGTCGGTCAGCCCGAGCGGCCGGTAGACGATCCGGCGCAGGAGGTCCTCGTACGGCCTGTGGGTCGCGGCCTCCGCCATCAGCGCGACGGCGATGTTGTCGGAGTTGGAGTACTGGTACCGGGAGCCCGCCGGGAAGCGCAGCGGTTCGTCCGCGACGAAGTCCAGCAGCCGGCGGGGGTCGAAGGTGCGGCGCGGGTCCGCCAGGAGCAGCTCCAGGAACCCCGGGTCCTCGCTGTAGTCGGGCAGTCCGCTGGTGTGGTTCAGCAACTGCCTGAGCGTGACGGATCCCCAGGCGTCCGGCAGCCGGGGGAGGGTGTCGCCGAGGGTGCTGTCGAGGGAGAGTTCGCCCTGCTGCACGAGGCGGAGCGCGACGGCACCGCTGAACGCCTTCGCCGTGCTGGCGATGCGCATGTGGTCGGTGGGCTCGATCGGACGGCCCGTCTCCACGTCGGCGACACCGGCGCGCAGGACACGTGGTCCGCCGTCCCGTTGCAGGACGACGATCACGCCGGGTGGGCCTCCGGGGGTGCGGACCAGTTCTTCGAGCTGCCGTTGCAGGGCGCGCTCGCCCCTGCCGCCACCGCCGTCGGCGGCGGCGCCCGCTGTCGGGGCGAGGAGCAGACCGCCGAGGCAGGAGGCGCCGAGCAGGGCGACGAGGGCGGGGCGGAGACGGGGACGGGGGCGGAGCCGAGGGCGGGGACGGGCGGAACCCGGACCGGTGTCGCGGTGGGCGCGGGGGCGCGGGTGGGTGGCGGGCGTGCGGGGCGTGAGGGGCGTGAGGGGCATGAGGGTCCCGTGAGGTTCGGTCGGCAGGGGCACCCTCAGCTTCGGCCGGGACCGCGACGACGCGCGCGTGTGCTTACGCTGTCCGGCCGATCGGCCGGACTTACGCTGTCCGGCCGATCGGCCACGCGAGCTGTTTGCGGTCCCTGGCCTCCCTCCACGCCGATGCGAGCCGTCCTCCGTGGGAGAAGGTGGCCCGGTCAGCGCGGAGCGAACTGCACCCCGGTCCGCTGCACGACGTCAGGCCGCACCGGGAGGCCCTCCACGGTCAGCTGCTCCCCGTAGATGTCGGTGATCCGCAGCGCGCCGCCGCACCCGCCGCCCTGTTCGGAGAGGAAGTAGTTGTACTCGGTACGGGGCAACGGGGTCCAGGCGCCGCCGGCGCGGACCTCCAGCCGGGCCACCGGGTTCCGGTGTCCGAGGACCTGGATGCCGCACCAGTACTGGCTGGACCCGGTCTTGTAGCGGATCGAGAGCGGGTCGGCGGCGGCGGGGCTCAGCAGGCTCCAGGTGATCGGTATCTCGCCGCGCGAGGGCGCGGCGAGCTTGGCGAAGGCCTCGGCGCTGAGGTCGAGTTGACCCGGCTTGCAGGGGGACGGGCACTCGTTGGTGATCCGGACCGTGACGGCGGCGCCGCCCGCGCGGACGCGCACATACGCCCCGCACGCCTTGGACACCTCGTAGTCGGTGGTGTTCATCGCCGCCGTCATGACGTCGTCGCTCGCGCCGAACGAGCAGGCGCCGCCCCCGCCGTTCCCGGCGTCGTAGAAGGTGGCGACCCCCGTGTAGTCGACCCCGGGGCGGATCCGTCCCGCCAGCTCTCCCGAGGAGGATCCGGAGCGGCCGGTGGCGGCGGCCGCCGGCCGGGTGGGCTCGTCGGTCGGGGTCGCCGACGGGGTGGTCTTGGAGGCCGACGGGGAGGGGGACTTCGAGGGGGTGGCGGAGGGCTTCTTCCGCTGCGGTGCGCCGGAGGGCGGTGCGGACGTCCGGGTCGTGGCCGCGACGGGGGTGGCCCCGGCCTTTCCGGCGGCCTCGGTGTCGGTGTCGGTGTCGCGGTCGGGGCCGAAGGCGATCACGAGCGATGCGGCGAGCCCGACGGCCGCCACGGCGGCGACGGACACGAGGGTGGTGCGCCGCCTGGGTGGGCGGGCGGAGCGGTGGGAACGGGCTGCCACGTTCAAGTCCTTCTGTTCCGTGCCGGGTTCGGGAGGATATGTGATGCGTGTGGGGCTCGCGTGAAAGGAGCTTGCCACTCATGGGTTGCCGCCGGGGTCGGAATGGTTGCCTTCGAGGCGCGGCGGGCGCGAAGCTGCGATCGTAGGATGATCGATCGTTTGTGTTCGGCTGGGTTCGTCGGGGAGGTCGGGATGTCACGTCCGGTCACGGTGGTCACGGGTGGGAGCCGGGGGATCGGTGCCGCCACCTGCCTGCGGCTCGCCGAGGACGGGCACGACGTGGTGGTGGGCTATCTGAACGACGGCGCGGCGGCCGAGTGGATCGCGACGGGCGTGCGGGCGGGCGGTGCGCGCTGCGTCACGGTGAAGGCGGACACCTCGGTGGAGGCCGATGTGGACCGGCTGTTCGAGACGGCGGCGGACCGGCTCGGACCGGTGACCGGGCTGGTCAACAACGCCGGGGTGACGGGCCCGTTCGGGAGGCTGGCGGACACGGACACGGAGGTGCTGCGGCGGGTGGTGGAGGTCAACCTCCTCGGTGTGCTGCTGTGTTCGCGCCGGGCGGCGAAGGTGATGGCGGCTTGGGGGAGCGGCGTCATCGTCAACGTGTCGTCGGCGGCGGCCACGTTGGGCAGCCCCGGTGAGTACGTGCACTACGCGGCGACCAAGGCGGCGGTCGACACGCTGACCATGGGGCTGGCGAAGGAACTCGGGCCGGACGGCATCCGGGTGAACGCGGTCGCGCCCGGGGTGATCGACACGGAGATCCACGCGCGGATGGGGGACCCGGAACGTCCTGACCGGATCGCCGCGTCCGTGCCGCTGCGGCGACCGGGGCGTGCGGATGAGATCGCCTCGGCCATCTCCTGGCTCCTGTCTCCGGAGGCCTCGTACACGACGGGGGCGGTGCTGCGGGTGTCGGGGGGTCGGTGAAGCGCCGTCGGGGCCTGGTCACCGGCCGACTGCGGGCGGTACGTGGTTGCTCCCACAGTTCCCCGCGCCCCTCTCAGGGCGCGGGGACGGTCCGCCCGTGGTGCAAGTCCCGCTGTCTGTCGCGGAGTCGCTCGAACGCCGTCGGTCTCGGCCGGTCGGGCAGGAACTCCTTGATGCGGGAGGCGCATTGGAGGGGGTCCGCGCGGCTCGTGTCGCACTCGATGTCGTAGAGGCCGTGGGCATGCACCTGCTCCAGCTGCCGGGCCGCGAGCCCCAACGGCCGGTCACCGCGCTCCCGTTCACGCCGCGCGAGCTCGTCCGGGCCGCAGCGCACACCGACGAAGACGACGTCCTGGGGCACGAACAGGTCGAGACAGTCCCGCAGCCGCCATTCCGCGCTCAGGACGTGGTCTATGACGATGTTGTTGTCCGCGGCGGCCATGCCGGCGACCGCGCGGTGGTAACCCCGCCAGGTGCGATGCAGGACAGCCGTGAGCTGGTCGGGCGGCAGCTCCTGACGGGTCCGCATGACGTGGAACGCGTCGACAGGGATGTGGAAGTAGGGCTCGTCGAGAATGCGCAGCAGCTCCGTCGCGATGCTCGACTTCCCCGAACTGGACGTGCCGTTCAGGAAGATGATCACGCGGCCTCGATCACGTCTCCCCGCATCGCCGCCGCCCATTCCACGACCAGCAGTTCGTACTCCGCCCGCTCCTGCGCCGACAGTGACGCGCCCGCGTGGCGCCACAGCGCTCTGATCCGGTCGTTCAGGTCGTCGGCGGACCGCACGGAACCACGGGCGGGGAAATCGGGGGACATGCCGAACAGAGTAGGCGCCCGGACTGACAGTGCGCTACCGGGCGGCTACGGAAGCCGTATGTGGTTGGTCACGGAGGGGAGTTGGAGACCAGGTGTGAGTAGTCGAGGTGCATGAAATCCCGGCGAGAACGATCATGGTCTGCGAGCATGCGCGATCGGTCTGGCGCGGGGGTTCGGAGGAAGATCCTCGATCGCTGCCGGGGCATGGCTACCGTCCGCCGCCCTCGGCCGCCCTCGGCCTGGTCCTCAACGCCGTGGTCCTGTGGAACACCCGCTACCTGGACGCCGCCATCACCCAGCTCCGCGCCGGGGGCCACGACATCAAGGACGAGCACGTCGCCCCACACCACCGGAACCACCAAGCCGCCGCGCCGAAACCCTTCAGCCTGAACTCGCCCGCCCGGTGGACTCCAGTACCGCAGTCAGAAAGCGATGCACCGTCTCCAACTCGCCCGCCTCGAAACCATCCGCGGCCGCCACCACCTCCCCGATCACCGGCCCGAAGAAGGCCCACCCCAGTTCCATGGCCTTCTCCTCCACCTCCAGCAGCACGCGTCGCCGGTCTGCCGTGTCCCTGCTGCGCTGGACCAGCCCGAGCCGCTCCAGCCGATCCACCAGGGCAGTGGTCCCAGCAGAGTTCAGTCGCAGTTGCTCGCCGAGCCACCCGGGCGTGGCCCGCTCACCGGCGCGTGCCGCGTCCAGCAGGTGGATCAGCGCGCGCACATCGGTGGGGTGCAGCCCGTGGCGCGCGGCGAACTCGGCGCCGAGCAGGTCGAACTTCACGGTGACCGCGCGCAGCAAGTGAACCAGTCCCATCACCGGGCTCTGATCGTCCATGCACACTCCTCGAAGTCACGTAATATCTCGCTGACCGAGATTATCGCCTGGCGAGAGGAATGCTCGTGTCCCTGCCCGCCTTCGACCTTGCCTACGACGAGCTTCGCGCCCGCTGGCCCGAGTCCACAGAGGAGCACGATGTCGCCACGCCGTACGGGCGCACCCGGGTCCATGTGTACGGCTCAGCGGACGGCAGCCCGCTGGTGCTGCTGCCCGGCGGCTCTGCCACCGGCCTCGCCTGGTTCGCCAACGCACCGGCCCTCGGTGAGCGATACCGGGTCCACGCGGTGGATCTGCTGGGCGACGCCGGCCGCACCGAACGCCGGGGCACACCATTGCAGAACGCCGACGATCTGACGGCCTGGCTGGACGCACTGCTGGACGGCCTCGGGCTCGCCCGCACGCACCTGTGCGGCCACTCGTACGGCGCCTGGCTGGCCGCCAGGTACGCACTGCACGCACCGCGGCGTGTGGACCGCCTCGCCCTCGTGGACCCCACCCAGGTCTTCGCCGGATTCCGGCTCGGCTACCTGCTGCGCGCGCTCCCCACCCTGATCCGTCCGAGCGAGGCCCGCGCTCGCGCGTTCCTGGCCTGGGAGACGGCAGGCACGCACCCGGACGAGACCTGGCAGCGCCTCTACGCGCTGGCCACCACCGTTCCCGGCCGGAAGCTGGTCACCGGCGTCCACCCTCGGACCGCCGACCTCCTCATGCCGGTCCTGGTCCTGCTCGCGGAACACAGCCGCGCCCACAACGCTGTCAAGGTCGCCGACCGAGCCCGCCGGATGCTCTCGCAGGGTGAGGTGGCAGTGCTCCCCGGAGCCACCCATCACTCTCTGCCGCTCACCGAGCCGAAGCAGCTGAACGACCGGCTGATGACTTTCCTGGACTGACAACGCCGAACGCTGCCCGCCGCACCGCCCCCGAAGCCTCCGGGCAGCCACGCTGTCCGGAGCGACCCCGGTCAGCCGCCCGACTCGCCCGCGTGCGGGCTCAGGACCCCCGTGGAGACCAGGACGACGATGACGATGCCGAGGGCGATGCGGTACCAGACGAACGGCATGAAGCTCTTGGTGGAGATGAACTTCATGAACCAGGCGATGACCGCGTAGCCGACGAAGAAGGCGATGACCGTGGCGAAGATCGTCGGGCCCCAGGAGACATGGCCGCCCTCCATCGCGTCCTTGAGCTCGTAGCCGCCCGAGGCGATCACGGCCGGGATGGCGAGGAGGAAGGAGTAGCGGGCGGCGGCCTCGCGCTTGTAGCCCATGAGCAGGCCACCGCTGATGGTGGCGCCGGAGCGGGAGACACCGGGGATGAGCGCCATGGCCTGGCAGAGGCCGAAGATCAGGCCGTCCTTGACGCTGAGCTGTTCGAGGCTCTTGCGCTCCTTCGCGGCACGGTGCTTGCCACCGGTCTCGTCGCGCGCGGCGAGCCGGTCCGCCACACCCAGGACGATGCCCATCACGATCAGCATCGTGGCCGTGAGGCGCAGATCACGGAACGGCCCCTCGATCTGGTCCTTGAGGGTCACGCCGAGGACACCGATCGGGATGGAGCCGACGATCACCAGCCAGCCCATCTGGGCGTCGTGGTCGGCGCGCATCTCCTTGTTGAACAGGGAACGCCACCACGCCGAGATGATGTTGGCGATGTCCTTGCGGAAGTAGATCAGCACGGCGGCCTCGGTGCCGATCTGGGTGATCGCGGTGAAGGCCGCGCCCGGGTCCTCCCAGCCGGAGAAGGCCGCGGTCAGGCGCAGGTGCGCGCTGGAGGAGACGGGGAGGAATTCGGTCAGCCCCTGGACGAGTCCGAGGATGAGGGATTCAAACCAAGACATGAAGTTACGTGGTCCAAGCGCTGATCGTGGAGGGCCGACGGAAGACGTGCCGCGCCGCGGGGCGGGTGATCACAGGTGCTGGGGGCAGCCTAGCGCCCCCTGGGGACGGGGCTGCCACAGGGGTTTCACGGGACCGTGCGGGGCCCGGGCGGCGGGTGTGCGGGGGACGGGTGGAGCGCGGGTGTCCCGAGGCGTGGAACGGCCGGATCCGTGGTGTTGACCAGTCACTATGTCCGCACATACGTTGCTGGCGAGGGAAAGCGCTTGCCGTGATGAGGGTCGCCGGTCCGTCGGGCCCCCGTCACCAGGCGCCCGCCACCGTCCGATGTCCCGTTCGATGTCCCGTTCGATGGAGTGCTGATCACGTCCATGCCCACACCCAGCAACGACCCGAGCCCGACTGCGGACCACCTCCCCGACCGCCGCCCGGCCCCCCTGACCGGCCGCCGCGTCCGGGCCGCGATCGTCGGCATCGGCGCCATCGGCGGCGGCTCTCATCTGCCCGCGCTCGCGCGCCTCGCCGAGGAGGGCGAGACCGAGGTCGTCGCCGCCGTCGACATCGACGCCGACGCGGTGGCCAAGTTCTGCGCCGAGCACGGCATCCCGCACGGCTACACCGACCTGGACCGCATGCTGGCGGAGCAGCGGCCCGACCTGGTCAGCATCTGCACCCCGCCGACCCTGCACCGCGACCAGACGATCACCGCGCTGCGGGCCGGCGCCTGGGTGTGGTGCGAGAAGCCGCCGGTGCCGACGCTCGCCGACTTCGACGCCGTCGAGGCCGAGGAGGGCGCGGAGACCGAGGGCCCGTACGCCTCGATCGTCTTCCAGCACCGCTTCGGTTCCGGCGCGCGGCACGTGCGGAAGCTGATCGCCGAGCGGAGCCTCGGGCGTCCGCTGGTCGCGCACTGCCAGACCACCTGGTACCGGGACACCGCTTACTACGCCGTCCCCTGGCGCGGCCGGTGGGCCACCGAGGGTGGCGGGCCCGCCATGGGACACGGCATCCACCAGATGGACCTGCTGCTCGATCTGCTCGGTCCGTGGAGCGAGGTCCGCGCCATGGCCGGGCGGCTGGTCCACGACGTGGAGACCGAGGACGTCTCCACCGCCCTCGTGCGCTTCGAGAGCGGCGCGCTGGCCACCGTCGTCAACAGCGTCCTCAGCCCCGACGAGGTCAGCCGCATCCGCGTCGACTGCGAACGCGCCACCGTCGAACTGACCCATCTGTACGGCCACTCCAACGCCGACTGGTCCGTCACCCCCGCCCCGGGCACCCCGGAGGCGGACGCGGCGGCCTGGCGGGACTTCGGCGAGGACGTGCCCAGTTCGCACCTGGCCCAGCTGCGCGAGCTCGTGGCGAGCATGCGCGCCGGTGAACGCCCGCGCAGCAGCGGCGCCGACGGGCGGACGAGCCTGGAGCTGATCGCCGCCCTGTACAAGTCGGCGTTCACGGACGCGACCGTACGGCGTGGGGAGATCGGCCCAGGGGACCCGTACTACACGGCCATGCACGGAGGCGCCCCCGGCTGGGCGCCCGGAACCGCCCCGGTGTCCGCCGACGCGAGCCCCGCCGTCGCGGGCTCCGCCGGCACGAGTGAGGAGATCACCGCATGACGTTCCACGACGGGCTGCGCGTGGTCCACGCACACGGCGACCGGATCACGGTCACCGAACCCACCACGGGCGTCGAGCTGTTGAGCTACGTCTACCGGCCCGAGGCGGCCTGGGAGGCCCCGAAGCCGTATCTGCACCCGATCCGGACGCTGGCCGGGGACGTCGTCACCGACTTCCGGCCCAACGACCACCGCTGGCACAAGGGCCTCCAGCTGACGGCCTCGCACCTGTCGGGCCAGAACCTGTGGGGCGGCAACTCCTACGTCCACGGCGAGGGTTATCTGCCGATCCCCGAGCGGGTCGGCTCGATGGCGCACGTCGGCTTCGACGTCGTCGAGTCGGACGGCGAGCGGGTCGTGATCGCCGAGCGGCTGACCTGGCACCCCTACACCGGCGAGCTGTGGGCGGACGAGGAGCGGCGGATCGAGATCCACGACGTGGACACCGAGTCCGGATCGTGGGCGCTGACCTGGACGAGCGCGATCACCAACCGCCGGGACGAGCCGCTGCTGTTCGGCAGTCCGACCACCGCCGGGCGGGAGATGGCCGGCTACACCGGTCTGTTCTGGCGCGGTCCGCGCGCCTTCCGGGACGGGCGGATCATCGGGCCCGACTCCGAGGGACCCGAGCTGATGGGCGGGCAGGCGCACTGGCTCGCGTACTCGGGCGAGCACGACGGCACCGACGGCCACGCCACGCTCGTCTTCGCGCACGCCCCCGAGAACGACCACACGGGAGCCGACGGCGCCCATCCGGCGCACTGGTTCGTCCGCAACGAGCCGTTCGCCGCCGTCGCTCCCTCCTGGGCGTTCTTCGAGGAGCTGGAGCTGGCTCCGGGCGAGACGCTCACCCGCCGCTACCGGGTCGTCGTGGCCGACGGTTCCTGGGAGCGGGAGGAGATCGCCAAGTACCTGGAGGCGCACCCGTGGTGAGCGGCTACGAGGGACTGCCGGGCGGGGTCGCCCTGTCGCATCTGTCCGTGTACGACTGGCCGGCGGCGGACGGGGTCTGCGGCGGCACCCCCCACATGCACCTGACCTGCTCGGAGGCGTACGTCGTCACCGGCGGGCGCGGGGCCGTGCAGACGCTCACGGCCTCCGGCTTCGAGGTCACGCCGCTGGCGCCCGGGACGGTCGCCTGGTTCACGCCGGGCACCATCCACCGGCTGGTCAACGAGGACGAGCTGCGCATCACCGTCCTCATGCAGAACAACGGGCTCCCCGAGGCGGGCGACGCGGTCCTCACGCTGCCCCCGGAGTACCTGACCGATCCGGAGACGTACGCCGCGGCCACCCGCATCCCGCCCGACGCTCCGGAGGAGGAGCGGGAGCGCGTCGCCCGCGCCCGGCGTGACCTCGCCCTGGAGGGCTACCGGGCGCTGCGGGACGCCTCCGGGCCCGAGCCGCTCGCCGCGTTCCACCGGGCCGCCGCGGCGCTCGTACGGCCACGGCTCGCGGAGTGGCGGGCGCGCTGGGAGCGGGGCGCGCGGGCGGCTGCCGCCGCGACGGGGGAGCAGCTCGACCGGTTGGAGCGGGGGGACGTGTCCCATCTGGCCGACGCCGGGGTGTGGGCCGAGAAGCCTTCCGAGTCCGGGAAGTTCGGGATGTGCGGGCGGTTGGACGTCTACAAGGGGGACTGAGCAGGGGGTCCGGGCGCCTCAGAGTCCGGGGAGTGCTGTTTTCGAGCGGCCGCGGGTGGTCTGTGGTTGCTCGCGCAGTGCCCCGTGCCCCTACGGGGCGGGGGTTGTCGGGCCCTTCACCGACCAGCCCGGGGTCTGCGGGTGGGCCTTGAGGTCCTCGTGATGGATCTCGGTGGCGCAGGCCCCGCAGGTGACCTTCGGGAGCAGAGGCTCGCCGCAGGAGTGCTCGATCACCATGGGGCGGTCGTCGTCCGTGTGGAGGTGGCGGTCGCCCCAGGCCATGAGGGTCATCAGGACCGGCTCAAGTTCGAGCCCCGCCCGGGTGGGCCGGTACTCGAAGCGCTGCGGGCGCTCGTGGTAGGCGTGCTTGTGCAGGACGCCCGCGTCCACCAGGCGCCTGAGGCGGGTCGCCAGCACGTCGCGCGGCGCCCCAATGTTGCGGACCAGCTGGTCGAAGCGGCCGTTGCCGAGACAGACCTCGCGCAGGACCAGCAGGGAGTACTTCTCGCCGACGATCGCCAGGGTGTCGGCGATGGAACAGGGGCGTGGATCTCCGGAGGCGGGCATGTGCCCAGTCTAGGGGAGGGTTGGTTTTTCCAACTCTCCCCGCTCCATCTCCTGTGCTCGGAGTTTCCGCCCGACCTCAGCGGGCGCGCAGGTGGTGGCGTTTGCGCCAGGCCAGGGTCGCGCCGATCAGGGCCGGGACCGCGATGCAGGCCATGGCGATCAGGAAGGCCGGGGACGTCGGGGACGAGGCACGGGCGCCGGCCACGGCGTACGCGGCGGTGTTCGGGATGGAGCCGAGGGCGGTCGCCAGGAGGAAGGGCAGGTAGCCCATCCGGGAGACCGAGGCGCAGTAGTTGGCCGCCCAGAAGGGCACCCCGGGGAAGAGGCGGGCCGCCAGCATCGAGCGGAAGCCGTGGCGGCTGAGCTGGCCGTCCGCCGACTTCAGCCAGCGATGGCGCAGCAGCGGGCGCAGGGCGTCCTGACCGAGGACCCGCCCCAGACCGAAGGCCAGGCCGGCGCCGAGGACCGTGCCCGCGAGCGCCGACGCCAGACCGAGCTGGGAACCGAAGAGGGCGCCCGCCGCGATGTTGAGGATCGGACGGGGGACGAAGGCGACCGTGCAGAGCCCGTACGCCACCGCGAACACCACCGCCGCCGCGGCACCGCCCAGTTGGGGCGGCCAGCCGTCGGCCAGCAGCCGCTGCGGCTCGAACAGCAGCACCGTGGAGACGGCGGCCAGGAGCAGCGCGACGAGCAGCGAGAACCGCGCCCACGGCGAGAGCAGCACTCTGCCCCAGCGGGCGGCGCGCCCCGGCGGCAGGGCCGGGACCGTGACGGGAGTGGCGACGGCGAGCTCCGTGGCGGCGGTCCGGGGAAGGACCGTGGCGGTGCCCCCAGAGCGGGTGGTGGCATCGAGCATTCGACGACGGTAACCGACCCGTGTGCGTGTATGCCGTACGGAACGTCTCACGGGCGTCACAGGAAGCGGAACAACAGGCTCGCCGGGCACCGCGCGCCCGGACCTCCGCCGGGCACCGCGCACCTCGCGGCCTGCGCCTTCCGGACCACGGGCCCGACCCGCGCACCGTTCACCCCGTACGCCGTCCTGTGAAGCATCTCTCTTCCGCTTTCTCCCGGAACTCCCGCGCACCGAAAACCATTCGACGCGGGCCGACTTGTCGACGATGATCGGCGTCATGTTCCGGTACGCCTTCGCTCTCGCCGCATCCGCCACAGGCGCGGATGCCCCGAAGGCTGCCCTTCTGATCGTCGTGGCCGCCGCGGACGGCGCCCGAAGCTGACCCTTCCCGGACATTCCGGCGGACCCCGCAGGGGGAGGGTCGGCAAGACCTCGGGGTCCCCGTCCCGGCCGCCGTTCCGTGCCGCCGGGGCCATCACTCAGTACCGCTGAAGAGGCTTCGAGGTACCGCCATGTCCAAGACTGCTTACGTCCGTACGAAACCGCATCTCAACATCGGCACGATGGGTCACGTCGACCACGGCAAGACCACCCTGACCGCCGCCATCACCAAGGTCCTCGCCGAGCGCGGGGCCGGCACCTTCGTCCCGTTCGACCGTATCGACCGCGCCCCGGAGGAGGCGGCGCGCGGCATCACCATCAACATCGCGCACGTCGAGTACGAGACCGACACCCGGCACTACGCGCACGTCGACATGCCCGGCCACGCCGACTACGTCAAGAACATGGTCACCGGCGCCGCGCAGCTCGACGGGGCGATCCTCGTCGTCTCCGCGCTCGACGGGATCATGCCGCAGACCGCCGAGCACGTGCTGCTCGCCCGGCAGGTGGGCGTCGACCACATCGTCGTCGCCCTCAACAAGGCCGACGCGGGCGACGAGGAGCTCACCGACCTCGTCGAGCTGGAGGTCCGCGACCTGCTCACCGCGCACGGGTACGGCGGTGACTCCGTACCCGTGGTCCGGGTCTCCGGACTCAAGGCGCTCGAAGGGGACCCGCGGTGGACGGCGTCGATCGACGCGCTGCTGGACGCCGTGGACACCTACGTCCCGATGCCGGAGCGGTACCTGGACGCGCCGTTCCTGTTGTCCGTGGAGAACGTGCTGACGATCACGGGTCGGGGGACCGTCGTCACCGGGGCCGTCGAGCGCGGCACGATCCGTGTGGGCGACCGCGTCGAGGTGCTCGGTGCCGGGATCGAGAGCGTCGTCACCGGCGTCGAGACCTTCGGCAAGCCCATGGAGGAGGCGCAGGCCGGGGACAACGTGGCGCTGCTGCTGCGCGGGGTGGGACGCGACGCCGTCCGACGCGGGCACGTCGTCGCCGCGCCCGGCAGCGTCGAGCCCCGGCGGCACTTCACCGCGCAGGTGTACGTGCTGTCGGCGCGCGAGGGGGGCCGTACGACCCCGGTGTCCAGCGGGTACCGGCCCCAGTTCTACATCCGCACCGCGGACGTGGTGGGGGACATCGACCTCGGTGAGGTCGCCGTCGCCCGGCCCGGGGACCGCGTCACGATGAGCGTGGAGCTGGGCCGGGAGGTTCCGCTGGAGCCGGGGCTCGGGTTCGCGATCCGTGAGGGCGGTCGGACCGTCGGAGCGGGGACCGTGACGGCCGTTCAGTAGACGGTCGCGCCGTGGGCGGGGGACCGCAGGCCGGCACTCAGCTGGTCGCGCGGTCCCCCGCGCCCCTGCCGGGCGTTCCCCGCGCCCCCCGCCGGGCGTGCCCTGCACCAGAATGGGGACCGTGAACGAAGCCATACCCGTGTCCCGGGCCATCGACCGGGGCACCGCCAAGCTCATGCCCGACGTCGACCGGGAGCGGGCCTGGCTGTTGACCGTGGACGGGGCCCCGCAGTCGTACGTCGATCTGGACGAGCCCACCCACCTGGAGTTCGAGTACGCGCGGCGGCTCGGGCACGTGCTGGACACCGTGGCCGAGCCGGGGATGCCGCTCGACGTGGTGCATCTCGGCGGTGGCGCGCTCACCCTGCCCCGGTACGTGGCCGCCACCCGGCCCGGGTCCCGGCAGCGGGTCGTCGAGTACGACCGGGGCCTGCTCGACCTGGTCGTCGAGCAGTTGCCGCCGCCCGGCGACGCGGGGATCGCGCTGCACGGGGCGGACGCGCGGGAATGGCTCGAAGCGGCCCCCGCCGACTCCGCCGACGTCCTCGTGGGCGATGTGTTCGGCGGCTCACGGGTCCCCGCGCATCTGTCGACTGTGGGGTACGCGCGGGCCGTCGCCCGGGTGCTGCGCGCGGACGGTGTCTATCTCGCGAACCTCGCCGACGCCGCGCCCTTCGCCTATCTGCGGTCCCAACTGGCCACATTGGCAACGGTGTTCGAGGAGCTGACGCTGATCGCCGAGCCGGCGGTGCTGCGCGGCAGGCGGTTCGGCAACGCCGTGCTGGTCGCCGCCCACCAGCCGCTCGACAACGCCGTCCTGGCCCGGCGGACCGCCGCCGACGCCTTCCCCGCGCGGGTCGAGCACGGTCCGGCGCTGCGCGCGTTCATCGGCGGTGCCGCGCCCGTGCGCGAGGAGGACGCCGTACCGTCACCCGAGCCGCCCGACGGGGCCTTCGGCATCGGCTGAACCGGACTCGTCGCCGGTCTCGGGGCCCGTCTCGGGGCCGGGCTCGACCTTGGCCGGCGGCGTACCGCGCCGGGTCAGGTTGCGTACGTCCCGCACGCACAGCACTGCCGCCGTCGCGGCCACGCACAGCCCGGCACAGCCCCACAGGGCCGCCGTACGTCCGAAGGCGCTCTCCGCCGGGCCCGCCAGCGCGGCGGCGAGCGGCACCATGGCCACCGAACCGAACCAGTCGTACGCGGAGACCCGGGACAGCTTGTCCTCGGGGATCTCCTGGTGCAGCGCGGTCATCCAGGAGACCCCGAAGACCTCGATCGACAGACCGCTGACGAACATGGCCAGACACAGCGCCGCGATCGGCACCGGCACGGCCAGCGCGGCGGACGGCAGGGCGAAGGGGAAGACGCAGAGGACGCCCACGAGGAGGAGACGGCGTGGTTTCCAGCGGGCCATGAGCAGCGCTCCGGCGGCGTTGCCGGCCCCGAAGAAGGCGAGGGCCAGGCCCCAGGGCCCCGGCCCGCCCAGGCTGTCCCGGGCGACCTGCGGGCCGTAGACCGCGTCGGCGGCGACGATGACCGCGTTCACCAGGGAGAACTGGACCACGATCGCCCACAGCCAGGTCCGGCCGGTGAACTCCCGCCAGCCGTCCCGGAGATCCGCGAGCAGCCCGCCGCCCGCCCCGCGCTCGGGTATGTGGCTCACGTCGAGGAAGGCGCGCAGGGCGCCGGCCAGGGCGAACGCCGCCGCGTCCACCGCGAGCACCCAGCCCGGGCCGATCACCGCGATCAGGGCGCCGCCGAGTGCCGCGCCGCTCATGGTCGCGCCCTGCGACGCGAAGCGGAACAGCGCGAAGGCCCGGCCCGCCTGTTCCGCGGTGACGGACGACAGGAGCATGCCCTCGGCGGCCGGACCGAAGAAGGCCTGGCCGACGCCGCCGAGCGCGGAGAGCAGCATCATCTGCCACAGCCGCGCCTCGCCGGTGAGGACGAGGACGGCGAAGGCGGCCTGGGAGAGGCAGTTGAGGCCGTTCGCCGCGACCATGACCCGGTGCCGGGGGAGCCGGTCGGCGATCGCGCCGCCGACCAGCAGGAACAGCACGAGCGGCAGGGTGCGCGCCGCCGCGACCAGGCCGACGTCACCGCCGTCCCCGCCGGCGTCCAGGACCGCGAACGCGGCCGCGATCAGGGCGCCGTTGCTGCCCAGGTTGGTGACGACCGCGGCCGTCGTCAGCAGGGTGTAGTTGCGGCCGGCCCAGGCGGGGCGGCGACGGGGGGCGGCGGGAGTGGTCACCCGCCGACTATCGCCGCCCCGGCACCTTCTGCCAAACCGTTTCGGCACAGGGTGGGGCGGGATCGGGCCAGGTGGGGCGGCCACCCTGGGGAGCCGACCCCTTGGGGGCGTCGGGCGGTCGAACCCGGGAGTCGGCGCCGAGAGTCGAGCTCTCGGCGCCGACCCCGGCACCGGTCCGTGGGGTGGGCGAGTGTCTGGTCAGCCGCCTGTGGGTTCGCCGTACAGCCGAACCGTGCTGAGGATCTTCTGCACCGTGGCGTCCGGGACCTCTTCCTTCACGTCCTTGTCGCCGTGGAAGGTCCAGGAGACGTAGTCACCGGCCGAGTTCTTGAAGGCGAACGTGGTCGCCTTGCCGTCGGTGTCGCACTTGCCCTTCTGGGCGGCGCCCTTCGAGTACGTGGTGGCGACACTGCCCTCGACACCCGACGCCGTGGTGTACGCCTCGGGCTTGCCGACGGTCATCTTCTTCTTGGAGGCGGGCTTCTGGTCGGTGTAACCGCCGAAGACCCACCACGCCGAGTCGTTGCGGGCGATTTCGTCGGTGCTCTTGGCTCCCTGCTGGCCCTTGGTACCCGCGGCGGCGAGGGAACTCGACTCCTTGTGGCCGTCCTTGTCGTCGTCCGAGGTGCAGTACTTCTCCTTGAGGACGGCGGGTGCCGACATCCCGATGAGGACCGAGCCGTCGCCCTTCTCGGAGTCCTCGAAGCCCGTGAAGGTGTCGGGCGACTGCACGTCCCAGTCGGCGGGCACGTCGAAGGCCGTACCCCACTTGGGGTTGACGACGACCTTCCAGCCCTCGACGGTCGGCTTCGCGCCGGCGTCCTCGCCGCGCGGGTTGTCCTCGGTGCTCTCGGACGCGGTCGGCGACGACGAGGCCGAGGGCGCCGACTGGGTCTTCGACTTGTCCTTGTCGCCGTCACCGCCGAGCACCAGGAAGCCCGTCACACCGGCCGCCACGACGACGGCCGTGGCCGCGATGATCGCGATCAGCTTCGTCCGGTTGCCGCCGCCTCCGCCCGGCGGCACCGGCGGGCCCGCGGGGGCCTGCGCGCCCCACTGCGGTTGCTGCCCGTACTGGGCCTGCTGGCCCGTCGACTGGTATCCGGGCTGCTGGTAGGGGTTCGGCTGCTGGTACCCCTGCTGTTGGTATCCCGGCTGTACCGGCTGTCCGGACTGGTCGTACCCCGGCTGCTGGTACGGGTTCGGCTGCTGCGGTTGGTGCTCGCCCCCGGGCGGCTGCTGCTGTCCTGGCCACATGGCTCGTAACCATAGATGCGGCGGGGGGCGGGGTGCCACGGGAGTCCACGAAGCCGCTTTGCAGTCGGGACGAACGGCTTCAAAACGCCCCGGCCCGACGACTTTTGACCCGACGTCCTGCGGGGCGCCGGGAGGCGGTCGGCTCCTCGCGGAGGCGTCGGGTTCTCGGGCGCGAACGTCGTCGGGCTGCGGGCGGCCCTGGTCATGGCTGTCTACTCGTGGGTAACATCGCGGCATGAGCGCAGACCAGATGTCGATCGGCGAGATGCTCGCCGCCACGGTGCCGATGGCCAGGACCCTGAAGCTGGAGTTCCTGGAGACCACTCCGGAGAAGGCCGTC
This sequence comes from Streptomyces deccanensis, assembly GCF_022385335.1. Taxonomy (NCBI): domain Bacteria; kingdom Bacillati; phylum Actinomycetota; class Actinomycetes; order Kitasatosporales; family Streptomycetaceae; genus Streptomyces; species Streptomyces deccanensis. Next base: position 1,717,608 of record NZ_CP092431.1, on the reverse strand, counting down.
GTGGTGCTGCCGGACGACGGCGAGTTCCACAACCACGTCGGCGGGCCGCACGCCGGTGCGATGTTCACTGTGGGGGAGACGGCGAGCGGGGCGGTGGTGCTCGCCGCGTTCGGGGACCAGCTCTCGCGTGCCGTGCCGCTCGCGGTCCGCGCGGAGATCGCGTACCGGAAGCTCGCGATGGGGGCCGTCACGGCGACCGCGACGCTGGGCCGCCCGGCGGCCGAGGTCGTCGCCGAACTCGACGCCGGACAGCGCCCGGAATTCCCCGTCACCATCACCATCCACCGCGCCGACGGCGCCGTGACGGGCGAGATGACGGTGGTCTGGACCCTCCGCCCCAACGCCTGACGTCCCCGCCGGGAGGGCTGGGCCGGTGTCTCGCCGTCTGGCGCCCGCGTGGGGAGGGGGCTGGGGTGGTGTCTCGCCGTCTGGTGTCCGTGCGGGGAGGGGGCTGGGGTGGTGTCTCGCCGTCTGGTGTCCGTGCGGGGAGGGGGCTGGGGTGGTGTCTCGCCGTCTGGTGTCCGCGCGGCGTGGGGGCTGGGGTGGTGTCTCGCCGTCTGGCGTCCGCGTGGGGAGGGGGTTGGGGTGGTGTCTCGCCGTCCGGCGTTGGTGCGGGGAGGGGGCTGGGGTGGTGTCTCGCTGTCTGGTGTCCGCGCGGCGTGAGGGCTGGGGTGGTGTCTCGCCGTCTGGCGGTCGCGCCGGGAGGACTGAGGCCGGCGTCTCGTCCTCTGGCCTTTGCGCCCGGGGGCTGGGCGGCGGCCCGGTGACTGGCGCCGGCGCGCGGATGCCCGGGCCCGGCACTCCGTGCCCGAACCTCGGCGGCCCCGCTTCTCGCGTGGCTATCGCGACGTCTGGCTCGGCACTCTGACGCTCACTCCCCGGCATTCCGGTCCCCAAGTGCGGCGTCCGGGTGCCCGATGTCGGCGTCCGGGCGTCTGGGCTCGGTGCCTGTGGTCTGGTCTCGGCGCCCCTGATCCCGACCCGGCGAGCCCGCGTCTGACGGCGGCGGCCCCAGGCATGGGGCCCGTGTCCAGGCCCGCGGGCCTACCGGCCCCGTCCTCCTCCTTCCCGTCCACCTCCCGGCCCTCAACGGCGTGGCCACGGCGGCTTGTCAGGGCTGTTGACACGAGTCACTGACGGCTCTAGGTTCCCCGCCGACACGCGCGCACGACGTTCCCCACGACGGCCTGCACGAAGGAGTGACGGCTCATGTCAGAAACCGTGTTACGGCGTTGCGGCGCCCTTCGCACGAGACGGTGGGGCGCGGCCGCGACCGCCCTCGTGGCCGCCCTCGCCGCCGCCCTGCTCACCCCCGCACCGGCGCGGGCGGCGACCCCGCAGTCGGCCCTCGTCCGGACCGACGCGGGCTGGGTCCGGGGCGAGACCACCACCGAGGGCGGCCGGCAGTTCCTCGGCATCCCCTACGCCCAGCCGCCCGTCGGCGACCTCCGCTGGACCGAGCCACGCCCCGTGCGGCCCTGGCAAGGGGTGCGCGAGGCGGACGAGTTCGGCGACCGATGTGTGCAGACGGCCAGTTGGGACCCCGGCTACGAGCAGCCGAGCCACACCGAGGACTGTCTGGACCTCAACGTGTACGCCCCGCAGGGCAGCACCCACCGACCGGTCATGGTGTGGCTGCACGGCGGCGGGCTCACCGCGGGCGCGGGCGAGGACGTCGTCCCGGACGCCTTCGCCCGCCGCACCGGCACCGTCGTCGTGACCGTCAACTACCGCCTCGGCGCGATGGGTTTCCTCGCCACGTCCGACCTCGACGACGAGGCCCGCGACGGGGTCTCCGGCAACTTCGGGATGCTCGACCAGCAGGCCGCCCTCCGCTGGGTCCGGGCCAACATCGCCCGCTTCGGCGGCGATCCGCGGAAGGTCACCGTCGCGGGTGAGTCCGCCGGTGGCCGCTCGGTCTGCACCCAGCTGGCCTCGCCGACCGCGCGCGGCCTGTTCCGCGCCGGGATCGTGCAGAGCGGCGCGTACGGCGACTGTGCCGCCCGTACCCACGAGGAGGCGGTCGACCAGGGTCGGACCTTCCTCGCCCGGCTGGACTGCGCGGACGTGGCCTGCCTGCGCGACAGACCGGCCGAGGAGATCCTCGCCGCCCAGGCGGGCCTGAACTGGGGCCCCGTCGTCGGCGGCGCCTTCCTGCCCGTGCAACCGGCCCGGGCCTTCGCCGAGGGTGCGGCGGCCGGCGTTCCGGTCCTCAACGGCGCCAACCAGGACGAGGGCCGGCTCTTCGCGTTCGGCCGCTTCGACGGGGCCGGCGCCCCACTCACCGCCGAGCGGTATCCGGCCGTCATGCGCACCGACTTCGGCGACCGTGCCCTGGAACGCTACCCTCTGTCCGCCCACCCCTCGCCGACCCTCGCGTACGCCACCGCCCAGGGCGACCAGCGCTTCGCCTGCCCCGCGCTGCGGCTGAACCGGACCCTCGCCGGACGTGGCCCGGTGTACGCGTACGAGTTCGCCGACCGCACCTCCCCGCCCTTCGCCTCGCTGCGCGACCTGGACACGGACTTCGACTTCGGCGCGACGCACGTCAACGAGGTGCAGTACCTCTTCCGTCACTTCGGCCTGGAGTCGCCCCTGAACGCCGAGCAGCGCCGGCTCTCCCGGCAGATGACCGACTACTGGGGCTCCTTCATCCGCGACGGCGTGCCGCGCGTCGCGGGACAGCCCGTGATCCCGGCGGGAGGCGGGAAGATCCTCACCCTGCGAACCGCCGCACAGGGTGGCAACGCACTGAGCACGGCCGTGCACGGTGAGCACCGGTGCGACCTGTGGGACAACCCGTAGGACTCCGGCGCCGTCCGAGTAAGCGGGTAGGCTGCCCCGGCGCGCGCTCCGTCGCGAGCGTGCGCCGGGGCCCCGAGATCCGCCAGACCCGCCAGACCCACATGATCCGCCTGCACGGGAGGAACGGCTTTGCACGTCCAGGAGTGGCTCGAAACAGTGCCCCCGCTCGCCATCTACCTGTTGGTGGGGCTGGTGATCGGCCTGGAGAGCCTGGGCATCCCGCTGCCGGGCGAGATCATCCTGGTCTCCTCCGCGCTGCTCGCGTCCCAGCACGGAGAGATCGACCCGTTCGTCCTCGGGGCCTGCGCCACCGCCGGCGCGATCATCGGCGACTCGATCGGCTACGCCATCGGCCGCAAGGGCGGGCGCCCGCTGTTGGCCAAGCTCAACCGGCGGTTCCCCAAACACTTCAGCGAGAGCAACATCGCCGTCGCCGAGCGCTCCTTCGACCGGTGGGGCATGTGGGCCGTCTTCTTCGGCCGCTTCATCGCCCTGCTCCGCATCTTCGCCGGGCCCCTCGCCGGCGTCCTGCAGATGCCCTACTGGCGCTTCGCCGTCGCCAACGTCCTCGGCGGCATCCTCTGGGCCGGCGGCACCACCGCCGTCATCTACTACGTCGGTGTCGTCGCCGAGGCCTGGCTCAAGCGCTTCTCCTGGCTGGGCCTGGTCCTGGCGGTCCTGATCGGCGTCACCTCGATGCTGGTGATCAAGCGCAAGGCGAAGAAGGCGGCCGAGAAGGCGGAGGGCGAAGCCCAGGGGGAGCTGGTGACCGCCGGGGACTAGCCACGCACGGGAGGGGGCGGGACCGTGTCGCTGTCGCTGTGTGGCTCCGCCGCGTGGGGCGTGACCAGTCGCGCCGCCGGGTCGGTGGACGGTCTACGCCCCGTACTCCTCCTGCGCCTCCCGGTGCGCCTTGGCCAGCTCCGAGTAATGGGTGCCGTTCAGCGTCACCAGCTCCCGCTCCTCGTCGGTGAGCGGTCGCTTCACCTTCGCCGGGACCCCCGCCACCAGCGACCCGGGCGGCACCCGCATCCCCTGCGGCACCAGGGCCTGCGCGGCGACCAGGGACCCCGCGCCGATCACCGCGCCGTTCAGCACGGTCGCGCCCATCCCGATCAGACAGTCGTCCTCGACGGTCGCCCCGTGCACCACCGCGTTGTGCCCGATCGACACCCGCTCGCCGATCGAGACGGGAAAACCGGGATCGACGTGCAGCGTGCAGTTGTCCTGCACGTTGGCGTCCGCGCCGATGACGATCGGCTCGAACTCGGCCCGCAGCACCGCCCCGTACCAGACGCTCGCCCCCGGCCGCAGGGTCACGTCGCCGATCACCGTCGACGTGGGGGACACGAACGCGGCCTCCTCCACCTCCGGCTTCTTGCCGCCGAACGTCGTGATCAGGGCCCGCTGCCGGTTCATCGCCGCCTCCAGATGCTGGGTGAAGATCAGTCCTCACCCGCACCGTAAGCCATGGGGAGCGCGTCGCGTGGGGTGAAGATCACAGCCGTACGACGTCATGCGGGTGCCGCCCGGTGAGTACGGTGAGCGGGTGCCGAAGAAGAACACGTTCTCGTCCTGGTCGGGCCGCCTCGCGCAGCGCGCCGTCCACGCGGGCTGGGCGTGGCTGCAGCGCACGGGGTCGGTGACGGCCGAGCGGCCCGGCCGCTTCCGCTTCGGCGCGATGGGAACGGGTACCAGGCTGGCCTTTCCGCTCGGCACCGTCTTCGGCGAGCCGTGGATCCACCTGGGCTCCCACTGCATCATCGGCGAGCAGGTCACCCTCACCGCCGGACTGATGCCCGACCTGGACCTCGGCGCGGAACCGATCCTGCGCATCGGGGACGGGGTCGTGCTCGGGCGGGGCAGCCATGTCATCGCCGACACCACCGTCACGATCGGCAGCGACTGCTACTTCGGGCCGTACGTGTACGTGACCTCCACCAACCACTCGTACGACGACCCCCACCAGCCGATCGGCAAGCAGTGGCCCCGTATGGATCCGGTGTCGATCGGGCCCGGCTGCTGGATCGGTACGGGCGCGGTGATCTTGCCGGGGGCGCGAATCGGGCGCAACGTCGTGGTCGCGGCGGGGGCTGTGGTGCGCGGGGTGGTACCGGACCACTCGGTGGTGGCCGGGGCGCCCGCGCGGGTCGTGCGCCGGTGGGACCCGGCGGAGGGATGGCAGCCGCCGATCCGCACGCCCGCGCCGGTACCGATCCCCGACGGGGTCACCCCGGAACAGCTGCTGGCGCTCGCCGAGTGGGACGCGGAGGGGGCGGGGGAGTCCGCCCAGCAGCCCTGAGGGGGCGCGGTCCTCGCAGTACAGTTCGGTGAACGTCGGGTGCGCCCCACCTCGTTCGTCGTGTTGGACTCTGTCACCGAGATATTGGACGGAACGTGTCGGATCTCGATCTGCTGACCCAGTCCCTGGCGCGGAACGTCAGGCGTTGGCGCACCGAGCGGGGGTTCACCCTGGACACCCTGGCGGCGCGCGCCGGAGTCAGCCGCGGGATGCTCATCCAGATCGAACAGGCCCGCACCAATCCCAGTCTCGGCACCGTCGTCAAGATCGGCGACGCCCTCGGTGTCAGCATCACCACCCTGCTCGACTACGAACAGGGGCCCAGGGTCCGGGTCGTGCCGGCCGAGCAGGTGGTCCGGCTGTGGCACACCGAGACGGGTAGTTACAGCAGGCTGCTGGCCGGCACGGAGGCGCCCGGCCCGCTGGAGATGTGGGACTGGCGGCTGATGCCGGGCGAGGGCAGCCGGTCGGACCCGCACCCCGTGGGCACCGTCGAGATCGCCCATGTCACGGCGGGCGAGCTGACCCTCACCGTCGACGGCGCCGAGTACCGGGTCCCGGCCGGCGCGAGCGTCACCTTCGAGGCGGGCGCGGCCCACGAGTACGCCAACCGCGGCGACGTGCCGACCGAGATGGTGCTCACGGTCTCGGTGCCGGCGGTGCACTGAGACACCGGATCAGGGCGTCCACGGGCTTTGTTACCGTGCGGCCCATGCGCGCGCCCATCGGAGACTTCGACCACGCCACCCCCGCCCCCGACTGCCTGGACGACCTCGTCCGCCCGGTCGCCGACGCCGTACGCGCCTGGCCCGGCACGGTGCCCGCCGACCAGATCCTGTACGTCGAGACGGACCCCGCGTGGGCCGACACGGCCGTGTTCGTCCAGCACTACGGGCAGGACCTGCTCGAACAGTCCGCGAACTGCGTGGTCGTCGCGGGCAAGCGGGGCGGCGAGTCGAGCCTGGCCGCCTGTGTCGTGCTCTCCACCACCCGCGTCGACGTCAACGGTGTGGTCCGCCGCCAACTGGGCGCCCGCAAGGCCTCGTTCGCGTCGATGGACACCGCCACCGGGGAGACCGGGATGGAGTACGGCGGCATCACCCCCGTCGGGCTGCCCGCCGCGTGGCCGGTCCTGGTCGACTCGGCCGTGGTCGACCTGCCGTACGTCCTGGTCGGCAGCGGACGGCGGCGCGGCAAGCTGCTGGTGCCGGGGAAGGCGTTCGCGGAGCTGCCGAACGCGGTGGTGCTGGAGGGGCTGGGCGTCACCGCCTGAAAAACACTGTGCCGCTGCCGCTGCCTTGCAGCGGCTTCCTCGCTGTCGCTGCCGGAACGCCGACGTCGGGCCCGGGCGGTGGCCCGGAACCCGACGTGGTGTTGGCTGAGGACGGGCCTCAGGCGGCGGCGGTGCCCGCCTTGGTGGTGAGCTGGTTCAGGACCTCGGTGAGGCCGGTGACGACCTCGGCGTCGTCGGCCGGGTGGGTCTCGGCGAAGCGGACGACCGAGCCGGGGATGGAGAGCTTGGCCTCCTCCAGGACCGTGGCGCCGGCGATGCCGACGGCCTTGCGGGTCTCGTCCTGCGCCCACACGCCGCCGAACTGGCCGAAGGCGGTGCCGACCACGGCGACCGGCTTGCCGGTGAAGGAGCCGGCGCCGTACGGGCGGGACAGCCAGTCGATGGCGTTCTTCAGGACGGCGGGGATGGTGCCGTTGTACTCGGGGGAGAAGAGCAGGAAGCCGTCGGCCCGGCCGGCGGCCTCGCGCAGCCGCGCCGCGGTGGCCGGGAGGGCGGCCTCGTTGTCGATGTCCTCGTTGTAGAACGGGACGTCGGCCAGACCCTCGTACAGCTCGATCTCGACGCCCTCGGGGGCGTGCTTCACGGCGGCCTCGGCGAGCTGGCGGTTGTGCGAACCGGCACGAAGGCTGCCGACGAGCGCGAGGATGCGTACGGACATGAGCTGACTCCTAGCAAAGATGTGCACGTAGAGGGCACGTGAGGCAAAGTCGGCGGACCGGGGCCTGCGGAAGAACTAAACGGACCGGGGTCCGTTGAAATTTGTAGCAGCTATCCGGACCGGGGTCCACTTGTGTGTGGTGAGCGTTACGCTCTTTTCATGAAAGAGTCGCTGCCGCCCTTCCCGGCGCCTCAGGATCCGGACCCCCTCGACGGACTGCTGAACCTCGCCCCCACCGCCACCGACCAGCCCCGACTGCGCGCGGACGCGGCCCGCAACCGCACGCGGCTGCTGGAGGTGGCCGCCCGGCTCGCGAACGAGTGCGGAGCCGCCAATCTGACCATGGAGGCCGTGGCGACCGCCGCCGAGGTGGGCAAGGGCACCGTCTTCCGGCGGTTCGGCGACCGGTTCGGACTGATGGTCGCGCTCCTCGACCATCAGGAGCGGGAGCTGCAGGCGGCGTTCCTGTCCGGCCCGCCGCCGCTCGGTCCCGACGCGCCCCCCGTCGACCGGCTCCGGGCCTTCGGCCCCGCCGTCATGCGGCACGAGTACGCCCATCGCGACCTCTATCTAGCCGCCCGCGCGGACGCCACCCGCCGGCACGCCAACCCGGCCACCCAGCTCCGCCTCGGCCACCTGTGCATGCTGCTGCGCCGCGCCGGGACGCAGGGCGACATCGAACTGCTGGCGCAGACCCTGCTGGGCTATCTCGACATCAACCTGGTCGACCACCTGGTGGAACGGCGCGGGATGTCCCTCGACCGGCTGGAGCGCGGGTGGGGGGAGCTCGTCGCGCGGCTGGTCGTGGCGGCGTAGGGCGGTCAAAGCGACCGCTTGGTAACTTGGGGGCGGGTGTCGGGGAGGGGCCTCGTACGCCGGGCGGAGCGGGAGGGGCCACGATGACCGACACGAACGCGGTGAGCGACGGGAACGGCGAGAGCGCCGCAGGTGGTGGGCAAGGGCGGACGGACTTCGCCGGGACCGGCTTCTTCTCCTCCGTGGAGGACGTCTCGGCACAGCTCGCCGCGGCGGGCTACCTGGCCTCCACCGCCGTCGCCACCACGGTCTTCCTGGCCGACCGGCTCGGCAAGCCGCTGCTGGTGGAGGGCCCGGCAGGCGTCGGCAAGACCGAACTGGCCAAGGCCGTCGCGCAGGTCGGCGCCGCCCGCCTGGTCCGGCTCCAGTGCTACGAGGGCATCGACGAGTCCCGCGCCCTGTACGAGTGGAACCACGCCAAGCAGTTGCTGCGCATCACCGCCGGGCGCGACGAGGCCTGGGACGAGACCCGCTCCGACATCTTCAGCGACGAGTTCCTGCTCACCCGCCCCCTGCTGACCGCGATCCGGGGCGACGAGCCGACCGTGCTCCTCATCGACGAGACCGACAAGGCCGACGTCGAGGTCGAGGGGCTGCTGCTGGAAGTGCTGAGCGACTTCCAGGTCACCGTCCCCGAGCTGGGCACGATCACCGCGACCCGGCGCCCCTTCACCGTGCTGACCTCGAACGCCACGCGTGAACTCTCCGAGGCCCTGCGCCGCCGCTGCCTCTTCCTCCATCTGGACTTCCCCGACGCCGAGTTGGAGCGGCGGATCGTCACCCTCAGGGTCCCCGGCCTGGACGACACCCTCGCCGACTCCCTGGTCCGGGTGGTCGGCGCGCTGCGGGAGATGGAGCTGCGCAAGGCCCCCTCCGTCGCCGAGACCATCGACTGGGCGCGCACCCTGCTGGCCCTCGGCGCCGACAGCCTCGACGAGAGCGTCGTCCGGGACAGTCTCGGCGTGATCCTCAAGCACCAGGACGACATCGAGAAGGCCGCCCGGAAGCTGACGCTGGTATGAGCGCCGGGGCCCGCGGCGCGAGCGGTACGACCCCGGCAGCCACGCTGCCCGACCGGCTGACCGCGTTCGTACGGGCGCTGCGCGGCCACGGGATACGGATCGGGCCCGGCGAGACCGTGGACGCGGCGGCCGTGCTGGAGGTGCTGGGCCTCGCCGACCGGGAGCGGATCCGGGAGGGGCTGGCGGCGGCGCTGCTCCGTGCCGACCGGCAACGGGCCGTCTTCGACGCGGCCTTCGAGCTGTACTTCCCGCTCGGTGTGGGGGAGTTGGCGGGGGCGCGGGGCGCGTCGGCCGGGGACCGGGACGAGTTCCGCGAGCGGCTCGCCGCGGCGCTGGCCGCGAACGACACGGCCGCGCTCACCCGGCTCGCCGCCGAGGCCGTGGAACTGTTCGGCCGTTACGGCTCCCCCGGCTCGGACGGCTGGTCCGCCCACCAGACGCTGGACCGCCTCCGACCGCAGACGCTGCTGGCACGGATCCTGGCGGACGCGCGGGCGGGAGGGGCCGGCGGGTCCGGTGGCGGGGCCGGCGGTGGCTTCCGTATGGGGTTCGGTGGGGGTCTCGACCTCGGCTCGGGGGCGGGGGCCGGAGCGGGAGGGGGCTCCGGGGCCGGGCTCGGTGCGGGCGGGTTCACCGAGCGGTTGGACGCCGACGAGATCCGGCGCCGGATCGAGGACTTCCGCGACCGTGTGCGTACGGAGGCGCGGCGGCGGGTCGCCGAGCGCCGGGGCGCGGAGATGATAGCCGAGCGGGGGATCGCGCCGAGCGCCGACCAGGTCGACTTCCTCGTCGCCAGCCGTGAGCAACTCGTCGAACTGCGCCGTACCGTCCAGCCGTTGGCCCGTAAGCTCGCGACCCGGCTGGCCGCCAGGCGGCGCCGGGCCGCGCGCGGTCAGATCGACATCCGGCGCACGCTCCGGCGCTCACTGTCCACCGGGGGCGTGCCATTGCGCCCCGCCTATCGACGGCACCGGCCGGCGCGCCCCGAGATCGTGCTGCTCTGCGACGTGTCCGGGTCGGTCGCCGGGTTCGCGAACTTCACGATGCTCCTGGTGCAGGCGATGCGGGACCAGTTCAGCAAGGTGCGGGTCTACGCGTTCGTCAACCGCGTCGACGAGGTCACCGGCCTCGTCACCACCGGGCAGGCGGATCCGGCCGAACTCGGCCGCCGGATCGCCACCGAGGCCGCGATCACCGGGTGGCACGGCAGCAGCGACTACGGGGCCGCGCTCGGTGAGTTCGCCGAGCGCCATCTCGACGCCGTGGGGCCCCGTACGTCGGTGATCGTGCTCGGGGACGCCCGCACCAACGGGTTCGACCCCAACGCGGAGGCGCTGCGGCGCATCGTGGCCCGGGCCCGCCGCGTCCACTGGCTGAACCCCGAGACGCCGAGCACCTGGGGGATCGGTGACTCCGCCGCCCCGGTCTACGCCGAGATCGTCGACATGCACACCTGCCGGAACGCGCGGCGGCTCGGGGAACTGGTGACCCGGTTGCTGCCGGTCTGAGCCCTCACCCCCGGCCGGTGTCGATCACGCAGAAGCGGTTGCCCTCCGGGTCGGCGAGGACGACGAAGTCGGCGTCCTCCGGGTAGTCGTCCCAATCGACCCGCAGCGCCCCGAGCCCCACCAGCCGCTCGACCTCGGCCGCCTGGTCCTCCGCGTTCCCCGCGTAGAGGTCCAGGTGCACCCGCGGCCGGTCCTGCACCGGGGTCTCGCTGAGGCCCAGGGAGAGCTGCGCGCCGAGACCCTGTGGATGCACCAGGACGACCCAGTCGTCCTCCGGCTCCTCGCGGGGGACATACCCGAGGGCCTCCCCCCAGAACGCGGCCGCCCGCCGCACGTCGGACGCGCCCAGTACCACGGATCCGATTCTCAGCATGGTCCGATTCTCGCCCCTGCGGATGCCTCGCCCTGCGGCGATGCTGGAGAGAGGCCTCGACCTCAGGAGGTGCGCCCATGTTTCGCACCGTCACCGTGGGCATCGACGGTTCGCGCGAGAGCCTCGCCGCCGCCGAGTGGGCGGCCCGGGAGGCACGGCTGCGCGCGCTGCCGCTGCGCCTGCTCAACGTCTGGGAGATGGTCCCCGAGCCGATGGGGCGGGCCCCGGCGCTGGGGGCGGAGGCGGACGCGGGAGCGGAGACGGTGGCGGAGCCGGGCGTCGGGAAGGTGCTGCGGGAGGCGGCCGACGGGATCCGGCTGCGCCATCCCGGCGTCGACGTCAGGGTCGAGCAGTTGACGGGGCGGGCGTCGGAGGAGCTGGTGAAGGCGGCTCCGGAGGCCGCGCTGCTGGTCCTCGGCTCCCGGGGGCTGAGCGGGCTCGCCGGCTTCCTGCTCGGTTCCGTGGGACTGCACGTGATCGCGCACACCGAGCGGCCGGTCGTCCTCGTACGGGCGGGGGAGCGGGCGGAGGACGAGCACGCGCCGGGTCCGGCCGGGGCCCCGATCACGGCGACGCTGTTCCGGCCGGTCGTGCTGGGCGTGGACCTCGCGCACCCGGACCCCACCCTGATCCGGTTCGCCTTCGAGGCGGCCGCCGTGCGCGGGACCGCGCTGCGCGTCCTCCACGACTGGAGTCCGCCGCCCCGCTCCGGCCTGCGGGAGAGGCCAGGCCTGGCCGCCGATCTCGACGCCGACCTGGGCCGAGCGGACGCCGCCGGGCTGAGCGAGGCGCTGCGGCCCTGGCGGCTGGAGCACCCGTCCGTCGAGGTGGTGGAGGAGTCACGGCGCGGGAAGGCCGCCGACCATCTGCTGGAGGCGTCCCTGGACGCCTCCCTGGTCGTCGTCGGGCGGCGCGTCCGCCGCTCGCCGCTCGGGGCGCACATCGGCCCGGTCGCCCACGCGGTGCTGCATCACGCCGGGGTACCGGTAGCGGTCGTTCCGCACGATTGAGGCTCCGGGTGAGGCTCCAAGGCCGTTAAGACCCGTCGATATCGATCACAAGGCGACCAACGTCAGTCCTAGAATGCCCTCTTGCAGTCGCACGCCACCGACGTCATGTCGCGGTCCGGTCCGTGCGGTTGGAAACGGGGGGTTCGGTGGGGGAAAGAGCGGTGCCTGCGGGCTTATTACGGTTCATCGTGCTGCGGGCGTGGGCGTACCGAGTGCTCCTCGGCGCCGTGCTGCTGACCGTGCTGCTGACCACAGTCGTGCTGGCAGCGCTCACCGCCTACTCGGGCGCGATGGGCGACGCGGCGTTGCGGCGGTCGCTCGCGGAGCAGCGCACCGCCGCCGAGGCCGCTCTGGTGCTCAAGGCCGACGTGCCGGCCGAGGAGCGGCAGGCGGCCGACGAGGCCGTGCGGACGGGGGCCCGTACCGTCTTCGACGGGCTGCCCGTGCGGGTACGGACCCTGCTGCGGTCCGGGCCCTACGCCCTGCCGGGGGCGCTGCGGCCGCCCTCCGCGCGGGGCGGGAACCCGGACCTCACCTACTTCGCGGCCCTGGACCGCACTCAGGTGCGGACCGTCGCCGGGCGGCTCCCCCGTGAGGCCGTGACCGCCGGGCCCCTGGAGGTCGCCCTGCCGCAGAGCGCCGCCAAGCGGCTGGGGGTGGCGCCCGGCACCCGGCTGACCGTCACCGACCAGCTGGACGGCCCGGCGGTACCCGTGCTGATCACCGGCGTGTACCGGCCGGTGGACGTCCGGGCGCCCTACTGGCGCCTGGACGACCTGGGCGGCCGCGGTGTGAAGGCGTCGAGCTTCACGACGTACGGCCCCCTGCTGACCGCCTCGGGCGTGCCCACGTCCGGCCGGGTGAGTGTCGGCGCCTCGGGCTGGCTGGTCTCCGCCGACTACTCCTCGCTGACCACGGACCGGATCGGCCCGCTGCGCGAGGCGGCCCGCGCGGGGAGCGCCGAGCTGCGCGAGCGCCCCGCGCTCAGCAGCGCGACCGTGGCCGACACCGCCCTGCCCGAGGTCCTGGACCGCGTCGAACGCTCCCTGCTCGTCTCCCGTGCCGGCCTGCTGATCGTCGCCGGTCAGCTCGGACTGCTCGCGGCCTGCGCCCTGTTGCTCGTCGCCCGCCTGCTCGACTCCGACCGCGTGGCCGAGACCCGGTTGCTGCGTGCGCGCGGTGCCACCCGCGCGCGGCTCGCGGGCCTGGCCGCGCTGGAGGCCCTGCTGATCGCCGTCCCGGCCGTGGTGCTCGCGCCGCTGCTGGCGGGGCCGTTGACGCGGCTGCTGGTCGCGCGGGGCGCGCTCGGCCGGACCGGGGCGCGCGTCGACCTGCCGGCCGCGGGCCGACCCGAGGTGTGGGCGGTCGCCGCGGGCGTGGCCGCCCTGTGCGCGCTGGCGGTGGCCGTCCCGGCATGGCGGGCGTCCTTCGCGGACGCCGTCCCGACGCGGGCGAGGGCGCTGCCCGCCTCGCTGCGCGCGGGAGCCGACGTCGGGCTGCTCGCCGTCGCCGGTGTCGCCTTCTGGCTGCTAGGCAGCCAGGACTCCGGCGCCGTCACCGCCGACCGCGAGGGCGTCCTCGGCGTCGATCCGCTGCTGGTCGTGGCGCCCGCTCTCGTCCTGCTCGCCGGAACTGTCCTGGTGCTGCGGTTGCTGCCGCTGCTGGCGCGGGTCGGCGAGCGACTGCTGACCCGCGGGCACGGGCTGACCGCCGCCATGGTCGGCTGGCAGTTCAGCCGCCGCCCCATGCGCGGGGCCGGGCCGGTGCTGCTCCTGGTCATCTCCGTGGCGCTGGGCGTGGTGGCGATCGGGCAGGACGCGTCCTGGCGTCGTTCCCAGGCCGACCAGGCCGACTTCCGCGCGGGCGCCGAGGTGCGCGTGCAGAGCTCCGGGGGAGGCGTGGTGGGCCGTACGGACGTCTACGCGGACCTCCCGCACGTGGACGCGGTCGCCCCGGCGGTCCGCGGCACGATGCCGCTCTCCGGCGGTCGCAAGGCGACCGTCGTGGCCCTGAACACGACGGAGGCCGCCGTGCTGGCGCGGCCCGATCTGACGGACGGTTCGCTGCTCGCCGGGCTCGCGCCACGCGGAGCGCCCGCGGGCGTCGACATACCCGAGCGCACCACCCGGCTCACCCTGACCGCCGCCCTGCACAGCAGCACGCCGGGGACGGAGGCGGACGTCGCGCTCACGGTGCGGGACCGGCACGGAACCTCCTACGAGGTGCCGTCCGGTCACCTCCCCGCCGACGGCCGCCCGCACCGGCTGACCCCGGATCTGGCCGGCGCCCGGGGCCCGCTGGCGCTGACCGGGCTCCGGCTGAGCACGACGCAGCCGACCGAACGTCCGCACCGGCACCGCCTGGTCGTCAGCGCCCTCACGGCGACCACGGGCGACGGCGACGTCCGGAAATTGACCCTGCCGACGAAGTGGACGACCGCCATCGAGGCCGACCTGGGCGCCGCCCCGCCCGAGGACGACGCCCGGCCGGCCCTCCCCGAAGTCACCTCGACGGCACCCGTCACCCTCACCTACAGCACCGGCTACCAGATGTCCGACCTCCTGTCGCCCGCCCTGCCGCTGGAGGTCCGGCTCAACGTCGTCCAGCCCGCCGCGCCCGAGATCGTCGCGGTCGCCACCGACCGGTTCCTCGACGCGTCCGGAGCGCGCGAGGGGCAGCGGGTGGAGGTGACGTTCGACGGCCGCTCCGTCCCCGTACGCATCGTCCGTACCGCGAGCGCCCTGCCCACCACGGAAGCCACCGACCAGGACGGCGGGGCCCTGCTGGTCGACCTCAGGGCCGTCAACGAGGTCCTCCAGGCCCGCCACGGAACCAGCCTGAAGCCCACCGAGTGGTGGCTGAGCACGGCCGCGCCCGGGGCCACCGCTGCGGCCGTGCGCGCCCTGCCCGACGTCGATCCGGAGCAGGTGACGGTGCGCGACGAGCTGGCGGCGAAGCTGCGGGACGACCCGTTCGGGGCCGGCCCTGAAGCCGCGCTGATCGCGGCGGCGGCGGTGACGGTGCTCTTCGCCTCGCTCGGCTTCGCGGTGAGCGCGGCGGGGGCGATGCGCACCCGGGACGGCGAGTTCGCCGTGCTGCGCGCCCTCGGGACACCACGCCGCAGGCTGGCCCGGCTCGTCGCCGTGGAGCACGGCGTCCTGGTGACCCTGGCGCTGCTGGTCGGCACGGCCCTGGGCACGGTGCTGACGCACGCGCTGGTTCCCCTCGTCGTCCTGACCCAGGAGGCCACCCGGCCGATCCCACCGGTGCTGGTCGAGCTGCCGCTCGGGCGGCTGACCGCCCTGCTGGCCGCCCTCGCGGCGGGCCCCGCCCTCGTGACTTTGGCCCTCGCCCTGCGCCGGGCGAGACCCGTGACGGCTCTCCGGGACGAGGTGACGCAGTGACCCCCGAGCCGACGCCCCCTCGCGACGGAGGGACGAAGCCGACGCCCCCTCGCGACGGAGGGACGAAGGCGACGCCCCCTCGCGACGGAAGGACGAAGCCGATGACCCCTCGGGACGGCGGGACGAAGACGTCGCCCCCTGGGAACGCGGGTACGAAGGCGGCGCACGCGCGCGTACGGGCCGGGTTGCGGATCCGGCTGAGGGCCTTCGCCGGTACGTCCGTGGCCCTCGCACTGCTGGTGGCCGTGACCGCGGCACTGGCCGCCGCGTATCCCCGCGCCGTCGACCGGTACGCGGACGCGGGCCTGCGCCGGGCGGTCGAGCAGGCCCTGCCCGACCAGACGACCGTGCAGACGCGGGTCCCGCTGCCCTGGATGGACTCCGTCGCGGAGACGGAGGCCGCCCTGCGCGTCGGTCCGCTCGACAAGGCGCGGGCGGAGATCCTCGCCGCCGCCGAGGCGCCGCTGCTTCCCGACCCCGCGCAGTCGTCGTACGGCGTCCGCACGACCGTCCCCATGGAGGCGTCCGACCCCTGGCTCCCGCAGCCCGGCGGCCGCCCCGCCCAACTGGTGCTCGCCGCCCAGCAGGAGCTGGCCTCCCACGCCCGGCTCAGCGCGGGCCGGCTGCCGCGCACCACCGGCGCGCCGGTGACCGCGGCGACCGCGCGGGTCGAGGCCGCCGTCACCGTGGAGACCGCGCGCACGCTCGACATCCGGGTGGGCTCGGTGATCCACCTACCGGGCTCGGCACGCGCCCCGCTCGCCGTCCGGATCACCGGGATCGTCGTCCCCCGCGTGCCCGAGGGCGCCTACTGGTCGGCACTGCCGGTGCTGCGCACCCCCGCGCTGAGCCGCCGTCCCGACCTCCCGCCGAACGAGGTCCACTGGCTCGGCGGCCTGCTTCTCGCCCCCGACGCCGGCCCGGTCCTCCTGGGAACCCCGGGCCGCCCGGAGCGGTACTGGAACGTGGCCCCGGACATCGACACCCTGCGCGGCCACGACCTCGACCGGCTGGCGTCCGCCGTGGCCGCCCTGGAGTCGGGGCCGGGAGTGCAGCGACTGCGGACCGTCGTGGACGCCGGCCTGGAGGCCGAGACCAATCTCGACGAAGTCCTCGCGGACCACGCCCGACTGCGCTCGGGGATCGCCCCGTTGCTGCTCCTCGCGGCCGTCGGGACCGGCAGCCTCGCCGTGATCGTCCTGGCCATGGCCGGCGGTGTGGCAGCCGACCGGCGGCGCGCGGAGCTGGCCCTGCTGCGGGCCCGCGGCGCCTCCCTGCCCGGCCTGGCCGTCCGGCTGCTGGCGGAGACGGCGGCGGTGGCCGTGCCCGCCGGCGCTCTCGGACTGACCGCCGCACTGCTCGTCCTGCCCGGTGCCCGTACCGCGCCCGCCTTGACCGCCGCCGTCACCGTCACCCTGCTCGCCTGCGTCGCGCTGCCCCTGCGCGCCCTGGTCGCACACCGCACGGTACGGATGCACGACGGGCGGGAGGACCTCGCCGACACCCCGCCCTCGCGGCGCCGCACGGTGGTCGAACTGACCGTCCTGGTGATCGCGGTGGGGGCGGTCGCCGCACTGCGCCGACAGGGATCCGGCAGCACCGCTCTGGTGGCCGCCGCCCCGCTGCTGACGGGCGTGGTCGCGGCTCTGCTGCTGGCACGGCTCCACCCCTGGCCGCTGCGTGCGCTGAGCAGGGCGACCACGCGCATGCGGGGCCTGGTGCTCCCGCTGGCACTGGCCCAGGCGGCCCGCGCCCCCGGCTTCGCCGTGCTGCCCCTGCTCGCCCTGCTCAGCGCCCTGACCACGGCCGCGTTCGGCGGCTCGGTCCTGGCGGGCGTCACAGCGGCCCGCGACGCGGCCGCCCTCGCCCACGTCGGCGCGGACGGCCGCATCGAGACCACCACGGGTGAACTCCCCCGCACCCTGCCCGACCGCGTGCGCCGGCTGCCCGGCGTACGGGACGTGGCGGAAGCGAACGTCACCCACGACGCGAAGCCACGACAAGGCAGTCAGCTGCTGCCGTTGGCCGGTGTGGACCCCGACGCCTACGCGGACCTCTCGCGCCGCACGGGCCTCGGTCCGTTCGACGCGGCGAGCCTCCGGCAGGCGGACGACGGTACGACGGACGCCGGTACGACGGACGCCGGTACGAAGGGCGGCGGCACGAAGGGCGGCGCCGACCGGCCCCTGCCCGCGCTGGCCTCGCCCCGCGTGGCCGAGGAGTACGGCACCGGCCCCTACTCCGTCCTGCTCCCGGACGGCACCTCCGTCACCGTCCGCGTCGTCCTGGTCCGGGACCGCACCCCGGCCGTGTCCGGCGACGACTTCCTGGTCGTGGACCGGGCCGGCCTTCCCCGAGGGGCGGCACGGGCGACGACCCTGCTGCTGACCGGCGACGCCCTGAACGGCCGGGAGCTGCGCTCGACGGCGCGGGACACATCGGCGACCGTCCGGCTGCGCACCGAGGAACGCACGCGCCACGTCGACTCACCGCTCCAGTCCGGCGCGGAACGTCTGTACGGGGTCGCGGTCGCCGCCGGCGCCGGGTACGCGGTCCTCGCGCTCGTCCTGACCGTGCTGCGCACCGCGCCCGCGCGCGGCGCCCTGCTCGCCCGGCTGCGCACGATGGGCATGACCCGGTCCCAGGGCCGCCGACTGCTGATCCTCACCGCCCTGCCCCAGGCGTTCCTGGCCGCGGCCGGCGGCGTGCTGACCGGCTGGGCCGCGATCCACCTGTTGTCGCCCGGCGTCGACATCACGGCCGTCGCCCTGGCCTCCCCGTCCGCCGTCGAGGGGGCCGTGCTGCGCACCGATCCGCTCTCGCTTGCGGTCCCGGCGCTCGCCGTGCTGCTCCTGGCCGTCGGTGTGCCCGCCGGCCAGGCCTGGTGGACCGGCAGGCGTGGCTCGGTGCGCGAACTGAGGCTGGGTGACTCGTAGACAGTGACCAGAACGTCGAGAACAAGCGCCCTCCGGCACCGGCCCGTGGCCCGGCGGCCCGTGCCCCTCCGACCGCCCAGGAGCAGCCGATGACCAGCAGCCCGACCTTCCACGAACTCGCCGACCGCGCCCTCGCCGCGCGCGACGCCGCCGCCTACGGCCAGGACGCCCTGATCAGCTGCGACCGGCTGGTACGGATCTTCACCGCCGACGGAGTGGAGGTCCAGGCCCTGCAGGGCCTCGATCTCCTCGTCCGCGAGGGAGAACTGCTGGCCCTGGTCGGCGCCTCCGGCAGCGGCAAGTCCACCCTCATGAACATCCTGGCCGGACTGGACAGACCCACCGCCGGCGCGACCCGTGTCGCCGACCACGACCTGGTCACGATGTCCTCCAAGGAACGGCTCGCCTACCGTCGGAAAACCGTCGGCTTCGTCCGGCAGCAGACCTCCCAGAACCTCCTGCCCTATCTCACCGCCGCACAGAACGTCGCGCTGCCCCTGCAGTTGGCTCGCGCCCGGGGCGGGCGCCGGACCCGGGCCGAGCGGGTCATGGAACTCCTCGGCCTGCTGGGCGTCGCCGAGTGCCGCGACCGCCGGCCGCACGAGATGTCCGGCGGCCAGCAGCAGCGCGTCGCCCTCGCCGTCGCCCTCGCCAACGATCCCGCGGTGCTGCTCGCCGACGAGCCCACCGGCGAACTCGACTCCCACACCGCCGAACAGGTCTTCGCCGCGTTCCGCACCGCCAACGAGGAGTTGGGGACCACCATCGTGATCGTCACCCACGATCAGTCCGTCGCCGGTGAGGTACGCCGTACGGTCGCCATCCGGGACGGCCGCACGGCGACCGAGGTGCTGCGCCACAGCGAGGTCGACTCCGCCACCGGCCAGGAGAGCCTGGTCGCCCGCGAATACGCCATGCTCGACCGGGCCGGCCGCCTCCAACTCCCCGCCGAGTACACCCGGGCCCTGGGGATGCGCGACCGCGTCGCCCTGGAGTTGGAGCCCGACCACATCGCCGTCCGCCCGGACGACGCCCGGAACGGCCGTCAGGAGAACGACGGGCCCTGAGCCTCGGTGATCTCGCTGATCTCGCCGTCCTTCAGCTCCAGCACACGGTCGGCGAGGTCGAGCAGGGTCGTGTCATGGGTGGCCACGAGAGCCGTGATCCGCTCGCTGCGGACGACCGCGCGCAGCAGTTCCATCACGGAGTGCCCGGTCTCCGCGTCCAGTTGGCCGGTCGGCTCGTCGGCGATGAGGATCGAGGGACTGTTGGCCAGGGCACGGGCGATCGCCACCCGTTGGCGCTGCCCGCCCGACAACTCGCCCGGGCGCTGCGCGGCATGGTCCGCGAGCCCCACGAGGGACAGCAGCAGCTCGACGCGCTCCCGCCGCTCGCGCGGGTCCGCCTTCCGCAACCGCAGGGGGACGCCCACGTTCTCGGCGGCCGTGAGGATGGGGATGAGCCCGAACGACTGGAAGACGAAGCCGATGCGCTCCCGGCGGAGGGCGAGGAGGGCGTCCTCGCCTTGGTCGCGGAGGTTCAGCCCCTCGATGGTGACCTGTCCGGCGTCCGGTTCGTCCAGACCGCCGACGATGTTGAGCAGGGTGGTCTTGCCCGAGCCCGAGCGCCCCTTGAGGGCGACGAGTTCCCCCTGAGGGACCTCGAAGGAGACGCCGCGCAGGGCGTGGACGGCGCCGGCGCCCCGACCGTACGACTTGTGCACATCCGCCACCCGCAGCATGGCAGCGGTCACCGCCTGGCCCATCACGCCCCCCGTAGTTCCCCGATTCCGCGGCGCACCAGTGTCTCACCCGGCACGACACCCGGCCAGGTCCGATCACCGTCAGCCCAGGCGGGGGATCTCGATCGCCGGGCAGCGGTCCATGACCATGTCCAGGCCGGCCTCGCGGGTGCGGTGGTAGGCCTCCTCGTCGATCACACCCAGCTGGAACCAGACCGCCTTGGCACCGACGCGGGCCGCCTCGTCGGCGACGGGCCCGGCCAGGTCGCTGTTGACGAAGACGTCGACGACGTCCACCGGGAAGGGGATGTCGGCGAGGGAGGCGTAGCCCTGCTCGCCGTGGACCGGCTCGGCCTTGGGGTGCACCGGGACGACCCGCTTGCCGTAGCGCTGGAGGACCTCCGCGACGCCGTACGCCGCGCGGTCGCGGTTGGTGGACAGGCCGACGACCGCCCAGGTGTCGCCGAGTTCCGTCAGGATCTTGCGGATCGTGGCCGGGTCGCCGTACATGTTCCGTCTCCTCTGTCCGTCAGTCGTCTGTCTGCCTGATTGCCTGTCTGCCTGTCGGCAAGTCATTCAGTCATTCAGTCAGTCGGTCCGTCTGTCCCGTGGGCCCGTCCGTGCCCGCCTGTTCGGTGCGCGAGTGCCCGGTGGCGAGGCCTGCCTGCGCCAACAGCGTGCGGTGTCCGGCGATTCCCGGCGCCGCCCCGCAGAGGCGCGCGCACCGGGACGCGCCGACCGGAAGCGTGTCCTCCGCACTGCGTTCGACCGCTTCCGCGCCTACGCTCACCCCGTGCTGCGTATCACCGACGCCCGGACCGGCGAGCCCGCCGAGATCCGCAGGGCGCTCACCCGGGTCCACGCCCGCGTGCCGGCCGAGGACACCTCGGCCCTGCGGGTCCTGCTGGTCGCCGACGTCCTCGCCCGTGCCCTGGAGCTGGGCGGGAGTCCCGTCCTCCTCGTCGCCGACCCGCCCGCCGCGTTGCGGCGGCGCGCCGACGACCTCGGCGTCCGGCCGAGCGAGACAGCCGCGACGCGGGGCGGTGGCGGGCGGGTGCTGCGGGTGACCGGCTCGGGGGACACCGACACTGACACCGATACCGACACCGATGCCGACATCACGGTCGAGGTCGCCCCGGTGAGGGGGACCGAGGCGCCGGTCGCGTCGGGCACCACCCTCCGGTTCGCCCTGCTCAGCCACCCTCGCCGTACCCCCGTGACCCTCGACGCCACCGCGCTCACGGAGGCCGCCGACATGCTCGACCACTGGCGCACGGCGGTCGCCGCGTGGGCGACGCGACCGTCACGGCCGGTTCCCGAGCCCGTACGGCAGGCCCTGCGCGCCGCCTGGGAGGACGACCTCGACGTACCCGCGGTGCTCGGCGTACTGCGGGACGTGGAGGGTGCGCGGGACGTGCCGGACGGCGCGCGGTTCGAGACGTACGCCTACGCCGACCGGCTCCTCGGGCTGGAGCTCACCCGGCAGATCGGAGCATCGGCATGATGGCGCGCGCCGGAGCGGGCCCGCTGCGCAGACTGATCGTCCTGCGGCACGCCAAGTCCGCCTGGCCGGTGGGCGTCCCCGACCACGAGCGGCCGTTGGCGCCCCGGGGCCGCCGTGACGCCCCCGCCGTCGGGCGGGCCCTCGCCGAGGCGGACTGTCTGCCCGACCTGGCCGTCTGCTCCACGGCCGTACGGGCCCGGCAGACGTGGGAACTGGCCGCCGCGGAGTGGGGCACGCCGCCCCCGGTACGGCACGACGAGCGGGTGTACGCGGCCGAGGTCCCCGAGTTGCTGGACGTGGTCCGCGAGACCCCCGACCATGTGCGGACGCTGCTCCTCGTCGGCCACAACCCGGGGCTGGAGGAACTCGTCCTCGACCTGGCCGGAGACGCCCTGGACGACGCGCTGGACGACGTGCGTGCCAAGTTCCCGACCTCGGCGATCGCCTTCCTCTCCTGGCACGGCGAGACCTGGGCCGCACTCGCCCCGGGCACGGCCCTGCTGACGGACCTGATCGTGGCCAGGGGCAGGAAGGACGCGAGGGGAGGGAAGGGCGAGAAGGGCCGGAAGGGCGCGAAGGGCGCCTGATCGGCTCCCGGAGAGCGTCCCGCGCCCCGGCCGACCCCCGGACGCCCCCCGGACGATGCCCCGTCCCGGCGTGCGCCGGCGTGCGCATAGGCTGGCCCGATGCAGGACGAGTACCGCACCGTCGCCCGCGCCGGAGTGCACGAGACCGAGGTCAACCGCTCCCGTTTCGTGTGCGCGCTCGCCCCTGCGGCCACCGAGCAGGAGGCGCAGGACTTCGTCGCGGCCGTCCGCAAGGAGCACGCCGACGCCACGCACAACTGCTTCGCCTACGTCATCGGCGCCGACGCGTCCGTCCAGCGGGCGAGCGACGACGGGGAGCCCGGCGGCACCGCGGGCGTCCCGATGCTCCAGATGTTGCTGCGCCGGGACATGCGGTACGTCGTCGCCGTCGTCACCCGGTACTACGGCGGGGTCAAGCTGGGCGCGGGCGGCCTCATCAGGGCGTACGGCGGCGCCGTGGGCGAGGCGCTCGACGCGCTCGGTACCCTCACGCGCCGGCGCTTCCGGCTCGCCACGGTGACCGTCGACCACCAACGGGCCGGGAAGGTGCAGAACGACCTGCGGTCCACCGGGCGCGAGGTCCGTGACGTCCGCTACGGCGAGGCCGTCACCATCGAGATCGGCCTCCCCGACGCCGACGTGGACGCCTTCCGCGCCTGGCTCGCCGACACCACCGCGGGCACGGCCGGGTTCGAACTCGGCGGAGAGGCGTACGGGGACACCTGAGCGAAAACGCCCCCCGCGTCCCCTGAGGGCGACGGTGTCCGATTCTCGCCGGTCCGCGTTAATTATGTGGACTGAGGGCCTCCGTCGACGGGACACTTCGGACTTCCTAACTCCGGGAGTGTGATGGGGACTACAGAAACGCACGGGTCGACGCCGGGCAGGAGCGCGGTCGTTCTGGCGCTGCGCCGCTACGGTCGGGAAATGCTGCGCCTGCGACGACTGGCTCTGCCGGCGCTGGTGCTGCCGGCCGTGGGCAACATCGGCATCCGCTATGTCGCCCCCCTGCTGATCGCCAAACTGGCAGGTCAGGCCGCCGACGAGGGCGGTCTCACCCTCGGCTCGGCACTGCCGTACGTGCTGGCCTTCGGTGCGACACTGCTGCTCGCCGAGGCCGTGTGGCGGGTCGGGCAGCACTGCCTGAACCGGGTGGACGCCCTCGGCATGGAACACCTGTACGTGAGCGGCATGGACGAACTCCTCGCCAAGGACGCCGCGTTCTTCCACGACAACTTCGCCGGCTCCCTGACCAAGCGGGTGCTGAGCTTCGGCAAGCGCTTCGAGGACTTCGTCGACACACTGACCTTCCGGATCGTGGGGAGTGTCGTCCCCCTGCTGTTCGGGGCCGTGGTGCTGTGGACCTACGAACCGATGCTCGTCGTCGGCCTCCTGCTGATGATCGCGGTGACCGTGGTGGCCGCGACCCCGCTGATCCGTCGCAGGCAGCGACTCGTCAGCGACCGTGAGGCTGCCGTCGCCCGGGTCTCCGGCCACGTCGCCGACAGCCTCGTGAACATGGAGACCATCCGGGCGTTCGCGGCCGAGCGGCGGGAGGCCGAGGAGCACCGCGACCGGGTCGCGGACTCCCGGCGCCTGACGCTGCGGTCGTGGGACTACGGCAATCTGCGCGTCGACACCTTGATCGCCCCCATGTCCGTACTGACCAATGTGCTCGGGCTGTTGGTCGCCATCGTCCTCGGGGGCTCGGGCCGGGGGGTGGAGGAGGTCGTCGTCGCCTTCACCTACTACTCCAACGCGACCCAGATCATGTTCGAGTTCAACCAGATCTACCGGCGCCTGGAAACCTCGATGACCGAGGCCGCGCAGTTCACCGAACTGCTGCTGGATCCGCCCACGGTGCTCGACCCCCCGGAGCCCGAACCGCTCGCACCGCGCGACACCGGCGTCCGCTTCGAGGCGGTGACCTTCGCCCACGCGGGCGCGAAACCCATCTTCCAGGGACTCGACCTGGACGTGCCGGCGGGCGCGCGTATCGGGCTGGTCGGCAGGTCCGGCGGCGGCAAGACCACGCTCACCCGGCTGCTGCTGCGCATGTCGGACATCGACGACGGCCGCATCCTCATCGGTGGACAGGACATCAGCCGCATGCGCCAGGCCGACCTGCGCTCACTGATCGCCTACGTCCCGCAGGAACCCGCCATGTTCCACCGCAGCCTGCGGGACAACATCGCCTTCGCCCGGCCCGGCGCCACCGACAAGGAGATCCACGCCGCGGCCGAGGCCGCGCACGTCACCGAGTTCGTCGGCCAGCTCCCCGACGGCTTCGCCACGCTGGTGGGTGAGCGCGGGGTGAAACTCTCGGGCGGGCAGCGCCAGCGCGTCGCCCTCGCCAGGGCCATCCTGCGCGACGCCCCGGTCCTGCTCCTCGACGAGGCGACCAGCGCGCTGGACTCGGAGAGCGAGATCCTCGTCCAGGACGCCCTGTGGCGGCTTATGGACGGGCGGACCGCCCTCGTGGTCGCCCACCGGCTGAGCACCGTCGCCGGCATGGACCGTCTCGTCGTCCTCGACCGCGGGAACGTCGTCGAGCAGGGCACCCACGAGGAACTGCTCACGGCGAACGGCGCCTACGCCAAACTGTGGCAGCACCAGTCGGGCGGCTTCCTGGGCGAGAACGCCGAGCCGGACCTCGCGGGACCGGTCGGCGGAGCCGGTCTCGACGGCCTGCCCGCACCGGCCGCGCCCGCCGGTCACGAGGCGGCGGAGCGAGGTGTGTGACGGACCACGTGCCGACAGGCGTTAGCGTGGTCGGTGCTGAGAGCGGGCCGTAGCGGTCCGGTGCCGGGGC
The DNA here is from genome assembly GCF_022385335.1 of Streptomyces deccanensis. Lineage (NCBI taxonomy): Bacteria > Bacillati > Actinomycetota > Actinomycetes > Kitasatosporales > Streptomycetaceae > Streptomyces > Streptomyces deccanensis. The sequence goes on along the minus strand of NZ_CP092431.1, from coordinate 1,692,836 downwards.
CACGGGGACAGAGGGGGACGCATGCAGGTCGGAGCAGTTTCTTGAGAATTCTGCACACATCCGACTGGCATCTCGGCCGGTCGTTCCACCGCGTGAACATGCTCGGCGCGCAGGCCGAGTTCATCGGTCGGCTGGTCGCGACGGTGCGGGAACGCGACGTGGACGCGGTGGTCGTGGCGGGCGACGTGTACGACCGGGCGGTGCCGCCGCTGGCCGCGGTCGAACTCTTCGACGACGCCCTGCACCGCCTGGCCGAGCTGGGCGTGCCCACGGTGATGATCTCCGGGAACCACGACTCGGCGCGACGGCTCGGCGTCGCGGCGGGCCTCATCGGCCGGGCCGGCATCCACCTGCGAACGTCGGCCTCGGCCGCCGGCACCCCCGTGACCCTCCCGGACGCCCACGGCGACGTCGCCTTCTACGGCCTGCCCTATCTCGAACCCGCCCTCGTGAAGGACGAGCTCGGGGTCGAGAAGGCGGGCCACGAAGCGGTGCTCGCCGCCGCCATGGACCGGGTCCGGGCCGACCTGGCCGGGCGGCCGGCGGGCACCCGTTCCGTGGTCCTGGCCCACGCCTTCGTCACCGGCGGCCAACCCAGCGACAGCGAGCGGGACATCTCCGTCGGCGGCGTCTCCGCCGTGCCCGCCGGTGTCTTCGACGGCGTCGACTACGTGGCGCTGGGCCATCTGCACGGCAGCCAGACCCTCACCGACCGGGTGCGCTACTCCGGTTCCCCGCTGCCGTACTCCTTCTCCGAGGCCGACCACCGCAAGAGCATGTGGCTGGTGGACCTCGGCGCCGACGGGTCGGTCGACGCCGAGCGGATCGACTGCCCCGTGCCCCGCCCCCTCGCCCGGATCCGGGGGCGGCTGGACGACCTGCTCGCCGACCCGGACCTGGCCCGCCACGAGGAGGCCTGGGTCGAGGCCACCCTCACCGACCCCGTCCGGCCCGCCGAGCCCATGGCCCGGCTGTGCGCACGCTTCCCACACACCCTCAGCCTCGTCTTCGACCCCGAACGGGCCCCCGGCGACCCCGACGTCTCCTACGCCCGGCGCCTCGCCGGCCGGGACGACCAGGAGATCGCCGAGGACTTCGTGGCCCACGTCCGCGGCACCGGCCCCGACGCACACGAACGGACCGTGCTCAGGGACGCGTTCGACGCCGTACGGGCCGACGAGACGGTCCGGGAGGTCGCCCGATGAGACTCCACCGGCTCGACCTCGCCGCCTTCGGCCCCTTCGGCGGCATCGAGTCCGTCGACTTCGACGACCTCTCGGCCGCCGGACTCTTCCTGCTGCACGGCCCGACCGGCGCCGGCAAGACCTCGGTCCTGGACGCCGTCTGCTACGCGCTGTACGGCTCGGTGCCGGGCGCCCGCCAGAGCGGCCAGGGCATGAACCTGCGCAGCGACCACGCGGCACCCACCACCCGCACCGAGGTCCGCCTCGAACTCACCGTCGCCGGACGCCGGTTGGAGGTCACCCGGCAGCCACCCTGGGAGCGGCCCAAAAAACGCGGCGCGGGCACCACCGTCGAGAAGGCGCAGAGCTGGCTGCGCGAGTACGACGCGGCCGCCGGCTCCTGGAAGGACCTCAGCCGCTCCCACCAGGAGATAGGCGAGGAGATCACCCAGCTCCTGGGGATGAGCCGCGAACAGTTCTGCCAGGTCGTGCTGTTGCCGCAGGGCGACTTCGCCCGGTTCCTGCGGGCCGACGCCGAGGCACGCGGCAGGCTTCTCGGCCGCCTCTTCGACACCCACCACTTCGCCGCCGTCGAGAAGCGGCTCGCCGACCGCCGCCGGGAGACCGAGGCCAGGGTGCGCGAGGGCGACGCGGCACTGCTCGCCGACGCCCACCGGATGCAGCAGGCGGCGGGCGACGCCCCGGACCTGCCCGACCTGGCCCCCGGGGACCCCGGTCTCGCCGACGCCGTCCTCGCCTGGGCCGCCGTCGCCCGCAGCACCGCCCGGGAACGGCTCACCATCGCCCACTGCGCGCGGGCTGCGGCCCAGGCGGCCCGGGCCGAGGCCGACCGCGTGCTGGACGACGTACGCGAAGTGGCGCGGCTGCAACGGCGGTTCGCGGAGGCGAGGGAACGTGCCGCACGGCTGGAGGAGCGGGCGGACACCCACCGGGAGGACCGGGCGCGGATGGAACGCGCCCGCAAGGCGGAGGCCGTGGCCCCGGCACTGGACCTGCGGGACGCCGCCGAGGCCGAGCACCGGCGGGCCAGGGCGGAGGAGGAGGACGCCCGAGCACGCCTGTCGGGGGAGTACGCCGACGCGGGTGCCGCCGGACTCGCGGCCGCAGCCCGCAGGGCCTCGGAGGAGCTGGGCGCGCTGGAGTCGGCCCGGCGTGCCGAGCGACGGCTCGCCGTACTCCTCACCGAGCAGGCCGAGTTGGACGACGAGGAGCGGGCGGACGAGGGCGTCCTCCAGGACGCCGAGGGCTGGCTCGCCGAGTGGGAGACCACCCGGGCCGGGCTGCAGAGCCGTATCGAGTCCGCGCAGGAGGCCGCCGCCCGCGCCGAACAGCTCGCCGTGCGGCGGGAACCCGCCGAGCAGCGGCTCGCCGCCGCACGTCAGCGCGACCAGCTCGGCCGCGACACCGACGCGGCCCAGGCCCGGGTGCTCCGGCTGGCCGAGCGGGCGTCCGAGGCCCGCACCCACTGGCTGGACCTCAAGGAACAGCGGCTGTCGGGGATCGCGGCGGAGCTCGCCGCCGGACTCGTCGACGGGCGGCCCTGCGCCGTCTGCGGAGGCACGGAACACCCCGCGCCCGCCCAGAAGGTCGCGGGCCATGTGGACCGGGAGGCGGAGGAGGAGGCACTCGCCGCGTTTCAGCGGGCCGACGAGGAGCGGGTCGGGGCGGAGCGGCAACTGGCCCTCGCGCAACGGGCGTTGGCCGCCGCGAGTGCCGAGGCGGGCGACACGCCCACCGAGCGGCTCGCGGCGACGGTGGCGGAGCTGGAGCGGGAGCACACCGAGGCCCGGCGGCGCGCCGTCGACCTCCACCCCGCGCAGGAGGCGCTGCTCCACGCCGAACAGGAGCGCGACCGGCGGGCCGCCGCACGACAGGAGGCCGCGATCCGGGCCGCTTCGCGCGACACCCGGCGCGACACCCTGGAGCGGGAACGGACCGCTCTGGAGGCCGAGTTGACGCAGGCCCGGGGCGACGCCGAGAGCGTCGCCGAGCTGGCCGGGCGGCTGGAGGCGCGGGCCGCGCGGCTCGGCGCGGCCGCCGAGGCCGCCCGGGTGGCCGACGACACCGCGCAACGCCTGAAGGACGCCGACGCGCGCCTCGCCGACGCGGCGTTCCGGGCCGGGTTCGACACCCCGCGCGACGCGGCCGCCGCCGTGCTCGACGACGCCGCCCACCGGGACCTCCAACACCGCCTGGACGCCTGGCAGTCGGAGGAGGCCGCCGTGCGGGCCGTGCTCGCCGAGGCCGAGACGACGGCCGCGGGCGCGCAGCCGCCCGCCGACCTCCAGGCCGCCGAACGGGAGGCCGAAGCCGCCGCCCGACGCCTCCAGAACACCGTCTCCGCGTGGGACGCCGCCGAGCGGCGCCGCATCGAACTCGACCGGCTGTCCGCGCGGGCCACCGCCGCCGTGCGCGGACTGGCACCGCTGCGCGAGGAGTACGACCGTGTCGCCCGGTTGGCGGGGCTCGCGGCCGGCACCTCCGCCGACAACGAGCGCAGGATGCGCCTGGAGGCGTACGTCCTCGCCGCCCGGCTGGAACAGGTCGCCGCCGCCGCGACCGTACGGCTCCAGCGGATGTCCTCCGGCCGCTACACCCTCGTCCACTCCGACGACCGCGCCGGACGCGGTCGCAGCGGCCTCGGGCTGCATGTCGTCGACGCCTGGACGGGGCGGGAGCGGGACACGGCCACGCTCTCCGGCGGCGAGACGTTCTTCGCCTCCCTCGCGCTCGCCCTCGGTCTGGCCGACGTCGTCACCGACGAGGCAGGCGGGGTGCGGCTCGACACCCTCTTCATCGACGAGGGGTTCGGCAGCCTCGACGACCAGACCCTCGACGAGGTCCTCGACGTCCTCGACGCGCTGCGCGAACGCGACCGAAGCGTCGGCATCGTCAGCCACGTCGCCGACCTGCGCCGCCGCGTGCACGCCCAGCTGGAGATCGTGAAGGAGCGGACGGGATCGGTCGTACGGCAGCGGGGTCGGTGACCCAGGGGGCGGCGGGGCAGTGGCGAAGTCAGTGGCCCAGCGGGCGGCGGGGGAGCGGTGAGGAGTAGACGACGCTCGTCGTCACCGACCCCAGCGCGCCGATCTTGCCCGACACCTCCTCCAGATGCCGCATCGAACGGGCCGCCACCTTGATCACAAAGCAGTCGTCGCCCGTGACGTGGTGCGCCTCCAGGATCTCGGGCGTGACGGCCACCAGATCGTGGAACGGCTTGTAGTTCCCATTGGGGTAGCGCAGACGCACGAACGCCAGGATCGGCAGCCCCAGCCGCTCCGGGTCCACGACGGCCGCGTAGCCCCGGATCACGCCCGCCTCCTCCAGCCGCCGCACCCGCTCGGTCACCGCGCTCGCCGACATCGACACGGCGCGGGCGAGCTCGGCGAAGCTGGCCCGGCCCTCGCGCTGGAGGACCTCCAGGATGCGCCAGTCGGTGGCATCCGGCAGATACGGGGAATTCGCGGTCATGCCCGATGGATAGCAGGGGAATCCCCGGCCGATCAAGGCCCCGGCCGTGGATCGCCCCTTCAGGCGGATGATCGTCCGACGTAGATTTCCGGTGAGGGAAACAAGGGCTTCCCCGAGGGAAAGGCCAGCTCATGACCGTCGCCACCGCATCCGCCGTCAACCCCGTCCTGCGGATCGCCCCCGCCGCCCCTGCCGAGGCCGCCGCGTACTTCCGGGCCAGCCTCGTCTTCCACGCCGACGTCTCCGACGTGGCCGCCGCGCTCGCCGCCGACGGCGACCCCGGCTTCGTCGTCCTGGACTCCCGCTCCACCGCGTCCTGGGACCAGGGGCACATCCCGGGCGCGGTCCACCTGCCCACCGCCCTCATCCCCGAGCAGGCCGAGCAACTGCTCGACAAGTCCGTGCCGGTCGTCACCTACTGCTGGGGCCCCGGCTGCAACGGCGCGACCCGCGCCGCCCTCGCCCTCGCCGAACTCGGCTTCCAGGTCAAGGAGATGCTCGGCGGCTTCGAGTACTGGGCGCGCGAGGGCTTCGCGTACGAGACCTGGGAGGGTGAGGCGCGACGGGCCGCCGACCCGCTGACCGCGCCCGTGGACGCCGAGGACTGCGGCTGCTGACCCGGTCGCCGTCCCGAGGCCGCCGCCGTTGCTGACAGACTGTCAAGAAGCGCTGAGGGGCGGCGAGTTCGCACCGACGGCCGCCGTGTAACTTCTGGGCATGGCTGGATACGCGGACGTGGCGGTGGTGCCCGATGTGGTGCGGTGGGTGGAGTCGAGCGGTGGACCGCTCATAGCGATACCTGAGGCGGTGCTGCCGTTCTGGGCGGGCGCCGACGGCGACGAGACGTCCTCGGACTACGACCGCGCCTGTGACGTCGACGGACCCGTGGGCCTGCTGCCGGTCGGCGACACCCGCGCCCTGGTCCTCGGCGACGAACCCGCGTCCACCGCGTATCTGCCCCGCCACGGCGTCTTCGTCCGCTGCTACGCGGCCGACTCCGAGACCGAACTCCTCGCGGGAGTTCCGGCGACGCTCGACACCGCGGCCTGGGAGCCGGAGCTGCGCTGGCGGGTGCCGGGCCCGGTCGTCCTTTTCGACGCCGTCTGGCCCGGCAGGTCCCTGCGGGAGACCGACCACGTACGGGTGGAGCTGGCTCCCGGCCCGTACGGCATCAGCACCGCCCGGGTCTCGACGGGCCCGGAGACCTGGCTGGGCCTGATCCGGGTGAGACCGCTGGCCGACAGGTGAGGTGAGGCCGGCCGGGAGCGCGATTGCCCGAGAACCGGCAACGCGGCGGCCGGGCCCCCGCCGTGGGTGGTGGTGGGCCCGACCGGTCCGGGTCAGAGGCGGGACAGCTCGTCCACCAGGTCGTCCAGGCCCAGCGACCCCTGGGACAGCGCGGCCATGTGCCAGGCCTTGGCGTCGAAGGCCTCGCCGTGACGCTCCTTGGCCTTCTCCCGGCCGAGCAGCCAGGCCCGCTCGCCGAGCTTGTAGCCGATGGCCTGGCCCGGCATCGTCAGATAACGCGTCAGCTCGCTCTCCACGAAGTCCGCCGGACGACTGCTGTGGGCGCCGAAGAACTCCTGGGCCAGATCCACGGTCCAGCGCTCGCCCGGGTGGAACGGTGAGTCCGCCGGGATCTCCAGCTCCAGGTGCATGCCGATGTCGACGATGACCCGGGCCGCGCGCATCATCTGGGCGTCCAGGTAGCCGAGCCGTTCCTCCGCGTCCTTGAGGAAGCCCAGCTCGTCCATGAGCCGCTCCGCGTACAGGGCCCAGCCCTCGGCGTTGGCGCTGACCCCGCCGATCGTGGCCTGGTAGCGCGACAGGTCGTCCTTGACGTACACCCACTGCGCGAGCTGGAGGTGATGACCGGGAACGCCCTCGTGGTACCAGGTGGAAACCAGGTCGTACACCGGGAAGCGGGTCGCCCCCATCGTCGGCAGCCAGGTGCGGCCGGGGCGGGAGAAGTCCTCGGTCGGGGCCGAGTAGTAGGGGGCCGCCGCGCCACCGGGCGGGGCGATGCACGACTCGACCTTGCGGACCGGCTCGGCGAGGTCGAAGTGGGTGCCGTCCAGCGCCTCGATCGCCTCGTCCATCAGCGACTGCAGCCACGCGCGGACCTCGTCGACGCCCTCGATGTGCCGGCCGTGCTCGTCCAGGTGCGCGAGCGCCACCCAGGGCGTCTCGGCGCCGGGCAGGATCTTCGCGGCCTCCTGCCTCATCTCGCCGAGCAGCCGGTGGAACTCGGCCCAGCCGTACGCGTACGCCTCGTCGAGATCCAGGTCCGACCCCGTGAAATAGCGGACCAGCCTGCCGTAGCGCTCCCGGCCGACCGTGTCCGGCGCCCCCTCGACCGCCGGGGCGTACACGTCGCGCATCCAGTCGCGCAGCTCCACCACGGCCCTGGTGGCGCCCCGAGCCGCCTCGTCCAGCTCGGCGCGCAGCGACTCGGGACCCGCCGACGCGAAGTCCTCGAACCAGCCGCGCCCCGAACCGTCCGTGTCCGCCCACTCGGTGAGCTGGCCGATGAAGGTCGCGGTCGGGCGCGGGCCCGCGTACAGCTTCCGCTCCAGCCCGAGCGCCAGGGACTCGCGGTACCCGGCGTAGGCCGTCGGCACCGCGCGCAGCCGTTCGGCGATCGCCGCCCAGTCCTCCTCGGTCTCCGCCGGGGTGATCGTGAAGACCTCGCGCACCTCGTGCGGGGGCGTGACCATGTTGCCGACGGCGCGCAGCCCCTCCTCGGCCTCGTGCACGGCCAGCTCCGCCGTCAGCCGCTCGCGCAGCAGGCGCGCGCACCGGCGCTCGACGTCGCTGTCCGCGCCCGGTTGCCGCTCCGCCTCGTCGAGCCGCGCGAGCGTCGTCCGGATCAGCTCCGCACGGGCCTCCTGCCCGGCCGGCGAGGTGTCCGGCAACCTGCCGGAACTCTCCTTCACACCCAGATACGTACCGGTCACGGGGTCGAGGGCGATGAGATCGTCGACATACGCGTCGGCGACCTCACGGGGCAGGGGGCTCTTGGTGTCAGACATGCCGACAATCTTGGTACGGCCACGGGTACGACGTCAGCTCCTCAACGGGCGCTTGAGCCTTACCGCGGCCGGATTCCGCTCAGGGCGTGAGCCGCTGTCGTGGAATGTGAGGGCCGTCCGGGGCCGGTCGATGTTCGGCGGGTCAGGGCGAGGGCCGGTCGGCGTCCGGCGGCAGGAGCGGCCCGCAGTCCCACTGCTGGAAGATCAATCGGGTCTCCACCCGCGCCACCTCGCGCCGCGAGGTGAACTCGTCGAGGACCAGACGCTGCAGATCCGCCATGTCCGCGACCGCGACATGCACGAGATAGTCGTCCGGTCCGGTGAGGTGATAGACGGTCCGCGACTCCGGCAGCGCCCGGATCCGCTCCACGAACGGCCCCACCAACTCCCGTCGGTGCGGTCTGACCTGGACCGACAGCAACGCCTCCAGACCCCGACCCAGCTTGGCCGGATCCAGCCGCAGCTGATGGCCGACGATCACGCCCGCACGCCGCAGCCGCGTCACCCGGTCCAGACAGGTGGACGGCGCGACCCCGACCTGCGCCGCGAGATCCCGGTACGTCGTCCGGGCGTCGTTCTGCAACAGCCGCAGCAGATGGAGGTCCACCGGATCGAGTACGACGGAATCGGCCATTGTTCGAACGTAACACGGTGTTCGATCCCCGAGTCCCGGTCGATGTTCACCCTGACGTCCATGAACTCAGCGAGCACGCACGCGTACGACCACGCACGCTCCACGCCGAGAGCACTGGCCACCGAGGCCGTGCACGCCGGCCGCGACGACCTCGCGCGCCAGGGCCTGCACGCTCCGCCGATCGACCTGTCGACCACCTATCCCTCGTACGACAGCCGGGGCGAGGCCGCCCGCATCGACGCCTTCGCCGGCGACGGCGCTCAGCCGGAGGGACCGCCGATCTACGGTCGGCTCGGCAACCCGACCGTCGCCCGCTTCGAGACCGCCCTCGCCCGCCTCGAAGGCACCGAGAGCGCGGTCGCCTTCGCCAGCGGCATGGCCGCCCTGAGCGCCGTCCTCCTCGTCCGCGCGTCGATGGGCCTGCGCCATGTCGTCGCCGTACGGCCCCTGTACGGCTGCAGCGACCATCTCCTCACCGCGGGGCTGCTCGGCACCGAGGTCACCTGGGTCGACCCGGCCGGCGTCGCGGACGCGCTGCGCCCCGACACGGGCCTGGTCCTCGTCGAGACCCCGGCCAACCCGACCCTCGCCGAGCTCGACCTCCGGGCCCTCGCCCACGCCTGCGGCTCGGTCCCGCTCCTCGCGGACAACACCTTCGCCACGCCCGTCCTGCAACGCCCCGTCGAACAGGGCGCGCGGCTCGTCCTGCACAGCGCCACCAAGTACCTCGGCGGGCACGGGGACGTCATGGCGGGAGTCGTGGCCTGCGACGAGGAGTTCGCCGGACGGCTCCGCCAGGTCCGCTTCGCCACCGGCGGCGTCCTGCACCCGCTCGCCGGCTACCTCCTCCTGCGGGGCCTGTCCACGCTCCCGGTCCGTGTCCGGGCGGCCTCCGCGACCGCCGCCGAACTCGTCAGCCGCCTCGCCGCGGACCCCCGTGTCGCCCGCGTCCACTATCCGCGCATCGGCGGCGCCATGATCGCCTTCGAGGTCCACGGCGATCCGCACGACGTCATCTCCGCCGTCCGCCTGATCACCCCGGCGGTGAGCCTCGGCAGCGTGGACACGCTCATCCAGCACCCGGCCTCGATCAGCCACCGCATCGTGGAGGAGTCGGACCGCCGCGACGCCGGCGTGTCCGACCGTCTCCTGCGCATGTCGGTGGGCCTGGAGGACCCGGAGGACCTGTGGGCGGACCTCGACCGCGCGTTGGGAGAAACGGTCACCGGCCTGCCGCGAGAGTGGAGCAAGGACGAGGGGCCCGCGCTCTCGACGGGGCGCGCCTAGCGGCGGGGTGCCGACGTTGGACCCCGCGCCCCGTCAGGGGCGCGGGAACCGCGCGACCAGCCCTCACTCAGGCACTCGATCCACCCGGCCCTCGACTCACCCCACCCGTCGTCGTCCCTCCGCCGTTTCCGCGACCTCCACCTCGGACAACCGCGCGGTGATCACCAGCGTTCCTTCCTCGATCTGATAGTCGAGCGGCAGTTCGAGACCCCGCATCGCCGCCACCATCCCCGTGTTGGACGCCTGCGTCACCACGTACACGTTCTCGCACCCCGCCGCGGCCGCCATCTCCACCAGACGACGCAGCAGCTCACTGCCGATGCCCCTCCGCTGCCACTCGTCCTCGACGAGCAGCGCGATCTCGGTCTCGTCGCCGTCCCAGAGAAGGTGTCCCAGCCCGACGAGGCGCCCCGAGGCCGTCTGCACGGCGAGCGTCCGCCCGAAACGCGGGCTGAGCAGGTGCTTGAGATACCGATCGGCGTCCCCCACGGGCCCGTGGTACCGCATGGTCAGCGTGCGCGCCGAGCACCGCTCGTGCATCGCCTTGGCCGCCCGCAGGTCGCCGGCGTCCGCGCGGCGCACCGTGATGTCGTTGCCCTCCGGCAGGGTCAGCACGTCGTGGCTGCGCGGGATCCGGGGCCCGAGCCGCGCGTCCAGCTCCACCAGGGCCCGCGCCCGCGCGAACTCCGTCGGCGTGAACGGCAGATACGGCCGCTCCACCGTGATCACCCCGCCCTCAGGCGCCCGCAACCGCATCACGGTGTCCTCCAGGGCCCCTTCGACCGGGACGCTCTCCTGGGCCCGGCCCGAGCCGGGAGCGGTGGCGGGCAGCGAGCGGATGGTGCAGCGGCCGAGCAACTGCCGCAGGGCGAGCGGCAGTTCCGCCGCGTCCAGGGCCGTGCGCGTGGCCAGACCGAGGATCCGGGTCGGCGCGTCCACCAGGTCGTGGGCGTCACCGCGCTCGATCCAGGTCTCGGTGCCGCCGGCCTCCGAGACGGCCCGGCCGATCTCGGTGGAGGTCAGCTCCTCGGGCGCCCGGAGGAGGAACTCGTCCACGGTGCCCTCGGCCAGCGGATGCGTCTGCAGGCTCAGGATGTCGACCCTGTGCTCCGCGAGGGCCGTGCACAGGGCGGCCAGCGAACCGGGTTCGTCCTTCACCGTCGTCCGCATCCGCCACATCAGGGTCGCACCGGTGAACACCGGGGCGGCCGCCCCGGACGGCCCGGCCTGCCGCCCTACGGCGAGCGGCGGCCGGGCCTCGGTATCGATCGTCGGCGGCGCGTGTCCGTGGCGCCGTTCCCACCAGCCGCGGAGCCCCGCCGTAGCCGACAGCAACCGGTGGCGCACCGGGCGACCGTTCTTCGCGCGCGTCACATCAGACATGTCTGGAGTCATGTGGCCACTGTGAACGAACGGTGTTGCGTGATCACGAACGCTTTGTGACTGACCGGTAAAAGCATCGATCCGCACCTTTTGTTTCTTTTTGTACGACTGGTGCTGTCCTAGTCGATGCCAAAGGTGACCGTCACTGACCGACGAGCCCCGGCTGGAGCACCTTCGTGTACAGCACGGTCCCGTCCTGCTCCCGCAGCCGCACCGTCAACTCCGCGCTGTGGCCGTCGATGTCGACCTCGCCGAAGAACTGGTAGCCGCCCGCCGGAGAGACGTTCGCCGTGGTCGGCGCCTTGACGAACACCCGCTCGGGGCCGAAGGTGCCGTCCAGCGCGTTCGCCGGGAAGGCACCGGCGTTCAGCGGGCCGGAGACGAACTCCCAGAACGGCTCGAAGTCGGTGAAGGCCGCCCGCGACGGCTGGTAGTGCTGGGCCGAGGTGTAGTGCACATCGGCCGTCAGCCACACCGTGCCGGTGACCTTGCGGTGCTTGATGAACCGCAGCAGCTCGGCGATCTGCAGCTCCCGCCCCAGCGGAGCGCCCGGGTCGCCCTGCGCCACGGCCTCGATGTTCGGCTTGCCGTCCCCGGTGTCGGGCACGACGAGGCCGAGCGGCATGTCGGAGGCGATCACCTTCCACACCGCCCGCGACCGCGCCAGCTCCCGCTTGAGCCACTCCAACTGCTCGGCTCCGAGGATGCCCACCGGGTCGGTGGTCTGCGTACCGGGCGAGTTGGCGTCGCGGTACGTCCGCATGTCCAGCACGAACACGTCCAGCAGGGGACCGTGGCGCACCACCCGGTGCACGCGGCCCTCCCGGGCGCCCGGCCGCAGTGTGGAGATCGGGAAGTACTCGCTGAACGCCCGCCGCGCCCGCGCCGCCAGCACGTCCACGCTCTTCTCGGTGTACCGGGCGTCGGTGAGGATCTCGCCCGGGTACCAGTTGTTGGTGACCTCGTGGTCGTCCCACTGCACGATCGCCGGGACCTGCGCGTTGAACCGCTTGAGGTTCTCGTCGAGCAGGTTGTAGCGGAAGTTGCCCCGGAACTCGGCGAGCGTCTCCGCGACCTTGGACTTCTCCTCGGTGGTGACGTTGCGCCAGGTGCCGCCGCCGGGAAGCGCCGCCGTCGCGGCGATCGGGCCGTCCGCGTAGATGGTGTCACCGCTGAACAGGAAGAAGTCCGGGTCCAGCGCGCCCATCGCGTCGAAGATCCGGTAGCCGCCCCGGTCCGGGTTGATGCCCCAGCCCTGCCCGGCCAGGTCGCCCGACCACACGAACCGCGCCCCGGAGCGCCGCTTCAGCGACGTCGTACGGAACGTCCCGGTGACCGGCTCCCCGGTGCGGCGCGGGTCGTCCGGATCGGCGAGCAGCACCCGGTAGTGGATCTGCTCGCCCGCCGGCAGCCCGCGCAGCCGCGTCGTACCGGTGAAGTCCGTGCCGGCGCCGAGCAGCGGGCCGTGCCATCTGCGCGGGTTGCGGAACGACTCGGTGGCGGACGTCTCGACGATCATCCGGGCCGGCCGGTCCGACCGCACCCACACCAGCCCGGAGTGCGCGGTCACGTCCCCGGCCTGCACACCCCAGCCGGCCTGGGGCCGCCCCGACAGGGCCAGCGCCGGAGCCGAACCGAGTGCGACGGAACCGGGCAGCGCCAGCGCCGCCGACGCGGCGAACGAGCCGCGCAGCACGCTGCGGCGACCGGGCAGGGAACTCGGCGGACGGTGTGACATGAATGCGCCTCCAGCGACGGATCCGGCCAATGTGCACAGCCACAACTACGCGCACGCCGCAGCGCACACGGAAACGACAAGTGAACAACTGCGCGGGGTGCGGGGGAAGCCGACGCGCGTCAGAGCTCGGGGGTACCTGTGCGTCGGCGGCTGCGGGTGGGTGGGGGCTTCTCGCGCAGTTCCCCGCGCCCCTGAAAAAGCGGGGCTGCGCCCCTGCTTTTTCGCCCCTGAAATGGCCGTAGGCCTTTCAGGGGCGCGGGGAACTGCGCGACCAGCCCCCACCGGACGGACGCTTGGGGGTCGAAGGGGCGCAGCCCCTTGAGGATGGGACGGGTAGGGGCGGCGGGGGCGAAAAACCCAGCCGTCACCCCACCACCCCCGCCAACACCCCCACCCCCTCCCGAATCCGCGCAGGAGAAAGATGCGCGTACCCCAACACCAACCGCACCCGCCCGTCCGGCACCCTCCCGTACGCCCCCAACCCCCGCACCCCCACCCCACCCTCTCCGGCCCGCTCCAGAAACCGCCCCACCACCCCATACCGCTCCGGCAGCGTCACGATGACATGCAACCCCGCGGCGATCCCCGACACCTCCGCCCCCGGAAAGTGCTCGGCGAGCGCCGACACCAGCACGTCACGCCGCTCCCGATACGCCCGCTGACACCGCCGCAACTGCCGGTCGTAGTCCCCCCGTTCAACGAACCGCGCGAAGAGCGCCTGATCGAGGGTGGGATGCCCGAGATCCATGGTCCGCTTGCGCTCGACGACCTCCTCCGCCAGCCACGCCGGGACGAGGAGCCAGCCGAGCCGCAGCCCCGGCGCGAGGGACTTGCTCACGGACCCCGTGTACGCGACCCGCTCGGGGTCGAGCCCCTGCAACGCCCCCACGGGCGCGCGGTCGTAGCGGAAGTCCCCGTCGTAGTCGTCCTCGACGATCAACCCGTCCACCGCCCGCGCCCAGTCGAGCAGCTCGCCCCGCCGCCGCGCGGAGTACGCGATCCCGGTCGGGAACTGGTGCGCCGGCGTCGTCACCACGGCCCGCACCCCCGACTCCCGCAGCGGCCCGACCGCCAGCCCCTCGTCGTCCAGCGGCAACGGCACGGTGCCGAGCCCGGTGGCGGCGTACAGCGTCCCGTGCTCGGGGCTGCCGGGGTCCTCGACGCCGACGACGCGTGTCCCGCGCGCGTGGAGCACGGATCCAAGCAGTGTGGTGGCCTGGGCCACCCCGGAGACGACGACGATCCGCTCCGGGTCGGCGACCACGCCCCGCCGCCGGACGAGCAGTTCGGCGAGCGCGGTGCGCAGCCGGGGCAGCCCGCGCGGATCCGGGTAGCCCAGCTCGTGATGCGGCAGCTCCGCGAGGACACCGCGCTGGGCCGCCGCCCACGCCGCACGGGGGAACAGCGACAGGTCGGGCGTGCCGGGCACGAAGTCGGCGCGGGCGCCCGGCGGACGCGGAGCGAGGTCACGCGCGCGTGGCGGCTCGGACGTGCGCACGGCGGCGCCCACCCAGGTCCCGGCGCCCCGGCCGCTGCGCAGATACCCCTCCGCGACCAGCTGCTCGTACGCCTCCGTCACCAGCCCCCGCGAGACCCCGAGGTCGGCTGCCAGCTCCCGGCTCGCCGGCAGCCGCGTCCCCCGCGCCAGTCGCCCCGACCGGATCGCCTCCCGCAGCGCCGTCTGCAACGTGCGTCCACGCGCGCGTGCGGGCGCGTCCGCGACGGGCAGCAGCAGCTCCCAGGCGGCGGCCCAGGGAGCGGATCCCGAAAGTGCCGCGCCGTGGTCGGAATTGGTCCCCGATGACGTCATGGAAGTGGACCTTAAAGCGGGACCGCCGACCTCCCTAACGTCGCGACCATGAAGCCCACGCCCACCGTCCCGACCACGACGACCGGCACACCCCGGACCCCGTCCGCGCTCTCCGGTTCCCTCCTCGCCGCCCTCGCCTGCGTGCTCGTCGGCGGGTCCTTCACCGCCAACAGCGTCCTGGGCGACTACCCGTACGCGGGCGGCCAGTTCCTCCGCTACGGCCTCGCCTGTCTCCTGCTGCTCCCGCTGCTCGGCCGGGACGGCACGGCACCGCTGCGCCGTCTCACCGCACGGCAGTGGGCGCGGCTGGGGCTGCTCGCGGCGGTCGGCATGGTCGGCTTCAACATCGCCGTGCTCGCCGCCGAACGCTCGGCGGAACCGGCGGTGCCGGGGGTCTTCGTGGGCTGCGCCCCGGTGGCCGTGGCCGTCCTCGTCCCGCTGACGGAGGGGCGGCGACCCCAACGGGTGGTCCTGCAAGGGGCGTTGCTGGTGGCGGCCGGCGCGTTCACCGTCCAGGGCTGGGGCCGTACGGACGGAGCGGGCATCGCCTTCTCGGTGTGCGCGCTGGCGGGCGAGATCGGCTTCGCCGTGCTGGCCGTGCCGGTGCTGCGACCGCTCGGGCCACGGCTGCTGTCGGCGACCGTGTGCGCGGTGGCCGCGGTCGAGTCGGCCCTCGTCGGCGTGGTCGTCGACGGCGGCGCGTGGTTGCGCCGCCCGGACGGCACGGAGTCGGTCGCGCTGCTGTGGCAGGCGGCGGTGGTCACGGTGGTCGGGTTCGTGTGCTGGTACATGGGCATGCAGCGCATCGGCGCCGAGCGCGCCACCCTGTTCTCCGGACTGATTCCGGTGGCCGCCGCCTGCACGGCGCCCCTCGTCGGCACGGGCTCCTACGGTGCCGCACAGGCCGTCGGCAGCGCGCTGGTCGGTGCCGGGGTCGCCCTGGGGTCGGGGGCGTTGACCCGCCGGTCAGCGGCTGCCGTCGGCGGCCGGTCAGCGGCTGCCGTCGAGGATGACGCGGGCGACCAGCGCGGGGTCGTCGTTCATGGGGCAGTGGCCGCAGCCGGGCAGCCGCACCAGCCGGGCGCCGGGGATGACCCGCTTGGCACGGACACCCTGACGGCGGACGAGCAGCCAGTCCCGGGTGCCCCAGGCCACGGTGACGGGGAGCCCGGGGACGTCGTCGGTGAACAGGACGCTGCCACCGGCCCGGAGGGTCTCGTCGAACCCGGTCGCGCCCGCCAGGGCGAGCGTCTCGGCGACCACCGCCTCGGGTGAACGGCGGCTCGGACGGGCGTAGATGGTGCTCGTCAGGGCGGTGCGGCCGACCGCCGACCGGGACAACCGTTCGACCAGCGGCAGCGGCAGCCGCCGCGCGATGTGCCGCATGGTGAGCAGCACGCCGAACGCGTAACGCCGCTCGGCCTCGTTCCAGAACCCCGCCGGGGACAGCGCCGTGACGGACCGTACGAGTTTCTCGCGGCCCAGCTCCAGGGCGAGCAGACCGCCCAGGGAGTTGCCCGCCACATGGGGGCGGTCGAGCTCCAGCGCCTCGCAGAAGGCACCGAAGACGGCGGTCGTCGTGGGCAGGTCGTAGGTGAGCCCGTCCGGCAGCGCGGGCGACGCGCCGAAGCCGGGCAGGTCGACGGTGATGACCTCGCGCTCCGCCGCCAGGATGTGCGTCACCGGGTCCCAGGCCTGCCGGTGGTGGCCGATGCCGTGCAGCAGGAGCAGCGGCTCACCGGTGCCCTCGCGGGTGTAGGAGACCGTCACGGACCGCGGGCCGAGCGGGGAGGGGACCTGGAAGGAGACCGTGGCGGCGGACATGGTGCGACTCCTCGTCTGGGCGGATGGACACGCCGGCGCACGGCGTCGTAGACAGCTTGTCAGCAACTGCTACCGGCGGGTAGTCCCCGGGAGTAACAAGCCGCGCGCAACGCCGGAATCGCCTGGACACGGCCCCGCCCCTCGGGTTGGGATGGAACGGTGACCACCGACATCGCGATCGACCTCTTCGAAGAGCACCGCCCCGTCCTGATGGGAGTCGCCTACCGCATGCTCGGCCGGGTCGCCGACGCCGAGGACGTGGTCCAGGAGGCCTGGCTGCGCTGGTCCGGCGCCGACCGCTCCGAGGTGCGCGAACCGCGCGGCTACCTGGTCCGTGTCACCACCCGCCTCGCCATCGACCGACTGCGCCAGGTGCAGTCGCGCAACGAGGCCTACCCCGGCCCGTGGCTCCCCGAGCCGTACATCACCGACTACGCGGACACCGTCCCGGACACCGCCGAGCGGGCCGTCCTCGCCGACACCGTCTCCCTCGCCGTCCTGGTCGTCATGGAGTCCCTCTCGCCCCTGGAACGCGCCGTGTTCGTGCTCCGGGAGGCCTTCGGCTACCCGTACGCCGAGATCGCGGCCATGATCGACCGTGCCGAGCCCGCCGTGCGCCAGCTCGCCGGGCGGGCCCGCAGACACGTCGACGAGCGGCGCCCGCGCTACGAGGTCGATCCCGTCGAACGCCGCGAGCTGACGGAGAAGTTCCTCGCCGCCGCGGAAGGCGGCGACCTCGACCAGCTCATGGCGCTGCTCGCCCCCGACGTCCGTCTGGTGGGCGACGGCGGCGGCATCGGCAAGGCCCCGGTGCGGGTCCTCGAGACCGCCGACAAGGTGGGACGGTTCGTGCACGGCGCGGCCGGCAAGGGCGTGCGGGCCGCCTCGTTCCGCTTCATGGAGATCAACGGCGGCTTCGCCGTGGTCCTCCTGACCGGCGACACGGTCGACAGCGTGTTCCAACTCGACGTCGCCGACGGGCGAATCCAGTGCGTCTACATCGTCCGCAACCCGGAGAAGCTGCTCTCCCTGGCGGCCGTGAAGCCTTGATGAACGCTGCCCGGCGTCCGA
Source organism: Streptomyces deccanensis (assembly GCF_022385335.1). Classification (NCBI taxonomy): domain Bacteria; kingdom Bacillati; phylum Actinomycetota; class Actinomycetes; order Kitasatosporales; family Streptomycetaceae; genus Streptomyces; species Streptomyces deccanensis. Next base: position 1,675,381 of record NZ_CP092431.1, on the reverse strand, counting down.
CCTGTCGAATGCCCGAGGGTTCGATGATTGGTCTTGACCAAGGGTGGGGGCCCGCCTATGGTCGCAAGAAAGTGCAACAACCTTTAATAAACAAGGGCGCTAAAAACGCCGCCGGGCCACGGCGAAGCAGCGGAGGACAGGGTGGGGACCCAGCAGCTGGAATCGGTGCCGGAACCGAAGTACTGGCATCTGAAGACCGTGCTCAGTGAGGCATTGGACTCCGAGTTCTCGGTGGGGGAGATCCTGCCCAACGAACGTGACCTCGCGGCCCGCTTCGGCGTCGCCCGGGCCACCCTCCGCCAGGCGCTGGAGCAGCTCGAACTGGAGGGCCGACTGCAGCGCCGTCGCGGTGTCGGCACCACGGTCGCGCCCCCGCGCGTGGGCGTCGCCGTCGGCACCGAGCAGCACGCGTGGCCGGGCACCGTCGGCGACGCCTGGCAGGCCGTCGACTGCACGACCGCGGCACCGCCCGCCGCGGTCGCCGACCTCCTGGAGAGCGTCCACGGCGAGCAGGTGCACGTCGTGCGCCGCTCCCGGATGTCGCACGGCCAGCCCGTCGCCGCCGAACTGCTCTACATCCCGGCGGCCTCCGTGCCCGCCCTCTCCGCCATAGACGCCCCCTCCGGTGCCGCACGCGCGCGTGCGGTCCTGCGTGAGCTGCAGCGCCTGGAACTGGAGGGCCAGGACCGCTCGGTGGAGCTGGGCTCAGCCCGCGCGGACGACGCCAAGGAGCTCGACCGGCTGCCCGGCGCGCCCGTCCTGGTCGTCACCACCCGCTTCTTCGCCGAGGCACGTACGGCGGCGGTCTCCCTGGCCACCTACCGTGCTGACACGTGCCGCCTGACCTTCGGTGCCTCGGGCGGCGTCGAGATCCACCACGGCCCGGAGCGCCACGCGTCCTGACGCCACGGGCAGAGCCTCCCCGCCGTACCCGCCGTGCCCCTCTCGCGGGGCACGGCGTTCGCGTGCCCGGCGGCGGCTCAGCGGCGCGCCGTCACCGTGCCCTCCACCGCGAAGAGCTGCTCCTCGACGTGGTCCAGGGCGAGCCGCAGCGCGCCCATGGCGACGGCCGCCTCGCCCAGCCGGGAGAGGGCGACCCGGGGCGGGCGCAGGCAGTACCGGGCCAGCTCGCCGCGGAGGGGGTCGAGGACGTCGTCGATGCCGGCCGCCCAGCCGCCGACCACGACCAGCTCGGGATCGAGGGCCAGGACAAGGGCCGTCACGTCGTGGACGAGGCGCTGTATGAAACGGTCGACAGCCGCACGGGCCCGTACGTCGCCCTCGCGCGCGTGCTTGAAGACCTCGGCGACCGCCTGCTCGTCCAGCGGGTGCAAGGGCTCGCCCGTGGTGGACAGCAGCGCCTCGGGGGTGGCCTCCCGGCCCAGCAGGTGCAGCGCGCCGATCTCCCCGGCCGCGCCGCCGTACCCCCGGTGCAGCCGCCCGCCGATCAGCGAACCGGCGCCGGGGCTCAGCCCCGCCAGCACCAGCACCACGTCGTCGGACTCGGTGGCGGCCCCCTTCCAGTGCTCGGCGACGGCGGCCGCGTTGGCGTCGTTCTCCACCAGCACGGAGCACTTGAAGGACCGGCTGAGCCGCTCGCCCAGGTTCAGCCCCGTCCACTCCGGCAGGGCCGCGCACAGGCGTACGACGCCACCGGCCTCGATGACCCCCGGGCTGCCCACGCCCACCGCACGCAGCGAATCGCGCGACACACCGGACCTGCGCAGCAGCTCGGCGACGGTCGAGCGCAGCCGCTCCAACCGTTCCTCCGCCGACGCCGACTCGGAGATCTCCTTGGACAGCGAGCCCAGCACCCGTCCGTCGAGGTCCGCGAGCAGCGCCGCCACCCGGTGCGAGCCCACGTCCAGTCCCAGCAGATGGCCGGCCTCGGCCCGGAACCGGTAGTGCCGCGCCGGGCGCCCCTGCCGCCGGGCCGCGCCCTCCTCAGCTGCCTGCTCGACCACCAGACCGGCCTCGACCAACCCCTCCACGACGCCCTCGACCGTGGGCCGGGACAGGCCGGTGACCCTGGTGATCTCGGTCAGCGTCGCGTGGTCCGTGGCCCGCAGCGCGTGCAGCACCACGGCCGAGTTGATTCTTCGAAGCAGAGAAGGATCCCCGCCGGTCAGTGGCCCCAACGCCCGTCCTCCCAGCTCGCGCCCGTGTCTGCCGGATCGTACTCGCCACGACGCACCCCGGCGAGTGCCCGCCGCCCCCGACCTGCGCAATCCCCGCGAGCGCCTGGCCGGGCCAGGCCGCGGCGGCCCCACGCGCCCGGGTGCCGTGGTCGCCCGCTCCCGTGCGCCGACGACCCGGAGGCGACGCCTGACGGCACGCCAATTGTCAGTGGCCCGCGCTTTACTGGAGCACATGACCATCGCGCGGCATCTCGTCACGATCGACCGGCTGTGTTCCGAGGAGTTCCCCACGGCGCACGGCCGGTCGGACGTCGGCGCGGCCGGCCCCGGTTACCACCTCGCCGAGTTAGCGACGAGCGAGGATTTCTGGGACGACGACGGTACGGCACGGGAGGAGACGGAGGTCCAGTTCGAGGCGGACCGCGACGCCCTGTCCGAGCGCCTCGCCGAGCGGTGGGGGCCGCCGGACGTGTTCAGTCTGTGGAGCGTGTCCAGCCGCTACCAGGAGGGCGAGGACATACCCGAGCCCTGGGGCCCGCTCAGCGCACACGTGCCCGATGTGCACCTCTGGCAGGCCGACGGCCACGGCCGCTGGGTCGCCCTCGGCGTCTCCCAGTGGGACAAGGAGCTGCCGTTCCAACTCGTCGCGCTGATAACGGAGACAGACCCTCCGTGACCCCCGACCGCGGGCCGGTCGGTCAGTCCCCCGCAGCCACGCGCAGCCGCGCGAACTCCTCCGCCATCGTCGCCGCGGTCCAGTGCGCGTTCAGCCCGCTGGGGTTGGGCAGCACCCACACGCGTGAGGCCCCGATCGTCCGCTCCTGCGGTCCGACGGCGGCCTTGCGGTCGCCGAAGGCGGCGCGGTACGCGGTCACACCGACCACCGCGAGCCAACGCGGGCGCAGCCGCTCCACCTTGGCGGTCAGCAGCCGGCCGCCCTCCACGTACTCCTCGGCCGTCAGCTCGTCGGCGCGTGCCGTGGCACGGGCGACGACGTTGGTGATGCCGAGCCCGTACGACGGCAGCTCGCCCTGCTCGGACGGCTTCAGGAGCCGGGGCGTGAAGCCGGACAGGTGCAGCACGGGCCAGAACCGGTTGCCGGGGCGGGCGAAGTGGTGGCCCGAGGCGGCCGTCATCAGCCCCGGGTTGATGCCGCAGAAGAGGACCCGGAGGCCGTCCGCGGTGACGTCCGGCACCAGCCGGTCGCGGGCGGCCTCCAGTTCGGCCTGGGTGAAGCGGGTCAGAGGATCGCTCCCGGCGTGTAGCCGGCGGCCTCCGGGCGCTGCTTCACGATCTCCTCGATCCGGGCGACGACGACGCCGACCTGGTCGGCGGCGGCACCCGTGAAGGAGAGCTTGTCGGCCATGAGCGCGTCCAGCCCGGCACGGTCCAGCGGGATGCGGTCGTCGGCGGCGAGCTTGTCGAGCAGCTCGTTGCGCTCGGCGCCCTGCTCGCGCATGGCCAGCGCGGAGGCGACGGCGTTCTCCTTGATGGCCTCGTGCGCGACCTCGCGGCCGACGCCCGCGCGCACCGCGCCCATCAGCACCTTGGTCGTGGCGAGGAAGGGGAGGTAGCGGTCCAGCTCACGCGCGACGACCGCCGGGAACGCGCCGAACTCGTCGAGGACGGTCAGGAAGGTCTCCAGCAGACCGTCCAGCGCGAAGAACGCGTCCGGCAGCGCGACGCGGCGCACCACCGAGCAGGACACGTCGCCCTCGTTCCACTGGTCGCCCGCCAGCTCGCCGGTCATCGAGGCGTAGCCGCGCAGGATGACCATGAGGCCGTTGACGCGCTCGCAGGAGCGGGTGTTCATCTTGTGCGGCATGGCGGACGAGCCGACCTGGCCCGGCTTGAAGCCCTCGGTCACCAGCTCGTGCCCGGCCATCAGCCGGATCGTCTTGGCGATCGACGAGGGCGCCGCCGCCAGCTGGACGAGAGCCGTCACGACCTCGTAGTCCAGCGAGCGCGGGTAGACCTGGCCGACCGAGGTGAACGCCTGCGCGAAGCCGAGGTGCCCGGCGATCCGGTCCTCCAGCTCCGCCAGCTTGCCGGCGTCCCCGCCCAGCAGGTCCAGCATGTCCTGGGCCGTGCCCACCGGGCCCTTGATGCCGCGCAGCGGATACCGGCCGAGCAGCTCCTCGACCCGGCCGTACGCCACGAGCAGTTCGTCGGCGGCGGTCGCGAACCGCTTGCCGAGGGTGGTGGCCTGCGCGGCCACGTTGTGCGAACGGCCGGCCATGACCAGCTCGCCGTACTCCCCGGCGAGCTTGCCCAGCCGCGCCAGCACGGCCACCGTACGGTCGCGGACCAGCTCCAGGGAGAGCCGGATCTGCAGCTGCTCGACGTTCTCGGTGAGGTCGCGGGAGGTCATGCCCTTGTGCACGTGCTCGTGCCCGGCGAGGTCGTTGAACTCCTCGATCCGCGCCTTCACGTCGTGCCGCGTGACCTTCTCGCGCTCGGCGATGGAGGCCAGGTCGACTGTGTCGAGGACCCGCTCGTAGTCGGCGAGCGCCGCGTCCGGCACCTCGATGCCGAGGTCCTTCTGGGCCCGCAGCACGGCCAGCCAGAGCTGCCGCTCCAGCCTCACCTTCTGCTCGGGCGACCAGAGCGTGGCGAGCTCGGCGGAGGCGTAGCGTCCGGCGAGGACGTTCGGGATGCGGGGCTTGGCTGGCGCAGAAGTCACGTGGACGGAGTTTACCCGGCACCCGCGGCGGGTCACGCGTCCTGTTCGGGCTGGTCCGGGGGGTCGGTCAGGCGGTAGCCCATGCCCCGTACGGTCTCGATGCGGTCGCGGCCCAGTTTGTTTCTCAGGTAGCGGACGTACACGTCCACGATGTTCGAGCCCGGATGGAAGTCGTACCGCCACACCTGGGACAGCAACTGCTCGCGCGAGAGCACCTGGCCGGGGTTGCGCAGGAAGCACTCCGTCAGGACGAACTCCCTGGCCGTCAGGTCCACCACACGGCCGTCGACATGGATCCGCCGGGTGCGCAGGTCCAGGGAGAGGCGGCCGTGCCGCAGCACGGTCGGCTCCGCCGTACGGTTCACCCGGAGCCGCAGCCGGATGCGCGCCAGCAGTTCCGCGAACTGGAACGGCTTGACCATGTAGTCGTCGGCGCCGCCTTCGAGCCCGGCGACCGTGTCTTCGGTCGAGTCGCGTGCCGTGAGGATGACGACGGGCAGGTCCGCGTGCTCCAGCCGCAGCCGGCGCAGCACGGTGAAGCCGTCCATCAGGGGAAGCCCGAGATCGAGGACGAGCAGGTCGCACTCCCCGTTCGTGGCGCGGTCGAGCGCGGCGGCCCCGTCGCCGACCACCGTGGTGACGAACCCCTGGGCCCGCAGGCCCTTCTCCAGGAAGGCGGCGATGCGCGGTTCGTCCTCCGCGATCAGGATCCGGCTCATCGGACAGGAGCCCGGGTCGGGAGGCCGCTGTGCCGGGCGGCGAGGTCGCGTGGGACGACGAGGGTGAACGTGGCACCGCGCCAGGGGTGCGAGTCGAGCACGACGCGTCCGCCGTGCGCCTCGGTGATGGCTCTGACGATGGACAGGCCCAGCCCGGAACCGCCGCGGCGGCACGTGGCGCCGCGCTGGTGGCGGCCGAAGATGCAGGCCGCGTCGTCGGGCGTGACTCCCGGGCCGGTGTCGCGGACCCACAGCCGCACGGACCCGTCCGCCTCGTCGACCGCGGAGCCCAGAGCGACCGTGTCGTTCTCCCCGGTCAGCGTGACCGCGTTGTGCGCCAGTTCCAGCAGCGCCTGGGTGAGACGTTGGTGATCGCCGCGCAGTTCGGCCTCCGCCCGGGCGTCCACCCGCCAGCGGCGGTCGCCGAGTGCGCGCGCCTTGTCGCAGACCTCGTCGATCAGGCTTCCGACGTCGACCGTCGTGAGGCGCAGGAAATCCGGTTGCTCCGCCCGCGCCAACAGCAGCAGGTCGTCGACCATGCGCGCCATCCGGTTCAGCTCGTCGATTACCAGTGCTCTGACCTCGTCCACCTCGGCCGGTTCTCGGCTGTCGACCAGTTCGAGATGGCCGCGCACGACGGTGATCGGGGTGCGCAGCTCGTGCCCGACGTCGTCCAGGAAGTGCCGCTGATCGGTGAACGCCTTCTCCAGACGGCCGAGCATCACGTTGAAGGTGCGTCCCAGTTCGGCCAGGTCGTCGTTGCCGCTGACCCTGATCCGTTGGGTGAGGTCGGTGTCGGTGATCCGCAGGGCCGTGCGCCGCATGACCGTGATGGGCGCCAGCAGCCGTCCGGTCACGAACCAGCCGGCGAGCGCCGCCAGCAGCAGAACCCCGAGTGCCGTGACGATGTAGGCCCGCATGACGTCGGCGAACTCGGCCGCCTCCCTCTCGGTCCAGTGCGCGATGACCCAGGCTCCCGTGCGCCCCTGGTGGGTCACGGGCCGCACGGCCAGCTGCACGCGTCCCGCCGTGGTGTCGACGACCCGGAGGGCCGGCCGTTCGCCGTCGATCACCGTGTGCACCGTGCGCAGGAACGCCCGGTCGGCGCTGAGGAGTCCGGCCTCGGACTCGGGAGTCGAATAGCGCACGGCGCCGTCGATCAGCGAGAGCAGCGCCTCGTGCTCGTCGGGAACGTTGCGCCGGGTGGCGGTGAGCAGCAGCCGTTCCAGGGACGCGAACGGCTTGCCGGTCTCCGGATCGACGGCGGTGGCGTGGAATCGCTCGAACTCCGTGGCCTCCCGGTTCACATGCAGCCGCACCCGGTGGTCGATCCGGGTCTTCTGCACCACATAGATCGCGACCCCGGTGAGCGTCATCCCCAGTGCGGTGAGCAGCAGGATGGAGGCGAGCACACGCACGCGGACCGACCGCACCACGGTGAGGGTGCGCACCCGGTTCCGCAAGGTCGTCTTCATCGCACTCATCGTGAGTTGCGCCGCCACCCCCGGCACTCCCGGTACGCCCGTCAGGGGCGGATCCGCTCCGCGCGCGCGGGCGCGGTATGGACCAGACGCCGGGTGACGAGCAACTCGGTGGCGATGCCCAGAGCGGCGCGGACCAGCAGGAACACCGCCAGACCCCACACGTCCCACAGCATGGCGGCGATGACCGGCCCGGCGGCCTCGCCGACCGACAGCGCGGTGTCGAGGCCTGCGGCGACTCGACCGCCCCGGGGCCCGGCGCCGCGCGCCGCCTGGGCCAGCAGGCTTCCCCACGGTGGCCGGAAAGCCGCCTTTCCCGCGTCGTCGACCAGCCGGCCGCTCAGCATGCCGGCGGCCGTCGGGAAGGCCAGGTACAGAACGGAGGACAGCGTGTTCGCGATCCCGCGCGCTCCGGTGAGCGGCGCCGCGCCGAACCGGTCGGCGGCCAGGCCCGCCAGCGGCCCGACCAGGAGCAGGACGAACACGGACGCGGAGTAGATGGCGCCGATCTGCCCGGGAGTGAGGCCGGCGACCTCGGCGGCCAGGATGGGGAACAGACCGTGGGTCATGTGGGCGGTCATTCCGGCGAGCAGCCCCAGCGCGCACAGCAGCCGTAGCCGACGGTCGGCGAACAACCGTGACCCTGCCGGGCTCCGGTCCTTCAGCGGGTGCCCACCCGGTGACTCGACGGCCGTCGGGTCACCGGTCGTCGCGTCGGCAGGGTCGGGGTCGGTGTCGGGGTCGGGGTCGGGGTGGGTGGTGGGGTCGGCGGGGTCGGCGGGCACCGAGTCCGGCGGCTTCCGTTCGGGAGGCGGCACCCAGAGCCAGACCACGACGACCGGTACGAGGGAGATGGCCGCGACGAAGGCCCACAGCAGCCGGAAGTCGTTGCCGCTCCCGGCCAGCAGGAGTCCGCCGAGCGCCCCCGCGGAGACGGCGCCCAGGTCCTTCGCGCCGAACGACAGCGAGAAGGCCCGCCCGAGTCTCTGCTCGCCGGAGTCGGCCACCACACTGATGGACGCCGGATCGCGTGCCGCCGACGCGGCGCCCTGGACCAGGCGCGTCGCGTACAGGGAGGCGGGTGTCGTTGCGGTGAGCAGCAGCACCGACGCGACCAGACGTACCGTCACCGCGGTCAGATAACCGCGTCGGGCACCCCACCGGTCCACCGCCCGGCCCATGAAGGGTTTCACGGCCGGTTCGACCAGCGCTTTCATCGCGACGAGCGCGCCGATCTCCGTCAGTGACATGCCGAGCTGCCGGGCGTACAACGGCATCGCGAAGATCACCACGCCGAACGCGAGCCGGGTGGTGAAGCCCTCCACGACGACGGCCCGCACCGGATGGGGGCCGAGAACACCGGCCCGGTGGAGACTCTTCAATACGCCCATGCCGGCCTCCCGCCACCCACGCGGGTGTCCGCCGTGGCGAGGGCCGCGTCCGCGATCCATACGGCCGCGTCCGGCACACCCCGGTAGCCGGGGAAGGTGTTGACGTCGACGACGACCGGACCGTCGGCGCCCACGACGACGTCGACGCCCCAGCAGACCAGTCCGCACACCTCGGCGGTACGCAGCCCGAGCCGCGTCAGACACGGGTCCGGGTGCGGCACGGGCACACGCGGCACATCGAGGCGGCCGGGTTCGACCCGGACCCGCAGCACCGCGGCCCGGCGGCCCACACCGCAGACCTTGTAGTCGTAGCCGGGCCCGTCCACGACCTCCTGCACCAGCCACGGGCCGGCGCCCTCCGGGCGTTCCCCCGGGGACAGCACACCCGTTCCCCGGCCGAGCCGCCCGCACAGCGGTTTCACGAACCGGGGAGCGCCTGCCGCACGCAGCAGCCCCGCCACCGCGTCGGCGTCGGCCGCCACGGTCGTCGCCGGGACCGGCAGCCCCGCCCGGCCGAGCAGCGACAGGACCCGGGCCTTGTCGATGACCCGCAGTGTCGTGTCCAGACCGTTGAGACAGACGCCGCCCGCGTCGGCCACGGCCCCGGCGGCGCCGAGCACCGCGGGATCGCCGCCCTTGATCAGGAACACCTCGGCCGACGGCAGATCGCAGGGGCTCCAGGGCGCGGTGGCGTCGAAGGCCGTGCACCGCGCGCCGCGTGCGGCGAGCGCCGAGCGCAGCGGCCGCAGCAGCGGATTGCGGCCCGGGTCCGCGCCCGCCTCGATCAGGACGCAGACCCGCGGGCGGCTCACCGCGTCACCTGACCGGGGAGCGGCTCCCTCCGTCGGGAGACGGCGTCGGCGCGGGCGACGATGTCGGGGAGCGGGGCCGTCGGCGGGAAGCGCACGCCGTCGTCGGTGAACACGAAACCGTGGTAGCGGACGGCGATCGCGGCGGCGAACGGGTCGTCGGCCGCGAGGCCGCACACACCGGCCAGTACGGCGGACACACCCCGCTCGTCCAGCAGTCGGCGCAGCCGCCGCGCCGATGTGTCGGCCGCGGGCACCGCCTCGTCGTCGTACCCGTACAGCAGTGCCGCGGCGATGCCCAGGGCGAAGTGCGCCGGGACCCGGTGGCGGGTTCCGCGCAGCAGGGCGACCGGGCCCAGGAGGCGGTCGCCCGGGGAGAGCTTGCGGAGCGGTTCGCGGGCCACCCGGGTGACCGGGTCGGCGAGTTCGGTGTTGCCGTAGCGGGCCAGCGCCTCTGCCACCGGCCCGTGCACGTCGCCGCACTGGTCCACCTGCGGGCCCCGCCGCAGTCCCGGATACGCGGCGAGGATCGCGCGCCGCCCCTCCAGCAGGGCGCCGGCCACCACCGGCCGGACGAACGGGTCACCGATCGCCGCGTCGACGGTGCGGTGGCCGCGCAGCCAGCCGAGGTACGCGGCGAGCGCGTGACCCGCGTTGTAGACGAACAGCTTCTCGTGCAGCCGGGCGCGGTACTGGCCGGTGGCACGCACGCCGGGCAGCGTGGGCGGTGCCGTGAGCAGGGGACGGGCGTCGACGGCAAGCTGTCGCGGGGTGTCGCGGAGGAACTCGGGCACCCCCGGCTCGCGCCAGCAGCCATGGCCCACGGTCACCCGTGCGACCGCCCCGGCGACCCCGATCGGGGGGAGCGCTACTCCGCGGGCCGCGGCGGTGTCGCGGAGCGCCTCGGTCACCCGGTGGGCACATTCGGCGTTCTCCACCACCCACACATCCACCGGCCGCCCTCGGCGGGCGGCGAGCCCGGGCACCAGGCTCCGGGCGGCCTCGGCGGCGTTGGCCACACCGACGCTGAGCACGACCAGGTCCGCGGCCGTCACGGCCTCGTCCAGCTCCGCGCCCACCGACGCGGTGGTGACGTCGTGGACCTCCTCGGGTCTTTCTCCGGTGACTCGCACACGCCAACCGCCGGCGCACCGGATGCGATCCGCCGTGTCACGGGTCCGGCAGCCGAGCACCACCTCATGTCCCGCTTCGAGGAAAAGGGGCACCAGATAGCCGCACCCCAGTTTTCCGGCACCGACGACGACCACGCGCATGGCGGCTCCCTACAGGTGGCCCAGCAGGTGGTCGAAGAGGAGACCGGGCGCACCGGGTACTCCCTTGAACCCGGGAAAGGCGTTCACGTCGACGATCACCGGTCCGTCCGGCCCGTCGATCACGTCCACGCCGTAGGCGCAGAGCCCGAACACGTCGCCCGCGGCGAGCGCCAGTGCCGTCAGGCGGGAGTCCAGGCGCAGGGGGCGGCCCCACTTGTCCGACAGCGACCGGGCGGGCCAGCGGCGCAGCGTGCCGTGGACGTGCGACCCGATCACGAACAGCTTGCGGTCCCAGCCGTCGCCCGGGATCCGGTCCTGGACCAGCCAGGGGCCCCGGCCGGCGACGGGACGGCTGTCGCCCTGCTCCAGCACCGTCACCCCTTCCCCACGGCTGCCCAGCGGGGTCTTCGCGACCACCGGCCCCTCCGCCGCCATGGCGGTCACCGCCCGCGGATCGCGCACGACCCGCGCGGCGGGCACCGGGAGGTCCGCCGCCAGGAGCCGCCGCCAGGTCTCCACCCGGTCCGCGACCACCGCCGTGGCCTCCGGCGGATTGCACCACGAGGCCTCCGGTGGGGCGCCGGCCCGCGCCAGATCCGCGGTGACGGGGTGGACGGAGCGCAGGACGACCAGGTCGGCGCCGGTGAAGACGGACCGGGGAAGATCCGGGGCGTCCTGCCAGGTGCCGATGCGGGCACCCTCGGCGCGCAGTCCCGCCAGCACGGTCCAGACGATGGAGTGGGGTGTGGGCTTCTTGCCGTGGACCAGGACGACGCGCCTTCCGGCCAGGGTCGCGGTCATAGGGGGACCACCTCCGTCAGCCGGGACTCGACGAGATCGGCGACCGCGTCGGGGGCCTCGGCGATACCTGTGTAGTTGGGGAAGTCGTTCACATCGACCACCAGCGGCCCGTCGGGGGACGGAAGTACGTCCACGCCGTACAGTTCGAGGCCGGAGGCGTCCCGGCAGGCGAGCGCGAGCGTCCGCAACTCGTCGGTGACCGGCAGGGGAACCGGCTCGCTCCGTTCCGCCGACGGGAGCAGCGGCGAGGGGCGCCGCACCGCCCACACCACGTCGCCCGCTCCGTACAGCTTCACGTCGACCCCCGCCACATCGACGTAGTGCTGGGCCAGCACCATGCCCTCGGACCACGGCAACCGCCGGAGCTCGCCGGGGGAGTCCACCCGTACGATCCCGAGGCCGTTGTCGCCGTACGGGGGCTTCAGCAGCAACGGCCAGGCGGTGTCCGGCAGATCGGCCAGCGAGTCCGGCCGGTCGGCGAGGAACGTGACCGGTGTGGGCACCCCGGCCCGGGCCAGGAGCTGCACGGTGTACGGCTTGTCCCGTACGGCCTGGACGGCCTCCCAACGGTTGACCGTGCGCACACCGCTCAACTGGGCCCGCAGCAGCAGTGACAGGGCGAACGCGTTCCGGGTCCGGGGCACGACCAGGTCACCCGGCCGCAGCGCGAGCAGCGCCCTTCGGGTCGCCACCCGCCCCGGTGCGGGGTCCTCGTCCGCCCCGACCTCGGCGACCAACCGGTCCGCCGGGGCCAGCACGGCGGGCGCGGCCCGTCCACGCAACGCGTCGACCAGGGCTCCCGGCATACGCTGCGCGAGATACCGGGCGTCCGTGAGGATCACCACGCGGTTCATCGGCAGCCCCAGGCGGCTGCGGCCCCCGCCACGGCGAGCTGCTCACGCACCGCGCCGCGCAGCGCGGTGACGGTGAACGGCTTGGTCAGGAACACATTGGCCCCGGCGGCCAGACACTCCGCCCGGTGCTCGGGATCGTCGTACCCGGTCAGCACCACGACCGGCAGCTCCTGATGGTCCTCGCGCAGCATCCCGAGCATCGCCCCGCCCGGCAGTCCGGGCAGGCCGAGATCGAGAACGACACAGTCGACGCCGTCCGCCTCGGCGATGAACAGCCCCACTTCGCCGTCTTCGGACAGCACGACGTCATGCCCGTCCCGGCGCAGCGCCTTGACCACGAGGGTCGCTATGTGCGGCTCGTCCTCCACGACCAGGATGCGCGACATGGTGTCCTCCGGGTGAACGCAAGGTGAAGCGAAGGTGTCTTCAGCTGACCTTCAGCTTGAGCCGCCCCGGTGAATCAGGTGTGAGAGGGGAATGAGTGACTTCTCATGCCGCCGACGTGCGGCGACGATCCGCAGGGTGCCTGCGGGGACTACGCGTCCGCCAGCTCCGCCAGGATGTCTCCGTGGCACGGCTCGGGCGCGCACCAGCAGGCCAGCGTCCTGCCGCGCAGCTCCGGGACGAGGGCCATCAGCTCGGGGTCGGCGGTCAGGTACTCCCGGTACTTCGCCATCACCTCGGCCCGTGTCCCGTCGCGCTTCTTCTTCTCGGTGTCGTACTGGAACGGGTTGTAGAGCGGGTGCTGCGGCAGGTCCCAGTGGCCCATGGTCCAGCGGCGTCCGATGTAGACGAGGTCGCTGGGGGCGAACTCGAGCCGGGGGCCGAAGTCGCGGATGCGGCCCTTCAGGTTGATCACGGTCGTGGTCACGCAGGCCTCCCGGTAGGACGGCTCCCTACGCTAGTGGGCCCTCGTACGGCAGCAACTCGGGGCGCTTGGCCGGCCTGCCGTCGCCGGAGGAGCGGCCGGTGAGACGGCGCCCTATCCACGGCAGCAGGTACTGCCGGGCGAACCGCGCGTGGGCCACCTGGCGGGCGGTCCAGCCGGGCGGCGGGGTGACCGGCATCGGCGTCCGCCACTCCGGGTCCTCCGCCTCGTGGCCGAGCGTCTGCCAGACCGCCTCGGCGACCCGGCGGTGCCCTTCGGCGGTCAGGTGCAGCCGGTCCACGTCCCACATGCGGGGATCGCTCAGCGAGGCGGCGCCGTAGAGGTCGACGACGAGGGCGCCGTGCCGGGCGGCCAGGTCGTCGACGCACGCGAACAGCTCCTCCATGCGCGGCCGGAACCGTTCCAGGACGGGGCCCTGGCGGCCGGGGCTGCGCATCAGGACGAGCTGCTTGCATGAGGGGGCGAGACGCTCCACCGCCTCCTCCAGCAGGCCGCGCACCCGGCCCATGTCGCACTTCGGCCGGAGCGTGTCGTTCAGGCCGCCGACCAGGGTGATGACGTCCGCCTCCATCGCGGCCGCGACCTCCACCTGCTCGGCGACGATCTGGCCGATCAGCTTCCCGCGCACCGCGAGATTGGCGTACCGGAAGCCGGGCGTCCGCGCGGCCATGCGGCCGGCGAGGAGGTCCGCCCAGCCACGGTACGTACCGTCGGGGAGGAGGTCGGACATGCCTTCGGTGAAGGAGTCCCCGACCGTGACGAGGCTGGTGTACGCGGGACCGGGGGCGGGAGAACCGGCGGGGCTGGAAGTCGTCTGCATGGCGTCAAAAATGGTACCCCGAAGCACATACCCAGCGGTCGGTCACCTTGCTCACAGCCGCCGTCCGCCGCCAGCTGCCAGCCGCCGGCCGCCGGCCGCCGGCCGCGCCGCAGAGCAGCCGCCCGTCAGTCAGCCGACCAGCCGTTCGCCCGCCGTCGCCGCCATCGGCCGTCTGCCGGCCGCCAACCGTGAGCTGCCAGCCCCCAGCCCCCAGCCCCCAGCCGAGCGCCGACACGGACGGTCGCCGGCCGTCCGAGCCCGCCGAGCAGCCGCCCGCCGCCAGGCGACCGCCGACCACCGCCCGCCGCCAGGCGACCGCCGACCACCGTCCGCCGTCCGCCGACCGCCGTCCGCCGACCACCGTCCGCCGTCCGCCGCCAGCCGTCCGCGCCGCAGAGCAGCCGCCCGTCAGTCAGCCGACCAGCCGTCCGCCCGCCGTCGCCGCCATCGGCCGTCTGCCGGCCGCCAACCGTGAGCTGCCAGCCCCCAGCCCCCAGCCCCCAGCCCCCAGCCGAGCGCCGACACGGACGGTCGCCAGCCGTCCGAGCCCACCGAGCAGCCGACCAGCCGCCCGCCGCCCCCGGCCCGAGGCGGGCGGCGGGCGGGCGGGCGGCGGCGGATCACGCGGCGATCGGCAGGATGCCTCAGGCGGTCGGCTGGCCGAACAGTTCCCGGAGGACGTCCTCCATGGTGACGATGCCCGCGAGTCGGCCGTCGCCGCCCAGTACGGCCGCCAGGTGCGTGCGGCTGCGGCGCATCGCGGTGAGGACGTCGTCCAGCGGTGTGGTCTCCCGGACCCGGGCGATGGACCGCATGTCCCGGACGGAGAACGGCACGTCCCGAGGGGCCGCGTCGAGCGCGTCCTTCACATGGAGGTAGCCCACGATCCGGCGCCCCTCGTCGACCACGGGGAAGCGGGAGAACCCGGACTCGGCCGACAGCCGCTCCAGCTCCTCCGGTGTGACCCCCATGCCCGCGTAGACCACCCGCTCCAGCGGGAGGACGACGTCGCGCACGGGCCGGCGGCCCAGTTCGAGCGCGTCCCGCAGCCGTTCCTGCGCGCGGTCGTCGATGAGGCCGGCCTCGCTGGAGTCCGCGACGAGACGGGCCAGCTCGGTGTCCGAGAAGGTCGCCGCGACCTCGTCCTTCGTCTCGATCCGCATCAGCTTCAGCAGCGTGTTCGCGAAGGCGTTGACGGTGAAGATCACCGGGCGCAGCGCCCGCGACAGCGTCACCAGCGGCGGCCCGAGCAGCAGGGCGCTGCGCACCGGCTCCGCGAGGGCGATGTTCTTCGGCACCATCTCGCCGAGCAGCATGTGGAGATAGGTGGCGAGCGTCAGGGCGATCACGAAGGAGATCGCGTGCCCGGCGCCCTCCGGCACACCCATCGCGTGGAACAGCGGCTCCAGCAGGTGCTCGATCGCCGGTTCCGCGACGACACCCAGGACCAGGGTGCACAGCGTGATGCCGAGCTGCGCGGCCGCCATCAGCGCGGAGACGTGCTGCAGACCCCACAGCACGCTGCGAGCTCTGCGGTCGCCCTGTTCGGCGTACGGTTCGATCTGGCTGCGGCGTACGGAGATCAGGGCGAACTCGGCGCCCACGAAGAAGGCGTTGACGACCAGCGTCGCGAAACCGATCAGCAGCTGGACGGCGGTCATCGGGTCTCCTCCTCGTGCTCCTCGGCGGACGCCACCGGCGCGTGCAGCAGCACCCGCGCGGCCCGGCGCCCGGCCGCGTCCACCACGTCGAGCCGCCAGCCGACGACATCCACGCTGTCTCCGACGGCCGGGATACGGCCCAGTTCGGTGGCGACGAGGCCCGCGAGGGTCTCGTACGGTCCCTCGGGCGCGCGCAGGCCGACGCGGGCGAGCTGGTCGGTGCGGGCCGAGCCGTCGGCCGAGTACAGCTCCCGGCCGTTCTCGTCGGTGCCGACGGGGGCCAGGTCGGGTGTCTCGTGCGGGTCGTGCTCGTCGCGGACCTCGCCGACGACCTCCTCGACGATGTCCTCCAGGGTCACGACGCCGGCGGTGCCGCCGTACTCGTCGATGACGACGGCCATCGTGCGCTTGCCGGAGAGCCGGTCGAGGACCCGGTCGACGGTCAGCGACTCGGGCACGAGCAGCGGCTCGCGCAGCAGTTCGGCGACGGACGTGCGCAGCCGGCGCTCGGCGGGCACGGCGAGGACGTCCTTGATGTGCACGGTGCCGACGACCGTGTCCAGGCCGCCCCGGTAGACGGGGAAGCGGGACAGGCCGGTGGCCCGAGTCGCGTTGGCCACGTCCTCGCAGGTCGCCTGGGCCTCGAGGGCGATGACCTGGACGCGCGGGGTCATCACGTTCTCCGCGGTCAGATCGGCCAGGTTCAGCGTGCGCACGAACAGCTCGGCGGTGTCCTCCTCCAGGGCGCCCTCCTTGGCGGAGTGCCGGGCGAGGGCCGCCAGTTCCTGGGGGCCGCGCGCGGAGGCCAGCTCCTCGGCCGGCTCGATGCCGAAGAGCCGTACGAGACGGTTGGCGGTGTTGTTGAGATGGGTGATGAACGGCCGGAACGCGGCGCTGAACCAGCGCTGCGGGTTCGCCACCTTCTTCGCCACCGGCAGCGGCGCGGAGATCGCCCAGTTCTTGGGCACCAGCTCGCCGACGACCATCAGTACGACGGTCGACAGCGCCGTACCGATCACGAGGGCCACCGAACGCGACGCGGAGCTCGGTACGCCGACCGCCTCCAGCGGGCCCGCGATCAGCTTGGCGATGGACGGCTCGGCGAGCATGCCGACCACCAGGTTGGTGACGGTGATCCCGAGCTGGGCGCCGGAGAGCTGGAACGTCAGGTTCCGTACGGCCTTGAGGGCGCCCGCGGCACCCCGTTCGCCGCGCTCCACGGCCCGCTCCAGGCGGCCCCGGTCCACCGTGGTGAGGGAGAACTCCGCGGCGACGAAGGCGCCACAGATCAGCGAGAGCAGCACCGCCACCAGAAGGAGGAGCACTTCGATCATCGGGTCACCTCCGTCCCATGGTCGGACAGGGGCGGGAGGATCGCGCGACGTCGGGCGCCGGCGCTGGTACTGGGAGGCTCGCCCATGGGCGGACGCTCACAACCTTTCCGTAGAGGTTGACGGGTCCACCCATGGTAAAGGATCGGCAAAGGCGTGTCGGTCACACGTTCCCCGGTTCCCTCACCGCGTGATCGAGCGGTGCGCGACGGTCAGTCTCCGAGCGGCTTCACCCAGCGCCGCCACTTCTCCTCCGGCGCGTACCCCGCCGCCCGCCAGGCATGCTGGGCCGTCTCGTTGCGGACGAGCACCATCGCGTCGCCGCGCCGCCCGCCGAGCCGTACGAACCGCTCCTCGGCCGCGGCGAGCAGCGCCGAACCGATGCCCCTGCGGCGCCGCCCGGGGTGCACCGCGAGCCGGTACAGATGGCACCGCCAGCCGTCGAAGCCGGCGATCACAGTGCCCACCAGTTCGCCGTCCAGCTCGGCGAGGATCAGTGTCTCGGGGTCGCGGGCCACCAGCCGTTCGACCCCCTCCCGGTCGTCACTGATGCTCGTCCCCTCGGCGGCCACCTTCCAGAAGGCGAGCACGGCGTCGAGATCGTCGGGCGTCGCGGCCCGTATGCGCAGATCGGTCATGAGCGGATCCGATCACGAGCGCCGGACCGCGACCGGGAATTCCAGGATCCGGACGGGCCGGACGGGGTCACCTGCCCTGGAGTGCCTCGATGACCTTCGCGAAGATCTCCATGTTCGGTTCCAGGACGGTCAGATACGAGAAGCCGTACCGTTCTCGCTGGGACAGGACCTGGGCGACGATCTCGTCCAGGGTCCCCACCAGGACCAGCGGCAGTTGCAGGACCTGTTCCTCGGTCAGGTTCGGCAGGTGGCCGAGCCACGGCCGCACGGCGGCGGCCCGGTCCTCGGTCAGTTCGACGATCTGGATCAGCAGGTTGAGTTCGGCGGGTTCCTTCCGCCCGGCGGCGAACTCCTGGTACCGGCCCACCCGTTCGTCCAGCTCCTCGGCGGTCAGCGGTTCCAGCTTCCCGCCCGCGACCGTCCGCGCGCCCGTGAACGCCGCGATGTCCGCGTGCTCGGCGGTGAGGCGCAGCATCCGGTCACCGTTGGCGCCGATCAGCAGCGGCACCCGGGGCCGCTGCGCGGGGCGGGGTTGGTAGTCGGCGGAACCGAGGAGCCGGTCCAACTCCTCGACCGTGCGCAGCAGATGGTCGACCCGCTCGCCAGGCGACCCCCACGGCAGCCCCGCCGTCTCGTGCTCGGCCTCCACGTACCCGGTGCCGAGTCCCAGCTCCAGCCGCCCCCCGGTCAGCGCGTCCGTGGTGGCGACCTCACGGGCGAGCAGCGTCGGGTTCCAGAAACCCGCGTTGAGCACGAACGTGCCGAGCCGGGGCCGCTCGGTCGCCTCCGCCGCGGCCACCAGGGACGGGAACGGGGCCGGCATGCCCAGATGGTCGGGGACCAGGATCACGTCGTAGCCGAGCTGTTCGGCGCGGCGGCACTTCGCGCGCCACTCCCCGCCCGACGTGGGGCTGAGCAGATTGACTCCGAAACGGAACGGGCGCGGCATGAACTCTCCTCACTCGAAAGGGACTTGAGTCGGGCACACCGGCGAGTACATCATTCGTGCGCGATGGCCGCCAGCACGTTCATCCGCGATGCCCGCAGCGCCGGCAGCAGGGCCGCGACCACGCCCACGACCGCTGAGCCGATCACGACGGCGACGACCGTGCCCCACGGGATCGCCAGCGCCTTCATCCCCTGGAGCGCCAGGATCTGCTGCACGCACACGCCCCAGACCAGCCCCAGCGCGAGCCCGAGGACGGCACCGAAGACGGCGATCACCACCGACTCCAGCCGGATCATCCGCCGCAACTGCCGCCTGGCCAGCCCGATCGCGCGCAGCAGTCCGATCTCCCGGGTGCGCTCCACCACCGACAGGGCGAGGGTGTTGACCACACCGAGCACCGCGATGACGATCGCGAGGCCGAGCAACGCGTAGACCAGGTAGAGCAGGACGGCGATCTGGCCCCGCACCAGCTCCTTGTAGTCGGCCTGGTCACGGACCTGCACCTGCGGATACGCCTCCAGCGTCCTCTCCAAATTCGCGCGCAGCTCGTCGGCGTCCGCGCCGGAGCCGGTGTTCACGTACAGGGCCGAGTCCTGCCCGTCGGGCACCTGGGTCTCGATGGTGCCCATGCCGAAGAACAGCCCGCCCCGCATCCCGAAGCCGTCGGCGGTGTCCTGGTCGGTGAGCGCTGCCACCTTCAGCTCGGCGTTCTTCCCGGCGGGGAACCGCACCGGGAGCGTGTCGCCGACCGTCACGTCGTGCTCCCGCGCGAAGTCGACGTCCATGGCGATGGCGCCGTCCGCGAGGGCGGCCGCGCTGTCGCCCTGGGCGTAGGTGACGTTCGCGACCTCGTCGAGCCGCCCGTCGTAGGCCGCGGCGGTCGTCTCGATCCGTTCACCGTCCGGCAGCCGTACCGCGACCGGGGTGAACCGCTGCCGCACCACGAGGCCTACGCCGTCGGTGGCGCGGATCCGGTCGGTGACCTCCTGCGGGAACGGCAGGAAGTTCTGGTTCTGGACGACGAAGTCGGCACCGAGGGTCTTGTCGATCTCCTGGTCGAAAGACTTCGTCATCGACGCGCTCGCCACGGACATGCCGCCGACCAGCGCGATCCCCACCATCAACGCGGCGGCGGTGGCCCCGGTCCGGCGTGGGTTGCGCAGGGCGTTGCGCTGGCTCATCCGGCCCACGGAGCCGAACAGCGCGGGGAACGCCCCGCCCAGGACCCGGATGACCGGCCGTACGAGGAGCGGTCCCGCGATGACCGTCGCGACGAGGGTGAGGACCACGCCGAGGCCGAGCAGGGAGGCCGCCGACCCGGTGTCCGACGACACCGCGCACCCCACGAGCGCGGCGGCACCGGCAGCCCCGACGGCTCCGCCGACCACCGCGCGCACCTTCAGCGGCCGTCCGACCCCGGCGATCTCGGCGTCCGCGAGCGCCGCCATCGGCGACACGGCCGACGCCCGCCGCGCCGGCAGATAGGCGGCCACGAAGGTGACGCCGAGCCCGACGACATAGGCCGCGACGGGCGTCCCCACGCCGATCACCATCTCGGTCGACTTCAGGTTCATCCCGAAGGCGCCCATGAGCGCGATCAGGCCGAAGGCCAGCCCGATGCCGGCGGCGAGGCCGAGCGTCGACCCGACCAGCCCGAGCAGCGCCGCCTCGGTCAGCACCGATCGCCGCACCTGCCGCCGGTCGGCTCCCAGCGCACGCAACAGGCCCAGCTCACGGGTGCGTTGGGCGATCAGCATCGAGAACGTGTTGACGATGAGGAACATCCCGACGAGCGTCGCGATCCCGGCGAAGCCGAGCATCACGTACTTGATGACGTCGAGGAATCCGCCGAGGGAGGCGGCCGCCGACTCGGCCTGCTCGTCGGCGGTCTCGTACGTGTACGCCGACGGCCCCAGCGCCTCGGCGATCCGCCGCTCGAGCACCTCGTCGCCGACCCCGGGATCGGCGGTCACCGAGATGCCGGTGGCGGCGTCGGGATCCCCGAGCAGCTCGGTCTGCGCGACCCGGGTGTCGAGGAAGACGAGCGCGGAGCCGGGATTGGTGGTGGTGAAGGTGGCGATGCCGACGACCTTCACCTCGAAGGAGCCCGGCCCGGCCAGGACCGTCAGGGTGTCGCCGATCCGCACGTCCTTGTTCTCGGCGGTGTCCGCGTCGAGCAGCGCCTGGCCGGGACCCTCCGGCGCGTGCCCGCTGGTCAGCTTCACCGGGCTGCGGTCGGTGGGGTGCCAGCCGGTGGCGATGGTGGGGGCGCCCGTCGTGGGTCCCACCGACTCGTTCTCGCTGTCGACGACCGTGACGTTCTCCACGGACGCGTCGACGTGGGCCTCCGCGACGCCGTCGATGCCCGCGATCCGCTCGGCGAGCGAGGCCGGCACCGTCTCCACCGCCCCGGTCGGCAACTGGCCCTCCAGCTCGTCGTCCTTGGGGCCCACCGTCACATCGGCGGAGGTGGAGGCGAAGAGCCGGTCGAAGGTACGGGTGACCGTGTCCGAGAAGATCAGACTGCCCGCGACGAACGCCACGGAGAGGATCACCGCGAGCGCCGAGAGCAGCAGCCGCCCCTTGTGTGCCAGGAAACTCCGCAGGGTCGCCTTGAGCACGGTCTCAGTCCTCGGCGGCGTCGGTGGCCCCGGTGCCCGCCCCGGTGGTGGGCGTGCTCTCGGGCGCGAAGGCCCCCCGGGCGGTGTCGAAGCGCTTCATGCGCTCCAGGACCGCCTCGGCGGAGGGGCGCTCCATCCGGTCCACGATCCGCCCGTCCGCGAGGAAGAGCACCAGGTCGGAGTGGGCGGCCGCACCGGGGTCGTGGGTGACCATGACCACGGTCTGGCCCAGCTGGTCCACCGCCTCGCGCAGGAAGCCGAGCACTTCGAGCCCGGCGCGGGAGTCGAGGTTGCCGGTGGGCTCGTCGGCGAAGATCAGTTCGGGCCGGGAGGCGAGCGCGCGGGCGCAGGCGACACGCTGCTGCTGGCCGCCGGAGAGCTGGGCGGGCCGGTGCTTCAGCCGGTCCCGCAGTCCGAGGGTGTCGATGACCTGGTCCAGCCACTTCTCGTCGGGCTTCTTGCCCGCGATGTCCATGGGCAGGGTGATGTTCTCGGCCGCGTTCAGAGTGGGGATCAGGTTGAAGGACTGGAACATGAACCCGATCCGGTCCCGGCGCAGCCGGGTCAGGTCGCGCTCCTTGAGTCCGGTGATCTCGGTGTCCCCGAGCCACACCTGTCCCGCCGAGACGGTGTCGAGCCCGGCCAGACAGTGCATCAGCGTGGACTTGCCCGAGCCCGAGGGGCCCATGACGGCGGTGAAGCGGCCGCGCGCGATGTCCACGTCGACCGAGTCGAGGGCGAGCACCGTCGTCTCGCCAGAGCCGTACGCCTTCGTCAGGCCCCGGGCACGGGCGGCGATGCCGTCGGCTTCCGCGCGGCCGAGGGTGTGCTCAGCGGCAGCAGTGGACAAAACGGCCTCCAGGCTCGAACCAGTTCGAATTCCGGGCGTTCTCGGCCGAGCCTAGTGTGACCCAGGGCACAGCCGAAATCCCCCCGAGGGTCGAGACCGTCTCCGTCGCAGGTCGGGTTCCCGTGATCGGTGTAAGGGGCACTCATGGGCGCCCTTGCCTCCGCTAGCACTTCGGCGCTAGCGTCGAGGTATGGCCAAGACCCAGCTGAACGTGCGGGTGGACGAGGACACGGCCCGAGCTGCCCGAGAGCGAGCCCTGGAGCGCGGGATGAGTGTGAACCGGTACATCGAGGAGCTGGTCAGGCAGGACACCGGCGAGGCGGGCCACACCTTCGTCGAGTCCGCCGCCGACTTCATGAAGCAGTACGAGGCGGTCTTCGCCGAGGAGTTCGGCACCGAGCCCGAGAACGGGCGCGAGGGACGTCACTGATCCCTTGAGTCAGCTCCGCATCGACCTCGCCTGGCTCCTGATGGTCGCCGAACGCAAGACGCCCGGCGATCCCCAGGTCACCGACTGGGGCGCCCTCGTCGCGGCCGTCGCCCGGCACGAGGCCCAGATCTTCGACGTCGCCGTCTACGACACCCCGCACGCCCGGGCCGCCGCCCTGCTGCAACTCCTCCTGCACGTACCGGCGTTGGAGCGCTCCAACGCGCTGTTCGCCTGCGCCGTCGCCTACGGCTACCTCGTGGCCAGCGGCGTCAAGGTCGTCACCTCCGCCGAGCAGGTGCGCGAACTGGCCAGACTGGTCAAGAGCGGCGAGGCCGGCGTGCACGAGATCACGCGGGAGCTGCGCCAGTGGAGTCAGTGAGTCCGGGCCGCCGCGCCCGGCCCAGCACACAGTAGGAACTGGGCAGCCGTGGCCCCTGCTCGGGCACCAGAAGCTCCCGGACCTCCCCGACCTCGAACCCGGTGGCCCGGAGCGCCTCGACCGGGTCGCGCGAGACATGGCAGCCGCCGAAGAGCAGCGGCCACACCGAGGCGTCCAGGGCTTGCTGGGCCGTTCGCATGGCCCGTCCACCGCCCCGGCCGTGCTCGAAGAACCGCAGCTCACCACCCGGGCGCAGTACCCGGCGCACCTCGCTCAGCGAGCGCCGTACGTCCCGCACACTGCACAGCACCAGCGACACGACGGCCGCGTCGAACGCCTCGCTCTTGACGGGCAGCGCCTCCGCCGCGCCCGGCACCACGTCCACCGGCACCTCGGCGCGCAGGGCGGCCTCCAGGGCCAGCCGCCGCAGCGCGTGCTCGGGTTCGATCGCCACCACCTCGGAGACGGTGCCGGGGTAGCGGGCGAAGTTCAGGCCGTTGCCGGCCCCGATCTCGATGACGCGCCCCGACAGCCCGGCGAGCAACTCGTCGCGCAGCGGACCGATTCTCGGCTCCGCCGACACGCTCAGTCGGGCGTAGAACCGGGCGAAGAGGGGGTGGTGCACGGCGTCCTTCGCGGCGCGGGCGCGGGCCATGAGGACCTCCCGAAGAGGGCGGTGCGGATACCGCGATTCTCCCCCGGGAAGCACCGGCTCACCCGTCGCACTGCCGTGGGGAACGACTGTGCGACGGGTGGGGGAGGGGTCAGGCGATGAAGTCGCGGACCTGCTGGTACACGCCCTGGTCGTTGTTCATCTCGTTGTGCGAGACGCAGCCGACCTCGACGTTCGTCGCGCCGCTGAGGATCGCGGTGGTGTCCGGGGTGAGCGCGTCGTCGCAGTTCGACCAGTAGCTTGCGTAGGACACACTGCCCGGCGTCTCGTCACCGGAGTTCAGCGAGGTCAGGAACGAGCTGCCGGTGTACATCTCGCCGCAGGACGTGTAGAGCCACCGGCACCAACCGGCGACGGTCGTCCCGTGGTTCACACCGGCCGTGGCGACGAAGTCGTCCACGTACGCCGTCCCGCCGAGGTTCTTCAGGTAGTAACGGGAGCTGAGCGCGCCCATGGAGTGCACCACCACGTCGACCTTCGCGGCGCCCGTGGAGGCGCGCACACTGTCGATCTTGGTCTTCAGCTGGGCCGCCGTGGTGGCGTTGGACTGGCCCCAGTCGTAGGACCAGGAGTGCAGTTCCGAGGCGGTGTAGCCGTCCGCCTTGAAGTACGCGACCCAGTCGTCCCAACTGCTGGACGAACTGCTCAGTCCGTGTACGAAGACGACCGGGTTGTGGGTGGCGGCCTGGGCGGAGGACGCCGAGAAGGTGAGCGACAGAAGGAGCGTGCTGGTCACGGTCGCGAGAGCCGTGGCGATACGGCGCATGCGGCGATGCATGGTGCCTCCTGAAACGGGTGGGGTTCGTCAGGAGTGTCAGCGGGGTCTACGCGCGCCGCATCGGCGAAATCGCCGGTCTTTACTGGCCGGTTAACTCGCAAGTAACGTGATGAGCGTGGTGACTCCGGTGAACCCCCCACAACTTCCGCATCGCTCGCCACCGCCCCCCACCCACGTGTGGCCGAGCCCGAACACAGCGTCGGCCACCGTGCCCACGCTGTCCGAAGGCGTGCGCGTACGCCTGCTGCACGCCGCCCACGGCGACCCCCGGGCCGCCGCCGAACTCGCCGCCGCCCTCACCCGGCGCCAGCTCACGGGCCTCGACCCGCTCCCCGCCGAGCCCCTGGCGCTGGCCCCCGCCCTGCTGCGGACCCATCGACGGGCGGTACGGGCCCTGCCCGACGACACCCGCTTCCTGCTGCTCCTTGCCGCCGCCGACCAGTACCCCGTGCCGACCCACGCCTACGCGCGCGCCGTCACCGCCGCCGGGCTCGACACCCGCCCCCTCGACACGGCGGAGGCGGCGGGCCTCGCGCACACCACGGCCCAGGGCATCGTCTTCCGGGACGCCTGGACCCGCGTCGCCGTCTACGAGTCCGCCTCCATGGCCGACCGGCGCGAAGCCCACCGCCTCCTCGCCGCCGTCCTCAACGGCGAGGGCGAGCGACCCGGCCGGTCCTGGCACCGGGCCGCCGCCGCCCTCGGACCCAGCCGCCGCCTCGCCGCCGAACTCCGTCTCGCGGCACGGGTGGCACGTGCCATCGGCGACCCGACCCTCGCCTCCGCCCTCGCCGAACGCGCCGCCGGCCTCACCCCCGAACCGGCCGAACGCGCGCCCCTGCTGGCCCAGGCCGCCGCCGAGGCCTGGCAGTCCGGCGACGGCGACCGGGCCCGCCGCCTCGTCGCCGCCACCGACGACGACGCCCTCGGCGGACTGCTCGCCCTGCGCGCCGGCAACGCCGCCGAGGCGTTCGACGCCCTGCTCACCGCCACCGTCCGGCACGTCGGCGACCACACCTCGGACCGGGCCGCCCATCTGCTGGCACGAGCCACCGAGGCCGCCATCTACACCGGGGACCTCCGCCGGTGCCGCGAGGCCGCCGCCGTCGCCGACGGGCTCGGCATCCTGCCGCCCAGCACCCTCGGCGCCCTCGCCGCCGCGTTCGAGGGACGCTACGACGACGCCAGGGACGTCCTCGAAGCCGCCGCAGGGCGCTGCGGTCCCGGCGGCGACCCCACCCAGCTCATCCACTCCGGGATCGCCGCCCTCCTCCTCGGCGACCACACCCGCGCCTTCACCGCCACCGCCCGCGCCGCCGCCTCCGCCCGGGCCCGCGGCGAGACGGTCACCGTGCCGCAGGCCATGGAGTTCCGGGCCTACGCCGAGTTCTGGACGGGGCGCCCCAAGGCCGCCGAGGCCGCCGCCGTGGACGCCCTGCGCCAGGCGTACGCCACCGGGCAGGACAACGGGGCCTGCCACCTCCAAGCCGCCCTCGCGATGTTCGCCGCCATCACCGGCGACGAGGAGGTGTGCCGCCAGCGCGCCGAGTCCGCCCGCGCGTACGCCCTCGAACGCGGCCTCGGACTGCCCGCCGCGCTCGCCATGTTCGCGCTCGCCTTCCTCGACCTGAGCACCGGCCGGTACGCGGCCTCGGCCGCCCGGCTGCGCGCCCTCGCGGGCTTCGGCCCCGGGCACGGGCACCGGGCCATCCGGCACCTCGCCACCCCGCACTACGTCGAAGCCGCCGTCCGTACCGGCGACACCCGGGTCGCCGTCGCCGCGCACGCCGACTACGACCGCTGGGCCCGTACCGTCCGCAGCGCCGACGACCTCGCGCTCAGCGCCCGGTGCCGGGCCCTCCTCGCGACCGGCGAGGAGGCCGTCGAGCACTACCGGGCCGCCCTCGACCTGCACGCCTCCGGCACCCGCGACTTCGAACGCGCCCGTACGGAACTGCTGTTCGGCAGCGCCCTGCGGCGGCTCCGCAACCGCACCGAGGCCCGCGACCGCCTGCACAGCGCGCTGGAGGCCTTCGACCACTTCGGCTCCCCGCACTGCGCGTCCCAGGCCCGCGCGGAACTCAGGGCTCTGGGAGAGCGAGCCTCCGCCGCGCCCGGCACCGAGGATCTCGCCGCCCGCCTCACCGCCCAGCAACTGCTGATCGCCCGCATGGCGGCGGAGGGCGCCACGAACAGGGAGATCGCCGCGCGGCTGCTGCTGAGCCCGCGCACGATCGACCACCATCTGCGGGGCGTGTTCTCGCGGTTGGGGATCAGGTCGAGGATCGAGCTGGTGCGGCTGTTGGGGGAGCAGTCGGCGCCGTAGGGGGTGCTGGTTCGTGTCGGCTGCGGGTTCGTCGTGGCTGGTCGCGCCCACGCGGCGGAGCCGCATATCGGCACAGCCCCGCGCCCCTGACGGGGCGCGGGCCGGCCATCAGTGTGCAGTGGGGCCGTGGTGTGCGATGAATGCGGCGCCATCCCATGCGCCTCCCAGATCCGGTGCCAGCCAACTACCCGCCGCCGCCCGGAAGTCGATCGGAGCCAACGCCCCCGACCCCGCAGGCACCGCACCCAGCAGCGGTGCCCCCGCCACCACCGGCAGGTCCGTCAGGTTGCACCGCGACGCCAGATCCGGTGCCCCCGGCCAGCTGCCGATGACGACGCCCGCCAACTCCACCTCCCGGACGGCGAGTTCGCGGGCCGTCAGCTCGGTCGTGTTCAGCGTGCCCAGCCCGGCCGAGGCGACCAGCAGCACCGGCGCCCCCAACAGCCGCGCCGTGTCCGCCAGCGTGCCGCCCGCCTCGTCGAAGCGGACGAGGAGCCCGCCCGCGCCCTCGACCAGCACCAGGTCGTGGTCGGTCGCCAGCTTGGCCGCGGCCTCGGCGACGTCCTCCGGGTGCACCGGCGGCAGACCCGAGCGGCGCGCGGCGGTCGCCGGGGCCAACGGCTCCGGATAGCGGGCGAGTTCGCGGACGGTGACGGCACCGGCGAGCCGGGCCACCTCGTCCGCGTCGCCGCGCTCGTCCGGCCGTACGCCCGTCTGCGCGGGCTTCAGCACGGCCACCGAGCGGCCGGACGCCACGGCCACCGCCGCGACCGCCGCCGTGGTGACCGTCTTGCCGACCTCCGTGCCCGTCCCCGTGACCACCAGGACCGTCATATCGTCCTCTTCCGTTCCGTCATCCCGCCGTGGCCGCCGCGCACACCGCGCGCGCGATCCGTGCCACGTCCTCGTCGCCCGTGACGTACGGCGGCATCGTGTAGACCAGGTCGCGGAACGGCCGCAGCCACACGCCCTCGCGCACGGCGGCCTCCGTGGCCGCCCGCATGTCCACCGCGTGGTCGAGCTGCACCACACCGATCGCGCCGAGAACCCGTACGTCCGTCACCCCGGGCACCTCGCCGACCGGCGCCAGGCCCTCCCGCAGCCCCGTCTCGATCCGCTTGACCTCCGCGAGCCAGTCCTGGCCCAGCAGCAGCTCGATCGAGGCACAGGCGACGGCCGCCGCCAGTGGGTTGCCCATGAAGGTGGGCCCATGGGCCAGCACCGGCACCTCGCCCCGCGAGATCCCGTCGGCCACCCGCGCGGTGCACAACGCCGCCGCCAGGGTCAGATAACCGCCGGTCAGCGCCTTGCCGACACACATCACGTCCGGCGTGACGGCCGCGTGGTCCGCCGCGAACAACGCTCCCGTACGCCCGAACCCGGTGGCGATCTCGTCGAACACCAGCAGCACGTCATGCGCGTCGCACGCCTCGCGCAGCACCCGCAGGTAGGCGGGGGAGTGGAAGCGCATCCCGCCCGCGCCCTGGACCACGGGCTCCACGATCACGGCCGCCAGCTCGTCCGCGTGCCGCTCGATCGTCGAACGCAGCGCCTCCGCGTACGACTCCTCGTACTCGGCCGGCGGCGCGTCCACGAACACCTGCCGGGGCAGGACGCCCTGCCACAGCTCGTGCATCCCGCCCTCGGGGTCGCACACCGACATCGGCTGCCAGGTGTCGCCGTGGTAGCCGCCGCGCCAGGTCAGCAGCCGCCGCTTGCCGGGGCGGCCCAGCGAACGCCAGTACTGCAAACACATCTTGACCGCGACCTCGACGGACACCGACCCCGAGTCGGCGAGGAACACATGCTCCAGACCCTCGGGCGACATGTCGACAAGGTGCTTCGCCAGCCGCACGGCGGGCTCATGGGTGAGCCCGCCGAACATGACGTGGCTCATCCGGCCGAGCTGCTCCCGCGCCGCCTCGTTCAGGACGGGGTGGTTGTAGCCGTGGATCGCCGACCACCACGACGACATGCCGTCGACCAGCTCGCCCGAGCCGTCGGCGAGCTTCAGCCGGACCCCGCTCGCCGACTCCACGACGAGCGGTTCCTGCCGGCCCGGCATGGGCCCGTACGGGTGCCACACATGCCGCCGGTCCAGCTCCACCAGCTCGGGCACGCTCAGTTCGGGCACGCCCGGACCGTTCAGCTCAGGCATTGGGCGCGAGGTCGGTACCGGCGCCCCGGCGGCGTACGGCCACCAGATCCGTACGGGCCTCGCCGGCCGGAGTCGCGGCGGCCGGGGCCGATGCGGCGGAACCGCACACCCCACCCCCCGCGTGCGACCCACAACCCGCGCCCGCGCCCTCGCTCTCGTGCGACCCGCAGCCGCCCCCGGCGTGCGAACCGCACCCCGCGCTCTCCCCGGACCCGCAGCCCCCACCGGCGGTCACGGTCGCCCGGTGCTCCGGCAGCGTCACCTGGTCGGCGCCCTCGACCTCGAACCCGGCGTCCGCGATCATCTCCAGGTCGGCCTTGCCCGCCTGACCCTCACTGGTGAGGTAGTCCCCGAGGAAGATCGAGTTGGCCAGGTGCAGGGCGAGCGGCTGCATCGTGCGCAGATGGACCTCGCGGCCGCCCGCGATCCGCACCTCGGCGTCCGGGCAGACGAACCGCACCATCGCCAGGATCCGCAGACAGCGCTGCGGGGTCAGGTTCCACTCCTTGGCGAGCGGCGTGCCCTCGAACGGGATCAGGAAGTTCACCGGCACGGAGTCCGGGTCCAGTTCGCGCAGCGAGAAGACCACGTCGACCAGGTCCTCGTCGCTCTCGCCCATACCGGCGATCAGACCCGAGCAGGCCGAAAGACCCGCCGCGTGCGCCTTCTGCACCGTGTCCACCCGGTCGGCGTACGTGTGCGTCGTCGTGATCTCGCCGTACGTCGCCTCGGACGTGTTCAGGTTGTGGTTGTAGGCGTCCGCGCCCGCCTCGCGCAGCCGCTCCGCCTGGCCGTCGGAGAGCAGACCGAGGCAGGCGCACACCTCGACGCCCTCGTTCTGGTCCTTGATCGCCTTGATGGTGTCGGAGACCCGGTCGACGTCCCGGTCGGTCGGGCCGCGCCCGGACGCCACCAGACAGACCCGCTTGGCGCCCCCGGCGAGCCCGGCCGCGGCGGCCTCGGAGGCCTCGTGGGGCTTGAGCCAGGTGTACTTGAGGATGCCCGCGGTCGAGCCGAGCCGCTGGGAGCAGTAGGAGCAGTCCTCGGGACAGAGGCCGGACTTGAGGTTGACCAGATAGTTCAGTTTCACCCGGCGCCCGAACCAGTGCCGGCGTACCTTCCCGGCCGCGGCCACCACGTCCAACAGCTCGTCGTCGGAGGTGCCGAGGACGGCGAGCGCCTCGGCACGGCTCAGCGGCTCGCGCCGCAGCCCCTTGTCCACCAGCGTGTTCAGCAGGTCCATGAGAGCCGATCCTGTCCTACGGGACCGCTCCCGGCCAAGGATGGTTCGGACAACAGAGTGCGATCGACGTGTGGGTATTGCCACATCGTGGGCGGCTGGTCCGGCCGTTAGTGTCTGTGCACTGCCTACAAAAGCCCGCGCCGTGCCGTCCACGACGGCGCGGCGCCGCGGGCTGCCCACACCACCCCGGAGGACCCATGGCGTTCGGCTGGATCGACGAGCAGGCCTCCGCGCGCCGCCGGGCCGGGCTGGTACGGACCCTGCGCCCCCGGCCCGCCGACTCGCCGCTCCTCGACCTCGCGAGCAACGACTACCTGGGTCTGGCCCGGCACCCCGAGATCACCGAGGGCGCCGCCGAGGCCGCGCGCCGCTGGGGCGGTGGCGCCACCGGCTCCCGGCTCGTCACCGGCACCACCGAGCTGCACGGCGAGCTGGAGCGTGAACTCGCCGACTTCTGCGGCTTCGAGGCCGCCCTCGTCTTCTCCTCCGGCTACGCGGCCAACCTCGCCGCCGTCACCGCGCTCGCCCCGCACGGCTCCCTGATCGTCTCGGACGCGGGCAACCACGCGTCCCTCATCGACGGCTGCCGGCTGGCCCGGGGCACCACCCAGGTCGTGGCGCACGCCGACCCGGAGGCGGTCCGCAAGGCCCTGGCCACGGGCGGCGGGGTGCCTGCCGTCGCCGTCTCCGACACGGTGTTCTCCGTCGACGGCGACGCCGCCCCGCTGGCCTCCCTCGCGGCCGCCTGCCGTGAGTTCGGCGCCGGGCTCGTGGTGGACGACGCGCACGGGCTCGGGGTCCTCGGCGACGGCGGCCGGGGCGCGCCCCACGCGGCGGGGCTCGCGGGCGACCCCGACGTGGTCGTGACGGTCACGCTGTCGAAGTCGCTGGGCAGCCAGGGGGGTGCCGTCCTCGGCCCGGCCAAGGTCATCGACCACCTGGTCAACGCGGCCCGGACGTTCATCTTCGACACCGGACTCGCCCCGGCGGCGACCGGCGCGGCGCTCGCCGCGCTCCGGCTGCTGCGCCGTGAGCCGGAGCGCGCCGCACGCGCCCGTGAGGTGGCGCGGGAGCTGCACACACGGCTGACGGCGTCGGGCCATGAAGCGGTGCGGCCCGACGCCGCCGTGGTCTCCGTACGCGCGCCGTCCCCGGATCAGGCGGTGCGGTGGGCGGCCGACTGCCGTGCGGCGGGTCTCGCCGTCGGCTGTTTCCGCCCCCCGTCCGTGCCGGACGGCGTGTCCCGGCTGAGGCTGACCGCCCGCGCGGATCTCACACGGGAGCAGATCGACCGGGCTGTGGGGATCATCGGCGATACGCGACCGTGAGTCGGCGTCAGGGCCGTGCGTCGCCGTAAGCGGAAGTGCGAACGCCGTCGGTGGGGGTCACCGCAGCGTGGTGATGAATCCCTCCCAGGCGTCGGGGTCGAACAGCAGGGCGGGCCCCGCCGTGTTCTTCGAATCGCGTACGGCCACCAGGCCGGCCCAGCGGCCGGACGTGGGACGGGCCGTCTCCACGCAGTTGTTCATTCCGGTGCTGCGACTGCTGCGCAGCCATCGCACTCCGCGTAGTGCGGTACTGGTGGGTACGTTCCGAGGCAGTGCGGACATGGTGCCTCCTTACGCGCCGGCGGCTAGCCCGGCGATGTAATCCAACGAGTCCTCGGGCGAAAGGGCGTGGATCTGAAGGGCGTTGAAGGCCTCGACATACGCCTTGAGGTCTTCTTTCCGTTCGAGGTAGAGGCTACTCGTCAAGTGGTCGAGAACAACCACGTCCAGATCAGATGTGCTCCTAAATGAGAAAATTACGAAAGGGCCCGTGAGGCCGATGTGCGCCCCGGCAGTGAACGGCAGCACCTGCAGTCGCACCTGCGGAAGGCGAGCCGCCTCGACGAGCCGGCCCAGCTGGCGGGCCATGATCTCGGGACCGCCCACCTCACGTCGGAGAACGCCCTCGTCGAGCACGGCGCTCAGCTTCAGCGGCGGGTTCCCCCGCAGGACCTCCTGCCGCGCGAGCCGCACTTCCACGAGCGCGTCGAGTTTGTCGTCTTCCAGCCCCTCCACCGCGGCCCGGGTCACCTCCCGCGCGTACTCGGGGATCTGCAGCAGGCCCGGCACCACCGAGGTCTCCAGCGTCCGCATCCCCCCGGCCTGCGACTCCAGGCTGATGAAGTCCCGGTACGTCGGCGGCAGTACGCCCCGATAGGCGTGCCACCAGTTGTGCCGCCCGCCGCCGTCCTCGGAGCCCGCGAGCGCCAGGAGCAGCTCCCGTAACTCGGTGTCGGCGACCCCGTACGCGTCCAGCAGCTTGCGTACGTCCGCGGGCTTCACGCCGCTGGCGCCCGTCTCGATCCGACTCACCTTGGACTGGTGCCAGCCCACCCGATGGGCCGCCTCGATACTGGTGAGCGCGGAACGGGTGCGCAGGACACGCAACTCGGCACCGAGCTTGCGGCGGCGCACCGCCGGACCGTACTGCATGGGATTCTCCTTCCGCCCGGCGCGCGAAGTCGGGGTGACGACAGAGGATGGACGAAACCCTCACCCAAATACGGTCGGCCGTCGGATAGTTCACCGCTTCGAGCGACAGATATATGCATATCTTGGTGGATCGCCACCCGTGACAGCCCAGGTAGTGGCAGTCTGGCGCGAAGCACCAGTCCGGGACCGTAGTCGAACCATCCGCTCCCTGTCGGACACCGGTCCCGTGGGAAAGGGACGCCTCGCCATGGCAGATCACCTGGAAGCATCCGTCACTCTGCCGAGCGATCCCGCCTCGGTGTCCACGGCCCGGAACTACGTCGCCGGCGTGCTCGCCGAATGGGGCCTGCCGGGCGACACCGACATCGCCGACACCGTGCGCCTGATCGTGTCCGAACTCGCCACCAACGCCGTCCAGCACACCCTCGGGCAGTCGCCCACCTTCACCGTGGACCTCGCCCTCGACCGGGACGAGCGCCTGCGCATCGGCGTCACCGACAGCCATCCACGCTTTCCGAAACGACTGCCGGCCGCCGTCCAGCAGGACAACGGCCGGGGCATGGTCATCATCCGCTGGCTGACCGCCGAGTGCGGCGGCAGGCTCAGCGTCAGACCCACCCGGGAGGGTGGCAAGACGGTGGCGATCGAACTGCCGTGGACGGTCCCGGTGCGGCCGGTCAGCGCGGGCGGTCCGCAGGAACCCTGACGGGGCCCTCGTCCGTGGCCGGCTGTGCCGTCGAGTCGGCGTGGTCGGAGAAGCGGACCACCAGTTTCGGGAGCGCGGCCCACAGGAGCAGGCAGACGAGGAAGGTGCCGGCCCCGGCGGCCATCCCGGCCTTCCGGCCGAGCGTCACGTCCACGACGAGCAGGACGGAGCCGGTGAAGGCCGGCATCAGCACGATCAGGCCTGCGGTGGCCAGCCGAGACGACACCTGGACGATGAGGGGCTTGGCGTTCTGCTGGAAGAGGGAGCGGTGCAGGGCGGCCGGGGCGGTGAAGAGGGTCGCCGCGAGGACCGCGAGCAGCAGGGTGACGACGTAGGTGGCGCGCTGGAAGGAGTCCAGGTCCGGGAAGCGCGGGGTGAAGGCCAATGTCAACAGGAACGCGAAGAGGATCTGCACCCCGGTCTGGGTGACGCGCAACTCCTGGAGCAGCTCGGAGAAATTGCGGTCGGCGCGTTCGAGGGGGGTCTCGTTGCGTGCGGGACGGGTGCGTTCTTCGGCCATGGTCGAACGGGTATCCAAAACCGCCGGTCGCACGCCCGTCGGGGGCGGCGGAGAGCTCCGCCGCCCCCGACGGTGGGTCAGCGGACCCGGCCGTACCAGACGTTCTTCGTCCACAGCTTCTGCAGCCGGACGACGTCACCCGTCTTCGGCGAGTGCCAGATCTTTCCCTTCCCCGCGTAGATACCGACGTGGTAGACGTTCGAGCCCGAGTGGAAGAAGACGAGGTCTCCGAGCTTGCGGCTGCTCGCGGAGATGTGCTTCGTCTTGTTGTACTGCTGCTGAGCAGTACGGGGCAGCTTCTTGCCCGCCTTCTTGAACGAGTAGAGCGTCAGCCCTGAGCAGTCGAACCTGCTCGGGCCCACGGCGCCGTACTTGTAAGGGGAGCCCTTCTTGGAAGCCGCGACCTTGAGTGCCTTCGACGCCACCGTGGCGGCCTCGGCGCCGGATGCGGCGCCCGGGACCACGATGCTGCCGCTGACAGCGGCGATGGTCAGAGCCGAGGCCGTGCCGGCCCGGGTCAACAGCGACGGGACACGATTCAGCGCAGTCATGCGCAACCCTTCGTCAGCCGCCTGTGAAGGATGACCTGTCGGATTCGGGCTGGCGAAGTTGCCCGGCCGCTGACGCGGCTTCACCCCAAGGGCTGCTCGGCGCGGTCGTGGCGTGACCGTTCCGGCGACCCGTCGTGCTTGGGTCCTCCACTCCTGCCGATGCACTTCTGTCGACCGGTCATCCGGGCGGCGGCAGGACTCGGCGTCCACCCGGATCGCCCCGCCGCTGCGGCGGGGGCTTGTCGTCAGGAAGGGATCTTGGCGCACAGAAGTCCGAAAATCCCAACGGAACCGGGGATTTGTGGTCTTACTCACCACTCGCCCGTTCGGGTGGACAGACCATTTTCAGCTGTTGTGTCCAGCCCGTCGAGGAGGTCCGCACCAGCACCGGAATGGCATATTCCGGCCCGGTACCAGGCATGTTGCGCAACTTCACAGGTCCTCACGACGTATGGGCCGATGGGTCGATCGCGGTAGGCCGTCCGGACGGTGCGAAACCTGGACCGGACGCCCCGTCAGTAGTACGGCGAGCGACCCGGGATCGGTTCAGACGCGTTCAGGCGGGTGAGTCCTCCGGCTCCGGAGGCAGCGCCACCCGCCCCACCCGCCGCTCGCCGTCCAGGACCCGCAGGGCGCGCGCGAGCGTCGGGGCGTGCACCTCGTGCTCCCCACGCTTGTGCATCAGTTCGAGTGCGTCGCGCAGGGCGGTCGCCTTGGCGACGAGCGCCTGCGCCGCGCGCAACCCGCGGTAGGTGTCGCCCGGTCGGGCCGGATTGATCCGGCCGAGCAGATCGACCACGTCCAGGTAACGGTCGATCAGCTCGGCCTCGGCGCGGGTGAGCGCGGGCAACGGCGGAAGTTCGGGTGGGAGCATCCGCGGCTCACCTCGCGCCGGGGAGCGTGCCCGAGGTCCTGCGGCTCGGAATCACCCGATCGGCCAGGCCGTACTCGACCGCCGCCTCCGCGTCGAGGAACGTGTCCCGCTCGATGTCCGCGCTGATCCGCTCCGGGCTCTGTCCGGTGTGCCGGACGAGCATCTCCTCCAGCCTCCGGCGGTTGCGCGTCAACTCCTCGGCCTGGATGGCCAGATCGCTTGCCTGCCCCTCGACCCGGTCGGCCACCGCCGGCTGGTGGATCAGCACCCGCGCGCCCGGCAGCATGAACCGCTTGCCCGGCGTGCCCGCCGCGAGCAGCACCGCGGCGGCCGCACCCGCCTGTCCCAGACAGATGGTCTCCACATCGCAGGTGACGAAGCGGATGGTGTCGTAGAGGGCCGTCATCGCGCTGAACGAGCCGCCGGGGGAGTTGATGTACAGCGAGATGTCGCGGTCCGGCGACTGGTGCTCCAGGTGCATGAACTGCGCCGTCACGTCGTTCGCCGACGTGTCGTCGATCTGCGTCCCGAGGAACACGATCCGTTCTTCCAGCAACTTGGCGTACGGATCCATCGTTCGGTGACCCGCACTGGTGCGCTCGGTGAACTCGGGCAGCATCT
The DNA here is from genome assembly GCF_022385335.1 of Streptomyces deccanensis. Classification (NCBI taxonomy): domain Bacteria; kingdom Bacillati; phylum Actinomycetota; class Actinomycetes; order Kitasatosporales; family Streptomycetaceae; genus Streptomyces; species Streptomyces deccanensis. The sequence continues at coordinate 1,639,733 of NZ_CP092431.1, read as the reverse complement.
GACGGGCCGACGGTCGGTTCGCGGGCATGAGACACGCCTCCTCTGATCGACTTCTGTAAAAAATGTACAGGACGTACGTACCGGGGAGGAGGGGATCGGCCGAACGTGCGGGGTGGAGGTTGCGTAGACCCGTAGACCCGTAGACCCGTAGACAGTGACCGGCGGCCAGCGGCGGGGGGCGGCGAGCTCAGGGCGGTGCGAGGCGCCCGGTCTAAGCTGGGCTCCATGGCCTACGAGATTCCGGTGACGCAAGCCAGGGCTGAGCTCGCCGATCTGATCAACCGCGTGGTCTACGGCGGCGAGCGCGTCGTCGTGACGCGGCACGGCAAGCCCCTCGTCGCCCTCGTCTCGGCAGCCGACCTGGAGCAGCTCGAAGCCCTGCAGGAGCCGACCGACGAGCCGGTGATCAGCGCCGTCTCCCGAGTCCACGAGATCGCACCCGCCTCCCGGGAACAGCAGCGCTTCGGCATCGCGGCCGAGCATCGGGGCTCCGGGGCTTCTTAGCGCCGGGGCGAGTGCCTCCGTAGACGGCTCTGCTCGACAGACCGCTCTGCTCGATCGCCGACACCAAGGCCGTGCGCCCCCGTCCGCTACAGCGGGGGCGCACGGCCGGTCTGATGGAGCGGTCGCCGGTGGTCAGTGAGCGGCGGTCGGGGCCGGCGTCGGCTCAGGGGTGGGCCGCTCGGTGGGCGGGGTGCGGCGCCCGCGCAGGTCGCCCAGGAGGACCGCCGTGAGGCCGAGGCCGGCCCACGCGGTCAGCACCAGGGCCGGGGTCAGGGCGCCGGCGCCGTCGAAGAAGGAGACCGAGCGCAGGAGTGACGCGCCCGCACCCGGCGGGAGGAGCTGGCCGAGGGCGCCCACCGGCTCGGGGAGCATCTGGGGTGCCGAGGAGGCGCCCGCGAACGGGTTGCCGAGAAAGACGATCAGCAGGGCGCCGAGACCGAGGCCCGCCCGTCCCAGCAGTGCGGCGAGTCCGGCCACGGTGGCGCCGACGGCCAGGGTCGCCAGGCTCAGCACACCGGCCTCGGCCCACCAGTGACCGCCGAGCACCCCGAGCCAGCTGTCGGCGAGGGCGGCGGCAGCGGTCCCGACCAGTGCGGCGGCCCCGACCAGCGCGCCGACCGCACGCCCCCGGCGCAGCCCGAGCAGGGTGACCAGGGCGCCGGACGCCGTACCGGCCAGGGCCAGCGGCAGCACGCTCGAACCGAAGGCCGAGCCCCGAGGGTCGTTCGCCGGGCTGGCCACCACATCGGTGGTCGTCACCGGGACGCCCTCCTCGGCGGCCTGCTGCGTCACGGCCTGCTGCAGCAACTGGGCGACCATCGGGCTCGCGGCCGAGGCGGTGAGCAGCTTCGGCCCGGCCTGGGTGACGACCACCGCGCCGTATACGGTCCGGTCCTCGATCGCGTCCCGCGCGGCCGCCTCGTCGGCGTAGCGGTGGATCTCGAACGCGCCGTCCCGCTGCTCCAGCTGCCGTTCGACCTGGGCCACGGCGGTCGCCGGTCCGGCCACGCCGAGCGGCAGGTCGCGGGGTGCGGTCCGGGCGTTGGGCCAGGCGAAGGCCCAGAGCGCGAGCGCCGCGACGAGCGGGATCAGGACGATGATCGCCACCATGCGGCGGCCGGGGGGTACCGAGTGGGCCGGGGTCGCCGGGCCGGCGTGCGTTGCCTGCGTGGCCTGTGTGGTGGCCGCGGTGGGTGCAGCGGACGGGGCGGACATGGGTTCTCCCTAAAAAGAAGGATCGTTCGTTTTTCTTGACTTCACCATGCTCCTGGGTGTCGCGCTTGTCAAGAAGGAACGTTCGTTTTACGTTTGGCGGCATGCCCCGCGTATCTCAGGAGCGTCTGGACGCTCGCCGCCGCCAGATCCTCGACGCCGCCGCCCGCTGCTTCGCCCGCAACGGCTTCCACGCCACGTCCATGCAGGACGTGCTCAAGGAGGCCGACCTCTCCGCCGGAGCGGTCTACCGCTACTTCAGCGGCAAGGAGGAGCTGATCGCCGCGATCGTCGGCACGGTCCTCGGTGAGGTGCGCGAGGCGTTCGAGGAGGCCGCGGCCGAGGGCCCGCCTCCGCCGCCGGATGTGCTGATCGGCGCGGTCCTGCGCCGGATCCTGCACCGGCAGCCGTCGCTGGGGGAGGCGGGGGAGTCCCTGTACCCGCGGCTGATGGTGCAGGTGTGGGCCGAGACGCTGCGCAATCCCGAGCTGCACGCCATCCTGGCGGACGGCTTCGCCCAGGTCCGCAAGCCGTGGATCAGGATCGTCGAGGGGTACCAGGACGCCGGCATGATGCGGGCCGACATCCCCGCGGTCAGCGTCGCGCGCACGATGGTGGCGCTCGCCCAGGGATTCGCCGCCCAGTACGCGCTCTTCGGGGACGTGCCGATCCAGGTGGTCGAGCTGGGTGTGAAGGCGCTGACGAGCATGGGGGACCCGCAGGCCCGGGACTGAGCGGGCTGAGGGGACGGCGGGGACGGCGGGGACGGATGAGACTGAGCGGGGATCACGGTCCGGTTAACGTCGCCGAAACGCCACCCAATTAGCCTGCGGCCACGCCACCAGCGAATTTGCCCGGTGGCGAGGCAACCGGATCCCGCACGGTCCGGAGCGAGGATGTGAGGTGGACGCCGTGCAACTGACCCCGCACGAGCAGGAGAGGCTGCTGATCCATGTGGCGGCCGACGTGGCGGAGAAGCGCCGGGCCCGCGGCCTGAAGCTGAACCACCCCGAGGCCGTCGCGCTCATCACCGCGCACCTCCTCGAAGGCGCGCGGGACGGCCGTACGGTGGCCGAACTCATGGCGTCCGGACGGCAGTTGCTCACCCGGGACGACGTCATGGAGGGCATCCCCGAGATGATCCACGACGTCCAGGTCGAGGCGACCTTCCCGGACGGCACCAAGCTCGTCACCGTCCACGACCCGATCGTCTGAGGGGGAGCGCCCGTGATTCCCGGAGAGATCCTGTTCGCCTCGGACCCGATCGTCTACAACGAGGGCCGTGAAGTCACCCGGCTCACCGTCCTCAACGCCGCCGACCGGCCCGTCCAGGTCGGCTCCCACTACCACTTCGCCGAGGCCAACCCCGGCCTGGAGTTCGACCGCGCCGCCGCGCGCGGCAAGCGGCTGAACGTCGCCGCCGGCACCGCCGTGCGTTTCGAGCCCGGGATCCCCGTCGACGTCGAACTCGTACCGCTCACCGGCGCCCGTGTCGTGCCCGGACTGCGCGGGGAGACCGGAGGTGCCCTCGATGCCTGAGATCTCGCGTGCCGCGTACGCCGACCTGTTCGGCCCGACCACCGGTGACCGTATCCGGCTCGCCGACACCGATCTGCTGATCGAGATCGAGGAGGACCGCTCCGGCGGACCCGGACTCGCCGGTGACGAGGCGGTGTTCGGCGGCGGCAAGGTCATCCGTGAATCCATGGGCCAGGCCCGCGCTACGCGCGCAGAAGGCACCCCGGACACGGTCGTCACCGGCGCGGTGATCATCGACCACTGGGGGATCGTCAAGGCCGACATCGGCATCCGCGACGGCCGGATCACCGGCATCGGCAAGGCCGGCAACCCCGACACCATGGACGGGGTCCACCCCGACCTGGTCATCGGCCCGGAGACGGAGATCATCGCGGGCAACGGGCGGATCGTCACGGCCGGCGCCATCGACGCCCACGTCCACTTCATCTGCCCGCAGATCGCCGACGAGGCGCTGTCGTCCGGTGTCACGACCCTGGTCGGCGGCGGCACGGGCCCGGCGGAGGGCTCGAAGGCCACGACCGTCACCCCCGGCCCGTGGCACCTGGCCCGGATGCTGGAGGCGATGGAGCAGTACCCGCTCAACATCGGCTTCCTGGGCAAGGGCAACACGGTCTCCCACGAGGCGATGCTGTCCCAGATCCGCGGGGGCGCCCTCGGCCTCAAGCTGCACGAGGACTGGGGCTCGACCCCGGCCGTCATCGACGCCTCGCTGACCGTCGCCGAACGGACCGGCATCCAGGTCGCCATCCACACGGACACCCTCAACGAGGCCGGTTTCGTGGGGGACACGCTCGCCGCGATCGCCGGACGCGGCATCCACGCGTACCACACCGAGGGCGCGGGCGGCGGACACGCGCCCGACATCATGACCGTGGTCTCCGAGCCGCACGTGCTGCCCAGCTCCACCAACCCGACCCGGCCCTACACCGTCAACACCGCCGAGGAACACCTCGACATGCTGATGGTCTGCCACCACCTGAACGCGGCCGTGCCGGAGGATCTCGCGTTCGCCGAGTCCCGGATCCGGCCGTCGACCATCGGCGCCGAGGACATCCTGCACGACCTGGGCGCCATCTCGATCATCTCCTCCGACGCGCAGGCCATGGGCCGGGTCGGCGAGGTCATCCTGCGGACCTGGCAGACCGCGCACGTGATGAAGCGGCGGCGCGGCGCGCTGCCCGGTGACGGGCGGGCGGACAACCGACGGGTACGTCGCTATGTCGCCAAATACACGATCAACCCGGCGCTCGCGCAGGGACTGGCCCGGGAGATCGGGTCCGTGGAGAGCGGGAAGCTCGCCGACCTCGTCCTGTGGGAGCCCGCGTTCTTCGGCGTGAAGCCCCAGCTCGTGATCAAGGGCGGCCAGATCGCGTACGCGCAGATGGGCGACGCCAACGCCTCCATCCCCACCCCGCAGCCGATCCTGCCGCGTCCCATGTACGGGGCCATCGGGCGGGCGCCCGCCTCCAACTCGTTCAACTTCGTGGCGCCGCTCGCCATCGAGGACGGGCTGCCGGAGCGGCTCGCGCTCGGGAAGCGGTTCGTCGCCATCGAGTCGACCCGGGGGGTCACCAAGGCCGACATGCGGGAGAACGACGCGCGGCCCGAGGTGCGCGTCGACCCCGACAGTTTCGCCGTGCACATCGACGGGGAGCTGGTGGAGGCCACACCGGCCGCCGAACTGCCCATGGCCCAGCGTTACTTCCTCTTCTGATGTCCCGGGCGACTCTTCTCGTCCTGGCCGACGGCCGCTTTCCCGCCGGGGGGCACGCGCACTCCGGCGGGGCCGAGGCGGCCGTCAAGGCGGGGCTGATCACCGGGGCGGAGGGGCTGGAGGCGTTCTGCCGGGGGCGTCTGCACACCGTCGGGCTGGTGTCGGCGTCTCTCGCGGCCGCCGCCGCGCTGGGTGTCGACCCGGTCGAGCTGGACGTGGCCGCCGACGCCCGTACGCCGTCACTCGCGCTGCGGGTCGCCTCGCGGAAGCTGGGGCGGCAGTTGATGCGGGCGGCGCGGGCCACGTGGCCCTCCGGGGAACTGGACGCGGTGGCGCGAGTGTTCCCCAAGGGGGCGCATCAGCCGGTCGTGCTGGGGGTGACGGCCCGGGCGGCCGGGCTGGGGGCGGACGACGCGGCGTACTGCTCCGTGTACGAGAGTGTGAGTGGGGCCGCCGGCGCCACGGTGCGGTTGCTGAGTCTCGATCCGTTCGAGGCGACGGGGGTGTTGGCGCGGTTGGCTGCCGAGATGGATGCGGTGGGGGCGGCCGCGGTTGAGGCGGCGCGGGGGGTGGGGGCCGGTGGGGTGGGGGTTCTGCCGGTGGCTTCCGGGCCGTTGTTGGAGATCAGTGCGGAGGTGCATGCGGCTTGGCCTGTGCGGTTGTTCGCGTCCTGAGCGGGGTTCGCCCCCGCCGCCCCTACCCGTCCCATCCACCAGGGGCTGCGCCCCTTTGACCCCCAGGCGTCCGTCCGGTGGGGGCTGGTCGCGCAGTTCCCCGCGCCCCTGAAAAAGCGGGGCTGCGCCCCGTGCTTTTCGGCCCGAAAGGCCGGAGGCCTGCCAGGGGCACCCGTCCTCCCACCCATCCCAAGAAGGAGCCGCAGACATGCATCTGGACCACACCCACTCCCACGACGGCCCCTCAGCCATCGGCGCGGACGCGCACCGGCCCGATGGGAGCCGGCGCGCGTTGCGCGTGGGGCTCGGGGGGCCCGTCGGGTCCGGTAAGACGGCGACCGTCGCCGCGCTGTGCCGGGCGTTGCGGGACGAGTTGTCGCTCGCGGTCGTGACGAACGACATCTACACGCGGGAGGACGCCGAGTTCCTGCTCAGGGAGGCCGTGTTGCCGCCGGAGCGGATCACGGCCGTGGAGACGGGGGCGTGCCCGCACACCGCCATCCGGGACGACATCTCCGCCAACCTGGAGGCCGTGGAGGACCTGGAGGACGAGGTCGGCCCGCTGGACCTCATCCTCGTCGAGTCCGGCGGCGACAACCTCACCGCCACCTTCTCCAAGGGGCTCGTCGACGCGCAGATCTTCGTCATCGACGTGGCCGGCGGCGACGACATCCCCCGCAAGGGCGGGCCCGGAGTCACCACCGCCGACCTGCTCGTCGTCAACAAGACGGACCTCGCGCCGTACGTCGGGTCCGACCTCGCCCGGATGGCCGCGGACGCGAAGGCGCAGCGCGCGCAACTGCCGGTGGTGTTCCAGTCGTTGCGGGAGGAGGCCGGGGTCGGCGAGGTCGCCGCCTGGGTGCGGGAGAAGCTCGCGGCGTGGACGGCATGACGGCTCTCCGAGGGGCTGCGGCACAGCAGAACAGGGGGACCACCGGCGTCAGGGCCACCGCGCGCATCGCGGCCCGCGCCGACGGGCGGGGCGGTACGGCCCTGCCCGTGCTGGAGAGCGACGGGCCCCTGGCGCTGCGGCGTACCCGGGGGAGTGGGGACGCGGCGCGGGTCATGCTGGTCGGGGCGATGAGCGGGCCGCTCGGCGGGGACCGGTTCGCCGTCGAGGCGGAGGTCGGGGAGGGGGCCCGGCTGGACGTCGGGTCGGCCGCCGCGACGATCGCGCTGCCCGGGCAGGCCGAGGGGGAGGCCCGTTACGACGTACGGATCGACGTGGCCGACGGTGGCGAACTGCGGTGGCTGCCGGAGCAGTTGATCTCCGCGCAGGGCAGCGATCTGGCGGTGTCGACGCGCGTCGACCTCTCTCCCGGGGCCCGGCTGGTGTTCCGCGAGGAGCAGGTGCTCGGCCGGGCGGGGGAGCGGCCGGGGCGGTTGCGGAGTCGGCTCACCGTACTGCTCGACGGGCGGCCGTTGCTCGATCAGGAGGTGGGGTGCGGGCCCGGCGCGCCGGGCGGCTGGGACGGGCCCGCGGTGCTGGGGGGGCACCGGGCGTTGGCACAACTCCTCGTCGTACGGCCGGAGTTCGTCGACAAGCTGCCCGAGCCGAGGGTGCTCGGGGAGACCGCCGCGCTCACTCCGCTCGCCGGACCCGCGGTCCTCGTCAGCGCGCTCGCACCCGACGCGCTGCGGCTGCGGCGTGTGCTGGACCAGGCTCTCGCCGAGCTGGACGGCTGAGGAGGCGTGAGACCTGAGTTCCGCTGAACGGGACTTTCCGCACCGGTTATCGGATTAGTAAAGAACGCGTCGGGCCCCTGTTCTCAGGTGCCTCACAGGCACGAGGATCCCCGTGACCATTCGACACTTCGCAACGATGTACGGGGAGTTCCCTCTTGAGAGGTATGAGGCCGACGAGAAGGGCGGGAGCGTTCGGCTCCGCCGGACTGCTCGTCACGGCGACCCTGATAGCCAGTGCCGTCACGGCTCCCACGGCCGGCGCCGCGGACGGCACGAGCGTGCGGGACCGTGAGGCCAAGGGTGTCGCCGTCGCCGCCGCCAAGGCGGCGAAGCAGGGCATCACGTGGCAGGACTGCCCCGAGAGCTGGGGGCTGGAGAAGCCCATCCAGTGCGGCTGGGTCACCGTGCCGCTGGACTACGCCAAGCCGAACGGCAAGCAGATCAAGCTCGCCGTCGACCGGATCGGCAGCACCGGTACGAAGGAGGAGCGCCAGGGCGCGCTCGTCTACAACCCCGGCGGCCCGGGCGGCTCGGGCCTGCGCTTCCCGCGCCGGGTCACGACCAAGAACCCCCTGTGGGTCAACACGTCCAAGGCCTACGACTTCGTGGGCTTCGACCCGCGTGGTGTCGGCAAGTCGGCGCCCATCTCCTGTGCCGATCCGCAGGAGTTCGTGAAGGCGCCCAAGATGGACCCGGTCCCGGACTCCGAGGCCGACAAGCGCAAGCAGCGCGGGCTCGCGGCGAAGTACGCGGCCGGCTGCAAGGAGCGCAGCGGCGAGATGCTGCCGCACATGACGACCCCGAACACCGCGCGCGACCTGGACGTCATCCGGGCCGCCCTCGGGGAGAAGAAGCTCAACTTCCTCGGTGTCTCGTACGGCACGTACATCGGCGCCGTCTACGGCACCCTCTTCCCGAACCACGTGCGCCGCATGGTCGTCGACAGCGTGGTGAACCCCTCCCGCGAGAAGATCTGGTACCAGGCCAACCTGGACCAGGACGTCGCCTTCGAGACGCGCTGGAAGGACTGGACGACGTGGGTCGCGGCGCACGACGCGACCTATCACCTCGGTGACACCCAGGCGAAGGTGCAGGCGAACTGGCTGAAGCTGCGCGCCACCGCGAAGAAGAACCCCCTCGGCGGGCTGGTCGGCCCGGCCGAGCTGATCTCCTTCTTCCAGAGCGCCCCGTACTACGACTCCGCGTGGGCGCCCACCGCCCAGGTGTGGAGCAAGTACGCCGCCGGTGACACCCAGGCGCTGGTGGACGCGGCCGCCCCGGACCTCTCCGACACGGCGGGCAACGCCGCCTCGGAGAACGGCAACGCCGTCTACACGGCGGTCGAGTGCACCGACGCCAAGTGGCCCACCAGTTGGAAGAAGTGGGACCGCGACAACACCCGGCTGCACAAGAACCACCCGTTCATGACCTGGGCCAACGCCTGGATGAACCTGCCGTGCGCCACCTGGCCGTCCAAGCAGTACACCCCGGTGGACGTGAAGACCAGGAAGGGCCTGCCGCCCGTCCTGATCGTCCAGGCCGAGCGGGACGCGGCCACGCCGTACGAGGGCGCCGTCGAACTGCACAAGCGGTTCAAGGGCTCCAGGCTGATCACGGAGACGAAGGCCGGCTCCCACGGAGTCACCGGCCTGGTCAACCCGTGCGTCAACGAGCGCGTGGACACCTACCTGCTCACCGGCAAGGTGGGCAAGGCCGACGTGAAGTGCGCCCCGCACGCCACGCCGACCCCGTAGGACCCGAAGGGCCGTAGGGCCCTGGAAGCGGCGAGGGGGCGACCGGCACCGGTCGCCCCCTCGCTCATGCGCTCACACCTGCCGCCCCGCCAGCCAGGCGTCCTCCGCCGCGTAGTCGAAGAGGTCCCCGTACACCTCGGCCATCCTGGGGTACGCCTCCCGCCAGTCCCGTCCGCCCGCGAGTCGGCCCTCGATCCAGGCGACCGTCTCCGGCAGCGAATCCGCGTACCGGACCACCGGGCGGTAGCCCAACTCCCGCTCGGCCGCCGACATGTCGCACACCACCGGCGCCGGCACGGTCCACGGGGTCTCGCCCACGGTGGGCGACGGGGCGGGGCCGTCGACGAGCACGTTCTCCGCCCGTACGCCCATCACCGCGTCGACGGCGGCGGCGATCTCCACGACGGTGGGCGCGTCGGGGTCGACGGCGTTCAGCGCCCGCGCACCGGGCCGGGCGGCGGCCAGCCGGATCAGCTCGGCGATGTTGTGGACGCTCGCCGGATGGAAGCGGCTCGCACCGCCGTGGGCGAGGATCCGGCGCGGCCTGCGGTCCAGGTTGCGCTTCACGAAGTACAGCTCGCGCGGTGTACGGCAGTGCGGCCCGTGGATGGCGCCCGCGCGCAGCAGGGTCGTGGGCAACCGGTAGCCCTCGGCGAGGAGTTCACGTTCCAGGCCGGCCTTGCGGGTGCTGTAGGAGGTGTCGTCCGGCCGGATCGTGCGCTGGCTCTCGGGCAGGGGCAGCGGGTAGACGGGGAAGCCGTCCGGCTCCGCCTGGGTGTCGAAGCTGCGGCCCTTGTCGTCCTCGTACACCGAGACGCTGGAGACGACGACCGCCGAGCCCACCCGGTCGGCCGACGACAGCAACTGCCGGGCGTGTTCGGGACCGTACGCGACCACGTCCACCAGCACGTCGCAGCCGTCACCGATCGCGGCCGACAGCGCCGCGTCGTCGCCCCGGTCGGCCGAGACGGTGCGTACCTCCTCCGGCCAGTCGTCGTCGCGGCCGCCGCCCCGCGAGACGGCCGTCACCGCCCACCCGTCGCGCGCCAGCGCCGCCACGGCCGGTCGGCCGATCTGTCCCGTCGCTCCGATCACCACAGCACGTCGTGTCATGGCCCCGACCGTACGGCGCCCGGGTACCGGGCGTCGCGCTGCTCTGCCACCGGCAGAACACCGACGGGTCCCGACCCGGGCTGCTCCGCCGGGGGCTCGCTCAACTCAGCGGCATGCGCGGGAACTTGCGCTCCTTCGCCGCGGCGGCCTCCTCCGCCTTCACGACGGCCGCGTACTGGTCGACGTACTCCTGCTCGGAGAGCGTGAGGATCGCGTACATGATCTCGTCGGTGATGGCGCGCAGCACGGCCTTCTCGTTCTCCATGCCCTCGTAGCGGGAGAAGTCGAGGGGCTTGCCGAAGCGGATGACGACGGGGTGGATGTTGGGGATGACCTTGCCCGGGGGCTGCGCCTCGAAGGTGCCGATCATGGCGCACGGGATGACGGGCACGCCGGCCTTGAGCGCCATGACGGCGACGCCGACCTTGCCCTTGTAGAGGCGGCCGTCGTGCGAGCGGGTGCCCTCCGGGTAGATGCCGAGGAGTTCGTCCTTGCTCAGCACGCCGAGGCCCTCGCGGATGGCGGCCTGGCCCGCGTCCTTGCCGGAGCGGTCGACCGGGATCTGCCCGGCGCTGCGGAAGAAGAACGCCGTCAGCCGGCCCTTGAGACCCGGGCCGGTGAAGTACTCGGCCTTCGCCAGGAAGGTGATGCGGCGCTTGAGGATCGCGGGCATGAGGAAGTGGTCCGAGAAGGACAGGTGATTGCCCGCGACGATGGCGGCGCCCGACGACGGCACGTGTTCGAGGCCCTCGATGCGAGGCCGGAAGACCAGTCTCAGCAGGGGGCCCAGAAGCACGTACTTGAGCAGGTAATAGAACACGGCGTCTCCCTCGCGCTACCGGATCGGCTCTGTGGACGTGTTCGGACTCACGAGGACTCCTCGCTGACCTCGCTGACGCTGCGTCAGGCGCATGAGCGCTGGTGGGCCTCGTCCTGCGTGTCGACGATTGATCGTAGCCCGACGTGCCACGTCACCGGGAGGAGGCCGGAGCAAACCGAACAGCGGGGGTCGACCGGCAGCCGGGGGAGGGGGTCGCGGGGAGGGGGCTGGTGGCCGTGGGGGCGTGGCGGCAGCCGCCGCACCCGTGACACCCGCACGCGCGCTCCCGCCGGTACCCCCGGCCGGCGTCGCCGCCTGATCGACATGCCGTCTCCCGTGGGCGGGCTTAGCGTCGGCATATGCGCGTAGGGCGTGGCGCCGAATGACCGGGCCCGGTGCGGAGCCGGGTGCGGCCGATCCGCTCGGTGAGACCCTGGCGGCGATCGTGCGCCGTACGGGCGCCAGGTCCGCGGGCGTCTACGTCCTGGACCCGGCCGAGGCCGTCCTCGGCCTGATCGCCCTGTGCGGTGTCCCGGTCGACGCCTTCGCGCCGTGGTGGCGGGCCCCCTACGCCGTCCACGGCCCGACCCAGGACGCGATACGCAACGAGCGGCTCGTCTGGGTCAGTTCACTGGACGAGTTGGCCCGCTGCTATCCGCGCGTCGCGGCGAGCATCCCCTACCAGGTCGCGTTCGCGGTCGTCCCGCTCACGGGGATCCGGCACTGCCGGGGCGCCCTGCTGCTGATGTGGTCCCCGGGCCGGTCACCGGTCCTCAGCCGCCGGGAGCGCGGCCGGATCATGGCCGGTGCCCGCCGTATCGCCCGCGTACTGGACGGGGCCGCCCTGCCTCCGCCCATCCCCAAGCGGCCCCGCTTCGTCCGCCCCGACCGCCCGGAAGCGGTACCGCAATCCGGGTCCGAGGCGGCCCGGCTGGTGGAACGCCTGCCCCTCGGCACGCTCGCCCTCGACCTCGGTGGCCGCATCACCTACGTGAACGCCGCGGCCGCCGGACTGCTGGCCAGACCGGCCGAACAACTGCTCGGCACACGACCGTGGCAGTCACTGACCTGGCTCGACAACATCGCGTACATGGACGCGTACCGCACCGCCATGAGCAGCCGCGAGCCGGTCGCCCTGACCGTCCTGCGGCCCCCGAACCAGTGGCTCGACCTCCGCCTCCAGACGGACGACAGCGGTACCAGCGTCCTCATCGCCCCGGACCCGTCCTCCCGGCCCCTCGGCGGGCGGCCGACCTTCACCGGCACCCCGACGCACAGCCGCATCCACCTGCTGATGGCGCTGGCGGCGGCCCTGACGGAGGCCGTCGGCGTCCAGGACGTCGTCGACCTGGTCGCCGACCGGATCCTGCCCGCCTTCGGCGCCCACGGCATGATCATGTCCACCGCGCAGGCCGGCCGCATCCAGATCATCGGGGCCCGGGGCTACGACCCCGCCGTCATCGAGCAGTTCGACGGCCTGCCCACGGACGCCGACCTGACCCCCGCCGGGCGCGCGCTGACCACCGGAGCCGCCTCCTTCTTCGCCGACCGCGGTGAACTCGCCCGCCTCTACCCGAGAGCCCCGCAGATCTCCGACAAGCACGCGTGGGCCTTCCTGCCCCTGCTCAGCTCCGGGCACCCCATCGGCTGCCTGCTGCTCGCCTACGACGAGCCCCACCCCTTCTCCGCCGCCGAGCGTTCCCTCCTCACGCCCCTCGCCGGGCTCATCGCCCAGGCCCTGGACCGCGCACGCCTCTACGACGTCAAACACAACCTCGCCCACGCCCTGCAGCAGACCCTCCTGCCGCACGCCCTGCCGACCGTGACCGGCCTGGAGGTCGCCGCCCGCTACCTCCCCGCGAGCCACGGCATGGACGTCGGCGGCGACTTCTACGACCTCATCCGCCTCACCGACACCACCGCCGCCGCGGTCATCGGAGACGTGCAGGGGCACGACATGGCGGCCGCCGCCCTCATGGGACAGGTGCGCATGGCCGTCCACGCCCACGCCACGGCCGGAGCCACGCCCGACCAGGTCCTCACCCGCACCGACCGCGACCTCGCCGACCTGAACGCCGGCCGCTTCGTCTCCTGCCTGTACGCCCACCTCGACCTCGCCCGTCACCGGGCCACCCTCGCCGGTGCCGGACACCCCCCACCGCTCCTGCGCGCGCCCGACGGCCGCACCCGTCCCGTCGACATCCGCCCCGGCCCCCCGCTCGGCATCGGCATCGGGACGCCCGCCTACCCGCTCACCACGCTGTCCCTGGGTCCCGAGACGCTGCTCGCCCTCTACACCGACGGCCTGGTGGAGGACCCCGGCACCGACATCGGCCGGACCATCGCCGACCTCGCCGACCACCTCGGCGAGTCCGGTGACCTCCCGCTGCACCGACTCGTGGACGACCTCGTCCACCACACCCACCGCACCGGCCGGCACACCGACGACATCGCCCTGCTGCTGCTCCGGCCCCACCGCACCGCCGAGCCATGACCGGACTCGGCGGTGCGGTGCGGCTCAGGAGGCCTCGCCCAGAACCTCCCCCAACGTCCCCAGCGCCGACCGGAGTTCCGTCCCCGTGATCGTCAGGGGCGGCGCCAGACGGATGGTCGAGCCGTGGGTGTCCTTGACCAGGATGCCCCGCTCCATGAGCCGGTGACTGATCTCGCGGCCCGTGCCGATCGCGGGGTCGACGTCGACGCCCGCCCACAGTCCGCGCGCCCGGAAGCCGACCACGCCCCGGCCGACCAGTTCGGTGAGCCCCTCCCGCAGCACGCCGCCCAGTTCGGCGGCCCGGAGCTGGAACTCCCCGGTGCGCAGCAGCTCGACCACCGCCGACCCGACCGCCGCGGCGAGCGGGTTGCCGCCGAACGTCGAGCCGTGCTCGCCGGGCCGCAGGACCGACAGCACCTCACGACGGGCCACCACCGCCGACACCGGCACGATGCCGCCGCCGAGCGCCTTGCCGAGCAGGACGGCGTCGGGCAGCACGTCCTCGTGCTCGACGGCGAGCGTCCGGCCGGTGCGGCCGAGGCCCGACTGGATCTCGTCCGCGATGAACAGACAACCGGCGCGCCGGGTCAGCTCGCGGACCCCGCGCAGATAGCCGTCGTCCGGGATGAGGACGCCCGCCTCACCCTGGATGGGCTCGATGAGCACGGCGGCCGTCGTCTCGTCGACCGCCGCCTCCAGCGCCGCGAGGTCGTTGTACGGGACCACCCGGAACCCGGGCGTGAACGGGCCGAAGCCGTCCCGGGCCACCGGGTCCGTGGAGAAGCTGACGATCGTCGTGGTCCGGCCGTGGAAGTTGCCGTCGGCCACCACGATCGTCGCCCGGTCGGCCGGGACGCCCTTCACCTCGTACGCCCACTTGCGGGCCACCTTGATCGCGCTCTCCACGGCCTCGGCGCCCGTGTTCATCGGCAGCACCATGTCCAGGCCGGTCAGCTCGGCCAGCGACTCGGCGAACTCGGCGAGCCGGTCGTTGTGGAAGGCCCGCGAGGTCAGGGTGAGGGTGTCGAGCTGGCGGTGCGCGGCCTCGATCAGCGCCGGGTGGCGGTGGCCGAAGTTGAGCGCGGAGTAGCCGGCCAGCATGTCGAGATAGCGGCGGCCCTCGACGTCCACGACCCAGGTGCCCTCGGCACGGGCGACGACCACGGGCAGCGGGTGGTAGTTGTGCGCGAGGACGGGCTCCTCGGCACGGATGAGGTCGGCCGACGAACGTGCGCGGACGGGAGCGGTCATGAGCGGATCTCCTGAGTGACGCACTTGATGCCGCCGCCGGCCTTCTGGAACTCCGACAGGTCGACGGGGACGGGAACGTAGCCCTGCCGGGCGAGCTGGTCGGCGAGGTCCTTGGCGCGGGGCGAGATGAACACATGGCGGCCGTCGGACACCGAGTTCAGGCCGAAGGCCATGGCGTCCTCGCGGGTGGCGATCACCGCGTCCGGGTACAGGCGGGCGAGGACCGCGCGGCTGCCGGGGGAGAACGCCTCCGGGTAGTAGGCGATGTTGCCCGCGGAGCCGTCGCCGCCGTCGTCCAGGACGAACAGCGCCGTGTCCAGATGGTAGAAACGCGGGTCCACCAGCTGGAGGCTGATCACGGGGACGCCGAAGAACTCCTGCGCCAGGCGATGCGCCTCACGGGTGGTGCGGAAGCCGGTCCCGGCGAGCAGATAGCGACCGGTCGGCACCAGATCGCCCTCCCCCTCGCACACCGCCTCGGAGCGGAACACCTCGTACCCGGCGTTCTTGAACCAGGCGTCGTAGGCGGTGGACTCGGGGCGTCGCTCGGGCGCGTGGAACAGCGAGCCGAGGACACGGCCGCCGAGGACGAGCGCGCAGTTGGCCGCGAACACCATGTCCGGCAGCGCCGCCACCGGCTCCACGGAGTCCACGGTGTGACCATGGGCCCGATAGGCGCGGATCAGCTCCTGCCACTGGTCCTGGGCGAGGTCGACATCCACGGGGGTGTCCGGATGCATCCACGGATTGATCGAGTACTGCACGGCGAAGTGTCTGGGTTCGCAGACGAGAAAGCGCCGAAGGCGCGGCACACGGCTGTCGGGCACAGAGGGTTTCTCCGCTTCCTGACGGTGTCGACGGGGATGACACCACGGTAGGAATCGGCCCAGGCGCACGACAAGGAACGAACGTTGCGTGTTCGCGCAGTAATGCTGCGTGTTTGGCGAGCTCAACGCACGTTCGCTGCGTCCTGGGTCGCGGCGGCCTCCGGAGCCTCCGGCAGCAGGTGCGACAGCACCATGTAGCTGATCGTCTTCCGGATGAACGGCTCGGTGCGGATCCGCTCCAGCACCTCCTCGAAGTGCTCCACGTCCACCGCCCGCACGTGCAGCAGCGCGTCCGCGCCCCCGGTCACCGTCATCGCCGCCGTGATCTCCGGATGGTTGCGCACCACCTCCGCGAGCCGCCGGGGCGGCGCTGCGCCCTCGCAGTACACCTCCACGTACGCCTCCGTGCGCCAGCCGAGCGCCGCCGGTTGCACCGTCGCCGTGAAGCCGGTGATGACCCCGGTCTCGCGCAGCCGGTCCACCCGCCGCTTGACCGCGGTGGCCGACAGACCGATGTCCGAGCCGATCTCGGCGAAGCTGGTCCTCGCGTTCGCCATCAACGCCGTGATGATCTTGCGGTCGAGCTCGTCGAACGCCGCGGACTTGCTGTTCATGAGGGCACTGTAGCCAGCGGGAGGCGTCCGCGACCCCCGCCGCGAAGGCCTCCGCCGCGCGCCCGTGTGCATGAGTACGAATTACTCCTACACTCCACGTTCATGCTGCGCGCGCTCGCCGTCGATGACGAGAAACCCTCCCTGGAGGAGCTGCTGTACCTGCTGAACGCGGATCCACGGGTCGGCAGCGCCGAGGGCGCGAACGACGCCACCGAGGCACTGCGGCGGATCAACCGCGCCCTGGAGTCCGGCCCCGACGGACCCGAGGCGATCGACGTCGTCTTCCTCGACATCCAGATGGCCGGACTCGACGGCCTCGACCTCGCCCGCCTCCTCACCGGCTTCGCCCGGCCCCCGCTGGTCGTCTTCGTCACCGCGCACGAGGGCTTCGCCGTCCAGGCCTTCGACCTCAAGGCCGTCGACTACGTCCTCAAACCGGTACGCCGGGAACGCCTCGCCGAGGCGATCCGCCGGGCCGCCCAGCTCCGCGAGGCGACCACGGCGCCCGCCCCGCCGATCCCCGTCCACGAACCCGACCCCGACCAGATACCCGTCGAGCTCGGCGGGGTGACCCGCTTCGTCGCCGTCGACGACATCACCCACGTCGAGGCCCAGGGCGACTACGCCCGACTGCACACCCCGCAGGGCAGCCACCTCGTCCGCATCCCCCTGTCGACCCTCGAGGAGCGCTGGCGCGCACGCGGGTTCGTCCGCATCCACCGCCGCCATCTCGTCGCCCTGCGCCACGTCGGCGAACTCCGCCTGGACGCGGGCACGGTCAGCGTCCTCGTCGGCCCCGTGGAACTCCAGGTCAGCCGCCGCCACGCCCGCGAACTGCGCGATCTGCTGATGCGCCGGACCACGGGCTGAGGAGCGGCCATGCCGAACGACCCCACCGAACGCCGTGTCGAACGCCGCGTCGTCGTCACCGGGGTGCCCCGCCGCACCCCCCGCCCCTCCGGCCACCAGCGCCCCCGCACCGAGATCGACGAACAGACCACCCTCGGCCACACCTACGTACGCTCCCTCATGCGCAGCCAACTCCGCTCCGCGCTCGCCGTGTTCGCGGTCCTGGTCCTGCTGGTCGGCCCGCTGCCCCTGGTCTTCGCCGCGATGCCGGACGGCGCCGGCCTGGAATGGGCCCTCCTCGGCTTCGGCGTCTACCCCCCGCTGGTCCTCCTCGCCCGCCGGCACGTACGCCGCGCCGAACGCAACGAACAGGACCTCGTCCGCCTCGTCGAGGACCGCTGAGGCGACGCGAGCAGTGAACCCGTGAACGAGGAGACCGAGAGCACGGCATGAACGAGAGCACGGCATGAACGAGAGCAAGGCATGAACGAGAGCAAGGCATGAACGAGAACTACGCCGTCCCCGCGGTGGCCCTCGTCGTCGTGGCGACCGTCTTCGTCGGCGCCTTCGGCCTGCGCATCTCCCGCACGACCTCCGACTTCTACGTCGCCTCCCGCACCGTCGGCCCCCGCCTCAACGCGGCCGCCATCAGCGGCGAGTACCTCTCCGCCGCCTCCTTCCTCGGCATCGCGGGACTGGTGCTGGTCCAGGGCCCCGACATGCTCTGGTACCCGGTCGGCTACACCGCCGGCTACCTCGTCCTCCTGCTCTTCGTCGCCGCCCCGCTGCGCCGCTCCGGTGCCTACACCCTGCCCGACTTCGCCGAGGCACGGCTCGCCTCCAAGACCGTACGACGGCTCGCGGGGGCCTTCGTCGTGGGCGTCGGCTGGCTCTACCTCCTGCCCCAACTCCAGGGCGCGGGACTGACGTTGAACGTGCTCACCGACGCTCCCGAGTGGCTCGGCGGCGTCATCGTCGCCGTCGTCGTCTCCGCCACGGTCGCCGCGGGCGGCATGCGCAGCATCACCTTCGTCCAGGCCTTCCAATACTGGCTCAAGCTCACCGCCCTCCTCGTCCCCGCCCTCTTCCTCGTCCTCGCCTGGCAGGGCGACGGCGCCCCACGCCACGCCTTCGACGAGCCCGCCACCTTCCGCGAACAACGGGTCGTCCGCGTCGACGAGACCCTCGACCTGAAACTCAGCGGTCCGCTCACCGTCACCGCCACCGGCACGATCGACGGCCGCCGCTACGACGACCGGCGTGTGGACCTGCCCACCGGCACCCACCGCATCGACCGCGGCACCCGACTGACCTTCACCGAGGGCGACACCGTCCCCGTCGCCGACCGGGGCACCAACGGCGGCATGTCCACCTCACTCGCCTCCGGCCGCGAGGAACGCCCCCTGTACGCCACCTACGGGCTGATCCTCGCCACCTTCCTCGGCACCATGGGCCTGCCCCACGTCGTCGTCCGCTTCTACACCAGCCCGGACGGGGTCGCCGCCCGCCGCACCACGGTCGTCGTCCTCGGCATGATCGGCGTCTTCTACCTCCTCCCACCGATCTACGGGGCCCTCGGCCGGCTCTACGCCCCCGACCTCACCCTCACCGGCGACGCCGACGCGGCCGTCCTCCTGCTCCCCGACCGCATGATCGGCGGCCTCGGCGGCGACCTGCTCGGCGCGCTGGTCGCGGGCGGCGCCTTCGCCGCGTTCCTGTCGACCGCCTCCGGACTGACCATGGCGGTCGCCGGCGTGCTCACCCAGGACGTGCTGCCCGCCCGGGGCGTACGGCACTTCCGGCTCGGCACGGTCCTCGCCATGGCGGTGCCGCTCGCCGCGAGCGTCCTGGTCGGCGGTCTGCCCGTCGCCGACGCGGTCGGCCTCGCGTTCGCCGTCTCGGCCTCGTCGTTCTGCCCGCTGCTCGTCCTCGGCATCTGGTGGCGGCGCCTCACCCCGCCGGGCGCGGCCGCGGGCATGCTCGTCGGGGGCGGGGCGGCCCTCCTCGCGGTCGCCGCGACCATGGCCGGATACCCCGGCACCGGCACCCTGCACGCCCTGCTGGCCTGGCCCGCCCTCTGGTCCGTACCGCTCGGCTTCCTCACGATGGCCCTGGTGTCCCTGGCCACCCCCGGCAAGGTGCCGCCCGAGACACCGGCGATCCTGGCCCGCTTCCACCTCCCGGAGGAACTGGTCGGCGGCCGCACCCGCGCCGCCACCAAGGAGATCGAACTGTGGCGGCGGTGACGACCGGCGGTGAGGACCGGGCCCACCCGACCGGGCTCGCGCGTGGACCGGCGGAAGGGAACCCAGGAGCGGTGAGCGGTGTACCACATGCAGGAGGTGAGTGATGAGTGGTGAAGTGACCGGCTTCCTGGCCGGGTTCTGCGTGGCCGTGCTTCCGCTGCTCGCGGCCGGCTTCTGGCTCGGCCGCCGCACGGCACACCCGCGCAACAGCCTCGGTGGCCTCGGCACACCCGTCGAGCACGCCACCTTCCAGACCCTGCACACCGCCACCCTCGCCGCGCCCCCGCTGCGCGCCGGCCTCACCGAGGAGACGGCCCGCAGATCGGCCAAGCGGCTGCGCACCCTCCTCGGCACGGACGCGCTCTGCCTCACCGACCACGAGTCGGTCCTCGCCTGGGAGGGCGTCGCGGAGCACCACCGCGCCGAGATCATGGGACACCTGGCGGGCCCGTTGGAGACCGGCCGGGGCGAGGCCTTCCGGCTGACCTGCGACATCATCGACTGCCCGGTGCGCTGGGCGGTGGTCGCCCCCCTCACCGTCGACGACCGCGTCCACGGCGCGCTCGTCGCCTGCGCGCCCCGCGAGTCCGCCGTGCTCGTCCGGGCGGCCGGCGAGGTCGCCCGCTGGGTCTCCGTCCAACTCGAACTGGCCGACCTCGACCAGTCCCGCACCCGCCTGATCGAGGCCGAGATCAAGGCCCTGCGTGCCCAGATCTCCCCGCACTTCATCTTCAACTCGCTCGCGGTGATCGCCTCGTTCGTCCGCACCGATCCCGAGCGCGCCCGTGAACTGCTGCTGGAGTTCGCCGACTTCACCCGCTACTCGTTCCGCAGCCACGGCGACTTCACCACCCTCGCCGACGAACTCCACGCCATCGACCACTACCTGGCACTGGTCCGGGCCCGCTTCGGCGACCGGCTCTCGGTCACGCTGCAGATAGCCCCCGAGGTCCTGCCGGTCACCCTGCCCTTCCTCTGCCTCCAGCCGCTCGTGGAGAACGCGGTGAAGCACGGCCTCGAAGGCCGGTCCGTGACCGCCGCGGGCAAGAGCCACATCAGCATCACCGCGCAGGACGCCGGCGCCGAGGCGCTCGTCGTCATCGAGGACGACGGCGTCGGCATGGAACCCGACGTGCTCCGCCGCATCCTCGCCGGCGAGACCAGCCCCTCGGGCGGCATCGGCCTCAGCAACGTCGACGAGCGGCTCCGCCAGGTGTACGGCGACGACCACGGCCTGGTCATCGAGACCGCGGTGGGCGCGGGCATGAAGATCACCGCCCGGCTGCCCAAATACCAGCCGGGCGTACACCCGGACGGGGGAATACCCCGGACCTGAGACCTGCCGTCGACGGGTCTCAGGTGCGCGCCGCCACCATGCCCAAGGTCAGCAGGCCCAGGACGACCCAGCCGAACCACAGCCAGCCATTGCTGCCGAGGGCCACCGAGTAGGCGGTCACCATGACCAGCCCACCCAAGGTGAGCACTCCCATGGCCTTCGTCGAACCGGGCATCGCAACACCCTTTCTCAGGTCCTCAGGCTTCTTCTCCCTCCATGGTGCCCCCTGTATCGGAAATGACAGTGCAGACGACGAAATGTGCCCCCTTTTTCCAGCCGTCCTCGCTGAGCCAGAAACCCGAGCCGGTCCGGCCGGGCTCATAGCCGTACTCCTGCGGCGGCAGGTTCTTCTCGCAGGCGGCGCGAGCCTGCTCGTGGGCATCGTCGTAGGTGGTGCCGGGACTCATCTCGTGGAATCCGAGCACCTTCTCGTCGTGACGTTCCTGGCAGGAGACCAGTCGGAGCCTGTTGCTGGAGATCATGTCGAGGCAGTCCTGCTTCTGCAGGGTGGCCACGTCGACGAGCACCGTCTCACCTTCTGTGCGGTACTCACCGATCGGCCCGAACACCGGCCTGCGCTCGCCCAGCAGCAGACAGGCGACCCGATGCCCGGCGGCGTCGAAGCCGTCGTCGGTCGGCAGCACGGCGTAGGTGCGGACGTCCACGAGCCTGTCCCGGGCCTCCACGGTGAGCTGCTCGCACTGGGCGGCTCCGCCCGCGCGGGCGTCCTCGGCGGACGAGGCCTCGTAGGAGGCCATCACCTGTCCGTCCATCGTGGGCCCCGCGCACCCGGGCACGATCCGGAGCCGGGGGGCATCCGCGAACGGAGCGCCGGTCCAGGTGACGTCCACGCAGTCGCCGTCCTTGAGCGGCTCGGTCAGCCCCACGGACCCGCCGTACGGCAGCGCGGCGCTCCCGGTGGCTCCGCCGCCGAGGCCGTCCGTCAGCTCCTTCATGTTGCCCATGGCGTACCAGGTCCCGCCGACGATGAGGGCGAGACCGAGGGTGGTGGCCACGCCCGCGAGCAGAGCCCGGCTGCGGTGCCGACGGCGATGTCCACCGGAGCCCGGGCCCGGGCCTCCTGCCGTGCCCCCGCCGGTGGACCCTGGGGGAGGGGCGAAGCCGTCGCCGCCGGCGCCTGCCGCCCGGTGCTCCGCCGGGGACCAGCCGTCCTCACGCGCCTGGGCTCCCGCTCCTTCCGGCACGCCGTGTCCGTGGCCGCCGTGTCCGGCCGGGGGCACGTACCAGGGCGTCTCGTGGGCGACGGGCGAGGCGAAGGGGTGTCGTGGCTCCGCCGTGTGCGTGGGCTCGCTCGCCCACTGCGGTTGCGAGCCGAGGTCGGGCGCGGTACGTGGGTGGGCCTGGGGTGTGACGATCGCGGAGAGTGCCGCCTCGGTCTCGGCGGCGGTGATCCGGCGCACGGGATCCTTGGTGAGCATGGCGGCCAGCACCGGCTCCAGCGCGCCCGCCCGCAGCATGGGACGCGGCTCCTCCAGGACGACGGCGGTGAGCGCCGCGATCTCCGAGTCGCGGTCGAAGGGCCCGTACCCCTCGACGGCGTGGTAGAGCGTGCAGCCCAGCGAGAACAGGTCGGACGCGGCGGTCGGCGGCCCGCCCTGCGCCCGCTCGGGTGCCAGATACCCGGCGGTCCCGACCAGGACGTGGGTCCGGGTGTACCGGGTCTCCTGGGTGTCCGGCTGGACGGAGATGCCGTAGTCGGTGAGGAGGACACGGGCGTACGGCGATCCGGTGCGGTCCGGGGCGAGCAGGATGTTGGCCGGCTTGACGTCCCGGTGCATGACGCCGCGTTCGTGCCCGGCGGTCAGCGCGTCCAGCACGGCGAGCCCGATCCGGGCGCACTCGGCGGGTGCGAGGGCGCCCCGCTGGGCCACCAGCGCCTTGAGATCGAGGGCCCCCGGCACGTACTCCATGACGATCCACGGCAGCGCGTCGTGTTCCAGGACGTCGTGCACGGTGACCACGTTCGGGTGGGCGCGCAGTCCCGCCGCGTGCCGGGCCTCCGCGCGGGCGCGGGCCACGCGGGCGGCGCGGTCCCGCTCGGCCTCGCCGGGATGGCGGAACACGACCTCTTTGAGCGCCACCTTGCAGTCCAGCTGACGGTCGTGCGCCAGCCAGACATGGCCCATGCCGCCGCTGCCCAGCTGGTTCAGCAGGAGATAGCGATCGGCGATGACCCGGCCGACCCCCGAATCCGAATGCGGTGCTCCTGACTGCATCGGTCACCCCCAGGGTTCAGATCCGCATGAACTGGGCCGGTTCCTCGACGGGGTCGCCCGGGGTCCCCGAATCGCTCGGGTCCCCAGGACTTCCCGGGGCGTCGGTCGGTGGGTCACCGGTCGGATCGGGAGCGGACGTGGGGGTGGGGTCCGGAGAGGGGTCCTCCGTGGGGCGCTCGGAGGACGGGGAGGGCGTGGGCGTGAGGGACGTGACGTCCGTGGGCGGGGGAGTGCTGGACTCCGCGGGCGACGACATGTCATCCGTCGGGGAGGAGCCACCGTCCGAGGGTGTCGTGCCCGGATCTGTCGGCGTCGAACTGTTCTCCGTCGGCGACCCGCCCGAGTCCGAGGGCTCCGTCGGCCCCGGCTCCGTCCCGGTCGACCCACCGTCCGCACCCGACCCACCGTCCGCTCCCGACCCACCGTCCGCTCCCGACCCACCGTCCGCACTCGACCCGCCATTCGAACTGGACTCGTCGTCCGATGTCGGACCGCCGTCCGATCCCGACCCGTCGTCCGAGGTCGAGCCACCGTTCGAGCCGGGCCTGGAACCGGCCCCCGAATCGTCGGTGTTGTCCGTGCTGTCGGTGCCGGTGTCGGACGTCTCGCCGGGCCACTCCACGTGCAGTGCCACCGGGGCGCCGAACTCCAGTCGGGCGCCCGGGCCGGGACTGGACCCGGTCACCGGCGCGTCACCCGGCGGCATCTCGTCCCCGGCGACCGTCACCGCCAAGCCCTTCTCCGCCATGGCTGCGCTCGCCTCGCCGAAGGTCAACCCCCGCACCTTCGGCACGGCCTGCCGCGCACGTGTGTCGAACGTCGTGTCGGACTCACCGGTGGTGCCGACGTCCCGGCTGATGCCCCGGTCCGGATCGTCGACGTCGACAAGCTTGATCTCCTTCAACTGCTCGGGCGCGGGCTTCACGACGACCACCGCGGCCTTGTCGTAGCCCTCCCACTGCTCGTTGTCGCCGGCGAAGTCCACCCGGATGCGGTCCGGGTCCGCCGCGAACGAGCGCAGTGGATTTCCGCAGCTGCACTTCACGGCCGGCAGTCCCTGGTCGTCCACCAATACGGCGATCCCGGCTTCCAGCAGCGCGTCGAAGGAGACGGCCCTGCCCTTCTTGTAGTCGTGGTTCTTCACGAGGGTGTCGTGGCGCAGAAGAACAGGGGTGAGGTCGCCGAGATAATCCGGGATGCGGTCGACGCCGACCCCGACGATCCGGGCCCATTCCTGAGCCTTTTTCTTGTTCTCGGGAGCGGTGAGGAAATCCTCCAGCTTGCCCACGTCACAGATCTTCGGCTTCCGTGTGCCCCCGTACAGACCGGGGGTGCTGCCCTGTTGGAGACCGCTGTGCGGCTCGAGGGACCGCAGGTCGGGCTGGTCACGGCCGAGCCGTTCGCCCTCGTCGAAGAAGGGGGCGAGGGACGGGACCCCCGCGGCCACGGCCGTCACCGCGAGCAGTGACGGCGCCGATTCGCCGCAACCGCTGAGAACCAGTACACCCATCAATAGCAAACATGTTCGCAAACGTGCGCGAATGGTCATGACCGCTCCCCCCGCGGTTTCCCCCGTCACCCCGCAGAGCGTATGCGGGGCTCACGCATCATGCTACTGAAGGGCAAAGCCTTTCCGTCAAGAGAAAAGAAAAGGGGCACGGTCCTGTGGCCAAAGAAAAGAATGAGGACACGCAGGGCAAGAAAAAGAAATGAGGCTCAGCGATTACGAGCGTTCAGCGAGGCGAGGTAGGCGTTGTACGCCTCCAGTTCCTTGTCGCCGTCCCGGTCGGCCGCGCGGTCCGTGCGCCGGGCCTGCCGCTGCTCGGAGTTGTACCACTGGAAGAGCAGCGCCAGCAGCACGAGCACCGAGGGGATCTCGCTGAAGGCCCAGGCGATGCCACCGGCCGCGTTCTGGTCGGCGAGGGCGTCGATGCCGAGGGAGGCGGGCGGGTTCTCGTACGTCTTGACCATCGGGGCGGACGCCATCATCAGCGCGATGCCGAAGAAGGCGTGGAACGGCATGCCCGCGAACAGTTCCAGCATCCGCATCAGATAGCCGGGCCGGTGCGGGCCCGGGTCCACGCCCATGATCGGCCAGAAGAAGAACAGCCCGACCAGCAGGAAGTGCGTCATCATCACGATGTGCCCCGGCGTCGACCCCATCAGGAAGTCGAACAACGGGGTGAAGTACAGCCCGTAGAGGCTCGCGATGAACATCGGGATCGTGAACGCCGGATGCGTGACGATCTTCATGTACCAGCTGTGCAGGAACTTCAGCAGCAGCTCACGCGGGCCCGTGCGCCCCTTCCCCGCCACCGGCAGCGCCCGCAGCGCCAGGGTCATCGGCGCCCCCAGCAACAGCACGATCGGCGCCAACATGCTGATCACCATGTGCTGCACCATGTGCACGCTGAACATGACCATGCCGTAGTCGTTCAGCCCGGTGCACGTCACCAGCACCACGAGCAGCACCCCGACGACGAACGCGACGGTCCGCCCGACGGGCCACTTGTCCCCGCGCCGCACCAGCCGCGCGACTCCCCAGCCGTAGAGACCGAGGGCCGTCAGACAGGCGATCAGGAAGAACGGGTCGGCCGACCACGCGAGCCCCCGCCCGAGGGTGAAGGGCAGAAGCCCCATACCGTGCCCGCTGTGATCCATCCGCCGGCTCCTGTTTCGTGGGGGTTGAGCGCTGTACGTCCGCCCCCAGACTAGAACCGCCCCCGGTCGCGGCTACGACCGGGGGCAGAGCATCGAGCCCCTTCAGGGGCGCGGGGAACTGCGCGATCAACCACGAACCACCCGCAGCCGACGAACCACCCGCTGGACCGAGCTCCTAGTCGGAACTCACAGCACGCACTCCGCCTCGGCGTACCGCTCCGACGGCACCGTCTTCAACGTCTCCACCGCCTCCGCGAGCGGCACCATCACGATGTCGGTCCCCCGCAGCGCGGTCATGTGCCCGAACTCACCCCGGTGCACGGCCTCCACCGCGTGCCACCCGAACCGGGTCGCCAGCACCCGGTCGTACGCGGTCGGCGTACCGCCGCGCTGCACATGCCCGAGGATCACCGGCCGCGCCTCCTTCCCGAGGCGCTGCTCCAGCTCGATCGACAGCTGCCGCGCGATCCCCGCGAACCGCTCGTGCCCGTAGATGTCCTTGCCGCCCTCGTCGAAATCCATCGACCCGGCCTTCGGCTTGGCGCCCTCCGCCGCGACGACGATCGCGAACCGCTTGCCCGCCGAGAACCGCTCGGCGACCTTCGTGGTCAACTCGTCGATGTCGAAGGGCCGTTCCGGTACGACGATGGCGTGCGCGCCGGCCGCCATACCGGAGTGGAGCGCGATCCAGCCGGTGTGGCGGCCCATGACCTCCACGACCAGCACCCGCTGGTGGGACTCGGCGGTGGTCTTCAGCCGGTCCAGGGCCTCGGTCGCGACCCCGACGGCCGTGTCGAAGCCGAACGTGACGTCCGTGACCGCGATGTCGTTGTCGATGGTCTTCGGCACGCCGACGACCGGCAGCCCGCTGTCCGACATCAGCCGGGCGGCCTTGAGCGTGCCCTCACCGCCGATGGGGATGATCGCGTCGAGACCCAGCTCCTCGACATGGCCCTTGGCCCGCTCCACGCCGTCGCGCAGATGCGAGGGCTGGACCCGGGAGGATCCGAGGATCGTGCCGCCGCGGGCCAGGATGCCGGCCACGGAGTCCAGGTCGAGCTTGAGGTAGTCGCACTCCAGGAGGCCTTTCCAGCCGTCCCGGAAGCCGATGACCTCGTCGCCGTGGTCGACGACGGCGCGGTGCACGACGGACCGGATGACGGCGTTCAGTCCAGGACAGTCGCCGCCGGACGTGAGGACACCAATGCGCATAGCCCGAATACCTTCTCGACGTGGGCCGGGGACCGGACCACGTTGTCCGGCTGGAATCCCCGCCACCCTACCGGCGGCAGGGGGCGGGGCCGTAGCGGGCGTCCGCCTGCTGGACGGCCCCGCACAGGTGAGCGCAGGCCTGGTCAGACGGGCTGTCACAGGTGAGCGAGAGCCGCTACGGATGGGCTGTCGTACGGGCACTGAGGAACCGTTTCTCAGGTGCCCGGGCCCCTGCCGGACGCGTTACGCGGGCTGCTGCTGGGCCGACGAGATCCGCTCGTCGCGCAGCGCCTCGAACCAGCGGTCGTCGGTCGGCGGCAGCGCGTTCACGTCCAGTGCCAGCTTCAGCAGCAGGTCCGCGATCTGCGGGTTCCGCGCCAGCACCGGCCCGTGCATGTACGTACCGAACACGGTGTCGTTGTACGCGCCCTCCGTGCCGTCGCCCGTCCCGTTGCCCTTGCCGAGCCGCACCTGCGCCAGCGGGCGGGCGGTGGGGCCGAGGTGGGTGACGCCCTGGTGGTTCTCGAACCCGGTCAGCTGCGGCAGTCCGAGGCGCGGGTCGATGTCCGCGAGGACGTCGCCGACGCACCGCTCGCCCTCGCCCCGGGTCGTCGTCACGTCGAGCAGGCCGAGGCCGGGCTCGCGCTGGCCGAGGTCGTTGACGAACTCGTGGCCGAGGATCTGGTAGCCGGCGCAGACCGCGAAGACGATCGCGCCGTTGTTCACCGCCTGGTACAGGTGCCGGTCACGGCGCAGCCGCTCGGCGGCCAGCCGCTGCGGCCGGTCCTCGCCGCCGCCGATCAGATAGATGTCGCCGGAGGTCGGGATCGGCTGGTCGCTGCGCACGTCCAGCCGGGCCACGTCCAGGCCGCGCTGACGCGCCCGGCGCTCGACGACGAGGACGTTGCCCTGGTCGCCGTAGGTGCTGAGCAGGTCCGGGTAGACCCAGACGACCCGCAGACTGTTGTCGCTCATGAAGTCAGTGCCCCTCAGAGTCGTTCATGGTCGTTCGTGGCCGGACGCTCAGTTGCCCACGCGGCGGCGCAGGTCCTGGAACGCGGTGTAGTTCGCGATGACCTCGATCCGGCCCGGCGGGCACATCTGCACCGCCTGGTCGAGGGTGTCGCAGACCTGGAAGTGCTGATTGGCGACTTCCAGACGCACCGCGAGGTCCAGCTTGCGGTCGCCGAGCACGAAGATCGGGTGGCCGGTGAGCCGGGTGTAGTCCACGTCCCACAGCCAGGAGGTGTCGGTGCCGTCGGCGCCGCGCGCGTTCACCGAGAGGATCACCGGCGACGGCGGCGGGTCGATCAGCGAGAACGTCTCCAGCCAGCCCGCCGGGTTCTTGGCGAGCAGCAGCCGCAGATCGCGCTGCATGAACTGGACCACGTCGTACCGTCCGGCGACCGCCTGTACCTGGTACATGCGTTCCAGGGCGACCTGCGGCGGCACACCGAAGACGGCTGCGGTGGCGGCCGAGGAGGCGGCGTTGGCCTTGTTGGCGCGGCCCGGCAGCTGCAGATGGATCGGCCAGGCCGAACCGTGCGGGTCCAGGACGTGGTCGCCGGAGAGCGCCCAGCTCGGGGTGGGGCGGCGGAAACCGCACTCGCCGCAGAACCAGTCGTCGCCGGGGCGCTGCATCACACCGCCGCAGGACGGGCAGGACCAGGCGTCGTCCTTCCACATCTGGCCGACCGCGACCCAGATCACGTTCGGGGACGACGAGGCCGCCCACACGATCAGCGGGTCGTCGCAGTTGGCCACGACGACGGCCTTGGTGCCGGCCAGGCCCTCCCGCCACGCCTCCGCCATCATGCGGGTCTCGGCGGCGCGGTCGAGCTGGTCGCGGGAGAGGTTGAGCAGCGCGATGCACTTGGGGTCGGTGTCCCGCGCGACACCGGCGAGGTACTTCTCGTCGACCTCGATCACCGCGAACTTGGCGTCCGAGTTCCCGGCGAGGGCCGAGGTGATGCCCGCGGGCATGTTGGCGCCGAGCGCGTTCGAGACGACGGGGCCCGCGGCCCGCAGCGCCTCGGCGATCAGTCGGGTCGTGGTGGTCTTGCCGTTGGTGGCGGAGACCAGGACGACGTCCAGGCTCTGTGCGAGCCGGGCGAGGAGGTCGGGGTCGAGTTTCAGTGCCACCCGGCCGCCGATCACAGATCCGCTACCGCGTCCCGCGGCACGCGATGCCGCCGCGACCGCCTTGCCCGCCGTCACGGCCAGCTTGGCCCGCGGCGTGAGCGGGTCCGAGTTGCCTGCCATCAGTTCTCGATCCTCCTTGCGTACAGCGCCGCGCCCAGTCCCGGCAACGTGTGGACCAAAGCCTATCGAGATCCACTCACGCGCCCGAATCCCGACGGGGCCGTATCACCGGCCGGACCGGCGATATCGGGTCCGAACGTACTCTTGCGGCCATGCGAAGCGGCTCGATTCCCGGCGCCCGAGGGCGCGTTCTCCCCATGACACTGCTCGGGGACCCCGTATTGCAGGCCCCTTGTGAAGAGGTGACGGAGTTCGGGCCCGAACTGGCGCGGCTTGTGGAGGACATGTTCGCGACGATGTACGACGCGCGGGGGGTGGGGCTCGCCGCGAACCAGGTGGGCCGGGGGCTCCGGGTGTTCGTGTACGACTGTCCGGACGACGAGGACGTACGTCATCTCGGTCATGTGGTGAATCCCCGGCTCGTCTCGACCGGGGGAATCGTACTGCGGGGGCCCGAGGGTTGTCTGTCGCTGCCCGGCTTGGAGGCCGGGGTGGAGCGGTACGACGAGGCCGTGGTGGAGGGGTTCACGGTGGACGGGGATCGGGTGCGGGTGTCGGGGAGCGGGTTCTTCGCGCGGTGCCTGCAGCACGAGTGCGACCATCTTGAGGGCCGGGTTTATGTGGACCGGCTGTCGGGGTGGCGTCGGCGGCGGGTGCTACGGAAGGCCGCCCGGGCGTCGTGGGGGGCTTGAGTTCGTCGGCGGGTGCGGGTCGGTGGGGCTTCTCGCGCAGTTCCCCGCGCCCCTGACGGGGCGCGAACGGAACCCTCTAGAAGCCCGGGCCGCCGACCTTGTCGCCCGCTGCTGCCAGGCGGCCCCAGAGGAGGTCTGCGAGGCTGCGGACCAACTCGGCGCGGGTGAGGGGTTGTTCGCCGAGCCACCAGTCGCCCGCCGCGTGCATCATGCCGACGATGCCGTGGCCCCAGACACGTGCCAGTTGGCGGCTGTCGGGGCCGAGGTCGAGTCGGTCCTCTATGACGGTGCCGAGTTCTTCGCCCATGCGGCGCAGGAGGGGGGCCGAGTGCTTGCCGACGTCGAAGCCCTGGTCGCCGGGCTGGCCGCCCTCGGCGGGGTGCATGAGGAAGCGGTACACCTGGGGGCGGGCCTCGATGGCCGCCAGGTAGGTGTCGAGGGTCGCCTCGACGCGTTCGCGGCGCTCCGCCGGGGCGTCCAGCGCGGCCCGCAGGGAGTCGAGGAGGGCGTCGGTGTGACGCTGGGCGAGGGCGGCGTAGAGTCCGCCCTTGTCGCCGAAGTGGCGATACAGGATCGGCTTGGTGATGCCGGCCTCGGCGGCGATGGCGTTCATCGACGCTCCGGGGCCGTCGCGGAGCACGACTCGGTCCGCGGCCTCCAGCAGCTCGCGCCGACGGCGGTCGGCGGACCGCTCCTGGTCGGTCCGCTGCGTGGTGTCCATGAGTCTCTCCCCCAAATACTGATGACGTGACGCCCTGCGCAAACTAACACTGATTGGCACGACCGGATCGAACGGGCTACCGAGCTCGCCCCGGGAGTTGACTTTTCCTACCGACCGGTAACAGACTCCAGTTACCGCAGGTAACATCTTAGTGCAGTGCTGGAGGCGCGTCATGGCCGAGTTCACCATGGAACTCAACGAGGAACAGCGAGAGGTCCGCGACTGGCTCCACGGATTCGCCGCCGATGTGATCCGCCCCGCGGCCGCCGAGTGGGACGAGCGCGAGGAGACCCCCTGGCCGGTGATCCAGGAGGCCGCCAAGGTCGGCATCTACTCCCTCGACTTCTACGCCCAGCAGTACTTCGACCCCACCGGCCTCGGCATCCCCATGGCCATGGAGGAGCTGTTCTGGGGGGACGCGGGCATCGCCCTGTCCATCGTCGGCACCGGCCTCGCCGCCGTGGGCGTCCTCGCCAACGGCACCGAGGAGCAGATCGGCACCTGGATCCCCCAGATGTACGGTGACGCGGGCGATGTCAAGGTCGCCGCGTTCTGCTCCTCCGAGCCCGACGCCGGTTCCGACGTCGCCTCCATGCGCACCCGCGCGGTGTACGACGAGGCCAAGGACGAGTGGGTCCTCAACGGCACCAAGACCTGGGCCACCAACGGCGGCATCGCCAACGTCCACGTCGTGGTCGCCGTCGTCGACCCCGAGCTCGGCTCCAAGGGCCACGCGTCCTTCATCGTCCCGCCGAACACGCCCGGCCTGTCCCAGGGGCAGAAGTTCAAGAAGCACGGCATCCGCGCCTCCCACACCGCCGAGGTAGTCCTGGAGGACGTACGGATCCCCGGCTCCTGCCTCCTCGGCGGCAAGGAGAAGCTCGACGAGCGCCTGGCGCGGGCCCGGGAGCGGGCCAAGGCCGGCGGTGAGCGTGTGAAGAACGCGGCGATGGCCACGTTCGAGGCCTCCCGCCCGGCCGTCGGCGCCATGGCGGTGGGCACCGCGCGGGCCGCGTACGAGGTCGCCCTCGACTACGCCAAGACCCGCGAGCAGTTCGGCCGGCCCATCATCGACAACCAGGGCGTCGCGTTCCAGCTCGCGGACATGCGGACCTCCGTCGACGCGGCGCGGCTGCTGGTGTGGCGGGCGTCCTGGATGGCGATCAACGGCAAGCAGTTCACGGCGGCCGAGGGGTCCCAGTCGAAGCTCTTCGCCAGCGAGACGGCGAAGAAGGTGACGGCGCAGGCTATTCAGATCCTGGGCGGCAACGGGTACACGCGGGAGTACCCGGTCGAGCGGATGCACCGGGACGCTGCTATTTACACCATCTTCGAGGGTACGAGTGAGGTGCAGCGGCTGGTGATCGCCCGGACGGTGTCGGGGATGCCGATCCGGTAGCGCCGTGGGGTGTGACGGTGTCGGTCGGGCTGCGGGCTGCTGATCAGCGGTGACGACAGGTGAACCCGACGGGAGTGCTTGATGACGCGTACGGCCGGAGAAGTGCTGGAAGCGATCACCGCGAGGCTCGCGCCCGATCCGAGCGCCAACCCCCTGCTGCCCCTGATCGACTCCGGTGCCGCCGAGGTCGGCACGCTGGCCGTGCTCGGGCTGGAGCAGCGGCTCGTCATCGCCGCGGACCTGCGCTCCTTCCGCCACCTGGCCGAGCGGTCGGCCGCCGAGGAGCCGGCCTGTGCGCCGTTCTTCGAGATGCTCGCGGAAGGGGAGGCGGTGGCGGCTCAGCGGCTCGGGGCGTTCGTCGCGGCGTGCGGGGTGGACCAGGAGAGTGCGGCGGCGTATGAGCCGCTGCCCGGCTGCCAGGCCTATCCGTCGTACGTCGCCCGGCTCGCGCTGGGCGCGGCCCCGGCCGACGTGGTGCTCGCCCTGAGCGCCAACTTCGCTTCCTGGGGCGGCTATTGCGCGAAGATCGCGAAAGCCCTCCGCGAGCACTACACCTTCACCGACGAGGCCTGCGGCTTCTTCGACTTCTTCGCCGAGCCGGCCCCGGAACTGGAGGAGAGGGCCAGGGAGGCGGTACAGGCCGGGCTGGACGCCGGTCGCATCGACGAGGAGGCGGCCCACGGCTACGGCCGACTGCTCCAGAGCTACGAGTCGATGTTCTGGACGACGCCGGCGCGCCCCTGAAAGGGGCGCGGGGAACTGCGCGACAAGCCACGACGCGCCCGCAGGCGCGTACCGACGTGGGGGCTACGGGGCGTGGGCGAACCGGCCCTCAGCCGGAGGCGCCGCCGCTGCTGTGCGCGATGCACGCCACGTCGATCCGGTCCGCCAGCTTCGCCAGTTCGATCGTCAGGGCCGCCACCGTGTCCTCGTCGAGCTCCTCACCCGCCTCCACCAGGTGCAGCCAGCGCCCGCCCACCGTCCGCAGCAGCTTGCTCACATCGGCCGCAGACACCTGGAGGGTCCCGCGGTCGTCGACGATCAGAGGCAGAGTCACTTCGCGGTTCACAACGGGGATGGTAGCCGCGGAACGCTCACGCCCCGTGCCATACCGTGGTGATGTTGCAGAACTCCCGGATTCCGTGTCCGGACAGCTCACGCCCGTATCCGGACCGCTTGACCCCGCCGAACGGGAACGCCGGGTGGGAGGCGGTCATCCCGTTGACGTAGACCGCGCCGGCGTCGAGGTCCCGGACGAAGCGGTCGACCTCGGCGGTGTCCCGGGTCCACACGTTGGAGCTGAGCCCGAAGGGCGTGTCGTTGGCGATCGCGATCGCTTCGTCGAGGTCGGCGACCCGGTACAGCGTGGCCACCGGGCCGAAGGTCTCCTCCTGGTGGACCCGCATCTCGGGGGTGATGTCGGCGAGGACGGTCGGCGGGTAGAACCAGCCGGGCCCGTCGGGCCGTTCGGCGCCGCACAGGACGGTGGCGCCGCTCTCCACGGCCTCGTCGACCAGCTCCTCCAGGTCCTCGCGGCCCCGCTCGCTGGAGAGCGGGCCGACATCGGTGTCCTCGTCCAGGGGATCGCCGACCTTCAACGCCCGCATCGCCTCGACGAATCGCTCGGCGAAGGCGTCGTACACGTCGGCGTGGACGATGAACCGCTTGGCGGCGATGCACGACTGGCCGGTGTTCTGCACCCGGGCCGTCACGGCGGTCTGCGCCGCCTTCTCGATGTCGGCGGACGGCATCACCACGTACGGGTCGCTGCCGCCCAGTTCCAGGACGGTCTTCTTGACCTCGTCCCCGGCGACCGAGGCGACGGCCCGGCCCGCGGGCTCGCTGCCGGTGAGGGTGGCGGCCTTCACCCGGGGATCGCGCAGGATGTCCTCGACGGCGCCGGAGCCGACGAGCAGCGTCTGGAAGCAGCCCTCGGGGAAGCCCGCCCGGCGGAAGAGGTCCTCCAGGTAGAGCGCGGTCTGCGGCACGTTGGAGGCGTGCTTCAGCAGGCCCACGTTGCCGGCCATCAGGGCGGGCGCGGCGAAGCGGATCACCTGCCAGAGCGGGAAGTTCCACGGCATCACGGCGAGGACCGGGCCGAGCGGCCGGTAGCGGACCAGGACCCGGGAGGCGCCCGAGTCCTTCACGTCCGCGTCGGACGGCTCCACGTCGGTGAGCAGCACCTCGGCGTGGTCGGCGTACCAGCGCATGGCCTTCGCGCACTTGGCCGCCTCGGCGCGGGCCTGCTTGACGGGCTTGCCCATCTCCGTGGTCATCGTCCGTGCGACGTCCTCGGTGTCCTCGTCGAGGAGGTCGGCGGCCCGGCGCAGCAGCCGGGCGCGTTCCGCGAAGGAGGTGGTCCGGTAGGCGCGGAACGTGGCGTCGGCGGTGGCGAGGCGGTGCTCGATCTCCTCCTCGCCCAGGGCGTCGTACGTCTTCAGGGTCTCGCCGTTCGCCGGGTTGACCGTGGCGATGGGCATGCTGGCCTCCTGCGTGGGCTGTCCTTCGACCTTCCCGCGCGACGGCGCACGCCGCAACGCGGACTCAGTCCGAGTGCTCCAGGAGACGGTCGAGAAACTCCGCCTGCGCCGGGACGATCACGGCCCGCGCCCGCTCGACGGTGAGCCACTCCACCCGGTCCAGCTCCGGGAACTCCTGGAGCTGCCCGGACCTGGGCGGCCACTCCATACGGAAGGTGCCCGGGACGACGGTCGCCGGGTCGAGGTCCGCCTCGATCGCCCAGGCCGTGACGATCTTGCCGTTCTTCTGCCGCACCTCGCCCAGCGGTACCGCCTCCCCGTCGGGCGGCGTCAGCCCCAGCTCCTCCTGGAACTCCCGGCGGGCCGCGTCCCAGGCGGGCTCGTCCGGCTCGTACTCGCCCTTGGGCACGCTCCACGCGCCCGCGTCCTTGTGCGCGAAGAACGGGCCGCCCATATGGCCGAGCAGCACCTCGACGCCGTGCTCGGTGCGGCGGTGGAGCAGCAGGCCGGCACTGCGCTTGGGTGTGGTCAACGGGTCACCTCGGGGTGTGCGGCGAGCAGGGCCTCGACCGTATCGGCTTCCGCGGGGGTCTTGTCCTCGCGATAGCGGATCACGCGGGCGAAGCGGAGGGTGACGCCGGCCGGGTAGCGGGTGGAGCGCTGCAGGCCGTCGTAGGCGATCTCGACGACGAGTTCGGGGCGTACGGTCACGCCCCACCGGTGCTCCTCCACGGCCAGCTCCGTCAGCCGCTCCGTCTGCCAGGCCAGCAGGGCGTCGGTCATGCCCTTGAAGGTCTTGCCGAGCATGGCGAAGGAACTGTCGGCGGTGCGGGCGCCGAGATGGAGGTTGGAGAGCCTGCCCGTGCGGCGGCCGTGGCCCCACTCGGCGGCCAGGACCACCAGATCGAGGGTGTGCACGGGCTTGACCTTCAGCCAGGACGCCCCGCGCCGGCCCGCGCTGTAGGGGGCGTCGAGGGCTTTGAGCACGACTCCCTCGTGGCCGCGTTCCAGGGTGGCGGCGAGGAAGTCCTCCGCCTCGGCGAGGTCGCCGGGGCCGTTCACCAGGGTGCGGCGGACGCGCATCGGTTCGGGGACGAGGCGGGCCAGTTCGGTGTGGCGGTCGGTGAAGGGCAGGTCGAGGAGGTCCTGCCCGTCCACGGACAGGGCGTCGAAGAAGACCGGCGAGACGGGGATCTGCGCGGCGGCCGTCGCCACGTCCAGTCGGGAGCCGACCCGTCCGGCGGTCTCCTGGAAGGAGCGGGGGCGGCCGGTCTCGTCGAACGCGATCACCTCTCCGTCGAGGATGAACCGTTCGCCCCGCAACTCCATTGCGGCGGCGGTGAGTTCGGGCAGCCGGTCGGTGATGTCGTCCAGGGTGCGGGTGTAGAGGCGTACGTGGTCGCCGGCGCGGTGGACCTGGACGCGGATGCCGTCGAGCTTCTCCTCGACCGCGCACACGCCCAGCTTGGCCACGGCCTCCGCGACGGAGGACGCGCTGTGCGCCAGCATCGGCTGGACGGGCCGCCCCACGGTGAGCCGGAACGCGTCGAGCGCCGACGCGCCCTCCGCCAGCAGGGCCTGGGCCACGGTCTGGAGCGAGCCGGCCAGCATCACCGCCCGCCGTACGTCGGTGGCGGGGGCGCCGGTGGCGCCGGCCAGCCCCTCCACGGCGAGGGCGTCCAGGGCGCCCTGGCGGACCTCCCCGGTGAGCAGGCCGAACAGGTAGCGCTGCTCGTCCTCGGTGGCCGCGGCCAGCAACTCGCCGACCAGGCGCCTTCGTTCGGCCTGCGAACCGGTTCCGGTGACCGCGCCGATCACCGTCAGCCGGGCGTCGACCTCGCGGACCGTGAGGGTGGGGGTGCCGGCCGGCGGGATGTGCTGGTCCAGGACCTTCCAGCCGATACCGAGTCTGCCCTGGGGCAGTCGGCCCGCGAGGTACGGGATGACGATCGGGACGTCCGCCGCGTCGGCGTCGCGGAAGAGGTCGGCGAGCAGGGTGGTCTTGCGGGACCGGGCCGAGGTGGCGGCGATCTCTTGCGACACGCGGGCCAGCCGGGCGAAGAGCATGGAGCCATGGTCCTACGGAGTTTGGCCGGGCGCCTATTGGGGTGGGGGTGCGGGTTCGTGGGCGGGTGCGGGTGGGTCGTGGCTTGTCGCGCAGTTCCCCGCGCCCCTGGGTGGCCCTTCGGGCCGATCCCGCGTCCGCCCGGTTCTGCCGAAGGCTCTACGCCCGCGTCGCCGCGTCCAGGTCCGTCATCAGGAGGTCTCCGTTGATGGTCGCGCCTGCTCGGTAGCCCGAGGAGGCTGCGTTGATCACTTGTTCGGAGAAGCCCATCGCGTTGCCTGCGGCCCAGACCTCGGGGACCGTGGTCCGGCCGGTCGGGTCGACGACGGGGTAGGCGCCGAAGGGGGTCTCGTTCAGGTCGGCGCCCAGTTTCTCCAGCAGGCCGGTCTGCGGGAGGGGTCGGGGCGCGGTGAAGAGCACCGAGCGGGCGTGGGTCGTGCCGTCGGCGAGCCTGACGCCGGTGAGGCGGTCGTCCTCCACCGTCAGGCCCGCGACCTCGCCGGGGACCACCGAGACCCCGGCTGCCGCGAGGCGGCGCAGGTCCTCATCGGAGAGGTCGCTCTCGGGGACCTCGTGCAGGAACAGGGTCACGTCCTTGGACCACTGGGAGACCATCAGGGCCTGGTGGACGCTCATCGGGGACGTCGCGAGCACGCCGAAGGGCTGGCCGCGGACCTCCCAGCCGTGGCAGTAGGGGCAGTGCAGGACGTCCCGGCCGAAGCGTTCGGCGACGCCGGGGACGGCCGGGAGTTCGTCCTTCAGGCCCGTGGCGACGACCAGGCGACGGGCGCGCACGGTCCGGCCGTCGGCGAGGGCGACGGTGAGGCTCCGGCCGTCGTCCTCCCGGGTCACATCGACCGCCCGGCCCCGGACCAGTTCCACGCCGTAGCGGGCGATCTCCGCACGGCCGATCGCCAGAAACTCCGCCGGGGACATTCCGTCCCGCGACAGGAAGCCCTGCATGTGCGCGGCGGGCGCGTTGCGGGGCTCGCCCGCGTCGACGACCAGGGTGCGGCGCCGGGCCCGGCCCAGGACCAGGGCGGCGGAGAGCCCCGCCGCGCCGCCGCCGATGACGATCACTTCGTACTGTTCGGTCACTTCGTCCTGCTCGGTCATTTCGTCGTGCTCGGTCATGGTGACCACCTCCACGACCGACGGTCGCGCGGGCGCTGCCGTATTGACAAATGTCTTTGCCGAAACTGCAATGGCGGGATGAGTGACACGGGTGAGGTGGCGGGCGGCACGGACGAGGTGCTCGCCGGGGTCGGGCCGCGGCTGCGGCGGATCCGCAAGGAGCGGGAGGCGACGCTCGCCGGGCTGTCCCAGGCGACCGGGATCTCGGTGAGCACGCTGTCGCGGCTGGAGTCGGGGCTGCGCAAGCCCAGCCTGGAGCTGCTGCTGCCGATCGCGCGGGCCCACCAGGTGCCGCTGGACGAGTTGATCGGGGAGCCGCCGGTGGGTGATCCCCGGGTGCGGTCGAAGCCGATCCAGCGGCACGGGCGGACGTACTGGCCGCTCACCCGGCAGCCGGGCGGGCTCCAGGCCTTCAAGGTGCTCATCCCGCAGTCGAAGCAGGAGCCGGAGCCGCGCAGCCATGAGGGCTACGAATGGCTTTACGTGATGTCCGGGAAACTCCGCGTCGTGCTCGGCGAACATGATGTGGTGATGGTGGCCGGGGAGGCCGCCGAGTTCGACACCCGGGTGCCGCACTGGTTCGGGTCGACGGGGGAGGGGCCGGTGGAGTTCCTCAGTCTGTTCGGGCCGCAGGGGGAGCGGATGCATGTGCGGGCCCGGCCGGCCCGGTCGTGACGCACGCGGTCATCGCGTACGCGGCAGCGAGGCGCGCGGTCGTGACGCACGCTACTCGTTCCCGGCTGTTCCCCGGATGGCAAGCGACCGCTTAGTATGCATGCGGCGGTCGGGCCCGGGTCCGACGAAACAGTCCGAAGCAGTCCGTGGAGGCACCGCATGCAGGCATGGCAAGTGCACGAGAACGGCGAGCCGAGCGAGGTGATGCGGCTCCAGGACGTGGAGCGGCCCACGCCCGGCGACGGCCAGGTCCTGCTGAAGGTGCGCGCCGCGAACATCAACTTCCCCGATGTGCTGATGTGCCGGGGGCACTACCAGGTGCGGCCGCCGCTGCCGTTCACCCCGGGCGTGGAGATCTGCGGGGAGACGGAGGACGGCCGCCGGGTCCTCGCCACCCCGGCGCTGCCGTACGGCGGTCTCGCCGAGTACGCGGTCGCCGACGCCGCCGCCCTGCTGCCCGCGCCGGAGTCGCTGGACGACGCCGAGGCCTCGGCCCTGCACATCGGCTACCAGACGGGCTGGTTCGGCCTCCACC
Source organism: Streptomyces deccanensis (assembly GCF_022385335.1). Classification (NCBI taxonomy): domain Bacteria; kingdom Bacillati; phylum Actinomycetota; class Actinomycetes; order Kitasatosporales; family Streptomycetaceae; genus Streptomyces; species Streptomyces deccanensis. Next base: position 1,601,027 of record NZ_CP092431.1, on the reverse strand, counting down.
GCCGGGCCCGCCTCGAAGCGGGGGAGACCCTGCTCGTCCACGCTGCCGCCGGAGGGGTCGGCAGCGCGGCGGTGCAGCTCGGCAAGGCGGCCGGAGCGACGGTCATCGGTGTCGTCGGCGGCGCCGACAAGGCCGCCGTGGCCCGCGAACTGGGCTGTGACGTGGTGATCGACCGGCGGAGCGAGGACGTCGTCTCCGCCGTGAAGGAAGCCACCGGGGGCCGGGGCGCGGATGTGATCTACGACCCCGTGGGCGGCGATGCCTACACGCAGTCGACCAAGGTCGTCGCCTTCGAAGGGCGCATCGTGGTCGTCGGCTTCGCCAGCGGGACGATCCCCAGCCCCGGCCTCAACCACGCCCTCGTCAAGAACTACTCGATCCTCGGCCTGCACTGGGGTCTGTACAACACCAAGAACCCGAAGCTGGTCCAGCACTGCCACGAGCAGCTCACCGAGCTGGCGGCCCGGGGCGTCGTCAAGCCGCTGGTGAGCGAGCGCGCGCCGCTCGACGGGGCGGCCGCCGCCGTGCAGCGCGTCGCCGACGGCGTGACCACGGGCCGGGTCGTCGTGGTGCCCTCGCTGGAGAACGGAGCCGCCGCATGACCGACGCAGCCGACCTCAGGCGCCGCACGGCCGAGTTGCTGGCCGCACACCCGCCCGCCACCACCGACAAGCTGGACTTCCTGAGGGCCCGCTTCGACGCCGGGCTCGCCTGGGTGCACTATCCCGAGGGCCTCGGCGGCCTCGGCGCCCCGCGCTCCCTCCAGGCCGTGGTGGACGCCGACCTGGAGGCGGAGGGCGCCCCCGACAACGACCCGCGTCGGATCGGCATCGGCCTCGGCATGGCCGCGCCGACGATCCTCGCCTACGGCACCGAGGAGCAGAAGCGGCGGTTCCTGCGCCCGCTGTGGACCGGTGAGGAGGTCTGGTGCCAGCTCTTCAGCGAGCCCGGCGCCGGTTCGGACCTCGCCGCCCTCGGCACCCGGGCCGTCCGCGAGGGCGACGGCGACTGGGTGGTCAACGGGCAGAAGGTGTGGACGTCCAGCGCCCACGTCGCCCGCTGGGCCATCCTCATCGCCCGCACCGACCCGGACGTGCCCAAGCACCGGGGCATCACCTACTTCATCTGCGACATGACCGACCCCGGAGTCGAGGTCAGGCCGCTGCGGCAGGTCACCGGCGAGGCCGAGTTCAATGAGGTGTTCATCACCGACGTCCGCATCCCGGACGCCCGTCGTCTCGGTGACGTCGGCGACGGCTGGAAGGTCGCGCAGACCACCCTCAACAACGAACGCGTCGCCATCGGCGGCATGCGGCTGCCCCGCGAGGGCGGCATGATCGGCCCGGTCGCCAGGACCTGGCGCGAGCGCCCGGAGCTGCGCACCCACGACCTCCACCAGCGGCTGCTGAAGCTCTGGGTCGAGGCCGAGGCCGCCCGGCTCACCGCCGAACGGCTGCGCCAGCAGCTCGTCGCCGGACAGCCCGGCCCCGAGGGCGCCGGCATGAAGCTCGCCTTCGCTCGCCTCAACCAGGAGATCAGCGGCCTGGAGGTCGAACTCCGGGGCGAGGAAGGCCTGTTGTACGACGACTGGACCATGCGCCGCCCCGAACTGGTCGACTTCGTCGGCCGCGACGCCGGTTACCGCTACCTCCGCTCCAAGGGCAACAGCATCGAGGGCGGGACCACCGAGGTCCTGCTGAACATCGTCGCCGAGCGCGTCCTGGGCCTGCCCGGCGAGCCGCGGACCGACAAGGACGTCGCGTGGAAGGACCTCGCCCGATGAGCACCCAGCCGAACCGGCGCGCCGAGCCCGACCTGCTGTACTCGGAGGACGAGGAAGCCCTCCGCGCCGCCGTCCGCGACCTGCTGACCGACCACTGCGACGCGGCCGGCGTCATCGCCCGCGTCGAGTCGGACGCCCCGCACGACCGTGAACTGTGGAAGCTGCTCGCCGACGGCATGGGCCTCGCCGGGCTGCTCGTCCCCGAGGAGCTGGGCGGCCAGGGCGCCACGCCCCGCGAAGCCGCCGTCGTCCTGGAGGAGTTGGGGCGGTTCGTCGCCCCCGTTCCGTACCTCACCAGCGCCGTCGTCGCCACGGAGGCGCTGCTGGCCGCCGACGACGGCGAGCTGCTCGCCGACCTGGCGTCGGGGCGCAGGATCGGGGCCCTGGCCGTCGCCCTGAACGTCTCCGCGGGGACCGCCTACAAGGTCGTACGGTTCGAGGACGGCGCCCTGCACGGGGAGCTGACCGGCATCGCGGACGCGGCCGTCGCCGATGTGCTGCTGGTGCCCGCCGACGACGGCGGCCTCTACGCCGTCGACGCCTCCGCCGTGACCGTCACCCCGCAGGTGTCCCTGGACCTGACCCGGCCGCTGGCGAAGGTCACGCTCGACGGCGCGCCGGGCCGGCTCCTCGGGGACGCCGAGCCCGCCGTACGCCGCGCCCTGCGGGCCGGGGCGGGCCTGCTGGCCTCCGAGCAACTCGGTCTCGCCGAATGGACGTTGACCGAGACGGTCCGCTACCTCAAGGAGCGCAAGCAGTTCAACCGGCCGGTCGGCGGCTTCCAGGCGCTCAAGCACCGCCTCGCGCAGCTGTGGCTGGAGGTCGTCAACCTGCGGGCCGCCGCCCGGAACGCGGCCGACCAGCTCGCCACCGGCGGCGACGACGCCGACCTCGCGGTGGCCGTCGCCCAGGCCTTCGCGGCGCCCGTGGCCGTCCACGCGGCCGAGGAGGCGCTGCAACTGCACGGCGGGATCGGCATGACCTGGGAACACCCGGTCCACCTGTATCTGAAGCGGGCGAAGGCCGACTCGATCGCGTACGGCACGGCGGGCGCCCACCGGGCCGCCCTGGCCGAACTGGTGGACCTCCAGGCCCCCTGACGTACACCGGGAGAAGCGCGAGGAAAGCCCGCCCCACCTGGGGCGGGCTTTTCCGTGTGCGCCCGGCGGCCCCGGTGAACACGGGTGAACGCACGACGGCGGTCCGGCCAACTCCCCGCACGGACCTGCTCATCGGCCCCTTCCGGCTCGCATACTCGCTGGGTCCGCAACCGGCCCACCCGGGAGGCAGAGCATGGCCCTCACCACCCGTCGCAGAGCCCTCACCACCCTCGGCGCCGCCCTCACGGGCGCCGTCGCCCTGCCCGCCACGCGCGCGTCGGCCGACGAACGCAAGCACCGGCCGCGCCCGTTGTGGCGGGCCCACGCGCACAACGACTACGAGCACCCGCGGCCCCTCCTCGACGCCCTCGACCACCGCTTCGGCAGCGTCGAGGCCGACATCTTCCTCGTCGGCGACCAGCTCCTCGTCGCCCACGACCCGGCCGACCTCGACCCCGCCCGCACCCTCGAAGCCCTCTACCTGGACCCGCTCGCCGCCCGCGTCCGGGCCCACCACGGCTCGGTGTACCGGGGACACCGCAGACCGCTGCAGTTGCTCATCGACATCAAGACCGAGGGCGCCTCCACCTACCGCGAACTCGACCGCCATCTGCGGCGCTACCGCCACCTGTTCACCACGTACGCGCACGGCCGGGTCCACCCGGGCGCGGTCACGGCCGTGATCTCCGGGGACCGGGCCGCCCGGGTGCCCATGGAGGCGCAGACCGTGCGGCGCGCCTTCTACGACGGGAGGCTCGCCGACCTCGTGTCCACGACGCCCGCGCCCGCCTCCTTCATCCCGCTGATCTCCGACAACTGGCTGCTGAACTTCACCTGGCAGGGCGTCGGCCCGTTCCCGGACGCCGAGCGCGCCAAGCTCCGGAAGATCGTCTCGACGGTGCACGGGCGCGGGCAGAGGGTGCGGTTCTGGGCGACGCCCGACCAGGCGGGGCCGGGCCGGGACGCGCTGTGGGGCGAACTTCTCGCGGCCGGGGTCGACCACCTCAACACGGACGACCTCGCGGGGCTCGAAGCGTTCCTGGACGGCCGCGCGGTGGCGTAGCCGCGGTCAGGCCGGCCACACCACTCGTTCGGCGGACACGTCCGCCGCACGGACGAACCCTCCGCTACGCCACACTTGCGGCCGAATGCCGCGAAGTGGGCGTGGCGGAGGAGGTTGACGATGGCCGTTTCCATCTCTGTGGTGGTGTTGCTGATGATCCTGACGGTGGTCTTCCTGCGGAGCGGCGCGCTGAAGTTCACGCACGCCGCGGTCTGTGTGCTGCTGGGGTTCTCGATGGCCGGCACGAGTCTGGCGCCGACGGTGCACAACGGGCTGACGGCCACGGCGGACATCGTGAGCAGTGTGAAGCCGTGAGGTGAGGCCGGGGCGCCTGAGGGGGTGGGGGGTGCGGGTGCGTCGGCGGGTGCGGCTCCGGTGGGGCTTCTCGCGCAGTTCCCCGCGCCCCTGAAAGCCCAGGCCCTGCGGGCCTGAAAAGCCACGGGGCGCGGGCAACCATCACGCCTTGGTGAAGACTCCGATGCCGTTCGGGACGGCTCGTTCCGTGCCGTCGGTCGGGTGGTTGCGGACTGTGACCGTGGTCGACCCCGGGGCGCGGGCCACGAGTGTGGAGGAGCCGCCGCCGTCCAGGCTGAACGCGTCGACCGCGCCCAAGCCCCGCATCGTGGCGGCGACTTCGGCGATGGTCAGCCCCGTGCGGTAGGCCGCGGCACCGTCCAGGGCGAGCAGCAGCAGGCGGCGGCCACCGTCGGCGACACCCGCGGCCGTGCGGACCGCCGAGGTCGTGCCGTCGAGGCCGGGCAGCGGTTGGCCGCCCCGCAGGACCGGGTAGCCGCCGAGCGCGAACGCGTACGGCGTGCCCGTCGAGGAGACGAGGAGGTGCCGTACCTCGACCGTGTCACCGGGGGCGAGCTTGCGCAGCTGCTGGGCGCCCGCCTCGCGGCCGACCAGCACGGTCGCGCCGGCCGCGATCGCACCGCTGCCGGGGGTGCCCGCCGTACCGACCACGCGGCCGTCCTCGACCAGCACCTCGTGCGTGTCGGTGCTGCACGGCGCGGCCCGGTCGGTGTCCGTGCCGCAGACGGCGCGCAGTCGGGAGACGCTGCCCCAGTCCGAGGTGAACGCCCCCACCGAACCGACCGGCAGGGCGTACTGGTTGAGGCCGCGGAGCGGGAGGTCGCCCTCGGCGGTGGTGACGGAACCGTCGAGGGCGATGCTGTCGAGGCGGGCCGTACCGTCGGTGGTGACGCCCAGCACGTCCGTGGTGGCGGTACCCGGCGGCAGGGCAGGACCGAAGCGCTGGCCCTTCGGCACGGCGGCCTTGAGCGCGTGCCCGGCGGCGATCGCCGGGCCGACCGGCGCTCCGGTGGCCGCGACGCCGGGGTGCTGGGTCTCGGTGATGTTGAAGAAGTCGCCGTTGACCCCGGCCACTGCGCCCGCCGCGTCGGCCAGCCGGGACACGGTCGCGCGCGAGGCCACCTTCCCCGGGTACAGCAGCCCGACGCCCACCTGGGGATGGCTCAGGTCGACGCTCAGCACATGGGCGTGCGTCAGGCCCTTGGCGGCCCGGATGTCGAACTGGCTGTACTCCACGCCCGGAGCGACGGCGACGGCCCTGGGCGCCCCACTGGCCGGGGCCGCGCCCACGAGGGCCGCGCCGGCCAGCACGCTCCACGCCGAGAGGACCGTCAGTACCGTTCTGAACCGTCGAGCACGCCGTGTCACGGTGCCCCCTGATGTCTCGTCAAATGTCCCAGGACTCAGGGGAAGTGCACCAGACGACTACAGGCCGGGCGGGGGCTCCGCCTCGACGACGCGTGAACGGAGCAGAAAACGCACCCCTTCGGGTGCTTCCAGGGAGAAGCCGCTGCCCCGGCCCGGCACGACGTCCACGATGAGCCGGGTGTGGCGCCACGCCTCGTACTGGCTGCGGGACATCCAGAACCCGACCGCCTCGTCGACCCCGTCGACGGTCAGCTCGGCGAGGAGGACGTCCGAGTTCCCCGTACGGAACTCGCCGTCGGGGTAGCACATGGGGGCGCTGCCGTCGCAGCAGCCGCCCGACTGGTGGAACATCAACGGGCCGTGGGCCGCCCGCAGCCGCCGGACGAGATCGGCGGCCGCGGGGGTCAGTTGCACGCGCGGGACGACATCCATGGGCGCAGTGAACGCCTCGCCAGGTTGCGAGGACGTTGCGCGTCCCTCAGCTCTGCCGCCCGCCGCCGGAGCCGGTGCGGGTGCGGCGGCGCAGCAGGAGGAGGCCGCCGGTGAGGGCCGCGAGGCCGCCCGCGGCCGTCCAGGCCGGGAAGTCGGAGGTGCCGGTCGCGGCCAGGTCCTCGCCGCGGCCGCCCTGGGCGCTCGCGGAGGGGGAGGCGGACGACGCGCTCTTCTTCGTGCCGGAGCCGGAGCCGGAGCCGGAGCCGGCGCGGGAGCCGGTGGCGGAGTCCGCGTCCGTGGACGTCGATGGGGGCGCGCTCGCCTCGGCGGCCGTGGCCCGGTCCCGGGTGAACGCCAGGGTGCCGAAGCCCAGTTGGTCGTAGCCGCCGCTGTTGGGACCGTAGTCGCCGCCACCGCCCTCGGGGGCCGCCTTGGCCGCGATGCGGGTGAGGTAGGAGGCGTCGAGGTTCCGACGCCTGGTGTAGTGGTTGGCGATCATGGCCCAGATGGGGCGCGTCATGTTCGGGTCGACACCGGCCGCGTCCGACGCCGTCTCCCTGCCCGACCAGCCGTTCACCGCGCCCTTCGCGCGGGTGTTGGCCGTGTAGGCGACCTCGCCACCCATGGCCCACTTGGCGACGTACTGGGCGCCCTTGAGGAAGCGGTTGTCGTCGTAGCCGTACAGGTCGATGCCCTGGTTCCAGGCCATCTCGCAGAAGGTGCCCATCAGGCCGACGCCCAGCAGCGCGTGGCCCTGATCGCGGCCTGCCTCCAGCCACTCGCCGAGACCGTCGTCGTGGACGACGGGGATGGCCTTCCTGACCGCGCCGAGGCCCTCGCCGTTCTTGAAGTAGTCGACGGCGCGCGCCACTTGGGCCCTGTCGTCGCAGAAGATGCCGGTGGCCAGGACGCAGGCCATGTTGGCGAGGTCCCAGTTGGGCCAGTAGTTGGTGATCACGGCGCCGTTGTGGCGGACCAGGAAGTCGTCGCTGAGCGGGGCGAAGACCTCGCTCAGCATCGTCTTGAAGCGGTCCAGCTCGAAGTCGCCGTGGTCGCGGACGAGTTCGGCGGCGTTGGCGAACTGGTAGCCGTAAAGGCCCGCCGCGAGGAAGCGGTCGGCGCTGCCCTGCACGCTGGTCAGCGTCGCCGACCAGGCGTTGAGGATCCGCACGGCGGTGTCGGCGTGCGCGGTCTCGCCGGTGATGCGATGGCGCAGGGCGTTCTGGTAGGCGGCGTGGATGTCCTTGTAGAGCTGGGCGTAGTTCTGCGGGGACCCGCCGCCCCGGTAGACCGTCGCGGCCGGGCGGGGGGTCCAGGAGCTCTGGGAGTGCGGGTTGGCGGTCAGCCTCGCGAAGCCCGCCGTGTACGGCCGGGCACCCGCCTTCACCTTGGCCGCCATCCGGGCCAGGTCCGCTGTGGTGTGGAGCAGACCGGGGTGCGCGAAGGCGCCGCCCGCCGCCGAGGCGGGCGTCGCCGCCAGGCCCGTGCCGACTCCCAGGCCCGCCGCGCCCGCGGCGATACCGGCGATCTTCAGCGTGCTCCGGCGGCTGATCTGTGCAGTCACGTGGGGGTCCTCGGGTCTCGGGTACAGGTCGCGGCTGTGCCCGCGTCGGCCCGCGCGGGCGGCCACGCACAGGAGACGCACCGGCCCCGGGCGGATAACAGAAACCGGGGCGGTGCGTCTCTCGCCGTACTCGGGGTCAGGCGCCCGGGGTCCACCCGCCGAGCCAGTCCGCGACCTCCTGGTCGGCGGCCTGGGCGTCCGTCAGCTGCGGACGGTCACCGCTCGCGCTGCCGGAGCCCGCGCCGGTGTTCTTGTACTCGGCGAAGCGGTCGTCCTTCCAGGAGAAGCCGCCCATGTCGGACCAGGGCGTGGACTTGATCGCGGCGCTCAGGGTGGAGTTGCGGACCGTGGTCTGCGGGTCGACGGTGGTGTCGCCGCCGGGGTGCCAGTTGCGGCCGAGGAAGAAGCTCGCGGCGGACACGTCACCGTTGACGGTCGAGCGGTTGATCAGGATGCCCTTGCGGTTCGCGGGCGTGCTGGGGGCGGTGATGTACCCGGCGGAGGTGCCGTTCCAGCGCTTTTTCAGGGTGATGACCGACTTGTCGACGACCACGGTGGCCCGGCCGAAGACGAAGTCGACGTTGCCCGTGATGTAGGAGTTGGTGACGTAGACCCGGCCGAGCTTGTCCTTGGCGGCGGTCTCCATCTCCAGGGTGTCCTGGTCGCCGTTGACGATGACGCCGTCGAGGACGATCCGGTCGGCCTGGGTGAGGAGCGCGACGGCCTGGTGCCCGTTGAGGGACTGGTTCGCGGCCTCGTCGAAGTCGTTGGTGACGGTCAGGTTGCGGACCTGGGAGTCGTCGGACTGGATGGACACGGTGGCGCTGCCGGGGGTGCCGTAGGTGCCGGAGCCGTCCGGCTTCTGCATCCCTGCGGCGTTGCCGTACACGATCGTGGTGTCCTTGCGGCTGCCGCCCGAGCCCTGGATGGTGACGTGCGGCTTGTTGGACGGGACCTTGACGACCTCGCGGTACGTGCCCGGCGCGACCGAGATCACCACCCGCGAGGCGTTGTTCGCGGGAACGGCGTCGACGGCCTTCTGCACACTGCTGAACTGGCCGCTGCCGTCCTTGGCGACGGTGAGCGTGGTGGCCGCGGCGGCCTTGGTCGTCGCCGTCGTGCCGATGGAACTCCGGGGGCCCGCACCGGACTTCAGGAGGGCGGGCACGTCGGCGGCCTTGTCCAGGGTGTAGCCGTAGTACGTCTTCGGGTCGAAGGCCGTGCCGCCGCTCTCGTTGCGGCCCGAGGTGCCGGAGAAGACGTTGCCGCGCTGCACCAGGGCGGCCGTGGCGTCCTTGGTGACGGGGTTCCGCATGCCCTGGAAGTAGCTGTTCTCCAGGACCATCTTGGTGTTGCCGCGCGCGTAGTTGCCGTACGAGGAGGTGATGTCCGTCCCCGAGACGTCCTCCAGGAAGTTGTTGTACAGGTGCGCGTGCGCCACGTTGTCGGTGGACGGGTTGCGCTGCTCGGTCTCGCGGAACCAGTTGTGGTGGATCGTCAGGTCGGCGGTGGTGTTGGTGGTCCAGCCGATGCCGAAGGTCTTGTTGTTCTGGCTCAGCTTGTTCCAGGACACCGTGACGTATGTGGTGTCCTTGCGGCTGTCGATCAGGCCGTCGGCCATGTGCCGCAGATCGTTGTGGTCGATCCAGACGTGGTGGGCGCCGTCCATCTGGATCGCGTCGAAGTCGTGGTCCTTGTCGTTCCAGGTGCCCTGGTAGGAGTCCCGGATCGTCAGATTGCGGATGATGACGTTGTGCACGCCGGAGCCGAGGAAGAAGCCGCCGCCCACGATGTGGCCCGAGGTGCCGGAGCCGACGATCGTCTTGTCGGAGGCGACCTTGATCTCCTTGCCCACCGGGTTCATGTCGATGGTCCCGGCCACGACGATGACGTAGGGCTCGGCGGCGGTCGCGTACTTCTCCAGGTCGGCCAGGGTCCGCACGGTGACCGTCTTCCCGTCCCGGCCGCCGTAGGTCCCGTTCTGGCCCAGCGCGTTCACCGAGGCGAAGCCGTCGGCGGTCTCGGCGGCCCAGGCGGTGGTGGCCGCCGCCGCGCGGGGCTGCGCGGCCTCGCCGAAGACACCGAAGACGGTGCCGTAGGCCATGGTCCCGGCGGCGGCCAGGGCCAGGGGGACACCGGCCACGAGCGCCGTCTTCCTTCTGCGGTGGCGGGCCTTGCCGTGGTTGTCGCTCACGCGTCGCTTCCGTTCCGTCCGGGGGAGGGTCGTCAGCCGAGCAGTCGCCGCCGGACGGAGAGAGGTTGCCGTCGTGCGGTGCCAATTTCGGTCAGCTGAACGGAACTTCCGACCGGAAGGCACTATGGCCGATAACGACCCCTCGCTTTGGGGATGGAACGGTCCAGTCCGCTCGGTGTGGGCCGGCGGCGGTCGTTGACACGTGTGCGCAGGTCAGATCGGGGCTGTCACATCAGTACATCGATTTCGTTGTTCACTTGACTACCGGGCGTCACACGCGATTGGCTCCGCCCAGCGAAAGTCAGCCAGTCGCCGCACGTCATCGCGGTGATGGCGGCGATCCCACTCTCCCCTGACGTTCCACCCCGGTCGCACAGCGAGGTGCCGCGCTCCCATGAACCCACCCCCCGCGTCCCACAGGATCTCCGCGGTGTTCCGTGCCGCGGCACTCGCCGCGGCGCTCTGTCTGACCGTCGCCGGCTGCTCGGCGTTCGGTGGATCGGACGCCGATTCGGACAAGGGCGCCTCGGGATCCCCGGGCGGAATGAAGATCGCGGTGATCACCCACAGCGCCGAGGGGGACGCCTTCTGGGACCTGGTCCGCAAGGGCGCGGAGGTCGCCGCGGCCAAGGACGGTGTCGAGCTGACCTTCGTCAGCGACCCCGACCCCGCCGGGCAGGCGAAGCTGGTGCGTGACGCGATCGCCGACAAGGTCGACGGCATCGCGGTGACCCTCGCCAAGCCGCAGGCGATGCGCGGCGCGGTCACCCAGGCCCGCGCCGCCGGGATACCCGTCGTGGGCCTCAACTCCGGTATCGACGCCTGGCAGGCGCAGGGCCTGCTGGCCTTCTACGGCCAGGACGAGAGCGTCGCCGGCCGCGCCCTCGGCGACGAACTCGACGGCCGCGCCGCCAAGCACGCCCTGTGCGTCATCCACGAGCGCGGCAACGTCGCCATGGAGGCCCGCTGCGCGGGTGTGCGCAAGAGCTTCACCGGGCAGACCGAGAACCTCTACGTCGACGGCACCGACATCGACTCGGTGACCGACGCCATCGCCGCGAGGCTCCGTCAGGACCCCACCATCGACGAGGTCGTCACCCTCGGCGCCCAGTTCGCGCTCGCCGCCGTGGACTCGGTGGACGACGTGAACAGCAAGGCCCAGGTCGCCACCTTCGACCTCAACAAGGACCTGGTCGAGGCGGTGAAGGACGGCGACGTCCAGTTCGCCGTCGATCAGCAGCCCTACCTCCAGGGCTATCTCGCGGTCGACGGGCTCTGGCTCTACGAGACCAACGGCAACATCAGCGGCGGCGGTGTCGAGCCGGTGCTCACCGGCCCCGCGTTCGTCACCAAGAAGAACATCGCCGGAATCGCCGAGTTCGCGGCGGACGGGACCCGTTGACACCGGCAAACGGAACCTTCCGTTCGGACATGACCGCGCACCCGAACCCAAGCATCCGGAACGGTCGTGTAACGGCGACCCCAAACTTCCGGCCACCCCTGCGACGTGCGTTCACTTGTGCGGATAACATCCTGCGCATCCCCTGTGCGCCGTACTGACAGGTGTCCACCCACCATCCCCGGACCCTGTCGCCCCCGCTCCCGCTCCCTTCCGCTCCCCGCCAACCGCCCAAGGACGACGATGCCCTCACGGACCGGCGCCCGGCGCCGTCTCGGCTCCATACGTCTCTCGCTGATCCTCCTGGCTCTGATCCCCAGCGTCACGCTGGCCGCGAGCTGGGGTGTGACGACGACCCAGATGTTCTCGGAGGGCCTGCGGCTGCGGACGCAGACCGGACTGAGCAAGTCCACCGGCGCGATGGGCACCGACGCGGCCCTCGCCCTGCAGCGTGAGCGCGCCCTGTCAGCCGCCTACATGGGGGCCCCGGGCAGCTCCAGGGCCGCCTTGGAACAGCAGCGCCGGGAGACCGACCGGGCGGTCGCCAAACTCGACCGTCGCGCGGACGAGATCGAGGACGCCCCCGCCCGCATCGGTGATCAGCTGTACGCGGTCATGGGCGCGTCGAACAGCCTGGAGTACTACCGCGACCAGGTGGACAACCCCACCGACATCACGCCCGAGCAGATCCTGGACCACTACAGCTCGATCATCGACGGCCAGATCCACGCGTTCCAGGCGCTCTCCCAGGTCGACGACGGCGACCTCACCTCGCAGGCCGGTCCGCTCGTCACCCTCGCGCAGGCCGCGGAACTGGTGTCCCAGGAAGACGCGATCCTCACCCTCAACTGGCCCTCGGGCCGGTTCGACGAGCCGACCCGGGAGCGCTTCGCCCAGGTGCTCAGCGCCCGCCGCTGGCTCGTCGACAACCAGCTCGTTCCCTCGCTGGACGGCGAGGTGAAGATCCACGTCGAGCGGATCGTCCAGGGCGCGGACTGGCAGCGGCTCCAGGCCGTGGAGGATCAGGTCCTCGCGGCCCGCACCACGGGCACCGGGGACGCGCGGAAGACCCAACTGCCGGACGCCCAGGCCCGCTGGGACGCCTCGATGGCGAAGCTGTCCGTCGAGTACGAGCAGCTGATCCGCGCGCAGACCAAGGCCCTGCTGGACCGCAGCGGCCAGGAGGCACGCGGGCTGCTGATCACGGCCGGTTCGCTGAGCGCCGGCGGTCTCGCCGCGCTGCTGGTGTGCGTCGTGATGTCCTGGCGCATCACCCGCTCCCTGTCCCGGCGCCTCACCGGCCTGCGCACGGCCACCCTCGGCCTCGCCGAGCACCGGCTGCCCGACGTCGTCGCCCGCCTCGACCGGGGCGAGAAGGTCGACGTGGACGAGGCCGCGGCACCGCTCGACTACGGCACCGACGAACTCGGCCAGGTCGCCAAGGCGTTCAACGCCGCCCAGCGCACCGCCGTGCACACCGCCGTGGAACTCGCCGACACCCGGCGCGGATTCCAGCGTGTCATCCTCGGCATCGCGCGGCAGAGCCAGAACCTGGTCAACCTCCAGCTCACCAAGCTCGACCAGCTGGAGCGCCAGCACCAGGACCCGGAGATCCTCAAGGGCCTGTACGAACTGGACTCCACCGCCAGCCAGTTGCGCCGCTACGAGGAGAACCTGGTCATCATCAGCGGCGAGCGCCCAGGCCGCAGCTGGACCGAACCGGTCGCCCTGATCGACATCCTGCGCAGCGCCGTCGGCGAGGTCGCCCAGTACCAGCGGGTGGAGGTGCACGCCGACGACGAGGTGTGGATCGCCCCGCCTGCCGTGGCCGACGTCATCCACCTCCTCGCCGAACTCATCGACAACGCCACCTCGTACTCGCCCGCGCCCAGCCCGGTGAGCGTCCGCGCCGCGATCGTCGCCAAGGGACTCGCCCTCGAAGTGGAGGACCGCGGGCTCGGCATGTCCGAGGAGGACTACGCCGCGTTCAACGCCCAGCTGGCGGTGCCTCCGCAGTTCGACGTGGTCGCGCTCGCCGACGACCTCCGGCTCGGCATGTTCGTCATCGCCCGGCTCGCCACCCGGCACGGCATCACCGTCACGCTGCGCGCCTCGCCGTACGGCGGGACGACCGCGATCGTGCTGATTCCGGACGAGATCGTGGTGCGCGAGGCTCCCGTTCCCGACGAGGACGAGGGCACCGATCCGGTCGAGCCGCCGTCCCGTACCTCGCTGGTGGCCGCTCGGGTCGCCGCCGCCACGGCGGAGCCGCAGACCGATGCCGTACGGCAGGACGTGGACGGCGCGGCCCAGGACGGCGCGGTCCAGGACGGCGCGGCGGAGGAACGGTCCGCCGGGCACGCGCGTGCGGCCGACACCGTCGAGGACGCGAACGGGGCACGGCCCGCACCCGTCGAGGAGCCCCGAGCGGGGGAGCCCCGAGCGGGGGAGACCCGAGGCGGGAAGTCGCGGGCCGGGAAGAAGGGCGGCGGCCCGATGCCGTTGCCCCGCCGGATCCCGCAGACCAGTCTGGCGGCGGAGCTGAAGGAGGAGGCGGAGCCCTGCCCGGACGGCGACGCCGACGACTTCACCGCCGAGCGGGCCGCCTCCTCGCTCGCCGGGTTCCAGCGCGGAACGCTCCAGGCACGTGACGACGCGGAACCCGATCTCGCACCAGGGGAGGACACCGCATCCGAAGACCCAGGAGACAGAGTCCCCGCCTCCGGCACCTGACGCCCCCACGACTCCCTCCCCCGCAGACCGCTCATTGAAGGACACACAGATGACACGCCCCATCCCCGCCACCCACAGCCAGCTCGACCAGCTGCTCACCGGACTGGTGGACCGGGTCGCCGAGGTCGACCACGCCGTCGTTCTCTCCGAGGACGGACTGGTCGTCAGCAAGTCCACCGCGTTCCTGCGCGACGACGCCGAGCGGCTGGCGGCGACCGCGTCCGGCCTGATGAGCCTCAGCAAGGGCGTCAGCATGGACTTCCGCGGCGGGCCCGTCCGCCAGCTGCTCATCGAGATGGGCAACGCCTTCCTGATCCTCACCAACGCCGGACCCGGCGCCAACCTCGCCGTGCTGACCCGGCAGGGCGCCGACGTCGGCGTCGTCGCGTACCAGATGAACATGCTGGTGAAGAAGATCGGCGAGCACCTCAGCGCGGCCCCACGCGCCGGTGTCGTCGCGGCCGACAGCGGCGAGTGAGGTGAACGGAGGCGACGCGGCGGGCAGGCTGGTTCGCCCGTTCACCCTGACGGGCGGCCGCACCCGGCCCGCCCGTGGCGACTTCACCCTCATCACCATGGTGACGGCCGTGGACCCGCAGCCGGCCGGGGGCACCCGGCCGCAGCCGGAGCACGCGCGGATCGTCAGGCTGTGCGCGAAGCCGATCGTGGTGGCGGAGCTGGCCAGCAAGCTCGACCTCCCGGTCAGCGTGGTCGCCATCATGCTCTGCGACCTGCTGGAAGCGGGCAGGATCAGCGTCCGCCAGCCACGCCTGATCGCCCGCGCCCCCGACCTGGACCTGCTGAAGAAAGTGAGGGACGGCCTTGGCCGGCTCTGACCACACCGCACAGGGCACTCCGGCACCCGACACGGTGAAGATCCTCATCGCCGGCGGATTCGGCGTCGGGAAGACGACCATGGTCGGGTCGGTCAGTGAGATCGTCCCGCTGCGCACGGAGGAACCCCTCACCACCGCCGGGCTGGGGGTCGACGACCTCGACGGCATCCCCGAGAAGAACGCCACCACGGTGGCCCTCGACTTCGGCCGCATCAGCATCGGCCAGGACCTCGTGCTCTATCTGTTCGGCACGCCCGGGCAGCAGCGGTTCTGGTTCATGTGGAACGACCTCGCGATCGGCGCCCTCGGCGCGGTCGTGCTCGTCGACGTACGCCGCCCCGAGTCCAGCTTCGCCGCCATCGACTTCTTCGAACGCCGCAAGATCCCCTTCGTCATCGGCGTCAACGGCTTCCACGGCGAACACCCCTACGAGCCCGACGACATCCGCGACTCCCTGGCCCTCCCCGAGAACACCCCCGTGATCCTCTTCGACGCCCGCGAACGCACCTCGTCCCGCGACGTCCTGATCGCCCTCCTGGACCAACTGATCGCGGCGTCGGCGCACTGACGGCTACGGACGGACCTCCTCGCGTACCAGGCCCGCCACGTGGTCCGTGATCGTGTCGAGGGTGTTCGTCCAGGCCGCGTCGTCGCCCAGGACCAGGAAGTTCAGGGTGAGGCCGTCGGTCATGGCGGCGAGGTAGCGGGCCAGGACCGGGACGGGGACGGACAGTTCGAATCGCATGGACAGCCTCAGCTGTTCGATCAGCTCGGCGTAGGTGTCCTGGTACATCTCGTACTGCCGGCGCGCCAGATGCTCGAAGCCCGGCTCGCGCAGGGCGTACTGGGTGAGCTCGTAGGTCAGCATGTGTTCGCCCGGGTGGGCGGCGACATGGTCCCAGTAGGCCTGGAACCCGGCCCGCACGGTCTCCCTGAGCGTGTCCCGGGGCCGGATCGCCTCCCGGACCAGCGTGACGTAGTGCCCGGTGATGGTGGTGATGACGGACTCGATCAGTTCCTGCTTCGACTCGAAGCAGTAGTGGAAGACGCTCAGTGACACGCCCGCCTCGGCCGCGATGGACCGGGTCGTCGTCCTGGGGACGCCGTCCCGGGTCATCGCGCGGATCGCGGCCTCGGTGAGCTGTCTGCGCCGCTCGGCCGACGGCAGGCGTGCCATATGAGCCCCTCTTTCCCCCGTGAAGTGCGGTCAGCCGCTGTAGACGCCGACCTCGTAGAGGGAGTAACCCCAGTCCGTGCCGCGGTCGGTCCCCAGCATGCGAACATATCTGGCCGACACCGCGGAGAACGAGGCCGTGTCCAGGCCGCCGTCACCGGAGGTCGTGGACCACACGGTCTTCCAGGTCGAGCCGTCCGTGGAGACGTCGACCTGGTACGCCTTGCCGTAGGCCCGCTCCCAGTCGAGGGTGACCTTCTTGATGACGCGCGAGGAACCGAGGTCCAGCTTCAGCCACTGGCTGTCGCTCCAGTCGCTCGCCCAGCGGGTGCCGCCGTCGCCGTCCACCGCCCGACCGGGCTGGTAGCTGGTGACGGGGTTCGACTCGGACGAACTGGCCGTCGCCGTCGCGCCCTTGGCGAGGTTCACGCCCGCCTGGTGGGCCTCGGAGGCACCCCAGGTCCCGAGGTACGACTCGGCGCCCTTGAAGAGGTCGTCCACCACGCCCTGTCCGCCGACGAGCCGGATGTCCTCGATCCAGTCCGGGACCATGCCCACATGGGCGGCACCGTCGGTGTTGTAGTCGAAGGTGCGCTGGCCCGTGGTCTGCTTGTCGATCGTCGAGCCGCCGTCGGCGCTCTTGAAGGGGTACTTCACCGGGTTCGAGGTGTTCGCGCCGCGCGGGGCGGGGTGATCGCCGATGCCGTTGAAGTCGGTGCCGAAGCCGTAGCCCACGTCGTACTTGGTCCGCAGCGCGTCCGTACGCTTCGCCTCCGCGCTGAACTCCTCGGAGCCGTGCATGTACTGGGCGACGAAACCGCCGAGGGAGTAGACGCGCTCCGTCCAGTTGAGGTCCATCCAGCTGTGCGAGGACAGCACGCCCGGGTAGGACGCGGCCTCGAACATGTCCAGCACCTGGCCGGTGGCCTTGACGCTCATGTGGTCGATCTCGAGCATCATCTTGCGCTTCATCATGCCCTGCACGGCGTACTCACCGAGATCGGTCAGCCCCCGCACGTTGCACTGCGCGTCCGCGTCGTACTCCGGCACCTCGGTGCCCGCCGGCAGGTCCTGCTCGGCCTCCGTCGACGCCCCGCCGATCGGGTTGTCCTTCTGCGGGCCCTTGCACTTCTCCGTCTGCCAGAACGTGCCGGTCGACAGGAACTGCCCGACGTTGATGGCCGTGCCGAGACCGTGCTCGTCGAAGCGGACGCCGCACAGCGCGTTGTCGAACTTGTGGCACAGGAACATGCTGCGCACACCCAGGTCGTACAGCTCGTCGAGACCCTTGTCGATGTCCTCCTTGCTGCACTGCGCGATGTCGAGGATCTGCTTGCAGCCGAACGGCTCGGACGTCTCCACGCCCAGGACGACGGCGAGCTTGCCCTGCTTGATGACCTCACGGGCCTGCGCGCTGTCGGTGACGATCCGGAACCAGCCCTTGCCGGTGCCGCCGTACTGCGCGTCGATGTACGCCTGGAGGTCGTACGTCAGCTTCGCCTGGAGCCGGATCGAGGTCATCTCGTCGCAGCTGCGGTCCTTGAACGGGTAGATCGAGCAGATCATCCCGTTGGTGACCAGGTCGTTGACGAGCACCCGCTGACCACCGCGCCAGGCGCGCTCGATCCAGGCGTAGTAGTTGGCCTGGTGGGTCATCGAGTCGTACGCCGGCCAGTCCTTGAAGGTCGGCCAGCCGACCGGGTCGTGCTTGCCGTCGCCGCCGTGGGTGATGTAGTCGAAGATCGCGAGAGAGCCGTCCGGGTAGTGCTCGGGACAGTCCTTCAGCGCGTCCGCGACACCGGACGTCGAGAACACCTTGCCGCAGATGAGCCGGCCGCCGAACGCCTCGTTGGAGAACAGGTGGTTGTGCGCGTCGACGAACCCGCGCACGTCACCCGCCGAGTCGGTCCCCTTGAACGGCTCGCCCGTCACGTTGATCTGGGAGTCGGGCGACGGCCGTGAGGTGGGCAGCCACCATTCGCCGGTGGCGGCCGAACTCGACGACGGGCTGAGCAGCATGCCCATCGTGGTCAGGAACAGCGCCAGCACCATGAGAGGTCTGCGTCTGCGGTGGGCGCGTGGAGTCCTGGTCATACTCACGTCCTCGGTCGGGGGGTGCGCGGTCGATCGGCCAGACCGTTGGGGGACGCGTTGAACACCCACGACGCCATAGCCCGATTGTCATGGCTGGCACAAGCGATGTGACGAGAATCGCTACTGGGGTGACCCGAGTCAATAGTCCGGGACGGTTGACCTGATGGCGCCTTCGACCCCACGACGGAGTGACGCTTCGTCAAACTGCCGGTGGGGGGCGTGGGTCGGGGGCCTCGGTCGGCGGAGTCGGTCGGCCGCGTCGGTCGGCGGTGTACGAAGGCGCGTGCCTGCTCCCGGACTACGAAAGTGTGCGCACCGACTGACGGATCACCAGCTGTGTGCTCAGCACCACGTGGTCGTCGCCGCCCAGGCGCTCCTCGCGCTCCAGCGCCAACCGGACCGCCGTGCGCCCCAGATCCTCGTACGGCACCCGCACCGTGGTCAGCGCGGGGGAGAGGTCGGCGGCGAACGGGACGTCGTCGAAGCCGATCAGGGAGACGTCGCCCGGCACGTCGAGCCCGGCCTCGCGCAGCGCGGCGAGCGCGCCCGTGGCCACCATGTCGGTGCCCGCGAAGACCGCCGTGAAGTCGAGGCCGGCCGCCAGCGCCTCCCGGGTGCGCTGGTACCCCGAGACCCGGGTGTACGGGCCCGGCAGCTCCAACTCCTCGGCGTGCTCGACGCCGTGGGCGCGCAGGGCGTGCAGGAAGCCGTCCCTGCGCTGGTCGGCGGTGCTGAGCCCGGGGTCGCCGCCCAGGAAGAGGACGCGCCGGTGCCCGGCGGTCAGCAGATGGTCGGTGGCCTGGAAGGCGCCGCCCCGGTTGTCGTACTGCACCACCGTGACCGGCAGGGTGCCGGGCAGCGGGGGGCGGCCCACCAGCACCAGGCGGGAGCCCGCCGCGTCCAGCGCCGTCGCGTACTCGGCCATCCGCCGCCGGTACGCCTCGTCCTGCCGGGCGCCGCCGACGAGGACGACCGCCGCCGCGTGCTGCTCGCGCATCAGCTGCACCAGGTCGTCCTCGCGGGCCGAGTCGTCGTGCGTGGCGCACACCAGGCTCAGCCGGCCCCGGTCGGCGGCCGCCTGCTCCACCCCGGCCGCGACATGGGCGAGGGAGGGGCCGGTGATGTCCTTGATGACCAGGGCCACCGGCCCGGCGACGCGGCCGGAGAGGGCCTTGGCGTGCACGTTCACCACGTAGTGCAGTGACTCGACCGCGGCCATGACCCGGGCCCGGGTCTCGGTGGACACCGGGTAGTTCCCGGCGAGCGTGCGGGAAACGGTTGCTACGGAGACCCCGGCCCGCGCGGCGACGTCCCGAATCGTGCTGGGCCGCTCGCCGCCCGAGGCGCTGCTCCGTCGACGCCTGCCACCACCGGGTTCGGTGCTGCTTCGGCGACCGTTTTCGTTGACCGTCACGGTTCGACGTTACTGCATTGGGGGTTGATGACGGCGGGTGGTTGCGGAACTGGGGTGGTGGGGGAGGGTAAGCGTTTACTCTCCTCGGCCGGGAGCTTCTTGGTCGGGAACTCTGATCGGTGCGGTGGTGCGGTGGTGCGGTGGTGCGGTGGTGAGAGTCAGGGCTGCGCGTCGCCGGCCGGGACTGTGGCGGGTGTGGCGCCGGTGAGGTCGGCCGTGGTGAGGCCGGTGGCGGGGCCGGGGACGGCGGGGAGCGGGGCCGGGGTGCGGCGGCGGCCGGCGAGGCGGCAGCCGAGGCAGTCGACGTGGCCGCCGCGCGCGGAGCGGTCGCGGACCCGGAGGCTCCACTGGTCGCGGGGGCGGGGGCCGGGCGGCTTGCCCCAGCCGGCGAGGTGCAGGACCCAGGTGACGACGAGTGCCGCGACCGAGACGACGGCGCCGAGGGCGAACCCCGGGGTCCAGCCGCAGACGCCCAGGCCGAGGGCCGTCGAGCCCAGGGTGCCGATGGCGGTGCCGGTCCAGCCGGCGACGGTGTGTCCTTCGTCGTAGAGACTCATGGTGTCCGCTCCCCTCGCGCCGGGGCGCGTCACGGCATGCCGCGGCCACGCCCACGGCGTCGTAAGATGTCTTAGCAAGTAAGGAATTTAGCCTGCCCCGGAGGCAATTTCAATGGAGGCCGAGCGCCGCCCCACCGTCCCTGAGGCGATCAGTGCCATGGACGGCCTGATCGCGACGATGATCGTCGGCCAACAGGGGTTCGCCCGGGATCTCGGGCTGAGCGTCACCGATCTCGTCTGCTTCGCGTACGTCCTGGAGGCCGGGGACGCGCCGGTCACCGCCGGTGATCTGGCCACGCGCGCCCATGTCACCACCGGAGCGGTGACGGGTGTCCTCAACCGGCTGGAGCGTGGCGGCTTCGTGACCCGGCAGCCCGACCCGGCCGACCGGCGCCGGGTCCGGGTGGTCGCGGTCCCCGACGCGGCGGAGCGGGTGATGGCGATCTTCGGCCCGTTCTACACCCGTCTCGCCGAACTCTTCGCCCGCTACTCGCCCGACGAACTGGCCCTGCTCGTCGACTGGTTCACGAGCGCGGGCGAACTGGCGCGGCGGTATCTGGACGAGTCCAGATGACTTCCCCGGTCCGATCCGGTCCGATCCGGTCCGGTCGGGTCGGGTCGGTCCCGGCCGTTCCGCTTCGTTCCGCTTCGTTCCGCTTCGTGTGGCTGAGTAATGGCCTTGCTGTGCCGCCGCGCGGCCAGCGATGCTGAGCCGGTGCCAGGGCAGGGGAAGAGGAGACGTCGGCAGCAGGACGCGAGGCGGCAGGCTGCTGCTCGCACTGCTCCGGATACGGGGAGCTGGCAAGTGCTTTTCGAGACGCAGGACGAGGCGGAATGGCGTGCTCACCTCCGTGACCTGCGCGCGGGGGAGGAGAGGGTCGACTGGGCGAGGACCAGGATCGACACGCTCTGCGGGCGGCTGATGCAGCCGACCACCTACCGGTTGAGCCTGTTCGTCCCGGATCCCGCGCGCGATCCCCGCCGGGACCACCCCGATCATTGATCGGACGACGTCATGAGTCCCGCGTCAGCGGATCATCGCCCCGCGCGCCAGTGCTCGAAGCGTGGTTCGGGGGTGAACTCCATGCTGTACGAGGGGAGTTGGTCGGTGAGGAGTCTGTGCAGGAACTCGACCATGCCGCAGGGGACGACCTCGCAGGTCTTCGTGCCATGACGCGCGAAGAGCAGGACGGGCCACTTGTCGGGGTCCGGATCGATGGTCAGCCAGCACAGAATGTCGGCGTGCGAGGTGTTGCCCCAGGCGAGGATGTGCTCCGGGTCCAGGTCGAGATCCTCCTGGTCGGCGCCCTCCTCCTCCCAGGTCAGACGGGCGTTTCCCGTCTCGTCCTCGAAGTCGTCCGGGGAGTGCTCGTAGGCTCCGGTGGGAAACGGCCCGAGGATTCCGAGCTCGCCGATCTCCTCCTCGGAGCCGATGCCGCCGACGCCGTACACGGCCATGAAGTCCATGTAGTCCCGGGGGAACCTGGTCCCCCATCTTGCCTCGGCGGCCGTCCAGTCGATGTTTTCGCCCGCACCGGGAGGCGGAGGCAGCAGCTGCCGCAGCGCGGTCGTCCCCGTCGGTTCCGCCATGTCGTTCCCGCCCCCCACTAGGTCTGCGCGAGTCTACGGCTCGGCGTGGAAAGCGGCTGCGGCGGGCTGGTGCCCGGTCGCCCGGAGTGGGCGCGGGCGTAGGCGTGGCTGTGGGCCGTTCTCCGCTCGACGGCGGCCCGAGCAACCGAGCGCACGCTGCGTGTCCGCACAGCCGCATCAGCGGACAGGTGGGTCCGGGCCCCGGCCGCCCACCGGTCGGCGGATCAATGCGCACCCGGCGCCGGCGCACCCGCTCTAGGCTCGGCCCATGGCAGAGATCAGCTACCGGGCGGACGACGGCTGCGCCCTGCACGCCACCGTCGTCGGAGAAGGCCAGGCCGTCGTCCTCATGCATGCCGGCGGCCCCGACCACAGAAGCATGCTTCCCCTGGCCGAGCGCCTCGCCGACCGCTGCATGGTCGTCCTGCCCGACCTGCGGGGCTACGGCCGTTCGGTCTGCAGGGACCCGGCCCGCCACACCTGGGCCCAGTACACCGAGGACGTGATCCGGTTCCTCGACCACTTGGGCCTCCCCGACGCCGTACTCGCCGGTGCGGGCCTGGGTTCCACGATCGCGCTCCGGGCGGCGGCCGCCTACCCGGACCGGGTACGAGCCGCCGTGCTGATCGGCGTCGAGGACATCGAGGACGACGAGTCGAAGGAAGCCGAGATCCGCTTCCTCGACGCGTTCGCCGCCCGGGTCGCGGCCGACGGCATCGAGGCCGGCTGGGAGCCCATCCTCGTCGATTTCCCGCCGGTCGTCGGGGCCATGGTGCGCGACGCCATACCCCGGTCCGACCCCGCCAGCATCGTGGCCGCGGCCGCAATCGGCCACGACCGCTCGTTCCGGAGCGTCGACGAACTCGCCGCGATCACCGTGCCGACCCTCGTCTTCCCCGGCACCGACCCTCGTCATCCCACGGCTCTCGCCGAAGAGGCCGCCGACATCCTTCCCGACGGTCGATTGGCCAAGGTGCACATCGGGAGCGATCTCCACACCGCCGAGGATCTCGCCCGCGCCGTCAGTCCCGCGATCGACGCATTCCTCCGTTCGCTCGTTCGAAGCGACCGTCACTCCTGAGACCGGTCGAGCTCCGACCGGGCGGACCTCCCCTCATGACAGCGGTGCCGTCGAGCCTCGGATCACCACCTTGCAGGGGAGGGTCTCCACCCCGATGCGGGGTGTGCCGGCGATCGCGGCGAAGAGGGCGTGGGCGGCTACGCGGCCGACCTGTTCGAGGTTCATGTCGACGCTGGTCAGCGGCGGTCGTGAACCGGCGGTCATGATCTGCCAGTTGTCGAAGCCCATGACCGCGATGTCCTCGGGGACCCGGTGGCCGCGTTCGCGCAGGACGTCCATGACGCCGCGGGCGATCTGGTCGCTGCCGCAGAGGACGGCGTCGATGTCGGGGTGCCGGTCCAGGAGCATCGCGGTGGCGGCCCGGCCCCAGCCCTCCGACCACGCGCCGAACCGTGGTTCACCGATGAGGGAGAGCCCGGCGTCGGCGAGCGCGGCCCGTGCCCCCTCGGCCCGGTCCCGCGCGGCGAGGTAGCCCGGGTCGCCGGTGATGTGGGCGATCCGGGTGCGGCCGCAGGCGAGGAGGTGCTCCACGGCGATACGGCCGGCGCCGACGTTGTCCGGGACGACGGAGAAGTCCGTCGGGTCCTCGGAGGGGGCGTAGGCGTGGACGACGGGGACGGGAACCTCGCGGCCCAGCGAGGGACGGGGGTCGGTGCGGCTGCCGACCACGATGAGGCCGTCCACGCGGCGGCCCAACAGCGCCCGCAGATGGTGCTGTTCGCGGATCGCGTCGCCCCGCGCGTCGCACAGGAAGACCGCGACCTCGCCCGCGCCGAAGGCGTCCTCGGCACCCATCAGGATCGGTATGCCGAATCTGCCCTCCAGGTCGCTGGTCAGCAGCCCCACGGTGCCGGTGCGCCCGGCGAGCAGACCGCGCGCCACCTGGTTGGGGCGGAACGACAGCCGCTCGGCGGCCTCGACGACCCGTTGCCTGGTCTCCGCGCGGACCTGGCTGCGGCCGTTGAGCGCCTTGGACGCCGTGGCGATCGAGACGCCCGCCAGCCGGGCGACGTCGCCCAGCGTGGCGGGCTGCGAACGCGAGGGGCCGGTGGCCTGTGCCATGGGTGATCTCCTGTCTCGCCACGCGTGTCGACCTCGCCGAGGATGACACGCCCCACCCGGAACCTTACGGGAAACGTTTCGGTCCGGATGCCCGCATGGCTTTCGTGCGCCGTCGACAACCGCTCTCTGCAAGGGGATTGACGGGTCATCAGGTGCCGCCTAGCGTCTCAGAAAGCCTTTTCGGTTTCTTTCGTCGCCGTCACCCGGTTCAGCGCCACCGCACTGTGACACCACTGTGTGACACCACTTTGTGACAAGGGGGATCGAACATGGGGAGCACCGTCGGACCGCGTGGCCGCGCGGGGCGTCTCGCCACCGGGGCCGTCGCACTGCTCGCCGCCGCGAGCCTGGTCACCGCCTGCGGGTCGGGCGACGGCGACTCAGGTGGAGGCGGTGGAGGCGGCGGGGCAGCCGACGCCACCGGCGTCGACGACGGCGCCACCCTCACGATGTGGACGCGCGCCGCGACCCGCCCGCAGAGCGAGGCCCTGGTGAAGGCCTACAACGCCAGCCACAAGAACAAGGTCGAGCTGACCGTCGTCCCCACCGACGACTACCAGGCGAAGGTCGGCGCCGCCGCCGGCTCCCGCGACCTGCCCGACCTGTTCGCCTCCGACGTGGTCTTCGTCCCCAACTACACCTCCAGCGGCCTCTTCGCCGACCTCACCGAACGCATCGACGCCCTGCCCTTCGCCGAGCACCTGGCGCAGTCGCACATCAAGGCGGGCACGTACGAGGACAAGAAGTACGTGGTGCCGCACACCCTCGACCTGTCGGTGCTCTTCTACAACAAGGACCTCTACCGCAAGGCGAAACTCGACCCGGAGAAGCCGCCGGCCACGCTGACCGAGTGGGACGAGCAGGCGCGCGCCGTGGACAAGCTCGGCGGAGACGTCAACGGCACCTTCTTCGGCGGCAACTGCGGCGGCTGCGGTGTCTTCACCTGGTGGCCGTCCATCTGGGCGGCCGGTGAGGAGGTCCTGAGCGAGGACGGCACCGAGGCGCTCCTCGCCTCCGCCACCGCCAAGAAGGTCTACGACACCTACCGGGGCTGGGTCGACGACGACATCGTGGCGCCCGGCGCGAAGGACGAGACCGGCACGACCTGGACCGGGATCTTCCCCAAGGGCAAGGTGGGAGTCATGCCCATGCCGTCGACCACGCTCGGGCTGATGCCCAAGGACCTCGACGTCGGGGTCGCCCCCATCCCCGGTCCCGACGGCGGCAAGGCCACCTTCGTCGGCGGCGACGCCATCGGGGTCTCCGCGACCAGCGAGAAGGCCGACCAGGCCTGGAACTTCCTCGCCTGGACCCTCGGCGACAAGGCGCAGGTCGACGTGGTCGCCGCCCACAAGGACGTCGTGGCCCGCAGCGACCTGGCGTCCAACAAGCACTCCGCCGCCGACCCCCGGCTCGTCACCATCAACGAACTCGTCGCCGACGGCCACACCCCGTACGCGCTGAAGTTCGGCCAGACCTTCAACGACCCCAACGGGCCCTGGCTGACGCTGATGCGCGGCGCCGTCTTCGGCGACGGCACGTCCGTGCACAAGGACAACGAGGCCGTCAACGCTTCGCTGGCCGACTGAGGACGATCGATCCGGTGGGCGCGGCTCGCACAGCGGGGGCCGTGCCCGTGAAGGCGGCGGATCGAGGAGGGCGCGTCCGTGAAGGTGGCCGACCGATGAGGGGCATTCCCGTGAGCGTGGGACAGAGGAGGGGTGTGCCCGTGAGCGTGGCGGACCGAGGAGGGGTGTGCCCGTGACCGTGGCGGACCGAGGAGGGGTGTGCCCGTGAAGGTGGCCGAGTCCGTGTCCGCCGGGTACCGGTCCCGGCCGGAGGAGCAGGGGCGAACGGTTCGGGCGCCGGTGCCGCGGTGGCGGTCACGCCGGGCCAAGGGGCTCGCCTACGCGGCTCCCACGGCCGTGTTCGTCGCGGTCTTCTTCGTCCTGCCGCTCCTGCTCGTCGGACAGATGTCGCTCAGCGACTGGCCCCTGCTCGCCGGGGACCGAGGCGTCAACGCCCCCGGGAACTACACCGACGTCACCGACACCGCCCTGTTCTGGCCCGCCGTCCGCTTCACCCTGCTCTACACGGTGATCGTCACGGTGATCCTGCTGGGCCTCGCTCTCCTGCTCGCCCTGCTGGTGCAGGAGTCCCGCCCCGGCGCCGGTTTCTTCCGCACCGTCTACTTCCTGCCCGGCGCCCTGGGCCTGGCCTCCGCCTCGCTGCTCTTCTGGGGCCTCTACAGCCCGACCACCGGCCCGCTCGGCGGCATCCCCGAGACGCTCGGACTCGCCGACGAGCCCGTGTCGTTCCTCGGGTCACCGACCTCCGCACTGCTGTCGACGGTGTTCCTCGTGGTCTGGAAGTTCGCCGGCTTCTACATGCTGATCCTGCTCGTGGGCCTCCAGCGCATCCCCCACGAGGTGTACGAGGCGGCCCGGATGGACGGCGCGAGCCGCGCCCAGATCTTCCGCGCCGTCACCCTGCCGCTGCTGCGGCCGTCGCTCGCCCTGTCGCTCCTGCTCTGCGTGACCGGATCGCTGCTCGCGTTCGACCAGTTCTTCGTCCTCACCAAGGGCGGACCGGACAACAGCACCGTCACCGTCGTGCAGTTGATCTACCGCGAGGCCTTCCAGCGGATGAACCTCGGGACGGCCGCGGCCCTCTCGATCCTCGTCCTGGCCGCGCTGCTGCTGCTCAACGTCCTCCAGTTCCGCGGCCTGCGCCGCGCCGACGAGTCATGAGAGGGGACAAAGCCGTGCTCGCCCGCGCTCTCGGCCGGACACCGCACTACGTCGTCGCCGGCGGCCTCGCCGTCATCTTCCTCTTTCCGCTGCTGTGGAACACCTGGGCGTCCGTCAGCCCCCAGCCCGGCACCGCACAGGAATCCGGCCACGGCCTCGGCAACTACCGGACCCTGCTGGAGTACGACGCGGGACTGTGGCAGTACCTGCTGAACAGCACCGTCGTCTCCGCGCTGACCGTCGGCCTCACCCTCGGCGTCTCCCTGCTCGGCGGCTACGCCTTCGCCCGCTTCGACTTCCCCGGCAAGAACCTGCTGTTCCTGCTGACCCTCGCCATCCTCATGGTCCCGTACGCCACCCTGCTCATCCCGCTCTACGTGCTGCTCGGCAGGCTGCACCTGCAGAATTCGCTGATCGGGCTGAGTCTCGTCCTCGCCATGTTCCAACTGCCGTTCGCCACCTTCATGATGCGGATCTCCTTCGAGGCGGTCCCGCGTGAACTGGAGGAGTCGGCGCTCGTCGACGGCTGCGGCACGGCGGGCGCGCTGCGCCGGGTGCTCCTCCCGGCGGTACGGCCGGGGCTGATCACCGTGGGCCTCTTCGCGTTCCTCTCCGCCTGGAACGACTTCATCGCACCCCTGATCCTCATCTCCGACAGCGAGAAGGCGCCCCTGCCGCTGGCCGTCGCCAATCTGCGGCAGCAGAGCATGGGCGCCGTCGACTACGGCGCGACCGAGGCGGGCGTGGTGGTGCTCGCCGTGCCCTGCCTGCTCCTCTTCCTGCTCCTGCAACGGCACTACATCAGGGGCTTCATGTCGGGCGCGCTCAAGGGCTGACCCGCGCGCCACCGCGCGAACCGCCGGCCCACTTACACGCATGGCCCACCTACCCGCACGGCCCACCTACCCGCACGGCCCCCCGACGACCGAAGGGACGAACCGGAGGCATGAACAGGTGAGGGAGAACGCGGTGATGTCGTCCGTCCTGCCCGTGGCGCCGACCCGTGGCCGCCTCAGGCCGCTCGGACTCGACGAGGTCAGGATCACCGGGGGCTTCTGGGCCCGGCGACGGCACACCAACACGACCGCCACGCTCGACCACTGCCGCGCCTGGATGGACCGCGTCGGCTGGACCGGCAACTTCCGGGCCGCCGTCGAGGGCAGGATCGAACGGGACCGCCGCGGCCGGGAGTTCGCCGACTCCGAGGTCTACAAACTCCTCGAAGCCATGGCCTGGGAAGCCGCGAACGGCGACGGTGCCCCGCTGGACGCCGAGATCACCGCCCTCACCGACCTCGTCGCCCCCGCGCAGGACCCGGACGGCTACCTCAGCACCGCGTTCGGGCGGCCAGGACAACCCGCCCGCTACAGCGACCTGGAGGAGGGCCACGAGCTCTACTGCCAGGGGCACCTGATCCAGGCCGGCGTCGCCCAGGCCCGCGCCCGGGGCGAGGGCGAACTCACCAAGATCGCCCAGCGCGCCGCCGACCACGTGTGTGCCACCTTCTGGCCGGGCGGCATCGAGGGCGTCTGCGGCCACCCCCAGATCGAGTCGGGCCTCGTGGAGCTGGCCCGCCTCACCGGCCGGCAGCGCTACCTCGACCAGGCCGCGCTGTTCGTCGACCGACGCGGCCACGGCACCCTCGCCGAGGGCGAGTTCGGCCGCGCCTACTTCCAGGACGACCTTCCCGTACGCCGCGCCACGACGCTGCGCGGCCACGCCGTCCGCGCCCTCTACCTCGCCGCCGGGGCCGTCGACGTGGCCGTGGAGACCGGCGACGACGAGCTGCTCGCCGCCGTCGTACGCCAGTGGGAGCACGCGGTCGCCCGCCGCACCTACCTCACCGGCGGCATGGGCTCGCACCACCGTGACGAGTCATTCGGCGACGACTTCGTCCTGCCCCCGGACCGCGCCTACTCCGAGACCTGCGCCGGCGTCGCCTCCGTGATGCTCGGCTGGCGGCTGCTGCTGGCCACCGGCGAGCCGCGCTTCGCCGACCTCGTCGAACGGACCCTGTTCAACGTCGTCGCGACCTCCCCGGCCGAGGACGGCCGGTCCTTCTTCTACGCCAACACCCTGCACCGGCGGCACCGGGGCGTCGCACCGTCGCCGGACACCGACAGCCCGCGCGCCGACTCGGGGCTGCGCGCCCCCTGGTTCGCCGTGTCGTGCTGCCCGACCAATGTGGCACGCACCCTGGCGCAGCTGCCGGCCTATCTGGCGACGGCGGACGACGAGGGCGTGCAACTGCACCAGTACGCCGACGCCGACATCGCCACCTCCCTCACCGGCGGGCGGGACGTCGCCCTGCGGGTCCGTACCGACTACCCGTCCGGCGGGACCGTGACCGTCCGGATCGGCCGCTCCCCGGACCGGCCCTGGACCCTCTCCCTGCGGGTGCCCGGGTGGGCGACGGGCGCCACCGCCTCGCTGGTCGACCCGGACGGTGTGCGCCGCCCGGTCGCCCCGGGCACGGCGGCCCTCACCCGGGCCTTCCGGCCCGGCGACGAGGTACGCCTCGAACTCCCCGTCGCCCCGCGCTGGATCCGCGCCGACCCCCGCGTCGACGCCGTACGCGGCACGGTCGCCGTGCAGCGCGGGCCGCTGGTGTACTGCGCCGAGTCGGTCGACCTCCCCGAAGGCAACGATGTCGACGCTGTACGGGTGGACACCTCCGTCGCCCCCGAGGACGGGCCCGGCGGTACGGCCGACACCGCCGGCACCGTCGTCGTCGCGGGGGAGGTCGCCGGGGGCGCGGGGCCGAGCGCGCGGCCGTGGCCGTACGAGCCGGTCGGGCACGCCCCGCAGGAGCCGCCCGCCGAGCGCACCGGGATCGTCCTGGTGCCCTACCACTCCTGGGCCAACCGGGGCCCCTCGACGATGCGGGTGTGGCTGCCGACGACCGAGGAGCGGCCGCCCCGGGGCCCGGACGACGACACCGGATCCGCCCCCGCCCCCGACCCCGCCTCAGGGAGGTAGCCGTGCCCGGATCTCGAAGACGGCGTCGCGCCAGGACGCTGGCTGGGGTGCTGGCCGCCGGGCTGCTCGCCGTTCCGGCCGAGGCGGACAACTCGGCCATCGGGCACCCGGTCTACTCCGGATCCGCCGAGCTCGTACCGGAGTTGTCGGCCGGCTTCACGGTCCGCCGCCCGATGCGCGCCCAGTACGACGCCGACCGCGGAGCCGGGCACGGCACCGATCACCACTGCCCCCACGCACCGAACGAGAGAACACCGGAGTCGAGAGCATGTCCCAACCCCCCACCCGGCGACGGCTGTTGAGCCTGGCCACCGGCGCGGCCGCCGTCGGCCGACCGACGGCGGCGCGCTGTACGTCAACCTCTACCTCGCCTCGACCCTGCGGTGGCCGGAACGCGGGCTCGTCGTCGAACAGACGAGCACCTATCCGGCGGAGGGCGTGCGCACCCTGGTCTTCCGCGAGGGCGGGGGCAGGCTCGATCTGCGACTGCGGGTGCCGTCCTGGGCCACGGCCGGGTTCACCGTGACGGTCAACGGGGTGCGGCAGCCGGTCGAGGCCGTGCCCGGGTCGTATCTGTCGCTGAGCCGGGAGTGGCGGCGCGGTGACCGGGTCGGGATCTCCGCGCCGTACCGGCTGCGGGTGGAGCGGACCCCGGACGACCCCATGGTCCAGTCGGTGTTCTTCGGCCCGCTGCTGCTGGTCGCGCAGAGCGCGGAGGCCGGGTTCCGCGGCTTCTCCTTCTACGAGGACTTCACCCTGCGCGGCGATCTCGCCGACGCCGTCCGCCCCGAGGGCAGGCCCCTGCACTTCACCACGCACGGGCTCACCCTCGCGCCG
Organism: Streptomyces deccanensis; assembly: GCF_022385335.1. Classification (NCBI taxonomy): domain Bacteria; kingdom Bacillati; phylum Actinomycetota; class Actinomycetes; order Kitasatosporales; family Streptomycetaceae; genus Streptomyces; species Streptomyces deccanensis. The sequence goes on along the minus strand of NZ_CP092431.1, from coordinate 1,570,702 downwards.
TTCTTCGCCGGGAACGACCTTCGCTACCACGCCTACTTCCGGCGCTCCGAGCCCGTGGTCGTGTTCGGTACGGCCGGCTCCGGGGTCCCGAACCGGAGCCGTGGGGACGGGCTGACCTTCCTCGACGTCCTCTGGGCCCGGGCGCCCTTCGCGACGTCCGAGGCGTTCGTCGGGCGGTGCGTGCCCTCGCCGACGGCTGGGTGGCCGAGGGACGGTTCACCGGCGCCGAGCGGGACGCGGTCGTCGCCGCGGCCGTCCGGGCCGGTCTTCGGCGCTGACCGCGCGCGAAGGGTTGACGTGTACGGGGCGAGATGGGTTCATGGGAGCGCTCCCATAGCTTCATCCTCATCGGCACCCCCCACCCCTTGATGCCTGACCTTCTCGGCGCCCACCCCCACCTGGAGTCGCAGTGAGAACTGGAAGAAATCCCCTGAGCACGCTCCTGGCCGGCCTCGCGGGCATGATCGCGCTCACCCTGCTCGGCGTCCTCGCCCCCGCCGTCGCCCTCGCCCAGTCGGCCCCCGACGTCCGGGCCATCGGCCTGCACATCAGCGACGGCCGGCTGCTGGAGGCCAACGGCAACGACTTCGTGATGCGCGGCGTCAACCACGCCCACACCTGGTACCCCGGCGAGACGCAGTCGCTGGCCGACATCAAGGCGCTCGGCGCCAACACCGTCCGCGTCGTCCTCTCCGACGGGCACCGCTGGGCGAAGAACAGCCCCGCCGACGTGGCGAACGTCGTCGCCCAGTGCAAGGCCAACCGGCTCATCTGCGTCCTGGAGGTGCACGACACCACCGGGTACGGCGAGGAAGCCGCCGCCGGCACGCTCGACCACGCCGCCGACTACTGGATCAGCCTCAAGGACGTCCTCGCCGGCGAGGAGGACTACGTCATCGTCAACATCGGCAACGAGCCCTGGGGCAACACCAACCCCGAGGGCTGGACCGCCCCCACCAAGGCCGCCGTGCAGAAGCTGCGGACTGCCGGCTTCCAGCACACGATCATGGTGGACGCGCCCAACTGGGGCCAGGACTGGCAGGGCGTCATGCGCGCCAACGCGCAGTCCGTGTACGAGGCCGACACCACCGGCAACCTGATCTTCTCGATCCACATGTACAGCGTCTTCGACACGGCCGCCGAGATCAACGACTACCTCGGCGCCTTCGTGAACGCCCAACTGCCCATTCTCATTGGCGAGTTCGGCGGGCCCGCCGACCAGTGGGGCGACCCCGACGAGGACACCATGATGGCCGCCGCCGAGCGGCTGGACCTCGGCTATCTGGCGTGGTCCTGGAGCGGCAACACCGATCCGATCCTCGACCTGTCGATCGGCTTCGACCCGACGCGACTCAGCGCCTGGGGCCAGCGCATCTTCAACGGCGTCAACGGCATCGCCCAGACGGCCGAGGAGGCCACCGTCTTCGGCGGCGGCACCCCGGGCGACACCCAGGCACCGAGCACCCCCGGAACCCCGGCCGCCTCGGCGGTGGCGGCGACCTCCGCCACGCTCTCCTGGACCGCCGCCACCGACAACGTCGGTGTCACCGGCTACGACATCGTCCGGGTCAGCGGCGCCACCGAGACCAAGCTCGCCGCATCCACCACCAACTCCGTCACCCTGACCGGCCTCACCGCCGACACGGCGTACACCCTCGCCGTCTACGCCCGTGACGCCGCCGGGAACCGGTCGGCCCGCTCGGCCGCGGTGAACGTCACCACCGGCGGCACGCCCTCCGGTACCTGCTCCGTCGCCTACCGCGCCACCAACGAGTGGCAGGGCGGCTTCCAGGGCGAGATCGTCATCCGCAACACGGGCACCACGGCCGTCAGCGGCTGGACCCTCGCCTTCACCTTCGCCAACGGCCAGACCGTCACCAACATGTGGGGCGGGACCGCGACACAGAGCGGGGGTTCGGTGAGCGTGAAGCCCGCCTCGTACACCTCCACCATCCCGGCCGCGGGGTCCGTGACGGTCGGGTTCATCGGGAGCAAGGGCGCCAGCAACACCGCGCCCACGGCCTTCACGCTCAACGGGGCGGCCTGCGCGAGCAGTTGACCGCCCCGGTGAGGTGACCGGTTCTCGCGGGCCGTCGGGTCGTGCCAGGTGACCCTGACCCGCGAGGTGACCGGCGGGGGCCTGCTCGCGGCCCCCGCCGGTCACATCAGCGTCGTACGAGCGTGATCCGGTACGCCCGGGTCCGTGAGCCGTCCTCGCTCGTCACGGTGACGACGGCGGACGTCCGGCCGTCGCGTTCCACGGTGACGGCCGCGTAGGGATCGCGCGCCGTCGCGGTGACCTTCGCCCGGCCCGGGTCGTCGGTCGCCACCCGGTAGGCGGTGGTGTCGGGGTCGAAGGACCCGATCGGCCGGCCGGCGACCTCGATCCCGCCGGCGGCCGCGTCCGAGGAGACACCGGCGCTCTTGGCGTACACCTCGATCTCGCCCAGGGTGATGTAGCCGCCCTGACGCGCGGTCATCACCACGCGCACACCGGTCACCGGGCCCGCGTCGAGCGGGACGTCGATCACCGGGGTGCCCTCGGTGCCGACCGCGACGGGGTCGCCCGCGTCGGTCCACGGACCGTGCTCGGTGGCGCGGACCTGCACCTTCAGGCTCTCCGGGAAGGACACGTTGGTCCCGTCGCGGTGGAAGTGGGCGACGATCCGGGTGAGGTCACGGGCCTTCGGCAGACCGAAGGTGATGGTGTCGGAGGGGTTCTTGGTGCCCGACCGCCAGTTGGACCAGGCCTTCTCGGCGGTGGTGCCGTTGCGCAGCCGCTCGGCGGAGTAGCCGCTCTCGGTGTAGGTGGCGCCCACGGAGACGGCCGGGTCCGTCGCGATGTTGCTCCGGGTCGCCTCGGTGACCTGGACCCGCACGGTCGCCTCGGCCGTGCTGCCGTCGACGACCTCCGCGCGGCCCCGCAGGGTCACGACCCCCGCCTTGTCGAACGCCCCCTCGGGCGCCGCGTCCCAGCTCACCGGGAGGGTGGTCCGGCCGCCGTGCCGGCCGACGCCGACCACCGTCGCCGGCAGCTCCGGCGCGCCGCCCACGTACGTCTTGGCGCGGGCGGGCAGCGTCGAGGCGATCGTGTCGACCGTGACGAGGACCTTCGCGGGGTGCTTTCGGCCGAGGGCGTCGGTCGCCTCACCCGTCACGCGCACCGTCCCGGGCTTGCGCCACTTCCGGTCCGACGGCAGCTCCCACTCGACGGGCAGGTTGCCGCGTGCGCCGTCCCGGAAGACCGGGGTCACCGTCTCCGGCAGCTTCGGGCGCAGCCCGGGGACGGTGAACGCCTCGGCCTGCTCGGTGCGCAGCACGGTCTCGTCGGCCACCGTCCAGCGCTGGTTCGCGGCCGAGGTCGGGGTGTACGTCGACACCTTGGCGCCGTCCGCCGAGGAGTTCCCGGTGACGTCGAGGAGGCGGCCGGTGGCGGTGTTCACGAAGGTCCAACTGCCGTCGCCCGTGGTCGAGATGATCCACTGGGCGGTCGCGGGGACCTCGCCGTCGGCAGGCTCCTCCAGGACGGCCTGGTTGTCGCGGACGGCGAGTCGCCTGCCGGTGCGGGCGTCGGCGAGGGTGTAGCGCTCGCGGTTGTCGTGGCCGGGGGTCAGCTGCTCGACGGACCAGAGCTGCCGGGCGTCGGCGGCGCCGGTCGTGCGGATGACGACGCCGGTGCCGTCCTCCGACGGGGTCAGCGACTTGCCGCTCTGGGCGCCCTGGAGCCGGTACACATGGCCGGGCTGGACGAGCGCGGCGTCCTTCGCCACCCCGCTGACGCCGTCGACCAGGAACGTGGTGACGGACTTGGCCGGCACGTCGAGGGTGGCGGCACGGTCCTTCACCCGGACCGGCGTTCCCTCGACGAGGGCCCCGTCGGCGCTGGTCACGACGGGGGTGACGGTGGCGCGGGAGGAGACCTTGCCGAAGCGCGAGAGGTCGAGGGTGACGGAACGCCCGGTGGTGCCGCTGTTGACGTGGACCACGCTGGCCGCACGGCCGGACTTCCTGACGGCGGCGACGCTGGACGGGTCGTCGACCTTCACGAAGTGGTCGCCCGGACGGATGTGGTGGGTGAAGTTGCGGATGGTGTGGAACTTGGAGTTGGCCCGGACCGGGCAGGTCTCCAGGGTGTCCGTGGCCGTGCAGTTGAACGGCACGTGGATGCTGCCCCAGTTCTTGCCGGCGGCGGCCTGCGGGATCGAGTCCTCGATCGGCTGCCAGAACACCCAGGCGGAGGGCTCCAGTTCCCGCATGTCGTCGACCATGCGGGTGGCGATGCCGAGGCCGGGCTCCATGCCGGTGAAGTCGGTGCCGGTGCCCCAGGTGCCCTCGACCTCGCTCATCCAGAGCTTCTTGTCGGCGCCCTTGGCGATGTCACGGGCGCTGGTGCGCATCCCGGTGCCGTAGGTGTGCACGTTCAGCTGGGGGAGCGCCGCCCGCGCGGAGGCGTCGTAGGCGTTCCAATTCTGGGTGAAGATCGTGGGGTTGGTCTCGTCCATCGCGGAGATCTCGGCGTCGGTCGCCGCTCCCTCCAGCGCCTTGTCGAGCGCGAGGACGACCTTCTGCTGGAGCGCGGGGCCCGCGTGCGCACCCTCCTGACGGCCTCCGGTGGGCTGGCCGTTCGCGCCGATCTGGGTGCCCCAGTAGTTGGTGTTCGGCTCGTTCAGCGGGGCGATGGTGTCGAAGTCGATGCCGTGCCGCTTCTCCAACTCCTCGGTGACGCGCACCAGATACGTGGCGAACTCGTCGACGCGGTCGGCGCGGATCTGGTCCGTGTTCGCGTCGAAGCCGCCGGAGACATAGCCGCTGACGGTCTGGAACCAGGGCGGCGAGTTGCTGAACGCCTCCCAGGTGTCGACCTTGTCCTTGATCTGGTCCACCCACCAGCGCTGGCCCTGGTCGGCGTCCCAGTTCCAGTGGTCGGGGTCGTTCGGGTCCCACCACTCCATGTCCTGCCGGGTGGTGCCCTCGGGAGCCTTCCAGAAGCCGTCCATCGTGGCGCCGGCCTTCATGTAGTCCTTGCGCACGTCGGGGGCGTTGCCGCCGCCGATGTTGTAGCGGGCGATGGTGAGGCCGAGGCCGTCCTCGCCGAACAGCATGTCGACGAGCCGTCTTCGGATGGGCTCGGGGTAGTTCCCCGTGGCGTTGGCGAACCAGACGAGGCTGGTGCCCCAGCCCTCGAACTCCTGCTGCCGGTACGACGGGTCGATCCGCAAGGTGACCGCGCCCGGCGCCGCCTGCGCCGCCGGGGCCGACGCGTCCGCGCTCGCCGCGGGCGCGGTCACGAGGCCCGCGCCGAGTACCAGGGGGGCCGTGGCTGCCAGAGCCCGGGCGATGCGATGTCGTGGGGTCACGACACTCCTTCCACAACACAGAGGCGAACGCGATCTCGTTGACATGCCCAAAACACGTGCTTAGCATTCAGGAAACTGAAAGCGCTTTCTAGTCCTTGTGTGCACGGATTCCCGCGAATTCGCAGGCCCCAGGAACATCCCCAGGAACGTCCCCCACTCGTCCCGGGAGGAACCGTATGAGGTCGTCGTCACGCACGCTTTCCGCACTCACGCTCGCCTTGCTGCTCGCAGCGGCGGCGCCGGTCGAGGCCGCGCCCGTCGAGGCGGTGCCCGAGGCCGGAGCCGCCGCCGCGCGGTCGGCCCCGCTCGCGGAGACGTCCCCCACCGGCTTCGCCGCCGTCAACGCGCTCGGACAGAACGGCACCACCGGCGGGGCCGGCGGACCCACCGTCACCGCCACCACCACCGAGCAGTTCCTGGAGTACATCGACACCACGGGCCCGCTCGTCATCCGGGTCCAGGGCACGATCGACATCACCAGCAAACAGGGCGTCCGCCCGAACAAGACCATCATCGGGGTCGGTTCCTCGGCCGTCATCGACGGCGGCGGCCTGGAGTTCTACCGCTCCTTCAACGTCATCGTGCGGAACATCAAGTTCACCAACGCCGAGGACGACGCCATCAGCGTGGGCCGGGAGTCCCACCACATCTGGATCGACCACAACGAGTTCGTCGCCCCGCTCGACGGCGCGGTCGACGTGGTCCGCGCCGCCGAGTACGTCACCGTCTCCTGGAACTGGTTCAACAAGACCGACAAGAGCATGCTGCTCGGGCACTCCGACGGCAACGGCAGCCAGGACACGGGGAAGTTGAAGGTCTCCGTCCACCACAACTTCTTCGACGGCTCACGGCAGCGGCACCCCCGGGTCCGGTTCGGCGAGCCGGTGCACGTCTACAACAACTATTACAAGGGCAACGCCATCTACGGCGTCGCCTCGACGATGAACGCGGGCGTCGTCGTCGAGGGCAACCACTTCGAGGGCGTCCCCCACCCCTGCTACTCCGCGAGTGGCTACGACGCCTCGGGGCCGGGCCGACTGATCCAGCGCAACAACGTCTTCAACGGCTCCGGCGCGTGCGAGACCAACGGCACGGTCGGCGAACCCCGCACGTACTACGCCTACACGCTGGACCCCGCCGCAGACGTCCCGGCCCTCGTACGGGCCGGGGCAGGCACCGGAAAGCTCGGCGCGTCAACTTGACCCGGCTCTGGAGTGCCGGGCCTGGAGGTAGTGCCCAGCTGGGTGCCGGGGTGGACTCCTCCGTCCAGACACCCCGTTATGGGGTGGCAGGGACGCGTGACTCACGCCCCGCATTCCACACCTCGGCGCCACGTCGGGCGATGTTGTGGGAAGCGTTCCGGTCCGCGTGGGCAACGACCCCGCAGTTCCGGCAGACGAAGAGGGCCTGGTCGACCCGGTTCTTCCTGTCGACGTGCCCGCACTCGCAGCACGTCTGCGAGGTGTGGGCCGGATCGACGTGAACCACGGGCACGCCCGCACGGCGTGCCTTGTACGCGATGAACTCTCCGAGCTGAGCAAAGGCCCAGGAGTGCACCATGACCCGTTGGGGCTTGCGGAGCCGTACCCTCTGCCGGATGCCGCCCAGGTCCTCCAGGGCGATGCCGACCGAGGTGCGTTCAGCCTCGGTCACGATGCGCTTCGCGATCACATGGTTGGTGTTCTTCACATGCCGCTGCTCTTTGCGGGCACGTGCCTTGAGCCGCCTCTTTGCGGACTTGGTGTTCTTCTTCTGGAGCTTGGCGCGCAGGTCACGTTCGCGTGTACGGCGGCGGTTCAGGCCGCGGCCGGCGGCCCGGTAGCCGGTGGACGTAGTGGCGATGTTGACGATGCCGAGGTCGACGCCGATGAACCCGTCGGGCTCGTACTGGTCTTCCTCGGGGACCTCGCAGGTAGCGATCAGGTAGAACACGCCGTCGCGTTCGATCAGATCCGATTCGCCCTGCCGGTGCTCGCGCAGCATCTTCAGACCGTCGGCGGAGCAGACGAACCGCACCTGCCGGATACGTCCGGCTGTGGTCCAGATCGACACCGTCTGCGCGTCCAACTGCCAGGACAAGCACCGGTCGTCATACGGCTGGGCCGCCTCGGGCCGAAAGGCGACAGGCTTGGACTCGGCCTTCCCGCGCCGCTTCGAGCCCGGTCTGCCCAGGTTCCCGGCCTTGATGTTGGCCTTGAGCGTCGTGTAGGCGTCACGGACCTTCTTGATGGTGTGCTGGGCAGCCTGCGCCCCCAGACCCTGCGACCTCAACTGCGCGTAGGTGTGCTTACGCAGCTCGTACTCACGCGGCACACCCTGCGCGAACGCCACCGCCGACACCCAGTTCGCGGCCTCGTTGACCGTGCGCAGCGTCGCGAGAAGCGCGGCGGCCTGCTCGGCCTCCGGCATCAGCTTCACCCGCACCACCAGCTTCATGCCCCCGAAGCTACCCGCCTCGCGCCCACCCGAGGGATGTTCGGCCATCGAGCACCCGATCCACTGACGACTCGAACAGCCATTCTCGTCAGATGTCCGATCGCACTGCCGGTTCATCGCCCTTCAGCTTCTTCGGGCCCGCAGCCGTATGGCGCTCCGCCTCCGAAGAGGACGCCCCGCGACGCCCCGCGACGCAGCCACAGGACGCGATTCCTCCCAGGACTGAAGCCCTGGGGTCCCTCGCAAGATCATGCTGAACTCCCCACCCCCCACGGAAAGAAGGAGAGCCCCATGAACTCACCGCGCAGGAAGGTGGTCATGGCCGCCCTGGCGGCCGTGCTGCTCGCCGGACCCGGTGTCGCGCAGGCGGCCCCGCAGGCCGGGCCCGTGCCCGGCGAGCGGGCGGCGGCCGCCACCATCACCTGGACCCTCGTACGGGCGAGCAACCCGACCCAGGACCAGCAGTCGGCGTACGCCACCATCACGGCCGCCATGAACGCGGCCGTCGCCCGGTACAACAACCTCAGCGACCTCGGCAAGAACATCACCGTCCGCTACGAGCCGGGCGTCCCCACCGCCGACGGCAACATCAACGGAACCATCCGCTTCGGCTCCAACCGCAGCTACATGAACGAGCGGACCGCGCTGCACGAGATCGCGCACACCATAGGCGTCGGCACCAGCGCGGGCTGGTCGCGGCTGGGCGGCAGCGGCACCTGGACCGGCTCGCGGGCCACCGCGCTGGTCCGGCAGTACGACGGGGCGAGCGCGAAGATCTCCACCGGCGGCGGCCACTTCTGGCCGTACGGGCTGAACTACGACAACGAGTTCTCCGGCACGGCGGCCGACCGGCACGTCCGGATCGTGTCCGCGATGGTGAGCGACGGACTGTGAGTCGGCTGCGGGCAGCGGCGGTTGGTGCCTGGTGACAAAGGGGCCGACGGTGGCTGCGTTGTTGTGAGCATGGGGCGGTGGGGTCGCTCGCGCGGTCCTACCGTCCCAGCATGAACACGAGTCGCAGCAAGGGAAGGAACCTGAGGGCGCTGCGCGGTGCCGCGCTGGCGGTGCTGCTGACCGTCGGAGCGGTCACCGGTGCCGCCCCGGACGCCCGGGGCGAGAGCGCACGCACCGAGACGGCCGTCGCGTCGACGAGCCCCGTCGACGGGGTGACCGAGACGCTGGTCCGGGTGAGGGCGCCCCTGCCGGCGTCCTTCGGGGCGCGACCGGCGGCGTGCGACTGGCTGTCGTACCTGCGCTACCGATCCGCCGACGGGCCCGCCGCCTCGGCCGACGCCGACCGGATCCTCGTCGCCCAGCCGGGCATCCTGGAAGGCGCCGGAGCCTTCGACAGCGTCGCCCGCAACACCGTCGCCCGCGCCGCCGGACAAGGACGGCACATCGAGTTCTGGGCGCTGGACCGGCGCTCCAACTGCCTGGAGGACCGCACCGGCGTCGCCTCCGGCGACCAGCACACGGCCGTCGACTACTACTACCGCGACAAGCGGGTCGACGGCCGCACCTTCGACGGCTACGTCGCCAACGCCGACCTGGGCTGGATGGCGAAGCTCGGGATCGAACGGACCGTCCGCGACCAGTACGACCTGCTCACCGCCGAACTCCCCGACCCGCGGGTGCGCAAGGGGAAACTGCTGTGCGGGGGGCACTCGCTGGGCGGGGTGATCACCGGCTACTTCGCGACCGCCGACTTCGACGGCGACCGGACCACCACGGCCGACGCCGGACACCGCCAGTGCGGCGGCTGGTTCGCCCTCGACACCACCGTCTCCACCTCCCTCGCCGACCTCAGCGGCAGCATCCCGGACGACACCAACCTGCCCGACATCGGCCTCGGTTACGGTGCCGTGCAGGCCGGGCTCGACAGCGGGCTCCTCTCCCGCACGCTCTCCGCGCCGGTGCTCCTCAACCCCGAGATGATGACCCTGCTGGCAATTGCCGGCCTCGGCGCGCTGCAGGACCCGGACGGGGAGGCCACCCTGCCGAACTATCTGCCGCTGAACACCAACATCGAGGTCACCAACCGCTTCCTGTTCTCCGAGGACACCGCCACCTTCCTCTCCGGCTCACCGGCGGTGAAGGACTTCCGGCTCACCAACGAGGCGGTCCTCGGCGCGCTGATGGACGACCACTCCGTACCGCTGGCGTTCCTCCAGAGCAGCGTGGGCTTCTTCGACGGCGGGCCGATCGCCGACAAGAACTTCCCCGTCGCCAACGGGAGTTCCGCGCAACCGGCGCTGTTCGGCAGCGAGTACAAGGCCATCCCCGACCGGCCGGGCGGCCCCCTCTACACCTGGCGCAACTACGACCGGGTCGGCGACCCCGACGACCCCGGGTACCGGTCGGCCGACGGCACCCCGTTCACCGACGCGTCCAAGGAGGTCACCGACATCCAGGAACTGGCCCGCAGCATGGCCCAGCAACCGCTGGACTTCACCGAGCAGTACTTCCCGACCAAGCTCGTCACCGATCTCCAACTCGCCACCTCGCCCCAGGTGAAGCGGCTCGTCGTCCACCCGGACGGCCTCACCGCCAACCCGACGCTCACCGTGCTCGCGGGCGACGGACTCCTGGCGGGCCGAGTCCCGGCCGACCTGGACCCGGTGGTCGCCGACGGCTACCAGCACCTGGACGTACTGACCGCCGCACCCACCCAGAACAACGGCCGCCCCGAGCCCGTCTCGACGAGCCTGACCGAGTTCGCGCGGAACCCCAACTAGCGCTCACCGCCCAGCGGTTCACCCCATGGAAAGAAGGGCCCGGGAGGATCTCTCCTCCCGGGCCCTTCACCTGCGTCCGACCGCCGGGGGCGGCGCCTCAGACCTTCGTCGCGGCGAAGGTCGCCGCCGCGTCGGCGTTCGCGGTGTAGCCGAGGTGGGCTCCCACGTCGCCGCCGTTCTCGCACACGGGGTCGCCGGTCGCGCAGAAGTCGATGGTGCGGCTCTGGTAGGTGCCGGTGACGCTCTTGCCGATGGCCCGGATCGGGTTGCCGAACAGCAGCACCGCGGAGACCCTCGGTTCGAGCGCGGCGGGGATGGTCGCCACGATGGGACTGCCGACCACCGCGCCCGCGCTGCTGATGCCGATGGAGTTGTCGACGACGTTCGCGCCCTGCGAATAGCCGACCAGGATGAAACGCTGGTTCGGGCAGGACGCCGCCTGACTCCTGACGTGGTTCACCAGATCCGTGTTGCCCTGCGCGGCCGACGTGAGAGAAAGGTCCGCGGGGTAGTTCACCTTGTAGCTGGACAGTGATTTGCCGGTGATTTTCTTCTGCAGCGCGGAATACACGGGGTCACCGACGATGAAGCCGAGCGTGCCCGGCTCGAAGGTGCCGCGAGCGGCGACGACGTCGATGTCCGTGCAGGCCGCGGCCGTGGCGGCGGGCGCCGAGACGGTGGCCAGTCCGGCCCCGCCGACCAGCGAGAGCGCGGCGAGACACAAGCGAATACGCATGGGGATCCTTTGAGGGTGGGGCGCGAGGAGCGCCTGCGGAAAGGACGTCCCGAAGCTATTCGCTGGGTCGTGCCGAGTGTTATGGATGGAAATTCAGGAATCAGTTTTCTTTTTGCGCGGAGGTGAGCGCGAGAATCAGGTCCAGACGGGTGCCGGGATCGTGCAGGGCGTCTCCGAAGAGTTTCTCCAACTGACGCAGGCGGTAGCGGACCGTCTGCGGATGGACATGGAGACGAGCGGCGACATCGGGCACGTTGCTGCCGCTGAGCAGCCACGCGAGGAGCGTCTCGGCCAGCCGGCCCCGCGGCCCTTCCGCCACCGCCTCCAGCGGGGCCAGCGCGCGTGCCTGGAGCCGCGCGAGCAGCGCTTCGTCGCTGTGCAGCAGCAGCGTCGACAGATGGTCGGCGCAGCGCACCACACCCTGCCGGGGCAGAATGCCGCGCCCCATCAGCCCGAGCGCCCGGACCGCCCAGTGCAGCGACCGGGCGGCCTCCGTGAGCGGAACCGACGGCCCGATCGCGGCCGGCAGCCCCCGCAGCGCGAGCGTGAACGCCCTGCCGCCGAAGCCGCCCGAGCCGTCCGGGTCGGGCACGAGCATCCGTGGTGGCCGGGACTCCATGTCCACCAGCGCCCCGGCGGCGGCCAACGGCCGCTCCTCCCGCCGGTCGGGCGAGGCCGCGAGGACGACGACCGCGACGTGCGTCGGCACGGACCACCGGGCGCCGTGCGCCAGGTCGCGCACCGCCTCCGGCGACACCGGCCTCTCGCCCAGCAACAGGGCGAGCAGCCGCCCTCGGCGCCGTTCCAGCTCGTCCGTGCCGCGCAGCTGCCCCTCCGCGTACCCCGCCGCCGCGGCCTCGGCCACCTCGTGCACCGTCCGGAACGCCAGTTCACCCAGCCTCGCCATGACCGAGGAGTCCAACCCGAGTTCCTCCGTCGTGCGGCCCAGCAGCCGCCAGGCGTGCAGCCCGCCGACCCGCAGCGCGGACTGCAGTGTTTCGAGGCTGTGGCCCTCCAGCGCCTCGCCCCGCCCCAGCTCGTGATAGATCGCGGCGATCGAGTCTCCCCGGCCGCGCGGATCGGCGATGTGGTCGACGAACAGGGTGAGCGCCTGCACGACCCCCGATCTGAGCAGTGCGCGGCTCGCTCCGTCGAGCGCCCGGGAGGCGTACTCCGGGACCTGTCTGCACACCTCCGCCTCCACCTGGTCGGCGACGTCCTTCAACTGTTCGCGCAGCAGTGTGACCAGTTCGGGCGGCACCGGGGCGGCACCGGGACCGTTCGGTACGCCGTACGGCGGGACGGGGGCAGCCACGGCGGACCCTCCTTTCACCCGGAAGCGACTCACCCGCGGGCTGACGCCCGTGGGGCGAGGGACAAGTCCTGGGTTCGACGGACGTCCCCTGCGCTCCGTTCCGTGCCCCGACGGCACCGGCCTCACGCCGGCACCCCCAGCGCACCGGCGAGCATCGGCCACGACGCCGTGAACTCCCGCTTCCAGTACGCCCAGCCGTGTCCCCCTCCCGCGTAGAAATGGGTTGTCACCGGGATGCGCAGCAGCGCCAGGGTGTCCGCGAACGCGTGGGCGGACGGCCAGAGCAGGCTCTCCAGCGCCTCGGGCAGCCAGTCGCCGATACCGCCGACCACTCCGCTGCCGCTCGACACGTACAGGGGAGTGCCGCGCAGCCCTGCCGCCCGGGAACGCGGGTTGAAGTCCCGCCAGGTGAGCACGTTCAGGACGGGGTTGCCCCACAGTGACAGGGGCGCGAGGTTCTCGCGGGCGACGATGGCGTCCATCAGGGGCGGCACGCCGGGTGCCGTCGTGTCGAGGATGCCGCTGTACGAGGCCGCCGCGGCGAAGGCCCCGGGGTGCCGGGCCGCGTGCGCCATGGCCCCGTAGCCGCCCGTCGAGACACCGGCCACCACCCGGACCCCGGACGCCCGGTACTGCCGGGCGAGCAGCGCCGGGACCTCCTCGACCTGGAACGTCTCGTAGTCCGGGCCGCTGCGCCAGGCGGTGGGAATGCCGGTCGGTCCCGCGTCCGGCATCGCCACGATCAGCTCCCGGCCCGCCGTGAACGCCTCGATGTCCGTCTCCCGGGTCCAGGACGTGTGGTCGTCGTGCGCGCCGTGGAGGAGGTACAGCACGGGATACGTCCGGGTCGGCTGCGCGTCGAAGGAGGAGGGGAGGATCAGCCGCACCGGGGCGCTGCGGCCCAGGGCCGCCGAGGGGAGGGAGACGTCGAGGGTCCGGGGGCCGAGGCGGGTGACGGGGGCGGGGGTTGTGGTCGTGGCGGCGGTCCGGCCGGTGCGCCGGGCGGGGGGCCGGGGCACGGTCGCCCCGGCGGTGCGGGTGGTCGCGGCACCGAGGAGGGCGGCCAGTCCGGTCACGGCGGCCGCTCTGGTGACGGCGCGGCGGGACGGCGCGGCGGCGCGGTCGGTGGGGTCGGTGGGGGCGATGGGCTCGGGCATGGCGGCTCTCCTCGGCTCGGTTCAGCGGTGGTCGTCGGCGAGCTCCCACCGCAGATGGGCGGCGATCTCGTCGACGTGCGGGGGGTCGAGCAGCGACAGATGGTGACCCGTGACCCGGACGACGGTCAGCCGCGGGCACACCTCGTCCCAGCCGAGCGCCTCGTCGTCGCGCTCGTACGCGGGGTCGCGCACGGTGTGCGGGGCGGGCTCGGTCGCCCGGTACAGCACCACCGGCCCGTCGTGGCGGCCCGGTCGGTGGGCCTCGCCTATCCGCAGGTCCACATAGGAGGACCGCTGGTGGTCGAGGGCCGCGCGCGGCACGTCGACGGCCTCGCGCAGGACCCGCAGCACCGTGTCGACCCGCTCGCTGTCGTCCCGCGTCGCGGCCAACTCGTCGTACGGCAGCTCCAGTTCGACCCCGTAGGTGTCGGCGACGTGGCGGGCGAAGCCGGTGAAATGGGCGCGGATCCGCTCGGCCGGTGTCTCCTCGGGGCGGGGGAGCGGCCGTACGGAATCGATGAGCACCACCCGCCGCACGTCCCGGCCGGCGGCAGTGAGCTGCCGGGCCGCCTCCTGCGCGACGAAGCCGCCGAACGACCAACCACCCAGCAGGCAGGGGCCGTCGGGATGCACGGCCGCCACGGCCTCGGCGTACCGCCGGGCCTTCTCGACGACCGTACGCGCCTCGTCGACCCGCTCCATCCCGTACACCGGCCGCTCCCCGCCCAGCCGTTCGACGAGACCCCGGTAGACGTCGGTGGTCCCTCCGGCGGCGTGGACGAGGAAGAGCGGGGGGCGGGAGCCGGAGGGCTGGAGGGGGCGGAGGAGGGGGTGGGTGGTGGTGCGCCGGGGCGGGAGGGGCGGGCGGAGCGGGCGGACGGACCGAGGCGGCGTGTGGGGGCCGGCGACGGTGGGTGGCGGAACCGGCTGCCGGACCTCCCCTTCCGGGGTCTCATCCCTCGACAGTGCCTGCTCGATGCGGGACGCCGTGGCCTCGATCGTGCCCGCGTTCAGGAGGTCGCGGAGGGGGAGGTCGATGGCCAGCTCGCGTTCGAGGGCGGTGCGGATGCGGACGGCCATCAGGGAGTCCAGGCCCAGGTCGGACAGGGCGGTGGCGGGGGTGATCCGGGTGGCAGGGTGCCCGGTGACCGCCGCGATGTGGTGACAGAGGCGGGCGGTGACAGAAGTGGGTCGGTCGGGATCCCCTGCTCTGGCGACGCCGAGGTCGTCGGCCGGGCCGGGGGCCGCGTTCTGGACGTGGCGACCGGGCACCCCATGGCTCTCCACCGTCACCCGGACCCCGCCGTCGTCGCGGCCTCCCTCGCCCTCCGCGACTGCCCGACCCGCCCGGCCGTCCGTCCACCAGTGCCGCGCGTGGCGCCAGCGCGGCGCGGGCAGGTCGATGACGCGGCCCGCAGGCAGCGGGAGCCGGGACCCGGCGGTGTGCAGGGTGCCCAGACGGCTCAGGAAGTCGGCCGAGGTGTCGGCGTCCCGGTGGAGCGTGCCGAGGGTGAGGGCGCCCGGCGCGTTGTCCGTGATCGCCCGGACCAGGACCGGGTGGGGCGAGAGTTCGACGAACGCGGTGTGGCCGTCGGCGGCGGCCGCGGCCACCGCCCGGTCGAGACGCACGGGCCGCCGCAGGTTGGCCGCCCAGTGCGCCGCGTCGAACACGCAGTCGCCACGCGGATCGTCCAGCACGGTCGAGTAGACCGGGAGCCGGGGGCACTCACCCCGAATGTCGGCCAGTTCCGCCGTCAGCTCCGGCAGCAGCGGGTCCACCTGGGCCGAATGACCCGCCCCGACCACCCGCATCGCCCGCGCGGCCCGCCCCTCCTTCTCCAGCCGCTCCACCAGCCGGGCCACCGACTCGCCCTCCCCGGTGACCACCTTCTGGCCGGGGGAGGAGTGCACGGCGACCTGGACACCTGGGAAGTCCCGCTCCAGCAGCGGGAGTTCGGCGTCATCGAGGTCCACCACCGCCATCGCCCCGCCCCGCAGCCCGCTGAGCAGCCTGGCCCGTACGGCCACCACCCGGGCCGCCTCCGACACCTCCAGCGCGCCCGCGCACACCGCCGCGGCCACCTCGCCCAGGGAGTGACCGATGACGGCGACCGGCTCGACACCGTAGGCGCGCCACAGCTCCGCGAGCGCCAACTGCATGCCCAGGAGGACGGGTTGGGCGACCTCAAGACGGTCGAGGTCGCCGCCGGAGGCCAGGTGCTCGTAGAGGGAGAGCCCGCATGCGGGGGCCAGTTGTCCGTCCAGTTTCTCCACGGCCGCGGCGAAGGCGGGCTCCTCGACGAGGAGCCGGCGGCCCATGCCGGCCCACTGGCTGCCGTACCCGGAGAACACCCACACCGGCCCGCGCCCCACGACATCCCGGTCGCCCACCAGTACCCGCGTGTGGGGCCGCCCGTCCGCCAACGCCCGCAGTCCGTCCGCCAGTTCGGCGCGGTCCGCGGCGACCACCGCCGCCCGCACCGGCCCCCAGCCCGTTCGCCCGGCGAGCGTGCGCGCCACGTCGGCGGGGTGCGCGGCGCCGCCCTCGGGCGTGTCCAGCCAGTCGGCGAGCAGGCCGGCGGTGTCGCGGACCCGGTCGGCGTCGAGGTCGGAGAGGAGATGGAGACGGGCCCGGGGTTCCTCGGCCGGGGGCGGCAGCAGGGCGCCCGGCCGCCATTCCTCCAGTACGGCGTGGGCGTTGGTGCCGCCGAACCCGAACCCGGAGACCCCGGCGGTGGCCGTACCCCCGTACCGGGGCCACGGCTCGGCCTCGGTCACGACCCGCAGCCGTGCGTCGGCGTCCAGAGCGCTGCCCTCGGCGCAGTGCAGCGAGGGCGGGATCAGGTCGTGGTGGAGCGCGAGCACCGTCTTCACCAGCCCGGCGATGCCCGCGGCGGACTCCAGATGGCCCAGGTTTCCCTTCACCGAGCCCAGGAGCAGGGGCTGGTCGGGGTCGCGGCCCGCACCGAGGACGGCGCCGAGCGCGCCCGCCTCGATGGGGTCACCGAGCGGGGTGCCGGTGCCGTGCGCCTCGACGTGGTCGATGTGCGAGGGGGAGAGCCCGGCACGCGCGTACGCGGTGCGCAACAGGGCTTGCTGGGCGGCCGGGTTGGGGGCCAGCAGGCCGTTGGAGCGTCCGTCGGAGTTGACGGCGGTGGCCCGGACGACGGCGAGGATCCGGTCGCCGTCCCGTTCGGCGTCGGACAGGCGTTTCAGCAGGACCGCCGCGCAGCCTTCGCCCCGGCCGATGCCGTCGGCCGCCTCGGAGAACGGTTTGCACCGGCCGTCCGGCGCGAGGGCACCCGCCCGCAGGAACGCGACGGTGACGGTCGGGGAGAGCAGCAGGTTCACCCCGGCGGCGATCGCGAGATCGCTCTCGCCCGTGCGCAGACTGACGCACGCCTGGTGCACGGCCACCAGCGACGACGAACACGCGGTGTCGACGGCCAGGCTCGGCCCCCGGGTGTCCAGGACGTACGCCAGCCGGCCCGCCGCCACGCTGAGCGCTCCGCCGGCCGGCGCCCAGGGGTCGACGGCGGCCGGGTCGGCGCCGGTGAGCTGCCCGTACTCGGGCGCGGAGACACCGACGAAGACGCCGGTGGCGCTGCCCGCGAGGGATTCGGCCGGGACGGCGGCGTGGTCGAGGGTCTCCCGCACGACCTCCAGGAGGATCCGCTGCTGCGGGTCCATCACCGCGGCCTCGCGCGGGGTGATACGGAAGAAGTCGGCGTCGAACCCGGCGATGTCGTCCAGGTAGCCGCCGTGCGGGAGCGCGTCGGCGGGCGGGTACGGCGTGAAGTCCCGCCACCGGTCCTCCGGGACGCGCCGGATCGCGTCGACACCGTCGAGGAGCGCCCGCCAGTACGCCGCCGGGCCGTGCACCCCACCCGGCAGCCGACACCCGACCCCGACGACCGCGACGGGCTCACCGGGCGCGGGGGCCTCCCGTGACGGGGCCGCCACGGGAGCGAGGCCCGCGCTCGGAGCGAGGCTCAGCGCCGGGGTGGGGCTCAGCGCCGGGGTGGGGCTCAGCGTCGGAGCGTGGCCTGCCGTCGGGATCCTGTCCGTCACCGGGGCGAGGCCCGCAGCCCGGATCCCGTCCGTCATCGGTGCGAGGTCCGCCGTCCCGTCGCACAGCCGGGCCACCAGCGCGTCCCCGGTGGGAGCCTCCCACAGCAGTGTCGCCGGCAGTTCGCGGCCCGTCGCCCGGGACAGTTCGCCGGCCAGTACGACCGCGTCCCGCGAGGACATCCCGAGATCCGCGAGCGGCCGGTCCATCGGCACGTCCTCGGCGGCCCCGCCGTGCCAGGCGGCTACCTGCGCCGCGATCAGCCGCCGCACCAGGCCATCCCGGCCGCCGGCGAAGACCGGTCGCGGACCGCCCGCGCCGGCCTCCCCGCTCCGGCTCGCGAGCCCGCTTCCGCTCCCCCTTCCGCTCCCGCTTCTGTGTGCGTCCGGGCTGCCGGCCTTGCTGCTGCCCCGGCCCTCGTCCTGGCCCCGGCCATGGCCCTGAGCCTCGCCCTCGCTCCCGCCCTCACCCACGACGCTCATCCCCCGACCCCCACCGCGTAGGCACCCGCCAGATAGCGCTCACGGGTCGACGCCCGTGCGACCTTTCCGCTGGACGTCCGGGGCACCGTCCCCGGCGGTACGAGGACGACGTCGGCGAGCCGCAGCCCGTGCCGGGCGGAGACGGCGGCGCGGACGGTGCGTACGAGGTCGGGCACGTCGATGTCGGCGAGCGGCACGGCCCGCGCGTGCTCCGCGACGACGACCACCCGTTCCCCGGTGCCGCCCGGCACGCCGAACGCGGCGAGCCGGTCGCGCCGTACGGCCTGATGCGCCTCCTGGGCCGTGGCCTCCACGTCCTGCGGGTAGTGGTTGCGCCCGTCGACGACGATGAGGTCCTTCAGCCGCCCGGTGACGATCAACTGCCCGTCCAGGACGGTCCCCAGGTCGCCGGTCCGCAGCCATCCGCCCGGACCGGACGCGGTATCGGCGAGCCGGGCACCGAAGACCCGCCGGGTCTGCCGGTCCTGGTTCCGGTAGCCCCGGCCGACGTTGGGGCCCTGTACCCAGATCTCGCCGACCTCGCCCTCGGCCAGCGCGACCCGGGACACCGGGTCGGCGATCCGCACCCGCTGGCCCGCCGGCGCGCCGCAGCCGGCCAGCAGCACCGCCCTCGGGTCCTCGGGGCGCGCGGGCAGGGCCTTGCCGGCGGCCAGGGCGTCCCGGTCGAGCGCGAATCCGCGCAGCGCCTCGCCGGGCCGGGCCGCGCTGACGAAGACGGTCGCCTCGGCCAGGCCGTACGACGGACAGTGCGTCCGCGGGGCGAGGCCCTGGGCGGCGAACGCGGCGTGGAAACGGTCGGCCGTGCCGGGACGGACCGGCTCGCTGCCGTTGATCAGCGCCATGACCCCGTCCAGGCGCAGCCCTGCCTTCTGTGCCTCGGTGACCGCCGAAGCGCAGTAGTCGTAGGCGAAGTTGGGCGCCGCGCTCAACGCGCGCGGATGGGCGGCCAGCAGCCGCAGCCAGCGCACGGGCTCGTGCAGGAACGCCACCGGGTCCATGAGCACCGACAGCAGCCCCCGCACCACCGGCGCCGCGACACTGAGTACCAGCCCCATGTCGTGGTAGAGCGGCAGCCAGCCCACACAGGTCGCCGGGTGCGCGTCGGCACCATAGGCGGACAGCGCCTGGCGGGCGTTGGCGACGACATTGGCATGGGTGATCTCGACCCCGGCCGGGGTGCGGGTCGAACCGGAGGTGTATTGGAGATAGGCGACGGCGGTGGCGTCGGGCGTGGAGGACGGCTCTCCGTCATCGGCGGCCGAGTCCGGGATCCGGTCCACGGCGACGACCCGAACCGCCCGGCCCTCGCACAACTCCCTTACGGCGTCCAGGACTTGGGCCGTCGTGACGACGACCGCCGGGGACGCGTCGGCCAGCACCGCCGACAGCCGGTCGCCCTGCCCGGGCAGACCGGGCGGATACAGCGGTACGGCGACCAGTCCGGCGGCGAGCGCCCCGAGGAAGGCGGTGACGTACTCCGTCCCCTGCGGGCACAGTACGGCGACCCGTTCCCCGGGCTCGGCCTCCGCGGCGAGCCGGGCGGCCACGGCCCGCATCCGCAGATCGAGCCGGCGCCAGGTCAGGGTGCGGTGGACGCCGCGCGACTGCGGCGCGGGATGGTCGACGAAGGTGAACGCCCGGCGGTCGGGGGTGGTCTCGGCCCAGTGCCGCACATACTCCGGCAGACTGCGGAAGGCGGGCGCGAGCGGGGGGCGGCGGCTGTCCATCGGGCATGGCTCCTCACGTCGCGGGACGGCTTGCGGTCACAGCGGTGATGGGGGACGGCGGTTACGGGGGAGGGCGGGTGGGGGTCGTGGGGACGGCGGACAGTGGTGAAGGGGGACGGGGTGGCGGGATCCGGCGGACTCGGCGTGCCCGGCGTGCCCGGCGCGCGCCCCGTGGGCCGCACTCGCGTGGGCGCGGCTCACGCGAGTGCGCGCTCGCACGTGGGCGTGCTCAGAGCGGGATGTTGCCGTGGCGCCGTTCCGGCATCGGGGCCCGCTTGCCGCGCAGGGCGCGCAGGGCGCGGCAGATGTGGGCACGGGTGTCGCGCGGGGCGATGACGGCGTCGACGTAGCCGCGCTCGGCGGCGAGGTACGGGGTCCCGTACGTGCTCTCGTACGCGGTGACCAGGCGGGCCCGCAGCGCCTCGGGGTCGGCGGCGGCGGCGAGTTCGCGGCGGTGCAGCACGCCCACCGCGCCCTCGGCGCCCATGACGGCGATCCGGGCGGTGGGCCACGCGAGGTTGATGTCTGCGCCCAGGTGCTTGGACCCCATCACCGCGTACCCGCCGCCGTACGCCTTGCGCACCACCACCGTCACCTTGGGGACGGTCGCCTCGGCGTACGCGTACAGCAGTTTGGCGCCGCGCCGGATGATGCCGGCCTGCTCCTGACGGACGCCGGACAGATAACCGGGGACGTCGGCGAAGGTCAGCAGGGGGATGCCGAACGCGTCGCAGAACCGCACGAACCGCGCGGCCTTCTCGGAGGCGTCGATGTCGAGGACCCCCGCCGAGCGCAGCGGCTGGTTGGCGACGACCCCGACCGTGGTTCCCTCGACGAGAGCCAGCGCGCAGATGATGTTCGGCGCGAACAGCTCCTGGATCTCCAGGAGTTCACCGTCGTCGACGACCGCGCGCAGCACGTCCCGCATGTCGTAGGCCTGACCGAGCCGGTCCGGCACCATCGTGTCGAGGCACGGCCCGGCGGGTGCGGCTCCCGGCGCGTACTGCGGGGGCCGCTCCAGGTTGTTGGCGGGCAGGTACGACAGCAGGTCGCGCACGGTGTCGAGGGCGTCGACCTCGTCGGCGGCGAGGAAGTGGGCGTTGCCGTTGACGGTGTTGCTGGTGCGGGCGCCGCCCAACTCCTCGGCGCTGGTGCGTTCGCCGGTGACCGTCTCGATGACGTCGGGGCCGGTGACGAACATGTGCGAGGCGCCCTCCACCATCACGGTGAAGTCGGTGATGGCCGGCGAGTACGCGGCCCCGCCCGCACAGGGGCCCAGCACGACCGAGATCTGCGGGATCACCCCGGACGCCTGGACGTTGCGGCGCACCAGTTCGGCGTAGAGGGCGAGGGAGGTGACGCCCTCCTGGATGCGGGCGCCGCCGCCGTCGTTCAGCCCGATGACCGGGCATCCGGTCTTCAGGGCGAGGTCCATCAGCGCGAGGGTCTTCTCCCCGAAGGCCTCGCCCATGCTGCCGCCGTACACGGTGGCGTCCTGGGCGAAGACACAGACCTGACGTCCGTCGATCGTGCCGTGCCCGGTGACCACCCCGTCGCCGTACGGGCGCCGTGCGTCGTCCCCGGTCGGCCGTGCCCGCACGAACAGGCCCGTCTCCGTGAACGAGCCCGCGTCCAGCAGCAGATCGATCCGTTCGCGGGCCCCGTACTCCCCGCGTCTCCTGGTCCCGCCCGGCGCGAGGGCCCGCGTCCGACGCCCCTCCAACTCGGCGATGCGATCGGCGGTCCGGTCGGGTGCCGGGTCGACGGGCCGGTCGGGTGCCTGGTCGACGGGCCGGTTGGGTGCCTGGTCGACGGTGTGTGCGCGGACCGGCTCGGGTTCCCGTGCCGGAACCGGCTCGGGCACTCGGCCGGGCGTACGTTCCGCCACCTGCCCCGCCCGGGATGTCGTCACCTCTAGTGTCACAGCCACCTCCGAAGTGGCTTTCGAATATGGCAGCGGAGGAGGGCCCGACCCGGCCGATCCCCGTTCTGTGTGCGGGAGATGAGTCCCGCGGGGCCGGGGTTCGTCCGTGGGTGACAAGGGCCCGGGTGCGACTCGGGTGTTCCGGACGGATGGCCGTAATCACGCTTCACTTGAGGGTTCAACGATGCCAGGATCTCGGGCCCCCGAGCACGCCCCACCGTCCTCGAAAGGCATCGACATGCGCCCTCGGCTCACCCTCCTCGCCGCCGCGACCGCCACCGCCACCGCCCTCCTGACGGTGGCCCCCGCACCGGCGTACGCCAGTGTCCGGCCCGGCGTCACCTACTCCGGCGAAGGCACCTTCTACGGCGCGACCGGCGTAGGGAACTGCCTCTACGACGCCACCGGCGACATCGCCATCGCGGCCCTCAACCACACCGACTACGACAACGCCCGCATGTGCGGCGCGTTCATCCGGGTCAAGGGCCCGCGCGGCGAGCTGACGGTGAGGATCGTCGACCGCTGTCCGGAGTGCCGCCCCGGCGACGTCGACCTCGGACAGCAGGCCTTCGCCCGCATCGCCGACCCCGTGGCCGGCCGGGTGCCGATCAGCTGGACGCTGGTGAGCCCTGACCTGGCCGGGCCCGTCTCCTACCGCTACAAGGAGGGTTCCACCCAGTGGTGGTGCGGCATCCAGGTCCGCAACCACCGCAACCCCGTCGCTGCCCTGGAGGTCCGCACCGGCACCACCTGGCGGCAACTCCCGCGCCAGGAGTACAACTACTTCGTCTCGGGGGACGGCGCCGGCTGCGGCTCCGACATCCGTGTCACGGACATCCACGGCCAGACCCTCACCGACACCGGCATCACCCTCACCCCGAACATCGACCAGCCGGGCCGCGCCCAGTTCACCAAGCGCTGACCCGTGGGAAGGGTCTGATCGACGAACGCACGGGTGTCGCTCCGCAGGTGAGGTGTCGGCGCGGTGCCGAGGGCGCGGTGCCCGCTCCGCGGTGCCCGCTCCGCGGTGCCCGCTCCGCGGTGCCCGCTCCGCGGTGCCCGCTCCGCGGTGCCCGCTCCGCGGTGCCCGCTCCGCGGTGCCCGCTCCGCGGTGCCCGCTTGCGTGCTGGTCAGTGCGCCGCCCCGGTGTCCCCTTCGTGCTCGATGCCCAGGAGGGCGAGGGCGTTGTGGATGCCCTGTTCGAGGACTTGATCGGCGAGCTGGGGGTCGGCGAGGGCCCGTGAGAGCTGGAGTGTGCCGGCCATCATGGCGTACGAGCTCAGTGCCATGGGGCGGACCGAGAGCGGGTCGCCCGGCGCCAGGCGGGTGGCGATGCCGTCGGCGACCATCAGTACGCCGTCGGTGTAAGCCTGCTTGGTCGGGTGGGTGCAGCGCCCTATCTCGTCGAGCAGGGCGGCGGAGGGGCAGCCGACGTCACGGCTGTCACGGTGCCAGGGGGACAGATACCAGCGCACGATCTGTTCGAGGCCGGCGCGGCCCGGTTCCGCGTGCGCGACGATGATCGCGTTCTGGGTCTGCAACTGGTCGGCGATCGTGGTGGCCACGAGGTCGTCCTTGGATGCGAAGTGGGTGTAGAAGGCGCCGTTGGTCAGTCCGGCGTCCTTCATGAGCGCCGTGATGCCCGAGCCGTCGATGCCGGACTCCTTGAAGCGGCGGCCCGCCGTCTCGATGATCCTCTGCCGGGTGGCCTGCTTGTGCTCTTTCCTGTATCGCACCACACACTCCTCTGCGCGCCGGGAGGGCCTCTCGCCGGCCGTCGGCTCCTCCAAGGTATTGTATTGTGAACGTAATTCAATAGCTCTGAATGGGCACCCGTGCGCAACCCCAGGGGCGTCGCCGACGGCCGCGACGGCGTGGTCCGCCTGGGACGCGACCGCCACCGCCTCAGACAGTTCCGCCTCGCCGCCCTTGGCGGGCAGGGTCGACCGGACCGGGGCCGAACGCAGCGGCCGTACGCACAGCTCGCTGTCCTCAAGGGCCCCGGGTGGCGCGCCGTGATGCGATCCCGGCCACTCCGCGCGCACGGAGCTTTCGCAGGCCCACGGTGTTCTGGCCGAAGTCGAGGGGAAGGGGGCCCGGAAGCGCCGCGTCGGATCCGCCGCAGGCTTGACCGTCGTTGCCGCCGCTCCGGGGCCGGGCGCCCAAGCCTCGCCGGTCGCGATCAGCGTCTCGCGGTCGTCGACGTAGATGGGCCGCTCCTGCCCTGGTAGTGCGTTGCGCTATGCGCCATGACGCTCGGCGGAACTCGGGATTCCACGACTGTGCATCGTTCGGCTCCACCACTTGCACCACGATAAAAGTACGGTCATACTTCAATGGTCGACGGGTTGTTCAGGGGCCTGATCCAAGGGGTTTCCCGCTTCCGGGGCCTCCTCTGACCGCCGACTCCGGACTGCAGTCGCAGCCGGGAGACCGGGAACCGCTCCGCGCCCACCTGCGAGGAAGCAGAAATCGGCGCACGGTGGCGCTGACCCACACATCGAAGGGCACGACCGTGAACGCACACGAAACACATGGTGACGTGGTGACGTCGTACAAGAACGCGCAGACCCGCACCGTCACCGCCGACGGAGTGACCTTCGCCTACCGCGACCTCGGTCCCCGGACCGGCATGCCGGTCATCTTCATCACCCACCTCGCCGCGGTCCTGGACAACTGGGACCCCCGGGTCGTCGACGGCATCGCCGCCAAGCACCGGGTGATCACGTTCGACAACAGGGGCGTGGGCGCGTCCAGCGGCGAGACGCCGAAGACCATCGAGGAGATGGCCAAGGACGCCGTCACCTTCATCCGGGCGCTGGGGTTCGAGCAGGTCGACGTCCTCAGCTTCTCGATGGGCGGCATGATCGCCCAGGTGATCGCCGAGACGGACCCGCAGCTCATCCGCAGGCTGATCCTCGCGGGCACCGGTCCGGCCGGAGGTGAGGGCATCAAGAACGTGACCCGGATCTCCCACTACGACACCGTCCGGGCGCTGCTCACCTTCCAGGACGTGAAGCAGTTCCTCTTCTTCACCCGCACCCCGAACGGGATTCGGGCTGGCAAGCAGTTCCTGGCCCGCCTGAAGGAGCGCACCAAGGACCGGGACAAGGCGATCCGCCTCACCTCCTACTTCTCCCAGCTCAAGGCCATCCACCGCTGGGGGCTCGCACAGCCGCAGGATCTCTCCCGCATCCAGCAGCCCGTGCTCGTCGCCAACGGTGACGACGACAGGATGGTTCCGACGTCGAACTCGTACGACATGGACCGGCGACTGCCGAACTCCGAACTGGTGATCTACCCCGACGGCGGGCACGGCGGCATCTTCCAGTACCACGAGCAGTTCGTGCCGACGGCACTCGAGTTCTTCGGCCGGCCGTAGGGCCGCGGTGCGGTCTGCGTACGGGGCCGAGGACGCTGACTCAGAGCCGTGACGCCCGCCGGGCGTCACGGCTCTCGTCACATGTTCGACGACATTGGCCTGCTCGCCTCTCGGTCCTGGGGTGCCGAGGCGGTTGCCGTGCAGGACGGCGATGCGGAGACCGTTCGACGTCCCGTTCGGCCACCAGGCCCAGGCCCAGGTGCAGCCCTGCACCGGCGCTATGGCGTATTTCGAACGGGCTCAGAGTCACTCGCCGTACGGCCGGAGGTCCCCCCGCCGGCGTCCCGGCCAGTGCCGGGTCAGCCGGCCGGTGCTGACGCGGACGGGCATCGCGCGATGGCGAGGGCGTTCTCGATTCCCTGCTCGAGGACCTCGTCGGAGAACTTCCGGTCGGAGAGCGCGCGGGACAGCTGAAGTGTGCCCACCGCCAGGGTGTAGAGCCCGATGGCCCGACCGCGGGCGGACTGGGGACTCTCGGGTGCCAGGCGGGCGGCGAGCTCGTCCACGATGGCTTTGGCGCCGTCGGTGTAGGCGTCCTTGGTCGCGTCACCGCAGCGGCCGATCTCGTCGAGCAGGGCTGCGGACGGGCAGCCGTCGCCGGGGTTGTCCCGGTGCTCGGGTGACAGATACGCGCGGATGAAATCTTCCAGTCCCTCGCGGCCGGGCCGCAGCGTGTCGTACTGCTTCACCTGCGCGCGCAGCTGCTCGGCGACGACGTGGGCGACGAGGTCGTCCTTGGACTCGAAGTGGGCGTAGAAGGCGCCGTTGGTCAGTCCGGCGTCGGACATCAGCGTGGAGATGCCGGAGCCGTCGATGCCGTCCTGCTTGAACCGGTGACCGGCGGTCTCGATGATCCGCTGCCGCGTCACCTGCTTGTGCTCCTTGGTGTAGCGAGCCACAGGGTTCCTCCCCAACTTTGCCGGACCATTGCTTTTACATCTCATCCTAATCCATGGCCTGACGCACGTAATATTATGATCGACAGGTGATTGTTGGCGGATCACCGCCCAGCAGACGGCCGGCCCGGCGCGACCGCCCGCGTCCGCAGCACCGGGATCACCTATGCCGCCCTCGACGCGGCCGCCGACCGTGTCGCGAATCTGCTCGTCGCGCGGGGGATCCAGCCGGGTGAAGCCGGCGTCGCGGTCGTGCCGCTGAACGTACTGCTCGGGCCGTCCAGTTCGTCGACGAACTGCCCCTGACCTCCACCGGCAAGATCCTCAAGCGCCAACTCTCCTGATCAGGCCGGCTGCCTCGGCCCAGGCGGCAGAGCGAGGCGGCAAAAGCGGGCAGTCGTCCCTGAGGTGGGCCCGGATGCGATGGCAACCGCTCGCGTAGCGAGCGCATGTTCACCGCTGCCTGGCTGCGCCGTGCGTACGCCGAAGTGCCCGAGGAAGACGACTTCCTCGGGCACTGGCGCTCTGGTCAGGCGGAGTAGGTGGGGTAGTCGGTGTAGCCGGCCGCGCCGCCGCCGTAGAAGGTGGCGGGGTCGGGGTCGTTCAGGGGCGCGCCGGCGCGTACGCGTTCGACCAGGTCGGGGTTGGCGAGAGCCATCGAGCCCACGGTGATGACGTCGGCGACGCCGTTGTCGATGTCCTTGGCGCGGGTGGCGATGTCGGTGCCGGCGCGGTTGAGGAGCAGCGTGTTCGGCCACAACGTGCGCAGCGTGCCCAGGAGTTCCTCGTCGCCGCCGTGGGCGAGGTGCAGGTAGGCGAGGTCGAGGGGGGCGAGGGCGCGCACGAGGTGCGGGTAGAGCTCGTGGGTGTCGTGCTCCGTGAGGTCGCCGAGCTGGAAGGGGTTGCCGGGGGAGAGGCGGATGCCGGTGCGGTCGGCGCCGATCTCGTCGGCCACGGCGGTGGCGACCTCCACCGCGAAGCGGATGCGGTTGTCGAGGGAGCCGCCGTACTGGTCGGTGCGCTGGTTGGTGCTGGGGAAGAGGAACTGGTGGACCAGGTAGCCGTTGGCGCCGTGGATCTCGACGCCGTCGGCGCCGGCCGCGATGGCGGCAGCGGCGGCGCGCCGGAAGTCGTCGACCGTCGCGGCGACCTCCTCGGTGGACAGGGCGCGCGGCTCCGGCATGTCCTGCATCCCGGAGCCGGTGAACGTCTGGCCTGCCGGCTTGATCGCGGAGGGGGCCACCGGCTGCCGGTGGTGGGGGGTGTTGTCGGGGTGGGAGATCCGCCCGACGTGCATGAGCTGGATGACGATGCGTCCGCCGGCCTGGTGCACGGCGTCGGTGACCTTCCGCCAGCCCTCGATGTGCTCGACCGTGTAGATGCCCGGGGTCACCGGGTAGCCCTGGCCGTCGGCGGAGGGCTGGGTGCCCTCGGTGATGATGAGGGCGTGCGAGGCGCGCTGGGCGTAGTACAAGGCGTTGAGCTCGGTCGGCACGCCGTCCGGGGTGGCCCTGCTGCGGGTCAGGGGGGACATCGCCAGACGGTGCGGCAGGGAGATCTTTCCGGCGACGGTCGGGGTCCACAGGCTGTCGAGCATGCGTGCTTCCTCAGATTGTTGGTGGCGGACATCCGCAGACCCGAGTTCCGGGCTGTGAATCCGATGAGGCATCCGCCATGAGCATGGATACGTTGCATTACGTCCGTAATGCTTTACTGGGTGGCGGGTGGCGGGTGGCGGGTGGCGGGTGGCGCAAGATGGCCGGGGCGGCCGTCGGTCGAGGGCGTGCCGTTCGCCTTGCGCGCGCAGCTGTCTACTCGTCCAGGAACTGAAGGGCGTGCTTCAGGAACCGCTCGGGGTACTGGAACTGCGCTCCGTGCCCGGCGTCGGGGTAGATCAGCAGTTGGGCGTCGGGGAGGTTCTGGGCGAGGTGCCAGGAGTTGATCGAGGCGATCATCACGTCGTTCACGCCGTTGAGGACCAGCGTCGGCTGGGTGATCGCGTTCAGGTAGGCGTAAGGGTTTTCGCCCGGCAGTGGTTCCGCGTAGGCCATGGTCGCTTCGAACTGCGCCTGTGCGACTGCGGGCGAGCTCGGCGGGTCCTGGTCGGCCCGCTGGTGACGCCGCTCCCAGAAGGCCCGGCCCGCTTCGACCGCGGCCTCGGAGCGGCCGAAGAACAGGAAGAGGAAGTCATCCAGGCCGGGGACCGGATTCAGTGCCACCTCGGGCACCTTGGGGTCCATCGTGGGGTCTCCGCCGCGCAGGCCGGTGCCGAGCAGGAGGAGCTTGCGCACCAACTGCGGGTGGCGCAGCGTGACCTCCTGCGCCTGGTAGCCGCCGAGCGAGAAGCCGAGCAGATCGACCTGCTCCAGCCCCAGCGCCCGGATGACCGCGGCGATGTCGTCGGCCATGTCCTCAACCCGGTTGCGCGGCGTGCCGGATGACGAGGCGACGCCGCGCCCGTTGAACAGGATGACCTCGCGATCCTCGGCCAGGCCGTCGGTGAGCAGGGGGTCCCAGTTGTCCATTCCTCCGCGGAAGTGCTGGATGAGGAAGATGGGGACGCCGGAGGGCTTGCCCCAGCGGCGGTAGGCGAACCGGTCGCCGTGGACCTCGACGTACTGGGTGGATGCGGTCACATGCGTATCGCTCATGGTCTGCGGCTTTCTGGAGGGGACGAGCTATACGATGACGTTCGTAATATAAAAAGTCAAGCTCTTAGATGTCGGTCATCATCTATATATACTTGGCCGTCGAGCGTCGACCGGAGAAGGGCTGGCTGGACATGCGAGTGACCAAGGCGCAGGCGGAGCAGAACCGTGCGCACATCGTCGCGACCGCCGCCCGGCTGTTCCGTGAGCGCGGCTATGACGGTGTCGGCGTGGCGGAACTGATGGCGGCCGCCGGGTTCACCCACGGCGGGTTCTACAAGCACTTCCGCTCCAAGGCCGACCTGATGGCCGAAGCGTCCGCGAGCGGGCTCTCGCAGACCGCGGCACGGGCGGAAGGGCTGGACCCGGCCGAGTTCGTGGACAGTTACGTCTCCCGGGAGCATCGCGACGGGCGCGGCGACGGCTGCACCGTCGCGGCGCTCAGCGGCGACGCCGCACGTCAGCCGGCGGACCTCAGAAGGGAGTTCGCGGCTGGGATCGAGAACCTGCTGACGGCCCTTCAGGCTTCTAGCGACACGCGGGGGGATGCCGAGCAACGCGCGGCCCGCACCAGGGTGATCAACATGCTCGCGCAATCGATCGGCGCGATCATGCTGTCGCGGGCATGCCCCGACGATTCTCCGCTGGCGGACGAAATCCTCGATGCCTGCCGCAAGGAGATTCTCGCCTCGCTGACGCACGACAACAGCGATCAGCCGGCGGCATTGAGCCCGCAAGCCTGAGCTTCTTCCTTATGGTCGGCGGTTTCGTCGAGGCCGGCAGCACACGCGGGCGGGCTTGATGGCCTGGGCTGTGGCCGTTCGAGAGCCGTCGGGGTCTGGGCCGCCGCCAGCCCGCGAACAACACACCCGCCCCTTCCCATTCGGGCCCCGGGATGAAGTGGCAGTGGAACGTTGGCTGATCAAGTGCATTAATGCGCGATCGAGCCGCAGGCCCCCGTTCTCGCAGGTCACGCCTCTGTACTGCGAGAACGAGCGATCAGATGGTGCCGGCCGGCATCGCGCGACACTACTGTCGGGCCGTCTCTTTCGGCTGCGGGGAGGGGTCCTCCACTCGCAACGCATAGGCCGCAGCGCCGGCGTAGGAGGCCTCGATGACAAGAACGGCGATCAGTATCGCGTGGGGCCACCCATCCGCCACGATGCTGACGACGCGTCCTACAGCCAGGCCGCTCATGAAGGTGAACAGCGTGATGAGCGAAGTCCTGGTGAAACGCGGGTTGGAGGCTCCCAGGCAGAACAGGATCGCCAGGGCTACGAACAGTGACCCGGAACCGCTCCTGAAAATGTTCGCCTCCGAGGGCGACTGGATGTCGACCCCGTAGACGTCGAGCAAGATGTGGGGAGCCGCGAGATAGATCAACCCGATCACGGCGATCCCGAGGCCGGCGGAACCAAGAACCATTTTTGTCAGACGCATCTTTCTCATATCTCCGGCTTGGGAGCTCATCGAAGAAGCTCCGGAACATGCGGCACGAATTGCTCGTGGTGATCGTGGTGCTGGAAGACGCCGTCATGGCCGGCATCGGGGTAGATCCGAAGTGAGGCGTTCGGCAGGCGATGCGCGAGGTCGAACGATGCTCGTGTCGGTCGGTTGTGGGCGCGGCTGGGGGTGATCAGAGGGCTTCGTTGATCCGGCCGATGTACTCGCCCAGCTGGTGTGACGATCAGGTCGTCGAGCGCGGTGATGAAGCCGGTGCGAGGCGGACGGCGGGTGCTCCTCAGGGGAGCTGCGGGTAGAGCGCCGAGACGCCCCCGGACAGTGCTGCCTGTGCCTGGCGGGCCGCGTTGTCGGCGAGGATCTCGTAGGCGCCGGCGGCGATGCCGTCCACGGCGATGCGGGCGATGTCGGCCGGGTCGGACTTGGCCGCGTCGACCGTACGGACCATGTCGGTGTCCATGTAGCCCACGTGCAGACCGGCCACGCGGATGCCCTGGTCGGCCAGTTGCACGCGCAGCGTGTTGGTGAGCGACCACTCCGCGGACTTGGCGGCGCAGTAGGCGCCGAACTCCGGGAAGCTGACCCAGGACAGGCCGGACAGGACGTTCAGCATGGCGCCGCCGCCGTTGGCCGCGATCTGGGGTGCGAAGGCGCGGGCCACCGTCAGGGTGCCGAGATAGTGGGTGTTCATCTCCAGACGGATGTCGTCCAGGTCGGCGGTGAGCAGGTCGGCGCCGGTGGAGGAGCCCGCGTTGTTGACCAGGACGGTCACGTCGCCGGTGGCCGCGGCGGCGGCCGCGACGGCGGCGGGGTCGGTGATGTCGAGCGCGATCGGCTTGGCGCCTGGCAGGTCGACCTGGTCGGGATTGCGTGCGCCCGCATAGACGGTGGCACCGCGGCTGAGCAGTTCGGCGGCGAGGGCTCGGCCGAAGCCCCGGTTCGCTCCGGTGACGAGGGCGGTGCTGGCGGAGAGGTCCATGAAGGTTCCCAGTGAAGTGGAGAGGAGAGGAGATGACCAGAGCGCTGATGGCGTGACCCGGCGCGGCCCAGGTTCATTAAATTACGATCGTAATAATAAACAGGGTGGGTCGGTGATCGCAACCGATCCGCCTGAGGACCGACGCTGCGCCGGGCACCTTGCCGGGGCACGGTCAAGGAGCTGATCGATGCGGGCAGGGCCAAGTACTTCGGCCTGAGCAGGGCCGCCCCGACCCTCAGACCGTCCGCGGGGCGCAGGGGGAGCGACCGGTCTCCGTCCTGTAGGCCGAGCATTCACGCCACCGCCACCGCCACCCCCGCCGGCGAACGCGACGTAGCCGACATGTGCAATGTCGACCCCCGCCGGCAGCCCGGCGACGTCGAGAAGAACGTCCAAGCCGTGGGCAAGCTCGCTGACCTGGCCGCGACCAAGGGCCTCACCGCCTCCCGGCTGGCCCGCCGGCGTCGTCGATGTCCCTCTGACCAGGGGTGACCTCGCCACGATCGACGAGATTCCGCACCATCGAAGCCGAACTCGACCGCACCGTCGAGGTCATGGCCGAGCTCGTCCGCACCGCACCCCGAGACCCCGCCCGGCGGCCGTCCGTCAGGCGCGTGGCTCCGTGAGGAACTCCCGGGCGCCACGCAGCCGGGTGCGCAGGCCCCGCCGGGTGACCCGGCTGTCCAGCCGGACGTCGAGGGCTCCCCGCCGGGCGCCGTCGGCCTGGCGTCCGGCGGGCAGCCGGGTCGGATCGAGGCCGTCGCGGCGGGCGACGAGGACGCCCAACTCGTGCCGGGTGAGGGCGTCCTGCCCCGCGACGTGCCGTACGCCGACCGCCTCGGACGCGCCCAGTTCCAGCAGCGCGGCGGCCAGGTCGGTCACGTGCACCGGACAGCGCACCACATCGGTGAACAGCACCCCGTCGCGGTCGCCGGCCACCAACTCGTGCACATGCCGTTCGTGCACGGACGGAGCGCGCCCGTCCCCGATGATCAGCGAGGTCCGCACCACGACGGCGTCCGGTGCCAGCAGCCGGACCCCGGTCTCCGCCGCCGCCTTCGCGGCACCGTACGGCGTGACGGGATCCGGCAGCCGGGTCTCGTCGTACGGGCCGTCGTCACCGGAGAACACGGCGTCGCTCGACACATGGACCAGCCGGCATCCCCGTTCGGCCACGGCCTGCGCGACCCGCATCCCGCCCTCGGCGGTGACCGCCCAGTCCGCGCCGCCGCTCGACGCGTTGACGACGACCGAGGGAGCCACCCGCGCCAGCACCTCGGACGGCCGCGCGGGATCCCGGAGGTCGAGGGTGTGCCAGGAGACGTCCGCCGGGACGTCCCGCCGGGTGCCCGGCGGCCGGGTGGTGCGGGTCGCGGACGTCTCGTGGCCCGCCGCCACGGCCCGGCGCGCCAACTCGGCGCCCAGGAAACCGCTGCCGCCGATGATCAGAAGCCTCATGCCGGGCAACGGTATGCCCCGGGACGTCCCTCAGGACTCCTTGCCCCGGCCGCTCAACGCGTCGCGCATCCGGTCGACGAGGCCGAGGCCCGGTGCGAGGATCCTGCTGGCCGGCGGCTTGGTCGGGGCCGCCGGGTGGGGGCGGGTCGGCGCCAATTTCTTTGCCCTGCGGACCTTGTCGCCGAGATCGTTCAGCACCGAGGCGGATCAGGCCTTCGCCAACTGCGGGAAGAGATTGCTCTCCTCGTCCCGGACGTGATGCCTGACCTCGGCCATCAACTGCGTGACCAGCCGGTCGAACTCGGCGACCGCGTCCCCGTTGCTCAGGTGCTCGCGGACCGCCGGGTAGAGGTAGGCCTCCTCGGCGACGGAATGCCGACGGAATGCCGACGGAATGCCGTACCAACTCGATGGTGATCAGGTCGGCGAATTCGTTGCGCTTCGGGTCACCGGAAGGCGATTCCTCGATCCTCCCGAAGAGTTACGCCACTTCGCGGTGGTCCGCCTTCAATTCCGCGATGACGTCTCCGCCGTGTGCCCTTTCCGTCGCTCCTCGCCTGCGCGTCCCGGCGTGCGTTTTCCGGCCCGGATCTGTGTGGAGGTCAGTGAAACCCTCACCGCGCCGAATGCGTCGTATTGACGTCCGGTGCGTCAGTGCGACGCACGGGTGTGGCCCAGGACACGTCCATTCCGTGGCCTGCGCCATTTCAGGGCGGGCGGCGCACGACTACGTTGTGCACGCGTTCCCCAGTACCCACGGATGGCCCAGCGTGCTCGCAGATCTCTCCCCGCTCATAGCGGCGACCACCCAGTGGCTGACGCGCGCCTACCCGGCGGGCGGCGGCGCGCTGGACGGCGCGCTCTGCGAGGCGCAGGCGCGGCAGGCCGTCACCGTGGCCGCCTGGCTCCGCTATCCGACGCCGACGGACGCCGCCCTCGTGGGCATGGCCGGACCGGGCGGCTCCGCCCGCCTCGACTGGATCACCGGCTACGACGAGGCCCCGACCCCCGACGAGTACGCCTGGCGGACCTGGGTGGACGAGGTCGTGGCCAGCTGGGCGGCCTGCCTCCTGGCCGACACCGAGCTGGCCCGCGCCGCCGTGGACGCCCTCGACGGCTCCCCGCACACCGCCGGTCCGGCCGCCGCCTTCCGCCGCCTCCTCACCCCGGACGCACTCGACCGGCGGGCCGCCGCACTCCTGCGCCACCCCGACCTCCTCGCGCCCGTCGCGACCCTGCATCACATCGGGCTGCTCGACGCGCTGCGGCCGGGCCGCCCCCTGCCGGCCTGAGCCGCCCGTACCCGGCGGGGCCCGCCCGGATCCGGTGGCGGCCGCGCTACCAGCGCAGCGGCAGCCCGGCCAGGTGGGCGTCGAGCAGCCCGGAGATGATCCGGTGGTCGTTCAGCGAGGGGTGCCAGTCGCAGCCCAGGAAGTCGAGGCCGGGGTCGTCGTAGTACCAGTGGCTGACCCGGTCGTCGCCCCGCCGGGCCCGTTCCTCGACGATCCGCGCGGTGGCCTCCGCCAACGCCGTGGTGTTCCAGAGGCGGGCGGCGGCGACCACCAGGAACGTGCCCCGGCCGTACCGGGCACGCAGCTTGTCGAGGAACCCGTGGTAGGCGCTCTCGTAGGCGGCGACCAACTCGGCCGTCGTGCTCCAGCGCTCCCCGGGGTTCAGGGGCGTCGAGAAGTCGTTGATGCCGAGCCCGACCACGACGACCCGCGGACACCAGCTGCGCGGCTTCCGCCAGATGTCGCCCTCGACGTTCAGCAGGGCCCGGTCGTAGTACGTGCGAAAGTCGGTTCCGGGCTCGCCGCCGTTGTAATTGCGGACCATGCCGCGCCCGGAGAACGCGTTGATCTGGACATCCGCGCCCAGCTTGCGTGCGGTGAGCGCGCCGAAGGCGAGGTCGGCATTGCTGTTCCGATTGACCCCGCCGTTGCCGGAACAGTCCCGGACCTCGGAGACATTTCCATAACCGGCGGTGTACGAGTCTCCGATGAACTCGATCTGCCGACGCCGCGGCCGGGGGCTCGCGAGGATCCCGCCCCCGGGAGCCGCGACGAACCCGCCGAACCGGCCGACCGCCCACGGGCTCTCCGTGCGCTTCACGACCCGTACGCGGTGGGCCCCGTCGGTGAGACCGTCGACCCAGGAGACGGTACGGCCGGGGGTGACGAGCGTGGCGACGGTCGCGCCGTCGACCTGGACGTCGTAGTCGTTGTCGGCGTCGTCGAGGACCACGCCGACGCCGGTCCCGTGGAACCGTCCCTCGAACGAGACGCCGGGCCAGCTGTACCGGACGGTCCCGTCGGCCTCCCTCCTGACCCGGCCCACCGTGTGGAACCGGGCCGCCCGGGGCTCGGCGGCCAGGGCGGGGGACGCGACGGGGGACATGACGGTCGAGACGAGGCCGGCCGCCGCTGCGGCGACCAACGTCCGTCGGGATAACTGGCTGTGCGTCGGCTGCATGGCCGTCCCTTCGAACACGGTTATGGGAGCGCTCCCATGGTGTGGGCGTTATCGAAGGTGACCGCCCCGTGGGCCACCGTCAACCCTCGTGACGACATCCGTCACGAGGGCGGCCGGATCGGGGCGACCGGATCGGGGTGGCCGGAGGTCAGGGGCCGCGGTGGCTGAACTCGGCCGTGGTGTGCAGGCGTATGCAGGCATCGGCCCAGGCGGTCGCGGGCGCGTCCGGGGTGGGTCGTCCCTCGTCGTGGTGGGCGTGGCGGGCGTGGTCCAGGGTGTGGAGGAGCTCTCTCAGCAGGTTCGACGAGGTGGTGAGGCCGGTGCGGGTCAGCCGGTCCGCCGCTTCGCGGAGCCGGTCGACGGCGGAGCGGGGGAGGCGACGCAGACCGTGGTGGGCGGCGTCGGCGAGGGCGCCGAGCGCCGCCTCGACCGCTGTCGCGACCGGATCGGACGGGGTGCGGTCGGCGAGCGGCAGCGCGGGCGGGACCGTCGGGGGCGCGAGGTCGGGGACGAGGACGCCGTTCGGCCCGAGAAGGGCCAGCGGTGTGATGCCGGTTCGTCCCCCGGCATGGTGTACGGCCCCGCTGAGGTGGGTGACCCCGCCCTCGGTGAGGGCGGCGGCGAGCGCGTCCAGGGCGGCCGGGCACAGCGGATTATGGGAGGCGTGGACCCGGACGGGGTGTCCCGCCGCATCCCTGACGGTGGCCTTCAGGACCTGCTCGGCGGGGTCGTAGCCCACCTCCTCGACCTCCGAGATCTCGACCACCCGAACCGTCTCCGCCTCCACCCGCGCCCGGATCAGCCCCGGGGGGCGGGCGTCGGCCGCCGCCACGAGTCCCGTGACGTCGCGGACGAGGAGCGGCTCGGGCAGGTCGGCCCAGGACCGGCCGACCGGCGACACCGTGGTGGTGGCCACCCGCCCCCGGGCCAGCGTCAGTCTGCGGCTGGGCGTGCGGCGGGCGCTCTCGCTGAC
The DNA here is from genome assembly GCF_022385335.1 of Streptomyces deccanensis. NCBI lineage: Bacteria > Bacillati > Actinomycetota > Actinomycetes > Kitasatosporales > Streptomycetaceae > Streptomyces > Streptomyces deccanensis. The sequence goes on along the minus strand of NZ_CP092431.1, from coordinate 1,534,474 downwards.
CAGGTTGCCGGTGGCCAGCGCGGACAGGGTCGTGCCCAGCAGACGCCTGTCCGCCGGTGGCCGTCTGTCGGCCGTCGGGCGTCCGGCGGGCGGCGGGGACGGATGGGCGCCGACGGCTCCCGGTACCGGGGGCACGCCGCGCCGTCCGGCCTCGGGCCAGTCCTTGCGGAGGACGAGGACAATGCCCGCGCTCGCGTGGGCGAAGTACACCTCGGCCAGGGGCCGTTGGGCGCTGCCCGAGACCCGGCAGCCGAGCGCGGTGAGCCGCACCCGCCGCAACGGTGTCTCCGTCGCCTCCCGCACGCCGAGCACCTCGGGGTGCCCTGCGGCCCGGTGCCGGGCGTGCAGTTCGGCGAGGAGCGTCGCCACCTCCTCCGTTCGGTGCAGGGCATGGCGCTCCGCATGGGCGTCCAGCTGATCGGCCAGCTCCATGGCCGCCGCGGCCGGCCAGTGCGCGCCCGCCGCCGAGAGCCGCCGGGCCGCCGTGCGCAACGCGCCCCTCTGCACCGCGTCGGCGTGCGCGACCCCGTCCAGGAGCAACTCGTCGGCCAGCTCGACGACTTGTCGGAGGAGGGAGGAAGGGGAGGGCTCGGAGGGACGCGTCTTCGGCGATGAGGCCGTCGAGCGGTCCGCGTCCTTCGCTGTGCCCTTCGTTGTGGCGTCAGGCGAAGGGGAAGCCGCCGGGCGGTTCTCGTCGTCCGGGCGGCTTTCGTCGTCCGGTGCGGCGGTCGGTGTCCCCAGGTCCCGCAGGGGCACGAGGAGCAGTCTCGCCTGCCGGTCGGTCGCGTCGGCCGTGCGGAACGCCCACACCGCGAGGGCCAGCATCTCGCCGCGCAGGCTGTCGGCCGCGTCGGTCAGGGCGTGCGCGGCCTGCCCCGGCACGGGGAAACGCACGGTGCACGTGGGCAGTTCGACCCAGGGGTGCGGTTCCCGCGCGGTCGGGCGGTGGACACGGACCGACGTACCCCGCCGTGCGGAGCGGCGGGCGGCGGCCAGGGCGCGGGTGCCGACCGCCGCCGCGAGTGCGTCGTCGTCGATGTCGCCCGGTGACCAGTCCGGGACCTCTTCCTCCTCGGGCACGGCGGGGTCTGCGGCCCGCCTGTAGGCGAGGACCAGCCCGATCAGATGGCGGCAGACCCCGGCCGCGGCACAGGTGCAGGTCCCGCTGTCCAGGGACGCCCCGGGCGGCATCGTGGCCTCGGTGCCGTCCGCGAACCGGGCCGTCACCCCGCCGTCCGGCGCGCCGCGCAGCTCCGGGGAGGCCACGCCGTCGAGTTCCTTCGTCGCCCTTCGCACCAGTCCCCGGTTGGTGAGGGCCGCGAGTGTGTCAGGTGTCAGGGCCAGCAGATCCGTACGCGGTGAGGTCGTCAACGTCCCAGCCTCTCCGCCACGAACCCGGCCAGCTCACCCGGTGTCATCGCGCCCACCTGCGCCCCTGCCTGCGCCAGCCGGCCGGCGAGTTCCCGGTCGTAACTCGGGTTCGCCTCCTCGTCGAGCGCGGCCAGCCCCAGCACGGTGGCACCCTGCTCCACCAGCGCCCGCACCCCGCGCACCAGCCGGTACGGATCGCCGCCCTCGTAGAAGTCGGAGATCACGACGAAGACGCACCGCCTGGGGTTCTCCACCAGACTCGCGCCGTAGTCCACGGCCCGGGCGATGTCCGTGCCCCCGCCGAGTTGGACCCGCATCAGCAGTTCCACCGGATCGGTCACGTCGGACGTCAGGTCGACGACCGAGGTGTCGAAGGCCACCAGATGCGTCTTCAGGCCGGGAAGTCCCCACAGGCAGGCGGCCGTCACGGCGGAGTGGATGACCGATCCGGCCATCGAGCCGGACTGGTCGACCAGCAGGATCAGCTGCCACTGTTCGAGGTGGCGCCGGGTGCGGGAGTGGAAGTGCGGGCGCTCGATGAGCAGTCGGCGGTCCTCGGGCCGGTAGTGGGCGAGGTTGGCGCGCACGGTGGCCCGGAAGTCGAAGTTGCGGGCCAGGGCCCGACGGCTCGGTCTGGGGGACCGGGTGCCGGAGAAGGCCTGGCGGACCTCCGGGGCGAGCCGTTCCATCAGCCGGCGGACCACGCTCTCGACGATGCGCCGGGCCGCCCGCAACACCTCGGGATTCATCAGGTGCTTGGTGCGCAGCACGGCACGCAGCAGGGTCGCGCTGGGCTCGACCCGCTCCAGCACCGCCGGGTCCGTCACGATCTCGTGGATGCCGTACTGCTCGACCGCGTCCCGTTCCAGGCGCTCGATCGTCTCCTTGGGGAACAGCCGGTGGATGTCGTCCAGCCAGTCGACGGCTGTCACCACGGACGGGCCCCGACCGCCCGTACGTTCCTGGTCCCCCCTCCCGCGCACACCGCGTTCGGCGAGTTCCGGGTCCCTTCCATAGAGCCAGTCCAACGCGGCGTCGCGAGTCGCCGCCTCGCCGCTCAACCGGCCGGTGCAGCTCTCGGCCGGAGTGCCGAGGACCAGGCGCCACCGTTCGAGGACGGGGTCCGGGGAGTCGGCGTGCCGGGGCACGGCACCGCTGTCGTCGGTCATGGGGCCGTCCCGAGTCCGTAGGGGGCGAGTCGCCGGGTCACCTTCTCCTCCAGGGCGGCCGCCCTGGCCAGCAGCACCGGGTCCGCGCTCGTACGCAGCAGGGAGCGCGCCGAGCCCCGTACGCCGCGCCGCTCCAGCAGCCGCTCGGCGATCCGTTCGCGCTCGCGGGGCGGGAAGAAGGCGAAGGCCTGGCGCAGGGCGGGCAGGCCGGTCAGGAACTCCTCGTCGGACATTGCGCCGACCATGCCGTCCAGCACCCCGATCAGGGAGTCCGGCCCACCGCCGCCGGTGCCCGGGGCGGTCGTCAACTCGTCGCGTGCCACGGCGAACAGTCCGGCCAGCCAGTCGCCGAGCATCGCCGTTCCGGGCAGCGCCCTGACCGCCGTCCCCACGGCGGCGGGGTCGTGGTCCCCGGTCAGGCAACGGTGGAGGCCGAAGGCGGCGCCGCGCAGATCGGGCGGGGCCGCCGGGTCGCGGCTGACCCGGTGGGCGACGGCGGCCGCGGCCTCGGGTGTCACGGAGACCGCGTCGGACGCGTGCCACAGCGCGTCACGCACCGCCGCCACGGCGGCCAACCGGGCGAGATCCACCGTCGGCCCGCTCGTACCGGGCGCTGGTGCCCGGGAGGCTCGCGCTCCCTCGAACAGCCACAACAGCCGCTCCACCGCGCCGTCCAGCACCGAGACGAGCAGCGGGCTCCGCGCCGTCCCGAAGACCCGGTCGTGCCGCCACAGCCCGAGCGCCGTCGTGAGCACGTCCCCCAACGGGCCCGCCGCACCCAGCCGCCGCACCCGCGCCGCCAGCGCCTCCAGCAGCGCACCCGACAGCCGCTCCACCCCGCACAACACCACGTCGAACAAGGTCCGGGCGAGCGCTTCGGCGTCCGGACCGTCGGGCGCTCCGGGAGGACCAGTGACATGCGGAGAGGGAGGGCCGGTGGGTCCGGGAACGGGGACACCGCCGGTCGCACCGGTCGCACCAGTCACACCGGCGGTAGCACCCGTGGCCCCGCCGGTGCCGCCCGGCGGGATGGCGCCGGGGCTCGTGGTCGCGGCCCCAGGTAGGGCTGTCGCGGCCCGGGCCCGTTCGGTGAGTCTCGCCTCCGCGGCCTCGGTCAGGGCGGCGCCGTACGCACCCGCCTCAATCAGTGCCGCGTCGCGCGTGGGCTCCGGGTACCTCTCCCAGCGCTCGGTGAACTGCGGGTCGGCGCCGCCCCGCGGGCCCTTGGTGCGTTCGTGTCCGGGGACGCCGAGGACCCGGAGCCGGTGCAGGACACGACTGCGCTCCAGGTCCGCCGGACGGGTCAGGTCGAGCGTGAACGGTCCCTCGCCGGTCAGCCCCAGCGCCGCGAGCCGCCCGGCGACATCGGCGACCAGCGGCGGCCTGGGCGTCGCGGGGTGCAGGGTGCCCACCCGGTCGCCGCTGCTCGCCGCGATCATCTCCACCACGACCGGATGGGCCCCCGGCGCGAGCGTCCCCCGTGTCGTCCACGGCAGCGGCTGGTCCAGGTCCTCGCCGACGAGGGCGCCCGCCATCCCGTCCAGCACGTCGGTCCTGGCCGGCCTCGGGTGGCCGCGCAGCGCGGTCAGGCCCCGGGTGAGGGCGCGGGCGGCGATCAGATCGGCCGTCGACACGGGGTGGTTGCGGGCCCGCAGCCGCGACACCACCGCACGCGTCAGCCCGTCCGCCGCAGCCTCCACCCCGTCGTCCCAGACCCGTTGGTAGTACCCGGGCGACGGCATGCCCGACTCGTACCCGGCGAAGGAGTCCAACTGCCGGAACGAGTACGGCACGAGATAGCTGCCCGTCAGCGCACCCTCGGCCGCCCCCGGCACCTCGGGCCAACGAGGAGCACCCGCGACGGCGCCGCGCGGCTCCCCACCGCCCGACGCCTCGCCCTCCGGCTCCGATGCGCCAAGCGCCTCACCCTCCGGCTCCCCGGCGCCCGACGCCCCGGCCTCCGGCTTCGCCCCGCCCGACGCCCCGCCCCCCGGCTCCCCGGTGGCAGACGCTCCCACCAGCGACCGCAGTGCCGGCTGGTGGAAACCCCCGGTGACCACCACGACCGTCGGGTCCCCGGGAACGGTCAGGGCCGCCCGCACCCAGGACGCCATGTACTCCTCACGGGCCCGGTCGCCGTCGTCGGCACGGGTGTCGCCCCGCAGCGACGCGAAGTAGATGTCGAGCCGCTCGGCGAGATCCTCGTCGTCCGCCACCTCGAAGAGCCGGTCCCAGAGGGCGTCCACGCCGTCCACGTCGAAGCGGGAGCACAGCCGTGCCGTCACCTCGGTGTAGCGGGCCTCCGCGTCGGCGTAGCGGTTGGCGCGCTCCGCGAACGCGGGGTGCCAGGCCGGGAGATCGATGAAGCGGACCTCCGCGCCCACCGACCGCCCCGCCCGCAGGGCCACCCACTCCGGGGAGTAGTCGCACAGCGGCGTCCACGACGTGGCGGCCCGCTCGGCGTCGCGGTAGTGGCTGAACACCGCGACGGGCAACTCGTGCCCGAGGAACAGCTCCTCCAGCCTGCCGTTCAGGTCGCAGGGGCCCTCCACCAGCACGTACGACGGCCCCAGCCGCTCGATCGTCGCGGCGACCAGCCGCGCGCAGGCGGGGGAGTGGTGGCGCACCCCCAAGAACACGGCGGGCACGTCAACCGTCCAGCAGGTGGCGCGCGTCGTACAGGGCCTGCCACTGCGGACCCCGGCGGCGCGGGACCCGCTGCTCCAGATGACGGCGCAGCCGGGCCAGGTCCTCGGGGCTGTCCTTGGCCACCGTGCCCGCCAGACAGGCCACCACGTCCGCGGCGCTGCCCGGCTCCCCGCGCAGGAACCAGCCGCGCACCCCCACCGCGTGGGCGACCGACACGGCCTCGGCGGTGCTCATCACCGCCGACGGCCGCTCCACCCCGTCGCCCTCGCGCGTCCGGCCGGAACGCAGCTCACGGAAGGTGGTGACCAGCACCTCCAGCACCTCGGGGTCGGGCGCCGCCGTCACCCCGGACTGCCGCAGCAGCTCGCCCGCCTCCGCCTCGACCAGGGCCAGTTCGGTGTCCAGGTCGGGCACCGGGAACACCGTCTCGAAGTTGAAGCGGCGTTTGAGGGCCGCGCTCATCTCGTTGACGCCCCGGTCGCGGGTGTTGGCCGTGGCGATCACGTTGAAGCCCTTGCGGGCGAAGACCATGCCGTCGGCGCCGTCCAGCTCCGGGATCGCCAGCACGCGTTCGGACAGCAGCGACAGCAGTGAGTCCTGCACCTCCAGCGGGCAGCGGGTGATCTCCTCGAAGCGGACGATCCGGCCCTCGGCCATGCCCCGGAGCATCGGCGCCGGCACCAGCGAGCGACGCGAGGGGCCCTCGGCGACGAGCAGTGCGTAGTTCCAGCCGTACTTGATCTGGTCCTCGGTGGTGGCGGCGCCGCCCTGCACCGTCAGCGTCGACGTGCCGCTGACGGCGGCGGCGATCAGCTCCGACAGGAGGGACTTCGCGGTGCCCGGCTCCCCGACGAGCATCAGCCCACGGTTGGTCGCCAGCGTCACCAGCGCACGCTCGACCAGCGAGGGATTGCCCACGAACTTCCGGCTGATGCCCGCGCCCTCGTCGCCGACCACGAAACGGCGCGCCGCCCTGAGGCTCAACTCCCAGCCGGGCGGCCGGGGCCCGCTGTCGTCGGCCCGCAGCGCCGCCAGCTCGTCGGCGTGACGCACCTCGGCGGGCGGCCGCTGCAACGCCTCCGCCGCCGCCCCCGCCCCCGCCCCCGTCGCACTCGCCGTCACACCCACCGTCGTCCCTGGTGCCCCCGTCGTCGTCATGGTGCCGTCAACTCCGTCAGGTCGGCCAGCAGTTCGGAGACGGCCACCGGGTCGATCTCACCGAAGCGCGCGCTGTGGGTGTCGTGCGGCCAGTAGTCGGTGGGGCGGGTGCCGAGCCACAGGTACTCCACCTTCTGCTCCTCGGCCGGATCGAAGGAGCCGACGGCGATGCCGTCGTCGGGGACGAGCACCGCGTAGCGGTTGGTGGCGAGCCGCTTCGAGATCCAGCGTTCGACCCCGTTGTCCAACGGCTGGCCGCGCCGCCAGCCGCGCCGCTCCAGCCCGACGAGCCGGCCCGTCGTCACCGTCAGGCCCTCGAAGCGCTCCAGACGCCAGTGGGCGGCCTCCTCCGGGGTCAGCTCGAACACCTGCCGCCCCAGCTGCGGGAACGGCTGGAGGATCTCGTAGTCCGCGAACAGCTCCGCCCAGGCGTCCAGTTCGCCCCGCAGCCGCAGCGGGTGCGCGATCCGTACGGTTGCCACGCCGGGCAGGTCGAACGTGCTGTCCTCGACGTCCGCGAACGTACGGTCCTCCGCCACCCGGAAGGAGGTCGTCGTGCCGTCCGCGTCGCACAGCCAGACCAGCCGCCGGACGAGGTGCCACAGCAGCGGATGCCCCACGAACAGCTCGCGGAACTCGGCCGCCGACCACGAACGGCCCTGCGTCATGGCCGACTCCAGCCGCCGTATCTGGTCGGCGGCGACGGTCCGGACGTCCTTCTTCAGCGCCATGAACCGCTTGCGCTCGGCGGGGGCCAGCTCCGCGTCGTCCCGCGCGCCCGGCTGCGGCAGGTCCTTGCGGTGCTTGCCGTCCGGGTCCCGCACGAAGGGGCGCAGCTGTTCGTCGAAGCCGACCGTGAACGAGCGGCTGCCGTAGTCGATGACCGTGGTGCCGCGCGGGTCCAGGCCGAAGTCGGGCACCAGCCGGTCGGCGAGCTGCTCACCGGTCAGCCCGAGGCCCTGCGCCAGCTCGGCGATCTTCTCCTGCGCGCGGGCCTTGAGGCCCTTGAACTTCACCCGCTGGGCCACGCCGTGCAGGTGCATCAACGCCACCTCGGTGCCGATCTCGGCCAGCACGCCGAGGCCGTCGACGGCCCGCTGGTGCGCACCCTCGCCTGGCCAGGCCCTGATCAACGGGGTGAGCCGGCGTACCGTCCCGTCGTCGCCGAGCAGCCCCAGCGCGGTCAGCGCCCAGCTCTCCTGGCTCGGCATCCCGGCGAGCCGCCACTGCTCGAACAGGGCCCAACCGAACTCGGCGAGCGACTGCGGCTCGCACGACTCCCGGACCACGGCCACCCCCGGATACGCCTCGCCCGGCCGGGACATCGCCAGCATCGTCACCACATGCCGGGTGGCGTCGGCGGGCAGCGCGCCCCCGGTCCGCAGCAGGATCTGCGGCAGCAGGACCGGCTCCGCCCACTCGACGGGCTCGGGCAGCTTCTTCGGCAGCGCCGTCTCCAGCGGATCGGCGGACAGCAGCTCCCCGATCGCGGCCACAGCCTCGGCGCCGTACCGTTCGGCGGCGGACCGCACGACCTCCTCCCCGTGCAGGGCAACGATGGTGTGCAGCGCCTGCTCGGCGTACCGGCGAGCGGAACCCGCCTTGCCCAGGGCGTCCGGCACCAGCAGCGGCGCGGCGGCCGCTCCGTGCCGCCGGAACCAGGAACGGGTCGTCCCCCGCACCGACTTCAGCCGCACCGCCCACTCCGCGACCAGCCGGGCCGCTCCCACACTCACATACGGCGACAGCAGCGGCGCGAGCGCGGCGGGCCACTTGGGCGCGGTGCGCAGCACCACGCCCAGCGCGTCCGTGCCGAACCGGGCGACGACCGGCTTCAGCGCGGCTTCGTTGTCCGTACCGTTCGGGTTCCATTCGTCCAGCAGCGGCCTGACCAGTTCCTCGGGCTTGTCGAGGAAGATCCCCAGCGCCCCGACCTTGTCCGCGCGGACCGCGCGCAGCAGCGCCTCCGGATCGTCCGGCCACTCGGAACGCCGGGCCCAGTCGCGCTCCCAGGACGGGGTGTCCGCCCACTTCTGCCGCTCTCCCGGCAACCAGTCGATCGCCGGCTCGTCCTCGGCGACCAGGCCGCCGACCGTACGGACCTGGACGACCGTGCGTGGTCGGGTCCACGGAGGGCTGGTGAGCACAGCGGGCAGGGACGCGGCCGGGGCGTCCGGCACCCGGTCCTGGGGACTCAGCAGCGGTTCGACGGCGGCCGCCGCCCCGGGCGAGAGGGAGGAGAGCGCCTCCGCGGCCACGTCCGGGTGGGCGGACACATGGACCAGCAGTGCGTGCCGGAGGGCGTCGGTGTTCGGCCCGCCCGCCGCGACGGCCTCGGCGAGCATGCGCAGGGCGCGCCGCGGGTACCTGCGGGCCGCCTTCGCCACGAAGGGCTGCGTCCGCTTGTCGCCGAGCTGCGCCAGCAGCAGACCGAACGCCTCGTCGGACGGAATCTCCACCAGGACCGAGTTGACCTGCTTGACGGTGTCCGAGGTGACGTACGAGCGCTCCAACTGCTCCGCCACCAGGGGCGCCACCGCCGTGCCGATGCCCTCGGCGACGGTGGCGATCGTCGGCATCGACCATCCGTTGCTCAGGGCGGCCACCCCGCCCATCATCCGGACCTGCTCGGGGTCGTTGAACGAGCAGAACAGCATCGGGCGCAGGACGTGGTCGCGCGGCCGGTCGGCCTCGGGGCCGCCCGCGCACTCGTCGAGCCAGGCGGTCTCGGTGGGGACGAGGTACGACACGACGACGCGTCTGCGCGCGCTGCTCCGCGAGCCGGCGAGGGCCGCGACCACGGCACGGTACGTCTCCTCGTCGGCGGCCGCGAGACGGGCCCGCAGCCGGTCGGCGACAGCGCGCACCCGCCAGGCGTGCCCCCCGTAGGCGCTCGCCGGAGTGCGCTCCACGTACGGGTCGAGGCGGCGCGGCCCCTGCTGGGTGTAGTGCACCTCTATGTCGAAGAGCTCGACGGTCGTGAGGGCGGCGAAGACCGCCCCGTGGGCCTCGACCCAGGCATCGGCACAGGCCGCGCCCGACCAGGCCGTGTCCGAGGTGACGGCCAGCACGGCCGCGCCCAGCGGGTCGGCCGTACCGGCGAGATGCGCCTCGGCGGCCCGCACCAGGTCCGGGTCGCTCCGGGGGCTGTCCAGGTACTGCCGCACCCAGGTGTCGGCATCGCGCAGCTGCCGCTCGGCCTGCTCGGCGGCCCCCTTGCGCGGAGGGGTCGGCCGGCGCGGGACGCCCCCGCGCCGCGGATACACATGACGGTGCCAGGCGGCCGGCAGCACGAAGGTGTCCTCGTCGACGACCGGGGTCTCCGGGACAGGGGCGTCGCCCTCGTCGGCGGCGACCGTGGAACCGGCCTCGGCAGCCCCTGCGGCAGCGACCTCTCCGACGACGCCGCTGTCGACCTCACCGCCGACGCCGCTGCCGGCCTCGGCGGCGGCCGTGGTGCCGACCTCCCGGTACCCCTTGCGCTCCTTGGCGGCGGCGGTCTTCCGCACGTACTCGGCGGCCTCCTCCGCCGAGGCGCACTCCTTGACCTGGGTCCGTCCCTCCGTACCGAGACGCCCGTACCGGACGGTCACCGTGGTGCCGTCCGTCATGGCCTCCCAGAACTTCGAGGAGTTCCCCTCCGCACACTCCCAGCGGCGCACGCCCCCACCCCTTCCGACCGTGCCGGTTTCCCGGCCCACCCCACGCGGATCAGGCCGCTGACCGGCGAAGACCCGCCACATCCAGCGACGAGGACCACGGTAGGGGGAGCCACTGACAACGCCGTCGGGAGGGCGCCGGCGCAGGCCGGCGACAGTGGTGTCACCGATCGGGTGTCACCGATCGGTCCGGTGCCCCCGGCGCCGGCCGGCCGCCTCCAGTTCACGATGCAACCGCTCCGGATCCCAGGCCTCGCTGACGGCCTGTCGGAGCAGATCGGCCTGGGAGGGCGGGGCGAGTCCGTCGACGGGCGGGTCGAGGTCCAGGTCGGTGGGGAAGGGGTAGCCCTCGGCGGTGGCGGCGACGACGCGGCGCAGCCAGTCGTCCGCGGCGCCCTCGGACCTGCGTCGCAGCAGAACGGGGAACACGGCGTTCACCATCGCCTCGCGGTCCACGGTCTCCATGGCCCGGCCGAACGCGGAGGAGATCTGGAGCAGGTTCGCCATACGCCGGATGTCCGACGAGCGGTTGTGCCCGGCGGCATGGAAGAGGGCGGGGTTGAAGAAGGCCGCGTCGCCCTTGTCGAGGGGCAGTTGGACGTGGTGGGCGTCGAAGTACGCGACGAACTCGGGCAGTCGCCAGGCGAGGTAGCCGGGCTCGTACTTCTGCGAGTGCGGCAGATAGAGGGTGGGGCCCGACTCGACGGGCATGTCGCAGTGGGCGACCGCGCCCTGGAGGGTGAGGACGGGGGAGAGCCGGTGGACGTGCGCGGGGTAGGCGGCGGCCTGCCGCTGGGAGAGGAAGCCGAGGTGGTAGTCGCGGTGCGGGCTCTGGGCGGCGCCGCCGGGGTTGACCACGTTGACCTGTGAGGTGACCTGGTAGGCGGGGCCGAGCCAGGCCTCGGCGACCAGGGCCAGCATGTCGTTGGCGTAGTAGTCGGCGAAGACGTCCGGCGCCCGTACGGCCATCTTGTCCAGGGCGCGCCAGACCCGGTCGTTTGCGCCGGGCCTGGCGAAGTGGTCGCCGCGCGCCGTACCCGAGGCGAGCTCCTCCTCGATCAGGTCGCGGAAGACGGCGGACGCCCGGTCGACGACGGCCGGGTCGGAGAACGCGCCCTTGAACACGACGATTCCGGGGCCGTCCAGGAGCGTGCGGACCAGCTCCGCCTGGATGTCCCGACGGCCCTGGGGTGCGGCCGTCAGGGCGCGGAGCCGGTCGCTGTCGTAGAGGGGCACGTTGTGCTCGACCCGCTCGGCCGAGGGGTGGTCGGCGGGGTCGGTGTCCTGCTCGACGAGCGCCCGGAACGTGTCGAGGTCGCAGTCCGCCTCGGTCAGCCAGGTCTGTGACACCGCAGCGATGGGGGACATCGCGGCTCCTCTCGCAGCGCTTGTGTTCCTGCCAGTCTGAGGACCGCGAATCCCTCATTCAATGCGCGAAAACCCATCAAAAACGCCTCACGAGCGTGCGACAGGGCGAGGCGGCCCAGGGGCGGATGTGACCGCGGGTGCAGGTCGAAGACGCGTGCGGGCGACCCGCTTGGGCGACCCGTGCGGGCCGTCCCGTCCGCGACCGTGCCGCCCGCGCGGCGTCGTGTCGTCCGGGGCCGCCGTCATGGGCGTCGTAGCGTGGGCCGCGCAGGTGGCGGTCGACCCCGGGGTGGCGGGATGTGCTGGAGCGCGACGGCCGATCTCGTGGCGGGTACCGCAGTCGCGGCGGTCGGGGTGACCGGTGTGGTGTGGGCGCGCGAGCGGCGGGACCTGCCCCTCGCCGCGCTGCCGTTGCTCCTCGGCGCCCACCAGATCGTGGAGTCCGTCGTCTGGTCCTCGGGCGGCGGCAGCGGACCGGCGACCGTCGCCTGGGCCGTCGTCGCCCTGCCGCTGCTCGCCGTGTGGGTCCCGGCGGGCGTGTGGTGCGTGGCCCCGCCGCGAGCCCGTACCCGGCTGGTCGTCCTGCTCGCCGTCGGGATCGCGACCGCCGTGCCGCTCGCCCACGCCCTCGCCACCGGCCCGGTGACGGCCGAGATCCGCGGCCACACCGTCGGCTACACGGTCGACCTCTCCCACCCGGCGCTCCTGATCGCCGGTTACCTCCTGGCCACCGTCGGCTCGCTGCTCCTCTCCGGCGACCGGCGGCTGGTCGTCCTCGGCATCCTCGCCGCCGTCGGAGCCGCCGTCTGCTGGACGCTGTGGCGCCTGGAGTTCATCTCCACCTGGTGCGCCTTCGCGGCCCTGTGCTCGGTGGTCCTGCTCGGCTGGGTCCGCGCCCGCGCGAAGGCGTCAGCGCGGCCGCACCAGAACGCCTGAGGCGGCACCCCACGAGCTGGGGGTCACCAATGGCGCATCCGGCTTGGTGAATCAATCATCCACCGAAGTGTTGACTTTCGGCTTGGTCAGCCAGAGGATTCCGGAGGTGACACACTCCGCCACCGGGCCCCTCGGCCCGGTACTCCCCGCGGCCCTCGACGAGGCAGCCCACCGCTGCCTCGTCGCGGGCTTCGACGGCACGACGACCGTCCCCGACACCTTGAAACGGCTGATCGACCGCGGCCTGGGCGGGGTCATCCTGTTCACCCGCAACATCCGCGACGCCGACCAGGTCCGCGAACTCACCGGCACCCTGCGGACGTTGCGGCCGGACCTGCTGATCGCCATCGACAACGAGGGCGGCGGCATCGGCCACCTCGTCGCCGCGGGCGCCCCCGAGGTGCCCGGCTCCTGGGCGCTCGGCGCCGCCGACGATCCCGGTCTGACCGCCGCGTGCGCCGACGCCCTCGCCGGACATCTGCTCTCGCTCGGGATCACCGTCTCCTACGCTCCCGTCGCCGACGTCCAGAGCCGGCCCGAGAACCCGATCGTGCGCACCCGGGCCTTCGGCGGCGACGCCGAGCTGGTCTCCCGGCATCTGCGCGCCTGGATCGAGGCCACCGAGCGGCGTGGCGTGGCGTCCTGCGCCAAGCACTTCCCCGGCCACGGCGGGACCGTCACCGACAGCCACCACGAACTGGCGGCCGACCCACGGCCGTACGAGCGCCTCGACCTCGCGCCCTTCCGGGCCGCCGTCGCCGCAGGCGTCCCCATGCTGATGAGCGCGCACGTCGTCTTCCCGGCCCTCGACCCGGAGCTGCCCGCCACCCTCAGCCCGCGGATCCTCTCCGACCTGCTGCGCGGCGAACTCGGTTTCGAGGGCGTCCTCGTCAGCGACGCGCTGGAGATGAAGGCCATCGCCGACCGCTACGGCGAGGCGGCCGGCGCCCGCCTCGCGCTCGCCGCCGGAGCCGACCAGGTCATCGTCGCCGTACCGGATCTGGAGGTCACCCTCGCCTGCCGGGACGCCGTGCTCGACGCGCTCGGCGCGGGCGACCTCGCGGCGGAGAGGGTGACCGAGGCCGCGGAACGGGTACGGCGGCTCGCGCTGCGGTACGCGGTGCCGTACCGGCCGGGTGCCGTGGCCGCGTGGGACGCGGGCGCCGGGCTGACGGCGGCGCGGCGAGCCGTACGGAGCGGGGGGCGGCCCTTGCCGCCGCCGGTGCCGGGCGCCCATGTCGTCGACTGCTTCCCGCCCCCGCACCCCGCCCTCAACTGGGGCGGCGAGGACCTGCTGACCGAGATCCGCGCCCTCGACCCGACCGCCACGGGGACGGCGGTCGCCGGGGAGCCGGACGACTTCACGGCAGTAGCGGGGGAGGCGATACGGGCCGCCGAGGGGCGCCCGCTGGTCCTCGCCCTGTGTGACGCGGAGCTGTACGCCTGGCAGGGACGCCTCCGGGACGCCCTGTTCGCGGTGCGACCGGACACGCTGGTCGTCTCGACCGGGCTGCCGGAAGCGGGCGATGCGCTTGCCGCGCACGGGAGGGGGCGGGTGAATCTGCGGGCCCTCGCCGAGGTCCTGGCAGGGCGGTCGGCCTGAGCGAGGCCGGTTCCCGGCGGGGGTGGTCTCCGGCGCGGCCGGTCCCGGCGGGGCGGTCTCCGCTGTGGACGGGCCTCCGGGCTGCTATGGACGGGCCTCCGGGCTGTGGGGCTTCTCGCGCAGTTCCCCGCGCCCCTGAGACGCAGGGGCTGCGCCCCGTGCGTCTCAGGGGCGCGGGGGCTTGTGGCCGTCCGGCACCCCTGCCCCGCCCCTCACTTCCCTTCGATCACCTCGGTGATCCCCCGCGCCGCGAGATGCGCCGTGTCCTCCGCTTGCTCCGCCAGGACCACCGCAGGGCGGGTGCCCTCCTGTCGTAGTCGCATCCAGGCGTCGAAGAACGCGCCGCCCGGGCCGGAGACCGATCGGGTGGACGGGGTGCAGTCCAGGACCAGGGCGGCCGTACGGGGAGCGGGCCGGGCGGTGGCGGTGCGCAGTTCGGCGACCGTCGTGGACAGGGCCTCCGCGATCGGCTTGGGGCGCCCCGTGGAGTCGAACAGACCGAGCGTGTACTCCAGTTCGGGAAAGTCGGCCAAGGCGCGGTCGACGTCGTGGGAGCACCACCAGGTGACGCCCCACAGGTGGGCGCAGCCCGCCGCGTTCAGCAGGGTCGCGCGGGCGAAGTCGGGGGCGTCGGCCGCCGGGATGTGCGGCTCGGGGGCACCGGTCTCCTGGACCCAGACCGGGCGGCCCGGGTCGGTGGCGTAGGCGGCGGCCAGCTCCGTGCCGTACTCCGCGAGATGGCGCACCTCGGGTGAGCGCGGCCCGTAGCGGCCGGCGCAGTTCGCGGAGAAGACCCAGGGGTGGACCGTGGTGAGATCGCCCTTGCGGGCGGACGCCTCGGGGGTGAACGGGTGGTCGTCGCCGTACCAGGCGGCGTCGTAGGCCGAGTGGGTGACCAGGCCCCCGGCCTCGCCGAGCCCGTCCCGCGCGGCGCCCAGCAGGGTGTCGAGGTAGTGGTCGACCTCGGCCACGGTGACCGGGTTGTGCTCGACCAGGTTGTTGAGCTCGTTGCCGAGCTGGAGGCCGATGAGCCGGGGGTGGCCGGAGAGGGCGCGGCCGAGTGCGCGCAGCAGCAGGGCCTGGGCCTCGATCGCCTCGGGGTCGGTGAAGACGTTGCGGTGGTGCCAGCTGCGGGTCCACTCGGGGTAGAAGTCGAAGCTCGACAGATGGCCCTGGACGCCGTCCACGAGGACGTCGAGGCCGCACTCGCCCGCCAGGTCCACCAGCCGCACGAGCTGGTCCACGGCCGAGGACCGGACCAGGGCGCGGTTCGGCTGGAGCAGGGGCCACAGGTGGAAGACCCGGACGTGGTCCAGCCCCAGCTCGGCGATCTGGGCCAGGTCCTCGCGCGCGAGCCCGGGGTCGAAGTCGTGCCAGGCGTGGAACCAGCCCCTGCGTGGGGTGTAGTTCACTCCGAAGCGAAGCGCGGGCGCGGGCGCGGGTGGCGTGCTGATGGCGTCCTCCTCAAGAGATGGACCTTGTCTCCGGCGAATGTATCAACCACCATGGACGGCAATGAATAGTGATTTGAACCAAGCTTCTCCGGGTGCCACGACCACCCCCGCCTACGTGGTCGGCGTCGACGCGGGCGGCACCCGCACGCGTGCCGTCCTGGCGGAGCTCGGCGGCGGGCCGGTCCGGCGCGAGGGCACGGCGGGGCCCGGCAACGCGCTGACCGTGCCCGGACCGTTGCTCGCCGACCACCTCGCCGAGGCCCTCGCCCGGGCCGTGCCGGAGGAACTGCGCGGCCGGGTGGTGGCGGTGGCCGGCGGGTTCGCGGGGGCCGGCCACCAGGCCCAGGGCGCCGACGAGCCCGGCCGACTGCGGGCCCGGGCCGCCCTGTCGGCCGCGCTCGCCCGGCTCGGCGTCACCGCCGCGTCGGTCGGCGTCCACAGCGACATCGAGACGACGTTCGCCGCGGCCCCCGGCCATCCCGCCGACGGGCTGGTCCTGGTGGCCGGCACCGGCGCGGTCGCGGCCCGGATCACCGGACGGGTGCCGACCGCGACCTCGGGCGGCGACGGCTGGCTCCTCGGGGACGACGGTGGCGGCTTCTGGATCGGCCGCGCGGCCGTACGGGCGGCCCTGCGCGCGGCCGACGGTCGCGGTGTGCCCACCGCGCTCGTCCGTGCCGTCGGCCGGGACCTGGGGCTGCCGGAGGAGATGTTGCCGCCGGAGGGCTACGGGGCGGACGGTGCCGTCGTGTGGAGTGCCGAGCGGCGTACCGCCTACCGGGCCGGGGTGCTGCCCGCCGTCATGGACCGGCCGCCCGTCCGTCTCGCCGACCACGCGCCCGTGGTGGTGCGGACGGCCGAGGAGAAGGACGCCGTGGCCGTGGGGATCCTCCAGGAGGCCGCGCGTCGGCTGGCCGGGACCGTAGCCGCGCTGGCGCCCCGGCCGGGCGAACCCCTCGTGGCCACCGGCGGGCTGCTCGCCCCCGACGGCCCTCTGCTGACCCCGCTGACCGAACACCTCGCCCCCCTCGGACTCACCGTCACCCCGGTCGCGGACGGCTCCCCGGGCGCGGTCGCCCTGGCCCGCCTCGCCCACGCCCCGGACGCCTGACCCGACCGGGAACCCCTTCCCCCGAAACCACCTCTCCCGAAGCCACCCGAGCCGCCACCTCCCCGAGCCGCCCGTCGCCCGTCTCCCCGAGCCGCCCGCCCCCAGTCGCTCAGCTCTCCCCAGTCGATCAGCTCCCCATCGACCCCCTGCCGCTCGCCCCCGCCGACAAGGACGACCCATGCCCCCTCAGGACCAGTCGGTCGCCCCGGCCGCCGCCGCCCCCGCGCTGCCGCCGTACCGCGACCCGGCCGCCCCGCTCGACGTCCGGGTCGCCGATCTCCTCTCCCGTATGACCCGGCGCGAGAAGGTCGGGCAGCTCAACCAGCGGATGTACGGCTGGGACGCCTACCGCCGTGCCCCCGCCGGGGACTTCGAACTCACCGAGGCCCTGTCCGCCGAGACCGAACGCTTCGCGGGGCTCGGCGCGCTCTACGGTCTGATGCGGGCCGACGCCTGGTCCGCCGTCGGCCACGGCGACGGACCAGGTGCCGAGGACAGCGCCGACCTCGCCGACCTGGTCCAGCGCCACGTCCTGGAGCGCAGCCGGCTCGGGATCCCCGCCCTCTTCGTCGAGGAGGTCCCGCACGGCCACATGGCCCTCGACGGCACGGTCCTGCCCGTCAACCTGGCCATCGGCGCCACCTGGGACCCCGACCGCTACGAGCGGGCCGCGGCACACGCCGCCGCCGAACTCCGCGCCCGCGGCGGCCACGTGGCCCTCGTCTCCGCCCTCGACATCGCCCGGGACCCGCGCTGGGGCCGCACCGAGGAGTGCTTCACCGAGGACCCGTACCTCGCGGCCCGCCTCACCGAGGCACTGGTCAGAGGCATGCAGGGCGGCCCCGGAGACCACTTCGCGCCCGATCGCGCCCCCGTCGTCCTCAAGCACTTCGCCGGTCAGGGTGCCACCGTCGGCGGCCGGAACTCCGCCGAGTCCGAACTCGGCCTCCGCGAACTGCACGAGATCCACCTCCCGGCCGCCCGTGCGGGAGTCCGCGCGGGCGCCGCCGCCGTGATGGCCGCCTACAACGAGGTCGACGGCATGCCCTGCTCCGGCAACCGCGCCCTGCTCACCGGGCTGCTCCGCGAACAGTGGGGCTTCGACGGCCTCGTCATGGCCGACGGACTCGCCGTCGACCGCCTCGCCCGCGTCACCGGCGACAAGGTCTCCGCCGGTGCCCTCGCCCTGGACGCCGGCGTCGACCTCAGCCTCTGGGACGAGGGCTTCACGCACCTGGAGGAGGCCGTCGAGCGCGGCCTGGTCGACGAGGCCGCGCTCGACACCGCCGTCGCCCGCGTCCTGCGCCTGAAGTTCCGCCTCGGTCTGTTCGAGAACCCCTACACCCGCCGCGCGCCGGTCCCGGTGGACACCGGACGCGCACACAGCACCGACCTCGCCCGTGCCTGCGTCACCCTCCTGCGCAACCCGGCCGACACGCTGCCCGTCGGCCCCTCGGTACGCCGGATCGCCGTGCTCGGCCCGCACGCCGCCACCACCGGCCACCACCTCGGTGACTACACCGCCCCGCAGCGCCCCGGCACCGGCACGAGCGTCCTCGACGCCCTGCGCCGCCTGGCCCCGCCGGGCACGGACGTCCGCCACGCCGCGGGCGCGGCCCTGACCGGCGCCGACCGCTCCGGAATCCCGGACGCGATCGCCGAGGCCGCCGCGGCCGACCTGGCCGTGCTCGTGCTGGGCGGCAGCAGCGCCCGTACCCCCGACACGGAGTTCGACGCCAACGGCGCCGCGCGGACGGTGGTGTCGGAGATGACCTGCGGCGAGGGCGTCGACCTCGCGGGACTACGGCTCGGCGCGGCGCAGGAGGCCTTGCTGGACGCCGTCGTGGCGACGGGCACGCCCACCGCGGTCGTCCTGATGCAGGGCCGTCCGCACGTGCTGCCCGAGGCACCGGCCGCCGCGCTGCTCACCGCCTGGTACCCGGGCCCGTGGGGCGGCGAGGCCGTCGCCGAGGTGCTCCTCGGACTCGCCGAGCCTCTCGGCCGGCTCCCGGTCTCCGTCCCCCGCTCGGTCGCCCAGCTCCCCGTCCACTACAACCACAAGGACACCGAGTACGGCGGGTACGTCGACGAGAGCGCCGAGCCGGCGTACTCCTTCGGGCACGGGCTGTCGTACACGACGTTCGACCTCGGGGCGCCCCGGGTCTCGGGGCGCACGGTCGAGGTGGACGTCACCAACACCGGGGGCCGGCACGGGCGTTCGGTCGTGCAGGTGTATCTCCGCAGGCTCATCACCCGCAGCTGGCCGCGCACCCTCGAACTGTGCGCGTTCGAGGGTGTGGGCCTGGCGCCGGGCGAGCGCCGTACGGTCCGCCTGGCGTTCGACGCGCCCGCCGGGACCGACGCCGTGGAGCTGCGGGTCGCGCGGTCCGCGCGGGAGGCGCTGGACGTCGCACCCGTCGTGGTGGACCTCCGAGAAGTCAGAGCTTGACGGCCCCGGAGGAGACGCCCTTGTAGAACCACCGCTGGGTGATCACGAACAGCACCAGGACCGGGATCACGGAGATCACCGAGCCCGCCATCACCATCCGCTGGTCGTAGCCGAAGGAGGACGACGTGAGACGGGACAGGCCGAGGGTGAGGGTGAAGTGGTCCTCGGTGCGCAGCACGATCAGCGGCCACAGGAAGTCGTCCCAGGCGCTGATGAAGGTGTTGATGGTGACGACGAGGATCGCGCCCCACGCGGACGGCAGGTAGAGGTACCGGAACCGCTTCCACTCGCCCGCCCCGTCCAGCATCGCCGCGTCCTCGACCTCGCGCGGCACGGCGAGGAACGCGGCCCGCATGATCAGGACGTTGATGGCGGCGACGAAGCCGGGCAGCCAGACCCCCACCAGACTGTCGACCAGACCGAGGTCACGGACGCTCAGGAACAGCGACACCATGATCGACTCGAAGGGGAACATCATGGACGCCATCAGCAGCACCCAGACCAGCTTGCGGCCCTTCCAGCTCGGCTTGGAGAGCATGTAGCCGGCGAGCGTGGAGAAGACCAGCTGGCTGGTGACGGAGAGCGCCACGACCACGAGGCTGTTGCGGATGTACGTCCAGACGGGGACCTGCGCGAACACCTCGCGGTAGGCGCGCAGCGTCGGGTCGTGGGGGAAGAGGGAGGCGTTCTCGCCGAACACGTCCTCGCCGACGCCCTTCAGCGACGACAGCAACTGCCACAGCAGCGGACCGACGGTGATGCCGAGCACGAACAGCAACAGCAGGTAGCGCACGACGAGTTCGCGGGGGCGGCCGTAGTCCCGCCAGCGCGGCATCAGCCGCCGCCCGGCGACCGGGAGCGCGCCCGTGGCCGTCTCCTTCACGGCGGTGGTCACGACTCGTCCTCCTTCGTCAGTCGCTGTGCGAGCAGCGTGAGGCCCAGGGTGAGTACGAAGAGGGCGACGCTGACCGCCGAGCCGTAGCCGGCGTTCCCGGTGAGCGGGTCGAGGGCGACGTCCCGGATGTAGAAGGGGAGGGTGCGGTCGGCGCCGCCGGGCCCGCCGGTCGCGCCGCCGAGCATGTAGATCTCGGTGAAGACCCGCAGCGAGCCGATGCCGGTGAGGGTGCCGACCAGCATCATCGAGGTGCGCACGCCCGGCACGGTGACGTGCCAGAAGCGGCGGACCGCGCCCGCGCCGTCCACGGCGGCGGCCTCGTGCAGTTCCTTGGGCACGTTCCCCAGCGCGGCCAGGTAGAAGATCATGTACCAGCCGAGGCCCTTCCACAGGGTGAGCCCCATGGCGCACAGCAGGATCAGCCAGGAGTCGGAGAGGAACGGGATCGCCGACCGGATGATGTGGGCCTTCTGCAGCCAGGTGTTGACCAGGCCCTGGTCGCTGAGCAGCCACTGCCAGCTGAGGCCCACGACGACGCTGGAGGCGAGGACCGGGGTGTAGAACGCGGAGCGGAAGAAGCCGATGCCGGGCAGGTTCTTCTCCACCAGCACGGCCAGCATCAGCGGCAGCAGCACCATCAGCGGGACCACGATCACCGCGTACAGCACGCTGTTGCGGGTGGCGAGCCAGAAGTCGGAGTCGCCCAGCATCCGGGTGTAGTTGTCCAGGCCCACGAACGAGGCGGCGCCGCCGAGCGGTTTGGCGTCGGTGAACGACAGCAGAAGCGTGTTGAGGAACGGGTACAGCCCGAAGACGGTGATGCCGATGATCGCCGGGGACATCCACAGCCACGGCAGCCACCAGCGGCGGTACAGCGCGGCGCCGCCGGCGTCGGCGGACGGGCCCGGCTTGAGGGCCCGCAACCAGCGGCGCCGGCCGGTCGGTTCCCCGGGGCGGGGGTCGCGGGAGGAGACCGCGACCCCCGGTCCCTTGGTGGGGGGAGAGAGGGTGGTCATACTCAACTGCCCTGCTCGATCAGCTCGTTGGCCTTCTTCTGGGCCTCGTCCAGGGCGGCCTGGGCGCTCTTCTTGCCCTGCATGGCCAGCTGGATCTGGGCCGTGATGGCGTTCAGCTCACCGGGGGTCAGGGCGATCTCGTCGGCCGTGGAGGTCTTGCGGTCGCTCGCGACGATCTTGCGGGCCTCGGCGAACGGGTCGTCGCCCTTGACCGACTGGAAGAACGGGTCGTCCAGGGAGGCCGTGGTGGACGGGAAGATGACGACGTTCGGGTCCTTCGCCCACTCCAACTGGTTCTTCGCGTTGGTCAGGAACTGCGCGAAGGACAGCGCGGTCGCCGCGTTCTTGCTGGTGGACGCGACGCCGATGTACTGCGGGGCGCCGACGGTGTGGCCGAGGTCGTCCAGCATGAAGCGGGCGACACCCGTCTTCTTGTAGACGCTGGGGTTGTTCTGCTGGATGAAGCGCAGGAAGTTGGGGTTGGTCGGGCCGTAGACCAGCTTGCCCTGGCCGTAGACGTTGGCCGGGTCCTGGGTGGAGGAGAGCGAGTCCCTCGGCATGCCGCCGGCCTTGTAGAGCTTCGTCATCGCCTCGACCCACCGCGCGGTCTTCGGGTCGTCGGCGAAGGTGAACTTCTTGCCGTCGGACGAGAGGATCTTGATGTCCATCTGCTGCCAGTCGGCCGGGATGCGCAGCTGCGGGTTGGCGAGGAAGGCGTAGTACTTGCCGTCGGAGACCTCGGCTATCTTCTGCGCGTCCTCGAACAGACCGAGCACGGTCGTCGGAGGTTTGGCCGGATCGAGGCCGGCCTCCTTCATCAGCTCGGTGTTGAAGGTCTGCACGATGCCGCCGGAGTACCAGGGGAGCACGCTGTGCACCTCGGCGCCGGTGGAGTCGGCGTACCTGCTCGACTTCCAGAGGTTCGGCACGAACGGCTCGCCGGCGTCCGGGGCCTTTTTGTCCAGGTTGAGCAGATAGCCGTTCTTGGTGAGCGCGATCGCCGTGTTGACGTTGATGTTCACCACGTCCGGCAGCGTGCAGCCCTGCGCGTCCGCGACCAGGCGTTGGGTGAACGTGGCGTCGCCCGGGTCGTCGACCCACTTCACGGTGGTGTCCGGGTGGGCCTGCTCGAAGGCCTTGATGACGCCGTTGAAGTAGCCGCCGAAGTCTTTCTTCAGATTCGTCGTCTGGAAGGTGATCGTGCCCTTGACGTCGCCGGTGAGCTTGCCGGAGCCGACGTTGCCCTTGTCGACCTTGCAGCCGCCGGCGGTGGCGTCCCCGCTGTCGGAACCGCCGCCCGACAGGCCGCAGCCCGCGGCGGTCAGGGTGAGGGCGATGACCCCCACCGCACATCCGGTCAGTCTTCTCGCGCGCATGTCGCCTCCTGCGATCACTCAGCTGCCGGATCGAGCAGCTGGATCGAGTAGCTGGTTCAAATCACCAACTTGGACTTCGATTGATGAAAAGGTGGACCAGAATTCATCGGAGGTCAATGCCTGGCCGTGTTGCTTTTCGGTTCCGAGTCCTTTGCCGGTGTCCGGTGTCGGCCCGCGCGCCCGAGCGCGGGCCGCGCGTCAGTGCCGGTGCTCGTGGTCGGGGTGCGACGGGTCACCGGGGTGCTCGTGACCCGGCGCGTACTCCACGTCGGCCCGCGCCCGGTCCAGCCAGTCGAAGAAGGCCTGCCGGCCCAGGGTCCGCCGCAACTCCGCCGCGACGTCGGCGTGGACCTCGTCGTACGGCAGGAAGTCGCCCTTCACGGCCGCGCCGTACGGGTCGACGCCGCGCCGCAGTGCCTCCGGGGTGAGGAAGCGGTCCGGATTGCGGTCGTAGTAGGCCCGTACGGCTTCCTCCGG
Source organism: Streptomyces deccanensis (assembly GCF_022385335.1). Lineage (NCBI taxonomy): Bacteria > Bacillati > Actinomycetota > Actinomycetes > Kitasatosporales > Streptomycetaceae > Streptomyces > Streptomyces deccanensis. The sequence goes on along the minus strand of NZ_CP092431.1, from coordinate 1,511,783 downwards.
CACCCGCTGCTCGGCCTCCAGGGCCGCCAGCAGGGTGCGCGCGGCGGGGGAGTGGGCGAGCGCCACCGCGATGATGCTCCCCAGGTCGGCGACCTCGGTCCCGGACACCGCTAGCGGGTGGTCCGGCGCCTCGTCGGGCGGCGGCGCCAGCCCGCGCGCGGCGCACGCCCGCCGGGCGAGTTCGTCGGCGACGACCACCTGCGTGGCCCACCGTCTCCGCTGCCGCTCCGCCCGCGCCCGCCCCTCCGGCCGAGCTTCCCGATCCCGCGCGGGCACGACCGCCAGCACGACGTCCACCCGCTCCCGCGCGACGGGCTCACCCCCGACGAACGCGGCGTGCGCGGTATGGGCGGTATGGGCGGTGTGGACGTGTGCCGAGTGGCCGTGCGCCCCCGCGTGGTCGCCCTGTGCCGTCCGTCCGGTCACGGCCCCACCTCCAGGACGACCGCCTCCGTGTAGGCCACGCAGCCGTGCCACCCGGCCTTCGCCATCAGCCAGTACGAGCCCGGGGGCACCGCCGATCCGTCGACCTCGATCAGGCACTCGGCGCTCTCCCCGGCGGCCAGGGAGAAGCCCTGGAGGCCCGGTGCGACGCCCGCCCAGGTCCCCCACGACGACAGGGCCCACAGCGCTCCGCCCACCGGCCCCCGGGTGGTGTTCCGCAGGCGCACCGGCACGCGCACCCGCTCGCCCCGGCGCACCGCGACCCGGTCGACGCCCAGCTCCATCACCAGACTCGGCCCGGTCCGCCCGTCCGGCTCGCCCTCCACCGCCGCGCCGGGCACGTCCAGGGCGACCACGTCCTCGAACGTCTGCCCGCCGTGGGCCAGCCGCGCGGCGAGCGCGTAGCGGCCGGGCGCCGGGTCCGGCGGGGGCGTCACCGTCACCTCGGTGAGCGAGAAGCCGCCGGCGCCGAGCGCGTACGGCAGTTCGGCGGGCTCGGCGCTCCAGCCGGGCGGCACCTCCAGGGCGACCGTGCCCGACACCGGCGCGTCGGTCAGCTCGGAGGAGATCCGGACCGTCGCCGTGACCGGTCCGTCGGCGGTCAGCGCGGGCGGCGAGAGGTAGACGGCCACGGGCATGTTCCCCCGGGGCGCCGGACCGGAGTTGTGCAGCCAGTACCGGGTGTGCACCGGCTGGGCGGGTTCGTGCGCGGCGACACCGGCGCCCTCCTCGGGCAGCCCGCACGTCGGCGAGGGCTCCGCGGTGGCGGTCCCGTCCGCCGAGGCGTCGGCGGCGGGCCCGGCGGACCGTACGGGCGCGGCGGCGACCGGCGAGGCCAGCACGGTCGCCACCTCGAACCCCGTGAGGTCCAGCTCCAACGCCCCGTCCGCGCCGGGGGCCAGAGCCTCACCGGCCCGCTCCAGGACGTCCGCCCGACGGCCCCCGTCCCACGCCGACGGCCCCGTCACCCGCGCCCGCACCGGCCGCCCGTCCACCTCGTGCGCCCGTACGACGACCTCGCGCGCCGGGTCCACGGGGACGGTGCCGCCCCGGGCCAGCGGCGACCCGGCCGGCTTGAAGGCGTCCAGCACCACCCGGCCCTCGGGCTCCAGCGCCAGCAGGGTCACGGTCCTCGGCAGGCCGGTTCCCGTCCCGGCGGGCTCCCGCAGCCGGGCCGTCAGCGGATGCTCGGGCTCCCGCAGCCGCCCGGTGAGCGGATGGTTGAAGGCGTGCCCCGCGCGCGGCCAGCCCAGGTCGCGCCAGTCGCCCTGGCCCGCGACGACCGCGTACGCGAAGGTGTGCGACCAGCGTTGGAGCTGGAAGCCGGAGCCGTCGGGCGCCGTGCGGCGGGGCGGGTCGACCCAGATGCCGGAGGGCCAGCCGGTGCAGGAGCGCATCAGCGACATGTAGAGGTCGCCGGAGGAGGTGACGACGCAGCCCGGGGTGCCCCGGTTCAGGATCGCGAAGCTCCGCCCGTCCCACGCGTCGCCCGGCGGCAGCGCCTCGCCGCCCCCGGCCGCGACGGCCCGTACGGTCGCGTCGTCCAGGTCGGCGATCAGGGCGTCGACGGCCTTCGCGTCGTCCTCGGGGCGGGCGCCCGCCACCACGAGCAGCGGCAGCCGCTCCAGGTCGCGCAGGTCGGCGCCGGGCACCCACTCCTCGCGCAGGGAGGCGCGGGGTGCCACCCACACCGCCGCCAGGCCGTCCTCGGTGAGCTGTCGGCGCAGTTCGCGGGCCGCCGCCGGGTCCCAGCCGAGGACCTCGGCGACCAGGGCGTTGCGTTCGGGGCCGCCCACGGCGATCCGTATGTCGGGGAGGTTGGAGTCGACCTCCAGATCGCCGTAGCGGGGACCGCCCGCGATCGTCGAGGTGGCCGTGACGCCGGTGCGGACCAGGGCGGCGGCCAGCGGGGTGCCCAGTTCGCCGGCGGCGTCCCAGTCGTCGAAGACCAGTTCGGCGACGCCGATCGAGCGGTGGCCGAGCAGGACGCCGGTGTCGTCGTGGACGGCGACGCGGGCCGTGGAGCCCAGCCCGAACCAGGTGTTGGCCGGGTTGTCGAGCGTCCAGGGGAACTGCTCGCTGTCCACCTCCACGAAGCCGAAGCCCCGTCCCACGACCGCGTCCGCGACCTCGTGCACCGGCAGCCCGCCGCGCACGTCCGAGGGCCAGCGCACCCGGATCAGCCGGTCGGCGCCGTCGTAGCCGTCGACCGTCGTCGTCACGTCCAACCGGTCCACCCCCGCCCACAGGGTGAGCCGCTGGGTGTACCGGAACAGGCCCAGGTCGGCGCGGACGGTGATGCGGGAGCCGGCCGGCGAGTGCTCGACATCGATGTCAGCCGAGACATCCCGGCTCCGGGCGGCCGTGGTGCCGGTCGGGGTGAGGTGCCAGGGGCCCTCGCCGAAGCGCGGGTGCCTCGGGTACTCCTCCTGCACCACCAGCTCGTTGCCGATGTCCCCGGGCCGCAGCAGCTCCCGCCCGCCCCCGGCTCCGGTGAGCGCGCGCAGACCGCTGACGCCGCCGCCGCGCGCGGGGTCGACGGTCACCTCGTAGAACTCGTTGCGGATGGTCGTCCCCTCGCCGGCCGTCCAGCCGGGGACCGAACCGTCCGCCAGCGGGAGCGCCTTGAGGCCCATGCCGGGCACCTCCGGCACGACGACGCTCAGTTCGCCGTCCTCGGACACGGCGGGGAGCGGCAGCCCGGTGTGGTCGAGCGGGATCCGGCCGGGGTCGGCGACGGTCAGCACGTCCCTGCGCTCCCACGTCGCGGAGTTGAAGACGACCAGGTCCGGTCCGTCGCCCGGCAGTGGCGTGACCCGGTCGGCGAGTGCCTGGGTGGCGTCGGCGTGCACCTCCTCCGCCAGGTCGTACAACTCCCGCCAGCCGGTGAGCAGATCGATATACACCTGGTCCGACTCGGAGCCGGTGATGGCGTCGTGGTGGGCGCCGTAGATCAGCTGCCGCCAGGCCTTGTCGAGGGCCGCGTCCGGGTAGGGGTGCCCGGTGGTGAGGGAGGCGAGGGTCGCCCAGGCCTCGGCGTCGGCGAGCAGCGTCTCGCCGTACCGCTGGGCCTGCTTGGTGTCGATGTAGGAGACGTCCTTGCCGGTGTAGACCGGGTTCATGTCCCGGGTCTGCGGGGACGCCGTGCGCCCCTCCCGCTCCAGTTCGGCGCGGACGGCGGCGAAGAAGTCGCGGGGGACGCCGCTGACGAACCGGGGCCAGACGTACCGCTCGTTCCAGTCGCGGTGGATGCCCATCACCCAGCGGCACGGCGGGGCGTAGTCGCCGCCGACGGGGAGCAGGACGTTCCGGGTGAGCGCGACCTTCTTCAGCCCCCGGAAGAGCTTGAGCGCGGCGGCCTCCGCCTCGGGGAGCGTGGGCGCGTTGTCGATGGCCCAGCCGGCGCCATAGTGGTTGACCATGTACGCGGTCAGCAGGCCGCGCCCGGAGGGGGCGATCCAGCTGAACTCCGCCGGGAACTGCATCCGTCGCGGATCGCGCGGCTCCTCCCCGAACACCGACAGGGTCGGCCCCCACTGGTGGAAGGGGCCGCGCGCCCACGAACTCGACGTGACCCCCGCGTCCGCCATCAGCCCCGGGAACTGGGGGTCGTGCCCGAAGGCGTCCAGCTGCCAGGCGGTCTCCGGCGCGGCCCCCATGATCCCGCGCTGGAAACCGTCGCCGTACAGCGCGTTGCGGATGGTCGCCTCGGCGCCCGTGAGGTTGGTGTTGGGCTCGTTGTAGGTGCCGCCCATGATCTCGACGCGGCCGGTGCGGATCAGCTGCTGCAGGAAGGCCCGCTCCTCGGGGAAGGCGTCCCAGTAGGGCTTGAGGTAGTCGACCTCGGCGAGCACGAAGGTGTACGCCGGATCGCGCCGGGCCAGATCGCAGTGGGCGCGGACCAGACTCATACCGGACTGCCCGCGCGAGTCGAAGGTCCGCGCGGGCAGGCCCGTGAGCGCCGGGTCGTCGGCGACGTCCCAGGTCTCGGTGTACGCGGCCTGGGTGTTCCACCAGACGGGGTCGTAGTGGAAGTGGCTCACCATGAACATGGTCCAGCCGGGCTCGGCGACCGTGAGAGCGGCGGTGCGCCGGGCCACCAGCTCCCCGTCGGCGGCCGTGACGGTGATCTCCCGCTGGTCGCCGGGGACGAGTCCGTCCGTGGCCACGGGTATCTCGGCGCGCGCGGTGCCGTCCTCGCCGACGGTGACGACGGTCTGCCCGACGGCACGCACGCCGGGGCCCTCCACGCTCAGCCGGACCGTTCGGCCCGACTCGTGCTCGATGTCCACGGCGACCACCTGGTGCGGCTGGTCCTCCGTCCCGACGAAGAGCTCGGTCGACTCGACAGAGATGACGCGCATGGGGCTCCTACGAGTGCTCGGGGGGAGCCCCATCCTGGCAGCGAGGGATGGTTCAATCAACCATGCGTCGGAATATTGGTTGATTCATCCATGCAGGGTCCGACGCCGGGGCGCCTGTGCCGCAGGCCGGTCAGCGGCCGCGCCGGGACTTCACCGCGTGCGCCCCCGCGATGTGGTCCGTCAGCGCCAGGGAGGCGCTCGCCCGCTGGTAGGAGAGCTGGCCGACGCGGACGTAGAGGCAGTCGATGAGCATCAGCACGGAGTGGCGGGCGCCGATGCTGCCGGTGCGGAAGCTGGTCTCCGACGAGGAGGAGATCAGCCGGATGTCGGCGGCGCGGGCCAGCGGCGAGCGGGGGTCGGCGGTCAGGGCGACGGTGGTGGCGCCCCGCTCCCTGGCCAGCTCGAACGGCTCGAGCACCTCCCGGGTGGCGCCGGAGTGGGAGATGCCGATCGCCACGTCCGCCGGGGTGAGCAGGGCCGCCGAGGTGGTCGCCGCGTGCACCTCGGTCCAGCCGCGCACCGCGCAGCCGATGCGGAACAGCCGGGTCTCCGTCTCCTGCGCGACCGCGCCGCTGCCACCGACGCCGTACACGTCCGTGCGCCGCGCGCGGGCCACGGCCTGCGCCGCGCGCTCCACGGAGTCCAGGTCGATCCGGTCGATGGTCTGCTGGATGGCCCGCAGATCGGCGGTGCCGACGACCTGGACGACCCGCTCCAGGCTGTCGTCGGGGGAGATGTCCGGCCCGATCTCGGTGTTGCCCCACTCCGAGGACTCGCCCCGGCCCCGCTCCTGGGCCAGCTCGATCAGCAGGTGCTGATAGGAGTCGAGGCCGATGGCCCGGCAGAACCGGGTCACGGTGGCCTGGGAGGTGCCGGTGCGCCGGCCCAGCTCCGCGGCCGAGCAGTGGGTGACGGCGGCCGGATCCTCCAGGATCAGCTCGCCGACCTTCCGCAGGGAGCCGGCCAGCCGGGGCAGCTCGGTGCGGATCAGGGTGGTGACATCGGTCGAGGGCATGCAGAGAAGGTACCAGCCACCCGTTGACGTAATGGCTGAATACCAGGACCGGGATGTGCGACCGCACCCGGGGGTGAACTGCGCCATTGCCCTGGATGCCGGGCCTGTGATTCAGTGATTCACTGATAGGTGTGTACGGGGTGGTTCAATCCACCAGTGGGGAGTCTCAGGTGTCCGTCGAGTCCGCCAACGAGTCCGTGACCGAGCCGGTGAGCGCCGATCGCTTCGCGCGCGAGGGCCTGGCCGTCCTGCACCGTCTCACCGAGTCCGCGCGCGCCGACGTGAGCGCCGCCGCTGAGCTGATCGCCGACTGCGTCCGCGCGGACGGCGTCGTCCAGGCCTTCGGCACCGGCCACTCCCAGGCCATGGTCCTGGAACTCGCCGGCCGCGCCGGCGGCTTCGTGCCCACCAACCGGATCCAGATGGCCGACCTCGTCCTCTTCGGCGGCGACCACCCCAGCGGCCTCGACGACCCGCTGCTCGAACGCGAGCCCGGCATAGCGGTCCGCCTCTACGAACTGGCCGACCCCCGCCCCCAGGACCTCTTCGTCGTCGTCTCCAACTCCGGCGTCAACAATGTCATCGTCGAGATGGCCCTGCACGCCAAGGAACGCGGCCACCGCCTGCTCGCCCTCACCTCCCTCGCCCACACCCGCTCCGTCCCCGCCACCCACCCCAGCGGCAAGAAGCTCGCCGACCTCGCCGACGTCGTCCTCGACAACGCGGCCCCGCGCGGCGACGCCCTGCTGGAGCTGCCGGGCGGCGGCGCCGTCTGCGCCCTCTCCACGCTCACCGGCGTCATGCTCGTCCAGATGACCGTCGCCGAGGCCACCGCCCAACTCCTCGCCTCCGGCGACCGCCCCCCGGTCTACGTCTCCGCCAACGTGCCCGGCGGCTTCGAGGGCAACCTGGACCTGGAGAAGCGGTACGCCGGCCGCATCCGACGCACCGCCAGCTGACCACCCGGCTGCCCCCGCGCCCCGTCAGGGGCGCGGGGACCTGCGCGACAAGCCTCCACGGGGCCCGCGCTCGAAGCCCTCCGCCCCCGCGGTTGAAGCCCCCGCCCCCAGCGGAGCACTACCCCACCGGTACGGGCGTCAGCGCGACCGCCAGCGGATAGGCGCCGGTCGTCAACGGCGTCCCGGCGGTGCCGGAGGCGGTGTCGACCGGCACCACCCTGTTCCCGTCGGCCGTGGTCACGTACGCCGTGACGCCGTCCCAGTCCAGGCCGACGTCGAACGCGGACCTGCCGACGGTGATCTGCTTGCCGGGCGCACCGGTCACGGTGTCGACGGGCGTGACGTAGTCACCGGTACTGGGGCTCACCCACAGCGTCCGCCCGTCCGGTGACAGCCCGAGCCCGTACGCCTGCCCCGAGACGAGCAGCGTCGGCCCGGTGTCGTTGCTCGCGGTGTCGATCGGAGTGACCGTCGATCCACCGGAGTTGGACACGTACACCGTCTTCCCGTCCGGCGCGGCGACCACGTTGAACGGACGGGGCCCGACCGGGATCGCCGCCCCGGCCCTCCGGGTTCCCAGGTCGACCGGCGAGACGGTGTTGTCGTGGATGTTCGCCACGTACAGCGTCCGCCCGTCCGGGGTGATCGCCATGTTCTCCGGGCCCGCCCCGACAGCGACCGTCGCGCCTGCCTCCAGCGTGTCCGTGTCCACCGGCTGCACCGTGCCGTCCGTGTAGTTGGCGACCCACAGCGTGCCGCCGTCCGGCGTCAGCGCGAGCCCGGCGGGGACCCGGCCCACCGCGACCGTGGCGGTGACCTCGCCGCTCGCCACGTCGATGACGCTCACCGAGTTCGAGCCCTGGTTCGCGGCGTAGGCGGTACGCCCGTCGGCGCTCGTCACCACCTCACCCGGGTTGGCGCCCACGGCGATCTCCGTGCTCCTGCCGGAGGACAGGTCGATCGAACTCACCGACGCCCCACTGAAGTTGGCCGTCAGCGCCCGGGGTGTGCCGTCGCCGTCGGTGACCCGCACCGGGAGCGCCCGGTCGAGGACGCCCGCCCCGGACACCACCACGGAGTGCACGCCCTCGGAGACACCGGTCAGGGTGACCTCGGCCGACGCGCTGCCTCCGGCCGGCACGGTCACGGTCCCCTCGGCGGGCGAGGCGGTGACACCGTCCGGCAGATCGAGCTTCCAGGTGACGGTCCGCGCCTCGGCGGAGGAGAAACGGAGGGCCACCGCCTCGGAGGCTCCCGGCTGCAAGGAGAGCGAACCCGGGGCGAAGGAGGCGTCGACGCCGGGATCGGGCGCGTGCCGCAGCATCGCCTGGTACAGGAACTGGTCCATCACCGTTCCTAAAGGCTGAGCGGGAGTGAGTCCTGTTGCCAGGTCTCATGCTCGGCCGAACGCCCCGGACGGTGTTGGGCGTTCTGGTTGCCCGCGTTCGCTCCGCGTCCGGGCGGCACGGATCGTGTCCGTGGTCCGGGAATGCGGGGGCGGGTTCCCTCACGCCCAGGAACATCTGGTCGGGCCTGGACGGTCCGATGCCCCGCACGATCACTCCGGTCGTGTGGGGGCGGTGCCGTCCGTCGCCGGACCGGGTGTTGCTGGGCGCGCCTTCCGATCGCCACGGCAGCAGCATCATGGCGAGTGGTCTTACGGGTGGTGCTGGTGAGGGGCTTCTGCCAGTGCTGGGCACCCCAGCGGCTGGTGTAGGCCGGGTCGACGGCGATGACCGCGATCCCCGTGGCATCGGCCATCGAGGCCAGCCGGGCGCGGAGTTTTCCGGTGGGCATGCCGGAGAGCAGCTGACGGAAGCGTGTGCGGCGGCCGTGTTTCTCCCGGGTCTTCTCGGTGGCAAAGTCCAGGTCCTCCACCGCGATCGCCTTCACGCCACACATTCGGGCCCAGTGCAGGAGACGGGTGAGGGCGTGGCGGACCTGGGCGTCACGGTGCTGGGCGGTGCCGGTCAGGTCGTAGGGGAAGCGGCGCGGGGCGCCGGTGGGGTTGCCGTGGGTGTCCAGGCGCCAGGCGGCGAGGTGGTCGGCGTTCATGTCGACGCCGACCACGCCGTGGGCGAGCGCGGCTTCGATGGGGAGGGTGGGGGTGGGCGGGATCTGCCAGGACGCGGTCAGATACCAGCGGCCCCGGCCCGTGTCCAGGTGGATGCGGTAGGCGATCGCCCGGTTCGCCGCGACGCGGTCCGCCCAGTCACTGCCCCGGTGCGCGAACGCGACCCGGCCGGCCAGGACGTACCGTCCGTGCGGGGCGTTCGCCAGATACGCCAGCGGCGCGGGGAGCTTGATACTCACCTCGCCCTCGGGGCTGATGCGGATGGTCTCGTTGCCGTGGCGCTTGCCGGACTCCCCGTCCGCCTGGCAGAACCAGCGCTCCGCCTCCCACCGCCCACGCCACACGGACTCCGTCAGCCCGGCCCCCTCCAGATGATGCCGGGCGCGGGCCAGGCGCTTACCACCGCGCACCACGTGCACGATCCAGGCCTCACGGTCGGCCCGCGCGGCGGCCAGCCGGTCCTGAAGCACCCGCAGCCGCCGCGCCTTCGCATGCCACTCCCGCCGCGACCGATAACCCCCCGGCGCCTTCCTGCTCCCCCTCTGCCCGACCGGCAGCGCCAGCCGAACCTCGATGGTGCGGACACCCGCTTCCAGATGCTGGATGTGCGCCAGCTGACAGCGGCGGGCCAGCGCCCACTGGTCATGCGTGGCCTTGGTGATACTGCCCGCCCACCGCGACGACGAGGCAGGTGTCAGCTCCCGCTTGCGGACCGCCCACGCCTCAGCGGAGTGCTCCATGCCGTCCCGGCAGCGCGCCTTGAGATCCCGCGAAGCCAGCGACCCCAGATGCCCGCCCACCAGACGCAGCACCTTCTCATCACCCGGCGCCAGGTGTTTGAGGCGGGTCCGGACGGCCACACCGGACGGGCCGGACGCGACGAACGGCGCCGCGATGCTCCGCAGCTCACCCACCCCGCCACCCCCGCCCGAAGATCCTGTCGCCATGGGAAACGAGCACCGCCCATGAAGGTCACGCATTCGATGAGAGAACGTCAGTTCCCCTCCGAAAAGCGGCATCATAAGCCAGGAGCGCGGCTCGACACAGGCCATCCACACTCACCCCCGCTCACCCGAACGCCAACGCCAGCAGTTCCAAACCCCCGGCGACACCTGCTGCGGTATCGCGTCCAGCCTCGCTTCGCAGCCGGTTCCAGTACGTCGACACCGCGTCCGTGTCACCCCGTCTGCCGGCCAGCAGCAGGTCGACGGCGGTCAGCCCGGCGCTGCCGTACGCGCCGGTCTTGTCCAGCCAGGGCGAAGTCTCCTTCAGGAACCCGGGGTTGGCGAGACGGGCCCGCAGCTCGGCGGGGGTGGCTGCCATGTCGGTGAAGTACGACCGGAGCGCGGCGGACGCCCGGTCGAGGCCGCTGCTCTCCTCGTTGGCCGTGCGGAACGCGGCGATGAGCTTGCTGAGGGTCGGGGACTCGGCGGCGTCGAGCTGGGACGAGTAGCTGTTCTCCGCGAGGATCCGCAGCCATTTCGAGGCACCCGGTCCGGCCAGGTCCCGGACGGAGACGAGGAAGGCAGCCCGGGGGTCGTACGCGTCCGCGTTCCACAGATTCCGCGATGACGTAGGAATACGTTTCCCCCCTCACTCTCTACCTACAAGACGTACTGCCACCTCCTGCCGACCGCCCGCCCCCACGCTGTGGCGGCGCGAGGAGGCGCCCGGGACGGTGACGCCGACGCTGCCGCGCGTCGAGGGTCGACCCCGCGTGCGGTTCGAGGCGGGAGAGCCCACGGCGCTCGACTGGGACGAGTCCGCTCGCGTCCTCAGGGCGGGCCTTCCGGAGGGATCCGCCGCGCTGATCGCCTCGAGGGTCCCTTCGTGCATGTGTCATGAGGCGGGTCGGCTCGGTCATGAGGAGGGAAAATCTGTGCGGATCCGCCGACGGTCCGCACAGGGGGGCGGGATAGAAAGGGACCATGACTGAACGCGAGGGCCCGACATGTGGCGTGGACGACGTCGACGAGGTGACGCGCGCGGTGCTCACCGCGTCACGCCTGTTGGTCGCGATCTCCGCACGGTCCCTCGCCGCCGTCGAGGAACGGGTGACGCTGCCGCAGTTCCGGATGCTGGTGGTGCTGTCCGTGCGGGGCGCCACGAAGCTCGTCGTCCTCGCCGATCAGCTCCAGGTCGCCCCGTCGACGGCGATGCGCATGGTCGACCGGCTGATCGCCGCCGGGCTCGCCGACCGGCAGACCAACCCCGACAACCGCCGCGAGACCCTGCTCCGGCTCACCGACGAGGGCCGGCGCGCGGTCGAGGAGGTCATGGCCCGGCGGCGCGCCGAACTCGCCACGGTCGTCGAGCGTCTCGCCCCGAATCAACGGGCGGCGCTCGTGGACGCGTTGACCGCGTTCAACGCGGCGGGCGGGGAACCGGCGGCCCCGGCGGCGGACGACGCGGAGCCGTATCCGCTCGGCTGGGACACCGGGATGGACCGAGCCATCTGACCCACTGACCGCCGCCCCGGCCGTGGGGCGGCTGGTCACTTGGCGTCGTCGTGGCGCCGAGTGGGGCGTCGCCAACGGCACCACGACCCGTGACGTCGGCGCCCGCTTCGGCTTCCAGTCCAGTACTCCGCACCGCCTGGCGCGACTTCGGCATCTGGATCGCGTCCTGCCCCCACCCCGGCCACACCACGGACGGGTGCCGGTGCGGGTACGGGTGAGGCCGGTTCGCGGAGCCGTAGCAGTACGGCGTCTCCGTCGCGGAGCACGTCATCGACGGTGAGCCGGACATGCGGGTCAAGGGCTGCGCGTAGAGGAGCACGATGACGCCGGCGACGCGGAGGGGTGTCGGGATCTCCGTGTCGGTCAGCAGCCGGCCGAGGGCGTCGAGGCGCTCGTCCTCGCTCAGCGGGGCTCGCCGGGTGGCCTTCATCGCGGGTATGGAGAGGGCGGCGGACGTTCGGCGTGATGTGGCTCTGCTCGGAGCGGGCTCGAAGCCGGGGCAGGACGCGCCAAGTCGTGAAGAGCCGGATCGTCTTGGCGTGCTCAGGGTCCTCGATGCTGGTCAGTGCCCGGCGTCGATCAGCCCGCAGGGCACCGTCGCGTCCTCATGCCGAACTCGGGGCGGACTGGGGGTCCCACCCGCAGAGGAAGGGGATTGTGCAGCCTGGCCACATACCGCCGGTACGCCCGCGCCTCGGCCGAGGTGCCCTCGACGACGTCATGACGGTCAGGGAACAGCACACTTCCCGCGTCGAGTACGCCGACTCTCGTCCCGAACTGGTTGCCCTGCAGGCGGCCGGCTGTCAGCCGGCCCCGAGCCCACGGAATCGGTTTGCCCCGGCCGGTTGTCACTGGGCCGCGGTTGACCTGGAACCAGACCTCGCGGTGGTTGCCGAACGACACGACACTCTCACGGAGGTCACGCTTGTCGGTATACACGTCGAAGTCCCAGTCATCCGGAGCTCCCGCCGAGGCGTACTGCCCACGGAAGTGGTGCATGAACCGGTACAGATCGACAGTCGCGCCGAACGGAATCACCGCGTCGGCATAGGGCTCACCGGCGATGAAGTTGATTCTGAACTCCAAGCCGTACAGCCGCCCATGGACCTTCCTCTTGATGCAAAGTGAGAATGTGTCCGCGTCGCCGGAGTTCCATCGGTCCGCGACATGGCCTTGCTGACACAGGTGCTTGAACGACAGCGTCTCCCGATCGACCAACAGGCCAGGAATCTGTTCGACCGAGCCATGTAGCAGGTAGAGACACATCAGGTCCACCGGATGCGTCTCATGCGCCATCCGCGTAAAGAATCCCGCAGAATAGCCGTCCCGCACAGGCTCCTCCAGCCGTCGCGCCCTCCGCCCGGTCGTGGGCATGGGGCAAGGCTAGACAAGAGGTTCTGGCGCTCCGAACGGGGCCGTACTTGCTGGTGAGCTCGCGTACTCAAGTGTCGCCAGCACCGCGTCGTAAATGGCGATGGCCGGGCGTGTTGATGTCCTCGAGCTCGTCGTTCGGGGGATGGGGTCGCAAGCGCCCTCTGCCCGGTTGTTCGACTGGTCGCGGACAGATGAGTTCGAGGTCGTATTCGCTGTGGAGGCTGTCGATGACGGCCTGCGCGCACGAATCGGGGCGCGTGCGGTCTTGGGTCAACAACGAGCTGGTCGTGGCAGCGACGTTCGGTTCGGGCGGGCACGTGTATCTAGCTGGACCTTGCGAGCCGACGTCTTCTCCAGCGGCTGGAATGCACTGTGACGACCGTGATTGACGCGGGTGAAGAGCTGACGACCGTCGCTGCCGAGGTGCAGGGGTTCTTCCGTCAGGCGCACACCCGTCCCCGTGACTGAGTCGCGGGGACGGGGACGGCAATGCCGTGGTGCGGGACAGGGGCAGCCCGGGGCGATACGGCTGAGGTGCTCCCAGGACCGGTACAGATCCGCTTGGGCCCGGTGCGCAGGGGCTGATACTGCGCCAGCGGTTCGGTGGTCGTGGTGCCGGTGGTGAACAGGCCGGTGTCAGCCAGTGCCTCGCTGACCGAGTCCAGCGCGGCCTTGCCTGCCCCGTAGAACCCGACGGTGGCCATGCCACCGCCGCTGCCCATCGAGGTGACTTGGAGGAGCCGTCCCCCGCCTTGGGCGCGCACGTGGGGAAGGACCGCCCGAGCCACCCACACGGCGCCGAAGAAGGCTCCTCTGCTCTGGCCCCGGACTCACTTGAGGAAAACAGCCCTCGCAATCTCATCGGGGGCGGTGCCGGCCTCCGCGACCAGTTCCCCGTCGGCGGACCAGATGCCCGAACGGCCGGACGTGCGGGCGAACCCGCCACCGGTCGGACCCGCGAAGGCCGCCGTGACGACCCACACTCCGTGGTCGGCTGCGACCCGGCGGGCGCGCTCGCCGTGGACCTCAGCCTCGTGATCCGCGTGGACAACCCCGGCCACATACCCGTCGATCCCCAGCGCGGCCGTCTTCGCGGCATGCTCGGGGATACCCGTGTCGCGGCAGACGGCGAGCCCCAGCCGCCACCCGTCCACTTCGATCACGGTGGGCTCCCCCGGCACGAAGCGGGCGGCCTCGCTGCCGTGGAGGTACACCTTGCCGTAGGCCACGCGCGCACCGTCTCCACTCACAGCCAGGATGCCGATGCGCGGACCCGGCACAGGCGCGCCGACCAACGCAAGCGCCCCCGTGTCCGCGCACGCGGCGACGATCGGAGCCAGCCGTTCATCGTCCGGAACGACGGGAACGGCGTCCAGTTCGTATCCCGTCAGCGACATCTCGGGGAAGACCACCACTCGCGCGTCCGCCGCCCGAACGGCCTCCGCATGAGCCACCGCGTTGGCCCTCACGTCGTGAGCCGTGCACCTCGGTTGCGCTACCGCGATGCTCAACGGATGCTTCACCCCGAACTCCCCTCGTCGCATCCCACGAGCACCCTACAGAGCGGCCACACAGTGCTCCCCGGCCTCGTTGCCCAAAGTCACTGTTCGAGGCCGCCGGTGGACCGATACGCGACAGTTGAATACGAGAACCCACCAGTACCGAGGGCCCCTCCTGCCCTCAGCCGCGCAGCCAGATCGTCCCCGTGCGCGAAACGGTCATAGGGTGCTTACGGGGCGCGTGCTCTCGCCCTTCCGGCCCGGTCCCGAGCGGTCCCGACTTGGTGTCGACCCGATGCCGACCCCACTCGACCCGACCCGACCCGACCCGACCCGACTCGACCCGACTCCACCCGAACAGTGAGGACGTAGAGGCGTATGAGCGCGCAACCCACCGTCTCCCGTGAGGAGTTCGACGCACTCTTCGACGCCGTCCGTACCTGGGGGCGCTGGGGCGACCGGGCGGATCGCGGCGCGTGGAACCGGGTGACCGAGGAGCATGTGCGGCGCGCCGTGGGAGGGGTGCGGTCCGGCGTGGTCGTCCCGATGGCGCTGCCCTGGAACACCCGGTCGGGCCCGGACAACCAGAAGCCCGCCCTGCACCACATGACCGACCTCGGGGACGTGGAGGGCCCCGAGCCCACGACCCACAAGGACTTCATCGCCGCCGACTACCACGGCAAAGCCGTCACCCACCTCGACGCCCTCAGCCACATCGCCTACGCGGGACTGCTCTACGACGGCAGGCCGGCCCGCGAGAACGTCGGCGCCGCGGGCGCCCGCTTCGGCTCGGTGGCGGCGCTCGGGCCCCTCGTCACGAGGGGGGTCCTCCTGGACCTCCCCACCGTGCTCGGTGCCCCCTGGCTGGAACCGGGGCACGCCGTCCGCGCCGGGGACGTCCGCGCCGCGGAGGAGGCGCTCGGCGTCACGATCGGCGAGGGCGACGCCGTGCTGCTGCGTTCCGGACACGTCCGCCGCCGCGAGGAACTCGGCGCCTGGGATCCCGGTGCGGCGAGCGCGGGGTTCCACGTGGACGCCGTACCCCTGCTGGCCGAACGGGGCATCGCGCTGCTGGGCGGGGACGGGGACAGCGATGTGCGGCCGTCGCCCGTGGCGGGCGTGCACTCACCGGTGCACGCCCTGGCGGTGGCCGCGATGGGGGTGCCGCTGCTGGACAACCTGGACCTGGAGGCGCTCGCCGACGCGACCGCCGAGGCGGGGCGGTACGAGTTCCTGCTCGTCCTCGCCCCGCTGAACGTCCCGGGCGGCACCGGTTCGCCCGTCAACCCGATCGCCGTTCTGTGACGCCGGTCCGGACGGTCGCCGCGACGCCCCGGCGCCACGCCCCGCCCGAGCGGTTACCGCGCGTGAGGGCACCGCTGAACCGTGACTCATGTTGCTGATGCCCGTATCCTCGTCAATGCCAGATATTTCCGATAAGCGGATTGTCCAGGGCGCGAGTGAGGCCAGCGTGGTGCGGTCCGACGGCGAGCCGATACCCACGGGGCGTGCGACAGACGGCACGGGCCCCACCCTTTTCCGTGAGCGGTTTCTGCAGGGCGAGCCGCTGGAGTCCGGCGTGCGCGCGTCGATCCTCGACTCCTGGCGGCGCTGCCGGTCCCTGGGCCTCTCACCGGACCGCTCCGACCTCCCTTTCCGGGACGACTTCGACCGCGACGACCGGGTCGCCCGTGCCGCCGCGCCGGTGCTGGACCGGCTGGAGTCCAGGTTCGCCGGCAGTGCCATGAACATCTCCGTCGCCGACGCGAACGGCACGGTCCTGCTGCGCCGCTTCGGCGAGGCGGCCCTGGCCAGGGGGCTCCCGGACATCCAGACCGTGCCGGGGTTCGTGTTCGCCGAGCGGTTCGCCGGCACCAACGGCATCGGGCTGGCCCTCGCGGAACGGCGGCTCATCCGGGTCTACGGCGCCGAGCACTTCGCCGAACGCTCCCAGGGCAGCGCCTGCCGCGCGCTCCCCGTGCGCGACCCCCTCAGCGGCCGGATCGAGGGCGTCCTGTGCTTCGGATATCCGCGCGGCTTCGAGAACCCGGCGCTCTCCACCGTGATCCGCAAGGCGGCCGCGGCCATCGAGCGGCGGCTCCTCGGGCAGAGCTCCGCGCGTGAGCGGTCCCTGTTGCGGGCGTACCTGGACGCCGGGGTCGAGGCGGGCGCGGGCCCGCACCGCGTTCTCGGCGTCGACGAGCTGGCCCACGGGCTGCGCCCCGGGGACCGGGCGACGCTCCTGGAGAAGGCCGCCGAGCTGATCTCGCGCGGGCAGCGGGCGGCCGTCGAGGTGTCCCTGACGGACGGCCGCCGTGTCACGCTGGTGAGCCGCCCGGTGACCAGTGCCTCCGGGGTGGAGGGGGTCGCCGTCGAGGCAGTCCTGCACGACTTCCCCTTGCATGAGGCCGTCACCGCCCCCCGCCTGGTCGAGCCGGTGCTCAGCCTCACCGCCGGGCCCGCGAGCCCGGTCACGCCCGTCACGCCGCTCGCGCCCGCCGACGCCTCGATCGTCCACCGCGTCCGGAACGCCCCGCTCGCCGTGGCCCCCGGCCCGCTCTCCGTCGTACCGGCCCCCGGCCACCAGCGTGAAGCCGCACCACTCGGCAGGACGAGGACGGGGATCGACGGCGCCACAGCCGAGAGCCGCACCGCCGACGCCGCACCGGAGGCCCGCACCCCCGACGCCCGCCCCACCACCGAGGGCCCTCCGCCCACGGCCGACGGCCTACCGCGCACCCCTGAGGCCATCACTTCCGCCCCCGGCGCTCCCCGCATCACCGACGGACTCCCGACCGGCCCCGCAGGAGACCCTGCCGGCTCGTCCGGGAGGGGCCTGCTGATGGTGGGGGAGCCGCACGTCGGCGGCTACGCGCTGGCCGCGCGTCACCGGCTGGAACTGCTGTCCGAGGCCAGCGCCCGGATCGGCACCACCCTGGACGTGCGCCGCACCGCCCAGGAGCTCGCCGAGACGGCGGTCCCGCGCCTCGCCGACTACGTCACCATCGATCTGGCCGAGCCCGTGCTGCGCGGCGAGGAGGCCGCGGACCCGCGGAGCGACCTGCGGCGCACGGTGATCCACGGCATCCGCGACGACCTCCCCTTCAGCCCGATCGGCAAGCAGGTCGACTACGGCCCGACCGTCCCGCAGCTGCGCTGCCTGACCACCGGCGAGGCCGTGCTGGAACCGGACCTGAGGACGGCGGCCGGCTGGCTCGCGCAGGACCCCGAGCACACCGAGCGACTGCTGAGCCACGTCCACTCCCTCATCGCGGTGCCCCTGGTCGCCCGAGGTGTCGTCCTGGGCGTCGCCGCCTTCTACCGTGCCCAGGACCCCGCCCCCTTCGGTGACGACGACCGCTCCCTGGCCCAGGAACTCGCCACCCGCGCCGCCCTGTCCATCGACAACGCCCGGCGCTACACCCGCGAACGCACCATGGTGCTGGCCCTGCAGCGCAGCCTGCTCCCGCAGGGCCTCCCCGACCGGGACTCCGTGGAGGTCGCCCACCGGTACCTGCCCGCCGAATCCGACGTCGGCGGCGACTGGTACGACGTCATCCCGCTCTCCGGCACCAGGATCGGCCTCTTCGTCGGCGACGTAGTCGGCCACGGCATGCTGTCCGCCGCCACCATGGGCCGCGTCCGTACGGCCGCCCGCAGCTTCGCGGAACTCGACTTCCCGCCCGACGAGGTCCTCACCCACCTCGACAACCTGGTGGGACGACTGGACCGCGAGGACCCCGTCTCCGACGGCGGCGGCATCATCGGCGCGACCTGTCTGTACGCCGTCTACGACCCGACCTCGCAGCAATGCACCCTGGCCCGCGCCGGCCACCCGCCGCCCGCACTGGTCCAGCCCGACGGCACCGTGTCGTTCCCCGAGCTGCCCGCCGGGCCCCCGCTCGGCCTCGGCGGCCTGCCCTTCGAGGCCGTGGACGTCCAGCTCCCGGAGGGCAGCACCCTGGTCCTCTACACCGACGGTCTCATCGAGGACCGCGAGCGTGACGTCGACGTGGTGCTCGACCAGTTGCGCGCGGCCCTGGCCCACCCCGAGCACACCCCGGAGGAGACCTGCCGGGTGGTCCTGGACACCGTCGCGTCCCCCCACCCCGGCGACGACATCGCCCTGCTCGTCGCCCGCACCCACGCCTTCGACCCGCAGCGCGTCGCCACCTGGGAGCTGCCCGCCGACCCGGCCCGCGTCAGCGAGGTCCGCGCCGCGGCCCTCCGGCAACTGTCCGACTGGGGGCTCGACGAGGCCGCGTTCGCCGCCGAACTGGTGCTCAGCGAGCTGATCACCAACGCGATCCGCCACGGCGCCGGACCCATCCGGGTACGGCTGCTCCGAGACCGCTCCCTGATCTGCGAGGTCGCCGACACCAGCAGCACCGCCCCGCACCTGCGCCGGGCCGCCACCACCGACGAGGGCGGACGCGGCCTGTTCCTCGTCGCCCAGCTCTCCCAGAGCTGGGGTACCCGCTACACCACGGAGGGCAAGGTCATCTGGGCCGAATGCGGCCTGGACGACAGCTGAACCAAGCGCAGAGCCCCACCCTCTGCCCCCGCACGGCCTCCCTGACCGGCACCTCACCACCCGGCGCCTCCTGGCCCGGCGCCCCTGACCCGTTGGGGTCGGCGACCGTGACCAAATGCCGCCAATGGGGCGAAAGTCGCGAATAAAGCGAAAACGGCGGTTAGCATCGCTGGCGCAAGTCGAAGTCGTGAAGAACCCGCCAGGCCGACCCCCGGAGCTGTCCGTGCACGACGCTCACGACACCTCTGCGCAACCGGCCCCGCCCAGCGCGGCGGAGCCGCTGGTGCGTGTCCGCGGCCTCACGAAACGTTTCGGCGGAACCCTCGCCCTGGCCGGGGTCGACCTCGACGTCCACGCGGGCAGCGTGCTCGCGCTCCTCGGCCCCAACGGAGCCGGAAAGTCGACCCTGATCAAGATCCTCGCCGGTGTCCACCACGCCGACTCGGGGTCGATCACCGTGGACGGACACCCGCTCGGGAGCCACGCCGCCTCCCCCCGCATGTCCTTCATCCACCAGGACCTCGGACTCGTGGAGTGGATGACCGTCGCCGAGAACATCGCCCTGAGCACCGGGTACGCGCGCCGTGCCGGACTGATCTCCTGGCGGCGCACCCGGGACCGCTGCACCGAGGCCCTGGCGCTCGTCGGCGGCACCGTCGACCCCGACGCGCCGGTCGCCCGCCTCGTCCCCGCCGAACGGTCGCTGGTCGCCATCGCCCGCGCCCTGGCCACCCGCGCGGCACTCATCGTGCTCGACGAGCCGACCGCCCGCCTCCCCGCAGCGGACTGCGCCCGTCTCTTCCGCGTCCTGCGCGCCCTGCGCGACCGGGGCCACGGCATCCTCTACGTCAGCCACCGCCTCGACGAGGTGTACGAGGTCGCCGACACCTTCGCGGTCCTGCGCGACGGCCGCCTCGTCAGCCAGGGTTCGACAGCGGGCCACAGCCCCCTGCGCCTGGTGCGCGACATCACCGGCGAGGAACCGCCGGGCCCACGCCCCACCCGGCCACCGTCCACCCCGGCAGAGCCCCCCACCCCGGCAGAGCCCGCTGCCCCAGCGGTGCTCGCCCTCGACCGCGTACGGACATCCGGCGCCGGACCGGTCGACCTGGAGCTGCGTGCCGGGGAGGCCCTCGGTCTGGTCGGGCTCTCGGGCGCCGGACAGACGGACCTCGGCCGAGCCCTCGCGGGGGCCCGCCCCCTCCTCGGCGGACGCGTCCTGCTCGACGGCGCCCCCTACCGCCCCCGAACGGTCACCGACGCCGTCGCCCACGGCGTCGCCCTCGTCCCCGGCGACCGGCAGCGGGAGGGCTGCCTCCCCGAACTGACCGTTCGGGAGAACCTCCTGGCCAACCCCCGTGCGGGGGACGGGCCCACGCCGCGATGGATCGCGCCCCGCCGGGAACGCGCCGTGGCCGCCGCCCTGACCGAACGGTTCTCGGTGCGGCCCCGTGACAGCGAGGCGGCCATCGCCACCCTGTCCGGCGGCAACCAGCAGAAGGTGCTGATCGGCCGCTGGCTCCGGACCGGACTGCGGCTGCTGATCCTGGAGGAACCGACGGCGAGCGTCGATGTCGGCGCCAAGGCCGCGATCCACCGCCTCCTGGACGAGGCACGGGCGGAAGGCCTCGCGGTCCTCCTCATCTCCACCGACTTCGAGGAGGTGACGGGCGTGTGCGGGCGCGCCCTGGTCTTCGTCGGGGGAGCGGTGACGGCCGAGCTGAGCGGCCCGGCACTCACGGTCGCGGGCCTGACCAGGGCGGCCTCGGCCATGCCCCCCTCCGGCACCGCGACGCACCCGTGACGGCCCCGTCCACCCCGCCCGCACCGCGCCCGCGCCCGGCGCACCGGCTCGGCGCCCGAGGCGGCGCCGGCGGGCACCTCGTCGGCGCCTACGGTCTCCTCGGCCTCACCGTCCTGCTCGTCCTGGTCTTCTCCCTGGCCCTGCCGCGCACCTTCCCGACGCTGGACACCCTCGACGCGATCCTCTCCACCCAGTCGATCCCGGCGGTCCTCGCGCTCGCCGCCATGGTCCCGATCGTGACCGGCGCGTTCGACCTCTCCATCGGGTACGGCCTCGGACTGGCGCACGTGATGGTGCTGTACCTCATCGTCGAGGCCGACTGGCCGTGGCCGCTCGCCTGCCTCGCCGTGATCGCGGGAGGGACGGTCGTGGGCGTCCTCAACGGGGTCATCGTCGAGTTCGGCCGGATCGACTCCTTCATCGCCACCCTCGGCACCGGCAGCATGATGTACGCCGTCACCGGCTGGATCACCGACGGCGGCCGGATCGTCCCCGGCCCCCAGGGCCTCCCGCCCGCCTTCACCGACCTCTACACCTCCACCTTCCTCGGCCTCCCGGTCCCCGCCTTCTACGTACTCGCCCTCGCCGTCGCCCTCTGGCTGGTGCTGGAGCGGCTGCCGATCGGCCGGTACCTGTACGTCGTGGGATCGAACCCGCGCGCCGCCGACCTCGTCGGCATCCCCGTCCGCACCTACACCGTCTGCGCCTTCGCCACGTCCGGCCTGATCGTGGGCCTCGCGGGGGTGCTGCTCGCGGCCCAGCAGCAGATCGGCAATCCGAGCGTCGGCCTCGACTACCTGCTGCCCGCCTTCGTCGGCGCCCTCCTCGGCTCCACCGCGATCAGACCGGGCCGCCCCAACGCCTTGGGCACCCTCGTCGCAGTCGCCGTCCTCGCCGTCGGCCTCACCGGCATCGCCCAGATGGGCGCCGACTTCTGGACGGTGCCCCTGTTCCACGGCGGCACCCTCCTCCTCGCCGTCGGCCTCGCCGGGTACGCCGCGCGCCGCCGGATGCGCACCGGCGTCTTCGCGTCCCGTGACGCACCCGCCGCGACACCGGACGCGCCGCCCGCACCGCCTCCGGACGGCGCCCCGAACGACCGAGGCCCATGAACGAGCCGCCGCACGACGGCCGCCCCAGCCCGCCGCCCCAACCCCGGCCGCCCCATCCGGCCGCTCGCTCCGGCCACCCACCCGGCCGGCGCGCTCGGCCACGGCCCATCTCGGCCGCAGACCCCGGAAGCGTTTCCCGCTCGTCCCTCCACGAGGAGTCCTCGTGCGCCACCACCACCTCGTGCACCACCACCCCAAGGCCCGCTCCGGCGCGCTCAGGGTCCGCCACGCGGCCGCCGCCCTGCTGACCGTGGCGGCCTCCGTCGTGCTCGCCGGCTGCGAACGCGGATCGTCCGGCGAGCCGGACCCGTCCGCCACGGGCACGAGCGGTTGCCCCGCCGCCCAGGCCAGGGCCGAGGCCGCCGTCAGCCGGGCGGAGCGCGACGACGTCCCCTGGAACGGCCCCACCTCCGGCCCCAGAGCCGTCTCCGGCAGGACCCTCGTCTATGTCGCGCAGACCATGACCAACCCCGGGGTCGCGGGCGCCGCCGAGGGAGTGCGGGAAGCCGCGCGGGTCATCGGCTGGAACCTGCGGGTGATCGACGGCGGCGGCACGCCCGCCGGCATCCAGGCCGCGATGAGCGAGGCCGTGGCGCTCCGCCCCTCCGGCATCGTCGTCGGCGGCTTCGACCCCAACTCGACCTCGCAGCAGATCGCGCGGGCCGAGCAGGCCGGCATCCCGGTCGTCGGCTGGCACGCGGTCGCCGCCCCCGGCCCCAGCCGCCGCCCTCCTCTCTTCACCAACGTCACCACCCAGGTGGAGGACGTGGCGAGGATCAGCGCCCGATGGGTCATCGCCACCTCGAACGGCGACGCCGGGGCCGTGATCTTCACCGACGCGTCGATCCCGTTCGCCAAGAACAAGTCCGAGCTGATCAGGGACGAACTCGCGACCTGCGCGGGCGTGGACCTCCTGTCGTACGTGAACATCCCGATCCCCGACGCGAGCAGCCGCACGCCCCGCGAGGTCTCCTCGCTGCTCTCCCGTTTCCAGGACCGGTGGACCCACTCGGTCGCCATCAACGACCTGTACTTCGCCGACGCCGCCCCCGCCTTCCGCGCGGCCGGCAAGGACGGCTCGGGCCCGCCGTTCAACATCGGCGCGGGGGACGGCGATCCCTCCGCCTTCCAGCGCGTCGACAGTGAGCAGTACCAGGCGGCCACCGTCCCCGAACCGCTCACCCTGCAGGGCTGGCAGATCGTCGACGAGTTCAACCGTGCCTTCTCCGGCAGCCCCGCCAGCGGCTATGTGGCGCCCGTCCACATCAGCACGGCCGACAACAGCGACGGCGCCACGAGCTGGAACCCGTCGGGCTACCGGGAGGGCTACCGGAAGATCTGGGGCAGATGACGCCGCCACCCCTCCTCGGCCGGTCAGACTCGCCCGGTCAGAGCCGCAGGACGATCAGCGCGGTGTCGTCGGTGTTGCCGGTCGGCGGCAGCAGATCGGCCAGCAGGGCGTCGGCCAGGGTCTCGGGGTCGTGCTCGCGGTGGTGGGCCAGGGAAGCGGCGAGACGTTCCAGACCGGTGTCGATGCTCTCGGTACGGCGCTCGATCAGCCCGTCCGTGTACAGGACCAGGGTGGAGTCCTCGACGAAGGGCGCGCGGGCCTGGGGCCGCGGCATCTGACGGGGCCGGGCGGCGAGCGGTGGGTCGGTGGCGCCGTCGAGGAAGGTGACGGTGCCGTCGGGGTGCACCAGCGCGGGCGGCGGGTGGCCCGCGCAGCTGTAGGTGATGGTGCGGTCGTCCCAGTCGATGAAGGTCGTCACGACCGTGGTCGACTCGGCCCCGTCGACGGAGCGGGCGTAGCGGTCGAGGGCCTCCAGGGCCTGGGCCGGACCGTCGGCGACGCGCGTGGCCCCGCTCAGGGCGCTGCGCAACTGGCCCATGGCGCAGGCGGCCGCCAGGCCGTGGCCGACGACGTCGCCGACGGCCACCGCCAGGCCCTCGCCGTCCAGCCCGACCAGGTCGTACCAGTCGCCGCACACGTTCAGCGCGCCGATGGCCGGCCGATAGCGCACGGCCACGTCGTGCGACCCGGTGGGGCCGGGCGGGGGCAGCATCGCCGCCTGCAGCGCCAGGGCCACCTCGCGCTCATGGGCGTGCGCCGTGCGCAGCCGTTCGTTGACCTCCTGCAGTTCCCGGGCGCGCGTGTAGAGCTCGGCCTCCAGCACCCGGGCCCGACTGTCCTCACCCGAACCGCCCGGACCACCTGGACCGTCCGACGCCGAACCGCCCGGACCCCTCGGGGCGTCCCCGCCGGCCCGGCTTCGGGCGCGGATGAGTTCGGTGACCTCCTCGACCCGGTGCACGATCAGGGCCACCTTGCCGTCGGGGCCCAGGACGGGGGCGTTGACCGGGCTCCAGTAGTGCTCCTGCCAGAGGCCGGGCCGCTGCGGGTCCTCGATGTCGTAGCGGAGGAGCGCCATCGTGTCGCGTTCACCGGTGGCCACGGTGCGCAGCATCGACGCCTCAGTCTCCCGCATGCCGGCCGCTGCCGGTTCGTTCGGGTTCTCGGGGAAGACGTCGAAGATGTAGCGCCCGAGCAGCTGTTCGCGGCTGCGTCCGGCCAGCCGAAGGAAGTCGTCGTTGGCGTCGACGTACACCAGATCGGGCGTCAGCAGCGCCACCATGCCGGGCAGGGCCCGGAAGACCTCCGCATAGTCGATATGCGGTTCCCTCATGTCCAGCCTGCCTTGGCGCCGAGCGTCGGTGTGCCGTTCCACGATAGGCGCGAACCGACCACGGGACCCGCCACTCCGCAGCACGGACGCCACAACCTTCCGGATTCGCCACGCGGCCGCCCCACGAAAGAGTGACGCCGTCCTGCTAACGGGCCTGGTCCGTCCTCCCCCTGGGCGGCGGACCAGGCCGATCCGACCGGTCAGAAGATGCCCGGGCCGGGGGTCAGGACGCCCTTGGGGTCGAAGCGTTTCTTCCACGACGTGAACGTCTCCCACATCGGGCCGTAGTGCGCCCGCCAGTCCGCCTCCGTGAACGCGCACGCGCCGTGGGGGTAGCGGACTCCGCCGACGGCCGCCGCGTCCTGGTAGAAGCGGTAGTTGCGGTCCGTCATCCGGGACGCGAAGTCGGGGTCGGGGCCGGAGCGGGCCGCGTCGGTGAGCACGCTGACCAGCCAGACCCAGGGGCCGCTCGTCCCGTCGGGCAGCCGCAGCAGCGGGCGGTCGTGGCTCGCGCGCAGCATCGGGAAGACGAGGCCGAAGCCGGTCGGCCCGAGGTCCTCGGCGGTCAGCGACGGGAACACCGACTCGACGTACTCCTCGACGGCGCCGTCCGGCAGGAACAGATCCGACCAGGGCTTGACCTTCGCGTCCCAGTCCAGGTTCGCCGCGAACGCGTCGTACATGTTCGTGACCAGGGATATGTAGTCGAGGTAGGAGTAGTCCTCGAAGGCGGCGGAGGCCGCGGCCGGGCTGAGGCCGCGGAGCAGATGGGACCCGTCGGGGGTGTCGCCGGGGTTGTGGAAGACGGTGGCCCACAGGACCAGGGGCTGTGCCGTGCCGGGCTGCGGAATGCTGCCGAGCGAGTCGAACTCGCCCCGGTTCGCCAGGACGCGGATGTCCTGGAAGAACGTCGGGATGTCCGGGTAGCCGATCCGGTAGGTGCGGGCCCGCTGCTTGGCCGGCACCAGGTCGACGGTGGCCCGGGTGATGACGCCGCACTGCCCGAGTCCGGCGAGTGCCGCCTGGAACAGGTCGCTGTTCTGCGCGTCGGAGCACCACTTCAGCCGGCCGTCGCCCGTGACCACTTGGAGCCGCCGGGCGTGGTCGACCTGGGCGCCGACCCGGTAGGACGACATCATCCCGATCCCGCCCATGGACAGGGTCCCGCCGACCGTCGTCCGGGTGTAGCTGGTGATCGACGCCGGGGTGAGGCCCTCTGCGTACGCGGCCTCGATCAGGTCCTTCCACAGCACACCGGCGTCGACGTCGGCGCCGTCCGTGCCGATCGAGTGGATCGTGTCCAGTGACCGCATCTCGACGACCAGCCCGCCGCTCACGAGCGGTTGGCCGAACATCGCGTGGTGGGCACCGGCCGGGGCGACCTCGATGCCGTGGTCGGCGCAGAACCCGACCATCTTCCTGATGTCCTGCACCGACCCCGGCCGCAGCACCGCGCACGGCGTCCGGAAGACGATGTTGCCCTGGTCGTGCGCGTTCGCCGCGAGTGACTCCGCGTCGAACACGAGCGTCCCGTCGAGGGACGGAGCCGAGGCGAAGGACGTGCTGTCCGCTGCCGCCGCCTCGGTCACCCACTGCCGGGTGAGCAGATCGAAACCGGCCACGAGCGCCAGCGTCCCGGCTCCGAACCGGGCGAGGAACTGCCGTCTGTCGACGGGACCGCTCTGTCTTTCTGTCATGACAGCCTCCGTGATGTCGACGCGGCGGTTCGTCGGCACGCCGCGTCGGGTCTGTCGTCCTGTCGTGGGCGGGAGTCGGCACTCGACCGGTACTCGACCGAACCGGCTCGGTGACACCCCGTGTTCATCACCAAGAGCGATCTCCCCCTGACAATCCGCTAACGGCTCATCATGACTTCCCGGGGGCCCTGAGCGCGATGGGGTCGGCGGGTCGGTGGGGCCCAGGGAGGCGGCGTGGGCACTCTTCGAAGTGGGTTTACCTCAAGGTGCGGCCAACGCCCCTATTCGGCCTTGTTCAGCCTTGACCGTGTGCGCGCCGCACCGCTCAACCTTCGCAAGGACCGCGCAGGTTGACGATCCGTCATCAGGTTGAGTGATGATACGATCACCGCACTTACCGAACGGACGGATGGGTGCAAAAGGAGCATCTCTCGCCATTCGTGGAGGCCTGGGTGGCAACCCGGAGTGGCTGGCCTTCGGTCTGTGTGAATTGACGGAAATTCAGTAGCTGGCCATCGGCCGCCTGAAGAGGGTCTCATGACGCAATACATACAAAATCCGGCGCTCTGGGCACTCATTGTCGTAACCCTTGCCGCCGTCGCCCTGATCATTCGTCAGCGACGGGCGGCGCGAGCTTTACGACAGGAGATCGCAGGGCTCAGAAATCACTACGGTGAATTGGAGAGCCAATACTCGGATTCCGTCCGCGCGGCCCAGCAGGAAGCCGAAGGCGAGACGAGGACGGCCCTGAAGGCCGCGATGCGGACCCTCCAGGGTCTCGCCGCGGAGCAGCAGCGCATCATCTCCGGGCTGCAGCGCAAGTACGGCGACTCCGTCATGCTCCAGGACCTCCTGGAGATCGACCACATGAACGCGCAGTTCGGCCGGCGGGCCCAGTCCATCGCCGTGCTGTGCGAGGGCTGGCTCGGCCGCCACCGCGACGTGGCCTCGGTCTACGACGTGGTCCGCAGCGCCCAGGGCAGGATCCGCCACTTCCAGCGGGCGCACATCCTGTCCAAGGTCGACTTCGGCGTCACCAGCCGGGCCGTCGAACCGGTCGCGCTGGCCCTCGCGGAACTGCTCGACAACGCGACCAGCTACTCCAGCCCGGACACCGTCGTCGAGATCAACGTCCGCTCCGTGCCCAAGGGCGTCTGCATCATCGTCGACGACGCCGGTGTCGGCATGAACGAGGAGGAGAAGGCGAGGGCCGAGAAGCTCCTGACGAGCGAGCGCGTCACGGGTGTCTCGGGGCTCGGCAACCCTCCGCAGTTCGGCTTCGCCGTGATCGGTGTGCTCTGCGAGCGGTTCGGCTTCACGGTGTCGGTCGACTCCACCTCGCCCTACGGCGGTGTGCGGGCGGTCGTGCTGCTGCCCGACGAGCTGCTCACCACGATGCCCGAGCCGAAGCAGCCGACGGTGTCGGTGGACTCGGTCGCGCCGCGGGACGTCCCGGCCCCCGTGGAGGCGAGGCCCTCCGTGCACGACAGCGCCCCCGACTCCTCGCTGCCCGTGGGCACGACCGAGGACGGTCTGCCCAAGCGGCGTCGCAAGCGGCCGATGGCCCTGGTCTCCAACGGTCCGTCCGCCGCCCCGGCCCCCCGGCGCCGCAGCGAGGACACGGCCGCGATCATGGCCGCCTTCAAGCAGGGCACGGACGCGGGTCGCGCCACACACCCGGAGGCGGGGGAGCGGCCGAGCGGCCCCCATGACGCAAGCAGCGAAGGGCACGAGGTCCAATGAACAACGACCTTTCATGGATGCTTGACAGCGCCCTGGAGATCCCCGGAGCCCTCCACGCGGTCCTGGTCTCCTCCGACGGGTTGCTGAGGGCCCGTTCCAGGGGAGTGGACAAGGACGACGCGGACAAGGCCGCCGCCGCGATGAGCGGTATGCAGTCGCTGAGCCGGTCGCTGGCCTTCTTCTGCTCTCGTTCGGATCTGCGGTGGCAGCAGACACTGGTCGAGTTCGACGGCGGCTGGATCTTCCTGATCTCGGCCGGCGACGGTGCCTACCTCGCGGTGTCGGCCTCCTCCGACGTCGACATGGCGGACATCACCTTCCGGATGCAGCAGCTCGTCGGCCAGCTGGGCAAGGTCATGACCGCTCCGCCCAGGGAGAGCAGCGTGGTAGGGCCATGACCGATTCCGACAGGCATGAGCACGAGGCCGCCGAATTAGTGCGGCCGTACGTCATCACCGGTGGCCGCAGCCTCCCCGGCGAGAGTCAGTTCTCACTGATCACGCTGGTCACGGCGGTCGCCGACCAGCAGCAGCGCCCCGCACGCCTCTCGCCCGAGGAGCAGGACCTGCTGCGCATGTGTGTCGGCGGTTACCTCTCCGTCGCCGAGATCGCGGGGCACATCCAACTGCCGGTCGGAGTGGTGAAGATCCTGCTGGCCGCGCTCTCCGAGGCCGGCTATCTCGTCACCCGTCCGCCGGAGACCCGTGCTCCCGTCGCCAACCTGAAGATTCTCGAGGAGGTGCTCAATGGTCTCCAGTCCAAGTTTGGATGAACGGGCGTACGTCCCGGGCGGAGAGACGCAGACCGCCGTGAAGATCCTGGTCGTCGGGCACTTCGCGGTGGGCAAGACCACGTTCATCGGGTCGATCTCCGAGATCTCACCGCTCTCCACCGAGGAGACGATGACGCAGGCGGGCGAGGCGATCGACGACCTCAAGGGCGTCCAGGGCAAGACCACCACCACGGTCGCCATGGACTTCGGCCGACTCACCGTCAGCGACCGTGTCGTGCTGTACCTCTTCGGCACACCCGGCCAGCAGCGCTTCGTGCAGATGTGGGAGGACATGGCACGCGGCGCCCTCGGGGCGCTGGTGCTGGTCGACCCCGAGCGGCTGGCCGACTCCTTCGCCGTGATCGACCTGATCGAGCAGTACGGACTCGACTACGCGATTGCGGTCAACCATTTCGACGGTACGTCGATACGTGATGCGAGGGCGCTGCGGGAAGCGCTGGATCTCCTCGACGACACACCGATCGTCACCTGCGACGCGCGGGACGAACGGTCGTCGGCCGAGGCTCTGATCACGCTCGTCCGCTACTTGATGGACCGCGCCCGTTAGGAGCAGAGCAGACATGACCCCCGACTCCACTTTCCCCTCACCCCCGCCCGGCTGCCCGGCGCACGGCAGCGGACTGCGGATTCCGCTGTACGGGCCGGAGTACGCGGCCGATCCGCAGGCGTACTACGCGTACATGCGGCACTACGGGCCCAGCGCGCCCGTCGAGATCGCGCCCGGTGTCGACGCGACCCTCGTCACCGACCACGCGACCGCGCTGAAACTGCTGCAGGACCCCGGCAACTTCCGCAAGGACGCCCGCCGTTGGCGCGACGTCGCCGAGGGCAAGGTCGGCCCGGACAGCCCGGTCGTCCCGATGCTGGGCTACCGTCCCAACGCCATGTTCACCGACGGCGCCGAGCACGCGCGGCTGCGGCAGGCGATCACCGACAGCCTCGCCAAGGTGGACTCCCGCCGCATCAGCGACATGACCAAGCGGGCCTCCGACTACCTCCTCTCCCAGGTCTCCGGCCGCGGCTCCATCGACCTAATGAACGACTACGTCAAGCAGTTGCCGCTGCTCGTGTTCAACGAGCTCTTCGGCTGCCCGGCGGACATCGGCGACCGGGTCGTCTTCGGTATCTCCGGCGTCTTCGAGGGCGTCAACGCCGAGAAGGCCAACCAGGTGCTGGGCCAGGCCGTGTTCGAGCTGGTGGCCCTGAAGCGGGCCAGGCCGGCCGACGACGTCACCTCGTACCTGATGCGGCACGAGGCGCGCCTGACCGACGAGGAGTTGGTCCACCAGCTGATCCTGCTCCTCGGCGCGGGCGCCGAACCGCTGCGCAACCTCATCGGCAACACCCTGCACCGGCTGCTCCTGCACGACCGCTACGCCGACGGAGGCCTGATCGAGGAGGCCATCGACGACACGCTGTGGGAGAACCCGCCCATGGCGAACTACGCGCCGCACTACCCCGCGGCCGACATGGAGTTCGGCGGCGCCAAGCTGCGGGCGGGCGATCTGGTCCTGGTCAGCATGACCGCCGCCAACACCGACCCCGCGCTCGTGGCTGCCGGTCGGACCGGCGGCCGACGGGCCCACCTGTCGTGGAGCGCCGGCCCGCACGCCTGCCCCTCCAAGGAACTCGCCCGGCTCGTCACCATGGTGGCCATCGAGAACCTGCTCAACCGGCTGCACGACATCGAACTCGCGGTCCCCGAGGACAGCCTGACCTGGCGTCCGGGCCCCTTCCACCGCGCGCTGGCCGCGCTGCCCTGCCGCTTCACCCCGCAGGTCGTCCAGCGGCCGGTCCCGCCCCGCGCGCCGGAGCCCTCCGCACGCGAGGAGAACGCCCCGGCGGGCCGCAAGGCCGAGCGAGGCGTGTGGGGCTCCTTCCTGCAGTGGTTGAAGGGGTGACGCAGACAACAGTCTGTGACAGCGGTTACTGCATGAGTATTCAACCAAAGGGGTAGTAACGCGGCGGCATTCGTGGTGACCAATGAACAAAGGGAGGTGTCGTGGACCACATATCCATCGGCGCCGCTTCTGCTCGACATCCGGATCTCTTCCGCCGCTCCCGACGAGACATCGACTTACGCCGCGCGGAGACCAGGGGCGTGACCCGCCACCAGTCGCCGCGAGACGAGATACCCGCCCAGGTCGGCGGGTATCTTTCTGTGCCCCCGCACACCCTCCACCGCCAGGGGACACCGGCTCCGCCCCCGTACTCCCGGCAGCGGCGGGAGACGTGGTGAGCCCCCTCGGGCCCGGCCCCGGGAGCACTCCCGGGGACCGGACGCTCGGCGCTCTCGTGACCGGCCAACTGCTGCGCCTCTGCGAGGCGTCGGGGCTCGGCCGCACCGACGCGCGGAACTACGCGCGTCTACTGACCGACTCGCTGGGGGCGGTGGCCGAACGGCCCCTGGATCTGCCGCCCCCGTCCCTCAGTTTCCTGTCCGACGACTCCACCCCGGTGGAGTACTCGCTCTCCCTCACACCGGGCGCGCCCCCGGCGATACGGGTGCTGCTGGAACCGGGCTGCGGGGCCGGCGGTCTGCGGGACAACGGCCTCGAAGGTCTGCGCGCCGTCCGTGCGATGGCACGGCGCTGGGGCTTCGCCACCGACCAACTCGACGTACTGGAGGACCTGTTCCTCCCCGCCGACCCGCAGGGCCCCCTGGCGCTGTGGATCGCGCTGGAGCTGCGTCCCGGCGGCGTCCCCAAGATCAAGGTGTATCTGAACCCGTCGGCGTCGGGCGGGACCCGGGCCGCCTGGACGGTACGGACGGCCCTGGACCGGCTGGGCCACCGGCACGCCTTCGACGCGCTGCCGCCGGCCGACGGCTATCCGTTCTTCGCGCTCGATCTGGGCGACTGGGCGGCGCCCCGGGTGAAGATCTACACCACGCACTGCGACCTGGCGGTGGCGGACGCCGGCGGGCTGTGCCGGATGGAATCCGGGCCGGACAGCACGACGTTGGAGGAGTTCCTCCGGACGGCGGGCGGCTTCGACGACGGCACGGACAGCCACCGGGCGCTGCAGCGGGCCCGGTTCGACCGGCGGCCCGTCCTGTCGTGCCACTCCTTCACCCGGACGAGCGGCGGCCCCACCGGCTTCACCCTCCACGTCCCGGTCAGGGACTACGCCCGCGACGACGCGGAGGCACTGCGCCGGGCCCGGGCCGTCCTCGGCCGGCACGGGCTGGACCCCCACGCACTCGACCGGCCGCTGGCCGCCGTCACCGGACGCCGGCTGACGGACGGGGTGGGGCTCGTCGCGTACGTGGCGCTCGCCCACGAGCAGGGCAGACCGGCCCGGGTCACCGCGTACGTCTCCTCGGAGGCCTACGCGGTCCGGCCGCCGAACGATGGCCCGCACATCGATCACGAACCATTCAGCACCATGTCAGGAGCAAGAACCCCTATGGAGCCCTACCGCATCAAGGTCGTCGAGCCCATCGCGCTCACCACTCGGGAACAGCGCGAGGCGGCGCTGGAACGGGTGCACTACAACCTCTTCGACCTGCGCGCCGAGGAGGTGACCATCGACCTGCTCAGCGACTCGGGCACCGGCGCCATCTCGGCCGCGCAACTCGCCGCTGGCATGGAGGGCGACGAGTCGTACGCGGGCTCGCGCTCCTTCTACCGCTTCCACGAGACCGTGACGGAACTGACCGGCTACCGGCACATCCTGCCCGCCCATCAAGGGCGCGCCGCCGAACGCATCTTGTTCAACACGCTCCTGGAGCCGGGCGGCATCGTCCTCGCCAACACCCACTTCGACACGACCCGGGCCAACGTCGAGCTTTCGGGATGTCAGGCGCATGACATTCCGTGCGTGGAGGCCCGTGACCTGGACAGCGAAGTGCCCTTCAAGGGCAACATCGACCTGGACAGACTCCGGCAGACCCTGGAGGGACCGGACGGCTCCCGGGTCCGTGTGGTGATCATGACGCTCACCAACAACGGCGGCGGGGGCCAGCCGGTCTCCATGGAGAACCTGAAACAGACCGCCGAGATCTGCCGCCGACACGGCGTCCCGATGATCCTGGACGCCGCCAGGTTCGCCGAGAACGCCTGGCTGGTGACCCGTCACGAGGCGGCCTACCGGGATCGCACCCCGCGCCAGGTCGCCGAAGAAGCGTTCCGTCTCGCCGACGGCTGTGTGATGAGCGCCAAGAAGGACGGCATCGTCCACATCGGCGGATTCATCGGACTCAACGACCCCGAACTCGCCGAGAAGTGCGAACGCCTCCTCATCGCCACCGAGGGCTTCGCCACCTACGGCGGTCTCGCCGGCCGCGACCTCGACATGATGGCCACCGGCCTGCTGGAGGTGACCGAGCCCGCCTACCTCGCCGAGCGCGCCGACGTCGCCTCCCACCTCGCCGACCGCGTCCGCGCGGCGGGCGTCGACCTGCTCGAACCCCCGGGCCTGCACGCCCTCTACCTCAACGCGGGCCGCCTGCTCCCGCACATACCGCCCCACCACTACCCGGGCCACGCCCTCGCCTGCCGCCTCTACCTCGAAGGCGGCATCCGCTCGGCCGAGCTCGGTTCCCTCTACCTCGGTGAGGAGGACGAGGACGGCAACCCCATCAAGAGCGCGCCGTACGAACTGGTCCGGCTGGCGCTCCCGCGCCGGGTCTACACCCGCAGCCACTACGACCATGTCGGCAGGACCCTGGAACGCATCGCGAAGGAGGCGGAGTCCGTCCACGGCTACCGCATCGTGGAACAGTCCCCGATCCTGCGGCACTTCCGCGCCAAACTGCAGCCGGTGACCGGCTGAGCGGGCAGTGGTCGCCCCGCGCCCCGAGCGGGGCGACCACTGCCGGGCGCGGCCCGGGGCGGGCGAGCGGCCCGTCGGGTCAGCCCATCCGGATCACCATGTACGTCTCCCCCTCTGCGGGCGGCCGAGTCCAGGAGCCGGTGGTGAACGTGTGCAGCCGCCCGCGCGTGATGGCGTGCCGAGGCAGGTGGACGCCGAACTCCGCGGCCACCGCTTCCAGCAGCGCGCGTTCCGTCTCGGCGCCGCCCCTCGGCCCACCGGAGAAGAAGCGGCTCGGATCCAGCGCCGGCGGTATCTCCCCGCTCTGCCTCACCTCTCCGTCGGCGTAGGTGAACGCGTACTGCTCGGCGCCGTCCCGCGCCACCGAGAGATGGAAGTACGCCTCCTCGTGCCCCCTCCGGAGGCCGCTCCACACCACCACCGCGCGGGTGCCCGCACTGGCACGCGGGGCCGGGGAGACGAACCGCTGCCCGCCGAACGGGGCGGGCTCGCCGTCGAAGGCGAAGCTCCAGCCGGGGCCGGCCCGCCCCACCGACACGACAGCCCTGTCGTCGTAGGACGAGAACTCCCTCCGCCCGGCCAGCCACCTGCGGCGTGCCTCCCAGAAGGTGAGGGGTTCGCTCAGCTCGGCGCCGCCTCCGGCTCCGTCCTTCTCGCTGTCGCTGTCGCTGTCGCTGTCGCCGTCGCCGTCGGTGTCCGTGAGACGTCGGGGCAGGTCCTCCGGATCCACCCCTTCCACCAGGACGAATCGGAAGGTTCTGCGGTTGTTGCCCGGGTCCGGCTCCGCGAGCCACGCCAGGCCCCCGGGGTCGAGCGGAGTCGTCGGCGTCGGTGCCTCACCCACCCGTCCGCCCCTCGGCGTGGAGAGCAGCTCGCGGCCACGCTCCGGGGTCGCGAGCGGCCCGAGCAGGGGGTCGGCCACCCATCCCAGGGGCGCCAGATGGTCCGGTCCCAACGGCTCCCACAGGGGCACGGCGTCCCTCAGCACCTGCCACGCCCCGTCGGTGTCCCCCCACCGCGCCAACTCCCGCGCCCGCTCGACCGCTTCCCCGAACGGTCCGGTCGCCGTGTACCGATAGGTGCCGCCGCGCACCTGCTCCAGCGTCGCGTGGGCCAGCGCCAGCAGGTCGTCGTCGGCGCCGCGCAGATGGTAGGTCAGCGTGGAGTCGTCCCGGTACGAGTGCGACGCGTGCTCTGCGACCAGCGGCGGCAACAGCTCGGACGCGTACCTCGGATCCGTCACCAAGCCCTCGAAGTCCACCCCCGAGCTCTGCCCGAGCAGGCGCCGCAGCTGGTCCCGCAGCCCGGCGGCCCGTGGTCTGCCGTACTCCTTGGCCTCGTCCAGTGCCTGCGCGGCCCGCTCCCAGTCGCCGCGCAGCGCATCCGTCCGGGCCTGGTCCACCTGGGCGTCCAAGCGGCGTGTCGTGTCGTTGACGAACTCCGGCTCCCCGTCGCCCCCACCGGCCCTGAGGCTGTGGAACTCCCGGTACATCTCCCGCATGAACGCGGCGAAGTCGGCGTGCCGCTCGGGTGGCGCGGCCCGCCAGCTCGACCACGTGTACACGGCCCACTCGCCGTTCTCGTCGACGTCCTCGGGATCCAGCAGGACGTGGGTGACGTCGGACTCGACGTCGAGTTGCAGCCCCCGCCGCCAGAGGTCGGCCTCCTGCCGTTCCTCGGGCCCGGCGTCCTCGTCCAGGTACTCCTCGAAGAGGTCGGCGAGTCCCGACGCGTTGTCGTGCCAGCGCGCGTGCCCGGTGCCCGCCAGCAGCCACACGAAGCCACCCGCGTGCCGCCATCCGTCGCTCACCGCGAGGAACTCCCGGTACGACGGGGGCATCCGTCGGCCGAGGCGCTCCTCCATGGCCGTGATCCGCTCCTCGGAGGCGGGCGGGAACCCCAGCCACCGCGCCCGCCGGGCGGTCTCGTCGTCCTCGTCCCGTGCCTCGTCGTCCGGCAGGGAGTCCGCCCACTCCTCGCTCCACGCGCGCAGGAAGGACTGCCAGTCGAATGCCACGGTGTCGGTCTCGGTCATGTCTTGGATGCTGTCACCCACCACTGACAACGGGCCGCGATCGGCGACCCGCGGTCCGGGCGTCGGCGAGAGGTCAGAGGCCCTGGGGGAGGAAGACGGCGTCGGGGGCCTGGACGGTGTCGGACGGCCGTCGCCCTCGGGCTGCAGCAGTTGCTTGTGGGCGACCTGGTGGGCGGGGTCGGCCGGGTCCCGGTCGGCCCAGCCACGGAGCTGGTGGGGCACCTCGTGCCAGGCGATGCTGACGCCCAAGTCCTGGGGCACAGTGGTCTCTTCCAGGAACTCGCGGTGCAGCCGGACCGCCCCGTCCCGGGCCAGACGCAGCCGCTCGGCCGGACGAGATCGCCAGAGTGACCCGGCAGCGAATCCGGCTCCAGCGCCCCATGGCCGGCTCGGCCTGGGATTGGAGTGCACAGTGGGGCTAATCGGGTGATAGTGGCTATGGGGGGGAGATTTTCCTCGTTCTCGCTCTGTTCGATCGTTGAGGGAGAAACCATGCCACAGGACGGTAACGGCCAGTACGCGTACACGGATGCAGAGGATCCGGCCGAGCGGACCAGCATCTTCGCCCCGGACCAAGACCCTCAGGTTCCCGGCGAAGTGCTCGTCAAGATGACACTGGACGCCGCGGAACAGGTCTCGGCCCCCGTGCCGACCGGTCGCGCGCGGGGGTCGCTCGCCGCAGTCACCCGACTCGGCGTCGATCCGCTCGACCAGGCGTTCCGCGACATCGGGGTCCGGTCCGTGACCCGGCTGCATCCCCCGCCGCTTCCCACCCGCGCAGGGATCACGAGTGTCGCGCAGCAGACCGACCTGAGTGCCTCCTACCGTGTCCGCTTCGACCCGGCCCAGAGCGTCTCGCAGGCGGTTCAGCGGCTGAGTGGTCTGGGAGAGGTCGCGGTTGCCGAGCCCAACCGCTGGCGTGAGCAGGCCGCCGTGATTCCCAACGACCCCCTCTTCGCGCAGCAGTGGGGGCTGAAGAAGATCAACTGCCCGCGGGCGTGGGAGCGGAGCAGAGGCAGTGACGCGATCACGGTCGCCGTCATCGACACCGGAGTGGACCTCGACCATCCCGAACTCGCGCCGCTCCTGCGGCAGGGAAAGGACTTCGTCGATCTTGGACCGGACCCGGTGGCCCGAGAGGGCTGGGTGTTCGAGGGCGACTTCCTGGGTGTGGATGACCTTCCGCAGGACGAGGTGGGGCACGGTACGCATGTCGCCGGGACCATCTCTTGTCGCTCCGACAACCGCGAGGGTGTGAGCGGTGTGACGTGGGAGTGCCGTCTGATGCCCGTGCGAGTGCTCGCCCGCATCCGCCGACTTGCCGACGGCGTCATCAGCGGCGTCGGCAGCGCGGCAGACATCGCGGCGGGTATCCGGTGGGCGGTCGACCATGGTGCCCGGGTCCTCAATCTCAGCCTCGGCGGCCGTGTGGCCACAGAAGTCGAGCGCGACGCGATCGCCCATGCCATCAGCCGTGACGTGGTCGTCGTGGCCGCGATGGGCAACAACTTCGGGCCGGTGGTCACCTTCCCGGCAGCCTTCGACGACGTCATCGCCGTGGGCGCCACCGACCTGCTGGACCGCAAGGCGCCCTTCTCGAACACCGGTCCGCACATCGATGTGTCGGCGCCCGGGGTGAACATCCTCAGTACGTTCCTGGACGACACGTTCTCCGCATCGGACGGCACATCCATGGCCTGCCCGCATGTGGCCGGAGTCGCGGCGCTGATGCTGTCCCGCGATCCCTTCCTGAGCGCCGACGACGTCCGCACCATCCTCCACACCACGGCAAGGCCGCTGCGGCGGCTCCCCACCGACCCGGTGCCCAACAATCAATTCGGTTTCGGCCTGGTCGACGCGGACGCGGCACTCGCCGCCCTCGTCTGACGACCGTCGTGGTCCGATCTGCGCAACCTCTCGCGCTGCTCGCCGAGCGACCCACCCCCCTCGCTCGGCGGGCAGCCGTCGGCCGGTGCACATGACCCCGGAGTCGGCAGCGGGTCTGCCCGGCCATCAGAGCGCTCTGCCGAGGCTCGCGGGCCTTCACGTACCCGGGCCGCTGGGGTAGCGCATGACATCGGGTTCGGCGTCCATCACACCCTCGGTGCCACGAGCAGCGTCCACCGCCGCGGAAACGTCGACCCCGTCCGGAAAGAGCGCCACGGCCCGGTCGGGCAGCGACTCACGAGGAGCCTGTACCCGTTCCGCTCCCGCCGCTTCCAAGCCCTCGGCGACAGCTGACCAATCCGTGTCCTGAGCAAGCTTCACGATGACACGCACCGACATGTCCACCTCCTGCGGTTTCGGCCTGGAGACCTGTTTACTCCACCCTCGCCGATCCGCATCCCGCGCGCGACGACCGGTGGGCCGCTCCAGTCGGCCGCACTCGGCGAGCCGCACCAGGGCGGGGTGGTCGGTGGGATGATGCCGCGGATCAGCGTCCGTACCGGCGGCCGGGTACGAAGCGGTACCAGAACCAGCGCGCTGTGACGTTGTGTGACTGCTGTGCCGGTCGGTGCATCCGGATGCAGAGGGGCGCGGCAGGGGTCGGCGCAGCGTCAGCAGATCAGTCCCCGGCCCTGCCTCCTCGGGACCGCTGCCGGTGTGGCCCTCGCGGTGCTCACAGCGGACGCATCAGCCGTGCGCGCGTACACCGGCGGCGAAACGGTATGCGCCCAGTCGCGGTGGACGCGTTCGACGGAACCACCCGTACCGGCGACGCGCGGGTGAAGGCGGGCCTCGTGGCCGGTGACCGCGCAACCGCCCGGATCGCCGACCGCCGCCGCGACGGCGCACAGCGAAACAACGGCCGACTCGCTGACAGCGCAGACAGGTTGCGGGAACCCACGAGGCCCCCGCAGTCCCCGGGCCGCCATGGCACATCCGCACACGCTCTGGGGCCCGCGCATGGGGCCGATCGGCCCCATGCCAGGGGGCCTGAGGCCCTCCAACACACCATCCCTGACTGGGAGGGTGTAGCCAGTTGCTCCGTGCGCCCGACCTGCCTCAGGAGGTACGTCCCATGTCACCCACCGTCACCGTAGGGCTCGACGGCTCGTCCGAGAGCCGGGCCGCCGCTGAGTGGGCGGCCCGTGAGGCGCGGTTGCGGGGGTTGCCGTTGCGGCTGGTGAACGTCTGGGAACCGGCGCCGACGCCCATGGCTCTGGCACCCCTGGTGGGCGTGGAAGCGCAACAGAAGTGGCCGGAGCGGCTCCTGCGCGAGGCGACCGAAGGGCTGCGGCTGCGCCACCCCGGCGTGGAGGTCGTCGCGGAACAGCTCACCGGGCGACCGGGCGAGGTGCTCACCGAGGCGGCCGAGGAGGCTGAGCTGCTGGTCTTGGGCTCCCGTGGGTTGAGCGGCATCGGCGGGTTCCTAGTCGGCTCGGTCGGCCAGGCTGTCGTCGCGCGCACCGAGCGGCCCGTGGTCCTCGTACGGGCCGGGGAGGCGGCCGCTGACGAGCACGTCATGGACCCGGCAGGCATTCCGTCCGCCGCGACCTGGTACCGGCCCGTCGTCCTCGGGCTCGACACCGGGCACCCCCACGAGGCGGTGATCGAGTTCGCGATCGACGCGGCCATGCGCCGCGCCACCACGCTGCGGGTCGTCCACGGCTTCACCCTGCCGCCGTATCTCGCCTACGGGCTGCCCGACGACCCGGAGCTGAACGCCCTGATCGCCGCGGAACGGGCGTCCGCGCTGACCGAGGTCCTGCGTCCCTGGCGCCAGAAGCACCCGTCCCTGGAGATCGTCGCAACGTCCCGGGCCGGCAAGGCCGCCGACCAACTGGTGGCCGCCTCGGACGACGCGTCCCTGGTCGTGGTCGGGCGCCGGATCCGCCGCTCTCCGTTCGGCGCCCACATCGGACCCGTCACGCACGCGGTACTGCATCACGTCGCTGGCCCCGTCGCCGTCGTCCCGCACGACTGAGTCGCCCGGCAGAGCCGCACGAGGATAAGAGGAAGGGACAGCAAGGGAGATGAGGAGCACGGAGTTGCCCCTGGTCGTGGGCGTGGACGGCTCTGAACCGAGCCTGCGGGCGGTGGACTGGGCGGTCGACGAGGCCGCCCTGCACGGTGTACCGCTGCGGCTGGTGTACGCCTCCCTGTGGGAACGGTACGAAGGCGCCGCCCTCGCGGAAGGGTTGGGCAGATCCTCGGAACAGGTGCTGGCCGACAACATCGTCGAGGCCGCCGCGAACCGGGCCCACCGACGGGCCCCGGACCTGAGGATCACCACAGCGATCCTGCCCGATGACGCCGTCAGCGCACTCCTCGACGAGGGCCACCGCGCCCGCGCACTCGTCATCGGATCGCGGGGCCGCAGCGGTATCGCCGAGCGGCTGCTCGGCTCGGTCAGCCTGGCCGTCGCCGCCCGCGCCCGCTGCCCGGTGATCGTGCTGCGGGGCGCCCACGACGAACGACGCACGCCTCGGACCTACCAGCGCATCGTGCTCGGTGTGGGTGAGGAACCGGGAAACACGGCAGCCGTGCGCTTCGCCTTCGCGGAGGCGGCAGCCCGCTACGCCACCCTGCAGGCCGTACGGGCCTGGCGCCTCCCCACACACCCGAGCACCGCCCATGCCCTGCCTGCCGGAGAGCCAGCCCCTCATCCTGAGCAGCAGGCCGCCGGGACTCTGGACGCGGCCCTGTCCGACGCGGCGGCCGCCCACCCGTCCGTGCCGGTGCGCCGGCGCACCGTCGAAGGTCCCGCCCACCAGGTGCTGCTGGCTGCCTCGGCCACCGCCGATCTGCTCGTCGTCGGCGCCCGGCGGCGCCACGGACACGCTGGGCTCCAGCTCGGCAGGGTCGCCCACGCGGCCCTGCACCACTCCTCCTGCCCAGTGGCGGTCGTACCTCAGTGGACCTGACCGGTTCAGCGGCTCGCCGCCTGACCGGGGCGTTGGTCCGCGCGCCCGGATGACAGGTGCGACCGGGACCGGCACCCGAGTGGGTACCACCCGGCTCAGTTCCGCCGTCGCGGATCAGGAACGTGGCAGCGGTATCGCGGCGAGCGCCGCGATACCGCTGCCACCAGATACGCCTTCGCCCGCACACAACTCCTGGTTCTGGCCTGTTGATCGGGAACCGCACCTCATCAGCGTTTCCGGTGACGGTGAGCGCCGTCAGTGGGCCGTTGGTCAGCCTGATGGGCTGAATGGCCCGCCAGGAACGACGTCGGATCGGTGGACCGTCACCGACCGGGCCCGTACCGACCGCGGACTCACGCCGGGTGAGAGTCCGCCGTCGGGCCGCTTCCCTCGGAAGACGCGGGGAACGATTCCAGGGCCGCCGCGCCACGGCGGGGCCGCCGTCCGGTGGGTCGTTGCGTCCGGCGCGGGCCGCCTTGTCGATCTGGCGGCGCGGACGGTCCTGGAGCTCGTCGACGACATCCCGGCCGGTCCTCTTCGGCGAGCACGACAACCCCTCGCCGTCCGACGTGCAGGGCGGCCGTCGCCGTCCAAGCACGGTCCGCGTGGTGAGCGGCCACTCGCGTGATCCGTACCTCGCGTCCACCTCGCCTTCCGAACGCGGCAGCACGGTGGGGGCGGCGGACTGGCCGGCACACCTCCCCGGGACCGGATGGCACACGGTGCTTCGGCCGAGGCTGGGGCCGTCGGGTCGGTGCTCGCTTGGTTTCGCTCCGCTCGCACACCGCTCTGTCGTCGGCCTGCGGCGCCGGCGGGGACCTGTCGGCCCCATGGGGCCTATCGGCCCCCGAAGGGGGACCTGCGGTCTCTGCACCGTGCCGTTCTCCCGCCACCACTCTGGGACCGGAACCCCGATTCAGGAGGTGGACATCAATGTCCCGCACCGTCACCGTGGGCCTCGACGGCTCGCTCGAGAGTCGTGCCGCTGCCGAATGGGCGGCCGGCGAGGCGCAGCTGCGCGGCCTGCCGTTGAAGCTCGTTCACGTCTGGGAGCCGGTCCCGGAGCCCATCGC
Organism: Streptomyces deccanensis; assembly: GCF_022385335.1. Taxonomy (NCBI): domain Bacteria; kingdom Bacillati; phylum Actinomycetota; class Actinomycetes; order Kitasatosporales; family Streptomycetaceae; genus Streptomyces; species Streptomyces deccanensis. Next base: position 1,470,476 of record NZ_CP092431.1, on the reverse strand, counting down.
GCAAGCCCCGCTCTTGGGCGCCGAGACGCAAGCGCACTGGAGCGAGCGGATTGCGCGCGAGGCGGCCGAGGGGCTCCGTCTGCGCCACCGGGGCGTGGACGTGACCACGGAGCACATCCCCGGCAGGCCGACGGACGCGTTGGCCGAGGCGGCGAAGGGCGCCGAACTGCTGGTCCTCGGCTCCCGCGGACTGAGCGGGATAGGAGGCTTCCTCGTCGGGTCCGTGGGCGCGGCCGTGATCGCTCGCACCGAGACTCCCGTCGTCCTCGTGCGATCCGGTGAGCAGGCCGCCGACGAGCACGAGACGGACGCCGAGGACCTCCCGTCCGCCGCCACCGCGTACCGGCCCGTGGTGCTCGGCCTCGACACCGACCACCCCGATGACACGGTGATCGCTTTCGCGTTCGAGGAGGCCGCCCGCCGTGGCTCCGTACTGAAGGTCGTACACGGCTGGATCCTGCCGCCCTACTACGTCTCCAGCCTGCCTGCCGCGCCCGAGGTGGGCGTGGAGCTGGGCCGACAGGAGGCCGCCGTCCTGGCCGAGGTCCTGAGCCCCTGGCGGCAGAAGTACCCCGACGTCGAGGTGGTCGAGGTGTCCCGCCCCGGCAGCCCCGCCAACCACGTCGTCGACGCCTCCCGCGAGTCATCGCTGGTCGTCGTCGGCCGCCGGATCCGCCGCAGCCCGATCGGTGCCCACATCGGACCCGTCACGCACGCGGTACTGCATCACGCCGTCGCCCCTGTCGCCGTCGTCGCGCACGACTGAACGCACCACCTGAGGGAGTGGAGATCATGAACGCACCGGCCGAACGAGCCCTCTTCGGGCCCCTGGTCGTGGGCGTGGACGGCTCCGAGCCGAGCCTGCGGGCGGTGGACTGGGCGGCCGACGAGGCCGCACTGCGCGGGGTGCCGCTTCGGGTGGTGTACGCCTGCCTGTGGGAGCGGTACGAGGGTGCGGCACTCGCCCACGACATCGGCAGGCCGCCCGCGGTGCCTCTGGCCCAGGACGTCGTGGGCGCCGCCGCTCAGCGGGCACGCTCCCGGCATCCCGACCTGAGAGTGACCTCAGACGTGGTGTTCGAGGAGCCGGAGTACGCCCTGGTGCGCGAGGGGAGGAACGCCGCCGCGCTGGTGGTGGGCACCCGCGGCCGCAGCAGCGTCGCCGAGATGCTGCTCGGGTCCGTCAGCCTCGCCGTCGCCGCTCACGCCGACTGCCCGGTGATCGTGTTGCGCGGTAGTCACGACAACCGGGCGACGCCCCCGGTCCACGGTCGCGTCGTCGTGGGCATCGGAGATGAGGCGAAGGAGTCGGCGGTGGTGAGGTTCGCCGCCGAGGAGGCCCGGCGACGCGGCGTGCCCCTGGAAGCCGTACGGGCCTGGCGGTGCCCCGCGCACGAGACCACCGACCACCCGCTGATGGCCGGTGAGCCCGCCCGCCTGCACCAGCGGCGGGCGGCGGAGGAACTGGAGGCGGCCTTGCAGGACGTTCCGGCGAACGTCATCGTGCGCCGGCGTACCGTGGAGGGCCACGCCCGCCGGGTACTGGTCGACGCCTCGCACGAAGCTGACCTGCTCGTGGTCGGTGCCAGGCGTCGCGAGGGACTCTTCGGGCTCCAGCTCGGTCGGGTCGCCCACGCGGCGCTGCACCACTCGGCGTGCCCGGTCGCCGTAGTACCGCACCAGGTGCACGAGGCCTGACCGGCGCCTCAGGGGCTCGCCGCGTGGTCCGGGGCGTAGGTCTGCGGACCGAGCGGCGGACCACCGCACGGGAGCCGGCGGCGTCCCGAGCGTCGCGCGGCGATCCTCGCACGGCTATGACAACCGGACGCACGCCCTCTGAGCCTGGTCGCGGACGGCTGACAGCCAGCCGTTTGACCCTTGCGTGTGCCATGATCCGCGCGACCTGCGCGACCTGCGCGACCTGCGCGAGCGTCGCGTCCGCGTGGACGGTCAGGGCCGCGAGGCCATCAGCTCCCCGGCGGTCACGCTGCCGGCCTTGGCCAGGTCGGACAGGCGCCGCAGCTGGGCGTACCGGTCGGGGTCACTGTCGCGGAACTCCTCCCGGGCAGCAGCACATCATGCCTCCGGGAGCGCTGTCGGTTCGCGACGTCGTTGTCGTTGTCGTTGTCGTCACAGGAGGCTGCCGCTGCCGTAGGGGGCGTACAGGTCGAGCAGTCGGATGCGGGTCGAGCGAAGGCGGTGGGCGAGAACGCCGCCCACCCACTGGGCGACGCTCGCGCCCAGCTCGGGGTCGTCCTCGCACATCGAGCGGATCGCGGTGGCGTCGAACTCGTAGGCGCGCACCGGGCTGGTCGACTCGGCGCCCAGGTGCCAGGTGTGCGGGGCGAACAGCCAGGACCAGCCGACGAGTTCGTTGTGCCGGAGGGTCTGGATGACGGCGGCCCTGCGACCGGGCACACGCATGTCGAGGTCGACGCTGCCGGTACGGATGATCCAGAATCGGTCGGCGCGGCCGCCCTCCTCGAAGAGCCGGGTGCCCTGGGGGAACGACACCTCCCGGGCAAAGCGCATCAGCCGCTGCCGGTGCTCGGTGGGCAGCGCCTGCAGCATGCCGGCTGTGGCGAGAGCGTTCATGACGTGCCTCCAGTCAGGGCGTACGAACCTGCCACTTGCAGCGTGCGCCTGTGTCCTGGCCGGGCGATGGGCCACCCGGCCCCGCATCCGGGCCTCCCGACCCCGAATCCGGGCCCATCGGCACCCTGTGCCGGAACAGTTCCGGTCGTTCGATGGAGAGCAGGGACGACCAGGTGGAAGGGGGGTGTGCAGAGTGGCTACGGCACCGACCTCCGAGTTCTGGAAGCTGTTCGCGGTTCTACTGGTGGTCTCCACGGCGGTCACTTTCGTGCTGAGAGCGGTGCTCGACGCGCTGGCACCGCGGACGCGGTGGCGTCGTGTCGACCGCCGACCGGCCATCGCGGAGGGGTGTTGAGGACTGCCGTGGCCCGGGCACCCGCCCTCGATCCACAACACCCAGCCCTGGCGCTTCCGCCTGGATGCCGAGTCGGCCATCTTCCAGGCGCGCGCCGCCCCGGAACGCGGCCTGCGTCACACGGACCCGGCGGACCTTGCCCTGCATCTTTCGGTGGGGGCGTGGCCGCTGAATCTCCGGGTCGCGATCGCGCACCCTGGGCGGTCGCTGGTCGCTGGTCGCTGGTCGCTGGTCGCTGGTCGCTGGTCGCTGGTCGCTGGTCGCTGGTCACCCGTTTGCCGTTCTCGGACCGGCCGCTGGCACCGTGTCCGCGCAGAGAACCTGGCGAAGCCGCCCGCGCGGAGGGCGCGCGGCTGTGGTTCCCCGCCCCCCGGTCCGCTGATCAGCCCGCAGCGACGGCCACGGGACACGCCGGTCCGATCACCTTCCCCACGCCTTACGTCCCGCCCCGTCCGGCCGGACCCCGGGGCCCAACGGCCCGGCGGGACGGGACGTAAGGCATGCCGACGGGTTCCATCGGCCTCTGCCCACGGCGTCCGCGGACGATGAGCATCCTTCGTGGGCGCCCGCCACGAGGACACCCGGCGCACGGAACAGAAGGGAACGGACAATGACTGATCGTCATGTGGTCGTCGGAGTGGACGGTTCACTGGTCGCCGTACGGGCCCTGGACTGGGCCGCCGAGGAAGCGGTGCGCCGCGGCAGCGCGTTGCGCGTCGTCTACGCCGTGGCCGACCGTGACGAGGCGGGGCCGGTTCTGGCGTCGGCCGCCGCGCGGGTGCACGAGCGTCACTCGGGTCTGCCGGTGGAGACCAGGGCCGTGGAGGGCGGCGCCGTGCGGGCGCTGGCGCGGGAGAGCGAGGACGCCGTCCTCACCGTGGTGGGCACCCGGGGGTTCGGCAGCGTCTCCGGCCTGTTGGCCGGGTCGGTGAGCTGGCGCCTGGCCGCGCACGCGCACGGTCCGCTGCTGGTCGCCCGCGGGGATCATCCCTGCGACGAAGGGCGGGAGGTGCTGCTCGGTCTGGAGAGCGAGGCCGACGAGGCCGCGGCCGCCTACGCCTTCCAGGAAGCGGCTCGGCGCGGGACCCGGCTGCGGGTCCTGCACGCAGCCACGCACCGGCACACCACACCCGAACTGCCCTCGCTGGTAGCCGCGACGAGCCCCGGCCAGGAACGCCAGGCCCGCGACGACCGGGCCGAGCAAGCCATGGCGCGGTTCAGCACCGCCCGGCTGAGGGAGGCGTATCCCGAGGTCGAGGTCGTCGGCCGCACGGTCCGCACCGGACCGGCCCACGCCCTGCTGGCGGGCACGCGCGAGGCCGGCGTCGTGGTCATCGGCGCGCGACGGCGTGCGGGCCGGGTCGGTCCACCGGTCGGCCCTGTCGCGCATGTCCTGTTGCAGCACTCCCACTGCCCTGTCGTGCTCGTGCCGGCGACCGGATGAGGGACACAGGGGTACCGGGATGGCCCGGTCGGCCCTGTCGGGCACCCGGCGGACCGGGGGAGGGTGGGGAAGTACGGACCCACATGCACCTCCGACCGACCCCGATCCGGAAGGGACCCCATGATGTCCGTTGACACGCCGCAGGCGCCGACCCAGCTCTCCGACGACGAGCTGAGGACGCTGGACGCCCACTGGCGCGCCGCGAACTATCTGTCCGTCGGCCAGATCTACCTCATGGCCAACCCCCTGTTGACCGAGCCGTTGCGCCCGGAGCACGTCAAGCCGCGCCTCCTCGGCCACTGGGGGACCTCGCCCGGGCTGAACCTCGTCTACACCCACCTCAACCGCGTCATCAAGGCCCGTGGCCAGGACGCCCTGTGCATCTGGGGCCCCGGTCACGGCGGCCCAGCCGTGGTCGCGGGCTCCTGGCTGGAGGGTTCGTACACCCAGACCTACCCCGACGTCACCCAGGACGCGGCCGGCATGGCCCGGCTGTTCAAGCAGTTCTCGTTCCCCGGCGGCGTCCCCAGCCACGTCGCCCCCGAGACACCCGGCTCCATCCACGAGGGCGGCGAACTGGGCTACTCCCTCTCCCACGCCTACGGCGCCGCCTTCGACAACCCCGGCCTGCTGGTCGCCTGCGTGATCGGCGACGGCGAGGCGGAGACCGGCCCACTGGCCGCGTCCTGGCACTCCGACAAGTTCCTCGACCCCGTCCACGACGGCGCCGTCCTGCCGATCCTGCACCTCAACGGCTACAAGATCGCCAACCCGACCGTGCTCGCCCGACTCCCCGAGCCAGAACTCGACGCACTCCTCCAGGGGTACGGCCACGACCCGATCCACGTCACCGGCGACGACCCGATCGCCGTCCACCGGGCGATGGCCGAGGCCATGGACACCGCCCTGGACAGGATCGCCGCCCTTCAGCGCGCCGCCCGCGAGGACGGCGCGACCGAGCGCCCTCGCTGGCCGGTGATCGTGCTGCGTACCCCCAAAGGCTGGACCGGCCCTGCCGAGGTCGACGGGCTGCCGGTGGAAGGCACTTGGCGCGCCCATCAGGTCCCGCTGTCCGCCGTTCGCGACAACCCGGAACACCTGCGGCAGTTGGAGGCGTGGCTGCGTTCGTACCGCCCCGAGGAGCTGTTCGACGAGCACGGCCGTCCCGTACCCGACGTCCTGGCCTGTGTCCCGGACGGTGACCGCCGCCTGGGCGCCACTCCGCATGCCAACGGTGGCCTGCTGCTGCGTGAACTGCCCCTGCCCCCGCTGGAGCGGTACGCCGTCCCCGTCGACAAACCCGGCGCCACCATGCACGAACCCACCCGTGTCCTCGGCGACCTGCTGGAAGACGTCATGCGATCCACCGCCGACCGGCGCGACTTCCGCCTCGTCGGTCCCGACGAGACCGCCTCCAACCGCCTCCAGGCCGTCTACGCGGCCAGCGGCAAGGCGTGGCAGGCCGACACCCTCGACGTGGACGAGCACCTCGACCGGAACGGCCGGGTGATGGAGATCCTGTCCGAACACACCTGTCAGGGCTGGCTGGAGGGCTACCTGCTGACCGGCCGGCACGGGCTGTTCTCCTGCTACGAGGCGTTCGTGCACATCGTCGACTCGATGGTCAACCAGCACATCAAGTGGTTGCGCGTCACCCGCCTTCTGCCCTGGCGCGCCCCCATCGCCTCCCTCAACTACCTCTTGACCTCGCACGTGTGGCGCCAGGACCACAACGGCTTCTCCCACCAGGACCCCGGCTTCGTCGACCACATCCTCAACAAGAGCCCGGAGGCCGTGCGGGTCTACTTCCCGCCGGACGCCAACACGCTGCTCACGGTGGCCGATCACGCGCTGCGCAGCCAGGACTACGTGAACGTCGTCGTGGCGGGCAAGCAGCCCTGCTTCGACTGGCTGACGATGGAGCAGGCCAAGGCCCACTGCGCGCGCGGCGCGGGGATCTGGGAGTGGGCGGGCACCGAGAACGGCCGCGAGCCGGACGTGGTGCTGGCCTGTGCCGGCGACGTGCCCACCCAGGAGGTCCTGGCCGCCGCCCAACTGCTGCGCCGGCACCTGCCCGAGCTCGCCGTCCGCGTCGTCAACGTGGTCGACATCGCCCGGCTGATGCCGAGCGAGGAACACCCGCACGGCATGGGCGACTTCGAGTACGACGGCCTGTTCACCAGGGACAAGCCGGTGATCTTCGCCTACCACGGCTACCCCTGGCTGATCCACCGCCTGGCCTACCGGCGTACCGGCCACCGGCACCTGCACGTGCGCGGCTACAAGGAGATCGGCACCACGACGACGCCGTTCGACATGGTGGTCCGCAACGACCTCGACCGCTACCGCCTGGTCATGGACGTCATCGACCGCGTCCCCGGCCTCGCGGTGCGTGCCGCCGCCGTACGCCAGCGGATGGAGGACGCCCGGCTGCGCCACCACGACTGGATCAGGGTCCACGGCACCGACCTGCCGGAGATCGCCGACTGGGCCTGGGACGGCTGACCGATGCCGACGAGCCCGGGCGGAGAGGGCCGTTCGGGGAGGGACGAGCATCATGGCAGTGCACGACCACCCCCACCGGCATCCTGGATTCCGCTTCCCGTCCCCGCACAGGGCGGGGACGGCATCCGCCTCCGCCGACGAGGCGACCGCCGCGCCGACGGCGACCCGTGCGTACGTGTTCGCCGCTCTTCGCCTGCTGACCGGTTTCGTCGGCTCACCCCGCTCCCTGTCAGCCCTCCTTCCCGTGTATCTGTCGTGCCGCCCCAGGAAGCGGAAGGCGCCGTCGGTGACCTGGTTCAGGAAGTTCATGTTCGCCACTTCCAGGAAGTGGGTGCTGCCCTCGACGAACCGGATCCGCTTGGCCACCCCGTGGTGGGTAGTGCGGAAGAGGCGTTCGGCGACCTCGCCGGGTTCGAACTCCGAGTCCGTGCCGAGAGAGTCCATGGCGCGGGCGATCAGGCCTACGGCGTCGTAGGCCTCGGCGGCCCAGCGGCCGGGGGGGCTCGTCGTAGCGTTCGCGGTGGGCCGCGGTGAACGCCTTCGCGGCCTTGGTCTGCGTGGCGGCAGGATCGGTGTGAGGAGCCTCGAACAACCAGCCCTCGGCCGTCTCGCCCGCCTCCTTCAGGAAGGCCGGGCGCATCACGAACTCGAAACCCATGCGCGGCCCGGTGAAGCCCGCGCCGGACAGCGCGCGGGCGCAGAGCGCGGGCCGGATCGGTGAGGTTCCCGTGTAGACGGCCGCCTGCGCCCGGGCAGTCAGGGCGGCGTCGACGGCTGGGCGGAAGTCGTCCTCGTCCTCCGCCACGGGGTGGACGGTGGCGGTTCCCTCGTTGGGCGGGGACTCGCGCAGGCGACCGGCGAGGTCCCAGGAGGTCTCGCCCCCCTCGCGGTCCTCGATGAGGGCGGTCCGGCGTGTGGGACGTACCCGGTGCAGATAGTCGAGGACCGATATGCCCCGGGAGAGTTCGGAGGCCACGGTCGCGCAGACGGTCGGCAGTTCGGGGTCGGGCAGTCCCACGGTCTCGGGTGCCAACGACACGAGGACGAGCGGCATGGACGCCTCCGTGTACAGAGGCGCCGCGGCGCGCACGGCGGTCGCGGAGGTGGGGCCGATCACCGCGAGGACCGCGGGGATACGGCCCGGAGCGGCGGGGCGCGGCTCAACGCGTGCTGTGCGCTCCCATGAGCTCACGGCCTGTGACCATCTCGGACTCGATTCGAACGAAGGCCGCGTCCTGCAAAGGCATCCAGGAGCTGGGTCCGGCCTGTGACAGGCGTTCGTGCTCGGCGGGGTCCCTCACCACGGAGGCCCGTCCAGTGACGACCACGCTCCAGCCGGACCGGGCAGCCGCGTCGAACTCGTCCGCCTCGAAGGCGACCACGACGCCGTCGATGGCGTGGGCGAGGTCCGAGTCGGGCGAGGTGCACAGCAGGACGGAGGCGTCGGTGTCCAGGGAGAAGTTGATGGGCAGGATCGCGGGCAGTGCCTGCAGGGTGTAGACCACCCGGCCGACAGGCACCTTGGTCAGCAGGCGCAGGCACTCTTGCCGGTCGAGTGCGCGAAAGGCGTCTTTCTGGGACATCAGTCCATGGTCCCCGCAGGCGCTGCGGGGAAATAGGGCCGACCGGCCCTCCTTTCGACCGAGCCCTACGGGAGCGACGGACGAGGCCACTGTCGCGCGGAGGCCGAGCCGGCACCGGTGCGCGGCGGTGGTGGTGGGAGTGGGGAAGGACGGCCGGGCCCGAACCCAGAACCTGCCTGTCCCTCGACAGGGACTCGTGCCCAGGGACCGACAACGTGGGCGCCTGGTTCCCGCCGGAGCGCCGCGGCCCTGCCACCGGCGGCTTCGGTGCCGGCATGGGAGGCGCCCCCGATCAGCACCCTTACCACTGTGAAGCCGGTCGACGCGAACAGCGTGGCCACCCGGTTCCTGATCACCGCCATGGTTCCGGCCGTCTACGCCGTGGCCGCCGCGCTGCTGGGCGGGGTGGCCCGGATGGCGGAGGTCGCCCGGGAGATCGTGACGTGCTCGGCCCGCACACCCAGGTGGAGGAGCACGGCCTGTTTCCCGCCCCGGCCGAGGACTTCCTGAGCAGATCGCTGCCTTGGAGGCCGAGGACCGCCGCATCGAGGCGGTGCCGATCGAGCCCGTCGGCGGCGCGACGCCCTCGCCGGCCGGCCTGGCCGGAGAGGCTGACGGAGACGGAGGCCCTGGTGCGCGACCACATCCTTCGCGACCGCCCTCCGCGATCGGGGACGGAACGCCGCAAGGGATCGGGCGTGCGGCCTCAACCGCTGGGCCCCACGGCCCCGTTCGGCAGAAGACGGCGAAATGGGGCTCAGGCGTGCGCCTGTACGGAGAGGGGCACCGTCCATTCCACGATGGTGCCGGTGGGATCGTTCGGCTTGATCGTGAAGCTGCCCCCGAGGTCGGTGGCGCGCCGACGGAGGTTGTCCAGGCCGCTGCGGCGGTTGACGGCCGGGTCGATGCCTGTGCCGTTGTCGGCGACGCGCAGGTGGAGCCGGCTGCCGTCCGTCTCGGCAGTGACCTCGACGGCGGTGGGGTGTGCGTGCCGGGCGGCATTGGAGAGTGCCTCGCGCAGCACTGCCAGCAGGTGCTCGGCGTGGTCGGCGGGCACGACGGTGTCCAGCAGGCCGGTCATGCGCAGGGCGGGAGTGAAGCCGAGTACGGCGGCAGCCTGGTCGGTCTCGGCCAGGAGTCTCCCGCGCAGACCGCCGCGGCTGTCGGCACGGTCGCGCTCGCGCAGTGCGTAGATCGTGCCTCGCACGGTCTTGATGGTGTCGTCGAGGTCGTCGACGACCCGCTGCACCCGCTCGGCCACCTGGGGCCGGTCGGAGATCCGGCCGAGCACCGAGTTCAGAGTGAGCCCGTAGGCGAACAGCCGCTGGATGGCAAGGTCGTGCAGGTCGCGTGCGATGCGATCGCGGTCGGTCAGGACCAGCAGTTGGTCGGCCTCGCGCCGGTGCTCGGCGATCTCCAGGGCCAGCGCGGCCTGGTCGGCAAAACTCCTGATCATGGCCATGGTGGCTTCGGAGAATTCTGTGCCGCCGATCAGGTTGGCGACCTGCAGGACCCCGCGGACGTGCTCGCCGCCGCCCAGGGGGAGCAGGAACCCGGGCCCCAGGCCGATCCGCGCCGCGGAGCCGCCCCCGGCCTGCGGTTCGTCGGACAGCGCACTGCTGGTGATCCGCTCGTTGGAGAGGTGGACCTTCGCGGCCAGCGTGGTGGCCGGCAGTACCAGCCCTTGGACCTGCTCGGCACCCTCACCGTCGGCGGCCTCGATCACCAGCTCGTCGCCGCCGTCGAACGGCACCGCCACCGTCACCAGATCCGCTCCGGACAGAGCCCTGACGGTCGAGGCGACCTTGTACAGCACCTGGTCCGGGTCGGTGCCCGACAGCAGGCTGCGGGTCAGGTCGCTGCTCGCCGCCAGCCACTGCTCCCGGCGGCGGGAGTCCTCGTACAGGCGGGCGTTGTCGATCGCGACGCCGGCCGCGGCCGCCAGCGTGCGCAGAACCGCCTCGTCATCGTCGTCGAACTCAGCCCCGCCGCGCTTGTCGGTCAGGTACAGGTTGCCGAAGACCTGGTCGCGCACGCGCACCGGCGCCCCCAGGAACGTGGTCATCGGCGGATGCCCGGCGGGGAAGCCGACGGAGTCGTGATGGCGGCCCAGGTCGGCCAGGCGCAGCGGCTCCGGTTCGCGGATCAGCAGCCCGAGGATGCCCTGGCCCTCGGGATAGTGCCCGATCTGCTCGATGGTGTCCTCGTCCATGCCGACCGTGATGAACTGCCGGATCTTCCCCTCTTCGCCGAGCACTCCCAGAGCCCCGTACCGGGCGTCCACCAGGGTCACGGCAGACTCGGTGATCCGGCGCAGCACCACGTCGAGATCCAGATCGGTGCCGATGGAGAGGACCGCGTCCAGCAGCGTGTGCACCCGGTCCCGTGTCGCGCGGACCTGTTCCACCTGGGCCTGTAGCCCCTCCAACAGCTCATCCAGCCGCAGCTGGGGCGCCGCCGGAACGCCCTTCCGCCGCTGTGCTGGACTCTCCGCCATCCCCGCTCCCTCCGGAAAAGGTGCCGTTCCATCATGCCCGAACGGCCCTGTCGCCGCCCGGACGCACTGTTGCATGCGGCTGTCGCGGCAGCAGGATCCTACGGCCCTCCGCACCCGGCCGAAGCGGATCACTGCTTGGCGGGCGGCCCGAGCGGTGCCGACGACGACCGGGCGGTGTCCGTCGCCGGATGCCTGCCACCAGTCGCCGCCGTCCGCGCACCACAGCCGTCCTGTAGCACCGGCGCCTCCGGAGGCGAGCAGGGGTCCGTCCAGCGAGAACGCCGAGGCTTCGACGCCGCCCGCGTGCCTCGCGAGCAGGGGCCCTACCGGCTTCCGAGCCACCGAATCCCGCAGCCATACGGTCCGGTCACGGCCCCCAGCGGCCGACAGGCACACGGGTCCCGCAGTCGCACGGCCTGGTCACGGCCCGCAGCCGCACCGGCGGGGCGTCGTTCGCTTTGGGAGTGGCTCACCGAGGACGTCGGCCGGTGGATCACCGGAGATCTGCGGGGGCTGATAGCCGATCACCCTTGGTGGACTGGGCTCTTCGTGGCCGGTGGACTGACCATGCTGCTCCTGCTCGGCAGAATCTGCGCTCAGTACTCGGTGGAGCCGCCTCACGGCCTCCCGTACGGTCGGTCCGTGATGATCACAACGGGCGACCCCCGCACTCTCGGCGTCCCTCCCTCCGAGGCACGGTTGCACTTCGATGCGGAGCCGCATGAGCTCGGCGGCGGGCCGCGACGTCGCTTGCTCATGGTCGACAACGAGCCTGCCTTCGAGCTCAGCTTCTTTTGCGGAACGTGCCCGCTCCTGTTTCGCCGGCTGGAAACCGCCAGAGAGAAGTTGTCCCTCGAGAACATGCAGGAACTGCTCAGCCGGCCACTGGACGATCCGGATGACGGCGGCGTGATCGATGCGTTCGGTGCGTTGCTGCCGGAGGGCGAGTACCTTCCGCTGCTCCTGAGCGTGGAACCCCAGCTGGTCATCCCCGGCAAAGACGGGGACTACTTCAGCGACGAACAGGTCACGTCCTGGGGGGTCGACCAGTTCTGGGGCCTGCCGGAGTACCCGCACACCCCGTACTACCGGACCTTCGAGACCGCGGTCGGCACGGATGCCCACCTCTACGAATTCGTCGTGCCCATGGTCCCTCCGACCTGGAACGAAAGGGAGCGTGTCGAGGAGTACATCGCGCTCATGGAACGGGGAACGGTTCCCACGGCGGTGGCCGTATCCACGCTGGACGTGTGCCGACCGTCCCTCGGCTCGGCAGATGACCCGTCGGCGCACTGGGGCCTGACCCACTTCCTCCTCGACGGCCACCACAAGCTGGAGGCCGCTGCCGCGGCCGGTCGGCCGGTGCGGCTCCTCTCCCTCCTCACCCTGGGCGAGAGCCTCGCCGACGCGAACGACCGCGCCCGGCTTCCTGCACTGCGCGGCCAATCCCGATCAGCTCGAGCGACCGGCACCTGAACCAGCATCCAGCCGCCCCGGAAGTCGTGGGACGGTCTTCTGACGGTTGTACTGAGCAGGGGCACGCGCGCTGGTGAAGTGATCGCGGCAAGTGTGCGCACAACGTTCGGTCCTCGGCGCCGTCTGATGGGTGCGCGGCGGGCGCGCAGGGGTCAGCCTGCCGTGGGGCCCTGAGGCGATTGGCCGTTGCCGGGGTCGGCCGGCCGATCGCGTCGGCTGCGCCTGGAACCCGGGGACATCGTCCGCGCCGACCGCAGCGGCATCGTCGTCATCCCCGCTCACGGCCGCGACCCCGAGAACGCCGAAGGCCGCCGGCCGGCGCTGAGCCGTGCGGCCTGGGTGCCGTTCGTGTCCGTCCTGTCGACACGCCGGTAGCGGCCCGCTCCAGGTCACCCCGAGGCCAGCTGCTCCGCTATCTCCGCGATCCAACCGGAGGTCTTCGCCGGGTCGTTGAGGGTCTCGGCCCACGCGTCCGGCTCCAGCTTGTGCTGGGCGGGGCCGGATTTGAGGGCGATGAGCAGGGACCTGGCGGACTCCCGCATCTCGGCCGTGGTGCTGGCGGAGATGTCGGGGCCCGCCGCCAGGGCGTAGATCTCGCGCGCCATGGCCTGGCGTTCGCCCTTCGACACCTTCTTCCAGAACTTCATCGCGTGCTTCAGCGACTCGGTGCGGGAGGCGGCCTCCGCCGGGGTCTCGCCCGGCGGCGCCCAGCGCTCGGGGTGGTGGACCTCTTCGTAGCGCTTCGTGGCGGCGCGGAGCGCCTTGTACATGGTGACGCCGAGGACGAGACCGGCTCCGGCCCCGGCGAGGCCCCATCCGACCGGGTTGCTCGCCAGCCCGGCTGTTCCCGCCGCGACCGCCGTCACGACGCCGGCTGCGGCCTTGACGGACTCGCCCGCGCCGCCGGCGGTCTCCTTGCCGATCTTGGTGAGCTGCTTCTTCTTCGCGTACTGCTGCACCTTGCTCAGCTTTTCCACGTCGTTCTCGGCGTGCTGGAGTTGCTCGGCGGCGTCACGGGCTTCACCCATCGCCTCCCAGGCGGCGTCGACGGCCTCGGAAACGAGCTCCAGCCGCCCCGGCCCCTCATGTTTCCAGTAGCTGTCCAGTGCGACGTAAGCCTCTGCTGCGGCCCAGTCGGCCTGCTCGCGCGCCTCGTTCAGCCGTGCCAGTGACCCCGCCTGGACGAGGTGGGGATCGCCCAGCTCCTTGACCTTCTTGTACTTGCTGGCTGCTCCCCCGATGCGGAAGGCGGACCGCATGGCCTTGATCGCGCCGATGGAAGCGCTGGCGATACCACTCGCCTCGGATGCCACCGCGGCGTCCGCCGCCTTCTGGATCTTGGTCACTTCCTTGGCGATGGCGGCGCTGTAGCTTCCCGAACTGGCGGCGCCGACGACCGTGTCTGCCCCCTTGGTCTTGGCCTTTTTCTTCGCCGTGTGGTGATCGGCCCCGGACTCGTGCTTCTTGGCGCCCTTCAGGTTCTTGTACGCGTCCATGCCACTGACCACGGTGCCGGCGGCCTCCGTGAGGAGGTTGCCCGACGCCGCGGAGGTCCCGGAGGCGGCGGCGGAGTGCTTGAGTTGCTCGTTGGCCGCGACGGCGGCCTGCTGGGTGAAGGCCGCGTTGGTGGGGGTCTGGAAGCCCTTGATGAAGGTGTCGATAGGTTCGAGATTCTTCTTGAACCTGTCGAGGAGCGCGGCGATCCGGTCGCGATAGTTCTTCTTCTTCGCTCCGGGGGACGCCTCGCCCTTCGCCGCCGCATTCCCTCTCTCGGTGTCCCGGACGCGCTGCAGCGCCGCGGTCGTGGCCCGGTTGCCGGCGCGGGACTGCATCTGAAGGAGGGCGAGCTCGTGCGAGCGTGCGGACGTACTCCCGGCCCGGCTCCCTCCCTCACGGTGCCGGGCCGACGCTAAGCCGGCTGCGGATTGCCGTGTCGAGGTGCGGTGGATCGGCGTGCTCATGGATGTGCCTCTCTTGTACCGGCCCGGGCGCGGCAAGGTAGCCAGCCCCGGCCAACAGGAGGGGTACGGCGGGGTAATTCCCCACGGACGCTGCGGGGCGCGTGCGCCGGATTCGAAACAGGGGTGATGGTCACCGCCGCGGACACCGGCGACCGCGCCGCCGCCCAGGCCCTGCTCGAGCAGGTCACCGACGCACACCACCGGATGGAACTGGCCTGGGCCGACGGCGGCAAACACAGCGACGACATGCGCGGCTTCGTCGTCCTGCCTAAACGGTGGATCGTCGAGCGCTTCTTCGCCCACCTGATGCGCACCCCCGCTGCCCGGCACGCGACTTCGAGCACCGCACCACCAGCGCCAACGCACATCAAGGCCACCCCCTGGCAGGTCAGCGACCCTTGACGGAGGTCGAACTGTGAGGCTGTGGCTATGTCGATCGTTCGTACCAGGCGAGGAAATCCGGGGCTGAGGAGACGTTCGGACCCCAGAAGCCCTCGGCGTTGCCGATGAGCATGCGCCCGGTGAGAGGGCCGGTTACGCCTATGAGGACGAGATCGCTGCAGCCACGTTCGATGACGTGCAGGAAGAGGTGACCGTCGCGTGTGGGGCGGTAGGCCCGGCTGAATCCTCTTGAGCCGGTGCTGGCAGCTCCGATGTTCATCGTGAAGACGGTGGTGCAGTCTTCCAGCGGAATCAGTCCGTAGTACGGGGACGCACCGCTGCCGCCCATTTTCGTGAGGAAGTCTCGTCTGTCCCAGCTTTGGGGGCGTCACCGTCTCACGGAACTTGAGTCGGACCCACTTCTGAAGCGTGAGGTGGAGTCGCCTCCGGAGTCGTTGGTCAGGCCGCTTGGTCCCACCGCACATGCAGGGTGGTGGGCTTGCGGAAGACCAGGCCGTACGGGGCGGCGGGGTGGCCGGGGTCGAGGCGCAGGCCGGGGAGGCGTTCGAGCAGGTGCTGGAGGGCGATGCGGGTCTCCAGACGGGCGAGGTGCGCCGCGAGGCAGTAGTGAGGGCCGTGTGCGAAGGCCAGTTGCAGACGCGCGTTCTCGCGGCGGACGTCGAACAGGTCGGGGTCGGGGAAGACGGCTGGGTCGCGGTTGGCCCCCGTAAGGGAGACGGTGACGAGGTCGCCACGGCGGATCGTGGCCGGGCCGAGGACGGTGTCACGGGTGGCGTAGCGGTCCACGACCGCCGCGCCGGGTTCGAGGCGAAGGGATTCCTCGATCGCGCCGTCCAGCAGATCGGAGTCGGCCCGGACGAGGGCGAGTTGGTCGGGGTGCCGCAGCAGGTGCAGCAGCGCGTTGGTGATCATCGCTTCGGTGGTCTCGATGCCTCCGAACATCAGTACGGCGGCATTGGACGCCACCTCGGGCACTGCCAGCTGCCCGGCGGCCGAGACGAGGAGAGAGGAAGCGTGCCGGTCGGCCACGGTGGCTTCCACCGCAGTTCTCAGCTGCGCGTATGCTGCGAGACCCGCGGGGCCCGCCTCGTGGCCGGCGGTTATGTCCGAGACCGACTGCACGATGGAGTCGTACCAGGCGAGCACCGTCTCGCCGTCGGTGCCGACCAGGCCCAGCGCCTCGGTCACGACCGCAACCGCAAGGGGGCCGGCGAAGGCACGTCGCAGGTCGACGGCGCCCGTCGGCTTCAGCCCGGTGATGAGTCTGTCGGTCTCCCGCTCTGTGAACGCGGCGAAACCGTCACGCACGGCCCGGGGACGGAAAGGGGAGCTGAAGGGCTCGCGGTGCCGGGTGTGCTGGTCGCCGTCGAGCGACAGCATGCTGGGGCCGACGATCTGCGCGGTGGAGAACCGGGGGTCATCGACGGTGAAGGTCGCGGCGTCCCGCATCACGCTGAGGGCGAGATCACGACGGGTCACCAGCCAGCCGTCCAACTCGCGGACCCACGACACCGGCTCCCGCGCACGAAGCAGCGCCAGCCGCGGATGCGGGTCCCGGGCGAGTTCGGCGAGCGTGGTCGCGGCACCGAGCGGACAGGATTCGACGACGCTCGTGGCGCACCTGTCTGGCAGAGGTGAACCGTTCACGCTGCTGACGCTAACAAATCGCTCCGAAGGTGAAAGGCCTCAGTGCTGGGGCACGATCTCGGGGCACATCACGGAGGTCCGTCACGCCTCATGCCCAGGGGTCCGGCGCCATCTCTAGCGGGCTGGTCACTTCTCTGAACCAACGGACCTTTGGTGCCCACCCGCCCAGGAGCGCATGGTTCGTTGGCCAGGCCAGCCATGCCGAAGCTAGGACACGGCGGCAGAACGCCAACAGCTACAAACTTGGTGCCTCAGCCCAGGCGCCGGAGGGCGCCTGACTGGTATTTGGCCAGGTCAGACGCCCTTTTTCTGTGCCTAGAAGAAGCCCAGCTTCTTCGGCGAGTACGACACCAACAAGTTCTTGGTCTGCTGATAGTGGTCCAGCATCATCTTGTGGGTCTCACGGCCGATACCTGAACCCTTGTAACCGCCGAACGCGGCGTGCGCCGGGTAGGCGTGGTAGCAGTTCGTCCAGACCCGGCCCGCCTGGATGGCACGGCCCGCGCGATAGGCGGTGTTGGTGTCACGCGTCCAGACACCCGCACCCAGGCCGTACAGCGTGTCGTTGGCGATCTTGATGGCGTCGTCGAAGTCGTCGAACGAGGTCACGGAGACGACCGGGCCGAAGATCTCCTCCTGGAAGATCCGCATACGGTTGTCGCCCTCGAAGATCGTCGGCTGGACGTAGTAACCGCCCTTCAACTCGCCGTCATGTTCGATGCGTTCCCCGCCGGTCAGGACCTTCGCGCCCTCCTGCCGACCGATGTCCAGATAGGAGAGGATCTTCTCCAACTGGTCGTTGGAGGCCTGGGCGCCGATCATCGTCTCGGTGTCCAGCGGGTGCCCGGTCTTGATCTGCTCCGTGCGGGCGACGGCCGCCTCCATGAACTCGGCGTAGTTGCCGCGCTGCACCAGCGCCCGCGACGGACAGGTGCACACCTCACCCTGGTTGAGCGCGAACATCGTGAAGCCTTCGAGGGCCTTGTCACGGAAATCGTCGTTCGCCGACCACACGTCGTCGAAGAAGATGTTCGGCGACTTTCCGCCGAGTTCGAGAGTCACCGGCGTGATGTTCTCCGAGGCGTACTGCATGATCAGACGCCCCGTCGTCGTCTCGCCCGTGAACGCCACCTTCGCCACCCGCGGACTCGACGCCAGCGGCTTGCCCGCCTCCACCCCGAACCCGTTGACGATGTTCACCACACCCGGCGGGAGCAGATCGGCCACCAGGCTCATCCAGACGTGGATGGACGCCGGGGTCTGCTCGGCCGGCTTGAGCACGACCGCGTTGCCCGCCGCCAGCGCCGGCGCGAGCTTCCAGGTCGCCATGAGGATCGGGAAGTTCCACGGGATGATCTGGGCGACCACACCCAACGGCTCGTGGAAGTGGTACGCCACCGTGTCGTCGTCGAGCTCCGCCAGCGAACCCTCCTGCGCGCGGATCGCCCCCGCGAAGTACCGGAAGTGGTCGATGGCGAGCGGGATGTCCGCGGCCAGCGTCTCCCGCACCGGCTTGCCGTTCTCCCAGCTCTCCGCGACCGCCAACTGCTCCAGATTTGCCTCCATCCGGTCGGCGATCCTCCGCAGGACGTCCGAACGCTCGGTCACGGACGTGCGCCCCCAGCCGGGCGCGGCCGCGTGCGCCGCGTCCAACGCGCGCTCCACGTCCTCGCTCGTACCCCGCGCGATCTCGGTGAACGGCAGCCCGTTCACCGGACTCGGGTTCTCGAAGTACTGCCCGCGCGCCGGCGGCACGTACTCACCCCCGATGAAGTGGTCGTAACGCGCCTCGTAGGAGACGACCGCGCCATCCGTACCGGGCGCTGCGAAACGGGTCATGAATACCTGCCTCCCGGGAAGCGCCACCCGCCGTTGGGCGGCTCTCTTGGGGAGGCTAGGAGCCGCAATGTTGCAACGACGTTGCGCCTCCGCATCCTTCAGGGTCGTCGAGGACGGGGGTGCCCCCAGTCCGGCGGGGCGGACAGTTCCGCTTCCAGTTCGCGCAGTCGGGACCGTACGGCCGGTGTCGGGCGTACTGTGGCGAGCGCCCGCCACACCTCCACATCGTCCTCGCCCCAGGGCGCGTGCGCCCAGTCCGCCAGGAGGTCGGGGTCGTGCCCGGCGATCAGCGCCGTGCGCAGCCCGTCGGCGAGCCTGCGCCGCAGTCGCACGACAGCCGGCGCCTGCGAGCCCGGCAGCAGCGGGCCCCCGTACGCCGACGCGGCCGCCGTCACCGCGCCCGTCTCCAGTCGCCGTTCCACCACCGCCACGTCGGACTCGACGGGAACCGTCAGCCGGTACGGCCGTGACCCCAGCAACCCCGGCCCGAGGAGACGGCGCAGCCGCGCCAGTTCGGCGCGCAGCGTCACCGGCGTCACCGACTCGTCCTCGTACAGCGCGCAGAGCAGTTCGTCACCGGACAGTCCTTCCGGGTGGCGGGCAAGCAGCACCAGGATCTCGCTGTGCCGCCGACTGAGCCTGATCTTGCGTCTGCGGACCAGGAGTTGGGCCTCGTCCCGGCCCAGAGCGGCCAGTTCGAGCGCGTCCGCCGAAGCCCCGGGCGGGGCGAGCAGGGCAAGCTGGGACTCGGCGGCCCGGGCGACCGCCTGGACGAAGCCCAGGCTGTGCGGATGCGCCAGGCCGTCGCCGCCGGTGATGTCGACCGCACCGAGCACCCGACCGGTGCGTGGATCGTGCACCGGCGCCGCCGCGCACGTCCACGGCTGCACCCGCCATATGAAGTGCTCGGCCGCGAACACCTGCACGGGCCGGTCCAGGGCGACCGCGGTGCCCGGAGCGTTCGTCCCGACCGCGGACTCCGCCCACCGCGCACCGGGCACGAAGTTCATCCGGTCGGCCCGCCGCCTGGTCGCCGCGTCCCCCTCCACCCACAGCAGTCTGCCCTGCGCGTCGCACACGGCCAGCAGGTGTTCGCCGTCCGACGCGAACGTGCCCAGCAACTCGCGCACCAACGGCATCACCCGGGCCAGCGGATGCTCCGCGCGGTAGGAACCGAGGTCGCCGTCCGTCAGTTCCACCCGAGCGGTGCCCTCCGGCCCGACACCCGCCTTCGCCGAACGCCGCCACGAGTCCGCCACCACGGAACGCACCGGTCGCGCCACCGTGCCCCGCTGGGTGAACGCCTCATGTGCGCGACGCAGCACCCGCACCCGTTCGACGGGATCGGCGCCCGGTTCCAGAGCCACCCATGGATCGGTCAACTCGGCCTCCCGGACGTGCGCTCGCGGCTGGAACCCATCGTCACCGCCGGACCCGCGCCCGGACAAGCCGCGTGCCACGGCAGTGTCAGGCGGCTTCGACGAGACGTATGTAGCGGTCCCAGTCCCAGTGGGGTCCCGGATCGGTGTGGTCGGTGCCCGGTACCTCGTAGTGACCGATGATGTGGGCGCGGTCCTTCGGGATGCCGTGCCGGTCGCAGATCGACGCGGTGAGTGCGGCGGACTGCTCGTACATGGCGGAGGTGAAGTACTCGGGCCGGTCGATCCAGCCCTCGTGCTCGATGCCTATGCTCCGTGCGTTGTAGTCCCAGTTGCCGGCGTGCCAGGCGATGTCGCGTTCTCGGACGCACTGGGTGACCCGTCCGTCGGCCGACCGGAGCAGGTAGTGCGCGGAGACCTGCTTCGCCGGATTCCAGAAGACGGGCAGGGTGTTCTTGTAGGTGGTCTGCGTGACGTGGATGATCACCAGATCGACGGGCCGGCCGGCCGGACGGTCGGCCGCGGTGTAGTTGGCGGGGCTGGCCGGCTCCCACCGGGCGGGGGTGTGGTCGAGCGGCGGAGACTGGGCGTCGGCCCGGGGGCTCGGGAGCAACGCGTAGGGGATCGCGGCGAGGGCGGTGCCCCGCAGCAGCCGCCGCCTGCTCGGCAACGGCCTGGCTCGCTCCATGTGGCTCTGCCTTTCCGTTCGGTGAGTGGTGCTGTGCTCGTCGGCTCGCATGCGTACTCGTGGACGCGTCCGCAGGTCGAACGGCTGCGCCTCACGTGGATCACGGTACGGCGATCGCCGATCGGCTGTCGGAGCCTGTGGACAACGGTGGAGAA
Organism: Streptomyces deccanensis; assembly: GCF_022385335.1. NCBI lineage: Bacteria > Bacillati > Actinomycetota > Actinomycetes > Kitasatosporales > Streptomycetaceae > Streptomyces > Streptomyces deccanensis. Next base: position 1,449,950 of record NZ_CP092431.1, on the reverse strand, counting down.
CCAGCGAGTTGTGGATAACCTCGTCACCCGACAGGGGGACACGTGGTTACGGCCGTACCCCGACCGTCGCCGGGTCGTCCAGCACACCACGCACCACCGAGTGCGCCGCCCCGAGCAGGGGCCCCTCGGAGCCCAGCCGGGACACGGTCACGGAACACGCGGGACCGGCCGTCCGTCGCGCCAACTCCCGCTCCAGCGAAGGCAGCAGCCAGGGAGCCAGGGCGGCCAGGGCGCCGCCCAGCACCACGGTCCGCGGGTCCAGCAGATTCACCGCGCCGGTCAGCGCCACCCCGAGCGCGGTGCCGGCGCCCCGCAGGGCCCGGCGCACGTCCTTGTCGCCGACGGCGGCCCGCTCGGCGAGGAACTCGACACGGTGTTCGCCCGGTTCCAGCCCGGCCGCCCGCAGCACCGCCTCCTCACCGGCGTACTGCTCCAGACAGCCGCGTCCACCGCACGCGCAGTCGGGGCCTTCCGGCCGGACGGGGACATGCCCCAACTCGCCCGCGAAGCCACGTGTTCCGCGGAGCAGCCGGCCGTCCACGACGACCGCGCCACCGATGCCGATCTCCGCGGAGACGTGCAGGAAGTCGGGCGGTGTGCCGTCCCCGAGCCAGAGTTCCGCGAGGCCGCCGAAGTTGGCCTCGTTGTCCACGGTCACCGGCAGATCGGTCGGCAACAGGGCGCCCAGGTCCGTGTCGTGCCAGTCGAGGTTGGGCGCGCGGACCACGGTGCGGGCGTCGCTCGCCACCAGCCCGGGCACGGCGACGGCGAGCCCCGCGGGCCACAGGCCTTCGCCCTCCGCCTCCGCGACGACCTGTCGGACGAGTTCGGTCAGTTCCTCGATGACCGGCTCCGGCGACCGGCGGCGGTTGGTGCCGTGCCGCACCGCCCGAGCCCGTACCTCACCCCGCAGATCCACGGCACAGACCGCGAGGTGGTCGACACCGATCTCCGCCCCGACACCGGCGGGGCCGCGTCCGCTGAGGGCGAGCGCCGAGCCGGGCCGTCCGACGCGGCCGGGACGCTCGGGACCCAGTTCCTCCAGGAGCCCTGCACGGATCAGCTCGTCCACCAGCGTCGACACGGCCGCCCGGGTCAGGCCGATGTGCGAGGCGACGGCGGCCCGGGACAGCGGCCCCTCGGCGTTGACGGTGTGCATGACCCGGGACAGATTGCGGCGCCGCATGCCCTGCTGGTTGTCGGGCAGGCGACGGCCGGAGCCGCTCGGGTGGGTCTCGTGCAGTGGTGCGGTCATGCCTCCCTCGGCTCCCGTCGGTGCGTCCCGGTGAGTATTCCTGCGGGTGACCCCGCGGGTGCCCCTGTGCGTTTTGCTGTCCCTGCCCTGTAGATCATGCCGGAATCGGATTTTCCCACTGGAGACACCCCCTCGCCGGTCCGGGCACCCCCTCGCCGGTCCGACCGCCTTTTGCCGGTTCGGGCGTCCCTCGCCGGTTCGATCGTCCCTCGTCGGTCAGTCGCTGTCCGGTCCGCGTTCCAGCAGGGGTGCGGCGTCCGACAGCACCCGGGAGATCCTGGCGAGCGTCTCCTCGTCCCGCTCCACGGCCTCCAGCACCGGCCCCCGGGTGGTGTCCCAGCGGCGGGCGACCGCGGCCGGGTCCTCGCCGGTGAGCAGCCCCGCGGCCTGCGCGGCGGCGCCCAGCGCGACCAGTTCCCTGGCCTCGGGGACCTGCACGGCCCGCCCGGAAAGGCGGCGCACGGTCTGTTGCCAGGCGTTGCCCCGCGCGCCCCCGCCGATCAGCAGCAGCGGTACGGAGGTGTCCGCGTCGGAGTCGAGCACCAGGTCCAGCGCGCCGAGCAGGGAGTGCACGGCACCGTCGTACGCGGCCTGCAGCAACTGTCCGCCGGTCGTGTCGTGACGCAGCCCGTGCAGCAGGCCCGAGGCGTGCGGCAGGGCCGGCGTGCGCTCGCCGTCCAGGTAGGGGAGGAGGGTGACGTCCGTGCCGGGCTCGACGGACTCGCGGTCGAGGCCCAGCAGGGCGGCGACCCGGTCGACGGCCTGGGTGCAGTTCAGGGTGCAGGCCAGCGGCAGCCAGTCCCCGTGCGCGTCGGCGAAGCCCGCCACGGTGCCGGTCGGATCCGCCGGGCGGCGCCTGGAGACGGCGTACACCGTGCCGGAGGTCCCCAGACTCAGCACCGGCGTGCCGGGGCGCAGCCCGAGCCCCAGTGCCGCGGCCGCGTTGTCACCCGTACCGGCGGCGACCAGGGTTCCCTTGGCGAAAGGCAGCTCGTGGGCGTCCCGGACGGTCCCGGCGACCTCACCCGGCCGGACCACACGGGGCAGCAGCGTCGGGTCCAGCCCGACGTGGGCGAGCACCTCGGCGTCGTACTCCTCCGTCGCCGACGCCCACCAGCCCGTACCGGAGGCGTCGCCCCGATCGGTCGTGCCCTGGCCGGTGAGACGCTCGGTGAGGTAGTCGTGCGGCAGACGCACGGCGGTGGTCGCGCGAACGGCCTCGGGCTCGTTCTCCGCCAGCCAGGCCCACTTCGTCACGGTGAAGGACGGCCCCGGCACGCTGCCGGCGCGCTCCGCCCAGGCCTTCGCGCCGCCCAGTTCCTCGACGAGGCGGGCAGCCTGCGGCGCCGAGCGCACGTCGTTCCACAGCAGCGCCGGCCGCACCGGCTCGCCCCGGGCGTCGAGAGTGACGAGGCCGTGCTGCTGGCCGCCGATCGACACCGCCGAGGCCTCGCGCGCCGCCTCCCCGCACTGGTGCAGCGCCTGGCACAGCGCGTCCCACCACTGGCGGGGGTCGCTCTCCCGGCCGGCGCCGGAGGACACGGTGTGCGGCGCCTGTCCGCTCGCCACGACCCGACCGGTCGACGCGTCGACGACCAGGGCCTTGGTGGACTGTGTGGACGAGTCCACACCGACGACGAGCGGACCCTCGGCAGCTGACATCGGGCTCTCCTTCTCACGCGGCTCGTGACCGCCGCTGACGCGGCTGACGCCTCCGTCCGGCGACATCTTGTCTTCCCAGAGACGCGTCCGCATACTAATTTGTAAATCGCCATGACGAAATAGTCGGAGCGCAAGGAGCCGCGGCATGAACTACCAACCCACCCCCGACGACAGGTTCACCTTCGGCCTGTGGACCGTCGGCTGGCAGGGAAGGGACCCGTTCGGCGACGCCACCCGGCGCGCCCTCGACCCGGTCGAGACGGTGCAGCGTCTGGCGGAGCTCGGCGCCTACGGTGTGACCTTCCACGACGACGACCTGATCCCCTTCGGATCCTCGGACAGTGAGCGCGAGGAGCACATCAAGCGCTTCCGCGCGGCCCTGGACACGACCGGCATGACCGTGCCCATGGCCACCACCAACCTCTTCACGCACCCCGTCTTCAAGGACGGCGCGTTCACTGCCAACGACCGCGACGTCCGCCGGTACGCGCTGCGCAAGACGATCCGCAACATCGACCTGGCGGTCGAGCTGGGCGCCAAGATCTACGTCGCCTGGGGCGGCCGCGAGGGCGCGGAGTCGGGCGCCGCCAAGGACGTCCGGGACGCGCTCGACCGCATGAAGGAGGCCTTCGACCTCCTCGGCGAGTACGTCACCTCCCAGGGCTACGACCTGAAGTTCGCCATCGAGCCCAAGCCGAACGAGCCGCGCGGCGACATCCTGCTCCCCACCGTCGGTCACGCCCTGGCCTTCATCGAGCGCCTGGAGCGCCCGGAGCTCTACGGTGTGAACCCCGAGGTCGGCCACGAGCAGATGGCCGGCCTGAACTTCCCGCACGGCATCGCGCAGGCCCTCTGGGCCGGCAAGCTCTTCCACATCGACCTCAACGGCCAGTCCGGCATCAAGTACGACCAGGACCTCCGCTTCGGCGCGGGCGACCTGCGCTCCGCCTTCTGGCTGGTCGACCTGCTGGAGAGCGCCGGTTACGCGGGGCCGAAGCACTTCGACTTCAAGCCGCCGCGCACCGAGGACCTCGACGGTGTGTGGGCGTCGGCCGCGGGCTGCATGCGCAACTACCTCATCCTCAAGGAGCGCGCGGCCGCCTTCCGCGCGGACCCGGCGGTCCAGGAGGCGCTGCGCGCCGCCCGGCTGGACCAGCTGGCCCAGCCCACGGCCGCCGACGGCCTGCAGGCGCTCCTCGCGGACCGGACGGCGTTCGAGGAGTTCGACGCCGAGGCCGCCGCCGCGCGCGGCATGGCCTTCGAGCAGCTCGACCAGCTGGCGATGGACCACCTGCTGGGTGCGCGCGGCTGATCACACGCCTCATCCGGCCGGAGCTGCCTCGGGCCGGTCTGAAAACGCCTCCCCTGGTCGTTCTCTGCGCGGAATCCTCCGGAATCATGCGGTCCACGGCATGAGTCCGTATCAACTCCCGCGCAGGGCTCGCGCCTTGGCCGTTTCGCGGCGACTCTGGACGGTATGGGCATGTCGCCGCCACCGTCCCAGCCGCCCCGACCGCCGGACGGATCACCTCCGTCGAACGGCGGCGGGTTCGGACCCCCGTCAGGGGGCTTCGGTCCGCCGCCGGGCGATCCGACCTGGGGAGGTGGTGGCTGGCAGCCCCCGGGTCAGGGCGGGGGCTGCCAGCCACCTGATCCGCCCGGTGGACCCGCTCCCGACGGGCGCCGCAGGCTCGTCATCATCGCGCTGGCGGTGGTGATCACCTTCGGTGCCGTCCTCGCCGTGGTGCTGGTGGCCGCCGGGGGCGAGGGATCGCCTGACGAGAAGCCGTCGGGCGGGACCGGTGACGGGACGAGTGCTTTGCCGACCCCGTCGCTGAGCCTGCCGTCCGGGCTGCCCAGCGACCTTCCGACGCTGCCCTCCGGTCTGCCCAGCGATCTGCCCAGCGGGTTCCCCAGTGATCTGCCGAGCGGATTCCCGACCGGCTTGCCCAGCGACCTCGACTCACTCTTCCCGGACCCGGTCGGCCACGCCGAGTGACGGGTTCGAGTGATGGGTTCGAGTGACGAGGCCGAGTGACGAATCCGAGTGACGGGCTCACTCTCGGGCGTCAGCTGTCGGGTTCGCCGGTGACCGATGCCAGGGCCGTCGCCGGATCATGCGCCGCCGGGCCGGCCGGGGCCCAGCGACCCCGCTCCTTGCGGTAGGGCCACCAGCGGCCGTCCCGCCCGAGGCGCAGTTGGGCATCCCCGCCCACGACGGTCCAACGGTTGTGCGCGGACCGCAGCGAAGGCCGCTCGCCCTCGTCCCATGCCGTCTCCAGAGCCGCACGCGCGCGTGCGAGCGAGTCCGCGGGTACGGACCACTCCTCGTCCAGTACGGCGAGACCGGCCGCCCCGCCGTACCGCCAGGCGCGGACGGCGAGGGCCAGCCCCTCCCGGCCTCGCCCCGAACCCTCGCCGAGCCGTGCCTCGATGCTCGCTCCCGGGGCACCGGCGGCCAGCCGCACCACGTCCTGGCGGAACGTCAACTCGCCGCCCGGGGGCTGCTGCTCGTGCCCGGGGCGGAGAGCCTCGGCCAGCAGTCGGTGTGCCTCCTGGGCCGTCTGCGCCGCCAGGAACTCCAGAGCTGTCGGGTCGAGTCCAGGCGCGGGCCTGGTCTCGGAGTCCAGGGAGGGCGGCAGGCCGGGTTCCGTCGGCAACCGGGGCGGCTCGGGGAGCGGCGGCAGGATCTCCCCCGTCGCGAACGCCTCGGCCGCGTCCACACCGTCCCGGGTGCTTTCCGCGAGGCCCGTCGGGAGGCCGTTCTGTGCTCCCTGGAAGCCCGCCGCCGACTCGGTTCCACGCATGTGGAGTTCGTCCAGCAGCGCACGTTCGGCGCGGCCGCGCATCAGCAGCAGGACGAACGGGTCCTGATCCAGCAGGCGGGCCACCTGGTAGCAGAGCGCCGCGGTGTGTCCGCAGTGGTCCCAGGCACCGCACTCGCACTCCGCCTCCAGATCACCTAGCCCGGGCAGCAGTTCGACTCCGGCCGTCGCGGCGTCCTCGACCAGATGCGGTGGCATCTCACGGTCGAGCAGGGCGGCGACGTGCCCGGCCCGCTCGACCGCCATGTCGAGGAAACGGTCCCAGTGATCCCCGGACAGTTCCTGGAGCAGGACGTCGGCACGATGGCCGGTGCCGTCACGGTCCTGGACGACCGCCGTGACGCGCCCGGGCCGCACCGACACGGCACCCACGGCTCCCGCACGCGCCAGCCTGCGCCCCGCTTTCACCTGCTCCCCGTCCAGCGCCGCGTCCTCGAGCGCCTTCAGCCAGGCGCGGCCCCACCACGTCCGCGCGAAACCCCCGCCGCTCACGGGAGCCAGTGCGGCGAACGTGCGCTCTTCGTCATGTCCCGTGCGTTCCGTCATCGCGCGTCCCCTCGAAGGTCCACCAGATCGGCCAGTTCGGCGTCGGACAGCTCGGTCAGCGCCGCGTCGCCGGCGCCCAGCACCGCGTCCGCCAACTCCCGCTTGCGCAGCAGCATGTCCGCGATGCGGTCCTCGATCGTGCCCTCCGTGATCAACCGGTGCACCTGCACCGGCCGTGTCTGTCCGATGCGGTACGCCCGGTCGGTGGCCTGCGCCTCGACGGCCGGGTTCCACCAGCGGTCGTAATGCACGACATGCTCGGCCCGCGTCAGGTTCAGCCCCGTCCCGGCCGCCTTCAACGACAGCAGGAAGACGGGCACCTCGCCGTCCTGGAAGCGTTCCACCATCGCCTCCCGCTCGGGCACCGGTGTACCGCCGTGCAGGAAGCGGGTGGGCACCCCGCGCACCGCCAGGTGACGTTCCAGCAGCCGAGCCATCCGGACGTACTGCGTGAAGACCAGAACGCTCGACCCCTCGGACAGGATGGTGTCCAGCAGTTCGTCCAGCAGCTCCAGCTTCCCCGACCTGCCCGGGATCCGCGGCCTCTCCTCCTTCAGGAACTGGGCGGGGTGGTTGCAGATCTGCTTGAGCCCGGTCAGCAGCTTCACGATCAGTCCCCGCCGCTCCATGCCGTCGGCGGCGGCGATCTCCGCCATGGTCTCGCGGACCAACGCCTCGTACAGCCCGACCTGTTCCCGGGTGAGCGACACGGCACGGTCGGTCTCCGTCTTCGGCGGGAGTTCCGGCGCGATGCCCGGGTCCGACTTGCGGCGCCGCAGTAGGAACGGCCGTACGAGACGGGCGAGCCGCTCCGCCGCGGCGGGGTCCCGGCCGCCTTCGACGGCCTGTGCGTACCGGGTGCGGAAACTGCCGAGCCGGCCGAGGAGACCCGGAGTGGTCCAGTCGAGGATCGCCCACAGTTCGGACAGGTTGTTCTCCACCGGAGTGCCGGTGAGCGCCACGCGCGCGCGTGACCCGATGGTGCGCAGTTCCCGCGCCGTGGCCGAGTACGGGTTCTTGACGTGCTGTGCCTCGTCCGCCACGACCAGGCCCCATGACACGTCGGAGAGTCGGGGCGCGTCGAGCCGCATCGTGCCGTACGTGGTGAGGACGAACTCCGCGTCCGCGAGTCCGTCCAGGCTCCGCCCGGAGCCGTGGAAGCGACGCACCGGCACACCCGGTGCGAACTTCTCGATCTCCCGCTGCCAGTTGCCCATCAGCGAGGCCGGACAGACCACGAGGGTGGGGCCCGCGGACGAGGCGTCCGACTGCCGGTGCAGATGCAGCGCGATGAGGGTGATCGTCTTGCCGAGCCCCATGTCGTCGGCGAGACAGCCGCCGAGACCCAGGGAGGTCATCCGGGCCAGCCAGTCGAGCCCCCTCAGCTGGTAGTCCCGCAACGTCGCGGCTAGCGCGGTCGGCTGCCCGACCGGGTCCTGTCCCTCGGGGTCCGACAGCCGCTCCCGCAGCGTCGCCAGCCACCCGGTGGGCAGCACGTCGACCGTTCGCCCGTCGACCTCGGTCGAGCCCGTCAGGGCGGCACTGAGCGCGTCGACGGGCGACACCTTGCGGTCCTGCTGCGCGCGGGCCCGGCGGATCTCCTCCGGATCCACCAGGACCCATCTGTCCCGCAGGCGCACCATGGGGCGGTTCGCCTCCGCGAGCAGGTCGAGCTCCTGCCGGGTGAGCCGCTGATCGCCCAGCGCGAACGACCAGTCGAAGGCGAGCAGCGCGTCGGCGGACAGGTACGACGGGGTGTCCGACGCGTTCCCCGCAGGGCCCTGCTCGTATCCCGCAGGGCCCTCCTCGCCGTCCGGCGGGCCGATGACCGCGCGGGCGGTCAGCCCACGAGCCAGCTCCCTCGGCCAGTGCACGTCGACACCGGCCGTCGCCAACAACCGGGCACCCTCGCCGAGCAGTTCGGTGGCCTCCTCGTCGGCGAGTTCCACTCCGTCCGGCACGGCTGCCGACAGCAACGGGCCGAGCGGTGCCCAGGCGCGGGCGGCGCGGCGCAGCGCCAGCAGCGCGTCCGTCCGCGCGCGCGGGCCGAAGGCGGCCGCGTCGGCCCACACCGCGGAGGCGTCCGCGACGAGCGCCGGGTCGCTCAGGCTGTGCAGCTGCGGGACGACACGGAACGTCGGAGTCGCCTCGGCCGGGTCGTCGACGCGGAGCGAGTCGAGCCCGGGGATCTCGACGCGCAGTGAGACGCGGACCCCGGCGTCGTGCCCGGCGGCCACGTCCGCGGCCCAGGTGCGCTGTTCGGGAACGAGCTGCGGATCACGGGCGGCGAAGGCCGGGCCGCCCGTGGCGATGCTCGCGGCGGGGGAGCGGGGCAGCGCGTCGACGACGGCGTCGAGGAACGCGCGCAGCAGCCGCTCCGGGTCCGGCAGCCGCGGCGGCTCGCCGTCGTCCACGGGCAGCGCGTGCGCCTCGGGCGGCATCGCGGCGGCCAGCTCTCTGACCCGGTCCACGTCCTCGGCCCGCAGCGGCCCCGCCCGCCAGGCGTCCTGCCCGCTCTCGGTGACGCCGGGCAACAGCAGGCCTCGCGCGGCGAACTGCAGCGCCAGGAGGGCGGCGGCGCCCCAGAAGGCCGTCGACCGGTCGGCACCCGTGGTGGCACGCGCGCGCGTGAGCACCGGCAGCGCGGCGTGCACCGGCAGCGACACGACGGGCACCGTGACCCGTCGGACGCCGCGGTCGCCGGGTCGGACGAGGGTCAGCTCCTCGCCGGAGCCCGGGACGACCGGGAGCGGCGCCGCGCCGTCCGGTCGCCAGAAGGCGACGCGGCCGGTGCGGGCAGGGTCCGCGGCGACGAAGACGGCGCGGCAGCGGGCCAGCTCGGAGAATTCGGGGAGAGGCGGCGCGGGGTTGGGCGGCACAGAGATGCTGAACTCCTCAAATTTGACTACTGCAGCAGGATCGCCGAAGTTGCCGCACTTCAAACCTCCACCCGGCGTTCCATTAAGTGATGTGGGTCACTTTTCCCGACCTGTGGCGAGGGCATCTCAGGGTTGTACGGGGGTTCGACTCAGGGACGTGTCAGGGTCGTCGCCGGAACCGCGGGGAGTCCGATCCCGTTTTCAGGACAGAGAGCGGCGATGGCCGCGAAGGAGGCGACGGAGATGTCGAAGAGCACGAAGATCGTCGCAGGAGGCGCGGCAATCGGGATCGTCCTGCTGATCCTGTTGCCCTTCCCCTTCTGGGCCAATCTCCTGATAGTCCTGGGGATCCCCACGGCCGCGTACCTGGCGCTGGACCCCTCGCAGCGGCGCAGGCTGCGTCGGACCGGCCGCAAGGAGCTCGGCCGCTGACGTGCCACCGGCCCGCCCGCGCGGGCCGGTGCGGCACTCGGGATCAGTTCGGGCGTACGGCGATCTTGTCGAGGGACTCCAGGAGACCGGGCAGTTCCGGGCCCCTGCCCACCGGCAGCACCTCACCGGGCTCCTCGTCGAGAAGCACGAAGGCGATGTCGTCGGTTCTGGCCACCATTGACCAGCCGGGACCGTCGGCACGGAGCGTCCGGGCGTCACCCGGCGCGAACGAGGAGCGGACCCGCCCGAGCGGCGGAGGGGAGTCCACGTACGCGCGCGCCTCCGCGAGCACCCGGCGGATGCCCGAACGGGGAGCGTCGTCGTCCTTCCCGGGAGCCGCCCCGGCTTCCTGCGTGTCGCCGGTCGCTGCCCGGTCCGAGCCGTCCTGCCCGGCGAACGCGGCGTCGTCGATCTGCTCCCGCCACATGGCCCACTGCAGAGCGATCTCGTCGGCGCCCAGACGCCGCTGCGCGGGGCCCCAGGTGCCGGTGTCCGGCGGGCTCAGCGGCGGCCGGTCGGAGACCTCGGGATCGGGGTCGTGCGGAGCGGGCACCCCCGGGGCCGCCACGGCGACCGCGAGGGGCCAGCCCGGCAGCGCCGCCACGACGCTGTCCTCGTCGGGCGACAGGTCGTACTCCATGCCGCAGTCCCACGACGCGATGGCCACGGCGACCAGTGACACGTCGTCGACCGCCACCGTCCACCTCGCCCCCTCGCCGTCCTGGCCCAGGACGATCCCGTAGCCGTCCGCGAGCGGTGCGAGGCCCAGGGCCGCGCAGGCCTCCGGGTAGTCGTCGCCCAGCACACTGGGGAAGTTCGCGGGCGTGAGCAGCACCGCCGTCAGCACATACAGCGCGTCGTCGTCCCCGGCGGTGACGGCGTCGTCGTCCGTCCCGGCCATGCCGGCCTCCCATCGCTCTCGCTCGTCCGTCGGCGCACCCTAATGCGCCCGGCAGGCCCTTGTCACGAGCGGGAACCCCGTGCGGAGCTGCGGATATCCGGGGCGAGCTGCAGGTATCCGGGTGGACAGGGGCGAATCGACCGGAGCCCCTCACTCGTTCAGGCGGCAGGCAGCCCCAGAAGTGACCGCGCGACCGTCTGCGGCGACTCGTCCCGCTCCCGTGCGAGGGCGATCACCGCCCGGCACGCCAACTCGCTCACTCCGAACGACAGGGCCTCGGGGGACACCCAGGTCACGGCCTCGTCGATCTGGTCCTGATCGTCCTCGGCGCACGCCGCGATGTAGACGGCGGCCGCCTCGAACAGGTTGTGCGTGCGTTTCGTCTCCCGCGCGGTGGGCTCCGCGCGCAACGATTCGAGGAATCTGTCGAAGGACTTGCGAACGCTGCCGAACATATGGCCTACCTACCCCCCCGTGTCGGTATCACAGCTCGTCCTACTCAACGTAGAGACGGACGCGCTGCCACAGAAGGGGGAGGGCGGGGTGAAGCGCGGCGAACGGCGCATTCAGGACCCTGCTCGGCGCGATCCCCCGGGCGACGACGGGGCTCAGCCCACCCGTGTGGCGAGCGCCAGGAAGCGCGCGTCCTCGTCGACGTAGGACGTCATGCGCCAGCCCGAACCCGCCAGCAGCGGCCTCAGGTTCGCCTCGGCGCGCAGGTCCTCGGGGGTGATCCGCCGCCCCTGCCGCGCGGCGAGCGCCGCCCGGCCGATGGGGTGGAAGAGCGCCAGCGTGCCGCCCGGCCTGACCACCCGGGCCAGCTCCCGCAGATTCTCCGCGGGGCTCGGGAGGTGTGCGACGAGCCCCGCGGCGAACACCGCGTCGAGCGATGCCGTACGCAGCGGCAGGCGGCCGACGTCGGCGAGCACCAGCCGCCCGTCACGGTCCCGCCCGGCCCGTACGGCGGCCTCCAGCATGGCGGGCGTCAGATCGGCCCCGAGGACCACTCCCGAGGCTCCCACGGCGCCGCGCAACGGCGGCAGGGCCCGTCCCGTGCCGCACCCCGCGTCGAGCACCCGGTCACCCTCGCGCAGGCCGAGTTCGGCGACCGCGGCGGCGTAGGCGGGCCCGTCGTCGGGGAACCGGGCGTCCCATTGGGCCGCGCGCGCCGCGAAGAACTCCTGGACGTGTGTGTGGTCGTCGCTCATGCTCCGCATGATCCCTCACCGGAACGGCGGAGGGGATGACGCGCACGTTCGGGCGGGAGGCGGTCGTCCCCATGCATATATGCGTCACATTGCGGCAGCTTTCGAAATGCGCCCCCTCCGTGCTCCCGTGCCCCCACTAGCGTCCCGGGGCCATGGGACACCTGGACCACGCCACCTTCGGCTGGCTGACCCCCGCGCTGTCGTACGCCATGGCCTGCATCGGCGCCGCCCTCGGACTGCGCTGCACGGTCCGCGCGCTCGCCACCACCGGCAGGTCCCGCCGCAACTGGCTCGTCACCGCCGCCTCGGCGATCGGCACCGGCATCTGGACCATGCACTTCGTGGCGATGCTCGGCTTCGGCGTCGACGGCACCGAGATCCGCTACGACGTGCCGCTGACCGTCCTGAGCCTCCTGGTCGCCATGCTCGTGGTCTGCGGCGGCGTCTTCGCCGTCGGCTACAGCCGGGACCGCACCCGGGCGCTCCTGTTGGGCGGGCTCACCACCGGTTTGGGCGTCGCGAGCATGCACTACCTGGGCATGGCGGCCGTGCGGCTGCACGGCGACGTGACCTACGATCCGGCGCTCGTCGCCCTCTCCGTCGCGATCGCCGTCGTCGCCGCCACCGCCGCCCTCTGGGCGGCACTCAACATCAGGTCGCCCCTCGCGGTCACCGTCGCCTCCCTCGTCATGGGCGGAGCGGTGAGCAGCATGCACTACACCGCGATGTGGGCGGTCCGCGTGGAGGTCACTCCGTCCGCGGCGGTCCTGCCCGGGGCCACGGCGATGCAGTTCATCTTCCCCCTCGCCGTCGGCCTCGGGTCCTACCTCTTCCTCACCTCGGCGTTCGTCGCCCTGTCGCCGACGGCCGGTGAGCGCGAGGCATCCGCGTCGGCCCAGCGGCCGGTCGAGAACGCCGCCGCCCACTAGCCGCGCGCGACGGCCTGCGAAGCCCGCCCCCGAACCCTGATCGAGGAGGCCATGCGTACACCCCGCAGGACCCCGACAGCCGCTGCCGAGACGCCGCCCCAACCCGCGATACGGGGGCGCCGCGCCCACGCCGGACCCCCGGCCGCCGACGAACACCTCGCAACCGACGGGACCAGTGCCCCGACGGCCGGCCCACCCACCCGCACGGGGCGCCGGCGCCTGCGCCCCCGCACCGTCCGGGCCAAGATCGTCTGCCTGCTGATGGTGCCGGTCGTCTCCCTGCTCGCGCTCTGGGCGTACGCCACCGTGACCACCGCCCAGGACGTCGCCCGCCACCGCCAGCTGCAACGCGTCGACGCCTCAGTACGCGGCCCGGTCGCCGACGCCGTCGCGGCGCTCCAGGCCGAACGCGCGGCCGCCGTACGCTACGCCACCGCACCCTCCACGGAACGGGAGAGGGCGCTGCGCGGACTCGCACGACGCACCGACCGGGCGGTGGACGCGCTGCGTCTGGGCGACCGCCACACCGTCGCCGACGGCACCGACCTGCCCGCAGGGGTGGCCGAACGCCTCGCCGGCTTCGTGACCGGCGCCGAAGACCTGCGTGCGCTGCGGACCTCGGTCCTCGACCGCCGCAGCGGCTGGGCCGAGACGTACGAGCGGTACACCACGACCATCTCCACGGCCTTCGGCGTGGGCGGCGCGCTCACCGGCATCCAGGACGCCGAACTCGGCTCCGACGCGCGCGTACTGCTCGAGTTCTCCCGCGCGGGCGAGGCGCTGGCGCAGGAGGACACCCTCCTGTCCGGCGCCCACATCGCCGGAAGCCTCGACCGCGAGCGGTTGCGTCTGTTCACCGGCGCCGTCGGCACACGCCGCACCCTCACCGACGCCGCCGGCGCGGACCTGCGCGGCCCGGAACGCGCCGCCTGGCAGGCACTCGCCGGCGGAAACGCCTACGCCGACCTGCGCGCCCTGGAGGACGCGGTGCTCGCGGGCCATGCCGGGTCACAGGTGCTGAAGGCCGTCCCCGCAGCAGCCTGGACGTCCGCCCACGCGCGCGTGCAGGAGGACATGCGCGACATCGAGGCGGACGCCGGCCGCGAAGTCGCCGACCGGGCCGACCCGTTCACCCGCGCACTGCTCACCCCGGCCGGGGCCGCCGTGCTCCTCGGCCTCGCCGCGGTCGCCGCCTCCCTCGTCATCTCCGTACGCATCGGACGCGCTCTGGTCGTCGAACTGGTGAGTCTGCGCAACGGCGCCCTGGAGATCGCCCGCCGCCAGCTGCCCCACGCCATGCGCAGACTGCGCGCAGGCGAGGAGATCGACGTCGACACCGAGGCCCCGCCCGGTCCGCCCGCGGAGGACGAGATCGGTCAGGTCGCCGAGGCCCTCGGCACCGTGCACCGTGCCGCCCTCCGCGCGGCGGTCGAACGCGCCGAACTCGCCAGCGGCATCTCCGGGGTCTTCGTCAACCTCGCCCGCCGCAGCCAGATCCTCGTCCACCGCCAGCTCGGTCTGCTCGACAGCATGGAACGCCGCTCAGACGATCCCGACGAACTCAGCGACCTCTTCCGCCTCGACCACCTCACCACACGCATGCGGCGCCACGCGGAGAGCCTGATCATCCTCTCGGGCGCCGCCCCCGGGCGCGCCTGGCGCATGCCCGTCTCCCTGACGAACGTGGTCCGCGCGGCCGTCTCCGAGATCGAGGACTACGCGCGCGTGGAGCTGCGGCAACTCCCGGAAGCGAGGATCGCCGGCACCGCGGTCGCCGACCTCACCCACCTCCTCGCGGAGCTCGTGGAGAACGCCGCCCAGTTCTCACCACCCCACACGCGCGTGCGGGTCACCGGTGAGCCGGTGGGCAACGGCTACGCCCTGGAGGTCGAGGACCGGGGCCTCGGCATGGGCAAGGAGACGCTCGCCGAGGCCAATCGCCGCATCGAACAGTCCGAGGCACTCGACCTTTTCGACAGCGACCGGCTCGGCCTGTTCGTCGTGAGCCGCCTCGCCGCCCGCCACGGCATCAAGGTCCACCTGAGGCCCTCCCCCTACGGCGGCACCACGGCCGTGATCCTCCTCCCCACCACCCTGCTCCAGAGCGGCGCGGCGGAACGTTCCCCCGGTGCCTCCGCCGAAGCACCTCCGCAGCCGGAGGAACGCGAGTACGCGCGCGTGACCGCGGCCCCGCAACAGGAGCGCGTCGAACAGTCCACGGACCGGCCCGCCCTCACGGCCCCCGTCGCCTCCGCCGGACGGACCACGGGGGACGGCCCGCCCGAGCCGCCGCCCGGCGTCACCACCCTGCGGCCACACCGCCGTCCGCCGGAACCGGAGGGCACGGACGACCTGCCGCGCCGCGTACGACAGACACACCTCGCGCCCCAACTGCGCGAGCGGCACACCGGGCAGCCACCGCCGACTGCGCCTCCCGGAGCGGAGGACGAGCGCACCCCGGAACTCGTCAGGGACCGCATGGCGGCCTACCGCGACGGCTGGGCACGAGGCGGCGGCAGGGCACCCGGCAGAAGAGCCGGCCATGGCCCCACGACGGCCGGCGACAGCAGCGAAGGAGACCCCGCATGATCCAGGACCCGAGCACCAGGGCCACCGAACGCTCCGGTGAACTCGACTGGCTGCTGGACGACTTGGTACTGCGCGTGCGCGAGGTGCGGCACGCCGTGGTCCTGTCCAACGACGGCCTGGCGGTCGGCGCCTCCAGCGACCTCAGGCGCGAGGACGCCGAGCACCTGGCCGCGGTCGCCTCCGGCTTCCACAGCCTCGCCAAGGGCACGGGCCGCCACTTCGGCATCGGGGGCGTACGCCAGACGATGGTGGAGATGGACGACGGCTTTCTCTTCGTGGCCGCCGCCGGAGACGGTTCCTGTCTCGCTCTCCTCACCTCCGTCACGGCCGACATCGGACTGGTGGCGTACGAGATGGCACGGCTGGTGAAACGCGTCGGAGAGCACCTCCGCACCCCGACCCGCGCCGGCGCGCGCCCGCCCACGGCCGGATGAACCGGGGACGGGCCGTGCTCATGACCGAAGACAGCGACACCGGCACCGCGCACGAGCCGCCCGGCAGCCGTTGGTACGACAACGAGGCCGGGCCGCTCGTCCGCCCCTATGCGATGACGGGCGGCCGCACCAGGTCCGGCCCCGGCGGGACCCGCTTCGACCTGATCGCCCTGGTCTCGCTCGACACCGGGGCACCCGCCGACGACCCGTCACTCGGTCCGGAGCACCGCGTGCTCCTCGAACTGTGCCGGACCGAGACCCAGTCGGTCGCAGAGCTCGCCGCGGGCGCCGACCTGCCCGTCGGCGTCGTACGGGTGCTGCTCGGGGACCTCCTGGAGTCGGGCCGCGTCACCGTCAGCCGACCCGTGCCGCCCGCGCAACTACCGGACGAGCGAATCCTGCGCGAGGTGATCGAGGGGCTGAGGGCGCTGTAGATGAACACACATACGGTTCCAGCCCGTACCGACTTGCGCATCCAACCCGGCACCGAACGGACACAAGCGGTCGGTGACATGAAATACCGGTCCAACGCCCCACGGACGAGTGGCAGTTGCCAAGATGCTGACTCCTCACGGCCGTACCGATGTCCACCACGGCCGACACTCCCGAGAGAAGTGATCGATGGTCTCCGAGCACTCCGATGAGACAGACGGCGACACGGGCGCCCTGGCATTGAAGATCCTCGTCGCCGGCGGATTCGGCGTCGGCAAGACCACGCTGGTCGGCGCGGTCAGCGAGATCAAGCCGCTGCGCACCGAGGAACTCCTGAGCGAAGTGGGCCAGTCGGTGGACGACACCGACGGCGTGGACCAGAAGGTCACCACCACCGTCGCCATGGACTTCGGCCGTATCACCATCAGGTCGGGGCTCTCGCTCTACCTGTTCGGCACACCCGGCCAGGACCGGTTCTGGTTCCTGTGGGACGAGTTGGCGCAAGGGGCGTTGGGCGCCGTCGTCCTCGCGGACACGAGGCGCCTGCAGGACTGCTTCCCGGCCGTGGACTTCTTCGAGCACCGGCACATCCCCTTCGTGGTCGCCGTCAACTGCTTCTCGGAGGCCCGCGCCCACGGCGCCCAGGACGTCTCACGCGCCCTCGATCTCGACCAGGGCACCCCCGTGGTCCTCTGCGACGCCCGGGACCGCGACTCCGGCAAGGAGGTGCTGATACGGCTCGTCGAATACGCGGGGCGGATGCACACCGCCCGGCTGCTCGACTCCGTGGGCTGAACCGGCGGCAACACGCCTGTCCCTGGCCGGAACCTGTCCCTTGACACCGCTGTTTCGGGTCGGGAAGCACCCGTTGTCGCTGTTCGCACGGAAGGACCGGCATGCCTTGTCGGTCATCTTCCCCGCCATGTTCCGATCCTGCTTGCTCCCACCGCAGCGGTGGGGAAGGCTGAATCGTCGGATCCTCCGTGTCCGGGGGAACGACGAAACGGGGAGTGCGAACGATGTCGCAGAACGCGGGGCTCAGTTGGCTGCTGGACGACCTGACCGAGCGCGTGGAACCCATACGGCACGCCCTGGTGCTGTCCACCGACGGCCTGGTCACCGCGGCCAGCACCGGCCTGCGGCGCGAGGACTCCGAACACCTGGCCGCGGTCTCCTCGGGTCTGCACAGCCTCGCCAAGGGCTCGGGTCGCCACTTCGGCGCCGGTGACGTACGGCAGACGATGATCGAGTTCGACGACGCGGTGCTCTTCGTCACCGCCGCCGGGCCGGGCAGTTGCCTGTGCGTCCTCAGCGCGGCGGAGGCGGACATCGGTCAGATCGCCTACGAGATGACGCTGTTGGTCAACCGCGTCGGCGAACATCTCCGGGTGGACGCCAGGCACCCCGAACGCTCGGCCGCAATGGACCACTGACCTGCGATTCTCTCCTCTGTGGGCAGAGTTATCCACAGGCCCGCCACGACTTTCCGTGAACGGGCTACGGTTTTTCCCGAGGCGAGCGCGAGACCAGCGCGAGCACCACACCACACGGGGGAGAACCGCCATGTCCGGCGACACCGTCACGCAGTCCGTCACCCGCACCACGACCACTCCGACGAGCGTGAGCACCGAACCCACCACGCTCACCGCACGACGCGGTGCCCCGGCGCCCGCCGGGGCGGCCGGCGACACCCTGGCCCTGGGCCGAGCCGCCCGCGAACTGGGCCTGAAGCGCGGCGAACTCGACCTCGCCGTACACCTGGGCTGCCTACGAACGGTCGTCGACGACGGAGGCGGAGGCCGTCGCATCACACGGGCGGAGATCGACCGGATCCGTGCCGAGAAGGGCTTCCCGCAGACCCTGCGGGAACGGGTCGATGCCGTGGGATCCAGGGCAGCCGCCGAGATCCTGGGCGTGCCGCCCACCCGGTTCATGCGTCTCGCCCGACTGGGACTGCTCACGCCGGTCAAATTTCATCTCAACCGCTACCGCGCAGTGATCTGGATCTATCTGGCAGCCGAACTACGGCAGTTCGCGGCCGACGAGTCGAACGTCCCCTGGCTGACGGGTCGTATCCCGGAGGATCTCAGGCGCCGACTGGACGCGGGACTGGACCTGCGCCCCCGGAACTGGCGAGGGCGCCACCTCGGATTCCTGCTGCGCCAGGCCGACGACCCCTGGAGCCGCGCCGCCGCTCCGGCCTCCCTGCTCGACCCCCTCCAGGTCGCCGAGATCGTCCGGGACCCCTACGAGCGCGCCCACCTGCATTTCCACCGGCCGCCGCGAGCCGACCACGGGCCGCCCGACTCACCAGCCGCACAGATCACCGCACGGATCATGACCGCCGACGACCCCGACGAGATCGCATGGCTGCGAACGGCCCTCCAGCAATCGCTGGTCGAGGCCCGAGCACACTGCCTCGCCCCGAGGCCCCGCCGGAAGGTGCCGCCGTCGGGGGCGTGGCACGAGACGCCCGTCGAGACGGCGCGACCGGCACCACGGCCGCGCCGGGGCCTACGCCGTCCCGGGCACCCCAAGCCCAGCGCCGGCACCGCTCCCGAGGGGCGGCGCGGTCTGCTGGGCTGGCTCCGGCGCGGACACCACTGAGCGAGCCGGTCAGGCGGGTGTTTCCGGCCCGGCGTCGTGTGTGCGGCCCGGCGCGCTCCGCCTGCGGTCATGCGCCGAGTTTGCGGAACAGCCCTTCCTGGACGACCGACACGAGCAGGCGCCCCTCCAGGTCGTAGATACGGCCGCGGGCCAGCCCGCGGCCGCCGACCGCGATCGGGGACTCCTGGTCGTACAGGAACCACTCGTCCGCGCGGAACGGCCGGTGGAACCACATCGCGTGGTCCAGCGACGCCATGTCGAAGCCACGGGGCCCCCACAGCGGCTCCACCGGGATACGGACCGCGTCCAGGAGCGTCATGTCGCTGGCGTACGTCAGCGCGCACGTGTGCACGAGCGGGTCGTCGCCGAGGGGACCCACGGCGCGCATCCACACCGCGCTGCGCGGCTCGGCGTGCTCGACCTCCTCGACGGTCCAGCGCAGCCGGTCGACATACCGGATGTCGAAGGGCTGACGTCGGGCCATGCGCTCCAACTGCTCGGGGAGCGTGCCCAGATGCTCGCTGATCTCCTGCGTCACCGTCGGCAGTGACTCCGGGTCCGGAACCTTGCGGGCCGGCGGCAGCTGGTGCTCGAAGCTCCCCTCTTCAGGCTTGTGAAAGGAGGCGGTCAGATTGAAGATCGTGCGGCCCTGCTGCACGGCGGTGACCCGGCGCGTCGTGAACGACCGGCCGTCCCGCACCCGCTCGACCTGGTACACGATGGGCACCCCGGGACGGCCAGGGCGCAGGAAGTACGCGTGCAGCGAATGCACCGGCCGGTCTCCCTCGGTGGTGCGCCCGGCGGCGACCAGCGCCTGGCCGGCGACCTGCCCGCCGAAGACCCGCTGCAGGGACTCCTGCGGGCTGCGGCCGCGGAAGATGTTGACCTCGATCTGCTCCAGGTCGAGCAGGTCGACGAGCCGCTCGGCGGGGTTGGTCGTCATGTGCTGGCCTCTCCTGTGCTCACAGCTGACCGACGTCGGTCACCTTGACGACGGCGCGTCCCTCGGCGTCGGAAGCCGCGAGGTCGACCTCCGCGCTGATGCCCCAGTCATGATCGCCGTTCGGGTCGGCGAAGGTCTGCCGGACGCGCCACAGCCCGTTCTGCGGCTCCTCCTCGATCATCAACAGCCGTGGGCCACGGGCATCGGGACCGGTGCCGAGCTCTTCGTACTCGTCCCAGTACTTGTCCATCGCCTCACCCCACCGGTCGGCGTCCCAGCCGGACTCGGCGTCCATCTCGCCCAACTCGCCCACCTGGTCCAGCGCGGCCAGTTCGACACGGCGGAACATGGCGTTGCGGACGAGCACCCGGAAGGCGCGCGCGTTGGAGGTGACCGGCTTGACCTGGTCGGCCCGCTCCTGGGCCTCCTCGGCCGTCATCTCCTCGGGATTGGCCAGCTGCTCCCACTCGTCAAGGAGACTGGAGTCGACCTGGCGCACCATCTCCCCGAGCCAGGCGATCAGATCCTCCAGATCATCCGACTTCAGATCGTCGGGGACGGTGTGGTCGAGGGCCTTGTAGGCGCCGGCCAGGTACCGCAGCACGATGCCCTCGGTGCGGGCCAGCTCGTAGTGGGACACCAACTCCGTGAAGGACATGGCCCGTTCGTACATGTCGCGGATCACGGACTTCGGCGACAGCGGATGGTCGCCGACCCAGGGGTGGCTCTTGCGGTACGTGTTGTACGCGTGGAAGAGCAGCTCCTCCAGAGGCTTGGGGTAGCTGACGTCCTGCAGCCGCTCCATGCGCTCCTCGTACTCGACGCCGTCGGCCTTCATCGCGGCCACGGCCTCACCACGCGCCTTGTTCTGCTGGGCGGCGAGGATCTGCCGAGGATCGTCCAGCGTCGACTCGACGACGGACACCATGTCGAGGGCGTAGGACGGGGACTCCGGGTCGAGCAGTTCGAACGCGGCCAGCGCGAAGGTGGACAGCGGCTGGTTGAGCGCGAAGTCCTGCTGGAGATCGACCGTCAGCCGGACGATACGGCCCTCGGCGTCCGGCTCGTCGAGCTTCTCGACGATGCCGCCGTCGAGGAGCGAGCGGTAGATCGCGATCGCGCGGCGGATGTGCCGCAACTGCTGCTTGCGGGGTTCGTGGTTGTCCTCCAGCAGATGGCGCATCGCCTCGAAGGCGTTGCCCGGCCGGGCGATCACCGACAGCAGCATCGTGTGGGTCACACGGAAGCGGGAGGTGAGCGGTTCCGGATCGGAGGCGATGAGCTTCTCGAAGGTGTTGTCGGTCCAGCCGACGAACCCCTCGGGAGCCTTCTTGCGGACCACCTTGCGACGCTTCTTCGGGTCGTCGCCGGCCTTGGCGAGCGCCTTCTCGTTCTCGATGACGTGCTCGGGTGCCTGTGCCACCACGAAGCCCGCCGTGTCGAAGCCGGCGCGCCCCGCGCGGCCCGCGATCTGGTGGAACTCACGCGCCCGGAGAGTGCGGACCCGATTGCCGTCGTACTTGGTGAGGGCGGTGAACAGCACGGTGCGGATGGGGACGTTGACGCCGACGCCGAGCGTGTCCGTGCCGCAGATGACCTTCAGCAGACCGGCCTGGGCGAGCTTCTCCACCAGGCGTCGGTACTTGGGCAGCATGCCGGCGTGGTGGACTCCGATGCCGTGCCGCACGTAACGGGAGAGATTACGGCCGAACTTGGTGGTGAAGCGGAAGTTGCCGATCAGCTCGGCGATCCGGTCCTTCTCCTCCCGCGTGCACATGTTGATGCTCATCAGCGCCTGCGCCCGCTCCACGGCCTGCGCCTGCGTGAAGTGCACGATGTAGACCGGGGCCTGCTTCGTGGCGAGCAGTTCGGTGAGCGTCTCCGTCAGCGGGGTCAGGACGTACTCGTAGGAGAGCGGCACCGGGCGGGTCGCCGAGCGGACCACGGCGGTCGGGCGACCGGTTCGCCGCGTGAGGTCCTTCTCGAACATCGAGACGTCGCCGAGCGTCGCCGACATCAGGATGAACTGGGCCTGCGGCAGCTCGAGGATCGGGATCTGCCAGGCCCAGCCCCGATCGGCCTCCGCGTAGAAGTGGAACTCGTCCATCACGACCTGGCCGACGTCGGCGTGCTTGCCGTCGCGCAGCGCGATGGAGGCCAGCACCTCGGCGGTGCAGCAGATGACGGGGGCGTCGGCGTTCACGGAGGCGTCGCCGGTGAGCATGCCGACGTTCTCGGTGCCGAAGATCTTGCACAGCTCGAAGAACTTCTCCGAGACGAGCGCCTTGATCGGGGCCGTGTAGAAGGTGACCTCGTCACGGGCGAGCGCCGCGAAGTGTGCGCCCGCCGCGATCATGCTCTTGCCGGAGCCGGTGGGCGTCGACACGATCACGTTCGCGCCGGAGACCACCTCGATGAGCGCCTCCTCCTGGTGCGGATAGAGGGTGAGACCGCGTTCCTGGGCCCACGACTCGAAGGCTTCGTAGAGGGCGTCGGGGTCGGCGGTCCGCGGCAGCTGATCGATGAGGGTCACGCCCCCATCTTGCCTGCCCGGGCACCCGAGGGGGGAATCGGCTGCCGGACCGAAGATCGCGAACGCTACGCTGTGGCGCCGACGGAGCGTCAGCGCACCTGGACAACTGGACAGCGGCACAAGGCGCCTGGACAGCGGCACGAACGGAATGGGACGGGGCACGGCCATGATGGGACCAGCACACTCACTGTCGGGAGCCGCGGCCTGGCTCGGCGTGGGAGCCGCGGCGGCCGCCACCGGGCACACGATGCCCTGGCCGGTGCTCCTGGTCGGTGCGCTGATCTGCGCGGGCGCCGCACTCGCCCCGGACCTGGACCACAAGGCGGCCACGATCTCCCGCTCCTTCGGTCCGCTGTCGCGCTGGGTGTGCGAGATCGTCGACAAGCTGTCGTACGCGGTCTACAAGGCGACGAAGAAGCAGGGCGACCCGCGTCGCTCGGGGGGACACCGCACGCTCACGCACACCTGGCTGTGGGCGGCGTTGCTCGGTGCCGGTGCCTCCGTCGCCGCGATCACCGGGGGCCGCTGGGCGGTGCTGGCCATTCTCTTCGTGCACTTGGTCCTGGCCATCGAGGGCCTGTTGTGGCGGGCGGCCCGGGGTTCCAGCAGCGATGTACTGGTGTGGCTGCTGGCGGCGACCAGTGCCTGGATCCTCGCGGGTGTCCTGGACAAGCCGGGCAACGGGGCGGACTGGCTGTTCACCCAGCCGGGCCAGGAGTACCTGTGGCTGGGGCTGCCGATCGTGCTCGGCGCGCTGGTGCACGACATCGGGGACTCGCTGACCGTGTCGGGGTGCCCGATCCTGTGGCCGATACCGATCGGGCGCAAGCGTTGGTACCCCGTGGGGCCACCGAAGGTGATGCGGTTCCGGGCCGGCAGCTGGGTCGAGCTGCGGGTGCTGATGCCGGTGTTCATGGTGCTCGGGGGAGTGGGCGCGGCGGCGGCGCTGAACGTCATCTGACCGGGCCGCGCGGGCTCGTCCCGCGACGTACCGGCCGCCCAGGCCCGGCTGCGGACCTCTCGTCGGGGTCAGCTTGGCAGCGTGTCCTCGTCCACGATGTGCATGGCGGCCTCCTCGGCGGAGGCGGCCGCTCCGTCGATCCCCACGTCGGTGGCGATCAGCCCGCTCTCCTCGTCCTCGTGCGTGCCCTCGTCGGGGGCGACCAGACGGCCGGAGCGAAGGTCTCCCACCTCGTTGTCCAGCGGCTCGCCGTCGGTGTCCTGGGAGTCGCCGATGCCGTCCCCGTCGGGGTAGGCGATGTCCGGGAGCTCCTCGGCGAGCCGCTGTTCGAGGGTCTCGCCGCGCAGCCGCTCCGCCGCCGTCACACCGGTGTGCTCCACCGCCCATGGCCGCTCCGGTGGGGACCAGCCCCGGTCGAGGGGGTCGGCCACACCGTCGGCGACCAGGGTGTCCTCGGCGTCCAGCAGCCCCGCGTCGTCCTGGATCTCGGATCCGTCTGGCTGGTAGACGTCGTCTCCCCATCCGCCGGCTCTGTCCACGGGTACCTCCAGTGGTGGGGCGGGCCCGGTGCCACCGTTCGGCGACGGTGGGCGCGCGGACCGCTGGGCGACGGCCCGAACCCCGCGAACCGGGCGGTTCACGGGTGTCCCCCGAATCAGTGCCCACCACCAGCCTTCCACTCGCGTTCGGCACCGCGCAACGGCAGGGCGACGGCGGCCGCCGCACTCGGCCGGCGCCGGTCGTCACGGCCGACTCTGAGCCGGCGTGCGGGGCGGGTGCGGACCCGGCCGCCGAGGCCCGTGCGCCTCGTGGTCCGGTGGCAGGGCTCCGTCGGCGCGGCCGCACCACCCGTGGCCGTCGTGCACGGGTGGTGCGGGGGACGGGCCCGGTCCGCCGTTCGATCGGTGGCGGGCGTTCTCCGTCGGTCGGCGGTGCCTCCGCGCCGGTCAGCCGTGCCCCCGCG
The DNA here is from genome assembly GCF_022385335.1 of Streptomyces deccanensis. Taxonomy (NCBI): domain Bacteria; kingdom Bacillati; phylum Actinomycetota; class Actinomycetes; order Kitasatosporales; family Streptomycetaceae; genus Streptomyces; species Streptomyces deccanensis. The sequence goes on along the minus strand of NZ_CP092431.1, from coordinate 1,425,850 downwards.
TCGGTCGGCGGTGCCCCTGCGCCGGTCAGCCGTGCCCCCGTGTCGGTCAGCCGTGCCACGACCTCCACAGCGCGGCGTACGCGCCGTCCGCCGCGACGAGCTGGTCGTGGCTGCCCAGCTCGCTGATGCGGCCGTTCTCGACGACGGCGATGACGTCGGCGTCGTGGGCCGTGTGCAGGCGGTGGGCGATGGCGACGACGGTGCGGCCGTCGAGGACACGGGCGAGGGAGCGTTCCAGATGGCGGGCCGCCCGTGGGTCGAGAAGCGAGGTCGCCTCGTCCAGGACCAGGGTGTGCGGGTCGGCGAGGACCAGCCGGGCCAGCGCGATCTGCTGGGCCTGCGCCGGGGTGAGCGTGAACCCGCCGGAACCGACCTCGGTGTCCAGCCCCTCGTCCAGGGCCCGCGCCCAGCCGTCGGCGTCGACCGCGCCCAGCGCCGCCCACAGCTCGGCGTCCTGCGCGCCCGTGCGGGCCAGGAGCAGGTTGTCGCGGAGGGAGCCGACGAAGACATGGTGCTCCTGGTTGACCAGGGCGACGTGGGAGCGGACGTCCTCGGCGGGCATCCGGGACAGCTCGGCGCCACCGAGGGTGATACGGCCGTCGCGGGGCGCGTAGATCCCGGCGAGCAGTCGTCCCAGGGTCGACTTGCCCGCGCCGGACGGGCCGACGAGGGCGAGCCGGGTGCCGGGGGCGACCTCCAGGGACACCTTGCGCAGGACGTCGACACCTTCGCGGTAACCGAAGCGCACCTGGTCGGCATGGACATGGCGTCCTTCGGGGGACACGTCCGGGTCGCCCGCGTCCGGCTCGATGTCCCGCACCCCGACCAGACGGGCCAGCGACACCTCGGCGACCTGCAGTTCGTCGTACCAGCGCAGGATCAGGTTGATGGGGTCGACGAGCATCTGGGCGATGAGCGCGCCCGTGGTCAGCTGCCCGAGCGAGATCCAGTCCTGGAGGACGAACACACCGCCGATGATCAGGACGGAGCCGAGGACCGTGGTGTGGGTGAGATTGAGGACAGGGAAGAGCACCGACCGCAGCCACATCGTGTACCGCTCCCAGGCGGTCCATTCTCGAATCCGCTGGTCGGAGAGGTCGATGCGGCGGGTGCCGAGGCGGTGGGCCTCGACGGTGCGGCCGGCGTCCACCGTCTCCGCGAGGACGGCGGCGACGGCGGCGTACCCGGCGGACTCCGAGCGGTAGGCGGAGGGGGCGCGTTTGAAGTACCAGCGGCAGCCGACCACCAGCAGCGGCAGGGCCAGCAGGACGGCGAGGGCGAGTGGGGGCGCGGTCACGGCGAGGCCGCCGAGGAGCAGGGCCACCCACACCACGCCGATGGCCAGCTGGGGCACGGCCTCGCGCATGGCGTTGGCGAGCCGGTCGATGTCGGTGGTGATGCGGGAGAGCAGGTCACCCGTGCCGGCACGTTCCAGGACGCCCGGCGGCAGGCCGACCGACCGGACGAGGAAGTCCTCGCGCAGGTCGGCCAGCATCCGCTCGCCGAGCATGGCGCCGCGCAGCCGGACCTCCCGGACGAAGACGGCCTGGACGACGAGCGCGACGACGAACACCGCCGCGGTGACCTCCAGATGGAGTTCGCGCGCCCCGTCCGAGACCCGTTCGACGAGTGCGCCGAGCAGGTAGGGGCCCGCCATCGAGGCCACGACCGCGACCGTGTTGACGGTGATGAGCAGGACGAACGCCCGGCGGTGCCGGCGGAACAGTTCGGCCACGTAGGCACGTACGGTCGCGGGGGCGCCGACGGGCAGGGTGTTCGCCGTCGTCGGGGCGGCCGGGTCGTAGGCCGGGGGCGCCACGCCGATCATGCGGTCTCCTCGATCTCTTCCAGTTCGTCCAGCACATCGTTGAGAGGGGTCCTGCGGTCCTGCGGCCGACTCGCGAAGGCGGCGTTCTCGCTTGCCTTCTCGCCGACCTTGTCGTCGGTCTCCTCGTCGGTCTCGCGGGTGACGACGGCCCGGTACCGGGGCTCCCTGCGGACCAGGTCGCGGTGCAGCCCGACCGCCACGACCTCGCCGTCATGGACGAGGACGACGCGGTCGGCGAGGTCGAGCAGGAGGGGTGAGGAGGTGAACACGACCGTTGTGCTGCCCGCCCGCAGGGAGCGGATGCCGTCGGCGACCCGGGCCTCGGTGTGCGAGTCGACGGCGGAGGTCGGCTCGTCGAGGACCAGCACGTTCGGGTCCGTGATCAGGGAGCGGGCCAGGGCGAGTCGCTGGCGCTGGCCGCCGGACAGGGACCGTCCCCGCTCGGTGATCCGCGCGTCCATCGGGTCCGCGGCGTCCAGCGAACCCTGCACCAGTGCTTCCAGGACGTCACCGCACTGGGCGGCGGTCAGCGCCTCCTCGGGGCCGACCTGGCCCGAGGCGGGGACGTCGAGAAGTTCACGCAGGGTGCCGGAGAGCAGCACCGGGTCCTTGTCCTGGACGAGGACGGCCGTGCGGGCGGAGTCGAGGGGGAGTTCGTCGAGCGGTACACCGTCGAGGAGGACGGAGGTGCCCTCCTCGGGGGCGTGGCCGCCCAGCCGTTCCGCCAGTCGTCCGGCCGCGTCGGGGTCCCCGCACACCACGGCCGTGAGACACCCGGAGGGGGCCAGCAGTCCGGTGGCCGGGTCGTACAGGTCTCCGGTGGGCACGGCGGCCTCTCGGGACCCGTCGGTGTTCGTGGCCCGCTCCAGCGACAGCACCCGCGCGGCCCGCTTGGCGGACGGACGGGAGAAGGAGTACGCCATCGCGATCTCCTCGAAGTGCCTGAGCGGGTACGTCAGCAGCATGACCGCGCTGTACACGGTGACCAGTTCGCCGACCGTGATGCGGCCCTCGCGGGCGAGACCCACGCCGTGCCAGACGACGGCGATCATCAGCAGACCCGGCAGCAGCACCTGGATACCGGAGATGAGGGCCCACATACGGGCGCTGCGGACGGCCGCGTGCCGGACCTCCTGGGAGGCGCGGCGGTAGCGGTCCAGGAAGAGCTCCTCGCCGCCGATGCCGCGCAGCACGCGCAGGCCCGCGACGGTGTCGGAGGCCAGCTCGGTGGCGCGGCCCGCCTTCTCGCGCTGGAAGTCGGCGCGGCGGGTCGCGCGGGGCAGCAGCGGAAGCACGGCCAGGGCGAGGACGGGGACCCCGATGGCGACGACGATGCCCAGGGCGGGCTGGTACACGACCAGGCCGACGCAGACCAGCACGACGGTGAGGGCGGCGGCGGTGAAGCGGGAGACTGCCTCGACGAACCAGCCGATCTTCTCGACGTCGCCGGTGGAGACCGCGACCACCTCTCCCGCCGCGACCCGGCGGGTCAGCGCGGAGCCGAGCTGGGCCGTCTTGCGGGCCAGCAACTGCTGGACGCGGGCGGCGGCCGTGATCCAGTTGGTGACCGCCGACCGGTGCAGGAAGGTGTCGCCCAGCGCGATGGTGAACCCGCACACCACCAGCATCACGCCCGCGAGGGCGAGTCGGGAGCCGGAGCGGTCGACCACGGCCTGGATGGCGAAGCCGACACAGAACGGCAGCCCGGCCACGGAGGTGAAGTGCAACAGCCCCCACGCCAGTGCCTTGACCTGTCCGCCCAGCTGATTCCGGCCGAGCCACCACAGGAATCGGGGGCCCGAGCGTGCGTCCGGCACGCCCGGGTCTGCATACGGAAGGTCTTGAATCTGCATGACGTCCCAAAGGCTCGTGTCAAGGTGGGGAGAGGGAGGAGAAGTGGGGAGAAAAAGGGCGGCGAGGTCCAGCGACCGGCCGTGCAAGGTTCGCGTCGCGGAGTGGTCGGAAGCAAACGGTTTTCCGGGGCCGGGCAAAGTTTCGGCCTGGACCGCCCACGGGCGGCCCGACGCGCGCGACGGCGGGCGCCCGCGTCCGGTGTGCGGTGCGACGATGGACCGCATGCGAATAGGCGGTACGAGGCGGGGACGAACCGGCACGGTGAACGATGCGGGCGGCGCGGGCAGTGTGGACGACAAAGGCGCGGGCGACGCGGGTGCGAGGAGGGGCGCGGCTCGTGTCGGGCTCGCCGTGGTGGTCTGTGGCGCGTTGGTGATGTCCGCCGCGGCGTGCGGTGGTTCGGGCGGGACGAGCGACGGAGCCAAGGCCGACACGAACGCCGCGGAGTCCGGGGGCAGGACGGACCGGGCCGCGGCCGGGACCGCGGACCCGACCCGTGTCCCGGGCGTCGGCGACCGTCTCCAGAAGCAGATCCCCGCGAAGTCCCGCCAGGTCGTGGCCGTCTACGGGGAGGGCAGGAACGACGCCGACGCCACGGTCGTGCTCTACACGAAGAGCGGCTCCACCTGGAAGAAGACCCGCAGTTGGGAGGGGCACAACGGCAAGAAGGGGTGGACCACCGACCATCGGGAGGGCGACAAGCGCAGCCCGGTGGGCGTGTTCACCCTGAGCGACGCGGGCGGTGTACTGGCCGATCCGGGCGCCAAGCTGCCGTACAGCCGGTCGGCGTCGTTCCAGGCGCCGCACTACTGGGCCAAGTCGCACTGGCACGACTTCGACTACGTCATCGCGATCGACTACAACCGGGTCAAGGGCACTTCGCCGATCGACCCGACGCGTCCCGAGGGCCAGTCGAAGGGCGGCAGCATCTGGCTGCACATGGACCACGGCAGCGGCACCTCGGCCTGCGTCAGCCTGTCCAAGTCGGGAATGGAGTACCTGCTGCGCACCCTCGACCCGGCCCTGCACCCGGTGATCGTCATGGGGGACAGGGCGGAGTTGAAGGCCTGAGGTACCCGGTACGCCCGTTACGGCTGTGCCCGCTTGTGGCCGGAGACCCCATTGCGGAGGGCTGTCGACTCACCGTAGAACTCCGGCCATGAGAAGCCGGATCATCATGTCCATGTTCGCCGGAGCGACCCTTCTGGCGAGCACCCTCCTCGGGGCCACCCCCGCCCAATCGGCCGCCACCCCCGTCCAATCGGCCGCCAACCCCTCACCTGCCGTCCCCGCCGAGTTCGGAACGGACTGGCACGATCCGATCACCGCCGCTCCGCCCGTCTCCCGGCCCGAGAACACGACGTCGTGTGAAGTGACGGTGGCCGAGGCGCAGTTCAAGGACTTCACGCCGTACCGGGGGAGCTACGCGCCGCCGGGGGAGTGCGGGAAGAGATGGAGCAAGGTGGTCCTGCGGCTCGACGGCAAGGTGAAGGGCCGCCAGTTCGACCGACTCGGGTATCTGCACATCGGTGGCGTCGAGGTGTTCCGGACGTCCACCCCGCAGCCCTCGCCCGACGGCATCGAGTGGTCCGTGGAGAAGGACGTCACGCGCTACAGCGACACCCTGCGCACCGAGCAGCCGGTCGAGATGCTCATCGGCAACGTCGTCGACGACACGTACACCGGGATCCTCGACGTCGAGGTCACGCTGACCTTCTACGCCGGTCGGCCCGACGCGAGCACGGCGAGGACCGTTCCCGACCGCGTCCTCACCCTCCAGGACGGCACCGGCCTCACCACCCCGCGCAACAGCGAACGCGTCATCGCCGAGGTGTACGCGACCGGCTCCGGCGGTGGTTGCGAGGAGTACTGGTACCTCACGGTCCCCGCCGAGGTGCCGTACTCCTGCAAGGCCGACCACGGGCCCTACCGTGAGGTGCGGATCGCGGTGGACGGGCGACTGGCCGGAATCGCCGCGCCGTTCCCGAACGTGTGGACGGGCGGCTGGTCCAACCCCTTCCTCTGGTACGTCGTTCCCGGCCCCCGCGCCTTCGACATCCAGCCGCTCCGCTACGACCTCACCCCCTTCGCGGGACTCCTCAACGACGGGCGCCCGCACCGGATCGAGGTCTCCGTCGCCGGCGTGCCCGAGGGGCAGAGCGGCTGGAGCACCCCGGTCAACGTCCTCGTCTGGCAGGACGAGAAGAGGGAGCGGGTCACCGGCGCCCTCACCGAGGTGCGGGAGGGTGACTTCGTCAACTCGTCCACGTACACACCGGGTTCGGAGCACCGTCTCGACACCGAGGGGAGTCATCGGTTGACCGTCGCCGGGTATGTCGACACCTCCCACGGCCGGGTCACGACCACCGTCCGCCGCAGCCTCGTCAACACCTCCACGCACACCTGGTCGGACGGCGAGAACCCCGACGCGCTCGACGCGCGGTGGAGCGACGACGAGACGGTCACCGTGAACCACCGGACGACGCGCGTCCAGCGGTCGTACACGATGGACGGAACGACCACGCTCGGCGCGGGCGACCGGCTGCGGACCGTTCTCACGCTCGGCGACCGGGCGACGGTCACCGAGACGCACGGCGGGCGGCGCACGGCATGGACCCGGCTCGACGACACCTACACGGGTGACGCCACGTACACGGCGAACGTACCGCGCGACCAGCGGCACGCCGTCGGAACGTCGAGTGAGCGCTACCGAACGTACGGGTCGGGCGGGTGTTACGACCGTTCGCTGGTCTCCGTACAGGGAGTGCTGACGCAGGACCGCAAGGGCTGTTGACGTCCCGGGCGTGCGATGCGACGTCCGTTCGATGATTTACGTCCGCGAAACACGGCGGTCTTCTGTGCGAGCGACGGCTCCCCGATAGTGATCAGCGCGGAAGCATTTTTCCGCATGACAGAAAGTCCCTTCGGAGGAGTGCCCGTGCCGCAGTCCGTACCGTCCCTGCCGCGACGCGTCGCACGCATGCTGCGTACCTCATTGTTCGCGCAAGTCGGAGTCGCGCTTGTGCTCGGAATCGTCGTCGGAAGGTTGTGGCCGGACACGGCCACGACCTTCCAACCGCTCGGCGACGGTTTCATCCGGCTCATCAAGACCGTCATATCGCCGCTGGTGTTCTGTGTGGTCGTCGTCGGCATCGCCAAGGCCGGCAATCTGAAGGCGTTCGGACGGATCGGGCTCAAGGCCCTGATCTGGTTCGAGATAGCCTCGACGGCCGCGCTGCTCATCGGCCTGGTCGCCGCCAATGTCTTCGGCCCCGGCTCGGGCATGAACGTCGACCCCTCGAAGCTCGACACCTCGGCGGTCGACGCGAAGACCGCCGGCGGCGAGCTGCCGACGACGAGCGAGTTCATCCTCAACGCGCTGCCGCAGAGCGCGATCGGCGCGTTCGCCGAGAACGCGCTGCTCCAGGTGCTCGTGCTCGCCTGCCTGACCGGCGCCGCGCTGCTGCACCTCGGTCACACCAAGGTGCCCAAGATCCTGCCCGCCATCGAGCAGGCCCAGGAGGTCATCTTCGCGATCGTCGGCTTCGTCATGAAGCTGGCGCCGCTCGCGGTGTTCGGCGCGATGGTCCACCTGGTCGGTGAGTACGGCCTCGGCGTCATGAAGACCTACGCCAAGCTGATCATCCTCTGCTACGCCGTCGCCGCCGCGTTCCTGGTGCTGCTGGGCGTCGCGCTCAAGCTGATGACCGGGCTGAGCCTGTGGAAGTTCGTCCGCTACACCCGGGCGGAGATGCTGCTCGCGCTGGGCACCGCCTCCAGCGAGTCCGTGATGCCGCGCATGATGCAGAAGCTGCGGCAGGCCGGAGCCCGTGACGACGCCGTGGGTCTGGTGCTGCCCACCGGGTACTCCTTCAACCTCGACGGCGCGTCCATCTACCTCTCCATCGGCACGCTGTTCATCGCGCAGGCCGTGGGAGTGGACCTCAGCCTCAGCCAGCAGGTCACCGTCGTCCTGGTCCTCATGCTGACCAGCAAGGGCATGGCGGGCATCCCGGGTTCGGCCTTCCTCGCGCTGTCGGCCACCGCCTCCTCGCTCGGTGCCATCCCGGCCGGTGCCGTCGCCCTGCTCCTCGGCGTCGACCGCATCATGGACTCGATGCGCGTCGTCACCAACCTGCTCGGTAACTGTGTCGCCGTCTTCGCCGTGTCCAAGTGGGAGGGCGCGCTGGACACCGACCGGGCGAAGAAGATGCTCGACGGCGAGATCGAGTTCGTGGAGGAGGACGACGCGCCCGCGGAGACGGACGACGAGTCCGTGAAGAAGGGCGGCGCGCCCGTGGAGGCGGAGGTTCCCGCCCTCTCCAAGGCGGAGGTCAAGGAAACCGCTACCGGAGTGAGTTGATCCCTGCTCCTGGATCCCTCTTCCCGGACACGAAGGGCCCGGCGCAGCACTCTGCGCCGGGCCCTTCGCGTGCGCGCCTCCTCGGCGCTGACGCTCAGCGGTGCCGCCCCGTCGGCGGTGCCGCTCAGCAGCGCGGTGTCGTCGGCGGTGCGCCGTCGACCAGCGTGTCCAGCAGCCCTTCGAGGACGCTTCGCTGATCGTCCGCCAGCGGCGCCAGGATCTCCTCCGCCGCCGAGCGGCGTGCGTGGTGCAGCTCCCGGAGGACCTTGAGGCCCTCGTCCGTGACCTCTATCCGGATCACCCGCCGGTTGGTGGGATCGGGTGCCCGGCGGACCCGCCCGCTCTCCTCGAGCGCGTCGACCAGGGTGGTCACGGCACGGGGCACGACCTCCAGCCGCTCCGCCAGATCGGCCATCCGTGGCGGCGTGTCGTAGTGGGCGAGGGCGCGCAGCAGTCGCGACTGCGCCGGGGTGATCTCCAACCCGCTCTGCTGGAGGTGGCGCTTCTGGATGCGGTGCACACGGCGGGTGAGCCGCAGCAACTGCTCGGCGAGCAGTCCGTCGGCGTCGGGGTCGGTCATACCGGGAACAATATCAGGACCTCGTTCATTGTGAGTATAGGTAACAATGAGCTAGGCTCCGCAAGTCTCCGAATTTCCCGGCAGTTGGGGAGGTTCGGAAGTCGCCGGCAGCCCTCGTCGTCACCCCGCACCGCCGCCCACCCGTCTCACCTCCCGTAGGAGCCCATGCATCCCGATCACGAAGCCACCTGGGCGCCCTCCGCCGACACGCGTGAACAGCCCCGACAGGTGCGCCGCATCCTGAAGCTCTTCCGCCCCTATCGCGGTCGGCTCGCGATCGTCGGCCTGCTCGTCGGCGCCGCGTCACTCGCGTCGGTCGCCACGCCCTTCCTCCTCAAGGAGATCCTCGACACCGCGATCCCCGAGGGCCGCACCGGCCTGCTGAGCCTGCTGGCGCTCGGCATGATCGTGAGTGCGGTGCTGACCAGCATCTTCGGCGTCCTGCAGACGTTGATCTCGACGACCGTCGGCCAGCGGGTCATGCACGACCTGCGCACCGCCGTCTACGGTCGACTGCAGCGGATGTCGCTCGCCTTCTTCACCCGGACCCGGACCGGGGAGGTCCAGTCCCGCATCGCCAACGACATCGGCGGCATGCAGGCGACCGTCACCTCCACGGCCACCTCCCTGGTGTCCAACACCACCAGCGTGGTCGCCACGGTCGTCGCGATGGTCGCCCTGGACTGGCGCCTCACCGTGGTCACCCTGCTCCTGCTGCCGCTCTTCGTGTGGATAAGCCGCCGGGTCGGCGACGAGCGCAAGAAGATCACCACCCAGCGGCAGAACCAGATGGCCGCCATGGCCGCGACGGTCACCGAGTCGCTCTCCGTCAGCGGCATCCTGCTCGGGCGCACCATGGGCCGCGCCGACTCGCTCACCAAGTCCTTCGCCGAGGAGTCCGAGGGGCTCGTCGATCTGGAGGTCAGGGCCAACATGGCGGGGCGCTGGCGCATGGCCGTCATCACCGTCGTCATGGCCGCCATGCCCGCCGTCATCTACTGGACCGCCGGCATCGCGCTCCAGTTCGGCGGCCCGTCCGTCTCCGTCGGCACGCTCGTCGCCTTCGTCTCGCTGCAGCAGAACCTGTTCCGGCCGACCGTGAGCCTGCTGTCCACGGGCGTCCAGATACAGGCCTCGCTCGCCCTCTTCCAGCGCATCTTCGAGTACCTCGACCTGCCGATCGACATCACCGAGCCCGAGCACCCGGTCCACCTCGACCGGATCAAGGGCGAACTCCGCTTCGAGAACGTCGAGTTCCGCTACGACGCCGACGGCGCCGAGGGCCCCGGCGGCGGCGCGACGTCACGTCCGATCCTCGACGGCATCGATCTGACCGTTCCGGCCGGCGGCAGCCTCGCCGTCGTCGGGCCGACCGGCGCCGGCAAGTCCACGCTGGGCTGCCTGGTGCCGAGGCTGTACGACGTCACGGGCGGCCGGGTCACCCTCGACGGGGTCGACGTACGCGACCTGGACTTCGACACGCTGGCCCGGGGCATCGGAGTCGTCTCGCAGGAGACGTACCTCTTCCACGCCTCCGTCGCCGACAACCTGCGCTTCGCGAAACCGGACGCCACCGACGAGGAACTGCACGCGGCCGCGCGGGCGGCCCAGATCCACGACCACATCGCGGCCCTGCCCGACGGCTACGACACCGTCGTCGGTGAGCGCGGCCACCGCTTCTCCGGCGGGGAGAAGCAGCGTCTCGCCATCGCCCGCACCATCCTGCGCGACCCCCCGGTCCTCATCCTGGACGAGGCGACCAGCGCCCTCGACACCCGGACCGAGCACGCGGTGCAGGAGGCCATCGACGCGCTCTCCGCCAACCGCACCACCGTCACCATCGCGCACCGGCTCTCCACGGTTCGCGGCGCCGACCAGATCGTCGTGCTCGACTCCGGGCGTGCCGTGGAACGCGGGACGCACGAGGAACTGCTGCAGAGCGGCGGGCGGTACGCGGCGCTGGTCCGGCGGGACGCGCGGCTGAAGCCCGGTCGGGACGTGGCCAAGGTGCCGAAACTGGAGCCGACAAGATGAAGATATGCCGGGTTATGCCAGGTTTGAGGTGATATGCGGGTTACCGTGCCCGCATGCAGATGAACACTCCGCCACGGAGCACGATTCGACTGACGCGTCGGGGCCGGGCCGCCCTCATCGCGGCCGGGGCCGTCGTGGCGGCCACCGCCGTGGCGGTGCCGCTGCTGAGCGTGGGGGGCGGTGACGGCGCGGCCGAGCGCCCGACGTCCCTGGTGATCCCGGAGGGCTGGCGTTCCGGCCAGGTCTACGAAGCCGTCGACAAGGCGCTCGCACTGCCCGCCGGATCCACCAGGAAGTCCCTGTCCAAGGCCAAGCTGACGCTGCCCGAGGACGCCGAGGGCAATCCGGAGGGCTATCTCTTCCCGGCGACGTATCCGCTGCGGGAGTCCTCGACTCCCGAGTCCCTGCTGGCGGTCATGGTCGAGACCGCGACCAAGAAGTTCAACGGCGGTCAGGTCACGGCGGGGGCCCAGCGCAACGCGATGAACGTCTATCAGGCGGTCACCATCGCGAGCATCATCCAGGCCGAGGCGGCCACCGAGGAGGACATGGGCCGGGTGGCCAGGGTCATCTTCAACCGCCTGGAACGCGGGATGCCGCTGCAGATGGACTCCACCATCAACTACGCGCTGAACCGCTCCACGCTGAACACCACCGTCGACGACACGAAGATCGACAGCCCCTACAACTCGTACCGGCGCATGGGCCTGCCGCCGACACCGATCGCCAACCCGGGGGAGGCGGCGATGCGTGCCGCCGTCAATCCGACGCAGGGCGACTGGCTGTACTTCGTCACGGTCAAGCCGGGCGACACCCGCTTCACGGCGAACTACCAGGAACACCTGCGCAATGTCGCCGAGTTCAACCGGAACCGCAGGACGGCCTCCCCGGGCAGCGGGTCGTCCTCGCCCTCGACGGCGACCGCGCCGGCGACCGGCTGAGGTCCGGCCGGTCGGCGCGGGGCGTCAGGCGGCGGCCGGTTCGATCGTCAGGAGCCGCCGGATGTCCCGTACGGCCGCACGGCCCGCGCGGTTGGCGCCGATGGTGCTCGCCGAAGGGCCGTAGCCGACCAGATGGACGCGCGGGTCGGCGACCGCGCGCGTGCCGTCGACGCGGATGCCGCCCCCGGGCTCGCGCAGCCGCAAGGGGGCCAGGTGGTCGACGGCGGCGCGGAAACCGGTCGCCCAGAGGATGACGTCGGCGTCCGCGCGGCGGCCGTCGTCCCACTCCACACCGTCGGGGGTGATGCGGTCGAACATCGGCAGCCGGTCCAGGACGCCGTCCGCGATGCCCTGCCGGATCGCGTCGTTGAGCGGCAGACCCGTCACCGACACGACACTCCTCGGCGGCAGCCCCTGCCGTACCCGGTCCTCCACCAGGGCGACCGCCGCCCGCCTCGCGCCCTCGTCGAACGGTCCCTCGCGGAATACGGGCGGCCGCCTCGTCACCCAGGTCGTCGCGGCGGCGTACGGCGCGATCTCCAGCAGATGCTGGGTCGCGGACGCGCCTCCGCCGACCACGATCACCCGAAGTCCCGCGAACTCCTCGGGCCCCGGGTACTGAGCGGTGTGCGACTGCCGCCCCCGGAAGGTCTCCTGACCGGGGTAGCGCGGCCAGAACGGCCGGTCCCAGGTGCCCGTCGCGTTGATCAGCGCCCGCGTCGACCACGACCTGTCCGAGGTTTCCACGACGAGCCGCCCGCCCTCGCCCTCACGCACGGCGCGGACGTCCACGGGGCGCCGTACGCGCAGGTCGAAGGTGTGTTCGTAGGCGTCGAAGTACTCCCCGATGACCTCGGAGGACGGTCGCGTCGGGTCCGCCCCCGTCAGCTCCATGCCCGGCAGCGCGTGCATCCCGTGCACCTTGCCGTACGTCAGCGACGGCCAGCGGAACTGCCAGGCGCCGCCCGGCGCGGGGGAGTGGTCCAGCACCACGAAGTCGCGCTCCGGCTCGAAACCGGTGCGGCGCAGGTGATGGGCGGCGGCCAGCCCCGCCTGGCCGGCCCCTATGACGACCACCTCGACCGCACGCGTGCTGTTCATGCCTCTACCAACGGGCACGGAGCGTCGGATCTTCCCGGGGACAGGGACGCGGCGTCGGCCCTCAGCCGTACGGCGAGGCGTGCGCGCAGTTCGGTGAAGCGGGGGTCGGCGAGGTCGCGGGGCCGGTCCAGGCCGACCGGCGTCTCGTACGTGATGACCCCCGCGTCCATCACCAGGACACGGTCGGCCAGCAGCAACGCCTTCTCGACGTCGTGCGTGGCGAGGAGCACCGCGCAGCCGCGGCGCTGCCACAACTCGCCCACCAGCCGCCGTGCCTTGATGCGGGCCGGCCCTCCGAGGGCGCCGAACGGCTCGTCGAGCAGCAGCAGTTCGGGGCCGGAGCCGCGCTCCGGATCGGCCTCGGTGAGGGCCCGCTCCGCGCGGGTGCGGTCGAGCCTGTCCGGAAGCCCGAGCAGGAGGTTGCGCCATACGCGCTTCCACGGCATCGGTCGCGGTGCCTGGAACACGACGGCCTTGCGGCGAGGTACCAGGACGGTGCCCGAGATGTCGCGGTCGAGCCCGACGAGGACACGCAACAGGGTGGACTTGCCGCAGCCGCCGCGACCGAGCAGGGCCACGAACTCGCCCGGCTGGACGTCGAGCCGGAGCCCGTCGATGACGGGACGACCGCCGAAGGAACGGGTGAGCCCTTCGACGTGCACGGCGTGGGGCGTGGATGCCATCGCAGCAGCCTTCCGAGGGACTCCGGTGTCCGGAATCCCGTCAGGGGAGGGGGAGGAACCGCGTCCTGAGCGCAGCCCCGCGATGCGGTCGCAGGGCGCCGGGAACGGGGTGAAGAGGCGTCAGCAGCCGCGACGACACGCGGCGGAGGCCACCCGCAGCAGGTCGATGTGACCGCGCGAAGTGAGCAGGGCTGAACGCGACATGCGGCGAAATTAGCGAGCCGGTCCGTACACGGTCAATGGGATCTCGCGACGTGGACGCCGTGTATCACCGGGTGGTCCACTCCTCGGGCGGGTCGTCGCTCTCGTGTCGCCGGGTCCCCGTCGGCGTCGTCCCGGTGCGCGAGGATGGAACCATGTCCGATGCCTTCACCACCCGAGTCCTGCACATCGCCTCCGGTTCCCGTGAGCGGGTCGTCGATCTCACCCACGACTGCGAGGAGTTCCTCCGCGAGGCCGCGGCCGGCCGGGACGGCCTCCTCAACGTCTTCGTCCCGCACGCCACGGCCGGCATCGCCATCATCGAGACGGGCGCCGGCAGCGACGACGACCTCCTCGCTGCCCTGCGCACCCTCCTGCCCGCCGACGACCGCTGGCAGCACCGCCACGGCAGCCCCGGCCACGGACGCGACCACGTACTCCCCGGCCTCGTCCCACCCCACGCCACGCTCCCGGTCCTCGCGGGACGACTGGAACTGGGGACTTGGCAGTCGGTGTGCCTGGTGGACACGAACAAAGACAACGCCAACCGTCAGGTTCGACTGAGCTTCCTGGGCTGAGCGAGATCATCGTCACGAGCACGGGTGTCACCACGGCGGCCGCCACCGACCACATGATCGGTGACGGCCGTCGGCCGTCTAGCGTGCGCTGGGGCGCAGTTGGGCCTCGAGGAAGGTGACGATGGTCTGCCAGGACGGGGTCACCGGACGAGGCGGAGTGGTGTGACCGCCCCGTGAGGTCTCCTCATAGGCGTCCTTGCGGGTGCCGGGGTCGCTCAGCATGTCGAAGAGCGGGCCGTGGCCGGCGTGCGGGAAGGAAACGAAACGCACCTCGTCGCCTGCGGAGGCCAGTGCGTCGCGGAGCAGTCGGCCCTGGTGATAGGGCACCAGAGGATCCTGCTCGCCGTGGAAGATCAGGAACGGCGGTGTGCGCCGACCGCCGACGTAGGTCAGCGGGTTCGCGGCAGCGACCTTGTCCGGGCAGTCGTCGATGGGGCAGCCGAGCAACAGTGACTCGGGCGAACGCGCGTCTCCATGGCAACCGGTGAGTCCCAAGGCGGTGTTGAAGAACGTGCAGTTGTCCAGCATGTGCGCGTCCATCTGCGAGAAGTCGGTCGGCGGATAGAACGGCAGAGCCGCCTGAACCGCACTCGAGGGACCGCGTACACCGACATCGCCCTCCAGCGCCGGGATGTCCCCGGTGACCCCGGCCATCGCCGCGGTCCAGCCGCCAGAGGAGTCACCCATGATCGCGAAGCGCTGGGGGTCGAGGTTGTAGGTCTTCGCGTGCGCGCGCAGCCAGCGGATGGCGCCCTTGATGTCATGGAGCTGGGCCGGGAACTTGGCCTGCGAGCTGGAACGGATCGACACACCCGCCACCGCGAACCCGTACGGGTTGAGTTCGGCAGCGACCTTGTCGGCCCCTTGGCGACCGTTGTCGGCCATCCACGCCGAGCCGGCGGAGAAGATCACCAGCGGTACCGGCCGCGATGACCGCGGGACGTAGAGGTCCAACAGATGACCCTGGCTGTCGGCCGGCTGGGCAGGCGCGTAGGCGATGTCCTTGGTCACGCTCACCTGCCTCGTATGCGTGGACGGGGTCGCGAATCCGGACGCGGCGGTCATCGCGACCGCCATGACCCCTCCGGCCAGGGAGAGCAGAACGCGGCTCCCCGGCACGGCTGGTAGTAGACGCCGGAACATCATGTTCACTCCTCTTCGAGTGGGGCGCGGTCGGCAGCTGCCGCGTCGGAGCCGGCGGAGCGGCCGGGGTGACGGCGGGCGTGACGTACGGACGTTCCGCCTGGCGAGCGGACGCATACGAAATGCGGGCGGAAGGGGCCGGCCGCGTAAGACCTCCACCCATATGTTCGCCTGGCGAAATTGATTTCGCTGTACGGTGTGGGCATGAGTGTGGGACCGACACGCGGCGGTGTCAATGGTGAAGAAGGGGCCTCGCGGCCCACGGGTCCACGCCGGCGCACCTCGGTGCCGGGGCTGAGGAGACAGCCCGCACGCGGTGGTCCGTCAGGTCAGTTGGAGCCGGCCGGAGTGGGGTACGGCGGAGAGGTCGCCCTCGACCGCTTCAGCCGTCGCAAGGAGTGCGGGCAGGACCTGCTCGCAGCACTCGGTGACGGTGCGCCGACTGGGGTGCATGGCCACGTTGATCGCGGCCAGCACTTTGCCGTTCTTGCCGCGCACGGGTACGGCCATCGAGCGCAGGCCGACTTCGAGTTCCTCGTCGACCAGGGCGTACCCGCGGTCGGCCGTCCTCTCGAGAACCCCGAGAAGCTCGTCGACGTCCGTCACCGTGTTCGGGGTGAGCCGTGCGAGGGGCGAGGCGGCGAGCAGCGCGGCACATTCGTCTCTGGGAACGTCGGCGAGCAGGACCCGGCCCATGGAGGTGGCGTAAGCGGGCAGTCGGGTGCCCACGGAGGCGTCGACCGTCACCAGGCGGACGCCGGCGGCGCGGGCGACGTAGACGATCTCCGAGCCGGAAAGCACTGACATCGACACGGAGTCCGAGAGCCGACGGGACAGCTCCGTCAGGTGGGGCTGGGCCAGCTGCGGCAGCGTCAGACGCGACAGCGGGGCGTAGCCGAGGGAGAGGATCGCGGCGTTGGGACGGTACAGCCCTCCCCGGTTCGTGAGGTAGCCGAGGTGGTCCAGGGTGATGAGAGCACGCCGCGCGGTGGCACGCGGCAGACCGGTGAGACGGGCGACGTCGGAACTCTTGAGGGCGTGGCGGCCCTCGCCGAAGGCTGTCAGCACGCTCAGGCCACGGGCGAGGGATTCGACGAAGTCGCGCCCGTTCGTGGGAGTCCTGGTGTCCTTCACCTGCCCGGCCATGGGTTCGGACCGTGACATCGGTTGCCGCGGGCTTAGTTCGCGCTCCATCTCCGCTGCGGCACGGCGGGCGGCAGGCAGTGCGGCCCGCGCCAGGGCTTCGGCGCTCGGATGGCGCCCGATGAGGCTGACGACGTTCACCACGCAGAGGACGTCTCCGTCGGGACCGTGGACGGGGACGCCCAGGGCGATCAGGCCCGGTTCCAACCACTGGTCGTCGAGGGACCAGCCCTCGGATCTGGCGGCGGCGGCCCGTTCGCGGAGGTCATTCGTACACGCCCGAGCGTGCCCCGGCCCTCGCAGGCAGTGGTGCTCCGCCTGATGCCGTTCCCACTCGTCGGAGCTCCAGGTGGCGGCCAGCATGGCGCCGGGCGCCGAGGCGTCGAGCGGCAGCCGGTCGCCGATGCCGCAGACGATGCTCATCCGGCGGTTCCGCTTGGACGAGTGGACGAAGTGGGCGCCGTGCCGGTCCGGGACGGTCAATGTGACGTCCTCGTCCAGTTCCTCGGCCAGAGCGTCGGCGTGGGGCCCGAGGAGCTCGGGAATTCTCACGGCGGACAGGTAGGCATTGCCCACTTCCATCAACGGGGGTGCCAGCATCACCTCGCGTCCCTCGAGCCGGAGGTAGCCCAGAGAGTCCAAGGTGCCCGTGATGCGGTCGAGAGTGGCCCGGGGCAGGCTCGCGCGATGGGCGAGTTGCTGCGCGTCCTCTCGCCCGCCGGCGTCTGTCAGGGCCCTGAGGACGGCGATCCCACGCATCAGCGGGCCGACCACCTCGGCAGGCGCATGCTCCGTGACGAGCTCGTCCACCCCGTGGGCTACGGCCTCGGCCGCCATGCTCTCCCCTTGCTTCTGTGCAGGCCACGGTACACCGGCGTTGCAACACGGTCCGTCGGCGATCTCGAGGAGGCGCGGCTGCCGAGCCGTCGCGGTCGGCCGGGTGTCGAGGGCGTCGGACCCCGGCCGCCTGACAGCGGACGGCCGGGCCCGACGCCCTGACCTCAGCCGAAGAAGACCTGCTGCAGCAGATAGATGTTGATACCGGAGATGAGCAGAGCCGCCACCCACCCCACGAAGGTGGTCACGCGCCGGTTGACCAGGTCTCCCATCAGGTCCCGGCGGCGGCTGATCAACACCAGGGGGATCAGCGCGAACGGGATGCCGAAGGAGAGCACCACCTGCGACGCCAGCAGGACCTTGTCCGGCGACATGCCGAGCGCGAGGACGACCAGCGCGGGTGCCATGGTGATGGCCCGCCGGAGGAACAGGGGGATCCGCATCCGCAGGAAGCCCTCCATGATGACCTGGCCGGAGTAGGTGCCCACGCCCGAGGAGGAGAGGCCCGACGCCAGGAGCGCGGCGGCGAAGGCGAGCGCGGCGCCGCCGCCGACCAGCCGGTCGAAGCCCTGGTGGGCGCTGCCGAGACTGCCGTCGAAGTCCCCGGCGGCACCGTGGAAGACGGCGGCCGCGACGCAGAGCATCGAGAGATTGATCAGTCCGGCCAGGCTCAGGCCCAGCGTGGTGTCGACGCGCAGGGTGCGCAGGGCACGCTTGCGCTCGGCTGGGCCCTCCGGCGCCTGCCGCTGCGCGGTGAGGGCCGAGTGCAGATAGATGACGTGGGGCATGACCGTCGCACCGATGATGCCGATGGCCAGCACCACGGAGTCGGTGCCGTGGAAGGCCGGTGTCATCCCCGCGGCCAGCCCCGAGGCGGACTGGCCGCCGGCGGCGACGAGGGTGTACGCGAAGCCCAGGGCGATGATGCCGAGCAGGAAGACGATCGCCAGCTCGAACGGGCGGTAGCCGCGCCGCTGGAGGGCCAGAATGGCGAAGCTCACCACGGCGGTGATGAGCGCGGCGGGCAGCATGGGCACGCCGAAGAGGAGATAGAGACCGATCGCCGCGCCCACGAACTCCGCCAGGTCGGTGGCCATGGCCACGACCTCGGCCTGCGCCCACAGTCCCACCACGACCGGGCGGCGGAAGCTGTCCCGGCAGAGCGTCGGCAGGTCCCGTCCGGTGGCCAGACCGGTCTTGGCCGACAGGTACTGGATGAACATGGCGACCGCACAGGCCGAGACGAGGACCCAGACGAGCAGGTAGCCGTGGCGGGCTCCCGCCTGGAAGTTGGTGGCGAAGTTGCCGGGGTCGACGTAGGCGACCGCGGCGACGAACGCAGGCCCGTAGAAGGCGAGTCGGCGTCGGCGGACGGCTCGACGGAGGGCGGGGACCTGGGTGAGGGGCGGGGCTGCCGCGGAGGTGCCGGTGCTCATCAGAGGGCTCCTGCGAGTTGGGAAGGGGAGCGAGTACGCATGCCGACATCGACGACGCGAGGTCACGTCAGACCGTGTGTGCGTATTATTGTCATACAATACTTGCGGGCATGAGTCCGAGCAATGGAGTGGGATCAAAGAAGTGGAATCAAAGGGACTTGGGCCCTTGTTGAGCCGCGCTCAGTGCAGCGCGGTGCCGGGCTCGGAGCCGCCGAGGGCGGCCAGTGCCCGGAAGCCCGCCTCGTACGAGCGGTCCACATGCGTGGCGCAGGCGAGAACGGCCCGTTCGGCGTCGCGATCGGCCAGCGCCTCGTAGACGGCGCGCAGTTCGGCTCCCGCGGCGCGCGCACGGCCGGGCGAGCACAGGGAGGCACACATCAGCACGATGATCCGGGCCCGCAGTTTCGCCAGGGCGTCCAGCGTGACCATGACGCCGGCGGCACGCAGCAGCAGTCCGTAGAAGTTGTCCCGTGCCTGCAGCAGGGCCGACGGGTCCGGCGGTAGCTCCGCGAGGTCCTCGAACTCCATCAGGGCGCCGTGCAGTGCCCTCAGCTGCGCGTCGGAGGCGTGTGCGACGAAGCGCCGCACCGTGACCTCCTCCAGGGCACGCCGGACCTCGTCGATCTCGGCGGCCTCCTCCGGCGAGGGCACGCCCACCACGCATCCCTCGTCCACGATGGTCAGCCAGCCCTGGTCGCACAGGTCACGGAGGGCCTGCCGCACCACGCTCCGCGAGACGCCGGTGCGTCCCACGACGAGGTTCACGTCGAGCCGCTGCCCGGGAACGAGCCGTGACCAGCAGATGTCCTCGCGCACCGTCCGCAGGACGCGGTCCCTGGAGTCGGCCATCACCGAGGCCGACTCCAGGCGCGAGTGGGGCTTCTTCGCCCACGAGCCTTCGTGCTCCACGGCAGGAGGCTACGGCCGGCTCGTCATACAATCAATGCCTTGTCTGGCGCGATTTCGCCGTATGCGCCCGCACGGGGCGTCGGGGCGCTCGCCGCGGTCGTCGTCACGGGGCGGGACGGCTCTCGCTCGGATGCGCGCTCTCCGCGACCGCCTCGGCCCGCTCCAGCAGGCGGGTGCGCAGCATACGCCGCAGACGGACGACCGAGTCCTCGTTGAGGTGGTGCAGCGGGTCGTCGTACGTGGTCAGCTCGATCCTCGCGCCGAGGGCGGCCAGGGCGCCGGCCGTCCGCTCGGCCCGCACGAGGGGGACGAACTCGTCCTCCTGCGCGCACAGCAGCACGATCTCGGTGCCGGGCAGCCCACTGTCCGGCCGCGCGGGCCAGGGCTTGGCCACCGGCCCGAGATGGCCGCCGGTGTGCAGGAACGCGCCCGCGCACGACGGCTGGTCACGCAGCAGGTACTCGGAGAGCAGGCAGGCTCCCTGGGAGAAGCCGAACAGCACCACGTCCCGTGCGGCCCAGCCCATGCGCTCCAGGTCGGCGAGGTGGGTGCGTAGCGTGTCGAGGGCATGGTCCAGATGCGGCTGGTTCTCCTCCAGCGGTGCCAGGAAGCCCCGCGGGTACCAGGTGTCGCTGTCGGCACCGGGGACGACCCAGGCCACGCCGGGGAGGTTGACCCGCTCGGCCTGCTCCACCATGAACCCCGGGCCCTGCCCGCGCCCGTGCACCGCGTAGACCACCAGCCCGGCCCGGTCGAGGGGCGCGCCGTACAGCAGTGGTGGGCGCGCCAGATGCGGGTTGTCGGGCGTGGTGGTGAAGGCCGTCGTCTCCGTCCCGGGCGTCTCAGGCATCTCGGACCGCCTCGCTGTCTCGTGGTGGCTCCCCGGCCCAGGCGCGGGTGAGCAGGTCGGTCAGTTCCCCGGTGCCGACCGGGACGGGGTTGTCCTGCGGCACGTACGGCAGGATCAGGCCCGCCGCCTCGGGGATGTCCTCGCGGCGCATTCCGTGGTCGGCCAGAGCGCGCGGGGCGTCGAGCGCCTTACGCAGCGCGTTCAGACCGCTCACCGGCGTGGTGCTGCCCAGAGCGGAGGCGATCCGGTCGGCCGCGTCCGGCGCGCCCGGCGCGTTGAGCTGCAGCACGTAGGGCAGCACGGTGGCGTGGGTCTGGGCGTGCGGCAGGTCGTACGCCCCGCCCAGCACATGACAGATCTTGTGGTGCAGCCCCGAGCCGGCGGAGGCGAAGGCCACCCCGGACAGGTAGCAGCCGTACAGCGTGGCGTCCCGTCCGCCGATGTCGTCCGGCTCCCGGACGATCCGGCGCAGCCCGTCCGCGACGGCCCGCAGGCCCTCCATCGCGAAGGCCTGGTTGACCGGGTTGGTCCTCGGGGCCCACATCGAGTCGACGCAGTGGGCGATCGCGTTGAGTCCGGAGGCCACCGACAGACCGACGGGCAGCGACAGGGTGAGTTCCGAGTCGTAGACCACGGCGACCGGGAGGACGGCGTCGTCGACGCCGGTGGTCTTGCGGGCGGCCTCCGTGAGGCCCCAGACGTTCGTGGCCTCGGAGCCGGCGTACGTCGTCGGCACCGCGACGATGGGCAGCCGCGTGGTGAGCGCGACGGCCTTGGCCAGGCCGGTCGTGGAACCGCCGCCCACGCAGACGACGAGGTCGGCGTCGCACTCCCGGGCCGCGGCACGGGCCGCCTCGGCCTGCTCCACGGGTACATGCGGCCGGACGTCGGCGTGCCGCAGCACCACCGGGAGGTCCGCCGTGACGCGGTCGGCGATCGCGGCCTCGGCCGGCGCGGCGATCACCATGACTCTGCGGGCGCCCAGGCGGTCGGCCTCCGCGGCGAGGTTGCGTGCGGCACGGCCGTACCCGAAGAGGACGCGTTGGCCGAGCGTGATGTTCTCGAAGGTGAGGCTCACTGTTCGTTCCTGTCGGGGACGGGCGGGGAGGGTGGGGACGGGCGGGGACAGGTGGGACAGGTGGGACAGGTGCAGACGACGGTGCGCGCCGGGGCCCGGGCGTGATGGGTGCGCCCGGGCCCCGGGCGGATGCGGGAGAGCGGAGGGACGGGGACCGTCAGTCGGTCGTGACCGGCTCCAGACGGGCGAGGATGTCGTCCCGCTCGCTCTCGAACTGCGGCGGCAGCATGAAGTTCTTGCCGAGCTCCTCGGGAGACTCGTCGCAGTCCCAGCCGCCCTCGTCGTCGGTGACCGCCAGCTCGAACAGGGCGCCGCCCGGGGTCCGCACGTAGTGGGACTTGAAGTAGGTGCGGTTCTTCAGCTCGGAGATGTCGGTGTAACCGGCACCCTCGATCTCGAACTTCACCGCGTTTTGGTTCTCCAGGGTGTCGAGGTTCCAGGCGAAGTGGTGGTAGGTGCCCGCGCCGTAGCGCCAGGTGCCCTGCTCGTCGGAGCGGTTGCCACGCAGCTCGATGAAGTTGCCGTACTCCTGGGTGCCGACCTGGAAGGAGGCGAGGTCGCCGTCCTCCTCGACCTTGCCCTGGGAGAAGAAGGCCTCGTTGCCGAAGTCGACCATGCGGTCCTGGTCGTACACGTGGATGCCCATGCCGTGGATGCCGTGGATGGCGGCCTCGGGGGACACGCCGTTGCCGGAGAAGCCCTCGCGCGGGTCGTTCTCGTTGCCGACCAGGACGTACTCGATGCCGGAGGGGTGGAGGAAGGCGACCCGGCCCCGGCCGAGGGCCTCGAAGCGCCGGGCCTCGATGTCGTGCTCACCCAGCCGCTTCACCCAGTAGTCGAGGGAGCCGGCCGGTACGGAGAGGAGAACCTCGCGCGCCTGGTTGGTGCCCCGCTTGCCGTACAGCCCCGCCTGCGCCCACGGGAACGTGGTCACCACGGACGACGGATCGCCGTTCGCGTTGGAGTAGTAGAAGTGGTAGATCGGCGTCGAACCGTCGTACAGCACGGTCTTCTTGATGAAGCGCATGCCCAGGACTCGCGTGTGGAAGTCCACGTCCTCCTGCGCACCACCCACGGACAGCGTCACGTGGTGGGAGCCGACGAGATACGTCATAGCTCGGGTCTCCTTGTCTGGTAGTGCCGTGCCGGAAATGCAGCTCTCAGCAGGGCCGTATGATTGTCATACGATATGACGCCACAGGTCAATACGGAGTTTCGGTCTTTGCCTGTGGCGCAGGCGGTGCGAGAGGCCGCTCCGGCCGTTGCGGGACGCTCTGGTCTGCGCTAACGTGCGCCCCGAGTAATTGTCCGACAATCATACGGGGTGACAGTGAGTCCACCACGCGCCGACGACACGTACGAGGTCCTCATCGTCCGGTACGCCTCCCGTACGACGACCCGCGGTCTGGTCTTCCTCAACCACCATCTGTACGGCGAGCCGGACGGCCCCATCGGGATGGACTACTACGTCTGGATCGTGCGCAACGAGCGCCGCACGATCGTCGTCGACACCGGTTACAGCGAGCTCGGCGGGCGCAACCGGAACCGGGGTCATCTCATCCACCCCGGGGAGGCGTTCCGCCGCCTGGGAGTCGAGCCGGCCGAGGCCACCGTGGTCCTCACCCACGCCCACTACGACCACGCGGGCAACGTGGACCTGTTCCAGGACTCCCGAGTGATCGTGCCGCGCACCGAGTTCGACTTCTGGACCGGCGACTGCGCGCGGCGGTTCCAGTTCCACCACACCGTGGAAGAGACCGAGATCGACCATCTGCGGGCCGTCCACGAGCAGGGGCGCATGGTGTTCCACCGCGGCCACGAGGAGATCGCGCCGGGTGTGGAGCTGATCGAGCTGGGCGGCCACTCGCCCGGACAGGCGATCCTCACCGTCAACACCAGCGAGGGACTGGTGCTGCTCGCCTCCGACGCCACGCACTACTACGAGGAGTTGGAGCGCGACCTGCCGTTCCTGGTCGTGGCCGACCTGGAGGCGATGTACCGGGGCTTCGACTACATGAACCAGCTCATCGCCGACCGCCGGGCGATCCTCGTCCCCGGCCACGACCCGGGCGTGCTCGACCGCCACCGGCGACTCGACGGCCCGATGGGCGAGTTCGTCGCGGTGATCGGCGGCCCGCGCGCCCCCGAGGACGGCCCCGGCGTCGGCGCCGGCCTTCGAGTTCCCCAAGGTGGAGGAGCGGTATGACCAGCACGACAGCGCCGGTGGGCTTCATCGGCCTCGGCAACATGGGCGGGCGGATGGCCCGCCGCCTGGTGGCCGCCGGGTACGACGTCCTCGGCCACGACACCCGCTCGGAGAACATCACCGCGTGCGGGGCGACACCCGCCGAGTCCGTCGCCGAGGTGGCGCGCAGATGTGACGTCGTCCTGCTGTCCCTGCCGGAGAGCAAGGTCGTCGAAGCGGTGGTGCTCGGCGAGCAGGGCGTGCTGGCAGGCGCCCGCGAGGGCCAGGTCGTCGTCGACCTCAGCACCTCGGCGCCCGCCTCCACCACGCACCTGCACGAACAACTCGCCCAGCGGGGCGCCACCCTGCTCGACGCCGGCATCTCCGGCGGCGCGGCCGCGGCGGAGAAGGGCGCCCTCACCCTCATGGTCGGCGGGGACACCACGACCCTCGACCAGGTGCGCCCGCTGCTCGCGGCCTTCTCCGTCAACGTCTTCCACTGCGGACCCGTCGGCGCCGGCCACACGGCCAAACTGCTCAACAACTTCCTCAACGCCATCGCACTGTCGGCGACCGCCGAGGTGATGGTCGCCGGACGCAAGGCCGGACTCGACCTCCAGGTCCTCCTCGACGTGCTCAACACCAGCTCGGGCGTCAACTTCGCGACGCGGAACCGCTTCCCGAAGATCATCCAGGGCGACTACCTCAAGGGCGGCCTGACCAACGCGCTGATGATGAAGGACGTCCTCGCCTACGTCGACCTCGTCACCGGCCTCGGCGTCGCGAGCCCCAACTCCGCCGCCCCGCTCGCCTCCTTCGGCCTCGCCCTCCAACTGGGCTACGCGCAGGACATCAGCAACACCGTCGTCGACGCGATCGGCGACCTCTCCGGGCGCGTCCGCGTCCACGACGGCGCGTACGACGCCGGGAAGGACACGTCGTGAAACTCATCCACGGAACCACCCAGCACGGCCCCGGCACCAAGACCGGCTCGCGGTTCACCGGCACGGTGCACGCCCACCTCACGATGCCCGCCACCGACGGCGTCACCATCAACACCGTCAACTTCGCACCGGGTGCCCGCACCTACTGGCACACCCATGAGCACGGCCAGATCCTCCAGGTGCTTGCCGGAAGCGGCTTCGTCGCGACCGAGCAGGACGGCGTCCGGCCGCTGCGGGCCGGCGACACCGTGTGGTGCCCGCCGGGCGAGCGGCACTGGCACGGCGCCGCCCCCGACTCCTATCTGACCCACACGGCCATCTCGCTCGGGAAGACCGTCTGGGCCGAGGAAGTCGGCCACGAGCAATACACGGCTCCCGTCACCGCCGCTCCCGTCACCGCCGCTCCCGTCACCACAGAGGACTGAGACCCCATGTCAATCGATCATCCGACCACCGTCGCCGAGCCCCCGACCACCGACATCAGCCCGCAGGACGCCACCCACCGCGACACCTACGAAGCCGGTCTCGCCATCCGCAAGGCGGTCCTCGGCGCCGAACACGTCGAGCGCTCGCTGGCCAATGTCAGTGAGTTCGCCCGGCCGATGCAGGAGCTGGTCACCGAGTACTGCTGGGGCGCCGTGTGGAGCCGTCCCGGACTCGAGCGACGTACCCGCAGCCTGGTCAACCTCGCCATGCTCACCGCGCTGGGCCGCAACCACGAACTCGGCGTCCACGTCAAGGGAGCCCTGACCAACGGCGTGACCACCGAGGAGATCCAGGAAGTGCTCCTCCAGACGGCCATCTACGTCGGCGTCCCGGCGGCGCTGGAGTCCTTCCGCGTCGCCGAACAGGTGATCGGTGAGGTCGACGGCGATGCATGACCGCACCGAGACTCCCGCCGCCCTGCCCTCGGTGGCCTTCATCGGCTTGGGAAACATGGGCGCGCCGATGTCCGTGCGCCTGGTCCGCGCCGGATACACCGTGACCGCGTTCGACCTGAGCCGGGACGCCCGTGCCGCGTCGGCCGCCGCAGGAGCCGCCACCGCGGAGACCGCGGCCGAGGCGGCGCGGGGCGCCGACGTCGTCGTCCTCATGCTTCCCGGCAGTCCGGTGGTCGAGGCGGTGCTCGGTGATCCGGCGGTGTCCGAGGCGCTGGCCCCGGGCAGCACGGTCGTGGACATGAGTTCCTCCGACCCGCTGTCCACCAGGCGCCTGGCCGCAGCCCTCGGCAGCCGAGGGGTCACCCTCGTCGACGCCCCTGTGTCCGGCGGGGTCAAGGGCGCCGAGAACGGCAAGCTCACGATCATGGTGGGCGGCGCCGAGGACGACGTCGAACGGCTGTCACCGCTGCTGGCGACCATGGGCACCGCCCGCCGCGCCGGACCGGTGGGCGCGGGCCACGCGCTCAAGGCCATCAACAACCTGTTGTCCGCCACCCATCTGCTGGCCACGGCCGAGGGTGTCCTGGCGGGGGAGCGGTTCGGGCTGGACCCGGCCGTCATGGTCGACCTGATCAACTCCTCCAGCGGGCGCAGCGGTTCGACGGACAACAAGTTCCCCAACTTCGTGCTGCCCGGCACCTACGACTCCGGCTTCGGCATGAAGCTGATGGTCAAGGACATGCGCATCGCCGTCGACCTGGCCCACCAGCTCGGCGTCGAGAGCCCCCTCGCCGACCGCGCCGTCGCCCTGTGGGAACGCGCACTCGACGCCCTGCCCGACACCGCGGACCACACCGAGATCGCCCGCTGGGCGTTCGACGCTTCCACGGACCGAGAGCCGGTGGCCGGATGAGCGCGCCGCCCGAGAACGAACTGCGGGACGCAGTCGTCGAGTTGCACGGCGCCTGGGACGAGCAGTGGCAGGCGGTCCTCGAACTCGCGCCCGAACTGCTCGCCGCTTACGTACGGCTGGCCGGTGTGCCCCAGCGCAAGGGGCACCTGGACCCCAAGACCCGCGAACTGATCTACCTGGCCGTCGACGCGGCGGCGACCCATCTGTACGCCCCCGGCGTGCGCCGTCACATCCGCCGGGCTCTCGACCTCGGTGCCACGCCGGGTGAGATCACCGAGGTCATCGAGCTCACCACGACCCTGGGCATCCACGCGATGAACATCGGCGTGCCCCTGCTCGCCGAGCTCCTCGAAGAACGCGGCCTGCGCGACGGCCCCGGTGAACTCGACGCGTACCAGAAGGAGTTGAAGGAGCGGTTCACCGAGAACCGCGGCTACTGGCACGAGTTCTGGGACGAGATCCTCGAACTCGACCCCGAGATGTTCGAGGCCTACACCGACTTCTCGTCGGTGTCGTGGCAGCACGGCTCCCTGGAACCGAAGGTGAAGGAGTTCGTCTACACGGCCTTCGACTGTGCCTCCACCCACCTGTACGTGAAGGGGTGGAAGGCGCACATGAACAACGCGCTGACCTACGGCGCCACCGTCGGCGAAATCCTGGAAGTCATGGAGATCGCCGCCGTCATGGGCATGCAGAGCGCACTCCAGGCCCTGCCGGTGCTGCGCGAGGAACAAGCCCGACCCCTGCGACAGACGTGAGGCGGAAAGACATGACACTGCGCGGACTGGACGGGAAGGTCGCCGTCGTCACCGGGGCCGCCGGTGGCCTCGGACGGGCCACGGTGGAGCGGCTCGTGGCGGAGGGCGTGAAGGTCGTCGCCGTCGACCTCGACGAGGCGGTGGCCAAGGAGGTCGCCGCGGCCGTCGGCGGCGAGTCCGTCGGCGTCGGTGCGGACGTGACGACCGAGGAGGGCGTCGACGCCTACATGCGGGCCGCCGTGGACGCGTTCGGGCGGGTGGACCTGCACCATCTCAACGCCGGTATCGCCGGCTCCCTGGCCGACCTCGTCGACGTGTCCGTCGAGGAGTGGGAGAAGGTGATGGCGGTCAACCTGCGGGGCCCGTTCCTCGGCGTACGGGCCGCCTTCCGCCACTACCTGGAGCACGGCAGCGTCGGGTCCATCGTCGTCACCGCCTCCATCGCCGGCCTGCGCGGCAGCAACGACCTGCTGGCGTACACCACCTCCAAGCACGGCACGGTGGGGCTCGTACACGGCGCCGCCGTCTACGGGGGCCCCATCGGGGTTCGGGTGAACGCCGTCGCCCCGGGGATCGTGCCCACGCCGATCTTCGGTGAGGCCGGGATGGCCGACATGCGCGGGCGCGCGGCCACCTCGCCGCTGCGTCGCGCGGGCCGGCCCGAGGAGGTGGCCGCGACGGTCGCGTTCCTGCTCAGCGACGAGTCGAGCTACGTCACCGGCGAGATCTTCTCCGTCGACGGCGGCGCCAGTGTGCAGAACACCAACCGCCGGGGCGGGGGAGCGGGGCTCTGGGACGTGGCGGTGACCGACGAGGCGCTCCTCGCGCGGCACGCGGCGGGAGCGGCCGGGCCCCAGGGAGTCTCCCGATGACGACGATGAGAGCGGCCCTGCTGCGGGGCTTCGAACAGCCCCTGACCGTCGAGGAGGTGGAGTTGCTCGACCTCGCGCCCACCCGTGTGCTGGTCCGCACCAGGGCGACGCCGTTCTGCTCCACCGACGTCACCAGCTTCCACGGCCGCCTCGGCAAGGTCCCGCCGACGATCCTCGGTCACGCCTCGGCCGGCGAGGTCGTCGAGGTCGGCAGCCAGGTCCGCGGCATCGAGGTGGGCCAGCGCGTCGTCGTCCCCGGCACACCCGAGTGCGGCCACTGCTTCTACTGCGGCATCGGCCGCCCCGACCAGTGCTCGGAGCTGTTCGACCTCGGCGGTGTCTACCCGGACGTCGCCCGGACCTCGGACGGGCTGGTGGTGAACGCCGCCGGATGCGTCGGCGGCTACGCCGAGATCATGAACGTCTCGCAGAACCAGGTCTTTCCCGTCGACACGGACCTGCCCTGGGAGGTGCTCTCGCTCCTCGGATGCGGGGTCACCACCGGGGTCGGGGCGGTCCTCAACGTCGCCCGCGTCCGACCCGACGAGGTGGTCGCCGTCGTGGGAGCGGGACACCTGGGGCTGTGGGCCGTCCAGGCAGCGCGGCTGGCCGGGGCCCGCGAGGTCGTCGTGATCGAACCCGAGGAGGAGCGCCGCGGCGTGGCGACCAAGGTGGGGGCCACGGCCGCCGTCGCACCCGAGGACGCGCTGGAGGCCGTACGGGGCGTGACCCGGGGACGAGGGGCCGACAAGGTCATCGAGGCGGCCGGACCGCCCGCCGCACAGCGCCTGGCGCTGGAGATCTCCCGGCGGGCCGGCACCGTCGTGCTCTCCGGCCTGAAGGACGTGGCCGGTCAGGTCACGTTCGGGCAGATCCCCCTCGCCGTCCAGAGCCGGCAGGTGCTCAGCACCCAGAACGGCAACGTCCGCATGCGCCGCGACCTCCCCGCGTACATCCGTCTGCTCGAACGCGGCGCGCTCGACCCGTCGCCGGTCATCACCTCCACGTATCGGCTCGACGACATCAACACCGCTCTGGAGCGGTCCGAACGGCTCGAGGATCTCTCGGGCGTGTTCGTCTTCTGACGGGAGCGGAGATGAGAGCAGCGGTGCTGGAGGCGTTCGGCGCCCCCATGCCAGTCCGGGAGCTCACCCTGCGCGACCCGGACGAGCACGAGGTCCTGGTACGGACGGTCGCCGCGCCGTTCTGCTCCACCGACTGGCTCGGCTGGCGGGCGATGCGCGGCAAGAAACCGCCGGTCGTGCTCGGACACACCGCGCTGGGCGTGGTCGAGCGCTGCGGCGGCGGGGCCCATGCCCACGCCCGCGGCTACGGCGTCGGTGATCTCGTGGTCGTCGCCGGGACGCCCCAGTGCGACGCGTGCTTCTACTGCGGCATCGGCCGGCCGGACCAGTGCGCCCGTCTCTTCGACGGGCCCGAGCCGGTCATCGCCACCGACTCCATAAACGGCCCGGTCCGGGCGGCCGGCGGCGTCGGAGCGTACGCCGAGTTCATCCTCGCGGACCGCAGCCAGGTGTGGCCGGTGCGCAGTTCGCTGCCCGCCCCGCACCTGAGCCTGCTGGGCTGCGGCATCACCACCGGGCACGGCGCGATCGTGAACGTGGCGGAGGTCCCGCCGGGAGCGTCCGTCGCGGTCGTCGGTCTGGGACACCTGGGGTTGTGGTGCGTGCAGGCCGCCCGGGTCGTCGGCGCCGGCCGGATCATCGGGGTGGACCTGCTGGCCGACCGCCGTGCCACGGCCGCCGGGCTGGGGGCGACCGACGTCGTGGACCCCACCCAGGGCGATCCCGTCGAACAGGTGCGGTCCCTCACCGAGGGGCGGGGCGCCGACGTGGTCGTCGAGGCCGCTGGCCCTGAACAGGCGGTGCAGCAGGCGGTCGCCATGTCACGGCGGGCCGGGACGGTCGTGCTGACGGGCGTGCAGTGGGCGGACGGCCGGATCTCGCTGCCGCAGAACGCCGTCGCGATCCACGGCAGACGGATCCTGTCCTGCCAGAACGGCCAGAGCGTGATGTCCCGCGACCTGCCCCGCTGCGTGGAGCTCCTGGAGAGCGGCGAGTACGACGCCCGGCCGATCGTGACGGCGCGGTACACCCTCGACCGGATCAACGAGGCGCTGTACGCCTCCGGAGAGTTCCGGGACCTCAGCGGGGTCATCACGTCCTTCCGCCATCAACCACCCACACAGGAGTGAGGGATCATGCCACGGGCCCCTAAGCCCTTGACCACGACCGCGACCACGACCTCGGCCGCGACCACCACCGCGACCGCGACCTCGGGCTCGACTTCGAACTCGACCTCTCTCGCCCCGGCCTGGACCACCAGCCCCGTCGGCCGTGTCGCCGCACCGCTGCGCGAGCAGGTCGTCACGGCGCTGCGCGAGGCGATCCTCGACTTCCGCCTGGAGCCGGGCCGCCGTCTCGTCGAGCGCGAGCTCGTCGAGCAGCTCGACGTCTCCCGCACCACGGTCCGGGAGGCACTGCGGGAACTGACCTCCGAGGGGCTGATCAAGGTCGTGCCCCAAAAGGGCGCCGTGGTCGCGGCGCCCACCCCGGACGAGGCGCGTGACCTCTACGAGGCCCGGTGCGCGCTGGAGACGCTGCTGGTGCGACGGTTCATCGAGAAGGCGCCGCGTTCCAAGGTGTACGCCCTCGAAGCGGCGGCGGAGCACTTCGCCGAGGTCGCCTCGCGGGACGACGCCGAGCCGCGTGACGTGCTGGACGCGCGGCGCGACTTCAACGCCGTCCTGCACGAGGGCGCCGGCAGCGAGGTGCTGCGGCAGCTGGTGGAGGGCGTCCAGGCCAAGGTGCGCGTCCTGGTGGTCAAGGGCATGTCGACGAACCACGCCGAAGTGATCCAGGAACTGCGCGACATCGTCGCCGCCGTCAGACAGCGGGACGCGGACACCGCGGTCGAGATCTACACCAAGCACATGCGGCGCGTGGCCGCCAACGTCCTTGAGGGCCTGAAGGGGATCCAGGAGCTGTAGGCCACTCCTGGATCCCCTTCAGCGACTCCTCGCCGATCCGCGCTGCCTCAGTCTTCCCGCCCGGAGGTCACCGCCGCGAACGACTGCGCGGTGTGCTGTGTGTCCATGTACTCGCGGACCGCGCTGACCCGGTCGCCGGAGATCTCGTACACGTTCGCGTACCGGTTGTCGTAGCGGCTCCCGTCGCGGAAGAAGCCGCTGCCCACGGCCTCGGCGACGACACAGTCCCCGTCGCCGACGAGGCGGGTGATCTCGATCTGGGGGCCGGTCGCGTCGAAGAGCGCGAGCATCTGCGAGAGGACCCCGACCAGGGTCTCCCCGGTCATCGGCGTTCCGGCGCCCGGCAGGTCGTAGGCCTGGATCGTGTAGGTGAAGTCCGGTGTGATCAGTTCGCCGAGACGGTCCCAGTCCTGGCGGTTGAGCGCGTCGACGAAGGCCTGGACGACGTCCTTGGGGGCGATGGCCATGGAGGTTCTCTCTTCGGTAGATATGGCGACGGGGGTCTCAGAAAGTCAGCGGCTGTCCGAAGTGGAAGCGTGAGACCGACCCGTAGGTGACGTCCCACTTGGCGGCGATGTGCGTCTTGAACATCGCGACGTCCCGGTAGTACTTCTCCATGGGCGACCCGAGCCGTGCCGAGCTGGATCCGGCGGTGGAGAACGCCAGGTCGACGGCCTGGTTCGCCAGCTGGGCGCCCTGCAGGATGACGCCGCGCAGCCGGGCGTCGTCCTCGGGCGTGAACTCCTGGCGGGTGCGTTCCCAGCGCCGTCCCAGCTCGGTGTACTGGCGCATCGCGCCGAGCAGCAGGGTCTCGCCCGCGTCGATCTGGGCGAGCATCTTGCCGTACCAGCGGTGGAACTCGGCGGAGTCGGTGCGCGGCATCATCGGAGGGAAGCTCGTCGGGCGGGTGGCCATGAGCTCGTCGAAGGCGTCGAAGGCCGCCCAGGCGACGCCGATCTGGGTGGCGACGAGCTCACAGTTGAAGAAGGCCAGGGTGCGGCCCAGGTACATCGGGTTGCGGTGCAGCCGGTAGCCGACGGTGCCCGTGTCGCCCAGCGTGTGGTCCTTGAAGTCGTAGACCACGCTGAGGTGTTCGGGGACCAGCGCGTCCGTGACCTGGAGCGAGTTCGAGCTGGAGGCCCGCATGCCCAGGACGCCGGACCAGTCGTCGAGGATCTCGTAGTCGGATCGCGGGACGATGAACGCGCGCAGCCCGAGCGGCTCGTCCCGCTCGGTGAAGGTGTGGGCGACGAGCATCGCGTGGGTGCTCCACATCGAGCCCGAGCAGTAGTCCCAGGTGCCGGTCAGCCGGTAGCCGTGCGCGGTGCGGACCGCCCGGCCGCGCGGGATGGTGCGCCCCGGCGCGATGAGGTCTCCCGCGAACAGCTCCTCCTGGGCCTGTTCGGGAAAGAAGGAGGCCACGTGCCAGGCGTGTCCGGCGCCGAGGACGAAGGACCAGCCGACACCCGGGTCGCCGCGGGAGATCTCCACGGCCACCCGGAGGAAGTCCTCCAGCGGCAGTTCGAGGCCCCCGTACCGCTTCGGGTGGAGCATCCGGTAGAAGCCGGCGTCGAGCAGCTGTTTGTGGATCGCCTCCGAGTAACCACCGAGCGCCTCGTGCTCGGCCTGCGCGGTCCGCAGGACCGGGCGGAGCCGCGTCGCCACCTCGAGAAGGTGATCGACCGTGCCCTCCGCCGCAGGCTGAGGGGCGGAGTCCGCGGCATACAGGCTTGCGCTCATCGGGCTGTCCTCTCGACACGTAACTTTGTATGACGATATTATAGGCAGGCAGAGAACGGCGCTAGATGGGACCGCCGACCAGTGCATCAACTCTGGTAATCGCCCCTCGCCTCCCTCTTTACGTCATTGTGCGATCGTCATACAGTCCCCCGCAGGCTCCATGCCACCACATGGCGCCGGTCCGGGACTTCAGAGGAGTTGGTTGTGATGTCCACGCCGTCATCCGTCACCCGGTCCGGCTCCCGTCCGGTCACCGCGCGGGAGTTCCGCGACGTCATCGGACGGTTCGCCACCGGCGTCACCGTCATCACGACGGAGAGCGGCGGCATCCGGTACGGCAGTACCGCGAGCGCGGTCAGTTCGCTCACCGACGATCCCCCGATGCTGCTGATCTGCCTCAACCGGAACTCGGCCACCGCCGCGGCGGTCCGCGACAGCGGCGCCTTCGCCGTGAACGTCCTCGCCGAGGACCACGTCGACTTGGCCACTCGCTTCGCCTCGCGCGTGCCGGACAAGTACGACGGCGTGCCCACCGAGACCGCGTCGAACGGCTCGCCCCTGCTGGTTGGTGCCATCGCCCACCTGATCTGCCGGGTCGCCGAACAGGTCGAGGCCGGCACCCACTATGTGTTCCTCGCGCATGTCGAGGAGGCGATGTCGTACCCCGGCCATCCGCTCGCCTACTTCCGCGGCCGCTTCGGCCGGATGCAGACGGCGCCGGAGGCCGACGTCCTGCGCGAGGTCCGCGCCCGCGTCCTGAACGCCGGCAGCGACGTCGAGGAGGTCATCGACACCGGCCGCTGGGCCGAGGAACTCGGCGTGGACGCGGGCCGGGTCCACCGCGCCCTGGTCGCCCTCGCCGACGAGGGGCTCATCCGGCGTCAGGCGGGGGAGTACCTCATCGCACCCGTCCCCGACTCGATCATCGACGACGTCTACAAGGCCAAGCTCGCCATCGAGACGGGCGTCGCGGAACTGACCGTCGGCAAGGTGACCGCCGACCAACTGGCGCGGCTGCGCGAGCTGATGGAGGACACCCTCGGCTTCGTCAAGGACGGCCGGTTCACCGACCCCGAGGGGTGGGTGCGCGCCAACGAGCGCTTCCACGAGTACATGGTCGAACTCGCCGGATCCACGATCCTGCTCGACACCTACCGCCGCCTGTGCCTGCCGGGCCTCAACCTGCGCGCGCTCGACTCGGCGAGCTACGCCTCCAGTTCCCTCCTCGACGACCACCGCCGGCTCGTCGAGGGATACGAGGCCGGCGACCTGGCCCAGGTCTCCGGCGTCCTGCGGCAGCACGCGCGGCGCCCGTTGGAGATGCGCCGCGAGGACCGACTGCGCCGCTCCACCGACGCGAGCCCCCTCGCCTGAACCCGGCTCCGCCCCGCTTAGGAGATTCGATGACCACAGCACACGCCGCCGCACAGCCCGACCTGGCCGTGCCCTCGCCGGAGGAACTCGTCGGGCGGGCGCGGGCGATGCGCGAGGAACTGCTCGCCCGCCAGGAGGAGGCGGAGCGGCTGACCCACCTCCCCGACGACGTCCACGAGCAGTTCGTCGCGAACGGCTTCTACGACATGTTCGTCCCGAAGAAGTACGGCGGCCTGGAGGTCTCGCCCCGGACGTTCTTCGCCGTCTGCAAGGAACTCGCCCGCGGCGACATGGGCAGCGCGTGGTGCTTCGCACTGGCCGCGAACCACGCCCTCCACGTCGCCTCCTGGTACCCCGAGGAGGTCCAGGACCGGGCGTTCGGCGACCACGACTTCCGGGCCGCGTCGGTGTCCGCGCCGACGGTCAGGGCGAAGAGGACCGACGGCGGATACGTCCTCAACGGCGTCGTCGACTACTGCTCCGGCATCCCCCACTCCACCTGGTACCTCGGCCAGTGCATGGTCGAGCAGGAGGACGGCTCCGCCCCGGCGATGGGCATGTTCCTCGCGCCCCAGGAGACCTTCGAGCGTCTACACAACTGGGGCGAGTCGACCGGCCTGAAGGCCACCGGATCGGAGAGCATCCGCTTCACCGACGCCTTCGTCGAGGCCGAACTCGTCATCGAGGACGCCAACATGATCGACATCCCGGTCAAGGACGGCACCGTCGGCTCCCAGCTGCACGGCAACCCCATGTACGCCGGACGCGGGCTGCTCACCTTCACCGTGTCCCTGGCCAGCCTCGCCGTGGGCGGGCTGTACCACGCCCTCGACGAGTTCGAACGCCTGATGCGCACCCGCAAGACCCCGCTCCCGCCCGTCCAGCTCCGCCTGTACGACGTGGACTACCAGCGGCACTACGGCGCCGCCTGGACGAAGATCAGGACCGCCGAACTGGCGCTGGACGGCGTCATCGCCCAGCACGAGGAGTTCTGCCGCGCCACGGTCGACGGCAGCCGCGAGTACACCTTCGTCGACGACTGGAGCCTGGCCTGCGTGGTCCGGGAGATCATCATCCAGCTCTGGGAGACGCTCGAACACGACCTGCTGCGTGTCGTCGGCTCCGGCTCCATGCGCCAGGGCGAGCGGTTCGACCGGATCTTCCGCGACATGAGCTCGCTCCTCACCCACCGCAACCCGATGCTGCGCGAGCAGGCGTTCCGCAACACGGCCAACCTGCTCCTGGAGATCCCGCCGCCCGAGGCCCGCTGAGCCTCGACTCCCTTGCCCCTCCTCCCTGTTGGGCCGCCGAGACAGGACGACCGAGCATGACCGACATCCCACCCCATCTCGACGACCGGGTCGAGCCGATCACCCTCCGCACCGGTTTCTTCTGGATACCGGGCGAGCAGATCCCCACCCCGCACGGCACCCTTCCGCGCGGACCGCTCTACGTCGAGTGGCTGGCCCCCGTGGAGGTCACCCGCCCCCACCCGCTCGTCCTGGTCCACGGTGGCGGCGGCCAGGGCACCGACTGGCTCGGCACCCCGGACGGCCGACCGGGCTGGGCCTACGACCTCGTACGCGCCGGATACGCGGTGTACGTCGTCGACCGACCCGGCCACGGCCGCTCCCCGCACCACCCGGACGGACTGGGGCCGGTGGCCCCGCCGCTGCCACTGGAGTTCGCGAGCTTCCTGTTCGCGCCCCCGGAAGCCGCCGGGTCCCACACCCAGTGGCCCTGGGACCGCACCTTCGACGGCCCCGAGTTCCAGCAGCTCACCTCGGCGATGGGCTTCTTCCTGGCCGACTTCGCCGAGGGCCAGCGACTGGACGGGGAGCGCGTCGCCGCCCTGCTGGACCGGATCGGCCCGGCGGTGCTCATCACCCACTCCGCCGGCAGCCCGGGCGGCTGGCTCGCCGCGAACCGGCGTCCCGACCTGGTCGAGGCCATCGTCGCGATCGAACCGATGGGACCGCCGTACGCCGACTTCCCCGGCCTCGGCGAGATCACCTACGGCCTGACGTACGCCGAGCTCACCACCGAGCCGGCCATCGACTCCCCCGACCGGCTGAAGGCCGACCCCGCGGGTCACCGCATCCCCGGCCTCAGCGGCACCCCCATCGCGGTCGTCACCGGCAGCGCGTCCGGCAGCGCCGCCCAGTCCCCGCCCCTGGTCGAGTTCCTGCGCACGGTGGGCGCGGACGCCGAACTGCTCCCGCTGGCCGACGCCGGCATCGTCGGCAACGGCCACGGGCTGATCCTGGAGGCCAACTCCGCCGAGACGGTCAAGCCGGTCATCGCCTGGCTGGACGGACTGGAGAGCGCACGATGACGACGCCCCCGCGGGAGCACACGGACCTGCCGGACGAGGCGGTGCACCGCCTGACCGAGGCGGTCGGTGCGGACGCCGTCCTGCTGACCGACGCCGAACGCGACACCTACCGCGATCCGTACTGGTTCCAGGGCGACCGCACCTACGACTCCTCCGCCGTCGTCTTCCCCACCTCCACCGACCAGGTGCGCGAGGTCGTACGGATCGCGAACGAGTACCGCATCCCCGTGTGGACCTCCTCCCAGGGCCGCAACAACGGCTACGGCGGCCCGTCGCCCCGCGTCCGAGGCTCCCTCCTGATCAGCTTCCGCCGGATGAACCGGGTCCTGGAGATCAACCGCGAACTGGCGTACGCCGTGGTCGAGCCCGGTGTGCGCTGGTTCGACCTGTACGAAGCACTGGAGGCGTCCGGCAACGGCGACCTGTGGTGCTCGATCCCCGACCTCGGCTGGGGCAGCGTCATCGGCAACTCCCTCGACAACGGCGTCACCTACGGCCCGAACGGCTCCGACTTCCAGAAACTGTGCGGGATGGAGGTGGTCCTCGCGGACGGGGAGCTGCTGCGCACCGGCATGGGAGCCATCCCCGACAACCCCTCCTGGCACGTCTACCAGCGCGGCCTCGGCCCGGTCCTCGACCCGCTGTTCCTCCAGTCCAACTACGGCGTCGTCACGCGCGCGGGCGTCTGGCTCCAGCGCCGCCCCGAGGCGTACGCGCCGCTGTACCTGACCGTCCCCCGGGACGACCAGCTCGCCCAGGCCGTCGACATCGTCCGCGAACTCCGCCTCGACGGAGTGATCCGGGGAGTGCCGAACCTCCAGAACACCATCACCATGGCCGCCCAATTCCCCGAACTCCTCGGTGAGTTCATGGGCGCCGAGGGACCGGCGAGCGAGGAGGCCCTGGACGGCCTCGCCGCCCGCACCGGCATCGGACGCTGGGGGCTGCGCACCGCGTTGTGGGGCGACGGGCCCGTCGTCGAACACCACCTGCGCCGCATCCGTGAGGCGTGGTCGGCCATCGACGGCTCGCGCGTCGACCACCACCGCACCTACCTGCGCCACGAGTGGGGCGAGTTGACCACCTTCATGGAGAAGGTCCAGGCCGGCATCCCGAGCATGGACCTGATGGAGGTCGTCCCCGAGTTCGTCGGCCACATCGGCTTCTCGCCGGTGGTCCCGCTCACCGGCGGCGAGGTGCGCCGCGTCGTGGACGTGATCCACCGGCTGGTCACCGACCGGGCCGGAACGAACTTCGTCTGCGCGATCTTCCCCATCAACGACCGCAGCGCCATCGTCGTCAGCAGCATCAGCTTCGACACACGCGACGAGCAGCAGGTACGCGCGGCGGTGGACACCGCGAAGATGCTGGTCAGCGAGGTGGGGGCGCTCGGATACGGCGAGTACCGCGCCCACCTGGACTTCATGGACCTCGCGGCCGACCAGTACTCCTTCAACGACCACGCCTACCGCCGCTTCGTCGAGCGGATCAAGGACGCGGTCGACCCGAACGGAATCCTGTCCCCGGGCCGGCACGGCGTCTGGCCCGCCTCCTACCGAAAGGCCCTCACGTGACCGTGATCGAGGAGGTGAGCGGACTCGTCGCCGTCGTCACCGGCGGCGCGTCGGGCATCGGCAAGGGCATCGCCCAGCGGCTGGCCGAGCGCGGTGCCCAGGTGGTGATCGCCGACATCGAGGAGGACCCGCTGGAGGCCGCCGCCAAGGAGATCGGGGCGGTGGGGATACGTACCGATGTCACCGACGCGGCGAGCGTGCTGGCGCTGGCCAGGCAGGTCGTGGAGCGGTTCGGCAAGGTGCACCTGGTGTTCAACAACGCCGGGGTGGCCCCCGAGTCGCGCATCGCGGACATGACCCTCGGGGACTGGAAGTGGATCCTCGACGTCAACCTCGACGGTGTCATCCACGGCGTCCACGCCTTCCTGCCGCTGCTGAAACGGCACGGAGAGCCGGCGTACCTCGTGAACACGTCCTCCATGGGCGGCTTCGTCGCCGACATGCCCGGTCTTGGGGCGTACGCCACGACGAAGTTCGCGATCACGGGCCTCACCGAGGCGCTCGCGCACGAACTGGAGCGGGAGGGCTCGAACGTGGGCGCCGCCGTGCTCGCGCCGGGCACCGTCCGCAGCAACATCGCCCGGTCCCTGCGCACCAGGCCCGCGGGGGCGCCGAGCAGCGCCTTCGTCCAGAACGACATCTCCGACGACCCGGAACTCGCCAAGCTGCGCTGGCTGGAACCGGTGGAGGTGGGCGACATCGTGCTGGCCGGCCTGGCCCGCGGCGAGACCCACATCGTCACGCACCCCGAGTGGTACCCCATGGTCGCCGAACGCGCGGCCGCGATCGACGCGGCGTTCCGACGCGGGGCCGCCGCACGAGAGGAGAAGCCTGATGACGAATGACGACACCGCGCCGGTACATGGACACCTGCTGCCGCCGGACGTGTCGGCCGAGGACTTCTCCCGAGCACTGAAGTCGCTGGCGCTGATCGTCGGGGAAGAGCATGTGCTGAGCTCACCCGATGACCTGGCCGAGTTCCGTGACCCCTACTCCTTCGACGGGCGGGACACGTTCGTGCCCTCCGCGGTGGTCTTCCCCGGAACGGTGGAAGAGGTCCAGGCAGTCGTCCGGGTCGCGAACGAGTTGCGGATCCCGCTGTGGACGGTCTCCCAGGGCAGGAACAACGGCTACGGCGGTGCCGCACCCCGCGTCGGTGGCTCGGTGGTGGTGAGCCTGCGGCGGATGAACCGGGTGCTGGAGGTCAACGACGAACTCGGCTACGCCGTCGTCGAGCCCGGCGTGCGGTTCTCCGACCTCTACGAGCATCTGCGGGCCGGCGGCCATCGGCTGATGGTCTCCACACCGGACCTGGGCTGGGGGAGCGTGATCGGCAACGCGCTCGACCACGGGGTCGGGTACGGCGTGTACGGGGACCACGCCGCCGGCGCCTGCGGGATGGAGGTCGTCCTGCCGGACGGGGACCTCCTGCGGACCGGTCAGGGCGCGATGACCGATTCGAAGGCCTGGCATGTGCACCGTCGGGCCTTCGGACCGTCCGTCAGCGACCTGTTCATGCAGTCCAACTTCGGGATCGTGACGAAGATGGGCGTCTGGCTCCTGCCGACGCCGGAGTGCACCCTGGTGGGCACGGCCGGTGTGCCCCGCGAGGAGGATCTCGAGCCCTTCGTCGAGATCCTGCGGCAGCTGATGCTGGACCGGATCATCGACGGCGTGCCGACCGTCGCCAGCGCGCTCTCCGTCGCCTGGCTGATCGCACCGCGGTCGAACTGGTATCAGGGCGAGGGGCCGGTCCCCGACCACGTGGTCGACGAGATCGGCCGCAACCTCGGGACCGGCCGCTGGACCGTGCGCTTCTCGCTGTACGGCCCGAGATCCGTGGTCGACGCGAAGTTCGCCGTCATCAAGCAGGCCTTCGCCCGGATCGACGGGGCCGACGTCACCGGCACGACCTACCCCGGTGACGCCGGAGCGGACGTCGTCGCACCGCCCCACCAGGTACCCGCGGGCATCCCCAACCTGGACATGCTGGAATCCGTGAAGTGGTGGGGGTCTCAGGGTGGTCACGTCGGGTTCTCGCCCGTCCTCCCCCTGATCGGCTCCGTGGTGCGCGAGCAGCGCGAGCGGGCCAGGCGCGTCGTGGAGAAATACGGGTTCGACCAGATCGGCGGCCTCCTCCTCACTCCGCGCAGCGCCCAGGACGTCACGATGTTCCTGTACGACCTGACGAACCAGGAGCAGGTCACGGCCGCCTACGCGGCCTGCCGGGAGCTGATCGTCGAGACGGCGAAGGCCGGGTTCGGCGAGTACCGGGCGCATCTCGACGTGATGGACCTGGTCACCGACCAGTACGACTTCAACGACCACGCCATGCGCCGCTTCACGGAGAAGCTCAAGGACGCGATCGATCCGGCCGGCATCCTCGCGCCGGGCAAGCAGGGCATCTGGCCGGCTGCCCACCGGCCCGCCCGCTGAACCTGAAGAGGGAGGACATGCGAGTGGGGCCCCGGCTCAGCCGGGGCCCCACTCGCATGTCCGTCGTCGTCTCAGCCGCGATCCGCCAGGTGGCGGAGGTTCTCCGGCCAGATCCCGTGCCGGCCCGGCGACAGGATCCCGTTCGGATCCACCGCGTCCTTGATCGTCTCGCAGAAGCGGCGGTAGGCGTGGTCGTTGAAGGAGTACTGCGCGGACGCCAGATCCATGAAGTCCAGGTGCGCGCGGTACTCGCCGTACCCGCGCCGCCCCGCCTCCGCCACGAGCACCTTCAGCGCGTCGTAGGCCCGACGGCACTGCTCCGCGTCCCGGTAGTCGTAGTTGAGCCCGGTGACGTACAGCGCCGTCCGCTCATTGATGATCAGCAGCCCGCCGGCGACATTGACCCCGACCTGCTCCCGCACGATCCGGTCGAAGAGGTCGACGACCTCCCGCACATCACTGCCGACCAGGGGAATCGCGGGGGAGAAGCCGATGTGGGCGACGCCCTCCGGAATGGCGTCGAGCAGTTCGAGCCCGGGCAGACCCCCCTGGCACTTGTCGGGGATCGAACGGATCTCGTCGTACTCCTGTGGCCCGTACGTCCGCTCGAAGAGCACCTGGCCGCCGGGAACCTCGCTCCACGCCGTCCGGATCTTCGCCAACTGGTGCTCCACGACGGGGCCGTCCCCCCACAGTGCCCCGCGCAGCGCCCACCGGCCGAGCCCGGTGGCGTCGGCCATCTCGTCCAGGGTCTCCTCGCTGAAGGCGCCGTCGGCACCCGCGAAGCGGCCCATCACGTCGGGGAACTGGGCCGCCAGCGTCACGGTGTTGTACATGCTCGGCACCCCGCGCAGCGTGCCGTCGAGGCGGAGCCGGCGGATGATGTCGACGGCCTGCTCCAGGTGCTCGTCCCGCGGCACCGTCAGGAAGAACGGGGCGTACGCCTCCGGGCGCGGCATCAGCCAGTAGCCCATCCGCGTCACGATGCCGAAGTTGGACTGCACGAACAGGCCGTCGAGCACCGGTCCGAGGCCGCGCTTGTAGGTGTGCCAGGACTTGTTGTCCGGGATGGCACCCATCCCCGTACGCAGCAACTCGCCGTTGGCCAAGACGACTTCCATCCCGCACGGGGCCATGAAGTCGGCGCCGTAGGGCTGGTAGGTGATCCCGCAGTCGAGGGAGTTGCCG
Source organism: Streptomyces deccanensis (assembly GCF_022385335.1). Classification (NCBI taxonomy): domain Bacteria; kingdom Bacillati; phylum Actinomycetota; class Actinomycetes; order Kitasatosporales; family Streptomycetaceae; genus Streptomyces; species Streptomyces deccanensis. The sequence continues at coordinate 1,384,081 of NZ_CP092431.1, read as the reverse complement.
ATGACGCTGCCCCAGCCGAGGTCGGGGACGGTCACCATCAGATCCTCGTTGCCGGACTCCTTCAGCGCGTCGTACAGGTCGAACCAGCGCACACCGGGCTCGACCACCGCGTACGCCAGGTCGCGGTTGATCTCCAGGACGCGGTTCATCCGGGTCAGGCTGACCACGACGGTCGCCTTCAGGCGGGGCGAGGAGCCGCCGTAGCCGTAGTTGCGGCCCTGCGAGGAGGTCCAGATCGGCACCCCGAACTCGTTCGCGATCCGGACCACCGCCTGCACCTCCTCGGCGCTGCGCGGCAGCAGGACGGCGGCGGGGTCGTAGGTGTCGTCGTCGCGGTGCCAGTACTTGTCGCGGTACTGCTCGTGGAAGCGGCCCTCACCGAGGACGACACCGTCCTCGCCGAGCACGTCGACGAAGCGTCGCAGTGCCTTGTCGGTGAGGTAGGTGCCGTCTCCGACGGCGTCGGTGTTCGTGTCGGTGCTCATCGCGCGGCCTCCACGACGGCCCCCGCGGGCGCCCAGGTCACCGCGGCCTCCTCCAGCACCGAGCGCATCGAGCGCGGCGCCCGCCCGGCCAGCGTCTGGACAGTGTCACTGAGGGAGGACATGTGCCCGAGGCGGATCGCGCGACTGAACGACACCATGTCGTCGCTGTTCCACGGGATGGGGGAGGCGGCGATCGCCTCGGCGTCGTACTCGCGGGGCACGCCCATGGAGTCGAAGATGGCGTACTGGTCCTCGTCGCTGATCGGCACGTACGTGACTTCGGTGCCGCTGATCTCCGAGATCATCGCGCATACTTGACGGTACGTCAGCTTCTCCGGGCCGGTGACCTCGTAGGCCCGGTCGTCCTCGCCGCGACCGAGCAGCGCGCCGACGGCGGCGGCCGCGCAGTCGTCCCTCGACACGAAGCCGACGGTGCCCTCGCCCCAGGCGCCGACCATCTGCCCCATGGCGACCGCGCCGGGCGCGATGAAGTAGGCGACCGCCTGCGCGTACTGGGAGTCGCGCAGAGTGTTCCAGCGCAGTCCCGACTCGCGCAGCATGGCCTCGGTCGCGCGGTGCTCGGTACAGACGACGGCGTCGTTCTCCTCGACGCCGGCGCCGACGATCGACGTGTACGCGAGGTACTGGACACCGGCGCGCCGGGCCGCCTCGATGGCGTTGCGGTGGAACCCGATCCGTGAACCGACCTGGGCGGTGGAGACGAGCAGCATCCGCTCCGCACCCGCGAAGGCCGCATCGAGGCTGTCAGGCTCGGCGAAGTCGGCGTACCGCACGTGGACGCCACGGTCGGCGAAGGACTGGAGCTTGCCGGGCGCCCGCGTCGTCAGGATGACCTGGTCGGCGGGGACCGACTCCAGCAGCAGCTCCGCTGCGGTCTGGGCCAGCCCTCCGCTGGCACCGGTGATGAGGTACACGTGCACTCCTTTGGTGCTCGCCGACCCGGCCCGCCCGGGTGGTGCTCGCCAACCGTACTCTTTGTATGACGAGACGACAATCAGGCCCGGGGTGCGGATATTTCCTGCGGATCCCCCTGGTCCGCGCGTCGGGCGTCGCGTCGGACAGCGAACAAATTCGAGGCGATTCGCCTCTGGACGCCGGTTTCGGCCACGCGCTACCGTCTGCCTCGCCCAGAAACATTGTATGACCAGACGACAGTCATTCGATCTGGATACGTCTGGGTCTCCTCTGGAATCAGTCACCCAAGTCAGGAGGGGTCAGTGCCGACCCACCCGCTCACAGCCGAGCCGGAAGCCGTGCTGGCGGTCGACGGCCTACGGAAGCACTTCGGTCCGACGGTCGCCCTCCAGGACGCCGCCCTCCGCCTGTTCCCGGGCGAGGTGCACGCCCTCGTGGGGGAGAACGGCTCGGGGAAGAGCACGCTGGTCAAGATCCTCAGCGGGGTGCACCACCCCGACACCGGCTCCATGACGGTCGGCGGCCGCCCCTTCGCCCCGCGCACCCCGGCTCAGGCACTGCGCGCGGGCATCGACACGGTGTTCCAGGAGGTGCTCGGCGTCGAGAACCGGTCCGTCCTGGACAACCTGTGGCTCGGCGCGGACCGCCTGCTGCGCCCCGTGACCCGGGATGCCGGCCGCCGTGCCGAGGCGGCGGAGATCCTCGCCGCGCTGCTCGTCACGCCGCCCGACCTTGACGCCCCCTTCGGCTCGCTCCAGCTCAGCGACCGTCAGGCCTGCGGCATCGCCCGGTCGCTGCTGCGGGACCCCAAGGTGCTGATCCTCGACGAGGCGACCTCCGCCCTCGACCACGACACCCGCACCCGCCTGTTCGCCCTGGTGAGACAGCGGGCGGCGCTGGGCATGAGCATCGTCCTCATCACCCACCGGATGGACGAGATCCGGGAGATCGCCGACCGCGTCACCGTTCTCCGGTCGGGCCGCACGGTGGGCACCCTAGGCGCGGACTGGGAGCACGACGAGATGATCCGGCTGATGTCGGGTGGCGCGCACCTGGCGCAGGACACGGCCCGCGCGGTCCCCGACGCCACCGCCACCGACTCGGCCACCGCCCCCGATTCGGCCACTGCCCCCGATTCCGCCACCGCCCTCGACTCGGCCACCTCCACGGATTCCGCCACCGAGGCACGCCCGGTCGTCCTGAAGGTCACCGGCTCACGCCTGCGGCCGGGCGGCGAGCCGTGCCGGGCGCGGCTGCGCCGGGGCGAGATCGTCGGGCTGGCCGGCCTGGAGGGCCACGGCCAGGACGACTTCCTCCGCCTCCTCGTGGGGCACGGCGACACCGACGGCGTCGTACGGATCGAGGGAGACCGGGAGGACCGGGTGACCGACCCCCGCAGGGCGCGGGACCTGGGCATCGCGTACGTGGCACGGGACCGGCGCGGGGAGTCGATCCTGCCGTGGATGTCCATCCTGGACAACTTCGCCGTCGCCACCGCCGAACAGGACGTCAGGAAAGGGCTGCTGTCCGAGCACGCCGCCGAGACGCGGTTCCGCCACTACGTGGAGCGGCTCGGCATCAGGTTCGGCCGTACGTCGGACGCGATCACCACGCTGAGCGGCGGCAACCAGCAGAAGGTCGTCATCGCCCGCTGGCTGGCCGCCGACCCCGACATCCTGCTGCTCAACGACCCGACGAGGGGAATCGACGTGGGAGCCAAACGCGATCTCTACCGGCTGCTGCGCGAGTTGGCCGGGCAGGGGCTGACCGTCGTCATGCTGTCCTCGGAGGTCGACGAGCACGTCGAGCTGATGGACCGCGTGCTGGTGTTCCGGGAAGGTTCGCTCGCCACGGCACTCACCCGGGGAGAGCTGAACAGGGAACGGCTCGTCGACGCCTTCTTCGGCGGAGTGGCGGTGTCCGCATGAGCACCGTCGACCACGCCTCGCACACCTCCGCCCACCAGCCCGACCGTCCCGCCCAGCACGCCGCCCCTGCCCCCCGGCGCACGCTCAGGTCCCTGTTCGCCCGCCACACCTACCTCTTCGCGGTCCTCCTGGCGGCCACGCTCCTCATCGCCAACATCGCCCTGCAACCCCGCTTCGGAGCCACCTCCCAACTGGCCGCCGTGGCCCCGCTCGGCATCGCCGCCATGGCGAGCGTGCCCTCGATCATGAGCGGACGCGGCGGCATCGACCTGTCGGTCAGCCCGCTGATGACGCTGAGCGCCCTGCTCTACGCGACCCAGCTCCAGCCGGCCGGCCTCGGCGGGTACGTCGCCCTGCCCCTCCTCGTGGCGGCGGGCGCGCTGGTCGGAACCCTCACCGGTCTGCTCATCGTCGTGGGCCGACTCCAGCCCATCGTCGTCACCCTCGCGATGTTCTTCGTCCTCACCGGCGTCGACCTCAAACTGTCGCCCAGCCCCACCACCGTCTCCGGCTCCTGGATGGCCGGCTTCGCGGGGTCGATGGGACCGGTCCCGGGCGGCCTCGTCGCGCTGGCCGTCCCCGCCGCCCTCTGGCTGCTGATCACCAGGCTGACGACGTACGGCAGCCTGCTGCGCTCCGTGGGCGGCAACGACGTCACGGCGTTCACCAGCGGAGTGCCCGTCGGCGCGGTGCGCGTCCTCGCCTACTCCCTGGGCGGCGCCATGGCGGCGGTGGGTGGCCTGGTCCTCATCGGGCTGGCGTCCACGGCCGAGGCCGGCACCAGCACCTCCTACACGCTCATCGCGATCGCCGCTGTCTCCCTCGGCGGCATCCCCCTGCAGGGCGGGGGCGGCGGAATCGCCAACGCGCTCGCCGGCGCCGCCGCCATCTACCTGTTGCAGAGCCTGCTCGGAGTGCTCCAGGTGCCGCAGACCTGGCTCCAGGTGATCTACGGCGTCCTGCTCATCGGCGCGGTGCTCTTCGGTGCCGTCGCGGCACGAGAACTGAAGGAAGGGCGATGATGACCACGCAGCAAGGCTCGCTCGACACGGCCCCCCTGCACGGAGGCGGCCTCGGCGACGGCCAGGGCGCGCCCGTCGGCGACAGCCCGGCACCGGTGGCCGCCCCCGGTCCCTCGGCCGGACAGCGGCTCCTCTCCCTCCAGCGACGGTTCCCGCTCGTCCAGCTCCTGCTCACCGTGGCCGTTCTCGCCTGGGGCGCGGCCGTCATGCCGGGGTTTCTCGAACCGACGAGCATGCGTTCGGTCCTGGTGCTCTGCGCGCTCACCGGCCTCGCCTCGATCGGCCAGACCCTCGTCGTGCTGATCAGGGGGATCGACCTGTCCCTCGCCGGGTTCATCGTGGCCGGCGCGGTCACCGTCACCCAGTTCGGCGACATCCCCGGAGTGCCGCTGCCCGTCATGCTCGCCGTCGCCGTCGCCTGCGGCGCCGCCATGGGCGGTCTCGTCGGCTACCTGTGCCACCGCTTCCACATCCACCCGATCATCGTCACCCTCGCCGCGGGCTCGATCGCCGTCGGCGTGACCTCCGTCCTCAGCGGTGGCGGCACCGGAGCGGGCGCCCCCGGCTGGGTGAGCCGGCTCAGCGCCCCCACGGCGTCGACCCTCGGTCTCCCCGTGCCCCCCGTGGTCATCGTCTGGGCACTCGCGATCGCCGTCGTCTCCGTGGTGCTGCACCGCACCCGACCCGGCCGGCGACTGCTGGCCACCGGCGCGAGTCCGGTGGCCGCGGACCTCGCCCACATCAGCACCCGCAAGGTCTGGGTCACGGTGTACGCCGTCGCGGCGGCCCTCGCGATCCTCGCCGGCGTCGTCCTGGCGGGCTTCGCGGGGAACGTCGACAACCGGCTGGGCAACCCCTACCTGTTCCAGAGCATCGCCGCGGTCGTCCTCGGCGGTACGGCGTTCGGCGGTCCCGGGAGCTACACCCGCACCACCGTCGGCGTCCTGCTGCTCACCGCGGTCTCCACCGTGCTCGTCGGACTGGGCTTCCAGGAAGCCGACCAGCAGATCCTCAACGGCGTCGTGATCCTCGCCGCGATGGCGGTCTACGGCCGCGAGCGCAGGCTCCGCGACCAGGTCTGACGTCTCTCCCCTTTACCCCTTCTCCCCGTCTCCTCTTCTCCCTCCCTTCCCCTTCTCCCTCCGCCTCCTCTTGTTTCAGAAAGGCTCTCCATGAACAGATCCAGCTACCGGCACGCCCGCAGGAGCGTCGTGGCGTCGTCCACCGGGATCGTCCTCACGGCCCTGCTCGTCGGCTGTGGCGGGGCGGGCGGCACGGTCGCCTCCGGCGCGACCGACACCCAGGGGAAGGCCTCCGCCGCCTGCGGCAAGGTGCCGACCATCGCGCCCAAGGACCCCGACGGCGCTGTCAAGGCCCTGCCCGCGGAGCTGCAGAAGGCCTACAACGCCTACGGCGAGGACGTGTTCGCGAGCGCCTGGCGGGACAAGAAGAAGCTGGACCGCGCCGCGAAGGTCGGCTTCTCGTACCTGCCCGTCTCGAACGCGTTCGCCGCGTCCGTCGTCAAGCAGATGGACGCGAGCTTCGCCGCGGCCAAGGCCGAGGGCCTGGTCCAGGGCAAACTCGTCAAGCGCATCATGACCGACCCGGCGACCATGACCCCGGCCGAGCAGATCCGTGGCTACAACGAACTGGTCGACTCCGGTGTCGACATCATCTTCATCACGGCCCTCTCCGGCGACGCGATGGTCTCCGCGGTCGACGCGGCCGGCAAGAAGGGCGTGGTCACGGTCGCGCTCTCCTCCACCATCCGTTCCAAGTACGCCGTGAACGTGGCGGAGAACTCCTACCTGAACGTCGCCCGGCCGACCGCCCTCGTCGCGAAACAGCTCGACGGCAAGGGCAATGTCGTCGTCGTCCGCGGCTTCCAGGGACTGTCGACGGAGAAGATCGGCTACCAGGCCGTCAAGGACGTGCTGGCCGCCTGCCCCGACATGAAAATCCTCGGCGAGGTCAACGGCGCCTTCGTGCCGCCCGTGGCCAAGGCCGAGCTGCTGAAGTTCCTCTCCAGTCACCCGCAGAAGATCGACATGGTGGCGCAGCTCGGCGTCATGGGCTCCGGGGTCTACGCGGCCTTCGACTCGACCGGACGGAAGGTCCCCAAGGTGGTGGACGCCGGTGCGTCCGCCTCGTCGCTCGCCTCCTGGAAGAAGCTGGAGGCGGCCGACGGCTATGAGACCGCCGGTACGGGCGGCAACGGCACACAGGAGACGAAGGCCCTGTTCTCCGTCGGGATGATGGTGATGGCGGGACAGGGCCCGAAGGTCGGCACGATCACCCGCGAGCCGTCGTTGATCACCAAGGCGAACCTGGCCGACTACCTGCCCAAGGGCGCGAAGCCGAGCGATCTCGGAGAGGTGGCGGACGGCGAGGCGTGGATGCCGCAGGCGTACCTCGACAAGTTCTTCGACCACCCCGCGAAGAACTGAGGACCGGGGCCGTATGCAAGCGTCATCGAGTGGGAGCCGTCGGCCACCGGCCGACGGTCGGCTCGCCGGCAGGACCGCCCTGGTCACCGGCGCCGCGTCGGGCATCGGACTGGCCACGGTGAGCCGCTTCGCCGACGAGGGAGCGCGGGTCCTGGCCGTGGACCTGGACGCCGAACGGACGGCCCGGGCGGTGGCCGGGATCGCGGGGGCGATCCCGGTCGGCGCCGACGTACGGGACAGCGGTCAGGTGGACGCCGCCTACGAACGGGCCCTCACCGAGTTCGGACGGCTCGACATCGCGGTGAACGCGGCAGGCGTCTCGGGCGCCCAGGCCGACCTCTGCGAGCTCACCGACGAGGACTTCGCGGAGGTCGTCGCGGTCAACCTGACCGGTACGTTCTACTCCGTGCGAGCCGCCGTGCGGCTCATGCGCCGAAACTCCCCGTCGGGCGGGTCCGTCGTCAACGTCTCCAGCGTGGGAGCCCTCGCCAACTTCCCCCTGCCTGCCATGTATCCGGCGTCCAAGGCCGGCGTACTGGGGCTGACCCGCGCGGTGGCCGCGCTCGTGGCGGACGACGGGATCCGGGTCAACGCGGTGGCGCCCGGGGCGACGGACACACCGATGCTGCCGACGGACCGGGAGATCCGCAGTGCCGTCGTCGGGCTGGGGGTGCTGCGCCGGGCCGCCTCCGCGGAGGAGATCGCGCATACGATCCTGTTTCTCGCCGGCGACGAATCGGCGTTCTACACGGGCCAGACGCTGTCACCGAACGGCGGATACGTCATGCACTGAACCGCTCGGAGCGAGGCGGCCAAGAGCGGTGCGGCTCAGAGTGGTGCGGAGCGGTGCGGTCAGAGCGAGGCGGAGCTGAACGGCAGCCCGCTGGTGGTGGACAGCCCCTCCAGTCCCGCCCGCTTCGCCTGCTCGATGTGGTGGTTGCACGCACGCACGGCGGCCTCGGGATTGCGCGCCTCGATCGCCTCGACCATGGCGCGCAACTCCTGCACACTGCGTGCGGTGCGCCCTGGCTGGGCCAGCGAGGTGGCCCGCAGCAGGCTGAGGCGGGCCTGGACACCGCCGAGCGTGGAGTGGACCGAGCGGTTGCCGCAGCCGCGCAGCAGGACGTCGTAGAACTGGCCCTTCGCCTGGAGGATCCGCAGGGTGTCACCGTCGCCGTTCGCCATTTCAGCCAGCTGTTCGAACGCGGCGCGCAGCTCCGCCACCTGGTCGTCCGACGCGACCTCGGTGAACCGGCGCACGGCGAGCGCCTCCAGCGCGGCGCGCAGTTCGTAGAGCTCCAGCGCCTCCTGGAGTGAGGGCACCACCACGACGGCGCCCTTCTGCGGGATGGTCTTGACCAGGCCCTCGGCCGCCAGCTCGCGCAGAGCCTCGCGGATGGTGGTGCGCGAGACGCCGATCTCCTCGATCAGCTCGCGCTCGACCAGTCGCTGACCGGGCGCGTAGTGGAAACTGAGGATGGCCTGACGCAGCACATCGAGCACCTGCTGACGCAGCGGTGCGGCGACCCGGCCGACCTGGGCGGCCAGATCGACGGATCCTCCGGGGCTACGGGGCGCTGAGTTGCCTGATACGGTCACGGGATCAGGATACGGTACGGCGATCGTACAACCCAGTGGCGGTGGGCTTCCCCGAGCGAATTTCGCGGACCGACTCGGGAAGTTCAACCGCGCGACACATGGGCTGATCGGCGGGCCTCCACGCATTGCGTCGATGTCCGAACGCTCCGTGAGGCAGTCGGCAAGATTGTATGACAGGCCGGTCCGAGCGGGACAGAGCCTGCCCCGCCATGGTGTTCATCCTGGTCAAGCTACGCGTCTTCCGGGCTGCCTACCGGGGCGTCATGTGCCCGGGTGGCGTGGCCACGCGCACGGCGTCGTGCTGTCGGCGGGCGGGCGGTGGACCACAGTTCACAGCCCGGTGACCTTGGCAGTTCACAGCCCGGTGACCTTGGCGCCGGCCGACAGCTCGTAGACCAGGGTGACGGTGCGGCGGCTGCCGGGCGGCAGGGGGACGTCCCAGCGGGCGATGCCCTCGGCGTCGACCACGTCGGGCGCCGGGGAACACGCATCCTTGTGCAGGCGTATCTCGACCGCCGAGACCTCGGAGACCGGGATCCGCTCCCGAAGGACGACCACCCGCTCGCCGTGCTCTCCGGGGGCGGAGAACCGGGACAGGTGCAGCCGGACCGTGCGGGTGACCACGGTCCGCTGGGTGATTCCGGCGGAGCCGCGGGACTCCTCGGTGTGCCGGGCCACCCGGTAGTCGTCGCAACTGCCGAAGGCCAGCTCGACAGGGGCGCCGGGGGCGGTGAAGTCCAGCGTGCCGCGGCCGCTGAATCCGCTGCCTCGGACCAGGTCCACGGGCCCGGCGAGCAGTACGTGGCCGGACCGGTTGTCGAACCGCACCACCTGGGTGACCAGCGGCGACACCTCGGGTGAGCAGGCGTACTCGCTGCTCGCGGCGGCGGTGAACACGGTGAGCGGCACCCGGTGGGCGCGGCCGTCCCCGGGTACGGATACCGGCGCGGGGGATCTCAGTACCCGCGCCTCGCCGCCGTCGTCCACCCCGGGCAGGCCGAGCACCGGGGCCGGGCCGAGGTCCCCGATCTCCTCCTCGCGCAGTTCGACGTCGATCGTGCGGCGCTCCGCCGCGGAGCGGTCCTGGAGCGTCAGCCGGTCCTCTCCCAGCCGGGGCGGATCGGTGGCCCGCGCCGAGCGGGCCGTCGACAGAGTCAGCCGTACGTCCGACCAGTCCTCACCGGTGCGCTGCCAGACCATCGCGTCCGTCTCCAGCGTCAGGGAGTCCCCGTCGAGCACGGCCCGATAGGCGGGCCGCCACAGCGCACACGGGGTCAGGTGACTCAGGCGCAGCCCGACCGGCCCGGCGACCGCGGCCTCCACGGTCAACTCGACATGGCCGACCAGCTCGGCGGGCTCCTCCTCGGAGAGATCCATGGCTCGCCGGGCTTCCCCGAGTTCGGCGGCGAGGGCGGCCAGCCGGGCCTCCACGGTGCGGAGTTCCTCGCCGTGCGCGTCGCGCTCGTCGTCCACCCGGTCCAGTTCGCGGGCCCAGCGGGGTCCTTCGCTCTCCCCGGAGCCGGCGCCTTCGCCGATCTCCCGCAGCAGATCGGCGGCGAGGCGGCCGAGCAGGTCGAGGCGGGCACGCAGCCGGTCGCGTCGCAGCTCCAGAGCCACCTGCTCCTCTTCGAGGGCGTGTATGCGCCGACGCAGGGCGGAGTCGCCGGTGGACGGCCCCGGCCCGCGCGGCGTCCAGCTGCGGACGATCCGTACGTCGAGCACGGCCGCGGGATGATCGGCGGTCAGCTCGGCATGGAGGGTCCGGTCGACGGCCAGCGCACTGACCGGCCCGAAACGCAGCCGCTGGACCCCGGCCTTCAGGTCGAGCACGGCGGTGCGCTCGATGTGGGCGCGATCCTCGAGACACGTGACGGCGGTGACAGGGAGGGCGATCGGCTTCGGGGCCGTGGACATGGTGTGCGTCAGCTCCTGCGGTTGCCGCCGACCAGGGCCTTGCCGGTCGGGATGCGTATCTCGTAGCTGCCGTCGAGGGCGGCGGTGGCGCCCGCGGGCAGGTCCAGTCGCCAGACGCGGGTGCCGGGCGCATGGTGATCGGGCCCCGTGCCGTCCTCGGGTGCCGTCCAGTCGGCCCGTTCCTCGATCCGGACGTCCGGCTCGGAGGTGACCGGCACCCGCTCGCGGACCTCGACGGTGACGGGCCTCGCGAGCTGGTTGGCCAGCTCCACGTGGACGCGGTGGTCGAGCACGGTGGTGTTGCCCCGCAGGCCCGAGGTCGACTCGTGCAGGTTCGTACGACGCGTGACCCGGATGCCCTCGGCCGGCCCGAGCCCCACCCGACGGACACCACCGGGGGCGAGTGTGGGCAGCGCGGTGGTCAGCAGGAAGTCGTCGTCGACGGTGACCTCCACAGGGCCGGCCAACAGTGCCTGGTCGGTGGCGTTGGAGAGCACCAACGTCGCGTACACGGTCTGCTCCACGGACGGCACACACAGGTACTCGGTGCGCAGGCCGACCGGGATCTCGCCGACGGTGACGGTGTGCCAGGTGCCGTCCGACGGAATGTCGGCGCGGGCGGCGGCATCGAAGCGGTGGTCGAAGGTACCCGCCGACTCGCGGGGCCGCACGGCGTGGCCGGGCAGCGGCAGCGCGGCCACCGCTTCGGCGCGGCGGCGGTACTCGGTCGCCACCGGGTCGAAGGGAGCGCCGGGAAACAGCCGGCCTCTGCGATGCCCCTGTTCGTCGGGGCCGCACAGGACGAGGGCGGCGTAGTCGAGGTCGGCGCCGCTCGGCTGCGGCGGACCGGCCACCGGTGCGGGAGGGAGTGGCGGTGCGGCCCGGCCGGGAGCCGCGGGCGCCATGGGGGCCATGGGGGCGGCGGGGGCACCCGCGAAGGGGCCGCCGCCGGTCCGCGGCCCGCCGACCGACCGCGAGGGGGCCGGCTGCACGCGGTCGGCCGTCTCGCCGCCGAACGACACCGGTGCGGGGGCGTACGGGCCACCGGGCGCCGGGGCCGCGGCCTGCGGGCCGCCGTAGCCCTGCAAGGCCGGCGGCGGGGGAGGGGGCGGTGGCGGAACCGGACCGGACGCGGAGCCTTCCACGGCACCCACGGGCACGGAGCCGGCCACGACAGCCACAGGTGCGGCGGTGGTGGCAGGGCGCGGGCCGACTGCCTCGTACCCGGTGAACAGATCGGCGAGTCCTGCCGGAGGCTCGCGCCAGCCGGAGGGCGCGGGGGCGGGCTGACTGCGCCCGATCCGGATCGAGCGGAGCCTCGGCAGGTCGGTACGGCGCCGGAGATCGGCGGTGGCCAGGGCGATGCGCACGCCGGTCCAGTCCTCGCCGGTCCGCTGGGCGACCGAGGCACGCAGCACCAGACGACCACTGCCGTCGCCCTGACGGTGCGTGAGACGGTAGGTCGGCACCCAGACGGCGCCCGGCACCCCGTACTCCAGCTCCACTTCGGTCTGCGCTTCACCGGTGCCGTCGAGGGTCAGGACCGCGCAGACCGTGGTCTCCACGCGCCCTGACGGTGCCTCGGTGGAGGCGCGGGCGAGCCTGTCGGCGGCGACGGCGAGCCTGTGCTCGACGTCGTGCAGTGCGTCCTCCAGCTCGACGAGGCGGGTGTGCAGTCCCGTCAGCCGCTCGTCGACGAACTCGGCGAGCTCCAGCCACGCGTCGACCGGGGTGCGGCGGTGCGGGTCCTCGCGCCTGCGGGGAGGCGGGATCGGGTGCAGAGCCCGCACTTCCTCGATCAGGCCCAGCTGCCGGTCCCGGCGTCCCCGTGCCGCCGCGCACTCGTCGCGCAGCCGCTCGACCTCGCGCCGCAACTCGTGGGGCGGGTCACCGCCGAGCGGCTGGGCCTCGACCTCCACCCGGGCTTCGGTGACACGGACCCCAGGAGCCCCCAGGACACGGGCCCGCAGCGAGCCCGTGTCCAGCGAGGGGGGCAGTCCCGTCACCCGCACCCGGCCGTCGGGCGGAACAACTCCCCGGGCCAGACGGCGGCAGACCGCCCCCTGCGCGTACACCACGACCGAATCGAGGGTCGACCCCCACCTCCGCGCCGCCTCAACCGTCATGCGCTCCGCCCCCCTGTCCATGCTGAGCGAAGCCTACGCCCGGGCGGTGTGCGCGTCCGCGTCGCCTCAGGAGGACGCAACCGGACCGGACAAGGCCGTGGTCCTGCTGTTCGTCAACCCAGGACGGCCTGGATACCCCTGGCCATGCTGTGGGTTGCCTTCGCGGATCGCCCGAGACGACACTCGCGAGGAGCACCGTGCACTGCTTCAGGCGACCTCGGACAACGGCTGCCAGGACGGGCCGACGCCCGCCCGGCAGTCGCGCCGACTTGGGGTGGACCGTGCGGTTGCCACGTCCCTCCAGGCAGGGCTCGCCGCCGAGTTGGACAGGGTGTGCCGCCCGTCGGGTCGTACGCCTGCGCGCCGAGACGTCGGCGAGTACGGGGGCGCGGACGGCTCACGGGTCCGGGCCGCTCTCACTAGGGTGGAGACCCATGTCCACCACAACGCCCGAACAGCCGCCCCTCGTCGACCCCGCGGAACTCGTCGCGGACCCCTACGGGGTCTACGCGCGGCTTCGGGAGGCCGGGCCCGTGCACCGGATCACCGGGACGGACGGGCTGCCCGCCTGGCTCGTCACGCGGTACGACGACGTGCGCCGGGCCCTCGCCGACCCCCGGCTCTCCCTCGACAAGCGCAACGCGGCCCCCGGTGGCTACCACGGGCTCGCGCTGCCGCCGGCGCTGGACGCGAACCTGCTGAACATGGACCCGCCGGACCACACCCGTATCCGGCGTCTGGTGTCCCAGGCGTTCACCCCGCGTCGCGTCGCCCGCCTGCGCGAACCCATCCGCCGGACCGCCGACGCACTGCTCGACGCCGTCGCACCGCACGGGCGCGCCGACCTGATCGCCTCGTACGCCGCGCCCCTGCCGATCACCGTGATCTGCGACCTGCTCGGCGTCGCCCCGCACGACCGGCACGACTTCCGGTCCTGGACCGACACCCTGATCGCCCCGGACCCGACACGACCGGAACGCGCGAAGGAAGCCGTCCGCGACATGCTGGGCTTCTTCACGCTGCTCATCGCCGGCAAGCGGACCGAGCCGTCGGACGACCTGCTCTCCGCCCTGATCGCGGTGCGCGACGACGAGGACCGGCTGAGCGAGGACGAGCTCATGTCCCTCGCCTTCCTGATCCTGTTCGCGGGATACGAGAACACCGTCCACCTCATCGGCAACGCCACCCTGGCCCTCCTCCGCCACCCCGACCAACTGCGCGCGCTGCGTGCCGATCCCGGTCGACTGGGCGCCGCGATCGAGGAGTTGGCCCGCTACGACGGTCCCGTGCCCCTGGCCATCCGGCGCTTCCCGGTCGAGGACGTCACCCTCGGCGGGGTGGTCGTTCCGGCCGGTGAGACCGTCCTGTTGTCCCTGGCCGCCGCGCACCGGGACCCGCACCGCTTCACCGACCCCGACCGGCTCGACACCGGCCGCGACGCGAGCGGGCATCTCGCCCTCGGCCACGGCATCCACTACTGTCTCGGCGCTCCGTTGGCCCGGATGGAGGCCGAGATCGCTCTCGCCGCGCTCCTCGACCGGTTCCCCGATCTGGCCCTCGACATCGCGCCGGACGAGGTGCGTTGGCGGCCCTCCATGCGGTCCCGCGGTCTGCTCGACCTGCCGGTGCGCTTCTGACGGGGGCGCCGGCCGTCCGCCGCCGAGCGAGGGCGAGCGTCCGCCGCTGTGCGCGGGGACAGGCGTCCGCCGTAGTGCGCGGACGAGCGTCCGGTGGCCCCGTAACCCCGTAGTACAGTCGCGCCGTGAACACCTACTGGCACGTCGTTCTGCCGCCGCTCGGCGCCTGACCGGGCGCCGACACCGACGGTTCGATCCCCGGCCCCGACCGACCCGCAGGGCGGTCAGGGGCTGTCGTCGCGCGCCCGTCCCGGATCCAGTCCCAGACGCATGCGACGACGGAAGTTCACGACGTGCCGAACCGCACCACACCCCTGACTCCCGCGCGCCCGGCCACCGCCGGCTCGCGCCCCTCCCGCACCGGTCTCCCTCGCGCCGGGCTCCTCGACGGCCCCGCCCCCATCCTCGTCGCGGCGGTGCTGTGGGGCACGACCGGGACCGTCGCCTCGCTGGCACCGGCCGGCGCCCCGGCGGCGGCCATCGGCTGCGCCGGTCTCGCCCTCGGCGGCATCCTGATGTTCCTCACCTCCCGAGGTGCCCGCTCCCTGCCCGCCGCCTGCACCCGCTCGGAGCGCCTGCTGCTGTTCCTCGGCGCCGTGACGGTGGCCGGTTATCCGGTCACCTTCTACCCGGCGGTCGCCCGGACCGGCGTGGCGGTCGCCACCGTGATCGCACTGGGCAGCGCGCCGGTGTTCGCGGGACTGCTGGCCTGGATCACCGGCCGGGCCCGGCCCACCGCGCGTTGGACGGTGGCCACCACTGCCGCCGTGGTGGGCTGCGTCCTGCTGGTGACCGGCCCTCAACTCGCCGGGCACACCGGGACGATGGACCTCGTCGGCGTCGCGCTGGCCGCGTGCGGCGGGCTGTCGTACGCCGTGTACGCGCTGATCGGCGGCACGCTCATCTCGCGCGGACACGCCTCCGACGCGGTGATGGGGGTGCTGTTCGGGGCGGCCGGGCTGCTCGTCCTGCCGGTCGTGGTGGTCGCCGGCACGGGCTGGACGGCCACCGTTCGCGGTGCGGCGGTCGCGGGGTACCTCGCCCTGTTCACCGTCTTCCTCGCCTACCGGCTCTTCGGGTACGGACTGCGCCGCACACCGGCGTCGACGGCCACCTCGCTGACGCTCGGCGAGCCCGCCGTGGCGGCGGTCCTGGGCGTCTTCCTCCTCGGTGAACGGCTGCCCGCCGTCTCCTGGTGCGGGCTGGCCGTCCTCGCCCTCGGCATGGTCCTGCTGGCCGTCCCCGCCGGGACGGGCCGACGGCGCCGGTAGCAGAGCCCCCCGATCCCGTCCGTGAGGTAAGGCTGACCTAACTGACTTCGGTTAGTGTGCGAGGTGCACCTGTCGCCGCACGTACACACCTTGGGGGTCGGCCTTGCCGCGCACGATCGGGACCACCGCCGGAGACGACCCGGAAGCCGTGGCCGGCGCGGGGCGGAGCGAGGAGGGGTGGGTCGAACTGGGGTCGCGCGAGGCGTTGCGCGAACTGCTGGGCGAGCCCTGGCCGGTGGTGATCGAGAAGGTCCACGACCGGCTCACCGACCAGGACCGGGGCATCCTGGCCCGCTCCCCGTTCTGCCTGCTGGCCACCTCCGACGCGCGGGGCGGCTGCGACGTCTCCCCGCGCGGGGACGCGCCGGGCTTCACCCATGTCGTCGACCCCGGGACGATAGCCCTGCCCGACCGGCCGGGGAACCGGCGCGGCGACAGCTTCCACAACATCCTCGACAACCCGCACGCCGGACTGCTGTACCTGATCCCGGGCTCCAAGGAGGTCCTGCGGGTCAACGGCCGGGCGCGGATCCTCGCCGACGCCCCGTTCTTCGACGCGATGACGCTCGACGACCGGCGGCCCTCGCTGGCGCTGGTCCTGGAGATCGACGAGATCTACCTGCACTGTCCGCAGTCCCTGCGCCGGTCGGGCGTGTGGGATCCGCGGTCGTGGCCGACCGGCTGAATCCGGCCGACGGGGCCCGTTGTCGGCCAATATTTAGGTTAGGCTAACCTTCGCTTGTGAGATCTGGTGAGGAAGCAGCCGACACCCCGAGGCTCCGCGGGCACGCACTGTCGGCCACGGGTGTGACCGTGTCGTACGACGGCGTCGACGTCGTGCACGATGTCGCGATCGCGCTCCGGCCCGGCGAGGTGACCGCCCTGGTCGGCCCCAACGGCAGCGGCAAGTCGACGCTCCTGCGGACCGTCGCCCGGCTGCAGCGGCCCCGCCACGCCGCGCTCAGGATCGACGCCGACACCGACGGACTCGCCCTGACCTCCCGTGAGTTCGCGCGGCACGTCGCCCTGCTGACCCAGGGCCGGCCCACGCCCAGCGGACTGACCGTGCGGGACGTCGTCGAGTTCGGCCGCTACCCGTATCGGGGCCGCTTCGGTCGCCGGGACCCCGACGCGACGGCCGCCGTCGACCGGGCGCTCGCGCTCACCGGCGTCCTCGGCCTCGCGGAGCGCGGCGCCGACCATCTCTCCGGCGGGCAGTTGCAGCGAGTGTGGCTCGCCAGTTGTCTCGCCCAGGAGACCGGCGTCCTCCTGCTGGACGAACCGACCACCTATCTCGACCTGCGCTACCAGGTCGAACTCCTCGACCTCGTCCGCGATCTGGCGGACGACCACGGCATCGCCGTCGGCGTCGTCCTGCACGACCTCGACCAGGCGGCGGCCGTCGCCGACCGGATCACCCTGCTCGAAGCGGGCCGGATCGTCGCCGAGGGCCGCCCCGAGGACGTCCTCACGCCGGAACGTCTGACCGCCGTCTACGGCATCCGCATCGATGTCGACACCGACCCCCTCACCGGCCGACTGCGCACCCGCCCGATCGGTCGTCACCACACCCGCACCACCACCAGCGAAAGGCTCCGCTCCACCTCATGAGACGTCTCCTGCTCCCCGCGACCACCGTCGTCGCGGCGCTCACCCTCGCCGCCTGCGGTACCACCGAGCCCGCCGCCGACAGCACCGAGAAGACCTCCGAGGCCATCACCCTCACCGACTCCACCGGCAAGAAGGTCGAACTCGACGGCCCGGCCACCAAGGTCGTCGCCACCGAGTGGAACGAGGTCGAGTTCCTCCTCACCCTCGGCGTCGACCCCGTCGGCGTCGCGGACGTCAAGGGCTACAAGACCTGGGACCAGGCGGTCCCGCTGAAGAACGAGCCGAAGGACATCGGCACGCGGGGCGAGCCGAGCATGGACACCATCGCCTCCCTCAAGCCCGACCTCATCGTGGCCTCCTCCGACCTGGCGCCCGCCGCCGTCAAGCAACTGCGCGAGATCGCCCCGGTGCTGGGGATCCAGTCCGCCGACGCCTCCGACCAGATCGGGCAGATGCTGGACAACCTCGACCTCATCGCCAAGGCCACCGGCACCACCGACCGGGCGAAGACCGCCCGGGAGAGCTTCGAGGCCAAGGTCGCCGAGGGCAAGAAGGCCCTCGCCGACGCCGGACTCGACGGCACCGACATCGCCTTCGCCGACGGCTACGTCGCCTCCAACCAGGTCTCCCTGCGCCCGTACACCAGCGGTTCGCTGATCGGCGCCGTCAACGAGCGGCTCGGTCTGAAGAACGCCTGGAAGGTGAAGGGCGACGCCGACTACGGCCTCGGCACCACCGACGTCGAGGGTCTGACCGGGCTGCCCAAGGACGTCCAGTTCGCCTACATAGGCAACGACGAGGACGAGACCAGCAACCCCTTCGGCAACGAGCTGGCGAAGAACGCCGTCTGGAAGTCCCTCGCGTTCGTGAAGTCCGGCGACGTGCACCGACTGCCCGACGGCATCTGGATGTTCGGCGGCCCCGGGTCGATGGAGGCGTACATCGACGGCCTCGTCGACGCGCTGACGAAGTAACGGACCGAGCAGCAGAGAAGCAGACGAAGAGACGAAGCAGAAGCACGGAGCCATGGCCGTCACCGCGACTTCCCCCGCCACCCGTCCGTCGGCAGCGGCGACCCGGACGGGCGCGACCGCGGTGACGGCCGCGCTCGTCCTCCTGGTCGCCGCCCTCGCCGTCGTCGACCTCACCCAGGGCACCGCGGCCGTCGGGCCCGCCGAGGTGATCAAGGCCCTGACCGGACGGGCCGACCCCGGCGACGCGTCCGTCGTCATCGCCTCCCGGCTGCCCCGGATGACCGCCGGCATCCTCGTCGGCGTCCTGCTCGGGGTGGCGGGCGCCGTGCTCCAGGCCGTCAGCCGCAACGTCCTCGCCTCACCCGACACCCTCGCCGTGAACGCCGGCGCCTACCTGGCCCTCGGCATCGTCGGCGTCACCGGGGTCTCGCTGCCGCTGCTCGCCTCCTCCGGCGTCGCCTTCGTGGGCGGACTGCTGGCGGCGGCCGTCGTGCTCTCCCTCTCCGGCCTCGGCACGGGCACCGTACGGCTCGTGCTCGCCGGCACCGCCCTGATGCTGGGCCTGAACTCCCTCACCGAGGGCCTGCTGTTGCTGTTCCCGCAGCAGACCGAGGGCCTCTACCAGTGGAACCAGGGCAGCATCGGCCAGAACGGCTTCGACGGCATCCTGCAGATGCTCCCGGTCGCCGCGATCGGGCTCGTGGGCCTGCTGCTGACGGCCCGTCGGGTCGACGCGCTCGCCCTCGGCGACGACGCCGCGCGCGGGCTCGGCGTCCCGGTCCGCGCCACCCGGGTGACGGTCGTCGTCCTCGCCACCCTGCTGTCCGCGGCGGCCGTCACCCTCGCCGGGCCCATCGGCTTCGTCGGCCTGTGCGCGCCCGCGCTGGTGCGGCCCCTCGCCCGCCGCATCCGGGGCTTCGTGCGCACCCGGGGCTCTCTGCCCGTGGCCGGCCTGGTGGGGTCCGGGCTGGTCCTCGGGTCGGACGTCCTGCTGCGCGCCCTCGTCCCCTCCGACACGGCGGTCGCCGTCCCCACCGGCGTCGTCACCAGCCTGGTCGGCGCGGTGTTCCTGGTGGTGATGGCGCTACGGCTGCGGGACACCTCCACAGCCGAGGCGCCCGACCGGCTGCGCATCCCCAGCCGTACGGCGTTCCTGGTCACGTTGGCCGTGCTCGTGGCCGTGACGGTGGGCGTCACCGTCGCCGGCGTCCTGCTGGGCGACAGCAAACTCCTGCTCGGCGATGTCGCGAACTGGGCACAGGGACGGGCCGGCCGGACCGTGTCCTTCGTCCTCGACACCCGGGTGCCGCGGGTCCTCGCGGCCCTCTGCGCGGGCGCGGCCCTCGCCCTGGCCGGAACGCTGGTGCAGGCCGTGACCCGCAACCCCCTCGCGGAACCGGCGATCCTCGGCGTCTCCGGCGGCGCCGCGCTCGGCGCCGTGCTGCTCGTCACCACCGTGCCCGTCGTCGGGGGCTGGGGCGTCGCGGGCGCCGCGTTCGCGGGTGCCGCTCTCGCCTCGGTGGTCGTCTTCGGGCTCGCCGCCCGGGGCGGCTACCAGCAGAACCGGCTGGTGCTCGTCGGCATCGGCGTGGCCGCCGCGACCACGGCACTGATCAGTCTGCTCATCGTGCTCACCGACCCGTTCAACGCCACCAAGGCGTTGACCTGGCTGTCCGGTTCGACGTACGGCCGGACCATGCCGGACGTGCTGCCCGTCGCGTGCGTGGTGGCCGTGGGGCTCGTCGTCGCGGTCGCCCGCCGTACCGAACTGGACCTCGTCTCCCTGGACGAGCACACCCCGCGCCTGCTCGGCCTGCGACTGTCCCGGGCCAGGCTCGGGTTCCTGGTGGTGGCCGTCCTGCTCAGCGCGACCGCCGTCGCCTCCGCCGGCACCATCGGTTTCGTGGGCCTCGTCGCACCGCACGCGGCGCGGGCGCTCGTCGGCCGACGGCATGCACGGGTGGTCCCGGTCGCCGTGCTCCTCGGGGCCACGCTCGTCTGCGCGGCGGATCTCCTCGGCCGTACGGTGATCGCGCCCGCCCAGCTCGGCGCCGGACTGATGACCGCCGTGATCGGCACGCCGTACTTCCTCCACCTGCTGATACGGACCCGACGCTAGCCCGTGGGGCCGCCGTGTCCGGAAGCGGCGGTCGTTGCGTGCGGGCCGGCCCTCACCCGCCCGCCCAGGCCGCTCTTAATCGATCGCGAGGGCGGAGCCCGCCGGGCACAATCGGCCCCATGCCGACCACCGCGGAGCAACTGCTGTCCGCCCTCGAACCGTGCCGTTCCCCGCACGCCTCACCCTGACGGCACGGACCGCCCGCGGGCTCGCGGAGGAAGGGACGCTCGCCCCGCTCCTGGCCGACCTCGACGGACGCGGGCCGTACGAACGGCGGCTCGCGGCGCTGGCGGCGCTCGTCGGACGGGACGTGGAGTTCCTCGCGGAGCGACTGGCCGACCCGGACCCGGTGGTCGCCGGGTACGCGCGGCGCGCCGTACGCGACCTGCCCGTGCCGGACCGGGCGGTCGAGGCGGCCTACGACGACGCACCGGCCGTGCGGCGACAGCGGCTGGCCGGTCTGCTCGCCGCCGGAGGCCGCACCGCACTCGCCGAGCGGATGGTGGTCCGGCTGCGCGCCGAGTGGGGCGACACCGAGGCCGCGCGGCTGCTGCCGGCCTGCTCCACCCCGTTCGTGGCACGGGAGTTGCCCGGACTCGCCCACGCCGTCGACGGCTGGACCCGGCTCGCGTCCCGGCACCCCGACCCGGTGCTCGACCACGCCGAGCGGACCCTGGCCGACCGGGCGGGCGGGGAGCAGCGGGACGACTGGTGGCGGGTGCACGCCACCAAGGTCGCGGCGCTCGCGCCCCTGCGCCCCGAGCGGGTGCTGACCCTGCTGGAGCGGCACGGCCCCGGCAGCCTGCCGCCCGCGCTCAGCCGCGGACTCACGCCCTTGGCCACCGCCGACGCCGAACGTGTCATCCGCTGGATCACCTCGCCCGACCGCGGACGGCCGCGCCACGAGCCGGTGCCGCCCCCTGGAGCGCTGCGCGCGCTCCTGCGGGCCGAGCCCGCGTCACTGATCGCGCTGGGCCGGCACTGGCTGCAGCGCGTCCCGCTCTTCGCCCGGCTGGTCGGAGCCATGGCTCCGGGCCGACGCCCCGCGTTCGTGGACGCGGTCGGCGGCGACGCGGCGGAGACCGTCCTCGAACTGCTGCCGCGCGAGCGCCGCTGGGCGGAGGTGCGGCGCGCGGCGGCCGCTGCCGACGGGACCAACTACTGGTGGGACGACCTGGACACCCTCGCCAACGGTCCGCTCGACGAGGCACGCCCCGCCCTGCTGGCCGCGATCGGGCGGTCCGACGCCGACGACCGGGCCGCCGCCTGGCCGTTGTTCGTGGCCTGCGTCGCCCGGGACGGCGGCCGCGCGGCGATCACCGAGCTGCTGACGACGGCGGGACGACGGCTGCGCAACGATCGGGACCCCGTCCGCGCCGCGGCGCTCGGCGCCCTCGCCGCGACACCCCCGCGCCTCTTCGCCCCGGACGACGCTCCGCTGCTCGACACGATCGCCACGGCCGCGCTGGAGGCACGGGACACCTCGCCCGACACCCTGACGGCCCTACGCACCCTGGCCGTACGCCTGCTCGTCGAGCACGAGGCGGGGGGCGAGGCCGCGACCGGGGACGGAGCCGGCGGTGTCGGGCTGGGGGAGTGGGCACTGCGGGTGGTGGTGCGGATCGCCGAGCGGGTCGGGGTGCCCGACTTCGGGGAACTGCACCGGGAGTTGCGCAGGGGGCAGGAGCACGAGGTCCTCGGTGCCCTGCGGCCCTGGCTCGACGCCGGGGCCGGGCGGGCCGACTTCCGGCTGCTGTTGGGGCTGGCCGCCGCACTGGGACCGCGCGCCCGGCGACTGCCCGAACTCCAGGACCGGCTGGCCACGGCCGTGGAACGCGGCGACGACGAGACTGTCGAGGCGGCGGCCCGGCTGTGGCTGGCCGCACCGGCGACCCGCGACGAACGGGCCGCCCGCATCGTCGCTCGCGAACCGTCGGCCGTGGCCCTCCCTCCCGTACGGCACGTACTGTCCCGGCGGCGCACGGACCTGCTGGACACCCTGCTGGCCGAGACCCCGCCCCACGGCCGCTTCCTGGCGGAGGGCGCCCAGCGTCCGATGCCGGCCCTCGGCGACAGCGACCGCTGGCTGCCCCGCCAGCAGCGAGCGGCGGTCCGGCTGGCCGCGAGGGCGACCGCGGACCGTACGCTCCCGCTCGACGAACGCGCCGCGCTGATCCGGGCCGCCGCCCCGGTGCCCGAGTTCGGGCGTGCCCTGGCGCTCGCGCACACGGACGACCCGGACGTGGTCGTCGCCGAGGCCGCGCTCGGCGCCCTGCCCCGGACCGATCGGCCCCACGACGCCCTGCCGACGCTGCTCGACCAGGCCGACGGCGACCGCGCCGGGGTCGCCGTGTACGCGGCGGTACGCGCCGCCCGCCACACCGCCCCGTCCCGACTCGCCCACGCCCTCGGCCCGTTGCTCACCGGGGAACGGCCCGCGAAGGTCACCTCCCGCAAGGAGGCCGTACGGCTCGCCGCCCGCTTCCTGCCACCCCGGGACGCGGCCCCCCTGCTGGCGGGTGCCTACCACGCCCCCGACGGCCACCCGGACGTACGGGCCGCCGTCGTGCGCGCGCTGCCCCCGCTGCTCGACGAGCCGGAGGCCCGGGCCCTGATCGAGGACGCGGCACGCGACGACACCGCCCCCGTGCACGAAGCCCTCCTGGCCGTCACCCCCTGGGAGTTGGCCGAGACGCACCGCCGGGCGTACGCCGCCGCCGTCCTCGCGGCGTACGACCGAGCCCTCGCGCTCACGGAGGGCTTCGCCGGCCACGCCGTGCTGCGTGCCATGGCGGTGTGGTGCCGCTACTCGCCCGACATCGCCCACCGCATCTCCCGGACGGTCAGCGACCTCGACGACCGGGCGCGCTGGAGCCACGCCGCGTGGGCGCTGCGCGATCTGGCCGTCTCCGAACTGCCGCACCCCGTGGGCGGCGCCGCGCCCGGCAGCGTCTTCCACAGCGCCGTGGCCGAGCTGCTGGCCGCGACGCACACGCCGGAAGGCGGCTGCGACGCGCTGGAGAGCCGTGACGTGCCCGCTTTGCAGAGGCTGCGGCACCTGACGTCGTTCGCCTACGCCGAGGGCGTCCGCACCGAGTTGCTGGAGGCGGTCGCCGCGCAGCTCGCGGGCGAACCGCTGCTCGCGGCGGAACACGCCGAGCTGCTGGGCCAGTTGGTCGACCTCGCCGTGGAACCGACCGAACTGCTCGGACGCCTGCGGGACCTGGCGGCGGCGTTCGAGGACGTCGGGGTGAGCGTCGCGGTGCAGACCTCCGACCGGCTGCGGACGTCGGCGCACCGCGCTCCGGAGTGCGCCGAGGGCCTGCTGACCGCCGCCGACGGATTCGCCCGCGACGGTGCCACCGCGACCGGCCTCCTGGCGGTCGGGCTGGTGAGGGGGGCGGGGCTGTCCCTCGGCTGGACCGAGGAGCGGCGCGCCCTGCTGCGGCTGCTGCGGCGCCATCCCGACCCCGATGTGCGCCACCAGGCGTACCGGACCACGACGCACAACGAATGACGCCCCCGGACGGTCGGCGTGGCGCCGACGAGGACGGCCGCTGGCATGTCACCGGTGACGTCGACGACTTCCTCGCCCGAGCCGGGGACTTCCTGCGCTCGCGTCCCGCCCCGCACACCGTGCACCTGACGGTCACCGAGACACTGCGTACGTCCGGGGCGGACGCCTACGGTGTCGAGGCCCCCGTTCTCGGTCTGCTGGAGCGGGCGGGCGAGGTCCGCGCCACGTTCTTCCGCACCCCGCCGCACCGGCTGAACCTCACGCCTCTCACCCCCGGGGAGGCGGACGCCCTCGCCGCGCGTCTGGCCGGCCTCGGCCATCGCCTCCCCGGCGTCAGCGCGGACCAGGGCACCGCCTCCGCCTTCGCCGACGCGTGGCACCGGCTCACCGGGGCGGCGCCGACCCTGTCGGCGCGTCGCCGTCTGTACCGCCTCGGCACCCTCGCCCCACCCCGACCGCTCCCGCCGGGCCGGAGCCGGCTGGCCGGCCCGCGGGACCGTGAGCGACTCGTCCGCTGGTACCACGAGTTCGCCGCCGCCGTCGGAGAGGAGCCCACCGAGGCCGCGGCCGCCCGCTTCGCCCAAGGACGCGTCACCCTCTGGGAGACCCCGGACGGCGTTCCCGTCTCCATGGCCGCCGTGACCCCGGTGATCGCCGGTCAGGTGCGGGTGGCGGCCGTCTACACCCCGGCCCGCCTGCGGGGACGCGGGTACGCGGGAGCCGTGACCGCCGAGGTGAGCCGTGCCGCGTCGGCCGCGGGCGCGCGGCAGGTGCTGCTGTTCACCAACCTCGCCAACACCACGAGCAACGCCCTGTACGTCCGCCTCGGTTACCTCCCGGTCGACGACTTCACCGTGTACGACTTCGCGCCGCCGACACGCTGACGCGGCGGGCTGCCGGAGCCGTCGAAGCCGCTGGAGTGGCAGGGGGCGTCGCTGTCGCCGGGGTCGGTGAGGGGGGCTTGCGGAGGAGGAGTAGGGCCGCGTCGTCGTGGAGGCGGCCGCCTACGTGTGTGAGGAGTTCGTCGTGCAGGGCCGTGAGCGTGCGGGCCGGCTCCTCGGACAGGTGGTGTGCCAAACGCTCCGTGAGCGGGTAGAACTCGCGGTCGCGGTCCCGGGCCTCCGTGACCCCGTCGGTGTAGAGCAGCAGCTGTTCGCCGTCGGTGAAGGGCAGCGTCTGGAGCGCCGGGGTCTCGCCCGTGAGGGCACGCAGCCCGAGGGGCGGCGCCGGAAGGGCCGGCTCGACGGGCACCACGTCGTCGCCGCGCACCAGCAGTGGCGGCGCGTGCCCGCAGTTGACCAGCTCCAGCCGATCCGGCTCGGGGTGCCCGGCGACCACGGCGGTGACGAAGTCGTCGCAGCGCAGGTTGCGGGCCAGGCTCCGCTCGATCCGGTCGACGACGGCGAGCAGGTCGGGCTCCTCGTACGCCGCCTCGCGGAACACCCCGACCACCAGAGCGGCGATCCCCACCGCGGGCAGCCCCTTGCCGCGCACGTCGCCCACGATCAGCCGTACCCCGTAGGGGGTGGGTACGAGCGCGTACAGATCCCCGCCGATACGGGCCTCCGCGGCGGCCGCGCTGTACCGGACGGCCACCTGGAACGGACCGACGACCGCCGGCACCGGCTGGAGCAGCGCGTGCTGGGCGGCCTCGGCGACCGAGCGGACGGCCGCGAGGACCCGTTCGCGCCGTCCTCGCAACGCGCCGGCCAGGCCGCTCGCCAGGGTGACGGCCGCCAGCGCGGACAGTACGGCGGCCAGCTCACGGCCCGGAGCCCCTTCCCGGACGCCGAGCAGTGTGCCCAGCACCCCGGCCAGCAGCCCGACACAGAGGACGCCGCCGGGCCCGCTGGTGGTGGCGGCCAGCGCGGGCCCGACGGCGAGCAGCGGCAGCCAGGTCAGCCCGGTCCCGCCGAACAGACCGACGACCACGATGCCGGAGACGATCAGCACGGGCAGGACGGGCGTCCCGGAGGCCAGCTGCGCGGCGGCCGGTCGTTTCCGGGGCGGCCGGATCGGATCGTGGTCGGCACCGAGCTCTCGGGTGTGCCTCATGTTTCGCCCGCAGTCCTCACCTGTCCGTGGAGCATGCACTCCGGAATTGTCCGTTTGGTCCAGGAAAGAGGATCGGTGCGGGCGCCACAAGGAGACGATTTTCAGATAGTGAGCGACAGGCCCCTGGTCACCCGGCTCGCGGTCGGGAGCAGCCGGGCCCGGACCTCGTCGAGCCGGGAGAGGCGGTCCGCCCGCAGGGAGACGCCGAGCGAGCCGAGCGTGTCGCCGCTGTAGACGGGCACCGCGACACAGACCGTGCCGAGGGCGTACTCCTCCAGGTCCGTGACGGCCGGTGCGATGGGGGAGTCGTCCAGCCGGCGGAGCAGTTCCGGGGCGTCGGTGATGGTCCGGGGAGTGAGGTCGGCGAGGTGGTGCCGGGAGAGGTAGTCCTTGCGGGACTCCTCGTCCAGTTCGCGCAGCACCGACTTGCCCAGCGCGGTGGCGTGCCCGGCGTCCTCGAACCCCACCCAGAGGTCCACCCGGGGCGCCCGGGCGCTGTCCACGATCTCGGCGACCCTGATCTCACCGTCCTCGTAGAAGGTGAGGTACGCGGCGGTGGTCAGCTCGTCCCGCAGTGCGGCGAGCGTCGGCCGGACCCGGCTGAGCAGTGCCTGACCCCTGCCGGTGGTGTGCAGGGCCGTCACCTTGTCGCCCAGGACGAACCCGCCGTCGGCCAGTTTCCGCAGGTAGCCGTCGTGGACGAGGGTCCGCAGCAGGTGGTAGGCGGTGGCCAGCGGCAGCCCCGTCTCCCGCGCCAGCTGTTTCGCGGGCGCGCCGTTCTCGTGGGCGCTCACCGCCTCCAGCAGGCGGAAGGCCCGCTGCACGGAGGTGATGAGTGTGGGGCCGGGGCCTTCGTGCGCAGCCATACGACCAGCGTGCGCCGGGCGCGCGCCCCGGGCAAACTCCGCCCGGCCGGGACGGGGGCACCGGCGGGACGATCACTTCCAGCCGTACGCGTAGGCCGCGACCCACGTGATGTCGAGCTGGGCGCTGCTGCCCGGGGCCGCGCCCGGCCCCTCCAGGGCGCTCTCGTTCTGCAGCACCCACGACAGCGGCCGGTCCGGCACGTTCCGGGTGTCGTGCCCCACCAGCCGTCCGTCCACGAAGAACCGCACATGGCCGGGCGTCCACTCCGTCGACACGGTGTGCCACCGCGTCCAGTCGTCGCTCCCCGGGAAGTAGCCCTGCTCCCCGCCGCCGCAGGGATGGTGGAAGGCGGTGAGGTCGCCCGTCCACTCACCCTCGGGATGGTCCATCTCGCAGCCCCCGCCGTAGTGCAGCCAGGCCGACTTGTATCCCGGGGCGAGCTTCGTCACCTTGATACGGGCGCTGTACTTGCCGTACTTCATCTGCATGACCGCGCGGGGTACCACCGCGGCAGCGTGCACGGGACCCCCGTCGGCGGGCCGCCACATCCGGATGAACATCCGGCCGTCGCCGTTCTCCGCAGGGCCCACGCTCACGGTGTCCTCCGGGTGGTGGACACCGACGACGTCCCGGCCCCGGTCGTTGGCCGTGTCGCGCCAACCCGTCGGGTACGCCCACCAGTTGTCGCGGTACGCGCCGCGCAGGCCCCCGCAGTGGGCGGCGGAGGTGTCGACCCGGTGGTCGCAGTCGCTGAACCCGCCCAGCGGCACCCGGTCGCCGTCGAAGTCCTCCGCCAGGACCTGCCAGAACGGCCCGCAGTCGCCCCGGGGCAGCGCGGTGCCCGCGACACGGCAGGCGTCGGCCGACACCGGTGCTCCCTCGGCACGGGGAATGCCGACGAGCGCCACCAGCGGCAGGAGACACAGGGAGGGCCACAGTGCGCGTCCACGACGTTTCGGTGCCGCGTGCGAACCCATCGGACAGCCCCCTTCGACCCACAGCGGGATGCGTGGCGCGAGGGAGCATCCTCACCGCACGGCCGCTCCGGCGCCACCCCCGCAACGGGGTGGTGTTCGTGCCGTGATGTTCGTGCCTACCGGAGGGTCGTACTCCGTCGGCGAGGTGAATCGGCCGTTTCGGGTACTCGGGGCGCGGAGCCGGACCCGACACGTCCGGGACGACGGACCTGAGGAGGTACGCGATGCGACTGAGGGAACACGTCGTGGTGGTGACGGGAGCGTCCAGCGGGATCGGCAGGGCCACCGCCGAGGCCTTCGCACGCAAGGGCTGCGCCGTGGTGCTGGCCGCCCGCCGCGAGGAGGCGCTGGAGGCGACCGCTCAGGAGTGCGAGAGGCACCGCGGGGCGCGGACACTGGTCGTGCCGACCGACATGACCGATGCCAAGGCGGTCGACGACCTGGCGAGGCGCGCGGTGCGGGAGTTCGGCCGGATCGACGTCTGGGTCAACAACGCCGCCGTCAACGCCTTCGGCCGGTTCGAGGACGTACCGCTGGAGGACTTCCGCCGGGTCCTGGACGTCAATGTGATGGGCTACGTGCACGGGGCGCGGGCGGCTCTGCCGGTGATGCGGGCGCAGGGGCGGGGCACGCTGGTCAACATCTCCTCGATCGTGGGAGCCGTGGCCCAGCCGTACAGCCACCCGTACAGCATGTCCAAACACGCCGTCCAGGGCTTCGGGTCGAGTCTGCGGCAGCAGCTGCGGGTGGAAGGGGCGAAGGGTGTCCGGGTGTGCACGGTGATGCCCGCGACCATCGACACGCCGCACTTCGAGCAGTCGGCCAACTACACCGGGCGCAAGGTGGTCGCGATGCCGCCCGTCTACAGCCCCGAGCGGGTCGCCAAGGCCGTCGTCGACCTGGTCCGTCACCCGCACCGTGAAGTGGTGGTCGGCCCCGCCGGGCGGGCCCTGGTGCGCAGGGCGCGCAAGAACCCGGCCCTGGCGGAGCGGGTGATGGCCCGGCAGACCGACAGGACCCATCTGTCCCACGACGAGGAGGCGCCGGCCACGCATGGAGCGCTGCACGTCCCCGCTCCCGGCGAGGGAGCCGTGCACGGAGGCTGGGGCGGCCGACGCCGCACGGCACTGCGCCGCACGGCCGCCGTCGCGGTGGTGGGCGCGGGCGTGGCCGCCGCGGGACGCAAAATCGGCCGCGAACTGACCACGACCTGACCCGAAGCCCCCGCGAGCCACCGAAGCCCCTGGAGGCCGCCGGGGGCACGGGAGGCGTGGAGGGGCATCGAAGTCGCGGGGGCATCGGCGCCGTTGGAGGCGCGGTGCGGGTGCCCGTGCTCGCCCCGCTCCTGGGAGCGGGGCGGGGACGCGTGGTGCGCCGTGGCCTACCCGGACGCGTGCACCCGTGTCGGGACGCGGACCGACTCCATGACGAAACCGCTGCGCACCCGCGCCGGCATCCGCGTCAGCGGGATCCGCAGGTCCTGGGCGGGCACGTCGTACGTGAGCCGGGCCAGCCGCGGCCCCAGGGCCCGCAGCAGCGCCACGGTGACGTCCTCGCCGGGGCAGCGATGACCGGCGGCGCGGTCGCCGCCGCCCTGCGGCACCAGGTCGTCGCGCTGCGGCGGCCGCTCCAGGAAGCGCTGTGGTTCGAAGGTGTACGGCAGGTCCCACAGCTCGGGGTCGTGGTTCTGCCCGTACAGGTCGAGCAGGACCATCGCGCCCGCCGGGATCGGCTCGCCGCGCCACTCCAGGTCGGTGACGGCCAGCCCGCCGACGAAGGGCGCGAACGGGTAGAAGCGCCGCAGCTCGTGGGCGAACGCCACGGCGTAGTCGGGGTCGTCCTCGGCCAGCCGCTCCCGCACGTCGGGCCGCAGCCGCAGCGCGTGACCGGCGTAGGTGACGAACCAGCACACCGCGACGGTGGGGCGGACGATATTGAGGAGTTCCACCGCGGCCAGGTGCGGGTCGAGCGGCAGACCGTCGGCGTCCAGGTGCCGGACCACCACGTCCAGCGGCGACCCGGCCGGCGCGGTGGCGGCGCCCTCCCGGACGTCCCGCACCAGACCCGCCAGCCAGGCCTCGCTGCGACTGCGGGCCCGGCGGGCCCGCCAGTGCCGGGGCCCCGGGGTGGCGAAGCCGTCGACCATGGCGACCATGTCCCGGGCCGTGTCGACGGCGGCGGCCTCGTCCAGGGGGATCCCGGCCCACCGGCAGACACCCAGCGCGAGCACCCGGCTCGCCTCGTCGAACAGCACGACCGAGCGCCGGCCGGGCCACGACTCCACGGCCGCGTCCCAGGCCTCGGCGACCCGCTCCACCAGGCCCGCGACGGCCTGCGGGCCGGTGAGCAGCGAAAGGAACAGCTCCTTGCGCACGCGATGGGCCGGACCGTCCAGGGTGTGCACGGCTCCGTGGCCGAACAGGGTGCTCAGCACCGGGCCGGGCAACGCGTTCGCCCGTTCCACGTGCCGCTCGTCGTAGAAGAACCGCACGGCCTCCGGGCCCCACAGGGCGACGGTGTGCTGTCCCATCAGGCGGGCGCGGACCAGGGGACCGGTGCTGCGGCGCCGGCGCTCGGGCAGCCAGGTGTACCCCTTGACCAGGGCCGCGAGCGAACTGTCGACCAGGGGAGTGCGAGGACTGGGATTCATGCCGACCCGAGTGCCCGCCCGGCTCGGCCGGTAACGCGGGCGGCGCGGGCACCGCACGGATGGCCGAAGCGCGCCCCGCACGGACGCCCGACGCCACGCGGCGGCGATCACCGCACAGAGGTGTGACACCCCGCGGAACTCGGTACTCCGCACGGAGACACGAACCGGCCGACCGACCCCTCGGAGGCGATCATGAGCGACGAGAACCTGGCGGACGACGCCTACCAGCCCACCGGTGGCAACGAGGAGCAGGAGGACGCCTCCCCGCTGGATCTCCAGGACGCGATCGACGAACGCACGTACGACGACATGCTGGACGAGGGCTATTCGCCGCCGGAGAGGCCGCTGGGCGTCACCAAGAGCGGCACCACGGCCGCCGAGCAGCACGAGGGCGAGTCGCTCGACGACAGACTGCGGCAGGAGGAGCCCGACGTGGAGGTCCCGCTCGGGGACGGCATCGGCGACCTCCCCGGCGGCGAGGGCGAGCCCGTCGACCCGGAGGCCGGATCGGACCGCGCCGGCCGTCTCGTCGCTCCCGACGAGGGCGTCCGGACGGACACCACCAAGGAACTGGTCGCCGAGGACGAGGGCATCGACGGCGGAGCGGCGGGCGCCGAGGAGGCGGCGATGCACGTGGTCCCCGACGACCGGCTGCCGCCGGTGGAACCGCCGGAGGAATGAACGAACGAGGGAACGAAGGAACGAACGAAGGAAGGGGTGAACGCATGCTCGGGTCGGCCCGTGCGCCCCGCCGGAGCCGACCGCCCCGCCCCTCGGGCGCACCGCCTCGCGCGACCGAGGGGCGGTCGGGGCATACCTGGAGCATGAGAGTGTCGGCCGGGCTTCGTGCGGGGGACCGGTGGCTCGCCAAGCGGCTGGCGGCCTGGGACCCCGTGCGCGTGGGCAAGCCGCTGTGGGCGGTGGAGGAGACGGCCGAGAGCGCCAAGCTCTGGTGCGCGGCGGCCACGGTGATGGCCTGATGGGGCGGTGGGCGCGGCCGACGGGCGGCGGCGACGGGCCTGGCGGCGATGACGCTGGCCCAGGTGGGCTCCAACGTGATCGGCAAGCAGGTGATCGACCGGCGCAGGCCGCCGCTCGTGGCCGTCGAGCGGGTGCGGAGCGGGGCCCACTTCCCGAGCGATGTCGCCGCCGGCGCCGTGCTCGCCCTGGCCGCCGCCTGGACCACCCGCCGCCTTCCGCGCCTGCTCCTCCTCGCCGTCCGCCGTCTGCCCTGACCAGGGGGCGCCGGCGGCCCTACTCGGCGATGTGGCGCTGGAGCCAGTCGGCGGCGGTCCGGCGGAAGAGCCTGCGGCTGTCCGCGCGTAGGAAGTCGTGGCCCTCGTCGCGCAGCAGCAGCAGTTCGGCCCGCAGTCCGCGTTCCCGGGCCGCCCGGACGAACTGCTCGGACTCGCCGAGCGGCACATTGGTGTCGTGCTCGCCGTGGACCGTGAGGACGGGGACGCGCAGGGCGTCCACGCGGGTCATCGGGGACAGCGCGTGCAGCAGTTCGCGGTCGTGCTCCGGGTGGCCGTACTTGTGCGCGGCCGACTCCGCGATCCACGGCTCCGTACCGGCGTAGAAGGTCGCGAAGTCGGACATGCCGCAGGCCGCGACGCCGGTGCGGAAGAGGTCCGGGTGCCACACGAGTGAGGCCATCACCAGATAGCCGCCGTAGGAGCGCCCCATGACGGCCAGCCGCCGGGGGTCGGCGAGACCGGCGACGACGACATGGGCCGCGCAGGCGGCCACGTCCTCGATCGCGGCGAACCGGCCCGTGCCGAGGTCGGCGTCGACGAACGAGCGGCCGTGCCCCGACGAGCCGCGCACGTCCGGGGCGAACACGTCGAGCCCCCGGCCCAGCAGCTCGTGGTAGAGCGGGTTGAACACCGGGCGCTCCTGCTCCTCCGGCCCGCCGTGCAGATGGATCACACAGGGCGCGGGCTCACCGGCGCCCCGGTCCGGAGCCCGGTAGTACCAGCCGCTCAGCGGCAGTCCGTCCCGCGCGACCGGCCGCAGCGGCACCGGACGCACCGGCGGCCGGCCGGGCGGGACGGCGTCCTCGTCCCGCGACGACCAAGCGGTCCGCCGCGCGGTGCCGTCGGGGAACCACCACACCCCGGGGCGGCGCTGGGAGCCGGACAGGGCCAGCACCAGTCCCGCACGCCCGCCGACCTGCGGGATACGCGTCACCACCTCGTGCGGCAGCGACACCGTCCGCGACGGCCCGACCCGGGCCTCCCCGGCGGACGTCGGGGACACCGAGGTGACCTCCAGCTCGGTGGCGCCGCGTACGTTCCAGGCCAGGGCGGCGGTGTACCCGTCGTGGCCGAGCGCCAGCAGCTCCAGGCCGCAGTCCGCGCGCTCGGCGGCGACGGTCAGCCCCAGCGAGGCGCCCTCGGCGTCGAGGCGGACCGCGAACAGCGCGGCGAACTCGCGTGCCGCGTCGCTGCGCAGCCACAGCGTCGTACCGTCCGGGGAGAACCGGCCGATCCAGGGGTCGCCGTCGGCGACGTGCAGGGCGAAGACGGTCCGCAGATCGCCGGTCCGTACGACGAGGGCCTCGCGACGGCCGCGCGGTCCCCGGCGCACGAGCGCGAGCCGTCCGTCCCTGCTGAGGTCGCACACGCGCAGGGTCGCGGCGCCGCGTTCCACCGCGACCAGGGTGGGCGCCGCCACGCCCAGGGGGTCGACCAGATAGGCGGCCAGCCCTCCGCCCGACGCCGTCTCCCGGGCCGTCTCGCCGTCCTTCTCCCGGGCGCCGGGCGTCCCCGTGCCGTGGGCCTCGGGGCCTTCCGTCTCCCGGTCGGCCCCGGGGCCGGCGTCGCCGTGGTGCGGGCCGCCCAGCAGCACGGCCCGGCCGTCGCGGGTGGCCCAGCCAGCCGGGCGGGGGGCGGTGTAGGTGTCCGGATCGGCGAGGCCGGGCCCCGTGGGAGCGGCCCCCTCCTCCCCGTCGGCGCCGCCCGGGGTGAGGACCGGTTCGGCGACGGTGACGGCGACGGCCGTACCGTCGTGCTGCCAGCAGCCCAGGTAGGCGGAGCTGCCCGGTTCGGCACCGGCCAGGACGCGCCGTCCGGTGCCGTCGGGCCGTACGCACAGCACCCTGGTGTGCTCGCCGCCGCCGGGGGCCGTGGTGTAGGCGATCCAGCGGCCGTCGGGCGACCAGGCCACCTCCTTGACCGGGTGGGGATCGGAGTCCAGCAGATGCACCTCGTCCCCGCCGACCGGTCCGGTCCACAGCTGCGGCACCCCGCCCCGGTCGCAGATGAACGCGACGTACCGGCCGCTCGGGTCCACCGACGGGTACCAGCAGCCGTGCGACCGCAACGGCTGGGGCGTGTCCAGCGGCGCGGCGGTGTCGGGCAGCGGGACCGGCACCGGGGCCGTGGCGGCCGACGGCGTCGGGACGCCGAGCGTACGGGTGCGGCCGTCGGCCCCGGGGACCGTCGGGGCGGCGGGACCGTGCTCCTCCGGGCGCCACGGCACCCCGTCGACGAGGTCCTCGCCGACGGGGGAGGGGTGGAAGGAGCCGGTGCGGGGGTGCTCCCCGGTCACCTGATTCCGTGCGTTTGCAGCCATATCTCCAGCAAAGCTACCTGCCACAGCTCGTTCGCCCCACGCCTGGCGCGGTGTTCGTCCGGGGCCGCCAGCAGCCGGGCCACGTAGTCGTCCCGGAAGACGCCGCGCGACCTGGCCTCGGGCGCGGACAGCGCCTCACGGACCCTGCCCAGTACGGGGCCCGCCATGTGCTTGACGGCGGGGACCGGGAAGTACCCCTTCGGCCGGTCGACGACCTCGGCGGGCAGGACCCGGCGTCCGGCGGCCTTGAGGATCCCCTTGCCGCCGTCGGCGAGCTTGAGCTCCGGCGGGCAGACGGCGGCCAGCTCCACCAGCTCGTGGTCGAGGAACGGGGTCCGGGCCTCCAGGCCCCAGTCCATGGTCATGTTGTCGACGCGCTTGACCGGATCGTCGACGAGCATCACGTCGGCGTCGAGCCGCAGCGCCGCGTCGAGCGCGGTCTCGGCGCCCGGGCGGGCCATGTGCTCCCGCACGAAGCGATCGGACACGTCGTGGTCGGCCAGGAAGCGTGGTCGCAGCATTCCGGCGAGGTCGGCGTGCGACCGGTCGAAGTACGTCTCGGCGTACGCCTCGGCCGCCCGCTCCCTCGGGGCGGCGGCGATGTCCGGGTACCAGTGGTAGCCGGCGAAGACCTCGTCGGCGCCCTGGCCGCTCTGCACGACCTTCACCTCCTTCGCGACCTGTTCGGCGAGCAGGTGGAAGGCCACCACGTCATGGCTGACCATCGGCTCGCTCATCGCCTCGATCGCCGCGTCCAGGGCCGTCGACACGCGGTCCGAGGGCACCATCAGCTGGTGGTGGTCGGTGCCGAAACGCCGGGCGACCAGGTCCGAGTAGGGGAACTCGTCGCCCTCCTCGCCGCCCTCGGACTCGAAGCCCACGCTGAACGTGGCGAGATCGCGCTGCCCCTCGTCGGCCAGCAGCGCCACGATCAGGCTGGAGTCGAGGCCGCCCGACAGCAGGACGCCCACGGGCACGTCGGCGACCATGCGCCGGCGTACGGCGGTGCGCAGCGCGTCGAGCACCGCGTCCCGCCAGTCGTCCGCGTCCATCCCCGCGTCCTCGGGCCTGCGGGTGTACGACGGCTGCCAGTAGCGGATGTCGCGGTGGCTGCCGTCCGGCTCCACCACCCGCACGGTGGCCGCGGGGAGTTTGCGCACGCCCGCGAGCACGGTGCGCGGTGCGGCGACCGTGGCGTGCCAGCTCAGGTACTGGTGCAGCGCGACCGGGTCGAGCGAGGTGTCGACGCCGCCGCCCGCCAGGAGGGCGGGCAGCGAGGAGGCGAACCGCAGCCGCCCCGGCGCCTGGGCCAGGTACAGCGGTTTGATGCCCAGCCGGTCACGGGCCAGTACCAGGCGTCCGGTGTCCTGTTCGGCGATGGCGAAGGCGAACATGCCGTAGAAGTGGTCGACGCAGGAGGTGCCCCACTGCTGGTAGGCCTTGAGCACCACCTCGGTGTCGGAGCCGGAGAAGAAGCGGTGGCCGAGGCCGCGCAGTTCCTCACGCAACTCCTTGTAGTTGTAGACGCAGCCGTTGAAGACACCGGCGATCCGGCCCCCGGGGTCCGTCATCGGCTGGGCCCCGCACTCGGACAGGTCGATGATCTTCAACCTGCGGTGCCCCAGGGCGACGGCGTTCTGCGACCACAGGCCCCTGCCGTCCGGGCCACGGGGAGCGAGTCGGTCGGTGATGCGCTCGACGGCGGCCAGGTCGGGCCGTCCGCCGTCGAAGCGGATCTCTCCGCTCAGACCGCACATCAGACCGCACCTCCTCGCAGGGGGTCCGCGTCGGCCGGTCCCGGGGGCGAGGCCTCGATCGAGCGGGAGCCGGTGCGTTTCGGGTGCGTCTCCGTCTTGCTGCTGGGCATGCGAGCCACTCCTTGATCACGGTGGCACCGGCACCACGGGCGGAGGACGCTGCCGCGTCGGGCGTTCCGCGCCGTGTCGCGGGGCGCGAGAGCCGGTGCCTGCCCCTCACGCCGCCGCTCGGATGTCAGCCGCCGACGGACTCGACCGAGTACGCCGCCGAGGTCCCGGCGGGGCCGGCCCCACCGGCCGCGGTCACGGGCCGGCGGACGGCTCCGGGGCCGGTGCCCTGCCCGTAATCGCCCCGCGTCTCGGCGACCGCCGCCCGCACGCAGGCGAGCATGCCCTCCTGCTCGGCGACCCCGCGCAGCCGGTGGGCCGCGCTGCCCCGGGCCAGGGCCTCCTCGGTGAGGGTGCGGACGGTGTCCCAGTCGCCGAGGGCCTCCAGGACCGGGCGCAGCCTGCTCACCATGGCCCGCACCACCTCGGGGGCGGGCGCGGCGACGCGGGTGACCGGGTCGACGAGGGTGCCCTCCAGACCCGCCTGGGCGGCCCGCCAGACCGCGGCCCTCAGCCATTCGTGCCTGCCGTCGCAGCCCGCGCCGGGCTGCTCCAGGCCCGCCTTGGCGTCCTCGACGAGGGCCCGGAAGAGGCCCGCTATGAGGACGACCGTCTCGGCGCGCGGGCAGGCGTCGCAGATGCGCAGCTCCAGGGTCCGCTGGTGTTCGCTCGGCCGCAGGTCGTAATAGACCATCCCCGGGTCCTTGATCACGCCGGAGCGGATCAGGTCCTCGACCGCGGCGTCGTAG
This sequence comes from Streptomyces deccanensis, assembly GCF_022385335.1. NCBI lineage: Bacteria > Bacillati > Actinomycetota > Actinomycetes > Kitasatosporales > Streptomycetaceae > Streptomyces > Streptomyces deccanensis. The sequence goes on along the minus strand of NZ_CP092431.1, from coordinate 1,347,756 downwards.
TCGGCGGCCCCGCCGAAGCAGCCGACGGGCCCGGCGGTGGGCCAGCGCTGCCACAGCATCGTGCGCCAGCTCGCGTAGCCCGTGTCCGCGCCGAGCCAGAACGGCGAGCTGGCGGACAGGGCCAGCAGCGGGGGCAGCCACGGCGAGACACCGCACATGACCCGGACGGCCGTGTCCCGGTCGGGCACGTCGACATGGACCTGCGCGCTGCACACGAGCTGCTCGTCGGCGACCTTCCGGTATTCGTCGACCAGCGCCCGGTAACGGAAATCGGGGGTCGCGTCCCCGGGCGTCACCCGCGCGAACGGTACGGTCCCGGCCGCGACGACGGCCAGGCCGAGCCCGGTGGCCGCGTCGTCCAGCCGGCGCCGTGCCCCGCGCAGATCGTCGTGCAGGGAGTCGAGCGCCGAGTGGACGGGGCTGTTCCATTCCACCGCGGACCGCTGGAGCTCGGCTTTGAACTCGGGTCCGGGGAGTCGGCCGAGAACCGCGCCGGCCCCGGGGACCAGCCGCCCGTTCTCCGCGTCCAGAACATGAAACTCTTCCTCTACGCCTACACGAACGGTCACGGCTTCTCCCTCATCCGTACCGAGATCGCTCTCCGGGCCTGAGCCCGTCGACGACCGCTGCGTGGTGCGAGTTCCCGACAAACGCACAAATAGTCCCATCTCTGCACTTCTGCCGCCAACGCATCACCGTGCGAGCGGTGCCGAGGGGGTCGCGGTGACGGATGTGGCGGGCGGTGTCGAAGGCGGCGGTCGCCGATCGACGTGAGGGTGAAGGCAGAACGAACCAGGACTTCAGGAGTACCCCACCGCGACGGTGACCGTGACTGCGGATTTGGCCATCTCCCTCGACGGTCCGGGGCCCCTCGGGGTGTGACGGGGATCACGCGGAACGGAAAACCCCTCACGCGGACCCCACGTCTAGGGGGTGTGAGATCACTCAGGAAGGCAGCGGGCGAGCCGGACGAGGAGCGCCTCGTCCGGCTCGTGGCCAAGGGCGACCGCGCGGCGTTCGACGAGCTGTACCGGCGCACCGCGCCATGGCTGGCGGTCCGGCTGCGGCGCCGTTGCGCCGACGAGCAGATCGTCGCCGAGGTCATGCAGGAGACGTATCTGGCGGTATGGCGCGCGGCGGGCGCGTTCGCCGGGGCCGCCGTCGGGGGGACCGCCGTCGGCTGGCTGTGGACGATCGCCGCCCGCCGTCTCGTCGACGCGTTCCGGCGCAGGGCCCACCACGCGGAACCCCCGCCCGCGGCCGCCGCGCACCCCGTGGCGCCCGCCGCCGAGGACGAGGCGCTCGCCGCGACCGTCGGCGGCGACGTCGGGGACGCGCTGCGCCGCCTCGCACCCGAACTCAGAGCGGTACTGCAGGCCATGGTGCTCGACGGACTGACCGTCCGGGAGACCTCGGTCCTGCTCGGCGTGCCCGAGGGCACGGTCAAGACCCGGGCCCGACGGGCCCGGACCGAGATGCGGAAGGCCCTGGCATGAGCGTGGAACACGCCTCGACGCGGCTCATCGACGGTTACGCGCGCGGCGACACCGACCTCGCCGCCGACGAGGTGTGGGCCCTGGAGGCCCATCTGGAGGCCTGCCGGAGCTGCCGGGACCGGCTGTCGGCCGCCGTCGCCGTGACCGCGCCCGCCGTGACCGCCCTGGTCGGCACCGTCCGGGCCGACCTCGACCCCCGGCTCGCCGCCACCGCCAGGATGCCCCGCCGCCGACGGCTGTGGGCCCGGCTCGCGACGTGGCTGACGCCCACGACGGTGCCGTGGCTGGCCATGGTCATGAGCGTCACCCTGCTCGCGCTGCTGTTCGACCTCGCCGACCCCGGCACGGGAGACGGCTCCGGCCCCGGCGAGGTGTCACTGGTGCTGCTGCTCTCCCCCGTCCTGCCCGTGCTCGGCGTGGCCGCCTCCTGGTCACGCGGCCTGGACCCGGCCTACGAGTTGACGGCCTCCGTGCCCAGGGCTGGGCTGCCCCTGGTGCTGCGGCGCACCGTGGCCGTGCTCGTCCTGGTCGTGCCCGCGCTGTTCGTGGGCGGATGGGCGACGGGCGTGACGGCCGCCCAGTGGCTGCTGCCCTGCCTGGCGTTCACCTCGACGACCCTCGCGCTCGGCGGTGTCGTCGGCGTGACCCGCGCCGCCCTCGCGCTGGTCGCGGTGTGGGCCGTCGTGGTCGTGGCGCCCGCCCTGGCCACCGGCCGCACCCCCCTCGCCCTCCGGGCGGACGGCCTGCCCGTCTGGGGACTGATCCTCACGCTCGGTATCGGTGTCGTGATCGCCCGCAGGGGCGCGTACTCCGTGCTGGGAGCCCATCGATGACCAACCGGAAGGAACCACACGTGATGTCCGCGCTGACCGCGGCCGACCTCGCGCCGACGCCCTACGCCTGGGAGATCCGGGCCACGGGGCTGAAGGTGAGGGCCGGTCGGAAACGGATGGCCGTCGACGGGCTCGACCTGTCGCTCGGCACCGGCGTGCACGGCCTGCTCGGACCCAACGGGGCCGGCAAGACCACCCTCATCCGGGCGCTGGCCACCGTGCTGCGCCCCGCCGAGGGCACCCTGGAACTGCTCGGCGAGCAGGCCGGAGGTCTCGGCGAACACCGGGCGCTGCGCCGCCGGATCGGCTATCTGCCGCAGGAGTTCGGCTACTACAAACGGTTCACCGTGCGCGAGTTCGTCGAGTACATGGCGTGGCTGAAGGAGGTGCCGAAAGCGGACATCCCCGGTGCGGTGCAGCGGGCGATCGAGCGGGTCGGCCTCGCCGACCGCGCCGACGAGCGGATGAAAACCCTGTCGGGCGGCATGGTGCGACGCGTCGGTATCGCCCAGGCCATCGTCAACGACCCCGCGATCCTGCTCCTCGACGAACCGACGGTCGGCCTCGACCCGGCCCAACGGCTGCGGTTCCGCGAGCTGTTGCAGGAGCTGGGCACGGACACCTGTGTCGTCGTCTCGACCCATCTCGTGGAGGACGTCGCCGCCGCCTGCACCGACGTGGTGCTCTTCGCCGAGGGCCGACTGGTCTTCCAGGGCACCCCGGACGAGCTGGCCGCCGCGGGCGGACCCGACCACGTGGGCGACAGCCCGCTGGAGCGCGGCTACTCGGCGCTGCTGCTCGACCCCCGCCAGGAAAGGGGCACCTGGTGAACGGCCGTGTCCTGCGCATCGAACTGAGGCGTTCCGTCGCCCCCTGGGCCGGCGTGCTGTCCTTCTGCGTCGCCCTGACGCTCCTGTACCTGGTGAGCGGACCGTGGTGGAAGGGCGCCGCGCTGTGGACGAGCCAGTGGACGTCCATGGCCCTGTGGACCCGGTTCCTGCTGGCCGTCCTGTGGCCGCTCGCCCTGGCGCTCGGCGCCCTCCAGGGGCTGCGCGACCACCGGTCGCGCATGTCCGAGCTGCTGACGAGCACCCCGCGGCCCGCACACCACCGCGCGGCCACCACCGCGGGCGCCATGGCCGCCACGGTGACCTCGGCCTTCGCACTCGTCGTGCTCCTGGGCGCGGCCCAGGTGGTCGGCGCCGCCGAGTACACGCACCTCGGCTGGCTGCCGATCTCGCTGGTCGCCCTGCTCGCGCTCGTCGCGGGGGCCCTGCTCGGCATGGGGATCGGACGCCACCTCCCCTCCCCGCTGACCCCGCCCGCGCTGGCCGTGGCCGCCTTCGTCTTCGTCAACCTGCTGCGGATGTCGACGGAGCCCGCGTTGCCGGCGCCGACGTGGGCGTCGAGCCGGATCACGCTGCTCTCACCGGCGGTGGACGAGGTGCGCGACGTGTTCCTGACCCTCTCCGCCCCCGTGCACCTCGGCCAGACGGTGTGGCTCCTCGGTATGGCGGTGACCGGCTTCGCGCTGCTCGCCGCCGCGTCGCCGCGCGCCCGGCTGCTCGCCCTCTCACCGGTCCTGGCGGGCGCGGTGATCGCCCTGCTCGTCCTGCCCGCCGACCCGCGCCGGGTCTATGTCGTCGACGAGGCCGCGGCGGCCCAGGTCTGCGACGGACCGGTGTGCGTGGCGGCCGTGCACCAGGACCGGCTGGCCGGCCTCGCGGGCCCCGGGAAGGAGGCGTTGCGCCTCATGCGGGACGCCCTCGGCGGCGAGGCACCCACGTCCGTCCGGGAGAGCACCGCCCGACGGGGGATCTTCGACCCGCCGGAGCGGTCACGCACGGCCGTGCTCATCGACTTCGGCGACGGCGTCTTCGGTGACGTGCGGGGCGAGCAGTTGACACGCGCCCTCCTCGGGCAGGGCATGGCACCGATCTGCTTCGCCCGCAGCGCCAACGAGAGCGGCACGGTCGGCGAACTCGCCGCGCAGGGCGTCGTCGCGGGCTGGGTCCTCGGGGATCTGCGGCCGTTCCCCGGCGCGCTGCACACGCCGGCCGACCAACTGGCCACGGCCGGCCCGGTGTTCAAGGAACTCAAGGCCCTGCCGTGGTCCGAGCAGATCGCGCGTGTCAAGGCCGCGCGCACCGCCGCGGTCTCCTGCTCGGGCGACCCGCTCGACATCCTGGACGGCGGTACCGCGCGATGAGATGGCTGACCCTGTACGCGCGCTCCCGGCAGGTGCCCGCGTCGCTCGCCGCGGTGGTGATCAGCGCGGTCGGGGTGTGGGCACTGGTCGCCCGGGACGGCGGCGGGGGACCGGTCGATCCGAGGATGCCCGTCTTCGTCCTCGTCGCCGGCGTGACGGCCGCCTCGATCGGGCTCGGTGGGCAGGATCTCGCGCTGGACCGTGCGGCCGCCGTCCACTGGCGGCCCCGCAGGGCGGCACACGTGCTGCTCATCGGCGCGGTCGTCGGCGCCGCGCTCCTCACGGTGGGTGCGGTGACGGACACGGATTTGGCCGCGACCGCCTTCGTCGTCCGGGACAGCGCCGGGCTGGCGGGGCTCGTCGCGCTCGGAGCGGTGGTGTGCGGGGCCGCGTACGCGTGGACCCCGGCGGTCCTCTGGCTGTCGTTCTCCGCCTTCGCCCCGCCCCCGACGAACGTGCCGACGGAGGTCGCGACCTGGATGACGCTGCCGCCCGGTACGCCGGCGGCCACCTGGACGGCCCTGGCCCTCGCGGTCACCGGCACCACGGTGTACGCCCTCGCGGGCCCGAGACGCTGACTCATGTCCAGGTGTCGAGGACTCATATCCAGGTGTCGAGCCACATCCGGGCCCGCCAGTCCGGATACGGGATCGTCAGGCCCGTGTAGATCGGGAAGAAGTAGACGAAGTTCCAGACGATGAGCAGGACGAGGGTGCCGACCGCCACCGCGCCCCGGTTGCGGCGGTCGGCACCCGCGCCCGGCGGACCCAGCAGCGCGCCCAGCGTCATGGCCACGGCCAGACACAGGTACGGCACGAACACGACGGCGTAGAAGGCGAAGGTCGTGCGCTCCTGGTAGAGGAACCAGGGCAGGTAGCCGGCGGCCACCGCGCACAGCACGGCGCCCGCCCGCCAGTCCCGGCGCAGTGCCCACCGGAACAGCAGATACCCGAGGGCGCAGCACGCCGTCCACCACAGCAGCGGCGTCCCCAGGGCGACGATGGCCTGGGAACAGCCGGTCAGCGCGTGGCAGCCCGCCTCACCGGGCTCGGGCGACCGGTACGTGAACAGCACCGGACGGCCGAGGACCAGCCAACTCCACGGGTTCGACTCGTACTTGTGGTACGCCTCCAGCCCCACGTTGAACCGGTAGACGGCGGCCTCGTAGTGCCACAGGCTGCGCAGTGGGGCGGGGATCCACGACCAGACGCCGCCGCGGCCGTCCGCCCAGTGCCGCCCGTAGCCGTCGTCGGACAGGAACCAGCCGGTCCACGTCACCAGGTACGTCACCACGGCGACCGGCGCGAGGGAGAGCACCGACCGGCCGAGGTCCTTGCGCAGCACCGCCCGGTAGGGGTGCCGTGCCCCCGCGACGCGGCGGGCGCCGACGTCCCACAGCAGGGTCAGGACCATGAAGAAGACCAGGAAGTACAGGCCGTTCCACTTGGTCGAGGCGGCGAGGCCCAGACAGACCCCGGCCGCGATCCGCCACGGGCGCCATCCCGTACCGGCACGGTCACCCGTGTCCGCGTCCGGGCGGACATGCCCGTCCGGGGGCACCGGCAGCGCCGCCGCGAGCCGGGCCCGGGCCTGGTCCCGGTCGAGCAGCAGGCAGCCGAACGCCCCCAGCACGAAGAACATCACGATGAGGTCGAGCAGCGCGGTCCGGCTCATCACGTAGTGCATTCCGTCCACCGCCATCAGCGTGCCGGCCAGACAGCCCAGGAACGTGGAACGGAACAGCCGACGTCCGACGCGGCACAGCATCAGCACCGACAGCGTCCCCAGGAGGGCCGTCATGAAGCGCCAGCCGAACGGCTCCAGACCGAACATCCACTCGCCGACGGCGATCACCCACTTGCCCGCCGGCGGGTGCGCGACGAAGGACCCGGGGTCGGAGAGCGGAATCACCTGCGGGTCGGCCAGCACCTGCGGGTCGGCGATCTTGCGGTCCGGCCAGGTGCCCTCGTAGCCGAGGCGCAGCAGCGACCACGCGTCCTTGGCGTAGTACGTCTCGTCGAAGGCGAGTTCGTGCGGCTGCCCGAGGCGCCAGAAGCGGATCGCTCCCGCCAGCATGGCGACGAGCAGCGGCCCCAGCCACCCCATCGCGCTCGCGACCCGGTACGCGGGCTCCGGCCCGAGCCCCATGCGTTCCCAGATCCGGGTCCCCGGCTCCGGGAAGGGCGGCACCAGCCGTTCGCGCGGGTCGCTCCTAGGCCGCCCCGCATACCCGAACGGGCGCAGACGGTCGATCCGTTCGACGGACGCCGTCGTCGGTCGGGGGCCGTGAAGCATCGTGATGACAGAGTCCTTCGGGCGGGTGCGCGGACATGGCCCTGGAGATCGTAATGGGCGCACGCGTTCGATCAGTGCTGGCAGGTGCGGTTCGAGCCGTGTCGTACGGCGACGTCCGTCCGACGGTCAACTGCCCACCGCCGCCCGCGAATCCCGGATGCGGGGTGGCGGCTCCCCGTGGTGGGATGCGGCACGTGAGTGAGACACTGCGGGACCGCATCGAGCGCTACTACGCCACCGTGCCCTCGCTGTTCGCGGAGGTCGAGGAGTTCGGGCCGCTGCGGCTGTTCGTGCGCGTGGAGCCGGGCGCCCCGTACTACGGCGGGCCCGGGCACGCTCAGCCCATCACGGGGCGGGCCGCGGCGATCGGTGCCGCCGACATCGCCCGGGTTCGGGCCCGGCAGCGTGAACTCGGTGTCCCGGAAGCGTTCGAGTGGCTGGCCGAGTCGGCGCCGGCGCTGCGGGCCGGCATCGAGGGCTCCGGACTTCCGGTGCTGGAACGCCCGTTGATGGCGCTCGGTCCGCACCACCGCGTCGACCCGCAGCCGGTGCCGGACGGGGTGACCGTCCGGGCCCTGACGGCCGACGACCCCGCGTTGCCCGCCGCCCTGGCCCTGCCGCGGCTGGCCTTCGCCGACGAGGGCACCGCCGTGGGCGCGGCGGGCCGTGCCCGGTTGGCGGCGGTGGCCGGGGAACTGCTCACGGACGGCACCGTGGAGACGGTCCGCCCCGTGCTCCGCGCCGGGCACAAGGTGCTGGTCGCCGCCGTCGCCGCGGACGGTACGCCGCTGGCCGTCGGCCACTACCACCCGATGGACGGCACCACCGAGATCGGCGGCATCGGCACACTGCCCGCCGCCCGCCGGCAGGGCCTGGCCGCGGCCGTCACGACGGCCCTGGTCGCCCATGCCCGCGACCACGGGGTGCACACCGTCTTCCTCGCCTACGCGCAGGACACCGTGGCCCGCCTCTACTCCCGCCTGGGCTTCCGCCCCGCCGACTGCACCCTCCTGATCGCCGACCAGCCCGCCCGGTCGTAACCGCCGCGCGACGGTCCGGTGCCGGGGCCGGTCGCCGGGGCGGCCCACTCGCGGCTGCGACTGGTGGCCCGCCACTGAGCTCGGAGAACGCCCTCGGGGACCTTCACGGGAGGGTCGCGTGGCTGGGCCGTTCGCGGGTACTCGGGGTCGCGCCGAGGGCCTGACGAGGCCCGCGGGTACGGATGGCGGAAGCGTCATACGAGGAGAGGACGGGAGACATGGGACACGGTGGAGACGTCATCGACGAACTGACCACGGACCACGGTGAAGTCGAGGAGATGTTCGGCCGGATCGAGGCACTGCCCTCCGGGGACCCCCAGCGCAAGCAGCACATGGACCAGGTCACCATCGAGCTGGTGCGTCACTCGGTCGCCGAGGAGGCCTACCTCTACCCGGCGGTCCGCGAGCACCTCCCGGACGGCGACGCGATCGCCGACCGTGAGCTGGAGGACCACGCCGAGGCCGAGCGCACCATGAAGGCGCTGGAGCGGTGCGAGGCCGACGACCCCGACTTCGACCTCCTGGCCACCCAGCTGATGAGCGAGATCAGGTCGCACATCCGGGACGAGGAGAACAATCTCTTCCCCCGGCTGCGCGCGGCCTGCTCGGCGGACGCCCTGAACACTCTCGGCGACAAGGTCCGCACGGCCAAGAAGACGGCCCCGACCCGGCCGCACCCGGCGGCCCCGGACACCCCGCCGGCCAACAAGCTGCTCGCCCCCGGGATGGGCCTGGTCGACCGCATGCGCGACGCGCTGAGCGGCCGGGGCAAGGACGACTGAACTGACACGGACGACCGACGCGGGAACGACGGCGGCGGCCGGTGGAACCAGGTGAATCCGGTTCCACCGGCCGCCGCCGTCGTTCCCGCCCTGCCTCGCGTTGCCTCGCGTCACCCCTCGTGGCCCGACGTCCGACTTCTACGTGAGTCGTCGGGCGTCCGTCAGTCGTCACCCCTGACGATGTGCGAGTCCGGCCCGGACCTCGCCGCACGCGTGCCGTCCCGGTCCGTCAGGGCGGGCAGGCACAGGCGCACGCCCTTCCCGCGCCGGCGCCGGGCCTCGGCCCAGCCGCTCTCGCGGACGACGAGCTTTTCGACGGTGTGCGTGCTCACGGCGTCTCATCTTCTTTCCGGACCGAATACGAACCGCTTCTTGCTGTGCGCCCACGGGTGCCCGGTGACACGGCGGCCAAACGGCCCTCAGGGCAGCGGGGTGCCGCCGGTGGCGTTGAGGATCTCCGCCGTGACGAAGCTCGCCCGGTCGGAGGCGAGGAACACGTACGCCGGTGCCATCTCGGCGGGCTGGGCGGGCCGGCCCAGCGGCGCCTGCTTGCCGAACTCCTGTGTGTCCGGGAGCGTCGCCGGGATCAGCGGCGTCCACACGGGCCCCGGCGCCACCGCGTTCACCCGGATGCCGTCCGCCGCGACCATCTGCGCCAGCCCCTGGGTGAACGTCACGATCGCGCCCTTGGTCATGGCGTAGTCGAGCAGATGCGGACTCGGCTTGTACGCCTGCACGGACGTGGTGTTGATGATCGAACCGCCCGCCGGGATGTGCGGCAGGGCCGCCCGGCACAGCCAGAACATGCCGTAGAGGTTGGTCCGCACGACCCGGTCGAACTGCTCGGTGGTGATGGCGCCGATACCGTCGGGCTGTGCCATCTGGTACGCGGCGTTGTTGATCAGCACGTCGATCCGGCCGAACTCGGCGACGGCCCGCTCGACCAGACCGCGGCACTGCTCCTCGTCGCGTATGTCGCAGGGGACGGCGATCGCCTTCCGTCCGGCTTCCTCGACGAGCCGTACCGTCTCGCGGGCGTCCTCGGCCTCCTCCGGCAGATGGGTGAAGAGGACGTCCGCGCCCTCCCGGGCGTAGGCCAGGGCCACCGCCCGGCCGATCCCGGAGTCACCGCCGGTCAGGACCGTTTTACGGTCCCTGAGCAGTCCGCTGCCCCGGTAGGACTCCTCGCCGTGGTCGGGCGGCGGGTCCATCGGCCCGGTCCAGCCGGGATGGTCCTGGTCCTGCTGCGGGAGGTCCGGCCGTGGGTGCCGCTCGACCGGGTTCCGCACGTCGTCGTTCATGGGTACGGCCCTTCGTCGGGTGGGTGGGCGGAGGACGGTCGCCCCCGCGTGACCCGTGCCGGGTACCCGCGCCGACCTGGTCGACGCCGCGCGGACGCCGGCGCCGGTCGCGCCCGGACCGCGGTGCGCGAGTGGTCGGGGTTCCGGGGTGTGGGGAGCCGAGGCGGGGGGACTTGGTGGATAGGCCGAGTTTCGGCGGCGCTCCCCTGGGGGCCGGCCCGGCCAGGCTTCTCTGGTTCTGACAGCGTGCCGGAGGAGCCGTCCCCCTCGACGGGCTCCGACGTCAGAGGCCGCCCTGTTCGCAGACCCGGCGGGCGACCTCACGGAGCTTGATGTTGTGCTCCTGCGAGAAGCGGCGCAGGACGTCGAACGCCTGGTCCTCGGTCAGGTGGTGGCTGCCCATGAGGATGCCCATGGCCTCGCCGATCACATGCCGGGTGGCGACGGCCTGCTCCAGTTGGGCATGGGTACGCGCGCTGGAGAACGCGACCGCCGCGTGCGAGGCCAGCAGCCAGCCGGCCAACTCGCTGACCTCGGTGAACGCGCCCGGCTTGCGGGAGTAGAGATTCAGGGCGCCGAGGTCCTCGTCCTCGGTGAACAGCAGGAAGCCCATCATGCTGCCCACACCGAGACGGCGGGCCTCCGGGGCGTAGACGGGCCAGCGCGGCTGCTCCGCGGAGAAATCGGAGATACGGAAGACCCGGTCACCCTCCGAATCACGGGCGGCGTCGAAGCAGGGGCCCTCCCGCAGCCGCTCCTGGAGCCGGTCGCTCTCGACGACCAGCTGGTCCGTGGGGGCGAGCGTCTCCACCGTCGTGCCGCGCAGCACGAGGATGCCGGCCGCGTCACAGCCCTCCACCAGTTCGATCGCCGAGGTCGAGATCCGCCGCAGTGTGGCGTCGACCGAAGGCTGGGCCAGCAGGTCGCGCGCCATCGCCGCCATCTGCTGGGCGAACCGATCCCAGTCCACACCGTCCTCCGTTCACCCCGGCCCGGAAAGCACTCGTACCCAGCCTCGCACGCGAGCCCCGTGCGGAGGCGGTTACGACAGCCGCCTCAGCCGTCTTCCCGGGGGCGGGGCGCGGTACGCCACCGTCGTCACGGCGTGCGCGAGGTCACCGGGTGTCGACGATGCCGCCGGTCACGGCGATGACCTCGCCGACGGTGTAGCTGGAGTCGGCGTCGGAGGCCAGATAGACGTACGTCGGCGCGATCTCCTCCGGCTGTGCCGCGCGGCCGAGGGGCGCCTCGCTGCCGATCCGGGCCAGACCCTCGGGCGGCATGTGCTGGTCCGCCTCGTTGAGCGGGGTCCAGGTCGGGCCCGGGGCCACCACGTTGGCGCGGACGCCGCGCTTGGCCAGATGCGGGGCGATCGACTTGCTGAGCGTGATCAGCGCGGCCTTGGGCGCCGCGTAGTCGATCATCGTGGTGCTGCCCTTGAGCGCCTCCTCGGTGGCCGTGGCGATGACGGCGTCCCCCGGGCCGAGATGGGGCAGGGCGGCCATGACGAGGTGGAAGTAGGCGTAGATGTTGGTCTTGAACGTCCGGTCGAAGTCCTCGGCGGTCAGCTGCTCCAGTTCGAGCTTGCTGTTGAGGTAGGCGGCGTTGCTCACGAGGACGTTCAGCCCGCCGAGCTCCTCCACGGTCCGCTCCACGGCCTCCCGGCAGAACTCCGCGTCCTTGAGGTCGCCCGGCAGCAGCAGGCAGCGCCGGCCCTGCTCCTCGACCTCCCGCCGTACCTGTTCCGCGTCCACGCGCTCGTCCGGCAGATGGACGACGGCACGTCGGCGCCCTCCCTGGCGTAGAGCAGCGCCACCGCCCGTCCGATACCCGAGTCGCCGCCGGTGATCAGGGCGACCTTGTCCTCGAGTTTTCCGGCGGCGCGGTACCGGTCCGCCCGGTAGCGCGGCGCGGTGCGCATGTCGGCCTCCAGTCCGGGCCGCCGCTGCTTGTCTGTGTCGTAGGGCGGGGAGGGCTCGGCGGCGACCTGCGGTGCGGGCTGTTCGTGCTGGGAGGGCAAGGTGTGCCTTTCGCCGGTGCTGTCCACGGCGGGGCGCCGTCGGCCGGGCCGCGCCGTGCTTGCGCGCATCGCGTTCCCAACACGGCGCGGACCAAGCGCCGCGGATCCGGGTCCGGCCGCCGAGACATCGCGATCGGCAGGTGCGGCTCGCCGCTGACGTGGCACTTGGTGGGGCATGGAGTGGACCGGCAGGGTGATGCGGGAGGCGCGGCGGCGCGGGGCGGCCGCCGTGCGGACGGTGCGGATGGCGTGGGCGGGACCGGGCCGGGAACGGGACCTGGTGGCGCAGGCCGGCAAGGCGGCGCTGGCCGCCTGGGTGGCCTGGGCGGTCGCGGGCTGGTGGCTCGCGGCCCCCATGGCGTTCGTGGCGCCCTGGGTGGCGGTCGTCCTGGTGGAGTCGACGGTGTTCCGGTCGCTCGCCCACGGGTTGCAGCAGCTGGGGGCCATCGCGGTGGGCACGGTGGTGGCCACCGCCGTGGCGCTGCTGATGGACCACACGCTGGTCACGATGGCCCTGGTGCTGCCGACGGTGCTGCTGCTGGGCCAGTGGCAACGGCTCGGGAGCCAGGGCGTCTACGCGGCCACCGGCGCGCTCTTCGTGCTGACCGGCGGTCAGGTCACCGTCGCCGCGTCGGCCGCCCGCATCGCGGAGGCGGTCTTCGGCGCGCTGGTCGGCGTCGCGGTCAACGCGCTGATCAGGCCCCCGGTGTATCTCCGCGACACCCGCGCCGCGCTGCGGGACGCCGCCCAGGAGGCCGAGGCGATCCTGGACTCGGTGGCGGACGGGCTGGCCTCCGGTGAGTGGGAGGGGCACCAGGCGGGGGAGTGGCACGAGCGCGCACTGCGGTTGGGGCGTCTGGTCGACCAGGCCCGGCAGGCCATCGGCTGGAGCCAGGAGAGCATGCGGGTCAATCCGTGGGGACGCCGCAGGCACGCCACCGCCCCGCCCGGCAAGGCGTACGCCGACGCGTTGGCCGTGCTCGACCATGTGGCCGTCCACACCTCGGGCGTGACCCGAACGGTGTGGGAGGCAGCCGACGGCGGGGGGAAGGCAACCCGCCCGGACGCGGCGATCGCCCGGCCCTACGCGGACTTCCTGCACCGCACCGCCCGCGCCGTGAGCCTCTACGGACGGACCCGGTTCGCCCCGGGCGGCCCCGACGACGCCGGGGCGGAGGAACTCCGCGAGACGGTCGCGGAACTCCACCGCACCCTCGACGACTTCCGTGCGCGGCTGCCCGGCGCCGTCGCCGACGACCCCGACGCGCTGGTGACGTACGGGACGCTGCTGGCCCAGGCCCACCGCCTCGCCGACCAACTCGTCCAGAACTGAGGCCACGGAGTGGTCACGGCGCGAGGCCCGGTAGTTATCCGGTACTTATCCGGGTAGTAAACGGTCATTGTCGATGGATACCGCTCAACTTAGGCGTAGTTGACGGAACGTCACTACCCTTCGGATACCGCGCGTCACCGATGGGACGCCTGTCGGTCCATGTTCAGCAGGGGGGCATTTCATGGGTTCCGTTGAGCGGCCTCGCCGCGTCGTCGTCCCGCCGGGCGCGTCCGTCGCGCACGGCGCCGCCCGGACCGTCGCGCCGTACACACCGGGACCGGCCGCGACCCGGGAGCTGTTCGCCACCCGGACATCCGAACTCCTCGGCCGCCTGCGCCGGTTGGACGCCGCCGTGGACGACGCCTCGGTCCGGGACATCGCCGACTGGCTGCACGAGCAGTACGTCGGCCGGGGCGCGCCGGTGCCCGTGGGATTCGTCGCGGCCTGCCTGCTCGGCTCCCCCTACGTGGACCATCGGCTCGGGCTCGACGGGCGCATCCAGGAGCACTGCGCGGCCCACGACGTGATGCCGCCGCCGTTCGACGCCGCCCGCATGCTGGCCCGCTCGGGCGCGTACGCGTTCATCGAGGTGTACGCCGACGGGCTGGTCCTGCCCGTGCTGCCCGACGGCAGCGTCGTCAGGCCCTGAGGCGCCGCACGCCGGCACAGCAGCACGGCACCGCACCGCACGGAACGGAGACCCGCGTGAGCGAGATCAACCTCGGCCCGATCATCAGCCGCATCAAAAGCCTGGAGCGTCAACTCGACCTCTCCGTCCGCTCGCTCGGCGGTCAGATCGAGCAGGTGGACGGAGAGGTACGGGACGTCAAGGCCGTACAGGTCCAGACGAAGAACCGTCTGGACCTGCTCTACGACAGGTTCCTGGAGTTCGTCGGAAGAACCGAACGCATCGCCGCCGCCCAACGCGCGGAGGTCCGGATCGTCCAGATCAACGACGAGATCGAGCACAAGTACGGCCACCACAAGGTCGTCCGCCGCTCCGCCACCGGCATCCTCCAGGCGTTCGACACCGGGCTCGTCCAGGAGGAGACGGTCCGCCAGGTCAGCGAGGAGCTGATGATCCAGACGCCGCGCTACTGGCTCGCCCCCGCCCTGGTGGGGCTGGCCGCGTGGGCGGGCGACGACGAGGCCCTGTGCGCACGGGCCGTGGAGGAGGCGTTCCGGCGCTCCACGTCGAAGACCTCCCTGTTCTTCGCGCTGATCCTGCGCAGACAGGGACGGCAGGAGGCGTCCGTCCGCTGGCTGCGGCACTATCTGGAGGGCCAGGACCCCCGGGTCCTCGGCCGGGAGTTCCAGGTCGTCCTGGAGTGCGTCTCCCAGGGCGCCTTCGGAGCCGCGGGCCGCCAACTGCTCGGCGAGACCCTGGAGGAGTGGCGCCGGCGCCTGCTGGACGACGACGCCGTACGCACCGCCCAGGTGGGACGCTGGCGTCAGGAGATCGACTCTCTGCGGGCCCCGTCCGCCGAGGACGACTTCCCGCGCCTGGCAGACGTGTGCCCCCAGTGGCCCGTGCTGGACGACCTCCTCGCCCGCGCCCGCGCGCACGAGGCCCTCCTCGAACGCTTCCGCACCCTGATGGAGAGCGAACTCCTCCCCGCCACCAACCTGGAGGACACGGTCGACGACATCCTCGACGGCCTGGTCCGCAACTCCGACGAGGAAGAACTCCCCCTGCAACGCAAGTTGCTGCTCAACGAGGCCATCGTGCGCCACGACGGGGACGAGGAGGCCGCGCGCCAGGAGGCGGACATGCGCTCCGAGGCACTGGACGAGACCCGCAACTACCTGAGTGTGCAGTCCGTCGCCGCCCTGGACCCCGCGGCCGTGGGCGCCTCACCCGCCGCGCAGCGGATGGCCGTCGCATCGTGCCAGGAGTGGTTCGCGCAGGCGCACGCCGGATTCAGCCGCGACTACCGGGCCGCCATGCCCCCGAAGATCGAGATCTCGCTGCGCAACACCTACGGCGTCAGCCACGGCACCCAGCGCTTCAAGCTCACCACCTGGACCAAGCCGCTCACCGACGACCTGCCCGATCTGGAGGCGTCGCTGACCCGGCACTGGAGCGGCTACGTCGACCTGTACGTCAAGTCCCTCGCCTACAACTACACCTCCTCCCTCGCCCTCCTCGGTGCCACGGTCGCCGGCATCCTCATGATCTTCCTCGGCGTCCACGTCGGCTTCGCCCTCCTCGCGGCCATCGCCGTCGGAGGAATCTGGGGGATCGTCCTGTACAACCGCGCCGACGCCGCGCGCACCGCGCAGGAGAAGGCCCGCGAGCTCCTCAGCCGGCACATGTCGGAGGCCCTCACCCGGCTCCGGGGCGCCCACGCCGAGCTCACCGACTGGCAACAGCGGTACTGGGCCGCCGACTTCGTCGAGGCCGAGGCCCGCGCCTTCATCGCGTCCCTGAACACCGCCACCCACGCACCTTCCCCGTTCGAGGGCCGCGTCGCCGGCACGAGAGGAAACGACCATGAGTGACGATCTCGCCTTCTCCGCGGACGCGACGCCGCCCTGGCTCAGACCGGAGGTCCCGGAGCACCTGCGCCCGCTCGCCGCGCCCCCCAGGCCGGACCGGCCCCCCGCCGTCCCCGACCAGCGCGACACGGACGCGGCACCGCCGCCCGCGTCCACCACCCCGCCCGCCGCACCTGCCCCCTGGGCCTCGGCGCCGGCGCACCCGCCGGGGCAGCCCGCACCGGAACCCGTCACCCGGCGGCTGCGGCGGACCGTGACCGACCTCCCGGCCTGGGAGCCCCTGCCGCCCGGCGAACAGCTCGTACGCCGGCCCTCGAGGGACCTGTGAACGGGGCCCGGTGGGGCGGTGACAGCGCCTACCGGAGCTGGGCCCGGACCCTGGACGAGTGGGCCGACGGCGCCCGCACCGACCCCCTCGACCTGCCCGCGCTGTCGCCGGACGACCTGCCCGCCGACACGTGGCAGCGGCTGCTGACCCGTATCGCCTCCGCCGTCGACCGGCGCCTCCAGGCCGGACTGGACCTGATGGTGCGTGAGGTGAACGACGCGGCCGACGAGTTCTCCGTCGGCCGGGCCCTCACCCGCGGCCGTGACGTGCTGCGCTCCGTCCGCTCCGTCGTCACCCACCCGAGCCTGCCCGCCGACTTCCGCGCCCGCATGGCGACCCTCATGGACGAGCACACCCGCCTGCTCCAGGAGGAACTCGAACGGGGCGTGGGGGCGCTGCTCGCCGAGGGCGCCGACCCGCACGCCGTCGAGACCCGGCGCCGTACCCTGCGCGACAACCCCCTCACCGCCGTGCTGTCCGAACCCGCCGCCCCGCCCCCGGCCGGCTGGTACGAGCCCACCGGCCGACGGCGCATCGTCACCCCCGACTGACGGCAACGGCACTCCGGAGAGCCCACCATGTCGAACTACTCCGACAGCAAGCGTGACCTGGACCACTACCTCACCGCGCGGGTGCCCGTCGTCGGACTGCGCACCATCGAACAGGCCCGTGCCCTGCGCATGCTCAAAGAGGTGGCGACCCAACCACGGCGCGCCAACCAGCAGTTCTGGATCCACACCAGAGCCACCGGACTGCGCGACCTGCGGTCGGGAGCGGCCGTCCTCGACGACCGTTCGCTGACCGGCGCCATGGACTTCGCCGCCGCCCAGTTCGCCGCCCGCCCCCACGCCACCCTCGTCCTGGTCGACCCCGGGGAGCTGGAGTCCGACACCCCCTTCACCCGCAACGTCGCCGAACTGGCGAGGATCGCCGACACCCACGCCGGATGCGTCGTCCTCATCACGGACAACCCGATCTGGAGCGGTCTGCAACGACTCGGCATGAGCCTCCAGCTGGACCTGCCGAACGCCGACGAGATGTACGCGACCATCAGCGCGTTCCTCACCGACCACCGGGGCGTGGTCTCCATCGCCTGGACCGAGCACGACGCCCGCAGGGCCGCCGAGTTCCTCCAGGGAGTCACCGAGGGCGAGGCGGTGAACCTCATGGCCACGCTCATCGCCAAGGGGTCCGTGGAGGCCGCCGACGTCCTGACCCTCGCCAGCTCCAAGGACCGCATCTTCAACAACCTCGCCGGACTCGAACGCCTTGCTCTCAAGGACGTCGACTACTCCGTCGGCGGCCTCACCAACCTGCGCGGCTGGCTGGACCGCAAACACCGGCTCATCCACACGGACCTGCGCGGCACCCAACTGCGCCCGCCGCGCGGTGTCCTGCTCGTCGGTGTCCCCGGCTGCGGCAAGTCCCTGTCGGCGAAGGCCATCGCCCAGCAGTGGCGACTGCCGCTCTACCGGCTGGACATGGCCAGCATCCACGGCCGCTACCTGGGCGAGTCCGAGGGACGGATGCGGGAGGCGCTGGACGCCGCCGACCGGGTCGCCCCCTGCATCCTGTGGATCGACGAGATCGAGAAGGGGCTGGCCGGCAGCCACGACAGCTCCGGCGTCCAGCAGCGCATCATCGGGCAGTTCCTGTTCTGGCTCCAGGAGTCGGACTCCCGGGTCTTCGTCGTCGCCACCGCCAACGACGTCCGCAGCCTGCCGCCCGAACTGCTGCGCAAGGGACGCTTCGACGAACTGTTCTTCGTGGACCTGCCGGACGACCAGGACCGCAGGGAGATCATCACCCTCTACTACCGGCGCTACGTCAAGGCCGAACCCCACCCGGACCAGGTCGACCGGCTCGTCGAGCTCTCCGAGGGCTTCGCGGGCTCCGACATCGAGTCCGCCCTCCACGACGTCGGCGCCGAGGTCCTGCTCGGCGGCGGGGTGGAGCGGCTCGACCCGTCGTTCGTCGAGGAGACGTTCGCCAACACGGCCCCCCTCAGCCGCAGCAACCCCGAACAGATCGAGGAGATCCGCGCCTGGGGCCGGGAGCGCGCGGTACCCGCCGGACGGTCCGGCCTCGCCGCCACCACCCCCGGCGCGGGCACCCCGCGCAGGGTGGTCGTCCTCGGCGACACCTGAGAGGGGCGACACCCGAGATGGGGGAGGCGTGGGTGGCCCTGGCGGTGGCCACGGTCGGCGTCGTGGGCACACTGGGCGCCGCGCTGCTGACGCAGAGCAGGGCCGACCGCACCAAACGCCTGGAACTGCAGGCGCTGGCCCGGCAACAGGGCGAGGAGCGCGAACACGCCGAAAGACTGCGCCGGGCCGAGCTGTCCGCGGCCCAGGTACGTGAACGGCACGAACTGCGGCGGGCCTGTTGCGTCGCCCTCAACACCGCCGCCCGGCAGTACCAGACCGCCCAGGTCAACCTGTGGCACGCCCTGCGGGACGACAGCGGGGTGGACGACTGCGCGGACCGGTTGGACGAACGCCGCGTCGCCCACCGCGAGGCCTACGCCGAGGCGCAGTTGATCCTGCCGACCCCCGTGCTGGTCTCCGCGGGCGCCGCGAGCAGACAGCTCA
The DNA here is from genome assembly GCF_022385335.1 of Streptomyces deccanensis. NCBI lineage: Bacteria > Bacillati > Actinomycetota > Actinomycetes > Kitasatosporales > Streptomycetaceae > Streptomyces > Streptomyces deccanensis. The sequence continues at coordinate 1,329,029 of NZ_CP092431.1, read as the reverse complement.
ACAGCGGATACGGCACGCTCCGCAAGCTCGTCGCCGCCGTGCCCGTGGACGCCGCGACCCTGGACGCGTTCGACCCGGAGGTGCGCAAGGCGTGGGCGCTGCTGGCGGACATGCGCCAGGAGATGCGCCGGGACCTGGGCGTCGACGACGTCGGCGCGTGACGTCCCGCCTCACTGCCCGTGGTGCGTGAACGACGCCCAGATCTCCAACTCGTCCAGCGGTCCGTGCGAGGTGTCCTCCAACAGCGCCTCGCACCCGGCCAGTTCGGGAGGCAGAACGCGGCCGGGGTCCAGCATCCACAGCTGGGCCGCCCGCAGCGCGTCCCGGGGCGGCGTGCCCTGCCGCATGTGGTGGTGGACGAGGAGCACCAGCAGCGTGGTCCGGGGGTCGTCCGCGACGGCCCAGCGGGAGCCGACGACCGCCGTGGCGCCCGCGCCGAGGAAGGCCGTCGCCAGGGTGAGGGCCTCGTCGTGGTCGCTGAGGGTCAGATCGCTCGTGCAGTTGGCGAGCAGGACCGTACCACCGGGCATCCCGGGATCGCGGCCCGCGGCGCCCGTCAGCAGATCCTGCACCGAGACCGTGTGCGTGGCGTCCAGTTTGAGGACGGAGTCGTTGGAGGTCGCGCCGGTGTCCGCGTGACAGTTGACGTGCAGCAGCGCGGTCGGCGAGGTGCCCCGGCCGGGCAGGAACGGTTCGAGCGACCGGGGCTCCGGCGGCAGCGCCCCGCCGGCGCCCGCGACGCCCGTCCCGCCGATCACGGTGACCCGGGGATGGAGGGCGGCGACGAGCGTCGCCTCCCGGTGCATGGTGGGCGAGCCGTCCGGGTCCACGACGACGGCCACGGCACCCTCGCCCAGGACGGCCGTGGGGCGGGTGGCCACCTCGATGAGCTGACGGGCACTGGCGCAGTACGAGACGACAGCCCGCGCGCACGCGTGATCGGTCCTCGCGGCCTCCGGCCCGGCCGGCGCCGACGGCGCGGGCACCGGGCAGCGCGCCGCGTGCCAGGGGACGATGCCGAGCGGGCCCACGGGCGCGAGGACGATCCGTGGAACCCGGCCGGGCCACCAGGACTCGGCGGCCGCCAGGAGGGGCCCCATGGCGACCTCACCGGCCCACGAGCACAGCCGCTCCAGCGCCGACCGCCACCTCCCCTCCAGCAGAAGCAGAGCCCGCCGACTGCGCTCGCGCATGACCAGCGGGGCGTGCGGGCCGGGCGGTTCCCGACGGCCCTCCTCCTGGAAGGCCTGCAGCGCGGCGTCGTACGCGCCGACCGGGCCGGTGGACAGCGAGGTCAGCCCGGGCAGTCGCAGCGAACGGACCGCACCCGTGGCCGTCACGATCACCGCATGGCCGCCCGCCCCGTCCTCGCCGGGCACGAGATAGGCGAGCGCGTCGGTCCCCAGCCGGCGCAGCGTGCGCCCCAGCACCCCCGGCGAGGGCGCGGACAGCAGCCGCTTCTCGGCGGCGCTGCCCGCCAGCGCCTCCAGCACACGGCGCCGCAGATCGTCGGGCACCTCGCTCAGTCGGCCGCCGTCGTCGGCGGCCCGTACCCAGGCATCGGCCAGCTCGGCATGACCGGCGTCGCGCAGCAGATCGGGGACGGTGACGTTCATCGTCGCCGCGTTCAGCACCAGCCCGCGGCCGAGTTCGAGCGCCTCGAACGCCGCCTCGGGCAGCTGGTCGGCAAGGCTCCAGCGGACCAGCCGCAGCATGTCCGGTGCGATGGCCCGCGCGGCTTCGAGCCCGTAGTCCGCGCCCGACTGCAGCAGCACGGAGCGGCCGTACGCGGTCAGGGCCGATCTGCCCGTCTCGCGGGCCTGCCGCCGGTGTTCGGCGTCCTGCGGGCCGAAGGCGCGGTGGGCGAGCGCGATGGTCCGGAGCAACGCGATGGCGAAGGGGTCGCCCGGGCTCGCGTTGAGCACCACCCACGCCTCACGCAGGACGGCGACCGCCTCCTCCAGCTCCTCGCGCCGTCCCGACTCCAGGTACCGGGTGAGCAGCAGCGTGCCCAGCCCGTACAGACACCGCCCGCGCGACCCGTGGAACTCGTGCGGGCCCTCCTCCGCCGCGCCCCTCAGCAGGGCGATGCCCTGACCGAGAGCGTCGAGCCGGCCGGGCACCGCCGCCGGCCGCCCCTCGGCGACCGTGTGCCGCGCCAGGGCCGCCGCCGCGCGCAGACGCAGCGCGGGGCGGTGCGGACTCCCTGCCGGGCAGGTCGTCGCGGCCTCGACGAGCGCGCCGACTTCGGCCCCGACGGCCTCGGCGTCCCCCGCCTCGCGCGCCTCGCGCAGGGCGTGCGCCGCCAGTTCCGTACGGACGGCCGGCACCCGGGGATGGTCCGGCGGCAGCGTGCGCCCGGCCTCCTGCCAGGCCCGCACGGCGTCGGCCGCCAGCTTCGGGGAGGGGCGCCGGCGGGCACGCGCGAGCAGCAGCCACGCCGTTCCCGCGGCGGCCAGCAGCTCGGCCCGGAAGGGGGCGTGGCCCGTCGGCTCCGGGGCGCGGAAGAGGTGCGGCGGGACCCGAGGGTCGCCCGCCTCGGCCAACACGGTGTGCAGCGGCGGGCGGACGACGTGCTCCGGCGTGCGGTCGAGCAGCACGTCGTACTCGTGGACGGCGGCGTCCAGATCGGCGTGGTCGCCCAGCAGGACGTGCCGGTCGAGGAGGAGACCGGCCAGGAACTCGGCACACCGGTCGGTGAGCGCCGTGGTGGCCGGGGCGGGGAGTGCCGTGGTGGTCGACGCGGGCAGTGCCGTGGCGGTCGAGGTGGCGAGTGCCTGCCTGACGAGCGTGATCGCCGTCGTCAGGTCCTTGCCGTCGCGTTCCCGGAGCCAGCGGCGGTAGTGCGTCAGGGCCCGTGCGGCGGCCACGGCCGCGCTCGCCGGGGTGTCGTCGCCGGCCAGGATCTCGACGACCCGGCCCGACGGAAGGGCGAACGGGTCCGGTGTGCCGTCCCCGAGCAGCACGGTCGCGGCCGGGTCGATCGGGGGCGGGGTGAGCACGTCCTCGTCGCTCTGTGGCTCCGACGGGGCGGGACCAGGTGGGGACGCGGGGCTCTCCGGCCGGGTCCCCGGCGGCCGGCCCGGCCGCTCCTGACCCGCGGCCGCCGGGAACAACGTACGCAGCAGCGCCTGGAAGTCGGTGACCGCGCCCTGGCGCAACGCCTCGTCGATCAGCCCGCGTGTCGTGGAGCCCGGCGGGAGCAGGGCGCGGGCCTGACGGAGGGTCGCCGTGGTGGTGGCCCGGTCCGTGAGGGTGGCTTCTCCCGTCCGGTCGAGGACGAGCCCCAGGGTGCCGGCGATGGCCAGCATGATGGCCTTCATCCCCCAGGCCTCGGGTTCCAGCAGCGGGGCGGACCGCCGCAACCGGTCCGACCACGCACGGCAGTTCGCCGCCGCAGGCATCCCGCCGGGTGACCGCAGGATGCCCACCATGACGGAGAGGAAGACGAAGTACGGCTCCTGTTCCGCGTCGGCGGGGTCCAACAGCCCGGCGAGCAGCTGCAGATCGTCCTCGACGGTGGGGAACCCGCTGACGTCGGGAACCGGTCGATCGGGGTCCTGCGGCGCGGTGAACGGGTCCGTGTACCAGACGCGGTAGACCATCGCGGTGCGGAAGGAGCCGTAGAGGTCCTCGTCACGGAACTGGCTGTCGGCCGGGGCGCGTTCGAGGACCACGCGCAGGATCCGCAGGGCGTCGCGGAGGGACGCGTGCCGGACCTCGGGCAGCGTGCAGGCGAAGTCCAGCAGCAGGGCGACGCCCAGCACGCACTGGGCGCCCAGATGGAGTTCGTCCTCGTGGTGATAGAGACCGGTCGCCGTGCGCAGCAGGTCGATGGCCTCCCGGAGGTCCGCCATCATGCGGGGCTCGGCACGGGCCGGTGACAGGGCCGGGTCGGCGGTGCCGGTCCGGAGCGCGCCGTGGGACAGGTCGTACATGTACGGGGAGCCACGGTCGATCGCCCGCTGGTTCAGGGTGATCGCGGTCTTGAGGACGAGTTCGGCCCGGTCGGTGTCGTCGGGCCCGATGAGGGAGGCGAGTTCACGTGCGCGGGCGGCGAGACGGTCGACGCCGTCGCCGTCCAGCAGTCCGTTCGACAGCTCGATCCAGAGCAGGTCGACGATCGCCGCCAGACACGCCACCCGTTCCTCGCCGGCCTCCGGGAGCCGGGTCAGCGCCTCTTCCCACAGGGTCTCTGCCTCGGCACGGTCGTCGGCCGGGGCGGGGTCGTCGGGGTGCTGGGCCTCGCGGTTGCGTTCGGACCGGTCCGCCAGGGCCAGCCCCAGGTTCGTGGCGACCCGGTGGGCCGCCTCACGCGGCAGCGCGGGATGGGTGAGGGCGGTCCGGTACCAGTTCACGGCCATCGCCTGGGCCCGCTGCCCGGAGTCGTACTGCATCAGCGCGTCACACACGTCCGCGCCCAGCTCGGCCGCGTCGGCTCCGTCCGGGCCGGGGTCCGTCACGAGGGGCCGCAGCACGTCCAGTACGGCACCGAACTCCGCGGCGGCCTCCGGGGACCGGAGTCCGGGGCGGTCCTCCTGTTCGTAGCGGTCGTACAGATCGAGCGAGGACAGCAGCGCGAGGTCGAAGGCCACGGTGGGGCGCAGGTCCGGGTCGAGGTCGTCGGAGGCGTGCGCCGCCCTCAGGTGTACGACGGCGGCGCGGCGGTCCGCGAGCCGTTCCGGGGTGGCGTGTTCGGGGCAGCGGCAGCGGTCCGACAGGACCAGGCCCAGCACCGCCCGGCACAGGGTGGCGGCCGGTACGTGGCGCTCGTCCGGTCCGCCGAGGATCGGGCCGAGCAGGTCGACGACCCGGTCGGCGTCGGCCGACCGCCGGGGGCCGGCCTCGCTCGTGCGCCAGCGTTCCGCCAGGTCGAGGGCGAGTTCGCAGCGGACGAGCACCAGATCGCCGTGGTCGGGCGGGGTGCCGGGCCCGGTGGAGTGGTACGCCTCGGTGGCCAGGGAATGCGCGCGGTCCAGGCGGGCGATCGTGTCGTCCAGGTCCGAGGGTGCCTGTCCGTGCGTGTAGCGGAGCCGGGCCGCGTCGGCGGACATCCCGAGCAGCAGCCGGAGTTCGTCCGGGCCGGTGGGGGAGCCGGACAACCGCGTCAGGTTCCACTCGGCCTCGTCGAGCAGGTCCACGACGTCTCCCCGGTCCCCCTGCTCCAGGGCGTCCTCGGCCGCTTCGAGGAGCTGGACGACGAGGTCGATCCGAGCGAAACGATCGGGCATCCCGGAATCCCCGGAGTGATCATCGATTCCCTGATTCTCGGTGTACACGAAATCCCCCTGCCCGTTTCGGGGAATGCTCCCCGTACGGCTCCCGAATTGCCAATCGGATCGTAGCTCACTAGCGTACGGCCGCATCCGGATTCCGGATTCCAGGAGGGGAAAGAATGGACGAGTACGAGCAGCAACTAATCGCCGCGCTCGTGTCGGAACCACAGTCGATCCGGGAAAAACTCTCCCCGGAGGACCGGGAACAACTCGACGTCCTGCTGGACCTCGTCGCCGAGGGCGGCAGCGAGGAACGGCTACGGGGGATCACCCGCGCCCTCGCCGCCCATCTGCGCGCGGCCCTGCCGGGGGACGAAGGGCGGGCCGTGAGCCGCCGTTACACCTCTGCTTCGCTCGCCCGACGGCCGCCGCACGACGTGCTCCTGGCTCGCTTCGCACCGGGCGGGACAGGAGTGCCGGGCGGGACGGGAGCGCCGAGCAGGACGGGAGCGCCTGGCGTGCCGGGTGGTGGCATGGACGGGGGGCGAGCAGACGTCGGCACACCGGCACCCGCCGTGCGCTGGACCTCCGCGCGTGAACGGCTCCTGGCCGAGCCCGCCCTGACGGAGACGGACCTGACGGAACTCTTCGGCGTCGCGGCCGACCAGCCCGGACTGATCAGACTGCGCGCGTCCGCCGGGCCCGAGCAGCTGCCGGCGTTCCAGTTCGACGCCGAGGGCCGCCCTCGACCGCTGGTGCTCGCCATCAACGCGATGCTGGGGGCGGCGGCGGACCCGTGGGGGGTGGCCGACTGGTGGCTGGGCCCCAATCCGTGGCTGGACGCCGTGCCGGCGACCCTGCTCGGCACGGGGCTGGACGATCAACTGCTCGCCGCCGCGAGCGTGGTGGGGGAGGACGACTGACATGGCTCGTGGAGCGAAACTGCCCGAGAAGGGCACGGCGAACGCGCGGAAGGTGGTCCGCCGGGCGGGCGAGGTCTTCCACCGGGTGCACTCGCGGCGCCGCCGGGCGCACCACTTCAATCCGGAGCCGCAGGACCACCACTTCGGCGGCGGTCGCTTCGACAGCACTCCGAACGATTCCTACGCGTACCTGTACGCGGCCCCCAAACCCGAGACGGCGATCATCGAGAGGTTCGTCCGCACCCTGCGCTTCGACGGGCAGGGCAACCACCGGGTCCTGCCGCTGAAGGAACTGGAGGGCAGGCTGCTGTCCCAGGTGCGGCTCACCCGGGACGTCGAACTGGTCTCCCTGTGCAGCATCGTCCACCTCAACGCCGTGCAGCAGAGCGACTGGTGGCTGGTGGAGTCCGAGCCCACGGAGTACGCGTTCACCCGGCGCTGGGGGCACTGGCTGCGCGCCGAGGCGGACTGGGCGGACGGCTTCGTCTGGCGGTCGCGGCTGGACGGCCCCAACGAGTCCCTGGTCCTCTTCGGTGCCGCCGCCGAGAACGACCTGCTGACGGAGACGGACGAGCCGCCGAGGGTCCTCGACGACGAGGACGGCCTGCGGTGGCTGGCCGCGACCTTGGAGGACTACCGGGTCGAGATCGGGACGGTCGACCCCGCGCCGGGCATCGGCTCCTGACACCCGCCCCGCCCCGGCCCCGTACGCCCCCGCCCGGGCGCTTTCCGGGCGGGAACCGGTAGCTTTCCGGATTTCCCCGGAGGATCGGCCGAAGGGGGTTCCGGCACCCGTGGCACCCGTGCATACTTCTGATCGAAAGGCCGCAGTGAGAACACGGGGAATGACGGGGGAAAGTCGGGGGAATGCGGCAGGAATAGAGCACGGTATTCGAGATTCCCGGGCGAGAGGATTCGAATACCGTGCTCCCTCGTGATTCAGGGACGCCTGTCGCTCAGCACGTCGAACACCGCACGGGCGCTCACCGGATTGCGCGTCACCAGGTGCACCGACCAGTCGGGATCGGCCTTGAGCACCTGCTCCAGCGTTCCGACGACGGTCTCGGCGCTGGTCCGCGCGTCGAGCCCGCCCCGGCCGGCCCCGAGCAGGGGCAGGGCGACGGACCTCAGCGGGACCCGGCCCGCACGGCGTTCCGCCGCCGCCAGCTCGAACACGCGCCGTACGGCCACCGCGACGGCATCGGGCGCGGTCTCGTAGCCGTCGCCCGTCGCCGAGGGCGTGGCGACCGCGGCGTGGAGGATCCGCCGCACCCCCTGCGCCGCCAGGGCCCCCGGTGAGGTGACGGCCACCGTGCCCGCCGCCACGGGTAACCCGGGAACCCCGAACTTCCGCATCCAGGCCGCGAGTTGCCGGGCTATCACGTCGTCCGTGATGCGGCCGACGGAGTCCTTGGCGGCACCGGCCCGCCGCAGACTGCCGGAGACCGTGCGGCGGAACGTCTTGGACATCTCGAAGTAGATGTTCTCCGAGGAGACCAGGACGTCCACGCCGGTGACGAGTTCGATGGGCGCCACATGCACGGTGAGCAGCACGTCCCCGTGAGGGAAGGCGGTCCGCACCACATGGCGTCCCGCCCGGACGGGAACGACGGCGTCCACGGGCGGCGCCGCGCAGGCACCCCTGGAGGAACCCTCCCGGGAAACCGGCGGGGGCGTGGTGTCGGGGCCCTCCCCGTTCAGCAGCGCCCGCGCGACCTGCTGGAGCATCAGCTTCTCCTGATGCTTGCGGAACCGTTCCGCGCCGACCCGGTAGACGTGCGCCGCCCGCTCCCGGCGTTCCTTGCCCGACAGGTCGCGGGTGCCGGGGGCGAAACCGAACGAGTGCAGGGCCGCGTCGCGCAGCAGAGCCCCGTCGAGGCCCAGCACCACGGTGTGCAGCAGTCGCTCGACGGCCTCCGGTGCCACGTGGACGCCCGGTGCGGATGTCTCCGCACCGGGCGTCCTGGCCGCGACGCAGGCGTACAGGGCCTCCAGCTTCGCCTCGTGCAGCCGCAGCAGACCCAGTGCCCGGACCCGGCCCAGTTCGTCGACCAGCTTGTGCGGCACCGTGGGGACGTCGGGGCCGGCCTGCTCCTGCTCATCGGTCACCGCTCAAGAATGGGCAGGGTGCCCGTGCCGGGCAAGCGGTTTGGGACGATCGGGAGAAAAGGGTCCAGACGTTCGAATCCGGCTAGGGCCTGTTGCGAAAGTGCTGGTCACAGCCACTCGTTAATGGCTGCGACCAGCACGGTCGCTTTGGGGCGGGACGGAAAGAGAAGGGTGGGTGCGCCGATCTTCACCATATTCGCGGACGTAGCCGCCCGCGCACGAGCCGAGGCCAGGCGCCTCCTGCAGCCTCAGCCGCCAGTCCGCACGCCCTATCAGCGCAATGCGACCGGATGATTACTTTATGTTTCCAGTGCGCTGCTTCACCGTACGGAAGGGCTGCCATGCTCTCGAACTCGCCATCACACGCCGTCCCGCTCCACCGGTCCTACAGCGCGGCACAAACCGACCACTTCTACACGGCCGACGTCCACGAGCACAACAATGCGGTCAACAATCTCGGCTACTCGCCCGAAGGCGTCGCAGCGAAGGTGTTGAAGCTGCCGGACCCGGGCACCGTGCCCTTCTACCGGCTTTACAGCGCAAGCGGAGGCGATCACTTCTACACCACCAGCACCGACGAGGTGAACAACGCCGCGAAGAACCTCGGCTACGCCCTTGAGGGCATCGCGGGCTACGTCTATCCGTCGGAGCATGATGGCGCGGTCCCATTCCACCGGCTGTACCAGCCGACCCTCATCGATCACTTCTACACCACCAGCGTCACCGAGCGAGACAACGCCGTGAACAACCTCGGCTACCAAGGAGAAGGCGTTGCCGCGTACGTCCTTCCCGCCTAGGGCCTGCTGCGAAAGTGCTGGTCACAGCCACTCGTTAATGGCTGCGACCAGCACGGTCGCTTCGAAGCGGACGGCGAGTTTGTCGTAACGAGTGGCGACGGCCCGGTGGCGCTTGAGACGGTTGATCCCGCACTCGACAGCGTGCCGCTGCTTGTAGTCGTCCTTGTCGAACGTCGGCGGCCGCCCACCGCGCGATCCGCGCTTGAGGCGGTTGCGGACACGGTCCGCCGGGACCGGGATGGTGGCCTTGATCCCGCGTCTGCGCAGGTAGGAGCGGTTACCGCGGGAGTCGTACGCCTTGTCGGCCCGGACCCGGTTGGGACGCTTGCGCGGCCTGCCGAGCCCCAGCCTCGGGACCCGGATGGCTTCCAGGACCGCTTCGAACTGCGGGGAATCGCCCCGCTGCCCGGCCGTGATCACGACGGACAAGGGCTTTTGCCCCTGCTCGACCGCGAGGTGGATCTTGCTAGTCAGTCCGCCTCGGGATCGTCCGAGTGCGTGGTCGGCCGGCTCGACGAAGACGCCGCCGGGCGGTTCCTTCTGGAGATCCCCCTTTTCGCCGCTCCGGCGGCGTGCTGGTGGGCCCGGCAGACGGTGGAGTCGACGTTCACGTCCCAGGTGATCAGGCCCTTGGCGTCCGCCTCGGCCTGAAGCTGGGCGAGGATCCTCGCCCAGGTCCCGTCCCGCTGCCAGCGCCGGAACAGGTCGTAGACCCGGTCCCACGGTCCATAGCGTTCCGGCACGTCGCGCCAGGGGGCGCCGGTCCGGGTCCGCCACCGTATGCCGTCTATGAGCTGCCGCCGCGTCCACACCTGCGGACGACCTGGCTTGATGCCCAGCGGCAACAACGACTCCAGCCGGGCCCACTGGCCGTTCGTCAGATCCCCACGTCCCACAGGACGTGATCATCAACGAACAAGATCCACTTTCGCAACAGACCCTAGTCGCCCGACGGTGCCGTCAGGGTCACGCCCAGGCCGACCGGGGTGCCGAAGTTCGGGGTGCCGTCGGCGTTCCAGGTGAACTTCTGTGCCCGGGTGGACCGGTTCATGTCGCAGCCTCCGGAGGCGGAGTTGTTGGCGTGGTAGACCATCCAGTCCTCGGTCCCGTCGGGCGACTTGAAGAAACCGTTGTGGCCGGGCCCGTAGACCCCGTTGGCGTTGGACCGCTGGAACACCGGGTTGGGGGACTTGACCCAGGAGGACGCGTTCAGCGGGTCGCCGCCGTTGTACGTGAGCATGCCCAGCTTGTAGTCGGGTGTGGAGCAGTGGCTGGCCGAGTAGACGATGAAGGTCCTGCCGCCCCGCTGCAACACCTCGGCGCCCTCGTTGACCGCGCCGCCCACCGTCTCCCAGCTGTACGTCGGCGTGGACAGCACCCGGCGGGTGCCGCTCGTGGTCCACGGGTTCGACAGGGGCCGGATGAACATGGGCTGCGAGCCGTTGTAGTAGGTGCCCAACAGGTACAGCTTCCCGTCGAGTCGCAGGATCCCGGGGTCCAGCTCCCACGTGTTGTCCTGGGTCGGGTCGAGCAGGTCGGCCTTGAAGCTGTAGGGGCCCATCGGGTCCAGCCCGGCGCTCTCCAGGACGTGGATCCGCTGGGTGCCCAGGTCGAACGGCTCCCGGCCGGCCGTGTAGTAGAAGTACCAGCGCTTGCCGTTCGGCCCGTCGAGGAGATGGAACTCCGGTGCCCACATCGTGCCGGCCCCGTTGGGCCGGCTCAGATTGAAGATCACCTGCTCCGTCGCGGTGGAGAGCCCGGCCAGCGTGCTCGACCTGCGCATGGTGATCGTCGAGTTCCAGGTCGTGGTGGCGAGGTAGTAGAAGCCGTCGTGGTACGTCAGCCACGGGTCGGGACCGCGCGGGACCAGCGGGTTGGTGAACGTCTTCGGCGCGGTGCCGCCGCCGGTGAAGCCGGGCAGCCGCCACACCCTGCCGCTCGCCGTGGCGCACGGCAGCTGCACCAGGTCGGTGTCGGAGGCCGACGAACCACCGCTCGGCGTGACGCACTTGCCCGAGCCCACGGAGACCACGTTGAAGGTCTTGTCCGTGCCGGAGACCGACACGGGGGTGAGCCGCCACTGCTGGTTGGTCGCGCCGTGACAGGGCCACTGGATGATCGCGGCGTTGTCCGCCGTGGAGGCGCCGTACACATCGACGCACTGCCCGGACCGGGTGGCGATCGTGTAGACATCGGCCGTTCCCGTGACCGGGGTGAAGGAGAGGCTCTGGTTGTCCGCCCCGCCGGCGCAGGCGGAGGCCCGCAGCTGTGTCCCGTTGGTGGTCGAACTGCCTGGCAGGTCGAGGCAGTTGCCGCCGTTCTGGTTCACCCCGGTCGAGGTGAAGGAGACGGCGGCGGCCGCGGGCTGCGGCACCACCAGGAAGGCGACCGCCAGCGCGACCGACGCGATCAGTGCGAAGAGGGATCGGGAACGGGTCACGGTCCGTACACCTTTGCTTCGAGGAGGCCGACGGAGTTGGTGCCGTTGCCGGTGAGCAGCACCCGCAGCCGGGTGGTGCTCACGGCGTCGAAGGAGACGGTGTTGTACTGGTTCTTCGCCAGCCCGTACGTCCCGGCGCCCGGCACATCCACATACGCGCCGCCGTTCCAGTACTGGAGCTTCCACGAGGCGGGCATGTCGATGCCCTGGTCGTCGTCGAAGAAGTACACCTCCGCCCTGTTCAGGGTCTTCGCCGACGGCCAGGTCAGCTCGGCCCACTGCTGTCCCGTCTCCGGCCAGGTCCCCCAGCGCGGGTTCACGGTGTCGTTGGACGACGGCGGGTCGATCCCGTCGTTGACGGCGGTGACGCTCTCCCAGGGCGAGGTGTACGACGCCGACGCCGTGGCCGAGGCCGCCTGGTTGGCCGGTGGCTGGACCCCGCCCCGGTTGAACACCTTGACCTCGGTGAGCCCCGTCTTCGCGCCGGAGGCGTTGGTGGCGAGGACCCGGACCCGCTGGGCGCTGACCCCCGGGAACTGCACCCGGTTGTAGTTGGCGCGCGGCGCCGTCGGGCTCTTCGTCTGCTCGGGGACGCCCACCCACGAACTGCCGTTGTGGTACTGGATCGTGTACGAGGAAGGAGCCCGGTATGTCGTGTTCGCCGGGCGGCTGTCCTTGAAGTGCAGGCGGACCTCGTTGAACGTGCGGGTGGTGCCGAAGTTCAGCTCGTACCAGTCCTGGCTGTTGGCGGAGCCGCCCGCACCCCAGAAGGGCTCGTTGGTGGGGTAGCCGTCGATCGCGCCGGCGACCGTGCTGCCCGAGCCGGTGTGGGACGCGGTGGCGGTCGCGCCGGCGGCCAGGTTGGTGAGGTCGGCGGTCAGGTCGACGCCCGCCTTGGCGAGCATGTCGACCATCTGCGGGCTGTTCTGCACGACCTGGTTCGGCGCCTTCAGCCCGGACTTGGCGGTGTGATGGGTGACCGTGCCGCCGGTGGTGACGTCGCCGGTGGCCGGGTCCCAGGTCAGGGGCACCAGCGAGTCGACCGTGGCGACCCGGTCGCCGTTGACGTAGACCGAGTAGCCCTCGGGGATGCCGGGGTAGCGCACCACGCCGTCGGCCGGGTCGTCCCAGACGATGGACAGATCGGCGCCCCGGTAGCGGAGGTTGTTGACGGTGAAGTGGCTCCAGCCGATGTCGATCGGGGACAGCTCCACCTTGGCGTCGTTGCGCGGCCGCAGCCCGGCGACGTCCTCGATGACGGTCCAGTTGCTGCTGCCGAGGATGTTGTGGTGGATCCAGGAGCGGTAGTTGATGGAGCTGCCGTTCCAGTCCGCCCAGAACTCGTTGGCGTCGGGCCACTGGGTGTTGCCGCCGACGTACTGTGCCCAGGTGTTCCAGTACAGGAGCTTCTTGTAGTCGGTCGCGCTCATCCAGGAGTTGGGGTAGTCGCGCAGCACCGACGAGTACAGCCGGAACTGCACGGTCGAGTTGATCGTGGAGAAGTTGTTCGAGCCCGGCTCCCCGGCGTCCGCCGCCGCCTTCTTGTCGACCTGGTTGGCCGTGTAGAAGGGGAAGATGGGGTACTGCGCCGGGTCGTCGTAGAGCCGTAGCGCCTGCCGGTACGTCGCGGTGTTGGGGACCGCGCCGACGGAGAACGGGTAGTAGTTGTTGATCTCCTTCCAGGGCACCCACTCGTTCGTCGACTTGAGCCGGTGCTCGAACAGCTGCCGGTTCGGGTTCCACAGCACGTTCACGATCGCGTCCTTGATCTGGTTCGCGAGCGTGCGCATCTCGGTGGCCTTGGCCGTGTTCCCGATCGACTCGTACGCCTGGGCGGCGGCGAGCGCGCCGCTGTACTGGTAGGCGGACTCGGCGCGGTCCATGTTTCCGGGTTTCCAGTGGAAGGAGACGGCGTCGGCGTCGTTGCCGGTCAGGGCGCCCCAGTCGTACTCGATGAGCTTGTTGTCGTCATGGTCGTAGTGCGCGAGCTGCCCCTTCACGTCGCCCTCGGCGTACCGGGCGAGGCTGCCGGCGATGGCGGGCTGCCCGCCGTGTATCTGGTAGCTCTTCCACGCGGCCTCGGCGATGTACTGCGTGTAGCTGTTGGACCAGTTCTCCGGATCGCCGGGATTGTCGAGGAAGCGGCCGCCCTTCGACGTCTGGCCCACGCTCAGCCAGTCCCCGTACGCATAGGCGGGGTTGCGCAGGTACTTGAGGTCGTCGATGTGCATCGGCTGGGTGAGCGCGATGGCGTTGTTGTAGCCGAGGACGCCCTCGGTCGAGGTCGGGAACTGGAAGGTCTGCCCGGGGATGTCCGCGTCGAGGCTGTTGAAGCGCATCAGCCACCAGCGGTAGTAGATGTTCTTCTTGATCGCCGGCTCGGGCACGTCGATGTAGGGCACGTTCTGCGCCCACCACAGGTTGTAGGCCTTGACGTGGGTGGCGAACGCGGTCGCGGGCGAGTACCCGGCGTAGGCGTTGTACTCGGTCAGCGACTGCGGTATCTCGTCGGTGACGAAGCCCATCACCACCTTGGCGGTCACCGTGGCCCCGGCGGCGATCGTCACCGACCGGTTCAGGCCCGCGTTGGATACGGCGAATCCGTCGCCGGTGAGGCGCGGGCGGAGAGTGGTCAGGTTGTTGTGGGCGTTGACCTGGCCGGTCAGCTCGCTGCCGCTGCCGGAGGTGGTGTACGGCGAGGTCGCCCGGAGCTGGAGCGTCGTCGACGCCGAACCGTTGTTCCTGATGGACAGGTTGGTCACGGCGACGTTGTTGTCGGTGATGAACTTCGTCTGGTCGACGGTGATCGAGCCGTTGGTGTGGACGCTCTTCCAGTGGCTGGGGGTCTGCCGCCGCTGGGCGACCTGCTCCGTGAAGGTGCCCGGGGTGATCGCCACGGTGTAGGCGTTGTTGTCGCTGATGCTCTCCCAGTAGGCGGACTTGCCGCCGAAACCGAGCTGGGCGGGGTTGTGCTCCTTCATGAAGAGGGCCCGGCCTCGGCTCATCAGCCAGGGCCCGGCCGGGTCGTTGCCGGAGCGGGCGAGCAACCGGTCCATCCAGAAGTCGGTGCCCGAACTCTCCGCGTCGTAGACCGCCTTCATCATGTCGCCGGGGGTGTGGGCGACCGGTGGGGCCGGGATCGCGGGCCCGCCGAAGGTGGGGAACCCGATGGTCTGCGCCGCCGCGGCCGGGGGAGCGGCGACGACGGAACATGCGCTGAGGGCCAGGGCCGCGAGGAGACACCTCGTGCGCCGGCGTCGTACCAGGAGGACGTGCGGTCTTCTCATCGACAGGCTCCCTGTCCCGTTGACGACACGTGCGCGTGAACCGGGGAGTGCGGAAAATCGACCTGAAAGGTTTTCGCAACGTAGGAGCGGGCTGTTGAAGTGTCAAGGGAGGTGGGAGAGAGGCGAGTTCACGGGGCGGGCGGTTCAGGACACGCAGCTGTCACCCGCGTCCCTGTTCCCTGCTGCGGAAACCCTTTTCGGTCCCGGTTCAGTGGCGTGGTGACCGGCGGACCGTCAGGACGGCCACGTCGTCGTGCCGTCCGCCGCTGCCCGCGTACGCGCGGGCGTCCTCGTACAGGGCTCGGGGCAGCTCGGTGGGGGAGACGTCGAGGTGCTCGGAGAGGCGTTCGTCGACCGGGTAGAACGTGCCGTCGGCGGCCCGGGTCTCGGTGAGGCCGTCGGTGCTCAGCAGCAGCGTCGCGCCCTCCGGGAAAGCGAACCAGCCCACGATCGTGGGTTCGAGGGCCAGTTCGGCGAGGCCGAGCGGGACCCCGGAGTCCAGTGCGGCTGTCGTGACCGTGCCCTCGTGCAGCACGTGCGGCGGGACGTGCCCGCAGTTGACGGCCTGCACCTCCTCGCCGTGCGCGTCGATGCCGACCACCAGGGCGGTGACGAAGCGCTCGTCGTCGCCGGTGTTCTCGGCGTAGGAGTTGTGCCGGACGACCGCCGCGTCGAGGGCGTCGACCAGGGCGGTGAGCGTGGGCTCGCGGTGGGCGGCCTCGCGGAAGGTGCCGATGACGGCGAACGCGGCGCCCACGGCGGCCAGTCCCTTGCCCTGGACGTCCCCGATCAGCACCCGCGTCCCCCAGGGCGAGGCGACGACGTCGTAGATGTCCCCGCCGACCAGCCGGTCCTCCTGAAGGGGCTCGTAGACGCCGTTGACCAGGACGTCGTCGGTGAGCAGCGGGAGCGGGTGCAGGATGTGCCGTTGCATGGCCACGGCCGTGGAACGCAGCCGGAACATCTCGTGCTCGCGCCGGATCCGCCGGTGGCAGGCGTACACCGACGCCGTGCCCAGGGCGAGGGTGAGCAGCACCAGGAGGAGCCGGTCGAGCCACCGGTCGGCGTCGACGTTGCGCACCACCGCCGTGGTGGTGACCACGAGCGTGGTCCACGCGGCGACGAACGCCGTCTGCCGGACCGTGCACAGTGCCGACGCCGTGCCCGGCAGGAACACCAGCAGCCCCAGCAGCCACACCTCGGACCCGGACAGCACCCCGAGCGCCTCCACCGCGGCGGTGACCGCCAGCACACCGAGGACCATCTCGGCGTTGCGCGGCGGCTCGATGGCCTCGAAGGCGTCGACGGGCTCGACAGGTCTCTTCCGGCGGCTACCGGCCATGCGGACTCCCGGGCAGATCGTGATCTCCCCGTACGGTAAGCCGGGTCCTCCCACGGGCGGGAACCGCCCCGCCGAAGCGGCCGGAGCCGGGGATCGACAGGGACCGTCGGCCCGGCCCCGGCACCCGCCGGGCGTCCACCGGCGAGCACCGGGCCGACCTCGTCGAGGGAAACCGAGGCGGCGACGAGCGGACGGGGGTCGATCGCGCCGGAGGCGTACGCGCGGATCGCCCACGGCGACGGACTGGCCGGCTCCAGCATCACCTACGGCGTCGGCGCCCACACCGACCGGGAGTGGATCGAGGCCGTCGTGGGTGCCATGCGCGATGCCGCCCGGGACGGGGCGGCGCCGGCAGCTCGGCGGGGTGGACGAACACGACGGCCGCGCGGTCGTCGAGGACGCGCCACAGCGGGTCCTGCCCCGGCGCGCCGAGGTAGGTGCCCCGGTTGTTGGCCGGCAGCGTGACCCCGTCGGCAGCCAGTTCGTCCAGCGCGCGGACGGCCTCGGCGGCGGAGGCGGCCGGATCGGGTATCGGCAGGGTGGCGAAGGAGCCGAAACGGCCCGGATGGTCGGCGGCCAGGGACGCGCCGTGGTCGTTGAGGCGCCGGGCGAGGGCGAGTGCCTCCCCCGGGTCGGCGAGGAACCCCGTGCCGGGGGTGGAGACGGACAGGACGGCCTGGTCGGTGCCGAGCAGGGCCATCAGCTCCAGGGCGCTCTCGGGGCTCCAGTCCGGCAGCGCCCGCCCACCCGCCTCCGCGATGCCCGCCTTGGTGAGGAGGTCCCGGTAGAAGGGCGGCACGGCGTGCTGATGGACATCGATCCGACCGGCGATGTGGGTCATGACTGCCTCCTGTGCGAGCCGCTACAGCAGTGGTGGTGGGAAGGTCACCGACGCGTCGGTGACCCCTCCGCGGCTGCGCGGCGCGCGGGGCCGGGGGAACGCTGGGATCCTGTACGGGGACCAGGAGCGCTGCTCGATGTCCGACGACGATGGTGGTGAAGCCATGGTGAGGTCCGGGGAGAGAGTCGCGGGGTCGGCCGTCCCCGGTGCCGATCCCCAGGGCGACCCGTTCCTGCCCACCCGGCTCGCCGTACCGGCCCGGCCCGCCACGTTCCTGCGGCGCCGGCGTCTGCTCGACCACCTCGACCAGGCCCTGGACACGCCGTTGACCGTGGTCAACGGAGCCGCCGGCGCCGGCAAGACGCTGCTGGTCGCCGACTGGGCGTCGCGGCGGGACCGGCCGGTCGCCTGGCTCACCACCGAGGCCGGCGACCAGGGCCCCGGCATGTTCTGGGCCTACCTCCTCCAGGCCCTGCGCGCCGCCGACGTGCCCCTGCCGCCCGGGATCGGCTGCCCGGCCGACGCCGGCCGCGTGGACCGCACCCTGCTGACCCGGCTCGCCACCGAACTGGGCGCCCTGGAACGGCCCGTGATCGTGGTGCTCGACGAGTACGACCGGGTCACCGACCCGGAGATCGCGGACCAACTGGAGTTCGTCCTGCACCACGCCGCGTCCGGTGTCCGCCTGATCCTCGTCACCCGCACCGAACCCCTGCTGCCGCTGCACCGCCACCGGACCGCCGGCGACATCACGGAGATCAGGAACGCCGAGCTCGCCTTCACCCCCGAGGAGGCGGCCGTCCTGCTGGACCTGCACGGCCTACGGCTCCCGGTGCCCGTCGCGCAAGCGCTGGTCGAGCGCACCCGGGGGTGGGCGGCCGGTCTGCGGCTGTGCGCCCTGGCCGCGCGCGAGACCCCGGACCCGGAGACGTATCTCAAACGGTTCGAGGCCGAACGCACGGCGGTCGCCGACTTCCTCCTCGCGGAGGTCCTGGAACGCCAGACCCCCGAGACACAGGACCTCCTCCTGCGGGTCAGCGTCCTGGAACGGTTCCGCCCCGAACTGGCCGACGCCCTCACCGGACGCGCCGACGCCGAGGCCATCCTGACCGCCCTGCACCGGGGGAACGCGTTCGTCGAGGACCTCGGGCACGCCTGGTACCGCCTGCACCCCCTCTTCGGGGAGATCCTCCGCGCCCATCTGCGGATGCGCCGCCCCGGCCTGGAACCCGAACTCCACCGCCGCGCCGCACAGTGGCTGCGCCGCTCGGGAATGCTCGCGGAGGCGCTCGGCCACGGCGCCGCCGCCGGCGACTGGGAGTTCACCGCCGGCGCCCTCGTCGACGACCTCGCCATCGGCCAGCTCTTCACCGGCCTGCGCTCCGACGACCTCACCGACCTGTTCTCCCGGATGGACCCCGAGGCCACCAGCCCCGCCACGGACCTCGTACGGGCGGCCCGTGAGCTCTCCCGCTGCGAACTCGACCGGGGCCTGACCCATCTGCGGCACGCGGAGCGGAGCCTGGCGGGGGAGGAGGACCGGGCCGAGGCCCGGGACGAACCAGGCCCGGCGGCGGCCCGGCTGAGCGCTCTGCTGCTGGAGACGCTGGCGGCCCGGCTGACCGGCTCGCCGGACCGGGCGGAACAGGCCGCCGGAACCGCCGAGCGGCTGCGCGACCAGGTCCCCGCCGACCTCCTGGACCGGCACCCCGAACTCACCGCCCTGCTCCTGGCCCATCTGGGCTCCACCCGGCTGTGGGCCGGGCACCTGGAGGAGGCGCGTGCCGCCCTGTCCCTGGTCGCCGAGGGCACCGAGGGCGTGTCGACCGCGCTCCCCCGCGAGGACTCCCTCGGCCGACTGGCCCTCATCGACTACCTCGACGGCTGGCTCGGCAGGGCCGAACGCAAGGCCACGGCGGCGCTGACCGTCTCCGAGCGGTACAGCCTGCCGCAGCCCTCCGGCTTCGGTGTCGCACGCCTGGTCCTCGCGGCCGTGGCCGTCGACCGGGGCGAGCTGCGGCTGGCCCGCGCCCACCTCGACGCGGCGGCCGAGGCCCGGCCCGCGATGCGGGACCCGGTGACCGAGGCCGGCCGGGCCCTCGCCACGGCCCGGCTGCTGCTGGCCCGCGGCGACACCAGAGCCGCCCTGGCGGCGGCCGAACCGGGCGTGACCGCCGATGTCGCCTCGCCCTGGGCGCAGGGCCACACGGCCCTGGTCGCCTCCGCCGCCCACCTGGCCCGGGGCCGCCCCGAGGCCGCCGCCGAACTGCTGCACGCCGTGCCCGGTCACCAGCCGGTCTGCGCGGTGGGCGAGGCACGCGCCCGCCTGGCCGCGGGCACACCCCTCGCGGCGCTCGAACTGCTGGACGGGCTGCGCCCCGAGAGCCCCACCGGTCCCGCGGTGACCGTACGGGCCCTGCTGGTCCGTGCGGAGGCCGCGCACGCGATGGGCGACCCGGCCGCCGTGCGCAGGCTCGTCGCCCAGGCGCTGCACGAGGCCCGGCGCGAGCGGCTGCGCCGGCCCTTCGCCGAGGCCGGCGGATGGCTCCGACCCGTGCTCGACACCGCCCCGCTGCGGGGCCTCGCGGCCGGCTGGCTCACCCCCGAACCCGCCGGGCCGCCCGCGCGCACCGGGCCGTCCCGGCCCGAGGACCGGCCGCCGGTGGTGGAGGAGCTGAGCGGCCGCGAACGCGATGTGCTGCGGCGTCTGGACCGGATGATGTCCACCGAGGAGATCGCCGCCGATCTGTGCCTGTCGGTCAACACCGTCAAGACCCACCTCAAGAGCGTCTTCCGCAAGCTCGCGGTCAACCGGCGCAACGACGCCGTACGCCGTGCCCGCGAGCTGCGTCTGCTCTGACGCCCCTGGGTGGTGTGGCGCTTCCTGGGTCAGCCGCTCGTGGCGGACAGGTTCCTCGCGGTGTCCCGGACGGTCGGGTGGCGGTACAGCTCGCGCAGCCGCAGGGCCGGCAGGCCGTGCGCACGCAGGGCCGCGCCGATGCGGACGGCGAACAGGGAGTTGCCGCCCAGTTCGAAGAAGTCGTCGTCCAGGCCGACGGGCCTGCCGAGGACCTCGCTCCAGATCTCCCGCAGCCGACCGGTGAGGTCATCGTCCGTGTCTCCCGTGTCTCCCGTGTCCTTCGTCCCGGGCCCGGTGTCCCGCGCGGGCGCGACGGCGGCCACCGGCGCCGGGAGCCGTGCCGTGTCGAGCTTTCCGTTGGCCGTCAGCGGCAGCGCGTCCACGGCGGTGACCGTGGCGGGCAGCATGTGGTCGGGCAGGACGCCCGCCGCCCGCTCGCGGACCGTCGACGTGCTGCCGCCGTTGAGGACCACATAGGCGTCGATCCCGGCGGTGGCGGCGTCGGCCGGGTCGTCCCGGCGTACCACGACGGCCGCGGCCCGCACGTCCGGGTTTTCCAGCAGGACCGAGCGGATCTCGTCGAGTTCGATCCGGAAACCGCGGATCTTGACCTGGCTGTCGATCCTGCCCAGGTGTTCGAGCCGCCCGTCCGGCCGCAGACGGCCCAGGTCCCCGCTGCGGTACATCGTCCCGCCGGTGAACGGGTCCGCCACGAAGCGCCGGGCGGTCAGGTCCTCCTGGCCCAGGTAGCCGAGGGCGACACCGGCGCCGCCGACGCAGATCTCACCGGCCACGCCCGGCGGCAGCAACCGGCCCGCCTCGTCGGTCACGTACAGGTGCCAGCCGGGCAGCGCGCGCCCCACGGACCGGCTGCCGGCGAGGGCCAGCCGCCGGGTGAGGGTCTGCTGGGTGACATGGACCGTCGTCTCGGTGATGCCGAACATGTTCACCATCCGGCAGACCGACTCGGGGTGCCGGTCGAACCAGGGCAGCAGCATGCGCGCGTCGAGCGGCTCACCGCCGAACACCACCAGCCTGACGTCTACGTGGGCGTGGTCCACGTCCAGCAGTTGGGCGAACGCCGACGGGGTCTGGCTGAGCACGGTCACCCGCTCCGACACCAGCAGGTCGCGGAAGCTGTCCGGTTCCCGGGAGACGAAGTACGGCACCACGACCAGCCGTCCCCCGGTCAGCAGGCAGCCCCAGATCTCCCACACGGAGAAGTCGAAGGCGCTGGAGTGGAACCAGGTCCACACGTCGTCGGACCCGAACCCGTACTCGTCGCGGGTCGCGTCGATCAGGGCGAGCACGTTCCGGTGCGGCACCTCGACGCCCTTGGGGCGGCCGGTGGAACCCGAGGTGTAGATGACATAGGCGGCGGCGTCGGGGTCGACGGCGGGCAGAGGAGTGGAGTCCCCGGGCCCGTCCTCCGCGGCGCACAGGTCGTCCGGTGTCACGGCCGCGCAGCCCGGCACGTCCGGGAACTCGGGCAACCGGCTGATCACCACGCCCAGGCCCGCGTCCCGCGCGGTGTGGGCGATGCGGTCCGCCGGGTAGGCGGGGTCGACGGGCACGTAGGCCGCGCCGGCCTTCAGCACGGCGAGCAGGGCGACCACGAGCTCGGCGGTGCGCTCCAGGCACACGCCGACCCGGTCCCCGGAGGTGACGCCGTGGGCGCGCAGACCGTGGGCCAGGAGGGCGGACCGTTCGTCGAGTTCGCGATAGGTCAGTTCGGCGTCGGCGTCGGTCACCGCGACACGGTCGGGCGTCGCCGCCGCGATCCGCGCGAACGCCTCGGGCACGCCGACCGGGGTGGTGACCAGCGGGCGGGGCGGTCGGCCGAGTGCGGCGACCCGGTCGCGTTCGGCGTCGTCCAGCAGGTCGACGTCACCGACACCGGTCCCCGGCGCGGCCAGGAGACACTGGTGCACCCGTACGAGGTGCCGGGTGAACTGGGTGGCTATCTCCGTGGAGACGCGCGTGCCGAGATGGTCGCAGCGCAGCCGCCAGCCGTCGGCGTCCCTGAAGACCGACAGGGTGAGCGGGAACGGCGGCGCCAGACAGGGCACGTACGTGCCGGGCACCTCCGCCTCGTCGAACAGCAGACCGACGAGTGCGGGCCCGTCAGCGGAGGACGGCTTCAGCTCACCGAGCGTGGGGGCGTCCTCGACGGTGAAGGAGCCGTGGTCCGTGCCGATGACGGGCGTGCCATCGGGGTCGTAGCGCCGCAGGGTGACGGCGAGGGCGGCGAGCCAGCTCGCCTCATCGCCCCCGTCGCCGAGGGCGAAGTGGTGCGGGGCTGCGGGGCCGCCGTCCGCCAGTCCCCAGGCGGGCGCGGGGGCAGAAGCGGTCGCAGAAGCGGTCGCTGAGGGGGGAACGGGAACGAGTGTGGTCGCGGGAACGGGGGGCTCGGAGCGGGCGGTTCGAGGTTCGAGCGGGTCGCCTGCCGCCAGCCGGCCCAGGGCCGTACGGTCCCACCCGTCGCGTGGGGCCACGACGACCAGATCGCAGGGGCCGTCGGTGTAGCGCAGCAGGACCCTGCGCGGTGCGTCGGCCGGGCGGGCGAGTTCGGCGTGGCGGAGGCGCTCGGCGCGCGGGTCGGCCGCCGGCAGGGGCACGTCCTCGATCCACACCCCGGGAAGGGCCGCGAGGTCGGGGGAGCGGTCCGAGCGGACGCGCACCGCGTGGCAGCGGGCCGCGGAGGGGAGGGAGCCTGACACGGGTGGGTACTCCTTGTCGTTCGGGGAGGGCGGACGGCTTGCGGGCGGTCAGCGGGCGCTGAATCCGCCGTCCACGGTCAGGACCGAGCCGGTGACCTGCCGGGACTCGTCCGAGGCGAGGAAGAGCACCGCCGACGCGACGTCCTCGGGCTCGATCAGCGCGTTCATCGGCTGTGCCTCGACGAAGGTCTTCTCGTGCTCGTCCACCGGCACGTCGAGCGCCCGGGCGATCTCGCCGAGCATGCGGCCCTCGACCTTCGCGTCGTCGCGCACCGACCCCGGGCAGACCGCGTTCACCCGTACCTTCGACGGCGCGTAGTCGAGCGCGGCGGCCTTGGTCAGCCCGACGACGGCGTGCTTGGCGGCGACGTATCCGGCGAAGTGGCGGTAGCCGACGAGCCCGGCCGTGGAGGCGACGTTGACGATGCTCCCGGCCCGGCGGGCGGTCATCGCCTTGCCGACCTCGCGGATCACCCGCCAGGCTCCGGAGAGGTCCACGTCGATCATCAGGGACCACTCCTCCTCGTCGATCTCATGCACGGGCTTGCCCGAGGGCGCCGCGATGCCCGCGTTGTTCACGACGACGTCGATCCGTCCGAACCGGTCCTCGGCCCGGGTCACCGCCTCCCGTACGGCGCGCAGGTCACGGATGTCGGTCTCGACGGTGAGGACGGCGGCGCCCGCCTCCCGGCACAGCGCGGCGGTGTGCTCCAACTGCCCGGGTGTGCCCAGCGGATAGGGCACCCCGGGCAGATCGGCGCAGAGGTCCAGCAGGGTGAGGTCGGCGCCCTCGGCGGCACAGGCGAGGGCGGTCGCCCTGCCGAGTCCGCGGGCGGCGCCGGTGACGAGGACGGACTTGCCGTGCAGGCGCATCGAGAACTCCTAGAGAAAACAGGCACGTTGGGTGGGGAGGAAGCGGGACGCGTGGCGGCTACAGCACCGTCGAGACGATCAGCCGGACCAGCGCGGGGGCGGCGTCGGTGAGGTACATATGGCCCCCGGGGACCTCGACGTGCTCGAAGTCGCGGCCGGCCACCTTGCTCCACGACTCGGCGTCGTCGTAGCCGACCAGGTCGTCGTCCTCGCCCCGGACCACCGTGAGGGGCGCCTGCAGCGGAAGGCCGGTGGAAGGGGTGTAGTTCTCGTGCATCTCGACGTCCGCGCGCAGCGCGGGCAGGATCATCTCGCGCATCTCCGGGTCGTCCAGCGCGGGATGGTGGTAGCCGGCGAAGTCGCCGACCCGGGCGAGGAACTCCTCGTCGGACAGGCCGGTGGCCCGCCGCTCGCGCCCCCGGGCCGGTTCCGGCGAGCCGCTGACGAAGACGTGGAGCAGCTCGACACCCGGCTCGTCGACCAGCCGGTGGGCGAGTTCGAAGGCGAGCACGGCACCGAGGCTGTGTCCGAAGACGGCGACCCGATGCCCACCGATCTCGCCGAGCTCTTCCCTCAGCTGCGCCAGGAGCCCGTCGACGGCCCGGTGCGCGTCCCGGTACGGGTCCTCGTCGATCAGCCGCTCACGACCGGGCAGTTGCAGGGGCACGATCTCCAGCGCGTCCCCGGCGAGGGCCTTCCAGGGCCGGTAGAACGAGGCGCCCGCCCCGGCGTACGGCAGGCAGATCAGCTTGGTCGTGTCATGCGTGGTCATGGGTGTGGTTCTCTCCTCGGGAGTTCTGGGCGTCCTGTGCGTCCTGGGCGTCCTGCGCGTCGTAGGGCCCTCGCGTGCGGGGGCCTTCGGGGGCGCGGGTGGTCGTGAGCAGGCCGGCGAGTTCCGCCGCCTCGACGGCGATCCGCAGCGCGTCGGCGGCGCGGTCCGGCCCGGGGAGCCCGGGGCCCACCGGCATCAGATTGAGCGTCGTGGCGCCGGCCTCGGCGAACGCCGTCATCCGCTCGGCGATGCGCTCGCGGGGCCCGAGCAGCGAGGTGGCGTCGAGGAATTCCAGCGGTACGGCGGCCATGGCGCCGGGGTAGTCGCCGGCCAGGAACCTCTCCTGGACGGCACGCGCCCCGTCCCCGAAGCCCATGCGCTCGGCCAGCCGGGTGTAGTGGTTGTCCTCCCGCCCGCCCATGCCGCCGAGGTACAGCGCGGCGTACCCCCTTACCCGGCGGGCGCAGGTCCGCCAGTCGGGGCCGGTCACCAGGGGCACCCCGGGCGCGATGTCGAAGCCGTCGAGGGTGCGCCCCGACGCCGCGAGGCCGGCCTCGAGCGGCTTGAGCTGCTGGGCGGCGTGGTCGGGGGAGAAGAACACCGGGAGCCATCCGTCGGCGATCTCCCCGGTCAGCTCCAGGTTCCTGGGCCCCAGGGCGGCGAGGTAGACCGGGATCCGCTCGCGCGGCGGCCGGATGGTCAGGGCGAGCGCCTTGCCGGGGCCGTCCGGCAGCGGCAGCGTGAAGTGGCGGCCCTCGTGGGCGAGGGGTTCCCGGCGCAGCGCCTGGCGTACGAGGCCCACGTATTCGCGGGTACGGCCCAGTGGCGAGGCGAACCTGACGCCGTGCCAGCCCTCCGAGACCTGCGGGCCGGACACCCCGAGCCCGAGCCTGAGCCGTCCGCCGGACAGGGTGTCGAGGGTGGCGGCGGTCATCGCCGTCATCGCGGGCGAGCGGGCGGGGATCTGCAGGACCGCGCTGCCGACGTCGACGCGGGAGGTGCGGGCGGCGATCCAGGACATGACGGTGACGGCGTCGGAGCCATAGGCCTCCGAGACCCACACCGCCGAATAGCCGAGGTCCTCGGCCAGGGAGGCGAGGGAGAGGTTGGAGGCGTCGTTGCCGCCGACCCAGTAGCCGAGATTGAGGCCGAGGCGGAGGGCGGGGACGGGCATGGGGGCTCCTGTGAGGGGCGTACGAGGAGCGCGGTCGCGGTCGTTGTTGCGGGGCGCGGTCTCGTGCGCGGTGGTGACGGCGCGGTCGTGCTCGGTGGTGGGGCGCGGTCGCGGTCAGCGGCTCGTGCGGGTGCGGTAGCGCCAGGTCGACAGGGTGATGAAGACGGCGACGAGCAGCACCGAGCAGCCCGCCGTATAGAGCTCGGGGTGCTGGGCGGGCCAGTCGTGCGGTACGTGGAAACCCGGTGGGGGAGTGTTGCCGAACAGTCGGCGCAGGGCGCCCGCGAGCGAGGTGATCGGGTTCCAGGCGGCCACGGTGGACAGCGGTCCCGGGAGGGTCGAGCCGGAGACGAACCCGGAGGAGATGAACGTCGCCGGGAACAGCCAGATCAGCCCGAGACTGCCGGCCACCTGGGCGTTCGGTGCGACGAGGGCGACGAACACGCCGACCCACGACATCGCGAAGGAGAACAGCAGCACCAGCAGGACCCCGGCGGCGACCGCGACGGGCCCGGTGTGCGCGCGCCAGCCCATCAGCAGGCCGCAGGTGGTGGTGACGGCGACGCTCGCCAGGCAGGTGACGAGGTCGGACGTGGTCCGGCCCAGCAGCAAAGCCACCCGGGAGATCGGCAGCGCGCGGAAGCGGTCGACCATCCCCTGCTCCAGGTCCCTGGAGAGTCCGACGGTGGTGAAGGTGGTGGTGAAGGCCACCGTCTGCGCGATCAGACCGCCCATCATGTAGGAGCGGTACGCCGGGCCGCCGAGGCTGTTGCCGAAGACGTAGCCGATGAGCAGGGCGTACACGACCGGCTCGACCAGGCAGGAGATGAGCAGGCCCGGGGAGCGCCGCAGGTGCAGCAGATTGCGCAGGGCGAGGTCGGCGCTCTCCGCGACGACGCGGAGCACGGGGATCCGGCGGGCCGCGGTCCGGCGGATCGCGGGAGGCCGGCCCGTGGGAAGGCCGCTCGCGGGAAGGGGGCTCGCGGGAGGCCGGCTCCCGGTGCCGGTGCCGGTGCCGGTGCCGCTGGCGTTGGTGGCCGGTTCCGGGGCGCGATCGGTCCTGCGCGCAAGAGCGTCCGGGGGGCCGCCGGTGTCCGGGGCGCGTACGGGGGCGTTCATCGGGCGGCCCCCCGTCCGGCGTGGCCGGTCAGGGCGAGGAACACGTCGTCGAGGGTGCAGCGGCTGAGGCCGATCTCCAGCACCTCGACGTCCTCGCTCTCCAGCGCGGCGAGGGCGCGGCCGAGCGCGGCCCGCCCGTCGGTGGCGGCCGCCTCCACGCGCCGGGCGCGGCGGTCCACGGTCGGGGCCGTGCCGGTGGCCTGCCCGGCGGCGCGGGCGGCGGCGTCGAGCTGGTGATCCTCGGCGACGTGGACGACCAGCCGGTTCCCGGCGGTCGCCTTGAGCGCGTCGCTGGTGCCTTCGGCGACCACCTGTCCCCGGTCGATCACGGTGATCCGGTCGGCGAGGCGGTCCGCCTCCTCCAGGTACTGGGTCGTCAGCAGGATCGTCGTGCCGCCCGCCACGAGTTCACCGACCGCCTCCCAGGTGTCCAGCCTGCTCTCGGGGTCGAGGCCCGTGGTGGGCTCGTCCAGCACGACCAGGGGCGGGGAGCCGACCAGGGCGGCGGCCAGATCGAGCCGCCGGCGCATCCCGCCCGAGTAGGTGCCGGCCGGGCGCCCCGCCACATCGGTGAGCCGGAACCGGGACAGCAGATCGTCGGCGACACGGCGGGCCGTACGGCGCCCGACCCCGCGCAGTTTCGCGAGGAGATACAGATTCTCGAAACCGGTGAGCAGCCCGTCGACCGTCGAATACTGGCCGGCCATTCCCATGGTCGAGCGCACTTTCTCCGGTTCTTCCGACACATTCCAGCCGTTCACGAGAACTCGTCCGTGATCCGGCCTGAGAAGCGTCGTCAGAATCTTCACCAGAGTGGTCTTACCTGCTCCGTTCGGTCCCAGCAGGCCCATGACCTCACCGGTTCTCACCTCCAGCTCGACTCCGCGTAACGCATGGTTCGCCCGATATTTCTTGTGGAGGTCGTCGATGACGATGGCCGACCTGGTTGACGCATGCACGGAACCGTTCTACGCCCCTCCCCGACCTCGGTCGATCATGGGAACGTCAAGGTTTCTTGCCCGTTCGATGGACTTGCTTTAGATGCGCTTGAGGACTTCGGGGCAGACTCGAGAACCAAGATCAAGTACGGTTCTTGTCGTGCGAGAATTACTCACGGAGCTGACGGAACGGGCAGCGCGTAATCCGCAGCAGCCCGCAGTGACCTTCGTTTCCGATTTCAGCGGGATCAGCGGTACGGTACGCAATCGAGCAGAACTCGACCGGAATTCTCGGCGTATCGCGGCGTGGCTCCAGGAAAGATTCTCCCCGGGAGAGCGGGCACTCCTCCTCTATTCCCCGGGAATCCAATTCACCACCGCATTCTCCGCCTGTGTGTACGCCGGGGTCGTCGCCGTGCCCGCCCCGCTGCCGGGCCGCTACCGGCACGAACGCCGCCGGCTCGCCGCCATCGCCCGGGATGCCGGGGTGCGCGTCGTCCTCACGCAGAGCGGCGATCTGGCGGACGTCGAGAAGTGGGTGGCCGAGGAGGGCATCGTCGGCGCCGTCTGCCACACCACCGACACCGGCGAGGGCGACCCGGAGGCCTGGACCGCCCCCGAGGTGTCCCCCGACACCCTGGCCCTGCTGCAGTACACCTCCGGATCGACCGGCGACCCCAAAGGGGTCATGGTCACCCACGGCAACCTGATCGCCAACGTCGAGCGGATGGTGGAGACCTTCCGCAACGACAGCGACACCGTCTACGGCGGCTGGATCCCCCTCTACCACGACATGGGCCTCATCGGCCTGATGCTGCCCGGCCTCCTCTCCGGCAGCGGCTATGTGCAGATGGACCCCATGTCCTTCCTGCGCCGGCCCTACCACTGGCTGCGGATGCTGGACGCCTGCGACGTGGGCTTCACCGCCGCGCCCGACTTCGGCTACGAGCTGTGCGTCCGCCGCGTCACCGACGAGCAGCTCGCCACGCTCGACCTCTCCCGGGTCAAACTCGCCGACGGCTCCGAACCCGTCCGCGCCGACGTCGTCACCGCCTTCACCGAGCGGTTCGCCGCCGCCGGCCTGCGGCCCGAGGCACTCATCCCCGTCTACGGCCTGGCCGAGGCGACCCTGATGGCGTCCGGCACCACGGGACGGCCGCCGCTGCGGACCACGGTCGACGCGGCGGCCCTGGAGAACCGGGACCTCAGGCCGGCCACCGGCACGGAAGCCTCCCGGGTGCTCGTCGGCTGCGGTGCGCCCACCGGGTCCGACGTGCTGATCGTCGACCCCGACACCGGCGAGGCCCTGCCCCACGGCCGCATCGGCGAGATCTGGCTCAGCGGCCCCTGCGTCACCGCGGGCTACTGGGAGAACGAACCCGTCACCGAGGCGACGTTCCGGGCACGCACCGCCGACGGACGCGGACCCTACCTGCGCACCGGCGACCTCGGGGCGCTGCTCGACGACGACCTCTACATCACCGGCCGCCGCAAGGACGTCCTGGTCCTGCACGGACGCAATCTGCACCCCTCCGACATCGAGTACGAACTCCGCTCCCAGCACGAGGAGTTGGAGGGCCTGCACGGAGCCGTCTTCATGGTCGGCGACGGCGCCGGGGCGGACCTCACCCCCTCGGTCGTCGCCGTCCACGAGATCCGCGCCCACTGGGGAGCGGAGCGGCTGGGGCAGATCGCCGTCGACATGAAACAGACCGTGGCCCGCGAGTTCGGCGTGCCCGTCGCGGCGGTCGCTCTCGTCCGGCCCGGCGGCGTCCGGCGCACCACGAGCGGCAAGGTGCAGCGCGCGGCGATGCGCGCCCTCTACCTCACCGGGGACCTCGACACCCTGCACCTCGCCGAGGACCCGCTGCTGACCGCGGCCCTGGCCGAACACCGGCGGGTGAGCGGACGATGACCACCACGGCAGACCTGGAGTCGCTGCTCACCGCCCACGAGAACGACGTCTTCTCGCCCGAGACGCTCGCCGGGCTCGACGAGCGCGAGGAGTTCCCCGACGGGGCCGTCCGCGTCCTCGACGCCGCCGGCCTGCCCGCGAGCTATGTGCTCCCCCAGGACGGCGACCTCAGCGAGACGGTACGGCTGCTGCGCGCGGTCGCCCGCCGTGATCTGACCGTCGCCATCGCCCACGGCAAGACGTTCCTCGGGGCGGCGCCCGTGTGGGTGGCCGGCACCCCGGATCAGTCCGCCGCCCTCGCCGACCGCGTCCGCGCCGGCGAACCGGTCTGCTGGGGCCTGACCGAACGCGACCACGGCGCCGACCTGCTGGCGGGTGAACTGACGGCGACGACCACCGACGGGACCGGAGCCGTTGGACCCGCCGGCTGGCGGCTCAGCGGGGAGAAGTGGCTCATCAACAACGCCTCCCGCGCCGGTCTCGCCTGTGTCCTCGCCCGTACCGACCCGGCGGGCGGCGCACGGGGCTTCAGCCTCTTCCTGGTGGACAGGCGCCGACTGCCCGAGGGGGCCTGGCGGAACCTGCCGAAGGTCCGTACGCACGGCATCCGGGGCGCGGACATCAGCGGCTTCGCCCTGGACGCCGCCCCCGTCCCCGCCGACGCCCTCGTCGGGGAGGAGGGCGACGGGATCCCCGTGGTCCTCAAGACGCTCCAGCTGACCCGCGTCACCTGCGCCGCGCTCTCCCTCGGCGCCGCCGACCACGCCCTCGGCCTGGCCCGGGACTTCGCGAACGGCCGCGAACTGTACGGCCGCCGTCTCGCCGACGTCCCGCACGTCCGCCGCATCCTCGGCCGGGCCGCCGCGGCCGCCCTGACCGCCGAGGCGGTGAGCCTGCTCTCCGTCCGCTCGGTGCACACCCTGCCCGGGGAACTGAGCGCGATCTCCGCGATCACCAAGGCGTACGTCCCGACCCTCACCCAGGAGACGCTCGGCTCGCTCGGTGAACTGCTGGGCGTACGCGGCTTCCTCACCTCACCCCCCGGCGGCGGCTTCGCCAAACTGGAGCGCGACCACCGCATCTGCGGCATCTTCGACGGCAGTACCGCCGTCAACCGCGCCGCCCTCCTCAACCAGATGCCGCGCCTGACCCGCCAGTTGAGCCGCCGCAGGACGGACGCCGAAGGCCTGCGCGCCGCCGCCGACCTCACCGCACCCCTGCCCCCGTTCGACCCGGCCCGGCTGACCCTGCTGTCCGTGACGGGATGCAGCGCCGTGCAGGCCCTGCCCGACCTGGCGGCCCGCGCACGGGCGCGGGCGATCCCGGAGACCGGACCGCTCCTCGACCGGCTGCTGGTCGAACTGGCCCGACTGGAAGTGGAGTCGGCGGACTTCGTCCCGGTGGCGGGCGGCCTCCCCAGCACGGCGTTCCGCCTCGCCGAGGCCTACGAACGCGCCTACGCCGCGGCCGCCTGCCTGCTGCTGTGGCTGGAGAACCCGCCCTTGCGCACCGGACGGCTCGGCGGCGACGACCTGTGGCTGCGGGCCTGCCTGACCACCCTGCTGGGCGAAAACGGCGGCGAGGACGGCGGCGAAAAGGGCGGCGAGGAAGGCGGCGACGTCTTCGACGTCCTCGCCGAGGTCGTCCTCCAGGGCCCCGCACCGGAGTTCACCCTGACGGGAGGCGCCGCATGACCACCGCCACGGGCCTCGCACCCAAACGCGCCGACGAACTGGAGCACCTGCTCGGCAGCCTCGCCGACCCGGCCAACCCGACCGGCGCGCACGCGATCCTCGCCGCCGACGAACGCGCCGAGACCCTCACCGCAGGCGAGTCGCTGCTGCACTCCTACGGACTGAACGCCGAGTTCGTCCCACCCGAGCTGGGCGGCCGCCTGGACCGGGCCGACCACCTGGCCGAGGTCATGCGCGCGCTCTACCGACGCGACCCCGCGCTCGGCCTCGGCTACGGCGCCAGCTCGCTCATCGCCGGCGTCACCCTGTGGACCGCCGGGGACGAACAGCAGCGCGAACACGCCGCCGGGCTGCTCCTGGACGGCCGGCGCATCGCCATCGCCTTCCACGAACTCGCCCACGGCAACGACATGGCGGGCACGGAGTTCGCCGCGACCACCGAGGCCGACGGCTCGCTGCGACTCAGCGGCCGCAAGGAGGTCGTCACCAACATCCGGCGCGCCGACGCCCTGGTCGTCCTCGCCCGCACCGACCCCCGGCCCGGCCCGCGCAGCCACTCCCTGGTCCTCGTCGACCGGGCGGCCGCCGACCCGGCACGCCTGACCGACCTGCCACGCTTCGGCACCGTGGGCATGCGCGGGGTCCAGCTCGGCGGCCTGGTCTTCGACGACCTCCCCGTGCCCTCCGCCGCGATCCTCGGCCCGGTCGGCTCCGGCCTGGAGACCGCGCTGAAGGCCCTGCAGATCACCCGCACCGTCCTGCCGGCCATGGCCACCGGCATCCTCGACACCGGACTGCGGATCGCCGTCGACCATCTGACGGGACGCCGGCTGTACGGCGGCGCCGCGACCGACCTCCCGCACGTCCGCTCGGAGCTGGCCGGCGTCTTCGCCGACCTGCTGCGCGCCGAGGCGCTCGGCGCGGTCGGCGCCCGTGCGCTGCACCTGGTGCCCGGCGCGGCGAGCGTGTACGCCTCGGCGGTCAAGTTCGAGGTGTCCCGGCTGCTCCTCGGGGCCATGGACCGGCTCGCGGACCTCCTCGGCGCCCACTTCTACCTGCGCGAAGGGCCGACCGCGCTGTTCCAGAAGCTGCTGCGCGACCTCGCGCCCGTCGGTTTCGGGCACATCGCGCGCGCCGCCTGCCAGATGAGCCTGCTGCCCCAGCTCCCGCTGCTGGCCCGCCGCACCTGGTCCCAGCCCCTCACCGAGCCGCCCGGCGACCTGTTCGCACTGGCGGAGGCGCTGCCGCCGCTGCGTCACGACCGGCTGACCCTGCACGCCGGGGGCCGCGACCCCGTCGCCGGGTCGCTGCACGCCCTCGCCGAGGTGTCCTGGGCCGTCGAGCACGCGGACCTGCGTACGGCGGTCGGCGCCGACCGCATCGACCTGGCGGAACTGGCCGCCGTGTGCGGGGGGTTGTCGCCGGTGGACCTCGGTGTCGACGCCCGCCCCGAGCACTACGACCTCGTCACCCGGTACGTGCGCCTGCTGTCCCGGACCGTCTGCGCCCAGGTCTGGCGGCACGCCCCGCCGGGCGACTTCCTGGCCGATCCCGCCTGGCTGCGCGCGGCCCTGCACCGATCGGCCCCCGGCCCGTACGGACCCGGCCCGCTGCCTGCCCAGGTGGAGAGCGCGCTGTTCGCCGAACTCCTGGACCGCCGGGACACCGGCCGCTCCTTCGGCCTGACCGGCAGGCCGCTCGCCCTCTGACGACCCCCGGCCGGCCTCGAACCCAGCCGAACCGGAAGCCGTACGCCGCTGAAGGCCGCGCACGGCGTCAGCCGAACGCCCTCCGGTGCCCCTCACCGGTGACGGGCGGCACCGCGCCACCACCGTCACGCGGACCGTCGTCGCGCCCGGCCGCCCACCGCCGTGCGTTCCGGCCCTCGTTCCTCCTCACTCACCCGCTCAGAAAGAGACCCCCTCATGACCGCTGGCAACCGAGACGTGCACACCTGGCTGACCGCGCGCGTGGCGACCTATCTGCGCCGTTCGCCGGAGGACATCGACACGTCCGTACCGCTGGCCGACTACGGCCTGGACTCTCTTACGGCGCTGGCCATCACCGCCGACATCGAGGACGAGTTCGAGGTCACCGTCGACGACGCGCTGACCTGGGACCACCCCACGGTCGACGCACTGAGCGCGGCCCTGTCCCAGCTGGTGGGCGGGCAGCCGGCAGCGGCGGCGGGCACGAGCGAGAAGCAGGCCTGACGATGACCTCTGCCCTGCCCCTGACGGCGGCCCAACACGGCGTGTGGGTCGCCCAGCGCCTCGCCCCCGACAGCCCCCTGTACACCTGCGGCATCTACTACGACGTCCCCGGACCGGTGGACCGCGCCCTGCTGGCCCGCGCCGTGGAGCGGACCGTGGCCGAGACCGAGGCGCTGCGGGTCCGCTTCCACGAGGACGGGGAGACGGTCCACCAGAGCGTCGACCCGTCCGTCCAGGGGGAGTTGGAGTACGTCGACCTCGACGGCGCGGCCGACCCGGCCGCCGCCGCCCGCGCCTGGATCGACGCCGATCAGGCCCGGCCGGTACCCCTCACCGCCGACCGGCTCTTCCGGCACACCCTGCTGCGCCTCGGCCCCGACCGGCACTGGCTCCACTTCCGCTACCACCACATCCTCCTCGACGGCTATGGCCAGGTCCTGCACTGCCGCCGTCTGCTGGAGGTCTACACGGCGCTGGCGGCGGGTGAACAGCCGCCCCCGAGCGGCTTCGGCACCCTGCGCGAGGTCCTGGACGAGGAGCACGCCTACCTCGGCTCCGCCCGCAGGGAGCGCGACGGCGCCTACTGGCGACGGGAGTTCGCCGACCTGCCGGACTCCACCGAACTCGGCTCCGCGACAGCCGGCCCGGCGGTCACCGGCCCCGGCTCCCACGAGACCGACCCGGCACTCGCCTCCGGCGCCACCGGACTCGCGCCCAGCCTGCCCTCCGCCACCGGCCGCCTCCCCGAAGCCACCGCCGCGCGGGTGCGCGCGCTCGCCGGGTCCCGTTGGTCCCTGCCGGTGATCGCCGCCATGGTCGCCCACACCCACCGCGTCACCGGCGCCCAGGACGTGGTCGTCCGCGTGTTCATGGCCGCCCGCCTCAGCCCGCGGGCGCTGGCCACGCCCGCCATGCTCGTCAACGACGTCCCGCTGCGGATCCCCGTCGACCACTCCACCACCTTCACCGAACTCCTGGACCGCGTCGCCGCCCGCCTCGCCGAGGCCGGCCGCCACCAGCGCTACCCGCACGACGCACTCCGCCGCGACCTCGCCGCCACGGCCCACCCGGGGGCCCTGAGCGGCCCGTCGGTCAACGTCCTCTCCTTCGCCTCCGCCCGGCTGCCCTTCGGCCCCACCGAGGCGACGGCACACCAGCTCGCCTCCGGCCCGGTGCGCGACCTCGCCCTGCACGCGTTCGGCGACCCCGAGGCCGGCGACGGCATCGAGCTGACCGTCAACGCCCACCCCGGCCGCTTCACCCCCGCCACGGCCGCCGCCCACCGCGACCGCTGGACCCGCCTCCTCACCGCCGCCACCGACCGCCCCGACCTGCCCATCGGCGCCCTCGACCTGCTCGACGACGCGGAGCGGGAGCGCTTCCACGCCCGCAACGCCACCGCCCGCGCCACCGACCCGCGCTCCCTGGTGGAACTCTTCGAGGCCCAGGCCCCGGACGCCGAGGCCGTCGTCTTCGAGGGCGAGCGGCTGACGTACGGCGAACTCAACGCCCGGGTCAACCGCCTCGCGCACGCCCTGCGCGCCAAGGGCGTGGGGCCGGAGTCGCGGGTCGCGGTGAAGCTGCCGCGCTCGCTCGACCTGATCGTCGCGCTGTGGGCCGTGCTGAAGACCGGCGCCGCGTACGTACCCGTCGACACCGGCTACCCGGCCGACCGGATCGCCTACCTGATCGCCGACTCGCGCGCCGCACTCGTGCTCGACGAGGACACCGTGCGCACCCTCGGCGAGGGCGAGCCCGACACCAACCCCGGCGTCGTCCCGCGGGGGGACGGCGCCGCGTACGTCATCCACACCTCGGGCACCACCGGCCGCCCCAAGGGCACCGTCGTCACCCACGCCGGCATCGCCAACATGCTCGCCTGGATGCAGGACGAGTACCGGCTCACCCCGGCCGACCGGGTCGTGCACAAGACGCCCGTCGGGTTCGACGTGTCGGTGTGGGAGGTGTTCTGGACCCTCACCCGGGGCGCGACCCTCGTCGTCGCCCGCCCCGACGGCCACCGCGACCCGGCCTATCTGGCCCGGCTGGTCCGCGACGAGCGCGTCACCGTCATCCACTTCGTCCCGGCCATGCTCGGCCCCTTCCTGGACGAGTACGACGAGTACGACGAGCACGCCGCGTACGTCGCGAACGCCTCGACCGCCGCGCATGCCGAGAACGAGGCAGGGTCGACCCCCTCGCTGCGCATGGTCAGCTGCGGCGGCGAGGCACTGCCCGCCCAACTCGCCGACCGCTTCCACCGCGAGTGCGGCGCACAGCTGCACAACTCCTACGGCCCCACCGAATTCTCGGTGACCGCGACCTCCCACGCCTGCGCGCCCGGCGAGCCCGTCACCATCGGCACGCCCACCCACAACTCCCGTGCCTACGTGCTCGATCCGGCGCTGCGGCCCGTTCCGGACGGCATCACGGGTGAGCTGTACCTCGCGGGCGTCCAGCTCGCGCGCGGCTATCTCGACCGGCCCGGCGCCACCGCCGAACGGTTCGTCGCCGACCCCTACGCCCCGGACGCGGGCGGCCGCATGTACCGCACCGGCGACCTGGTGCGCCGCCGCGCCGACGGCAGCCTGGAGTTCGCCGGACGCGCCGACGACCAGGTGAAGATCAACGGACAGCGGGTGGAGCCCGCCGAGGTCGAGGCCGTCCTGGCGTCGGTGCCCGGCGTGACGCAGGCCGTGGTCCTCGTCCACGACTCCGCCGCGGGCGCCCGGCAGCTCGTCGGCTATGTCACCGGCGCCCCCGAGACCGACCCCCGGACCCACCTCGCACGGCGGCTGCCCGCCCACATGGTGCCGGTCACCGTGTTCACGCTGCCGTCGATCCCGGTGACC
The DNA here is from genome assembly GCF_022385335.1 of Streptomyces deccanensis. NCBI lineage: Bacteria > Bacillati > Actinomycetota > Actinomycetes > Kitasatosporales > Streptomycetaceae > Streptomyces > Streptomyces deccanensis. The sequence goes on along the minus strand of NZ_CP092431.1, from coordinate 1,292,944 downwards.
CCCAACGGCAAGGTCGACCGCCGCGCCCTGCCCGCCCCGGCCGGCCCGGTGAGCGGACGCGCCCCCGTGACCGCCACCGAGCGCACCCTGCACACCCTCGCCGCCGCCCTGCTCCGCCGTCCCGAACTCGGCGTGGACGACGACCTGTTCGCCCTCGGCGCGGACAGCATCCACGCCATCCAGCTCGTCAGCCGCGCCCGCCGCCAGGGCCTGCGCCTCACCCCCCAGGACGTCTTCGACCACCCCACCGTCGCCCGGCTCGCTGTCGCCGCGACGGCACCCACGGCACCCACGGCACCGACGACCGTCCCCGCCCCGTCCGCCGAGGACGACCCGGTCGGCGAACTCCCCGAGACCCCGATGGCCTGCCGCCTCGCCGAACGCGGCGGCCCCACGGCCAGCTTCGCCCAGTCCCTCCTGCTGACCACGGAACCCGGGCTGTCGTACGACCGGCTGGCCGCCGCCCTGCAGCAGGTGCTCGACCGCCACGACGCCCTGCGGATGCGCGGCCGGCACATCCGGCCCGTGGGCGCCGTACGGGCCGAGGACTGCCTGAGCCGAGCCCACGACGAGGACGTGGCCGGACAGAAGGACGCCGCGCGGCGCGCCCTGTCACCCGACGACGGTGTGATGGTCCGGGCGGTGTGGTTCGCGTCCGGCCGACTGCTGCTCGTCCTGCACCACCTGGCCGTCGATGGTGTGTCCTGGCGCATCCTGCTGACCGACCTCACCGAGGCGCTCAAGGGCGCCGAACTGTCCCCGCCCGGCACCTCGTTGCGCCGCTGGGCCGGACAGCTCCAGGCCCCCGTCGACGAACTCCCGCTGTGGACCGACCTGTTGTCCACCCCGGAACCCGTGCTCGGCAGCCGACCCCTCGACCCCGCCCAGGACGTCCACGGCACCGCCCGCTCGATCACCGTCACCGTCCCGGCCGACCTCACCACCACCCTGCTGGCCACCCTGCCCGCCGCCTACCGGGCCACCCCGGACGACATCCTGCTCGCCGCGCTCTCGGCGGCCGTACAGCGCCACCGGGGCGAGGGCCCGGTCCTGGTCGACTTGGAGGGCCACGGCCGCGACCACCTCCCGGACGGGACGGACCTGTCCACCACCGTCGGCTGGTTCACCCGCATCCATCCCGTGCGCCTGGGCCCCGGCACCGCGACCGACGCCCACCTGATCAAGCGCACCAAGGAGGAACTGCGCGCGATCCCGCACGGCGGCCGGGGTCACGACCTGCTGCGCGACCGGCTCACCGGACTGCCGACACCGCAGATCTCCTTCAACTACCTGGGCCGCCTCGACGCCCAGGACCTCGGCGGCTGGCGTCTCGCCGACGACGAGGGCGCCGTCGAACTGCTGGCCGACGACGGCCTCGCGCTCACCCACGCCCTCCAGATCGACGCCCACGTCCGCGACGGCGAGCTGACCGCCCGGTGGACCTGGCCCTCGGGCGTCCTCGGCGAGACCGACGTACGCGCCCTCGCCGAGGCGTGGACCCGGGCCCTCACCGAACTCGCCCCGCACACCCGCGGCGGACTGACCGTCTCCGACGTGCCCCTCGTCCGCATCACCCAGGAGGAACTGGACCGGTTCCGCGGCGCCGCCGACGTCCTGCCGCTCTCCCCGCTCCAGGAGGGCCTGCTCTTCCTCGCCCTGTACGAGCCCGACGACCCCTACGTCGGCCAGCTCGTCCTGGAGACCGACACGGCCTTCGACCCCGAGCGGATGCGGGCCGCCGCCACCGCCCTGCTGCACCGCCACCCCAACCTGAGGTCCGCCTTCCGCAGCCGCTCGACCGGCGCCCCCGTGCAGGTCGTCCCCACCGACGTGAAGGTCCCCTGGGAGGAGCGCGACGAGGAGGATCTGCACGCCTTCCTCGCCCGTGACCGCGCCCGCGGCTTCAGCGTCGTCCGGCCGCCCCTGCTCAGGTTCACCGCGCTCGGCGACCGCCGCCTGGTCCTGACCCACCACCACCTGCTGCTGGACGGCTGGTCCCTGCCGCTGCTCGTCCGCGAACTCTTCACCCTGTACGGCGGCACCGAACTGCCCCCGGCCGCTCCCTACCGCGACCACCTGGCCTGGCTCGACCGGCAGGACCGCGAGGCCTCCGCCGAGGTGTGGCGGGAGCGGCTCACCGGTCTGACGGCACCCACCCTGCTCGCCCGTGCCGACCGCACCTCCGACGGGCACGCCGTCCACGAGCTGGTCCTCTCCGAGGAACTCACCGACGCCCTGACGTCGACGGCCCGTGCGCACCGCCTCACCCTCAACACCGTCGTCCAGGGCCTGTGGGGGCTGCTGCTGAGCGACTTCACCGGCCGGGACGACGTGGTGTTCGGCGCGACCGTCTCCGGGCGCCCGCCCGAGCTGCCCGGCGCGGAGTCGATGCTCGGGCTGTTCGTCAACACCCTGCCGGTCCGGGTGCGGATCGACCGGGACGAGACACTCACCGCGCTGCTGGCCCGCCTCCAGCACGAACAGCGGTCCCTCCACGCCCACCAGCACGTCTCGCTGGCGGAGCTGACCCGCGCCGCCGGCCTCGACGCGCTGTTCGACACCGTCGTCGCCTTCGAGAACTACCCCATGGACGACGGCATCGAGGCCGGCGGCCTGCGCCTCGCCCACGCCGACCTCGTCGAACGCACCCACTACCCGGTCACGCTCTCCGTCTTCCCCGGCGACCGGCTGCGGCTGCGCTTCTCCTACCTCGCCGGCGCCTTCGACGCGACGGCCGTCACCCGCCTCGCCGACCTCCTGACCGGCCTGCTCGACGGCGCGGCGGCCGGACTCGACCGCCGGACAACCGAGTTGACCGAGGTGAGCGACGAGGACCGGCTGCTCGTCATGGGCACCGCGCACACGGAGACCGGCCCCGCCCCCGTGGCCCCGGCCGGCGGCGGCGCACCCCGCACCCCCGAGGAGACCTCGCTGTGCGCCATCGTCGCCGAGGTCCTCGGCGTCGAACGGGTGGGCGTGGACGACGAGTTCTTCGCGCTCGGCGGCACCTCGATCCTGATGATCCGTCTGGTCCACCGGGTCCGCGACGAGTTCGGTGTCGACCTGTCGCTGCGCGACCTCTTCGCCGCCCCCACCGTCGCCGGTGTCGCCGACCGGCTGACCCGGCTGGCCCCGCAGGCCAAGCGCATCACCGCCGAGGAGCGGCCCGGCCGCATCCCGCTGTCCTTCGCCCAGGAACGCATGTGGTTCCTGCAACGCCTCCAGGGCGCCTCCGGCACGTACAACATCCCCCTCGCGATCCGGTTCACCGGCGCCCTCGACACCGACGCCCTCGCCGGCGCGCTGGCCGACCTCGTCGCCCGCCACGAGGCGCTGCGCACGGTCTACCCGGAGGACGCCGACGGCCCGCACCAGGTCGTCCTGCCGCCCGAGACGCCCTACACCACGGAGTTCGTCCGGGACGCCGCCCCCGACCTCGCCGCCGACGCGGCCCGCCCCTTCGACCTGACGTGCGACGTGCCCCTGCGCACGACGCTGTACGAGACCGGACCCGACACCCACGTCCTGCTGTTCGTCGTGCACCACATCGCGGCGGACGGCGCCTCGCTGCGCCCGCTCGCCGAGGACATCACCACCGGCTACCGCGCCCGCACCGGAGACACGACGGCCGGCTACCCCGAACTCACCGTCCAGTACCCGGACTTCGCGATCTGGCAGCGCGAGACGCTCGCCGCGGACCTGCCCCGCCAGATCGAGTACTGGAAGCAGCACCTGGACGGGCTGCCGCCCGAGGTCACCTTCCCCGGCGACCGCCCCCGCCCGGCGGTGGCCACCCACCGCGGCGACCACGTCGAGTTCCCCGTCGCCCCGGAGCTGTACCGGCGGATGCTGGACCTGGCCGGCCGCACCCGCACCACCCCGTTCATGGTCCTCCAGGCGGCCGTGTCGCTGCTGCTGACCCGGCTCGGCGCCGGCGAGGACATCCCGCTCGGCGGTGTCATCGCCGACCGGCCCGACTCCGTCCTCGACGACGTGGTCGGCGTCTTCATCAACACGCTCGTCTACCGCATGGACACCTCCGGCGACCCCAGCTTCGAGGAGCTGCTCGTCCGCGTCCGCGAGACGGGCCTCGCCGCATACGCCCACCAGGGCGTCCCCTTCGAACGCCTGGTGGAGGAACTGAACCCGGAGCGCTCCCGCTCCCGGCACGCCTTCTTCCAGGTGATGCTCGCCTGGTTGGACCTCACCGAGGCCCGCTTCGACCTGCCCGGCGTCACCGCCGACCCCGGCCCGGTCACCAGCGGCACCGCCAAGTTCGACGTCCACTTCGACTGCCACGTCCACGAGGACGGCGGACTGCTCTGCCGCCTGGAGTACGCCACCGACCTGTACGACCGCCGCACCGCCGAGAGCTTCGCGACCCGGTTCGTCCGCGTCCTGGAGCACGTCACCACCGACCCCGGCCTGCGCCTGTCCGAGGTGGACGTCCTCGGCACCGAGGACCGCGCCCTGGTGCTCGCCGGCTGGAACGACACCGCCGTCCGCTTCGACGGCGAGGGTTCGGCCGTCGACCTGCTGGAGGCGCACGCGCGGCGCACCCCGGACGCCGAGGCGGTCCGCTTCGAGGGCGAGAGCGTCACCTACGGCGAGTTCGACGCCCGGGTGAACCGGCTCGCCCACGCCCTGCGCGCGGGGGGCGTCGGACCCGAGTCACGGGTCGCCGTGATGCTGCCGCGCTCGGTCGACCTGATCGTGGCCCTCTGGGCGGTGCTCAAGGCGGGCGCCGCGTACGTGCCGATCGACACCGGCTACCCGGCCGACCGGATCGCGTACATCCTCGCCGACTCCGGCGCCCGGCTGCTGGTCTCCGACCGCGACGTGGACGGCTTCGAGCGGATCGCGCCCGACGCCGAGGGGCCCGGGGAGCGGCCGGGGGTGACGGCCCGGGGCGACAACGCCGCGTACGTCATCTACACCTCCGGCTCCACCGGCCGCCCCAAGGGCACCGTCAACACGTACGCGGGCATGGCGAACCGGCTGTGGTGGATGCAGCGCGACCACCGACTCGCCCCGGGCGAGCGGGTGGTGCAGTCCACCCCCGTCAGCTTCGACGTGTCGGTGTGGGAGGTCTTCTGGACCCTCATGTACGGCGGCACCCTCGTCGTGGCCCGGCCCGACGGCCACCGCGACCCGCTCTACCTGGAGCGGCTGATGCGGGAGGAGTCCGTCGCGGTCGTCCACCTCAGCGCGTCCATGCTCGGCGCCTACCTGGCCGAGACCCGGCTGCCGGACTCTGTCCGCCTGGTCGTCTCCGGCGACGAGGCCCTGCCCGCCGAACTGGTCCGCCGCTTCCACGAGTTCACGGCGAACGAGAACGCCGTGCTCCTCAACGCCTACGGCCCGACCGAGGCCGCCGTCGACGTGACCGCCTGGCCCGCGCCGGCGGACGTCGAGGCCGTGCTGATCGGCGGGCCCGTCGCCAACACCCGTGCCTACGTCCTCGACGCGACGCTGGCACCGGTCGCCCCCGGCGCGCCCGGCGAGCTGTACGTCGAGGGCGTCCAGTTGGCCCGCGGCTATCTCGACCGGCCCGCGCTGACCGCCGAACGGTTCGTGGCGAGCCCGTACGGGCCACCCGGGGCCCGCATGTACCGCACGGGCGACGTGGCCCGCTGGACGGCCGACGGCGAGCTGGAGTACCTCGGGCGCGCCGACAACCAGGTCAAGCTGCGCGGCTTCCGCGTCGAACTCGGCGAGATCGAGGACGCCCTGGCCGACCACCCGGCCGTCGCCCGCGCGGCCGCCGCCGTGCACGGCCAATGGCTCGTCGGATACGTGGTCCCCGCCGGGACGGTGCCCGTTGACGCCGACGACCTGCGCGACCGGCTCGCCGCCCGACTGCCCGAGTACATGGTCCCGGCCCAGATCGTCCCCCTGGACGCGCTGCCGCTCACTCCGAACGGCAAGCTCGACCGCAAGGCCCTGCCGGTCCCCGACCTCGGACACACCACCGGGCGCGGCCCGCGCACCCCGCAGGAGGAGATCCTGTGCGGCCTGTTCGCCGAGGTCCTCCACGTGCCCGAGGTCTCGATCGACGACGACTTCTTCGCGCTCGGCGGCCACTCTTTGCTGGTGACCCGGCTGGCGAGCCGCATCCGCGCCGCCCTCGACACCGACCTCGAACTGTCGGTCCTGTTCGAGGCGACGACCGTGGCGAAGCTCGCGTCCCGGCTCGCCCCCGGCGGCCCGCGCCGCTCCGCGATCGCACCACATCCGCGCGAGGGACGCCTGCCGCTGTCGTACGCGCAGGAACGGCTGTGGTTCCTGCACCGCTTCGAGGGCCCCTCCCCGACGTACAACCTGCCCGTCGCGCTGCGGCTCTCCGGCGACCTCGACGTGACCGCGCTGACGGCGGCCCTGGACGACCTGGCGCGGCGGCACGAGGCCCTGCGCACCGTCTTTGCCGAGGACGAGCACGGCCCCCACCAGGTGGTCCTGCCGTCCGTGCCGCCGCTGACCGTCGTCCGCGCCGACGAGGACGCGCTGGACGAGCGGCTCGCCGACGCCGTCCGCACACCGTTCGACCTCACCGCCCAACCACCGTTGCGTGCCACCCTGTTCGATCTCGGCGCGGGCGAGCACGTGCTGCTCCTCGTCCTGCACCACATCGCCGGCGACGGCGCCTCCATGGCCCCACTGGCCCGCGACCTCACCACCGCGTACGCGGCGCGCAGCCGGGGCGAGACACCCGCGTGGGCCGAACTGCCGCTCCAGTACGCCGACTTCGCCGTGTGGCAGCGACAGTCGCTGGGGGAGCCCGACGACCTGGACAGCACCCTCTCCCACCAGCTCGACCACTGGCGGACGACGCTCGCCGGGCTGCCCGAGCAGCTGGAGCTGCCCTTCGACCGACCCCGGCCCGCCGTCCCCACCCACCGCGGCGACACGGTGCCCTTCACGGTCGAACCCGCCGTCCACGAGGCCCTGGTCCGGCTCGCCCGCGCGCACCACACGACCGTCTTCATGGTCGTGCACGCCGCCCTGGCCACCCTGCTGCACCGGCTCGGCGCGGGCGACGACATCGTCATCGGCTCACCGGTCGCGAACCGCACCGACGACTCCCTCACGCCCCTGATCGGCTACTTCGCCAACAACCTCGTCCTGCGCACCGACCTGAGCGGCGACCCCGACTTCACCGAGGTGCTGCGCCGGGTGCGGGCCGCCGACCTGGCCGCCTACGCCCACCAGGACGTGCCGTTCGAGAGGGTTGTGGAAGCCCTCAACCCGGCCCGCTCCACCGCCCGCCACCCGCTGTTCCAGACCGGCCTCAACTTCAGCGGCGCCGACCAGCAGGCCGCCCTCGACCTCGCCGTCGACCTGCCCGGCCTCACGGCACGGGTACGGCCCGTCGCGTCACCCACCGCCAAGTTCGACCTGTCGTTCTTCCTCACCGAGCGGCCCGAGGGCGGCGTGAACGGGCTCCTGGAGTTCGCCACCGACCTCTTCGACCGCGACTCCGCCGCCCGCATCGCGGAGCGGTTCACCCGACTGCTCACCGCCGTCACCGCCGAACCGCGGCGCCCGGTACGGGAGTTCGACCTCGTCGACGCCGACGAGCGCCGACTGCTGCTCACCGAGTGGAACAGCACCGGCCACGAGGTGCCCACGCAAACCCTGACGGACCTGATCGAGGCCCAGGTGGCCCGCACCCCCGACGCACCGGCCGTCGTGTTCGGCACCACCGAGCTGACGTACGCCGAACTCGACGCCCGCGCCAACCGGTTGGCCCGCCACCTGATCGACCTGGGAGCGGGCCCGGAACGCCACGTGGCCGTGCTGATGCCGGTCTCCGAGGACGTCCCGGTGACCCTGCTGGCCGTCCTGAAGACCGGTGCCGGATATCTGCCGCTGGACCCCGCGCACCCGGACGACCGCCTCACCTTCATGCTGGAGGACATCGCACCGGCCGCCGTGGTCACCACCGCCGAACTCGCCGCGCGCGTCGCCTCGTCGACGGCGGCGCCCGTCGTGCCGACGGACGACCCGGAGATCCAGCGGCGGCCCTCCGGGCCCCTCACCGCCGTGGTCCGCCGGCCCGACCACACCGCCTTCGTCATCTTCACCTCGGGCTCCACCGGGCGGCCCAAGGCGGTCGTCGTCGAACACCGCTCCCTGGTCGCCTACCTGGCCTGGGCCACCCACGAGTACGAGAGCCTGCGCCACCGCGTCCTGGTCCACTCGCCGGTCTCCTTCGACCTCACCGCGACCGGCATGTTCGGCCCGCTGATCTCCGGCGGCACCGTCGAACTGGTCCGCTGGACCGCGAGCGGCCCCGACCCGGACGCCCACGTCACCCGCCCCGACTTCGTCAAGGCCACCCCCACCCATCTGCATCTGCTGAGCGCGGTCCCCGACGCGTACTCCCCGGCCGGCCAACTCGTGCTCGGCGGCGAGTCCCTCCTCGGCGACGTCCTCGACGCCTGGCGCTCCCGGCACCCCGGCGTGACCGTCCTCAACGAGTACGGCCCCACCGAGACCACCGTCGGATGCAGCCTGTTCCGCATCGAGCCCGGCGACCCCGTGCCGCCCGGTGTCGTCACCATCGGCACGCCCGCCTGGAACACCCGCATGTACGTGCTGGACGCGCTGCTGCGCCCGGCGCCCGTCGGCACCGCCGGCGAACTCTACGTCGCGGGCGACCTCGTCACCCGCGGCTACCACGGCCGCCCCGGTCTGACCGCCGGACGCTTCGTCGCCGACCCCTTCGGCCCGCCCGGAACCCGGATGTACCGCACCGGGGACCTGGCCCGCTGGACGGCGGCCGGACGGCTGGAGTTCGTCAGCCGCGTCGACGACCAGGTGAAGATCCGCGGCTTCCGCATCGAACTCGGCGAGGTGGAGGCCGTCCTCACCGCCCAGTCGGGCATCGACGCCGCCGCCGTGGTCGTCCGCGAGGACACCCCCGGCGACAAGCGCCTCGTCGCCTACGTCGTACCGGGCCAGGGGCACCCGGCGGATCCGGCCGCCCTGCGTGCCGCCGCGGCCCGGGTCCTGCCCGACTACATGGTCCCCTCCGCGTTCGTCCCGCTGGAGACGCTGCCGCTGACCGCCAACGGCAAGATCGCCCGCAAGGCACTGCCCGCGCCGGACCGCACCGCCGAGGGCACGGGCAGGACACCCGCCGAAGGCCTTCAGTGCCGGGTGGCGGACCTCTTCGCCACCGTCCTCGGAGTGCCCGAGGTCTTCGCCGACGACGACTTCTTCCGGCTCGGCGGCCACTCCCTCCTCGTCGCCCGGCTGGTCAACCGGATCCGCGCCGACCTCGGAGCGGAGCTGTCCATCCGGGAGGTCTTCGAGCACGCCACCGTCGCCGGACTCGCGGACCTGCTGTCGGACCGGCCGACACGGGCCCCCCGACCCCCGCTCGTCCGGCGCGAACGCCCCGACCGGGTGCCGCTGTCGGCGGCGCAGCGGCGGATGTGGTTCCTCGACCGGCTCGACGGCCCGTCGCAGACGTACACCATCCCCGTCGTCCTGCGGATGACCGGAACCCTGGACCGGGACGCCCTGCGGGACGCCTTCGGCGACCTGGTGGAGCGCCATGAAGTGCTGCGCACGGTGATCGCCGAGGGGCCGGACGGCCCGCACCAGGTCGTCGTCGACACCGAACCGCGCTTCGCGGTCCGCTCCTGCGACCCCGCCGGGTTCGCCACGGGGCTGGCGGAGGCGGCCCGGACGCCGTTCTCCCTCGACCACCAACTCCCGCTCCGGGCCGTGCTGTTCACCGACGACGGCAGCGAACACGCCCTGCTGCTGCTCCTGCACCACATCGCGGGCGACGGCTCGTCCATGCGGCCCCTCGCCGAAGACCTCTCCACGGCCTACGCCGCCCGCCTCGCCGGCCACGCCCCCGACTGGACCCCGCTGCCCGTCCAGTACGCCGACTACGCCCTGTGGGAGCGCGAACTGCCCCCGGACCGCGTCGACTTCTGGACGCGGGAGCTGGCCGGGATCCCCGACCAGATCGAGCTGCCGACCGACCGGCCCCGGCCCGCGATCGCCTCCCGGCGCGGTGGCACGGTGCCGTTCACGGTCCCGGCCGGGCTGCGCGGCCGCGTCGACGCCCTCGGCCGCGACCGGGGCGCCAGCGCCTTCATGGTGCTGCACGCCACGCTCGTCACCCTCCTGACCCGGCTCGGCGCCGGCGAGGACATCGTGATCGGCACCCCCGTGGAGGGCCGTCCCGACACCGCGCTGGAAGGCCTCGTCGGGCTCTTCGCCAACACCCTGGTGCTGCGAGCCGACACCTCCGGCGACCCCACCTTCGAGGAACTCCTCGACCGGGTGCGCGCGGCGGACGTGGCGGCGTACGACCACACCGACGTGCCCTTCGAGCACCTGGTCGAGGTCCTCAACCCGACGCGCTCCCGCTCCCGACACCCCCTGTTCCAGGTCATGCTGACGGTCAACCAGGAGCCCGTCGCACCCGAACTCCCCGGCCTCACGGTGACCGTCGGGGACGTGCCCGGCGACCACGCCAAGTTCGACCTGTCGCTGACGCTCGTCGAGACCGGCGACGGCGGCTGGTCCGGAGCGGTCGAGTACGCCGCGGACCTCTTCGACCGGGCCACCGCCGAGAGCGTCGCCACCCGCTACACGCGCCTGCTCCAGGAGGTGACCGCCGACCCGGCACGCCCCCTGCACGCCCTGCCCCTGCTCACCCCCGCCGAACGCGACGACACGCTCGTCCGCCGCAACGACACCGACCGCCCGCTGCCCGGGGCACCGCTGCCGGAGATGCTCGAGGCACAGGTGGCCCGCACCCCGCACGCCGTGGCCGTCGTCGCGGACGGTACGGAGCTGACGTACGAGGAGGTGAACCGCCGCGCCAACCAGCTCGCCCGGCACCTGATCGCGCTCGGCGCCGGACCCGAGACCGTCGTCGCCGTCGTGCTGCCGCGCCGCCCCGAAGTGGTCGTCGCCCTGCTCGCGGTCCTGAAGACCGGCGCGGCCTATCTGCCCATCGACCCGGCCAACCCGCGGGCACGGATCGACGCGCTGGTCGCCGACGCGGCGGCGCGGATCGTCCTCGACGAGGAGACCCTCCCCGTCGCCCTGGACGATGTCCCCGACGACGACCTGGGCCTGCCCGTCCACCCTCACCAGGCCGCCTACCTGATCCACACCTCCGGATCGACCGGCCGCCCCAAGGGAGTCGTCGTCGAACACGGCTCGCTCGCCGCCTATCTGAGCGAGGCGGCCACGATGTACCCGGCCGCGTCCGGCGAGTCCCTGGTCCACACCTCCCTCGCCTTCGACATGCCGGTGACCACCCTGTTCACCCCGCTCGTCACGGGCGGCCGGGTGCGGTTCGCGGACCTGGACCACGACACCGAGACCCCCGACCTGCTCAAGGTCACCCCGAGCCATCTGCGGCTGCTGGATTCCCTGCCCGACCGCGTCAGCGACGCCCGCAACCTGGTCATCGGCGGCGAGGCCCTCGACGGCACCGCCCTCCAGGCGTGGCGCGCCAGGCACCCCGGGGCCGTGGTGGTCAACGAGTACGGCCCCACGGAGGCGACCGTCGGCTGCGTGGTCCACCGCATCGAACCCGACGACGACCTCGGCGCGGGCCCGGTGCCCATCGGCCGCCCCATCGGCAACACACGCGTGTACGTGCTCGACGACCACCTCCAGCCCGTCCCCGACGGGGTGTGGGGCGAGCTGTACCTCGCAGGCGCCGGACTCGCCCGCGGCTACGCCGGACGGCCCGCCCAGAGCGCCGAACGCTTCGTAGCCGACCCCTACGGCCCGCCCGGCACCCGCATGTACCGCGTCGGCGACCGCGCCCGCTGGAACCGCGCCGGGTTCCTGGAATACGCCGGCCGCGTCGACGACCAGGTCAAGATCCGGGGCTACCGCATAGAGCCGGCCGAGATCGAGTCCGCCCTGACGGCACTGGACGGCATAGCCCAGGCCGCGGTAATAGCCCGAGAGGACCGCCCGGGCGACCAACGCCTGGTCGCCTACGTCGTCCCACTCGCAACCCCCGGGCAAGCAGCGCCCCTCCAGGGGCGCGGGGAACTGCGCGACCAGCCCCCACTGACCCGCGGCGAAGATGCAACCCAGCCAACGAACCACTCCCTCGACCCCGACGCCCTACGAACCAAGCTCGCCACGACCCTCCCCGCCCACCTCATCCCCTCCACCATCATCGAGCTCGCCGAAGTCCCACTGAACCCCAACGGCAAGCTCGACCGCAGGCGGCTGCCCGCCCCGCCGGACGTCGCCGCCGGCACCGGCCGGGCACCGCGCACCCCACTGGAGACCCAGCTGTGCACCCTGTTCGCCGAGGCACTGAACGTGCCCGAGGTCTCCGCCGACGACGACTTCTTCGCGCTGGGCGGCCACTCCCTCCTCGCCACCCGGCTGGCAGGCCGCATCGGTGAGACCGTGGGCATCCGCTTCAGCCTGTCGGCGCTCCTCGGAGCACCCACCCCGGCGGGACTGGCCCGCCACCTCACGGAGGACGGACCGCGCCCCGCGTCGTGGGTGCCGGACTCGGAGGCCGAGTTGAGCCCCGCCCTGCGCTTCACGTCCGGCGCGTCCCCCGCCGGCCCACCCGACGCACGGCAGGCCGCCCCGGACGCCGACGGCCCCCGGGAGATCCTGCTGACCGGGGCCACGGGGTTCGTCGGAGCCTTCCTGCTGGCGGAGTTGCTGGACCGGACGTCGGCGCGCGTGCACTGCCTCGTCCGGGCGCGGACCGACGCCGAGGCCGCAGGGCGGCTGACCGGAACCCTGCTGCGCTACGGCATCGACCTCGGCCCCGCGTCGGACGAGGCGCGGCTGAACATCGTCCGGGGCGACCTGGCCGCAGGGGACCTCGGCCTCGACCCCTCGGACTGGGCGGACCTGCGCGAGCGCGTCGACACGATCGTGCACAGCGGCGCACACGTCCATCACCTCTCGCCGTACGGCCTGCTGAAGCCGGCCAACGTGGAGGGCACCCGAACCCTGCTGCGCCTGGCTGCCGAGGGCCGCCCGAAGGCGTTCCACCACCTCTCCACCCTCGGTGTGTTCGGGCCCGGCCAGGACTCCCGGCTGGTCAGCGAGGACTCTCTGATCGACGGCGAGAGGCACCTGTTCGGCGACGGCTACGCGGCGAGCAAATGGGTCGCGGACCGGCTGGTCGAGCGTGCCTTCGAGCGGGGGGCCACCGGCGCCATCCACCGGCTCGGCCGGATCTGGGCACACACCTCGACCGGTGCCGTCAGCACGGACGACATGTTCTCCCGACTGCTCACCAGCAGCGCCGCGCTCGGCTGCCATCCGGCCGGGCCGGAGGGGGAGGAAGCACTGCTCCCCGTCGACGTCCTGGCCCGCGCCGTGGTGGGGCTGATCCTGACCGGCACCGGAACCGCCCGCGTGCACCACCTCCACCACCCGCACCGGGTCGGAATCGATGCCTTCATGAGCGGATACGACCGGGCGCACGGGACGGTGACCGAAGCGGTCCCGCTCACCGCATGGCTGCGGCGCCTGCGGCGCGCGAGCGAACGGGGCGAGGACCTGCCGATCCTGCCCTACCAGGCCTCTCTCGAAGAGCACGCGAGGAACGCGCCGGACCCCGGGCGGCCCACCCTGGCGTTCGAGAACGACCGGACGCTCCAGCGACTGCGGGACCTGGCGGTCGCGATCCCGGACATCGACGAGGACGCGATCTCCCGCTACTGGGCCTTCGTCGAACGCTGACGCGAGCCGCGCGGACCGCCTCGCTGCGGCCCGCTACCCGGGGCCTCACACCCCACACCCACACCCGGGAGGCGAAGTGCCTCCCGGGCTCCTGAAAGGAACAGCGACCCGCCATGACCAACCCCTTCGAGAACCCCGACGGCACCTACCGGGTCCTGGTCAACGACGAGGGCCAGCACTCCCTGTGGCCCGACTCCGTGGCCGTACCCGCCGGCTGGACGACCGCCTACGGCCCGGACACCCGCCCCGCCTGCCTCGACCACATCGAGCGCGAGTGGACCGACCTGCGACCCAAGAGCCTCATCGACGCCATGAACGCCTGACCACCCCACGTCACCCCACGCGACGCACGGAACGGAAGTGAACACGACGTGATCAGCGTCGAATCGACGACGGCGCCCGCGAGCCCGGCGCGGACCCCTCACCCCACGCCCGGCGACGGCACGGTCCGCCTCGGCGCCCCCGACCTGGCCGCACTGGCCCTGGTGACGGGTGGCCTGCTGGACCGGGCCGGGGAGCGGGTCGACGACCCCGACTGGCCGGCCCTCGCCCGCCACGCCTGGGAGGACGCCCCGGCCGAAGTGAGGCGGCTGGTAAGGGAGTTCCGCAGGAACTCCGGCCCCGACGGCGCCCTCGTCCTGCGGCGCCTGCCCATCGGCGCCGCCGACCTGCCGCCGACCCCGATGGTGAAGGGCTCGGTGCAGCGCGTCCCGTCACTGCCCGCGGCGACCCTGCTGCTGTTCGCGGCGGGGCTCGGCGATCCGGCCGCGTTCGCGGCCGAGAAGTCCGGCGCCCTGGTCCAGGACGTGGTCCCGGTGCCGGGGGAGGAGGAGGTCCAGGGCAACGTGGGCTCGGTCGAGCTCACCTTCCACACCGAGAACGCCTTCCACCCCCACCGCCCGGACTACGTCATGCTGCTGTGCCTGCGCCCCGACCACGAGGGCGTGGCGGAGCTGCGTACCAGCTGTGTCCGGCGCGTACTGCCCCGGCTGACCCCCGCGACCCGCGAGGCGCTCGGCCGCCCCGAGTACGTCACCCAGGCACCCCCGTCCTTCGGCCGCGGCGACACCGGCACCGTCCACGCCGTCCTCACCGGCGACCCCGAGGACCCGGACCTGTGCTTCGACGAGGCGGCCACCCGGGCCCTGACCCCCGAAGGCCGGGCCGCCCTCACCGAACTGGCGACGGTCGCCCACGCGACGTACACGGGGGTGCTGCTCCGTCCCGGAGACCTCGCCGTGGTCGACAACAGGGTGACCCTGCACGGACGTTCGGCGTTCACCCCGCGCTACGACGGCGCGGACCGCTGGCTCCAGCGGACCTTCGCGTTCAGCGACCTCCGCCGCTCCCGCGACCACCGTCCCGGCGACGGAACGGTCCTGGTCAAGTGACGCGGCTCCGCAATCGATGAAAGGTACGTGCTGACATGACCGAGGCCGACCGGACGCCCCGTACGGTGTTCGAACGTCACGAGTCGAACGTACGCAGCTACTGCCGCGACTTCCCGGTGGTCTTCGAACGCGCCAGCGGACACCACCTGTGGGACACCACCGGGCGTCGCTACGTGGACCTGCTCTGCGGGGCGGGCTCCCTCAACTACGGCCACAACCCGCCCGCGATCGTCGAACGGGTGACGGCCTACCTCGCGGCCGGCGGGCCGGTCCAGTCGCTGGACCTGCACACCACCGCGAAGGCCGACTTCCTGGAACGCTTCACCGGCCTGGTCCTGGAGCCCCGGGGACTGGGCCACTTCGTGGTGCAGTTCCCGGGCCCGGCCGGGACACTCGCGGTGGAGGCCGCGCTGAAGCTGGCCCGCAAGGTCACCGGCCGCACCGAGGTGATCGCCTTCACCGGCGGCTTCCACGGAGCGTCCCTGGGCGCCCTCGCCGCCACGACCTCCCCGCTGCTGCGCGGAGCGGCCGGGGTGGCGCTGACCGACGTCACGATCCTGCCCTACGGCGACGCGGCCCACCCGGACGGCACCGACCCCGTCACCGCCCTGGAACGGGCCCTCGGCCGGGACGCGCGGACGGCCCCGCCCGCGGCGATCCTGCTGGAGACCGTCCAGGGCGAGGGCGGCCTGCACACCGCCCCCCACGACTGGCTCGTACGGATCCGTGAACTCGCCGACGCCGTGGGCGCGTTGGTGATCGTGGACGACATCCAGGCGGGCTGCGGCCGCACCGGGACCTTCTTCAGTTTCGAGGACACCCCCGGACTCCGCCCCGACCTGGTGTGTCTGTCGAAGTCGCTCAGCGGCATGGGGCTGCCGATGGCGGCCCTGCTGATCCGCCGCGAGATCGACCGGTGGGCGCCGGGCGAGCACAACGGCACCTTCCGCGGCCACAACCTCGCCTTCGTTGCGGGCTCCGCGGCCCTGGACCACTGGACCGACCCCGAATTCACCCATCACGCCGAGCAGTTGGCCTCGGCGATCCGCACCAGCCTCGACGGCCTGGTCGCGGCCCTCCCGGCCCAGACGGCCGACGTGGTGGGCAAGGGCGCCATGAGCGGGCTGCGGTTCGCCGACGCGGACACCGCCGAGGGGGTGCGGCGTGCGCTGTTCCGCGCCGGGATCGTCGCGGAGACCTCGGGGCGGGGACACGTACTGAAACTCCTGCCGCCCCTCACGATGTCCCTCATCGAGTGGAAGGAGGTGGCCGAGGTGCTCGGCGAGGCGGTCCTCGCCACGGCCTCCGACGTCCCGGCACCCACTGCGCGGCCGTGAGTCGGCTGCTATCTTCCTAGTCAACGATGCACCTAGGTGCATCGTTGACCAGCAAGACGGTGAACCGTCGGCGCCACCGGGCCGCCGGCGTCGACGAGAGGCGGTCGGTCCGTGCCGAGCGGTGGGTATCTGCGCTATGTCGCCCTGGGCGACAGTCAGACCGAGGGGCTCGGGGACGGTGACGACGAAAGCGGTCTGCGGGGCTGGGCGGACCGGCTCGCCGAGCTGCTCGACCGTCACCGCCCCGGCCTGCGCTACGCCAACCTCGCGATACGCGGCCGCAAGGCCGGAGAGGTGCGCGCCGAACAACTCGCCCCGGCACTCGCGATGCGGCCCGACCTCGCCACCGTCGTCGCCGGGGTCAACGACGTGCTGCGCCCGCGCGTCGACCTCGACGAGGTGGCCGGCCACCTGGAGGCGATGTTCGCCGCCCTCACCGCCCAGGGCGCCACGGTCGTGACCCTCACCGCCCCCGACGTGGGGCGCATCACTCCGCTGGCCCGCCCGATCGGCCGCCGCGTGCTCGCGCTCAACGATCGCGTACGGGAGGCCGCCGCCCGCCACGGCGTGCTGGTCGCGGAGACGGCCGCGCACCCCGTCGTGACCGATCCACGGCTGTGGAGCGCGGACCGGCTGCACGCCGGTCCGCTGGGGCACGCGCGCATCGCGGCCGCCGTGGCCCAGGCGCTCGAACTGCCCGGCAGCGACGACACCTGGACGCACCCCCTTCCGGCCGAGGGCACGGACGCCGCCGCCTGGCGGGCCGTGGGCGCCGAGGTGCGCTGGGCCGGCGCCTTCCTCGGCCCCTGGCTCGGCCGCCGCCTGCGCGGCCGCTCCTCCGGCGACGGCCGCCGGGCCAAGAGACCGACCCTCCTGCCGGTGACCGCGCCCGCGCGCTAGGCGTACGCCCGGCGCCCTCGCCCTCGCCCTCCGTACGACACGGCCTCGCCCGGTGTGCGCTGCGACGGCCTCGCTAGGTGCGTGAGCGCGCGGCGGCCGCGCGCTGGTCGAGTCGGCGCAGGGCCATGTCCCCCCACTGCAGGTTCTCCCGCTCCAGAGCCATCCCGCGCAGCAGCGTGAGGTACGGTCCGACGCGTTCCGCCTCGGCGAAGTACGCCTCCTCCGAGCGCCCGTCGAGGAGGCGCTGGCGCAGCCTCTCGTAGCGGGCGAGCTTGGCGGTGGCCCACTCCATGCGCTGGGCGACGGCGGCCCGCACGGCCTCGCTGTCGCCGACGTCCACGCACTGCACCTTGACCATCAGCTCGTCCCGGATCACCCCCGGCTTCCCGGGCGGCTCGGCGGTGTAGGCGTGCACGGCCTCGCGCCCGGCCCGGGTCAGTGAGAACAGCCGCTTGTTGGGCCGGCGCTCCTGCTCGACGACGCGGGCCGTGACCAGCCCTTCGGCCTCCATGCGTTCCAGCTCCCGGTAGAGCTGCTGGGGAGTCGACATCCAGAAGTTGGCGACCGTCGCGTCGAACGCCTTCGCGAGGTCGTACCCGGACGCCTCGCCCTCCAACAGCGCGGCCATCACCGCGTTCCGCAAAGCCATGAGCACACGCTAGCAGTGCTGCTACTCTCCTCCTCACCTAATCAATTCCTTGTATATAGATCCCTGTGAGAGGTGGGTTCATGCACGCCTTCCGTGAGGCTGTGGAGAACGGCGACATGGACGCCGTCGCCGCCCTGCTGGCCGACGACGTCGTCTTCACCAGCCCGGTCGCGTTCAAGCCGTACCCGGGCAAGGCGATGACCGCCGCGATCCTGCGCGGTGTGTCCCGGGTCTTCGAGGACTTCACCTACGTCCGCGAGATCGCCAACCCCGACGGGCGCGACCACGCCTTCGTCTTCACCGCGACCATCGCCGGCAAGCAGCTCCAGGGCTGCGACTTCCTGCACTTCGACGACCAGGGGAAGATCGACGAGTTCACGGTGATGGTCCGCCCCCTCTCTGCCGCGCAGGCCCTGTCCGAGGCGATGGGCGCCCAGTTCGACCGGATCGCCCGGGAGGCGGCCGACGGTGTCAGTGCCCGTTCGTAGGATCGCGGCATGTCCGATGCCTTCACGGTCCTGTGGACCCATGACACATGCCGTGCCCTGCGCGCGGCGGGGCGCGAGGGTGAGCGCCCGCCCGTCGCGTTCAGCGGCGTCCATTCCTCGCTGCCCGCCTGGTCGGGCGCCCGCCCCGGGGACGAGGTGTACGCGCTGCACGTGAACCGGGGCGAGGTGCTGCTGGTGAGCCGGATGCGCGTGGTCGACAGGGAGCGGCGCGGCTGCTGCGGCGCCGCTCCGGCGACCTGGCGGGACGCGGGTTTCCCGGGGCACCACGACTGGGCGGCGCTCGGCGCGGGCGGCTGCGGCGCCGAGGCCGTGCACGTGGACGCCACGCCCGTGCGCTTCGACATGGCGATACCCGGCGAGCTCCTGGGCCGACTGACCTGGCGCAACCGCCGAGGACAGACCAGGGGTCTGAAGTACGTGGTGGACGGCCGTCTGCAGCGGGCGGTCAGCCTCCAGGGGTTCTACCGCCTCACACCCGAGTCGGCCGAGGACCTCGCGGCGGTTGTCGCTGCCACCGCCCGCTGACCCCGTCCGTCCCGTCGTCCCTGTCAGTCTGCCGTCGGGCCCTGCGCGACCTCCGCTCGCGTGAATCCGCTGCTCCGCTCCACTTTCGCCACATGCAGCGTGTAGCTCTGGTACCACTGGGCCCGCCCGCGCTTCTGCGCCGCGCGGTGCTCCAGGTCGTCACGCCACCGCGTCAGCTCGTCGACGTCACGGAAGTAGCTGACCGTGATGCCGAGCCCGCCGGGGGTCTGCGCATGGTCCATCCCCAGGTATCCGGGGATGTCCTTCACGAGGTCCTCCATGCGCGCGGCCGTCTCGGTGTACCCCTCCTGCTCCGGGGTGCGCACCGTGGTGAACACGACCGCGTAGTAAGGGGGTTCATAGGCCTGGACGGGCACGACAGCCGCGTCGGAGTGATCGCTCATGACTCCACCGTACGGGGCGTGACGCACTCCGCGGCGGGCTGCGGCCGCGCTGCGCCCGGGACCAGCGCGCGGATGGACGGGGTGGCGACCATGACGAGCGTGGCGAGGAGGATGAGCGCGGCGGCGGCGTAGAGGGTGGCCTGGAGGCCGAGGAGGAGCACGGCGGGCCCGGCGGCGAACTGGGCGAGCGGGAGCGCGAGGTAGGAGCCGAGGTCGTCGTAGGCGTAGACGCGGGCAAGACGGTCCTCGGGGATCTGCTCGTTGAGGGTCGAGTACCAGGCGACGCCGGCCTGTTCGCCGCCCACGCCCGCCACGAAGTTGGCCACGACCAGCAGCCAGGTGTACGGGGCGAGCGCGAGCAGCAGCGGGATCGTCGCCGTCAGACCCATCAGCGCGCAGCCGACCAGGATCGCGCGCCGGGGCCGCCATCTCAGCGACAGGACGCCGCCGGCGACCGCGCCGAGCGAGCCCGAGGCGAGGGCCAGGCCCCAGCCGCTGCGGCCGATCCCGGTGCTGTCGGCGACGGCCGGTCCGAGGACGGTGAACGAGGCGGTGAGGCCGGCGTTGAGGAAGCAGAAGCACACCACGATCACCCACACCCAGCTGCGGGAGGTGAACTCCCGCCAGCCGACGCGCAGTTCATGCACCACACCGGGGCTGGGCGCGGGCGGCGCGGCCTGGACGCGGACCAGCGCGAAGAACGTGGCGGCGAGCGCGAAGCTGAGCGCGTCGACGGCCAGGCCCCAGCCCGGGCCGATCGCGGCGACCAGGACGCCGCCGAGCGAGGCGCCCACGACCACCGCGCTGCTGCCCGCGATGCGGGAGAGCGCGAGGGCGGCGCGGCGGGACTCGGCCGGCACGGTCTGCGGCAACAACGCCTGGGCGGCGGGCTGATAGCAGGAACCTGACGCGCCGGAGACCGCGGCGAGCACCATGAGCAGGGGGATGGCGGCGTTGTGGGTGAGGACCAGGGCGGCGATCACCGCCTGGCT
This sequence comes from Streptomyces deccanensis, assembly GCF_022385335.1. Classification (NCBI taxonomy): domain Bacteria; kingdom Bacillati; phylum Actinomycetota; class Actinomycetes; order Kitasatosporales; family Streptomycetaceae; genus Streptomyces; species Streptomyces deccanensis. The sequence continues at coordinate 1,272,521 of NZ_CP092431.1, read as the reverse complement.
CAGGCCGCAGACCACACTGCTGCCGACCAGCAGCGGGCCGCGCGGCAGCCGGTCCGCCAACACCCCGCCGTACAGCAGGAAGAGAATGCTGGTGAGGGAGTGGGCGCCGACCACCAACCCGAGCGAGCCGACCGAGCCGGTGGCGTCGAGGACGGCGAACGCCAGGGCGATCGGCGCCACTCCGTTGCCGAGCAGATTGGCCGTCGTACCGATGAAGAGGTGACGGAACGGGCGGTGGCGCAGCGGCGCCAGGGCGGCAGACACGCGCTTGATCGTCCGGGCCGGCCGGCGCGCCCGTCAACGGATTTTAGGACCGGCGCGGCTCGACGACCGTGCCGGTGCGCGGTGTTCAGGTGGCGTGGACCTCGACGGTGCGGCCGTCCGGGTCGGTGAGCAGATGGCGCCCCCGGGCGAGTGGGGGAGTGGCCCTCGCGCCGTTTACGGCCAGGCCCAGCCGCAGCGCGTCCGTCCGCCGGTCCGGACGGGCCGGGTAGAGCTCGAAGACCGTACCGTCGCCCAGGACGGCGGCATGGTGCTCGGGACCCCGGCCGTGTCGCTCCGCGGTGAAGTCCAGGCCGAGGTCCTGATAGAAGCGCCGGCATTCCTCGAGCCGGGGCGAGTACAACACCAGCAAGGTCACGCGGGCCGTAGCCGAGTCGGTCATGCGCACTCCCGGCGCTCTCGTGGGACGACGCGCAACGGTAGCGCGACAGGAAATCGAGATGCCGGAGCCGCGCACGCGTCCTTACCCTCGTCCCCATGCGTCACGAAACCACCCTGCTCAACGTCATCGATGTGGAGGCCACCTGCTGGGACGGACAACCGCCGCCCGGCTCGGTGCACGAGATCATCGAGATCGGTCTCACCGTCGTGGACGTGTCGGCACGGTGTCGTGTGTCCCGGCACCGTGTCCTGGTCCGCCCCGTCCGCTCGGCGGTGAGCGACTTCTGCACGGAACTGACCGGCCTGACGCAGGCCGAGGTGGAACAGGGCGTCACCTTCGCCGAGGCGTGCCGGATCCTCGTCGAGGAGCACGGGGCGGGGGAGCGGCCCTGGGCGAGCTGGGGCGAGTACGACCGTCGGCAGTTCGCTCGGCAGAGTCAGGCCGACGGCGTGGCCTACCCGTTCGGCTATCCGACGGAGCGCACGCACACCAACGCCAAGGCCGTGTTCACCGCGGCCTACGGACTGCGCAAGAAGCCCGGCATGAGCCAGGCGCTGCGGATCGCGGGACTGCCGCTCGAGGGACGCCATCACCGGGGCGAGGACGACGCGTGGAACATCGCGGCACTCGTCCTCGATCTGCTGGACCGCGAGGCGTGGCCGGCGAAGGCCTGATCAACGCGTGGACCGCCGGGCGGCCCACTCACGTTCGGCGATGGCGAGGCCGCGCTCCAGCGTCTCGACGAACACCGTCCGGTGCAGCGACACCACCGTGGGCTCGTGCCGGGCCTCGGTGCCCGAGACGGCGCCGTCTTCCTCACGCAGCCGGCAAGCGAGGTGCACCCGGTCCCCGTCAGGGAACGCGAACGCCGTCACCTCGTCGGTGCACTCCCCCCACTCCAGGAACTCCCACCGCGCGAGCGCCGCCCCGGGCTCGGCCTCGGTGCCGGCATCGCCGTACATCCAACTCTCGGCGGTGCGAAAGGAATCGGACGGCGAGGTGAAGTCCACCGGCGGCGGGGTCGGCGTACGGAAGCGGGCGAGCTCGTCCTTGAGCTTCTTGACCAGCAGGGGCGGGTAGAACGCGTTGTCCCACGTGTTCACATGAAGCCCGCCGACGAAGACATCGACGCACAGCAGCCCCGGGTCCTGGTCGACGTGGAACTCCAGACCGAACCCGCCCCGCGACCCACACAACATGGCCATCTTCCCGTCCGTGCCGCACCCCCCGCACGGCCCAACCCTACTGACCCCTATCGACGCTCACGCACCTGCTCAGTCGGTGATCGCGACAGTCACGCGTTCGCCTTCGAGCTGTTCCAGTTGCTCGAGCGTGGCGTCGTAGGTGCCGAGGTGGATGGTCCGGTCGGAAGGAGGGTTGCCCTCGCGCGCGTACCAGAAGCCGATGTTCCCCCAGGGCACGAAGTAGAGCAGGTCTCCTCGCTCCAGGGCAGACCCCGGGGAACCCTCGTGATCGAGCTTGCGGGGCAGGTAGCTGATCTTCTCCTCGCCGGCGTACTCCTCGAACGTGAGGGTGAGGGGCAGCATCGACACGAAGTCGCGGACGGCGGGGTTGTCCTCGTCGACCGTCACGTCCACCGAGGTCGCGTCGGAGGAGAACCGGATCACGGCGCCGACGATCTCATCGTCTGTCCTCTCACCGGCGTCGCCACTGCCGTCCGACGTCATGGGCCTCGACGGCGGCGCCGTGGCGGAGGCGGAGCCCGGGGAGCCCTCGGGTTCTTCGGGCGACGACGCGCAGGCCGGCAGGGCCAGCAGGAGGGAGGCCACACCAGTCGCGGACATGGTCTTCACCTTCATGAGGGCAACTTCCTTCTGAGCGGTGATGTCGACTCCACGACAGGCCGGTGGGGTGCCGGCCTGTCGTGGAGTGCTTGCGGTCAGACGAGGTTCTTGGTGAAGAACTCGTCGAGCTTGCCGAAGGGGATGACGTCTTTGCGGTCGTACAGGTCGACGTGGTCCGCGCCGGGGACGACCAGGAGGTCGATGGTGTCGGGGGCCGTCTTCTGGACGTCCTCGGAGTAGTAGCGGGAGTGCGCCTCGGATCCGGTCACCAGAAGGGCCTTGCGGGGCGCGAGCAGGTCGATGTTCGTCATCTGCCGGAAGGCGAAGAACGACATCGGCGTGGTCCCGGTCCACGCGGTGGTGGAGTTGATCGAGCGCGGGTGGTAACCGCGCCTGGTGCGGTAGTAGTTGAAGAACATCGTCGTGATCGGGTCGGCGTCCGGCGGGAGGGTCTCGGGCAGGCCGCGGTCGGAGGGGGCGACGTTGCCGTTCTCGTCGAAGGGGACCTCTGCGGAGAGCCGCGCGTAGGTGCCGTTCTCGGCGTCGATCCAGCGCTGCCGGCTGAGGTGGTCCACGACCTTCTGGCGCTGCTCACGCGTGTAGTAGTCCTGGTAGCCGCGGGACATGGCACGCGACATGTCGTACATCGCGGACGTGGCGACCGCCTTGATACGGCTGTCCGCGGCGGCCGCGGTGAGCGCCATCCCGCTCAGACCGCAGATGCCCTGCGCGCCGATCCGCTCGCGATCGACGATCTTCTGAAGGCCGAGGAAGTCGACGGCGGCGCTCCAGTCCTCGGTGTTGATGTCGGGCGAGCCCACATCGCGCACCCTGCCGCCGCTCTCCCCGGTGAAGGAGGGGTCGAAGGCGAGGGCGACGTAGCCGCGGCGGGCGAACTCGTTGGCGTAGAGCCCGGAGACCTGTTCCTTGACGGCGCCGAACGGGCCGCTGACCGCCAGGGCCGGCAGCTTGCCCCGGGCGTTCTTCGGCACGTAGAGGTCCGCGGCGAGTTCGATGCCGTAGCGGTTCTTGAACCGCACCGGGGTCCGCCTGACGGCCTTGTCCAGCGCGAACGTGTAGCCGCCCTTGGCCGTGGCCCTGCCCTGTCCGGTGGCGCCCGCGGCACGGCCGCTCTCGTCACCGAAGGCGGGCACGGCCGTGAAGGACGCGGCGGTGGCGGCGCCGGTGGCGGCGATCAGTCCGAGCGCTTTACGACGTTCCATGGAGTGGACCTCACCTGTTCGATCCGTGGGGGATAGGGGTGCGGCGGTCGCTACTGCCGTGACCCGGCCGCCATTCCAGGCAACCGCCTCCGCGTCAGGCGTGACAGGTCGGGCTTATGGGGGGTACCAGCTCAACCCCCCAACCCTGCGCGGGTGATGACTCGCGGGGTGGAAGACATGCTGATGTCGCGGCGAGGGTGCGGGGCCTTCCGCGCGAGCTCATTTCTCCGCCCCGCGAACCAGGTCGCGTTTATAGGGGGACAAGCTCAACCTCCCTATGTGACGGCCGATGGCTACCGTGGTGGACATGGCCCCAGGACCCGACCACCCGGCGGACAACCGCACCGAGATCCGAGACTTCCTCGCCAGCCGGCGCGCGAAGATCACCCCGGAGCAGGTCGGGCTGCCCGCCGGCGGTCGGCGTCGCGTTCCCGGACTGCGGCGGGAGGAAGTGGCCGTCCTCGCCGGCGTGAGCCCCGAGTGGTACACACGCCTGGAGAAGGGGCACGTCGGCGGTGTCTCCGAAGACGTCCTCGACGCGGTAGCCAAGGCGTTGCGGCTCGACGACGACGAACGTACCTATCTCTTCGACCTGGCCCGGGCCGCCCGGCCCGCCCGCCGCGAACCCACCCGTCGGAGAGGCGTCGGGGTGCCGCCCCGCGTCCAGTGGATGATCGACTCCATGACGATGTCCGCAGCGTTCGTGCGCAACGGGCGGCTGGACATCGTCGCCGGCAACCCGCTGGTCCGCGCCCTGCTCGCGCCGGTCTTCGCCAGTGCCACCGCCGACCGGCACGGGCGGGCCAACTTCGCCCGCTTCACCTTCCTCGACCCGATCGCCCGGCACTTCTACGTCGACTGGCACGAATCCGTCGTCATCACCGCCGCGTTGCTGCGCGCGGAGGCCGGGCGGGAGCCGCATGACCGGGATCTGCGCGAGTTGATCGGCGAGCTGTCCACACTCAGTCCCGAGTTCCGTACCCAGTGGGCGGCCCACGACGTCCGCATCCGCCACGACGGCATCAAGCGCCTGCGCCACCCGGACATCGGGGATCTGGAGCTGACCTACCAGTCCCTGGACCTGCCCCTTTCCGACCGAGCGGTGCACAACCTCACCGTCTACACCGCGGAGCCCGGCACCTCGCACGAAGACAGACTCAAAGTCCTCGCCAGCTGGCAAGCCGGCTCCGCCCCGGGGGAGAAGCCGACCCATCACCCTGGGTGAGCCCTGTCCAGGAGCCGTAGCCGTAGCCGTATGACGCCGGTCGGCTCGGCCGGCTCACCCCTGCGCAGCACCCGCGCGCACAGCACATCGACCCACCGGGCCGTGACCTGCCCCTTGAACGCGGCGACGCGCGCGCTTGACACGCGCGTTCCCCGGCCCTTGCCTGGGTCAACACCCCCGGTCTTGTCCGGGCGCGCCCTGCCCCGCGCTGAGCCCTTCCAGGAGGAGGTCCCCCAGTTCCGAGAAAGCGTCGCCCGCGGTCAGGCCGGTACTCTCCAGGAGGGCCCCCGACTGGACCGCGTCGATGGTCACGGCCACCACCTGGGCGGCGAAATGCCCGTTGAGCTCGCGGAAGACGCCGGCGCGCACGCCCTCCTCGATCATTTCGTGGACGCGGTGCGCGGCGGCGGCGGAGTTCTTGCGGTAGATCTCCGCCGTCGGCTTGTAACCGACCATGTCGTCGTAGAAGGCATGGGAGTGCCTGCGCATGGCGGTGCCGACGCCGGCGAGGTAGACCCGGATACGCTGCCTGGGGTCGGGTTCGGCCCGGACGACCTCCTCGATCTCGGCGGTCGCATCCCGGAAGAAGGCACGGGTGACCGCGAGTACCAGCTGTTCCTTGGTGGAGGCCAGGCTGTACAGCGTGGCCTTGGAGCACCCGAGCCGCTGGGTGAGCTCATCCATGGTCACCGAGGTGAAGCCTTCGGCCAGGATGATCGCCTCGGCCTGACGCAGCAGTTCGTCCCGCCGACGGGTGTCCACGACCCGCCTGCGCGCCGTTCGGCGCGGGCGTCGGTCACGCGAGTCGGTTTCGGCCGTCACCCTGGCTGCTCCCCTGATCATCTCCGCCGGATGCGGAGGGCGGTCGTCCGGGCCGGAAGATCGACCCTGGCGCAAGGGTACTAGAGTACCGTCTAACGTACCCATGCCGAGTGCCCCGGGCGGCGACCCGATCGGGCATCGACTCACGCAATCGGGGGACCGTCACCGCCTGACCCGCGAAGCGGCTCTACCGGATCGAGGATCCGATGGAGATTCCGCCGTCCACGTCCAGGACGACGCCGGTGATGTAGCCGGCGGCCTCGCCGGCGAGGAAGGCCGCGGCTTCGGCGATGTCCTCGGGGCGGCCGGTGTGTCGCATGGGGATCTTGTGGGTGAGTTTGTCGCGTGCGGGGCCGTTCATGGAGGCGAGCATGGGGGTCTCGATGAGGCCGGGGGCGATGGCGTTGGCGGTGATGCCGTGGCGGGCGCCTTCGAGGGCGAGGGTGCGGGTCATGCCGACGATGCCGGCCTTGGCGGCCACGTAGTTGGTCTGGCCGAAGTTCCCGCGCCAGGACATGGAGGAGAAGCTGACGATGCGTCCGTAGCCCTGGCGTTTCATCGGGCCGAACGCGGCGCGGGCGCAGTGGAAGCCGCCGGTGAGGCTGACGTCGACGACCGCGTGCCAGTCGTCGTCGGTGATGTCCTCGATACGGTTGTCGCGGATGATGCCGGCGTTGTTGATCAGCACGTCGAGGCGGCCGAGGTCGGTGGTGATGCCGTCGATCCAGGCGTCGACCTGGGCCGAGTCGGTCACGTCCACGACGTCGGTGCGGGCGCTGCTTATGGTTGCCGCCGCGTCGGCGAGAGCCGCTTCGTTGACGTCGGCCAGCGCGACGGTGGCGCCCTCCGCGGCGAACCGGGTCGCCATGGCGAGGCCGAGGCCCTGGGCGGCGCCGGTGATGGCGACGACGCGTCCCTGGTAGCGATTCATGTGTGGTCCGCTTTCGTGGTGGGCGCCGATGTGGTGGGCGCCGTTGTGGTGGGCGCTTTCGTGGTGTGGGGAGCGAGGAAGGCCCGCAGGGCGTCGGCGACCTCGCTCGCCGGCCAGTTGTCCGCGAAGGTGGCCAGTTCCTCGCGCAGGGCCTGCTCGGGGCCCATGCCGTCGATCCGGTGCAGCAGCGTCTTGAGGTGTTGCTGAGCGGGGCCGTGACGATCGGCCAACTGCCGGCAGACGCGGATGGCGGTCGCGTCGAGGTCGGCCTCGGGCACGGTCGCGTGGATCCAGCCGGTGTCGGCGAAGGCGGTCGCGGGCAGCAGTTCGCCGGTGAGCAGGAGCCAGCGGGACAGCCCCCGTCCGACCGCGCCGGGCAGCCGGACGCTCGACCCGCCGGCCGGGACCAGGCGCCTCTGCAGGTGACCGTCGCCGATCAGCGTGGTGTCGGCGGCGACGACGACATCGCAGGCCAGGGCGAGTTCGAGGCCCCCGGCGACCGCGTGACCATGCAGCACGGCGACCCACGGTTTCGGGCTCGCCGCGATACGGCTGAAGCAAGCTGACACGTCGGTCAGGAAGCCGACCGGGTTCTCCCCCCGGTCGTGGAGTTCGAGGAACTGGTGGAAGTCCCCGCCGGCGCAGAAGCTCGGGCCCCTGCCCGCCACCGCGACGACCGCGGTGGCGGGGTCGGCCTCGGCGCTGGTGATCTGCTTGTCCAGCGCTTCGATGAGGGTGACATCGAGGGCGTTGCGCCGCTCGGGGCGGTTGAGCGACAGCCATCGGACGGGGCCGCGTTGCTCGACGAGCAGTGGTTCGATGCCGGTCAACGTGGCTCCGGGGTGGTGGTGCGGTCGGTGCGTCGGCGGTCACGCAGCACATAGCGCTGGATCTTGCCGCTCGGGGTCTTGGGCAGGGCGTCGATGAAATGGATGGTGCGCGGATAGGCGTGGGCGGCGTAGCGGGTCTTGACCAACTGCTGAAGCTCGGCGGCCAGTTCGGGTGATCCCTCGACGCCGTCGCGGGGGACGACGTAGGCCTCGATGACCTCGCCGCGGACCTCGTCGGGTGCGCCGATGACGCTGCACTCGGCGACTGCGGGGTGCTGGGCGAGGACGCTCTCGATCTCGAACGGTCCGATCCGGTACCCGGCCATGATGATGACGTCGTCGTCGCGGGAGGAGAAGAAGAAGTCTCCGTCGGCGTCGACCCGTCCGGCGTCGCCGGTGAGGTAGTAGCGGCCGTCCGGGGTGAACTTGGATGCGCTCTGCCCGGCGATCTGGTAGTCGCGGAAGGTCATCAGCGGGCTCGCCGCGACGTCGATCGCGACCCGGCCGAGGACATCCGGTCCGGCGGGCTCGTCCTTGTCGTCGGCGAGGACGGTCAGGCTCCAGCCGGGTACCGGCCGGCCCATCGATCCGGCTTTGAGGGGGCGGGCGAGTTCGGGATGGTGGTGGTTGGCCAGGGGCATGCCGACCTCGGTCTGCCCGAAGTGGTCGTGCACGGCCAGGCCGAGCGCGGTGGCGGCCCACTCGTTGACCTCGGGGGTCAGGGGCTCACCCGCGCTGGACGCCCGTTCCAGCCGCAGCCCCTGCGGTACAGGTACCGATGAGGAGCGCAGTCCCCGGTACACGGTGGGGGCGGCGGTGAAGTCGGTGACCCGGTGGTCGAGGAGGGTGCGCCAGGTCGTCTCGGGAGAGAACCCGCCGGACAGCAACAGACTGGGGATGCCGGCGGCCAGCGGAGCGACGATCGCGGAGTACAGCCCGTAGGCCCAGCCGGGGTCGGCCGCGCACCAGTAGCTGCTGTCCGGGGTGACGCCCAGCCCGTACTCCAGGTAGATCTGCCATCCGGTGATGTAGGAGACGGGGTGGATGACCCCCTTGGGCTTGCCGGTGGTGCCGGAGGTGAACATGTGCACGAGGGGCCCGTGCCCGCTCGTGGTGACGGTGGGGACCGGCTCGGGCGACGCGGCTGCGACGAGTCCGGCCAGTGACAAGTCACCGCGTGACGTGCCGGTCCCGGTGACGACGATGCGGCGCTCGGGGTCCTCCGGCATGTCGGGGCCCGGATCGAGCTTGTGCCGCTGATCGGGGTCGACGACCACCACGTGCGCACCCGCGCCCTCCAGCCGCAGGGCGATGGCCTGGGGCGCGAACGCGGTGAACAGCGGGACGTACACCGCGCCCAGCCGCCAGACCGCCAGGATGACGGTGACCAGATCGGTGCTCTTGCCCATCAGGGTCGCCACCCGGTCACCCGGGCCGACTCCGAGCCCTTGCAGAGCCCGGGCGTACCGGTGCGAGTCCGCGGCGAGGTCGCCGAAGGTCAGCGTCGAAGACTTCCCGGTGCCGTCGACCACGGTGAACGCCGTGCGGTCGGCCGGATGCCGGTCGCACAGGAGCCCGGCCACGTCGAGGGAAGACGCCGTGAAGGTCGCGGTCAGTTCGGAGACCCGGTCAAAGACCCGGTCGGCGGCGCTCACGCCTGGTCCTTGCGGTCGATGATCGGCAGTACCAGACGGCTGGGGTGGTTCGGTCCGTGGTGGATGTGGTTGATCGCGGGAACCATCTGCTCCTCGCTCTCGCGGGCGATGACGCCACCGGTGTTGGTGTTGCGGTCGTAACGCGGGAAGTTGCTGCTGGAGACGTCCACGCGGATGCGGTGACCGGGCAGGAACACATTGGAGGTGCCGGTCATGTCGACGGTGATCTCGTAGACCGTGCCTGGCTCCATCAGTTCCTCCGTGGCCAGGCCGCCCCGGTAGCGGGTGCGCAGGATGCCGTCGCACAGGTTGATCGCCCTGCCGTCCGGGAAGACGTCGACGAGCTTGGCGGTGAAGTCGGTGTCCACCGCCGACGAGGACACGTACAGGGTCAGGCTGACCGGACCGGTGACCTCGACGGCCTCGTCCAGAACGGGGGTCGCGAAGCACAGGACGTCGTCGCGGGCGGCGACCTTCCGCTGGTCGACCGGGCCGCAGAACCCCGGGGTCGTCGGCATGGACGCCCCGCCCGCCGAGGGGACCGGGCGGCGCGGGTCGTACAGGTAGGTCTCGTGCCCGGCCTCGGTCGGCGCCTCGGTGGTCAACGTCCCATCGCCGTCCGCGGTGTTGGCGCGGCCGGTGCTCGTGAGGTGGTAGTCGGTCCACTGCGTGTCGGGCAGCGGCCACTCCTGCTCGTCGCGCCACTGGTCGATGCCCATCACGAAGAGCTTCACCGGCGCCACGCCGTCCAGGGCCGTGGCGTCACCGCGCAGCCAGCGGTCGAAGAACTTCACATGCAGGTCCGCCAGGCCCATCATCTGCGCGTCGGCCAATGGGCCGAAGGACCGGTCGGCAAAGACGCCAACCGTGGAGCCGTGATCCCACGGACCGACGATCAGCCGCTGCCCCTCACGAGCCTGGGCAGTGCCCGCCTTCTGACGGGCGGCGGTGTAGGTGCGCAGGGTCTGCCCGATGTAGAGGTCGTACCAGCCACCGATGTTCAGCGCCGGGACGGTGACGTTCTTGAGCTCGGGCGTGAGCTCCATGGCGTCCCAGTACTCGTCGTGGGAGGGGTGGGCCATCCAGTCGTCCCACCACTTCCCGTACGCCGCCAGGACAGGAACCTCCGCCGTCGGCAGCATCTCGTTGAGAGCTTCCAAGGACAGAGCCGCCTGACCGAGCTCCCGCAGGTGGGACGCGGTGGCCTCACCGGCCGCCAGGGACCGCCGCGCGTCAGCCCCGTACATCATGACGTTCCACAGCGTGACCAGGCTCAGCGACAGCGCACCGCCCGGGCCGTACCAGGGCGCCTCGTAGTTGTCGATCGAAGTGAAGGTCGGTGCGATCGCCTTGAGGCCGGGGGCGCCGGTCACGGCGGTCTCCCACTGGACCATCCCCAGATAGGACGGCCCGTACATGCCCACCGTGCCGTCCGACCACGGCTGCTGGGTGATCCAGGCGACGGTGTCCGCACCGTCGTGCCGGTCCGCCATATGAGGAACGAACTCGCCTTCCGAGCGGTGTGTGCCCCGGCAGTCCTGCACCACCAACGCGTAACCGGCCTCCAGCAGAGCCAGAACGTTGGGCAGGGAGCCGTGGCCGAGGAGGGCCGAGTCCTTGCTGTACGGCAGGCGCACGAGCAGCGTCGGAGCCTTGCCCTCGGCCGGATGCCACACGTTGGCGGCGAGAGCCACGCCGTCACGCATCGGGACCCGGACGTCAATGTCGTATAGGTGCTGCATCGGTGCTCCTCATCGAGCAGACGGCATCATGGCGAATGCGGGTACGTTAAGAGGTACGTTCGTACCCTGTCAATTACCGCTCGGAGGGCAGACCTATGGCCTTGGATGCCGTGGCGCCACTGAAAGCGCGATCCCTGGCTGGGGCGCCGGCCCGGTGACGCCTCCTGATCCCCGGGCCGGGTGTCCCGCATTGACCACCAGATGTCCGCAGTCGACTGAGTGATTCGGCGTATGCCGACAGAGGATCGAGTGGTGCTCCTGCGGCGACCGCCTCGCCGCGGGCGTCCCGGCGCGGCGGCCCTGCGGGGCCGCACTCGATAAGTAAGGAACTGGTATGGACAAGCGTGCAGCCTCCGCAGGCGCCGACTCTGCGACGATGCGAGCGGTCGTTTTGACTCAGCCCGGTGGACTGGATGCCCTGCGGGTCATGACGGTGCCGATGCCCGAGCGGCAGCCCGGATGGGTGCGCATCAAGGTGAGGGCGTTCGGCGTCAACGAGTCCGAGGTCACCACCCGCAAGGGCGAGTCGGACGCGGAGGTCACCTACCCGCGGATCCCCGGCATCGAGGGCGTCGGTGTGGTCGACGAGGCCGACGAGGACAGCGGGCTGCGCCCGGGGCAGCCGGTGGCGACCATGATGGGCGGCATGGGCAGGTCCTTCGACGGCTCGTACGCGCAGTACGTGACCGTCCCCGCGGGACAGGTCATCCCGTTCGAGACCGGCCTCCCGTGGGAGGTGGCCGGCGCGCTGCCGGAGATGTTCCAGACCGCCTACGGCTCCCTCGCCACGGGCCTCGGTCTGCGGGCGGGGCAGACGCTGCTGATCCGCGGCGGCACCTCCACGGTCGGGCTGAGCGCGGCCACGATCGCGAAGGACCTCGGAGCCACCGTGCTGTCCACCACTCGCAGCCCTGACCGGGCGGGGGAACTGCGGGCCGTGGGCGTCGACCATCCACTCGTCGACAACGGCACGATCGCCGACCGGGTGCGCGAGCTGATGCCGGACGGCGTCGACGCCGTACTGGAACTGGTGGGCTGCTCGGTCCTCGCCGACACCTTCCGCACCGTCCGCCGCCACGGCACCGTCTGCTTCACCGGAGCCCTGGCGGGCCAGTGGACGATCCCCGACTTCACCCCGTTCATGATTCCCAGCGGGGTGCGACTGACCGCTTATGCGGGCGAGGCCACCGACCTGCCCGCCGAGGTGTTCCAGCAGCAGCTGCAAGCCATCGCGGACGGGAGGCTCGAGGTGCCGGTCGCGAAGGTCCACCACGGCCTGGAGCAGGTGCGCGATGCCCAGGCCGACGTCGAGGCCGGCACGACGCCGGGCAAGCACGTCGTGCTGCTCGACGACTGAAGAAACACCTGCCTGGGCCGTGTGCTCACAGTCAGCCGCGGCATGCACGAAAGGATTCCCAATGGAGTTGTCAACCCGCGTTGGTGACTCGCTGTGAGCGTGTCAGCCCAGCATGACGGGGGTCTGCGGTGCCGTGAGTTCGAAGGCGCGGCCGTCGCGTATGAGTGCCCACAGGACGTTCAGGCGGCGTCGTGCGAGGGCGATGATTGCCTGCTTGTGGCCCTTGCCCTCGGCTCGTTTGCGCTCGTAGAAGGCTTTGGAGACGGGGCAGGAGCGGGCGGCGACCATGGCGGACATGTAGAAGACCCGCAGCAGGCGTCGGCAGTAGCGGCGTGGGCGGCGCATGTTGCCGCTGATGCGTCCGGAGTCCTTGGGGACCGGGGCCAGGCCGGCGACGCCGGCGAGGCGGTCAGCGCTGGCGAAGACGCTCAGGTCTCCGCCGGTGTGAGCGATGAACTCGGCGCCCAGGACGGGGCCGAGGCCGGGCATGCTCAGGATGACCTCGGCGTGCGGGTGGTCGCGAAACCGGCCCTCGATCAGGGCGTCGGTCTCGGCGATCTCCTCGTCGAGGGCCATCACCTCCCTCGCGAGCCTGGCCACCATGGCGGCGGCCAGCTTCTCCCCGGCGACGGCGGTGTGCTGGGCCTCGGCGGCCTCCACCGCGGTGGCCGCAACGAGCTGATAGTTGCGGACCTTGCGGTTCTTCAGCCAGGTCGCGAGCCGGGTCCTGCCGACGCGCCGGAGGGCGGCCGGGGTCTGGTACTGCGTCAGCAGCACCAGGGCCGCCTTGGACGTCTTGTAGTCGAAGGCGCGTTCCAGGGCGGGGAAGTACTCCAGCATCTGGGCTCGCAGCCGGTTGATGGTCCTGGTGCGGTCGGCGGCCAGGTCCAGGCGGCGCGAGGTGAGGATGCGCAGGTCCACGGCGATGTCGTCGCCTCGGTGCACAGGTTCCAGGTCGCGGCGCATGCGGGCCTGGTCGGCGATGACGAAGGCGTCCTTGGCGTCGCTCTTGCCGTCGCCCCGGTAGGAGCCGGAGGCGTGATGGACGGTGCGGCCGGGGATGTAGAGGACCTGCTGGCCGTTGTCGGTCAGCAGCGCGATCATCAGCGCGGCCCCTGCCGGCGTTGAGGTCGATCGCCCAGGTCACCGGGGCGCCGTCGCTCAGCTCCAGCACATCGGCGATCAGCTTCAGCAGCGCGGTCTCGTCGTTGTCCACCCGCCGCGACAGCCGGCGCTTGCCGTCCGCGTCGAGCACCACGCAGTGATGCGCGGCCTTGCCCGCATCCGTACCGGCCCACAGCTCGGGCACGGCCACCTCCGAAGTCGTATCCGTTCACAGCCCAGCAGACGACCTCGCCAGCGTGTCCTTACCAAGCGATCTTGTGCCGCGCATCCCAATGAGTGGTCGAGTCGTCGCGGGATGCCGAGCGGCCAATCCTTTCAAGCCACCAGTGGGCGGAAACCCATGAGCCACACCCAGCATCCCCGGGTCTTTCGATCCTACGAGTGACCGAAACCAACCCACCTACAACGTAAGGAAGCGCCATGGGCGTCGACAAGGAAGAAATCAGCACGACCATCATCGAGCTGGAGAAGTCGTTCAACGAGCGGTGGAGCGTCGGCGACAACCGCGGCTACCTCGACGCGTTCGCCGAGGAGGTCAGCTATTTCGACCCGATCCTCGAGAACATCCTGGTCGGCCGGGACAAGGTCATCGCATGGATCGACTCCATCTACTCCAATCCGCACATCGTCCGCAACGAGTACCTCGACCCGCAGGTCCACGTCAGCGACAACGGCGACCTCGCCGTCCTGGGGTACCACCTGAACACCTTCGTTCTCGACGAGAACGGCGAGGAAAAGCAGCTGCGCGCCTGGAACGCCTCCCACGGCTACAAGCTCATCGACGGCCAGTGGCGGATCGTGCACTCCAACTGGGCGTTCTCCGAGACCGTGACGGAGAAGATCGCCTCCTGACCGACAGGCCTGCGAAGCAGGGGATGAAAGACTCCGCGGTGGGCGCCGCGCCGGACGGATCACCGTGCGCGGGGCCCGCGTGCACAACCTCAAGGACATCGACGTCACGGTGCCGTTGGGCAGGCTCGTCGCGATCGCCGGCGTCTCCGGCCCGGGCAAGTCCTCGCTCGCCCTCGGTGTGCTGTACGCCGAAGGATCGCGCCGCTACCTGGAGGCTCTGTCCACCTACACCCGGCGCCGCCTGACCCAGGCGGCACACGCGGCCGTCACGTTCGGCACCTCCACCGAACTGCTCAACAGCCTGCGCCTGATCTTCTCCCGGCTCGGCAACCACCAGTGCCCCAAAGGGCACCGCCTGGACCGAACATGGACGTCGCCCTCGACCTGCCCCTGACCTGCCCCGAGTGCCAGGTCGTGTTCGGGCCGCCGAGTGCGGAGTCGTACGCCTTCAACAGCGAGGGTGCCTGCCCGCGCTGCGCCGGCACCGGGACCGTGCGGGAGGTCGACGAGGACGCCCTCGTACCCGATCCCTCACGCACCATCGACGAGGGCGCGGTCCTGCCGTGGCAGATGTTCGGCCTGGCAGCCGTGCCGAAGGTGGCCGCCGAGCTCGGCGTGCGGACCGACGTGCCGTTCTCGAAGCTGACGAAGAACGAACGCCGCATCGTCTTCGAGGGGGAGCCGGTCAAGCGCGTCATCCCGCACCCGGCCAAGAACGGCAAGCTCTTCGAGCTGAACGCCAGTTACCGCAACGCCCGCCAGACGGTCGAGGAGGCGTTGAAGAAGGCCACCACCAAGAAGGGGCTCGACCGTGTCGACAGGTTCCTCAGCGTCCAGACCTGCCCGGACTGCCACGGCACCCGGTTGAGCGTCGCTCGCCGACCATCACGCGTCCGCAGCTTACGCCCGTTTCGCCGGCGGACCGGCAGCTTGGCGCTGCCGGTGTAGCCCAACTCCCTTATCTGCCGAGGGATGCGCTGGAGTCCCAGGGCCGCCAGGTGCCTCACCCGGCGCGACTTGGCGACCCCTCGGCATTCGCATCCCCTGGTCGGTCGCAGCCCTGGTCGGACACATTGCGAGCGGCAGCCGATTGCCCTGGGGATCCGTGCGACTCAGTCCTTGATTTCGCAGATGGCCGCGCCGGAGGTGATGGAGGCGCCGATCTCTGCGGTGAGGCCCTTGATGGTGCCGGAGCGGTGGGCGTTGAGGGGTTGTTCCATCTTCATGGCTTCCAGGACGACGACGAGGTCGCCTTCCTTGACTTCCTGGCCTTCTTCGACGGCGACCTTGACGATGGTGCCCTGCATGGGGGAGGCGAGGGTGTCGCCGGAGGCGGCGGGGCCGGACTTCTTGGCGGCGCGGCGCTTGGGTTTGGCGCCGGCGGCGAGGCCGGTGCGGGCCAGGGTCATGCCGAGGGAGGAGGGCAGGGAGACCTCCAGGCGCTTGCCGCCGACCTCGACCACGATCGTCTCGCGGTCGCCGTCCTCGTCGGTGTCGGTGTCGGCGGGGGCCGCGAAGGGCTTGATGTCGTTGACGAACTCGGTCTCGATCCAGCGGGTGTGGACCGTGAACGGGTCGCTGGAGCCGGTCAGTTCGGGAGCGAAGGCCGGGTCGGTGACCACCGCGCGGTGGAAGGGGATCGCGGTGGCCATGCCCTCGACGGTGAACTCCTCCAGTGCGCGGGCGGCGCGCTGGAGGGCCTGCTGGCGGGTGGCGCCGGTGATGACGAGTTTGGCGAGCAGGGAGTCCCAGGCGGGGCCGATGACGCTGCCGGATTCCACGCCGGCGTCGAGGCGGACGCCGGGGCCGGTGGGTGCGGTGAAGGTGGTGACGGTGCCGGGGGCGGGGAGGAAGTTGCGGCCGGGGTCCTCGCCGTTGATGCGGAACTCGAAGGAATGGCCGCGCAGGGGCGGGTCGTCGTAGCCGAGGTGCTCGCCGTCGGCGATGCGGAACATCTCGCGGACCAGGTCGATGCCGGTGACTTCCTCGGTGACCGGGTGCTCGACCTGGAGGCGGGTGTTGACCTCCAGGAAGGAGATCGTGCCGTCCGCGCCGACGAGGAACTCCACCGTGCCGGCGCCGACGTAGCCGGCCTCCTTCAGGATCGCCTTCGACGCCGCGTACAGCTCGGCGTTCTGCGCCTCGGAAAGGAAGGGGGCGGGGGCCTCCTCGACGAGTTTTTGGTGGCGGCGCTGCAGGGAGCAGTCGCGGGTGGAGACCACGACGACGTTGCCGTGGGTGTCGGCCAGGCACTGGGTCTCGACGTGGCGGGGCTTGTCGAGGTAGCGCTCGACGAAGCACTCGCCGCGGCCGAACGCGGCGACGGCCTCGCGGACGGCGGAGTCGTACAGCTCGGGGACCTCCTCCAGGGTGCGGGCGACCTTCAGGCCGCGTCCGCCACCGCCGAAGGCCGCCTTGATCGCGATCGGCAGGCCGTGCTCCCGGGCGAAGGCCACGACCTCGTCGGCGCCGGACACCGGGTCGGGGGTGCCCGCGACGAGGGGGGCGCCGGCGCGCTGGGCGATGTGCCGGGCGGCGACCTTGTCGCCGAGGTCGCGGATGGCCTGCGGCGGCGGGCCGATCCAGATCAGGCCCGCGTCCAGGACCGCCTGGGCGAACTCCGCGTTCTCCGAGAGGAACCCATAACCCGGGTGGACCGCGTCCGCGCCCGCGTCCTTCGCCGCCTGCAGGACCTTGCCCATGTCCAGGTAGCTGGTCGCCGGAGTGTCACCGCCCAACGCGAACGCCTCGTCCGCGGCCCGCACATGCAGCGCGTCCCGGTCCGGATCGGCGTACACGGCCACGCTCGCGATCCCGGCGTCCCGGCACGCCCGGGCGACGCGGACAGCGATTTCGCCTCGGTTGGCGATGAGCACCTTCGTCAGCATTCCGGCTCCAGCAAGTCGTTCGAAGTCGTAGTGAGTCTGCGCGCTGCGTCGACGATCCGGCCGATGTCCGAGCCGGGGGTGAAGACCGCGTCGACGCCCATGGCTTTGAGTACGGGGATGTCGCCGTCAGGGATGATGCCGCCGATGAGGATGCGGACGTCGCCGGCGTCTTCCTGCCTGAGCAGCTTGATCACCCGTTCCACGATCGTCAGATGGGCGCCTGACAGCACGGAGAGTCCCACCAACGGTGCGTCCTCGGCGATGACCGTGGCGACTATCTGTTCCGGTGTCTGGTGCAGGCCGGTGTAGATCACCTCGAAGCCGGCGTCACGCAGGGCCCGGGCGATGACCTTCGCACCGCGGTCGTGGCCGTCGAGGCCGGGTTTCGCGATCACCACGCGGGCATGCGGCGCCGGAGCGGTGCCGGCGCGCTCCGTGTGTTGTAGCAGGGCACTCATTCTCGCTCCAGGAGGGGTGGGGACCGGGGCTCGCTCGTTCAGTGGGGCCAGTAGGAGGTGCGCCAGGTCGTCGGCCCCGGCTGCGCGAGGGAGTCGCGGAGGATGTTGTGCTTCCTGTCCGCCCACTGGTTCAGGCGCTCGGGCCCCTCGATGACGGTTCCGGCCGCCGCCGCGGCGCGGGCTCGGACGACGGCGAGGGCGGCGGCGAGTTCCTCGGGGGTGGGGTTGCCCCGTACGACCTTGATGGTCACAGCGGCTCCTTACAGGGGGATGTTGCCGTGCTTCTTGGGGGGCAGGGATTCGCGCTTGGTGCGGAGTTGGCGCAGGCCGCGGACGAGGTGGCGGCGGGTGTCGGAGGGGGTGATGACGGCGTCGACGTAGCCGCGTTCGGCTGCGGTGTAGGGGTTGAGGAGGGTGTCCTCGTACTCCTGGATGAGGCGGGCGCGGACGGCTTCGCGTTCGGTTTCGGGGGTGGCGGCGATGGTGCGGCGGTGCAGGATGTTGACGGCTCCCTGGGCGCCCATGACGGCGATCTGGGCGGTGGGCCAGGCGAGGTTGAGGTCGGCGCCGAGGTGTTTGGAGCCCATGACGTCGTAGGCGCCGCCGAAGGCCTTGCGGGTGATGACGGTGATGAGGGGGACGGTGGCTTCGGCGTAGGCGTAGATGAGTTTGGCGCCGCGGCGGATGATGCCCTCGTGTTCCTGGCCGACGCCGGGGAGGAAGCCGGGGACGTCGACGAAGGTCAGCACGGGGACGTTGAAGGCGTCGCAGGTGCGCACGAAGCGGGCTGCTTTTTCGGAGGCGTCGATGTCCAGGCAGCCGGCGAACTGCATCGGCTGGTTGGCGACGATGCCGACGGGGTGGCCCTCGATGCGGCCGAAGCCGGTGAGGATGTTGGGTGCGAACAGGGCCTGGGTCTCGAAGAACTCGCCGTCGTCCAGGACGTGTTCGATGACGGTGTGCATGTCGTAGGGCTGGTTGGCGCTGTCGGGGACGAGGGTGTCGAGTTCGCGGTCCTCGTCGGTGACGGTGAGGTCGGCCTGTTCGGGGAAGGCGGGGGGCTCGCTGAGGTTGTTGGAGGGCAGGTAGGACAGCAGCTGCTTGACGTAGTCGATGGCGTCTTTTTCGTCGCCGGCCATGTGGTGGGCGACGCCGGAGGTGGCGTTGTGGGTGCGGGCACCGCCCAGTTCCTCGAAGCCGACGTCCTCGCCGGTGACGGTCTTGATGACGTCGGGGCCGGTGATGAACATGTGCGAGGTCTGGTCGACCATGACGGTGAAGTCGGTGATCGCGGGGGAGTACACCGCGCCGCCCGCGCACGGGCCGACGACGAGGCTGATCTGGGGGATGACGCCGCTCGCGTGGGTGTTGCGGCGGAAGATCTCGCCGTACATGCCCAGGGCCATGACGCCTTCCTGGATGCGGGCGCCGCCGGAGTCGTTGATGCCGATGACGGGGCAGCCCGTTTTGAGGGCGAAGTCCATGACTTTCATGATCTTCTGGCCGAAGACCTCGCCGAGGGAGCCGCCCAGGACGGTGAAGTCCTGGGAGAAGACGGCCACGGGGCGGCCGTCGACGGTGCCGTAGCCGGTGACGACTCCGTCGCCGTAGGGGCGGTTGTTCTCCATGCCGAAGTCGGTGGAGCGGTGGCGGGCGAACTCGTCGAACTCCACGAAGGAGTCGTCGTCGAGGAGCAGTTCGATCCGCTCGCGGGCCGTCAGCTTGCCCTTGGCGTGCTGCTTCTCCACCGCGCGCTCGGAGCCGGCGTGCGTCGCCTCATGGATACGGCGCTGCAGATCCGCGAGCTTCCCCGCAGTCGTGTGGATGTCGGTCTCGGGCGGATCTGGGAGGTCGGCGCTCACCGCATGGATCCCTTCTTGCTGAGGTTGTCGCGGGCTGCGGAATGTGACTCTGATGCGTCAGAAGGTGTCGCGAGGGACGTACACGCCCCAGACGTCGCGCAGGGCGTGGGAGACCTCGCCGACCGTGGCCCGCAGTGCCAGGGCCTCGCGCATCAGGGGCAGTACGTTGTCCGTGCCCCGCGCGGCGGACCGCAGGGCGTCGAGGGCGCGTGCGACGGCGTCGTTGTCGCGGTCGCGGCGCAGCACGGTGAGGCGTTCGCACTGGTCGGCCTCGATCTGGGGGTCCACGCGCAGGGGTTCGTAGGGTTCTTCCTCGTCGAGGACGTACTTATTGACCCCGACCACGGTGCGTTCCCGCTTGTCGATCTCCAGGGCGATCCGGTACGCGGACTTCTCGATCTCGGACTTCTGGAAACCCTGCTCGATCGCGG
This sequence comes from Streptomyces deccanensis, assembly GCF_022385335.1. Lineage (NCBI taxonomy): Bacteria > Bacillati > Actinomycetota > Actinomycetes > Kitasatosporales > Streptomycetaceae > Streptomyces > Streptomyces deccanensis. Next base: position 1,252,651 of record NZ_CP092431.1, on the reverse strand, counting down.
CGACCGCGCCGCCGCGGTCCTCGACGGCCTGGATCAGCTCCAGCGCCACCGCCTCCAGGTCGTCGGTCATCGACTCCATGACGTACGACCCGGCGAACGGGTCCACGGTGCTGGTCACGTCGGTCTCGTAGGCGATGACCTGCTGGGTGCGCAGGGCTAGCCGCGCCGCCTTCTGGGTCGGCAGGGCGATGGCCTCGTCGTAGGAGTTGGTGTGCAGGGACTGCGTACCGCCGAGGACCGCGCCCAGGCCCTGGAGGGCGACGCGGACGAGGTTGACCTCGGGCTGCTGCGCGGTCAGCTGGACGCCGGCGGTCTGGGTGTGGAAGCGCAGCATCTGGGACTTGGGGTTCCTGGCACCGAACTCGTCACGCATGATGCGGGCCCAGATACGGCGGGCGGCGCGGAACTTCGCGATCTCCTCCAGCAGCGTGGTCCGGGCGACGAAGAAGAACGACAGGCGGGGTGCGAAGTCGTCGACGTCCAGGCCCGCGGCGATCGCGGTGCGCACGTACTCCTTGGCGTTGGCCAGGGTGAAGGCGATCTCCTGCGCGGGCGTGGCTCCGGCCTCGGCCATGTGGTAGCCGGAGATGGAGATGGTGTTCCAGCGCGGCAGTTCCCGGTGGCAGTAGGCGAAGATGTCGCTGATCAACCGAAGGGACTGCTGGGGCGGGAAGATGTAGGTGCCGCGGGCGATGTACTCCTTGAGTACGTCGTTCTGGATCGTGCCGGTCAACTGGTCCCCGGAGACGCCCTGTTCGGCCGCGACCAGTTGGTACAGCAGAAGCAGGGTCGACGCCGGGGCGTTGATCGTCATCGACGTCGACACCTTGTCCAGCGGCAGCCCGTGGAACAGCGTCCGCATGTCCTCGATGGAGTCGATCGCCACGCCGACCTTGCCGACCTCGCCCCGGGCGATGGCCTCGTCGGAGTCGTAACCCATCTGTGTCGGCAGGTCGAAGGCCACGCTCAGGCCGCCGGTGCCGGCGCCGACCAGCTCGTGGTAGCGCTCGTTGGACTCCTTCGCCGTGCCGAAGCCGGCGTACTGCCGCATCGTCCAGGGCCGGCCGGTGTACATCGACGGGTACACGCCACGGGTGAACGGGAACCTGCCCGGAGCGCCCAGCTTGGCGTCCGCGTCGAAATCCGCCAGCGCCCGGCCGTCGTACACCGGCTGGATCGGCAGGCCGGACTCGCTCTCCGCTACGGAATCCACGCCGGAACCTCCTTGGTACTCGATATCTTCAGAACGGTACTCAGTACCATCGATGAGGGCAAGGGACATCCGGACACCGGGATGGGGGAGGATGAGTGGTCATGAGCAAGCCATCTGCGCGGATGCGACTCGCGGACGCCGCGTTCGCCCTGTTCGACGAGCGCGGATACGAGCAGACCACCGTGGACGACATCGCCGAACGGGCCGGTGTGGGACGTACCACGTTCTTCCGGCACTACCGGTCCAAGGAAGCGGTGATCTTCCCCGACCACGACCGGCTGCTGGAGCTGATCAGGGACCGGCTGGCGACCTCCAGCCACAGCACCGCACTGGTCGCCGTGTCCGACGCGGTCCGCCTGGTGCTGCTGCACTACATCGACGAAGGCGATCTCGCTCGGCGGCGATACGCGCTGACCAGCAAGGTGGCGGCGCTGCGCGACCGGGAGATCGCCAGTGTGGCGCGCTACCAGCGCCTGTTCCGTGAGTTCATCGCGGACTGGATGGGAGACCCGACGGAGTCGGCGTCGCTGAGGGCCGAACTCATGGCGGCGTCCGTCGTCGCGGCCCACAACCACGTGCTCCGCCGATGGCTGCGCGGAGACTCCTCCGATCCGGTCACCGAGGTCGACGAGGCCATGCGCGAGGTGCTCGCACTGTTCCCGGCACCCGGTTCCTCGCCGGAGGACGGGCGCGGTACCACCGTTGTCGCGTTCCGGACCGGTCGGGACATCGACGCCCTGCTCCCCGAGCTGCGGCGCCTCGTCGAGGGCGGGCTCGGGCGCTGAGCGTGTGGAGCCGTGCGTATGGGCGCGCGGCTCCGGCCGGTCGTCAGGCCGAGTCGGCGGATCCGGTGGGTGACCGACCCGGTGGGTGACCGAGTGATGCGGGGCACATACGCTCGGTACTGGATCCGGTGCGTGCTAGCTTCCGGCCGTGACTTCCCCAGCTCAGGACACATGGGAACCCGATGGAGGAGCGGCAGGGCACAGCCCTGGTCACGGATCTCCCCACACCGGTGATCCGCTCGGTCCGCTCAGTCCACTCGGTCTGCTCGACCTGTTCGGCGACCCTTTCGTCCGCGACCCCTACCCCTGGCTGGATCTCCTGCGGTCCGAGGCTCCCGTGCACCACGACCCGGTCACGGGGCTCTGGCTCGTCAGTCGCCACCGTGACGTGCGCCAAGTACTGCTGGACCCGGACGTTTTCCTTCCCGACAACGCCCAACACAGCGTCACCCCACTGCCCGTTGCCGTGTTGCGGATCCTCGCCCGTGGCGGTTTCTCCCTTCCGCCCGCGCTCGCCAACAACGGCAGTCCCACCCATGCCGGACTGCGTCGAGTGGTCACCCGGTTCTTCCACGCGAACCGTGTCGCGGACGCCGTACCGGTGATCGAGCGCATCGCCGACGAACTGCTCGACGAAGTACGGTCACGGATCGACTCGACCGGCGACAGCGACCTGTTCACCTCATTCGCCCAACTCCTCCCCTGCAGGGTGCTGATGGAGCTCCTCGGCATACGGGGAGTCGAACCGGACACCCTGATCCGCTGGAGCGACGCATCGCTGGAGCTGTTCTGGGGCAGGCCCACACCGGAGCGGCAACTGGAGCTGGCGAAACTCGTCGTGGACTTCCACCAGTGGCTCACCGCGACCGTGCGTGGCGGCATGGCCGCTTCGGACTCGTTCATCGGGGCGCTCGCCCGCCACCGGCTGCCCGACGGTGAGCCGTTGGACGTCGAGACCGCGGTCGGTGTGTGCTTCTTCGTCTTCATCGCCGGCCAGTCCACGACCGGGCAGCTGATCACCACCGTGCTGCGCCGGGCGTTGGCCGAGCCAGGCATGTGGTCGCGCGTGGCCGGCGAGGCGGGCCTGGCGGAGGCCTGGGTGGAAGAGGTTCTGCGGCGCGAGCCGCCCGTGACCACCTGGCGCCGGGTGACGGCGCGGGCCACCGAACTGAGCGGGGTACGACTGCCGGCGGGCGCACAGGTGCTGGTGATGCTCCTCGGCAGCGGATCCGATCCAGAGGTCTTCCCGTCCCCGGAACGCATGTGCCCGCACCGGGACAACATCCGCCACCACCTGGCCTTCGGCGCCGGCCGGCACCGCTGCCCCGGCGCCTCGCTGGCACGCACGGAAGCAGCAGTGGCCCTGCGGGCCGCAGCCCGCCGACTTCCGGGTATCCGACCGGCAGCCGGGGCCGGGGGACCGCCGATGCTCGGCCTGTTGTCGTTCCGAGCCCCCCTGAAGATGGTGGTGGAGTAGCCGCTGTGCGCCGAAGCCGTGAACCGTGCGGGGCAGCCGGCGAGTGAGGGAATGCGGTCAGGCCCAGGGGGTGACCGCCCTGAAGGAACTGTCGGCGCGGAAGGTGGCGTTGTCCTGGAAGGGGTCGAGGCGCAGCTCGTAGTTGTAGTGGCGGAGGTAGCGGCCGGGGTAGTTGGAGGACTCCAGGCTGACCGAGCCCGCGGCCGAGCCCGGCCGGGCGCAGTAGGTGGCGTCCTTGTGGAAGGCGGCCGTGCCGTTGTTCGCGTCGAAGCGGATCCGGAAGTCCTTGTGGCGCAGGTAGCGGCCGGAGGAGTCGCGGAACGAGTAGCAGGTGGGGTCGGCCAGGCCGGGGACGATGGTGAAGGTGGCGCTCTGCTTGACCGCCGTGGTGCTGGAGGAGGTCACCGGGTCGAGGTAGCCGAGGCCGTCCGACCGTACGTCGGCGTAGCGGCCGGTGAAGTTGACCGACTGGAGCGAGCGGTTGGTGTGCGTCGGCAGAGTGGCGCCGACGGAGACCGGGGCGATGCTGCTCAGCGTGGGGACGACCTTCTTGATCAGGCCATCGGCGTCGAACTCCAGCTTGTCGATGGTGGTTTCGCGGTGGGTGCCGTCGCCGCCGGGGATGGCGAAGCGGTGGTAGGCGATGTACCAGTCGTCGGTGTTCGGCACCTGCACCACGGAGTGGTGGCCGGGTCCCTTGATGCCCAGGTCGAGGCGTTTCTCCAGCATCACACCGCGCTTGGTCCAGGGACCGGTGGGCGAGGAGCCGGTGGCGTAGGCGACGCGGTAGTTCTCGTCACGTGTGTCGTTCTCCGACCACATGAAGTAGTAGATGCCGTCGCGCTTGACGACGAAGGCGCCCTCGCGGAAGCCGCTGGGGGTGATGTCGGTGACCTTGGAGGCGTCGAAGGAGACCATGTCGTCGTTCAGAGGGACCACGTACGCCCGGCCGTTGCCCCAGTAGAGGTACCGCTTACCGTCGTCGTCGGTGAAGACCGCCGGGTCGATCATCTGGCCGGTGTAGGCGCCGCCGGCGATCAGCGGTTTGCCCAGGGGGTCCGTGAACGGGCCGGTGGGCGAGTCGGAGACCGCGACACCGATGTTCGCGTCGGCGGAGAAGTAGAAGTAGTACTTCCCGTCCTTCTCGCCCATCGTCGGGGCCCAGGCCCGGGCATCGGCCCAGCTGACGTCGGGTCCGAGGTCCAGGATGACGCCGTGGTCCGTCCAGTGGACCAGGTCCTTGGAGGAGTACGCCTTGAACCGCGTGCCGCTCCAGCCCGCGAAGCCGTCGGTGGTCGGGTACATGTAGAAGGTGTCGCCGAACCGCACGATGTTCGGGTCGGCGGTGAGCCCGGGAAGTACCGGGCTCTTCATTTCCAGCGCCTCGACCGTCCAGGTGCGCTTCTCGCCGTCCGGGCCGGTCACCTCGTACGTCACGGGCGCGCTGAAGTCGCGTGGAGTGCCGGAGGACGGGCTGATGGACGCGTCCTGGGCGATGGTGAACTGCGGGGCGAGGGTGGTGAGGTCGGTGCCCTCGGTCAGTGGGAGGGTGATCTTGCTGTTGGCGTCGTCGACGATCGCGTCGATCTTCAGCTCGGGGTGGGTGGCCGCGCCGATGCCCGTGGTGTTCCCGCTGAGATCGAGAACCTCACCGGGTGCCAGCGCACGGTCGTAGACCCGGAAGTCGCGGATCTTGCCTTTGAAGAGCTTGTCACTGGTGTAGAGCGACTTGCCGATGTAGTTGGCCGTGGTGATGCCGGACCCGATGGAACCGGGGGTGAGGGTGACCGAGGTGTTGCGGGCCTTCTCGACGCCGTCCTCGTACAGGACACCCGTGGTGCCGGTCTGGGTGTAGGTGACGTGCTTCCAGACCGAGCGCTGCAGCGCGGCGGAGGTCCGGGTGTTCTGCTCGGTGGAATAGCCCCCGGAAGCGATGGCGGTCCGGAACGAGTCGCCGGTGGTGAACAGGTACCCGTTGCCGGTGCCGCCGCTCGCGGTGTTGCCGAAGCCGTAGAGGAAGTACGGCGTGGCCTGGGTCGCGTCGATCTGCACGTCCATCGAGACGGTGATCGAGTTCATGCCGCTCATGATGTTGTCCGGCACCTTGATGTAGGTGCTGGACCCGTTGAACGTGAGCCCCTCCCCGTTGCCCGACCAGTTCGCGGTGCCGTTGACGGTCCCGTTGCGGCCGTTGCCGGAGGCGTCCGCCGCCACGGTGCCCGAGGTGGCGTCGAGTTTGTACCAGAGAGCCAGGCCGTCGGTGATCTCCGCCGCCTGGGCGGGGGCCGCCGGGCCGACGACGCCGACCATGAGCGTGGCGGCGGCCGCGGCGGCCAGAGCGCCCTGCCTCATTCGTTGGCGGCACTGAAGTCCCACGCTGTGAAGTCTCACGCTGTGCATGGTTCACATCCCTGAAAAAGACATGCATGAGAAGGAGCGGGACGCGACGCCTCGGTCGAGGTGCCGCGTCCCGCCCCGAATGACATGTGGTGTCGCGTTGCGCTCGTGGGTGGGATGCCGGTGCCTTCCTCGCTCGAGGGCGGGCGGCAGGTGGGGCGTCGCCCGAGGGCGCCGGCATCCCTGTCGGGTCAGCTCGTCAGACGGAAGGTTGCGTCACCGCGTCCCGTCGCGGTGGTGATCGGTTCGAGCTTCAACTGGTAGGCGTAGTGGCGGATATAGCGGTCGGGGTGGTTGTACGACTGGAACGAGGACCAGGACGAGTCGGCGAGTCCGGCGACCTGACGGAAGGTGGCGTCCGCGGCGAACTGGGCGGTGCCGTCGTTGTAGGCCAGCTGGAAGTCGTAGTTGGAGTGCCGCAGGTAGTAGCCGGGGAAGTTGACCGACTCGAAGGAGACGGTGCCGGAGCCGGCCAGGCCCGGTCGGGGCCGGAACTTGGCGTCGTCGTTGGTGACGTTCTGGTCGATGCGCACGTCGAAGTTGGCGTGCCGCACGTAGCGGTCCTGGAAGTTGAAGGACTGCAGCCGCTGGGCCGGGGTGTTCGCCCAGCGCGCCTGGATCCGGGCGTCCTCTGCGGCCGTCAGGCTCAGGATCGAGCCGTGGCGCTTCTTGTTGCCGCCCAGGGAGTAGGTGCCCGACGTCGGGAGCTGGTAGGTGCCGGTGGCGGACGGGTTGGTCGTCGAGACCGGCATGTATCCCCTTCCGGCCGCGTACTGGTCGAGGTAGAGCGTCCACTCGTTGCGGTCCCGGAACTTCATCCACATCGGACCCTCGACCTGGGAGCCGGTCAGGCCGATGCCGGACAGGTTGCCGAGGTTGGTCCAGGTGCCGAGGATCGAGTTGCTGCCCTCAAGGGTGATCTGGCCGTCGCCGGAGGCGCGCACGTAGCGGTAGTTGCCGACGCCGGAGGGGACCTCGACGATCTGGGTGTCGATGATTTCCTGGGTGCCGGGGCGCTCGATGTAGATCTGCGGGGTGGTGATGGAGCGGAAGTCGGTGGTGCGGGCGTAGTAGATGCGGTGCTTCGTCGCGCCGTTGAGGGGCTTGTTCGTCGCCCAGTACAGGACATAGTTGTTGCCGGCCGGATCCCAGATCGCTTCCGGCGCCCAGGCGTTGCGTCCGTCGGGGATCGCGCCGGCGACGTTGAGCAGCCACGGCGCCGACCAGGTGACCAGGTCGCTCGACTCCCACACCACAAGACTGCGACTGCCGTCGTTGATGGACGAACTCCACGTCTGCCCGCAGTCGATGCACAGGTCGGTCGCGATGATCCAGTACTTGCTGCCGTCGGGCGAGCGGACCAGTGCGGGGTCGCGCACGCCGCGGGTGCCCACGGTGGAGCGCAGGGTCATCCCGCCGCCGTTGAGATCGGTCCAGTTCAGACCGTCCGCGCTGTACGAGAAGTACATCTGCTGACCGGTCGACCCCTCTCCGATGAAGTGCGTCATCAGGTAACCCGGGTCGGCGGCGGCGGCCCGCTGAGGTGCGGTCACGACTTGGGCGGTGAAGAGCAGGCAGGCGGCGACGAGTATCGCCGCCAGCCGGGAGAGAACCGCGGGCATGTGCGTTCCTGTCTTTTTGGGGTGCCGTGATCAGGTGCAGGTGCAGGTGCAGGTGCAGGTGCAGGTGTAATGGCAGGTGCGGGATCGAGGGTGGGGTCCGGCCTTCGTGCGGTTGGGGCAGGACCGGTTTCGCGCGAGGTGGGGGCGCCGCGTCGCGCTGGTCATCGGCCGACGTGGCGCGGTTTCCGCGTGAACGTGGCAGCGACCGGGGGCCCAGCCGTGGCGGGGCGGGTGTCGAAGGCAGCGGAGAGGGCCGCCGGAGCCGGCTCAGGAGTAGGCCGGAGACAGGTGCGTAACACGGGCAGTCCCCTTTGACGGCCGTGGTTCGAAAAATCGAACATTGTTCGCAAGTTCGATCAGAAGATAGGTCTCAGTCGGAAGCCCGTCAATGAAACCGGCAAGTTCGATTCCATGTGCTCGCACCCCGCAACCGTCCCATGACGGTGGGACTTTCTCTGCTGGACCTCTTGGATGCAGATCACCGGGCCCGTGCCGCCCGGCATCTGACCCTGAGCCCGCGTTCTGCCTGAAATCCGGTGGCGCAAGGATTCATCGCCGTGCCACGCTCCAACCACCGAAGGGGCGTAGCTCAGTTTGGCCAGAGCAGCGGACTCCAAACCCGCACGCCGCAGGTTCAAATCCTGCCGCCCCTGCGCGACAGCGAGTGGCCGGGTCCTCATGGGAACGCCGGCCACTCGCTCGTGCCGGACGAGCTGTGCTTCTGTCGCCGTCCCGGTGTTGGTGCTGTCCCGAGCTGTCCTGTCGGCGGTGGGGAGGGACGGCCGCGTCAGCGCCGCTCGAAGGCGCGGCTCAGGACGTCGGAGGTGACCGCCAGCCCGAGCCGGTGCCCGTGCTCGGAGGCGAAGCGGTAGTGCACGCCGGCCCAGACGCGCGCCTCCAGGAGTTCGGCCGTCGCCGCCCGAAGGCTGTCGTAGTGGCGGGTCGTGCCGGAGGCGGGGCTGTACGCGGCGAACGTGAGGTCGTCACGGCCGAAGAACGACCCCAGGGCCGTCATGACCGCCGTGGTGAAGCAGGCGTGGCCCGACGGGTACTCCGGCGACGGGGCGGTGACCCGCAGCGGCGTCCAGTCCGGGTCGGGATCGGTGGCCGCGTTGCCGTCGGTGCCGGCGAGCGGAATGGCCGTCACCGGGCGCCAGAAGTTCCAGTGCGCCTTGGCCTTGTAGCAGGCGATCAGGGTGTCGGCGGAGGCCACGTACACCATGGCGAGCAGCCGCGCCGTCCGGAGGCTGCCCAGGTGGTGCGCGCCGGCGAGTTGCCGGGTGATCGACCATTCGACCATCCGGGGGTCGTCCCACCAGATCGCCGCCTCGGTCTGGTCCTCGGTGCGGACGGTGCTGGTGGCCGCGCCGAGGCTCTTGACCTCGTTCAGGTCGCGGGCCCAGGCGGTACCGGTCAGGGCCGGCGGGGGCTTGACCCGGTAGGCGCCGGCGTCGGGGACGACGAACGGTTTCAGGTTCGGCACCCAGGCGCCGACGTTGACGTAGCCGGGCGGGGTGAGCCGGTATTGGCCCGGCTCGGTGCCGACGGTCCACGGCGCGGTGGGGTCGAAGCCGTCGGCACGGCGGCTCTCGGTCATCGCCGCGGCGGCGGCCCTGCCGACGGCCACCCCGCCGTCCTCGGCGCGGCCGTCGGGGATCGCGGCCAGCGCCTCCTCGTACCGGGCGTTCAGCGACTCGGCCTGCGCGGGGAAGAGCCACAGCAGCGTGTCGTGGGCGGCCGCGGCGACCGCCGCGGCGGTGGAGGACCCGGGGCGGCTGCGGGGCGCGCTGACCAGGGGCTCGTACGGACGGCCGGCGACGGCGTTGACCGCGTCGTACACGGCGCCCTGCACGATGGCGAAGCTGCGGGTGCTGGTGGTGGGCGACTGCTTGGCGGTGTCGTAGATGGCGCTCTGAGCGTGGATGTTCCAGGCGATGACGGGATTGCCCGGGGCAGCCTCCACGCCGCTGTGCGCCTGGGCGGTGGTGGCCGTCAGTGGGACGGTCAGGGCGAGTACGGTGAGGGCCGCGATACGGCGTAACCCTCTGAATGATCCGGTGAATGATCCGGCGAGCGGACGTTGTGTCACGAGACCCCCAGGGGCTTGTCGGTGACAGATTGTCCGAGCCTATCGGCGGGGGTGTTAGTTCTTGTCGTTACATCGACAATCCGACGGGATTCACACGCGGATGTCCTTGTCGCTCACCGTCAGGAAGCGCGACACCTCACCATGCGCGCCTACCGGTCGCACCCTCCAGGACACGCTTCTACGAGCGGTTGGCCTCAGCGGTTGGCCTCAGGCGAGTCGCCGGGGGTGAGGTCGGGACGGAGCCGGTGCCAGGAGGGGTGGCGCAGGTATCCGGCGCGGGTGCGGGTGGTGTAGGTGATCTCGGCGACGAGACGGGGCAGGACCCAGCGGGCTCCGGCCACCTTGGGGGCGGGGGTGAAGGGGCAGGTGGTCCAGGCGGCCACCGCGAGCAGGTCGGCGAGCCGGCGGCGTTCGCGGTCGCTCCAGCCGGTGCCGACCGAACCGATGTAGCGCAGCGGGCCGTCGCGGAGCTCGCCGAGGAGGACGGCGCCGGGCAGTCCGGCCAGCCGGCCGGTGCCGGGTACCCAGCCGCCGATGACGGCATCGGTGGTCCGCACGTTTTTGATCTTGATCCAGTCGGGGGAACGTACGCCCGGCCGGTAGGGCGACGTGAGCCGTTTCGCGATCACGCCCTCCAGCCCGGCTTCCCGGGTCGCCCGGAGTGCGCCTGCGGCGTGGTCGACGACGGCCGCGGGCACCGACCAGGCCGGTCCGTGCAGGCCGAGGCCGGTCAGGGCCCGGCGGCGTTCGGTCCAGGGCCGGCTGGTGAGGTCCCGGCCGTCGAGGTAGAGCACGTCGAACACCACCAGGTGCACGGGGACCCGCAGCGCCAGGCGGGCGGCGCGGTCGGGCTTGCGCGCCAGGCCCATGCGGGACTGAAGGAGTTCGAAGTCGGGGCGGCCGTCCGCGTCCGTGGCGATGATCTCCCCGTCCAGCACCGCCGACCGGCCGCCGAGCGCGGCGGGCAGGCCGTGCAGCTCGGGATAGGCGGCGGTGACCGCGTGCCCGCCCCGGGAGCGGATCGTCACCGTGCCGTCGCCGGGCAGGAAGGCCAGGGCGCGCTGGCCGTCCTGCTTGGTCTCCACCGCCCACTGTTCGTCGCCGCCGGGCAGCGGCAGATTCCCGGTGGAGGCGAGCATGGGTGCGAGGACGGGAAGCGGGTCCATGGGCCAGGTGTGGCCGCAGTCGTGCGCGGCGTCACCTGGGCAGCCGGACATTCCCCCGGACAGCCCCGCCATCAGCGCTGCGGATCAGCTGCGGCCGACCCTGCGGAGTGCTCTGCTGTCCATCGCCTGGACCTGCGGAGTGACTCTGCTGCTCGGCTCGTTCCCACCAGCCTCTGCCAGTGCCCCGGCATGCTTCTCCTCTCGGACGGACCCGGACCCGGACGGCCGGCACGTGGGAGGCGCGAGAGGTGACGACGTGCCTATGCACCGACGGTCAGCTGACGAGTAAGCGGCCGCGTTCTGGGACCGATTCGGCGGAGCATGGTCGATGAAGCGCTGGGGACGGCTCAGCCGCGAGTTCGTCCCGTGCCACGCCTGGGAAGCGCGGGTGTTTGCTGGGGCGGGTGTTCGAGAAGTCCGGGCGGGGGCTGTTCCTGGTGCGGCGCATCGTTTCCGCGTGGGCGGTGTGGAGCCGGGGGCGGCATGGGCAGACGGTTGGGTGCTTGTCGCTCCGCTCGGGGCGGGCTGACGCCTACGGACGTGGTGGGTCCTCGTGGGTTCACGGGTGTGCGTTGGTGGTGGTCGCTTGCGCGGTTCCCCGCGCCCGCAGGTGAGGGAGTGTGACCGTTGCCTTCAAGCCCTTGCCGGGAGTCGTGTGTACCTCCACCTCGCCACCGTGGGCTCGTACGACCCCCTGCACGATCGCCATCCCCAAACCGCTGCCCCCGCCCCCTCCCGCGCGGAAGAAGCGGTCGAAGACGCGGGAGGCGTCCTCCTCGGTGAGGCCCGGGCCCTCGTCCGCGACGCACAGGCGTACGGCACCGTCGGTGCGTTCCACGGTCAGCCGGACCGGGACGTCGGCGGGGGTGTGGGTGCGGACGTTGCCGATGAGGTTGCCCAGCACCTGGCGCAGCCCCGACTCGTCGGCGTGGACGAGGAGGCTGCCGTCCGCGTCGACGGTCACCGGGCGGTCGGGCTGCTGAGCGCGCAGGTCCTCGGCGGCGTCACGGACCAGACGCGCCAGGTCGACGTTGCGGAAGCGGAGTTCGGGGCTCTGGTCGAGGCGGGCGAGGGTGAGCAGCTCGTCGACGAGGCGGCCCATGCGGTCGGCCTCCCCGGTCATCCGGTCCCAGGCCCGCTCCCGCTCGGCCGGTTCGCGCAGCATCCCCTTGTCGAACAGCTGGTGGTAACCCCGGATCGCGGACAGCGGTGTGCGCAGCTCGTGCGAGGCGTCGGCGACGAAACGGCGCAGCTGGGCGGCGCTGCGCTCGCGCGTCCGGTACGCCGACTCGACCTGCTGGAGCATGGAGTTGAGGGCGAGCCGGAGCTGTTCGACCTCCTGCGCCGGGTGGGGGCTGGAAGGGACACGCCGCGTCAGGTCGCCCTCGGCGATCGCCGACGAGGTCTCCACCATGTCCTGCAGCGGCCGCAACCGGCGGCTCACACCGAACATCGTCAGGCAGCCGAGCAGAGCCAGCAGCAGTGCGCCGAAGACGAGGCCGACTTTGAGGGCCTTGGTGAGGACGTCGTGCAGCGTCCCGGTCGAAGTGGCGAGCAGCACGGTCGTACCGTCGTCGAGTCGGGCCGCCGTGACCCGGTAGGGGGAGCCCGCCACCCTGACGTCGTGCGGTTCGTCGTCCTTGACCAGTGCGGCCGGGTCGCCGACGGCGCCGGCGAGCGCGCTCTGCTGGGCGGTCGGCGTGAAACCGCCTACGGTCAGCGGCTTCCCCTTCTCGTCCAGGGCCGTGAAGAACGCGTGCCGCACGAGGGAGTCGGCGTCCTCGGCCGAGGAGGGGGGGCGAGTTGTCGTCCCGGACGGCGACCAGAGCGCCCAGCGAGTCGACCTGCTCCATGCCGATCCGTGCCTCGCCCATCGAGCCGCGCATCGACATCAACTCCGTGTCGACACTGTCGAGCAGGTACATCCGCATGCCCATCACGCTCACGGTGGTCGCGAGTCCGATGCCCAGGGTGAGCATGACCACGTACATCAGGGTGAGCTTGCCGCACAGGGAGTGGCTGCCACGACGGCAGCGGAAACGAGCGCGGAAGCGAGCGCGGGAACGGGTGACGAAGCGGGCGCGGCCTTCGCTCATGCCAGTCCGTATCCCACGCCCCGCCGGGTCGTGATCACCGGCGACCCGAGCGTGTCGAGCTTGCGGCGCAGATAACTGATGTAGGTCTCGACCACGGTCGACTCGGCCGGCGCGTGCTCGTAGCGCCAGACGTGGTGCAGAAGTTGCTCCTTCGACACGATGCGGCCGCGGTTGCGCACCAGGAATCTCAGCAGCGCGTACTCGGTGGGCGTCAGCTCCACGGTGCGGCCGGCGCGGTGCACCGAGTACGTCGTCTCGTCCAGCTCCAGGTCGCCGTAGGTCAGCGGCGGGCGCTGCGGCAGCACATCGGCCGGACGCGTACGGCGCAGGACGGCCGTGATCCGGGCGACCACCTCGTCGATGTTGAACGGCTTGGTGATGTAGTCGTCGCCGAAGCCGAGGGCGCCCACGATCTCCGCGGGCGAGTCGCGCGCGGTGAGGAAGACGAGCGCCAGGTCGGACCGGTCGGCGCGCAGTCGCTTTCCCAGGGCGCGGCCGTCGCCGTCGGGGAGCATCACGTCGAGCAGCGCCACGTCGGGCCGGGTGCGCTCGGCGAGTGCCAGCGCCTCGCGGACGGTGCCCGCCGTCATCACCTCGAAACGGTGGTAGCGCAGGGCGATGGCGAGGACGTCCGCGATGCTCTCCTCGTCCTCCACGACCAGCACGGTGCCAGGAGCCTTCGTCATGGCTCCAGTATCCGCGCGGCCGCTGACAGCAGGCCCTTTTCCTGCCTTGGAGTTTCTTGAGAGTCGTCGGCATGACGTTCCCACGCGTGCGTGCCGCCGCCAATTCTGTTGCCCAGGACCTGAGGGACCAACCGACCGACTCTTGACCAACGACTCTGGAGGAATACGAACGTGGTGGCATTGGCACGATGGTGCTATCAGCACCGGCTGGTGGTCCTGTTGCTGTGGGTGGGCGCGCTGCTCGGACTGGGCGCGGCGGGTGCGGCCGCCGGGACGACCTACACCAACGTCTTCTCCCTTCCGAACACGGACTCCCAGCACGCGAACGACCTGATGGTGAAGGCCTTCCCGCAGAGCTCCGGAGACACCGACACGGTGGTGTGGAAGGTGGAGGCGGGATCGGTACGGGACGAGTCCGTACGGTCCCGGATCCAGCCCGCGCTCGATGAGATCGGCAGGATGGAGGGCGTCGGGGTGGTCGCGAGCCCGTACGCGAAGGGGGGCGCCCCGCAGATCAGCCGGGACGGGCGGACCGCGTACGCCCAGGTGACGTTCGCCCATCAGGCCGACGCCGTCCCCAAGGAGCTGGTCGAGAACGTCATCGACACGGCCCAGAACGCCGAACGGGCCGGTCTGCGGGTGGAGTTGGGCGGCCAGGCCATCGCCACCGTCCAGCGACCCCCCGCGGGACTGTCCGAACTGGTCGGCATCGTGGCGGCGGGGGTGGTCCTCTTCCTCGCCTTCGGTTCGCTCTTCGCGATGCTGCTGCCGATCGTGGTGGCCGTCGCCGCGGTCGGCACCGCCACCATGGCGACGACGCTGCTCAGCCACGTCACGAACGTGCCCGAGATCGCCCCGCTGGTCGGCTCGTTGATCGGCCTGGGCGTCGGTATCGACTACGCCCTGTTCATCGTCACCCGGCACCGGCGCGGCATCCTGCGCGGGGTGAAGCCCGAGGATGCGGCGATCACGGCCCTGAACACCTCCGGTCGCGCGGTGCTGTTCGCGGGTGCCACGGTGTGCATCGCGCTCGGCGGCATGCTGGTGATGAACATGCGGTTCCTGGACGGGGTGGTCATCGCGGCCTCCTTGACCGTGGTGCTCAGCATCCTGGCCGCTGTCACCCTGCTGCCCGCCCTGCTGGGGATGCTCGGCATGCGGGTTCTCAGCCGCCGGGATCGGCACCGGCTCGCCACGTCCGGCCCCGAGCCGGAGGAGGCGAGCAATCTCGCGGCACGCTGGTCGTCGTACGTGCAGCGGCGCCCGCGCGCGGTCGCGGTGATCGCTTTCGTCGTCATGGCGGCCGTCGCCGTCCCCGTCCTGTCGCTCCGGCTCGGCACCTCGGACCAGGGCAACCAGGCGGAGTCGACGACGACGCGGCAGGCGTACGACCTGCTCTCCGAGGGGTTCGGCCCCGGCTTCAACGGGCCGTTGCAGGTGGTCGTGGACGGCTCGGCACCCGCGACGCTGGTGTCGGCCATCGGGAAGACCGAGGGCGTGGCCCAGGTCGCCGCCCTCCCGCCCGTGAACGGCGTCTCGGTGATCCGGGTGGTGCCCACGACATCACCACAGTCCGAAAGGACCGACCAGCTGATCGACCGCCTGCGCGACGAGGTGATCCCCCAGTCCGGGGCCACGGCTCACGTGGGTGGTGTCACGGCGGTCTACAAGGACTTCGCGACGGTGACCGGCGAACGGCTGCCGTACTTCATCGCGGCGATCGTCGCTCTCGGTTTCCTGTTGCTGCTGGTGGCCTTCCGCTCCCTGGTGGTTCCGCTGACGGCCGCGCTGATGAACCTCATCGCGGCGGCCGCGTCCTTCGGTGTGCTGGTGGCGATCTTCCAGTGGGGCTGGGGCCTGGATCTGCTCGGCGGCAAGGAAGGGCCGATCACGTCGTTCCTGCCGGTCATCATGCTGTCCTTGTTGTTCGGCCTGTCGATGGACTACCAGGTGTTCCTGGTGAGTCGGATCCACGAGGAGTGGGTCCACACGAAGGACAACGCACGGTCCGTGCGCGTGGGCCTCGCCGAGACGAGCCGGGTCATCAACTCCGCCGCCCTGATCATGATCTGCGTCTTCAGCGCCTTCGTCCTCAGTGGCACCCTCGATGGCGCGATGCTCGGCCTCGGCCTCGCGGCGGCGGTGGCCCTGGACGCGTTCATCCTCCGTACGGCGCTGGTCCCGGCGGCGATGCACCTGCTGGGCAAGGCGAACTGGTGGCTTCCGGCCGGGCTGGAGAAGCGGCTGCCGCATCTGGCGGTGGAACCGAAGGAGGACGAGGACGAGGTCCCGTCGCCGAGTGAGCCCGCTTCGGTGATCCGCGGCTTCATCCGCACGCAGGAGGGCGAGCCGGTGGAGGGCGCGGCGGTGACGCTCCTGACGAAGGAGGGGCGTCAGCTGGACCGGGTGACGTCGCTGGCGGACGGGTCGTACAGCGTTGCGGTGCCGGGGGCGGGGAAGTATCTGCTGGCGGCGACGGCGACGCCGTACGCGTCCCGAGCGGGCCAGGTGGTCGTGGGGGACGGACCCCTCGTGCACGACGTGGAGTTGGCGGAAGCGCCGGAGAACGAGGTGGACACGGTCAATTAGCTCAGGCCAGTGCGGCTTTGAGGACGCGCTCGACGTCCAGCACGCCCTTGCCGCCCACATCCCTGGGGAGTGTGACGAGCTCCCCGGGGATGTGGCTGCGGTGCTTGGCGTAGCGCCCCGGTCGGTTCGGTCAGCAGGTGGAGGCGCTGGTGCTTTCGGTCGACGATGACACAGGTTCGCCCTACCGGTAGTTCGGCACCTGTAGCGGTCTGCTGATCGCGGTGCTGGACGCTTTCAACCAACGGCTTGGTGCCGCGGCGGTCCTGCGCGAGTACGACTCGCTGGGAGGCCTGATCGGCGCCGCGGAGGTCGCCGCGGCCAACACACGTCAGCTGCACACGCTCATCGAACTGGGCGCCCGCGATATGGCGCATGCCCAGCACGCCGGCGGACTGTCGGCCGACCGCGATCCGGAATTCCTCGCCGATACTGCTCCGATGAGCGATGGTTCGGCCGGGCTCGCACCGCTGTCGACTGCGGTTGTCCGCTCTTACGGGCACACGCGGTGGCCCATTACCCGGCAGACGACCCCGATGCTTCGGAGTTGCGTGGGCACCATCTGATTCACCATCATTTCCTTGATTTATCAAGCACCTTGGGCCCATGCTCTGTTTCGTCTGTTGACTTCTGATGCACTGAGGAACACCTGTGCCATTCAACCCCCCACTGTTCCCGCGCGTGCAAGCGCGCAGACGACTGGCTGTCGGAGCGCTCGTCACCGCACTGTTCAGCCAGTTGCTCGTCGGGACGGCCGTGGCCGCCCCTTCCGCCAAGACCTCGTCACCTGGGCGAATAGCCTGGACGCCCTGTGAACCGTCCTCCGACCAGGGCGCTTCGGGCACTTTCGAGTGCGCCACCCTCAAGGTGCCCGTCAACTGGAAGCGACCCCACGGCGCCACCGTCGACCTGGCCCTCGCCCGCCACCTCGCCACCGACCCCGAGCGCCGGATCGGCTCGCTGCTGATCAACCCCGGTGGCCCGGGCGGCTCGGGTGTGAACTTCGCGTTCAGCGCTCCCGACTCCTTCTCGCCCGAACTGCTGGCGCGCTTCGACATCGTGGGCTTCGACCCGCGTGGAGTCGGCCGCAGCAACCCCGTGAAGTGCGACGAGGACCTCCTGAACGCCCAGTGGCAGGCGATGGACCCGGACAGTGCCGCCTCCTTCGCCGCCCTCCGCGACGCGAACCGCGCGCTCGGCGAGAGCTGCCGCGACCTCACGGGACCGCTCGTCGACCACGTGGACACCTCGAGCGTCGTTCGGGACATGGACGCGATCCGCGCCGGCCTCGGCGAGAAGCGGATCAGCTACTACGGCGTCTCCTACGGCACTTTGATCGGCCAGCAGTACGCCGAGCGCTACCCGAACCGCATCCGCGCGATGACCATCGACTCCAACATGGACCACAGCCTGGGCACGTGGGCCTACCAGAAGACCAACACCATCGCGGTGGAGGAGTCGTACGGCCAGTTCGCCGACTGGTGCGCCCGTACGCCGTCCTGCGCGCTCCACGGCCGGGACGCCCGCGCCCTCTTCGACTCGCTGTACAAGCGCGCTGAGGCCGGTGAACTGGTCCTGCCGGGCGACCCGCCCCAGAAGGCCACCCCCCTGGACCTCCAGGGCATCGTCGTGCAGTACATGTACGACCCGTCCGACTGGTTCAGGTTCGCTCAGACCCTCAAGGACATCGACGCCGCCGACCCGGCGTCGGCACGGTCCGGCAAGAAGCACGGCGAGCCGACCGAGTTCGCGTACTTGCCGGTGCTGTGCCAGGACTACGACCTCAACGTCCGGTCCTATGCCACCCTCGCCCGCCACGAACGCGAACTGGCCCGCCTGGCCCCCGTCACCCGTCGCAGCTTCATCGGCTGGATGGACGTGACCGGCTGCCAGAACTGGCCGACGAAGGTGACCAACCCGCAGGACAGGCTCCGTGTCGACGGCACCCCGAAGATCCTGGTGACCAACAGCCGCTATGACGTGGCCACGCCGTACTCCTGGGGCTCCAACGCGGCCCGCCAGATCGGCCGCGAGGCCGCCTTCCTCACCTACGACGGTGCCGGGCACGGCACCTACTGGCTGAGCCCATGCGCGCGGGACGCCATCGACACATACCTCCTCACTCTGAAGACCCCCCGCAAGGGCACCCACTGCCCCGCGGTCTGGCCGACCGGCCCCACCGCCCAGCGGCAGTCGCCGACCGGCGGTCTCATCAACCCGCTGCCCGAACTGCTGGGCACGGGGACATACCGGTGAACCGCGTGACGCGGCATCCTCGGACCTGGTCCTGAGCGACGGGGCGCGGCCCGACCGGGTTCCGGCCGGGCCGCGCCCCATGACTCAGGAGCCGTGAGAGCGGCGTACACCGTACCCATACCGCCGGATCCGGGCCGCCCCACGATGCGGTAGGGGCCCACCCGGCGCGGATCGCCGGGCTGGAGCGGCTGAACACGGTGGGACACGACGGCTCCCCCAGGCGGCTCACGGCGCACATCAGCCGCAACGGTGGGCAGGATCGCTACTGTCCGGTGCCCGTGTTCACCACGCGATTCGGCAATGCCATCGCGGTAGTCGGGTGGAACACCAACACGTGGTAGCCCGCGCCGGCCAAGGCCGGCGTCATCCCGCCGCACCCCGTAGGGGCGAAGCCGGGAGCGGCCGCCGCGGTGATCGGCTCGGTGCTCCTGCGGGCTCGGGTTTCCCGGTTGTGGGGTGGCTGCCTCGCCCGTGGCGGGTGAGGCGGGGAAAGGGCTTCTGAGCTGCGATAGAGGTGGCGAACGGGTCGCCGCCGGTCACCCCCTGTCGGGGTTCCGGGTCGAGTCGGCGAGGTGGATGCCGTGAAGCACTGGCGGGCTCTGATCGTGCTCGGGACGGCGCAGTTCCTGATGGTGCTGGACACGTCCGTCATGAACGTCTCGATCAGCCAACTGGTCGAGGACTTCGACACCGAGGTCACCGCCATCCAGGCCGTCATCACGCTGTACGCGCTGGTCATGGCCGCTTTTATGATCATCGGCGGCAGGTTCGGCGACATCCTCGGCCGCCGGCGGCTCTTCTTCCTCGGCCTGGTGGTCTACGGCACCGGCTCGGCCCTGACCGCCGTCGCGCCCACCCTGTGGGTCCTCGCCCTCGGCTGGTCGGTCATCGAGGGCCTCGGCGCCGCGATGGTGCTCCCGGCCATGGCCGCTCTCGTCGCCGAGGCCTACCGGGGCCGGGACCGGGCTGTCGCCTACGGCGTCATCGGCGGGCTGGCCGGGGCCGGGATCGCCGTCGGCCCGCTGCTGGGCGGCTGGGTGACGACTTACCTCACCTGGCGGCTGGTCTTCGCCGGCGAGGTCGTGGTCGTCCTGGCCGTGCTGTGCTTCCGCCGGGCGATCACCGAGGCGCCCCGGACCGGGCCTCGTCCCCCGATGGACGCCGTCGGCGCCGTACTGTCGGCGGCGGGCCTGGGGCTGGGTGTGCTCGGTGTGCTGCAGAGCAGCAGCTGGGGCTGGGTTCAGCCCCGCAACCCGCCCTTCACCGTCATGGGCTTCGCACCGACCCTGTTCGTCATCGGCGCCGGGGTGCTCGTCCTGGCCGCCTTCGCGCGCTGGGAGCACCGACGGGCGGCCCATGGCACCGAACCCCTGGTCCACCTGGACCTCCTGCACCGACCCCCGCTGCGGTCCGGACTGCTGGCCCTGCTCAGTCAGAACCTGATCCTGCTCGGGCTGTTCTTCACCATCCCGCTCTACCTCCAGGTCGTGCAGGGCTTCAACGCCTTCCAGACCGGACTGCGGCTGCTCCCCGTCTCCGTCACCATGCTGGTCGCTTCCCTGCTCGCCGCCCGGCTGGGCCGACGGGCCGGACCGCGCCGCGTGGTGCGGCTGGCCCTGGTGACCCTGGCCGGGGCCATCGTGTGGCTGCTGGCCACCATCGACCCCGTCATCGACGACACCCAGTTCGCGCTGGCCATGGCACTGCTCGGCGTCGGCATGGGGCTGCTCGCCTCGCAACTGGGGAACGTGGTGCAGTCCAGCGTGGGAGAAGAGGAGCGCAGCGAGGTCGGCGGACTGCAGTTCACGGCCCAGAACCTGGGGTCCGCCCTCGGCACCGCGCTCATCGGATCGCTGCTCATCGGCGCCCTGGCCCATGCCCTCACCTCACAGGTGGAGGACGATCCGGCGCTGTCGCAGGAGGCCAAGCAGCAGACGAGTGTCGCGCTCCAGGCCGGGATCAGCTTCGTCCCCACCGATCAGGTGCGTACGGCCGCCGAGCGGGCCGGGCTGCCGCCGTCCGAGGTCGACGCCCTCGCCGACTCCTACGCCTCGGCCCAGCTGGACGGCCTGAAGGCGGCCATCCTCGCCACCGGCGGCATCACCCTCGCCGCGTTCCTGGTCACCCCACGACTGCCGGGCGCCCGGACGGACGGTCCGACACCGACGGGGCCCGAACGTCCGACACCACCGGGCGGCCAGGATCCCTCCAAGTCGCCCGGCACCGGCGCACCGGCCGCGCCGCGCCGCTCGGAGCATTGAGGGCGGGGGCGGCCGGTGCGGCTTGTCGGTCGGCTCGGTCTGTCGGCCGGGTCCGTCGGTGTGGAGAGGAGGCGGAGACCATGGCCACGTCAGGGCGAGCCGAGTCCCGGGAGGGGCGCGCCGCGGAGCGTCGGGCCCGTACCGACTACACCGGCGGCGTCTACGGATCGATGCTCGCCTCCTCCGTGATCATCGGAGCCGGGGCCCCGGGGGCCTACCCCCGTCTGGAGATCGTCCTTCTGCTGCTGCTCACCGGTCTGGTGTTCTGGATCGCGCATGTGCACGCCCAACTGTTCGGCGCCCGGCTGGCGCAGCGTTCCCCGGACCGCCGGATCGTGCTGGAGGTGTGCCGCGACGAGTGGCCGATCGTCAAGGCCGCCGTCCCGCCGGCCGCCGCCGTCGCGGTCAGCCCGCTTCTCGGCCTCGATGTGCAGGGCTCCCTCTGGCTCGCGCTCGCCGTGGCCGTGGTGGGGCAGGTGGGCTGGTCGGTGGCCGCGGCCCGCCGGGCCCACGCCCCGCGGGGCCTGGTCGCCGTCACGGCCTCGGTGAACCTGCTGCTCGGCCTCCTGATCGTCGCGCTCAAGCTCTACCTGACCCATTGACCGCCGGCGCGTCGATGCACCTTCCGGGGGCGACTCACCTCCCCGGGGTGAGGCCAGGCCGGTGCCCCAGGACGGACGATCGCAGAGAAGGGGCGCAGCCCGCCCGTACCCGGCCATGGGGGCACACCACTCATGCGCTACGAGATCCGCGTCGACGGAAAGCTGTCGAAGGCGCTGACCGGTGCCTTCCCCGAACTGGACCATGTGGTGATGTCCGGCCACACCGTCCTGTTCGGGCACGTCGTCGACGAGGCACATCTGTACGGGCTGTTGGCTCGCTGCCAGTCCCTGGGCCTGCGCGTCCTGGAGATGCGGCAACTGCCGGAGTGAGCCGGGGCCGCGGGAATCCTCGTAGAGGGGTGGCCCGGGGTGGTTCAGAGGCTCTCGGCGTGGATCCGGCCCGTGTGCGCGGCCACGTTCAGCGCCTCGAAGTCGCGGTCGTTCCGGTCGGCGTAGGACTGCGCGAACTCGGCGAGCGCGCGATCGAAGCGGTCGCTGCCGCCCAGGTACGCGGCGATGGCGATGGGATCGCCGGATCGGGCATGGGCGCGTGCCAGGCCGGCGCCGCACAACCGGGCGAAGAGCCGCAGCAGGCCCGGATCCATGGTCTCGGGGCGCGCGATGCCCTTCCAGTCACGCAACTGCCGTACGTAGAAGTCACGTTCGCGGCCGTCCAGACCGAGGACATGGGTCCAGCCGAGGAAGATGTCGCTGGTCGTCTGCATCAGTCGCTGACCGGACACCACCCGGCGGCCCTGGTTGTCGTAGCTGTCACCGCCGAGCTGGGCGGAGAGGACGGACCGCTGCGCCTCCTTGGCCTGGAGCAGCAGCGGATCGCTGTCGTCGCGGCCGAGCAGCAGCACGATCCAGCAGCGCGTGCCGACACTGCCGACGCCCACCACCTTCCGGGCCATGTCGACCACGTGGTAGCGACGCAGCAGATGCCGGCGCTCGGACGACAGGGTCCGCACGTACTGGTCCAGCACCTTCCGCAGCTCCTTCTCCTGGCCCTCGACCGAGGAGTCCGCCAGCAGGTCCCGCAGCGGGGTGATCAGCGGGGGGTCGGGGGCGATCAGCCGGCCCTCGGCCGTGACCCGGGTCAGCTTCTCGAAGGCCTGGAGATGGGTGCGCGTACGGGCCTTCGCGGCCGCCTCGGCCGTACGGCGCCGGCTCTCCTCGTCCATCGACGACGCCATCAGCTCGCGCAGCCGGTCCGCGTCGTCCTGGGCGTACCAGATGTCCAGGGTGCGCATGCCGGCGAACTCGCGCATACGGCGCCGGTACGTCTTCACGCACGTCCGTACCGCCCTGTCCTGCTCCTCGGTCGAGAAGCCGTTGGCCCGGCTCGCGATCACGAAGCTGGCGGCCAGCCGTTTCACATCCCATTCGAACGGGCCGGCCAGGGTCTCGTCGAAGTCGTTGATGTCGAAGACGAGATGGCGTTCGGGCGAGGCCAGCAGCCGGAAGTTGAGCAGATGGGCGTCACCGCAGAGCTGCACGGTCAGACCGGTGTTGGGGAGGGGGCCGAGATCCGACGCCATGATGGCCGCCGCGCCCCGGTAGAAGCGGAACGGGGATTCGAGCATGCGGCCGTAGCGGATCGGCACCAACTCCGGTACTCGAGTGGCCGACTGACGCTCGATCACCTCGATGGGGTCGGCCCGGTCGGCGTCCGCGTCCGACTCGAACCAGCCGTGGCAGGACCGGGAGGCACGCTTGCGCGCCGCGCGGCCGTGCGCCGCCCTCTCGGCCACCGTCGGTGACGCCGTGGATGCGCTCGCACTGGTCATGACACACCTCCTGAACCGGCGGCCCGGCGGCCCGGCGTACCGTCCACCCTCCTCGGCCGCGCGGTGCGCGGGGATCACCCGCCGGGGGTGATCCGGGGGGCGGGGTGGGGCGGGACGCTGGGCCGGTGAGGTGCCCACGCGCCGCCGTGTACCGGCGGGGCGGAGCGGCCCGCCCGGCCGCGAGGAGGAACCGGTGACCGAGGCGGAGCGATGACCGAGGAGGAGCCATGACCGAGTCTCCTGGTCCGGCGCGGCGTTCCGGGGCGGACGACTACCGGCCTGGCGAGGCCGAGGCGAGCCCCATGGCGGCGGGCGGTGCGGCCGGTGGGGTGGACCGTGGGGTCGGGGAGGCGGATCGGGACCGGATGGCCGGCGGGGAGGCCGCCGGGCTGATGGGTGACCCGGCCGAGGCGCTGGGGAAGGTCGGCCGGTCCTGGAAGTGGATCCTCGGTTCGGCGCTGGCCACGCTCGTGCCCGGCGTCATCCTCCTGGTCTGGCCGGACGGGACCCTGCATGTCATCGCGGTCCTGCTCGGGCTGTATCTGCTCGCGATCGGGGCGTTCCGGTTCGTGGACGTCTTCGCCCGGGAAGAGCCGGGCGAGCGGGTGCCGGGGCTGCTCCTCGCGCTGCTGTACGTCCTGGCCGGCGTCCTGTGCCTGCGGCACCCGCTGCAGACCATCACCGCGCTCTCGCTGATCGTGGGGATCGTCTGGCTGTCGACCGGGATCCTCACGCTGTACACCGCGCTCGCCACGAAGAACCTGCCCCACCGGGGCTTCGTCCTCGGCGTGGCGGTGCTCGGCGTCGTCGCGGGGATCGTGGTGCTGGCCCTGCCGACCGAGTCGGCCACGGCACTGACCCGGCTGCTCGGCCTGTGGCTCGTCCTGCTCGGCCTGGCCGAGGCGACGGTCGCCCTCGCCTGGCGGGCCGCCCTGCGCCGGGCGGGCCTCACGGGCTCCCGCGCGCCGACCACGGGCGCCGCCTGAGCCTCCGGCACACCCCGAGGAGGACCCATGCCCCCGGACAACGACCCCGTACCACCGAACCCCGACCAGCCCGACAGCACCGACCCGAAAGACCCAACCGGCCCGGACGATGTGGCCACGCCGAGCGGCGGGCCCGGGCGGGGCGATGCCACCGGGCGGGACGGCGCCGAGTGGGGCGCGTCCGGCCCACGTGCGAACGAGCCGGGCGGCGGCGGCGGCCCGGGTGGGACCGGGCCGGGCGGTGGTGCCGGGGCGGGAGGGTCCGGATCAGGTGGGTTCGGGCCCGGTGATGCCGCCCCGGATGGTGGCGCCGAACCAGGTGGGACCGAGCCCGGCGGGTCTGGGCCGGGCGGTGATGCCGGGCCGGTAGGTGGTGGCGGACCTGGGCGGTCCCGGGCTGGTGGGGCCGGGCCGGGAGACGGGGCCGGGCCGGGTCGGGCCGAGGCTGGTGGGGCCGGGCCGGCAGGTGGCGGCGGGGCTGGCGGGACGGGTGGGGCCGGGTGGCATGTGTTCAGTGCTGCGGAGCGGGAGGAGTATGAGCGGTTGCGGCGGCATGCCGGGGTACGGCATCGGCGGTTGCGCAAGGCGGGTGCCGCTCTTCTGCTCGTGGTGACCCTGCTGCTCGCGCCCCTCGCCGTCGTCGCGGCCTGGGTGGAGGACACCGTCGCCGACACCGACCGGTACGTCGAGACGGTCGCCCCGCTGGCGTCCGACCCGGCGGTCCAGAACGTCGTGATCGAGCGGCTGACCGACGAGGTCGTCAAGAACGTGGACGTCAAGGCGGTGACGGACGCCCTCACCAAGGTGCTCGCCGACAGCGGCGCGCCACCCCAGGTCGTGGCCGGCGCCGGAGCCCTGGACGGCCCGCTGCGCTCCGTGGTCCACACCGTCGTCGACCGCAACGTCACCCGCGTCATCACCAGCGAGTTCTTCCAACAGGTCTGGGAGAACGCGAACCGGCAGGCACACGCGGCCGTGGTGCACATGCTCACCGGCGAACGGGAGGGCGCCCTGCGCGCCACCGGCGACACGATCCAGCTCGACGTCGGCGCCGTCGTCGACCAGGTGCGGGAACGTCTCGTCGACGCGGGCTTCGACAAGGCCGCCGCCATCCCCGACAGCGACCGGACGATCACCCTGTTCCACACCGACGAACTCGGCAAGGCCCAGGACGCCATGCGGCTGCTGAACATCCTCGGCACCTGGCTGCCCGTCATCACGATCGCCCTCGCCGCCCTCGCCGTGTGGACCGCGCCCGGCCACCGGGTGATGCTGCTGATCACGGCCCTCGGCATCAGCGTGATGATGGGCGTGCTGCTCGTCGCGCTGGCCGTGGTCCGCCGCGTCTACCTGGACGCCGTACCCGCCGCGACCCTGCCACCCGACGCCGCCGCGGCTGTCTTCGACACCTTCCTGCGCTTCCTGCGCGACAGCACGCGCACCCTGCTCGTCCTCTTCCTGGCCACCGCCCTCGCCGCCTATCTGTACGGTCCCGGGCGGGTCGCCCGGTGGGTGCGGGGCGTGGCCCGGCGCGGAACCACGGCGGCCGGCCGGTCGCTGCGGAGCGTCGGAGTGAGCACCGGCCGGACCGGACGCGAGCTGGCGGCGCACCCCCGCTGGACCACCGGCGTCGTCCTCGGCGCGGGCGCGCTGGCCCTCCTGCTCTGGAACCGTCCCACGGTCGGCGCGGTCGTCCTCGTCGCCGTCCTCGTCATGGTCGTACTGGCGCTGGTGGCGGTGGCCGCCGCCGCGGCTGCTCCCGACCCGGAGGAGCCCGCTCTCACCCGCCCGGGGTGAGGCCGCCCGGCTCCGGTCGTGGGCACGCTGAGAACGGCGCCGACCGTGGCGCCACGGGCGCGTGGAGGACGGCAGAGCACCTGCCGGGCGACGCCCGGGACGGAGGAGAGACATGAGTGGTCCGACGTACCTCGCGTACGACTACCCGCTGCTGAGCGTCTTCTGGTCCATGCTCCTGCTGTTCCTGTGGATCATGTGGTTCGTGCTGCTCTTCCGGGTCGTCGTCGACATCTTCCGCGACGACGACATGAACGGCTGGGCCAAGGCGGGCTGGCTGGTCTTCACGATCCTGCTGCCGTTCCTGGGCGTGTTCGTCTATGTGATCGCCCGGGGCAAGAACATGGGCCGCCGCGAGGTGGCACAGGCGCGTGCCCAGCAGTCGGCGTTCGACGACTACATCCGGCAGACGGCCAGGGGCGGCGACGGACGGTCCAGCGTCGACGAACTCGCCAGGCTGTCCGAGATCCGCTCACGCGGCGACATCACGGACGACGAGTTCCGCCGCGCGAAGGAACTGGTCCTGAGCGGCCACGGAGCCTCGGCGGGCACGGGCGGCGGCCCGACCGCCGCCGGCCGCTGAGGACGGATCCGACAACCACCGCACGACACCGAATCGAGGCAACGGTATGACCGCCACACACACCGGACGCATGCACTCGACCAAGCGGTCACGGCCCTTCGCCGAGGGGCTGACGGCCTTCGCAGCCGTCATGCTCATGATCGCGGGCGTCCTCGACATCTGCCGGGGCGTCATGGCCATCGCCGAGGACGACGTCTTCGTCTCCACCCGCGACTACGTCTTCCAGTTCGACCTCACCGGCTGGGGCTGGGTCCATCTCGCCCTCGGCGCCGTGGCCGTGCTCGTCAGCCTGGGCCTCTTCCAGGAGTCCCTGTGGGCCCGCGTCGCGGGCGTCGCCATCGCGGGCCTGATCATCGTCGCCAACTTCCTGTCCCTGCCGTACTACCCCGTCTGGTCCATCGTGATGATCGCCTTCTCGGCCTTCATCATCTGGGCCCTGTGCGTGGTCAGGCGGGACTGACGCCGGGGACGCGCTCCGCTGAGCGACGTCGGTGTCTCCCTTCTCCTCCCTTCTACAATCCCGTCCCGTAGATCGTGAGGTGGCCGCGGTCGGGGTGGTGGAAGGGAGACCGGGCGTGACGGACCAGCGGCGTCCCCGGCGCCGGGGACGGGGCGAACTGGAGACGCTCGTCCTGTCCGCGCTGCGCGAGGCGGACGGCCCCGAGAACGCGGGGTGGGTGCGGGAGCGCCTCGGCGGAGACCTCGCCTACACGACCGTGATCACGATCCTCACCCGACTGCTGGCCAAGGGCGCGGTGACCCGGGAGCGCTCCGGCCGTTCCTTCGTGTGGACCCCGGCCTCCGACCGGGCGGGCCTGGCCGCGCACCGGATGCGCAGGGTCCTCGACGGCGAAGGGGACCGCCGGGCGGTGCTGGCCAGCTTCGTCACCTCCCTGGAGCCTGCCGACGAGCGTCTGCTGCGCGAGCTCCTCGGCGAGGCGGAGGAGACGGAGGGGACAGAGGAGGCGGAGGGCGCGAGGGGCGGCTCGAAGAGGGCGAGAGGCAGCGCGGCGCGTACGAGGGGCGACTGACTTCTCCCGGGACCGACGGTGTTCGAGGCAACCTGGACGTGGCGACGGTCGTCCTTCTGTACGCAGCGACGCCTCCGTGCCGTTCACGCGTGCGAGGCGTGGTGAGTCGCCTGCGGCGCCGATCCGTATATCTACATGCATGTAGAGTCCTGCGCGTTCGGTGATCACGACCGCCGGACGTCCAGGGGGCAGTCGACCGGCCGGGTGCGGCCGAAGTGGGGGAGGGCCGGTGAGTGGTACGGGTAGGCGGCGCGCGGGTGCCGGAGGCGGCGGGACGCGGCTGACACGGCGGGGCCGTACGGTGAGCTGGCTCGCCGGCGGCGCGGCACTGGTGGTCCTCGGCGTGGGCGGGGTCGGCGCCTGGGTCTACAAGGACCTGGACAACAACATCACGGGCGCCGACGTCGACAGCAAGCTCGGCGGGGACCGCCCGGTCAATCTGAGCCCCGGTTCGAAGAACATCATGGTGGTCGGCTCGGACAGCCGCGACGGTGCCAACGCGAAGTACGGCAGCGACCTGACCACCATGCAGTCCGACACGCTCATGGTGCTGCACCTCCCGGCGAACCGGGAGTGGGCCACCGTGGTGTCGTTCCCGCGTGACTCCTGGGTCGAGATAGCGGCGTGCGAGAAGGGCGACGGCAGTACGTCGGGCCCGCACCTGGCGAAGATCAACGAGGCGTTCGCGATCGGCGGTTCGAGCGGCGAGGTCGCCGGCGCGGCCGCCTGCTCGATCAGGACGGTCGAGGCCAACACCGGTCTGCGCATCGACAACTTCATGTCCGTCGACTTCCAGGGCTTCAAGGGAATGGTCGACGCCCTGGACGGCATCGAGGTCTGCCCCGAGCAGGCCATCAAGGACGACAACGCCCTCCTCGACATGGAGGCCGGCTGCCAGACCGTCGACGGCGAGACGGCACTCGGCTACGTGCGGACCCGCTACGCCGTCGGCGACGGCTCCGACATCGGACGCATCGGCCGGCAGCAGGAGTTCCTGGAGACCCTGGCGGCCAAGGCCAAGTCCCGTCTGACCAGCCCCACTTCGCTCTACAGCTTCCTGAAGTCCGCCACCAAGTCGCTGACCACGGACGAGGATCTCGACGGTATCGACCCGCTCTACGACCTCGCCTCCCAGCTCAAGGGCATCCCGAGCGACCGGCTGACCTTCCTGACCGTCCCCAACTACCCCCGTGAGGCCGACGTCCCGACCGACAGGGCCAACATCGTCTGGCAGTACCCGCAGGCCGCCGACCTGTTCACCTCCCTGGCCAACGACAAGGAGGTCGACAAGAAGAAGCTCCAGGCACAGGCCAAGAACGACCTGATCTACGCCTCCGACGTGCGCGTCCAGGTCCTCAACGGCACCGGCGTCTCCGGGCGGGCCGCCGCCGTCGCCGAGAAGCTGCGCGAGGCGGGGTTCACCGTCGTCGGCACGGGCAACGCGCCCGAGAACACGGACACCACCACGGTCTCCCATCCGGCCGACCTCGCCAAACAGGCGAGGGTCCTCGCCTCACGGCTGCCCGACGCCAAGGCCACGCGGTCGGCGGAGGCGGGGGCGGGAGTGGTGACCCTGGTGGTGGGGTCGGACCTCGACCTGGAGAAACTGCGGTGACGGGAACGGACTCGCCGCGGGCCGGTGGTGGCCGGGCCGCGGCGAGGGTGCGGTACGGGCTCAGCTGCCGGTCAGGGACACGGCCACGTCCGTGATGTTCAGGGGGAACTTGGACTTGGCGGCGTCGTTCACGAGCGTGGCCTGCCCGGTGAAGACGTTGAGGGTGTAGAGGGACGGGGTGCTCGCGCCATAGGGCGTGAGGGAGGCGAAGGCGGTGTTGTCCACCGTCTTTCCGCCGCTCAGGGTGCTGTAGATGTCCGCCCCGGCGTTGATCTGGGCGTCCAGGCCGAGGTTGCCGGTCGGGGAGAGGGTGCCGTTGTTGGCCGGCGCCTGGATGACGACCTGGTCGCTGGTCGTGTTGATGTCGAACAGCGTGGTCGCCGTGGTCCCGTCGAGGTCGTTGTTGGTGTAGGCGGCGGCGGAGACGCCCTTGGTCGTGCCCTCGATCGGCGGGGTGGTGAGATTCAGGTCCTGGATGGTCGTGTTGTCGTTCAGGTTGTGGCGCAGGTTCTGGCCGTTGTCGCTGATCACGCGCAGTCGGTCGGCCGCCGGGTTGAAGTCGACACCGAAGTTCGCCCCGTTCAGCGCGTACTGGAGCTGGGACACCTTGGTGACCACGACGTCCTGGGTGCCCGTCGGGATCTTGATCGTGTAGATGCCGCCCTTGTTGCCCACGCCGTACAGCGTGCCGTTCTGCACCCGGAAGTCGATGCCGACCAGGGCCGTGTCGCCGCTGAGCCCGGTGACGGCCCTGACCCAGTTGAGCACGTCCGCCCGGTCGGTCCAGAACGCGGCCATCAGGGTGCCGTCACCGGTGATCCCGTACGCGCGCAGGCTGGGGGCGGCGGCGGGGGCGGCCGAACCGCTGCCCGGCGCGGCGAGCATGAGCGTGGTCGACGTGACCATGACCGCCATCGCCGCCATGATTCTCTTTCGCGTTCCAGCTTTCATCGGAGTTTCCCTCCCGTTTGGGCGTGCGCCGACGTCCGACGCTCGGTTGAGGAATTTCCGTACTCCGGCCCGTACTGATGATTGCGGCGTTCTTCCCCCACGGGCGGGTACGCGGCTCTCATTAAGGCCGCTTTACGACTCCTACACAAGCGGAAGAGGTGACGGGAACGACCCGATGCGGGAATTTTGCGCACGGTGACAAAAGCCCGGTCGGCCTACTTGCCGCCGATTTATGCGAAGTGATGAACGCCGTCCGGATCTCGACTGTCGGCCCGTTCGGCCGGAATGACATGCTCGCGGTCATGGGGAGCCTCTTCGCCGAACTGGCCCGTCAGGCGTCGACCAACGCCCGCCGGGAGGTAGAGGCATACACGCGCGAGATCGCGGAGTTCGGGTTCCTGGACAAGGACCCCCGGGCGCGGGCCGAGACCTTCGACCACTCGGTCTGGCTCCGGCACCGCACGGTCGAACTGTCGCCGGACAACGCCGAGTTGAGCGATGAAGATCTTGAATACATCGCGTCCATGGGGGAGTTGCGGGCCGGCGCGGGCATGTCGCTCGACGCACGGCAGCAGGTGCTGCGGCTGCACACCGCGCTCATGCTGCGCGAGATCAACGAGGCGACCGAGGCCCAGCGCGGCGCCGGTGTGGACGAACTCATGCGGATGATGACCTGGTTCGCCCCGCAGGGCGAGCGCGGCATCGTCGCCTACCGACACGGATTCGTCCGAGTACTGCGCCGTCGAATGCCGTACGTCGAACAGGTCGCCCTGCTGGCCCGGTCATTGCTGAACGGGGATCCGATAGCGGCGGAACTCGCCGAGGCCATCGACATGGAACTGTCGGACCGGTACGCGGTGACCGTGTTCCGGTTGCCGGACCCTCCCCCCGTCGACCGCATCCTGGAAAACGAGCTCGAGACACTGGTGAAGAGTCATCGGACCCCGATCGTATGGGGTTCGCGGGGCGGCGACGGAAGCGGTGAGCTGATCGCTCTCGTCCCGGTGCGCTCGGCTGCCGAGCGGGCGGAGGACGTGCCGCCGCACACCGTTCCCGACCTCCTGCCCGATCTCGCCCCGGACCACGTGGCCGACTGCGTCCGGGACGTGGCCCAGGCTCTCGGTCGGCCCTGTGCCGTCGGCACCGCCACCGCGCCGCTGCCCGAGCTGCCCGACGCGCTCGACAGGGCCCGGCGGATCAGTGACACTGCCCCGCTGCGCCGGGCCTCCGCCCGGTCGCGGCCGCACACCCTGGCGGACGTCTTCGTCGAACTCGCCGTCGCGGACGTGCCGTTCGTCGACGCGTGGCTGCGCGCGCTGTCCGATCGGCTGGCCTCCGGCCCGGACCTGCTGGTCACGCTCGACATGTACTACCGCCACGACATGCACCGCGGCGCCACGGCCACCGCCCTGAACGTCCACACCCGCACCCTCGACTACCGCCTGCGCCGGGCGCGCGAGCTCACCGGCATCGACCCCGGCTCGACCCGGGGGGTGCGCACGCTCAGCGCGGCCGTCACCCGGCGCCTGTCGGGAGCGTGGCGCTGACCGTGCCGAGCGCCGCGCCCGGTGGACGTGGGGCGGCTCCCCGACCGTACGGCCGCCGTCCCCGGGCCGGCGGCGATACGGCAGGCTGGGACCGTGAGCAACAGTGACTCCCTCTTCATCAAGATCTGCGGCCTGAAGACCGAGCAGGACGTCGACACCGCCGTCGAGGCGGGCGCCGACGCCATCGGCTTCGTCTTCTCGGCCAGCCCCCGCCGTATCGACGCCGCGACCGCCGCACGGCTGGGCCGCCGCGTGCCGGAGCACGTCCTGACGGTGGGCGTCTTCCGCCAGGAGCCCCTGGACGACGTGCGCTCCCTGGCCGCCGAGTCGGGGATCCGGGCGATCCAGCTGCACGGCCCCGACGACCGCGCCTACTACGACGAGCTGGCGAGCGACGACCGGACGCTGATCCGGGCCGCCGCGTTCGGCGACTCCGTCCCGCGCTGCGGCGAGTTCGGGGAGGACATGCTCCTCCTCGACGCGCCCGTCCCCGGTTCGGGCATCGCCTGGGACTGGGCCGGCAAGCCGCTGGCGGCCGCCGGGGAGAAGTGGCTCCTCGCCGGCGGCCTCACGCCGGAGAACGTGCGCGACGCCATCGCCGCCACCGACCCCTGGGGTGTCGACGTCTCCAGCGGCGTGGAACAGCGCCGAGGGGTCAAGGACCCCGCTCTGATCAGGGAGTTCATCAGGGCGGCCCGCTCCGGCAGGTGACGGGCGGCGGTGGCGGAGCCCCGTCGGCGGCTGTGCGTCACGGGGCTGGAGCTGTGAGTGGTGCTGCCCGCCGTTCCCCCGGAAGTGACCCTGGGGTAGGGTCCCACCGTTCCGGCTACCGGCTGAAGGTGGGCCGGTACGGGGAGTGTCGGAGGGGCGGCATCGTGAGGGAAACCCACTCGGGTGAGGACGTGTCCGTGGAGTTGGCCGGTGCGCGGTTGGAGGAGATGTCTCCCGAACCGCTGCTGACCCGGGACTACGAGACACGTCCGTCGTTGGTGTACGAGCGGCTGAGGCAGCGGCACGGCGCGGTGGCGCCGGTCGATCTGCTGGGCGTCCCCGCCTGGCTGGTGCTGGGCTACCGCGAGGCGCTCCAGGTGCTGCAGGACGACGCCGGCTGGCCCAAGGGCCTGGAGAACTGGCGGGCCAGGACCGAGGGCCGTGTCCCCGCCGACTGGCCGCTCGGCCCGTCCCTGGAGGTCAACCACGTCCTCATCCAGGGCGGACCCGGCTACCGGACCCTGCGGACCGCGTGGGACCAGGCGCTCAAGCCCTTCCAGGACCCGCGCAATCCCCAGGCCAAGCGGCTGAAGTGGGCCGTCACCGCCTACGCCGACGAGCTGATCACCCTCATGGGCGAGGCGGGCGGTACGGGGCTGGCGGACCTGTCGGCCCAGTTCTCGCGGCCGCTGCCGCTGATGGTGGCCAGCCATCTGCTGGGCTTCCCCGGCTCCCAGGGCGACGACGCGCTCATGGACATGTGGCGGGTGCTGGACGCCGGTCCCGACGCGGGGCCCGCCCTGGACCGGCTGCTGGGCGCGCTGGCGGAACTCGGCGAGCTGAAGCTGAAGACGCCGGGCGAGGACTTCCCCTCCTACCTGCTGGCCGCCCACCCGGACCTCTCGCTCGACGAACTGGCCCGCGAACTCTTCATGCTGCTGGGCATGACCTCCGACCACGTCGGCATCCTCGTCTCCAACACGGTCGTCGAGGTCCTCTCCGGCGAGGACAGCGTGCGGGCCAGTCTCTCCGCCGGCATGGTCCGGGAGGCCATGAACCGGGTCGTCATGCGCAAGCCGCCCCTGGTGAACTTCGTGCCGAGGTTCGCCGCCGAGGACACCAGGCTCGGTGAGTACACGATCCGCGCGGGTGACCCGGTCTGGGTCTCCTCCGCGGCGGCGCACGCCGACCCGCTCTTCGCCGACCACGTGGCGCCCAGCACCACGGTCAGCACCCGGGCGCACCTGTCCTGGGGCGCGGGCCCGCGTCAGTGCCCGGCCCGCGAGCTGGCCTCGACGGTCGCGGCCGTCGGGGTAGGCCGGCTGTTCGAGCGGTTCGCCCACCTGGACCTCGCCCTCCCCGTCGACCAACTGCCCTGGCGTTCCTCGCCCTTCATGCGGGGCCTGCGCTCGCTGCCCGTACGGTACGAACTCGCGCCGACGCCACACGGCTCGGCGGGGAAGCCGTCGGAGGCGGCGGAGGCGGAGGAGGCGGAGGACACGGGCACGGCGGTGACGGTGACGCCGGACGCGTCCGCCCGGCAGCGCTCCTCGCTGTGGCGCTACCTCACGGGCCTGATCCGCTCCGGCCGCTGACCGAAGCCCGGCGTGCCGGGCCGTGCCCGACGCCTCGGCTCGCCGGGTCGGTCGTCGCGGAGGCCCGCCGTGTCGTCGTCGCGGCGGCGCGCCGGGTCAGTCGTCCGTGCCGGTGAGCAGGCGGCGTGGGTTGGTGATGCGGAAGGCGTACGCGGCCGCGCCGCCCAGGCCGAAGCCGGGCTGCTGCGGTGGTTCGGCGTAGGGGCGGTCGGAGCCCTGGACGACGGCGTCCACGCCCAGGGCGCGGACCACGGCTTCGACGGCGGTCGGCCCGTAGGACGACGTCTCCACGAAGACATCGCGGTCCACCCCGGCATCGCGGCCGTCCCCGCGGGCGGCGAACCGCTCCCCGTGCAGCGGGGCGAGCCCGGCCAGCAGGGCGAAGCAGACCCGCAGCCGGGGGTGGCGGGGGCGGCCGAACGCGCGGAAGGCGAACCACGCGGAGTGCATCTGCTGGACGTAGGGGACCATCGCGGGCCACCAGCCGGGCCCCTCGGCGCCGCCGGGGGCGGGACCCGGGTGAATGAACAGGGGCAGGTCGCGCTCTTCGAGGAGGTCGAGGAGCGGGGCGCAGCGGGCATGACCGGCCGCGTCGGCGAGGGCGTTCGCCGGGAGCTGGAGGCCGACGAAGCCCCGGTCGAGGTCCTCGGCGGTCGCCTTCGCGTCGATGTCCCGGACGCAGGCCGCGGCCCAGGCACCGAACGGCTCGGGGAGTGCCGCGGCGCCCTCGTGGTAGGCGTCGAGCAGGGGGCGCGCCTCGGCCGCGGGCAGCCACTCCACGCCGATCGGGGAGGAGAGCGAGACGAGGGCCCGGCCCAGACCGTCGCTGTCGGCGAGCGCGGCACGGCGGGCGACGTCGTGGTCGGCGGGCGGCAGCTCGTAGGGCGGCTCGCCGTCGAGGAACAGGGTCCAGCCGTCCAGGAACGGCGGCTCGCGGCGTGACCTGAGGGCCGCCACCAGCGCGGGGGTCCACAGATGCTGGTGCACGTCGCAGTTGGTCATGACGCTCCTCCCACCAAGGCCGGCGCTACGGTACCGCCCCGGCGCCGCGGCCGTGGCCTCGCACACAAGGGAGAAAAGCTGCAGAAGATGGCGAAAACGGGCACCCCTCGATGCGGCTCGGTGTGAACGTAACGTGCCGTTCACGTAATTCCATTGACTGTCATTCAGGCACCGACAACTCTGAATGGCCATATGCAGTCAGGTAAGGGGCAGCCTTGATCAGATTCGACGCGGTGAGCAAAAAATATCCCAACGGCACGACAGCGGTGGACGACCTGTCCCTGGAGCTGGCCGAGGGCGGCATCACGGTCCTGGTCGGTCCTTCCGGCTGCGGCAAGACCACCACCCTGCGCATGATCAACCGCATGGTGGAGCCGACCAGCGGCACGGTGAGCCTGCGCGGACGGGACATCCGGGAGGTCAACGCGCCCGAGCTGCGCCGGGGCATCGGATATGTGATCCAGCACGCGGGACTGTTCCCGCACCGCACCATCCTGGACAACATAGCCACGGTCCCGCTGCTGCTGGGCTGGGGCCGCAAGAAGGCCCGCGCCCGGGCCGCGGAGCTGCTCGAACTCGTGGGCCTGCCCGCCGAGATGGCCAAGCGCTACCCCAACCAGCTCTCCGGCGGACAGCAGCAGCGCGTCGGCGTGGCCAGGGCGCTGGGCGCCGATCCGCCGGTGCTGCTGATGGACGAGCCGTTCAGCGCGGTCGACCCGATCGTCCGGGCGGAGTTGCAGGCCGAGTTCGTCCGGCTGCAGAAGGAGCTCCACAAGACGATCGTGTTCGTCACCCATGACATCGACGAGGCGATCCGACTCGGCGACAACATCGCGGTGTTCCGCACCGGCGGCAGACTCGCGCAGTTCGACACCCCCGAGCGGCTGCTCGGCAGCCCCGCCGACGACTTCGTGGCCGACTTCGTGGGCCAGGACCGGGGGATCCGCAGGCTCTCCTTCGTCGACGCGGCCCGACTGCCGCTGCGCGACGGCCCGGTGCTGCCGTCCGGGGCCCCCGTCGCCGAGGCCAGGGCGGCGGCCGCTCCCTGGGTGCTCGTGGTCGACGACGCGCGACGGCCGCTCGGCTGGGCCGCCACCGCCGACCTCCCGTCGACCGGCACCCTCGCCGACGCCCCCCTGACCCCCCTCGGCCACACGTTCAGCCTGGTCGGGGACTCCGCGCGGGCCGCCCTCGACTCGGCCCTCCTCTCACCCGCCCGACTCGCCGTCGCCGTCGACGCGGAGGGCGCGGTCGCGGGAGTCGTGGACGCCCACGAACTCTCGACCGCGGCGAACGGCACCCCGGGCGGTGGTGACCGATGACCGGTGACGAGCCGCTCGTGCGGTGGCAGTGGATCGCCGATCACACGGGCGAACTCGCCGAGTACACCGGCATCCACCTCAGACTCGGCCTGCTGCCCGTGCTGTTCGGACTGATCGTCTCCGTGCCGCTCGGCATCCTGTGCCACCGCTGGCGCTGGCTCTACCCGCCGGTGCTGACCGTGTCCAACATCCTCTACTCGATCCCGTCGCTCGCCCTGTTCATGATCTTCGTCCGGTACACGGGTCTGACCGAACAGACCGTGATGATCCCGCTGACGCTCTACACCCTGTCCGTGCTGGTCCCCAACGTCGTCGACGGACTCGCCTCCGTCCCCGAGCCCGTCCGGCTCGCGGCGACCGCGATGGGCTTCGGCGCCGTACGCAGGGTCGTCCAGGTCGAGCTGCCGATCGCCGTCCCCGTCGTCATCGCCGGCGTACGGGTCGCCGCCGTCTCCTCCATCAGCCTCGTCGCGGTGGGACAGCTGATCGGGCAGGGCGGCCTCGGCTACTACATCACCCGCGGTCTCCAACTCGACTTCCCCACCCCGATCGTCACCGCGATCGTCCTGATCATGCTGCTCGCGCTCGCCACCGACGCGTTGCTGGTGCTGGCGCAGCGACTGCTCACCCCGTGGTCCCGGAACAAGGTGACGTCGGCATGAACGACTTCCTGAACCAGATGGAGCTCGTGGGGGAGTGGCTGACCTCCTCCGCGCAGTGGCACGGCGACGAGGGCATCCCCCGGCGGCTCCTGGAGCATCTCACCTACAGCGGACTGTCGTTGCTGTTCGCCGCCCTCATCGGGCTGACGTTCGGACTGCTCGTCGGACACACCGGCCGGGGCGCCTTCGCCGTGGCCAGTGTGGCGAACCTCGCCCGCGCGATCCCCACCTTCGGCCTGGTCGTCCTCGTCGTCACGCTCGCCGGGCTCAGCACCACGCCCGTCCTGGTCGCCCTCGTCGCGCTCGCCGTACCCCCGATCCTCATCAACACCTTCGAGGGCGTACGGGGCGTGGACCCGGCCACCCGGGACGCCGCGCGCGGCGTCGGCATGACCGAGTGGGAGGTCCTCACACGGGTCGAGGTGCCGATGGCGCTGCCTCTGATCCTGCTGGGCCTGCGGGTCGCCGCGATCCAGGTCGTGGCCACCGCGACCGTGGCCGCGTACCCGGGCCTCGGCGGTCTGGGCCGCTACATCGTCGACGGACTCTCCCGCAACGACTACGAGTTGGTCATCGGCGGCTCCACGGTCGTCGTCGTCCTCGCGCTCGTCGTCCAGCTCGTGTTCACCGCGTTGCGACGCGTCGTCGTCTCGCCGGGCCTTCGGGTCTCGGCGTCGAAGTCCTGAAATCCAGAGAGGAACATTCCATGAGAGCCATATACCGAGGCGCCGCGTTCGGCCTCATCACCGCGCTCACGCTGACCGCCTGCGGAGGGGGCGGCGACACCGACGACAACCCGCTGGCGGAGGGCGGCGACGGCGGCGGCCAGTCGATCGTCGTCGGCTCGGCGAAC
Organism: Streptomyces deccanensis; assembly: GCF_022385335.1. NCBI lineage: Bacteria > Bacillati > Actinomycetota > Actinomycetes > Kitasatosporales > Streptomycetaceae > Streptomyces > Streptomyces deccanensis. The sequence continues at coordinate 1,214,973 of NZ_CP092431.1, read as the reverse complement.
TTCCCCGAGAACCAGCTGCTCGCCGAGATCTACGCGCAGGCCCTGGAGAGCAAGGGCCTGAAGGTGACCCGCAAGTTCGACATCGGGGCCCGCGAGGTCTACTACGACCAGGTCGTCAAGGGCGGCATCGGCGTCCTCCCCGAGTACAACGGCGCCCTGCTGTCGGTGGCGGTCGACAAGAACAGCACCGCGACCAGCACCGAGGACATCAACGCCGAACTGAAGGAGAAACTCCCGTCCTCGGTGGAGATCCTCGACTCCGCAGCGGCCGAGGACAAGGACTCGGTGACCGTCACCGCCGAGACCGCCGCCAAGTACAAGCTCAAGACCCTCGCCGACCTCAAGCCCGTCGCGGGCGACCTGACGCTCGGCGCCGGATCGGAGTTCAAGACCCGTACGCAGGGCGGTGTCGGCCTGGAGAAGGTCTACGGCGTCAAGTTCGGCAAGTTCCAGCCGCTCGACGCGGGTGCCCAGAGCACCCTGGTGAAGCTGCTCAAGGACGACAAGGTGCAGGCCGCCAACCTGTACACCACCGACCCCGCCATCGTCGCGGACAAGCTGGTGGTCCTGGAGGACCCGAAGAACCTCTTCTCCTCGCAGAACGTCACCCCGCTCGTCTACAAGGCCGCGGTGGACGACAAGGCCAAGGAGGCGCTCAACGCCGTCTCCGCCAAGCTCACCACCGAGGACCTGCTGGAGATGATGAAGAAGCTCGTCAACGACAAGGAGGACGCCGACACCGTCGCCGAGGAGTGGCTGAGTTCGGCCGGTCTGGTGAAGTGAGCCGCGCCGACGGGATCGGCTGATCACCCCACCCCACCCCGCCCGGCACCGCGCACTCCGCCGGGCGGGGGGAGGGGACCGAGCACGACGACCGGCTGGAGGACCGGATGACGGACGCCGTCGGCGCGGCCGCGCGGCTTCAGGGGCTCTTCGCAGGACGTCGGCTCACCCCCACCCAGCGCCGCATCGCGGCCTGCCTGGTCCGGCGGGCCGCGGAGGCGCCGTACCTGTCCAGCGTGGAACTCGCCCGGGTGGCCGGGGTCAGCCAGCCGTCGGTGACCCGTTTCGCGGTCGCCCTCGGCTTCGACAGCTATCCGGCCCTGCGCGACCACCTGCGGGCGGTCGCAGCCACCGGGCACGGCTTCGACGAACCGCTGTCCAACCCCTACCAGCGCGCCGTACAAGCCGAGATCGACAATCTGCGGCACCTGGCGTCCCTGCTCACGGACCCCGAACCCGTCGAACGCGCCGGGCGTCTGCTCGCCGCCTCCCGGCCCCTCCCCGTGCTCGGCCTGCGCGCCTCCGCCGCCCAGGCACGCGGCTTCGCCTACTTCGCGGCGAAGGTCCACCCCGACGTACGGCTCCTCGACGAGGGCGGTTCCCTGCTCGCCGACCGCGTCGACGCCGCCCGCCGGGCCGGCGCCAGCGCGCTGCTGTGCTTCGCGCTGCCCCGCCATCCGCGTGAACTGCTCGACGCGCTCGCCCACGCCCGGGCCGCCGGCCTGACGGTGGTGACCGTCGCCGACGGCACCTTCTCCCCGGTGGCCGCCCACAGCGACCTGCTGCTGCCCGCCGCCGTGGGCACCGGCCTGGTCTTCGACACCGCGGGCGCTCCCCAGCTGCTGGGCCAGGTCCTCCTGGAGACGATGTGCGACGCCCTGCCGGACGCCCAGGCCCACCTGGAGGACTTCGACACCCGGGCCGCCGCGCGCGGCCTGTTCGCCGAGTGACGGGCCCGGCCGCGCCGGCGGACGGACACGGCAGTGGCAGCGGCCGTGGCAGCTGTGCGGCTCACTCGGTGGAGCGCAACGCCTTCCAGACACGCGGCCGTACGACACCGTCGGCGACCAGGAGACCCTTGTCCTGCTGGAAGCTCTGCACCGCGGCCTCCGTGTCGGCGTCGAACTCGCCGTCCACGTCGACGCCGTAGCCGCGCTTGCTCAGCATGCACTGGGCCTGGAGGACGCGGTCGCCGCTGTCGCCGAGGCGGGTGCGTCCGTTGCCGTAGTAGTACGTGCAGTCGGTCAGCCAGGCCGGGGTCGAGGGCTCGGTGGACGTGTCGGTCGGCTCCTGGGACGGCTCGGTGGGGGCGTCGCTCCCGGCCGCGGGCGCGGACGGGTCGGTGTGCGGGTCGTCGGCCGTGCCCTTGCCCGCGCCGGGGTCGGAGGCCTTCGCGCCGGGGCGCGTCGGATCGGCGTCGACGGAGGTCCGGTCGTCCTTGCCGGACACCTCCGAGTCGCTCGATCCGCCGTCGGGGGCCGCGTCCGCGCCGTCCTGGCGCGAGGCCGCCGGCACGGTGACGTCGTCGTCGGGCGCCGCGTCGGCGGACCGTGTCGTACCTCTCTGCGGCGAGGCGGTGGTGGTGGCGGGGCTCAGCAGGGTGAGGACGACGACACCGGCGGTCGCCGTGCAGACGGCGGCGCCGGCGGCGCCGACCAGCAGGCGTTTGCGGCGGAGTCGGGGGCGGGGTGGTGCCGCCGCGGCGGCGGGGGGGCCGGGGGTGGGGCTGCGGCGGGGGGTTGTGCTTCCCCTTCGGGGGCGGGCTGTTCGAGGGGGAGGCGGCGTAGGGTCTCGTAGGCGTGGTGGCGGGTGCGGAGTCTGGTGGCCAGGGGTTCGGGCCACGACGTGTTCTCGCCCCCGCCGCCCCTACCCGTCCCATCCTCAAGGGGCTGCGCCCCTTTGACCCCCAAGCGTCCGTTCGGTGGGGGCTGGTCGCGCAGTTCCCCGCGCCCCTCTGGGGGAAGCGGGGGCTGCGCCCCGCTTCCCCCAGAGGGCAATTCCTCGATCAGCTGTTCCGGGGTCGGGCGCTGTTCCGGGTCCTTGGCCAGACATGCGGCGAGTAGGGCGGCGAGTGGGGCGTCGGCCTCCGCTATCTCTGCCAGCACCTTCGGGTTGGGCTCCTCGAAGGCCACTCGGTGCATGACGTCTACGCCGGTGCCGTCGCCGAACGGGGCGCTGCCGGTTGCCGCGAAGATCAGGGCGCAGGCCAGTGAGAAGACGTCCGACGCCGTGTCGCAGGCGCCCGTGCGCAGGTACTCCGGCGACATGTAGGCCGGGGTGCCGACCCGGTTGCCGGTGCCGGTGATCGCGCTCGCGTCGGCGGCCTTCGCGATACCGAAGTCGATGACGTGCGCGCCCCACGTGGACAGCAGGACGTTGGACGGCTTCAGGTCCCGGTGCACGATCCCGGCGGCGGAGAGGTCGGCGAGGGCCTGTCCCAGCTCCGCCACCAGCCGCCGGACGGCGACGACGGGCAGCGGACCGTCCTCGTGCACGGCCGCCGCCAGATCCAGCCCCGGCAGGAACTCGGTGGCCATCCAGAGCAGTTCGTCCCGGAAGCCCGTCCCGGCCAGCCGCGGCATGCGCGGCGTGCGCACCCGGCCGTGGACCGACGCCTCCCGCTCGAACCGGCGGCGGAACCGCTCGTCCTCCGCGTACTCGGGCCGGATCACCTTCACCGCGACGAGGTGCGGGCCGCCGTCGGCGGGACGCGCCAGATAGACGCGCCCCATACCGCCGCTGCCGAGCAGCCCCAGCGACACATACGGACCGATCCGGTCCGGGTCGCCGGGGCGCAGGGGCAACGCCCCCGCCTGCCGCAGCGCCGGAGCCCTGTCCGCCGAACCCGGTGGCACCGGCCGCTGGTCTGACACAACACCCCCGAAATGACTTTTGGCGTACGTCAGTTCGCCCCCAAGAAGGCTGAGGCTAGCTCAGCAAGCGCTCGCGGTCCGGGTTTCGGCCACTTCCGGGTCCCTCGACGGCTCAGGAGGCCGTGCGTCGCACCTCCGTCGTGCCCGAGCCGACCGGACCGATCCGCGGCACCGTGCCCGTGAGATCGGTGAACGACTCGACCCGTCCGGTGGGCGCGGGCGGCTTCCCGGCGGCGCCGGCGGCCGCGCGCGGTGCCGCCGAGCCGGCACCTTCGGTTCTCTGGAGTCGTGCGGTGAAAGGTTTCAATGGGATGACCCGGAGGTTGAAACTGCGCGTCGAAGCCGGTCAAAAGTCGAGTGTCGTCGAAGCGATCGGGAATGAAACGATTCAATCGGTGGGCTGTCGCGGCCATATGGGTCGCCGGCGTGGCACTGAGGGTCACATGAGCCCGGTGAGTCACACGCGCGAAACTGGCCGTGAGTGTGCTGACCGGGCGGAATGTCCAGCAGTCGTATGGTCTGGCCGCGGAAGTGACGGGGCTCACATGGCACTGAGTGACACGATTGCTGTGGTGCGACGGCATCATTGCCGGGACCATGGTGTCCTCATGGCAGCTCGAAGGGATCAGGGATGCTCCGCAAGGTACTGGTCGCCAACCGTGGCGAGATCGCCATCCGCGCGTTCCGCGCCGGGTACGAAGTGGGTGCGCGGACGGTCGCCGTCTTCCCCCACGAGGACCGCAACTCGCTGCACCGGCTCAAGGCCGACGAGGCCTACGAGATCGGCGAACCCGGGCATCCCGTCCGCGCGTACCTCTCCGTCGAGGAGATCATGCGCGCCGCCCGGCTGGCGGGCGCCGACGCCGTCTACCCGGGCTACGGCTTCCTCTCCGAGAACCCCGAGCTGGCCCGCGCGTGCGAGGAGGCCGGCATCACCTTCGTCGGCCCCAGCGCGCACATCCTGGAGCTGACCGGCAACAAGGCACGCGCGGTCGCCGCCGCCCGCGCCGCCGGCGTACCGGTTCTCGGTTCCTCCGAGCCCTCCACCGACGTCGACGAACTGGTCCGCGCCGCCGACGAGATCGGCTTCCCCGTCTTCGTCAAGGCCGTCGCGGGCGGTGGCGGTCGCGGTATGCGCCGCGTCGAGGACCCGGCGGCGCTGCGCGAGTCCATCGAGGCGGCGTCCCGTGAGGCGGCCTCCGCCTTCGGCGACCCGACCGTCTTCCTGGAGAAGGCCGTCGTCGAGCCCCGCCACATCGAGGTGCAGATCCTCGCCGACGGCCACGGCAACGTCATCCACCTCTTCGAGCGCGACTGTTCGGTGCAGCGCCGCCACCAGAAGGTCATCGAGCTGGCGCCCGCCCCGAACCTCGATCCGGCCCTGCGCGAGCGGATCTGCGCCGACGCCGTCCGCTTCGCCCGGGAGATCGGCTACCGCAACGCGGGCACCGTCGAGTTCCTCCTCGACCGCGACGGCAACCACGTCTTCATCGAGATGAACCCCCGTATCCAGGTCGAGCACACGGTCACCGAGGAGGTCACCGACGTCGACCTCGTGCAGTCCCAGCTCCGGATCGCCGCCGGGGCCACCCTCGCCGACCTCGGACTCTCCCAGGAGACCGTCACCCTGCGCGGCGCGGCCCTCCAGTGCCGCATCACCACCGAGGATCCCGCCAACGGCTTCCGCCCGGACACCGGCCGCATCAGCGCCTACCGTTCGCCCGGCGGCTCCGGCATCCGGCTCGACGGCGGCACCACCCACGCCGGTACGGAGATCAGCGCCCACTTCGACTCCATGCTGGTCAAGCTGACCTGCCGGGGCCGGGACTTCACCACCGCCGTCAACCGGGCCCGCCGCGCGGTCGCCGAGTTCCGTATCCGCGGTGTCGCCACGAACATCCCGTTCCTGCAAGCCGTTCTCGACGACCCGGACTTCCAGGCGGGCAACGTCACCACGTCGTTCATCGAGCAGCGCCCGCACCTGCTCACCTCCCGGCACTCCGCCGACCGGGGCACCAAGCTCCTCACCTATCTGGCCGACGTGACGGTCAACAAGCCCAACGGCCCGCGCCCCGACCTGATCGACCCCTCCACCAAGCTGCCGAGGCCCACCACCACGGAACCCCCGGCCGGCTCCAAGCAGAAGCTCGTCGAACTCGGCCCCGAGGGCTTCGCCCGCTGGCTGCGCGAGTCCCCGACCATCGGCGTCACCGACACCACCTTCCGTGACGCCCACCAGTCGCTGCTCGCCACCCGGGTCCGCACCAAGGACATGCTCGCCGTCGCTCCCGTGGTCGCCCGGACCCTGCCGCAGCTGCTCTCGCTGGAGTGCTGGGGCGGCGCCACCTACGACGTCGCCCTCCGCTTCCTCGCCGAGGACCCCTGGGAGCGGCTGGCCGCCTTCCGGGCCGCCGCACCCAACATCTGCCTCCAGATGCTGCTGCGCGGCCGCAACACCGTCGGCTACACGCCGTACCCGACCGAGGTGACCGACGCCTTCGTCCAGGAGGCCACCGAGACCGGCATCGACATCTTCCGGATCTTCGACGCGCTCAACGACGTGGGCCAGATGCGGCCCGCCATCGACGCCGTACGCGCCACCGGCACGGCCGTCGCCGAGGTCGCCCTCTGCTACACCTCGGATCTCTCCAACCCGGCCGAGCAGCTCTACACCCTCGACTACTACCTCCGGCTGGCCGAGCAGATCGTCGAGGCGGGCGCCCACGTCCTCGCCGTCAAGGACATGGCCGGACTGCTGCGCGCCCCCGCCGCCACCAAGCTCGTCACCGCCCTGCGCCGCGAGTTCGACCTGCCCGTGCACATCCACACCCACGACACGGCGGGCGGCCAGCTCGCCACCTACCTCGCCGCGATCCAGGCCGGCGCCGACGCCGTCGACGGGGCCGTGGCCTCCATGGCGGGCACCACCTCGCAGCCGTCGCTGTCGGCGATCGTCGCCGCGACGGACTACTCCGACCGGCCCACCGGCCTGGACCTCCAGGCCGTCGGCGACCTGGAGCCGTACTGGGAGAGCGTCCGCCGCATCTACGCCCCCTTCGAGGCGGGCCTCGCCTCCCCGACCGGCCGCGTCTACGACCACGAGATCCCCGGCGGCCAGCTCTCCAACCTGCGCACCCAGGCCGTCGCGCTCGGCCTCGGCGACCGCTTCGAGGACATCGAGGCGATGTACACCGCCGCCGACCGCATCCTCGGTCACCTGGTGAAGGTCACCCCCTCCTCCAAGGTGGTCGGTGACCTCGCGCTGCACCTCGTCGGCGCCGGAGTGACACCCGCCGACTTCGAGGCCACGCCCGACCGGTTCGACATCCCCGACTCCGTCATCGGCTTCCTGCGCGGCGAACTGGGCACCCCGCCCGGTGGCTGGCCCGAGCCGTTCCGCAGCAAGGCCCTCCAGGGCCGCGCCGACGCCAAGCCCGTCCAGGACCTCACCGCCGAGGACCGCGCGGGACTGGAGAAGGACTGCCGCGCCACCCTCAACCGGCTCCTCTTCCCCGGCCCGACGCGCGAGTTCGAGAACCACCGCCAGACCTACGGCGACACCAGCGTCCTCGACAGCAAGGACTTCTTCTACGGCCTCGGCCCCGGCAAGGAGTACGCCGTCGACCTGGAGCCCGGTGTGCGGCTCCTCATCGGTCTGGAGGCCGTCGGCGAGGCGGACGAACGCGGTATGCGTACGGTGATGTCGACCCTGAACGGCCAGCTGCGGCCGATCCAGATCCGTGACAAGGCCGCCTCCACCGACATCCCCGTCACCGAGAAGGCCGACCGCTCCAACCCGGGCCACGTCGCCGCCCCCTTCGCCGGGGTGGTCACCCTCGCGGTCGCCGAGGGCGACGAGGTCGCCGCCGGTGCCACGGTCGCCACCATCGAGGCCATGAAGATGGAGGCCACCATCACCGTCGCGAAGGCCGGCCGGGTCTCCCGCCTCGCCATCAACAAGATCCAGCAGGTGGAGGGCGGCGATCTGCTCGTCGAGATCGTCTGACGCCACCTGAGGCCGGCTCAGGCGCGGGGGAAGAACTCCAGCACCGCCGCGCCGCCGTCGAGGGACTTCACCCGGAAGCCGAGGCCGTTGAGGCCGCCGGTGCCGCCCTCGCCGACCGAGGAGCTGAGGTGCGTACCGGCTCCCGAGGACCGGAGGACGACGGTGTCGTCGGTGATCTTCGTGACGCGGAGATCACCGACGCCGAAACGGCTGTCGACCTCGATGGACAGCGGCTCGGACACGGTGAGTTCGCACCGGCCGTCGAAGCAAGCCTTGGTGCCGGTGCCGGTGCCGGTGCCGGTGCCTGTGCCTGTGCTTGTGGCGGGGCCTGCGGCCGTGCCTCGACGACCGTCGTCGTCGCTCTTGTCGGCGGCTTCGGGCTCGGCCTCGGCGGCCGTGGTGGATGTCGGGGTCGTCGTCGGCCGCTGCCGCGTCTTCGCCGGCGGCCTGTCCCCGCCGCCGGAGCCGTCGTGCCGAACGCCGTCGCCGCCGCAGCCGGTGAGCGCCCATGCCAGGGTCGCCGCCACCAGGACGCCGAACCGGCCCCTCCCCGTGCCCATACGCCCACCTTTCAACTCGTACGCCCGTACGCCCTGTTGGCGCCTCGTTACGGAACGCGTCCCTTTATACGCGGTCCGTGGCGACGAGCGAAGCCGTGAAGGGGTGCTCTGGTGTGGTGAGGAGTTGACGGGCGGGGCCCTGTTCGACGATCTCCCCCGCGTCCATGACGGCGATGCGATGGGCGACGGAGGCGGTGTCCAGGTCGTGGGTGATCAGGACCAGCGCCGGTGCGGCGGGAGCCGTTCCGGTGTCCGGGCCGGCGTCGAGCAGGCCCGTGAGGACGTCGAGGATGCCGCGTCGGCTGACCGTGTCGAGGCCCGAGGTGATCTCGTCGCAGATCAGGACGCGGGGGTGGGCGAGGAGCGCGCGGGCCAGGGCGGCGCGCTGGAGTTCGCCGCCGGAAAGCCGGCCGGGGCGACGGTGGGCGAGTTCCGGGAGGAGGCCCAGACGGCCCAGGGTAGCCAGCGCCTCGGTCTCGGCTGTCCCGGCGTCGACTCCGCGCAGCCGGACCGCCGTGCGGGCGACCTGCCGCAGGACCGGGCGGTGCTCGTCGAACGCGGCACGGGCGTCCTGGAAGACGTACTGCACGGCCGCCAACTGCCCCCGTGCGCGGTGGCGCAGGCTGCGGGGCAGGGGAGTGCCGTCGAGGAGGACCTCGCCGTCGTGGTCGCGGTGGAGTCCGGCGAGGCAGCGGGCCAGCGTGGTCTTGCCGCTGCCCGAACGGCCGACGACGGCCAGCAACTGCCCCGCCTGCAAGTCGAGTTCGGGCGCCCGCACGGTCACTGCGGCACTCCGTGAGCCGTCGCGGTGGCGGGCGACGAGGCCCCGTACGCGCAGCACCGGTCGGTCGCCGCGCGCGGCCGCTGTTCCGTCGGGCTCGTCCGTGGTGCCTCGGTCGGTGAACGACGCCTGGGCGCTCAGGAGTTGGCGCGTCCATGCATGCCGGGGCGCCGACCACACCTGCTGTGTGGGTCCGGATTCCACGACACGTCCCGCTCGCATGACATGGACCTCGTCGGCGAGCGAGCGGACGACGTCGAGGTCGTGGCTGAGCAGGACGACCGCGATGCCGCGCGCGGCGATCGTCGCCAGCTGTTCGACGACGAGGCTCTTGGTCAGCGCGTCCTGGCCGGTGGTGGGCTCGTCGGCGACGACGACCTCGGCGCCGAGCAGGAGGGCCTGGGCGAGGACGACGCGTTGCTGCTGACCGCCGGAGAGCTGGTGCGGGTGGCGGCGCAACAGGGCCTCGGCGTCCGGGAGTCGGGCGTCGGCGAGAGCGCGGAGCACCTGTGCCCGCGCGGCCGCCCGGCGCCGGCCGCGCGGCAGATGACGTACGCGTGGGCGGGCGATGTCGGTCAGGAGGGCGCCGATCCGACGGGCCGGGTTGAGGACGGAGGCCGGATGCTGGGGCACGTATCCGACGAGGCCGCCGACTCCGCCGCGCCCTTCGGCCGCCGAGCGGACCGCGCCGGTGACGCGTGCGCCCACCGGGAACTCCCCGAGCAGCGCCAGCCCGGTGGTCGTCTTCCCGCTGCCCGAGGCACCCACCAGCGCGGTGACCCTGCCGGGCAGCACCCGCAGACTCACCCCGTCCACGATCGCCCGTCCGCCCACCTCGACCTGGAGGTCCGTGAGTTCGGCCAGGGGGGCGGCCGGTGCGGTCGTGCCGCTCCCGTCGTCGTACCGCGTCACGAACGTCGTTCCTTCCGTACCTGTCGCCCGGCGGGCTTCTCCAGCGCCGCGTCGAAAAGGAGATTCGTGCCCGTGGTGAGGGCGACGATCAGCAGGGCGGGGACGACCACCGCCCACGGCTGCACGAACAGGCCCGTGCGGTTGCGGTCGACCATCACCGCCCAGTCGGCGGCGTCCGGGGTCACCCCGACGCCGAGGAAGGCGGCCGTGGCGACCAGGTAGAGCACCCCGGTCAGCCGGGTGCCGGCGTCGGCGCCCAGGGTGCGCAAAATCGTCCGGCCGACGTAGCCGACGGCCGTGCGCCACCAGCTCTCGCCCTGGAGACGCAGCGCCTCGACGACCGGCCGGGCCGCGGCCTCCGTGGCGGCGGCGCGGACGAGGCGGGCCGCGTCGGGCACGTTGATCAGCGCGACGAGCAGGGCGAGGCCGACGGCTCCCGGCGTGAGCACCGACGCGACCAGCAGGATCAGCAGCAGTGACGGGACGGCGATCAGCACGTCCAGCGGTCGCATCAGCAGTTCCTCCAGCCAGCGCCGGTGCGTCAGCGCGGCGACGAGACCGACCGGCAGGGCGATGAGATAGGCCAGAACTCCGGCGCCGAGCGCGGTCAGCACGACCGGCCGACCACCGTGCAGCACCTGCTGCCACACGTCCCGGCCCACGAAGTCCGTGCCGAGCCAGTGCCCGTCGCCGAGCGTGAAGGAAGCGGCCCGTGCGGTCGGCTCGCCCGCGAGCACCGGTCCCAGCAGGGCGAGGAGGAGGGGGACGGCGATGACCGTGAGGCCGAGCGCGAAACGGCCCGTGGCCCGGCGCCGGGTGCGCGCGGCGGCGCCCGCGGCGGGCGTGTCGACGTCGGTGCCCGTGGTCACGCCGCCACCCCCGCCCGGGGTGCCAGCCGGCGGGCGACCACGTCCGCGCCCAGGTTGAGCACGACGGTCAGGACGCCGAAGACCACGGCGAGGCCCTGGACGACGGGGACATCGCGCTCGGCCACGGCGTTGAGGAGGACGGTGCCGAGTCCGGGGATCACGTAGAGGGCCTCCACGACGATGACGCCGCACAGCAACCAGTCGATGGTGCGGGCGAGTTGCTGGGCGGCCGGGGCGAGGGCGTTCGGGAGGGCGTGGGTGTAGAGGACGCGGGCGCCGGACACGCCGTACCGGCGGGCGTGGGCGACGTACGGGGAGGCGAGGGCGTCGACCATGCCGGCCCGGACCAGCCGGACGAGGGAGCAGACGGGCCGGGACAGCAGGACGAGGACGGGCAGGACGAGGGCGGTCGGGTGGGCGAGGAGGTCGGTGCCGTAGCCGACGGCGGTCGGCGGCAGCCAGCCCAGTCGCAGCGCGAACACGGTCACCAGAAGCACCCCGAGGGCGAACTCGGGAACCGCGTACACGGCGAGCGTCAGTGAGCTGACCAGGCGGTCGACCGGCCCGCCCTCGTGGCGGGCGGCCAGCACCCCGAGCCCGAAGCCGATCGGGACGAGCAGTGCCACCGTGAGCGAAGCGAGCAGCAGCGTCGGCCCGAAACCGTCGGCGATGTACTGGGCGACCGGGCGGCCGGAGGTCAGCGAGGTGCCGAAGTCACCGTGCAGCAGACCCGTCGCCCAGTCGGCCAGTCGTTCGTGCACCGGCCGGTCGAGGTGCATCGCCTCGCGGATGGCGGCGATGCGCGCCGGATCGGGCTGATCCCCGGCCAGCGCGACCGCGGCGTCGCCCGGCAGCGCCTCCGTGAGCGCGAACACCAGCAGCACGACGGCGGCGGTCTGCGCGACACCGAGGAACAGCCGCCGGACGACGAACGACGTGCCACGATCCGTCGTCCGGCGGCCGGGGCGCCGTGGTGGCCGGTCGCGCAGTTCCCCGCGCCCCTTCGGGGCGCGGGTGAACCCTGGGGTCACGCCAGCCACACCTTGTCGAAGCGGGCCCAGTCGAGCGTGTTGGCGGGGGCCTTGGTCTCCACTCCCTTCACCGTCTTGGCCGTGCCGAGGATCCAGTCGGCGAACCCCCAGATCAGGAAGCCGCCCTCGGTGTACAGCCGGCGCTGCATCCGCTCGTAGACGGCCGCCCGCTGTGTCTTGTCCCGCGTCGACTGGGCCTGCTGGTACAGGGCGTCGAAGTCCTTGTGGTGCCACTTGGTGGCGTTGGTGGTGGAGTCGGTGAGCAGCCGCTGCGAGATGTGGGCCTCGATGGGCATGGCGCCGGACCGGTAGCAGGCGAGGGTGCCGGAGTCGAGGATGTCGCTCCAGTACGAGTCCTTGCTGCCCATCCGCACGTCGACGGTGACGCCCGCCTTGGCGGCCTGGTCCTTGAAGATGCTGGCGGCCTCGGTGAACCCGGCGGCCACGGCGGAGGTGTCCAGGGTGACCTTCAGCTTCTCCGCGCCGGCCTGCTTCAGCAGGGCCCGGGCCCGGTCGAGGTCCTGCTCGCGCTGCGGGAGGTCGGCGGCGTAGTACTCGTAGCCCTTGCCGAACAGGTCGTTGCCGACGACGCCCGCGCCGGACAGGGCGCCGTCGACGAGTTCCTGCCGGTCGGCGATCAGGAAGAACGCCTCCCGGACCCGCTTGTCGTCGAAGGGCGGCCGGTCGGTCTTCATGCAGAACCCCTGCATGGCGCTGCCCCGCAGCCGGACGATCTGGATCTGTCCCTTGTCCTCATGGGCGCGGGCGGTGGTGGGGTTGAGCTCGTGGGCGTACTCGACCTGGCCGCCCAGCAGCGCGTTGACCCGGGCCGACTCCTCGTTGGCGACGACGAACTCGAGCTCGTCGAGATGCGGCGCGCCCTCCCAGTAGGCGTCGAAGCGGCGGAAGACGGCCGTGCGACCGGGGGAGAAGGAGACGAAGCGGAAGGGGCCGGAGCCGATCGGCTTCTTGTCGAAGTCGCCGGCGTTCTTCCCCGCGTCCTTCGGCACGATGTACGCGCCGAACGCGGCCAGCACGTTGGGGAATTCGGCGGTCGGCCGCTTCAGCACGAACTCGACGGACCGCTCACCGATGGCCCGGCTCGCGTCGAGGTCGATGGGCTCCAGGGACGCCTTCGCGCGGAACGCCTTCTCGGGGTCGGCGATCCGGCGGTAGCTGTAGAGGACGTCCTCGGCGGTGACCGGCCTGCCGTCGTGGAAGGTGGCCTCGCGCAGGGTGACCTGCCAGCGGTCCAGGGTCTTGTTCGACTCCCACTTGGTGGCGAGGCGCGGTTGGGCGGACAGATCGGCCCCGTAGTCGGCGAGCTTGTCGTACAGGGCCTTGGCCCGGGCGACGTCGGCGAACAGATTGGCCAGGTGCGGATCGAGGGTCTCGCTGGCGCCGCCGCCCGCGAACGCGGCCCGCAGCCGCCCGCCCCGCTTGGGGGTGCCGCTGTCGCCGCTCGCTTCGGAGTCGGTGCCGTCCGCGCCGCACGCGGTCAGGGCGAGCGCGCCGAGGGTGGCGGCGCCCGCGGCGGTGAGGAAGCCGCGTCGGCGCAGGCCGGGGAGACGTTCGTCGTGCATGAGGGTTCCTTGGGTGTCGAGAGGGAGGAAGGGCAGGGATCAGTGGGTGGGGGAGGCGAGGCGCGCGACGACGTGCAGGCGGTCCGCGTCCGCCGTACCGCCCGGCAACCGGCCCTCCCGCCACGGCGGTTCGGTGCGAGGGCCCGGCCCGTCGTGCAGTTCGAGCACCTCGAAACCGTGCGCGGTCAGGAGGTGGCGCAGCTCCTGCGGGAACAACAGCCGCCAGGCGGACCGCTGTTCGACGGGGGCCGCGCCGTCGTCGGAGGTCCAGACGCGGGTACGGCGCAGCAGTTGGGCGGTGCGGTCGACGGTGAGGGTGGTGGTGGACCGGTAGGCGGTGCCCTGCCAGGTGAAGGCGTGGACGGTCGGGGTGTCGAGCAGGTCGGTACGGCCCAGGAAGTAGGCGCCGTTGCGCATCTCGGCGACCAGCAGCCCGCCGGGTGCCAGTGCCCGGCGGCAGGAGGAGAGGAAGCCGTCGAGCTGGGCGTTGGTGTGGCAGTACAGCGGGGAGCTGTCCAGGCAGACCACCGCGTCGAAGGCCGCCCGGCCGAGGTCGAAGCCGTGCAGATCGGCCCGCACGTACGCCGGGCCGGGATGCCGGGCGCGGGCGTGGGCGAGCATCGCCTCGGAGAGGTCGGCGCCGGTCACCGTACGGCCGACGGTGTGCAGGTGGGCGGCATCGCGTCCGGTGCCGCAGCCCAGGTCCAGGACCCGTGGTCCGGCCCCGTGGCGCCGCAGACAGTCCTCGGCCCAGCGCCCGGCCAGCCGTTCGGGGTCGGGGAAGCGGGCCTCGTACAGCTCCGGGTTGTCGGTGAGGAGGTTGGCGTGCGTCATGCGCTGCTCTTCTCGGCGGCCTCGGCGGCTGTGGCGGGGACGGCGGCTTCGGGGTTCGCGGGCAGCGCCCCCAGTCGGCGCAGCCAGCCGATGCCGGCCGCCGACATCAGGCCGAACACGGCGCAGCACACCCACGGCAGCCACGTGTGGCCGCCGCCCTCCCCGGCGTCCATGGCCCACCCGACGACGGTGTTGCCGACGGCGGCCGCGACACCGGAGACGACGTAGAAGATCCCGAAGTACGTGCCGGTCAGCTCCGGGCGGCCGAAGCGGGGGATCAGCTCCATCACGAACGGCGAGGCCACCATGAGGCCCAGGTAGAGGAGCAGTGCGCCGAGGAGGACGGGTACGGCGGCGGTCCACCCGGAGACGCCGAGCCCGGCCCCGACCGCCGGCGGCAGGAACGCCAGACCGGTCACGGCGAGCCCCACACCGATCCAACGCGTCCTGTCACCACGCGACTTGAGTGCCTTGGTGATGCGCAGCTGCAGCGCGAGGTTGGCGAGTGTCCCGACGAGGAAGACGAGACCGGCGGCCCCGTCCCAGCCGGTGGCCTCCCGGGCCCCGGCCGGCAGCAACAGGTACAGCTGGTTCTCCAGGGTGAACATGCCGACCATGGCGAGCGCGAAGGCCAGGAACGCCCGGTTGCCCAGCACCTCCCGCCAGTCCCCGAGGACACCGCCGCCGCTCGGCTCGACCTGCCGCGCGGGCAGGACGAGTGCCTGGGCGACGGTCAGCACGGCGAAGATCCCGGCAGCCGTGAGGGCGGACGTACGGAAGTCCACCAGCAGCAGGGCGCTGCCCAGCAGTGGCCCGATGAGGGCACCGGTCGTGGCGAAGACGTTGAACAGCGCGAACGCCTCCGCCTTGCGCTCCCCGGCCTCCTGCGCCAGATACGCCCGCACCGCCGGGTTGAACAGCGCCCCGGCGAGCCCGCTGAGCACCGACGCGGCGAGCAGCACCGCCAGCCCGTCGCCGAGGGCGAACAGCCCGAACCCGACGGTCCGCAGGGCGCATCCGGCGATGATGACGCCCCGCGCGCCGAGCCGGTCCGAGGCGGAGCCGCCGATGATGAACAGGCCCTGCTGACTGAGGTTGCGGACACCCAGGACGATGCCGACCACGGCCGCCGACATGCCCAGGTTCTCGGTGAGGTGCGTGGCGAGGTAGGGGATCAGCAGGTAGAACCCGATGTTGACGCCGAGTTGGTTGATCAGCAGCAGGCGGACCGCGAACGGGAAGCGGCGTATCTCATGCCACGTCTGCACGGTGGGCCTCCTCCGTCTCGTGGGCCGCGCGGAGCCGAACTCCGAGGCCGGGTGCGTCCGTTGTGCGTACGACGCCGTCGGTGCCGCCGATGCCGGTCCACGGGTCGTCGGCGAGCAGGAGATGCCCGTCGAGGTCGACCCAGCGGGCGCGGTCCACGAGGTGGACGGCCGGGGCCAGCCCGAGGCTGCTGGCGGTGAGGCAGCCGAGCATCAGCTCGGTCCCGCTGCCCTCGATCAGCTCGGCGATCCGCAGCGCCGCGTGGACACCGCCGCACTTGGCGAGCTTGACGTTGACCCCGTGCACCCGTCCGGCCAGCCGCTGGACGTCCGCCAGCCCCACGGCGTCCTCGTCGGCGACGATCGGCAGCGGGGAGCGCTCGGCCAGGGCGGCGAGCGTCTCCGGGTCGCCCGGGGCGACGGGCTGTTCGACGGCCTCCACGCCCAAGTCCGCGAAGCGCGGCAGCAAGGCGTCCGCCTGGGCCGGTGTCCAGGCGCCGTTCGGGTCGAGGAGGAGCCGGATCCGGGGTGCGGCCTCGCGGACGGCCCGTACGCGGGCGATGTCGCTCTCGGGGTCGGGTGCCCCGGCCTTGACCTTGACGACCTCGAAGCCGCTCGCGGCGAGGCGGCCCGCCTCGGCCGCGGCACGCGCGGGCGGGGTGATGCCGATGGTCCGGGCGGTCGCGGCCGCCGGCGCGCCGGGCGCGCCCAGCAGTCGGTGCACCGGGGTTCCGGCCCGCTTGCCGACGAGATCGAGGAGCGCGGCGTCGACGGCGGCGGTCACGGCCGGGGGAGCGTCGGGAGAACCGGCCGGTCCGCCGCCGCGCAGGGCCTCCAGGGCGCTCTCCGGATCGGGGAACCGCCGTAGCTCGGCGGCGGCGTCCGTGAGGAGCCGGCCCAGGGTGTCGGTGTCGAGGCCGTAGTAGACGCTGGTGACGGCCTCACCGTGGCCCTGGACCCCGTCGTCGTCCCGCACGGTGAGCCAGACCGCGTCACGCGCGGACATGGTGGAGCGGGAGATGCGCAACGGTTCGGCGAGTTCGAGGCGTACGGTGCGCAGGCTTGCCTTCACAGTCTCTCTTCCGAAGGGGGGACGTCGAGCGGGTCGGCGACCCTGCCGCAGCGCACCCAGCCGACGGCCTCGGCCGCGCGGGGATGGGGGATCTCCACGGGGCGCGCGGCGGCGGAGGCCGGGTCGAGGCCGTGGGCGGCGGCGAAGTCGTCGTCGAAGACGCTGCCGAGGTAGCGGTGCGGGCCGTCCGGGAAGACGGTGGCGACGACGGCACCCGGGTGGACGCGGGCCGCCCAGGCGGCGACGAGCGCGACCGCGCCGGTGCTCCAGCCGCCGCTGACGAAGCTGCCGCGGGCGAGGCGACGACAGCTGTCGACGGCCTCCGCCGGGCCGACCCAGTGCACCTCGTCGAAGGCGTCGTAGGCGACGTTGCGCGGATGGATGCTGCTGCCGAGGCCGCGCATCAGTCTCGGCCGGGCCGGCTGACCGAAGATCGTCGAGCCGGTGGAGTCGACGCCGATGAGGCGCAGCGCGGGCCAGTGCCGGCGCAGCGGGCCGATGATGCCCGCGCTGTGGCCGCCGGTGCCGACACTGCACACCAGGATGTCCAAGTGATCGAGCTGTACGGCGAGTTCGGCGGCGAGCGAGGCGTATCCGGCGGTGTTGTCGGGGTTGTTGTACTGGTCGGGCCAGTACGCCCCCGGTAGGACGGCGAGCAGTTCCCGCAGCCGGGCGAGGCGTGCCGCCTGCCAGCCGCCCCGTGCCGCCGGGCGGTCCACCAGCTCCAGCCGTACCCCGTGCGAACGCAGCAACTGTCGCATGGACGGCTCCAGTTCGCTGTCGCCGACCAGCACGACCGGGTGGCCGAGGGCCTGCCCGGCGAAGGCGAGCCCGATGCCCAGCGTGCCGGACGTGGACTCCACCACCGGTGCGCCGGGCCGCAGTTCACCGCGCTCCCGGGCGCCCAGCAACATCGACACGGCCGCCCGTGCCTTCATCCCGCCGGCCGCGAGCCCTTCCAGCTTGGCCCAGAACCCCGGCTGCGGGCCGGGCAGATCGGCGGTGATGCGCGCCAGCGGTGTCCGTCCGACGAGGGACAGCAGCTCCGGCCGGGCGACGGTGCGCAGGACGGTCGAGGAGGTCACCGGCCGTCCCCCGATCCCGGGCTCTGCGCGCGGTAGCGGTGCAGCGTGCCAGCGCCCGCGTCCAGCCAGAAGAAGGGGTACGGCTCCGCGCACACCGCGCTCACCCCGTGCCCGAGGAACCGGGGCAGCACCGCGCTGCCCGTCTGCGCGAACATCACCAACTGCTTGCCGTACGACAGGGCGTGTCGCCGCAGCGGCTCGAAGGAACCGTTGCTCAGTGTCATCCCGGAGACCAGCAGCGCGTCACAGCGCTCTGCCGCGTCGAGCGCGTCGGTGACGACCTCCTCGCCCCACTCGGTGACCCCGCCCTTGAGATCGCAGGGCACATAGCGCAGTCCGCGTGAACGCAGCGCCTCCAGAAGGGAGTTGACGACCCCGACCACGAGCACGGTCGCGCCCGACGGCAGGTCGAGCAGCTCGACGACGGCCCGCGCCCGCGCCTGAGACTTCTCCAGCGACGTACCGGCCGGGAGGGGGAACGGCCGTGCCCCGTTCTCGGGGGTGTGCGGGCCGACGTGCATCAGATAGGCGTCCAGCGCGGCCACCCGCACCGGCGGCAGCGGATGCTCCAGGAGCCGGGCGACATCGGCGCCGACACAGTCGTCGATCGCCGCGTCCGGCAGGGCACCGGGCTCGACCGCGCAGGACCCCACGGCACCGGCGAGACGCAGACTGAGCACCTCGTTGCGGTAGCCGGTGCCCCGCCCGTCGTGGCGCACGGCCTGCCGGGTCACGAACGCCACCGCGATGCGCAGCGTTGCGGGGTCCGGCCCGAGCCGGCCGGCCCGGGCCCGCTCCAGCAGGTCTTCGTAGGTGACCGTCCCGGCCACCGGCGCGACGGCGCTCACCGGATCACCAGCCCGGCGCTCAACTCGCCCAACAGCGCCTCGACCCGCTCGCGCGCGCCCAGCCCGCCGGGGTCGCCCATCATGACGTGGCCGAGGTACTCGTTGTTGCTGCCGGCCGACTTGACCTGCCGACCCGGCTCGGCGAGCTGCACCTCCAGCACGTTCTCGGCGTCGGCGAGGTCACCGCCGTCCAGCGACGCGAGGGTCCCCGAGGTCTCCGGCACGAGGAACCCGACGGCCGCGCTGCGCAGGCCGGTCTCCCGCCGGCGCAGATCGGGTGCGCGGCCGAGGGCGACGTCCACGGCGGCCGCGGCGAGGTCGATGGCGGTGACGTGGCGGACCAGTTCGGTGATGCGGTTCCCGGCGGGCCGGGGGTTCACCTCGACCACACGCGGACCGGCCGGGGTCAGTTTGATCTCGGTGTGGGCGACGACGCCGTCGGTCAGCCCGAGCGCCTTGAGCGCGCTCAGCGCGGTCTGTTCGGCCGCCTCGGTGTCGGCGCCCGTCAGCGCCGCGGGGAACATGTGCCCGGTCTCGATGAACGCGGGCGCCCCGCCGATGCTCTTGTCGGTCACCCCCACGACGTGCACCGCTCCCGCGTGGGACACGGTCTCGACGCTCACCTCGGGTCCGGTCAGCAGCTCTTCGAGGAGGACGGCGGGCACCCGGCGCTGCCCGCGCGCGTTCAGCGGGAAGTCGCCCAACGCCCTTACGGCGGCGGCGAGTTCGCTTTCGTCGTCCACCCTCCGCACATACATGCCCGCGCACAGGTCGACGGGTTTGACAACCAGGGGGTAGCCGATCTCCCGTGCCGCGCGGGCGATGTCGGCCCACTCCTCGTGCAGGGCGAAGCGGGGGCCGGGCACGCCGGCGTCGGCGAGGACGCGGCGGGTGGCGTCCTTGCGGCAGGCGTCCGCGACGGCCTGCGGACCGGGCCCGGGGAGTCCGAGGTGCCCGGCGATCCGGGCCACGGTCGGCAGGTAGTAGTCGCAGGACGAGATCACCCCGTCGAAGCCGAACACCGAGTGCAGGCGCTCGGTCTCCGGCAGCAGGGTGTCGAGGTCGTTGGTGTCGGCCGTGACCACGTTCCGCGCGCCCAGCAGCGGATGGGACGTGCCCTCGGGGGCCGAGCGCAGGTAGTGGTGCAGGTCGCGGGTGAGGAACGTGAACTCGTGACCGCCCTCCCGGATGGCCCGTGGGAGCAGCCTGCTCATCGATCCGACCCAGCTCTCGACCACCAACAGATGAGCCACAGCTCCCCTTTTCGTGCGGTGCGTTCAGGCGTCAGGGCAGCCCGACGACACCTCGACAAGGAGGTGCCCGGCTTGACATGTGCACCTTATCGATAATCGTTTTCATTGTCATGGGGGCATTGTGAAGATGGTCGCGAGCGGATGACGAGGCGGCGGCGACGCGTGTCCGGCCTAACCGATGTGGACCACGCGGGCCCAGTCGGGCGGGGAGTCCGGTACGTAGTCGGGGTCGTCCTCGTCCCATGTGGTGTGGTCGTGGTGCCGGGGGAACAGGCCGACCACCGTCCGGCACGGCGGCCGGGAGCTGGGCCAGGGGGTCTGGCCGTCGGTCAGGACCACGACGACATCGGGCCGGGGGTGGCCGCGGAGCGCCCTGGCGAACCCCGCGCGCAGGTCCGTTCCGCCGCCGCCCAGCAGCGGGATGCCCTCCGCCCGGCACAGCGGGTGCGCGATCCGGGCCGCCGCGTCGCACGGGACGACGGTGACCAGGTCACGGCGCCCACCCACGGCCCGGGAGATCGCGGCGACCTCCAGCAACGCGCTGCCCAGTTCCGCGTCACTGACCGACCCCGAGGTGTCGATGATCACGGAGACATGGGGCGGGCGCCGCCGCAGGCTCGGCAGCACCGCGCCCGGCACACCGGCGGAGCGCCGCGACGGCCGGCCGTAGCTGTAGTCCTCACCGGCGCCCGGCGCGGAAGCCGCCGACCGGACCGCCGCACCCAGCAACGCCCGCCACGGCTGCGGCGGATGGAACGCCTCCTCCGCCCAGCGCTTCCAGCCCTCGGGCGCGGACCCCGGACGGCCCTTGATGCCCTGGGCCACCCGGAACCGCACCGCGTCCCGCTCCTGCTCGCTCAGGGCGTGCGCCCCGTCCGGACCCAGCTCCCACCCCCGCTCCAGGCCGTCGGCACCGCTGCCGCAGTCCAGCCACGCCAACTCCCTGGTGCGGGGCCCGAGCCGGAACTCCCACAGGTACTCCTCCATCAGCTGTCCCGCGGGCAGCTTCAGGGACGACGGCAGCACGGCCCCCGAGGGCGTGACCAGCCCGTCGCCGAACGCGTCGTCGTTGATCTCGCAGTCGGCGGCGATGTTCATCCGCAGCCGGTCCCCGGGGCCGGTCAGGTCCCGTTCCTTCGCGACCCGGTCGCTGCGCCCGTGATGGTCCCGCAGCAGATGCGACACCTCGTGCACCCACACCGAGGCCAGCTCCTCCACCGGAGTACGGTCCACGAAGTCCGGCGAGACGTAGCACCGCCAGTACCGGTCCACGCCCATGGTGGGCACCTGCCGGGTCTCGACGGTGTGCAGCGCGAACAGCGCCGACGCCAGATACGGCCGGGCCCGCGCCGCCTGGAGCCGGGCGGTGAAGAGCTTGTCGAGGTCGAGAGCGCCCTCGGGGTTCCGGGGCGGAGTCCCCCGGCCGGTGCCGGTGCCGGTGCCGCTGCCGGTGCCCGTGTCGGTGCCGTGCTCGGTGTCCGTGCTCATCGGCGGGCCTTCGTCGCCGTCTTCGCGCGGGCCGCCGCCTCGTCCGCCCGTCGGGAGAGCAGGACGACTCCGGCGAGGTTCTCGATCTCCGTCGGCACGTCCCAGTCGTCGCGGCGCAGCGAGGCCAGGGTGGTGGCGGGGACGACCACCAGATCCGGCGCCCCCGTCTCCAGCGCCCGGACCAGCACCGCCCAGGCCGCCTCCCAGCGGGCCTTGTCCGGCCGCGACCGGACCGCCGCCACCACCCCGTCCAGCACCGCCTGGCGCAGATCACCGCGCTGAGGCAGTTCCTCCGCCATGGGGTCGGCGAGCAGCACCTCGGGATCGGGCAGGTCCAGCCGGTCCAGGGCGGCCAGCAGCTCCAGCCCAGGACCGTCGCCCACGGTGCCCCTGACCAGCAGGGACAGCACGTCGCGCGAGACACCGGCGGCGGTCGCGAAGGCGATCAGACGCAGCGTCATCTCCCAGCTGCGCGGCGACGGCCACGGACCACCACGTCGGCTCTCGCTGTTGGGCAGCTGATGCACGAGCTTGGGCCGGGCCGCCAGCAGCGTGCACACCGCGCGCCGGGCGAAGTCCACCGCCTCCGCCAGCCGCTCCGGTGCCAGCAGCGGCAGAGTTGCCCGGGGCCACGTCCCCCCGAGCCCCCGTACGACGACCTCGTGGTCGTGCGTCCACTGGAGGTGCACGAACCGGTTGGCCAGCGGTGGGCTCAGCTCCCAGCCGTCGGCCGCCGAGGACCTGGGGTTGGCGGCGGCCACGATCCGTACGTCGGGCGGCAGTTGGAGCGCGCCGATCCTGCGCTCCAGCACCAGCCGCAGCAGGGCCGCCTGGACGGCGGGCGGCGCCGTCGACAGCTCGTCCAGGAACAGCAGCCCCCGGCCGGCCCGTACCAGCCGCACCGCCCAGTCCGGCGGAGCCATCGGGACACCCTGCTCGGCCGGGTCGTCCCCCACGATCGGCAGGCCCGAGAAGTCGGACGGCTCGTGCACGCTGGCGATCACGGTCGTCAGCGGAAGATCCAGGGAGGCCGCGAGCTGGGTCAGCGCCGCGGTCTTGCCGATCCCCGGCTCTCCCCACAGCAGTACGGGCAGATCCGCGGCGACGGCCAGGGTGAGCGCCTCCAGCTGGATGTCGGGGCGCGGTTCGGTGGTCGTGGACCGCAGCATGGTCAACAGGTCTGCGGCTACGTCCAGTTGGGAGATCGGTTCGGCGTCGGCGGGCAGGGCGAAAGGAGTGCGTGTGGGCATGTGTGATCACCTTGGGGTGTAGGAGGCGGAAGTCGAACGCGCGCGGTCGGTGGCGCGCCCGGTGTGGAGCAGAACAGGGCGTGCGGTCAGAACAGGACGTGCGGTCAGAACAGGACGTGCGGTCAGAACAGGACGTGCGGTCAGAAGAGGTCGTGGGGTCAGAAGAACGTCGCCATGCGGGGGCGGCGTTGACGGGACGGGCGGCGGCCGATGTTGGAGCGGACGCGGCCGGGCAGGGGTTCGGCGAGACCGGCCCGGTACAGGCCGTAGGCGATCCGTCGGCGTGCGGCGGACTCCAACTCGTCCCGCAGAGGGCCGTCGCGCAGGATCGCCTCGGGGCCCAGAAGCCCTTCGACGACCGCCAGCGCACCGTCGACGTCCCCGTGGTCCAGGCGCTCGCGCACACCGGACAGACAGTCCGGGCGACGATGCGCCTCGTCGATGACCCGCAGACAGGGGAGCGGGGTGCCGGTCAGCGCCACCAGCAGTTCCTCGCGCCGGAGTTCGGCCGGGTCGTGGTCGAGGGCCACCAGCACTCCGTCGACCAGACCGATCCGATGGCGCTCCCCTCGGCACTCCACGATCCGCGGCTGCCCCGCCCGGTCCGGTGCCTCGGCCGCGGCCCACGGCACGTGATCCGGTACGAGCGCCGACGCGACCAGCGGATGCAACCGCCCGGGGTCGATCGCGCCGGCACGGATCAGCTCCAGGTCGGGCAGGACCCAGGTCGCGGCGTCCGGCAGCACCGGCAGCGCGCCCAGGGCACCGTCGTCGCCGTGCACGGCCGTGATGCCCGGCGCGGCCTGCCGGGTGCCGTCGTCCGCGTCCGGCGCGGTGTCGTCGGCTGGGCCCCCGCCCGCCACGGCGTCCGGGCCCAGGTCCAGCAGGAGCCGCCGTCGGGCGCCGCACCGTACGAGAACGGATCCGGTGGACCGCCCTTCGGCGCGCAGCACGATCGCCGCCTCCTCCGCCCACCGGTCGACGGCACAACCGTGCTCCGCCGCCCACGCCCACAACTCGTCCGAAGCCGCTGACGGAGGCAGCGGTCCGCTCCCGCACGGGCCCGCAGTTCAGGGGCCCTGCGCGCGTCCCAGAGATGGCGGTGCAGATCGAACCGGTAACGACGGCTGGGCCGTGGATGCGGATGACCACGGGCGTCGGGCCCGGACCGGGAGCCCTCCCACAGGGCGAGCCCGATCCGCTGACCGGCGTCCGCCCAGGCCGGGGGAGTGCGGGCCACCAGATGGACGGGGCCCGGCCCGACCCCCTCCGCCGCCCCGTACGTGGCCAGGGTGAGGGTCAGGCCCGGTCGCAGCAGCCCGTCGGGGGCGATCCGCGGCATGTGCCAGCGCAGCAGATCGGGCGCCAAGTGCCGTAGGTCCGCCCGGACTCGGGACGCGAGCGCCGAGCCGTGACGGCCGGCCAGGGAACGCAGGTCGAAGTCGAGGTCGACGGCTGCGGCGGCGCACGCTCCGGCCCAGTCGCCGACGGCACGGCGGGCGGTCGCCGTCTCGATCATGGAGGGGGGCACGGCGAACTCGCGCACGCGCAACCAGAAGGAAAGCCGGGGATCCCCGTTCGCGACGTCGGTGAGCATCAGCACTCACCTTGCGCGGACGGGACCCCCATTCTGCTGAGGGAATGAGTAGTCATCGCGGGGATCGTAACGCCGCCCCGCTCCCGTGCACACCCGTTTTTCGACCAGGCGCACCCGCGCACCCCCGGGCCTCGGTCGGGCCACCGTCCGCGCCTGCTCCGCCAAGTGGTGCGGGACCGGGGGGCGGCGTACGGTCGAACAGTGAACGCGGCGGTGGACGCGACCGTCCGCCGCACCCTGCCTCGGTGACCCATCACCTTGCCTTTGCGAACACGTCATGAGCGACTCGCGACCCACCTCCCCAGCGCCGACCACCACCTCGGAATCAGGTGGTGGCGGCAGCGCGATGGCGCTGTTCGTCATCGCCTCGTGTCAGTTGATGGTGGTGCTGGACATCACCATCGTGAACATCGCGCTCCCGGACATCCAGCGGTCGCTGGACTTCTCCACGACGAGCCTGGCGTGGGTGGTCAACGCCTACACGCTCACCTTCGGCGGCCTGTTGCTGCTCGGCGGACGAGCCGGCGACATCCTCGGCCGGCGGCGGGTGTTCATCTTCGGTGTGCTGCTGTTCGTGCTGGCCTCCCTGCTCGGCGGTCTCGCCCAGAACGAGGCCCAACTCCTCGCCGCCCGCGCCCTCCAGGGCGTCGGCGGCGCCATCGCGTCCCCGACCTCGCTGGCGCTGATCAGTACGACGTTCCGTGAAGGCCCCGAACGCAACCGGGCGTTCGGGGTGTTCGCGGCCGTCTCGGCGGGCGGCGGCGCGATCGGGCTGCTCGCGGGCGGCATCCTCGTGGAGTGGCTGAACTGGCGGTGGGTGCTGTTCGTCAACGTGCCCATCGGACTGCTGATCGCGCTCGCGACGCCCCGCTGGATCAAGGAGTCCGAACGCCACCCCGGCCACTTCGACATCACCGGCGCCCTGACCTCGACCCTGGGCATGGTGCTCCTGGTGTACGGCTTCATCCGGGCCGCGCAGGAGGGCTGGCGGGACGGGCTGACGCTGGCGTCGTTCGCCGGCGCCGTCGTGCTGCTCGTGGTGTTCGTGCTGGTGGAACGGCGGTCCCGGCAACCGATCACCCCGCTGCACATGTTCGCCGACCGCAATCGCGCCGGCACCTACGGGATCATGCTGTGCCTGGCCGCCGCGATCTTCGGCATGTTCTTCTTCCTGACGCTCTTCACTCAGAACGTCCTCGACTTCAGCCCGCTGGCCACGGGCTTCGCGTTCCTGCCGGTCAGCGCCGTCATCGCGGTCGGTGCCGGACTGACCTCGCGGTTCCTGCCGGTGTACGGGCCCAAGCCGTTCATGGTGGTGGGCGCGATCCTCGCGGCGGCGGGCCTGGGCTGGCTGACCCTGACCGACGTCCACTCCACCTACGCCGGCAGCGTGCTCGGCCCGATGCTCGTCTTCAGCCTGGGCATGGGCATGGAGTTCGTGGCGCTGACCCTGATGGCGCTCTCCGACGTCACCCCCGCGGAGACCGGCGCCGCCTCCGGGCTCCTCAACGCCACCCAGCAGGTCGGCGGTTCCCTGGGTCTCTCCATCCTCGTGACGATGTACGGCACGGCCAGCGCCAACGAGGAGGAGAATCAACGCTCGGACTTCGAGTCCAGGGCAACCCCGGCCGAGCAACTGGAGTTCGAGCGGACCGGGCAGCTGCCGCCGCCCTGGTCCGACGAGGTGCTCACCGCAGGGGTCTCGGCCGCCTTCGTCATGGCCGCCATCTTCACCGTGATCGCGGCCCTGATCGCCGTCCTCGCCATCCAGGTCCGGCCCTCCGACCTGGAGCGGCTCAAGGGCGGGGCGGGCCCCGGCGTGCCACCCGGCTGAGGCGCGGCACACCGGCGCGATGCGCGCAGCCCGTGCGTGTCAACTCACTGTGCAGGCAACCCCGTTGAGTGTGAACGCGGTCGGTGCCGGGTTGGAGGAACCGCGGGTCGCCGTGAAACCGAGGGTCACCGAGCCCGCCGCCGGGATGTTCGCGGTGTACGAGGCCGCCGTGACCGTCACGTCCGCGCCGGCCTGGGTCGCCGTACCGCCCCACAGGTGGGAGACGCGCTGACCGCCGGCGAAGGCCCAGCGGAGGGTCCAGCCGTTGATCGCCGAGGCGCCGGTGTTGCGGAGGACGAGTTCGCCCTGGAAACCGCCGGACCACTCGCCAGTCACCCGGTAGCCGACGGCGCAGGCCGCCGTGGAACCGCCGGAGGCCGTCGTGACGGTCACCGTGCCCGAGCGCGGCGAGCGGTTGCCGGCCGCGTCACGGGCGTAGACGGCGAAGGTGTACGCGGTCGCGGGAGTCAGGCCGGTGAGCGTGGTGGAGGTGCCCGTCGTGGTCGTCGCGGCGGACTCGGCCGTGCCGTTGACGCGGACCACGTCGTAA
The DNA here is from genome assembly GCF_022385335.1 of Streptomyces deccanensis. NCBI lineage: Bacteria > Bacillati > Actinomycetota > Actinomycetes > Kitasatosporales > Streptomycetaceae > Streptomyces > Streptomyces deccanensis. The sequence goes on along the minus strand of NZ_CP092431.1, from coordinate 1,188,499 downwards.
CCGGTGACACCGGTCGCGTCGGTGGCGGCGGCCCAGGTCAGGGTCGCGGAGGTGGAGGTCACCCCGGAGGCGGTCGGGGTGCCGGGCGCGGTCGGGGGAGTGGTGTCGCCGCCGGAGGCCGAGTAGATCGCGGCCTCCTTCGACGTGGCGGCGATGCCGTTCGCGCCGTTGAAGAGGCGCCGGCCCCAGGCGGTCAGCTGGTTCGGGTCGAAGCCCGTGACCATGTCCAGGTACTCGACGCCACCGCCGTTGCCGCTCCAGGACCAGCCGAGGTAGCCGAGGCCGAGGCGCTGCGCGGTGGCGAGGATGGCGTCCTCGTCCGGATTGCCGTCGGAGTGGTCGTGCCCGAACTCGCCGATCACGAGCGGGAGTTTCGCGGCGACGAACCGGTTGAGGTAGTCACTCACCTCGGCTGCCGTGTCGAAGACGCCGTACATGTGGATGGAGAAGACCGTGTTGGCGTCCGGGTCGGCGGCGAAGACCGACGCCGCGTTGTCGCGCATCGTGAACGCCCAGTCCTGGCCCCAGTTGGGGGCGTCGACCATGAGGGTGTGGCGGAATCCGGCGGCGCGCAGCTTCTGGATCGCCGCCTTGGTGTCGGCCGTCCAGCCCGCGTAGTTGTTGTTGCCGTACGGCTCGTTGCCGATGTTGACGATGACGTGATCCTCCTGGCCGGTGAGCGCGCTCTGCACCCCGATCCAGTAGTCGGCGGCCCGCGCGAGCGTGACCGCCCCGCTCTGCTCGCCGTAGCCCGTGGTGTCGTGCACCTCCAGGACACAGATGAGCCGGTTGCGCTTGCACTGCGCCACGACGTTCGCCACGTCGGCGGTGTCGTTGCGGGCCCAGCGGTCACCGCTGGCGAGCACCACGCGCACCGTGTTCGCGCCCTTGGCCTTGATGTGGGCCAGCGCGCCGATCTGGTTCGGGTACCAGGTGTGGGCGTGGTTGACGCCCCGCATCACGAAGTCGTTCCCCGACCGCTCCAGCAGCCGACCGTTCTCGACCCGGAATCCGGCGGGGGCCGCCGAGGCCGTCTGTGCCGTCTGCGCCGCCTGCGCCGGAGCGCCCAGGACGAACAGGGGGAGCAGCATGCCGAGCAGGGCCGAGGCGAGCGCGACGGCGCGTGCGGGGCGGGCGGTGCGTGCCGTGCGCCCGGCGCGTACGGGGCGTGCGGGAGATGGGCGGGCCGGTGTGCGCGTACGGGATCTCATGGCGGCTCCAGGAGAGGGTGACGGGGTGACGGGAAGAGAGGAGGGGGCGAGCGGGGAGTCCTGCGGGATGGGGCCGAGCGGGCCGCGTCGTCGCCTACGAAGCCGTTCGTGCCGTGCAGCCGACCGTCGCCGACGGCGTCCCGGCCGTCGAGGACGTCGTCGCGACGAACCCGAACGTGGTGCTCGCGCCCGGCGCGAGCGTGCCGTTCCACGCGGCGTCGGTCACCGTGGTCGTGCCGTCGGCCGCCGTGGTCGAGGTCCCGTTCCAGACCTGGGTGAGCCGGGCCCCGGCGGCCGGTGCGACGGTCACGGTCCACCCCGACACGGTCGCCGCGGACGTGTTGGTCACGGTCACCTCGCCCTGGTAGCCGCCCTGCCAGACGTTGGTGGCCCGGAAGACCGCGGAGCAGGTGGGCCGACCGCCACCCGGGTCGCCGGGGCCGCCCGGGTCCCCGGGATCACCCGGCACCCCCGCGTCCAGCACCGCGTCCAGCGCCGGGAACCAGCGGGCGGCGATCTTCTCGTCGCCGGCCGCGTTGGGATGCACGCCGTCGTAGGTGTCGGTCGCCGTGTTGAACCCCGTCCACTGGTCCACCACGGTCACGGGTGAGTCGGCGGTGCTCGTGGCGCGCGCCCACTCGGGGACCCGCGCGTTGAAGTCGACGACGCGCTGCGCGCAGCCCGTGCAACTGGCGGGGTTCATGGGGATGAGCTGCGCGACGAGGATCCGCATGCGCGGATGGGACGCCCGCATCTGCCCGACCAGCGTGGTGTACGCGGCGAGGATGCGGTCGGGGGAGATGCTGCTCCACACGTCGTTCGTGCCGAAGTGCATGACAACGATGTCCGGACGGGTGGCGGCCAGTCGGCCCGGCAGCAGGTTCTGGTCGGCGACCTGGGTCACCAACTCGCCGCCGTGGCCCTCGTTGTCGCCGTCGTGGGCGACCCCGCAGCCCTGCGGGCCGAGCGTGCCGACGAAGTCGATGTCCGTGTGGCCGGCGCTCTGCAGGCGGTTCCAGAGCGCGGCCCGCCAGCAGCCGGGCGAGCCGGTGATCGAGTCGCCGAGCGGCATGACGCGTACGGGAGCGGCGGCCGTCCCGGCCGCGGAGGCGACCGGCGTGAAAGCCGGTCCGAAGAGGAGCAGAGCGGCCAGCAGGCCGAGAAGCGGCAGATGCCGTGAGGGGGAGTGGCGGGTGCTGCGCATGGTGGTCCCTTCCCTGGTGAGATGGGAGCGCTCCCAGTTGAACATGCCATTGTTGTCATTCACACGTCAAGACAAGCGGCACGCCCTACTGTTCGTTCATGAATGAAAACTCATTCCATGTGCATGGATATTGACGCGCCCCCGGCGACCGCCCTAGCTTCCGAGTCGGAAAGCGCTTTCCCCCACCGCTGCCCCGGGAGACGACCCATGCGTCCACAGCGATTCACCGCGTGCGTAGGCCTGTTGAGCCTCCTCGCCGGCGGGCTCCTCGCCCTGTCCGCCCCCGCCGCCCACGCCGCCACGAGCCTCTATGTGGCAACCAATGGGAACGACGGCAACGCCGGCACACTGGCGGCGCCGCTGCGGACCGTCCAGCGTGCCGTGGACCTGGCGCAGCCGGGTGACTCGATCCTCATCCGTGGTGGGACGTACGCGCCGAGCGGCAGCATCCAGCTGCTCAAGAGCGGTACGGCGAGTCAGCCGATCAGGATGGGCAACCACAACGGCGAACGCGTCGTCATCGACGGCGAGAACATGCCGTACACGCCCGGCGCGGTGGGCTCCACCATCCCCCGGGCCCAGCGGGGCGCGATCCACATCGAGGGGGACCACTGGCGGCTGAGCGGCCTGGAGATCGTCAACGGGCCGTACGGGATCTTCGGCGTGGACACCAACGGCAATGTCTTCGAGCGGCTGGTGACCCGGAACAACTACGAGTCCGGGGTGCACATCCAGGGTGCGTCGAGCGGCAACCAGTTCATCCATCTGGACAGCCATGGCAACCGGGATCCGCGCAAGAACGGTGAGAGCGCCGACGGCCTGGCCATCAAGGAGGGCTCAGGGGCGGGCAACGTGGTGCGCGGCGCCCGGCTGTGGAACAACGCCGACGACGGGCTGGACTTCTGGGAGTTCCTCTCCCCGGTGACGATCGAGGGGAGCGCCGCCCACGGGAACGGCTACAACCGCTGGAACCTGCCCGACTACACCGGCGACGGCAACGGCTTCAAGCTGGGCGGTGGTGGTGACGAGGACCTGCCCGCCGCCCATGTGGTGCGGGGCAGCATGGCCTGGGACAACTCGGCCGGCGGGTTCATCGACAACGCCAACCCGGGCGCGCTGGTCGCCGAGCGCTGCACGGCGTGGCGCAACAAGGGCACCGGGTTCGACTTCGCCGACGCCGACGGCACGCTGACGAAGAACCTCTCGGTGGCGAACGGCACGAATGTCTCGCTCGGCGCGAACTCCGGTGGCAGCGGCAACTCCTGGAACCTCGGCGGCAGTTGGTCCTTCGTGAGCACCGACGCGACCACCCTCACCGGGCCCAGGGCGGCCGACGGCTCGATCCCGCCCTCGAACTTCCTGCGGCCCGCGAACGGCGCGGACGTCGGGGCCCGCCTCTGACGCGCGCTCAGCTCGCCGTCGGTTCGGTGCGCAGGCCGTCCATGACGAGGTCGAGGAGGCGGGTGGCGCGCGGCCGCCAGTCCTCGGGGTCGATCTGCCAGAGGCCGGCGATCGCGAGGAAGAAGTCGTCCACGGTGATCTCGGGGCGGACGGTGCCGGCCTCCACGCCCGCGCGCAGCAGGAGTTCGGCGGCTTCGGTGACCGGCGTGTGCCCCGGCTTCTCGGGGGCGCCGGGGCCGCAGGTGGCCTGGCGGATCGCCTCCGCCAGGCCCGCCTTGGTCATGGCGAACAGGGCGAGGCGGTCCATCCACTCGCGCAGCGCCCGGTCCGGCTCGCGGAGGGCGAGCAGTTCGGCGGCGGCGTCGGCGACCTGTCGCATCTCGTGCCGGTAGATCTCCAGGACGAGGGCCTCCCTGGTGGGGAAGTGGCGGTAGAACGTGCCCTGTCCGACGCACGCCTCCTTGGCGATCCTGCTCAGCGGTGTGTCCGCGGCGCGCGTCAGCTCGACCAGCGCGACCGCCATGATGCGCTCGCGGTTGCGCTGGGCGTCGGAACGCAGAGAGGCGTCCTTCTTCAGTCGCACGCGACCTCCTGGCGGATCGGTGTCCGAAACCCGTTCTTGTTAAGCGGACAGCTGTCCGTTACGTTTTCCGGAGCGGACAGCTGTCCGGTTGTTTCATCGTAGCGTCGGCGCGCCCGCGCCGACGCCCTCGCGGTCCGTTCTCCTGATGCGACCGCCGGCCGGAGCGAGTCCCTTCCGCATGCCCCGGATACGCGAAAGAAGGCTGACCATGTCCCCAGCCACCTCCTCGACGTACAGCGCCATCACCCTGAACATCAACGGCGAGAAGCACACGCTCTCCGTCGACCACCGCACCACGCTGCTCGACGCCCTGCGCGAGCGCCTCGACATGACCGGCACCAAGAAGGGCTGTGACCAGGGGCAGTGCGGTGCCTGCACCGTCCTCGTCGACGGCCGCCGGGGCCTCTCCTGCCTGCAACTGGCGGTGGCGGCCGAGGGGCGCGAGATCACCACCATCGAGGGTGTCGCCGACGGGCACCAACTCCACCCCGTGCAGCAGGCGTTCCTCGATCTGGACGGCTTCCAGTGCGGCTACTGCACGCCGGGCCAGATCTGTTCGGCGATCGCGGTCATCGAGGAGCACGCGGCGGGCTGGCCCAGCGCCGCCACCGACGACGTACGCCCGGAGGCGGGAGCGCCACCGCTGACACCCGAGGAGATCCGGGAGCGGATGAGCGGCAACCTGTGCCGCTGCGGCGCCTATGTGTCGATCGTCGAGGCCGTCGCCCGCGCCGCCGCCGACAGCTCCATGAAGGCCAAGGAGGCCGTGGCGTGAGGGAGTTCGACTACCAGCGGGCCCACGACGTCTCCGGCGCGGTCGCCCTGCTCGGCGCCGACCCCGAGGCGCGCTTCCTCGGTGGCGGCACCAACCTCGTCGACCTGATGAAGACCGGCGTGGAGCGGCCCGCCCGCCTCGTCGACGTCCGCGAACTCCCGCTCGACGGGATCGAGGCGACCGAGGACGGCGGACTGCGGATCGGCGCGACCGTCACCAACAGCGACCTCGCCGCGCACGCGGAAGTTCGCCGCCGCTACCCGGCGTTGGCCGAGGCGGTGCTGGCCGGTGCCTCCGGGCAGCTGCGCAACATGGCCACCGTCGGCGGCAACCTCCTGCAGCGCACCCGCTGCGGCTACTTCGCCGACGTCACCGGGCCGTGCAACAAGCGCCTGCCTGGCAGCGGTTGCCCCGCGATCGAGGGCGAGCACCACAACCACGCGATCCTGGGCGCCTCCTCGCACTGCGTCGCCACCCATCCCTCCGACATGGGCGTGGCCCTGGCCGCCTTCGACGCCGTCGTGACGTACGAGACGCCCGACGGGCCGGGCACGTCACCCCTCGCCGACTTCTACCTCCCCGTCGGCGACGCCCCGCACATCGAGACGGCCCTGCCGCCGGGCGCCCTGATCACCGGCGTCACCCTGCCGCCCACGCCCGTCGCCGCGCACTCCCGCTACCGCAAGGTCCGCGAACGCGCTTCGTACGCCTTCGCGATCGGCTCCGTCGCCGCCGCGCTCGACGTCCGGGGCGGTGTCGTTCGGGACGTGCGGCTGGCCTTCGGCGCGGTCGCCTCGCGGCCGTGGCGTGCCCACGCGGCGGAGCGCGTGCTGACCGGCGCGCCGGCCGACGCCGCGACCTTCGCGGCCGCCGCCGACGCCGAACTGGCGGACGCGAAACCACTGCCGCACAACGCGTACAAGGTGACGCTGATGCGCAACCTCGTCGTGGCCGTCCTGTCCGAACTCGCCGCCGCAGCCCCCGAGGAGGCCACCCGATGACCACCGCCCCCACCGCACGCCAGGGCGTTGTCGGCACCGCGCACACCCGGGTCGAGGGCCGCGACAAGGTCACCGGAGCGGCCCGCTACGCCGGGGAGGTCCCGTTCGCCGGGCTCGTCCACGGCTGGCTGGCGCTGTCGACCGTGGCACGCGGCCGGATCCGTGCGATCGAGTCCGCCGACGCGCTCGCACGGCCCGGCGTGCTCGCTGTCCTGACCCACGAGAACGCCCCGCGCGTCGAGACCGACTACACGGGCCTCATGGGGATGACCCCCGACCCGACCACGGCCGTCTTCCAGCACGACAGGGTCCCCCACGTGGGCTGGCCGGTCGCGCTCGTCGTCGCCGAGACCTCCGAGCAGGCCAGGGAGGCCGCCGAGGCCCTGGTCGTGCACTACGACCAGGAGCCGCACGACGTCGCGTTCGCCGCCGAGCACCCGGCTGCCTACGACGCGGGTGCCTTCGGCCCGGCGGTGACCGGGAAGGGCGACCTGGAGGCCGAACTCGCCGCGTCCGCCGCCGTCGTGGACGCCGAGTACAGCACCCCCGAGGAACACCACAACCCGATGGAGCCGCACGCCGTGACGGCCCGCTGGGACGGGGGCCGACTCGACGTCGTCGACTCCAACCAGGGCACCATGTGGGTCGCGGGCGAACTCGCCAGCCTGTTCTCCCTCGACCCCGCCTCGGTGCACGTGCGCTCCGAGCACGTCGGCGGCGGCTTCGGCAGCAAGGGCGTCCGTGCGCACCAGGTCGCCGCCGTCATGGCCGCGACCGTCCTGCGGCGACCGGTCCGGGTGGTGATGACCCGGCGTCAGATGTTCTCCCTCGCCGGATACCGCAGCCCCACCACCCAGCGCGTCCGGCTCGGCGCCGACGCCGACGGACGGCTGCGCGCGCTCGAACACCGCTCCCAGAGCCTCACCTCGACCGTCCACCAGTTCGTCGAGTCGGGCGCCGGACCGGCCCGCGTGATGTACGACGCCGACGCCCACCACACGGCCAACCGGGTCGTCCGGCTCGATGTGCCCACCCCGACGTTCATGCGGGCGCCCGGCGAGGCCCCGGGCTCCTTCGCGCTGGAGTCGGCCCTTGACGAACTCGCCGAGAAACTGGGCATCGACCCGATCGAACTGCGCGCCCGCAACGAACCCGAGCGCGGCCCGGTCTCCGGACTGCCGTTCGCCGGCCGGAACCTGCACGCCTGCTTCCGCGAGGGCGCCCGCCGGTTCGGATGGGCCGACCGCGACCCACGTCCCGGGGTGCGCCGCGACGGCCGCTGGCTGCTCGGCACCGGCACGGCGGCGGCCTCCTTCGGCGCGGGTGCGGCACCGTCCACGGCGGCGGTGACGGCCGAGGCCGACGGCACCTTCACCGTGCGGGTCAACGCGGCGGACATCGGCACGGGCGCGCGCACCGCGCTCACCCTGGTCGCCGCCGACGCGCTGGACGTCGCCACCGACCGCGTCCAGGTACGCCTCGGGGACAGCGACTTCGGCCCGGCCATGATCGCCGGTGGCTCGATGGGCACCCGCTCCTGGTCCTGGGCGGTCACCCTCGCGGCAGAGGAACTGCGTGAACGGCTCGCCCTCGGTGGAGCCGTCCCGCCCGAGGGCCTCACCGTCCGCTCCGACACCACCGCCGCCATCGGCGCCCTCTCCCAGAAGGAACGCCACTCCTACGGTGCCCAGTTCGCCGAGGTCGCCGTCGACCCCGCCACCGGCGAGGTACGCGTCCGCCGCATGCTCGGCATCTTCGCGGCCGGCACCATCGTCAACCCGCTCACCGCGCGCAGCCAGTTCATCGGCGGCATGACCTGGGGCATCTCCATGGCCCTGCACGAGGAGGCGGTGCGCGACCGGGCGTCCGGCGGCCTCTACGGCGCCGACCTCGCCGGCTACCACGTGACCGCGCACGCCGACGTCCCCGCCGTCGAGGCCGACTGGGTGGACGACGTCGACCCCGAGGACCCCGTCGGCATCAAGGGCATCGGCGAGATCGGCATCGTGGGCGCGGCGGCCGCCGTCGCCAACGCGGTCTGGCACGCCACCGGCGTCCGCCACCGTCATCTGCCGATCCGGCCCGACCGCGTCCTGACGGCGGCCCGGAATGCTTGACCTGGCCACCGAGCTGAGCGCCTGGGCCGAGGAGGACCGCGACTTCGCCGTCGCCACCGTCGTCGCGGTCGGCGGCAGCGCACCGCGCGGCCCCGGCGCGGCCCTCGCCGTCGACGGCGACGGCACGGTCATCGGCTCCGTCTCCGGCGGATGCGTCGAGGGCGCGGTGTACGAGCTGTGCCGACAGGCCCTGGCGGACGGCGAGACCGTCCTTCAGCGCTTCGGCTACAGCGACGAGGACGCCTTCGCCGTCGGTCTGACCTGCGGCGGGCTGATCGACATCCTGGTCACCCCCGTCACCGCCCGGTCTCCCGCCCGAGCGGTCCTGCGCGCCGCGCTCTCGGCCGCCGCCGAGGGCGAGCCGACGGCCGTCGCCCGCGTCGTCCGGGGCCCGGCCGAACTCCTCGGCCAGGCCCTGCTCGTACGGACCGCCGGGGAGCCCGGCGAAGCGCACGGCAGGGCTGACGCCGAGGGTCCCGGCCGGGCGGACGGCGCGATGCGTGCGGGTGCCGTTGCCTACGACGGCGGTCTCGGCGGCCGTCGGGAGCTGGACCGGACCGCTGCCGCCGAGGCGCGGGCCATGCTGGACGCCGGACGGACCGGCACGATCGAACTCTCGCCGGACGGGTCGCACTGTCCCGACGGGCTCACCCTCCTCGTGGAGACGCGGGTGCCACCACCCCGCATGATCGTGTTCGGGGCGATCGACTTCGCGGCGGCGCTGGTACGGGCGGGCAAGTTCCTCGGCTACCACGTCACGGTGTGCGACGCCCGGCCGGTCTTCGTCACGCGGGCCCGCTTCCCCGAGGCGGACGAGATCGTCGTGGACTGGCCGCACCGCTATCTGCGGCGCACCGGCACCGACAGCCGCACCGTCCTGTGCGTGCTCACCCACGACGCCAAGTTCGACGTTCCGCTGCTCAAGGAGGCCCTGCGGATGCCGGTCGCGTTCGTGGGCGCGATGGGCTCCCGCCGCACCCACGCCGAGCGTGACCGGAGGCTGCGCGAAGTCGGCCTCAGTGAGCGGGAGTTGGCCCGGCTACGGTCCCCGATCGGGCTCGACCTCGGCGCCCGTACGCCCGAGGAGACGGCCCTGTCCATCGCGGCGGAGATCGTCGCGGCCCGGCGCGGCGGCACGGGTGTGCCGCTGACCGGTTCGGGCACGCCGATCCACCGGGAGGCCGGGGAGCGGGAGGCCGTGGCGGCGGCCTGAGTACGTCGGACGGGGCGACTGAGTATGTGGTCGGGTGCCCGGCGACCCGGCCCGGTGATGCACTGTCGTCATGGACACGCACACCCCGCGCCCGCGCCCCCTCCGCCAGGTCACCGCCACGGCCACCGCCACCGGTTCGGCCCTCGCGGTGGTGCTGCTGCCGCTGGTGGTAGGGGCGTTGGTGGCGCGGTCGGCCGGTGCCGATCCGATGGCGTCGGTCAACGCCCTGATCGCGGGCGGTGGCGAACGGGCGAAGCTCACCCGGAGCCATCTGCCCGTCCTGCGGGACATGCGTTCGGCGCCCCGCAGGGTGGGCGCGCGGTGGGCACGGCGACGCCCGCCGGAGGGTCGTCCGGCGGGCCGCCTGCCGGGTCGTCTGCCGGGCCGTCTCGCGGGGCGGCTACTGGCCGGCCGTGAGGACGTACGTGTTGAGGTTCCCGACCGTCGTGAGCGGTGACGGCGAACCCAGCTCGTAGCGGTCCACGGCGAGGTAGTTGGGCTTCTTGCGCGCGGCCGGGGTGCAGAAGTTCTGCGCCCGGTTGCCCAGCTTGGCGTTGTCCGTCTCCGCCGTGCCGCTGATGGTGTAGTCGCGGAAGTGGTTCATCACGAACAGCGGACGGAAGGCGGACGGCTCCGTGGTGAGCGGTCTGGCCGTGCCCCAGCGGCTGTAGCAGGACCAGTCGGAGCCGCCGAGGCCGCCGCCCATGGACCAGTGGTTCTCGACCGTCCACTCGCGCTGGTACATCACGCCGAACGTGTCACGGGTGACGTGGCCGGCGGAGGTGTCGCTCGCGCGGGTGCGGTCGCTGAAGATCAGCAGCTGCTTGCCCCGGGCCGCGAGGTCCGCCATCCGCGGCCAACCGCTGGTCGCCACGCCCTCCTGGTCCGGCCGGTACAGCACGTCGGACAGACCGCTCACGGAAGCCAGCGACGACTTGAGCACGTCGGAGGAGGTGTAGTCCTCCAGGAAGACGGTCACGAACTGACCCGGGTTCGCCTTGAGGAAGGTGACCATGCGCTGGAGGTCGGTGGCGAGCGGGACCGGGCTGCTCACCCCGTCACAGCTGTTGTGGCAGAGCATCGCCTGTCCCGAGACGGTGTAGGCGTCCAGCATGAACCCCCGTACTCCGTCGGTGAGTTGCTGGCTCACACCACGCGCCTGGTTGGGGAAGAGGCTGACGGGGAACGACGCGAAGTTGCCGTCGACACCGTTCGCGTACGCGTTGTGCGAGGTGAGGAACGAGACCTGGTCGAGGGTGCGGGTGTCGGCGGGGGGCATGGCCGACGTCGCGTACGAGACCGGGGTGAGGTACCAGCGGGCGTAGGAGCCGCTCGACCCGAGCTGCACGAGGGAGGAGTCGGCGGACGCCCCCGTCAGGACCTGCGAGGTTCCTGGCACGCCGATGGTGTACGTGCTGTTCGCGGCCTCGGTGACCGTCCATGTGGTGCCGTCCGCGCCGCAGGACGCGGTCACCGCGGAGGTGCCGCTGCGTCCGAGGCAGACCCCCGACTGGTCGGCGCTGCGCAGCTGGTGGCCGCCGGTGACCGCGACCGGTGTCCACTGCTGGTGGTCCTCGTTGCCCTTGGGGTTGCGCGCGGCGACCGTACCGCCGGTGTCCGCCGCGTTGAGGCCGGTGACGGAGTTCTGCAGGTACACCGAGTACGTGGGGACCGCCGCGGCGGCGGGGCCCGAGAAGGCGACGGGCACGCCCAGGGCGAGCGCGGCGACCGCGCACAGGGCGCGGGCGCGGACACGGGGGTGGGGACGGGGTCGGGGACGGATCTGGCTCACGGGGTTCCTTCCACTCCGGGCACACCGGGTTGATGTCAGAGGCATGACACACCGAGGACGGGGTCGGGCACCAGCCCTGACGCATGAAGACCTGACGAGCGCGAACGCGCCGTTCTGTGGCGGGACTTGAGTCAGCCTCGCGCGCTGGTTCGGGTTTCAAGCAAGTGTGGGGGATTCCGTGGAGAAGATCTGTTTAAATTCTGAAACCCGTTCGAAGAGAGACCACGCGTGAGTGAACCGACAGCCCCCGTCTGCCCGCGATGCGCAACGCCCCGGGCGACGGACGGCACCCCGGCCTGCTCCTGCGGCCGCCTCGCCTCCGACGCTCACCGGGACGTCCGCGCGGCGCAGGCCGAGGCCGCGGAGGACTTCGACCCGGTGCGCATACGCCCGTTCGTGCAGGTCGGCGACGACAGCGAGCCGCACGGCACACCGCCGGTGGAGGAGGGGCGGGCCGCGGTCGAGGACGGGGACGGAGACGGGGCCGCTGTGCAGAGCGCGGAACAGGCCGTGGTCGAGGAACCGGACGCGGGCGGCGACGCGCACCTCGCGGGTGACGCTCGACGTCCGGACGGGCGTGACGGGGGCGGTCGGCGGCGGCGCAAAGTGGCGCTGGCCGCGGGGGCGGGGGGCCTCGCGGCCGCCGTCCTGCTGACGGGCGGGATCATCGGCGGCCTCTTCTCGTACGAAACCCCGTCGCGGGACGGCTCGGGCCCCGACGACATCCGGGCCGGCCTCCCGGAGGGGGCGGCCGCCCAGGAGGCGTCGCGGTCGGCGACCCCGTCCCCCACGGGGCCCACGGCGTCCACGGCGTTCCCGTCCGGCACCGCGGCCACCTCGCCCGAGGCGACGCCCACCGCGACCCGGGCCACCTCCACCCCGTCGGCTGCCCCGACCAGGGACCCCGCCGGGAGCGACGCCACCGTGCCGACGGCCCCCGCGCCGACCGTCTCCGACGGGCCGCCGCCCGTCCTCGGTCTCGGCGACCAGGGCGCGGAGGTCACCGAACTCCAACTGCGTCTTCGCCAGCTCGGCCTCTACAACGGCGATGCCGACGGCGACTTCGACCGTGAGGTCGAGAGCGCGGTCCGCGGCTACCAGCTGACCCGCGTCCTCCTGGAGGACGAGTCGGGCGTCTACGGCGAGCCCACGCGCACGGCACTCGAGTCTGAGACCTCGGAACCGTGATCGCGGCACCGTGAACTTGGAACCGTGACCCGCCCGGGAATTTCACCCCCGCCGCCCCTACCCGTCCCATCCCCAGGGGCTGCGCCCCTTCGACCCCCATGCGCGGGTCCGGTGGGGGCTTCTCGCGCAGTTCCCCGCGCCCCTGAAAGGCCTGCGGCCATTTCATAGGGGCGCGCAGCCCTACCAGTAGTCGGGCAGGCTGTAGCGGTCGGTGTTCGTGGCGTGCCATTCGTGGTTGCCCGCCACCCAGGCGGCGAGACCGGCGGCGTAGCGTCCGACCGGCGGCGAGGTCGCGGAGAGCGCCGCGGACTCCTCCTCGAACGCCTCCATGATCCGGTTGTGGATCTCGACGGCCTCCAGATAGGCCGCCTTCAGCCCGCGCCGCTCGCTCGCGGCGATGACGACGGGCAGATTGAGATGGCCAGGATGGGACAGCTCCTTCGTGAAGGAGTAAAGGTCGTTGACGATCGTGGCCGCGTTCCCGGCCAGCGCGGTGATCCGCTGCACCTCGGGCCGGGCGTAGAGGGCCTCCGGCAGCTCCCAGCCGTCCACGGCGTCGACCACCGACAGACAGGGCCGGAAGTTGTTGAACTGCCGCATCACCAGGTACTCCCAGACCTGCGGCATGTGGTCCGTCTCGGCCCAGGCCGCCTCACCGAGGTAGCCCAGGTGCAGCCGGGCGAGGTCGTGCACGAGCCGGTCCGTCTGGCTGGGCGTGGCGAGGGCGGCGTAGTCGCGCAGCGCGAAGTGGTAGGACCGCAGCGGCCCGTCGGCCCGTACGCCCCGCCCCCATCGCTCCTCCGTCCCCGGCGTGGAATGCAGCGGGTCGAGCGCCGACTGGGCCATCAGCAGCCGGCCCCCGAGGCCACGCGGCGAACCGCCCTTGCCCTCGTCGACCTCGCAGTAGACGTTGTCGACCAGATGCTCGGCCAGCAGCAGCTTCCCGGCGGCGGCGAGGTGGTCGAGGCCGGCCCCGCCCGGATGCGCCAGCACGATGGCCCGGCCCAGGCCGAAGCGGGCGAACTGCCCCCGCCACTCCCGGGGGAACAGATCGAGGCGCTCCGCCCACGCCTCCAGCCGCCGGTCCACCTCCGCCGCCCGCGCCGGATCCGCGGGCACGGCGGGCCGGTACAGCAGCCCGGGGATCGCGCCCGACCGCCGCGCCCGCCGCGCCCGCGCGGGACTCGACGGCCCCGGCAGCCGCGTACGCGCGGAACTCGACGGCAGCCGCGTACGCCCGGAACCTGGTGGCTCCGGTGGCCGGGCAGGGGCGGAACCCGGTGGCTCCGGTGGCTCCGGCGCCCTTTCGCGGGAGGGCGTTCCGGCCGGTGACGGCTCGTTCATTCCGGCGTCCACCCCACCTGCACGTTCTCCAGGATCCCGGCCGCGTCGGGCACCAGGACGGCCATCGAGTAGTAGGCCGTGACCAGATAGCTCATGATCGCGGTGGTGTCGACGCCCATGAAGCGCACGTTCAGCGAGGGCTCGTACTCCTCGGGGATACCCGTCTGGTGCAGCCCCACGACCCCCTGGTCCTTCTCACCCGTGCGCAGCGCGATGATGCTCGTGGTGTGCTGCGGGGTGATCGGGATCTTGCTGCACGGGAGGAGCGGCACCCCGCGCCACGCCGGCATCTCGTGTCCTTCGACGTTCACCGTGCCGGGCACCAGGCCACGCCGGTTGCACTGCCGGAAGAACGCCGCGATCGCCTTCGGATGGGCCAGGTAGAGACGCGTCTTGCGGCGCATCGACAGCAGTTCGTCCATGTCGTCCGGGGTCGGCGGCCCGGAGAACGTGCTGATGCGCTGGCCGTAGTCGATGTTGTGCAGCAGCCCGAACTCGCGGTTGTTGACCAGCTCCCACTCCTGGCGTTCGCGGATCTCCTCGATGGTCAGGCGGAGTTGCTGCTCCGTCTGGTCCATCGGGTGGTTGTAGAGGTCCGCGACCCGCGTGTGGACCCGCAACACCGTCTGGGTGAGTGAGAGTTCGTACTCGCGGGGCGCGAGGTCGTAGTCGACGAAGCCGCCCGGCAACGTCAACTCGCCCACATGACCGGCCTCCAGGGGGACATCGGCCTCGCCCTTGCGGTTCATGGGCTTGCGCTGCCGCTCGGCGAAGGCCTCGAACTGGGCCGCGAGGGAGGGCGTGCGCTCCACGAACGCCATCAGCGTGTCCCAGTTGAGCGCCAGCACCACCCCGGCCGTCTCGGCCCGTACCGAGCTGAGCCACAGCGGGTCGGCGTGTCCGATGGCCTCGTCGCCCAGCCCGTCGCCGTCGCTGATGACGCCGAGGACCTCCTCCTCGCCGTACTTGCCGGTGGTGTACCTGGTGAACCTGCCGTGCACCACGAGATACGCCTCGGTCACCGGCTGCCCGGCGTCCACGAGCACCTGGCCGGCGCGCACCTCCCGTACCCGGAACCGGGCGGAGATCTCCCTGAGGGCCGGGATGTCGGCGTAGCCGCGCAGCGCCGGGAGTTCGGTCAGGGTCTCCGGGATGACCTTGACGTCGTCGGCGCCGTTCTGGTCGAACTGCACCCGGCCCCGGCCGATCCGCAACTGGAGACGGCGGTTGACCCGGTAGGTGCCGCCCTTGACGTCGACCCACGGCAGCGTCCTCAGCAGCCAACGCGAGGTGATGGCCTGCATCTGCGGTTCGGACTTGGTGGTCGTCGCGAGCTGTCGCGCGGCCCGGGTGCTGAGACTGGTGAAATGCTGCTCGTCGGCGGGCTCCGGCGTGCTTTCGGAGGAGCTAACGGGGGCGGTCACATTCCCTCCCGAGAGGTGAGCGGACGTGCGTGGACGTACGGGGGCGCGCCCGGACAGGGGCGGACGCCGGATGCTGTCGGGGCACGGGACTCGGGTGGCGCGCGTACGACGTGGCCGTGGGCGGATTCCGAGGCGTTGGACGTCGGCGAGGCGGCGAGGCGGCGAGGTGAGGCGGCCCATGCGGATGGGCGGCGTGTTTCGCAGGTCAAGCCAAACAGGCGGGGCGGCCGGTCGGGCACCGCGTGAAAGGGGCGGCTTCGCGTCCCGGGGGTGCGGAAACCGCCGACCGAGGCAGAGCCCCGGCGGGCTCGCGCGTCCGCGCCCGCCACCCACCTCCCGCGCCCGCCGCCCACCTCCCACGCCCGTCGCGCAGGGCGCACGAGCCGGCCGACACGACGAGGGGCCGCCCGAAGGCGGCCCCTGATCAGCGGTGGTTCACCGGCGTCATCGTCCCGGCCGGGTCACCAGCGCGGCAGTCGCAGCTCGTACCCCGGCTGGATCCGCCGCATGTACCCGGTGTCGTCGCGGGAGCGCATCCCCGAGTCGACGTACAGCCGGTGCAGCCGTTCCAGGGCGTCGTGGTCCAGCTCCACGCCCAGCCCGGGCCCCGTCGGCACCGCGACCTCCCCGTCCCGGATCTCCAGCACGCCCGGCACGATCACGTCGTCCGCCGAGTTCCACGGGTAGTGCGTGTCGCAGGAGTGGTCGAGGTTGGGGATGGCGGCCGCGACATGGGTCATCGCGGCCAGGCTGATGCCGAGGTGCGAGTTGGAGTGCATGGACAGCGCGAGCCCGAACGCCTCGCAGACGGCGGCCAGTTCATGGGTGCGGCGCAGCCCGCCCCAGTAGTGGTGGTCGGTGAGCAGGACCTGCACGGCGTTCCGCTCGACGGCCGGCCGCAGATGCTCCCAGGCCACCACGCACATGTTGGTCGCCAGCGGCATCGGCGACTCCTCGGCGACCTCCGCCATGCCGGGGATGCCGGCGGTCGGGTCCTCCAGGTACTCCAGTACGCCGTCCAACCGGCGGGCGACGTACTGCGAGGTCTCCACCGTCCAGGCCGTGTTGGGGTCCAGACGCAGCGGCTGCCCGGGGAAGGCCTCCGCGAGCGCCTCGACGGCGGCGATCTCCTCGTCCGGCGGGAAGACCCCTCCCTTCAGCTTGAACGACCGGAAGCCGTACCGCTGTTGCATCAGCCGGGCCTGTGCGACGACACCGGCCGGGTCGAGGGCCTCGCCCCAGTCGTCGCCGACCGCCGGGCGGCCGTCGAGGGCGGGATGTTCGGCCCACTTGTAGAAGAGGTACGCGGCGAAGGGCACGGTGTCGCGGACCCGGCCGCCGAGCAGGTCGCTCACCGGGCGGCCGAGCAGCCTGCCCTGCGCGTCGAGACAGGCGACCTCGACCGCCGAGGTGGTCCAGCCGCGCTCGTGGGAGCTGGGCACGGTGGGCCGCAGCGCGGTGTCGATCGCGGCCGTGACGGCGGTCGTGTCGAAGACGTCCAGGCCGACCACCGCCTTCGCGGCGACGTCGAGCCGCTCCAGGCGGACGGTGCCGCCCGTCGACTCGCCGAGCCCCACCGTGCCGTCCTCCAGGACGAGTTGGAGGATCGTCCGCAGCGCGAGCGGCTCGTGCACGCCGTTGGAGTTCAGCAGCGGCGGGTCACGGAAGGCGATCGGGGTGACGATCAGCTCCCTGATCCTGGTGGAGGTCACGCGCCCACCACCCCCAGCCCGTGGTCGATCAGTTTCGCCAGCTGGGCCACGTGCTCCGGCGTCGGATCGACCAGCGGCGCCCGTACGCCGCCGACGTCCAGCCCGCGCAGCGTCACCCCGGCCTTGATCAGCGCCACGGCGTAACCGGGCACCTCGTCGCGCAGTTCCACGAGCGGGCCGTAGAACTCGTCGAGGAGCGTGGCGACCAGCGTCTCGTCGCCCTCGGCAAGGGCCCGGTGGAAGGCGAGGGCGATCTCCGGGGCGAAGGCGAACACGGCGGAGGAGTACAGGCCGACGCCGATGCCCCGGTAGGCGGGCGCGGTCATCTCGGCGGTGGGCAGCCCGTTGAAGAACTGGAAGTCCTCGGTGCCCGGCACGGCCCGTACCGCGCGGACGACGCGGTGCATCCGTTCGATGTCCCCGATGCCGTCCTTGAGGCCGACGACCCCGGGCAGCGCGGCGATCTCGGCGGCGGTGTCCGGGGTGAGCCGGGCGGTGCCGCGCTGGTAGAAGACGACGGGCAGGGAGGTGGCCTCCGTGACCTCCCGCACGTACCGGACCAGGCCCTGCTGCGGCGCGCTCACCAGATACGGCGGCAGCAGCAGGATGCCGTCGGCGCCGGCGCGTTCGACCCGGGCGGCCTGCTCGCGGGCGACCGGGGACGGGCCCCCGGCGGCGGCCAGCACCGGGACCCGCCCGGCCGTCGTCGCCACCGCGACCCGCGTGGCCCGCTCGATCTCCTCGGGCGTCAGCGCGTGGAACTCACCGGTGCCGCAGGCGACGAACACGCCCCCTGCACCAGCCGCGACCCCGGTCTCGATGTGCTGTGCGAGCCGTTCCTCGTCCACCGAACCGTCCGCGGCGAACGGTGTGACCGGAAAGAACAGCACTCCTTGGAACTTCATGTCTTCCTCAAACGTGGGGGTCGGATCAGCCCTTGGTGGCGCCGGCGGCGATGCCGGCGACCAGCGAGCGCTGGAGGAGCAGATAGACGACGAGGCTGGGCACGAGCGCGATGACCGCGCCCGCGAGGACGACGCCCGAGCCCACCTCGGGGTCGGTGCGCAGGATGGACAGGGCCACGGTGACGGTGTAGTCGGTCGGGTCCTTCGCGGCGATCAGCGGCAGCAGGTACTGGTCCCAGATCATGATGAAGCCGAGGACCCCGGCCACACCGAGCGCGGGCCTGCACAGCGGCAGGACGACCTGCCACAGCATCCGCAGCTCGCCGACACCGTCGAGGCGTGCGGCCTCCTCGATCTCGCGGGGGATGTCCTTCATGAACTCGGTCAGCAGCATCACCGAGAAACCCCACGCGCCGAGCGGCAGGATGACGCCCCAGACGGTGCCCTTGAGGTCGATGCCGACCACCGGGACGTGGCCGAGGACCAGCGACAGCGGGATCGCGATGACCTCCTCGGGGAGCATCATCGTCAGCATGAACAGGGTCATGATCAGAGCCTGGCCCCGGAACCGGTGCCGGGCCAGCGCGTACGCTGCGAGCACGCACACCACGAGCTGCAGGAGCAGTCCGCCGCCCGCTATGACGAGCGAGTTGGTGAAGTAGTCCCAGATGCCGCGCTCCCCGGCCACCCGGAAGTTGAGCAGCGTGCTGTCGTGCGGGAGGAACGTCAGCGACGAGCCGCTGGGGTGGGTGCTCAGGGCGCCCGAGAGGATCGTCAGGAAGGGCGCGGCGAAGATACCGAGCGCCAGCGCGCACAGCAGGATGCGCAGGACCCAGGAGACGCCGGGCCGGTCGTTCCAGCCGAGCGCGGTGTCGAAACGGGCGGGTGTCGCCCGGGCCTGCTTTCCGGTTCTCCCGGACGACGTGACGGCCTCGTCGGACGACGGCGTCCGGACGGGGTCGAGGGCGGGTGCGCTCATCGCACGTCTCCCCTCTTGCGGAAGTAGTTGACGGAGACGGTGAGCAGCAGCGTCACCGCGAGCAGGACGACGGAGGCCGCCGACGCGCCGCCGATGTCGTTGCGGGTGAAACCGAGGGTGTAGGCGCGGGTCATCCAGACCTCGGTGGACCCGGCGGGACCGCCGCCGGTGAGGACGTACACCTCGGTGAAGACCCGCAGACCGCGGATGGCGGCCAGCGTGAGGACGATGCCGACGGCCGGGCGGATCGCCGGCAGGGTGACGTACCGCAACCGCTGCCACAGGGACACCCCGTCCATCGCGGCGGCCTCGTACAACGTACGGTCCACGCCCGCGAGTCCGGCGAGGATGATCACCATGTTGTAGGGGGCGGCCATCCAGACGCCCATGACCATGGTGGCCCACAGCGCGGTGTCCGGGTTGTCGAGGAACGGCGTCGGGCCGAGGCCGAGGAAGCCGAGCGCGCTGTTCACCAGGCCGTCGGAGGTGGGGTAGTACATCAGCCGCCACAGCTCACCGACGACGGCGGTCGCGGTGACGACCGGCAGGAAGACGGCGGTGCGGATGATCTTCAGCGAGCGGGCCTGGCCTTCGAGCAGCAGGGCCAGGAGGAAGCCGACGGCGATCGCGCCGAGCGACTGCCCGATGCCGAGGAGGAGGGTGTGGCCGACCGCGTCCTGGAAGCGGTGGTCGGTCAGGACCCGGGTGTAGTTGTCGAGGCCGACCCACTTGTCGCCGAGGAAGGGCCGTACGTCGAAGAAGCTGAGCCAGATGCCCTTGCCCATCGGCAGGAACTTGAAGACGAGGGCGAGCAGCAGACCGGGGGCCAGGAACAGCCAGGGGAGGACGGTCTTCCTGCGGAAGAACCGCCCGACAGGGCCTCCGCGCCGGTCGGGCCCGACGGCGGACGCGGCCGACGCGGTGGTCGCGGTGGTGGCGGTCATTTCAACAGGTCCTGGTCCTCGAGGTCGCCGGCGAGGGTGTCGTTGAGTTCTCTGAGGCCGGAGCCGACGTCGCTGCCGCAGTACGTGAAGACCGCGTTGAGGGCGTCGGCGGTGTCCTGCTTGAGGGGCGCGAAGTCGGGCGCGTTCGGGAACTCTTCGGAGGCGTCCTCGTAGGCCTTCTGCACGACGCTCCAGCGCGGGTCGTCCCGCACCTGGGCCGCGTCGAGCGTGGCGTTGACGGGGATGCGGACCACGGGCTGGTTCTTGCCCGTCATGGCGAGGCGTTGGCCCTCGGGGGAGATCAGGAAGGCGGCGAGGGCCTGCTCCTGCTTCGCCTTGCCCGTCCTCGCGCCGAAGTAGATGTTCTCGCCGTCGGCCAGCACGGTGGACCCGGCCGGGCCCGCCGGGAAGGGAATGACGTCGTACGCGTCCTTGCCGGGCGTGGTGTCGTAGGTGGCGATGTTGTACGGGCCGGTGAGGTACATCCCGGCGTTTCCGTCCTGGAAGTCGGTGGCGGTGCCCGTGACGGCGCTGATGGCGCCGGGCTGGATGACACCGTTGTCACCGCAGAAGAGGTTGTCCTTCATCCAGGTGACGGTGCGTACGGCGGCGGCCGAGTCCATGGCGGGGCGGTAACCGTCGCCGTCCTTCTCGATGATCTTCGCGCCGCCGGACCAGAGGAAGCTGGCGCCCCACCAGGCGGCGTAGCCGTTCTGGGCGCTGCCGGGGACGACCATGCCGTAGGTGTCCTTCTTGCCGTCGCCGTCCGGGTCCCGCTCGGCGAAGGCCTTGGCCACGGAGAGCATCTCCGCCCAGGTGGTCGGCGCCTGGAGTCCGAGCTTCTTCAGCCAGTCCGTGCGGATCATCAGGGTCTGGGCCTGGCGGGAGTACGGGATGCCGTAGTGCCGGCCGTCGATGCCCACGGTGGAGGCCCAGGTCTTGTCGGTGATCTGGTCGTGGCCGTCGATCGAGGAGGGATCGATCGGCTTCAGCAGGCCCTGGCCCTGGTAACTGCCCATCAGTGCCGTGTCGTTGATCATCACGTCCGGGAGGTCCTTGGTGGACGCCCGGCTCTGGAGCTGCTGGTCGAAGTTGATGACCGGCTGATAGTCGATCTTGATGCCGGTCTTCTCGGTGAAGGCGGCGAACACCCGCTCGTACGTGGCGGCCGGGTCCGGGTTGCTCCGGGTCCACACCTCCAGCGTGTTCGGGTCAGAGCTTCCGGCGCTGTCGGATCCCGATCCGCAGGCCGCCGCCCCGAACGCGAGCCCCGCGGCGGTGATCATGGCGGCCAGGCGGCGACTTCGTCGGCGAACGCCCATGGGCACACTCCGTTGTTCCTCCGGGCCGTCCGCCCGGCTGTTCATATCCGTGAACGTGCTTCACGAATCTAAATGATCGGCCAAGCTACGGAGCGTTCCGTTTGCATGTCAAGACATGGGTAGGAGATTTCACCGGTGCCACACCCCGCCTCTGCGGGATCCTGTGGAGCGCCTGAGGAGATGGGAAAACGGGAGGTGGTCGACGTGGGCGAGCGCACGGCACCGAGTGCCCTGGCGGCCCGGCTCACCGGACGCCGGACGACCGGTGAACGCCGGCTGTCCGGCACGTTGACCGAGGTCACCCTCGACGACGGCCGGAAGGTGCTCGTCAAGCTGGGCGACGGTCCCGGCGCGGCCCGAGCCGAGGCGGCCGGACTGCGCTGGCTCGCCGAGGCGGACACGGTCCGCGTTCCGGCGGTCCACGGCCACGACGGAAACCGCCTGGTGATCGACCTGGTGGACCAAGGGGCACCGAGTGCCGGGGCGGCGGCCCGCCTCGGCGCCGAGCTGGCCGCCCTGCACGGCGCCGGAGCGCCCGCCTTCGGCGCCCCGCCGCCCGGCGGCCCCACGGAGGCGTACATCGGACGCGCCCCGATGCGGAACGTCCCCGGCGGCGACTGGCCCGCCTGGTACGCCGAGCACCGCGTGCTCCCGTATCTGCGCCGCGCGGTCGACGGCGGCACGATCCGCCCCGCCGAGTCCGCCTCGATCGAGGAGATCTGCGCACGGCTGCCGGAGCTGGCCGGTCCCGCCGAGCCGCCCGCCCGGCTGCACGGCGACCTCTGGAACGGCAATGTGCTGTGGGGCGCGGACGGCCGCGCCCGGCTCATCGACCCGGCCGCGCACGGCGGCCACCGCGAGACCGACCTGGCGATGCTGGCCCTCTTCGGCTGCCCCCACCTGGGCCACGTCCTGGAGGGCTACCAGGAGGCGGCGCCCCTCGCCGACGGCTGGCAGGACCGCGTCGGCCTCCACCAGCTCTTCCCGCTGCTGGTGCACACCGTGCTGTTCGGGCGGGGCTACGCGGAGCAGGCCCTGCGAACGGCTCGGGCGGCGCTCGCGCGATGAGCGCGGGCGCCGCCCGGAGCGATGTCGGCGGCGAGGAGAGCGAAGGAACTCGGTTTCATGTGGAGTGAATGAGAAGGAAGCCCCTCCATGGCCTCGCCGCGCATCACGCTAGCACTCAGCCCGGGATCAGGTCGCGCAGATTTTCGAGGGTGATGACCCGGGAGTCCGGGTGCAGCTCCTCGGGCCGTTCGAGACCGATGTACGTCACGGGCCCGTCCGGCACCGACGTGCCGTCCCACAGGTCCATGACCGTGGTCTCACGGCTCATCAGATCGATCAGGTACCCCACCGTCAGCTGCTCGCGCTCCATCACGGCACGCACCAGCCTGGACACCGAAGCCTGGTTCTCCTCGACCCGGTTGGCCGACGAGACGCCCTTCAGATACAGATGCAGCCACTTCGCACGCCACCGGCCGTCCTCGCCGCGCCGGAACGCCAGCGGCAGCGCCACCCGGCCCACCCCGCGCAGCTCCGACTTCATCCGCACCGTACGCGGCTCGAACGGGCGGCCCTTCTGCTCGCCGTCGCGCACCATGAACCCGAAGAACGACTCCTCGACCTCCTCGAAGCCCTCGCCCGCGTAGATGTTGACCTGCGGCACGATGAACGTGCTGCGCACCCGGTCCAGGGTCAGATCGATGAACTCCGAGGCCCCGTCGGGCGCCTCGGTGACATCGCCCGAGTGCCGGCCCCCGACGGCCGTGAGGGACGTGTAGGAGAGCCAGGAGTCGGTGCTGTAGTCGCTGTGCAGGAGCAGCGCCGACAGGTCGTAGTCCGTGCGGTGCTCGGTCTCCTTCCAGTACACGAAGAAGCGCAGCCGTCCGCCGTCGACCTCCGAGACCGAACCGCGCGGCAGCACACCGAGCCCGGCCGCCGTCGCCCGGCCGCTGAGCGGCAGCGCCACGTCCAGGACGTCCGGGTCGACCAGCAGCCGCCCCGGCACCGGAAGCCGGCCCCGCAGCTCGGCGTCGAGGGCGGCGATCAGACGACGACGGTCGGCGGCGGGAACGGGCGGCCGGTCGTCGGGGGCGACCCAGGCGCGGCCCCGGCGGTTGACGAAGACCCGGGGCGCGTCGGTCTCCCGCTCCCGGTTGTGGAGGTGCTCGCGGACCGCCAGCACGACCCGGCCGGAGACCTCGGGGGCGACCTCCACCGCGGCGGCCAGGACCGCGTCCCGCTCCTCCTGGTCGGCGGCGATGCGCAGCAGGAGGTCCAGGGCGCGGAACAGCTTGCCGGGAGCGGACTTCAGCAGCCGCGCCGCGCCGGCGACGTCGAACTCGTCGAGCAGCTTCTCCACCCGGCTGTCGAAGGACCGCGCCTCCTTCTCGCCCCGCGCGACCGCGAACACGTCGGCGGCGTGGGGCCAGCGCGGGTACTCGTGCGGGTGGAGGCGCTCGCCGAGCCGCTTGAACGGCTCCCGGTGCGCGTGCACATCGGCCAGCTTCGCCGGGTTCGCCGCGACCACGGCGTCGAGGCCCGCGAGCAGCGCCCGGCGCACCGGACGCGACAGGGACCGGAACCGGGTCGGCTCCTGGAGCGTCACGTCGCCGCCCGACAGCGCCGCGGCCAGCCGCAGCACATCGGTGACGGTGTCCAGAAGGAGATCCGCGCCCACGCCGAGCCGGGCCTCGTTGACGACCGCCCGGTTCTCCCGCACCGGGATCCGCTCCGGCCGGGGGCCGAGCGCGCACCGCTCGGCGAGCACCTTGAGGTCCGCCAGGTGCTCCTCGCCCAGCGGGGTCGTGCTGCCCGCCAGGGCCAGGTACAGGGCGGTCAGTTCGTCGTCCAGGTCCCGGCCGAGGTGCAGCACGGTGATCCGGTCGCCCGCCGAGGCGATCAGCTCGTCCTGTGCCGCGAGCATCTCCTCGTAGGTGTGCTGGTACCGGCCGTACGTGGGGAGGCTGAGCAGGTCCAGCACTCCGTTGGCCAGCTGGGTCAGCACGCCCTCGCGCGCCTTCTCGTCGCCGAGGGCCCGCGCCACGCACCGCGTCCAGAACTCCTCGGTGCTCGGGACGTGCGCGGGGAAGTCGATGAAGTAGGAGTTGTGCCGGACGTGGTCGCCGACCATCTCGGCCACCGTGCGCAGGGTCCGCCGGGCGGTGTGCAGGACGGCGGCCCGGGACAGCCCGGACAGCCGCTCCAGCAGCTCCGCCGACAGCTTGAAGCCCACCTCCATCAGCGCGGCGTCGAACTGCCGCGCGGCGGCGGCGCCGTCACCGGGGGAACCCTTCGGGACGGGCAGACGATGCGTGTGCCGGAGGACCAGCGATTCGAGACTCTGCGCCATTCCCGGATGATCGCAGAGGTGTACGAATCGACGCACGGGAGTTTTCCGTACGCCGGGGCCCCGCGCGCGTCCCGCCGAACCTGTGCGTGTGACTCCAGCCGACGCCGCGCGCTCGCCACCGGTGAACGGATCGACGGCTGGGTCATCGGCCACGGCCTCGACCACGACCTCTTCGGCGGCCGGACCGTCGACCGCGCCCCTCGTCGAGGACGTCCTGGACGGCGCGCCCGCCTTCCTGCGCCTGTATGACGGCCACTGCGCTCCGACGAAGGGGCGGTGCGGCTGGGGGAGGAGCGGGCCTGGCGGCTGCGGGATCCGCGGGACGCGGGCGCGGTCGTCGCGCTCGGGTCGCCGTGGGCTGCGAGCCGAACTGGGATCGCGCGGTTCCCCGCGCCCCCGACGGGGCGGGGGTGTCAGATCGCGGCGTCGCGGAGGTCACGCACCCGCTTGAGTTTGCCGACCGAGCGTTCCAGGGTCTCCGGGGCGACGATCGTGGTCTCGACGGTGATGCCGATGCCGTCCTTGACCGCCTGGGTGATCGTCGAGGCCGCCGCGTCCCGCTGCTCGGGGCTCGCCTCGGGGCGGGCCTCCACCCGGACCGTCATGTGGTCCAGGCGGCCCCGGCGGGTCAGCTGGATCTGGAAGTGCGGGGCCACGGCGGGGGTGCGCAGCACGATCTCCTCGATCTGACTGGGGAAGACGTTCACCCCGCGCAGGATGATCATGTCGTCGCAGCGGCCGGTGACCTTGCGCATCCGGCGGAAGGCGGGGCGGGCCGTGCCGGGGAGCAGACGGGTCAGATCGCGGGTGCGGTAGCGGATGATCGGCAGGGCCTCCTTGGTGAGGGAGGTGAAGACGATCTCGCCCTCCTCGCCCTCGGGCAGGACGGCGTCCGTGAGCGGATCGACGACCTCCGGGTAGAAGTGGTCCTCCCAGATGTGCAGACCGTCCTTGGTCTCGACGCACTCCTGGGCGACACCCGGGCCGATCACCTCCGACAGGCCGTATATGTCGACCGCGTGCAGACCCGCCCGTTCCTCGATCTCCCGGCGCATCTCCTCCGTCCACGGCTCCGCCCCGAAGATGCCGACCTCCAGGGAAGTGGTGCGCGGGTCGACGCCCTGCTTCTCGAACTCGTCGAGGAGCGTGAGCATGTAGGACGGCGTCACCATGATGATCTCGGGACGGAAGTCCTGGATGAGCCGCACCTGGCGGGCGGTCATGCCGCCGGAGGCCGGGATCACGACGCACCCGGCGCGCTCGGCCCCGTAGTGCGCGCCGAGGCCGCCGGTGAACAGGCCGTACCCGTAGGAGATGTGGACCTTGTGACCCGGACGGCCGCCGGCGGCCCGGATCGAGCGGGCGACCACGTCCGCCCACATCGACAGGTCGTTCTCCGTGTAGCCGACCACCGTGGGCCGCCCGGTGGTGCCGCTGGAGGCGTGGACGCGTCGCACGTCGGCCATGGGCACGGCGAACATGCCGAAGGGGTAGGTGTCGCGCAGATCGGCCTTTGTGGTGAAGGGGAACCGGGCGAGGTCGTCGAGCGAGCGGCAGTCGTCGGGGCCGACTCCGGCCGCGTCGAACTTCTTCCGGTACAGCTCCACGTTGTCGTAGGCGTGCCGCAACGTGGCCCGCAACCGGCGCAGTTGGAGGCCGCGCAGGTCTTTCGGGGTGAGGCGTTCGCCGGCGTCCAGGAGGTCGCGGGGGAGGGGCTCGCCCAGGGTGCTCATCGCGACTCCTTCGTGCTCACCGCCCGGTGAACCGACCGACCATTCGGTTGCTGTGCGTCACGGTCATGTAACCCAGCCGTGGCCACGCCTGTCAAGGAGTCGCCGGGGGGTGTGAAGGGGTGTGCGGGTCTTGCCCGGCCGCTCGAATCGCGTCACACTGGTACCGAACGAATGGTCGGTTGGGAAGCTGGTATCGATGACGACGACAGACTCCGCCGGGGAGCCGTCCCGGGGCACCGAGGGGACGCCGGACGCCGAGGACGCCCTCCGGCAGCACTTCGACGCGACGATCGCCCGGGACCAGCGGATCGAGCCCCGCGACTGGATGCCCGACGGTTACCGCAGGACGCTCGTCCGGCAGATCGCGCAGCACGCGCACTCGGAGATCATCGGCATGCAGCCGGAGGGCGAGTGGATCACGCGTGCCCCGTCGCTGCGCCGCAAGGCGATCCTCTTCGCCAAGGTCCAGGACGAGGCGGGCCACGGGCTCTACCTGTACTCGGCCGCCGAGACCCTCGGCGCCGACCGCGCGGACCTGACCCGACGCCTCATCGAGGGCCGCCAGAAGTACTCGTCGATCTTCAACTACCCGACGGCGAGCTTCGCCGACGTCGGTGTCATCGGCTGGTTCGTCGACGGCGCGGCGATCTGCAACCAGGTCCCCCTGTGCCGGAGTTCGTACGGGCCGTACGCGCGCGCGATGGTGCGGATCTGCAAGGAGGAGTCCTTCCACCAACGGCAGGGCTACGAACTGCTGCTGACGATGATGCGCGGCACCGACGCACAGCGCGAGATGGTCCAGGACGCGGTGAACCGCTGGTGGTGGCCCTCGCTGATGATGTTCGGCCCGCCCGACGACGCCTCGCCCAACTCCGCGCAGTCGATGGCCTGGAAGATCAAGCGCCACAGCAACGACGAACTGCGGCAGCGCTTCGTCGACATGACCGTCCCGCAGGCCGAGAAGCTCGGCGTCACTCTCCCCGACCCGGAACTGCGGTGGAACGAGGAGCGCGGCCGTCATGACTTCGGCACCCCCGACTGGGACGAGCTGAAGCGCGTGATCTCCGGCGACGGACCGTGCAACGACCAGCGGATGGCACGGCGGCGCACCGCCCACGAGGAGGGCGCCTGGGTGCGCGAGGCGGCCACCGCCCACGCGGCGAAGCGCGACGAACGAGCCCGGAAGGGGACGGCGGCATGACCGGCACGAACAAGGGCGACTGGCCGCTGTACGAGGTCTTCGTCCGCGGCAAGCGCGGCCTGAACCACGTCCACGTGGGCTCACTGCACGCCGCCGACGACCAGATGGCCCTCACCCACGCCCGCGACCTCTACACCCGCCGCAACGAGGGCGTCTCCCTCTGGGTCGTGCGCTCCGAGCACATCGCCGCCTCCACCCGCGACGAGAAGGACCCCTTCTTCGAGCCCAGCGCCGACAAGGTGTACCGCCACCCCACGTTCTACGACATCCCCGACGACGTCCCGCACATCTGAGGAGCAGGGTATGAGTGACGACCACGTCTACCTGACCCTCGCCGAGGGACACGAGGACGACGCCCGCTGGGCGTACGGCACCGGCTTCGAGGACCCCCTGCACGGCGTCGACACCACGGTGCCCGAGGGCGTGGACGCCGCCGAACTGGCCGCTGACTGCGTGGCGTTGGCCGACGACGCCCTGGTCAGCGCCCAGCGGCTCGCCGAGTGGACCACCCGCGCGCCCGAGCTGGAGGAGGAGGTCGCCCTCGCCAACATCGGCCTCGACCTCCTCGGCCAGGCCCGTCTGCTGTACTCCCGCGCCGGGCAGGTCGACGGCACCGGGGGCGACGAGGACGCGTACGCCTACTTCCGGGACGCCGCCGACTTCCGCAACGTACGCCTCGCCGAACTCCCGTGCGGAGACTTCGCGTTCTCCATCGTCCGGCTGCTCGTCCTGTCCAGCTGGCGCCTCGCGCACTTCGAGCGGCTGGTCACCCACCCGGACCCGGTCCTCGCGGCGATCGCGGCGAAGGGCGTCAAAGAACTGACGTACCACCGGCAGTACGCCGCCGAATGGGCCGTCCGGCTGGGCGACGGCACAGGGGAGTCGCACCGGCGGATCCGCAAGGCGATGGAGCAAGTGGCCCCGTACTTCGGTGAGTTGTTCACCGCCTGCGACGTACGGGACGAGGTCGCCGCCGTGCTCCGCCAGGTCACCGAGGCGGCCGGCCTGCCGATGCCGGTCTACCGGCCGCTGGCGGGCGCGGGCCGCGCCGGAGACCACACGGAGCATCTGGCGCCGCTGCTCGCCGAGTTGCAGAGCGTGGCCCGCGCCCACCCGGAGGCGACATGGTGACCACCCTGACCGACCCCGCGCGGCGCGCCCGGCACATCGCCGAACAGGTGCCGGACCCCGAGTTGCCGATGCTGACCCTGGCCGACCTGGGTGTCCTGCGGGAGGTGCGGCTGACGGCCGACGGCACGGTCGTCGCGAGCCTGACCCCGACGTACTCCGGCTGCCCCGCCATGGCCGAGATGCGCGCCGACGTGGCGGCGCGGCTGCGCGCCGCCGGCTACGAACGCGTCGAGATCCGCACGGTGTTGAACCCGCCGTGGACCACCGACTGGATCACCGACGCCGGCCGCCGCAAGCTGACGGAGCACGGCATCGCCCCGCCCGGCGCGGCCCCCCGGGGCCCTGTCCCCCTCGTGCTGGCGCCCACCCGACGGTCCGTCGCCTGCCCCCGCTGCGACTCCGCCGACACGGAGGAGACGTCCCGCTTCGCCGCCACGTCCTGCAAGTCCCTGTGGCGCTGCCACACCTGCCGCGAGCCGTTCGAGCACGTCAAGGAGATCTGATGGAAGGCCTCAGCGAGAGCCCGACGAGAGGGGTTCCGGCCTCGGCCGCTCTCCGGGGCGGGGCGGGGCGCGCAACGGCGCGGCGACGGCCGGGATTCCACGTCCTGCGGGTCGCCGAGGTACGCCCGCTCTGTGAGGACGCGGTCGCCGTCGGGTTCGAGGTTCCGGCGGAGCTGGCGGAGGAGTTCGCGTTCTCGCCGGGGCAGTCGCTGACCTTGCGGCGCGAGATCGACGGGCGCGACGAGCGGCGGTCGTACTCGATCTGCTCCCCGGCCGGGACGCCCCCGCGCATCGGTGTACGGGTCGTACCGGGCGGACTCTTCTCGTCGTGGCTGGTCAACGACGTACGGCCCGGCGACACCGTGGAGGTCATGGCGCCCACCGGCTTCTTCACCCCGGACCTCACCGCCCCCGGCCACCATGTGCTGATCGCGGCCGGCTCCGGCATCACCCCCATGGTCTCCATCGCCGAGTCCGTGCTCGCCGCCGACCCCCGCTCCACCGTGACCCTGTTCTACGGCAACCGCCGCACGGGCACGGTGATGTTCGCCGACGAACTGGCCGACCTGAAGGACCTGTACCCGGCCCGCTTCCACCTCGCCCACGTCCTCTCCCGCGAACCCCGCGAGGCCGAGGTGCTCTCCGGCCGCCTCGACGCCGAGCGGCTCTCGGCACTGATCGGCTCCCTGGTCGACGTCGGGACGGCGGACCACTGGTGGCTGTGCGGCCCGCACGGCATGGTCCGCGACGCCCAGCGTGTCCTGGACGGACTCGGCGTCCCCGCCGACCGCGTCCACCAGGAGCTGTTCTACGCCGACGACGAACCGGTCCGGGAGGCGCGGCACGAGGAGGTCGCCGCGGAGGGGCCCGTCAGCGAGGTCACGGTCGTCCTCGACGGCCGCACCACGACCGCCGCGCTGTCCCGCGAGCGCAGCGTCCTCGACGGCGCCCAACGCACCCGCCCCGACCTGCCCTTCGCCTGCAAGGGCGGCGTCTGCGGCACGTGCCGCGCGCTGGTCACGGACGGCCGGGCCGAGATGCGCCGCAACTTCGCGCTGGAGCCGGCGGAGGTCGCGGCGGGGTACGTCCTGACCTGCCAGTCGTATCCGGTCACGGACGCGTTGACGGTGGACTTCGACACGTGAGGTCGGGGGCCGGGGGTGCGTTGTCGGGTGCGGGTGCGTGGGGGTTGCTCGCGCAGTTCCCCGCGCCCCTGAAAGGCAGGGGCTGCGCCCCGTGCTTTTCATCCCGCAGCCCCGTCGCTTTTCCGGCCCGCAGGGCCGTGGTCTTTCAGGCCCGTAGGGGCCTGATGCTTTTAGGGGCGCGGGGAACTGCGCGAGAAGCCCCACCCACCCGCACCCGAACAACCGGCCCCCGAACCCCCCTCACCCCTGATGCAACCGATCCACCAAAATATCGATCACCAACGGCGTACGCGGCCCGAAGCTCAGCAGCACCCCGTCCTCCAGATCCACCACCCGGCGGTCCATCCCGGCCGGCGTCTCCCTGATGCCGGGGATGTCCACCAGACCGTCGACCCCGCCGACCGACTCCAGCCCCTTGCTCATCATCAGGATCACCTCGGGCTGCGCCTTGACGAGCGCCTCGCTGGTGATCGGGGTGAACGGCTTGTCCAGCCCGGCCGCCACCCCCGCATCCTCCGCTCCGGCCGCGTCGATGAGGGAGTCCGCTCCCGACCCCTTCCCGCCGATGAGATAGACCGCGGCCGACCCCCGCATGTACAGGAACGCCACCTTCGGCCGACTCCCCTCGGGCACGGCGGCCCGCGCCGCCTTCAACTCGTTGGCGAAGCGCTCGTTGAGGGCCTTGCCCGCGGCCGGAACACCCAGTGCCTCCGCCACCCGGGTCGTCCGCGCGGTCACGTCGGAGAGTTCGTTGGCCGGATCGAGGACGACCACGGGGACCCCGGCGTCACGGATCTGGTCCACGGCCTCGCTGGGCCCGGTGTCGGTGTCGGCGAGGACCACGGTCGGCTCCAGCGAGAGCACGCTCTCCGCGCTCACGTCGTGCGCCTTGGTCACCTGGGGAAGGTCCGCGGCCTCCTCGAAGGTCGCTGTGATGTCCCGGCCGACGACCTTGTCGCCGAGACCGAGTGTGAACACGATCTCCGCGATGCCCCCGTTGAGCGGAAGGATCCGTGAGGCGTCCTCGACGGTGACCTTCCGGCCGTCCGACGAGTCGACCGTGACGGGCAACTCGGGCGTGGGCGCCGCACCCTTCAGCGGCACGAGGGAGTTCGTGCTCAACTGCTTCCGGGCGGCGGCCGCCCGCTCGCTAGCGGACGGCGCCGACGACTTCGCCCCCGCTGCTTCCCCGCCCCCGTCGCCGCCTGCGCATCCGGCCGCCAGCATCGCGAAAGCAACGGCCAGTGCGGCAACTCCCCTTCGAGGGATGGTGAGTTGAGGTCTTCCGGGCCTTCGCATCGAACCGCCTCCCATGTCTACCGTTCGAACCAAGTGTTCGTTACTTTAGGTTAGCCTTACCTGAGTTACCTATGGTGGGAGTGCTGACCCCGATGCACAGATGTGGCCTACGAGCCCTGCGCGCAGCCCCGGCGGCCATCGCCGTCGCGAGTGCTCTGATCCTCTTCCCGGCCCCCTCGGCGATGGCAGCCGGCGGCTCCGCGACCGGACCCGAGGGCCAGAAACTCACCGTCTCCAAATCCTCCGGACTCGCCCCGGACGGCGAGACGGTCACCGTGTCCGGCACCGGCTACAACACCGAGAAGGGCATCTACGTCGCCTTCTGCGTGGACAACGGCGCGGGCAAGACCCCCACGCCCTGCGTGGGCGGCGTCGACATGTCCGGCGACTCCGGCGCGTCGGTCTGGGTCTCCTCCAACCCGCCCTCGTACGGGGAGGGGTTGGCGAAGCCGTACCAGGGCAGCGGGCACAAGGGCACGTTCTCCGTGCAGATCAAGGTGCGGGCCAAGGACGCCAACACCGACTGCGCCAAGTCCGGCGTGACCTGTGCCGTGATCACCCGCAACGACCACACCAGGGGCGGCGACCAGAGCCAGACGGTCCGCATCCCGGTGACCTTCGCCGGAGCCGGGGGCGACAGCGACGCCGACGACCCGGGCACCGGCAACTCGGCGACCCCGTCGGCCGGTACGAGCACGACGACCACCGGCGGCACGTCGAGCGACACGGGTGCCTCGGATGAGCCGCTGGCCAGCACCGGCAGCGCCGCCGTACCGCTCGGCATCACCGCCGCCGGACTGGTCGCGGCGGGCGGGGCGGCCTGGTTCTGGGCGCGCCACCGCCGTACCGCCAGCGCGACCGGGACCGTGTCCGGGGCCACGTCCGACTCCACGGACCCGAACTGACGGCGTGTCGAGAACAGCCGTCCACAGATCATTCGACGCTTCCGAGTCGGGGTGTCCGGTCGGCCGCGCGGTCGACCTTTCAGGGAGGACTTCGAGGTGATGAACAGACCTGGTGTCGCCGTGACGGCGGCGGGCGCGTTGCTCGCCCTGCTGTGCCAGGGCACGGCGACGGCGCGCGACGGGGCCGAGACCCCACGCGAGGTGTCCGGCGGATTCGCGAGCTGGGGACCGGCGTTCGAGGCGTCCACCGGCGCCGACGCGACGGTGACGGCCGGGGCGCCCGCCGTGCGCGGCTCCGGCGGGCGGACCTGGTTCCCGGTCGACGGCGGCACCGCGACCCCGGGTGCGGGGGACGCGGACATCGCCCTCGACGGCTCGATCCGGCTCGGCGGAGCCGGCACCGACCCCCTGACCCTCGACGAGCTGCGCCTGCGGCTCGACGGCGGCACCGGCACCCTCCGGGTGCGGGCCGAACGGGCGGAGGAAAGCGATGACCTGACGCTGGCCGAGGTCGGCACGGGTGCCACCACGCCGAACGTCCGTAGCGGCGGCGCCACTTGGTCCGGCCTACGGGTGTCGCTGACCGCCGAGGGCGCCGCACTGCTCACCCGATGGAGCGGGCGTTCGTACGCGGCGGGGGACGAACTCGCCCCGCTCGACGTGACCGTGGGAACCGGCGCGTCCGGGACCGCCGATCCGCAGGACGGGTCGCCCGGCGAATCCGACGCTTCCTCGTCACCGCCGGGCCCCAACGACACACCGACGGGCCCCGCCGACACCGATACGGGCGCCGACGCGGATGCCGGTGCCGAGCGGGAGACGGGGGAGTCCCCGTCCGCGGCGGTGGACCGCACGAGCCTCGCGGCAGGGGACGGTCAACAGGTCACCGGCGAGGGCTTCGCGCCGGGCGAGGTCGTGCTCGTCGCGATCGACGACGACACCCGCTATCAGGCCGTGGCCGACGCGTCGGGCCGGGTCGCCCGTGACTTCCCGGTGTACGACACCGCGACCGAGGGCGCGCACACTGTACGGCTGTACTCCGTGACCGGGGGTCGTGAGGCGGTCGCGGAGTTCGCCGTGGTCGCCGACGAGGCGGTCTCCTGAGCCCCGCCGGCCGGGTCAACGCGGGCCGCGCGCAGGCCCGTTGCAGGTTCTTTGCGTTCTGTTGACAAAGAGATCTCGATCAAGGTTAGGTAAGCCTTACCTAAGTACGCCTCCTCGTGCTCGAGAAAGGTGCTCTCCGATGAGAGTCGTTCCCTCCGCCCGTACCGCCGCCCGCGCCGGTCTCGCCGTCGCCGCCTCCGCCGCCCTGACCCTCGGTCTCGCCACCTCGGCCTCCGCCGCCACCTCGACCCGCACGATCGTCGACGGCACCACGACCTACAACCTGTCCCTGACCGCGCCGAACACGGCCGCCGCGTCGGGCCAGGTCATCACCGTCACCGGCTCCGGCTACAACACGAGCCAGGGCATCTACGTCGGCCTCTGTGTCGTCAACGGCACGCAGGGCGCCAACAAGCCGACCCCCTGCCTCGGCGGCCAGGACGAGTCCGGCTCCACCGGCGCCTCGCACTGGATCAACAACACCTTCGGCGGCCTCTTCGCCAACAGCTCCAAGTTCGGCACCGGCGGCACCTTCAGCGTGAACATCTACGTCCAGGCCACCCTCGAGGACGGCAGCGTCTGCGGCGAGGACGTCACCTGCGCGGTGGTCACCCGCGCCGACCACTTCGACAGCAACGACCGCAAGTACGACGTCCACGCCCCCCTCGCCTTCCAGTAACCACCCACCAGGCCGGGCCCCTTCGCCACGGGGCCCGGCCCTCGGCGTCCCCCGGGTGCGGGGCGCACCCGACGAATGAGGTACCCATGAGAGACGACACGACGGGCCGGCGGCCGGGGCGTGCCGCCGGACCGCGGCTCGGACGCCCCGCGGCGCTCCTCGGAGCGATCGCCCTGGTGGCCGCCACGGTCACCGCCGTCACGGTGAGCACCGCGGCGCAGGCCGCCGACACCCCGAAGACCGGCCTGGGCGCGCACGGTCAGAAACTGACCGTCTCCGCCTCCGCGAACCTCGATCCCGACGGCGAGAAGCTCAGGGTCACCGGCTCCGGTTACGACACGACCAAGGCCATCTACGTCGCCCTGTGCAAGGACAACGGCGACGGCAAGATCCCCTCCCCGTGCATCGGCGGCGCCGACGAGACCGGTACCGGCAGCTCCTCCCACTGGATCGTCCCTAAGGGCGACCCGTACGAGGGCAGCCTCGCCATCGCCTGGGGCGACGGCGGCACCTTCGACGTCGAGATCGACATCGAGGCCGAGGACAACGGCGTCGACTGCGCCAAGGTGGTCTGCTCCGTCGTCACCCGCGTCGACCACCGCAACTCGGGCGACCGCTCCCAGGACGTCCGTATCCCCGTCCGATTCGAGGGCCAGGACACCGGTGGCGGCGACGGCGGCGAGGGCGAGGACGTGCCCGCGGGAACGGTCGAGTACGTGGAGTCCGCCGCGTTCACGGCGGCCGGCAAGGTCAACGACTTGATGTTGCACCCCACGACCGGGCAGCTGTACGCCGGTTCGGACAACTTCGCCGCCTCGGGCACGGTCGACGAGCGTGGTCTGCACATCCTCGACCCGGTGGACGGCAGGAGCCGCGGCCACGTCGCGCAGGCCCCGGGCAGCACCGGCACGCTCGCGCCCCGCGCCGTCGTGCGGATCGCCGCCCCGCTCGCCGGCGACGGCGCCGTGTTCCAGTTCGCGCTGCGCGGCATCGGCACCGCCGAGACCGGTGACGCGGCCGCCGCCGGCAAGTGGATCGCCGGCGCCAACATCACCGGGATCGGCCCCGGCACCAAGTCCACCACCGTCCTGGTCGCCCAGGGCGCCACCCTCTCCGAGGTGGACATCGCCACCGCCGTCCCGCTGGAGAACCGCACCCTCACCCTGGAGGGCGGCTCCGTGCTCGGCGTCGACAGGGCCCACAACGCGGCCTGGTCCGCGGGCTCCACCGGCGGCACCCTGCGCCGGATCGACACCGGCTCCTTCACCGTGACCGCGTCGGCCGAACTCGCCGCCGACGTCCAGTTCATCGAGGCGGACCCGGCCACCGGCAACGCCTGGGTGGGCAGCGGCAACACCGTGCGCGTCTACGACAAGGACGCCAAGCTCCTGAAGACCATCGACGCGCCGACCGGGGCCGAGGCGGACCAGGCCGCCGACCTCGCCTTCGACACCGTCACCGGCCGGGCCTTCGTCGTCTGGCAGGACAACGGCGACTCCGGCAACGGCGGCGACCGCACCAGCCATCTCGCCGTGTACGACACCACCTCCTACGCGCAGGCCGCGGTGCCCACGAAGCTGGTCGACAACGAGTCCCAGAACGGACTGGCCTCGCTCGCCGTCGCCCCCGGCGGCACCACCGTCTACGTCAGCAGCCCCAGCGAGGGCGAGATCACCAAGCTCGACCGCCGGATGTCCCCGAAGGTCACCCAGTCCCCCACCGACCGGACCGTGGCACCGGGCGACGAGGTCTCGTTCGTCGCGGCGGCCGAGGGCACCCCCCAGCCCACCGTGCAGTGGGAGGTCAGCACCGACGGGGCCCAGACCTGGTCGGCGGTCGAGGGCGCGACGAAGAACACGTACACCTTCAAGGCGAAGGCGGCGCACGACGGTTACCAGTACCGTGCCGTGTTCAAGAACACCGTGGGCACGACCCGCACCCCTGCCTTCACCCTCACCGTCACCGAGGCCGACGACAGCACCGGCGGCGGCGACGGGGGCGGCGACGGCGGTGACGACGAGCCCTCCGGCACGAAGACGGTCACCGGTTCCGACGGCCAGAAGCTCACCGTCACCCCGGTCAACAACCTCGCCACCGAGAACCAGACCCTGAAGGTCACCGGCTCCGGCTACGACGAGAAGAAGGGCATCTACGTCGCCCTCTGCGTCGACAACGGCGCGGGCGAACTGCCCTCCCCGTGCGTCGGCGGCGTCGACATGACGGGCGAGTCGCACTCCTCCGCGTGGATCTCCTCCAACCCGCCCGACTACGGCGAGGAGTTGGCCACGCCGTACGAGGACGGCGGCGCGTTCGAGGTCGAGCTGACCATCGACGCCAAGGACGAGTACACCGACTGCTTCAAGGCCCGGTGCGTCCTCGCCACCCGCGCCGACCACACCCTGTCCGGCGACCGCTCGCAGGACGTCAAGGTCCCGGTCGCCTTCGTCGGCCAGGACCCGGTGGACACCGACGACGGCGGTGGCGACACCGACGGAGGCACCTCCACCGGCGGTGACTCCGGCGGCGGTTCGACGTCCGGGAGCACCGGCACGACCGGCACGACCGGCACGACCGGCGCCTCCGGCAGCACGGGCGGCACCACGACCACCGGAGGCGGCGGAAGCCTCGCCTCCACCGGCCTGACCGTCCTCGGCGCGGTCGCCTCGGCCGCCGCGCTCACCGTGACGGGCTGGATCCTGCACCGACGGGCCCGCAAGGCGGGCCAGGGCACGACCGCCTGAGCCGCCCGACCCCGGAACCCTCGACCGGAGCCCGGTCCGCCGACACCCTAGGCGGACCGGGCTCCGCCGTCACGAGCCGCCCGCCGTCACGAGCCGCCCGCCGTCAAGAGCCCCCCACCGTCACGAGCCACCCGAGGCCACGACCCAGTCGTACGCCTCCCGCGCCGTGAACGCCCCCTGCCCGCCCCGCACCAGCAGCCCCGCAGTCGCGAACGCCGGGTCGTCGGCCTGTCCGGCGAGGTACGGCACCGCGACGCACCGCATCCCGGCCGCGTGCGCGGCGGCCGCGCCCGGCGCCGCGTCCTCCAGGACGACACAGTCGGCCGGGGCGGCCCCCAGCCGCCGGGCGGCCTCCAGGAACACATCCGGCGCCGGCTTGCCGCGATCGACCTCCTCCGCCGACACGACGGTCCGCAGCCACGCGTCGAGCCCCGTCGCGCCGAGGATCACCTCGATCGCCTCGCGCGAGGACCCCGAGGCCACGGCCATGGGTGTGCCGGCCGCCGCGAGCAGTTCCACGAACGCCCGCATCTCCGGGTAGACCCGGGTACCGGCGCGGGCCAGCTCCAGATAGTGGCGGTTCTTGGCGGCGACGATCGCCTCGACCGGTGCGGCGAGGTCGTACCGCTCCTTCCAGTCCGAGACCGTCTCCTGGACGCTGATGCCGACGTACCGCTCGTGATCCGCCCAGGTGAAGTCGGTGACCCCGTGCTCGGCGAGGATCCGCACGCTCGCCTCGTAGTAGTTCGGCTCGCTGTCCACGAGCGTTCCGTCGAGATCGAAGATGACCGAAGTGCTTCGGGTGGTGTGACGGGTAGTGCTCATGAACGCCAGGATGTCATCGCTCAGTTCCGGGCCGGCCGGCCCGCCGCCGAGCCGATCGACTCCACCAACGGGCCCAGCCGGTACGGCACCCGCTCCCGCAGCGCCACCTCCGTACGGGTGCGGACCACACCCGGCAGACTGATCAGCGCCTGGATGACGTCCTCCAGATGCGCGTTGTCCCGGGCCACGACCCTGGTCAGGAGATCACCGCCGCCGGTGATCGAGAACGCCTCGACGATCTCCGGCACGGCCGCCAGCGCGTCGCCCACGTCGTCCAGGTGCCCCTGGGTGACCTCGATGTGCACGAAGGCCAGCACCGGGTGGCCGAGCGCGGCGGGGGAGAGCGACGGACCCGTGCCCGTGATCACACCGTCCCGCTCCAGCCGGTCGAGGCGGGCCTGCAACGTGCCCCGGGCGATGCCGAGCACGCGGGCGTACTCCCGCACGCTCGTGCGCGGCTGCTCCAGCAGCAGCCGCAGGATGCGGGTGTCGAGTTCGTCCACGGCCATGGTCCGTCAGCCTTCCCGTGTCGGTGCAGATCATGGGAACTGTGCCGATGGCCCAGTGAACCGCACGTCCGGAGAACCACCTCACCCAGGACCCCACCGCCGGAGTCCGCTGATCCGTTGGCCCACCGGGCATCGACCGCCCCCTGCCCGGGACTGTGCCAATGGCCCAGTCCCGAAGGGCGCTGTTGAGCCATGGTGGCACGGGATGGTACTTCTGCCGTATCCATGTAACTCAGGGCGCCGCGCGGTGCCGGAGCGGCGACGAGGCCGGATCCGGAGCGCGGCGCCTTCGCCGTGCCCGCCCCCGCCGGAGACCCCGGCCGGGCCGTGGGCGGGGCGGGCACCACGCCAAGGGGGCGGCACACCGTCATGAAGAGGATGTTCACGGCTCCCGATCCAGGGCTGCTGCGGCTGCGGACCGCACTGCGCGCCGTCATCGGCGTGGGCGCCGCCGTGACCGTGTCCGAACTGTGCGGCCTCTCGCTCCCCGCGTCGATCACCGGAGGCCTGGCGGCCCTCCTCGCGCTGTTCACCGTCACCGACGCGACCGTCCCCGCCCAGCGGATCACCACCGCGCTCCTGCCGGCCGCCGGGTTTCCCGTCCTCGCCCTGGCCGCCGTCCTGCACGACGTCGGCGCCGCCCGTGACGCCGCGTTCGTGGCCACGGTCTTCTGCGGTGTCTACGCCCGCCGCTGGGGGCCGCGCGGCCAGGCGCTCGGGATCTTCGCGTTCATGAGCTACTTCGTCGCGCAGTTCCTCCACACCGTCCCGGCGGACCTGCCCGGGCTGTACGCCGCCATGACGCTCGCGCTGCTGGTCGCGGGCGTGGTCCGGTTCCTCGTGTGGCCCGTCGAGCGCGCCCTCCCGCCCGTCGCGCTCCCCGCCGGGCCGTCGGGCAAGGGGCTGGCGCGGCCCACCACCCGACAGGCGTTCCAGGCCGCGGTCGCCTGCTGCTTCGCCCTGCTCGTCGGTCAGGCCTTCTCCGAGGACCGCTGGTACTGGGCCGTCGGCACCGCATGGTGGATCTTCGTCAACACCGCGTCGCGCGGCGAGACGCTGGTCCGCGGCTTCCGCCGGGTCCTGGGCACCGTGATCGGTGTCGCCGTCGGTCTGCTCGTCGCCGTGCCGCTGGACGGGGCGCCCGCGCCGTCCGCCGCGCTCGTCGCGGTCTGCGTCTTCGGGATCTTCTACACGGCGGCGGTCTCGTACTCCTGGATGATGCTGGCGGTGACCGTCATGGTCAGCCTCCTCTACGGGCTGCTCGGAGTGCTGGACCCCGGTCTGCTCGCGCTCCGTCTCGTCGAGACGGGGGTGGGCGCGGTGTGCGCCGTGCTGGCGGTCGTCCTCGTCCTGCCGGTGACGACGCACGCGACCAACGACGCCTGGATCCAGCGGGCCCTGCACTGTGTGCACGCCGCCGCGACCGCCACCGCCGCGCGGCTGGAGGGCGTCCCCGGGGCCGACCCGGCTCCCCACGCGGCCGAGCTGGAACTGCTGCTCGGGCGGGCGCGGATGGCGCTCGCTCCGCTGGTCCACCCCCTGAACCCCTTCCGCGCCCGCAAGGCCCGCGCCCACGCGGCCCTGCGACTCCTGGACGACTGCGTCGGCGAGGTGCGCGCCCTCGTCTCCGCCACCGCCACCGCCGACCCGGCCGGTGCGCGCGAGGCTTCTTTGATCGCCGCCTGCTGGAGGGTGAAGGCCGCGGTGGAGGCGCTGACCACCCCCGGTGCCCGGGCGGCCGTCACCGGACCGGAAGGGCTCGCCCCCGCGGAGGCCGGGGCCGCCCTGGGGCATCTGCACAACCTGGAGCGGGCGCTGTCGGAGCTGGCCATGCCGCTCGGGGCGGCTCCGGGCTCGCGTACGGCCGCTCCCTAGCCGCCCACCCGCCGGTCGTCCGTCGCGCGCCCCCACCGTGCGTCCCGGACGTCGCGCGCGAGGGAGCCGAAGGCGCTCCTGGGGCGCGCGCGTCCGCACCTCGCACCACTCGCGGGCTTTGGTCTAGACCTACTGCTACTGTTCGCCCGCACACCGGGCGAGCGGGAGGGGACGGCAGTGACAGCAGCGCAAGCGGACGCGACGGACACGGACGCGACGGACACGGGCATGGTGGACGGGCCGCGACCACGACGGGCGTACATCGGGTCGTTCACCTCGGCGGGGGGTCCCGGCGTCCTCGTCGCCGACGTCGACGAGAAGAGCGGCGCGCTCACCGTCCTGTCGGGCGCGGACGACGTCCCCGACCCGAGCTATCTGGCCCTCGCACCGGACGGCCGCACGCTGTACGCGGTCAGCGAGCGGCCCGAGGGAGCGGTGGCCGCCTATCGGGTGACGGGCGACAGAGCCGAGTTGACCGGGCCCCCGGTGGCGGTCGGCGCCGGACCCACCCACCTCACCGTGTTCGACGGTCACGTCCTGACCGCCGACTACGGCTCCGGCAGCGTCACCGCCGTCCCGCTGCGCCCCGACGGCACCCTCGGACCCGCCGCGTCCGGGACTCTCCGGCACGCCGCGTCCGGGTCCGACTCCGGCGACCGACGGCCGCGCGCCCACCAGGTGGTGTCCGATCCGACCGGGCGCCGGTTCCTCGGGGTCGACCTCGGCACGGACTCGGTGCGGGTGTGCGCCGTGGAGGACGGCGTCCCGGTCGCACTCCACGAGACGGCGCTGCGGCCGGGCTCGGGGCCGCGCCACCTCGCCCTCCACCCGGGCGGACCGGGCGGACCGTACGTCTATGTGCTGAACGAACTGTCCCCCACGGTCACCGTGTGCCGCTGGAACGCCCCTGACGGCCCGCTGGAGCCGCTGGGGGAGACCCCGGTGCTCCCGGACGCCCCGGAGGGCGACGCGTACCCGTCGGGCCTCGTGGTGTCTCCCGACGGTCGTTTCGTGTGGACGGCCACCCGTGGCACGGACGTGCTCTCCGTGCTCGCCGTCGAGGGCGACGGGCTGCGCCTGGTCACGACGGTGCCCTGTGGCGGCCACTGGCCCCGCGCCCTCACCTACGCGGCGGGCACGCTGTACGTGGCCAACGAGCGCTCCGGCGACGTCACCTGGTTCACGGCCGACCCGCTCACCGGCCTACCGGTACGGTCCGGCTCGATCGAGGTACCCGGGGCCTCCTGCGTCGTCCTGCACGACTGAGACCACCCCCGCAGGGGGAGAGAGACGTACGGCCGGCACGCATACGCCCGAGGGCCCGCTCCTGCGAGAGGAGCGGGCCCTCGGCCGTACGGGTCGCGGTCCTGGGCGGTGCCGGACTCAGCGGACCGGCATGCCCTGGGGCTGCTGCGGCGCGATGCCGAGCGCGGTCGTGTACTTGCCGAGCGCCAGCTTGCCGATCGCCGGGTAGGGGCCGAGCGCCTCGGCGGCGGAGCAGCCCGCCTCGTTCGCGGCCGCCTCGATCAGACCCGCGTCGATCTCCGGCCCTATCAGGTACGGCGCGAGAGCCAGCTGCTGGGAGCCCGAGGAGCGCAGCTGCTCGGCCACGGAGGTGATCGAACCCTCCTGGTCGAGCGCGGCGGCCATCACCGGCACGGCGAGCCGCGCGGCCAGCAGCATGCCCGTGATCCCGGCGGCCTGCACGGCCTCCTCGCCGCCCACGGTCGCGAGGACGATGCCGTCCGCGGCGGTGGCGACGGTGAACAGCCGGGCCCGGTCGGCACGTGCCAGTCCCGACTCGGACAGGCGCACGTGCAGC
This sequence comes from Streptomyces deccanensis, assembly GCF_022385335.1. Classification (NCBI taxonomy): domain Bacteria; kingdom Bacillati; phylum Actinomycetota; class Actinomycetes; order Kitasatosporales; family Streptomycetaceae; genus Streptomyces; species Streptomyces deccanensis. The sequence continues at coordinate 1,146,557 of NZ_CP092431.1, read as the reverse complement.
GCCTCGGCGAGCAGCGGGTGCGGGCCGAGGACGTCGGTCAGCTCGGCCGCGATACGGCTCTCCATGACGGCCTGGCGGACCTGGCGGAGCGTGGCGCTGTCCGGACCGGCGAGCAGGGGCACGACGACGGCGACGGGGCCGTCCGGCTCCTTGACGTCCAGGCCGCCGGCCCGCGCCTGCTCGTAACGGGCGGTGCGCTCCTCGGCGGCGCGCGTGAGCACCGACTGCAGGGTGGGGAACTCGTCGGCGCCACCGTCGACGTAACCGATGCGGGCGTCGAGGCCGGGCAGCTCGGAGCGCGCGATGCTCACGACCTCCTCGGCGAGGCTGCGCGTGGCGGCGCTGGGCGTGCCCGGCACCGCGAGGACGAGCGCGGGCGCGCCCTCGGGAGCCGCCAGCGGCTCGGGGCGGCGGTGCCGCCCGGGCTGGCGGGGTCGCGGCATTCGTACAGGCAGGCCGGACGCGGGCCCAGTGGGGGAGCTCATGGCGCCGCATGTTACTGGCTTCTTGGGCTCCCCTGTTCGGGGAGGGTGCAGGTGAGCGGTATCCGTCCTGATTTGTCTGATGAGTTACGTGCCGATCAGGGCCGATCGGTACCGCATTTATCTGCTGAGTGGTGCACTTGGGTGATCACGACGGCTCTTGTCCGACAGGCTGGATTACTCCCTGTTTCAGGTACTATTTTTCGGCCACCACGTACAACATCCGCTCGTCGTACGGCAACCCGAGCCGGCCGCCCGCCAACGCGGCCGCGATGCGCACGGCACCGGCGAGCGGATCCCCTTCCGCCGGTACCAGCGGCGCGTGCGGCAGCCGCTGTGCCAACTCCGCCTCCAGCGGGCCGAGGAGCGGGGTGCCCAGCCTGAACAGGCCCCCGGTCAGAGCCACTCGGGGCTCGCCCGAGGCCGGGCAGACGGCGGCCGCAGCGTCGGCCATGTGCCGGGCGGCCTCGCGCAGGATGCCGGCCGCCACCGGGTCGTCCCCGGCGCAGGCGGCCACCTCCGGCGCGAACGACGCGAGGGCCGCCGGGCGGTCGTCCCTCGGGTAGATCCGGCCGGGAATCCCGGCCGGCGGGCCGAACACCCCCTCGGCGTGTGCCAGCAGCGGGGCCGAACCACCGCTCCGCCCGTCGTGCGCCCGCATCGCCGCCTCCAGCCCGGCCCGCCCGATCCACGCGCCGCCGCCGCAGTCCCCGAGGAGATGGCCCCAGCCGTCGGCCCGACGCCAGCCGGTCAGATCCGTACCGATCGCGATCAGCCCCGTACCGGCGGCGATCACCGCACCCGGCCGCGTCCCCAGGGCGCCGGTGTAGGCGGCGACCGCGTCGGCCACCAGTGCGACCCGGCGCACTCCCCACTTCCGAGCCAGCGCCGACGGCAGTTCGGCGCGCAGGTGCTCGCCGAGCGACGCGAACCCGGTGGCCCCGACGGCCACCGCCGCCGGACGCGCGCACCCGGCGTCGGCGAGCAGCCGCTCCGCCATGGGCGACAGCCGCTCCAACAGCCGGTCCGCGTCGATGCCGCGCGCACCGGTCGGCACCGCCTCCGCGGAGACCACCGGCTCTCCGAGCACCTCGGTGCCCCGGGCCAGCACCGCCCGCAACCCCGAACCACCGGAGTCCACGGCGAGCACGACGGGTGCCTGGTCCTCGGCGGGCCGGGAAAGGCCCTCGTGACGGAGCAAGCTCCGCTCCTTCCTGGCTACTGGCTTCCTGGCTTCGGTGACGGGCCGCGTGGGGTGGCGCGATGGTGCCCGTCCGGTTCGAGGCCTGGACGAGGAGGAAGGGTAGCGCCTGCGGAAGGGGCCCGTGGGTGGGGCTTCCCTGGGCATGCGGGGTGTCTGTGTGTGCCAGTAGAGTGACGCGCCGTGGCACCACGACCTTTGCATGAACTTGTTGAAGCGGGCTGGGCGAAGGCTCTCGAGCCGGTCGCCGAACGTATCGCCGGGATGGGCGACTTCCTGCGGGCCGAGATAGCGGCGGGCCGGACCTATCTGCCGTCCGGGGCGAATGTCCTGCGGGCCTTCCAGCAGCCCTTCGACGACGTCCGCGTCCTGATCGTCGGTCAGGACCCCTATCCCACGCCGGGCATGGCGATCGGGCTGAGCTTCGCGGTGGCGCCGGAGGTGCGTTCGCTGCCGGGCAGTCTGGAGAACATCTACCGCGAGATGCACTCCGACCTCGGTCTGCCCCGGCCGTCGAACGGCGATCTGACCCCCTGGACCAGGCAGGGCGTGCTGCTGCTCAACCGCGCGCTGACGACCGCCCCGCGCAAGCCGGCCGCGCATCGCGGCAAGGGCTGGGAGGACGTCACGGAGCAGGCGATCAGGGCGCTGGCCGGGCGGGGGAAGCCGCTGGTGTCGATCCTGTGGGGCCGTGACGCCCGCAACCTCCGCCCGCTGCTCGGCGATCTGCCGGCGATCGAGTCCGCACACCCGTCCCCCATGTCTGCGGACCGGGGCTTCTTCGGCTCGCGCCCCTTCAGCCGCGCCAACGACCTGCTGCTGCGACAGGGCGCTCAGCCGGTGGACTGGCGACTGCCGTAACCCACGCCGGACCTGACGGCCGCGCCTGGAAGGAGTCACCCGGCCCTGCGACGAGCCGGGTCTGCCAACACGGCAGGTCGTCAGCTGCCCTGCTCGGCGAACTGATCGCTATCGCGCAGTCCGGGACGGTCGTCATGCCGTCGGTAGCGTGCAAGATGACCTGATGACCTGACCGGGGCGTTCACAGCTTTCCGGTCCTGAGGTCCGCGCTGCTCTTGAGGACGGCGGATTCCATGCTCCAGTTCTCCGGCTGGACCCTGTCCCAGAGGCTTCCCTTGCCGGATTCCCTGCCCAGCTGGTCCTCGCGGCGGAACCACTCCTCGGCGCTCCTGATCCTGTGGGGGTGGATTTCGTCGAGCAGGGCGTAGTCCCGGGTGATGATCCCGTGCTTCCACACGTTCCAGAAGCCGGTGAAATTGTCACGGAAACTCATGGTGCTCTTGTCGTCGGGGTCGGCGTTGTACCCGGCGGGGTGATCGGCGATCCCCTGCAGGTCCGGGCTGTTCCAGTACGTGTCCAGGTCGGTGTCGATGTACCGCGCCGGATGCCCGGTGACCTTCTCGAACGCCGCGGCCATGTCGGCATAGGTCATGTGCTCGATGGCGACTTCCAGATCCATGCCGTTGGCCCGCTCCGGGTTGTCGAAGAGCCAGCGGACGTAGAACCCGCAGTCGTCGAGAGCCACGTGCGGAACGGCCCCCTCGCCGAGCGGGACTCGCCACGTGACGACGCCGTCCTCGACGCTGGGCGTCATGGGCGTCAGTGGTGAGATCACCATCTCGATGTAGGGGCCCGACGTGAAGACCGCGGCTCCCATGCGGTCGCTGTTCTTCTCGTTCTGGAACAGCACCCATTCGGCCATGCGGCCTTTTCCGTCGTAGTGGCCGGTGCGGAACCTGGAGTCGTAGCCCGACTTCTTGAGGGCGTAGTCCAGGTTTCCGTAGACGAAGAACTTGATTCCTTCCTCGATCGCTATCTCATAGGTGCGGATGGCCCAGTAGGTCTCGGTCTTCTCGCCGGTGTTGAACCCGTCGATGTTCACGAAGGCCCCGTCGCAGCCGCGGAACCCCTCTCGCAGCACCTCCTCGTCGGCGAACGACCCTTCGAGGATGGAGACGTTGCCCAGCGCGAGGAGAGCCTGGGCCCGGGGCGAGGTGGCATCCCGGGTGAGGACCCGCACGGAGTACTTCTTGTCGGCGACGAGAGCCCGGACGATGGGCATTCCCTGAGCCCCTGTACCGCCGATGACGAAGATGGTGGAGGTGGCATGAGATGACATGGTTCTTGACTCCAGAAAGAGGGGGGACGCAGTCACCGCGCGAACGGGCGGGAGCGTCGGAGCACCTTGGAAACCGATCGGTTTCACCACCGTACACCGATCGGTTTCCGACTGGCAAGTGTGCTTCTGGAAGTCCGGGACGAAGCCGGCGCCGGGTCCGCGTTCGGCGGGGCGGATCAGACGTCGAGGACCAGGCGGTCGCCCTTGGCTCGGGAGACGCAGATCATCATGGTGTCGCCCGCGGCGCGCTCCTGGTCGGTCAGGACCGAGTCGCGGTGGTCGATCTCCCCGGACAGCACCTTCGTCTCGCAGGTCCCGCAGATCCCCTCCTCGCAGGAGGTCATCACGGGCACCCCCGCGGCTTCGACGGCCTCAAGAACGGACATGTCCTCGGAGACCAGCAGCGTCCGGCCGGACTGGGCCAGCTCGACCTCGAAGCCGCTCCGCGGCCCGGCCGCGAGGTCCTGCTTCGGGGCGAAGCGCTCCAGGTGCAGAGATCCGCTCGGCCACTTCTCGCAGCCGGCCTCGACCGCCGCGAGCAGCGGTTCCGGCCCACAGCTGTAGACGACCGTCTTCCGCTGCGGCTTGCCCAGGAGCGAGGGCAGGTCCAACAGGCCGTACTCATCCTGCGGCCGCAGGCTCACCCGCTCCCCGTAGGCCTGCCGCAGAGTCTCAGCGAACGCCATCGAGGCCCGGGTGCGGCCCCCATAGACGAGGCGCCAGTCCGCGCGAGTCGCGTCGACAGCCGCCAGCATGGGAAGAATCGGTGTGATGCCGATCCCGCCCGCGATGAACAGGTAGTTCTTGGCCTTCACGAGCGGAAAGTGGTTGCGCGGCCCGCGGACACGCACCGACTCGCCTTCCCTGAGTACGTCGTGCACATGGCTCGACCCGCCACGGCTCTCCGGTTCACGCAGCACCGCGACCTGAAAGCGGGACCGATCTGCCGGGTCCCCGCACAGGGAATACTGGCGGACCAGGTCGGCGCGCAGGACCAGATCGATATGCGCTCCCGGCTGCCATTCCGGCAGTGGACGGTCTTCCGGGTGGCGCAGCGTCAACTGCACGACACCTTCGGCCATTGTCTCCTTGTGTTCCACCACGAGATCGAGTTCGACTTCGGTGCTGAGATTGCTCATGATCGCCTTTCATTCATCATGGATGATGCGGTGACGCGTTCTTCCTGACCGATCAGGACGGGAAGCAACGGCCGAAGTCGCGCAGCAGTCGGGGGGATCCGTTCAGCTTGATCTGCCGACGCACCAGTGCCCACGCCAACATCGAGGGCTTCGCGAGGAATCGCAGCCAGGTGCGGGTGTCGGCGGTGATCCTGAGGTCCGGATCACCGTGATGCCCGTCGGCGACCTCGAGTTCGCGGTCGCGGATGGTCACGGTGATCTGCCGGGATTCCTCACCGGTGAAGGTGAAATGGTAGGAGGCGGACATGTCCTTGGCCTGCTCGCGCTGAAAGATCAGCGGCAGGCCCTCCACCAGACCGTCGATGCTGTCCGCTCGCAGACTCATCGCCACATGCTTCGTGCGCTTGTTGGGGAAACGGTCGGCCACGTGCTGCTCGGCGTCGGAGCCAGGGACGACGTAGACGGTCTCCTCCTTGTCCATCAGAGGGCGCACGACCTGGGTCAGATGGGTCTTGCGACTGTCCAGCCAGGGGCCGATGACGTCCTCGCCGGCCGGGCAGACCGACATGCAGTAGGCGGCTTTGTAGTTGGCGCCGAAGGACAGGCTCTGCCACATCGAGGCGCTCTCGCTGTCGCTGACCCGTGAACGGTAGTCGTGGGCGTCACGGCTTTCGGCGACCTGCTCGGCCCAGTCACCGAAGCCGCCCATGAACTCGCGGTAGTTGTGGGTGTAGCAGGCGGAGAAATTGAAATGACCGTCGGAGGCGATCGCCCCGGTCGGGCAGGCTGTCACACACAGTTTGCATTCCAGGCAGGGGTTGTACTCGATGGGCCTGGTGTATTCGCTGACCTCGGCGTCGATGAGGATGGTGCCCAGCAGGATGAAGTTGCCGAATTTGGGGTGGATGACGTTGCGGTGAATACCCATCTTGCCGAGCCCCGCCGCCACGGCGACCGGCTTGTGCGAGACGACCCACGCCTTCCTGGGGAACTTGTCCATCTCCATGGGAAAGCCCATCGCGGGATTGATGGCGCGCACGCCCGCCGCCTCCAGCTCGCCCACCACGTGCCGACCGACCTCGTTGGTGTGGTCGCCCGTGTGATGGAACTCCAGGTTGGCCACCGAGCGCGCGGGAGTGCGGATGTTCTCCCGGTTCATCCGGGTCACGATGCTGATCAGCGTGCGGACACCCGGCAGCGCGGCGCTCAGATCCTCTCGCTGGTCGGCGATGTCGGCCCGGTCGATCTCGACGAAGCCGACGTCGTCCGCGCCCGCGTCCAGACACAACTGACGCAGCCACGATGCGTCCAGCGGCTCGGCGGGCCGGGCGGCGGTGCGGTCGCGCCGGCGGGCTTGAACGACGGTGGGATGGTCTTCCAGCTTGTTCTTGGCCATCGAGTCACCTCAGGGGGCTGGGCCGGTAAGTTTCATGAAGCAACTCGCACACTAGCCTTGCGAGTTTCATGGAGCAACTCATGGAGAAGTTATGGTCATTCGGTGGGTTCTCCGAGAGATCCGACCGCAACTGACCTGCATGAAGCGGGAGTTGGCAGCGCGCACACGCCGAGCCGCGGAAAGGGCGGCAGCACCCGAGTGGTGGCGGCTACGGCGGCGGCAACAAGGCGTGCTCTGCTACGTCACGCCGTCCGCTCGGTGAGTGCCGGGCCGGGAAGCAGCTGTACGGCGTCCGGGCCCACCACTTGTTCGCACTGGGTGCACACGAGCTGTTCCCGAACGTTGCCTCCGCATCCCACGTGGTGCGTGATCCGCGGAGGGCCGGCCGGATGCGGGGCGTGCTCATCGCCCCAGTGCATCAGGCTGAGCACCGCGGTGAGCAAGGCCTGGGCCTTGTCCGTCGGCCGGTACTCGTAGCGGGCGGGCCGCTCCTGGTAGCAGACCCGCTCCAGCAGGCCGTCGTCGACCAGCTTGGAGAGACGGCTGGTGAGTACGTTGCGGGCGATGCCGAGACTGTCCTGGAACTCCTCGAAGCGGCGCAGGCCGAGCTGGGCGTCGCGAATGATCAGCAAGGTCCAGCGCTCGCCCACGACTTCCAGGGTCCGGGCGATGGAGCACAGCTGACTGTCGTACATTCGGCCCAACATGCTCCGAATCTAACACGTTGCGTCAAGCAACTGACGGCTCCGGGGGTGGGTCACCGGCTGCCGACCTCAGGAAACCGATCGGTTTTCTTTTGCTTCTCCTTGGGTTAATCTCGTGGTATGACCACCGAAGTGAAGCAAACCCCCAGGGAGCGACTGCTGGAGGCGGCGGCCACACTCACCTACCGTGACGGCGTCGGCATCGGCATCGAGGCGCTCTGCAAGGCCGCGGGAGTGTCGAAGCGCTCCATGTACCAGCTGTTCGAGAGCAAGGACGCACTGCTCGCGGCAAGTCTGGAGCGGCGTACCTCCGCCTATGCGGCGGCGCTCCTGCCTGCGGCGGACGACGGTCGTTCGTCCAGGGAGCGGATCCTGCACGTCTTCGAGCAGCTGGAATCGCAGTCCGGTGCACCCGAGTTCTACGGCTGCCCCTATCTGGCCGCGCAGATCGAGCTGAAGGATCAGGATCACCCCGCGAGCCGCGTCGCGCATGGGGTCAAGGAGAAACTGACCGCCTTCTTCCGTGCCGAGGCCGAGCGGGGCGGGGCGAGCGATCCCGGCCTGGTGGCCCGCCAGCTCAGCCTGGTGTTCGACGGTGCCAGTGCCCGCGCGGGAATCGGGGCGGACAAGCTGTCGGGTCTCGTCGCGCCCACGGTGGTCACCCTGCTCGACGCCGCTGCCGTGAACTGACGCGCCGCCCCTCTCGTCATCCGCCCTTGCGTACGGAAACCGATCGGTTTACGATGCTGGAAACCGATCGGTTTCTATGTTGTGCGGGAGTCATGATGCTGACAAATCGACCGATGGCACTCGTGACGGGTGCGTCGTCCGGTATCGGGAGGGAGACAGCTCGCGCCCTGGTCGCAGAGGATTTCGACGTGGTCGGCACGAGCCGGGACAGCACGCGCGTCACCCCGCTCGCCGGCGTGACGTTCCTCAGTCTCGACGTCGCCGACGACGCCTCGGTCGCCGGAGTGGTCCAGGAGGTGAGCGAGCGGTTCGGGCGGATCGACGTCCTGGTCAACAACGCCGGCGTCGGCTCTACGGGAGCCGCGGAGGAGACCTCCGTCGAGCAGGCCAGGGCCGTCTTCGACACCAATGTCTTCGGGGTCATGCGCATGGCGACGGCGGTCCTGCCCTACATGCGTGCCCAGAAGCGCGGCCGCATCATCAATGTCTCGTCCGTACTCGGATTCATGCCCCAGCCCTACATGGCCGTCTACGCCGCCTCCAAGCACGCGATCGAGGGTTACTCCGAGTCCCTGGATCACGAGATCCGTGAGCACGGCGTCCGGTCGCTCCTCGTCGAACCTGCGTACACGCGGACCGACTTCGAGGCCAACAGCGCGAAGCCCGACACGCCCCTGCACGCCTACGCGAAGCAGCGGCAGACCGTCGACCGTGTGATGGCGGAGGCGATCAGGGGAGGTGACGCACCGGACGTCGTGGCCAGGGCGATCGTCGCTGCGGCGACCGACGCCAAGCCGAAGCTGCGCTACACCGCGGGCCCCATGGCAGGACGCGTGAGCGCCCTGCGCCGCCTCGCTCCCGCCCGCGCCTTCGACCGGCAGATCCGCAAGATCAACCGTCTGGCGGGCTGACCCGCGGGCCACCGCCCCGGCCCCCGACCTTCCGAACAACAACATCCCCACCCAACCAGACAGAGGACATCTCGATGTCAGAGCGCGAGCCCATCCTGATCACCGGAGCCGCCGGCGAAATCGGTGGGGTGAGCCGGACGATGGTCGACATGCTGCTCGAACAAGGGCACCCCGTGCGCGCGTTCGTCCGGCAGGACGACGAACGCGCCGACTCGCTCCGCGGGGCCGGGGCGGAGGTCTTCGTCGGTGACCTGCTCACCGTCGCCGACGTGACCGCCGCGCTGAAGGACGTCCGGCGCATCTACTTCAGCATGAGCCTGTCGCCGTACTACACCGACGCCGTCAGCCTGATGGCCGCGGCGGCGCGGGCGCGGGGCGACATGGAGGTGTTCGTCAACATCTCCGAGTACGAGCAGTCGTTCATGACCTTCGACAGGATGACCGCGCCGGAGGAGGAGCGACGCGCGTGGCTCGGCGGGCTCGTCGCCGACTGGTCGCCGCAGCAGCGGGCCCACTGGGTCGCCGAGCAGGTGCTCGAGTGGTCCGGCCTCCCGACCGTCAACGTGCGGGGGGCCATGTTCGTCGAGAACCCCCTGATGACCTGGCTGGCGCTGGAGCCGCTGAGCAGGGGTGAACTGCGCCTGCCGTTCGCTGAGCACCGGCTCGCGCCCATCGCCGGGTACGACGTGGCGGAACTCTGCGTGAAGATCCTGACCGACCCGGCACCGCACATCTCGAAGTCCTACGACCTCACCGGTCCCGAGCTGAAGGACATGCACGGGTTCGCGGAGGACTACGCGGCCGTGCTGGGACGCCCGGTCGTCTACGTTCCCGAGGACGTCGAGACCTGGAACGAGACCTATGTCGACCCCGCCCTGGGCGCGTTCCCGCACATCGCTGAGCACCTGAAGACCTTGACCCGGCTGATGGGCGGCGGAGGCTACCGCGGCACCACCGACCAGCTGGAGACCCTGCTCGGACGCCCGCCCAAGACGGTGCGGTGGGCTCTGGAGAACCACCCGCGCATCCAGAAGCTGGCGGCCGCATGAGGAACTGATCGACGACGAACGTCCTGGTGCCGAACGGGACCGGACTCAGGGCGACTCGACGGACGGGAGGGCGCACTCGCGGACGGCGCCGGCGACCCTCCCCGTCCGCTCATCCGCTCATCCGCTCATCCTCACCCGCTCATCCACATCGGCTCACCCGCTCACCCGACGACGGCCGCGCGTACGCACAGCACATCCGGCAGATGCGACAGCAACTGCCGCCAGCTGTCGCCGTCGTCGGCCGAGGCGTACACCTCGCCGTTGCGGTTGCCGAAGTAGACGCCCGCCGGGTCCGCGTCGTCCGTGCACATCGCGTCGCGCAGCACCGTGCCGTAGTGGTCCTCGGTCGGCAGGCCCGCCGCCAGCGGCTCCCAGCTCTTGCCCGCGTCCGCCGTGCGGAAGACCCGGCAGCGGTGGTCGGCCGGGACGCGGTCCGCGTCGGCGTTGATAGGGAAGACGTAGGCGGTGTCCCCGCGGTGCGGATGGGCGACCGCCGCGAAACCGAACGTGGAGGGCAGGCCCGCGCCGATGTCCTCCCAGTGCGCCCCCGCGTCGTCGCTGCGGTACACGCCCCAGTGGTTCTGCAGGTACAGCCGGTCGGGCGTCGTCGCGTCCCGGGTCACCTTGTGCACGCACTGGCCGAACTCCGGGTCGGGGTCCGGCAGGAACACCGCCGAGACACCGGAGTTGGACGGCGACCAGCTCGCCCCGCCGTCCTCGGTGCGGAACACCCCGGCGGCGGAGACCGCCACGGTCAGCGCGCGCGGATCGCGCCGGTCGGTGAGGATCGTGTGCAGCCCCTCGCCGCCGCCTCCCGGGGCCCACCGGCCGCGCGTCGGGTGCTCCCACAGCGGCCGTACCAGCTCGAAGGTCTCGCCCCGGTCCTCGGAGCGGTACAACGCGGCCGGTTCCGTGCCCGCGTACACCACGTCCGGTTCGGCCGCCGACGGATGCAGCTGCCACACCCGCTCCAGCGAGGCCCCGGTGTCCTTGGGGAACTTGACCGCGGGCCGGGCCGGTTCGGTCCACGTGCGGCCGAGGTCGTCGGAGTGGAAGACGGAGGGGCCCCAGTGGGCGCTGTCACCGCCCACCAGCAGCCGGGGGGTGTCCGAGCGGGTGTCGATGGCGACCGCGTAGATCGCCTGCGCGTTGAAGTACGGCGTCTCGTCGAACTCCCAGGCGCCTCCCCGCCGCCGCCCGATGAACAACCCCTTGCGTGTGCCCACGGTGAGCAGTACCTCAGCCATCCCGGCCACCTCCCGGACATCGTCGTCCCAGTCACCGGCCAGTCTGCACCCCACCACTGACAGTCACCCCTCGGAACGGCTCCGCCGCAGGTCAGCCGGTGTGTGAGCGGATTCGGACCGGGCCGGCGCCGAGCGGGCCGGGCGGGGTGACCCACATCGCATGAGCAGGGCGGGGGCCGCCGCCGTATGGAAGAGCGGTCCGGCAGTCCTGCGTGTGCGAGGGAGGGTGCCCCCGATGGTGGCATTCCGTGGTCCGAAGGTGTGGCTGTGGCGATGGCGGCGCAACCCGCTCAGAAGGCGTGCCGACCGGCTGGAGTCCTGGGTCGTGCTGATCACCTGGGCGATGACCCTGTTCGGCGGGGTGGCCGTGGGTCTCATGGCCGAACACTCCGTGGAGTCCGGTCTCGCCCGGCAGCGCGCGGAGTGGCGCCAGGTCGGCGCGGTTCTCACGGAGGACGCGCCGGAGCCCTCCGGCAAGAGCGGTACGGCCGCGGAGAAGGTGTGGGCGAAGGTCCGCTGGACCGCGCCGGACGGCTCCGGGCGCGAGGGTCAGGCCCGGGTCGATCCTGCCACCCTGATGGGAGCGCGGGTCACCGTGTGGACGGACGCCGAGGGCCTGCTGGTCACCGAGCCCGCCAGTGAGTCCCAGGCCCGGTTGCGTGCCGGGCTCGTGGGCGGGCTCGCGGGTCTGTTCGCGGCGGCCGTGCCCTTCGTGGGCGGCCGGCTCGTGCGCGGCCGTATGGAGCGGCGGCGGATGGACCAGTGGGACGAGGAGTGGGCGCGGATCGGCCCCCTCTGGGAGCGCAAGATCTGGTGAGGCCGGGCGGGGCGTGCACGTGACGGTGACCGCCCCGCCCGATGGCCGACGCCCGACGCCCGACGCCCGACGGCCGACGGCCGGACGAGGCCCGTGGGGGGAGGCTCCGTCCGGCCGCCGGGGGACTCACCGGTGGGTGACGAGCGGGGTCACCGGTAGGTGATGTCCGAGGTGGCGTACTTGCAGTTGGTGCTGTCGGGGCCCGTACCGGCGGGGTCGTTGTTGTTGTACTTCTGGCACGGGATGACCTTGCGGCCGCTGTCGTTGAGGATCGTGATGCCCCGCAGGGTCGCCACGTCGCCGCGGTTGACGTTGATGCCGACCAGGCGCGCGGTGGAACCCGTCCCCGTCACCTCGATGTTGCTGAGGTTCACCTTGCGGGTGTACTGCGTGGAGCAGTCGCCGCAGGAGCGGTACAGCGTCTTGAACTCGCTGACCGCGAAGTTGGAGATGTTCAGGGTGCCGGGCCCGTTGTGCTGGAAGACCTTGTCGGCCGCCTTCTTGGCGCCGCCGCCGGTGACCGTGTACGTCGAGCCGCCGCGGAAGGTCGCCGCGTCCTCGCCGACGTCCTCCCACCAGACGTTCTGCAGGGTGCAGTTGCCCTCGCAGTGGATGCCGTCGGCGCCGGGCGCGCCGATGATGACGTTCTTCAGCGTGGCGCCGGGCGCGAGCTTGAAGATCGGGTCCTGGCCCTCCTCCTGGCCGCTGCCGGCCAGCTCGCCGCTGCCGTAGTAGCGCACCATGCCGCCGTCCCGGGTGCCGGACACCGAGATGGTCGAGGACACCGGCTGGCTGCCCTTGGCGGACGGCCAGGTGGCGGCGTTCGCCGGCGTGGCCCCACTAGTCATGATCATGCCAAACGAGAGGCTGAACGCGGCGAACGTGCCGGTCAGCGCGCGCGTGCGGGCGCGCGGACGTGCTGCAGAAGTCATGTCCCGATTCCTTCTGTAGTCCGGGCGGATGGGGGGTTGGGGATGGAGCGGTCGAACGGTTCTCAGAGCTTTCCGGCGCCCGCTCCCGACGTCACCGACGCGACGACGGAGGAGGCGGACTCGGGGGTGTAGCCGTAGGGCGGGGTGGTGAAGCTCCCCACCCGGGAGATCTCGGTGGCGGCCCCACCGAGGTCGTTGCCGCGCAGATTCGCGTAACCGTCCACGTCACTGCTGCGGTTCGTGGTGACCGCGACTCCCGTGTTGCGGAAGACGTTGTTCTCCACGAGCATCTGGGCGCCCATGCGCGAGTGGCAGGCGGTCTCGGCGCCGTCCACGTAGTTGTTGTAGAAGTGCCCGGTGCCGAAGCGCAGGCTGGGGATGCGCGAGTAGACGTTGGCGAAGTGGTTGTGGTGGTACGTCACCTTCAGCCGGCCGGTGTCCTCGGAGGCGTTGTTGTCGCTGTGACCGACCAGCGAGCCCTTGAAGTGCTCCTTGAAGGTGTTCCAGGAGACCGTCACGCCGTCCGAGCCGTGGTTGATGTCCAGCAGGCCGTCGTAGTGGTCCTTGTCGTGGGTGCGGTCCGCCGAGAAGGAGTTGTGGTCGATCCACACCTTCGTGGACTCCTGGACGGTGATCCCGTCGGCGGGCGCGACCGGCTTGCTGATGTTCAGGTTGCGGACGACGACGTTGGTCTCCTCCTTGATCCGCAGGCCACCGCCGGTGAATCCGGACGACGAACCCACGCCCAGCACCGTCGTGTTGGACCCGATGTCGACCTGACCGCTCAGCGAGATCAGGCCGTTCACGCGGACGACCTTGGCCGCGTTCCCGGTGACGGCGCTCCGGAAGGCGGCGAGCGTGGAGACCGTGACGGCGGAGGCGCCGCCGCCTCCGGTGGTCCCGGCGCCGAAACCGATCGGCGAGGACTCCGCCGCGCCCGCCGAGTGCGGTACGGCGAGGGTGGCGGCCGTCATCAGGGCGGCCGCGGCCGCCACCAGGGCTGATCTTTGCGCCTGTGTACGTGGGGGGACGGTACGCATGCGGGTGCTTCCCTTCAGGGGAGCGTGCGGGCCATGTACGTGAATGAAGTTCATGGTGTTGATCGCTGTGCGCGAGTGCGGTGGCTGCAGTCCACCGGGGGTTCACATCGCTGAACGGAACGTAGGGGGCAAGCGCTTTCTAGTCAACGCTTTGCGCAAAAGACGTTCGTCGCCCCAGGTAGGGGCGGTCGGCCGTGCGTGGCGCGTGGGCACGGTGACCCGGGAGGCTCGATGGGAGCGAATTCTTTCGACGGGTGGGAGCGCTTCCATGCCTTCCATGTCCATGTCACGATGCCCTTCTCGCCGTCCTGACCCGGATCCCTCCCCGTCGCACCCGCCCCCGCCACAGGAAGGCACAACGACGTGACCCACACCCCCCACGACCGGCCGCGCGGACAGCGCCGGTCGGTGCTCGTCGCACTGCTGGGAGCGCTCGTGGCGTTGTTCGCGGCCATGCTCCCGACCACACCCGCGGCCGCCGCGGCGAACGCCGACGCCGAGGCCGCTCCCCGGGCGGCGCTCACCGAGATCACCGGCTTCGGCACCAACCCCAGCAACCTGCAGATGTACCTGTACGTCCCGGAGAGCGTCACCGCGAACCCGGCGATCGTGGTCGCCGTGCACTACTGCACCGGCTCGGGGCCGGCGATGTACAACGGCACCGAGTACGCCCAACTCGCCGACAAGTACGGGTTCATCGTCGTGTACCCGTCCGTCACCCGGAGCAGCAAGTGCTTCGACGTCGCCTCCCCGCAGGCCCTGACCCGTGGCGGCGGCAGCGATCCCGTGGGCATCAAGTCCATGGTCGACTGGACCGTCCGCACCTACGACGCCGACACCGACCGGATCTTCGCCACCGGCATCTCCTCCGGCGCGATGATGACCAACGTCCTCCTCGGCGACTACCCCGACGTGTTCGCCGCCGGCGCCGCCTTCGCGGGCGTGCCCTTCGCCTGCTTCGCCACCACCAACGGCTCCGAGTGGAACAGCGACTGCGCGAACGGCACGATCATCCGGACCCCGCAGGCCTGGGGCGACCTGGTCCGCGGTGCCTACCCGGGCTACACCGGGCCCCGGCCCCGGATGCAGCTGTGGCACGGCACCACGGACGACGTGCTGCGCTACCCCAACTTCGGCGAGGAGATCAAGCAGTGGACCCAGGTCCACGGTGTCGGCCAGACGCCGGCCGCCACCGACTCGCCCCAGTCCAACTGGACCCGCACCCGCTACGGCGGCACCGGTGACCGTGCCCCCGTCGAGGCCATCAGCCTCCAGGGCACCGGGCACAACCTCTACGCCTGGGGCATGGGCGAGCGCGTCCTCACCTTCTTCGGCCTCAACGGCTCCGGTCCCGCGCCCCAGCCGCCGACCGGGCCCTGCAAGGTGACCGTCACCACCAACGCCTGGAGCACGGGGCTGACCGCGTCGGTGACCGTCACCAACACCGGTACGACGGCGGTGAACGGCTGGAAGCTGGGCTTCACCCTGCCCGCCGGACAGACCGTCACCAACGGCTGGGGCGCTGCGTACAGTCCGGCGAGCGGGGCCGTGACCGCGACCAACGCCACGTACAACGCCGCGATCGCGCCCGGCGCGAGCGTCAGCATCGGCTACCAGGCCAACCACACCGGCAACAGCGCGGCCCCGTCGTCGTACACGCTCAACGGAACGGCGTGCACGACGGGTTGACACGCACCGTTCCGCCGGGGCGGCCGTGTCGGCCCGGCGGCCGGCTGAGCGACCGCCCCACCCGAGTGGGCCGCTGAGCGACCGCCCCACCCGGGTGGGGCGGTCGGCACGGCGCCTTGACCCCGGCCCCAACGGTCTCCGCCCACCCGCACCCCTCCCGAACCGAAGAGAGGCACCGTCCTTGCGCCCGATCGACAGCCCCCAGCCCGTCCGGCCGTCCGGGAGGGCGCCGTTCGCGACCGTGCTCGCCGTCTGTGTGCTCGCCCTGGCCCTCGTGGTGGCTTCGTCCGCCCTGGTCGCCTTGGCCAGGGATGCGCACCGGGCGGACGGGACCGGCGCCGGCGACACGGCGACGGCCGCCCGGCGCTGGGTGAACACCTGGTCCGCGATGCCGCAGCTCACCGAGCCGGGCAACATGCCGCCGGCACCGTTCACCGGGGACCGCGCCGTACTGGTGGACACCACCCTGCGGCAGACCGTGCGCGTCACCACCGGCGGCGACCGCGTCCGGCTGCGCTTCTCCAACGCCTTCGGCGGCGGCGCGCTGCCCCTGACCGCCGTGACGGTGGCGCTTCCGCTGGGCGGCCGGGCGGGAGTCGGCGCGATCGAACCCGGCTCGTCGCGTCCGGTGACCTTCGGCGGCGGCGGATCCACGACCGTCCCGGTGGGAGCCCAGGTCGTGTCCGACCCGCTGGACTTCACGCTGCGGCCGGGCACCAACCTGACCGTGACGGCGTACCTGGCGGAGGGTCAGGCCTCGCTCGCCCTCACCTCGCACCCCGGTTCCCGCACCACCTCGTACCTGCTGCACGGCGACCACACCGAGGACGCGGATCTGCCCGGCGCGACCCCGACCAACCACTGGTATCTGCTCAGCGATGTCGAGGTGCTGTCCCGGCCCGCCGCCACCGCCATCGCCGTCCTCGGCGACTCCCTCACCGACGGCCGGGGCTCCACCACCAACGGCAACGACCGTTGGCCCGACCAGCTCTTCGACCGGCTCCAGCAGCGGCCCGACACCCGGCACATCGCCGTGGTCAACCAGGCGGCCGGCGGCAACCGGGTCCTCAACGACGGCCTCGGGCCCAACGCCCTCGCCCGGCTGGACCGCGACGTCCTGGCCCACAGCGCCGTCGAGCAGCTGATCGTCTTCGAGGGCGTCAACGACCTGGGCACCGCCGCGGCCACCCCCGCAGCCCAGCAGCGCGTCGCCGCCGATCTCGTCGCCGCCTACGAGCAGATCATCGTCCGCGCCCACGCCCGTGGCATCCGCGTGTACGGCGCGACCCTGCTGCCCTTCGGCGGCAACACCCCCTACGACGACGCCGCCGGGCACCGCGAGGCCGCGCGGCAGGCCGTCAACACCTGGATCCGCACCAGCGGCCGCTTCGACGCCGTCATCGACTTCGACCGCGCGGTCCGCGACCCCGCCGACCCGAGCCGTCTCCTGCCCGGCCTCCACGACGGCGACTGGCTGCACCTCAACCCGGAGGGATACCGGATCCTGGCCGAAGCGGTCCCGGCCCGTCTGCTCCGGCACGGCTGACCCGTACGGGCGCGCACACCCGTACCGGTGGCCCGACTCCGTCTGGACCGAGCGGTGGTACTGCTCAGGACACGGTCGCCGCCAACTCGCTGAATACGGGGTGCCGTTCGTCGAAGGCGAGCGCGCTGGACGCGACCGGCTGCCGGCCGGGAGCGTTCGCGCCGCGCGGTGGGAGACCCTGCGGACCGACCGGATACGTGAGGTTCGCAGGGCCGATGCCCTGGATCTGCTAGCGCCTCGGGGGCTTCTTCGGCTTCTTCCTCTCGGCTTCGTCCACCTGGGTCTGTTGGGTATCGGTGATGACCGATACCACTTCGATGGCTGCGGGTGCGGCGAGGGCGCCGCAGAGCGCGAAGCCGCACACGGCTATGGCGGTGCGCTTGCGAAGGGCGACTTGCATGGTGCATCACCTGATTTGTGTCGAATTGCACCTTCTTTTCCACACTTCTCCTCGTCCCAGGTGACGTCAAGAGGCGGTTTCGCTTGGGCAAGGTCGTATGCGTGGACGGGGTTCCAAGTTGAAGGCTGAACCACCAGTTGAAGGCTGAACCACCGGGCGTACGCGTCGCTGAAGTGACACTGAAGGACGACGGGAAGCATCTGGCGGGCGGTCCACGGGGGCGCCTAGCGGGCCTCTCCCCGGGGCTCCTCGACACCCTCGTCGACGCCGCCGCCCGGGAGGCCGCCAGACTCGGCGTCGACTGAACCGGCCCTCGCCCGGCGGTGGTTGAAGAGCAGGTTCAGTGTGATCGCCGTCAGGCACCCCGCGCTGATACCGCTGTTCATCACCGTCCGGAACCACTCGGGGAACTCCGCGTACACCGTCGGCACCCCGACCGGCAGCAGTCCCACGGCCACCGAGACGGCCACGACCGTCAGGTTGTCGTTGCCCCGGAACTCCACCCGGGCGAGCGTGCGCAGACCGCTCGCGGCGACGGTGCCGAACATCACCAGGCCCGCGCCGCCGAGCACCGGAGCCGGGATCGCGGCCACCACGGCGCCGAGCTTCGGCAGCAGACCGAGCAGGACGAGCATCCCGCCCGCCGCCGCGACGACCCAGCGACTGCGTACCCGGGTCATCCCGACCAGGCCGACGTTCTGCGCGTACGCCGTGTAGGGGAAGGTGTTGAAGACACCGCCGAGGACGGTGGAGAAGCCGTCCGCGCGCAGCCCGTCCGTCAGGGACCGGGGCCGCACCTCACGGCCCGTCAGCTCGCCCACCGCGATCAGGTCACCGGTGGTCTCGGTCATCGTCACCAGGGCCACCACCAGCATGGACAGGATCGCGGAGAGGTGGAACGCGGGCGCCCCGAAGTGGAACGGCGTGCTGATGCCCAGCCAGTCGGCGTCCCCGACCGCGCCGAAGTCCGTGAACCCCAGCGGAACGGCGACCGCGAGCCCCACGACGATGCCGACCAGCACCGCGATCCGGCTGAGGAACACCGGGGCGAACCGCTGCACGCCGACCACGACGAGCAGCACGAACGCCGCCAGCGCGAGGTTCTTCGGCGCGCCGAAGTCCGACGCGCCCACCCCGCCGGCCGCCCAGTTGCCGGCCACCGGCAGCAGCGAGAGGCCGATGATCAGGATGACGGTGCCGGTGACGAGCGGCGGGAAGAAGCGGAGGAGTCTGCCGAACACCGGGGCCAACAGCATGATCGCCAGGCCGGCCACGATCACCGAGCCGTAGATCGCGGGGAGGCCGCCGCCCTCGGTGCCGATCAGCACCATGGGGGAGACGGCGGCGAACGTACAGCCCTGCATGATCGGGAGCCGGACACCGAAACGCCAGACGCCGACGCACTGGATCAGGGTCGCGATGCCGCACACGAGGAGATCGGCGGTGATCAGATAAGCCAGGTCGGCGGGCGGCAGCCGCAGGGCGCCGCCGACGATCAGGGGGACGGCGACCGCGCCCGCGTACATCGCGAGGACGTGCTGCAGGCCGAAGGCGAGGAGATGGCGGGTGGGGGGTACGTCGTCCACGGGGTGGGTGGGGGTGGTGGTTGCCATGGGCGAGACCCTAGGCGACTTGAACAGTTTGTTGATTTCAGCTGTGTTGCCACTCCTTGCCAGGGGCGGAGCGCTGCGGCGAGGGTGGGGATGCTGCGCCGTCGGGGTGCCGCGTGCCCCAGGTACGCGTGGCTGTGCGCAGAGAATCTGATCATGCGTTTACGTTGCGTGGGTGCTGGAAGCATCTTTTCTCAATCTCTCCGACCGCCACTGGCAGGACGGCGCGGTGTCCGTGCGGCCCGCGTGGGAAGTGCAGGAGCACGACGGCGCCACCGCCTGGTACAACGCCCGGCTCTCCTTCCCCGACGGTGCCGGGGTCGAGGTCCTCGCCGTGGTCTGCGAGGGCCGGCTGTCGCTGGAGGACGTACGCGCGCAGCCGCCGCTGTCCCTGGACGACCTGGCGGAGCTCGCCGACTGGATCGAGGGGCCGCTGTTCGCGGCGTGCGGCACCGCGCCGGACCTCGTCGAGGAGGAGCCGCCGCAGACCTCGCACGGGCCGGGGCGGCGGGCCCGGCCCGCGTGGCCGCGCGGTGTGGAGGGGCGGCGCATGGTGGCCGAGGAGTACCTCGCGGCGCAGCGGTGCGGCTACGACCCGGTCCTCGCGGTGATGTGCGCGACCGGTCACAGCCGCCGCAAGGCGCTCCGGCTGATCGCAGGCGCGCGCGACGAGGGCCTCCTCGGCCCCCGTCACGCCCGCCGCTGAGCTGGGACCCCGGACCCCGGACCCCGGACCCCGGACCCCGGACCCCGGGGCCCGGCGGGGCCGGTCGGTTACCGCGTCAGGTCGCGCATCCTGCTGATCTCCGTGGTCTGCTGAGCGATCACGTCGTCGGCCATCTCCTCGATCAGGATGTTGTTGCCCTGTGCCTTGACGTCCGTGGCCATGGTGATCGCCCCCTCGTGATGGGTGATCATCAGCTTCAGGAACAGCTGGTCGAACTTCTCCCCGTCGAGCGTGCCGAGTTCCTTCAGTTGTGCCCCGGTCGCCATGCCGGGCATCTCCTCGTGGTCGTGCGACGTGTCGCGCTCGTCACCGTCGTGGGCCTTCAGCCAGCCCTCCATGGCCTCGATCTCGGGCTTCTGGGCGGCCGAGATGCGCTCGGCGATCCGCTTCACCTGGGTCGACTTCGCGTGGTCGGGGGCGAGTTCGGTCATCTCCAGGGCCTGGGTGTGGTGCAGGATCATCATGCGCGCGTAGTCGTAGTCCGCGGAATTCGGAGAGTCGTCCTCCGCTCGCTGCTTCTCGACTTCTTCCGGCGAAAGTGTTTGAGCGGTCTCACCGGGTTTTCCGGGCGCGATCACCGCCGGCCCGCTCGACCTGTCCGAACCGCCGTCGGGAGCCGCCTCGGACCCCGACTCGCAGCCCACGAGCGCCAGTAGAGCGGCCGTCAGCGAGGCCGTGACCAGCGGCGCGCGGGATGTGCGGCGAACGAGCACAGTGACCTCCTGGGACACAGCAACGGGCGTACACCTCGTGAGTGTTGACGAACGTTCCTAACACGCTTTCGCATGCTGGTGATCAAATTTGTTCGTTACAAGTACATTGCCGTCTGTTGATCTGTGCATGATGAAGACGATACTGCGGAGGTGCTCGAACCGTTCAACCGCGAACGGCCACAAGGGAGGACACAGTGACCCTGTTGAACAACCTTCGGACGCGGCGCAGACGTCTGGGGGTCGCCGCGACTGCGGCCGGCCTCCTGGCCGCGTTGCTCACCGCCGGACCGGCGGCCGCGACCCCCGACCCGGGGGACTCGCCCGCCGTGCGGGAGAAGGTCTCCAAGAGTGACGCCGCCGAGGCGCGCGAAGCGATAGCCGCCGGCGAGATCCCCGGCCAGGACGAGATCGTCCATTCCGCCAACATCCAGCATCTGGCCAACATCCCCAAGGACGCGCTGCCGGGCACCAACTCGGACCTCGCCTTCCAGGGCAGGTACGCCTTCGCCGGCAACTACGACGGTTTCCGTGTCTTCGACATCAGCAACCCGAAGGCGCCGAAGACGGTCGCCCAGGTCCTCTGCCCGGGCTCGCAGAACGACATCTCCGTCTCCGGGAACCTGCTCTTCCTGTCCACCGACTCCTCGCGCAGCGACAACTCCTGCAACAGCACGACGCAGCCCGCGACCGAGAAGTCGTCGTGGGAGGGCGTGAAGATCTTCGACATCAGCGACAAGGCGAACCCGAAGTACGTCGCCGCCGTGGAGACGGCCTGCGGTTCGCACACCCACACGCTGGTGCCCGAGCGCAGGAACGTCTACGTCTACGTCTCCTCGTACTCGCCGAACGCCTCGTTCCCCGACTGCCAGCCGCCGCACGACGGCATCACGATCATCAAGGTGCCCCGCAAGTCCCCGGAGAAGGCGGCCGTGGTGGGCTTCCCGGTCCTGTTCCCCGGTGAGGGCCCGGACGGTGGCGGCAACCCGGGTTCACCCACGAACCCCGGCGTCTCCAAGACCACCGGCTGCCACGACATCACGGTGCTGCCGTCGAAGGACCTCGCGGCCGGCGCGTGCATGGGCGACGGCATCCTGTTCTCCATCAAGGACCCGGAGAACCCGAAGGTCATCGACCAGGTCCAGGACAACGTGAACTTCGCGTTCTGGCACTCGGCCACCTTCAACCAGAAAGCGAACAAGGTCGTCTTCACCGACGAGTTGGGCGGCGGTGGCGCGGCCACCTGCAACGAGGCGATCGGCCCGAACCGCGGCGCCGACGGCATCTACGACATCGTCGGCAAGGGGGACAAGCGCCAGCTCGTCTTCAAGAGCTACTACAAGATCCCGCGTCACCAGGCCGACACCGAGAACTGCGTCGCCCACAACGGCTCGCTGATCCCGGTCAAGGGCAAGGACATCATGGTCCAGGCGTGGTACCAGGGCGGTGTCTCCGTCTGGGACTTCACCGACTCCACCAAGCCCAAGGAGATCGCGTACTTCGAGCGCGGCCCGATCTCCACCACCACCCTGGTGGGCGGCGGTACCTGGTCGGCGTACTACTACAACGGCCACATCTACTCGAACGACATGGTGAAGGGCTTCGACGTCCTGAAGATCAACGACCGCCGGACGGACCCGGCCAAGTGGGTCCACCAGAGTGAGCTCAACGTGCAGACGCAGCCGGACTACTTCGACTTCGACTGGTAGAAGTACCGCGACGCGGTCACGTCACGCGTCCCGCCGGGCCCTTCGCGGCCCGGCGGGACACCGCGCTCCCGGCGACCGCGCCGAACGGGGAGCCGCGCGAGGACATCCGGTAACTCCCGCGTCGATCGACGAACGGCGAACTATACTCAGCGCTTCCGGGCGGCGACCCTGTGTGGGCCCGCCCGGCCGCTGTTCGTCCCGGGCCGCACGGGGGACGGTCCGGGACGGACGTCCGGTGGCGACGAACAGCCGCCCTGCGCACGGGACTCGGACGCACGGCCCCTCGCGGGGCGGCGGCCGGCACCGGCTCAGTCCAGCAGTTCCAGCACCCGCCGCAGCCCGTCCGGCCGCTCCGCGACGGGCAGATGGTCCACGAAGTGCACCCCGCACCCCAGCGTCGCCGCACCGGCGTCGGCCCGCCGGTCGTCGCCGACCATCAGGGTGTCCCGCGCGTCGACACCGAGCGCCGCGCAGGCGATCGCGAACAGCCGCGGGTCCGGCTTCTGCACGCCGTGCTCGTACGACAGCACGTACACGTCGACGTACGGGTCGAGGCCGTGCGCGCGGAACACGGGCCGCAGGTCCCAGCCGATGTTGCTCACCACACCGACGGCCACCCCGCGTGCCCGCAGGCCGACGAGGACGTCGACCGCGTCCGGGTACGGACTCCAGGCCGCCGGTGTCATATGGCGGTCGTACAGCGCGTCGTGGAGCGTCGGGTCGGGGAGCGTGACACGACGGGACAGCCCGGTGAAGGCGGCCCGGTGCTCCTCGGCGCTCCGGTCCCGCAGCGCCCACAGAGCGGCCAGGTCCCCGGTCGGCGTCTCCGCCGGGACGGCGCCGCCCGGCAGGGCGCCCGCCCGCTCCAGTGCCTCGGCCGCCCGGACCAACTCCGCCTCGGGCAGGGTGAGCGAGGAGGCGGTGAGGACCGCGCGGAGCCAGGACTCGGTGGACTCCACGCGGAAGAGCGTCCCGGAGAAGTCGAACAGCACTCCCTTGACCGTCATGCCGTCGATCTTTCGTGGCGGCGCGGACCCGGTCAAGTACGCCTCGGCGCGCCCCACTTCTCGTACGCGAGCACCGCCAGCGCGATCGTCAGACCGCCCAGCAGCCAGCCGCCCAGCACGTCCGACGCCCAGTGCACGCCCAGCCAGATCCGGGTCAGCCCGACGCCCACGACCGAGACGGCGGTCACCGCCACGGCCGTGCGCACGACGGTACGACTGGCCCCGTACAGGTGCAGCAGCCACACCATCAGCCCGAGGACGACCGTGGCCGTCATGGCGTGGCCCGACGGATACGCGGCGTAGTGGGCGGAGTCGACGGGGTCGGGCCACGCGGGCCTTTCCCGGCCGACGGCGGCCTTCAACGCCTGCTGCAACGCCGTGCCCGCCGCGCAGGTGACCGCCAGCCAGACGGCGAGCCACCATTCCCGGTGGCGCCACACCAGCCAGATCGCGGCGGCCGCCGCCAGCAGACGCATCGTCACCGGGTCCCAGACCCAGTCCGTCAGGATGCGGAACGCGTGGGTGACGCCCGGTTCGTCGACGGCCCATCCGTGGGTGGTGTTCGCGATGCTCTCGTCCAGCGACATGAGTGGCGCCCACGAGATCGCGACCAGGACGAGCAGCAGGAAGGACGGCGCCGCGAAGGCCGCGGCGGCGCGGGCGGTGCGGTGGGTCGACGGCCGGTGGGGCGGCGAGTCGACGGTGGGGGTGTGCATACAGCGATCCTGGCCGACTCCCGGGGCCTCGGGCCAATGCCGAGGCGTGAGATCACTGTCACGCCCCGCGACCGGAGCAAAGCCGTCACGCCGCACGTTGTCCTTGGGCTCGTCTTGGCCCTTTCTTTGCCATGTCACGACCTACCGAGTGCCCGCAACGCGGGAACGAAAGCCACCAGCACCGGTACGGCCGGCACCAGGGCGGCGTACGCGGTCAGCCGCAGCCGGTGCGCCGGCGTGAGGCGTTCCGGGGGCGCGAGCAGCCGGTCGACGCGCTGCGGCACATGGTCCTCGGGGGTCGGACAGGGGCCGAACACCCCCCGGTCCTCGTTGAGGCCGACCAGGGCGAGGGCGATGGTGAGACGGCCGTGGCGACGGGAGGCCGTGTCGTCGGCGGCGAGTTCGACCAGCCGGTGCATCTCGTCGCGGAACGCCGCGAACACCGGAACCCGGGGGAATCCGTCCGCGAGCGCGGCCGAACAGTGCAGCAGCCAGTGGTGCCGTGCCCGCGCGTGCCCCTGCTCATGGGCGACCACCGCGTCCACCTCCCGGCCCTTCAGCCGACGCAACGCGGCCGTGGTGATGACCAGTCGGGGCGTCGGGCCGGGCAGCCACCAGGCGTCCGGCCGCTCGCCCTCGACCACGACAAGCCGGTCGCCGTCCGGCTCCTCGCCGGGCAACAGCGGGGCGCGCAGCCGGAGTTCGGCATGGCGGCGACGGCGCTCCCGCCGGGCCCCGAGGACCTCGCGGACCAGCATCGTCCCGGTCCACAGCCCGCCGCCCGCGAGGGCGACGGCGGTGCCCACGGCCCAGGAGCCGCCGCTGTCCAGCGCGTACGCGTCCACGACCCCCTGCGGCGCGGGCGCGAACACCCGCCCGCGCACCACCGTCCAGGCCGCCGCCGCGCTCAGCGCCATCGACAGCGCACAACACAGCAGCACCGCCGCCACCACGCACTGCCACACCCACAGGGCGACCACCGGTTCACGGTCCGGCCAGTCGGCGCGGGCCAGCAGTCGCGGGGCGACGACGGCGGTCAGGGCGCCGAGCAGCAACAACGCCGCGGGGACCATCATGAGGCGCAGCCTATGAGCGCGCCGGCGCACGGCGACACGGGCCGAGCCACCGAAGTGACGCAGACCACGACCGGTCGTCGTCCGCGGCGGTTCAGACCGTCAGCAGCATGGCGAACATCCCGATGCCCATGGACAGTCGACAGGCCCGCGCCAGCTCCGGCCGGTCTCCCCAGCCCGTCGCGCCCCCGGCCCGCACCCCCGTCCGCGCGGCGGCCGGTACGGGCACGAGCCGGAGCCCCGCCCACACCACGTACCCGGCGAAGTACACCAGCAGCGCCCCCGTCACCGGAGGCAGCCCCGTACCGCCGTGGCCGCCACCCGGCGCGAGGGCCATGACGGCGGCCATGTAGACCATCGCCAGCGCACCCACCAGATGGTGCAGATGGTGTGCGCCCGCGCGGGCCGCCCACAGCGCGCGCACCGCGGCCGCGCCGAACACGAGGGTGTAGAGGAGCCAGGCCCAGCGCGGCGGAGCCACGGCCGCGGCGGGCACGGCCATCGCCGCCATGCCGAACCCCATCAGCGCCTCACCGCCGGCGGCGCGCCGCTGCTCCTCCACGGCGCTGCGCATCCGCAGCAGGCAGTACGCCCCGGTCACCGCGCACAGCGCGACCAGCAGCCAGCCGGCCGACACCGGTCCGTGCACCGCGCACCTCCCCGTTCGACTTCCCGTTCGACGACATGGGTCGTGCTGAGAGTGAGGTCGGACAGTCGGTCAGGGCATGCCCGGGCCCGATGGCGCGCATACGAGCGCAAGGGTGTACGCGGGGGAGCGCGCGGGAGTGCGCGCCACGAGACGAGTGCCACAGTCCGTCAGTCCGTCAATATGTTTCACGAGTAAAACACCAGCTAAGGTTGTCGCATGCGCAGCGTCCGACCACCCCGCATCCGCCGGCTCCCGCTCTCCGGTGTCCTCCGGGTGAACCGCCCCTCGGAGATCTGGTTCAAGCCCGCGCTCAGCGTGGTCGTCGCGACGGCACCGCCGAACCTCACCCTCCTGGCCCTCGACCGCCTCGACCTGGCGATGTACGCGATGGCCGGCTCCCTGTGCGCGCTCTACGCCCACCACCGCCCCTACGCGGCCCGCGCCCTGACCCTCGCCCGGGTCGTGCTCGGCATGGTCGCCGGACTCGCGGTCGCCCTGGTCACCGCCTCGCTCACCATGAACGCGGTGGTGCTGGTGACCGTGGGCGCGCTGCTCGCCGCCGCGCAGAAGGTCCTGTGCGACGCGAGCCGGATCGGACCGCCCGCCAACGTCATCTTCACGTTCGTCACCTCGGCGGCCCTTTTCGTGCCCCAGAGCCCCGCCCAGGTCCCCGGCCATCTCGCCGTGGCCGCCGTCGCGGGCGCCTGGGCCTGGCTCGTCTGCATGGCCCCGGGACTGCCGCGCCCGTACGGTCCGGAGCGCCGCGCCACCGCCCAGGCGCTGAACGCGGTGGCCTCCCACGTCGAGGCACCCGAGCGGCCCGGGTCCCACACGGCCGCCGCGACCGCCGTGCACACCGCCTGGCAGACCCTGCTGACCGCCGGCCCCCGCACCGAGCCCCGGCGAGCCCTCGCGGCGCTCCTGGTCCGCGCCGACGTCGCACTCGCCGCGCCCACCGAGGCGGACCCCGACCGACTGCGCGCTCTCGCCCGGAGTCCGCTCGCCGCCGCACGCCGCCGGCGAGCCGCCCCCGCGCCGGCGGCCGACGCACGGCTCGACGCGGAGTACGGACGCCCTGCCCGGCGGCCCCCTCTGGGGAGTGCGCTCGGTCCGCTCGCCCCCCTCGCGGTACGCACCGCCCTCGGGTGCGCCCTCGCCGGGTACGCCTCCCTCGCGATCGGGGTCGGCCGCCCCTACTGGGCCCTCGTCACCGCCGCCTCGCTCTACCAGGCGAACCTCACGCTCACCTGGAGCCGGGGCGTCCAGCGCGTCGTCGGCAACCTCGCCGGGGTGCCGGCCTTCGCCGCCCTGGTCCCGCTCGCCCACCTCGGCCCGGCGGCGCTCGTACTGTGCTGCCTGGCGCTCGCCTTCGGCGCCGAGGCCCTCATCAGCCGCAACTACTGGCTCGGCTCCGTCTGCGTCACCCCGATGGCCCTCCTCGTCACCGAGTTCGTCCGCTTCACCGACCCCGCGGAGCTGATCACCGACCGGCTCTCGGACACGCTCGTCGGCGCTCTGGTCGGCTTCCTCACGGCGGTCGTCGTCACCAACAGGCGCGCCGGCGACCGGGTCGCCCACTCCGTCGCCGTCGTGGAGCGCGCCCACGCGCACACGCTCCGCACCGCCGCCGACCCGGCCGCCACCCCCGGCGCCCTGCGCGCCGCCCGGCGCGACCTGGCCGCGGCCCTCGTCGAACTGCGTGCCGCCTCCGACACCGCGAGCGGCGAATGGTGGCAACGCGCCCTGCCGTCGGAGCGGGTGACACACGTCGAGCAGGCCGGACACCGTACGCTCGCGGCGACGGTACGACAGCACGGGTTCCAGGCAGCGGAGGGCGCACGGGCATGACGGCAGGCAACGGGCGGGCGGGGACGGGCAGCGGCGCGGCTCTCGGAGACACGGTCGCCAAGGTGGTGCGCCAGTGGCAGACGGTGCACCCCGGTCTCGACACCGCGCCGATGGAGATCATCGGCCGCGTCAACCGCTGTGCCGCCCTCCTCCAGCAGGCCGAGGACGCGCCCCTGCGTCACGCCGGGCTCACCCGCCCCGAGTTCGACGTCCTCGGCACCCTGCGCCGCACGGGCCACGAGCTGACGCCCAGTGAGATCGCCCGGGAGACGTTCGCCTCCGGCGCCGCCGTCACCAAGCGCCTCAAGCTGCTCACCGAGCGGGGTCTCGTCGAGCGCCGGGGCGACTCACGCGACCGGCGCGTCGCCCATGTCCGTCTCACCGACACCGGCCGCGACCTCGTGGACAGCGTCATGCCGGAGCAACTGGCGTACGAGGAGACCGTGCTCTCCGGCGTGGGCACCGGCGACCGGCGCGAACTCGCCGTCCTGCTGGGCGAGTTGCTCATCCAGCTGGAAGGCCGCCTGGGCCTGCCGCGCGCCTGAGACGAACCGGCGCCCGAGTGACGCGGCGCCGACCCCGGCCGCCGGCGTGCGCCCCGTCAGATCCCCGGCCGATAGCGCAGCGGGTGGTCCGCCGGGATCTCCACGAGCACGATCTCCGTGCCGTCCGGGTCGGCGATCCACATCTCGATCAGACCCCAGGGCTCCCGCACCGGTGGCCGGCGCACCTCCACCCCGGCCGCCAGCAGTTCCGCGTGCGCCGCCGTCACGTCCGCGACCTGGAGCCACAGCTTCAGCGCGGGCGACGGCGGCGTCTCGGAGCGGCCCGCGACCTCCAGGAAACCGCCACCGAGGAAGTACACGACACCCCGGTGCTCGCCCGTACCGAACTCGCGGTACACGGGGAGCCCGAGCTGCTCGCCGTAGAAGACGCGGGAACGCTCCGGGTCGGTGGGGCGCAGGAGGGTGCGGCTGCTCAGTACGTGGATCATGCGATCGAGGGTAGGTGGTGCTCCGCCGGGGACGGGCTGTCGCTACCCTCTTCGGTGTTCGAGCCCCGCGGATCTACCAGGAGCAGCCCGTGGACACCGCCGCCACCGATCTGACGTTCCGGGACGCCACCGACGCCGACGTGGACGTCCTCGTCGCGCTGATCGAGTCGGCGTACCGAGGGGACTCCAGCCGGGCCGGATGGACCACGGAGGCGGACATCCTCGAAGGGCAGCGGACCGACCCCGAGGGTGTCCTCGCGGTCATCAAGGCCCCCGACAGCCGACTGCTCACCGTCGAGCGGGACGGCACGGTCGTCGCCTGCTGCCAGCTCGAACACCGCGGCGCGCACGCCTACTTCGGGATGTTCGCGGTCAGCCCGGCCCTCCAGGGCGCCGGCCTCGGCAAGGTGATCATCGCCGAGGCGGAACGGATCGTGCGCGAGACCTGGGGTGCCACGGAGATGCACATGACCGTGATCTCCGTACGGGACGACCTCATCGCCTGGTACGAGCGGCGCGGTTACCGCCGTACGGGACGGATGACCCCGTTCCCGTACGGCGACGAGCGCTTCGGCATCCCGCGGCGGGACGACCTGCGGTTCGAGCTGCTGGTCAAGGAGCTGGCGTAGCGGCGGGGCGCGGGGGTCAGGCGGTGAAGCGGCCCGTGCGTTTGATGTCCGGGTAGTCGGTCGTCGCGCCGTCCAGCTGGAGGGCGCGGACCAGGCGCAGATGGTCCTGGGTGTTCACCACCCAGCCGATGATCCGCAGGTTCGCCTTGCGGGCCTTCTCGACGACCTCCAGCGTCAGCCGCCGGATGTTCAGCACCAGGGTGGCGGCGCCCACCGCCACCGCCCGGTCCACGACGTCGGTGCCGAAGCGGCTGGCGACCAGCGCGGTACGGACGCCCGGCACGAGACGGGCGATCTCGGCGACCGCCTCGTCGTGGAAGGACAGCA
The DNA here is from genome assembly GCF_022385335.1 of Streptomyces deccanensis. Taxonomy (NCBI): domain Bacteria; kingdom Bacillati; phylum Actinomycetota; class Actinomycetes; order Kitasatosporales; family Streptomycetaceae; genus Streptomyces; species Streptomyces deccanensis. Next base: position 1,117,175 of record NZ_CP092431.1, on the reverse strand, counting down.
CCTCGACCCGTCCGACCAGGTCGCGCCGGTGCATGACCTCGGCGAGGGCGCGGGCCGCCGCCGTGTCCTTGATCTCGGCCTGGAGCGGCGCCCGTACCGCGTCCAGGACCTCCTCGAAGGTGGGCACGCGCTCGCCGCGGCCCGCGTCCAGGGCGCGCAGCTCGGCGAGGGTCTTGTCGGCGATCGGGCCCGTGCCGTCCGTCGTCCGGTCCACATCCGCGTCGTGCATGACGACGAGCGCGCCGTCCTTGCTCAGATGCAGATCGAGTTCGATGACGTCGAGGCCCGCGCGATCGGCGGCCACGAAGGAACGGAGGGTGTTCTCGGGTTCGACACCCATGACTCCGCGGTGACCGATGGTGAGGAAGTTCAAGGTGGACTCGCTTCCGTCGACGGCGGCTCGGACCGCGCGACCGGGGGAGGGGCGGCACGCGGCTGGGGCGCAGCGTAGTCCTCCCGCCGTGCGATGCATCCGCATGTGCACGGGCCCTTTCGGGTCGTGTCACCCCGTGTCACGTCGGGGAACAGGACCGTTTCCGCACCTGGCCCGCACCGATCAGGTCATCCCTGAGTGGGCGAGTCCGGTGCGCGTTGACCCTGGGTGCCCTCCGCGCGGAGACCCCGACGCACGAAGTGTGACCTACGACGCGTGTGACAGGAGATTCAGCGGTTAGGTGCCGGGAGTGGCGGGAAGATTTCCGGCTGGGCCGCTCATGATCGGTCTTGCGGTGAGGAAGCCTCGCTACGTACGGTGTCCTTACGAAAGGTTCTCCCGTGGAGGATGGGTCATGACGGAAATTCTTGTGCAGATGGGCGTGGAGGGCGTTGTTCCTTCGGTCGGTAGGGTGGTGGAGCATCCGGCCTGGCCCGTGCTCAAGGATGCCGTGGAGCGGATCCGGCCATGGCAGTCGAAGGACGGCTCCATCGACTTCGACGCGGAGCGGGCCCCCGCTCAGGCCGCCGCCGAGCAGGCCGTACGGGAGATCGTCGAGGCCGTCGAGGCGCTGTCCCCGTTGCTGCCGCACGACGCCGCCTACCACGAGGCGCTCGTCCAGGACCTGAGGCGCTGGGCCGACGGGGGCTTCGAGGTGCCCGACTTCCTCGACTCGCTGCTCGCCTTCCAGCCGGCCGCCAACCGCGCGGACGGCCTCCAGCACCTGGTCGTGTTCCCGATGTACACGCAGAACGGCAACCCCGACCGCAACCTCGAAGCGGTCGTGCTGCGCATGGTCTGGCCCGAGTGGCTGGCCGAGCTGGAGCGCACCCGGTACGACAACCCGCTGTTCTGCGGCATCAAGTTCGAGGACTTCACGGCGGGCTACGACACCAACTCCGCCGTGCTCTTCCCGGAGACCATCGCCGTGCGCGAGGCGCCGGAACGATTCTCCTGGGGTGGCATCTTCTGCGACCGCGAGGCCGCCCGCTTCCGCCGGGTCACCGACGCCGCCGTCGACATCCTCGGCCTGGAGCTGCCCGAGGACGTCGCCGCGATGGTCCACGACCAGACCCGCTGCGAGGAGGCCTTCGTCCTGTGGGACATGGTTCACGACCGCACCCACAGCCACGGTGACCTGCCCTTCGACCCGTTCATGATCAAGCAGCGCCAGCCGTTCTGGATGTACGGCCTGGAGGAGCTGCGTTGCGACCTGACCGCCTTCAAGGAGGCCGTGAAGCTGGAGGCCGAAGGCGTCGCGCAAGCCCGTGACGTGCAGTTCGCGGTCCTCTTCGACCGGATGTTCCGCTTCCCGGTCACCGGTGAGCGGGTCCGCAACTACGACGGTCTCGGCGGCCAGCTCCTCTTCGCCTACCTGCACAAGCACGACGTCGTCCGCTGGACCGACAACAAGCTGCACATCGACTGGCGGCGCGCCCCGCAGGTCACCAACCAGCTCTGCGCCGACATCGAGCAGCTCTACCGCGACGGCATCGACCGCCCGAAGCTCGTCCACTGGTTCGCCGGGTACGAGCTGGTCTCCACCTACCTCGCCCCGCACCCCGGCTCCCGCTGGGCCAAGGGCCCGGACGCCCTGGATCTGACGCAGCCGCCGCGGAAACTCGTCGACGACGTGCTTCCGGACGAGTTTCCGCTCAGCATGTTCTATGAGGCGCTCGCCAAGAAGCTCAAGACCGTGATCGCCTCCACCAAGGGCATCACCGCGGCGGACACCGAGCGGGTCGCCGCGTGACCGCCCGGCTCGCAGACGTCACAGTCGCTGCCCAGGAGGCGAAGACCATGCAGAACGGCAACGGTGCACTGAGCGGCGCGGTGATCGCGGTGGCCGGCGCGGGCGGACCCGCCGGCCGGGCGGCCCTGCTGCGGCTGGCCGACGCGGGGGCGATCGTCGTCGGCTCCGACAACGACCCCGAGCGGCTCTCCGAGGCCGTGGACGCGGCCCGCTACGCGCACGGTGGCGCCACCGTCGTCGGCGACACGGTCGACCTGCTCGACCTGCAGTCCACCCGTGACTGGGCCACCCGCATCGAGAAGGACTTCGGCCGGGTCGACGGCCTCGTCCACCTCGTCGGCGGCTGGCGCGGCAGCGAGACCTTCACCAGGACCAGCCTCGACGACTGGGACTTCCTGGAGATGCTGCTGATCCGCACCGTGCAGCACACCTCCCTCGCCTTCCACGAGGCCCTGCAGCGCAGCGAGCGCGGCCGGTACGTGCTGATCAGCGCGGCCGGCGCCAGCAAGCCCACCGCCGGCAACGCCGCCTACGCCGCCGCCAAGGCCGCCGCCGAGGCGTGGACGCTCGCCACGGCCGACTACTTCCGCAAGGCGGGCGGCCCGGAGGGACCGACCTCCGCGGCTGCCATCCTGGTGGTGAAGGCATTGGTGCACGACGCGATGCGCGCCGACCGCCCCAACGCGAAGTTCGCGGGCTTCACCGACGTCAAGGAGCTGGCCGAGGCCATCGCCGGGGTCTGGGACAAGCCCGCCGCCGAAGTGAACGGACACCGTCTGTGGCTGACCGACAAGCCGTGAACCCTCCGAAGACCGACGCCCGACGCCATCACGACCCGGAGGTCCGCGGCTTCGCCAGCGACAACTACGCGGGGGTCCACCCCGAGGTGCTCGCCGCCCTGGCCCTGGCCAACGGCGGGCACCAGGTCTCCTACGGCGAGGACGACTACACCGAGAACCTCCAGCGGATCGTCCGCAGCCACTTCGGCGCCACCGCCGAGGCGTTCCCCGTCTTCAACGGCACCGGCGCGAACGTCGTCGCGCTCCAGGCGGTCACCGACCGCTGGGGCGCGGTGATCTGCGCCGAGAGCGCGCACATCCACGTCGACGAGTGCGGGGCGCCCGAGCGGGTCGGCGGACTGAAGCTGCTCACCGTGCCCACGCCCGACGGCAAGCTCACCCCCGAGCTCATCGACCGGCAGGCGTACGGCTGGGACGACGAGCACCGCGCCATGCCGCAGGTCGTCTCGATCACCCAGAGCACCGAACTCGGCACCCTCTACACGCCCGAGGAGATCCGCGCGATCTGCGACCACGCCCACGCGCACGGCATGAAGGTGCACCTGGACGGCTCGCGGATAGCGAACGCCGCCGCCTCCCTGGACGTGCCGATGCGGACGTTCACCAACGCGGTCGGCGTGGACCTGCTCTCCCTGGGCGGCACCAAGAACGGTGCGATGTTCGGCGAGGCGGTCGTCGTGATCAACCAGGACGCCGTCCGCAGGATGAAGCACCTGCGCAAGCTCTCCATGCAGCTCGCGTCCAAGATGCGCTTCGTGTCGGTGCAGTTGGAGGCCCTGCTGGCGAAGGATCTGTGGCTGCGCAACGCCCGCCACTCCAACGAGATGGCCCAGCGGCTCGCCGAGGGCGTCCGCGCGGTCCACGGCGTCGAGATCCTGTACCCGGTGCAGGCCAACGCCGTCTTCGCCCGCCTCCCGCACGACGTGAGCGAGCGGCTGCAGAAGCGCTTCCGCTTCTACTTCTGGGACGAGGCGGCCGGTGACGTCCGCTGGATGTGCTCGTACGACACGACGGAGGAGGACGTGGACGGGTTCGTCGCGGCCCTCAAGGAGGAGATGGCCCGCTGACGGAGCGTGCATAGATATACGGTCACCCGAAAAGTCATTGACTCTCGGGTGATCGTTTTCCTATGCTCTGTGGGCATGGAGCTGATCCAACAAACCCCCGACCTGTCCGCCTATCTGGTGGCCGACGAGGTCATCGACCATCACCATCCGCGGGTACGGCAGACGGCCGCGCACCTCGCCGAGACGGTGGCGGACTCGTATGGCTATGCACAGGCGGCCTTCGAGTACGTGCGCGACGGCATCCCGCACTCCCAGGACGCCGATGATCCGCGCGTCACCTGGCGCGCCTCCGACGTCCTCGAACAGCGCACCGGGATCTGCTACGCCAAGGCCCACGCCCTGGCCGCCCTGCTGCGGGCCGAGGACATCCCGACCGCGCTCTGCTACCAGCGGCTGGCGCACGACGACGGTGACGGACACGCCGTCCACGGACTGGTCGCCGTGCGCTTCAACGGCGCCTGGCACCGCCAGGACCCCCGGGGGAACAAGCCGGGTGTGGACGCCCGCTTCTCACTGACCGGGGAGCGGCTGGCCTGGGTGCCCGACCCGGCCCTGGGCGAGGTGGACTATCCGACCCTCCACGCCGCACCGCACCCGGCCGTGCTCGGCGCCCTCCGCGCGGCCCCGGACCGGCGGCAGCTGTGGAGGACGCTCCCCGAGGCGCTCTAGCGCCGGGTCAGCGGGCCTCGGCCTCGCGGACCTGCTCCGGGGTCGGGGCCGTGCCGCCGAGGTGGGCGGGCATCCACCAGGTGTCGTCCGGGCCCTTGGGGCGGACCGGGTAGGCGCGCTGGGCCGCCTCCAGCAACTCCTGCACCCGCTCGCGGAGTTGGCGGGTGATGGCGCCCGCGTACTTGTCCTTCGAGGCCTCTATCGCCTCACCGACCCGGATGGTGATCGGGGTGTGGCTGCGCTTGAAGTTGCGCGGGTGACCCTTGGTCCACAGCCGCTGTGTGCCCCACACGGCCATCGGGATCAGCGGGACGCCCGCCTCCTGGGCCAGCCGGGCGGCGCCCGACTTGAAGCTCTTCAGCGTGAACGACTGCGAGATGGTGGCCTCGGGGAAGACGCCGATGATCTCACCGGAACGCAGCGAGTCCAGCGCGTGCGCGTAGGCCGTCTCGCCCTGCTTGCGGTCCACCGGAATGTGCCGCATGTTGCGCATCAGCGGACCGGAGATCCTGTGCCGGAACACCGACTCCTTGGCCATGAAGCGCACCAGGCGCTTCTGCGGAAGCGCCGCCAGGCCGTCGAAGATGAAGTCCAGGTAGCTGATGTGATTGCTCACCAGCACGGCGCCGCCCTGGCGCGGGATGTTCTCCGAACCCTTGAGGTCGATCTTCAGGTCCCAGACCTTGAACAGGGTCTGGGCGAGACCGATCGCGGGACGGTAGACAAGCTCGGCCATGGGCGGAGTGGACCCTTCTCTCTGCCTGGGAATGGGTCTCCCGGCGGGAGGTTACGCAGCCGTAGGTTTACGGCATCTCGCAGATCGTGCCCCAAGAACGTACGAGTAGCCAGTCTTGGTGCCGGCCAGGGGCGAGATTCTCGTCACGTCGGACACACGATCGACCCGCCGGGCGTTCACCCGACCGTCACCGCGCGCGTACGCTCGCCCGCCGGACGAGCAGATACATCTCGCACCCCAGGCAGTACCCGAACACGGCGTTGAGGAAGGCCGCGGCGAGGGCCGCGCCGGTCGCCGCGAGGCCCAGCCACGCGGGCCCGGCCGTGAACCCGACCAGGCCCACCAGCGCGAAGACCAGCCCGACCGCCTGCGCGAACCGCGGCGGCTCCGGCGCCTCGAACTCCGTCGGCGGACCGAGGCGCGGTCGGACGAGCGTGCGGAAGACCCAGCCGTAGGGCGAACGCCCCACCCCGCCCGCCGCACCCAGCGCGAACGCGAACGTCTGCCAGGCCAGGAGCCAGGCGCTGCCGGTGATCAGCGCGACCGCCAGCACCACGGTCGTCACGGCGGCCCCGAAGCGCGGGCCCCTCACATCGATGTCCATGCGTCAAGCATTCCGCAAGCCAATCTCCGTGGGGAGGGGGGAATCTTTGCGGTCTCGTGAACGCTGAAGCACGCTGTGACCGGACTTGTGGTGTGTGGGCTGGTGCTCGCGGCGGCGAGCGTCTACGGAGTGCTGCATCGGCGGCGGAGCGGGAGAGTCAGGGTGCGCGGGCGGGACGGCGACAAGCGGGTCGGCGCGGCGGAGTTGGGGGAGGGGCTCGGCGAACGGGCCACGCTGGTGCAGTTCTCCAGCGCGTTCTGCGCCCCCTGCCGGGCGACCCGCAGGGTCCTCGCCGACGTGGCCGGAATGGTTCCGGGCGTCGCCCATGTGGAGATCGACGCCGAGGAACACCTGGACCTCGTGCGCCGGCTCGACATCCTCAAGACACCGACCGTGCTCGTGCTCGACGCCGACGGCCGGATCGTGCGCAGGGCAACCGGTCAGCCGCGCAAGGCGGATGTGATCGCCGCGCTGGGGGAGGCCGTGTGAAGCCGCATTCCGGAACGCACTTGACTGTACGCGTCACCCATCGTCAGCCTGACCGTATGTCCCGAGCAACCCTTCGCTTCGAGCGCGACGTCATGTCCCGGGCGTTCCTGGTCCGCACGGCGAGCTCGCGCTGTCCGGGAACCTGAGCTCTCACGGACCCGTACGTCGACTCCAGCAGAAGGACAGCTCCATGACGGCCACCTCCGGCCTCGGTTCGCCCCAGCTCGCCTCCCCCGACCTCCTGCGCTCCGTCTTCCGTCGCCACGCCGCCGGTGTGGCGGTGATCACGGCCCGGGGAGCCGGCGGCCCGGTCGGCTTCACCGCCACCTCGCTCAGCTCGGTCTCCGCCGACCCCCCGCTGCTCTCGTTCGGCATCGGCACCGGCGCGTCCAGCTGGCCGGTGATCTCCGAGGCCGAGCACATCGGCGTGCACATACTCGGGGAGCACCAGCGGGAGCTGGCGGCCACCTTCGCCCGCAGCGGGGCGGACCGGTTCGGGGCGCCCACCGGATGGCGTAGCGGTCCGGAGGGAGTTCCCGTGCTCGACGACGTGCTCGCCTGGCTGGTCTGCCGGGTGGTGGCGCGCGTCCCGGCCGGGGAGCACCGCATCGTCCTCGCCGAGGTCGTCGTGGGCGACCCCTCGGGCGACGGCCGGCCGCTGCTGTACCACCAGGGCCGCTTCAACGGTCTGCGAGACTGATTCCCGCCCGACTACGCAGGGTTGCCTAACTCACAGTTCAAAGCGCTTGCTTAGCGGGCACGACATGCGGGAACGTAGGTGTCGTACTGGCGAGTAATATTTCGACCGGAGCGCGGGTCGCCCCGGTCGGGATCGGCCGCTTCAGGCGCCTATGCTGCCTGGAAGAAGGCAGCCCAGAAATGACGATGCAGTAGGAGAGCCGGCGTGAGCTTGAGGATCGTTGTCACTGTGAAGTACGTGCCCGACGCCACTGGCGACCGGCACTTCGCCGATGACCTGACCGTCGACCGTGACGACGTGGACGGTCTGCTCTCCGAGCTGGACGAGTACGCCGTCGAGCAGGCGCTGCAGATCGCCGACGAGGCCGACGACGCCGAGATCACCGTGCTGACCGTGGGTCCGGAGGACGCCAAGGACGCGCTGCGCAAGGCGCTGTCGATGGGCGCGGACAAGGCGATCCACGTCGAGGACGACGATGTGCACGGCACCGACGCGATCGGTACCTCGCTGGTGCTGGCGAAGGCGATCGAGAAGGCCGGCTACGACCTGGTGATCTCCGGTATGGCCTCCACCGACGGCACGATGGGCGTCGTCCCCGCGCTGCTCGCGGAGCGTCTGGGTGTGCCGCAGGTGACGCTGCTGTCCGAGGTCTCCGTCGAGGACGGTGTCGTCAAGGGCCGTCGTGACGGCGACGCCGCGAGCGAGCAGCTGGAGGCTTCCCTTCCGGCGGTCGTGTCGGTCACCGACCAGTCGGGCGAGGCGCGTTACCCCTCCTTCAAGGGCATCATGGCGGCGAAGAAGAAGCCGGTGGAGTCCTGGGACCTGTCCGACCTGGACATCGAGGCCGAGGAAGTCGGTCTGGAGGGTGCCTGGACGGCTGTGGACTCCGCGACCGAGCGCCCGGCGCGTACCGCAGGCACGATCGTCAAGGACGAGGGCGAGGGCGGCAAGCAGCTCGCTGAGTTCCTCGCGGGCCAGAAGTTCATCTAAAGGCCCCCTCTCTTACCGCCCCGTACGCCTTCGCAATCCGCAGGAGAGCAATCCCATGGCTGAAGTTCTCGTCTACGTCGACCACGTGGACGGTGCCGTCCGCAAGCCCACCCTGGAGCTGCTGACCCTGGCCCGCCGTATCGGCGAGCCCGTCGCCGTCGCGCTGGGCAACGGTGCCGGTGACACCGCCGCCGCGCTCGCCGAGCACGGCGCCGTCAAGGTGCTGACCCACGAGGCCGCCGAGTACGCCGACTACCTGGTCGTACCGAAGGTCGACGCGCTGCAGGCCGCCGTCGCCGCCGTCTCCCCGGCCGCCGTGCTGGTCCCCTCCTCCGCCGAGGGCAAGGAGATCGCCGCCCGTCTGGCGCTGCGCATCGGCTCCGGCATCATCACCGACGCCGTCGACCTCGAGGCCGGCGACGAGGGCCCGGTCGCGACCCAGTCGGTGTTCGCCGCCTCCTTCACCACCAAGTCCCGTGTCTCCAAGGGCACCCCGGTCATCACGGTCAAGCCCAACTCGGCCGCCGTGGAGGCCGCCCCGGCCGCCGGTGCGGTCGAGGCCCTGCAGGTCACCTTCGGCGCGCTGGCCACCGGCACCAAGGTCACCGGCCGCACCCCGCGTGAGTCGACCGGGCGTCCGGAGCTGACCGAGGCCGCGATCGTGGTCTCCGGCGGCCGCGGCGTCAACGGCACCGAGAACTTCGCGATCATCGAGGCGCTCGCCGACTCCCTCGGCGCGGCCGTCGGCGCCTCGCGTGCCGCGGTGGACGCCGGCTGGTACCCGCACACCAACCAGGTCGGCCAGACCGGCAAGAGCGTCTCCCCGCAGCTCTACATCGCCAACGGCATCTCCGGCGCCATCCAGCACCGGGCCGGCATGCAGACCTCGAAGACCATCGTGGCCGTCAACAAGGACGCCGAGGCCCCGATCTTCGACCTCGTCGACTACGGCGTCGTCGGTGACCTCTTCGACGTCGTCCCCCAGCTCACCGAGGAGATCAAGGCCCGCAAGGGCTGAGCCTCCCCGAGCCGTCCGAGGCCCCCACGACCGCGCGACCGGTCGCGGGGGCCTCGGCGCGTCCGGGTCCTCATCCCAGGGTCAACGAGGCCTGCACCGGCAGATGGTCGCTCGGGTACGTCCCGTCCACCGAGAAGGTGTTCATCGCCGCCCAGTGCGTGGTCACCCCGGGGGAGGTGAGGATCCAGTCGATGCGTCTGCCGTCGGGCTTGAGCGCCCGGTAGCCGTGGTACGTCCCGTACGCCTCGGTGCGCGAGGCCGCCGCGTCCCAGGCGTCCACGAGGCCGTTGCCCAGCATCAGGTCGTACACCCGGTTGTCGTGGGCGGCCGCGTTGAAGTCGCCGGTGACGACGACCGGTGCCGAGCGGTCCCAGCCGGCGATCGTCTCGCCGATCAGTTTCGCCGAGCGCTCCCGGGCGTACTGGCTGACGCTGTCCAGATGGGTGTTCAGGACGTAGAACTCCCGTCCGCCGTCGGCGAGATCGGCGAACTTCACCCAGGTCACCATGCGCAGCCAGTCCGCGCCCCAGGTGTTGGAGGCGATCGTGTACGGGGTGTCGGACAGCCAGTAGTGATCGAACTCGATCGGGTCGAGTCTGCGGGTGTCGTAGAAGATCGCCATGAACTCGTCCTTGCTGCCACCCCCTCGGCCGGTGCCGATCCAGTCGTAGTGCGCGCCGAGATCCTTCTCGATCATGCGCAACTGCTGGTAGAGCCCCTCCTGGGTGCCGATGACGTGCGGTCGCTCGCGGCGCAGCAACTCCCGCATCACCGGTCGGCGAACGGCCCAGCGCGGTGTGCTGTCGACGACGGTCGCGAAGCGCACGTTGAACGTCATCACGTTCAGCGCGCCCGCGTACTCACCGGCGGACGCCGGTTGTGACGAGCCCGCCGTCGTCAGCAGTGGCACGGCGATGGCGGCGGCCGCCGCGGACCTGAGTCCTTGGCGACGCGTCACTCCGACCTCGTTCGGCACGCGATTCCCTCCCCTTGCGAGTCACCATGAAGCTTGCCTATGGATACGGAAGAAGACGCCGAATCCGCGATGACCAGGCGAAGAGCATGGGGAATCCCACGTCCGGAGGGTGTTGACCGAGGTCAAGACCGACCGTTAGCTTCGTCATGCGGATTGTTGATTCCGTACTGCGGAAAATGGAGGGTGTGGAATGGGGCAGGGTCGACAGGAGAACGTGGCCATGAGTCTCGCGGGCGCCGTCAGCGAGGAGATCAGCGACTCCCTCGCCCCCGTCGACGCGGAGCTGGAGCGCCGCTACCCGGGCGACCCCGGCACCCGCCAGCCCGTGCACACCGTCTACGTCCCCGGTGACGTCTTCGCCGCCGACACCCCACGCGCCTGGGGCGACCGGGCCCTCGCCGCCCTCGACGAGCACGCCCCCGACGCGGCCTCCTTCGCCGCCGTGCTCGGGCTCGGCGACGACCTCGCCGAGGCCGTGTACGACCGCGTCCGCGCCAAACTGGAGCGCGAGCCGATCGAGGACCTCCGTGTCGACTTCGAGGACGGCTACGGGGCCCGCGCCGACGCCGAGGAGGACGAGGCCGCCGCCCGGGCCGCCCGCCTGATCGCCGCGGCGTACGCCGACGGCACGGCCGCCCCGTACATGGGCATCCGGATGAAGTGCATGGAGGCGCCGGTGCGCGACCGGGGCATCCGCACCCTCGACATCTTCCTCACGGGTCTGCTGGAGGCCGGAGGCCTGCCCGACGGGCTGGTCCTGACCCTGCCCAAGGTGACCTACGCCGAGCAGGTCACCGCCATGGTCCGGCTCCTGGAGGCCTTCGAGAAGGCGCGCGGCCTGGAGCCCGGCCGGATCGGCTTCGAGATCCAGATCGAGACCAGCCAGTCCATCCTCGCCGCCGACGGCACCGCCACCGTCGCCCGGATGATCCAGGCCGCCGAGGGCCGCGCCACCGGACTGCACTACGGCACCTTCGACTACAGCGCCTGCCTGGGCGTCTCCGCCGCCCACCAGGCCAGCGACCACCCGGCCGCCGACCACGCCAAGGCGATCATGCAGGTCGCCGCGGCCGGCACCGGCGTACGCCTCTCGGACGGCTCGACCAACGTCCTGCCCGTCGGCCCGACCGCCCAGGTCCACGACGCCTGGCGCCTGCACTACGGCCTCACCCGGCGCGCCCTCGCCCGCGCCTACTACCAGGGCTGGGACATGCACCCCGGCCACATCCCGACCCGCTACGCGGCCGTCTTCGCGTTCTACCGCGAGGGGTACGCACAGGCCGCCGCCCGCCTCTCCAGGTACGCCAACCGCGCCGGCGGCGACGTGATGGACGAGCCCGCGACCGCCAAGGCCCTCGCCGGCTATCTGCTGCGCGGCCTGGACTGCGGCGCGCTCGACATCGACGAGGTGTCCCGGGCGACCGGCCTGACCCGCGCCGACCTGGAGGGCTACGCGGCGCCGAGGCGGGCGGACCTGACGGTCTCCGGCCAGTAGCGACCGGTACGGACCGATACGGACGGGTGGGCCGGCGGCGGGGTGCGTAGCGGTCCTGTGACAGCCTCCGCCGACGGTCCGGAGCGCCCCCGACGACCGCTTAGGCTTACGCCATTCATCGGTGTGTCACAGGAACGGGGCGCGGGTGTCTTCGGGGGCGAACGGACAGACGGACGGCACCGGGCGGATCCTCGCCGGTCGGTACCGGATCGTGGAGCAGCTCGGACGCGGCGGCATGGGCGTCGTCTGGCGGGCCGTCGACGAGGTGCTCCACCGCGAGGTCGCCCTCAAGGAACTGCGCACCTACACGGACGCGGGCGCGCCCGAACTGGCCGACCTGGGACTGCGGATGCAGCGCGAGGCACGGGCCGCCGCCCGCGTCCGGCACCCCGGGGTCGTCGCCGTGCACGACGTGGCCGAGGTCGACGGGCGCCCGCTGATCGTCATGGAGCTGGTCGACGGGCCGTCCCTGGACGACGTCCTGAGCGACCGGGGTCTGCTCGACCCGCGCGAGGCCGCCGCGATCGGTGCCAAGGTGATGGACGCCCTCGCCGCCGCCCACCGCGTCGGCGTGCTGCACCGGGACGTCAAGCCCGGCAACATCCTCCTGGACCGCTCGGGCCGCGTCGTCCTCACCGACTTCGGCATCGCCACCATGGAGAACCCGGGCGACGGCTCCGCCACCCACCTCACCCGCAGCGGCGAACTCGTCGGCTCCCTCGACTACCTGGCCCCCGAACGCGCCCAGGGCAACGACCCCGGCCCCGCCTCCGACGTGTGGGCCCTCGGCGCCACCCTGTACGCGGCCGTGGAGGGCTCGTCCCCGTTCCGGCGTACGTCCACCTGGTCGACGCTCACCGCGATCGTGAGCGACGAGCTGCCCGAACCCCGGCGGGCGGGGCCCCTCGGACCGGTCCTGCGGCAACTGATGGACAAGCGCCCGGAATCGCGTCCGGACGCGGACCGGGCCCGCGAACTGCTGGAGGCGGTGGCCTCCGGTGACCCGCTCGGCTCCCCGACGGCGGGCGGCCCGGCGCCGCAGCCGAGGGCGGAGACCGAGCGCAGTCTTCCCTCGGTGCCGCCCGGCTTCGGACCGGCGACGGCGGGCGGAGGCTTCGACGGCACGGGCGCGGGTGCCGCGTTCGGCGGGACGGGCGCGACCCCCGGTTTCGGGCCGCCGCAGCCGCTCCCGGGGCCGGGTACGGGGGCCTCCGCGGCGGTCGGCGGGCTCGGTGCGGCCGCACTGCAGCCGCCGGTACCCGCCTCCGGCGCCGCCACCACCGTGTCCTCGACCGGCGGCGGCCGTCCGCGCAAGGGCCGCGCCCTGCTCGCCGCCGTGGCCGTCACCGTCGTGCTCGCCGCCACGGGCGTCACGGTCGCCCTGCTGAACGGGGACGACGGCAAGGAGACGGGAGCCCGGTCCTCCGTCGACGACGGGTCGAGCGGTGGCACGCCCTCTCCGGGCCGCAGCCGGGGCACGGTCGACCTCACCGACGACTCGGCGGCGAAGGAGAAGGACGACAAGAAGTCCGCGAGCCCCAGCGAGTCGACCGAGAAGGACCGGAAGGACGACGAGAAGGAGCCCGAGGCGTCCGCGTCGCCGTCGAAGAACGCGAGCGGCGGCACCACCGGCGGCGGCACGGGAGGCTCCGACACCTCGGGCGGCACCACCACCGGCGGGGGCACGACCGGGGGCGGGACCACCGAGGAACCGGTCTGCCACCCCATCGGCGGCGGCAAGTACAACTGCACCGTCTGGACCACCGCCAAGTCCTACGACGCCGCCGGAACCGAGGTCGGCATCCTCAAGCAGGGCACCAACTACTTCTACTGCCAGGCGAACCTGGGCCGCCGCGAGACCTCCGGCCAGTGGACCAACGTCTGGTGGGCCAGGACCGACGACGACAGCGGCAACACCGACGTCTACGTCAGCGACGTCTACATCCAGGGCGGCGACAACGACGCCCCGGTGCCCGGGCTGCCCGTCTGCTGAGACCGGGGGCCGGTGTCAGCGCCGGGCCCCGGCCCCCGGATGCGGCCGCACGTACCCTTCCAGGCCCGACACCGTCGTCCACCTCCGCTCGGCGAACAACTCCCTGCCCCGGGCGCACAGTTCACGGTTGCCGCGCGCCCGGGCGGCGAACTCGTCGGGTGTGGTGCCGAACAGCGCGCGCAACTCGGCCGACGAGGAGAGGAGTTCGGTCAGCAGCGGGCGCTGGCTGCCCGGATGCGGGCGGGGGTCCGGGCCGCCGTCGCGCAGTACGCCCCACCGGTTGACGTAGATCCAGGCGTGGTCGAGGACCTGACCGGACTCCAGCTCGACACGGAAGTCGGCGGCGGGCAGGGCCGCCCGCTGGAAGTTGCCGGTCGGCGAATCGATGCCCTCGCTGGCGTCGACCACGGCGAGCTGGGCCTCGTCGAGCCAGGTGAGGAACAGGTCGGCGGTGGCACCGGGGGAGTGGTACGGCGACGCCGAGAGGTACCCGAGCAGGCTCACATGGGCGGAGACGCCGATCCCGATGCCGGTGACCCTGGCTTTGACCATGGGGATATGGCACTTCACCCCGCGCTCCGCCATCTTGTGGACGAGCTGCGCCGGGCAGGCGTTGGAGCCGACGGAGAGCACGGGCACCCGGTCCTCGAAGACGAGGGTGTCCAGCGGCAGCATCCGGTTGCCGTCCAGGAGCGCGGACTCGGACGGCCACGCGCCGGGATAGCTCAGCGGGTCCTCGCGCGGTGCCACGCCGAGGCCGAGCGCTTCGAGGGTACGGGGGTCGGGGGCGTCCAAGGGTCAGTCCGCGGGCGGGAGTTCGCCCGAGCCGCGGGCGATCAGCCGGGTCGGCAGCTCGATGCGCTCGGGGGTGACGAGGGAGCCGTCCAACTGCTGGAAGAGGCGTTCGGCGGCGGTGCGGCCGAGCCGGGCGGGATCCTGGGCGACGACGGTGATGCCCGGCCGGAGCAGATCGGCCAGCTCGAAGTCGTCGAAGCCGACGAGGGCGACCGCACGGGGGTGCTCGGCGAGGACCCGTACGACCGTGACCGTCACCCGGTTGTTGCCCGCGAAGACCGCCGTGACGGGGTCCGGGCCGGACAGCATGTCCTCGGCCGCCCTGCGGACCCGCTCGGGATCGGTGACGCCCAGCGACATCCACGCGTCCTCGACCCGTATGCCCGCGTCCTCCATGGCCGCCCGGTAGCCGCGCAGCCGCTCGGCGGCGGTGTGGATGCGGGGCATGTCGCCGATGAAGCCGATCCTGCGGTGGCCGTGGGCGATGAGGTGGGCGACCCCGTCCCGGGCTCCGCCGAAGCTGTCCGCGAGCACCACGTCGGCGTCGATCCGCCCGGCCGGACGGTCCACGAACACGGTGGCCACCCCCGCCCTGATCTCGGGCTCCAGATACCGGTGGTCGTCACCGGCCGGAATGATCACGAGCCCGTCGACACGGCGGGCGCACAGCGCCAGCGCCAGCTCCTGTTCGCGGTCCGGGTCCTCCGCGCTGGACCCGTTGATCAGCAGCGAGCCGTGCGCGCGGGACACCTCCTCCACCGCCCGGCTGAGCGGGCCGTAGAACGGGTCGGCGAGGTCCTCCAGGACGAGGCCGATGCTGGCCGTACGGCCCTTGCGCAGCACCCGCGCGCTGTCGTTGCGCCGGAAGCCGAGCGCCTCGATCGCCTCCTGGACCCGGCGCTCGGTGTCCGGGGTGACGCCCGGCTCGCCGTTCACCACGCGCGAGACCGTCTTCAGACCCACTCCGGCCCGGGCCGCGACGTCCTTCATCGTGGGACGGTTGCCGTAGCGGTTCTCGGGGCGGCGGGCGATGCCGGCTGCGGTGTCGGGCACGGTGCGCTGTCCTGTCCTGTCGTCCAGTGGGTGCGGTCGCGGGGAGGGGCGAGGTGGGTGCGGGGCTTCCGTGGGGAAAAGGTGCGGCTGTTGAGGATGTGTCGTCGAGCATAGAGCCTGGACAACGTTGTCACGGCCGGGGGAGACTGTCTATCGCATTCTCTGGCCGGCGCCCCCCACCAGGCGAGCGTCGTGCTGCCAGTTTTCCGGCCGGAGATCCGGGTGTCGCTGGATCCGGGCGCCCGGTAGGAGACTCGCAGCGGGAGAACTGACACTGATGCAGACCGACCTCGTGGCCGCGCTCGACATAGGCGGCACCAAGATCGCCGGGGCGCTGGTGGACGGCCACGGCCGGATCCTGGTGCGCGCGCAGCGCCCGACGCCGGCACGGGAGGACGGCGACACCGTCATGCGGGCCGTCGAGGAGGTGCTCGGCGAACTGGGCGCGGACCCGCTGTGGAGCGGGGCCACGGCCGTCGGGATCGGCAGCGCGGGGCCGGTGGACGCCTCCGCCGGCACGGTCAGCCCCGTGAACATCCACGGCTGGCGCGGCTTCCCCCTCGTCGAGCGGGTCCGGGCCGTGACCGGCGGGCTGCCCGTCGAACTGATCGGGGACGGCGCGGCCATCACGGCGGCCGAGCACTGGCAGGGCGCCGCGCGCGGCCATGACAACGCGCTGTGCATGGTCGTGTCGACGGGCGTCGGCGGTGGGCTCGTCCTCGGCGGGAAGCTCTACACGGGCCCCACCGGCAACGCCGGGCACATCGGCCACATCAGCGTCGACCTCGACGGCGACGCGTGCCCGTGCGGTGCCCGCGGCTGTGTCGAGCGCATCGCCAGCGGGCCCAATATCGCCCGCCGCGCCCTGGAGAACGGGTGGCGGCCCGGGCCCGACGGCGACACCTCCGCTGCCGCGGTCGCCGCCGCCGCGCGGTCCGGCGACCCGATCGCCGTGACCTCCTTCGAGCGCGCCGCGCAGGCCCTCGCGGCCGGGATCGCGGCGACCGCCACGCTCGTCGAGATCGACCTCGCGGTCATCGGCGGGGGTGTCGCGAACGCCGGTGACGTCCTCTTCGCGCCCCTGCGCACCGCCCTCAAGGACTACGCCACCCTCTCCTTCGTCCAGGACCTGGCCATCGCCCCCGCCACGATGGGCACCGACGCGGGCCTGGTGGGCGCGGCCGCGGCGGCGCTGACGGGGCGGCGCTGACGGGACGGGGCTGACGGGCCGGGGTTGAGGGAAGACCGGGCGTTACCCCTCGGGGGCTTTGCCAGTTGAGCGGGGCATGAAGAAGCGCAGCATGCTCGCCATCGCCTCCCTCGCCACCGGTTTCGTCGTCGCGGCCATCACGCCGTCGCACGGTCTCGAAGCCGCCGACACGCTCGGGAAGACCGACGCACTCAGCAAACTGGACGTCGAGGGCACGCTCGGCGGCGTCGGCAAGACGGTCGCCAACGACAGCCTGGCGGTCGACGACGACGCTCTGGGCGGCCTGGCGGACCAGGAGGGCAAGGGCGGCAAAGAAGGCTGACCGGCCGGTAGTGGGCGGCGGGTGATCCCTCCGTCCCCCCACACGTCGTCCGCGGCGGGTCCCCCATTCGGTGGGGGCCCGCCGTCGTCGTATTTCGGCTCCTCATCAGCGGCTGGTTTCCGTGGCGGAGTGGAGGGCAAGCCTCAGGGGGCCAACAGAAGAGGGGGAACCGTGATCGTCTGGATCAACGGTGCGTTCGGTGCGGGGAAGACCACCACCGCACGGGAACTGATCGAACTGATCCCGAACAGCACGCTCTTCGACCCCGAGGTCATCGGCGGCGCACTGACACACATGCTGCCGGCCAAACGCCTCGCCGAGGTCGGCGACTTCCAGGACCTGCCGAGCTGGCGACGGCTGGTGGTCGACACCGCCGCCGCGCTGCTCGCCGAGCTGGGCGGCACCCTCGTGGTCCCCATGACCCTGCTCCGCCAGGAGTACCGGGACGAGATCTTCGGCGGGCTCGCCTCCCGCCGCATCCCCGTGCGGCATCTGCTCCTGGCCCCGGCCGAAACGATACTGCGGGAGCGAATAGCCGGGCGGGAGATTCCGCCCGACCTCCCCGACGGCGAGATGCGGCTGCGTCAATGGGCGTACGACCACATCGCGCCGTACCGCGCCGCGCTGGGCGGCTGGCTCACCGCGGATGCCCATCTCGTCGACACCGGCGCCCTCACCCCGTACGAGACCGCACGGCTCATCGCCGACGCCGTGGCCACCGACGGCGTACCCGTGTGCGACATCGTGCAGACCCCCGAGCCGACCGCCGAGACGGTCGCCGCGGGGGTTCTGTTGTTCGACGAGGAGGACCGGGTCCTGCTCGTCGATCCGACCTACAAGCCCGGGTGGGAGTTCCCCGGCGGGGTCGTCGAGGCCGGGGAGGCGCCTGCGCGGGCGGGTGTGCGGGAGGTGCTGGAGGAGATCGGGATACGGCTCGGCGAGGTGCCGCGGCTGCTGGTCGTCGACTGGGAGGCGCCGGCGTCGCCGAGGTACGGAGGGTTGCGGCTGCTGTTCGACGGGGGCCGACTGGATGTCACCGGCGCGCAGCGGCCCGTGCTGCCCGGGCCCGAGCTGCGTGCCTGGAGGTTCGTCACGGAGGAGGAGGCGGCGGATCTGTTGCCGCCGGTGCGGTACGAGCGGCTGCGGTGGGCGTTGCGGGCCCGGGAGCGGGGCGCCGCGCTGTACTTGGAGGCCGGGGTTCCTGTGTAGGGGGTGACTCCTCGCGCCGCCGCCGCGCCCCTTTCGGGGCGCGGGTTCGCTCAGCTGTTTGCGTAGTTCCCCAGGAACAACGCCTCCGTCACCGACATGCGCTCCAACTCCTCCGGGGACACGCTCTCGTTGACCGCGTGGATCCGGGCCTCGGGTTCGCTGAGGCCGATGAGGAGGATCTCGGCGTCGGGGTAGAGGGCCGCGAGGGCGTTGCAGAGGGGGATGGAGCCGCCGTGGCCCGCGTACTGCATCTCCTGGCCCGGGTAGGCGACGGCCATCGCCGCCGCCATCGCCTCGTACGCCGGGCTGGAGGTGTCGGCGCGGAACGCCTGGCCGTGGCCGATGAGTTCGCAGTTCACCCGCGCGCCCCACGGGGTGTGCGCCACGACGTGGGCTTCGAGCAGCTTGATCGCCTGCTGGACGTCCACGCCCGGCGGGACGCGCAGACCGATCAGGGCGCGGGCGCTCGCCTGGATCGACGGGGTCGCGCCGATCACGGGCGGGGCGTCGATGCCCAGCACGGTGGCGGCGGGCCGGGCCCAGATCCGGTCGGCGACCGTGTCGGCGCCGACCAGTTCCACCCCGTCGAGCACCTTGGCGTCCTCGCGGAACTGCGCGTCGGCGTACTGCAGGCCGTCCCACGTCCCGTCGCTCGCGAGTCCGTCGACGGTCGTCGTGCCGTCCTCGGCGCGCAGGGAGTCCAGGACGCGGATCAGCGCGGCCAGCGCGTCGGGGGCCGCGCCGCCGAACTGCCCCGAGTGCAGGTTGCCTTCGAGGGCGTCGACGCGCACCCGCATGAGGATCATGCCGCGCAGGGAGGAGGTGACCGTCGGCAGGCCCACGCGGAAGTTGCCCGCGTCGCCGATCACGACGGTGTCGGCGGCGAGCAGCTCGGGGTGCGCCTCGGCGTACTGCTGGAGGCCCCCGGTGCCCATCTCCTCGGAGCCCTCGACGATCACCTTGACGGTGACCGGCACCCCGCCGTTCGCCTTGAGGGCCCGCAGCGCCAACAGGTGCATGATCACACCGCCCTTGCAGTCGGCGGCGCCCCGCCCGTACCAACGGCCGTCGCGCTCGGTCAGCTCGAACGGCGGTGACACCCACGCGGCCTCGTCGAGCGGCGGCTGCACGTCGTAGTGGGCGTAGAGGAGGACCGTCTTCGCGCCCTCCGGACCCGGCAGGCAGCCGTACACGGACTGGGTGCCGTCGGGGGTGTCCAGCAGCGCCACGTCCTGGAAGCCCTCGGCGCGCAGCGCGTCGGCGATCCAGCGCGCGGCGCCCTCGCTCTCGCTCCTCGGGAACTGGTCGAAGTCCGCCACCGACTTGAAGGCCACCAGTTCGGTGAGCTCCTCCTTCGCCCGGGGAAGCAGCGAGGCGACGGTCTCGGCGACCGGGTTCGACGGCATGGGCACGCTCCTGGTGGGTGCGACGTTGTCCTTCTGGGTACGGGGCCGCACGCGCTCCTGCCCGGTGTGTCGGTGTAGGGCGCATGCGCTGCCGATCCTCCCACAGCGGTGCTCGGCGTCACCCGCCGTAGGATGCGTGGGACAGGTGCGGCAGGCGGCTGGATCGGGAGCAGTAGACCATCGTGAGCAGCGAGAACTCTTCGGCGGACGACGTGCAGCGGGTGTGGGACGTCGTCGTGGTGGGCGCGGGCCCCGCAGGGGCATCGGCCGCCTACGCGGCGGCGGTCGCGGGACGCAGCGTCCTGTTGCTGGAGAAGGCGGAGCTGCCGCGCTACAAGACGTGCGGCGGCGGCATCATCGGCCCCTCGCGCGACGCGCTGCCGCCCGGCTTCGAACTGCCTCTCAAGGACCGGGTGCACGCGGTCACCTTCTCGCTCGACGGCCGCTACGCCCGGACACGCAAATCGAAACAGATGCTGTTCGGGCTGATCAACCGGCCCGAGTTCGACCAGCAACTCGTCGAGCACGCCCAGAAGGCGGGCGCCGAACTGCGGACGGGGGTCACGGTCACCCGTGTCGAACAGCACGGCTCGGCGGTGCCGGACCGGCGTACGGTCGCCGTCGTCCTGCACGGCGGTGAGACGCTCCTCGCGCGGGCCGTCGTCGGCGCGGACGGAAGCGCCAGCCGCATAGGGGCACACGTCGGGGTGAAGCTCGACCAGGTCGACCTGGGCCTGGAGGCGGAGATCCCCGTCCCGGAGACGGTCGCCGAGGACTGGAAGGGACGCGTCCTCATCGACTGGGGCCCCATGCCCGGCAGTTACGGGTGGGTGTTCCCCAAGGGTGACACCCTGACCGTCGGTGTGATCTCAGCGCGCGGTGAAGGCGCCGCCACCAAGCGGTACCTGGAGGACTTCATCGGGCGGCTCGGCCTCGCCGGCTTCGAACCGAGCGTCTCCTCGGGCCACTTGACGCGCTGCCGTGCCGACGACTCGCCGCTCTCGCGGGGCCGGGTGCTGGTCTGCGGGGACGCGGCGGGGCTGTTGGAGCCGTGGACCCGGGAGGGCATCTCCTTCGCGCTGCGCTCGGGGCGGCTCGCGGGGGAGTGGGCGGTGCGGATCGCCGAGGCGCACGACGCGGTGGACACCCGCCGCCAGGCGCTGAACTACGCGTTCGCCGTGAAGGCGGGGCTCGGTGTCGAGATGAGCGTCGGCAAGCGGCTGCTGATCGCCTTCGAGCGGCGGCCGGGGCTCTTCCACGCGGCGCTCACCGGATTCCGGCCCGCCTGGCGGGCCTTCGTGGACATCACGCGCGGTTCGACCTCCCTGGGGGAGATCGTCCGCAACCATCCGATCGCCCAGCGCGCGCTGACCGCGTTCGACAAGTAGGTCCGCGCCGCCGGTAAGCAGGCCCGTTCCCTTACCTGGAGGCCCGCGCCGCACCCGGCACCCCGCCGGTCACCGCTGGACGGTGATCCGGAAGACGGGGTGCTTCGGTGCGGCGGCGAGCAGTTCCGCGTCGGTGGAGTCGGCGGTGACGTCACCGAAGAACCGGCCCACCTCCCAGCCCCACTTCTTCAGATAGGTGCGCAGCACGGCGGGCTTCTCCTCGTCGGGCAGCTCGACCGCCGTGAACTCCTGCACCCGGCGGCCCACCTGGAGCCGTCCACCGCCGGCCGCCCGCATGTTGCGCACCCACTCGGAGTGGCCGCGCGCCGAGACGAGGTAGGGGCCGCCCTCGTACGGCAACGGGTTGACCGGCAGCCGACGCCACTCGCCGCTCTTTCGGCCGCGCACGGAGAGTTCGGCGGTGCCGACGAGGCTGACGCCGTGGCGGGCGAGCCAGCCGATGAAGCCGTTGAGCGCGCGGTCGAAGGGGTTGGCCTTGATGTAGTGGGGCGACGACGACATGGGGTTCCTCCCAATTCAGAGAGCACTGCTCTCGCTCGAGGCAAGTGTGTACGACGACGGCGGCCATGGCAAGAGCACTGCTCTCGTTTGTGTGCAGTGCTCTGACCTTGTGGCACACTGCCGCACATGAGCACCGCACGAGGGGCCCGTGCCCGCGCCAGGATCGAGGTCACCGCCGCCATCAAGGACGAGGCGCGCAGACAGCTGGCCGCCGAGGGCGCCGCCAAGCTGTCGCTGCGGGCCGTCGCGCGCGAGCTCGGCATGGTCTCCTCCGCGCTGTACCGCTACTTCCCGAGCCGGGACGAACTGCTCACCGCACTGATCATCGACGCGTTCGACTCGCTGGGCGAGGCGGCCGAGGCCGCGCACGCGAAGGCCGCCGGGGAGAGTCCGGCCGGGCAGTGGGTCGCTGTGTGCGAGGGGGTACGGGAGTGGGCGCTGGCGCGGCCGCACGAGTACGCGTTGATCTACGGTTCGCCCGTGCCGGGATACACCGCGCCCGACACGACGGTGCCGGCCGCCTCCCGGGCGGGGCAGGTGCTCATCCGTATCGCACGGGATGCCCATCAGGCCGACGGGGTGGCGAGGAGGCAGCTGCCGGCCGAGCTGCGGCCCGAGGCGCTGCGCATGGCCGAGGACTTCGCGCCCGACCTGCCGCCGGAGGTGGTCGCGGTCCTGGTCGCGGCGTGGGCCCAGTTGTTCGGGCTGGTCAACTTCGAGGTGTTCGGGCAGTTCAACAGGGTGGTCGAGAACCGCGAGGCGTTCTTCCGCGACGCGGCGCACGGGCTCGCCCGTCACGTGGGACTGACGGACGTACGTCGCGCGGAGTAGACGTGATCGCTCCGCTCGGATGACGTCGTGCCCCGCGGGCGGCGTCTAGCGTGGCAGGTATGGCGGAGCGGGGCGCGGAGGCGGCAGGCCTCCCGGCAGCGGACGCCCACCCCGTGCGGAGTGGGCCGTCGGGCCGGGGCGGACCGGCGTGGCGGCGATGGCACGGGAGCGGGCCCCCGTGGTGGCACCGGGCGGACGGCGACGAGGCGCGCCCCCGCCGGCCCTGGCGCTCCACACTGGCGCTCACCGTCGTCGTCCTGGTCGGCTCGAACGCGGCCGCAGAGCTCCAGCAGGGCGAACGCGCCGCGCTCGACCCCTTCGCGCGCGTGCTCCTGCTGCTGGGCACCGCGATGCTGCTGTGGCGGTGGCGGCATCCGGTGCTCGTCGCCTTCGGGACGTCCGCGACCGCCATGGTGTACCTCGGGGCCGGATATCCGTACGGGCCGGTGTTCGTCACCGTGGCCGTCGGCTGCTTCAGCGCGATCGTCGCGGGGCACCGCCGGGCCGCCTGGACGGCGATGGGGGCGCTCTGGGTGGGGCACGTGCTGGTGGCGCACTGGCTGTACCGGTGGCTGCCGCCGGACGGGGACGACGCCGCGAGCTGGGGACAGGAGATCGTCGTCGTGACCTGGGGCGTGGCGATCGTCGCGCTCTCCGAGCTGGCCCGGACCCGGCGCGAGCAGTGGGCCCGGGAGCGGACCGAACGGGCCCGTGCCGCACGCCTGCGGGCCGACGAGGAGCGGCTGCGGATCGCCCGCGGCATCGGTCTGAGCAACGAGGAGATCGCCCGTCGGCTCGTCGTCAGCCCGCTCACGGCCAAGACGCACGTCAGCCGCACGATGGTGAAGCTGGGCGCGCGTGACCGCGCCCAACTCGTCGTCCTGGCCTACGAGTCCGGCTTGGTGCGGCCGGGCTGGCTGGGCTGAGCCGCGCCGTCCGGTCCGCCGGGCGCGGAAGCCTCACGGCCCGCTCGTAAGGCGTGCCTGAAGCGGGTCAGCACGATCGTGACGACCGCGACGAACACCACCACGGTGGTGGAGGCCGCGAGGTGGCGGAGCAGGTCCGACCGGCCGCGCAGGGAGCCGAAGACGTTCGGCAGGAACTCGGTCACGCCGAAATAGGCCGCGCCCGCCATCATCGCCCCCGCGAAGAGCGCGAACCCGATCTCCGTCGTCATCGCGTCCCGTTCGGCCTGCGTCCGTCTCCCCATGGACCGAGTGTGAGGGCGCGGGGCCCGGCGGACAAGAAGGTCGGCGCGCCCGCAGGGCCCGGTTCAGCCGATGCCCGAGGTCTCCCGCCACAGCTCTGCGAGCGTGGGGTCGCCGTCGACGGCGGGGAAGGGGAGCCGGTTCCACAGGGCCAGGTACAACTGGGGCGCCGGGCCCGCGATCTCGCAGTCGGCGGCCGGGGCCCGTGACCCGTCCGCGCGCTCCGCCACCGGGGGTTCGGCCGACAGCCGTACGGTCCAGGCGGCGTCCGTGTCCGTCGCGCGCACCCGGAGGACACGTGGCGTCGCGGTGCGCACCCGACTCTTGGGGCGGGCGTGGAAGCCGAGCAGTAGTTCGTCGACGCCGTCGACGGCGAAGTCCACGCCGAGGCTCGTGCCGAAGTCCGGTACGGGGAGGCCGGGGGCGTCGCCGAGTGCGGACTCCGCGTCGACGCGGTGCACGGCCGTCTCGTGGGCCTGGCGGCGTGCCCAGAAGGCGAGTGGGGACGGGGCGGGCAGAAAGCTCCAGCAGTCGAGGTCGGCCGGGGCAGCGCGCAGGGTGTCGACGAGGCGCCGGTGACCGTCCTCGAACCAGGTCAGCAGGGCGTCACCGTCCAGGTCTTCCGGAGCGTCCGCGGGAGGCCGGGGCGAGGGGTGTCCCTCGGCGACGAAGGCCGTGGCCCAGCGGTGCACCGCCCCCGTGTGGCGGAGCAGGTCCCGTACCCGCCACGACGGACAGGTCGGCACCTCGGCGTCCGTACCGGCCTTCCGGGCGGCCGTGGCGAGCAGCCGGCCTTCCTCGTCCAGGGCTGTGATGTGCTCAGCGGTTTCCATGGGAGGAGTCTGCCGGACGAGGACGCACGGTACGCCCGCCGAAGCCGACGCGCCCACCTGGCCGGGGCGGGCGCGCGGGGCCCGTCCGAGTGGCGGCGGGTCAGGGGGTCGCGCGGATACGGTCGTGGTGGCGTGTTCTCGCCCCCGGCCCCTCCTCGGCCAGCCACTCGGCGACGCTGTGGGCGATCGGCTGGCCGGTGTCCATCTCCACGAACCCGAACTGTCCTGACTGGTTGCACTCCAGGAACCACCAGGTCCCGTCCGCGTCCTCCGCGAAGTCGAAGGCGCCGTAGGAGAGTTCGGCGTCCCGCAGATAGGCGCGCACGGCGGCGGCGGTGCGTGCCGGGACCTCCACCGGCTGCCAGGGCGCGGTGGAGGGGGCGAAGCGGACGTCGACCTCGTCGGGGTGCGCGTCCGGGGCGACCGCCTTGCGGGCGGCCAGCAGGCGGTCACCGACGGCGGTGAGTCTGATGTCCGCCGCCTTGGCGATCCGGCGCTGCAACAGCGTCGGGCCGAACGCCACGGCGGTGAAGTCGGTGCCGGGCGCGACCCGGCTGGTGGGGACCGTGCGGGCCGGCTCCTGCGGGTGGGTGCCGGAGACCGGCTTCACCACCAGGTCCGGGAAGCGCTCGGCGAACTCGCGGGCGGCCTGCGGGAACGTGGTGATGAGCGTGGCCGGTACGGGGAGGCCACAGCGTTGGGCGTGCCGGAGCTGCCACGGCTTGTGGCGGGCCCGCCGGGCCGCGTCGGGGTCGTTCATCCAACGGGCCCCCGTGCCGCGCAGCATGCCGTACAGGGCCTGCGAGGACTCCTCGGTCAGCCAGGCGGACGGCTCGCCCACCCGGCTGGCCGGGACCCCCGGTCGGCGCAGCCAGATGGAGCGCAGTCCGCTCATGCTCACCAGGCGCCCGCCGGCGGACAGATGCCCGCGGAAGGCGCCGTGCACGTACTCGCCGGAGAGAGCCACCCCGCCGGGGAGGTCGGCGGGGTCGAGGCGCACCACCGGGACACCGGTCCCGTTCAGTCGTGCCACCACCAGGTCCGCCGTCACATCCTGTTCGCTGGTGAGGATCAGCACCGTCATCGTCGCCGGGTCCGCGTTCAGTCGTCGAAATGGGTCTTCGAACCCGCGGTGGACGTCGTCGCCCCCAATTCCCGCATAAGGCCCTGGTCGTGAGCGGCTATCCGCCCATCGGCGAGCACGTTCAACTGCAGCCCGGAGTCGTAGGTGTACGGAGCGCTGAACTCCAACTGCTCAGCGGAGCGAGCGTAGTTGAGCACGAACAGTCGCATCGTTTCTCCTTGTTCGGGACCATCCGGAAAAGCGGATGGTGACGCTCCGGCCGTCCTCTGTTCGGCCGGGTCGCAGTGTCTCCAGGGAGTTATACGAAGCGAACGACTGAATGGTTGCCTCATGTTCTCGGAGGGCTGACTTCATGCACCGCGAGGGGTCAAGAGGCAACGGTGAGTGGTCATTTCGCGGCCGAGTGGCGCGTGGCGAAGGCGATGACGGAGGCGAACGCGGCGAGTACCGCGACGCTGGTGAGTGCGGTGGGCAGGGAGAACCACTCGGCCATGAAACCGATCGCGGGTGGGCCGAGGAGCATCCCGAGGTAGCCGAGCGTGGAGGCGGTCGCGACACCGCTCGGGCCGGCCAGCGCGCCGGCCCGTTCGATGGCCACCGGGAAGATGTTGGCGAGGCCGAGTCCGGTGACCGCGAAGCCGAGCAGGGTCGCCCAGACCGAAGGGGCGAGGGAGCCGAGGAGCATGCCGGCCGTCGCGGTGGTCCCGCCGGCCACGAGCACCGTGGTCCTGCCCAGGCGTTCGAGCAGGGTCGTTCCGGTCAGTCGGCCGATCGTCATGGCGAGCGCGAAACACGAGTAACCGATCGCCGCGACACCGGGTGAGGCGTCCAGGTCCGCCTCCAGGTGCAGGGCGCCCCAGTCCGCCAGCGCGCCCTCGCCGTACGCCGTGCAGCCGGCGATCAGCCCCAGGACGACGACCAGGGCGCGCGTACGGCTGTCCAGGCGGCCGGAGCCCCGTGGGTCGGCCTCCCGGGCGGGGCGCGCGGGGGAGCGGTCCGCGGGAGTGCGGTCGAGGGGCAGCGGGGGATCGTGGCGCAGCAGGGTGGGCGCGGCGACGGCCGTCACCAGGAGGCCGATCAGGGTGATGCCGAGCAGATGGCGGGTCGGGGAGAGCGAGCCGGCGACGAGGCTGCCGAGCCCGGCCCCGACCATGCCGCCGAGACTGAACGCGGCGTGGAACCCGGGCATGATGGGCCGCCCCAGCGCGGCCACCAGGTCCACGGCAGCGCTGTTGAAGGCCACGTTGATCCCGCCGAATGCCGCGCCGAACACCAGGAGCACCGCGCCCAGGGCGAGTGCCGAGTGGGTCAGTGGGGGCAGGGCCACGCTGAGGCAGAGCAGCACGGCGCAGGCGACGGTGACCGGGTGGCTGCCGAAGCGGCGGCAGAGGCGGCCGGTGAGCATCATCGTGACCACCGCTCCGGCGGACACACCCAGCAGGGCGAGCCCCAGGGCCCCGGGCGAGGCGCCGGTCTGCTCCTTGATCGCGGGGATCCTGACCACCCAGCCGGCGAAGACGAAGCCGTCGAGGGCGAAGAAAGCGGTGATGGCGATACGGAGGGTGCGGAGGTGCGAGGGGTCGGTGGGGTGGCCCGGCACGGCGCTGTGCGATCGGGTTTTGTTTATTCGCGGCACAAAACCAGGCTAGGCGGGGGTCGTGGCTGGGGCAAGGTGCGGTGGGGGGCGGGCGGAGGCCCGGAAGTGGTGGCCGGGGCGGGTCTGTGGCCGGGGGCGGGTCGCGGGTTTGTGGCCCGGGGGTGGTGGCCGGGGGCGCGGCTGTGGCCGAGGGGTGAGGCGGGCCAGCAACGGGCCGGGGGGTGAGGCGGGGCAGGAACGGGCCAGAGGGCGCCGGTGCCGATGCGCGGCTGATCACTCGGCGGTACGGGGGCTGCGCCGCACCACCCTCGTGTCGCCCGGCGGCACAGGGGCTGCTGCCGCGCGACCCCCGCCGTCTGCCCTTCCGTACGCGTCTGCCACCCGAGACCCCTCGCCATGGGTGTGACCCGACCCGGTCGGGCTCCAGCGAGGGCCCGACCGGCCCCATGCCGTGCGCCGTGTGGGCGAACGCCCGGCCGTGACTCCCGCTTCCGTCGACGGACGCGCCGTCATGGTCGTGAGGCGCCGCCACCGAGGCGTCCAGGCCCCGCCCGAGGAGAGACCGATGCCCCGTCTTCGCCCGTTGCCCGTCGTCGCGGCGGTCACCGCCGCCGTCGCCCTGCTCGCCGCGGCACCCCCGCCGGACGGGGAGCCGATCGTCTCCCGTCCGCGTGTCGTCGCCCACTTCGACATCACCCGGGGCCAGACACCCGAGAACATCGCCCTCGAACCCGACGGCTCCGCCGACCTGACCTTCTCGGCCGCCCGTCAGGTCGCCCACGTCACCAAGCAGGGGCACACCCGTGTCCTCGCCACGCTGCCCGCCGAGCCGAACCCGCGGACGCCCCTGGTCGGCGACGACGTCGTCCTCGGCATCGCCCGCGCCCACGACGGCACGCTCTACGTCACCTACGCCACCGGCACCCGCAAGACGGGCGTCTGGCGTGTCACCCCCGGTGGGACGCCCCGGCAGATCGCCCAGCTGCCGCCGAACGGGCTGCCCAACGCCCTCGGCCTCGACGAGCGCCGAGGCGTGCTCTACGTCGCCGACTCGGTGCTGGGCACCGTCTGGCGCGTCCCGCAGCGGGGCGGCACGCCCACGGCCTGGGCCACGGGCGCCGCCCTCCGGCCCCTGCCCGCCTCGGAGGGCGGCTTCGGTGTCGGCGCGAACGGACTCAAGGTCCACGACGGCGCCGTATGGGTCTCCAACACCGACCGGCGGACCCTGCTGCGCGTCCCCGTCCGCCGGGACGGCTCGGCGGGCAGGCCCGAGACCAGGGCGACGGGGCTCGCCGGGGTCGACGACTTCGCCTTCACCGGGCACGGCGACACCGTTCTCGCCGCCCTGATCCTGAGTAACGAGGTCGCCCTCGTCCGCCCGGACGGCACCCACACCGTCGTCCTCAGCCAGGACGACGGACTCTCCAACCCCACCTCCGTGGCCGTGCGCCACCGGACGGTCTACGTCCCGAGCGGCGCCTTCTTCACCCTGCGGGACCCGAACCTGCTGCTCGCCCGCCTCGACGATCGTCACGCTCGGTGATCGCTCGCGTCGAATTCGATCAACGTTCCTGACGGCTTTCCGCCGACCGTAGTCCGGAATTCGCCAAGAGCGCCGGGTATTCAAAGGTGATCTCCCGAGCGCGGTCTCTGTGATTTACGGCACAGTTCCGGGATTTCCGCCCCGGATGAAGCGGAACCAGCAATTCGTCGGTGATTTCGCCGAACGGATCGCGGGCGTCGGGCGAATCGCTCCGCGACCCCGCCGGGCACGGCCTCGGTGAATTGACGAAGGTCGCGAATTCACCGAGGCCGGGAGGCCGGCCGGAACGGCCCCCGGCCCCGGTCGGCTGATTCAGCCGGCCGACCGGAACGTCCGCAGACGCAAGGAGTTGCCGACGACGAAGACCGACGAGAAGGCCATGGCCGCCCCCGCGATCATCGGGTTGAGGAGACCGGCCGCCGCGAGCGGCAGGGCGGCCACGTTGTAGGCGAAGGCCCAGAACAGGTTGGACCGGATGGTGCCGAGGGTCCGGCGGGCGAGGCGGATGGCGTCGGCCGCCGCGCGCAGGTCGCCCCGGACGAGGGTCAGATCGCTCGCCTCGATCGCGGCGTCCGTGCCCGTGCCCATCGCCAGCCCCAGGTCGGCCTGCGCGAGGGCGGCCGCGTCGTTGACGCCGTCCCCGACCATCGCGACCGAACGGCCCTCGCCCTGAAGGCGCTCGACGACCGCGACCTTGTCCTGCGGCAGCACCTCCGCGATCACGTCCCCCGGCGCGATCCCGACCTCGCGGGCGACGGACTCCGCCACGGCCCGGTTGTCCCCGGTCAGCAGGATCGGGGTGAGGCCGAGCGCGCGCAGCCGCGCGATCGCCTCGGCGCTGGTCTCCTTCACCGCGTCGGCGACTTCGAGGACCGCGCGGACCTCGCCGTCCCAGGCGACCACGACGGCCGTGCGGCCGGAGGTCTCGGCCCGTTCCATCGCCCGCCGCAGGTCCGTCGGCGGTTCCATGGCCCAGTCGGCGAGGAGCCGTGCGCGGCCGACGAGGACCGCGTGACCGTCGACGACACCCTGGACCCCGAGGCCGGGCACGTTCGCGAAGTCCTCCGGCGTGGGCAGCGAGCCGAGCCGGGCCAGGGCGCCCTCGGCGACGGCACGGGCGACCGGGTGCTCGGAGGCGTGCTCCACCGCGCCCGCCAGGCGCAGCACGTCGGCCTCGACGGTGCCGTCGGCGGGGTGCACGGCCAGCAGGGTCATCCGGCCGGTGGTGACGGTGCCGGTCTTGTCGAGGACGACGGTGTCGACCCCGCGCGTGGACTCCAGCACCTCCGGGCCCTTGATCAGGATGCCCAGCTGGGCGCCGCGCCCGGTGCCGACCAGCAGCGCGGTCGGCGTGGCGAGCCCCAGGGCGCAGGGGCAGGCGATGATCAGTACGGCGACGGCGGCGGTGAACGCGGCCGTGAGCCCGGCGCCGTTGCCGAGCCAGAAGCCGAGGGTGCCCAGGGCGAGGGCGATCACGATCGGCACGAACACGGCGGAGATACGGTCCGCGAGCCGCTGGGCCGAGGCCTTCCCGTTCTGCGCGTCCTCCACCAGTCGCGCCATCCGGGCCAGTTGCGTGTCGGCGCCGATCCTGGTGGCCTCGACCACCAGACGCCCGCCCGCGTTCACGGTGGCACCGGTGACCGTGTCGCCGACCGCGACCTCCACGGGCACGGACTCGCCGGTCAGCATGGACGCGTCCACGGCGGAGGAGCCCTCCACGACGGTCCCGTCGGTGGCGATCTTCTCGCCCGGGCGCACCAGGAAGCGGTCGCCGACCCGCAACTCGCCGACGGGAACCGTGCGTTCGCCGCCCTCACGGCTGAGCACGGTGACGTCCTTCGCGCCCAGCTCCAGCAGCGCCCGCAGGGCCGCGCCCGCCTTCCGCTTGGAGCGGGCCTCGAAGTAGCGCCCGGCGAGGATGAAGGCGGTCACCCCGGCCGCCGCCTCCAGATAGATCGAGCCGGCGCCGTCGCCCCGGACGATGGTCAGCTCGAAGGGGTGCGTCATGCCCGGTGTGCCCGCCGTGCCGAGGAACAGCGCCCACAGCGACCAGCCGAAGGCGGCCAGGGTGCCGATGGAGATGAGCGTGTCCATGGTGGCGGCCCCGTGCCGGGCGTTCGTCCAGGCGGCGCGGTGGAAGGGCCACCCCGCGTACGTCACCACGGGCGCCGCCAGCGTCAGGGACAGCCACTGCCAGTACTCGAACTGCAGTGCCGGGATCATGGCCATCGCGATGACGGGCACAGCCAGGACCACGGCGGTGGTCAGGCGCTGCCGGAGCGGCCGCAGCTCGTCGTCCGCCGAGTCGCCTCCGCCGTCCTTGCCGTCCTTGCCGTCCGTGCCGTCGAACTCGGTCCGGGCGGGTGGTGCGGGCTCGCGTGCCGTGTAGCCGGTCGCCTCCACGGTGGCGATCAGGTCCCGTACCGAGACCTCGTCGGTGTAGCTGACCTTGGCCTTCTCGGTGGCGTAGTTGACCGTCGCGGTGACGCCCTCCATGCGGTTCAGCTTCTTCTCGACGCGGGCGGCGCAGGAGGCGCAGGTCATACCGCCGATGGCGAGCTCCACCTCCGCGGCGGTTCCGGTCCCGGTCCTGGTGACGGTCATGGCTGCTCCCTCGTACGGCGTGGGCGGCGATCTTCATGGATACGGGGCGGGGGTATCCTTGCGGTTCGCCTCCTGTATACCCCTCAGGGGTATCCTAGGCAAGTCGTCCCAGCGCTTGACTCCATACCCCCTGGGGGTATGGTGAGCTGTGTGGAGACCCGGACCTCGAAGGAGACGGCCATGAACACCGGACTGAGGATCACCGCCTACGCCGCCGCGCTGGCCGCGACGTTCGGCGCCGCCTACGGCGTGGGCAAGGGCGTCGAACCCGTCGTGACGGACACCGCGAAGAGCGAGCCCGCGCGCCACGACGGCCACACCGAGGAGTCACCGGACCAGTCACCGGACCCCGGAGAGGGCGCGGGCGCACACGCGTCCGCCCCGGCCGGCGGACTGCAGATCTCCGAGGGCGGCTACACCCTCGACCTGCGCACCCCGAGCGTCACCGCCGGGGACCGCGCCGAGCTGCGCTTCGTCATCCGGGACGCCGAGGGACGCGCCGTCACCGCGTACCAGCGCGAGCACGACAAGGAACTCCACCTCATCGTCGCCTCACGCGACCTGGTCACCTACCGCCATCTGCACCCCACCCGAGCCGCCGACGGCACCTGGAGCACCCCCGTCGACCTGCCCGAGGCCGGCGGCTACCGCGTCTTCGCCGACTTCACCCCGGCCGGCGAGGACGCCGAGAACCTCACCCTCGGCGCCGACCTCGGGGCCTCGGGGACGTACAAGCCGAACAAGCTGCCGGCACCGCGTGACACCGCCGAGGTCAACGGCTACGACGTCGAACTGGACGGCGGTCTGCGTCCGGGCGCCGCGAGCGAACTGAAGCTGAAGGTCTCCCGCGACGGCCGGCCCGTCACCGACCTCCAGCCCTACCTCGGCGCGTACGGCCACCTGGTCGCCCTGCGCTCCGGCGACCTCGCCTACCTGCACGTCCACCCGAACGGCGAGCCCGGCGACGGCACCACCGAGCCCGGCCCGGACATCTCCTTCACGGCCACCGCCCCCAGCGCCGGCTCCTACCGGCTCTTCCTGGACTTCAAGCACGAGGGCAAGGTCCACACGGCGGCGTTCACGGTCGACGCAGGGGAAACGGCCGCATCGAACCCGGTGGAGGAACCCCCGGCCGACCACACGCACTGACGGGGCGGCCCGGCACTCAGCCGGCGGCCGACACCACCGGAGGCCGCCGCTCCCCGACCCGCGTCGCCCGCTCGAAGGCGTACCCGGCCTTCAGGACCGACCAGTCCCGCCGGTGCGGGCCCACGATCTGCAGCCCGACCGGCAGACCCCCCGGAGTGAACCCGGCCGGCACGGACAGGGCCGGGCAGCCCGTGACGGAGATCAGATACGCCGAGCGCATCCAGTCGAGATAGGTCTCCATCGGGGTGCCGTCCACGACCGTCGGGTACGCCAGCCCGATGTCGAAGGGCGCGACCTGACTGACCGGCAGCAACAGCAGGTCGTACCGCTCGAAGAACTCGCGCACCCGGTGGTAGAGCGCGCCGTGCAGCGCCTGGGCCCGCCCGAGGTCGGGGCCGCCGAGCCTGCGGCCCTCCTCGATGTTCCAGACCACGTCCGGGGCGAGCCGGTCGCGGTGCTCGTCCAGCAGCGCCCCGTAGGAGAGCTCCACCTGCCAGGCCCGCTGGGCGAGGAACACCTCGTCCGCGCCGCGCAGGTCCGGGCAGGCCTCCTCGACCTCGCAGCCCAGCGCGGCGAACACCTCCGGCGCCGGCCGCAGCGCCTCCCGCACCTCCGGGTCGACGGGCACGGCCCCACCGAGATCGGGCGAGAAGGCGACCCGCAACCCCCGCACATCACCGTCGAGTTGCCAGGCGAAGGTGGCACCGGGCGTCTGGAGGGAGCGGGGATCGCGGGGATCCGGGCCCGCCAGCACCGACAGGGTCAGCGCGACGTCCGCCACGGTCCGCGCCATCGGCCCCTTCACCGACAGCTGTCCCCAGGGCGCCCGCTCGGGCCAGGACGGCACCCGGCCCGGCGACGGGCGCAGCCCGACGACGTTGTTGAAGGAGGCCGGGTTGCGCAGCGAGCCGCCGGTGTCGCTGCCGTCCGCGATGGGCTGCATCCCGCACGCCAGGGCCGCCCCCGCCCCGCCACTGCTGCCGCCCGCGCTGCGGGAGAGGTCGTACGGGTTGCGGGTGGCCCCGAAGACGGGGTTGACGGTGTGCGAACCCAGGCCCAGTTCGGGGACGTTGGTCTTCCCGAGCGTGATCGCGCCCGCCTTCCGCAGCCGCTCGACGACCAGATGATCCTGGTCGGGCACCCGCTCGGCGAAGATCGGTGAACCGGACGTCGTCCGGATGCCCGCCGTGTCGTGCAGGTCCTTGTGCGCGACGGGCAGCCCGTGCAGTGGACCGACCGGCTCACCGGCCGCCATCCGGTCGTCCGCCTCGGACGCCTGCTCCAGCGCCCGGTCGGCCACCAGCGTCACGATCGCGTTCACCGCGGGATCGACCCGCTCGATCCGCTCCAGATGGGCCGTCACCACCTCCCGCGCCGAGATCTCGCGCCGGGCCAGCGCCACGGCGAGCTCGTACGCGGTCCGGAAGCACAGGTCCTCCGACGGCTCCGCGTCGCCCGTCGGGTTCACGGGGTACTTGTCGGAATGGTCGACGAGATGACGCACGAGGTGGTTCACGCCCCTCCCAGGGACTCCTTGAGCTGGACGACCGCGAGCACTCCGAAGAGCACGAACGAGCCGCCCAGCAGCGTGTTCGACATGGTCCGGTTGCGCAGCGCCGGCTCCACGCCCCGGCGGTTGAGCAGCACCAGCAGCGCGCCGGAGAGCAACGGCAGGATCAGCGAGCCGACGGCGGCGTAGGTGAGCACCAGGGACACCGGCCGGCCCAGGAAGATGACGGCGACCGAGGTGACGGCGCAGTAGAGGAGGAACAGCCGGAACGGGCGCCCGTGCTGCGCGATGTGCGGCTCCGCCTCGGCGTCCGGGACGCCTCGCAGCGTCCGCAGCGAGTCGGCCAGCAGGTAGCACAGACCGTTGAAGCCACCGACCAGCGCGCTCAGCGTCACCAGGAAGAACGTGCCCAGGAACAGCACGCGGGCCACGGACCCCAGATCGGCGCCGAGCGGATCGGCGAGCGCGGCCAGCCCCTCGCCGCCCGTGATGCTGCCGCCCGTGCCGTACAGCAGGCCCGTGCCCACCACCGTCGTACAGAGCACGAACAGCAGCGTGACGCCGTAGCTCACCGCCGAGTCCGTCCGCATCAGCCGCAGCCGGCTCCCGTCCGCCCAGCCCTTCTCCCGCATCCAGTAGCTGTACGAGGCGATCCCGGCCGTCCCGCCCACGCCGCCGATGAGCGCCAGCACCGTCACCACGTCACCCGCCGGCAGCCTCGGGCGCAGGGTGCCGAGCAGAGCGGGCACATCGTCGGCGGTGGCGAGCGTGGCCACCGCCAGGACGGCCATGCCGAGGAACTTGGCGAGCAGGAAGACGCTCATCACCCGCTCGAACACCGCGTACCGCCCGAGGTACACGATCGCCGCCGCCGTGAGCGCGACGGCGACGGCCACGGGCCTGACGGGCAGTACGGGGAACAGCGTGGACAGCGCCAGGGACGCCACCGAGCCGAGCGCCGCCCCGTACAGCAGCCCGATGACCAGTACGAAGAGCAGGAACGCCGCCGGGAGCCAGCGGGCGGCCGACCGCAGGCCGGCGATCACCGTCTGCCCGGTGGCCAGGTACAGCCGGCCCACCGCCTCGGTCAGCGCGTACTTCAGGACGACACCGATGACGATGGCCCACATCAGCGCCATGCCGTACCCGGCCGCGCCCGCGAGCGACGTCACCATGTCCCCGGCACCCACACTGGCGGCCGCCAGCACCAGCCCGGGACCCAGCAGAGCCGGGCGGACCCGCCGGGCGCGCGGCGGGCGGAGCGGCACCGGCGGGGTGGCCTCGGCCGCCGGGGAGCGCGGGGGACTGCCGGGAGTCGCGGTCACGTCGACCATCTCCGTAGATCGGGGAGTCACGGGAGTCATGGGCGCGCGCTGCGCGTGCGGGCCTCGGGGGACGGGGCGCGGTCCGCACGGCGGGGAGACCGTGCGGAACCGGGCGATTCACTTCACGGCAGGCTGGGTCACGGCGACGGAAGGGAACAAGAAGCCCTGCGGAGTTGACGGAATCCGCCATACTCTGGGGCCGATGGACGCACCGCGGACCGGCCCCGTGACGGATTCACTGGACCGGCGCATCATCAGCGCGCTGCAGATCGACGGCCGGGCCGCCTGGCACCGCATCGCGGCGGCCCTCGGCGAGCCCGAACGCACCGTCGTCCGCCGCGGCACCCGCCTCCTGGAGTCGGGCCTCGTGCGGATCGGGGCGATGGCGATGCGCGGCCGCAGTGTGGTCGTCGGCGTCCGCTGCTCCCCCGGCCGGGCCCGCATCACCGCCACCGCGCTGGCCCGCAGGCCCGACTGCGTCTTCGCCCACGTCCTCACCGGAACCCCGGACTGCCTCGCGGAACTGCGGTGGCCCCGCGAACGGCTCGCGGGACTGGTGCTCGACGAACTCGCCGGTCTGCCGGGCGTGGAGGAGACCCGCACCCTGCCCGTGCTGCGCCACGTCCGCACCATCCGCGAGTGGCACGCGGGCCTCCTCACCGAGGCCGAGATCACCGCCCTGAAGGGCTCCGACCACGCCGACGCCGCGTCGACCCCGGTCACCGATCCGCTGCCGGCCGGCGAGACACCCACCGAACTCTCCCGCGCCGACCGCCTGTTGCTGCACGCCCTCGCCGACGACGGGCGCCGCACCTACGACGAACTCGCGCGCGTCTCGGGCGTGTCGGAGGCCACCGCGAGACGACGCCTCGGCGCATTACGGCGCGAGGGCAAGGTCCGCATCCGCGCCGTCATCGAACCCGCCGTGCTCGGACTGCCCGTCGAGGCCGTCCTCTGGGTCCGCACACCCCCGGCCCGCGTCGACACCGTGACGGCGGCCCTCGCCGACTCCGCCCACGTCCGCTACGCCAGCTTCGTCACCGGCGCACGC
This sequence comes from Streptomyces deccanensis, assembly GCF_022385335.1. NCBI lineage: Bacteria > Bacillati > Actinomycetota > Actinomycetes > Kitasatosporales > Streptomycetaceae > Streptomyces > Streptomyces deccanensis. Next base: position 1,080,809 of record NZ_CP092431.1, on the reverse strand, counting down.
CAACTCCTCGCCCTCACCGCGTTCCCCGACGAGACCGCCCTCCACGCCTTCGTCACCCGCTCCCCGTGGCTGACCGACGTGGCGGCGATCGACGTCTCCCTCGTCCTCACCACCCTCAAGCGCGGCGGCATGCCGGCCCCCTGGCTCCAGGACTGACCCCGGTGCCGGGCCGCCCGGGCGCGGCGGTCCTCACACGACGAGGACCCGCACCCCGGCCTCCTCGAACCGCCGTACCGTCGCGGGCTCGGCGGCCGCGTCCGTGACCAGCGTGTCCACCGCCTCCGTCGCGCAGATCCAGGCGAAGGCCCGCCGCCCCAGCTTGCTGGAGTCGGCCGCGACGACGACCCGCTCGGCACGCTCGCACAGCAGCCGGTTGACGGCGGCCTCCGCCTCGTCGTGCGCGGCGGCGCCATGGGCCACATCGAGCGCGACGACACCGAGCACGGCCACGTCCAGGGTGATCCGGTCCAGCACCCCGTCGGCGAGCGGACCGACCAACTCGTACGACTGGGCACGGGCCACCCCACCCGTCACCACGATCTTGAACTGGGGGCGCACCGCCAGCTCGCTCGCGATGTTCAGCGCGTTCGTGACGACCGTCAGCGCGGGCGTGCCGGAGGCCAGATCCTCCCGCACGGCCAGCGCCCGGGCCACCTCCGTGGTCGTGGTGCCACCGGTCAGACCCACCGCCTCGCCGGGCGCGACGAGATCCGCCACCGCCTTCGCGACACGCTGCTTCTCGGTCGCGTGCCGGGCCGTCTTGTAGCGCAGCGGCAACTCGTACGAGACGCCGTGCACGACCGCCCCGCCCCGGGTGCGGACGAGCATCTGCTGTTCCGCGAGCCCGTCGAGGTCGCGCCGGATCGTCGCGGCGGACACCCCCAGCTCGGCGGCCGCCTCCTCGACGTCCAGGCGCCCCCGTTCGACGAGCAGGGCGAGCAGTGTCTGCCAGCGTTCGTCGCGGGACATCCGTCTCCTCGTGCTTGAAGATGCGCGAAAGATGACTCTATCGTGCAGAAATAAGCATGAGCCCTGCGTCTCCCGGGGAGGGTTCCCGCATGACCCATGTCGAGGACGAGCTGAACAGCCAGCCCGAGTGCTGGGCCCGTGTCGCCGCCGCCCTGCCGGAACACGCCGGGGTCCTGCCGACGCCGGGGGAGCGGGTGGCGCTCGTCGGCTGCGGAACGTCGTACTTCATGGCGCAGGCCGCCGCCGGCCTGCGCGAGCGGGCCGGGCAGGGGGAGACCGACGCCTTCGCGGCCTCGGAGTTCCCCCACGGGCGGGCCTACGACCGCGTCGTCGCCCTCACCCGCTCCGGCACTACCACCGAGGTGCTCGAACTGCTGGGCGCACTGCGCGGCCGTACCCGGACGACGGCGATCACCGCCGACCCCGCCACCCCCGTCATGACGGCCGCGGACGACCTCGTCGTGCTGGACTTCGCCGACGAGAAGTCCGTCGTCCAGACCCGCTTCGCCACCACGGCCCTCACCCTCCTCCGCGCCCACCTCGGACTGCACACCGAGGCCGCCGTCACCGACGCGCGAGCCGCACTGGAGGCGCCGCTGCCGGAAGGGCTCGTCGGGAGCTCCCAGTTCACCTTCCTCGGCCGGGGCTGGACCGTGGGCCTCGCCCACGAGGCCGCCCTGAAGATGCGCGAGGCCGCCCTGGCCTGGAGCGAGGCCTATCCGGCGATGGAGTACCGGCACGGCCCGATCAGCGTCACCACCCGGGATACGGCGACCTGGATGCTCGGCGAGGCACCGGAAGGCCTGGCCGAGCAGGTGCGGGCGACCGGCGCGACCTGGGTGGACGGCGGGCTCGATCCGCTCGCCGAACTGGTCCGCGCCCAGCGGCTCGCCGTCGCCGTGGCCGCCGCCCGGGGCCTCGACCCCGACAGCCCGCGCCATCTGACGCGCTCGGTGATCCTCGACGCCGACGCCCGCTGAACCAGCCCGAGCCCCGACGACCGCTGAACCAGGAGGAGTCGTGCCCCTCACGACGACCGGTGCGCTGATCACCGAGGCCGCCGCCGCGCACTCCGCCGTGGCCGCGTTCAACGTCATCACCCTGGAACACGTCGAGGCGATCGTCGCGGGCGCCGAGTCCGTCGCCGCGCCCGTGGTCCTCCAGGTCAGCGAGAACGCCGTCGGGTTCCACGACGGGGACCTGCTGCCGCTGGCCCGCGCCGCCTCCGCCGCCGCCGAGCGGGCGGCCGTGCCCGTCGCGCTCCACCTCGACCACATCCGCGACGACGACCTGTTGCGCCGCGCGGCCGACGCCGGCTTCAGCTCCGTGATGTACGACGCCTCCCGTCTGCCCTACCTGGACAACCTCGCCGCGACCCACGCCGCCGTGCGGTGGGCGCACGGCCAAGGGCTCTGGATCGAGGCCGAGTTGGGGCAGGTCGGCGGCAAGAACGGCGCCGCGCCGCTCGACGCGCACGCTCCCGGTGCCCGTACCGACCCCGAGGAGGCGCGGGCGTTCGTCGCGGACTCGGGCGTGGACGCGCTCGCCGTCGCCATCGGCAGTTCGCACGCGATGACCACCCGCACGGCCGCCCTCGACCACGTCCTGCTGAAACGGCTCTCCGCCGCCCTGGACGTCCCGCTCGTCCTGCACGGCTCCTCCGGAGTCCCGGACGACGAACTGCGCGCGGCCGTGGTGGGCGGCATCGCCAAGGTCAACATCGGCACCGCGCTCAACATCGCCCTGACCGGCGCGGTCCGGGAGTACCTCGCCGCCCACCCCGAGGCGGTGGACCCGCGCACATATCTGGCGGCGGGCCGGACGGCGATGGCGCAGACGGTGGCCCAGCTGATCGGCGTCCTGCGGACGAAAGAGCCCCTTCCGCCCGCCTAGCCGGCCCGCACGCGTCCGCCTGTCCGGCCCGTACGCGTCCGTCCGGCGTGGGAATGTGACCGTCTTGCGAAGCACACCTCCCGGGAGCGGAGTGTGACGCCCGTCACTGATACGTTTCCGGTCATGCGGGAGACGGAGATCCACCTCGGTGAGCCGCCGGACGTCGCCCTCATCGGTGTCGGCGTGCACGGCGTCGCGAGCCGCACGGACGTGTTCCGGCTGCCGGAGCTGTGGCAGCTGCACCTCTACCAGTACGAGGCCGAACTGACCGTCGACGGCACCCCCCACACCCTCCGCCCCGGCCGGGTCAGCCTCGTCCCGCCCGGCACCACCGTCCGCTACCGCTACCGGGGCCGCTCCGAACACCTCTTCGCCCACTTGCGCATCACCCCCTCCGGAGCGCCCCGCACGGTTCCGGTCGTCCAGGACACCGGCCCCGAACTCCCCACGCTCACCGGCCTGTTGCTCAAGGCGGTGGCCGCCGCCCCCAGCGAGCCGGACCGCACCCGGGCCGAACTGTGGACCGCCCTGTGGCGCGTGGCCCGGCTGACCCCACCCGTCGCGGCCGCCCCCGGACCGCACCCGGCGGTCACCACCGCCATCGCCCACATCGAGGCCCATCTCGCCGCCCCCCTCACCATCCCCGAGGTGGCGCGCGTGGCCGGGGTCTCCCACAACCATCTGACCCGGCTGTTCCACGCCGAGACCGGCGGCACGGTCGTCGCCTACATCCGGCGCCGCAGGCTCGAACGCGCCCACCACCTGCTCCGCGCCACGACCCTCTCCATCCCCGCCGTGGCCGCGTCCGTCGGCATCCCCGACCTCCAGGCCTTCAACAAGGCCTGCCGCCGGGAACTGGGCGCCTCCCCGCGCGCCCTGCGCGGGGCCGGCTTCCCGGCGGGTGTCGCTAACTCCGCCTGACCGCCCTCAGCACCACGAACTTGGCGTCGCTCGCGACGAGTTCGCTGTTGCCGAAGATCCGCCGCAGCGTCACGTGATAGCCCAGATGACGGTTCCCGACCACCCAGAGCTCACCACCGGGCCGCAACGCCCGCCGCGCGCCGGTGAACATCCGGCGGGCCGTGGCGTCGGTCGTCGCCTGGTGGGAGTGGAACGGCGGGTTGTTCAGGACGAGATCGACACTCCCCGGCGCGAACCCCTCCAACCCGTCACCGACCCGGAACTCGGCCGTCCCGCGAACGGCTCCGCCGTCCTTCCCGCCGCCCGGCAGGTTCGCCCGGTACGTGGCCTCCGCCGAGGCCACCGCCTGGTACGACTCGTCGACGAACACCACCTCGGCGTCGGGATCGGCCAGCGCGACCGCCGTACCGACCACGCCGTTGCCGCACCCCAGGTCCACGACCCGCCCGCCGCGCGGGGCCTTCGGCAGCTGCCGGAGGAAGAACCGGGTGCCGATGTCGAGCCGGTCGGCACAGAACACGCCCGCGTGGTTGACGACGGTGCGTCCGGCCGACACACCGATGTCGTCCGGCAGCCGGTAGGTGTACGGCCAAGGGTCGTCCCCCCGCGCTTTGACGGTCGCCGCGTCCGGGGTGCAGAAGATCAGCCGTGCCTTCTGCCGGGCGAGCGAGGTGCGGGTCGGGCCGAGGATCCGCTCGAAGAGCCGCAGTGTCGAGGTGTGGATCTCCTTGACCATCCCGGTGCCGATCACGACCGTGCCCTCGTGCACGGCGGGCGCGAGCCGGTGCAGCTGGTCCTCCAGGAGCGCGAGGCTCTTGGGAACCCGTACCAGGAGCACGTCGACGCGGTCCGGGGGCGTGTCCCGGGTGGTGAGCAGCCGAACGGTGTCCGCCTCGACGCCGTTGCGTGCCAGGTTGGCCCGCGTCGCCTCCCGGCTCAGGTACGAGTCGGTGATCTGCGTCGGCCGGTGCGCGGCGAGCGCGGTGGTCAGCGCGCCCCAGCGGTCCCCGACGACCACGACCGTCCCGTCGAGCCGCGTCCCGCTCTCCGCGAGGTGGCGCAGCAGATACGCGTCGGACGCGTCCCAGGCGCGCAGCAGGTCACGGGGGTCCTCGGGAAAGCGGGCCAGGGCGTACTCGCCCTCGGGCGCGGTCATACGGTCGCTCATCGTGCGCCCAGGCTAACCGAGCCCGAAGCCGCTCCCGGCCGCCGAGCGGTCGTGCGGGACGAGGGCCCCGTGGATCGCGCGCGGTCGTGCGGGACGATGGGGTCATGGACGCCGAGCTGTTCCCCCGGGACCGGACGGAGATCGTGCCGGGCGCGGTCCATGTGCCGGACTGGCTGGACGCGGACCAGCAGCGACACCTCCTGGCCGCCTGTCGCGAGTGGGCCCGGCCGCCCGCCGGACTCCGCACGGTCCGCACCCCGGGCGGCGGCACGATGACGGCCCGGCAGGTCTGCCTCGGCCGCCACTGGTACCCGTACGCCTACGCCCGCACCGCCGTCGACGGCGACGGCGCGCCCGTGAAACCGTTCCCGGACTGGCTGGGGGAGCTGGGCCGGCGCGCGGTCGCGGACACTCTCGGCGCGGAGGCGGCGACCGCCGCGTACGACATCGCCCTCGTCAACTTCTACGACGGCGACGCGCGCATGGGGATGCACCGCGACGCCGACGAGAAGTCGGACGCGCCGGTGGTGTCGCTGAGCCTCGGCGACAGCTGTGTCTTCCGCTTCGGCAACACGCGGACCCGGACGCGCCCGTACACGGACGTGGAGCTGCGCAGCGGTGATCTCTTCGTCTTCGGCGGGCCCGCCCGCTCCGCCCACCACGGAGTGCCCCGGGTGCACCCGGGAACCGCGCCGCCCTGGCTGGGGCTGACCGGGCGGCTGAACATCACCCTGCGGGTCGGCGGCTTCGACGACGGCTGAGGCTGCTCACGCGGGGTCCGGCGTCGAGCGGATCATGGGAGACTCGCCCTCATGGACGGGAAGGCGGCCCCCAAGGCGGCGGGCGAAGGGACGACGGTACGGGCTCGGCTGGACCGGGGGAGGGGCGCGCTCGGTCCGGCACTGGAACTGGTGCACACCGGCCGCGCCCCGACGAGGGCCGTGCTCACCGCCGAACTGGGCGTCACCCGCGCCACGGCCGGTGCCGTGGCCGCCGAGCTGGAGGCGCTGGGGCTGATCCGGGTCGACGCGCACCCGGGCGCCGCCGCCGGTTCCCAGGGCCGGCCCTCCCACCGCCTCGAAGTCGCCGAGGAGGGGCCCGTCGCCCTCGCCGCCCAGGTGCACTCCGACGGCTGGCGTGCCGCGCTGGTCGGGCTCGGCGGGCGGATCGTCGCCACCACGCCCGCCTGCGAGATCGTGGACGCCGACCCGGCGAAGGTGCTCGGCTCGGTCGTCGACGCGGGCGCCGAGCTGCTGGCGGAGACCGGGCGGCGGTGTGTGGGGTCGGGCCTGGCCGTGCCGTCGGCCGTCGCCGAACCGGCGGGGCTGGCGTTGAACCCCCTGCACCTGGCCTGGCCGGCCGGGGCGCCGGTCCGGGAGATCTTCGCCGAGCGGGTCCGCGCGGCCGGGATCGAGGGGCCCGCGTTCGCGGCGAACGACGTCAACCTGGCCGCCCTCGCCGAACACCGGCACGGTGCCGGACGCGGCTCCCGCGACCTGCTGTGCGTGGCGACCGGCCACCGCGGCGTCGGCGGCGCGCTGGTCCTCGACGGCCGCCTGCACATGGGCAGTTCGGGTCTGGCCCTGGAGGTCGGCCACCTCACCGTCAACCCCGAGGGCCGGCCCTGCCACTGCGGCAGCCGCGGCTGCCTCGACGTCGAGGCCGACCCGCGGGCCTTCCTCACCGCCGTGGGCCGCGACCCGGGCCCCGAGGGTTCGCTGCTGCAACAGGCGAACGAACTGATCCGCACCCAGTACGACGACCCGGGCGTCCGCACGGCCGCCGAGGCCATCATCGACCGCCTCGGCCTGGGGCTCGCCGGCCTCGTGAACATCCTCAACCCCGACCGCATCATCCTCGGCGGCATGCACCGCGCCCTGTTCGACGCCGACCCCGACCGGCTGCGGGCCGTCGTCGCCGAGCGCAGTCTGTGGGGCAGGCAGAGCGGGGTCGCCCCGATCCTGGCCTGCACCCTGGACCACAACAGCCTGGTGGGAGCGGCTGAGCTGGCCTGGCAGCCGGTGCTCGACGACCCGCTGGGCGCGCTGGCCTGACGAGGGTCACCGAGGCCCGGAACCCCGCAGCATGATCGTGCGGGACACCAGGAACGTCACCGGGATCGCCGCCGCGGAGGCGAGAAGGGGCGCGAACCGGTTGCCCGCGTGCAGCACGTCCACGATGACGTACACACCCGCCGTCGTGATCAGGAAATTGGTGGCGTTGGTCAGCGGGAACAACAGGAATTTCCGCCAGGTCGGACGGGTGCGATAAGTGAATCGCGCGTTCAGGAAGAACGAGCCCGTCATACTCAGGGCGAACGCGAGAATATGTGCGGCAAGATAAGGAAGCGCATTGAGGAACAACAGGTAGAGGCCGTAATAGGTCCCGGTGTTCACCACCCCGACCAGGGCGAAGGTCATGATCTGTCCCGATATGTGCCGCTCCGGCGCCGGGTTAGCCTCGGGGCACGGTTCCGTACGTGTCGCCGTCCCCATCAGCGAATGAGGTCCTTCGTCGTGCCGCACGCGGCGTGCCCCTCCGTCTGTTCCGCATTGGTCGCCTGCACCAGGAAGTGCGGGCGGCCCTTCACCTCGTAGTAGATCCGGCCGGTGTACTCCCCGATCACCCCGAGCATGATCATCTGCACTCCGGCGAGGGCGGTGACGGCCATGACGATGGTGACATAGCCCGGAGTGTCCACGCCGTTGACGAGAGCGTCGCCCACGATCCAGGCCGTGTAGAGCCCCACAAACACCAGCAGGGACAGGCCGAGGTGCAGGGCGGCCCGCAGCGGACGGTTGTTGAAGGAGAGGAGCCCGTCCAGTCCGTAGTTGAGCAGCGACCGGAAGCTCCAGGAGCTGCGGCCGTGCTCGCGCACGGCGTTCTCGTACTCGAAGGTCGTACCGGGAAAACCGACCCAGGCGAAGAGCCCCTTCGAGAAGCGGTTGTACTCCGTCAGGTCCAGGACCGCGTCGACCACCCGGCGCGACAGCAGTCGAAAGTCCCCCACGCCGTCGACGAGTTCCACGTCGACGAGCCGGTTGACCAGCCGGTAGTACAGACGGGCGGTGGCGGTGCGCATCCACCCGTCGCCGGTGCGGTTGCGACGGGCTATCACCTGGTCGTAGCCCTGTTCACGCAGGTCGACCATGCGGCGGATCAGTTCCGGCGGATGCTGCAGGTCGGCGTCCATGACGATCACGGAGTCGCCCGAGGCATGCCGCAGTCCGGCCAGCAGCGCGGCCTCCTTGCCGAAGTTGCGACTGAACGACACGTACCGGACGCGCGCGTCGAACTCCGCCAGCTGCTTCAGCACGGCGAGCGTGCCGTCCCGGCTGCCGTCGTCGACGTACACGAACTCCATGTCGTGGCCGAGCGGAAGCAGTTCGTCCGCGACTTTCCGGATCTCGTCGTGGAAATGGGCGAGGACGGCTTCCTCGTTGTAGCAGGGTGCGACGATCGAGATGAGCATGGAACTCCCCCAGGGGTGCGGTTCACCGAGCGGTGGTCACGCGCTCGCGTACGGTCGGGTCGTCGGGCGTGGAGCGGTCGGTGGCGGGCGCCACGGGGACGGGCCCGTCCCGTAGCCGGCGGCGGCGGAGCAGGTCGGCCGCCGCCATCACGAGGACGGCGGTGAGCGAGAGCGCCCCGACGGCCGTGCCCAGGCGCAGTCCGGGCGGATGGAACGTGCAGGTCACGCTGCTCGCCGAACCGTACAGCGGCACCGCGATCAGGCCGTAGTGGCTCTTGGCGGGCAGGGCGGGCGCGTTGCCGGCGGCACAGCGCCAGCCGGAGATCCGGGGTGCCGCGACGACCGCGATCCCCGTGCTGTGGGCGGGCAGTTGGGCCCGGACGGTGCCGTCCTCGACGCTCACGCTCGTGGCGCCGGTGGCCTTCAGTTCCGCCACGGCGGCGCGCAGCCGCCCGGTGTCCAGGCAGCCGATCGCCCCGTCGGGGACCAGGCTCGTCCGGTTCGGCGACAGCTTGACCCGGAACCGGCCGGACTCCCCGACCGTGCCCAGCCGCTGCATCGGGGCGATCTTGGTGACGGGCTGGTCCGACCGGAACCGCCCGGTCGGCTCTCCACCGGGCCCGGCCCCGGAGGCGGCGCCGTCGGCGAGCCGCGCGGTGCCCGACAGATGCGGCGCCCACAGATACAGCTCGGACCCGGCCGGACACCTGCCCGTGATCGTCGGCTTCTTCGGCGCGCTCGCGTAGGGCAGCGCGCCCACCCGCACCCCCGGCCGCCCGTCGTCGCTCGGCGACGGCGGCTTCCCGGCGGCGGTGCGCACGGTGAATCCGGGCACGGTGTACACCCGCGCGCCCAGCAGCAGTTCCTGGTTGCGGTACGGCGAAGGACCGAGACCCGAGAGATCCGTGGGTCCGTCGGCGCGGTCGGTGTGCGGCCGCACCGTGACCAGCGGCGGTACGTCCTGCCGGGTCACGCCCACTCCGCTGCCGTTCTGCGGGAACCAGTTCTGGTGCGGGTCCGGCGGTGAGTGCACCCGGGCGCCGACGGAGAAGATCGCGTCCGTGACGGCGTTGTCCAGGCTCTGCACATTGCGGCCGCGCGAGGTCCAGCCGCCCCCGAGGGCGGTGAGGGTCCTGCTGAGCACGTCCGAGGTGAGGCTGCTGTAGTACTGGGCGCCCTGCCCGCCCACCAGCAGCGGGTCGTTGCCGACGGTCTGCTCCCGGCCCGGGTCCGTCCGGTACCGGGGCCAGCCGTCGGCCCCCGCGATCGCCGCCGCCTGGTCCCGCTGCCGGGCACCCCAGGGTGCGTAGTCGTCCATGTGCCCGAGCCGCAGCCGGGTGTCGGCGGCGGCGGTGACGACGGCCTCGCCGAACTGCGTGCACACGAGCAGCGCCACGGCGAGGGCGGCGAGCGGCCTGCCGTTCCTCCGCTTCAGCCCGAGCAGGACCAGCCCGCCGAGCGCGCCGACGGCGGCGAGCAGGGCGAGCGGGAGGGTGAAGGCGCGGGTGGTCCGCTCACTGCCGCCCGCGACCACGATCACCAGCGCGAGCAGCGCACCCGCCGTGCCCAGCGCGCGGGGGCCGGGAACGCCGTACGACAGGGTGTGCCAGGCGGCGATCACCAGCAGCGCGCAGAGCACGAAGGCCTGACGGTACGAGCTGCCCTGCGGGGTGGCGAAGGCGTGCCAGAGCAGATGCGTCGGCCCCCACTGCATCGACAGGGCCACCGCCACGACCAGCAGCGTCCACCCGGCGCGCGGGCGCCACGGGACCGCCCTGTGGAACGGCAGGGCGAGCGCAAGCAGCAGCGCGGCGGTGCCCACGAAAACGGCGGGAGTCCCGTAGCTGTACGTCCCCGGCAGCAGCCGCGCCAGCAGGTCCTCGGCGGGGACGGGCACGAACTGCCGTACCCGGCCCGGATAGGCGTGCCGGGTGCCGAAGTAGACGACGGTCACCAGGGGCGCGGCCAGACCCATGCCGAGGACCGTGATCAGGGCCGCCCGCCCGGCGGCCCAGAGGCGCTGCCGGCGTGTGAGGTCGCCGAGCCACAGCCGGAGCAGCAGCACCAGGCCGGCGGCGAGCGTGGCCATGTACGCGGTGTAGAAGTTGGCGGTCCAGGCGAGGGCCACGATCAGCACACCGAGGAACGGCCGCCGTCCCCGACGCGCCCACTCGCCTACCAGGCAGAGCAGCGGCAGGAAGACCAGACCGTCGAGCCACATGGGGTTGTAGACCGCGTCCGCCAGGGTCCAGCCGCACAGGGCGTACGACGAGCCGAGCAGCCCCGCCGCCCACCAGCGGCCCGGACGCAGGGCGAGCAGCAGCCAGGCCATCGCGGCGGCGGCCGACGCCACCTTGACCAGGGTGACCACGTACACCGCGAGGTCGATCTCGTCGCGCGGGAACACCGCCACGAGCGGGGCGAAGGGACTGCTCAGGTACGTGCCGAGGTCGGGCAGGAAGCTGGAGCCGAAGCCCGACTGCCAGTTGACGTACAGCCCGCCGTCCGCCCTGCCGTGCAGCAGGTCCCACAGGTGCGCGTGGAACGGCACGTACTGGTTGCCGAGGTCGTTGACGCTCCGCGTGCGCGGGCCGAAGGGAAAGCTGCGGGCCACGACGTCGCCGGCGCAGAGCACGGCGACGGTGAACGCGGCGGCGAGCAGCGCGGCTTTTCCCTGGGGCCGGATCCGCGCCACGGAACGGGTTGTCGGATTCACGCCCTGTTCCTGTCCGCTCGGCACACCGAGTTCCGTTGGACTACCCACTTCATTTTTCTTCGGACCCCCGTTTCGGTTCGCCGAATTAGAGGCTCGCGGGTCGTTGAAGGTTGTGCCGCCGGTGAAAAGTGAAAGTGATAATTCCGAATGCCGTCGGAGAACGGAAAGAGGGAATTGCTTTTACGGGTACGGGAGTCGTCATCCAGGTGATCGGCGGGTGAACTCGGCGGTGAGGCTCCACAGCGCGGCCACCTGTGGCCGGCGCAGATCGGACCGCCGTACGCACAGCCCGATCGGGAACGGCCGGGGAGGCGGATCCGTGGGGATCTCGGTGAGCCGGTCGCGCACGGCACTGTGCTCGAGCACCAGCCGGGGGACCACGCCGGTACCGCAGCCCAGCGCGACCAGGGTCAACAGCGCCTCGTGGCCCTCCGGTTCGGCCGCCAGGTCGGGCGCGGCGCCACGGGCGCGGAACCACCGGTCCGCAGCGTCGCGGACCGGACCTCGGTGGGGGAGTACGAACGGGCCGCCGAGACCGGGGTCGGGGCGGTCGTGCGCGGTGACGAACACCAGGTCCGTGGTCGCGACGGTCCGGCTCACCAGCGGCTCCGGCAGCCGCGCGGGGATGCCCGCGACCGCCACGTCCACCTCGCCCTCGTCCAGCCGGGCCAGCGCGGCCGCCGCGTCGCCGGTGCGCAGGTCCATCCGGACCTGGGGATGCGCCGCACGGAACGGCACCAGCAGGTCCGGCAGCAGCGCCTGACAGGCGGTCACCGTCGCGAACACGGCCAGCCGTCCGGTGAGTTCGGCCGGGTCCGGATGTTCCTCCCGGTAGGCCCGCCACAACTCCAGTGCCTGGGCGGCGTATTCGCGAAAGCGATGCCCTTCGGCCGTCAACGAGACTCCCCTCGGCCCCTGGTCGAAGAGCCGGTGCCCGAGGTCGGACTCCAGCCGCTGCACGGTCCGGGTCAGCGTCGCCGGGCTGACGTGGCAGTCGAGGCTGGTCCGGCCGAAGTTCAGCGTCCCGGCCAGATGGAGGAAGAGCCGAAGCTCGCGATGATCGTCCCGCACCCAGCCCACCTGTGCCTTTCGTTTTCCGCAACACTCCGCTGCACAGGTTGCGCTTGTCGCAACGCTCGCCGGGACCCTACAACTCCACCATGACCACCTCCACTGTCTTCGCCCTCGAAACCATGGACGTGCCCGGCGGCACCGAGACGATCCTGCGCGGCGGCCGCCATCTGTTCCCGCTGCTGCCCGAGGCCTTCGCCGGTGTCCGGCGCATCGGGGTCGTGGGCTGGGGACCGCAGGGCCGGGCCCAGGCCCGCAACCTGCGCGACTCCCTCGCCGGCACCGACATCACCGTCGCCGTCGGACTGCGCCCCGGCTCCGCCTCGGCCGCCGACGCCCGCGCCCACGGTTTCACCGAGGCGGACGGCACCCTCGGCGACTGGCTCGCCGTCACCGCCGAGAGCGACCTCGTCATCCTCCTGATCGCCGACGCCGCTCTCGCCGCCCATCACCGGGAGATCTTCGCCGCCCTGAAGCCCGGCGCCACCATCGGCCTCTCCCACGGATTCCTCCTCGGCCACCTCCGGGCCACCGGCGGCGACTTCCCACCCGGCCACGGCGTCATCGCCGTCTACCCGAAGGGGATGGGCGACTCGGTCCGTCGCCTCTACGAGCAGGGCGCGGAGATCAACGGCGCCGGGATCAACAGCAGTTACGCCGTCCACGCCGACCCCGACGGCCGCGCGACCGACCGCGCCCTCGCCTGGTCGGTCGCCCTCGGCTCCCCGTACACCTTCCGCACCACCCTGGAGAGCGAGTACCTCTCCGACATCGTCGGCGAGCGCGCGATCCTGCTCGGCGCCGTCCACGGCATCGTCGAGAGCCTCTACACCCGTCACCGGCTCGCCGGTGCCGACGAGGTGACCGCGTACGAGCGTTCGTGCGAGACCATCACGGGCCCGATCGCCCGCACCGTCTCCCGCGCCGGACTCCGCGCGGTCCGCGACGGCCTCGACGCGACCGGCCGCGACGTCTTCGACCGCGCCTACACGGCCACCTACGGGCCCGCCCGTGAGATCGTCACGGAGATCTACGACGAGGTCGCCGACGGCACCGAACTGCGCGGCGTCGTCCTGGCCGAACGCCGGCTCGGCGCCCGCCCGATGAGCGAGATCGGTGGATCGCCGATGTGGTCGGTGAGCGCCCGGGCGCACGCCCGCCGGGGCGAACGCGACATCCCCGTCGACCCGTTCGCCGCAGGTGTCTTCGTCGCCACCATGACCGCGCAGATCGACGAGTTCGTCGAGCGCGGCCACCCCTGGTCGGAGATCGTCAACGAGTCCGTCATCGAGGCCGTGGACTCCCTGCTGCCCTACATGCACGCGCGGGACGTCGCGTACATGGTCGACAACTGCTCCCGCACGGCCCGCCTCGGCGCCCGCCGCTGGGGCCCCCGCTTCCAGGCCGCCTACGAGCAGATCGCCTACCCCGCCGCCGAACACCCCGCCGACCGGGCCCTGTTGGCGTCCTTCACCGCCCACCCCGTGCACGAGGCGCTGGCAGCGGCGGCGAAGCTCCGGCCGTCGGTGGACATCTCGGTGGTCTGACCCCGGAGGCGGTCGCCGGACACGGGCCCGGCGACCGCCCACAAGAGGGTCACCGCCCGGTCAGCCTGCGACGGCCGACCGGGCGGGAGCGTGTTCGGACCTGCGCCCGCGCGCGGCGGGCCTGCGTCCGGTGTCGTACGGCTGTGCGGCATCGAGCGTCAGGCCGGTGTCGTACGGCGAGATCTTCGGCACCGCGGCCGTGGAGGCGGGCAGGGTGAACCAGACGACCTTCCCCGTCTCGCCGTGCGGACGCACACCCCAGCTCTCGCTCACGGCGGCGACCATCGCGAGCCCTCGGCCGCAGGTGGCGAACGGATCCGCGTCCTGGACGACCGGGAGACGGGGGTCGTGGTCGTGCACCGAGACCGTGAGCCGGCCGAGGAGCAACTCCATCTCCACGGTGCACATCTTGTCCGGTTCGGCGTGCCGGTGGACGTTGGACAGCAGCTCGGTCACCCCGAGCGCGGCCCGCTCTATCAACGGATCCAGATGCCAGTAGCGCAATTGCGCAGATACGATTCTGCGGACCTGGCCGATCCGCGACGGCAGGGCTTGGAGCTCCACCGTGCAGTGCCTGCTTTGCTGGCTGATCACGGCTGCGACTCCCCGAAGTTGAGTCCGGAAGAAGATCGGAGTACGGATCCAGCGAGGTGGCTGGGCGAAAAACGCCGCCTGCTGTGGTGCGGCCGCCTACGACTGCCGCCTGTGGGCGGAGGCCGGAGCCGCCGCCTGCTCGTGGGGTGGCTGTCGGCGACCGCCGCCCGCTGACGTGGCCGGCGGGCTGGTTCGCAGCGTGATCGCCGGTAAACCCAGAGTGACGTGAGACCAGAGTGACCCAGGGGGCCCGGTCCCGCAACTCGCGGTTCGTCAGCCGCTGCGACCGGCCGCCCTGCGCACCGCCTCTATGAACCGGCGCGCGGACGGCGGACCGGGCTTGCCCGGAGCGGGGTCGTGCTCGTTCAACGTGAGCGTGTAGCGGGTGCCGTTGACATCGGCCAACGCCCGGTCCTCGTTGGCGAACCAGGGCTTCGAGGCCCGCACCGCCTGGACCGGCGCGCTGTCGATCTCGCTGCCGTAACTGGTGAGCAACTGCAGTCGGCCGTCCTCGATCCGGACCTGCCCCGCCCGGGTGAGCTGCCGCAACCTCTTCCCGATCCGCACGCCCGTGGCCGTGAACTCCGGCTCGGCCATGTACCCCGCCCCCTAGTGCGCTTCGGCTGTGCCCTGTCGTCTGATCCGTCGCGGACCGTGATCCAGTGTGCCCGAGGTCGCCTCCCCTGGACGGCCCCGGCGGCGTCGAATCGGCCCGTGCGGTGAAGTCTGCACGTCCCCCGCGTCGAGCACCAGTGCGCACGGAGGACCGGGGGCGGGGTTCCGGCGCATGCGCGGCATGCGCCCCCCATGCGCCCCGCGCATCCTTGCCACAGGAGTCCCTTTGAGGGGCTCAAAGGCATGTTTATGCAGGTGAGAAGCGTGCGGAAGGTGTCTATCATCGGGGCGTCCGACGCCGCGATCCGCCGTCGGCGCAATGCGTGAGGAGCACGCCGTGAGCACCGCCCACCCCACCCGTCCAGGCGCCACCCTCGACGTCGATCACAGCGACACCGAGTACCGCGGCTGGCTCAAAGAAGCCGTGCGCAAGGTCCAGGCGGACGCCAACCGCTCCGCCGACACCCACCTGCTGCGCTTCCCGCTGCCCGAGCGATGGGGGATCGACCTGTATCTCAAGGACGAGTCGACCCATCCCACCGGCAGCCTGAAGCACCGACTCGCCCGCTCCCTCTTCCTCTACGGCCTGTGCAACGGCTGGATCCGGCCGGACCGCCCCGTCATCGAGGCCTCCAGCGGCTCCACCGCCGTCTCCGAGGCGTACTTCGCCAAACTGATCGGCGTCCCCTTCATCGCCGTCATGCCCCGCACGACCAGCGCCGAGAAGATCCGGCTGATCGAGTTCCACGGCGGCCGCTGCCACTTCGTCGACGACTCACGGAAGATGTACGAGGAGTCGGCCCGTCTCGCGGTGGAGACCGGCGGCCACTACATGGACCAGTTCACCTACGCCGAGCGGGCCACGGACTGGCGCGGCAACAACAACATCGCCGAGTCGGTCTTCCGCCAACTCCGCCTGGAGCGTTTCCCCGAGCCCGCCTGGATTGTCGCCACCGCCGGCACCGGCGGCACCTCCGCGACCATCGCCCGCTACGTCCACTACATGCAGTACGACACCCGCATCTGTGTCGCCGACCCGGAGAACTCCTGCTTCTTCGAGGGCTGGACCACCGGCGACCCCGACGTCACCTGCGACTGCGGCTCCCGTATCGAGGGCATCGGCCGCCCCCGCATGGAGCCCAGCTTCGTCCCCGGCGCCGTCGACCGCATGATGAAGGTCCCCGACGCGGCCAGCGTCGCCGCCGTCCGAGCGCTGGAGAACGCGATCGGCCGCAAGGCGGGCGGCTCCACCGGCACGGGCCTGTGGAGCGCCCTCAAGATCGTCGCCGAGATGGTCGCCGAGGGCCGCGAGGGCAGCGTGGTCACCCTCCTGTGCGACCCGGGCGACCGCTACCTCGACAAGTACTACTCGGACGAGTGGCTGAGCGAACAGGGCCTGGACATCGCCCCGTACGCGACGGCGATCGACAGGCTGCTGACGACGGGCGAGTGGACGGACTGAGGGCGCCCTTTCACCGCCGGCCACAGCCGCGCCCTGCAAGGGGCGCGGGACTGTGTCGATATGCGGCTCCGCCGCGTGGGCGCGACCAGCCACCGTCGACCCGCAGCCGAAAGGCGACCCGCACAGAACGACGCTCAGTCGTCCGAGTCGTCGTCGAAGTCTTCCCCCGCCACCACCAACCGCCGCAGATGCTCGGAGATCTCGGCTCGCGCCTGCGCGGGCAACCCCGCGTCGGTCACCAACGTGTCCACCTGCTCCAGCGCGGCGAACGAACTCAGCCCCACCGTCCCCCACTTGGTGTGGTCGGCCACCACCACGACCCGTCGCGCCGACTGCACGAGACGCCGGTTCGTCTCGGCCTCCGCCAGATTCGGAGTCGACAGACCCGCCTCGACCGATATCCCGTGCACACCCAGGAACAGCACATCGAAGTGGAGCGCCGCGATCGCCTGATCGGCCACCGGCCCCACCAGCGAGTCGGACGGCGTCCGCACCCCACCGGTGAGCACGACGGTCGCCGCACCCTGCCGGGGGCCCGTCGTGCGCTGAGCGGCATGGAAGACGTCGGCGACCCGCACCGAGTTGGTGACCACGGTCAGATCCGGCACGTCCACGAGACGGTGCGCCAGCGCGTACGTCGTCGTACCGCCCGACAGCGCGATCGCCGAGCCCGGCGCCACCAGCTCGGCCGCCGCGCGTGCGATGTCCTCCTTGGCGGTCAGCTCCAGCCCGGACTTCGCCTCGAAACCGGGCTCGTGCGTGCTCGCCTCGGCCACCGGCACCGCGCCGCCGTGCACCTTCTCCACCGCGCCCTGACGGGCCAGCGCGTCCAGATCGCGACGCACGGTCATGTCCGACACACCGAGTTTGCGCGTCAGCTCGTTGACCCGGACCCCGCCCCGTCGTCGCACCTCGTCGAGGATCAGGGCTCGGCGCTGCTCCGCGAGGAGGTTCTGGTTCTCACTCACGCTCGCTCCGGTCCTCTCGCCCCATCACGCCCGACACGCCTTCCCTACCCCCTCCGACAAGGACATTTCCCCGCCCCCGGTCCCGAGGACGTCCCATATTCGCACGCTCCGCCACCGGTGACGCCACTCCCCGCACGGCCGCGCGCACGTCACGCTCCGTTTCTCGCGCCCGCCACTATCACACGGATCGAGGAGATTCGGTGATCACAGGTGTATGACGCCCGATCCGGGGCGATCATCAGTGCCTGCACCTCACACCCGACTTGCGGCGCATCACGGGGGAAGCGGAACAGTGGATCGTGCGAGGGAACATACGACACATACGGAACCCGGGGAACAACCAGCACCGCAGGACGGCGGCCCACCCACGCATTCCGGCCGTTCCGCGACGGACGCGACCGCCCTCGAACTCCTCGTCCACGGCGTCGGCGGCACCACCCCCGAACGCATGCTCGACGATCCGCGTACGGTCCGCGTCACCGGCGACGACACGGCCGCGGTCTTCCGGCGCATCGACGACGCCGACGCGGAGAGACGCCCCGCCGACCACCGCGGCAAGCCCGTCCCCGAGGCCTACGTCTGGTGCAACCTCACCTCCGGGAACAGCTCGCGTGCCCTGTGGCTGTTGCTGCTGCCGTTCATGGTCGTCAACCTCGCGCACTGGATGCGCCCCACCGCCCGCGGCCGCCGAAGCACGGTCCGCCTCTACGGGCTCCTGGTCCGCCTGGCCGGTCTGACCCTGACCGTGCTGCTCGTCGCGGCCGCCTGCGAGGTCGCGCTCGACCTGACCGCCTGGCAGTGCGCGGGCGCACGCGCGTGCGCCCAGGCGCACACGTGGCTCGGTTTCCTCTCACCGGACGTCTCCGACGGGGGCTGGTGGAGTCAGCCCGGCCGCCGTCTCGCCGTGGCAGCGGTGGCTCCCACCGCTCTGACCGGTCTCCTGTGGTACCTCTCGCACCGCACCTGGAGCGAGTACGAGTCCCAGCGCCCCATGGACCGCGACGACGACGGCCGCCCCGAGGACGAGAAGGCGGCACCCGACGCGCCCGGGGCCGGCGCCACGGCACACGTCGCACCCGACGTCGAGGACACGGCCCGCGTCGCCCTCGGCCGACCCGGCTTCTGGTACGGCCGCCGACTCGTCGCCAGGCTCCGCGCCGCCCACGCGGCGGCCGGGTTCCTCACCGTCGCGGCGGCCGTCGGCACCTCGGCGGCCCGCCACGACCGCCGGGCGGGCGGACCGGCCGTCCTGGAGCTGCTGGGCTGGCTGCTGAACTCCGCCCTCGTGCTGCTGGCGGCGATCGTGGTCTGGGTGGTCTGCCGCAGAGGCCGCAGCGAGCGACGCCTCGACAAACACCTCGACGAGAACGTGGTCCGCCTCCTGCCCGCCTCCGCGATCGCCGTGCTCGTCCTGGCCGTGGTGTACGCCGGGTGGTCGCGCCCCGGCTGGAGGTCGACGGGCCGGCTGCCGGGCGACCTGACCTTCGGCGGGATCACTTTGGTGCAGGGCCTGCTCGTCATCGCGCTCGGCGTCGTCGCCCACACGCTCCACCGGTCGCGTCCCGACCCACGCACCGCCATGTACGGTCTGGCCGGCCCCGCCGTCGCGATGCTCGCCTGCGCGCTCGGCGGCGTGATGTCCGCGGGTGTCGCCCAGCGCGTCGCCGACTGGCTTGGCGGCACCGACGACGCCCTGTCCGGCCCACCCGTCGTCCTGACCTGGCAGGCCTCCGTCATCCCGCCCCTCCTCCTGGTCCTCCTCGCCCTCCTCGCCTGGCTGGCCCACCGCACCTGGGTGCTGCGCCGGGCGGAGACGGAGGCCGTGGAGCGGGAGTACGGCCTGGTGGGAGAACGGCCGCAGCGGCAGATCGAGGGGCTGCCGGACCCGGAAGAAGGGCGGAACCGGGACAGCCTGCCGCCGGAAGAGGGGCGGGACCGGGACAGCGCGCCGCCGGTCGAGGAGCGTGAGGCGCAGGACGCCGGGCGTACCCGCCGGATCGCGCGGACCCGCGCCATGGCGGCCCTCACCGACCGGGCGCCCCGGATCGTCGCCGTCATCTCCACCGTGACGCTGCTGCTCGGCGCCGCCGCCCTCACCGGTGCCCTGGTGACGGGCGAGACACCGGCGAGGGCGGCGCGGGGCTCGCACGACTTCGTCGAGGGAGCCGCCCAGACCGCGCAGGCGCTGGGGTCCTGGCTGATCGGCGTCGGCTTCCTGCTGTTCGTCACCTGGGGGCGCCGGGCCTACAAGGACGCCTCCGCGCGGCGCACGATCGGCATCCTCTGGGACGTGGGCACCTTCTGGCCCCGTGCCGCACACCCGTTCGCACCGCCCTGCTACGCCGAGCGGGCCGTACCCGACCTGACCTGGCGCATGGCCACCTGGACCCGCACCACTGGCGGCCGGCTCGTCCTCTCCGGCCACTCCCAGGGCAGCGTCCTCGCCGCGGCCGCCGCCTGGCAGCTGACCCCGTCGGTCCGCAGCCGCGTCGCGCTGCTCACCTACGGCTCACCGCTGGAGCGGCTGTACGGCCGCTGGTTCCCCGCCCATTTCGGCCCCGAGCCGCTCGCCGCCCTGCACCGCGAGGTCGACTGCTGGCGCAATCTGTACCGCCGCACCGACCCCATCGGCGGCCCCGTGCGGCTGACGAGCCGGCACGGCCCGCAGGTCGACGCGGAGCCCTTCATGGATCCGCTCGCCTACGGCCGTACCGGCGCCCACCCGCTGCCCGCCCCGATCCTCGGCCACTCCGACTACCAGGCCGACCCGGCCTTCGTATCCGAACGGAAGCATCTGCTGGACCGACTCGGCACCGGACTGCCGGGTCCGCGAACCTCGCCCTAGTCCGGGCAGACGACATCCCGCGCGGGGCGCTCGCCCGTGGTCAGGAACGCGGTCACGGCACGGTTGCCGCAGGCGTTGCCCGTCCCCAGATAGACGCCGTGACCGCCCCGCTCGACCGTGACGAGCCGCGCCCGGTCACCGAAGGCGTGACGCATCCGCAACGCGCCGACGTACGGGGTGGCCGGGTCCCGTCGGTTCTGGATCATCAGGATGTTGGACGGCCCCCGGTCGGTGAGCCGCGTGGGCTTGTCGGCGGGGGTGTCCTTCCAGAAGGCGCAGGGGAAGACGTTCGCCGGCAGGCCGGCCGTGAGCGGATAGCGCGCCCGGTTCGCGGCCACCGCCCGCTCGTACCCGGCCACCGACCGCGGCCAGCGCACGTCGTTGCAGACCACGGCCATCGTGACGGCGGCGTCCTCGTCCGCGAGCGGTCCGGCGACCTCCGGCGGCAGCACCGGAGTGACGCCCGGCGTCATGGCCGCCCGCATCAGCCCCGCCAGCCGGGGGAAGGCGGCGTCGTTGTAGAGGGCGTCGTACATGACCTGCCTCAACACGTTGCCGGTGAGCGGCACGCCCGGCGTCGTCGACTCCCTCGGCGCGCGGTCCAGCTTTGCCGCCAGGGAGAGGAACAGCGGTCGGATCCCCTCGGTCCGCCGGGCTAGCCGCAGACCTTCCGCCTCACGGGCGGGGTCGGCCGCCCAGGCCGCGAAGTCCGGGAACCGGTCCTCCGCGCCGACCGCCATGTTCGCCACCCAGGCCCGCTCCACCCGCCGGGGATCGGGGTCGTCGTTGCTGTCCAGCACCCAACGGTCGGTGTGCTGCGGGTACTTCTGCGCGTACACGGCACCGACGTAGGACCCGTACGAGATGCCGTACGCCGACAGCTTCTCCTCGCCCAGGGCCTGGCGCAGCCGGTCGATGTCGCGCACCTCATTGGCGGTGCTGAGGCTGCGCAGCACCGCACCGCCGTTGCGGGCGCACGACTCGGCGGTGCGGCGGGAGCGGGCGACGTTCTCCGCGATGCCGCCGTCCGGCGCGGGCCAGGGCCGCAGGGTCACCAAGTGCCGGTCGGCGGCGGGGAGTTCGCAGGAGGCCCGGGTGCTGGCGCCCACGCCGCGCGGGTCGAGGCTGACGATGTCGTACGTGGCGCCGAGTTCCCGGCGCAGTGCCTCGCCCTGCCGGGTGAGTCTGGCGATGCCGGAACCGCCGGGGCCACCGGGGATCACGAGCAGGGTCCCGCGCCGCGCTTCCGGGCGCTCACTGGGCAGCCGGGACACCGCGATGCTCAACCGGGGGCCGTCGGGGGCCCGGTAGTCGACCGGCACCGTCAGCTCGGCGCACTCCTGGCCGGCCGGACCGCCCGGTCGCACACAGGGGCGCCAGGAGAGGGCGGTCGAAGAAGAGGACGAGGAAGAGGAAGAGGAGGCGAGGGCCGGGGCCGTGGCCGTCAGCGCGGTGCCGACGACCGAGGCGGTCAGGGCGAGGACCAGGACGTTTCGCGTGCGGATTGTCATGACCCCATGCTGTCCAAGCGGCCACTGCCGCCCCATCCGGCAGCCCGGCCACCCGGGAGTGGGGTTTGCCCCCCGGCCCCAGGCCTGCCGACCCCCGGCCGGCGGACCAGTGGACCGCGTCGACGGCAGGGGCTACGGCAGCTCCGGCAGGTCCTCCGCGTACAGCAACGTCAGGTCGTCCGTGCTCGGTTCGTCGACCTGGGCGACCCGGCTCGCGTGCCGCTCGACCATCGCCTCGAAGGTCTGCCGTGCGGTACGGCCGTTGCCGAAGGCCGGGCCCTTGGGGAGGGCGGTGAAGTACTTCAGCAGGGCGTCGCCCGCGCCCGGCGCCAGCCGGTACTCGTGCTCCTCGGCCTGCTGCTCCACGATCCGCAACAGCTCGTCGGGGACGTAGTCGTCGAAGGTGATGGTCCGTGAGAAACGGGACGCCACACCGGGGTTGACGGTGAGGAACCGCTCCATCTCGGCCGTGTAGCCCGCGACGATCACCACGACCGCGTCGCGGTGGTCCTCCATCAGCTTCACCAGCGTGTCGATGGCCTCCTTGCCGAAGTCCCGTCCCGAGTCCTCCGGCGACAGCGCGTACGCCTCGTCGATGAACAGCACACCGCCATGGGCCCGTTGGAAGGCCTCCTGGGTGCGGATCGCGGTGGAGCCGATGTGCTCGCCGACGAGGTCCACCCGGGACACCTCGACGAGATGGCCCTTCTCCAGGACGCCGAGCGAGGCCAGGATCTCGCCGTAGAGGCGGGCGACCGTGGTCTTGCCCGTGCCGGGGGAGCCCGTGAACACCAAGTGCCGCTTCACCGAAGCCGCCTTGAGGCCGGCCTGCTGGCGGCGGCGGCCCACCTCGATCATGTCGGTGAGCGCGCGGACCTCGCGCTTGACGCTGTCCAGGCCGACCAGCGCGTCGAGTTCGCCGAGGACGGCCTTCGAGGTCCGCGTCGACGGCTCGGGCTCCACCGGGGGTACCGCGGTCGGCGGCTGTTCGGTGGTGCGCTGCCCCGGGATCGAGCCGAGCAGGCCGGGCGACGGGGCCGTGGTCTGCGTGGCCGTCTCGCGGGAGACCGGGGGCCGTACGCCCGCGCTCTCGTCGCTCGCGCAGTCCTCGACGACCGGCCCGCCGCCGACGGTGCCGGGGCCGCCGTCCGCGAACTCGTAACCACCGCGCGCACAGCGTTCCGTACGGCATTTGCGCAGGGTCGCCCGGCAGCCGTCGATGATGTGGAAGCCGTAGCCGCCGCTGCCCGTGACCCGGCAGTCGAGGAAGCTGCCGCGGCCCTCGGCGGAGACGTAGAAACCCGCCTCGGCGGGCGAGGTCACCGTGCAGCGCTCGATGGTCGGGTCGGCGCCCTTGGTGACGATCACGCCGGTCTGGGTGCCGTCCACCGTGCAGCCGTTGAGGGTGCCGCCGCTGCCGTGGTCGCGGAACCAGGCGCCGGTGGCGGCGTCCCGGATCCGGCAGTCGTCGAGCTGTGCGGTGGCGCCGTCGCTCACGGACACCGCCGTGTTGCGCACCTGCGACAGGTCGCTGTCGACGACGTCCGCGCGCGAGCCCCGGTCCAGCACGAACAGCGCGTCCGGCACGTCGTGCACCCGGCAGGACTCCAGCACGGCCGTCGCGCCGTCGCTGACCCAGACCGCCGGGTAGTCGCCGGTGCTGTCGAAGATCTCGCACTGGTTGGCGTCGACCCGGGTGCCCGGGTCCCACACCGACAGTCCGTTGCGCCCGAACTGCCGGACCGAGGTGCGGGTCAGGGTGAGGACGGAGCGCGAGCGGAGGTCCACCGCGTTCTCCGGGATGTCGTGGATGCGGCAGTCCGCGAGGGTCAGCACGGCGTCCGTGTCGAGGGTGACCCCGTCGGCGGTCGTCCGGTGCACGTCGCAGTCGGTGAGATGGGCCGTGGCCCGCCCGGTGATCTGCACGCCGCTGCCGCGGACCTCGTAGACCTCGCAACCGACGGCCTCCAGCGAGGAGTTCTCCCCGGTCGCCGTCAGGCCCGAGCCGGAGGTGTGGTGCACCCGGCACCGCTCCAGCCGTGGATGGCCGCCGCCGCGCACCGCGACACCGGCCTGGCCGGCCGCGACGACCTCGCACTCCTCGAACACACCGCCGCCGCCGTCGACCACGGCGATGCCGATGCCGGCCGGGTTGTCGACCGTGCAGCGACGGACCGTGGGGCGGGCGCCGCCGCGTACCTCGATACCGGCGGCGGAGCGGGTGACGATCCGCAGGTCCAACAGCTCCGGTGTGCCGTCCTCGACGAGCAGCGCGGGCGCCGCCGCGTCCTGTCCCTCCACGTGCAGGTCCTGCACGACGGCCGAGGCGGCGACGGTCAGCGGGACGCCGTCGGCGGGCGCGATGCGCACCGAGCCGGGCGAACCCTCGGGGCCGCGCAGCGTGACCCCGCGCCGCACCACGAGGTTCTCGCGGTACGTGCCCGGGGCGACGATGAGCACGTCGCCGTCGCTCGCGGCCTCCAGGGCCGCGGCGAGCGACGAGTACTCACCCGTGCGGCGCCGCCACCGCGATGTACCGGTGTGCGTCACCTGGACCGTGCCCTGTGCCATGGCGTTGCTGTGCCCCCACCTCGTGGAACGCGGGTCGATGCCGAACAGTTCGGCTGGTCGGTCCACCGTAGCGTGCGCGGGCAGGGGGAGTTGACCGGAGTGCGAAGGCGGTCAGCTGCCCGCGCCCGTCCTGCCCCAGTCCGGCCCGGCCTTGTCCCATGCCTGGTCCCAACGGGTGTAGCGGTGGCGGATCATGCGCCAGACGATCAGCCGTCTGACGCCCTCGACGAGTCCCGCGGCGAGCACGGTGGCGCCGAATCCGGCCAGTACCGCGTGGGTCGTCGCGGTGGCGGTGTCCAGGGGACGCCCCACCGTGCGGCCCTGGTCGTCCGTCCACAGCGTGAAGTGGTCGCCGGGCTGCGGGGTCTTGAGGTTCGCCATGACCGTGCCGTGGCGCTGGGTGCCGTCCGGGCCGGTCCAGTCGGCGACGACCCGGCTCTGCCGGTCGCGGGTGGTCGCGGTCTCCGGGTCCGGGTCCAGCGGGGAGCCGTCGACCTTCTTGACGACCGTGGCCGTGACGCGGTGGCGGCTCTGCTGCTGGTCGCGCACGGACTGCTGCAGGGCGCTCTGGGCGGTGGTGCCGACGGCGGCGCCGATCAGCGGCGCGGCGACGAGGATCAGGACCAGGGCCGCGAACGCCAGCCAGGCCTCGACCAGATCGGTCGTCCGCCGCAGCGGGTTGTGACGCCAGCGCCACAGTCCGCCGAACGCCCGTAGTCCACCGATCGCCCGCACTCGCCCCACACCCCCTTACGCGTCCGTGATAGCCCCCGGCGGAGCCGTCCACGCGCGGTCCCGGTCGAGAGAGAGCGAAATCACCCTCCCGCCGGCCTTCTCATGAACTTCTCACAAAGACCCAACGGTCGGACCGGCGGCGTGTGTTCCCTGTACACGAACCGAATCGTAGGCCGAATCGTAGGAGATTGAATTTTCAAGAGGGGCGGGGGGTGTCTCAGGACCGCCCAGAACTCATCGCGATCGAACTCGCTATTCGAGCACCCGGACCGGATCGCCGACCCGTACCGTGCCCGGGGATTCCGGGACGAGGTTCTGCCCGAAGACCAGCTTGTCGCCGAAACGGCGGTGGCGCGCGAGGGTGCGCAGCGGCTCACGACCGCGCTCGGCGGTGTCCTGGTCGGTGGTGGTCACCACGCACCGCCCGCACATCTTGGCCACCCGGAAGGTCACCTCGCCGATCGCGACGCGCCGCCAGCCGTCCTCGGCCCAGGCCGGTGCGCCGTCGACGACCACGTTCGGCCGGAAGCGGCTCATGGGCAGCGGGCCCTCCTCGGCGTGGTCGCCCCGGGCGACCAGGTCGTTGAGCGCGGCCAGCGAGGCGAGCGTGGTGAGCAGCAGCGGATAGCCGTCGGCGAAGCTGACGGTCTCGCCGGGACGGGCGTACTCGGGATCGATCGGGCGCCGCGTCGCCGGGTCGTCGAGGTGCACGAGGCGCACGGGGACGCCCAGGTAGTCGCTGAACCAGGTGTGCGCCGCGGCGTCGGCCGGGACGCCCTCCACCTTGTCCCGCCAGATCTCCACGGTGGTCGTGTCGGTGGGCGCGGGCACCGGGACGGTGAGCGGCTCGCGGCCGGGCGCGGACAGCAAGAGACCGCCGCCGGGCAGCAGCCCGGCGGCGGCCAACGCCATACGCGGATGCGGACGTTGAGTGATGACCTTGCCCGAGTCGTCGACCAGCACCCAACGGCGGTCGCCCGCCAGCCCCCAGGGCTCCACGACGGCCTCGTCCGGGGCGAAGCCCCGGGCCGCCTTCAGAGGGTGGACATGGATCGAGTGCAGTGACGGATTCCCCATGGGGTCATCCTGCCAGCAGGCTGTGACAACCCCACGCGAGACGTTCCAAATGCCTCAGTACCCGCGGTACTGCTGGCCGTTGTACGGGTCCTGCTGGTACGGGGCCGCCGGGGCCGGGCGCGGTGCCGCCGGGCGCATGGCCTCGTAGCCCGCCATCGGACGTTGTTGTTGCTGGGGTGGCTGGGCGCCCGGGTAGCCGCGCGGGCCTGCGGCCTGCTGCGGGATGTACGCGTTCGGCGCCTGCTGGAGCGGCGAAGGCTGCTGGGCCTGCGGATAACCGTAGGCGGGCTGCGAGGGACCGGCCGGCAGCGCTGGCAGCGCCGACGGGAGCGCGGGCAGGTTGCTGCCCGGGGTGTCGTACGCGGCGGGTACCCGGATCGGGGCGATCTGAGGGGTTCCCCGCTCGGCGACGAGAGAGTCGTAGATCGGGGTGTCCGCGAAGGACGAGGCGGAGTAGTAACCGCCGCCGTAGGTGGAGCGGGGGGAGGTCATGGCACATAAGTTAAGCCCACGATGTGCTGGTTGGGGAGACCGATAAGAGGGTTGTTTTCCGTGTCGGCCGTGACGCCGGATCCCCAATGCGAGCGAACTCGGCGAAAAAGGGCAGCAAAGCGCGTTCTGATCGTGTAAAGGGCGAGTTCCCAGTGGGTTACCGGCGGTTGACCAAGGATCTTTCGGTACGGGTTCTGGGGGTTCCGGGGCCCGGGGGAATAGGTTGGGCCGACAACGGATCCGGCCGGATCCGACGGACTGCGGGGACGCGGCCCGGTGGCGATCTTCTGGATGACCTTCTGATGGGGGCGGACATGTCAATGCCGAAAGGATCGAACACCGCGGTACCGACGGCCGGGCTGCGCGTGGAACTGGGCTGGCGCTCCGGCCCGGGTGTGCCCGACGCCGACGCCTCGGCGCTGCTGCTCGTCGGCGGAAAGGTGCGCTCGGACGCCGACTTCGTCTTCTACAACCAGCCCGCGCACTCCTCCGGCGCCGTCCGGCACGAGGGCAAGCGTGACGCCGGCGGGCAGGTGACCGACTCGCTCCTCGTCGACCTCACGCGCGTGGAGCCCGCCATCGAGACCGTCGTGGTGGTCGCCTCGGCGGACGGCGGCACCTTCGGGCAGGTGCCCGGACTGTACATCCGGGTGCTCGACGAACGGGCGGGCACCGAGGTGGCCCGCTTCGACAGCGCGGACGCCGGCGCCGAAACCGCTTTCGTCCTGGGGGAGTTCTACCGTCGCCAGGGCGCCTGGAAGTTCCGCGCCGTCGGCCAGGGCTACAGCACCGGGCTCGAAGGCCTCGCCCGCGACTACGGCATCACGGTGGACGAGCCCCAGCACGCGGCGGCACCGACGCCCACACCGGCCCCCGTCGCCCCGCCCGCGCCCGCCGCCCCCGTCGCCCAGCCCGTCACCGTGCCACCGCCGGTGAGGACCGCCCCGCCCCCGCCTCCGGCCCCGCCCGCGGCGGCCCCGGCCCCCGTCCGCCTCACCAAGGTGACGCTCACCAAGGAGGCCCCGTCGGTCTCCCTGACCAAACAGGGCGGCACCTCCGGCGCCATGCGCGTCAACCTCAACTGGGAGGTGCGCAAGCAGTTCAAGGGATGGGGCAGCAAACTGGGCCGGGCCGTCGCCATGCACGCGGACCTCGACCTCGACCTGTGCGCCCTGTTCGAACTCTCCGACGGCAGCAAGGGAGTCGTCCAGGCACTCGGCAACGCCTTCGGCTCCCTGCACCAGCCGCCCTTCATCCACCTCGACGGCGACGACCGCACCGGAGCCGTCAGCAGCGGCGAGAACCTCACCATCAACCTCGACCACAAGCAGTACTTCCGGCGCGTCCTCATCTTCGTCACCATCTACGAGGGCGCCCGCTCCTTCGCCGACCTGCACGCCACCGTCACCCTCCAGCCGCAGCACGGCGCACCCATCGACTTCTCGCTCGACGAGTGCACCGTCCCCTCCACCGTCTGCGCCCTCGCCCTCATCACCAACCAGGGCGGCGACCTCATCGTCCAGCGCGAGGCCCGCTACCTCGTCCCCGAGCGCGGGGTGAGCCCGCAGCGCACGGTCGACTACGCCTACGGGTGGGGCATGAACTGGACCCCCGGCCGGAAATAACCAGGCCCCACGGACCCTAGCTCTCGTCCGGGAGCGGATCCGGGCGGGCGTAGGTGCGGCCCTTCCAGGCCGCACCGCGCCCCCGGTGGTGCCGCACCGCCGAGTCGACCGTCATCAGCAGATAGAGGAACGCGGTGAACGGCAGCAGGGGAGCGAGGCCCAGCGGCTGACCGTAGTGACGGAGCATCGGCAGGTACGTCGCCGTCATCAGCAGCCAGGCCAGTCCCCCGAGCAGCGCTGTCGCCGGGTCCGCCGTGACCAGGCCCGTCACCAGCGCGAGCGGCGGGACGAGATAGACCAGGGCCAGGCCGAGGACCGTCCCGGCGAGCAGCAGCGGACTGTGCAGCAGTTGGGCGTAGGCGCTGCGGGCGACCATGTCCCACAGGTCGCGCAGCCGGGGGTAGGGCCGCACGCTGTCCACGCGCTCCGCGAGCCCCAGCCAGATGTGACCGCCGCTCCTCTTGACCGCGGCGGCCAGCGCCACGTCGTCGATGACGGACTGCCGGATCGCGTCCGGGATCCGTGCCCGCTCGGCGGCCTCGACGCTCAGCAGCACACAGCCGCCCGCCGCCGCCGCGGTGCGCGAACCCCGTACGCCGATCCGTCGGAACGGATAGAGCTGGGCGAAGAAGTACACGAAGGCGGGCACGACCAGCCTCTCCCACACGCTCTCGGCCCGCAGCCGGGCCATCTGGGAGACCAGGTCGAAGCCGCCGGTGCGCGCGGCCGCCACCAGCGCGCGCAGACTGTCGGGGCGATGCGCGATGTCCGCGTCCGTCAGCAGCAGGAACTCGGGGCCACGCGCGCGTGCCAGCGTCATGCCGTGCCGGACGGCCCAGAGCTTGCCCGTCCAGCCCGCGGGCGGCTCCCCGGGCGAGGACACGGTCAGGGGCAGGCCGCCGAACCTGCGGGACAGCTCACGGGCCAGGTCACCGGTCCCGTCCGAGCTGCCGTCGTCCACCAAAAAGACCTCGGCCCGGCCCGGATAGTCCTGGGCCAGCAGCGACGGCAGGCTCTCCGGCAGCACGGCGGCCTCGTCACGGGCGGGGACGACGACACAGACGTCCGGCCAGTCGTCGGGATCCCGGCGGGGTGGCAGGCGCACATCCGTGCGCCAGAAGAAGCCCTGGCCGAGCAGCAGCCACACCCAGGCGGCGAGTGATCCGGCGGCGGTCCACGCGATGGCGCTCACGCCCGCAGTCTGCCCCACCGGAGCGGCCCCGCCGAGGCCATCGTCTATCGTGGCCGGGTGAAGATCGCGCTCATGGACTCCGGTATCGGTCTGCTCCCCGCCGCCGCCGCGGTACGGCGGCTGCGGCCCGACGCGGATCTCGTGATCTCCTCGGACCCCGACGGCATGCCCTGGGGCCCGCGCACCCCCCAGGACCTGACCGAGCGTGCTCTCGCCGTCGCCGAGGCGGCGGCCGCCCACTCGCCCGACGCGCTGATCGTCGGCTGCAACACCGCCTCCGTGCACGCCCTGCCCGCCCTGCGCGCCCTCCTCGAACCGTCTCTGCCGGTGATCGGCACGGTCCCGGCGATCAAGCCGGCCGCGTCCGGCGGCGGCCCCTTCACCATCTGGGCGACACCCGCCACCACCGGCAGCCCCTACCAGCGCGGCCTCATCGAGGAGTTCGCCGACGGCGTCCCGGTCACCGAGGTGCCCTGCTGGGGACTGGCTGAGGCGGTGGAGCACGCCGACGACGCGGCGATCGACGCCGCCATCGCCGCGGCCGCCGCGCTGACGCCCGACGACGTGACGACCGTCGTCCTGGGCTGCACCCACTACGAACTCGTCGCCGAACGCATCCGCGCGGCCGTCCAGCAGCCGGGCCTCCCGCCCCTCGTGCTGCACGGCTCCGCGGGCGCCGTGGCCGCGCAGGCGCTGCGCCGCATCGGTGAACTGCCGAAGCCCGAGGCCGACTGGACCGGATCGACGCTGACCGTCCTCCTCAGCGGCCGCGAGGGCGCGCTGCCCGCCCCGGCACTGGCCTACGAGGAGGGCCGGCTGCTCGCGACGGTCGGCGCCGCGCCGGCCGTCAGGGCGGACCGGTAACGCTCCGCGACCAGGTGCCCGCGCAGCGGAACCTGAGTACTCTCAAAGCCATGAGGGACCACCCCCACGGCGAGCCGGGCACCCCCGAGGGCCCGCACCCCGAGGTCTGGACCGGCCGCGCGACCAATCGCGGCCAATGGCTGCTGGCACTCGGCGGCGCCGCCTGCATGGCACTCGGCATCGAACTCGCGGTCGACTCCGCGTGGGCGTCCGGTGTCGCCCCGCTCGTCATGTCCGTCGTCGGCTGCATCGCGGCCGGGCTGCTCGTCCTCTTCGGCACGCTCGCGTTCGTGCACGTCTCCGTGAAGGTCGACAAAGACTGCCTCGAGGTCCGCTGCGGCCACATCGGCGTGCCGCGCCGCCGCATCCCCCTGTCCCAGGTCGCCGACGCCGCCTTCGCCCCGTGCGTCACGCCCCACCAGTGGGGCGGCTGGGGCTACCGCTGGCGGCCCGAGAAGGGCACCGCCGTCGTCGTACGACGGGGCGAGGCCGTGGTGCTGAGCCTCTGGGACGGTCACACGTTCACGATCACCGTGGACAACGCCGAGACGGCCGTGAACGTCATCCGCGCCCGGCTCACCCCGAAGGCGTCCGACGCCGCGCACTGACCCGGCCGTCCCGCCCTAGCGGCCGTCGAGGTCCGGTGCCCTGCCGGGCTCCCCTTCCGGGAGGGGCCATGCCGTCGCCATCCCCGCGAGCAGGCCCGCGCCCGCCGTCACCGTCGTGAAGCTCAGCGCGTTGCCCACGGCGGCGATCACGGCCACCGCGGTCAGGGCCGCGCCGGCGGTGAGGACCACCGGTGTGGAGCGCGGGGTCCGCCACAGGACGTAGAGGACCCAGCCGAACACGGCGGCGAGCAGCGCGACCCCGACGAGCCCCTGTTCGGCCGCCAGTTGCAGGGGCGCCGAATGAGGCCGGGCGTCGGCCGACAGCGACTGGGCGACCGTCGGGCTGAGCTCCCCGAAGCGGCCCGGTCCCGCGCCGAGCAGCGGATCGTCGTGGACCAGGCCGAGCGCGTCGTGCCACAGCAGGATCCGATGCGGGGTGAGCTGCCCCTCCAGCGAGTCGGTCAGCCCGGCCGGCAGGGCGTTCTCGGCGACGGCCCAGACCGTCGCCGTCACCAGGGCCGTGGCGACGGCCAACCCCACGAGGCCGAGGCCCCGGCGCATCCGGGCCGCCGCGAGCGAACACAGCAGCACCCCGGCGCACGCGGCGAAGCCGGTGGTCGAGCCGAGCACCGCCGCGGTCACCGCGATCCCGCAGGCCAGCAGCCGCAGGGCCAGCCTCAGGCCCGGCGAGCGGGCCGCCCAGGCGGCACAGCAGGCGGCACCTGCGGCCAGGACCAGCAGCGCGGCCGTCGCACCGGTGTGCCCGAGCGGTGAGACCAGCGGCGAGCCCGTCATGGTGTGCGGGTCGGTGACCGCCAGACCGATTCCGGCCAACGCGCCGGCCGACGGCGCCACCACCGGCAGCAGGGCCCCGCAGATCCGGCCCGCCGCGTAACCGGCCGCCACCGCGAGCACCGCGAGCAGCACCCCCTCCGGGCGGCCACCCCGCGCCGCCGCCGTGATCAGCGACCAGGCCGCGCACGCCCCGAGCATGAGCACACCCATGACATCGGAGACGTTCCGTCTCTCGTACGAGGCCGACGCTCCGGCCGCGGATTCCGTCCCCGTGGACCCCAACGTGTCGCCCCCCGACTGTGCCGGGCCTCGACCGCCCGGACCACATCCGGCCGCACGTCAGAGGCTCGCGCACACCGTAACGGGTGATGCGCCGGTTTGTGGACGAGTTATGCAGGAACGATGCGGCCGGTGGGAGACAAAAGCCTCAGCCGGGACGCACGGGCCGCGCTGTCGGCGCCGGGGTGACGCGCCGTACACTCCCCGAGTGACCGTCACCGCCACTCCCGTAGACGAGCCGGAACAGCTCGAACCCCAGGCCACGCCCGTGTCCCGGGTGTCCCGATGGGTCAGCCGGCTCCTCCCGGCCGCCGCCGCGGCCCTCTCCGGGGTGCTGCTCTATGTCAGCTTCCCGCCCCGCACCCTGTGGTGGCTGGCCCTGCCGGCCTTCGCGGTCTTCGGCTGGGTGCTGCGCGGACGGAGCTGGAAGGCGGGCCTCGGTCTCGGCTACCTGTTCGGCCTCGGATTCCTGCTGCCGCTGCTGGTGTGGACCGGCGTGGAGGTCGGTCCCGGTCCCTGGCTCGCGCTGGTCGTGATCGAGGCGGTGTTCGTGGCGCTCGTCGGCGCGGGCGTCGCCGTCGTGTCCAAGCTGCCCGGCTGGCCCGTGTGGGCCGCCGCCCTGTGGATCGCCGGCGAGGCGGCACGCGCGCGTGCCCCCTTCAACGGGTTCCCCTGGGGCAAGATCGCCTTCGGACAGGCGGACGGTGCATTCCTGCCCCTGGCCGCTCTCGGCGGCACACCCGTGCTCGGCTTCGCGGTCGTGCTGTGCGGCTTCGGGCTGTACGAGGCGGTCCGGCTGCTCGTGGCGAACCGGCGCACCGGCGAGGCCGTGCGCCGGGGCACCGCGGCCGTGGCCGCGCTCTGCGTGGCCGCGCCCCTGGTGGGCGCCCTCGCCTCCCGCGCGCTGGTGAGCGACAAGGCCGAGGCCGGCACGGCCACCGTGGCGGTCATCCAGGGCAACGTCCCGCGCCTGGGGCTCGACTTCAACGCCCAGCGACGGGCCGTGCTGGACTACCACGCCCGGGAGACCGAGCGGCTGGCCGCCGAGGTGAAGGCCGGCAAGGTCGCCCGGCCCGACTTCGTGCTCTGGCCGGAGAACTCCTCCGACATCGACCCGTTCGCCAACCCCGACGCCCGCACGGTGATCGAGGACGCGGCCACCGCCATCGGCGCCCCCATCTCCGTGGGCGGCGTGGTCGAGCGGGACGGCAAGCTCTACAACGAGCAGATCCTGTGGGACCCCGAGAAGGGCCCCGTCGACACCTACGACAAGCGGCAGATCCAGCCGTTCGGTGAGTACCTGCCGCTGCGGTCGCTGATCGGCGCCATCAACAGCGAGTGGACGTCCATGGTCCGCCAGGACTTCAGCCGGGGCAGCGAGCCCGGTGTGTTCACCATGGACGGGGCGAAGGTCGGACTGGTCACCTGCTACGAGGCCGCCTTCGACTGGGCCGTGCGCTCCGAGGTCGCCGACGGCGCGCAGTTGATCTCGGTGCCGAGCAACAACGCCACCTTCGACCGCAGCGAGATGACCTACCAGCAGCTCGCCATGTCCCGGGTCCGCGCCGTCGAACACAGCCGCACCGTCACCGTCCCGGTGACCAGCGGCGTCAGTGCGATCATCATGCCGGACGGCAGGATCACCCAGAAGACCGGAATGTTCGTCCCGGACTCCCTGGTGCAGAAGGTGCCGCTGCGCACCTCCGAGACGCCCGCCACCCGGGTGGGTATCGCGCCCGAGATGCTGTTGGTGCTGGTCGCGGCGGGTGGCCTCGGCTGGGCGATCGCGGCGGGTGTGCGCGGGCGGCGCGCCGGTGGCGTGTAGCAGTACGCCTCGCGTGCGCGCCCTGGATGCGGCGGGGTGAGGGGACCGGCCCGTTAGGGTCGGCTCCATGGCTACCCCTGATTTCATCCGCACACTCCGTGCTTCCGCCGGCAACCAGCTCCTCTGGCTCCCCGGAGTCACCGCCCTCGTCTTCGACGACGAGGGCAGAGTGCTGCTGGGCCGCCGGTCCGACAACGGCAAGTGGTCGCTGATCGGCGGCATCCCGGACCCGGGGGAGCAGCCGGCGGCCTGTGCCGTGCGGGAGGTCGAGGAGGAGACGGCGGTGCGGTGCGTGGCCGAACGGGTCGTCCTCGTACAGGCGTTGGAACCGGTGCGGTACGACAACGGGGACGTGTGCCAGTACATGGACATCACGTTCTACTGCCGTGCCGTGGGCGGCGAGGCACGCGTCAACGACGACGAGTCCCTGGACGTCGGCTGGTTCTCGCTGGACGCCCTGCCGCCGGATCTGAGCGAGTTCGCGCTGTTCCGCATCAAGCAGGCCATGTCCGACACGGCCACCTGGTTCGACCCCACGGTCTGAGCCCGCGGGACGGGGCGGCGGAGGCCGGGTCCGGACACGCCGAGCAGGCGCCCGACGGGCGGGCGCGGCGCGCGTACCGGCCCCGCCGCCTGCGTCGACGTGGTCACCCGGCGGCGCGGACGAACACCGGCTTGAGGTGCTTCTCGGGGAGCGCGTCGGGGAGTTGTTCCCAGTCGAGGACGTGGGAGACGACGCGCGCAGGGTCGACCTTCCCCGAGCGGGCGAGGTCGAGGGCGTCGGGGATGTGGGCGCGGACGTTGTCACGGGCGACGCGCAGGGTGACGCCGGTGAGGTACATCTCGAGCAGGGGCAGTTCGCCGGGGCGGAAATGGTTGCCCGCGGACTCGCAGACGCCTTCCGGGGCGAGGCACTTGACGGCGAGGGCGAGTTGGTCGACGCGGCCGGTGGCCTCGACGGCGAGGTCGAAGCCGTGCGGGACGGGCTCGACCGTCTCGGCGGTACGGGCGCCGAAGCCCTCGGCGAGCTGCCGGTGCGCGGGGTCGGGGTCGACGTAGAGCACGTCGGAGGCGCCGAGCGCCCGGGCGATGTCGCACACGTACAGGCCGATGCTGCCCCGCGCGACGACCAGGACACGGGCGCCGGGACGGTTCGCGAGGTGGGGTGCGACCAGGCGCCAGGACAGCGACCAGTTGTCGCTCGCGGAGGCCATGGCGACCGGGTCGAGGCCGGCCGGCAGGGGAACCAGCATGGCCTGCGCGTACGGCACGCGGACCAGGTCGGAGAAGAGGCCGCCCCAGGTGCCGCCGATCGGCGCCCCGTACATCGCCATGTGCGGTACGGCCGTGCAGTGCGCGGTGAGCCCGGCCCGGCAGTGGTCGCAGGCTCCGCAGTTGATGGACCAGGGGACGACGACCAGGTCACCGGGGGCCACGGTGGTGACGGCGTCGCCGGTCTCCACGACCCGCGCCACGCACTCGTGTCCCAGGGCGAAGGGCGGCTCGATGAAGCCGTGACCGGCGAGGATCGCGGAGTCCACGTCGCACGGGGTGGCGGCCACCGGCGCGACGATCGCCTCGGCGTCGGAGCGCAGTTCCGGGTCGGGGGCCTCGCGCCACTCCACGGTGCGGCGGGCCACGTAGGTCAGTTCACGCATCGGTCGGCTGCCCCTTCGCCAGGGCCACGAGGTCGGCGAGGCGGACGACGGAGCCGCCCGCGCCCCAGGTGCCGTCGGGCTGCTCGTGCACCAGCACCCACACCCGCGGGGCCTCGGTCGCGGGCAGCCCGGCGGCTTCGAGGACGGTCCCGGTGGCCTCCTCGACCAGCCCGGCCCGGCGTCGCTCGGACAGCGCCCCCTGCGGAACGGTCACCTCCACGAGGAAGCGGGGCGCGTCGTCCTCGGCCGTGGTCTGCGCCCCTACGGGCAGCTCGATCAGATAACTCCACGCCTGGGCACGGAAGAACGCGGTGTCGGGCGCGCCCTCCCAACGCAGCAGCACAGCGGCGAGTTCGCGCTGGACCTTCTCGCGGCCCGCCTCGGTCAGTGAACCGGTCGGGGCGGTGAGCCGGATCATCGGCATGGCGAAGTCCCTTCGGGGGGTGGGTCGTCGGGATGGATCGAAGACCCTCACGCGGTCCGAGACGAGGTCTGTGACGGGGCCGCGCCAGGGTCTATGACGATCGTTATAAGCGGGGGTCACGCTAGACTATGACGAGCGATATAGCCAGAGGGGAGCACGGTCTTGGCGCAGGAGGGCACACCGTCGCGGGAACGCATCGTGGCCGGGGCGGCCGATCTGATCAGCAGGCGCGGCCTGAACGCCGCGAGCATCCGGAACCTGGCCAAACACGCCAAGGCGCCCCTCGGCTCGACCTACCACTACTTCCCCGAGGGCAAGGGGCAACTGGCCACCGAGGCCGTGCGCTACGCGGACACGGCCATCGTCCGCATCCTGGGCAAGGCGTTGGAAAAGGGTCCCGTCGCCGGGCTGCGCGCGTTCCTGACCCTGTGGCGCGGCATCGTCGTCGACAGCGAGTTCCGCGCCGGCTGCCCCGTCCTCGCGGTGTCCGTGGAGGAGCCCCCGGCCGACGAGGTCCCGCCGGCCCTCACCGCCGCCGCCGAGGCCTTCGACGGCTGGGAGCGCCTGCTCGCCGACGCGCTGCGCGACCACGGTGTCGACCCGGAGCGTGCCTCCGGTCTCGCCGCGCTCGTCGTGGCCTCGGCCGAGGGTGCCATCGCCATGTGCCGTGCCAAGCGCAGCATTGAGCCCCTCGACCGGGTGGCGGGGCAGCTGGAGACGCTGATCGCCGGGGCGGTCGAACGGCGGACCTGACGGCGCGTGCGGCTCGGTCCGTGCCCGGTCCCTGCTCGGTTCGTGCCTGGTCCCGGCTCGGTCCGTGCCCGGTACCTGCTCGGTTCGTGCCCGGTTCCGGCTCGGTCCGTGCCCGGCCCCGGGTCCGTCCGCGCTCGGTTCAGGGTCGGTCCGTGCGCCCCAGCACCGTCTCGACCAGCTCCTGTCGGTACGTCGTGTACGCGGCCCGCAACGCGGGGCCCGGCCAGTCGGCCGGGAGGAGGTCGTCCGGCAGGACCGGGTCGGCGAGCAGATGGCGTACGGCCGCCGCGAGGGCGGTGAAGCGGTCCGCGGGCTCCCGGGTCCGCTCGATGTGGCCGAGCAGTGCCTCGGCGGTGGCCGCCCAGGCGTCCAGCGGCCACAGGCTCGCGGCCAGTTCCCCCGCGGGCTGATCGGGACGGCCGGCGAAGTGCCGGACCGTCGGGCCCAGGTCCGGTGGCTGGGGGCGCCGCAGGTTGGCCGGGCGGAGCCAGACCCCCTCCCGTAGTTCGGCGAGCCGCAGTGCTGTCAGGCGTGCCCGCAGGTCGGCGCGTTCGGCGGGGCGGCGGCCGGTCGCGGTGACGATGACCATCTCCCAGTCGCCGTCCCACGGTCGGGTCTCGGGGTGCACCGACTCGTCCTGGCGCCGCCGGCGGTCGAGGAGACGGTCGCTGAGCCGGTAGACGGCGTCCGCGCGCCGCAGATCCCCGGCCGACACCATGCGGCTGAGTGCCGCCCGCAGCGTGGACCCGGCGACCCCGAACGCCTCCACGTGGCGCACCAGATCCCGCACCGGCAGTTCGGGCGGATGCATGCCCATCAGCAGGCTCAGGACGACCGACCGCGCCGACAGCGGCCGCAGTTCGAGCTCGGCGGGCCGCCCCGGCACGTTCGTCTGCATGACCCCGTACTGTACGGGCGATCGATCACTGTTACGTCATAGCTGCGATCGTAGGAATAGTGTAATACTCGCGGCATGGTCTCGATACTCGCGCACACGCAGCCGGGGTACGCCACCGCCACCCACGACGTCACC
The DNA here is from genome assembly GCF_022385335.1 of Streptomyces deccanensis. Classification (NCBI taxonomy): domain Bacteria; kingdom Bacillati; phylum Actinomycetota; class Actinomycetes; order Kitasatosporales; family Streptomycetaceae; genus Streptomyces; species Streptomyces deccanensis. The sequence goes on along the minus strand of NZ_CP092431.1, from coordinate 1,043,126 downwards.
AACCAGCCCCCGCCCCTCACCCCGTACGACGCCTCCGAGGACGTGGCCCTGCTGGAGGGGCTGCGCAGGGAGGGCGCGGAGTGGGCAGAGAAGGACGTCCGGCGGCTCGGGCAGCTCGCCGGCGGTATCGAGGCGCAGGAGTGGGCCGACCAGGCCAACCGGTACGAGCCGGAACTGCGCACCCACGACCGCTACGGCAACCGGATCGACGAGGTCGACTTCCATCCCGCCTGGCACCACCTCATGCGGACCGCCGTGCGCGAGGGTCTGGCGGGCGCGGCCTGGGGCGACGGCCGCCCCGGCGCCCATGTCGCGCGCATCGCGGGCGCCCTCGTGTGGGGCCACACGGAGGCCGGACACACCTGCCCGACCTCGATGACGTACGCCGTCGTGCCCGCGCTGCGCCGGCAGCCGGAGCTGGCGGCCGTGTACGAGCCCCTGCTGACCGGACGGGAGTACGACCCGGCCCTGCGGGTGCCCACCGAGAAGCCCGGACTGCTCGCCGGGATGGGCATGACCGAGAAACAGGGCGGCAGCGACGTACGGGCCAACACCACGACGGCCACGCCGAGTTCCGAGCCCGGTGTCTACACCTTGCGGGGCCACAAGTGGTTCACGTCGGCGCCGATGTGCGATCTGTTCCTGGTGCTGGCCCAGGCGCCGGGCGGGCTGAGCTGTTTCCTGGTGCCGCGGGTCCTGCCCGACGGCAGGCGCAACACCTTCCGGATCCAGCGGCTCAAGGACAAGCTGGGCAACCGCTCCAACGCCTCCTCGGAGCCGGAGTTCGACGGCACCGTGGCCTGGCGGGTCGGGCCCGAGGGGCAGGGTGTGAAGACCATCATCGAGATGGTCAACTGCACACGGCTCGACTGTGTGATGGGCTCGGCCGCCCTGATGCGCAGGACACTCGTCGAGGCGGGCCACCACGCACGGCACCGCGGCGCCTTCGGGGCGCGACTGCTCGACCAGCCGCTGATGCGCAACGTCCTGGCCGACCTCGCGCTGGAGTCCGAGGCGGCCACGACGCTCACCCTGCGGCTGGCCGGCGCCGCCGACCGCGCGGTGCGCGGGGACGAGGGCGAGCGCGGGCTCCGCCGGATCGCCACCGCCGTCGGCAAGTACTGGGTGACCAAGCGCGGACCGGCCTTCGCCGCCGAGGCGTTGGAGTGCCTGGGCGGCAACGGCTACGTCGAGGACTCAGGCATGCCCCGGCACTACCGGGAGGCGCCGCTGCTGTCCATCTGGGAGGGCTCCGGCAACGTCAACGCCCTCGACGTGCTGCGGGCGTTGACCCGCGACCCCGACACCGCGGAGGCGCTGTTCGCCGAACTCGCCCTGGCCCGGGGCGCGGACGCCCGGCTCGACACGGCCGCCGCCCGGCTGAAGGACGCGGTGCGCGAGGCCGACCAGGCCGGTGCCCGGAGGTTGGTCGAACGCATGGCCGTCACCCTCCAGGCCTCCCTGCTGGTCCGGCACGCGCCGGCCGCGATCGCCGACGCGTTCTGCGCCACCCGGCTCGACGGCGACTGGGGGCACGCCTACGGCACGCTCCCGGGCTCCGCCGATATCGACGGGATCCTGCGCCGGGCCCTTCCGGCTGGTTGACGCCGGGCCCAGGTGGTCGGCTGGCGCCGGGCCTTGCCGGTTGGTTGACGTCCGACCGAGGGCTCACGGGCGCCGGGGGCCTTGGCCACGGCGCCGGTGCCTGAGGCTTCGGGCGCCTCGGGAGGCCCGGGGCGCCCGAAGCCTCAGGCGCCTCAGGCGCCCCGGGCCCCGAGCGCCGTGCGGATCGCTTCGGCCTTCTTCTCCGTGAACACGCCGCTGTCGAGCAGCGAGAGGACCGACAGCACCCCGCCGCCGGCGCCCCAGCTGCCCTCGTCGACGACCCGGAAGGTGACCCACCATGCCGGTGAGGGCTGGGGGACCCCGCACGCCTCGGCCAGCGCGGCCAGGATCCGTTCGATGACCTCGGCGCGGACCTCCCGGCGCCAGTCGCCGTCCATCACGGTCACATCGATCACCATGACGTCGGCCGCCTGCTCGGCATCCACCAGCAGGCGCCCGCCCATCGCCATCATGGCGGCGGCCCGCTCCACGAAGTGCACCTGGAACCCGGCCCGCGCGGCCGGGGCGAACTGGCCCACCTCGGGCACCAGGACCGCGTCCGTCAGTGTCTCGGCCAGCGTCCGGCGCTGTCCGAGGTCCAGACGGCCCTGGGCTGTGTTCACGGTGATGACGGTCACGGCTGCCTCCTATGGCGATCGTTATAGGAGGCACCGTACACGGTGTTATGACGACTGTTCTAGTCCGTGGCGTCGGCGGAAGGGCGCGTTCCGGCCGGTTGCGCGGCGCGATAAGGTGCGCCTAAGTGGACGGTTGTCCGCGAGGGTGAGGGGACGGTGAGTGGTGTCGAGGGGTGAGGGGCCGCAGCGGTCGGACGCGCAGCGCAACCGTGAGCGCATTCTGGAGGTGGCGCTGGCCGAGCTGTCGCGCTCCGCCGACGTCCCGCTCAGTGTCATCGCCAAGAAGGCGGGTGTCGGACAGGGCACCCTCTACCGCAACTTCCCCGACCGCGAGGCGCTCGTCCTGGAGATCCACCGCCGCGAGCTCGGTCAACTCGCCGACAGCGCCGCCGAGTTGCTGCGGACCCGGGAACCCGACCGGGCCCTGCGGGAATGGATGGACGGCCTCGCCCGCTACGCCATGGCCAAGGCCGGCCTGGCGGAAGCGCTCCGCACGGCCGCCGCCACTACGGGCGGTTCGGCGAAACCGGGCTATCCGCGCTTCCTCGCCGCGATCGATCTCCTGCTGGACGCCAACCACGAAGCCGGCACCATCCGCCCCGGTGTGACCGCGGACGACTTCCTCCTCGCCATCGCCGGCGTCTGGCAGCTCGATCCGCGGAGCGACTGGCGCCCCCGGGCCGACCGCCTCTTCGACCTCGTCATGCGCGGCCTGCGCTCGGGAGCGCCGGGGCGGGCGTGAGGCCGCGGGGCCTTGGGGCGTCCGTGCCGCTTCAGGACCGCGTCCGGGCCGGGTCAGGGGCGGTTCAGGGTGCGGCGGACGACGTACGGCAGGATGCCGCCGTGGCGGAGGTAGGACAGTTCCTGCCGCGAGTGGATCCGTAGCGTCAGGTCCACTGTCACGGGGGCGCGGTCGGCTCGCGCGATGCGCAGGACGACCGGATGGGCGCCCACGGTCAGGTCGTCGAGCCCCTCGAAGGTCAGCTCCTCCTCGCCGGTGAACTCGTACGACGAGGCACGGTCGCCCTCGGTGAACTCCAGCGGCAGCACCCCCATGCCGATCAGATTGCTGCGGTGGATGCGCTCGTACGACTCGGCCACGACCGCCCGGACACCCAGCAGGGCCTGGGCTTTGGCCGCCCAGTCGCGACTGGAACCGGCGCCGTAGTGGCGGCCGGCGACGACGACCAGGTCGTACCCGGACTCGCGGTAGGTCGGCGCGGCCAGGTGCACCGGCAGGACTCCGGTGCGGTCGGCCGTGAAGGCGTGCCCGCCCTGTCGCCGCCCCCGCAGCATCAGGTTGGCGACGTCCGGGTTGGTGAAGGCGCCGCGCAGCATGACCTCGTGGTTGCTGCGGCGGGTCGCGTACTGGTTCAGGTCGCGGCGGGCGACTCCGCGTTCGGTGAGCCAGTGGCCCGCAGCGCTGTCGACGGGGATGCGGCCGGCGGGGGAGATGTGGTCCGTGGTCACCTCGTCGCCGAGGTGCAGCAGGACCTTGGCGACACGCGGCCCGAGGCGGTCCGGAGCGGCCGTCGACAGGCCGGTCAGGTGCGGGGGACGACGGATGTACGTGGACTCTGGGTCCCAGGGGAAGCGGATGCCGGCGGGCGCGTCCAGCCGGCGCCATGCGTCGGTTCCCTCGCGCAGCCGCTCGGCGTTGGCGCGGAACAGCTCCGGCCGGACGTGCTCGGCGACCCGGTCCCGCACCTCCTCCTCGGAGGGCCAGAGATCCCGCAGGTGCACGGGGCGGCCGTCGGGTCCGGTGCCCAGCGGCTCGGTCTCGAAGTCGTGCAGGACCGAGCCGGCCAGCGCGTAGGCGACGACCAGGGGCGGGGAGGCCAGATACGACAGCGGGGTACGGGGGTTGACCCGTCCCGCGAAGTTGCGGTTGCCGGAGAGCACGGCGACCGGGGCGATCGTGTCCTCCTCGGCAAGGCGCTCCAGCACCGGGTGCAGCGGCCCGGAGTTGCCGATGCAGGTCATGCAGCCGAAGCCGACGATGTGGAAGCCCGTCTTCTCCAGCGCGGGCAGCAGACCCGACGCCCGCAGATACTCCTCGACCACGCGTGAGCCGGGGGAGAGGGACGTCTTCACCCAGGGTTTGGCGGTCAGCCCGGCCGCCACCGCCCGCTCGGCCAGCAGGCCCGCCTGGATCAGCAGCGCCGGGTTGGCCGTGTGGGTGCAACTGGTGATCGCGGCCAGGGCGACCGGGCCCTCGGGCAACGGCTCACCGAAGGCGGTCTCGTCGACGGCGCCCTCCCGGTCGGGGGCCGGGGCGGCGGCGCGGTACGACGCGGGCACACGGGACAGCGACAGCCGCTGGTGGGGCAGGTTCGGGCCCGCCATGCTCGGCTCGACCGTGCCGAGGGCGAGGTCGACGACGGTGTCGTAGCGGGGTTCGGGTCGGTCGTCGGTGCGCTTGAGGCCCTGCGCGGTGAGATAGGTGTCGACCAGGCGGACGTGCTCCTCGTCCCGGCCGGTGAGTCGCAGATACGCGGCCGTCTCGTCGTCGTACGGGAAGAACACACAGGTCGCCCCGTACTCGGGAGCCATGTTGGAGACGGCCGCGCGCTCCGCCCAGCCGAGGGCGGTGACACCGGGGCCGCAGAACTCGACGAACCGGTCCACCACGCCGTGCGCGCGCAGGAGTTCGGTGAGGGTGAGGGCGAGATCGGTGGCGCCCACGCCGGGGCGCAGCCGACCGGTCAGCTGGACGCCGACCACCTCGGGGTAGGGGATGGTGACGGGCTCGCCCAGCATGGCGGCCTGGCCCTCCAGCCCGCCGACGCCCCAGCCGACGACACCGAGGGCATTGATCATCGGGGTGTGGCTGTCGGTGGCGACCAGCACGTCCGGGTGGAGGACGGGCGGCGCGCCGTCCGGCGACTCCTCCGTCCACACCACACGGGCCAGCGTCTCCATGTTGACCTGGTGGATGATGCCGGTGCCCGGCGGTACGACGCGGAAGTTGTCGACGTTGCGCTCGGCCCACCTCACCATCTCGTAGCGCTCGGTGTTGCGGCGGAAGTCGATCAGCAGATTGCGTTCGACGGCGTCCGGCCGGCCGTACTCCTCGACGATGAGGGAGTGGTCGACGGTCAGGTCGACGGGGATCGACGGCTGCAGCCGCCCGGGGTCGCCGCCCAGCTCGGCGACGCTGTCGCGCAGGGCCGCGAAGTCGGCGAGGGCGGGGAGGCAGGTGGTGTCGTGCAGCATGATCCGGTTCGGATGCACTGGCACCTCGCACGCACCGCTTCCGGTGCGCGCCCGGTGCAGCATGTCCGCCAGTGCCTCGGGTGCCCGGCGGGCGACGTTCTCCAGCAGCACGCGGATCGCGTAGGGGAGGGCGTCGAGTTCCGCGCGCGGCAGCAGTCCGGCCAGGGGCAGATAGCGGTGGGCGCGACCGTGCGTGGTGAGGACGGTGGGCGCGGTGGTGCGGTCGGCGTTCATGGTCCCCCTCCGGGCGCTTCAGAGGCTCATATTGTCTTAGTCCGCGCATTAGTACAACGGGTCGGCGGAGGCGGTGGGCTACCCGGTCTTGATCGCCCGCACCCTGTCCAGATGCTCGTGGAGGAATGCCGAAGCCGCCGCGAGGTCGCCCTCCTCCACGAGGTCGAGCAGCCGCAGATGCTCGCGTGCCTGCCCCGCCAGGCGGGACCGGTCGACCTGGTGGCGGTACTCGATGAGCCGGCGGAGCCGGTTCTGGCGACGTACGGCGTCGAGCAGGAACGGATTGCCCGAGCAGCCGACCAGCATCTCGTGGAACGAGGCGTTCACCTGGAACAGTTCGGCGCGCGGCAGCAGCAGGATGTCCCCCTGCAGCAGGGCCTCCTGCTGCTGCCGATGCCGTGCGAAGGCGGCCACGTCCACGGCGAAGCCCGGCTCCAGCAGCGCGGCGGGCTCGACGATCATCCGGAACCGGTAACTCTGGGCGTGCGCCTCCACGGTGGCCATGACCTGCTGGAACTCCCAGCCCCGGCCGCCGGTTCTGCGCCGCACCAGGTCTTCGCCCTCCATACGGGCCAGGACCCGGTCCGCCTGGCGGGGGGTCAGTCGGTACCGTCGGCTGACGTCGGCCGAGGTGAAGGGGCCGGTGAAACGCCCGCCGAGATGGTCGTCGGCGATCTCGAAGTACGCCGTCCGCTCCGCGTCGTCGCCGGTGTGGTCGCCCTCGCCGAGGGGCGGGCGGGTGAGGGTGCCCGCGTCACGGGTGAGGAAGAAACCGCGCTGGGGGACCCGTTCGAGGATGCCCATCTCGGTCAGGAAGAGCATGGCCTTGCGGACCGGTGTGCGCGAGACGTCGAGGGTGTCCGCGGCCCACTGCTCGGTCACGTGCGCGCCCTCCCGCAGTCCGCTGTGGCGCATCAGGTCCACCAGGCGGGTGGCGAGGGAGGTGGTCAGGTTCGGCAGTGACATGGGTCCTCGCGCTCGTTCCGGTGGATGGGAGGGGCGAGGCCAGCGTAATTGTATTCATGTGCGCAGCGATACAACCTGGGGCGCGGTCGAGGGACGGCCGCGCCCCGCAGGCAGGGGACGCCTCACTCGTTGTGCAGCACCTGGGCGATCGTCAGCCGGGCCGCGCGGCGTGCCGGGACGTACGCGCCCACGACGGCGATCACGATGCCCGCGAGGGCCAGGCCCGCCAGCGCCGGGGCGTTCCAGACGTCCGTCATGTACGACGGCAGGGTGAGGTCCACCGCGTCCGCCATGCGCGGGACGACCAGCTCGTGGCCCGCCATGCCGAGCGGGATGCCCAGGAGCGAGCCGAGGGCGCCGAGCAGTGCCATGGAGGCCACCGTCATCGCCGTGACCTGGCGTGGTGTCATGCCGATCGACTTCAGCATGCCGAGGTCGCGGCGGCGGTCCCGGGTGTTGAGGACGACGGTGTTGAAGACGCCGAGGGACGTCACGGCGGCGAGCAGGAGGGTGAGCGCGGTGGCGGAGCCGATGATGGTCCGGGTGACGGAGTTGGCGCCGGTCACGGACGGGCTGACCCCCGGGTCGGCCGCTTCGGCGGCGCGGGCGTAGGCTCCCGCGTCGGCCCCGTCGCGGAGCTTGACGTGGTAGGCGATGGGCTTCTCCTCCGGCGCCACCGCCCGCATGGTCGCCCAGTCCGTGACGACGAGACGGGCGTTCGTCTCCATGTACTCTCCGACGACGACCACGTCCGCGCCACGGTCTCCCTTCTCGACCCGGAAGCGGTCTCCGACGTCCAGGCCGTGGCTGCGCAGGAAGGCCGATCCCGCCACCACCTCACCGGTGCCCCGGAGCCACCGACCCTCGGTGAGCACGTTGCCCATCAGAGGGTGGTCGCCGCGACGGCCTTCGAGCCACAGCTTCTCCGTGGAACCCGCGAGCCGGGCCTCGGTGTCCGCCCTGGCGGTGACCTCGCGCGCGTCGGGCAGCGAGCGCAGCAGGGCGTGCAGGGCCCGGTCGTCGTGGACCGGTCTGGTCTCCTTGCCGTCGCGGTGCTTCCCCACGTAGACCGTCACCTGGTAGGCGTCGCGGCCCGCGCTGCCCAACCGGTCCATCGTCGTGGCCAGGCCCGTCGCGAACGTCACGGTGGTCACGCCGAGGACCACCGCCGCGAGCGTGAGAGCGCTGCGCCCCGGCCGGGCGAACGGCAGGCCCAGCCCGAGGCTCACCGAGCGGGGCAGCCCGCTGCCCGCCAGTCGGCGTTGGACACCGAGAGCCCGGCCGGCGCGCGGTGCGCTGCCCGCACTGATCGCCCGCGCGGCGGACAGCCGGTGGGCGCGCACCGAGGGCGCGAGCGCGGCGAGGAGGCACACGACCGGCATGCCGGTCAGGGCGAGGACGGTGACCCAGGGAGCGAGCGAGACGCTGTCGTGGAACACCCCCGCGTCCGGGCCCGTGAACGCGAACCGCAGCAGGGGCCGTGCCGCCAGATTGCCGACGGCCGTCCCGAGCACACAGCCCAGCACTGCCGGGACGGAGATCATCACGAGGTAGACGGCCACCACCTGCGCCGGGGTGAACCCCAGCGCCTTGAGGATGCCGATGTGCCGGAAACCGGAGATCACCGCGCCGCTGACCACGTTGGCGACGATGAGCACGGCCACCACGACGCCGAGGACCCCGAAGGCCAGCAGATAGGGAGCGTACGCCCGCGCCGTACTGCCGATCTGGTCCTTGAGGGCGAGGTACGACCGTGAGCCGACCAGCGCACCCGTCGGCAACTCCTCCGTCACCGCCGCGAGTTGGGTGCGCAGCTCAGTGTCCGACGCGGCGGCCTCGAAGCGGAACAGCAGTTGCGTGGCCGTGGGGCGCAGGGCGTCGATCTGCCCGGGGGCGACCCAGGCGTCGGCGGTGCGGCTCAGATCGAAGGCGAAGCCGACGACGGTCAGGGTGGGGCCGGACGGCAGGCGCAGCTTCTTGCCGAGGTCGTCCGCCGTCCAGTCCGACTGCCGGTTGAGGACGACCTCGCCCGGCCCGGTGGCCCAGCGGCCCGCCCACACGTCCAACCGGCCCACCGGGCCCCCGGGGTCGGACCGGCCCACGACCGTGAGTTCGCTGCCGAGGCCGTAGTTCATGACCTCTCTCGGCAGTTCGACGGTGGCCTGGGGGAAGGGGCCCGCGGTCGCCGCTGCTCCGGACTGCCGGGCCGCCCTGGTCAGTTGGCCGTCCGTGACCTTCGCGCGGTCGAAGGCGGCGACCACATGCGGTCCGCGCTGCTGGGCGAAGGCCTTGTCGAACGGCGACGAGGCCGCGTCCACCAGCCCGAGTGCCACCACGATCGCCGTCGTCGAGGTCAGCGTGACCAGCCCGATCACCAGCGTCTGGAGCCTGCGCCGCCGTACCGCCGCGCGCGCGGCCCGCCACACGGCCCTCATGCGGACGGCTCCAGGGTGTGCTCGCCGCGCACGCGGCCGTCGGCGAACTCGACGAGACGGCTGGCGCACCGCCGGGCGAGACGCTCGTCGTGCGTCACCATGATCAGCGTCTGGCCGATCTGGTTGAGATCGAGCAGCAGGTCCATCACCTGCTCTCCCGCGCGGCTGTCCAGCGCGCCGGTCGGCTCGTCCGCCAGCAGCAGGGCCGGGCGGTTCATCAACGCCCGTGCCACGGCGACCCGTTGCCGTTCCCCGCCGCTGAGCACCGCCGGGTAGGCGTTGCGCCGGTCCGCGATGCCGAGCTCGTCGAACAGCTCCAGCGCGCGACGACGGGCCTGGCGGGCCGGGGTGCCCGTCAACTGGGCGGCCAGCGCCACGTTGTCGAGCGCCGACAAGTCGTCGATGAGGTTGAAGAACTGGAAGATCATGCCGATGCGGCGCCGCCGATACAGGGCGAGCCCCTTCTCCGTCAGTTCCCCCACGTTCTCGCCGTGCACCGTCACCGTGCCGCCCGTCGGGCGGTCCAGACCGGCGATCATGTTCAGCAACGTCGACTTGCCGCATCCCGACGGGCCCATCACCGCGACCGCCTCACCGGCCCGTATCTCCAGCGACACCCCGTCCAGAGCCGTCGTCTCCCCGTACTCCTTGCGCACACCGTCGAGTCGTACGACGGTCTCCGCGCTGTTGTTCGTGTTCTCCTCGGTGACCATGCATTGGACGCTAGGCGAGCGGCGCCGCCGGGACATCCCTCCCGGGACGGCACCATGACCCGGGCCTCATCCCGCAGATGCAGGGGACCCCATCCCGGGGCGGATGCGCGGCGGCGGGCCGGTCTGCGAGGGTGAACTCCATGTGGGAGTGGGGGACGGACGGGCCGGCGGCGGCGCTGGGGGTGGTGGCGGCGGTCGCGGTGGGTCTCGCGGTGGCCCTGGTGCGCACCCGGCGCCGGTGGCAGAAGGCGGTGGGGGAGCGCGGCTGGATGCTCGAACGGGAGCGGGAGAGCGCCGCGCGGGCCGCGATCGCGGCCGAACGCGACCGTATCGCCCGGGAGTTGCACGACATCGTCAGCCACAACGTCAGCCTCATGGTGGTCCAGGCGGGAGCGGCGCGTGAGGTACTGGGCACCATGCCGGACGAGGCGGCGGCGGCTCTGCTCGCCGTCGAGGACGCGGGCCGTGGCGCGATGACCGACCTACGGCATCTGCTGGGTCTGCTGGCGCCGTCGCAGAACGGCGAGGACGAGGCGGACGTGCAGGAGGGCCTGGACGCGACGGCGGCCTCGGACGCGCGGAAGGGCGCGGGCCGCGATGTGGATGGGGATGGGGATGTGGTTGGTGCCGGTGTGGAGCGCGTGGAGTGGCCGGAGTTGGCGGAGCTGACGCCCCAACCCGGGCTCGACCGGCTGGGGACGCTCGTCGACCGGATCTCGTTCGCCGGTCTGCCCGTCGAGGTACGGATCTCCGGCGAGCCCCGCCCGCTGCCGCAGGGCATCGACGTGACGGCTTACCGGATCGTGCAGGAGGCGCTCACCAACGCCCTCAGACACGGCGACGGCGGCAAGGCCGAGGTCACCGTGCGGTACGCCGACCGGGCGCTGCGCGTGGAGGTGCTGAACACCGGCCCCAGCGTCCTGACCGGCGGCGTCCCCTCCCCGTCCCACCCTTCCCCGTCGCACCCTTCCCCGTCCCACCCCGCGCGGCCCACTCCGCGCCATCCGTACGGCACCGGGCGCGGGCTGCTGGGCCTGCGCGAGCGCGTCGCCGTGTACGGCGGCGACCTGGACGCCCGACGCCGCCTCGGCGGCGGCTACCGGGTCCGCGCCCGCATCCCCCTGGACCGGCCGTGACGCCGGCCGGGCCCGAAGCGGCGCCGCGCGTGCTCGTGGTCGACGACCAGACCCTGATCCGGACCGGGTTCCGGCTGATCCTCACCGCCCGGGGCATCGAGGTGGTGGGCGAGGCCGCCGACGGCGCGGAGGCGGTGGCGATGGCCCGCGAACTGCGCCCGGACGTCGTGCTGATGGACATCCGGATGCCCACCATGGACGGCCTGGAGGCCACCCGGCGCATCCTGGCCGCGCACCCGGAGTGCCGGGTGCTCATGCTCACCACCTTCGACCTCGACCGGTACGTCTACGCCGCCCTGTCGATCGGTGCCAGCGGCTTCCTCCTGAAGGACGTCACGCCGCGGCACCTCGCGGCGGCCGTCCGCCTGGTCGACACCGGTGACGCCCTGCTGGCACCCTCCATCACCCGACGACTGGTGGAACGCTTCGCCACGGAAGCCGCCGGGCCGCCCGCGGTCTCCGCCGACCTCCAGGTGCTGACCCCGCGCGAACTCGAGGTCCTGACCCTCCTCGGGCGCGGTCTGTCCAACGCCGAACTCGCGGCCGAACTCACCCTGACCGAGGCCACGGTGAAGTCGCACGTGGCCCGTATCTTCGCCAAGCTCCACCTGCGCGACCGTGCCCAGGCCGTCGTGATCGCGTACGAGAAGGGACTGGTCAGGGCCAGGGAGCCCAGAGAGGTCGGCGGCGCCGCGCCGAGGGAGGGGTGACCGTCGCGGGTCAGGTGGTGTGGGACGGGGGACGCCAGGTGGACTGGATCAGGGCCCGTTCGGTGCCGGTCAGGTAGATCGCGGTGGCGAGCCAGGCGCGGGCGTAGCGGTCGGGGTCGGGGTCGGTGACGCGTCCGAAGACGTCGCGGGAGCGGCGGTCCGCCTCCGTGGCGAGCGCGGTCGCCAGGTCGGCCCCCGCCCGGAACCCACTGCGCCGCAGGGCCGCGCCCCCTCCGCCGCGATCGCCGTCACGAGCCGGTTCGGCGACCGCGCGGCGGCCTCCGGAGACGGCGACCTCGACCAGCCGGCGCAGCCGCCACAGCGGAGCCTCGGCGAGCGGGTCCGCCGGAACCCCGGCGGGGCCGTCGACCGCGGGCAGGGCGTCCGCCGGCGGGAAGTGCGCGCCCTGGAGACGGTCGTAGCCCAGGTCGGCGTGGCCCTCCCACTCGTCCGGCAGCCGCACGGTCGCCTCGGTGTCCGGGGCCGGGCCGATCGCCAGCGGGCGGAGCGTGGCGGCACGGTCGGGTTCCAGGCGGCCCAGCACCCGTATCCGCAGACCTGGACGGGTGGCCAGCTGACGGAAGTTGGCGATGTGGGCGAGGTCGGGGTGGCCGTTGGCCGGAGTCAGCCGGACGAGCAGGCCGCCGTCGGCCCACTCCCCGGAGCCGGACACCTCGCGGGCGAACAGCTGGTCGCCCGCCGCGCCGACGAGGACCAGGTCACAGCCGATCAGTCTGCGCGCTTCCTGCTCCGCCTGCTCGGGGTCGGCGCCGGGGCCGCCCGTGAGCCGCTCGGCGACCGCCTCCGCCAGGGGGCGTGCGAACAGGGCGGCGAGCGGGCCCGACGTCCAGGACAGACCGGCGAGCGGAGTGGCCCGCACACCCTTGCCGGAGCCGAGGCGGCCGTCCGGGGAGACCGTGGCGCCGGAGATCAGCAGCCCGCCACGGGAGAGCCGGGCGTGGTCGAGGGCGCCGGAACCGAGGGCGACCGTGGCCTTCGCGGCACCCCGGGCGCGGGCCGGGCCGCCCGGTTTGACGTCGGCGATCGAGAACCAGCTCCCGTCGTCGGAGACCAGATGGGTCACGACACCGCCGTACCCGGTCGCCGAGATCACCGGCTCCCGGCACACGCCGTGCACCCGCAGACTGCCGCCCGGCCGATAGGCGCGCCGCGCCGTGCCGACGAGGGCGGGGTCGGGATCGGCCGCCGCCAACAGGCCGGTGGTGAGCAGCAGTTCGCGTACGTTGGCGACCAGGTCGGCGAGCCGGTGCCCGTCGTGCCGGGCGCGGGCCCCGCGCAGTCCGCGTACCACCCGGAGGGCCGCCGCCTCGGCGCGGTGCAGTCCGGCGAGCCGGGCGGTGTGCGCGGCCCGCAGCAACTCCGCCTGCGGCACCGCTCCCGCCGCCGGGACTCCGGCGGCGAGCACGGCCGCGGTGGCCGCCCAGAGAGCGGACGCGGCGGAGATCTGGGCGGGGGTGGGGGCCTTGCCGCCGTCGCCGAGGCCTCCGGCCGCGCCGGTGAGGGCGGCGCCGGGGCTGGTCCCAGTGGTGCCGACCTCGCCGGTGCTGCCGGTGGCGCCGGTGGTGCCTGTGCCCCCGGTGGTGCCGACCTCGCCGGTGCTGCCGGTTTCGGTCGGTCCCGTCGGGTCGGTAGCGGTGGTGGCTTCGGACCGCTTCGTTCCGTCGGCGGGTGCGGCGGCTGAGGAGGATCCTCCGGCTGCCTGCGGGGTCGCGGGCGACGGGGCCTCACCCTCGCTCACGAGGGCGTCCGCCGCCGTGCCGGACGGCGCGGGCTCCGGCTCGGCCGCGGCCATGGCCTCGGCGTCGGCCACCGGGCAGGCGCTCAGGACGGCGGCGCGGTGCAGACAGCGGGGTGCGAGCAGGCAACCGCACACCGCCCGCCCGGCGTCGGTCACCGCGCCCGAAGGACCGGGCGTCAGCGTGACCTCGGCGTCCTCGCCGCACCGGATGCGCAGGTCGCCGCCGTCGACGGTGACGGGCAGCGCCGCGTACGTCTCGACCGCGGCGTCCAGTTTCTTGCGCAGCCGGGAGGTCAGGCTCTCGACGGCGGCGGCCACCACGTCGGGTGCCGCCGGGGGCAGTTCGGCGTTCATCGGCTCTCTCCGCGGAGGCGGTCCCCCACCCAGCGGGCGAGGGCGAGGGGGCTGAGGGCGGCGACCGGCATGCCGGCCGCGACGAGCTGCTGGGCGACGGGCACCGAGTAGCGGGGCGTGCCCGTGTCGTCGAGGGCGGCACAGCCCATCAGGTGCACCCCGGAACTCGCGAGCGCCCGGACCTCGCCCAGGAGCCCGCCCAGCGGGTAGCCCTCCTCGAAGTCGCTCACGACGACCACGAGGGTGCGGCTGGGCACGGTCACCAGGGAACGGGCGTGCGCCAGACCCGCCGCGATGTGCGTGCCGCCGCCGACCCGCACCTCGAGCAGCAGCGACAGCGGGTCGTCCACCCGGTCGGTCAGATCGATCACGTCGGTCGAGAACGCCAGGAAGTGCGTCGACAGCGTGGGGACGCCGCCCAGCACGGCCGCGGTCAGCGCCGACCAGATGACGGAGGCCTCCATCGACCCGGACACGTCGACGACCAGGATCAGCCGCCAGTCCGCCTCCTTGCGGGACCGGGTGCTGAACACCGGCCGCTCCGGTACGACCACGGTCCGGCCGTCCGCCGTACGGTGGGTGCTCGCCAGGTTAACCCGCAGGGTGCGCGGCAGGTCGAGCCGGCCACCGGGGCGACGGGTCGGACGCGGGGTGGCCAGGCCGGTGAGCGCGGGGCGCATCCGGGTGGCGAGTTCCTTGGCCAGTTCGTCGACCAGCCGTCGTACCAGCGGGCGCAGTCGGGCCAGTTGCTGTTCGGGCATTCCTCCGGCGAGGTTCAGCACGGAGGTCAGCAGATCGACCGACGGGCGGACGGCCTGGGGGTCCAGCTCGGCCAGGACGTCCGTACGGCCCCGGTCGGCGGCCCGTGCCAGCACCTCCTCACGGACCTCGGCGCCGAACAGCGCGTCCAACTCCTCGCCCCACTCCCGGGCCGTGGGGAACGACGCGTCCTGACCACCGCCCTGACCCGGGGCTCCCCGGCCGAGGTCCGAGGAGCCCTCGCCCCGGCCGGTGCCGTACAACTCGTCCAGCGCGTGCGCGTAACGCCGGGCACCCTGCGGCAGCTTCTCGCTCTCCCGGCCGAGAAGCAGCCGCCAGCGGTCGGTGGGGGAGAGGTGGAGGGCGGAGACCGACGTCCGACCGTCGGGGTGGGGCGCGTCGGCGGCCGCGGGAAGGCGGGTGGCGTCGGTCTCGGCCCCGGTGGGCCGTTCGGCGGTCGGGCTCTCGGGGGAGCCCGCCGGGGTCGAACCGGTCGGCAGGCGGAGGGAGTTGACCGCTGTCAGGCCCGCCGTGTCCGCCGCCGTCCACAGGGCGAGGAGTTCCGGTGAGGCGGTGAGGGAGAGGTCCAGGCGGTCGCCGAGGCGTTCGGTGACCGTGTCGAGCAGACGGTCGCGCCCGGCCGGGGTGAGCGTGTCGAAGCCTCCGCGCAGGGCGGGCAGCCGGTCCAGGAAGCCCTGGTCCGTCAGCGTGTCGATGCGGTCGAGCAGCGGGTCCAGCGCGGTCGGCGCGGACTGGAGCAGCGGGGCCACGCCGCTGAGCAGACCGGTGAGACGGCGGGCGAGCCCGAGACGGCCGTCGGGGCCGGTGGCCGTGTCGATCCAGCCGGCCGCACGAGCCCCGACGGTGTCGGCGCCGTCGAGGTCGAGCAGGACCCGGGCGGCGAGGGCGGCCCCTTGGATCAGCGCGGAACCGGAGCGCGCGAGCGTGCCCAGGGCGTCGTCCATGCGCAGACCGAGGCGGTGTTCACCGGCCCGGGAGGCGAGCGCGACGAGCGCGGCCGCGTCCTCCGGCTCGTCGCTGCCCGCGAGACCGGGCAGCGCGCGGACCGCCGCCTCCAGGAGGTCGACGGCCAGATCGGCGGCCGCCGACCTGCCCTCGGGTGTGGTGCCGGGCAGATGGCCCCGGCGCAGCGCCTCCAACAGGTCGAGCGCTTCGAGCAGTTCGGGCAGGGTGGCCGAGGCCGGGAGCACGGCGGCGGCGTCCGCCAGCCGGTCGGCGACCAGCGCGGGCAGATCGCAGCGGGCCGCCGCTCGGAGCCCGGCGAGAACCAGGGCACAGGTGGGCCCGCCCTCCGCCGACTCCCGGCGGAAGGTCTCCCGCAGGGTGCCCTCGGCGGCCAGCGCCGCGGTCACACCCCGTATCCCGGCCAGGTCGAGCCGGACGGGAACCGCCGGGCTCCACGACACCCGCCACCGGGTGGTGAGCGCCTTGCCGTCGCCCGTGCCGGCCACCTCCACGGGCTCGCCGTAGCCGGCACCGCACACCGCGAGGCGCTGCAGCAGGATCTCGCGGCGGCCGTCGAGGGTGGAGCGGAGCGGGTCGAGCCGGAGTTCGCGCGAGGCGGGGTCCTCCGGGCCGGGCAGTCGCAGCGCGGCCAACTCCGCCTCCACGGACGGGCCGAGACCCGAACGCGGGGTGCCCGGCGCGATCCGGCCCCGGTCGGTGCCGACCAGCACCACTTCAAGCGCCCGGGCGAGAGCCCGGCCACGGCCGAGCGGCTCGCCCTGGCCCATCACCGTCGTCAGCGCCTCCAGGACCTCGCCCCGGCCGGGGGCCGCGAGCCCCCGGAGACTGGCCAGGTCGCCCGCCATCCGCAGGGTCTCGGCCGCCTCGCCCGTGCCCGCGGTGTGCCCGGCCGCACGCAGCTCCCGGCACACATCGGTGATCGCCCGCGCGGCGGCGGCGTGCAGCAGCTCGGGGTCGCCACCGGCCGTGAACACCGCCTGCTGCCAGCGCGGGTCACGGATGCCCGCCGGATACCCGGAGCGGGAGTCCAGCAGGTCGAAGGCGTACGGGACGAGCGAGGTGACGACCGGCGGGTGCTCCCCGGCGAGGCCCGATCCCCGGGCCCCGGTCGCGGTGCCGTCCGTCCTGCGGGCGGCCGTCGCACCGCCCGTCGCGGGCCTCCCCGTGCCGACGGTTCCGGCCGCCGCCTCCTCCGCGTCGGACGGGTCGGTGTCCGCGTCGGCCGCGTCTGTCAACGCCGGGGCGTGGAACGCGCCGATCACGGCCGCGACCCGGCGTCCGCCCGCAGCGGCGCGGGCGATCGTGTCGCGCATGTGCGCCTCACGGGCCAGGTCGACCAGCGGCACGCCGCCCGCCGACTCGGCGTCGCGACGCAACGCCCACCCGACGCCGAGGGCCGCGCGCCGGATCGCCTCGGGCGCGCAGCCGGGGGCGAGCACCTCCACGCACCGGTCCCACAGATCGTCCCCGTCACGACCGGTCCCGGCGGCGGTGAGAGCCGCCGCGAACGCCGTCGGCGAGGCGACGGCGGTCCCTTCGACCACCACGCTGCGCGTGCCCACGGCCGGGGCGGGGCTGCCCGGCTCGGCGCCGGTGCTGCTCGCACCCGGGGTTGGGTCGGCCGCGTCGGCGGTGGGGCCGCTCGCATCGGCCATGGGGCTGCCCGGGTCGGAGTCGGGGCCGCTCGCACCGGCCGTGCCACCGGCCGGGTCGGCCGTCGTGGTGTGCGAGCCCGGTGCCGGGTGGTCGGCGTGCGGTGCGGGCGCTTCCGCGCTCGGCACCAGCCGGTCCACGCTCCACGCCGGGTCCGACATCGGGAGATCGCAGCAGATGACCTCCTTGCCGCGGTCCCGAGCCCAGCGGAGGGCGGCGAGTTCGGGGGAGAAGTCGGCGAACGGGTAGAAGCCGAGGCGGCCGCCCTCGCTCGCCCCGGCCAGGGCGACCGGCGCGAGCGTGCCCGGCGCCGCGAGGTGGGGCAGCCAGTGCTGGAAGTCGGCCGGCAGCTCCACGCAGACGACGTCCGCGCCGGAGGCGTCCAGCAGGGCGGGCACGGCCGCGGCCAGGGCCGGGCTGTGGTGCCGTACCCCCAGCAGGTACGGCGCCGCCGAGTCGGCGAGGGCCGTGACGGCGGCCCTCGGGTCCTGAGTGGTCGTCACCGAAGGTTCTCCCGCAGGTCCCAGAGGCGGCGCCACATCGCCGAGCCGTCCTCGGCGCGACGGCGCACCGGGCCGTCCCAGTAGCCGAGGAGGCGGGCGTGGTCGGCCGGGTCGTCCTTGCGGACCACGCCCAGCAGGTGCCCGGGGACGAGATCGAGCGCGTCGCCGCCGGGCAGGTACGCGGCGGCCACCCCGAGGGAGGCCGCGACCGACACGGCCTCGGCGGTGGACATCACCGTGCCCGGACGCTCCACGTCCCAGCCCTCGGCGGAACGCCCCGCACGCAGATCGCGGAAGACGGTGACCAGTACGTCCAGCACCGCGTCGTCCACACCGAAGGCCGCGCCCGCCCGCTGCACGGCCGCCTCCGCCTGCCGCCGGACCAGGGCCGTCTCGGCGTCGACGTCGGCGATGGGGTGCACGGTCTCGAAGTTGAAGCGGCGCTTGAGCGCGGCCGACATCTCCGAGACACCCCGGTCACGCAGGTTGGCCGTGGCGATGACCGTGAACCCGGGCGCGGCCGCGACCTGGGCGTCGTCCGTGCCGGACAGCTCGGGCACGCTCACCCGGCGGTCGGACAGGATCGACACCAGGGCGTCCTGCACCTCGGGCAGACAGCGGGTGATCTCCTCGACCCGCGCCACCCGGCCGGAGCGCATCGCGCCCAGCACCGGCGAGTCGACCAGCGCCTGCGGCGTCGGGCCCTGGGCGAGCAGCAGGGCGTAGTTCCAGCCGTAGCGGAAGGCGTCCTCGGTGGTGCCGGCGGTGCCCTGCACGGTGAGCGCGCTGGTGCCGCACACGGCGGCCGACAGCAGCTCGGAGAGCATCGACTTGGCCGTGCCGGGCTCGCCGACGAGCAGCAGGCCGCGCTCACCGGCGAGGGTGACCACGCACCGCTCGACCAGGGCGCGTTCGCCGACGAACTTGGGTGCGATCACCAGCTTGTCCGGCAGGGTCTCGTGCGGCTTGGGCAGCTTCAGGGCCTCGCCGCCGCTGCCGCAGACGAAGGTGACCACGGAACGCGGGGTCAGGCGCCAGCCGGGCGGGCGCGGGCCCTCGTCATGGGCGGCGAGGAAGTCGAGTTCGGTGGCGTGGCGCTCCTCGGCGGGCAGGATCTGCCGGGCCGGAAGAGCCGTCGCCGTGTCGGTCGCGGTCATGAACGTCCTTGCTCAGTAGGTAAGTAGGAAAGTGTGTAAGGCGGTATGTCGGCAGGTGCGTGGAAGGGCCGAAGTCAGGACGGGGCGCCCGGTGGCCGGGCGCCCCCGATCCCGTTCAGCGGCGGCGGCCCCGCCGCACCTTCAGCTCCTCGAACCGGGGCGCGTCGCCGTCCTGGATCCGCTGCCAGGCCCTGCGGTACAGCTCGGCGGCCGGTTCCGACGGCACGATCACGCCGAACGTGGGGTGCTCGTCGTTCATCAGGCCGGCGAACAGCGGCAGCTTCCACCGCTCCAGCGGCAGCCGAGGTGCCTTCGGGTCGACCCAGGCGCCGGGCAGGAAGAGCGAACGCCCGGCCCTGGCGCGGCTGGCCTCCACCACCAGCTCGCCCCCGGCCAGTTCGGCACGGGCCGCCTTGAGCCGGGCCGGCTTCCACCCCGTCCAGCGGGCCGTCATGCGGTCCGTCGGGTCGGGCATGGCGAGCAGCATCAGATAGAGCGTGGCGGCGTCCTCGCCGATGCCGTACTCCTTCGCCACCTCGGTCACCAGCTCGGGCACCGAACGGCTGGGGTCCTGCGGCCACCAGGTGCCGTCCTTGCCGCGCTCGCCCGCCACCGGGTCGCCCGGGTCGGCCAGCAGCGCGGCGTACGGGGCGGAACGGGCCAGCCGCAGCGCCACCTCGGCGGCGTAGGGCCGCTGGTCGTCGATGCGCAGCGCCGGCAGGTACGGGTCCTCGCCGGCCTCGTCGAGCAGCGAGACCCTGATGCCCGGTGACGGCTGGTCGTCGTGCGTGGCCAGGATGACGGCGCCGTACCGCTCGAAGCCCTCGCCGACCTCGGTCGGGGTACCCGCGGTCTTGCGGAACTGCGGCAGGCCGATGTACCGGTTGAGGTCCAGGACGAGCCCGGGGTGCGCGAGCCGCTCGCGCACGGCGGTGAGCGCGGCGGGCAGCGCTGCCCGCAGCGGGTCGCCGGCGGGCAGCCGGTGGGCGAGCCAGGCGGCCAGGCCGACGGAGCCGACGAGGGTGTCCGCGGTGAACCCGACCGCGTCGTCGTCGACGGGACGGACCCGGTCGCCCTTGACCGCCCATTCCAGGTCCCGGGTGAGCCGGGGTTCACCGGCCGGGTGCAGCAGCGCGGGCAGGGCGGCGCGGAGCTCCCACGGGGAGTGCTTGACCGCGCGGGTCGCGTCGGCGAACAACTCCTCGGGGACGGCCGTCCGCCTGCCCACCTTGCTGTTCCAGACCTCGGCCGCGGCGGCCGCGTCGGGCCCGTCGGTCCACAGCCGGGCGGGGTCGGCGGGCAGCAGCGCGGCCACCACCTCGGCGCGGATCTCGCCGTCGACGCGGCGCAGTTCGTCCTTGGCGACGGCCGCGGGCCCCTGCTTCACACCGAGGGCGGTGCGTGCCTCCGTGGACAGGAACGCACGCTGGTAGACGTCGACCTGGGGCAGTCCGGCGACGATCAGCCGGGCCATCGTCTCGGTGACGCCGGTGCGGCGCGCGAACTCCTCGGCGGCCTCCGGGAACCAGGGGGCCGGGCCGCGCGCGTCCAGCTCCGCGAGGAACGCCGCGAGCCGGTCCGCGTGGTTTGCCCCGGGCACCGGGCAGGACTCGCGGAGCGTGTACGGCTCCGGTGTCTCGAAGCGTCCCGTCGGGTCGTGGAAGAACCCGGTGAAGACGGCGCCGTCGTCGTTCAGGGACAGGCGTCCCACGATCGCGAGGAAGGCGTCGTCGCCCAGCGGCAGCAGACCGTTCCACGAGCCGGAGCGCCACTCGCCCGACGCGGTGCGCAGCTGGGCGGCCGTCAGGCTCACGATCACCCCGCGCCACCGTTCGGCGTGGGCGCCGATCCCCAGGCCCAGCGTCTCGAACCGGTCGAGCAGGGCGCGCAGCGCCTCCCGGTGCTCCGGCGAGGTGGTGGCGGCCGTGGCGCGGAAGACGACGGCGGCGGTGCGGTCGGCCAGCGACCACAGGTCCGGCTGCCCGGTGGGCAGTTCGGTCCCGTCGAGGTGGAGGCGCACGTCCGCCGACCTCGCGGCGGTGGCGGCGGGGAGCAGCCCGGCGGCCCTGCTCAGCGTACGCAGCGAACGGAAGACGGTGTCGGCCTCCTCGTCGCGGTTCCACCAGTGGCTCGTCGGCTCGCCGAGGCCGCTCAGCGCGCCCTGGAGGACGGTGTCGGCGGGGCCGGCGGGCCCCTCCAGCTCGTCCACTCCCTCGTCGAGCGCCCGGGTGAGCCGGGCCGCGGCGGCGTCGAGGACGGCCTGCTGGTCGGCGGCGTGGCGGACGACTCCGGCGATGCCCGCGACGAGGGCGTCGTGCGTGACCGGCAGCAGCGCGCGGATCGCGTCGGGCAGCGCGTCCTTGTCCTCCTGGGCGGCGGCGGCCAGCAGGGCCGTCGACGTGGCCGCGTCGATGCGGCGCAGCGCGGCGGAGCCCTCCGGGTCGCGGGGTGTCATGCACTCCCAGAACTGCACCGGAGGCAGCAGGAGCGTGCCCTCGCCGTAGACGCCCGGCGTGCGGTCAGTCTTCGCGACGGAGGTGACGACGCCGTCGTGGTCGACGATCTCCAGCTGCCAGCCGTTGCGGACGACGGCCCGGGCCCGGTCGTCGCCCGGGAACACGACGAGCGCGGACGGCCGGCCCTTCCCCGCGGGCAGGGTGACGGTGTGCCCGGCCAGGTCCTGCGTGCGGTGGGCGCCGTCGGGCAGCCGGACCGTGCGGAGGCCGACCACGCCGTCCACGGGCGCGGAGGCCGGCGTGCGGCCGACGGTGGGGGAGGGGCCGAGCCAGCCGCTGTCGTAGGTGCTGCCCTCGGGGGCGTCGCGCAGCGCGTCGGCGAGGAAGGCGGGCATGCTCATGCGCCCGCGCCCGCCCGTCGCCGGGTCGTACTCGTAGAAGCCGTGCGTCTCCCGCTCGCCCTCCGCGTGCCAGACCCAGTACGAGGCGCCGTCGAACACCAGCCACCGCTCGTCGGGGATCGTGGTGTCGCCGGCGTGCAGTACGCCCGCGCCGGTGGTCCGGCCGCCGCCCGGCAGGGGCAGGGTGAGCTTCAGGTCGCCCTTGTACCAGTCCATCTCGGTGCCCCGGGTGCCGCCGGGGCCCTCCATGGGCTGGGGGCTGTCGGCCCGGGTGTGCCAGTAGCCGCGCAGGCCGTTGTCACGGGACCGCCAGTAGACGAGCAGTTCGCCGTCCACGTGGTGGAAGCCCGGGTCGCCCCACTTGTCGTCCGCGGGGATACGCAGGTCGTGGGTGAGGAGCGTGCCCTCCGCGCCGATCACCCGGGCCTGGGCGGCGCCCGCCACGACGAGGTGCGGCCAGGCGTCGGCGACGATGATGTCCTCGACGTCGTCCTTGGGGACGAGCGTGGCCGTCGCGTCCTCCCAGGCGGGCCAGCCCAGTTCGTCGAAGAGACCGGCGCGCAGCGTACGCGAGAGCACCGGTGCCAGCTCGGTGGAGACGGCGGCGCGCACCTCGTCCTCGGCGAGCGCCAGCGCCTCGGCGGGCAGCCACTTCAGCCGGGCCAGTGCCTCGGGCAGTTGGGGCAGACCCACGGCGGTGAACCGCCGGACGACCGAGCGCACCCACTCGGCCAGCAGGGGCCGACCGCCCGGCGACGCCGCCAGCACACGGATCGCGCGCCGCCCCGAATCGTCGTCGGCGAACCGGTCCGCGCCCCGCCGGAACGCGTCGTGGAAACGGGAGTCGGCGGCCAGCGACAGCAGCTCGCGGTGCCCTTCGCCCGGGGCCCACTGCTCCAGCGGCAGCGACGAATCCTTCGCCGGGGCGGCCACGGGCACGCCCAGGGACAGCAGCAGATCCATCAGGTCGATGTCGTGCGTGACCCGCAACTCCCGCCCTGTGGCGGTGAGTTCGGCCCGCAGCTGGTCCACGGTCCGCTCGACCAGCGGGTACAGCCGGGGCATCCGGGTGGAGCCGCGCCAGGACCGGGCCCGCTCCCGGTAGGCCAGGAACCGCTCCAGCCAGCCCGCCGTTCCGTCGTGCGGACGCTGCTCCTCGGGCAGGGAACCGTCCCACAGCCCGGCCGTGGCGCCGGAGGCCTCCAGGATGTCCAGCCACATCGCGGGCATGTCGTCGTCATAGGAGGAGGGGAACGTGTCCAGCAGGGTGCCCCGCACCTTCGGCTCCCGCGCGGCCAGCGCCACCAGCGCCGTCCGGTGCCCCTTCCACCAGCCCGCCGCCGCGCGCAGCGTCGACGGCAGGACCAGCAGCTCGGCCAGGTAGTCCTGTTCGGTCAGGTCCGCGTCCCGGCCGGCGGCCCGCGCCAGCCGGCGCAGGTCGTTCGCCATCTGCGCCGAAGGCGGCAGACCGCCCGCCGTGCGGCGCAGGCACAGCTTGGTGAAACGCCGCAGCGCCTCCTCGGCCGGGACCCGCGCGGCCAGCTCCTTCGCGTACGCCGACAGCACCTTCACCGGGAGCGCGCCGGCCAGCGCGAACTCCAGGAAGACGGCGTCGAGCCGCTCCTCCTCCACGACGAGCCCGTGCTCCGCCTCGGCCTTGCGGGCGCGGGTGAACAACTGGGCCGCGTACGTGGCGTTCTCCTCCGCGAGGAACACCCGGCCCGCCTGTTCGAAGAAGGTCGGCAGGAAGTGCGGCACCGACGCCGCCAGCCGCTCGCCCAGCTCCAGATAGGCGTCCATGGCCATCTTGGGCTTCGACTTCGCCTGCCGTGCGGCCCGCTCCAGGTCCGGCACGATGCCCAGCGCGTGGTGCCCGTCCGCCGGGTGGTGCACCAGCACCCACTCGGGGAAGCCCAGCGACTGCCGCAGCCCCAGCCCCACGACCGCCGGCTCCGCGTCCTGCTCCAGGCCCAGGAACCCGGCGGCCAGATCCTCCGCCGCGCCCAGCTCCCCGGCGACCAGCCGCACCACCACCCGGTCGTCCAGGCCCGGGTGACGGTACGTCCGCGCGGTCAGCGGCACCGCCCGCTCCCCGGCCTCCTCGGTGTCCGGCGGCAGCACCCCGCCCGCTGCCAGCACGTCCTCGTACGACACCCGCGTCCCCCCGCTCATGCGTCCTTGCCCTCCTCGATCACGCGCCCGGCGTACAGCGCCGCGGCCATCCGCATTCCCTCCGACCACGCCACCGGGCCCACCTCGCCGAGCGGCAGGGCACGGCCGTCCTGGTCCTGCCAGGTGAGACCGCCGGTCTCCACCTCGGAGTCCCAGTACGGCTCCCCGATCCACACGCAGGCCTCGACGGTGCGCCCGCCGTCCCGGACCCGGGCGGTGGCATAGCCGCCGGAGACGCGGTACCCCAGGGAGGTGGCGCGCGCGGCGAGGGCGAAGCGGGAGCGGTACTGCCCGCCGGTGAACTCCCGTACCTGCGTGGCCTTGGCGGCCAGGTCGTCCGGCCTTCGCCAGGTGGCCCGGTGTATCTGCTCGACGCGCTGGACGATGCCGAGCTCCGCCGCGAACTCCCGGATGTCGTCGAGGTCCGGCAGCAGCACCGGGTGCGGCAGGGTCACCGTGCGCGGGGAGAGGCGGACCGTCTCCCCGTCCAGGTTCACCACCCGCAGTTCGCCGGCGTCGGTGGCGCCCCGCAGGAAGCCGACCTCGTCCGGGTCGTCGCCGACCACCGCGAGGTCGCGCAGCGCGGCCTGCCACGCCTCGTCCGGCCACACCCGGGCCAGCAGACCGGTGGGTACGGGCAGTGACGACACCATCCAGGCGTCCACCTGTTCGACACATGCCGTCGCGTGCCGATCCAGCCATTCGGCGAACCGGCGCAGCCGGTCCACCTCGGGGTGGTCCTTCAGCGCCTTCGGCAGCGACTTCAACTGCCGTCCCGCCGCACGGCCCGAGGTGGCTCGTGCGGCCACCCGCCCCTCCACAAGAGCGACTTCGTACCCGTCGCCCGCCGACAGCCAACCCACGAACCCCAGCCCCTAGCGTCAATTGCACAGGAAGAAAGCACAGTTCAGCCGGGGAATCCCGGCCCAAGTGCGACCATGTGCGGAACGCTAGCGGCAGCCACTGACAATCGGTCCGGCGCCTCCCCGCGAAGCCCCCTCCGGCACGTCGGGGACCCCGACGGCGCGACGGGCACACGGGGCGACCCCTCCGGCGTCCGGCAAGCCAATCGAAGCGAACAGGGGCGACGCATCCGTAGACCTACGTAACCGGAGTACGTATTACCGGCCAGTCGCCGTAGGCGGCGCCGCGGCCGCGGCGCTCACCCTCCGCAGTGACACGTGCCCGCCCACCGGCCGGCCCGGCGCCGCCCCCGTTCGCCCCTGGGTCAGGGCATGGCCGCCCCGGCCGACGACAGCCCGGTCTCGCACCTGCCGGTCGGGCGGGCCCGTGTCACCACGCTGCTGACGCCGGTGGTGGCGTCGAGCCAGATCACCCGGGTGCCGGTGGCCGCGGCGGCGGACAGTTGCTCCCCGCGGTTGCAGGACACACGGACGCGCTGTCCCGCGTCGCCGGGGAACTGCCACAGTTTGGCGAGGGACTCGTTGCGGATCGCGGTGTCGCCCGTGCGGGCGGTCGCGGTGACCGTGTCCTCGGACGCCGTCACGTCGGAGACGTTGAGGGAGTTCGGGCCGCTCTCCGGGCTCAGGTCCACCACACCGGAACCGTCCAGGGCGGAGCGCCTCAGCAGTGTCCTGCCGTCGTTCCGGACCTCGTTGGCGAGCCAGTAGGCGTAACGGCCGTTCACGGCGGTCGGGCCGAGGCTCGTGGTCGCCTCCGACCCGTGCAGTAGCGTGTCCTCACCGGTCGCGACGTCGATGATCCGCGTCGAGTACGCGTACGACGCCCGCACGCGCCGGTAGTCCTGGTAGACGACCCGTCCGTCGCTCAGCGACGGGAACGACGCCCGGCGATACGTGCCGCCGCCGACGGAGACCTTGGCCGCCGGGTCCTTCAGGCTCAGATACGTCACGCCCCGGCGCCCGCCGTGGTTGTGGTGCTCGAAGGCCACCGTGTCGCCCTCGACGTCGATCGAGTGGCCGACGCCCCGGCCGGACCACAGCTTGCGGACGGGACCGCCCGCGATCGGCCGCGCGAGGACCTCCACGGGACCGGAACCGTACGCCGCCCACACCACCGTCTTCCCGTCGGTCGCCGGATCGACGTGGTAGCGGCCGTCGTTGGGGCTCATCAGCCGCAGCCGTCCGGAGCCGTCGGCGCGCCCGGCCCACACGGAGTACGCCTCGGTGCCCGCCTCGTTCGAGGAGGAGGCCACCCACCAGTCGCCGCCCGCGCCCAGGCGGGAGTCGGTGGTGTTGACGCGTTCCAGCAGCGGGTCGGAGTCGACGCCCAGGGCGAGTTCCCAGTTGGCGACGATGCCGTGGGCGTTGAACGCCCGCCGCACCGCGTTCAGTTCCTGCCCCTCCACCCCGAGGGCCCCGGCGGCGGCGACCACCGCGTCCCGGCCCTGGGTGAACCCGTCGAGGGGGGTGAGGTACTCGGTGAGCGCCTTGTACACGACGCGGTCGGTGAGCGTGGCGCCGAGATCCTCGCGGATGTCCCACAACGCCCCGGAGAAGATGGTGGAGTTGAGGTGGACGCCGCCGTTGTCCGTGCCGAACCCGACCCCGAGGAAGGACTTGGCCGTGGTCCGCCCGTCGTTCAGGTCGCGCAGGGCGCACTCGGACGGGGCCTTCGTACGGCACAGCCGCTCGCCCAGGAGTCCGGCGTCCGGGTCGTCCATGGAGACGCCGTACACGTCCGTCTCGATGGCGTTGCCGAAGTAGTCCGCGAACGCCTCGTTCAGGGCGCCCGACTGACCCGCGTAGACGAGGTCGGCGGAGTGGTCGACGACGCCGTGGGTCATCTCGTGCCCGACGACGTCCAGCCCGGCGGAGAGCGGGAGGTACTCGGCGTCGCCCGTGCCGTAGACCATCTTCGTGCCGTCCCAGAAGGCGTTGACGTACGGCTCCCCGTAGTCGGTCACGCCCACGAGGGAGTCGACCGACATGCCGCGCCCGTCGAGGCTGTTCCGGCCCTGCTTGCCCTTGAACCAGTCGAACACCTGCCCGGCGGCCCAGTGCGCGTCCACCGCGCCCGCCTCGGTCGCCTCCGCTCCGAAGTCCGGGCCGGGCGAGGCGAATTCCCCCATGTCCGCGGGCCATACGCCGGCCACGTCGGTGACCTGCCTGCCGCGCGCGTCCCAGGTCGACAGGACGGGACGCCCGGTCTCCTCGTCGACCCGCGACGTGTCGCGCAGGACATGCGCGCCGCGGATCTCGTCCAGGGTCACCTCCAGGCCCACGGTCCGGCCGCCCAGCGTGACGCCGGAGCCCGCGGCGGCGGCCCGCCCGGCCGTATCGACCCGCCCGGCCCCATCCACCCGCCCGGCCGCGTTCCCCTCGGCGGCCGCCCCGGGCGCGCCGAACGTCCTGATCCCGCTGTACTGCAGGACCGGATACCCGGCGTCGGCGTCGACGTAGACCTCCCGCAGCACCGGCTCACCGCCCGCCGGGCTCTCGCCCCGGACGGTGACGTGCCGGGTGAGGACTCCGGTGCCGGAGGGCAGGACGACCAGGCCGTTCGAGGTGCCGGTGAGCGGATGCCCGTCCTCCGCGCCGCCCTCCTCGCCACCGTCCCCGCCGTTCTCCTCGTACGCGGTGAAGTCCCGTTCCCGCAGCTCGGACAGGACGGCGTCGACAGCCCGTTCGACGGCGAGCGCGTCGTCCACCCCGGTGGCTGTGGTGTCGGCCCGCAGGCCCGTGAAGTACCTGCCGGACGTGCCGGTGACGACCCGTTCGCCGTCCCGCCGCTCCATGCGTACGACGTACTGGCCGCCCAGCACCGGCACGCCACGGTGCTCCTGCCGCAGCCGTACGATCTCGTGCCCGTCGCCCGTCGTGAGGGTGCCCGCCGGTTCCAGGTCGCGCCGCGGATCCGCGATCCGGTAGCGGTCCTCCTGTTCGGCGAGGTGGGCGCGGGCCGCGGCCACCGCGTCCGTGGCGTCCGGGGCAGGCTCCTCGAGGCCCTCCACCAGCGCCGGTGTCGCCGTCCGCTGCCCCGGTATCACCTCTCCCGGGCTCGGTGGCGGTGTCGCCGCCCCCGTCGCCGCGCCGGCGGGCACCGCCGACACGACGAGTGCGGCGACGCCGATCAGCGCCGCCGCACCCGACACGCCGTACCGACGCGCCCCCGATGTCCTCGACCGTCTCTCCGAACTCGCTCCGGACCGGCCCACAGTGCCCCCATTCGCCCCAGCATCGGAAACCGGCGGTGGTCGACCGCCGGGCACGGCCATGCAACAGGCGATGCTCCGACCCATCAACGGGACGGCGGTTCCCACGGACGACTTCCGGCCCCTGCCCGCAGGGGCGGCGCGCGGCCGGAGAACGGCCATGGGAACGGGGCCGGAAATCGGCGAATGGCCGAGATGCCGCGTACCGCGCGGCGGCGGGGGAGCGGCCCGCCAGGTGCGATACGCGCCAATGCCGTCCCGTACGCGTCACCGCCCGAACCGGCCGCACCGACCCCGCCCGCACCCCCAGTCACACCACGGTTACCATGCGCTGACGCGGGCCCCTGGGTGGCCGTCACGGATCCGCCGCATCGCCTTCACGCGGCGCGCACTTCCGGCCGGGTGGCGGTCGGACGCCGTCCGCCGGGGCAGACGGTGCGCCCGCCGGATGCCTAGCCTCCCGGCCCATGCGATCACCACTGATGAGACGCTTCGGCCTCGGCGCCGTACTGGCCCTCGTTCTCGCCGTGTTCGGCACCGCTCCCGGCGCGAGCGCGGCCGCCGCGGCACCCGCGGAGCTCACGTTCACCACCAGCAGTGCGACCACCACGCGCGGCGGCACGGTCGACCTGTCGATGACGATCACGAACAACCACACCTACGACGTCTGGTTCATCTACCAGACCATCGAGCCCACCTGGCTGACCAACCAGCGCCCCGACCTGAAGTACTCCTTCACCGGCTGCACCCTCGCCACGGCCGCCGGCGCCACCCCCTGCTCCGGGACCGGCCCCGCCAACCTCGGCACCAACTACGGCGCCACGATCCCGCCCGGCCAGAGCCGTACCGTCACGCTGACGCTCCAGGTCGCCGCCGACTCCGGCTGCAACGGCAACATCGGCTTCTACTCGTACTACTACGCCGAGTTCAGCGACAGCACCAACGTCAGCGGTGGTCCGGTGTTCACGCCCGAGACGCGGGTGCTCTGCGCCTGACGGTCCGGCGACGGGGTGGGCGGTCGTGACGGGAGTGACCTGAAATGATCTGCGATCAGGCTTCCGTCATGGTCTGAACCACTGGCGGACGATCCGGCGGGCCCGAACCGTCCGCCGACGCGCCCCGCGGGGCCCGGACCAGCGCGCCGGGCCCTCGCGGTCGTCCCCCGCCCGGTTCGGGTCGGATGAGAAAACGGCCAATTCGGTTCCAGGTTCGCCCAGTTGGACACCTGCGCTTTTCCGTCATGTTTCGCGGCATGACCACGAAAGCCACACACAGACACCACTATGTGACGCGACGGATGCGTCGACGACTGGGTTCTGGAGGGGGACACCGGCGTCACGCAAGGGGGTGCGTCCGCTCCAGGAGAGGCGTGCTCACCCCTGCCCGGGGAGGGGACTTCACCGCATGAAGCGGACCTTACGCACCACCGTGCTCACGGTGGGCGCGCTCATCGCCGCGCTCGGCCTGCCGGCCGGACCGGTCCACGCCGACGACACCACACCCCGCGTCGACCTGCGGGTCCTGGTGGTCAGCGACGGCGGCCCGTCCACCGACGCGATAGCCGCCGAACTCACCACCGCCGGCACGCCCTACACCGAGATCGACCTGACGAGCGCCGACCGGCCCGTGATCGACGCCGCCTTCCTCGCGGACACCGTCGACGGCCGGCCCCGCGCCAAGTACCAGGCGGTCGTGCTGCCCAACGACAACCCGTTCCCGGCCGGCTCCGCCGAGATGACGGCGCTCGCGGAGTACGAGCGGACGTACGGGATCCCCCAGGTCGACGCCTACACCTACGCGCGTCCAGAGGCAGGTCTGCAGTACCCGGTGTACGGCGGCTACTCCGGCGGCCTCGACGGCGCCGAGGCCCGGGTGACCGACGCCGGCAAGGCCGGCCCCTTCGGCTACCTCGACGGCGCCGTGCCCTTCGAGGACAACGACCCCGCCATCGGCGAGAGTTACGCCTACCTGTCCAGACCGGTGGCGGGCGCCGACTTCACCTCCTACGTCGACGCGGCGATCCCCGGCCAGTCCACCCGCGGCACCCTGGTCGGCGAGTACCGGCACGACGGACGGCGCGAGCTCGTCGTCACCTTCGTCTACAACCAGTACCAGCAGCAGTTCCGGCTGCTCGCCCGAGGCATCGTCGAGTGGATGACCGGCGGGGTGCACCTGGGCGCCTCACGGAACTACTTCGCCGTGCACGTCGACGACGTCTTCGCCGCCGACGACCGCTGGAACACCGCACTCAACTGCACCCCCGGCGACGTCGACTG
Organism: Streptomyces deccanensis; assembly: GCF_022385335.1. Classification (NCBI taxonomy): domain Bacteria; kingdom Bacillati; phylum Actinomycetota; class Actinomycetes; order Kitasatosporales; family Streptomycetaceae; genus Streptomyces; species Streptomyces deccanensis. Next base: position 1,012,861 of record NZ_CP092431.1, on the reverse strand, counting down.
CACCGACCCGAACGTCGAGCCCGACCCCATCCGCATGACCCCGGACGACGTCGACCACGCCACCGCCTGGCAGACGGCGAGGGGATTCACCCTCGACCTCGCCTACAACGGCGCCGGCAGCGTCGACCACCGCGAGGACAACAACGGCGACGACGCGCTCACCGACAAGTTCATCGCGGAGCGCGACCGGTTCCGCTGGATCAACCACACCTACTCGCACCCCTTCCTCGGCTGCGTCCAGGACACCAGCGTGGTCCCCTGGAAATGCGCGACCGAAGCCGACGGCTCCACCCGGTGGGTGAGCCGCGACGACATCTCCGACGAGATCGCCACCAACCGCGTCTGGGGCGAGAGGGCCGGACTCCCGCTGGAGAACGACGAGTTGGTCACCGGCGAGCACTCCGGCATGAAGGTGCTGCCGCAACAGCCCGAGGACAACCCCAACCTGGCGCTCGCCCTCGACGACAACGACATCGCCTGGCTCGGCTCCGACAACTCCCGCGAGCCCGCCCAGCGTCAGGTCGGCCCCGCCACCACCGTCCCCCGCTACCCGATGAACGTCTTCTACAACGCGGGCCGCGCCGCCGAACAGGTCGACGAGTACAACTGGATCTACACCGACCGCGCCCAGGGCGGCAGCGGCATCTGCGAGGACAACCCGGCCACCACCACCTGCCTCACGGCACCGCTGGACACGGCCACCGGCTACGAAGAGGTCATCGTGCCGCTGGAGAAGCGGATCGCCCTCGGCCACGTCCTCGCGAACGATCCGAAACCGCACTTCATCCACCAGTCGAACCTGGCCGAGGACCGCATCGCCTACCCGGTGCTCGACGGCGTCCTCGACGCCTACGCGGCCCTGTTCGCCGAGAACACGCCCGTGGTCAACCCGCGGATGAAGGACATCGGCGCCGAACTCCGGCGCAGGGCCGCCTGGCAGGCCGCCCTCCGGTCCGGCGAGGTCACCGCCCACCGCATCGGCGACACCGTCACCGTCGAGGCACCGGACGGCCTCGCGGTCACCGTCACCGCGCCCACCGGCACCACCCTCGCCGGCTCCGCCTTCGGCGACGCCTACGCCGGCGCGGTCTCCGGCTGGACCCCCTCCACGGGCGCCCCCCTCACCCTCGCCCTGCCCACGCCCGCCGCCCCCTCGGCCGTCGGCGCCACCGGGCCGGGCGACGCCACGGCCCCCGCGCCGGACACCCGCGTCCCCGCGGGCGTGAGCGACAGAGTGCCGTACACCGCGGACACCGACTCCGCGGGCACGGACACCGCGGACACCGACTCCGCAGGCACGGACACCGCGGACGACTGACCTGCGGCACCCGCCCATCGAGCCGTCCCGGCCGCGTCATCCGCGCGCCGGGACCGGCCGGAACCACCCCACACCACGGCCGTGGAGCACACCGATGCCCGATCCCCACGACGCGCGCCGACTCGGCGCGGCGCGCGTCACTCTCCTCACCGAAGGCACCTATCCCCACAGTCACGGCGGCGTCAGCGTCTGGTGCGACCAACTCGTCCAGGGCATGCCCGACCTCGACTTCGACGTCATCGCCGTCACCGGCACCGGACGCGAACCCCTCGTCTGGGACCTGCCCGCCCATGTCTCCCGTGTGCTGTCCGTCCCCATGTGGGGCGACCCGCCCGAGGGCCGCGCGCCCCGGGGCCGAGCCCGCCACCGACTCACCACCGCCTACGAACGGTTCCTCACCGCCCTGCTCGACCCGGGCGCCGAGGACGGCTTCGCCCCCGCCCTGTACGAGCTGGCCCGGGCCGCCGCGGACGGCACCCTCAGCCCCTTCCTGCGCTCGGACCGGGCGATCGCCCAGCTGGCCGCCGTCTGGAACCGCCCCGGCCTCGCCGTCCGCGAGGCCCGGCCCACCCTGCACGACGCGCTCACCGCGACCTCCCTGCTCGAACACGCCCTGCGCCCGCTCGCCGCACCGACGCCCGAGACCGGTGTCGCCCACGCGGTCAGCGGCGGCGTCGCCGTCCTCCCGGGCCTCGCCGCCCTCGAACGGCACGGCGTACCGCTGCTGTTGACCGAACACGGCGTCTATCTGCGCGAGCGCTACCTCGGCTACCGCACCGCCCCCTACCGCTGGCCGGTGAAGGCGGTCGTCCTCGGGTTCTTCCGCCTTCTCGCCGAGGAGACCTACCGCAGGGCCGCCCTGATCACCCCAGGCAACCGCTACAACCGGCTCTGGGAGGAGCAGGGCGGCGCCGACCCCGAGTCGATCCGTACGGTCTACAACGGCGTCGACCCCGCCGCGTTCCCGCCCGCCGGGCCCGAGCCGGAGACGCTCACCCTCAGCTGGGCGGGCCGCGTCGACCCCATCAAGGACCTGGAGACCCTCATCCGCGCCTTCGCGCTGGTCCGGGCCCGACTCCCGCACACACGGCTGCGGTTGTTCGGCGGCACGCCGCGCGGCGGCGAGGCCTACCGGGAACGCTGCGAGGCCCTCGCCGCCGAGCTGGGCCACGGCGACGCCGTCACCTTCGAAGGCCGGGTCGACGACATCAAGGACGCCTACGCGGCCGGCAACGTCGTGATGCTCTCCAGCATCAGCGAGGGCTTCCCGTTCACCCTCATCGAGGCCATGTCGTGCGGGCGGGCCACCGTCTCCACCGACGTGGGGGGCGTGCGCGAGGCCGTCGGCGACACCGGGCTCGTGGTGCCGCCGCGCGACCCGGAGGCGATGGCGCGGGCCGCGCTCGACCTGCTGGGCGACCCGGCACGCCGCAGGGCCATGGGGGAGGCGGCCCGGCTCCGGGTGATCGAACAGTTCACCCTCCGCCAGACCATCGACACCTTCCGCTCCATCTACCTCGAACTCCCCACCCGGGAAAGGCGGTCGACGACCGTCGAGGTCCCGGCGCGGACACCCGCCCCGGTCGGCACGGTGGCCGGATGAGCGGCCCCCTGTCACTCGAACCCGGCGGCGCCGAACAGGACACCCTCGCCATCCGGCTGGCCGACCGCCGCCGCCCGCGCCGCCGCCCCAGCTGGGCCGTCGGCGACGACACCACCCTCACCATCAGGCTCCCGCGCCGGGGCCCGGACGAGGAGGCCGTGAGCGAACTCGCCGCCGAACTCGCCGACCGCGTCGGCCCGGCCGTCCACCCCTACGAAGTGGCCGCCCTGCTGGAGGCGGAGGGCCTGTCCGCGACCCTCATCAAGGAACGCTACGGTCACCCCAACCTGTTCTCGCTGGCCTCGGCGCTGTACGCACAGGTGCCGAGGACGTTCCCCGAACCCGCGCGGGGCGCCGACCCCTGGCGCCCGGACACGGTGCGCTGCCTGCTGCGCGGCGTCCTCTTCGCCCTGCCCGGCCTCGCCTACCTCCTCACGGCCCCGCTGTGGAACCCCGGCGCCCACGCCCCCGCCCTCGTCGTCGCCGGACTCGTCTCCTGGGCCTGGGGCCAGGCCCTCGGCCACCGGGCCCACCTGCGGCTGGCGACCGGGCGGCACGAAGCGGGCCGTACGCTCCTGACCGGCGCCCCCGCCGGAGCGCTCGTCGCCACGGCGATCGCGGCACTGCCCGCGGGCGGCGGCCCGGTGACCCTGGTGGCGGCCGCCCAGTCCCTGTACCTGGGCGCGGCCGGCGTCCTGCTGGTCCTCGGCCGGGAGCGCCAACTCCTCGCCGCGCTCAGCCCGTTGGTCGTCGGCGCCGCCGTCCTGCCCTGGTGGGAACCGGGCCCCTGGCTCCGCGCCGGACTGCCCCTCCTCGCGCTGCTCGCCACCCTCGCCGTCACCGGCCGGAGCCTGCGGGACACCCTCGCCGCCCCGGCCGTCCCGGACGCCCGCCGACCCCGCCTGCTGTGGTCCCTGCCGTACGGCCTCTTCGGCCTGGCCGCCGGTGTGCTGGTGCTGCTGGAGGGCCGGCAGGAGCCGTACGCGGTGATCGTGCTGACGGTGAGCATGGGCCCGGCGGAATGGCTGCTCTACCGCTACCGGGGACTGTCCGTCGCCGCGCTGCGCGCCGTCGCCACCCCCGCCGGTTTCCTGCTGCGCTCGGCCGGGATCCTCGGCCTCTGCCTGCTCGCCTACCTGCTGCCGCTGCTGCCCGCGGCCCTGCTCACCGACGCCGCCCCCGCCCCACTGCTGCTGCTCGCCGCCGTCCTGTGGATCGCGCTGCTGCTGCAGGCCTTCGGAGCGGCCTGGCCGTCGGCCGCGATCTGCCTCGCGGCGGCCTGCGGCGCCGGGACGGTCACCCTGTTGCGCCTGCCACCGGGCGACCTGGCGCTGCCACTGTGCTGCGCCGCCGCCGCGCTCTGTCTGTCGGCGTGCGCGCTGCGGCTCCTCGGCCGGCCCGCCCCGCACGCCTGAGCCCGTGCCCACCCCCGACCACCGCACCGCCCCCCACGCGCCACCCCCCACACAACCAACCGGAAGGACACACCAGTTGACCTCCGCACCGCTCGCCGCCGTCACCGGAGCCGAGGGCTTCATCGGCTCCCATCTGACCGAGGCGCTCGTCGCCTCCGGACACCGGGTCCGGGCCATGGCCCAGTACAACTCCTTCTCCTCCTACGGCTGGCTGGAGACCCTGCACCCGGACGTCCTGGACCACGTCGACATCGTCCTCGGCGACGTCCGCGACCCCGGATCGGTCCGCGGCCTCCTCGACGGCGCCGACACCGCCTACCACCTGGCCGCGCTCATCGCGATCCCGTACTCGTACCAGGCACCCCACAGCTACGTGGACACCAACGTCACCGGCACCCTCAACGTCCTGGAGGCCGTCCGAGCCCTCGGCACACCCCGCCTGGTCCACACCTCCACCAGCGAGACCTACGGCACCGCCCGGACCGTGCCGATCACCGAGGACCACCCCATCAACACCCAGTCCCCGTACGCCGCCTCGAAGGCCGGCGGCGACCGGCTCGCCGACAGCTACCACGCGAGCTTCGACACCCCCGTCGTCACCCTGAGACCCTTCAACACCTTCGGGCCCCGCCAGTCGATGCGCGCGGTGATCCCCACCGTCATTGGCCAGGTCGCGGCGGGGGAGCGGACCATCACCCTCGGCGATCTGCGCCCCACCCGGGACTTCACCTTCGTCAAGGACACCGCGCAGGCGTTCCTGACCGTCGGCACCGCACCCGCCGAACAGGTCGTGGGCCGCACCTTCAACGCCGGCACCGGCGGCGAGATCTCCATCGGTGACCTCGTCGCACTGATCGGCAAGGTCATGGACAGCGAACTCGACGTCCGCGAGGACGAGGCCCGTATCCGGCCCGCCAACTCCGAGGTGATGCGGCTCGTCGCGGACGCGAGCCGGCTGACCGCCGCCACCGGCTGGCAGCCCGCCCACACCCTGGAACAAGGCCTCGCGCACACCGTGGAGTTCTTCCGCGACCCGGCCAACCTCGCCCGCTACAAGACCGGCATCTACAACATCTGACTCCCGTCCGGCAGAAGCACATCGACCAAGGAGGAGCACCATGCACGCAGTGATCCTGGCGGGAGGCAAGGGCGTCCGGCTGCGGCCCTACACGACCGCGCTGCCGAAACCGCTCGTCCCCATCGGCGACCAGCACGCCATCCTGGAGATCGTGCTGCGCCAGCTCTCCACGGCCGGCTTCACCCATGTCACCCTCGCCATCGGCCACCTCGGCGAGATCATCCGTGCCTACGTCGGCGACGGCTCCCAGTGGGACCTGACCGTCGACTACGCCCCCGAGGAGAGCCCGCTGGGCACCATGGGGCCGCTGCTCAACCTGCGCGAGAAGCTGCCCGAGTCGTTCCTCGTGATGAACGGCGACATCCTCACCGACCTCGACTACGCCGACGTCCTGCGCCGGCACCGGGAGTCCGGGGCGCCGCTCACCATCGCCACCTACGCCCGCAAGGTCCACATCGACTTCGGTGTCCTGACCACCGACGACAGCAAGGTCGTCGCCTTCACCGAGAAGCCGAGCATGGACTACCGCGTCTCCATGGGCGTCTACGGCGTGTCCCGCTCCACCCTGGAGGGCTACACCCCCGGACTGCCGCTGGGCTTCGACGAGTTGGTCCTCGACCTGATCAGGGCTCAGAACCAGCCGCACGCCTACGACTTCGACGGATACTGGCTGGACATAGGGCGCCCGGACGACTACGACCGGGCCAACGCCGAGTTCACCACCCGCAAGTCGCTTCTGCTCAAGGGAGCCTGAGCACCCCATGCGCATTCTCGTCCTGGGCTTCACCGGCTATCTGGGCACCCAAGTCGTCGAGGGGCTGCGGGCCCTGCCGGGCGCGCTGGTCCTCGGCGGCGGCCGGGCGCCCACCGCCGACCACGCCGTCGACCTCGCCACCGTCCGCCCCGCGGAACTGGCGAAGACGCTGGCGTCGGCCGCGCCCGACACCGTGGTCAACTGCGCGGGCGCGACCGGCGGCGACCCCGTCACCCTCGCCGAGGTCAACGCCCGGGGCCCCGCCGTCCTGTGCGCGGCGCTCCGGGAGGCCGCCCCCGGCGCACGGCTGGTGCACCTGGGCTCGGCCGCCGAGTACGGGCCCGGCGTCCAGGACGTCCGGGTGACCGAGGCGGCGGCCACGCGTCCGCTCGCCCCCTACGGCGCGACCAAGCTCGCGGGCACGGTCGCCGTCACCACGTCCGGCCTGGACGCGGTGGTCCTGCGGGTCGGCAACCCCGTCGGCCCCGGGGCGCCGCCCACCAGCCTCCCCGGCCGTATCGCCGCCCTGCTCCGCACCGCGGGCCGGGACCCCGAGGCCGTTCTCCCACTCGGCGACCTCTCCGCGTACCGCGACTTCGTCGACGTCCGCGACGTCACTCGAGCGGTCGTCCTCGCCGCCACGGCCCCCGGCCCCCTGCCGCCCGTCCTCAATATCTCCGGCGGCCACGCCGTCCCGGTCCGCGAGATGGTCCACCTCCTGACCGACAAGGCGGGCTTCCGAGGACGGATCACGGAGAACGCGACGGGGACGAGGGCGTCGGCGACGAGGGCGTCGGATGCGCGGGCTTCGGGGGACGGGGGCACGGGTGGGGGCGCGGGCCCGGACGCGGTCGCGGCCGGGCGGGGGGCCGGTGGGGACCGGGCGGGCGGGTCGGTCCGGTCGGCGGATGTGTCGTGGCAGTGTTCCGATGTCACCGCCGCCGAGGCGGCCCTCGGCTGGCGGCCGGCCCACAGCCTGGACGACGCGCTCACCGCACTCTGGGAGAGCGGCGGAGGCGGCGGGGGGCACAAGGATGTCGGCGTGCCGAACGGCGGCGGGGAACACAAGGCCGTAGGCGAACCGGAGTGCGCCGGGGAACGCGGGGGCGGCGAGAAAGGTGTCCGTACGCCGTGAGCCTGCTGATCCCGCTGTACGTCCACCCGGCCGAGGACCCGGGCGCCTGGCACCGCCTGATCAGCGCGGCGCCCCGTACCTACGCCGTCGTCCTCAACCCGGCGAACGGCCCCGGCGACGTCCCCGACCCCGCGTTCACCGCGGCGGCCGGGGCGCTGCGCGCGGCCGGGGCCCGGCTGCTCGGCTATGTCGACACCGACTACGGCGTGCGCGACCGCGCCGAGATCGCCGACGACGTACGCCGTCACCAGGAGTGGTACGCGGCCGACGGCTGCTTCCTCGACCAGGTGACCGCCACCCCGGACGGCCTGCCCGCCTGCCGCAGCCTCGTCCGGGCCGTCCGCCGACTGGGCGCCGCCACCGTCGTCCTCAACCCCGGCGTCCACCCGGCCCCGGGGTACGCCCGCCTCGCCGACCTGACCGTCACCTTCGAGGGCCACTGGTCGACGTACGTGTCGGCGTTCAGCAGACCCGCCTGGGCCGAGCGCCACCCGCCCGAGCGGCTCTGCCACCTCGTCTACGGCGTCCCCGAGGCGCTCGTACCGCTCGCCGTGCGCACCGCACACGACCGGGGCGCCGCCGTCTGCGGCCCGGTGACCGGCGAACCGCCCAACCCCTGGGCCCAGTTGACGCCCGCGCTCACCGGGACGGAGCGATGAGGAGGCCGACGTCCGCGTACGTGGCGCTGCTGGCCGCCCTGGTGGCCTCGACCCTCGCGGGCTGCGGCGGCGCCTCCGACCCGGATCCCGGTTCCACGTCCGGGCCGCGTTGGAAACCCCGTCCCGGTCTCGCCTGGCAGTGGCAGCTGGACGGCAGGGTCGACCCCTCGGCGGACGTGCCCGTCTACGACATCGACGGCTTCGAGAACTCCGCGAAGGACGTGGCCCGGCTGCACCGGGACGGCCGCAAGGTCATCTGCTATGTCAACGTCGGCGCCTGGGAGGACTTCCGGCCCGACAAGGCGGACTTCCCGCGCTCCCTCCTCGGCGAGGAGAACGGCTGGGCGGGCGAACGCTGGCTGGACATACGGCAGTTGGACGTCCTGCGGCCCCTGATGGAACGCCGCTTCGACATGTGCCGCGACAAGGGCTTCGACGCGGTGGAGCCCGATCTGGTGGAGGGCTACGCCGACGACACCGGCTTCCCGCTCACCGCACGGGACCAGCTGACCTACAACCGCATGATCGCGGACATCGCCCACGAGCGGGGCCTCGCGGTGGGCCTGAAGAACGACCTGGCGCAGATCCCCGAGCTGCTCGCCGACTTCGACTTCGCGGTCAACGAGGAGTGCGCCCAGTACGACGAATGCGCGCGGCTCTCGCCCTTCATCGAGGCCGGCAAGGCCGTGTTCCACGTGGAGTACACCGAACCAAGGAGCAGCTTCTGCGCGGAGTCCCGCCGGCTGAAGCTCTCGTCGATGGTCAAACGACTGGAGCTGGGCGTGTGGCGACAGCCCTGCTGAGGCGACGCCGTGGCGAGGCCGCCCGGTCTCGCCATGGCGAGACCGGGCGGCGACTCCGACTCCCGTGACGACCTTTTCACCCTGCGTGACCTTGCACGGGCGCCCGGCACGCGGACATTGCCACCGGCCCCTCCCGCGCACCGCCCCCCGACCTCCCCGGCGGATCCCAGCAGGCCCGCGACGCTGTGTTCTCCTCCCCACGACCGTGCGTGACCTGGCTGTTTTCCTGGGGACGGGACCGCGCTCGGGGGGCTCGCGGCTCCTATGGTGGAGATCACAGGCAGGCGACGGACGCTGAGGCGGCGACCATGGCGGATACGGCGATCGACTACGCGGCGGTGTTCCAGGCACTGCCGGGCATGGTGGCGCTGCTGACACCCGAGCTGGTGTACGCGGACGCGAACGAGGAGTTCCTGCGGATGTCGGGCCGCACCCGCGAGCAGGTGATCGGCCGGTACCTCTTCGACGTGTTCCCCGACAACCCCGACGACCCGTCCGCCAACGGGATGCGGAACCTGGCGGCCTCCCTGAACCGCGTGGTGGAGACCGGAGAGCGGGACGCGATGGCGCTGCAGCGCTACGACGTGGAGTCGGCGCAGCAGCCGGGGGAGTGGGAGGAGCGGTACTGGAGCCCCGTGAACGCGCCGATCCTCGGCCCCGACGGGAAGGTGGTCCTGCTGATCCACAAGGTGGAGGAGGTCACCGAACTGATCCGGGCCCGCGAGCGCGCCCCCGGTGACCGCGACCGCGTCATGGAGGCCGAGCTCTACACCCGCGCCCGCGAGCTGCAGGAGGTCAACGAACGGCTGCGCGAGGCGCACGCCCACGAACGGGAGGTCGCGCTCGCCCTGCAGAAGGCGATGCTGCCCGCGCCCAACCCGATCGGACACCATCGCGTCGCCGTCCGCTACCAGCCGGCGACGGACGCGCTGAACGTGTGCGGCGACTGGTACGACCTGGTCGACCTGGAGGGCGTCGACCGCATCGGGATCGCCGTCGGTGACGTGGTCGGTCACGGCCTGGCCGCCGCCTGCGTCATGGGCAAGCTCCGCAGTGCGCTGAGCGCGGCGTCCCTGGTGGCCGACGGCCCCGCCCAGGCGCTGGACGCGCTCGGCCTGTACGCCCGCTCCGTCGACGGCGCCGAGAACACCACCGCCGTGCAGACCTGCGTCGACTGGGACACCCACACCATCACCTACAGCAGCGCCGGCCATCTGCCGCCCGCTCTGCTGTGCCGCGACGGCACGGTCGCCTTCCTCGACGGCGCCACCGACCCGCCGCTCGGCGCCCGACCCGAACACACCCCCCGCCCCGAGGCCACCCTCGACTTCACCGAGGGCGACACGCTGGTCCTCTACACGGACGGTCTGATCGAGCGCCGCGACGAGGACATCGACGTCAGTCTCGGCCGCCTCGCCGAAGCGCTGACCCGTCATCGCCGCTCCACCCCCGAGCTCCTCGCCGACGCCCTCCTCCTCGACCTCCTCCACCACGGCCGCGCCACCGACGACACGGCCCTCGTGATCATTCGGCTGTGAGCGTGATCATTCGGCGGTGAGGAAGTCGGCCACCAGTGCGGCGAACTCGTCCGGGTCGGCCAGGCGGATGCCCAGCGTCTCGGCCTTGGCGCGCTTGGAGCCGGCGTTCTCCCCCGCGACGACCAGGGACGTCTTCTTGGAGACGCTGGAGGAGGCCCGCCCTCCGGCCCGTTCGATGAGTTCGTTCATCTGGTTGCGGCTGAGCTTCTCCAGGACGCCGGTCATCGCGCCCGTGACCACCACGGCCATCCCGGCGAGCGGCCCGCCCACGGCCTCGGAGCCCTCCTCGGCGTCGGCGGGGTTCTCGTCGGCCGGCGCGGGAGGCGTGGCGCCCGGCTCGGTCATGTTCACCCCGGCCGCCACGAGCTTGTCGATGAGCGGGGCCAGTTCGGCGAGCTCGGCCACGATCGACGGGGCCTTCTCGGTGCCGATGCCCTCGACCCGCTGGATCGCCTCGGCGTCCGCCGCCCGGAGGTTGTCCATGGTGGCGAAGTACCGGGCGATACGGCGGGACATGGAACGTCCGGTGCCCCGCACCCCCAGCGCGCACAGCACCCGCGACAACGGCCGCCCCTTGGCCGTGTCCAGCGCGGCGAGGAGATTGTCGGTGCTGGTCTCCCCCATGCGTTCCAGCCCGAGGAGCTGCTCCCGGGTGAGGGTGAACAGATCAGCGAGGTCGGCGACCAGGCCCGCCTCGACGAGCTGGACGACCCGGGTGTGCCCCAGCCCTTCCACATCGAGCTGGTCGCGGCCGACGGCGTAGGACAGGGACGCCACCAGGTGGCAGTTGCGGCCGTTCTCGCAGCGCCAGCGCTGTTCGCCGGTGTCGATGCCGGAGCCGCATCTCGGGCACACCTCGGGGAAGACGATCGGCTGCTCGTCGCCGGTGCGCAGATGGGCGACGGGCGCCTCCACGCGCGGGATCACGTCTCCGGCGCGGTGCACCATGACGTGGTCGCCCAGCCGCAGGTCACGGCGGGTGATGTCGGCCGGGTTGTGCAGGGTGGCGTACGTGATGGTGGAGCCGTCGATCTCGACGGGCTCCAGCACGCCGCGCGGCGCGATGATGCCGGTGCGGCCGACGTTCCACTGCACCTCCAGCAGCCGCGTGATCTTCTCGACGGCGGGCAGCTTGTAGGCGATCGCCCAGCGCGGGGCGCGGGAGCCGGACCCGGCGGCCTGCTGGTCGGCGGCCAGGTCGGCCTTGACGACGATCCCGTCGATCCCGAACGGCAGTTCGGCCCGCAGCTCGGCGATCTCCTTCACCCGGGCGAGGACCTCGTCGACGGAACCGGCGGTGACGCCGGGCACGGCCGTACTCGCGGTGGTGTTGACGCCCAGCTCGGCGGCGCGGGCCATCAGTTCGCTGTGGGCGACTTCGGCGAGCCGGGTGGCGTCGGCGGTCTCCGTGCCCGGGAGGGGCAGCAGCCCGTACCCGAAGAACGTCATCGGCACGGTGTAGGCACGCTCCTTGGCGCGCAGGGTGCCCGCCGCGGCGTTGCGCGGGTTCGCGAACGGCTGCCCGCCGTGCTCGGTGCGTATCTCGTTGGCGTGCTCGAACTGGGCGGTGGTCATGAGGACTTCGCCCCGCACCTCCACCGTCACCGGCTCGGCCAGCTCGCCGGGCAGCCCCTCGATGGTGCCGATGGCGTGCGAGACGTCCTCCCCGGCCGTCCCGTCGCCCCGGGTGATCAACCGCGTGAGCCGTCCCTGGGTGTAGCGCGCGGCGACCGCGAGCCCGTCGAGCTTGGGCTCCACGCTGAACCGCTCCACGTCGTGCCCGATCCGGCGGGCCAGCGACGCCGTCCACGCGGTGAACTCCTCGCCCGAGAACACGTTGTCCAGGCTCAGCATCGCCACCGTGTGCGGCACGTCCCCCTCGACCGCGCCACCGGCGACCTTGCCGGTGGGGGAGTCGGGCAGTATCCCGTCGGGATGCTCGGCCTCCCATGCCGCGATGCCGCGCACGAGCCGGTCGTAGGTGTCGTCGTCCAGCGCCGACGTGCCCCCGGTGTAGTAGGCGGCCGAGGCCCGCACCGCGTCCTCGACGGCCTGTGCGTAGGCGGCGGCATCCACGATCACTGCAGCTGATGTCGTCATGCCCCCATCCTGCCGCCCACCACTGACAATGCCCCCGCGGCCGGGGAGCGACCGGGGCTCAGCCCTTCGGCTGGGTGAAGCGGATGCTGTTGCCGAACGGGTCGCGCAGGCCGCAGTCGATGCCGTAGGGGCGGTCGGTGGGTTCCTCGGTGAACTCGACGCCCTTGCCGAGGAGGGTGTCGTAGGTCTTGCGACAGTCGTCCGTGCTGAAGATGAGGTGGCCGCCCATGGCCCCCTTGGTGAGCAGTTCGCGGACCTGGGCCGCGGTCTCCTCGGAGAGCGCCGGAGGCCCCGGCTTCTCCAGAAGGATCTGGCGCTCCGGACGGCCGGGCACCTGGACGGTCAGCCAGCGCATGAAGCCCAGGTCGACATCGGTGTTGACCTCCAGGCCGAGCTTGCCGACGTAGAAGTCGAGGGCCTCGTCCTGGTCGAGGACGTAGATCTGCGAGTGCGTGATGGCGGTGAACATGGGCCTCACGCTACCGAGCGGACGGGTCGGAAACTTATCCAGAACTGCTCAATCGCTCGGCCGCGTCCACGCCTTCGTGAAACACGTCGGGACGGGCAGCGGCGGCGCCTCCTTGCGGTACTGCCGCGGCGAGGTGCCCACGATGTCGCGGAAGGTGCGGCTGAAGGTCCCCGGGCTGCCGAAGCCCACGTCGAAACAGATGTCCGTCACTCCGCGGTCGGTCTCCCGCAGCAGGAACATCGCCCGTTCGACCCGGCGACGCTGCAGATAGCGGTGGGGCGTCTCCCCGAACGCGGCCCGGAACGTACGGGTGAAGTGCGCCTCGGAGACATGGGCGATCCGGGCCAGCGCGGGCACGTCCAGCGGCTGCGCGTACGCCCGGTCCATGGCGTCCCGGGCCCGCAGCATACGGCGGTTGGACTCTTCGGAAGCTCGGCTCACGGCGCCATCACACCATGCCGCCACTCGGGCGGAGCGGCCGGTCGGCCGAGGCGTGGTCGAGTGGCGGCCAGGTGCGGCGATGATGCCCAGGGCCAGGGAGCGGGATCCGTGGGTGGTGGCCAGGGTACCCAGGTGGTTACGGCTGGTCACGGCGACCATGCAGGTGGAGCCGCCGGGCGGCAGGGGACGGATCTGGTCGAAGTCACGGGCGTTGTCCAGCACGATCAGCATGCGCCGCTCCGCGACGAGCGACCGGACCAGTCCGCACGTGCGCCGATAGAACCCGATGATCCGATCGCGGGTCTCGTCCTCGGCTGCCCACAGATCGCTGCCGTCGGAGTCCCGCCACCGGGGCGGCGGTTCCGGGGAAGGGCGGTTGCAGAGTGAAGAGAGGGACAGCGGGCGGTTCCTGCTCACGTCCGTTGCGCCCCGTAGCCTTTGCGTCTCTCCCCCCCCCGCACCATCGGGTGGAGCGAGCCGACTGCGCCAGGAGATGATCCCGTGCGTGGCTGAAGAGGCAGGTACAGATGCGGACGACGCTGGTGCATGGGCTGAGCGACTGGGTTGGGCGTTCGGACTCATAGCGGAGGATCCGGCTGCGAGAGGTGAAGCGCTCGTCCGTCTGGCGGAGGCCCAGAGGAAGGTCACTGACGCGCTCGCCCGGTCCAATGAGATGTGGCTGCTGACGCGGCCCCTGGGAGCGGACGAGCAGTACCGCGAGCCGGCCTTTCTGCAGGCGCGCCGGAGGCATCAGCAAGCCCAGAGGCGTTCGCTGCCTGATGGGGTGTGGGGTGGTCCTGCGGGCAGGGATCTGGCGACGTGGCCGGGGCTGCCCTATGTGTTGCTCTTCCTGGAGTGGGAGGCGAAGTACCCGCTGGAGTGGACGCAGCATGCGAAGGCGTGGGGCACGAAGCAGCGTCTGATCCGGGAGGTGGCCCGTGCTCGCCACGAGGAGGCGATCAAGGCGAAGCTCACCGACCTGGTCGAGATCGTCGTCCAGCGGGCGTATCGCTGCAAGGATCGCGAATACGTGCGCGTTGCCCGCGCTGTCGACAGCGCTGATCTTCGCGGCAGGCTCGAGCGGGCCGCTGATTCGGACAGTCCGTGGGCCCGGTGCCATGCCGGGTACGTGCTCTGGCTCCTTGACCGCCCTGACCTGCCGAACACCCGTCATGTCTGGCAGACCTGGGTGGCAGGCGAGGCGGCGGCGTTGATGTGACCGACCGACGATGCAGGGAGGTTCCGTCTCATGGAGTGCTCTGCGCCCCGTGACCTGCCTGGAAGACCGTGCCTGCCGACGCATCAGCCACTAACGTTCGATGTGATATCGGCTTTGAGAGATGATGGCCTGGCGGAGTTTGGCGGTGAATTCAGGGGTGCGGGCGATGCGGTCGACACCGCCGGCTTTGCTCTGACGCAGGGCGCTCTTGAAGTTCTGTTCCAGCGTGCCCGTCATACGGGACATGAGGTCGTCGCTGAGGTGCTCGAGGTCGATATTGAGCAAATCCCGCTGGGTGGGCTGCCTCAGCCTGGTCAGGGTGTGGGCAGACATGGCTGCCAGGGGATAGAGCCAGTTCTCCAGGGTTTCCCCCAGCAGTGGGCGGTCTTCTGCGTACTGAGCCAGGAAGGTCCGTAGACGGGTGTGGACGTCGAGGCAGAGGCGGTAGATGTCCAGGTCGTGACGGGGCGAGAAGATCTGGGCGTAATGCTGGTCGTCCAGTAGCAATGCGTCCGAGTGCCGCAGGGCGGTGTGTGGTTCCCGCTGTACGAAGGCGGTGAACTCTCGGGCCAAGCGGGTCATGCTGATGACCCGGTCGAGCGGGAAGCCGAGGTTGCGGTAGTAGCTGGCCCGCCGTTCGTAGTAGTAACCACCTGCGTGGCCCAGGCTTTCCTCGATATCTTTCTGGATGGCTTCGGTGGCTCGCAGGGCGCCCGCCGGCAGCTGTGTCTGGCTGTTCGTGGCTCGGATGATGCGGTCGCGGGCGGTGCCGGACTCGGGTGCGACCACGATCTTGACCAGGAGGGAGCGGTCACGATGTTGGCCGCCGTTTTGGAAGTAGCTGTAGATCTCATGGCTGGTCTGTAGCCCGTTGACGATCTGCGGCTCCTTGACGACGATCCTTTTGCCTGCGATCTGGGCAGCGTCGGCGACTACGGTGACGCCGTTGTTGAACCACCAGAAGTCCTCGCCCGTACCGGACTTGAGCGTCTCGCTGATGGCGTTGTTCACCGCGGTGGACCCGGCGTAGTCACGCACGTTCGATTCGAACAGTTCCAGGCGCAGTGCTTCGTTGTCCGAGGTGATGAAGCGGTAGTACTCGTCCAAGCGGGCCAGGCACACGTACCCCTCGCCGAGCGAGGTGCTCATCGGAGTCTCGGTGAATACCAACTGCGCGACCGCTTTGGCCCCCCGGGCGGTACGTTCACGAAGGTCAGCGGCGTTGAGGTACTCCAGATCTGCCTTGGTGTCCGAGGTGATTTTCGCAAGTTCGCGTCGCAGCCGATCTCCCTTGGCCTTCACGTTGGGGTGCGGCGTCTCGGCGGCTTTGTTGGCGTAGATCACCTTTATGCGGACTTGGGGGAACGATGACGCCAACTCTTCGAGGATATGGAGGAAGCGCCTTGTGCGGTCCAGGAGTTTGGCGTTCGTGTGGGGAGCCAAGTCCTCTTCGTCCCGGCTCATGTCCAACAGTGTCGGCAGATGGAAATGCAGCTTCTCGACCACGGTTTCCTGGTAACCGGTCGACGTCTTCGCTTGCAGGATCACCAATTCGATCTTTCCGGCACGCGAGGGCAGGAACTGATGGGCATCGGCGGTGACGTAGCGCTCGTCGACGAATGTCCAGAGGCCGTCGATGCCGCAGTCGTGGGCCCCGTCGACAATGCCGTCCATGATCTCGTCGTTGTCGAGGTCCCAGTCCTGCAGAGCCTTGTCGGCCGCGAAGAACGTGAAGAAGTCGTCCCTGCTCTTGTCCGGTGCCAGCTTCCGATGCTGGTCCTCCAGGATGCGGTCGAGCAGCCGCTGGTCGTTGTTCTGTACGGACGTCATGCAGCCCTGCCCCCCACCAAAGCGTCAGACCTGGACAACGATGTTGGCAGGCTGATGCGGCTGTGAACAGCCCGCGTACTGGGGAGAGTTGAGGCATGTCCCGAGGAAGCGTGTGAGCTGGAACCTTGCTTGACGGTACGGTCGCCGAGTGGAGCTGGAGCGGTTGAACGGGTGCCCGTTGCACGGGGTCGGTGTGCTTCCTGACTACCTGGTCGGGCGACGCCTTGAGCGGGTGGTCGCGTCGTGGCACCTGTACGGCACGGATGCCCCGGCCGGCCCGCTGGATGTGTGGCTGATCGATAGCGAAGAGGTCGCCACCCACGTGACAGCCGGGTCGGACTGGTGCCTGATCGTGGATTCGTCGGCGCCTTTCGCGGGATACGACATGGCAGAGCTGGGCCGCGTCCAGGTAGCTCCGGTCAGCGGTGAGACTCCGTTCGCGGACCACCTCGGAGAGATGGTCCTTGCGGTACGTGAGGAGGGGGAGCCGGACATCGGGCGGCTCGCGTTGGAACTCACCTTCGACTCCGGTCGTGTCCGGTGCGATACCTGGTCCGGAAATCTCCGCCTGTCCAGCAGGTGATCAGCGCGCCGGAGGCCAGCGGGATCCGTGTGAGGATCTTGCGGCGGCTGGTGTGATCATGGCGTCGCAGCCGCGCTTGCTGCCAGCGGGAGAGTCAGCGGGCAAACAGGCGGCGCCTGGGGGAGCGTTGGGAGCAGACCGGAGTTCGTCTGAGGGCAGCAACTCCCATGTGTCGCCCAGGAGTCGGTCACCCCAAGTACCGCAGCAGCCTCGACTTCGGAGGGCACGGACGACGGCGCTGACTCTCCCGAGACAAGGCCGAACGCTCAGTCAGTGCTCAGTGCTCAGTGCTCAGGGCGCGGCCTGGCCTTGGTGGCGTGGCGGGCGGCCTTGTAGGGCTCGGGCAGGAAGCGGTGTTCGATGGCGGTGCCCTTGGTGGCGGCGTCACCGCCGACGACTTCGGCACGTCCGTTCATCAGGGCGAGGAAGCCCTGGCGGGCGACTTCCTTGCGGCTGTTCTTCTTCATGCCGGGGCCGAAGGCGGTGTTGTTCATGCCGGCGCGGGCGTGGAAGTTGCTGTCGGTGGCTCCGGGCATGAAGCGCAGTCCTCCGATGCCGGCTGGTACGCCCGGTCCATCGCCCACCCCACCACCGTCGGCAAGGACACCTCCCACCCACGACGGGACGGGGCGGGCGAACAAGACCCCCGCCACGCGTAGACCAGCCCCGGCGCCCTGCCCGTCCATGGGGAGGGCATCTCGTGCCTGTCGAACGTGCCGGTCACGGAACGCACGTTGGAGTGGGGCCCTGTGTGCCGGTCGAGTCTGTCGGTCTCCCGGACGCTGAGCGGGCGGGGGGCCGTCACGGCACCGGCGGCGGACCAGGTCCCTACGATCGACGCGGTGCTCACCGGATTCGTCACGGGAGGCATCTCGGTCCCGGCCGAGGACTTCAGCCAGCCAGGACCACCGGGCGGACCGGCTCGGCCACACGATCAAGGCAGCCCTCGAAAAACGTCCGCCACGCCGGACGAGGCCGCCAGACAGTGAGGTCGTGGTCAACCAGAGTGGTGTCACCAAGGTTTGCTCAGCGGCGACGGCGTCGGTCCGTTCGCCGTGGAGACCGTGCGACGCATGGCGTACACCTCAGCCGTGAGCGGCGTCCCGACCGCCGAGTTCGCGGTTTTCGCGGCCTCCCCGCAGACGCGAGTGGCGCCTCACCACCTGGTCGTGCCGTCCTTCAGCCGGTGGCCGGTGGCCGGTGGCCGGTGGCCGGTGGTCGGCGGCCGGCGGCCAGTGGCCAGTGGCGTGCCGAGCGTGTCGGCCGACGGGACGGCATCGGTCCCCGCCTCTCAGATCACCGCCCGGATGATCCCCACCGTGCGCGCCAGGTGCGGCTCGGCGCGGTCCGCGCGGTGGGCGACCGCCAGCTCCACGCGTGCGTCGGCCCCCGCCAGGGGCAGGTAGGTGACGCCGTCGAGTGCCAGCGCCGTGACCGGTTCGGGTACGACGGCGACACCCAGTCCGCCGGCCACGAGCGTGACCAGCGTCGAGGTCTCGCCGACCTCGTGGCGGATGTGCGGCTCCACACCGGCGTCACGCAGCAGGCCCAGGACGACGTCGTACATCACGGACCGGCGGTCGGCGGAGTGCACGATCAGGTCGGCGCCGGCGAGGTCCGCGGCGCGCAGCCGTTTCCGGCGGGAGAGGGGATGCTCGACGGGTACGGCGACGACGAGCCGGTCCCGGCGCAGGGTGTGCACGGTGAGGGAGAGGTCGGCCGCGGGAGGGCGCAGCAGCGCCACATCGATCGCGCCGCTGCGCAACGCGTCGACCTGGTCGGGTGCGAGCATCTCGCCACGGAAGGAGAAGTCGACGCCGGGCAGTTCCTCGGTGAGCCGCCGCGAGAGCGCGGGCAGCAGGCTGTACGTCGCCGAGCCCACGCACCCGATCGCGAGGTGCCCGACCGAACCGGCCGCGACGAGCCGCGCGTGGTGGCCGGCCTCGTCGACGTCGGTGAGGATCGCGCGGGCCCGCTCCAGGTAGGCGCGGCCGGCCTCGGTCACCTCCACGCGCCGTGTCGTGCGGTGCAGCAGCTCGACGCCCAGCTCCGCCTCCAGCTGCCGGATCTGCTGGGAGAGCGGGGGCTGGGCCATGTGGAGCCGCTCGGCGGCACGACCGAAGTGCCGCTCCTCGGCCACCGCCACGAAGTACCGGAGGTGCCGCAGATCCATATGTCGTCCATATCAATCGGCTTCGATATGCGTACTTCAGAATATCGCGGCTCGGGATTAGCGTCCCTGTCATGAGTGCTTTCCTCTACGCCGCGACACGGACGCCGTTCGGCCGCTTCAACGGTGCGCTGGCCGGCGTGCGCCCCGACGACCTCGCCGCCGCCGCGATCACCTCGACGCTCGCCCGGGTGCCCCGCTTCGACCCCGCCGCCATCGACGACGTGGTGTGGGGCAACGCCAACGGCGCCGGCGAGGAGAACCGCAACGTCGGCCGCATGGCCGCGCTCCTCGCCGGCCTCCCCGTGAGCGTCCCCGGCACCACCGTCAACCGCCTGTGCGGATCGAGCCTCGACGCGGCGATGACGGCCAGCCGCACCATCGAGTCCGGGGACGCCGAGGTGGTGCTGACCGGCGGCGTGGAGTCGATGACACGTGCGCCGTGGGTGCTGCCGAAGTCGGCGAAACCCTTCCCGGCCGGCGACGTCACCGCCGTCTCGACCACCCTCGGCTGGCGGCTGGTCAACCCGCGGATGCCGAAGGAGTGGACCGTCAGCCTCGGCGAGGCCAACGAGCAGCTCCACGAGCGCTTCGGGATCTCCCGCGAGCGCCAGGACGAGTTCGCCGCCCGCTCCCACCAACTCGCCCACACCGCCTGGGAGTCCGGCTTCTACGACGACCTGGTGGCACCGGTCGACGGCATCGACCTGACCCGCGACGAGGGCATCCGGCCCGGATCCACCGCCGAGGTGCTGGCGGGGCTCAAGCCCGTCTTCCGCACACCGGATCAGGGCGGCACCATCACCGCGGGCAACGCCAGCCCCCTCAACGACGGTGCCTCGGCGGTGCTGTTGGGCAGTGAGCAGGCGGCGTCCGCGATCGGGGCCGACCCGATCGCCCGTGTCGCAGGGCGCGGGGTGATGGCGCTGGAGCCGCAGGCCTTCGGCTACGCCCCGGTCGAGGCCGCGAACCGTGCGCTGGCCCGGGCCGGGATCGGCTGGGACCAGGTGGGCGCGGTCGAACTCAACGAGGCCTTCGCCGTGCAGTCGCTCGCCTGTGTCGACGCCTGGAAGATCGACCCCGCAATCGTCAACCAGAAGGGCGGCGCCATCGCGATCGGCCACCCGCTCGGCGCCTCGGGCGGCCGCATCCTCGCCACGCTGGCCAAGGTGCTGCGTGAGACGCGCCAGCGCTACGGTGTCGCCGCGATCTGCATCGGGGTCGGCCAGGGCCTGGCCGTCGTGCTGGAGAACTGCGACGTCACGGGGGCGAAGCGATGAGCCGGGCAGAGATCCTCGACAGCACCGACGCGGCGGTCGCCGGCATCGAAGACGGGGCGACCGTTCTGGTCGGCGGCTTCGGGTTGGCCGGCATGCCGTTCGACCTGATCGACGCGCTCATCAGGCAGGGTGCGAAAGACCTGACGATCGTGTCCAACAACGCCGGCAACGGCGACGTCGGGCTGGCCGCGCTGCTGGCCGCCGGCAGGGTGCGCAAGGTGCTCTGCTCCTTCCCGCGCCAGGCCGACTCCTGGGTCTTCGACGGCCTCTACCGCGCCGGGAAGATCGAGCTGGAGGTGGTGCCGCAGGGCAACCTGGCCGAGCGTATGCGGGCGGCGGGTGCCGGCGTCGGCGCCTTCTACTGCCCGACCGCGGTCGGCACGCCGCTGGCCGAGGGCAAGGAGGTACGGGAGATCGACGGCCGGACGTACCTGCTGGAGTACCCCATCAAGGGCGACTACGCGCTGATCGCCGCGCACGTCGCGGACACCATGGGCAACCTCGTCTACCGCAAGACCGCCCGCAACTTCGGACCGGTCATGGCCACGGCCGCGACGACGACGATCGTCCAGGTCGACGAGGTCGTCGAACCCGGGAAGCTCGACCCCGAGACCGTCGTCACCCCGTCCATCTACGTCGACCGGGTCGTCCAGGTGGCCGCCCGGCACTACACCGTGCAGGGGGCACGATGACCACCACGTCCACCGATCACCGTCTCTCGATGGACGAACTGGCCGCCGTCATCGCACGCGACATCCCGGCCGGCTCCTTCGTCAACCTCGGCATCGGGCAACCCACCAAGATCGCCGACCACCTGCCGGCCGGCTCCGGGGTGGTGCTGCACACCGAGAACGGCATGCTCAACATGGGCCCGAAGGCCGAGGGCGACGCGATCGACCCCGACCTGACCAACGCCGGCAAGGTCCCGGTGACCGAACTGCCGGGCGCGGCGTACTTCCACCACGCCGACTCCTTCGCGATGATGCGCGGCGGCCACCTCGACGTCTGCGTCCTCGGCGCGTACCAGGTCGCCTTCGACGGCGACCTCGCCAACTGGACCACCGGTGGGCCCGACGACATCCCCGCCGTCGGCGGCGCGATGGACCTCGCCATCGGCGCCAAGGACGTCTACGTGATGATGACGCTCTTCACCCGCTCCGGTGAGCCGAAGCTCGTGCCGCGGTGCACCTACCCGCTCACCGGCCTCGGCTGCGTCAGCCGCGTCTACACGGACCACGGCGTCTTCGACGTCGGCGCCGAAGGCGTACGGATCCGCGAGACGTACGGCGTCGCCGCCGACGAACTCGCCGAGCGACTCGGCATCACGCCGCTCTAGCGTTCTCCGCGCGGCCCGTACCTGACGACGGCCTCGAACCTGACGACGGCCTCGGTGCCACCCCGAGGGGGCGGCACCGAGGCCGTCGACTGTTCGGAGTCGGTTCACACCGATCCGCGGATCCCGCGCCGGTGGATCAGACCGCCGGCGAGGGGAACGTCGGGTACTCCACCCCGGAGACGTGCTGGACGACGCGGATGACCTGGCAGGAGTAGCCGAACTCGTTGTCGTACCAGAGGTAGAGGATCGCGTTGTCGCCGTCGACCTTGGTGGCGCCGGCGTCGACGATCGAGGCGTGGCGGGAGCCGATGAAGTCGCTGGAGACCGAGTCGGGCGCGTTGGTGAAGTCGATCTGGCGCTTCAGCGGGGAGGTCAGCGAGACACCCCGGAGGTAGTCGAGGACTTCCTCACGGTCGGTCTCGCGGCCGAGGCGCAGGCTGAGGATCGCGATCGAGACGTCCGGGACGGGGACGCGGATCGAGCTGCCGGTGATCGGCGCCTTCAGTTCGGGCAGCGCCTTGGCGACGGCCGAGGCGGCACCCGTCTCGGTGATGACCATGTTGAGCGGCGCGGAACGGCCGCGACGGTCCGACTTGTGGTAATTGTCCAGCAGGTTCTGGTCGTTGGTGAACGAGTGGACGGTCTCCACGTGACCGCGCAGCACACCGAACTCGTCGTCCATCGCCTTCAGCGGCGGCACGATCGCGTTGGTGGTGCAGGACGCGCAGGACAGGATCTGCTCGTCCGGCTTGATCGTGTCGTGGTTGACTCCGTGCACGATGTTCGGGACGTCGCCCTTGCCGGGCGCGGTCAGCACGACCTTGTCGATGCCCGGCCGCAGGTGCTTCGAAAGACCCTCACGGTCGCGCCACTTGCCCGTGTTGTCGATGAGGATGGCGTTCTTGATGCCGTACTCGGTGTAGTCGACCTCGGACGGGTCGCCGGCGTAGATGACCTTGATCTCGTTGCCGTTGGCGTTGATCGTGCTGGTCGCCTCGTCGACGGTGATCGTGCCCTGGAACTGGCCGTGGATGGAGTCCCGGCGCAGCAGCGAGGCGCGCTTGACGATGTCCTGCTCCCCGCCGCCGCGCACCACGATGGCGCGCAGCCGCAGCCCGTTGCCCGAGCCGGCCTTCTCGATGAGCAGGCGGGCCACGAGGCGGCCGATGCGGCCGAAGCCGTAGAGGACGACGTCGCGTCCCTCCCCGCCCTCGATCTTGTTGGCGCCGGTGGCGCCGGCGACGGCCTCGGCGGTGAACTCCTCGACCGACAGGCCCCGGTCGTCGGCCTGGTAGGCCTCGGCGAGCAGGCCGATGTCGATCTGGGAGGGGCCGAGGTCGAGCGTGGTGAGGGTCCGCAGGAACGGCAGGGTGTCGGTGACCGAGAGCTCCACGCCGGCGATCTGGCGGGCGAACCGGTGGGTCTTCAGGATGCTGACCACCGACTTGTTCACCAGGGAGCGGCTGTGCAGCAGGACGGTGACGTCCCGCTCGCGGTGCAGCTTCCCGATGATCGGGATCATCGATTCCGCGATCTCCTCGCGGTGCTTCCAGACGGTGAACGAGTCCTCGTTGAGAGTCACAGATTTGTCTTTCGAGCTAGGCGGCGCTCATATGCTAACCACCCCGCTCGGAGGAGACGCATCGAGGGGGTGCACATCACACCCATTCATTGACATCCCACTGCTCACGCGTGCCTTGGCATCCCGCCTCACGCGCCGCCCTCGCGCAGTTCGTCCCGGGTCTGGAGGGCCGCCAGCGCGGCTCGCGACGTGACGCCTGTCTTGCGGTAGATGCGGGCGAGGTGCGTCTCGACGGTGCGCGGGCTGAGGAAGAGCCGCTCGGCGATGGCGGGACTGGTCAGCCCCTTCGCGACGAGGGCGGCGACCTCCCGCTCCCGCGCGGACAGCGCGGCCAGCCCCACGGCCGCCCCTTCCGGCGACGGCGGCCCGGCCTCCGCACCCCTTCCCGCATCCACCGCCGCGCCGGTCTCCGACTCCACGAAGACCGCGGGGCGGATCGCCTCCGCGAGGCCGGTCAGGAGGTGGGCGTCGGCCTCGCCGCTCAGTCGTACGGCGCGTTCCCACATGGCGCGGGCACGGGCCGGGCGGCCCGCCGCCGCCGTCAGGGGAGTTCCCATCAGCAGGGTCTGCGCCTCCCACAACCCGCCTCGCCCCCGGGCCGCCTCCTCCGCGGCCTGCTCGAACAGCTCGGCGGCGGCGGCCAGATCACCCTCGGCCAACGGCACATGTGCCAGGCTGCGCAGCGCGGACGCCCGCTGCGCCACGAGACCCAGCCGCTCCGCCTCCTTGCGGGCACGTTCCGCCCACCGCCGGGCCTCGTCATGGTCCCCGGTGGCCACGGCGGCGGAGACGAGAACCTCGGTGAACAGGGGCCGCATGCTGGGCTGCAGACCGGACAGGTCCTCACCGCCCGCCCGCAGCACGGCCGCCCGGGCCCGCACCGGATCACCGGCGTGGAGCGCGGCGAACCCCAGCAGGCACCACGCGATGGACGCCCACCAGCCGGTGCCGGTACCGGCCCGGGAGACGGCTTCCTCCGCCACGGCCAGCGCACCGCCGTCACCCGGCGGAAGCGCGGGGATCAGCGCCAGGGCCTTGGACGCCAGGACGAAGGCGAGCAACTCGTCGCTGCCGATGCCCCGGGCTATCGTCTCCGCCTCCTCCGCGAGTTCCAGGGCCGACCCCAGCCGCAGGGTCATGACGTGCAGATGGGACCGGCACAGCAGCAGATGCGGCATCACATAGAGCAGACCGCCCCGGCGGGCGATCCCGAGGCCGCGCTCGGCGTGCCGTTCGGCGTCCGGGTACCGCTCCAGGAACGCCTCCGCCCAGCTGAGCCGGGCCAGCGGTTCGCACAGGCCGGCGAGATCCTGGTCGGTCAGGGAGTCGATGAGCGCGGCTGCCCGGTCGGTCGCCTCGGCGGCGGCCGTGGGGTTGCCCTCGTACGCCTCCCCGAGCGCGGTGACGGCGAGCGCGCCCGCCTCCGCGACCTCGTCGCCCAGTGACCGGGCCAGCTCCAGGGTGCGGGCCACGTCGTCGCGGACGTCCGGATACGAGCTGGCGTGCGGCGCCGACGAGCCCAGCTCCAGGCCGAGTCGGACGGTCTCGCTGGGGGAGAGGTCGGCGCCCCGGGCCAGTTCACGGCGGAGCAGGGCCACGGCCTCCGTGTACCGGCCGAGATGGCGCTCCATCACCGCGCACAGCGTGACGGCCAGGGTCCGCGCGCCGTCGTCGGTGCCCGGCGGCGACAGGCTGATCACCTCGTGCAGCAGGTCCCGGCTCTCGCGCAGCCCGCCGCAGGCGCCGAGCGCCTCGGCCCGGCGCAGCATCAGATCCCGGCGCAGCACGCTGTGCACCGGCTGTTCGGGCAGATGGGCGAGGGCGACGCCGAGCCAGTGCGCGCTGCTCGCGGGCGCGGTCGCGGCGGCCTGCCGCGCGGCCTCGGTGAGCACGGTCACGGCGTGCGGGTCCCAGCCGGTCAGTGCCCGCTCGACGTGGTGCGCCCGCTCGTCGACCGGCGCCCCGATCCGGGCCAGTTCGACGGCGGCGAGGTGGTGCATCCGGGTGCGCAGCGTCGGGTCGGTGGTGTCGTGGACGAGGGACCGCAGCACCGGATGGCGGAGCGTCCACCGTCCGTCCGTCCCCGGTCGCGCCAGATCCCGGACGGCCAACTCATGGAAATCCGCGTCGAGTTCATGCTCCGGGCGCCCGGTGACGGCGGCCACCAGAGCGGGTGCCGCGTGGTCGCCGAGCACGGCCACGGCCTGGATCGTCCGGCGTTGGTCGTCGGTGAGCGGCGTCAGCTCGTCCAGCAGCAGTGAGCTGAGCCCCGCGGGCCTGCCGGCCTGGAGCAGGGCGAGGAAGTACAGCGGGTTGCCCTCGCTGGCGGCGTACAGCTCGGCGGCGAGACCGGCCGGGCGGCCCGGGGCCAGCGCCGCGAG
Source organism: Streptomyces deccanensis (assembly GCF_022385335.1). Taxonomy (NCBI): domain Bacteria; kingdom Bacillati; phylum Actinomycetota; class Actinomycetes; order Kitasatosporales; family Streptomycetaceae; genus Streptomyces; species Streptomyces deccanensis. Next base: position 987,167 of record NZ_CP092431.1, on the reverse strand, counting down.
GCAGGCGTCCCGGTCGAGGGGGCCCAGTTCCAGGCGGAGCACCGTCCCGGCCTCGACGCCCCGGGTGAGGGAGGCGACGAGCCGGGGCGCGGTCTGCCGTTCCCGCCGGGCCACCACGATCACCACGGGCGCGCGCCGGGGCGGATGCCGGACGAGGTGGTCGAGGAGCTCCAGGGACGCCGGGTCCGCCCAGTGCACGTCGTCGAGGGCCACCACGAGGCCGTTGCCCGTGTGCGCGATCCGGGCCAGGAACGCCGCCGCCGCGCGTTGCAGGGCGAACCGGTCCATGGTGTGGACCTCGGCGAACGGCGACGGGATCCCCGTCTCGGCGTCGAGGTCGGCGAGGGCGTCGGCGAACGGCTGGTACGGCAGGTGCCGCTCGTACTCGGTCGCCCGGCCGCGCAGCACCGTCATGCCCTTGTCCCGGGCCCGCGCGCAGAACTCGGCGACCAGCCTGGTCTTGCCGATGCCGGCCGTGCCGGTGACGTCCACGACCGCCGGGCCGTGGCCGGGCCCGGCCAGCCCGTCGAGCACGTCGGCGAGGCGGCTCAACTCGGTCTCCCGGCTCACCAGCGGAGCGACGTCCCACGGCAACGCGATTCCCCCTGAAGCGGGCCCGGGGCCGTCCCGGGCCGATCCGGAGGTTCCTGAGAGCGAACCCACGGTCGATTCCCCGAGGATTGTACGTAGGCCCCGAACACGTCCCCGGCCCGCTCCACGCCCTCGTACGGGCCCAGCAGGTGCGGTGACGAGCGGTGACACGCGGGGTGATGAGCCCCGCGCCCGACGCCTTGGGGCCGACGCCCCGTGCCCGACGTCCCGGCCCGACGCGGGTGTCGGGCCGGGACGGGTCAGTCGCGGCCCGTGCCCCGGTAGAGGTCGATCTCCCCTTCCAGTTCCACCGCGAGGACGGTCGCGTACGGATCGAGGTCGGCCTCCGCGGGTGCGTCGATCCAGGTCACGCCGGGTACCGCGTCGAGACCGCCGATCACCCGGTGGGCCAGCTCGGTGCCCGTGCCGAGGACGGTGACCTTGCTGACGGGATTGCGCAGCCCCCGGACCGCCACGGACTCACGCGGCACGTCGAAACACATCAGGTACAGGGTGCGCCGGTCGGCGGAGAGGGTGCTCGGACCGTAGTGGTGCCCGGCGGGCAGCCCGGCGACCGTGCCGTACACGGCGTCGGCGTGCCGCCCGATCCACGCCCCGAGCCCTTCCAGCCGCTCGACCTGCTCGGCGGGGATCGTCCCGTCCGCCCTCGGCCCGACGTCCAGCAGCAGGTTGCCGCCCATGCCGATCGTCTCGGCGAAGTAACGCACCAGCTGCCGCACGGACTTGTGGTTGTGGTCCGCGTGCTGGAAGCCCCAGGAGTCGTTGATGGTCAGGCACAACTCCCAGGGTCCGTCGGGGGCTTCGAGCGGCACGCCCTGTTCCGGGGTGGCGTAGTCGCCGTACGAGAGCATGCGGGCGTTGAGCACGGTGTCCGGGTTCTCCCTGAGGATCAGCTCGGCCAACTCCCGCATCCGCCACTGCTGTTCGGTGCGCTCCCACTCGCCGTCGAACCACAGCAGGTCGGGGCGGAACCGCTGGACCAGCTCGCCCACCTGGCCGTCCCGGTAGGCGAGGTAGCGCTCCCAGGCGGCCGGGTCCTCCTCGCCGGGTGCGGCATGGGAGTAGGGGTTGGCGTCGTTGCCGCCGGGGTGTTCGTTCGTCCACTGGTCGATCTCGGGGTGGCGGACGCTGGCGTAGTCGGGGTGGTTCCAGTCGGAGTGCGAGTAGTAGAGGCCGACCTTGAGGCCCCGCTCGCGCAGCGCGTCGACGTACCCGGTGATCAGGTCCCGGCCGGCCGGGGTGCGGTGGACGACGCCCAGGTCGCCCAGGGCGGTGTCCCACAGGGCGACGCCGTCGTGGTGGCGTGCCGTGAGCACCGCGTACTTCGCGCCGACCCGGGCGAACAACTCGGCCCAGGCCGCGGGGTCGTACGCGGACGCGGTGAAGCCGTCGAGCTGTTTCATGTACCGCTCGTGCGGCACCTCGCCCCAGTAGAAGGACCAGGACTCCGGCACCCCCTCCACGGCGTAGATGCCGTAGTGGATGAAGATGCCCAGCTTGGCGGCGGGAAACCAGGGTTGCATGGTCATGCGGCCACGCTAGGGGCCCGCTCCCGGCGGCCGCGTGGGCGCGGGTCACCACTACTGGTCCATTTTCACCGTCGGCCGCTTCGGTGCATCGTCGACCGCGCGACCCCTCACGCAGGACGACAACAGCGCCGACCACACCCTGCCGACCGGCAGAACGACCGTGAAGGCCGGAAGGGCGATCCGCGGGTGTACGTCCTCGACGGCCCCGGAAAGAGCGGCACGGACGGGCTCGATCCGAAGTGACCTCCGGGGGGCCGCAGCCGTGCTGACCGGGCCCTCGCGCCCCACCGGCCCCTCGCGCCCCCCATGCATCGGCCAGGTGGAGGAATGCCCGCCTCCCCGTCGGGTACGCGACCAGCGCAGCGCCCGGGACGGACGCCGTCCCGGGCGGCCCTTCCGCTACTAGCTGGGATCTTCCGATGGACATACCCGCCAATGGCCACACCCCGCCCCAGGCCGCCTCGCCGGCCCAGCGGGCGCTGACCGCGCTCGCCTTCGACACCCATGACACGGCCGCGCTCCACACGCTCGCCGACACCGACGTGCTGATCCCGGTCCCGGACGACGCCGACGAGGCGGCCGTGAACGATCCGACGGCCGTGGCGCTGCCCGTGCTGGAGCAGCCCGGCGGCGAGCAGATCGTGCCGGTCTTCACCTCGGAGCCCGCGATGGCCGAGCTCCTGCCCTATGTGTCGCGCTACCGCCTGGTGCCCCTGGGCGCCCTGGCCTCCCAGTGGCCCGCCGACGCCGACCTCTCCCTCACCATCGACGCCGGCTCCCCGCACGGCCTCACCCTCGACGCCCACGACGTGGGCACCCTGCTCGGAGGTCAAGGGATCTGACCCGCACGGGACCGCTCGCCCGACGGACGAGGGGAGGGCCTTCAGGCGCTCCCGCGAGCCCCGAGGGCGGGGTCAGTCCTGCCGCAGCATGCGGGCCAGGACGTCACGCTGCAGCGGCTGGACCCGGGTGTGCAGCTCGCGGCCCTTGTCCGTCAGGGTGACCCACACCCCGCGCCGATCCTCCGCGCACACGGACCGCTCCACCAGGCCGTCCTTCTCCAGTCGGCCGATCAGCCGGGACAGCGCGCTCTGGCTGAGGTGGACCTTCTCGGCGATGTTCTGCACCCGGCACAGGTCCCCGGCCGCCGTGGCCGCCGCCAGCCCCGACGCGAGGATGTCGAGCACCTCGAAGTCGCTGGCGCCCAGCCCGTGCGGATGCAGCACGCGATCGATCTCGCACATCGTGCGGGCGTGCACGGACAGGATGTCCCGCCACTGGTCCTCGAGCCGGACACCGGTCGTGTTCGCTGCCATATGTGCACGGTAACAGAGGACGAATCGATCGTTGAGTGTGCAACTAGTGCAGCCGCATCGATCGTCTCGGCCCTACTCGGCCGTCTACTCCGCGACCGTGTCCTGGAGGAGTCCGATCAGGTTGCCGTCGGGGTCCTTCACCGAGGCGATCAGCCGGCCGCCGCCCACGTCATGGACGTCCTCCAGCGTCTGCGCGCCGGCCCCGAGCAGTGCCGCGAGCGTCGTCCGGATGTCGGTGACGTGCCAGTACGGCACCGGCCCCGTCATTCCCTTCGCGTGGCCGTTCGGGTCCAGCCCCACGTCCTGCCCCGCGTCCTTGAATCCGACGTAGTACGGCGAGTCCGCGTACGGCTCGACCTCCAGCAGCGCACTGAACAGGGCCTTCGCCCGAGCCAGGTCCTTCACGGGGTAGATGACGGTCTTCAGTCCGGCGGTCATGACGCACTCCTTCGCGGTGTTCTGCGGTCCTTGGAATCCGCCTTCACGCTAGGCCGGACCGGCACCGCCGGGCTTCTCCGATCCTGACCGGTCGCCCCCGGGCCGAAAGACGGCTCCGGGCGCAGCCACACCGTGGCCAGTGGGGGCAGGGTCAGACGGACACTGGCCGGCCGCCCGTGCCAGGGATGCGGCTCGGCCTCGACCGGCCGGGAACAGGTGACATCGCTGCCCCCGTAGACAGCCGCGTCCGTGTTCAGCACCTCGCGCCACGCCGCGACGCCGTCCGGCACCCCGAGGCGGTAGTCCTCCCGCACCACGGGGCTGAAGTGCGAGACGGCCAACAGCGGCGTGCCGTCCGCGGCGAGCCGCAGGAACGCGAAGACGTTGTCCTCGGCGGCGTCCCCACTCACCCACTGGAAGCCGGCCGGGTCCGTGTCCCGCTGCCAGAGGGCGGGCGTGTCGCGGTAGACCGTGTTGAGGTCGCGGACGAGGTCCCGCACCCCCCGGTGGTCCGCCTCCGCGCCGTACGCGGGGTCGAGCAGCCACCAGTCCGGCCCCTGGGCCTCCACCCACTCCCCGCCCTGGGCGAACTCCTGCCCCATGAAGAGGAGTTGCTTGCCGGGATGGGCCCACATGAAGCCGAGGTACGCGCGGTGGTTCGCTCGCTGCTGCCACCAGTCGCCCGGCATCTTCGACACCAGCGACCGCTTGCCGTGCACGACCTCGTCGTGCGAGATCGGCAGGACGTAGTTCTCGCTGTACGCGTACACCATCGAGAACGACATCTCGTTGTGGTGGTACTTGCGGTGCACGGGCTCGTGCTCGATGTAGCCCAGCGAGTCGTGCATCCACCCCATGTTCCACTTCAGCCCGAAGCCCAGCCCGCCGCTGTCGGTCGGGCGGGTCACCCCGTCCCAGGCCGTGGACTCCTCCGCGATCGTCACGACGCCCGGCGCCCGCCGGTACACGGTGGCGTTCATCTCCTGGAGGAAGGCGACCGCGTCCAGATCCTCGCGCCCGCCGAACACATTGGGCGACCACTGCCCGGAGTCCCGCGAGTAGTCGAGGTAGAGCATCGAGGCGACCGCGTCCACCCGCAGCCCGTCGACATGGAACTCCTCGCACCAGTACACGGCGTTCGCCACGAGGAAGTTGCGCACCTCGGTGCGGCCGAAGTCGAACTCGTACGTCCCCCAGTCCGGATGCTCCGCCCGCCGGCTGTCCCCGGGCTCGTACAGCGGCTCCCCGTCGAAGCGGCCGAGCGCCCAGTCGTCCTTCGGGAAGTGCGCGGGCACCCAGTCCACGATCACCCCGATCCCGGCCCGGTGCAGGGCGTCGACGAGGTACTTGAAGTCGTCCGGGGTGCCGAGCCGGGCGGTCGGGGCGTAGAAGCCGGTGACCTGGTAGCCCCAGGAGCCGCTGAACGGGTGCTGGGCCACCGGCATCAACTCGACATGGGTGAACCCCAGATCGGCCACGTATCCGGGCAGCACGTCCGCGAGCTGACGGTACGTCAGCCCAGGGCGCCAGGACGGAAGATGGACCTCGTACACCGAGAACGGCGCCTGGTGCACCGGGATGTCACCGCGCCGGGCCATCCACTCGGCGTCGCCCCACTCGTAGTGCGAGGCGTGCACGACGGACGCCGTCGCGGGCGGCACCTCCGCCCGGCGGGCCATCGGGTCGGCCTTGAGCAGCCGGCGGCCGTCGCGCGCGGTGATCTCGAACTTGTAGAGGGCGCCCTCGCCCACCCCCGGCAGGAACAGCTCCCAGACCCCCGAGGAGCCGAGGGACCTCATCGGGAACGCCGTCCCGTCCCAGCAGCCGAAGTCCCCGACGACCCGCACCCCGCGGGCGTTCGGCGCCCAGACGGTGAAGCGGGTGCCGGTGACCCCTTGGTGGGTCATCGGCTCGGCCCCGAGCGCCTTCCACAACTGCTCGTGCCGCCCCTCCCGGATCAGATGCAGATCCAGCTCGCCGAGCGCGGGCAGGAAACGGTACGGGTCGTGGACCTCGTGGTCGGTGTCCTCGTACGACACGAACAGCGTGTACGCGGGGACGGCGTCGAGCGGCAGGAGGACGGAGAAGAGACCGTCGCCCTCCGAGGCGAGATAGCTGCGCTCGCCCTCGATCACCACGCTCACGGCATGGGCGTACGGGCGCAGCGCCCGCACCGCGATCCCGCCGCCCGGCACCGGGTGGGCGCCCAGCAGGGCGTGCGGGTCGTGGTGTGCGCCGGAGAGCAGCCGTGCGCGTTCCTCGGGGGGCAGGGGAGGGGCGGCCACGGTCAGCCGGGGGCGGCGCCGGGGCGGACCGGCCGACTCGGGGGGCGTGGTGTCACGCAGGGCCACGGGTTCAGTCTCCTCTCACGGCGAGACGCTCGATCGCCGCCATCGGTACGGGGAGCCAGTCGGGTCGGTGCCGGGCCTCGTAGAGGACCTCGTACACGGCCCGGTCCGTCTCGTAGGCACGCAGCAGGCCGTGCTTCTCGCGCGGGTCCCAGCCGGCGCGGGCCGCGTAGCCCGCGCAGTACGCCTCCCGGCAGCGACGCGCCCACTCCGGGCGCCAGGGCCGACGCTGCCGCGCGGCGTAGTCGAAGGAGCGCAGCATCCCGGCGATGTCCCGCACCGGCGACTGGGTACCGCACCGCTCGGCGAGCGGACGGGACGGCTCGCCCTCGAAGTCGATGACGAACCACTCCGGGCCGGCCCGCAGCACCTGCCCCAGATGCAGATCGCCGTGGACGCGCTGCGCGGGCGGCCCCGCGTCGCAGGCCAGCAGGGCGCGGAAGGCAGTGCGCAGACCGGGGACGTACGGCCGCAGAGCCGGTACGGCGCGTGCGGCGGCGTCGAGCCGTTCGGTCATCGCGGCCGCCGTCCGCGCGTTCTCGCCGGGGGCCCCGGCGGGGAAGGCCGACGCCAGCGCCAGATGCACCTCCGCCGTGGCCCGGCCCAGCTCACGCGCCTGTTCGGTGAAGTCCTGCCCGGCGGCGAGCGCGCCGAGCGCCAGCGTCCAGCCGTCGGAGGCGTCGGGCAGGAACGGCTGCAGCACACCGAGGGTCGCCGGGAACGGATCGATCGTGCGGAACCAGGCGACCGGCGCCGGCACCCGGCCGCACCCCTGCCCGGCCAGCGCGCCCGGCACCTCCAGATCGGGGTTCACCCCCGGCTGGATGCGCCGGAAGACCTTCAGGATGTACGCGTCCCCGTACACCAGCGAGGAGTTGGACTGCTCGGCGTCCAGCAGCCGGGGCGCCAACCCGGCGGGTACCCGCGCGCCCGGGTCCGCCTCGAAACGCAGGGGGCCCGCCGAGCCGGGATGCCGCAGCCGTTCGAGGAGCAACTCGGCCGACCGGGGGTCGTACAGCGCGTCGTAGACCGTCAGACCGGCGAGCGGTCCTTCGTGCGCCTGCCCGATGAGCGCCCTGGCCAGGCGCGGCACCGGATGCTCCCGCACCCCGAGCAGGAGCTGATAGCAGTCGCCGGCCGGGGGAGTACCGCCCGGCGCGGGCACCCCGCCGTGACCGGTGTGGCTCGGCTGACCGGTGTGCACGAGCAGATGCAGGCACCCCGGATACAGCTCGGTCATCGACAGCAGGGCGAGATCCGTGACCGGCCGGTCCTTGCCGGCGAACCAGCGTTGCCGTGGCAGCCACTCGCGCAACAGCCCCGCCAGCGAGGTCATGAGGCCGGTGGCGACCTCTTCGCCGCTCGGCCGGAGCAGTGCGGATGCGGTCTTCGACATGGTGACGCGTCCTTTCGCCGGCCCGCGCTTCAACGCCCTCGGGCAGCGCGGGAGAGGACTCGGGAGAGCCGGAACCAGTAGAAGCCGTGGCCCGCGAGGGTGAGCAGATAGGGCAGTTCACCGATGGCGGGGAAACGGACGCCGCCGATGAGTTCGACGGGGTGGAGTCCCTCGTAGGCGTGCAGATCGAGCTCGGTGGGCTGCGGGAAGCGCGAGAAATTGTTCACGCACAGCACCAGGTCGTCCTTGTACTCCCTGAGATACGCCAGAACGGAGGGGTTGGACGAGGGGAGTTCGGTGTAGGTGCCGAGGCCGAACGCCGGGTTCTGCTTGCGGATCTCGATCATCCGGCGGGTCCAGTGCAGCAGCGAGGAGGGGGACGACATCGACGCCTCGACGTTGGTGACCTGGTAGCCGTAGACCGGGTCCATGATCGTCGGCAGGTAGAGACGGCCGGGGTCGCTGGAGGAGAAGCCGGCGTTGCGGTCGGGGGTCCACTGCATGGGGGTGCGGACGGCGTCGCGGTCGCCGAGCCAGATGTTGTCGCCCATGCCGATCTCGTCGCCGTAGTAGAGGATCGGCGAGCCCGGGAGGGACAGCAGGAGAGCGGTGAACAGTTCGATCTGGTTGCGGTCGTTGTCCAGGAGCGGGGCGAGGCGCCGGCGGATGCCGATGTTGGCGCGCATGCGCGGGTCCTTGGCGTACTCCGCGTACATGTAGTCGCGTTCTTCGTCGGTGACCATTTCGAGGGTGAGCTCGTCGTGGTTCCGCAGGAAGATGCCCCACTGGCAGCTGGAAGGAATGGCCGGTGTCTTGGCGAGGATTTCCGAGACCGGGTAACGGGATTCCCGGCGGACGGCCATGAAGATCCTCGGCATCACCGGGAAGTGGAACGCCATGTGGCATTCGTCGCCGCCGCTGGCGAAGTCGCCGAAGTAGTCGACGACGTCCTCCGGCCACTGATTGGCCTCCGCGAGGATGACCGTGTCGGGATACAGCGCGTCGAGTTCCCGGCGGACGTGCTTCAGGAACGCGTGGGTGGCCGGCAGGTTCTCGCAGTTGGTCCCTTCCTCCTGGTAGAGGTAGGGGACCGCGTCCAGCCGGAACCCGTCGATGCCCAGGTCCAGCCAGAACCGCAGGGCCGCCAGCATCTCCTCGCGCACGGCCGGGTTCTCGTAGTTGAGGTCGGGCTGGTGGGAGAAGAAGCGGTGCCAGAAGTACTGCTTGCGGACGGGGTCGAAGGTCCAGTTGGAGGCTTCGGTGTCGACGAAGATGATCCGCGCGTCCTGGAACTGCTTGTCGTCGTCGGCCCAGACGTAGTAGTCGCCGTAGGGTCCGTCGGGGTCTTTCCTCGATTCCTGGAACCACGGGTGCTGGTCGCTGGTGTGGTTCATGACGAAGTCGATGATGACGCGCATGCCGCGTTGGTGGGCGGCGTCGACGAATTCGACGAAGTCGGCGAGGTCGCCGAATTCGGGGAGGACGGCGGTGTAGTCGGAGACGTCGTATCCGCCGTCGCGGAGGGGGGATTTGAAGAAGGGCGGGAGCCAGATGCAGTCGATGCCGAGCCACTGCAGGTAGTCGAGTTTGGCGGTCAGGCCCTTGAGGTCGCCGATGCCGTCGCCGTTGCTGTCCTGGAAGGAGCGGACGAGGACCTCGTAGAAGACGGCGCGTTTGAACCAGTCCGGGTCCCGGTCCTTCTGCGGCGTGTCCTCGAAGGTGTCCGGGATGGGTTTGTTCATGGTCATGGCGTACCTGACCCTCCGATCTGCGACGAGGAGGACGAGCTGTCGTCCTGGAGCTGGACGTGGAGGACGTGCGCGGGTGCCCGCCCGGGCTCCAGGCGCACGTAGTTCGTCCTTCCCCAGCGGTAGCTCTCCCCTGTCAACTCGTCGCGCACTGGCACGTTTTCGCCCATGCCCAGACCGAGTTCCGCCATGTCGAGCGTGATCGTGGCCTCCTGGGTGCGGTGGGGGTCGAGGTTGACGACCACCACGACCGCGTCCCGCCCGGCGCGCTTGCTGTACGCGATCACCGCGTCGTTGTCCGTGTGGTGGAAGCGCAGATTTCGCAGTCCGTGCAGTGCGGGGTGCCGCCGTCTGATGTGGTTGAGCGCGGTGATGAGGGGGGCGATGGTGCGTCCGTCGCGTTCGGCGGCGTCCCAGTCGCGGGGGCGGAGTTGGTACTTCTCGGAGTCGAGGTATTCCTCGCTGCCGGGTTTGAGGGGGGTGTTCTCGCAGAGTTCGTAGCCGGAGTAGACGCCCCAGGTGGGGGAGAGGGTGGCGGCGAGGACGGCGCGGAGTTCGAAGGCGGGGCGGCCGCCTTCCTGGAGGAAGGCGTGGAGGATGTCGGGGGTGTTGACGAAGAAGTTGGGCCGCATGTAGGCGGCTGCCTCACCGGCGAGTTCGGTGGCGTAGTCGGTGAGTTCGGCTTTGGTGGTGCGCCAGGTGAAGTAGGTGTAGGACTGCTGGAAGCCGGTGGCGGCCAGGGTGTGCATCATCGCGGGGCGGGTGAAGGCCTCGGCGAGGAAGATGACGTCGGGGTCGGTCGCGTTGATGTCGGCGATGACCTGTTCCCAGAAGAACACCGGTTTGGTGTGGGGGTTGTCGACGCGGAAGATCCGTACGCCGTGGTCCATCCAGTGGCGCAGGACGCGGGTGGTCTCGGCGATCAGGCCGGGCAGGTCGGCGTCGAAGGCGATGGGGTAGATGTCCTGGTACTTCTTGGGCGGGTTCTCGGCGTAGGCGATGGTGCCGTCGGGGCGGTGGTGGAACCACTCGGGGTGTTTGTGCACCCAGGGGTGGTCGGGGGAGCACTGCAGGGCGAAGTCGAGGGCGATCTCCAGGCCGTGGGCGCGGGCCTCGGCGACGAAGAAGTCGAAGTCGTCGATCGTGCCCAGATCCGGGTGGACGGAGTCGTGGCCGCCCTCGGGGGAGCCGATCGCCCAGGGCACGCCCACGTCGTCCGGTGTCGGGGAGAGGGTGTTGTTGCGGCCCTTGCGGAAGGTGGTCCCGATGGGGTGGATCGGGGGGAGGTAGACGACGTCGAAGCCCATGGCGGCGATGGCCGGCAGGCGGCGGGCGGCGGTGCGGAAGGTTCCGTGGGGCTGCTCGGGGGTGCCCTCGGAGCGGGGGAAGAACTCGTACCAGGAGCCGAACAGGGCCCGTTCGCGTTCCACCAGCAGGGGCAGCGGCTCGGAGGAGGTGACCAGCTCCCGCAGGGGATGGCGGGTCAGGACCTCCTCGACCTCCGGCGCCAACGCCACCGCCAGCCGGTCGGCGGCCGACAGGGTGTCGTCCCGGAGCTTCCGGACCACCGTCACCAGAACCGCGTGCAGATCCGCCTCCGGCACCCCGGCGGCGGCCCGGGCGAAAAGTTCGGCACCCTCCTCCAGGACGAGCCCCGTGTCGATGCCGGCCGGGACCTTGATCCGGGCGGTGTGACGCCAGGTGGCGACGGGATCGCTCCAGGCCTCGACGCGGTACGTCCAGCGGCCCTCGGAGGTGGGGGTGACCCAGGCGCCCCAGCGGTCGGTGCCGGGAGCCAGTTCGCGCATCGGGGTCCATGGGGCCGGACGGCCCTCCGGATCCTTGAGCACGACATTGGCGGCCACCACACCGTGCCCCTCGCGGAACAGCGTCGCGGTGACCTCGAAGGTCTCGCCGACGACCGCCTTCGCGGGACGTCTGCCGCACTCGACGAGCGGGCGGACATCCCTGACGGGGACGCGGCCGACGGTCGGGGCCGGAGTCGGGCTCATGGGTCTCACCTCCGCCGTGCTCGGGGATCGGCGCTGGGCCGAACGGGTGTCTACGGGCTCTACAGCCCTGCCGTGGAACGCCGACCGGACGGCGGACCACCTCTGGTGGAACGGCTCTCGCCGGTCCGGGTCTTGCCGGCCCCCTTACGGGTCCGGTCCTTACCGGTCTTGCCGGTGGGTTCCTGCTGGGGACGGTCGCCCTGCTCCTGGAGATAGGCGGGCAGGCTCGTCCGCAGATAGCGTTCGGCGGCCGCCACGGCCTCGCGGGCGCAGCGTTTGCCCATCAGCACGCACAGCGTGTAGCCCGAGTCCTCGAAACTGTCCCGGGCCGCGCGGTCGGTCGGGGACGCGAGCATCACGCGTTCCCAGGTGCGGTAGCGCCGCAGATGTCTGGCCACCTCGTTCTTGGCGGGCAGCAGCATGTGCTGGTCCCTCCCGGCACTCTCGGCGGAGCACGCTTCCCGGGGGAGGTCGTGCACGGAGGAGCACCGGCGCCTCACGGGAGCCGATGCCTTCACTCATGGTGCACGCGCAACCACCGGGCGTCTTGTTGGTTCTTCAACCACCTCGGGAGTCGCTCGTGTTGCACGAATGGCGTAGCCCTCCCACTCTGGAGCTGACTCAGAAGTGATCGGTGCTCACGCTTCGTGCACACGAGGCGGGGCTTCGCCGGTGAGGAGCCAACGACGATGAAGACCGCAGTGCCTCGCTACTACCACCTCGACGTGGAAGTCAGTCCGGAACGGGTCGGACAGGCCAGCCGCATCCTGGCCGCTCACCTCCGGTTCTGGGACCTGGAAACCCTCGTCAAGCCCGTCTGCCACAGCGCCGAACTCCTTCTGCACGCCATCGAGGAGCACGCGACGGACAAGAACACGTCGATCGAGATGTGGTGGAACGGTCACCACCTCATCTCGGCGGTGGCCGAGAACGACCGAGAGCTGCGCCCGGACCGGGAGTTGCGCCCCTGCCTGACCCGTATCGCCGCGCTCAGCGACGGCTGGGGCTGCTGCTCCACGGACACCGGCAGCACCGTCATCTGGTTCACCCAGCGGGCACCCGTCGACCAGAGCGTGCCCCTGGTGCCCACGGCGCCCGAACCGGCCCTGCCCGAAATGCTCCAGGTGCCCCGCGAGATGCCCGTCGCGGCGCTCGCCGGCGCTCCCGGCGGCGAGGCCTCGGACACCTCCGCAGGCACGCGGTGACCGTACGTCCCGACCGCGAAGGGGTGCCCGTGTGGAGCGGGCACCCCTACCCGCTCGGTGCCTCCTACGACGGCACCGGCACCAACTTCGCGCTCTTCAGCGAGGTCGCCGACCGCGTCGACCTCGTCCTCGTCGACGACACGGGCCGCCATCGCGCCGTCCCGCTCACCGAGGTCGACGGGTTCGTCTGGCACGGCCGGCTCCCCGGCGTCGGCCCCGGGCAGCGCTACGGCTACCGGGTGCACGGCCCCTGGGACCCCGCCGCGGGCCACCGCTGCGATCCGGCGAAACTGCTCCTCGACCCGTACACCACGGCCGTCGACGGGCAGGTGGACAACCACCCCTCGCTCCGCGAACCGGGCGCCGACAGCGCCGGGCACACCATGCTCGGCGTCGTCACCGACCCGTTCTTCGACTGGGGGGACGACCGCCCGCCCCGACGTCCCTACGCCGACACCGTCATCTACGAGGCGCACGTCCGCGGCCTCACCCGCACCCACCCCGACGTTCCCCCCGAACTGCGCGGCACCTACGCCGGGTTGGCGCACCCCGCCGTCGTCGAACACCTCACCTCGCTGGGCGTGACCGCGATCGAGCTGATGCCGGTCCACCAGTTCGTGCAGGACGGCGTCCTCCAGGACCGGGGGCTCGCCAACTACTGGGGCTACAACACCATCGGCTACTTCGCGCCCCACAACGCCTACGCCGCGCACGGCACCCGGGGCCAGCAGGTCACCGAGTTCAAGTCGATGGTCAAGGCCCTGCACGCGGCCGGCCTCGAAGTGATCCTCGACGTGGTCTACAACCACACCGCCGAGGGCAACGAGAAGGGGCCCACCCTCTCCTTCCGGGGCATCGACAACAGCTCCTACTACCGCCTGGTGGACGGCGACTGGGCGCACTACTACGACACCACCGGCACCGGGAACAGCCTCCTGATGCGGCACCCGTACGTCCTGCAACTGATCATGGACTCGCTGCGGTACTGGGTCACCGAGATGCATGTCGACGGATTCCGCTTCGACCTGGCCGCCACCCTGGCCCGTCAGTTCCACGAGGTGGACCGGCTCTCGGCGTTCTTCGACCTGATCCAGCAGGACCCGGTCATCAGCAGGGTCAAACTCATCGCCGAACCCTGGGACGTCGGCGAGGGCGGCTACCAGGTCGGCAACTTCCCCCCACTGTGGTCCGAGTGGAACGGCAAGTACCGTGACGCCGTACGGGACTTCTGGCGTGGCCGTCCCCATATGCTCGGCGAGTTCGCGTCCCGGCTGACCGGCTCCGCCGACCTCTACGAGCACAGCCGGCGCCGCCCCCGCGCGAGCGTCAACTTCGTCACCGCGCACGACGGTTTCACCCTGCGCGACCTGGTCTCCTACGACGACAAGCACAACGAGGCCAACGGCGAGGGCAACCAGGACGGCGAGAGCGTCAACCGCTCCTGGAACTGCGGAGTCGAAGGAGCCACCAGGGACCGGCGCGTCCTCGCCCTGCGCGCCCGACAGCAACGCAATCTGCTGGCCACCCTGCTGCTCTCCCAGGGCATCCCGATGATCGGCCACGGCGACGAGTCGGGCCGCACCCAGCGGGGCAACAACAACGCCTACTGCCAGGACAACGAGGTCTCGTGGCTCGACTGGCGGCTCGACGACGAACGGCGCGCGCTGCTCGCCTTCACCCGCGACCTCATCGCCCTGCGCGCCGCCCATCCGGTGCTGCGCCGCCGCCGCTTCTTCCGGGGCGACACACCGACCCGCGCGGACCAGCCGCTGCCCGACCTGGTGTGGCTGCGGCCGGACGCACGCGAGATGACCGACGCCGACTGGGACCGCTCCGACGCCCACGCCATGGCCGTGTTCCTCAACGGCGACGCCATCGCCGAACGTGACCCCCGCGGCGGCCCCGTCGTCGACGACTCCTTCCTGCTCCTGCTGAACAGCCACTGGGAGCCGCGGGTCTTCCGGCTGCCCGGCACCGCGTACGGCGAGCGCTGGGCGACCCGGGTCGACACGACCGCGGAGCCCGACGGCGTCCCGGACGAGGCCGAGTACAAGGCGGGCGCCGAGATCACCGTCGAGGCGCGGGGGCTGATGCTGCTGTCACGACCCTCCCGGGCCGGCTGATCCCGGCCGGGGCGGCGTCAGCGTCCGCTGCGGGACGTGATCGTGAACTGGGCGCCGTCGGGGTCGCGGAGCACCGCCTCGTGCGCGGTCTCGGTGAGGATCGTGCCGCCGTGGTGCTGGGCGGCCTCGACCCGGGCGGCCACGTCGGAGACGGAGAAGTGCACCTGCCAGTGCGGGCGGATCGTGGGATCGGGCGCGGCCTCCAGCGCGCCGGAGGTGATCCGGGCCACCACCTCGCCCTCGCTGCGCAGGACGACCTCGTTCGCCTCGTAGTGCACCTCGCAGCAGCCGGGCTTCTCGGTGGCCCACTCCAGGACCTCGCCGTAGAAGATCGCCGCGTCGAAGGCGTCCCGGGTGTGCAGCCGGATGAAGGCCGGTGCGGCCTTGCGCCAGGTCTCCCAGTCCGTGAAGAGCGCGCCCTCCCAGATCCCGAAGGAGGCGCCGTGCCGGTCCGCCAGCAGGGCGGCACGGCCGGGCGGGAAGGACAGGGGGCCGACCGCGACCGTGCCGCCGCGCTCCCTGGCCCGGGAGGCGGCCGCGTCGGCGTCCGACACGGCGAAGTACGGGGTCCAGGCCACCGCCATCTGCCACAGCGAGGCCACCCCGGCGATCCCGGCGACCGGCACACCGTCGGCCAGCGCGATGCGGAAGTGGTCGCCGAGCTTGGCGGTACGCCATCGCCAGCCCAGCACGGCGGCGTAGAAGTCCTCCGTGGCCGGCAGGTCCCGGCTGGTGAGGCTCACCCAGCAGGGCGCGCCGAAGACGGAATGGCTGGAGACGACGTTCTCGGCGTCCCGGTGATCGCTGTCGCAGTTCATGGCAGTCGTGTCCTGATCTCGTCCGTCGGCACACCCCGGCCCCACTCCAGTGTCCAACCGGATCCGGGGCCGGTGCCCGTCGAGTACCCCGCTTCGGCGTTCCGACCCCGGTGGCGGGCGATCTTCGGACGACCGTTCGGGTGATGACCGGGTGCCCCGGGCCCTTACCGGGTGCCACTGCCGAGCGCGTGCGCCCGGAAGCGGATCAAGGGAGCAGCCAGGCGCCGAGCGGGGTCGGGCCCGTCGGCTCGGTGACCCGGGCACCCGGGGCCCCGAGGAGACACGGACGTCCGACCGGGAGCCCATGCACCACTGACACGGCCCGGACCCCGGACGGGCTCCGGCTTCAGGGCGTCTGACGCGGCACGGGCCCGGACGCGCCTCGGCCTCAGGTCGACTCCCGCCGCACCAGCTCCGTCGGCAGGATCACCGCGGCCGGGGCCTCGCCGCCGATCTGTGCCAGCAGGACCCGCACCATCTCGTTGCTGATCCGGTCGTAGGGCTGGCGGATGGTGGTGAGGGCGGGGACGGACTCCGTCGCCGCCGCCGAGTCGTCGAAGCCGCCCACGGACACGTCCTCGGGGACCCGGCGGCCCGCCCGGCGCAGCGCCGCGAGGGCGCCCTGCGCCATCAGGTCGGACGCCACGAACACGGCGTCCATGTCGGGGGCCCGCTCCAGCAGGAGGTCGGTGCCCGCCTCGCCACTGGCCCGGCTGTAGTCGCCGGAGGCGATGAGCCGCTCGTCGATTTCGACGCCCGCCTCGGTGAGCACCTCCTTGTAGCCGGCGAGGCGGTCGACACCGCCGGGCGAGTCCAGCGGGCCGGTCACCACACCGATCCGGCGGCGGCCCAGCGACAGCAGGTGGCGCACCATGTCACGGGCGCCGTCGCGGTCGTCCGCCGCCACGTAACTCACCTTGGAGCCGGGCGTCATGGGCTTGCCGCACTGGACGAGGGGGATGCCCGCCTCGCGCAGCTCCTGGGCGACCGGGTCCGCGGAGTGACTGGAGACCACCAGCACCCCGTCGACGTGGCCCGCCGTGATGTACCGCGTGATCCGGCGCCGCTCGTCCTCCGTACCCGCCACCATCAGCAGCAGCGGGATGTCGTGCGCGGCCAGCGCCTGGGTGCAACACCGCAGCAGGACATTGAAGTTGGGGTCCTCGAAGAGCTTCTCCTGCGGTTCCGTCAGCAGGAAGCCGATGGAGTCGGAACGCCCGGTGATCAGCGAGCGGGCGTGCCGGTTCACGACGTAACCCGTTTTGCGGATCGCGGCGTTGACCGCCTCGGCTGCCGTCGGGCTGACGTAGTGACCGCCGTTGAGCACGCGTGAGACGGTTCCCCTGGAGACTCCCGCCTCGCGCGCCACGTCGTGAATGGTCGGCGGTTTGCGCCTGCCCCCCGTGTTGCTCATGGTCATGACTTTACGGCTCCGGAGAGCAGATCGAGGCTCCAGAACCGCTGGATGACCAGGAACAGCGCGATCAGCGGGATCACCGCGAGCAGCGCGCCCGTGATCACCAGCGTGTAGAGCGCCGGCGTGTTGGAGCCCTGTTCGAGGAGCGTGAACAGGCCGAGGGTGATCGGGAACTTCTCGTCGTCGCTGAGCATGATGTACGGCAGCAGGAAGTTGTTCCAGACCGCCACGAACTGGAACAGGAAGACCGTCACCAGCCCCGGCACCATCATCGGCAGCGCGATCCGGGTGAAGATCCGCCACTCGCTCGCCCCGTCCATCCGCCCGGCCTCCACCACGTCGGCGGGGACGGCGGCAGCGGCGTAGATCCGGGCCAGGTACACGCCGTACGGGGAGAGGACCAGCGGCAGCAGCACCGACCAGTAGCTGTCCGCCAGGTCCGCCTTGGCCATCAGCAGGTACTGCGGGATCGCCAGGATCACCGGCGGCATCAGCACGCCCGCCATCAGCACGTTGAAGACGGCCTCGCGGCCCTTGAAGCGGTAGATCGCCAGCGCGTAGCCGCTGATCGCGGAGACGGCCGTCGAGAGGACGGCGCCGAGGCCCGCGTACAGCGCGGAGTTGCCCATCCACTGCCAGTAGACGCCGTCCCGGTAGGCGTTGAGGTCGGACAGGTTGTCCGCGAACCCGGTGCCCGGCAGGAAGGTGAAGGTGGAGAACAGCTCGCTGCCCGACTTGGTGGCCGCGATCAGCACCCAGGCCACGGGCAGCAGGCAGTAGATCGCGCCCAGCAGCAGGGTGAGCGTCGGGACGAGGGCGATGCGGCGGCGCAGCGGCGGGCCCTGGGCGGTGCCGGGCGTGGTGCCGGCCGCCGGGGCGGCCTTGCGTACGGCAAGAGAACTCATCGTGCTGCCTCCTGCTTCTGACGGGAGTTCGCGGCCCTCAGGAAGCCGAAGGAGAGGACCAGGGTGGCCACGGCGATGATCACCGCGCCGGCGGCCGCCGCGTAGATGTCGCCCTCGCCGAACGCGTCCCGGTGCACCTTCATCAGCGGACTCCACGTAGTGGAGACCGAGTTGGTGAGGGGCTTGAGGGTGGTGGGCTCGCTGAACACCTGGAGCGTGGCGATGATCGAGAAGAAGAAGGTCAGCACCAGCGACGGCGCCACCATCGGGATCTTGATCCGCAGCGCGATCTGGAGCGGCGTCGCGCCGTCCAGCTTGGCCGCCTCGTACACCTCGGCGGGGATCGACTGGAGCGAGGTGTAGATGACGATCATGTTGAAGCCGGTGCCACCCCACACCGCGATGTTCGACAGCGCCGCGTACAGACCGCCGCCGTCCAGCAGGTCCGGCTGCGGCAGCCCCAGCTTCTCCAGCACGAAGTAGAAGGGGCTGACGTCCGGGAGGTAGAGGAAGCCCCAGAGCAGGGCCGCCACGACGCCCGGGACGGCGTACGGCAGGAAGATCGCCAGCCGCGTGAACGGGGCCAGGCGCACCTTGTCGCTGTCCAGCATCAGGGCGAAGACCAGGGCCAGACCGAGCATGACCGGGACCACGATCGCGCCGTAGCCGAGGACGCGCAGGGCGCCGTCGATCAGCTCGGGGTCGGTCAGCGCGCCGGTGTAGTTCTCCAGGCCCGCCCACACCTCGCTGCGCGCGCCCGAGCCGAGGCCGAGGCCCTTGACCTGCACCTTGTGCAGGCTGAGCCAGACGGCGTAGCCGATCGGGAGCGCGAAGAAGAGAGCGAACAGGATCGTCGCGGGGAGGAGGAAGGCGTACGGGGCCCCCTTGACCCCGTACGACCTCCGGCGTGCGCTGGTCACTCCGCGACCTCGAAGCCCTGCTTCTTCATGTCGGCGACCGTGTCGTCCTGCATCGTCTTCAGGGCGGCGCCGAAGTCCGACTTGTTCTTCGCGGCGGCGCCGAACGCGTCCTTGAAGGTGGTGTACGCGACGTTCACGTTCGGGCCCCACGCGGAGGGCGCGGTCGTCTTCGCGACCTCGGAGGCCACGGTGTAGAAGTCGGCCTGGTTGGAGAAGAAGGCCGGCGGCTCGGCGAACGCGTCACTGGTCTGCGCGGTGGTGGCGGCGGGGTAGATGCCGCCCTCCTTCGCCAGCGCGGTCAGCGCCTCGGGGTCCGTGTTCAGCCAGGTGGCGAACTTCGCGGCGGCACCCTTGTTCTTGGAGTCCGTGGTGACGGCCGTCGAGGAGCCGCCCCAGCTGCCGGTGGTGTTCTCGGAGGCCGACCACTGCGGCAGCGGCGCCACCTTCCACTTGCCCTGGGTGTCGGGCGCGGCCGTGGTCAGCGTGCCCGGCGCCCACACGGCGCTGACCCAGGCGATCTGCTTGCCGGTGTTGAGCGCCTTGTTCCAGGCCGGCGTGTACATCGGCTGGTTGTCGATGGCGCCCTCCTTGACCAGGCCGCCCCAGAAGTCGGCGACCCGCTGCGTCGCGGTGTCGTCGATGCCGACCTTCCACTTCTGGCCCTCGGTGGTCCACCACCGGGCGCCCGCCTGCTGGGCGAGACCGGCGAAGAGACCGGAGTCGTTGGCGGAGAAGGTGGTGAGGTCGACGTCCGCGTCCGCCTTCTTCAGCTTGCGCGCGGTCTCGGCGAACTCGTCCCAGGTCTTGGGGACTTCGAGGTCGTACTTCTTGAAGAGGTCCTCGCGGTAGTAGAACATCATCGGCCCGATGTCCTGCGGTATCGCGTACACGGCGTCCGAGCCCAGCGTGGTCTGCTGCCAGACACCGTCCGCGAACTTGTCCTTCGCGTCGCCCGCCTCGCCCGCGATGTCGGCGACCGCGTCATTGCTGACCAGGGTCGGCAGCGCCTGGTACTCGGCCTGCACCAGGTCCGGGCCCTTGCCCGCCTTGTGCGCGGTGAGGATCTTGGTGACCAGGGTGTCGCCGGAGGCCTGCTTCTTCACCGTGACGGTGATCTGCTGCTCCTTGCCGGGACCCTTGTTCCACAGGTCCACGACCTTGTCCATGCCCGGCGTCCAGGTCCAGTACGTGAGCTTCGCCGGCCCCGACTGGGTCTCGCTCTCGTCGTCGGACCCGCCGCAGGCGGCGAGCGTGGTGGCGCCGAGCGTGACGGCGACGGCGGTGGCCACAAAGCGCCGGTGCTTCGTGATGTTGGGCATGGATCGTTCTCCCCTGACCTGGGTCCTCGCCTGCTGCGAAGACCATGCCATGCTGCTGTGAGCGTTCACAGCCAGTGCGTCTGTGAGCGTTCACAGTAGAGAAACATCCCGGACACTTGTCAATGGTTGTTGCTGTGCGGTTATGTTGGGCTCGCACCGCCGCCGCAGTGTGTGAACGTTCCCAAATGATCGACCAAACGGGAGAGATCCATGCCGGAGACCACCCCCACGGGCCTGACCAGGCTCGCCTTCGGTGGGGACTACAACCCCGAGCAGTGGCCGGAAACCGTCTGGCACGAGGACGTCCGGCTGATGCGCGAGGCCGGCGTCACGATGGTGAGTGTCGGCATCTTCTCCTGGGCCCTGCTGGAGACCTCACGAGGTGTCTACGACTTCGGATGGCTCGACCGCCTGCTCGACCTGCTCCACGAGAACGGCATCCGCGTCGACCTCGGCACCCCCACGGTCGTCCCGCCGGTCTGGTTCTACCGCGAGCACCCCGAGGCCCTGCCCGTCGCCGCCGACGGCACCCGCTACGAGTTCGGCTCGCGCGGCGCCATCTGCCACAGCAACACCGACTACCGGGCCGCCGCCGCGAACATCACCACGAAGCTCGCCGAGCGCTACGCCGACCACCCGGCGCTCGCCCTGTGGCACGTCCACAACGAGTACGGCGTCCCCGTCTCCGCCTGCTACTGCGACTCCTGCGCCGCGCACTTCCGCCGCTGGCTGGAGCGGACCTACGGCGACGTCGCGGCGCTCAACGAGGCCTGGGGCACCGCCTTCTGGGGCCAGCACTACACCGACTTCGCGCAGATCAACCCACCCCGCGTGACCCCCACGGTCGGCAACCCGGGCCAGGCACTCGACTACAAGCGGTTCGCCGACGAGACCATCCGCGAGAACTTCGTCGCCGAGCGGGACATCCTGCACCGCCTCGCCCCCGGCATCCCGGTCACCACCAACTTCATGACCGCGCTCAGCCAGTGCGACTCCATGGACTACTGGGCCTGGGGCCGCGAGGTCGACCTCGTCACCAACGACCACTACCTGATCACCGACGGCCGCCGCACCCACGTCAACCTCGCCATGGCCGCCGACCTCACCCGCTCGGTCGGCGCCGGCGCCCCCTGGCTGCTCCTGGAGCACTCCACCTCGGGCATCAACTGGCAGGCCCGCAACCCCGCCAAGGCCCCCGGCCAGATGGCCCGCAACTCCCTCGCCCACGTGGCGCGCGGCTCGGAGGGCGCCATGTTCTTCCAGTGGCGGCAGTCCCGGCGCGGCGCCGAGAAGTTCCACTCCGCGATGCTGCCGCAGGCCGGCACCGAGTCACGCGTGTGGCGCGAGGTCGTCGAACTGGGCGCGTCCCTGGACTCCCTCAGCCAGATCCGCGGCTCCCGGACCGTCGCCGACGTGGCCGTCCTCTGGGACTGGCACTCCTGGTGGGCGCAGAACCTCGCCTGGCGCCCCAGCGAGGACCACGAGGCCCGCGAACGCGCCGACGCCTTCTACGAGGCCCTCTACGACCGCCACCTCACCGTCGACTTCGCCCACCCGGAAGCCGACTTGTCGGCCTATCCCCTTGTCGTCGTCCCCGCGCTGTACCTGATGACCGAAGCCGCCGGGGACAACCTCAAGGCGTACGTCGAGAACGGCGGCACCCTCGTCGTCTCCTACTTCTCCGGCATCGTCGACGAGCACGACGCCGTCCACGAAGGCCCCTACCCCGGAGCCCTGCGGGACGTACTGGGCCTGACCGTCGAGGAGTTCTCACCGCTGCTTGGCGGGGAGAGCGTCCGCATCACCGGCCCCGACGGCTCCGAACTCACCGGTGACGTGTGGACCGAGTTCGTGGTGACGCGCGGCGCCGAGCCCGTGTGGACCTACGCCGACGGACTCGCCGCCGACCGGCCCGCCGTCACCCGGCACCGGCTCGGCGAGGGCTCCGCCTGGTACGTGTCGACCCGCCTCGACGCGCACGGCCTCGACGCCCTCCTCGGCTGGGCCGCCGACGACGCGGGCATCGCCCCCCGCGCCGACCTGCCGCGCGACGTCGAAGTGGTGCGCCGAGCGGGCGAGTCGGGCGACTTCCTCTTCGCGATCAACCACACCGCGGTCGACACGAAGGTGCCGCTGGACACGGCCGGCACGGAGTTGTTGACCGGCGAACGAGCGGCGGGCCACCTGGGCGTGCCCGCCGGTGCCGTCAGGGTCGTACGACTCGACACCTGACCAGCAACTGTGGGCGGCGACCGGTCACCGAGCCGTACGGGGTGACCGCCGCCGCTCCCCGCCCGGGGCTCTTCCTCGGCCCCGGGCCATCCCCGACCCCGACCGGATCTCTGGGGACATCCGGTCGGTCCGGCGGCGCCCCGCCCACGGCCTTCGGGCGGGGCGCCGCCACAGCACCGCACCACCCGGCTCCCCACCTTCGTCGAAGGGACGACGATGTTCCACGCGAGACGTGCCCTCAGGGCCCTGCTCATACCCCTGTTCGCGGGACTGGCGCTCACCACCGTGCCCGCCACCTCGGCCTCCGCCGCTTCCACGCTCACCAACGGCGGCTTCGAGTCCGACGGCACCGGGACCGCGACACCGGCCGGCTGGTCGACGTACTCGGCGGCCGGCCAGAACGCCGCCTCGTTCACCGAGTCCGGCGGCCACGGCGGCAGTCACCGCCTCACCCACTGGTCGTCCTCCGCGTACAAGGTGGAGACGTACCAGTACCTCTCCGGCCTCACCAACGGGAACTACAAGCTCACCGCGTGGGTGCGCTCCGGCGGCGGCCAGAACTCCGCCTACCTCGCGCTGAAGAACTGCGGCAGCGCCGAGCAGCGCACCGACATCCCGGTCTCCGCGAGCGGCTGGATCCGGATCGTCACGTCGATCGCGGTGACGAACAACCAGTGCACCATCAGCATCAACTCCGATGCCAATGCCGGTAATTGGATCAACGTCGACGACCTGACCTTCGCGTCCGGGACGACGGGTGTGCCCATCAAGGGCTCCGACGTGTCGTCGCTCGTCAAGAGCGAGGCCAAGGGCGGCGTCTACCGGAACAGCTCCGGCACCACGGGCGACGCCCTCGCCATCCTCAAGGGCGCCGGGCAGAACTACGCCCGCCTCAAGGTCTGGGTGAACCCGGCCGACGGCTACAACAACAAGACGCGGGTGCTCGCCGCCGCCAAGCGCGTCAAGGCGCAGGGCATGAAGCTGCTGGTCGACTTCCACTACTCGGACACCTGGGCCGACCCCGGCGCCCAGACCGTGCCGTCCGCGTGGACCGGCCACTCCTACAGCCAGCTGCGGACGGACGTCTACAACCACACCTACGACGTCCTCAACGCCCTCAAGTCCCAGGGCACCACCGCCGACATGGTCCAGGTCGGCAACGAGATCAACGGCGGCATGCTGTGGTCGGCGGGCTCCACCTCCAACTGGTCGCAGCTCGCCGGGCTGCTCAACTCCGGCTACGACGCGGTCAAGGCGGTCAACTCCTCCACCCAGGTGGCGCTGCACCTCGCCAAGGGCGGTGACCTGTCCGGCACCCGCTGGTGGTTCGACAACGCGGTCGCCAACAACGTGAAGTTCGACGTCATCGGCCTGTCGTACTACGGCTACTGGCACGGCACCCTCGCCGACTTCCAGACCACCCTGGACGACGCGGCCTCCCGCTACGCCAAGCCGGTGTTCGTCGCCGAGACGGCGTACCCGTTCCGGCTGGACAGCGAGGACGCGCACGAGAACATCATCGATCTGAGCAGCGAACTCGTCTCCGGTTACCCGGCCACCACCGCCGGTCAGACCCGGTGGATGAAGGACATCGCGAGCATCGTCGAAGCCGTCCCGAACGGCCGCGGTCTCGGGATCTTCTACTGGGAGTCGACGTGGACCGCGGTCTCGGGCAACGGCTGGGACCCGACGGACGCGGCGTCCGGCAACGGCTGGGAGAACCAGGCGCTGTTCGGCTACGACGACCGGCTGCTTCCGGCGGCGGCGTGGTTCCGCCACCGGTGAGCGCGGCGGACGGGTCCGTGGTGACAGCGCCGGCCGGTGAGGGCTGGTCGCGCAGTTCCCCGCGCCCCTGAAGGGCGCGTCGGAGGGGCCGTACGTTTCGACGTGCGGCCCCTTCGGCCGTTCACTCGCCGAGGAACGCGTGCAGTGAGGCGGCCATGGCCGCGACAAAGGTGTCCCGGACCGGGTCGGGGATCCGGTCCAGGGAGAGGTACGGGTTCAGGTCCTCCAGCTCGACCAGGAGGAGGTCGCCGTCCTGGGTGCGGCAGGCGTCGACGCGCTGGATGCCGTGGTCGAGGGTGTTCCAGTCGATGAAACGGCGGGCGAAGGCGAGGTCGGCCTCGGATGCCTCGTAGGGCTCCAGGACCCAGCGGCGCTCGGGATCGGGCGCGTACAGGGCGTACTGGAGGGTGTCGTCGACGTAGTAGAAGGACACCTCGTAGCGGAAGTCGACGCGCGGCTGGACGAGGATGTCGCCCCAGGTCAGACCCGCCAGCTCGGGGCCGGTCAGGAAGCGCAGGCCGACGGAGTCCGCGCCGGCCTTCGGCTTCACCGCGTACGAGGCGGACTCCGGCAGCCGCTCCAAGTCCTCCGGCCGGTCGGCGGTGGGGATGACCGGGTACCCGGCACCGGTGAGGTCCGGCAGGTACTGCTTGCCGACCATGTCGCCCCGGCCGGTCAGCGGGTTGTAGACCCGGGTACCGAGGGCGCGGGCCCGCTCGCGGAAGGCGTCGTACGCCTCCTGGTAGTGCAGGACGGCCCCGCTGTTGCGGACCACGACCGCGTCGAAGCCCTCCATCAGAGCCGCCGCGTCCAGCGGGTGGCACAGGGCGAGGTCGAACTCCGCGCGCAGCCGGGAGGTGAGGAAGATGTCCTCGTCGCAGTAACGCCGCCCCCGGGCCGGATAGGCCAGGTCGGTGACGTACAGCAGGCGGGGGCGGGTGGGCACGGCGGTCTCCCTGGTCGGCGGCGGTGGTCCGGGGCGGCCAACTTAACCCGAGGCCGTGTGGGGCGACCCGGCCCCCTGCCAGGATGGTCCGGCGCGGGCATCGGGCGGACCACCGGGAGGCGGACATGGCGGGCAGGGCGGTTTCACGGGGCGCGGGACTCCTGCCGGAGGCGTATGTCGGGATCGGCGGGCGCGGGCCCGAGGACGTCGTCGCCGACGAGCGCGGGCGGGTGCTGACCGGTGTCGAGGACGGCCGGGTCCTGCGGGTGGACGGGCTCGCGGAGCCGGGGCGGGCCCGGGTCGAGACGCTCGCCGACACCGGCGGAAGGCCCCTCGGTCTCGAACTCCTCCCGGACGGCGACCTGTTGGTGTGCGACGCCGAGCGGGGGCTGCTGCGGGTCGGCACCGGCGACGGCGCGGTGCGGGTGCTCGTGGACGAGGTGAACGGTGAGCGACTGCGGTTCTGCAGCAATGCCGTGGCGCTGTCCGACGGCACGGTGTACTTCACGGTCTCCAGCCGCCGGTACCCCCTCGATCAGTGGATCGGCGACATCGTCGAACACACCGGGACCGGGCGGCTGCTGCGCCTCGCGCCGGGGGAGGGGGCGCCCGAAGTCGTCCTGGAGGGGCTGCAGTTCGCCAACGGTCTCGCGCCCTCCGCCGACGAGTCGTTCCTCGTGGTCGCGGAGACCGGGCCCCGCCGGCTGACCCGCGTCCACCTCACGGGGGCGCGGGCCGGCACGAGCGAGCCCTTCGTCGGGGGCCTGCCGGGCACCTCCGACAACATGTGGCGCGACCCCGACAGCGGTCTGATGTGGGTGGCGCTGGCCGGCCCCCGCATCGGCGCCCTCGACCGGCTGCACCGCGCGGGTCCGGCCGTGCGGAGCGCCGCGAGCCGGGTTGCGGTGCGGGCCCCCTTCCGTCCGCTCGGCTTCGCCGGTGTGGTCGCGGTCGACGACCAGGGGAACGTCGTCCACACCCTTGTCGACCGCCACTCCCGATTCCGCATGGTCACCAGCGCCTGCGTGGCTGAGGGCCGGCTGATCCTGGGCAGCCTGTGGGATCGCGGTGTGCGAGCTGCCGGGGGAGGGGAAGCCGGGCTGACGCCGGCCCCCGGCCGGGCACACGAGGCCCGTGCGGTGCCCTCGGGGCTCGCGTTACGCTGTGGACCGGCCGCAGGACCCCTGGTCCCGCGGCGCGGCGGTGGGGCCCGCCGTACCCGAACCGCGGCATCGCTGCCGACAACGGTCCCTGCTTGCGACGGAGCGTGCCCGGCGGACACCGGGCCCCGGCGAGTAGGAGACATACAGCGTGCAAGCCCCCCAGATCGACGGGCCCGACGCCCCCGTACCCGATCCACCCCGCCCCGCCCCCTGGCACGGCCAGGCGCCGGTCGTCGCGGTCGTCGCCCTGGGGGGCGCGATCGGGGCCGTAACCCGCTACGCGGCCGCAGTCCTCTGGCCCACCGGCACGACCGGCTTCCCGTGGACCACGTTCTGCGTCAATGTCGTCGGCTGCTTCGTGATCGGTCTCCTCATGGTCGCGATCACGGAGAAGTGGACGGTCCACCGCCTCGTCCGCCCCTTCTTCGGCACCGGCGTCCTCGGCGGCTTCACCACCTTCTCGACGTACACCGTCGACATCCAGCGCCTGATCGAGGAGGGCCGGCCCGCCACCGCCCTGGCCTACCTCGCCGCGACCCTCCTCGCCGCCCTCACGGCGGTCCGGCTCGCGGCGACGACGGCCCGGCGCGTGCTCCCCGACGGGCCCACCGCAAGGCGTGAGAAAGGTAAGAGGTCGTCGTGAACTGGGTGCTCGTCATCCTCGGCGGAATGGTCGGCGCGCCCCTGCGCTATCTCACCGATCGCGCGGTGCAGTCCCGCCACGACACGGGCTTCCCGTGGGGCACCTTCGCCGTCAACGTCTCCGGCTCCCTCGTCCTCGGCCTGCTCACCGGTGCGGTGACGGCCGGCGCCGCCGGCTCCCACCTGCAACTCCTCCTCGGCACCGGCCTGTGCGGGGCGCTCACGACGTACTCGACGTTCTCGTACGAGACCCTGCGGCTGGCCGAGGGCGGCTCCCGCTTCCACGCCGCCGCCAACGTCGTCGCGAGCGTGACGGCGGGGCTGGGCGCGGTCTACGTGGGGCTCGCGGTGGCGCGCGCTCTCTGGTCCTGAGAGCGGCCCTTACCCGGCTGCGGTACCACTGCGTCCACCGCCCACGCAGACCTCGCAGACAGAACTGGACCCCATGAGCACCATCAGCGTCGGTCAGGCAGTCGTCCTCGGAGCGGTGGAGGGGGTGACGGAGTTCCTGCCGGTGTCCTCCACCGGCCATCTGAAGATCACCGAAGGGCTGATGGGGATCCAGGTGGACGACAGGGCCGTCGTCGGGTTCTCGGCGGTCATCCAGGTGGGCGCCATCGCCGCGGTGCTCGTGTACTTCCGGCACGACATCGCCCGCATCGGGTCCGCCTGGTTCCGGGGGCTGTTCGACGCGGGGGAGCGGCAGGAGCGCGACTACCGGTTCGCGTGGTGGGTGATCGCCGCGACAATCCCCATCGTCGTCGTGGGGCTGGCCGCGCGGTCGCTGATCGAGGGGCCCCTCGCCTCCCTGTGGGTGGTGGCCGGCTCGCTGGTCGTCGGCAGCGGTGTGATGTGGGTCGCCGAACAGGTGGGCCGGCGCAGGCGTGCCGAGGAGGACACCCGGTTCCGGGACGCGATGCTGGTCGGCGGTTCGCAGATCCTCGCTTTGCTGTTCCCCGGCTTCTCCCGCTCCGGCGCCACCATGTCCACCGCGCTGCTGCTCGACCTCGACCGGGTCGCCGCCACCCGGCTCTCCTTCTTCCTCGGCATTCCGGCCCTCACCGGCGCCGGGCTCTACGAGCTGAAGGACGCCCTCGGCGCGGGGGTCGGCGCGGCCCCGCTGATCGCCGGCACCGCCGTGTCGTTCGCGGTCGCGTACGCCTCCGTCGCCTGGCTGCTGAAGTTCGTGACCAGGCACTCGTTCAACGTGTTCATCTCCTATCGGATCGTGGTCGGGGTCCTGCTGTTCGGGCTGCTCGGCGCGGGTGGACTGAGCTGACCAGCTCAAAGATCAAATCGCGGACCCCTTGACAGCCCCCTCCCGTCACCCCCAGGATCACCCCCGTGAACCTGTCAGACAGCCAGACAGGTGGCTCGGCACCGCGGCGCGTCAGCGCCATGGAAGCGGTGCTCACCCACCTCCGCGACGCGATCGAGCGCGGCAAGTACGCCATCGGGGACAAACTCCCCTCGGAGGCGGAGCTCTGCCGACAGCTCGAAGTGAGCCGTCCGGTCCTGCGCGAGGCCCTGCGCGCCCTTCAGGTCATGGGGCTGACCCAGTCCCGTACCGGCAAGGGCACCTTCGTGATCGCGAACGCCGTCGAGGACCCCACCTTCGGCGACTACGTGGCGAGCGACCTGCTGGAAGTGCGCCGGCATGTGGAGATCCCGGTCGCCGGGTACGCGGCCGTCCGCCGCACCCCGGAGAACCTGGACCATCTGGCCCACCTGCTGGACCGGATGGAGCGGGAGACCGACACCACCGCCTGGGTCGCGATGGACACCCTCTTCCACCTGGCCGTGGCCGAGGCCGCCCAGAACCCGGTGTTCCGCCGGGTGATCGAGGAGATCCGGGACGCGCTGGCCCGCCAGTCGGCCTTCCTCAACGAGCTGGGCGGTCGGCGCGAGCAGTCCAACCGCGAGCACCGGGCCATCGTCGAGGCGCTGATCGACGGTTCCGCCAACGACGCGGTGGAGGCCATGTCCCACCACCTCGACCGCGTCGAGACCACCCTCACCGACATCGTGCGTTCCCCGCGCACGGACAGCTCCACGGAAGGCGGACCCGAGGCGTGAGCGAGCAGTCCCTCGAAAAAGACGTCGTGACCGGCGGGAACACCGCCCACGTCGACGCCGGTGACGCCGGCTACAGCAAGTCCCTGAAGTCCCGCCACGTCAACATGATCGCCATCGGCGGCGCGATCGGCACCGGGCTCTTCCTCGGCGCCGGCGGCCGTCTCGTCGACGCCGGCCCGTCCCTGTTCATCGCGTACGCGGTCTGCGGAGTCTTCGCCTTCCTCGTCGTCCGCGCCCTCGGCGAACTGGTCCTCTACCGGCCCTCGTCCGGCGCCTTCGTGTCCTACGCCCGCGAGTTCATGGGCGAGAAGGGCGCGTACACGGCCGGCTGGATGTACTTCCTGAACTGGGCCACCACCGGAATCGCCGACATCACCGCCGTCGCCGTCTACACCCACTACTGGGGCATGTTCTCCGACGTGCCGCAGTGGGTGATCGCCCTGGTCGCCCTCGCGGTCGTCCTGTCCGTGAACCTGATCTCCGTGAAGATGTTCGGTGAACTGGAGTTCTGGTTCGCGATCATCAAGGTCGGCGCGCTCGTCGTCTTCATGTGCATCGGCATCTGGCTGCTCGTCACCCAGCAGCCCGTGGACGGCCACACCCCCGGCCCGGCCCTGATCACCGACAACGGCGGCCTCTTCCCCAACGGCGTCCTGCCGATGCTGCTGATCATCCAGGGTGTCGTCTTCGCCTACGCCTCCGTCGAACTGGTCGGCGTCGCCGCCGGAGAGACCGAGAACCCCGAGAAGATCATGCCGAAGGCGATCAACTCGATCATGTGGCGGGTCGGCCTCTTCTACGTCGGCTCCGTGATCCTGCTGTCGATGCTGCTGCCCTGGTCCTCGTACAAGGCGGGCGAGAGCCCCTTCGTCACGGTGCTCTCCAACATCGGTGTCCCGGCCGCCGGCGGCATCATGAACCTGGTCGTGCTGACCGCGGCCATGTCCTCGCTCAACTCGGGCCTGTACTCCACCGGCCGCATCCTGCGCTCGATGGCCGTCGCCGGCTCCGCCCCGAAGTTCACCGGCGTGATGAGCCGCAGCCAGGTCCCCTACGGCGGCATCCTGCTCACCAGCGGCATCTGTGTGCTGGGTGTCGGCCTGAACTTCGTGGTCCCCGCCGAGGCGTTCGAGATCGTCCTCAACTTCGCCGCCATCGGCATCATCGCCACCTGGGGCATGATCATGATCTGCCACCTGCTGTTCTGGCAGAAGACCGAGCGCGGCGAGCTGACCCGCCCGAGCTACCAGCTTCCGGGCTCCCCCTGGACCGAACTGGTCACCCTGTTCTTCCTGGCCTCGGTGCTGGTCCTGATGTACCTGGACGGCGGGGTCGGCCGCACGACCGTGCTGTGCCTCCCCCTCATCGTGTTGGCGCTGGTCGCGGGCTGGTTCGGCGTACGACGCCGGGTCGGCCGGCAGCCGGCCGGAGTGAAGAAGTGAAGCAGGCAGTGATGTACGACCCCACGACCACCGGCGCCTCGGCGACCCCTGCGGCTCCGGTGGCCGCGGCCCCCGCGATCCGGGAACCGCTGCACGCCCCCGTCGCCCACCTCGTACGCGGAGGTGTCATCGAGGGCATCCACCACGGCTCCGTCGTGGTGCTGGGTGCCGACGGGGAGGTGGAACTCCAACTCGGCGACATCGAGGCGGCGTTCTACCCCCGGTCGGCGCTCAAGCCGGTCCAGGCCGTGGCCATGCTGCGCGCCGGACTCCCCCTGGACGGCGAACTGCTGTCCCTGGCCGCCGCCAGCCACTCCGGCGAGGAACGCCACCTCGCCGGAGCCCGGCGCATCCTGGAGCTGGCCGGCGCCACCGAGGCCGACCTGCGCAACGTCACCGACATGCCGTACGACCCGGCCGTCCGCGACGCGTGGATACGCGAGGGGAGGCAGCCCTCCCGTCTCGCGCAGAACTGCTCGGGCAAACACGCGGCCATGCTCTACACCTGCAAGCTCAACGGCTGGTCCCTGGACGACTACCTCGACCCGGCCCACCCCCTCCAGCAGGCCATCGCCGAGATCGTCGAGGACCTCACCGGGCAGGCCATCGCCCGCGTCACCGTCGACGGCTGCGGCGCACCCCTGTTCTCCGTCTCCCTGCACGGGCTCGCCCGCGCCCTCGCCCGGATCACCACCGCCGCCGAGGGCACCCCCGAGCGCACCGTCGCCGACGCCATGCGCGAACACGCCGAGATGGCCTCCGGCGCGGGGCGCGACGTCGCCGAGCTGATGCGGGCCGTGCCGGGGCTGCTCACCAAGGACGGTTTCGAGGGCGTCCAGGTCGCAGCCCTCCCCGACGGCCGCGCGGTCGCCGTGAAGATCGCCGACGGTGCGAACCGGGCGCGGGTGCCGGTGTGTGCGGCGGCGCTCGTGCGGGCCGGTGTCGAGCCTGCGGCTCTCGCCGGGTTCGCGGGGGAGGCGTTGCTCGGGGGCGGGCGGGAGGTCGGGCGGGTCCGTGCGGTGCGGGCGCTCGATCCGTTGCCGCGGTTGCCCTGACGGGGGGGCGGGGTGCGATGTCGGGTGCGGGCCCGGTGGGGGCTGGTCGCGCAGTTCCCCGCGCCCCTGAAAAGCCAGGGGCTGCGCCCCTGGCTTTTCACCCCCGCCCCGGGACGCCTTTCAAAGCCACGGGGCCCGGTCTTTCAGGGGCGCGGGGAACTGCGCGAGAAGCCCCACCGGACCCGCACCTGACGACGTACCCACCCACCCACCCACCGACCACCAACCCACCCGCACCACACCAAGAAGGGCCCGCCCCACCATGACCGCCGCAGCCACCCGCAGCGAACACGATCTGCTCGGAGACCGTGACGTCCCCGTCGACGCGTACTGGGGCGTTCACACCCTGCGCGCCACGGAGAACTTCCCGATCACGGGCACCCCGATCTCCGCCTACCCCCATCTGGTCGACGCCCTGGCCGCGGTCAAGGAGGCCGCCGCCCGCGCCAACGAGGAACTCGGCCTGCTCGCCCCGGAGAAGGCCGCCGCGATCATCGAGGCCTGCCGGGAGATCCGCGACGGCAAGCTGCACGACCAGTTCGTCGTCGACGTGATCCAGGGCGGCGCCGGCACCTCCACCAACATGAACGCCAACGAGGTCATCGCCAACCGGGCGCTGGAGCTGCTGGGTCACGCCAAGGGGCAGTACGCGCACCTGCACCCCAACGAGGACGTCAACCTCGGCCAGTCCACCAACGACGTCTACCCGACCGCCGTCAAGATCGCGACCGTGTTCGCGGTGCACGGACTGCTCACGGCGATGACCGTCCTCCAGGACTCCTTCGCCCGCAAGGCCGTCGAGTTCCGCCAGGTGCTCAAGATGGGCCGCACCCAGCTCCAGGACGCGGTCCCCATGACGCTCGGCCAGGAGTTCTCCGCGTTCGCGGTCATGGTCGACGAGGACCGCAGCCGGCTCGCCGAGGCCGTCGAGCTGATCCATGAGATCAACCTCGGCGCCACCGCCATCGGCACCGGCCTCAACGCGCCCGCCGGCTACGCCGAGTCGGCGCGCCGCCACCTCGCCGAGATCACCGGACTGCCGCTGGTCACCGCCGCCAACCTGGTCGAGGCCACCCAGGACTGCGGCGCGTTCGTGCAGATGTCGGGCGTCCTCAAGCGCATCGCCGTCAAGCTCTCCAAGAGCTGCAACGACCTGCGGCTGCTCTCCTCCGGGCCGCGCGCGGGCCTCAACGAGATCAACCTGCCGCCGGTGCAGGCCGGTTCGTCCATCATGCCGGGCAAGGTCAACCCGGTGATCCCCGAGGTCGTCAACCAGGTCGCCTTCGAGGTCATCGGCAACGACGTCACCATCACCATGGCGGCCGAGGCCGGACAGCTCCAGCTCAACGCCTTCGAACCGATCATCCTGCACTCCCTCTCGGAGTCCCTCACCCACCTCCGCGCGGCCTGCCTCACCCTCGCCGAGCGCTGCGTCGACGGCATCACCGCCAACGAGGACGAACTGCGCGCCGCCGTGGAGAACTCCATCGGCCTGGTCACCGCCCTCAACCCGCACATCGGCTACACCGCCGCCACCGACATCGCCAAGGAGGCCCTCGCCACCGGCCGGGGCGTGGCCGAACTCGTCCAGGAGAAGGGCCTGTTGCCCGCTGAACGGCTCCGGGAACTGCTGCGGCCCGAGGTCCTCGCTGGCAACGGCGCCCCGCCGGCCTGATGGAATCCACCGCCCTCCGGCCGATCCTGGAACGCATCGCCGAGGAGATCGAACGGACCCCGGGGAGGGGCCGGCCCGCCGACTACATCCCGGCACTCGCGGCCCGCGACCCGCGCAGCTTCGGCATGGCCGTCGCGGAGCCGGACGGCACGGTGTACGGCGTGGGGGACTGGCGCGAGCCGTTCTCCACGCAGTCCATCACCAAGGTCTTCACCCTCGCGCTCGACCTGGCGCGCGAGGGTGACGCCCTCTGGGAACACGTGGGCCGCGAGCCCTCCGGCAACCCCTTCAACTCCCTGGTGCAGCTGGAGTACGAGAACGGCATCCCGCGCAACCCGTTCATCAACGCGGGCGCCCTCGTCGTCACCGACCGCCTGCACACCCGGACCGGCGACGCGGCGGGCACGCTGCTGTCCTTCCTGCGGGAGGAGAGCGGCAACCCCGACCTCGACTTCGACGCGCAGATCGCCGCCTCCGAGTCCGCCCACGGCGACCGGAACGCGGCACTCGCCCACTTCATGGCGTCGTACGGCAACATCGACAACCCCGTACCGGCCCTCCTCGACCAGTACTTCCGCCAGTGCTCCCTCACCGCCTCCTGCGCCGACCTCGCCCTCGCCGCCACCTTCCTGGCCAGGCACGGTGTCCGCGCCGACGGCACCCGGCTGCTGACCCGCAGCCAGGCGAAGCAGATCAACGCGGTGATGCTCACCTGCGGCACGTACGACGCGGCCGGTGACTTCGCGTACCGCGTGGGCCTGCCCGGCAAGAGCGGGGTGGGCGGCGGCATCATCGCGGTGGTGCCCGGCCGCCTCGCGCTCTGCGTGTGGAGCCCGGGGCTGGACGAGCGGGGCAACTCGGTGGCCGGGGTGGCGGCCCTGGACCGGTTCACCACCCTGACGGGGCTGTCGATCTTCTGACCTCACGCGCACAGGACCCACCCCGCACAGGACCCACCGCCCCGGTACCGCGTCCGTCGGCCGGGGCGGCGGTCGGCTCATGGTCACGTCCCGGTACCCGCCCCGAAGGCGCGACGTCGCTTCCGCGCCACCCGGCGTTGACAGCCTGACCGAGTGTTGGCCATCGCTTTTCCCGTCGACCTGCGCCGCTGCCAGGCACTCGGCCTGGCCGGATCCGCCTTTCTCGCCCTGGGAGGTGAAACCGCCGGAGCCCTGCCCGTGCGGGAACTGCTCTCGCCGACCTCGGGACGCGGCGCGCTGGGCCTCGTCGGCGTGTACTTCGGTGTCGTCCTGCTGATAGCCGCCTGGGCGCTGCTGGGCAAGGTCATACGGGGCCCGGAACCACCGACTCCCCGCGCCCTGCTGGTCGTTCTCGCCGTCTGGGCGGCACCCCTGCTGCTCGCGCCCCCGCTGTTCAGCCGGGACGTCTACAGCTACCTCGCCCAGGGCGCCATGGTCGACGCGCACATGGACGTCTATCTGCACGGGCCCGCCCGGCTCGGCGGACCGCTCGCCGACGAGGTCGCCCCGATGTGGCGCCACACCGCGACCCCCTACGGCCCGGTCTTCCTCTCCCTGGCCTCCGGGCTGTCCGGCCTCACCGAGGGCCGGATACCGGCCGGACTCATCGGGATGCGACTGATCGCCCTGCTCGGCGTGGCGCTGATGGCCGTGGCGCTGCCCCGCCTCGCCCGGCACAGCGGAACCGACCCGGCCGTCGCCCTCTGGCTCGGCGCGCTCAACCCGCTCGTCCTCCTGCACCTGGTGGCCGGCGCCCACAACGACGCGATGATGCTGGGCCTGTTGGGCGTCGGGCTGGTACTCGCCCGGGGCCGCTGGTACCTCGTGGGCGTCGTCCTGGTGACCCTCGCCGCGCTGGTGAAGGCACCCGCCGCGCTCGGGCTGGTGGCCGTGGTCGTGATGCGCGGCCGTACGGCGTGGATCCGGACCGCGGCGGGCACCCTGGCCGTCGCCGCCACCACCACGGCCGCCGCCACCGCCCTGGCCGGCACGGGATACGGCTGGATCGCCGCGCTGCGCACCCCCGTGTCCCCGCAGAACTGGTCGCCCACCAGCGTCCTGGGCCGCGCCACCGGCACCCTGCTGCACGGTCTCGGCAGCGACCTGGCGCCCCTCGCGCTCCCGGCCTGGCGCGCCGCCGGACTGCTGCTGACCCTCGCCGTCGTCCTGCACATATGGTTCCGGCTGCGACCCGGCCCGGTGTACGCGCTCGGCCTCAGCCTGGCCGTCGTGGCCGCGCTGGGCCCGGCGATCCGCCCCTGGTACGCCCTGTGGGGCCTGTTCCTCATCGCCGCCGCCGCGCGGACCCTCTCCGTGCAGCGCCGGGTCGCGGCCGCCAGCGGGGTGCTCGCGCTCGCCGTCCTGCCGAGCGGGAACCCGGCGGACACCGAGCAGATCGTCCTCGCGGTGTGCGGGGGAGTGCTCGCGGTGGTCGTGCTGTGGCAGGCAGAACAGGCCTCCCGGGCGCCGGCGCTGGAGCGCACGGCATGAGCGAACCACGCCGCACTCTGCTCCGGCCACGCACCGACCGGGCCCGCGTCCTCCTCGTCCTCGGGGCGGCCGTCGCCGTCACCGTCTTCACCGCCACCGTCCCGCTGCTGCGTGACTTCTTCGACCTGCGCGTCTACCACGGCACGATCGACACCTGGGTCAACGGCGACGGCCGCGTCTACGACTACCTGGTGCCGGGCACGACCTACGGCTTCACCTATCCGCCGTTCGCGGCCGTCGTGATGTCACCGATGGCGCTGGTCGGCCTGGGCACCGCGATCGTGCTGTGCCTGGGGCTGAACCTGGCGGCGCTCGCGGCCGTCCTGTCCCTACTGGCCGGGCCGCGGTTGCGCCGCCACGGCTGGTTCGGTGTCTCCCTCGCCCTCTGCGCGCTCGCGTTGTTCGAACCGTTGCGGGACACGTTCAGCTTCGGACAGGTGAACCTCCTGCTGCTGGCCCTGGTCCTCGCCGACGCCTGGCTGCTGGCCACGGGCCGGGGCCGCTGGGCGGGGGTGGGCATCGGTCTGGCGGCCGCGGTCAAACTGACGCCCGCGATCTTCATCGGGCTGCTGCTGCTCGCCCGGCGGTGGCGGCCCGCCGGGCTCGCGACAGCCGTCGCCGTAGCCGCCACCGCGGCGGCGGCCTGGATCGCCCCGGCCGCCTCGCGCTTCTACTGGACCGAGGCACTGTGGGACACCAGCCGCGTCGGCCGCCTCGACTACGTCTCCAACCAGTCGGTGCAGGGCGTCCTGGCCCGGCTCGTGGCCCCGCACGAACCGAGCCGCGCCCTCTGGGCGGCGCTGGTGCTCGTGGTGCTGTGCGTGTGGGCGTGGCGGACCCGGGCGGCGGTGCGCGCCGACGACTGGATCGCCGCCTTCGCCCTCACCGGGCTGACCGGCTGTCTGGTCAGCCCCATCACCTGGGTGCACCATCTGGTCTGGCTGCTGCCGTCCTTCGCCGTCCTGCTGAGACACCGTCGGCTGTGGCCGCTCACGGCGACGCTGTACGTGGTGCTGTGCAGCAGCGTCGTCTGGCTGTGGTTCGACGACGCGTCCGGCATCGGCGGCTTCGTCGGCTCCAACACCTATGTGTGGATCACGCTCGGACTGCTGCTGGGGCTGCCGGTCGGTCAGTCCCGCGCGGACCGGCCGAACCTGAGCCGCAGGGCGAGGGCCATGGCCGCCGCGCCCAGGCCGGCCGCGCCCGCGATCGCGCCCACCACCGGCCACTCGGGAACGGTCACCTCGGCCGCCTCCGCGCGAACCGCCGGCAGGGACCCGGGGCCGGCCTGAGGCGCGGCCGCCGGGCGCGGTGGGACGAGCGAGCCCACGGCGTCGACCCGTCCGGCGGCCTCGAACCCCCAGTCGAGCAGGGAGCGCGCCTCCTCGTAGACGGCGAGGCCGCCGCCCGACTCGGGGCGCATCACCGTCACGACGAGGGTGCGCCCGCCCCGTTTCGCGGCGGCGATCAGCGTGTTGCCCGCGTTGGTGGTGTAGCCGTTCTTGACGCCGATCAGCCCCGGGTAGCGCGCGACGCCGGCGCCGGTGAGCAATCGGTTGGTGTTCTGGATGCCGTACGACCAGCCGCCCGCCGGGAACTTCGCGGAGGCGGTGGCGCAGTACCCGGCGAACTCCGCGTTGCGCAGCCCGGCCCGCCCGAACACCGCCAGGTCGTAGGCGGACGACACCTGTCCGGGCGCGTCGTAGCCGTCGGGGGAGACGACGTGCGTGTCGCGGGCGCCCAGGGCGCGGGCCTTGGCCCTCATCTGCTGGGCGGTGGCCTTCCAGCCGCCGTTGAGGTGCGCCAGGACGCGTACGGCGTCGTTGCCCGAGCTGAGGAAGACCCCCCGCCACAGGTCGGCGACGGTGTACGTGCGGTTCTCCTTGACGCCGACCAGGCTGCTCCCGGCGCCGATGCCGGCCAACTCCTCACCCTTCACGGTGTGTCTCAGGCCCGCCGGGAGGCCTGGCAGCACGGTGAGCGCGAACAGGGTCTTCAGCGTGCTCGCGGGCGGCAGCTTGCGGTGCGCGTCGTGCGCGGCGAGCACCGCTCCGCTGTCGGCGTCGGCCACCAGCCAGGACACCGCGGACACGTCCTGCGGCACCTCGGGCGCCCCGGCCCGGCGCCGCACCTGTGTCCCGTGCCCGTACAGGGACGGTGCCCCCTGCGCGGCCTTGGCGTCCCGCGTGCCCGTCGCGGACCGGGGGCCGGCGGTGTCCGGGTCGGTCACGACGGCCAGGGTCCCGAGCGCGCAGACGGCGGTGCAGCAGACGGCGAGACGGGCCGCACGGGTGGCCCGCCTCGCACCGGGACCGCGAGCAGCACGGGGAGCGCGAGCAGCACGGGCAGCGCGGGAGGAGAATCCGATGGTCATACCGCAAACGTAGGAAGGGGCGTGCCCCAGTCCGGGATGCCCGGGCCGAGCGCACGGATCGAGCACCCGGATGCCGCATGTCATGCCGCCGGCAGCGTGGGCCGCACCTGCCGCAGGAAGGCCGCGTTGTCCGGCGTGGCGCGCAGCCGCTCCAGCAGCGTCTCCAGGTTCGCCTGCCCCTCGTGCGACCGCAGGGCCCGCCGCAGACCGCGCAGGGCCGTCAACTCGTCGGCTGTCAGGAGCAGTTCCTCGCGGCGGGTGCCGGACGGGGTGATGTCCACGGCCGGGAAGACCCGCCGGTCGGCGAGGGCGCGGTCCAGGCGGAGTTCCATGTTGCCGGTGCCCTTGAGCTCCTCGAAGAAGAGGCCGTCGGCGCGGGAGCCGGTGTCCACCAGGGCGGTGGCCAGGATGGTGAGGGAACCGGCCTCCTCGGTCAGCCGGGCGGCCCCGAAGAGCCGCTTGGGGCCGTGCAGGGCGGCGGCGTCGACCCCGCCGCTGAGGGTGCGGCCACCGGACGCGGCCGCGTTGTTGTGGGCCCGGCACAGCCGGGTCAGGGAGTCCAGGAGGATCACCACGTCCTCACCCTGCTCGACGAGCCGCTTGGCGCGCTCCACGACGAGTTCGGCGAGCGCGATGTGTTCCTTGGGGGACCGGTCGAACGTCGAGGCGTACACCTCGCCCCGCACGGAGCGCCGCATGTCGGTCACCTCCTCGGGCCGTTCGTCGAGAAGGACCACCATCAGGCGGGCCTCGGGGTGGTTGGCGGCGATCGCGGCGGCCACCTGCTGGAGCAGGACGGTCTTGCCGGTCTTGGGCGGCGCCACGATCAGTCCGCGCTGCCCCTTGCCGACGGGGGCGACGAGGTCGACCAGACGGCCCGTCAGGCCGCTCGCCGGGTGTTCGAGCCGCAGCCGCTCGCGGGGGTGCAGCGGGGTGAGTTCGCGGAAGTGCGGGCGTCCGCGCAGCTCTTGGGGTGTACGGCCGTTGATCCGCTCGACCTCGGTGAGGGAGCGCCGGCCGTCGTGCACGCCCTCGACGGTGTCGCCCTTGCGCAGGCCGTACCGGCGGATGAGCGCGGCGGGGACCTGGGGGTCGGCGGGGGTGGGCAGGCAGCCCTCGACGCGCAGCCGGCCCTGTCCGCCCTGTCCGCCCTGCGCGGTCTCCAGGACGCCGGTGACCCGGGCCGGGGGCTGTCGATCTGTGGTGGTGCGTTCGAGTGTGGTGGTGGTCATGAGTGGGGGTCCTTTCGAGGACGTCGGAGAAACGCGAGAAGGGGGAGGGGAGGGCACACGTCCATGGGGCGGCCCGGTGGGACGCGGACGGTGCGGGAAAGCTGACGGCCGGTCGGTACCCGACGGGCGGTTCAGCGGAAGAGACCTCGGAGATCGAGGATGAGAGAGCGGCACCGGCGCCCGAGAAGGGGCGATACACACGTGCCACAACCAATGTACCACCATCGGTGGGCGGTCGTTGGGGGGTTCCTTACCGATGGCTTACCCGTGGTCGTTGAACTGATCTCGCGAGCCCCCCGTACAGATGGGCGCACCGCCAGCGGTCTTCGCACGGAAGGAACGTCGCGTGTCGCTCTTCACGCGCTCCAGCACATCACCCGACGCGGACACATCATCCGATGCGGAAACATCACCCGACGCCGACACGACGTCCGACGCGGACCCAGCGTCCGGCGCGGACGAGACGGCCGGGAAGGACGAAGCGAGCGAGCCGTCGACGGAGGCCGCACCGGCTGGGCCCGCCGCCCCCGTCCGTCGATGGCGGCGGTACCGGACGGCCTTCCAGGCGAAGTACCCGGTCGCCGCGCGGAGCCTGTCGTGGGGCGTCACGGCGCTCGCCGCCGCCCTGGTCTACTTCGCCCTGCTCATGCCGGGCCAGCCCGAGTACTTCGTGGTCCGGCAGTTCCTGCGGCTGCCCGTGGAGCCGATCCTCGCCGCCGCCCTGATGCTGGTGCTGCCCCGACGGCCGAGGCTGGTCGCCGCGGTCGTCATCGGCGTCGGTCTGGCCGCGCTGGTGGTCGTGAAGGCCCTCGACATCGGCTTCAACCAGTTTTTGGGCCGCGGCTTCAACGTCGTCCTCGACTGGGGTCTGCTGGACGACGCCGAGTCGTACGTCCAGGACACGCTCGGCCCGACGGGCGCGACGGCCGCCGTGGTTGGGCTCGTGGTCCTGGTGCTGCTGCTGTTCGTCGTCATGGCACTGGCGGTCGTACGGCTCGTCGGCCTCCTGGTCCGCCACCGGGACCGGGCGGCCCGGGGCACCATCGTCGCCGGCACCGTGTGGATCACCTGTGCCGCGCTCGGCCTGACGCCCCTGGAGAACACCGCGTTCGCCTCCCGGAACACCATCGGTTTCGTGCAGGACCGCTGGGGCCGTGTCCAGGAGACGCTGCGGGACGAGGCCGCGTTCGCCAAGGAGGCCAAGAAGGACAAGTTCGCCGACGTGCCCGCCGATCAGCTGCTGACCGGGCTGCGCGGCAAGGACGTCATGATCGCCTTCATCGAGAGCTACGGCCGCGCCGCCCTGGAGGACCCGGCCATCGAGCCCGGCGTGGACGCCGCGCTCGACCAGGAGGGCGAGGCGCTGACCAAGGCCGGGTTCGCGGCGAAGAGCGGCTGGCTGACCTCGGCGACGTACGGCGGCAGCAGCTGGCTCGGCCACTCCACGTTCCTGACCGGCCTGTGGATCGACAACCAGAGCCGTTACCGCACGGTCACCGCCGGCGAACGCCTCACCCTGCCCGGTGCCTTCGCCAAGACGGACGCCTGGCGCACGGTCGGGGTCGTGCCCGGCGTCCAGTACAACTGGCCGGAGGGCGACTTCTACGGCTTCGACAAGGTCTACGACTCCCGCGATGTCGGCTACCAGGGGCCGAAGTTCAGCTGGTCGACGATGCCCGACCAGTACGCTCTCAGCGCGTTCGAGCGTCTGGAGGCCGCCAGGAAGGGCGACAAGCCGCTGATGTCGGAGATCATCCTGACCTCCAGCCACCAGCCGTGGGCGCCACTGCCGGAGATGGTCGACTGGGACGAGGTCGGCGACGGTTCGGTCTACAAGGACATCGAGAAGGCGGGCAAGGACCCGGCGGACGTGTTCACCGACCCCGTCAAGGTCAAGGAGGAGTACGGCAGGTCCGTCCAGTACTCGGTGCACAGCCTGCTGCAGTACGTGGAGAAGTACGGCGACGAGAACACCGTGCTGGTCTTCCTCGGCGACCACCAGCCCATGGCGAGCGTCAGCGGCAACGGCGCCAGTCACGACGTCCCCGTCACGATCGTCGCCCACGACCCGAAGGTCCTCGACCGGATCGACGACTGGGGCTGGTCCGACGGACTGCGGCCCGGTGACGACGCCCCGGTCTGGCGCATGGACTCCTTCCGCGACCGGTTCCTCACCGCGTACGGCGAGGAACCGAAGGCGGCCGGCTGGTCGCGCAGTTCCCCGCGCCCCTGAAAGGGCCGTGGGCCCTGACGGGCCACGGCCCTTTCAGGGCGAAAAGCAGGGGCGCAGCCCCGCTTTTTCAGCGGCGCGGGGAACTGCGCGAGAAGCCCCACCGGACCCGCACCCAGGCTCCACCCCCGACGACTACCCGTCCAGCCGGAAGATCCCGTATCCGAAGCCCCGCGCGGTGACCGTGCCGTCCAGGATCTCCACGCCCTGCCCCTCCACTTGGTACCCGACGGCACGTTCGTATGGCCAACTCGCCTCGCTCCGCTGGGGGTTGACCACCACCAGATACCGTCCGCCCCGGACGTACACGAACGGATATCCCGCGTGCAGCACCTCCACCGAGCCGGCGGAGCCCAGTTCGGGTGTCCGGCGGCGCAGGGCGATCAGGCGGTGGACGAGGTGGAGGAGCGAGGTGTCGTCGGCGCGCTGGGCGGCGACGGTCGGGCGGTCGGGGGAGGGGTCCACGGGCAGGTAGAGGCGGTCGGCGGGGGCGGTGGAGAACCCCGCGTTCGGGGTGTCGTCCCACTGCATGGGGGTGCGGGAGCCCGCGCGGTTGTAGTCGGGGCCGAGGACGCTGCCCTCCTTGTCGGGCAGGCCCGGGAGGTAGCGCATGCCGATCTCGTCGCCGTAGTAGATCGCCGGCAGCGTCGGCCAGGTCAGCTGGAAGGTGAAGGCGGCGGGGA
This sequence comes from Streptomyces deccanensis, assembly GCF_022385335.1. Taxonomy (NCBI): domain Bacteria; kingdom Bacillati; phylum Actinomycetota; class Actinomycetes; order Kitasatosporales; family Streptomycetaceae; genus Streptomyces; species Streptomyces deccanensis. Next base: position 945,055 of record NZ_CP092431.1, on the reverse strand, counting down.
GCTGATCGGGCGTGCGGGGGCCGCAGTTGAGGCGGGAGAAGTCGTGGTTGGCGGTGGGCAGGGAGACGAAGCCCGTACCGTCGACGGCCGCGGTCGCCCGTTGCCAGGCCTCGACGAACGGGTGTGGTGAGCCCGCGCCGCTCGCGTCGAAGAAGCAGTCGAGGGGGTCCCAGTCCGCGTGGACGGTGCCCCCGCCGTTGTTCCACAGCGAGCGCAGGGCGAGGCCGTCGGTGGGGCCGCCGAAGTGGAGGAAGAAGTCGGCGTGGAATCCGGCCGGGATCGACACCTCCGGCTCGCCCCACTCGGCGAGCAGCACGGCGTCCGGGTGCGCGGTGTCCAGCCAGTGCCGCAGCTCCGTCCAGACCCGGGCGGTCTCGGTCCGGTCCGGGTCGTCCTTGACGAGCGACGCGGCCATGTCGACGCGGAAGCCGGACAGGCCGAGGCTCAGCCAGTGGTCCATGATCGTGCGGAGCGCGAGGCGGTTGGCGCGTGGCCCGTCGGCGTCGACCGGCAGCCGCCACGGCTCGGCCGGATGGTCGCGTGCGTAACCGAAGTTGAGGGCGGGCTGGGAGTCGAAGAAGTTCGGCAGGTACGCGCCCGGCCGGGTGCCGGGGGAGGCGACGAAGCCGTCGGGCCGGCCCTCGGCCGTCCAGATGTAGCGGTGGTCGTCCGGGTCGTTCGCGGACGCCCGGAACCACGGGTGGTCGACCGAGGTGTGGCCGGCGACGAGATCCAGCAGGATCCGGATGCCCCGGCGGCCCGCCTGGTCGACCAGCCGCGCCAGGTCGTCGTTGGAGCCGTAGCGCGGGGCGACGTGCAGATAGTCCGCGACGTCGTACCCGGCGTCGCGGAACGGTGAGACGAAGCAGGGGTTCAGCCAGACGGTGTCGACACCCAGCCACGACAGATGGTCGAGACGGTCGGTGATCCCGGGGAGATCCCCGATGCCGTCCCCGTCGGAGTCGGCGAAGGACTGCGGATAGATCTGGTAGAAGACGGCGTCGGCCAGCCAGGACGGGGCAGGACGGAACGAAGTCATGTCCCGGACCATAGGGGAGAGTCCGTGCCGGGCGCTGCCCCGAGTCAGGCCCTAAGCTGAGGTGATGTTCACCCCGCAAGGCCCCAGCCTCCGCGAACTCGCCGTTCAGGCGCTCTCCTCCGTCGAACACGGCTACGACCTGCTCGCGCCCAAGTTCGACCAGACCCCGTTCCGTACACCGGACTCCGTCCTGGAGGCGGTCGAGGCGGCCCTGTCGTCGATGGGTCCGTTCGAGGACGGCCTCGACCTGTGCTGCGGCACCGGGGCCGGGATGGAGGTGCTGCGCGAGGTCTGCCGGAAGAGCGTCACCGGGGTGGACATCAGCGCCGGGATGCTGGCGGTGGGCAGGGAGCAGGTGGGTGCCGGGCGCGCTTCCGCCGGCGAAGGCCCCCTCCTGTCCTGGGTGCGCGGCGACGCCCTCGCCCTGCCCTTCACCTCGGCCTTCGACCTGGTCGTCAGCCTCGGCGCGTTCGGGCACTTCCTGCCGGAGGAGCTGCCGCGTCTGTTCTCCGAGGTCCACTCCGTCCTGAGGCCGGGCGGACGCTTCGCGTTCCCGCTGCCGGCGCCCGCCCCGGCCCGCTCCCCCTGGTACTGGGCGGCCCTGGGCTTCGACGCGGCGATGCGGGTGCGCAACGCGGTCTGGCGGCCGCCGTTCGTCATGTACTACCGGCCGTTCCAACTCGGTGTCGTACGGCCCGAGTTGGAACGCGCCGGATTCGCGGTGCAGCTGTTCGCGCTGCCCGAGTTCGGCTGGCGGCCCGACGGCAGCCCCCGCTGTCGCCTGGTGGTGGCCACCCGCGAGGGCTGACCGGGATCGGCCGGCCGAGCCTCAACGAGTGGACTTGGCCGCCGACTTGATCAGCGCGGCCACCTTGTCCGGGTGGGACATCATCACCACGTGCGAGGAGTTGACCTCGACGGTGTGCGAGCCCGCCCGCTTCGCCTGGAAGCGCTCCAGCGCGGGGGAGATCGTCTTGTCCCCGGTGGCGACCATGAACCACGAGGGGATCGTGCGCCACGCCGCGACCTGCGCCGTGGACTCGAACGCCGAGAGGCTGACCGGGCGTTGGGACACCGCCAGCACCGACGTCTGCGAACGCGGCAGGTCGCCGGCGAACACGTCGTGGAACTTGTCGGGCTTGATCGCCACGTCGGTGTGTCCGGCCCCGTCCGGCAGGCCCTCCAGTGCCGGAAGCAGTTCGGAACCGGGGAAGCGGTTCGAGAGTTCGCCGAGCACCTCACCCTTGTCGGGCATGAAGGCCGCCACGTACACCAGCGCCTTCACCTCGGGTACGGACGCGGCCGCCTCGGTGACGACGGCACCGCCGTAGGAGTGCCCGACGACGATCTTCGGGCCGTCGATCGTGCCGAGCAGGGAGGAGAGGTACGCGGCGTCCGACTGCAGGCCCCGGAGCGGGTTGGCCGGGGCGACGACCGGATAGCCGGCCTTCTTCAGCCGTGAGACGACGCCGGACCAGCCGGAGGCGTCCGCGAAGGCGCCGTGCACCAGGACGACGGTGGGTTTCGGTGTCGTCCGGTCGGCCGCGGGGGCGGCGGCCGACGGGACGACCGTGGTGGTGAGCACGCCGATCGTGACGGCGATGCCCAGCACCAGAGGACGGTGACGTCTGCGCATGTGTGTGTCAGCTCCTGACGAAGTCGAGAATTCGGCGTCGAAGGACCGCTGTTCGCTTCAGGGAGACAGCGACGGGAGACAGCGAGGGACCACAGTTCGCTCGGGGTCGATGCTGGCACCGGACGAGGTGCGGGAATCGACTGAGCGTGCACTGACGCGGGACTCTCCGTGCAGGGGGAGCCCACCCCCGACACACGTGGGGCGGGCCGCCCCATGGGTCACAGCGCGCTGTAGAGCGCGTCGACGAGCGCCATCTTGCGCGGGTCGTCGGCGATGTGCGGACCCATACGGTTCATGACGTAGCCGAGGGAGACACCGGCCTCCGGGTCGGCGAGACCGCAGGAGCCGCCGTAGCCGTCGTGGCCGAAGGCCCTCGGGTTCGGCCCGTACGACCCGTGCGGGCCGCTCAGCCACAGCCCGAGCCCGATCTCCGTGTCCCGGCCGAATCCGGCGCCGAGCACCAGGTCACGGCAGGCTCCCTGTCCCTCACGGACCCGCTCGGCCGCCGCCGCGGACAGCACCTCGCGGCCGCCCCAGCTGCCGTGCAGCGCGAGGATCCCGTACAGCGCGGCCACCGCCCGCGCGGTGCCGTGGCCGTTCGCGGCCGGTACCTCGGCGGCCCGCCACTCGGGGGTGTTGGCCTCCGCGGCGCCGACCACCGGGTTGGCGAGGGCGGCCAGCGCGGCGGGCGTCAACTGGGCGAAGACCGCCGCCTGTTCACTGGTCGTCGCGGCCGGCGGATGCACCAGCTCGGCCACCCGTGACGTCTGCGCCTCGGGCAGCCCGATGGTGAAGTCGACGCCGAGCGGGCCCGTCACCTCCCGCGCCAGGAACGCGCCCGGCAGCAGACCCGACACCCGCCGGACCACCTCGCCGACGAGGAAGCCGAACGTCATGGCGTGGTACCCCGACCGGGTGCCCGGCTCCCACCACGGCTCCTGCGCGGCGAGCCGTTCGACGGTCTTCTCCCAGTCCAGGAGCTCCTCGAACGAGAGCGGCTCACGCGGACCCGCGAGCCCCGCCCGGTGCGAGAGCAGATGCCGGACGAGGACGCCCTCCTTGCCGGCCGCCGCGAACTCCGGCCAGTACGTGGCCACCGGGGCGTCCAGGTCGAGCAGGCCCCGGTCGGCCAGGAGGTGCGCGCACAGCGCGGTCGGGCCCTTGGTCGTCGACCAGACGTTGACCACGGTGTCCCGCTCCCAGGGGCGGGTCCGCGCCGCGTCGGCCCAGCCGCCCCACAGGTCCACCACGGTCTCCCCGCGCAGCGTCACCGTGACCGCGGCTCCGAGTTCTTCGCGCTCGGCGAAGTTCTCCTCGAACGCGGCGCGCACGGCCTCGAACCGTGCCTCGCAGTGACCCCGCACCTGAGACTGAGACATGAGCCCTCCGTCGTCCACGGCCGTGCGCCGGGACGAGGGTCGCCCGGCCACGCCGAACATACCGACTGGTCGGACAAGAGGGAAGGAGTCCGCCGGAACCGCGCCCACCGCTCCGGCTGCTCCTGCCGACGCGGGTCCGGGAGGAGGAACGTCGGCCGGGCCGGGTGTGCGTGCTCCGGGACCAGATGCCAGTAGTCCCGGGTCTCCACCGCCAGACCGGCCGCGTCGAACCGTACGAAGACACAGCCCGCGAGGGTCTGCGGGTCCCCGTCGACCTCGGACATCACACGGAACTCGGCGACGGCCAGACCGGCCTGACCGATCATCGGCTCCGAGAAGAGCACCTCGGTCACCCGCTCACCGGTGAAGGACCAGCGCAGATACTCGGCGAGCTGGTCCAGGCCCCGGTGCGGCTCGCGGAACGGGGCCGAGCGGTGCACACAGTCCGGCGCGTACAACTCCAGGATCGCGTCGACGTCATGGGCGGGCCATGCCCGCTGCCACACCCGCACGAAGCGGCGCGCCGCCTCGGTCGTGTCCATCCGCTCGGCCCCTCCCTCAAAGCTGGGCCGCCAGCCAGCGCAGCTTGACCGCCTCCTGGAACGGGCCGCCGCCCTCGTGGTCGTTGAAGTCGTAGACCTCGATCCGCTTGTTGGCCTCGGCCCAGGCGTTGAAGGCCGCGAAGACCGTGGACGGCGGGCAGGTCTGGTCCTCCAGGGCCGCCGAGAACAGCGCGGCGGCCCGGCCGCGCGCGGCGAAGTGCACGGCGTCGAAGTACGCGAGGGTGCGCCCGACCTGCTCGGTGCGCCCGCGGTGGGTCTTGAGGTACTTGCCGATCTCGCGGTACGGATCCCGGTCCGTGATCGTCGTGGAGCGCGGGAAGTCGCACAGGAAGGGCACGTCGGGCGCGACCGCGACCAGGTCGGGGACGAGTCCGCCGACCGCGATCGAGATTCCGCCGCCCTGGCTGGAACCGACGACGGCGGTGCGGGCGGCGTCGGTCCGCGGATGTGCGCGGGCGGCCTCCACCGCGCGCACGGCGTCGGTGTAGACGCGGCGGTAGTAGTAGTTCTCGGGGGCGTCGATGCCCCGGGTCATGAAGCCGGGGAATGCGGGGGCGCCGGCCACCGGGTCGGGGGTGTCGCCGCCTCCGCCCCAGGCGCTGCCCTGGCCCCGGGTGTCCATGACGAAGTGGGCGTAGCCGGCCGAGGCCCACAGGAGGTGGGTGTGGGCCAGACCGCGACCGCCGCCGTAGCCGATGAACTCCACGACGGTGGGCAGCGGTTCGGTCGCGCCGGCCGGGAGGACCAGCCAGCCCTTGACCGGGTGGCCGCCGAAGCCGGAGTAGGTGACGTCGTACACCTCGACCGTGCTCAGCTGGGTCTCGACCGGCTCGAAACGGGCGTCCAGGTCGTGCTCGCGTGCCTCCTGGAGCGTCTTCGCCCAGAAGGCGTCGAAGTCCTCGGGCTCCGTTGAAGCGCTTCGATAACCACGGAGCTCGTCCAACGGCAGGTCGAACAGGGCCATTTGAAGGACCACCTTGTGAGTTCAGAGGTGCGGATGATCACACCGTACGTGGGGCGTCGCGGCCCGCCAAGGGGCTTTTCCCGGTCCGCGACGCCCCGCGGATCAGCCGCGGCCGGTGCCGGGCCTCACTCCTTACCGGCCCCGACGAGGGCCCGGACCTCGAAGTCCTCGTACGCGCCCGCGTCCTCCCGGGGGCCGAGACGGGAGCCGAGCCAACCCAGCAGGAAGCCCGCGGGGATCGACACGATGCCCGGGTTCTGCAGCGGGAACCACGCGAAGTCGGCGTGCGGGTAGACCGAGCCCGGGGTGGAGGAGACCACCGGCGAGAACAGCACGAGCACCACGGAGGTGGCCAGACCGCCGTACAGGCTGAGCAGGGCGCCGCGCGCGGTGAACCCCCGCCAGAACAGGCTGTAGACGATGGTCGGCAGGATGGCGGACGCGGCGATCGCGAACGCCAGGAACGCGAGGGTGGCGGTGTTGGTGCCCCAGGCGAGGAGGGCGAACATCATGCTCAGCACACCCAGGATCACCGCGGCGACCCGGGCCACGCCCAGCTCCTGGGTCTCCTTGGCCCTGCCCTTGCGGATCACCTCGCCGTACAGGTCGTGGGCGACGGAGGAGGCGGCGGCGAGCATGAGGCCGGCGGCGACCGCGAGCAGGGTGACGAAGGCCAGGGCCGAGACGATCGCGGTGAGCACCTCGCCGCCCAGTTCGTGGGCGAGGAGCAGGACGGCGGCGTCGCCCTTGTGGTCGATGCCGGCGATGGTCTCCCGGCCGACGACGGCCGTGGCGCCGAGACCCAGCACGCCCGCCATCAGGCACACGAACCCGACCAGGCCCACCGCCCACACCACCGAGGCGCGCAGCACCCTGGTCCGGCGCGGCGCGAAGAGCCGCATCATGACGTGGGGGAGCGCGGCGAGCCCGAGCACGATCGCCAGTTGCAGACTGAAGAAGTCGATCTTGCTGATGGGGCCCGCCCCGTAGCGCAGACCGGGCTGCAGGTACGCGTCGCCCAGCCCGCTGCCCGCCGTGGCGGAGGCCAGCAGTCCGTCGATGTTCCAGTCGAATCGGTTCAACACGAGGACCGCGACCACCGTGACCCCGGCGACGAGCATCACGGCCTTGACCACCTGGATGAACGTCGCGCCGGGCATGCCGCCGATGGCCGCGTAGATCGTGACGATGGTGCCGATGATGATCACGATCATGGTGCGGGTGGTGGGGCCGGGTTCGCCGACGAACTGGGTCATCAGCGCGATGCTGCCGACCAGTTGGGCGACCAGGTACAGGGTGCACACGGAGAGCGTGCAGATGGCGAGCGCCAGCCGGACCTGCCGCTGGCGCAGCGGGAGCCGTCGGGCCAGGGCGTCCCCGAGGGTGAACTTCCCGGAGTTGCGCAGGGGTTCGGCGATCAGCAGCAGCACCATCATCCAGGCGACGACGGTGCCGCCCAGGTAGAGCAGACCGTCGTACCCGGTGAGGGCGACCAGACCGGTGCTGCCGAGCAGCGTCGCGGCCGAGAGGTAGTCACCGCACATGGCGAGGCCGTTGCGCAGCGGCGACATGTCCCGGTTGCCGAGGTAGAACTCGCCGATCTCGTCCCGCTGGGGTGCCGTCAGCAGGGCGGTGAACAGGGTGATCACGACGACGGACAGGAACAGCACGAACGTCAGCCGCAGGCTGAACGCGTCGGCCACACTCGCGGAGAAGGTCACCATGCGCCGAACCGCCGTCCGGCCGGAACCCGACGCTGCTCGGCCTCGTGCTCCTCCAGCTCGGCACGGAGCCGCCGGGCCACCGGGTCGATCTTCTCGCGCATGTGCCGGACATAGAGGAACGCGGTCACACCCATGACGGCGAACTGCGCCAGACCGAGGGTCAGCCCGAGCGTGAGATGTCCGATCAACCGCTGATTCATTACCCCTGGCGCGAAACTCGACAGGAGGACGTACGACAGGAATCCTCCGACGGACAACGCGGTCGCCGTTATGCCGAATCGGCGATATGCCGCGCTTATTGAACGAAATTCAGGATGGGCGTGGAGCGGATGTCGGCCTGTCCGTGCGGGGGGAGACGGGACGGAACTGGCGTACCGCGCCGCATGGTTGGACACAATGCACCTTCTTCGCTGCCTTATGCCTGTGGGGGAGGAAGCGGAGTATGGCAGCAACGCAATTGAAGTATCAACTGCGTCGAGGAAGTGGATATTGTGGATGTTTCGCGGGTGGCCGGAATGCGCTGCGCGTGGCTATGAGCTGAGAATTGTTCGCGTTTCCCGTCAGGCCCAACGGTGTCCCCAATCGGGCCCCGTCCGCGCCCACTCCCGCTCCCATTCGGCGAGCCGGTGCCGAATGGCGATCCGGCGGACGACCACGTGTCCCAGCAGCACGAAGGCGACGACGCCGCCCGTGGCGCAGGTCCCCATGGCCAGCGCGTGCTGCCAGACGGCGGTGTCGGTCGGCGGTGGCTGGACACTGCGCCCGGCCCCGTCCAGCCATACATCGGCGCGATCGCCGCGCTCGGTGCCCGCCGGCACCCGGGCCTCACCGGTACGGGAGCCGCCGTCGGGTTCGGTCCAGCGCGCCCCCACCCAGTACATGGGCTGCCTGTCGCCGTGCGCGGAGGGCACGGAGGCCGGCGCCTTCTCCAGGACCACGGCGCTGACCCGGTCCAGCGCGGCGCGCTCGGCCACGGCGTGCGCCCGCGCGTCCCCGTGGGCCCACCGGCCCACCGCGACCCCGGCGGCCGGCGCGCCCAGCACGAGCAGCAGCACGACGCACAGCACCGTCCACGCCTCGACGACGTCCGAGCGTCGCCGCAGCGGATTGGCGCGCCAGCGCCATCCGAAGACCTGGCCTCGCATCACGCCCTCCCTCACCGGCACGGCCCTCGGTACGAGAACCCCGGTTAGGACTGGTCCGCACTTCCGGTCTACCCGAAAGAGGCCGTGATGGCATGGTTTGCGCCAGAAATCGTGGAGCGAAGGTCAGCCGAACCGCTCGATGCGGACGCGGTCCACCGGCTGTCCCGCCGCCACCAGCAGCCGCGAGGCGTGCTCGGCGAACGCGTTGGAACCGCACACGTACGCCTCCCACCCGCCCGGCGGCCGCTCGGCCAGCACCGGCGCCACGTGCGCCGCCGACAGCCGCCCCACCGGCGCGCCCTCGGGCGCCCGCCGGGTGAACACGGCCGTGGTCTCCGCGCCGTACTCCGCCGCGTAGATCAGCTCCTCCGGCCCGCGCGCGGACACCAGCAGCCGCAGGGGGACGTCGAGCGCCCGCAGGCGGTGGTGGCGGAGCATCGACATCAGGGGTACGACGCCGGAACCGGCGCCGATCAGCAGCGCGGGACGGTCCCCGGGCCAGGCGAAGAAACCGCTGAGCGGCCCGCGCACCTCCACCTCGTCGCCCGGCCGGGCCTCGGTGTGGAACCAGCCGGACACCTCGCCGCCCTCGACGTGGTCCAGGGTCAGCTCGATGTGCCCCGCGTCGTCCGCCGGGGACGCCAGCGAGTAGTGCCGCTGCGCGGTGTAGCCGTCCCCGGCGGTCAGCCGCAGCATCAGATGCTGTCCGGGCAGATGTCCCGCCCACCCGGGCACCGCGAACCGGAACGTCGACACGCGGGGTGTCTCCCGCCGGATCTCGGTCAGCGTGGCCGTCCGCCACCGCGCCGCCGCCCGGTTGCTCACGGCGATACGGCCGGGCACGGCGAACCGGGTGGGCGGCGTGAAGGGCGTGTGCGACGCGTCAGCTGCCTGTGGAGCGTCGGCCGTCTGTGGCGCGATGGCCGCGTGCGGGGCTGTCGTCTCAGTCACCGGAGTACCGCTGCTCCTCCCACGGGTTGCCCCGCGCGTGGTAGCCGTTCTGTTCCCAGAAGCCGGGCTCGTCGTGGTCGAGCAGGCGCAGGCCCGCGATCCACTTGGCGCTCTTCCAGAAGTACAGGTGCGGCACCAGCAGCCGCGCCGGACCGCCGTGCTCGGCGGGCAGCGGCCGGCCGTCGTACTCCCAGGCGATCCAGGCCCGCCCACCGGTGAGGTCGGCGAGCGGAAGGTTCGTGGTGTAGCCGCTGTGCGAGTACGCGACCACGTGCGTGGCCGACGCGTCGGGCCGGACCACGTCCCAGAACGCGTCCAGCGAGACGCCCCCGAAGCGCACCCCGAACTTCGACCAGCTCGTCACACAGTGGATGTCGCCCTCGTACACCGACGCGGGCAGCGCGTGCGCCTCGTCCCAGTCCCAGGAGCGGGGCTCCGCCACCAGTCCGTCGATCCGGAACGTCCAGTCGGCGGGCGTCAGGTCGGGCGTGACCTCCGCCGACAGGACGGGCCAGTCGTCGCCGGCGTCGTACTGGCCGGGCGGCAGTCCTGGGTGGTGGACGCGGGGGCGTCCGGTGAAGCCTCGGGTGACGTTCATGGGGGTCCAACGTGACGGCGGTGATCGGTCGGTCGTACCACCGTACGTGCCGGTGGAGGGTGCCTCGGCCCCGGGGGCGGATGGCGATCATTGCGGCCGCGTGAACTCTCCGGAGCCCCGGGAATAGGGCCGCGGCGATCTTCCTTGCCGCCAGTGGACGAGCCGGACGGGCAGAACGGGCCGGACGACGGCTGAGGGGAGCGGAGCGGAGTGGGAGAGCGCATGACCGAGTACGCGACGGGCGGCGGCAAGGGCACGGACACCGTGCCGCACGTCCTCGACAACCCCGCGCTGGCCTCCCTCACCGGGCCGCACGCCCACCTCGCCGAGCGGCGCGGCCGGGTGCTGCGCTATCCGCTGGACGTCTCGCCGTGGCTGGGCCTGCCCGACGAGCCGGACGCCGACGACTGGGCCGATCTCGCGGCGCTGGCGGGCCCCGGCGCCGAGGTCCCGGTCCCGGCCTACAGCGGGGGTTTCCCGGCCGGCTGGGAGGTGACGTTCGACCTGGCGGGCGTCCAGCTCGTCGACGACGGGATCGCCGCCGCGCCGGACGACGAGGCGGTACGGCTGGGCCCGGCCGACGTGCCCGAGATGCTCGACCTCGTGGCACGCACCCAGCCCGGCCCCTTCCTGCCCCGCACCATCGAACTCGGCACCTACCTCGGCATCCGCCGGGACGGCGCGCTGGTCGCCATGGCCGGTGAGCGGCTGCGTCCACCGGGCTGGACCGAGATCAGCGCGGTCTGCACCGCCCCGGCCTTCCGGGGCGAGGGCCTCGCCACCCGCCTCGTCCTCGCCGTCGCCCACGGCATCCGGGAGCGCGGCGAGACCCCCTTCCTCCACACCGCCGCCACCAACACGACCGCCATCCGCCTCTACGAGTCCCTCGGCTTCCGCCTCCGCCGCACCACCCGCTTCATGGCGGCCCGCGTACCGGCGACCGCGACGGGGGAGGAGCGGGTGGGCGTGTGAGGGGGCCCGGAGCCCCTGAAGGGGCGCGGGGAACCGCGCGAGAAGCCCCACCGGCCCGCGGGCGATGTGCTCGCGAGCAGGGCCGAAGGCGCGGCCCCGAAGGGTCGCCGTGGAGCCGTTCGGAGTCTTGAGAACCGGTCGTGACCATGGGGTAGGGTTGCCGGGCCAGTCAGCACGTGGACCGAGGAGGTGAGACCCATTACCGCTGTGTCAGGTCGGGTGCTCTCACCTCAACGCGGCGCGACGCGCCGCCGATAGGTCACCGCGGAGCGCCCTTCGGCCCACCGAAAGGCTCCTCGGCGTCATGCCAGTTCTCTCCCTCACCTCCGTCGTCACGGCACTGCGCGCCGCCGGTTGCGTCTTCGCCGAGGACGAGGCGGAGTTGATCCTCTCGACCGCCCGCACCCCCGACGAGGCCGCCGCCATGGTCGACCGGCGTGTCGCGGGCCTCCCCCTCGAACTCGTCCTCGGCTGGGCGGAGTTCGCCGGCCTGCGCATCACCGTGGAACCCGGCGTGTTCGTCCCCCGCCGCCGCACCGAGTACCTCGTCGAACAGGCCCTCGCCGCCGCCCCCGGCGCCCGCGTCGTGGTCGACCTCTGCTGCGGCTCCGGCGCGGTGGGCGCCGCCCTGGCCGCGTCGCTCGACGGCGTCGAACTGCACGCCGCCGACATCGACCCCGCGGCGGTCCGCTGCGCCCGCGGCAACCTCGCGCCCCACGGCGGCCACGCCCACCGGGGGGACCTCTTCGCCGCCCTCCCGGAGGGCTTGCGAGGCCGGGTCGACATCCTCGCGGCGAACGTCCCGTACGTCCCCACCGGCGAGGTCCCGCTCCTGCCGAGCGAGGCCCGCGACCACGAACCCCTGGTCGCCCTGGACGGCGGTGCGGACGGCCTCGACGTCCTGCGCAGGGTCGCCGCCGAGGCCCCCGCCTGGCTCGCCCCCGGCGGCTGCCTCCTCGTCGAGACGAGTCGACGCCAGGCACCGCGCGCCCTCGCCACCTTCCGCCGCTCCGGCCTCACCGCCCGCACGGCCGTCTCGGAGGAGAGACACGCCCACGTGGTGATAGGCACCCTGCCCTGAGCCGTGACAGGGCCCCGTCCCCTTGATGTGGCCTTGCCCTCACCCATTGTGCAACTAGTTGCACAATCGCAGTGGCGTCGTCTACAACCATGGGGACGACGCCACGCACGGAGGGCCCCATGAGCCGTTACCCGCACCTGCTGAGCCCGCTCGACCTGGGCTTCACCACACTCCCGAACCGCGTCCTCATGGGCTCCATGCACGTGGGCCTGGAGGAGGCCGAGCGCGGTTTCGAGCGCATGGCGGAGTTCTACGCGGCCCGGGCACGCGGGGGAGTGGGCCTCATCGTCACCGGCGGCATCGCACCCAACGAGGCGGGACGGCCGTACGAGGGCGGCGCCAAGCTGACCACCGACGCCGAGGCCGACAAGCACCGCGAGATCACCGACGCCGTGCACCGCGAGGGCGGCCGGATCGCGATGCAGATCCTGCACTTCGGCCGGTACGCCTACCACCGCGACCTCGTCGCGCCGAGCGCTCTCCAGGCCCCCATCAGCCCGTTCGTCCCGCACGCGCTCACCGACGCCGAGGTCGAGCAGACCGTCGACGACTACGCGAACGCGGCCCGCCTCGCCCGCCGGGCCGGATACGACGGCGTCGAGATCATGGGCTCCGAGGGCTACCTGATCAACGAGTTCATCGCCGCCGGGACCAACCACCGCGACGACCGCTGGGGCGGCTCGTACGAGAACCGCACGCGCTTCCCCGTCGAGATCGTGCGCCGGGTGCGCGAGGCGGTCGGCGAGGACTTCATCGTCGTCTACCGGCTCTCCATGCTCGACCTCGTGCCCGGCGGCTCCACCCTCGACGAGGTGGTCACGCTGGCGAAGGCCGTCGAGGCGGCCGGGGCGACCATCATCAACACCGGCATCGGCTGGCACGAGGCCCGGATCCCCACCATCGCGACCTCCGTGCCGCGCGGCGCGTACACCTGGGTGACGAAGAAGCTGATGGGCGCGGTCTCCGTCCCGCTCGTCACCACCAACCGCATCAACACCCCGGAGCTGGCCGAGGAGTTGCTCGCCGACGGCCACGCCGACATGGTGTCGATGGCCCGCCCGATGCTCGCCGACCCGGACTTCGTCAACAAGGCGCGCGAGGGCCGCTCCGACGCCATCAACACCTGCATCGGCTGCAACCAGGCCTGCCTGGACCACACCTTCAGCGGCAAGATCACCTCCTGCCTGGTCAATCCGCGCGCCTGCCACGAGACGGAACTCGTGCTCTCCCCGACCCGGCGGCGCAAGCGCGTCGCGGTCGTCGGCGCGGGCCCTGCCGGGCTCGCCTGTGCCGTGAGCGCGGCCGAACGCGGCCACGAGGTCACGCTGTTCGACGCGGCGAGCGAGATCGGCGGCCAGCTGAACGTCGCCCGCAAGGTCCCCGGCAAGCAGGAGTTCGACGAGACGCTGCGCTACTTCCGCACGCAACTCGACGCGCACGGCGTCGACGTGCGCCTGAACACCCGGGTCACGGCCGACGACCTCACGGCGACGGCGTACGACGAGATCGTGGTCGCCACCGGTGTCACCCCCCGCACTCCCGAACTCCCCGGCGTCGACCACCCCAAGGTCCTCGGCTACCTGGACGTGCTGCGGGACGGCGCCCCCGTCGGCGACCGCGTCGCGATCCTCGGCGCCGGCGGCATCGGCTTCGACGTCGCCGAGTTCCTGACCGACGGCGGCGAGAAGACGAGCGAGGACCCGGCCGCGTACTTCCGGCAGTGGGGCGTCGACATGGACTACCGCGCCCCCGGCGGCCTCGCCGCCCCCGAGCGGCCCGTCCCGCCGCGCTCGGTCCACCTCCTGCAGCGCAAGACCACCAAGGTCGGCGCCGGACTGGGCAAGACCACCGGCTGGATCCACCGCACCGAACTCAAGCACCGGGGCGTCACCATGGTCCCCGGCGTCCAGTACGACCTGATCGACGACGCCGGGCTGCATGTCACCGTCGACGGCGTCCGCCAGCTGCTGGAGGTCGACACCGTCGTCCTCTGCACCGGTCAGGACCCGCGCCGTGACCTCTACGACGACCTCGTCGCCGCCGGGCGCTCCGCGCACCTCGTCGGGGGCGCCGACGTGGCGGCCGAACTGGACGCCAAGCGGGCGATCAAGCAGGGCACGGAGGTCGCGGCGGCGCTGTAGGAGGCGTCGCGGGAATCCGTCCGAGGGGGTGCGTGCGGCCGTCGCGCACCCCCGGCCTTCCTAGGATGAGCCCATGTCACTCCCGCACGCGATCCTCACCGCCCTGCTCGAGAAGCCCTCGTCGGGCCTGGAGCTGACCCGGCGGTTCGACAGGTCGATCGGCTACTTCTGGTCGGCGACGCACCAGCAGATCTATCGCGAGCTCGGGAAACTGGAGGGCGAGGGCTACATCCGGGCCCTGCCCTCCGAACGGCCCGCCCGGGGCCAGAAGAAGAGCTACGAGGTACTGCCGGCCGGCCGCGAGGAACTGGCCCGCTGGACCTCCGCACCCCAGGACCCCAAGCCGTGGCGCGACGCGCTCTTCGTCCGGCTGCGAGCCGCAGCCGTGGTCGGCACGGCGGGTCTCGAGGACGAACTGCGGCGCCATCTCGCGCTGCACCGGCGGAAGTTGGCGGAGTACCAGAAGATCGAGCAGCGGGACTTCGGGCCGGGCCGCGACACCGCCCAGGACCGGCTCCAGCATCTGATCCTGCGGGCGGGGATCGACCTGCAGACCTTCTGGACCCAGTGGCTGACGGGCGCCCTGGAGGAGTTCGAGACGCTGCCGGGGGACACCGGCGGCGGCGCGGACGGGAGCGCCGAGCAGGAGAGCGCCGGCGCGGAGTAGGCGGCCGTACGCGTCACGGGCTGCCGCTCATCCGGGCATCGCGACGAGCGCCCACCGGAGGTCAGAGGCGGTGCGGCTTGGCACGGCGGCGCAGGTACCAGACGGCCGCTCCGGTGCCCAGGGCCACCAGCGCTCCGCCGCCCACGAGGGTGACGGTGCCGTACTCCCGGGTCGCGCCGCCGACGCCGCCCATGACGCCGCGTGCGGGCGAGGCCGTCGTCGAGATGGTGGGCGTGGCCGCCGTGACGATGACGGACTGGGTGCCCGCCGTGGTCCCGTCCTTGCACACCACGATCACGGTGTAGGTACCCGGGCCCACGTTCGCCCAGGAGGCGGACTGGGCGGTGCTGGTGCCGGTGAGCGTCACCTGACGCCCCTGGGAGAAGTTCGCCTGCCCGCCGGAGAGCAGCGAGGCGGTGCCGAACGTGCCGTTGGCGCTGTCGGGGCAATCGCTCGTGGTCACGCTCACCGAGGAGCCCGTGGTGCTCACCGAGATCCCCGTCGGGACCGCCGCGGCAGGCTGCGCGGTCAGGGCGATCGGCAGCGCGGCGGCGGCCACCGTCAGGCCGGAGCGGAGGAGTAGCTGAGACGTACGCATGGTCTGCCCTCCAGCGGCACGGTGACGGCACATCCCTTGCGCCGCCGAGGATCGGGGGAACCGTGCTGCTCAGGGGTGAGCCAACGTGCCCCGCGCCGCGCCCGCATGCGGACGACACCCGGGCAGGTGACGCGTACCGCCGTGCGGGGGACACCGTGGCTCTCACCCGTCGGTGGTGACCGTCCGCTCCGCCGAGAACCCGCCCCACGTCCCGTCCGGCAGCTTCGCCCGGATCCGCACGCGGTACGTCACCCCGGTCTCCCGGCCCACGTGGAAGCGGTACGTGGCCCGGCCCCGGGGCGGGGTCCCGCCCCAGACGAGGGTGGTCGCCGTCCGCCCGTCGAGCTGGATCTCGTACTCCGTGACCACCCCGTCGACGGGCGGCGGCAGCCAGGACAGCTCCACGGAGTACGCCTGGTCGTCCCGGCGCGCAGTCGCGCGCAATCCGGTGGGCGCGGTGGCCCGCCCGTCGTCCGCGCCCGGAGCGGTGGTGAGCCGTACCGGCGCGCTCACGGGCGAGAGGTTGTCCGCCGCGTCGCGTGACCGCACGGTGAAGGAGTAGCGGGTGCCGGGCCGCAACCCCGTGACCACGGCCGCCGTCTGCTCCCCGCCCACACCGTGGATCTTCGAGCCGCCCTGCAGGATGTCGTACGACACCACGTCCCGGTCGTCCGTCGACGGCTCCCAGGACAGCTGCACCGCCCTGCTCCCGAGCACCTTCCCTTCGAGGCGCCCGGGCCGGCTCGGGGCCCGTCGGTCCGCCGTCCCGGCGGCGGGTGTCGTGACCCGGACCTCCGCACTCGGCGGCCCGAGGTCCCCGGAGGCGCCGCGGGCCCGCACGGTGAACACGTACGTGGTGGAGGGCCGGAGCCGGGTGACGTCCACCATGTGCTCGTCGCCCGGCACGTCCTTCACCATGTCACGGCCCCGGTACACCTCGTACCCGGCGATCTCCGTGTCCCCGGGCGCCCGGTTCCACATGACGTGCACGCTGGTGGCGCTGCCCGCGTCGGCGGTCACGCCGGGTGGTGCGGGCGGCGGGCGACTGCCGGGGCGCTCCTCGGTCGCGCAGCCGGCGGTGAGGAGCAGCGAGCAGCAGAGGGCCGGCATCAGGACGAGTGCCGGTCCGGGAACGCGTCGCACGATCCTGCCTCCTCGATCGTCGAGCCATGCGGGATCGGTCTGTGGATTGGTCTGTACCTATCTCCATGTATGGCATGACTGACGCGGTCACATCAAGGGGTGGGTCGGGGAAGGACGCGGTTCACGGCACGCCGGGCGGCTACGTATGCTGGTGCTCCGACACGGCGTGAACTCGCCTCTGTGCCAGGCCAGTTCATGCCGTACGGCGCGGGCCGCTGTCGTCGCCGATCCCGCGCCGACGAGAGCGGCCGAGCGGCCGGGGCCGAGTCCGGCCCGGGCCCTCGGCCGCACACCCGCGCCAGGAGCGTGGCGTGGTCCGTCCGGCCCCCTCCCGGTGGCCGTCCTCTCCGACCCGCACCACCTTTGGGTGAGTGTCCGTCATGTCCCCCCAGGAGAGGGTCCCTCATCGTGCGTGTCCGCTCGTTGACGCTGGCCGCCGTCGGCGCCGCCCTGCTGGCCCCCGTCGCCCTGCCCGCCCTGGCCCATCAGCAGCACCCGGCGCGGTACGAGGGCGGTGTGACCGCCGCCGAGCTGCTGGCCAGGGCGCGCGGCTGTGTCCGGGTCTCCGAGGGGCTCTACAGCAGCGACGCGGGGAAGCCCGCCGTGATCCCGGTCTGCGGGGTCGACGGCGCGGTGCACTGGAAGGCCGACATGGACATCGACTGCGACGGCCGGCCGAGTCCGCGCTGCAACCGTGAGACCGATCCGTGGTTCCAGCCCGCCACGTCCTTCCTGCAGTCCGACGGACGCCACCTCCGCTCCGAGAGCCTGCCGTTCGTCGTCGTCCCCGCGCCGAGCCGCGTCTGGGACTACCGGGTCCACGGCATCAAGGGCGGTTCCGTCGCCGCCGTCGTCCACGGGGACCGGGTCGAGTACGCCGTCGTGGGCGACACCGGTCCGCAGAACATCATCGGCGAGGCCTCCTACGCCACCGCCGAGGCGCTCGGCATCCGCCCCGACCCGCGCACCGGCGGCACCGCGTCCGGGGTCACCTACATCGTCTTCGAGGACTCCGAGGTGACCCCGATCGAGGACCACGAAGCGGCGGTCGAACTGGGCGAGGAGCTGGCCCGGAAGTGGGTGGAGGGTTCGGTGCCGCGCCGAGCGGCGACGATGCGCGGCGGAACGACGAACTGACACCACCGCTCCTCCCCGCACGCGCCCACCATCCCCTGGTGCGGTCGGCCCGCCCCCCGGGGCCTGCCGTCAGATGGGGCGGCGGCGCGTCGGATGGGGCGGCGCGTCGGATGGAGTGGCGCGTCGGATGGGGCAGGGCGTCGGATGGGGCGGCGCGTCGGATGGGGCAGGGCGTCGGATGCGGCAGCGTCCGAAAGCGCGGCGGCCCCGGAGATGTCGTCTCCCCGGGGCGGTCGTGGGGTCACTCCTTCCGGTACGAGTACGCCTCCGACGCCGCGGCCGCCACCGCCGTGAGGTCCGCGCCCGTCGAGGCCGTGACGACCGCCGCGACGGCGCCCTCCACGAACGGGGCGTCCACCAGCCGCGTGTCGGCCGGGAGTTCGTCGCCCTCGGCGAGGAGCGCCTTCACGGTGAGCACCGCGCTGCCGAGGTCGGTCAGGACCGCGACCCCGGCGCCCCGGTCGACGGAGGCGGCCGCCGCCGAGATCAGTTCGGCGCTGGTGCCCAGGCCGCCGTCCTCGGTGCCGCCGGCCGGGGCGACGGGAACGGAGGCGCCCGCCCCGGCGAGCCCCCGCGCCAGCTCGGCCACCGAGTCGGCGACGGCGGCGCTGTGCGACACCAGCACGATGCCCACCCGCTTCTCCTCAGACATCGGCGGCCTCCGGGTCGGCGGTGGCGGCGAGGGCGGCGATCAGCAGCGCTGCGGAGGTGGCACCGGGATCCTGGTGGCCGATGCTCCGCTCGCCCAGATAGCTGGCCCTGCCCTTGCGGGCCTGCAACGGTGTGGTCGCCGAGGCCCCCTCCTCGGCCGCGACCCGCGCCGCGGCGAAGGACTCGGCGAGCGCGTCGACCGCCGGGACCAGCGCGTCGATCATGGTCTTGTCCCCCGGGGCAGCCCCGCCCAGCGTCATGACCGCGTCGACCCCGGCGCGCAGCGCGTCCCCGAGCTGGGCCTCGCTCACCTCGGCGGCGTCGCCGAGCGCCTTGCCGGTCCGGCGCAGCAGGGTGCCGTACAACGGGCCGGACGCGCCGCCGACGGTCGAGATCAGCTGCCGTCCGGCGAGCACGAGGACGGCGCCGGGCGTGTCCGGCGCCTCCTTCTCCAGCACGGCCGTCACGGCGGCGAACCCGCGGCGCAGATTGCTGCCGTGGTCGGCGTCCCCGATCGGTGAGTCGAGCGCCGTGAGCCGCTCGGCCTCGCGCTCCACCGAGGCCGCGGTGGCCGTCATCCAGCGACGGAAGAAATCGGCGTCGAGCACGGAATCTCCTTGCGTGGTGAGTGAATCGACTGATGGTGAGGGGGCGCTGCCACGCGACCCGGCCGTGCGGGGCCGCCGGTTGGGCCCGCTCACACACCCCAGCGCAGCCCCGGCGTCCGCACCGGCGCGTCGTACAGCCGCAGCAGCTCCTCGTCGACCTGGCACAGCGTCACCGACGCGCCGGCCATGTCGAGCGAGGTGACGTAGTTGCCGACGAGGGTGCGGGCCACGGCGACCCCGCGCTCGGTGAGCACCCGCTGCACCTCCGCGTTGAAGCCGTACAGCTCCAGCAGGGGCGTGGCGCCCATGCCGTTGACGAGCAGCAGCACCGGGTTGCGGGGGCTCATGTCGTCCAGGATGGCGTTCACCGAGAAGTCGGCGATCTCCCGCGAGGTCATCATGGCGCGCCGCTCACGACCCGGCTCACCATGGATGCCGACGCCCAACTCCAGCTCCCCGGCGGGGAGATCGAAGGTGGGGCTGCCCTTGGCAGGGGTGGTGCAGGCGCTCAGCGCCACCCCGAAGCTGCGGGAGTGCTCATTGACCTGCCGGGCCAGTGCCTCGACCTGCTCCAGCGGCTGCCCCTCCTCGGCGGCGGCCCCCGCGATCTTCTCCACGAACAGCGTCGCGCCCGTGCCGCGCCGCCCGGCGGTGTAGAGGCTGTCGGTGACGGCGACGTCGTCGTCGACGAGCACCTTGGCGATCTGGATGCCCTCGTCCTCGGCGAGCTCGGCGGCCATGTCGAAGTTCAGCACGTCACCGGTGTAGTTCTTCACGATGAACAGCACCCCGGCGCCGCTGTCCACGGCTGCCGCCGCCCGCACCATCTGGTCCGGCACGGGCGACGTGAACACCTCCCCGGGACAGGCCGCCGACAGCATCCCGGGCCCCACGAACCCGCCGTGCAACGGCTCGTGCCCCGATCCGCCCCCGGAGACCAGCCCGACCTTCCCGGCCACCGGCGCGTCCCGCCGCACCACCACCCGGTTCTCCACGTCCACGGTCAGCTCGGGATGCGCGGCAGCCATGCCCCGCAACGCGTCGGCGACCACGCTCTCGGCCACGTTGATCAGCATCTTCATGGGTACCTCCAAGGGAGCTTAGCAGGTGCGCCTCCGACCTGCGTTTTTGCTGGTCAGAGGTTGTTTCTTCGGTTGTTGATCTTGGCGGTCCGTAGCGGTCCGAGGCGGGCTCTGGCGGTACTGACGCTGACTTGCTGCTGACTTTGGTGACGGCGTGTCAGGCTATCCCGGGTCGGCCATCAGGTGGAGGTCGGGAACCTGCCGAGGGCAGTATCTGCCTTGCTGGAGCGAAGGTCACGTGCAACGTCATGCTCAGGGGCAGCGGCCGTGGTTCGAGCGTTGATCGACGCGTCGGTGAAGAGCTGGGCGTGGTGTACGGGAAGGGACGGTGCCTGTTGCGCCGCCGAGCGGCACCGTGCATCGCGGCCTCATCGATCGGAATTTGACGCGGCGCCAGGCGATCCAGCCGCTAAAGTCAGCCCCTCGTGTCGTCGTCCGCTATCCCTGGTGCCTGGATGCGAACGGAGCGGGCAAAGGGCTGTCGGAAAAAGTTCGCTGCGACAGTTTCAATGGGTGAACGTGCAGGGTGCACTTGCTGTGTATGCGTGGTGCGTCGACAGCGTGGCCTCGATGCCCTTCAGTCGTCACCTTGGCCTGGGGGATATGCCCCCAAGCCTGCATGGCTTTGATCTCCCCGGATTCTGGCTTGGTCAGCCGTCGGTTAGAGACGATGGCGCCTGTATAGGCGAAGTCGGCGTCGCCGTGCTCCAGCGCCTCGCAGCCCGCCGCGAGATGGCCCGGCAGGAACAGGTCGTCATCGTCGAGGAAGGCAATGTAGTCCCCGGCGGCGTGCTCCAGCCCGGCATAGCGCGCGCTCGCCGGGCCGGTACGCCGGTCGAGGTCGATGAAGGTGACCGGGAGTCTGCCGTGTCAGCCGTCGACGACGGGGCCATGCTTTGCCCTCCGTTGTTGACGACGATCACTTCCAGGCGGCCCTGCGGTTCCTGCTCGGCGACACTCTGCAGAGCGCCGTCCAGTAACTCCGGCCGGTTGTAGGTCGGGATGACGACGCTGACCAGTGGGCTACCGCCACTTGAGGGGGGCTAGGGCCCGATCGGCGAACCACCCCCGCGTCGGCGGGGACCACTCGCCCCAGACCCTGAACGCATGACCGAGCGGCGAACTACCCTCGCGTCGGCGGGGACCACGGGGGTGGGACAGGCATGGACACCCTGCCCAACGAACCACCCCCGCGTCGGCGGGACCACACGAACGTGCCGCTGGGCCACTCGGCCTCCGGCGAACCACCCCCGCGTCGGCGGGGACCATCCACGGTGCGAGGACTCCATCTTGGCCTTGAACGAACCACCCCCGCGTCGGCGGGGACCGCGGCAGGCCGGCAGAGCCGAGGGTCTCGATCAGCGAACCACCCCCGCGTCGGCGGGGACCA
Source organism: Streptomyces deccanensis (assembly GCF_022385335.1). NCBI lineage: Bacteria > Bacillati > Actinomycetota > Actinomycetes > Kitasatosporales > Streptomycetaceae > Streptomyces > Streptomyces deccanensis. Next base: position 923,586 of record NZ_CP092431.1, on the reverse strand, counting down.
CGACCTTGGCCCCCAGCTCTTCGCGACCATGGTCGAACCACCCCCGCGTCGGCGGGGACCACGGCATGGACTGGCGCCAGATGCGCCCGGACGACGAACCACCCCCACGTCGGCGGGGACCACCCAACGATCCACCCCCACGAGAGCGGGCCGAGCGAACCGCCCCCGCATCGGCGGGGACCACGAGGATGGTCAGTCGTGTCCGGAGGGCTACAGCGAACCACCCCCGCGTCGGCGGGGACCACTCGGGCGTGGGCGCGAACCAGGCTGACAAGATCGAACCACCCCTGCGTCGGCGGGGACCACATCGTGCGCGCCCGCCCAGCGATCTCCTCCGCCGAACCACCCCCGCGTCGGCGGGGACCACGACATGGCGTTCGTGCTGGCCTTCTCCTGCGCCGAACCACCCCCGCGTCGGCGGGGACCACCCTGACCCTCCCCCTGACCGCCGGGGCGCGGCCGAACCACCCCCGCGTCGGCGGGGACCACTACGGCGGCCCCCGCATCGACGTCTTCGAGGGCGAACCACCCCCGCGTCGGCGGGGACCACAGCCGCTTGAACGCGGCCGCAGCCACGTCGGCCGAACCACCCCCGCGTCGGCGGGGACCACGATTCGGTCCCGGCCGTCGTCGTCGCGTACGTCGAACCACCCCCGCGTCGGCGGGGACCACGGCGGAGCCTGCCCGGCACCCTCGGCGGCCTGCGAACCACCCCCGCGTCGGCGGGGACCACGCCCAGGATTCGGGTTGTCCCGGGCGGGGTGTCGAACCACCCCCGCGTCGGCGGGGACCACCGACGCATCTCCGCACCTGCGTCGCCCACGCGCGAACCCCCCGCGTCGGCGGGGACCACCAGACGATCATGGAGGAACTCGAGCGCCGCGGCGAACCACCCCCGCGTCGGCGGGGACCACCTGCGCAACGGCTTCGTCGGACGGGCGGCCGGCGAACCACCCCCGCGTCGGCGGGGACCACGCGATCTGCTCCAGGCCGGGCAGGATCGGGACCGAACCAGCCCCGCGTCGGCAGGGACCACCGGGGCCGCTTCCTGGTCGTACACCTCTGGCACGAACCACCCCCGCGCCGGCGGGGACCACAGTCGACATTTTCTCGCCCGTCTGTCTACAGACGAACCACCCCCGCGTCGGCGGGGACCACCTCGGCCTCCGGGTTGTTCTTGTCGGCGAGCGCCGAACCACCCCCGCGTCGGCGGGGACCACGCCGGCAGTACCCGAACGATGGAGACCGGGATCGAACCACCCCCGCGTCGGCGGGGACCACCGGGGCATCTCCTCTCGAGCGTCGACGACGACCGAACCACCCCCGCGTCGGCGGGGACCGCAGGGCGGTGGCGCGGACGACCTCGCCGCCGAGCGAACCACCCCCGCGTCGGCGGGGACCACCAGCGTGGCTTGCGAGTGTGCGGCGTCTCCCACGAACCACCCCCGCGTCGGCGGGGACCACCCCGCCCCGGCCCCGGAGAAGCCCACACAGCGCGAACCACCCCCGCGTCGGCGGGGACCACGTGACGATGACCTCGCCGTCCAGGCCCTGCGCCGAACCACCCCCGCGTCGGCGGGGACCACGGGGGAGGCTCCAGTCAGGCCGGGGTCGGCGGCGAACCACCCCCGCGTCGGCGGGGACCACGGGGGAGGCTCCAGTCAGGCCGGGGTCGGCGGCGAACCACCCCCGCGTCGGCGGGTACCACGCCGTGCTGCGGCCCGCGCCGCTGCCTGATCCCGAACCACCCCCGCGTCGGCGGGGACCACCGCCTTGTGCAGGCGCACCGGCGCCGCAACGGCGAACCACCCCCGCGTCGGCGGGGACCACCCACCCTCAAGGGCCTGATCGTGCCATTCGCCGAACCACCCCCGCGTCGGCGGGGACCACGCCAGGGACGGGTCGACGAGACCGGCCATCGTCGAACCACCCCCGCGTCGGCGGGGACCACTCGTGCGCCCAGCGAACCACCCCCGCGTCGGCGGGGACCACCTCCGCAGCATGGCGATCAGCACGCCCACGGGCGAACCACCCCCGCGTCGGCGGGGACCACGGCGACCGCACGGTGGAGATGGACCCGGTCACCGAACCACCCCCGCGTCGGCGGGGACCACGATGCGTCTACCGGCCGGGCGAAGGACATCTACGAACCACCCCCGCGTCGGCGGGGACCACCACCAGAACGGCGCGCCCGTCCACACCGCGTTCGAACCACCCCCGCGTCGGCGGGGACCACAGTTGGCACCTCGGCCGCATGGCCGCCCTCGACGAACCACCCCCGCGTCGGCGGGGACCACGGGCGTCAGATCGACGAGCTGAACCCGCCGGCCGAACCACCCCCGCGTCGGCGGGGACCACCCTTGCGGTGGCACAGTGCGTCAACATCCCGGCGAACCACCCCCGCGTCGGCGGGGACCACGGAGGAACGACCAGCGTCCGGTAAGACTCGTACGAACCACCCCCGCGTCGGCGGGGACCACAACACCACGGCGGTCACGGCCAACAGCCGCATCGAACCACCCCCGCGTCGGCGGGGACCACTCCTCGCCAGCCTCGCCGACTCCGCGCAGAAACGAACCACCCCCGCGTCGGCGGGGACCACACACCGCCTCAGGCCGGACTTACCGCCAGCGCCGAACCACCCCCGCGTCGGCGGGGACCACACTCCCAGGTCGATGTTGATTCCGTGGACACGCGAACCACCCCCGCGTCGGCGGGGACCACTCCAACAGGTCGCGGCCGTACGTACCCGCGCTCGAACCACCCCCGCGTCGGCGGGGACCACAGCGCCGTGCTGCCATTCGCGCTGTTGCGGCGCGAACCACCCCCGCGTCGGCGGGGACCACCACAGCGTCCGCCGTCCCTGGTAGCGCCGGACCGAACCACCCCCGCGTCGGCGGGGACCACGCTGACGATCTTCGCCTTCAGCGTGGCGACGACGAACCACCCCCGCGTCGGCGGGGACCACTCGGTCAGCGGTCAGCCGCGGCCCTGGGCGACCGAACCACCCCCGCGTCGGCGGGGACCACCAGGACAGATGCAGACGATTGACCCCCGCCGACGAACCACCCCCGCGTCGGCGGGGACCACCTGATCATGCCGGACCTGGGCAAGGTCATCTACGAACCACCCCCGCGTCGGCGGGGACCACTCCGGGGACCCAGACCTTGTCACCGGGCCGGATCGAACCACCCCCGCGTCGGCGGGGACCACACCCGGACACGGTGGCGGCGGTGGTGGAGAGGCGAACCACCCCCGCGTCGGCGGGGACCACCCGGTGACACCCTTGGTGACCGAGTCGACCAGCGAACCACCCCCGCGTCGGCGGGGACCACGTCCACGTCGGCAACCCCGTCCTCAGCTTGGACGAACCACCCCCGCGTCGGCGGGGACCACGACACAGATCGACGGCCGGATGATTGCGCCGTCGAACCACCCCCGCGTCGGCGAGGACCACGGCCGGGCCTTGGCGGCCGGCCGGGCGGATGCCGAACCACCCCCGCGTCGGCGGGGACCACGGGGCTCCCGTTGAGGAAGGCGAGGATGTCGGCGAACCACCCCCGCGTCGGCGGGGACCACGTCAGCAGGATGACGACCGCGGAGCCCCGCAGCGAACCACCCCCGCGTCGGCGGGGACCACGGTGGTGTGCGCGGGCCGGGCTGGCGGTCGGACGAACCACCCCCGCGTCGGCGGGGACCACACCTGGCCAGAGTCGCGCGCGTACTCCAGCATCGAACCACCCCCGCGTCGGCGGGGACCACGCCACCTTCGGCGGTCTCCTGCGACTGCTCATCGAACCACCCCCGCGTCGGCGGGGACCACGCCGTAGAACCGCGCGTTCCCGTCCGTGTTGGCGAACCACCCCCGCGTCGGCGGGGACCACCCGTGGGGTGAACGGGAAGACGCCGTCGGTGGCGAACCACCCCCGCGTCGGCGGGGACCACGAGACGAAGCTGTCCGACTGCTGGCTCACCGTCGAACCACCCCCGCGTCGGCGGGGACCACGCCGACGACAGCTCGAAGGCGGCAATGCTGGCCGAACCACCCCCGCGTCGGCGGGGACCACGCGGAGGGAGATGCCATGGTGCTACCTCACTTCGAACCACCCCCGCGTCGGCGGGGACCACCTGCGCCCATCGGTCGTCGGCGAGAACCCCGTCGAACCACCCCCGCGTCGGCGGGGACCACACTTCCTGACCTGGTCTTTAGAGGTGGCTTTGCCATCCCTTTAAGTAAGGGTGGGTGGTTGGTAGGGGGTGCATAGGTGGACTGTATCGGGCTGTGGCCTGGGATTGTCAGTGGTGTGTGGTTGGGTCTGCGGGCCTAGGTGTGGTCGGTTCCGGGGGAGGGGTCGTGATGGGTGGCCAGTTTGGCGTGGTGGATGAGTCGGTGTGGGGGAAGTCGCGGGGGCTGGATCGGGAGTTGGGGCCGTATCCGCTGGTGCGGCATCTGCTGGATGCGGCGGCGGTGGCGTTGTTCTTGTGGGATCGCTATCTGTCGGAGGGGCAGCGGCGTTGTATCGCGGCGGGGTTGGGGATGCCGGGTGATCCGGGGCGTGCCCGGTCGTGGACCGCGATGTGCGCGGGGCTTCATGACGTGGGCAAGCTCTCGGGTTTCCAGCTGTGTGACCGCCGTGCCGGCGCGAGACTGAGCGAGGCTCTGTCCAGGGACCGGGGGCGTATCGGGGTGGAGCGGATGCCGCACGAGGTTGCTGGGATGCAGGCGGCTTCCGTGGTCCTGGCCGTCTTGGGGTGCCGGGACGGCGACAGCTCGGTGAACGGGGCGATGCGGCGGGTCGCGGAGATCATCGGCGGGCATCACGGCCGGTTCCACGAGTTGCAGGAATTTCACCCGGCGAACATGGACCTGTTGGGAGGTCCGGTTTGGGCCGCCCAGAGGGTTGCCCATGCTGGTGCGGTGTTCGACGCGTTGGGACGGCCGTTGCCGCCCCAGGAGGTGGAGGCGCCGGCGGCGGTCCTGGTGACCGGTGTGGTGATCCTGGCGGACTGGCTGGTGAGCCAGGAGACGTACGTGCGGGCCCGGCACGAGGCGCCGAAGTCTACTCTGGCGGCGCATTTCGAGCGATCGTGTGCGGATGCCGAGGGTCTGGTGCGTGAGGCGGGCCTGTTGCCGGTGGAGCTGGAGCGGAAGGACTTCGCCGAGGCGTACGGCATCGCGGGGGAGCCCAATCCGCTGCAGCGGTCGGTCGCGGAGGAGCTCCCCGCAGCGGTGAGCGTGCAGGACACCTCGGCCGGGGCCGGGCGGCGGGGCGGGATCATGCTGGTGACCGCGGCTCCGGGGGACGGCAAGAGCGAGACCGCTCTGGAGGCGGAGCGGGTGCTGTCCGGCCGGTTGGGCACGCGGGGGTTTGTGTTCCTGCTGCCGACGATGGCGACCAGTGACCAGATGTACGGGCGGGTGGCGGGTGTGGTGGCCCGGCAGGCTGGGCCGGAAGCCGGGCTCACGCTGACGCACAGCATGGCCTGGTTGAACAGCGCGTACGCGGACGACGACGCGCCGGGCGGGCTGCGGGTGCTGACGTGTGAGGGGGACGAGGGCGGCACGGCCGGGGCGGCGCGGCGGGAGGCGGACATGAGGCCGCGGCGCTGGCTGCGTGGTGCGAAGCGGGCGCTGCTGGCCCAGTTCGCGGTGGGCACGGTAGACCAGGCGCTGCTGGGGGTGCTGCCGGTGCGGCACAACGCGCTGAGGCTGCTGGCGCTGTCGGGCAAGACGTTCATCGTGGACGAGGCGCACGCCTACGACCCGTACATGCAGGTGCTGTTGGGGCGGCTGCTGAACTGGCTGGGCGCGTACGGGGTGCCGGTGGTGCTGCTGTCGGCGACGCTGCCCGCGTCGGTGAGCGACCAGCTGATCAAGGAATATCTGCGGGGGACGGGACACAACCGGTCGGAGCTGACGGGGCGTTCATTTCGGGCTCCGTACCCGGGTTGGCTGTATGTGGACGGGGCCGACGGTGTGTGCACTCGGATGTCGCGGGAGCGGCGGGAGGAGCAGGAGGCCGAGCGGCCCATGGAACTGCGGGTCCGTATGGAGCCGGTGGTCCATGGTGAGTCCGGGGGTCTGGGGCGGCTGGCGGTGATCCGGCGGCTGTTGGAGCCGGTGACCGGGGGTGAGGGCGGTTGCACGCTGGTGGTGTGTAACACCGTCGCCGAGGCCCAGCAGACCTATCTGAGTTTGGCCGACCTGCTGCCGGCGCGGGGCGAGGACGCGGTGCAGCTGCTGCACGCCCGGTTCCCCGGCGATGACCGCGAACTACGCACGCAGGCGGTCACGGCCGGACTGGGACGGTCCGGACCGCGCCCGGTGCGGCGGATCGTGGTGGCCACGCAGGTCGTCGAGCAGTCCCTCGACCTGGACGCGGACATCGTCATCAGCGACCTGGCTCCGCTGGCGCTGTTGCTGCAGCGGGCAGGCCGCTGCTGGCGGCACGAGACCTGGTGGGCGAAACACGGGTGTCCCCAGGGGCGGAAACGGCCCGCCTGGGCGAGCCAGCCGCAGCTGGTCGTGCTGGACCCGCTGGCCGCGGGCCGTGGTGTGCCGGCCCAGTGGGGCGAGGTGTACGCGGAATTCCTCCTGCGCGAGACCTCCGAGGTTCTGAACCGGCGCGGGGAGCAGCCGCTGGCTATCCCTCAGGATGTGCAGGAACTGGTCGAGGAGGTGCACGGTCACAGCGCGAACCGGTTCGTCTGGAGCGATCCGGCGAAGTCGGCGGCCTACACCGCCTACCGGGGCAAGGAACTGGCTGAACGCAGCGTCGGACGTGTGCTCGTCATCCCGCGGGCGCGCAATGTGCCGGGTTTGCACCGTCTGCATCACCTGGACGGGGCGGAGGAGGAATGGGAGGCGGCGACCCGGCTCGGCGCCGACGCCGTACGCCTGCTGTGTGCGTACGCCCACGCCGACGGCACCACCACTCTGGACCCGGACGGCACGAAGCCGCTGCCGGGTATGGCCGGAAAGCTGATGCCTGCGGACGTCAGGGCGGTGATGGCGCGGACCATCCCGGTCAACGCCGAGTGGTTCAAGGGCGAGTTCGAGCCCCACAAAGTCCCGGAAGAGTGGGCGGAGCACCCGCTGCTCGGCGATCTCGTCATGCTGCGCCAGCCCATTACCGACGGCCAGGTGCATCCGGTGCCGGTGGGCGGCAAGGCCCTTCGCCTCGATCCGGACTTGGGACTGGTCCGGCAGTAACTGTTCGAACCTGTCGCCCCGGCGAACCCTCAGCCACCGGGGGAGGAGCCAGCACGAGGAGAGCCAGCAACTCGCCATAAGCACACGGAAGTTCGGGTGTTTTCGAGTGTGCGCCGAGCGTTGTCAGTGCTGCCTGTTTCACTGTGTCCAACCGCTTCACGTCCCCTGTGGACGTGAAGCACGGGGCCTTTGGCATGCCCTGGTGAGGCGGGGGTGGACACCACGTGAGGGAGGGGAGCATGGCGGACGGTTTCGACTTGCGGGACGAGCCGTGGATTGCGGTGCGGTGGGCGGATGGGGGGTCCGCGTGGTGCGGGCTGCGGGAGTTGTTCCAACGGGCGCACGAGATCGTGGATCTGGAGCTGCCGGTTCCGCCGGCGGCGTCCGGGCTGTTGCGGATTCTCGCGGCGATGACCGCGCGGATCGCCCGCGACGACGAGGGTGTGCGTCTGGACGACGGGGACGTGGCGGAGGAGATCGTCTCGTGGCTGGGGGTACGTGACCGGGTCCTGGCCGGGGGCCGGTTCGACCCTGGGGCGGTGGATGCGTATCTCGACGAGGAGGTGCCTGCGGGGCGGTTCGATCTGTTCGATCCGCAACGGCCGTTCCTGCAGGATCCGCGTCTGGCGGCGGAGTGTGTGGATGCCAAGGGGCTGCCGAATCCCTCGGGGGTGAACAAGCTGGTCTTCGGGCGGCCCACAGGGGTCAACGGGGCGGTGCTGTTCGGTCACTTCACGGACGGGGAGCCGGTGGCGGTCCCGGCGGCCGAAGCCGTGTGGCATCTGATCGCGCAGTTGTACTACGGGCCGTCGGGGCAGTGCACGCCCCGCCGTATCACCACCGTCAAGCCCGGAAACGGGGACGCCGGGCCGCTGCGCAAGGCGGTCTCGTATCACGTGTGGGCTCCGGATCTGTTCACAACTTTGGTGCTGTCGGTGCCGCTGCCGGGCGAAGGACTGGAAGCGGAGGCGCGCGACGAATGCCCGTGGGAGGCTGGCGAGTTGCCCGACCCCCTCGGCCCGCCGCAGGAGCTGACCTGGCCGGGGCGGCGGCTGACCGGCCACTTCCGGCACGCGGTGCTGCTGAAGCCGTCGGCGGACCGCAGCGGTGTCTGCGACGCCTACATCACCTGGTCGACCCACGGACCCCGGCACGCCGACCGGGATCCGTACACCGTCCTCGACCGTGACAAGGACGGGCAGCTGCGGGTGCGGGAGGCGGACGGGGCGCGGGCGCTGTGGCGGGACCTGGACGCCCTGCTGCTGATGGACAGCGGCGACCGCTCGCTTCGGCCCGCCGCTCTCGGTGACCTGCCGTCGCACCTTCGGTCCCGTCTGTCGGTGCGTGCCTACGGCTTCCATCAGGACGGGCAGCAGAAGGACACGACGTGGTTCGAGGCGACCACGCCTCCGGTTCTGCAGTGGCAGGAGGAGGCCGATCCGCGCATGGCGCGCCATCTGGCCCGCTGCCACCGGGCGGCCGAGGACGTCGGCGAACGCCTGGACTACGCCGCCCGTCTGGCGTGGAAGCTCGCCACCGACACCAGTGCCGTGTCGGAGACCAAGGTCAAGCTCGACCGGAAGAAGCCCGGCCCGTGGGCCATGGCGGCCCGGGGACGCTACTGGCCAGCGGCCGAGCGCGAGTTCTGGAAGATGACCGATGCCGAACGGTGCGACAGCCCGCCGCTGCCGCCGCTGGTGAACGCGGCGCTGACCGCGCTCGACGAGGCCATCGGCACGGCAGGCCGTGCCGACATCCGGGTCGCGCGGGCCCGCACCCGCGCCCGCTCGACGCTGCGCGCCCTCCTGCGGCCCGCCGCCTGACCACCCACCCCACCCTTCTTCCTTTCGAGGACCATGCCGTGACCACCCCACCCCCAGCCGCGGCGTCACCGCCGCTGGCCGCACAGCGGCCCTCCGACGCGTTCGTCGCCTACGTGCTGGACCTGTGCGCGAACAAGCAGGCCCAGTCGGCGCTGCGCAGCGGACTGGGCCGGCCCGCCGAACGCTGCAACCGCCTCCACCGTTACCTTGTACGACGGCTGCCGGAGCGCATGCACCCCGACGCCCGGCGCGCCCACTACGCCGTGGCCGCTCTGATCGCCGCCCGCCCGCGCTCGGCCCGGGCCCTTGACGCCGAACGCGCGGAAGCCGAGGGCGCCGTGTCGCACTGGTACGCGCGGGCAAACCTGGGCGCGAGCCTGGCCCACGCGGTCAACGCCCAGATCATCAAGCCCGGTTCGGCCGAGGGCGACCTGCATCTGTACAGCCGTCAGAGCAGTGAGGCGCTGAACGTGCGGCTGCCCGCGATGACCCGTCATCTGCTGTCCGGCGGCATCGCGGTGGACTGGGCGGTGCTCTTGGAGGACCTCACCTGGTGGGACCGCGACCGCGACCGTGTCGCGACCCGCTGGCTGGAGAGCTACTTCCGCACCCTGCACGCCGAGACCGCCGACGACGCTGCCGTCGGCAGCCATACCGACGCTTCTTCGACCGATCTCGCCGAACTGCCTGAGGAGAATTTCGCATGACCGCCCTGTACCTGGACCTGAGTGCCCTGCAGTCGGTTCCGGCCGCCAACCTCAACCGTGACGACCTCGGCTCGCCGAAGACCGTCCGGTACGGCAACGCCCCCCGGATCCGGGTCTCCAGCCAGTCGTGGAAGCGGGTGATCCGACACGGAGTCGAGCGGGACCTGGGGGAGAAGGCCGCCCGCACCCGGCTGGTGCCCGTGAAGGTCCGTCAGGGACTTGAGCGGGCGGGGTGGCCGACGGAGCTGGCCGAGTTCGCCGGCGGCCAGGTCGCCGCCAGTGCGGGCAAGAAGGGCATCGGCACCGAGCAGCAGGGGCACACCTCGGTGCTGCTGTTCCTGCCGGAGAGCGGTCTGGAGGAACTCGTCGCGGTCTGCGCCGAGCACCGCGACGCCCTGGAGGCGGGGCAGGGCAAGAAGAAGCCGGGGCAGATCCTGCCGGTCGAGCGTATCGAGGAGATCCTCAAGCGGCGAACGGCATCTATCAGCCTGCTCGGGCGGATGCTCGCCGAACTGCCCGGCGCCAACGTCGACGGCGCCGCCCAGGTCGCCCACGCCTTCACCACCCACGCCGCCGAGCCGCAGCGCGACTACTTCACCGCCGTCGACGACTGGCTCGGCGAAGCCGACACCGGCAGCGGCCACCTGGACACCAGCGAGTTCAGCGCCGGCGTCTTCTACCGCTACGCCACCGTCAACATCACCGACCTGCTCACCAACCTGGGCGGCGACGGCAAGGCGGCCCGCACCGTGCTGGGCTCCTTCGCCGAGCACTTCCTGCTCTCACTGCCGCAGGCGAAGAAGAACAGCACCGCCCCCCACACCGTCCCCGACCTCGCCCATTTCGCCGTGCGTGCCCAGCGCCCCCTCTCCCTGGCAGCCGCGTTCGAGACCCCGGTCAAGGACAGTGACGGCGGCTTCGCCCGCGCCTCCCGCAAGGCCCTGGCCGCCTACGCTGGCCAGCTCAACCGGCTCACCGGCGACCGTCACCGCCCCTTCCACGGCCACGCCGCCATCGAGGACCCCCCGAACCTTCCCGCCGAGCAGACCATCGACCTCACCCCGCTTGGCGCCGTCCACGACTCCTTCTACGATCTGATCGACGCCGCGCTGGAGGCGGCGCTGCCCACCACCGGGGCCGACGCATGAGCGGCTTGCTGCTGCGGCTGGCCGCACCCCTGCAGTCCTGGGGGGAGCGCTCGGCGTTCACTCCGGACCGGGACACCGCCCCCTTCCCCACCCGCTCCGCCCTGACCGGTATGTTCGCCGCAGCCGAAGGCATCCCCCGCCACGACACGAGCGCCCTGGACCGCTACCGGGCACTGGAGTTCACCGTCCGCATCGACCGGCCCGGCACCCGCATGATCGACTACCACACCGTCGGCGGCGGCCAGCCCAAGGAGAAGACCGCCGCCACCAGCGGCGGCAGCAACAAAGGCGCCGCCGTCGTCACCCGCCGCCACTACCTCGCCGACGCCGTCTTCGTCATCGCCGTCACCGGCCCCCACGACACCACCACCCACATCGCCCACGCCCTGCACCAGCCGCACTGGTCCCCCTACCTCGGCCGCCGCTCCTGCGTCCCCGACGAACCGCTCCTGCTGCGCACCCACGCAGCCGACCCCGTCAACGACCTCCTGCACCACGTACCCCTCAGCTGGGACACCAGCCGCCCCGCACCTCGCGACGGCACCGTCCCCGTCACCTTCCTGTGGGAACACCCACCCCAGACAGCGGACGCCACGGCGGACATCGTCACCGTGCAGGACATGCCCCGCAGCTTCGCCCCAGACGGGCGCGGCCACGACCGCCGCCGCATCCACCGCACCGTGCAGCAACTGCCCGCCCAGCTGGCGGCCCACCCCCACGCCCTGCACCAGAAACTGATCGACTACGCGTTGGAAGAGGTCCCCGCATGAGCGCGGCACTCGCCCGGATCCGCCTCAACCCCCGCAGCCGCGCCGTCCAGCGCGACCTGCACGACGCCGCCCAGATGCACCGCACCCTGATGCGCCTGGTCCCCGACGACCTCGGCACAAGCCCCCGCCAAGCAGCCGGACTCCTGTACCGCCTGGACGAGACCGACACCACCAGCACCCTCCTCGTCCAGGCCACCGCCCTGGACCCCGCCCGCCTGCCCGACGACTACGGCCACACCGAACTCAAGGACCTCACCCCGATGTTCGCCGCCCTCACCCAAGGACGGCCCGTCCGCTACCGCATCACAGTCAACCCCGTCAAAACCGAACGCCTGCCCCTGGACCGCAAAGGCCAGCGCGGCCAGCGCATCCCCCTCACCGGCCAGGAAGCCGACCAGTGGTGGACCCGCCGCGCCACCGAAGCCGGCCTCGAACTGCGCACCCTCCTGCCCACCCCCCTCACCCCCGCACACCCCCGCACCGGCCAAACCCTGCGCGGCCGGCACCACCTCGTGCGCTACGACGGCACCGCCACCATCACCGACCCCCAAGCCCTCGCCCAGGCCCTGCTCACCGGCATCGGACGAGCCAAGTCCTACGGCGCCGGCCTCCTCAGCCTCGCCCCCGCCCCCGCGTGAACACCCGCCCCCGGGGCGGCGACGCCCGCAGACGCCTCGCCGCCCCCACCCTCGCCATGCTCCCGCGCATCGCGGACTCCCTGTCCTTCCTCTACCTCGACATGGTCCGCGTCGTCCAGGACGACACCGGCGTCTGCGCCCGGATCCAACTCGACGACAACCGCACCGACACCGTCCACATCCCCACCGCCGCACTCACCTGCCTGCTCCTGGGCCCCGGCGTCTCCATCACCACCCGCGCCCTGACCACCCTCGCCCGCCACGGCACCAGCGTCATCTGCACCGGGGCTGGCGGCGTCCGCGCCTACGCCGGCATCCTCCCGGACTCCCTCACCACCCGCTGGCTCGAACACCAGGTCGCCGCCTGGGCCGACCCCCACCAACGCCTCGCCGTCGCCACCCGCATGTACGAGATGCGCTTCGGCGAAGACACCGTCCCCCACGCAACCACCCTCGCCCAACTACGAGGCATGGAAGGCCAGCGCATGAAGGCCCTCTACAAACTCCTCGCCCAGCAACACGGCATCGGCCGCTTCCGCCGCAATTACCACCCTGACCAGTGGCACCAGCAAGACCCCGTCAACCTTGCCCTGTCCGCCTCCAACACCTGCCTCTACGGCATCATCCACGCAGCCGTTCTCGCCCTCGGCTGCTCACCGGCCCTCGGCTTCGTCCACACCGGCACCCAGCACGCCTTCGTCTACGACATCGCCGACCTCTACAAAGCCGACACCACCCTCCCCGTCGCCTTCTCCCTCCACCAGGCCACCGACCCCGAACAGCAAGCCCGCCGCAAATTCCGCGAAGAACTCCGCCTCATCCGCCTCCTGCCCCGCGTCATCCACGACATCCAGCGCCTCCTCACCCCTGCCACCGCCACCGCCACCGACGACGACTCAGACGACCCGACCCGCTACGACGTGCGCATCGTCCACCTCTGGGACCCCAAGACCGGAACCCTCCCCGCCGGCGTCAACTACGCACCGGACGGCACCTGACATGCCCTCCATGCTCGTCATCGCCACCACCGCCGTCCCCGACCACCTCCGCGGCGCCCTCAGCCGCTGGACCACCGAAGTCGTCCCCGGCATCTTCGTCGGCACCGTCTCAGCCCGCGTACGCGACCAACTCTGGGACGCCGTCACCGAAGTCGTCGCCGACGGCGCCGCCGTCCTAGTCCACCCCGCCCCGACCGAACAGGGCTACGCCATCCGTACCGCTGGAACTCGCCGCCGCGTTCCCATTGACTTCGACGGACTCACCCTCATGCGCATGACCGCTGCCCCACAACAACCCCACCTGGCAAAGAACAAGCAAAGCACGAGCTAAGCCGCAGGTCACGAAGGTGGTCCCCGCCGACGCGGGGGTGAACCGACGCTGGCTGCGACCGCGCTCCGGCCCGTCACGTGGTCCCCGCCGACGCGGGGGTGAACCTCCGAACGCGGCGACGAGACCGATGGACGCACCGTGGTCCCCGCCGACGCGGGGGTGAACCGGCGCGAGGAGACAGCATCCGGCGCAGTCGCGAGTGGTCCCCGCCGACGCGGGGGTGAACCGAGCGGCGAGTCGACGGCGGGCTCGGGCGGTATGTGGTCCCCGCCGACGCGGGGGTGAACCGGCCGACAAGCTGCGCGCCCAGCACGGCATCACGTGGTCCCCGCCGACGCGGGGGTGAACCGCTGCACCGCGACGGCGTCCACGGCGTCACCCCCGTGGTCCCCGCTGACGCGGGGGTGAACCGCCTCCGTGCCTGTTGTGGGTGTGGCCGCCGACGTGGTCCCCGCCGACGCGGGGGTGAACCGACGGCCCGGTCCTGCCCGGTCGGCGCTGCCTAGTGGTCCCCGCCGACGCGGGGGTGAACCGGCGGGCACGCATGGCGACCGCGCCGTGATCACGTGGTCCCCGCCGACGTGGGGGTGAACCGGCCCGCACTGGTCGGCGCGGGCCTTCGTGCTGGTGGTCCCCGCCGACGCGGGGGTGAACCGTTGATGGCGGTGATGGTCGCGCCGGGCATGGCGTGGTCCCCGCCGACGCGGGGGTGAACCGAAGGGAATGCCCGACCGGTACATCTCCGTGCGGTGGTCCCCGCCGACGCGGGGGTGAACCGACCTGATCTTCGCCGTCCTCGGGACGGTACATCTGGTCCCCGCCGACATGGAGGTGAACTCACGAGGACGATTCATGATCATGTGGTCAGGGTGAGGTTCAGCATCTGGGAGACCGTTTGGCCCGCACGGTGGAGGCCGTCGTCGTGCTGTCGGCAGTTTCGGAGGATCTTGTGCTTCTTCAGTCGGCCGATGGCATGCTCGACCCGCGCGTGGACCCGTCGGCGCTCGGCGTTGTCGGCCTCTCCCGCCATCAGGGGCCGGCCGGGCTGTTTGCGGTGCGGGACGACGAGGTCGGTGTTGTTGTAGGCGTCGCCGAGCACGGTAACGCCATGGCACCAGTCCGGCAGGCCGGAGTTGCGTCACACGTGGGCGTTGGCCCGGTTGCCCGGTGCTGGTCGGGCGGCGGCCACCACCAAGCGGGTGTCGGCATGGATGATGACCTGCACTTTCGGGGAGAAGCGGTAGTTGCCGCTGGAAGCATCGACCTTGCGGTCGCGGGCCGGGACCAGCGTGCCGTCCACGATCCACAGCCGGTTGTCGGCCTCGACGGGACGTGCGGCCGGTTCGAACCCGAGGAGCGGCCCAAGCCGTCGGATGGCCCTGCGCACCGTCGCCGGCGAGATCTCGAACAGGGGTGCGAGCTACCGCATGGTGAGGCTCGTGCGGCAGAAGACCACCACCAGCACTCGCTCAGCGAACGGTAGGCACCACGAACAGCGTCATCCGCAGCCCCGCAAACGTCTCCGCCCACACCACATCAGCCCTCAACACCTCACGCACACAAGGGAAATGCCCAGATCGTGACGTTCTGCAATGCGCTCTGGACTGGCGATTAGTGGCGCCTCCGGCATGACCCGAACCTGCGGCCAAGCGCTTAGAAGGCGCTTGGACGGATCGCCGGAGGAGTACCTCTGACCTGGTGCTTACAGCATGCCGCGTTCGGGCTATTGCCGACTTCGATACACATTCGACAGGGCCCCTGACTATTCGTAGATGGTCGCCCCTTGCAAGGCTCGTGCGAAGAACGTCCAGTCACCGCTGCCGGGCAACTCGCCGCCGGCGTTGCTGTACCAACCGTCCGCGTCGTCGATCCACGCTGCCAAGGCCTCCAGGAAACTCGCGAGATCCGCGTTCTCCCACGAGCCGCCATCCTCGGCTTGCCTGCGGTGCAGGGAACGGACGAAGGCGGCCAGGGTTTCTCGGCTGTCGACACGATCAGGAGAAGTGGGCATGCGCGGCACCCTACTTGGGTCGCCACTTGCTACTGCATGGCAAGAAACACCCCATCTTGCCGGATCGCTACCCCTGGGGGAAACGGGTATGGGTGGGCGGCGCTGACCTGGAGCTTTGCTGCCGACGGCGCAGCCTCATCCGTCACCGTCGGTCGCCCTTGGTCGGCCTCGGGCACCCTCGCACGGCCCGGAGACGGCCCAGGGCTCACGGCGTGTCTGCATGCAGAGTGTCCCACGTGTCCGACTGTTCAGTCAGGCTTACGACCTGCACGAATGGCCCGGACACCCTTGACAATCAAGTGTCCAGGCGTCGGGGTTATTGCAACAGCTGCCACAGGGAGTCGAGTTATCGGTGGTTGATCAGGCAGACGAGTTCAAGCAACGCTTCATGGGTGTCGGCCCGTCATTCCCATCAGATCCGCAGCCGATCCACGGCGGCGTCTCGCACCGAACCAGACGCTCAACTCACACCCCCTCACACGGCTCTCAGTACCGATTCGCTCCTTGCGCTGGTCGTTGTGGTATCCCCATGCTCCATCCCGAGTGGCGACAGAGACCGGATGCACCGATCCTTGAGATACATACAGGCTGGAACTAGACACATGCACGGATAGGGTGAGTGAGACATGCCTGCTGGACCCGGCGACTTCCTCTTCGGCATATTTCTAGCCGGAGTTGGTTGCCTCACGCGGATCAACAAGTACCGGGCCGAGAAGGGCCTTATCCCAGTCTTCATAGATAAGGACCTATCGGCAGCAGCCGCCCGCCACACGTCGGATATGGCAAATCACCCCTGGGTGTACAAGACGCCCGGTAGAGATGCCCACAAGGGTTCGGACGACAGTACCCCCGGAGTACGGATCGTAGAGGCTGCCGGTGCCGGAGGCTGGGTTCCGGAGAACAATCGGACTGGCGAAATCCTCTACTGGGGTGGCGCATATCTAAAGTCCGACGCACCCATGAATTGGTGGCTGCAAAGCCCGGGCCATGAAGCACTGATCCGAGAACCCGACTTCACCCACATGGGATTCTCGGCCAGCCACAACGGGACCGCCGATGAGTGGGTGTACGGGGTGACCTTCGCCCGCTCTCCCGTTCGACCGCTGCACTCCAAGTTCAGCGATAAAGTCCTCGACGTCGAGGGTATATCGAACGTCGACGGCGCCAAGGTCCAAATCTGGGACTACTGGGGAGGCGGAAATCAAAGGTGGAGAATGGAGCCCGTAGGCGACGGCTACGTAAGACTCATTGCGCAGCACGTCGATAAAGTCATGGATGTCGAGGGTATATCAACCGCGCAAGGGGCGCGCCTGCATCAGTGGAAATGGTGGGGGGGCGACAACCAGCGATTCCTCCCCGAGGTATACGGGGGCACCCACATCAAGTTGACGGCCAAGCACAGCGGTAAGGTGCTTGAGGTCGAATCAGATGTCCTGGGCGCCCCGGTGTACCAGGGAGGTTGGGTGGATGGGCACTCCAGACAGCTATGGCGGTTTTGATCGGCCCTTCGACGGAGCGGTGATCCAGATCCGGCGTGGCGAAGCCCAAATCAATGGTGAAAGCAGGCTTGACTGACCGTCACCTCCGGGCTAGCCACTGTCCTCCTTGCTGGCACGAATCAGGGAACACCAGGGAAGAAGGCGTCATTATGGTAGAGCCGAAGATCAACCGGCCGGAGAGCCTGTTCGAGGGGTTCGCCTACCTGGTGCATGATCCAAAAACCCGCGAGCGGCAGTCGGAGCAAACACAGGCCGAGGAACAGGACATCACCGACCGCCTGATTCGGATGGCCGAGTTCATGGTCGCTCGCACATCGCCCGACAACCCGACCGTACTGGAGGAAGTCGACTGGTACTACCGCGAGGCTAGGCGATACGGGATTGCGGACGCTGCCACGTTCATCTCTCTTGGGGAGATGTACGTAGATGACCCACATTTCAATGCCTTGTACGAGAGGGTCGCCGAAGGCCTAGCCGCCTACCAGCGTGACGCGATGGCTGCTTACGCGAGGGCGCGGTTGAGTTGATCTAGTGGGGCAGGCAAGCGTTGGACCGCCAGGAGCGAGTCACTGGTCCCAGGCTGAAACACCCGGGCACTTAGACCGTGTCCTACGTGGTGAGGCGTCGTTGACCACGGTATGGGGCGGGGTACGTGGAGTTGGATTGTTCCGGACGGGCTGTGGGAGATCGCCAGTCGGCCGGGTGGCGGAGGCGGTGACCACGACCCGGGAGGCCGTGTCGGTCCTGCGCAGGCTGGTCGCCGTCAATCCGCTGGCCCACGAACCTGACCTCGCGAGCGGACTGGGCAACCTCGGTACCTTTCTGATCGGTTCCGGCCGTACCGAGGAGGCAGCCGAGGCCGCCGACGAGGCGGTCGCCATCCAACGGAGGCTCGCGGCTCAGGACCCGGCGCTCCACGAGCCCGAACTGCTGCGCAATTTGTGGATGATCGCCGACGACCACAGAGAACAACGCCCGCACGCTGCGCTCCAGGCGGCTGAGGAGGCCGTCGCTCTCTGCCGCCGGCTGGCCGCCGCGGAACCGGAGAAGTACGCGACGGACCTGCGCGTCGTGCGCACCGCTCACGCGGAGGCGCTGCGCGTGCTCGGCCGTACGGAGGAGGCGGACGCGATCGTCCGAGAACTGGCTGACGAAGAGGCCGAAGGGGGCGAGGAGGGCGATGAGCGGGGCGAGGGCGACCGCTGACCGAGTCAGGGGCGCGTAGTGAGCGATTCGGCGAACTCCGCCAGCGACAGCAGACGCCCGGAGGAGTCGGTCCGGAAATACCGCTCCGGGTCCGCGGTCAGTGTCTCGATCGTGCGGGTGGGCAGACCGCGCAGTCCGGCCGCCTCGTGGGGCCACCACAGCGCGAGCCGGTCGAGGATCTGCTGCGGCCAGCGAGCCGGATCGGCAAAGGGCTCCTTGAGTTCCTCGACGACCGTTCGGTACTGCTCGGGGCTTCCGTCGCGCTCCACCCGTACGAAGGCCTCGACGAAGAACATGAATCCGACGCGCTCGACAGCGCCACGCATGTTCGCCGCGGTGGGCTCCAACCCCACGGAGGTGAGGAGTTCCACGTAGTGCCGCCGCAGCAGGGCGGGCAGCCCCAGTTCGCGACGCAGCCGGGCGCCCGTCGCCTTCGCTTCGGCTGCGGCCCGGATCCGGTCCCGCAGTTCGCGACACCGGTCCATCGCTTCCCGGCGGTCGGCGGGCAGGTCTGCGGCCAGGGGTTCCCAGAGAGCGAGGGCCTCTGCCGCTGCCTGGTCCGCGGAGGGCAGAGGATCGTGGCGCTGCCAAGCGCACATCTGCCGCCACGCCAGGTTGTACAACGAGTCCGCGAGGCGCAGCCCGTGGGCGTCGGGGTGTACGTCGGCCAGCCGGCGGTAGAGCGCGACTGCCTCGTGGGAGCAGGCCAGCGCCTCGTCGACGCGATCGTGCCAGGTGAACACACGGCCGATGTTGTCCAGCGCCTGCGCCAGCTCCGGCTCGTGCGCTCTCGGCCGTCGCGCGACCTGCCGCCGACGGATCTCGACGGCCTCCAACGCCGGGTTCAGCGCCTCGCCCCAGCGGTCGGCCTCGCTCAGCCGGACGCCGAGGTTGTCCAGTGCCCGGGCCAGACCGTCCTCGTGGGCGTCCTGGTTGAGCTTCACCAGCCGACGGTGGTGCGCCACGGACTCCTCAGTGACCCTCAGAGCCTCTTGATTTCGGCCGTTCTCGCCGAGCCGGGCACCGAGATTGTTGAGGGCCGTGGCGAGACGGGGGAGATGACGGCCCGGATCCTGTTCCGCCAGTCGGCGATTGATCACGACTGCCTCCCAGGTCAGTGCCAGTCCCTCGGCGTACTCACCGATCTCGGCATGCAGGCCCCCTACGTTGCTCAGCACGACAGCCAAGCCCGGTTCGTGGGTGTCCGGGTCGATGTCGGCGAGGCGGCGCTGGCGCGTCAGCGCCGCCAGGCCGTCCTCCAGGGCTTCTCTGCGCCGACCCAGCCTCCGCTTCCGCAGGCTGATGTTGGACGCGGCGACCGCGAGCCCGGACGTGTGATCCTTGCGGTCGGCGCCGGTTCGCGCCTGCCGGACCTCGATCGACTCCTGGGCCCTGGCCAGTGCGTCCTCCGTGTGGCCGAGGGTGGACAGCAGTGAGCTGAGGGTGTCCAACGCGATGGCGTGTGCGCGGGCGTGCTGCGGATCGCGGGCAGCCAGCCGGCGCCACAGGTGGACGGCCTCCTCGGCATGCTCCAGTGCGCGCTCGTATCTGCCCGCATGCTCCAGTACGTTCGCCAACCGCTGGAGCACCGTGGCGTGAACCAGCGGGTCGTCCGTGTTCAGCAGCCGGTCCTGCGACAGCCGCTCCACGATCGAGGCGATGCCGGTGTCGAGGTCGCTGTCGCTCCACTGGGGGAAGAGCTTCTCGATCTGCTCGAGCAGAGCTGGCTCCGCACCGGCGGCGAGCGCCGTCAACGCGGCGCTGCCGGCCTCCAGAGCCAGTTCCGGGGACGTGCGCAGGAGCGGGAACAGCAGCTTGTGCCCCACATGCGGCCACCGTTCGGTGGCCGCCGCGAGGAAGGTGACGGACCGCGCCACTCGCTCGCGGCGGGTGCCGTCCGCACCCCGCAACGCGACGACGCCGCCGGCCGCCTCCACGGCCCATGGCTGGTCGGGGTAGTCCGCCCTATGACCGGGCACGGTGAGCGCCAGGAAGTCTTCGGCGAGGCGATCGGGGTAGGGCGGCTCCAGGACGGTACCGCTCTCCGGATCCGGGGCCGGGTAGTACCGGGCGTGATCCTCCAGGACGTGGTGCGGGGAGGCGCGGACGCCCGCCGCGCGCAGCAGTGCGAGGCCTGTTCGCCGGCTCTGCGGGCCGGCGAGGGCTGCGGCGAAGACGGCGCGGTGCATCACCTCCGGCGATGTCCTGACCTTGCCCGCGGTGGCCCCGAGCCGGTGTGTGCCGTCTCCGGCCATGAGGGCCCAGTGCAGGTGCTCGCGATCCAGCAGGTACACGGTCAACCCCGCCGCGTCCGCGGGAGTGGGTCGGCCGTTGACGCGGGCGTCCACCGCGACCAGCGCCGCCATATGCACGGACAAGGTGAGGCCCATGGCGGCGGAGTCCAGGGGGACAGCGGGCAGGATGTACCCGAGGTCGCCGCAGCCGTAGTGACGTGTGAATGCCGTGCGGGCGGCGGCGAACATCTCCGCACGTGCGGCGGCTTCCGGCAGGACTCCCAGGCGTTGGTCGGAGGCCGAGCCGCCGAGTTCCGCCGTCGCGGCGCGTACGGTGGGCCAGGCCTCGTCCGTACGGGCGAGCAGCAGCACGCGGGTGGGGACGGTGTCGTGCTGGTGCAGCAGGGAGTTCCCGAGCAGCAGGGTCAGATGGTTGAGCGGCCAGCGGTCCGCGTAGTCGACGATCAGGAGCAGACCGGTGTGGCCGGCAGGTCGAAGATCGTGTGATGCCGACCCCACCACCGAGCCTGGGGCATGGGTGGCGACGACGGCCTTCCACCCCCGCTCGATCGCCTCCTTGGCCAGTTGGTCGGCGAGCCGCGTCTTCCCCTGACCGCCGACGCCGTGCAACCACCGCATCGACAGCCGATCGCTCTCCCGTAACCAGTGGTGGAGAGAGGCGCGTTCGTCCTGTCGGCCCGTGAAGTCCACGACCGCGTGCCGAGCGTTGAGCAGGCGGCTGGGGAGTTCACGAAGCCACGCGTCGGAAGTCGGTGCCGGAGGTGCCCAGTTGGCGAGGAGATAGACCGGCATACCGTCGCCGTGGACGTGGAGGTCGGCTCCGATCAGCCCGTAGGCGAAGCCGCTCTCGGCCCGCACGGACTGGTGGGCGGCGGTCGCCTGCGGGCCGCCTGGGCGTACCGGCATGCGTGGCCCCCCGGGTGCTTCGTTCCGGCGTGGTGGGCGAATCTACCAGTCGCCGCGAGGGGAACCCGATGCCGCGCTTTCCGCGTCCTTTCCCGTACGTCACCTCCGTGCCGTCGCACGGACTGGACGAACAGCTGGCTCAAGGAGCGCAACGCTATGGCGAAATCGATGGAACTTCTGGCCCTGACCGGCGGCTCAACGGTTGTGGCGGCCATGGCAACCGAAGCGTGGCCGATCGCGCGCGAGGGCACGGTGCGGCTCTTCGCCCGCCGGAGCGAGGAGCAGTCGGCCATCGTGGAGGCTCAACTGGACAGCAACGCCGCGCTGGTCGCCCGGTCGGCCGACGCCGAGCGTGTGCGTGCCGTCCTCGCCCCGGTGTGGCAGCTGGAATTGGAGTCGCTACTGACGGATCACCCCGGTTTGGTGGACGAACTGAGGGTGCTGATCGCCCGGTTGGAGTCGGCGCTGCCGCAAGCCCAGCAGACGTGGGTGCAGAACGGCATCGCGAAAGACAACGCGCAGCTGTTCCAGGCCATGAGAGGGAATGTCATCGTGCACCAGGACGAACCCGGTCGGCGCCGGGCCCGGACCGACACCGGACCTCAGGAGTGAAGGAACGCCGTGACGTGGGGAGCGAGGTGGATCCGGGGCGCGCGGAACAGTACATCGCAGCGGCAGGAGGGTTCGCGTACGGGGCTCTGGAAGCCGACGTGCATGTGTTCGGCGACGGGAAGCCGGTCTACCGGTTGCGAGCCTGGCCGCCCCCGTCCCCGTCCCCGTCTGCGGAGCGGCCCGAGGAAGCCGAATACGGCGACCGCGTACGGGATGTGGCCCGGCTCGAAGAATGGCGCGACACGTCGTCCCGGCTGGCGATGCTGTGGCTGCACGGTTCGCACGCCGAGGACAAGAGACGGTTGACCGCCCGGTTCGCCACCGGTTCGGTTGCCGCCGGGTGGAGCGTGGCCGCGGCCGTGCACGGATCGGCGACCGCCGAAGCGAGCGCACGGTTCATGGAGCACGCCGCCGGGCGTGGAGGCGCGGGGCTCCTGATGATCGTGGAGCGCGCCGACCGCTGGCCGTCCAGCCATCTGATCTGGCTGTTCAGCAATGCCCTGCTGCACCGGGCCGGGGTCCCGGCCCGGGTGCTGCTGACGGCAGAACGGCTCGACCCCTGGTTGGAGATCCGCGGGGTGCTGGCGAACCATCAGGCGAGCGCCTCGGCGCACCGCCTGGAGCAGACCGCCGTCGGCGAAGAGCCGGCGTGAAGCGCACGAGCGCGAACCGTGCGGCGCACGAGCGCGAACTAGGCGGGCTCCTCCGCTCCGCCTGACGGTCCCGGGGAGGGAGGCTGGGGGCCCTGGTGGACGTCGATCCTGCCGTCCTGGACCGCGAACACCTGGCTGTTGTCCGACGCGTTGTTCTCCTGGATGCGGATGCTCGGCTGATTCCGCTCCGCTCGACGCTCGTCCCGTACCGGTTCCGGGGCAGGCGACGACGGTGCTGGGGCCGAGGACCGTACTGCCTCGCGGGCCCGGTCGCGGGCGAACAGCAGGTCCCCTCGCAAGGTGGTGTAGGAGCGGTGGGTGACCGAGTCGGGACGCACGAGGGTCGAATGGTCTCCGGGCAGGACGCCCGCGCCGGGGAAGGCACCGCGCGCGGAGGTCGGCGTGACGATGTTGTCGGACTCACCGGCGTAGACACGGAAGGGGATGGGGCAGGTGCTCGCGGTGGCCCGTTCCGCATGGACGACGCGGTTGATGACGGTGCTGTGGGCCTCAGCGACGAGAGCGTTGAGCGGGCGCAGCTCGCGCTCCTGCGGGTGCTTGCGCACGAAACGGCGGCGGAACGTATGCAGCAGCTCCGCACCGGAGTTGGGGCAGGCGAACGTACAGACCAACCGAATCCGGGTGAGTTCGGCGCCGCGGCCCGCGCTCAGCATGCGGTGGAGGTGGCGCTGGACGATCAGACCGCCTTGGCTGTGCGAGACGAGGACGATGTCGTCGAAGGCCCCCGCCTCCACCCGCAGGAACATCTGCAGGCTGTCGGCGATGTCGTCGAAGGAGGGGATGCGGCGCAGCGGGTTGAAGCGGAAGTACGGGGTCGAGTACTCGAAGGGGAGTGGGGTGACGAAGGACAACTCACGGTCCGTGTCGAGCAACTTCTGGAAGGGGGCCCACACGTCAGGCGAGGAGAGGAGCCCGTGTACGAGGACCACCCCGATCTGTCCATTGGCCTGGGCCACGACCCACCTCCGTGTTCGCCAGTGGAGGCACGCGCCCGGCGCCCCCGCCTCGTACCAGCGTACGCCTGGTTGTGCAGGCGCCGAGGGCGGACTCCGCGCTGCGGAACCCACGCCTCGCGCCTCGGCGCGGCCGGTCGCGGTCAGTCTCTGTCGGCAAGGGGGGTGCTGTTGTTGGGCGGCCAGCACGAGGCTGCCGTCCGGCAGAGCGGGTGCGGCGGCCCCCGGTCCCTCGCTGTTTAAGCCGTGCTTCCTGCCGACCGTCGAGCACCAAGAATCGCTGGTCCAGTCGGCGACGACGGGGCCGACGGCGATGGCGAGGCCGGAAGCGGCCGGGTGTATCCAAGAAGCAGGCGCGGGTCGTGGTAGAGGACGTCGCGGCCACGGTCACCGCGGAGGCCGTTGTCGACTGAGCCGCCAAATGGCTGTCTTCATGACTCCGAAGAGGTCAGCGTGCGGCGCCGAGTGAGTCTTTTGTGTTCGGGCTCTTGGGGAGAAGCGCAGTGAACTTCGGCGCGGGCGTCCGAAGCTGTCGCAACGTTGAGTACGCCACTGTCGCTTGCGGCGCCATCAGTCCGAGTCAGTGTCGGAGACGAGTCCGGTCAGGCGGCGCAGGAGGCTGACGAGCTGAGTGCGCTCGGCCGGCGTGAACGCCTCATAGGCGCGGAGCTGGCGCTCCCGCAGCCGGGAGCGGAGCGTGGCCAGCACCTCGGCTCCCTCGGGTGTGAGTCCGACCAGGACCCGTCGCTCGTCCTCGGGGGACCGGCGGCGCACGACGATGCCCTTCCTCTCCAGCTGCTGCAGCATGCGGGTGGCGGTGGGGACGCTGACGTCCGCGCTGCTCGCCAGGTGGCCCACCGGGATGTCCGTCTCCGTAGCCAGTGGTTCAAGCAGTGCGACCTGGGCCAGGGAGAGCCCGCCAATCCGCTCGGCGCCTGCCGAACGGGCCCGTCGCATCGCGGCGAACAACGCGTCGGCGGCCCGCGCGATCTCCTCTCCGCTGACGTCGCGATCGGTCATGACGTGCTCGGTGTTGTGTTCGCTGCCCATGAAGGGGTAACTTACCAGCACAATAATTAGCCACCTAAATATTAGGAGGCGAGAGAAGTAATGTCCTCTCCGTACCGCATCGATGTCCATCAGCACCTCATCCCGTCGGCCTACCGGGACGTGATGGACAGCCACGGCGCGACAGCCGCAGGCTGGCCCACTCCCGCGTGGGACGCGGAAAGCGCCATCGCAATGATGGACCGCCGGTCGATCGCCACCGGCATCCTCTCGATCAGCTCGCCCGGCACCCACTTCGGCGACGACGCCGAAGCCCGCAAGGTCGCCCGCGCCGCCAACGAGTACGCCGCGGAGCTGGCCAAGGACCGGCCCGACCGGTTCGGCTTCTTCGCCGCTCTCCCGCTGCCGGACGTCGACGGCGCGCTCGCCGAGGCCGCCTACGCACTGGACGAGCTGCGTGCCGACGGAGTGGTGCTGATGTCCAACGTCCGGGGCCGCTACCTCGGGGACAAGGCGTACGAGCCGCTGTGGGCCGAACTCGACGCCCGCGGCGCGGTGGTGTTCATCCACCCCGACGCACCGCCCCTTCCGATGCTGGACGGCATGCCCGGCCCTCTGCTCGACTTCCCCTTCGACACCACGCGCACCGCGGTGCACATGACGCTCAACGGGGTGATGAGCCGTCATACCCGCATGAAGGTGATCCTCTCCCATGCGGGGGGTTTCCTGCCCTACGCCGCCTGGCGGTTCGCCGGCGGCGCCCAGTTCAACCCCGGGACGACGCCGATGGGCATTCTGACGGACCTTCAGCGCTTCTACTTCGACACCGCGCTGTCCAGCACGCCCGCCGCCCTGCCCTCCCTGCTGGCCTTCGCGGCACCCGGGCACATCCTCTACGGCAGCGACTTCCCGTTCGCCCCGGAGGAGGCCGGCGGCCTCCTCGACTCCCTGCTCGACGGTTACGAGGGCTTCGAGCCCGGCCAGCTCGACGCGATCAACCGTGGCAGCGCGGAAGTTCTGTTCCCGCGGCTCGCGGGGGCGTGATCACGGTCGGCCGCCTTCCCTGGCTGGTGCCGACGGCGGCAGCGACCGGCCTCAGACGAAGGACGCCGACACCGGGCGGAGGCCGCTGAAGCGGGCCTCGACCCCCTGCCCGGCAGTGACGAAGGGGGCTTCGGTCATGGCACCGGGCAGCACGATCTCTCCGGGGGCCAGGCTGGTGCTGAACGCGGCGAGGGTGTTGGCGAGCCAGGCCACCGCGGCCGCCGGATGGCCCAGTACCTCGCGCCCGCGGCCCGAGGCGACGCATGCACCGTCGACGAGCAGGTCGACAGTGACGGAGGCGAGGTCGGGCGAGTCGGCCAGGGCCATCCATGGGCCGCAGATCAGACCCGCGGAGCTGGCGTTGTCAGCAACCGTGTCGACCAGCGTGATCTTCCAGTCCTGGATCCGGCTGTCGGCGATCTCCAGGGCGGGCGCGACCGCGTCGGTGGCGTCGAGAACGTCCTGGACGGTGATGGCCGGGCCGAGCAAGGGCCGGGCGAGGCGGAAACAGATCTCCGGTTCGATGCGCGGCCGGCAGTACTGGCCGGCGAAGACCGGCGCACCGTCGCGGTGCACCATGTCGTTCAAAAGGTGACCGAAGTCGGGCTCGCCAACGCCGAGGAGCTGTTGCATGGCGGCCGAGGTCAGCCCGATTTTGTGGCCGACCACGGACGCGCCGTCGGCCAGGCGACGGGCGATGTTGTCCCGCTGGATCGCGTAGGCGTCGCTCAGGTCCAGCCCGGGCAGCAGGGACGAGAGCGGCTCGATCGGGGCGATGTGATGCTCCGCGTCGCGCAGTAGTCGTGCGGCCATCGCGCGTTGCTCGGTGTTCAGAGTCATGCGTCGGCTTCCGCGGCCATGCGGACCGCCGCGTCATAGACGAGCCGCGCGTGCATTTCGAACATCGCGACCAGGTCGATACTGTCGCCGGCGATCTCCCGCTGAACGAACAGGCCGTCGGCGCCCGCGACGGCGTAGACGCTGAGCTTGCGTACGGCATCGTCGTCCAGGGCCGGGAACAGGCTCCCGATCACGTCGGCGATCCGCTGGCTCGCGGTGCCGCGGACCTGAAGGAACACCGCCCGGCCGCGGGGCTCCGCCGGCCGCCGTTCAAGAGCGAGCATGAGGCCGAGGCGCAGAAAGTCCGGCTCGTCGACCAGGGACTTCGCGACATTCGCCGCCATGGTTGTGACCCGCTCCAAGGGCGTGCCGGTCTCTTCGTCCGGCAGCTCGACGGCAGCCAGCCAGGTCTCGAAGCTGCGTTCGATGACCGCGGCGATCAGGTCGTCCTTGTCCTTGAAGTGCCAGTAGATCGAGCTGGCGGGGAGCCCGCACTTGGTGCTCACGGCCGCGATGGACGTGCCCTCGTATCCGCGTTCCCCGGCGATGTCGACCGTGGCGTCCAGGATGCGCTGCCGCGACTCGACCCCGTTCGCGCGCTTCTTTCGCGCTGTCTGTGCACTCGGCATCAGCTCTGTCCCTCCCAGTCCCGGGCTCTTGACCGTACCCGACACGAAGCTTAGCGTAGCGACCATTCCAATTGGAGTGACCGCTACAGCAAGAGCCGTGCGACAGGGACGACAGTGAGGTGGCCTGGTGAGTGAAGTCAGGGCCGAGGGCAGAGCCGACGACGATGTGTATGACGTAGCGGTGATCGGCTACGGACCGACAGGCGTAACCGCGGCGAACCTGCTGGGCGGAATGGGTCTCCGGGTGGTGGTGCTCGAACGCGATGCCGAGATCTTCTCCCGCGCGCGGGCGATCTCCACGGACGAGGAGGTCGTCCGGATCTGGCAGCGCATCGGACTGGCCGAGCAGCTCAAGCAGGACATGCTGGCCGAGCGGCCGCTTGACTTCGTGGACGCGCGCGGCCGCGCCTTCCTCAGCGCGCACCCGACGCCGCGCGGGCACGGCCATCCGCCGCAGATGTTCATCTACCAGCCGGCGCTGGAGCAGGTCCTGCGCGACGGCGTCGACCGCTACCCGAACGTCGAGGTGTTGCTGCGGCACGAGTGCCTGCGCCTGCGGCAGGACGCCGACGGCGTGGAACTGACCACGCTGTCCACCACCGACGACTCCGTACGACGCCTGCGCGCGAAATACGTGATCGCGGCCGACGGTGGCTCCAGCCTCACCCGCGCCCAGCTCAACGTGGGCTACGAAGGGCGGACGTACGAGGACCGCTGGGTGGTCATCGACACAGCGATGCTCAAGCCGTGGCCGGATCACGACCGGCTGCGCTTCCGCTGCGACCCGGCCCGGCCGGCCGTGGACTGCCCGACCCCGCTCGGGCACCACCGCTGGGAGTTCCCGATCTTGCCGGGCGACGACGAGAAGTACCTGACGACAGACGAGGCGATCTACTCGATGGTGGCCCGGTACGGGATCGTCCGGGACCAGATCAAGATCCTGCGCGCCACCGTCTACAGCCACCATGTCCGCTTCGCCGCATGCTTCCGGGTGGGCCGGGTCTTCCTCGCAGGCGACGCCGCCCACGCCATGCCGCCGTGGATCGGGCAGGGTATGGCGGCCGGCGTGCGCGACGTGGCCAACCTGTGCTGGAAGCTGGACGCGGTGCTGCGGGGCGAGCTGCCTGAGCCGGTGCTCGACTCCTACGAGGCCGAGCGCAAACCGCACGTCAAGGAGGTCACCAGGCGGGCGGTGTTCGTCGGGCGGATCATCACCGAGCGCCGCCGTGCGGTCACCCGGATCCGCGATGCCGTGCTGCCGGTGCTGAACCGCGTGGGGGGTGTCAGCGCCTGGCTCCAGGACTCCAACTGGATCCCCGTCGCCCACTACGGCGACGGCTTCCAGGCCCGCCCCCGCACCAAGGCGTCCGGACACCAGATACCCCAGCCCTGGGTGACCGGCCCCGACGGCGAACGCGTCCGCCTGGACGACGCGTTGGCCGGCCGCTGGCTGCTCCTGCACCTCGGGCCGCCCACCGCGCAGCCTGCGTGGGGGCGCCTGGGCGTTCCGTCGCTGGCCGTCCTGCCGGTGGGCTCCCGCCCGGCCGAGGGCGCGGTCGTCGACAGCGACGGCGTCCTACTGCCCTGGATGACCGAGCACCGCGTGGCCACCCTGGCCCTGCGCCCCGACGCCTACGTCTACGCGGCCGCGCCCACCGGCGCCCAACTCCCGTCGCCCCCGGCGGGATTCACTCCCGCCCCGCAGGCCAGCGCCACGACCGCACCGTGAGGATCACCATGACCACGCAGACCGACCTGCCGGAGATGCAGGAGTACACCCTCGACATCGGCAGCAAGAAGATCTTCGTCGCGGAGACGGGTGACGGCCCGCCCGCGCTGCTGCTCCACGGCGGCGGCCCGGGCGCCTCGGGCGTCTCCAACTACAGCCGCAACATCGCCGAGTTGGCCAAGGAATACCGGGTCCTCGTGCCCGACCTGCCCGGCTACGGCCGCAGCAGCAAGGGCATCGACCTCACCGACCCGTTCGGTTCCCTCGCCCACGGCATCCGCGGCGTCCTCGACCGACTCGGCCTGGACAAGGCCCACCTGGTCGGCAACTCCTACGGCGGTGCCTGCGCCCTCCGCCTGGCCCTGGACACCCCCGACCGGGTCGACCGCATGGTCCTCATGGGCCCCGGCGGCATCGGCACCACCCGCGCCCTCCCCACGCCGGGCCTGAACAGCCTGCTCAACTACTACACCGGGGACGGGCCCTCGCGGCTGAAGCTGGAGAAGTTCGTCCGCGACTACCTGGTCTTCAACGCCGCCCAGGTGCCCGACTCGGTCATCGACGCCCGCTACGAGGCGAGCATCGACCCGGAGGTGATCGCCAGCCCGCCGCTGCAGCGCCCCAAGGACCTGCGCACCGTGTGGAGGATGGACTTCACCCGCGACAAGCGTCTGAACCGTCTGCCCGTGCCGACGCTGGTGCTGTGGGGAGCGGCGGACAAGGTCAACCGGCCGTCCGGCGGCCGGATGCTGGCTGAGCGCATGCCCAACTGCGACCTGTACGAGGTCGCCAACACCGGCCACTGGGTGCAGTGGGAGCGCGCCGGCCTCTTCAACCGGCTCTGCGCCGATTTCCTGGCAGGCCGTCGATGAGCACCCGCACCGCACCGTCCGTCTTCGGCGCCGTCCACCTGGGCTACATCGTCATCGAGACCAACCGCTTCGCCGACTGGCGCCGGTTCGGCACCGAGGCCATCGGCATGCACCACGACGACCTCTCCCACGACCTGATGCGCTTCCGCATCGACGACCACGAGTGCCGCTTCCTGCTGCGGCGCGGTCCCGCCGAAGACGTCGTGGCCATCGGCTGGCACGTGAACGACCACGTCTCGTTCGAGCAGGTCGAGGCCCGCATACTGGCCCACGGCGTGCCCTGTGTCGAGGGCAGTGCCGAGGAGGCAGCCCTGCGCGGTGTGGAGCGGCTGCTGCGCTTCCCTGGCCCCAAGGGGATCACCCAGGAGATCTACACGACCCCGTTCATGTCGTCCGAGCCTCTTCTGATGCTCGCCTCCGGCTGGGTGACCGGCGATGCGGGCATGGGCCATGTCGCGATCACCTCGGCCAAACCCACTCTGATGCGCGGTTACTTCAGCACGGTTTTCGACGCTCGCCTGACCGACTACATCGACGAGACCATCAGCGGCATCAAGCTGAAGATTCGCTTCCTGCGGGTCAACGAACGTCACCACTCCATCGCCATCGCCGCCGTCCGAGGCCTGCCCATCGACCCCATCCGCACCCGCGTCCAGCACCTCAACATCCAGGCCGAAAGCCTCGACGACCTCGCGCAGAGCTACGAGCGGGTGTGCGAACTCGGCTTCGACATGGCGTTGTCGGTGGGTCAGCACACCAATGACAAGGAACTCTCCTATTACGCCCGCACCCCTTCGGGCTTCGAGTGGGAAGTCGGCTGGAACCCCATCGTCATCGACGAAAACACCTGGGATCCCTCCACACACCAGGGCATCAGCATCTGGGGCCACAAGCCCGTCGGCCAGACGATCGTCGACAAGCTCGACCAGTTCCGGCTCGGCACGCGTTCACTCGTCCGCCCGGAGAAGACCGTCCCCGCCCTCAGCGGCGTCGGTATCCCCGACGACTGACCGCCCTGGCGCCCGTTGGCCCCGGCGGGATCGGTCTCCTTGGGCTCGGCCCCGGCCGGGCCCGGGGAGACCGCGGCCACGTCCTGGCCGTTTCTGTCATGCCTAGATCATGAGGGTTTGTCATCAGTCCCTCGGCAGCAGCGGACAGACGGCGCTGATGCTGTTGGTCGGCGCATTGGAGGGCCGCACGACCGGACTGGGCGGCAGCGTGCGGTCGGCATTGCCGTGGCGGTCCAAGCCCACAACCTGCAGCCGCTAATCCACCCGTCACTCGTCGTGGTCGGCTGCGCGGTCGTGCCCACCTGTCTCTACCCCCTGTTCTGGAGCCGGTACAACCGCACCGGCCTGCTGCGGACGGTGCACGTGGTCTGGCCTGCCCCTTCGCCCTCTATGTTTCCTCCGCGGCCTTCTCCGGCCCTCCCGCTTCGTTCCTGCCCGCTCTCGACGTCCCCTGGATCGCCCTCCAGCCCATGGGACTGATCGCCATGCTGGCGGGCTTTCTCCTGGGCTGGGCGGGCACCAGCCGCGGGCGACACAGGGAGGCGGCCGCGGAGGAGACCGACACGGCAGGCTGGAAGGAGCAGGTCATCGCGGGAGCCGGGGCGGAGTGACGTCCCTCTGCTCAGGCGGCCGCCCGGATAGAGGTACTTCGTCGTCAGGGCCCGAGCCTCTTGGCGAGTCCGGGGAACTGGGCCAGGGCGTTGGACCGTTCCACCTTCACTCGGTCACCCGAGGTGAACGTCTCGTCCAGTTGGGGCGCGGGATCCCCGAACGCCGGGAAAAGGCCGCTACTGAAGGGCCAGTCGGTGGCGAACAGAATGTGCTCTGTGCCGGCCAGCTCGCGCACCGACTTCATGGCCTGCGGGGCAGGGGAGAGCGCCGTGTCGTAGAAGAGCTTACGGAAGGCCGGGCTGCTGTCGTCCGTGCCGGTGATGCCCAGCGTCTGGGCGACGGCGGGGGTGACGGTGAGCAGGCTGGCACGGAAGGAGATGTACGGCAGAGTGCCGCCGGCGTGAGCGCCCAGCCAGCGGATGTTCGGGTAGCGCCGGTAGACGCCCTTGTAGAGCATGTTGATCAGCGCGCGCGTGGTGTCGAAGGTGAACTCGTACAGGAAAGGCGGCAGCTTCAGGTGGGGGTAGTTCTGCGGGGTCGTCGGGTGGATGAACACCATGACCCCGAGGTCGTCGAGTGCCCTCATCAGCGGTTCGAAGACGGGGTCGCCGAGGTACACGTCCGCGTAGCTGCTGAAGATTCCAACGCCGTCCAGCTTCAACTCCCGCACCGCTCGCGTGACCTCCACCACGGCGGCGGCGATGTCCTGCTCGGAGGCGGGGGCGCCGATCGGCAGAATGGCGAACGCGCCGAAGCGTCCGGCGAGCCGCGCCGCGTCGGTGTGCACCAGGTCCTTGCTCATGTAGTCGTTCAGGCGCCGCGCCATGGCGACGCGGTCACCGGCGGAGGACAGATAGGTCACGCCGGGTTCGGAGACGGAGACGACTTGTGTCTGGATGCCGTAGCGGTTCATGAAGTCGACGGCGAGCGCGGGGCTCCACGCCGGGAACGGCACGCCGCCGCTCTCAGCGACGCCGTTCGCTGTCAGTGACAGTCGGTAGAAGTCCGGGACGATGTGACAGTGCACGTCAATCCGGTACCTGCTGCGAGGAAGCGGGATGTTCTCGGTGGCCGACTGGCTGTCGGCGAGTGTGGGGGAGGTGGTGAGGGCCGTCGCGGCGACACCCAAGGGCACTGCGGCCTTGAGGACTCCGCGACGTCGCACACCGATGGGTACATCGAGCTGAGGGCCGGTCATTGAGGGCTCTCCAATGGGATAGGGGGCGTGAGGGCGGTCGTCGACGAACAACCGGGTCTGCGCGTACAAAAGATGGCGTCATGAACGGGCAAGGCGAGAGATCCCGATCCGCAGCCCGCGGTCTCATCACCGCCGGAGAACTGCCCGCCGTGAGGTCACCCGCCCCTGGTCGTGCAGAGTTCCAGCGACGCCTCGGGCGCGGCGTGGGAAGGGAAATGGCTGAGAAGACCCCGGGCGGGCGTTTCCCACTCGTCGAGAATGTGCGGCACTGCCGCAGCGGGAGCAGGCGGAGCTCGTCAACGACCTGGTGGTCTCCTTCCTGGCTGAGGAGAGGTGGCCGCCCGAAAGAGCGGTGAGTCCCAGCCGACGCCGCCGGGCTCACCACCATGCCCCCGGTCAGACCGCGCTCTCCGCACGCGCGACCAGGTCCAGCGCGATGTCGGTGATCATGTCCTCCTGCCCGCCCACCATCCGGCGTTGCCCGACCTCGACGAGGACGCTGCGAGTGTCCAAGCCGTAGCGGGCGGCGGCGGTCTCGGCGTGACGCAGGAAGCTGGAGTACACGCCGGCGTAGCCGAGGCTGAGGGTCTCGCGGTCCACTCGTACCTCGCGGTCCTGGAGTGGTCGTACGAGGTCGTCGGCGGCGTCCATGAGGGGGAAGAGATCGCAGCCGTGCTCCCAGCCGGTCAGGTCGGCTACCGCGATGAACGCCTCCAGAGGGCAGTTGCCGGCGCCCGCGCCCTGCCCGGCCAGGGAGGCGTCGACACGTACGGCACCGCTCTCGACGGCGACGACGGTGTTGGCCACTCCCAGGGCGAGGTTGTGGTGGGCGTGGATGCCGAGCTCGGTGGCCGGGTCGAGGACGTCGCGGTAGGCGCGGAAGCGGTCGCGGACACCGTCCATCGTCAGGCGGCCGCCGGAGTCGGTGACGTAGACGCAGTGGGCGCCGTAGGACTCCATCAGCGCGGCCTGGCGGGCCAGTTCAGCGGGTTCGGCCATGTGGGACATCATCAGGAACCCGGCCACGTCCATGCCCAGCTCGCGGGCGGCGGCGATGTGCTGGGCGGAGATGTCGGCCTCGGTGCAGTGAGTGGCGACGCGGACCGAGCGAATGCCCAGGCGGTGGGCCTGCCGCAGGTCGTGCAGGGTGCCGATGCCGGGGAGAAGGAGCGTGGTGGGTACGGCGCGGACGGCCACATCGGTGACCGCCTCGATCCACTCCCAGTCGGTGTGGGCGCCGACGCCGTAGTTGATGCTGGAGCCGGCGAGGCCGTCGCCGTGGGCGATCTCGATGGCGGAGACTCCGGCGGAGTCAAGGGCGGCGGCGATGGCGCGGGCCTGGTCGACGGTGTAGCGGTGCCGGACGGCGTGCATGCCGTCTCGCAGGGTGACGTCCTGGACGTAGAGACGGGTCATCGCGCGGTCACCTCCGGCGAACGGCGGACGGCCATGCGTTCCGCGGTGCGCAGCGCGGCCGAGGTCATGATGTCGAGGTTTCCGGCGTAGGCCGGGAGGTAGTGGGCGGCGCCCTCCACTTCGAGGAAGACGGAGACTTTCAGGGCCTCGTCCACGCCGGGGGCGAGGGTGCGCAGGGGATCGTCGTTCGCGACCTTCTCGAACTGCACCGTCTGCTTGAGCCGGTAGCCGGGTACGTACGCCTGCACGCGCGCGACCATCCCCTCGACGGACGCCGTGACGGCCTCGGTCGCACAGTCGGAGACCAGACAGTGCACGGTGTCCCGCATGATCAGCGGGGGTTCGGCCGGGTTGAGGACGATGATGGCCTTGCCCCGCGTGGCGCTGCCCACCTGCTCGATGGCGCAGGAGGTGGTCTCGGTGAACTCGTCGATGTTGGCGCGGGTGCCCGGTCCGGCGGAGCGGGAGGCGATGGAGGCGACGATCTCGCCGTAGTGGACCGGCGTGACAGCGCCCACCGCGGCGACGATCGGGATGGTCGCCTGGCCGCCGCAGGTGACCATGTTGACGTTCGGGGCATCGAGATGGGCGTCCCCGTTGACCGGCGGGACGACGTACGGGCCGAGGGCGGCCGGGGTGAGGTCGACGAGGGTACGGCCGAGCCGGCGCAGCACCTCGTCGTGGTGGCGGTGGGCACCGGCCGAGGTGGCGTCGAATACGATCTCGACGTCGGTGAACTCGTCCAGCTTCACCAGCCCCTCGATGCCTTCGTGCGTGGTGGCGACCTTCAGTCGGCGGGCGCGCGTCAGGCCGTCGGAGTCCGGGTCGATGCCGACCATCGCGGCGATCTCCAGGCTCTCCGAGAGCCTAAGGATCTTGATCATCAGGTCGGTGCCGATGTTGCCGGAACCGATGATCGCGACCTTCGTCCTTTCACTCACCGCTGGGCTCCTTCCGGCGCGAACCGGACCCGCACGGAGCCCAGTTCCGAGATGTGGGCCTCGAACTCGTCGCCGGGGGCGGCGGGGGTCATCGGGCCCAGCGCCCCGGTCAGCACCAGGTCGCCAGCCCTCAGCGGATCGCCGCGCTCGGCGAGCGCCGAGGCCAGCCAGACCGCCGCGTTCAGGGGGCTGCCGAGGCAGTCGGCGCCAGTGCCCTCGGAGGCGATGACACCGCTCCGGGTCATGGTCATCATCGCGGCTCGGACATCGACCCGGGTGAGCGGTACGGGGGTGCCCCCCAGGACGTACAGGCCGCAGGAGGCGTTGTCGGCGACGGTGTCGACGAGGGAGATGTCCCAGTTCCGCACGCGGCTGTCGACGATCTCCAGCGCGGGCAGCGCGAAGTCGACGGCACGCAGCAGGTCGACGACGGTGGACGCGCGGTCGGGGAGATCCCTGCCCAGCACGAAGGCGATCTCGGCCTCCACCTTGGGCTGGAGCAGCTGCCCGGCGGTCACCTCGGCGCCGTCCGGCACGGCCATGTCGGCGAAGAGCGCGCCGAAGTCGGGCTGGTCCACGCCGAGTTGGCGCTGTACGGCCACGGAGGTCAGGCCGATCTTGCGGCCGACGATCCGGCGGCCGGCGTCCAGGCCGCGCCGGACGTTCAGCTGCTGCACGGCGTAGGCGGTCTCCAGGTCGCCGCCGTCGTCGAACAGCGTCCGCACCGGCGGGCAGGTGGCTCGGGTACGGGTGGCCTCCGCCAGCAGGTCGGCGGCCTTGACCACGGCCGGTGGGACGGCGTCCGGGCGGGCGTCGTCGAACACGGTCGACATGGATTACCTCCGGGGAAGTGGGAGCGGCGGGTTGCCCTCGATATAGACACCGCCCTTCCCGGAGGACAAACTTTGTTCCGTGAAACGGAACAATGAGAACGGCAGCATGCTGGACAAAGCCGCGATCATCCTTGAGAGCTTCAGTCCGGACGGTGGTCCGTACCGTCTGTCGGAACTTTCAGGCCGTACCGGCCTGCCGAAGCCGACAGTGCACCGGCTGGCGGCGGACCTGGTGCGTTTGGGCTGGCTGGAGCGCTCGGGCCCTCGGTACCGGCTCGGCGCGAAGCTCTTCGAGCTTGGCTCGCTCGTCCCGCACCGGCTCGGTCTGCGTGAGACGGCCCTGCCTTTCCTGCAGGACCTGTTCGAGGCCACCCGGGAGACCGTCCACCTCGGCGTCCGCGAGGGCATGGAGGTGGTCTACCTCGAACGCATCCACGGCCACGAGGCCCTGCAGCTGCCCTCCCGCATCGGCGGCAGTCTGCCGCTGACCTGCACCGGCGTCGGGAAGGCCCTGCTGGCCTTCTCCGGCGACGAGCTGGCCGAGGAGGTGCTGTCCCGGCCGCTGCCCGGCCTCACCCCCCATTCCGTCACGGACCCGGCCCGGCTGCGCATGGCCCTGGAGAAGATCCGGGTCTCCGGCCTCGCCTACGAGGAGCAGGGGGCCGCGCTCGGCGTCAGCTGCATCGCGGCGCCTGTCTTCGCCGGAGGCGCCACGGTCGCCGCCCTCTCGGTGGCCGTGCCCCGTGAACGCTTCAGCCCTGCCCAATTGGCTCCAGCCGTGCGCACCGCGGCGCTGGGCCTCTCCCGCGTACTGCGGGGCAGCAACTGACCGAGTGTGTGGTCGCCGGGTCGACCAAGTCCACCTCCGCCGCCCCCGGCACGGCCGAGATCTTCGTCCCCGGCGAGCCGGAGGTCCGCACTGCGGAGCGCCTGCACAGCGAGGGCATCACCCTCGCCGACGACACCTGGGATTCCCTCGCCAGGTCAACACGCTCTCTCGCCGCATGTTCCACCACTCATCGTCTTCGCTGGTGCACGTCTGTGAGAGGACGCATGCCGGGACTGTGGCATGCGCCCGGCCGATGGCCGGGCCCGGCCATGCCTTGACCGGCTGGCCCAGAGGGCGAGTCGCCGGATCGGAAGAGGTGGCGGGGCTGCACCGGCCGGGCGGTCCTGGGGCTGAGGGTGGTCCATCGGCCCGACCTGCTCCAGGCCGGCGGCCCGGCCGCGCGTGTCCAGTCTGTGCCCGAGTGGCCGGACTTCCGGGCGGCCTGCCTGAGCGGCGCCTGCCGCCCCGCCCCTCCGCACGGCCCGGCCGTTCCTGCAGCCGGCGGTCGCACGGGATCCGCCCCCAGGTGGAGCGGGGGTGAGCCGTGTTCTGGTGCGCTGCACCCCTCTTCCCTGATGCTATACATTTCCTATAGTCGCTGCTAGCGTTCCCGTCCATGACGATGGAGTCACTCAAGGGACTGCGCCCCTTGTCCACCGGCGCCGGCCGAGACCGAGTTCGCACGAGACCGGCGGGCCGGGACGGCGACTGCATCCGCTCGTCCCCGCCCGTGCCGTTCGGTGGGCACGGGCGGCGAAGCGAAGGGGGCTGCCTGACCGCGGCCTCCGGGGCCGGCTCCGGGTGGTCCTGGGGGCAGTTCGACGCGGAGACAGAGCGTGCGGGCTCCCGGCACGTCCGCCGGACCGGGCGCTGACGCACAGCGCGTACCTATACCGCTCGCCCGGCCGAAATGAGGTCGTACGCGGGTGTGGCACTCAACTTCACGCTCGTTCCCGAGACGGGCTTCCGTGCCGGTCTCTCCTTCGTAAGCACTGAAGGCTGTTCTCGACCCAGCGGGGCGGCGGCGAAGCCCACAAGCCGCGCGAACCGAAACATGAACTGCCCGATCTACGCACTCATGGCAACGGAGCCGGCGTTGTTCAGCCGGCCCGGCCGCTGAAGGGATCACTGAATGCACATCGACGCCGAGAACCTCACGGCTGCGGAATCGTACAAGTTGCTGATCGGCAGCGTCATTCCGCGGCCCATCGCATGGGTCAGCACGCTGTCGGCCGACGGGGTCGGAAACCTGGCGCCGATCTCGTTCTTCACGGTGGTCGGCCGCAAGCCCCCCATGGTCTCGTTGTCGATCCAGCCCCGATCCGACGGTGTCACGCTCAAGGACAGCTTCGTGAACATGCGCGACACCGGCGAGTTCGTGACCCACCTGGCCACGCTGCCGCAGGCGCTTCCGCTGCATCTCAGCGCGCGTGAATTCGAGCCCGACGAGGACGAGTTCGACATGGTGGGGCTGAAGAAGGTGCCCAGTTCCGTCGTGAAGCCGCCCCGTATCGAAGGCGCTCCGATCGCGTTCGAGTGCGTGGTGGAAATGATCGTGCCCTCGCCGGACGGGCTCAACCACCTCGTGGTGGGGCGGGTCGCGCAGTTCTACATCCGCGATGACCTCTATCTGCCCAACGGGCGGATCGACACCGGTGCTGTCGCGCCGATCGGTCGGCTGGCCGCCGAGTACACGGTGGTGAACAACGCGTTCGTCCCACCTCTGGACAGCGAGACCCTCGCACGGTTCGAGGGCCGTCGGATGCAACGACTCGACCAGCATGACGAGGGCTACTCGATGATCGACACTGCGGAATGGTCGCCGTCCGGATCCGTCATGCGGGGAGACGAGAAATGACCGGTGGGACACGCGTTGTCGCCCATGCGGTGCGTCGGCTCGAAATCGCGGTCGATGGGCAGTTCGAGGAGTTCCGGCAGCGCTATGAGCAGGCGGTCCCTTCCTTCGACCCGGGACACTTCGGCGCCCTCGACCCGGACCGCACCGACTGGGCCACGATCCGCCGGATCACCGACCAGCAGGCGCCGCACGGTTTCCTGCTCTACTGGCGCGGTGAGGCCGACCTGATGATGCGGCTGGCCGGGCACGCGCGGCGCTGCACCGTCTACCTCATGGGCAACCACACCATCGCCGAGCGCATGTATCGCCACAACGCCGGTGTCATGCTCTACGCGCCCCTGCGCACGACCATCTACGAGACCCACGACGACCGGCTGTGGTTCTCCGTCGATCAGCCCAGCACCCGCTTCTCCAGTTTCGACGATCCGCAGATCGCCGACGTCGGCATGGAGTTGGACGGCAAACTCGCCGGGCTGTTCACCGTGCTCGGTCTCGTCGTTCCCGCCGAGCTGACGCGGTGAACGGGGACCGGGGATCGGAGGCAGCACTCATGACAGCCTCCGCGGCCACGGAACCGGACTATGACGTGATCGTGGTCGGGTCGGGCTTCGGTGGCAGTGTTGCCGCCCTACGACTCACGGAGAAGGGCTACCGGGTCGCCGTGATCGAGGCGGGCCGCCGGTTCGCCGACGACGAGTTCCCCAGGACGTCGTGGGATCTCAGACGCTACCTGTGGGCGCCCGCGCTCGGCTGTTTCGGTATCCAGCGCGTCCACCCACTCAAGGACGTCATCGTGAACGCGGGCGCCGGCGTGGGCGGCGGTTCGCTCGTCTACGCCAACGCGCTGTACCGGCCGCCCAGACCGTTCTACACGGATCGGCAGTGGGCGCACATCACCGACTGGGAGTCGGAACTGGCGCCCTACTACGACCAGGCCGGCCGGATGCTGGGCGTGGTCACCAACCCGACCACTACCGCCTGCGACCAGGTGATGCGCAAGGTCGCGGCCGACATGGGCGTGGCCGACTCCTACCAACCGGCCCCGGTCGCGGTGCACTTCGGCGAGCCCGGCACAACTGCCGACGACCCGTTCTTCGGCGGTGTCGGGCCCCGGCGGACCGGCTGCACCGAGTGCGGCTCCTGCATGACGGGGTGCCGGGTCGGCGCGAAGAACACCCTGGTGAAGAACTACCTGTACATCGCGGAACGCGCCGGAGCGACGGTCCTGCCGATGACGATGGTGGACGCGGTACGGCCCCGGCCGGACGGGTCGTTCTCGGTGGACGTCCACCGGACCGGGAGGCGCGCACGCCGCTTCCGGCGGAGTCTGACGGCTGGCCAGGTGGTCCTGGCCGCCGGCACCTGGGGGACGCAGCGCCTGTTGCACCGGATGCGGGACGACGGCGTACTGCCTGAGCTGTCGCAGCGGTTGGGGGAGCTGACCCGCACGAACTCCGAGGCGATCCTGGCCGTCAGCCGCTCCGCGGTCACCGCGGAGTCCGACTTCACCCACGGCGTGTCGGTCACCTCCTCGATCCACCCGGACGACGACACGCACATCCAGGCGGTGCGCTACGGCAGGGGAAGCAACGCGATGAGCCTGCTGCAGACCGTCGCCACCGACGGCTCCCTCCCCATGCCACGGTGGCTGCAGATGGTGCGCGCGGTCGTGCGGGAGCCGCTGAAGTCGATGACGTTGCTGTTCAACGGCTACCGGTGGAGTGAGCGGTCGATGCTGCTGCTGGTGATGCAGAGTCTGGACAACTCGATCACGACGTACACCAAGCGCGGGCTGTTCGGGCGCCGCAGATTCACCTCGAAACAGGGGCACGGCGCGCCGAACCCGACGTTCATCCCCGCCGGACACGAGGCGAACCTGCGCGCGGCCGAGCACATCGGCGGCATCGCGGGCGGGTCGTGGGGTGAGATCTTCAACAGGCCGATGACCGCGCACTTCTTCGGCGGTGCACCGATCGGGACCTCGCCGGAGGACGGGGTGATCGACCCGTACCACCGGGTGTTCAACTACGCGGGGCTGTCCGTCGTGGACGGCACCGCGCTGACGGCGAACCTCGGTGTGAACCCGTCGCTGACCATCACCGCCCAGGCGGAGCGCGCTTTCGCCCTCTGGCCCAACAAGGGCGAGCCCGATCCGCGCCCGGCCCAGTCACAGCCCTACCGTCGGCTCGCCCCCGTGGCCCCGGCCCATCCCGCCGTGCCCACCACGGCGCCGGCCGCCCTGCGGCTGCCGATCGTGGACTGAACCACCTCATACGACGGGGCCGGCGTGCCGACCCCGTCGACCGACAAGGCGTCCACCCGGCCGGATGAGGCCGTCGTGGCGCACAGCCAGATTGCCCGCAGGAACGGGGGAGCGGCCCGGAGAAAGGGGCGTGCCGTCAGTGGCCGGACATGCCGCCGTCGACGGCGAGCGTGGCGCCGGTGACGTAGGACGAGGCGGGACTGGCGAGGAAGACGACGGCGGCGTCGAGCTCGTGCTGCTGTCCCAGGCGGCCCATGGGGCTGGTCTGCCGGATGAACGTCATGAGCTGTTCCTCGGGGACCTGGGAGGTCATCTCGCTGGCGAAGTATCCCGGTGCGACGGCGTTGACCCGGATGCCCCGGCGTCCCGTCCACTGCTGGGCGAGGTCACGGGTGAGGCCGATGAGGCCGGCCTTGCTGGCGGCGTAGGCCGCTTGCGGGGCATAGGACTTGATCAGTCCGAGCACGCTGGCCACATTGACGATGCTGGAGCCGGGCCGCATGACGCGGGCGCAGGCCTGTGCCGCCCAGTAAGCGCCGTTGAGGTTGATGTCGACCACGCGGCGGAAGTCCTCGGGGCGTTCCTTCAGAGCGGGGATCGCCGTGCCGAGGCCGGCGTTGTTGATCAGGATGTCGACGCGGCCGAACTCGTCGACCGCCGCGCGGGCCATCGCCTCACACTGCTCCGGATCGCCGACGTCGGTGGCAACCGTGAGGGCGCGGTGTCCGGTGTCCTGCACTTGTCTCGCCACCTCGGTCAGCCGGTCGGCGCGGCGGGCGGCGAGGACGACGTCGGCGCCCGCCTCCGCGAGCGCCCGGGCGAACCCGGCACCGAGGCCGGAACTCGCCCCGGTGACGACCGCGACCTTGCCGTCGAGCCGGAAGAGATCGAGGACGTTGCTCATCGGAGTTCTCCGTGGGGCAGGGCCCGTAGGCCGGCGGCAGTGAGGGGCGCGACGGCGCGGCCGACCGTGTCGAACCCCGTGCCGCGGGTCAGGCCCTGCTGGTGGCGGGCGTGGATGCCCTCGGCGATGACGGCGATCTTGAAGTAGCCCAGTGCGAGGTAGAAGCCGAGGTCGCCGAGGTCGCGGCCGCTGGCCTGGGCGTAGCGCTGGGCGAGGTCGGCCCGGGTGGGCAGGCGGTCGCTGGTGGAGGCGGCCGATCCGCTGAGCACGGGCGAGAAGGCGGGGTCGGCGTAGACGAGGTGCAGACCGAGGTCGGCCAGGGGATCGCCCAGGGTGGCCATCTCCCAGTCGACCACCGCGCGCACGCTTGCCGGGTCGGCGTGGTCGAGGATGGCGTTGTCGATGCGGTAGTCGCCGTGCACGATCGACGCCCCGCTCTCCGCCGGGCATGCGGCGGCGAGGCGGTCGAACAGCCGCTCCATGTCAAGCAGTTTGCGGGTCCGGACGCGGTGCCACTGGTCGTACCAGCGCCTTACCTGGCGGGTCAGATAGCCCTCGGGCCGTCCGAAGCCGTCCAGCCCGACCTCGCCGGGATCGACGGCGTGCAGGCGCGCGAGGACGTCGACCAAGCCGTGGGCGCAGCGTGTGATCTCGCTGTCGGGCAGGGCGTGCAGCTGCTCGCGAGTTCGAATGACCTGGCCGTCGATGTGCTCGACGACCGAGAAGGGCACCCCGAGTCCGTCGCCGGTGTCCCCGAACGCCACGGCACGGGCCACGGGTACGTCACTGTCCGCGAGTGCGGCGACGACCCGGTACTCGCGCCGCATGTCGTGCGCGGAAGGTGTGAGGCCGCCCAGCGGGGGACGGCGCACGACCCATCGCGTGTGCCCGTCGGTGACCAGGTAGGTCAGGTTCGACCGCCCGCCCTGAAGCAACTCGGCGTGGAGCGTGCCGCGGAACTCGGGCACGTGCCAGCCGAAGAACCGCTCCAGTGCGG
Source organism: Streptomyces deccanensis (assembly GCF_022385335.1). Classification (NCBI taxonomy): domain Bacteria; kingdom Bacillati; phylum Actinomycetota; class Actinomycetes; order Kitasatosporales; family Streptomycetaceae; genus Streptomyces; species Streptomyces deccanensis. The sequence goes on along the minus strand of NZ_CP092431.1, from coordinate 880,859 downwards.
GCATGTCGAGGCCGTCCACGGTGGTGCGATCCGTGTCGGTCATCGCGCGGCCGTCTCGGTGTGGCGGCGCAGGACGCGGCGGGCGATGGCCCAGCGGTGGGTCTCGGAGGGGCCGTCGTAGATTCGGAAGGGCCTCACCTCGCGCAGGAACCGGCCGAGCAGGATGTCGCCGGACACTCCGAGCGAGCCGCAGACCTGCAGCGACCGGTCCACGACGCGCCACACGGCTTCGGCGCAGAAGGTCTTGGCGATCGAGGTGGACTGGGCGGCGGACCGGCCCTGGTCGAGCTCGAAGCAGGCCTGGAGGATCAGTCCACGGGCGGCGGCGATGTCGATCTCGTTGTCGGCGATCATCTGCTGCACCATGCCGAGATCGCCGAGCCGTGCGCCGAACAGCCGGCGCTCCGCGGCTCGCGCGACGGCGATGTCCTGCGCGCGGCGGGCGATGCCCAGCCACCGCATGCAGTGGGTCGTGCGAGCGGGTCCGAGCCGCACCTGTGCGTAGCGGAAGCCCTGGTCGACCTCGCCGAGCACCGCCTCGTCCGGTACGACACAGTTGTCGAAGTGCAGCTCGACGTGACCGCCGTAGAGGCTCTCGTCGAGCGTCTCGATGTGCCGGACGATCTTCATGCCGGGGTTGTCGGCGTCGACCAGGAACATGGTCGCGCCGCCCTGCTCACCGGGTTCGCCCGAGGTCCTGGCCATGCAGATCGCGAACCCGGCGCCGTCGGCGCCGGTGATGAACCACTTGTGTCCGTCGATGCGCCAGCCGCCCGGCACGCGCTGCGCGCGGGTGGTCAGGGCGCTGGGGTCGGAGCCCGCGCCGGGTGCCGGTTCCGTCATCGCGAAGCAGGAGCGGACGGCGCCGGCCGCGAGGGGGAGCAGGTAGCGCTCCTTCTGCTCGGCGGTGGCGATGGCTTCCAGCATGTGCATGTTGCCCTCGTCGGGGGCGGCGATGTTCAGCGCCAGGGGACCGAGCAGGGAGTACCCGGCCTCCTCGAACACGGCGGCCCTGCCCCGCATGTCCAGCCCGTGGCCGCCGTATTCCGTGCTCACGTGCGGCGCGAAGACGCCCGCGTCCTTTGCGGCCCGCTGCAGCCCGATCCGGACGTTCTCCGTCCGTGCGACGCCGCGGTGTTGTTCCTCGGCCGGGATCACCACCTCGCGGACGAAGTCGGCGGTGCGGCGCGCGAGGTCCGCGGCGACGGGGTCGTGGGTGAGGTCGACTGTCATGGCGGCTCCCGATCTGGCTAATGGGCATTAGCGAAGACTCTAGGCCGCCTCAGGTGCTGCGCACCATGGTGCATGTCACAGCCGCTAAACTGGGTCGGCTATCGAGTGTTAGTCCCGGAGGTGGAGGCGAAGTGAGTCGAGCCGACGACATCCGTGCCGCGGCGCTGGAGCTGTTCACGCGTCTCGGCTACGAGGCGACGACGATGGCCGACATCGGACGCGGGGTGGGTATCCGCGGGCCGAGTCTGTACAAGCACGTCGCGTCCAAGCAGGACCTGCTCGCCCAGATCATGATCGGCACGATGGAGGACCTCCTCGCCGCGCACCGCGCAGCCGTCGCCAGCAGCGACGGACCGGTCTCCCTCCTGCGCCGCGCCACCGAGGCGCACGTGCGCTACCACGCCCGGCACCGGCTCGAGGCCTTCGTCGGAAACCGTGAAATCCGCTCTCTCGTCGAGCCGCATCGCAGTCGGGTGCTGGCCCTGCGCGCGGAGTACGAAGCCGGTTTCCGCGCGATCGTCGAGGCGGGCTTCAAGGAGGGGTGCTTCAAGGTCGCCTCCCCCCGGCTGGTCTCGTATGCCGTCCTCGACCTCGGTATGGGGGTTGCCGCCTGGTACCGCGAGGACGGCGAACTCAGCGAGGACACGATCGTCTGGCAGTACGGCGACTTCGCCCTGCGCCTCGCGGGCGTGAGCCCTGAAAAGTAGTTACTTCAGGCCGAGTGCCGCCGCGCTGTAGATCACCGTGGTGGGGTTCAGCCGGGTGGGGTGCGACTCGAGCATCTGCTCGATGAACTCGGCGGCGGTCGGCTCCCCTTGGAGAACGCGGTCCGCGTCCTGGATGTAGGCGATCGTGTCGGCGAGTACTCGGGCGTTGTCCGGCGCTCCCGGGCGCTGGTGGGCGGCCACGACGATGTCCGGCTCAAGGTTCTGGATCTTGGACAGCGTCTGGATCCACGCCAGCCGCTTCTGGTGATCGCTGGTCACGAGCGTGGGGTGGACGTCGTTGTACGCGATGTCTCCGACCATGACGGCGGAGAGGCTGGGAACGTATACGTACGAGGAGTCGTCGACGTCGGATCGGCCTGTTGCCACCGCGAGCACTTCGTGGCCTTCCAGGTCGAGGCGGTTATCCGTGAGAGCCTCCGGCACGGTGACGGTCGAGCCGATCGGGTCGACGAACAGCTGACCGTACAGCTTGAGGTCATGTCCGGACTCGGCTTCCGCCTCGATGAGGCGCACCGTCGCCTCGGTGGCCACTACGCGGGCCCGGGGGAATCGTTCGAGCAGGATCGACGAGCCGAGGAAATGGTCGAAGTGGCCGTGAGTGATGTAGATGGTGGTGAGTTCCTTGCCGCCGGCCTCGATCCAGTCCGCCAGCTTCTGCGCGTCCTCCACGGTGGGTACCGTGTCGACGAGAATGGCTTCCCGCTCACCGGCGATCAGGGTTGCGGCCGTGGGCGGCCAGGTCCAGCCGCCCTCGGGCGGGGCGACGGGCAGAGGGGCGTGCACCGGACGGGCCGGCGCGGTGAAGACGCTCAGGGTCAGTCGGTCGGTCATGGCTGTGATGCTCCGATCGGTCCAGATTCTTTACCTGTAGGTACAGAAATAGGGTGTGGTGTGCCGTCCCCTGGGCGAAAGTGCTCGGGGGAGGGGGTTAGAGAAGGTCTACGGTCGTGTCGACCACCCGGCGCAGGCGGTCGGGGCCCGGCTCGATGCGGGCGAGGACGTTCATGCCCGTGAAGGTGTTCAGCAGCATGCTGGCCAGGGCGCCAGCGTCCCGATCGGGAGGGAACTCCCCGGCGCGCTGACCTTCCTCGATCAGTGCCCGGACGGAGCTTTCGATGCGGTCGAACAGTTTCCGTACCTGCGCCGCCACGGCCTCGTCTGCGTATCCGAACTCCACCGCGCTGTTCGTCGCCAGGCAGCCCCGGCGGTCCGGACCGGTGAAGTACGAGTCGACGAGGAAGTGCAGCGCCGTGCGCAATCGCTCCTTCGCCGGCCCGGGGCCCTCCAGGCGCGTGGTCACGGCCGCCAGTCGCAGGTCCAGGTAGCGGCGCAGCGCCAGGTCGAACAACTGGCGTTTGCCGCCGAAGGCGTTGTAGAGACTGCCCTTGCCGATCTGCAGGCTGTCGACCAGTTGCTGGGGGGTCGTGGCGCCGTATCCCTGGCGCCAGAACACCGCCATCGCCTGCTCGACCGCCACATCCGGATCGAAGTTTTTGGGCCTTGCCATGGACGTACTGTAGCAATCATTCTTTACTCAGAGGTAAAAAATTTCGGTTCACTTTGAGCTATACATTTCCTATAGTCGCTGCTAGCGTCTCCGGCGATGGCAAAGGGGTCAGTCGGCGGGCCGCGTTCCGTAATCGTCCGAGGCGGGCACGGCGCCGGTCCGGCAGTGCTCGTGAGCCGCATGGGCGCCGACCACCGGAACGGCGGGCGGGCGCCGAGGTCCGAGGGGCTGGCCGGCCATACCGCCCGCGCCTGGTCGTCCTTCCCGATCCGACGGTCACGCGGCTGACGCAGAAGATCTCGTCCGCGAGGTCGCCGCGCAGTTGATGCAGGTCAGTGAGGCGGGGGAGTGCCGTCCCCTCGCCCAGCGATCAACGGCACCCGCAGCACGCCCCCCTCTATGGGCGCGACCGGACGGCCGTCGAGATCCTTTCCGAGAGGAACATGTCGAATGCCTGACAATCCGACCGAGGCCACGCGTGCCGAGGTGACGCACTGGTTCTTCCAGGACTACCTGCCGCGGTGGGTCGCCGTGGCCGCGGGCACGTCCGACGAGGGGCCCGAGTTCATCCTCGACTACTGGGGCACCCCGCTGCACGTCACGGGGCTGGAGCAGTCGTTCTGGTGCCTCGACGACGCGAGCGTGCTGGCCTTCCTGGAGATGAACCACGCGCCGCTGCGGGAGGCGGAGTACAGCCACACCGTGGTGCCCGACCGGCGGGTGTTCGTCTACAACACCGTCGGTGCCGCGATCGAGGTGATCTGGTCGCGGCGCCGCGCCGACGAGAGCGAGATCCAGCGTTGGGCGGTGCAGTTCAGCGTGGCCAGGTCCGACAAGGGCTGGCGTGTGGTCGGCATCCACTCGGCCGCCACGGACAAGGACAGACTCGCCGACATCTGGCCCGTCGAAGCGGTCCTGGAGGAGGCGAACCATGGCTGAGAAGGTCTATCCGCCGCTGGTCATGCCCGAGGGCGTCGGCCGGCGGAAGGTCACCGTGTGGAGCGACGGCCTCGCGCTCGACGCGGATGTCTACCGGCCGACGAACCTCGCCCCCGACGCCGCCCTCCCCGCCGTCGTGCTGTCGCACGGCTGGGGCGGCAGCAAACTCACCGCGGAACGCTACGCGGCACTGTTCGCCTCGGCCGGCATGATCACCCTGACCTTCACCCAGGGCAGCTGGTTCGACTCGGGATCCCCGCTGCAACTGATCGGCGACGCCCCCGACCTCGACGACGGCAACGAGGCACGCGCCCACGTGCGGTTCATCCGCGACCTGGTGGACCCCTTCGCCTGGGCGGCGAACCTGCGCGCGGCCCTGGACTACATCGAAGGCGAGCCCAATGTGGATCCCGCGCGCATCGGACTGTGGGGCACCAGTCTCGGCGGGGGCATCGCCGTGTACCAGGCCGCCAACAACCCCCGTGTGAAGGCGCTGGTCGTGCAGGTGGCCGCCATCGCCCCCCTGGGCGGCCCCGTCGCACAACTGGCCCGCAAGCGCGCGATCGACACCGCCCGCGGCGACACGGATCCGATTCCCCAGGGCACCGATCCGTGGCCGAATATGCAGGGAACCCCGCACCTGGCGAAACTGTCGCACTTCAGCCCGCTCGCCCAGGTCGACCGGCTGCGGATCCCCACCCTGATCATCGACGCCGGCGAGGAGGAGATGTACCCCATCGCCGACAACGGGGCCCGTGCGGCGGAGATCATCAAGAACACTCCCGGCGGCGTCGTCGACTACCACGTCATCCCCGGCATCGACCACTACGGCATCTACTTCGACGGCTACGAGCCCGGCAGCCGGGCCGCCCTCGACTGGTGGAAGCGGCACCTGTGAGAACACCACACACGCTCACCGTGCCCACCACCCTGGGCCCGCTCCACGTGCGGGACGCCGGCCCCGCCGACGGACCCGTGGCACTGCTGTGGCCGAGCCTGTACAGCGACGGCGACACCAGCTGGGGCGCACAGCTCGACGACCTGCACGCCCTCGGATGGCGGACGCTGCTGATCGACCCCCCGGGCACCGGCGGCAGCCCGCCGGCCGCGCGCCGGTTCACCATGGAGGAGTGCGGCGAGGCCGCGCTCCGGGTACTCGACGACGCGGGTGCCGACCGGGCGGTCTTCTTCGGGCTGTCGTGGGGCGGCATCGTGGCGCTGCGGGTCGCGCTCGCCGCGCCGCACCGGGTGGCCGCCCTGGTCCTGTCCAATACCACCGCCCGAGGTGTGGGTCTGCGTGAACGCTTCCAAGTCCGCGTGACCTCCCTCCTGACCCGGGTCGGCGTTCCGGGTGGCCTGGGCCGGCTGGTCGTGGCCGGGATGCTCAGCGATCACTCCCGCCGTCACGACACCGGGTTCGCCTCCGCACTCGCCGCCACGGTCGGCAGCCTCGACCGCGCCGGGCTGGCCCGTGCCGCGCGGTCGGTGCTGGGCGACCGCACCGACGTGGTCGATGCCCTGCACCGGATCACCGCTCCCACCCTCGTGATCGTCGGCGCCGAGGACAAGGCGCTGCCGCGGGTCCCCCACTCCGACGATCTGGCCGAACGCATCGTCGGCGCCCGACTCGAGGTGCTGCCGCGTGTCGCCCACCTGGCTCCCCGCGAGGAGCCCGCCAAGGTGGCGAATCTGATCAAGGAATTCCTCGCGCCGCTGGGATAGCGCCCCCCCGCCCCCGATTCCCGCGCCTGGCGGCATATCGCCGCATGGCACCGAAAGGAACACCACGCATGGCTGAGCTGACCTATGACGTGTACGTCTGTGACGGGGTGCCGCGCGCCCGCCGCGAGCGGCTGCCGGGCGGTGGCCGCATCGTGTCGTCCCCGCTGGCCTCGACGCTGATCCTCGGGGAGGGGGACGCGGTCCTGGTCGATCCGCCGTTCACCCGCGAGCAGACGGAGGCGGTCGGTGACTGGGTGGAGCGCTCGGGCAGGCGCCTGGCTTACATCTACGCCACCCACGGCCACGGCGACCACTGGTTCGGCACCGGCCGGCTGCTGGAACGCTTCCCCGACGCGATCCCGTACGCCACCGAGGGCACCATCGGGATCATGCGCCGCAACGTCGAGGGGCGCGCGCAGTTCTGGGACGCGGACTTCCCCGGCCTGATTCCGGACTCCCCGCTCGTCTACCGGACCGTTCCCGCGGACGGGTTCGAGCTGGAGGGACACCGGATCGAGGCGGTCGAGGTCGGCCACACCGACACCGACGACACGACCGTGCTGCACGTTCCTTCGATCGGTCTGATCGTCGGGGGCGACGTCGTCTACAACGGCGTGCACCAGATGCTGCTGGAGACCCCGGGCGGCGGATTCGAGGCATGGCTGGCCGCCCTCGACGTCCTCGACTCCCTCAACCCCCGCTCCGTGGTGGCCGGCCACAAGAACCGTGACCTGCCCGACGACCCGGCCATCATCGACGAGACCCGCCAGTACCTGCGCGACGCGCAGCGGCTGCTCGCCGAGAAGCCCACCCCGCAAGCCTTCTTCGACGAGATCATCGCCCGCTATCCCGACCGGCTCAACATCGGCCCCGTCTGGTATGGCGCGCACGGCCTCCTGGGCGTTCCGATGCCCGTGGTGGCCGAGGGCGAGCCCAACCCGGCGAACGAGTAGGGGCGCCACAGTGACACAGCCCAGGACCGAAGCATCGGCCGTACCTGACGAAGGACCCTTCTCGGGCTTCGACGTGTTCCGCAGCGCGTTCGTCGAGGCCGTCGGCCTGACCTTCACCGAGGTCACGGGCACGCGGGTGCGCGGGGAGATACAGCTGGGACCTGAGCATCACACCCCGTGGGGAGTGGTGCACGGCGGGGTCTACACGGCCGCCGTGGAGTCCGCCGCCACCGTCGGTGCGTGCGCCGGGGTGGCCGATCGCGGCCAGGTCGCCGTAGGGGTGGCCAACAGCACGGACTTCCTCAGGCCGATCACCGCCGGGACGGTGGAGGTGCTGGCCGAAGCGATCCAGCAGGGGCGCGGTCAGCAGCTGTGGCAGGTGGCCGTCACCAGTGTCGACAGCGGCAAGCTCGTCGCCCGCGGCCAGCTGCGGCTGGCCAACGTTCCCGCCACCGGCCTCCCGAACACCCTGGGGGAGCAGTCATGACCACCCTCGTTTCACCTTCCGCAAGCCACGGCCGCAGTCCGGCGGGCCTGGACGTGTCGGCGTCGTTCGCGACCACGCTGGACACACCGGAGCACATCCGCATCGCCGAGGAACTCGGCTTCAAGCGGGCGTGGCTGTACGACACACCGCAGCAGAGCCCCGACGTGTGGATGACGCTGGCCCTGGCCGCTCAGCGCACCCACCGCATCGGGCTAGGACCGGGCGTCCTCGTACCGGCCCTGCGCCACCCGATGGTCAACGCCAGCGGGGCCGCGGCTCTCGAACGCCTGGCCCCCGGGCGCGTCGCGGTCGCGTTCGGCACCGGCTACACGGGCCGCCGGGCCATGGGGCAACAGCCCGTCTCCTGGGCGTACATGACGCGCTATGTCACGGCCTTCCGCGCGCTCCTCAGAGGCGAGACGGTCGAGTGGGAGGGCAGCCCGATGCGCATGCTGCACACCCCCGAATACCCGCGCGGCGCGCCGGACACCATCCCGGTCTACATCGCGGCGATCGGCCCGAAGGGCACGGCGATCGCCGAGACACTCGGGGACGGCGTCTTCATCATGGGCATCGACGGTGTCTCCGAAGAGGTGACAAGGAAGTTCGCGAACGTCATCTACGGCTCCGCCGGGTCCGTGCTCGGTGACGGCGAGGACCTCGGCAGTGAGCGACTGCGCACGGCGGCGGGCCCGGCACTGGCGCAGTTGTTCCACATCTCCTACGAACTCGGTGGCGAGGAAGCGGTCAAGGCGCTGCCGGGTGGGGCGGAGTGGCTGGACGTCGTGCTCAGGACGTCGGAGGCCGAACGCCACCTCGCGGTGCACCACGGCCACCTGCTGCGCCTGAACGAGGCGGACACCGCTGCCTGGAACGCCGGCGGCAACACGCTCGTCGGGCACACCCTCACCGGCACGGCCGGCGATGTGCTCGCCAGGGTGGAGGCCCTGGCGGCGCAGGGGGTCACCGAGATCACGTACCAGCCCGCCGGCGACGTCCGCCGAGAGCTCGAAGCCTTCGCCGACGCGGTGGGACTGCGGCGATGAGTCCGGCCCGCACGTGCGTGGTGTACAAGCCGTATAGCGAAAAGTTATCGCGCCGTACAGTAGAGGCATGACGACTGCACGAACATATGGCCAGATGTGTCCGCTCGCCCGTTCCATGGACATCCTCGGCGAGCGGTGGACCTTTCTGATCGTGCGTGAGCTGCTGCTAGGGCCCAAGCGGTTCAAGGATCTAGCCGACACGCTCCCGGCCCTCGGGCCGAACCGGCTGACCGCGCGTCTGCGCAGTCTGGAGGCCGCCGACGTCGTTCGCCGGAGCACGCTCCCGCCGCCCGCCGGTGTGGCGGTGTACGAGCTCACCGAGAGGGGTGAGCAGCTTCGTGAGCCGCTCATCGGGCTCGGCCGGTGGGGGCTGGGGCTTCCGCCGTCTCCGGAGATCGACCCGGCGACGACCCGCGTGGACCTCATCGCCCTGAGCGTGTCGAGCCTGGTCACGCCGGACCAGCTCGCAGGTCTCAAGGAGATCTACGAGCTGCACGTAGGCAGAGAGACGTTCCATGTCGAGATCGCCGACGGTCGGATGTGGACCAGGAGCGGTCCGGCACCCGTTCGCCCCGACCTTGAGGTCCACTGCCGTACCCGGACCTTCCTCAAGCTGATTTTCGGCGGCACCCAGGTGGCCGACGCGGTTCGGTCGGGCGATGTGCGAGTGGCCGTCGGATCGGACGAACTGGTCGAGCGTGCCTTCGACCTGATGTCCGGTACCGAGATCGATTACCCGGTGTACGTGGGGATGTAGCGCGAGAGAGGTTCGCTCCGCGGGTGCCCACTGCCGCGTCTGCGGTGAGCGCGCCGGACCCTGCGGTCCGCCGCCGGCCGCGGGCGGTCCCCATGACCCCCGCAGTGCAACGGAGCAAACCTTGATACCCGACCTGTCGTTTGAGCCGCTGAGCCCCGTCTCGTTCCTGGACCGGTCGGCCGCAGTGTTTCCCGAGCGCACGGCCGTGATCGACGGAGCTCGGCGCTTCACCTACGCCGAGTTCCACGACCGGTGTCGGCGGCTCGCCGGCGTCCTGGCCGCGCTCGCGAACGGCCGCCCTGTCGCCGTCCTCGCGCCCAACACGCACGTCATGCTCGAGGCGCACTACGGAGCCCCGTGGGCCGCTGCGCCTTTGGTCACGATCAACACCAGGCTTTCCGCCCCCGAGGTTCGCTACATCCTGGAGCACTCGGAAAGCGCGGTGCTGCTGCTGGATCCGCAGTACGACGACCTCGTGGCCACGGCGATCGACGGCATGCCGCGCCCGCCCGTGATCGTGCGGGCGGGACCGGGCGACGACGGCGCCTACGACGAACTCCTCGCGGCCGCCGAGCCGACGGCCATCCCGCTGTCCGATGAGCGGGCGCTGCTGTCGGTCAACTACACCTCCGGAACGACCGGCCGTCCCAAGGGCGTCATGTACCACCACCGAGGCGCCTATCTTCAGGCCCTCGCGATGGTCACGCACACCCAGCTGAGCGCGTCCTCCGCCTATCTGTGGACGCTGCCGATGTTCCACTGCAACGGCTGGTCCTTCCCCTGGGCGGTTACCGCAGCCGGCGGCACGCACGTGTGCCTGCCCAAGGTGGAGGCGTCCGCGATCTGGCGGTACATCCACGACGATCACATCACCCATCTGTGCGGCGCCCCCGCGGTGCTGTCCATGGTGGTCAACGCTCCGGAGGCCGGGCGCGACTCGGGGGGCGTCATCCGCTTTCTGACCGGCGGGGCGCCGCCGAGCCCGACCCTGCTCGCCGCTGCCGAGGACCTGCGGATCGACGTCACGCACCTGTACGGACTGACCGAGACGTTCGGGCCGGCGGTGCTGTGCGACTGGCACCCCGAGTGGAACGGCCTCGGTGCCGCGGAGCAGTCCAGGCTCCGTGCCCGGCAGGGCGTGGCCAACGTCATCGGCCTCGCCGCCCGGGTGGTCGACGGTGACAAGGACGTCCCCGCTGACGGCACGACCATCGGTGAGATCCGGCTGCGCGGCAACAACCTCATGCTGGGGTACTTCAAGGACGATGCCGCGACCGCCGCGGCCGCTCCGGACGGCTGGTTCCGCACCGGTGATCTCGGCGTCCGCCACCCCGACGGGTACATCGAGCTGAGGGACCGCAGCAAGGACGTCATCATCTCCGGCGGGGAGAACATCACCTCGATCGAGGTCGAGCAGGCCATCGCCAGCCACCCGGCGGTCCTCGAAGCCGCCGTCGTCGGAGCCCCGGACGAACGCTGGGGCGAGGTGCCCGTCGCCTACGTCGTCCTGCGGCCGGATGCCGTCGCCACCGAGCAGGACATCGTCGACCACGTCAAATCTCGGATCGCACGGTTCAAGGCGCCCAAGCGCGTCGTCTTCGGTGAACTGCCCCGCACCTCCACCGGCAAGATCCAGAAGTACCTGCTCCGCGAGGGCGAGCGGGCCACTTCCGGCGACCGAAGCAGCTGAAACCCCCGTGGCGGGACGGCCGTTCGCCGCCACCCCGGCCTGCCCGGCCCGCGTACGGCGTCGGCTGTTTCGACTCCTGGACCCCTTGACCCGACCGCACTCCACACAGAACAGGTACCCCGCCATGAACTTCGCCTCGCTACCCGACCGCCGCGCCGAACTCGACCCGCAGGGACCCTCGGTCTCCGACGGACGTACATCACTGACCAACACTCAGTTCCTGCACCGTGTCCGGGCGGCAGCACGCCACCTCAAGGATCTCGGGGTCGAGTCCGGCGACGTCGTGGCCCTCAAGCTGACGAACCGCGTCGAGTTCGTCCTTGTGCTGTTCGCGTCCTGGCGGCTCGGCGCCACCGTCACCCCCGTCAACCCGAAGCTGACCGAGGTCGAGGTCGCGCGCCAACTGGCAGACGCCGGCGCACGCCTGGTCGTGGCCGAGGACGGCACGACGGCTGAGGACGGCATCGTCACGCTCGCCGTCGACGACCTGTACGAAGACGCTGCAGGCACAGACCGCGCCCTGGATACGGACCCCTCCGCGCTGGCCCTGCTCATCTACACCAGCGGCACGACCGGAGTGCCCAAGGGCGTGATGCTGGACCACGCCAACATCGACGCCATGACGGACATGTCGAGCAAGGCGCTCGAGCTGGGGCCGGCCGACCGGAGCCTGCTGATCCTGCCGCTCTTCCATGTCAACGGCATCGTGGTCAGCGTGCTCACGCCGCTGCTCGTGGGCGCCGGTGTCGTCATCGCCGACCGGTTCGATCCCCACACCTTCTTCGACGTCATCGAGCGGGAGCGCCCGACCTTCTTCAGCGCCGTTCCCACCATCTACAACATGCTGGCGGCCCTGCCGGACGCGGTGCGGCCGGACACGTCGTCCGTGCGCTACGGCGTCTGCGGCTCGGCGCCGGCGTCTGCCGAGCTGCTGACCCGGTTCGAGGCCCGGTACGGGTTCCCGCTCATCGAGGGGTACGGGCTGTCCGAGACCTCCTGCGCCTGCACCGTCAACCCCCTCGCCGGTCCCCGGCGCGCCGGGACCGTGGGGCTTCCCTTCCCCGGGCAGGACATCCGCATCGCCGATGAGAACGGTGCCGAGGCGGCTGCGGGGGAGAACGGCGAAATCCTCGTGCGGGGCGCCAACATCATGCGCGGCTATCTCGGCCGCCCGGACGAAACAGCCCGGACCGTCGTCGACGGCTGGCTGCACACGGGCGATATCGGCCACCTCGACGCGGAGGGCTATCTGACGCTGGTCGGACGCTCGAAGGACGTCATCATCCGCGGCGGGGAGAACATCTACCCCAAGGAGATCGAGGACGTGTTGGCCGGCGACTCGTCAGTCCTCGAGACGGCTGTGATCGGTGTCCCTGACGAGAAATGGGGAGAAGTCGTCGTCGCCTACGTGCAGCCACGGCCGGGTCTGACGGTCGATCCGGCAGCGCTGGAAGCCCTCTGTGCGCGCAGTCTCAGCGGCTACAAGCGGCCGACCTCGTATGTCGTCGTGGAGGCCATCCCCAAGAACGCGGTGGGCAAGATCGACAAGATCGCGGTGCGGGCGGCTCATGCCGCTGCGTCGGCCGTCGCGTAGTTGCAAGACGTGGCGGTGGGTTTCACCCGTCTTCTGTGCCGCCGACGGCGCGCAGGAGGAAGGGCAGCAGGCGGTCGGCCGTCTGTGCTGCCGACGCCGCGTCCACCTCGTCCGGCGTCAGTGGTGTGAGGAAGAACCTGCTCATCATGGGGCCGATGACCAGGTCGCCGAGGAGGTCGGCGTGCTCGACGGGCGGGATCTCGCCCCGGTCCGCCGCGCGCTGTGTTATCTCCTCCATGCGCAGGCGTACAGGGGTGACGAAGGTGTTGGTGAGTGCCTCGGCCAGCGGGGCGTTGTGCGCGGCCTCGGCGATCAGGGAGCGCAGCACGCCCCCTTCCTTCCCGGTCATCGAGGCGGCCTTGTTCTGGAGCAGGGCGCGCAGGTCCCCTTCGAGCGTGCCGGTGTCCGTCGGCGCCGTGAGCTCCTGGGCGTAGGCCGCGGCAGCGGCGACGACCAGGGCCTCCTTGGAGGGCCAGCGGCGGTAGAGGGTCGCGGTGGACACGCCGGCGCGGGCGGCCACGGCGGCGGTGGTGAGTCCGCCGTACCCGTTCTCGCTCAGGACCGCGAGAGTCGCCTCCAGCAACGCACGGTCCCGGGACGCGTCGCGAGGACGTCCCCGGCGTGCCGCCGGCCCGGTCATCGCGGCGTTCCCGGCGCCGTGCGGCAGACGTGGAGGCCAGAGTCCCGAAGGGCCCGATGGGGCGGCTGTTCGAAGCGTTCGCAGTGCGTGGGAGAGGTCACAGCGAAAGCATACACCCATACGAAACGAAATCACTTCGTTTCGTATATGCTCGCGGCATGACTACCACCACTCACCTGGATCCCGATTCCACGCATCACGCGGCGGAGACCGTCGCGCGGCTGCGCGCCACGTTTCATACCGGCCGTACCAAGCCGGTGGCCTGGCGCAAGCAGCAGCTGCGGGCGTTGAGACGTCTGCTGACGGAGCATGAGGAGGTGTTCGCGGAGGCGCTGCACACCGACCTCGGCAAGAGTGCGACCGAGTCGCACATGATGGAGATCGGCTTCCTCGTGAGGGAGATCGATCACACCCTGCGCCACCTCGACCGGTGGCTGCGTCCGGCCAGGGTCTCGGTGCCTCTGCCGCTCATGCCGTCCCGGGCCTGGACCGTGCGTGAGCCGCTGGGTGTCGTGCTGGTCATCAGCCCCTGGAACTACCCGGTCAATCTGGCGCTCGCGCCGGTCATCGGTGCCCTGGCCGCCGGCAACGCCGTCATCCTCAAGCCCAGCGAGGTCGCCCCCGCGACCTCGGCCGTGCTCGCGTACTGGCTGCCCCGGGTCCTGGACCCGCAGGCCGTGGCCGTCGTCGAGGGAGGCGTGGAGGAGACGACCGCCCTGCTTCACCAGCGCTTCGACCACATCTTCTACACCGGCAACGGCACGGTGGGGCGCATCGTCATGGCCGCCGCGGCCCGCCATCTCACCCCGGTCACCCTGGAACTGGGCGGCAAGAGCCCCGCCGTCGTCGAACCCGGCACCGACCTCGCCACAGCCGCCCGCCGCATCGCCCTTGGAAAGTTCATGAACGCGGGCCAGACCTGCGTGGCCCCCGATTACGTGCTGGCGATCGGTGAGGCGGGCGCCGAGATAGAGGGGCATCTGGTCGAGGCGGTGCGTGAGATGTACGGCACCGATCCGTCCCGCAGCAACGACTACGGCAGCATCATCAACGAGCGCCACTTCGACCGGCTGGCCGGCCTGCTGAACGACGGCCGCACCGTCGTCGGCGGCGACCACGACCGCCCCACCCGCTACATCGCCCCGACCGTGCTGGCCGATGTCGACCCCGACTCCCCGGTGATGCGCGAGGAGATCTTCGGCCCCATCCTGCCCATCATCCGGGTCCCCGACCTGGACGCGGCGATCTCCTTCATCACCGGGCGGGACAAACCACTGGCCCTGTACGCCTTCACCGCCTCCAAGCGCTCCAAGCGGCGCCTGATCGCGGAGACCTCCTCCGGCGGCCTGGTCTTCGGCCTCTCGAACCTCCAACTCGGCGCGGCCAACCTGCCTTTCGGTGGCGTCGGTGACAGCGGTATGGGCCGTTACCACGGCTTGTACTCCCTGGACACCTTCAGCCACACCAAGTCCGTCCTCGACAAGCCGCTCAAGCCCGACACGCTGGGCGTGGCAACCCCGCCCTACACCCGCCGCAAGGACCGCATCCTGCGACGGATCACATGAGCCGCGCGCGACGAGCCGCCACGCCGCCGAGCGGCCCGCCCGCCCGCGATTCCCACGTCAACAAGCCGACCGGCCGACACCGCAGGACGCGTGGGGCACCCGCCTCTCGTGGCAGCGCGCCCCAAGGGCCGGCGAAAGGATCACCGATGAGACCGGACAGAGCCCAAGCCTTCCGCGCGGAGCGCGCGGAGATGCTGCGCTTCTGCGCAGACCTGGACGACCAGGAGTGGAGCGCACCGAGCCGTGCGACCGGATGGACCGTGCAGGATGTGGTGGCGCACATTGGGGCCACCTGCCGCTCCTTCTTCACCCCCTCCGTGCTCACGATGATGCGCATGAGGGACCTGGAGCGGACCAACGACCTGTTCGTCGACAAGCGTCGAGGCCGACCGGTTTCGCAGACGCTCGCCGAGTACGAACGGTGGAGCCGGATGATCGGCGTGGCGGCCCGGGTGCCTCTCAACTGGACGCGTCTGCCGATGGCCGAGCTCGGCTGGTTCCCGGGTGGGGTGATGATCGCCGGTGCGATGACGTTCGACCACCACACCCACCTGCGCCACGACATCGCCCCTGCCCTGGGGCGGCCGGTCCCGGCCACCGACGCGAACCGGATGGCCGTGGTGCTGGAGTGGATGATGGCCGTCGTGCGCAATCAGCTGCGTGCCGCGCGGCCGGAGTGGTTCGTCCGTCCCGTCACGATCGAGCTGGAGGGTCCGGGCGGCGGCATCTGGTCCGTGGGACCGGGCGCCGTGGTGAAGGCCGGACCGTCGGACAAGCCAGCCGCCACCATCACCGGTCGTGCCATCGACTTCCCGGAATGGGCCACCCACCGGGCCGACTGGCGCCGGCGGGACCTGAGGATCTCCGGCGACGCCGACTACGCCGCTCGCTTCCTCGACTTCGTGCGGGTGGTGTGAGCGGGCCGCTCCTGCGCTCCTGGCGGTTCACCAGGGACGGGAGCGGAGCCGGGCCGGGAGGTTTCCTGAGCAGCAGAGTGAGGACGTGGATGCGCGATGACGCTCCCTCCGGCCCTTCCTCTCCGTAAGCCTTCGCACGAACGGGAGTTCGTCATGGATGGGTTTCACCCCTTCCGCGTGTTGCGGACCCGAAGCCTGTGGATGACCAACGGCGTCATCGCGGGCGTCCTGGCCCTGTTGTTCGCGGTCCTCTATCTCGGCGCCAACGTCGATCCGGCCGGCCACCTGCGCAACCTGCCCGTAGGCCTGGTCAACGCCGACGAGGGAGCGGCCCTCGACGGCAAGCAGGTCAACCTCGGGGAGCAGACGTCCCGGTCGATCACGAAGTCCCCCGCGAAAGGGGAGGAGATCGACTGGAAGGTGATGGACGAGAAGGAGATGAAGGAGGAACTGGGCAAGGGCAAGCTTTTCGGCGCGCTCGTCGTGCCTGACGACTTCACCTCCTCCACCATCGCGCTGACCGACAACGCGGCCGACAACAATCCGGCTCGCCCGACTCTCACTGTGCTGACCAACCAGTCCGCCGGCAGCCTGGGATCCAACCTGGCGCGGGAGGCGGCGACTCGGGCAGCCGAGAACGCCTCACGCCAGGTGGGCAGGGAGCTGACCGCGCAGATGGGGGCCGAGTACAAGACGCTGCCATCCGCCGCGCGTCTTATGCTGGGCGACCCGGCGGCCGTCACCGTGAAGGACGGGCATCCGCTCGACGCGCACAGCGGCCTGGGGCTGACGGCGTTCTACTACGCGCTCGTCCTCGTGGTCTGCGGCATGCTGTCCGCCAACGTCATCAGCGGCCAGGTGGACCACGCCCTCGGCTACACCCACAACGAGATGGGGCCGTTTCGCACACACCGCCCCCTGGTCAGGGCGACCCGGGTACAGACCCTCGCCATCAGCAGCACCCTGATGGCCGGACTGTCCCTGGTGATGGGCACCCTGGTCATGGCGGGCGCGGTCGGCCTCATGGGCATGGACGCCTCGCACCTGCCGCTGCTGTGGCTGTACTCGGTGTGCGCGATCGCGGTCGTCGGGATCGGCGCGCTCAGTCTCCTCGCGGTCTTCGGCACGCCCGGCATGCTGGTGGCCGCGCTGGTCTTCATCGCGATGGCGGTGCCGACGGCCGGCGCCACCACACCGGTCGAGGCGCTGCCCAGCTTCTACCGCTTCCTTGCTCAGTTCGAGCCGCTCGGGCAGATCACCGGGGGTGTCCGCTCGATCCTCTACTACGGCGCGCAGGGCGACGGGGGACTGGCCCGCGGCTGGGTCATGATGGCCGCAGGCCTTGCACTGGCCGCCCTCTTCGGCTTCGGCGTGACGGGCTGGTACGACCGCCGGGGGCTGCACCGCGTTCCTGCTGCCGACGACCCGCCGGTGCGGGCCGCCCGCCCGGCATGAGCGCCATACCGGCCGGTGCAGGGCCGACTTCCGTTCTCGGTCGTCGTCGCGCGGTGTGGCGGATGAACCGTTCAGACGGGGTGGAGGACCTGTTCGGCCCATATGGTCTTGCCCGTTGGCGTGTAGCGGGTGCCCCACCGCTCGGTGAGCTGGGCGACCAGCAGCAGGCCGCGGCCGCCCTCGTCGCTCAGCCGGGCCCTCCGCAGGTGCGGGCTGGTGCTGCTGCCGTCGGACACCTCGCAGGTCAGTGTCCGATCCTTGATCAGCCGCAATCGGATCGGGCCGGTGCCGTAACGGATGGCATTGGTGACCAACTCGCTGACGACGAGTTCCGTGACGAACGACGCCTCTTCGAGCCCCCACTCGGTGAGACGGTCGCCGGCGCGCTTGCGTGCCTCGGCCACGATCGCGGGATCACTGGGCAGGTCCCAGGAGGCCAGGCTCTCCGGCCCGAGGGCCCGGGCGCGGATCAGCAGCAGGGCGACGTCGTCGCCGCCCTCGGGGTGCTGGATGTCCAGGACCGTCTCGCACAGGGCTTCCAGCGAGGGTTGTGGCCGGGCGAGTGCCCGGCACAGGCTGCGGTTGCCTTCGTCGAGGTCGTGATGTGGGCCTTCGATGAGGCCGTCGGTGAACAGCGCCAGCACGCTGTTCTCGGGCAGCGTGAACTCCGCCGCCTCGAAGGGCAGGCTGCCCAGGCCGAGAGGAGGACCGGTCGGCAGGTCCACGACGTGGGCCGCCTCGTCCGGCCCGACCAGGATCGGGGGCGGATGGCCGGCGCGGGCCAGTGAGCATGTGCGGGTGACGGGGTCGTAGACGGCATACAGGCAGGTGGCGCCGATGTCTCCCGGGATCTGTGACGGCGAGGCGTCGCCGGTGTCATCGGCGTCGTCGGCGTCCTGGGGGAGCCCGGAGTGGGTCACGATGTCGTCGAGGTGGGTGAGGAGCTCGTCGGGCGCCAGGTCGATGTCGGCGAGGGTGCGCACCGCTGTGCGCAGGCGGCCCATGGTGGCCGAGGCACGGATGCCGTGTCCGACGACGTCGCCGACGACGAGGCCGACGCGCGCGCCGGGGAGCGGGATCACGTCGAACCAGTCGCCGCCCACTCCGGCGTCGCCGCCCGCGGGCACATAGCGGGACGCCGTCTCGACCGCAGGGTGGAGCGTGGGCCTCCCCGGCAGCAGGGACCGCTGGAGCGCCAGCGCGATGCCCCGCTCGTGGGTGAAGCGGCGGGCGTTGTCCAGGCAGACGGCGACCTTGGCCACCAGGTCCTCGATGACGGTCAGGTCGTCGGGGCCGAAAGGGTCGGGAGAGGCCGCGTGCCGGAGGAAGAGGGCGGCCCCGAGGGTCACGCCGCGGGCCCGGACGGGCACCGCGAGCAGGGAGTGCGTTCCGAAGGCGCGGGCGTACGTCTCCTGGGCGGGGTCTTCGGCGAGCCAGCGCACGATGTCAGGGTCCCGCACAGAGGCCAGCACCGTACGGCCGGCGACCTGGCAGCGGACGACGGGAGAGGACTGCGGATGGGTGTGGACCGCGCCGACGCCAGGGGTGGCGTCGGGCGGGAGAGGCCGGGTGCCGCCCTGAGCTGCTCGTCGCAGCGTGAGGGGCCCTGTGCGGGCGCCGGGGCGGGGCAGCGCTCCGCGGAAGACGTCCTGCAGCAGATCGACGCTGACGAAGTCTGCGAAGCGGGAGACGGTCACGGTCACGTCGACGAGTTCCTGGGCGGTTCCCGTCACGTCCAGGCTCGCGCCGATGCGGGTCCTGGCCTCGCTGAGCAGGGCCATGCGTTCGCGGCTGTGGTGCTGCTCGGAGTAGTCGTTGCTCACCAGGCCCACCGCGTGCACCCGGCCGTGCGCGTCCTTGAGGGGGAAGACGTCCACGGCCCAGGCATGTGCCCGGGGTTCACGCGGGAGCGCCACGAACAGTTCGGTGTACTCCGGCTCGCCGGTCTCACCGACCCGGAGGATCCTGCGCTCCGCCTCCTCGAACGCGGCTCCCGGGAGGAATTCGGTCAGACGCCGGCCGCGGACTTCACTCTGGACGAAGCCCACCGCCCGCCGCGTGGCCTCGTTGGCCCACAGCAGCCGCGCGTCACGGTCGTAGATCGACAGAGACGGGGACTGCTGCTCCAGCATCCACCACATGAGGTCCTGCAGCTTCCCCGTCCCCGGTGACGGAACCGTCGTCACGAGGAAGTGCTGCTGCTGCGTGGCGCCGAGCAACGGGCTCAGGTGGACCCTCGCGTCCAGCAGATGGCCGTCGCGATGCCGGAGCGTCGCGCCGTCGGCGCCGACCAGATCGCCCAGGGGTCGGCCGACGATCTCCGCAGAGGTGTATCCCAGGAGGTCCTCGGCCTCGCGACTCCAATAGGCCACACGTGCGTCCCCGTCCGTCACCGCGATGGTCACGGAATCCGCGAGGTGGGCCTCGTCCAGTTGTCGTGTGCGTCGGCCGGGCGGCCCGCCGGTGCGATGCATGGCGCACCTGACCCTTCTACCTGCTGCCGTGTGCCGGGGCACTTCCACGATCGTCCGACAAACGGCGTAGGGCAAGACGGGACGTGACGGGCCGGGAGACCGGGTGATTCAGCCCTGGGGTCCCACGCCGCGCAGAAACGTGTCAACGACGAGCGTGGCCAGCGCGTCCGCGTTCTGCCGGACCCGGTCCGGGTCGGAATCCGCGCCGCCTCCGTGCAGGGCCTCGTCGACGAGGGCGTAGTAGACCCTCCGCGCCCACATGAGGTCCGTGTCCGGGGCGAGGAGTCCTTCGCGCTGCGCGCGGGCGAGGAACTCGAGGGCGCCGGCGTTGATTTCGGACCAGATCACCTCGGTGAGGGGGGTGTCGGCGAGGGGGTGGCCGAGGGTGAACCGCCAGACGCTCTTGATCCGCAGTGCGTTCGCCGTGGCGCGGTGCAGTGCCACGAGTGGTGGGGCGGTGTCCATGTGGGCATCCTCGACGGACTCCATGAGCTGCTGCTTCGCCGAGGCGGCGAGTGCTTCGATGAGGGCCTGGCGGCTGGCGAACCGCCGGTGCACGGTCGTTCTGGCCACGCCGGCCTGCTCGGCGATCTGCTCCATGGAGGCGCCGGGGTCTTCGGCGAGGACCTGCTCGGCTGCCTCCAGGATCGCGCGCACGCTACGCGCGGCATCGGCCCGCAGGGGTCGACCCATGACCTATCCACTCCCGCTGTCGATTCGTGATGCATCGAAAACCATACGCCTTACCTGCTGATTTATGTCGATTTGCATCAACGTTGTTGCATGAGAATGTAAAATCGCGACTGATGAGATGCGATAACTCATCAAACTGCTACGTTCCTGTTTTACATTATGGGCGTACGCTCGCGATTCGGTTCCCCGGTCAGCGGCTTCGCAGTCCGCGGAGCGGGGTCCCTTTTGTCCCGGCCTATGTGCCTGGTGGCCCCCCCCATGAGACGAGCGCACGGGCGAACCGGAGGAATGACCACGGTGGAGATAGAGCTGCGGATCAACGGGTCCGCTCATCGGCTGGACGTCGCGCCGCAGGTGAGCCTGCTCGACGCGCTGCGCGAATACCTGGGCCTGACCGGCACGAAGAAGGGCTGCGACCAGGGCGCGTGCGGGGCCTGCACGGTGCTGGTGGACGGTCGGCGGATCAACGCCTGCCTCGCGCTGGCCGTGCAGTACCAGGACCGTGAGATCACGACCATCGAAGGGGTCGACCACCCGTTGCAGGAGGCGTTCGTCCGCACCGATGGCTTCCAGTGCGGCTACTGCACGCCGGGCCAGATCTGTTCGGCGATCGGGATGCTCGCCGAACACAAGGAAGGCGCGCCCAGCGCGGCGACCGAGCACCTGGCCGACACCGGTGGAGAGCTGGACGAGGCGGAGATCCGGGAGCGGATGAGCGGCAACCTGTGCCGCTGTGGCGCCTACAACGGCATCGTCTCGGCGATCAAGGAGGTCGCGAAGTGAAGTCTTTCTCCTACCTAAGCGCACCGGACACGGCCACGGCGCTGCGCACGATCGCGGACAGCGAGGACGTGAAGTTCCTCGCGGGCGGCACGAACCTCGTCGACCTCATGCGTGAGGGCATCGAACACCCGTCGACGGTCGTGGACATCACCCGCCTGCCGCTGACCGGGATCGAGGAACTGCCGGACGGCACCATCCGTGTCGGGGCGCTGGTGAGCAACAGCCGGCTCGCGGCTGACCCCCTCATCAGAACCCGCTATCCGGTGCTGGCGCAGGCGATCCTGCTGGGGGCGTCCGCCCAGTTGCGCAACATGGCGACGGTGGGCGGGAACCTGTTGCAGCGCACCCGGTGCATGTACTTCTACGACGAGGCCTCCGCGTGCAACAAGCGCGTGCCCGGCAGTGGTTGTGACGCGATCGGCGGGTTCTCCCGCGGCAGTGCGGTGCTGGGGGCGAGCGAGCACTGCGTCGCGACGCATCCCTCGGACATGGCGGTGGCGCTGGTGATGCTCGACGCGGTCGTCGAGGTGGAGAGCGTGCGCGGTGTGCGGCGTGTCCCGGTCGCCGAGTTCCACCGTTTGCCCGGCGACACACCGCACATAGAGACGGTGCTGGCGGCCGACGAGCTGATCACGGCCGTTGAGCTGCCGTCGGTGCCGGTGGCAGCGCACTCGCGCTACCGCAAGGTCCGCGACCGCGCGTCCTACGCGTTCGCCCTGGTCTCCGTCGCCGCCGCGCTGGCCGTCGAGGACGGCCGCATCGCCGAGGTCCGCCTCGCACTCGGCGGCGTGGCGACCAAGCCGTGGCGGGCACGGACCGCGGAGGAGCTGCTGCTCGGCGCCGAAGCCAACGATGAGAACTTCGCCCACGCCGCCGCGGCCGAACTCGCCCCCGCCCAGCCCTTGTCCGGCAACGCCTTCAAGATCGACCTGGCCCAGCGGACGGTCGTGGCCGTCCTGCGGAAACTCAACGCCGAGCGGAGCGCATCGTGACCACACGCACCTGGACAGGCTCCGAGGTCGACGCGGACGCTTCCGTGCCCGTCGGGGGCGCGGTCGGCCGACCGGTGGACCGCCGGGACGGCCACGCGAAGGTGACCGGGGCGGTGCGCTTCTCCGCCGAGCACCACTACCCGAACCTCACGTACGCGAAGCTGGTGCATGCCACCGTCGCCCGTGGCACGATCACCGGAATCGACACGGCCGCGGCGGCCGCGGTGCCCGGCGTCGTGGCGGTTCTCACCCACCTCAACGCGCCGAGGATCAAACCACCTCGGAAACCCAACATCGTGCGGGACCTGGGACCCGACGTCTCGGGAACCGACGTCGACTACCTCAACACCGATCAGGTTTTCTGGGACGGCCAGCCGATCGCCGTCGTGGTCGCGGAGACCTCGGCCGCGGCGAACGAGGCCGCCCCACTCGTCGAAGTCACCTACGACCTGCTGCCCGCGCGCGTGGACTTCGCCATCGAGAAGACCAACGCCACCCCGGCCAAGGGCGACCTCACTTTCTCCGGGGTGAAGAAGAAGGGCGACGCCGAGGCGACGCTGGCGGCTGCGCAGGTGTCGGTCGACCTGCGCTACACCACGCCCGGCCTGCAGCACAACGCGATCGAACCGCACGCCACGGTCGCCGTCTGGGACGGTGACCACCTCACCGTGCACGACACCACGCAGGCCATCAACCAGACCGGCCGCTACCTCGCCTGGCGGTTCGGTGTGCCGGCGTCCCACGTCCGCGTCCGCGCCGAGTTCCTGGGAGGCGGCTTCGGGGGCAAGTTCGCCGTCTGGCCCGGCACGGTCATCGCGGCGATGGCGGCCAAGGCCGTCGGACGGCCCGTGCGCCTGGCGCTGACCCGCACGGCCGTCAACCGCGCCACCGGCGGGCGTACCGCCTCGACCAACCGCATCGCGCTCGGCGCGACCCGCGACGGCCGGCTCACCTCACTGATCCAGGAAAGCATCACCCGCACCGGCTCGGCCGGGGGCCTGCTCGAGGCGACCAGCTCACCCGCCCGGCACCTCTACGGCGCCCAGAACATGCTGACCCGGCAGAACCTCGTCGCGATGGATCTGATGCCGAACACCTGGCTGCGCGCCCCCGGCGAGGCGATCGGCAGCTTCGTACTGGAATCGGCGATGGACGAACTCGCCTACGAGCTGTCCATGGACCCGATCGCCCTGCGGCTGCGCAACGAGCCGGCAACGGATCCGACGGGTGGCAAGAAGTTCTCCCAGCGCATGCAGCGCGAAGCCTTCGAGGCGGGCGCCGAGCGCTTCGGCTGGGCGGACCGCGACCCCGAACCCCGCTCCATGCGGGACGGCGAGTGGCTCGTCGGGATGGGCACGGCCGCCGCCTTCCACCCGGTGCTGCGCCTGGTCGCCGACGTCAAGGTACGGCTGAGCGACGACGGCAGCGCGCTCGTGCAGTGCGGTTTCCACGAGATGGGCATGGGCGCCGCGACCGTCCAGGCACAGATCGCCGCGGACGCGCTCGGCATCGACTACGAGAAGGTCCGGGTCGAGTACGGAGACTCGGCCCTGCCGTCCGGCCCGATGGCAGGCAACTCCAACCAGACGGCGACCGTGGCCACCAGCGTCCTCGCCGCGTGCGCCGAGCTGACCCGGAAGATCACTGCGCTGGCCCGGCGTACGGGCACGACCGGTCAGGAACCGGCGGCCGCCCTGCGCGCGGCGGGCACCCCGTTCCTCGAAGCGTCGGTCGGGTCGGACACCCGGTTCGGTGCGCTGGGCAGCCAGGGCCGCTTCCTGTCCACCTTCCTGAAGGACCAGCGCTGGTCCAAGGCCGCCCGCGGCGCGCAGTTCTGTGAGGTGCGGGTGAACGCCGACACCGGCGAGCTGCGGATCTCGCGGTGGCTCGGCATGTTCGACGTCGGCCGCGTCATCAACCCCAAGACCGCAGCCAGCCAGCTTCGCGGGGCCGTGGTCATGGGCATCGGGATGGCGCTGTCGGAGCAGAGCCTGATCGATCCCCGCAACGGGCGCACCATGAGCGCCGGACTCGACTCCTACTACGTTCCCGTCCACGCCGACATCCCCCCGATCGACGTCGACTGGCTCGACGAACCGGACAGGACGATGCCCCTGGGCATCATCGGGCTGGGCGAGGTCGGCACGACCGGGGTGGCGGCAGCTATCGCGAACGCCGTCTTCCACGCCACCGGCAAGCGGATCCGGGACCTGCCGATCACGCTGGACAAACTGCTCTGAAACGACGGCGGCCACGGGCCTCATCGTGCATGGCCCTTCAGGGCGCCCCCTGCATGACGAGGCCCGACCCGCGTACAACCAGGACGACAGGAAAGTATCCCCATGCTGGACATCGCCGGCGAGCTGAACCGGTGGCTCGCGGAAGGCCGCGACTTCGCCGTGGCCACGGTCGTGGCCGTCAGCGGCAGCGCTCCACGTGGGCCGGGCGCCGCGCTCGCCGTCGACGCAGACGGGACGGCCATCGGCTCGGTCTCCGGTGGCTGTGTCGAAGGCGCCGTCTACGACCTGTGTACCCAGGCGCTCGCCGACGGCAAGGCGGTGCGCGAGCGGTTCGGCTACAGCGACGAGGACGCCTTCGCCGTCGGCCTGACCTGCGGCGGCGTCCTCGACATCCTGGTCACCCCGGTGCCCGCCGACGGACTGGGCAGGAAGGCGTTCCGGACGGCGCTGTCGGCCACCGCCCGGGGTGAGGCGGTGGCACTCGCCCGCGTGGTCCAGGGCCCCGTGAAGCTCCTCGGACAGGCGCTGGCGGTCCGCCAGGACGGCTCGTACGAAGGCGAACTCGGCGGGCACCCGGATCTGGGCCGCGCCGTCGCCGACGAAACTCGCTCGCTGCTGGATGCCGGCCGCACCGGCACGTTCGACCTTGCGCAGGACGGCTCCCACTGCGAGCCGGACCTGACCGTGTTCGTCGAGTCGAGCGTGCCGCCGCCGCGCATGCTCGTCTTCGGCGCCATCGACTTCGCGGCAGCGCTGGTGCGCATGGGCAAGTTCCTCGGTTACCACGTCACGGTGTGCGACGCCCGGCCCGTCTTCGCCAGCCGGACGCGCTTTCCCGAGGCTGACGAGATCGTGGTCGACTGGCCGCACCGCTACCTGCACCGAACCGAGACCGATGAACGGACGGTGGTGTGCGTCCTCACCCACGACGCCAAGTTCGATGTACCCCTGCTGGAGACGGCCCTGCGGCTGCCAGCCGCCTACATCGGCGCGATGGGCTCCCGCCGCACCCACGCCGACCGCGACCGCAGACTCCGGGAAGCGGGCCTCACCGAAGTCGAACTGACCCGCCTGCACTCACCGATCGGCCTCGACCTCGGCGCCCGCACGCCCGAGGAGACCGCCCTGTCCATCGCTGCCGAGATCGTCGCCACCCGCCACGGCGGCACAGGTCTTCCGCTGAGCGGCTCACACACACCGATCCACCGCGACACCGTAGGGCCTCGGCCGGGGCGATCGGCGCGAGTGGCCGCGTGACGCGACCGCGAGCCGGCCGTCCGTACGACCGGGACAGGCGCTGTCACGCGGGCTGAGTGGGGTGGGATGCTCTCCGGGGTGATCATGGTGGAGAGTGATCGTCCGCTTCCCCCTCAGCTTGCGCGAGGCCGCGCTTGAGCGCGGCGTGACCGTCTCCTATGAGACCAGCCGGCGCTGGCGTGCGACGTTCGGGCAGCGGTACGCCGATTCGCTGCGGCAGTATCTGCGGCGGGCCGTCGACCCGGACGGGACGGTGCTCGGCATCTCGTGCGGAAGTGATGGCCCAAGGCCGCGGTCAGGCAGTTCTTCGCCGTCTTCTCGCCCTTACGCCTTTACGCCGAGCTCGCGAGCAGGCTGTCGCGGGCCCGGCCGGCCTGCGGAAGCGGAAGGACGGGCGGGGGAAGCCGAGGAGCGGCACGGAATGGTGGCTGGCGGCATGTGAAACGGCGAAGGCAGTGCTGCCACGCCGCTCCGCCACAAAGCCCCGATGGCCGTCTCCGGTTCTGGTCCGAAACCGGCCGGGAGCTCAGTCCGTCCCGCCGCCAGACACTTGCTCACACCTCCACCCTGAAGGGGGGGAGGTGTAAGCATCCTCACCCAAGCGGCCCGGAGGGGCGCAGCGCCACTGCTAAAGTCGCCTTGCCCGCAACGTGGTTGGCGGATTTAGCGCAGGACTGGCGGGACGCCAAGCCCGTGGAGACCTCGTCAGACCATCCTTGTTGGGTGGCAGGGGCCGATGAAGCAGGAACCCAAGAGGGCACCGCGTAACGGTGCTGACTGCGAGGCCTCATGCTGCGGCCAGGCCCTGCTTGACGTGCTGTGTGATCTCGTCGGCGAGGATTTCAGGCAAGCCCTTCTCGATGCCCGCCAGGGCCTGGGCCGCGACGTCGGCGGGGTCGGCCTTCTGCTCGCCTGTGATGACGGCGGCCATGTCGGTGTCCATGTAGCCGACGTGCAGCGCCGACACGGTGATACCGCGAGGCGCCAGCTCCTCCCGGGTCGCATTGGTCAGCGCCCATGCGGCTGACTTGGCCGCCGAGTACGACCCGTGATCGGCGACGTGCAGCCAGGAGAGCACGGACAGCACGTTCAGTATCGCGCCACCGCCGTTGTCCCCGATGACCGGGGCGAATGCCCGAGTCACGGCGAGCGGGCCGAAGAAGTTCGTCTCCATCTCCAGTCGCACCGCGTCCGGTCCGCCGGCGATCAGAGGTGTCCCGGTGGAGATGCCGGCATTGTTCACCAGCAGTGTCGCGTCGGATGCGGTACGGGCTGCGGCCCGGATCGACTCCTCGTCCGTCACGTCCAGACGGAGCGGGGTCACGCCGGCCAGGTCGACCGTCTCCGGGCGGCGCGCCGCCGCGTACACCTTCGCGCCGCGCTCCAGGAGTTGGGCGGCCAGATGGCGTCCGAGCCCGCGGTTGGCGCCGGTGACCACTGCGACAGCGTCCTTGAGTTCCATGTCTGCTCCCGGTTGTGGGGGGTCGTACGATCGGACCCCGACTTTAGATTATGATCATAATCTAAAGTCGAGCATAAGCTGGATTCCAACTGACATCAAACTGCCGAGAGTTGATGGGGCGTGTGTCACAGACGCAGGCTCAGGAGAAGACGAGCAGCGAGCTGGTCCACGCGACGCCGCCCGACAGGCATTGACCGACACCTGCCTCGGCGTCGAGTACCGCGACATACATGCCGACGGGGTGAACGACTTCGCCGACTGGCTTGCCGCGGAGAACCAGGACGGGATCACCCGGCTCTGCGCGGTACTTGGCGCATCGTCCCGGCCGCCGCCACGCCGGATCGCGCGGCCACGGTCATCGGACCAAAAGCGCACTGACCACCGCCCCCGGCAGCGACGTCCTCTGTCGGCGTGGCTGATCGCACAGCACGGGATGTCGCTGCCGGCGAGACATCTATCAGGGCGTCTGGTTGAGCAGGCCGATGTACTCGCCGAGGCGGTACTCGACGTCGAGCCCCTTGTCGGCGGCGACCGCGCCGATTCCGGCCGCGCGCGAGAGGAACCCGGGCTGTGTCAGGGTGTTCCCGAACGCGACGAAGGAGGCGGCGAGATCGGCGTCCGGCGGCAGTGTCGCCCGGTTGACCTGGGACTTCGCGGTCGCCAGCGCCTGCCGGTCGAAGGAGGCGAGGCGGGCGGCCGTCGCGTCGACGAAGGCGTCGAGTTCGGCGTCGGGCAGGGTCCGGGTGACCCATCCCCAGCGCTCGGCCTGGTCGGCGTCGTAGTCGGCGCTGCCGAGAATGGCCTCGAGTGCCCGGTCGCGGCCGATCAGACGGGGGAGCCGCTCGGCTCCGCCTCCGCCGGGGACAAGGCCGATGCCTACCTCGGGCTGTGAGAAGAACGCCTTCTCGCGGCTGGCATAGCGCAGGTCGCAGGCGAGGGCCAGTTCGTTGCCGGCGCCGCGGGTGCGGCCGCGGATGGAGGCGATGCTGACGTACGGGGCCTTGCTCAACCGCAGAACCATGTCGGTCCAGACCGGGTTGTCGCCCTCGTGTTCGGGGGCGGGGATTCCGGCGGCCTGGGAGGCGTCGAAGTGGTTGAGGAAGAAGTCGGGGACCTCGCTGGTGAAGACGACGACCTGGAGGTCGGGGTCCTTCTCGAACCCCGTGACGATCTCGTGCAGCCTGACGAGGGTCTCGGGAACCACCAGGTTCACCGGCGGGTTCGCGAACGTGATCTTGGCGATCTGCGGGATCGTTCGCTCGAGGCGGACGGTGCTGGGCTGGCTCATGGGATGTTGCCGTTCTCTTGGTAGTTGTCCATGGGTGCAGGCGGGCGAGCATGCCCGTACGGCAGCCAAGGCTCGGGTGAGGAGTGCTGGGCGGGCCGCCGGGTTCAGCGGTGGATACCGAAGGCGCTTCAAGCGCACGTGTTGCGTGTCGCCCGGTTCAACGCCGGGCGGCGTCGCCGGTCAGCTCCCGCTTGAGGATCTTGCCCGTGGCGGTCATGGGCAGGGTGTCCGCGAACTCGATGATGCGCGGGTACTTGTGTGCGGCCATGGTCTGGCGGCACCAGGCGATGAGTTCGTCCTCCGTCAACTCGGCGCCGGGCTTGAGAATGACGAACGCCTTGACCTCCTCTCCGTGACGGGGGTGGGGGACGCCGACCACGGCGGAGAGACTGACCGCTGGGTGGGTGAGCAGGACCTCTTCCAGCTCTCGCGGGTAGACGTTGAAGCCGCCGCGGATGATCATGTCCTTCTTGCGGTCGACGATGTAGAGGTAGCCGTCGGCGTCCCTGGTGCCGATGTCGCCGGTGCGCAACCAGCCCTGGGCGTCCAGCACTTCGGCGGTCGCTTCCGGGCGGCCGAGGTAGCCCTTCATGACGTTGTGTCCGCGTACCCACAGCTCGCCGGGCTCGTCGACCGGGGCCTCGGCGCCGTCCTCGCGCACCACGCGCACCTGGACACCCCAGACCGGGAGACCGATCGAGCCGGGCTTGCGAGGCCGGTCCAGCTGGTTGAAGGTGGCCACCGGACTGGTCTCCGACAAGCCGAACCCCTCCAGGACCGGGACGCCGAAACGCTCCTCGAACGCGGTCAGCACCTCGACGGGCAGCGCTGACCCACCGGACACCGCCAGCCGCAGAGTGTTCGCGATCTTCACGAGGTCGTGGTGGTCCGCGTCCGGGTGGTTGAGCAGAGCCCAGTACATGGTGGGCACGCCTGCGAAGACGGTGATGTTCTCCCGTTCCATCAGGGCCAGGGCGTCCGCGGGGGCGAACCGGGGCAGCAGAACGAGCGTCGCGCCCGCGGCCATACCGGCGTTCATCAGGACGGTCTGGCCGAAGCTGTGGAACAGCGGCAGGGTCACCAGGTACACGTCGTGCGGCCCGGCGTCGAAGAGCCGGACGCTCAATAGGGCGTTGTGCACCAGGTTGCTGTGGGTCAGTTCGGCGCCCTTGGGCTGCCCGGTGGTTCCGCTGGTGTACAGCACGACCGCGGTGTCCGTCTCCGTCGCAGGCTGGGTGGCCCACTTGCCGGGGTGGCCGTGAGTGAACTGGGCCAGCGTCTCTCCGGCCGTCGATCCGCTCGTCGCCCCGGGATCCTCGGTGAGCAGGACGAAGGTTTCGCAGTCCGGTGCGGCCTCGAAGGCGGCCCGTCCGCGTTCGCCCATCGGCAGCTCGGCGCCGCCTTCGAAGCAGAAGTACGCCTTTGCCTGGGAGTCACGCAGGTGGTAGGCCACTTCCCGCTCGGTCAGGAGAGTGTTGAGCGGAACGACGCAGGCGCCCGCCTTGAGGATCCCGTAGTAGACCACCGGGAAGTACGGCAGGTTGGGACAGCTCAGGGCGACCCGGTCCCCGTCCCCGATGCCACGGGCGGCCAAGGCGGCGGCCACGCGGTTCGCCGCCGCGTCGAGCTCCCCGTACGTCCACCGTTCCTTGCCCAGTACCAGCGCGGTCTGGTCGGGGCGTGCCCGCGCGGTGTCCTCCAGCAGGACAGCCAGGTTGAGCATGTGAGTACCTCCACGAGGTCAGGTCTTCGGGACACGCCCACTGGCGGGGGCGCGTGGTGGTGCTGTGCATGGAGCGGGGCCGGCGCCGCCGCGGATGGGCGGGGCCTTGGCCGATCCGGTGGGCCTTGGCCGATCCGGTGTGCCGCTGGCGCGCAGCCCTCCATTGCTCGGGCGGCGTCGACGCCCGCTGCGGCGTCTTCAGGCGGCGAGGAAGTCGGTCACCTGGGTGGTGAAGGCTTTGGCGTGCTGGAAGAGGAACGCGTGGCCCGCGTCGCTGTAGAGGACCAGGGTGGCGTTCTGGAGATGCTGGACGGCGGCGAAGGAGGCGAAGGCCGGAAGCATGACGTCGTGGACGCCGTTGGCGTACAGAACGGGTTGCTTGACGGTCTCCAGTTCCGCTGCCACCTCCTCGAAGGGGGTCTCGAGGATCTTGCTGACCGCGGTGAACTGCCCGACTGCCGCCGCGTCGGAGATGCCGGGGCCGCCGGCGGCGAGCCGGGTCGAGACGTGGTCGAGGTGGCTGAGTCCCGAGGCGCGGGCCGCGTCGGTCTCCGGGTAGAACAGGTAGAGCATGTCTTCCACGTCGCCGCCGTCGGGCTTGGACATGATGCCCACGACCCGCTCGCTCATGGGTGGTGCACCGGGCGCCCAGGCGGTCGGGCTGCTGCCCGCCACGATGAACTTGCGCACCAGCTCGGGGCGGTGAAGAGCCACGCGCTGTGCCACGAACCCGCCCAGTGACCAGCCGAGCAGGTCGGCCTGGGGAAGTCCGAGGGCCTCGATGAACTCGATGACGCCCGCGGCGAAGCCGTCGAGGGAGTCGCGCGGATCGCCGGTGGTGTAGCCGACGCCGACGTTGTCGAAGACGATCACGTCGTGGTCGGCGGCCAGGTGGTCCAGGAACTCCGGGTCCCACCAGTCGATGGTCGCCCGGAAACGGTGCAGCAGGACCAGGGGGACTCCCCCCTGCGGGCCCATGCGCCGGTAGGTGAAGGTTGCGGAGGGCCCCTCCACGGTGAGGTTCTCGGCCTTGTCTGCCAGATATGTGCTCATGACGTTCTTCTCTTGCTGGTGCGGGTCTGTGGTCGCGCTGGCTTGCGGGTTTGGCAATGTCGCGCTGGAGCGCTGACAACCGCTGACGCGGCGGATGCCTCGTTGCTGGGCGCAGGGTCGGCCGGTGTCAGCCGGCCAACTTGTTGATCTTGCGGATCTGCTGGTCGAAGGCCCGTGCGGGCAGGAGTCGGCGTGCCGTGCTGATGCGCCGGGCGTTCGGGCCGGCGGCGTACCGCAGCTTCGCCCTGGAGTCGGTGGCCGCCGCGACGATCGCCTTGGCGACGACATCGGGCGAGTCGCCGTCGTCGTTGAACGACACCGCCACCTGGTCGGCGACGCGCCGCCGCTCCGCGTAGACATCCATCGGCATGTCGGGCGCCACGGCGTTCGCCTCGAAGGCGGTGTTGGTGCCGGCGGGCTCGACGAGCAGCACCCGTACGCCGTACTCGCGGACCTCGTGGTCCAGCGACTCGGAGTACCCCTCCACCGCGTGCTTGGAGGCCGCGTAGGCGGCCATGAAGGGCTGAGGGATGAAGCCGAGGATGGAGGAGATGTTGATGATCCGTCCGAAACCCTGGGCGCGCATGTGCGGCAGGACGGCCTTGGTCATGCGCATCACACCGAAGACGTTGATGTCGAAGA
This sequence comes from Streptomyces deccanensis, assembly GCF_022385335.1. Taxonomy (NCBI): domain Bacteria; kingdom Bacillati; phylum Actinomycetota; class Actinomycetes; order Kitasatosporales; family Streptomycetaceae; genus Streptomyces; species Streptomyces deccanensis. The sequence continues at coordinate 849,019 of NZ_CP092431.1, read as the reverse complement.
CGCGCTGAGCCTGGGCGACGGAGTTCTCCTCGTCGGCGCCCGAGGAGCCGATCCCGGCGTTGTTGACCAGGACGTCGATCCGCCCGTACCGCTCGATCACCTCCGCGACCGCGGCGTCGACCGAATCGTCACTGGCCACGTCGAGTCCGAGGAAGGTCACGCCGTCGCGGCGGACGGCCCCGGACGCCTTCCGGCTCGTGCCGATCACCTCGAACCCCGCCTCGACGAGGGCTAGGGCGGCTGTTTTCCCAATGCCGGAGGACGCGCCCGTCACGAGGGCTACCGGCCGTGCTGTCGCCATGATGTGCTCCCTGAATTATTGAAGTATGTTCGTAATTCTAAGGGTGAGCGTAACAGCGTTTTCGGCAAACTGCATCAGTCAAGTTCCATTTTTTGATGATCTTGCGAGGCCGGCGGCGCAGTTAGCCGTAGAACTGTGGCTCAGGACGTGGCGCCGGATTCTGACCGGCCTGCTGGCCTCCGCGGGGTGAAGGGGGCGGGCATGACCTCCTTCGTCGGCTGGTGCATCCCCATCGCCCTCGGTGCGTGGGGTGCATGACGGTGGCCATGGCTGCCGGACAGTGGCCGATAACAGGCGTTCTTCGTTCCGGGCGTCGGTGGCTTGACGGCTGCCCGTTCCGCGTCCGTCTGCCGACGAAGTCGCGGTCGACGTCACTGAGATCGACCGGGAGCGACGCAGGCGGATTCTCTCTCGACGCCCGGTTTCATCCGACAACCAGTGGCGGAGGTGGGTATGGAGGACGCGCGCGGTGCGCGGCGCCGGGCGTTCTGCCAGGGCACCGTGGCAGCCCCGCACCCGCGTTCGCCATGCCGCCGAGCGGGGCTTCACGCTTTGCCGCCTCGCCCTCATGTCGATCACGCGACCGTCAGGTCGGCCAAGTGTGGGGCGGCCCCGGAATGCGCTTCGAGCCAGTGCTCTGGCCGCATAGGCCAGCTGACGGACCAGGAAGGGCGGCGGACCAGCAGATCGCGCGCCGGGGTAGCACGAGTCCAGTGCACCACCGGCGGGCGATGATGCTGGCCTCAACCGGCGGGAATCGGGTGCCGGTGATCGCTCAGCTGGTACCGGCCGATGAGGACATCGTCCGCGATGCGACCATCAGCCTGGCCCAGCTCCCCCGGGCGGTCGTCGGCCTCATGGGGATGGGCCGCCGGCAGACCGGCGACCGCGACATCCTCATCGCCTTCGACCACCGCTGATCATCGATGTGTGAAGGCAAACGATCATGCGGTGGCCGCAGGCCCCGATCTAGACATTGACCACGGGCAGGAAGCATTCGAGGGTCTGATGGACCGCACCGCAGGCAGGTTCGCCCGGATCGAACCTTGTCGCTGGATACGACGCACCCTGTGACCGGCCAAGTGGACGCCGCCCCTGCAGGTGTTACTCGTCGAGGAACTGGAGGGCGTGCTTGAGGAACCGCTCGGGGTACTGGAAGTGCGCTCCGTGTCCGGCGTCGGGGTAGATCAGCAGTTGGGCGTCGGGGATGTTCTGGGCGAGGTGCCAGGAGTTGATCGAGGCGATCATTATGTCGTTCTCGCCGTTGAGGACCAGCGTCGGCTGGGTGATCGCGTTCAGGTAGGCGTAGGGATTCTCGCCCGGCAGTGGTTCCGCGTAGGCCATGGATGCTTCGAACTGCGCCTGTGCGACTGCGGGCGAGCTCGGCGGGTCCTGGTCGGCCCGCTGGTGGCGTCGCTCCCAGAAGGCCCGGCCCGCTTCGATCGCGGCCTCGGAGCGGCCGAAGAACAGGAAGAGGAAGTCCTCCACGGTGGGGACCGGGTTCAGTGCGTAGTCAGGCACCCTGGGGTCACTCGTCGGGTCCCCGCCCCGGAGGCCGGTGCCGAGCAGGAGGAGCTTGCGCACCAGTTGAGGGTGGCGCAGCGTGACTTCCTGTGCCTGGTAGCCGCCGAGGGAGAAGCCGAGCAGGTCGACCTGCTCCAGCCCCAGTGCCCGGATGACCGCGGCGATGTCGTCGGCCATGTCCTCGACCCGGTTGCGCGGCGTGCCGGATGACGAGGCGACGCCGCGCCCGTTGAACAGGATGACCTCGCGGCTTTCGGCCAGGCCGTCGGTGAGCAGGGGGTCCCAGTTGTCCATTCCCCCGCGGAAGTGCTGGACGAGGAGGATCGGGACACCGGAGGGCTTGCCGAAGCGGCGGTAGGCGAACCGGTCGCCGTCGACCTCGACGTATTGGGTGGATGCGGTCACATGCGTATCGCTCATGGTCTGCGGCTTTCTGGAGGGGACGAGCTATACGATGACGTTCGTAATATAAAAAGTCAACCCCTTAGATGTCGATCGTCATCTATGTATGCTGGCGTCGGGCGTCGACCGGAGAAGGGCTGGCTGGACATGCGGGTGACCAAGGCGCAGGCGGAGCAGAACCGTGCGCACATCGTCGCGACAGCCGCCAGGCTCTTCCGCGAGCGCGGCTATGACGGTGTCGGCGTGGCGGAACTGATGGCGGCCGCCGGGTTCACCCATGGCGGGTTCTACAAGCACTTCCGCTCCAAGGCCGACCTGATGGCCGAAGCGTCTACGAACGGGCTCTCGCAGACCGCGGCACGGGCAGAAGGGCTGGGCCCCGCCGAGTTCGTCGAGAGCTATGTCTCTCGGGACCATCGCGACGGGCGCGGCGAGGGATGCACCATCGCGGCCCTCAGTGGCGACGCGGCACGTCAGCCGGCGGACCTCAAAGGAGAGTTCGCAGCGGGGATCGAGAACCTGCTGACCGCCCTTCGGACGCAAGCCGACACACCGGGGGACGCGGACCAACGCGCGGCCCGCACCATGATGATCGACATGCTCGCCCATGCGGTCGGCGCGATCATGTTGTCGCGGGCATGCCCGGACGGTTCTCCGCTGGCGGACGAGATCCTCGATGTCTGTCGCAAGGAAATTCTCACGTCACTGGCGCACGGCCTCAGCGACCGGCCGGCGGCACGGAGCCCAGAAGTCTGACCGCAGCCGACCGGCGCAAGCCCACCTCCCCCCACGGGCAGATAGTGAAGCAAACCGCTGCGGGCCCCCGAGCCGGTGGCGCGACGTGAGTTTGCGGACACGTAAGAGGTGCTCAGGCACCGGGTGATCGGTCGGGCGGTATCTGTGGGCGCTGGACGAGGCGGACGCGCTCACCGTGGCGGTCGGCGGGGTGTCGCAAGTTAAGCGCGCGGGCCGCGTCCGACGGTGCCTCATCGGCAGAACGCGGCGTTGACGGCCACTTGATTCCGTTGTCGATCATCTGCCGGTAGCAGTAGCCCTCCGGCAGCCCGCCAGTCATCACGGCGCTGGCCGCAGATCCCGCAGTCGTTCCCGCTTGGCATCGTTCACGTCCGAGCCGCACCGAGGCCCCGCCCTGGCTGGTCGGTCGCGTCCCCGAAACCTGTGCGTGGCAGTCACAGGCGGGAGCGACCGGTGCCCTTCGCTCATGCCTCCGCACTGGCCAACTCGCCCCGGTCGGCGCCCCATCACATCGAGTTGACCACGCGAACGAACAGAAGCAGCCAGCGAACTTTTGCCGACCTCGGTCAGCTGACGCCTCGCCCGCCTGGCGCCATCCTGCACCGGATGGGCCCGTGCCCCGCTGGTCGGCAAACGCCAACTCGATGGCCGTGAGGCCCCATTCCTGCGGAGCCGCTCAAGTTCAGTCAGGACTCGAGGAATGCAAGCGCCCGGGGCACGAAGTCCTCGTGGTGCTGGAAGACACCCCCGTGCCCGGCGTCCGGGTAGAGCGGGATGAGTTCGCCGTGGGGGAGGCGGGCGGCCAGGTCGAGTGTGTTGTGGCTGGGCACCATCCGGTCGTTCTCGCCGTTCGCCACCAGGACCGGTTGGCGAACGGCGGACAGGTCCGACGGCGCTTGGCGGCCCCAGCGCTTGACGGCCTTCAACTGGGCGCGGAGCGACGGCAGCGCGATGTCCTTGTCGCGGTCGTGCGTGCGCTCCTTCAACCGTTCCAGGAAGTCACGTCCGGCCTGCCGGCCGCCTGCGGTGTCGGTGAAGAAGAGGGAGAGCTTGGGGTCCTGCCGGGTCAGGGCGCCCTTGAGTGTGGCCTGGATGGTGAGGGCCGGGACCTTGTCGATGCCGGGGCCCCCGGCGGGGCCGGTGCCGGCGAGGATGACCTTGCGGACGAGGTGCGGCTCTTCGGCCGCGATGACCTGCGCGACGAAGCCGCCCATCGACAGGCCGAACAGGTCGACCTGGTCGAACCCGAGAGCCCGGATGAACAGTACGGCGTCGCGGGCCATCGCCTCGATCGTGTCGGGTGTGGAGCCGCTCGATGCGCCCACACCGCGGTTGTCGAAGGTGATGACCCGACGTCGTGCGGCGAGTCCGTCGACGACGCGCGGGTCCCAGTTGTCCAGCACGCCGGCCAGGTGAACCAGGCAGATGAGCGGTACGCCGTCCTCGGGGCCGAGTTCCCGGTAGGCGAAGTCCTCGCCGCGAACGGATACGGAGCGGGTCACCGCGCTCTTGTACGAGGCCGTCGAGGGGGAGGGGGAGTTCTGCGGTGTGCTCATGTCCGGGTCCTTCTGTAACGGGTTTCAGGGTGCTTGTCTCGCCGCGGACGGTGGCGGTGTGGTCGATCCGGTGTGCGGGAGGGCCCTGACGCTCTGGCGGGCTTGTGCCCTCACGTCATCTTGACGACGACCTTGCCCGCCTTCGCGTGGCCCGCTTCGAGGTACTCCAGTGCTTCTCGGGCCGACTCGAACGGGAAGACGGTGTCGACGACGGGGTGGATCTTGCCGGCCTCGACGAGAGAAGTGAGTTCGCGCAGCTGGTCGCCGCTGGCCTTCATGAACAGGAACGAGTACGTCACGTTGCGGCGCCGGGCGGCGCGTCGGATGCGGAAGCTCAGTGCGGACATCGCCAGCCGGATGACGGGATTGGCTCCCAGTTCCCTGCCGAGTGCGGCGTCGGGCGGACCCGCGACACTGATGACCTGTCCACCGGGCTTGAGCACCTCCAGGGACTTCTGAAGCGTCTGGCCGCCGAGCGAGTCCAGCACGACGTCGTAGTCGTGCAGCACTGTCTCGAACGCCTGCTTCTTGTAGTCGACGACGACGTCCGCGCCCAGGTGCTTCACGAGGTCGATGTTGGCGGTGCTCGCGGTGGTCGCCACATGCGCGCCCAGCTGCTTCGCCAGCTGGATGGCGATGGTGCCCAGTCCGCCGGAACCGGCGTGGATGAGAACCCTCTGACCCGGCTGGATGTGTGCTCGCTCGACCAGCGCCTGCCACGAGGTCAGGCCGACCAGGGGAAGGGACGCGGCCTCCTCCATGGTCAGCGAGGCCGGCTTGAGCGCCACGTCGTCCTGGTGCACCGCGATGAGTTCGGCGAACGTCCCGATCCGGTCCTTGTCGGGCCGCGCGAAGACCTCGTCGCCCACCGCGAACCGCGTGACGGCCGACCCCACCTCGATCACCACTCCGGCCAGGTCGTTGCCCAGGACGAACGGGACCTTGTACGGCAGGATCGTCTTCATCTCCCCGTCCCGGATCATGCGGTCGAGCGGGTTGATGCTCGCGGCGTGCACGCGTACCAGGACGTCGTCCGCACCCACCTGTGGGTCCGGCACTTCGCCGATCCGCACGCCGGCCTTGTCCCCGTAGCGTTCCACGGTGAGGGCCCTCATCGTCGTCTCCGTATCTCGTCCGCGAGCGGACGGGGGTGCTGTGCATCCTGGCAACGAATAGAATTACGTTCATAATCCTAACGTGGTGAGTCGGAGGGCGGCAAGCGGGACCTTCGCCATCGGGGCTGGGTCGGCCGGCGTGCGAGCTCACATGCGAATGCCGCGCTCTGTGAGCGCGAATCAGGTCACAGTCGTGGCGTGCTCGTGCTCGATGCCCAGCAGGGTGAAGGCGTTGCGGATGCCCTGTTCGAGCAGTTCGTCGGCGAGCCGCCTGTCGGCGAGGGCTCGGGAGAGCTGGAGGGTCCCGGCCATCATGGCGTAGGCGCTGAGTGCTGTGGTGCGGGCCGAGCGGGGATCGTCGGGTGCCAGGCGGGCGGCGATGCCGTCGATGACCAGCAGTACGCCGTCCGTGTAGGCCTGCTTGGCCGGATCGGCGCAGCGCCGGATCTCGTCGAGCAGGGCGGCAGAGGGGCAACCGTCGTCGGTGCTGTCGCGATGCCGGGCGGACAGGTACCACCGGACGATCTGCTCAAGCCCGGGGCGGCCGGGTGCCGCCTGTGTGACGATGGTCGCGTTCTGCGCCTGCAACTGGTCGGCGACCGCGAGGGCTACGAGGTCGTCCTTCGACGTGAAGTGTGTGTAGAAGGCGCCGTTGGTCAGCCCCGCGTCCTTCATGAGGGCCGAGATGCCCGAGCCGTCGATGCCGTCCCGTTTGAATCGGCGTCCGGCCGCCTCGATGATCCGCTGCTTGGTCGCCTGCTTGTGCTCTTTCCTGTAGCGCACCGTGCGCTCCTTCGTTCGTCGTGGTCGCCTGCTTTGGGGGGCTCCCTTCATTGTATTGCGAACGTAATTCAATGGCGGTGAGATGTCGGCAACTGCTCGGTCGGCGGTGAGCTGTCGCGCCGGTTGGCCGTCACGCCGGGCCGCGGCACTGTCGGCAGAGTGTGTTCGCGGTGCGCCGCAGCGGGGTCGGCCGAAGGGCCGCTCAGGTCACCGTCTCCCGGGCGCAGCATGCCGAGCAGTGAGTTGGTGGTCTATCCCGCCGCCGGCAACGGCGGCATCTTCCGGTTCCACGATCAATTCGTGCAGACGGCGCTCGAGTTCCTCGCACGATGGGCGGGCGCGGAGTGCGGTCGACGCCCTGGCCGAGCAAGCTGCCTCAGAGTCGCGATGCCTTTTGGACAAGCGCCTGGGGCGGCCCGTCGGAGTTGCCGACCTGCTTGCTGCCCGCAGGTTGGGTGCTGGCCAGGCCGGTGTCCGGGGCCGCCATGCGCGAGATGTGTTTCTGGCTCGCGATGCCCTGGCCGCGGATCTCAGCGCATGAGGGCGAGGCCGTTCTCGATGCCCTGCTCGAGGACCTCGTCGGCGAACTTCCGGTCGGAGAGGGCGCGGGACAGCTGCAGCGTTCCCACCATCATGGTGTAGAGCCCGATGGCCTTACCTCGCGCGGACTGCGGGTTCTCGGGCGACAGTCGGGCGGCGATCTCGTCGAGGATGTTCCGCGCGCCGTCGGTGTAGGCCTGCTTGGTTTCGTCACCGCAGCGGCCGATCTCGTCGAGCAGGGCGGCGGAAGGGCATCCGGTACCCGGGTGGTCCCGGTGCTCAGGCGAAAGGTATGAGCGGACGAGGTCCTCCAGTCCAGTGCGGCCGGGCCGCAGAGTGTCGTAGCTCGCGACCTGTGTGCGCAGTTGGTCGGCCATGACGTGGGCGACGAGGTCGTCCTTGGATGCGAAGTGCGCGTAGAAGGCCCCATTGGTGAGCCCGGCGTCCGACATCAGTGTGGAGATGCCCGAGCCGTCTATGCCGTCCTGCTTGAACCGCTGGCCGGACTTCTCGATGATCCGTTGCCGGGTCACCTGCTTGTGCTCCTTGGTGTAGCGCACCACGAGCTTCCTCCATTCGCTCCGCGAGGACATTGCCCCATCCCAAGCCTAAGGCATGACCTGACGCACGTAATATCATGACCGTAGGCCATTTCACCGGTCGGCGAGTCCTGGCTGATGGTTCAGGACCGGCGGCGGGCACTGGGTCCCAGCCGGGCGGTACCTCCCCGGGGGGGGCGAGGGTGGAGTGGTCCGCGGAGCACTCGAACGACGACGCGGAGCGGAGCGCCGCAGTCGGTGTGGTGCACGTCCTGTACCGGGCCCCCGAGGCCGAGGGCGTACCTCTCGCCCCCCTGGCTCAGCGCCGTCAGCAAGCCGCAGGTCCCAGCCCTTGCGGGTGAGCCGGTACTCGTTGCGGGAGCGGCTGCCTCGATGCCACCCCCTTACTGTTTGACTTGCGCAGGGTGATCTCTGTGCGGCGATGCCGGACTCCCTCGACCCCGGGCAGAACGCCGGAGTGCGAGGTGAAACGGCTGTGGCGCGCGTCGGAGGCGGACCATAGCTCCTTGGGTCGCCGGGACCCGTGCGCCCAGCCGGCATCGGATAGTTCGGCCAGGTCCATCCTTCGTCGGTGGCTTCCTGGAGCCGAGGGGTGAGCTCGACGGTGATGCCTTTGGCCCTCAGGCGCTGCGCCGCGTCGTCGGCCCAGTGGGGCTCTTCGTGGTCGATGCGGGCCAGGACGAGGACGTTGGTCGCGGCGACGCTCCAGTCGGCAGCCTCCAGAGCGACGAGGGCGATGTGGGCTTGGGTGCCGGTCAGGGCGGCCTGCACGGCACTGGGGTGAGTCGGGTGGGTGTCGAGGCGGACATGGGCGTCGACGGTGGGGGTCTCGTCTGTCCTGCTGGTGGCTTGCCCCTACGGGTCCGGCCACCGGCGTGTGCGGGGCTATCGGGTTGCTCGTGTGGACCGGGCGGTGTGTGCGGCCGTGGTGGTCGGCGGGCCGACGCGGGTGGTGATGGCCGACCGCTGCTGTTGTGGCGGGGTGGTTGTGGCGTGCTGCCAGCGGGTGCGCACGGCGTACAGGTCGGCGAGGGCGCGACGGCTGCCGAGGATGAGTTGGTACGGCGTGGTCGCCGGGTTGTCGGTGAATGCCTGGATGCGCAGGCCCACCTGATGCGCGGTTGCCAGGAGCGAGCGCTGGAGGATCCGTTCGCCCCAGTACTCAGCGGAACCGGCTGCCGCTTTGAGGAGCCCGAGAAGCTCGGTCGGTTCGGCACCGGATGCCAGAAGGCCGCGCTGCTGGGCCTCCCACACTACGGTGACCGGGTCGACGGGGGCACGGCGCCTGGCCAGAGCAGTCAGGCACTGCCACAGACCAGCGTGCAGGGGGTGCGTGAAATCGTCCGAGCTCAGCCACCGCAGCTGCTCTACGTCATCGGGGTGCGCCGTCGCGGCCGCGAGCAGCAGCCGCTCCTCATCGGCTGCCTCCTCGGCGTTGCCTAGGACAGCCGTCGGGGCGGGGGCGCGGGGCAGGGAACCGGAATGCGACGGGAACCTGGCGGCGATGTCGTCCACGGCTCGGGCCAGGGCGTCGGCTTTGGAAAGGGCGTCGGGGACCGGGTGTGGGAGCGTGACGTCCGACGCGGTCAGCGCGAGGCGCTCGGCGTGGGCGCGCAGAGTCCGGCGGGCATGTTCGGCATCGACCATCCGTGCGTACGCCTGCGCGTGCCGGGGCTGCGGGCAGACCTGGATCAGGGTGTGCAGGTAGGAGGCGGTCAGAGCGCGGGCGTCCTCGCGGGCGGCGGCGAGGACCGCGTTGAGCCAGTTGGTGTCCTGCGTGTGCTGGTCCGGGTCGGGGGCGGGCAGGGCGCGGATGGCGCCGAACAGGGCGCCGTGCGCGTAGTTGGAGAACGAGTCCGGCGTGATCCCGTCGACGGTGTGGAGGCGGTGGGGTTCGAGGAGGAGAGCGCCCAGGAGGGCCTGCTCGGCGTAGTACACGGGGTGCGGCGGATACATGTCGAGCAGATCGTCGAGGTCGCCCGCGGCGTGGTCACGGGTGGGGGGCATCAGGCTGCCAGGGTGAAGTCGTCGGGGTTGAGAAGGACGCGCAGGTGGTCGGCGAGGAGGTGGCCGGCGAGCAGCGGGGGGACGGCGTTGCCGATCTGCGAGAACTGCTGGCCCTTGTTGCCGGCCCAGGGGTAGTCGGCGGGGAAGGTTTGCAGGAGGCCGGCCTCGCGTGCGGTGATCCGGATCGGCTCTGGGGGTACGGGTGTTGCGGCCCCCGTTTCGTCCACTCGCGTAGTACCGACGGGTTCGGCGATCCATGCGCATTCGTTGGCGCGCCGTCCGAAGAACAGGGTTCCGGCCGGTTCCTCGATCGGGCGGACGGTGGCGTTGGCCTGGTTGTTGTTGCGAAGGGACCAGGACCAACGGTGCGCTTCGACCAGCCGGTTGTCCCCGGCTCCGTACGGTGAGGGCCAGCCTGCTTGTTCCCGGTGGGACGTCAGGGCGCCCTTGTCGGTGCGGGGTGTCCAGGTGCCGCGGTCGCGGGCATTGACGAGGGTCTTGCGGGAGCCGGAGGGGAAGGGTTCGGGGCCGCCTCCGGGTCCGCCGCCGGCGCATACGGTGGGGACGGGGCGGTCGGTGGCGCCCCAGCCGAGGGCCTCGGCCATGGACACCCATCTCGCGCGGCCCGGCCCGAACAGCGACTCCGGCTCGGCGACCTGGGCGTGGGTAGGCACGGGTGGTTGGGCGGTGCGGGTCCGGGAGGCGATCAGGATCGCCCGCCGCCTCGTTTGGGGGACGCCGTAGTCGGCGGCGTTGAGAATCCCGGTCCACACCGAGAACCCCCAGGTGCGCAGGATCGCCGCATACTGTCGCCATAGCGGCAGCACGTCGGGAACCTCCTCCATGACCACCCACTCGGGCTCCCCCGCGTTGTTGAGGGCGTGCAGGTAGCGCATCGGCTCGGCGGCGAGGAGGGAGCGTTCGTCCGCGCACGCGCCGAGGAGGTGTTCGCGGGTGTCGCGTCCGGCCGCGAGATCGGCGACGGCCTGATGGACCAGTGGCTGGTCGACCAGCCCGAGGCGCTTGCCCGCCATGCTCCATGCCTGGCACGGAGGAGAGGCGATCAGTCCGAGGACACGGCCGGAGAAGATCCACGCCGGATAGGCGGCGACATCCGTCCGGACCGTCGACTGCCCAGCAGCAGCCCGGGTCCTGCACGCCCACTCGTCCCACTCCAGGCCCACATCGCGGGCGCCGAGTACGGCAAGGGCATGGCTCCAGCCGCCGGGCCCGGCGAACAGGTCGAGGATGATCCGTCTCAAGTAGCCAGCCCGAAGTCGTCCTGCGCGACCTCGGCTTCACCACGGCACGCCCAGGGGGAACACCCGTCGACGACGCCCTGCTCCAACACCGCAAGGTCCGCTGCGGTGTCGATAAGTTCGGGCTGCAGCGCCGCCCGTTCGGCGGCAGTGACGTGGTCGATCGGGGCCTGGCCGAGCGGGACACGGGAGCGGTGGAGAAACGCCTCACCAAGCAGCGGGTTGCCGGTGGCGTTCGCGCGGGCGTTGCCCTGACGGATGGCCGCGTCGAATGCGACCACGTCCGCCCATTCCTCGGGGGAGCCGTCACGGATAGTCCGCCATTGCGCATTTCCGTGAAACGGGCAGCCCAGGCAACTCGATTTCGGCGTATTCTCCAGCCCGATGGACGCGAGGTAGCTGACGCATTCCGTGCGCGACCAGCCTAGTTCGATGAGCGGATGCCGGTTGCGCATGTACTTCACATCGGCGTCCTTGGCCCGGTGGAACTCGTCCGTAGAGATACCCACCCATTGCTCGACGAATGTGCTCTTCGGGATGCGCTGCGGGTAGGGGTGGCCGAGGAGTTCCCGGACCTTCTTCTTGATCGGCTTGATCTTGTATTCCCCGGTGCACTGGCGCCTGGTCATGCCAGCTTTGCCGTCCTTGTTGAGGACGTGGAGCGGCATGGAAGCGAAACGGTGGTCCGGGTTGAGGGCGTCCTCGCGGATGTTGCCTGAGGAGACGCGTAGAACGGGAATTCCCGCGGGTTCGGCTATCTCGTGTTCCAGGCGGTCCAGGTGAGCGTAGACGGCCGCCGGTTCCCAGCCGGTGTCGGCGAAGATCGCGTATTCGACCTTCGGGAGAGTGCCTTCGGCTGACAGGGCGAGCATGGCGCTGGACTGCACTCCAGCGCCTAGTGAAATGGCTCGGAAAGCGGGACGTTCGGAAATGACGGGTCCTTCGGGAAGCGGACATCGGGGTGCGGCCCGGTAGCGAGGCGGGCGATGCGGGCGCTGATGAGTGCGTGGTGGCGGACGGGCAGGGTGTGGGTGGTGCGGGGCAGGATCTCCAGGCGGGCGCCGGGCAGACGGTCGGCCAGCTGCGCGGTTCGGGCGGCGGGGATGTGCCGGTCTTCCGCGCCTGCCATCAGCAGCAGCCGCCTATCGAGCTGCTCCAGGACGGGCAGGCGGCGGGCCCGGTAGCGGCGCAGGGCCTGCCAGAGTGCGGCGAGATCGGCGGTGAGTGTGTGGCGTACGCCGTCGCGGCACGGCGGCGGACCGCCACCCGCCCCTGTCTCGGGGCGTGGGGTGAGGGCGTACGGGTGGGTGTCAGGCAACAGGCGCCGCACGCGATCCACTGCCCAGGGCGCGTGTGCGCAGGTCAGGGAGGTCAGGCTGCGTCCGGTGGCGAGCAGCATGGCGCGCGGGCTCCGGCCGGGCAGCACGCTCGCCCCGTGCGCGGTGGACGACAGCAGCACCATGCCCCGGATCCGGGATAGGAGCGACGGGTGCCGGGCGGCGAGTTCCTGCAGGACGAGGGCGCCCAGGGAATGGCCGGCGAGCACCAGCGGGCCCGTGGGAGCGAGAGCGCCAAGGATGTGGTGGAGGTCGTCGGCGAGCTGCTCGACGGTCAGCGGGGCACGGCCGCGCGCGGTGCGTCCGTGTGCGCGTTGGTCGTAGCGCAGCACGGTGAAGCCCAGCCCGGTCAGGTGCCGGGTGTGCAGGCGCCACAGGTCCGCGGTGACCGACGCGCCGTGCACCAACACGAGCGTCGCGCCATCGGACTGCGGGTGGGCAGCGCCGTCGCGGTAGACGGCCAATGGGGTGCCGTCATCGGCGGAGACCGACAACACCTGTGTGGCAGAAGGCGGATCGAGCACGGGGACTCCGGGACGGGGGGATTGGGGCCAGCCGTGTGTCGTCGGCTCGGCGTCGGCGGGGGACGACGTGTGGCCCGAAGGCTGGCTGGCCTGGTGAAATGGGCAGGCTTGAGGAGCGAGCCGCGCGAGCAGGCTGGTCAGCGGCGGCGGGCGCGGGGCGGGCTCGGGGTCTGATCGGTCGGGTGCGCGGTGATGTGCCGCGGTGGCGCGGGTGGCCAGAGGCGGGTCGCGGAGGGCGGGAAGGTGCGACCGGTGACGTGGTTGAGGACGCTCAGCCCGAGCGGGGTGAGTGCAAGCCGCTGACCGAGGGCCGAGGCGGGGTGGGCGGCATGGTCGCGGTGGGCCAGGCCCTTGCGTTCCAGGGCACGCCGCGTGGTGATGGCGATGTGGGTGGAGGTCTGGGTGTCTGCGTGGAGCGAGCCGCTGCCGCGTTGTCTGATCCAGCTGGGCGTACGGGCGAGAACGCGCAGAGCGGCACGCTGATGCCAGGTCAGGGAACGGGCGAGGGCGGACAGTCCGGAGGCGGGCAACGACCGTTCGTCAGGAGCGGAGGGCCGAGGATCGCTGTAGCCCGGGGAACGAGACGGCGGGTCGGGCGGGCTTGGGGTGGTCATCGCGTGCGTCCGGTGGTTCGCTCTGTCGCGGGAGGCGTCACGGCCGTCATTCGGCCGGGGGCCGTTGTGGGCGGCTTGTACGTGGCGAGGGCACGGGTGCCTTGGGCGGTGACAAGGAGGCGCTGGCCCGCATACAGGGACGTCGTGGTGTCCACCGCGACGAGCCTGCGCTTGATCAGGGAGCTGAGGGTGGCCATGTTCACGGTGGCCCGGTCCCTGTCGACGGCCTTGGTCACGCCCGATCGGCTGGTCTCGTGGAGTGTGCCGCTCCCGGCGGCCAGCCGGATGAGGACGGCGTACTGGCTGTCAGAGATCTTCGTGGGCGGGCCGGGTTGGTCGTGGGGCTGCTCGGTGTGCCGCTTCAGACCCCGGGCGATGCCGGCGGCGGCGTAGAGGCAACTGGTGTGGCCCAGTTCGAGCTGCTTTGCGGCGTCCACCAGGTGCTTGGCCATCCGTGGGGCCGCCTCTTTGTGTCGTGCAGCCTGCTGGGTGGCTTCGTCGGCAGGCGGGCCCGGGAACGGGGCGGTCTGCAGAGGGCTGGCCACCAGTGCGCAGGCCAGGTCGGAGGCGGCGGTGGTGGCGGCGCAGACGACGGCGGCGAGCAGTTCCAGGGCCGGAGGGCTGCCGGGGACCTTCGCGTACGGGCTGCCGTCGAGAGCGGCGAGACGGTCGAGGGCGCGGTGTGCCAGCTACTTGGCGGAGACGAGGTGCGCCGTGATCCGCTCACGCGTGGCGGTGCCGGGAGCAAGAGCGGGGGAGCGGACCTGATACCGCAGATCCTTGAACTCGTGCCCGAGCCTGCGTAGTTCGGCGATCTCAGCTTTCAGGTCGATCTGATCCATCGTGCTCCTGGAAATGAAGAGGAAGAAAGATGGGCCCGGTCAGCGGTGGCGGCGGTGGCGGGCCTGGTCCGGTGGAAGCGGCGCAGGCGTCGCCGCAGGGCGCGAGGGCGCGGGAGGGATGTCCTGCAGGGTCGGGATCCCGAGGCCGACGCGCACGGGGATGCCGTAGGAGTAGAGGTGAGTCTCGGCACGGACGACCGCGTTCACGGCATCCCGCTCGCTCAGTCCGGCAGGCAGTGCGTACTCCCGCGACGCCTTCGTGGGGGCGAAGCAGTTCTGGGCGAGGACCTCGCTGGCGCGGTCCGTGAGGGCGGTGGCGGTGACCGTCCCGTCGTGGAATCGGAAAGTCGCGTCGGGCTCGGCACCGCCGGTGCTGGGATAGCGCGTTGTCCAGGCGAGGTCGACGAGGTCCATGGTGTGGGCCATGAGTCCGTAGGCGGCGATGCCGGCGCGTTCGTGGGCGTCCTCGACGGTCTCGGGCGGCAGGAGGTAGAGCGTGCGGCCCTGATGGGTACGGGCGGTGAAACCCGCGCTGGTCAGGATGCGGGCGGCGTTGCGGATCGGCCGGTTGATGATGACGAAGGTCCAGCCGTCGTCGGTCGAGCCGATGAAGATGTCGTGGTGGTCGGTGAGAGCCATGGAGTTCCGTGTGGTCGGTGCGGTTCCGCGGGTTGTCACGCGTGCTGCGGTTGCGGCCGGGCCGGGGGGAGGGCGTGGTCGGCCGACGGTTGCGGCCAGGTGGCGGGATCCGTTGGGGGTGAGATAGGCCCGTTCGTCTCTGAGCCCCAGGAGGCATGAAGTTGTCGGTTTGTCTGCCGAGGGACGGGGCCGCCTCGCTCCAGCCGGAGACTCGACTCGCTGCGGAGGGGACGCTTCGTCCCGGGCCGGGTGCTGATGTCGGCCAGGACGGCTCGGGGGCGCTGTTAGGTGCGGCGCCGCGCTGCGGTGGGCGGCCGCTTCGTGCTGGCCTGGGGTTAGCTGTGGTGCAGGACCTCAGGGCGTGTCGTGTAGGAAGCCAGGCGGCGGGACAACTGCTGGGCTGCGGCACGGTAGGTGGTGGCGGCGGGTTGCACCTCGTCACCAGTGCGGCGAAGTTGATCGTCGCTGGTCGCTGGTCGCTGGTCGCTGGTCGCGGGTGCGGGGTCGGCGTCCTCGTACAGGTAGATCTCGGTGCGGTGGTGGATGGCGAGGTTGCACAGTGTGGCGGCGAGTGAGATCTGGGCGCAGGCGCCGGCGAGGCACGCCAGGGATTCGGCGCCGCCTTCCATCGCGGGATACTGGCTGACCGACAGGTCGTGGACCTGGCGCGTGCACTGCACGGCCAGCTCGTGCACCCGCAGACTGAGGGGCGCGATCTCGCGTACGGGCTTGGCGATCTCTCCCTCTCGGATACGACCGGCCTCGGCTGACAACTCCTTCAGGGCGGGGGAATCCTCGCCGAGCAGGCGGGTGTGTTCGGTCAAGTCGATTATGTGCAGGGCTACTCCGGTCAAGTCGGTCGTGCCGGGCGAACGGTGCGGGGTCTGTCAGTTGCTGTGCAGGTTGTCTGCAGACGTCTGATTGGGCGCCTGTCAACAGGAAGCGGGCGACGTGGTCGTTGGGTGCGGGCCCGCGCCGCGCAGGGAGGTACGGCTCTCGCCCTGCTGGGTGAAAGTGATCAGGCGCCGGTTTCCGAGGGCCTACGCCGCCCGCCACGATGTGCCGTAGAGCAGGGGTTGACGTTGCACGTAACGCGCCGGCGATCCGGGTGACTTCGAGGGTGGCACCATCGTCGAGAAGTGGGGCAACGGGCCGGTCGACGATTGTGAACCGCGCGCAGAATGCCGGTCCCGTCGGCGGCGCCGACCGCGAAGATCTGCCCTGCGGGCGGCGGGCGGTGGGCGGCGGGCGGCGGGCGGTGGCGGCGGGCGGTGGCGGTGCCGGGCCCGCACGAACACTTTCGCCTGGCGGGAGCGGCCGGGCACCAGGTGCAGCGGGGTGTCTCTCACCCGGCCGTCCCGAGGTCGGACCGCCTCGGCGTGTGCTTCGCGACGGCGCGGGCGGTGATCGCCTGCGAGGCGCGGGCGGACGCTGCGGACAGTTCCTGCGCGCCGGGCTCCGTGTACCAGGGGCGCAGGTCGAGCATGGCGGCGCGCAGGCCGGTGGCGAAGACGAGGGCGGTGCCCTTGGGCAGGGCGCGGATCGCGTCGGCCGGCAGGATCCGTTCCTGCCGCATCGACACCGACGTCGACTTGCCCGACTCGGAGGTGGAGGTGGAGCTGGTCTCCACGTCGTGGTCGCCGATGAGGCGGGAGAGTTTGTCGGCGAAGTCGGGGTCGTCGATGCCGGAGCCGATCACCTTGACCGTACTCGCGGACCACATCGCGTCCATGCCCGCGTCTCCCCACACTTTCTGGCCCTGGCGGTAGGACTGCAGGATCGTGATCGGGATGATCCCGCGCGAGCCCAAGTGGGAGTACAGGTCTGGGAGATCGGAGATCTTGCACACGTTGGCGGCCTCGTCGAGGATCGCCAGCATCGGGGGGTCCAGCCGACCGCCGCCGCGTTCGGCGCGGGCGGTCGCGGCCCGCATCACCGAGTCCGCGCACGCCGCGATCAGCGCGCTGGCTCCGCCTCCGCCGTCCTTCGACAACAGGTACAAGGTGTCGGTGGAGGAGACGAACGCAGACGGTACGAACTCCCGCACGCCCGGCTGGGGGGTGACCCAGGCGGCGATCTCGCTGTTCAGCAGCGCGGCGGCGTACTGGCGGGCGGTCTCGTAGATGCCGTCCCGGGTCTCGGGCGGGCCTTCAACGGTGCCCTTGAGCTGGGATGCGACCGCGCTGAAGCCGTGGTCGCGGAGGATGTCGAGCGGGGTGCGGTCGGCGGGGAACGCCAGCCACTGCATGACGTCGGTGATAGGCCGGTCGTCCAGGGCGGCGGCGAGGAACAGCTGGCTCAGGATGTTGGACCCGGCCTTGGACCAGAAGTCCCCCTGCTGGGAGGCGTCCACCGACGCCGCGAGGAAATGGCCGGCCAGCCGCCCGGCGCCGTCGAGGGTGGTGGCGTCCGCGAGCGGGTTCCACCACATGGTCCGTTCGGCGTGGGCGATCTGCTGAGGGTCCATCGCCCACACCCGTCCGACGCGGGCGCGGGCGTCGGCGGTGGCGGTGTAGGCGTCGCCGGCGGCCTTGTTACTGGTCAAGAGGACCGCTCCGGGCGCGTTCAGCATGGAGGGGATCGCCAGCGAGGTGGTCTTGCCCGAGCGCGGGGCCATGATGGCGACGGCCACGTCCTCATACCCCATGCGCACCTCGTGCCGGGTGCCCTGCAGGTTGCCGAGCAGGATGCCGGTGTCGGAAGGGTCGATGCGCTTGGTGTCATTCAGACTCGGGCGCAGGGAGCGGGCCTTGGCCGTGATCGCCTTGGCCAACAACGGCTCGATGTCCCGGGCCTTGGCCATGCCGGTGATCTTCTTCTTCCGGCCGCTGCCGCGGTTGTTGCGCCGCGCCCACAGCATGCCCGCTGCCGTGGCGAGGGCAAGGAGGAGGAGAACGGGAACAATGCGTGCACCGATCAGCAAGGATGTTTCCCCAGTGTCGGGCCACAGTTGCTGGGGGTGGAGCAGGGCGGTGGTCGGCTGGTAGGGGGCCCAGCCGGCTCCGGTGAGGGAGGCGGTGACGTTCCCGGACAGCCAGGCGAGGTGGGACAGGGGGACGACGAAGGCGAGCACGCCGAGCAGGAGGCGCAGGACGAGGTCGTACCCGTCGGTGCTGCTGGAGGAGGGCAAGGGCTACGGGCTTCCGGGCGGGGACGGAGTGATCAGCGACTGCGGTGGCACCTGGCCGACTGCATCCGTGTGGGGACCAGACTTGGCGGTGGGATGGTGTGCCGGGTGGGGCGGTGCGATGAAGCCGACCTCGACCGTCTCTGGGGCGGGGTGCGTGGTTACTTTCGGGCCGGGGTCCGAAGGGCGGCTGCAGAAGCCGTGGCCAGGACCGGCGCGGGTGCCAGGGGTGAGGGGGCTTTGCGTGCGGCGGTGTTGATCTCGCGGAGTGTGTTGCCGTGGGAGGCCCAGTCGTCGAGGTAGCTCCACGATTCGGCGTGGTACTCGTCGAGGGCGTCGTCGAAGGCCGGGGAGCCGGGCGTGGCGGTGACAGGGAGGGCGTCTCGGGTTTCCGCCCACTGCTCGTGGAGTTGTTCGAGCCTGTCGAGGGCGGCGTGCAGGACACTCAGCTGGTAGACCCAGCGGCTCTGCACGGCGCCTGTGGGCAGGCGGCCCAGTTGTGTCTCCGCGGTGGCCAGCAGGTGCCGGGCGCCGTGGCGGAGGGGCTCGAACGCTTCGGCGGCGTCGGCGTCGCGTCGGCTGGCGCGCAGGCCGTAGGCGTGGTCGTCGTAGGGCCATCCGTCGAGGTCGGTGTGCTCGTCGGAGTAGGCGTCCCACGCGTCGAGGATCTTCTTGCTGTCGCTCACGTACCGGTCGAGGTGACGCAGGAGGGTGCGGTGTGCGCGGTGTGCGCGGTGATCGGCGGAAATGGGGGAGAGGTCCTGTCGGTTCAGCGGCGGGCGGCTGGCGGGGAGGCGGGGGTGCGGGCCGTGGCCGGGGGCGGTGTGGGTTCGTCTGCTGTTGACGGGCGGAGCGTGCCCGCGTGCGGAGCGACTCGATCCGCGCGGTGTGCGCGTCGGCCACCTGTTGCGGGCTGAGAGGGCTCGGCTTCTTGACGGCGCTGTAGTGGGCGGTGCGGTCGAACATCCCGCGTTGGAGCGGGCTGTCGTCGGTCAGTGCGGTGAGGAACGATCCGACCAGGTGGGTGGGGGTGCGCACGTCGAAGAAGGCGTGCCAGATACGCGGACCGGGGTACCGTCCGTGACCGGGCTCGAAGGTTTCGACGTGCCAGGACGACGACTCGTGGAACTCGTGCAGTGGGCGCCGTTCGATGAGGCACATGGCATCCGGTGAGTACGCCGTGCCGTTGGAGTCGCGGTGCCAGCCCGCCGCAGTCACCGGCTGCCACGGGTCCTCGTGGCGAGGTGACGGCGGGGCGATGAGGGCGTCCGTGAAGCCGGAGAGGATTTCGGCGGGCACGAGTTCGCCGAACTCGGCGTACCAGCCCGGCTCGGTGTTGGTGGGCTCGGCCCGCAGCCGCCACCACGCGGAGGTGGCGGACTGCGGATCGAACTGGAGGTGGTGGCGAAGGTCTGGGCTGCGCAGGACGACCTCGGCGCTCAATGGGTCGGAGACGGCGCTCCATCCGGCGGCGGCCAGGCCGTGGGTGACGTGCCGGGCGTCGCCGGGGCCGGCGAGGTGGCGAGGACCGGTGTCGAAGGGGACCTGCCCGCCGTGCTTGTCGGCGAACGCGGCGAGCTGTCGCTCGCTTACCGGCATCGGCTGCCCTCCGGCATGTCCGGGGAGGTGTTCGCGAGCAGGGTGCGCAGGTCGTCCAGGGTGTAGTGGAGGGTGTGCTGGTCGGACTGTTCCCACGCGGCGGTGCGCAACTCGTCGACCAGGCGGCGCAGGGCGGGGGTGCACGGCGTGTCCGGGTGCGCCTGGACGGCTCGGGCCAGAGCCCGCAGGGTGTCGCCGAGCTGGACGGGGATGCCGGTGTACTCGTCCAGCAGCGGTTCGACCAGGGTGAGGGCCACGTTCGGGTCGGGGGCATCGCGCAGGTACTCGGTGAGCCGGGACAGGGTCTCGGTGGCGGTGTGGAGGTCGTCCGGGGTCAGGTCGGGCACAAGGCTCCTTGAAGGCACGAGGGGTTGGTCAACGGCGGGCTCGCGTACCGGGGTTGGCGTAGGGGCGGGCCGTGGTGCGGGGGCGGCCGGCAGCCCCAGAGCTGCGGGCCCAGGTGGCGGCGCGGGCGGCGGCGATGCGGGCCTGCTGCCAGGCGCTGAGCTGGGAGGGGAGCACGGAGACTGAAGTGGTGCGGATCTGCGCGCTGTGCGGGATACGTCCGCGGGGCCGCATGACGGGCTCGGGGCTGGCGAGAGCTTCGGAGAATGCTTGGACCAGGTGCATGGGGGTGGACGCGGTGAACGCGGCACTCCAGCCGTTTCCCTGCTTGTCCTGCGCCCCGGACCACCACAGGGCCTGACCGCCCGGGTCGTGGCGGAACTGCATCCATGCCGCCCCGTCGGGGCTCGTAGCGCTGACGTGCCCGTCGCGGCGGCTGGTGTTCCACCCCTGTTCCTGTAGTGGGGCCCAGACGTTGGGGGCGTGCGCGGTGCGTGCGCGGGTGAGGGCGTCGGTGAGTCCGGCGACGATCTCCACCGGGATCTGACTCCCGAAGGACACTGTCCATGCCTCCCGGTGCGCGGCGGCCTTGCCGTGGATCGTCCATCCGCCAGGCAGAACGTTCGGGTTGTAGCCGATCCGAGTCGCGCGGTCGGGGCTGTCGAGGACGAGCGGCCCGTTGCGCCGGGACCTGTCCCGCCAGCCGCTGGCACGCAGGAACTCCGAGACATGCCGCAGATCGCCGCCGCCGGCCAGGGTGCGGGGCTCCACCAGGTAGTGCTGCTCGGCCTGCTCACCGAGCCCCCACTCATGCCCCTTGTGTCGCCTCACCGGTGGCGCCGTACGACGAGCGGGGAAGCGGTCGGGGGTCCCGCCGTCGTGGCGGCGGGGCGGGTGTGGCGGCGCTGGAGGGTGTCGGTGTGCTCGTCGAGATCCAGGCCGATGCCATGGAGTTCGTTGGCGGCCCGGCCCAGAGCGAGCCACACCTCCGCGGGCAGGGAACCCTCTTCGGCCTGGGTCTTGGCGAAGTAGCTGCCAGTGGCCACGAGGTGGGTGAAGCGGCCGAGGACTCCGCCTTCGGGGTCCAGGACGCGTGCGATGACCTTCGTGGCCTCACCGGCAGGCAGCAGCACGAGGTGGTCGGAGAGCTGGCCGAGCTGATGAGCGATCTCGTCGGCCAGCCGCTCCGGGTTCGGGGCGGGGTGAGGCATGGCCCTCCCGGGCGGGATTGAGGATCAGTGGTGGTGGCGGTGGCCGATCCGCCGGGATGCGTCGAGACCGGCCTCGGGAGGTTCGCCGGTCGACGGAACGATCCGGTGGGGGCCGGTGGGGATGCAGGCGTGCAGATAGCGGCGGAACAGGGCGGTGGCGAGGCGGGGGGTGAGGTGTCGGGACATCGGCGGGGGCTTGTGCGGTACTACGGGTTCTCCGGTTCGGTGAGGGAGTTCGGGGGTGGTCCCGGCAGATGCCGAGGATGGTGTGAGGGGGCGCAGCATGTCGATTGCGGGGCCCTAATCTGGGCATCCGGCGGGTAGGAACGTGCCCCCGGGTCGGCTGCCGGCGGTAGCCAGACGGCTCGGTGAGGGTGCCGGGCGTCGGGCCCCGTCCCCGACTGTGGGGCGAGGCCGGGGACGGGGCGGGTTGGCTAGCCGGCGAGTTGGAGCAGCATGTCTTCGCGGATCCAGCCGTAGGTGCCGGCCTCCAGGCCGCTCTTGGAGCGGCTGGTCAGCTTCGTGTAGTACCAGGAGCCGTTGCCGCAGTAGACCCGGAGGTCATCGCCGTCGTACAGCAGGCCCTTGCTCGTGTACGAGGTGCTCGGCCCGGTGCGGTAGTTGATCCCGTTGCCGTCGACGGTGGCGTTGTGGTCGGCGATGTTGTAGGTGCAGGAGGCGGTGGCGGCTGACGCGGTCGGCGCCAGTGCGGCGGCCGTGCCGCCGAGGAGGGTGACCGACAGGGCGACGGTTGCGAGATGTCGTAGGGCAGTCATCGGGATGTGTGTCTTCTCCGGGGTGTCGGGGGCGCTTCGACGGCGAGGGCGCCCGATGTGGTGTCTGTGTCCGAGGTCAGCGGCGGCGGGATGCCGGAGGCTGGACACTGTTCGGTGGGGCGGTGGTGCCTGTCGGGCGCGGGGCGCAGGCTGCCTGATTGCGGGCGTGGAGGATGACGTCGGCGGCCCGGCCCATGGAGCCGACGCACGTCCCGAGCTGCGCGAGGGGTTCAGCTGTCTCTCCGGGAGCCGTGCCCTGGAGTCCAATGCCGACGATCCACGCCCGGACGACAACTTCCCTGGTCAGGGGCAGGAGTCCGTGCACGGGCGCGGCGATCTCGGTGAGGATCTCGGCGATCTCACCGCTGGTCTCGGCGTCGGCGGCCCGATATGCGAGGTGGGCGAGGTAGCGCACCGCCGCGTCGTGGTCGTCGTCCGGGGTGGCCAGTGCGTTAAGGGCGGAGTCGAGGTGGACGCTGGGACCTGCGGCGAGCAGGGCGTGTGAGGCGGCGGTCGCCTTGAGGCGCTGCTGCTCGCCGGGGAGGCCCTGGGGAAGCCGGTGGTAGTCACCGCGCGGTCCGGGAGCCGGGAGGAAGCCGCCGTTTCGCTGGAGGATGTCCGCCGCCTCGTCGGTACCGCCGAAGGCGACGACCAGGCCCGTGCGGCGGTCCTTGGTGATGGTGATGTACTCCAGCACCCAGAAGTCGGGCTCCTTCACCGTCATCGCGTCCGGCCGGCCGATGTACGGGTACCGGCCGTGGCCGACGGCACGGAAGCGTGGGCGGCGGTGGGGGCGGTCCGACCGGCGGGGTGCTGGAGGGCAGTGCCGATGCCGAGGGTGTCCAGCTGAGGACCGATCTCGCGCAGGGCGCGCGCCTGCTTCCGGGTGTCGTCCCCGCTGAGGCGGTAGATGCCGCTGTGCGGATCCTGGAGGAAGCCGTGGGTGAGGAGGATCGCACCGGCGCGGTCGTCGGCGGGTGCGGTGGCGACGCTGCCGTCCGGCTGCCAGGTCAGGACCACCCGGTCCGGCTGGGAGGGCCGGATGCCGCCCAGGGCGTTGTGGCGGACCTGGGCGAGCGCCCGGTCGTGCCGGACGAGCAGGTCGTCGGCGATCTGCTCGGCGCTCAGGAACGGATCGTCAGCCAGGGCGATACCGTTCGGTTCAGGGACCGTGCGGTATGCCTCGTCGGGCAGGGCGCGGGGTGCGACGGCGGCGATGAGGAAGCCGTTGCGTGTTCCCGGCCGGTCCAGAAGGACGAGCTGGGCGCCGTCCGGGCGGTTCAGAACGATTGCTTGCTTCAGCCGGTGCTGGGCAAGATGCGCGGCGACCAGGTCCAGGTCCCAGATCTGGTCGGCTAGTTCGGCGAGATCGTCCTTGGCTTCCGGCGGCAGGTGCAAGGTGGTCCAGGTGCCGGGGAGTTCGCCGGCGAGGACGTCGGCGTACGAGGTGAGGCGCTCGGAGATGTCGTGATCGTGCATGGTGTCCTAGGGCGATGGGGGGAAACTTCAGCGACGCGGTCCAGCGGCCATCGACAGCGGTGGGGCCGGGAGCGTGCGCGGCATGGGAGGGCAGGCGCACATGGCGGAGCGCTCGCGCTCGATGGCGGGCATCTGCCCGGCGTAGGTGCTGCGGCCGGGGTGCGAGTCGTGCCGGTCGGCCAGCTGGTTGAGGATGAGCGCGAGGTCGGAGCGGATCACGCCCAGGTACTCGTCGGCGAGGTGGCGCAGCCGCCGGGCAGTGTAGGCGTCTGCCGGCGAGTTGAGTGGAGAGGCTGCCCGTCGTCCTTTGTGTCGACGGGGAACGGATCCCTTGAGCACGGGTCTTCGAGGCGCTCGGACCACTGCACGGACATCCGGGGTGAAGCAGCCCAGCCCCGGCCAGTGGGCAACGGCCGTGTTCTCCATGAGGGCCTCGTTCGTCGAGACCAACGGCTCTGCCAGCGCCTGGGACTGCAGGACTGCAGGACTGCTCGTGAGGGTGGGGTGTCACCGGCTGCTTCGGATGTCGGAGGTGTGGACGAGCTGGCCCAGGGCGGTGGTGGTGTACCAGCCGCAGTCGATCAGCCCGCCGCGGTCGGCGAACCGCGCACGGAGGGTGTTCTCCAAGGCCCGCAGGTGGATCAGGCAGTCCGGGCAGCGGCGCGATAGGTGCACGAGGTAGCGGGGGTGGGCGGTGATGTAGGACTGCTTGCCTCCGGTCGCATCGCGCAGCCGCCAGCCGTCCTCGTCGGTGGGGGTGTGCCACGACGGGGCGACGACGCGCATCGCGTCTCCCCACATTTCTCCGCCGACGATCCCCTTCAGGACGATGACGGTGTCACCTGGCTGGAAGTGCTGGTGCGTGATGTCCCGGGCGGGTGTGAGCGGGTCTGGTGTCGGTGCGAAGGCCGGCGTGGGCGGGGGCTGGGACATGTGGTTCCTTCCACGCATTCGGTGGCGGGGCGGGAGGAACAATGGTCCGTGGGAACGCCGGTTTGGCTAACCGGCGTTTCCCGGCTATGTTCCCCCGTTCGTCAACGGAACGGGTTCTCCGTCCCGCGGTCCGCCTCGGCGGCTGCGTGGAGGAGTTCGAGCAGGTCAGTGGCTTCGGCGTCGCGCTGATCGATCCACCATCCGGCGCGGGTGACGGCACGGGCCTTCTCCTCCAGCTCTGCCCAGTCCGTGTCGTTCCAACTGCCTTCCACGACCAGTGCGGTGTGTGCGGCCGTCATCTGCTGATGACGCGAGCGCTCGCCCCAGCCCAGGGCCTTCTCTGGGCCTTCCAGCTGAGGCATGTCGAACTGCGTGGCCCACGCGAAGGCTGCTTCTTGCTCGGCGGCGCGCTTGGCCGCCAGCCATTCCTCCTTGGATTCGGTGTCCGTGTCGCGCGCTGCCTTCCAGCAGTCGGTGCAGTCCCTGGTTGCGAGCCAGCGAGCGAAGCCTGCCCGCTTGTCGGCAGGACGGGCGGATAGGTCATGAACCGTCTGGTGGGAGCAGGCGTGCTCCACAGTCCACTGCGTACGGACTGCCACGTGGTTGTTCCTGCTTTCTGTCTTCTGTGTTGTCTCAGCGTGTCCTGCGGATGGCGTCTGTGGCCGCCGTGGCGATGGCGACGGGAGCGCTGGAGGGCTGGGTCAGGTGCAGCAAGGTGGTCCCCGGCAAGTGGTGGGACTTCGCGGTGAGGGTGAGCTGGAGTACGGCGCAGCCGGCGGTCGTGAGCTGCTCGACGCGGGTGATGGCTTGAGCGGTTTCGTCGCTGCGGTACCGGGCGTCGGTGACGATCACGAGGAGGCGGCCGGCGCCGGGGCGGCTGAGTTCGAGGCCGTGGTCGAGTGCGTCGATGGCGTCGGCGAGGTTGTGGTGGCCGCCGCTGGCATCGAACGTCGTCACGCGCTCTGGTGCGCGGTGGGTGGGTCGGGTCAATGCGGTCAGGTGCCTGTCGTAGGCGATGGTGGCGGTACGGGAGTCGGGGTCGGTCAGGGCTGCTGCGCGTGCCACGATCCAGGCAGCGGATGCGACGGGCGCGCAGGCGGCACGCATGGAGCCGGAGACGTCGACGGCGATACCCACGCGCAGCGGTGGGGTAGGGGAGTTCCGGCGGCGGGTGTGGGTGAACGGTTCCGCGGTGGGGACCGATCCGGCCGCGCGCTGAGCGTCGCGGGCGAGGGCCGCGCGCATGTTGAGGCGGCCGGGCGGGGTGGGGCTGGTGGTCCGCTCCTCGGTCCGCTCGCGGTAGGCGGTGGCGCGCAGGGCGCGGCTCAGGCGCGCGGCGGCGCTCTGCTCGGCGGCGGTGGGCCTGCGGGTGCCGGTGACCGGGTTGCCGTAGGGCGCCGGTGTGCCGTCGGGGGCGACGGTGGTGCCACGGGCGTTGAAGACCGACTTGGCGGTTGCGGCGGCTTTGCGTCGCTGGCCGGCGCGCTGGGCGCGGTCCTGAGCCTGCGCATTGGACTGCGCGGCCATGGCGTTGGTCGCTGCGGCCTGTGCCGCGAGGTCGGCGGCGTCGGTGGCTGCCGTGCTGTCCATGACGACCCCCACGGCGCCGGACAGCAGATCGGTGAGGTTCTCCGGCACGGGCAGGGAGGGGGCCGCGGTGTCCAGAGCGGCGCACCATTTTTGAGCGTGCGCGAGCATGGTCGTGGCGTCGTGGTCGGCGCACTGGTGGGCTGCGGTCCAGATGCGGGTGAGTGTGGCCAGCAGGTTTGCGCCCAGCACCTTTTCGCACAGATCGGCGACGGCCCGGGTCTCGCCAGCGTCCATGATGCCGACGTCACGGCGCCCGAGGACCAGGGCCGCCACGGCGGCGGCGTGCTCGATGCCCTGGAGGGTGGGGTGGGCGATGTCGGGCATGACCAGGGTTCGGGCACTGGTGCGCAGAAACGTGCGGTCCGTGGGCCGCGTGATCAGGTGTGCGCCTTCGACACGGCTCTCCTCCAGCAGGAGCGCGGCCTCGACGACACGGGGGTTCGCTCCGGCAGGCGCCGTCCAGATGGAGTGGGCCGCGTGCGCGGCCTCGTGGACGAACACTCCCCAGGCGGCGGGATACCGCTCCTCGTCGCCCACGATCCGCGGATGGATCTCGTGGGGCTGGAGCGGGGCGAACAGGTCAGCGTCGAACTCGACCTCGCCCAGAGTGGGGAAGAACGCGGCCGGCGCGCCGCTGCGCGTGCCGGGGCGGCAGGTGACGAGGAGGTCCTGGCGGCCGGAGAGGGCGACCAGCCGATCGCCGAGTTCGGCTCCCACGCGCAGCCACGCGTCCGGGGAGGAACGGGGTTGCGCGGGCGGGGCGCCGTCGTCGTCCCATCGCGCGAGGTCGGCGTCGTCGTCGTCCGTGGTGGCGGGGGACTGGACGTGGTGGTGGGCGCTCATCGCGAGCGGCCCCGGTGCGCGGAGCCGGTGCTGCCCGGGGGCTGCCGGACGGCCGAGGCGGAAAGCTGCTTGCCGAGGGTGAGGGGAGCGACCTCCTTGACGCCGACAGCCTTGATGACGGCAGCGGCGACGGCGTCGCGATCCTCCACAGGAGCGATGCCGACCAGGTTCGCGAGCGCGGCTTTGGTGCCGAGGACGGCCTCGGTCTTCTGGTAGCTGAGCAGTTCCCGCAGTTGGGGGGCCCAGCCCAGCTCGCCGAGTTCGACTTGGCGGGAGAGGTGTCGGGCGACCCGGACCACCCGGGCATCGATCCTCAGCGCCAGGGCGAGGTCATAGTCCGTGCCGATCTGGATTTGCACGCTGAACCGGCTCGCGAGCGCCTCCGTCAAAACCGCCCCGTGGACGCCGGGATTGTGGCCCGCCACCACGTAGAAGCCCGGCTCGGCCTTGATGGTCTCGCCCTTGTGGGCCTTGACCTGGATCTGCCTGCGCCCGTCCATCGCGGGATACAGCGCCGCCAGGACCTTCGGTGAGATCAGGGTGGCATCGTCGATCAGCAGGGCGCGGCCCTCGGTCATCGCGGTGACCAGCGGACCGTACTGGAAGACGTAGGCTCCCGCGTCGTCCTGTGTGTACTCGCCGACCAAGTCGCCGACCGTGGTGTCGCCGTCGCCGGCGACGCTGAGCAGGTCCTCGAACGCCGCCTCGACCAGACTCGTCTTGCCGGTGCCCGGAGGGCCGTAGAGCAGCACCGGCACGTCGGCGTCGCGCAAGCGATTCAACGCCTCGACGTCGGGCAGATCGGCCAGCTCCCGGGGGTGGTAGACCTGGCCCCCCGCGCGGCGGATCGGGCCGGTCTGCCTGGACGTGGCTGCTGCGGGAATGGTCGTGCGGGCCGTGGCCGCCTGGGCGCGGGGAGAGTGGGTGCCCGGTGGGCTGATCACAGCGGTCTGCGCGGCTGCGGCGGTTTTCGCGTTCGCGCGGAACTCCGGTTGTCCGGTTCCGCCTTGGTCGGCCTCGCCGCGTCGCACCAGGGTAAGGGCGGCGTTGCGGACAGCGCCGTGGGAGTGGCCCAGCTGCCTGGCCATGTCCCCGATGGTGAGCGTGTCCGCCGACCGGTCGGCCAGCAGTCGGGCCACCTTGGCCCGTAGTTCGCCGCCCTTGGTGCGCGCTGGACTGGTAGGCGTTGCGGGTGTGGTCAAACGAGGCCCTTTCAACAGGTACGGGTGCGGGCGGGGTTGGCGATGTGCTGGAGAGGCTGGCCGCTCTCGGAGAGGATCACGGACTGTGCCGACATCGGCGACCGGGCCAACCGGCGCGTACCGTCGGCGCTCACCGGCCGACCGAGGGCTCGGTCCAGGTGCACGGGATGGCCGGCGACGAGCAGCTCGCTGGCTGCCGAGCAGGCCCGTGCGTCCGCTCCGTACCGCCTTCCGTCGCTCGGCAGGCGCAGCCTGGCGTCTCTTCGAAGCCGGCCTGGAGCAGGATCCGCCGGGCGGCGGCGTTGTAGCCGGTGGTGGTGATCTCGCCGGTGATGGTGTGCCGGATCGTCCTGAACGGCTCTGCTGGTGCTTCGGGCAAGGCGGATCTCCTATCGGTGGTGGCGGGAAAGCGGTGGGGTGTTGGGCGAAGGCGAGGCGGGCCCGGAGCTTCCAACTCGCCTTTCCGCACGTTCCGATAACCGGGTGTACCGTCAACTGCCATGTCGTGCAGGTCTCCTCAGAAAGATGGACGGAGGGGTAGCAGAGGGGGGAAGCGGCTCTAGCGGTGCCGGTACTCGGCCGCAGGCGGGAGGCGCGGTAGGACGGCGACGCTCGTGCCGAGGCCCTCGGACGTCTCGCACTCTTCCTAGGTAAGGAAGTCGAGGTGTCGGCCCGAAGCGGTGAGCTGAGCGGCGGCTTGCTGATCAGGGCACGGTGGGCGAGGACTACCTCGGCATGGTGACCGATCACCTGCCGTCCCGGCGCGTGAGGATCCCCGCACCGAGCGACCACGACCGAGGCGTTGTCCTCGGCCAGGTGGGCGAGGGTGATGGACCGGCCGTCGACCGTGTACCACGACTCGAACAGCTCCAGCTCTCGCCGCCGGTGCGCCGCGTGGGCCATGTCGGTCCACAACTGCACTTTCTCGTCGGTCAGCGGTATCTCACGATGCTGGAGGAGGTCGGCGAGTTCGGTGGTGAGGTCACTGTGATCCCGCCCAGAAAACGAGGAGCGGCCACGCTGCCTGCTGCTGTGCGCGCAGCGGTGGAGCGGCCCGGCGGGCTGGCTGAGAGCCTTCGCGATCTCGGTGTGGGAGTCTGCGAGGCTGTCGAGCAGGGCCTGCCACGCGCTGGTGTGCCGGGCGGGCGGCGGCGAGCAGATCGTCGGCTCACGGCAGCAGATAGGTGGCGTACGCCTGGAGGGCTGCCTGGTCCCGGTGGGCGAGGGTGATGGCTGCGAGGTCGTGGTGGACGGTGCGCCCGTGGCGGTCTCGGGTGACGTCGAGCGCGCTCTCGCTCTCACGACGATGCGCTGCATGCGCAGCGAAAGTCGCGCGCCGGTAAGCGAGTTCACTCAAGGTGGACGGGGGTGTGCGGGGAGACCGGTGCTCCTCGGCGGTTGCGGTCAGCGGCGCGTCCGAGCTCCCGTCGCCACGTCCGGCGTCGGCTGGGTGGCCGGAGGCGATGGTGTGGGCTGGCCGGGGTGCGGGGTCCGGAGGTCGGGGTCGAGATGTACGGGGTAGTGGGCTGCAGTCAGCATCTCGGCGGCCCAAGACGCGTGACCGTTCTCCCAGTCACGTCCGAGGTCGAAGGGCAGCCGGACCCACTGCCCCCGCAGGGCGGGGAAGGTCATGAACCCGGCCCGGGCCAGGATGCGCGCGGCAAACTCGTCGTAGGCGCCTTCGACTTCGACCTCACCGCCGGGGCCGCGCAGAATACGGATCTGCTCGGCGGTGTTCACCGGCTCCGTCCCCGGCGAGTGGCCGTCGTGGTGGCCGAGAGCGGTGGGGACACGGAGGTGCCTCGGGCCAGGGCGGTGATACGCGAGGGAAAGCGTGCTGCGGCTCGTGCGATGCGCGAGCGGTGCTGGGCCAGGTCGTCGTTGGCCGTCGGCGGGGCGGGAGCCGGTGCGGGGCCGGCGTCGAGTGTGCTGTCGGCTTGTACGGCGTAGCCGAGGGTGCGCAGGTCACGGACGGCCTGGCGGGTGCGGCGCAGCCCGTCGCGTTCGGGTTCGGTGAGCCGGTACATGCCCGGGGAGAAGGGGACGGGCTCGAACTGCTCGCGGGTCAGGAACCATTCGGCAAGGTGGGGGGTGAAGGTCGGGTCGGCGGTGGCGATGTAGCCGTGCTCGGGATGGGGACGGAAGTGGAAGTGGTGAAACAGAGACAGATCCTTATGTAACGGTCACCGGCGTAGAGCCGGAGGCTCGGGTGGGCGTTGCACGGCGGGGAGCGCCGGGGGAGCAGGGCGGGTTCGTGGCCTGGATGCTCGCGGCGCGGATGTCCTCGGCGTTGCGGACGACAGGGGCGGTGAGGACGCCTTGGGCAGGGCGGGGGCGGTGCCAGCGTCCGCAGTCCCCGGGGGGTCGTTGTACAGATGGGAGGCGGCGGGGTTCTCCACCCCCTACGCGCTGGAAACCCGTCGAGGCTAGGCCAGCGCTTCGCCGAGCCCGTTAAGGCGCCGCGCCAGACGGTCGAGCGTGCTCTGGGTGAGGGAAGAGGGCATCAGATCACCTCGGTTGCTGCCGTTCTCGCCACGACGGGCGGGTCTGGGTGGCGGTGATGTGGGTGCTCTCGGGGTTGAGGCGGCAGAGGGTCTCCGCGGCAGAGGGTCGGTGACGTGGTCAGCGGCGGGGTGCGGTCCGCTGTGTGGCGGTGGTGGCGGGCTGTGGGGCGACGATGGCCCGGGACGGGCGGATGACGGGGATCGGGTGGCCGGGGCGCCAGCGGTAGGGGCGTTGCTGAACCGGGGCCGGTGGTCGGTGTCCCATGCGACGACGGGGCCGCGGTCTTCCGCGTGGAGGGAGGTGACCTCGATGCCGTGCGGGTGCAGGACGTAGCCCCAGTCCAGGTCTCCGCTGGACTGTTCGGTGAACGTGTGCGGTTCGGGGGCAACGACGTCGCCGACCGTGACGAGGAAGAGGTTGTCCTGTTTGCTGCTGGGCTGGTCGTCGTTGCCGACGAGTTTGGTCCGCAAGGGTGCGGGGCGTCGTCGAGGAGGTCGGTGCCCAGCTCCCACCAACCCTCGGGCGTCTCGTCGATCAGGTGCTGGCACAGGGCGTCGAGGTCGCCGTTGAATGGGGGAGACGGTCGCTGGGGTAGCCGTCCCACTGGACGCAGACTCCGGCGTATCCGGTGTCGGTGGGGCGGGCGATGACGGAACGGGTGGCCAGGAGTTTCTCCAAGAATGAATAGGTGGTGGGTGGTTGGGCGCGGTGGGTCAGGAGCGGCGGCGTACGGGGTGAACGCTGCTGATGTCAGCGGCCCGCTGGTGCTGCTCGCTGGCCGTCGGCGAGGGGGGAGGCTCCGACGGTTGTTGAGCGTCACCGGGCGGGCGGGTGAGGGCGTGGTGGGCCCGGCGGAGGCTGCGCAGCGCAGCGGCGTGGCCGAGGGCGATATTCAGACGGCTCTCGGCCCGGTCGGCGGCGCTGGGCTGGGAGGCGACCCGGTGGAGATCAGCGAGCCCAGTCACCACCGTGCTCAGGTGGGTGGCCGCTTGGTTGCTGTGGGCGAGGGCAGCATCCAGATGCACCAGATACGCGCGTCCGGGACCGGTGGTCGCGAGAGGGCTGTCGGCGGACTGCCGCAGGTCCGCGACCAGGCCGGTGGACAGGTTGTACACGGCGACCAGTTGCTCCAGCACCGGCATGAGCGCCGTCGGCGCGTTCCCGGCCCGCGGCGCAGCCAGCGCGGTGACGGTTTCGTTGATACGGCGCTGCCAAGTGGCCAGCCGGGCGTGGACGAAGGCGTCGTGGTTCTGGCTCACCGGCGGTGCCCCATGCGCGGGTCGGCCCGGGGAAGAGGCGGATGGGAGCGGGGGCCGTCAGGAAAGTGCACCGTGACGTGGAAGTCTCGATAACGCAGACGTTGCAGGCCCTGGACCAGCTGGCGGCGGGTCTCCTCGGGGGTGAGAGTGTCGGCGAGATGACATTCGCCGGTGGCCGGGTCGAGGAGGAACCCACCGTGCGCGAGCAGCTCGTTGAAGACCCCGATGTAGCCGGCGCGGATTCGCGGACGCCGCTGCGCGTCGAAGGCGACGTGGACCTGGAGTTTGCCGGGGCTGCTGCGCCGGATCGCGATGGCGGAGGCGAAGCGGTAGGCAAGGAGGAGCCGGCGGCGCACCTGGGCGGCGGCCCGGGCGGGGTCGGCGGGAACGGTGATGCCGCGGGGTGCGCGCAGGCCCTGTGCGTGCTGGTGGCTGGTGTTACCGGGCAGCATCGGCAGCACCAGGTACTCGTTCGGCCGGTGGGGGCGGGGCATGACGTACAGCTGAAGGCCCCAGTGGTGGGTGAGCACACAGCGGTGGACGTCGTCGGTGGAGAACGCGGCGTAGGGCAGGGGGCCGCTGTCCCAGATCCGGTTGCTGGCGGGATCGTCGGCCAGGGGCACCGAGGTGGGGGAGGGCTGCCAGCCGGGCAGCCGGTCGGCGAGCGCGTAGGCGAACTCGGTTATGTGCAACGGTGGTTCCTCACGGAACAGGCGCAGACGTCGATGAGGGCAGGGGTGCTTCGGGACGTCTGAGGTCAGCGGGTACGGGATGTGGAGGCCGAGGCGGCGGGCGCCGCGCGGACCGGGAACGTGTGCGGGGTAGTGCGGGTGTCGGCGGCGGTCCGCAGTTCCTTCGAGGCGCGGGTCAGATGGGCACGGACTTCGCCCACGCGGTCCGCGAGTGCCTGGTGCACGGCGATGCACGCCTGGTCGCGGGCTGGACCTCGGGGTTGGTGGGTGAGGTCGGCGAGGTGGCCGAGGTGGTGGACGGCGGCGCCGAGGGCGGCGAGTGCGGCACCGGTGGCCTCGGCGGCCGAGGCGAGCGCCAGCGCGGTGAGGCGGTTGGCGGTCGTGCCCCGGCTCGGGTAGCGGGACGTGGCCCGGTGACGGAAGGCGTGTTCCCCGGCTAGATAGCTGAACAGGCGGGCGAGGTGGAGGATTTCGTCGTCGAGGATCTCGCTCAGTGCCGGATCCGGGCCGATCTGGTCTGGTAGCGGGAGGTGGTCGGCGACGGTGTCGAGCCGGTCGGCGACGGAGTGCAGCAGCAGGCGCTGGTCAAGGTCGGACTCGGACAGCGGACAACTCCGAGGGCAGTCGGTCGACGCGAGCGGCAGCCAAGTCGGAAAGGTCGGGGCGTCGGAGCATGCTCTCCTGACAGGTTCAGCGGGTACGACCGGTGGACGGTCCGCTCTGCGGGTCCGGGAGGCCGGGTGAGCCATGGACGGCAGCGGTGTCGGCCACGGCTTTCCGTCGGCCGTGACGCTGGGGCGGGGCGAGGGCCTTGAGACGGTCGACCGCCACGTGCAGGTCTTCGCCGAGGGCGCGCAGTGTGGCGGTAGCGTCCTGGAAGTCGTAGGACAGGTCGGGCCCATCGTGGTGTTCGGACTCCTTGGCCTTTTCGGCTGCTGCCTCGAAGAACTCGGCGAGGCGTTCGAGGAGTCCGTCGGTGGGTTCCAGGACCTGGTCGACGAGCTGGGCGGCCTTCTCGAACGATGCGGTGGCGTTGAGCCGGTCGGTCAGGTCCAGGACGAGGCGGCCATATACGTAGTGGCCCGCCGGGTCGGAGGGGGTGCGGGGCTGGGTCATCTCAGAGCTCTCGGTGTCGTGGCGGGTGGTGGGGGTGGCAGGGGCCTGGCGGTGAGGGTGCCGACAAGGGAGGGCCGGCCGGTGAGCTCGTCGGGCCATCGCAGGAGCCGGGGCAGGTTCTTGTCGGGCCCGTACGCCAGAAACGTTCCGTCGGCGGTGTCGCAGCCGAACCACTCGGCGATCCCCAGGCGGATGCGGGAGTTGACGCGGCCCATGTGCACGGCCTTGCCACGCGCCTTCGCCTCACGGGCGAGCCTCTCCGCGACCGGGCCGAGCTTCCATTCGGTCGATCCGGCGAGGAACAGGACGTCGAAGGCGTCCCACGGCAGCAGTCCGGGTTCCTCGCAGCCGTCCTGCGCCGCGTACGCTGCGGGGATGCCCAGCTCACGGATGCGGGCCAGCCACGGCAGCGACTCCGTGAGGGTGCCGGCGGCGTCGAACGGCCGGTCCGGAGCGAGCGCCCACAAGCAGCGGTCGGGTCCGTACCGGTTGACGGTCCGGCTCAGCCAGTCGAACCATGCGTCGGCGCCGGGCCAGTAGCGGCCCTTGCCGTCGCTGCCGAACTTGGAGTTGTCACAGGCGTAGAGGGTGCCGTCGGGGATGCGGCTGCCTTGTGCCGGGGTGGTCATGCAGCCGAGGCGTCCGGCGCTCATGGCCGCCCGTATCTCAGGGCCCGAGGGAGTGCCGAGATACAGCACCGGGCACCTCCCGAGCGGACGGAATGTGAGTAGCGGCGCACTGGAGGCCCCCTCGGTGAGAGGCGGAGGACAGGCTCGATGGGTTCGTAATGGCTCGGGTCACCGGAGCTGCGGACGGGACGGACGGGTCGGCGTGACAGCGGGACCGGCGAGCCGTCCGGAGCCGGGTGGCTCGCTGCGCGAAGGGACGGGCAGATCATCAGGCTCGTAGCCGGGTAGGGCCCGTCCGTCCTGGGTGAAGTGCATTTCCACGTACTGCTCGTACAGGCCGTCGTCGGGGCAACTTCGGCGCCGGAAGACGCAGAGGGTCTCCCTCCAGGAACCGTCGGGGCCGTGACAGGTGGAGTGGAGGCGCA
This sequence comes from Streptomyces deccanensis, assembly GCF_022385335.1. Classification (NCBI taxonomy): domain Bacteria; kingdom Bacillati; phylum Actinomycetota; class Actinomycetes; order Kitasatosporales; family Streptomycetaceae; genus Streptomyces; species Streptomyces deccanensis. The sequence continues at coordinate 814,529 of NZ_CP092431.1, read as the reverse complement.
GCTCCCAGGGGTCTTGAGGGCCGGGGCAGTCCTCGTCACGAGGATGGTCCGGCAGCTTGGTGTGGGCGACCAGGACCTCGAAGCAGGCCAGGTCGGCGGGGGTGAGCGTGTGGTGCGCGAGGTAGGACAAGGACATGAGCGGCTGAGTCGATTCCGTCGGCGATCGGGGTCTCGGGATCGGGGAACTCCACCTGTTGTCAGTGCATGCGAGCGTCGGTGTCGAACAACGCCAGCTCATGGGGGTGGAGTTGATGTTGGACGATGAAAGATCGTCCGGCGACGCGCCAGAGTCCTCGTCCGCGGTTGAGCTGGGCGATGGCCTGGGTCTCGACCGAGGTCAGGCCCAGCAGAGCTGCTGCGGCGTGGAGTTGGTCTGTCTCCTGCCGGTAGATGATGCGGGTGGAGCAGTCCGCGAGGAGGCCCTCGGCGAGGGCGCGGCCCTGTGATCCGGCGTCTCCGGCGGTGAGCAGGTCGGACAGCCGGTGGATGACCATGAGGTTGGCGATCCCGAGTCCGCGGCTGAGTTTCCACTGGGACTGCATGCGTTGGAGAAGTCCGGGGTGGCGCATGAGCCGCCAGGCTTCGTCGTAGACGATCCAGCGGCGTCCGCCGTCGGGGTCGGTGAGGGCGGATTCCATCCAGGCTGAGGCGCAGGTCATGGCGAGGACGAGGGCGGTGTCGTCGCCGGAGCCGCCGAGCCGGGACAGGTCGATGGTGAGCATCGGGCTGCTGGGGTCGAATCCGACGGTGGAGGGCGCGTCGAACATGCCGGCCAAGTCGCCGTGGACGAGGCGGCGCATGGCGTGGGCCAAGTCGCGGGCGGCGTCGCCGAGTTGGCCCGAGACCATGCGGGCGGCTTCATCGAGCGCACCGGGGTCGTTGAGGATAGCGGCGACGTCGCCCAGCAGCGGGGTGCGACCGGTGGCGGCGGCGTGGGCGACGACGGTGTCCAGGGCGACGTCCAGGGCGGTGTGCTCCATGGGCATCAGGTCCCGGCCCAGAACGGTTCGGGCCAGGGAACCGAGCAGCATCAGGCGTCGTTTGCGGATCTCGCCGGCCCAGTCGGCCTCCGCCACGCTGTCCGGACGCGGGGCCGCGTCCAAGGGGTTCAGCCGTCCAGGCAGGCCGGGGCCGAGAGCGACGGACCGCCCGCCGAGGGCTTCCGCCACCGGCGTCCACTCGCCCTTCGGGTCGCACGGGACGTAGACCCGGTACCCGAAGGCCACCGAGCGCAGCGCGAAGGACTTGGCGAGGGCGCTCTTGCCCTGGCCGATCACTCCCGCGAGCAGCAGATTCGGGTTGGTGAACCCCTCGACCTTGCCGTACAGAGCGAAGGGGTCGAAGACGAACGATGCCTCGGCGTGGACATCGCGGCCGATGTAGATGCCCTCGGCGCCCAGTCCGCCCTCGGCGAGGAAGGGATAGGCGCCGGCCGCGACCGCGGTGGTCATGCGGTGGGCGGGCAGCCGCAGCCGGTTCCCGCGTGCGGAGGAGGGCCCGGGGCGTCCGTTCGGCGGGTAGAGGGCGGTCGGCTTCTCGTGCTCGGCAGCCGTGCCCACGATCTGCTGTGCGCCGGCTTCCTCGCGGGCCTTGGCGGTGGCCTCGGCGAGTCGGCGACGGGCGGCCCTGCGGCTGGCTCGGTCGGTGCCGTGGGGGGTGAAGAGCGTGGTGCTGGAGGCGCGGCGGGTATGGCGGGCGGGCCGGTGGCTCATCTGACGCCCTCGATTCTGCGGATGGTGCTCATCGCGCGCAGGTCGTGGTGTGCGGGCGGAGGTCGGCGGGGGTGGTCTTGCGGCGTACGGCATGCCCGGCGGCCAAGTGGCGCTGGCAGATCGTCAACACGGGCGGTCCCTCGGGCAGCCGCTCAGGATGGCAGGCGCTCGCCTCAGGTTCTGCTGTGTGGTTGGGCAGCAGGTGGAAGGCGGAGTGGACCTCGCTGGTGGCCTGCCAGAGGCGGGTGTGCGCGGTGGCGAGGTGCCGTCCGGCGGTGGGGTGCGGCGGACGGGTGTGCTCGCCGAGCCGGTCCAGGAGTTGGTGCAGGGCGGTGAGGTGATGGTGGAGCACGTCGAGGTGCGGGCGGTCCGCAGGCTGGGGTGGTGTCGCGTCCGGTGATGCCCAGGCACGCATGTGGTGGCGGACTCCGGCACTCGCGGCCCGGAGATAGGGGTGCGCGTCGTCTGGAGGTGTGCGAGAGGTCAAGGGTGGTGGTCCTTCCTGCCCGGGGAGGAGGAGTGGAAAGCGATGGACGGCGGGGGAGCGTCGGTCTACAGGGCGGTGCGGGCGAGGGGGAGCGCGGTGAGGGCGAAGGCGTCCGGCTGCTGGTAGTTGAGCCGCCGCAGGTCGACGCCGGAGGTGACGGCGTGGGTCTCGATCTGTGCGCAGGCGGCGTCCAGGAGGGCGTCGGTGTCGGCGGTGACGGTGATCAGGCCGGTCAGGGCGACGTCCGCGTGTCCGGCGATGAGCTGCCGTTCGCGCAGTTTGACGTCGGCGTACTCGACGGAGTCCTCTTCGGAATCGACCTGTCCGCGGCGGGCGCGCTCGTTGGCATCGGCGATGATCGCCGCCTTCGTCCGCCGGACGTCGCGCAGCGCGGATTCGAGGGCCTGCGGCACGTAGATGAGGGAGAGGCTGCGGCGGACGCCGGCCGTGAACATGATTCCGTGGAGGAACCCGGCCCCCATCTCGGTCCTGGGCCAGTTCTCCACCCAGTACGTGGTGTGCCGTGCGGAGTCGGTGGCGAGGCGGTCGTATTCCTCGACCTGGACGACGGGCCCGGCCGCGTGCGGGTCGGCTTCGGCGCGGCCGGTCTCGGACCACTGCTGGAGTGCGGGGAGCGCCTTCGGGTCGTAGGCGGTGCGGATGACGGCGGCGATCTCCTTCGCGGTCAGCCATCCGGTGACCATCAGTCCGGCGTTGCGGGCGGCCTGGGCGACGGACGCGGTGGTCTGCTGCATGACGGTGAAAGCGCCCGGCAGACCGCCACCAGCCTGGTTGATCAGCCGTCGGGCCGCCTTGAGATCGAGCGAGATGGCGAGGTAGGTCTCGTGCGGGGCGGCGGCGGGGCCGGCCGAGGCGACCAGTTCCGAGTAGATCTGCCCGGCGACCGGAGTCTGCGGCTGCCCGTTCTGCGACCAGTGGCGGGTGAGGGTGTCGCCGCCGTCGGGGACGGTACGTTCCAGTACCTGGACGGCCGCGATGTGCCCGGTGCGGGCGATACCCGCAAGAGCCCGTCCCCAGCCGGACACATTGTGGTTCTGGGCCGCGGGGTCGAGGAGGGCGAAGGCACGCGAGGTGACGCGGGCGACGGCGGTCAGCGTCTGCCGGTGCGGGTCGTGCACGGCCGCAGCGCCGTTGGCGGATTCGCCGGGGGTGACCACCTTGAGGGAAGCGGCGGTGCCGGGCAGGTGAAGGATGCCGTCCTGCCGGGGCCGGGTGACGGGCCGGGCGAGCCAGAGGGCCTGCCCGGTACGGCGGCGATGTGCGAAGCGGGTGACGATCGGCGCCCATTCGATGAGGGAGCGCCCGTGCCGTCGCAGTACGACGAGCGCACCGGATGCCGCCCACAGCGGGGCCAGGGCGACGGCGCCGAACAGTCTGGTGGAGATAACCGTCATCAGCAGCAGCGCCAACGTGCAGGACACGAGCACGAGTTGAGGCAGGGTGAGGCCGAGGAGGATGCCTCGGCGGGACCGGTGCGGAAACTTCACCGTGACCGGGGCGACAGAGAGATCAGTCAAAAGGAGCGGGTCCTGGAGGCGCGGGTGGAACCCGGGGGCGGGAGGCGGAGGGCACGTCCCGCCCCCGGGAGTCGGTCAGAGGAGGTCAGAGCCCAGTCGGAGACGGCGGTGAGCCGGCCGAGCTGGACGCGATGGTCTGCGAGCCGGGGGACGGCGGTGCGCCCTGCGGCGGCGGGGTCGTCGTCGGCGCATTGAGGTGCCATCCACCGCCCTGGCCAGCAGCGTCCGCACCGGATCCGCCGGGTGCCGGGCCGCCGCCCACTTGTCCGCTGGTGTCGTCGGACACGCTGATCGGCGCGGGCTGGACGGCTCTCTCCAGACCGGACTTGAGGTCATCGCCACCGGACGAGACTCCCGTGCCCCCGCTCTGCGAACCCTCCGTGCCCTCTCCGCCTCCGCCACTGGGGGTATTGGCGATGTCGCCGGGGAAACCGCCCCCGCCGGCCGGGTCGGGGCCCTGAGGTGCGGCGTCCGTTCCGGCGGCAGCGCCACCGGTTCCGGCGGTGGCCGCAGCGGCGGCGGCGTGGCGGGCGGCCTTGTCGGCGTGGGCCTTGGCGATCTGGGCTCCAGCGCCACCGGCACGGTGGATGGACTCGCTGTCGGTGCCGTCGGCCGCCCAGTGCACGAACTTGAAGACGGCATAGGGGCACATCAACACGAGCGCCATGATGACGATGCCGGCCATGACGTCGGCGAGGGCGGCGACCCCGTCCTTGGCCTCGGGGTCGCCCATCGCCGAGATACCGAGGACGAAGACCACGGTCATCAGGAGCTTGGAGACGACGAGGGTGGCGGTGGCCTCGATCCAACCCTTGCGCCAGCGCCGGGTGGCTTCCCAGCCTCCACCGGCCCCGGCGAACACGGCCAGGGTGACCATGACGAGGATGCCGACCTTGCGGACCATCATCACGCACCAGTACAGGACCGCGCCGAGTGCGGCGCCGATCCCGGCGAACACGGCGACCAGCCAGCCCATCGCTGACAGGCCCGGGATCGCGGCGACCTTGATCAGACGGCGTACGGCGGAGTCGAGGGACAAGTTCGCCGCCTTGAACAGTCCGGCGGACAGCGCGTCGACCACTTCGATGGCGATGGTAGTGAAGGAGATCGCACCGAACGCGAACAGCACGCCGGTGGCGGTGCCCGTGAAGGCCTGGGTGAGGGCCTGACCGTCGCGGCGGATCGCGGCGCGAACGAGCTGGGCGCAGAACGTGGCGACGAGGACGGTCAGCCCGATGGGCAGGAGCATCTCGTAGTTGTCGCGGAACCATGCGGCGTTCAGGTCGACCTTGGTGGTGGTGTCCACCGCCTCGGCGGCCAGATCGGCTGCGGCGGCGGCGAGTTCACCCGCGCTCTTGGCCATCCAATTACCGATCGCGGTACCCGGGTCGGAAACGAAGTCGACTGCTTCGCCGACAGAACAGAGCTTGCTCGCGACGGGGAGGTCACAGAAGCCCACAGCGTGTCACCCCTTTCCTTTCTTCTGAACTGGCTGGCGGGTCAGGGCACGACGCGGGGAGCGAGGGAGACCAGAGCACAGTCATGGTGCGGGCGGCACTGCACGGCAAGGGTGACCGACCGGTCCTCGGAACCGGCACCGCCGCCGCGCCAAACGATCCGCTGGCTGCCGGTGACCGTGACGGCGTAGATGTACGCCTCGGTGATCGCCGCCGGGTCGTCGGCCAGGGCCTGCTTGAACGCTGTTGGGTAGTGCGCCTCGTCCACGGTGGCGGTGGCGTATTGGTCCTGGTCGACCATCCGCGACCAGAGCACCGGATCCGGCACCTGCGCGGCGAGCGATGCCCAGTCCGCGTAGGCGCCCTCGGGCGTCAGCCACGCCCGCATCCCGGCGAGCTGCTGGCCACGGGTGGTGGAGCGCGTGTCGTACGACCACAGCATCACGGCGGCGGCCTGGGCGAAGGCGACCGGATCGGCCATGGAGGGCGGCTTCGCCACCGCACCGGCCCCAGCTGACGATTGCGGACCGACGGTCGGGGAGCCGTTGCCGCTCACGGCGGAGGGGGCGTGCGCCCGGCTGGTGCTGGTGCTGGTGCTGGTGCTGGTTCGTCCGGTGATCAGGGCGACGGTGGCGGCCACGGCGAGGAGGACGGCGAGGCCGAGGCCGATGGCGGCGACGCGTTGCCGGGTCGACCAGCCCAGGCCGTGGCCGGACAGGAAGGGGAGTCGTTTCGGCATCAGTGGACCTGGGATCCCAGGGCGGAGAAGAATTCGACGATGCCGTTGGCGGCGCCGAGACCGATGGCGGCACCGGCCGAAACGACGGCGCCCTTCTTGCCATTGGCCTCGGCCTGGTGACCGCCGGTGTGGTGGCCCCAGGCCCACACGCCGAGCGATACGGCCAGCGCGCCGACCACGGCGACGATCGCGAACAGGTTGATCGAGCTGACGACGTTCTTCAGCACGGACAGACCGGGCAGACCACCACCGGACGGAGTGATCCCGGGGTCGTAGGCCAGGTGCTGCACGGAGGAGAGCAGGTGCAAAGGGAAAGCTCCTTGCGCACGCCGGAACCGACGCGCGGGAAACAGAAGAACACGGGGAGGAAGCCGGCGGGGCCGCGGTGAGGAAGTGGCCGGTGCGGCAGCCCGCCCGGAGCAGTGCCGGGCGGGGAGTCACAGGACGCGTCGGACGGCGAGGATTGTCCAGTCCTTGACCGGAGTGATACGGATGGGCTTGGTGGTGCGGGGCGCTTCGATCACGAGACCCTCGCCCATGTACATGCCCACGTGCTCGGGCCGGGCGGCGCTTCCGCGGCTGAAGATCAGGTCACCGGGCTCAAGTTGGGCGGGCGAGACTGCCTTGCCCTCGTTGACCTGCGTGTACGTGGTGCGCGTAAGGGTGACACCGGCATGCGCGTACGCCTGCTGCATCAGACTGGAGCAGTCGCAACGGCCCATCGGGTCCGGGCCGTGCGGCGCTGTGCAGGTGCCGCCCCACTGGTAGAGAGTGCCGAGCTGGTGCATGGCCCACTCGATGGCCTTGCGCGCTTTCGGATCAGCGCCCTTGGGGATCGTGTAGCCCTTCGGGATGCTCCCCTCGGGGATGCGGCCGAAGCCGGAACCGTCCTGCCCCGGAGCACAGTCGCCAGTGCCGGCGGACGGCTGCCCGTCCTGGTCCGCGTCGTTGCCACTGCTGGGAAAGGTCTTGGCGATGGCCGTCTGCAGCGCGGTGGCAAGCTTCTCCCACTGCGCGTACGCGTCGGGAAAGGCAGACTTCTGCACTGCTTGGGCGGCCTGGGCGACGGTCATCTGCTGCCAGCCGTCCACTTTGAGCAAGTGCTTGTAGAACTGCTCGCTCGCGTAGACCGGATCGCGGATCTGCTCTGGTGTGCCCCAGCCCTGGGAGGGGCGCTGCTGGAACAGGCCGAGCGAGTCGCGGTCGCCGTGGTTGAGGTTGCGCAGTCGGCTCTCCTGCATCGCCGTGGCGAGCGCGACGATCTGTCCCTTCCTGGGGACGTCGAGGGAGAGGCCGGCGGCCACGATGGTCTGCGCGTGGGGGACTTGTTCGGCGGGCAGGTCCAGGCCCTCGATGCGGACGTTCTCGCCGGACGCACCGTCCAGGATCTTGGTGACCTGCTCTTCAACCTTGTCGGTGTCGAGGCCCGTCGGGCAACCGCTGGGGGAGCCGTTGCTCTGCACGGCCTCGGCGGAGGAGACCAGCATCATGCCGGTGCCGGCGATCAGGACGGGGGAGAGGAAGACGACGCCGATGCCGGCGGCAAGCCACTTCAACCGGAGCGGACCGTACGCCGTTCAGCGTTTTCGGGCAGGGGCGGGTAGCGAGATGTCACGAGCGTGTCCTTCGGGGTGCGGTGTCCGTCCTGCCGCGTGCGCGAAGTGGGGTGGAAGGGCGCGGCAGCCAGGTGGGTGATCGGGATGGGCCGGTACGGGGCGAGTTGCCGCTCGCTCCGCGTGGCGCGGTTCATGAACTCAGGTGTGCCGGGGCCAGGGGGTACCTCCGGGAGGCGCAGCGGGAGAGCAGCCAGCGGCGGTGTGCGCCGGGCGGTTCAAAAACAGTAGACGCGTATCGGCGGTTGACCAAAAAATCGGCGTGAGGTACCGGAATCCGGCACCTCACCCCAGCTTTTTGGTCATCGGCGGATTCACCTCTACAGTTTTTCGACTCCCCTCGCCTTCCTCGATCTGCGGACCCAGGGCTTCTGCATGCCCAATTCCGGCCCGCGAGGAATCCTGTGCGAGGCGGTTGGTTACCTTCGCACTCCCGTACCCGAATTGGGGTTCCTCTTTGCCGTTTTCCCTCCACCGGGGCGATGCCCTCAGCGTTCTCGCCGACCTTCCAAACGACTGCGTCGACTCCGTCATCACCGACCCGCCATACAACTCCGGCGGGCGGACCGCGAAGGAGCGCACTACCCGCTCCGCGAAGCAGAAGTACACCTCCACCGACGCCCAGCACGCCCTGCCCGACTTCACCGGCGAAAACATGGACCAGAGGTCGTACGGGTTCTGGCTGACGCAGATCATGACCGAAGCCCACCGCCTCACCCGCACCGGCGGCACCGCGCTGCTGTTCACCGACTGGCGTCAGCTTCCCGTCACCACCGACGCGATCCAGGCGGCCGGATGGTTGTGGCGTGGGGTGCTGGCCTGGCACAAGCCGCAGGCCAGGCCGCAGAAGGGCCGGTTCACCCAGAACTGTGAATTCATCGTCTGGGCGTCGAAGGGAGCGATCGACGGCTCCCGTAACCCGGTCTATCTGCCCGGCTTGTACTCGGCGTCGCAGCCCTCGGGGAAGAACCGGCAGCACATCACACAGAAGCCGGTCGACGTGATGCGCGAGTTGGTCAAGATCAGCCCCGAGGGCGGCACGGTCCTCGACTTCTGCGCCGGCTCCGGCTCCACGGGCGTCGCCGCTCTGCTGGAGGGCCGGGACTTCATCGGCGTGGAGAAGACCGAGCACTACGCGTCGATAGCCACTGACCGGCTCACCGAGACGATCCGCGCAAACCTCACGCAAGACGACGTGATTCTCGCCGGCTGAGCCGAGAGCGTACTACCCGTCAACGTGACGGGCACCCCCGGGCGCCAATCCGACGAAGCGGATCGGAGCGTGCTCGCCGGTCCGCGGGGCGGCCGCGCCGCTTCCGTTGTCCCTTTATTCCGCATCTCGTAGGAGGCCGGACTTTCCCATGCCCGAATCCGTATACCCATCTGACGATGGAGAGCTGGAGCCCGTTCGCGTCCCGGATCCGCACTTGGAGGGTATCGAGGCGAGCGTGCGACGGCTCATGGAGCAGTCGGCGCAACAGGCGCAGCAACTCGACCATCTCGCGTCCGATACAGCACCGAGCGGATCGCCCTTCGCCGCGTTCGGCATGCCGGGGCTCGGCGGGCCCCCTGCCGCCGCGCGGCCGGAATCCCGCCCGATCCTGGAACTCGACGGCGAAGAACGCGAAGACGAACTCGACGCCCTGTCGGACTGGGTCGACGACTTCTTCCTCCCTGTCTACGGGGCGGAGGTCACCACCGCCGCACCCTGGTGTCTGCAGTGGCAGGAACACGACGATGTCGTGGCCTGGCTCCACGCCCTGTGGCTCGCGTACCAGCAACACAAGGACCCCGAAGCCGGATTGAGCGGCATGTTCGTGTGGCATCGCGACTTCCTCACACATGCCATTGGGGCGATCCGCGCACCGGGAGGGTCGCTGTCCGCCTGCATGACCTCTCCGGATCGGCCGGCGCACCGTATGCTGCCCGGCCCGCCGCCGTCGGTACGCACGAAGGCGGCCTCTACGGCGGAGGCTGTCGGGACTGACGAGCCGGACGAGCCGACGTCATGACTGCGGCGCAAGGGCAGCCCGTCTTCGGGCTGAGCTTCGATCCCCGCGCGCTGACCGATCTCCTCCAAGCCCCCAGTGACATCCGCGACCTTGCCCTCGCCTACCTGCAGGAGATCGTGAACGCGCAGCGCTTCGGGCTACGCCTCGATGGTGACCTGCAGGGTTATCGCAAGTTGTTCGTGGACTCCCGCAAGGACTGGCGCGTCGTCTACGGCGTCCGGCCGGCGCCCGCGGAATCCCCGTACGACAAGGAGATTCACGTCGTCGCGGTTCGGCCGCGTGCGGGCAATGACGTCTACGACGAGGTCGGCCGCCGCCTGGGGATGCCTGGCCGGCCGCTGAGCGCCCGTACTCACGCGGCCCGCTCCCGGCCGCCGCAGCTGACCCGCGCTCCCGCGCCCCGGCCCGGTCCGCCGCCCGCCGCACTGCCGGGTCTGCCCAGCCCCGTCCGAAGCCCCGCGCCCCATCACACCCGCTGAACGCACGGAGCATCTCCCATGCCCCCTGAACCCACGCCGGCGCCAGCCCGGCGGGCGGTCTCCCCGCTCGACCACCGCCTCGAAGCCGCCACCGGCCACGGCATCGACACCCTGTGGAACTACCGCGACAGGGGCGTCCTCGACGAGCCGCACGCCCACCTCGTCGACCTGCACCGCAAGTTGGCCAAGGCCCAGACCGGCGTCACCTTCTACCTCCGCCTCCTCAACCGCCTTTCCAGCGGAGAGTTCGACGTCGACGACGCCCTGTTCACACGCATCGACCGCACCGTGGACCAGCTGGAGGAGGCCGTCGCCGCGCGGGACACTGCCACCCGGCACGTGCTCGCTGCCCTGGAACCCATCGAGGCCGCCGCAGCGGCCTCGAAGCCCGGCGCGAACCCCCTCTCGACGGACGACCATGCGGCATTGCTCGCCATCGCAGGCGGTGCCAAGCTCCACGAACACCTGCTGACCGGCCGACTGTCCGTCACCACTGCCTCCGGGACCCGAATCCCTCACGCCAAGCTCCAGCAGCTGGAGGACGCCTGGCTGATCATCCGGGACACCACCCACCCTGTGCACGCCGGCCAGCCGGTCGCTCTCACCGAAGCCGGACGCACCGTGCTTTTCGCTGCCCGCCGGACGCCCACGACCCCGGAGCCGAAGGTCCCGGAACGCCTCGGCACATGGCAGGCCACCCCGACACATCGCCGCTGAACCCCACCGAGAGGCCCTTGTTGTCGCCCACCGAACCGGAGCAGGTTCGCACGTTCCTCCCTCAGGTCGACTTCCAGCTGGATGACCTCGACGCCGATGAGGAGAGGTACCTCGACTTCTACCGCCAGGTCGCCGTCCGCGAGGACATGCTCGTCCCCCTCGCCGAACACCACACTCCCGACGGCGCGCACAGCTACTACGTCCTGTTCGACCGCACCGTCACCTGGGGCCACCCCGGCATGCCGCAGGTGCTCGCCGTCCATCTGCAACGAGACCGTGAGAAGCGGACGTTCACCTTTGACCAGGCTCCTCTGCCGCTGCCAGCGATGGCGCAGTCCTGGCTCATCCACCGTGGCTGCCCGCACGACGCCATCGCTCTCAAGCCCGAGCTGGGCCCACCCCCGGCAGATGAGGCGACGCGCGCACTGGAACGACGCCTCACGCGCGACGGCGACCACTACGCCATCGGCTACTCCTACACACAGGACGCCCCGGACGACATGGTCACCGTCGTCGCCCTGCGCGCCCTGGACGAGCGAGCCCCCAGTCCGTTCCGCGTGATCGTCGAGGAGGTCGACACCGACACGTGGACGCACACCCTCCGCGAGGGCGGCTTCGACACGGTGGGCGGGGCCCTGCAGTGGTGCGACGACCGGCTCACCGGCGAGGCCGAGCCTCTCCCGCCGGTCCGCCCAGCAGCCACAGCCGTCCGTTCGGTCGGCGTGGCACAAACGCCTGCCCCGCGCCCGCCCGGCCGCTCGCGCTGAGCGCTCCGGACGACGAGAGCGGCGAAACATAGCCGACGACCGCCGGTTAGCCAAACCGGCGGTTCTCCGGACTCTTGTCCAGGCGTTGGGCGACAACAACGCGGCGCCGTTCCACGCAATCCCCGCACCTACACGGAGGTCTCTTCCGTATGCAGTCCACCCGAGTTGAGAAGAGCAGGAGGCCGTGACCGCTTCGGCGCTCCGTTCGACCGCCCCTCACATGCTTTGGCCTTTCTAGAGAAAGGAGAATTCCCTTTGCCCGACGGCATATCCGATGACGCCGAGGACGTCGTGGGCGTGCTCACCGAACGGATCGAAGCGCGCTTCGCCATGGACATGGACCAGTTGAAGGCCGCAGTTGCCGCCGCACCGACCGCGAACCCCGACGCCACAGATGTCGTGAGGTGGCACAGCCTTCTCGTCGATGCCCAGTCCGTCCTTGACCGCGCGGAGGACGACCTCCTTGCCGCACTGGACACACAGTCCAGCGCGATCGACGACCCAACGATGGACCTCGCACACCGCGTGAACGCGGCTGTCACCGCCCGCGACGGCCGGGCCCTGGTGGTGCGATGGCTCCTCGACCCGGACGCTCCGGGCAAGAAGGACCTCGCCTCCCAACGCCTTGCCGGCCTTCGCCCCCGAACCGGGCCAGCGGTACAGACCAGCGCGCCCCACCGGCCTGCGGGCACACCCGCGTCGACATCGACCTCGCGGGCCGGAAGGCCCGTCCAATGAGCCGATTGAAGACCAGCGCCATGGACGCCGATCTGCGGAAGGTCTTCGGCAACCCAGTCCCCGAACTGCACGAGGCGGCTGCCGGACCAGGAGCCTCTCCCGCGCTCGCCCGTGCCCTGGAGCTCCGCTCCTTCCTGGCCTTGGCCGAGGAGCAGGTCGCTCGCGTCCGTGACCGCGTGCACGCGGACATGAATCCGGACCGCGACATGGGCGAGCTGTCGGCGGACAAGCTCCGCTTCGACGCACAGTGGCTGGAGGCGGCGCTGGACGCCCGCGACGGCTACCGCGCCGTCCTCGGCGAGCTGCTGCGCACGATGTCCCCGCCCGGCAAAGAGACCCGTCCCGTCCGCACGTCGCAGCTCAGGGCCGCCGCAACCCTGACCCCGCCGGCAGCCCCGGCACCACCGCGTCCAGGGGAAGCCCGCCGACCGTGAAAGCCCCCGCTTGTCCCACCCTCACGTCCACCGAGATAGCCGGCCGGATCGAGGATCTGTACGGCGCGCCGCTCGCCGGCCTCACGGCGCACGCCCAGGACCAGCCGCCCGGCATGCTCTCGGCTCTCCTCGGCATGCACGACGATCTCGCTCTCGCCGAGCGCAGTATCGACTTCCATCGCGACCAGATCGCCCGGCTCATCCACAGCGAGCGGCAGTTCGGCCGACAGGAGGTCTCCCATCTTCTCGACGGCTCACGCCGACTCGCCGAAGCCGTCGCCGCCCGCGACGTCCAGGCCAAGTCGGTTGTGGCGGTCCTGCAGAGCCTTGATCGCGTCCCGGCCCCGGTGCCGTCTCCACCGACTCCTTCGCTGCCGTGCCCGGCCCCGCCCCTTCCGGCTCAGAGCGCGGTCCCCAGTCGCTGACCCGTGGGCGATTGCCCTCAACTCACCCAGGAGTTCCTCCCCTTTGGCCATCACCGCTCTGCCCCCAGACACCGATGCCGACATCGCCCGGGTCACCGAGGCGCTCGCCATGATCACCCCGCGCTGGAACGTGAGGATTCTGCTGGCCCTGTCCGGCCAGCCTCAGCGCTACACCGAGCTGGCGGCCAAGATGCCCTGGCTGCAGAACAGCCAGCTCCACCCCAAGGTCAAGTCCCTTTGCGACGCCGGTCTTGTCGAACGCACCGAACACACCACCCGGCATGTGACCTACCGCCACACCGACCGCGCCGTGGCCCTGCTCTCCGTCCTGCCGGTGCTCGTCACCTGGGCGGAGAAACACCTGGAGAAGCCAGACCGTCCGCTGCCCGCGATCGAACAGATCGAAGACAGCCTCACCCTGCTCACCCGACGGCACGCCGCCGCCATCCTGTGGGTACTGAAGTCCCGCGAGGAGGCCAGCGGGCGGGCCCTGGCCCGGATCGTGATGCCCAGGAGTGACTGGACCAACATCTACCCGCCGTTGCGGCAGATGGTCGCCGATGGCCTTGTCGACACCGACGGCATCGGCATGCCCTACCGACTGTCCGCAGCAGGCGACGGGCTGGGCCCCGTCCTCGGCGCCTTGTCGGCGTGGTCCGCCGGGCAGCCCCTCGACCAGGCGGCCCGGCACCCGGTCTGGGGGCACCCGCAGGCGAAGCCCGTGCCGAGGCCATGGGTCAGCAGCCAGCCCAGGCCGCTCCCCACGGCGCAGCAGCAGGCACGGACGGGCGAGCCCTCTTTGACGTGGCACCACCGCGCTCTCTTCTCCCACGCCACGACCGCCCGCCCGAAGTCGGCCATCCAGACGGGAGGCCCGCGACGATGACCACCTCCTTCACCGCTGCCGGAGTTCGCAACGCGGTCGAGTTGCTGGCATCGCGTTCCTTGATCCGCTTGGTCACCGAGATCGACGAAAACGGGGCGATACCCCCGCGACGGCTGGCCGGCACCCTCCCCGACCTCTCCTCGCGCCAACTGCGTCACGCCCTTGAGACGGCGCACGCTCACGGTCTTGTCCGGACCGCACCAGGCGCCGGTCTGGAACTCACCGAGTCGGGTTCGGAGTTGGCCGACCTGTACGACGCGGTGGCGCGCTGGGGCCGACGCCACGCCTACCCGGAACGGGACTGCGAGTTCAGCGCCCGTATCTGCTCTGTCCTCGGGCTCTTGGGCCCCTCGCTCGCAGCCGAGCACGCCGAGGGCTTCTCCCGGCGGTCCGCCGCGCGCCCGCCCAGCAATGAGTGCGAGGCGGATCCGGCCCGGCCCCGAGCTCTGCTGCTTCAGTGGCTTGCCGGCAATCCGCAGTTCACACGGGTGGCCGAGCCCGAACTGGTCGTGTGAGCACAGCAGATACAGCCCGGCACGCAAGCTGCACGGCCGGGTTGCTGCGCAGCATCTACCTGCCGCGTACGGCCGACGCCCTCGCGTTCGCGATGTGCACCTACGGCATCCCGCTGCTGGTCCTGGCGACCACGCGCTCCGCAGTACTGACGGGAGCGGCGTTCGCTCTGGAGTGGATTCCGAGGCTGGCGGCGTTCGCGTGGGCCGGATCGGTCGTGGACCGGCGCGGGGCGGCCGTCGTCTTCCACCTCGCCTCCCTGGGACGCGCGCTGGTCCTCACCGCTGGCGCGGTCCTGCTCCACCTCCACCCGTCCGGCATCACGGCGAGCGTCACTGTGATGGCGCTCGCGGCGACGACCGGCGTGCTCACCGAGTTCAGCTACATCGCGGCCGAGACGGCGGGCGCCGCCGCCGGCCGCCGAGCAGCTGCGCGGGCCCACCGCGTGCAGGCCGTCCTGCTCGGCATCGACCAGACCGCGACCCTGGCCGGCCCAGCCCTCGCAGGAGTGCTCCTGCTCGCCGGACCACCGCCCATGCTCGCGGCGATCACGATGATCTCGCTTCTCGCCGCTGTGCTAGCCCTACGCACACCGCCCTCGTCCGACGCCCCGGCCCGCGTGCAGAAGGAGCGATCAGGCGCCGGACTCCTCACCGGTTGGCGCACAATTCGCTCACTTCCCGCGCTCGGTTGGCTCGTGACCGGGCTGACGTTGTCCAATCTGGCCACCGGGTTCCTTCAAGCGGCCGGTCCCGTGATCGTCGTCGAGCGCTTCGGGCAGTCCGTCACCGCCGTCGGCCTGGTCTGGTCCGCAGCCGCCGGAGCGACGCTCCTCAGCGTCGCACTCTGCCGGTTCGCGCTCGATCGCCTGGGCCTGTGGCCGGTCGGCGCCGCCTGTGCCGCCGTCGCCTCGCTAGCCTGTCTCGCCGCAGCCCAAGCCCCCGACTACCCGTCCTACCTGGTCCTGGTCGCGCTCCTCATGGCGGCCGAAGGCGGCATGACGGTCGTCCTGCGAACCTTGCGCTCCCGGCTGATTCCCCCGGAGAAGTTCGGTAGCGCCCTGTCGGCGACCATCCTCATCCTCCTGCTGCCCTTCCCTGCTGCCGGTGTGCTTACCGCGCTCACCCCGCCCGCTGCGCTGGACCACGTCATCACCGCCTGCGCTGCCTTGCAGGCTCTCGGGCTGTTCGGGACCTTCGCCCGCCTGCGCGTCGATCCCACGCTGCGCACCTGACCCTGGCGCGCCCCAATTCCCGTACGGCGTCGCCGGGCTGAACCACCGCTTCGCCGTCCTCTGCGCCCGCCCCGATCGACGATCACCTCATCGGGGCGCGAGTGTTCGAGCCGCGCCGCCCACGCGCCTGAGACACCCCTTCTCTCCCCACGTCCTGCCGCCTACCGACTCGGAGACCCCTCTCTTGCCCGCTCGCCCTCTCGTGCTCGTCGTCTCTCCGGGCGATGAGGCGGATCGCGGCTACTGCCTTGAGCAGGTGGCCGCCGCCTACGACGTCGTCCTGCTCACCGGCGCCGAACCGTCGTGGGAGAAGCCGTACATCCTCGACCATGCCGTCGTCGATCTGACCGACGCCGCTGCGCTTGTCGCCGCAGGGCGAGCGCTGGCGGAACGACACGACTTCGCCGGCGTGGTCACCTGGGACGAGTGGCAACTCGTCCCCACCGCTCGCCTGGCTCGCGCGCTCGGTCTGTCCTCGCCCTCCGTCGAGGTGATGCGCGGCTGCCGCAACAAGGCCACCGCCCGTACGCTGTTCGCCCGCCACGGGGTGCCGTCGCCAGCGTCGATGAAGGCGCGGACCCTGCTGGAGGCAGGACAGGCGACGAGGGCGCTGGGCTACCCGGCCGTCATCAAGCCTGCGGCAGCCGCTGGCAGCATCGGCGTGATCCGTGTCGACCGGCCCGAAGAGCTGTCCGGAGCCTTCGCGTTCGCTTCGGCCGGCGCGAGCCGCAGCCGCGAGGATACCGGCGTCCTGGTCGAGGAGTACCTCGACGGGCCGGAAGTCTCCGTCGAGTGCGTCACCTACCACGGCCAGACCACTGCGGTCGCTGTGACCCGCAAGCACCTGGGCCCCGCCCCGTACTTCGACGAGACCGGCCACACCGTCGATGCCGCCGATCCGCTCCTGGCCCAAGTCGCCCCGGCAGCCGCTGGTGCGGTCAAGGCCCTGGGGATCACCGACGGCGTGCAGCACGTCGAAATGCGCCTAGTGGACGGCCGGCCCCGGCTGATCGAGGTCAACGCCAGGATCGGCGGCGACATGATCGGCCACCTTGTCCGCCTCGCCACCGGCATCGACCTGGCCCGTGCCGCCGCCGACACGGCCTGCGGCCGTGCTCCGGACCTGACGCCCACCCGCGACCAGGCAGCGGCGATCCGCATCATCTACCCCGCCTACTCCGGCACCCTCACCGACTGCCGCGTCACTGCCCCCGCCCCGGGAGTGGAACGCGTGCGTTTCCAGCGGCATTCTGGAGACCAGGTCGTGCTGCCCCAGGACGGCGGCGACCTGTACACCGCCCGTATCGGCTTTCTGATCACCACCGGGCCGAGTGCCACCGTCGCCGAAGCCCGGGCCCAGGAGGCGTACCGCCACCTGAACATCAGGGTGTCCCCGGTCGCGAAGACGACTCCGGCCACGGGGGAGCGCGGCGCGTGAACCCGACCGCGACACCCGAACTGACGCGCAACCGCCGACTGCTGACCGGGTACTTCGCCGGCCTTGGTGTGGTGATGGCCGTCTGGGGCGCACGTATGCCAGCCGTCCAGAACACAGCCGATGTGAGCACCGGTGGGCTCGCCCTCGTCCTGCTGGCCGCCGCCCTCGGCATGGTCGCCGGGCTCCAGGCGGGCGGACGGCTCGCCCACCCGGCCCGCCTGCCCGCTTTGCTGACCGGCGGAGCCATCGCTCTCGCCGCCTGCCTCGCCGCACTCGGGGTCTGCCGCAGTCTGGAGAGCCTCCTCGCAGTGGCGTTCGTCTTCGGTGTCGCGCACGGCGTCCTCGATGTCGCCGCCAACGCCGCGGCGGTCCGCTGCCAGGACGCCCACGGCCGCCCGATCATGGCCCGGCTGCACGCGAGTTACAGCCTCGGCGCCCTCACCGGCGCCGCACTGGCCGCGGCAACTGCCCACACCGCGCACACCGTGTTGTTCACCGGCGTCGCGATCTGCGCGGCCGCAGCGGCAGGAGCCACGATGGCTCTCGCCGGCCCTGTACTTGAGCCCGTTCACCACCTCGCTGCACAGGGTCTGAGTGAACGCCAGGGGTTGCCCCGGTCCCGGTTGTGGCTGCTGGGCCTGCTGGCGGCGGCAACGCTGCTGGGCGAGGGAGCCGCGGCCGACTGGGCCGCCGTCCACCTGCACGACCTCGGCGCGACCGCCGCGACCGGGGCTGCCGCGTACGGCCTCTACAGCGCCGCCATGGCCGCAGGTCGCCTTGCCGGAGACCGGCTCACTGCCCGCTTCGGCGCTCCCACCGTCGTCCGCACGGGCGCGGTCCTGGCCGCACTCGGCCTCACCACCGGACTTGCGGGCTCCACCATCGCCTTCGCACTCGCCGGCTGGACGGCCTTCGGCCTCGGCCTGTCCGTCACCATCCCCAGCCTGATCACCGCCGCAGGCGTCGGCGGACCCCGCACGGTCGCCACCGTCGCGGTCACCGGCTACGTCGGCCTGCTCGCCGGCCCCGCCCTCATCGGTGCCCTCGCCACCGTCACCACCCTCCCGCACGCGCTGCTGCTGCCCGCCCTCCTCGCCGCAGCCGTCGCCACCCTCGCCCCCAAAGCCCTGGAGAAGCCCACCCCGTGACCCGCACTTCCGCCTCCCCGACCGGGGTGGACGCCGTGATCCTCGACTACAACGGGGTCCTCGGATTGCAGCCCGGTACTGCCATGTGGACCCGGCTCGCCGACCTTGCCGAATGGCCCGCTGGACAGCTCACCTCCTTCCAGGACGCCTTCTGGAGTGCCCGTGAGAGGTACGACGCGGGCGAACTGAGCGACCTCGCGTACTGGGCCAACGTGCTCGGACACCACCCTGGCCCGCGGTGGCTGCGCACCCTGCGCGATGCCGACGCCGCCATGTGGACCCGCACTGACCCACACGTCCTCGACCTCTTGTACCGCGCCCGCGCCGCCAGGCTGCCGATGGTGCTGCTCTCCAACGCGCCCGCCCACCTCAGCAACGTCCTGGACGCCACCGACTGGCGGCGCGACCTGATGACCGACGCCCTGTACTCGGCCCGTCTGAGCCTGTGCAAGCCGCATCCGGCCGCGTACGAACACGCCCTAACCGCCACCGGCGTCACCGACCCCGGCCGGGTGCTGTTCGTCGACGACCGCGAGGACAACTGCCTTGCCGCAGCCGAGCTGGGCCTACGCACCCTGCACTACACCGGCCGACCCGCGGCCCTGGCTGAGCAGTTGCGGCCCACCCTCGCCGAGCGCACCGGTTCCTGATCCCGCACCGCGCCGCTCACCGCCCAGCCCGACACCCTCTGGACTCTCGTGCCCGACTCCGAAGAGATCGACGGCGACGTCTACGTCTCCCCCCGCTACCTCGCCGACAGCACCGCAGTGGGAGACCCCGCGCTGGAGCCGCTGCTCACGCTCGGCTTCGACCTGCGCCATGACGACCTCGGTAGCGCCTACGTCACCGCTCCCGACCGCCGCGTGCGGCTCGGCTTCTTGCCCGAGGGAGACGACGACGGACTGTGGCGGATTAACGCCTACCGAGGGCGGTGGTGAAGGCGGTGACGAACTCGGTCGGGGTGGTGTCGTTGAAGGAGACGCCCCAGGCGGGTGGTCCGAATCGGTCGCGCCCAGGCATACGCCGCAGGCCCCGACGTCTACCTCGCCGAGCCCGACCTCAAGGACCCCGAACTCGGCGCCTTCGACGCCGTCGTCCCACTGATCAAGAACGGCTGGAAATTCCAACCCCCGCGCCGGGACGTCGTGGAGCTGCAGCCCCCGGACGGGATGGCAGCCTGCGCATACACCACCGGCCACCTCGATCCCGAGAAGGAACTCACCACCCTTCAGGCCCGATGGCACCTGTGGGGCGGACCGAAGAGCGGCTACGCCCGCTGGTACGCCACCGCCACCACCCACACCCCCATACCGTTGGTGAAGGCCATCACCGAGAGCGTGTGTGACCCGGCGCCCCTGCCACGCTGGAGGGATTCAATGCTCCCTGGACTACGCGAGGCCGCACAGCTGACCCTCGTCACGCCGCCCGCGCCCCCGGCCCCGACTCCGCTCGACGTACGGCGAGCCGTGGCCTCCCGCCGGACGGCAGTGCTCCCCGCCACCAGCGTGCCGCGCTGGAGCACAACGACCCGGCCTGCCTCGCCCGGCCCACGCCGATAGCTCAAGCATGGCCCCCTACCGGAGACCTCCCTTCGTGTCCCTCCAAGCCTCTGAGTTCTTCGCCGAACTGTGCCTCCCGTTCAGAGTCCACACCGTCGTGGGCAACACGTACTTCGCCACCCCGATCCCGGGTATGCCCCTGCGACTGCGGGTCGACTTCAGCGGCACCATCCACGCGGACACCTATGGCGGCCTGCGCCTGGCGGTCCTCCACCCGGACCGGGGCGAGATCGACGCGGTCACCCTCGGCTTCGTGGAGCACGGCACCTTCCACCGCCGTGACGAAGCGACCAATACGCGGCCCAACACCAAGCGGTACGGCACCTTCGACACGTACTGCCGCCCCGGGCGGCCCCCGTGGGAGGGAGCCGTCACCACCGGGTTGCGCGACGCCATCGAGCGGTACACCGCCGTCTGGTTCCCCGGCGCCGAGGTGACCTTCACGCCCAAGCGCACGGTCAGCCATGCCCCACGCACCACTCCCGCCCCGCTAGCCAACCCCACCGGGGCCCGGACCCGCTGAGCCAGGACCGACTCCTGCGTTCCGGTTTGCAAGAAGACGCCACACAGGCATACGCCGCGCTGGGCAAGACGGTAGGGCTCTCCGCTGGCGCCACCCATGAGCGGGTGCGCAAGCTGTGTGAGCCGGGGGTGATCCGCATCACGGCAGTCGAAGTGGACCCGGCTGCGGTCGGCAGCGGGGTCCTGGCCTTCGTCATGGTCGACTCGTCGGCCTGGACGGGCGACTCCGGCGAGCGCCTCGTCGCGATCCGGGAGCTACAGGAGGCGCGCATCATCGCGGGCAGCGCATCGGTCCTGGGCAAGGTCAGGACCAGGACGACCGAGCAACTCCGGGACATACTGCTCCGGTTGTACGAGATCAAGGGCGTCAGCGGCCCCCAGGCGACTGTGGCTGTGGAGACGTTGTTCGAGAGGCTGGCGTCGACAGGAGCCTGAGGCCCGGCCGTCCGGAGAGGCAGCCAGACCTCAGCAGCCAGGGCACTGTCACCGACATCGTCGACAACGACAACGAAGAGTAGGAGAGGGTGACGGCCACCCTGTTCGCAGACGCCTGGAAGCCGCGGTGCAAGGCGTTCATACGTCCGGCGCCCAAGAGCGCGGGTGCGCAGATGCTGCGCAACTGCCAGCGCACCGTCGAACGGTCCATGAACCACCAGCTGGAAAAGGCCCGCCCCGACCCGCGGCAAGGTTATCGACACCCGCACCTGCCTCGGCTACACCGCGCTGAGGCTCGCCGAGTTCCTCCGGCAGTTCGCCGAACAGCCCTCAGCCGCGGCGGCGGGTGGCGGAGGCGCTGACCGCGGCGTCCTGCGCGGCCCCGGCCTCCGAGGTCAAGGTCGTTGCCGACCAAGCATTTCGGTTTGCTGGCCCAACCTGGCAGCAGAGCAGGCTCAGACAAAATGGGGCGCCGGCATCGGCTCCGGCGTCCACATCACGCGCCATGGTTCCCATCGGGTCATCGACCGGCCGGGTGACTTGCCACGGCGGGGCCGGTTTTGCGTCAGGCCCGTGAGGAAACGCAGCTCACGGACGCGGGTCAGAGAGCGCCTCGTTCGCGGACGAGGCCGGCGACGTCGCGGAGTTTGATGTTGTTTTCCTGGGAGTACCGGCGCAGGACGTCGAAGGCTTGTTCTTCGGTGAGGTGGCGGGCACCCATGAGGATGCCCATGGCTTCGCCGATGGTGTGGCGGGTGGTGATGGCATGTTGCATCTGAGCGTGGGTGCGGGCGGCGGAGAAGGCGACCGCGGCGTGGGAGGCCAGCAGCAGCCCGGCCGTCTCGCTGACCGCGGTGAACGCGCCGGGGGTGCGGGAGTAGAGGTTCAGGGTGCCGAGGTCTTCGTCGTCGGTGTAGAGCAGGAAGCCCATCATGCTGCCGACCCCGAGATTGTGGGCCTGGGGGGCGTAGGTGGGCCAGCGCTGCTGTTCCGCGGTGAGGTCGTGGATCCGGAAGACCCGCTCGCCGTGGGAGCTGTGGGCGGCATCGAAGCAGGGACCCTCCCCCAACCAATCCTGAAGCCGGTCGCTGTCGATGACCAACTGGTCGCTGGGGGCGAGAGTTTCCAAGCGGCGGTCGTGCAGCACCAGGATGCCGGCCGCGTCGCAGCCCTCGACCAGCTCGGTCGCCGAGGCGGTGATCCGCTCCAGCGTGGTGGCCACCGAATCCTGCGCCAGCAGATCACGCGCCATCGATGCCATCTGCTGCGCGAACCGATCCCACTCCACTTTCCGCCTCCCTCGACTCATCCCGCCTCGCACCACCGCATACCCAGCCTTCCACTGAAGCGCGCCACGCCTCGGGAGGCGGTTCGGGCCAGGAAGCCATTCACGGAGCTGGCGACCGTTCGGACCAGGTAAAGGTGTCGTGGACGCGCAGGTAGGACTGGTAGGAAATGGAGATGACTACCGGTGATCTTGACCCGATGGAGCGTCTCCTCGCGGAACGAGCCTGTGAACGTTTGATCTTGGAACTGGTCCGTCGGCTCGACCTCGGTGAGCCGAGCACGGTCTCCGACCTCTTCACGCCCGACGGAGTATGGGAATGGCCGTATGACCAGCGGCGGATCGAAGGCAGGGAAGCTCTGCGCGAGTACTTCGGCTCTCGACCAGTGGACCGGTTGTCCCGGCGCATGTGCACGAACATCCTGGTCACGGTCGACTCGCCGGACACTGCCGCAGCGACCACCTACTTCGCGACCTACCGAGTCGACGGTTATACCGAGGGAGCACTGGTGGCGCCCCGGCTGCCGGCGAACATCGGTCACTACCAGGACACCTTCCGCAAGATCGACGGCTCTTGGCTCCTGGCGACACGGACCCTCGTCCTGCCTTTCGGCGGGCCGACGGAACGCCTGGACAGTCCCAGCCAGTCCTGATCGATAAGCCAGCCTCAGCCCGTGGCGGTCTCCCGCGTTCGGGCCGCCTTGTGCCGGCGAGCCCGTAGCGACCTGCTCGCCGACGAGCACGGGGCGGAGGTGGTGAACGGCCTCGCCGCCCAGTAGGCCAAGGCTGCAGACGCATCCATGGCCAGGACCGTCCGGAACGCGATGACCCGCGGCCGCTCCGCGACTGAAGCCGCGCCCCGTCCTCGATCCGCAACAGCACAGCTCGGTGGCTGTCGACTTTCGGCTCTCCGGCAAAGCCCGGCGGCAGATCGGGCCTGGGAACTGGCGGGGTCAGCATCGGCTCCGGCAGCGTCCATGTCACGTCCCATCCCTTCCACCTGGCCTGTCCGCTACCCGAGTGGCTCACTGCAGGCCATGACCTTCCCGCTCGGCACCCGTGTGTACGTGATGACCGTCGCGTTGCTGGTGTGCATGCTGAGTAGCGGGGGCTGCTTCGGCCTTGTCCTGGACGGTTGAATAGGCGCCGTGGTGGGCGCGACCGCCACTCGCGTGGGCGCGGGATTCGGCATGCTTGCCCGCCCCCGGCCTGCAGTGACCGTCGTCCAGGCCGTCAGCGGCGACGGCTATGCGGAAGAGATGTTCGACGGTCCTGTTGAGGATCGTGATGTGCGAGGCGGTCTGACAAGGAGAGGTAGTCATGCCAACTCCGAAGGCCGCTACCCCAGCACCAGGGACTGTCTTCAGTTGTGATCACACTAGTCGCACGCCCTTCTGTACGGCGCGTCCGGTACGTACGTGTCCCACTCGCTCCTCGTCAGGTTTTCGTTCCCGGCACGGGCGCAGACGTGGGCGATGGCGCGGGTGGGGTCGACGGGGTGGCGGTGAAGAGGGACGTGGCCGCCGCCGGCGTAGAGGGTGGTGTTGTCGGGGCTGAAGGCGAGGGAGTCGATGGGCTCGCCGGGGGTGGGGAGCGGGCCGCCGAGGGGCTGTTGGGTGGTGGTGTCCCAGAGCTGGATGGTGCCGGCGTCGCCGCCGACGGCGAGGGTGTGGCCGTCGGGGCTGAGGGCGAGGGCGCTGACCGCCTCCGGTGTGGCGCCGAGGGGGGCCGGGAAGACGTTGCGCAGGACACCGGCGCGGCGGCGCAGGTCGCCGTCCCACAGGGCGACCCATACTGGTTGAACCAGCGCTTGGAGCTGGCCTCGGCGAAGGCGTGGAAGACGGCGGAGGCGGTGCCCGTGTAGGTGGGCGAGCCGAAGATGATCGCGTCCGAGACGTCGAGCAGGGTCCACTGCTCCTCGGAGATCTCCTCGACGTTGATCAGGTGGGCGGTGGCGCCGGTGGTGGTCACCCCATCGCGGACGGCCTCGGCGAGGCCGGAGGTGCGGCCGAAGCCGGAGTGGTAGGCGATGGAAACGACGGGGGTGGTCACGTTACTTGCTCCTTCGGATTTGCATGTCCGACCGCGCGGGAGCCGCTCTCAGCCGGCGTTGAACGCCTCGGCGACGGTCAGGGTGTCCTCGTACAGGTGCATGCGAACGATCCGGCCGTACTCGACCGCCAGGTGCAAGGCCGTGAGTGTGCTGAACTCCGTGCCGTTGGCCGCGACGGTGTGCGTGAAGACCGCCAGCAGCACCACGTCACCGCCATCGACGATGACGCGCTCCGGCACGGCCTCGCTCTTGCCGGGCGCGAAGTTGCGACCGCATCGTGGTGAAGTACGGCGCAACCAGTTCTCGATGCTGGGCAGCAATCCGCCCACGGCCGGTCTGATCCTGAGCGAGTACGCCGACCTGAGGCCCGGGGACTGGATCGTGCAGAACGCCGCGAACTCCGGCGACGGACGTTCCCTGATCGCCCTGGCGAAGGCCTGCGGATTCCGGACGATCAACTTCGTCCGGGAGGAGTCCGTGTTCGCCGAACTGAGCGAGGCCGGCGCGGACATGGTCCGCCTCGACGGCGCGACGGCGGTCGAAGAGGTTCGCAAGGCGATCGGCGATGCCCGGGCCGGGCTCGCCGTCGACTCGGTGGGCGGCCACGCTCCCGCCCGCCTGAACTGCCGCAGTGGTCCGCAGTGGGCCTCGATTGGGGTTGCCCAGGATGCGTAGGTGGGCGTGAAGCACAGCTCGACCCGGTTCCTCCTGGGCCAGCGCCGGATCGTCTCGCCCTTGTGGGCGGACAGATTGTCCAAGATGGCGTAGATCGGCGCGCCGTCCGGGCGGGCCGCGCGGAGCGACCTCAGCGCGGCCAAGGCGTTCGCGGCGCCCGGACTTGCCCTCGACGACACGGTGCTCCTGCCGACACATCGACCGGGGGCACACCCACAACGTTTTCGCTCCAATGAGGTACAGCCGCGACCAGCGTGTCCTGTCGCATTGAGCCTGTCTGTGGATCTTGGAGCGGCGGGGTTGCCCGTCGAGTGAGAACGCTCGGCTCAGGATTCTCAGTGCATCTGGCTTCTGCGGAATCCGGGGGATGTGAGCCGAGTCCTCACAGGACCGTCAGGAGGAACCGGCCTGGTAGTGAAGCAACGTAGGCTCACGGGCTGTGAGTCAACTGGATGAGATCGGGAAGACGCGCTATCTGGTCC
The DNA here is from genome assembly GCF_022385335.1 of Streptomyces deccanensis. NCBI lineage: Bacteria > Bacillati > Actinomycetota > Actinomycetes > Kitasatosporales > Streptomycetaceae > Streptomyces > Streptomyces deccanensis. The sequence goes on along the minus strand of NZ_CP092431.1, from coordinate 789,181 downwards.
TTCATGACTATGGCATGGGAGGTCTGTGGTGGTGGGTGTGGGCGGGCTCTGCCGAGGAGATTGTCAGTGCCTGCGCCGAAGTTGAGGTGATCACGAACCCGGGCGCCGTGAGACGTGCCGAGACGTGGGACTTGGAGGAAGTCCACCTTGACGCTCCGGATCCAAATCCGCTGTCCAGCCTCCGCGCGCAGAGGGATGCCCAGCGTGGTCAGCCCGGATTCGCCGTCCTGGTGGGACGGGACCGGGTCTACTTGCGCTGGCCGGAGACCGAGGAGGGAGAGGTCTTCTTGATGGAGCTCGGGCCGGACGGGCGGCGGTTGCGCCAGGTTGAGATCGGTCCCGACGGGGGTGCGGTCAAGTCGAGTGTCGAGGACTGGCCGTTCAACCCGCCGTTCGATCTTCATGATCCGCAGTATTTGGCCATGGAGATCAGCCGTGATGACTTCGAGGCGGCATGGCAGCGAGCTCATCGCAAACCCGAAGGTTGATCAGTCGGGCGCCTGGGCTGCGCGAGGTCGGCAGAATCGTTGTAGAGCGGGTCCTGGGCACCAATGGTGGTGTAGATCCGGGCGAATCGTCGGCTCAACTCGGTCGTTGTGCCAGGTGAAGCTCTTTTGCTGGGCCTGCAACATGAGCCGCTTGCGGTCGCCCGTCACAAGGTCCGTCTGCCCGGCCAGTGCCTCGGTGACAGCCTTGACGACGCGCTCGTCCGTCCTCCCGGTGTCGGGGAGCCGGCGGCTTCCGGTACCGGTCGTCCACCAGTCCCCTAACCCCGCGGCCTCATAGCGCTGCAGCATCCGCAGAAAGGTCCGCTTGCTGATCTGCTGCCCGCCCGCGGCCAGCTCAGCGACCTTCGCAGCTTCCCGCTTCATCAGCGTCCGCCAAGTCGGGTCGTACTCGGTCGAGGAGCCGTGCCCTCCACCGCGTCCGGGGGGCAGCCCGGTGATGACTTCCACCACGTGCTGTTCTCAGAGCGGGCCTGCTCGACGGCCGACGGCGGCAACGCATCAACCAGCGCGAACGGGGGCAGGACTCTTTCCGGGACCGCCTCCGGTCCCCGGTCCAGCACCTCGAAGTCAGCGGCCGCCATCACGTAGCCAGCAGCCATGACGCTGGTCTCGCCCCTGTCGCCGAGCAGCCGCGAGGCCGTTCCCCCCAGCCCGATGACCTGCTGATTCCGGCCCTCGAACCGGATCCGGTCCCCGACCCGCAGAACCCCACGTGGTGCCGGCTCACCCATGACTCACCGCCGCGCAGCCGACCAAAGATCCGTCTCCCAGCGGCACCGCCAGGTCAAGACGCAGGTCACCGCGCCACAGCAGGTGGTAAAGCGTCGGCAGGACGGACAGGGGCCCCCACCGCCGCGGCCCCGTCCATGAGCAACCGCGCATCCCCGCAAGTGTCCATGAGCCGCTTCGGGACGTCACCGATCGGTTGCGCGGATGCCGATAGCCAGACAGCCAGGGGACGTTGGCCATCTCCACCGGATCGGGCTCGTGCACCAGCACGTAGGACCAGCAGCCCATCTCCTGGCACATCTCCTCGGTCACCGAAGCCTTGACCGAATCTTCCGGGCCGACCCGGTCCGGCCGGCCGGACATCGACGACCAGACCCGAACCGTCCTCCAGCCGCGCAAAGTAGTCCGGCGTATGCGAGACCTGGCGCGTCGTACCCTGCCACGTGACCCGGAACGGCTGCGAGGCCAGCCCAACCACCCGTCGGTCGTGGTCGAAGAGTATGGCCCGGTCCCGCTCCAGCCACGACTCGAACCCCACCAGCGACGCTGTCGTCGCGGCCCAGTAGCAGCCCGCGAAGTGCCGCTGCGCGCGTACGACGTGAACCTCCGCACCCGGGAGCACCGACCCGAGTGGAACCTGGGACACCGCCTCCAGTACGGACTTCCTCAGCCCGCCGCCTTCGCCATCAGCCCACTCGACATCGACCGGACTCAGATGCATCGCCACCCCCGGCTCCGCGTACCTGCCCAAGACGACCGTGACAGATACAACGAGAACCGGACCAGAGAAATGGGATCAAACCCGACTTAGATCCGATACCAGGAGTGAGATTCCGACACGGAATCTGAGATCCCACACGTCGTCAAGGACACGAGTTCGTCGGGGCAAGTTCGCCGCGGGCAGACAGGAAAGACTGGCCAAGGTGTGCGAGAGCATGTCAACGTGGACGACCTTGGAAGAAGTCCCAGGTCAGATAGGTAATGATCCGTAACGTCTGTAGGCCCTTGCTTCTCCACTACCGTCCTAGCCTCGCGACTGCGCGAGTGGCAGCTCGGCCTCGGCCGCCCGCTGCTGGTCATGGACAAGATCTTGCGGAGGACGTCCTTCTGATCGTCGATGAGCGTGCGGACTTGCACGTCAGCTTGAACGGCGGCAGGTTGTGCCTCGGCTGATCCCGCTCGGCCACGCCGGCGCGGACGGTGAGGGTTGGAAGATCGTCGTCACCGACACTGCCAACACACCGTGGCTGCCACCTCCTTTGACACCGAGACGCGGCCGCGATCCCCGCAGCCTAATGCGCGTGCTGGAGAACTTCCGAGCCTCTGACACGCGGACACCTACAGGAAGTGTCTGCCATCCGCTCGGCTGGCCGTGCCAAGCGCCGGCCCGTACCGCCGCTCCCCATTCTTTCCTCGCGCGCTACAGGAGGCTTTTCGTGACGTTCTCGGAGATGACCGTCGGCGATCTCATCGACTTGCTGTCCGGCTGCGACTGCAGGGCTCCGGTCCGCCAGGCCATGAACCCCTTCGCCCCGATGGCACACCGCTTGGCGCAGGTTCTGGAGTCGGTGGACGAGACCGGCCGGACCGTCGTCTACCTCGCCGAAGGCCCGGCCCCGGACGCACAGCTCGGCCATCTGCCGCCCGAGGTCGCCATCGCCCTGACGTGGCAGGGCCCGGTCCAGGCGCCCCCGATCCGCCCTCGCCGCCATGCCGGCGGCAGCTAGACCCGCACCGAGCCCTTGGAGGCGCCCCTGTATCCCGACCTTCCGCCCGACTCGTCCGCTTCTTACGGCGGACCACCCGCGTTCTGGGTCGGTCCCCGGTATCTGGCCGGTGACGACGGGCGCCTCTACGACACCGTCGCCGACACACTGGCCGGCCTGGGCTGGGCGGGCCTGACGATCGTCCGCGGACGGCAGGTGCCGGACGAGGCGCCGGAGGACCGGCAAGTCCTGCGCAGCACCGTTCTGCATGTCAGCCCTGACGCCCTGCGCTGGGCCCAGTGGTGCCTGGCGGACGAGCCGTTCCATCTGGGCGAGTTGCCGATCGCTTGGCAGATTTCCGCTCGCGGCGAGGCGGACAGTCCGCTCGCTCAGTGGTCGGCCTACTTCACCCGCGATGTTCCTGGCGAGGCGCTGGCGGAATTCCTGATCGCGCTCGACGCCCATGAGCAGCCTGCCGTGCCGCTCGGCGGATCCGAGCTGGTCCTCGACGCTGTCGCGGCCCATGGATGGTTTCGCGACGTCGACCAGCCCCAGACGGCGGCGACGGATCCGACGTTCACCTCGCACATCAGCCTCGGCGAGGTTCCGCCCCTCATTCAGGACGCCGACCCACACGCCTTGACGGCCGAGGCCGACGAAGCGGGACCGGCCGGGTGGCAGGCGTGGTCCGAGCCTGCGCTCGGTGCACCATGTCTGTGGGCGGCTTCCTTCGCCGCCAGCGTTCCGCACGATCTCGTCGCCGCCTTCGCCGCGTCCCTCAGCTCGACCGCCCCGGTTCTGCGGCGAGTGCTGCCCGCAGCCACCCGGGAACGCCTCCTGCGCGCACCGGCCAACTGACACCCGCCCGCACCACTTGGTGATCGCGGTCCGGCACCCTCCCACTCGGGGATGCCGGGCCTTCTTGTTTCTCCGGGCCGCTGGCCTTCGGTGCCGAGGCGGTTTGCCGTGAGGGAACGATGCAGGATTCGGCAATGCACCTCAGGTCCGGCGTGCTTATGACCTTCGCTTTCATCGGCGCCATGGCGATCGCGATTACGGTCCGTTCCCGCCGGTAGCGCATGGCTGCCTTCGCGGCACAATTGGAGGCATTCCAGCAGCACCGACGTTCCCGTCAGGGGCAGCTTCTTCAGGTCACGCGGGTCCACCAGCGTGTACGGCGTGTCAAAAGTCGTCGTGACCTGGTGCGACACCGGTCGGCTACAGGACGCCTTTAGAACTCCCGCAGTGTCAGCGGAATTCACGCACTGATGACCGGTAACAAGCCGCCCGGGGAGGAGAGTCCAGAGGCCTCTGTCCCAACAGTCGGTGAATGCGGCTGGATGACCGGCTGATCGAGCGTTGGTGGTCCGCGCTCAGGCCAAGGACTGCAACCGATCGGCGCGGGAAGTCCGTGGCAGCAGCTCACGAAACGACGTCTCGACTGGGCCCTCGAGGGTGAGGCCACCGATCGCCTTGGCATGATCCGGCAGGCAGGAGCGGCGGTGAGTATGTAGGCGATGTACGCGCATCGGCCCTTCCACTTGGCCTCCTCGGCATGTTGGCCGGGACACTGCAGCTCTCCCGGGCCCTGGCCGACCGGCGGCTCGCCGACGGACTCCTCGGACAGGGCATCCGCAACGCCCTGGCAATGCTGGATGCCGGGCAGAACTGATCGTCGCTTCAATCGGTGACCTGTTGCCCCTGTCAGGGAAGGCGTCATCGATGATCCAGCCCCCACCCGGGGGCCCTCTCCAGCGCGTCGCGGTCGACCACCGTGTGTTCGGTGAACCTCTCGACGGCTTTGCTGCGCGCGATCGCCAGGAAGTCCTCGCCCGGCTGCCGCTGGTCGGGTCAGTGTGCCGCGTGGGCGAGGAGAGCGGGGAAGTTGATCCTGGCGGTCTGCAGTTTCGCGTCGTGGGGCTCGGGGACCCCGCCGTCGGTGATGTACAGCCGGTCGCCGCGGACCGCGGTCGCGGAGGGAGAGGCCAGACCGTCCGCGCTGGTCAGAATGGCCTTGTAGTTGCCGTCCGGGTAGATCGCCACGACCCTGTCCGGACCGTTGTTCGAGGAGGAGCCGTTCTGCGCCGCGAACACCACATCGGAGAAGGGGGTCAGGAAGCTGAGGTCGTCGATGTTGGGCAGGCCGCCCGCGACCACCCGGATGGGACCGGCCGCGCCGGTGGGGGTGATCGGTACCCGCAGCAGTGTTCCCTTGTTGAAGTTGCTGATCCACAGGGCGCCGTTGTGGAACCTGAGCCCGTTGGCGCCGATCGGCAGGGCTTCGGTGGGTACCGGTGCGAGAGCGGCGTCGGTCAGCCACCGGGTGGCCTCTCCGCCCGAGACCGGAACGGACCAGATGGTGCCCTTCAGTCCCCGAAGGCGTCCGGTCAATTGATCAGACGCAGCCCGTCCCCGAAGTCGATGCGCGCGAGGTCGGCGCGCGCGACGATGCCGAGCTTGGGGAACACGTTGGCCAGGTGATGGGCCACCGTGCGGGGACTGATCAACAGCTGTGCCCCGATCTCCCGGTTGGTGAGCCCCATCGCGGCCAGCCGTGCGACTCTAGACTCCTGCGGGGTGAGGACGGCCGCGGTGTCCCGGGCCGGTGCCGAGTCGCGGCGCGGGTGCTGCCCGGCCAGTTCCTGTTCGGCCCGCGCGCGGGCGAGCAGGGGCGCGGCGTCCAGCCGCCGGAAGGCCTCCGCGGCTTCGGCCAGCTGGGTCCGGGCGTCGCTGCGGCGGCCGGCCCGGCGCAGCCACTCGCCGTACAGCAGGCGCGTGCGGGCGTAGTTGAAGGGCCGCGACCGGGCTCCGGGGACATCCAGCGCGAGCCGGAACTCCTTGTCCGCATCCGTTCCCGACGCCAGCAGGGCTTGGACCAGGTGCGTCGCGGAGATCGCCCACGCCGCGTCGGTCCGCCGGGCCCACGACTGCAGCAGCCGCGCCTGTTCCTCCGCCGTGGCCCGCTGTCCTGCCTGGAGGGCGGCCTCGGTGGTGTCCGGCGCGGCGAGCACCGCGAAGGTGGGGTGCGCCGCGTGGTGTCCGTCCTCGGTCAGGCGGACCAGGTAGTCCAAGGCCTCCTCGGCCCGGCCGGCGAACAGCGCCGACATGCCGAGGGTCCACTGCGCGGCGGCGCAGAGCACGCGCACACTGCGCGGGACGGAAGCCTCGAAGGCCCGGGCGGCGTGATCCGCGACGGCCTGCTCATCGCCCCGGGCGGCTGCAAGGTATCCGAGACAGTTGTGGCACCGCGACGCCAGGTCGTCGTCACCGATCTCCCTGGCCACCCGCAGCCCCTCCAGGGCGTCGGCCGCGGTCGAGGTCCAGGAGCCCTGCGCGGTGCCCAGCGCAGCCGTCTGGGCCAGCGAATGGGCCAGGGCGACCATCTCGTCCGTGGTCCGTAGCCGGTCGATCTCCCAGCGCAGAGTCTCCTCCAGGGCCGACTCGATCCCCCAGGCCAGCGCCAACGGGGCCGGCGGCTTCAGGAGCCAGGAACTGCCGCTGAGCCGGTTGAGGACCTCGGCGCCGGGCGTCACGGCCTGGTCGCGGTCATCGGCCGAGCCTCCCAGGTCCTGCGTCCACCATTGGCGCAGCAACGGCAGCAGGTCGGCATTCGGGAAGTTCCCCTGCGGAAGCCGCCGCACCAGTCGCTCCAGCGCCTCGCGCTGCAACTCGTCGTGCCCGGCCACCCACGCCGCCCGCAGCGCCATGCTGCCGAGGGTGAATGCCTGCCCCGCGTCGGCCACCCGCTCCATGTCCTGGATCAGGCGACGGCAGGCGACTGCCAGATCGCCGTGCGCGAACTCGATCAGACCGCGCAGCCCTTCGCTGAACTCCCCGACCACAGCTTCGGACGACAACCCTTCCGCACGTTCCAGCATGCCCCGCGCCACATCGACCTGTCCGGCCTCCCAGGCCGCCCTCGCTCCGCAGGACAGCCGCCGGGCCGCGTCGCCCGCCGCGGGTGACAGCCTCGCCGCACGCCGCAGGGCCCGGGCGGCCGTGACACAGGCGCCGCGCGCCCAGGATCGGCGGGCCGACTCCTCCAGCAGGCGGGCCACCTCCTCGTCGGTTCCGCCCGTGGCTTCCACCGCTGCGGCGAGATGCCAGGGGCGCAGCTCGTCGGCATGCTCACCGCTCAGCACGGAGGCGAGCGCGTGATGCACAGCCTGCCGGTCCACGGGCGGCGCCACGTCGTAGACGACCGCCCCCATGAGCGGGTGACGGAAGCGGATCCGCCCGCCCGATCCCGTGGTGAGCAGGCCCGAGTGCAGGGCCTCCTCCCACGCGGCCGCGCCGAGGCCCAGCACGCCGCCGGCCTGGCGCAGGGTGTCCCGGTCACTGCGGTCATCGGCGGCGGCGAGGAGAAGCGCGGTGCGGGCGGGCGCCGACAACCTCTCGATCCGGGCGTGGAAGGAACGACGCAGGCGGGGCCCCACAGCGAACTGGTCATCGCCGAGCGGGTACGCCGAGAGGTCGCCGGCCACTTCGGCCGTGGGCAGCTCGCGCAGTGCGAGCGGATTGCCGGCCGCCGCACGGACCGTGCGGCGGATCACCGCCTCGTCCGCGTGCGGAGCGGCGGCACGGGCCAGGAGAGTCGCGTTGCCCACGTCCAGCCCGCCCACCTCCATCGCCGCCAGTTTCTCCCAGGGGCCCTCGACGGGATCGTCATGACCGGTGAGAAGCATGACCACGGGTTGATCCCGCAACCGGCGTGCGACGAAGGCCAGGCACTGAGCTGACGGCTCGTCCAGCCACTGGGCGTCGTCGGCGACGATCAGGACCGGCCGCTTCTTGGCCAGTTCTCCCACGAGGGTCAGTACGGCCACGCCGATCAGGAACCGGTCCGCCGCGTCGTCGCTCAGCCCGAGCGCCCCGTTCAGGGCCTTGGCCTGTGGCCGCGGAAGCGTACCGATCCGCTCCGTCACCGGCCACAGCAGTTCGTGCAGCGCGGCGAAGGCGAGCCCGGACTCAAGGCGCGTACCGCGACATCGCAGGACGGTGAAGTCCGCGGCGGCTGACTGGGCCGCGTATTCGAGCAGCGCGGTCTTACCGATGCCGGGTTCACCCCACAACATCGTGGTGGCTCCGGATCCCTGACGGGCGCCGTCAAGGCTCCGGTCAAGGGCTGCCTGCTCAAGGCGCCGTCCGTACAAGTCCATTTGCTTGAAAGCTTAAAGGGCTGCGGTCGCCCGTAGCCACTTTGGGCCACCGCCTTCAACAACATCTGGCGATGTCTTGACGGACACGATGCCGGACACGATGGCGGATCCGCTTCCCCCACCTCCGGCCTACCGTCGGGCGTGATCATCACACCCGCGCCCCACCGCAGGAGAAAGCATGACGACGGCGCCCCGGAGCCGGAGAACGTCGGCAGGACAGTGGCTCAGCCCGCCGCGCCGAACACCACGAGTGCCGCGGGCGGCCACCAGCTCGAAACCGGGACCGCGCCGCACTGCCGTCCCGATCTCCTTCCGCGTCGGCACGTCGCCGCGCCCGCCCTCGACGAACAGCCCCGCGCACCCGGTCGGTCGGCGCCACGCCTACCCCGCTCGCCGTCGGGCCGATCGGGTGGAAGCAACAGCATGGAGCGGCACGACATGACCACGCGGGCCAGACCTGACTCCGGGCGCCGCCTCTGCCGGCTCAGGGGCCCCGGCAAATACGTCTTGCTGACAAACCATCACAGTCACCCTTGGAGCACACGATGACGCAACCCAGCACGATCGGTGTGGAGCGGCTGACACCGGCCATCCGCAGGATCACCTTCTCGAATCCACCGGTGAACCTCATCGTCGGGGAGACCGCGTCCCGACTGGTCGAGATCGTCACGGAGCTGAGCGAGGACCCGCAGGTTCACGTAGTCCTCTTCACCAGCAGCACGCCCGGCTACTTCTTCAACCACTTCGACCTCGGCCGGGTCACTGACTTCCTGCCGTCGCCGTCCGATCCGGAGGCCACGCCGGCGTGGACCGATGTCGTGCTACGGCTGGCCACGGCTCCGTTCATCAGCATCGCGTCCATCCGCGGCCGGACCAGGGGCGGCGGAAACGAACTGGCCCTGGCCTGCGACCTGCGCTACGCCAGCCGCGAGCACGCGGTGTTCGGCCACCCCGAGGTCGGCGGCGGGATCGTTCCCGGCGGCGGGGGTACGGAGCGCCTGCCCCGGCTCATAGGACGGGATCGGGCGCTTGAAGCCATCCTCAGCAGCGCCGACTACGACGCCGACACGGCGGAACGGTACGGATGGGTGACCCGCACCGTCGCCGACGCCGAACTGGACGGCTTCGTGGACGGCATCGCCAGCCGACTGGCGTCCTTCGACAAGACGGCGCTGGCGACCGCCAAGGCACAGGTCAACCGGGCGACGCTCCCGCCCGACGCCGACCTGCTGACGGCCTACTCCGAGTTCCTGGGCTCCCTGACCTGGCCAGGGGTCCAGGCGAGCGCGCCCCTGTTCGAGAAGATACTCGCCGAGAAAGGTGTCGAAGAGGTGGAGTCCCGTCTGGGCGAATACCTCGGCATCGCACGTCAGCAGAGCGACTGAGCAGCGCCCTGCGAGCACCCGTGCACGACCAGCGGACGACGCCTACGCCTAAGGGATCACCTCCAGCGCCACGATCACCACGGCCGCCCGCCGGTTCGACATCCACGACGGGCGGGCGGCCCCGGGCAGAAGCTCGTCGACCCGACCGTCCAGCCGCTCATCATGACCCGAAGCCACGTACGGACCGTGTCCGCCGGAAATGCGCGGGTACCTGGCGGCCTCGACGACGGGTGGAACGTCGAGGCGCAGGTCCGCACTCGCCGGCGCGCTGCGTGCCCGCGCCCCCAGCGCCCGAACGCGGCTCACCAGCCGCAACCGGCGCTCCAGCACAACACGCCCGCCCCACACACCGCCCGTGACCAGCGGTTTCCGGCTTCGGCCCGCGAACCCGCACGAGCACCCGGCAGAAGAACTCATACCGGGCCCCACAACGCCTCTCCGCGCAGGACACCGGAAGGAGTTGAACCATGAGAGGCACCGTCACCATCATCGAGAAGGGCGACGTGCGGGTGCACAGTTACATGGCTCCCGACGACAACATCAACGTCACCACCCAGCTGATCGAGACCCCGGGCCGGTTTGTCGCGGTGGACGGCCAGATCTCGACCGCGGGCGCCGACGAGGTCGTCGCATATGCCAAGGAGTTCGGCAAACCGCCGGACCGGCCCATCATCACCCATGAACACCCGGACCACTTCCAGGGCTCGGTCCGCTTCAGCGCACCCATTCACGCGCCGGCTGTCACACGTGATCAGATGGCGGCGCGCGGCGATCTCATGGACCCGACCGGCATCCCGGTCCCCGCGGCGGATGCGGCCCCACCGTCCTGGTCACCCCGGATACCGAGGTCATCGACAGCGTTCCGTTCGTCTTCGAAACCCTCCTGGGCGGTGAGACCTCCGACCAGCGGCAGAGGGCAGTTCGTGGGTGCTGTCCGTTTCTCGCCAGCGCTGAGGCAGAACCGCTGGTCGCGGGTTTCGCGGCGGCCACTGCTGCCTGGTGCAGTTGTCGGCGTCGACCCGGTGAGGACATCGAGTCTGACGATGCGTTTCAGCTTGGCCCGGGTGCCTTCGATGTTCTTCGGGGTATTTCGTGGTCGAGCGCTTCGCACACACCACGGGCCCGGAGGGGGGCCGGCGACCTCGTTGAAGACGGCGAGGATGCGGGGGTGGTCCGGGTACTCGGGCAGGCCGGGCGCGGCGGTCTGGGCCGGGAGACGGTCAGCAAGAGCAGTGACGGTCTTCCGGCTGATCCTCCGGTGTTCGTCATCGCCGACGCGGCGCGCTCCCCGCCGCACACGCTGCGCCCCGTTCTCCGCCGGGACGCGCGCGGCTGACGGCGTGCGCCGGTGCTGGACCGGTAGGCCGCCACACGATCCCACTCGCCTCGGAACGCTTGCGGTCTCTCGGCCACACCGATAACATTACGATCGTAAGTCAATTAGGGGTCGCCCTCCCGGTGATGGCGCTCGTGACGTGCGGGTCCCCGGCTCGGAAGGGGTAGTCGCACAGTCCCTCTCCCATGGTCCGTCCGCGGCAAAGCAGGACATCACCGGCAATTACTGATCCCGCCGCGACCGCGACGGACGGTCCAGACCGCACCGGCACAGAACAAGCAAGGAGAAACCACCATGAGCACCAAGGCCACCCCGAACGAACCCGTCATCACCTCCTACGCGAAGGCCCCGGCCCGCACCATCGCCACCGGCGGTGTCACCTACGCCTACCGTGAGCTGGGGCCCGAGGGCGGCATCCCCGTCGTCTTCTTCGTCCACCTCGCCGGGACCCTGGACAACTGGGACCCGCGCATCATCGACCCCATCGCCAGAGGCCGCCATGTCATCGCCTTCGACAACCGCGGTGTCGGAGCCTCCACCGGCCAGGTGCCGGACAGTGTCGAGGCGATGGCCGACGACGCCTACACCTTCGTCAAGGCCCTCGGGTACGACAAGATCGACGTCTTCTCCTTCTCCCTCGGCGGCATGGTCGCCCAGGCCCTGGCGGTGAAGCACCCCGAGCTCATCCGCAAGCTCGTCCTCACCGGCACCGGGCCCAAGGGCGGCAAGGACATCGACAAGGTCGTCGCCACCACTTACTGGGACACGCTGCGGGCCACCCTGACTCGTTCGGACCCCAAGGAGTTCCTGTTCTTCAACCGCAACGCCGCCGGCAAGACCGCCGCGCGCGCCTTCGTCAACCGGCTCAAGGAACGCACCGTCGACCGCGACGCGGACATCAAGTTCAAGGCCTTCCAGACGCAGCTGAAGGCGATCAAGAAGTGGGGGCTCTCCACCCCCGACGACCTGTCGAAGATCACCCAGCCCACGCTGATCGCCAACGGCGACAACGACCGCATGGTCCCCTCGGTCCTCTCCGGCGACCTGCACCGGCGCATCAAGGGCAGCGAGCTGATCATCTACCCCGACTCCGGTCACGGCGGCATCTTCCAGTACCACGAGGAGTTCGCCCCGGTCGCCGCCGAGTTCCTCGCCGGATGACCACCGCCTGACCAGGAAGAGAAGGGCAACACCGTGAGCGTGCAACCGGCCGCCGTGCAACTGGACGTGAAGAAGCACTTCACCTCCTCGATCCTGTTGTGGGTGCGCACCGACCAGCCCCGCCAGACTGGTATGGACCACTGGAAGGGCCCGCACTCAAGGATCATCTCCGCCACCCCCGGCCTGGAGGAGTACCGCCAGATCCACCTCGCCGAGCGCAACCCCGGCCGGTGGCCGGCGACCGGCGGAGTGGAGACCTCGATCCCCGTCGACCGGAAGATCGACGGCGTCGCGGAAGTCACCTTCCAGTCGCCGCTTGCGCCCTCACAGGGGCGCAAGCAGACGAAGCTGGCCTACGCCGACGAGATCAACGTCTTCCGGCGCACCCTGCTCTACACCGGCACGCCGAACTCCTCCCGTTGGTACGACGTCGCAGGCCCGGGCGAGAAGGTCGGGACCCGCGTCCTGGTCTACCTGCGCCGCAGAGACGAGGCCGGTGCGGCCGAGTTCCGGAAGTTGATCAAGAAGCAGCTCGTCCCCGTACTTGCCGGCACCGGAATGCTGAAGGAGCTGCGCACGCAGACGTTCCTGCCCTGGATCGAAAAGCTCTGGGACACCCCGAACGTCGCCCACGACAACCCCCACGACCAGCGCTTCCACGCCTCCCTCATCCTCGGGTTCACCGACACCGCAGCACGGGATGCCTTCTTCACCGGCAAGGTGATCCAGGACCTGTCCGACCAGCTGGCACCGCTGGTCTCCGCGATCCACGCCTACGACGTCACCGCCGCCCTCACCTACGTCAAGAACGGAAAGGTCCTCCCGCACTACCAGGAGTGAGCGGCAACGGCCGGGAGCCGAACCGCCGGACCTGCTCGGCAACCCGTCTCCCGTCCCACCGGCGTCCCGTCGCCGTCCGATTTCCTTCACGCATCCGGAGCCGGACCAGGAGCGAGCAAAGCGCCCTCCACTATGAGCGCACCTCACCCCAGCTCATGAATGACCTGGTCGGTCCCGTCGCCCCGCCAGGCCGCGAAGTAGTACGCGGTGATCACCGGCTCGATCAGCAACCACTGCTCGTCCGACAAGTCACTCGGATGCGGCTTGCGTTCACTCACCCGGTCACCTCACCAGATCACCAACCGCGGACCGGCAGAATTTCGCTCCTCCGCGCACCATCAGGCGGCAGCAGACCCGCTCAAGGACCCATGAACCACCCACTCGCGGAGACGGCCGAGTACCTGAAGGTTGCCGACGAGCTCCTCGGCGACGACGGCCAGGCCTACAAGCAGGCCATGGTCGAGTGCTTCCCCACCTGTGCGGCTCCTCTCGTGATCGACATCAGCAACTTCTATTCGGCACCCCGATCGTCATTCCGTCCGCCTGACCTTTCCCGCTCGTTCGTACGCTGCCGGACGGTCTCGACGGCTGCGGTTCGTCGGCCGGTGGGGAACGAGCGCCGGCTCGCCATGAGCTCGAACGAACGGAGCCCGCACCATGCCGCACAGGTGCAGGCGGGACTGGCACAGCCGATGCCGCTCCGACGGGCAAGTCGGCGACACCCGCACCCCACCAAGCCCAACAACTCCGTGGTCGCCGCACGCGATCACGGCCACGCAAGCCCAAGCCCCCTACGAAACGGAAACCACGCCATGAGCCAGCCCAGCACGATCCGCCTGGAGCGGACGACCCCGCGGACCGCGAGGATCACGTTCTCGAATCCTCCTGTGAACCTGGTGGTTCCCGAGTCCGTCGTAGCGCTGCACAAGATCGTTTCGGAGCTGGAGAACGATCCGGACATCCAGGTCGTCGTCTTCAGCAGTGAAGTCCCCGACTTCTTCATCAACCACTTCGACGCCGCCCAGGCCGGCGGCATCCCCGTGCCCGAGCACGAGGACGACAACCCGGTCTGGACCGACACGGTCCTGCGGCTGAGCAAGGCTCCGTTCGTCAGCATCGCGGCCATCCGGGGCCGTACCCGCGGCGGCGGAAACGAGCTGGCCCTGGCCTGCGACCTGCGCTACGCCAGCCGCGAGAAGGCGTTCTTCGGCCAGCCCGAGGTCGGCATCGGCCTCGTCCCCGGCGGAGGCGGCGGCGAGCGGCTGCCGCGCTTCATCGGCCGCGACCGCGCACTGGAGGCGATCCTGACCAGCGCCGACTACGACGCCGACCTGGCCGAGCGCTGGGGATGGGTCACCCGGACCCTGCCCGACGCCGAACTCGACGCTTTCGTCGACGCGACGGTCGCCCGTCTCGCCTCCTTCGACCGGCAGGCACTGGCGACCGCGAAGTCCCAGGTCAATCGGGCGACGCTGCCGCCGGACGCCCACCTGGTCGCGGCTTTCGGCGAATTCGCGGGCACGCTGACCCAGCCGGGATTCGCCGCGCGTGCGGTCGGGATCGGCGCACTGGCCGCCGAAAAGGGCCTCGACGTCGAGTACCAGCTGGGCGAGTACATCGGCCGGGTCAACGAAGCCCTCTGAGCTCCTCCCCCCGGCCACGCCCACGACCGACCCCAGCGCCCCACAGGGCGCCCGCGGGCACCGCGACACCCCAGGCGGGTTCCATCCCCGACCCACCGGGGTCCCCCTGGCGGCCGGACACGCCTCAACGGCAGCCCGGCCGTCGGCTCCCGGCCGGAGAGCCCCGCCACTCGCCTCGGTCGGCTGCGGGCAGGCTTTGGTCCTCCGAGCCGCTGGCTGGTCGCTGCTGCTGTGCGTCAGCGAGGCGAGAATCTCCTTGCGGCAGGCATCGAGGATTTCGTCCGCCAGCGGAGAATCGTCGGGGCATGCCCGCGACAGCAGGATCGCGCCGATCGAATGGGCGAGCATGTCGATCACCATGGCGCGGGTCGCGCGCTGATCCTGGTCCGCGTCCCCCGGTGTGTCGCTCGGGGCCTGAAGGGCCGTCACCAGGTTCTCGATCCCCGCTTCGAACTCGGTCTTGATGTCCGCCGGCTGACGGGCGGCGTCGCCGCCGAGGGCCGCGATGGTGCAGCCGTCGCCGCGCCCGTCGCGATGCTCCCGGGAGGCGTAGCTCTCGACGAACTCGGCGGGGCCCAGCCCTTCTGCCCGTGCCGCGGTCTGCGAGAGCCCGTTCGTAGACGCTTCGGCCATCAGGTCGGCCTTGGAGCGGAAGTGCTTGTAGAACCCGCCATGGGTGCGCCCGGCAGCCGCCATCAGCTCCGCCGCACCGACACCTTCATAACCGCGCTCACGGAACAGCCGGGCGGCCGTCGCGACGATGTGCGCACGGTTCTGCGATCGACAGCCAAGCAGATTTAGATGTCATTCGACATCTAAAAGCTTGACTTTTAGATTACGACCAGCATCCTATTATTCATCCCCTCCAGAAAGGCTCGGACCATGAGTGACACGCATGTGACCGCCCCGACCCAGTACGTCGAGGTCGACGGCGACCGATTCGCCTACCGCCGCTGGGGCAAGCCCTCCGGCGTGCCGATCTTCCTCGTCCAGCACTTCCTCGGGGGGATGGACCACTGGGACCCCCTGCTCACCGACGGCCTGGCCGAAGGCCGTGAGGTCATCCTGTTCAACGGGCGCGGCGTCGCCTCGTCGTCCGGCACGCCGCGCAACCGGATGGAGGACATGGCCGACGACATCGCCGCGGTCATCCGGGCGCTGGGGCTGGAGCAGGTCGACCTGCTCGGTTTCTCGATCGGCGGTCACCAGGCGCAGGAGGTCGCGCTGCGCCACCCGCAGCTGGTGCGCAAGCTCCTCCTGCTCGCCACCAGCCCGCGGGGCGGGGACCCGACGAGTGACCCCAAGGTGCCCGAGGTGGCAGCGAATCCGGTCCCCACCGTGGAGGACTTCGTCTTCCTGTTCTTCGGCCGCTCCGAGGCCGCGGTCGAAGCGGGCCGGGCCTTCTGGGAGCGACGCCACCAGCGGGTCGACCAGGACCCGCCGAGCTCGCCCGCAGTCGCACAGGCGCAGTTCGAAGCGGCCATCGCCTACGGGGAACCGCTGCCCGGCGAGAACCCCTACGCCTACCTGAACGCGATCACCCAGCCGACGCTGGTCCTCAACGGCGAGAACGACATAATGATCGCCTCGATCAACTCCTGGCACCTCGCCCAGAACATCCCCGACGCCCAGCTGTTGATCTACCCCGACGCCGGGCACGGATCGCAGTTCCAGTACCCCGAGCGGTTCCTGAAGCACGCCCTTCAGTTCCTCGACGAGTAAACAGCCGCGCGCGAAAGGCGAACGGCACGTCTCGGCCGACAGTTTCGCGGCCATCGACCGTCGGCGGCACGGAAGTCATGCGCCGGGGCAGCAGTCGCGCTCGTCGAGGCCGGCCTGACCAGCCCTCCCGGGGGCACGCCCCATTACCTGGGCGTGCCCCCACCCCCGAAGAACCATCTGAGGAGAAGAGGCAGACATGAAGATCGAAGGTTCGGTCGCTTTGGTGACCGGTGCCAATCGTGGCATCGGCAAGGCCTTCGCGGACGAGCTCCTCGCCCGCGGTGCGACCAAGGTGTACGCGGCTGTCCGTGATGTCGCCTCCATCACGGACCCGCGGCTCACGCCCGTCGCGCTGGACGTCACGGACCCGGCAGCCGTCGCCGCGGCCGCCGCCCAGTTCGCCGACGTCTCGATCGTCGTGAACAACGCCGGTGTCGCCAGCAGCAACTTCCCCCTCTCCGCGTCGCTCGACGTGGCGCGCAGCGAGCTCGAGGTGAACTACTTCGGGCTCATCTCCATGACGCAGGCCTTCGCGCCGGTCGTGGCCGCCAACGGCGGCGGTGCCTTCGTCAACATGCTCTCGGTCGCCTCGTGGGCGGCCTACCCCGTAGCCGCGACGTACGGCGCGTCGAAGGCAGCCGCGTGGAGCTACACCAACGCCGCCAGGCAGCAGCTCAAGACACAGGGGACCGAGGTCGTCGCCGTCCACGTCGGGCCCGTCGACACCGACATGCAGGCCGGCTTCGACGTCGCCAAGACACCTCCTGCCGACGTGGCCCGCAGTGCCCTGGACGCGCTTGAGGCAGGTCGGCCCGAAGCCATCGTCGATGAGCTCAGCCGCAACGTGAAGTCCACGCTGCACGACGACCAGGCCCTGCTGTACCCGGCCATCATGGCGCAGTTCACCGGGCAACTGGGCGACTGACCCACGGGAGTGCCGGCGGCAAAGCCGAGCCGCGGTACTCAGGTCGAGAGCAGCCGCGTGTCGGTATCGCGCCCGGCGAGATGTCGGCGCGGCCCGGCCCGGGCATGTAGCGGAGCAGGTTCATGCATTCTGCGTGGCGGATCGGGCGGGCTCGCCGTCCGCGTGCCGGGGCCCCGCAACAGTCGCCGCGGTGAGGTTCAGGCGGGTGTCCATGTGGAGGTTCACATCGCCGTAGGGCCGGACGAGTAACCAGAACAGCGGGGTCAGGCCGCGCCGGTCAACGCGGATAAGGAGGTCCGCCCACTCCGGTCGCCGAGGATGTCCTGGAGCATCGGGGTGTTCACGTTGCGCTGTTCCTCAAGGTGATGGCGGACAGGAGCGAGGTGGTCGGGGTTGGCGAGGGCCTCCTCGAGCTCGGTCAGGTGGCCGTTCAGCGCCCGGCGGCCGGCAGGCGTTAGGACCTGCTGGGCGCCGTCCTTGCCGGTGACCGGGAGGCGGACCTGCGGGCCGGACTCGTCGACATCGCTGCCGACCTCGGCGGCGATACAGAAGCCCACAAGCCCGGGCCGATGCCCGCCCGGAACCGCTCACCGCGTCAGCCCCGATGTTCGCCTATCCGCTCAGAGTGCAGGAAGCGGTGCGACCACGGACACCTGCGCGCCCGCTCGGCCAGCCGGCGAGGAGCCCATGGCCCGCGTTGTCGGGCGGGTCCCGCTGTCGGCGAAAACGAACAGGCGCAGCACCAGGAAACGGCCGATACCGGCGAGTCCGGCGGCGCCGAGGTAGACGGCTTGCTCGTAGAGAGTTGCGGCCGACGGTTGCATCAGGTGCAGGACGAACACCGCGGCGGAGGTCACCGCGTAGGCGGCCGTGGCCGACCCCGCCGACTGCCAGTGCTGGCGCCATCCGGCACGCCCTGTCCCGAAGGTGAAGCGTGCGTGGAGCTCCGTGCCGAGCGCAGTGGAGGCGACGGTGATCAGCGCGTTCGCCACAGCCCAGGGAATCAGTCCTGCGAGCACCGCCACGGCGGCGCTGGACGCGACCCCGACACCGCCGCCGAACAGAACGAACCGGGCAAAAGCGGCGAGTGGACCGGAGGCGCCCAAGCCATGTCGCACCGCAGCCGCATCGGCCTTCGCCTGCCCCGACTCCCGCGCTTCGTCCACCGTTGCCGGCGTCAGCTTCGATGCGACCAGCGACTTCACGGGAAGTCCCTTTCGGATGGGGAGGGCGAACCTCCTGGACCGGCGGGGCTCGCGCAACTCGGCTGCCCGACCGCTTCCGTTTCTTTGCCTTACGACCATACGACTACAGTTGACGAACGCTCGGCAAGAGTCTGGCCGGTTTTAAATTATGACCGTACTCACATGGGTGACGGCGGGCAGAGCAACCACCGCCTCCATCAGTGGGTGGAAGCAGACACGGCCGTCCGGGCGTGTGGTGAGCAGGCCCGAGTGCATCGCCTGGTCCCACCCGAGTGCGTCGAGGCCGAGCACAAGTGCGGCCTGGCGCAGGGGGTTGCGATCGCTGCGGCGACGACCGGCGGCGGCGAGAAGGAGCGCGGTGCGGGCAGGCGCGGACAACTTCTCGATCCGGGCGCGGAAGGCGCGGCGCAGGCGCGGCCCGACGGCGATCCGAACTTCGCCGTCTCCGTGACCGATCCGATGACCGATCCGATGACCGATCCGCTTGCGGCTCGCTGCCCGTAGCGTCGGGCCGGTCAGCGCACTCGCGCGCACCGCGGAGACGACATGGCGACCGCGATCATCGAAACCGGAAGCAAGGACAGGACGTTGGCGGATCTGGTGGTGCGGGGGGAGAGACAAAAGCACCGCTCTACAGCATCAGTATCTCCGCGACCGATCCGGTGCCTCGTACCATCGCCATCCACCAGGCGAAACATCTCGGTGCGAGCGTGGCCACGACCGCGAGCGCGACGAAGACCGACCTGGTGAAGAGCCTCGGCGCGGACGGCGTCAACGACTGTCAGAAGCAGGCGTTCGGGTCGGGGCCAGGCGACCACGACCTCGTCATCGACACGGTCGGAGACGAAACCCTCGACACGTCACTGCGGGTGCTCAAGCCGGGCGGGACCGTCATCAGTATCACCGGGCCACCCGACGGCACCTTCGCCCGGGAGACCGGCGCCAATCCCGTCGTCGGGCCGGCACGACCCGCCCCCTGCGCACAGAATGCGTCGCCGTCTCAGGTGGAGCGTGACCTGCGCGAGGGCCGGAAACCATCGACCACACCCCATTCACCGGAGGACTACATGGGCACGTCGAGAAGCAGTTCGCAGCCCGCAGGACACATTGCCGTCGAGGGCGACGCCGGGGTGCTTGTCGCTCGTTTCGACGGAGGCCCGCATGCGTTGTTCGATCCCGAGATCGCCAAGCAGCTGAAAGAGCTGGTGGATCGTGCAGACCGGGATCCGGGCATCCGCGCGGTCGTCTTCACCGGTACGCATCCTGACCGCTTCCTGAGTCATTCCGATGTGCGCTGGCTGCAAGAAGGTGGCACTGGATTCCCGCCAATCAACACGCGCATCGCCAAGCTCGTAGCGCGCACGGCGAGACTCATCAACAGAGTGCCGGTTGTCAGGACGCTCGCGGGGATGACCCGGCTCAAGACACTTCTGCAGCTCGACAGCTTCCATGCCACCTTTTTGAAGATGAATGCAAGCGGCACCATCTTCGTCGCGGCACTAAACGGTTCGGCACTTGCCGTCGGCTCGGAACTGGCATTTGCCTGTGATCTGCGCATCATGGCAGACGGGGAGTACGTCATCGGCCTGACGGAAGTCCTGCTCGCCCTGACACCGGGTGGCGGCGGCTCTCAGCGACTGCCTCGTTTGATCGGTAGACAGCAGACGCTGGTCGCCGTTCTCGAAGGCAGGCCGTTCACGCCTGCAGAGGCTCTCTCACTCGGCGCGGTCGACGAAGTGGTGCCAAAGGAAAAGGTCCTCGCACGGTCGATCGAGCGCGCAGAGTATCTGAGCCTGCGCTCGAAGGAATCTCTCGGAGCCATCAAGCGATCCATCTACTTCGGCAGCTCCCTGTCACTCGAGGACGGCTTGCAGCTCGAGCACGCCGAGTTCCTGGTCAGAGATCAATCGAAGGAAGCCCAGAGGCGGATGCTTGAATACATCGCCACCACGGACGCCACTGGCGAACTCCCTCTGTTGAATCGTGAGACGTACGCGCGAGCGCTCGCCGCCGGGCGACTCGGAAGTAGCCCACGCGAGTAGACCGGGTCGATGTGGTGACCTCGTCCTGGAACCGAGCGCCCCGTTCAGGGCCTTGGCCTGCGGCTCCGGGAACATGCTGATCCACTCCGCCACCGGCCACAGCAGTTCGTGCAGCGCGGCGAAGGCCGGCTCCGACTCAAGACGAGTACCACGACAGGCAGGTCGCCGAAGTTTGCCACGGCGGATCCGGCCACGCGTTGAGCAAAGCCTTTTTGCCGACGCCGGGCGGGTCTCCCCACAGCATCAGCGTCGCCCTGCCGCCCTGACGAGCGGCGTCAAGGATCCGGTCAAGGGCTGCCTGCTCCTGGCGCCGTCTGTACAGGTCCATTTCCTTGAAAGCTTCATGGCCGCTGCCGCCGGAGCGCTCGCGCTACCTGCGTTTGCGAACTTCGCTGTCTCCGTGACCGATCCGATGACCGATCCGTTGGCAGCTCGCTGTCCGTAGCGTCGGGATGGTCAGCGCACTCACGCGGACCGCGGAGACGACATGACGACCGCGATCATCGAAACCGGAAGCAGGGCAAGACATTGGCGGATCTGGTGGTGCGGGCTCCAAAGCGCCGCTCTTCAGCAGCACATATCTACGCGACCGGTCCAGGGCCTCCGTGAACGAGTAAACGTCGGCCAACAAGAACGGGCCGGTCTCCGAGGAGTTGGCCAAGGCGGCGCCGGACGGTATCGACGTCTTCTTCGACAACGTCGGCTGTGAGCACCTGGAGGCCGCCATTGGCGCGCTCAGGCTGCACGCACGGATCGTCCTGTGCGGGATGGTCTGCCAGTACAACGAGGAAAAGGCCGTCGGCCCGCGCAACCTGTGGAACTTGTCCGTGACGCGTTCGGCCATCCTGGCGTTCATGGTCGGCGAAGAGCTGGACTCCAGCCGGACTTCGTCCGCGAGGTCGGCGGCCGGCTCGCCGAGGGCAGGCTCCGCTATCGCGAAACCGTGTGGGACGGCCTGGAGGACACCCTGGACGCCTTCCTCGCCATGATGCGGGGCGAGAGCATCGGAAAGATGATCGTCAAGCTCTGTGTCCGCCTCCGTCACGCCCTGACCAGGGGCCTGCCGTGCACGCGGCGTGGCCCCTCGCGCGTCGGTCGCATCGCCAGCCCGCAACCCTCTGGTGTCGCACAGGTCCCGACCTCCCGACGGCATCACAGAAGCATGGATCGGTTGCGATCACTGGCTCATCCCGCTTAGCCTTACGATCATACGACAATGAACTGGCCCTCCCGGTCACGCCTTTGGCGCTCTGATCTTCACCTCCCCTCCACTTCACTTCACCAGGAACTCTCCATGGACCTCTCCACCAGCACTGCCCTTGTCACCGGAGCCAACCGGGGCTTCGGCCGGGCCCTCGCCGCCGAACTGCTGAGCCGCGGCGCCACCGTCTATGCCGGCGCCCGCAACCCCGCCCAGGTCGACCTGCCCGGCGCCAAGCCGATCGCGATCGACATCACCGACCCCGCCTCCGTCGCGGCCGCCGCCAAAGCCACCGGTGACGTGACCGTCCTGGTCAACAACGCGGGCTCCTCCACCGGCGCCGACCTGCTCACCGCCGACCTGGACGACATCCGTCTGGAGATGGACACCCACTTCCTCGGCACCCTGACGGTGACCCGCGCCTTCGCACCCCAGATCGCGGCGGGCGGCGGGGCGATCCTGAACGTCCTGTCCGGCCTGTCCTGGGTCAGCTTCCCGGAGTTCGGCGCCTACTGCGCCGCCAAGTCCGCGGAGTGGTCGCTCACCAACACGCTGCGCCTGCAACTCGCCGACCAGAACATACGGGTGGCCGGACTGCACGTCGGCTACATGGACACCGACATGGTCCGCACCGTCGACGCGGCCAAGTCCGACCCGGCCGACATCGCCCGCATCGCCGTGGACGGCATCGCCGCCGGCGCCTACGAGATCCTCGCCGACGACGGCTCCCGCCAGGCACAGGCAGCCCTTTCGGGGGGCGTCTCGGTGCTCTACCCGCAGCTCCCCTGAGAGCCGACACCCGGGCATCGGCACCGAGCGGGCTCGGTGCCGATGCCCGCTGTCGCACCCGATGCCGTCGCCCGCCGGCGTCCACGTCCATTGCTCCGTCGCCAAGTACGTCTGCCAGGGAACGCGGGGAACGCCATGAAACAGCACCGCAAGCAACGGGTTCGGGGCGGCAGCGCCTTCTGGGCCGTGGCCATCACCAGCATGGCCGGGTTCATCACCGCGCTCGACAACCTGATCGTCGTCACCTCTCTCCCCTCCATCCGCGAGGACCTCGGCGGCGGCCTCGAGGACCTCGAATGGACAGTGAGCGCCTACACCCTCACCTTCGCGGTGCTGCTCATGTTCGGTGCTTCCCTCGGTGACCGCTTCGGCCGCCGCAGACTGTTCGCCCTCGGGCTCGCGATCTTCACCACGGCCTCGGCCGCCGCCGCCCTCGCACCGGGGATGGGTGAACTGATCGCCGCGCGTGCGGCGCAGGGTGTCGGCTCCGCGATCGTGACGCCGCTGACGCTCACCCTGCTGTCGGCCGCCGTCCCCGCCGAACGGCGCGGCACGGCCCTGGGTATCTGGGGCGCGGCCAGCGGCATCGCCGTCGCCACCGGACCGCTCATCGGCGGCGCACTCACCGAGAACCTGTCCTGGCAGTGGATCTTCTGGGTGAACGTGCCCCTCGGTCTGGCGCTGATCCCGCTCGCCCTGCTGCGGCTGAACGAGAGCCACGGCCCGAACCCGACCCTCGATCTGGTGGGCACCGTTTTGGCCAGCGGCGGTCTGTTCGGCATCGTCTACGCCCTCGTGCGCGGCAACGCCGAAGGCTGGACCAGCACCCTCGTGCTGGTCGGCTTCTTCGCCGGTACCGCCATGCTCACCGGCTTCGTCCTCTACGAACTGCGCGCCGAGCACCCGATGCTGCCGATGCGCCTGTTCCGCCACCGCTCCTTCAGCGCCATCAACGCCGCCAGCCTTCTGATGCTGCTGGGCATGTTCGGGTCGATCTTCCTGCTCAGCCAGTACCTGCAGACCGTCGGCGGCTACTCACCGATGCAGGCCGGCGTACGGATGCTGCCCTGGACCGCCATGCCCATGATCGCCGGACCGCTGGCCGGAGCACTGGCCGACCGCATCGGCGGCGCACCCGTCGTCACCGCGGGAATGGCCCTGAACGCCGTCGGCCTCGGGCTCTGGGCCATCACCGTCGGCCCCCACGTCGCCTACACCCACCTGCTGCCCGCGCTGATCGTCTGCGGCGTCGGCCTGGGCATGTTCTTCGCCCCCAGCGCCAACCTCGTCATGAGCACCGTCCGCCCGGAAGAACAGGGCATCGCCTCCGGTGCCAACAACGCGATCCGCGAGGTCGGCGGCGCCATCGGCGTCGCAGCGCTGGCCGCGGTCTTCTCCGCCCAGGGCGGCTACGGATCGGCCTCACTGTTCGTGGACGGGCTGATCCCCGCGCTCTGGTTCGGGGCCGGTGCCGTCGCCCTGGCAGCGGCTGTGGCGCTGCTCATGCCCAGGCAGCGCAAGGCCGACGGCCCGGCTGCTGGCCTCGCCACGGGAGGTGCTCCGGCCGGCGCCCCGGTCGCGACCTGAAGCCCGGACCGCGGGGCGGCCCCGCCGGTTACGGCGAGGCCGCCCCGCGGCTGCCCTGCCCAGGTTCGTTCGCCGTGCGGGGTCATCACACCGTGGTCGAGGCCCCTCGGACAGCGCGCCCTTCGGGTCGGCTCTCGACCGGCTGAGGGGCAGCGCTTCCCTCACCGTGGAGGCTCAGCGGTTCGTCGTGCCGGCCCGGAAAGGCCGCAGATGTGCCAGCAGGGCCTCCGGCTGCTCCTCCGGGATGAAGTGACCGCACTCCGGGATCTCGGCACCGGTGACGTCGTCCGCACAGGCTCGCCAGATCTCCAGCGTCGGCAGGCGGGCAGGCAGCCCCGCGAAACCCCACAGTGCCAGCAACGGCATGGTCAGGCGGCGGTCTTCGGCGGCGTCGATGTCGTCGAGAGCGGTGTCCTCCTCCAGGGCGCGGTAGTCGTCCAGGCCCGCGCGCAGGGCACCCGGACGGGAGAACGCGCGGACGTAACCGTCGACCCACGGGTGTCGCGTCCCACGAGGCGTTCGAGCAGATCGGGCTGCATGTGGAACAGCCGGTGCCAGTAACCGGAGGCGAGGGAGGCGTCCAGGCGGCGGACCATCTCCCGGGTGGGCACGATGTCGAGCACGGCCAGCCGCTCCACCTGCTCCGGGCGGTCCAGCGCCCAGCGGTGCCCCACACGGGCGCCGCGGTCGTGGCCCCCGACGGCGGCTTTCTCGAAGCCGAGCGCGTCGACCAGGCCCGCGATGCCGACGGCCATCCGCCGCTTGTCGTATCCCGTGGTTGGCTTGTCGCTCAGGCCGTATCCGCGCAGGTCCGGCGCAAGGGCAGTGTGGTCGGCGGCGAGATCCGCCAGTACCGGCCGCCAGCAGTCAGAGGTCTGCGGCCAGCCGTGGAGCAGGACAAGCGGAGGTCCCGCCCCGGCTCGGACGTGGTGCAGGCGAACCCCCGTCCACCTGCGTCACTCCGGTCGTCACCGTCGGTCTGAAATACGCCCGCACTGTTCGCAAGCTCGTGGGCGACATCCCCCCTCGCCGTCACAGGCGGATTCCGTACCCGTGATGCCATGCAGCGAGCCGTGCGGGCTGGCGAATGCGACGTGGTGGGCATCGGCCGGCCGACGACCACCACCCCGGACGCGGCCCGGCTCATCCTCGAAGGGCAGGCCGAGGCACTCACGGCACACCAGGCGCGCCACGGCATGAGAGCCCGGCTGGGCAAGATCACCGACCTCAATGTCCTGGAGGCATACGACGTTGCGCATGGCCGGGTGATCGTCAGGCGTCGAAAACGCGGGCCTGGTAGCGACGCCAGGCGGGGCGGGCGGTGAGGCGCAGCAGCAGACGGACAGGCGCAGGCGCCTTGACGAGTTGCTGCGCGATGATCTCCGGGTCACCAACCTCCATGAACAGACCGAAGACCATGGGGGCCTTGGAGGGCGGCAGGCTTTTGAGGTTGCGTTCGGCGACCGCGTCCCACTCGGGCTGGGTGACGGTGCGTGCGGCGACCGGCAGGAGATGCTTCTCCTCGTCGCGCAGATGCTCCTCCAGCAGGACGAGGAGGTGCTCGACGCGGTCGGCCAACCGGCTGCGGGCCGCGCTGGTGGGGTTGACTCGCCAAGGCGGGATCAGGGCGGTGACCTCGTCGAGCATCCCGTGCACCGCTTCGTGCTGGGACTGCATCAGGCGCACCAGGGGAGCCAGTTCCTCGGGCACACGCTCCAGCAGCATGGGCCACAGCAACACGTCCTCGCCCTCGTGATGGTGGACCAGCAGGCCGAGCATCAGCTCCAGGTGGCCGGCGACCACACCGGCCCGCTTACGGTCACCCTCGTTGACCGCACTCACCAGAGACGCACTGGAGCGCAGGGCACGACGGAACGCGTCATGTGCCATGACCATGTCGCGAACGTCGGTCAGGCCGGGGCCGTGCAGGGCGTCACCTGGCGTGGCATTCTTGGTCATCAGTCGTCTCCTTCGCCGGGTTGTGCTGCTCAGGACGTCCTTCCGCAGCAACGCTGCGGACGTGCCCGATTGGGGGGGGGTGGGCGCCACCGGCATGTGGTCGGCCGTGCCCGATTCGGCTGCCTGCCCGGGCGCTGCTCAACGTGTGCGAAGCGGACCGAGCCGGTTCACGCTTCCTCGTGCGGGTCCGCGTCGGCAGGCGGACGCGGACCCGGCGGTCGGGGAGGGCGTCCGGGTCCGCCTGCCGACGACGATGCGGAAGGACTCGGAACGGACCGTTAGGCACGGCTGACCGTGCTCGGGAGTCGGGACTGGTCCGGGCGCAGAAGCCGGTGGTCCGCCGTGCGGAGGGCCACGACGATTGCGAGGGTTCTTCTGTTCAGGCGCCGAGGTGCTTGCGGAGCCACTGCCCCATCTGCTGGATCGCCTGGTCAACCTCGGGTACGCGTCCGGCGCCCAGGACGAAGGAGTGCTGTCCCTCGGGCATCGGGTGGACTTCGGAGGTGACCTTGAAGTCCGCGAGGCGGCGTCCGAGTTGGGCGCCGTCGTCGGCGAGGGTCTCGTACTCGCCGTAGTGGAGGGTCGTGGGCGGCAGACCGGTCAGATCGGCGTTCACGAGGCTGATCGCGGGGTCGGTGAAGTCCACGGCGGGGTCCTGCAGCCAGGCTCCGCGGAAGAGCTCCAGGGTGGCCCGGCTGAGCATCTTGTCGTTGTCCTCGTTCGCGTCCACCGACGCGTTCTGGATGGTGAGGTCGGTCCACGGCGAGACGCTGACGATCGCGCCGGGGGTCGCCTCGCCCTTGGAGAGCAGACGGAGCGGCAGCATCACCGCGAGCGTGCCGCCGATAGAGTGGCCCGTGCTGCCGATGTTCCGCGGCTCGTAGCCCTGGGAGAGCAGCCACCGGTAGGCCGTCTCGGCGTCGTCGAGCTGGGCAGGGTAGGGATGTTCGGGCGCCAGACGGAAGTCCACCACGAGGGAGCGGGCGCCGGCCGCCTTCGCGATGTGACCGGCGGCCTTGCGGTCCGAGTACATCGAGGCGGCGACCGATCCGCCGAAGTGGAAGTGCAGCAGCGCCTTGTCGGGATCGGCGCCCTCCGGGATGGCCCACAGAGCGGGGACGCCGCCCGCGTCCACATCGGCGTAGGTGACGCCCTCCGGCTCGGTCGACGCCTTGTGGTTCGAGTCGACGATGTCGCGGACGACGGCCAGGTCGAGGCCGGGTATGGCCGCTCTGGCGTTCGTGCTCGCGAGGAAATCCGCGAACTGCTGTGCTTCTGCACTGATTGCCATGGTGATATTCCTTTCAGGCCACTGTTGCGTCCGCTTGTCGCGCGCAGTCAGGTCGATGTGCTGGTAGCGACGTCAGCTGGTCGTCCGGGGATCCGGCTGGTCTTGCGGACATGCTCACGGGCGCAGGCGGTGCCAGGCGTCTCGACGGACCGTTATGTCCGACGAGGCTCATGGACGACAGGGACGTCCGGCCCTGGCGGGCCCTGTCAGCTGCCTGCATCCCCGACGTTAGGGATGAAGGGATGGAAGCGGATCCGTCACCGTATCCGTCATGGTGCTGCCATGCTTCGAGCTGTCTGCGTCGAGGTCCCCGTGCAGTCCGACTCGATCCCAACGCCCATGTGTGGACTTGGTCTGCCTCCACTTTTGGTCGGCCACAGTGTGGGCTTGATCCAAGGCCGGGTAGTCAGGGCCTGCGGAGAAACACGTCGTTGTTTCCGTGGGTGCTCGTCTTGTTGTGGTAGCTGGGGCGGCTCTGGCCGCGAAGTCCCAGGCGCTGTTCCCGCACTTGGACGAGCGTCAGCGCCGGTTGCCATAGGGACGGAGGCCCGGTCGCTGGGGCATGGCGGGATCCGGGCGGGGCTCGTGCGGCCGGGGTGCGTGAGGGCACCGTGTCGCGCGGAGTGGCTGAACTGGAGTCCAGCGCGGCCCCGTTGGGCAGGGTTCGCCAGGAAGGCGGCGGCCGCAAGCGGCGTAATGGATCTTGGCCCGGAGCTGCGGCCGGCTCTGCCGCCTCTTGTCGAGCCGGACGTGCGGAGTGATCCGATGTCGCCGCTGCGCTGAACGACGAAGTCACCCGTCATCTGGTCTCCGAGCTGGCCGGCCAGGGCCACCGCGACTCGGCGGAGACTGTGGCCGACCTGCTGCGTGAGGAGGGCTTCAGCCTGCAGGGGAACGCAAAGACCATCGAGGGCCGCCAGCATCCGGACCGGGATGGTCAGTTCCGCGACATCAACGAGCGGGCCAATGACCACCAGGCTGCCGGGGACCCGTGGGGCGCTCTGGCGCGGGATGCGGCTGGCCGCGGTGGACGGGTTCGTGCTGGACGGGCCGGACAGCGAGGCGAACCAGGCGTTCTCCGGCGGGCCGACCGATGCCCGCAAGGCTGAAGCGGAGTTCCCCCAGGTGCGGGTGGTGACGCTGACGGAGACAGGCGCGCACGCCTCGATCGACGCCCGGATCGACGGCTTCAACGGGGGCGAGCGGGAACTGGCGGTGCAGATGACCGGTTCGGCAGCCGGGATGCTGGTCATCATGGACCGGAGCTTCTCCGGAGTGGAGCTGTGGAAGGCATATACGGGTGCCGGAGCGCACCTGCTGCTGCGAGCCCGGTCGACGGTCGCGTCCAGGCCGACGAAGATGCTGCCGAACACTGCTATCTGGGGCGCATGAGCCTGGCCGTCAACGCCTCACATCCCGGCGG
Organism: Streptomyces deccanensis; assembly: GCF_022385335.1. Classification (NCBI taxonomy): domain Bacteria; kingdom Bacillati; phylum Actinomycetota; class Actinomycetes; order Kitasatosporales; family Streptomycetaceae; genus Streptomyces; species Streptomyces deccanensis. Next base: position 760,569 of record NZ_CP092431.1, on the reverse strand, counting down.
GGTGACGGTGCGGGTGATCGAGTACCGGGTCGCCGGCGGCGAAGTGATCCGACTGCTGACCGACCTGACGCACATCGAGGCTTACCCTGCGGCGGAGCTGGCGGCCCTGTACTACGAGCGGTGGGAGGCCGAGTCGGCCCACCGCCAGGTCAAAACGTTCCAGCGTGGCTCGGCACAGGTGCTTCCCTCGACGGCTCCGGCCCTGGCCTGTAAGGAGGTCTGGGCGCACCTGGAGGTGCACCACTGCCTGAACAGGATCATCGTCAGAGTGGCCGGCGGCGAGCGGATCGATCCCGACCGGATCTCCTTCGTGAAGGTCCTCAAGCACGTCCGGCGCAGCGTGGTCAACCAGGCCAAGGACGCGATGTCGACCCTCGGCTCGTTCTTGGCGATGCTGGAGGCGAAGGTCCGCCGCAAGCTCGGCAGCGGTCCCCGCCGTCACCGCGCTGCGCCACGGGTCCTCAAGCGCCCGGACTCTAAATACTCGCCCGCGATCAAGAAACGGCAGCACGACCCACCCGCCGCGTCCCGGCCAACGTCATCACCCTGACCCCCATAATTCTTGACTAGCTCAAACAACGGCATTGGCCAGGGCTTCAAAGTGGAACAGAATCGAGCATCGGCTGTTCTCCCACATCACCATGAACTGGCGAGGCAGGCCCCTGAGCAGCCATGGAGTCATCGCCCATCGCGGCGACGACCACCCGCACCGGGCTGACGGTGCACGCAGAGCTCGACACTGCCGCCTACGGGACCGGCATCCCGATCGGCTGGGTCATGCAGCAGGGACCGAGACAGCCGGTCCTCGCGGGGCTCGTGGTCTTTCCCGTACCGCGCCCCACGTTTCCCCGACTTTCTGGGATCGCCAGAGCTGACCACTTGTCATCGACCGGCAACCGGCATATGGTCGTACGAGCGTAAGGCATACGTTCATAATTCAATCTGGGGAGTACGTGATGGCGGCAACTCGACCGGTGGCACTCGTGACGGGTGCCACGTCAGGGATCGGCAAGGAGGCGGCCCGCGCCTTCGTCGCGGCGGGTTTCGAGGTGATCGGAACCGGCCGCAAGACCTCCGGGCTCACCCCGCCCGCCGGCGTGATGTACCTCGATCTCGACGTGGCCAGTGACGACTCGGCCACCGCCGTGGTCGCCGAGGTGATCGACCGGTTCGGGCGCATCGACGTCCTGGTCAACAACGCGGGCATCGGCTCGGCGGGCGCCGTCGAGGAGAACTCCGTCGCCCAGGCCCAGAACGTCTTCAACATCAACGTCTTCGGTGTCATGCGTATGACGAAGGCGGTTCTGCCGCACATGCGCGCCCGGGGCGGCGGACGCGTCATCAACATCTCGTCAGTCCTCGGGGTCGCCCCCCAGCCGTTCATGGCCCTCTACGTCGCCGCGAAGCACGCCATCGAGGGCTACTCCGAGTCCCTGGACCACGAGGTCCGCGAGCACGGCGTCCGGGTCCTGATTGTCCAGCCCGCCTACACCAAGACCGGCTTCGACACCAACGCAGCGCAGCCCGACACCCCGCTGCCCCTGTACGCGGAGCGACGGCGCATCTTCGACGAGGTGATCGCGGCGGCGATGAAGGTCGGCGACGACCCCGCCGTCGTCGCCAAGACGATCGTCACCGCGGCCACCGACAAGAAGCCGAAGCTGCGCTACACCGCCGGCCCGCTGGCCTCACGCGTCACGACGGCGCGCCGCCTCGTCCCCGCTGGAACGTTCGACAAGCAGATCCGCAAGAACAACCGGCTGCCCGGCTGACACGCCCGGTCCGGCTTCAAAGGCGCCGATTGCGCCCGAATGTCTCGGCTGTACCCGACATCTCTGATGTCGGCGGCAGTCCGTTGATCAGTCACTCGTTGATTTGCCAAGGAGAGTCATGCAGAAGCAACGCCGGAACACGGCCCGGCACAGTGCATCCGGCGGAAGGCGTTTTCTGAAGAAGAAGGTCGAGATCGCTGTGGCGGTCACCGCAGCGGCGGCCGTCCTGGGGTCGGCGCCGTCCGCGTCCGCATGGACGGGGCACTCGTACAGCGGAGCGGCCGTCACCGACGTACGGACTGCGGCGACGTTCGACTTCGCCGCCGGCGAGATCCCCGAGAACATCACCGCCAACCCCGACGGCTCCGTGACCCTGTCCATGCTCGGCAGTTGCGCGGTGTGCGAGCGCACGCATGGGCCGGAGTTGATGCGCATAGACGCGTCCGGACAGCGCACGGTCCTGGCCACCGGGCAGGTGGGTGAGGCGATCAGCGGCAACGCCCGTGGCAGTGACGGCACCGTCTACTACGCGTTGTGGGCGCCGGGCAACGCGGCCAGGAACGGTGTGTACAAGCTGCTTGCGGACGGCACCCCTCAGCGCGTCGCCGCTCTGCCCGCCGACTCGGGCCCCAACGGGCTCGCCGTCGCCGGACGCACCCTCTACATCGCGGACAGCCTGAAGGGCACCATCTGGTCCGTTCCGGTCTCGGGCGGAGAGGCCACCCGGTGGCTGACCGACGCCGCTCTCGCACCGGTACCCACCGAAGCCCTGCCGATCGGCGCCAACGGGCTCAGGTTCCACAACGGCGCCCTGTGGATCAGCAACTTCAACAAGGGAACACTGCTGCGGGTACCGATCACCCCCACCGGCGCGGCCGGTCCCATCCGGGTGGTCGCGGGCGGCCTGCCCAACATCGACGACCTCAGCTTCCTGACCCCCTTCTCCGATGTGGTGTTCGCGGCGCAGAACGGCTCCTCCTCGAACAACGGTCCGGACAGGGTCGTGGCGATCTACCCGGACGGCAACTACAAGGCCATTCTGACCAGCGCGGACGGTCTGGCCTCTCCCTCCGCGACCGCGGTCCGCGGCGACCGGCTGTACATCACCGACGGCGGGGTCCCCGAGCCCCACGACGCGAAACTGCAGACCGCCAGGATCAACTTCCCCGCTCTGCTCGCCCACGCGGCACACTGACCCGACCAGCGGCAGCCGGGGCGCAAGCCCCGGCTGCGACGGAGGAACGCACCCGTGCGGTACCCGAAAGAACACAAGCAGCAGACACGGCAGCGGATCATCACGACGGCCGGCCGCCGTCTCAAGCGCGACGGCATCGACGGCTCCGGAGTCGCGACCCTCATGAAGGACGCCGGCCTGACAGGCGGCACCTTCTACGCCTACTTCGCGTCCAAGGACGACCTCGTCGCCATGGCGGTCGCCGACCAGATGCGTGCACAGCACGAGAACATCGTCGCGCAGGCGGCGCCCGGCCGCGCCGGACTTGAGCAGATGATCCGCTGGTACTTCTCCACCGAGCAGCGCGACAGTATCGAGGACGGCTGCCCCAACGCCGCCCTGCTCGATGAGATCGGACGCTCCACACATCCCACCAGGCAGGCATACACCGACGGCGCGCTGGTCCTCATCGACGGCTTCGCCGCCCGACTGGCACCCCACGATCCGCGATCGGCGCGCCTGAAGGCACTTGGCCTCCTCGGCATGATGGCCGGGACACTGCAGCTCTCCCGGGCCCTGGCCGACCGGCGGCTCGCCGACGGACTCCTCGAACAGGGCATCCGCAACGCCCTGGCAATGCTGGATGCCGGGCAGAACTGATCGTCGCTTTACTCGGTGACCTGTTGCCCTTTCGGGGGCTTGCAAGAGATCTCCGATCCAGATCATCGAGACGCGGAGTTCGAGGCCGGTGAGGCAGCCAATTGATCACCACATCACACAGGCCCTAGTGCCGCTCAACGCGTCGGCCGGTAACGCGCTGCTGCCTCCGACCCTCGTTGGGTCGGAGGCAGCAGCGCGTTGGGCGGGCAGTTCAGCTCGTTGCCGTGGCCTCGATCAGGGCCTTGGCGAGGTGGTGGTCGACGAGGGCCGGTAAGCCGGAGAGGATCAGTAGCCGACTGCCTTCGCGTCCGCCGTGGCCTTGTGCGGGAAGGCGAGCCTGCCGCCGGTCGCAGCGTCGCCGCCAGCTCGCTCAGGACCGGGCAGCCGAGGACGGCGACGTCGTCGTGCCGGGCCGGACGCTCCGGCTTGGGCAGGTAGCCGCTGCCGAGGTCTCCCCGGTCGAGCAGGCGCGACTGGAGTGGCCGAGGAGAGCGGGGCCCGCTTCTGGTGGACGCCGACTTTCCCGTTGGGGCGGAGTAGCAGGCCTGGTGCTCGATCCCGCTTGTTATCGGAGGAACAGGCGGGCAGGCAGTGGGCGGTGATGGCGACGCGAACGCGCGTGACGGAACTGACCCCTTGGTGCTTGGCGACGGGTGGTCAGTACGGGTCCAAGGGACCGGTGGGGTCGTAGGCGTGGTGGTCAGTGTCCGAGGTGGCGCAGGCAGTCCTCGAAGGTGGCGTACGTGGCGTCCGCCGGTCCGCTGTTGCGGTTGTACCACGCGGTGTCGAGGCGGGTCTCCACCCGCTGGTGGCCTGCCCGGCACCGTAGCCAGATCGCGCCGCAGGTCGAGAGGATCAACCAGTCCCGGTACGCGCCGCACTCGGCACAGACAGCCATCTCACCGTCGAGGACAAGCGGCTGCTTCCACGGCATGATCTTGCCTTCGACCTGGTCGTGGCTCGGCACGCGCAGTTCCGGCGGAAGGAAGTCGTCCACCATGGCGGCGGGCTCGGCATGCTCCGGCTCGATCGCCGGGGCTCCGAAGCCGTGCGGGACCTGATCCTGCAGCCGAGCGTGCAGCTCGGTGAACTCCCTCTGATCTTCTCGCTCCCTGGCCCGGCGGCGTATCCGGTGAAACACCTGGACGTTCTCCTCTACTTCGTCACCTCGTGCTGCGCCTCAAGATCGTGCCCCACGTCGTTCGGCGGTTTCAATTCACAAAGTCCACAGTCACCTTCCGCTGGGCCATCGGGGCGGTCCGGGTTCTCGGCTGCCCAGATGACGAGTTGGCGGCAATGACGAAGAGGTCAGCGTTTGACGCGGTTTCGGACGGCGAGGACGGCAAAGCCCAACAGGACGGGTTCGGTCAGGCGGGAGGTCATCTCGATGTAGGTGCCGGTGGTGGTCAGGTCCTGGCCGGAGGAGCGGAACACCACCGAGTTGAGGGTGACGTTCAGTGCTTTCTCGAAGCGTTCGCCAGTGAACCGGTTGCCGGTAGGGTTCTGGGGATCGTCCTTGTCGATCTCGAAGGTGACCTTGCCGGCGCTGGCCGGGACGGTGCCGGTCGCGGTCTGTTTGGGGGTGTCCTGGGCGAGGCCGAAGGCCATCAGCAGGACGATGGTGACGAGCATGGCGATGCCGAGCCAGGCCAGGGCCCGAGAGGCGCGCAGGCCGTAGCCGGACAGCGCCCAGTAGGCGGTCAGCAGCCCTCGTTCGCTGCGAGGGATGTCGTCGGCGTGGCGGCGCATCTCCATCTCCCCGTAGTAGAAGTCCGCCGCTCCCGGCTCGTGCTTGCCGTCCTCGAAGGCCTTGCGCAGAGCCCGGTACACCGGGGCCAGTTGCAACGGCCCGGCTTGCCCGGTACCGAGGACCGCCACGTTCCAGCCCGGCACCGCCCCTTGCTGGCCAGCGCGCCAGTGGTGTTCCTCAGCCAGGACGCGGCGCTCGGTGAAGCGCACCGGTGGCCAGCGCCGCCAGTGCATGGCGGGCGGGGCTGTGTCGAAGGTGCAGGCCCCCTCCAGGCGGAGTTGGTCCAGGTGGACCGTGCCGGCGAACAGACATCTCGACAGATCGAGGTCTGCAAGGACCAGATGGGCCGCGTCCACCCCACGCAGCGAGGCCACCCGCACCCCTGAGTCGGGCGCGCCCGAACATGGATCGTCCACCAGTTGCCCGCCGTTGGCGCGTAAGAACGGATCGGCTTCTGCGGCGATCGTGAGCGGGTACTCGAACACCGCATGAGAGAAGTCCACCGTGGCGTAGCGCAGGCGGATCTCCGCTGTCGATGACCAGCGAGTGCGACGGCACTCCAGACGCCGCGTAGCGAATGAAAGGGTCACCGGGCCGCCGAATTTCGCGCCGGAAAGCACAACCCGTCCAGCACACACAAAAGGCCCGACCCTTTCAGCCTCCACGAAGGTCACGGACTCGAACACGGCGTCACTCTCGAAGGTCGCAGCCTCGAACCCGGCGCTCTTCTCGAAGATCGCGTACTCGAACCAGGCATGGCCCTTGAAGGTCGTCGAATCGAACCAGGCATAGCCCTTGAAGCTCGCCGACCAAAACCGGGTGCCCCTCTCGAAGGTCGCCGCTTCGAACCCGACGTAGCTCTCGAAGGTCGCTGCCTGGAACACTGCGTTGCCGTTGAAGGTTGCCGACCGGAAGACGGCGTTGTCGAAGGTTGCCGACCTGAATCCGGCGTAGCTCCTGAAGGTCGCCGAGCCGAACCAGGCGTCACGCTCGAAGGTCGCCGCCTCGAACACTGCGTTGCCCTTGAAGGTCACTGCCTCGAAACCAGCGTTGCCCTTGAAGGCTGCCGACCCGAACCTGGCGTTGCCCTTGAAGGTCGCTGCCTCGAAATCGGCGTTGCCGTTGAAGGTTGCCGACCGGAATACGGCGCTGTCGAAGGTCGCAGACCGGAACACGGCGTGGCCGAAGCGGGGGTGACCGGTCGCGGGGTCACGGAGGGCGTTAAGTAGGGCGTTGAGGAGGGATTCGGTGAAGGTGGTGCCCCGGTGGTCGACGTCGGCGCCAGGAGTCAGGCCAGCCAGGTAGACGTCGCGGTCGGCGTCGGCCAGGTGGGCGAGACATGCGGTGTGACCAGGGACATGGATGCCGCGGCAGCCGACAGGGTCGTCAGCAGGGTCTGCGCCGTGTGCGCAGTGCGGCCAGGCTGGCGGTTCGGATGTGCTCATGGCGCGGCGGCTCCAATTGTGTCAGGTGCTCGTAGGACGCCCCTGGGGACGGGAGCGGTTCAGGCCCGAAGGTGACGGGCCACGCCTCCGTCAAATGATGCCGACCAGCTCGGTAAACAGTTGCCGATCAACAGCAGGGGAGGCCTCGGGGAAGGTGCGGCTGCGCTTCTGACTGTCGGCGCGCGATGGCATCCCATGTGGTTCGGTCCGTGCGAGTCGGGGGATCGGCTCTCCCATTGCGAACGCGCCGTACGTGCGCAACAATCCGTAGATTTTTGCCAGGTACGCCGCACTGAGGGACTCATGCGTCACATGCCTGTCGCCCACTTAACCCCCGAGATAGACCGGTCGTCACCCAGGTTGGGCGTGGCGTACGGACATGCTGTGGATTGCGGGCGGAATGGTGGTGTCCCCCTCCTGCTGGTGAGTTGCGGCCGCGCAGCGGTACCCGGCGGGCCTACCGGATCTGACGCGATGCATCCTCCCCACTGCGGGCCCTACCGGGTGCGGAGGGCCTGGACGTCGAACGGCGCGGTGCGGTCCGGCTCCCGGCGGTGCTGGTCTCAGGCAGGTGGGAAGCGTCGGCTGGGAGGTGGGCTGTTCGCCGCATCCGCCACACGAGCACGTCGCTGACGGAGTCCGCGGTGCCGAGTTCGCGGCGTTCCGCGGCCTCGGACAGGATGGCGACCGGGTCGTGGCCGGACGCTTCGGCTTCCCTGATGGTCGCGGCGAGGGCGTACCAGCCAGGTTCGGCGAGGATCTGCTCGGCCAGCTCCGGCAGAGCCTCGCGCAGCAGTACCGTCTGCCGCTGGAGCATCGGTCGGCTCAGCCGCCGACCGCGCTGGTGGAGCACGCCGAGGGGCGGGGCGGAGGCGGTTTTGTAGGCGCTCCGCAGGTGCTCGGCGGCCCGGGTGGCGGCGGCGGCCTGCTGGGCGTGGCCCTTCTTCGCGTGCCAGTGGATGGCGGCGGCGATGAGGAAGAACAGCATGTCGATGGCCATCGCGGTGGTGGCGCCGTCCTCGCCGCGGCCGAGTGCGGGGCCGCTGTGGACGAGGTCGCGGGCGGCCTGCCGTAGTGCCCGGTCGTGCCCGCGCTCGGCTCGGACGTGGGAGCGGGAGGCCCGCTCGAACGCCCAAGCTGCTTCTCGTAGTTCGCGGCGGGTGTGGGCGGCGGAGGTCTTTGCCAGCGCGTCCAGGACTTCTCCGGTCGCCGCGATGTACGCGGCGGCTACCGCGTCGTCGCCATGTTCGACGACGAGAACCGCCTTCCACGCGGCCGAGGCCGTACGCCGGCGCGCGGCGGCCGGGCCTCCCGAAACCGCCTCACTGAGCGCGGTGTCCGAGGCGTGACTGCTGGCGGACCAGCGCTCCCGGATCCGGGGAAGAGACAGGTCCGGCGCGAGTCGAGCTCCGGGGTAGAAAACCGGCTCGCCGTCCCTATTGAGGTCGTCGGGCAGGGCGACCTTGTATCCGAGGAGGTCGCCGGAGGGTGCGGCGCGCTGACGGATGAGGAGACCGGCGGCGGCGAGCCGTTCGAAGAACTCTTCTTCGCTGTCCGCACCGGCCACTGCTCGCCGAACCGTCTCCCGCAGTTCCTCTCGGGCGGTGCGATCTCGGGCCTGGCGCTCGGCCTTGTGGCGCTCGGCGCTGGTGGGCCGCTGGGCTGCAGTGCCGTCGCCGGGCGCGACCTGGCGGAGGCCGAGTTCCTTCTCGATGATCCGGGCTTCGGCCTGGGCGCGGGCGCCCGAGCGGTAGTCGTCGGGGCGATGGCCGTCCTCGGTCACGAGTGTGGCGACGATGTGGATGTGGTCGTCCGCGTGACGTACGGCGGCCCAGCGGCATCCTGGCTGCCCGCCGCCAGGGTCGATGCCGGTCGCGGCGACGATACGCCGGGCAATCTCGCCCCACTCCTCGTCGGACAGGATCCGGTCGCCGGGGTCGGCGCGTACGGAGGTGTGCCAGACGTGTTTGGCCGGGCGGCCGTGCTTGGCGAGCGCCATCACGGGCTGGTCCAGGAGCTGGGCAAGGTCCTGGAGAGTGGCGTTCGGGTCGCGGCCGGGGTCGGGGGACATGCCGTCGAAGGAGGCCACGAGGTGGGGGTCGGTGTGATCGTCGTACTGGCCGGTGGCATAGAGGTAGTTGAGGAGGCCGATGGTCCGTGATCCGGAGTTGTTGACGCTGGGGATCACGAGCCGTGGTGCTCGATCAGCCGTGCGGCGGCTTCGTGTGCGGCGTCGGCAGCGCGCCGTACAGCGGCGACGGCTGCTTCGAGCTGCGGGGCGTCCGCACCGGAGTTGAGTGCCTTGACGGCCTGGTTGAGGTTGCTGCCGGCCCAGCCGAGCCGACGGCGGCTGTCGAACAGGGCTGTGATCACTTCGCGTTCGTCGGCGATCTCGGCACTGGTGCGGTCGAGATCACGTGCCGCGGCGAGAGCGGAGCGGGCGAGGAAACCGGCGACGGTCAGACTGCACCGGGCGGCGGCGGACTTGATCAGGGCGAACTCGTCCTCATTGAGGCGGGTGTTGGGCTGGTGCAGGCGCTTCTTCTCGAGCGGCTGACGCGGACGCTGACGGGCACGAGGAGCGCGCTGTCGGCGCGTACGCGGCTCGCTCGGCTTCTCCTCCTGCCCAGGCTTCGATCCGCCCTCGGTCGAAGTCTCCAGGACCTGCGCCCCCTGGTGCAGGTCCTCTCCCGCCCCCTCAGGGGCGGGTTCGGCGAAAGCTACGCTTCCGCCCCAACTTGCTCGCACCGAGACCGAGTTGGATTCGGGAGCGGATTCCGGGGTGTTGCCGTTTCGGGCGGGGTGCGTCATCGGGATTCGGGCCTCGTGATGCGGGTGTGGTGCTGGATGGTCGCGGCCAGTGCGAGGACGTCGGCCGGTCCCCTCAGGAGGCGGACGACTCCGTTGTGTTGGTCCTGGACGAGCCACTGGCCGGTCGGCGTACGGACGGCGGCGTGCAGGAGCCGCCGACGGACCAGGACGTCCGCCCAGGCGTCGGCCTCGGCGGCTGTGGGCTGCGGTGAGCGAGGGGAACACGGTTTCATGGCGTACTTCCTTGAACGAGGACGGTGGCTCGGCACAGAGCCGGGCCACCTTGCGCGGGTGGGAGTGATGAGCTGGGGCATGCCGGTTCAGCCGCATTCGGGGCAGCGCCCGACGTGGGTGCTGAGCACCCGGGCCATTCGCTGCTTCGTCGCGGCAGCCTGCTTTGCGCTGGACTTCGCCGCTGGCCTGCCCTCGTGCCGCTGGGAGTGGGCGACCATGAAGCCGATCTCCCGCTCGTACTCCGCGCGGACGGTGTCGAATTGGTGGCAGGTCTTCATCGGCTGGTGCTCCTTGTGTTCGTGGTGTCGTCGTGCCGCAGTTCTTGGAGGACGAGGCTCAGCCGGTCGTTTCGGCCGCCCGTCAGGCCTTCGCGGCGGAGGATCTCCCGCAGCTGGACCCGGGTGACGGCTGCGTTGCCGTCCCGGGCGAGCAGGGCGGGGACGTGGGGGCGGACCTGTTGGACGAGCTGGTCCACCGACTGTTCTGGCTCGCGTGCCGAGCGCCGTGGCTGCGCTGTGCGGGACCGGCCGCGCTTCCCCTTGTTCTTGGCCCTGGACTTCCTGGGGACCGTTCGCTGGAGGGGGACCTGGTGTCCCCGGTCTCCGGTGGTGTCGGTCCCGGTGTTGGTGTCGGTCGGTCCCTGGTCTCCGGTGGTGTCGGTCCCGGTGTTGGTGTCGGTCGGTCCCCGGTCTCCGGTGGTGTCGGTCCCCGTGTCGGTGTCCGTCGGTCCCCGATGCGACTCGGGGCCCTGAGCAGGCACTTCTCGCATCAGACGCTCGGTCCCCACTCCCCGGATGTCCCCCTCCTCAGCATCCGGATCGGCGGGACCGGTCCCCGGGACCGCAGCTGCTTGGGGGGCCTCGGTCCCCACCCTGGTCCCCGAGTTCTCGCCTTCGGTCCCCGCGCTGACCGGTGCTTTGCCGCCCGCGTTTTCGGGGACCGGTCCCCTCGAAGCGTTCGGTCCCCGGTCCCCGTCCAACTCGTCGGGGCCGTGGGGACCGACTGCGGGGACCGGCTCCTTCAAGGCTGACGGGGACGGGATCGTGGCTGGTGTGGTGCTGCTGTGCACCGGGGACCAGGGCGAGGGCAGCGGGACCGTGGCGAGGCCGAGTGCGTGACGACGGGCGGCCAGCTCGTCGAGGAGTCGCGCGCGTTGGAGAGGGTCGGTGCCGACCGAGGCCATGGCGACGGCCTTCGACAGGCGCCGTGTGAGGCGTCGGCCGCGTCGGTTCCGCTGCTGCTCGGGTGTCCGCTCGGCCAGGCGGGCGGCGAGGGCGACCGCGCGGGTGGTGGCCCGGTCCCGGGTGATCTGCGCGGCGTCGCGGTCTCGTGTGGCGATGCCTAGGCGGGACAGGAGACGCTCGCGTGCCTCTCGGCCCAGGACGGCCATCAGACCGCGCGAGGTGGCGTCCGGGGCGCGCAGGCGCAGCTCGATCCCCATCGCCAGGTGCCACAGCATCGCCGCCATGACCGGTCCGACGAAGGCCCTGACCGTGCCGCCGATCGGGCCGCTCTCGGCATAGGCGGGGATCACCTGGACCCCGGTGATCACCCAGACCAGCGTGCCCGGCAGACCGGGAGCACCCTGGGTGGCCAGGTTCTGGCGGGCCATCAGCGCGGTCGCGAAGAGCGCCAGTTCAGCGGCGGCGAACATGGCGGCGCGCTCGACCGTGCCGGCCATGTCGAGGTAGTCGGCGGCGAACCGCCAGCTCGTGTCCGCGCTGTAGGCGGTGCAACCGAGGGCGGCAAGGGCGGCGACCTTGACCGCCGGAGCGCCGAGACGTTTCTGCGACTGCGGTTTCCGGCGTCGGACCGTCCAGGCGACCACCACCAGCATCAGGGCGACGGGCACTCCGGCGGTGAGAAGGAGAGGGAGCTCTGGAGCGGAGCCGAGGGCCAGGACGGGGTGGGTCATGCGGCCTTTCCGAGAGGGGAGGGCACCGGTGCCGGCGCCGACGGGCGGGCTGCCGACGGCTGGGTGCCGGGGGCGGCGGGCGCGAGGGTGGCTGCAGTCGGGGTGGTCTTCTTCTTCCGCTTCTTCTTGGGGCGCGGCACGCCGTAGGTGCGGTCGCGGTCGAAGACCTTGTTGGCGGCCTGCCGCAGCAGGTCACGAGCGTGGTTGTGGCTGATCTGCAGGGCCGTGGCGAGCCGGTCGGGCCGCCAGCCGCGTACGTAGGCGTGGTCGATGACGACTTTCCGTTCCGCCTCGGTCAGGTGCACGTCGCGTCCCTGGAAGAAGGCCGTCACACGCTGATAGTCGAGGCGTTTGTGTAGCCCGTCGTGCCAGGGACGTCGCTCGGCTTCGGTGAGGCCGCCCCAGATGCCCTCCTTGAGGACGTTCTCCAGGGCGTAGTTCAGGCAGTCACGGCGCACCGGGCACCAGCCGCACAGCTCCTTCGCCTCCGCGATGTCCTCGTGGTCCCGGGGACCGGGGAAGAACACGGCGTCGGCGTCCTCGACATCCATGCCGTGGCACGCTCCGCGGGTGTGCCAGTTGGTGTCTGAGATGCCGCGCAGGCCGGTGGCCGGTGCGTCGTGGGTGGTGATGTGGCGCAAGGGATTCTCCGATGTGCTGCCGTGTCGGGCGGCGGGGCGGGACGCGGCGGCGCAGCGTCGGGTGCCTGCTGCGGCATGGGGGCGGGCACCGCGGCCGGGGCGGGACGATGGGGTTGGGTGGCTGTGCATGGGGCGGGATGCATGCGCCGGATACGCCGGTCAGGCCATGGCGGTCTGCTGGGCTTGCTGGGCGGTGGCGCGGTCGAGGCGGCCGGGATGCGGGGTGGAGCGTGGTGCGGTTGAGAGCACTCCGTCGTCGGGGCCGATCCGGCGTCGGCGACACGGCTCACCGGGCTGGGCCTTGCACCACTCGCACCCGACGTTCAGCGCGTCCGGCTGCCCCAGCGCCACGGCCCTTTCGCGGGCTGCTCGGGCGGGCCGGTAGGGCGCGAGGGCGGCTCGTGCGGCGGGCGGTATGCAGGAGCCGATTTCCCGCAGACGTGCCTCCAGCCTCTGGTCGATCCCGTCGCGCCCCCTGGTGATCGCCCGAGCCTGCGAAGGTTGTGCGGTGCCGACGGCGACGGCCCGGCGGGTGCCGACCAGCTCGGCGGTCCAGGCGGCCTGGTCGTCCGGATCGGCGGTCGGCGTCGGGTCGGAGTGCCGGGCCAGACGATCCCGCCGATAGCTCTCCCAGGGACGGACGATGTCTGCGGGCAGGATCTGATACGGCGAGATGCGGATGTGCTGGCGGGCGGCGACGCGGGCGTCCCAGCCGTGCGGGGTGGCCATCGGAACGTCGCCGAGCAGCTCGTGCCACTGGGCCAGCTGGTCGCGGGCTTCGCCCTGGTCGGTGCGGATGGCGCGCGGGTCGAGTCGGCCGATGTAGGCCAGTAGGGCGGCGATTTCGCGGCGGTCCACGGTCAGCCCTCCGTTCCGGTCGGCTCTTCCAAGGCGGCGAGAAGGGCGGCGGTGTGCGCCTCGACCCGCGTCATGCCGCCCGCTGTGGCTGGGCTCTTACCGGGGGCTGTGTGGGGGTTCGGGCGGTGTGGGGCGTGCTCTCGGGCGACCCAGGAGCGCCAGTCGGCAGTCCAGGCATCCACTGTCCTCGGTTCGAAGTCGGCCCGGTGGGCACGCCACTTCGCGTCGGCCGCCTGCAGGCCCTGCCCGCCGAGGCGGTCGAGGTGCCCTTCCTGGCGAAGCCAAGTGTGGGTGGCGGGGTCGACCTGCCACTCGGCAGCCGAGAGGACGGCGGTACCACCACTGCTGTACCTACGGTTCAAATCCGGTTCACTACGGTTCTGTATGCCGGTTTCCGGTACATCGCTATGCCGGTTTCCGGCACGTCGGGGTGCTGGTTTCCGTCGCGGCCTGCCGGTTTCCGGTACTGCCGGTTTCCGGGCCCTTGAGGGAGATTCCGGTACCTCGCGTGGGCGGATCCCGCATCGCCGCAAGGCCGAGACCTTGATTGCAGGAGTGGCCTCGTACTCTTCCGCCGGCCCCTGGGCGCCGTCCACGTTTTCTACGGTCTGCGCCGCTGCCTCGGCGGCGAGAGGGAGGCGGTAAACGGTGCTGCGCTGCGGGCCGGTGAGGTCGTCGAGCTGTTCCAGCTCACCGGAGCGGACCAGCCGGTCGATGGCCGCACGCACTGTGGAGACGGAGGCGCGCGTGCGCTTTGCCAGGCTGGAGAGCGAGGCCCAGGAGACGCACTGCTCGTCGGCCACCCGATCGGCGATCGACAGCAGGACCAGACGCGCGGTCCCCCTGCTGGAGCTGTGCTCCCACACCCATTCGCGAGCTTCCCTGCTCATCGGCCGCTCCCTGTGAGCGGGCGGAGCCAGTGGTCCGCGAGGGCTCGGATGGTGTGCTCCGACTGGGAGCGCTGATGCGCCGAGGCGGAGGTGGCTGCCGCGCAGGCCAGGCTAAAGGGCCCTTTGCGCAGGGCAGGAGGCATGCGATACTCCCCTTTGCAGTGTTGCCACGCTGGCGCGCCCCTGGAAGGACTCAGCGTGGTGATGATGGGCAGTCGCCGCCCTTGCCGGGGCGGCTACGCCGCTTAGCGTTCGGCGTCCGCGAGTTCCCGCTCGCGGGCGCCGTCGCTGTTACAGGACCTTCTCGGTCCGTTCAGTACTTGCTCCTTGCGTCTGTCGTCGCGGGCGGGGTGCCCGAGCGACGACGAACATACGCACGCCCCCGCGTCAAGATCCAGAGTTGGTTCTCAAACTCTGTACTGGTTGCAGACCGTGACGTGACCACTGAATCCCGTGATCGCCGCCTGGTGCGGAGCTGTAGCCACCGAAGCCCTCGAACTGCCGTTGCCGCAGCTGCTCGTAATGCTTGGAATCTGGCAGCATCCGCGTCCTGACTGGAAGCGCGAAGTGACATCGAGTGCGGCAGATTCCGAATCTCAAGTAATCCTCGAAACTGCTCGAACTTGAGCTTTATCAGAGCTTTCGCACGCGGCGTGACTCGTCTGTGAAAGGACGGTGAAGTCTGCCGCGGCTGTGTCTCTCGTCACTCTATTGAACTTATTGCGCATGTGAATACGTGTCCCATGGGAACGAGCTTTCAATACGAACAGGAGGATGCCGACGGTGGAGAACTTTTCATACCGGGGGAGCCCCAGTCAACACCAGTCAACGATGGCGTACGGTGGTGGTGTCGCAAGGGTCGGATATAGGGGAAGTTGATCATGAGTGACATCACGGGGCGATCGTCCGGAGATGAAGGGGTCGTGTTCCGCGAACGGCTGAACTGGCTGTTCGAGCACGTCCACCCACCCCGGCGGGGGGTCTACAGCAACAAAGAAGTGGCCGCGCGGATCGCGGGCTTCGGAGGCTCGCTCTCCGACTCGTACATCTCGCTGCTGCGCACCGGGAAGCGCGCCAACCCGTCCCCGGAGACCAAGGCGTGGCTGGCCAGGGCATTTGGATTCCCGCCCGTCTTCTTCGATGACGACGACGTCGCGACCGAAGCAATCCGTCAGTTTGCTGCAGTCAAGTCAAAGCAGGCAGGCATCGAGCACGTCTTCTATCGGATGATCGGTCTTTCCGAAGACGGTTTTGCCCAAGTGCTCAAGGAAGTTGACAGGGTGAGAGAACTCGAAGGGCTCCCTCCAGAGCCAGAGTGACACCCTGTCAAATGGACTCAGAAGAACGAGAAACAGAGAGAAGCATGTGGTCGTCTCCTCGCCAACAACCGAGCCTCTTGGCGGATTTGAAACTCCCTCAGGTCGCAAGCGTCCGTGACCTCCGGCACGAAGTGACTCGCCGGACAGGGCGCACGGTGCACATCGAGGCGGCGGAAACCGTTCCAGGCCGGCGCTGCGGCGTCACGTACGTCACCCGGAGCGCCTTCCACATCTTCTTCGACCCGCGGACCAGCCGCGCCCACCAGGACCACGTCATCGGCCACGAGCTGGCCCACCTGTTTCTCGGCCACCACGAACGCGGCCCGTCGCCCGAGGTGGAAGCGAAGGACATCGCGCCGCTGCTCGACCCGGACATGGTCGAGATGATGCTCGGGCGCAGCAGCTACGAGGAGACCGAGGAGCACGACGCCGAACTCCTCGCCTCTTACCTCTCCGGCCGCGTCATCGAACACCGTCTGCGCACCGCGTCTCCGACGGGTGACGACATACAGGAGCGGGTGGCCCATACCCTTCTCAGCCGCAGAGGGGCCGACCGGTGAAGGACCTCCTGCATCCGATCAGCCTGACCATGGCGCTGGTCGGCCTCGCCTTCCTGCTCAGAGACCTCCCCGCCCGGCGCAGGGACACCGCATGGGCGGCGCTGACTGCCGTCTACCTGCTCTCGGCGCTGAGCTTCCTGTTCTCGATCAGCTCCATGTGGCGGGCCATCGATGACACTCTCGGCACGCGGAACCTCGCTGTGCCGCTGGCCCAGAGCTGCGTGGTGGCACTACTGGCCTGCCAGCAGGTCGTCCTCAGCCACTGGGGTTCGTCCGCCGACCGGGCACGTCGAATGTCGCGGTACTGGCTCGGCGCCGGCCTCGCCGTCATCAGCGGGTTGTTCGTCCTCTTCTTCCTGCTGACGCCCGCCGTTCAGCGGCCGACGGACTTCACCCTCTACTACGCGCACGACAACATCTACGCGACCTACTTGACCCTCTACATCAGCGCCTACACCTTCGCCGAGCTCTACCTCGCCGTGGCGTGCTGGCGCCTGGCTGGCCGCAGCCCCCGAACGGCCGTCTGTATCGGCCTGCGCATCGTCTCCATCGGCGCGGCTGTCACTCTCGGCTACAGCGCCGTCCGCATCGGGAACGTGATCGCCGCCGCCCTCGGAACCTCACTGGCCGGCTGGGAGGACTTCGCCTGGATCTGCGGCGACATCGGCACCATCCTCACCCTCGTCGGCTGGCTCGTCCCCACCATCACCGCCCAAGTGCAGCGCACTGCCTACGGGATCGGCCTGCGACGGGCACACCGCCAGTTGTATCCGCTGTGGGTCGCTTTCCACCGAGCCGTACCCGAAATCGCCCTCACCCCCAACGACAGGGCTGCTGGCGACCGTCTGCCCTCGCAGGGGATCTCCTTCCAGGTCTACCGCCGCGTGGTGGAGATCCGTGACGGGCAGACAGCCGTCCGTCCCTACCTTGACCACGACGTGCGCACAGCCAGCGAACGACGACACCGGGCTGCCGGGCTTACGGGTAACGAACTCCATGCGGCGACGAGCGCTGACCAGATCCGCGCCGCTCTGACCGCCCACACCCAAGGCACGCAACCGGCTCAATTGACCGACTTCGCTGACAAGAACATGAAGTCTTCCCACCCCATCGAGGACCTCACCGTCCTGACCGCCGTCGCCCGGCACTACGCCCGGCGCGAGCGGTCCGCCCCCGAGGACATCATCCGGTGACCACCGACTACACAGCCCTCCCGGCCCACGCCCAGCTCGCTGCTCTGAACCGGCGCCGCATCTCCAGCCGCGAACTGCTGGAGCTCCACCACCAGCGGATCCAGGCCAGCGCCATCAACGCCGTCGTCACCCTGGACATCGACGCGGCCCGCCAGGCAGCCGACGCCTCGGACGACCGCCGTGCACGGGGTCAGTCCACCGGCAACATCGACGGACTTCCGCTCACCATCAAGGACTCCTTCGAAACGGCCGGACTGCGCACCACGTGCGGGGCCGAAGAACTGCGCCACCACACCCCCACGCACGACGCCGACGCGGTCGCACGGCTCCGGCATGCCGGAGCCGTGATCATGGGCAAGACCAACGTCCCCGCCCACTGCCAGGACCTCCACACCGACAACACGCTCTTCGGAGCCACCCGCAACCCGCACGATCCCACCCGCACCCCCGGCGGCTCCTCCGGTGGAGCTGCGGCAGCCGTCGCGGCCGCACTGACCCCCCTCGAGCTGGGAAGCGACCTCGCCGGCTCGCTGCGCCTTCCCGCCCACTACTGCGGCACCTACGCCCTGCGCCCGACGCAGGGACTCGTCCCCGCCCGAGGGCACATTCCCCGCCCACCTGGCTGGCTGACCACGAGCGACATGCTCACCCCAGGCCCGCTGGCCCGCCACCCCCGCGACCTGGCCCTCATGCTCACCGCCCTCACCAGACCGGTCCCGGACGAGCGCACACCGTGGCGCCTGAACCTGCCTGCACCACCCCAAGACCTGGACGACTTCCGCATCGCCATCTGGCCGAACGACCCCGCCTGCCCCGTCGACGACGCCACTGCCGAAACCCTTGAACAACTCACCCGTCGACTGACCGCCACCGGGACACGCGTCACCCGCACTGCTGGCCCCGTCGATTTCACGGCGTCGTCGACGCTCTTCGAGCAACTTCTCTACGCCAACGCCTCGCTCGCTGGCACCGACGTCGATTTCACGGCGGACCAGACCAGCGCACATCACCTAGCCGACGATGACACCTCCCCCCGAGCCACCTTTCTGCGCCACCGCACCCAGGCCCACCGCTCCTGGCTGAATGCGAACGAAGAACGCGCCCGCCAACGCGCCGCGTGGACGGCGTTCTTCGAGCACCACGACGTGCTCCTCACCCCCGCCGCGCCTACCCCCGCGATCCCCAATGGCAGCCGCACCCTTTACGTCGACGGGAACGAGCGCAGTTTCTTCGACCAGACCGGCTGGACCAACCTCATCAGCCACGTCGGCCTGCCCGCCGCCATCGCTCCCGTCGGCACGGACGGCCACGGGAAGCCCATCGCCGTCCAGATCATCGGCGCACCGTACGCCGACCGCACGGTGCTCGCCATGGCGGAACACCTGGCAACCATCACCGTGTACACGGAATGAGGAGCGGGCGGCTGGGGCCAGGAGCGAGGGTGTCTGGATGGCTGACGCGAGGAGTCTCTTGATACCGCCGGTACAACGCCCCGGCCCTCGGGCAGGCGTTGCTCGATGAGGCAGCCCCGGTTGGCTCAGTTTCCGCCCGAAGAGGATGCATGGCCTTCTGCATCGAAGGAAAGCGAGCCGACTCAGCCCGACGCTGGAAGCGCCGACATGGCTACGGCCCGCCCCGGCAGGGGAGCGGGCCGCTGTGGTGCTCTGGGGTATCTCAGGCGGGGCGCAGTTCGCGGAGCATGACGGCGAAGTTCGGGGAGTCCGGGAAGGGCTGGCGGTTGCCGATCTTTCGATAGGCCCATGCCTCGTAGAGAGCTTGCACCTTGGGGTGGTCGGGGTCGACGAGGAGGACAGCCAGGGCTTCCGGTCGGCCCTCGAGCAGGGCCGCGTGGAGCTGCTCGGCCGTGCCGGTCTTCCGCCACTTGGGGCGCACCATCAGCTCGGACACGGAGAAGGTGGAGGCGTCTGCTGGCGGCGTGTCCAGGTGTTCGCGCCACCACTCGCGGTCGGGGGTGGCCGGGGCGCCGTAAGCGAAGCCGACGGGTTCGCCGGCGTCGTAGCCGATGACGCACGCGAAGCCGGGGTGCCCGCCCCAGTGGTCGACGAACCAGGGGAACCGCTGGTTGAACTCGTCTTCCATCTCGTCCGCGTACGCGTCCGCGTGCACATCGAGCAGGGTCTGCCTGATGTGCGGTAGGTCGTCGTGCCCGTAGCGGCGGAGTTCGACGGTGGACGTGGTCAAGGGGTGCTCCATTCGGTCCGGTAGCGGTCGATCCACTCGTGCGCGAGGTGCGCGGAGGGGGCGAGGGTGATCAGGTCGCGCTGGAAGTCCCCGAGGGCCTGACGCATCCGGCCAGGAATGGGGGCACCCGCCATGATGTCGAATACCTGGCCGCCGGTGGTGACGGCCTGCTCGACGTCGCCTTGACGGAGTTGGGCTACGGCGAGGTGGACGGTGGCGTTGGCGCGGTTGCGGCGGTAGGTCTTGGGCAGGGCGGACAGTGCCCGATGGGAGGCGGCCTCCGCTTCGGCGGGGCGGCCGACGACGTTGTGCACGATGGCAGTGATCGAGTGCAGCTCTGCGGGTCCGTAGAAGGACATCCAGGTCGGCAGCGGGGCCGACAGGTCTGCCTTGGCCATGGCGTCCTCGGCCCGGCCGAGGGAGCGCAGGGCCGCGCGGTGCTCCTTGGCGTGCGCGAGACCGATAGAGGCCCGGGCATGGGCGAGGGAGGCGTGCATGGGGCTGCGGCGGACGGCGGTCGTCGCCTGAGCGGCCTGCGCGGCACCGACCGCTTCGGCGTAGTCACCGCGCTGCCGGGCGAGCATGGCCCGAAGGTTCCACACCTGCATGGTCATGTCCGGGTCCTGGGCCATGCCGGCGAGGGTGAGCGCGCGGTCGAGGTGACGGCCGGCGTTGTCGAGCTGCCCAGCGTCGATCATGGACCATGCGGCGGTTGCGGTGAAGTCTGAGGCGAGGGCGAAGAGGCGTCGCTGCACGCGCTGCGTTGTGGACTGTTTCTGGAGCCCGAGGGCTTCGGAGGCTCCGGCCAGAGCGGCCCGTTCGAGGGCGGTGTGTCCGCCGCGTACCGCGTCCAGTTCGACGAGGTTCTCCACGTTGTCCCGGAGCCGGATCACGTCGGAGGTGCCGACGCGGGACGGGCGGGAGCCTGCACTGGCGAAGGGTATGGCGACGCCGGCGGCGGTGCCGGTGGCCGCCCCGACGAAACGGCGGCGGTGCACTGAAGGGTCCTCCGGGTGAGCTGCTGGGGGCGGTGAGACGGTCTTGTCTTTCCCCCGAGGCACGAACCCCAGGGCCGTGATGGTGACGCCGGTGACGATCTCCAGTGCGGTGCGCTGGAGCGTCTGCGGCCATCGGTTCTCGCCGGACAGCCACCGCCACACGGTGCGTTCCGACGTGGCCCCGGGCTTGCTGGTGAGCTTGAGAATGGCCTCATTGACGGCGTCTGCCAGCTCTGCGGCCGACATCTCGTGAGCCTTGAGCCAGGCGGCCAAGGGGTCGTTTCGGGTCTCCGCCATGCCTTCACGGTAGAAGGTCGGGACCAGCCCCCTGGGTAAAGGGCGAGTCAATTCGTCAGTCAGGGCAGGCGTAGCTCGGCCAACTTCGTCATACACGACGCATGGTGACGATGGGTTAGCTGTTGTGTACGGCCCCGCTCAACTTCCCATTCCCACAAGGGGAACGAGCGGGCACCGAGACGACGAAGAGGCCCACCATGATCCAAGCAGGCACCCCGAAAGAGAGAACCGCACCCGTCGGTCCGGACACGAAAGCGGCAGTTCTGTACGTGTGCGTTGAGCGGGGAACGTACGTCCCCGGCCTGGCCGCCAAGAGAGCGGAAGAGGAGGGCCGCGCCCTGGCGGAGGAGCGCGGCCTGCGGGTAGCGGAGGTCATCAGCGACCCGTTCGGGGAGCCCGACCCGCAGTGCCGCGAGGGCTGGATGCGCGTGCGGGAGCTGGCGGAGACCGCCGCGGTCGCAGTGGTGATCGTCCGGTGGCCCTCGGCCATCGCCCCCGACGCCGCACACGACCTGCGGCAGCGCGAGGTCCAGTGGCTCCAGGACCACGGCGTACAGGTGCGGTACTCCTGGGAGCCGTTGCGGACGAGCGGCGGTGAGGGCAGGTGAAGACCACCGACCTCCAGCATCGTGATCACCCCTGGCTCGGCCGGATGGTCGAGGACACCGCGACCGGCCGCCGGGGACGTCTGCGAGCCGTCGCCCCGGACGGCGAGGAGCCAACGCCCGTGGCCTGGCTGCTGCCGGAGGGCGGGGGCAGAGAGTGGACGACCCCCCTGAGCAGGCTCGCCAATCCGGAGCCGATCACGCCGGACAGCTCTCCGTGAGGGAGCGGTGAACGGCGTGCTCGCCGCCACCCCATAGACCGCGTCGGCCGCGTGTGGTCCTCCCCAGGGCGCGCGGCCGACGCCCCCTGCCAACTGCGAGAGACACATGCCCGAACTCCCCATCCCCCCAGAGGTTCCCGATGGTCGCAGCAACCGCCGACGCTGACATCGTCGCCTCGCTACCCAACCTTCGATGGCGCAATGATCACGAGACCCTCGCAGCAGCCCACGCCGCCCTCCTCCGCTCCCTGGCCGGTGAGTTCATCGATCAGCAGATGTTCGAGGACTTGGAGGCCGTGCTCGGCGAGCACGCCAACCCCACCCCGCGCCAAGCAGCCGCCATCGCACGGCGGTTCGAGGAAGCGACCGCGAAACTGGTCCAGTACGTGCCGCACCTCGTGACGCCGTACCCCGTCGATGAGGTCACCTGCCTGGTCATCCTGAGCGCCGAGCATCCCCGCCCGGAGTACGTCGACGGCCACCTCCGCCGCTTCGCCCTGGCCGTGCTCACGCTCATCGACCTGATGGGAGATGCCCTCTCGTGACACGCCCTCCCCCTCGGCTCACTCAGTCAGCCCTTCCACTCCCACTACCCGGTCACCGCGAGAGAGACATGCCCGAACAGCTTACGTACAAAGGCCTGCCCGTCCCTGAGATCGCCGCGTGGACCGGCGAGCGCCTGCCGCAGCCGCGCATCGTGCAGGCATCCGACGGCATCGCCTTCGAGGACGCGATCGGCGTCAACGGAAACGCCCAGGGCCGTGACAAGGCCGGAGCATTGTGGAAGCGGTGGGCGTTGCGGCGGGGCGTGGGGGAGGCCCTGTTCGATGTCGTGCACGCTCCCCGGCAGAAGCGCGCGATGCGGCTGTTCCTGTGCCAGGTGTGCAACCGTCCTTCGGACGTGAACGCGCAGGGCCGGCTCTGGTTGCTGGAGGACTACCGGGGCGTGGAGGGCTGGCCCGAGCGCGAGGTCACGACGCATCCGCCGCTGTGCCGCGCGCACGCCTCTGTAGCCGCGCGCCTGTGCCCGCACCTTCGCGACAACGTCGTGGCCGTCCGTGCCAGAACGGCCGTCGTAGATGGCGTGTACGGCAGTCTCTACAGGCGCGGGCCGGGGCCTCTGCCCGTCCTGGCCGCGAAGAAGACGGTGGTGTTCAAGGGCGACTGGCGTATGAGGTGGATGGTCGGCACTCAACTGGCGGCCACCCTCACGGACGTCACGGTCGTCGACCTGGACGAGCTGCAAGCGGGCTCGACCACGCGAGAGGCGGCGAGCGCGTGATGGCGCCGAACTATTTGCCCGTCGTGGTCCGGCGGTACGGGGGCGTAGCTCCCCTCATGATCGGACACCTGTCGTTCGACCTCACCGTTCTGGCCAACTGGATGGCCCCGGCCGCCCTGTCGCGCCTGTGGGCCGGGTCCCTCGCCGTCGCGGAGGTCGCCGGCACTGCTCAGCTGCGGACTCCACGAAGGAGAGGTGCAGCAGACCGGCCGTCGGCAGGAGGCTGACCCGGCCCGGCCGAAGACTCTGCCCGGTGCCCGGGTGCCGTCCGGCCCCGGCCATCGGGCAGGCAAGAACCCCGGGGCGAGGGGGAGACCCCCGCTGTGATCTCTCACGGCACATATCCCGCTCCTCGCACCGGGCCCACTGGAAGTCTCTACCTACGAAGGAGACGCACATGACGCTCGCACCCGAGGCTCCCGCACGAGCGACGGTTCCGGAATTCCTCGAGTTGGAGCTCACCCAGCGCTGCCAGCTCACCTGCCCCTCGCTGTGCTACGCCAAGGCCGGCCCCACCGAGGGGCACGGCGAGATGACCGGCGACGACTGGAAGCGGCTCATCAGCGATGCGGCAGCCATCGGCGTAAAGAAAGTACAGTTCATCGGCGGTGAGCCGACGATGCACCCCGACTTCGAGGCCCTCGTGCACCGCGCCCTGGCCGAAGGCCTCGGCGTCCAGGTCTACAGCAACCTGTACCGGGTGAAGCACGAGCACTGGGAGCTGTTCCAGCACCCGAAGGTGTCCCTGGCCACCTCGTACTACAGCGACGTGGCGGAGGAGCACGAGCGGGTGACCGCCCGGAGGGGCTCACACGCGGCGACCCGCGCGAACATCGTCCAGGCCGTGGAGCGCGGGATCCCCTTGCAGGTCGGCATCGTCGAGGTGTTCGAGGGGCAGCGCACCGCGGAGGCCCGCGAGGAGCTGCTTGGGCTCGGCGTGCGTAGGGTGAACACGGACCGCGTTCGCAGCGTCGGCCGGGGCGAGGTCCACATCCCGAGCGTCGACGACTTGTGCGGTGGCTGCGCGGATGGGCGGGCTGCGGTCATGACCGACGGCACAGTGACCCCCTGCGTGCTGGGCCGGTTCCTCCAGACGGGAAACGCGAAGACCGATGGACTCGCTGAGGTGTTCGGCGGGCAGCTATGGGCGGACACCGCGGCGAGCATCCCGCGACGGACCGCCTCGTCGGACTGTACGCCGGCCGACTCCAACGACTGCGACCCGGCGAACACCGAGGCCTGCGACCCGGCCTACGACTGAGGAAAGGAAGGCCGCAAGCCATGGAATGGCTACCGCATGCACAGCGCCTAGCCCGCGAGGTCGTACGGCCGGAATCGCGCTGGCACTCCGCCGTGGCCACAGTGCCGCGACACACATACGTCCCTCGGTGGTGGGAAGCGGACGGCGACGCCTGGATCCTGCGGGATGGCCAGAGCAACCCCGACGCCTGGCTGAAGAACGTCTACACGGACACGACACTGGTCACCCGCGTCGATACCTGTCACGCCGACGTCGCCGGCATCGAAGGCATCGGCATCATCAGCGACGGCACGCCCACGTCCTCCTCGACGCTGCCCAGCCTCGTCGTCCGGATGTACCGGCACGCGATGATCGCCGACGACAATCAGATCCTGGTCACCACGGGCACCGGCTACGGGACCGCTCTCGCCTGTGCTCGGCTCGGCAGCGACCACGTCACGAGCGTCGACGTCGATGAGTGGCTGGTGAACATCGCCCAGGACCGGCTGAGCCTGATGGGCGAGCGCCCGCGCGTCGAGGTCTGCGACATCACCGGCCCACTGCCCGGCGAGTACGACCGGATAGTGGCCACGGTGTCCGTACGGCGCGTGCCGGTGTCCTGGCTCCAGGCGCTCCGGCGAGGCGGACGGTTCGTGACGACGCTCGCCGGCACGGGCCTGATCCTCACCGCGGACAAGACCGAGGACGGCGGCGCCGTCGGGCGAATCGAGTGGGACCGGGCGGGATTCATGCCCACCCGGCACGGCGCCGACTACGAGCACCCAGCGGACGACGTCTGGAAGGGAGCGATGGAAGGGGAGGGCGAGGCGACCTCCACCAGCCGGTACCCACTGCTGTACCCCCCGGACGCCTGGGACGTCATGTCGATGCTCGCACTGAACCTCCCCGGCATCGACTACCGGCACACCCAGGACGGCGAAACCCGCACGGTGTGGCTGCTCCACCCCGACGGGTCATGGGCTCGCGCCACAGCATCCGGGTTCCTCGACTCGCCCACAGTCCATCAGAGCGGCCCGAGGCGCCTGTGGGACGAGCTGGAGCGGATCCGGCACCGGCTCAACCGCGAGGGCGCGTTGCCGGTCTACGGGGCGCAGGCCCGGGTCGACCCGGACGGCACCCTCACCCTCTCGCGCGGCGCGTGGTCGATGACCGTGAACTGACGGCCGCGTCCCGAAGGCGTCGCCCGGTCGTCCTGCCTGAGTTGTGACAGCCGACTGGGCCTTCAGCGTATGGCAGCGGCCCGGCCCCGGAGGGGAAGGAGGAGGCCGGGCCGCTGCTGGGGGATGGAAAGTGGTCTACGGGGGCGGGGCTATGCCGCCGGAGCCTACTCAGCGGTTTGCCGTACGCCGAGGATGCGCTGGAGGTCGGCGGTTACGACCCCATCCGACTCGACGTCAACCGTCCCACCGCTACCGCCGACAAGGCCAATGGCCCGGTGTCCTTACTTGAGATGGGCGTTTGAGAGAATCACCTCGGCTACCACGTAGCAGCCCATGCTGCTGGTGAGAACGGCTGCTTGCCGCAGCCTGGATCCCGACCGCGTCTCCGCGTTGGCCCGAACACGGTGCTCGCACGCCACCATGAGATCGCCACCGGATTTCGGCAGGATCCGACCGCCACAACGTTCTGAGAGCCGCAGCACCGGCGACGGCGCACGCTGGCCACAGCCGGTGCGGTCGACATCGGCGATTGCGCTGCCCCGGACGGTCCGGCGCGGTGACCGGGCGGAACCGAGGGGCGCTAGAAACCTCGGTGGTTTTGTGCTCGCCATTCGATGAGGCGGGTGTAAGCCGCCTTCGCCCGGTCAAGGTCGCCGCTGAACGCGCCTGCTTGCAGCAGGGGCCAGGCGGGGGTCAGCTCTTGCTCGATGGTCCTGGCTACGCCGCTGTCGTGACCCCAGTACTCACCTGTGAGGAATTCGCCGGGCCAGGGGTCGCGACGGTACTCATCGTCATCGTCCATGGCGATCATGGACG
The DNA here is from genome assembly GCF_022385335.1 of Streptomyces deccanensis. Taxonomy (NCBI): domain Bacteria; kingdom Bacillati; phylum Actinomycetota; class Actinomycetes; order Kitasatosporales; family Streptomycetaceae; genus Streptomyces; species Streptomyces deccanensis. Next base: position 734,505 of record NZ_CP092431.1, on the reverse strand, counting down.
CGAGGAATTCAAAGCGGCTGCAGGCGGCCTTGTAGGCCGTGTCGTCCGGTTCGATGGGCCGGATTGGATCACGTACCTCCTGCCGCAGCAGGCGGCTCTGGGGGTACAGCCACTTCCTCCCGGGCTCGGGCGGGCACACTTCGCGCAGCTCGCCGGGCAGGACCCGCCAGGGGTGGAGATACACGGAGGGAGCCTGCGATTCCGTCTTGCCCGTGCGCGTGGTCCATTTCGGCCTGGCCATAAGGCCGGCCACGACCTCTTCCCGGCGGGCGACGACTGCGGCCACGCCCATGGTCCACGTCGCGAGGAGGGCCGGGTAGTGCCGTAGAGCCTCCAGGTTCGGGTTGAAGCCCCCGGAGAAGCTGCTGCGAATGCGGGTGAGGCGTTCAAGGGCGCGGAGCCACAAGGCGTCGTGAGTGCCGTCGTCGTGGTAGACCCCGTTGGCCAGGAGGTGGAGCAGGACGTCGCTGTCGGCGCGGTACATGCGGACGCTGTCGACATATGAGGTGTTGGCGAGCGGATAGTTGCTCGGGGTCGCTCGGTCGAGGATCTGCGTGGTGGTCTGGTCGATCATATCGGACAGCTCGATGCGACGGATGGGGTCGGGCAGGGCGCGCTTGAGGCGGGCCACGGCGATATCGCGAGTGACGGGTGCGGCAGCGAGGCGGTCGAGGGCTTCGAGACGCTGGAGGAGATCAGGGAAGAACTCGTCGGCGCTCATACGAGGGATGAGAGTGGCCTGGTGCTGGGCCGTGAGCTGGGCCGCAGTGTTGCCGAGGGCGCCGTAGTGGGACCAGAACAAGGGGTAGCGGCGGGAACGCGTGCCTTCGATCGCCTTGACCAGGGCGTGGTCCCAATCGGCGGACCAGCCGCACACGATCAGGCCGTAATCGTCCAGGACACGGTCGAGGAACTGCTGCTGCTCATCGGGGATATACGGACAGTTCGTCGACGGTGTTGCGTGAGTCCAGGTCCAGGTAGTCGCCGTGCAGTTTGATGACGGTGACGCGGCTGTGGACCAGCGGCGTGGCGGCCGTGAACTGGGCGGGCTGGTGGATGACCTGGGGAGAGATCCCGACGTCCTGCAGGGCGTGTTCTGTGAGCTTGTCGAAGTTTGTCGTAAGAATCACCCGAACGCTGCCGCGCAGCACCAGCTGCGCGATCGCCTTGTGTGCCGCGCCTGGCAGTCTGAGGCCTGCTTGCCGATCGTCGTCATCGGCTTCGAAGTACCGCGCAAGGAGATGGGAGCGGGAGCGAGCATACCCAGAAGGTCGGAGTAGCCCAGCTCACCGTCACAGTGCTCCCTCCACCATGCTTCGGGATCACGCGCAGCCCCATCGCTCGCAGACAGGTTGTCCGCGTCCTGCGCGGCGGCGGCGCGGCGGACGAGGTCTTGCACGATGCCCCAGCCGGTTTTGACGCCAGCGCCGGTCGAGACGCCGGAGCCGAGCAGTAGTGCGTAGACGCCAGGGCTGGCGTGCATGCTCGTGGCGAGCGCCACCTGCGGGGCAAGCGCGGTACCGGCCGGGGTGAGCAGGGGGCCTGCGTGAGAAACAGGGCTTGCAGTCGGTGAGGGGGCGGCAGCGGCCATGGCAGTTCTCCGTTCAGCACCATGAGACCCGACGAATGACCAACGCGGTGTCAGCAGTTGATCTCGTAGGACCACCTTAGCACGATTAATGTCATTGTGACGATAAAGGGTGAGGTGGGCGCCTGCCGCCCGAGAGAGGCCGTACCGCAGCGGCTGGCGATCAGGCGGGGAGGATTGCGAGAGGCCACGAACGCCACCTGCCGGAGATCACCCTCGCCGCCCTGCGCTGCCCCCGCTCCCACGACCCGAGTTCTCCCCACTTCGCGGCCAAGCGCGGCGCCGAACCTTCTATCACATCGGTGACCTCAAGCGCTGGGCACGCAACCCGCCCCACGCACCGAACTTGGCTGCCCCCGGCCCGCCCGGCGGCTGCCAACCGGTTCGCCAGGCGCGGCGCAGAAGTGGTAGCGAATGGTGCCGAAGTCAGTGACGATCCCATGAAGAATGCGTCGAGGCCGAGATTGCCCAGCTGGAAGCCAAGGCCCAGGCCCTGCTGGCCGACGCGGAGGCCACCGATGAAGCCGAGGACCACATCCTCGGCGTGGACGGCAAGGAGATGGACCTGCCCGCCGAGCTGGACCGGCGGGAGAAGCGCTTGGCGAAACTACAGGCCGCCCGCGCGCAGTTCGAGGCCGAGGCCGCCGACAGGGCTCGCAAGCATGCCGAGGACAAGGAACGTCGCCGTCAGCAGCGTACCGGCACCAGCGATGATCGCGGTGTCCGTCCTGGCCGTTGTCGAACTGCACGCCTCCACCTTCAACGTCGCGCTGATCGCCTTCGCTTCCAAACTCTCACCCTTGCTGCTGTCCCTCCACGCTGGCGTCTTGGCAGACCGCCGCCGCGAGCGTCCGGTGATCATCACCTGTGACCTGCCCTGCGCCCCCGTCTTCCTCACCCCCACCGCGCACCTCCTCGCCCGCATCCACGGGTTGCGCGAGTACGCCTGGGCCCAGGTCTCGCTGCCGGGCCGAGAGGCCGCCGACGGCTTCTCTACCACGCTGCACAGGCCGAGCAGGCTGCCCAGAGCGCCGGCGGCGAGCGCGGCTAACGGGCGCAGGCTGAAGGCGAGCCAGGCTCCGGTTGGGTACGCAGTGCTGCGCACGTGACGCTGGGGGCGGCAACATAGCCGACGATGCCCGGTTAGGGAAACCGGCACTTGTTCGGATGCTTTGTACATCTGGCGGGGCGCCTGCGGCCCTCAGATTCAGAGCACGCGTCGAACAGGAAGTACCAGAGATGGACGAAGAGCGCACCAGCTCCCGGGTCAGAGGAGACCAAACCTGGAGGGAACGTGCAGCATGCGCCGTGGCCGTCGAAGTAGCGAGGGACCCCGATCTCTTCTTCCCAGTCGGACTTGCTGATGAGCAACGCGTTGCCCTGGCGAAAGCGATCTGCTCGTCCTGCCAGGTCGTGACGACCTGCCTTGAAGCTGCGCTGGAGTGTGGCGATACGAACGGTATTCGAGGCGGTTTGACGGAGGACGAGCGTAGGGCCGCCAGGCACCGCTTTGAGCTCCGGTGCGAGCCAGCACGTGTCTCGGCGGCGCTCTCGGGAAGGGATGTGCATCTCAGCAGGGCAGAGCAGAAGGAGCTGATCCGGCGAGCTGCCAGCTCCGGAACGTCAGCTGCACGGGTGGCCAAAGTCCTCAAGGTGTCGGAGGCGCATGTGAAGAAGTTGCTCCGACTCGAGTTTCGAAGGGCCGCGCGCCTCCTCCCGGGCACGCTGAGCGCTGCAGAGGCCGCTGGTGAGAGGAACCCGGCGTGAGCGGACAGCCGGTCCGTGGTACGCGCGGCGGGGGTGCCGGCTGCCCATACCTGGGAGTCGATGAAGCCGCAACGTACCTCGGTATGAGTCGGCGTTGGATGTACCGGGAGTCCCGGCGCCATGGGTTGCCTCGGTACTACTTCGGCGGAAGCCTCAAGTTCAAGGTCACGGATCTGGACAACTGGGCACAGCAGCAGAAAGTCTCGTAAAGGGGGCCGGGAATTCTCCCGGCCCCCTTCGTTCTACAACCCCTCGTCCAGGAGCTTTGCAGCGCGTCCGATCGACGCTGGCATGAGGTGGCGATAGATCCGGAACGTCATGTTGATGCTCTTGTGACCCATCCATTCGGCGACGTCTGTGATGGGTATTCCTCTGGCCAAGCAGTTGGACGCGAAGAAGTGTCGCATGGAGTAAGGAGTGAGCTTCTTTGTGATGCCTGCCCGCTTCCTGGCAGCGCCCCACTGGTATTGGAGGGTCGTGTGCGCCCAGTGCGCTGATCGTTGGGTTCGGAGGAGGTATCCGTGCGGACTGACGCCGTGTTCTTCCTCGTAGCGGAGGAGGCAATCGCGGACAGTCGATGGCATAGGGGTCTCCCGGAACTCTCCGAGCTTGCGATGCTTGAGGCGTGCCCGCTGGCGTGTGTTTCCTTCGATCTGTTCTGTGATCCGGTAGACGTCGTCCGCGACCATCCGTTCCATATTGGCGGCGTAGGCTTCCCCGTTCCGGAGCCCACATCCGGACATGAGGTCGATGACGACGCGCAGCTCGTCAGTCGCGGCTGCCTTGAGAGCGTGGATCTCGTCCAGCGTCGGGATGGTGATTTTCCGAGGGATGTATTCGGGCGGAACGACCCCTTCGAATGGGTCCTCAGGCAGACCGCCACGGCGACGTGCGTCGAGGAGGACCTTCTTGAGGGTGTCGAATGCGTTCTGCTGTGCAGCCAGCCCGACGGAACGTTGCTCCATCGACATGATGAAGTCTTCGACCACCGTCGACGTGAACGTATTCATGCGTCGTGACTCCAGGACCGGCAGAATTTGGCTGTTGAGGACCTGGTTGACCGAGCGGACGCTGCCGGGTGCGTAATGGCGCTGCCTGGTAAGCCAGCTCAGGACGTACTGCCCGAAGCGCTGCTTCCCAATCTCCCGCTTGAGGTCGGCCTGGGCGCGTGGAGTACTTCGCTTCTCCCCGTACACCTCGGTCAGGCGGTCGAGTGCGGACTCTTGTGTCGCGTATCCTGTCTCCTCGCGCTGGCGGCCAGTGGCGTCGCGGTAGCGAATGGCGTAGGGGTGGGAGCAACGATTCTGCCGAACGCAGGCGCAGTTCTTGAAGCAACTGCCCATCCCGCGTATGAGCTGGGTCGCCAATGTGCACGTCTCCTGACTCATGCTGGGAGTTTGCTGACCAACGGCCCCACAGCATGGTCCTGACCTGCGGCCGCGCCAAACTACAAGACGTTGATCAGCATCTTCATGTGAGTCTCCCGGTGAGGTAGGCGGGCCTTCGACCCGCGTGCGGCCAGGTCGGAGCTTTCTCGATGATCCCTCAGATGTCCGCGGTCAGGGTGCGTGTCGTCGCCGGTGTGGTGGACCGAGCGTAGTGCTGGGCCAGTTGAGCGCGATACCTCGGGCACCGTCGGCCCGTCGGCCGGTCCCGCTGTCCGACGGGCCCGTACCCGCCGGGTGGCGGGGGTGGGCCGGACGCCCCGGTGGCGCCGTCTCCACCATTCGGCCAGGGCAGGGCGGTCCCGCCCCCCGGCTTCTGGCCGTTCGGCCGAGGCGGTGCTGTGCCCCGGGGCAGCAGATTGGACCGCCGGGCCCCGCGACGGCGCGCGGCCGACGAGGACGGCGAGGAGTCGGAGATGGCGAAGGCACCACGGCGCGAGGCGCGGACCAACCGGCACCTGGCGCGGGTCACGACGCTGGCCGTGGCCGCGCTGATCGGCACGCAGTGGCTCGCCTCGGCGGCGGGCCTCGGCGTCCACTGATCACCACGTACCGGCGCGTACCGGAGAAAGCGGGATGGCATGGCAGACAGCACGGTGACGCGGGTGGTCGTCGTCGACGACCAGGACATGGTGCGCTCGGGGTTCTCCGCGCTGCTGTCCGCGCAGAGCGACATAGACGTCGTGGGTGACGCGCCCGACGGCCGGACCGGCGTCGAGGTCTGCCGACGCACCCACCCCGACGTCGTGCTGATGGACATACGGATGCCCGAGATGGACGGGCTGGAGGCCACCCGGCAGCTGCTGAACCCGCCGCGCGGCGTGGTGCACCGGCCCAGGGTGCTCATGCTGACCACCTTCGACATCGACGACTACGTCTACGAGGCGCTGCACGCCGGCGCCAGCGGCTTCCTGCTCAAGGACGCGCCGGTGGCCGAACTCGTGCAGGCGGTACGGGTGATCGCCGCGGGTGACGCCCTCCTCGCGCCGTCCGTCACCCGTCGCCTCATCGAGGACGTGGCCCGCCGCCGCCCCGCCGAACCCCGGGCCGCCCGGCTCCGCCTGAACGGCCTCACGCCCCGCGAGACGGAGGTGCTGTCCCTGGTGGCGCAGGGTCTGTCGAACACCGAGATCGCGGCGCGGCTGGTGGTGGCCGAGCAGACCGTCAAGACGCACATGACCCGCCTGCTCGCCAAGCTCGGCGCCCGCGACCGGGCCCAACTCGTCGTCTTCGCCTACGAGTCGGGGCTCGTCGTACCCGGGGCCTCGCCCGCCTGACCGACCGCCCGACCGGCCGCGTGTCGTACCCGGGGGTGATCCGAGGATTGGCACCCGGGTGTGATGTGCGGCCCGCCGCCCACGCTCCAGCATCACCGCGTCCCGATCACGGAAACGGTTTCGCAGGAGCGTGAGGCATGCACCAGCCCGGCCACGACAGGAACGTCGGCCACCACCCGCACGAAGGCCGGCCCGTCGGCGGGCCCGCGCGAGGGCCCCTCGACGGTCGGCCCCTCGACCTCGACCACATCAGCCGCCTCTACCGCACCTTCGCCGAGGACCTCGACCGCGCCCGCGAACGCCAGCGCGCCCTGCTCGCGCCGCCCACCTCGATGAAGGCCCAACTCGACGACATCGAGGCGGAGATCACGTATCTCCTCCTGCGTGAGGCCCGGCCGGAGACGGTGGTGGAGATCGGCACCTTCCACGGCTGGTCCACCACCTGGATCCTGCGCGCGCTGCGCGACAACGGCACCGGCCACCTGTACTCGTACGACATCGTCGACCACGTCGTACGGGAGGTCCCCGACAGCCTCTCCACCGGCCGCTGGACGTTCACCCAGGGGGACGCCCGGGAGAACCTGGAGAAGATCCCCGCCTCCACCGCCGACTTCCTGTTCATCGACGCGGCGCACTCCGCGAGCTTCGCCCGCTGGTACCTCCGTGAGCTGTTCCCGCAGCTGCGACCGGGCATACCGGTGTGCGTCCACGACGTGTTCCACGGCCGCCGCGCGCTGCCGTTCACGGAGGGGGCGGTGGTGCTGCGCTGGCTCGCGGAACGAGAGAACGTCCCCTTCACCGCGTCCCGAGCGCACGCTCCCGAGATCCACGACCGGCTGAACGACATCAAGAGGTCCCTCGCGCTCGGTCACCCCGTCCGGGAGAGCGACGACAACCCGATGATCTTCTTCACGCTGCGCTGAGGAGGTCCGGCCGGCACCCCCCTACCGGGGTGCTACGCCGAGGTTGGCTCCCCGGTGTGACGCCCGCCGACCACCCCGCTTCCTACCTTCCGCCCACCACGCCAACGGAAGCACGACGGGGAATCGGGGAGACACACCATGAGGCGTTTCAAGCGCACGCTGACCGCCTGCGCGCTGGTGCTGGCGACGGTCGCGGGGACGGCGGGCTGGGCGGCGGGCGACGTACAGACCGCCGTCACGGGCCCGCCTCCCGGTACGGCGGCGTGGACGGCCGACCGGCTGCTCGGCAGGCCACTGCCGGACCCCGCGTCGGCCACGCCCGAACAGGTCGCCCGGTTCTTCGCCGGACTGACGGCGGCACAGCGGACCGCACTCGCCGAGCGTCACCCGCTCGTCGTGGGCGGCCTCGACGGAGCCCCGCCCGAGCTCCGCTACGCGGCCAACGCCCGCGCCTTCACCGCCGGACGCGACCGCGAACTGGCCCGCGCCGCGGACCCGGAGCAGCCCGAGGGCGCCCGCCGCGAGGCCCGGGCGCGGGCGGCGACGTACGACGGACTCCTCACCCCGGGGCGCCGCGTCCTCGCCTTCGACCCGCGCGGCCGGGGGCAGGTCGCCGAGGTGTACGGCGACCTGCGGACCGCCCGCCGCGTGGCGGTCGTCGTGCCGGGCTCCGACACGGACCTGGCCTCGTACGACGTCGCGGCCGGCATGGCCCGCGACCTGCGCGCCGAGATGACCCGGCGTTCCCCCGAGGACCGCCCCGCGGTGATCGTGTGGGTCGGCTACACGACCCCGGTCGGAGTCGGCTGGGACGCCGCCACCGGGCACCTCGCGGAAGAGGGCGCGCCCCGGCTCCTGCGCTTCCTCGACGGACTGGCCGCGACGACCCGTCCGGTGGCCCCGCCCTCGGTGTTCTGCCACAGCTACGGCTCGGTGCTGTGCGGCGCCGCCGCCCACCGGCTGACCGGACGGCAGGTCTCCGACCTCGTGGTGGTGGCGTCGCCCGGTATGCGCCTCGAACACGCCGGCCAGGTGCCGGTCGGGGCCCGGGCCCGGCTGTGGGCCACCGCCCGGAACGCGACCGACTGGATCAGCCGGATCCCGCCCGTCGAGCTGTTCGGACTCGGCCACGGCGCGGACCCGGCCGCCCCCGGCTTCGGGGCCCGGGTCGTCGCCTCCGACCGGGCCGAGGGCCACACCGGCTACTTCGCCCCCGGCACCGCGTCCCTGAGCAACTACGCCGACATCGCCGTCGGCGCCTACGGGGCCGTCACCTGCGCCCACCCGACCGGCGACACCGCCCCGAAGGACTGCCGCCATGGCCTTGCCTGACCTCTCCGTCGCCGTCGCCCGTATCGAGGCCCGCACACCCGTCCACCGCGACCGCGCCCTCGACGGCCTGCGCGCCCTCGCCCTCCTCGCCGTCCCCGTGGGCCACTGGATGCTCGGCGGACTCGCCCTCGGCCCCGACGGCGCGCTGCACAACACCAGCCCCCTCGCCACCTTCGGGTTCCTCGCCCCGGTCAGCTGGGTGCTGCAGATGCTCGGCATCTTCTTCCTCGTCGGCGGCTGCGCCGCCACCCTGTCCCTGCGCCGCTCCACCGAACGCGGGGTGTCGACGGGTGCGTGGCTGCGCGGGCGGCTGGCCCGTCTCGGCCGTCCGGTCCTCGGCGTCGCGGCGGTGTGGGCCGTGCTCCTGCCGATGCTGTACGCCGCCGGGGTGCCGGCCACGACGTTGCGCACCGGGGCGGTGCTGGTCGTGCAGCCGCTGTGGTTCGTCGGCATATACGTGCTGGTGACAGCGCTCACGCCGTGGTGCGTGCGGGCCGCGCGGGCCTGGGGAGGACGGACCGCCGTACCGCTGCTCGCCTCGGTCGCCGTCGTGGACCTGCTGCGGTACGGCCCCTGGGCGGACGCCATGCCGTCCTGGCTGGGCCTGCTCAACCTCGGGCCGGGCTGGCTGTTCGCGTACCAACTGGGCGTCTGCTGGGGCGAAGGGCGACTCGGGCGGCGCGGCGCCCGGCTGATGCTCCTCGGGGGCGGCGCGCTGTTCGCCGTGCTGCTCCTCGTCCTCCACTACCCGGCGAGCATGGTCGGCGTGCCGGGCACGGCCCGCACCAACTCCCACCCGCCGTCCCTGCTCGTGCTCGCGCTTGCCTGTGCGCAGTGCGGGGCGGCGATCCTCCTGCGGGACCGACTCGACGGGCTGCTGCGGCGCCGGCGCAACCTGTGGGCGGCGGTGGTGGCCGTCAACCTCTCCGCGATGACCATCTTCTGCTGGCACCAGACGGCCCTGCTCACGCTGGCGATACCCGGTTCGCTCCTCGGCGCCCCGGTGGCCGGGCTCACCACGTCCCCGGACACCACCGCCTGGATACTCGCCCGGCTCGCCTGGCTGCCCCTCATCGCGGTCGCTCTGCTCGTCCTGGGCCGCTTCACCCACCGCTTCGAGGCACCCTGGACCGGTGTCGGAGGGCCGCGTCGAGCGGCGGTCGCGCTCCTGGCGGGGGCCTTCGCCTGCTATGCCGTGGCGGTCGTCTGACCGCCCATGGGCGCCGTGCAAGCTCCACCACCCGCTCCAGGGATCGTGCTCCAGGGATCGTGGAGGTGGCCTCAAGGCCGGTGCAGCGCTGTTGCACCCGCGCTGAAGGGTGCTCGTCGAGGCTCATGTGCATGACCACAGCGCAGGGCTCGCAGCCCGCAACCGCATCCGGACCCGCGTCCGCCTCCGTGCTCACATCCGCGTCCGTATCCGCATCCGCGTCCGTGCCCGCATCGACAGCGGTGCCCGTCCCCGTGCCCCTGTTCGTCCGGACGGTACGCCTGCTGCTCAGTCTCGCCGTCGTGCTGGCGGTGGCCACCGGCACCCTGGTGGCCGGTGCCGGCCTCGGCCACGCCGCCACCCGCACCCAGATCGCCGCGATCGCCGAAGCGGAGGTCGGCGCCTCGGAGGCGAACGGGCAGTGCAAGAAGTACGGGCCCTGCACCAGCGTGGCCTGGTGCGCCTACTTCGCCTCCTGGGTGTGGCGCACCGCGGGCGTCGCCGACGTACCCGACACCGCCGTGGCCCGTGGGGTGGGGCTGTGGGGCAAGGAACGGGGACAGTTCAGCCCCCGGCCCGCGGGCGGCATCGGCAACCCGGAGCCCGGCGACATCGTGGTGTACGGCACCCCCGCCGCGGTCGCCGGCGGACATGTGTCGATCGTCAGCGCGGTCCACGACAACGGCACGATCACCACGGTCGACGGCAACTACGGCGACAAGGTCGCCCGCCGGACCGTCAACCCCCGTACCGCCGTCTCGGGCACGGACGACCTGCCCATCTCGGGCTATGTGAAGCCCGCCGGGCTGGAGTCCGGGGCCCCGGCCACGCCCACCACGGGCCGGGTGTTCCACAACCTCCGTTCCGACGACGGCAGTTGGAGCGGAGCGAGTGTCGCCGACCCCAACGGCGGCATCGGCGACACCGCGGAGGCCGGCGGCCCCAACGGTGACCTGCATGTCCTGACGCTGCTGAACGGTCGGGTGTACCACAACCTCCGTGCGGCGGACGGTTCGTGGAGTGGTGCGCGGCAGGCGGACGGGAACGGGAGCATCGCGAAGGTGGCTGCCGCGACGACGCCGAACGGTGATCTGCATGTGGCGACGCTGTTGAGTGGCCGGGTGTACCTCAACATCCGTCATGCGGACGGTTCGTGGACGGGTGCGGTGCAGGTGGACGGCAACGGTGCGATCGGTGATGTCGCCGTGGCCGGTGGCCCGCGTGGTGAGCTGCACCTGGTGACGCTGCTGAACGGGCGGGTGTACCACAACCTCCGCTCCGCCGACGCCTCCTGGAGCGGGGCCCGGATGTCCGACGGTCACGGCGGCATCATCGGCGTCGCCGCCTCCACCACGCCCGACGGCGGCCTGCACCAGGCCACCCTCACCCCCTGAACCCCGACCCGACACCGGCTACTCGGCCACCCCATGGCGGCGGACCCTCCCGGAGGGCCCGCCGCCCGGCGTGCGAGTCCTCCGCCCCCGCAGCCCGGCTCACCTGCTGCAGCGGAACTGAAGCGATCGTGAAGCGTCGCCCGCCACCGTGTACGGAGTACGTCAAGACGCGTGAGGAGAGGACGGCCGTGAGCACCCTGGTGCTGATCGACGACGAGCGGATCGCGACCATGCCGGTCAAGGACTGCGGTGAGCCCCTGGTGGACCTGCGCCCGGTGCCCTGGCTGGAGGTGGACGGCCGGCAGGCCGACGCCGGCGGTCACTACGCCCGCGTGCGCACCGGGGTGCGCGAGCGGCTGCGGACCGCGACCCGCGCACTGCCCGCCGGATACCGGCTGGTGGTCGTGGAGGGATACCGCTCGCCGGAGCTCCAGCGACGGTACTTCGACGAGCACACCGCCCTCCTCGGGGCCCGCAGGCCGACCTGGTCGGCACGGCAGGTCCACGACGCGGCCGTCCGCTACGTGTCCCCGCCCGAGGTCGCCCCCCACACCACCGGCGGCGCCGTCGACGTCACCCTGCGCGGCCCCGACGGCGACCTGTGCTGGATGGGCACCGAGGTGTACGCCTCCCCGGAGGAGAGCGACGGCGCCTGCTACACCGACGCGGGCAACGTGCACGACGAGGGACGCGCGCACCGGCGGGTCCTGGTGGACGCCCTGACCACCGCCGGGTTCGTCAACTACCCCACCGAGTGGTGGCACTGGTCGTACGGCGACCGGTACTGGGCGGTCGTCACGGGCGCCGCGTACGCCGTCAACGGGCCTCTGTCACAAGCGACTTGACGGACGCACCCGACGTACCGACCACGAACGTCCCCACTGACACCCCGACACTTCCCGAACGCCTTGCCAACCACCGGGCACTTCCGGAAACTGGTTTCCCACCTCTGCTCGGCATGGTGCGCTCACGGGGGACGCAGTGGAGTTCCGATTACTCGGCACGCCGGAAGTGTGGCTCGACGGCCGACAGCTCCGCCTCACGGCGGGCAAACCGATGTCCCTGCTCGTCGCCGGGCTGCTGCGGGCGGGCCGGGTCGTGTCGGCGGCGAACCTGGTGGACGCCGTCTGGGGCGAGGACCCGCCCACGACCGCCTCCGGACTTCTCCAGACGTACGTCTCCAACCTCCGCCGCGCCCTGCACGTGGACGGCCGGCAGCTCATCGTCACCCGGGCCCCCGGCTATCTCGTCGACGTCGCGCCCGAGGACATCGACCTCGGCCGGTTCGAGGCACTCGCCGCCGAGGGACGCGCGGCGGCGACGGCGGGTGAGCACGCCCGGGCGGCCGAGACCCTGGGGGCCGCGCTGGCCATCTGGCGAGGACCCGCGCTGGACGGCCTGGACACCCCCGTGCTCCGGCGGTCCGCCGACAGCCTCGAAGAACACCGGCTCACCGTTCTGGAGGAACGGATCAGCGCCGAGCTGCGGCTCAACCGGATCGGGCGGCTCGCCGCCGAACTGGCCGAGCTCGTCGCCGCCCACCCGCTGCGCGAGACACTGCGCGCCCACCAGATGCTCGTCCTGTACCGGCTGGGCCGCCAGGCGGACGCGCTGGAGGCGTTCCGCCAGGCCCGCCAGGTGCTCCGCTCCGACCTCGGCGTCGACCCCGGCCCGGAACTCCGCCGGATGCACCAGGCCATCCTGAACGCAGATCCGGCCCTCGACCCCCCACGCGGAACCGGCACCCCGGGCAGCCTCGACGGGGCGGACCGGGCGGACCGGGGTGCGCCCGATGGCTGGGACGAGGGACGGCCCGACGCCGGGCGGAACGGAACGGGTGCGGACGGAGGCGGTGGCGGACGGAGGCGGTGTCGGCACCGGCGTTCGTCCACGGCACGTGAGCGGTGATCGTGTCGGTGGTCGCCCGGAGGACGTGAGCGGTGTCGGAGGTCGTCCCCGGGACCTGAGCGGCGTCGACGTCGATGGCCGTTCCGGGCATGTCGGCGGTCTCGGCGCCGGTGATCGTGCCGAGGACGCGGGCGCGGCCGGTGGCCGGGCCGATGCCGGTTCGCGGTCCGTGCCGTCGGACGGCGCGCCCCGCCAGCTGCCCCCGAGGATCGGCGAGCTCGTCGGACGCGACGAGGAGACGGCGGAGCTCCGTCTCGCCCTGGAGACCGCCCGCGGGGCCGACCGCGCCGTGGCCTGCCTCGTCACCGGCAAGGCGGGCAGCGGCAAGACGGCCCTGGCCAACGTCGTCGCCCACGCCGCCCGCGACGACTTCCCCGACGGACAGCTCTACGCCGCCTTCCGCGGCAAGGGCGCCGGAGCCGACACGGCGGAGACCCACGACATCCTCGGCGCGTTCCTGCGGGCCCTCGGCGAGCCCGCCTCCCGGCTCCCCGACACCCTGGAGGAGCGCAGCAACCTGTTGCGCAGCCGGCTCACCGGCCGCCGCGTCCTGATGGTCCTGGACAACGCTGCCACGGAGGCCCAGGTACGGCCCCTGCTGCCGGCCCACGGCGGCGGCGCGGCTCTGGTGACCAGCCGTACCGCCCTGGTGGGCCTGGAGTCCCAGTGCAATCTGGGGCTCGACGTCCTGGAGCCCGACGACGCCACCCGGCTGCTGGCCCGGCTCGTCGGCGGCGATCGGGTGGCCGAAGAGCCCGCTGCCGCGGCCGAGATCGTCGACCTGTGCGGCGGACTGCCGCTGGCCCTGCGCACGGTGGGTGCCCGCCTCGCGGCCCGCCAGCGCTGGCCGCTCAGCGTGCTCGCCGTACGGCTGCGCGACGAGCACCGCCGCCTCGACGAACTCGTCGCCGGCGACCTGGAGGTCCGGGCGAGCCTCCAGCTGAGCTACTCCCGGCTGCCCGACCCCATCCGCCTCGTCTTCCGTCGCCTCGGTGTGGTCGGCCCCGCCCAGTTCTCGCCCTGGCTGCTCGCCTCGCTCCTCGACGTCACGGACGCGAAGGCCGACTACTACGCCGAGCAGCTCGCCGACGCCCAACTCGTGGACCCCGTCGGCATCAGCCCCGACGGCCAGGTCCGCTACGGCATGCACAACCTCATCCAGCTCTTCGCCCGGGAACGCGCCCGGGCGGAGGAACCCCCGGACGACCAGCGGCACACCGTGGAGCGGCTCGGCCGCCACCTGTTGACCGTCATCGCCGCCCTGCGCCCGGCCACCCGGGGTGCCACCGACTCGAACGGCGCCACGTCCGGCCGCGCCGCGACCGCTCCCGTCCTCCCGTCGCCCACCGACGACGCCCACGCCTGGCTGGACCAGGAGCAGTGGCTCCTCGTGCAGACCGTCGAACGCGCGGCCGACCTGGGCCTGCACACCCTCGCACGCGAGCTGACCACGGCCCTGTTCGACTGGTTCCGGCTCCGCAACACCTTCGACGCGTGGTGGCGCACCCATGACCACGCGCTCCGCGCCGCCCGGTCGGCCGGCGACCGCCCCGGTGAAGCGACCCTGCTGCGGGGTCTCGGCCAACTCCGTTATAACCAGGACCGGTTGGACGACGCGGCCGAGTTCTACCACGCCGCGCTGGAGGTCTTCCGTGACCTGGACGAGCCTCGCGGTCAGGCCGACTGTCTGATCGGCGAGGCATCCGCCCATCGCGAACAGGGCCGTTTTCCCGAGGCGTTGAAGCTCCTCGAAGAGGCCGACACGATCTGCACCCGCCTCGACGACGCCGCCGGGCTCGCCGAATGCGCGTACGGCATCGGCTACATCCACCGCGAGGTCGGCGCGCTCACCGAGGCCGAGGACGCCCTGCGAACCGCCCTGGCCGCCTACCGCGCGGCCGGTGACCGGCGCGGCGAGGGCAAGACGCTGCGCTCGCTCGCCATGGGGCACCGGGCCGGCGGCGCGCTCACCGAGGCGGAAGGGCTGGCCCACGAGTCGGTCGCCGTCTTCCGCGCCGACGACGACCGTCTGTTCCTCGCCTACGGCCTGCAGTGCCTGGGCAAGATCCGGATCCGCCAGCACCGGTACGACGAGGCCGCCGACCTCCTCCGGGAGGCCCTCGGTGTGTGCACCGCCTTCGGCGACCGCTTCGGCGCCGCCCTGGTGACCCGTACGATCGGCGAACTGCACCTGGCGGCCGGCCGGTTGGACGAGGCGCTGGCCCACCTCACCGCCGCCCGCGACCAGTGGTCCGCACTGCGGCTGGACCTGTTCCGCGCCCGCACCGACCGCGACCTCGCGGACCTGCACCGCCGTCGGGGCGACACCGAGGCCGCCGAGACCGCACGCACCGAGGCCCTGGAGACCTTCCTCCGCTTCGGCACCCGCGAGTACACGGAACTCACCGACCCCCGGGGGCAGGCGGGCCCGGCGCAAAGGTAGCCGCCGTGCGGGCCGAGTCAGCGAGCGGTGTTCGTCGTCGCTCAGGCAGGGCGGGGGCAGGTCGTCAGGAAGTCGATGAGCGCCGTGTTCACCTCGTCCGGGCGTTCCTGCTGTGTCCAGTGGCCGCAGCCGGGCAACCGCACGGGCGCGCCCCGCAGGTTGGGCATCAGGTCCGGCAGGGCCGCGATGAGTTCGGGTGTGCCGGGGAACGCGGGGACCAGATCGCGGTCGCCGTAGACGTACAGCGCGGGCGGGGTCACGACGGCGTGGTGCCAGGGCGCCGTCAGCTCCCAGTTGCGGTCGAGGTTGCGGTACCAGTTGAGGGCTCCGGTGAAGCCCGGGGAGAAACCCTCGGTGAGGACGTCGAGGTCGTCCTCGCCGAACCACTCCGGCAGCACCTCGGGGTCCGGCAGGGTCGTGAGCCAGCCCCGCTCGGGGTCGACCAGGGGCTGCCTGTCCTCGGCCGTGACGGGAGCCTCGCCGGAGGCCCAGTAGAAGATCTTCCGTAGGGTGGTGCGGGTGTCCGCGGCGAACTCGGCGTCGGCGACACCCGGGCGGTTGAAGTAGTTCCAGTAGAAGCGGCCGCCGAACCTCTCCTCGGCGGTCACCAGCGGCGGCTGCTTCCCCCGGAAGGGCGGCGGCACGCTCAGGCCGGCCACCCCGAGGACCATGTCGGGCCGCAGCAGGGCGGTGTGCCAGGCGACCGGCGCGCCCCAGTCGTGCCCCACGACGTACGCCCTCTCCTCGCCGAGGGCCCGGATCAGCGCGACGACGTCGCCGACCAGATGGAGGATGGTGTAGGCGTCGACGGCGTCGGGCCGGTCGCTGCGCCCGTACCCGCGCTGGTCGGGGGCGACGGCGCGGAAGCCCGCCGCGGCGAGCGGCTCGAACTGGTGGCGCCAGGAGTGCCAGGACTCGGGAAAGCCGTGCAGGAGCACCACGAGGGGACCGGTGCCGTGCTCGGCGATGTGCAGTCGTACTCCGTTCGCTTCGATCATCCGATGCGCAACCATGCGAACGAGCGTAGGCGCAGCGGGATTCGGGGCCGGACGGGGCCTGCCCGGGGAGCGCGCGGGTGGTCAGGTGGGGGACGGGACGGCGAAGAGCATGCAGCTGCTGGTGGCGTGGGCCAGCAGCCGGTCCTCGGAGTCACGGAGCTCCGCCTGGGCAAGGGCGGTACGGCGGCCGCTGTTGAGGACGGTGCCGATCGCGCGGACCTTGCCGGTGTCGATGGTGATCGGGCGCAGGAACTTCAGGTTCAGGTCGATCGAGGTGTATCCCATGCCCTGCGGCAGCGTGGACTGCACGGCGCAGCCGGCCGCCGAGTCCAGGAGCGTGGCGTACACGCCGCCGTGCACGCTGCCGATCGGGTTGTAGTGCTCCTCGCCCGGCACCAGGACGAAGACGGCCCGGCCGTGCTCGACCTCCTCCAGGGTGAATCCCAGGGCGGCGGCCACCGGCGGCCCGGGCAGCCGCCCGGCCTGCATCTCCCGGAAGAACCCCAGGCCGCTGTGCTCACCGACGGCTCGGGCGGAACGGGTGGGGTCCTCCCACTCGTACGTACGTGACCTGCGCATGCCCACTCCCGGAATAGCTGGCTTCTCTCGGTGAAGCTAGCCGCGCGCGCATCTGGCTGTCAATGACGAAGCCAGCCTAGGATGGGCCCATGAGGTGGCTGGAGACGAGCGCGGAGAACTGCACGGTCCACCGGACACTGGACCTGGTCGGCGAGAAATGGTCGTTGCTGCTGGTGCGGGACGCCATGAACGGCGTACGGCGTTTCGACGACTTCCGGCGGCACGTCGGGCTGTCCGAGGCCGTACTCGCGGACCGGCTGCGCAAGCTGGTCGCGGCCGGGATCCTGGAGACCGCCGCCTACCGTGAGCCCGGCAGCCGCACCCGGCGCGAGTACCGGCTCACCCGCAAGGGCTGGGACCTCTGGCCCGCGATGATCGCCCTCAAGCAGTGGGGCGACCGGTACACCGCCGACCCCGAGGGGCCGCCCCTGGAGGTGAGCCACGCCGACTGCGGCGACCCCGTGCGGGCGGTGGTCCTCTGCGAGGAGGGGCACGGACCGTTGACGCCTCGGGAGGCCCGCACCCGCCCGGGACCCTCGGCGCGGTCCCTCGCCCCACGGTCCGTACCGGAGTGACGAGGCCCGGCTCCGAGGAGGTCCCGGCCCGGAGTGACGGGCCCCGCCCCCCTACGGGCCGGGCTTGACGTAGGTGCAGATGGCCAGCGGCGAGTCCGGGCCGTACGGGGCCGCGTCGGCGGGCCAGTCGCCGAGGCGGTGCTCGGGTTCCAGGCCGGCGTCGCGGGCGTAGGCGTCGAACTCCTCCGGGGCGGTCAGCCGGGAGACCTCGGTGCCGACCCGGGTGGTGCCGTCGGACTCGTACCACACGTGGGAGAGGTGCCACAGGGATCCCTCCGGCAGGAGGACGGAGTGGCTCTGCAGACCGGTGCCCGGCTCCGGGTAGGGCGAGAAGTACGTGGCGCGGGCGCTGCCCTCGTGCAGGGCGATGATGGCCGCCTTGTTGTGCGTCTCCACCACCAGCCGGCCGCCGGGGGCGAGCAGGTCGGCCGCGCGCCGCACGGCCTGCCGCTGGTCCTCGGGGGTCAGCAGCATGGAGAGCGTGGCGCAGATCGCGTACACCAGCCCCACGGTGCCGTCGGCGGTGTAGGCGCGGATGTCGGCGTGCACGGGCTGCACGGGCGTGTCCTCGGCGAGGTCCCGGCGCAGCAGGTCGAGCATCTCCGGTGAGGAGTCGACGCCGGTGATCGGGCCGACCCGGCGGGAGAGCGGCAGGGCGACGCGCCCGTTGCCGACGCCGAACTCGACCGTCCCCGAGGCGGGGTCGGGGTGGAGCGAGGCGAGCAGGTCCACCTCGGCGACGACCGACGCGTCGTCGGGGAAGAGGCGGTGGTACCAGCCGTCGAACTGCCGGCCGTAGCCGATGTCGTCGACGATGCCGGACGTCGTGGATGTGCTCATGGGTGGTGCCTCCGCTTCTTGGGTGTCGTGGTCCTCGGATGGGCGTTCCGTCTGGCCTGGGAGCAGGCACCGAGCAGCACCACGAGGGCGACGCCGAGGACGGCGGGGGTGCTGACGGCCCGGGTGGCGATCAGGAAGCCGACGATGCCGAGGGCTACCACGGACGGGATGAGCAGAAAGTCGTTCATGAATGTCTCCTGTCGGGATGTCTGCTCCTGTCGGGGTGTCAGGACGCCACGTCACTGAGTTCCTGGAGCCGGGCGAGCCGGCGGTAGAGGTCGCTGTGGCGGTGGAGTTCGTCGTGGGTGCCGACGGCGTGCACCCGGCCACGGTCCAGCACGACGATCTGCTGGGCCTCGGTGACGGTGGACAGCCGGTGGGCGATGGCGATGACCGAGCAGAAACCGGAGATCATCGCGATGCTGTCGCGCAGCGCGTTCTCCGATTCGGTGTCGAGGTTGGCGGTGGCCTCGTCCAGCAGCAGGAACCGGGGCGCCTGCAGCAACGTACGGGCGATGGCCAGGCGTTGACGCTGGCCGCCCGACAACCCCGCCCCCCGGTCGCCGAGTACGGTGTCGAGGCCCTGGGGGAGCGCGGCGATCACCTCGGTCAGGTTGGCCATGCGCAGGGCCTCGGCGATGTCCTTGTCGTCCGCGTCCGGCGCGCTGTACGTGAGGTTCTCGCGGACGGTGCCGCGCAGCAGGGTGTGGTCCTGGTCGACGTAGCCGACGATGGACCGCAGCCGGTCGAGCGGCAGGTCGGCGATGTCCGTGCCGTCGATGCGGATCGCCCCGGACACCGGGTCGAAGAGCCGCTCGATCAGCTGGAAGACGGTGGACTTGCCGCCGCCCGAGGGCCCGACGATGGCGGTCAGCCCGCCGGCCGGGACGGTGAAGGAGACACCGTCGAGAACCACCTTGTCGCTGCCCGGATAGGAGAACCGGACACTGTCGAAGCGCAGTCCGGGCTCGTAGTCGCGCCTGCGGGGGCGGACAGCGCGCGGGCGTCCGGCCGGCTGTGCGCCGACTTCGTCCGTCTCGACCTCGATCTTGCCCAGCTCCGCGAGCCGGTCCACCGACGCCCTGCCGATCTGGAACTGGGCGATCGACTCGAACAGCGTCAGCAACGGCGCCACCAGGTAGAACAGATAGAGGATGAACGCCGTCAGATCGGCGGTGGGCATCGCCCCGGTCGCCGTGCGGGCCGCGCCCAGACCGATGACGACCGTCAGGGCGAGCTGGGTGCCGATGCTCATGGTCGGGTCGAGCAGCGACGACATGACCGTCACCTTGATCCCCGACTTGCGCGCGCGCCGGGCGATGGCCGCGATCCCCTCGGCCTCCCGGGCCTCCGCGCGGGAGGCCTTCACCGTCGGCATCGCCCCCAGCACCCGCAGCAGGGCGGAGCCGAAGGTGCCGAGGTCGGCCTGGTTGAGCACCGACACCCGGCGCACCCCGCGCGCCAGCCAGAGCGAGACGGCGCTCGTCACACCGAGGCAGGCCAGGGTCGCGGCGAGCAGCACGGTGTCGATCCAGGCCATCAGGGCGATCCCGCCGATGACCAGGAAGGTGTTGTTGAGGATGCTGTCGATCGCGTGGGTCATGGTGGAGCGGGCGAGCATGGTGTCGCTGACCATCCGGGAGAACACGTCGCCCTGCTGCAGTCCGCTGTACGCCTTGAACCGGGAGCGCAGCAGCCGCGAGGCCAGGGTCCGGCGGATGTCGTAGACGATGTTCTCCCCGGCCAGCCCGATGACGTACGAGTGCAGCGCGCCCAGGACGGCGTCGGCGATGAACAGGGCCGCGCCCACCAGGATCGGGCCGGTCACCGAGCGCCCCTCGCCGACGGCGCCGACCAGTTGGCCGATGACCGCGGGCTGGGCCAGGGAGGTCCCGGCTCCCACCAGGCCGAGGAAGATCCCGAGCAGGACCAGTCGGCGGTGCCGGCCCATGGCCCGCCAGGGTTTGGCGCCCTCGCCCCACAACAGGTGCAGATTCAGTTGGGGAACCGCCCGGTGCCCGGCCCGCCGCCTCCCACCGGGCTCGCCCTCCTTCTCCAGGTCCACCGGGGGATCCTGCGGGCGCGTGTGCCGTCCCCGGCCGGCCGGCAGGTCACTCATCCCGGGTCCTCGGCCGCGTGTCGGCCGTCCGCACCCGGCTCACTCGTGTTCCCTCCCTTCCTCTTTCGCCTGGGACCTGAGCCGCAGGCCCGCCTTGAGCAGGCCGATCGCGAAGATCAGGATCGCGAGCAGGATGAAGGGGAGAGCGAAGTCCATGGTCACGTCACACCTTTGCGGGAGTCTTGGCCGGGGCCGGCGTCAGCGGGGTGCCCGGGGCCTCGGGGTCGAGGGGAACGAACGGGGAGACGAACATCAGCTCGGGACGGTGGCGCGTGTCGAAGCCGGTGGCCCGCGCCAGGGCGAACTGGAAACCCCGTACCTCGTCGGTCGCGAGGCCCTCGGACCTGATGAGCAGCCGCAGGTGCTCGGTGACCATCCGGTAGCCCGGGACGCGGGCCGCGGCCTCGAAGCCACCGAACTCCAGGGTCGGGAGGATGTCGGCGCACGCGTCGGAGACCCCCTTGTCCGCGCGCCGGGTCGGGAACCAGACGATGTGCTGGGGCTTGCGCGTCTCGGTCGTGAACGCGTCGTGCCAGGGTGAGGCGTTGCCGGCCGCGTCCACCGTGCGGTACAGGAAGTGACTGTCGTGCATACAGGGGTTGGGGGCGAAGAACCGCCAGTTCGGCACCAGGGACAGCACGTCCTTCGCACGGAACCGGGCGAACTGTTCGAAGGGATGCTGGCCCGCGACGGTGACGACCAGCATGGCGGCGCCGGCGATCCGCCAGGCCGCACCCTCGCCGGTGAACGGGTTCTTCAGTGCGGGACGTCGTGGCAGGCTCACCGGGAGGCCTCCTTCTCGAGGGTGACGGAACGACCGGGCCGGGCCGCGCGGGGACGCTCGTCGAGGCTCCGGAAGAACGCGAGGACACGGTCCGTCACCTGGTGGGCGTAGCGGCTGTTGATCAGCAGGGTGTCGTGGCCCGCGCCCTCGACGACCACCGTCTCGGTGGGCGCCGATCGGTGGGCCTCGGCGAGTTCCCGGTGCATCAGCAGTTGTTCGGGGTCGCGGTCGACGGTCCGCTGGGCGGAGATCACCAAGGCGGGCACGCCCTCGATCGGGGCGAGCCGACCGGGGAAGGCCTCGAAGTCCTCCCGCAGCGCCGTCCATTCGCGGCGGGCCGCGTCCCACATCCGCGCGTCGGCGTACTGGGCGAAGACCTTCTCCTGGTAGGCGGCGGGGAGTTCCTTGATCCACCACGGGCGGGCGAGGAGGGCCCCGGTGCCGAGGCGCAGGGCCCGGCTCATGGAGGTGAAGTTGCCGGCCAGGCCGGCACCGGTCACCCGCTGCTGCGGGGAGCGGTGGAACTGGTCGGGGTGCGAGGAGTCGAGGTAGACGACACCGTGCACCCGGTCGCCGAGGTGCGCGACGGCACGGCGGGCCAGCTCCCCGCCGATCGAGTGGCCGACGAGGATCACCTTGCGGTGCGGTGCCACGGCACCGTTGACCAGGTCGACGAGGTCGTCGACGGACTCCGTCAGACGGTAGGCGGTGGTCACCCGGCGGTGGCTTCCGGCGTATCCGGCGCGGGCGTAGGTGATGACGCCGTACGAACTCTCGTAGCACAGGCGCTCGCTGATCCAGGCGTAGTGCTCGCTGGTGGACAGCAGACCGGAGGCGAGCACGAAGACCGGCCGGTCGGCGTCCCCCGCCGCCATCTCCTCGTACTGGAGCCGGTTGCCGTGGCGGGTCGTCAGCACGCGAGAGGTCCGCCAGCCCTCGGTGGCGCGCATGCGCCGGTGCACGGCGGTGACGCCCGCGGCCACCGTCGCGCCCGCGAGCAGGGTGAGCGCGGCGGGCAGAGCGCGGTCGTCGCGGCCCGCCACCGCGGGATGCGTGCGGGGAGCCGCGGTGTAGGCGATCAGCGGGTGCATCGCGGGGAAGGCGGTGGCGAACCTGCCGAGCCCCATGAAGTAGCCGTTGGCGAGATGGAACGCGGCGGCACTCGCGAGGACGGGACGGGTCAGCTTGCCACCCTTGAGATAGGCGAGCGGGAAGAGGCACTCCAGCGCCAGCACACCGTGGGCGAGCAGCTTGGCCGGCCGGGGGTTGTTCCGGATCCATGTGTGCATGCCCTCGTGGCCGTAGGTGTGCGTGCGCATCACCCCCGGCAGGGCGGATCCGTCGCGCCAGTCAGGGCCGAGCAGCTTGACCCAGCCGGAGACCAGGTAGGAGAGGTTGGACTGGAGGGCGACGTACCACAGCAGGGCGTCCTTGGCGGCCGGCGAGGGCACCAGACGGGCGCCGCCCGTGGCGATCTGCACGAGGGTGGCCACCTGGTCGGCGCCGTCGCTGCCGTAGTGCTGGCGGGGGCCGAGGAGGGCGGAGGACGCACCGAGGAAGAGGCTGCCCGCCCCGCGCCAGGCGGACCGGCCCGGCAGCAGCATGGCGGAGGCGACGGCGGCCCGTGCGACGTGCAGGGCTGTCGTGGTCCGGCGTCCGCTGGCGATGTCGATCACTCGGCGCAGCAGGGGGTTCGCGTGCGCGATGCTGTCCTTGGCGATGTCCCAGTCGTTCATGCCCCCCTTGCCCATCTCGTGGCGCTGGGTGAGGTATTCGAGGGACGAGGTGAGGCTCGTCGCGGCGGCCAGCCGCTCCGAGAGGCCCAGCGCACGGTCCCGGCCGACCGGTATCGGGCCGAGCACCGCTGAGGCGACCTTGTCCGGGACCGCGGAGGTGATCCTTCGGACGAGTTTCATGGAACCTCTTTTCCTGGTACTTTCGAATGCGTCTTTTTGAGTACGGCGGAACCCGCTGCCGGACCAGAACAGCCCTCTGGTCCGACAGCGGGTTCCTATGCGTTGACCGCTGGTCGTCAGGCCGCGGGCGGCGTACCGCCGACGGCGGCGAGGGCGGCCGCGTTCTGGGCGTTGGCCTCCGCCGCCAGGTTGTTGGCCTCCGCGGCCTGGGCGACGCCGACCGCCGCGGTGGCGGCCGCCGCGAGGGCGCCGACACCCTCGGCCGCCTGGGCGATGCGGCCGATGCGGGCGATCCGCGGGGTGCCCAGGGTCGGGCGAGCGGCGACGTAGACGACACCCTCGACGGGGATTTCCACGCTGTTCAGCGCATTCTCGATGCTGCTCATTTCTTTCATCCTCTCGCATTCGGGACTGCGGAAGTTCTTTTTCTTCCGTCGCCCTTCTGGAGAAAACATTAGGCTCTCGCCGACCGCCTTCGCATCGATAAAAATGCCTATTGTTGGGCGCTCTCTTCCGCAGGGGGCTTCAATGTCACGAGCACGGAAGCGGAAAAGGCCTGGACCGAGGTGGTCCAGGCCTTTCAGGGGATGGTGCGGTCATTTCTTTCCGCGTCGCCCGAGGTGGCGCAGGGCCGACGCGGCGGCGTTCGCGCCGCACATGCCGTGGGCGCCGGCGCCCGGTGGCGTGGCCGCCGAGCAGATGTACATGCCGGGCACGCCGGTGCTGTAGGGGTCGAACGCCGCGCGGGGGCGCATGACGAGCTGGAAGGCGGTGTTCGCCCCGGCGACGATGTCACCGCCGACGTAGTTCGGGTTGTACTCCTCGAAGCCGCCCGCCGGGCGGACGGCCATGTCCGTGACCCGCTCGCGGAATCCGGGGGCGAAGCGCTCGATCTGCGCGACGATCGCCTGCGTGGCGTCGCCGTCGTAGCCGTGCGGCACGTGCGCGTACGTCCACACCGGGTGGACGTCGCCGTTCGAGCGCCGGGGGTCGGCCAGGTACTGCTGCCCGACCAGGACGAACGGCCGGTCCGGCATCCGGCCGGCGTGAATGTCCCGCTCGGTGGCGGCGACCTCCGCGTAGGCCCCGCCGAGGTGGACGGTGCCGGCCCGGCGGGCCGCCGCGTTGGTCCAGGGCACACCGTCCTGGACGGCGAAGTCCACCTTGAAGGCGCCGGGGCCGTGGCGGTAGCGCCGATAGGCCCGAGCCACCCGGCCCGGCAGCAGATCGCCGAGGATGTCGGCCACCGCACCGGGGGTCAGGTCGAAGAGGACCAGGTCGGCCGGGGGGAGATCGGCCCGGGAGCGGACCCGTGTCCCGGTCTCGATCCGGCCGCCGCACTCCGTGAGCCGGGCCGCCAGCGCGTCGCCGATCGCCCGGGAGCCGCCCGCGGCCACCGGCCAGCCGTGCCGGTGGCCGGCCGCGATGATGGTCAGACCGATCGCGGCGCTCGCGGGCCGGTCGAACGGGCGGAAGGCGTGGGCGGCCACCCCGGCGAAGAGGGCGCGGGCGGTCTCGGACCGCCACCGCCGGGCCACCGCGGCGGTCGGCAGCAGGGCCCGCGGTCCGAAGGCCGCGAGCCGCAGGGGATGGCGCGGCACATGCGCGAGCGGCCGCATGAGGTCCTCGGCGAGCGCGTCGTAGCCGTCCGCGAGCGGCCCGAAGGTGCGCCGCCACCTGCGGCCGTCGCCCTCGGGGAGGCCGTCGGCCGTCTCCTCGACCGACCGGTGCAGGACCCCGGCCTCGCCGGAGTCCAGGGGGTGCACGCAGTCGATCTCCGGCAGGCACCAGGTGAGGCCGTGGCGCGCGAGGTCGAGGTCGCGCAGGAACGGGGAGCCGACGGCCATCGGGTGCGTTGCGGAGCAGTGGTCGTGCAGGAGACCCGGTGTCAGTTCACTGGTGCGGGTGCCGCCTCCGATGGTGTCGGCGGCTTCGAGGACGGTGACCTCGACGCCCTCCCGGGCGAGGTACACGGCCGCGGCGAGGCCGTTCGGACCGCTGCCCACCACGACGGCCGTAGTCATACGTCTCCTGCGTCTGCTCGACGATCGGCGCCGGTCCGCCCGGCTCGCTCCGCCCGGCTCGCGCGAGGGCGGACGGGAAGGTGGTGGAGCGGGCCCTCGGAAAGGGCCCGTCCGGCCGATTCACCACTCTGCGGGACGTCCGGAAGGCCGTCCCGGCGCCTTTTGGCTCTCCAACGATAGAGCGATCGGCGCCCCCGGCGCGATTCGCAGAATTGCCTAATTCACGGGCCCCGGAACGCCTAACTCGCGTCCCAACTCATGTCCGGTTCGGGCTCGGCGTGCGTGTGCGGCTTCGCGTGGCGTCCGGACGGCCGACGGGAGACCGGACCCGAGGCGGGGCCCTTTCCGGCGCCGTCCTCGGTCTCCTCGGGCGTGCTTTCCGGGAGCACCGGGAAGTGGGCGATGAGCCACCAGCCGCCGTCGTCGGCCGGGCCCGCCGTCAGGGAGCCGCCGACCGCCTCCGTCCGCTCGCGCAGCCCGATCAGGCCGTAGCCGCCGCGACCCCCCGTGGGACGGGAGACCCGCCCCCGGGGCCCCTCGTTGTACACGTCGACCCGCAGCAGGTCGTCGCGGGTGCGGTGGACGCGCACCAGGGCCTGGGTGCCCGGTGCGTGCCGCCGTACGTTGGTCAGCGCCTCCTGCACCACGCGATGGACGGCCGACCCCACCTCGGGCAGCAGACCGCTCCTGCGGGCGGCTCCGGTGATCTCCAGCTGCGCGGTCGAACCGTCGCCCTGGTCGCTGAACTCCGAGACCAGTTTGGTGAGTTCGGCGTAAGGCTCCTCGGGGCGCTCCAGGGAGACCTGCTCGCCGTCCTCGCGCAGCACCCGGATCAGGCGGCGCATGGAGTCCATGGTCCGCTGCCCGGCCTCGGCGATGTTGCTCAGGATCGGGCCGACCTGGTGCGGGGCGCTCTCGTGGATCACGCCGGCGGCGTGCGCCTGGGCGATGATGCCCGTCACATGGTGGGCGACGAAGTCGTGCAGTTCCCGGGCGAGTTGGATCCGCTCGGCGAGCCGTACGGAGGCGATGGCGCGACGACGCCGGGCGTCCAGGGTGCGCAGGTAGCACCCCGCGCCGACGGCGCCGCCGACCGCGAACGTCAGCAGGAACGGGTAGGTGAGGGTGATTCCCGTGCCCCCGGTGCGCAGGGGTTCGTCGATGACGCTGGCCCCCATCGCGGCGGCCAGCGCGAGGGCGACCCGGGGCCGGGCCACGTTGCGGCAGGTGCGGGCGAGCAGGACCAGCATGCACGCGGTCTCCAGCAGCCCCCACTCGGGCATGGCCCAGCCCATCAGGGAGGTGCCCAGGGTCACCGTCGTCGACAGGGCCGCGCAGATCCCCGTACGCCAGGTGATGCTCAGCCACGCCTCGGGCACGAGCACCAGGGCCAGGGCGACGGGGCCCGTCACCAGCGGCAACCAGTCGAGGGGGCCCCGTTGTTGCGACACGATGATGCCCACGTCGAGCAGCCACAGCACACCCAGCGCCGGGTACAGGGCGCGGTGGTCCAGCCGCCGTGCGGGTAACCGGGGACGGCCGTGGTGCGGCTGGGTCGCCCGTTCCGACAGTGCCGCGAGTGACGAAGTCATACAACCGGAGGCTAGGCATGCACATGCGTCCCCGGCAGGGGGTGGATCGATCTGTGGGCAGCGTCATAGATCGATTACAGGGTGTTCACGAAATCCCCGTCAGCGCCCGGTCCGTACCGTCCCGTTGGCCCACGCCCACGCGGCCACCTCGACGCGGTTGCGTACGCCGAGCTTGTGGTGGATGTGGCCCAGATGCGTCTTCACGGTGGACAGCGACAGACACAGCTCGTCGCTGATCTCCTGGTTGGTCCGGCCCACCGCGACCAGCCGGGCCACCTCCAACTCGCGTGCGCTGAGCGAGGATTCGGGTACCCCGGCGCCGTCGACGGCGCCCGCGGTCCGCTCCTCCAACTGCTTCAGCAGCCGGACCGTCACCGCGGGCGAGACCAGCGCGTCGCCGCGTGCCGCAGCCCGCACCGCCTCGATCAGCAGCGCGGGCGCCGCGTCCTTCAGGAGGAAGCCGCACGCTCCGTTGCGCAGCGCGATGTTGAGGTAGTCGTCCTGGTCGAAGCTGGTGACCACCACGACCTGGGTCGGGTGCGTGGCGCCCGGTCCGGCCAGCAGCCGGGTCACCTCCAGTCCGTCCAGCTTCGGCATCCGGACGTCCACCAGGCACACGTCCGGCCGCAACGCGCGCGCGGCCTCCACGCACGCGAGCCCGTCGGCGGCCTCGCCGATCACCTCGATGCCCTCCTGGGCGTCGAGGATGAGACGGAAACCGGCCCGGATCAGATCCTGATCGTCGGCGATCATCACACGTGTGGGGGTGTTGCTCACGCGGCCGAGCATGCCATGGATCTTCCGGCCGGACCGGCGGTCCGGGGAAGCCGGCCGGACGAACACCCCCGCCGAATCGGGCGGTTGGCCCTTACCCGGCGAAAGCGGCGCCCCCGAGCGGGGGTCCGGGCCGATCGGCCGATGACTACTGCCGGGTATCGGTCGAACGGTCGATGGCCGGTGCCCGGGTGTCACGGAAGAGTCACAGCGCAGCACACGGACGACACGCGGGTCCCCGACCCCCACTTTGAACAAGGCAGGCACCCATGACAGTGGACAGCTCCGGCCGGCTCAGCGCCCGGGAAATGGAGATCCTTCTTCTGGCGGCCCACGGCATGTCGGACGCGGACATGTCCCGTCAGCTCTCGATCTCGCCCCGCACGGTGGCTTCCCATATGCGCAGCATCCGGGAGAAGTTGTGCGCGAAGAACCGTACGCATCTGGTCGTGACCGCGTTGCGCGCGGGAATCCTGGCGCTGCGAACGGACCGGACGGAACGTGCGGATCGAACGGACCGGGCTGACCGGGCGGATCGAACGGACCGGGCGGACCGCATGGATGAAACGTTCCGCTTGACGGGTCGGAGCGGGGTCCGGGCGCAGCACCTCGGCGTCGCGTAGCGGACGACGGGGCGCCCCGGGCCGACCGCGGTTCCGGGGCGCCTTCGCGTCAGTCGCCGAGCCGCGGCAGCAGAGACGTGATCCTGCCGCCGTCCTGGACGATCAACACGTCCTGGTAGCTCAGGAGTTGGGGTGACGGCTGATAGGGCGGCCTCGGAGCCTCCTTGCCGTCGTCGACGTGGTCGCGCCAGACCTCGTGACCGGTGCGCAGGTCGAGGCCGGACAGATCCCCGTACGGACCGAGGAAGTACACGACGTGCTGCCGCTCCGACACCAGCGGGGGCGTGAAGGAGGGCATCGTGTTCCTGTCGGGCATCTCGACGCCGACCGGGGCCGTCCACAGGACGTCGCCCGTGGTCAGCGAGTAGGCGGACGCCTCCCCCTTCCAGGACACGGAGATCAGGCGGTCACCGGCGACATCCAGTGCGGCGAGCTCCCCCTCGATCGGGTACGACAGCGAGGTCCGCTCACCGGAACCGCTCAGCAGGGTCACCGGCATCTTCCCGCCGGCCCTGTCCTTCGGCGCGAACAGGACCATCCGGTCCCCGGAGATCCCGGCGGGCAGCTGCGCGCCGGGGACGGTCGCGACCTTCCGGGCCTGTCCGGTGGCGGGATCCAGGCGGAACACCTCGGTCTCGCCGGGCTCGTCGATGTCCTTCACGCACACGAGGTACGGCACACCGCCCAGTACCGTCCGCCCGCAGGCGATGCCCTTGTCCCAGGTGTGGCGCCACTTCTCCTCGCCGGTCAGCGGGTCCAGCGCCGACATCGTGCGCAGCGTCGGGGTGTTGGCGAGCACCGCGCCGTCGATGAGCATGGCGGCCTGGTCGGAGCGGTCGTCCTGCGGCATCTCCACCTTCCACAGCAGCTCACCGGTGTCGGCGCCCACGGCCATCAGATCGGTCCCGCCGACGTAGTCCCCGTTCGGCTGCTTCTGCGCGGTGTGGTTGCGGAAGGCGTAGACCACGCCGTCGCGCACGGCGAACGGGTGATCGGGCCCGTCGCCCTCACGGTTGACCTCGACGGTCCACAGCCGCTCACCGGTACGGGCGTCGAACTTCGCCACGTCGTACTCGGACCCGGCGCAGTACAACGCCGCCCCGTCCACCAGGCACCCCCGGTCGACCGCGTCCGGGTCGTCCCGCTGCCACGGTTTCCAGCCCTGCGGGGCCACCGCCGGGCGCACCGGCCGGTCCGGGTCGACCGGGGCGCCGCCCCCGAGCCCGAACACCGCGCCCACGGTGATCGCGGCGACGGCCACCGCCGCCCCCGTGGCCTGCGCGAGACGGCGCCGAGCGCGCCGCCGTACCACCTGCTCGGCCAGGTCACCCGGAGCCCGCACCCGGTCCAGAGCGACCGCGTGCAGTGTCTCCCGGACCTTCTCCTCCACCCGCTCCGGCGTCATCCCCGTACCCCCTTGGTCGTGTAAGTGAGCGGTCGCACCTGCCCGTCGGAACCCCCGGGGTCCTCTTGGCCCTCGTGGCCCCCGGGTGCGAGTTCCGGCACCAGCGCCCGGAGTTTGGCGAGCGAGCGGTACGCCGTACTGCGCACCGTGCCGACCGGGCACCCCAGCAACGCCGCGACCTCCGCCTCCGGCAGGTCCTCGAAGTAGCGCAGGACGACCACGGTCCGCTGCCGCTTGCTCAGCCGGCCGAGCGCCGCCCACAACGCGATCCGCAGCTCGGTGTCCGGCTCGGCGCCCGGCTCCCCGGCGGGCTCGGGCAGGACGGGCACCGTCGTCTCGGCGCGGTGCCGGCGCAGCCGCCAGCGGTTGACCTGCTGTCGGTACAGGACCTGACGCACATACGCCTCGGGCTGCTCGATCTGCGACCAGCGTCCGTAGGCTTTCATCAGGGCGATCTGCAGCAGATCCTCCGCGGCGTGCCGGTCCCCGCCGGTGAGCAGCACCGCGAGCCGCAGCAGCGCGGTGGAGCGCATCGCTACGAACTCCCGGAACTCGTCGTGACTCGACGCCTTCATCAACCCTCCCCTTCTTGGCAGTCATCACGACGCGGTGGCACGTGCGTGGCTATCCCTCGACGCCGGAATTCCGTGATCACCGATGCCCCCGGCAGCCGGGAGAGCGTACGTGGCGGTCGAAGGCGCGCGGGTGCGGGAGGGGGCGGAGCAGCCCGAGGGCTCAGGGCGTGCCGTCGGCCGGCAGCTCCAGACGCAGTTCGTAACCCCCGTCCCGCAGATGTCCGGACGTGACCGTCCCGCCGAGGAGTTCGGCCCGCTGGCGCAGACCGATCAGGCCGTGGTGGGCGCCCGGGAGGGACAGGGCCGGCCGGTCGGGCGCGGTGTTGGTGACGGTCGCGCGGAGGGTGCCGCCGCGCTGCTGGACCCGGATGCGGGCCGTGGCACCGGGAGCGTGCTTGCGGATGTTGGTGAGGGCTTCCTGGACGGTCCGGTAGACGGCGCGCTGGAGGGGCGGCGGCAGGTCGGCCGGCAGTTCCGTCCGCAGGTCGGTCTCGATGCCGCTGCCGGCCACCAGCCGGTCGAGGTCGGCGAGGGAGGGCTGCGGGGTCAGTTCGGTGGGGCGGCTGCCGGAGGCCCGCAGTACGCCGACCATGTGCCGCAGCTCGTCCAGGGTCTGCACGCTCAGGCGTCGTATCGTCGCCGCGGCCTCCTTCGCCTCCGGGTCCCGGCTGCCGACCTGGAGGGCACCGGCGCGCACGGCGATCAGACTGACCTGGTGGGAGACGGCGTCGTGCATCTCCCGGGCCAGCTGGGCGCGTTCCGTGGCCAGAACGCTCTGCGCGATCAGCAGCCGTTCGTGCTCGCGTGCCTCGGAGACCTCGACGAGACGCAGCGACAGCTCCCGACGGGCCTGGACGAGCTGCCCGAGGAACACGGGCGCGGCCGCCTGCGCCACGCTGTAGGAGAGCGGGATCAGGGCCTGACGGTCGTCGAGGTCGGTGAACTCCGGTGACGGCCACGACCACCAGGTCAGGTCGCAGACCGTGAACCCCAGCGCGCACACGGCCAGCGGCACCCGGTGGTGGGTCCGCGAGGCGAGGGTGTAGAGCGCCACCAGCGTGGCGAACACCGCGTCCGTGAACAGGGCGGTCGGCAGGGTGAGCAGAAAGGTCGGCAGCGGCAGCGCGCGGCGCATGAGGAGCGCGACCGACGCGAGGAGGGCGACGGCCAACTCGTGGGGGTGGTGGGGGCCCACGTCGTGGATCCACACGTCCACCAGGGAGGCGGCGACCAGCACGGCGTCCGTCAGCCACGCGTCAAGGGCGCGGGAGGGGGCGGCGGCCCTCACCGGGCCTCCCGTCCGCCGCCGACGGAGCGCGGCCGCCTGAGCAGACCCGCACGCTCGGCCAGCAGCGCCGCCTGCACCCGGCTGCCCACCTCCAACTTGGTGAGGAGCGCGCTCACATGGTCCTTGACCGTGCCCGTGCTCAGGTGCATCCGGTCACCGATGTCGGTGTTGGACAGCCCCTCCGTGATGAGGACCAGGACGTCGCGCTCCCGTTCGGTCAGCCGGTCCACGAGCCGGACGGCGGCCTCCCGGGGCCCGTTGTCCAGGTACCCGTCGACCACGGTCCGGGTCACCCGGGACGACAGGACGACCCCGCCGCCCGCCAACGTCCGTACGAGATACGGCAGTTGCTCCGGGTCGGTGTCCTTGAGCAGGAAGCCCGCGGCTCCCGAGCGGAGGGCGGCCGCCACGTACTCGTCCATGTCGAAGGTGGTGAGCATGGCCACCACGGGAGGGCGGGGGAGTCTCCTGAGTTCGGCGAGGACCGTCAGCCCGTCCACGTCCGGCATACGGATGTCCAGCAGGACGACCTCGGGGCGCAGCTCCCGTACGGCGTGGACGGCCCGGCCGCCGGGGACCGCCGCGACCACGTCGATGTCGTCCGCGGAGTTGAGGATGTGCTCGAAGCCCGTACGGATCAGGGCTTCGTCGTCGACCACCAGTACCCGGATCACCTGTGCCCCGCTCGTCGTCGGACCACCACTGGACTGCTGCTGGAACCGCTACGACGTCCGAAGTCGCCGCCGGGTTCCCATTCCTCCCCATTTCCGGTCACCTGGCGGGGGTGACCCCTGCTGGTCGGCGGGGAAGCTCCAGCCACCCGCCGGATGGGAACGCGCCCCTCGCGCCCCCGACGCTGAAGGCCATGACACCTGACACGTCATCGGACCTGTCGTCCAAGCCGGTCACCGCACGCCTCCCCGCCCCCACCCTCGGTGCCGCCTCCGCCCCCGGTGCCGTGCTCGCCTCCACCGGTGTCTCCGAGCGGTCGTCCACCGGGCGGCTGGTCGGTATCGATCTGGCCCGTGGGCTCGCGGTCTTCGGCATGTACGCCGCGCACGTGGGACCGGACCCGGCGGACGGCGGGCCGCTGGGCTTCATGATGGAACTGGCGCGAGGCCGCTCCTCCGCGCTGTTCGCGCTGCTCGCCGGATTCACCCTCGTCCTGATCACCGGCCGCCCGCACCCGCGCACCGGGCGCGCCGGACGGCAGGCGGTCGCCCGGATGGTCATCCGTTCCCTCGTCCTGATCGCCCTGGGGTTCGCCCTGACCGCGCTCGACACCGACATCGACGTGATCCTCGCCTTCTACGGGCTGATCTTCCTCGCCGTCCTCCCCTTCCACCGCCTGCGCGCCCGTACGCTCGCGCTCCTCGCGGCCGCCTGCGCGCTCGTCATGCCCCAACTCCTCCACGTCCTACGGCTGTCGATCGAGGAGGGAGACTGGGCGGACACGATCATCGCGGCGGATCCGCTGGCCCGGATCAGCGACACGGACGGCCTCATGGAGCTGCTGTTCACGGGCGAGTACCCGGTGCTCACCTGGATGTCGTTCATGCTGGCCGGCATGGCCGTCGCCAAACTCGACCTCACCCGGAGCGCCGTCCGCGTCCGACTGGCGTGCGCCGGCGGCGCGTCGGCCCTGCTCGGCTACGGCGGCTCCTGGCTGGCGCTGCGCCTCGTACCGCACGCGCGGGCGACCGTGGCCGCCGCGACGGACGGCGACGCCGCCGCGTCCGCCTGGTGGTCCGACACCGTCGGCTACCTCCACGACGACACCCCGGCGGCCTGGCTCCTGGTGGGCGCGCCGCACAGCCAGACGACCTTCTCCATCCTCGGCAACACCGGGGTCGCGCTGCTCGTGGTGGTGCTGTGTCTGACGGCCGTGGACCGGCTGCCGCGCTGCGCGCGCTTCGCGACGCCGGTGTGCGCCGTCGGCATGACGGCCCTGACGGCGTACGTCCTGCACATCCTCGCCGTCCGGGAGTTCGGCATGGAGGAGGAGGCCGGCCCGGCCCTCGTGGACCTCCTCGCCCACATCCTGGCCGCCCTGCTGCTCGCCACCGCCTGGACGCGCTGCTTCCGCCGTGGACCGCTGGAGCATCTCCTCCACGTCAGTACGCTCCCGGCGCGCCTCGTGAAGTGACAGGGATCGGGCGACGGCAGGGCGAACTTCGGCCGAACCGGGGGTGTTTCACCGCGATGGCATGGACAGCTCACGTCCGTCTGCGCGCAAGCTTCTCTCCGCACCATCGACACGGCCCGACCATCGACATGGCCGATCCACCGAGATGGCCCGACCCATCGAGATGGCGGGACCATCGACATGGCCTCCCACCCACGACGGCAGTCACGACGGTAAGGAAGCGAACGCCTGTGAGAACGCCCCGCACTGCTCGAAGAGTCGCCCTTCTCGCCTCGGGAACCGCCCTGACCACGTTCCTCGCGGCCTCGCCCGCCGGAGCGGGCACGGCCGCCCTCCCGACGGTGACCGCGACGAGCGAGTCGGCCGCGCTGTACGACGACGAGCCCGGCGGCAACGCCGACGCCGACGACCCGGCGATCTGGCGGAACCCCGCCGACCCGGACCGCAGCCTCGTCGTCGCCACCGCGAAGGAGGGCGGCCTGCGCGTCTACGACCTGGACGCCCGCCTCGTGCAGTCCCTGGCGGCGCCGAAGCCGCCGGCGCAGGACGACGCGCCGGGCCGCTACAACAACGTCGACCTCGTCACCGGGCTGCGCACCTCCGCGGGCCGGGCCGATGTGGTCGTGGTCAGCGACCGGGGCAACGACCGGCTGCGGATCTACCGGATCGACCCCGCCCGCCCGAACGGCCCGCTGACCGACATCACGGACCCGGCCGCCGCCCCCGTGTTCTCCGCCGACCAGACCGAGATCAACGACCAGCGCACCGCGTACGGCCTCGCCACCTGGACGGACCGGTCCACCGGCCGGTCCTACGCCCTGGTCAGCCGGCGCGAACGCACCCGGCTCGCCCTCCTCGAACTCCTCCCGGCGGCGGGCGGCACGGTCGGCTACCGCAAGATCCGCACCCTCGACCTGCCCGCCACCTTCCGGCTGCCCGACGGCACCCGCTGGAGCCCCTGCGGCGAACCCGGTGAACTGCCGCAGGTCGAGGGCATGGTCGTCGACCCCGCCACCGGCACCCTCTACGCCGGTCAGGAGGACATCGGCATCTGGCGCCTGCGCGCCGACCTCACCGGAAAGCCGGTCCTGATCGACAGGACGAGGGAGTACGGCGTCCCCGGCACCTACGACGAGGAGACCGAGGAGTGCGTGCCGGGCGCCGACCCCGGCTACGGCGGGAAGCGGCTCTCGGCCGACGTCGAGGGACTGACGATCTATCAGGAGCGGGACGGGGACGGCTACTTGCTCGCCTCCAGTCAGGGCGACGACACCTTCGCCCTGTACGACCGCGAGGTGAGCGAGGGCAACGAGTACGAGGGCGGCTTCCGTGTCGGGGCGGCGTCGGACACCCTCGACGGCGTCGAGGAGTGCGACGGCGCGGCCGTCCTCAACGCCCCGCTGGGGCGCCGCTATCCGCGCGGTCTGCTCGTCGTCCAGGACGGCCACGAGACGCCCGAGGTCCCGGACGGCGAGGGCGTCACGCGCACGGCGACCGGCTTCAAGTTCGTGGACCTCGGCGAACTGGCGGACGCCACCGACCTGTAGGGCGACGCTCAGTCCTCGGCCGTGCCGAGGGGATCCTCCTCGTCCAGCCCGTTCGCCATCCACTGCTCCACGGCGGCGACATGGACCGTCGCCGCCGACACCGCCAGGGCGGCGTCACGGGACCGCAGGGCGCGGAGGATCTCCTCGTGCTCGCGGTGGGCGTGCTCCACGGCCCGCTCGGTGCGGGAGCCCCGGACGATCCGGGCCCGCTGGGTGCGGGTGGAGAGCACCCGCAGCAGCATCGACAGCACCGGGTTGCCCACCGCCTCGACGATCCGCAGATGGAACGCGATGTCGTGGCCGACGAACTCCTCGACCGTGGCGGCCGACCGCGACCGCTGAAGGATCAGGCCCAGCTCGTCGAGGTCGTCGGCGGTGAGCAGGGCGGCGGCCGCCCCGGTCGCCTGGGGTTCGAGCAGCCGCCGTACCTGGAGCAGTTGCAGGGCCGTCTGCCCCTGGGAGACGTCCGAGGCGAAGGAGAGCGACTCCAGCAGCAGATGCGGCTCCAGACTCGACACGTACGTACCGTCGCCCTGCCGGGTGACCAGGATCCGCATCGCGGTCAGCGCCCGTACCGCCTCCCGCAGCGAACTGCGGGACAGGCCGAGCTGGGCGGCGAGGATCTCCTCCTTGGGGAGGCGGGAGCCGGGCGCCAGCTCCCCGGCCACGATCATCGCCTTG
Source organism: Streptomyces deccanensis (assembly GCF_022385335.1). Taxonomy (NCBI): domain Bacteria; kingdom Bacillati; phylum Actinomycetota; class Actinomycetes; order Kitasatosporales; family Streptomycetaceae; genus Streptomyces; species Streptomyces deccanensis. The sequence continues at coordinate 698,752 of NZ_CP092431.1, read as the reverse complement.
ATCTTGTCCATCGCCTCGTCGGTGAGTGCCACGAGGTGCCTCCCTGTACCCGGACTACTCCTGCTTCTCGCCGGAGGCGAAGCGGGAGATGATCAGTGCGACGATGATGATCGCGCCGTTGAGGAACTGGTTCCACAGGGGCGGCACGCCCGCCAAGGTCATGACGTTGACGACGAGTTGCAGGGTCAGCACACCGGTGAGGGCGCCGAAGATGGAGCCCTTGCCGCCGTTGAGGCTGACCCCGCCGATGACGGTCGCGGCGAAGACCTGGAAGATCCAGCCGCTGCCCTGGGTGGCGGAGATCGAGCCGTAGTGGCCGCTGTAGAGGATGCCGGCGAACGCGGCGAGCACGCTGCCGAGGATGAGGACGATCCACACGATCCGGTCGACACGGATGCCGGCGGTGCGGGCCGCCTCGGCGTTGCCGCCGATCGCGTACAGCGCCCGGCCGTGCCGCAGCCAGGCCAGCGCGCTGCCGCCGATCGCGAAGAGCACCACGCAGACCCAGATGGCGGCGGGCACGCCCAGCCAGGACGCCTTGCCCAGGTAGGTGAAGGAGGACGGCAGCTCCACGATGGACTGCCCCTCGGAGAGGGCGACCTGGAGGCCGCGCAGCATGGTCAGCATGCCGAGGGTGACGATGAAGCCGTTGAGGCGCAGCTTGAGGATGAGGAAGCCGTTGACGGCGCCGATCACGACGCCGACCAGGAGGCAGAGCGGTACGGCCGTCCACTCGGGGAAGATGCCGAGGCCGGTGAAGCGGGCGCCGCTGGTGGGCAGCACCAGCCAGACGGCGATGACGGGCGCCACGCCGATCGTGGACTCCAGCGACAGGTCCATGCGACCGCAGATCAGGATCAGCGCGGTGGCGAGGACCAGCAGGCTCAGCTCGGTGGACTGCTGGGCCACGCCGATGAGGTTGTCGGCGGTCAGGAAGGCCGGCGAGACGATGAACCCGATCAGGCCCAGGACCAGGATGGCCGGGACCAGGGACAGTTCACGGAAGCGACCGAGGTCGAGCCCGCGGCGGGTGTCTCCGGAGGTCTCCCGCGCCACGCTCGTGGCGGGATCGGTGACATCAGTGGTGGCGGACATGACTACCTTCCGTGCTCTTCGTCGGTCTCGGAGGTGGGATCGGCGGGGGCAGGACCGCCGGAGGGTGGAGCAGCCGGGGACGGGGCGCGGTCGCCGGAGGCGGGGGCGGCAGGGACGTGGCCGGCGGCTTCGGAGCCCTCCGCCCGGTCGGCCACGCCCTCCATGGCGGCGACCACGTGCTCGTCCTGCCAGCCGCGGTCGAACTCGGCGACGGCCCGCCCGTGGAACATCACCACGAGCCGGTCGCACACCTTCAGGTCGTCCAGCTCGTCCGAGACGATCAGCGCGGCCTTCCCGCCGTCGGCGACCTGCCGGATGCGGCGCAGCAGGAACTCCTTGGACTTGACGTCCACCCCGTTGGTGGGACGGATGGCCACCAGCACCTGGGGGTCGGTGGCCAGGGCGCGGGCGACGACGACCTTCTGCTGGTTGCCGCCGGAGAGCGCCGACACGGGCGTGGCGGCGCCCGGGGTCTTGATGTCGAGGTCCCGGATCATGCGCTGGGCGAAGCTCCGGGTCCGGGCGGGCAGGACGGTGCCGTAGGGGCCGAGCTGGTCGGTGACGGTGAGCGTCGCGTTCTCCGCCACGCTGCGGTTGTTCACCAGGCCCTGGAGGTGCCGGTCCTCCGGGACCAGCCCGACGCCGACGGCCAGCGCGGACGGCACGCTGCCGCCGCGCACCCGCCGGCCGCCGACCGAGATCGTGCCCTGCTCGGGGCGGTGCAGCCCGGCGACGGTCTCACCCACCCGCACATTGCCGCTGGCGGCCGCGCCGGCCAGGCCGACGACCTCGCCCGCCCGCACCGTGAGCGACAGGTCCTCGCAGGCGCCGGGCAGGGTGAGACCCTCGACCGTGAGGAGTTCGGGGGCGTCGGCCCGCACCGGGGGGCGGTTCTCGACGGCGGCCGCCGCCGTGCGGGTGGTCTCGCCGGTCATGGCCTCCACCAGTGCCTGGTGGCCGAGCTCGGCGACCGGCGCGGTCAGGATGTGGGCGGCGTCGCGGTAGACCGTGACGGTCGTGCAGAGGTCGTACACCTCTTGCAGATGGTGGGAGATGAAGAGGAAGGCGACGCCCTGCCGCTGGAGGTCGCGGAGCTTGGCGAAGAGCCGGTCGATGCCACGGGCGTCGAGCTTGGCGGTCGGCTCGTCGAGGATGATGAACCGCGCGCCGAACGACAGCGCCCGGGCGATCTCGACGAACTGCCGCTGCTCGACGGTGAGGTCCCTCGCCCGTGCGTCGGCCTTGACGTCCACGCCGTAGCCGGCGAGCAGTTCCTCGGCGCGGGCGCGCAGTCGCTTCCAGCGGATGGGCCGCGTCGCGCCGTCGCTCTGCCGGTTCAGGAAGAGGTTCTCGGCGACGGTCAGATCCTGGATGATCGTGGACTTCTGGTAGACGCAGGCGACCCTGGAGCGCCAGGCGTCGATGTCCCCGACGGCGGGCGCGGGCCCGCCGGAGAAGCGCAGGGTGCCGGTGTCGGGCCGCTGGAGGCCGGTGAGGATGGACACCAGCGTGGACTTGCCGGCGCCGTTGCGTCCGACGAGCGCGTGCGACTCGCCCGGTGTGATGGTGATCCGGGCGTCGCGCAGCGCGACGGTGGCGCCGAACCTCTTGCTGATGCCGGTGGCCTCGGCCACCGGGGCGTCGCTCCCGGCGGCGGGGTGGCCGCCGCCGGTCGCCGCGGCGGTCGCGGTGTCCGCCATGGTGGATACCGTCCTTCGTGGGGTGGATACGAGGGGGTGGGGGCGGGGAACCGGCGGAGGGACGGGCCGCGCCCCTCCGCCGGTCGTCGGCCGAGCCGGTGCCGCCGGTCCCGGCCGAGCCGGTGCCGCCGGCCGTCGGCCGTGTCCGTGGCTAGCCGACGTTGTTGCCCCACAGGGTCTTGTCGTCCACGTTGTCCTTGGTCACCAGCGGGGCGGGCAGCTGGTCCTCCAGGCCGTTCGGGATCTCGATGATCGTGGAGTCGTGGTCGGTCTTGCCCGGCTTGAACGTCTTGCCCTCGGCCGCGGCCTTGGCGTAGTACAGCGCGTACTTGGCGTACAGGTCGGCGGGCTGGGAGACGGTGGCGTCGATCTGGCCCTTGCGGATGGCGTCGAACTCCTGCGGGATGCCGTCGTTGGAGATGATCGAGATGTGGCCCTTCTCGCCGGCCGGCTTCAGCAGACCCTTCTGCTCCAGCAGCGCCAGGGTGGGCTGGAGGAAGACACCGCCGGCCTGCATGTAGATGCCGTTGAGGTCGGGGTGCTGGGCGAGCAGGCTCTGCAGCTTGGCGGAGGCCACGTCGCCCTTCCAGTCCGTGGGCAGCTCGAAGACCTTGATCTTGGGGAACTTCGTCTTCATGCACTCGGCGAAGGCCTCGGAGCGGTCACGGCCGTTGATCGAGTCCAGCGCGCCCTGCAGCTCGGCGACCTTGCCCTTGCCGCCCAGCTGCTCACCCAGGAACTCGCACGCCTTGGTGCCGTAGGCCCGGTTGTCGGCGCGCACGACCATGTAGACGTCGCCCTTGTCGGGGCGGGTGTCGACGCTGACGACGGGGATCTTCTTCGACGCGAGGGTGTCGAGGGTGGAGGCGATGGCGCCGGTGTCCTGCGGGGCCATGACGACGGCCTTGGCGCCCGTGTTCTGGAACACCTGGACGTTGGCGACCAGCTTGGTGACGTCGTTCTGCGAGTTGCTCAGCGGCAGCGCGTTGACGTCCTCGGACTTGATGTCCTTCTTCAGGTACTCCGCGTAGGAGTTCCAGAAGTCCGAGTCGGAACGGGGCAGGTCGATCCCGATGGCGGGCTCGTCACCACCCGAGCCGGCGGACGCGGAGGAGCCGTCGCGGTTGCACGCGGTGGCGAGGGACAGGACCGCGAGGACAGCGGTGGCCGCCGCGGCGGTGGAGCGGATGCGAGCGAGCTTCATGGCCGGGTTCTCCTTAGCCAGGACAGGGAGGCCGCCCTCCGGGACACGCGGGCGCGGGCCGACGGAGGGGAGGCGTAGAGGGGGCAACCGGTGAACGAGCAGCGGAGTCTGAAGGGCCACTACCTCGCTGGGGGGCGGGTGGAGCGATTCCTCCGATGTATCTCGGACGTCGAGGACGTTACGACGGCATTGCCCGGGATGACAAGAGGTCGTTCGCGAGGAATTCGACAGTCCGCGCTTGGGGCGGCGCGGGGTACGGTCGGCGCTCCGTTCGAGACGAAATCGTACATGCCGGATCTGTGAGCTGCGGAGAGCCTGGGATCGAGTAAATACATCCGAGGAATACGTTGTCAGGGCGCCGAACTGCCCCTAAAGTCGCGGTGCGCCAGTCCTCCGATGAATGAATGAACCCATGGCAAGGGAGCTGCCCCAGTGAAACTGCTACGCGTCGGCGCCCGGGGAGAGGAGCGGCCCGCCGTCCGAACCGACGACGGCAAGCTGCTCGATCTGTCCTCCGTGGCCTCCGACATCGACGGCGCCTTCCTCGCCTCGGGGGGAGTCGACCGGGCCCGCGCGGCCGTCGAGTCCGGCGCCCTGCCCGAGCTCGAGACCGACGGTCTGCGCGTCGGCGCCCCCGTGGCCCGCCCCGGCAAAATCATCTGCGTCGGGCTCAACTACCGCGACCACGCCGCCGAGACCGGCGCCGCGATCCCGCCCCGCCCCGTGGTCTTCATGAAGGACCCGAGCACGGTCGTGGGCCCGTACGACGAGGTGCTGATTCCGCGCGGCTCGGTCAAGACCGACTGGGAGGTCGAGCTGGGCGTCGTCATCGGACGGCGGGCCCGCTACCTGGAAGGCCCCGAGGAGGCCGCCGAGGTGATCGCCGGGTACGTGGTCAGCCACGACGTCTCCGAGCGCGAGTTCCAGCTGGAGTACTCCTCGCAGTGGGACCTCGGCAAGTCCTGCGAGACCTTCAACCCGATGGGACCCTGGCTGGTCACCGCCGACGAGGTCGGCGACCCGCAGGACCTCGGGCTGCACCTGAGCGTCAACGGCGTGAAGCGGCAGGACGGCCGCACCAGCGACATGATCTTCCCGGTCGACCACATCGTGGCGTACCTCAGCCGGTACATGGTCCTGGAGCCCGGCGACGTGATCAACACCGGGACGCCCGCCGGCGTCGCCCTGGGCCTGCCCGGTACGCCCTACCTCCGCCCCGGTGACACCGTCGAGCTCTCGATCGACGGGCTCGGAGGCCAGCGCCAGACCTTCGGCCAAGCGTGAAAGGCACCCTCGTGACTGCAACCCCCGCCCGGATCACCGCGGTCGACACCTATGACGTCCGGTTCCCCACCTCGCGGGAGCTGGACGGGTCGGACGCCATGAACCCGGACCCCGACTACTCCGCCGCCTACGTCGTGCTGCGCACCGACGCCGGCGACGGGCTCGAAGGCCACGGCTTCACCTTCACCATCGGCCGCGGCAACGACGTCCAGGTCGCCGCCATCGGCGCCCTGCGGCCCCACCTCGTCGGCCGCTCGGCCGAGGAGCTGTGCGCGGACCCCGGCTCCGTCAACCGCGACCTGATCGGCGACAGTCAGCTGCGCTGGCTCGGCCCCGAGAAGGGCGTGATGCACATGGCCATCGGCGCCGTCGTCAACGCCGTCTGGGACCTGGCCGCCAAGCGCGCCGGGCAGCCCCTGTGGCGACTGCTCGCCCACGCCGACCCCGAGTGGCTGGTCTCCCAGGTCGACTTCCGCTACATCGCCGACGCCCTCACCCCCGAGGACGCCCTGCGGCTGCTGCGCGAGGGCCGCGCCGGACTCGCCGAGCGCGAGAACCGGCTGCTGGAGCGCGGCTACCCCGGCTACACGACCTCACCGGGCTGGCTCGGCTACTCCGACGAGAAGCTCACCCGGCTGGCCAAGCAGGCCGTCGCCGACGGCTTCACCCAGATCAAGCTGAAGGTCGGCGCCGACCTCGACGACGACGTCCGCCGGATGCGCACCGCCCGCGCCGCCGTCGGCGACGGCATCCGCATCGCCATCGACGCCAACCAGCGCTGGAACATCGACGAGGCCATCCAGTGGACCCGGGCCCTCGCCGAGTACGACCCGTACTGGATCGAGGAGCCCACCAGCCCCGACGACATCCTCGGCCACGCCGCCGTCCGCCGGGGCGTCGCCCCGGTCAAGGTCGCCACCGGCGAACACGTCCAGAACCGCATCGTCTTCAAACAGCTCCTCCAGGCCGAAGCCCTCGACGTCCTCCAGATCGACGCGGCCCGCGTCGGCGGCGTCAACGAGAACCTCGCGATCCTGCTGCTCGCCGCCAAGTTCGGCGTCCCGGTCTGCCCGCACGCCGGCGGCGTCGGTCTCTGCGAACTGGTCCAGCACCTGTCGATGTTCGACTACCTCGCCCTCTCCGGCACCACCGACGACCGCGTGATCGAGTACGTCGACCACCTCCACCAGCACTTCCTCGCACCCGTGGTGATGCGCGACGGCCACTACGTCGCCCCCCTGACCCCCGGTTTCTCCGCCACCATGCACCCGGAGTCGCTCGCCGAATACCGTTACCCGGACGGCGCGTTCTGGGTCGCCGACCTCGCTGGACGGGAGGATGTCGCATGACCGGGCAGACAGGTGAGCTGACGGGGCTCCGCGCGATCGTCACCGGGGGAGCGTCCGGGATCGGGCTGGCCACCGCCCGGCTGCTGGCCGCACGCGGCGCCTCCGTGGCCGCCCTCGACCTCGACCCGGCCGGGGCCTCGGCGCCCCTGCTCGGCCTCAAGGCCGATGTCACCGACGACGCCTCCGTACGGGAGGGCGTCGCGGAGGCCGCCCGACGGCTCGGCGGCATCGACATCCTCGTCAACAACGCCGGCATCGGCGCGCAGGGCACCGTCGAGGACAACCCCGACGAGCAGTGGCACCGCGTCCTGGACGTCAACGTCCTCGGCATGGTCCGCACCAGCCGCGCGGCCCTGCCCCACCTGCGCGCGTCCTCCCACGCGAGCATCGTCAACACCTGCTCCATCGCCGCCACCGCCGGCCTGCCGCAGCGCGCCCTGTACTCCGCCAGCAAGGGAGCCGTTCTCTCCCTGACCCTCGCCATGGCCGCCGACCACGTCCGCGAGGGCATCCGGGTCAACTGCGTCAACCCCGGGACCGCCGACACCCCGTGGGTCGCCCGGCTCCTCGACGCCGCCGACGACCCCGAGGCCGAACGCGCCGCCCTCAACGCCCGCCAGCCCATGGGCCGACTGGTCACCGCCGACGAGGTCGCCGCCGCCATCGCCTACCTCGCGAGCCCCGCCGCGGCCTCCGTCACCGGCACCGCCCTCGCCGTCGACGGCGGAATGCAGGGCCTGCGGCTCCGCCCGGCGGGCTCATGAGGACCAGCACCCTCGGCCGCACCGAGGTCCGCGTCACCGAACTCGCCTACGGCGCCGCCGGCATCGGCAACCTCTTCCGCCCGGTGACCGACGAGGAGGCCGCCGCCGCCATCGACGCCGCCTGGGACGCCGGGATCCGCACCTTCGACACCGCGCCCCACTACGGCCTCGGCCTCTCCGAACGCCGCCTCGGCGCCGCGCTCCGGGACCGCCCCCGGGAGTCGTACACGGTCTCCACCAAGGTCGGCCGGCTGCTGGTGGAGAACGGGACCACGGAGGGCGACGACCTCGCCGACGGCTTCGCCGTCCCCGCGACCCACCGCCGCGTCTGGGACTTCACCGCCGACGGGGTCCTGCGCTCGCTGGAAGCCAGCCTGGCACGGCTCGGCCTGGACCGGGTGGACGTGGTCCTCCTCCACGACCCCGACGACCACGTCGAGCAGGCCCTGCGCGAGGCCTACCCGGCACTGGAACGGCTGCGCGCCGAAGGGGTCGTGGGCGCCATCGGCGTCGGCATGAACCAGTGCGCCGCACCGACCCGCTTCCTGCGCGAGACCGACATCGACGTGGTGCTGCTCGCCGGCCGATACACCCTCCTCGAACAGGAGGGGCTGGAGGAACTGCTGCCCGAGGCCACCGCCCGGGGACGCAGCGTGCTGATCGGCGGCGTCTTCAACTCCGGTCTGCTGATCGACCCGAAGCCGGGCGCCACGTACGACTACGCCCCCGCGCCGGCGCCCGTGCTCGACCGCGCCCTGCGGCTGCGGACTGTCACCGAACGCCACGGTGTACCGCTGCGCGCGGCGGCCCTGGCGTTCCCCTCCGCCCACCCGGCGGTCGCGGCCGTGCTGACGGGCGCCCGCTCGGCGGCGGAGGTGCGCGACACGGTCGACCTGCTGAGCCGCCCGATCCCGGCCGCGCTCTGGGACGACCTGCGCGCCGAGGGGCTGCTGAGCCCGAACATCCCCGTCCCGCAGCCGAAGGAGCCGTCGTGAGGGTCGCCCTGCACACCAAGGTCCGCGCCGACCGCGTGGCGGAGTACGAGGCCGCCCACCGCGAGGTCCCCGGGGAACTGACCGCCGCCATCCGCGCCGCCGGGGTGAGCGAGTGGACGATCTGGCGCAGCGGCACCGACCTCTTCCACCTGCTGGAGGTCGAGGACTACCCGGCGATGATTGCCGAACTGGAGAAACTGCCGGTCAACATCGCCTGGCAGGCCCGGATGGCCGAACTCCTCGACGTCGTCCACGACTACTCGGCCGAGGGCTCCGACGCCGGCCTGCCCGTGGTGTGGCACCTGTGACCGGCACCGACGACGCCGATGCCTGGACCGTCGACGCCCACCACCACGTCTGGGACCTCTCCGTCCGCGACCAGGACTGGATCACCGGCCCCGAACTCGCCCCGCTGCGCCGTGACTTCACCCTCCGCGAGCTGGAGTCCGCCGCGAGCGCCGCCCGTGTCACCGCCTCGGTCCTGGTCCAGACGATCACCGTGCCCGAGGAGACCCCCGAGTTCCTGGCCCTCGCCGCCGGCAGTGACGTGGTCGCCGGTGTCGTCGGCTGGACCGACCTCACCTCTCCCGCCGTCGCCGACACCCTGGCCGCACTGCGCGAAGGCCCCGGCGGGGAGTACCTGGTGGGCATCCGCCACCAGGTGCAGGGTGAACCCGACCCCCGGTGGCTGACCCGCCCCGACGTGCTGCGGGGCCTCGCCGCGGTCGCCGACGCGGGGCTCGTCTACGACCTGCTGGTCAAGCCCCACCAGCTGCCGGCCGCCGTGGAGGCGGCGGCCCGCCTCCCCCAACTCACCTTCGTCCTCGACCACGTGGGAAAACCGCCCATCGCCTCCGGTGAACTGCAGCCGTGGGCGGGGGAGATCCGGCGGCTGGCGGCCCTGCCGAACACCGTGTGCAAGCTCTCCGGCCTGGTCACGGAGGCCGACTGGCGCTCCTGGCGGGTCGAGGACCTCGTCCCGTACGCCGACACCGTGCTCGACGCCTTCGGTCCCGAGCGGCTGATGTACGGCTCCGACTGGCCGGTCTGCCGACTCGCCTCCGACTACGCCGAAGTCCTGGACGTGGCACACGCGTTGACGTCCGGACTCGGCGAGGCCGAACACCGGGAGGTCTTCGCGGGCACCGCCGTCCGGGTCTACGGTCTGCGGATCTGAGGCTGCGGCAGGCACGGCGCCGGCCCGGCGTCGGACCCCGCCAGGGCCGCCAGCTCGTCCGGTGTGCGCGGCCCGGTCTCCTCCTCGGCCAACAGCCCCTGTCCGCGCAGGAGTCGAGCGACGGCGACCCCCCAGGGAAGCCGAAGCCCCGCCTGGGTGAGGAGATCCGTGCGGGCGAGCATCTCGGCCACCGGGCCGGTGCGCGCGCCGGACGGGGTGAGCAGCGCCGCGTCGTCGGCCCAGCGCAGCGCGAGGTCGACGTCGTGGGTGGCCATCACGACGGTGGTGCCGGACCGGCGCAGCTCGTCCAGGGTGGCGAGGAGGCGCTCCTGCCCGTCGGGGTCGAGCCCGGCGGTCGGCTCGTCGAGGATCAGGACCCGGGGACGCATCGCGACGGCCCCGGCGATGGCGGTCCGCTTGCGCTGGCCGTAGGAGAGCAGATGGGTGGGCCGGTCGGCGAGGGCGGTGATGCCGAGCGCGCCGAGCGCCTCGTCGACCCGGGCCCGCACCTGTGCGTCGGACAGCCCGAGGTTGAGCGGGCCGAACGACACGTCCTGCGCGACGGAGGCCGCGAAGAGCTGGTCGTCCGGGTCCTGCACGACCAGTTGGACCGTCGTCCGCAGCCGGGTGAGACCCTTGCGGTCGTACGTCACCGGGTGCCCCTCGACCGTCAACTCGCCCGTACGGGGCCGCAGTCCGCCGCTGAGCAGTCGCATCAGCGTGGTCTTTCCGCTGCCGTTGCGGCCGAGCAGGGCGAGGGCGCGCCCCTCGCGCACGTCGAAGTCGAGGTCGTTGAGCACGGTCGGTCCGTCCTCGTACGCGAACGAGGCGCCCCGCAGGGCGACGAGCACGGGCTCGCTCATGTCAGCGGCCTTTCCAGGACGAGGGTGAGGGCGGCCACGGCCGCGAGGAGCACGACACTGGCCGCGGTGAAGCGCACGGACACCCGGGCCTCGGGCACCAGGACCCGCAGGGTGCCGTCGTACCCGCGTCCGGCGAGCCCGGTCTGCAGCCGGGCCGCCCGGTCGAAGGCCCGGACGAACGCGGTGGCGCCGAGCCCGGCGAGGGAACGCCAGGTGGCGGCCCGGGTGGTGTGCCCCAGCCGGGCCGCCTGCGCCTCCCGGATCCGGCGCACGGAGTCCAGGAGCAGAAAGCTCATCCGGTACGTGACCAGGGCCACGTCCACGACCGGCGCGGGCACCCCGGCCCGCACCAGCCGGGGCAGCAGGTCCGACATGGGGGTGGTGAAGGCGAACAGGAGGACGCCGAGGGAGGCGGCCGAGGTGCGCAGCAGCAGCTCCGCCGCGCGGACCGGTCCGCCGTCGGCGGGGGTGAGGAACCCGTCCGGACCGCCCACCTGGACGAGCAGCGGCAGCGCGCCGGTCACACAGAAGCCCAACGGCACCCGGTAGGCCCGCCACAGCCGACGGCCGGGCACGCCCGCGGGGCCCAGCAGCACCACGAGCGCGGTCAGCAGGACCAGGGCCGCGCCGGGCCAGGGGGGCAGGGAGATCGCGAGCACGGTGAGGCCGAGCCCGAGCACGGCCTTGTCCACGGGATGGCGGCGGCGCCAGCGACTGCTGTGCGCCGCCACGTCGATCGGCAGCACCCGGGTCAGCCCCGCCCGGCGGGGGACTCCCCGGAGCCACCGGCCGAGCCGTCGTCGCCGGACGCCGTCGCCGTGGAGGCCGCGACCGCCGCGTTCGCGGGCGTCGTCGTGACCGCCGCGTCCAACGGCCGCGCCGGGGCCGTGTCGGCGGCCTCAGACGCGTCCAGCAGGGCCCGGGCCCGGGCCTCGCCCTGGCGCCGGCCCCGGTGGATGCCGAAGTAGTAGGCGAGGACGCCCGCGCCGAGGGCGGCCTGGAGGGCGAAGAGCGCCGACTCGATCTCACCGGACGGCGGTTCGTAGAGGGGGGAGAACCACGGCTCGTAGTCCGGCTCGATCTCCGTGATCGCCGTCTCCGCCTCGGCGTCGGCGCCCGTGAAGGGCTCCTCCTTGTGGTCGCCGAGACCGAGGGCCAGCGGCAGGACGGCGAGCGCGGCCACGGCGAGCAGCAGCAGCGCGTTGATCTTCGTGTTCCGCTTCATCGGGCCACCGCCTCGGTCTCGTTCTCCGTCCCGGTCCCTACGCGGTTCCGCCGGTCGGTCAGGAGCACGCCGAGCCGGGTGAGTTCGCCCTTGCTCGACTGCACCAGCAGACGCATCACCAGCACCGTGAGCAGCCCCTCGCTGACCGCGAGCGGGATCTGGGTGACGGCGAAGATGGAGCCGAACTTGCCGAGCGCGCCCAGGAAGCCGCTGCTCGGGTCGGGGAACGCGAGCGCCAACTGCACGCTGGTGACGCAGTAGGTGACCAGGTCGGCGAAGAACGCGCCGAAGAACACGGTCACCATCAGCGGCACGTCGAAGCGTCGCAGCAGCCGGTAGACGCCGTACCCTGCCCAGGGCCCGACGATCGCCATCGAGAAGACGTTGGCGCCGAGCGTGGTCAGACCGCCGTGTGCGAGCAGCAGGGCCTGGAAGAGCAGGGTGATGGTGCCGAGGACCGCCATGATCGGCGGCCGGAACAGGATGGCACCGAGTCCGGTGCCGGTGGGGTGGGAACAACTCCCGGTGACGGACGGGAGCTTCAGCGCGGACAGGACGAACGTGAAGGCCCCGGAGGCGCCGAGCAGCAGTGTGCTCTCGGGGTGTTCCCTGACTTCACGGGTGAGTGCCCTGACTCCGTGGACGACGAACGGCGCGGACGCGACGCCCCAGGCGATCGCGTGCGCCGGAGGAAGGAAACCCTCGGCTATGTGCATGGCTCAGCAGACCCTCTCCAGCACCTCGTGGATGGTTGACGCGCCTTGGCCGGTCTCCTGGCTTACGGGTGACACCGCCCGTGCTCCGCCTTCCCGGGTCCGAAGACCCAGTGGCTGTCCGTGAGGACCGGAGCCGGACTTCCCGATCACAGTGGCGAGGGCCGCACCGGCATCACACCGGATTTCCCGTTCACCAAGGCGTGGTGACAGTAATGCCCGCATAAGGACGCTGACAAGCGGAGGCGAGGGGCGCGCGGGCGCCGTGCGACAGCTCACACCCCGGCTCACACTCCGGCGTACGCCCCACGTCACGCCAAGAGCCCCCACCTGACCGAAAACAGACGGGAGCTTTACTGCGACAAAGTTGCAGCTGCCAAATGGGCGCACAAGGCTGAGGGGGCCCGACCGCCCGCACGAAGAGAAGGCCCACGCCCCATGGCTCCTGGTACCGACACCGCCCCCTCGGCCACCCCCGGGACGGGCGGGTTCTCATGGCGGCGGATCCGCGCCTCGATGTCGCGCAAGGAGTGGGCGAGCCTGGGCGGGATGGCCGGATTCATCCTGGCGCTGCACCTCGTCGGCTGGTTCACCCTGGTGGTGATCGTCGCCCCCGAGCACTACAGCGTCGGCAGCAAGACCTTCGGTATCGGTATGGGTGTCACCGCCTACACCCTGGGCATGCGGCACGCCTTCGACGCCGACCACATCGCCGCCATCGACAACACCACCCGCAAACTGAGGGGGGAGGGGCAACGCCCCCTGTCGGTCGGCTTCTGGTTCTCCCTCGGCCACTCGTCGATCGTGCTCGTCCTCACCTTCCTCCTCACCCTCGGCGTCAAGGCGCTCGCCGGACCGGTCCGCGACGACGGCTCCGCGCTGCACGACGTGTCCGGCTGGATCGGCACCACCGTCTCCGGGACGTTCCTGTACGTGATCGGCGTCGTCAACCTGGTGATCATGGTGGGGATCTGGAAGGTGTTCCGCGAGATGCGCTCGGGAACCTTCGACGAGGCCGCGCTGGAGGAACGGCTGAACAGCCGGGGCCTGATGAACCGGCTCCTCGGACGGTTGATGCGGTCCCTCACCAAGCCCTGGCAGATGTACCCCGTCGGCATGCTCTTCGGCCTCGGCTTCGACACGGCGACGGAGGTCGCGCTGCTGGTGCTCGCCGGCTCGGGCGCCGCCTCCGGACTGCCCTGGTACGCGATCCTGTGTCTGCCCGTCCTGTTCGCCGCCGGGATGTCCCTCCTCGACACCGTGGACGGCACGTTCATGAACTTCGCCTACGGCTGGGCGTTCTCCCGGCCGGTCCGCAAGGTCTACTACAACCTCGTGATCACGGGTCTGTCCGTGGCCGTCGCCCTCGTCATCGGCACGGTCGAACTCCTCGGCCTGGTCGCCGAGAAGGCCCGTCTGCACGGCGCCTTCTGGGACGACGTCTCCGGCCTCGACCTCAACACCGTCGGCTATGTCGTCGTCGGCCTCTTCTTCGCGACCTGGGCGGTCGCCCTGCTGGTCTGGCGGTTCGCGCGGATCGAGGAGAAATGGACCACGCCCTAGGCATGCAGCCCGTCCGCGAGGTGGCCGTGGCTGTGCCGCCAGCCGGTCGGGACGCGCCGGGCTCCCACCAGATGGGGGTGACCGAAGGGGAGGTCGGCGTGCACATGGGCCGCGGGCGCGTCGGCCGTCGACCCCGCCGGCCACAGCCGTACGGCCAGCAGCGCCGCGCCGAGGGCGAGCGAACCCAGGGCGAGCACCGCCCAGTTCAGCCCGGCCGCCGCCCCCAGCCACCCGGCCAGCGGATACGTCAGCAGCCAGCAGCCGTGCGAGAGGGAGAACTGCGCGGCGAACGCGGCCGTCCGCGCACCGGGCTCCACCGAGCGGCGGACGAGCCGCCCGGCCGGAGTGAGCACCGCCGAGCACGCGGCCCCGAACGCGGCCCAGAGCACCAGCAGCCCGAGCAGCCGCCAACTCCCGCCCTGCGCGCCCGTGACGGCCCCGAGCCCGGCGAAGACGACGGCCAGCGACAGCGCGCCCGGCAGCATCACGGCCCGGTCCGGCACCTTGTCCAGCACCCGGGGCAGCACCAGCGCCACGGTCATCGACCCCGCCCCGTAGGCCCCGAGCGCCAGCGCCACGGCGCCCGCCGACAGGCCCAGCACATCGCGGACGTAGACGACGGAGTTCACCGTCACCATCGCCCCGGCCGCCGCGACCGCGAGGTTCAGCGCGAGCAGGGCCCGCAGCTCGGGCACGCCCAGGAAGAGGCGCGTGCCGGCGGTGGCCCTGGCGTACGCGCCGCCCGTGCGCGGGGTGGTGACGGCGGCCCGCTCGGGCAGGGCGGTGGAGACGACCAGGGCGGCCGAGGCGAGGAAACCGAGGACCGTGCCGCCGAACAGGCCGTCGTAGGTCGTCACGGACAACAGCGCGGCCGCGAGGGCGGGGGAGAAGAGGCTCTCCAGGTCGTAGGCGAGCCGGGACATCGACAGGGCCCGCGTGTAGTCGCGTTCCTCGGGCAGCACGTCGGGGATCACGGCCTGGAACGTGGGCGTGAACACGGCCGACGCGGACTGCAACAGGAACACCAGGACGTAGACCTGCCACACCTCGCCGACGAACGGCAGTGACACGGCGATCCCCGCGCGCAGCAGGTCCGCCGTCACCATGAGCGCCCGGCGCGGCAGCCGGTCGGCGACCGCGCCGACGACCGGGGCGATCACCACGTACGCCACCATCTTGATCGCGAGGGCCATGCCGAGGACGGACCCGGCGTCGGCGCCCGCTAGGTCGTACGCCAGCAGCCCGAGCGCGACGGTCGCGAGCCCGGTGCCCACCAGGGCGACCACCTGAGAGGTGAAGAGCCGCCGGTAGGCGCGGTGACGCAGGACGTCGAGCATGTGCGGGGCTCCCCTCGGCGTGGCGCCACGGTCGGTCCGACCGAGTGTAGCCATCATGTGCGCACCTGCGCACATGATGGCCGGAAAGGCGTCCTCCCCGGCCGGAGCGCCTACCCTGGGCGCATGCCTGAACGCCATGCCGTGTCATCTGCGTCCGGTGCGCATCTGCGCGCCCCCGACAGCGCGCGGCTCACCGAGGCGACCGGAGTGTTCGCGATGCTCTCCGACGTGACGCGGCTGCATCTGCTGTGGCTGCTCGCGCAGGGCGAGTCGGACGTCGGCTCCCTGGCCGACCGCTGCGAGGCGTCCCGCACGGCCGTCAGCCAGCACCTGGCGAAGCTGCGGCTCGCCGGGCTCGTGGACACCCGCCGCGAAGGGCGTCACATCCACTACAGCCTCGCCGACGGGCATCTCAAGCGCCTGGTCGTGGAGGCGCTCAGCCACGCCGACCACCGGGTCAGCGGCCAGGCACCGCACGACTGAGGGACGCCCCATGACCGCCGAGGATCCGCCGTCCCGCCTCCGGCACCGGGGGCGGCCCGCCCGGAAGGTGAGCGCGTGAGGCCGGACCGCCCCGCTGTCGGCCGGCTGAGCGCCGTGGTGGCCGTGCCGACCGCCGGGCTCATGCTGTTCCCCCGCGCCATCCCCAACTCCGTGGGCCGGCTGGGCAGTCTGCTGGAGGCGTTCCTGCCCTGGCTCGGCCTGGTGGCCGTGGTCCTGCTCGCCGTGGGCCTGCTGCACCGCTCGGCCGTCGCGCTGCTGGCCCTCCTGCTGCCGGTGGCGGCCTGGACGTACACCTTCGGCGGGCTGCTGCTGCCCGGGGCACGGCCCGGCCCGAACGAGCTGGTCGTGGTGCAGCACAACGTCAGCGACGAGAACGCCGACCCGGCGGGCACCGCCCGCGCCCTCGCCGACGCCGGGCCCGACCTCATCGCGCTGGAGGAACTGGTGCCCACGGCACTGCCGGTCTACGAGCGGACCCTCGCCCCCGAGTACCCGCACCACGCGGTCCGGGGCACCGTCGGACTCTGGTCGCGGCACCCGCTCACCGGCGCCCGCGCGCTGGACATCAAGCCCGAGGGGATCGAGGAGGACTGGAGGCGGGGGCTCAGGACCTCGGTCCGCACCCCGCACGGCGACCTCGCGGTGTACGTCGCCCACCTGCCGTCCGTCCGCGTCGGGGCGGGCGGACTCGCGTCGCGGTGGCGTGACGAGAGCGCCGGCCTGCTGGGCCGGGCCGTCGCCGCCGAGCCGCGGAACCCGGTGATCCTGCTGGGCGACCTCAACGGCACGGTCGACGACCGGGGTCTCGCGCCGCTCACCACACGGATGAACGTGGCGGAGCGCGGGTTCGCCTTCAGCTACCCCGCCGCCTTCCCGCTCACCCGGATCGACCAGGTCATGGCCCGCTCGGCGACCGTCGCCGACATCCGCGCCCTGCCCGCCACCGGCAGCGACCACCTGCCGGTCGCCGCCCGGATCACCCTGGGCTGACCACCGGACCGATGGACTCCAGCGTCGGCACGACCTCCTCGATCGAGCCGTCCGCCGCGAACACCAGGCGGTCCAGGGTGGATTCACGGCGGACGCCGTCACCGCGCGGGGTGCCGGGGCCCGGTATCGCGAACCGGTGGTAGCAGATGAACCAGTCGTCGGTCCCGGGGACGTTCACCACCGTGTGGTGGCCGGTGGCGAGGATCCCGTACTCCGGGCGCTTGCGCAGGATCACCCCCTTCTCGGTCCACGGGCCGAGCGGGGTGGGACCGGTGGCGTAGGCGACGCGGTAGTCCTCGCTGCGAGTGTCGTCCTCCGACCACATGAAGTAGTAGACGCCCCGCCGCTTGACGACGAAGGCGCCCTCGCGGAAGTTCCCCGGGGTGAACCGCCGTACCCGCGCCGGGTCGAAGGACACCATGTCCGCGTCGAGCGGGACGCCGTACGCCTCGGTGTTGCCCCAGTAGAGATACGTGGTGCCGTCGTCGTCCCGGAAGACGGCCGGGTCGATCATCTGGCCCGCGTAGTCGTCGCGGGCGATGAGCGGTCGGCCCAGGGCGTCCCGGAAGGGGCCGGTCGGGCTGTCGGCGACGGCCACACCGATCTGCTGGTCGGCGCAGAAGTAGAAGTAGTATGACCCGTCGCGCTCCCCGGCGGCCGGCGCCCAGGCGTGGCGGTCCGCCCAGCTCACGTCCGACTCCAGGTCGAGGACGACGCCGTGGTTCTCCCAGGTGACCAGGTCGTCGGAGGAGAACACCTCGAACCGGGTGCCGCCCCAGCCCTCGAAGCCGTCCGTCGTCGGATAGACGTAGTAACGGCCGTGGAACTCCTGGATGTTGGGGTCGGCGTACAGGCCCGGCAGCAACGGGCTGCGCATCGCCACCGCCTCCACCGTCCAGGCGCGGGCGGTCCCGTCGGCCGCTGTGACGGTGTAGCTCCGCGGGGTGCGGAAATCGAGCGGGGTGCCCGACGCGGGCTCGATCCGGGAGCCCGCCGACAGGTCGAACTCCGGGGCGAGGGAGCCGAGTTCGGTGTCCGGGTGCACAGGCAGGACGACCCTCGACGCGGCGTCGTCGACGAGCGTGTACGCCTTCAGGCCCTCCGGTAGGCGTGCGTCGACGACGGACGCGGGTGGCGCGAACCCGGCGAGGAGATGCTCGTACTCGGCCCGCGTCACCGGCAGCACCGAGCCGTGCCGCGCGCCGGGCGGCAGCGCGAACTCCGCACACGGCGTCCACTCCCCGGAGTCCAGGTCGGTGGTCTCGAAGGGCACATAGCCGCGCCCGCTGAACTCGTCGACGAACAGATACCACCTGCGGTCGTCCGCGTTCGACCTGAAGACGATCGGCCCCTCGCCCTGCTCGACGGCCCCGAGACCGATCCGGTCGGCCACGAACTCGTACGCGGTGTCGCGCAGTTCCTTCGACTTCTCCACCGTGATGAACTTGCCGCCGGGTGCGGCGGGGGAGTTGCCGCGCTCGTCCTTGGTGAAGCGGTAGTAGGTGCCGTCGTGCCGGACGACGGTCGAGTCGATGACCGAGTGGCCGGGGTCGTTCCACACGCGGGGCTCGCTGAAGACGCGGAAGTCGCGGGTGGTCGCGTACAGCATCCTGTTGTGCGTGTCGGCGGTGTGCTCCGGGTCGTCCTCCGCGTACAGCTTCGACGCCCAGAAGACGACGAACGCGCCGAGCTCCGGGTCGTAACAGGCTTCGGGCGCCCAGACGTTGCCGGCCGTGACGGGGGCGACGCGCACCAGTCGGCGGTCGGTCCAGCGCACCAGATCGGTGCTCTCCCAGACCATGAGCGAGGTGGATCCGGTGCGCTGCACCCGGTCCCAGTCGCCGTCCGGCTCGCCGTGCATCCGGAGGTCGGTGGCGATCAGATAGAACCGGTCGCCCTCGGGCGCGCGCACAAGGAACGGATCGCGCAGTCCGCCCGTCCCGAGGTCCGAGGTGAGCACCGGCGCGCCGCCGTTCAGCTCACGCCAGCGCAACGGGTCGTCACCCCGGCTGAGCGCGAAACGGATCCGCTCACCGTCCGGGCTGCCCTCGCCGGTGAAGTAGACGAAGACGTATCCGGCGTATTCCTGCAAGCCGACCTCCAGCGCTGCGACCTTTTGGCACTTCCTGTGGAAAAGCCCGTCGAATAGTGTTGCTATCTGTGTCGAGCGGCGTCAATCGGCGCAGGGGCCCCGGGCGGCAGCGAAAGTTTCGGCGAGGCCGGCCTCGCGTGCGGTCAGCCCGCCTGGCGTGCGGTCAGCTCTCCAGCCGGCGCAGTCGTTCCGCGTCGCAGGTGCGCGGGCAGGTGGAGCAGGCCTCGTTCGGGCGGATCGTGTAGTAGAGGCAGCAGCCCAGACGGGTGCGGGTCGGGTGCTCGCGGCCGTCGCTCGTGCGCAGGGACCGGAAGTCGGCGCCGCCGGGGAAGGGCGCGTGGGCGGTGGGCAGGACCGCGGAAGCGGCCCGGACGCCGGCGGCCTCGTCGCCACGCATCCGTCCGAGGTACCAGAGACCGGAGACCAGGTCGTCCGAGACCAGTCCCCACAGCGCGCGCGAGCCCCGGCGGACGTACGGTCCGAGCGCGTCCAGGACCGGACCCATGTGGTCCGCCACGGCGGTCCTCAACTCGGCGCGCAGCGCCTCCTGGTGGGCGACGGTCCGGGCGCCGGGCAGGGGCGCGGCCGGGTCGCCCGGGAGGCAGACGAGCTCGGTGCCGGGGGTGACCTCGAACGCGCCCGACGTGAGGTCGACCCGTATGTCGCCGGGGGCGATCCGGGGCACGCGACTCTCCAGATGCCAGACGCCGCTCATCAGCAGCCCCACCGACCAGGCGTAGTCGTGCAGGGCGCGGGAGGCGGCGACGTGCCGGGGCGCGGTGTGGTCGTGACGTTCCCGGATACGGGCTGCCTCCGCCTCCACGAAGGCCTCGACGTCCTCCTGACCACCGGTCAGACCGACGGTACGGGCGGGCGATCCGCCGGGCCCGCCGATCCGTACGGACAGTGCCTCGCACATCGCGTCGAGACGGCGGTAGGCCGCGGAGAGGAGCACCGGGACGGTCGTGGCGGTGTCGGCCTGGGCGGTCTCCAGGTGGGCCACGGTCATCGGTAACTCCAGAGCGTGAAGAGGTTTGGCGAGAAGGGGAGGTAAGCCTTACCTTATCTGCAAGATCGCGTGTCGATGACCATGCAGGTGTGAAGTAGTCGTGCACCTCGTTGACCAGCGAAGTCACCTGCGAGTTGACCAAGGGCGTTGCGGATCACAGCGAGCCCACGGCTGTTGAAAGCTAAAAAGATGCCTAACCCGAGTTCACGTGTCGTGACTGCGGCCGAACGGGCCGCGCCGACCGGCCCGCCCCCGCGTGCCCTGGTGGTGACAGGACTTCGGTTGCCGTGCACGGTCGTCGGCCTCGCGGTCGGTGCCGCCCTCGGTTTCGTGGGCGCCGTGGCCCAGGGCGGCACCCGCGATCCGCTCGCCTCGCCGACCGCCCTGGGCATCGACCCACCCCCCACCCGCTAGCGGAAGCCGTGCACCACCCCATGCGCCTGTACCTGCTCGCCCTCAACCCCACCGACTCCGTCACCGAGGGCTTCCTGCCCGCCGCCGTCCGGCTGGGACTGGACGTCACCCTCCTCACCGACCAGCCCGACGCGCACCGCGCGGCCTACCCGGAGCACCCCGGGATCGAGGTCCTCACCTGCGACGTACGGGACCACCGCGCCGTCATCACCCGGATCTCCACCCACCACAGACCCGACGCGGTCTTCACCAACAGCGACCACCTCCAGACCCAGGCCGCCCTGGCCGCCCACTACTTCGACCTCCCCGGCAAGGACTGGCGGGCCGCCCTGCGCGCCAAGGACAAGGGCGAGATGCGCCGCCACCTCGCCGCGTCCGGCGTCGACACCGTCTGGTCCGCCGAGATCACCGCCCCCGCCGACCTCACCGGCCGCCTCCTCGCCGACGCCCCGTACCCCTGTGTCGTCAAGCCCCGCGAGGGCGTCGCCAGCGAGGACGTCGTGCTCGTCGACACCGCCGAGGACCTCGTGGCGCGCGCCGAGGAGATCCTGGCCCGCCGGCCGGGCGCCACCCTGGTCGTCGAGGAGTACCTGCCCGGGGAGCTCCACACCCTGGAGACCCTCGGCGACGGCCGGGTCCGGCACGTGCTCGGCGGCTTCCACACCGAACTGTCCCCGCCGCCGTACTTCATCGAGGAGCGGCTCACCTTCGTTCCGGCCTACCCCGAACCGGTCGTCGCGCAGGTGCTCGCCCAACTCGACGCGCTGGGCGTCGGTTTCGGCGCCTGCCACACCGAGTTCGTCGTCCACGCGGGCCGGGCCCGCGTCATCGAGGTCAACTACCGCGCCATCGGCGACCAGTGCGATCTGCTGCTCGCCCAGCTCCTCGACGTCCCGCTGTTCGAGCACATCCTCCGCACCCACCTCGGCGAGCCGCTCCCCGCCGACCTGGGCATCCGGCGCGACGGCGCGGCCCGCCTCGAGTACCCCTGCGCCGACCGGGCCGGCACCCTCGTCGCCGCTCCCGCCGCCACCGATGTCACCGTCGGCGGGGTGCGGCTGACGTACCGCCCGCTGCGCGCACCCGGTGAACGCCACGAGCTGTACCGGACCAACCGCGACTACCTCGGCGTCCTCCGCGCCACCGGCACTACTCAGCAGAGCGTGGACCGGGCCGTGGCGGACTTCCTCGCCGACCGGCGCTGGGAGATCCAGCCGTGAGCGCCGTGAGCGCCGTGGCCGCCCTGGCCCGGGAGGGCACCCCCGAGTCCCCAGCGGCCCCCGAGTCCCAGGTGGCCCCCGCAACCGCCGCAGGCCCCACGGCCACACCCACCGAGGCGGGCGACGCCACCGAAGCCGAGCTGCTCACCCGCGTGCTCGGCGCCCTCCTCCGTGAGGACGTCGTGGGCCTGCGCACCCGCAGCACGCCCGTCGAGCACCCGGACGGCCGCTGGCTGCGCCTGCCCACCCCGGACGGCGCCGACGCCCTCCTCCTCCCGGTCACCGAGGACGGCTTCCAGCACCCCTTCACCGCCCGCCTGCCCCTGATCGTCCGCGAGTCGGACGGCACCCGCCTCGCCACCTGCGACACCGTCCTCGCCGCCCTGCGCACCCTCGCCGACCCCGCCGACCACGACGGCTTCGCCGCGTTCGCCGAGGAGTGCCGCCAGACCCTCGCGACGATGCGGCTGCACGAGGCGACGGCGCAGGAGATCGCCGAGGGGCTCACCGACCTGTACGGCGCCGACCTCGCCGACTGGACGGGGCTGCGCGGCGGCCTGGCGTACGAGACGCTCGCGGCCCGCCTCGACCACCCGGTCTACCCGACCGCGCGCGGCCGCTCCGGCCTCGACGAGGCACAACTGCGGGACCACGCACCCGAGTTCCATCCGACGTTCGCACTCCAGTGGCTCGCCCTGCCCAGGGAGTCCGTCACCGTGGCCGGGGACCTCCCGGACGGCTGGCCCACCCCCTCGGGGCTAGGGCTCGCGGACCTCGACCGCACCCATGTCACCCTGCCCGTCCACCCGTTGACCGTCGGCCCGGCCCTGGACGCGGCCTTGCGCGAGGTGGGGCTCGCGGGCCGGGCCGTCCTCGCCGACCGGGCGTACCTCCCGGTCGTGCCCACCCTGTCGATGCGTACGGTCGCCCCCGCCGCCGCCCCCTCCCTGCACCTCAAACTGCCCCTGGCCACCGCCACCCTGGGCCTGCGCAACAAGCGGTCCATCAAGCCGGGGACGCTCGTCGACGGTGCCGCCGGACAGCGGCTGCTCGCGGAGGTGACCGACCGCGAGCCGCGCTTCCGGGGCCGGGTGCTGCACGCCGACGAGACGGTGTACGCGCACGCCGGACACGAACTCCTCGCCGTCCTGTGCCGCCGCTACCCGACGGACCTCGACGACTGCGTTGTCCTCCCCATGGCCGCCCTCCTCGCCGAGGCCCCCGGGGGACGTCTGGTCGTCGACCATCTCGCCGACCGCTTCCACGAAGGTGACCCGGTCGCCCTCCTCGACGCCGTGCTCACCCTGCTGTTCGACTGGCAGACCACGCTCTTCGGCTACGGCATCGCCCTGGAATCGCACCAACAGAACGTCTCCCTGGTGTTCGGCCCCGACCCCGGTGACCTGCGGCTGCTGCTGAAGGACAACGACGGGCCCCGCGTGAACCCCGTGCGCCTGGCCGCCAGGCTGGGTGAGGACGGGGGAAGCCGGGGCTTCGACGACGCC
The DNA here is from genome assembly GCF_022385335.1 of Streptomyces deccanensis. NCBI lineage: Bacteria > Bacillati > Actinomycetota > Actinomycetes > Kitasatosporales > Streptomycetaceae > Streptomyces > Streptomyces deccanensis. The sequence continues at coordinate 675,749 of NZ_CP092431.1, read as the reverse complement.
CGTACCTTCACCACCGGCGACCGGGCGGTCGCCGACCTCTTCACCACCATCACCGTCCATCTGTGCGCCGGCGCCTACGCGTTCGGCCTGGCCCGCCACGGCCGTGCCCCGCTGGACCGGCTGCTCCGTCTCGTCCGGGACCGCCTCACCGAGGCCGTCGACCGGCTCGGCGGGGACGCGGCGGACGTCCTGCGCGCGCGGGTGCTGAACGCGCCCGAGCTGCCCGTGAAGGCGATGGTGACCGCCGGAACCCTGCTCAGCAAGGCACGGTCGGGCGCCGCCGACATCAACAAGCACTACACCACCGGGCCCAACTACCTTCTGGGACAGGGTGGTTCGGCATGACCGCCACCGCCGAGGCGATCGCGGTGTCGCGCTCCGCGTCAGGCCCCCTGGTGTTCTTCTCCAGGGCAGGCGCCGTCACCGCCGGCGTGACCGCAGCCGTGGGCCGCGCCCGGTTCGGGCCCGCCGCCCCGGCGCTCATAGGCAGCGGCACAGCCGCCCTCGCCGTCTTCGCGACCCTCCTTCCCCCACATCCGCGTACCCGCTGGAGCCGCTGAATGCCCCCGCTCACCGACACGCTCGGTACCACCCACCTGCCCACCGCCGACGACGCGGTGGCCCACACCCTCCTCAACTGCCTGCTGCGCGAGGTGTCCGGCCCCGAACACCAGACCGCCGTCATCGACGGCCACCTCCTGCTGCGCCTGCCCCGCCGCGGGCTCCTCCTCCGCGTCGCCCTGCGCCGCCGATCCCTCCTGGGCGCACACCGCTTCACCGGCCCCGTCCAGGAGCCGTCCGACACCGGCTGGACCGCGCTCGACTGGCGCCGTCTCGCCGAGTACATCCACGACGAACTGTCCCTGCGCACCGGCGTCCGCAACGACGAGTTCCTGCACCAGATCGACTCCAGCCACCGCACCGTCGCCACCGCGCTCGCGGCCCGCGCGGCCGACGAGCCCACCGGCCGCGCGGCAGCCGCGCGGGACCCGCACCCCACCGCCCCCCACGGGCTGCCGGACTACCTCGCCTCCGAGCAGTCCCTGCTCTTCGGCCACCGCTTCCACCCCACCCCCAAGGCCCGCACGGGCGACGCGGAGGCCTGGCAGTCGTACGCCCCCGAGGCCGGCGCCACCTTCCCGCTGCGCAACCTCGCCGTACGCGAGCACCTGATCGCCGAGGAGACCGCCGAGGAGGGCGCCACGGCCGTGCTCGACCGGGAACGCGGTGACGTCCCCGAGGGCTACCGACTGCTGCCCGCCCACCCCTGGCAGTACGAGATGCTCCGCGAACACCGGCTGCTCCGGCAGGCGTTGGGCCGCGGCGACATCCTCGACCTGGGGCCCGGCGGCCGGGAGTACGCCGCCACCGCCTCGGTCCGCACCCTCTTCGACGGCGACGCCTTCCTGAAGTTCAGCCTCAACGTCCGCATCACCAACTGCCTCCGCAAGAACGCCAGTTACGAACTCTCCGGCGCCGTCGCCCTGACCCGTCTGCTCGCCCCCGCCCTCACCGACCTGCAGACCCGCTTCCCCGGCAGCGCGATGCTCCGCGAACCCGCCTACCGCAGCCTCGCCGTCCCCGGCCCCGACGGCACCCCCGACCGGGCCCTGCTCGAAGGCTTCGGTGTCATCGTCCGCGAGGGCCTGTCCCGGCGGCTGCTGCCGGGCACGACCCCGCTGCTCGCGGCCGCCGTCGCCGACGAGTACCCGACCAGCGGCGCCCACGTCTCCCGCCTGCTCGACGGGGCCGGCCCGCGGACCGCCCTGCACTGGTGGCGGGCCTATCTGCGCCTGCTCGTCCCGCCCGTGCTCGCCGCCTGCTTCGACCACGGCATCGTCCTGGAACCCCACCTCCAGAACGTCCTGATCTGCGTCGACGGCGACGGGATGCCCGCCCAGGTGCTCTTCCGCGACCTGGAGGGCACCAAGCTCGTCCCCGACCACCACGCCGACGCCCTCGCCGCGCTCCCGCCCGAGGTCGCGGGCCCCCTGTCGTACGACGCCCGGCGCGGCTGGGACCGGGTCGTGTACTGCCTGCTCGTCAACCACGTCGCCGAACTGCTCGCCGCGCTCGCCGACCTGCACCCGGAGACCGAGGCCGACCTGTGGGCGGCGGTCCGGGCGACCCTCCAGGACTACGCCGACGAGAATGTCTGCCCGCCCCGCCTCGCCGCCCTCCTGGCGGGCGTCCCGCTCCCCGCCAAGACCAACCTCCTCACCCGCTGGGAACGCAAGGCCGACCGCGAGGCCGGTTACGTCCGCCTCCCCTCACCCCTCGCCGAGGACGTCCTGCGGTGGAGCCCCCGATGAACCACGACCACGGGACGGGCCACGGGCACGTCATGAGCCAGGAGTCCACGATGACCCTCCCCACCGCCGCCGTACGCGACCGCGTCCTGGCCCTGCGGCCCACCGAACTCCCCGCCTACCTCTACGACTTGACGGCCCTGCGGGAGCACGCCGCGCACGTACGCGCCGCGCTCCCCGAGCGGGTCGAGCTGTACTACGCGGCCAAGGCCAACCCGGAACCGGCGATCCTGGCGGCGCTCGGCCCGTACGTCGACGGCTACGAGGTCTCCTCCGGCGGCGAACTCGCCCACGTCGCCGAGGCGGTCCCGGGCCGCCCGCTGGCCTTCGGCGGCCCCGGCAAGACCCCCGACGAGATCCGGGCCGCCCTGGAGCGGGGAGTCGAACGCTTCCACGTCGAGAGCGCGCACGACCTGCGTGTGCTCGCCGAACTGGCACGCCGGGCGGCGCCGGCCACCCGGGTCGGGGTGCTGCTCCGCTTCAACCTCGCGGTGGCGGACGGCTCGCTGGCGGGCAGCTCCCTCGCGATGGGCGGACGGCCCACCCCGTTCGGACTGGACCCCACTCAGGCGCCGGACGTGCTCCGCCCCCTCACGGACGGCACCCACCCGCACCTCGAACTGCGCGGCGTGCACGCCCACTTGGCCAGCGGACTCGACGCACCAGAACTACTCTCCGTGGCCCGCTCGATCGTGGAATGGGCCACGGACCTGGGCGTACCGATCTCCGAGGTGAACGTCGGCGGCGGCATGGCCGTCGACTACGCACGCCCCGAGAGCCGCTTCGACTGGAAGACGTACGGGGCGGGCCTGGCCCGACTCGCCGACGCCCACCCGGAACTGACGCTGCGTATCGAACCCGGCCGCGCGCTCACCGCGTACTGCGGCTGGTACGCCACCGAGGTGCTGGACGTGAAGCGCAGCCACGGCGAGGAGTTCGCCGTGGTCCGGGGCGGCACCCACCATCTGCGCACCCCGGCGACCAAGGGGCACGACCAGCCCTGCTCGGTGCTGCCGGTGGGGGAGTGGCCGTACTCCTGGCCGCGCCCGGCTGCCCAGGGGGTGTACGTCAGCCTCACCGGACAGCTGTGCACTCCGAAGGACCTGCTCGCCCGGGACGCCCACGCCCCCGGGCTGCGCGCGGGGGACCGGGTGGCCTTCGCCCTCGCGGGCGCGTACGCCTGGAACATCTCGCACCACGACTTCCTGATGCACCCGCGCCCCGGTTTCCACTTCCTGGACCCGTCGATGGGGGAGTGTGACCGTTGACAGGCGGACGGGTCGGGCGCAGACTCGACCCCAGAAAGTGAACTGAATTTCACTAGACGAACAAGGTCGGGGCCCGGGGGTCGGGACGCGGCTCGTCCTCACGACGAGGAGTACTCAATGCACACCACCGTCGGCATCATCGGCGGCGGCCCCGCGGGGCTGCTGCTGGCCCGCCTGCTGCACAACGCGGGAATCGACAGTGTGGTTCTGGAGCGCAAGGACCGCACGTACGTCGAGCAGCGCCAGCGCGCCGGGATCCTGGAGCAGGCCACCGTCGACGTCCTGCGGTCCGCGGGGGCGGGCGCACGGCTGGACGCCGAGGGTATCCCGCACGAGGGCATCGAGCTGCGCTTCGACGGCCGCGCCCACCGCGTCGACTTCCCCGACCTGACCGGCGGCCGCCGGGTCTGGGTCTACGCCCAGACCGAGGTCGTCAAGGACCTCATCGCCCTCCAGCTCACCGACGGCGGCCCCCTGCTGTTCGAGGCGGAGGTGCACGCGGTGGAGGGCGCCGACACCGACCGGCCCCTGATCCGGTACACCCATGAGGGGCGCGAACAGACGCTGACCTGCGACTACGTGGTCGGCTGCGACGGCTTCCACGGTGTGGCCAGGGACGCGGTCCCGGAGGGGGTGCGGACGACGTACGAGCGGACGTACCCCTACTCCTGGCTGGGCATCCTCGCCGACGCCCCGCCCGTCTACGAGGAGCTGATCTACGCCCACTCCGAGCGGGGCTTCGCGCTGGCGAGCATGCGGTCGCCGTCCGTGAGCCGGCTCTACCTCCAGGTCCCGAACGGCACCGACCCGGCCGACTGGTCCGACGAACGGATCTGGGACGAGCTGGACGCCCGCTTCGCGCTGACCGCCAACCCGGGCTGGCGGCTCAAGCGCGGGCCCGTCACCTCCAAGGCGGTCCTGCCGATGCGGAGCCATGTCACCGAGCCGATGCGACACGGCCGGCTCTTCCTGGCCGGGGACGCCGCCCACATCGTCCCGCCCACCGGAGCCAAGGGCCTGAACCTGGCCGCCACCGACGTCATCGTGCTGGCCCGCGCCTTCGCCCGCCTCAAGGAGACCGGCGCGACCGACCTGCTCGACGCCTACTCCGACACCTGTCTGCGCCGGGTCTGGCGGGCCGAGCACTTCTCGTACTTCATGACCACGACCCTCCACGCGGACCCGGGGCAGTCCCCGTTCGAGACCCGGCTCCAGCTCTCCCAGCTCGACCGCGTCGCCACCTCACGGCACGCGGCGGCCGAACTCGCCGAGAACTACACGGGCCTGCCGCTCGACGCCGGCCACTGACACGGCTGTGGGCGCCCTCCCCGCCGTTCGCGGGGAGGGCGCCCACAGGGCTGTCGGTGTCAGAGGCCTTTCGGGTCAGTGGGCGCCGAGGCCGCCGCTGCCGAAGCCGCCGCTGCTGTTGTTGCTCCAGCGTGGCCGCTTCTTCTCCGGGCTCGGCCGGGTCCCCTGGTTGCCGTGCACCTCGTACGGTGTCAGCCGGCGGTCGCTCTGGGGGATCTCGTCCGGTTCGCGGTTCAGCCGCTCCTCGTGGACGGGGCCCCCTTCGGGGATCCGGGGCTGCTCGTCGGGGCGCGGTCGGCGCGGTTCACGGGCGCGCACCCGGGCACCCAGCCAGAGCGCGCCGATCAGCATGGCCACCACCACGACGCCCGCCAGGAACGGTGCGATACCGCCCAGTACGCTGCGTTCTGCGGCTATATCAGTCCATTCCATGTTCATAAGGGATGAATACCCCCAATATGTCGAGTGAACCGAGCCCGTTTCGTACGAGTCGTACGAGCGGCCCGGGAGTGGACGGGTGCCCTGCCCCGCCCACCGGGAAACGGAATCCGGCGAAACGCGCGCGGGGCGGTCGTCGCACCCCGTGGTCGGCGGGTGCGCCGTCGTGTTTGGCGGGGGCGCCTCCGGCTACCCGCCCGGGGTGACCACGACGACGACATCCCACCAGGAACTCATCCGGTTCCTCGAGGACCGCTTCGCGTGTGCGCAGGCCTGCACCGAATGTGCGCGTGCGTGCGCGCTGAGGGCGAGCCTCGCCGATCCGGACGGCCCCGAAGGCCAGGAGAAGATGCGACGCAAGGGCATCATGTGCGCGGAGGTGTGCGACGCCACGTGCAGGATGCTCTCCGAGCAGACCAGCCTCGACGAGTCCGCCATCCGCCTCCAGGTGGAGTGGTGCCGCACCGTCGCCCTGGAGTGCGCCCGCGTCTTCGACGACACCCCCGGCGCCGAGGACGGCGCCGAGTCCTGCCGCGAGTGTGCCCAGGCCTGCATGGACTTCCTCGCCATCCTCCACTGAGCCGCACCGCTCCCCGTGCCGTGAAAAGGGGGTCGCCCCCGCCTGTTCCCAATTACTGGAACACGTTCTAGCGTGTGCGCCGTCAGGTCGGCCTTGGGGAGCCTGGAGGCGCCGTGCACCTCGAATACACGCCCGAGCAGCAGCGGCTGCGCACCGAACTGCGCGCCTACTTCGCCGAGTTGGTCCCGGACGGCGCGTACACCCGGCACACCGACCCGGCGGCCCAGAAACGGTTCTACCGCGAGACCATCCGCCGCCTCGGCGCCGACGGCTGGCTGGGCGTCGGCTGGCCCGAGGAGTACGGCGGACGCGGCCTGACCGCCATCGAACAGTTCATCTTCTTCGACGAGGCCGCCCAGGCCGGCGTCCCCCTGCCGCTGATGGCGCTCAACACCGTCGGACCGACGATCATGCAGTACGGCACGGACGAGCAGAAGTCCTACTTCCTGCCGCGCGTCCTCTCCGGCGAGATCGACTTCGCCATCGGCTACAGCGAGCCGGACGCCGGCACGGACCTGGCCTCCCTGAAGACCCGCGCGGTCCGGGACGGCGACGAGTACGTGGTCAACGGGCAGAAGATCTGGACCACCAACGGCGACACGGCCGACTGGGTCTGGCTGGCCACCCGTACCGACCCCGAGGCCCCGCCGCACAAGGGCATCACCATGCTCCTCGTCCCGACCACCGAACCCGGCTACTCCTGCACCCTCATCAACACCCTCGCCTCCCACGACACGACCGCCAGCTACTACGAGAACATCCGCGTCCCCGTCTCCCGCCGCGTCGGCGAGGAGAACAAGGGCTGGCGGCTGATCACCAACCAGCTCAACCACGAACGCGTCACCCTCGCCGCCCACGGCACCATGGCCATCCGCTCCCTGCACAACGTCCAGCGCTGGGCCATGGAGACCAAGCTCGCCGACGGCCGCCGCGTCATCGACGTGCCCTGGGTCCGCCGCCGCCTCGCCCAGACCCACACGAGGCTCGACGCCCTCAAGCTCCTCAACTGGCGCATGGTCAGCGCCCTCCAGGAGGGCACCCTCACCCCCCAGGACGCCTCCGCCGTCAAGGTCTACGGCTCCGAGGCCCGCCGCGACGCCTACGCCTGGCTCATGGAGATCGTCGCCGCCGCGGGCGCCCTCAAGGAGGGCTCCACCGGCGCGGTCCTCCACGGCGAACTCGAACGCGGCTACCGCTCGGCCGTCATCTTCACCTTCGGCGGCGGCAACAACGAGATCCAACGCGAGATCATCTCGTGGATCGGCCTGGGAATGCCCCGGGTACGGCGGTAGGCGGCCTGTGACAAGGGCTTTTGGTTGGCGCAAAGCGGGATTGTCGGCTCCCGATCACTGCTCGCCCAGGGTGCATGGCGGTGAGGGCGGCCGCGTGCACCGGCGCCGTGATCGCCGGTTCCGACCGTGTCGGCCTCCTGAGCGGCTGCCCGAAGCTGACCGGAACCATGCAGGCAGTGTATGAGTCTGCAAGCATCCATCTCCGGTGGCGATGGTCTTGCGGGCCCGAGGTGTATGCTGCCGCATATGTTTACGGGGAAGGGCAGCGCGGGACGCGATCTGGACAGTGCACGGCTGAGGGCGTGGGAGGTGGTCCGGGACGCCAGCGCCCAGGTCGTGCGTGGTCTGTCCCATGATCTCGAAGAGACCGCTGGGATCCCGCTGGAGTGGTACTCCGTGATCACCAGGCTGACAGAGGCCGGCGGCACCCTTCCCCAGAACGAACTGCTGCGACGCTCGCGGTTCAGTCAGAGCGGCGTCAGCCGGCTGGCCAAGAGGATGGAGGAGGAAGGGCTGGTCGAGCGCCGTCCCTCGGAGCGCGATCGACGGAACTTGGACGTCGTACTGACCGAGCACGGACAGGACGTCTACTTCAGGGTGCTGTCGGTACACCACTCCTCCGTCCAGAAGCACTTCGGTACACGCCTCACAGACGAGGAGGCTGCCGCGTTGACCACCCTGATGCGTAAGGTGCTCGACGAGCCGGGAGCCGAGGAAGCCGAGGAGACGGCCACCGAAAACCTCGAGCAGTTCCTGCCGTTCGGGGAAACCGTGCTCGCGGTGACGTCCGAATCGACGTCCCTGCGCGACATCGCGGCCACCCGGGAGGCCCTCGAACTTCCCCTGCTTCTCGACGCGGCCCGGCACGCGAGGCCGTCCGTCCTGAACGACCTCGGCGCACGCGTCCTGAGCATGTCGCGACTGACCGAAGAGCCGGAGGAGTTCTTCCGAGCCGGCTGGGAACTGCATCGACAGATCGCGTCCTGCTGCCAGAACGACGTCCTGCGGACGCTCTACCTCAACCTGCTCGACGCGATCGAATCGCACGTGGAACGCGTCGTGCCGACGCACAACCTCCGGCAGTACCTCTACGAGCGTCTCGCCGTCCACGCCCGCATCGTCGACGCGGTGGCGAGCGGAGAACCCGAACTGATCGAAGCGGCAGCGCGAGCCCATGACTACACCCCCTCTCGGCTGTACGAGGCGATGGCCTACGCCGACGACCGAGTCCCGCTCGACTCCTAGCGAGCGCGTCCGCCCCAAGGTCACTGGTGTCCGAAGAGTTCCTCGTCACCGAGCTCAAGCATCAGCGTGACGCGTGTCGAGTCATCGAGGGCACGCGTGACGTGCCCCTTCCCCGTGGTGTCCTCCACGAGAATGATCTGTCCGGGCAGTACGGTGCGCCGCTCTCCCGTGCTGACTTCCAACTCGACTCCGCCGGAGAGCGGCACGATCAGTTGGCGCCGCGGCGCGTTGTGCGGTGTCGTGGGCGGAGCCTCCTCCTCCACTCGCCGCCAGATCACATGGCGCACCGGCATCCTCTCCGACCACCAGGCGACAGACGTCGACACATCGGAACGCCGGTGACCCCCCGGCATCCGGATGTCCTCGAAATGGCTCTCACCTGCGGCGTCGCTGTACACGCGGAGAATCACCGGCTGGAGAGCCCCAGTGGTGATGCCCGGGTTTCCTTCTTCCATGTTTCGCTCTCCTCAATGAAGACGTTTCGCCGTTCGGCGTCCGTCCACCGTGTTGCCGACGGCCGTCTCAGATGCGTGCTGCCACCTGCTCCGCGCTCAGAACGTCGATGCGAGGGTGCTCGATGGCGTGCTCCAGTACGCGACGGAGCGCCGCCATGCGCTCTGCGTCGACCCCGGTCACGAACGGATGGACGATCAGCGTGACCAACCCGCCGCGTTCCGCGGCAGCCTCAAGCAGCCCCATCCAGTCTTCGGCCACTCGACCGGGCTGCTGGGCGCCGTCGGGCCGCATCTCGTACTGCCAGAAGTCGATCATGTCCCAGGTCCACGGGACGCCCACGAGTCCGCCCGGCAGCAGCATGATCTCCGGAGTGGTGCCCGGCGCGCCGGTGCCGGCGTCGATGCTGCTGTCGATCCGGTACCCGAGCTCGCTCAGCACTTCGAGCGTGCGGCCGCCGCGGTAACCGCCGGGTGCGCGGAACGCCACTGGAGTGAAACCCGCACGTCGCAGCGCTGCCGTGCCGTCCCACAGCAACTGTTCACGGGCTCGGTCGTCAAGGTCATCCGCCCAGCGTTCGTGCACCCAACCATGCAGTCCGATCTCATGTCCCGCCGAGGCGATCCGCTCGATCACATCGGGGTGATGCAACGCGTTCCACCCCTCGACGAAGAAGGTCGCCCGCAGACGTAGCTCCGCGAACAGCTCGAGGAAGGCCGGCACGCCGCGGCGGAGTCCGGGCTCGTCCGCGTCCGGGCGAGCCGCACGACGTCGGCCGACAGCGAGTGCCATGCCGAGATTGTCGACGGTCAGGCAGAGCGTGCCCCGTCGGTTGGAGACAGCTGACATGCAGGTCCTCCTTGCCCTCTTGCTGGCGATCGGGTGCCGGAAGCCCGTTTCAGGGAGATCGCTGCCGCACGTCCGGCAGGTGTCCGGTCAGTGACCGCGCATGACGCCTCGGTGGCGTGCGAACGATAGCACTAGTGCATGCAAGGTGGTAGCTATCGCGACTATTGTATGCGGCCGCATGCATTGGTAGCTTCCTCGCGTCGGCTCCCGGTGGGGCCTCCCCGGACGCCGTCTCGTGCGCGGCGCGGCCAGCCTCCCCCCAGGCACACCAGGCCACCCCTGAGTTGCCCGGGCGGGACCACTTCTGCTTACCGCGCAGTCCCAGTGCGGAAAAGCCACACGCCGACGAAACCGTAAAAAGCATTGCAAGGAGTCATCGATGACGGATGAAGGAACGCGTATCCCCGGATACATATCGCTCGACAAAGTCGGTAAGGGAGCTCCCTATGTGCTCAGGGCCGGGGAGGGTGAGCACATCGCTGTCCGCAGCAGCCTCCGCACTCTGCTCACCCGCCAGGAAGACACCGAAGGCCACATGGGTCTGACGTACTGCGAAGGCGACACGGCACCGCCCACGCCTCCCCATTACCACCACGACACGACCGAGGGTGTCTACGTCCTGAGTGGCGTTCTCCGCGTCTGGCAGGACGACAGGAAAGGCAACCGCATGGTCACCGATCTCCACCCAGGTGACTTCGGGTTGCTGCCGACAGGCTGGGCCCACTCGTGGGCGTTCGCCGCTCCCAAGACCCGCTTCATCGCGTTCTACGCACCTGGTGGCTTCGAGGGAACCCTCCACTATCTCGATCCTCATGGGGCCCCCACCGCTGAACAGTTGGGTGAAACAGAGAAGCGCTTCGACGTGGTCTGGATGCCCGACTACCCCCTCATCCAGGAATCCGAAAAGACCGGCTGACAACTGGAAAAGGCCGGGTATGGGCGCGAACTGCCCCATCTTCAGCCCCACGGAACAGCGAAATCTTCAGCAGGCCCATGGCTGCCCCGTCGGGGCAACCGTGCGGCACTACCCTCTTGACCCGGGCATCGGGTCGCCCTCTTCACGGAAGCGGAAAAGCCATGTCCCTGTCGCACGCCAATGACGACGCGCGCACACGAGCGCGGGATGCTCGTCGAGTTGTCCTGGCAACGTTCATCGGTACCACGCTCGAGTGGTACGACTTCTTCGTCTACGCGCTCTGCGCGGTCCTGGTGTTCGGTCCGCTGTACTTCCCCACCGGCGACCCGGTGGTGGGGCAGCTCGGGGCCATGGCGACGCTCACGGTGGGATTCGTGGCACGTCCGCTCGGAGGCGTCATCGCCGGTCACTTCGGTGACCGCATCGGCCGGAAGCGGATGCTCGTCGTGACGCTTCTGATCATGGGCATCTCGACCGTCTGCGTCGGGCTGGTGCCGACCTACGCCCAGATCGGGGTGTGGGCTCCTGCTCTGCTCGTGGTCCTGCGCATCGTCCAGGGCCTCGCCATGGGCGGTGAGTGGGGCGGTGCCGTCTCGATGGCCATCGAACACGCGCCGCCGAACCGGAGAGCTCTCTACGCCTCCGCGCCGGCCGTCGGACCCGCGTTCGCACTGGTGCTGTCCAACCTCGTCCTGATCGGACTGGAGGCTGCCACCGGGGACGCCTTCACCGTCTGGGGCTGGCGGATCGCCTTCGTCAGCAGTGTGGTCCTCATCGTGATCGGGATGCTGGCCCGCCGGAAGCTGAGCGAGAGCCCTCTGTTCGAGGCGTCGGTCGCCCGGGAACCGGAGGCGGTGCCCGTGCTGGAGGTGTTGCGCTCGCACGGCGGCACGCTGCTCAAGACCCTGATCGTCGCCGGTGTACCGGGGATCTCCACCTACATAGTGCAGACGTACTCGCTGACCTACGGGACGAGTGCCGTCGGCTACAGCCGTTCCTCGCTGCTGTGGATCGCCATGACGTGCGGGGTGGTCGCCATCCCGGCCGTGATCTATTTCGCCCGTCTCGCCGACCGCGTCGGTCTCCGTCCGGTGCTCGTGGCGGGGGCCGCCATGCAGGGGCTCACGGCACTGCTCCTGTTCCCGTTGTTCGACTCCGGCAACCTCATGCTCGCCATGCTCGGGGGCGTGCTGGTGGTCACCTCCAGCTGCCTCTCCTTCGCCTGCATACCAGCGCTGCTGACGGAGAACTTCCCGCCGAAGATCCGGTACACGGGCATCTCGCTCGCATACCAGCTCGGTTCCATCGTGGGCGGTGGGCTCGCACCGATCATCGCCACGGCCATCTTCACCGAGAGCGGGAAGTCGTGGCTCATCGGGGTGTACATGGCGTCGGCGAACGTCGTGGCTCTGGGCTGTCTGATGCTGCTGCGCAAGAAGCCGGCCTGGCAGGTGAAGGCGGAGGAGAAGACCGCGAGCGCGGCGCCCGCCCAGGCCGACGGCAGCGACCTCGTGGGTGAAGTGCCTGTCTCCGGTGCCTGACCCTGACCGGCGCCGACACTGACCGCGCACGGCGGCGGCTGACGGACGGACTGGCGCCCGTCAGCCGTAGCGGCACAGCGACAGCGGCAGCGCGGAAGGCCTGCCGGCGGCATGATCGACGGCGTGATCGGCGGCGTGATCGACGGCGAGGAGGTCACCGTCGTATGCGCTGCGTCGCCACCGAATTGCCCGGCCGTCATCGGCTCGGCATGGTTCCCCTCGGAGGAGGGGAAGGCGATGGCGGACCTGGCGGCGGTCGGACTGCTCGACCGGAGCCCGCCGGAACGGTCGTCCATCCCCTGGAACGCGTCAACGAGGCCATCAGCGGCACGGCGCGGCACGACGGCCGGTTCCCCAACCTCATCGTGAGTCCCCTCGTGACCGCATAGCGGCTCTGCCGAGTCCGGTCGCACAAGGAGCCTGCGGGCCACACGCGAACTACTGTGGGTCACATCGGGCTCGGGGCCGCGCTCCTGTGCGGTCGGGGCGCGAGCCAGCTGGAGGCGATGTGTCGGCTCAATCCGCGGAGCGTGCGGGCCATGCCGGGGCGGCGACGCCGACGCGGCTGTCGCTGCTGGCGTCGGCGGCCGCGGCACTCCCCGGCGATCAGGCCGTGCTGCTGGCCCTGCAGCAGGCGACCGCAGGTCTGGGAGGACTTGGCGGCGTGGTGCACCGGCGTGACCCCGGATCCGGAACGCTGAGGCTCATGGCGGTCAGCGGGCTCGCCCCCGCGGCCACCGCGGCCTGGGGCGACCTCCCGGAGGAGGGCGACAGCGCTCCTGCCCGCGCCGTCCGGGGTGTCGCCGAGGTCTGGCTGACTGGGCACGTCACCGGGATCGGGGCATCGGGTACGGCATCCGTGCCGCTGCCCGGCCCCGACGGGCCGGTGGGCGCGCTGTCGGTGTTCGCCGTGGCACCCGCGGCGCCGGACCCCGCCCAGTGGTCCCTGCTCCGGTCGGTGGCGGCATGGGTCGCCGAGCGCCTGGACGCACAGGCATCCGACGACACCTACGTGCCGCACGAGCCGTTCCTCCGTACGCTGCGCGGCCTGCGCGTCGGCTTTGTGACGGTCGACGACGACTGGCGGGTCACCTTTGCCAACGAGGAGGCCGAACGCCTGCTCGCCACCGGGCGGGTACGGCCCGGAACCGTGCTGTGGGACATTCCCGCTACCCGCGTCCACGGCCTGGAGGCCCAGTGCCGACGGGCAGCCGCTGAGGGCCGGCCGGTCGGCTTCGACGTGCGCTGGCCGCCCGACCAGCGGCTCTACCACGTCCGGCTCGACCCCGTGCCGGGCAGCGGGCTGGGGGTCTCGTTCCTCGACGTCACCGACCGTCGGCTGGGGCAGGGCGCGGGCTCGGCGGAGGAGAGGGCGATGGCCGCGCGCACCGCCCGGATGGGCGTGCTGACCGTGGCCCTCGCCGAGGCCGTGACGTCGCAGGACGTGGTCCGGACGGTCGCGCAGCATGTGCTGCCGGCGTTCGGCGCGGACGGACTGGTGGTGGAGGCGCTGGAGGCCGGACGGGTGAGGGTGGTCGACTCCGTGGGCTACCCGCATGAGTTCCTCAGCAGGATCGACGGCATTCCTCTGGCCGCCAACACCGCGGTCACCGAGGCGCTGCGCAGCCGAACCCCTGCGTTCGTCGAGTCCACGGCCGCCTTCATCGAGCTCTATCCGAAACTGAGGAGCCTGACCGCGACATCACCCATGCAGGCATGGGCCTTCCTCCCGCTCATCGCCTCGGGTCACGCCGTCGGCTGCTGCGTGGTCTCCTTCGCCCGGCCGCGCTCCTTCGACGAGGAGGAACGTACCCTGCTGACCGCCCTGAGCGGTCTGGTCGCCCAGGCTCTGGAACGGGCCCGTCTGTACGACGTCGAACACACCCGCGCCCAGGGACTCCAGCGCGACCTGCTGCCCAGAACGCTGCCCTCCCTGCCCGCCGCCTCCGCCGCGGCGCGCTACCTTCCCGCAGGGCGCGGCGGGGACGAGGTCGGGGGCGACTGGTACGACGTCATCCCGCTGTCCACCGACCGCGTGGCCATCGTGATCGGGGACGTCATGGGGCACGGCATCACCGAGGCCGCGACCATGGGTCGGCTCCGCACGGCCGTCCGTACGCTCGCCGACCTGGAGCTGGAGCCGGCCGAACTGCTCGGCCATCTCAACGAACTCGTCGGCGACCTGGGCTACGACCACTACGCCACCTGCGCGTACGCCGTCTACGACCCGGTCACCCGCACCTGCTCCTTCTGCCTGGCAGGTCATCCGCCGCCACTCGTGGTGCATCCCGACGGCACGGTGCACAGTCCGGAACTGACCGTCAACCCTCCCCTCGGCGCCGCCGAACCGCCCTTCGACGTCCACGAGGTGCACCTGCCCGACGAGAGTCTGCTGGTGTTCTGCACGGACGGTCTTGTCGAGTCCGCCACCCGGGACACGGAGGAAGGCCTCGTCCAGCTGCGCCGGACCCTGGCCGAAGAAGTGGGCCGCACCCCGTACTTCGACGTCGACCCGCCGGACGACGGAGGCGATCTCGACAGGCTGTGCGACCAGATCGTCTCGGCCCTGGTGCCCGATCGGGAGGGAACCACCGACGACGCCGCACTACTCATCACCCGCGTCCACGGCACCCCCGCCGCCGACGTCGTCTCCTACGACCTGCCTCATGACCCCAGGGCCGCCGGACAGGCCCGAGCCCACGTCCGAGACCGGCTCGCCGCCTGGGACCTGGACGAACTGGCCATGACCACCGAGCTGTTGGTGAGCGAGTTGGTGGGCAACGTGGTCCGGCACGCACAGGGACCCATCCGCCTGCGCCTCCTGCGCAGCCGGTCACTCATCTGCGAGGTGTACGACCACAGCCTCACCACTCCGCGCATCCGGCGCGCCGGGTACACGGACGAGGGAGGCCGAGGCCTCCACCTGGTTGCCGCCCTCTCCCGACGCTGGGGCACCCGCTTCTTCGGAGACGGCAAGTGCATCTGGACCGAGCAGGA
This sequence comes from Streptomyces deccanensis, assembly GCF_022385335.1. Taxonomy (NCBI): domain Bacteria; kingdom Bacillati; phylum Actinomycetota; class Actinomycetes; order Kitasatosporales; family Streptomycetaceae; genus Streptomyces; species Streptomyces deccanensis. The sequence goes on along the minus strand of NZ_CP092431.1, from coordinate 660,553 downwards.
CCTGCCGCGGTGGGGGAGCGCGGCCCGGCGGGAACGCCGCGTAGCCCGTCCGGGGGCGTAGAGCTCGCCGTGGACGGGGGCGTGGCGGGCGGGTAACTCGTCGTACGCGGCGAGCAGTGCCTCGCTCAGTGCCTCGGCGTCCACAGAAGTCGACGCCCCGTCCATCCGGGTCAACAGCACCACGCACTGCGTTGCCTCGACGCGGGCCGCTTCTTCCCACACTGTGACCCCACGATCGTGGCCGCCGACATCCGCGACGCCGGTTCGGCTGTGCGTCAGGCTGCGGCCGGCCCGGCCGGTGGGGCGAGTTCCCTGCGGATGACGGGGGCGATCTCGGTGGCGAGAAGCTCGATCGAGTCGTGGACCATTCCGGCGGGCAGACCGCCGAAGTCGACCTGGCCCATGTAACGGTCGATGCCGAGCACTTCGCGTTCGGCGAGGATCTTGTCGATGATCTCCTGGGGACTGCCGACCATCAGCGCGCCGAACGGTACCGCCGCGGCGTCGAACTCGGCGCGTCCGATGTGGAAGCCGCGTCCGGTGGGCGGCTTGGGGCGGACGTATTCCTGGTAGAAGGGGAAGACGTCGTCGCGTGCGCCCTGGGAGGTGCGGCCGACGTAGAAGTGGCCGGATCTGCCGAGCCGCAGCCGGTGGGCGGGGTGGCCGGCTGCGGTGCCGACCGCGCGGTAGTGCTCGACGAGGGGGCGGGCACGTCGGATGTCCCCGCCGATGAGGCCGAGCGCCATGGGCAGGCCGAGGCGTCCGGCGCGTTCCACGCTGGAGGGGGTGCCGCCCACGCCGAGCCACAGCGGCAACTGCGGCTGCCGGGGCGGGGGCTGGACGGACAGGCCGTCCATGGCCGGGCGGAACCGTCCGTGCCAGGTGACGTGTTCGGGGTTCTCACGGATGGCGAGCAGCAGCCGCAGCTTCTCCGCGAACACGTCGTCGTAGTCCTTGAGGTCCACGCCGAACAGGCGGAACGCCTCGACGAACGCACTGCGCCCCGCGATGATCTCGGTGCGGCCGTCGCTGATCAGGTCGAGGGAGGCGAAGTCCTGGTGCAGCCGGACCGGATCGGCGGTGGACAGCACCGACACGGCACTGGCCAGCCGGATGCGGCTGGTGGCCTGGGCGATCGCGGCCAGCGGGACGGCGGGGTTGGCGACGGCGAAGTCCCAGCTGTGGTGCTCGCCGAGACCGAAGACGTCCAGCCCGGCCTGGTCGGCGGCGATGGCGTAGGAGACGATCTCGCGGGTGCGGCGCCCCGGGTCGTGCAGTTTTCCTGTGGCGGGGTCGGTCTGCAGGTCGGACAGGGAGATGATGCCCAGTTCCACGGTCGTCTCCGATAGGCGGACAGGGATGGGGAAACAGCGGCCCGACCGGGGTGGTCGGGCCGGGCCGCTGTGAAGGGGGCGGGTGGTCAGAAGGAGTGGGGCCCGAGCCGGCCCCACATGATGACCGCGGCCACGATGAGCAGGATCGCGTTGAACCCGATGGCCTGCGGTTCCTTGCGGCGGGCGTGGAGGCCCATGGCCAGAACCATGATCACAGCCAGGCCGGTGGCGGCCAGCGGGGTGAGCACGGTGGCGATGTCGAAGGCACCCGGCAGGATCAGCCCGAGGGCGCCGGCGAGTTCGGCGACGCCGATAAGACGTACCACGGGGGTCGAGACGTCACTGACCCACGGCAGCTGGGACATGAGCTTTTCGCGGGGCTGGGTGGCCTTGGTGACGCCGGCGGCCGCGAAGAGCGCGGCGAGGACGCCCTGCAGGATCCACAGGAACACGTTCATCGGAGCGGAGACCTTCGTCTTCGGTCCCGCCGCGGCGGGGATCGCCGCGGCGGGTGTGGATTGAGCGGATCAGGATTCAACGGGGGAGAGCTGGGAGGTGTCAGCCGGTGAAGACGCGCTCGGATTCGTCGCGTTGGGTGTGCAGGTCCCAGTAGAGAGGGGCGATGTCCTCGGCCTCGCCGGTCGGGATTTCGGGAGGGCCGCCCGCGCCGATCCACACGCCGATGGCGACGTGCGCGGCCTGGATGCCGGTGCCGGCCAGCTCCTTGTGCAGGTTGAGCACCCAGTTGCGCAGCGCCGCCTGGGCGGGGTTGACGTTGCCGAGCATGGGGTTCGGGTCGATCGAGCCGGCGCCGTTGGTGAAGAGCAGGGTGCCCGCGCCGGCCTCACGCATCGCGGGCAGGACGGCCTGGGTGGCCACGATGGCGCTGTGGAGCAGGAAGTCGATCCATCCCTGCACATCGGAGGGGCTGGTCTGGGACGGAGAGGTGAGGCCCATGGAGTCTATGGAGCCGTTGCCCGGAGAGGGGGAGTGCTCCAGGACGTCGATGCCGCCGAAGCGGGTGGCGGCGTCCTTGAGGGCCTGGGTCAGCGCATCGTGGTCGAGCACGTCCGCCGGGAACGCCGCGGCGGTGATGCCCTCGGCGGTGAGCAGGCCGACGAGGTCGTCGAGCTTGGCGCGGTTGCGGGCGATGAGAGCGACGTCGTAGCCGCGCGAGCCGAAGGTGCGGGCGATGGCGAGGCCCATTCCGGGGCCGGCTCCGACGATGGCGATGCTGGGCATGGTGAGTGTCCTTTCGTGGGGGAAGCGTCTGGGATACGGACTGGTCAGGCGACGGTGATCGCGATCTTGCCGAGGGCGCCGCGGCCGAAGGCGGCGAATGCCTCGGGGGCACGCTCCAGGTCGAATGCGGAGCTCACCGGCACCTTGAGGGCGCCGGAGGCGACCTGCCCGGCGAGGGTGGACAGGGTGTCGGCGGTCGGGTTGGACCGGAGCACGGCGGTCTGCAGCTTGCGGTCCTCCGAGGCCTCGGGGACCGGGGCGAGGCTGAGGGCGGAGGCGACGGCGCCGCCGTCGCGGGTGAGCGCGGTGAGCTCGGCCAGGTCGCCGGCGAGGTGCAGCACCGCGTCCACGCCGTCCGGGGCGATCGCCCGGACCTGCGCGGTCACGTCCTGGGTGTAGTCGATGACGGTCACCTCGGCGTCGGTCAGCGTCGAGACGAAGTCGCTCTCGGAACCCGGCTTGGCCGTGGCGATCACCCTCGCGCCCCGGGCCGCGGCCAGCTGCACGGCGATGGCACCCACGCCGCCGGTGGCACCGGAGATCAGCACCGTCCTGCCCTCCAGCGGGCCGAGCAGGGCGAGACCGTCGAAGGCGGCGGTGCCCGCCAGCCCGAGCGCGCCGGCGTCACGCACGGAGACCCCGTCGGGCCGGTGAGCGAGGCCGACAGCAGTCGAAACGGCGACGTACTGCGCCATCGAACCGGTACCCAGGTACGCCTTGGCGTCCACGCCGAACACGGCGTCGCCGACCGCGAAACCCTCGACACCCGCACCGACCGCCTCGACGGTGCCTGCGAAGTCCTTGCCGGGGATCAGCGGGAAGCGGTGCTCCATCATGCCCTGCAGGTATCCGGCCGCCGTGCCCAGGTCGAACCCGTTCACCGAGGAGGCGGCCACCTTGACCAGCACCTCACCGGCCTCCGGGCGGGGCAGCTCCACCTCGGTCACCTCGGGGCTGCCGGGTACCTGCGCCAATGTCACAGCGCGCACTGATCATCAACTCCTTGGCATGGGTTCGCTCGATTCGGAAAGGGGCATCCGATTCGTGATTCGGAAAGGCCTGTCCGGTTCCGCGATCCACGATAACACTGAAAACGGACTGGGTATTCCGATTCGGTAGACTGAGTGTCATGACCCTTGGCTCCCCATCCAGCGATGACCGTGCCGCGCAGCCTCTCCGCAGCGACGCCGAGCGCAACCGCGCGCGGATACTCGCCGCCGCGCGCACGGTGTTCAGGCGTGACGGCCTGCATGCCTCCATGGCCTCCGTGGCCCGCGAGGCGGGGGTGGGCATCGCCACTCTGTTCCGCCGGTTCGCGACCAAGGAGGACCTGGTGGCCGCGGTCTTCGCCGACCGTATGGACGCCTACGTCGACGCGGTCGGCGTCGCCCTCGACGACCCCGATCCCTGGCGCGGCCTCGCGGGGTTCATCGAAACCGGCTGCGCGATGCAGGCCGCCGATTACGGCTTCGCCGACGTGCTGACCATGACCTTCCCCACCGCCAAGGGTCTGGAGGAGCGCCGAGGTCAGGCGTACGAGGGCGTCGTCCAGCTCATCGACCGCGCCAAGGCCGCAGGACGTCTGCGTGAGGACTTCACCCCCGAGGACCTGGTGCTGGTGTACATGGCCAATGCCGGCGTCGTCAACGCCACCGGCGACACCGCTCCCGACGCCTGGAAACGCGTCGTCGCCCTGATGCTCCAGTCCTGCGAAGCCCCCGCCCGCGGCCCCCTGCCCGACTCGCCCGAGCCCCGCGCCCTCTACAGGGCCATGCTCCGGGCCAGTCAGGCGTGCTCTGCCTCGCCGGAACCCGGGAAAAAGGACTGACAGGTCACGCGCGGCCGGATGCGCATCAATGGCTCGGCCCGGTGGTCGGCACCGTCGGTCCCAGGCGCCAGACCGACATCTGAGGCATCAATGAAGCTCACGGGATGACTGGCAGCGCGGGTACGACCGTCTTCCGGGAAGATGATGACGCCGCCCGCCGGCCTCGCGCTGCTCGGTTACCGCTTGCACTGAGGCAGCAGCTGTCTTGCTGTGACGGGCCGTCGATACGACTGGATCGGCTGCGGGACGAGAACCGCCCGGATGCTCAGGGGTGAGAAGAAGTCATCACAGTGCGGGGCAGAGTCAGTACAGGTTGTTCCCGACGTGGAGGGTGTGCGCCACTACCTGTCCTCCCTTGAACGGTTGCTGCGCCGCGCCGTCGAAGCGGGAGTGGTGCGACCGGAACTGGAGGTTCGTGATCTGGCGGCGGTCATCGTCATGGTTTCTGGCCACGGTGCGTCCAAGCGATCCCGACGGCGCGGACCGCAGACGCAATCTCGCCCTGGTCGTCGAAGGGTTGCGCGTCTCGCCGACCACCCTGCCCCCATCATCTCGGCAGGCCCCTGGGGCTACTGTCTGCGAGCAGTGACAGGAAGCCGATTTCCGTGTGGGCACGGCAGGCGTTCGGCCTCCGCCGAGTGTCGCGGTGCTAGCAGGTCTTCGAGCGCTTGCAGGCGGTGTCGGCGAGCGTCATGGCACAGGGCAGTCACCGTGCGCGGCGTCACGCGATGTGCCGTCGCGGAGAACCGTCTTCAGCCAGTGCAGTCGCGATCACCGTCGAGTCGGAGCATGGCGCGGTACAACTCGTCCTTGCTCAACGGCGGTTGGGGAAGCGGATGCGCCCGCTCGGCGCGGAATCCGTCGAGCAGCAGGTGCAGGAAGCGGCGCCAAGTCCCCGGTGCGACGTCCTGAGTGGCTTCGGTGACTCTGCCGTTGGCCCAGATCACGAAGGTGAGATCTTCGGGCGTGATGTCGGAGCGGAGCGTTCCCTGCTCCTGTGCGCGCTCCACGATACGGACGGCGAGTTCATAGATGCGTGACTGCGCCCCCGCCAGACACGCCGTCTCCGGCAGACGAATGGCAGCCAGGTCCTGGAATCCCCTGTCACCGACCTGGAGTTCACACATCGTCTCGAGGAAGAGGCACAGCCCCTCCCAGGCGTCGTCCATGGCGACGGCCTTCTCTGCGGCTTCCCGCCAGGCCTCGATCTTGTCGGCGAACACCGCCTGCACGAGGTTGAGGCGAGTGGGGAAATGGCGGTACAGCGTGCCGATGGCCAGGCCCGCTCGCTTGGCCACCTGCTCCAGCGAGGCTTCCATGCCCTGCTCGGCCAGACATGCGCGAGCCGCCGCGAGCAGGGCGTCCCGGTTGCGCTGCGCGTCACGCCGCAGAGGACGGCCCGTCGCGGCTTCGCCGCGCGCTCGATGAGTGGACATACCTAAGAGGATATCCAACATGAGGCTGTCCTCATGTTTGCTGCTAGGGTGAGCAACATGAGGGGCCCCTCGACTTGTACGGTCGGGAGTGCATGTCGCCACTTGCATACGGAGTCCGGACCAGCGTCCACCAGGCCTCCCGCGCAGGTCATGCCGGCGACGACGTCTCGCGACCGGCCCAGCCGTGGCCGGGAAAAGCCGAAGCAACACCGGCGTTTCTGTGGGCCCAGCGGATGGCGGCCTCCTCGAATCTGCCCCTGCGTGATCCAGCCTGGCCCACTCCCACCTTTCGAACCTCTGCCCCGGCGACCTACTCACCAGCTCTGTTGACTTACCAGGAGACATGGCCCATGACGAAGACCCTCGGAATCATCGGCGCCGGCGCGATCGGCGGCATTCTGGCCCGCCACGCCGTCGACGCCGGCCTGAATGTGGTCCTGAGCAACTCCCGGGACCCGGAGACCCTCAGCGACGTCGTCAGCGAACTCGGTTCCCGTGCCCGCGCGGCCACCCCGGCCGAGGCCGCCCGGTCCGGCGACCTGGTCGTGGCCACCATTCCGCTGGTCGCCTACGACAAGCTGCCGGTCGCCGCACTGGCGGGCAAGACCGTGATCGACACGATGAACTACTACCCCGAGCGCGACGGCCAGATCAGCGAGCTGGACTCCGGCGAGTTGACCTCAAGCACCCTGGTGCAGCGCCACCTGGCCGACTCCCATGTGGTCAAGGCGTTCAACAACATTTCCTTCCGCTGCCTGCTCACCCTTGCCCGTCCCTCGGGGGCGCCCGATCGCAGTGCGCTGCCCATCGCCGGTGACGAGCCGAGCGCCAAGGCCGAGGTGACCGAACTGCTGGACACCCTCGGATTCGACACGGTGGACATCGGCACTCTGGACGAGAGCTGGCGCAGCGAACCCAACACCCCGGTCTACGTGTACCCGTACTTCCCGGGTCTGCCGCCGTTCGGAACGGGTCAGGAAGAGGTCATGCGCTGGGTCCGCGAGACGTCCGGAGCCCCGGTGCCCGCACACAAGGTGAAGGAACTGGCCGCCGGCGCAGTCCGGGGCCCGGTAGGCGGCCGCTTCTCCTACTAGAGGTGGTCTGCTCCGGCCGGACGCGAATTGGTCCGCTGACTGGGCCAGAAGCACCGGTCAGGAACGGGACAGCCGGCCGCCGTCCGTGGACCCGCGGGCGGCAGGTTCTCCTAGCGGCGGCCTGCACCGGCGGACGTGAATCGCTCATCGGCGTCCCTCACGTCCCGTCCACGGCCGCAGCCCTTGGCAGTCGTCGTGCTGCTCCACTCAACCACTTCCTCAACACTTCGAACAGGAGCTCCTCACATGCCTGTCATCGCCATCATCGGAGCAGGCCCCGGCATGGGGCTGTCCATCGCCCGCCGCTTCGGCGCCGAAGGCTTCCAGGTCGCCCTCATCTCCCGGACCAAGGAGAAGGTCGAAGCCCTTGCCGCGCAGCTCGTGGCGGACGGTGTCGAGGCCGCCGCCTTCGCCGCCGACGTGATGCGCCCGGACACCGTGCGCGCGGCACTGGCGGCCGCAGCCGACCGCTTCGGTCCGATCGACGTGCTGGAATACTCGCCCGCCGACCGCGGCCTCGCCGGTGTCTCTGCCGCCGAGGCGACTGCCGAGGACCTCCAGCCACAGATCGACCACTACCTCTATGGAGCCGTCGCCGCCGTGAGCCAGGTACTCCCAGGGATGCTGGAGCGCGGCAGCGGCACCCTTCTGTTCTCCACCGGTGGCTCCTCCGTGCAGCCCAGGGGAGGCAGCTTCGCCACCATCGGCATCGCCGCCGCCTCGCTGCGCAGCTACGCGATGACGCTGAACGTCGAGCTCGCCGAGCGCGGCATTCATGCCGCACACGTGGCCATCAGCGTCTTCATCGGCAGCGGCCCCGGCACCGAGGCCGACACCATCGCCGAGCACTACTGGACCGCTCACACCAAGCGTGACAAGCCCGAGATCGTCCACGCCCTTCCCGGAGACACGCGCTGAGCCCCTCTGACTGATGCGCGGCAGCGGCAGTTCGCGCGGCGGATGACCGCAGGCCCAGCGTCGGCTTCATTTTGGTGCCGCGTGAGTGGTGCCGGCCTTTCCTGGGAGAGCCGGCACCACTCAGGTCCACTACGCGGGGGCGGGCGGCCGGCATCACCTACGCCGCCGGTGCACCCGATCTCCCATCCCACCCACAGCCGCAGCGCTCTCCTGCCTGCGGCGGAAGAAGAGAGGCAGACGGACATGGCAAGAGGCATACAAGTGGGCGACAAAGCACCCGACTTCACCCTGCTGTCACAAGCCGGCGCTCCGGTCCGGCTGTACGACCGGCTCAGCGACGGGGTGGTCGTCCTGTACTTCTACCCCAAGGACGAAACCCGCGGCTGCACGGCCGAGGCGTGTGCTTTCCGGGACAGCCACGAGGTCTTCACCGACGCCGGAGCCGAGGTCATCGGCGTGAGTTCCGACTCGGTGCACAAGCACGCGGCCTTCGCCGCCCGGCACAACCTGCCCTTCACGCTGCTGAGCGACGAGGAGGGGCAGGTACGCAAAAACTACGGCGTGCCCAGCGTGTTGGGCATCATCCCGGGCCGGGTCACTTATGTCATCGACCGTCAGGGGACGGTCCGGCATGTCTTCAACTCGCTGACCAACATGGACAAGCACGTCGACGACGCGCTCGACGTGGTCCGCAACATCCAGACCGAGGACCCGGTCTGACGTCGCCGAAGTCGCGAAGCCCGGTTCGCCTCCCTGCTGACCGCAGGCACCCACCCCCTGGAAGGCCGCAGCCGCAGGAGGCGTCCGCGACGCGCTCCTGGCCAGTGGCCGCCCCAGCGTTCGACAATTCTGACAGGAGCATGATCATGCTGAACGGTACGATGAGAGCGGCTCAGATCGACCGCTCCGGTGGGCCGGAAGTGCTGCAGGTCCGCGATGTCCCCGTGCCGACTCCGGCGCGCGGCCAGGTACTCGTGAAGGTGCACGCGGCCGGGGTCAATCCCATCGACACCCAGCTGCGACGGCTCCGGCTGGGGTCCTTTCCTCGCGGGACCGGCGTGGACTACGCGGGAGAGGTGGCCGCGCTCGGCCCGGGCGTCGAAGGTCTGGAACTCGGGCAGCGGGTATGGGGCTTCCTGGGCATCCGCATGCGCAGGACCGGTGCCGTCGCCGAGTACCTCGTCGCGAGACCGGAGCAGATGGCGGCCGCGCCCACCACCATCGACCTCGTCTCGGCGGCAGCGCTGCCGGCCGTCGGCCTCACCGCTCTGCAGGTCCTGCGGGACGGGCTGCGGTTGCAGAGCGGCCGGCGACTGCTGGTGGTCGGCGCCAGCGGCGGAGTCGGCAGCGCCGCCGTCCAACTCGGCAAGGCCATGGGAGCGAGCGTCACAGCCGTCGCGAGTGCCCGCAATGCCGACTTCTGCCGTGAGCTCGGAGCCGACCAGGTCCTCGACTACGACTCGATCAAGCCCGGCGCCCTGACAGGGGAGTTCGACGCGCTCGTGGACTGCCACGGAGGCTCCGCGCGTCAGTACCACCGGATGGTGCGCAGGGGAGGCCGCGCCGTCACCATGACCATGAAGGGCCTGCCGTTCGCCCTGCTCTCCGTGCTGCTCCCCGGCCCTCGGATGCGTTTCATGTCGGAAAAGATGCGGCGCGACGACATGGAGGCCCTGGTCGGATATGTGGACCGCGGCGAACTGCGCCCGGTGGTCGAGCAGGTCTACCCGCTGAGCGCGGTCCAGGACGCCCACCGCGCGGTCGAGACCGGCCACGCCCAAGGCAAGCGCGTAGTCGACCCAACTCGGTAGGTCGGCCCTGCTCACCTCGACAAAGAGTCGCGGGTCAACGGCGCCGACACGAAGGTCAAGCCGATCAAGCCCTGACGGCCGCAAAGCGGAGACGGTCGCCGCGGGGCCATGACGCCGTTACTGATCTCGGCTCGTTAGGGTGATGTTTGCTGAACTTGCCGATGTGGGTGCGGTGTTGTCGGTAGTCCATGGCGTGTGAGATACGCGGATGGGGGCGGGCTGACGCCTGCAGCACGGGGGCGTCGGGAAGCGGTGCGGATACAGGCGGCAGAGCTGTTCGCGCAGCAGGTCAAACCGCCCGAGGTGGCCCGGCAGCTGCGTGTGAGTCTGAAGTCGGCTTACCAGTGGCAGCAGTTGTGGCGGCAAGGCGGTGCCGAGGAGCTGCTTTCGCGAGGGCCGAGCGGGGGCCGGTGTCGCCTGTCGCCACGCTGTCTGGAAAAGCTCGCCAGGTATCTCGAGCAGGGTCCGGCCGCGCACGGCTGGACGGAGGACCAGGTGTGGACCGCGGCGAGGGTGGCCACGCTGATCGGCAGGAAGTTTCACGTCTCCTACAGCGTCTCGGGCGCGACGAGGCTGATGCACCGGCTCGGCTTCAGCCCGCAGGTCCCTGCGCGGCGGGTCGCCGAGCGGGACGAGCAGGCCGTCACCGCGTGGAAGGAGGCGACCTGGGCGGAGGTAAAAGAGTCCGGGCGGCCTGTGGGGGCTACATCTGCTTCGAGGACGAGGCAGGCTTCACCCGCCGACCGCCCAGGGGGCGCACCTGGGGCCGGCGCGGCCACACCCCGCAGGTGACGGTGAGCGGACGACGCTCGGGCCGACTGTCCGTGGCCGGGATGATTGCCATGCGGCCCGGCTCCCGGACCCGGCTGTGCCACCGCCTGCGCACCCACCGAGCGGGCAAAGGCAAACGTCGCAGCATGGGCGAGCGGGACTTCATCGCGCTGATCGACGGCGTCCACCAGCTCGTCAAGGCGCCCCTCGTGCTGGTGTGGGACCGCCTGAACACCCACGTCTCCCGCGCCATGGGCGAGCTGATCGCCGAGCGTGAGTGGCTGACGGTATTCCTGCTGCCCGCTTACTCACCCGACCTCAACCCGGTCGAGTGGGTATGGGCGCACGTCAAGCACAGCCTGGCCAACCTCGCAGTCGTTGCCCTCGACCGGCTCGAAGCACTCGTACGCAACCGGCTCAAGCGCCTTCAGTACCGGTCCGGCATCCTCGACGGCTTCATAGCGGGCACCGGCCTGGCCCTCGACGAACCAGCGTCACCCTGACGAGCCGAAGTCAGTAGCCGAACGAGCCGCCGATCGGGTTCCCGCGCGGCGTCACGCGGTGTGCGGTTGCAGAACGCCGTCGTTGCCGACCTCGGCCACGACGAACCAGCCGTGATCCGCCACCGACTGATGGCCTCCGTGGAGGATCTCGCTGATGAACTGTGGGGCGTTGGGGCAACCTGAGGTGGGGTCAGGCCTTGGTCGTGTGCTTGAGGTGGGTGTCGAAGAAGGCCTCGATGCGTAGCCATGCGTCGCCAGAGGCTTCTGGGACAGGTCCGAACCCGGCGACGCGGTAGAGCGGGTGCAACAGGCGCGGGCCGAACTGTTCGTCGTTGAGGAAGGCGTGGCCTGCCTGTGGGTACTCCTTCACGTCGTGTACGACGCCGAGCCTGTCGAGGGCGGAGTCGAGCTTGGCCGCCGCTCCCTTGAGCGGTCGATCGCGGCCCCCGTAGCTGGCGACGATGGGGCAGGCGTCGGCCAGGGCCTGGTCCATGTCTTTGGGGAGCTGGCCGTAGTTGGCGGACGCGGCGTCGAAGATGCCGCTGCCTGCCGCCATGAGGGCGAAGGATCCGCCCAGGCAGAAACCGATGATCCCGACCGCGCCGGTGCAGTCGGGATCATCGACGAGGTAGTTTCTCGCGGCGGCGATGTCCTGGTGGGCGCGGCCGTGGCCGGACAGCGCGGCCCGCATGGTGGGTATCAGGCAGCGCCGTGCGCCTCCGTCCGTGTACAGGTCGGGCATCAGGGTCAGATATCCGGCGCTGGCGAGCCGCCGTGCCTGTCGGAGCATCTCGTCATTGGCACCCATCACCTCGTGCGCGACCACGACACCGGGCCATGGGCCAGGTCCGTCCGGCCGGACGAGATGCCCGGTCAGCCGCTTGGAACCGCCGACCGGGGCGCTGAGGTGGGTCAGGGTGACGGAAACGGGATCTGGCATGGCATCCTCCGGACGACGATATGGGGTGGTGGGGTGTGGTGTGGGTGAGGCCGATGGGTCACGTGGCAAGGGAAGGAGCTGTGCCGAGTCATGGTGGGTGGATCCAGTCCCGGACACCAGGCCTCACTCACGTGTGGTGCCTGGGGGCGGGTCCGGCCGGGCGGACGCCGTCCACGGTGATCCGCAGGGCCGACGGGCCACGCAGGTCGGCCATCGGGCGGTAGGGCGGCGGGTCCTGCGACAAGCGAGGGTTGACCAGGCGTCGGGTCAGCTCGCGGACCGCGATCTGGCCCTCCATGCGGCCGAGTCCGGCCCCGAAGCAGAAGTGGATGCCGGCGCCGAAGCTGAGGTGGCTGGTGTCGGGACGAGTGATGTCGAAGGTGTCCGGGTCGGGGAAGCGGCGCGGGTCCCGGTTGGCCGCGGCGAGGGCGAGGACGACTGAGGAGCCCTTGGGGATGGTGTGGTCGCCGAGGGTGATGTCGTCGACCGCGACACGCGGTCGCAGGTGCACGGAGGGCTCCAGGCGCAAGGTCTCCTCGATGGCGCCTTCGGCGAGGGCGGGGTCGGCCCGCAGCCGGGCCAGCTGCTCGGGGTGACGCAGCAGCAGGAGCATGCTGTTGCTGATGAGGTTGACGGTGGTCTCGTGGCCGCCGATGAAGAGCATGATGGCGGTGCTGAGCAGTTCCGGCAGGCTCATCGGGCTGCCCGGGCCGTCGTCGTGGATCATCCGCGACAGCATGTCCTGGCCCGGCTTCTCGCGAAGCCGCTCGATGTGGGCGACGAAATACTCGGCCAGTTCCTGCTGGGCACGCTTCCTGACCGCGGCGGCCTCCGGGTCATGCGGGTCGACGAGGAACTCCGGGCTGGAGACCGCCTCCTCGCCGATGGGGCCGAGCCTGTCGGCGTCCTCGGGTGGGACGCCCAGGAGGTGGCAGGCCACGCGGACGGGGATCGGGTACGAGAACTCCGAAACCAGGTCGAACTCGCTGCGCCCGGTCAGCTGGTCGATGTGGTCGCGGATCAGCTCTTCCACCATCGGCCGCAGGCTCTCGACGAAGCCCGGGCGTGCGGGCGGGCCGAAGTGGCGCTGGGCCAGGCCGCGTAGCTGGTCGTGCGTGGGGTTGTCCCGCACGAGGAACGTCGGAGCCGTCCCGGGAGCCGGGGCGCCGGTCCCCAGCCGGCTGTCCGGGGCGGCCTTGCCACGGTCGGAGGAGATGCGTGGGTCCCGCAGCAGCGCGCTGACCTCGTCGTATCCGCTGACGACGCAGGTTCCGTCGTCCTGGACGGAGACCGGCTCCTTGCGCAGCTCGGCGTAGAGAGGCCAGGGGTGAGGGCGGCTGTCGGTGTGCAGAACCTGCTGGTACAGGGTGGACGCCATGGGAGTGCCACTCGCTTTCGCGTGGGGGAGTGGGAGTGTGCTCAGCGGCCGATCGGCTGAAGGGTGCGGGACGTGTTCTCGTCGCAGGCGACGAACTGGGCCGGAAACGGCGCGCCTTGGCGGACGAGTGATTCGTAGTAGGGCAGGTAACGCCCGTTGTCGAAGGTGACGGCGGCGACGGTGCGGTCTTCGCGTCCGTACAGCACGCTGAAGGAGCCCTGGCCGAGGGTTCCCTGGACCACCGCGACGCGGTCGGCGGTGCCGGGGTGGCCGACGCCTTTGATGTTCACGCCGAACTGGCTGGACCAGAAGGCGGGCAGACCGGTGTGAGGGATCGGGGCTTGGCCGGGCGGGCGCGTGATGTTGTGGGCGACCGTGCGGGCCTGGGTCACCGCGTTGCCCCAGTGCTCCACCGACAGCCGCTGGTCCGGGAGGAGGGGGTGCGGTGCGGCCGCGACATCGCCGGCGACGTACACGTCGGGCAGGGGCTGCCCGTCGTGGCCGAGTGCGTGGCACTGGTCGTCGCAGTGCACCCCGCGGCTGTCCGCCCGTACGGCGGAGCCATTCAGCCATTCGACGTTGCGCTGGGCGCCGAGCGCGACGACGGCCAGGTCGGCGTCGACGGTGTCCCCGTCCGACAGCACGATCTGCCGCAGCGCTCCGGTCCCGTCCGTCACGAAGCGCTCGACGGTGGTCCACATCCGCAGGTCCACGCCCTTGTTCCGGGCCAGGTCCGCCACCACGCCACCGATCACGCTTCCCAGCGGTCCCTGCAACGGCGTGGCCTGTGCCTCGACGAGTGTGACGTCGAGGCCGAGTTCGCGGCAGCCGGAGGCCAGTTCGCCCCCGAGGAAGCCGGCGCCGATGACGGCGACGCGACGCGGTGGACGGGCCAGGCGCCGCTGGAGTTCTTCGGCGTCGTCGCGGGTGCGGACGGTGAGGACACCGTCGATGTCGTCGGCGGCGCCACCGGGGTACGGACGGGCCCGGGTGCCGGTGGCGATGACCAGGGTGTCGTAGCCGACCGTGCCGCCGTCCGCCAGCCGGACCAGGCGGTGGTCCGTGTCCAGCCCCGTCGCCGGGACACCCAACCGGAAGCTTACGTCCAGGGTTTGGGTGACCGGCAGTTCGAGGCGATCGGGCGGCAGCTTCTCGCTCACGCACGCCTTGGTCAGCGGAGGGCGGTCGTACGGACGATGGGGCTCGTCACCGATGACGGTCAGCCGTCCGGAGAAGCCGGACTCGCGCAGGGCCTCGGCAGTCCTCAGCCCGGCGAGCGAGGCGCCGACGATGACAACGTGACGGCCGTTATCCCTGCTGGCCGTGGCGGGTTCGTCCGCGTTGTCCGTGCCGACGGTGATGGCGCGCACGGGGCAGGCCAGTGCGGCCCGGCGTACCGCGTCCCGCATCTCGTCGGGCGGGTTCGGTACGTAGGTCAGAGCCTCCAGGCCATGCAAGGTGAAGGCGTCGGGGGCGGCGAACACGCACTGTCCGTAACCCTCGCAGCGGTTCAGGTCGACACTGATCTTCACTGGGCACCACCGCTCTGCCGGGACGTGAGCACCGGAAGTGGAACCCGGTCCACCAGGAACTCCACGAAGGCTGCGTCGGCCTGGCCGTCGGCGACCAGGACCCGGTGCCGGATCACGGCACACGTGAGGTCCGCCAGCAGGACGGGATCCGCGTCATGCCCGACCTCGCCACGTTTCCTGGCCCAGCCCAGGACGGTCTCCGCCGGACGGGCGTGATGCAGGCGGACCAGTTCCTTGGCCGGATGCTGCGCCTGCGCGCCGCCGTTCGACGCCAAGTCGTGCAGCAGATCGCCGCGCAACGATCCGGGGGTGGTTACGCCAACGGATTTTCCTAACCATTCGGAAGTAGGCGAATAAGGTTGATATCGCAACATAGGTTTCTCGCTGGAAGTGGTCGCCGTGACGACTGCCGGGTCGGATGCGTTCTGCCGCTCAGCGGACGCGTGATGTCGAGGCGGGGCAGGGGAGCCCCGCCTCGCGGTAATCGGAAGGGGCGTTCCATTTAACGATACGGGACGGGCGTTCCGGATGTCGAGCAGAGGTACCTAGATGCGTTCTGACGCTCAGCGCAATCGCCAGCGCGTCCTGGATGCGGCGATGGAGGCGTTGACTGGCGCCTGGTCACCGAACCGGGCTCAGTGGCATGACCCTGTAGTACGTCGGCACTGCGATCACCGCGACCGCTACGTGCATCAGGAGCAGCGCCACCACACCGGTCACCTCGCCCTCGCCGAACAGGAAGAAGTCCGGCACGAAGGACAAGACGACGACCGACGGGACGAGTCGACGGAGCAGCCGTTCGGGATCGGTGGAGAACCGGCGGACGAGGGTCCACCCGACGGAGCCTCCCAGCATTGCCAGCGCGGTCAGAGAGATGTATGACGAGGGCTTCAACGGGCCGAAGTCATCCGGTGCACCGAGCGCTAGCGCCACTACGGCGATCAACGCGTTCACCAGCGAGGACAGGAGGAAGGCGACGAACACACCTCCCGCCACCATGAGCGGACCACGACGGGAGGGGAGTGTCTCAGAGACTTGGGACATGGCAACTCCACACGGATGCGAGGGATATCGGTCAGTTCTTGGGGCTACTGGTGGTACTGGTGGCATTCACTTGTTGAAGGGGACGGCCCACGTCGACGCCGTCACGCCCGCCGGCTGCGCGCCGCGTCGTCACCACGAGGTAGTAAACGGCGACGGCGATGACCAGGAGCGCGGTCCAGCCGTTGAGGCGCAGGCCGAGGATGTGGTGGGCCTCGTCCACCCGCAGGTACTCGATCCAGAAGCGACCCGCGCTGTACGCGGCGGCGTACAGTGCGAACGCCCGCCCCCGGTCGAGACGGAAACGGCGATCCGCCCACAGGACCAGGGCGACCACGCCGAGACACCACAACGACTCGTACAGGAACGCCGGGTGATAAGTGGCCAGGTTCGGGGTGGCCTCAGGCCGGTGCGCGGGGTCGATCTCCAGGGCCCAGGGGAGAGCGGTGGCCCGCCCGTAGAGCTCCTGGTTGAACCAGTTGCCCCAGCGGCCGATGGCCTGCCCCAGTGCGATGCCGGGAGCGACGGCGTCGGCGTACGCGGACAGCGGAACGCCGCTACGGCGGCAGCCGATCCAGGCTCCGACGGCACCGCCGGCGATGGCGCCCCAGATGCCGATGCCGCCGTCCCAGATGAACAGGGCCTTGACCGGATCACCACCCTTGCCGAAGTACGCCTCGCTGGAGGTGATCACGTGGTAGAGGCGGGCGCCGACCACGCCGAAGGGGACCGCCCACAGAGCGACGTCCGCCACGACGGCCTTCTCTCCGCCGCGTGCGGCCCATCGACGGCCACCCAGCCACACGGCGGCCGCGATGCCGAGGATCACCATGAGTGAGTAACCGCGCAGCGGCAGCGGGCCCAGGTGGACCTCACCGACGGATGGGCTGGGAATGAAGGCCAGGGTCACGGGTAGTTCCTCACAAGGGGCGGTGGAAGAGCAGGCCGTCGGCTGCGGGGCTGATCGTCGCCGCCCGCGTCCCTCCCGCACATCGACCGATCGACGCGTCCTTCGTCCACCGATCGGTGAACCCGCCCCCGCCGGCCGGCTGATTCTGCCGCTACGCGGCTGCACCTACTCTGTGGGCCATGGCACTGCAACAGGCGTGGGACCGGCAGCGGTGGAAGACCATGGGGCAGCACGCCTTCTTCGTCACCGTGCTCGCCCTGTCCGTGCCGGGTGCGCTGGCCGGGGCGAACATGACGACCGGCGCCGCGCTGTCGCGGATCGCCCCGGCAGTGGGGCTCGCCCTTTGGTACGTGTACTGGATCGTGCTGCGCGGTGGCGCCGACCGCCCGCCGCGCCCCTACCTCGTCGGCGCCTTGTCCGGGTGGGCCGTCATGGCCGTGGTGGACCCCGCGTTCCTCCCGGTCGCCATGGCGGTGCTGAGCCCGTACCTGCTGCGGTGGGCCTGGTGGTCGGCCGGCGGGGTGCTGGTGCTGGGCGCCGCCTGGTCGTGGCAGAGCCTGACCACGGACGGCCCCGTCGACGTGCGGGCGCTCACGGGATGCGTACTCGGTACCGCCGTGGCGGTCACGATCACCTGCTACGTCGCGACCCTCGATCACGAGAGTCGCAAGCGGCAGCTACTCCTCGACGAGCTCACCGCCACCCAGGCCGAACGCGCGGCAGCGGAACGCCAGGCGGGCACGCTCGCCGAACGCCAGCGCCTGGCCCGCGAGGTCCACGACACGCTCACCCAGGGGTTCGCCTCCATCGCCATGCTGCTGGACGCCGCACGCGACGACCTGCCACCCGGCTCCCCCGCGGCCCGCCGCGTCGAGCAGGCCATGCGCACCGCCCGGGACAACCTCGCGGAGAGCCGCCGCCTCGTGCACGCCCTTCGCCCCGCGCCACTGGACCGCACGCACCTGGCAGAGGCGGTCCGTGAACTCACCGCCCGGCTCGCGGAGGAGACCGGCACCGAGGTCTACACGGTGGTGACCGGCCGCCCGGCCGCGCTGCCTCCCAGCACCGAGGGCGAGTTGCTGCGGGTCGTGCAGGAGGCACTGACCAACGCCCGGCGGCACGCCCGCGCGATGAGCGTCTCGGTCACGCTGTCGTACCTCGGCGACGTCCTGGCGATCGACATCCAGGACGACGGCACCGGGTTCTCACCCGTTGCCCGGCATACGGGCGTCGGCCTGATCACCATGCGGGAGCGGATTGCCGCTGTGCACGGTACGTTCGCGGTCGAAAGCTCCCCGGGCGAGGGTACGACCGTCGCCGTCACGGTGCCCCTCCCGGTCGAGCCTTCCGCCTCCGACCCCTCCGTCGTGTCGGGCACCGAGCGGATGGTCCCGGCGTCATGAGCACGTCGGCCGGTCCCACGATCCGAGTCCTCCTCGCCGACGACCACCCCGTGGTCCGTGACGGGCTTGCCGCCATGCTCTCCACCCAGCCCGATCTCACGGTCGTCGGCGAAGCCGCCAGCGGCGCCGAGGCACTGCGCCAGACCGCCTCACTCGCACCCGACGTCGTGCTGATGGACCTGCAGATGCCCGAAATGGACGGCACGACCGCGACCGCCGCCATCCGTGCCGCCCACCCCGAGGTGCGGGTACTCGTCCTGACCACCTACGATACGGACGCCGACATCACCGCCGCCGTCGACGCCGGCGCAGTCGGCTACCTGCTCAAGGACACCGGACGACACGAGCTGTGCGAGGCCGTTCGGACCGCGGCTCGGGGAGGCGCGCCACTGTCGCCCACCGTGGCCGCCAAGGTCCTCGCCCATATGCGCGGCGACCGGGGCGCCGGCTTGTCCGGCAGGGAACTCGAAGTCCTGTCCGCAGTGGCCAGGGGGCAGAGCAACAAACAGATCGCCCGCGCCCTGCGCCTGTCGGAGGCCACGGTCAAGACCCATCTGCTGCACATCTACGCCAAGCTCGACGTCCGCGACCGGACCGCCGCCGTCACCGCCGCACTGGGCAGGGGAATCATCCGCATGGACTGAACGTCTCGCGGTAGTTGAGTGTCCTCGGCTGGTGTGCCGGTTGCTGATGGCGTCCAGTGCACGGCGGGCACGAAGCACCGCAGTCGCCGAAGAACGCCTTCCCCTGCCGCTACCTCCCCGACGGCAGCATGGGTAGGGCTCAGCCGAGTGCGAAGGAGCGCTTGGCGAAGCCGATCATGAAGCCGTCGATGGTGGTACGGGCGGCCTGTTCAGGGGTGTCGGCGCTGCCCAGCGTGATGAAGATCGGCAGGAAGTGGTCGGGGGTGGGGTGGGCGTAGGGCATGCCGGGTGCGCGGGTGGCGTAGGCGGAGAGTTCACCGATGTCGCCGCGGGCGAGGGCGTCGGCGGCCCAGGCGTCGAATTCCGACGACCAGCCGGGGACGGCGCCTCGGTGGAGCATCTCCGGGGTGACGAACGGCAGGCCATGGGTCATGAAGCCGGAGCCGATGACGAGGACGCCCTCTTCCCGCAGGGGGGTGAGGCGGCGGCCGATGTCCATGAGACGGCCGGGATCGTGAGTGGGAATCGACATCTGCAGGATCGGGATGTCGCCGAGTGGATACATGGCCATCAACGGCACCCAGGCACCGTGGTCGAGGCCGCGCGTGGTGTGCTGGTGCACCGGTTCACTGTCGGGCATGGCCGCGGCGACTCGGTGGGCGAGGGCCGTCGCGTCGGGGGTGTCGTAGCGCATCTGGTAGTAGCGCGGGTGGAAGCCGCTGAAGTCGTACACCAGCGGGGTGTGTGCGGCGGAGGCGGAGAGCGCGAGCGGGGCGTCCTCCCAGTGCGCGGAGACGATCAGGATCGCCTTCGGCTTGGGCAGGGACTGCGCCCAGTGGAACAACTGCCGTATCCACAGGCCGTCGTCGAAGAGCGGCGGTGCGCCGTGGCTGAGGTAGATGGCGGGCAGCGGACCGTCTGCCGGAGTCCACGCGCGGTGGGTTCGGGCCTGCGGCAGCGCCTCGGGCAGGAACGCGTCGTAGGCGCCGCCCGGAATCTCGGGATCGAGGATGGAACGCATGGGAACCCTTTCGTGGTGCGGACCGGAGATCGGCGCGATCAGTCGCGGCCGGGGCCTGGGCAGGGGGCATCGGGGCGGATGGTGTTGGTGATACGGCGTGCCGCCTCACGCAGTTGCCTCTGCTGGGCCTTGGTGAGTGAGTCGAAGACCAGGCGGCGCACCTCGGCGACATGGCCGGGGAAGGTGGCGACGACCTTGTCCCAGCCGGCGTCGGTGAGGACGGCCAGGGTGCAACGGCCGTCCTCGGGGTCGGGGGTGCGCCGGACCCAGCCCTGCTTCTCCAGACGTTTGACCGTGTGGGACAGCCGTGAGAGCGAGGCGGTCGCGAACTCGGCCAGCACGCTCATCCGCAGCGTGCGCCCCGGGGTCATCGAGAGGCCCGCGAGGACCTGGTACTCGAAGTGACTGATCTCCGCGTCACGCTGGAGCTGGGCGTCGAGTGCGGCCGGAAGCTGGACTGTCAGCCCGGCCAGCACCCTCCAGGTCGCCTGCTCGTCGGCGTCCAGCCGCCGCGGCTCGTCTGTGCTCATATCCCGACCGTAACTTGAAGCGTCAAGTGATTCAACTTGACGCTTCAAGTCAGTGATGGTGTCCCCCGTCATGCGCCGACGGGCCCGCCCGTGCGTAGAGCGCGACTGTGCGCCTCCCGGATCGTCTCCGTCCGGGTGCCCGGTCTCATGCTGACGGCGTCGGCAGGATCACGCGGGAGACCGCTTCGCCGTCGTGGTGGACGGTGTGGGTGCAGGGCCGCAACTCGCTTCCGGTGCCGGGTAGTTCACCGGTGCCCTCGTTGCGTGCGTACCGGGGGTGGGAGCCGCCGGCTATCAGCAGGCGTATGCGGTGTCCGGCCTTGACCTGGTGGGCGCAGGCGTCGAGTCGCACGCGCACGGTCTGCACCCGCTCGAGGGGCGAGGTGGGGTCCAGGCGCAGGAGTCCTTCGGCGACGTTGCGGGACACGCCTTTGAGGTCGACGTCGCAGAGCCGTACGAAGACGTCGGCGTGCGGGTTGCTCCTGGTGTGCGCCAGCTCGACGACGGGTGTTCCCATGATCTCCAGCGGCGCGGTCAGCGGTTCGGTGGTGAAGGTGAGCACGTCGGGACGGCTCTCCAGTTCGGCGTTGTCCTTGCTTCCGGCGTCGAGAGTGAGCAGGGGGCCGCCGAGGGTGGGTGTGGGGTCGGCCGGGTCGTAGAGGTACGTGGAGGGCGCGCCGTCGCTCGGCTCGTCGGCCAGGAGCCCGCCGCCCGCGTGGAGGTGGCGCACGGTCTCGCCCGTCGCCGGCGGCCATGCGGCCAGGTCGCGCCAGGCGTCCTGTCCGGTGACGTACACCTCGACGGGGGACGCGGAGCGCGGCTGTGCCGGTCCTTCGCCCGCGAGGTGGGTCTCCAGCCACGCGAGGTTGCCGCGGAGCAGACGCCCCATGCCCTTCTGGCCCCCTTCGTTGTGGGTCCAGGGGCCGACGGTGAGCGAGACGTCGACGCCACGGGCACGCAGTGACTCGTACTGGTGCAGGGTCTGGTCGAGGAAGAGGTCCTGCCAGCCCGCGGTGAGCCGCACCGGGACGTCCGCCCGCCGAAGGGCGTCGTCGAGCCTGAGCCGCTCCCACACCGGATCGTCGTGCTCCGGAGTGGTCAGCCATTCCCGGAACCATGGCGCACGGTGCCCGGTCGCCGCGTCGGCCGCGTCGGCCAGCGGGAGGGCGCCGAAGACCGGGGCCAGCCGCCGGTTCAGCGCGAGCATCCGGGCCATGGCCCGCAGCCCGGTGAATCGCTCCTGGTCGACCACCATCTCCGCGAAGGACAGGAAGTCCCCGAGACGGAACGCCCCGCTGCCGTGGGCCGCGTCGTACATGTCGTGCGGGGCGACGGCGATCACGGAGGCGCGCAGCTCAGGGGGCGGATCCATCAGCAGCGCCCACTGGGTCCAGCCCACGTAGGACGACCCGGCGGTCGCGAGCCGCCCGTCGAACCACGGCCGGGTCCGCAGCCAGGCCACCGCGTCCTGGGCGTCGTCGGCCTCGTTCGCCATCGGGTAGAAGTCTCCCGTGGAGCCGAACGTGCCACGGCAACTCTGCAGCGCGACGTGATACCCGCGGTCCGCGTAGACCCTCGCCTCCAGGTCGTGCGGGAAGCCGCGTCCGTAGGGTGTGCGCACGAGGACGGTGCCCTTGGGCCGGTCGGTGACGGGGGCGTAGTGGTCCGTCATCAGGACGGCGCCGTCGCGTGCGGGGGTCGGAATGTTCCGCTCGACCCGGTAGCCGTGTCGGGTGCCCGGCAGGCGCATCAGGCGGTTCAGGAGCCGGTTCGCCGCGCGGGTGGCCGGGCTGGGGGGTGTCGGAGCGGTGGGACGTGGCAGTGTCGTGGTCATGGCCTGGTTTCCGGTTCTCCTGTGGACTGGTTCGGGCGTGCGGTGGCGGAGCCGGTCTTCACAGGCAAGCACGCAGCGCGTGGCTGAGCGCGTTGGCCCGGTCGTCGGGCTGGCCGCCGGGCTGTGCGGTCTGGTAGGCGAAGGCGATCTCGGATTCCAGGTGGGCGAAGCCGAGGCAGCCGCCGAGGCCGTCGTGGCCGAAGCTGCCGGGGCCGAGCATCGGCCGCAGGGCGGAGCTGGTCATGAAGCCGGTGCCCCAGCCGCTGTTCATGTCGGGGCCGACGAACGGGCGGCCCTCGGAGCGCACGACCCGGGCGTCGCGGACGATGTCCGGGCCCAGCAGCCTTACTCCGTCGACTTCGCCGACCGTGGCCGCGTAGAGCCGGGCCAGGTCGCGGGCGCCGGCCACGAGGTTGCCGGCCGGGATCTCCGCCGACAGCCATGGTTCCTCGTTGGCGGCCTGGATGATCCGGGCGATGTCGATGACACCGCCCAGGCTGATGGAGCGTTCGATCATCGGCTCGGCGAAAGCCGCGGCCATCATGGCGGCGGCCTCCGGGTCGGTGCCGGGGAGCGGGTCCGCCAGGGGGTGGACGTCGGCTGAGGTGGGGTCGGCACCGAACGTCATCGCCAGGTTCAGGGGATCGGCGATGTGCTCGCGCAACCACTGGCCGGGGCGCAGTCCCGTGGCCCGGCGCAGCACCTCGCCGGCCAGCCAGCCGAACGTGAGCGCGTGGTAGGCGTACGCCGTCCCGGGGGCCCAGGCCGGTGCCTGCCGGGCCAGGGTGTCGGCGACCGGTTGCCAGGTGCGCAGGTCCTCCCACGTCAGGTCCGCCTCGGGCGCCGCCAGGCCGGCCCGGTGGGCGAGGACGTGCCGTACCGTCGTCGTCTCCTTGCCGTTCTCGGCGAACTCCGGCCAGTACTTCGCGACCGGGGCGTCGAGGTCGATCAGGCCGCGTTCGGCGGCCATCAACAGACAGACGGTGGTGACGCCCTTGCTGACCGAGAACAGGACGGTGCGGGTGTCGGGGGTCCAGGCGCCCCTGGCTGTCCGACCGGCCCAGATGTCCACCACCGGCACGCCCCGGGCGTACACCACGCAGGAGGCCGCCGTGTCGCCGCGGTGGCGGAAGTTGTCGGTGAAGGCGTCCGCGACGGGCTCGAAGCCGTCGGCTACGTGGCCTTCCACGTGTACCGGTGTCATGTCACGCACTCCCTCGTGCCGCGTTGTCCTGGATCTGGGTGATGATCTGTGGCCAGAGCGGCTGGGGAAGCTCGTGGCCCATGCCGGGGTGGATGGTCAGCTTCGAGTCCGCGATCAGTTCGTGCATGACCTCGGACGCGTCGGGGCCGATCAGGCGGTCGCCGTCGCCGTGGAGGATGGTGGTGGGCACGGTGACGCGGTGCAGGTGCGGCGTGCGGTCGGGGGAGTTGTCGAGCGCCTGCAGCTGTCGCTCGATGCCGTCGGGGTCGTAGTCGCGGTCGTACATCTGACCGCCGAGCTCGCGCAGCCAGGTGATGTCCTGGGCGTATCCCGGTGAGGCGCACACCGCTTCGTTCTCCAGGTACAGCGCGATCGCCTCGTCGCGGTCACGGGCCCGGGGGCGCTGTGTCCGCTCGTCGACCAGGTCGCGTCCGGCGAGGAAGTCCGTGCTGGGCGCGGTGTAGATCAGGGCGAGGGTCAGCACGCGCGCGGGGTGGTCGAGGGCGAGTTGCTGGGCGACCATGCCGCCCATCGACTGTCCGACGACGTGTGCCGCGGGGATGTCGAGCGCGGTGAGCAGGCCCGCCGTGTCGTCCGCCATGTCGGCCAGGGTGTAGCCGCCCTGCGGGAACTTCTGCGACAGGCCGACGTCCCGGTTGTCGAAGCGGAGGACGTGGAAGCCCGCGTCGGCGAGTCGCCCGCAGAAGTCGGCGCGCCAGCCGAGCATGTGGGCTCCGAGGCCTTGGATGAGCAGCAGTGGAGGCTGGTCGGGGTCGCCGAAGGTGTCGTAGTGGAGCGACACGCCTTCGGGCGTGGTGACGACGGTCATGGAGTCTCGTTTCGGTTGTCGGATCGGGCGACTGCCCACGGTCGGCGCACCGGCGACGAAGGAACGTCGAGCCATGGCCGCCGGGCCCGACGCGTGGGCGGGCGATGACGGGTGCTGCGGGTTAGGCCCGGCCGGTGGCGACGTCGAGCCTGCGACCGGGTTCGGCCGTCGGCGTGAGGTCGAGGTCCCGCCACCGGTGACAGGCGACGGTCGTGCCCGCCGGGGTCTGTTCGAGCGGTGGCCGTTCGGCATGGCACAGCGGGGCGGCGTGTGGGCAGCGGCCGGCGAAGGGGCATCCCGCGGGGGAGACAGGGCCTCTGTTGTCACCCGTACGTACGCGTCGCAGACGGCGTTCCGCCTGCCGCACCGGGTCCGGGACGGGCGCCGCGTCGAGCAGGGTCCTGGTGTACGGGTGCGCCGGAGTCGCGTAGACCGCGTCGGCGGGGCCCTGCTCCATGATCTGTCCGCGGTACAGGACCATGATCCGGTGCGAGAGGTGCCGGACGACGTCCAGGTCATGGGCCACGAACAGGTAGCCGAGGGCGAACTCGTCCTGCAACTCCCGGAGCAGGTTGAGCACTTGGGCCTGGACCGAGAGGTCCAGCGCGCTGACCGGTTCGTCGCAGATCACCAGCCGTGGTCGTGCGACGAGGGCACGGGCGATGGCGATGCGCTGCCGCTGGCCGCCGGAGAAACTCGACGGGTGACGGTCCGCGGCGGTCGCGGGCAGTCCGACCCGCTCCAGCATGGCGACGACCCGGTCACGGACCTCGTCCGCGCCCAGCCTCTCCGCCCGCAGTGACTCGCCCAGCGTCTGAGCGACGGTCCGGGTCGGGTTCAGGGAGCTGTACGGATCCTGGAAGATCACCTGCAGGTCGCGGCTGAGCGCACGGCGCCGTCGGTGGTCGGCCCGGGTGATGTCCTCGCCGGCGAAATCGATCCGGCCGCCGGTCGGCGACACCAGGCCGAGCACGGCCCGGCCGATGGTGGTCTTGCCGGAGCCCGATTCGCCCACGACGCCCAGGGTCTCCCGCTCGGCCACGGAGAAGCTGACGCGGTCGACGGCTCGCAGGACGGGCGAGCCGTGTCCGCGGCGGAAGTGCACCGACAGATCGCGGACTTCGAGGAGGTTCGTCTCGTCGTTCACGACACACCTTCGATCTGGTGGGCGTAGAGGCAGCGGGCCTCGTGGGAGGCGCCGATCTCGAGGAGGGGGATCTCGCCGCCGCCGCACCGCTCGGTGGCGTGCGCGCACCTCGGCCGGAAGTGGCAGCCCCGCGGCCACGAGCCCGGCATCGGGACCGCGCCCGGAATGGTGGGCAGCACCGCCGAGCCGTGCCGGCTGTGCGGGTTCGAGGCGAGCAGTGCCCGGGTGTAGGGGTGGTGCGGGTCGCCGAACAGCTCCTGCACACCGGCGCGTTCGGCGACCTGGCCGGCGTACATCACCACGACCCGGTCGCACATGTCGGCGACCACACCCAGGTCATGGGTGACGAGCATGATCGCCATGCCCCGCTCACGCTGCAGCGTGCGCAGCAGATCGAGGATCTCCACCTGGATGGTGACGTCGAGGGCGGTGGTCGGCTCGTCGGCGATCAGGAGCTTCGGTTCGCCGGCGAGGGCACGCGCGACGACGACGCGCTGCGCCATGCCGCCCGACAGCTCGTGCGGGTAGCGGCGCGCCACGAGATGCGGCTCGGGGAGCTGCACCCGCTCCAACAGCTCGACGGCGCGCTTCTTGGCCTTCGCGCGGCTCATTCCGGTGTTGGTCCGGACGGCTTCGGCGAGTTGCCGGCCGATCCGGAAGGCGGGATCGAGCGCCACCATCGGTTCCTGGGAGACGTAACCGATCTCGGTACCGCGGACGGCCTGGAGTTCGGACTCCGGCAGGGCCGCGAGGTCCCTGCCGTCGAAGAGGACGTGTCCGGAGTCGATCCGGCCGCCGCCGCCGAGCAACGCGATGACGGCGAGGGCCGTCGTGGTCTTCCCGCAACCCGACTCTCCGACGACTCCGACCGTCTCCCCACGCGCGATGTCGAAGGACACACCCTCGACCGCGCGGACGGGTCCGGTGGGCGTCGCGTAGGACACCGTGAGATCGCGGACCGAGAGCAGGCTGTCGTTCGTGCCCGGCACGACAGTGGCTGCTGCGGCGGCTCGCGTGGGCGCACTTCGGTGCCTGTCGCCCAGCGGAAGAGCGGACTTGGGGGACCAGCCCTCGGTGCTCGCGTCCCTGACCGCGTCGCCGAGAAGTCCGAACGCCAGCACGGTCAGCGCGATCGCCAGGCCGGGTGGCCAGATCAGCCAGGGCTGCTGGAAGAGGGCGCCGACCCCGTCCGCGACCATGCCTCCCCAACTGGGCTGCGGAGGCGCGGCGATGAGGGAGAGGAAGGCCAGCCCGGTCTGCACCAGAAGGGCGGTGGCCGCCAGCAGAGAGGCCTGCACGATGATGGGACCCATGACCCGGGGGAACACGTGTCGGGTGATGATGTAGGTCCGCGACATGCCGGACACCCGGGCGGCGGCGACGTAGAGCTGTTCACGCACCGGCAGCGTCGCGGCGCGCACGACGCGCACCAGACCCGGCGCGGCCAGGACGCCGAGTGTCACCATCGCGGCTGCCACGCTCTGGGGGAAGACCGAGAGCACGACGATGACCAGGATGATCGCCGGCAGCGACAGCACGAGGTCCGCGACCCAGGTGATCGCCCGGTCGACCTTGCCGCCGACGTAGCCGGCCACCAGCCCGACGGGGATGCCCAGCGCCAGGACGACCACCATCGCCTCGACGACGCCGACCAACGTGACCCGGGTGCCCACCAGCAGTCGCTGGAGGACGTCACGGCCCAGGCTGTCGACGCCGAGGGGGTGTGCGCCGCTCGGGCCGCGCAGGGCGTTCCCGAGATCGCCGGCCCTTTCGGTCCCGACCTGCGGCAACAGCATCGGGGCGGCGACGGCGATGACGACGAGGATCGCCAGGTACACCAGGCACACGACGGCCAGCGGCCGTCGCAGCAGACGGCGCACGAAGCGAGAGTTCGCCGAGGGTGATGCCGTCGGTTCGGCATCGGCCACAGTCTCTGTCACGGTCACGGTCATGCTGCGCTCACTCTCGGATTGAGCAGGCCGTAGGCGAGATCGACCGACAGGTTGACGACGATGACCACCACGGTGAAGACCACCGCGACCGCCTGGACCGTCGGGATGTCGTGCGCCAGGGCCGAACCGACCACGAGCGAACCCAGGCCGGGCACGGAGAAGACGCTCTCGATGAGAACGGCGCCGCCCAGCAGGCCGACGGTCTGGACACCCAGGACGGTGACGACCGGGATGGCGGCGTTCTTGAGGGCATGCCGATAGATCAGCGACCTGCGGGAGACCCCGTTGGCGGCGGCCATCCTGATGTACTCGCTGCCGAGCACGTCGAGCATGGACTCCCGGGTCTGCTTCAGGACCGCGGCGACGGAGCCGAGGGACAGCGCGGTCACCGGCAGCACCAGCGACCGGGCCCAGTCCTCGGGCGATTCGGTGAACGGCACGTACCCGAGCGCGGGGAACCATGCGAGCTTGATGGCGAAGACGACGACCAGCACGGAGCCGACCCAGAAGATCGGCAGTGCCCAGCCGACGAGAGCGACCGCGTCGACCGCCCTGCCGATGACTCCACCACGGACGGCACTGAAGACGCCGAGGCCGACGCCGGCCACGACGCTCACGAGCAGCGAGCCGACGATGAGTGACATGGTGACCGGCACTCGACTCGTGATCGATTCCAGGACCGGGGAGCCGTTGGTGATCGAACTGCCGAAGTCACCCGAGAGCGCACGGGCCAGCCAGTGCCAGTACTGCTCGTACACCGGGAGGTCGAGCCCGAGTTGCCCGCGCAGCGCTTCGTACTGTTCCGGTGTGCCACTGGTGCCGAGGATCGCGCGGGCGGCGTCTCCCGGGGTGAGCGACAGCAGCAGGAAGTTGAAGCTCGACACGACCAGCAGCAGGGGGACCGCCGTGACCATGCGGCGGGCCAGCAGCGAGGTGATCCTGCGACCGCCGGTGCCGCGTCTGCGGAGGGTGCGCCCGCGAGGGGAGCGCGTGAGCGGCGCTCCCATCGCGTCGATCGAGGTGTCGGCCATCGTCAGCCCTTCCAGCCGAGGTCGGCACCGAAGACCACCCAGGAGCCCTTCTTGACCCCGGTGATGTGCTCGTTCATGCCCCAGGGGATGTGGTACTCGTAGATCGGCACGTTGAACGCCTGCTCGGTGACCGCGCTGTTGAGCTTTCTGAACGTCTCGGCCGCCTGGCCGCCCTGTTGTGACTGACCCTTGCGGTAGAGCGCGTCGATCTCGGCGTTCGACGCACCGAAGGGGTTGATCGAGGCTTTGGGGCCGTACAGGGTCGAGTACGCGAGGACCGTCGGGGAGGTGTCCGGTGTCCATTCGAAAGCGGCGAACTTCTTCGACAGGGCCTGTTGGACGAAGTCGGTGGTCGCCGGGGTGACCTTGACGCGCACGCCGATCTTCTCCCAGTCCTTCGCGACCGCCTGCATCGTCGGGTCGCCCCAGTTGCCGACCAAGCCCCCCGGGTCCACCACGTTCATGCTGAACCCCTTCGCGTAGCCGGCCTCGGCGAGCAGCGCCTTCGCCTTCTTCGGGTCGTAGGGGTAGCGGTTCTCCAGGGCCGGGTCGGTGTACTCGGTCTGGTACTGCGAGGTGGGCCGGCCGTACTCGCCGACCATCGCCTTGGTGATCGCCTCACGGTCGACGGCGTAGTTCAGCGCCTGCCGGACCCGGACGTCGCCGAGAGGCTTGGTGGCGGTGCCTTCGCGGTCGGCGAGCGTCACCGCCACGGTGCCGCTGCGCCAGTGCATCACCTTCACGCCCGCCTTCTCCGCCGCGGGCGCGGTGGAGGGGTCCAGGGTGCCGAAGTCGATCTGCTCGGCCTGGAACGCGCGCAGCATCGCGGACGGGTTGGGGATGATCCGGACGGTCACCTTCTTGAAGCGGACGGCCGACGGATCGTGGTAGTGCTTGCTGGGCACGAGGGTGTAGTGGTCGCCGGTCACGGACTGGGCCGGGTCCAGGACGTAGGGACCGACGCCGTACGTGCCCGTCGCCAGGCTCGCGGGGTCGGCGACGGACTTGGGGCTGGAGACTGCGCCCCGGTTTCCGTACTGGGACAGCAGCAGGGGCACGATCGGGGACGGCGAGGCGAGGTTGAGCCGGACCGTGTACTCGCCCTCGGTCTCGACGGAGCCGATCGCGAGCGAGGTGACGTACGGTCCGGGCTGCTTGGCGAAGTACTCCAGCCAGGTCTTGACCGCCGCCGCGTTCAGCGGACTTCCGTCGGTGAAGCGGATCCCCTTCTTGAGGGTGAACTCGAAGACCTTGTTCCCGTCTCCGACGTACTTGTAGTCGCTCACCAGGGCCGGGCTGGCGGTGTAGTCGGCGTTCATGTGGAACAGGGACTCGTTCGTCAGCGAACGCAGCACGTTGGGCGCGCCGCCGCCGTCCTTGGCCGGGTCGAGCGTGAACGGGCCGAACGAGAGGCCGATGCGGAGCTCGTTCGCGCCTGTGCGAGCGGCTCCGTCCCCGCCGCTGCCGGCGCCGCATGCTGCTGTGCCGAGTGCCAGTGCCGATGCGGCGAGCAACGCGATCAATGGTCTGCGGTTCATGCGTGTTCTCCTGGAGAAGTCTTGGCTGGGCCGCGAGTGGCTGTGAGCACGCGTCGCCACCTGTGCGAGGGCAGCGGGTGATCGCCGGCCGGTCCACTGGACGGGTGTCCGCCGAACCTGGTGGTCAGGGCGGGGGCGGGGGTAACCGCGTCGGGCGCGGCAGGGCCCTGGCCGTCGCGTGCAGCAGGGCTCGGGTGGGTCGCAGGGGTGCGACGCGGAAGCGCCGTGGTCACCGGACCGGATCAGCGGCGGCAGGTGGCACGCGGCCGGATGTCGTCACGGTGCTGACGGGGATCGTGTCGTCCATGACAGATCTCTCTCGTGTGGACCCACCCCGTCGGCGCCTGCGAAGACGGTGATCGATCGGGGTGGCGGCTCGGGCAGATCAGGTGCGGGGCGTCCGTCCCCCACAAGCCATTGCGGCGACCGAAGCTGCGATCTAATACGTATTAGATCGCCTGGTGGCCGTAACGTAGCCTGTGTCCGAAAGCGTGGCAAGGGGTTCGGGGAGGGGCATTGCCGAGGGTCACCAGCAAGGACGTGGCGCGGGAGGCGGGCGTCTCGCAGACCACCGTGAGCTTCGTGCTCAACGGCAGGGAGGAGCACGGCCTCTCCGCGGAGACGCGCCGTCGCGTGCTGGAGACGGCGAAGCGGCTCGGCTACGTGCCGTCGGGGGCCGGCCGTGCGCTGCGCAAGGGCCGGAGCAGTGTCGTGCTCTGCGTGATTCCGGACTTCCCCGTCGCGGAGGCCATGGAGCAGTTCAAGCTGGCCCTCGGCCGGTCGCTGGGCGAGGCCGGTTACACCTGCGTGTACCTGCACCACGCCGGGACGGCCACGCCGCTGGCAGAGCTGTGGCAGCACGTCCAGCCCGCGGTGGTCGTCGCGTTCGGCAGCCTGCCGCCCGCCGACGCGCAGTCCCTGCACCGGGCGGAAATCCCGCTGCTCGACGGCGTGTTCACGCCGGACGGCACCGGCCTGACCGGGCTGAACCAGGAAGACATCGGACGGCTGCAGATCGAGCACCTCGCGGCCCGTGGGCACCGGCACATCGGCTACGCCGCGCTGGACGACCCACGGGAACGGCCTTTCTGCCTGCCGCGCCTGGAGGGAGCCACCCGGGCCTGCCGTGATCTCGGGCTGCCGGCGCCGCAGGTGGTCAGCATGCCTTACTCGCGGGCCGGCGCCCGGGCCGCCGTCGTGGAGTGGACGAGGGGCGCCACCCCGGTCACGGCGGTCGCCGCCTTCAACGATCTGATCGCCCTCGCGGTCCTGGCGAGCTGCCGTACGCAGCACGTCGTCGTCCCCGACGACCTGGCGCTCATCGGCGTCGACGACCTTCCCCTGAGCTCGCTCGCGGTACCGGCCCTGACCACCATCGGGATGGACCTCACCGCGGCGGCCGACAACCTCACCGCCGGCATCCTCGCGGCGGTCGGGGCTCCGGCTCCAGCGGCGCCGAGCGGGCCCGCCGCGGGCGACATCCTGGCGCTCGTGCAGCGCGAGACCACGTAGCCGCGGTCATTGTCAGGGATATTGAATTCACCCGCTCTCGCGGGGCGCTGTCGCGACTCCCCTGACGTCTCCGGGCAAGCGGACGAAGTCCCCGGCGGCCAAGTCCACCGGTTCGTCGAGGGGGCCGGTGCGCAGCTTCCCGGTGATCACGCAGATGTGGTGCAGGGTGCGTGCGGCATGCGGCGCCACGGTCTCGGGATTCGTGCCACTGGCGTCATCCGACGGCTCGCCAACTGCCGTGGTGTGCTGGGTCATAGGGGGAGGGGGCTCCTTCGCGCAGTCGTGTCACCGGCGTGGCGCCGATCCTGCTGGCTGCGGGCACGGGAGAACACCCATCGGCATCACAGTCGTACGCGCCCGCTACTGTGACGGATCACAATCGGTGGGGAGGTGAGCCATGGCGTACGAGGAACAATCCCGACCGGCTTCCGACGACCGTCCGCCGGGTCTGTCGCCCGCCGCGGCGGCGCTCGCGGCCCGGTGCGAGGCGCAGGTCAACGAACTCGCCCGGCGCATGGCCCGGGGCGCGTTCGAGCAGGTGCGCGGCTACACCGAGCTGCCGGGTGACGTGAAGGACGTGGAGATCGCCGCCACGGCTCGGCACGGCATACGGCTCTTCCTGCGCGGCGCCGCCGACGGATCCCGGTGGGACTCGCTGGAGTACTTCCAGGAACGCGCCGCCCAGCGAGCCGAGGAGGGCATGCCGCTCCACCTGCTGCTGCGCACCTACACCCTGGGCGCACGGGAACTGTGGCGGGCCCTGCGGGAGATGGCCGGCCCCGGCGAGCAACAGGCCCTGGCCGAGCTGACCGAGGCCCTGTTCACGGCAACCGATCAGGTCGTGGGCGCCGTGGCGGAGAGCTACCTCGACGAGCGGGTCGCCCTCGCCTCCGAACGCCACGAGCAGAACCGCTCCCGCGCCCGGGCCCTGCTGGACGGCCGGCCGGTCGTCGACGGGGCCACGCCTGACGGGCCCGTGCTGGTGCTGTTCGTGCGGTTCGGCACGCCGGCGGCCACCGACGGGCCTTCCCCGGTCACCGTCCGGCGGCTGCTGCGGCGCGTCCAGGCGGCACTGGACCGGGCCTTCGACACGGAGGTGCTCGCCGTGCTCGACGGCGACGGCGGGCACGTCGTCGTCCCCGGAGTGACCGAACCGCCCGCTCGGCTGCGGGAGTCGCTGCGTGAGACGGCGGGACCGGAGCTCCGGCTGGCGGCCGCTGCCGCGACGACCGTCGGCGACGTCCCGCGCGCCGCGCACCTGACCTCCGAGGTGGTCCGGGTCGCGGCCGCCTGCGGTGTGCGGCCCGGAATCCACCGGCTCGAGGACGTGCTGCTGGAGTACCACCTGTCCCGCCCGAGCGAGGGCAGCGCCCGCATCGTCGCCATGCTCGACCCCCTCGACGACCGCCCCGAACTCGTCGCGACCCTGCGCACCCACCTGGAACAGCGTCAGGACCGCCGGGCCACCGCCCACCTGCTCAACCTGCACCCCAACTCCGTGGACAACCGGCTCGCCCGGATCCAGGACCTGACCGGCCTGGACCTCGCCGACCCCCGGGACGTGGCCCTGACGCTGGCGGCCCTGCTGCTGCGCGACGCCGACACCGGTGCTGTCACGGAGTGACGAGGGCGAAGTCCGGGTCCGGTGATTCCAGCAGAGAGCCGAACGTGATCAGGGCGCCGGCGTCGCCGTCGAGCACGACGGCCCCGCCCATGATCTCGTCGGCGAAGGTCGTCGCCCCGCCCAGAACCGTGTTCAGGGTGGTGCGGGCCAGCCGCAGCACCACGGCGGGCCGCTCACCCCGCGGAGCGTCACCGCGCATCGGGGTGAGCGCCCCGTTGGACAGCAGCAGCGTCCACACCTCGCCGGTGTCGGTGAACTCCCAGCGCAGCAGCAGGCGGCCGGCCTCGGCCGCGCGCGGGCCGTCGACGCGTACGGCCATGGACTGGAAGATCTGCTCGGCCGTCAGCGCGGCCAGCACGTCCGGTGCGGTGGGCGTCGGCGTCCCGAGGATGCCGTCGCGCAGTTCGGCGGCGCCCATCAGGTAGAAGTTGCGCCATGGCCCGGACTCGGAGCCGTGCCCGAGCCGCTCGAAGGTGTCGGCCTGCAAGGCGCGAGCCTCGGGGTGGCCGCGTTCGGCGAACAGGACGTGGCTGAGCACTTCCGCGACCCACCGCAGGTCCCCGGCCTCGTACGACGCGCGCGCCTTGGCGACCACCGCGTCGGCTCCGCCCATGAACTCCACGTACCGGACGGCGGCTTCGGTGGGCGGATGCTGCCACAGGTGGGCCGGGTTGCCGTCGAACCAGCCCATGTAGCGCTGGTAGACGGCCTTGGCGTTGTGGCTGAGCGTGCCGTAGTAGCCGCGCGCGTGCCACGCGCTGTCGAGCGCGGGCGGGAAGGCCAGCTCCTCGGCGATCTCGGCCCCGGTGCACCCGGCGTTGATCAGCCGGACCGACTGGTCGTGCAGATAGGCGTAGGCGTCGCGCTGCTCCTCCAGGAAGCGGATCGCCCGCTCCTGGCCCCAGGTGGGCCAGTGGTGCGAGGCGAAGACGACGTCGGTGTCGTCGGCGAACAGCCGTACCGTCTCGGTCAGATACCGCGCCCAGGCGCTGGGGTCCCGCACCAGCGCCCCGCGCAGGGTGAGCACGTTGTGCAGCGTGTGACAGGCGTTCTCCGCCACGCACAGCACCCGCAGATCGGGGAAGTGGAAGTTCATCTCCGCCGGAGCCTCCGTGCCCGGCGTGAGCTGGAAGACCATCCGTACCCCGTCGACGGTCTCCGCCTGGCCGGTGCGGCTGATGTCGACCGTCGGCGCGATCAGGCCGACGGTGCCGGTCGACGTCGTCTGCCCGAGCCCGCAGCCGATCTGCCCGGCCGGCCCCTTCGGCAGCGCGGCCCCGTACATGTATCCCGACCTGCGGGCCATCGCCGTCCCGGTGAAGACGTTCTCGCTGGCGGCGTGCTCCAGGAACCCGGCCGGGGCGATGACCGGCACCCGCCCGGCCGTGACCTCGGCCGGATCGACGACGCCGCGGACACCGCCGAAGTGGTCGACGTGCGAGTGGGTGTAGATCACCCCCGTCACGGGCCGTTCGCCGCGGTGCTCCCGGTACAGGGCGAGGGCGGCGGCGGCCACCTCGGCGCTGATCAGCGGGTCGATGACGACGACACCCCGCTCGCCCTCCACGAAGGTCACGTTCGACAGGTCCAGGCCGCGCACCTGGTAGATCCCCGGCACGACCTCGTACAGCCCCTGCCGCGCCACGAGCCCGCTCTGCCGCCACAGCGAGGGATGGGCGGTCGGCGGACACTCCCCGTCCAGGAAGCCGTACGCGTCCGCGTCCCACACGACGCGGCCGTCCGCGGCCCGCACCACGCCGGGCTCAAGGCGGGCGATGAACCCCCGGTCCGCGTCGGCGAAGTCCCGGTCGTCGTCCCAGGCCAGGCCACCGCCCGTGGAATCGTGCCGCCTGCTGGTCATGGTCGTCTCGCTGCTGGTCATGGTCGTCGATCCTCACAGTTGCGGGCCGGTGGCGCCCGATGACGCATCACAGAAGATCCGCTGACCCGTCACAACCGACCGGGACGCCGGGCTGCGCGGTCCGGGAAGAGACCACCTCGATAGATCCGATGTATTGAGGGCGTTCTCGCAGTCGACCGACGTTCTCCCGGGCTCGGCCGCGCCTTCCGAAACTGCCTTCTTGCTGAGCTGATTTGGATGAATCCTGTCTCAGGTATAGACGCGGCCACCTTGGGACTCCTATAAATCCATCCGATGTCTCTTGTGCCCTGACAGATGGAGCCGCGCCATGTCCTCTGCCTCCCTCAGCAGACGCTCACTGATGAAGGCCGCCGCCCTCGCCGGAGGAGTGGTGGCCTTCGGGCTGCCGCAGGCCCTGTGGGCCCCCAGCGCCGAGGCGTACACCGTCCCCTCGAAGATGGACTGGTGGTACCAGGCCAGGTTCGGGATGTTCATCCACTTCGGGTCCTACTCGCACCTCGGCCAGGGTGAATGGGCGTTCGACAATCAGAACTGGAGCAAGGCGGACTACCAGAACGAGGTCACCGAGCCCTTCAACCCGACAGCGTTCAACGCGACCACCATCGCCGAACTCGCCAAGAACGCCGGCATGAAGTACGTCGTGATCACCGCCAAGCACCACGAGGGCTACGCGATGTGGAACTCCGACGTGGCGGGCTTCACCGACACCACCGGCACCAAGCAGTACAACCTGCGTGACTACAACGGCATCCAGACCGACCTGCTCATGGACCTCAAGACGGCGTGCGAGAGCCGGGGCCTCAAGTTCTGCCTCTACTACTCGATCCTCGACTGGAACCACCCGTCCCAGACCGACCGCCACGAGGGCGGTCTGACCACGATGTCCTCGCAGGCCGCCCGCACCGCCTACATCGCCGACATGAAGGCGCAGCTCCAGGAGCTGCTGGACCGCTACGACCCGGCACTGCTGTGGTTCGACGGCGACTGGTTCGCGGAGCCCTCCAGCCCCACCCTGGAGGACTGGTGGCTGACCTCGGACGGCGAGGACCTCTACGACTGGCTCATCGCCCGCAAGCCCGACCTCATCGTCAACGAACGTGTCAAGCGGGACCACGGCCTCGGTGACTACGCGGTCGCGGAGTTCGGGATACCCGACGGACCGATGGGCCGGCCGTGGGAGCGGTGCGCGACCATGAACGGCGCCTGGGGTTACGACGGGGCGAGGGAGAACTCGTACAGGTCGGTCACGGACATCGTCCGAGAGCTCGTGACGGTGGTGTCCCGGGACGGCAACCACCTGCTCAACATCGGCCCCAAGGGCGACGGTTCGGTCAGCGCGGGAAGCCAGACCATCCTGAACGGCCTGGCCTCCTGGATGTCGACGTACAGCGACAGCATCCACGGCACGAGCGGCAGCCCGTACACCACCGAACCCTCGTGGGGGAAGGTCACCAAGAAGACCGGCAAGCTCTTCGCCCATGTCTTCACCTGGCCCACGAACGGCCAGCTCCAGATCCCGGCGATCGACAACACGATCAGCCGCGTCTACCTCCTGAACAACCCCTCGGTCTCGCTCTCGTACACCGTCACCGACCAGATCAACGTCACCGTGCCGAGCACCGCGCCGGACGCCCGGGACTCCGTGGTGTGCGTCGAGGTCCAGGGCATGCCCGTGCGGGGTTCCACGGCGACGGTGTTCCAGAACGTCAACTACCAGGGCAGCCGCGCCGAGTTGCCGGTGGGCTCCTACACCTCCGCCGAGCTGACCGCCGCTGGCCTGGGGCCGGCCACGGCCTCCTCCATCCGCGTGGCCGACGGCTACCAGGTGACGGGTTACTCCGGGAACAACTTCACCGGCACCGCCTGGACGTTCACCTCGGACACCCCCGACCTGCGGGTGACCGGCAACAACGACGCCATCGCCTCACTGAAGGTGATGTTCAAACCCTCCACGTACCTCCGCCTGGTCAACGTCACGAGCAACCTGGCGCTGGACAGCGGCGGCAACGTCGCCAGCGGCTCGAACCTGAAGCAGTACCAGGTGATCGACCACGCCAATCTCCAGTGGCAGGCGGTCGAACTCGGCAACGGCTACTACCGGCTCGTCAACCGCACCAACGGCATGGTCGCCGACGGCTGGGGCTCCACCGCCGACGGCGCCCCCGCCCGGCAGAAGGCCTGGGACGGCAGCCAGACCCAGCAGTGGCAGATCACCCACCGCGGCCAAGGTCAGTACTCGATCGCCAACCGCAGCACGGGACTGGTTCTCGACAGTGGCGGAAAGGTCGCCTCGGGGTCCGTGACCAAGCAGTGGACCTGGCAGCAGAGCAACAACCTGCTGTGGACGATCAAGCCGGTCGGCTGACCGACGCCACCCGACGCAGGCTCGCGGACCGGGCACGGTCGTGAGCGTGCCGGATCCCCGCGCCCAGCGGGGATCCGTACGGGGCGGCGTGGGGCCAGGGGAGTCAGCTCGGCCTGAGGATGACCGCCTGACCACCCGCGCTGGTCATCGCCACGCTGAGGGTCGTCGACGAGGTGACGGTCCGGGTGCTGACCACCGTGGGCGTGGCACGCGGGACCGTTCCCGCCGGGCCGTCGGCGTAGACGGTGGCGGTGTAGGTGACGCCGGCGTCGAGGAAGTCCAGCGGGACCGACAGGGTGCGTGCGGTCTCGTTGGTCATCGCCCCGAGGAACCACGTGGTGCCGCTGCGGCGGGCGACCGCGATGTACTCGCCGATCGAACCGGTGAGGGTCGTGCTCTCGTCCCAGGTGGCGGGGACGGCGTCGAACCACGACAGTCCGGGCCAGTTGGCGGTGGTGGCGTACGACGACGGTGTGGAGTACCAGTAGAGGAAGTTGAGCGGCTGGTAGTACACCGCCGCCATCGCCATCTGGTGGTTGTTGGTCGTCTGGTTGCGGGACTGCCCGTAGCAGATGGTGTAGTCCATCGGTCCGCCGACGTTGCGGGCGAAGGGCAGAGTCACGTTGTGGGTGGCCGTGGGGAACTGCTCGTTGCCCCGGACGCCCTCCAGGCTGATCCAGTTGGGGTAGGTGCGCTCGTAGCCGAACGGCCGCACGTTGTCGTGCATGTCGATCAGCAGGTTGTACTTGGCGGCCGTCTTCGCCCAGGTGATGATCTGGTTGGTCATGGCCTGGGTGCCGTCGTTGATGAAGCCGAGCTTGATGCCGGTGACGCCCCAGCTCTTGTAGAGGGCGAACAGGCTGTCGGGGTTGGTCAGGGCCAGCCGGTTGACGTAGAGGAAGACGCCGATGCCGTTCGTCGTGGCGTGGTTGATCACCATGGGCAGGTCGATCTCCGCGATCGCCGTGGTCGCGTCGGTGGTGGTGAACTCCGGCCCGTACCAGCCCGCGTCGTACTCGATGTAGTCCAGGTTGCGGGCCACGGCGAAGTCCACGCCGGCGATTCCGGCGGCGGTGGTGAGGTTGCAGCGGAACACCTTGCCCGGACGGATCCACGACGTGTCGGCCAGGGCGCCCGCCGGGGCCAGGTTGAGGACCAGTTCGGCGTTGTCGACGAGGTCGGCGTCCGAGGAGCCGAGGACGAGCACCCGCCAGGGCGTGGCGAACGGGGTGGTGACGGTCGAGGTGGTCTGCACGGTGCCGCTGCCCCGAGCGGTCTTCTTCATCAGGTACGTCTTGAGGGTGTTGCTCTGTCCGGAGACCGAAGTGAGCATCCCTCGTGGGTAGTTCACCCGGGAGGACTCACAGACGCAGGCGCGCAGCGCGCCGGGCAGGGTGACCAGCAGCGGCATGTCGGTCAGCGGGCCGACGTCCGTGCCGGACGTGCCGGTGGAGGGGATCGCGTCCGGTGCGACGGCGCTGTACACGTTCTCGTCCCGGGCGCTGTACACGAGGGTGCCGCCGGGGAACACGAAGCTGGTCAGCTCGTCGGAGATGGTGGCCCTGCCCGTGCCGAGCAGCGTGTAGCGCAGCGCGACCCCGGTGTCGTAGGCGCGTATCTGGATGCCGAAGGCGATGCCGCTGCCGCTGTCCTGAAGGTTCCAGCGCATCTCCTGGTAGTGGTCGCGGATCGTCGCGTTGCGTCCGTACACCGGGGTCCAGGTGCTGTCCTTGGTCCAGTGCTGGTAGTTCGTCATCACGGTGTTCGCGGTGCCCAGCGTGGTGCCGTCACTCAACGCGAGTCCGAGCGCCGAGGTGTCGACGACCGTCGCGCCGGCGCGCTTGACGGACCAGGTGAGCGCTCCGCCGACCAGCGACACCGTGATCTTGTTGCTGCCGTCCGGTGACGTGGCGGTCATGGCGGCGTCGGCCGCGTGGGCCGCTCCCGTGCCGGCCAGGCCCAGTGCGGCGGCCCCCGCCGTGACCGCCGCTGTCCTGAGGACCCCGCGCCGGGACACCGTTCCCGGGCGGGCGACTCCGGGCAGACCGGGCTGACTTGCTGACGTTCCCATGGTCGTTTTCCACCTCTCTGTTGAATCCCATGAAGAAGACATCGACACAAGGCGCGCGTGGGCGTCCCGCACGGTCCTGGCCCCGTGCGGGACGCCCACGCGCTGCCGATCACTGCTCGGTCAGGGTGACCTCGTCGCAGTAGCCGTCGCCGCTTCCGGAGACGAGGTGGCAGTAGACGCGAGCGGTCGTCACACCTGCCCCTGTCGTGAAGGTCGTCGACTGCTTGGAGTAGGTGCTCGACGTGGTCGAGGCGCTCGTGACGGCGGAGCCGTTGTAGAGCTTGGCCTCCAGTGCCGTCGCGGTGCCGGCGGTCTGGCTCCTGATCGCGCCGCTCAGCCGGTAGGTGGTGCTCGGCTTGAGGGTGTAGATCAGCTGCCACAGGGTGCCGCCGCTCAGGGACGCGTTCGTCAGTCCGGCGGCGGTGCCGTTGGACGACGTACCCGTGAGTGAGAAGTCACCGTTGCGCCAGGGCACGGTGTGGCCGGACTCGAAGTTGCCGTTGATCACGTGGTTCTTGACGGGGGTGACGGCGAGATCGTCGCAGTAACCGTTCCCGCTGCCGGAGCTCTTGTAGCAGTACAGGCGCACGGTGCCGTTCGCCGCTCCGGTGGTGAAGTCGGCGGAGACGAAGGTCCACGCGGTGCCGCTGGCGCTCGCCACGGTTTCGAGGCCGCCGGTGTTCTTGACGCCGACGTTCATGACCTCACCCGCGACATCGGACTTCACCCAGCCCGAGACCCGGTACGTCGTGCGGGGTGCCACGGGGACGTAGTTCTCCACGGAGGCCGGCGAGGGCCCGACGCGGACCGCGTAGGTGCCGCCGTGGGCGCCCGAGTTCACCACCGAGGCGGAGTTCCACGCGCTCCACGCCGTGAGCGTTCCCTTCTCGAAGCCGAGGTTCTCGTTCGCGAGGCAGGTCGCGTCGGACGGCGAGCTGAACTGGTCGGCGCCGATGTCGGGGGCGCAGACCGAGGGAACGGTCGAGCCCCAGTAGTCCTTGCCGCCGTTGTCGGGCATGACGACTCCCGCGCCGATGGCCGGGGACGACGACGAGCTGATCTGGTAGCCCGCGACGCTGTTGATGCCCGTGCCACCGCTGCCGGGCGAGGTCAGCAGGGGATCGCCGGTGATGTTTCCGTTGCCGGTCGGCTCACTGGAGGGGTGGTTGCCGTAGAAGAGGTTGTTCCGCCAGGAGAAGTTCGAGGCGGGCTGGCCGCTGGTGTAGACGTAGCCGCCGCTGCCCAGGTTGTAGATGAGGTTGTTGGCGAGGGTGAGGTCGTTCCAGGCGCCGTCGACCTCGAAGACGTTCGCGGTCGATCCCGAGGGGATGTAGATGGTGTTGTTGTAGAACTGGGAGTCCTGCGAGCCGAGCATGTTGACGACCCGGAGGCGGTCGTCCTCGCTGACGTTGTAACGGACCACGGCGTTACTGCTCAGGCGTGACCCTCCGCCGCAGCCGCAGAAGAGCAGGAACCCGCCCTCGTTGTCGTGGCTGTAGTTGTACTGGACGACCGTGCCGTCCTGGCCGTAGTCGACGTCGAAGCCCTGGCCGTCGGGGTTCCCGGTGAGCTTCTTGGTCCCGTAGGCCTCGTTGTACTGGATCACGGTCCCGTCGGAGTCCCAGGCCCAGATGCCGGCGTTCGCCGCGTTGGGGGCCTTCGCCGCGTTGTAGACGACGTTGTGCTCGATGAGAGCGTCCTTCGACATCTGCACCACGATGCCGTCTCCGTCGGTGTCATGAACGGTGTTGTTCCTGACGACGACGCCGGTCCACGGGGTCCAGGCGGGGTTGTTGCAGCCGATGGACGGCCGGCACAGCCAGGTGCTGGACATGTTGATGCCGCTGCGGGCGATGTTGGCGACGGTGTTGCCGTCGATGACGACGTCGTCGAAGGCGCTGGGCGTCGTGGTCCCGAGAACGGCGAAGAGGATGCCGGCGCTGCCGTCGACCTCTTTCGAGTTGTTGCCGTTCACGTCATGGATGTTGAGGTTGCTGACCTTGTAGTGGTTGCCGGTGCCGTAGTTCTCGAGCACCACGTACACACCGCGCCGCGCGTTGGCGCCCTTGACCGCGCCGGTGTTCGTGATCTCCAGGTTGGAGATCTCCCAGTACTCCTGGTTGTGCAGGTAGATCGCGTCCGTGGCACCGCCTGCGGCGATGATCGGCAGGGCGCCCGTGCCGTAGGCGTCGATGGAGATCGACCCGTCCGCGGCGCTGCCCGAACCCAGCGGGTGCAGGGTTCCGTTGCAGGTCGTCCCTCTCTTCAGCAGCAGCTGGTCTCCCGGCGCGAAGGTCTTCGCGTTCGGGCCGGCCAGCGAGTTCCAGGGCGAGCCGGAGGTGCCGGTCCCGTTCGCCGCCGCCGAGCAGTCCACGTAGTAGGAGGTGCCGGCCGCCTGGGCCTGCACCGCCGGCGTGAGCACTACCGCGGCGCAGGCGAGCAGCATGGTGACGACCAGGCCTGCGACGAACCGTCTTATGTCGGTGACATGTCTCATGGTGCTTCTCCCCGCACAACATTGTCGGGATGGGTGGTGGGGCTCGCCGTGCTCTTGCGGAGCGCGGCGACGATCGCCTGCGTCGGAGCGGGCTGGTTCGCCCAATCGGCGGCCACGTGTCCGTCGGCGCCGATCAGGAGTGTGTGGAGCTGTCCGTCCTTGGACAGCCGGGTACCGGCGGACGGCGAGTCCGCGGCGACCACGAGTTCGGGCGGGATGGACCAGTTCGCCGCGAAGTTCTTGAGTGCGCCGTCGGTCGTGCGGCCGTCGGAATCGGTGATGAGGACCCGGACCTCGGGGTACTGCAGCGCCACGCTCTTGAGCGACGGGATCTGGCTCCGTGCGTGCGTGGCGCCGACGTCTCCCTGGTCGTCGACGGGGAGGGCGGCTATGAGGGTCGGGCCGGTGACCTCGATCCGGTTGCCGTCGAGCAGGGCCACCCCGGAGCCGGCCGGTTGTTCCTCGGCCTGGCAGGCGGTGACGAGCAGGAGCGCGGGAATCGAGAGGAGCGCGGCGACGAACCTGGTGGCCGCCGGGCGCCGACGTGCCCGCCTGGTCGCGTGTCGGATTCCTGTCATCGGACCGGCCCTTCGAGCGGAAGGACGGGTGCCTGAAGGGCTTCGTCGCGGTCGCACACGAGGGTGTCTCCGCTCACCCGCAGGCGGGAGACCTGGATCGAGCTTCGGCGGTCGTCGCCGTCGCCGTCCGCGCAGCGCCCCGGGTGCGTGAAGTAGAAGACGTAGGCGCCGAGTTCACTGGTGACGACATCGGCGTGGTAGCCGTATCCCCCGTCGTCCGGGCCCTGTCCGGGAAGGTCGAGGACGAGTCCCCGCGGTTCCCAGGTCTCCAGGTCCCGTGAGTGAAGAACGCGCAGGCCGTGCCATTCGTCGACGAGCATCCAGTAACTGCCGCCGAGTTCGAAGACGTTCGGGCCTTCATGCTCCGAGCACTCGACGGCGGGACCCCGGACGGTCCACCGCGCCAGGTCGTCGCTGTCCGCCGCGTAGGTGTGCGCGTGATCGGCCTCGTCCTTGTACCACATGCGGTAGCCGCCGGTGGGGAGCCGCAGGACGCAGGCGTCGATCACCCTCTCGGAGGAGAGCGACAAGGTGGACCGGTAGGTCCAGGTGAAGAGGTCGTGGCTCGTGTAGTGACGGATCACGCGTGCGTGGCCCGCCCACTGGGTGGGAACACCGCGGATCACACTGACGTACATGTGGTACTCGGTGCCGTCGTCCACGATCTCGGGCGCCCAGTAGGTGTGGCGCCCGGGCTCGATGTCCAGCCCTTCGGCGATGCCCCGGTACAGCCAGGTGGCGCCGCCGTCCGCGGAGGACGCGATCCCGATGTCGGACCCGTGGACCCAGCTCACGTCGTTCATCGGCGGCGCGTCGGCGCGCCGGCTCGTGTAGAACATCCACCACTCGCCGGCGTGCCGGTTGAACACGAGCGTGGGGTCGGTCGCGCCGTCGTGAACGGGGTCGCGGAACAGGGGGCGGGCCATGGCTGTCATCGGGTTCTCCCCTCAGTCCTGACGGGGCGTCAGGCGGATCATGTTCCAGGACAGCGGTTCGAGTTCGGCGTGGAGGACGCCGTCGGTGACGCCGGTGCCGAGGGCGGCGTGCGGGGTGACACGGTCGGGCCGGTCCGCGGTGTTGGTGGCCTCCGGGTCGCCGTCCGCCAGCACCAGGTGCTCCACGAGGGTGTGGGCGTCGACGCCGCGCAGGTCGATCGAGAGCGGCAGGGCCTCCGTCTGGCCGCGGTTGACCGCGAAGACGGTGACGGCGCCCGTCGCGTCGTCGATCACCGCGGTGGCGTGCAGCAGCGGTACGTCACCGAAGCGGGCGGTGGGGTACGTCGGGCTGTCCACCTCGACGCGCAGCACCCGGCCGCGTCCGTACGCCGACGCCTGGGCGAAGGGGTAGAACGTGGTCTGCCGCCACGCCGGGCCGCCCGGCTCGGTCATGATCGGCGCGATGACGTTGACGAGCTGCGCGAGGGAGGCCGAGGTGACCCGGTCGGCGTGCCGCAGCAGCGCGATGAGCAACGAGCCGAAGACCACGGAGTCGGTGACGGTGTAGACGTCCTCCAGCAGGCGCGGCGCCTGCTGCCACTCCTCGACGTGGTGCGGGTTGGGCCGCTTCTGGTACCAGACGTTCCACTCGTCGAAGGAGAGGTTGATGCGCTTGTCCGCCTTGAGGCGGGCGCGGACGTGGTCACAGGTGGCGACGACCGACTCGATGAAGTGCTCCATGTCCACGGCGGACGCCAGGAAGGAGTCGCGGTCGCCGTCGATCTCCTCGTAGTAGGCGTGCAGGGAGACGTAGTCCACAAGGTCGTACGCGGCCTGGAGGACGGTCGCCTCCCAGGAGGCGAAGGTCGGCATGGAGGAGCTGGAGCTGCCGCAGGCGACCAGTTCGAGGTCGGGGTCGACCTGCCGCATGGCGCGGGCGGTCTCGGCGGCGAGGCGGCCGTACTCCTCGGGGGTCTTGTGCCCGGTCTGCCAGGGGCCGTCCATCTCGTTGCCCAGGCACCACATCCGGATGCCGTACGGCTCCTTGTCGCCGTGGGCGGCGCGGCGGTCGGACAACTCGGTGCCGCCGGGGTGGTTGGCGTACTCCAGCAGCCGTACCGCGTCCTCGACGCCCCGCGTGCCGAGGTTGACGGCCATCATCGGCTCCATGCCGGTCTTGCCGCAGAAACCCATGAACTCGGAGAGGCCGAATTCGTTGGTCTCGGTGGACTTCCATGCCAGGTCCAGCCGGGCCGGGCGCTCCTCGCGCGGGCCCACGCTGTCCTCCCAGCGGTAGCCGGAGACGAAGTTGCCGCCGGGGTAGCGGACGGTGGTGACGCCGAGCTCCTGGACCAGTTCCAGGACGTCCTGGCGCAGGCCGTCCGCGTCGGCGGCGGGGTGGCCGGGCTCGTAGACGCCGGTGTAGACGCAGCGGCCCATGTGCTCGACGAACGATCCGTACAGACGCGGGTTGACGCTGCCGACGTCGAACGCCGAGTCGAGGGTGAAGCGGGCGGCGGGCGTGGTGCCGGGCTCGGACATGACTGCCTTTCGGATGTGACAGGGAAGGGGGT
This sequence comes from Streptomyces deccanensis, assembly GCF_022385335.1. Lineage (NCBI taxonomy): Bacteria > Bacillati > Actinomycetota > Actinomycetes > Kitasatosporales > Streptomycetaceae > Streptomyces > Streptomyces deccanensis. The sequence continues at coordinate 615,644 of NZ_CP092431.1, read as the reverse complement.
GGGAGGGGGGAGGAGGGACGGGGAGGTCAGAGGGCCAGCGCGCAGACCACCGAGGGGGCGGGGAGCGGCGGGTGGGGCTGGGTGAGAGTGCCGTCGTCCTGGATCCGCAGGGCGGCGAGCGTGCCGCTGTGCTGGTTGGCGACGAGCAGATGACCGGCCGCCAGGGTGAGGCCGCGGGGCCAGGTGCCGCCGGCGGGGACCTCGCCGAGCGGTTCCAGGGTGGTGTCGGTGAGGCGGAACGCGGCGACCGTGTCCGCGCCCCGGTTGGTCACCCACACGAAGCGTCCGCAGGGGGAGGCGACGATTCCGGCGGGCTGGTTGACGACGCCGTGGGCTGCCGTGGCGGGTACGGAGGACAGAGCTGTCAGGGTGCCGTCGGTGGCGTCGTAGCGGTGGCAGGTGACGGTCGAGGACAGCTCGTCGGCGCTGAACACCAGGTCGCCGCCGGGGGAGAAGGCGAGGTGGCGGGGGCCGGATCCCGCACTCATCGGATTCACCGCGATCCGCTCCAGGGTTCCGGTGAGGGTGCTCAGCCGGTAGGTGAAGACCGCGTCCGCCCCCAGGTCGGTGGCCAGGACGTAACGGCCCGCCGGGTCGACGAGTACCTGGTGGGCGTGGCTGCCCTCCTGGCGTCCGGCGACCGGGCCCGAGCCCTGGTGGACGACGAGATCGGTCGGCTCCAGCAGCCGTCCGTCCGCGCCGAGCCGGTGTACCGCGACCGTGCCCGGCGCGGTGTCGCTACCGTAGTTCGCGGTCAGCAGCCACTCGCCGCCCGGGTGGACGGTGAGGTGGCAGGGGTTCGCCCCGCCGCTGCTCATGGGGTCGCCCAGCGGGGCCAGGGTGCCGGTGCCGTCACCGTCACGGGCGACGGCGCTGACGGTCCCCGCCTCGGTCTCGTTGGTGCTGTAGACGACGTCGAGCGTGGGGTGAGCGGCCAGGAAGGAGGCGCCGCTGACGTGCAGCGGCTTCACCTCCTCGTCGTACGTCGTACGGCCGGTGGTGGGATCGAGGAGCAGTGCGGCGATGCCGGGGCCTTCCCCGCCGGAGTCCGGTGTGTAGGAGCCGGTGAGGAGGGGGAGCGCGCCGGTGGAGGGGCGTGTGGGCATGGGTGGTCCTGAGAGTCGCTGTGCCGGGACGGAAAGGGGTGTCAGCGGACGTTGTCGTCGTGGTGGTCCAGCAGTCCTAGTTCGGAGCGCCGGGGCAGGCCCTCCCAGTCGCCGGCGGTGCTCACCGCGAACGCGCCGAGCAGGGCCGCCGTCTGCAGCCGCCGCTCCGGCGGCTCTCCCGCGAGCAGTTCGGCCAGGTACCCGGCGGCGAACGCGTCTCCCGCGCCCACCGAGTCGTGGACCTGGACCGCGACGGCGGGTTGCCGGTGGGGCTTTCCGTCGATGAGGGCGTATGCCCCGTCGGCACCGATCTTGATCACGGCCCCGCCGGGCCCCAGGTCGCAGATGCCCTGGGCGAGTTCCTCCGGTCCGTCGGCGCCGGGCACCACGAGAGCGGCCTCGTGCGGTCCGGCGAAGACCAGGTCGCTCCTGCGCAGCAGAGGCAGCAGGACCGTCCGGGCCTCGGCCTCGCTCCACAGCAGGGAACGGAAGTTGACGTCCAGCGAGATGGTCACGCCGGCGTCGGCGGCGATGTCGACGGCCCGGGTCACTGCCGAGGCGGGGTCCTTCCCGAGCGCCGGGGTGATGCCCGTGATGTGGAGGACCGCCGCTCCCGCGACGACGTCCTCGGGGATGTCGTCGGCGGTGAGCCGGGCTCCGGCCGTGTGGGTGCGGTAGTAGCGCGTACGGCTGTGGGTGGACGTGCGGCGTTCCTTCAGCAGCAGGGAGGTCGGGGCGCCGTCGCGTACGGCGACGGTGGTGACCCCTTCGGCCCGGAGTTCCCGCAGGACGAGTTCGCCGAGTTCGTCGTCGCCCACCCGGCCGATCCAGGTCGCGGCTCCGCCGAGTCGGCTGACTCCGACGGCGACGTTGGACTCCGCTCCGGCGATGCCCAGACGCAACGGCGTGCCGAGCGCGAACGGGCCGGGATCCCGGGCCGCCATGACGGCGAGCACGTCGCCGAGGGTGACGAGGTAGGGCTCGCCGGACGGGGGTGAGGAGGTGTTCACGCGCCCACCTCCCCGGCCCGTACCGCGTCCAGCAGGGTGCGCGCCCTCGTGGTGAGCGCCTCCAGTGCCTGCTCGGTCGGGTCCTGGTCCGCCCCGCGCAGCAGCGGGGAGCCGATGCCGACCGCGCGGGCGCCCGCGTCCAGGTAGTCCCGCGCCTCGTCGACGCCGACGCCGCCGACGGCGACGAGGGGGATGTCGGGCAGCGGGGCGCGCAGTTGGCGCAGATGGGCGGGGCCACCCGTGCCCGCCGGGAACAGCTTCACGGCGGCGGCGCCGGCCCCCCACGCCTGTGCCACCTCGGTCGGTGTCCAGGCCCCCGGGTAGCACGCGACACCCCGGTCCGCCGCGTACCGGACGACTTCGGTGTCCACGACCGGGGCGACCAGGAACTCCGCTCCCGCCGCCAGGGCGTCCCTGGCCTGGGCGCAGGTGATCACGGTGCCGGCGCCCACCGCCACGTCGGGGCCGAGTTCCGCCCGGACGGCGGCCACTGCGTCGAGCGCTCCGGCGGTGGTGAGGGTGACCTCCAGGCAGGTGATGCCACCGGACGCGAGGGCCCGGGCCACGGCGGGCAAGGCGGAGGCGTCGGCCGACCTGAGTATGGCCATGACCCGTGTCCGGCCGAGCTGCGGGGTGAGGGCGGGACGCTCCGTCATGACCCCACCGCCGCAAGGGGTATGGCAGTCGACTGGGTGTCGGTCATGCGAAGTTCCTTTGCTGCGAGGTGCGTTGCTGAACGGGGGCTACTTGAGCCCGGAGGTGGCGGCGCCGGTGACGAAACCCCGCTGCACGATGAGGAACAGCGCCAGCACCGGGACCACGTACATCACGGCACCCGCGGCGACCAGGTTCGGCAACGGCGAGCCGTGCTCGTTGACGTAGCCGTAGGCGAGCTTGACCGCGAGCGTGGTGTGGGCGTCGTCCAGCAGCAGGGCGGGCGCGATGTAGTCGCCCCAGGTCCAGCTGAAGGAGAGGATCAGGCTGGTGGCGATGACGGGCCAGGACTGCGGCAGGAAGATCCGCCAGAAGATCCGGATCTGCCCGCAGCCGTCCACGATCGCGGCCTCCTCCAGTTCCTTCGGCATGTTCGAGAAGAACTGCCGGAACAGGAAGATCAGGTACGGGGCGCCGCACAGGCCCCACAGCACCCACGGCACATAGGTGTTGGTGAGGTGGATCTTGGCGAACAGCAGATAGGTCGGGATGAGCGTGAGGACCTGCGGCAGCATCATCGTCGACAGCAGTACGGAGAAGATCAGCCGCTTGCCGGGCGCCTGGAGGCGGGCGAAGCCGTAGCCCGCCCACGCGGAGGCCAGGGTGACCAGGACGGCGTAGAGGGTGGCGATCGTCAGGGAGTTGCGGGCGTAGCCGAGGTAGTCGATCTGGGTCAGGGCGTCCCGGAAGTTGCTCAGGGTGGGGTGGTGCGGCCACCAGTGGATGGGCAGCGCGCGCAGCTCGGAGGGAGCCTTCAGCGCGGTCTCCACCAGCCAGGCGAACGGGCCGAGGAAGAGGACGACGGCGCCGACCAGCAAGACGTAGACGGCACTTCTGCGGGGGAACACCATCACTTGCCTCCGATCGTGCGCGGCCGAGAAGGCTTGTCCGGCTCGGGGGCGACGGAGTAGAAGACCGCCCCCTTGCTGAGCCTGAAGACGAGGAAGGTGATCGCGACGATGATCAGGAACAGCACCCAGAGCATCGCCGAGGCGTATCCGTAGCGGCCGTTGGCGAAGTACTGGGCGAACACGTGGATCATGAACAGGTAGTTGCCCTCGGGGACCGCCGAGACGCCCCTGGGGGTGGGATCGAGGGAGATCAGCAGCGGCAGGAAGCTCTGTACGGCGGCGATGATGCCGGTGATGACCTGGAAGAACAGCACCGGGGAGAGCATCGGGACGGTGATCTTGATGAAGGACTGCCAGGCGTTCGCCCCGTCCATGCGGGCGGCCTCGTGGAGTTCCTTGGGGATGTCCTGGAGCCCCGCCAGGGAAATGATCATGGCGTTGCCGCAGCCCCACAGCATCAGGGTGATCAGGACCCAGCGGGCGTAGGGGTCCATCAGCCAGCTCACACCGTTGATGTTCAGGGCGTCGAGGACTCCGTTGGCGGCGCCCGAGTCCCGGTCGAAGATCAGCTTGAAGGTGAGCGCGGCGCCGACCGGTGGCACGACCGCGGGCAGGTACAGCAGGGTGCGGAACAGCCCGCGGGCCCGGACCGGCTGGTTGACCAGCACCGCGAGCAACAGCCCCGCCGCGATGCTCAGCGGCACCGTGATGGCGGTGAAGACGCCGGTGCGGGCGAGGGAGGACAGGACCTCCGGGTCGGACAGGACCTCCCGGTAGTTGTCCAGACCGACGAAGCGGGAGTTGTTCGACAACCCGTCGGAGTTGGTCAGGCTCAGCCACAGCGCGTAGCCGAGCGGGAAGGCCGTCAGGGTGAGGAAGCCCAGCACCCAGGGGCCGGCGAACACGTAGAAGGAGACGGCCCGGCGGGTGGTCAGCGAGGTGCGCCGACGGCCGGCGCGCCCGGGGGTGCGGGGCCCGGGCCGGGCGGCCGTCTCCCCGGAGGGGGACGGCGCGCCCGGCGCGGTGATCTGTCCGGTACTCACCCCACGAGCTCCTTGCCCTGGGCGAGCTGCTCGTTCATCCGGGAGTTGAGCGTGTCGGCCACCTTGCCCGCCGACGTCCCGGACTTCACGGCACCCGGCAGGACCTTGGTGAGCACGCCCTCCAGGGCGGCCTGCTGGGCGTACGGGGTGAAGCTGAGGACGGAGAAGTGCGGCAGCTCCTGCTCCTGCACCTGGAAGGCCTGCTTCTGGAAGGCGCTGGTCTGCGGCATGTTCGCGCGCAGCGACTTCAGGGAGGGGATGCCCCAGCCGCTGGCGGCCCGGTCCTGGGCGGGCTTGCCGCCGAAGTACCACTCGAAGAACTTCCAGGACGCGTCCTTGTTCTTGGCGTCCCTCGGGATCCAGAAGCCGGTGGCGCCGAAGCAGGAGCTGACGCGGTTGCCGCCGAACTGCGGCGCGGGCGCGAAGCGGGAGACCTCGGCGAGCTTGGCGTCGGCGCCGATCAGTCCGCCGAACCAGTAGCCGTTGCAGCTCATCGCCATCCGGTTGGCCTGGTAGGTGGGGCCGTCCCAGCCGTCCGGGTTGGGGTTGACGACGTTCGGGCCTATGTCGGCCTTGGCGTAGTCGAGGTACCACCGCAGCGCCTTGAGCGCCTCGGGGGAGGAGAAGTCCACCGTGGCCAGGTCCTCGGCGAACAGGCTGCCGCCGGCGGAGGCGGTCATCCCCATGAGCTGCGGGAAGACGCCCATGCCGGTGGCGTTCAGGCCGTACACCTTCACCTTGCCCAGGCGGCGCTTGACCAGCTTCTTGCCCAGGTCCAGCCACTCGTCGTAGGAGATCGGCTCGGTCTCGCCGGGCGCGTCCAGCTTTGCGGCCTCGAACATGTCGGTGCGGTACCAGAACATGGAGTCCTGGGAGTAGTCCTTCGCCATGCCGTAGCGCGGTCCGGCACCCTGCTTCTTGCCGTCGTAGCGCCACACGTCGTTGACCGGGTCGAGGTCCGAGTCCTTCAGCACCGAGCTCTTGGCGAAGTACGGGTCCAGGTCCGTCATCAGGCCGCGGGCGGCGAAGTACGGGGTCTCGGTCGCGCCGAAGCCGCGGACCACGTCCGGCGGGTTCTTGGCGGCCAGCATGGCATTGAGCTTGGTGGCGTCCCAGATGATGACGTTGAGGTTCATCCCCAACGACTCTTCCGCGGCCTTGAGGGTCTTCTTGTCCCACTCGTTCTCCACCGTCATCACGGTGAGCGTCGTCTTGCCGCTCCCGGATCCCTTCGTGCCGTTGTCGACGGAGCCGGCACAGGCGGACAGTCCGGTCGCGGCGACCGCGGTTCCGGCGGAGAGGGCGAGGAAGCGCCGTCTGTCGAGGGGCGATGACATGGGCATGTGAATTGCCTTTCGTGGCGGTGCGTGCGGCGGCTGCGGGGTGTGGGCGGAGTCCATGGCGGCATGGGGGGCTGCCGCGAGGAGCGGACGGGTGAGGGTGGCGGCCGGTGGCGCACCGGCTCGCCCGGGGTGATGTGAGACGCGTTGCACCGGGCACAGCCGTCTGCGTGGACGGTGCGCGCACGGTTGTCAGGGGGCCGCGAGTGCGACGGTGGTCGCTTGCGCGGCGGGTCGGAGTGGGACTCCTCGGCCGCGGTTGACGTGGAGTCAACTGTGGCCGACATCTAGCCAAACCGATATGACCGGTTTCGCAGGTTTCGCTCAGGTATACCGCTTATTTCCGTCTGAGGAAACCGGTTGACTGAAACTTTCGCGAACGTTAAGTTGCGTTTCCAGAAGGTGTCAAGAGGCCAGAACGCGTCACTCCGAATCCCGCACGGCGGACCAGGGCGACGCCCGCCGAGAGGGGGAGCACGTGCCGGAACAGCCCGTCCGGGCCAAGCTCGTGGATGTGGCACACGCGGCCGGGGTCTCCAAGGCCACCGTGTCCAAAGTGCTCAACGGCCGCCAGGACCTGTCCGTACGGCCGGAGACCCGCCGGCGTGTCCACGAGGCCGCCGAGGCGCTCGGCTACCGGCCTCACTCCGGGGCCCGGGCCCTCGCGGGAGCCAACACACACGCGCTGGCCCTGCTGATCCCGGCCCTCGCCAACCCCACGTACGTCACCATCGCCCGCGGTGCCTACCAGCGAGCCCGGGAACTGGGCTACCTCTCCCTGCTGGCCGAGGACTTCGACGGGCAGGAGGCCGACGAGTCCTTCAACGACCTGGTCCAGGAAGGCAGGGTCGACGGACTGCTCATCGCCTCGGCCCGCCCGGGTCACCCCCTGCTGGACGCGCTGAGCCGCAGCGCGGTCCCCCATGTCTTCCTCAACCGCTCGGTCGAGGGATCCGGCCGCAACGTCACCATGGACGTCGCCCGCTCCAGCGTGACGGCACTCGACCATCTGCACGGCCTCGGCCACCGCGCGATCGGCCACATCGCCGGTCCCCCCGGGATCACCCCGAGTGAGGTCCGCAAGGAGGCCTTCCTCCGGTACGCCGACACACTCGGGCTGGACGCGGCCCCCGTCGCGTCCGGGGACTTCACCGAGGACGGCGGCGGCTCCGCCGCGCGGGAGCTGCTGCGCCCCGCCGACGGCGACGGGCGGCCACCCGTCACCGCGCTCTGCACCAGCTCCCTCGCGCAGGCGATAGGCGCCATGGCCGCGATCCGCGACCTCGGCCTCCGGATCCCGGAAGACGTCTCCGTGGTCGGCAACGACGACCTGCCCGTGGCCGCGCACCTCAATCCACCCCTGACCACCGTCGCGATGCCCCTGCACGAACTGGGGACCGCCGCGGTGGACGCCCTGGTGGCCACCATCGAGGGCAAGCCGACGGGAGACGTCGTCGTACCGACCGAGCCGCGGCTGGTGCTGCGCGGCTCCACGGCCAGACCGGCAGCACGAGGAGGAACGCCATGACCGTCGCCGTACCGGCGCGTTTCACCGGCCGTACGGCCCTGCTCACCGCGGCCGCCTCCGGTATCGGGGCGGCCACCGCCCACCGGCTGGCCGCGGAGGGCGCGTCCGTCATGGTCACCGACGTGGACGCCGAAGGCGCCCGGCGGGTGGCCGAGGAGATCCGCGCCGGGGGCGGACGGGCGCGGGACCGGCGCCTCGACGTCACCTCGCCGGCGGAGTGGGCCGAGGCCGTCGCCGAGGCGGAGTCCTGGGCGGGACGCCTGGACGTGCTCCATCTCAACGCCGGCCGGAACCTGCCCGCGGCGGCACACGAACTGGACGACACCGGCTGGCACGACCAGCTGCGGCTCTCCCTCGACTCCGTGTTCTACGGCGTCCGGGCCGCCGTGCCCCTGCTGAGGACGGCCGGGGGCGCGGTGGTGATCACCTCGTCCGTGCACGCGGCCATCGGCTTCAAGGGCTTCCCCGCGTACGCGGCGGCGAAGGGCGGGATCGACGCCCTCGTACGCCAGCTGGCCGTCGAGTACGGAGGCCAGATCAGGTTCAATTCCGTCCTTCCCGGAGCCGTGGTCACGGCTCTCTGGGCCGAGACGCCCGAGGAGTACAAGGCACAGACCGCAGCACGCACCCCCGTCGGCAGGCTCGGAGCCCCCGAGGACATCGCCGCCGCCGTGGCCTTCCTCGCCTCCGAGGACGCCGCTTTCGTCACCGGCCAGAACCTGCTCGTGGACGGTGGCCGCAGCATCAGCTCCCAGGAGTAGGCGGCCGACCGCCCCGCCCGCCCCGAGAACGACCCGAGCGCCGCGACACGCCGAGCGGACACCCCGCCGCACGCGCCGCACGGCAGCCCCCGCGCACCACCCCTCCTTGTCGCTCCCCTCGACAGGGCATTCCCCCGCTCGACAGGGCATCCCCCCCCGCGCCATGCCCGCGCACCGCACAGGACCCGGAGGTCCCTCCCATGAAGATCACTGGATACGAGCTCTTCCTCGTCGAACCGCGCTGGCTCTTCCTGCGCGTCGACACCGACGAGGGCATCTCCGGCTGGGGCGAGCCCATAGTCGAGGGCAAGGCCCACACCGTCGCCCGCTGCGTCGAGGAGATGTTCGACTACCTGCTCGGCCAGGACCCGGCCCGGATCGAGGAGCACTGGCAGGTGCTCGCCAAGAGCGGCTTCTACCGCGGCGGCGTCGTCCTGAACAGCGCCCTGGCCGGCATCGACCAGGCACTGTGGGACATCGCCGGCAAGACCCACGGCGTCCCGGTCCACCAACTCCTCGGCGGCCACGTGCGCGACCGCGTCCGCGTCTACGGCTGGGTCGGCGGCGAGACCCCCGAGGAACTGGGCGAGTCGGCGGCCGCGCAGGTCGCCAAGGGTATGACGGCCGTCAAGCTCAACCCCTGCGGCCAGCTGGAGCCCCTCGCCACACCCGCCGCGATCGATGCCATCGTGGCCGGCGTGACCGCGGTCCGCGAGGCCATCGGCCCGGAGCGCGACCTGGCGCTGGACTTCCACGGCCGGTTCAGCGGCGCCATGTCCCGCCGTGTGCTCCCCTTCCTGGAGCCGCTGCTGCCGCTCTTCGTCGAGGAGCCCGTGCTGCCCGAGTTCACCCGGGACCTCGGCGCCGTGGTGCGCTCCACCTCGATCCCCATCGCCACCGGCGAACGGCTGTACTCGCGCTGGGACTTCCGCTCGGTGCTCTCCGACGGCATCGCCGTGGCCCAGCCGGACATCAGCCACGCCGGCGGCATCTCCGAGACCCGCCGGATCGCCGCGATGGCCGAGACCTACGACGTCCTGGTGGCACCGCACTGCCCGCTCGGCCCGATCGCCCTCGCCGCCAGCCTCCAACTCGACTTCGCCATCCCCAACTTCCTCATCCAGGAACAGGCACTGGGCATCGGCTACGGCGACAGCGGCGGCCTGCTGGACTACCTCGCCGACACCACGCCCTTCACGTTCCGCGACGGCTACATCGACCGCCCGACAGCGCCCGGTCTCGGCATCACCATCGACGAGGACGCGGTCCGCGCCGCCGCCGAACGCGGCCACCGCTGGCGCAACCCCGTCTGGCGCAACACCGACGGCTCACTGGCCGCCTGGTAGCCACACACGGCACACACGGCACACACGGCGCGCAGGGCTGCGAACGTGGCCCTGGTGTCGACTGTCGATCCCGGTCACACTGGCGGGGTGGATGCCCCCGATCACCCCGCCCCGGGCGACCCCGGTCTGTTCGGACCGGCCTCCGTGACCTGGCAGGTCCACGGCGACCCCATGATGTGGATCGCCGGGGTCCGCGCGCTGTACCTCCAGGCCCTGCACCCGCGCGCGGTGCGCGGCGTCACGCAGAACTCCGACTTCCGCAAGGACGCCTGGGGCCGGCTGCTGCGCACGGCGAGCTTCGTCGGCACGACGACGTACGGCACCACGGAGGCCGCCGAACACGCCGGCGCCCGGGTCCGGAAGATCCACAGCCTGCTCTCGGCGACCGACCCGGACACGGGGGAGCGGTACGGCGTCGACGAACCGGAGCTGCTGCTGTGGGTGCACTGCGCGGAGATCGACTCCTACCTCCACATCGCGCGCCGCTCCGGCTACCCCCTCACCCAGGCCGCCGCCGACCGGTACGTCGGCGAACACCGCGTCAGCGCCCGCCTGGTCGGCCTCGACCCCGCCGAAGCACCCGGTGACACGGCGGAGTTGGCGGCCTACTTCACGAAGGTGCGGCCCGAGCTGGCGGCCGGCCCCGAGGCACGGGAGGTCGACGACTTCCTGCGGCGCCCGCCCGCCCATCCGTTGCTCGTACCGGCACGTGAAGCACTGTGGCGGCGCGTGGCGAACCTCGCGTACGCCTCCCTGCCGCCGTACGCCCACGAGCTGTACGGCAGACCGGGCCCCCCACCCGACGTGGTCACCCGCCGCCTGCGGCTCACCGGAACCTTTCTTCGCTCCGTCCCCGCACGTCTGCGCTGGCAACTCCCGCCCAAACACATCCTCCGCGCCATGTCACGGCTCGGCCCCGGCTCCCGCCCGGCACCGTACAAAGTCGGCAGATAGGCCGCCATACTGGACGGGCCAGGGGAGGGCGGGTCCGGTCGGATACGGGGGCGATCGTCGGCGATGGGGGACACCAGGCTGATCCAGGGCCGGTACCGGCTGCTCGATCTGATCGGGCGCGGGGGGATGGGCGAGGTCTGGCGTGCGAGGGACGAGTCACTGGGGCGGCAGGTCGCGGTCAAGTGCCTCAAACCCCTCAACAGCCAGCCCGACCAGTCCTTCACACGGGTCCTGCGGGAGCGGTTCCGGCGCGAGGCGCGCGTCGCCGCGGCCCTCCAGCACCGGGGCGTGACCGTCGTCCACGACTTCGGCGAGTCCGACGGTGTGCTGTTCCTCGTCATGGAGTTACTGGAGGGCCGCAACCTCAGCCAGCTCCTGGAGGACAACAAACACCATCCGCTGGCGGTCCCGGCGGTCGTCGAGATCGCCGATCAGGTGGCCTCCGCCCTCGCCTACACCCACCGCCAGGGCATCGTGCACCGTGACCTGAAGCCGGCCAACATCATGCTGCTCACCGACGGCACCGTGAAGATCTGCGACTTCGGCATAGCGCGCCTGGGCCGTGACGTCACCTTCACCTCCCGCCTCACCGGCACCGGCATCGCGATGGGCACCCCGCACTACATGTCGCCGGAACAGATCGTCGGCGGTCAGGTCGACCAGCGGAGCGACCTCTACTCGTTCGGCTGTGTGCTCTACGAGATCGCCACCGGAGTGCCGCCGTTCGACCTCGACGACGCCTGGGCGGTGCTCATGGGCCACCGGGACACCGCGCCGACGCCGCCGCGCAGCCACCGCGACGAGGTGCCCGAGTACCTCGACCGGATCATCCTCGACCTGCTCGCCAAGGAACCCGAGGAACGACCCTACGACGCATGCGAGTTGGGCCGCAGGGTCGACGAGGGGCGGGCGGCGACGGCCGTGCCGCCGGGCCGCCTCCACGTCCTCGCCCCGACCGCGGTACCCCCTCCCGCCGCCCCTGCCGTCGCTGCCGGCGAGCCCCGGCCCTGGACGCGGCCCGGACAACTGCCGTCGCGGGAACCCCGGTTGCCCTCCTGGACCTGGGGCATGACCACCGGCCACAAGGCCGCCGGGACCGGACCGGGCCTCGCCCCGCCGGACGCCTCCGCCGGGCTCACGGGGGAGTGGATCGCCCGCCCCGCCGCCGGTCGCGTCGAGCACCCCGCACAGGACGAACGTCCGGCCCCGCCACCGGAGTTGATCACCACCCTGGCCGGCCGGCACAACGCGGGCCTGAGCCTCGGCCGCCTCGGCCGCTGGACGGAGGCCGGCGAGGTGCACCGCGCGGTCGCCGCCGAACGCGAGCACGCCCTCGGCCCCGACCACCCCGACACCCTCGCCAGCCGCTACGAGGTCGGCTTCACCCTCAGCCGCACCGGCCGCCCCGCCGACGCGCTGCGCGAGTTCGCCCACGTGGCCCGCGCCCGCGAGCACGCGCTCGGCGCCGAGCACCCCGAGACCCTCGCCGCCCGGCAGGAGATGGCGTACGTGCTGGGCCAGTTGGGCCGTCACCTCGAAGCCCACCAGGCCTACACCTCGGTCCTCGCCGTCCGCGAGCGCCTCGCCGGCCCCGACCACCCGGACACCCTGCGCTGCCGCCACAACCTCGCCTTCAACCTCAGCAGGCTCGGCCGTCTGGAGGACTCGTACCGCATGGCGAACGACGTGGCCGCCGCCCGCACCCGGGTCCTCGGCGCCAACCACCCCGACACCCTCGTCACCCGGTACGAGGTCGCCTACGCCCTCGGCCAGTTGGGCCGCTGGCCCGAGGCGCTGCGGACCTACGAGGAGGTCGCCGACGCCCGGGCCCAGGCCCTCGGGCCCGACCACCCCGACACGCTCGCCGCGCGCCACGAGGTCGGCATCAGCCTCGGCCGGCTCGGCCGCAGCGCCGACGCGCTCACCCTCTACCGCGCCCTCGTCGACGACCGCACCCGCGTCCTCGGCCCCGACCACACCGAGACGCTCCGCGCCCGGCACGGCCTCGGCGTCAACCTCGGCCGCCTGGGCCGTTGGGAGGAGGCCCTCGCCGAGTCCCGGGACGTCTGCGCCCTGCGGGAGCGCGTCCTCGGGCCGGACCACCCCGACACCCTCGTCAGCCGCCGCGAGGTCGCCGTCGGCCTCGGCTGGCTCGGCCGCTGGCCCGACGCCCTCACCGAGTACCGGCGGGTCGCGGACGCCCGCGAACACGTCCTCGGCCCCGACCACCCCGACACCCTCGCCAGCCGCAACGACGAGGCACACTGCCTCGAACAACTGGGCCGAGGCCAGGAGGCGGTGGAGCTGTACCGCCGAGTGGCGGCGTTACGCCGACCACGGACTACCGACCACCACTGACCCCACGGCCGGCCGAGGGCGACGCCCTCAGCACTGCTGACGGCCTCCGGACCGTTGATCCACCTGGCACGCAGCCCTGGCCGAGCTCGATCATGGCGTGTTACCAAGAGCCATGCCTGCCACCCCCGCGCCCTCAGATCGGCCCGCACGCCCCGCACATCCCGCACGCCCGAATGGGCCCCGGTCGCACGACTCGTACGACGCCGTGATCGTCGGAGGCGGTCACAACGGTCTGGTCGCCGCCGCGTATCTCGCGCGCGCGGGCCGTTCCGTACTCGTGCTGGAGCGGCTGGACCACACCGGCGGAGCAGCCGTCTCCACGCGCCCCTTCGCCGGGGTCGACGCCCGGCTGTCGCGGTACTCCTACCTGGTCAGCCTGCTGCCCCGGAAGATCGTGCGGGACCTGGACCTCGACTTCCGGGTCCGCGGCCGCACGATCTCCTCGTACACCCCCGTCGAACGCGACGGCCGCCCCACCGGTCTCCTCGTCGGCGGCGGCGAGCGCCGCACCCGCGCGGCCTTCGAACGACTGACCGGTTCGGGCCGAGAGTACGAGGCCTGGCAGCGGTTCTACGGGATGACGGGCCGTGTCGCCGAACGGGTGTTCCCGACGCTCACCGAGCCCCTCCCCACCCGGGACGACCTGCGCCGGCGCGTCGACGACGAGGAGGCGTGGCGGGTGCTCTTCGAGGAGCCGATCGGCGCCGCCGTCGAGTCGACGTTCACCGACGACCTCGTGCGCGGCGTCGTCCTCACCGACGCGCTCATCGGCACCTTCGCGGACGCCCACGACCCCTCGCTGCGGCAGAACCGCTGCTTCCTCTACCACGTGATCGGCGGCGGCACGGGCGCCTGGGACGTGCCCGTCGGCGGCATGGGCGCCCTCACGGACGCGCTGGCCGGCGCCGCGCGCGACGCGGGTGCGGTGATCGCCACGGGGCACGAGGTCCGCCGGATCGCCACCGACGGCCGGTCCGCCGAGATCACCTTCCGGACCGCCGACACGGAGGGCACGGTCGCCGCCCGGCACGTCCTGGTGAACGCCTCCCCGCAGGAGCTGGCCGCCCTGACCGGCGACCGACCGCCCGCCCCCGCCGAGGGTGCCCAGCTCAAGGTGAACATGCTGCTCAAGCGGCTCCCGAGGCTCCGGGACGAGTCCGTGGACCCGCACGAGGCCTTCGCCGGGACTTTCCACATCGCCGAGGGGTACGACCAACTGGCGGTCTCCTACGCCCAGGCCGCGTCGGGTGCGCTGCCCGAGGCCCCGCCGTCCGAGATCTACTGCCACTCCCTCACCGATCCGACCATCCTCGGCCCGGACCTGGTGGAACAGGGCTACCAGACCCTCACCCTCTTCGGTCTGCACACCCCCGCGCGGCTGTTCCAGGCGGACAACGACGGCGTCCGCACGGAACTCCTCAAGTCCACGCTCGCCCAGTTGGACGCCCATCTCGCCGAGCCCCTCGCCGACTGCCTCGCCACCGACGCCGACGGCCGCCCCTGCATCGAGGCCAGAACCCCCCTGGACCTGGAACGCGACCTGGGCCTCCCCGGCGGCAACATCTTCCACCGCGACCTCGCCTGGCCCTACGCCCAGGAGGATGTGGGCCGCTGGGGCGTGGAGACCCGCCACGCCAACGTCCTCCTGTGCGGCGCGGGCGCGGTCCGCGGCGGCGGCGTGAGCGGCGTCCCCGGCCACAACGCGGCGATGGCGGTCCTGGGGGAGTGAGGCAGGGACACCCCCGCCGGCCCCGGCCATTGTCCGGCCGCCCGACCACCCCTGCCAAACAATCCGCCGTGCGCTGAAATCGATGACGCGAGCGGCGCCGGGGGACCGTTCACGGGGGAAAAGGCCCTGCTGATTGCCCGCGATCAGCAGGGCCGCACCCCGCCCCGTAAGGGGCGCGGGGAACTGCGCGACCAGCCCCCACAAACCCGCACCCGCCGAACAACCTCCCAAGGCACCCCCTGACGCGCCCAAGGCGTCCGAGGCCCCCGCGCAGCCAAATCTGACGAGGCATCAGAAAACCCCTTCCCTCGTCCGGAGGACTACGGCATCCTGCGCACCATGCAGACGGAGCTGAGCAACACCCTCGGAGTCCAGTACGCCGTCTTCGGCTTCACCCCGTTCCCCGCGGTCGCGGCGGCCATCAGCCGGGCCGGCGGCTTCGGAGTGCTCGGCGCGGTCCGCTATACGGCCCCCGACGACCTCAAACGCGACCTCGACTGGATCGAGGCCCACGTCGACGGCAGGCCCTACGGCCTGGACGTCGTGATGCCTGCGAAGAAGGTCGAGGGCGTCACAGAGGCCGACATCGAGGCGATGATCCCCGAGTCGCACCGGCAGTTCGTCAAGGACACCCTCGCCCAGTATGGCGTGCCCGAACTCGCCGAGGGCGAGGCTTCCGGCTGGCGCATCACCGGCTGGATGGAACAGGTCGCCCGCAGCCAGCTCGATGTCGCCTTCGACTACCCGATCAAGCTGCTCGCCAACGCCCTGGGCTCCCCGCCCGCCGACGTCGTCGACCGCGCCCACGAGCGGGGGATCCTCGTCGCCGCGCTCGCCGGAAGCGCCCGCCACGCCCGCAAGCACGCGGACGCCGGTATCGACATCGTGGTGGCCCAGGGCTACGAGGCCGGCGGCCACACCGGCGAGATCGCCTCCATGGTGCTGACGCCCGAAGTCGTCGACGCCGTCGCCCCGTTGCCGGTGCTCGCCGCCGGAGGCATCGGCAGCGGACAGCAGGTCGCCGCCGCCCTGGCGCTGGGCGCCCAAGGGGTATGGCTCGGCTCGCTCTGGCTCACCACGACCGAGGCCGAACTGCCCTCGCCCCGGCTGATAGAGAAGCTGCTCGCCGCCGGTTCCGGAGACACGGTCCGCTCCCGTGCCCTCACCGGGAAACCCGCCCGCCAGCTCCGTACGGAATGGACCGAGGCCTGGGACGACCCGGCCGGACCGGGCACCCTGCCCATGCCGCTGCAGGGCCTGCTCGTCGCCGAAGCGGTCTCCCGCATCCAGAAGTACGAGGTGGAGCCGCTGCTCGGCACCCCGGTCGGGCAGATCGTCGGCCGGATGACCAGCGAACGCAGCGTCCAGGCCGTCTTCGACGACCTCACCCGGGGCTTCGAGGAGGCCGTCGACCGCATCAACCGGATCGCCGGAAGGAGCGAGGGACAGTGAGCCAAGCCCCCCAAGGCCAAGCCCCGCAGAGCCAAGCCCCGCAAGGCCAAGCCCCCCGAAGCCAACCTCCGCAGGGCTTCTGGGCCCAGGCCACAGCCGACCCCGACCGTACGGTGCTCATCGCGCCCGACGGGGAGCAGTGGACCGCCGGACGGCTGCACGCCGAGACCAACCGGCTGGTGCACGGGCTGCGCGCGGCCGGACTCGAACGCGGCGACGCCTTCGCCGTGGTCCTGCCCAACGGCGTCGAGTTCCTCGTCACGTACCTGGCCGCCACCCAGGCCGGTTTCTACCTCGTGCCCGTCAACCACCACCTCGTGGGCCCCGAGATCGCCTGGATCGTCTCCGACTCGGGTGCCAAGGTGCTCATCGCACACGAGCGGTTCGCCGAAACCGCCCGCGACGCCGCCGACGAGGCGAAGCTCCCCGACAGCCGCCGGTACGCCGTCGGCACGGTCGAGGGCTTCCGGCCGTACGGCGAACTCCTCGCCGGTCAGCCCGAGTCGGCGCCCACGGACCGGACCCTCGGCTGGGTCATGAACTACACCTCGGGCACCACCGGACGCCCCCGGGGCATCCGACGCCCGCTCCCCGGCAAGCTCCCCGAGGAGTCCTACCTCGGCGGCTTCCTCGGCATCTTCGGCATCCGGCCGTTCGACGACAACGTCCACCTGGTCTGCTCGCCGCTCTACCACACGGCCGTGCTCCAGTTCGCCGGCGCGTCCCTGCACATCGGGCACCGACTGGTGCTGATGGACAAGTGGACGCCCGAGGGGATGCTCCGCGCGATCGACGCCCACCGCTGCACGCACACGCACATGGTGCCGACCCAGTTCCACCGGCTCCTCGCGCTGCCCGAGGAGGTGCGCGCCCGCTACGACGTGTCGTCGATGCGGCACGCCATCCACGGGGCCGCACCCTGCCCGGACCATGTGAAGCGGGCCATGATCGAGTGGTGGGGCGAGTGCGTCGAGGAGTACTACGCGGCCAGCGAGGGCGGCGGAGCCTTCGCCACCGCCGAGGACTGGCTGAAGAAGCCCGGCACGGTCGGCAAGGCCTGGCCCATCAGCGAGTTGGCGGTCTTCGACGACGACGGCAACCGGCTGCCGCCCGGTGAACTCGGCACCGTCTACATGAAGATGAGCACCGGCGGGTTCTCGTACCACAAGGACGAGGGCAAGACGCGAAAGAACCGCATCGGGGACTTCTTCACCGTCGGCGACCTCGGTCTCCTCGATGAGGACGGCTATCTCTTCCTCCGGGACCGCAAGATCGACCTGATCATCTCCGGCGGCGTCAACATCTACCCCGCCGAGATCGAGGCCGCCCTGCTCACCCATCCCGCCGTCGCCGACGCCGCCGCCTTCGGCATCCCGCACGACGACTGGGGCGAGCAGGTCAAGGCCGTGGTCGAACCGGCCCCCGGATTCACCCCGGGACCGGTCCTGGCCGAGGAGATCCTGGCCCACTGCACCCGCCGACTGGCCGGCTACAAGCGCCCGAGAAGCGTCGACTTCACCGAGGCGATGCCCCGCGACCCCAACGGCAAGCTCTACAAACGGCGGCTGCGCGAACCGTACTGGGAGGGCCGGGAGAAGACCGTCTGAATCTCCGTCGGCACCGTCGGCACCGTCGGCACCGTCGGCGCCGTCGGTGTCACGGCTTGCGTGCGACTCCGCCCAGGGCGATGACCTCGCCGTGGACCGGGGTCGCGGGGCCGGGGCGCCAGTCGTTCAGCGGCACCACCCCGGGGTCCTGCAGCTCCAACCCGTCGAAGAATCCCGCGAGTTCGGTGGGGCTGCGCAGGTGGTAGGGGACCGCGCCGCTCTCGTTGTAGCGGCGGGTGGCCTCGGCGTTCGCCTCGTGCGTGTCCACGCTGTCGTTGAACGCGAACCAACTCCCCGACGGCAGCGCGTCCAGCAGCGCGCCGACGATGGCGCGCGCCTCGGCGTAGTCGGCGATGTGGCCGCTGACCTGCATCATCGTCAGCGCGACCGGTCGGGACAGATCGAGCGTCCGCGCGGCCTGTCGCAACACGGTCGCGGGGTCGTGCAGATCGGAGTCGACGTAGTCGGTCGCCCCCTCGGGCGTGCTGGTGAGGAGCGCCCGCGCGTGGGTCAGGACCAGCGGGTCGTTGTCCACGTAGACGACCCGCGCGTCCGGGGCCTGCCGCTGCGCGATCTCATGCGTGTTGTCCGCCGTGGGCAGCCCGGTGCCGATGTCGAGGAACTGACGTATCCCCGCCTCACCGGCGAGGAAGGTGACCGCGCGGCCGAGGAACGCCCGGGAGTCGCGGGCGAGATCGGTGATGCCGGGGAACACCGCGCGGAAGGCGTCGCCGGCCGCGTGGTCGACCGGGTAGTTGTCCTTGCCGCCCAGCCAGTAGTTCCAGATCCGGGCCGAGTGCGGAACCGACGTGTCGATCATGGCCGTCGAATCCGTCTCCCGACGTAACGAGTCCTGCGCCACCGAGGGGCCTCCTCATGAGGAACGGTTATATGCCCATGGCATGAGTGCTGTCATAAGAATGGTGCCGCCCCGCGGCGGGGCGGCACCACACCCCTCGCTCATTGGCTCACACGCACCACCTTCAGCTTCGGCGAGGACAGGATGTCCTTCTCGCAGAACCGCGAGGTCACCCACTTCTCCGCCGAGAACAACCGCGTCTGGTCCAGGTAGTGGGGTGAATTCGGGTTCGAGGACTGCGAGTACGTCAGCAGCGTGCGGGCCACCGGGCAGCGCCCGCCGTCCCAGCCGACCGCCTGGATGTGGCTGGAACCCGACGAGACCTCCGGGTAGCCGCCCTCGGCCCCGCGCCAAGGCGACTCGATCTTGTTCCACACGCCCAGCGACTCCGTACCGCCGGACACCGGGATGCGCAGCCCGTTCCGTACGACGAACTGGTGGTCACCGAGTTTCGCGTCCAACGCGACGCCCGCCGCCCGCAGTTCCGTCACCGTCTCCGCCAGGGCGGTCCCGAAGCCGGGCGCGTCGGTGTTGAGGGTGTTCGGCGTGTTGACCGGGTCCGCCGCCGAGAACGGCACCTTCCACAGCTGCGGGCGCGGCACCATGGCGTTCAGCCGCCGCCAGAACCGGTCGAAGAGCAGCGCGCCCCGACTGCCGCTGTCGACGGTCCGGTCCCAGGACCGCAGCACCCGGCACGCCTCGGACACGTCCACCACCCCACCGTCACCGGCCGTCGCCGTCCCGCCGGGCAGCGCGGCACACGCCCGGACCACGTCGTCGGCCGCGAGATCGGCCGCGGGCACCCGGTTGGCGAACTGCTGCCGTTGGAGGTCCCGTACGGTCAGGCCGCCCTTGTCCGCCATGGCGGCCACGTCCTCGATCGCGCCGCGCGTGCGCAGCGACCGCTGGGTGCCGACATTGCCGAAGACACGCTCGTACCCCGTCAGCGGCCGGTCCGCGTTGGCCAGCCACGCGCTGTCGTTGGAGTTCTCCGCGTACGGCGCGTCCTTCAGCGTCGGCATCCTCGCGGGCCCGAAGATCCCCGGCTGCACGGCGTCGGCGTCGCTGCCGAGCGCGCAGTCCGCACGCGAGCCGTCGAGGATCGCGACGCCCGCCGACGGATAGGTGGCCCGGCCCAGCGGCGTCGAGCAGCGCGCCGCGAGGTCGTCGGTGATCCGGGGGAGGGTCTGGGACTGGGTGAACAGGGTGTGCCCGGCGGAGTCGGCCGCGACGGTGTTCACCCACGGCAGGCCCTGGTGCCGGGCGAGCGACGTGAGGATGTCCGAGGTGCCGCGGGCCTTGGCGAAGCCCAGCGAGGTGTCCGTGAACCGCAGGTTCGCCGCGTTGGGGTCGAACACGGCGTACGCGGTACCGGTGGTCCAGGGCAGTGGAAGGTCGGCGCCGAGCGACGTGACGACCGGGCCGTACCGCGTCCACCACTGGGTGCGGGTGACCGGGGAGCCGTCCTTCACGCCGACCGTCACGGTCCGCTTCGTCATCCGCTCCGACACGCCGTCCACCAGATACGCGGTCGGGTCGGCCGGGTCCAGCGTCAGCTGATGGACGTTCATGGGGACGCCGGTGGCCACGGTGTGGCTCCACGCCACCTTCTCGTTGAACCCGATCTGGGTGACCGGCGAGCCGAGCAACGCCCCGCCGGAGACGTTCAGTTCACCGGGGATCGTCTGCTGCGCCTGCCAGAAGCGGCGCCCACCGGCCCACGGGTAGTGCGGGTTGCCCAGCAGCAGCCCCCGGCCGCCCGCCGTGGTCCCACCGCCGAAGGCCACGGCGTTCGAGCCCATGTCGGCGTTCGCGGCGTCGAACAGCTCGCTCGCGGCGCGGGCGGCGCTCTTCGGGTCCGGGGCGGCGGCCGTGGCCGGGACGCCTGCGGCGGGCGGCTGCGCGGTGGCGATGGTGTCCACGAGCCGGCCCTCGCCGCCGAGCACGGCCAGGGCGTACGCCCGCGAGAACACGTCGAGCGTGGAGACCGGCCGCACCCACGCGGCGCCCTTGCACGCCGGGTCGCTGATCCGGTTCTTCCTCAGCCACGCGTTGTAGCCGGCCGCCCAGCCCCGCATCAGATCCTCGACCGCGCGGCTCGGCCCCAGCGGCTCGGGCCGCTCCAGCAGCCGCCGCACGGTGCCGGCGTCCCGGACACCACGGAAGTACAGGTCGCTCGTGAGGTTCTTGGACGCGGAGGAGAGCGAGAAGTCGGGGGCGGCGTCGGGCCCGAAGTGGCGGGAGCGCTCCCCGCGCACGGTCACGAAGCCGTCGGCGAGCACGCACACCTGGTCGGCGGCCTGCGCCCAACCGGTGCCGAAGCCCAGGTTCGCGTAGTCCTTCGCGACGATGTGCGGAACGCCGTACTCGGTGTAGCGGATCACGGCGGACAGGCCGCCGTGGGACGCGCGCTGCCCACCGGCCCGCTCGCCGTCGGTGGCGGCGGTGGCCGAGGGCAGTACGGCCGAAGCGGTGAACAGAGCGACGGCCGAGACCACCAGCTGTCTCAGACGGGTGCGCATGGGCGACTCCCAACGTCGTCGGAGGAAGAGAGGGTTGAGCATGTCGACACGTGTCTGCGTAGTCCATACGGGTGATGGATCTTCCCTCAAGGTGACTCACCGTCCGAAGGCCCGGGTTGAGCGACTTCCCGCCATGTGCGCCGGGCACCGGCCGTACGGCCGGTCCGCTTGACCTGGCTCGCGCGACGGAACGAGGATCGCGAGGGAACCTGGACGAAGGAGAGCGGGACATGACGGCTGGTCGCAGCGTGACGGTCGACGGGACGCTGCGGCGCAGCGCCCGGCGCACCCCCGCCCGCGTCGCGATCCACTACGGCGAACGGTCCTGGACCTACGCCGAACTGGACGACGCCGTCTCCCGCGCGGCCCGCGCCCTGCGCGACACCGGCCTCGCACCGGGCGACCGGGTCGCCGCTTTCGGCCACAACTCGGACGCCTACCTCATCGCCTTCCTGGGCGCCGCCCGAGCCGGCCTGGTCCACGTCCCCGTCAACCAGAACCTCACCGGCGACGAACTCTCCTACATCCTTGACCAGTCCGGCAGCACCCTCGTCCTCACCGACCCGGACCTGGCCGGCCACCTCCCCGACGGCACCCGCACCCTGGCGCTGCGCGACACGGACGACTCGCTCCTCGCCCGCCTCGCCGCCACCGAGCCCTACGACGGCGACGAGCCCCGCGCCGACGACCTCGTCCAACTGCTCTACACCTCGGGCACCACCGCGCTCCCCAAGGGCGCGATGATGACGCACCGCGCGCTGGTGCACGAGTACCTCAGCGCCATCGCCGCCCTGGACCTTCAGGCGGGCGACCTGCCCGTGCACTCCCTGCCGCTGTGCCACTCCGCGCAGATGCACGTCTTCCTGGTGCCGTACCTCGCGGTCGGCGCCACCAACACGATCCTCGACGGCCCCGACGGCGACCGGATCCTGGACCTGGTGGAGGAGGGCCGCGCCGACAGCCTCTTCGCCCCGCCCACGGTGTGGATCGCGCTCGCGAACCGCCCCGACTTCGACACCCGCGACCTCGGCGGGCTGCGCAAGGCCTACTACGGGGCGTCGATCATGCCAGTGCCCGTCCTCGAACGCCTCCGGGAACGCCTGCCGAAGCTCGCCTTCCACAACTGCTTCGGCCAGAGCGAGATCGGCCCGCTGTCCATGGTCCTCGGCCCGTACGAGCACAAGGGCCGGATGGACTCCTGCGGGCGTCCCGTCATGTTCGTCGAGGCCAAGGTCGTCGACGAGGACGGCGAGGAGGTGCCCGACGGCTCTCCCGGTGAGATCGTCTACCAGTCGCCCCAACTCTGCGAGGGCTACTGGGAGAAGCCGGAGGAGACCGCCGAGGCCTTCCGCGACGGCTGGTTCCACTCCGGGGACCTCGCCGTGCGGGACGCCCACGGCTTCTTCACCGTCGTCGACCGGGTGAAGGACGTCATCAACTCCGGTGGCGTCCTGATCGCCTCCCGCCAGGTCGAGGACGCCCTCTACACCCACGACCGGGTGGCCGAGGTCGCGGTGATCGGCCTGCCCGACGACCACTGGATCGAGGCCGTCGCGGCGGTCGTCGTCCCCCGGGGCGAGGCGACCGAGGACGAACTGATCGCCCACGCCCGCGAGAAGCTCCCGCACTTCAAGGCACCGAAGAGGGTCTTCTTCGTGGACGAACTACCGCGCAACGCCAGCGGAAAGATCCTCAAGCGCGAACTGCGGGACCGCTTCGCGCACCCCTGAGCCTGGACATCACGCGTCCGCCGCCACCGCCACCGAGCGCGCCCAGCGGTAGTCCGCCTTGCCGCTGGGGGACCGTTGGATGGTGTCGGTGAGCACCAGCTGGCGGGGGATCTTGTAGCCGGCGAGACGGGTGCGGCAGTGGGTCTGGATGTCCTCCAGCGACGGCCGGGCGGCCCCCTCGCGCAGCTGCACCACGGCGGCGACATGGTTGCCCCACCGCGCGTCCGGCACCCCGGCGACCAGCGCGTCGTAGACGTCGGGGTGAGCCTTGAGCGCCTGCTCGACCTCCTCCGGATACACCTTCTCGCCACCGGTGTTGATGCATTGCGAACCCCGGCCGAGGACCGTGACGACGCCCTCCTCGTCGACGGTCGCCATGTCGCCGAGCAGCACCCAGCGCTCGCCGTCCCGCTCGAAGAAGGTCTCGGCGGTCTTCCTCGGGTCGTTGTAGTAGCCGAGCGGGACATGACCGCGCTGTGCCACCCGGCCCGGCACACCGACCGGGACGGGTTCGTACGTCGCCGGGTCCACGACCTGGGTACGGGAGTGGACGCGGATGCGGAATCCGTCGCCGGCGCCCGCGTCCTGCGTGGCCGTGCCGTTGAAACCGGACTCCGTCGACCCGAAGTTGTTCAGCAGCACGGCGTTCGGCACCAACGTCTGGAACTCCCGCCGGACCGTCTCCGACATGATCGCCCCGGACGACGACACGCTGAACAGCGACGAGCAGTCGGTGCCCTTCATCGGGCCGCCCAGCGCGTCGATCAGCGGGCGCAGCATCGCATCGCCGACCAGCGACACACTGGTGACCTTCTCCTTCTCGATCGTGCGCAGGACCTCCTCGGGCACGAACTTGCGGTGGATCACCACCCGTTGCCCGAAGTTGAACCCGATGAACGCGGTGAGTGTGGACGTGCCGTGCATCAGCGGAGCCGTGGGGAAGAACGTGATCCCGTCGCCCCCGGCCGCGACCCGCTCGGCCAGCTCCTCCGGCGACTTCACCGGCTCCCCGGTCGGCGCTCCGCCGCCCAACCCCGAGAAGAACAGGTCCTCCTGACGCCACATCACTCCCTTGGGCATGCCCGTCGTGCCGCCGGTGTAGATGATGAACTGGTCGTCGCCCGAGCGTGCCGGGAAGCCCCGGCCGTCGGACGCGGCGGCCTCCGCCTCGCTGAAGGGGACGGCGTCGAGGACGGGCGCGTCCGGCGCGGGGGCCCCCACCCGCACCAGGTGCCGCAGCTTCTCCGTCCGCGGCAGCGTGGCCGCCACCCGTCCCGTGAACTCCGCGTCGAAGACCAGACCGGCCAGGTCGGCGTCCCGGTAGAGGTAGACCAACTCTTCTTCGACGTAACGGTAGTTGACGTTGACCGGCACGATCCGCGCCTTGAGGCAGCCGAGCGCGGCTTGCAGATACTCGACGCCGTTGTAGAGATGCAGGCCGACGTGCTCGCCGGGCTCGATCCCGCGGTCGAGGAGGTGGTGGCCGATCCGGTTGGCCGCCGCGTCCAGTTCCGCGTACGTGAGCCGGTGCTCCGCGCCCGTACCGGGGAGATCGAGGTACGCGAGCGCCGCCCGGTCGGGGACCACGTCGACGACCGACTCGAACAGGTCGGCAAGGTTGTACTCCACCGCACTCCTCCTGACCCCGCTGCCCTCGGATGCCGGTCATCAGAGCAAAGGGCGGCACAACTGTGAAGAGTCCCCGCACAGAAATCTGACTGACTGTCAGAAAACCCTTGAAGTGCCGACCCGCCTACTGCAACCTGTTCTCGTTTCCTGTGGACGAAAGGACACCGGATGGGTGGCACCGAACACCTCACCGTGCGACGCGAAGGCGCCACACTGGTGCTCACGCTCAACAGGCCCGAGGCCAAGAACGCGCTCTCGCTGCCGATGCTGGTCGGCCTGTACGACGGCTGGATCCAGGCCGACGAGGACGAGGAGGTCCGCTCGATCGTCCTCACGGGAGCGGGCGGTGCCTTCTGCGCCGGGATGGATCTCAAGGCCCTCGCGGGCAAGGGGATGGAGGGGCAGGAGTACCGCGACCGTCTCAAGGCCGACCCCGATCTGCACTGGAAGGCGATGCTCCGCCACCACCGGCCCCGCAAACCGGTCATCGCCGCCGTCGAGGGGCACTGCGTCGCGGGCGGCACGGAGATCCTCCAGGGCACGGACATCCGCGTCGCGGGGGAGTCGGCGACGTTCGGCCTCTTCGAGGTCAGGCGCGGCCTCTTCCCCATCGGCGGCTCCACGGTCCGCCTCCAGCGGCAGATCCCCCGGACGCACGCCCTGGAGATGCTGCTCACCGGGCGGCCCTACAGCGCGCGCGAGGCCGCCGGCATCGGTCTCGTCGGGCACGTCGTGGCCGACGGCACCACCCTGGACAAGGCCCTGGAGATCGCCGAACAGATCAACGCGTGCGGGCCGCTGGCGGTGGAGGCGGTGAAGGCGTCCGTGTACGAGACGGCCTCGATGACCGAAGCGGAGGGGCTGGCGGCCGAGTTGCAGCGGGGGTGGCCGGTCTTCGACACGGCCGACGCGAGGGAAGGTGCCCGCGCTTTCGCCGAGAAACGGCCCCCCGTTTACAAGCGCGCGTAGGCGTACTCGCCCGTGAGGTCGTGTCTCGACCGCGGCTGGGTGGGGCTTCTCGCGCCCACGCGGCGGAGCCGCATATCGACAACGCCCCGCGCCCCTGAAAAGACGGGCGCGTGTCCGTGCCCCCATGTGGAGGAGGCAACCCCGATGTCCGCGATCCTCAAAGCGCCCCTCACCGTCGAGTTTCCGTTCACCCGGTCTGTCGGGCCCGTGCAGAGCGCCTTTCTCACCGGACTGCGAGAACGGGTCGTCCTCGGAGTGCGCACCGGTGACGGCAAGGTGCTGGTGCCGCCCGTCGAGTACGACCCCGTCACCGCCGAGGAGATCCGTGATCTGGTGGAGGTCGCGCCGACCGGGACCGTGACCACCTGGGCCTGGAACCACGAGCCGCGCCGGGGGCAGCCGCTCGCCACGCCTTTCGCCTGGGTGCTGGTGCGGCTCGACGGCGCCGACACGGCCCTGTTGCACGCCCTGGACGCGCCCGGCCCCGGCGCCGTGCGCACCGGGATGCGGGTCCGTGTGCGATGGGCCGAGGAGAGGTCCGGCGCCATCACGGACATCGCCTGCTTCGAACCGTACGACGGGCAGCCGGTGGAACCGGCGGGCCACAGCGGAGAGTTCCAGGAGGCGATCACCGGCATCGTCGCCGCCGCCCGCCTCGACTACACCTACTCGCCCGGCCGCGCCCAGACCGGCTACATCGAGGCCCTCGGCGACCGGCGCATCGTCGGCGAACGCTGCCCGTCCTGCCGCAAGGTGTACGTCCCGCCCCGCGGCGCCTGCCCGACCTGCGGGGTGGCCACCGAGGAGCGGGTCGAGGTCGGCCCGGCCGGCACGGTCACCACCTTCTGCATCGTCAACATCAAGGCGAAGAACCTGGACATCGAGGTCCCCTACGTCTACGCCCACATCGCCCTCGACGGCGCCGGACTCGCCCTGCACGGCCGGATCGCCGGCATCCCCTACGACCAGGTGCGCATGGGGCTGCGCGTGGAGCCGGTGTGGACGGAAGGCGCCCGCTACCCCGACCACTACCGGCCCACCGGCGAACCCGACGCGGACTACGACACGTTCAAGGAGTTGCTGTGACGCGCGAAGAAGCCCCGGGCGCCCGTGACGTCGCCGTCGTCGCCTTCGCCCAGACCGACCACCGGCGCACCAGCGAGGAGCTCTCCGAGGTGGAGATGCTCATGCCGGTGCTGCACGAGGTCATGGCGAGCACCGGACTGAGGACGGCCGACATCGGCTTCACCTGCTCCGGCTCCAGCGACTACCTCGCGGGCCGTGCCTTCTCCTTCACCCTCGCCCTCGACGGTGTGGGCGCCTGGCCGCCGATCTCCGAGTCCCACGTCGAGATGGATGGGGCGTGGGCGCTGTACGAGGCCTGGGTGAAGCTCCGGACGGGGGACGCCGACACCGCGCTCGTCTACTCCTACGGCAAGTCCTCACCGGGCTCCGTACGGGACGTCCTCACCCGGCAGTTGGACCCGTACTACCTGGCCCCGCTGTGGCCCGACTCGGTCGCCCTGGCCGCCCTCCAGGCCCAGGCGCTCATCGACGCGGGCGCCACCGACGAACCGGCGCTGGCGGCGGTCGGGGCCCGCAGCCGCGCGGACGCCGCCGGCAACCCGCACGCGCAGCTGCGGGGTGCGGTGCCGCAGGGGGAGTACCTGGTGCGGCCGTTGCGCACCGGGGACTGCCCGCCCATCGGCGACGGGGCCGCCGCCGTGGTCCTCGCGGCGGGGGAGCGGGCCCGGGACCTGTGCGAGCGGCCCGCCTGGATCCGGGGCATCGACCACCGGATCGAGGCGCACGGCATCGGGGTGCGCGACCTGACCGACTCGCCGTCCACCCGGATCGCCGCGGAACGGGCCGGGGCCCTCGAACGGCCCGTCGACACCGCCGAGTTGCACGCCCCGTTCAGCTCCCAGGAGGTCGTCCTGCGGCGGGCGCTGGGGCTCGACGAGACCGTGCGCGTCAACCCGTCGGGCGGGGCGCTGGCCGCCAACCCGATCATGGCCGCCGGGCTCGTCCGGATCGGCGAGGCCGCCGCCCGCATCCATCGGGGCGAGTCCGACCGGGCGTTGGCGCACGCCACGTCCGGTCCGTGTCTGCAACAGAACCTGGTCGCCGTACTCGAAGGGGATCCCCGATGAGCAAGGAGCCCGTGGCCGTCGTAGGCGTCGGCCAGACCAAGCACGTGGCGGCGCGCCGGGACGTGTCGATCGCGGGGCTCGTCCGGGAGGCCGCCCGACGGGCCCTCGACGACGCCGAGTTGAGCTGGGCCGACATCGAGGCCGTCGTCATCGGCAAGGCGCCCGACTTCTTCGAGGGCGTCATGATGCCCGAGTTGTACCTCGCGGACGCGCTCGGCGCGGTGGGCAAGCCCATGATGCGGGTGCACACGGCCGGCTCGGTCGGCGGCTCGACGGCACTGGTCGCGGCGAGCCTGGTCGCCGCCCGGGTCCACGGCACGGTGCTCACGCTCGCCTTCGAGAAACAGTCCGAATCCAACGCCATGTGGGGGCTGTCCCTGCCGATCCCGTTCCAGCAGCCGCTGCTGGCGGGCGCGGGCGGCTTCTTCGCCCCGCACGTGCGGGCGTACATGCGGCGCAGCGGCGCCCCCGACACCGTCGGCTCCCTGGTCGCGTACAAGAACCGGCGCAACGCGCTGAAGAACCCGTACGCCCATCTCCACGAGCACGACATCACGTTGGAGAAGGTCCAGGCCTCGCCCATGCTGTGGGACCCGATCCGCTACTCGGAGACCTGCCCGTCCTCCGACGGGGCCGTGGCCATGGTCCTCACCGACCGGGCGGGCGCGGCCCGCGCGCCCCGGCCGGCCGCGTGGATGCACGGCGGCGCCATGCGCAGCGAACCGACCCTGTTCGCGGGCAAGGACAGCGTGTCGCCGCGCGCGGGGCGGGACTGCGCGGCCGACGTCTACCGGCAGGCGGGCATCACGGACCCGCGCCGGGAGATCGACGCGGTGGAGATGTACGTGCCGTTCTCCTGGTACGAGCCGATGTGGCTGGAGAACCTCGGCTTCGCCGCCGAGGGGGAGGGCTGGAAACTCACCGAGTCCGGTGTCACCGAACTGGACGGGGACCTTCCGGTCGACATGTCCGGCGGGGTCCTCTCCACCAACCCCATCGGCGCCTCCGGCATGATCCGATTCGCCGAGGCCGCGCTCCAGGTGCGGGGCCTCGCCGGGGAACACCAGGTCGAGGGCGCCCGGCGGGTGCTGGGCCATGCCTACGGCGGCGGTTCGCAGTTCTTCTCGATGTGGCTCGTGGGCGCCGAGCCGCCCGCCTCCTGAACCTCCCCCTCGCGCAGCCTGTCCGCGATGGAGGTCGATCGCTAGTCTGGCGGGCGGACGACGAACCGGGAGGAGCACGGACGTGGCCGAGACCACCATGCAGCAGCGATCCCTCGACGGCTGGCACAAGCCGGCGCAACTGGACCTGAGCAACGCGGACTGGCGGTCGAGCAGCCAGGGGCGGGGAGATGTCCAGATCGCCTTTGTCGAGGGCTTCATCGCCATGCGCAACAGCGGCAGCCCCGAGAGCCCCTCGCTGATCTTCACCCCCGCCGAATGGGGCGCCTTCGTGTCGGGGGCCCGTGAGGGCGAGTTCGACCTGACCTGAACCGCCCCGCGCACCGCGTCGGTGGGCGGCCGGGGCCGCCCACCGACGGCGGGGTCAGCGCAGGGTCACCTCCTGCGGGCCGTTGTACGGCGCCAGCGACAGAACGGTCCGCGGTGTCCGCAGCCCCTCGCGATCCGCGAACAGCTCGCGCGCCGCGGCGAAGAGCACCTCGTCGCCCGCCACCGGGGCGACCTCGTCGTACAGTTCGCGGACCGGGTCCGTGAGTTCCCGGCCGACCTCCGTCTCGGTGCCCCAGATGTCCCACAGCAGTGTCTCGACCTTGTTCAGCGCCGCGAGATCGAGCCGGACGTTCCCGGCCACGAACCACTCCCCGTTGAGCGGTCCCTCCTCCGGCGGGTGCAGGCCGAACGTCCGGGGGTCCGCCTCGCCCGCCCGGATCGCCCGCCACGCCTTGCCCGCGACCAGGAAGCGGTCGCGCGGTACGTCCATCGGGTCGAAGTCGATCTTCTGCTCGTCGGCGACCAACGGCTCGGTCAGCTGGGCGTCGGCGAACAGCCAGCCCCGCGCCGGATCCCAGTACTCGGTGACCACGTGGTCACAGTGGAATCCGTTCTCGCCGAAATACGTGGCGAAGCCCGATCGCAGCCGGGCCGGCACACCGATGTGCCGCAGAAATGAGCAGTGCAGCAGCGAGAAGTCGCGGCACACACCGACGAACCGGTCCCCGGGCTCACGGTGCCGCGACAGGGGCGCGCCGTTCCGCTCGACCACGAGCCGCAGGATGTCGTCGAGGTAGCGCGTCTCGGCGTCGTCGTGCAGCCGCTCCCGCGCCACGGTGTGGCCGAAGGTCCCGCCCTCGCCCCGATGGATCATCAGATCCCGTGCCACCCGGGCGAGTCGGGCCGGATCGCGGGGGAGGTCGGCATAGAGCGGGGCGAGGTCGCCCGGGTCGGTGAACGCGCTCTGCGCGGTGTAGAAGGCGGCGACATCCGGTGCGAGGTGTACGGGTGCCATGAGCGAACCCCCAGAAGGAATCGGCCGCGTGTTCGAATTACGGGCCGCTTCGCCTCACCGTGCCAAAATTCACCCGCAATTGTCCACAATTCGCGTCGGGGACGCGGATATCTGGAATTCCCGGTCCGCACGGCGCCGACGCGAATTAATGGATGGCGGCTCCCCTATCATTAGCCCCATGGAGTACTCGATCAGCGGGGACGCGCGGCTCGTCCTGGACCTCGCGCTGACCGTCCGCCACGACGGCAGCGGCGGTGTCACCGACGACCTGGCCGATGTCATGGGGCTCGCCACCTGGGTGAGGGCCCACGCGGACCACGTGCCGTCCACCGTCGGCCCGGCCGTCGACGAGGCCGCGCTCGCCTCCGTACGCGACCTCCGCGCCGCCGTCCGCACCCTCTTCGCCCGCGCCGTCGGCCCCGGCGAACCCAGCCCCGCCGACGCCGCCCGGCTGCTGCCCGTCCCCGAGGCCCTGGCCCGCCTCAACGCCGCCGCCGCGCTCACCCCCACCGTCCCCGTCCTCACCTGGGGCCCCGGCGCCGACCCGGTCGTGCACCACCGACCCGCCACCGGCGAGGACCCGCTCACCGCCGCCCTCGCCCGCGCCGCGCTCACCTTCCTCGCGGGCCCCGAACGACAGCGGCTGCGCGCCTGCCACGCACCACGCTGCGTGCGCTACTTCCTCAAGGAGCACCCCCGCCAGGAGTGGTGCAAACCCTCCTGCGGCAACCGCGCCCGGGTGGCCCGCCACCACGACCGCCACCGGAAGGCCTCGGCCTGACCGCCGGGACGGCCCACCCCGACGCTCCCACGGCCCCACCGTCGCACGGCACGCCGTACCATTGCGGCATGTCCTTCCTCCGCCGCCGCAGCGCCACGCCCGCCGGGCCCGACTTCGACGTACTGGCCATGGACCCGGGCGACTGGCCGGGCAATCTCGGCGCCGGTCTGCTGCCCGCCCCCGACGGCAGCTGCCAGGGTGTCTTCCTGCGCTACGACCTCTACGGCGGCCGCGGCCCCGCGATGATCATCGGCAACCTCCCCGAGGGCTCCCCGGCGCGCGAGGTCGCCGACGGCGAGATCCCCTTCGAGGTCGCCCAGCTGCTGATCGCGCTGGAGAACGAGGAGGAGATCACCGTCGTCGGCTCCGAGGACCTCCCCGTGATGCAGGGCGACAACCTGCTGATCGTCCGCCGCCTCAAGCTCTCCGAGTCCCGGATCTCCTGCGTCCAGTTCGACCGCAGCGACAACGTCCTGGTGACCATCGCCGCCTGGGACCGCCCCATCACCGACGACCTCTACGCGCTGCTCAAGCCGCTCCCGGCGGAGCTGTTCCAGCAGGCCTGAGAGACGCCGAGGACGAACACGGGGAAGGGCCGGGTGTACGTACACCCGGCCCTTCCCCGTGCCCCGCCGCTCACCCGGCCGGCAGCACCCGCACATCCGCCGCCCGCACGAACGCCACCCGGTGGCCGAACTGGATCTCGTAGTAGAGCTCCTTGCCCACCACGAACCGATGCCCGCTCGTGTCGAAGGAGACGGCGTAGTAGTACTCGCCGGGCACCAGGCCCCCGGTGACGTACTTCTGCCCCGCGAGGAGCTTGTACGGCCACGGGGACACCGCCTGCGCGGGCACACCCGCCGGGTACGCCGCCGCCTCCGGATAGGCGCGGCCGTACACCGGGATGTCCGCCAGGCCGTCCCGGGGCGTCACGACCAGACCGGCCGCCCCGACCGCCGTCGGCTTGCTCGTCGGGTTCTGGAACCAGGCCTTCTGCCCCAGGTACCAGATCGCCGTCCAGTCGCCCTGCCGCTCCGCGACCGCGTACTGCTGCCCGGTGGAGACCCGTGAACCGAGGTCGTTCACATTGGTCGTCGAGACGCTGCCGTCCGGCCGCAGCCCGATGTCCTTGATCAGGGGCGAGGTCACGTCGGGCCGGCTGTAGAGGCGTACCGCGCTGGAGCCGTGCACCGCGCAGGCCGCGCCGCCCGACCCGCAGCCGGTGAACACGGGCCGGTTGGTGGCGTAGTCCGGGAGGACGGTGACCATGGTGCTGTCGCTGCCGGACGTCGCTCCGAGCGGCTTGCCCAGCAGCTCGAAGTAGTGCCGCCAGTCCCAGTACGGACCCGGGTCGGTGTGCATCCCCGGGATCGTCGCCGTCGTCGGACCGGGCACCGTGTCATGGCCCAGGATGTGCTGCCGGTCCAGCGGCACGTCGTACGTGTCGGCCAGGTACCTCACCAGCCGCGCCGACGCCCGGTACATCGCCTCCGTGTACCAGGCGTCCGGCGAGGCGAGGAACCCCTCGTGCTCGAGGCCGATCGACCCCGCGTTGACGTACCAGTTACCGGCGTGCCAGGCCACGTCCTTGTGCTTGATGTGCTGCGCGATGTGCCCGTCCGTGGAGCGCAGCGAATACTGCCACGACACGTACGTCGGGTCCTGGACCAGTTCCAGGGTGGTGTCCCAGTAGCCCTCGGTGTCATGGACCACGATGTACCGGATGGGCTGCGAGGTCGGCCGGTCGGCCAGGTCGTGGTTGCCGTAGTCGTTGTCGCCGAACTCCTGGTACGGCGCGGGGATCCACTCGCAGGACACGGTGGTCGGACACTGGGCACCGGTGGCGGCCTTGCGCAGTCCGGCCCGGGACAGCTGACCGGTGTCGGGGGAGAGGTCGGGGTCGGCCGCCAGGGTCACCCGCTGGCCGGCGTCCGTGACCCGCTCGGCACCGGCGCGGATGACCGCGAACACCTCGTTCGCGTAGGCCGCCGCCGTGCCCCGGTCGTCGGCCCCCGAGAAGCGCGCCACCGCCCCGTACCAGTCCGCCGGATCGGCGCTCGGCTCCGCGCCGAGCTGCCGCTGTGCCGCAGCGAGCAGCGCCGCGCCGCCCGCCACGTTCGCCGCGGCGTCGGTGCGCAGCGTCCGCGCGGGCAGACCGGTCAGCTCGGCCGCCCTCGTCAACGTCCGCAGCCGGGCCGGGAGTTCGGACGGCTCCGGCAGCTTCGCCGCGGGCACCGGGAGGGGCCGGGACTCGTCGCCGCGCGCGTCCTCCGCGCCCTCGCTGTGGTGCGGGGCCTCGGCCAGGGCGGTGCGCGCGTCGGTGAGATGCATGGGCCCGTAGCCGCCGGTCACACTGGGCGCGCCGCCGTGCGCGTCCCAACGGGACTGGAGGTAGGAGACACCGAGCAGGACGCTGCGCGGTACGCCGTACCGCTCGGCCGCGGCGGTGAACGCGCCCTGCAGACCGGCGGAGGCCGCAGCGCGGCTCTCCGGCGGGGCCGCCCCCAACAGGGGCAGCAGCAGAACGGCGGGAGCCACGGCGAGCGCGGCTCTGCGGACAGGTCTGTGACGCGGGGTGGGCCTGCGATCGGTGGGGGATCCTCGCAAGGCGGCCTCCTCTGACGGTGGGGCGTTGACGGGGCGGCGGACCGTGCTCCTCCCGCGTGCGCAGCCGAGCGTGGGGAGTGCGTCAGTGCTATCGGTCGGCCGACGATCCGTCAATCATGCCCCCAGGAGGCTGTTTCCCCGGTGATTGCCGGGCACATGGCCGGCCCCCGGTCATGACGAAGGCCCGCGGTGCGCCCTTGCGCAGGCACACCGCGGACCTTCGTATCCCCTCAGCGAGTACCGACCGCCGCCCGTACGGCCTTGCGGGCCAGCTGGCAGTCGTCGTGCAGCCGCCTGAGCAGCAGCCGCTGTTCCTCGCCGGACGGCGCAGCAGCCGGATGGGCCTGAGCCGGTGCCGCCGGGGTCGCGTCGTGCATCGAACGCTGCACGGCCGTCTCGTAGGTACGGATCTCGCGGGTCAGCACGAGCATCAGGTTCACCAGGAACGCGTCCCGGGAGGCCGGGCCCGCCGACTGCGCCAGCTGACTGATCTGCCGCCGCGCCACCGGGGCGTCCCCGAGCACCGCCCACAGCGTCGCCAGGTCGTACCCCGGCAGGTACCAGCCCGCGTGCTCCCAGTCCACCAGCACTGGACCGGCCGGTGAGAGCAGGATGTTCGACAGGAGGGCGTCGCCGTGACAGAACTGGCCCATGCCCTGACGGCCCGACGCGTGCGCGATGCCGTGCAGCAGCTTCTGCAGATCGCCCATGTCCCGGTCGGTGAGCAGACCCAGCTCATGGAAGCGGGAGATCCGCTCCGCGTAGTCCAGCGGGGCGTCGAACGTCCCCGCCGGCGGCCGCCACGCGTTCAGCCGGCAGATCGCGCCGAGCGCCGTCCGGATGTCGGC
Source organism: Streptomyces deccanensis (assembly GCF_022385335.1). Classification (NCBI taxonomy): domain Bacteria; kingdom Bacillati; phylum Actinomycetota; class Actinomycetes; order Kitasatosporales; family Streptomycetaceae; genus Streptomyces; species Streptomyces deccanensis. The sequence goes on along the minus strand of NZ_CP092431.1, from coordinate 581,281 downwards.
GCGCGGCGGCGCCTCCACCGGATGCCGCTGCAGAGCGGCCACCCGGCCCGGCATCCGCTCGATGACCAGGGTGCAGTTGTCCGGGTCCGCCGCGATCAGCCTCGGCGCCCGCACGGGTGGGCGGTGCCGGACGAACGAGCGGTATGCGGCTATTTCGTGCCGGGACCGCTCCTCCCAGATGGGCGAATGATCCAGTAAACACTTCGCGACGGCCGTACTGCGCCCTGTCGTACCGACGAGCAGCACCGAGCGGCCGCTGCGGCGCAGCACCTGGACCGGAGTGAACTCCGGACAGATGCGGTGCACCGAGGCGATCGCCGTGCGCAACTGCGCGCCCTGGGGGCCGGACAAGTCGAGTCTCCCGCTGAGCGGTTGGGTGCCGAGCCCCGGCACGCGCCGCGTCCGGCCGCCGCCCAGCATCGGGGCCGCCGTACGCGTGGGGTCGAGGTAGGGGCCGCCGCTGCCCGGCTGGCGGGGGTGCAGCGACCGGGGAGGAGCGGACACGGAGGACGATGCTGCGTACATGGGGGAAGACAGATCCCTTCGTGTGCCGGCGAGGTCACGCGCCACCCGCCCCGGCCGTACCGGGGACACCCTGGGGAGTGCCCGTCGGGGCGACCGGGTCGGGGTGGCGCTTTCCTACCTGACACCGGATGGGCCCTGGCACACCATCTAGCGCACCCTGGCGAAGCCTGGCGAATAGTCCCCGAGCAACTGACAGCGGGCTACATTCAACTCAGCCGAGAACCTGGGGGCTTGACGTGAGCGGACAACCCAATACCCGACTCGGGGACCTGTTCGGCCTGGCCGGCTGGTCCAAGGGAGAGCTCGCGAGGCTGGTCAACCGGCAGGCGGCGGCCATGGGCCACCCCCAGCTGGCGACCGACACCTCACGGGTACGGCGGTGGATCGACATGGGAGAGATCCCGCGCGATCCCGTGCCACGGGTGCTGGCGGCGCTGTTCACCGAGCGTCTCGGCCGTGTCGTGACCATCGAGGACCTCGGTCTGGTCCGGCACGGGCGTACGGGGAAACGGCAGGGCGGCGGGAGTGTGGAACATCCCGACGGTGTGCCGTGGGCGCCCGAACGGACTGCCGCGGTCCTCACCGAATTCACGGGAATGGACCTCATGCTCAACCGACGCGGCTTGGTGGGTGCGGGCGTCGCGCTCACCGCGGGATCCGCACTCAGCAGCGCCATGCACGACTGGCTGCACACCGATCCGGCCCTCGCGGCCGACGCCCCCGACCTCGACCACCCCCTGCACGCCGACCCCGCTGGGTTCGACCGTTACGAGGCCGCCCCCATCGGGTCGCAGGAGATCGAGGAACTGGAGCGCTCGGTCGAGGTGTTCCGGGCCTGGGACGCGGCCCGCGGCGGCGGGCTGCAGCGCAAGGCTGTCGTGGGACAGCTCAACGAGGTGGGAGGCATGCTCTCCTACCGCCACCCCGAACATCTCCAGCGGCGCCTGTGGGGCGTCGCCGCCAACCTCGCCGTCCTCGCCGGCTGGATGTCGCACGACATCGGCCTCGAACCCACCGCCCAGAAGTACTTCATCATCGCCGCCCACGCCGCCCGGGAGGGCGGTGACCGGCCCCGCGCCGGCGAGGCCCTGTCCCGGGCGGCCCGACAACTGGTGCACCTCGGCAAGCCCGACGAGGCGCTCGACCTGATGAAGCTCGCCCAGTCCGGCTCCGGCGACCAGGTCCTGCCGCGCACCAAGGCCATGCTCCACACCGTCGAGGCCTGGGCGCAGGCCTCCCTGGGCAAGGGCCAGGCCATGCGCCGCACCCTGGGCCAGGCCGAGGACCTGTTCGTCTCCGACCGCGGGGACGTGCCGCCGCCGAGCTGGATGCAGATGTTCAACGAGGCGGATCTGTACGGCATGCAGGCCCTGGCCTACCGCACCCTCGCGGAGCACGAACCGGCCGCGGCCCAGCACGCCCGGCACTACGCGGAGAAGGCGCTGGACCTCAGGACGAACGCCCAGGGGAGGTCGCAGATCTTCGACTACCTGTCGATGGCCTCGGCCTGCTTCATCGGCGACGACCCGGAACAGGCCAGCGGGTACGCCCGGCTGGCGCTGGCGTCGATGGGCTCCAACTCCTCGCACCGCACCTGGGACCGGCTGCGTGAGATGTACCGGCTCACCGGTCAGTACTCCAGCTATCCGAAGATCCAGGATCTGCGGGAGGAGATCAAGCTCGCCCTGCCAAAGCCCCAGCCGAAGGCCACGCTGCCGAAGAACAGGGGCGACATCGCCCCGGCGTGACCGCGCGGGGCCCGCTTCTCAGGAGCTGACCCGCCTCAGGAGCTGACCCGGGCGACGAGCACACACGCGTCGTCCGTACGCTCCCTCTCGCCGAACTCCTCCACCACTGTCCGCACACATTCCTGGGCCGTCCGCGCCTCGCCGAAGCGTGGGGCCAGGTCCAACAGCCGCTGGACGGCTGCCTCTCCGCCCCGCCGGGGCACCAGCCCGTCGGTGTGCAGGAGCAGCAGATCGCCCTGTTCGAGCGTCACTTCGGCCTGCCCGTAGACGGCACCCGAGGTCGCTCCGAGCAGGACGCCGTCCGGCGGGGGCAGCACGCGCCCCGTCCCGTCGCGGAACAGCAGCGGGGCGGGGTGCCCGGCCTGCGCCCAGACGAGGGTGCGGGTCTCCGGCCGGTAGCGGCAGCAGACCGCGCTGCCGAGCGCCGGCTGCACGGTGGCGTCCAGTAACTGGTTGAGGCAGGCCATCAGCCGGCCCGGATCGGTGCCCGACATCGCCATACCGCGCAGCGCGCCGATCAGCATCGCCATGCCCGAGGTGACGGTGACGCCGTGTCCGGTGAGGTCGCCGACGCTCAACAGGCTCTCACCGCCCGGTAGTTCGAGGGCGTCGTACCAGTCGCCGCCGATCAGCGCGCTGGTCGAGCAGGGCAGGTAGTGGGCGGCCAGGTCCAGGCTGGCGGGCCCCTGCTGCGGGAGCCGCAGGGGGCCGCGCCACGGTGGCAGCACGGCCTCCTGCAGCTCGACCGCGAGCCGGTGCTCGGTCTGCGCGATGTGCCGCTGACGGTGCAGCGAGTCACGGGTCTCGCTCACCGCCCGCTGGCTGCGCCGCAGTTCGCTGACGTCCCGCAGGACGGCCCACATGGAGGCCGTACCGCCGTCGTCGTCGAGCACGGGCTCGCCCATCATGTGCACGGTGCGCACCCCGCCGTCGGGGAGCACGATCCGGAACTCCCCGTCGATGCGTTGGGCGTCGATGAGGCAGTCCGTGACCATCGCCGTCAGGTGGGGACGGTCCTCGTCGAGGACCAGCGACGGCAGTTCGTCCAGGGTGAGCGGCGGGGCGGCGGGGTCGCGGCCGAGGATCTGGAACAGTTCGCCGGACCAGCTCGCCTCGTCCGTCAGGAGGTTCCACTCGGCGCTGCCGACCCGGCTGAGCAGCGACTCGCGCCGGGGGGCCGGGGGCGGCGCGACCGGGAGGCCGGCCGGGGGCCCGGGGGCGGGCGGCGGGGCCGGCCCGTCCCGAAGCTGGGCCAAGTGGCCGTCCAGGTCCTGCAGTTGATGCAGGGCCAGGTCGTAGAGCGCCCGCTGCCAGCGGATCTCGGGATCGGCCTCGTCGGCGGGCGCGTCGCGTCGTACGGCGTCCATGTCGCCCCGTAGCCGTCGCGTCTGCGAGATGAGCGCGTCGACCGTGCCGCGTCGGGGCGGCTGGGCGGCGGGACGATCCGCAGAGAGAGGGGACGGCATCACGTACTCCGATGGGGGACGGTACGACCAACGCTGACGTAAGGGCCGATTACGACTGTTGCACAGCCCTCGACGCGCTGTAAGGGATTTGGCAAGACGCGATGCGGCGGTGCTTCTGGCATATGCCACCGTCCTCGCCGACGGGGTCCACCGTCGCGGGTCGATGCGCGTCCCGAGGGTCCAAGTCGTAGGAATAGTACGTGACTTGGCGGACCGTCGACCGCGCCCATCTCTCTTTCATTCCCCTGTTCGAGGGGCATATGTGCGAGCGCTTCGGTAAGTCGCTGAGTGACATGGGTCACAGCGATGAATCCAGGAGGCCGCCTGCTGCGAAACCTCTCGGCAGGAAGAGCTTCATCCGAAACGGAGACCGTTCATGACCGTCACGCTGGAACAGCCCGCCCGCGCGCTCCTCGTCACCGACGAGGACCGGGAGGTCCCGGTGCCCGCGAGCCTGCGCTATTCCTCCGACGATCCGCTGGCCGTGCACCTCGACTTCCCGGCCGACATCTCACTGAACGGTTCCATGGTGACCTGGACGTTCTCCCGTGGACTGCTGGAGGAGGGCGTACGGATCCCCGCGGGCGCCGGCGACGTGCACATCCGGCCCAGCGGCCGGTTCCGCACGGTGGTGGAGCTGCACTCCCCGTACGGCATGGCCCTGCTCCGGTTCGAGAAGGCGGCACTCCAGCGCTTCCTGCTGCGCAGCTACGCCGTCGTCGCCGCCGGGAGCGAGGAGGTGGGCCCCGCGCTCGACCGGGGCCTGACGTCCCTCCTGCGGGGTGTCTGACCTTGCTCCCGGCGACGCGGGACGCGAGGCCGGGGCGCGGCTCAGTAGCGCAGCACGCCCGCGATGCCCCGCGCGTCGCCGAGCATGCCGTCGGGGACGAAGCGGACCTCGGCGCCGGTGTCCAGGCACCGCTCGACGATCTCGTCCACGATGTCCTCACGGACGTCGAGGTCACCGCTCTCGGCCGGCACGAGATGCGCGCCGCCGCTGCCGCCGTCCGCGCGGACGGCCGTCCGGAAGTTCTCCTCGACGGCAAGGAGCTGGATCCGGCCCTCCTGGGCGTTCTGCCGGACCTCGTCGACCCCCGCGGCGAACGTCTTGTGGCCGCGCGCCGCTTCGAGCCGTCGCGCCACCGTGTCGGCGTTCCTGCGGTCCTCGGCGGCGACCACCGGTCCGACCGCCTGCCACACGGCCTCCGGGGTGCCGTGCGCGAGACCGCCGTGCGGGATGTGGGTGGCGTCCCTGGTGACCGTGCCGATCTCGTCGAGCAGGGACAGCGCGGCCGTCTCTCCGGTGACGTACAGGGGCCGCCGCCGGGTGCGCAGCAGTCGGGCCAGCGCGGAGTCGGCCTCGCGCAGGAAGTGCCGGGTGTCCTCGTCGCGGAAGGTGGACGGCAGATCGCCGATCCGTTCCACCCGCTCGGCGTCGAAGTTGTCGCGGTCCCTGGTCATCGGGAACCCGCCGCCGCGGGCCTCGGTGACACGGTCGCCGCCGCCGCTCCACAGGGTGACCCGGTCGGGGGAGACCGCGAGCACCCAGAACGACCGCTCGGCGGCGTGCGCGGCCACCAGGTTCCGGGTGAGGAAGGTGTCCGAGAGCACCACACGCTCCGGCACCGGCCGGGTCAGCGACCAGACCTGGTGCTCACCGGGCGCGGCGAAGATGACCAGTCCGTCCTCGGCGTGTGTCAGATCGACCTCGGCCAGCGCCCGGTCCAACTGCTCCACGACGTCGTTGCGCCGCTCCCGGGTGACGGCGGGATCGTGCTCCAGCCGTTTCTTCGCCTCGGCCACGACATTGCGCAGCCGGACCGGGTCCTGGGCGTTCTCGGGCTCCCGGCGGTGCGTCGGCGTCAGCACCGAGACCGCGGGGTAGGGCCGTGGACGGCGCAGTTCGATGAGGGTCGCGGGAGAGAGGGCTTGCTCCATCTCTTCACGATAGGACTGATTCACGCATCGGGCATTTGGGGTAATCGGGTCGCCTGTGAGGGCTTCCCGGCGGGGCTGCCGGGTACGGCGAACGAGCCCGCCGGCGCGCACCAATAAGGGTGCGCGTCGACGGGCTCATCGGTGCGGTGGCCGGCGCGGGGGTCAGCCGACTTCCTTCTTCAGCGCCTTGTCGGCGGCGGCCTTCGACGGCTTCCACCAGGTCGTCACCGGCTCCCAGACCTTGACCTTCTGGCCGGCGCCCAGCTGCTTCAGGGTGAAAGTGCGGCCGTAGAGGTTGGGGTTGGCCGACACCGTGACCGTGGTGACGCGACGCGCCTCGGGGTCCTTGAGATCGGCGATCGTGCGGACCGCGGCGTACACCGTCTTCCCGGCGCCGACCTTGTACGGGCCGCTCTCGCCCGACGGCACGTGCTGGGCCGCTCCGTCGAGGTCGCCGAAGGTGACGACGGGGAGGCGGTCGATCGTGCAGGTGCGGGTGCCGGTGTTCTTGACGCTGATGTGCACGATCCGCTTGTCCTTCGCCTGCTTGGCCCCGAGCTTCAGGACCTTCGACTTGCAGACCGGGGTCTTGGCCGCGGGCTGGGCGGCGAGACCCTGGGGAGCGGCGGTGAGCAGAAGGGCGGCGCCTGCGGTGGCCACGGTGGAGACGGTGAGCAAGGAACGGATACGCATCGGTGGAATCCCCCAGTTTCAGTCACATACGGGTGCGGCACGCGCAAACGTGACGTCTGCCCAGTGTGACGAGCGGGATGCGTCCGGGGTTGTACCGGATGCGCCCGTGTTGCACGCCTGATGCTCAATCGTCGACTCCGCAGGAACTTCCGTCGTCGGGCAGCGTCCCGAACAGCAGGAAGTCGTCGACCTTGTCGTGCACGCACTTCGACGACCCGTACCCGGTGTGCCCCTTGCCCTTGTTGTCGAGGACGACCGCCGAGGAGCCGAGCCGCTTCGCCGTCTCCACGGTCCAGCGGTACGGGGTGGCCGGGTCGCCCCGGGTGCCCACGAGCAGCATCTTCGGGGTGTCGACGTTCCGCACCTCCTCGCGGATGAAGTCGGTGCCCGCGGGGCGGCCGTAGCACATCAGGACCTGGGTGAGCCGGTACCGGCCGAACACGGGGGAGGCGTCCTCGTAGGCGGCGCGCAGGGCCCCCAGATTGTCGGTGATCTTCCTGGCGGTGGGCCGGTCGGGGTCGTCGGCGCAGTTGATCGCCATCAGCGCGGCGGGGAGGTTGTCCGGCGGGATCTCCTCGATGTCGACCAGGCCCTCGTGCGGGGTCGGACTGCCGGAGGGGGTGGGGTCGGGAGGCTCGTGCGGTCGGGCCGGTGGCGGGGCGAGGTAGGGACGAGCCGGTGGCGAGGCGAGGTACGGGCGGGCGGGCGCCGAGGTGCGGTACGGGGTGGCGGGCGGGGCGAAGCCGCCGCCGGTGAGGGCCATGACGCCCCGGGTGTCCCCGTCGTGGACGAGCATGTTGAGCGCCTGGGTGAGCATGGGCCACAGCTGCTCGCTGTAGAGGGCGTGGCCGATGGCGCCCACCAGGTCCTGGCCCGTGAAGTCCTGTCCGAAGTCCGAGGGCACGGGGTACTCGTCCAGCGAGTCGACCAGCGCCACGACCTGCTCACGGGCCGAGCGGGCGTCCTGCCCGAACGGACACGTCAGCTCCTCGGTGCAGGCGTCGAGGTAGTCCTCCAGCGCGGTCTGCTGGCCCTGGGCGGCCACCAGATTCTGTTCGGTCAGCGGCTCGCTCAGGGTGTCCACCCCGTCGAGGGCCATCCGGCCCACCTTCTCGGGGAACTCCGCCGCGTACACCGCGCCCAGGCGGGTGCCGTAGGAGAAGCCGAGGTAGTTGAGCTTCTTGTCGCCGAGGGCGGCGCGCATCACGTCGAGGTCGCGGGCGGCGTCGCGGGTGCCTATGTGCCGCAGCACGGGGCCGGAGTTCTCCCGGCACTCGGCGGCCGCCCGCCGCAGCCGTTCGAGCGCGACCTTCGGGGCGTCGGAGTCCTCGCCGCCGTCGGTCGCCTCCAGAGCCTCGTCGGTGCCGTCGCCGCAGCTGACCGGGGAGGAGCGGCCCACGCCGCGCGGGTCGAAGGAGACGACGTCGTAGGCCTTGGTGAGGTCCATGAAGTCCTTGCCGCCGTAGGCGAGTTCGGGTACTCCCGGGCCGCCGGGGCCGCCGAAGTTCAGCAGCAGCGAGCCGCGGGAGTCGCCGGTGGCCCGGTAGCGGGCCAGCGCCAGGTCGAGGGTGCCGGCCTGCGGACGGGCGTAGTCGAGCGGCACGGTGACCTTGCCGCAGCGCAGATCCCGGGGCATCTCCATGCCCTCGCACCTCGACCACTTGATCTTCTGGTCGTAGAAGCGGCTCAGGTCGGGCCGGCCGTCGTCCTTGTCGTCGTCGGCGCCCGCCGCCAGGGCGGGCAGCCCGGCCCCCAGCAGGGCGAGCACCGTGACCGCGGCTCCGGTGAGAGGGCGCCGTCTGTGCGTGGACCGCATGCGTGCCTCCAGGGAAGCCCGGCCAGGGCGGCCGGGGACGACCCCCGGATCACCATAGGCGGCCCCTCGGGGCCACGCCTCCCGGCGGGCGGGCCGCCCGGAGGTGCCGTACTCTGCGCCGCCCGGGGCCCGCACCGGTGGCGCGGGGAACCGCGGCGGCCACGGCCGGCGCGTAGCCCGTACGCGTGAACCGGGACGTCGGAGCGGCCCGTAGCGCCGCGAGGTCGGCCGTTTCCGGCGTCGCGGGCGTGATCGGGCTTCGGCGAGGATGCTGCGGGGCGCGGCCGACCACCGTGCCCGCGGTCGCACGGCGGCCGCGCACTCGCGACCTCAGCGAAGGAGCGCAGAGATGACCTCTCCGGGCCATCAGGACCTCGTCGTCACCCGGGCCACGCTCGACGACTGGGCGGTGGTCGCCCGGTGGGCGGGAGACGAGGGCTGGAACCCGGGCCTCTCGGACCCGGCGTGCTTCTTCGCGCAGGACCCCGAGGGCTTCTTCATCGGCCGGCTCGACGGGGAGCCGGTCTCCTCCGTCTCCGTCGTCACCTACGGCGACGACTACGCCTTCCTCGGCTTCTACCTGGTCCGCCCGGACCTACGAGGCCAGGGCCACGGCCTCGCGACCTGGAAGGCCGCGCTCGCCCACGCCGGCGACCGCACCGTGGGCCTCGACGGAGTGGTGGCGCAGCAGGACAACTACCGCCAGTCCGGCTTCGAGCCCGCCCACCGCACCTTCCGGTACTCCGGCGTGGTGCCGGAGGCCGTCGTGCCCGCCGACGTCCGGTCCGTCGACGACGCCGGGCTCCTCGCGGCGTACGACAGGGCCTGCCATCCGGCCGACCGACCCCGCTTCCTGGAGCACTGGCTGACCGCCGACGGACACCGGGCCCTCGCGCGGATCGTCGACGGGCGGCTCACCGGCTACGGCGTCATCCGGCCCGGCAGGGACGCCCTGCGCATCGGTCCCCTGTTCGCCGACACCGCCGCCGACGCCCGCGCGCTGTTCGCGGGCCTGGCCGCCGAGGCCGCGGGCCGTGAGCTGGCCGTCGACGTGCCGGAGCCGAACACGGACGCCGTGGCGCTGGTCGAGGAGTACGGGCTGACGCCGTCCTTCGAGACGGCCCGCATGTACACCGGCCCGATCCGGCCGTACGCGGCGGAGCGCGTCTTCGGGGTCACGACTCTGGAGCTCGGCTAGCGGAGGCAGCTCGGTCCGGGGCTGGGGCTCGCTCGGGGGCCTTGCGGAAGGCCCACTCCATGCGGGGCTCGACGACACAGCGGAGCGCGGCCCGTACGGGGGAGGTGCACAGCAGGGTGATGCCGCCGATCGCCACGGCCGTGACCGCGAGTTCCCCGAGCGGGGTGTGCAGCCACTCGACGGCGTACCAGTCCCGGAAACGCGCCCACTTGATCACGAAGCCGTGCAGCAGATAGCCGTACATCGTGCCCGCGCCCAGGGCCGTGAACCACAGCTGCCGGCGCGGCACCCAGGCCAGGAAGCAGGCCGTCAGCAGCACCGCCAGACAGAACAGGGCGGGCGTGGTCAGCAGGCCGGCCCAGCGGGTCACGCCCTGGCCGGTGACGCTGCCCCGGTGGTAGAACCAGCCCGCGTCGAACCACGGGGCCACCCAGTAGGCCACCACGAGCGCCCCGATACCGACCGGGAGCAGCGACAGCCGTGCCCGGCGGGTGCGCAGCCGTTCGAAGTGGGCGGGGCGCAGGGTCAGTCCCAGCACGAAGAACGGCAGGAAGCCCAGCACCCGCTGGATGGAGACGTCGCCGCCGAGATCCGGCGAGACCGCCGCCAGCGTCGCCAGGCCCAGCGCGACCGGCAGCGGGTGACGCAGCATCAGCCACAGCGGCGTGGTCAGCCGCCAGATGAAGAGCGCGACCAGGAACCACATCACGTACCAGGGGTCCAGCAGGCTCAGCGGATAGCCCCAGTCGTCCTCGGCCCACCGGTAGAAGAACGTGTACGCCGTCTCGAACACGACGTACGGCAGGGCCACGCCCGTCAGCAGCCGCTTCAGCCGGCCGGGCGCCATGTCGAAGCTCCGCGAGAAGTACCCGGAGATCAGGGCGAAGGCCGGCATGTGGAACGCGTAGACCGTCAGGTACGCCGCTGTCACGGTCCGGCTGCCGTACGTCAGCGGCTCCCACGCGTGTCCGCAGGCCACCAGGACGATGGTGAGGTACTTCGCGTTGTCGAAGTACGGGTCCCGCGAGGTCCGCCTCGCCCGGGGCCGCTCCCCGTCGGGTGGCGCGGCGGGGGCGGGGCGGGTGTGCTGCACCACGTCTTCGGGCATCGGTGAGAGGTCTCCGGACGACGACTACTGAACCCGGACCGCCTGCCCCGTCCCGCCGGTCTCAGTCACCCTCGACGGCATCGTCGACACATGTGGCGTGGAATCGCCGACGCGGCCCCCGCACCCGCCGACGCGGCCCCCGCACCCGTCGGCTCGGCTCCCGCACCCGCCCGGCGTCGGTGCCCGCACCCCGAGCGGTGGGAAAACGGGCGAATTCCGTTGCCAGGGTGAACGACTGATGATGGAGTGAGCACCATGGATCACGCTGCTGTGCTGGCACTGTTCGACCGGGACATGCGAGAGGGGGCCCGCCCCGACGGGCCCGGAGCCCGGATCGAGCGGGTGGGCGGGGTGGTGCGCCAGGTCGGTTCCGAGCAGGGTTGGAGCGGCGTCGTCTGGTCCGATCTGGACGAGGCGGGCGCCGACGCGGCGATCGCCGAGCAGATCCGGTACTTCTCCGATCTCGGACGCGACTTCGAGTGGAAGCTGTACGGCCACGATCTCCCCGTCGACCTGGGGCACCGACTGCGCGCGGCCGGTTTCACGGCCGCCCCGGAGGAGACGCTGATGGTCGCCGAGGTCGCTGACCTCACCCTCGACGTCGAGCCGCCCGAGGGTGTCCGGATCCTGCCGGTCACCGACCGCGCGGGTGTGGACCTGGTGGCCGACGTCCATGAGAAGGCCTTCGGCACCGACAGCTCCCGGATGCGCCACCAGCTCCTGGCCCAGCTCACCGGCGACACCGAGACGGTCGTGGCCGTCGTGGCGCTCGCCGGGGACGTACCGGTGAGCGCCGCCCGGATGGAGCTGCTGCCCGGCACCCGTTTCGCCGGACTGTGGGGCGGCGGCACCGTCGAGGGCTGGCGCGGCCGGGGCGTCTACCGGGCCCTGGTCGCCCACCGCGCCCGTGTCGCGGCCGACCGCGGCTACCGCTACGTCCAGGTCGACGCACTGGCCCGCAGCCGTCCGATCCTGGCCCGCCTCGGTTTCGAGCCGCTCACGACGACCACGCCGTACGAGTACGCGGTGGGGAGCGCGGCGGCGGCCTGACCGCCGGTCACAGGTCGAGCTGGTACTCGATCGCGGTGTGCGTGGGCCGGTAGCCGAGCAGGTCGTTGACCCGCCGCATGGGGAGGTTGTCCTCGGCGGTGTCGGTGAGCAGAGCCAGGTCCGGGGCCAGATCGCGGGCGTGCCGGATCGCCTCCGCCTTCATCCGCAGCCCCAGACCGTGGCCCCGGTGCTCGGGCAGCACGGCCGTACCGTAGTGCTGGCCCTCGCCCTTGCCGTCGCCCGGCAGGACCAGCTCCGAGAAGCCGACGATCGTGCCGCTCGCCGTGTGGACGGCGGCCACGGTGTGCAGCGTGTCGCCACGCCGCGCGATGGCCTCGGCGGCCGCCACGACCCGCTCGACGTCCCAGACGACCGTGCCGTAGTCGGTGTCGCCCATCGGCATGTCGTCCATCGCGCGGCGTGAGGCGGCGTAGGTGCGGGCGAGCTCCGGCGGCACGACGCCCGTCCAGCGGGTCAAGTGGTAGCCGGGGCAAGGCAGTTCGAGGATCCGGGTGACGTGCTCCGGGTCGGTCCCGGCGAGGTCGAGCCGGGCGTGCAGCAGCGACAGCACCCGGCGGAAGCCGCGTGCCGCGAGGAACGCGTCGCCGGGGGAGCCCAGGTCGGCCTGGGCGATGACCGCGCGGCGCCGCTCGTCCCGCGCCGAGGAGATCGCCGCGTCGAGCAGCGCGGTGCCGGTCCCCCGCCGCCGCTCGGCCGGGTGCACGCGGACGTCCAGCTCCGCGAGATGGGTCTGCCCCTCCTTGGTGAACAGCCGCAGGAAGGCCGAACCGGTGGGTGTGCCGTCCTCCCCGGACGCCAGCCAGGCCAGCCGACGGCTCGACGGGGTGACGGCGGGGTCGGTGAGAGGGGTGACACGAGGTGGCAACGGGGCTCCGGAAGCGTAGAGGGGCGAACGGCGGCGCCCGGCGACGCTAGCCGCCGGGCGCGATCACCCGCAACGCGTTTCCGGACGCGCGTGGGCGCCCGCCGTCGCTCCCGGGCCGCTCAGCGGCGGGCCCGCGTACGGTCCAGTGCCACGATGCCCAGGGCCGCCAGGGCGATCTGGATGAGCCACTCGATCCAGTCGACACCGCCGGTGTCGGCCACGCCGATCCCCGCGGCGAGCGCGCTGCCGATCAGCGCGGCGACGATGCCCACGAGGATCGTCAGCAGGATGCCGATGCGTTGCCGGCCCGGTACGACGAGCCGGCCGAGCACGCCTATGACAATGCCGATGACGATGGCACTGATGATGCCGTCGATCTCCATCTGAACTCCGCCCCTTGTCGTCGGGATATCCGCAACCATGCGAGTGCCCTTCGAACGCGAGTGCAGTCCGTTTCCGTTTCACCTTCTTCACGGGCCCGCCACCTGTCCGGTGCCGGCGCCCCGTCCGGTGTCCGCGCCCCTTGCCGCGCCCGCCACCGGTCAGGCGTCCGGTATCCAGCCCGTGACGGCGAGCACCTCCGCGGCGATGTCCACGACCGTGCGCCCGTCGGTCGCGACGCGCACGGTGTCCGTCGGCGCCCGTTCGTCCAGCAGCCGTGCCTTGCGCGCACTGCCGGTCAGCTCCCGCTCCAGCTCGGATCCGATCTCCCGGCCCCGCAGCCGCCGCTCGGTCGTCTCGTCGGAGGCGGTCAGGAGCACCCGTACGATCCGGACGTCGGCGCCCATGGCCCGCCGGAACGTGCCCTCGATCTCGGCGAGCACGCTCAGGGTGTTGGTGTAGACGAGCCGCCGGTACCCGAGGGCCGCGTAATTGCCCCACACGGCGGTGAGATTGCGCTCGGCGATCGCCACACGGTGCGGATCGCCCGCAGGCGCCGGGTGCACCTGCCCCATGAAGTCGCCCTCGATGACGGCGTGCGCGACCTCGGCGGCCCGCAGCCGGTCGGAGATCTCCCAGCCCACCGTCGACTTGCCGACCCCGGCCCGGCCCCCGATGAGCAGGACCTCGGCACGATCCATCAGCCCGCCACCTCCGCGGAGCCCAGGGTCGGGTGGGTCGCGCAGTGCAGGGCCCTGCGGATCACCGCCGCCGGGTCGCCCTCGTGGTACGGCCGTTCCGAAAGCTCGATGCCGTCGAGGAACTCCTGGTAGCGCACGGCGTACGCGAGGTGCGCCAGCGGCTCGGCCAGGGTGAGCGCTCGGGCGGGGTCGCTCTGCGGGACGTGGGTCCTCCAGGCGTCGACCCAGACCCGGACGGCCGTGGGGCGTACCGCCTCGGGGAGAAAGTCGTACAGACGCAGACAGTCGAGCACCGGGTCGCCCCAGTGGGCGTCGGCGAAGTCCACGACGACCGGTGGCCTGCCGTCGCTGCGCCAGTTGCCCGGGTGGAAGTCGGCGTGCACCAGCGTGTCGGGGAGGCCGCACCGCGCGAGTTCGTCCCAGCGGCCCGTCAACTCCCGTGCCCTGTCCCGCTCCTGTGCGGTGATGTCGAGGTCGGCCCGGCCGTCGAGCAGGTCACGCGTCAGCCCGCCCAGGACCGGAGAACGGCGGTCCCGTAGTCCGGGCGGCCGCCGACCGGCCAGGGCGGCCTGCGCGGCGACCATGCGGCGCACCCCCGACTCGACCGTCGCGGAGTCGGCCGCCCAGCAGTCCTCGCCGGCAATGTGCTCCAGCAGCATCCGCCGCTCGTCGGCGGCGAGCACCGTGGGGACGAGTTGGGCGTCCACCCGGGCGAACGCGGCGATGACGGCGGCCTCGTCCGAGGCGAAGCGCGGGGTCGCCTTGAGCCAGACAGGGCCTCGCGCGGTGGGCAGCCGGAAGAGGCCGGCCAGGTTCCAGGTCCGCCGCTGCTCGACCGGTCCCGTCACGGGCCGCCCCAGCGCGGCCAGGGTCCGCGAGGCCCAGTCGAGCAGTTCCCGCAGCCCGTCGGCGCGTGCCCAAGGGGAGCGGAGGGCGTCGTCCGTGTCCCACCGGGCGCGATCGACGGAGCGTCGCTCCAGCCTTCCGGGTGCGGGCGGCGCCGACGCCTCCACGTGGTACGTCACATGCCCGTCGCGCCCGCCCTCCCCGCCCTCGACGTCCAGCAGCCGCAGCACGAACACGCTCACCCCGAGTGCGCGCTCCAGCCGCTCCACGACGGGCCCGGCCTCGGCCCACCACGGAACGTCGACGGGGAACGGGCCGGTGACGCCGAGGAAGTCCGCACCCGAGGTCACCCATGCGCTGAAAGTCCGACTCACGGCGACAGTGTGGGGCCGACCTTCGACGATTGACATGCAGGTAATTACCTGCATAACGTGGAGTGTGCGATCGGAGAGTGAGCCGGGGATGGACAAGGTCTTCAAGGCGCTGGCCGACGAGACCCGCAGGCGGCTGCTGGACCGGCTGCACGAGCACAACGGGCAGACGCTGGGCGAGCTGTGCGCGCGGATCGAGATGGCGCGGCAGTCGGTGTCGCAGCACCTGGCCGTCCTGGAGGCCGCCAACCTGGTCAGCACGGTGCGGCGGGGGCGGGAGAAGCTGCATTACCTCAATCCGGTCCCCCTCCACGAGATGCAGGAGCGGTGGATCGACAAGTTCGAGCGCCCCCGGCTGAGAGCGCTCGATGCCGTGCGACGACGAGCCGAGGAAGCCATGACCGACAAGCCGACCTTCGTGTACGTCACCTACATCGCGAGCACACCCGAGAAGGTCTGGGAGGCGTTGACCAGCGCCGACCTGACCGCCGACTACTGGGGACACCGCAACGAGTCGGACTGGCGGCAGGGTTCGCGCTGGGCCCACGTCCGCACCGATGGCTCCGGTGTCGAGGACGTCGTCGGCACGGTCGTGGTGAGCGAGCCCCCGACCCGCCTGGTCACCACCTGGGCGTCGCCGGAGAACGAGGGCAGGACGGAGACGTACTCGCGGGTCACCTTCCGCATCGAGCCGCACGCCGACATCGTGCGGCTCACCGTGACCCATGAGGACCTGGAGGGCGAGGGGGCGCTCGCCGAGGTGTCCTTCGGCTGGCCCGCGGTGCTGTCCAACCTCAAGTCCCTGCTGGAGACCGGTCGTGTGCTGCCGCAGGAGCCGTGGGAGGTGCCGCGCGCGAACGGCGACGGCCGATCCGCCTGAGCGGATCGGCCGCCGTTACCCCTCGCGGGCGTTCCTGGTCACACCTACGGTGTGAGGCCCCCACGGGTGCCGCCCTTGGTCGCGGCGCCGGCGCACATCGCTCCCAGCAGCAGGGCCAGGCAGCCGATGATGATGTTGTTGACCACGACACCGGCGTCCGGGCTCTCGCCCACGATCCACGGCGCGATGATCATCCACACGCCCAGTGCGCACATGGCCCAGCTCAGGCCGTACATCCTCTCCGGTGCGGCGGTGAAGCCGAGGGCCAGCAGGCCGATCGCGATGCCCACGATGAGGTTGTGGGTCACCAGAGCGGGCTGGCTCGTCGTGTAGTGGAGTATCCACGGGGACACGGCGCAGTACAGACCGAGCAGGAACACCGGTCCGTCCACGAGCGCCACGTCGCGACCACCGAGCATGCGGGCGTAACGAGCCTGCATTTCGGGTGCGTCGGGGTGACTGGAGATGTCACTCCTGTGTGAGACGTTGGCCATGAGTCGACTCCTTTGAACTCCGCAGGCCTGACCGCGTCTGGTGGGGTATGCGGTAAGCGCCGCGTACGTTCATTCTGCGCTTATTTTGCCTTTATGTGTAGTGGTCGCCGAGGGTGGAAGCGCGCCTGGTTCCGGCTCGCATCGCTTCTGCGTCGTATAGTCATCCGCATGGGTGCATACGGGGAGGAAAACCCTGCCGATCCCGTGCTCACCAGCGGTGCCCTGGCCCGCAGGCTGGGCGTCTCGCCGACCACCCTGCGTTCCTGGGACCGCCGCTACGGCATCGGTCCCGCCGTCCGTGCCGACGGCCGGCACCGGCGCTGGACCCCGCGGGACGTGACGGTGGTGGAGGCGATGTGCCGGCTCACCTCGGCGGGGGTGCCACCGGCGGAGGCGGCCCGCGCGGCGAAGCACGGAGCCGGGGCCCGGCCGGCGGAGGAGGGCCCCCGAGGTTCCCTGACAGGGGACGGGGAACGGCCCCGGCCGCCGCGCGCACCCGGCCCGCCCGCGCCGGGGGACCTCCGCAGGGAGTGCCGGGGCCTCGCCCGCGCCGCCGTACGCCTCGACGCCCCGGCGGTGGAGGACCGGTTGGCCGGTGCCGTCGAGCGGTACGGACTCACGGTCGCCTGGCAGGAGGTGATGGTGCCGGCCCTGCACGCGGTGGGCCGCAAGTGGGCCTCCTCGGGGGACCGCTACGTCGAGGTCGAGCATCTGCTGTCCTGGCACGTCTCCACCACGCTCCGCCGCGGCACCCGGCCGCCCGCGTCCCGCCGCGACGGCACCGCGACCGGACCGGTCGTGCTCGCCTGTGTGCCCGACGAGCAGCACACCCTTCCGCTGGAGGCCCTCAACGCGGCCCTCGCCGAACTCGGCCTGCCCACCAGGATGTTCGGCGCGGCCGTCCCCGCCGAGGCACTCGGCGCGGCGGTCGACCGGCTCGGCCCGGCGGCGGTCGTCCTGTGGGCGCAGGCCCGCTCCACGGCGTGCCTGCCCCTCGCCCGCCACCTCACGGCCCTCCGCTGGGGTGTGAAGGGCGCCCGCCGGCAGCCGCTCGTCCTGCTCGGCGGCCCCGGCTGGCTCGGACACACCGTGCCCGGGACCGTCCGACCGTCCTCGCTGGGCGACGCGGTGGAGATGCTTTCGGGACCGCACGGACGCCCGGAAGGGCTGCGCCTGGGCCGACGTGAGCCCGGTGGCCCGCAGGACCCGCAGTCCTCGCACACCGGCCGGGCCGATGCGGAACCTCAGGACTCGCGCCCCCGCAGGAACCGTTCCCGTCCCTCCGCCAGATCCACGATCGGCTCCGGATAGTCCAGCGCGGCACGGTCCAACCCGGGCAGCTTCCACGGCTCGTGCACCGCCGGCCCCGCGACGTCCGCCAACTCCGGCACCCAGCGCCGTACGTACTCACCCTCCGGGTCGTACCGCTTCGCCTGGGTGACCGGGTTGAGCACCCGGTTGGGGCGGGTGTCGGTGCCGGTCCCCGCCACCCACTGCCAGTTGAGCTGGTTGTTGGCCACGTCGCCGTCGACGAGGAGATCCAGGAAGTGCCGGGCGCCCACGCGCCAGTCGACGTACAGCGTCTTGGTCAGGAAGCTCGCGGTCAGCAGTCGGCCGCGGTTGTGCATCCAGCCCTCGTGGCGCAGCTGGCGCATGGCCGCGTCGACCACGGGATAGCCGGTGCGGCCCTCCCGCCACGCCTCGACCTCGTCCGGGGCGGAGCGCCAACGGTCGTGTCTGGCGCGGTAGTCCACGGTCGCGGCCGTCGGCCGCACGGCCAGCAGCTGGCGGTTGAAGTCCCGCCACGCGAGCTGCCGCACGAACGCCTCGGCGCCCGGACCGCCCGCGCGGCGCGCGAGGTGGACCAGCTCGACGGGGGAGAGGGTGCCGAAGTGCAGGTGCGGCGAGAGCCGGGAGGTCGCGTCGCCCGCCAGATCGTCGTGCCGGTCCTCGTACGCCTCGATGCCGGACCGCAGCCAGGCGGTGAGCCGTGCGCGGCCCTCCGTCTCACCGCCGGCCGCCAACTCCGGGGAGAGACCGGACAGTTCCGCCCGAGAGGGCGGCTCCTCCGAACCGATCCCGTCCGGCACCCGCACCGCCCGCGGCGCGGCCAGCGCGTCCCGTAGCCGCTGCCGGGACCAGTGGCCGAAGTAGGGCGTGAACACCGAGAAGTGGTCCGACGAGGCCGGGGTCACCGCGCCGGGCTCCACGGCGGTCGTCACCGTCTCGTGCACGTGCAGCCGTACGCCCTCGGCCTCCAGGGCGCGCCGCAGCCGCGCCTCGCGCCGCTGGGCGTACGCGCCGGCGTCGGCCGCCAGATGCACCTCGTCGGCGTCCGCCTCGGCGGCCACCTTGCACACCTCCGCGACGACGTCGCCGGAACGCACCACCAGCCGGCCGCCCCGCTCACGCAGTCCCGCGTCGAGGTCGCGCAGGCAGTCGGCGAGGAAAGCGAGCCGGTTGGGCACCGCGAACCCGGCGGCGGCCACGGCACGGTCGCGCACGAACAGCGGGACCACCTGCCGTGATCCGTCGAGCGCCGCGCGCAGCGGCGGATGGTCGTGCAGCCGCAGATCGGAGGTGAACAGGACGACCGAGACGTTCATGGACGGACTCCGGGGAGGAGGGGGCGGATCAGGTGCTCGCGGGAGAACGGATCAGGTGCTCATGCACATCACTTCCTCCGGCGGGGCGCTTCCGGATGCGCCCGGGGCGCATCGCCGCGCGTTCGGGTGATCGGTACGGCGACTACGCTGACCGCGTGGCCACAGTGAACGATCCCGCTCGGCAATCGGGGGACGACGGCGGCGACGCCTTCGGGGCGCCGACCGACCTGCACGCCTTCGCTGTGGCGCTGCGCCGGATGAACGGCGAGATCAACCGGCTGGTGCACGCCTTCGCGGGCGACCACGGGCTGCACGCGACGGACGTCCAGGCGCTCGCGGCGATCCTGGACGCGGAGACCCCCATGACGCCGAAGCGGCTGCGCGAACACCTCGGGCTGACCTCCGGCGCGGTCACCGCCTGTGTCGACCGGCTGGAGCGCGCCGGGCACGTGCGCCGGGTCCGGGAGAGCGCCGACCGCCGGGTGGTGCACCTGTACTACGCGGCCGACGCGCGCGGGGCCGCGCGCACCTACTTCCGGCCCCTCGCGGCGGCGACCGAAGCGGCACGCTCCCGTTTCACCGCCGAGGAACTGGCCGTCGTCCTGCGTTTCCTCGCGGCGATGAACGAGGAACTGGGCGCGGGCGCCGACCACCCCCGCTGAAGCAGGCCCGCACCGGTGCCCTAGGATCGATCCCAAGTAGCTCAATGATTGAGATTGTTTTTCGTTGAGTCATCTGCTTGGGTCACTCGTCGAGGCAACCCCGCCCGGACTCTGGAGCACCATGTCCACCACCCCCGGACGCGCCCGCCGGCTCGTCCCCCTCCTGCTGATAGCTGTCTGGCTCGTCGTCGGAGGCGTCCTCGGCCCGTACGCCGGGCGCCTCGGCGAGGTCGCCACCAACGACCAGGCCGCGTTCCTGCCCCGCAGCGCCGAATCCACCGAGGTCGTCACCGCGCAGCGGGCCTTCCGGCAGGACGAGACGCTGCCGGCGATCGTCGTGTGGACCGGCGACGGGCTCGCCGAGCGGCGCGCCACGGCCGACCGCCTCCTCGCCTCCCTCGCCGACACCCCCGGCGTCACGGGACAGGTCTCGCCCGCGCTCCTGTCGAAGGACGGCGACGCGCTGCGGGGCGTGGTCCCGCTCCGGCCCGACCTGGGCGACGAACTGCCCGACACCCTCGACCGGATCCGCGCCGCCGCCGAACGCCTGCCCGGCACCACCGTCCACCTGGCGGGGCCCGCCGCGAGCCAGGCGGACCTGGCCGACGCCTTCGCCGGCATCGACGGCCTGCTGCTCGCCGTGGCGCTCCTCACCGTGCTGGTGATCCTGCTCCTCGTCTACCGCAGCCTGCTGCTCCCCCTGGTGATCATCCTCGGCGCGGTGTTCGCGCTGGGCCTCGCCTGCGCGGTCGTGTACGTCCTCGCCGACCGGGACGTCGTCCGCGTCGACGGACAGGTCCAGGGCATCCTGTCCATCCTCGTCATCGGCGCCGCCACCGACTACGCCCTCCTGCTCACCGCCCGCTTCCGTGAGGAACTCACCGACCGCGCCGACCGCTTCACCGCCATGCGGGCCGCGCTGCGGCAGTCCTGGGGCGCCATTGTGGCCAGCGCCGCGACCGTCGCGCTCGGCCTGCTCGCCCTGCTGCTCAGCGACCTCACCAACAACCGGGCGCTCGGGCCGGTCGGCGCCATCGGCATCGGCTGCGCCGTCCTCGCCACGCTCACCTTCCTGCCCGCCGTCCTCGTCGCCCTGGGCCGCGCCGCCTACTGGCCCGCCCGCCCGGGTGCCCGCACCGCCTCCGCGCGCGGCGACGGCGTGTGGCGGCGCGTCGCGGACCTCGTCGACCGCGCCCCGCGCCGGGTGTGGGCGGTGACCCTGGCCGTCCTGCTGGCCGGCGCCGCCTTCGCGCCGGCCCTCACCTCCAAGGGCGTCCCCCTGGACGAGACCTTCGTGGGCGACGCCCCGTCCGTCGCCGCCCAGCAGGCCCTCGGCGCACACTTCCCGGCGGGCTCCGGCAACCCCGCCGTGGTCGTCGCGGACGCGGACCGGCTGGAGCCCGTGCTCGGCGCGGCCCGCGACACCGAGGGCGTCGCCGCGGCGATCGTCGTCGGCGGGTCCGGCCGTCCCGGCGGCGAGCCACTGGTCGTCGACGGACGCGTCCGGGTCGACGTCACCCTCGACGCCGCCGCCGACAGCGACGCCGCCAAGCGGACGGTGGCGCGGCTGCGCGGCGCCCTGCACGCCGTGCCCGGCGCGGACGCCCTCGTCGGCGGCTACACCGCACAGCAGTACGACACCCTGCGCACCGCCGAACGCGACCGCACGCTCATCGTCCCCGTCGTCCTCGCCGTCATCCTCCTCATCCTGGTCGGCCTGCTGCGCTCGCTGCTGCTGCCGGTCCTGCTGGTCGCCACGGTGGCCCTGAACTTCCTCGCCACGCTGGGCGTCTCCGCACTCGTCTTCACGCACCTGTTCGGGTTCACCGGCACCGACCCGTCCGTGCCGCTCTACGGGTTCGTCTTCCTGGTGGCGCTGGGCGTCGACTACAACATCTTCCTCATGTCCCGGGTCCGTGAGGAGTCCCTGCGGCACGGGGTGCGCGAGGGTGTGCTGCGCGGCCTGGTCAGCACGGGCGGGGTCATCACCTCGGCGGGCGTGGTCCTCGCCGCGACCTTCGCCGCGCTGGGCGTGATCCCGCTGGCCTTCCTCGCGCAGATCGCCTTCATCGTGGCGTTCGGCGTCCTCCTGGACACCCTCGTGGTGCGCTCGCTGCTGGTGCCGGCGCTGGTACGGGACATCGGGGAGCGCGCCTGGTGGCCGGGGACGACGGGCCGGTCATGATCCGGACCCGGCTCGGGCGCCCAGCGCCCTCGCCCGCCGGACGAACGCCTCGTGCAGATCCCGGGCCGCCCGCGGTACGGAGTCCGCCCTGCGGCGCTGGAGCATCAGCAGGACCCGTGTGGTGTCGTCGGCGATCGGCCGGTGGACGAGGGCGCCGCGCCGCTCCAACGGGTCGCCGACGACGCTGAAGTCCGGCAGGACCGTCGCCCCCAGCCCCTCCGCCACCATCAGTTTGCCCATCTCGGCGCCGTCGGTGGAGTACGCGAAGGCGGGGGCGCGGCCGTCGAGGAGCCGGTGGACGTAGCGGTGCATGACGTACCCGGAGCGCATACCGATCAGCGGCACGGCGAGCAGGTCGTCCACCGACACCGCGTCCCGGGCCGCCAGCGGGCTGTCCGGGCGGACGACCACCACCGGCCGGCCCCGCAGCAGCTCGGTGGCCTCGAACGCGGCCGG
Organism: Streptomyces deccanensis; assembly: GCF_022385335.1. NCBI lineage: Bacteria > Bacillati > Actinomycetota > Actinomycetes > Kitasatosporales > Streptomycetaceae > Streptomyces > Streptomyces deccanensis. Next base: position 559,271 of record NZ_CP092431.1, on the reverse strand, counting down.
CACGTCGTCACCGTCGAGGTGATTCACGAGCCCGAGATCGAACGAACCCTCCAGCAGCGCCCGTTGGATGTCGGTCTGCTGGGCGCCCACCACCTCGACCTGGGTCAGCGGGTGGTCGGCACGGAAGTCACGGATCACCGGGATCAGCAGCGGCACGGTCGCCGCGTTGACCGTGCCCAGGCGGACCATCCGGCTGATGCGGTGCTGCTCACCCGCCGCCGCCCGCAAGCGGTCCACCGCGTCCAGCACCCCGACGATGTGCGGCAGCAGCTCCCGGCCCGAGGCGCTCATCGTCGCGCCGGACCGCTTGCGCTCCAGCAGATCGACGCCCAGCTCGCGTTCCAGATTCCGTACGGTCTCGCTCAACGCGGGCTGGGAGAGCCGTAGTTCCTCGGCGGCCCGGCGCAGCGAACCGAGCCTGGTCACCGCCGTGATGTATTCCAGCTGTTCCGTTCGCACGGCAGCAGAATGCGCGCCGATTTCCGGCCCGTTCAAGGGTTTCCCTGTCACACCTTCGTGAAATTCAATGGTCCGGGATACGAGACCGGTCGGGTTCTCCTTGACGGCCGTCGACGACGGCTGCCACGATCGATGGCATGAAGAAGCGACTGGACCTCACGCGGCGACGCCATGTCGACCTCGCACGCGTCTCCAGTGCCTCCTGTCGCGCCGCGGCCTGATCCCCCTCCGTGATCCGCCGCGCTTTTCTGCTTTCCCGGCCTTCCGCCTGAATTCACTGTGCCCGCGTCCGGCGTGCGCCCGCTGAATTCGGCGTGCCCGAAAACATTCCGCAACAGGAGTTCCGCATGTCTGCCGCGCCCCTGAAATTCGCCTATTGGGTCCCCAACGTCAGCGGGGGACTCGTCACCAGCACGATCGAACAACGCACCGACTGGGGGTACGAGTACAACCGCGAACTCGCCGTCCTCGCCGAGAACAACGGCTTCGAGTACGCCCTCAGCCAGGTCCGCTACATGGCCAGCTACGGCGCCGAGTACCAGCACGAGTCGACGAGCTTCAGCCTCGCGCTGCTGCTCGCCACCGAGCGGCTGAAGGTCATCGCCGCCGTCCACCCCGGACTGTGGCACCCCGGCGTCCTCGCCAAGTTCGGCGCCACCGCCGACCACCTGTCGAACGGCCGCTTCGCCGTCAACGTCGTGTCGGGCTGGTTCAAGGGCGAGTTCACCGCCCTCGGCGAGCCCTGGCTGGAGCACGACGAGCGCTACCGCCGCTCCGAGGAGTTCATCCGCGCCCTCCGCCAGATCTGGACCGAGGACCACACTGAACTCGCCGGTGACTTCTACCGGTTGCGCGACTTCTCCCTCAAGCCCAAGCCCCTCAACACCGCCGAACGCCCTCACCCGGAGATCTTCCAGGGCGGCAACTCCACCGCCGCCCGCGCCATGGCCGGCCGGGTCTCCGACTGGTACTTCTCCAACGGCAAGGACTTCGACGGGGTCACCGAGCAGATCACCGACGTCCGCAAGTCCGCCGCCGAAGTGGGCCGCGCCGCACCGAAGTTCGGCCTCAACGCGTTCCTCATCGCCCGCGACACCGAGGCCGAGGCCCGCGACACCCTGCGGGAGATCGTCGCGCGCGCCGACCGGGAGGCCGTCGAGGGATTCGGCGCCGCCGTCAAACAGGCCGGGCAGTCGGCCGCCGACGGCAAGGGCATGTGGCAGGACTCTTCGTTCGAGGACCTCATCCAGTACAACGACGGCTTCCGTACGGGGCTGATCGGCACCCCCGAACAGATCGCCGAGCGGATCGTCGCCTACAAGCGACTCGGCGTCGACCTCTTCCTCCTCGGCTTCCTGCACTACCACGAGGAGGTCGAGTACTTCGGCCGGCGGGTGCTGCCGCTGGTGCGTGAACTGGAGGCCCAGCTCCCCGAGTCCGTCCCCGCCCAGGTCTGAGGAGGCCATCGAGATGAGCACCGCCACCCCCACCGACTGGAAGACCGGACCCGCCCCGAAGACCGCCCGGGAGTGGATCGCCCGCGCCGGCGAGGTCGCCGCCGTCCTCGCCACCGACGCCGCCGAACGCGAGCGCGCCGGCGCCACCCCGTACGACGAGGTCCGCCTCCTCAAGGACTCCGGCCTCGTCACCCTGCTCGGCCCCACCGAGCACGGCGGCGGGGGCCAGGACTGGCCCACCGCCTACCGTGTCGTCCGCGAGGTCGCCAAGGCCGACGGCTCCATCGGCCAGCTCCTCGGCTACCACTACCTGTGGAACTGGGCCGCCCGGCTGGTCGGCACCCGCGAGCAGTGGGAGCACGTCGAGGCCGAGGCCGCCCGCAACCGCTGGTTCTTCGGTGGCGCCGTCAACCCGCGCGACAAGGACGTGGTGGTCACCGAGGACGGCGACGACCTCGTCTTCACCGGCCGCAAGTCCTTCTCCACCGGCAGCAAGGTCTCCGACGTCACCGTCCTCGAAGGCGTCCTCGCGGGCACCGACGACCACGTCTTCGCGATCGTCCCCTCCGACAGCGAGGGCCTGACCTTCCACGACGACTGGGACAACATCGGCCAACGGCTCACCGAGAGCGGCGGTGTCACCCTCGACGGCGTCCGCACCCCGTGGTCCTCCGCCGCCGGCTATGTCGACAAACAGTTCCGGCCGCGCACGTACAACACCCTCAACGTGCCCACCATCCAGCTCGTCTTCGTCAACTTCTACCTCGGCATCGCCGCCGGCGCGCTGGAGACGGCGGCGACCTACACCCGTACCAAGTCCCGGGCCTGGCTGCACGGCGGGCACGAGCGCGCGGTCGACGAGCCGTACGTCATCGACGTCTACGGCGATCTGACCGCCAAGCTCTGGGCGGTCGAGGCCCTCGCCGACACCGTCGCCGCCGAGGGACAGCGGCTGCACGACGACCCCGACGCCGTCACCGAGCGGACCCGCGGCGACTTCGAGGTCAGGGTGGCCGCCGTCAAGGCCCGCGCCACCGATGTGGCCCTGGAGGTCGCGACGCGCGTCTTCGAGGTGACCGGCGCCCGCTCCACCGCCACCTCCGAGGGACTCGACCGCTTCTGGCGCGACATCCGCACCCACACCCTGCACGACCCCGTCGCCTACAAGCGCCGCGAGGTCGGCCGCTGGGTCCTCGAAGGCGAACTGCCCGAACCCACCTGGTACTCCTGACCGCTCCCTTCCGGGGTGCCCGTCCGCACGGGCACCCCGGGTTCCCAGAAAGAGGACCCATGGCCACCGTTCTGTCCGTCTCCGGCAGCCCTTCCGTCTCCTCCCGCACCGCGAAGCTCGTCCGCCACCTGGACGCCCGGCTGATCGCCCAAGGCCACGAGGTCGTGCCCCTCGACATCCGCACCATCCCCGCCGAGGCCCTGCTCGGGGCGGACTTCAAGCACCCCGCCATCGTCGAGGCCACCGAACTCTTCGCACGGGCCGACGGCGTCGTCATCGGCACGCCCGTCTACAAGGCCGCGTACTCCGGCGTCCTCAAGGCCCTGCTCGACCTGCTCCCGCAGTACGCCCTCACCGGCAAGACGGTGCTGCCCCTGGCCACCGGCGGCACCACCGCCCATGTCCTCGCCCTCGACTACGCCCTGCGGCCGGTCCTCAGCTCCATGGGCGCCCGGCACATCGTCCCCGGCTGGTTCACCCTCGACAAGGACATCACCGTGGGGGACGACGGCAAGGTCACCATCGCCCCGGCGACCGCCGAGGCCCTCGGCCAGGTCGTCGACCAGTTCCTGACCGCGCTCGGCCCGGCCCCGGTCCTGGCCGCCGCGAGCTGACCCATGACCGACACCGCTACCGCCCCCACCGCCGCCCCGGCCGGCCCCCCGGCCGCGAGGGTCATCGCCGACGACACCGAGGCCCTGGCCGTCGCGACCGCGCTCGCCGAGGAGTTCCGGGCCGGGGCCTCGGAACGGGACGCCGAACGGCGCCTGCCGCGCGCCGAGTTGGACCGGCTCTCCGCCTCCGGGCTGCTGGCCGTCACCGTGCCCGCCGCGTACGGGGGAGCGGACGTGAGCCAGGAGACCCTGGCGGAGGTCTTCCGGCTGCTCGCCTCCGCCGACGCGAGCCTCGCCCAGATCCCGCAGAGCCACTTCGCCTACGTCAACGTGCTGCGCCGACAGGGGACCGCGCGGCAGCGCGAGTTCTTCTTCGGAGAGCTTCTCGCCGGGCGCCGCTTCGGCAACGCCCAGTCCGAGGCGGGCACCCGGCACGTCCAGGACATCCGCACCCGGCTGGCACCCCGGCCGGACGGTTCCTATCTCCTCGACGGGGTCAAGCACTACGCGACGGGCGCCCTGTTCGCCGACTGGATCCCGGTCCTGGCCCGCGCCGAGGGGGACGCGCTGCACGTCGCCTACGTGCCCCGGGACGCCCCGGGGGTCACGGTGATCGACGACTGGGACGGCCTCGGCCAGCGTACGACCGCCAGCGGCACCGTCCGCCTGGAGCGCGTCCAGGTGCCGGGCGACCGGGTGCTGCCGCACCACCTCACCTTCGAGGGGCCCCAACTGCACGGCGCCGCGGCCCAGTTGCTGCACGCCGCCATCGACGCCGGCATCGCCGGGGGAGCCCTCGCCGAGGCGGCCGAGTTCGTGCGCACGAAGAGCAGGCCGTGGTTCGAGAGCGGCGTGGAGACCGCGGCCGAGGACCCGCTGCTCATCCAGCGGTTCGGTGAACTCGCCCTCCAGGTGAGGGCGTCGGAGGCGCTGGTGCGAGAGGCCGCGCGGGCGGTGGACGCGGCGCACGGCGCCCTGACGGACGACTCGGCGGCCGAGGCGTCCATCGCCGTGGCCGCCGCCAAGGTGCAGGCGGCCCAGGCCGCCCTGGAGGTGGCGAGCGCCCTGTTCGAGGTGTCCGGCACCCGGGCGGCCCTCAACTCCCTCAATCTGCACCGGCATTGGCGGGACGCCCGCACCCACACCCTGCACGATCCCACCCGCTGGAAGCTGCAGCACATCGGCCGGTACACGCTGAACGGCACCCGGCCGCCCCGCCACGGCCTCCTCTAGCGCCGCGCCCGCAGCGTCACCGGCACCCCCTCAGACAGGAGACCCCCGTGTCCCTCACCTTCCACTGGTTCCTGCCCACCAACGGCGACAGCCGGCATGTCGTCGGCGGCGGTCACGGCACCCCCGCCACCGAGTCCGGGCGGGACCGGCCGCCGACGGTCGCCTATCTGAGCCAGATCGCCCGCGCCGCAGAGGACCTCGGCTTCGTCGGCGCGCTGACCCCCACCGGTGCCTGGTGCGAGGACGCCTGGCTGACCACAGCCATGGTGAGCCAGAACACCGAACGCCTGAAGTTCCTGGTCGCGTTCCGCCCCGGCTTCGTCTCGCCCACGCTCGCCGCGCAGATGGCCTCCACCTTCCAGCGGCAGACCGGCGGACGGCTCCTCCTCAACGTCGTCACCGGCGGCGAGAGCCACGAACAGCGGGCCTACGGCGACTTCCTCGACAAGGACGACCGCTATCGCCGTACCGGTGAGTTCCTGGAGGTCGTGCGCGGACTGTGGGAGGGCAAGACCGTCGACCTGAACGGTGAGCACCTCCGGGTCGAGGACGCGCGGCTGGCCCGGCTGCCGGACCCGGTGCCCGAGGTGTACTTCGGCGGCTCCTCCCCGATCGCCGGGGAGATCGCCGCCCGGCACGTCGACGTCTACCTCACCTGGGGCGAGCCGCCGGCCGTGGTCGCCGAGAAGATCGCCTGGATCAAGGGGCTGGCGGCGAAGGAGGGCCGCACCCTCCGCTTCGGCGTCCGACTGCACGTCATCACCCGCGACTCCGCCGAGCAGGCGTGGGCGGAGGCGAACCGGCTGCTCGACGGCTTCGACCCGGAGACCGTGCGGTCCGTGCAGGCCGGACTCGCCCGCAGCGAGTCCGAGGGCCAGCGGCGCATGCTCGCCCTGCACGGCGGCAGCCGCGACGGCCTGGAGATCCACCCCAACCTCTGGGCCGGCATCGGCCTGGTGCGCGGCGGGGCGGGCACCGCCCTGGTCGGCAGCCACGACGAGGTCGCCGAGCTGATCAAGGAGTACCACGCCCTCGGCATCGACGAGTTCGTCCTCTCCGGCTACCCCCACCTGGAGGAGGCGTACTGGTTCGGCGAGGGCGTCCTGCCCCGGCTCGCCGCCCAGGGCCTGTGGCGTCACCCCTTCGCCGCGCCGGCCGCGCCCACGTCACTGGTGCCGTTCGCGAGCTGACGCGGCGTCGGCCGCGCCGGTTCAGTACGCGGCCGACAGCGCGGCGAGGTGCGCGCGGCGGACCTCGGGGGTCTGGCCCTGGACCAGGAGGAACATCGCCTCGCGGGCCAGGCGTTGGGCGCGGTTGTCCAGATCGATGGCGCGTCCGCCGCCGGCGACGACCGCGGCCGTCGTCGCCGTCCGCATCAGATCGAACGCCTTCGTCTTGAGGGCCAGCCGCTCCTCCATGTGCTCGTGCGGCGCCGGATGGTCGGCGAGGGCGTACGCCTGCCGCCGCACCTTGTCGAGGCGCAGCCGGAGCGCCTTGGTCGTGGGATCGTCCTGGTCCAGCAGACCGAGGGCGGACTCGGCGACCCCGAACACCGCCGGCGAGGCGTTGGTCGGCTTGGGACGGTCGCCGGCCGCCCACGACTCGTACGGCGCGTGCAGGGCCACGGCGTCGTCGGGGACCCACAGCCCGTCGAGCTCGAGCGAGACCGTACGGGCGGCGGTGAGCGCGGCGAGCCGCATGGGCGCCGAGGCCCGCAGCCCGGACTGCTGACGGGCCTCGGCGAACGCGAACACCACCTCGTCCGCGTCCGTGACCCCGGCCAGCAGCATCACGTCGTTGAGGCCCCACCCGGTGTACCAGGGGACCGTGCCGTGGAACCGCCAGCCGCCCCGCCGGGGCACGGCCCGGACCGGGACCCGCGGGTACCGCCGCAGATGCGCGTACGCCACACCGGACAGCAGCTCTCCGGTGGCCAGCTTCCCCAACAGGCGTTCCCGAGCCGGGAGTTCGCTCTTCGCCAGGGTCAGCACGGGGGTGTGGTGCTGGGTCTGCACGAACCAGGTGGAGCAGCACGCCCCCGCCAGGATCTCGGCGATCTCCCGCGCCACCGAGTTCGGCGCACCCGAACCGCCGTACGTCACCGGCGCGCTCACCCCGAGCAGCCCGGACCGTTTGATCGCCTGGATGCTGCTCGCGGGCACCCCCTCCTGGTCGACGCGCTCCGCCTGGGGCGTGAGGACCTCGGCGGCGAGTCCGCGCGCCTGGACGACGAGAGGGTGCGGTGACGTGGTCATGGGGTGATTCTCCCCGGCCCGGGTCCCAGAGATCACCTCATCGGGGCCGGAAGATCACATGTTCGCCGACAGCCTCGCACGGCGTGTGACCTGCGCCACGTCGGCCCGTTGTCAGGTTGCCGGTCGCCATCGGTCAGGCCGCTGGGCTTGCATGTGATCGTCGGGGCCCCGCCCCGGCGGGCTCCCTGAGCGACGGTTCGCTCCACCCCCCCCCACCGGGCCGCTCGGCCCCGTAAGGAGAGAGACCATGAAAGACCGGGCCAAGGTCGAGGACCTCCTCGTCACGTCGGACCTCCAGGTGCGGACCTCGGCGGTCGCGTGGCGGCACGTCGAGGCCGAGTACGTCGACGTGGTCGAGGACATCCTGGCCACGCTGGCGCCGAGCGGGCCGTACGCGTACACGGTCGTCCCCACCCTCGAAGAGGGCAAGGAGATCCCGACGCAGCGGATCGTCGACACGTACGAGGCCATCGAGACCAGCTACCGCAACATGCACCGGTTCGCCGCCGTCGTCGGCATCCGGCCCGTGGCCCAGATCAACGCCTCCTGGTACACCTTCGTCAGCGGCTCGGGCCGCGGGCGCGCCAAGGACACCGGTGCCGAGAGCGAGCGGCCCATCATCGTGCTCTTCCCGACGATGGGTTCCGAGGGCATCACCGGTGAGCTGTTCTGGGGCCGTACGCAGCGGGAGTCGCTGCCGGGTGACCCGGCCGACGGGGCACTGGCCGGCCGGTTCGCCGTGGCGCGGGTGCACGACGCGCTCCTCGACGCCTACCGCAAGGGCGATGTGGACGCCATCGTCGAGCGGGCCCACCCCGAGGTCCAGACGGGCGTCCGGGACTACGCGGCGGGAGTCGGCACCCTCGTGGAACTGCACACCAAGGACGAACTGAGGTCCCACCTCCAGGAGTTCTACGCCCACTACGAGGTCCGGGACATCGAGGTCGTCCAGCAGCACTTCGACGACTGGTTCTTCTTCCACGAGCTGCGCTGGACGGTAGAGGTCCGCCGGGGGCCCGAGGCGGGCGCCGTCCTCCGTCACCACACCGCCGAGTACGCCGAGGTGTCCGGCGCCGGGCTGGTCGTGGCGCACATCGGACACGGCACGGACCAGCTGAAGCTCGGCTGAGCCGGGGAGCGACCACCGTGCAGTGCAGTGTTGCTTGACTTAGGCAAACATCTGTTACGGTGGTCGCATGTCCACACCACGCCCCGTCGAAGCGGCGTCCCTGGGGGACGTGACCGAGATCGAGCGGATGCTCACCCGCGTCACGTATCTGGCCGGGCGGGCCCGCCGCCACGAACGTCTGATGTCCGACAGCGGAGTGTCCCTGGACCGCGCCTCCGTGTCGATCCTGCGGCACATCGCCGAGAGCGAGCCGCTGCGCCCGGGCGTGCTCGCCGTCCGGCTGTCCGTGGAGGCGTCCCATGTGACCCGGCAGCTACGGCAGTTGGAGAACGACGGCTATGTGGTCCGGGTGCCCGACCCGGAGGACCGCCGGGCGCAGCGGGTCCAGATCACCGAGGCCGGGCTCGCTGCCTTCGGCCGCGTCAGGGCGGCCAGCCGCCGGGGCATCGGTGAGGTCCTCGGCGACTGGTCCGCCGAGGACCTCCGGCAACTCGCCGCGCTCTTCCACCGGTTGGCCGACGACTTCGTCGACCACGCCGAGACGGTCGTCGAGCCGCGGCCCGCCGACTGACCGCGCACGACCCGATCCCCCACGCGAGCCCTACTCGAACGGTCTGGTCATGCGCACACAGCTCACCGGGAGAACGCTGCCGCGACGAGACGGCACACTGCTCACCGGGAAACCGCTGCCGCTACGAGACGGCACGCAGCACGTCCTGCTGGTCGCCGACGACCCCGGCATCACCGAACTCCTCACCACCACCATGGAGTTGGCCGGATACCGCGTCGCCGCGGCGGGCACCGGCGCCGAAGGGGCGACCCGGATCGCCCAGGGCGGGTACGACCTCGTCGTCTGGGACGCCGCGCTGCCGGACCCGGAGCGCCACGGACGGGCCCGCCGCGGAACACCGGCGGGCCGTCCGCCGCTGCTCTTCCTGGCCGCCTGTGACGCCCTGCACGAGCTGGTGCCCGGCCTGCGGCCCGGCGCCGAGGACTATGTCGTCAAGCCGCTCCGGGTCGCCGAAGTCCTGCACCGCGCACGGTCGTTGCTGCGCGGGCGGGGAGGCCCCGAGCGGACCGGGGGAGTGCCCTGCTACGGCGACCTGGTCCTGGACGACGCGGCGTGCGAGGCGTGGCGCGGATCCCGGCCGCTCGGCCTCACCCCCGCCGAGTACCGGCTGCTGCGCCATCTGCTGGCCAACGCGGAGCACGTGCTGTCCAAGGAGCAGATCGGGCGGCATGTCTGGGGCGAGTACCGCGCCCACGGCGCGATCGAGAAGCTCGTGGCCCGGCTCCGGCGCAAGATCGACCAGGAGAGGCCCGCACTGATCCACACCCGGCGCGGCTTCGGGTACTGGCTCGGCTGCCCCGACGACTGACCGGGCGGCAGCCCTTGCGTGACCGGCCGGGCGAGTGCCGATGACCGCTGTCGGTGAGCGCCGGAGATCGCTCGTGAGGTGGCCGCCGGAGGTCTGACCTGCCGTCATGTGAGTTGACTGGTCTACACCCTTGACTGGTACAGACCAACGCGGTTGAGTGAGCCCCACACCCCCACCACGGCCGCCCCCACGCCGTGGCCGGCCCCGCCGGCACGTGCGCGCGAGGGACCTCTTCGTCATGCCCTCGGGCCCCCGCCCGGGTGCGGCCGTGCTCCACGAAGGAGTTGGTCACGTGTCGAGGCGCCGCATATCCGCCCTGCTGACCGCGCTGGTCATCGGCGGTTCCACCCCCCTGCTGCTGCCCGCCCAGAGCGCGTCCGCCGCCCCCTGTTCGAGCTACGCGAGCTGGGTGGCCGGCCGGTCCTACGCGGCCGGTGACATCGTGCGCTACACCGACGGCAGGGCGTACATCGCCGAGCACGCCAACCCGGGGTACGACCCGACCATCAGCACCTGGTACTGGGAGCCGTACGCCTGCGAGAACGGCCCCACCAACCCCTCCGGGTTCGTGGTGAGCGAGGCGCAGTTCAACCAGATGTTCCCGAACCGGAACTCGTTCTACACGTACAGCGGACTGCGGGCGGCGATGAGCGCCTTCCCGGCCTTCGCCACCACCGGCAGCGACACCGTCAAGAAGCAGGAGGCGGCGGCGTTCCTCGCCAACGTCAACCACGAGACCGGCGGCCTCGTCCACATCGTCGAGCAGAACACCGCCAACTACCCCACCTACTGCGACTGGGGCCGGCCGTACGGCTGCCCGGCCGGACAGGCGGCCTACTACGGGCGCGGCCCGATCCAGCTCAGCTGGAACTTCAACTACAAGGCGGCGGGCGACGCACTCGGCCTGAACCTCCTGGGCAACCCCTGGCTGGTCCAGAACGACGCGGCCGTCGCCTGGAAGACCGCCCTGTGGTACTGGAACACCCAGACCGGCCCCGGCACCATGACCGGCCACAACGCCATGGTGAACGGCGCCGGATTCGGGCACACCATCCGCAGCATCAACGGCTCGCTGGAGTGCGACGGCAAGAACCCCGCACAGGTGCAGAGCCGGGTCAGCGCGTACCAGCGGTTCGTCCAGATCCTCGGCACGTCCGCGGGCGGCAACCTGTACTGCTGACGCGGCCGCGGCGGGCGGCGGGACGCTCGGTGACCCGCTGTCCGCCGCGTCGCTCTCGGCCCGACGCGGCGGACGGGCGGCGCCACCCTCCGAACGCTTCCACCGGGCGGGGCGCCGGCGAACGCCCTCGCCGAGGCGGGACGTCCGCGAACGCCCTCCGCCGAGGCGGGGCGTCCCGGCAAAGGGGCACCAACGGGTTCATATAGGCTGCCGGTTCTGTCCCTGCCGTTCGTCACCACCCGGGAGAGTCACCCGTGAGCGTACCCACCGCCCACTCCGCACCGGCCGTACCGCCCGCCGACGAGGCGCCCGCGACCGGAGGAGCGCCGACGCGGGACGAGGGTTTCTGGGTCGAGCCCGGAGCGGCCGAGGCGCAGCCCTCCACCGCCCCGCCCACGGCCGAGGTACCGGCACAGCCCCAGCCCTCTGGTGAGTCGGCCCCCACCCGGCAGACGGCCGACGAGGTCCCCGCACCGTCGACCGGTGGCGAGGTTCCTCAGTCGTCCTCCGGCGACGAGATCCCCGGGACGTCGTCCGGCGACGAGATCCCCGCGCAGGCGCACGGCGACGACGCCCCCGTCGGCGTCGTGGATGAGCAAGTCGCGCGGGACGCCCGTGAGTTCGGGGTGTACGCGCGCACCGGCGGCTGGGCCTTCGCACTCAAGGTGGCGCGCAGTGTGCGTCCCGGCGGGGAACTGCCGGGCGAGACGGCGAAGGTGTCGGCGAAGCACTTCGCCGAGCTGGCCGGATGCTCGCCGGAGCGGGTCATGCGCTACTACAAGGCCTGGGACAGGGCCGCCGACGACGGCATGGTCCCGCACTTCGAGGCACTGACCCCCGGCGCGGAGATCGACCTCCCCGACTCGGACGTGTGGCTGTCCTACTACAGCTCCCGCTCCAGCGCGACCTCCGACCGGGGCACCGCGATCACGGCGGCGGCCGAGGCCGAGGGCATCCGCCCGACCAAGGCGCTGGAGGTCGCCGAGAACCCCACCGCGCTGCGCGCCGCGATCCTCGCCGACCCCTCCACCGCGCAGGCGGCCCGCGCCGCGCTGCTGGACCGCCTCAAGGAGGACCCCTCCCTCCAGACCGAGCTGGCCCGCGACATCGCCCGCACCGACGAGCTGAAGAAGGCCGTCGCCAGCGAGACCCAGGCGGCCAGCCGTATCGGCTACGTGCGGCAGATCGTCGAGAACGGGCAGGTCAAGACCCCGGCCGGCCAGGTGATCGACGCCACCGCCGAGCTGCGCGCCGAGGCGGAACGGCACCTGTCCCTCATCGACGAGCTCGACGACGACGAGGACACCGGCGAGTGGGCGACGGAGGCCTACGACACCGTCAAGGAACTCGTCGTCCAGGCCGTGGAGTCCGACCCCGAACTGCGGGTCCAGGAGCGGCGGACCAAGTTCTACAGCAGCCTCCAGAAGGCGACGAAGGTCTTCGAGGAGCTGACCCTCGACGACGCCGTCGACCTCGACGCCATCTACGAGGACGACATGCTGCAGCGCCTTGAGGAGCTCCAGCAGGCACTGAGCACCTGCATCGCCGCCCTGCGCAAGGCGTCGCCGGGCGAGTGACCGCCGGCTGACACCCTCCCGAGTCTCCAGCCCTAAGTCCCGAGGCCCCCTGCCGAGCAGGGGGCCTCGGGCGTGCTCCGGGGCCTCCCGGACGTACGGGAAGAATGCCACTTGCCTCCGGCGCGTGTTACGTATAACCTCCCGGGAACCCCGAGCGACCCGAGAGGCCCCGATGAGACGCATTGCCCTGGTCACCCTCGTGGTCGACGACTACGACGAGGCGATCCGCTTCTACACCGAGGCGCTCGGCTTCACGCTCGTCGAGGACGAACCGAGGCCCGGCGGCGGCCGCTGGGTCGTCGTCGAGCCCGGGAGCGAGGGGCAGAGCGGCGGACTGCTGCTGGCGCGGGCCAAGGACGAGGCCCAGCGCGCCCGGATCGGCGATCAGACCGGCGGGCGCGTGGGGTTCTTCCTGCACACCGACGACTTCGCCCGCGATCACGCCCGGATGCGGGCCGCGGGCGTCAGGTTCCTGGAGGAGCCGCGCCACGAGCCGTACGGCTCGGTCGCCGTCTTCGAGGACCTGTACGGCAACCGCTGGGACCTCCTCCAGCCCGCCACCGGCTGAACCGCCCCCTCCCGACCCACCCCACCGCACCACCTGCCGAGGAACGAACGCCATGAGTGCTACGCGCATAGATGCCGATGTGATCCGCCGCCTCCCCAAGGCCGTCCTGCACGACCACCTCGACGGCGGTCTGCGCCCCGCCACGCTCGTGGAGCTCGCGGCGGAGGTCGGCCACACCCTTCCGGAGACCGACCCGGAGGGCCTCGCCGCCTGGTTCTACGAGGCGGCCAACTCCGGTGACCTGGTGCGGTACATAGCCACGTTCGAGCACACCCTCGCGGTGCTGCAGACCCGCGAGGGCCTGCTGCGCGCGGCCGAGGAGTACGTCCTCGACCTGGCCGCGGACGGGGTCGTCTACGGCGAGGTCCGCTACGCGCCCGAGCTGAACGTCAACGGCGGGCTGACGATGGCGGAGGTCGTCGAGACCGTGCAGGAGGGCCTGGCCGCCGGCATGGCCAAGGCGGCGGCCCAGGGCACCCCGGTCCGCGTCGGCACGCTGCTGTGCGGGATGCGGATGTTCGACCGCGTCCGCGAGGCCGCCGACCTGGCCGTGGCCTTCCGGGACGCCGGGGTCGTCGGCTTCGACATCGCTGGCGCCGAGGACGGCTTCCCGCCCGCCGACCACCTGGCCGCCTTCGAGCACCTGCGCCGGGAGAGCGTCCCCTTCACCATCCACGCCGGCGAGGCCCACGGCCTGCCCAGCATCCACCAGGCCCTCCAGGTGTGCGGCGCCCAGCGCGTCGGCCACGGCGTGCGCATCACCGAGGACATCGTGGACGGCAAGCTCGGCCGGCTCGCGGGCTGGGTCCGCGATCGCCGTATCGCCCTGGAGATGTGCCCCACGTCCAACCTCCAGACCGGCGCGGCCACCTCCATCGCCGACCACCCGATCACGGCCCTGCGGGACCTCGGCTTCCGCGTCACCCTCAACACCGACAACCGGCTGGTCTCCGGCACCACCATGACCCGCGAGATGTCCCTGCTCGTCGACGAGGCCGACTGGACCCTCGACGACCTGCGCACGGTCACGGTGAACGCGGTGAAGAGCGCCTTCATCCCGTTCGACGAGCGCAACGCCCTCATCGAGAACGTGGTACTCCCGGGTTACGCGGCGGCGTCCGACCGCTGAGCCGCTCCCGCACGACGGTCGGCCTGAACTGACGGACCTGCACCGCTTCCTGGACGAAGCGGGGCCACGTCTCGGCCGACCGTCGTCGGTGCACTGATCACGACTGCCTCCACGCGCACACGACGGATGAGGCGATCGCGGCGCGTCCGCCGGGCGCGTCGTGGCATGGCCGTCCCGAACGACGGCCGCTTCCCAAGTCCGGACGTGATCATTCAGCAACAGGATCCACTTTGCGCTGGAGACCCTAGCGTGCGAACCCGTCGCCGATGTCGGAAAGCCTCGATCTCCCACGGGGGCGGCCCACTCCGGAGCACGCTACGGCTTTCGTCGTCCACGTCGGAGCCGCCTGTGCGCTGCCAGCCCCCGTCCCTCGAAGTCGGGACGATCGCCGAGCTCTATTCTCAACTCTCCGGAGTGCTGGCCGGGTTCGCGCTGGCGGCCGTGTTCATCGTCATCTCCCACTTCCTCGGCGAGGCCGCGCCGACCGGCCGCCGAGAACAGGCACTCGGTCAGGCGCTTCCCGCCCTCCTCGCCGCCCTGCTTGGGCTGGTCTTCAGTTCTCTGACCTACTGCATCGTCGCGGCCGACGGACGCAACCCCGGCCGGGCGCTGTTCGAGCACGTTGTGGCCGGCGTCGGCTTCTCGGTCGCCGGAGCGCTGCTCATTTTCGCCGCCGTCCTGCTGATCGAGGGCGTGCTGCCGTACGACCCTGTCCACTATGCCCGGCGCCTGCTCGGTCAGTGCGCGCCCTTGCCGATCTTCGCGCTCCTGTGCGACGGGGCGTACGCCTATGGCAAGGCGTACCACGGAGGAAGAGCCCCCGACTGGCTGGGTGTGATGATCCTGGTGTTGCTGTCGTTGGTGCTCGTTGTCTCCGTCGTGGGGTTCGCCGCCTACGGCCGTTCGGGTCTGGACGGGATCCGGGTGGCCGGCGGCGGGGCCGTTCGGGCGACCGCAGTGGGCGGGCTCTTGGTCGTGACCGTCTGCCTGTTGAGCGTGGTGACGACGATGGGGGTCGCCGGGGAAGGCTGTTCGGTGCCCATCGCTGTCGTGGTCGCCGTGCTGCTCGGCGGATTCCTCACGGCTGTCGGGCTCTGCGTGTGGCTCTTCGTCACCCGCCCTGCCCGGCCCGTCGTCCCGGCCCCGGCCCCCAGGACAGCTCCCGTCGGCCCTGTCTGACCTGGAGCCGACGGGTCCGGCATCCAGGCCCCCGTGCAGGACACCGACGGGACACCGGTTCCACACGAGTATGACGCTGCCCGCCGTCGCGCAGACACCGGCTCGGCAAGGGCTGCTGACGGCAGGTGCGCAAGCGCCCACGGCTCACTGGCAGACTGCGGGCCATGAAGCAGCCGGCCCATCTGCCCTTGACTCCGCGGCCCGTGCCACCGCTCCGCGGAGACGAGTCAGTCATCGGCGTTCCGGACGTGACGGTGGTCGACTTCTGGCGGTTCGCCATGCCTGACCTTCGTATGAACAACACCCGCGGTCTGTTCGCCGAATTCCTGGTTCATCAGGCAGTCGGCTCCCATGAGCCCCGTGTGGAATGGGCCAGCCACGACGTCGAAACCGACGACGGCCTGCGCATCGAAGTCAAGGCCGGCGCCTACCTGCAGGCCTGGGAGCAGCGCACGCCGTCTCACATCCGCTTCAGTGGGCTCCGCGCTCGCACGTGGTCACCCGATCGCGGCTACTCGGAGGAGAAGTCGTACAACGCCGACGTCTACGTTTTCGCCGTTCAGGTCGCCCGTGAACACGCGGTCTACGAACCACTCGACACCGCTCAGTGGGAGTTCTATGTACTCTCCCTCCCAGTGGTGGCCACCCTGGACTCGGACAGTGTCAGTCTGAGCGCGGTTCGCGCGGCGGCTGGTCTGCCGGTGTCCTTTGCCGCCCTCAACGACCGCATCAGGTCGGCCGACCCCCGCCCCGGTACGGCTGGCGGCTGACGAGCGCCCGCCGACCGCGGCGGCCGGGCGGTGTCGGGGGGCCAGGTCGGCGCGTGTATCTCCTGCTCCGGGAGGTCGATGCCCCGCAGGTCCCCCGTCGGCACCGTGGCGTCCGCGGGGCCGAATTCACCCACGAGCCTTGCGGATCTCCTGGACCCCGCACCCGCCCTTCGGGGCCGTCCTAGCTTCCGAGCAGCCCCCGTACGTACGCCGCCTGGCCGGTGTGTTGGAGGTCGTCGGCCAGGACGCTGATCAGGCGTACGCCGAGGGTGACGGCCGGGGCCCATCGCTCGTCCACGACGCGGTCGAGGTCGTCGGGGGTGAGGCCCCGGACGTACTCCACAGTCTGGGCGTGCACGGCGTCGAAGTAGCCGGTCAGCAGGTCGGCCGAGTCGACCCGCACCGCGGCGACCTGCTCCGGGTCGTGCCCGTAGCCCGTGTCCCGGGGCGGCAGCGCGAGTCCGAAGCGTTTCTCCCAGCCCTGGGACAGCCAGACCTGGTCGAGCCCGGCGGCGTCGGCCACATGGTCGTCCTGGATCCGGGTGAGATGCCAGACCAGCCAGGCGACGGAGTTGGCCTCGGGCGCGGGGCGGTCGTGCAGCTGCGCCGGGGACAGGCCGTCCACTGCCGCGTGGACCTCCTCCTTGATCCGGCCGTACGCGTCGATGAGAACGTCCTTCACATCCATACGTCCACCATCGAGCATCGGGCCCGCGCCCGCACCGTCCCCGCCCCCCCAGCGGGGGTTCCCGCAGCGCCGGTCCCCCGATCCGGCGCTGCGGGACCCGGTCAGTGGAGCTTGTTGACGGCGGTGGTCGTCGTCTTCTTGAAGGCCTTGACCGGCGCGCCCTTGAAGCCGCCCATCTGCCCCCAGTCCACGACCGTGACGGTCCTGCCGTCCCGGCCCACCGACAGGAGCCGGATGTCCATGGCACCCCAGGAGGTGACCGTGGCCACGCCGTGGACGCGGGCGCCCTCCTCGACGGGCAGCGTCCCGAGGTCCCGGTACTCGGCCTCGACGTCCGGGTCGGAGGATTCGCTCACACAGTCGCGGAAGTCCTTGTTCAGCCGCTTGGCGAGCGCCTTGGCCTTGCTGTCGCTGCCGGTGACGACGACCGTCTGCCTGGCACTGGTCTCCAGGTCCGTCCGGAAGGAGCGGTGGTTGACGTCGTACGCCAGGAACGCGTCGCCCAGGCAGTACTGGAGCTCCTCCGGGACGCCGTCCTCGATCTTGCCCGCCGTCCAGGAGGACGAGGGGTGCGGCGGGAGCTCGGAGGCCGACAGGTACTTCGGTGCGCCGCCCGCCTTCGCGGCGGCGGCCGGAACGGCGCCGGCGGCGAGCGCGGCGCCCGCGGTGAGGCCCGCCACGACGAGTGCGGTGAGCGTGCGGGCTCGGGTGTGCCTGGGCATGGGTGTCCCCCGTGAAACGAGTACGCCGGATGCGTACGTGGATGAGTGAGTGGTGCCGCTTCGCCGCCGACGCCGGATGGTCCGTCCGGCCCTGGTCGGGGCGACACCAAGAGCATCGGCCGTCACCGGGAGCGAGCGCAACGGCGGACGGCGGATCCGCGGCCATGGAACCATCCCAGCCCCGCTGACGTGCATGTACGGGGAGTGCCTGGGATGCCGTCCCGGGACGGGGAGGACGTGGAGAACAGTGTCGGCAGTACCGGACGACGTGCGGGAGTTCGCGGCGGCGCTCACGCGCCTCAAGGAACGCACGGACCGCAGCTACGGGCAGTTGGCCCGCCGCCTCAACATGAACACCTCGACGCTGCACCGCTACTGCGCGGGCGACACCGTCCCGCTCGACTTCGCGCCCGTCGAACGCTTCGCCGCGCTCTGCGGAGCGACGGCGGAGGAACGGCTCGAACTGCACCGCCTGTGGCTGCCTGCGGTGGCGGCGCGACAGAGGGCGCGTACGGGTGGGGGAGGGGCCGGTACGTCGACGGCAGGGGTTGTTGGGTCGGTTGGGCCTGCTGGGACTGTTGGTCCCGCTGCACTGGCTGGCCCCGCCGAGCAGGCAGGGTCCGACGAGTCGAGCGAATCCGACGAGTCGAGCGAGTCCGTTGAGCCGGTCGAGCCCGGCGAGTCGGTCGAGCTTGCCGATGCCGAAGAGTCGGCCGAGCCCACTGCCCCGGCCGAGCCTGCCGACCCGGCCGAGTCCAGTGAACTGGCCGAGTCCACTGACCCGGTCGCCCCCGTCGCGGCTGGCGAGTCGGGCGGCACGCGCGCGTCGGCGCCGCCGGCCCGTCGCCCCTGGCACCGTCGTCGGCGCACCCTGGTCAGCGCGGCCGTCGGCGCGGTGCTCGTCGCGACGCTGGGCAGTCTCGCCGCGTTGCCGTCCGGCAGGCCCCCGGCCGACACGGGCGCACAGGGGGGCGAACCGACGCCGTCCCGGACGACATCGGCGGCGCAGCGGCCGTCGGCGGCTCCCACGAGCCCGACCCCCGCACCGGGCACCGGCGGCTCGAAGAGCCCTTCGGGCACACCCTCGCCCTCGCCCACCGAACCCGGGAGCGGCCCCTCGACGAAGGACGACGACGACACCGCCGAGCGGAAGCCCTCCGCCACCGGCGTGCCCCTCACCTGGACGGTGAACTCCCAGCTCTGGGCCTCCGGCTGCGGTCATGACTACGTTGTCGCCAAACCGCCCAAGGAGGTGCCCCCGCCACCGGCGCCGCAGGACGCGGAGGTCTGGGCCGCGACGCAGCGGGGGGTGCACGGCCGGAACACGATCGTGGAGATCACGGTCCAGGGGCGGAAGTCCACGGCCGTCGTGCTGAACGCGCTGCGGGTCCGCGTCGTCGGGCGCACGACTCCCGTCGAGGGCAACTCCTACGTGATGGGCGGGGGCTGCGGCGGACGGGTCACGCCCCGGTACTTCGACGTGGACCTCGACAAGGACCGGCCGATCGCCCGCTCGGTGGACGGCGCCGACCTGGACGTCCGGATCCCCGCCGTGCGGTTTCCGTACAGCGTGTCGGCCACGGACCCGGAGGTGCTGAAGGTCTCCGCCGAGACCGAGACCTGTGACTGCAGTTGGTACCTGGAGCTGGACTGGTCCTCCGAGGGCCGTACCGGCACGGTCCGGATCGACGACGGCGGCAGCCCGTTCCGTACGAGCGCGGTCAAGGGGCTGCCGCGCTACGAGTACGACACCGTGAACCGCGGGTGGGTGCCCGTCACCGACTGACCTCAGGAGACCCCGGCGGCGGGTCGAGGAGTTCCATCAGGGCGCGCGCCGCCGGGCTCATGGCCTGCGGGGGCGGCAGCAGGGCGACCGTCTCGTACACGGTCCCGCCGCCGCCCTCGACGTCGAGCGCGACGAGCGAGTCGCGCTTGTGCCGGAAGTGTCGGGGGACGACGGCGACGCAGAGGTTCTCCTCGACGAGTTCCAGCAGGCTGTGCACGTCGTTGACCTCCAGGGCGACCGTCCGGCGGACACCGGCGGCGGCGAACACCGCGTCGGTGGTCCGGCGCGGGCCCCAGTCCGGGTGGAAGTCGACGAAGACCTCGCCGCCCAGCTCCTCCGGGGTCACCGCGGAGCCCGCGGCGGCGAGGTGATGGCTGGGATGGCACAGGACCGTCATCGGCTCGCCGGACAGCGGGACGACGCGCAGCTGGTCGGTGTCCTTCTGCGCGGCCCGCACGGCGAACGCGAGGTCGAGGCGGCCGCTCGCGACCTCCTCGGCCAGCGCGCCCGAGCCCGCCTGCCGCAGACAGATCTCCACATCCGGATGACGGCGGCGGAACGACGCCAGCAGCCCCGCGACGTTCAGCCCGGCCACACACTGCTCGAACCCCACCGCCAGCATGCCCCGCAGGACGCCCTGCACGGCGGCCACCGCCTCTCGCGCCGACCGCACCTGTGCGAGGATCCGCTCCGCCTCGCTCAGCAGTGCCCGTCCGGCGGGGGTGAGCGTCACCCTGCGGGTCGTCCGCACGAACAGCGGCGTCTGCAGCTCGCGCTCCAGGGCCCGGACGGAGGCGGACAGGCCCGACTGGGAGACCAGCAGCCGTTCGGCGGCCCGGGTGAAGTGCTCCTCCTCGGCGACCGCGACGAAGTGCTGGAGATGACGGAGTTCCATGACTGAGAAGCGTAGGCGCTGAATCTGATCGGATTCTTCTGTTGGACCAATGCCCCCAGGTCGCGAAAGAGTGGACCCCGGTTCTCAGGGACCCCGGCCCCCCCCGTGCCAACCTCTCAGGAGTCGCGTTGTACACCGCACACCCCGACCGCTACGCGGACATGCCCTACCGGCGCACCGGACGCAGCGGCCTCAGGCTTCCCGCGCTCTCGCTCGGCCTGTGGCACAACTTCGGCCCCGACCGTTCCGTCGAGACGCAGCGCGCGATCCTGCGCCGCGCCTTCGACCTGGGCGTCACCCACTTCGACCTGGCCAACAACTACGGCCCGCCGCCCGGCTCCGCCGAAGCCGCCCTCGGCGAGGCCCTCAAGGACGACTTCGCCCCGTACCGCGACGAACTGGTCATCTCCACCAAGGCCGGCTATCTGATGTGGCCCGGCCCGTACGGCGAGTGGGGCTCGCGCAAGTACGTGCTCTCCTCGCTCGACCAGAGCCTGAAGCGCATGGGCCTGGACTACGTCGACATCTTCTACTCGCACCGCCCCGACCCGGAGACTCCGCTGGAGGAGACGATGGGCGCGCTGCACTCGGCGGTCCAGCAGGGCAAGGCGCTGTACGTCGGCGTCTCCAACTACTCCGCCGAGCAGACCCGCGAGGCCGCCCGCATCCTCGGCGAGCTGGGCACCCCGCTCCTCATCCACCAGCCGCGCTACTCGATGCTCGACCGGCGCCCCGAGAGCGAGGGCCTGCTCGACGCCCTCGACGAACTGCAGGTCGGCTCCATCGTCTTCTCCCCCCTGGAGCAGGGCCTGCTGACCTCCCGCTACCTCGACGGCATCCCGGAGGGCTCCCGCGCGGCGAGCGACAGCCCCTTCCTCAACTCCGACGCCGTCACCGAGGACCTGGTGGGCAGGCTCCGCGCGCTGGACGAGGTCGCCAAGTCGCGCGGCCAGACCCTGGCCCAGCTCGCCCTGGCCTGGACGCTGCGCGGCGGCCGGGTCACCTCCGCCCTCGTCGGCGCGAGCAGCGCCCGTCAGATCGAGGACAGCGTCGGCGCCATCGCCCGCCTCGACTTCGAGGCGGACGAGCTGGCCCGCATCGACGCCATCATCGAGGGCAAGGGCTAGCCCCCTCGTCCGCCTCGGTCATCTGCGGGCGCGTGGGGGCTGGTCGCGCAGTTCCCCGCGCCCCTGAAAAGCAGGGGCCCCGCCCCGTGCTTTTCGGCCCGGAGGGCCGTAGGTCCGTTCCGTTGAACGCTCCGCCGAGGCCATACGTATGGGACGGAGGCGATCGGGTCCGGAGCTCCCCCTCCGCTCCCCATGCCCCCAGAAGCCCCGCTCAGCGGGCCCTTCGCAGTGTTTCGGCCAACCGCGCCCTCGCATATGCCAGGAGACTGGCCGAATTGGCATGGTGACAGAGGGTCAGGAGTGGCGATACTCGACTGACAGGGCGATTGAGTCATGAACGAACGCGCACCCATGCGCGCTCTTCACGTCACTGTGCGTGACGTTCTTGTCGCCAGAGGTGCACGACCAGCAAGTCTGCGAGGCGAGAGCAAGTCCGCGCGGCGTGTCGGGCCGCGCGGGGTCGGCGGTGCGATCGGGGGAGCGAAGCGTGCACGACGAATTCCTGTGCCATGTCACCGCGTACGGCTGGTGCGGCGGTCAGCGCGTCGGCGTGCCCCTCGGAACCTATCGCGCCCCCACCCTGGCCCTGGCGCTGTGGTGGATGCGCGACCGTGCGTTATGGATCGCCGAACGCCTCGACCCACGACCCGAGAACCCGAACTTCCCCCCGAACGCGGTCGTCCCGGTCGCCGACACCGTACCCGACGTACCGAGCCAGCTGCGCGCCTGGTCCGCCGACGACGCTCAACAGGTCCTGGTCGCCGAGGAGTTGGCCGCCGGGAATCTGGTGCGGATCGCCACCAACGACGACACCACGGAGTACGAACTGCTCGCGGAGTCCGTCGACGCCGTCCGCATGCAGCGCATCGCCCAGAGAATCGCCGCCCCCGCAGCCTGAGCGGGGGGCCTGCTCTCCGGGCCTCGCCGTAGCGGCCGGGCGCGCATATCGGGACGCATCGGTAGAATTTTCGGCATGGCAGAGCGGTCGATCGCGTCGACTGCGCCCGCACTCGTGCTGGAGACCGAGTCGGGCTCCACCGTGCTGGCCCCGTCCCACGCCTACCACGTGGGCCGCGACCCGCTCAGCGACGTCGTCCTCGACGACGACCGGGTCTCCTGGCACCACGCGGTGCTCCGGGCCCAGGCCGACCACTGGACCATCGAGGACGAGCACAGCACCAACGGCACGTACGCCGACGGCCACCGCGTCCACGAGTGGGACGTCGGCCCCGGCACGGTCATCCACTTCGGGAGCCTCCCCGACGGCCCCCGCGCGGTGCTCACCGGCCTCGCCCCCGAGCGGCCCTCCGGCATCCACCGCCCCGCCACCACCGGCACCTTCCGGCAGCCCACCAGCGTCCACCCGCTGCCCGAGCGGACCGTCCACATCGGCCGCGCCGCCGACAACGACCTGGTCATCGACGACCTCGTCGTCTCCCGCCGGCACGCCGAGCTACGGGCGCGGCCGGAGGGCACGTACGAGATCGTCGACCTCGGCAGCCACAACGGCACCTACCTCAACGGCACCCCCGTCGACCGTGCCCCGGTCACTCCCGGTGACATCGTCGGCATCGGTCACTCCGCGTTCTGCCTGGTCGGCGACGAACTCCAGGAGTACGTCGACACCGGGGAGGTCTCCCTCGACGTCCAGGAACTCACCGTCGCCGTCGACCGCGGCCGGAAGACGCTGCTGGACGGGGTGTCGTTTCCGGTCGGCGAGAAATGCCTCCTCGCCGTCGTCGGCCCGAGCGGAGCCGGCAAGTCCACCCTCCTGAACGCCCTCACCGGACAGCGCCCCGCCGACAGCGGCAGCGTCCTCTACGACGGCCGCGACCTCTACCGCGACTACGCCGAACTGCGCCAGCGCATCGGCCTGGTCCCGCAGGACGACATCCTGCACGCCCAGCTGACCGTGCGCAGGGCCCTGTCCTACGCCGCCGAACTCCGCTTCCCCCAGGACACCGCGAAGGCCGAACGGCAGGCCCGCGTCGACGAGGTGATCCGCGAACTGGGCCTCGAACAGCGGGCGGGCCAGCCCATCCACAGCCTCTCCGGCGGCCAGCGCAAACGCGTCAGCGTCGCCCTGGAACTCCTGACCAAGCCCTCCCTGCTCTTCCTGGACGAACCGACCTCCGGGCTCGACCCCGGCATGGACCGGTCCGTGATGCACATGCTGCGCGGCCTCGCCGACGACGGCCGCACCGTCATCGTCGTCACCCACAGCGTCCTCAGCCTCGACGTCTGCGACCGCCTCCTCGTCCTCGCGCCCGGCGGCAGGGTCGCCTACTACGGCCCCCCGGAGGACGCCCTCGCCTTCTTCGGCTTCGAGCAGTGGCCGGAGGCGTTCGAGGCCTTCGAACGGGACCGGGAGCGGGACTGGGCCGAGGAGTACCGCGACTCTCCCTTCCAGCGCCAGTACGTCACCGCCGCCATGGGACAGCCCTACCAGCCCGACGCGGAGCCGGTCGCCGTGGCGCCGCCGCCCAAGCCGCAGAGCTGGGGCGCCCAACTGGGCACCCTGGTCCGCCGGTACGCGGCCGCGCTCGGCGCCGACCGCACCTTCCTCGCCATCATGATCGCGCTGCCGTTCGTGATGGGCGCGATGGCCAGGGCCCTCGCGGGCGGCACCCTGGACCGGGAGACGGCCATGAACGCGCTGCTCATCCTGTGTGTGGGCGGGGTGCTGACGGGGGCGGCGAACGCCGTGCGCGAACTGGTCAAGGAGCGGGTGATCTACCAGCGCGAACGGGCCGTGGGGCTGTCCAGATCCGCGTACCTGATGTCCAAGGTCGTCGTCCTCGGCACGGTCACCGTCCTCCAGGCGATCGTCCTCACCCTGGTCGCGCTGCTCGGCGTCGACCTGGGCGCCCCCGGCGGCGAAGGGGTGCTGATGCCGCCGCTGGTCGAGATCACGATCGCCGTGGCCCTGCTCGCCTTCACCGCGATGATGCTGGGCCTGGTCGTCTCCGCGCTGGTCCGCAAGGAGGAGGTCACCATGCCGCTGCTGGTGCTCCTCGCGATCGTGCAGGTCGTGTTCTGCGGCGCCCTGCTGGACGTGCGCGGCACGATCGTCCTCGAACAGCTGGCCTGGCTGGTGCCGTCGCGGTGGGCGTTCGCCGCGATGGCCGGCACGATCGACCTGGAACGCATCGTCCCCGACACCTCGGACCCGCTGTTCGCGCACTCCGCGGGCGTCTGGCTGCTCGACCTGGGGATGCTCGTCGTCCTGTCCCTGCTCTGCGGCTGGGCCGTCGCCCGGTTGCTGCGCCGCCGTGAGCCCGCGGTGATGCGGAAGTGACGGCATGACGACCCCCGGCTTCCTGCCCACGCATGTCGTCCCGCCGGGCGGCCTGTCCGCCTGGGAGAGCCCCGACCCGGCTCACCCGACCGTGGCCCTCGACGCGCTGCTGCCGGTCCAGCTGCTGGAGCGGCGCGGCGACTGGGGCCATGTCCTGTGCGCCAACGGGTGGTCCGCCTGGGTGGACGGCCGGCTCCTCGTCGCCGTACCGCAGGACCCGCCCGCCGCCGGAGCCGTACCCGCCCGGACGGCCGACCCGCGCCCGCTGCTGGCCCGCGCCGAGGAGGCCCTGACGCGCTACCGCACCGAGGCGGAGGCGCTGGCCGCCGGGCACCGCGACGGGGAGTCGTTCCGCGAGCGTACGAAGGGGCTGCGGATCGGGGTCGTCGTCGACGGCGAGTCGCTGTGGCTGTTCGACGCGGCGCACGAGCGATGGGTGTACTGCGACGGGGCGCGGCTGAACACGTTCGCCGCGGTGGAGGAACCACGCGAGACCCCGGCCGCCCCCCGCTTCGCACCGGCCGCCCCCGCCCCTTCACCGGAACCGACGAGGGTCGTGGGGGAACCGGCACGCGAACAACGCGAACCGGAGGACCGGCGGCCGACCGACTCCCGGCCCGGCGGCACCACCAGGCCGGCCGATCGCGCGCCGGCCGATCGCGCTGCGGGCGAGGGCGAACCCACACGGGTGGTCCCGCCGGTGAGCCGCGATGAGTGAGACACAGCCGTACGCGGGGCGCCCCTCCGAGCTGGTCGGGCGGCGGATCGCCGGCTATCGGGTCGAGCGCGAGATCGGGCGGGGCGGGATGGCCGTCGTCTACCAGGCGAAGGACCTGCGGCTGGAGCGGACGGTCGCGCTGAAGCTCCTCGCCCCGGAGCTGGCCCGCAACGACACCTTCCGGCGCCGTTTCACCCACGAGTCACGGGTCGCCGCCGCGATCGACCACCCCCACATCGTGCCGGTCTTCGAGGCGGGCGAGACCGACGGCGTCCTCTACATCGCCATGCGGTACGTCGCCGGCAGCGATCTGCGGCACCTCCTGGACCGGGAGGGCCCGCTGCCGGTCACGACCGCGACCCGGATCGCCGCCCAGGTCGCCTCCGCGCTCGACGCGGCGCACGACCACGGCCTGGTGCACCGCGACGTGAAGCCCGGCAACATCCTGGTCGCGCGGGGTACGGACAGCGACCACCCCGAGCACGTCTACCTCACCGACTTCGGGCTGACGAAGAAGTCGCTGTCCCTGACCGGCTTCACCACCGTCGGCCAGTTCGTCGGAACCCTCGACTACGTGGCGCCGGAGCAGATCTCGGGCAAGCCGGTCGACGGCCGCTGCGACGTCTACAGCCTCGCCTGTGTCGTCCACGAGACACTCGCCGGCCGACCGCCGTTCCAACGGGACGACGACATGGCCCTGCTGTGGGCCCACCAGTACGACCAGCCGCCCCCGCTGACCGGGACGCGCCCCGATCTGCCGCCCGCGGTGGACGACGTGATGGCGACGGCGCTGGCGAAGTCCCCGGACGACCGGTACGACTCCTGCCTCTCCTTCGTGGCGGCGCTCCGCGCGGCCGGCACGGCACGGGGCTTCCCGCCGGGGCCCGCGCCGACCCGGGCGGTCCCGCCGACCGCGTCCGGACCGCCCGACGCCCCGCCCGAGCCGCCCCGGTGGGCCGCGCCCGTGTTCATCCGGCCCGGCCGTCACCCCGGCTGACGTCGAGCCGCTCGACGTGGGCCACGTTCTCCCGGTCGTCGGCGTCCGTGCCTGCCTCGGCGGCGAACCAGGCGTCCAGGATCTCCTTGAGCAGTGGCTCGGAGGTCAGCCGCAGCCCGATCGCCAGCACGTTGGCGTCGTTCCACCGCCGGGCGCCGTCGGCCGTGTAGGCGTCCGTGCACAGCGCAGCCCGTACGCCCGGCACCTTGTTCGCGGCGATCGACGCGCCCGTGCCGGTCCAGCAGCACACGACAGCCTGGTCGGACGCGCCGGAGGCGACGTCGCGCGCCGCCGCCTCCGAGCAGACGGCCCACCGGGCGTCGTCCCCTTCGCGCAGCGCGCCGTGCGGCACGACGTCGTGGCCCCGGGCACGCAACTCCGCGAGGAGGAGACGCGCGACGGGCTCGTCCATGTCCGAGGAGACGGAGATCCGCATGCTCCCGAGGCTACCCGGGCCCACGGACCCGGCTACGGGCGCGGCCACGGCTTTCCCGCCAACCGCTCGATGCTCGTGTTGAACCGCTCCAGATAGTCGGCGAACCCGGCGATGTCCTCGTCGGACCAGCCCTCCAGGACCATGGCGAGCGTACGGACGTTGCCCTCCCGCTCCTCGTCCAGCCGGCGTTCGCCCTCCTCGGTGATGCGGAACTTCCGCGCGACCCCGCCCTCGGGGTCGAGCGTGTGCTCGACCAGTCCGGCCCGCAACGCGGCGGCGGTCTGCCGGCGCAGGGTGGAGGCGTCCAGGCCGAAGGCGTCGCTCAGCTCGCTGATCGACATCGGTCCCTCGATCCGGATACGGCTGAGGACGATGTACGCGCTGCGCTCCAGCGTGGAGTCCTTGCGGCGCCCCTTGCTCTTGCTCAGGTGCTGGTAGCGCCCGAGCAGCATGTTCTCGTACTCGACCCGGCGCGTCGGCTCTTCCACGGTCGCCTACCTCCTCGTTGCGGACTCCGCCAGGGCGATCTTTCCATCCCGTCCGGCCCGCACCGCCGGGCCGGACGCCCACCCGCGCATGTGCATCATGCACGACGCGTGTCCCATACACGTCACGTGTGTCATGCATGGTGCGGGTATGCTGCACGCCAGGTGCATGACGTATGCCCGGTCACCGGTTCATCGCACGGAGGAATCCCCTTGACGGCCAACCCCCCGACCGCCGCCCGCCCGGGTGGTGTCATCGCGACGCTGGCACTCGCCGGCATCGTCGCCGCGATCATGCAGACACTGGTGACACCGCTGCTCACCGAGCTGCCCACGATCCTCGACACCAGCGCCGCCAACGCCTCCTGGGTGATCACCGCGACGCTGCTGACGGGAGCGGTCTTCGGCCCGATCGGCGGGCGCCTCGGCGATCTGTACGGCAAGCGCCGCATGCTCCTGGTGTGCTGCGCCCCGCTGATCATCGGCTCGGTGGTGTGCGCCCTGTCCTCGTCCGTCGTACCGATGATCGTGGGCCGCGGGCTGCAGGGCATCGGCATGGGCGTGGTGCCGCTCGGCATCAGCCTGCTGCGTGACGTCATCGCGCCGGAGAAGCTCAGCGGCTCCATCGCCCTGGTCAGCGCCTCCCTCGGCATCGGCGCCGGTCTGGGCCTGCCGATCGCCGCCGCGGTCGCCCAGTACGCCAGCTGGCGTGTGCTGTTCTGGGGCGCCGCCGGGCTGGCCGTCGCGGTCACCGCCATGGTCTGGTTCCTCGTCCCCGAGACCTCGGCCGGCGCCAGGGGGCAGCGCTTCGACTTCGTCGGCGCCCTCGGTCTCGGCGGCGGTGTGGTGTGCCTGCTGCTCGCGGTGTCCAAGGGCGCGGACTGGGGCTGGGGTTCGGCGACCACGCTGGGCCTGTTCGTCGGCGCCGCCGTGCTGCTGCCGGCCTGGGGCCTGTGGGAACTGCGCACCCGCGAGCCGCTGGTGGACCTGCGCACCACCGCGCACCCGCGCGTGCTGCTCACGAACGTCGCCTCGGTCCTCGTCGGCTTCGGCATGTACGCCCAGTCGCTGATCACTCCGCAGCTGCTGAGGTTGCCTGAGGCCACCGGCTACGGGCTGGGCCAGTCCATGCTGGCGATGGCCCTGTGGATGGCTCCGGCCGGGCTGATGATGATGGCGCTCTCCCCGCTGGGCGGAAAGCTCACCAACGCCCGTGGCCCCAAGTTCACCCTGGTCACCGGCTCGCTGGTGATCTCCGCCGGCTACGGTCTCGCGCTGGTGCTGATGGGCTCCACCTGGGGTCTGCTGATCGTCTCCCTCGTCGTCAGCTCCGGCGTCGGCCTCGCCTACGGGGCCATGCCCGCCCTGATCATGAGCACGGTGCCGCTGTCCGAGACGGCCTCCGCCAACAGCTTCAACACGCTGATGCGGGCCCTCGGCACCTCCACCGCGGCGGCCGTGGTCGGTGTGGTGCTCGCCCAGATGACCACCACGCTCGGCGGCTTCAGCCTTCCCTCGGAGGCCGGCTTCCGGACCGGTCTGCTGATCGGTTGCGGTGCCGCGCTGGTCGCCGCGGCGGTCGCCGTGTTCATCCCCGGCGCACGGGCCGCCACCGACGCCGGCCCGGAGCCGGACGAGCGGGAGGCGAGCACGGCGGAGGCGCCGGCTTCCGCCGCATGAGCCGGCCGGTCAGCCGGTCCGGCGCAGCAGTGCGGACAGGGTGAGGCGGGACGAGACGCCGAGTTTGCGGTAGACGCGGAACAGGTGGGTCTCCACCGTGCGCGGGCTGAGGAAGAGCCGCTCGGCGATGTCGCGGGTGCGCAGCCCCTCCGCCGCGAGTTGGGCGATCTGTCTCTCGCGGTCGCTGAGCAGGTTCAGCGCGTTGACCGCCGGGTCGCTCCCGGACAGTTCGGCGCGCAGTTCCTCCACCCGCTCCCGTACGAGCGAAGCGCCGTAGGAACGGGCGACCGTCTCGGCGATGTCGAGCCGCCGCCGGGCTTCGGTCAGGCCCTCGGCCTCCGCGCACGACGGGGCGCCGACCGTCAGCGTCCAGGCGTACTGCACCGGCATGTCGGCGGCCCGGAACGCCCGCGCGGCCAGGGCGAAGAGTTTGGCCGCCGCGTCATGTTCGCCGTCGGCGGCGTGGAGCCGGGCGCGGGCCTCCTGCACGTACGCCTCCTGCACCGGCAGTCCGAGCCGGCCGACCTCCACCTCGGCGGCCTGCACCAGATGGTGCGCCTTGTCGCGGTCCCCGCACTCCAGGGCGGCCGTGGCCGACAGGGAGAGGAGGAACGGCCGGGAGAACGGGCGCACCAGGGGCAGCCGCTCGCCTCCCACGCCCTCCAGCAGGGTCCGCCGACATCCGGCGGCGTCACCGGCGAGCAGCCGTGCCTGCGCGAGCAGCCCCGTCGCCGAGGTGGCCCACCAGCTCTGGCCGGGCGGGGTGACAGTGGTCGCCTCCTCGACCAGCGCGACGGCCTCGGCGGCGTGGCTCCGGCCACGGGACCAGACGAGCGCCGTCGCACGCATCGCCCGCGCCAGGGTGACCGCGCCCTCGGCGCCGATGGCGCGGGCCAGGGTCTCGACCTGTCGGGCCCGCCGCTCGGAGGCGTCCAGGCGGCCTGTCCACTGCTCGACCATGGCGAGGGCCAGCAGCCGGTGCATCAGGATGGGCCGCCCCGCGTCCGAGTCCGCCGTCTCCAGCCCCCGGCCCAGATGCCGTGCCGCGTCCGCGAACCGCTCCAGGTAGAGCTCGGCGCATCCCAGCAGGGCGAGCGTCTCCGGTGTGCGTCCGGCGAGCGGGTCGGGCAGGGCGTCCAGCAGCCGGGCGCAGTCCGTGACCTCGGGGCCCGCTTCGTCGATGTCCCCGGCGTGGGTGGCGCACAGGGCGGACAGGACGCGGAGCACGGTGCGGTCCGCGCGATCGGCTCCGCCCGCCGCCCGCGCGGCCTCCCGGAGCAACGTCCGCGCCTGCTCGTGGGTGCCGCGGACGACATGGATCAGGCCGTATTCGATGGCGAGGCGGACCGCCTCGGCCGGCAGCGGGTCGGGCAGCGGCCGGGGCAGCAGGCCGAGCGCGGCCTCCACGACGGCCGTCGCCTCCTGGTACCGGCCGAGCTGCCGCTCGGCGTCGGCCCAGACGGTGTGGGCCTGGAGCGTCTGGCTGTCGGTGAGCTCCGCCCGGGGGTCGCCCAGCAGTTCATGGGCGCGGGCGCGTGCCTCCTCCGGCTGCCCGGAGGCGATCAGGGCGCGGCAGCAGGCGAGTTCGAGGGCGGTCCGGGCGGCGCGGTCACCGTCGCGGTCGGGCATGGTCTCCAGGGCCAGGCGGAACCAGCGGGCCGCGGTCGCCGGTGTCCGTGCGGCGACCTCGGCGGCTCCCTCGGCCAGCGTGCGGGCGGCGTCGACGCCGTCGGCGCCCAGGAGGTGTTCGGCGTGGCGGGCCCGTTCGGCGGCCCGGCCGCCACGGGCGGTGACCAGGTCCAGGGCGCGGTGGTGGGCACGCAGCCGGACCGACGACCCGGCCCGCTCGTACGCGACGTGGCCTACGACGGGGTGACGGAACCGCAGACCCCCGCTCCAGCCGGCCGGCCGGACCAGGTCCGCGCGTTCCAGCTCGGCGAGCACGTCCAGGGTGGGGTCCAGGCCCAGCCCGGAGACCTGGGCCACGTCCTGCGGGCGGAACGGGGAGCCGAGCACGGCGGCCGCCGCCATCGCCGTCGCGGCCCGGGGTGTCAGCGCGTCGAGTTCGGCGATCAGCGGCTTCGCCTCGCGGAGCAGCCCGTCCAGGTCGGTCCCCGGCCGGTCGGGCCAGTGGCCGGGGCGCCAGCCCGCCGCGACGAGCAGGCGCAGATGGCGCGGGTTCCCCTCCGCGGCGGCGCACACCTGACCCGCGAACTCCCGCAGCGCGGCGGGTTCGTGGGTGTACGGAGCGGGGCCCGCGGGTTCGTGCGTGGGCGGCGCGGTGCTCGCGGACGCGTGCCGGCCGGTGAGCAGGGCGGCCGCCGCCTCCGCGTCGAGCGGGCCCGGTTCGATCCGCGTCACGGTGCCGGCCCGGACCCCGTCCTCCAGCGCCTCCCGCAGCTCGGGCGGGGTCTGCCGGGGCCGGTGGGCGAGCGCGAGCACGAACGGTCCGGACACCACGGAGCGGACCAGCCGGACGAGTGCCGCCGTCGACACGGGATCGCACCAGTGCACGTCGTCCAGCACCAGGACACCCCCGGAGGCCCAGCGGGCGGGCCGGTCGCGGAACTCGGCGAACGCTCTGCCGCCACCGCCCGTCGGCCGGGGGAAGCCCCGCCGGGCCTCGAAGGCGTCACGGAACACCTGGAGCGGGGTCGCGCCGCCGCGCACGGCATGGGCTCGGGCGACCGGGAGCCGTCGGCGTGCCGCCAGTTCCACGAGGGCCGTCGCGAGGCGGGTCTTGCCGATGCCCGGCTCGCCGGTGATCTCCACCACCGAGCCCCGGCCGTTCCCCAACGCCTCGACCACCTGCGCGAGCCGCGCGAGTTCGGCCTCCCGCCCGACGGGGAGCCCTCCGGTCTCCGGTACGGGCACCGCGCTCATGAGTGCCGTTCCCCCTCCGCGTACGGTCCGGCGTTCCCCGGCTCGCTCCGGGCTCGGGGAATCCTCGGGGCAACCCTACAGAAGCAAAAGAGGGTGATCCGCTCGTATGACGTGGGGTGGGGCGGTCAGGGTGAGCCGGGCGGATCCAGGGGGCGGACGACGATCGACCACGGTCCGTCGGAGCGGGCGTAGAGGAGGCAGGGGCCGGTGAGCGGGGCTTCGCCGTGCCAGGGGCCCACGTGGTTGGCCAGCTCGTCGAGGAAGCCGGTGCCGTCGGGTTCGAAGGTGTCGACGAGGAAGTACCCGCCGTCGTCCGCGCGCGGATCGCCCTCGTACCGGAGCGTCGCGACGCCCGGACCTCCGGTGTGGCGCAGCACGTCCGAGGCCGGACGGCGGGTGTGCCCCTCGCAGGGCAGCGCGCTCGACAGCGGGCTCACGTCGACCGTCCACGGTCCGTCAGCCTGGACGCGGAGCGCCCGCACCGGCCGGTCGTCGGCGTTCACCAGGGCCCGGCAGGAGAAGGGGCCGTCGGTGTAGACGAGTTGGCTCTGCGAGTGCAGCCTGCCGTCCAGGGCGTCCACGACGAAGTGCCCGTTCCCCGCGTGCGTGATGTCGAGGATGACCGGCCCCGTCCCGGTGGTCAGCCGGACGACCTCGTCGCCGTCGCCACCGATCCGCTGGAGCGCCGGGCCGCCCGCGGTGAGCAGCGGGGGCGCGTGCCGGGGCGGCTCGTCGCACTTGCCGACGCCGGAGAGCGGCACCGAGCCGGACGGCACCGAGCCGGAGGACGGCAGTGCGCCGGAGGACGGCACCACGGGGGCCTGTCGCCGCGCACGGTCGCGTCGGAACCACTTCATGGAGCCCCCCTGGTGACGTCTGCGCACAGTATTGGGCGTCCGGGACTCCGCGTACACAACGAGGGCCGCACTTCGCCAACCGGCTTCGCGGCGTGGGGGATTGTGGCGTTCCTCATTGTTTGCGGGGGAGTGCGGTCCGGCCGGCATCGTCCTCGTCCCGACCGGGCATGGTGAGGAGGGCGCAACGCGCCCGGGGCGGGCGGTGCGCGACGACGGGGGCGTGTGCGCGCCCACGGCGCCGCCCGAGCCGTCCTGAGTGAATGTCGTCCACGCGTGGTGCGCACGTGTGGTGCGTGAAGAGGGGGAGCCATGGTGCCGCCGGTCGTGCCCGAGGACATTCTGTCGCAGCCGATGCTGAGCCCGCTGACACCCGCCGCCGTCTTCCTGGTCGTCGGCGTCGTCCCCGGCGGCGAGCCGACGGCCCGCGGGGTGCTGGCCGGACTCGCCGGTCTGGAACGGGCGGTGGGCTTCTCCAGCCCCGACGGCGCCCTCGGCTGTGTGGCCGGGATCGGCGCCGACGCCTGGGACCGCCTCTTCGGCACGCCCCGCCCCGCCGCCCTGCACCCCTTCCCGCAGCTGGACGGCCCCCGGCACCGGGCCGTGTCCACCCCGGGCGACCTGCTCTTCCACATCCGGGCGTCCCGCGTCGACCTCTGCTTCGCGCTGGCCGCCGAGATCATGCGGCAACTGCGCGGCGCGGTCACCCTGGAGGACGAGGTCCAGGCCTTCGCGTACTTCGACTCCCGCAACCTCCTCGGCTTCGTCGACGGCACGGAGAACCCGGTCGGGCGCGTGGCCGCCGACGCCGTGCTCGTCGGTGACGAGGACCCCGGTTTCCGGGGTGGCAGCTATGTGCTCGTGCAGAAGTACCTGCACGACCTGGAGTCCTGGGAGAAGCTCCCCGTCGAGGCCCAGGAGAAGGTCATCGGCCGGACCAAACTGACCAACCTGGAGCTGGACGTGGAGGGTTCGCACGTCGACGTGAACACCCTCCTCGGCCCGGACGGCACGGAACAGCGGATACTGCGCGCCGCCATGCCGTTCGGCAGGCCCGGGCAGGGCGAGTTCGGCACGTACTTCATCGCCTACGCCCGCGACCCCTCGGTCCCCGAGGCGATGCTGCGGAGAATGTTCCTCGGCGAACCGCCGAACGGTCACGACCCGATCCTGGACTTCTCCCGGGCCGTGACCGGAACCATGTTCTTCGTGCCGTCGGCGGACTTCCTGCGCACCATCCCGGCCCGGCGCCCGCCGGTCTGACCCTCAGTACGCGTCCTCGCCCCCGACGAACGTCCGCACCACCTCGATGTCCCCGATCCGGGACACGTCCACCCGGCGCGGGTCGTCCCCCAGCACGACGAGATCGGCCCGCCTGCCGGGGGTGAGGCTGCCGGCGTCGCCGTCCCAGTGGCAGGCGCGGGCGGCCTCGACGGTGTACGCGCGCAGCGCCTCCTCGACCGTGATCGCCTCGGCGGGGCCGATGAGGCGGCCGGACTCGGAGGCCCGCTCCACCATGAACTGGATCGCCCGCAGCGGCGCGCCGTTCGCGACCGGGCGGTCCGAGCTGCCGGCGACCCGGACACCGTGGTCGAGGAAGCCCCGGCCCCGGTACAGCCAGCCCGCCCGCTCCTCGCCCATGATCGTGGCGTAGTCGTCGCCGTAGTAGCGCAGGAAGCTCGGCTGGACGACGACCGTGACACCGAGCGCGGCCAGCCGGGGCAGTTGGTCGGGGCGGACCAGACCGGCGTGCTCGACCCGGTGGCGTGCCTCCGGGCGGGGCTTCAGCTTCTGGGCCTTCTCCAGCGCGTCCAGGGCGACGTCCAGGGCCCGGTCGCCGATCGCGTGCACGGCGAGCTGCCAGCCCGCGAGGTGCCCCTCGACGATCGTGCTCTCCAGGACCTCGGGCTCGTGCATGAGTTGACCGGAACCGTCGCTGCCCAGGTAGGGGCTGGTGAGGGCCGCCGTACGGGCCATCATGCCGCCGTCGGTGAAGATCTTGAGCGAGCCGAGGGACAGGGCGCCCTCGCCGAAGCCCGTGCGCAGCCCGAGGTCGATCGCCCGGCCCGTGGTGTCGTCGGCGTCGGCGCGCACCGGGCGCAGCGCGTCGGCGGCCACCATCAGCCGTACCCGCAGCGGCAGTCGGCCCGACTCGTGGGCGAGCTGGTACGCGGCGCCCTCGATGGGGCTGTGCCCGAACAGCCGGGCCCCGACGCCCGCTTCGGCGCACCCGGTGATGCCCTCGGACCGGCAGACGCGGGCGGCGTGCTCGATCGCCGACGCCAGTTCGGTGAGCGAGTGGGGCGGCCGGGACTGCAGCGCGGCCCCCATGGCGCCCTCGGCGAGGAAACCGTCCGGCCGGGCCACCTCCGCCGGAAGTCCTTCGAGCACCGCCGAGTTGACGAGGCAGGCGTGTCCGGAGAGATGGCCCAGATACACCTTGCGTCCGGCGCTGACGGTGTCCAGGTCGCTCGCCGTGAGCGGGCGGTCGAGGGTGCGCTGATCGTAGCCGCCGAAGTCCACCCAGCCGCCGGCGGGCGCCTGCGCCGCCGCGTCGGCGACCACGCGGAGCACGTCGTCCGCGCTGCGGCTCGGCGCGACACTGGGCGCCTTCGCCTTCAAGCCCGCCCACGCCAGGTGCACATGGGCGTCTATGAACCCCGGCAGTACGGTCGCCCCGCCCAGGTCGAGCGTCCGCCGTGCCGGAAGGCCCGCCACGTCCTCGTCCAGGCCGACGATCCGCCCGCCCCAGATGCCGAGTTCCCGGGCGGCCGGGCGGTCCGGATCCATGGTGACGATGTGGGCGTTGGTGATCCTGGTGCTGAGCACGGACAGGTCCTTCCGGTCGGGGCGGAGCGCCCGGTGTGTTCTCGTATCGGTGAAGTCGCTTGGTCCGTATGCCAGTTGACGGTCGATTCGGCTAATGTCCCAGCGTTCGGGGAGGTCGCTCAGGTCTCGAAGACATCTCAGGGCTGGTCCAGGAAGACAAATGTAGTTAGCCTTACCTAAGTTTTCTTGTACGTATCCTGTGTTGGCGAAACCGGTCCGGAGTGTTGCGTGAGAAAAGCGGACCCACCGGGACGGAACGTCCTGTGGCGCGCGGTGGGCGGTCAGCGTCGGGACGTCGTGCTCGGCGCGGTGCTGGGGATGGGGCACC
Organism: Streptomyces deccanensis; assembly: GCF_022385335.1. NCBI lineage: Bacteria > Bacillati > Actinomycetota > Actinomycetes > Kitasatosporales > Streptomycetaceae > Streptomyces > Streptomyces deccanensis. The sequence goes on along the minus strand of NZ_CP092431.1, from coordinate 523,385 downwards.
AGACGGGCGAGGCCCTGGTGCCGGTGCTCATCGGACTGGCCATCGAGCGCGGCGTCGTGGACGGCGACATTCCCGGACTGCTGCTGTGGCTGCTCGTCCTGGCCGCCGTGTACGTCGGGCTCTCCTTCAGCTTCCGGTTCAGCGCGCGGGCGGGTGAACGCGCCGCCGTGACCGCCGCGCACCACCTCAGGACCGCCCTCGTCGGCCGTGTCCTCGCACCTGAGGGCGGCGCCGAAGAGGGCAGGCTGCCGGGCGAGTTGACGAACATCGCCACCGAGGACGCCAAGCGGGTCGGCGCCGTCGCCATGGCCCTCATCGTCGCCTTCGCCGCCACCGCCGGGCTCGTCGTCAGCGCGGTCGCCCTGCTGCGGGTCTCGCTCGTCCTGGGCCTGCTCGTCCTCCTGGGCACCCCGCTGCTGCTGTGGCTGGGGCACCTGCTGAGCAAGCCCCTGGAACGGCGCAGCGAGACCGAGCAGGACCGCGCCGCCCAGGCCTCCGGCGTCGCCGCCGACCTGGTGGCCGGGCTGCGCGTCCTCAAGGGCATCGGGGCCGAGCAGGCGGCCGTCGCCCGCTACCGGCGCGTCAGCCAGGACTCCCTCGCCGCCACGCTGCGCGCCGCCCGCGCCGAGGCCTGGCAGAACGGCGTCGTCACCATCCTCACCGGTGCCTTCATCGCCCTGGTCGCCCTCGTCGGCGGACGCCTTGCCGCCCGCGGCGACATCGGCCTCGGTGAACTCGTCTCCTCCGTCGGGCTCGCCCTGTTCATCGTCGGCCCGCTGTCCGAGTTCGCCTGGATCAACGCCGAACTCGCCCAGGGCCGCGCCTCCGCCGCCCGGATCGCCGAGGTGCTGGACGCGCCCGGCGCCGTGCCCGCGAAGGGTTCCGCCGATGCCGCCCCGCCGGCCGGCGTCCAGGGACGGCTGACGCTGCGCGCCCTCACCTACGGGCCCTTGCGCGGGGTCGACCTCGACATCGCGCCCGGTGAGACCGTCGGCGTCGCCACCACCGACCCCGCCGACGCCACCGCGCTGCTGCGCTGCCTCGGTCGGCACACCGACCCCGACGACGGCACCGTGGAACTCGACGGCACCGACCTGACCACGCTCGGCCCCGACGACGTCCGCGCGGCGCTGCTCGTCGCCGACCACGACGCCGACCTCTTCGAGGGCACGGTCCTGGACAACGTCACGGCGGCGATCGCCCCCGGCGCGCCCTCGGGAGCGCCGGGGGGCGCCGCCGACACGGGGGCGGGAGGCGCGGCCGTACCGGCGCACGTCACCGCCGCGATGGTCGCCTCCGGAACCGACGAGGTCGCCCGCGCCCTGCCCGACGGCGTCCACACCGCCGTCACCGCCCGCGGCCGTTCGCTCTCCGGCGGCCAGCGCCAGCGGGTGGCCCTGGCCCGTGCCCTGGCTGCCGACGCGCCGGTCCTCGTCGTGCACGAACCGGCCACCGCCGTCGACGCCGTCACCGAGACCCGCATCGCCGCCGGCATCCGGGACGTCCGCGGCGGACGCACCACCCTCCTGGTGACCAACAGCCCCGCCCTGCTCGCCGTCACCGACCGCGTCGTCCTCCTCCACGAAGGCCGTGTCCTCGCGACCGGCGACCACGAACGCCTCGTCCACGAGCGCGCCGACTACCGGACGGCGGTCCTCGCATGACCGATCAGGTGAGATCCACCGAGGCGGAGGCCGGGGCTGAGGCCAAAGCCGGGGCCGAGGCTGCGGCCGGGGTCGGCGAAGCCCCCGAGCGCTCAGAAGCCTCCGTGGCCTCCGTGGCATCCGCGGCAGCCGTGGCCTCCGCGGCCTCCGCGGCCTCCGGCGCCGACGAGGCCGAACCCCCGCGCGGTGGGCGTGCCGAACCCGTGCTGCTGCCCGTCGCCAGTGCCGCCCGTACGCGGGCCGCGGTCGCCGAACTCCTGCGGCCGCAGCGGCGGTTGGCGGTGTCCGCGTTCGCCGTCATGGTCGGGTCCACCGCCGTCGGGCTGCTCGTGCAGCCCCTGCTCGGCCGGATCGTCGACCTGGCCGCCGACCGGGGGTCCGCCGACGCCATCACCGCCACCGCGGCGCTCCTGGTCGTCGTCGCCGTCGCGCAGGGTGTCACCGCCGGGTTCGGGCTGTCGCAGATCGCCCGGCTCGGCGAGACCACCCTGGCCCGGCTGCGCGAACGCTTCGTCGAGCGCGCACTGGCCCTCCCCCTGGACCGCGTGGAGAAGGCCGGCGCCGGCGACCTGACCGCCCGGGTCACCGCCGACGTCTCCCTCATCGCCGACGCCGTACGCAACGCGCTGCCCGCCCTCGGACGGTCGGTGCTCACCATCGTCCTCACCTTCGGCGCCCTCGCCCTGCTCGACTGGCGGTTCCTGCTGGCCGCCCTGCTCGCGGTCCCCGTGCAGGCGGCCACCGCCCGCTGGTACGTCGCCCGCGCCATCCCGCTCTACGCCGAGCAGCGCGTGGCGGCCGGCGCCCAGCAGCAGCAGATGCTCGACACCATCGGCGGCAGCTCCACCGTGCGGGCGTTCCGGCTGGGCCGCGAGCACACCGACCGGGTCACCGAGCGGTCGTGGTCCGTGGTGGCGCTGACCATGCGGGGCGTACGACTCGTCCTCGGCTTCTACAGCCGGCTGCACATCGCCGAGTACATCGGGCTCGCCGCCGTCCTCGTCACCGGCTACTGGCTGGTCCGCGACGGCTCCGCCAGCATCGGCACGGCGACCGCCGCCGCCCTGTACTTCCACAGCCTGTTCGGCCCCGTCAACGCGGCCCTCGCCCTCCTCGACGACGCCCAGTCCGCCACGGCGGGCCTCGCCCGGCTGGTCGGCGTCACCGACGAACCCGTGGCGCCGCCGCCGCCGACGCGCACCGTCGGCGCCGGCGGTGTCGACGTCACCGTGCGCGGGCTCAGCCACGCCTACCGGCCGGGCCACCCCGTTCTGCACGACATCGACCTGACGATCCGCCACGGCGAACGCGTGGCCCTCGTCGGCGCCAGCGGCGCGGGCAAGACCACCCTGGCCCGACTCGTCGCGGGCATCCAGCCGCCCACCACCGGCGACGTCCTGGTGGGCGGGATCGCGCCCACCGAGCTCGGCGCCGCCGCCTCCCGCACGATCGCCCTGATCACCCAGGAGACCCATGTCTTCGCGGGCCCCCTCGCCGACGACCTGCGGCTCGCCAAACCCGACGCCACCGACGACGAACTGCGCGCCGCGCTCGACCGCGTCGACGCCCTCGCCTGGGCCGAGGCCCTGCCCGACGGGCTCGCCACGGTCGTCGGTGACGGCGGCCACCGGCTCAGCGGCGAGCGCACCCAGGCCCTCGCCCTGGCCCGGCTGATCCTCGCCGACCCGCCCCTGGTGATCCTCGACGAGGCCACCGCGGAGGCGGGCAGCGCCGGCGCACGCACCCTGGAGAAGGCCGTCGCCCGCGCCGTCGACGGCCGGACCGCGCTGATCGTCGCCCACCGCCTCAGCCAGGCGGCGACCGCCGACCGCGTCGTCGTCATGGAGGCCGGCCGCGTCGTCGAGAGCGGCACCCACGACGAACTCCACTCCGCGCGAGGTCCCTACGCCGCCCTCTGGTCGGCCTGGTCGGACGCCCGCGACACCGGCCCCCGGCCGGCCCCCGAGACCCCCACACGCACCGCTCCGCAGAAACCCGAACCGAAGGACCGCTGATGTTCCGCTCCCGCAGAGCGCCACGGCTCGCCGTCGTGCTCGCCTCCGCCTCCCTGCTCCTCGCCACCGCGTGCGGCGGCGGCTCCGACTCCGACGACGCGTCGGGCGCCGGCGCGGAGGCGAGCACCTCCGGTGACTCCGCCTTCCCGGTCTCCGTCGACCACAAGTACGGCAGCACCACGATCAAGGCCGAACCCAAGCGGATCGTCACCGTCGGCCTGACCGACCAGGACTCGGTCCTCGCCCTCGGCAAGGTCCCCGTCGGCACCACCGAATGGCTCGGCGGCTACAAGGGCGCCATCGGCCCCTGGGCCGCGGACAAGCTCGGCTCCGCCGAGGCGCCGACCGTCCTGAAGGACACCGGCACCGGCCCGCAGGTGGAGAAGATCGCCGCCCTCAAGCCCGACCTGATCCTCGCGGTGTACGGCGGACTCACCAAGGAGCAGTACGAGTCGCTGTCGAAGTTCGCGCCCGTGGTCGCCCAGCCGAAGGCGTACAACGACTACGGCGTCCCGTGGCAGGAGCAGACCGAGACGATCGGCAAGGCGCTCGGCAAGGCCGACGAGGCCGCGAAGGCGGTCGCCGACACCGAGGCGAAGATCAAGGCCGCCGCCGACGCCAACCCCGGCTTCAAGGGCGCCACGGCCGTCATGGCCACCCCGTACGAGGGCATGTTCGTCTTCGGCAGCCAGGACCCGCGCTCGCGCCTGCTGACCGGGCTGGGCTTCACCCTGCCCAAGGACCTCGACAAGGTGATCGGCGATCAGTTCGGCGCGAACATCAGCAAGGAGCGCACCGACCTGCTCGACCAGAGCGCCCTCGTCTGGCAGGTCGGCGACGTCACGAAGGACGCCGCCAAGCTGCACAAGGACGCCTCCTACAAGGACCTGAAGGTCGTGAAGGAGGGCCGTGAGGTCTACGTCAACGAGACCAGCGACTACGGCAACGCCCTGTCCATGGGCACCGTCCTCAGCCTGCCGTACGTGATCGAGCGCCTGGCGCCGCAGCTGGCGGCGGCCGTCGACGGCAAGGCGGACACCAAGGTGGAGCAGCCCGCCTCCTGACGCGATCAGGGGCGATCCGCCAGCACGACGAGGGGGGCCGGTCACCGACCGGCCCCCTCTGGTGTGTCTCCCGTGTCAGCCGTCCATCGACTCGGCCAGACTGCGCGGCCGCATGTCCGTCCAGTGGGTCTCGACGTGCTCCACGCAGGCCTGCCGGGAGTCGGGTCCGTGGACCACCCGCCAGCCGGCCGGCACGTCCACGAAATCCGGCCACAAGCTGTGCTGGTTCTCGTCGTTGACCAGCACCAGGTAGGTGCCCTCGGGGTCCTCGAACGGGTTGCTCATGCCACTCCTCTTTCCGACGTCACTCACTGCTTCCGTCACTTCGGGTTCCGCTCCGCCCACGCGACGAGCCCCTTGAGGGCCCCGAACCAGGTCTCGGCGAGATCCTGGACCATGTCGCGCGGCAGCAGTCCTTCCAGATACGACCAGTGCGCGGCCAGCACCGGCCCGTCCGCCCGGTCCTCGGTCACCACGTTGATCTCCAACGCGTGACCCTCCCGCATCGAGTCCTCCGCCCCGATGTCCGCGGCGTCCTCCTCCGGCGCGTACGACCAGTCCGTCTCCTCCGGGATGCCGAACCGACCCAGGTAGTTGAACTCGACACGCGGCGGTTCGTAGGCCGCCAGCACCTCACGGGTCCGGGGGTTGAGGTGCCGCAGCATCCCGTATCCGACCCCGTTCGCGGGCAGTGCCGCCAGGTGCTCCCGCACCCGGCGCACGGCCTCGGCCGCCGCCGGGCCCCCGGCGAAGGCCTCGGCGGGGTCGGCCGGACCCGGATCCAGCCGGACCGGGTAGACGCTGGTGAACCAGCCGACCGTACGCGACAGATCGACGCCGTCCCCGCCCAACTCCTCCTCGCGACCGTGGCCTTCGAGGTCGACGAGGACGGAGGTCTCCGCACCGCCGTCCCGGCGCCGCCGGTCCGCGAAGGCGAGCGCGAGCCCGGCCAGCAGGACGTCGTTGACGGCGGCGCCGAACGCGGCCGGTACCGCCGACAGCAGGGGACCGGTGTGCTCGGCGGGCAGCCGGAGCACGACCTCGCGCCGGGTGGCGCTGGTGTCACGGTCGGGGTCCCGGTCCCGCGCGAGCGGCAGGGAGGCCGCGCCGCCGGCGAGAATCGCCTCCCACACGGGGAGTTCGGCCTCCCGCTCCGGCCGCTGGGCCAGCTCCGTGAGCAGCCGCGACCAGCGGGCGAACGACGTCTCGACGGGCGGCAGCCCGACGGGCCGCCCGGCGGACACGTCCTGCCAGGCCGCCGCGAGGTCCGGCAGCAGCACCCGCCACGACACACCGTCCACGACGAGGTGGTGCCCCATCAGCAGCAGCCGCCCGGGGGCGTCGCCCGCGTCGAACCACACGGCCCTGACCATGACTCCGGCGTCCGGGTCGAGCGTCGCCCGCGCCGCGACGGCGTGTTCCCGCACGGCCTCGCCCAGCGCGGTCGCGTCCAGGCCGGATATGTCGACCCGCTCGATCCAGTCGGCCGGGTCCACCGTGGCGGCGGGCGGCACGTGCAGCGACCACCCGTCGGTGTCCTCGGCGGAGGGCCGGACCAATCGGGCGCGCAGCAGGTCGTGACGGTCGACGAGCGCCCGCAGCACGGCGGTCAGACCGGGCAGGTCCAGGGCCGCCGGAGTGCGGACCAGCGCCGCCTGGTGGTAGGAGGCGAAGGGGCCGCCCAGTTCACGCAGCCAGTGCATGACCGGGGTGAGCGGCACCGTGCCGGTGCCGTCGTCCGCCGGGCGCGGCGCGGAGACGTCGGCCGCCTCGGCCACCGTGGCCAGCGCGGCGACCGTACGGTGCCGGAACACCAGCCGCGGGCTGATCCGCAGGCCCGCCGCACGAGCCCGCCCCACGAGCTGCATGGCGACGATGCTGTCACCGCCGAGGGCGAAGAAGTCGTCGTCCACACCGACCTGTTCGAGGCCGAGCACCTCCGCGAAGACCGCGCACAGCAGCTCCTCCACGGCGGTCGCCGGTGCCCGTCCCGAGGACAGCGCGGCGAAGTCGGGCGCGGGCAGGGCGGACCGGTCCAGCTTGCCGTTGGCCAGCTGCGGGAACCGCTCCAGGGTGACCACGGCCGCCGGGACCATGTGGTCGGGGAGCAGACCGGCGACATGGGCACGCAGCGCCGCCGGTTCGGGCGCGGTGTCCGGGACCGGCACCACATGGGCCACGAGCAGCTTGCGCGGACCCTCCTGATGGACCGTCACCAGTGCCTGACCGACCTCCGGGTGGGCGGTGAGGGCCGCCTCGATCTCTGCGGGCTCGATCCGGAAACCACGGATCTTGACCTGGTCGTCGGCGCGGCCGAGGTAGTCGATCCGCCCGTCGGTGGTCCAGCGGGCCAGGTCGCCCGTGCGGTACAGCCGTGATCCGGCCGGGCCGAACGGGTCGGCCACGAACCGCTCGGCCGTCAGACCCGGGCTGCCCAGATAGCCGCGGGCGAGACCGCCGCCCGCGAGGTACAGCTCACCGGGGACACCGGGCGGCACCGGCCGCAGCCGGTCGTCGAGGACGTACGCCCGGGTGCCGGCCACCGGCCGCCCCACGAGCGGCCGTTCGCTGTCGCGGACGCGCCCCACGAGGGCGTCCACGGTCGACTCGGTCGGCCCGTACAGGTTGAACGCCTCGGTGCCGGGCAGTTCGGACAGCCGCTTCCACAGGGCGACCGGGACGGCCTCGCCGCCGACGCCGACGACCGCGAGCGGGCAGTCGCCGCCCTGCAGCAGCCCGCTGTCGGCCATCTGGGCGAAGAACGACGGCGTGACCTCCAGGAAGTCGAAGCGGTGCCGCAGCACGGCCTCGGTCACCAGCTCCGGGTCGCGCCGGACCTCCTCCGACAGCACATGGACACAGTGCCCGTCCAGCAGCCACAACTGCGGCTGCCAGGACGCGTCGAAGAAGAACGACCAGGCGTGACCGACCCGCAGATGCCGCCGCCCGGCCGCCTCGATCGCCGGTCCGTACAGCGTCTCGCGGTGGCTGTGGAAGAGGTTGCCGAGCGTCTCGTGCGTGATGACCACGCCCTTCGGTCGGCCGGTGGAGCCCGAGGTGTAGATGACGTACGCCGGGTGGCGGGGCGTCAGCGGGGAGAGCCGATCGGCGTCGGTGAGGTCGGCCGGGTCCTGCGCCGCGATCCGGTCCCGGGTGCCCGGGTCGTCCAGCGACAGGGAGGCGATGCCGGACGGCAGCGTCGCGGCGTACTCCCGGGTCGTCAGGGTGAGGACCGGTCCGGCGTCGGCGAGGACATCGGCGGTGCGCTCCGCCGGGGCGTCCGGGTCGAGCGGCAGATACGCGGCGCCCGCCTTGTGCACCGCGAGGACGGCCGTGAGGAAGTGCGCGGTGCGCGGCAGCGCGAGCGCGACGAACCTCTCGGGCCCCGCGCCGGCCTCCACGAGGAGCCGGGCCAACCGGTTGGCGTCCGCGTTGAGTTCGGCGAAGGTCAGCTCGACCCCGTCGGAGGCCGCGGCGGGCAGCTCGCCGTGCCGGCGCGCCCGCTCCTCGAACAACGCGGGCACCGTGGTGGGACCACCGGCGACCGGACGGCTGTGCCAGCCGCCGACCAGCCGGTCCCGCTCCTCCGGGGCGAGGATCTCGACGAGACCGAGCGGGGTGTCCGGATCGGCGGTCACCGCGCGCAGGACGCGCCGCAGCCGGTCCGCGAAGGACTGGGCGGTGGCGGCGTCGAACAGGTCGGCGCTGTACTCCAGGACGCCGTCCACGCCGGTGCCGTCGCCGCGCTCGACGAAGTCGAAGGACAGGTCGAACTTGGCGGTCGTCTGCGCCACCTCGTCCCGCCGGGCGGCCAGACCGGGCAGCCCGGCGTCCTCACCGTCGGACGCGAGGTACACCACCATCACCTGGAACAGCGGGTGACGGGCGAGGGACCGGGCCGGGTTGAGCACCTCCACCAGCCGCTCGAAGGGCACGTCCTGGTGGTCGAACGCGGCGAGGTCGGTCTCCCGGACACGGCCGAGCAGCTCCCGGAACGTCGGGTCCCCGGAGGTGTCGGTGCGCAGCACCAGCGTGTTCAGGAAGAACCCGACCAGATCGTCCAGCCCGGCGTCGGTGCGCCCGGAGATCGGGCTGCCGATCGGGATGTCGTCGCCCGCGCCGAGCCGGGACAGGAGGGTGGCCACGGCCGCCTGGAGCACCATGAACACACTGACCCCGTTGTCCCGGGCCAACGTGTCGAGCGCGGCGGCGAGTTCGGCGTCCAGCGAGAGATCGGCGGAGCCGCCCCGGTAGGTGGACTCCAGCGGTCGGGCCCGGTCCACGGGCAGCGCCAGTTCCTCGGGCAGCCCGGCCAGCGCCTGCTTCCAGTACGCGACCTGGCGTGCCGCGAGGCTGGTTTCGTCCTTCTCGTCGCCGAGGACGTCCCGCTGCCACAGCGTGTAGTCGGCGTACTGGACCGGCAGCGGCTCCCAGTCGGGCGCGCGTCCGGCCGTACGGGCGGCGTAGGCGAGCGCGAGGTCCCGGTTCAGCGGGCCCTGCGACCACTCGTCCCCGGCGATGTGGTGCAGGAGCAGCAGGACCGTCCACTCCTCCTCACCCGTGCGGAACACATGCACCCGCAACGGGAGTTCACGGTCCAGAGCGAAGCCGTACGCGCCCGCCTCCGCCAACAGCTCGGGCAGCAGCTCGTCGTCGGTGTCGACGACCTCGAACGGGACCCGGACCTCGTCGTGCGCCAGGACCAGCTGATGGGCCCGGCCCTCGTCGTCGGGGAAGACCGTGCGCAGCGTCTCGTGCCGGACGACCAGATCGTGCACGGCCGCCCGCAGCGCCTCGACGTCAAGGGCGCCCGTCAGCCGCCAGGCCGACGGGATGTTGTACGTCGCGCTGGGGCCCTCCACCTGGTACAGCACCCACAGCCGCTGCTGCGCGGAGGACAGCGGCAGCCGCTCGGGACGCTCCCGGACCGTCAGCGCCGGGCGGGGCGCGGCCCCCGCGTCCGCCGTGTCGGCCAGCCGCCGCGCGAGCCGGGCCACCGTCGGCGCGTCGAACACCGTGCGCAGCGACACCTCCGACCCGAACGCGGCCCGGACCCCGGCGACCAGCCGCATGGCCAGCAGCGAGTGGCCGCCCAGGGCGAAGAAGTCGTCGTCGACACCGACCCGGTCCACCCCCAGCACCTCGGCGAACAGACCCCGGAGGATCTCCTCGCGCGGACCCGACGCCCGGCCGCCCGAGCCGCTGCCCGCGGTGAAGTCGGGCGCGGGCAGTGCCCGGCGGTCCAGCTTGCCGTTGGACGTCAGCGGCAGCGCGTCGAGGACGACGACGGCCGCGGGCACCATGTGGTCCGGCAGGGCGCCGGCGGTGTGGGCCCGCAGGGCCGCCGGGTCGACGGCCCCTCCGGCGGCGGGGACGACGTACGCGACGAGCCGCTGCTCGTGGGCGACGACCACCGCTTGGGCGACGGACTCGTGCCGGGCGAGCACCGTCTCGATCTCGCCGGGCTCGACGCGCACACCACGGACCTTGACCTGGTGGTCGGTGCGGCCGAGGAAGTCGAGCGTGCCGTCCGCCCGCCAGCGGGCGAGGTCGCCCGTGCGGTACATCCGTGCGCCCGGCCCGCCGTACGGGTCCGCGACGAACCGCTCGGCGGTGAGGCCGGGGCGGTCGAGGTAGCCACGGGCGAGCTGGACGCCCGCCAGGTAGAGCTCTCCCGCCACACCGGGCGGCACCGGCCGCAGCGCCGCGTCGAGGACGTAGGTCCGGGTGTTCCACACGGGACGCCCGATCACCACCCGGTCGGCGCCCGGCTCCACCGGCCCGGCCGTGACGTCGACCGAGGCCTCCGTCGGCCCGTACAGGTTGTGCAGCTCCGCCGACAGCACCTCGTGGAAGCGTGCCGCCACCGACGACGGCAGCGCCTCACCACTGCACATCACCCGGCGCAGACCCGTGCACCGCGCGGCGGCCGGCTCCTCCAGGAACACCTGGAGCATCGACGGCACGAAGTGCGTGGTCGTGACGGCCTGTTCACGGATCACCCGCGCGAGATACGCCGGGTCGCGGTGGCCCTCCGGCCGGGCGACCACCAGCGCGGCGCCGGTGATCAGCGGCCAGAAGAACTCCCACACCGACACGTCGAACCCGGCCGGGGTCTTCTGCAGCACCCGGTCGTCGGGGCCGAGCCCGTACGCGTCCTGCATCCACAGCAGCCGGTTGACGATGCCCTCCTGCGGCACGACGACGCCCTTGGGGCGGCCGGTCGAACCGGAGGTGTAGATCACGTAGGCGGGGCTCGCCGGGTCGTACGCGGCGGGCAGCTCCCCTTCCGGTCCCTCCGGCAGGGCGCCCTCGACGACGCACACAGGCCGGGCCTCCTCCAGCATGAGCGCCCGCCGTTCCCGGGGCTGGTCGGCCTCCAGCGGCAGATAGGCGCCGCCGGCCCGGTGCACCGCCAGCAGGGCGACCACCAGCTCCACCGAACGCGGCAGCGCCACCGCCACCGTGCGCTCCGGACCCACGCCCCTCCCGGCGAGGACCCGCGCGGTCCGCTCGACCCGTGCGTCCAACTCGGCGTACGTCAGGCGCTGTTCGTCGTGGACGAGGGCGAGCGCGTCCGGGGTCCGCGCCACCTGTGCCCGGAACAGCTCCGGCAGAGTGGTCGCGGGCACGTTGTGCGCGGTGTCGTTCCACCGGACGAGCACCGACTCCCGCTCCGCCTCCTCCAGGACGGCCAGATCCCGCACCGGTGTGTCCGGCGCGTCGGCGACCTGCTCCAGCAGCCGGGCCAGGCGTCCGGCCGTGCGCCGGGCCGTCTCGTCGTCGTACAGGTCGAGCGCGTACTCGAGCAGCAGGGTGAGACGGTCCTGCCCCACCTCGTCCACGAAGGTGAAGTGCAGGTCGAACTTGGCCATGCCGGTGTCCATGTCGAACCACTCGGTCGGCATGTCCAGCACGTCCGGGTCGCCGTCGGGCCGGTAGTGGTAGCCCAGCATGACCTGGAAGAGCGGGTTACGACCGGCGACCCGGGGCGGGTTCACGGCCTCCACGACCTGGTCGAAGGGCAGATCCTGGTGCTCGAACGCCTGGAGGGCCGACTCCCGCACCCGCCCCAGCAGTTGGGCGAAGGTCAGGTCCGCCGGGCCGTTCTCCGGGCCCGACAGATCGGTGCGCAGCACCAGGGTGTTCACGAAGAACCCGACCAGGTCGTCGAGCGCGTCGTCCGTCCGCCCCGCGATGGGCGCCCCGAGCGGGATGTCGTCACCGGCGCCCAGCCGGTGCAGCAGCGCCGCCGTGGCCGCCTGGAACAGCATGAACATACTGGTGTTCGTGGCGGCGGACAGCTCGCGCAGCGCCCGGCCGGTGGCGGGGGACAGCTCCAGACGCACCTTGCCGCCTCGCCCGGTGGGCGCGTCCGGCCGCGGCCGGTCCTGGGGGAGGGACAGCTCCTCGGGCAGGTCGCGCAACGCCTCGGTCCAGTGGGCGAGTTGCTCCGCACCGACCTGCCCGAGCAGGGAGTCCTGCCAGAGCGTGTAGTCGGCGTACTGCACCGGCAGCGGTGCCCAACTCGGAGCGTGTCCCTCGACCCGGGCCCGGTACGCGGTGGTGAGATCGGCGAGGAACGGTCGGTCCGACCACTCGTCGGTGGTGATGTGGTGCAGCACCAGCGCCACCACGTGCTCGGTGGCGCCGAGACGCAACACCTGGGCGCGGACCGGCAGTTCGGTGCTCAGGTCGAAGGGCCGGCGCTGCGCCGCCTCGATCCGTGAGGCCAGGTCGTTCTCGGTGACCTCGACGACCCGGAACGCGGGCTCGGCCTCGCCCGGCGACACGATCCACTGATAGGGCTCGCCGTCCTCCTCCAGGAAGCGGGTCCGCAACGCCTCATGACGGGCCGTCACATCCAGCAGCGCGGCCCGCAGCGCGTCGAGGTCCAGCTCGCCGCGCAGCCGGAAGACGAGGGGGAAGTTGTAGGCCACCCCGCCGCCGGTGAGCCGCTCCACCAGCCACAGCCGCCGCTGCGCCGCCGACAGCGGGACCCGCGCGGGCCGCTCGGCGACCGTCCGCAGCGCGGGCCGCGCCGGACGACCGGTGTCCGCCCGCAGCGCCAGCGCCTCGGGGGTGGGCGCCTCGAAGAGGTCACGGATGGCCAGCTCGGCGCCCAGCTCGGTGCGGGCACGGCTGATCAGCCGGGTCGCGAGCAGCGAGTGGCCGCCCAGGTCGAAGAAGTTGTCCTCGGCGCCCGTGCGGGGCAGCCCCAGCACCTCGGCGAAGAGCCGGCACAGCACCTCCTCGACGGGAGTGCGCGGGCCGCGCCCGGCCGACAGGGCGACCGCGGGCTCGGCGTCCGGCAGGGCGCGCACGTCCAGCTTGCCGTTGTCGTTCATCGGCAGCCCCGGCAGCACCACGAACGCGGCGGGCACCATGTAGCCGGGCAGCCGCTGCCCGAGGTCGTCGCGGAGCCGCCGCACGAGCGCGGTGTGACCGCGGCCGGCCGCCGGGGTGTTGGCGAACGGAGCCGTGGCGTCGCGGTCGGCGCGCGGCCGGTACAGACCGGTCGTGCGGGAGGTGTCGGTGTCGGGCACGAACACGGCCTCGTAGGCGCCGGGTTCGGCGGACCAGGTGGTCAGCAGCCGGTAGCCGCGTGCCTCGGCGGTCTCCCGCAGGTCCTCCGGTTCCACGCCCGTCGCCGCGACGGGCGAGGGGCGGCCGGTGTCCAGGGCGCGCAGTCCGGCGAGGTCACCGGCCGTACGGGCGTCCGGGACGCCCCGCACCCGGAGCGGTCCGGTGCCGTCGAGCCGCGCGAGGAGCGCGTCCCGTCCGGTCCAGTCGACGGCCGGGACACCGTCCAGCGCGAGGCCGGCGTCCCCCTCGTGGAGCACCACGTCGTACCGGTAGCGGGTCAGCTCGTTGTGGTGGCGGCCCGCCTTGGTGCGCAGGTCGACACCGACACCGAGGGTGGTGAACCAGTCCGGGTCGACGAGGAGTTCCTTCTCCAGCGCGAGGCCCCGCTCCACGGCCCGGCGCAGGGTCTCGGGCTCGGTGTCCGCGTCGGCGCGGGCGGCCTGGATGCCGGCCTGGAACACCCGGGCCTGACGCAGGTCGCGGACGTCGCCGAGGAACAGGGCGCCGCCGGGCGCGAGCAGGCCGAGCGCGCCCCGGATCACCTGGTGGAGGTGGTCCAGGCTCGGGAAGTACTGCACGACGGAGTTGATGACGATCGTGTCGAAGAACCCGGTGGGCAGGCCGTCGGTCACCTCGGCCGCCTGGCAGCGCAGTTCGACCTTGCCGGCCAGCGCCGGGTCGCTCTTGACGCCTTCTGTGAGCTTGCGGATGACGGGCGCGGCGAAGTCGGTCGCCCAGTACGCCTCCGCGTCCGGGGCGAGCTTCGACAGCAGCAGGCCCGAGCCGACACCGATCTCCAGGATCCGGCGGGGCCGCAGCTCACGGATGCGTTCCACGGTGGCCTCGCGCCACTCCCGCATGTGTTCCACGGGGATCGGCGTGCCGTCGTAGGAGCTGTCCCAGCCCGCGAAGTCCTCGGTGAACAGGGCGGTGCCGATCTCGGTGTACTCGGCGGAGTAGATCTCCTGCCACTCACCGATCTGCTCCCGCTCGGCCGATTCCCGCGCGTCCTCGTCGAGTTCGGCCGGGACCACATAGCCCACGAGGCGCTTCGTGCCCGGCGCCGAGGTGTCGTCGCGGGCGATCACGGCGGCCTGCGACACCTCGGGATGCTGGGCGAGAGCGGTCTCGATCTCACCCAGCTCCACCCGATAGCCCCGGATCTTGACCTGGTCGTCGGTACGGCCGAGGAAGTCCAGATTGCCGTCGGCGCGGCGCCGCACCAGGTCGCCGGTGCGGTACATGCGCTCGCCCGGCTGCCCGAACGGGTCCGCGACGAACCGCTCGGCGGTCAGACCCGGCCGGTCGAGGTAGCCGCGTGCCAGCCCGACTCCGGCGATGTACAGCTCGCCCGCCACGCCGTCCGGCACCGGACGCATCCAGGTGTCGAGGACGCGGGCCCGGGTGGCGCGGATCGGCCTGCCCACGGTCGGGGTCGCGCTGTCCTCCGTACCCCCGCCGAGCGTGTTGATCGTGTACTCGGTCGGGCCGTACAGGTTGTAGCCGTACGTGCCCTCGGTGTCCCGCAGGGTGTTCCACACCGTCTCGGTGACCGCCTCGCCGCCGAGCAGCACCAGCGGCGGCCGGTGCCCCTCCAACAGGCCCTCCTCGATGAGGAGATGGGCGTAGGTCGGGGTCACGTTGACGACGTCGACGCGGTGCTCCTCGCAGTACGCGACCAGCGCGGTCGCGTCCCGCCTGAGCTCCTCGTCGCAGACGTGCACCTCATGCCCCTCGACGAGCCACAGCAGCTCCTCCCAGGACATGTCGAACGCGAACGACACGGTGTGCGCGATCCGCAGCCGCCGCCCGCCCGCCGACGCGATCGCCGGCGCGAAGATCTCCTTCTGGTGGTTGAGCTGCATGTTCGTCAGGCCGATGTACGGCGTGACGACCCCCTTGGGGCGGCCCGTGGAGCCCGAGGTGTAGATGACGTACGCCGGGTGGTCCAGGCTGAAGGTCACCGACACCGGACCGGCCGGGAAGGCCGCCAGCTCGGCCGTCACCGCCGGGTCGTCGAGCAGGACACGCGGCGTGTCGCCCGTCAGCGTCCGCGACACGGCCTCCGTCGACAGCAGGAGCAGCGGGCGGGCGTCCGCCAGCATCAGGGAGAGCCGGTCGGCGGGGTGGTCCAGCTCCAGCGGCAGATACGCCGACCCCGTGCGCAGCACCGCGAACAGCGCCACCACCATGTCGATCGAGCGCGGCAGCCCGAGCGCGATCACCTTCTCCGGTCCTGCGCCCCGCGCGATCAGCAGCCGGGCCATCCGGTCGCAGCGCGCGTCGAGTTCGGCGTACGTCAGGGTCTGCGCGCCGAAGACCAGGGCGGTCGCGTCCGGGGTGCGGGCGGCCTGCGCGGCGAGCATGTCCGCGACCGTCTCGTGCGGGACGGGCTGCCGCTGCTCGGCCTCCTCACGGGCGAGCGCGGCGGCCTCGGCCGGCAGCAGGGGATCCAGCGAGCCGACCGGAGCGGCCGGGTCGGCGACCAGCCGGTCGACCAGCAGCACGAAGCGGTCCAACAGGCGCTGCGCGTGGGTGTCGTCCAGCAGGTCGGGGCGGTAGGCCAGGGTCACTCGCACCCGCTCGCCGGGTGTCACCACCAGGTTCGCCGGATAGTGCGTGGCGTCCACGTTGGCCACGGCCGTCGCGCCGTGCCGTTCGCGCAGCTCGGCGAGCCGCTCGTCCGTGTCGGCGTTGCGCAGCACGAACAGCGTGTCGAACAGCCGCCGGTGGCCCGTCTCGGCCTGGAGGACACCGAGCCCCAGGTACTCGTACGGCATGACCTCGAGACGCTCGCCCTGGACGCGGCGCAGCAGGTCCAGGACCGGTTCGCGCGGGTCGAACGCGATGCGCGCGGGCACGGTGTTGAGGAACATGCCGATGACGTTCTCGACGTCCGGCACCTCACTGGGCCGTCCGGCGACCGTCGTACCGAAGGCGATGTCCGTGCGGCCGGTCGCGCCGGCCAGGACCAGACCCCAGGCCGCGTTGAGCACGGTGTTGAGGGTCAGACCGTGGGCGCGGGCGGTGTCGCGCAGCCGCTCGGCGACCGCCGCGTCGAGCACGGCCTCCAGATGTTCCGGGATCACCGGCTCCTGGCCCCGGTCGGAGGCGGCGGGCACGAGGAGCGTCGGCTCCTCGAAACCGGACAGGGCCGCCCGCCACGCGCGGGTCGCCTCGGTGTCGTCCTGCCGCTCCAGCCAGGTCAGGTAGTCGCGGTAGGAGCCGGGGCGGTCCAGACCCGCCGGGTCACCCCCGCTCTCGTACAGGGCGAACAGCTGGTCCAGGAAGAGCCAGGCCGACCAGCCGTCCCAGAGGATCAGATGGCGGCCGACGATCAGCCGGTCGCCGCGCTCCGCACCGAGCCGCACCAGCAGCATCCGGAACAGCAGCGGGCGGGTGAGGTCGAACCGCTGCGCCCTCGACTCCTCCAGCAACTCCCGCATCCGGACGTCCTGTTCGGCCGCCGGGAGTCCCGCCAGATCCACCTCCCGCAGCGGGACGTCGGCGTCGCGCACGATGAACTGCACCGGCTGGCGCAGCCCCTCACTGGTGAAGCCGGCCCGCAGGCTGGGGTTGCGGCCCAGCAGCGTCCGCACGGCGTCCGACAGCCGTTCGGCGTCGACGCGTTCGGCGAAGTCGAACGACTCGTGGACCGTGTAGACGTCCAGGGAGCTGTCGTCGAAGTTCGAGTGGAAGAACAGGCCCTCCTGGAGCGGGGCGAGGGGCCACACGTCCTCGATCCGGTCCGGTGCGAGCCGCTCGACCCGTTCCCGCTCCTCCTCGGTCAGCGTGAACGCGGACGCGACAGGGCTGTCCCCGGCGGTCGGCTCGTCGAGGGCCGCCGTCGCCGCGAGCGCCGCCGGGGTGCGGTGCTCGAACACCTCGCGCGGGCCGATCACCAGACCCGCGCGGCGGGCCCGGCTGGAGACGGCGATCGAGGAGATGCTGTCGCCGCCGAGCAGGAAGAAGTCGTCGTCGACGCCGACCTCGTCGAGCTTCAGCACGGCCGCGAAGATCTCGACGAGCACCTGCTCCCGGGGCGTGGCCGGGGCCCGGGTGACGGCCGCGCGCACGGCCTGCGGGGCGGGCAGCGCGGCCCGGTCCAGCTTGCCGCTCGGAGTGAGCGGCAGCGCGTCCAGGACGACCCAGGCGCTCGGAACCATGGGGGAGGGGAGGGACCCGGTCAGTGCCTCGCGCAGGTCGCCCACCTCTGTGGCGCCCCCGCTGGGCACGACGTACGCCACCAGCGCGTCGTCGCGTACCGTCACGGCAGCCTGCGCCACCTCCGGCAGCCGCGCGAGCGCGGCCTCGATCTCGCCGAGTTCGATCCGGTTGCCGCGCAGCTTGACCTGCCGGTCCGTGCGGCCCAGGTACTCGATCACGCCGTCCGCGCGCCGCCGGACCAGGTCACCGGTGCGGTACATCCGGCTGCCGGGCGGCCCGTACGGGTCGGCGGTGAACCGCTCGGCGGTCAGGGCCGGCCGGGCGTGGTAGCCGCGGGCCAGCTGGACGCCGGTCAGATACAGCTCGCCGGGGACACCGTCCGGGACGGGCCGCAGACAGGTGTCCAGCACGCGCAGCCCGGTGTTCCACACGGGGCGCCCGATGGGCACGGACGCGCCGGCCTGCTCCTCGCCGGGGGTGTACGGGTGGTACGTGACGTCGACGGCCGCCTCGGTCGGGCCGTACAGGTTGTGCAGCGGCACGCCCGTCAGCGCGTGCCAGCGGCTCGCGGCGGTGACCGGGAGCGCCTCGCCGCTGCTGAGGACGCGGCGCAGCGACGCCGACCAGGTGGGGTCGCCGGTGACCTCGTCGTGCTGGAGGAAGGCCTCCAGCATCGACGGCACGAAGTGCATGGTCGTGACGGCCCGCTCCCGCACGAGGTCCGCCAGGTAGGCGGGGTCGCGGTGGCCGTCCGGGCGGGCGAGCACCACGGTCGCGCCTTCGAGGAGCGGCCAGAAGAACTCCCACACGGACACGTCGAAGCTGGACGGCGTCTTCTGCAACACCCGGTCGTCGGGCCCGAGTCCGTACTCGCCCTGCGTCCACGCCAGTCGGTTCACGATGGCCCGGTGGGTGACGACGACGCCCTTGGGCAGGCCGGTCGAGCCGGAGGTGTAGATCAGGTAGGCGGGGTCGTCGGGGTGTGCGGGCGTGGCGGCGGGGCCGACGGCGGCCTCGGTGGAGGCGTCGGCGGCGTCCAGCAGCAGTACGGAGGGCGCGTTCTCCCCGGCGGACGGGCTCGGCGCGGGCAGTCGGTCGGCCGTCGCGGCGAGGGTGACCACGGTCGTGGCTCCCGAGTCGGCCAGCATGTGGGCCACCCGGTCGGCCGGGTAGTCGAGGTCCACCGGCAGATAGGCGGCGCCCGACTTCAGAACGCCGAGCAGTGCCACCATCAGCTCCGCCGAGCGTGGCACGGCGACCGCCACGAAGGCCCCGGGGCCCGCGCCCCGGCCACGCAGCCGTACGGCCAACTCCTCCGCCCGGGAGTCCAGTTCGGCATAGCTCAGCCGCTCGTCCTCGAAGACGACGGCCGTCGCGTCGGGCGTCCGGGCGACCTGCGCGGCGAACCCTTCCGCCAGGGTGATCTCCGGTACGACGCGCTCCTCGCCGACGGGGTGGGCGCGCAGGGCCTCGTCGGGGGAGAGTAGTTCGACGGAGGCGGCCGCACGGTCCGGTGCTTCGGCGACGGCCTCCAGGACGCGGACCAGCCGGTCGCCGAGGGCGCGGACGGTGTCGCCGTCGAGGCGCTGCGCGTGGTGCTTGAGCCGCAGGTCGAGCCGTCGGCCGGGCTTGACGACGAGGGCGAGGGGATAGTGCACGGCGTCGTGGAAGGCGTCGCCGGTGATGCGTACGGTGCCCGAGGCGTCCCGGAGGTCCGACTCGGCGGGGTAGTTCTCGAACACCACGAGGGTGTCGAAGAGTTCGCCGGAGCCCGCGTGCCCGGTGAGCCGCTGGATCTCCGCGAGGCCCAGGTGCTGGTGGTCCAGCAGCCGGGCCTGTTCCTCCTGGAGGCGGACGAGCAGCGCCCCGAAAGACTCACGAGGTGCCCAACGGAAGCGGGTCGGCAAGGTGTTGATGAACAGGCCCACCATGGACGCGATGCCGTCGACCTCGCCGTCGCGCCCGGAGACCGTGGTGCCGAACACCACGTCGTCCCGGCCGGTCAGCCGGCCCAGCAGCAGCCCCCACGCGCCCTGCACCACGGTGCCCAGGGTGACACCGAGCTCGCGGGCCCGCTCGGCGAGCCGCGCGGTGGTGCGCTCGGACAGCTCCACCCGGACGTGCTCGGGCCGTACGGGCGCCCCGTCGGCCGGGGCGCCCACCAGCCGGGTCGGCTCGTCCAGCCCCGCGAGCGCGTCGCGCCAGACCTCGCGTGCCGTGTCACGGTCCTGCTCGGCGAGACGGCGCAGGAAGCCCCGGTAGGGGGCGACCTCGGGCAGCGCGGGCGCGTCGACACCGTAGTACGCCATCAGTTCGCGGTGCAGCACCGGCAACGACCAGCCGTCGGCGACGATGTGATGGAACGTCAGCACCAGGCGGCTGCGCTCCTCGCCGAGCCGGACCAGGGCGCAGCGCAGCAGCGGGGGCGCGGCCAGGTCGAAGCCCCGGGCCCGCTCGTCGGCGGCGACGGCGTCGCCCAGCGTCTCGCGGACCTCGCCGTCCTGCGACGAGAGGTCGACCTCCCGCCAGGGCAGTTCGGCGTCCCGCGTGATGATCTGCACCGGGGTGCCGTCGGGGCGTTGGCGGAACGCGGCCCGCAGCGGCGCGTGCCGGTCCAGCAGGCACTGCGCTGCCCGGCGCAGCAGCGCGGCGTCGACCGGTCCGGCGAGGTCCAGGACCTGCTGGACGACATAGGTGTCCCCGTCGGCGCCGCCGGTGAGGGAGTGGAAGAAGAAGCCCTGCTGGAGCGGGGTGAGCGGCAGCAGTTCGGCGACGGACAGCGGACGCGTGCCCTGGATCTCGGCGAGTTCGGCCGCGTCGACCTCGATCAGGGGCTCGTCGGCGGTGTGGTCGGCGACCGGCTCGACGGCGACCCGCTCGACGGCCGCCTGCGCCAGCGCCTCGACCGTGCGGTGCCGGAAGACGTCGCGGGTGGTCAGCTTCAGGCCCGCCTCCCGGGCCCGGATGAGGAGTTGGATGGCGCTGATGCTGTCGCCGCCGAGCGCGAGGAAGTCGTCCTCGGCCGTCACCGCGTCCAGGCCGAGCACCTCGGCGTACAGCGCGCACAGCAGCCTCTCGCGCGGGGTGCGCGGGGCCCTGCCGGAGCTCATCGTGGCGTAGTCCGGCGCCGGCAGCGCTCTGCCGTCGATCTTGCCGCTGGGAGTGACCGGCAGGGCGTGCAGCGGGACGAACGCCGAGGGGACCATGTGGTCGGGCAGCCACTCGGCGGCGTGCCCGCGCAGGGTCCGCATCAGCGCGCTCACGTCACGGAAGGGCGCGGGCCGGTTGGCGCGCGGATGGACCCCGGCCGTCCGGTACAGCGGGCTGAAGGGTCCGTCGAGGACCAGCACGGCGTCGAACGCGCCGTCGTCGGCGTTCCCGTTCCAGGTGAGCGCCGCCCGGTAGCCGTGCTCGGCCGCCAGCGCGTGCAGGTCCTCGGGGTCGGTCCCGTCGGCCGCCTGCCGACTGCTGCCCTCCAGCCGCCGTAGATCAGCCAGGTCGTCCGCGAGACGCGCGTTGGGCACACCGGTGACGCGGAGCCCCGCCGGGCGCCCGGCCAGCAGCTCCGCCAGTCCGCCGAGACCGCCGACGGCCGACCAGTCGGCCTCCGGCAGCTCCCGTGCGGTCACCGGGGCCCCCGGGCGCAGCACGACGTCGTACCGGTACCGGCTCAGCTCGTTGTGGTGCGCGGCCCGCTTGAGGCGGATCTCCGCGGCGAAGCCGTCGAGGGCGGCGAAGAAGTCCGGGTCGAGCAGGAGTTCGCCCTCCCAGCGCACGGACCGCTCGACGGCCGCCCGCAGCGCGCTCTTGTCGTCCTCGTCGCCACCGGCCGCCCGGCGGGTCTCCACGGCCGCGCGCAGCGTCCGCAGCAGGCGCAGATTGCGGACGTCGCCGACGAAGATCCGGCCACCGGGGGCGAGCAGCCCCGCCGCCTTGCGGAGCACGTCGGCCAGGTACTCCCCGCTGGGGAAGTACTGCGCGACGGAGTTGATGACGACGGTGTCGAAGTACCCCTCGGGTAGGCCCTCGGTGTCGTGGGCGGGCATCGCCCGCAGCTCGACCTTCGCGGCCAGCTCCGGATCGCGGTCGATCTGTGCGCGCAGTGCCGTGACGGCCTGGGCCGAGAGGTCGGTGCCCCAGTACGCCTCGCTGACGGGCGCGATCGCGGACAGGATCAGGCCACTGCCGACGCCGATCTCCAGCACCCGCCCGGCGGAGCCGAGCTCACGGATGCGGTCGATGGTCGCCGTCCGCCACTCGCGCATCTCCTCGACGGGGATGGGCGTGCCGTCGTACATGCTGTTCCAGCCCGCGAAGTTCTCGCGCAGGCCGGAGCCGTCGGTGTCCGCCGCCGTGCGCGAGTCCTCGGAACCGGCCGCCCCGTAGAGGAGTTCGTGCAGTTCCTTCCACTCCTCGACCCGCGCGTCTGCGTCCGCCTCACGCGGCGCGTCGAGGGCCGGGACGACGTAGGCGGCGAGACGGCGGTCGCCCGGCCGGTCCTCGCGGACGACGACGGTGACCTGGTCGACGGCCGGATGGCCGCGCAGCACCGACTCGATCTCGCCCGGCTCGATACGGAAGCCTCGGATCTTGACCTGGGCGTCGGCGCGCCCCAGGAACTCCAGTCGTCCGTCCGCCCGCCAGCGCACCAGGTCGCCGGTGCGGTAGAGCCGCTCGCCGGGCTCCCCGAACGGGTCGGCGACGAACCGCTCGGCGGTCAGGTCCGGCCGTCCGAGATAGCCCCGCGCGAGGCCCGCGCCGCCGAGGTACAGCTCGCCGGTGACTCCGGCGGGCACCGGCCGCAGGAACGCGTCGAGGACGTACGCCCGGGTCCCGGGGTCGGGCACACCGATCGGCACGATCGCCCCGGCCGGGATGTCCGGATCGCACAGCCCGAGCGTGGAGTTGGTGGTGGCCTCGGTCGGGCCGTACGCGTTGAACATCATCCGGCCGCGCGCGTACCGGCCCACCAGCTCGGGGGAGACCCGCTCGGTGCCCGCCAACAGCGTGGCTGTCGGCGGCAGTTCGACGTCGTCGGGCATGGCCGCCAGCAGCGCGGGCGGCAGGATCATGAAGGTGATGCCGTGCGCGTTCGCGTAGTCGGCGAGCGGCGCGCCCGGCACCCGGCGCTCGGCGGGGACGACGACGAGCCGGCCGCCGGACAGCAGTCCGAGGCACAGGTCCCAGAAGGCGACGTCGAAGCTGGGCGAGGCGAACTGCAGCACCCGGCTGTGCGGGCCGATGCCGAAGCGCTCGCTCTGCGTGGCCACCAGCTTCGCCACACCGCCGTGGGCGAGGACGACGCCCTTGGGGCGGCCGGTCGAACCGGAGGTGTAGATCACGTAGGCGGCGTTGAGGACGGTGAGGGGCGCCCCGCGGTCCGCCTCGGTGGGGTCGTGGACCGGCCGCCCCGCCAACTCGGCGGCCGTGGCGGGCGCGTCCAGCTCCAGGAGGGTCATGCCCTCGGCCGGGTCGGGGAGGTCGCGCGCGGTCTCGCCGGTGGTCACCATGCAGACGGGCCGTGCGTCGCCCAGCATGTACGCGATGCGGTCCGCCGGGTAGTCGTGGTCGATCGGCAGATAGGCGGCGCCCGACTTCAGGACGGCCACCTCGGCGACGATCAACTCCGTGGAACGTGGCAGCGCCAGGGCGACGATCCGCTCGGGCCCGGCACCCCGCGCGATCAGCGCGTGCGCCAGGCGGTTGGCGCGTTCGTCCAGCTCGGCGTAGGTGAGTTCCTCGTCCTCGAAGACCAGCGCCACGGCCTCGGGCCGCTGTCGCACCTGCTCGGCGAACATCGCCGGCCAGGTGTCCGACGGCACCGTGTGCGCGGTGTCGTTCCAGTCGAGGACGACCTGCCCGTACTCCTCCCGGGACATCAGGTCCAGCCGGGCCACCGGCGTCCCGGGCCGGGCCACCGCGTCGGCGAGCAGCGTGCGGTAGTGACCGAGCAGCCGCTCGATCGTCGTGCCGTCGAACAGGGCGGGGGAGTACGACGCCCGCGCCGAGTCCCCGTCCACCTCCAGCAACACGTCTACCGGGGCCGGGAGTTCACCGGCCGGACGGGCGGCCGTGGCGAACGCCGTGTTGAAGAACAGTCCGCCGCCGCGCGTCGGCCGGGGCCGCAGCTCCTCGACCAGGAGGCCGACGGGCACCCGGTGGGTCTGCGCCTCCTCCCACGCCTGCGTCACCCGTCGTACCAACTCGGCGAACGTCGGCTCGTGTTCGACGGAGACCCGCAGCGGGAGCCCGTCATGGCCCACGGTCAGGTCCGTCGCGCCGGTGTAGCGGTGCAACAGGGCGACGAACGCCGCGAGTCGGACGGCGTCGGGCACGTCCGGGACGTCCGGCAGCACCCGCGCGTCCCGCTCGGGCAGCGGCCGTGGTGGATGCGGCCGGTCTGCGGGCAGCGCGATCTCGAGCGGGAGCGGTGTCAACAACCGCCGCCAATGGGACAGAACTTCCTCGGAACCGCACACAGCCGCGAGCCTCCCCAGCGGGTCGGGGTCCCGGACCTGGGGCCGGGGTCGCCGACATACTAAGGTAAGGGTTACCTAATTCACAGCGTCTGCAAAGAGACGTACCCGCCGGGACGGGACGGCATTCGACGGAAGACCTACAGTTCACCCCGTGCTCGCCCTACAGTTAAGGCAAGCCTCATCAAAGAAAGTTGAAGACGTGGGGACCTTGACGGTCCGGGCGGCGAAAGGCCCCCGCGCGGTACTGCTTCTGACGCTCTCGGGCGTCCTCCTGCTCACGCTGTGCGCCCTGTCGATGGCGTTCGGCGCCCTGGGCGTCCCCCTTGACCAGGTGTGGCACACCCTGCTCGGCGACGCCCCCAGCACCCGGATCGACAACGTCATCTGGTCCGTGCGCCTGCCGCGCACCGCCCTCGGCCTCGCCACCGGCGCCGCCCTCGGCCTGTCGGGCTCGCTGATGCAGGCGCTGACGCGCAATCCGCTGGCCGACCCCGGCATCCTCGGGGTGAGCGCCGGCGCGGCCTTCGCCGTGGTCCTGTCGGTCGGGGTGCTCGGCATCGGATCGGTGTACGGGTACATCTGGTTCGCCTTCGGCGGCGCGTTCGCCGCCAGCGTCCTGGTGTACCTCCTCGGCGGACTGGGCCGGTCCGGCTCCACACCGGTCAAACTCGCGCTGGCCGGTGTGGCGGTGACCTCCCTGCTGTTCTCGCTCACCAGCGCCATCGCCCTGACCGACCCGGACGCGCTCAACCGCTACCGCTTCTGGAGCGCCGGCTCCCTCGCCAACCAGGACGAGGCCGTCCTCCTGCGGGTTCTGCCGTTCCTGGCCGTCGGCGCGATCCTCGCCCTCGCCTGCGCCCCC
This sequence comes from Streptomyces deccanensis, assembly GCF_022385335.1. Taxonomy (NCBI): domain Bacteria; kingdom Bacillati; phylum Actinomycetota; class Actinomycetes; order Kitasatosporales; family Streptomycetaceae; genus Streptomyces; species Streptomyces deccanensis. The sequence goes on along the minus strand of NZ_CP092431.1, from coordinate 498,548 downwards.
GCCCTCAACAGCCTCGCCCTCGGCGACGACGTCGCGAAGTCGCTCGGCCTCAAGCTCGGCCTGGTCCGCGTCCAGGGCGTGGTCGCCGTCACCCTGCTCACCGGGGGAGCCGTCGCCGTCATCGGGCCCGTGGTCTTCGTCGGCCTGGTCGTCCCGCACATCGCCCGTGTCCTCGCCCAACTGGCCGGCATCGGCCCGGACCACCGCTGGCTGCTCCCGCTGTCGGCCGTCCTCGCCCCCTGCCTCCTGCTGGCCGCCGACATCGCCGGCCGTCTGCTCGCCCGCCCGACCGAGATCCAGGCCGGCGTCCTCGTCGCCTTCGTCGGCGGCCCCTTCTTCATCGTGCTGGTCCGCCGCCGACGCCTCGCGGAGCTGTGAACCATGACCTCACGACCGGGCGTACGCGGGCCCGTGCGAACCGAATCCGTGGAGCTGTGAGCCGATGACCACCGAACTCGCGCCCGTGCCGCCCCCGAGGGGCGCAGGCGACCCCACGCCGAAGCGGCGTACGGCCGACCGCGTCACCTTCCGGCTGCCCGCCCCGCCCGTCTCCGGTGTCGTACGGCCCCGGCTGCTGGTGGTCTGTCTGCTGCTCGCGGCCGCCGCGTTCCTGGCGTTCGCGGTGGTCACCTCCGTCGGGGACATTGCCCTTCCGCTCACCGACGTGATGAAGGCCCTGGTGGGCACGGGCGACCCCGGCACCGAGCTGATCGTCCACGAACTGCGGCTGCCGCGGGCCCTCGCCGGACTGCTCGTCGGCATCGCCTTCGGCGTCTCCGGAGCCCTCCTCCAGACGGTGACGCTCAACCCGCTGGCCAGCCCCGACATGATCGGCATCACCCAGGGCGCCGGCACCGCGGTCGTCGCCGGGATCGTCCTCGGCTGGGACGCGGGCCTCGGCACCCAGGCCCTCGGCCTGCTCGGCGCGACGGTCACCGGCCTGCTGGTCTACGCGCTGGCCTGGAAACGCGGCACCACCGGCTACCGCATCGTCCTCGTCGGCATCGGCGTGGCCTGGATCTGCACCAGCCTCACCGACTACCTCATGGCGCGCGGCCAGCGCTTCCAGGCCCAGGCCGCCCTCGGCTGGCTCGTCGGCAACCTCAACGGCCGTACCTGGGAGCAGATCGGACCGCTCGCCGTCACCATGGCCGTGCTCGTGCCGCCCGCGATCCTGCTCGGCCGGCAGATCCGCGTCATGCAGCTCGGGGACGACGTCGCGAAGGGCCTCGGCACCCGGGTGCAGGTCGTCCGGGTGGCCGTCCTGCTCATCGCCGTCGGCCTCGTGGCCTTCGGCACGGCCACCGCCGGACCCATCGCCTTCGTGGCGCTCGCCGCGCCCCAGGTCGCCCAGCGCCTGGCCGGCACCCCGTTCCCACCGCCCGTCGCAGCGGGGCTCACCGGCGCCGTGATGGTCCTCGTGTCGGACCTCGCCGCCCGCAAGCTCGTCCCGGACACGGAGCTACCGGTCGGGGTCGTCACCGGGGTGCTCGGCGCCCCCGTACTGCTGTGGCTGCTCATCCGCGCCAACCGCGCCGGTTCAGGAGGCTGAAGACGTGTCATCGAAGGACGAGCCGACGACGAAGCGCGACACCCGCGCCCACGGCCTTGCCGACTCCCGCGACGGCGGTCCCGTCGACGGGCCGGAACTGCGGGCCGAGGGCCTGCGCCTGGCCTACGACGACCGGATCGTCGTCGAGGACCTCGACCTGGTGATCCCGACGGGCCGGGTCACCGCCATCGTCGGCGCCAACGCCTGCGGCAAATCGACCCTGTTGCGCGCCCTGGCCCGCCTGCTGACCCCCAAGGCGGGCACCGTCCACCTCGACGGCCGCTCGGTGCACTCCATCCCGACCCGGGTCCTCGCCCAGCGGCTCGGCATCCTCCCGCAGACCCCCGTCGCGCCCGAGGGCCTGACCGTCATCGACCTGGTGGGGCGCGGACGTTCCCCGCACCAGACCTGGTGGCGGCAGTGGTCCCGCGGCGACGAGGAGGCCGTGCACGAGGCGCTCAGGGCCACCGCCATGAGCGACCTCGCCCACCGTCCCGTCGACGAACTCTCCGGCGGACAGCGGCAACGCGCCTGGATCGCCATGGCCGTCGCCCAGGGCACCCCCGTGATGCTGCTGGACGAGCCGACGACCTACCTGGACCTCGCCCACCAGATCGACGTCCTGGACCTGGTCACCGATCTCAACCGGCACCAGGGTCGCACCGTCGTCATGGTCCTGCACGACCTCAACCAGGCCTGCCGGTACGCCGACCACATCATCGCCATGAAGGGCGGGCGCATCGCCGCCGAGGGCGCCCCGGCCGACGTCATCACCGCCAGGACGGTCGAGGACGTCTTCGGGCTGCGCTGCGTGGTCGGGGAGGACCCCGTCAGCCGTACGCCCCTGGTGATCCCGATGGGCCGCCACCACGAGGGCGAGAACGAGGGCGAGAACGAGGGCGCGGACGCCGACGCCGACGCGGTGCCCGTGGCGGGCACCGCCGGCTGACACGGGCACCGGGTCGGGCGCCGCCGGCCGACACGGCCGACGGCGCCCGATCTCACGGACGGTCCGTCAGATAACCGCCCATCGTGCGGAAGTAGTCCGTCGCAGCGAGTTCCGTGCCGTCCTCCGTCCGCACCCGCTTGACCACCAGCCCGGGCAGCCGCCCGGAGCGGGCCTCCGCACCGGCGACGATCACGACACCGTCCCCCTCCCGGATGAAGATCCGCCCCGGCGTGCCTCCGTAGCGGCCCTCGGACACGGCGGCCGAGACGATGCGGAGGCGCTGACCCCGGTGGTGGGTGAAGGCGTTGGGATACGGGTCGGACTGGGCCCGGACGAACCGCTCCAGGTCCTCGGCGGGCCAGGTCCAGTCGATCCGGCTGTCCTCCGGGGACCGCTTGTGGAAGAAACTCGCCCGGGAGCGGTCCTGCGGCGTCCACACGGCCTCGCCGGATGCGATGAGGTCGAGCGACTCGGTGACGAGCGGGCCGATCAGATCGACCGTGCGGTGGAACAGGTCCGTCGCCGTGTCCTGCGGTCCCACCCGCACCGAACGCTGCAACAGCACGTCACCCATGTCGAGTTCGGCGTCCATGCGGTGGGCCGTGACACCGACCTCCGGCTCGCCGTTGATGAGCGCCCAGATGAGCGGGGAGAAACCCGCGTAGGTCGGGAGCAGCGAGTCATGGATGTTCAGGGTGCCGTGCGGCGGCAGATCGAAGATCTCCGGCGGCAGCCAGGTGCGCCAGTTGTTCGCGACGATGAGATCGGGCTCGGCCTCCTTCAGCGCCCGCAGCAACTCGTCGTCGTCCGGCCGGTTGCGCAACAGCACCGGCACGCCGTGCTGTTCGGCCAGGTCAGCGACCGAATCGCTCCAGATCTTCTCGTACGCGTGGTCGCTCTTCGGATGGGTGACCGCCAGCACCACCTCGTGGTCGGAATTCAGCAGTGCCTGCAGCGTCCGGTGTCCCCAGGTCTGGTACCCGAACATGACGACCCGCATATGAGCCCTCCTCAGCCGTTGCTAGGTAAGGCTTACCTTATCTAACATGGCTCTGCTGGGGGAGGCTGTGTTCCGGCTTGGGAAACTCTGTGACCCCTTCTATGAAAGGCAGATGACGCGGTGACGACGCTGCACACCGGGGCGGATTCCATCTACGACGTACTGGGGATCGGGTTCGGCCCATCCAATCTCGCACTCGCCATCGCATTGCACGAGCACTCCGTGGCGTCCGGCACCGAGGACGGACTGCGGGTCGGGTTCCTGGAAAGACAACCCCGGTTCGGATGGCACCGGGGCATGCTCATCGACGACGCCACCATGCAAGTGTCCTTCCTGAAGGACCTGGTGACGATGCGTGACCCCACCAGCGACTTCAGCTTCCTGTGCTACCTGCGCGACCGCGGGCGGCTCGTCGACTTCCTCAACCTGAAGACGCTCTTCCCGCTGCGCATCGAGTTCCACGACTACTTCGAGTGGGCGGCCGCCCGCGTGGCGCACCTCGTCGAGTACTCCGCCGAGGTCGTCTCCGTGCGCCCGGTCACCCGGGACGGCGAGATCCGCTACTTCGACGTCACCAGCCGTACACCCGGCGACCCGGACAGCCTGACCGTCCGCCGGACCCGCAGCATCTGCGTGGCCACCGGCCTGGAACCCCACCTCCCGCCCGGCGCCGACCTCTCCGAACGGGTCTGGCACAACAGCCAGTTGCTGCCCCGCGTCGACCAGGTCGTGCGCTCCGGACAGCCGGTGCGCCGCGCGGTCGTCCTCGGCGCGGGCCAGAGCGCGGCCGAGGCCGTGGACTACCTCCACCGCAGCTTCCCCGAGGCCGAGATCTGCTCGGTCTTCGCCAAGTACGGCTACACACCCGCCGACGACAGCCCCTTCGCCAACAAGATCTTCGACCCCGAGGCCGTCGACCTGTACTACGGCGCGCCCCGCGAGGTGAAGCAGTCGCTGTTCGACTACCACCGCAGCACCAACTACTCCGTCGTGGACATGGACCTGATCGAGTCGCTGTCCCGGTCCATGTACCAGGAGAAGGTCCAGGGCCGGGAGCGGCTGCGGATGATGAACGTCTCCCGGCTGCGCGAGGTCGAGGCCGGCACCGAGGACGTCAAGGTGACCGTGGAGTTCCTGCCGACGGGGGAGCGCGAGATACTCTCCGCCGACCTCCTCGTCTACGCCACCGGCTACCGGCCCCAGGGCGTCGGCGACAACCTGGGAGAGATCGGCAAACTCTGCCTGCGCGACGACGAGGACGCCCTCATGGTCGGCCGCGACCACCGGGTCACCACCAACCCCAACGTCACCGCCGACATCTATCTGCAGGGCGGCACCGAACACACCCACGGCCTCACCTCGACCCTCCTGTCCACCACCGCCGTACGCGCCGGGGAGATCTGCGCCTCCCTCCTTGCCCGCCGCGCCACGGCCCCGGCGGCGGCCAAGGGCTGAGGAACCCACCGCGCTCCGACCATCGGCGGCGAGGGTGGCCCCTCGCCGCTGCAAATCGGTCATTTGCTTGGCGCGTTGGCGCCGCGCACCCGGAGAGCCGGACGATCGGCCTCCGGGGCGCGCTAGCATCACCGCGTGATGACGGCCCGGCCACCTCGACGCATGCACCGGACCCGCGCTCTCGCGGGCCCGCTGCTGCGCCTGCTCGGCCTCGCCGTGGTGCTGTTCGCCGTCGCGCTGGCACACGGGGCGACTCCGCACAGCGCCGATGGACACGGAACGACGGCCGCCGTGACACGTGCGACCGGCCCCTCCGAAGTCCCGCCGCACCGTGGGGACGTGCCGCCCACCGCCTCCCTCGCCACCGCCGCCGGGGCCCTCGCCGGGACCTCGGCCGACGGACACGACGGGTCCACGGATCACGGCGGCCACGGCGTCGGCAGCCCGGCCGAACACTGCGCCTCCGCACAGCCGCAGCAGGGCCCCGCCCTGGCGCAGCCCCGCCTCGCGGTGTCGATCAGCGAAGTCGTCGCACCCGGCTGTGCGCCGTCCGCGCGCAACGCCGACGAGCCGCATCCCTCCGACCGGCCGTCAGCGGCCGTGAGAGCGCTGGTCGTCCAGCAGGTCTAGGACCGGGCCGCACCCGTCTGTCCTGCACCTCGCCCCGCGCCACTTCAGCGCGCCCGCCTCCGCTCTCGGCGACCCGCCGTCGAGCGGGGCCGACCGCGCGCCCGGAGGACTCCAGTGCCGCCCCACTCCCGCATGCCCGCACACCATGGAAGGGCGCCGGCCGTTCCGCAGCGTCGCGGGCCGTCGGCCGCCCTCGTGAACGGCTTCCTGCTGATCGCGGTCCTTCTGTGCGCCCTCGCACACGGCCCGTCCGTCGAGGCGCACGGGCCGTCCGACGAGCCGTCGCACCGCTCGTCGGCACCGACCGTCCTCGTGAGCGCTGGGAGCGCCGGGAGCGCCGTGAGTGCCCTGACCCCGGCGGCTCCCACGGCCCCGCACGGGCCACACGGCCACCACGCGGCCGAGGAGTGCCCGGCCGGCGGCCTGCCCCGCACACCGACCGCCCAGGCCGGCTTCCCACCACCGGCCGTCGCCGGTCCCGCCCTCCTGCTCGCCGGGATCACCGGCGTGGTGCCGGTCCCACCGGGCCCGACACGTCGCCGCCCGCAGCGTCGCCGACGCTGCCGCGCGGGCCGGACCGTGCTGGTGCGCACCGCGCGGTGGCGCACCTAGACCTCTCGCCCGCGGCCGCCCCGAGCGGCGGCCGCCCCGTGCACCCGTCCACGACCACGTACAGCGAGAGCGACACCATGCGATCGATCGACATGACCTACCGAACCCACCCCGAGGCCGCCCCCCTCACCTCTCCGGCCTCTCCCGCGCCCGCCGACCCAGGTGCCGCACCCGGCCGTCCGGCCCTGCCCGCGCTCGTCGGCAACACGCCCCTCCTGCGGGTGTCCGAGCCGCTGACCCCGGCCGGACACGGCTTCTGGGCCAAGCTGGAGGGCTTCAACCCCGGCGGCATCAAGGACCGCCCCGGCCTCTACATGGTCGAACGCGCCCGCGCCCGCGGCGAGTTGCGGCCGGGCGGCCGGATCATCGAGTCCACCAGCGGCACCCTCGGCCTCGGCCTCGCCCTGGCCGGAATGGTGTACGGCCACCCCGTCACCCTCGTCACCGACCCCGGCCTGGAACCCTCCATGACCCGACTGCTCGGCGTGTACGGCGCCGAAGTCGACATCGTCGACGACCCGCACCCCACGGGCGGTTGGCAGCAGGCCAGGCGAAACCGGGTCGCCGAACTCCTCGACCGGCACCCCGGCTCCTGGTGCCCGGACCAGTACAACAACCCCGACAACACCACCGCGTACACCCCGCTCGCCCTCGAACTCGCCTCGGAACTGGGGCACATCGACACCCTCGTCTGCAGCGTCGGCACCGGCGGACACTCCGCGGGCGTGGGCCGGGTCCTGCGACAGCTGTACCCGGACATCCGGATCGTCGGCGTGGACACCATCGGCTCGACCATCTTCGGCCAGCCCGCCCGCACCCGGCTGATGCGGGGCCTCGGCTCCAGCATCCACCCCCGCAACGTCGCCTACGACACCTTCGACGAGGTCCACTGGGTCGCCCCGCACGAGGCGGTCCACACCTGCCGTCACCTGGCCGCCTCCCACTACGCCACCGGTGGCTGGAGCGTCGGCGCGGTCGCCCTCGTCGCCGGCTGGCTGGCCCGCACCGGATCCCCCGACACCCGCATCGCGGCGATCTTCCCGGACGGGCCCCAGCGCTACCTCGACACCGTGTACGACGACGACTACTGCGCCCGGCACGGACTCCTCACCGGACCACCGGCCCTCGCGCCCGACGTGATCGGCCGCGCGGACGAGAAGGAGGTCACCCGCTGGACCCGCTGCACCGACGTCGTCGATCCCCTCACCCTGCCCACCGCCGCCCGCGAGGAGAACGACGCGTGAAGGGGACCCTCTCCCAGGTGCGGTCGTACGACCCCGCCGTCCAGCTGTTGATGGTCAACCAGTTCACCATCAACCTCGGCTTCTACATGCTGATGCCCTATCTGGCCGCCCACCTCTCCGGCACCCTCGGCCTGGCCGGCTGGCTCGTCGGACTCGTCCTGGGGGTACGGAACTTCAGCCAGCAGGGCATGTTCGTGGTCGGCGGCGCCCTCGCCGACCGCTTCGGCCACAAGCCGCTGATCGTCGCCGGCTGCGTCCTGCGCACCGTCGGCTTCGCGACCCTCGGCTTCGTCGACTCCCTGCCCGCCCTGCTGGCGGCCTCGGCGGCCACCGGCCTCGCGGGCGCCCTGTTCAACCCGGCCGTGCGGGCGTACCTCGCGGCCGGGGCGGGGGAGCGCAGGGTCGAGGCGTTCGCCCTGTTCAACGTCTTCTACCAGGCGGGCATACTGCTCGGCCCGCTGGTCGGCATGGTCCTCACCGGTGTCGACTTCCGCGTCACCTGCCTCACCGCCGCGGGCATCTTCGCCGTGCTGTCGGTGGTGCAGATCCGGGCCCTGCCGGCCCGGCGCCGCGAGGACGACGTGGCACGGCGGGACGAGAGCGGCCGGGGCCTGCTCGCCCAGTGGCGCGGCATCCTCGCCAACCGGCCCTTCCTGCTCTTCGCCGCAGCGATGACCGGTTCGTACGTCCTCACCTTCCAGGTCTATCTCGCCCTGCCGCTGGAGGTACGACGCCTGGGCGGGGACGGGGAGTTCGGCACGGCGGCCGTCGCGGTGCTCTTCGCGGTGTCCGGGCTGAGCACCGTCCTCGGCCAGACCCGGGTGACGGCCTGGTGCAGGGCCCGCTACGAGCCGGGCCAGGCACTGGTCCGGGGACTGGCGGTCATGGGCGCCGCGTTCGTCCCCCTGCTGTGGCCCGCGATGCTGCCGGTGCCGGACGCCGGGCCGGGGCGGTGGCTGGCGGCGGCCGTCCCACCGGCGCTGGCCGCGCTGCTGCTGGCCCTCGGCACGATGATCGCGTACCCCTTCGAGATGGACACCGTCGTCCGCCTCTGCGGGGACCGGCTCGTCGCCACGCACTACGGGCTCTACAACACCGTCTGCGGGGTCGGCATCACCGTGGGGAACCTGCTCACCGGCGCCGCGCTGGACGCCGCCCGTGAGGCCGGGCTGCCCGCGCTGCCGTGGCTCGCGCTGATCGCGCTCGGCCTCGGCTGCGCCGCGTCGGTGCGGCACCTGCACCGCACGGGCCGCCTGGCGGCACCCGCGCCGGAGCCGGTGACGGTCCGACAGGCCTGAGCAGCCGACGAGCGGCCGACGACGGGCCGACGAGGGGCGGACGCCGCACGGCGGCCGCCCCGATCCGGCGGTGGCCGGCGGTGCTACGGGGCCGGCCCCGCCTACCGGTGGTTCGGTTGCGTCGACCGCGCCTACCGATGATCGGCGGGTGCGTCGACCGCGCCCCGCCGTCGTACGCCCTTCGCCAGCACCCCGCCCAGGAACCCGGTCACCAGCCCCCACAGCACGGCGAGCCCGAGCGCGGACCACAGATGGGGCCGCAGATACAGCTCCCCGCCCAGGTCGCCGCCGAGGTCGCCGATACCGAGGACCGACAGTCCGTAGTGCGCGGAGATCCGGCCCACCAGGCAGATCATCAGCACGGTGAGGGCGAGCGCGGCCGCCATGTGCACCCCGTGCTGCCACAGCCGTACCCGGGCCGGGGAACGGGCCGCCATGACGAACGCGGCGACCGTGAGCAGCACCGCGTTCACGACCGGCAGCCACCACACCCGGGCGTCGTACTCGGCGAGGGAGCCCAGATTCAGGGTCGACACGTCGGGGCCGCGCACGACCTCGTCCAAAATCTTCGGCATCGGCAGTCCGAAGGGGCCCTCGACCTGGCTGTCCCAGGTCGCGCCCAGCCCGATCGTGAGGACCAGCCACATCACGTTCGGCAGCCCCAGCAGGATCACCGCGGCCGTCTCGGCGGCGTGCCCACGGGTCAGCGCCACCACCAGCGCGATGACCAGCCCGATGCCGACGTACGCCAGCAGCAGACCCACCATCGCGTACGCGGCGGGCCGCACCGATTCCTGGAACCGCAGCAGCCGCGCCGGGAGCGGCGCGCCGCGCGACACCAGCAGCGCCAGGACGAGCACACCGGCGAGCCACAGCAGCCCGAAGAACACGGTCGGTGCCATGGCCGTCTCGAAGCCCACCTCGGCGGAGGTGCCGAAGAAGTCGCCCACGTCGCCGAGGGAGATGTCGAAGTCCTGGCGTGCCGCGAGCGCGAGGCCGATCAGCGCCGCGAGCCACAGGACGGCGATCCGGGCGGCCCAGCCCGCGAGTTCGCCCGCCCCCGCGACGGCCCGGTGCCGCAGCGGCCGCAGGAATCCGGCGGCGATCACCAGCGCGCCGACGAGGGTCACCGACAGCGGGATCACGGTCAGGCCCGCCTGTGTCTCGGCGAGGGCCCCGGCGTCTCCGGAGAGTTCGATGGTGCCGCCGACCGCCGTCACCACGGTCGCCGCGACGACCCGGGGGAACGCGCCGTCCGGGAGGTCCGTCGCGCCCGCCGCCCAGAGTCCGAGCGAGGCCGTCACGATCATCGCGATCAGCCCGGCCAGCACGGTCGCGAGGGCGTGGGGCCAGCCGTGGCGGGCGGGCGCCCGCCCGGGTGACGTCGTCCGCCGTGGACGCAGGGTCTGGGGACTCACTCTTGCCACGCTAAGCACGGCCGGAGCACTCCGCGCGGCGAGCCCGCGGGGAGCCCGCGGCCCCCGGGGCCGACGCTCTTCGGCTTGCGGGCGGCACGGGACCAGAGCACACAATGGGCCTGTTGTGGAGCAAAACGCCGTCATCGGCGTGAATCGCCGCAGAATCCCTACGGCGGGAGAAGCCCCGTGAGCGCCGACCAACCGTCCTCCGGCCGCCCGACCGGCCCGCCCTCCGGCCCCCTGTCCGGGCCGTCGCAGCCCGGCCCCGCGCCGCACGACCCGACCCGGCCGAGCGTCGAGCGTCCGCCGGAGCCGCCGAGCGGCGCCCCGGGCCGAGGCGGAACAGGCGACTCCGGCAGCGGACCCGGCGGGCCTGGCGGTCCCGGCGGTCCCGGGGGACCGGGAGGCCCCAGCGGTCCCGAGGGGCCCGTTGGGCCGGGCGGGACCTCGGGCGGCTCCGGGGCGGGACATGCGGGCCCCGATCGTCCCTGGTGGCGGTCCGCTCCCCGCATCGCCCTGATGGTCCTCGCGGCCGTCGTCGCCGTGGTCCTGGTCGTCGTCCTCACCCGCTCCGACGACTCGGGCGGCTCGGCGGACGGCGAGGTCTTCCTCCAGGCCGCCGGCAAGTCGGGCCCCGACCCGTTCACCGAGTCGACCGCGACGGACAGCTCCACCGCGCCCGAGACCCCCACGGCGACACCGACCCGATCGGACCCCGCCAACGTGACCCGCGCCGTGGACGGCGCGGCCGCCGGCCTCTACGGCGGCACCCGCAACGTCGCCAGCTGCGACGTCGAGAAGCAGGTCGACGTGCTCCGGGCGAACCCCGCCAAGAACGAGGCGTTCGCCGCCGTCGCCGGCGTCGAGCCCTCCGGCGTACCCGCCTATCTGCGCGAGCTCACCCCGGTGCAACTGCGCATGGACACCCGCGTCACCAACCACGGCTACCGCGACGGCGCCGCCACCAGCTACCAGGCCGTCCTGCAGTCCGGCACCGCCGTCCTCGTCGACGACCGCGGGGTGCCCCGGGTGCGGTGCGCCTGCGGCAACCCGCTGAAGCCGCCGGTCGCCCTGAAGACGACACCGGAGCCGAAGGGCGACTCCTGGCCGTCGTACCGGCCGCAGAACGTGGTGGTCGTCGAGCCGTCGACGGTGATCATCAACGTGTTCGTCCTCTACGACCCCGAGCGCGACGACTGGTTCACCCGCCCCGCCGGCGACACCGGGGGCAAGGACAAGAAGACCACCCCGCCCGTCGACCAGCCCTCCCCGTCGGCGTCCACGTCGTTCTCGGAGGAACCGCCCACCGAGTCGCCCGAACCGTGCCCCTCGACCCCGGCCGGAGCCGCGGACGACGAGACCGCCAGTCCGTGCCCCTCGTCGTCCTCGGTGACGCCCTCCACCTCCGCACCGACGGAGACCCTGACCCCCGCGCCGGAGCCGGAGAGCCCCGAGACCGCCGACTCGCCGCCGGACGACACGACGACGAGCGGGTCGGCCTCCCTCCACGACATCCCGGAGCCGGTCGACCCGAACTCGTGACCGGCCCGCCGGGCGGCCCAGGGGCTGCCGACCCGGGCGGTCCGGCAGCCCCCGGCCCGTCCGCCTCACTCGTCGACGGCCGACCCGAACAGCGCGTCCACGGCGGGCGCCCCGAGCGAGGCGGCGTTGTACGTCCACGACCCCGACGCCGTGATCCCGCCCGCGCCCGCCGAGAGCACCCAGACGTGCCCGTCACCGGTGTTCTCACCCGGCGCGGCGGCCAGCAGCCCGAAGCGGCCGTCGCCGTTCGGGTCGGTCAGCCGGACCTGGGCGCCCCACTTGTCGCCCTTCTCGGCCGCGCCCGGCACGTTCACCGAGTTCTGGTCCCACGACTTGGCGCCGGTCGTGGTCAGCCCGGAGGCCGAGCCGCGCAGCACCCACACCGCGCCGGCGTCCCGCACCGCGCCGATGTCCTCGCCCGCGGCGCCGATCGCCACGTCCGCGAACCCGTCCCCGTCGGTGTCCGCGACGGACAGGTCCGAACCCCAGCCGTCACCGGCCTCGGCGACACCGGGCACGCCGTCGGAGTCCTGCACCCACCAGTCGGGCTCGGCCGTCGGCCCGTCAGGACCGCCGAGCCGTACGCCGACCAGGCCGCCCGTCATGGTCTCCCCGGGCTGGTCGTCCGGGGAGTTCGGCTCACCGGTCACCAGGTCGTCGTACCCGTCACCGTTGATGTCGCCGGACGCCGCCACCGGGCCGCCCCGCAGATCACGCTCGTACGTCAGCCCGTCGGCGTTCCCCGACAGATAGGTCGACCAGCCGTGACCGGGTTCGTCACCGACGCTGAGCCCCGACACGACGAGGTCGGCGAAGCCGTTCCTGTCGTAGTCGCCCGTGGTCAGGGACTTGGCGGCGATCTGGCGGGCCTCGGCGGACTTCGGGTCGACCCGCCGGGTGGCCTCGTGGCGCATCGAGGCGCGGGCCGCCGCGTCGTACGCGAACAGCTCCACGTCGTACCCGTCGAGGACGGCGAGGAGGTCGCCCTCCGTCTCGGCGGTGAAGCGCGCGGCGGCGAGGCCGAGGCCGAACCGCTCCCCGGCGGCGGGCTCCTGGGTCTCCAGCCAGTCGCTCGCGGCGCCCTTCAGCCCGGCCTTCGAGCCCCACAGGATGGCCACGCCGCCCGCGTCCTTCACGGTGCCGAGGTCCTCGCCGGGGATGCCGACCACCGCGTCGTCGAACCCGTCGCCGTCCAGGTCACCGGTCGCCACCGCCCGGCCGAAGCCGTCGCCGGCCTCGGCCGCGCCCGCGACCCCCGACGTCGACTGGCTGAACCGGGCCACGTCGCTCGTGCCGATGCCTCTGGCAGAGCCGTACTGCACGGTCACCAGCCCCGCGCCGCTCTTGCCGCTGACCGTGGCGCCGGGCGCGCCGATCAGCACGTCCTCGTAGCCGTCGCCGTTGAAGTCGCTGTTGCGGTCACTGGCCCGCGTACTGCCGGGCACCCCCGCGTACGCGGACGGCGCGGCGACGATCGCCGCACCCGAGACGAGAAGAAAGGTGGCTGCCGCGAGGGCAGTCGAACGGTACATGCGCATGTACGGCTCCCAACAGGAAGAACGGCCGGGCAGCGCGGGGGTGTCCGGAAAGGGCCCGTTCCTCGTCCGGCGTCCTGTTCGACCGCGGAGGACGGGGAAGGGTTGCACGGCCTGGAGCGGCGGCAAGGACCGGCCGGGGGAAAAAAGGTGGCGCTCCGACCCGGTGAGCGCTGATGCTCCTGCGCATGACCGACCTACGCGGCACGCGGCCCGACGCACAGCCCCGCCACGAACACCCCCTGGACGCACGGCCTCTGAGCCCACAGCCCCCGCAGGAACAGCCGCTGCCCGAGCGGCGGCCCGGGTGGGGCGACCGGTTCGTCGGCCCCGAAGGGGACCCGCGTGGCGAGGGCGGCTTCGAAGGGGAACGGGCCACGCTCGTCGGATACCTCCGCAACCAGCGGCTCACCCTGGAGCTGAAGTGCGCGGGGCTCGACGCCGAGGCGCTGGCCCGCCGCTCGGTGCCGCCGTCGAACCTGTCGCTGCTCGGACTCGTACGCCACCTGGCCGGCGTGGAACAGTACTGGTTTCGCGAGGCGTTGGCGGGCCGGCCGGAGCCTCGCCACTACCGCGCCGGCGAGGACCCCGACGGGGACTTCAACGAGGCCGTGGCCGACCCCGAGGCCGTCGCCGACGCCTGGCGGACCTGGCGCGCCGAGGTCGACTTCGCCGAGCGCTTCGTGGCCGCCGCCCCCGACCTGGCCGTCACCGGACACCACGACGGCGCGCCCATCGCCCTGCGTGAGGTGCTGGTGCACCTGATCGAGGAGTACGCCCGCCACAACGGCCACGCCGACCTCCTGCGCGAACGCGTCGACGGCCGCATCGGCCAGTGACACCCGGCGCGGACCGGGATTTCCCTCAGGGCGGAACGCCACCCCCTTCCCCTCCCGCTCGCCGTTCCTAGGCTGGAGAAGTGAACCGACACGCGTCGAACGAAGCCCGAGTCGTCCCCCTGCGCCCGGCCGCCGCCCCGCCGCCGACCCCACCCGCCAAGGAACCCCTGTGGCGCGACCTCGTCGGCGACGTGCTCCGGCGTGAGCGCCTGGCCCAGGAGCGCACCCTGAAGGACGTCGCCGACGCGGCCCGGATCTCGATGCCGTACCTCTCCGAGGTGGAACGCGGCCGCAAGGAGGCCTCGTCGGAGGTCCTCGCGGCAGCCGCCCAGGCCCTCGGCCTCGGCCTGGGGGACCTGCTCTCCCTGGCCCAGGGCGAACTGACCCGCAGTACGCCCAAAGCGTCCTACAACGGCCTGTGCCTGGCGGCCTGACGAGGGTTCACCGTCCCGCGCCCCGTCAGGGGCGCGGGGAACTGCGCGAGCAACCACGGACTACCCGCAGCCGCACGACAAGCGAAGCCCCCGCCCCGTAGGCGACACTCAGACTCCTACCGGCCGCCGGCTCAACACCTCGTCCGCCAGCCCGTACCCGACCGCCTCCTCCGCCGTGAACACCTTGTCCCGGTCCATGTCGGCCCGCAGTTCGGCCACTTCGCGCCCGGTGTGGCGGGCGAGCACCTTCTCGACCTGCGCCCGGATCCGCACCATCTCCTTGGCCTGGAGGGCGAGATCGGAGACCGTGCCCTGACGGCCCCCGCTCGCGGGCTGCCCCAGCAGCACCCGCGCGTGCTCCAGCACGAAGCGCCGCCCGGGATCCCCGCCCGCCAGCAGCACCGCCGCCGTCGAGGCCGCCTGCCCCACACAGAGGGTCGAGATCGGCGCGCGGACGTACGACATCGTGTCGTAGATCGCCATCAGCGAAGTGAACGAGCCCCCGGGTGAGTTGATGTAGACGGAGATCTCGCGGTCCGGCATCGCCGCCTCCAGATGGAGGAGTTGGGCGATGACGACGTTCGCCACCCCGTCGTCGATCTCCGTGCCGAGGAAGACGATCCGCTCGGAGAGCAGCCGGCTGAACACGTCGTAGGACCGCTCGCCCTGCGCGGTCCGCTCGACCACGTTCGGAATCGTGTACGTCCCCATCACTGCAGTCCTATCCGTCGACGCGAGGAGGCCGGCCGGACGTCGTCGAGCGACTCGACGACCCGGTCGACCATCCCGTACTCCCTGGCCTGTTCGGCCGTGAACCAGCGGTCGCGGTCGCCGTCCCGGGAGACCGTCTCCTCGGTCTGCCCGGTGTGCTCCGCCGTGATCCGCTCGATGGCCCGCTTGGTGAACTCCAGGTTCTCCGCCTGGATCTCGATGTCCGCGGTGGTGCCGCCGATGCCCGCCGACGGCTGGTGCATCATGATCCGCGCGTTGGGCAGCGCGAACCGCTTGCCGCGGGCGCCGACGGTCAGCAGGAACTGGCCCATGCTCGCCGCGAAGCCCATCGCCAGCGTGGACACGTCGTTGGGGATCAGCCGCATCGTGTCGTAGATGGCGAGACCGGCCGTCACCGAACCACCGGGGCTGTTGATGTAGAGGCTGATGTCGGTGCGCGAGTCCTCCGCCGACAGCAGCAGCAACTGGGCGCACACCCGGTTCGCGGAGACCTCGTCGACCTGGGTGCCGAGGAAGACGATCCGCTGGGCGAGGAGCTGCGCGGCGAGATGGTCGTCGAAGCGCGACGGCGGTGTCTCGCCCTCCTCCGCGCGCGGGGCGAGCTGCGGGGCCCGGCCGGTGATCAGTGGAGCCACGGTTCCTCCCTGGGGGTGAACGCGACCGCGGTGGCCGCTGTCTCCACCCTCTCCAAGAACCGGCCCTCACCTGGCGTTTCTCTGCCCACGGCAGATTCGCCGACAGCAGAGCGGGACCGGCCCGCCCCCGCCGGGCACATCCCGTGCCCGCGCCACCGATGAGTTTCCGGACCAGCATCGGTCGACACAGGAGACGACACACCCCGCCGGAGGAGGCGCACATGTCCAGCGAAGGTTTCACCACCTGCCTGTGGTTCGACGGCCAGGCCGAGGAGGCGGCCGCCCACTACGTCTCGGTCTTCAAGAACTCCCGGCTCGGCCGGGTCACGCACTACGGCGAGGGTGCCCGGCAGCCGGCCGGCTCCGTGCTCACCGTGGAGTTCGTGGCCAACGGCCAGCAGTTCGTGGCGCTGAACGGAGGCCCGGAGTTCAAGTTCACCGAGGCCATCTCCTTCCAGATCCTCTGCGCCGACCAGGACGAGATCGACTACTACTGGAACAGCCTCACCGAGGGCGGCGAACCCGGCCCCTGCGGCTGGCTGAAGGACCGGTTCGGGGTCTCCTGGCAGGTCGTGCCCGCCGAACTCGTCGACATGATCAGCGACTCCGATCCGCAGAAGGTGGCCCGGGCGACCGCGGCGTTCATGGCGATGGGGAAGTTCGACCTCGCCGCCCTGCGCAAGGCCTACGCGGGCGAGTAGCCGTCCCCGCACTCCCTTCCGCCCTGGTGGGAGGCCTCCGCGACGGACCTCCCACCAGGGAACGCACAAGAATTTCGATCATTCTTTACCTACGCCGGGTAGCGGATGCGAAGGACGCCCGTGAGGCTTTCCTGTGCACCACCTGTTACCCGGAGGAACAGTGAACGTCTCCCTGACCACCTGGCTGCTGACCGTCGTCGCCCTGTGCGTACTGGTCGCCGTCGACTTCTTCATCGGCCGTAAACCCCACGACGTGTCGATCAAGGAGGCCGGCATCTGGTCGGCTGTCTGGATCGCCCTGGCCATCGCGTTCGGCCTGGGCGTGCTCGCCGTCGGCGGGGGCAAACCAGCGGGGGAGTTCTTCGCGGGCTTCATCACCGAGAAGTCCCTGAGCGTCGACAACCTCTTCGTCTTCGTCCTGATCATGGCGAAGTTCGCCGTGCCGTCGCAGTACCAGCAGCGGGTGCTGATGGTCGGCGTCCTCATGGCCCTGGTGCTCCGCGCGATCTTCATCGCGGCGGGCGCGGCGATCATCTCCAGCTTCTCCTGGGTCTTCTACATCTTCGGCGCGTTCCTGATCTACACGGCCTGGAAGCTGGTCGAGGACGCCCGCAAGGGCAGCCACGAGGAGGAGTACGAGGAGAACAAGCTCCTCAAGGCGGTGGAGAAACGATTCGGGGTGGCTGACCGGTACCACGGCACCAAGCTGTGGATCGAGGAGAACGGCAAGCGCGTCATGACGCCGATGCTCGTCGTGATGCTCGCCATCGGCTCCACGGACGTCCTCTTCGCCCTCGACTCCATCCCCGCGATCTACGGCCTCACGCAGGACCCGTACATCGTCTTCACCGCCAACGCGTTCGCCCTGATGGGCCTGCGCCAGCTGTACTTCCTCATCGGCGGCCTGCTGAAGAAGCTCGTCCACCTCTCCTACGGCCTGTCGATCATCCTCGGTTTCATCGGCGTCAAACTCGTCCTCCACGCCCTGCACGAGTCCGGCGTCCACGTCCCGGAGATCTCCATCCCCTTCTCCCTCGGCTTCATCGTCCTGGTCCTCGCGGTGACGACGGTGACGAGCCTGTGGGCCTCGAAGAGGCAGCAGGAGGCGGAGGCCGCCGCCACGCCGGAGGCGGACGCGGCGAACGGCGAGGGCACGGGCGACGACGAGTCCACGTCCCAGCGGGTCTGAGCGGCCGCCCGGGGCGACACCCCTAGGACCGGTCGGTACGCGCGTCGGCGATGGCCCGGGTGATCTCCCGGGCCATCCGTGTGATCCCCGGGGACCGCACCGGGCACGGCCTGGGCTTGGACGTCGTCGGAGCCAGACAGAAGTGCAGGTAGTCCTTGTCGTGGTGGAGCGCGGTGCGATCCCGGCCGGGCTGGGTGCAGTAGCCGTCGTGCTCGCGCTCGTAGGCCGTGCACGGCAGGTACTGGGCCCAGGTGTAGCGGTCGGCGGCCGGGCTGACGGCCTTCCCGGCGTCCGCGACCAGATCACCGGAGGCCTCGGCCTGCCGCGCGTACAGGGCGTTCACCCGGCGGACCCGGTCCGGGGTCATCGGGTCCGGCCCCTGGAGCACCCACACGATCGACGGCCGGTGCTCACCACCCGCGTTCACGATCTGGTCGGTGAGCTGCTCGGCGGCGGCCGTGTAACGCCGGAAGTACTCGGCGCGGGCCTTGCCGTAGGTGACGCCGTCCATGCAGGGCGTGTAGTCCCAGGCGTTCCCCCAGAACTGCAGGACCACATAGTCGGGCCGCAGCCGCCGCACCAGTGCGGCCGCCTTGTCCCGTGGCGGGACGAGCGACCGGTCGGCGGTGCCCTCCAGGTAGTCGCACAGGGTGGTGCCCGAATAGGGGGCACTGGTGTAGCGGGCGTCGAGGTCGTCCTTCAACAGGTCGCCGAGGACGTCCTGGTTCTCCATGGCGAGGGAGTCCCCGAGGTAGAGCACCCGGGGCGCGGGCTTCGCCGGGCCGGTGCCGGTGTCGCCCGTGTCGTCGTCGCCGGGGGGTGCCGTGGCGGCGCGCCGGTGCGTGGTCGACGACGGGTCCGGTGCGGCGGCCGACGGCGTCCCCTCGTCCGGTGCGGACTCCGGATCCCCGCACGCGCCGAGCAGCAGCCCGGCGAGCACCGCCCCCGCCACTCCCACGATCCACGGCCTGCCCATACGGCGACTCCCGCCCCGTCCACCGAAACGGCTCCCCAGGCAAGCACAGCCCGCCCCGGGGCGGAAGACCCGTGTCGGCCACGAGGGCGTCCCATCCGGCCGGACGCCCTCACTCCGTCAGCTCACGGGGTCATGCCACCCGTGCACGCGGCCCCCGGCTCCGGCGTCTGCTCGCCCTGCACGTACTTGTCGAGGAACTTCCGCACCCGCGGGTCGGACGCCTTGTCCACCTTCAACTGGTGCTCCCAGGCGCTCAGCACGATGGGCGAGGACTGGTCCTCGTACGGGCTCATGAAGGTGTACGTCGTCTTCTTCACGAGCTGGGTCAGCGACTCGACGTCCGCCTTGGCCGCCTTGTCGTTGTACGTCACCCAGACGGCGCCGTGTTCCAGCCCGTGCACCGCGTTCTCGTTCGGCACAGCCTTGGTGTACACCTGCTTGTCGCAGTTGACCCACACCTGGTTGTGGTCGCCGCCCACGGGCGGGCTCATCTTGTAGTCGACCTTCTCGGTGACGTGGTTCTGGGTGAGCTTCGACCAGCTCTTCACGCCCTCGACCGGCGCGGCCTTCGCCTCCTCCTTCTCCTGCGCGGCGTCGATCAGGTACCAGCCGCCGCCGACCAGTCCGGCGAGGATCACACCGGTGACGCCGAGGGTGAGCAGCCGCATGCGCCGCTCACGGGCCTGCTCCGCCTTGCGTATCTCCTCCACGCGGGCACGCCGCGCCGCCTCTCGGGCCTTCGGGCTGTTGTTCTTGCCCTTCGGCGCGCTGTTCTTGGCCTTGGACTTGGATGAAGCCATGGGGTGGTGTCCTTCTCCCGGCCCTGCCCTCACGGGGCACGGCGGTCCTGCGAGTCGTCTGAGGTGGTGTCGTCACGGCCGGTGGTCGGCCTAGACGCGGAGCAACTGCAGTTCGTGGAGGTCGGGAGGGCGGGCCCGCCCCGGCTCCCGAGCGCCGGACGGCGCCGGCGCGGCATGGGCAGGCGCGGGCTGCCAGGGCGCGGCGGTGTGATCGGCGCCCGGCAGCGGCATCTGGCCCAGCACCGCGGCGGGGTCCGGGGAGTGGCAGTCGTGCTCACCGGGGCTGTGACCGCAGGGGTCGCGCTCCACATGACCCGTCGGCGCGGTGACCGAGCGGCCCTCCGCCGACCGTTCCTCCGCCGACCGTCCCTCCGCAGGCCGTCCCTCCGCAGGCCGTGCCTGCTCCGGCCGTTCCTGCCCCGGTCCCGCCGAGATCGCCTGCGGGCGCCGCTCGGGCGCCTCACCGGGAGGCGAGCCCGCGCAGAACAACAGGAAGGTGGTCAGGGCCAGCGCGGCCACGAGCAGCAGGCGGGCCGTCCGGCTCCGGGCGCACGGCAGCGCCGTACGTCGGAACGGTCGGCCGGACATGGCGGCACCTCACGAGTCGAGGCGAACGAGAGTGCGAGCGCCGCTGAAATTATCAGACGGCGCACAGCCGTGGCCCCGCCCCACGGAACTCATGCCGGTTTCACGCGGTCCGTCCCCTTCGGCGCGCGACCGGGACCCGTCCTGGCTAGCGTGAGACCGGGGAAACCACCTGTCGAACCGAGGAGAGTGGCAGTCATGGCCGCACACCCCGAGGGAGCGCCCTGTTGGGTCGACGCGATGTTCAGCGACGTCGAGGGCGCCAAGAGTTTCTACGGCGAGGTCCTGGGCTGGACCTTCGGCGAGTCGTCCTCCGAGTACGGCAACTACACCCAGGCGTACGCGGACGGCAAGGCGGTGGCCGCGGTCGTCCCGCCGATGCCCGGCCAGGAGGGCCAGTCCGCCTGGTGCCTGTACTTCGCCACGTCCGACGTCGACGCCACCGCCGCGAAGGTCCGTGAGAACGGCGGCGACGTGCTGATGGAGCCGATGCGGGTCGGCGAGTTCGGCTCCATGCTGCTGGCCCGCTCCCCGGACGGCGTCGTCTTCGGCGGCTGGCAGGCCGGCGTCCACCAGGGCTTCGAGGCGATGGGCGTGCCCGGCGCGTACGTGTGGGCCGAGATCTTCACCCGGGAGCCGGAGAAGTCCGACGCGTTCTTCCCGGCCGTCTTCTCCTACCGCGCCAAGCAGATGGAGGACCCTGACAGCCCGCACATGGACTTCCGCGTCTTCGACCTGGGGCAGAACCCGCTCCTCGGCCGGATGAAGATGACGCCGGAGGACTTCCCGCCCGAGGTGCCCTCGTACATCAACGTGTACTTCACCGTCCCCGACTGCGACGAGGCGGTCGCCAAGGCCACCAAGCTGGGCGGTGTCCTGCGCTTCGGCCCGATGGACACCCCCTTCGGCCGCTTCGCCGCGCTCAGCGACCCGCAGGGCGCCTCGTTCTCGGTCATCGACGTCACCAACACGCAGGGCGAGATGCCGGAGCTCAAGGACGTCGACTGAGGGGACGCCGACGGAGCGGGCGCGGAACACGGGCGCGGAACACGGGCGCGGACACCGGCGCGGGCCCGGACGACAACGCGCGCATGGCATGATCGAGCGCATGTCGGAACGTGTTGTGGCCGCCTGTGACGGGGCCTGCAAGGGAAACCCCGGCCCTGCGGGCTGGGCCTGGGTGGTGGCCGAGGACGATGAGATCCCCGCGCGCTGGGAGGCCGGGCCCCTGGGCAGGGCCACCAACAACGTCGCCGAACTCACCGCGCTGGAGCGGCTGTTGGCGGCCACCGACCCGGCCGTCCCGATCGAGATCCGGATGGACTCCCAGTACGCGATGAAGGCGGTCACCACCTGGCTGCCCGGCTGGAAGCGCAACGGCTGGCGCACGGCCGCCGGCAAGCCGGTCGCCAACCAGGAACTCGTGGTCCGTATCGACGAGTTGCTCGCCGGACGCTCCGTGGAGTTCCGCTACGTCCCCGCCCACCAGGTCGACGGTGACCGCCTCAACGACTTCGCCGACCGCGCGGCGAGCCAGGCGGCCACCGTCCAGGAACCCGCAGGCACCGAGCTGGGCTCACCGGAGCCGCCGGCCGCACCCGACACGGTCCCGGCTCGCCGCGCACCGGCGAAGAAGTCCGGGAAGCCGGGCAGGACCGGCGGCGGCCGTACCGGCTCGTCCGCGTCCTCGTCCCGCACCATCAAGGCGAAGTTCCCCGGCCGCTGCCTGTGCGGCCGCCCGTACGCCGCGGGTGAGCCCATCGCCAAGAACGACCAGGGCTGGGGCCACCCGGAGTGCCGCACGGCGGCCACCGCCGGGGCCGAGTAACCCGCCGGGCGGGACGCCACGGGAGGGCGTGCGCGTCACACGACGGCGCCGCGCCACTCCCCGGTCTCCCGGCCGCGCTCCTCGATGAACTTCTTGAAGCGCGCCAGGTCGCCCTTGGTCTGCCGCTTCACCACGCCCAGCTTGTCGGCGACCTTCTCGGCGGTGCCCTCCGGCTGGAACTCCATCTGCAGCATCACCTTGGTGCGCCCCTCGGCGAGGTGGTGGAAGGTGACCACGCCGGCCTGCCGGGCCTCACCGGAGACGGTCGTCCACGCGACCCGCTCGTCCGGGATCTGCTCGGTGATCTCCGCGTCGAACTCCCGCTGCACACCGTCCACCTTGGTCACCCAGTGCGTGAGCGTGTCCGACCGCTGCTCGATCCGCTCGACCCCGCTCATGAACTCGGGGAACGTCTCGAACTGCGTCCACTGGTTGTAGGCGGTCCGCACGGGGACCTGGACCTCGACGGACTCCTCGATCTGGGTCATCGGGTGTCTCCCTCACATCGGTTCTCGTTGCGGTCACGTCCGGGTCGCCCCGGCCGCGTCCGGCGCGAGTACCCAGGTCCCCGGGGGATAACGTCCTCAGGCCGCGTCGAACGTGTAGTGCGGGGTGTGGTCCAGCAGCGCCGCCGGGGTCGTGTCGTCCCACGGCTTCATGGTCTCGTTCAGGTCGACCACGTTCGGCGTCCCGGCGGCCGGTACATAAGGCGAGTTGGGGTGCAGCCGCTGCCAGTCGGCCCACAGTCTGTCGACGAACGCGTGGTGCAGCCAGAACACCGGGTCGTTGGGGGAGACCCCGGTGCCCATCTGACCCCCCACCCAGACATGCACGCGGTTGTGGAGGTTGACGCCCCGCCACCCCTCCAGGTGATTGCGAAAACCGTCCGAGGCGCTGTTCCAGGGCGCCATGTCGTACGTGGACATGGCGAGCACGGAGTCCACCTCGGCCCGGGTCGGCAGCTGCCGCACCGCGCTCCCGAGGGCGCGTCGCAGATAGGTGCGGCCGTCGATGCGCACGTTGATCGGCCAGTTCCCGGTGGACGCCGCGAACGGCCCGTCCATCACCCGCCCGTCGCGGCTGCGCCCGGTGCCGCCCAGGAAGTCCGGCGCCCAGAGGGAGGAGCGGACCGTGCGGTCGGCCGTCCAGTCCCAGTAGGGCAGCGCGACCGTGGAGTCCACGGACTGCAGGGCCCGTTCGAACTCCAGCAGGAATCTGCGGTGCCAGGGCAGGAAGGACGGCGAACGGTGGCCGGTGCGCTCGCCGTTGTCCGTGTCGCCGAGGATGAAGGCGTTGTGCGTCGTGACGAACTCGTCGTAGCGACCGGAGCGCTTCAGCGCGATCAGCGCGTCGACGAAGCGCCGCTTCTCCTCGGCGGTCAGGGTCGCCTGGTTCTTGCGTATGGTCATGGGTCTGCGGCTCCTTGCGGTGTTTCCGGTGGTGCGTGGTGCGTACTGCGCCCCGCGTGAGGCGGGTGCGGGTCAGTTGAAGGGGACGAGTCGGGCGCCCTGGAGTTCGTCGACCGCCGCGCGGGCGGCCGCGCGCGGGGTCGGTACGGGGGAGTAGTGGCTGACGACGCTGATCCAGCTGCCGTCGGCGTTCCGCATCACGTGCAGCTCCGCCCCGTCGACGAACACCGCGTAACCCGCGCCGTGATGGTGGCCGCCGCCCTCGGTCGCGTGCCCCTGTATCCGGCGGCCCCGGTAGACCTCGTCGAAAGGCTGGAGGCCCTGGTGACCGTCGTGGCCGCCGTGGTCCTGGTGGCTGTCGTGGTCGTCCGCGGCCGCCGCGGTGAGCGGGGCTCCGACGGTCGCGGCGAGCGCCGCCGCGGCCCCGAGAGCGTGGCGTCGGGTGATGTCGGGCATGCGAAAACCTCCTGGGAAAGGGGTGATTGATGACCCGTCATACCTATCGACCTGCTGTGGGGCGGGAGAAATCCCGGGAAACCGGTTGGCTGTGATCAGGACAATCACGTATATGTCGTGCAAGGTTGAACAAAGATGATCTTGCTGTGACGGCCTCGCGGGTGAGGGTGGAGGGAGATATTCCGCCCGGTGGCGCGGGCGTCGCCGATGATCTTGCGGTGCGGAGATGAGGTGCGTGGCCGACGTCACGCGCGCAAAGTGGCGTGAATCCGGAGCGCACGCACACTGCTACTCTTCGTGGTCAATTGATCGCTTTGCGCAGCGAAATGGGAGTGTGCGTGAAGATCGCGTGCGTCGGCGGCGGACCGGCAAGCCTGTACTTCTCGATCCTGATGAAGCGGCAGGACCCGTCCCACGACATCACCGTCCATGAACGGAACCCGGCCGGGTCGACCTACGGCTGGGGCGTCACCTACTGGTCCGGACTGCTGGACGTGCTCCGGGCGAAGGACCCCGAGACGGCCCTCGCCATCAGCGAGAACTCCGTCACCTGGAACAGCGGGGTGGCGCACGTCCGGGACCGCAGGACCGTCCAGCCCGGCGACGACGGCTTCGGCATCGGCAGGCGCCGTCTGCTCGAACTGCTCGCCGATCGGGCCCGCGCCCTCGGTGTCCGGGTGGAGTACGAGGACGAGATCGCGGCCGACGCCCTGCCGGACGCCGACCTGGTGATCGCCGGCGACGGAGTCAACAGCGCGGTGCGCGAGCGGTACGCCGACCGCTTCGGCAGCGACATCACGCTCGGCCGCAACGCCTACATCTGGCTCGGCACGACCAAGGTCCACGACGCCTTCACGTTCTCCTTCCAGGAGACCGACCACGGCTGGATCTGGGCCTACGCCTATCCGTTCAGCGACGAGCAGAGCACCTGTGTCATCGAGTGCTCACCGAAGACCCTGAGCGGCCTGGGCCTGGACCGCATGGGCGAGGCCGACGGCCTCGCCCTGCTGGAGAAGCTCTTCGCCGACATCCTGGACGGTCACCCCCTGCTGGGCCGGGACCAGGACGACGGCACCGCCCGATGGCTCACTTTCCGCACCCTGACCAACCGCTCCTGGCACCACGGCAACCTGGTCCTGCTCGGCGACGCCGCCCACACCACGCACTACTCCATCGGCGCGGGCACCACCCTCGCCCTGGAGGACGCCATCTGCCTGGCCGAGGCCCTCGACGCCCACCCGGACACGGAGGCCGCGCTCGCCGCGTACGAACGGCGGCGCAAGTCCGACCTCCTGCGGCTGCAGAGCGCGGCCCGGTACAGCGCCCAGTGGTACGAGAACCTCCAGCGGTACATCGACCTGCCGCCGGAGCAGATGTTCGCGCTCCTCGGCCAACGGCACTCCCCGCTGCTGCCGTACGTGCCGCCGCAGCTCTACTACCGCCTCGACCGCGCGGTCGGCCGGCTGGAGGCCCTGCGCCGTCTCAAGCGCTGGCTGGGCCCGAAGCTCGCCCGGTCGTCGCAGTCGCGGGCCCTCGCCGGACGGAAGTAGCCGGCGGCTGACGGCCCCGGGCGGGCCGTCAGCCGACGCCGTGCGGCCGGAACTGGATGCTGATGCGCGGCCCCACCGCCCGCGTCGACTTGGGCACCGCGTGGTCCCAGGTGCGCTGGCAGGAGCCGCCCATCACGATCAGATCGCCGTGGCCCTGCGGGAAGCGCAGGGTCTGCCCGCCGCCGCCGTGGGGGCGCAGGGCGAGGTCGCGGGGGTCGCCCACGGACAGGATGGCCACCATCGTGTCCTCCCGGGCGCCCCGCCCGATCCGGTCGCCGTGCCAGGCCACACTGTCCCGGCCGTCGCGGTAGAAGCAGAGCCCCGCCGTGGCGAACGGCTCGCCCAGCTCGGCGCCGTAGTGCGCGGACAGCGCGTCCCGTGCCTCGTCCAGGACGGGGTGCGGGAGAGGGTCCTCGGGGCCGTAGTAGGCGAGCAGGCGGGGTACGTCCACGACCTGCTCGTACATCTGCCGTCGCTCCGCCTTCCACGGCACGTCCTCGGCGAGCCGGGTGAACAGCGCGTCCGCGCCGCCGAGCCACCCGGGCAGCACGTCGACCCACGCCCCAGCGCCCAGCTCACGACGGCGGAGGCCGTCGAGGGGGCCGAGGCGGACGTCGTCGGACTGGTCGAAGAGGGAGCCCTGGAGGTGCGCGGCCATACCTCCACCGTACCTCCAGATTCGAAAACCTGTTCGCTCGGGCCGTGCGGGTCGTGAGACCGCGTCGGCGCCCCAGGCACCCCAGGCGCCCCCGCTCCCTCTCCTCGTCCGTCGGCTCAGTGCTGCTGGGCCTGCGGGGTCACCTCGCTCGGCCGTACGACCACGAAGCCCTCACCCTCCAGCTTCAGCTGCACCGCCTCCCCGGAGCCGCCTCGGATCATCGAGCCGAAGGACTGCGAGCGGTGCAGCGAGGTGGAGAGGTGGGCCGTCCAGCCCACCACCGCGTCCGTGTCGACGAACACGGGCATCTGCGGCGAGACCGGGATGACCAGCGGATTGCCGTCGCAGACGAGACCCAGCTTCCCCTGCCCCGTGAAGACGCTGTTGAACAGGCCGCCACCGGTCATGCCGGCGCCCTTCACCGTCTTGATCTCGTACGACAGTGTCGAGTCGAAGCAGAGCACGTTGCGGCCGTTGACGGTGAACACGTCGCCCGGCTCGATGTCGACGATGAAACAGTTCTGCGCCTCGTGCGCGAACCAGGCCTCGCCCTGCCCGCGCACCGCCATCAGTGCCAGCCCCTCCCCGGTGACCGCGCGCTTGAGCATGCCGCCCACGCCCTGGCCCTTGCGTTCGAACTGCAGATTGCCCCGGAAGGCGATCATCGCGCCCTGCCGGGCGAGCATCTCGCCGTTGACCGCGTACTTGATCGACTTGGCGTTCTGGACGCTCATCCCCGGCGCGTACGCCGGCTGGACCATGTTCTCGTTGGAGAAAAGATCGCTCTTCATACGGGCATGCTGTCCCGGACTGCCCGGTTCCGCCAAGCGACGCGCGCGGCAAGCGAATTGAGGAGCCTGACAACGTCTCGACCGGAATGGTAGAAGCGGACGCATGACCAACAAGACCGCCGGTGTCGACATCCCGGACCGCCGGGGCCGCACCGGGCTCGATCGCACCGGCCGCGACCTGACCGGCAACCCCCGCGTCAAGGTGCGGGACGTCCGCCTGCTCTCCAGCCACTGGTACGTGGAGCGCACGACGACCTTCGACTTCCAGCACGCCGACGGCACCTGGAGCACGCAGGAGCGCGAGACGCACGACCGCGGCAACGGCGCCACCGTCCTGCTCTACGACACCGACCGCGAAACCGTGCTGCTCACCCGGCAGTTCCGCTACCCGGTGTACGTCAACGGCCACCCCGACGGGATGCTCGTCGAGACGCCGGGCGGCCTGCTCGACGAGGAGGACGAGCACCCCGAGGTCGCCGTGCGGCGCGAGGTCGTCGAGGAGACCGGCCACACCATCGGCGAGATCCAGCACGTCTTCGACATCTACATGAGCCCCGGGTCGGTCACCGAACGCGTCAGCTTCTACGCCGCCCCGTACGGCCCGTCGACCCGGACCCACGAGGGCGGCGGCCTGGAGGAGGAGGGCGAGGACATCGAACTCGTCGAACTGCCCTTCCGCCGGGCCCTGGAGATGATCCGCAGCGGCGAGATCGCCGACGCCAAGACCATCATGCTGCTCCAGTGGGCGGCGCTGGACGGTCCGTTCGGCGCCGGTCGTGACGCCTGAGGACGGCGGGTGAGGACGGCGCCAGTCGCGACGCCGCCTGAGGACGGCGCTCAGGGATCCAGCGTCTCGGCGGCCTCGGCGGCGACCGCCTCCGCCACCGCCGTCAGCGCGGGGGAGTCGAGCTTCCACTGCTGCCAGAACAACTGGGCGTCCACGAACTCCTCCGGCGCCAGGTCGACGAGCCGGCCGCCGGCGAGCAGCCGTCCGGCCTGGGCGGCCGGCACCATGCCCCAGCCCATGCCGGCGGCCACGGCGTCGACGAAACCCTCAGAGGTCGGCACGTAGTGCCGGCGGGCACTGGCGGGGCGGCCCCGGGTCAGCCGTCGGACGAAGACGTCCTGGAACTCGTCCCGCCGGTCGAAGAAGACCACCGGCGCGTCGGCGATCAGGTCCTTCAGCGGCGTGCCCGATCCGAGGCCGAGCCACCGCTCGGCGAAGGCGGGCGTGGCACAGGGCCGGTACCTCATCCGGCCGAGCGGCCGGACCGAGCAGCCCGCCACGGCGTCCGGCGCCGAGGTGACCGCCGCCATCACGAGCCCCTCGCGCAGCAGCCGGGCCGTGTGCTGCTCGTCCTCCCGGAGCAGCTCGTAACAGGGGCGCATTTCCTCCGGCACCCGGGTCAGGGCGGGCAGGAACCAGGTGGCCAGCGAGTCGGCGTTCACCGCGATCGACACCCGCGTGGCCTCCCCGGCACCCGTCATCCCGAGCGCGGCGTGCGCGTCGTGTTCGAGGCGGGCCAGCTGGCGCGCGAACCGGACGATCACCTCACCGGACTCCGTCGGCCGCACCGGCTTCTCCCTGATCAGCAGGACCCGGCCGACCCGCTGCTCCAGCGCCTTGACCCGCTGGCTGACCGCCGACGGCGTCACATGCAGGGCACCGGCCGCCGCGTCGAACGTGCCCTCGTCCACCACGGCGAGCAGGGTGCGCACCAGATCGAGCGGAAGCTGAGACATCACGAGCGCTAATGATACGTAAGAATCTTTAGCTGTACGCATGGCGGTGTGTTTCCTAGCGTCGTGGGTGTGTTCAGCGAAATGACAGCCCTCGCGGCCGGCTTCGGCACCGGCCTCTCCCTCATCGTCGCCATCGGAGCCCAGAACGCCTTCGTCCTCCGCCAAGGCCTGCACCGCGACGCCGTGCTCCCGGTCGTCGCCATCTGCGCCCTCTCCGACGCGGTGCTGATCGCCCTCGGCGTGGCCGGCGTAGGCGCGGTGGTCGTCGCCTGGCCCGGCGCGCTGACGGCGGTCGCCCTGGTCGGCGGCGGCTTCCTCCTGGTCTACGGCGCCCTGGCCGCCCGCCGTGCCCTGCGGCCGGGCGACGACGCGTTGCGCGCGGAGAGCGGGTCGGCCGGCTCACGACGCCGGGCCGTCCTCACCTGTCTGGCGCTGACCTGGCTCAACCCGCACGTCTATCTGGACACCGTGTTCCTGCTCGGCTCCATCGCCTCCGACCGCGGCCCCCTGCGGTGGACCTTCGGCCTCGGCGCCGGTCTCGCCAGCCTCTGTTGGTTCGCCGCCCTGGGCTTCGGCGCCCGGTTGCTCAGCCGCTTCCTGGCCCGCCCGTCGGCCTGGCGGGTCCTCGACGGCCTGGTCGCGGCGACCATGCTCATCCTCGGCGGGATGCTGATCGCCGGAGCCTGAGCGGCGGCGGACGCGGGCGCCACATGAGCGTGCGCGGGCGGCCCACGGCGTGTGAGGGTCCCGGCGACAGCATGTGAGACGGCGGCGAAATCGCCTGTCCCGGCGGTGGTGATCTCCGCGATAGTGGTGCCCGTATCGAAAGATGTATCGAGCATCAGGATGCCCGTGGACACCACCCAGAGCAGCGCCGGCGACGACACCGCACCGGAGGACGACACCGCACCGGACGACGACCCGGCGGCGCCGGCCCGCGAGGGCTGGCGCCGCTGGGCGATGGACACCCGCCCGCTGCGCCGCCCGGCCTACCGGCGCCTGTGGTCCTCGACCATCGTCACCGCCGTCGGCAGCCAGCTCACCGCCGTCGCCGTCCCCAAACAGATCTACGACATCACCGGCTCCTCCGCCTGGGTCGGCTACGCGAGCCTCGCCGGCCTGCTGCCCTTGGTCGTCTTCGCGCTCTGGGGCGGCGCTGTCGCCGACACCGTCGACCGCCGCACGCTGCTGCTCGTCACCAACACCGGCATCGCCGTCACCTCGGTGCTGTTCTGGGTGCAGGCCGTCACCGGCCTCGAGTCCGTGTGGACGCTGATGGCCCTGCTCGCCCTCCAACAGGCGTTCTTCGGCCTCAACTCACCGGCCCGCAACGCCTCCGTGGCCCGGCTCGTCCCCGCCGAGGAACTGCCGGCGGCCGCCGCGCTCGGCTCGACCGTGATGCAACTCGGCCTGGTGGCCGGACCGTTGCTCGCCGGCGCCCTCATCCCGGTGATCGGCCTTGCCGAGCTGTATCTCATCGACGCGCTGGCCCTCTGCGTCACCCTCTGGGCCGTACACCGGCTGCCCTCTCTGCCACCCCTGGACGACACCACGAAGAAGCGGGCCGGCCTGCGGGAGGTGCTCGCGGGCTTCCGCTACATCGCCCTGCACAAGGTGCTGCTGCTGTCCTTCCTCGCCGACATCATCGCGATGGTCCTGGGCATGCCCCGCGCCCTCTTCCCGCAGCTGGCCGCCACCACGTACGCGCCGTACGGCGAAGGTCTGGCCCTCGGCCTGCTGTTCGCCGCGATTCCCATCGGGGCCGTCGTCGGCGGCCTGCTGTCGGGCACCTTCTCCCGCTCCCACCGGCACGGGCTGATGGTCCTCGCGGCCGTCATGGTCTGGGGCGCGGCCATCACGGGCTTCGGGCTGAGCACCAGCCTGTGGTTCGCCGTGGTGTTCCTCGTCGCCGCCGGAGTCGCCGACATGGTCTCGATGGTCTTCCGCGGAGCCATCCTGCTCTCCGCCGCGACCGACGAGATGCGCGGCCGGATGCAGGGCGTGTTCACCGTGGTCGTGGCCGGCGGGCCCCGCCTCGCCGACGTCCTGCACGGCACGGCCGGCGCCGCCTTCGGCACCCGTACGGCCGTCGCCGGCGGCGGTCTGCTGGTCATGGCCGCCGTGCTGCTCCTGGCGACGGTCACACCGGCACTGCGCCGCTACCGGATCTGACCGATCGGCACATCCGTTCTTTCGTACGCTTGTCAGCCCACCCCTCACAGGCAGGAGTTGCAACGATGCAGTACGTGAAGCTCGGCTCGACGGGTCTGGACGTGTCCCGGATCTGTGTGGGATGCATGAGTTTCGGCCTCCCCGACCGAGGCACGCACGAATGGACCCTGGACGAGGAGGCGTCACGCCCGCTGATCCGGCAGGCGCTGGACGCGGGGATCAACTTCTTCGACACCGCGAACGTCTACTCCGACGGCACCAGCGAGGAGATCGTCGGCCGCGCGCTCGCGGAGTTCGCGCGGCGCGAGGAGGTCGTCGTCGCGACCAAGGTGAACGGCGCCATGCACCAGGGCCCCAACGCCTGGGGTCTCTCCCGCAAGGCGATCATGACGGAGATCGACAACAGCCTGCGGCGCCTCGGCACCGATTACGTGGACCTCTACCAGATCCACCGCTTCGACCCCCACACCCCGGTCGAGGAGACGATGGAGGCCCTGCACGACGTGGTGAAGGCGGGCAAGGCCCGTTATCTCGGGGCGAGTTCGATGTACGCCTGGCAGTTCGCGAAGATGCAGCACACCGCCCGGCTGCACGGCTGGACCCGTTTCGTGTCCATGCAGAACCACTACAACCTCCTCTACCGCGAGGAGGAGCGCGAGATGCTCCCGCTGTGCGAGGACCAGAGCGTGGCCACGCTGCCCTGGAGCCCGCTCGCGCGCGGGCGCCTCACCCGGGACTGGGACACCGTCACCGCGCGCACCGAGACCGACAACTTCGGCAAGACCCTCTACCAGGAGGGCGACCGGGAGATCGTCGACGCCGTCACCCGGATCGCCGGTGAGCGCGGGGTGCCCCGGGCGCAGGTCGCCCTGGCCTGGCTGCTGAGCCGGCCCACGGTCACCGCCCCCATCGTCGGCGCCACCAAGCCCCACCACCTCGCCGACGCCGTGGCCTCTCTGGACGTCACCCTGACGGAGAAGGAGACCGAGGAACTGGAGCGGCCCTACACCCCGCGCGCGATCAGCGGCCACTGAGCCCCCGCGCGACCAGCGGACCGGGCGGCCGCGGGGTTCACAGGCGGGAGTACTCCAGCCGCACGGTCGTGGCGAGACGGGCCAGGGCCTCCTCGGCACCCTCGCGGTCCGTCCTGTCGAGGAGCGCGAGGGCGTCCGCGGCGGCCAGGCGCACCCGCTGGGGCACCTCGTCGAGGGCGGCCATGCGGTAGGCGATGGTGCGGCGGGCCTCGCGCTCCTCGGCGCTGACACCGTCCGGCCCGGTGCGGGGGAAGACGGCGGCCTCGTAGGCGGTCACATGGATGAGCACGCCGTGCGCGATGCCCTCCGCGTACCCCCGCTGCCCGGCCTGCCGCTGGGCCATGGCGAAGTGCGCCATGGCCCGCCGCCGCACGATGAGCGAGCCCACCATGCCGACCAGCCCGGCGCACACCGCCGCCCCCAGCGCGACCGGCCCGCCGCCGATCAGCGCGCCGATGAGGGCGCCGCCCGCCATCAGCAGACAGGTCAGCCCGGTGGTCAGCATCAGCAGGGCGCGCGCGGGAGTGAAGGAGGCCATGACGTGCAGTGTCTCAGCCTCGCCCGGGTGCGCGAGCGGTGGGCCGGTGGGGGAGGCGGCGACGCCGCCCGTGCCGACCGGTCGGTCCCCGCCCGTGGCAGCGGGCGGCCCGCTCCCGGGGGCCCGGGGGCGCGAGGCGGGGCAGCCACCTCCTGAGCACCGTTTCGAGTGACGTGCGCTGGGGCTCAGCTGTCAACTACCCACCCCGGTAGGAAGATCAGGTGACTGCATAGGGTGGGGCCCGTGAGAAACAGCGACACCGGTGCGGCAGTCGCGTGTCCGAGCGCGACCGAGGGGGAGACCACCGCCCGATGAACCAGATCCTGTACGCCGGAGCCATCGGTCTGTTCCTGACGCTGATCGGCACACCGCTGCTGATCAAGCTGCTGGCCCGAAAGGGGTACGGCCAGTTCATCCGCGACGACGGCCCGCGCGGCCACGCCGGCAAGCGCGGTACGCCCACCATGGGCGGCATCGCCTTCATCCTGGCCACGCTGGTCGCCTACGCCGCGACCAAGGTCATCACCGGTGAGAGCCCGACCTACCCCGGTTTCCTGGTGCTGTTCCTCATGGCGGGCATGGGTGTGGTCGGGTTCCTGGACGACTACATCAAGATCGTGAAGCGGCGGTCGCTCGGGCTGCGGGCCGGAGCCAAGATGGCCGGCCAGCTGATCGTCGGCATCGTGTTCGCGCTGCTCGCCATCCGGTTCGCGGACGACCGGGGCCAGACGCCGGCCTCCCTGAAGGTGTCGTTCGTCACCGACTTCGGCTGGACCATCGGTCCGGTGCTGTTCGTCGTATGGGCCCTGTTCATGATCCTGGCCATGTCGAACGGGGTGAACCTGACCGACGGTCTGGACGGGCTCGCCACCGGCGCGTCGGTCATGGTCTTCGGCGGTTACACCTTCATCGGCCTGTGGCAGTTCCAGAACTCGTGCGCCAACGCCCTCGAACTCACCGACCCCGCCTCCTGCATAGAGGTGCGCGACCCGCTCGACCTCGCCGTCGTCGCGGCCGCGCTGATGGGCGCCTGCTTCGGGTTCCTCTGGTGGAACACCTCGCCGGCCAAGATCTTCATGGGTGACACCGGGTCCCTGGCCCTCGGCGGTGCCCTCGCCGGCCTCGCCATCTGCTCGCGCACCGAACTGCTCCTCGCCGTCCTCGGCGGGCTGTTCGTCCTGATCACCATGTCGGTGGTCATCCAGGTCGGCTCGTTCAAGCTGACCGGAAAGCGCGTCTTCCGGATGGCCCCGCTCCAGCACCATTTCGAACTCAAGGGCTGGTCCGAGGTCCTGGTCGTGGTCCGCTTCTGGACCATCCAGGGCATCTGCGTGATCGCCGGCCTGGGGCTGTTCTACGCGGGCTGGGCGGCGAGCTGATCGGGCGTCACCCGGAACACCACGCCGCGGCGCGGTGACCCCTCCGGCATGGTCCGGTCCTCGAAGTCCTCACTCGGGTTCCGGGTCATGCCGAGGCGGCGCATCACGGCCTGGGAGCGCACGTTGCCGGCCATGGTCACCGCGAGGATCTCGGGGAGCCGGAGCTGCTCGAAGCCGAAGTCCAGGACGGCCCGCCCGGCCTCGGTCGCGTAGCCGTGGCCCCACGCCGTACGCGCGAGCCGCCAGCCGGCCTCCACCCCGGAGAACGGCATGTCGTCCTCCACCGGATCCAGCCCGGCGAAACCGACGAACCGCCCGGTGGACCGCACCTCCAGGGCCCACCACCCCCAGCCCCGCCGGTCGAGGTCGGCCTGGAAGCGGGCGACTGACGTGTCACTCTGCTCCCGGGTGAGGACCCCAGGGAAGTGTGCGCGGACTTCCGGGTCGGCGTTCATGGCCGCCCAGGGCGCCAGGTCCGACTCCCGCCAGTCGCGCAGGAGGAGGCGTTCGGTTCGTAGATCGGGCATCGGGCGACGGTAACGCGATCACGGGGCGGGGGGCGATCCAATATCCAGGGCGGGAGGTTTGGCCCGTGGCTCGTGGCCCTCGGCCGTGCGCTCTTCCGCCTTCGGTGGCGACTCCCCGGCGGACGCACACCGTCGTTCACAGTCCTCCGCTCGCCCCCAGGTCGAGGCGCACCGCTCGCAGGTGGTCGGTCAGGGGGCCGAGGCCCACGTCGTGGCGGCGTTCGTCGACGGACTCGGGGTGGCGGATGGGGTACGGGAAGAGGGTGCCGGGGTCGATGCGGGTGCCGTAGAACTGGGGCTGGTTCAGGGCGACGGCGCAGTGGTCGGCGATGTAGGCGTGGTGCACCGCCGGGCAGCGCCCGTCCGCAACGGCCTCGGCGATCAGATCGCGGCAGGTGAGCTGGAAGCCGAGGTCGGGGGAGTGCAGCAGGAGCGTGAGGGCCGCCGTCGAGGCGGGTTCGCCGACCGCCTCGGCGGTGGGCCAGCCGTGGCGGGCGACGATCGCCCGCAGCGCGTCGCCGTTGCCGGCGTGGCACGCGGCGATACGGTCCCGGGCCCCGGCGGTGGGCGCGGACCGGGCCTCCCGGGCCAGCCGCCGTACGTCCTCGGCACGGCGGATCAGCTCGGCGGCGAGCACCCGCTCGCGGGGCGGCCCGGTGCCGGGCGCGGGTTCCGACGTGGGTTCCATGGCCGGTGCGCCCCTCATACCGGCTCCCGCACGGCGAGCGAGAACCACACCCTCTTGCCCGTGTCACCCGGCTCCGGCGGCTCGGTGCCCCAGTCGTCGGCCAGCGCGGAGACGATGGACAGCCCCCGCCCGGACTCGGCGGACGGGGTCACCGTGCGGGGCCGGGGCGGCACGGGCGAGGGGTCGGCGAGCGTGACGCGCAGTTCGCACCCGGAGTGCTCGAGGACCACGGCGATCGTGTCGGCGGGATCGGCGCTCGCGTGCCGGACCGCGTTGGCGAAGAGCTCGTCGGTGGCGAGGACCGCGTCGTCGACGATCGCGGAGAGCTCCCAGCGGGCGAGGTGCGCCGCCACCGTGCGCCGTACACCGGCGGCGCACGACGGGTGCGCGGGTACCGCCATCCGGAAGAGGCGGGACCTCTCGACGGAGATCAAGGCAGCCTCACCGTGCCCGCGGGTCGCCCCGCCCCGCCGGACGGGGCGTCGTGGACGCTCCACCCGGGGTCGTGCGCTGGCGCGGCTGGGTTCCGTCGGCGGGACCTGCCGACACTGACCGCCGTCATCGAGTTCCTCCACATCCTCGAAGGTGGTTTTCCCGGGGGTGCTGTTGTCGAAGACAACAGCACCGGGCACACAAAACGCCAGGTGGTGGAGGGGTTGTGCAGTTGCGGGCGGGTAGTGGCGCCCGCTGTGTAGGTTCCCC
Source organism: Streptomyces deccanensis (assembly GCF_022385335.1). Taxonomy (NCBI): domain Bacteria; kingdom Bacillati; phylum Actinomycetota; class Actinomycetes; order Kitasatosporales; family Streptomycetaceae; genus Streptomyces; species Streptomyces deccanensis. The sequence goes on along the minus strand of NZ_CP092431.1, from coordinate 462,947 downwards.
ACCATGGTGAACGTCGACGGGATCCCGTCCTCGCGGGAGCGGTACGTCCCCGCCGGGTGGCCCGGTATGTGGGGCAAAAGGGTGGTGGTCACCGGGGGCACCCGGGGGCTGGGCGAGGGCGTCGTACGGCTCCTGCTCGCCGAGGGGGCCGAGGTGGCGACCTGTGCTCGCCGGACGGCGGGACTGACGGCATTGAGCGACTCCTTGACGGCGGAGGACCGGGCCAGGCTGTTCACCGACGCGCTCGACGTCACCGAGCCCGGACGGCTGGAGGACTTCGTCACTGCTGCGGCGAAACGTTTCGTCCCGTCGGGCCGCACGCGCGGTCTCGACGGGCTCGTCGCGTGTGTCGGCGGTTCCCGGGGCGGCGACGCGTTCGAGCAGGCGGACGGCGCCGACTGGGCGGCCACCTGGGAACTCAACGTCGGGCACGCCACCCGTCTCGTCCGCGCCGCGCTGCCGCACCTGCGCGCGTCCGGCGGCGGTTCGGTCGTGCTGATCGGCTCGGTCTCGGGCTGGAAGCCGGGCCCGCCCGCCCAGTACGGGGTCGCGAAGAGCGCCCTGATCCAGCTGGCCGCCACCCTGGCCCGCGAGTTGGGCCCCGACCAGATCCGCGTCAACACCGTCTCGCCCGGTTCGATGCTGATCCCGGGCCGCCGCTGGGACCGCATGCGCCGGGAGGATCCCCGGGCGTACGAGGCGTTCGTCGGGGCGGAGCTGCCGACCGGTGCGCCCGTCACCCCGCACGAGGTGGCCCGCACGGTGGTGTTCCTGCTCTCCGACTGGGCGACCGGCGTCTCCGGCGCCCACCTGCCGGTGGACCGGGCCCAGAACGCGCCCTCGCCGGACGGCTACTGAGGCGGAGACCCGCCGTGACGCTCCCACCTCAGGCGGCCGCCCCCAGCACCATCCGCGACCGGCGTTCGAAGTCCTGTACCAGGGGCTCGTGGCGGCGGGACGACAGCCGGCCCCGGAAGTCGCGCAGGGCCTGGATGGACCGTTCGCTGTGCACACCGCTGAGCGCTTCGAGCGCGTCCGTGGCCGTGGCGACGGCCTCGTCGAGGCGGTTCTGCTGGAGATGGGCCGTCGCGAGCACGGAACGGCTGATGGCCTGGCGACGGCGGCGGTCGGCGTGGGCGCGTACCGACGCGCTCGCGGTGTGCTCGGCCTGCGCGGCGAGCCCCAGGTCACGGAAGCAGAGCGCGGACTCGGCCTGGAGGTAGTGGTGGTCCAGGAACCGCACCCAGGGCGACTCCTCGGCTGCGCCCCGGCTCGCGTCGAGCTGTTTCTCGGCGGCGCGCAGCGCCTCGGCGGTCTCGCGGGGCCGGCCCAGCGCCGCGTGGCCGCGCGCGGACATGGCGTGCAGCCGCATCAGACCGAGGGGGCTGCCCGAGTCCTTGGCGGTGGCGACCCCGGCCCGGGCCAGCGCCACACCCTCGTCGGGGCGGCCCAGGCTGGTCGCCAGATGCGAGAGGCCCGCCAGGATCTGCCCGCCGAGCACATGGTCGCGGCCCTCCGCGCAGAGCCTGAGCCCCTGCGTCATGTACCGCTGGGCCAGGCCGTACTCCCCGGCGTCGTACGAGCTCCACCCCGCCATGGCGGCCAGCCGGGCCGCGGCGGCGAACAGCTCGCGGCGGTGCTGCGGGGTGACACCGCGCTGCTGGAGCAGGGGGATCACCTCGGTGGTGAGGTACTGCACGATGCTCGTGCGGATCCCACCGCCCCCGTAGTGGTTGTCCATCTCGTCGAACATGCGGAGCATCGCGTGCACCTGCTCCACCGGCCCGCCGCCCGACACCGGCGCGAGGCGGGGCGCGTCGCGGCTCTCCACCAGCCACAGCAGCCAGGCCCGTTGGGGGTTCGTCAGGGCACCCGGCACGAACGGCACCGCACCGAGCAGACTGCGCCGCGCGATGTCGGTGGAGCCCAGCTCGGCCAGGGTGTGCAGGCTCTCCGCCACGTTCTCGACGTACATCAGTGCCCGTCCCGTCACCGGTCGTCCGCGGTCGAGCGGAAAACCGAGGTCGGCCGGAGTGAGCGCCCGGCCCAGCCGTTCGCCGAGGACCGCGGCGATCAACTCCGGTGTGTTCCCGCGTGGTTGCTGGCCCTGGAGCCAGCGGGTGACGGAGGCCTTGTCGTAGTTGGTCTCCGCGCCCTGACAGCGGCCCAGTTCGTTGACCCGCAGGGCGAGGGACGCGTACGAGCAGCCCGCCTCCTTCAGGGCTGTAGCCAGCGGCTTGTTGGGCCCGCCGGCCCCTTTCACCGGGCTCCTTGGTAATCCGTTCGTCACGGCGGCCATCCAGGTGTCGCATCGTGTCGGCGCGTGGCTTGACCCCTGCCCGCCGTGGCGCCAACTCCTGGGCGGGCCGGAGGAGTTCGAGGGACCTTGCACAGCGTGTGCGGTAGGTCACTCGATCACTATGGTGGCCGAACGACTCAGCCCGCAACCTGCGTTCTGATAATTTCAGAATGAACCGCGCGGACCTGTCCGTGTCAACGGATCGCGTGGCACACTGCACGCTGTGAATCCCGCCTTGGGAGGTTGCACGTGAGTGAGACCCGCTCAGGAGGGAGTGCTCCTGCGGCACCCACGGTCCTGCGCATGGTCCTCGGCAAACGGCTCCGCCAGCTCCGGGAGCGGGCCGGGGTCTCGTTCGACGACGCGGCCCGCGCCATCGAGGTCACCGCCCTGACGGTCCGCCGTATGGAGAAGGCCGAGGTCGGCCTCCGCATCCCCTACGTGAAGGAGTTGCTGCGCACCTACGGGGTCTCCAGTACCGAGATCGAGGACTTCCTCTCCCTCGCCCGCGAGGCCAACCAGCCCGGCTGGTGGCACAAGTTCCGCGACGTGCTGCCCGAGTGGTTCAGCGCGTACGTGAGCCTGGAGAGCGAAGCCGCCGTCATCCGGCTCTACGAACCCCAGTACGTACCAGGCCTGTTGCAGACCCACGACTACGCGGCCGCCCTCATCCGGGTCGGCTTCCCCAACGCGAGCCCCGAGGAGGTCGAACGGCATGTCGCCCTGCGCCTGAGACGCCAGGACCTGCTGGTCAAACCCGAGGCGCCCGCCATCTGGGCCATCCTCGACGAGACCGTGCTGCGCCGCCCCGTGGGCGGACCCGAGGTGATGCGGGAGCAGATCGACCGGCTCGTCGAGGCGACGGAACGGCCCAAGGTCAGGATCCAGATCATGCGGTTCGCGGCCGGGCCCCACCCCGGGGCGTACGGCCCCTTCCACTACTTCCGGTTCGGGTTCTCCGAACTCCCCGACATCGTCTACACCGAGGGTCTCGCGGGCGCCCAGTACGTCGACCAGCCCGCGGACGTCGTGACCTATCTGGAGGTCCTGGACCGGATGTCCGTGCAGGCGGAACCGGTGGCTCGGACCAGGGACATCCTGGCGGCACTACGCAAGGAGTTGTGACACATGGCAAGGACACCCGACGGCTCCGTCCACAGCGGCATGCCCGCTCCCGAACTCGGCGCGGAGGGCTGGCGCAAGCCGTGGAGCGGTACGAACGGCGGTTCCTGTGTGGAGGCCAAGCGGCTGCCCGACGGCCGGGTCGCGTTCCGGCAGTCCACCGATCCGGAGGGGCCGGCGCTCGTGTACTCGCGGGAGGAGATGGTGGCGTTCCTGGAGGGCGCCAAGTCCGGCCAGGCCGACTTCCTGATCGCCTGAGGGCTCGGGGGTTCGGGTGCGTCGGCGGGTGCGGGTGCGTGGGGGCTTCTCGCGCAGTTCCCCGCGCCCCTGAAAAGCGGGGCTGCGCCCCTGCTTTTCCCGGCCGACCGGCAGGCGCCGCGCGGACCACTACGCCCGCACAACCGGACAACCCCCGCGCGCACTCCCGTCGCCTCCCGGCCCCGCCCAGACTGGGGGCACCCTCCGGGCCCGGTGCCGGTTCCGGGAGGCCGACACCCGCCGCGTAGCCCCCGAAGGGAAGGGATGACACCGTCCCCCGCCCCCGCCTCCGCTCTCAGCCGGTATCGGACCCTGATCGTCGAGGGGCACGAAGGACGCGGCCGCGCCCGCCTCGTCGCCGAGCTGGCGCACCTCGGGTTCGAGGTCCGGCGGCTGCCGTCCGCCCTGCACCACCTGGATCCCGCCCTGCCCTGCCGCGAACTCCTCGCAGGGCCCGGACGCCTGGCCGTCGACGGCAACCTCATCGCGGAACTCGTCCACGGCCCGCTGCGCCGGGGCCGCTCCCGGGTCACCTGGATCCAGGTACTGGACCTGGCCGACGCCGTGGCCGAACGCGACGGAGCGATGCTCCACCTGACCACGCCCGAGGTCACGGAGGCGGCCACCGCCTACGCCCGGGTTTTCCGCACCCTCGCCCAGCACGTACCCGTGCTGACCGTCGATGTCGGCGAGCCCGGCGGCCCCATCCGTGCGCCCGCTGCTCGCTCGTACCAACTTCGGGGTGAAGAACGGCAGTTGACGATAGGTTAGCGACGACCACGCGATGTGAGGCAGGAGAGTCCCATGGCAGACGGCCACCCCACTCCCGATCAGGAAGCCCTGTCGAAGATCGACACCACGGTGCCGCACTCGGCCCGTATCTGGAACTACTGGATGGGCGGCAAGGACAACTACGAGGTCGACCGTGAGGCGGGCGACGCCTACCGCGAGATCGCCCCCAACATCGAGACGATGGCCCGCGCCTCCCGCGTCTACCTCATCCGCACGGTCACCTTCGTGGCCCGCGAGCGCGGGATCCGCCAGTTCCTCGACATCGGCACCGGCCTCCCGACCTACGACAACACCCATCAGGTCGCCCAGAAGGTCGCCCCCGAGTCCCGCATCGTCTACGTCGACAACGACCCGCTCGTCCTGCGGCACGCGCAGGCGCTGCTCACCAGCACCCCCGAAGGGGTCACCGACTACGTCGACGCCGATCTGCACGACCCGGACACCATCCTCGAGGCCGCCGGCAAGGTCCTCGACTTCGACAAGCCGGTGGCGCTGATGCTGATGGGCATCCTCGGCCACATCCAGGACTACGAGGAGGCCAAGGAGATCGTCCGCCGCCTCCAGGCCGCCCTGCCGTCCGGCAGCTACTTCGTCCACTACGACAGCACGGACACCGACGCCGAACTCAAGCGCGCCCAGGACGGCTACGACGACACCGGGGCCGTCCCCTACGTCCTGCGCAGCCCCCGCCAGCTCCACGCCTACTACGAGGGCCTGGAGCTGCTGGAGCCCGGCATCGTCTCCTGCCCGCTGTGGCGTCCGGAACCGGGCATCGCTCCGGAGCCGACGGACGTGTACGGGGGGGTGGCCTACAAGGCGTAGCGGCACCGGTCGGCGCGCACGGGGCGGGCAGCCGGCCCGGTCGGCTGCGGAGGTCGCGGAAACGGCCGTGTAGTCCTGGGCACTTCGGGTAGGCCCCCCGCATGACCGGCCCCGCCGACTTCGACCGGCAGGTTCTCGACGCGGTGGAGAACCTGGTGCCGCTCTGGTTCTCGGCAGTGGAGGAGGTCACCCCCAGACTGTCCCCGAGACAGATACTGGCGCTCCGTGCTGTGCGCGGGGTGCCAGAGCTGAACCTGACGGGTCTGGCGGAGCGGCTCGGCGTCGGTCTGCCCACCGCCAGCCGGCTCTGTGACCGTCTCGAAGCGGCCGACCTGCTGCGGCGGTGCGCCCGCCTCGACGACCGGCGTGAGGTCCGCCTGGTGGTGACGGAGCGTGGACACCGGTTCCTCGCGGATGTCACCGAACACCTGTCGGTACGGCTCGGCGACGCCCTGGCGGCTCTGCCGCCGGCGGAACGCGCACGGGTGGAACAGGTGTTGCGGACCCTGGGCGGAAGCCTCAGTTGAGGTGTGCCGTGGCGCGCCCCGCGGCACTGTGCACATGGCAGAGCAGCAGGCAGACGTCGTCCTCGTGCTCCTCGTCCAGCAGGGGGGCGAGCAACTGGTCGGCGGACTCCTGGAGGTCGTCGTCCAGGGTCCGCGACGGGAGCCCGCCGAGCGCTGTGGCCAGCTGTTCGATGCCCGGGTCGATGCCCAGGGCACGCCGCTCCACCAGCCCGTCCGTGTAGAGCGCCAGGGTGGACCCCGGCGGCAGCGGCACGGTGTGGTCGGCGATCTCCTGGTGCAGCGGGATGCCGAGCATCGCGCCGGGCTTGGCGTCCAGGATCCGCACACTTCCGTCGGGCGAGCGCAGCACCGGCGGCGGATGGCCGGCGGCGGCCCAGGTGAGCGTGGGTTCGTGCGGATGGAACCGGGCGATGACGGCCGTGGCGTAGAGGTCGGGCTGCAGATGGTGCAGGAACAGATGGAGATGGGTGAGGAGCTGGCCCGGGGTCTTGCCGTCGACCGCGTACGCGCGCAGCGCGGTCCGCAGCTGGCTCATCATCACCGCCGCGCGCAGACCGTGGCCGGTGACGTCACCGATCACGGTGATCAGACTGCCGTCGGGCTGCCGGAAGGCGTCGTACCAGTCGCCGCCGATGTTCAGGCCCCGCGTCGCCGGCAGATAACGCGCGGCCAGCCGCAGCCCCGGTGTGGTGGGCAGCTCGGTGAGCAGGGCCCGTTGCAGGGTCTCGGCGATGTCGCGGTTGTGCTCGAAACGCCGGGCGTTCTCCAGCGCGACACCCGCCCGTCGGGCCAGCTCGATCAGCATGAAGACGTCGTCGGCGTCCCACCGCTCGTCGTCGGGCGGTGACAGCGTCAGCACGCCCAGCGGCGCGCCCCGGGTCACCAGGGGCACGCACAGCAGCGGCCGGGTCGGGTCGAGCGCCGACGGCGGGTGGTCGTCGACCCCGGGCAGCTCGCCGGGATGGTCGGCCGCGTACTGGGGACGCCCGCGGCGCGCCGCGACGACGGCCGCCGCAGGACGCGGGCCGCCCCCGGTCACCTCGCCCTCCCCGTCGAACAGCCAGACGTCGGCGCTGCGGGCGTACCGGGGCACCAGCAGGGACGGCAGCAGCCGCACGATCGCGTCCGGGTTGAGCGACGCGGTGAGCGCGGCGCTGGCGTCGGCGAGGAGGGTGAGCCGGCCGCGCGCGTTCTCGGCCTCCCTGCGGGCCTTCTGCTCGGCGGCGAACAGCTCGCGCTGCGCGCGCCCGGCCGCGTCCAGCTCGGCGTGCAGGGCGAGGACACCCTGGTTGGTCTGGTGCAGCTCCTCGCGGTGGAACGCGACCAGCGCCTCCTGCTCGTCGAGCTTCTCCAGCAGCAGCGCCGCGTCCTCGTCGGCTCCGAACAGGGCCTCCGCGAGCGTCGTCGGGTCACCGGGCACATACTCGCTGTCCGGCAGCCGCACCTCCTCCGAGCAGGCGACCGTCAGCCGCCACGGCTGCCGGAACTCGCCCGGCCGCCGGTTGGCCGACGTCACCTCGACCAGGAACCGGCAGCCACCGGGCCGCGCCGTGACGGCCCGCGCCGTCAGCTGCCACGCGCCGCCCTTGGTCAGGCACTGCCGCAGCTGCGCCGAGAGCACGGACACCAGCCGCGCCCGGTCGGTCGGCGACACCCCGTGCGCGGTGGCCAGCCGAGCGGTGGCGATTCGCGCCCGGGCGGCGTCGGTGACGGAACGGACGGTCCAGGTACGGGTCATGGGAGGTGGTCCGGCGGGGAGGGGCTCAGTACGGCGACGGTGGTGTCGTCGCGGACCGGCCGGGCGGGGCTGCTCGCGTCGCGCACGATCACGGAGGCGATCACAGCGGGGTCGAGGGAGGGGCTGTGGGCGGCGGGCCCAGGACTCCAGCGGCTGGGCAGACCGTCGCTGTGCAGCACGAGCAGGCCGTCGTCCCCCCAGGCCACCTCCTGCTGCGGAAGACGGGCGGCCCGGTGGGCGCCCACTATGCCGGGCCGGGACAGCAACGGCTGCCAGTTGGCGCCGGTGCGCAGCCGCGCCCCGATGTTGCCGACCCCCGAGAACAGCAACCTACCGGCGGCGAGGTCGAGTTGGGCGACGGCGACCGCCGCGCCCCGGGTGTCGCGCAGCGCGCCCTCCAGCCGCCGCAGCAGCTGCGCGGGAGGCAGTTCGGGCGCGCGGTAGAGCTGCTCCACGGCAGCCGAGGAGGCGCGGGCCGCCGCCAGACCGTGGCCCAGGCCGTCGGCCAGCATGAGGGTGGTGAGGCTGTCCGTCCGGACCCAGGCCCAGGCGTCGCCGCTGAACTCCGCCCCGGCGAAGGGGACGTTGACGCCTCCGGCCCGCACGGAGGGGGCGGGGGAGTGGGCCCGGCCCGCCCGGCGCGGCGGGCGGGCGCCGAGCCGGGCCAGGGCGATCGTGCCCCGGCCGACCGTGCTGTGCAGGTCGAAGTCGTCGGCGACCCGGCGACAGGTGCCGAGCCCCGCGCCGAGCGACGACGTCGTCGAGTAGCCGTCGCGCAGCGCGCCCGCCACGTCGCGGACCCCCGGCCCGTGGTCGATCGCCACGATCTGCACCATGGGGGCCGCGCCGTCCGCCCGGTCGGGCGCGGGGCGGGAGACGACCTCCAGCAGTATCAGCCCGCCCCCGGCGTGCTTGAGCAGATTGGTCGCCAGCTCGGTGGCCACCAGCGCACAGCCGGCGGTGCGGTCCTCGTCCAGCCCGGCCCGCGCCGCGGCCGACTCGGCGGCCACCCGGGCGTCGCGCACCCGGGTCGAGTCGTGCACCGGAACCTCCCAGACGCGTGGCATCACCGCTCCTCGCGCGGGCGCGGCGCACCCGAGAGCCAGGACGTCACCGTCACCGAGGTGCCCGAGCCGGGCCGGCTGTCGATCGCGAACTCGTGGACCAGCCGCCGGGCGCCGCCCAGCCCCATCCCCAGCCCCTCGCCGGAGGTGTAGCCGTCGAGGAGGGCCTGGTCGAGGTCGGCGATGCCGGGCCCCTCGTCGCTGAAGGTCAGCCGCAGCCCTCGTGCGCCGCCCTTGTCCACCGGCTCGCACTCCATCTGGCCCCCGCCGCCGTGGACCAGGGTGTTGCGGGCCAGCTCGCTGGCCGCGGTGACCAGTTTGGTCTGGTCGACCAGACCGAAGCCGAGCTGGGCGGCCGCCTGCCGCACATGCTGACGTACCCACACCAGATCGAGATCCGAGTGGATCGGCAGGCAGGCGGAGATGCCGCCGGCGGTCTGCATCACGGACTCTCCTGGCGGGCGTGGACGCGGCGGGGGAAGGTCGGGTCCGGTTCGCCGAGGAGGCGCAGCGCGTCCTCGGTGCTGAGCGCGGTGCGCAGCCCCGGCAAGGTCAGCCCCAGCTCCACCAGCGTGATCGCCACGGCCGGACGCATCCCGGCGACGACCGTCCCGGCGGCGAGCAGGCTCGTCTGGGCGGCGATGTCGCCGAGCACCCTGCCGAGGAAGGAGTCGACCATCTCCACACCGGACAGGTCGATCACCACCCCCGTGGCGCCGCTGCGCGCGACCGTGTCGCTGATGTCCTGCTGGAGCTGCTCGGCCGCGCCGTCGTGCAGATCGCCCTGGAGCGACACCAGGAGCACACTGCCGAGCTTGAGCACGGGGACGGGCGCCCCGTACGCGGACGGGCCGCCGTGCGCGGCGAAGAGATCGCCGTTCACCTGGGCCCCGAACCGGCGCCGTCGCGGGACACGATGTCCGTGCCCAGCTGCCCGAGCGCGTAGGCCAGGGCGTCCGCGAGGCTCGTGCGGGTCAGCACCGAGCTGAGGTCGATGCCCAGGTGGACGATGGTCTGCGCGATCGGCGGCCGGATGCCGGAGACTATGCACTCCGCCCCCATCAGCCGGGCCGCCGCCACGGTCTTCATCAGGTGCTGCGCCACCAGCGAGTCCACGGTGGGCACCCCGGTGATGTCGAGGATGGCGAACCGGGCGTGCTGTTCGACGATGGAGTCGAGGAGCCGCTCCATCACCACCTGGCTGCGCGCGCTGTCCAGCGTGCCGATCAAGGGGACGGCGACGATGCCCTCCCACAGTTTGATCACCGGGGTGGCGACCTCCATCAGCTGCAGCCGCTGCCGGTGGATGAGCTCCTCGCCCTCATTGAGCGCCGTTTCCAGCACCACCAGGCGCAGGGTGCCCATCAGCACCGTCAGGGTCGTGGTGCACTCCCGCAGGTGCGCCGCGGGCGCCGCGGCGAACTCGGCCAGCAGCAGGTCGGTCACGGGCGGCCGCAGGGCGTCCACCTCGGCGGAGATCTGGGTGACCGTGGAGCCGGCCCGCGCCCGGGCGGCGGCCGTCCGGGCCAACTGCTCGCGGACGACGTGGAAGCCGCCGGACTCCGCGTCCTCCACGCTGTCCGAGGCGGCCACGGCGGCGAGCGCGTCCACCACGGCCCGGCCCGCCTCCACCGCCTCGTCGCGGGAGTGGGTGAAGACGGTGCGGAACAGCGCGGCGTCGGCCCAGCGCTGGGCGATCTGTTCCTGGCGGTCGCGCAGGAACCGCGCCACCTCCTGCGTCGGGGTCAACTGGTGGTCTGCCGTGTCCTGTTCCGGCACGGATGTCTCCTCACTCGCTGGGGCGCCTCCCCGCTCCGGGGAACGACTGCTGGGTCGGTTCATCGGGGTGACCGGTCGCCGGCACCCCCGCGGCCGAACCAGTCGAGACAGACCACGAGCGCGTCGTCGTCCGCCACGGGTGTGCCGCGGTGACCGGAGAGCTCCCTGAGCACCGCGCCGGGGACGTCGGCGGCGGGCAGCAGCCGGGTGGCGTTGATCGCCCGGGCCAGGGCCCGGTCCCCGTACGCCTCCCCGCCGGGCGTGGCGACGGAGTACACCCCGTCGCTGACGAAGACCAGCCGGTCGCCCGGTTCGAGCCGCACCTCCTGGGCGAGGTACTCGGTCTCCTCGAACATGCCCAGCGGCAGCTGTGCCTCCAGTTCGACGGCGGCGACGCTCCGGTCGCGCAGCAGCAGCATCCGGGGCGAGCCCGCGTCGACGATCTGCAGGTGTCCGGTGACCAAATCCAGGTCCAGCAGGAGCACCGACAGGTGCTGGGCCCCGCCGTACTGGGCGTGGACGGCCTGGTCGGCGAGGGCCGCCTGCTCGGAGATGGGGACGCCGGCCCGGCGGGCGTTGCGCAGCGCGTTGATCCCCAGCTGGGTCAGCAGGGACGCCTCGATGCCCTCGCCCATGCCGTTGGTGACGTACAGCATCAGGTGGTCGGCGTCGGCGGACCAGTCGAAGTTGTCGCCGAAGATGGCGTAGGCGGGCTCCAGTTGGCCGCCGAGCGCGTACTCGGCGCGAGTGGAGGAGCGGCCCGGCAGCAGCTGCCACTGCATCTCCGCCGCCAGGGTCAGCCGGCTGGAGCGGCGTGCCCGGAGGTAGACGTCGGTGTCGCGCTCCGCGACGACCAGCTCGTGTCCCAGCACCTGGGCGAGCTCGGTCAGTTCGGCGAGGCATTCCTCGGTGTGCGCGGCGGACGGCAGCGTCAGCCGCAGCACGCCCAGCCGGTCACCGCGCACGGTGACCGGCAGATGGAGCCGCACCCGGTCGTCACCGCGTTTCTCGACGTACGGCTCCTGCGCCCCGAACGCCCGGCCGGCCGGCCCGTCGTGCATGGGCAGGGAGTCCGGCGGGGCCGGGCGCGTGGACGCCGGCCGGAGCGCGGTGAGCGAGTAGTCGGCCAGGTAGAGCTCGACGTCCCGGGCCGACCAGTCGTCGGCCAGTACGTCTCTGAGAGCGTCCACCAAGTGGTGCGGAGCAGCGGAACGTAGGGCTCGTTCGGCTGCCACGAATCTGTTCACGATGTCGGATACGCCATTCTTGCCAGAGCTGACAGTGTTCGAGATGCCTGGAAGAGTGGGCCTGTGACTTCCTCCTCCAACCCGCGGCCGGACGAGGTGGCGCGTGTGACCTCCGAGGCGGCAGAGCTGCTGGAGGTCGTGTGGGGACGCGCCTCGACGGCACCGGTGTCCGCCTCCCAGCTTCGCGTGCTGTTCATCCTGGAGCACAACGACGGGATCAACCTGCGGATGCTCGCCGACGCCCTCGGCTCCACGCCGCCCTCCACCAGCCGGCTGTGCGACCGGCTGGAGGCGGTGGGCTTCGTCGAGCGCCACGCCAGCGCGGCCAGCAGGCGCGAGCTGTGTCTGCGGCTGAGCCGGCGCGGGCGGTCGTACCTCGTGGACCTGCGCGTCCGACGTGAACGCGCCCTGCGGTCCGTGCTGGAGCAGATGCCGGCCGCGAAGCGGACCGCGCTGGTGGAGGGGCTGGAGGCGTTCTGCGACGCCGCGGCGGCGCAGATCCACGAGGGCGACGCCACGGACGCGCGGAGCGCCTGACCGCCGCCGACCCGGTTCCGGTTCGACAGCCTCATTCCAACCCTTTCCACACTCTCGGCCCCCGCCTTCACTCTGTTGCCTTCCGGCCATAGTTGTCAAACGACAACCATTGGCCATGGGTGTGTGCCGCCGCGTCGGCGAATGACGCCAAGCGGCGCTGCGCGTCGGCGCGTTGGGGGCGACGGCTATTCCTGCGCGGGCGGCTCGTCCGGAAGCGGGGCGACCTGCCCGGAGTCCACGGCGGCCAGCGCCTCGTCCACGCTGTCCACCGTGGTCACGGTGAGGCTGACACCGGTGAGGTCGAGTATGCGTCGCACGGCCGGAGCCGGGGCGATCACATAGACACCGCCCGGGATCTTCCGCACCTCCTGGTACGTCCGCAGGATGATGTTCATACCGGACGAGTCCATGAAGGGGACGGCCGACACGTCCAGCAGGAAATGCCGTCGGCCGTGCCGCAACTGGTTCGCCAGGTGATGCTGCAGCTCGGTCGCCGTGTCGATGTCCAGTTCCCCTTCGATCGTGAGCAGCACGGCGTCGTCGCGGGGCAGATCGACCTTGATCGACAGGGGGTTGTGGGCAACGGACACGAGAGCCTCCAAGAGAGCCGACCGGGGCGGGTGCCCCGGTTCACGGATTCGACGCATCGTCCGGCGATGCGCCCGTGCGCATACCCGCGAATCGTGCGGGCACACGGGCCCCGATCAGGCGACTCCGGGTTCCAGCAGGCCCGCGCGCAGCCGCTTGATGATGCGGCTGATCAGCCGGGACACATGCATCTGCGACACCCCGAGCTGCTCGGCGATCTGCGACTGGGTCTGTTCCTCCACGAACCGCAGATGCAGGATCCGCCGCTCACGGTCGTCGAGTTCGGCGATCAGCGGCGCCAGCGAGTGGAAGTCCTCCACGAGGCGCATCGCGTGGTCCTCCTCGCCGATGAGGTCGCCCAGCACGGTGTCGCCGTCCTCGCCGCCGTCGGAGGTGAGCGCCGCGTCGAGCGAGGAGGTGTTGTAGCCGTTGGACGCCTTGCGCGCCTCGATGACCTCCTCCTCGGACAGCGACATCAGCTCCGACAGCTCACGCGTCGTCGGCATCCGGCCCAGCCGGGACTGCAGCTCGTCCGTCGCGCGGGCCAGCTCCACCCGCGCCTCCTGCAGCCGCCGCGGTACGTGCACCGCCCAGCTGGTGTCCCGGAAGAACCGCTTGATCTCGCCGACGATGTACGGCACGGCGAACGTGGTGAACTCCACCTCCCGGGACAGCTCGAACCGGTCGATGGCCTTGATCAGCCCGATGGTCCCGACCTGGACGATGTCCTCCAGGGAGTCCTCACGCCCGCGGAAACGCGAGGCCGCGTACCGCACGAGGGAGAGGTTCATCTCGATGAGCGTATTGCGTACGTACTGATAGGTATGGGTGCCTTCTTCCAGCATGGCCAGCCGGTCGAAGAACTGCCGGGACATCTCCCGCGCGTCCTTGGGCCTCACCTGCGACGGGTCCTCGATCAGGGGCAGGTCCACCCCGTCCGCCATGACCCTCCCCCGTGCCGTGGCCGTTGTACGTGCCGTCACGGCTGCCATGCTGTCCACCCCTCTCGCCCGAAGCGTTGTTGCCATCCCACGCTTGCCCCGCGAGCCGCATCTCAGTCCACCGAAATCGTGAAAGGGGCCGTGGCGCTCCCCACTCTGGCCGGAAGTCGTCGCCGGCCCGGGTGACGCGGATCCCGGCCTGGCGATCCGTCACCGAGAATGCGCGCACCGCTGTTTGCCCACCGGGTCGTGGGGCAAGCGGAGTTCCACGCCTCCGCATCGGAGGCACCCCGGCGGAAGCGGTGTTCCGCGCACGGGCCTCGGCGCCCGCCCACCGCTCCCCGTCACAAGTCCCTGAAAGCGTCGTTCAGGAGCGATTTCCCATGCTGGTCAATGCGTCCGCACACGCCACAGACACCACCGTCCGTCCCGTCACCCCCGACAGGAGGACGCACGACGACGCCCCCGACACCGCCTCCGCCTTCGCCCGGCTCGCGGCGATGGAAGAGGGACCCGAACGCGACCACGTCCGGGACGAACTGGTCCGCGCCTGGCTGCCCATGGCGCACCGCATCGCCGGCCGCTTCCGCAACCGCGGCGAGTCGCTGGAGGACCTGCGCCAGGTCGCCGCCATGGGCCTGGTCAAGGCGGTGGACCGCTACGAGCCCGAACGGGGGGCCTTCGAGAGCTACGCCGTGCCCACCATCACCGGAGAGATCAAGAGGCACTTCCGCGACCGGATGTGGACGCTCCGCGTCCCCCGTCGGGTGCAGGACCTCCGCAACAAGGTGCGCGTGGCGCGGCGCGAACTCAGCCAGACCTCCGGCGGCGCCGCCGAGCCCTCCGTCGCCGACATCGCCGCCCTCGCGGGCCTCACGGAGGAAGAGGTCCACGCCGGGATGGAGGCGCTCGACAGCTTCAGCGCCCTGTCGCTGGACGCCGAGATGGCCTCCGGCGACGACGGCTACAGCCTCGCCGACACCCTCGGCGCCCCCGACGCGGCCTACGACACCGTCGTGGACCGCGAGTCGGTGAAGGAAGGACTGCGACGGCTGCCCGAACGCGAGCGGGCCATCCTCTACATGCGCTTCTTCGAGGACATGACCCAGAACCGCATCGCCGACCGCCTCGGCATCTCCCAGATGCACGTCTCCCGCCTCATCAGCCGCAGCTGCGCGCGCGTCCGCGAAGAGGCCCTCGGCCGCACCACGCCCTCCGTCTGACAACCCCCCAGGAGAGAAACAGATGCTGATGCCCCACCCCGCGACCCTGCGCCGGCTCGTCGAGGAGTACGAGTCGGTCGCCCACGAGGGCGAGCGAGGCGACCCGCAGAGCGCTCGCCGCGCGCAGGACCTGGCGTACACGTTGTGCGTGTCCACGGGCACCCGCGACGTCCGCCGGGCCCTGGACGCGGCGCGCGCCCAGCTCGCCGCCGCGCAGGCGACCGCGACCGCCGAGCTGTGCGGGACCGGGACGACACTCCCGGGAGATCTCGGTGGCCATGGACCGGGCGGGAGCGGGTATGCGGCGCTTCATGAACAGTGATGAACCCAGCTGTCCCGAGTCGTCGACCCCGCACCTGACATGACATCGATGGAACGCCACCCGCTCGTGCACCACGACACCGCTCCCACGGCCGGGCCCGCCGCCCGGCCGCCGGGACCGCCGGGCGCGATCACCAACGCCGCGGCGGCCCGCCATCATGTGCGGGCGTTCGTGGGGGAGCGGTGGCGTTCCTCGGCCGGGCCACCGACCGAGCAGTCGATGATCGACCTCATCCTCGTCGTCTCCGAACTGGTCACCAACGCGGTCCGGCACGGCGGCGGCCTCGCCGGGTTCGACGTCGCCCTCACCCCCGAGGGCGTGCGGCTCAGCGTCCGCGACCACAGCGCCGCCGTGCCCGTGGGACTCCACGGGCCCGGCGCGCTGCCGCGTGCCCACGAGGGCAACGGCTACGGATGGCCGTTGATCAACCGGCTCTCCAGCCGGGTCGACGTCGTGCGCCGCGCGTCCGGCGGCAAGACCATCAGCGTGCTGGTGCCGCTGACCTGAGGCCCACCGGGGCCGTCCCGAGGGCCTGCCCCAGGCCCCTCACCAGGGCAGGAAGACGTGGACGTCCTTGCCGTGGTCGTGCACCACCACGCTCACCTCTTCGCAGAGCGTCTGGATCAGATACCAGCCGATACCGCCGCCGCCCTTGCTGGGATGGAAGGGGCGCGGCGCGGGCGACGTCGTGCTCGTGTCCCCCACCGTCACATGCACACCGTCCAGGGTGCGTCGCATCGTCAGCTCGAACCGCCCCGGGGCGTACTGCACCGCGTTCGCGGCCAGTTCCGTGACCACCAGCAGGATGTCGTCCCAGTGCTCGACAGCGGCAGGCGGCGACGTGCGCGAGAGGACACCCAGGAACCCCTCCGCGGCCGTACGAGCCCCCGTCACGTCGCCGAGTTCTCCGTCGAAGGCGGCGTGGCTGTCGTAAATCTCCTCGGCAGGCAGTTTGTCGTCCCTACGTGGCTCTGTTGACATCTCGTCGTCCCCGGTTCGGCTGCTTGAGGCGGACGCGATGGCGCGTGCCTCTCCGACGCTCGTGTTTCCCGTGCGGAGAGCCGCTACGCGTGCGAAAGCGTAGGGATGTGTGGGGTCTTCGGGAAGACCGTGGCCTCCCGGAGCCCCCGGCCCGTGTCCGCGCTCTACCGGTCACCCGCCTCACCGTCCTCGGAGGGGGTGCGGAAGACCAGCAGAGCGACGTCGTCGTCGTTGTCGACGGGACGGGCACGCTCCAGCAGCAGGTCGCAGAACACGTGCAGCGGCCGGTGCGCGAGGGCCGCCGCGTGCTGACGCAGCCGGGCCAGACCCCGGTCGAGGGTGTGCCCCGGCGACTCGATCAGACCGTCCGTGTAGAGCACCAGCGTGGACTTCGGCGGCAGCGGGGTGAGCGTGTCGGTGCGGGCCCGGGTCAGTCCGGTGCCCAGCAGGTGGTCGTGCTCCTCGTCCAGGAACCGGGACCTGCCGTTATGGGTGATCAGCAGCGGCGGCGGATGCCCCGCGTTGGTCCAGCGCAGGGCCCACGTGCCGTCGTCGCGCTCGACCCGGCCGAAGATCAGCGTCGCCATGGACGCCTCGGTCACGTTCACCACGGCCCGGTCCAGCCGCTCCACGATCACGCTCGGCGGCTCCTCCAGCGCCCAGGCGTACGCCCGCAGCATGTTGCGGACCTGCGCCATCCCGGCCGCCGCGTCGATGTTGTGTCCCACGACGTCCCCGATGGCCACCGCCGTGGCCCCGTCCGCCAGCGGGAACGCGTCGTACCAGTCGCCGCCGACCTGGGAGGACTTCGACGCCGACTCGTAGCGCGCGGCCATCCGCAGCCCCGGCACCTCCGGCATCTGGGGCAGCAGATGGCGCTGCATGGTCTCCGCGATGTGCCGCTGGCGCTGGTACAGGCGCGCGTTCTCCAACGCCAGCCCGGCCCGGCGGGCGATGTCGTCCAACAGCGACAGCTCGGCGTCGGTGAAGGCACCCGGCCGCTCGCTCAGGCCCAGGGTGAGAGCGCCGAGCACCGCGCGCGGCCCCCGGATGGGCGCGATGGCCGCCGAGCGCAGCCCCGTCTCCTTGAACAGCCTCTGCTGGGCGACCGTGATTCCCGAGTCCGCCGGCCCCTGGTAGGTCTCCGGCCCGGCCAGGGTCGAGGCCGCCCCGCGCAGTGCCCGGGACAGCGGCATCAGCGACTCCTCGTGCACCGGCGGGAGCGGGCCCTCCAACTCCTCGCGCCGCACCACCACACCGTCGCGGTGGGTCGCCACCGTGGTCCGCCAGACGTCGTCGCTCTCGGTGATCAGGTCCACGACGGCCCAGTCCGCCAGCCGTGGCACCACCAGTCGCACCAGACGGGCCACCGCCTCCTCGGCGTCCAGGGTGGAGCTCAGCCGGGTCGTCGTCTCGGCGAGCAGCGCCAGCCGGTCCAGCTGCGACATCGCCGACGGCTCGCCCTCCGGCACGACGCCGGTCTCCGGGGCGCCCTCGTGGAAGAGCACCGCCGCGCCGGTCGCGGTCCCGTCGAGCCGGCACGGGGTGACCAGCCAGGTCACCGGCAGCAGCGTGCCGTCGCCGCGCAGGAACCACTCCCGGTCACCGCTGCCCGTGCGGCCGCTGAGGAACGCGCGCATCATCGAGCACGCCGCCCGCGGCACGGTGTGCCCGAGCTGGTCCCGGTGCAGCAGCTCGTGGGCGTCCTGCCCGACGAGCGCCTCGGCCGGGCGGCCGAGCAGCTCCTCGGCCCGGGGATTCACCGCGACGACGAGGCCGTTGTCGTCCACCACGTACATACCGGCGTGCAGGAGGTCGGGCAGCCCGTCCGATGAACGCACCGCCGGTCCCGGCGGCCGCCGATCGGTGTGATCCGGACTCCACGCGCTCATGTGGGGGCTCCTCCGACTCCGGTCCCGGTCGAGGACAGGACCGTCGTAGACGTGGGCGGACGGTTCCGCCGTATGTGTTGCACGCATTACCCCGTCCCCGACGACCTACGCGCACGAGGTCCCGGACCGCAGGTGGGAGCGGCTGCCGGGCCCTCGGGCGCCGTCCCGCGCGGTGCACGGACGGCGATCCGCCGGACACGGTACGCGCACCGCGCCCAGGCAGGGGTCAGGCCTGGGTGTGCCGTACGCAGGCCGCGACGACCTCCCGCAGGCTTCCCGTCCGGGCCATCACCTCGCGCTGCACCCGGGCTCCGTTGCCGCGCCCCGTCAGCTCGGCGACGGCGTCGCGGGCCAGGTCGGCGTCCCCGTGGTCGGCGAGGGCCTCCTCGACGTGGTGGAGCAGTGAGCGGACGACGTCCAGGGCAGGCTTGGGCCGCATCGTGACGGGGTCCAGGAGGTTCTCCGACAGCCCGGAGCGGGCGGCCCGCCAGGTGGCCAGCCGCAGCAGCCCGGCACTGTGGCCGAGCGGCTCCACACCGGCCCGCCACTCCCGGGCCGCGGTCTCCACGAGCCCCCGGGCGAGGGCCGCGATGAGGACGGCGGTGTCGGGGTGCAGACAGACGTCCGCGACGCGGATCTCGACGGTCGGATACCGCTGGGAGAGCCGCGCGTCGAAGTAGATCATGCCCTCGTCGCGTACGACCCCCGTGGCGATCAGGTCCGTGACGCACTGGTGGTACCGCTCCGCCGAGCCGAACACGTCCGTCGGCCCGGCCATCGGCCACATGTCCCACACCTGGCTGCGATAGCTGGCGTACCGACTGTCGTGACCCTGCCAAAAGGGGGAGTTCGCGCTCAGCGCCGTCAGCACGGAGAGCCACGGCCGCATCCGGTCCAGGACGGCCACGCCCTCGTCGTCGGACTCGACGGACACATGAACATGGCAGCCGCAGACCAGCTGCACCTGCGTGTGCAGGCCGAACTCCCGCGCCATCCACCGGTACCGGCTGTTCATGGTGATCGTCGGACTCACCGGCAGCGGCGACGTCGCCAGCGCCGCGACCGCGCTGCCGATCCCCTCGGCATGGCGGGCCGCGTCCTTGCGGCAGCGGACGATCTCCGCTCCCAGATCGGTCATCGAGGACTGCGGGTGCGTGGCGAACTCCACCTGCTCGTCGTGCAGCTCCTTCTCGAACACGTCCTGGTCCGTGCCCTCCAACGCGACCCGCGCGAGCACCGCCGCGGCCCTCGCCTGGGGCTCGCCGGTCTCAGGGTCGACCAGGAGAAGTTCCTCTTCCACTCCGACGGTACGCAACGTCATCCGGCCCTTCTGCGCTAGGTGGTGAGAGCCGTGTGCCCTCGGACGACGCCGGGACACCTCACCGGACGGCGTGCGGGCCGTGGCCGTGTACGCGGCGACGGCCCGGGTACCCGTGCCGCGCTTCGGGAGCCGCGCCCGCCGGGCGCGGAACCCCAGTCCGCGACACGGAGGAGGAGAACGTGACCAGCACCACCGAGACGGGCCGCGTCACCGGTACCGCCGACAAGGACTACAACCTGATCTGGTACGTCGAGGCCTGCCTGAACAACGCGCTGCGCCTCGAGTCGTACATCGAGGACGCGGAGCGGGAGAAGGACACCGAGGTCGTCGAGCTGTTCCGCAAGGCGCAGGCCGACAGCCGCAAGGGCGCCGACCTCGGCAAGGAACTCCTGCGCCGGCGTCTGAGCGACTGACGGCGCTCCCGGGCCGCGCGCGGTCCGGGAGAACATCGCACGCTCCGTCCCCGGCACAGCGCCATTGTGGGCACGGCCCGGTCCGTCACGCGAACGGAGGACGGGCCGTCACGCGAACCGGGGGACGAGAACGACAAAGGCAAGGAGGTCCAGTCCTCCTTGCCTGTCTCAACTTATAGCGCACCGGGGGGCTTGCGGCAAGACCCTCCCCGTGCCGCAGAATCGCCGACCGAAGCGAGAAGCAGCGGCGAATCGGCGCACATGGGGGTTGAGATGATCGACGTGATCGTCGTCGGGGGCGGACCGACGGGGCTGATGCTGGCGAGCGAGTTGCGGCTGGCCGGCGTGGGCACGGTCGTGCTGGAGAGGCTGACCGAGCCGACCGGGGAGTCCCGGGGACAGGGCCTGCACGCGCGCAGCGTCGAGGTGATGGACCAGCGAGGACTGCTGGAGCGGTTCCTCGAGGTCAGCGAGAAGTTCCGGGTCGGCGGCCTCTTCGGCGGCATCATGAAGCCCTGGCCGGACAGCCTGGACACGGCACACGCGTACGGGGTCGCCACCCCGCAGCCGGTCACCGAGCGCATCCTCCAGGAGCGCGCCCTGGAACTCGGCACCGACATCCGGCGCGGCAGCGAACTGGTGGGCCTCGACCAGGACGCGGACGGTGTGACCGCCGAACTGGCGGACGGCACACGGTTGCGCGCCCGCTATCTCGTCGGCTGCGACGGGGGCCGCAGCGTGGTGCGCAAGCTCCTCGGCGTCGGCTTCCCCGGCGAGCCCGCCACCGTCGAGACCCTGCTCGGCGAGATGGGGGCGACCGAGGACCCGGCGACGATCGCCACGGTCGTCGAGGAGGTCCGCAGAACCCAACTGCGGTTCGGCCTCGCCCCGCTCGGGGACGGGCACTACCGTGTGCTCGTACCCGCCGAGGGGGTGGCCGAGGACCGTACGACCCCACCGACCCTGGACGAGTTCAAGCAGCGGCTCCGCGCCTTCGCGGGCACCGACTTCGGTGTCCACTCCCCGCGCTGGCTCTCCCGGTTCGGCGACGCCACCCGGCAGGCCGAGCAGTACCGGGTCGGCCGGGTGCTGCTGGCCGGCGACGCCGCGCACATCCATCCGCCGACCGGCGGCCAGGGGCTCAACCTCGGTGTGCAGGACGCCTTCAACCTGGGCTGGAAGCTGGCCGCCGAGGTCAACGGCTGGGCGCCGGAAGGGCTGTTGGACACCTACCACGCCGAACGGCACCCGGTCGCGGCCCGCGTGCTGGTCAACACCCGCGCGCAGATCACCCTGCTGGGGTCCGAGCCGGGTCCGACCGCGCTGCGCGAACTGCTCTCGAGGCTGATGGACTTCGAGGAGGTGAACCGGTACGTGACCGGGATGATCACCGGGGTCGACGTCCGCTACGACCTCGGCGACGGCCACGAGCTGCTCGGCCGGCGGATGCGGGACCTGCCCCTGAAGCGGGGGCGCCTGTACGAGCTGATGCACGACGGCCGCGGCCTGCTGCTCGACCGGAGCGGCACGCTCTCGGTGGAGGGCTGGGCGGACCGGGTCGACCACGTGGTCGACGCCGCCGAGGGCCTGGACGCGCCCGCGGTCCTCCTGCGGCCCGACGGCCATGTGGCGTGGGCCGGCGAGGACCAGCGGGAACTGCTCGACGCGCTCGCCCGGTGGTTCGGGGCCGGGCAGCCGGCGGCGCGCGGGACGCGGCGATGACCCCGGCCCCCGAAGTCCGTCCCTACCTGCCCGAGGATCTCGACGCCCTCCACGACATCTGCGTCCGCACCGCCCACAACGGCGGCGACAGCCGTCCCCACTACGCGGACCCCGACGTCTTCCCGGCGACCTTCGCCACCCCCTACGCCCGGCTGGAACCGGAGCTGACCTTCGTCCTGGACGACGGCCACGGCCGAGCGGTCGGCTACATCCTCGGCACCGCGGACACCCCCGCCTTCGTCGAGGCCTTCCGCGGGCAGTGGCTGCCGCTGGTGAGCGAGCGCTTCCCGCCGCCGGTCGGCCCGACGACCACGCCCGACGCGGAGATCGTCCGGCTGCTGCACCACCCCGAACGCATGGTCCTCCCCGAACTCCTCCCGTATCCCGCCCACTTGCACATCGACCTCCTCCCCGCCTGGCAGGGCAGGGGCCACGGCCGCGCCCTCATGCGCACCTTCCTGCACGCCCTGCGCACCCGGGGCATCCCGGCAGTCCACCTCTCCATGGTCACCAGCAACACACCGGCCCGCGCCTTCTACGACCGCCTGGGCTTCCACGAGATCAAGGTCCCGGACCCCGGCCCGGTGACCTACCTCGGCCGCACGACAGGGGATCGACCCGCGGGTCGGTGAACCGGGCGGTCGGTGGGCCGACGATCCGGTGTGCAGCCCGAAGAAGACAAAGGGGGAGCCGCCCCGACCTCGGTCGTGGCGGCTCCCCGGTCTCTCGGAGGGAGGGTGTTACTTCTGCTTCCACGCCCAGTGCAGCCGGTCCAGGCCGCTCTGGTTGTTGACCTTCAGGCTGAGGCGGGTGCCGGTGCCCTGGAGGGTGGTGAGGGAGTACGTGTCACCGTTGCGCAGACCCGGCCAGTAGACCGAGCCGAGGCGCAGCTCCCGGATGATGTCGGTCGCGGCCTGGATGTAGGCGACCTCGTTGGAGCCGTTGACCGGGCCGTTGTAGTCCAGACCGGTCGTCATGGAGGCGCCGAACTCGTCCAGGATCGTGCGCGAGGCACAGGTGCCGATGCGCTCCTTGAAGTCCGCCTTCCACTGGTCGACGCTGGTCCAGTCGGTGTGCCAGAAGCCGTAGTTGTGCAGGGCGATCCGGGTGCCGTCCAGCCGGCTGTCGGCGCAGATCGGCTTGACGTCCTCGCTGTACTTGTAACCGCCGATGAGGACCCGGTCGCGGGGGATCGAGCGGTGGGTGGCCAGCCAACGGGCGGCCACGTCGCGCCACTCCTCGGAGGTGTAGCCGAACGGCTCGTTCATCGGCTCGAAGTACACCTTGCCGTCGCGACCGTACGCGGAGGTGATCCGTGCCCACATACGGTCCCAGGAGGCCTGGTCGTCGATCTTGCCGTCCTTGGCGTTGTCGGCCTCCCAGTAGCCCAGGATGACCTTGAAGCCCTTGTCGGTGGCGGCGTCGATCGCGGCCCGGTACGACTTCCAGAACGGGCCGTTCACCGAGGTCGGGTTCACCGGCAGCCGGACCGTGTTCGCGCCCAGCTTGGCGAACCCGCCGACGATCGCCCGGGACTTGGCGTACGTCGTGGCGTAGGTGTCGGCCGTGGACAGGCCCGAGGGCACGACCGCGTCGTCGGCGTAGTTGTCGCGCGGGTCGGCCCAGTTGACGCCGCGGAAGTCGCTGACCGGCGGCGGTGAGGCGTGGCGGGCGGCGGGAGCGGCGGACGCGGGGGAGGCGAGGACTCCGCCGAAGGCCGTGACACCGGCCAGCGCTGCCGCGAGGCAGGCTGTCCCGCGATGGTTCTTTCGTGGCACCAGATCCCTTTCTGCGCAGTTGCGTCCGCGAAACCCGGCTGCTCAGGTCGGCGGCTCTGTAGCTTCCGCAACGTAGAAGAGATCTCGAACAGAGGTCAACACATCTGCACACCAAATTTCATCAAGAACACAGAATCACTGGCTGCCGAAGGCCAGTTGGGAGCCCGTGAGCCGGACCCGGATGCCGTCCTCCTCCACGCGTACGTCACGCAGTCGCACGTTCCCGCGCTCCGGTTCCGGCAGTTCGAAGGAGAGGGCCAACCGGTCGGCGAGCGCGGGCCGGGTGAGCCGGGACAGGGCGTCGAGGAGGTCGGGATCGAGGCCCAGACTCCGCAGGACGGCGGGGTTGTCCAGGGCCAGATCGACGAGGTTGAGGCTCTGGGCCTGGCGGGCGAAGCGCGGCGATCCCGTCAGTTCGGTGAGTGCGCCCTCGTCGGAGAGTGCCTCGCGGGCGGTGGCGTCCGACATCCCCAGCCGCCGTACGATCGCCGGCACCGACAACAGGGCCTTCGCCCTGCGCGTCTCCCGGGCGAGGTCGGCGGCGGCCTTCGGAGTCAGATGCAGACCGTCCGAGGCGCGCGTGCCGGGGCGGTACGTGGCCAGGTCCCCGATGTCCAGGCGCATGCCGCCGATCTCCGTGGCGATGCCCCGCTCGCCCTGCCGCTGGATCGTGGCCTCGGCGCGCAGCCGCAGATCACGCCCGGCGACCGGCAGCGTGCCACGCGCCCGGACCCGGTCACGGCCCTCGCCGGTGAACGTCACCTGGGACGCGCCGAGTTCGCGGTTGAGATCGGCGAAGGACAGCAACACGTCGCCGTCGAGCCGCGGGATGCGGGCGCCCCGCACGGAGGTGAGGCCCTCGGCGTCCAGCCGCACGTCATGGGCCGTCGCCGACACCTTCGCCAGCGACACCCGGTCGGCCGCGACGTCCGGCACGGTCAGCCGCACCGAGTCCAGCCGCTTGTCGGCGAGTTGGGTGAGGAAGGGGAAGCCGCCGATCTCCACCTCGGGCGCCGCCGCCAGGTCCAGCCGGTCCTCCAGGGCGTCCGCCGCCCGGTGCTCCGCGTACAGCACCGCCCACCGGTCCGCGAGACCGGCGAACGCGGCGAGGACCACCAGCCCCACGACCGCCTTCACCGCGAGCGGCAGCCCCGCGAACCGCCCCCGGCGCCGCCGTCCGCCCCGCCGGTGCACGGGCGGAGACCACTCCGGCTCCCGCTCCTCCTCGTCACCGCCTCCGACGGTGTCCTCGTCGAAGAACTCCTCCAGGGAGGTCACTTCCAGAGGGCCGTCGTCGAGGGCGCCGAGCTCCTCGTACGGGTTGCGCGGCGCCTCGGAGCGATCGTCGGAGAACTGGTGCGGATCTGTGCGGTGGGGGGAGCGCATCGCCTCATCCGAACATGTCCACCACCCCCGCCCGCAACCTGAACCCCGGGTATGCGATGTAGTTCACGATCGCGACGCCGACCGACGCGGGCCGTCGCGGGCCGTCGCGGAAGGCACGCGAATGAGCGGGCGCGACCGCTGACCGACTGTCACCGATGGTGCCCGCTCCCGTACAGTCCGTGCTGTGAGCCGTCGATCAGGGGGAGGACACATGGACACCGAGGCCGGCCCCGGCACTCATCCGCACGCTCCCGGGACGGAACGGCCCGTCCCCGAGGCCGAACCGGAGCTGGTGGCGCGGTGGCGGTCGGACGGCGGCGAGCTGCTCGATCTGCTGACGCTGGTGCGCGAACGGCTCGGCGGGGTCGCGGCGTTCCGCCTCGGCCCGAGGCCCACCGTCCTCGTGACCGACCCGCAGGCCGTCCGACACGTCCTCGTCACGCGGCCGGAGCGCTACGTCAAACGCTCGCACCGCGCCCGTGTGCTGATCGGCGACGGCCTCCTCGCCGCCGACGGTACGGCGTGGAAGCGGCAACGCCGTCTGCTGCAGTCCCAGTTCACCGGCACGGGGATGCGCCGCTACGAGGAGCGGATCACCGCCGCAGCCCGCACCACCGCGCGACGCTGGGACGCCTACGCCCGCACCGGGCAGACCTTCGACCTCGGCCAGGAGATGCGCCGCTTCGCCCTGGACACCATCTGGCGCTCCCTCACCGGCCACCCCCTCGACGACGAGACCCAGCGCGAACTGGCGGCCGTGGAAGCCGTGGGGGCCGCCCTGCCGGCCCTGCCCGCCGACGCGGACGCGGCCCGGGACGCCGTCGCCGCCGACCTCGCACGGATCGACGCGATCGCCCGGCACGCCATCGACGCCGCCCGCGGCGGTGCGGCGGGCCCTCATGGTCCGGGACTGCTGCACGTGCTGACGGACGCCTCCGCCGAACACCCCGAGTACACCGACCGGTTGATCCGCGACGAGTTCGTCACCCTGCTGGCGGCCGGACACGAGACCACCGCCACCACCCTCACCTGGCTCCACCTGCTCCTCGACCGGCACCCGGAAGCCCGCGCACAGGCCCTGTCCGCCGGTGACGAGGGCTCAGCGGAGCGCCGACAGGCCGTCCAGGCGCTGATTCACGAGACGCTCCGCTTCTACCCGTCCGCCTGGATCCTGGCGCGCCACGCCGCCGAGGACGACGTCCTCGCCGGTCACACCGTCGAGGCGGGCTCCGACCTCCTGGTCTGCCCGTACCTCACCCATCGCGATCCCGCCCTGTGGCCGGACCCCGAGCGCTTCGACCCTCGGCGCTTCACCTCCCCGGGCGGCCGCCCCGCCCAGCCGGGCGCGTACTACCCCTTCGGCATCGGGCCCCGCGCGTGCCTCGGCCTCCAGTTCGCCCTGCGCGAGTCGACCGTCCTCCTCGAACACCTGCTGCCCGTCCACACGCCGGTCTTCCACTCCGCCGCGCCGAAGGCCGTCCACGGCATCACGGTCCGCCCCGACGGCCCCACGCCCGTGAGCCTGAAACCGCCACGGGACCACTGAGGAAGGCGCCCCTCGGCCGGGCTCAGGCGTCGGCCGGGCCGTAGAGGGCCGCCGCCGCGCCGGTGCGCAGGGCCCAGTACCGGTCACCGTAGGACCAGTGCCACCACTCCGGCGGGTAGTTGGTGAGACCGGCCGTGGTGAGCGCGGCGGACAGGGTACGGCGGTTGCGGCGGGCTGCGGCGGTGAGTCAGATCGACGGCGGCGCCCGCGACGTGCGGGCCGGGCTCCGGCGGCGACGGCTGGTGCGGGACGAAGGGGCGGTAGCCCTCCGTGACCAGCAGGCACAGTCCCTCGGGCAGCAGCCGGGCGGCACGGGCCAGCCGCCATACGACCCCTCGCGCAGCAGGGCGTAGGCCCACACGTCGAGCTCGGTGCGGGCCGCGCCGTCGAGGCCCGCCAGCCGGGCCCGGGAGGTGATCAGCACGCCGCAGCGCGCTGCCGGGCAGCAGCGGCCGCACCTGCGCCTCGCAGCCCGCGTCGTCGAGGACCAGCAGCACCCGGCGGCGGGCGAGCAGACCGCGGAACAGGTCGCAGCGTTCGGCGGGATCCTCGGGCGGCTCGGTGCCGAGCGCGCGCAGCAGCCGTGCCAGCACCTCGACGGGCGGCACCGGATCACTGAAGCCGTGCAGTTCGGCGTAGAGCTGGCCGTCGGGATAGTCGGCGGCGACCCGGTGCGCGACCTGCACGGCGAACGGGGACTTCCCGACGCTGCCGGGAACGGGTCGATGCCCAGCGCGTCGGCGAGTACGGCGCGCCCCTCCGCGTAGCCGCGAGCGCGTCGGCCTTTCGGCCCAACCTGCCGCGCCTCCTCCAGCCGTTCGGCCTCGACCCGCAACGCTCGCCCCACCCCACCGAGAGCCGATCCACGCCACAACTCCAGTGCCTGCCCCAGAAGTTCGGAGGCGCCTCGATGATCAGCGGTGGCCGCCCGGTCACGCCCCGCAGCCGTGAGCCGCTCGAAGTCCCGCAGGTCGAGCCGGTCGCGGTCGCCGTCCACCCGCAGCAGATAGCCGGGCGGGCGTGTCTCGATGCCCTCGGCTCCGGCCGGCAGCACGCGCCGCAGTTCGGAGACGTACGTCTGCACGAGCGCGCGTGCGGAGTCCGGCGGCTCGTCGCCCCACACCGTGTCGATCAGCGTCCCGGCGGAGACCACCCGGCCCGGCCGCAGCAGCAACGCGGCCGGCAGCGCGCGGGGCTTGGGTCCGCCGAGCGGAAGTCGGCGGCCGCCGGACCAGACCTCGACCGATATGGGGGGTCACCGACGACATGCGAGTCTCTTCCAGACCTGTTGCCATTCCATCGCATCCCGCGGACCCCTCCCGTGACCTCGGCAAGGGCCCTGATGCGCGAATTCGGCACGGACTCGCCTGCGGCCTCGGCGCGTGGCCCGCGTCGACGGCGTAGCCTGCGGCGGGCCGACGCCTGACGAGGAGCCGCTCGTGACCACCCCTGAAGCGACGACACCCCACCCGCGCAACTCGGGCCTGCGGGTCGATCTCAACCCGGCCGCCGCCGTCGCACGCAACGCCCGCTACCAGGGCGCCTCCGTCGTCGTCCGCTACCCGGGCGGTGACCTCACCTACGCCGAACTCGACGACCGGGCCGCCCGCCTGGCCACCGTGCTGGCGCAGGGCGGCGTCGGCGACGGGGACCGGGTCGCCCACCTCGGACTGAACAGCAGTTCCTTCCTCGTCACCCTGCTGGCCGCCCACCGGCTGGGGGCCGTCTTCGTCCCGGTCAACTTCCGTCTGGCGGCAGCCGAGTTGGAGGCCGTCCTCGTCCGCAGCGGCTCCACCGCGCTCGTCTGCGAGGAGGGGCACCGGGCGAGCGTCGACGGGATCCGCGACCGGACCGCCCTCACCCGGTTCCTCCTGGTGGACGACGACCCCGAGGTGCCGACCGAGGGCGCGCCCGGCTGGGAACCCTGGGCGTCCCTCCTCGCCGACGCCCCGCCCACGACCTCCGTGGCCGTCAAGACCGCCGACGACCCGGCGATCCTGATGTTCACCTCCGGCACCACCGGCACGCCCAAGGGTGTCCTCCTCACCCACGGGAACGTCTGGTGGAACGGGGTGAACGTCGACCTCCAGCTCGACACCCGCCGCGGCGACGTCACCTGTGCCGTCGCCCCGCTGTTCCACATCGGCACCCTGAACAGCTTCGTGATCCGGACCCTGGTGCGCGGCGGCACGGTGGTCGTCAGCCGGGGGTTCGACCCGGGGCGGTGCCTCGACGACCTGGTCACCCACGGGGTCAACTCCATGTTCGGGGTCCCCCACATGTTCGCCGCCATGGCGAGACAACCCGGTGTGTTCGACCGGGACCTGAGCCGTCTGCGGTCGATCGTGGTCGCGGGTGCGCCGGTACCGCCCTCGCTCATCGAGCTCTACGCCCGGCACGGCATCCTGCTCCAGCAGGCGTGGGGCCTGACCGAGACCGCGCCGTTCGCCACGCATCTGCCGGTGGAGCGCACCCTGGAGAAGATCGGCTCCGCGGGCCTCCCCATGCCGTTCACCGAGGTCCGGGTCGTCGACGTGGTCACCCACGCCCCCCTGGGACCGGGAGAACCGGGGGAGATCGTCGTACGCGGCCCCAATGTCACCGCCGGCTACTGGAACGATCCCGGGGCCACCCGCGCCGCCTTCGACGAGGAGGGCTGGTTCCACTCGGGAGACGTCGGCCACCTGGACGAGGACGGCTGCCTGTACATCGTCGACCGGCTCAAGGACATGATCATCAGCGGCGGTGAGAACGTCTATCCCGCCGAGGTCGAGCGGGTCCTCGCCGCGATGCCGGGAGTCGTGGACGTCGCCGTCGTGGGCGTCCCCGACGAACGGTGGGGCGAGACGGTGCAGGCCGTCATGAGCGTGGACGGCACGTCGGAGATCACCCTGGAGGCCGTCCACGCCCACGCGGCGAACCGGTTGGCCCGGTACAAGCTGCCCAGCCGCCTGACCATCGTGCCGGCCGTCCCGAGGAACGCCTCGGGAAAGCTGGACAAGGCCGGCGTCCGCCGCCTGGTCGAAGAGGCGGGCTGAGAACGCGCCTGGTCAGAGCATGCGGCCCAACAGGTGGTCGCGGTCGACCAGTTGGTGCTTGAGCACCAGACCGACGTGCGCCGCGAACGCCGCGTGGAGAACGACCTGCGCCGCGATGTGGAGGAGGAGCACCGTGGCGCCGAGCACGACGTGCACGGTGACCAGCGCGTCGTCGCCGAAGGGCTCGTAGCCGTCCTCCCCGCCCCGGCCGCGCCCGCGTCCCCGGCCCGGGCCCTCACCGCGCCCGCCCCCGCCGACACGACGGGAGCCGGGGCCGGTCGGCGGCTCCCGTCGTGTCGTTGGCCACCGGTTCGGAAGTCGTCCGGCTGATCACCGGTCAGAAGTCGTCCGGTGTCCTGACGCGGTCGCGGATCCAGACGCCCGCCGGCTTGAGGGAGGACGTGCCGGCCCATGGGCCGTTGCCGGCGCAGGTGCCCTGCTTGAAGACGGCGCCACTGCGGTGGTCGTCGGAGAAGTTCCAGTTGACCCAACTGATCTTCTTGGCCGCCAGGAGATCGAGATAGCGCTGCGCCATGGCGAAGTCGTTCGCGCCCTCACCCGCGTAGTTCTGGGTGCCGAACTCGGTGACGAAGACGGGTATCCGGTCCGCCGCGCGAGAAAGGGTCTGGAGGTACTCGTCCCGGTGCGAGTACGCGTAGAAGTGGAAGGTGTACATGATGTTGGCCGCGTTCACCGGGTTGGCGACCACCTCGGACTCGTTCGCGCCCTCCGACACACCGAGCGAGGACCAGGCGCGGGTGCCGACCAGGATCGGCGTGTCCGCGTCCTTGGCCCTGATGACGGGGATGAGCTGCTCGGCGTAGCTCTTGATGCGGGACCAGCTCACGCCGCTGGGTTCGTTCGCGATCTCGTACAGCAGGTTGTTCTTGTCGCGGTGGCGCTGGGCGATCTCGGAGAAGAAGGTCTTGGCGCGGGCGAGGTTGTGGTGCGGGTCGCCCGGGTCGAGCATGTGCCAGTCGACGATGACGTACATGCCGCGGGCGGTGGCCTGCTCGATGGCCGAGTGGACCAGGTCGGTGAAGCGGCGCGGATCGGTCTCGTAGCCGTCCTCCTGGATGTACATGGAGACGCGCAGGACGTCCGCCCTCCAGTCGGAGGCGAGGGCGTTGAGCGAGCCGCTGGTGACGCACTGGCTGTACCACTGCAGACCGTGCGTGCTCATCCCTCGGAGCTGGATCGTTTTTCCTTGCTGGTTGCAGAGCTTGGTGCCGCAGACCTTGAGCTGTCCGTTGGCGGCGACAGGGCTCGCCGCCGCCTTCTGGGTCGTCGGGACGGTGGGGGCGGACTGCGCGGTCGCGGGGGTGAGGACGAGGCCGAGGAGCAGCAGCGCGGCGACGAGCAGAACGGATCGTGCCGGTCTCATGGGGGACTCCTGCCAACTGGTAGGAAACTTTCCTAACAGAAAGGGAATTAGCAGTTGGTCCGGACCTTTGCAAGGGTCACGGCAGCCCACATGTCACATCCGCACCGCGCGCGGTCTCCAGAGGGAAGCGCGGGAGGTCTACCCGAAGCCGGCGAGCTTGCTCGGGTTCAACACCGTGCCAGTACGCCCGCACACCCGTTGGCTTCGACGAACCGCAGTTCGGTGTCCCCCCGCAGCCCGTTGCCGTCGGACAGGCTGACGGCGTCGGGCGCGAGCAGGGCCTCCAGGGCGGCCACGGCCCCGATCCGTCGTCGGTCTGCGGTCTCAGCGAAAGTCACGGTTGCTCCAATCGCGTCTGCCCCCACAAGACCGATCGGCGAGCACTTTTGTGACAGCGCGGACGCGGACACGGTCCAGGGACCACCAGACTGGCGGCAGGAGCGACGGGCGGCCCCGGCTCGGCGGCGCCTGGCCCCGTCAGTTTCCGGGGGAGTCCAGGCCGTTCACCAGGCCGCGCAGGACGGGGCCGTACTCCGGGTGGGCCAGCGCGGAGGCCATCTGGGCGACCAGGTAGTCGGCCGGGTTGCCCGTGTCGTACCAGCGGCCCTTGATGACCTGCCCGTACACCGCACGCGTCGCGGCGTACGCGTTGATCGCGTCGGTCAGGTAGACCTCGCCCGTCCGGTGCTCGTACCAGCGGCGGGTCTGCTCGCGCAGTTCGTCGATGATGCCGGGGGTGACGACATAGCCGCCGATGGCCGCGTACGCCGAGGGCGCGGCGGCGGGCTCGGGCTTCTCCACCAGGCCGGTGATGCGCAGCTGGCCGTCGCCGAGGTCCTCCTTGACTATGGGCACGCCGTAGCGCTGGGACTCGGTCGGGTCCATCGGCAGGAGCGCCAGCACCGGGCAGCCGGTCTGCTCGTAGGCGCGGATCAGCTGCTGGGCGCGGGGGACCTCGGCCACGAAGACGTCGTCGGGCCAGAGCACCAGCACCGGCTCGTCACCGAAGGAGCGGGCGGCGTTCAGCACCGGGGTGCCGTTGCCGTACGGCCCGTACTGGTCGAGATAGGTGATGTGCCCCCGGCGGGCCAGCTCCGCGACCTCCTCGACCGCGTCCGCGTAGGCCGTCTTGCCGTCCTCGCGGAGCTGCTCGACGAGGGCGGGGTTGGGCCGGAAGTGGTCCTGGATGAGGCTCTTCCCGCCGGAGACCACGATGGTGATGTCGGTGATGCCGGAGTCCACCAGCTCGCGCACGGTGTGCTCGACGACCGGCTTGTCGCCGACCGGCAGCATCTCCTTCGGAATCGCCTTGGTGAGGGGCAGCAGTCGGGAACCGAGGCCGGCGGCGGGGATCACGGCCCTGCGAATCGTCGGGGACATCATGTCTCTCTTGGTCGAGCGGCACACCGGACCGGTGGGTACGGCGACCTGGTACACACGGTCGCGCGGCCCCGCCGGAAAGCCTACCCAGGAGGGTGCCCACCCGTCCGCCGGGTCGGCGCGGCCCTCACCCCTGCCGCGCGAGCCAGCACCCGAGTACAGGGCGTCGGGTCGGTGACGACCGTGCGGGGGTCGTTCGTGGCGGCGAGCGCCTCGCGGACGAGTGCGTCGAACTGGATCCCGACCGGGGCCAGCCGTACGGCGTCGCCCTCGGCCGACATGTCGGCTCCCCTGCACGAACTCGAAGAACTGCGTGGCACGCACGATCGACCAGGGGATCCCCGACGCCTCGATCAGCTCCTCCTGGACCTGCTTGGCGCGGAACTAGCCGCTCTCCTGGAGGCGGCCCGTGCCGACCACGGAGAGCGCGACGTGGTGTGTCACGCCGGCCTCGTGGCCCGTCGGCGGCGAGCCTGCACACCGGTTTCGAGCCGACGAGCCCGGCCCGGCGGGGCAGCGGGTGAACCGGCGTGGGCTTATTCGATTGCCGACGGCTCGTTCGGCCCGGTAGGAAGCTCGCATGCTGAGAGGTGCCAAGGTCGGGCTGAGGGCTCGGCACGAGGAAGACGTTCCGATTCTGGTGGCCGAGCTCTACAACGACGTGGTCAACGCCGCGCGGTCCGAGGGCAGGCCGTGGCGTCCGCTCGCCCCCGACGCGAAGGACGCGCGGCCCGTGGATGACGGCACGGCGCAGGACCGCGTCCCGTTCTCCGTCGTGGAGTCGGAGGGCGGGACGCTGATCGGCACCGCGGCGCTCTGGGGCATCGACACCCACAACCGGACCGCGCACATCGGGCTGGGGCTGCTGCCGGCCGCCCGGGGCAAGGGCTACGGCGCGGACGTGGTCGCGGTGCTGTGCCACTACGGTTTCCTCGTGCGCGGCCTGAACCGGCTGCAGATCGAGACGCTGTCGGACAACGCCGCGATGCTGGGCGCCGCCGAGCGCAACGGCTTCGTCCGCGAAGGCGTGCTGCGTTCCTCGGCCTGGGTGATGGGCGAGTTCCTGGACGAGGTGGTGCTCGGGCTCCTCGCCCAGGACTGGAAGCCGGACGCCACGGGCCGGGAGTCGCCCGGGCACGGGGCCGGAGGTGGCGAGCCCGCGCGGAGGTGACCCGGTCTCACCCCTCGCTTTCCGGCCGGTGTCCCGCCGGGTCCGTCCGTCCGTGGTCGGCCGACGGCTCGATGGTGACGAGGACGGGGCCGGGCTCCCGGCGGGGCCGTCCGTCGCCCGCGGTGTTGTGCAGCAGGGCGCGGGCCACGGCGTGCGCCTTGACGATCGCCCGCTCGGACACCGGTCCCGCGTGCCGTCGACGTACCACCGCCGACCACAGCTCCAGCCAGCGGTCGAAGTGCTCGGCGCGCAACGGGCTCTCGGCATGCAGGTCGCGGTGCGCGCGCAGGGCGTTGCGGCGGTAGACCCCCGGGGAGAGCAGGGCGCTCTCCCAGAAGTCGGCCATCACGGGCAGGTGGACGGCCAGGTCGACACGGGCCACCTCCGTGAAGAGCCGGCCGATGAGGGGATCGCCGAGGACCTCGTCGTAGAACGCGCCGACCAGCCGCTCCACGTCCTGGCGGTCGCGGATGTCGGGAAGGCGTCGCGTCCCGCTCACTTGCCGAGCCAGAGGTCGGGGCCGAACACCTCGTAGTGGAGCGCGGCGGGCCGCAGGCCCTTGGCCAGCAGCTCGCCCCGCACCGCCCGCATGAAGGGCAGCGGCCCGCAGAGGTAGGCGGTGGTGTCGGGGTCCGGGGTGAGGTGGTCGAGCGTGGCGCGACCGGTGAGGACATGGGTGCCGGGGGAGCGGTGGGCGTCGCGCTCGTACCACAGGTGGAGGTCGGCACGGGGGAGACGGCTGACGAGGTCCGCCTGCTCGTCGCGGTGCGCATGGTCGAGCGGGGAGCGGTCGGCGTGCACGACGGTGACGGGGCGGGACGAGGAGGTGAGGGCGAGGTGGTCGAGCATCGACAGCATCGGGGTGATGCCGATGCCGGCGGAGGCGAGCAGGAGCGGGGTGTCGCCCTCCGGCAGGACCAGATCACCGGCGGGCACCGAGACGTCCAGCACGCAGCCCACCTCGGCGTGGGTGTGCAGCCAGGACGAGACCTCGCCGTCGGGCACGGTGCCGTCGGCGGCCCTCTCGCGCTTGACCGTGATGCGCCAGGTCTTGTGGTCGGGGGCCGTGGACAGGCTGTACTGGCGGATCTGGTGGGCGCCGTCGGGCAGCTCCACGCGGACACTGACGTACTGACCGGGGCGGAACGCGGGCGTCGGACGTCCGTCGGGCCGGCGCAGGACCAGGGACACGGCGTCGGCGGACTCCTGACGGCGCTCGGCCACCTCCATGGGCCGCCACACCTCCCCGTCCGGCACACCGGCCTCGGTGTAGAGGCGGGCCTCGATCGCGATGAGGGCGTTGGCCATCAGCCAGTAGACCTCGTCCCAGGCGGCACCGACCTCGGGGGTGACGGCGTCACCGAGGACTTCGACGACCGCCGCGAGCAGGTGGCGCCCCACCAAGGGGTACTGGTCCGCGGTGACACCGAGGGAGACGTGCTTGTGGGCGATGCGCGCGAGGACGGCGTCCGGGCGTTCGTCGGGCCGCTCGACCAGGAGGGTGGCGAAGGCCGCCACGGCACCGGCCAGGGCCTCGCGCTGGGCGCCGGATGCCTGGTTGGCGCGGTTGAACAGGTGCCTCAGCAGCTCCGGACGCTCCTCGAACAGCCGCCGGTAGAACACTTCCGTGATCGTGGTCAGCGAGGCTCCCACCACGGGAAGCGTCGCGCGTACGACGGGGGCCGACTGCGCGGAAAGCATCGAAGACACTCCTGTTGCCGAAGATCGATTCGTTAATTGGTGCGTGAGACTCGTATTTTTGGCCGTGGTGGCCGTGGTGGCCGTGGTGGCCGTGGTGGCCGTGGTGGCCGTGGTGGCCGTGGTGCGTGGTGGCCGTTCGACGGTCGCGATCCGGTGCCGCGTGGCGGTCAGCCCGGGGGAGCGCCGAGTGCCAGCAGCACCGGTCCCGTCGGTGACGTCACCAGATCGGCCACGGTCACGCCGTTCAGCGAGGAGTAGAAGGCGGCCTGCGCCTGCCGCAGGGCCCGCCGCAGCCGGCAGGCACCCGAGAGGGGGCACGGGGCGTCGCCCTCGCACACCACGGCTTCCCGGTCGCCCTCCAACGTCCGGACCAGATCGCCCACTTGAGTGCTCCGCCCCGCGGCGGTGAGCGTCAGCCCGCCGTTGCGGCCGCGCCGCGCCTCGATCACGCCCAGGTGCTGCAACTGGGCGATGGCCTTCGCCATGTGCGTGTAGGGGACGTTCATGGAGTCGGCGATCTGGCGTGTGGTCAGCAACTCCTCGCCGTCCACGACGGCCAGGCGCATCACTGCCCGTAGTGCGAGATCCGTGTATCTGGTCAGCCTCACGGCGGCAGCCTAGCAATGTTGCATCGGAGATGCGTATTTAGGGGGCGTGCGGGAGGAGTGGCGTACGTCTCCTCGGTCGACTACGGCTCCAGGCGGCTCAGTTCCCGCATGGCCTCGCGCTCGATGCGTGCGAGATCGCCGAGCACCGTGCCCGCCTGCCGCAGGCACTCCTCCTCGCCCGACGTACCCGCCTTCCCGATCAGCGCTGCCACCTCCGTCCAGAGGCCGGCCGCCTCGGCGTACAGCGTGTGGCCCGCGCGGACCCGGTCGCTGTCGAGCAGTTCGGCGCACTCGGCGAGGAAGTCACGGTAGAGATTGCGGAACAGGGCGCCGCCGGTGCCGGCCTTCTCCATCAGGAGGGCGGCCTGCGGCAGATCCCGTCCTGGATCGTCGGTGCGCCGCGACCATGTCGGTACGAGCTTTCCGGCCTTCTCGATGCCCCGGTGCCCCAGGTTGGCGATGGGCGGGTGGAGGAAGGCGTCGGCGCAGGCGGTGATGGCCGGAACGATCCGGTCCGCCACGGCGGGCGGGCCTCCTGTCGGCACGGTCAGGGTGAACGAGCGGTGCCTGGCACTCATCGGCCCCCGCGCGGCCCGGGCCTCGGCCAGGCTCGCCAGGCTGGTGGACACCGCTCCGCCCTGCTGGTCGGTGTCCACCAGGTGGGCATCACGGTCGTCGTAGCCGTACAGGGCGACCACATGGCCGCCGAAGTGCACCTTCGAGGAGAAGTACTCCAAGTGGTAGCTGTCGAGCTGGAGTCCGACCGGTCGGCCCGCGTCGAGGGGAGCCTTCACGTTCTCCCACGCCCTGCGGGGTGAGCCGGTCTCCTTGACCACCAGGTCCAGGCCGAGGGCGGCGGCCAGGTTCCTGGTGAGCTCGAACGGCTTGACCCGCCCGCCGAGGAACGGGAAGTCCATGTTCTTGCTGTCCCAGTAGATGAAGGACAGGCCGGAGCCGAGGCCGAAGAGCATGGGCTCGGACAGGTCGAGCCCTTGGTGCCGCAGCAGCACCCCCAGGGCCGTCGTCTCGCAGTGGTGCGTACCGCGAGCGTCAATGCCTTCCACTGTCGTCATGCGGGCCATCCAACCCGTTCGCTACGTGCCGCGTCCCGACAGTCGCTTCACTTCGGACGCGGCGTCCCGGGCTTCCCGTTCGGCCCGGGAGACGGCGCCGGCGGCCTCCTCACGCTGTTTCTCCGCCGCACGCTGCTGCCGCTCCGCCCGCCGGAGGTCGTCACGCGCCTGCCGCAGGCGCTGATCGGCGGCCCGGGCCTCCTCCCGCGCCCGGCCGAGGCGTTCGCGCTTCTCCTGAGCCAGCTTCTCCCGCTGTCGCCTAGCAAGCTTCTCTTGCTCCTGCCGAGCCAGCTTCTCCTGTTTCTGCCGAGCGAGCTTTTCTTGTTTCTGCTGAGCGAGTCGCTCCTGCCTCTGACGGCGCCGTTCGGCGACCTCGTCCTGCGTGCTCGTGCTCGTGCGCGTGGGTGCGGTCGGCCTCCGGGGGCGATCGGTCCTCACGGCCGTGGTGCCGGGAAAGTCCGACGGCGGGGTGAGGGCGCTCTCCAGTCGGCCGGTCGCCCACCGGCCGGCCGCGTCCTCGTCGGCGAGCACGGCCCGCAGGGTGGCCTCGACCTCGCGCAGTACCGGGTCCGAGAGCCGGTGCCCGGCCTCGGCGGCGAGCTCGGCGGCCTGCCGGGACAGCGCGGCGACGACGCCCCGGCGCTGCTCGGACAGTTCCTTGACCCCGTCGGCGTCCAGGCTCCGATAGGCGTCGCGCAGCGCCTGCCCGAGGTCCAGGAAGGCCCGGCTCTCCTCCGGCCGGGAGCGCAGCAGCAGGTTCGCCGCCCACGCCGCCAGCGACGGGCGGCGGGCGGCGCGGATCCGACGAGCGTCCGCCACGCGTCCGGCCGCCTTGGCCTCGGTCGCCAGGCTCTCGCGGCGCGAGACGAACGCGGGCGGCGGCGTGACGTAGAGCTCGTCGAGCGCCGAGTCCACGGCACCGCCGTCACCGTCTGGTTCACCGTCGCGCCGCATGATCATCAGGTTCGCCCGGGCCGGGCCGCGCCGCACCTCGGGGCTGTGCCCGAAGCCTCGGGCGGACCGGCTCAGACCGGTCGGTGGCTCCCCGCCCCTTGCCGGGACGTCTCGTCGTGGGCGGCGCCCTGGCCCTGGCGCAGCCGTTGCGCCTCCCGGAAGAGCTGGTTGGTCCGGTCGGACAGGATGCCGCCGAGGAGCAGTTCGGGGGTGTAGAAGGACTGCGCGGCGGCGGCCACCTGCCGTGCGGTCAGGGCGATCTGGATGATGTCGGTGCGACGGATCTCGTCGATCGAGCTCGCCCAGACGACGCGCCGCACATCCGCCCACGCCAGCGCGCTCATGCACATCGAACAGGGCTCACCCGTCGTGTACAGGGTGGTCCCGGCCCAACCCTGGTTGCCCTGCCGCCGTACGTAGTCGTTCATGGCGACCACCTCGCCGTGCAGCAGTGGGCTGTCCGCCCCCTCATTGACCCCGCTCCCCAGCACTTCGCTGGTGCGGCTGTCGACGATCACCGCGCCGAACGGCCACTCGGGGTTGCGCCGAGCCTGCTCGATGGCCAGCCCCATGAACCGCTCGTGCTCGGTACGGCTTCGGGTGCGGCTGCCGCTGCGGATGTGCGGGTCGAACGGTCGGGCGTGGCTCTCCTGGAGCGCGGGCCGGGGGAGGGTGAGCGGTGCCGCGGCTCCCGCCACCACGACTCCGCACCTGCCGAGAAACTGCCGCCTGCCCGCATCCATATATCTCTCCTCACGCCATGTCGACGATTCCGGAGAGTATCGGTTCGAGTTCGCTTAGTAGTGGAGTCGGCGTGCGACGCAACGAACCGCGCAGGGTCCTCAGTGCGTACCGTCCCGAGGTTCCGGCGGTATGGCGCCGGGGCCGAGGAGGCCCGTGGGGTGCAGAGGGCGCTCGGATTCGAGGCGCGGGAGGGTGCGGCGCGTCGCGCGGAGCACGAGGGGCGGGATCGCGGCGCGGGTCAGCTGGGTCAGGCGGAGCCAGCGGGGGATGTAGACGACGGTCCGGCGCTGCTCGACGGTGTGTGCCAGGCGGACGGCGACGGGCTCGACGGGCTGGACGTGTCCGGCGGGAGGTGGCATGTGGGCGCGGAGTTCCCGCATGGTTCTGTGCCGGTTGGCGTCGCGGATCAGTTGGGTGTCGGTCCAGCCCAGATAGGCGATGCCGACGGCCACGCCGTGGTGTGCCGTCTCGGCGCGCAGCGCGTGGGTGAACGCCTCGACGCCGGACTTGGAGGCGCAGTACGCGCTCATCAGGGGCGCGGCGCCGATGGAGGCCAGGGAGGCGATCTGCAGGTGGTAGCCGGCCGTCCTGATCAGGTCCGGCAGGAACGCCCGGGCCGTCTGGGCGCTGCCGATCAGGTTGACGTCGATCACCCGGCGCCAGGTGGCGGGGTCCGACCGGGCGAAGGGGCCGCTCTCGGCGATCCCCGCGTTGGCCACGACGACCGAGGGCGGGCCGAGGCGACCGCGGACGGTCGCGGCGGCGTCGTCGAGCGCCGCGCCGTCGGTGACGTCGACCCGGAGGGCCAGCGTGGTGGCGGGGAGCGCGGCGGCGGTCGCCCGCAGCGCCGGTTCGTCGTGGTCGAGCAGAGCCAGGTGTGCCCCCCGCCGGGCGAGCTGGTGGGCGAGCGCCGCCCCGACGCCGCGGGCCGCCCCGGTCACCACGACGACGCGGTCCTCGAGTGGGCTGTCGTCCACGGCGGGCCCTCCTTCTCCCCGCCTTGCGGGGGTCCGTTCCTCGTGCGGGTCCGGTCCGTTCCTCGTGCGGGTCCTTTTCTCGTGCGGGGCGTCGGGCCCCGCGCCATCCGGCTGCCGTACGGCCACGGGGGGCGTGCGGCGTCAGCGGCGGGGGCCGGGTTTTCGGCCGGTGCGGTCCCGGTGGGCGAGGACACGTTGGGCGCGGGTCAGGCCCGGCAGCCGGTGCCGGCGCAGTGCGGCGCGGGCGGCGTTGGCGCCGGGGGCGCCGTGGACCCCGCCGCCCGGGTGGGCGGAGGCGGAGGCGAGGTAGAGGCCGTCCACGGGGGTCTCGGGGCGGCCGGTGCCGGGGGAGGGGCGGAACACGAGCTGCTGGTGCAGGGCCGCGGTGCCGCCGTTGAGGGCGCCGCCGTACAGGTTGCGGTCGAGGGACTGCAGGGTGGGCGGGGCCAGCACGCGCCGGGCGCGGACACGGGAGCGGAAACCGGGGGCGAACCGCTCGACCTGCCGTTCGATGCGATCGGCCATCAGCTCCTGCTCGGTACGGTTCCATTTGCCGGTCAGCCCCTCGTCGCCCGCGTCGGACTTGATGACCTGTGGCACGTGCGTGTAGGCCCAGGCGGCTTCGGTGCCCCGGGCCGAGCGGGAGGGGTCCGCCGTCGTCATCTGCCCGAAGAGGGCGAAGGGGCGGTCGGGTACCTGGCCCATGGCGATCTGGGCGGCACAGCGGGTGAGTTCGTCGACCCCGTCGGCCAGGTGGACGGTGCCGGCGCCCGCCGCCGCCTCGGCCCGCCAGGGCACGGGTCCGTCACAGGCCCAGTCGACCTTGAACGTGGCGAAGTCCCACTGGAAGCGCCTGAGGTCGGCCAGCACCTGGGAGGGAAGGTGCTCCGGGCTGACGAGGTCGCCGTAGAGGGCCGGTGCGGACACGTCCGCGAGGACGGCGTTGCGGGCGGTCACCGTCTCGCCCTCGGCGGTCAGCACCCCGGCGGCCCGTCCGTCGCGTACCAGGACCCGGCTCACGCGCTGCCCGCAGCGGATGCTGCCGCCGAGCGCCCGCAGCCTGCTGACGAGTGCCGCCGTCAGGGCTCCGGCGCCGCCGGCCGGCACGGGGAAACCGTACGTCTGTCCGAGCATGCACAGCAGCCAGCCGTAGCCGCCGCTGCCCGCGGCCTCCGGCGCGAGGTCGGCGTGCTGGGCGTTCCCGGCCAGCAGGAGTTTGCCGCCCTCCCCCCGGAACTCCTCGTCGCCCATCCGGCGCACCGGTGTCGCCAGGGTGCGGGCCATCCGCAGGCCCCCGGCAGCCCTCAGCCGGACGGCGAGGCGGGCCGTGGCGCGCAGCGGCGGGAAAGGGGTGAACAGCGCGTCGACGATGTCGGGGCCGAGGCGCTCCCAGGTCGCGTGCAGGCGCCTCCAGGCGTCCCCGTCGCCCGGGTGGAAGGCGTCGAGGGACGCGGCGGTGACGTCGATGTCGCGGGAGAGCACCGCGCACCTGTCGTCGCCGAGGGGGTGGGCGAGGACGTGCGGGGCGTGGCTCCAGCGCAGGCCGTGCTCGTGCAGACGCAGCCCTGCGAGGACCGGTGACGCGGCGGCGAGGGGATAGAAGGAGCTGAAGAGGTCGTTGACGAAGTCGGGGTCGACCTCCCGGTCGTGGCGCACCGCGCCGCCGGGCTCGGGCTGTTCCTCCAGGATCTCGACGCTCCATCCGGCGTCGGCCAGCAGATTGGCGGCCACCAGCCCGTTGGGACCGGCCCCGATGACGACGGCGTCAGCCATGGCCGCCGGCGGTGCGGTGCGCCGCCATCCCGCGCGGCTTCCTCGGTCGCTCCGTCCCCGCCTCCTCGGTGCTCTCCCGCTGGGGCGAGCCCTCGGCCTCGCACAGCCGGGCGAGCCGGGCGAGCATCGTGCGGTGCCGCACTTGGATCAGCGCCTCCACACCCACGTTGTGCAGCTTTCCGCCCACGCCCTGCAAGGGGTGCTCGTCCGCGATCACCAGGCAGTACGGCCCCCAGGGGCGCAGCTCGACGGAGATCCGTGCCGTCCCCAGCACCCCTGCCCGGGCCTCGAGGCCCAGCTCGGAGCCCTCGTCGCAGTACCGGACGACCGTCTCGTTGCTCAGCCGCCAGGGGCCCACCCGGATCTCGTAGGCGATGGCCGAGCCGACCTGCGGCCACTGTCCCCGCACCGGTTCGGAGGCCGAGGTCCCCACCACCCACTCCGCGTACCGGGTGCCGTCCGCGAGGACGTCCCACACGGTCTGCGGGCTCACCTTGATCAGACGATGCCGTACCGCCATCCCACACCTCCAGGCCGTCCCGCCTCGGTCGACGCCCGAGTGCCCGGCCCGGGCCGAACCACACCAGGCACGCGCATCGCACGGACGCGCCGGACCTACGACCGCCGTCTCCCGCCTCGTCTCTCGCGTCGTCCCCCGCGTCGCCCCACGGTGTTGCCCGATCGGATGCCGAGGTCTGCCCCTGAGGACCTCGTCGAACGGGGCGATGCCGGTGTAGCAAGGAATTCCACGCGTCGATCATGGGAGAGGGCTGTCAGTGCGGACACGCAGGAGCGACAAGGCAGGCGACGAGCGGAAGGAGAACCGGGGCTCGGCCGTCACACCGGCGGCGTCACCCGCACGGCGGCAGCCGGATCTGTCGTCGCCCCAGGGACTGCTCGCCCTGCAGAACGCCACGGGCAACGCGGCGGTCGTCCAGTTGCTCCGCGGGGCGGGACACTCCTGGGCCCAGGAGGAGCACCGGCACGGTGCCGGCTGCGGGCACGGGAGTGCCGTCGAGCCCACGGTGCAGCGCTCGGCCGTCCATGACGTCCTGCGCGCGCCCGGCCAACCCCTCGACGAGGCCACCCGCACGGACATGGAGGCGCGGCTCGGCGCCGACTTCTCGGACGTCCGCATCCACGACGACAGCGCGGCGAGGGCGTCCGCCGCCGAGGTCGGCGCCCGCGCCTACACCTCCGGCAGCCATGTGGTCATCGGTGACGGCGGAGCCGACAAGCACACGCTGGCCCATGAACTCACCCATGTCATCCAGCAGCGCCAGGGGCCGGTCGCCGGCACGGACAACGGCGGCGGGCTGAAGGTCTCCGACCCGTCCGACCGGTTCGAGCAGGCCGCCGAGGCCAACGCGCGCCGGGTGATGTCCGGCCCCGCCCGGCCCGAGGTGCAGCGGGCGGCCGACCCCGGGCGGGGCGCGGTGGACTCCGTGCGTGACCCGCGTCCGGCGCAGGCGGTCCAGCGGACCCTCGGCGATCCGCAGGAAATGCTCCAGGAGAAATACTGGAAGGACAAGATGACGGCTGCGGGTCATTCCCTCCTTCCGCCCAAGACGAAGAAGAAGAAAGCAGGGCCGGCACCGAAGCGGAAACTGGAGGACATTCTCCACACCGTCGGACCCCAGCTGCTGGAGGAACTGGCCGCCCTGGGCGACAAGGGCAAGGGCCGGCTGAAGCTCTACCGGACCATGTTCGCGAGCGAGGCCGTCGCGATCATGGATTGGAAGGGAAAGGCAGCGGCCACGGAGCAGTGGCTGATGACCGAGAGCAAGGACGGCAACGGGATCGCGAAGCGTTTCCGCGAAGCGGTCGCGGACGGCAGCGGCGACGTCGGAGTCATGCCCGTCAGCAACCACCTGGGTGACGCCGGTCAGGCCGCCGAGTACTTCCATGACGAGGACAAGCAGGTCATGGTCGAATTCACGCTCAAAGAGGGCGCGCACGAACGACTCTTCGATCCGCAATACATGGCGATATCCGGAGAGAAGGGAACTCCCTATCACATCAGGAAGACCCGCGAGGAGGAGACGGGAAGCACCTTCCCGACCGCCGCGGGCGGAGAGGGAAAGCTCCCCGGATTCATCGGCCTCAAGCCCGAGGCCAAGGAGCCGTTCAGCCTCTCCCTCGGGGACAGTGACATCACCCGCCTGCTCTTCCAGATGTTCGTGGAGGACGTCAGGGCGGTGAAGGGCGAGAAGAACGTGTAGTCCGGCACGGGTTGGTGAGAGATCCCTCATCGATCTCCCGGGCGCGGGGGTGGACCCGCCGGCTCGCCGGAGCCGATCATGGACGCCATGAGTGACATGTCCGTGGGGGAGGAAGCCGCCGAGGTCCGCC
Source organism: Streptomyces deccanensis (assembly GCF_022385335.1). NCBI lineage: Bacteria > Bacillati > Actinomycetota > Actinomycetes > Kitasatosporales > Streptomycetaceae > Streptomyces > Streptomyces deccanensis. The sequence continues at coordinate 419,494 of NZ_CP092431.1, read as the reverse complement.
GTTTCTGGGCGGCGCTCGCCCTGCCCGGCCTCGTCGACGTCCACACGCACTTCATGCCCGAGCGTGTCCTGCGCAAGGTGTGGGAGTACTTCGACGGGCTCGGACCGCTGACCGGTGGCATGGAGTGGCCGATCACCTACCGTCACGAGGAGGCCGAACGGGCCGCCCTGCTGCGGGAGTTCGGTGTGCGGGCCTTCACCGCGATGCTGTACCCGCACAAGCCGGGCATGGCCCGGTGGCTGAACGGCTGGGCGGCCGACTTCGCCGGCCGCACCCCCGACTGTCTGCACACGGCGACCCTCTATCCGGAGCCGGGCGTCGAGGCGTACGTCCGGGAGGCCGTGGAGGCGGGAGCGCGCGTGTTCAAGGCGCATGTGCAGGTGGGGGCGTACGACCCCGCCGACGAACTCCTCGATCCGGCCTGGGGGCTGCTGGCCGAGGCCGGGGTTCCCGTGGTGATCCACTGCGGTTCCGGGCCCGCCCCGGGCAAACACACCGGCCCCGAGCCGATCGCCCGGGTGCTGGCGCGGCACCCTCGGCTGCGGCTGGTCGTCGCCCATATGGGGATGCCCGAGTACGAGGAGTTCTTCGGTCTCGCCGAGCGGTACGGGGAGGTGCGGCTGGACACCACGATGGCGTTCACCGACTTCAGCGAGGGGTTCATGCCGTTCCCCCGCAGGGCCCTGCCCCGACTGGCGGCCCTCGGGGACCGTGTCCTCCTCGGCTCCGACTTCCCCAACCTGCCCTATCCGTACGTGCACCAGCTCCACGCCCTGGAACGGCTGGGCCTCGGCGAGGAGTGGCTGCGGGCGGTGTGCCACGACAACGCGGCGGAGCTGTTCGCACTGTAGGAGCGCCGGGCGGCGCGTCGGCCGGTCACTTGATAGGCAAGTGCATACTTGCCTATGCTGGGGGTGTGGCCGACGACCTGTTCAAAGCCCTGGCCGACCCCACGCGCCGGATCATTCTCGACGAGCTCACCGAGAAGTCCGGGCAGACACTGTTCGAGATCTGTTCCCGGCTGAGCATGAGGCATGGGCTCGGGATCTCGCGTCAGGCGGTCTCCCAGCACCTCGCCGTGCTGGAGTCCGCGGGGCTCGTCGAGACCAGACGGGAGGGCCGCTACAAGTTCCACGACCTCGACACGGCCCCACTGCGGCGGATAACCGAGCGGTGGCCCGTGACCGACACCCCCGGACAGCGGCAGGAGAACACCCCGTGAAGATCCATCTGACCAGCGTCTTCGTCGACGACCAGGCCAAGGCCGAGCACTTCTACACCGAGATCCTGGGCTTCGTGAAGAAGCACGACGTCCCGGTGGGCGAGAAGGACCGCTGGCTGACGGTCGTCTCACCCGACGAGCCCCACGGCACCGAACTCCTCCTGGAGCCCGCCGGTCATCCGGCCGCCAGGACCTACCGGGACGCCCTCGTCGAGGACGGCATCCCGCTCGCCCAGTTCGCCGTCGACGACGTGCGCGCGGAGTACGAGCGGCTGCGCGGCCTCGGCGTGCGCTTCGTCCAGGAGCCCGTGGAGATGGGCCCCGTCACCACCGCCGTCTTCGACGACACCTGCGGCAACCTGATCCAGATCGCGACGGAACCGAAGTAGGGGCCCTCCCTTCGCCGACCGGGATCAGGCGGGCGAACCGGTCACGGTGCCCCCCGACTTGGTGACGTGGTACGTCGCCTTCGCGCCGCTCCAGAAGTGGAAGGTGAGCGTCACCCGGGAGTTCTCCCGCAGGGAGGTGAAGAACTCGGCGGTCAGCTTGATGGCGTCGTCGGTGTAGGCCGAGAACGCGGTGTCCCACTGCTGGTACGAGGTCCAGTTCGCCGGTCCCGCGTTGCTCCCGTCGTCGTACCGGGCCTCCATGGTGGCGAGCCGGTCGCCCCGGAAGCGGGTCGGGATCGCCAGGCCGGTGGTGCTCCCGGAGGCGGCCGAGAGCACCGGGCTGTCGGCGGTGATCACGTCGATCCGCCAGGGCACGCCCCGGGAGAACCGCGCCTCCAGTGTCGCGTTGACCCCGTACGCCCGGTCACCGGCCAGCTCGGTCAGCGCGGTGGCCGTCAGGGTGAGCCGGTTGCCGGAGAGCGTGTAGTCCCTGCCCTGGCGGAGGTTGCGGGAGCCGTGCCGCAGCCCCTGGAAGTCGGTGCCGTTGGGGTTGAGGGTGAGGTCCTCGGCGGTGATGGCACTCGATCGCGGCAGGAACACCTCGTCGCTGGAGGCGGTCCCGGAACGGGTGGTCCAGCTCGACTTAATCTGCCCGAACAGCTCCGCGTCGCGCCATCGGAGGGTGGTGCGGTTCAGGAACTGACCGGCGTCCCACAGCATGGTGGTGAAATTCCTACGGCGGGCGTAGTCGCCCAGGAACTCGAAGTACTTGCGCTGCTCTCCCCGTTGGATGATGCCGGGCCGGTTGTGGTCGTAGGCCAGCAGGGCGTACTCGCCGATGACGACGGGGATGCCGCGCGCGGTGAACGCGGCGTGCACCCGGTCGAAGGTGGCCGTCAGGTCCTGCTCCGAGGTCGCGTCGAACCGGGTGTACCCGGCGATGTTCACACTGAACGGCCACCAGCCGTAGAAGTGGACCGTCGTGGCCACCATGGGGTCGCGCAGCTCCGCCAGCTCGGCGGCCAGCGCGTCGAGGCGGCCCTGGTCGGCGTTGGTGTACAGGGTGGGCAGCACGAGCAGCCGGTTCGCGTTGCCGCCGCCCGAGTCGCGGACGACGCGGTGGAAGACCCGGTTGAGCTCGGCCAGCAGCCGGTAGTTCTCGTCGTCGCCGGAGGTGCCGGTGAACGTGGGCTCGTTGATGCTCTCCAGCGCCAGCCGGGGCGACCTGTCGCGGAACTCCGCCGCTATCTGCGTCCAGGTGGCTCGGTAGCGGGCGAGGACGGTGTCGTGGTCCGTGGGGAGGGTGTCGACCCACATCCAGGAGTCGTGGTGCATGTTCAGCAGGACGTACAGGTTCTCGTCCAGTGCCAGGTCGACGACCTGGCGCACCTTCGCCATCCAGGCCGCGTCGATCGTGTGGTCGGGGGCGCCGCCCTGGTGGATGCCCCAGGTGACGGGCAGGCGGATGCTCTTGAACCCCTGTGACCTGACCTTCTGGAAGAGGGCCCGGGTCACCGGAGGGTTGCCCCAGGACGTCTCGTCGGGGATGGCGTCGTAGGTGTTGCCCAGGTTCCACCCGGGCTGCATGGCCGCCACCGCGCTGCGGGCGGCCGGGGAGCTTGCCGGGGGGGGACGGGGGGATCGGCGGCCCGTGCGGTGGCGGGCATGAGCGGGATCAGGACGAGCGCCAGGAGCAACGCCGTCAGTGCGCTTGCGAGTCGTCCGCTTGCGAGTCTTCTCGTCATCACGTGCACCTTCTGAAGTGGGGGTGTGCGACGCGTGGAACCGGCCCGGAGGCCAGGAGATGCGAACTCGAAGAGAAGGAAACTTTCTCTCTCAGCGGCGGAGAAATTAACATGAGGACGCTTCGGAGGCCACAGTCGCGGCGACCCGAGATGCCAGAATGAAGCGGACAACCAGCAGACGGGCGGGCGATCTTGGCGGACTACACGGCCGACGGGCCGGTGGACGGCGTGGACGGCGACGAGGGACGGGGCGACACGTCCCGGCCGGTCACGATCGCGTTCATCGCCGAGTCGGCGGGGGTGTCGGTCCCCACCGTCTCCAAGGTCATCAACGGCAGGTCCGGCGTCTCCGCGGACACCCGCGCCCGCGTCGAGGAACTGGTCGAGCGCTACGGCTACCGCAAGCCGACCGGCGCGCAGCGCAACAACGTCGTGGAGCTCGTGTTCCGCGAGCTGGAGCACCTGTGGGCGGCCGAGATCATCAGGGGTGTCGAGCGGGTCGCCCGCCGCCACCGCGTCGGCGTCATGGTCTCCGAGTTCGGACTGCACGACTCGGACCCGCTCACCTGGGACGACACCGTCGCCCGGCGGCCGAACTGCGTCCTGTCCGTGGCCCAGCTGTCCGAGGCCGAGCGGGAGCAACTCAGGGCGAAGGGCATCCCGTTCGTCGTCTTCGACCCGGCCACGGAACTGCCCGACGACGTCCCGTTCGTGGGTGCCACCAACTGGTCCGGCGGCCGGGCCGCGACCCGCCACCTCACCGAACTCGGCCACCGCCGTATCGCCATGATCGCCGGCCCGCGTGACCAGCTGTACTGCTGCGCCCGCCTGGACGGATACCGCTCCGCGATGGGGGCCGCCGGTCTGCCGGTCGACCCGGAACTCGTCGTGCACGCGCCCCTCACGCCCGAGGACGGGCACCGGGCGGCACACTCCCTGCTGGCCCTGCCCGACCGTCCGACGGCGATCTTCACCACCAACGACCTCCAGGCGCTCGGCGTCTACCAGGCGGCACGCGAGGCGGGACTGCGGATCCCCGACGACCTGAGCGTCGTCGGATTCGACGACCTGCCGGTCGTGGCCTGGGTCGACCCGCCCCTGACGACCGTTCACCAGCCGCTGACCGAGATGGCCGTGGCAGCGACCGAACTGGCGCTCACCCTCGGCCGGGGCGAGGCGGCGCCGCAGGCCGGGCTGGAGATCGCGACGACCCTGACGGTCCGGGCCAGCACCGCGCCGCCCCCGGAAGCCGACCGGCGAGGCCATTGACCGCCCGGACGGCCGTTACTAGCCTGGTCGGGAAACTTTCCATAGAGGCAGAGAAACTTTCGTGACTGCGAAAGGACCCCTGAGGGTGACCAGCGTGTCCGAGACGGACCCCACCATCAGCAATCCGGTGATCCCCGGCTTCTACCCCGACCCCTCCGTCTGCCGCGCGGGCGACGACTACTACCTCGCCTGCTCCAGCTTCGAGTACTTTCCGGGCGTCCCCCTCTTCCACAGCCGGGACCTCGTGCACTGGACCCAGATCGGCAACGCCCTCGACCGCCCGAGCCAACTGCGGCTCCCCCCGGACACGGCCTCCTCGGGCGGGATCTACGCGCCCACCCTGCGCCACCACGACGGCCGCTTCTGGCTGATCGTCACCAACGTCAGCGGCGACGGCAATCTGCTGTTCACCGCCACCGACCCGGCCGGACCCTGGTCCGACCCGATCCGGCTGCCCGGGGTGCACGGCATCGACCCCGACCTCGCCTGGGACGACGACGGCACCTGCTGGTGCACCACCGCCGGAGTCGGGCAGATCGGCCTCGACCCCCACACCGGGCAGACGTCCGGCACCCGCCGGCACCTGTGGTCCGGGGCACCCGGCGCCAAGGCCCCCGAAGCACCGCACCTTTACCACATCGGCGACCACTGGTATCTCCTCATCGCCGAAGGCGGCACCGAGCGGGGCCACGGCGTCTCGATCGCCCGCGGCAGCAGCCCCACCGGCCCGTTCGAGCCCTGCCCGGCCAACCCGATCCTCAGCCACCGCGGCACGGACCACCCCATCCAGAACACCGGCCACGCCGACCTCGTGCAGGGACCGGACGGTTCGTGGTGGATGGTGCTGCTCGGCGTCCGGCCCGGTGGCGGCACCCCCGGCTGGCACGTACTCGGCCGGGAGACCTACCTGGTGCCCGTCGAATGGGTCGACGGCTGGCCCGTCGTCGGTGAACTGTCGACCACCATGCCCGCACCGCCCTGGCCCCTCACCCCACCCGCCGGCGCACCGGAGATCCGGGACGACTTCGACGCCGCCGAACTGGCGCCGCACTGGATCTCGCTGCGCCGGCGCCCCCCGGAGGACTGCACCACCAAGGAACGGCCCGGTTCACTGACCCTGCGGGCCCGTGGCGGATCCCTCGACGACGCCGACGTGACGTTCGTGGGACGACGTCAGCAGCACCCGTCGTGCCGGGTGCGCACCCTGGTCGACGTGACGCGGGAGCAGGGGCAGGGCGGCCTCGCCGTACGCCTCGACGAACTGCACCACTACGCGGTCGAGACGAGCGACGGACAGGTGCGGGTCCGCGCCCGCATCGGCCCGTTGAGCACGGTCGTGGCATCCCGGCCCGTACCCCCCGGGCCCGTGGTGCTCCGCGCCGAGACGGCCCCCACGCCCATGACCGACGCGCGGACCGGCCCCGACCACGTCTCGCTCGGCTACGAGGAACCGGACGGCACCTACGTCGAACTCGCCTCGCTGGACGGGCGGTACCTGTCCACGGAGGTCGCCGGAGGCTTCACCGGCCGGGTGTTCGGCATGTTCGCCTCCGCGGCCTCCGTCCACTTCGACTGGTTCGACTACGAGCCGCTGGAGAGCTGAAGCGACCGCTGCTCCCGGCGCCGCCGTTGCAGGTCCGGGTCGGGCACGGGTGCGGCCGCCACCAGACGGCGGGTGTACTCGTGCCGGGGCCGGTCGCACACGTCGACGCTGTTTCCCTCCTCCACGATGCGCCCGTGCTGCAGGACCAGCGTGCGGTCCGCGAACTCCTTGACGACGGCGAGGTCGTGCGTGATGAACAGATACGCACAGCCGAGCGTGCACTGCAGCTCGGCGAGGAGCTCCAGCGCGGCCGCCTGGGTGGTGACGTCGAGGGCGCTCGTCGGCTCGTCGCAGATGATCAGCTTCGGCTTGCGGGCGACCGCCCGGGCGATGGCGATGCGCTGGCGCTGACCTCCGCTGAACTGCGCCGGGTACCGGTCCGCCGCGTCCTCCGGCAGCCCGACCCTGCGCAGCAGTTCGGCGATGTCGTCGCGGACCTCGCCGGGGGACCGGGACGAGTCGGCGAGCAGCGGCTCGGCCAGCGTCCGGCCCACCGGCAGCGCCGGGTTGAGCGATCCGTACGGGTTCTGGAAGATCGCCTGGAGGTCGGGGGCGAGCAGCCGGCGGGCCCGGCCGGTGAGGTGGGTGGTGTCCCGGCCGTCGAGCCGGACGCGTCCGCCGCTGACCGGGGTCAGGCCCAGCACCGCGCGGCCGATGGTGGTCTTGCCCGAGCCGGACTCGCCCACCAGGGCCACCGTCTCGGCACGGCCGACCTCGAACGACACCTCCTCGATGACGGTGGTCGGGGGCTTGCGGAAGCCTCGGCCCGGGTAACGCACCGCGAGGCCGTCGATCTGGAGTACGGGAGTTCCGGTCACGCGATCCTGCCCTCGGTCTCGGCCACGCCCTCGGTCCTGTCCCCGGTGCGAGCGATGCTGGGTGTGCTCTCGATGAGCTTCTTCGTGTACGGGTGCCGGGGCCGGTAGAAGATGTCCTCGACCGAGCCCTCCTCCACGATCCGGCCCTGCTCCATCACGATCGCGCGGTCGCAGCTGTCGGCGACCACGCCCAGGTCGTGGGTGATCAGGACGATCGCCATGCCGTGCTCGTCGCGCAGCGACCGCAGCAGGTCCAGGATGCCCGCCTGCACGGTCACGTCCAGTGCCGTGGTGGGTTCGTCGGCGATCAGCACCTTCGGCGACCCGGCCAGCGCCATGGCGATGACGACACGCTGGAGCATGCCGCCGGACAGTTCGTGCGGGTACCGGCGCGCGACGTCGTCGGGATCGCGCAGCTGGACGCTGGTCAGCAGCTCACGGATCCGCTGCCGTACGGGGTCCTTGCCGCCGTCCGCCACGTCGCTGGTGCGCCGGATCACCTCGGTGAGCTGGGAGCCGATGGTGAAGTACGGGTCCAGCGCCACCATGGGCTCCTGCGACACCAGGGCGATCTCGCGGCCCCTCAGGCGCTGCAACTCCCGTTCCGCCAGGCCGCTGACGCGGGTGCCGGCCAGCCAGGCCGCGCCGCTCGTCACTGCTCCGTTGGGCGGGAGCAGCCCGAGCAGGGACAGCCCCGTCACCGTCTTGCCGCTGCCGGACTCGCCCACGAGGCCGAAGATCTCGCCAGGTCGGACGCTGAAGCCGATGGAGTCGACGACGGTACGGGGACCCTGCTCGGTGCCGAACGCGATGGAGTAGTCCCGCACGGCGAGCACCGCCCCGACCGGCGCGGTGCCCGACGGCTCGACGGCCTTGTCGAGGGCCACCGCGGGGACGGGCCGCCGCGACCGGCCGCCGGTAGCCTGCCGCTTGTCCTGTTCGAGGTCCCGCAGGCCGTCGCCGACGAGCCCGAAGGACAGGGACATCAGGCCGATCACCCCGCCGGAGACGAACAGCAGATAGGGGTCCTGCTGCATGATCTGCGCCGCCTCCCCGACCATGCCGCCCCAGCTGGGGGCGGGCGCGGGGGTGGCCAGGCCGAGGAAGCCGAGGCCGGTCTGGATGGCGAGGGCGTTGCCGGAGAAGAGGAAGACCGGGACCAGCACCTGCCCGGTCAGCCGGGGGAGGATGTGCCGGGCCATGATCCGCGCCGGGCCGAGCCCGGACACCCGCGCGGCGTCCACGAACAGTTCCTCGCGCAGCGCCAGACAGGTGCTGCGGATGATCCGGGCGAGACCCGCGGAGGCGAAGAAGCCGAGCGTGACCATGGCGGCGACATTGCTCTGGAAGAAGATCGCGAGCACGGCGAGCGTGATGATGACCGTCGGCACCGAGAGCATGACGTCCAGGACGGCGACGATGACCCGGTCGGTCCAGCCGCGCAGATAGCCGGCCAGCACCCCCAGGGACAGGCCGACGAAGGCGTACACCAGGACGGCCGCGGCCACGCCGACCAGGGTGGGCCGTCCGCCGTACAGGAGCCGGCTCAGCACGTCGCGGCCGAGCACGTCGGTGCCCAGCGGGTGGTTCGCCGACGGACCGGACAGCGTGTGCAGCAGGTCCTGCGCCAGGGGCGGATGCGGTGCCAGCAGCGGGGCGAGGATCACGGCGACGGTGATCCCGACGACCACGACCAGTGCCGCGGCCGCGAAGGGGCGGCGCCATATCCCGGCGAAGGGGTTGAGCCTCGCCCGTGATCGCGCCCTCGGGGGCGCCTCGACAGTGGTCATTCCGTCCGTACCTTCGGGTTGAGGAGGCTGTAGAGGACGTCCACGAGCAGGTTCACCACGATGACCATGACCGTGAAGGTGATGGTGAGCCCCTGGACGACCGGGAGATCGTGCTGGTTGGTCGCGTCCACGACGGTGGTGCCGAGGCCGGGCAGGGTGAAGACGTTCTCGACGAGGATCGTGCCGGGGATGAAGGTGACCATCATCAGACCGATGGTGGTCACCACCGGCAGTCCGCAGCCCCGCAGGGCGTGCTTCCAGATGATCGAGGTGGGGCGGACACCGGAGGCCCGCAGTGTTCTGATGTGGTCCAGGCCGAGGGTGGTCAGCATCGCGTCCCGGGTGACCTTGGAGATGAACGCGATCCCGCCGATGGCGAGCGAGATCACGGGCAGCACCAGGCCGAGCGCCCACTGCCCCGGCGACTCGGCGAACGGGGTGTACCCGGTCGCCGGGAAGACGGCGAACTTGACGGCGAACACGGCGACCAGGACCAGGGCGATCCAGAAGTTGGGCACCGCGCTGCCCAGCAGCGACACGACGTCGAACACCCGGCGGCCGACCCGGCCGCGTGTCGCGCTGAACACGCCGAGCGTCACACCGACCACGGTCGCGACCACGGTGCCTCCGATCACCAGCGCCAGGGTGACCGGCAGACGCTGCCCGATCAGCCCCAGCACGGATTCACCGGAGAACAACGAGCTGCCGAGGTCGCCGCGCACGGCGTCGCGGAGGTAGAGCCAGTACTGCACGACGACCGGCTGGTCGAGGTGCATGGCCGCCCTCAGCGCGTCGTACTGCTCCTGCGTCGCGTTGATGCCGAGGACCGTTCGTGCCGGGTCACCCGGCACGAACGACTCCAGGAGGAAGGTGATCGCCGAGACGATCACCAGCAGCGGCACGGACAGCGCCAGCCTGCGGAGAATGATGGGAAACATCTGCCCTCGTCAGCCGGTGGTCCACAGGGTGTTGGAGGTCAGCTGTGCGCCGCCCTCCGGGAACTTCACCCCGCGCAGCTTGCTGTTGAACATGGCGATCGTGTCGGTCCCGGAGATCGGCAGGGCGAGCGCCTTGCGCACGATCACGTCGGTGAGGTCCTTCGACGCCTGCGCACTGGACTTCGGGGGCGCCGCGGCGAGCCGGGTGAAGGCGGCGTCGACGTCCGGATCGGACACCTGGAAGACGTTCATGATGCCCGTCTTGCTGAACGGCGGCTGCTGAGCGTAGAAGTTGGCCTCGCCGCCGGTGCCGGGCGAGAGCACGGTGGCCGCGTACTTCTTCGTCAGCAGGTCGTTGATCCAGCCGCCGAAGTTCGTGGCGGCTCGCAGCTTCAACTTGACGCCCACCTTGGCGAGTTGATCCTGCACGGCCTGGATCATCTTGGTCGTGGACGGGTCGAACGACCCGTAGTTCACGGGGATGGTCAGGCCCTTGGCGTAGCCCGCGTCCTTCAGCAGCTTCTTCGCCTTGGCGGGGTCGTAGGGGTACATCTCCGCTGCGGCCTTGCTGTAGCCGTCGTAGCCGGGCATCTGCGGCTGCGACACGGGGGTGCCGTAGTCGCCGTAGACCGCCTTCGTGATCGCCGCGCGGTCGACGGCGAAGTTCAGCGCCTGCCGGACCCGCTCGTCGCCGAGCCCCTTGACGACGGTGCCGTCACGGTCGAGGAGGAACAGGCCCGCCCAGGTGGTGGGCTTCTGGAGCGTGGTGATCGCCTTGTCGCCCTTGACGGTCGGCGCCACGTCCGGGGTGCCGTACATGAGGTCGATCTGGCCGGACTTCAGGGCCTGCACCTGGGAGTTGACGTTGGGCATCACCCGGACGGTGATCTTCTTGAAGTGGATGGCGTCCTGGTCGTAGAAGTTCTTGTTCGGGACGTAGACGTAGTGGTCGCCGGAGACGGACTGCTTGGCGTCGTAGACGTAGGGTCCGGCGCCGAAGGTGGTGGAGGCCAGCTTCTTCGGGGCCTTGAGCCCGGCCGGGCTGATGATGGCGCCGCCCATGTACGGGGGAGTGAACAGGGTGCCCATGTCAGGGTTGGGCGTGGGGCTCGTGACCACGACGGTCGCGTCGTCGGGGGTGGAGAACGTCAGCGGACGGAACCAGGCGACGGCGGGCCCGCTGCCCTTCTGGAAGTACTTGAACGAGTTGACGACGTCGGCGGAGGTGACGGGCGTGCCGTCGGCGAACTTCGCGCCCTTGCGCAGGCGCAGCTCGAACCTGGTGTTCTTCTTGCCGACGTAGCCCCACTTGTCCGCGAGGCCGGCCCCGAGGCTGCCGTCCGGCTTGCGGGTCAGCAGCGTCGCGTAGGCGGGGTCCATGTAGTTGAGGAAGGGCCCGACGGCGACCGCGGAGGGATCCAGACTGTTGGGCGCGGAGGACAGGGCGATGGTCAGGTCGACCGGGCCGGTGCTGCCGCTGTCGCTCTGTCCACCGCCGCAGGCGGCGAGGGAGAGCGTGGCCACCACGCAGATCGAGGCCTGGAGTGCGGTTCTTCTCTTCATCGAGGGTCTCCGAAAGGAAAAGCGGGCCGAATTGAGGAGGTTGCGAGGGGTCAGCCATCGAGGCGGGGAGCCTGGTGGGCGGATCCGCCGATGTTCGGGTGAGGAGCCGACGGGAGAGCCGCCGGGGATATGGGGGGACGATGCCGATTCGACGGACGAGCCCACCGCGGCGTAGTCGGAGGGTCACTCCGTCTCGTGGGCGCCGCGGGGAGTCTGCTTCAATGTCGGCGATCGGATGAGTCGGTAGGGCGTCCCATCGCGAAAACCTCGCATCATCGCTACTTGGAGTAGCTTTAACGTGTCGCTAACACGTTAAAGTGGGTGCCCGTAAACTAACTGTGTCTCCTGCGTCGCGCAAGAGGTTCGTGGAAGGTGGTCGTCGATGGCACCGCGAGGCGCGAGAGTGACGAGTGCGGACGTGGCCCGTGAGGCGGGTGTCTCGCGGGCCACGGTGAGCTTCGTGCTCAACAACACGGCCCACCAGAAGATCACCGACGCCACCCGTCAGCGGGTCCTGGACGCGGCCCGCAAGCTCGGCTACGCCCCCTCCGCCGCGGCCCGGGCCCTCCGCTACGGACGCTCCGACGTGGTGCTCGGCCTGCTGCCCGACTGGCCGCTCGGCTACGCCACCGGCCTCCTCGTCCAGGAGCTGACGCTCGCGTTCGCGAAGCGTGATCTCACGTTCGTCGTCCACTCCAGCATCCGGGGGGCCCGCTCGCTGGGCGAGATCTGGAAGGCGGTCACCCCGGCCGCCGTACTGGCCTTCGCGCCGTTCTCCGAGGCCGACCACGCGGCGATGCGGGCCGCCGGCACCGAGGTGATCGCCGCCCTGTACGAGGACACGGGGCTCGGGGAGGAGGAGGGCATCACGAGTGCGAACGCCATCGGCGCCCTCCAGGCCCGCCATCTGGCCACCTCCCACCAGCGCCTCGGGTACGCCTATCCCGACGACGAGCGGGTCGACGTCTTCGCCCGGCCGCGCCTGGACGGTGTCCGCAAGGTCTGCGCCGAGCTGGGGCTGCCCGCGCCCGAGGTCCGGACCGTCCCGCTGACCCCGGGGGCCGCCGCCGAGGCCGTACGGTCCTGGCTGGACGCCGATTCGCCGGTCACCGGCATCTGCGCGTTCAACGACGACGTGGCCGTGAGCGTGCTGTCCGGTCTGCGGTACCTCGGCCTCGAAGCGCCCCGGGACATGGCCGTGGTCGGCGTCGACAACACCCCTGCCGCGGCGGTGTCCTGGCCACCGTTGACCACCGTCGTCCAGGACCTCCCGGGGATCGCCGAGCTGTACGCGGACTCGGTGCGGGCCGCGCTCGACGGGACACCGGCCGCGGGGCTCCAGGTGGAGCCGCGGATCAGGCTGGAGATACGCGGGTCGGCCTGACGGGCGGTCGTGACGGGGAGGCCGCCGGTCGTGATGGGGCTGGGCAGAAATCGGTACGAGGCTCATCGAGAGGCCGGTCCAGAGGCTGGGAGGCCGGTCCAGAGCGGTCAGGCGGACACCGAGCGCGGAGAAGCCGGTCGCGGAGAGTTCCATAGCGGGAAGGCCCGCCGAGGAGCCGGTCACGAGGGGGTCGGGAGCGGCCAGAGTTGAGAGACGCGAGGGGCGGGAGTCGCGAGGGCGGGGAGGCGCCAAGGCGGCTGAACCGGCCTGGTCCGACGTCTGTTGCCCTCCCCCCCCGTGTCGACCCCGGACCCTTCCTCAGGTCTCGACACCCCTCCCGGAGAGTTCCCGGCGTGCGAGCCATGTCGGGCCCCATGCCCACCCTGACGTCACCACCGAAAAGAGGTCACCATGCCCCTGGACCCCTATCTCGCGGAGCGACTCCACCTGATCGCCGGCCTCACCTTCCCCGATCTCGCCGAGGCGGACGCGCGGGCCAGGTTCGGCGTGTTCATGCGGGATCCGGCGGAGTGGACCCAGCCCGCCGTCGTCGTCGAGGATCGTGAGATACCCGGGCCGCACGGCCCCGTGCCGGTACGGACGTACACGCCGGCCCACCCCGCCTCCAGGGCCGTCCTGTGGGCGCACGGCGGCGGGTTCGCCGCCGGTGACCTCGACATGCCCGAGGCGCATGTCGTCGCGGCCGAACTGGCCGCGCGGACCGGGGCCGTGGTCGCCTCCGTCGACTACCGGCTGGCGACGGGCGGGGTCCGCCACCCCGTCCCGCCGGACGACGTCCACACCGCGTGGCGCTGGCTGCGGACCGAACAGGCCGCCGACGCCGACCTGGTGGCCCTCGGCGGGGCGAGCGCGGGCGCGGCGCTGGCGCTGTCCGCCGCGCTGCGGGACCGCGACGCGTCGCTGCGTCCGGCCGATGTCCTGCTGCTCGCCTACCCGTTCGCGCACTTCCCCGTCCCGGCGCTGGACGCCGCCACGGCCGCCGAGATGGCGGACTTCCCGCCGACGATGAGGTTCACCACGGCGGACATCGAGTTCATGGTGGAGAACTACGTCGGCCGGCTCACCGACCTGCCGCGTGAAGCGCTGCCGGGCGCTGCCCCGCTGCACGGCCTCCCGCCCGTCCGCGTCCTGATCGCCGAGTACGACGACCTGCGGCCCTCGGCCGAGCTCCTGGCACGGCAGTTGACCGCGTCCGAGGTCGGCGTCACGACCTACCTGGCCGCGGGCATGCCGCACGGCCACCTCAACCGGACCCCGGCGCTCGCCGAGGTCGACCGTTCGCTCGACTTCTTCGCCGACGCCCTGCGCTGAGACATGAGACTGGTAAGAGCGGCCCGCCGCGTGTCAGGGAGCAGCGGGCCGCTCGTACGGGGGCCCGGTCGTGGAACCGGGCGGGCGGGAGCTAGGCCGACGGCCTCCCGGGGTGCGTGGCTCGACGGGCCGAGCTCGGACGCAGGGACAACTGGTGGCTGCCTGAGGCGAGTTCACCGACGGCCTCAGCCGGTTGCCAGCCCTCGGGCGCGCTGAACCGTCCGGTGGTGCCGGGCGGCAGCACGGCCCGCACGGTGAGGGTGTCGTCGCTGAGGGACCAGGCGACGGACGCGATGCCGTACGGGGTGGCGATCGAGGCCTCGGCGGAGGTGAGCGTGGCGCCGGGGCGCGGGGCGAACTCCAGCGTGCGGTAGCCGGGGGAGAGGGGCCGCAGCCCCGCCACGGACCGGTAGAGCCAGGCGGCGACGGCGCCGTACGCGTAGTGGTTGAACGACAGCATCGTGACCGCCTTCTCGACGTCGACGGTGCCGTCGGGACGGATCGCGTCCCACCGCTCCCACATGGTCGTCGCGCCACGGTCGACCTGGTAGAGCCAGCCCGGACACTCGGAGTTGAGCAACAGCTCGTAGGCCTCGGCCACATGACCGGTGCCGTCGAGGGCGGGCAGCAAGAACGGCGTGCCCAGGAACCCGGTGCCGATCCGGCCACCGCCCGCGCGCACCAGGGCGGCCAGGGCCTTGCCCACGTCGGCGCGCTCGCCGTCGGGCGCGATGCCGAAGCAGAGGGCGAGCGCGCAGCCCGTCTGGGTGGTGCGGGCGTGGTCGCCCCACTCGCGCCAGGCGGCCTCGGCGGTACGTCGGTGCAGGTCCGCGTACCGTTCGACGTCCTCCGGGCGGCCCAGTTCACGGGCCGCGTCGGCGAGCAGCCGGGCGCTGTGCGCGACGAACGCGGTGGCGACGTACCCGGGGTCGGTGGTGGCGCGCGCCGGGTCCTCCGGGGGCGCGGCCGGGTCCAGCCAGTCACCGAGCTGCGCGTTGCCGCTCCAGGTCCCGTCCTCGTCGAGGTGGGCGACGGTGAACTCGACCCACGCGCGCATCGCCGGGTAGTGGCGCTCCAGCATGCCGGACCGGCCGTACGCCTCGAAGAGCGCGGTCGGCACGATCGTGGCGGCGTCGCCCCAGCCGGCGGCGGCTCCCGCGAACGGCAGTGCGGCGGGCGGCAGTTCACCGAGTGGGACGTCGGGGACCACCAGCGGGACCGCGCCGTCCGGCCGCTGCTCGATACGGAGGTCGGTGAGCCAGCTGTCGAGGAAGGAGGCGCTGTCGTACGTGGCGCAGGCCGTCGGGGCGAAGGCCATGATGTCGCCGGTCCAGCCGAGCCGTTCGTCCCGCTGCGGGCAGTCCGTGGGCACGGCGAGGAAGTTGCCGCGCTGGGAGCGTACGACGTTGCCGTACAGGGTGTTCACCCGTTCGTCGGAGCAGCGGAACTCGCCGATGCGCCGCAGGTCGCTGGCGACGACCTCGGCCTCGACCGCCTCGACCGTCACCCCCGGGGAGGCGACGATCTCGGCGTACCGGAAGCCGTGGAAGGTGAACTCCGGGACCAGTTCGGCGCTGCCACCGGCCAGCGTGTACTGGTCGGTGGCGCGGGCGCCGCGCAGGATGCTCGTCAGCAGGCGGCCGTCGGCGTCGAGGACCTCGGCGTGCCGGACGGTGACGGTGCCGCCGCGGGGGCCGTCGACGCGCAGCCGCAGCCAGCCGGTCAGGTTCTCGCCCGCGTCGACGGCGATCGTGCCGTCGGGCAGGGTCCGCCGCTCGGGCCGCAGGACCTGGACGACACGGACGGGCGGATGGGCCCGTTGGGCCAGCCCTTTCGGCAGGGGCAGGACGGCGACCGGTTCCCAGCCGGTGTCGACGAAGCCCGGCAGGCGCCAGCCGTCGGGTTCGTGGCGCAGGTCGCGTTCGCAGCCGTCGTACAGGTCCGCCGCGAGCAGGTCGCCGTAACCGCCCTTCCAGTGGCGATCGGTGGTGATCGTGACCCTGGTGCCGTCCGCCAGGTCCACTTCGAGCTGGGCGAGCAGTGCCGTGGTGTCGCCGTAGACGTCACGGTTCTTGTGCCAGGTGAGGTGGCCGCGGACCCAGCCGTCGCCGACCGCGGCCGACAGCGCGTTCGCGCCGGGGCGGAGCAGGGGGCTGACGTCGTAGGTGGCGTAGAGCAGCCGGTCGGGGTAGCTGGTCCAGCCCGGTTCCAGCAGGTCCTCGGAGACGGTACGGCCGTTGACGGCGGTGCGGTGCACGCCGAGCGAGGTGACGTACAGCCGTGCGGAGACCGGCTCCGCCGGGAGGTGGAACTCCCGGCGGAGCAACGGCACGGGGCCGGGGGAGGTGCGGCCCCGGTCTTCGGACAGGTGGACGGGGCGGGCCGCCCAGTCCACGTCGTCGAGCAGCGCGCCCTCCAGCCGGGCGGCGTCGCTCCACCGCGTCCACCCGAGGTCGGTGCGGACGCGGACGCGCCAGTACCGGACCTCGCGACTGGCCAGCGGCTGGGCCGGCCACGGGTGGTCGGTCACCGTGTCGGCCTCGATCTCCCCGCTGGAGACGGGGTCGTCGAAGGACGGGTCGGCCGACACCTCGATCTCGTAGGCGTGCTGGAGGATGCCCGGCCGTTCGCCGGTGA
The DNA here is from genome assembly GCF_022385335.1 of Streptomyces deccanensis. Lineage (NCBI taxonomy): Bacteria > Bacillati > Actinomycetota > Actinomycetes > Kitasatosporales > Streptomycetaceae > Streptomyces > Streptomyces deccanensis. The sequence goes on along the minus strand of NZ_CP092431.1, from coordinate 402,804 downwards.
GCGACCAGGACAGACGCGGCATGGGGTACGCGGTGGCGACGAGACCTGAGTCGTCCGCCGTGCGCAGGCCGGTCACCGAGGTCGTGGTGTCCGTCGGGGGCGGTGCTGTGGGACCGGGCGTGGTCATGGCTGGAGGTGCCTTTGGAAGAAGCTGAGCGTGGAGCCGTGCAGCGCGGTGCGGTGGGGGACGCTTCCCCAGTCGTGTTCCGCGCCTTCGACGATCTCCAGTTCGGCGTTCTGGCCGTAGTGGTCCAGGTAGCGGCGTGCGTACTCCACGGGCGCGATGTCGTCCTTGTCGCCGTGCAGGATGTGGACCGGCCCGGTGTACGTGCTCGACCGTCCGTAGACATCGAGGCCGGCGATGTCCGCGACGAGCGCGGCGCTCATCCTGTGGCCGCCGGCGTCGACGTAGCCCTTCTCCGCGAGCTCCGGGGCGAGTGCCCGGCCCTTGAGGTATCCGCTGCCGATCTCGAACGGGGCGACCGCGGCCGGGGACCACAGGCACAGGGCGGCGATCCCGGGCTCCTCGCCGGCCGTGATCCCGGCGACCACGCCGCCCATGCTCATGCCGACCAGGCCGATGCGCTCCGGGTCCACGAAGTCGAGGGTGCGCACGGTGCTCAGAACCGCGCGCGTCTCGGCGATCTCGCCCGTGATGGTCACGTCGAAGAAGTCGCCGTCGCTCTCCCCGTGGCCGGAGAGGTCGAACCGCACCGACGCGATGCCCTCGGCCGCCAACAGCCGTGACATGGCGACGAAGTTCGGCAGTTCGATCCGGTTGGAGGTGAAGCCGTGGACGAACACCACAGTGGGGTGGCGGGCCTCCGGCGGGCCTGCGGGGATGTGCAGCGTGGAGCGCAGTGTCAGGCCTGCGTGGCGGAAATCGTGGTGACGGATCAAGGCGCGGCCTTTTCGGTCGTGTCGGGAGTGGGAGCGCCGCTCGGGGCAGCGGGTTCCTCGGACGGAGCGGCGTCGGCGGGCCCCTCGGACCGGGCGGCCCGGGCCAGGCGTGGCACCCAGACCAGACCGATGGCCGCGGAGAGCACGGCGGTGCCGAGGAGCAGGCCGAAGAACAGCCCGGTGTGGCCCAGCGCGAGAGCGGGTGTGCCCAGGGCGGCCAGTCCGGCGAGAGCGCGGGTGAAGGCCATGGTCACACCGGTCGCGGTGGCCCGCAGCAGGGTGGGGAAGAGTTCCTGGGACCAGACCTTGTAGATGGACTCGCCGGCGAAGGCGTTGCCCAGGCCGGAGACGAGCATGACGGCGACCAGGGTGAATTCGCCGGGTCCGAACAGCGCGGGCAGGGCCCAGGCGATGACGATCAGTGCGGTCCCGGCGGCGAACCAGGCATGCCGGGCGGGCCGGTCGACCACGCGCATGAACACCAGTCCCGCGACGAAGCCCACCGGGAGTCCGAGGAGCGTCAGCTGCGAGTACCGCGCGACCTCCCCTCCGGCCAGCGCGGTCCACAGGAAGGTGCCGAACTGACCGAGCGTGTTCGCGCCGAGGTTCCAGGTGGCGTAGTAGAGGCCCGTCGCGAGCAGGGCGTAACCGGTCGGGGCCCGGAAGAGATCCCGGACGCGGCCGAACTCGACGTCCGCGGAAGGGGAGTCGGGCCGGGTGTCGGCGGCCCGGCGCGCGGCGGCCCACTCGGCCGACTCGCTGAGGGTGAGCCGCAGGAGCAGGACGACGACGGCCACGACCAGCAGATGGGCGAAGAGGATTCGGCCCCCGAGCATGCCCTGCGCTCCCATGAAGGAGCTGAGCAGCAGGACGGCCACGATGCCGGCGAGCCAGAGCATGCCGGAGAACACCACCATGGTGCCCTTCCTGCCCTCCGGCGCCTCCTCGTTGACGAGCGCGAGCGACACGGGCAGGTCCGCGCCGATGGCGAGACCGGTGGCGATCACACCCGCGAACAGCAGCGCGGGGCTCGCCGCCGCCAACAGCAGCAGGACACCGACCGCGTACAGGACGAGCGAGCAGGTGAAGACCGTCCGGCGGCCGAACCGGTCGCCGAGCCGCCCGCCGAACAGCGCACCGGCGGCGAACGCCATGGTCTGCAGTCCCAGCAGCGATCCGATGGCCCCGGGCGCGAGTTGCAGCGGTGCGGCGTAGTAGCCGCCGATGGCGATGCCCGACGTCACCAATGCGGCGGAGTCCAGATAGGAGGCCATGCCGGCGAGCGTCGCCGTCTTCCAGGGATTGCTCGTGCGGAGTGTCGGGCCAGACATGGGTCCTCTTCACTGAGTACCGGGGACTGCGCCGGTGAGGGACTGTGCCGGTGGGGGGACTGCGAGTGTGGGGAGTGCCGAGTACGGCAACGGAAAATGGCTACACAGTGTTACTTAAACGCGCCACTTAAACGTGTAGGTTGACTGAGCGGGTAAGCTAGCCCGCGATCGCGGGGTTTGGCAAGAGGTATGTCAGAGGGTGTCGGAGGGGGAACGCATGGCCGGGACGTCCAGAGGCAGACGGGTGACGAGCGGCGACGTCGCGAAGGAGGCGGGAGTTTCGCGGGCGACGGTCAGCTACGTCCTCAACGACTCCCCTCACCAGAAGATCGCCGAGGCGACCCGCAAGCGGGTGTGGGAGGCTGCGGCCCGCCTCGGGTACGCGCCCTCGGCGGCGGCCCGCGCGCTGCGCACGGGACGGTCCGACATCGTGCTCGGGGTGCTGCCGGACTGGCCGATCCACCATGTGCTCGGACGCCTCATCCAGCAGCTGACCAACGCCTTCGCCGAACACGAACTCACCTTCCTCGTGCACTCCTCGGCGGGGCCCGCCCGCCCCCTGCGGGACGTCTGGAAGGCCCTGACGCCCGCCGCGGTCCTCGCCCTGAACGAGTTCCCCCAGAGCGAGGCGGAGGCCATGCGCGCGGTCGGCATCGAGGTCGTCATGGCGATGCACGGCTCGCCCACGGAGGAAGCCGACCCCCCGCTGGGGACCCCACTTGTCTCCGAGGAGCCGATCGGCGCGCTCCAGGCCCGCCATCTCGCCGCCTCACACCGTCGCCTCGGCTACGCCTACCCGGACCTGCCACGGCTCGACGTCCTCGCCCAACCCCGGCTGGACGGCGTCCGGCAGGTCTGCGAGGAGCGCGGCCTCCCCGAACCCGTCGTCCGCAGTGTCCCGCTGGAGCTGGACGGTGCCACGGAGGCGGTGAAGGCCTGGCTGGCCGCCGACCCGCCGGTGACGGGCATCTGCGCCTTCAACGACGACATCGCCATGGCCGTGCTGCTGGGCGCGCAGGCGCTCGGGCTGAACGTCCCACGGGACCTCGCGGTGATCGGCGTCGACGACATCCCCAGCTCCGCCCTCCTGCGACCGTCCCTGACCACGGTCGTCCGCGACACGGACACGCTCGCGCGGGGCCTGGCCCGCCGCGTGGTCGACGCGATCGACCGGAAGGAGCCGCACATCGGACGGATCGAGGATCCGCTCAGCATCGAGCTACGGGAGTCGGGCTGAGGGGGCCCTTGCGGGGGCGGAAGGCGGGGTTGGGGGGCCTGCGTCGGTGTGCGTCGGCCTAGGTGGGATGGGAGGACTGGGCGGCACCGACTCCGGTGGTCGGTGAGGTCCGGTTTCGTCGCGCTCCGTGAGGGGGTGGACGGTGGACGGCGCGGGCGGTTACGGTTCCGCCCGTCCTGCTTCGGCGCCCGGTGTTCGTGCCGGGACGGAACGGAACGGCTGGGGTGTGCTCGGCTGTTCGGTCGGAGGGACACGTCCGTACGGCCCTGGTGGGAACGAGCCCACGAGCGTCGGGCCGCACCACCCACCACTCGGCGTTTCCGGCGCGCGGAACGCACTTCTCCGGGGCCCGGGAGTGACGCCGCCGCCACGGCCCTCGGCACCGCCCCCTCCGCACCAACCGAACCGAACCGTCGCCATATGTCGGTGCCCTTGCCGACGGAGGGCGCGTGCATGTCGACGATCAACTTCCAGGAGGTTCAGATGACCACACCCCCTCCGCCCTTCGACCCGGAGCTGGCCGCCGCTCTCGTGGAACTCGGCGACCAGGTGCCGACGAGCGCGACCCCGGAGGACATCCCCGCGGCGAGGGAGCGGCTCAACGGCGACGTCCCCCTCCTGTCGAACGACGAACTGAGCTGTGGCGGGCTCTTCGACGTCCACGAGCGGGCCGTGCCGGGCCCTCCGGGCGCGCCGGACGTCTCGTTGCTCATCTGCCGGCCCACCTCCGTGCCCGGCCCCCGCCCGATCGTCTACTTCACCCACCCCGGCGGCATGATCGTGGGCAACAACCGGCTGGGTCTGCCGCTGGACTGGGCCGAGGAGCTGGGCCTGGTCGTGGTGTCGGTGGAGTACCGGCTCGCTCCCGAGAACCCGCACCCGGCATCCGTCGAGGACTGCTACGCGGGTCTGCTGTGGACGGCGGCCCACGCCGAGGAGATCGGCGGCGATCCGGACCGCATCGTGCTGGCCGGCGGCAGCGCAGGCGGTGGACTCGCCGCGGCCCTCGCCCTCCTCGCGCGAGACCTCAAGGGCCCCCGCGCCATAGGTCAGTTGCTGATGTGCCCGATGCTCGACGACCGCAACGACACGGGGTCCGCCCACCAGATGGCCGGGCTCGGCGTATGGGACCGGACCGCCAACGAGACCGGCTGGAACGCCCTGCTGGGCGACGCGCGCGGCACCGACGACGTGTCGCCGTACGCCTCTCCCGCCCGCGCGGTCGACCTCTCGGACCTCCCGCCGGCCTTCATCGACGTCGGGTCCGCCGAGACCTTCCGGGACGAGGACGTCATGTACGCCTCCAGGATCTGGCAGGCCGGAGGACGCGCCGAACTGCATGTGTGGCCGGGCGGTTTCCACGGCTTCGACGGCCTCGTGCCGCAGGCCGCGCTCTCGGTCGACGCCCGCGAGGCCCGACTGCGCTGGCTCCGGCGGCTCCTGGGGGAGTGACGGCTCAGGAGCGCGGCTGACGAAGTGACGTCCCCGTCTGTTCGACCTCCACGTCGTCGCTGAAGGCCCCGGCCGTCGACACGCCCCCGAGGAGCGCGGTGGCCAGTGCCACCGCCATCGCGAACGTCCGACGGCGTGGCCACGAGGGCCGCCTGCTCCCCGGCGTCGGCGTCGGCGTCGGCGTCGGCGTGGGCTCGGCGGGCGGCCCGCACGCGATGGCCACGCGCGCGTCCAGCCACGCCTCCGCCTCCTCGCCCCGCACTCCGCAGGCCGCCACGAACGCGGCGACGAGCTCCTCGCGCGGCAGGCTGTCGCGGCCGAGCATGGTCGCCGCCGTGGAGTAGGGCAGGACGTGGCCCGCTTCCGTCGCCCGGTGTTCCAGCCGGCGGTAGCTGAGACCCGACCACGCCTTGAGGCGGCGGAGCGCCGCCACGAAGGCGACCGCGTCGGTGTCCGGCGGTGTAGGCGGTGCTGTCGTCATCCTGGTTCCCCCTGTTGACCTGGACGTACACGGGCTCGCACAAGCTCGAACACCATCATGGCTTGAGAAGCGGCGGGAGCGATGGCCAACCTCGGGACGGATTCCCGATGTTGGAGGTCACATGAGTACGACTCCGTTCCGCCGCCGGCGCGACTGCACCCGAAATCGCGATCGCCCCGGCCGCAGCCGCCGTACGGCCCTCGGCACCGCCTTCGCAGCCCTGCTGATGCTCGGCGGGTGCGCCGAAGGACGCGGCGCCGAGGAGTCGGCGGCGCGCACCCCGAAGCCCCGGCACCGCACCGGAGAGTCGGTCGCCGACTTCCTCCGCCGTACGCTGCCCGCCGGGCCAGGCGGCTCCGTGGTCGCCGCTCGCGGCGACCGGCTGGTGCACTGCGGGGGATTCGGAGCGGCGGACCGCGCCGCGGGCACGCCCGCGAGCTGCCGGACCGTGTACGACGTCATGTCGATCACCAAGCAGTTCACCGCGGCCGCGATCGTGAAACTGGAGGTGATGGGCCGGCTCCGGGTGAGCGATCCGATCAGCCGGTTCCTCGGACGCGGGCAGGCCGTGCCCGAGGACAAGCGCGGCATCACGGTCGAGCACCTCCTCACCCACACCTCGGGTCTGGTCGAGGAACTGGGCGACGACTACGACCCCGTGTCGCGTGAGGAGTTGGTGCGCGGGGCCCTGTCGTCCGAGCTGCGGTCCGCCCCCGGCGAGGCGTTCCACTACTCCAACACCGGCTACAGCCTGCTCGCGGCGATCGTCGAGGAGGCGTCCGGGGAGACCTACGAACGGTTCCTGGCCCGGCACCTGTTCGCCCCGGCAGGGATGGAACAGACCGGGTACGTTCTGCCCCGCCGGCCCCGGCACCTGGTCGCGGTCGAGTACGACAGCGAGGGACGCGCCCAGGGCAGGCCCTTCGACCATCCCTGGGCCGCCGACGGACCGTACTGGAACCTGCGCGGCAACGGCGGCATGCTCTCCACCGCCCACGACATGTTCCGGTGGCACCGCGCGCTGCTCGGGGACGAGATCCTGCCGGCGAGGGCCAGGGACAAGCTCTTCGAGCCTCGCACGGCGGAGCCGGAGTCGGAGAACTGGTACGGGTACGGCTGGAGTCTGCGCGACACCCCGGCCGGTCGGCTCGCCTGGCACGACGGCGGCAACGACTGGTCCCTGGGGCTCCTGAGCCGGTCCCTGCGCGACGGCGTCCTCGTGTTCTGGATCAGCAACCACGCCTACCGCGACGGTAGATGGAACCTGGAGGACCAGGCGGAGGCACTGACCGTGGGCATCGCGGACCGCGTCCGCGCGGAGGGCGACTGACCGATACCGGGTCGCCGTCGCGCCGGAGTGGTCAGGGCAGCCGGGGGAGCACGTCCCTGGCCGTGTGGCTGAGGATGCGCAGGTCCTCCGCGAACCGCGCGCGATCCGCCTCCGGCAGCGGGCTCAGGAAGTACTTCTTGATGTTCTCGACGTGGACCTCAGCGGCGCGCACCGTCGTCTCCTCACCCAGCGGGGTCAGCCGTACCAGCTTCCCGCGCCGGTCGGCGGGGGACTCCGCCCGGGTCACCAGCCCTGCCGCCTCCATGCGGTCCACCAGGCGGGTGGCGCCGCCGGTGGTGAGGACCTGCTCCTGGGCGACGGCCCGCATGGACAGCCCCGGCTCACCCGCTCGCCCGAGGATCAGCAACACCTCGAACATCAGATGGCTGATGCCGCACTCGACCTCGAGTGCCCGTCCGAGGATGTACTCCAGCCGGTTGGCCGCCCCCTGCAGCCGCCCGAACGCGAGGACGAGTTCGTGGTCGGCGGCCTCCTTCGCCGTACTGATGCCTGCTTGTCCACTCACGGCCGCGCCGCCCCTCTCCCGATTCCGATCCCGATCCGGACCCCGATCCGGATTCCGGTCCCGACAGCCACCGTACCGATCATGCCGGGGCGAGGAGGACGGCGGAGACCCGGCGCCCGGCTCGGCCGCGGCCGCCGCACGTCCCCCGTCCCGCCGCCGCTGTCGTCGTCCCGGCTTCGCCCTACGATTGGGTAACGTTTCCCACGACGGGCGACGGGCGACGGGCTCCGAGCGGCAACCGGCGATCAGCGGACCGGTGACGCCCCCCCCAGTCACCCCGCGAAGCGGGCCGTGGACCGGCGTGCCACCAGCCTGGGGGAGAGGACGACCTTGGTCGACGGGCGGGCGCGGTCGGCGATCCGTTCCAGGAGGAGGCGTACCGCGTTCCGGCCCATCTCCTGGCCCCGCTGGTCGACGCTGGTGAGCGAGATCGGGCCGTAGGCGGCGAACGTGGTGTTGTCGTACCCGGCCACCGAGAGGTCGCCGGGTACGGACAGACCGGCCTCGGCCATCGCGTCGAGGACGCCCATCGCGGCGATGTCCGCGCCGGCGAAGAGGGCCGTGGGCCGGGCCGGGGCGGGACGGGCCAGCAACTCCCGCGCCGCCCGGTGGCCGCCCTCCTGGCTGTAGCTGGTGGAGATCACGTCGATGAACTCCTCCAGCCCCTCCACCCGCATGGCCTGCCGGTAGCCGTCCGCGCGCCGGGCGTTGGGCATCTCCGCGAGACGGGTCGGATCGGTCTCGTGGTGCTCGATGTGGGCGATCCGGCGATGACCGAGACCGACCAGATGCCGGACGACCAGGGCCGCGCCCTCGGTGTCGTCGTCGGCCACGGTGTCGTAGGCGGGCGAGGAGCCGTGACGGCCGACGACGACGGTGGGGACCACGCCGGCGACGTGTTCCAGGTGGGCGCGGGACGAGACCGGGGCGACCAGCACGAGACCGTCCATGCCGCGGTCGATCATCGCCTCGGTGACCCGGGCCTCGGCCTTCTCGCCGTTGCAGCCCGGCCCCAGGAAGACCTGGTAGTCGGTCTCCTCCAGCGAGTCGGTGATGCCGTCGAGGATCTCCGGGAAGAACGGGTTGCGGATGTCGGGCAGCATCACGCCGATCGTGTACGTCTGCCCCCGCAGGCCCCGGGCGCCCGCGTGCGGCCGGTAGCCCAACTCCTCGATCGCCCGGCGCACTTTGTTCTGCATCTCGGGGCTGGCCCCGTAGGCGTTGCGCAGCACCTTGGACACGGAGGTGACGGACACCCGGGCGTGTCGCGCGACGTCGACGATGGTGACCCTGCGCTGCGGTGCTGTCGGCTCCATCCGGTCCTTGCCTCTCGGGAGATCGTCCGGCCGAGTGTAGGCCGGAACGCGCAGGTCGAACGAGGGTCCGGGTCTCGTGGGCCGAGAGTGCCGGGAGGTGCGGGCGGCCGTGCCGGTGACGTCGCCGCAGTGTGCGCGACATCTTGACGTCACGCGGGACGCTCCTTAAGGTCTGGCACACCCTTTGGGAAACGTTACCCAAATCCGTAGCGCTTTCTCGTGGCCCGACAGCGGGCCGCTTCTCCAGTCAGCTCCGAACACCGTCGGGAGAGCCGACGCGTCCCGCGCGGCGCGGATCGGCGGATCGGCACACACGTGATGTGAATCGTTTCAAGAAAGGGGGTTCGTCGGTGGCTCTGGCCCCGCACAAGCGGCTCGTCGACAAGGACCGGCCTCCGGTCGCGGCACCGGATCCGCGGCCCCGGCCCGCGCGCACGGCCCCGCCGTGGTGGTTCGCCCTGCCGGCGATGCTGCTGTTCGCCTTCGTCGTCCTCGTGCCGAGCGTCCGCGGCGTGTACTACGCCTTCACCGACTGGGACGGGCTCGACCCCGACTTCTCCTTCGTCGGCCTGGACAACTTCGCCGCGATGCTCGACGACCCGGACGCCAAGCAGGCCGTCTGGCACACACTGCTGATCGCGGTGGCGATCACGGTCGTCCAGAACGCGGTGGGGCTGCTGCTGGCCCTGGGGGTCAACTCCGCCATCAAGTCCCGCAACCTCCTGCGGGTGTTCCTGTTCGCGCCGGCCGTGATCACCCCGATCGTGACCGCCTACCTCTGGCGGAACCTGCTCGGCCCGGACGGCGCCGTCAACAGCCTGTTCGGTGCGGTGGGCCTCGGCGGATGGCGGCAGGACTGGCTCGGTGACCCGGAGCTGGCCCTGTGGTCGGTGGTCGGGGTAACCGTGTGGCAGTACGCGGGCTACTCCATGGTCATCTTCCTGGCCGGGCTCCAGTCGGTGCCCAAGGAGATCCACGAGGCGGCGTCCATGGACGGGGCGGGCCCGGTGCGCCGTTTCTGGTCGGTGACCCGGCCCCTGCTCGCCCCGGCCCTCACCATCAACCTGATGCTGTCGATCATCGGCGGGATCAAACTCTTCGACCAGGTCTACGCGTTGACGGGCGGCGGGCCCGGCCACGCCACCGACACCATCTCGACCCTCATCTACAAGGACGCCTTCACCCTCGGCGAGTTCGGCTACAGCATCGCGCTCGCCGTCGTCCTCACGATCATCGTGGCGGTCGTCTCGGCCGGTCAGTACGCCGCCCTGTCCCGCAACGAGAGGGCCGCGTCATGAAGCGCTACGGCCGCCGCACCCTGGCGCTGGAACTGGCGATGATCGCCGCCGCCCTGTTCGTCGGCTTCCCGGTGTACGTCCTGGTCAACCTCGCCGTGCGCCCCACGTCGGACACCTCCTCGCCGATCAGCCCGACCACCTCACCCACCCTCGACAACTTCACTCAGGCCTGGCAACAGGGAGCGCTGGGCGGGGCGTTGGCCAACAGCCTGCTGGTGACGGTGTGCAGCGTCGTCGTCGTGCTGGCCGTGTCGTCGCTCGCCGCGTACCCGCTGGCCCGGATCACCGCCCGCTGGTCCCGGGGGACGTACCTGACGATCCTGCTCGGTCTCGCCCTCCCCTTCCAACTCGCCTCCCTGCCGCTGTACCAGACCATGCGCGACCTGGGCCTGCTCGGCACCCCCTGGGCCCTGGTCCTCTTCTACGCCGGCCTCCAGGTGCCGTTCACCGTCTTCCTCTACGTCGGCTTCCTGCGCGCCCTGCCCGGCGACTTCGAGGACGCGGCCCTGATCGACGGCTGCACACCCCTGCAGAGCTTCCGGTACGTGGTCCTGCCGATGCTCAAACCCATCACCGTCACGGCCCTCGTGCTCAACACGGTCGCCGTGTGGAACGACTTCTTCACCCCGTTGCTGTACCTCAGCGGCAGCGCCCAGCAGACGCTGCCGGTCGCGATCGCGGGCTTCGTCGGCCAGTACGTCACCGACTGGAACCTCATCTTCGCCGCGCTGGTGATCAGCATCCTGCCCGTCCTGCTCGTCTACTTCCTGCTGCAGCGCAGCATCATCAACGGCTTCGCGGGAGGGCTGAAGGGATGACCCCGACGCCCGACCGTCCCTCAAGTCCGGTGGCACTTTCCCCGAGGGGGACCTCATGAAGACACGCACACTCCCGGTCACGGTCGCCGCGGTCACGTCCATGGCGGTGCTCGCCGCCTGCAGCGGCGGCACCAAGGCGGGCACCGAGAGCGGCTCCGGCGGCTCGAAGACGCTGACCGTCGCCTCGGTCGACCAGGGCTCGATCGAGGACGTCGTCAAGGCGTTCGAGAAGGCCAACCCGGGCGTCAAGGTGCGGTACACCACCAGCGGCGCCGACCAGTACCAGCAACAGATCCGCACCCAGCTGTCCTCGGGCACCGCGCCCGACGTGCTGTCGGTCTGGCCCGGCAACGGCAATCCGGCCGCCACGTACGTGCTCGCCAAGCCGGGCTATCTGCGCGACCTGTCGGACCGGCCGTGGGCGGCGAAGCTGCCGGACGCGATGAAGTCCGTCGCCCAGTACGAGGGCAAGACCTACAACGCGGTCTTCGGACAGAACGGCATCGGCGCCGTCTACAACGAGCAGGCCCTGAAGAAGGCCGGGCTCACCGCGCCCGACACCTGGAAGGACCTGCTGGCCTTCTGCAAGGCCGCCAAGGCCAAGGGCACCCCCGCCTTCGCGCTCGGCAACCAGGACAACTGGGTCACCCAGCTCGTCCTGTACGCCCTGGTCGCCACCACCGTCTACGGCGAGGACCGGGACTTCGACAAGAAGATGCAGGCCGGCGAGGTCACCTTCGCGAAGTCGTCGTGGGCCACCGCCCTCGACAAGTACATGACGATGGAGAAGACCGGCTGCTTCCAGAAGAATCCGCTGGGCACCAACTACGAGGCCAGCCAGCAGCTCGCCGCCACCGGCAAGACCCTCGGCATCGTGCAGGGCAACTGGGTGATCGCCCTCCTCCAGCAGAAGAACCCGAAGGGCACGTTCACGCTCAAGGCGCTCCCGGCCACCGACGACCCGGCCCAGACCCTGGTACCCGCCGCCGCGGGCGCCGGGTACGGCGTCAACGCGAAGGCGAAGAACGAGGAACTGGCCCTGAAGTTCGTGGACTTCGTGATGTCGGCGGGCGGCATGAACACCTTCGTCAAGAAGCAGGGCGGTCTGCCGTCCCTGTCCGACACCGGCTTCGCGGCGGACCCCTCGCTCGCCGAACTGTCGGAGTTCATCGAGTCGGACCGCACGGTCCCCTTCATGGACCAGCTCTGGCCCAACCCCAAGGTCCAGCAGACCATGCTGAGCGGCCTCCAGGAGATCTTCAGCGGACAGTCCACGCCCGCGAAGCTCCTCGACGAGATGGACGCCGACTACAAGTCCGGCAGCTGACCGACGCGCCGTCGGCCGCGCCCCGCGGCCGACGGCTCTCTCCGCCGACTGAATGAAACGTTCAAACCGACAGTGAACAACCGATCGGAGGTTCGGCATGCCCGATGTCCCGAGTGAGGCGTTGAGCCGTAGACAGGTGGTGGGCACGATCGCCGTCTCCGCGGCGGGTCTGGCCTCGCCCGTCGTTCCCGGGCTGCCCGTGGCGGCGGCCCGCGCCGACGGGGAGGACGACCGCCGTGGAGCGAGAGTCACCGGGCTCGCCGTCGACGGCCGTGAGGACAGTCCGCTCGGCGTCGACGACCCCGCCCCCCGGCTGAGCTGGCGCGTGACCGGAGCCCACGCCGGCTGGACCCAAGCCGCCTACCGCATCCGCGCGGCACGCTCGGAGAAGGACCTGGACCGGGGCCGCCTGCTCTGGGACAGCGGCAAGGTCCGCTCCCCGGACCAGACCGACATCGCCTGGCACGGACCCGCGCCCGCCTCCCGCGAGCGGGTGGTGTGGCAGGTGCGGGTCTGGAGCACCGACGGCCACGCGACACAGTGGAGCCGGCCCGGCACCTGGGAGACGGGCCTCCTCAAGCGCTCCGACTGGGGCGACGCCCGCTGGATCGAGTACCCGGGCCGCACCCTCGACCAGCCCCTGCCCGTCTTCGCGCGCGCCTTCCGGGTGAGCCCGCGAGGAGGGAAGGTCGTCCGGGCGAGGCTGTACCTCTCCGGCATCGGACTGCACGTGGCCCACCTCAACGGCGAACCCGTCACCGACGAGGTGCTCGCCCCCGGCAACTCCAACTACCAGCTCTCCACCGAGTACCGGACGTACGACGTCACGCGCCTCGTCCGCACCGGCGACAACACCCTCGGTGTCGAACTGGGCCACGGCACCGCCCTGGTGACCCGGTCCGTCACCAACCCCACCACCGGCCGCACCGCCCCGTACAGCTGGTGGCAGAGCCAGACCAAGGGCGCCGGCACCCTCGTCGAGCCCGTCGCGCGGGGCGCCACCACGGTCAAGGTGAGCAGCGTCGCCAACTTCCACGTCGGCGGCACCGTCAGCATCGACACCGGCGACGGCGGCGAGCGGCTGGAGTCCCGGACGATCACCGCGATCGGCACCGCGGGCGCCGACGGCACCGGCATCACCTTCGAGCCCGGTCTCGACGCCGGGCACGACAGCGGCTCCGGCGTCGTCGGCTCCGGCAACCCCCTCGCGAGAACCGACCCGAGCGCGGGCGCCGCCGTCCCGCCCCGGCTGATCGCCCGCCTGGAACTCACGAAGGCCGACGGCACCGTCGAGACCGTCGTCAGCGACCGCTCGTGGCGGGCGGCGCTCGGCCCGAACGTCACCGCCAACTGGTACTCCGGCTCGGACTACGACGCCCGCCGCGAACAGCCCGACTGGACCGCGCCCGGCGCGGACCTCGGCGCGTCGGCACGCCGGCGCGACGGCACGGGCATGGGCTGGACCGACGCGGGCATCGCACCGCCGCCCAACCTCACCACCGAACTGGTGTGGCGGTCCGCCGAGCCGCTCAGGATCGTCGACAGGATCCGTCCGGTCGCTGTCACCCAAGCGCGTTCCGGCGTCTGGGTCTTCGACTTCGGACAGAACTTCGCCGGCTGGCCACTGCTCGACCTCGACGGCCCGCTCCCGGCCGGGACCACGGTCAAGCTGTACCCCGGCGAGTCGCTGAAGGCCGACGGTACCGTCGACCAGGCGTCGCTCATGGGCGGCGGCCCCGCCCGCGGCACCGACCTGTTTGCCACCTACACCACGTACGGCGATGAGCGGGGCGAACGCTGGCATCCGCAGTTCCACTACTTCGGCATGCAGTGGCTCCAGGTGACCGGCCTGCCGGAGGACTACGTCCCCACCCTGGACACCGTGACCGGGCTGCAGATCCACGCGGACGTCCCGGACGCCGGCTCCCTGCGCACCTCCGACGACCGGATCAACCGCGTCCACCGCATGTCCCGTTACTCGATCATGAGCAACGTCATGTCCACCTTCACGGACTGCCCCGGCCGGGAGAAGCTCTCCTACCCCGCCGACTACGTCCAGCCCTTCGGAGCCGTGCACCGCACCTTCGGCTACGCGGCCTACCTGCGCACCACCCAACGCCACCTGGTCGAGGGCCAGTCCCGCGCCGGGGACGACATCGGCAACGTGGCGCTGAAGACCCCCGTGTACGACTGGGGGTACACCGGCCGGTTCGGCGACGAGATCAACTGGGGCAACGGCATCGTCCTGGTGCCCTGGCTGGCGTACGAGACGTACGGCGACACCCAGACGATGCGCCGCCACTACCCCCGGATGCAGGAGTTCCTGAACTACATCCGCACCAGGAAGGCGGGCACCGGCGCCGACGCCCACCTCGTGGACGCGGCCCTCGCCGACTGGATCGCCGACGAGAACACCTCGGGCCGCATCACCGGAACCTGGGGCTACCACCAGGTCGCCGACCGCATGGCCCGGATGGCCGCCCTGATCGGGCGCGACGCCGACGCGGCCGAGTACCGCAACCTCGCCGCCAACATCAAGGACGCGTTCAACGACGCCTTCTACAACACGGCGCTCGGCCGGTACACCGCCGAGGGCGACCGGGGCGCCGCCGGCGCCACGCAGGCCGCGCAGGCACTCGCGCTCGACGAGGGCCTCGTCCCCGACGGCGAGCGCGGCAGGGTCCTTCAGGCACTCGTCGAACTGGTCCACGCCCACCGCCCGTTCGGCGGCGGACCCCACTTCAGCGGGGGCACCATCGGGCTCGCCCCGACGGTCAGGGCCCTGCACGAGGGCGGTCACGACGACCTCCTGTGGGAGGTCCTCCAGGAGGACACCCGCCCCAGCTACGGCCACTTCATGGCGCCCACCACCGCCAACCCCCGGGGCCTGACTACCATTCCGGAAGACTGGGACATCGGCGCCTCCAAGAACCACATGATCCTGCTGCAGATCGAGGAGTGGTTCCACAGCGGCGTCGTCGGCATCCGCCAGGTGCCCGGCGGCGCCGGATACCGTGAACTGGTCATCGACCCCCGCCCCGTCGGCGACCTCACCCACGCCGAGGGCAGCTATCGCACCCCGTACGGCGTGGTGTCCGCCCGTTGGACCCGCGAGGACGGACGCTTCCGACTCGACGTGGAGCTCCCGCCGAACACCACGGCGGAGATCCGGTTGCCCGCCCCGGACCACCCTGCCCGGGTCGTCGGCTCGGGACGCCACACGTTCACCACCCGCTTGTGACCAGAACCCGAGAGACCGAACAGCCGGTGCCATGTCGATAGGAGCCAGTGTCATGGCCGAAGGAACGAGCGCTGCGGAGGAAGCGTCCCCCGCCCGCCCGCAGGAGGGCCCCGTACGGGGACTCACCGTGGAACACCGCACCGCACCCCTCGGTGTGGACGCCGACCACCCGCGCTTCGGGTGGCACACGCGGTCCGACACCCGGGGTTGGCGGCAGGGGGCGTACCAGATCCTCGTCGCCAGTTCCGCGGACCGGCTGACCGCCGGCCACGCCGACGTCTGGAACAGCGGACAGGTCCCATCCGCCGACTCCGTCGCCGTCCCCTACGCGGGCGAGCCGCTGCGGCCCTCGACCCGCTACCACTGGTCCGTCGCCGTCTGGGACGCCGAGGGCCGCCGGGCGGGCAGCGAGACCTCCGTGTTCGAGACCGGCCTGATGAGCACCGACGGCGTGACAGGGTGGGACGGCGCGCAGTGGATCGGGATGCGGGGGAAGACCCCCGGCTCGCCCGGCGCGCCCATGCTCCGCAAGGAGGCACCCCTCCACTTCGGCGGAGACCGACGGGTGCGCGAGGCGCGGCTGTACCTCTCGGCCCTCGGCGTCTACGAGGCCCACGTCAACGGGGAGCGGGTGACCGTCGACCACGACGGCGCCCCCACCCTCGAACTCCTGCCGCCGGGCTGGACGAACTACGACACCCGCGTCGACTACCTGACCTACGACGTCACCCGCCACCTGCGCCACGCGTCCGACGTCACGCTCGCGGTCGTCCTGGGCAACGGCTGGTACAACGGCCGGGTCTCCGACGGCAGCACGTACTACTCCGAGGACGGCAATGCCCTCACCGTGAAGGCGAAGCTGCTGGTCGAGTACACCGACGGCACGACGCAGACCGTCGTCACCCGCCCGGACGACGGCTGGCGGGCCACCGACACCGGACCCCACCGGGCCGACGACATCTACGACGGCCAGACCTACGACGCCCGCCGCGAGCTGACGGGCTGGACCGCGCCCGGATTCGACGACAGCACGTGGGCGGACGTGGAACGCGTCGCCTTCGAGGACAGGTACCCGGACGTGCGGCTGATGGCCTACCCCGGGGAGAGCGCGCGCTTCGTCGACCGCTGGGACCAGCGACCGCGGTCCGTGACCGTCGCCACCGGAGTGACCGGCGAGGACGTCAGTCCGGGCGGCCGGGGGCGCGTCGTCGTGGACCCGGACCGCACGGTGACCGACCCCGCGCGGGCGGCCGGCGCCGAGGTCACCCTCTCCGCCGGTGAGACCGCCGTCTACGACCTCGGCCAGAACATGGTCGGCGTGGCCCGCTACGGGGTGCGCGGACCGGCCGGTGCCCGGGTCGAGTTCCGGTTCGGCGAGATGCTCAACGACGACAGCGCCGGCGCGGACGGCCCCGAGGGCTCGCTCTACCGGGCCAACCTCCGCAGTGCCGAAGCCACCAGCACCTACATCCTCAAGGGCGACCCGGAGGGCGAGACCCATCAGGACACGCTGACCTTCTACGGCTTCCGCTACGTGTCCGTGACGGCGTCGGAGACCGTCACCATCACCGGGCTGACGGGCAAGGTCGCCACCTCCGCCCTCCGCGAGACCGGGACCGTCACGACGAACGATCCGGATGTCAACCAGCTGGTGAGCAACGTCCGTTGGGGACAGCGCGGCAACTACTTCTGGGTGCCCACCGACTGCCCGCAGCGCGACGAACGCCTCGGCTGGACCGGCGACACCCAGGTCTTCGCCACCACCGGCCTCTACAACGCCGACGCGAGTGTCTTCCTCAGCCACTTCCAGGACACCGTCGTCGACTCCCAGGCCATCTACGGCGCGGACCGGGCGCAGTACACCGGCGTAGCCCCCGGCGGACGGTACAACTTCCCCGGCGGCGGCAGCGGTTGGGCGGACTGCGGGGTCGTCCTGCCATGGACCGTGTGGCAGATGACCGGCGACACCACCGTCGTGGAGCGCAACTGGCCCTCGATGACGCGCTACCTGGACTGGATCCGGCAGCAGACCGGCGACACCTACGCCGGCCAGGGTTCCCTCACCGGCGACTGGCTCGCCCCGCAGAAGACCAGCACGCAGCTGATGAGCGACGTCTACTACGGCTACTCCACCCAGTTGATGGCGAGGATGGCCCGCGCGACCGGCAGGGCGGCGGAGGCCGAGGAGTACGAGCGGCTCTTCGGGAACATCAAGCGGGCGTTCGTCGCCAAGTACCTGAGCACCGACGGCGATCGCGTCACCGTGAGGTCAGGGCTGGGCAAGGCCTCCCCGATCGAACCCGGCTCCGACCCGGACGAGAGGACCGAGGACAACAGCCAGAGCGCGCTACTGTGGATCCTCAAGCTCGGCTTCTACGAGACCGAGGCCCAACGCCGAGCGCTCGTCGGTCACTTGGCGGACAACATCGGCAACGACGCCGCCTACAAGAAGGCGCACCCGGACAGCGTCCGCGTCCACCATGCCGAGAACACGCTCTCCGTCGGCTTCCTCGGCGTCAACGTCCTCGCCCCCGTCCTCACCGACGAGGGCCGCGCCGACCTGGCGTACGCGCTGCTGTACCAGGACGCGCTGCCGTCCTGGCTGTTCTCGGTGCGGAACGGCGCCACCACGGTCTGGGAGCGCTGGAACTCCTACTCCGAGGAGGCCGGCTTCGGCCCGGTCGGGATGAACTCCTTCAACCACTACGCCTACGGCGCGATCATGGAGTGGATGTACGCCTACATGGCCGGCATCGCCCCCGACCCGGAAGGCCCCGGCTTCCGGCGTTTCCTCCTGCGACCCCATCCCGACCCCACCGGGCGGATCACCCGCGTCTCGGGCGCGTACGAGTCGCCGTACGGCGAGATCCGCAGTGGCTGGGAGGTCGAGGACGGGGGCCGCACCCTGGCGTACGAGGCGGTCGTGCCCGCGAACAGCGAGGCCACCCTGCGTCTCCCGGCCGCCTCGGCGGACGCCGTCCGCGAGGGTCGCACCCCGCTGGCGCGCGTGGACGGGGTGCGGTTCCTCGGCCACGCGGACGGCGTGTCCTCGTACCGCCTGCCGTCGGGCCGCTACCGGCTCACCACAGACCTGCGCTGAGGGGCGGAGGACAGGAGGCCCGGCACCACGCTCCACGGTGCCGGGCCTCCGACGATCCACCGCCGCGTCCGGACCGACGCGGGAGCGGTCCGACCAAGTCTGGAAGATCGCCCGCGTCAACTGACGGGCGAGCGAATCACTCGTCGGCGGGAGGCCCGAGCGGTGGAGACGGGCTCCGAGGAACCTCGGGGAGAGGGGCCCGCCCCGCCTCAGTCGGTCGCCTGCGCGGGCTCGGAGGAGGACTGAGGCGGGACGGTCGGCTCCGGCGCGTCGGGGCCCGTGTAGTACACGGAGGATCCCTGCTTGACCCGCTGGGCGTTGCTCTTGGCCACGAGCCCTTCGAGGGTGGTGCGCACGACGTTGGTCTGGATGCGGCGGTCCGGGTGGGCCTGGGTGAGCGCGGTGGCCACCTCGGCCGCGGAGCGTGGTTCGCTCTGCTCGGTGAGGTGCCGGCGGATGAGCTCGACGAGGGTGGGCTGAGCCTTCTCGGCGGCCGCGCTCTTGGTGGCCGCCGACTTGGCCGCCGTCTTGGTGGCGGCCGTCTTGGCGGTCGTGGCCTTGCCTTCTCCGGACTTGGCGGTCGTGGCCTTGGCGGTCCCGCCCTTGGTGGTCGTGGCCTTCGCGTCCGTCGGGGCCTTGGCGGTCGCGGTCTTCGTGGCCGTGGTCGCGGTCGCCGTCTTGGCGGTGGTGGGCTTCGTGGCGGTCGACTTCCTCGTCCGCTTGCCGTCCTGCGGGGGCTCGGCCTTCTTCGCCCGGGTGCGCTTGCCGGCTCCCGGGGTGGAGGCGGTCTTCTGCCGGGGCACGGAGGGCGTCGCGACCTCCTCGGCCACGGGCGCGGCCACGGATGCCGCTGCGCCCAGAGCCTGCTGCATGTTCACCAGCACGGCGTGGTCCTGCCGCAGACTGAGGAGTTGCTCCTGCAGAGCGTCGATCTCCCCGATGAGCCGCTCCTGTTCCTTGGCGTTGCGCTCGAGGTCGGCGGCGACCTGGGCGGTGTACTGCGTCTTGAGGTCGGTCGACTCTGACGGAGTCTCGGTCATGGCGGTTCCCTTCCCGACAACGAACGTGCTGTGTGCGGATGTTACTCATCGATCCGCGAAACGTCGGCGGTAGGCACATTCCCGGTGCCGCTCACTCCAGGCGCCCGATAATCCGCGAGAGCCGACCGACGGCACTCAGGAACCGCCCCGCTCGCGAGGGATCTTCTCCCCGGCCTCGATCGCCACGGGCAGCCGGTTCTCGGCCGGCGGCAGCGGGCAGGTGGCCAGGTCGGTGTACGCGCACGGCAGGTTCGTCGCCCGGTTGAAGTCCAGGACGACGGTGCCGTCGGCGGCGGGTGGGGCGAGGGCCAGGGACCGGTTGGCCGCGTAGGTGGTGACCCCGGACGTCGCGTCGGTGAACAGCACCAGTAGACCGCCCGGTCCGTGTCCGGGGAACGCGGTCAACGTGAGGGGACGCCCGTCCAGTTCGAACGCGACCCGGCCCGGCGCGTCGTACACATGCTCAAGGCCCTCCACCGCCGCACCCACGGTCGTCGGCCGGGGCTCGTCGAAGGCCGTGTAACGGCCGGTCACCACCCAGCGGGGGTGTGGGGCGTAGGCGGGGGTGCCGGTGTACGCGGTCCGCAGCGGCGCGTCCGGATGCCGTGGGCGGACGATGTCGTGTCCGCCGCGCTTGGCCACCTCGATCACGGCCTCGCCCCAGACCGCCTCCACCCCGCCGCGCTCCGGGAGCACCCCGAAACGGTGCTCGCCGTGGACGGGGACTCCGTCCACGACCAGTTCCTCCCCCTCGTCGAGCAGTACGACGACCCCGTCGGCGCCGGTCGACCAGGCGCCCGGCGCGTCCGGGAAGCGCTGCGGCTCCTCGCCGAGCCAGTGCAGTCCGGTGACGGCGAGGAAGCCGTGCGGGTCGGCGAGCCGTTCCTCCTGCCCGGTGTGCCACTCCTGCCAGTCGCGGGTGAAAGCGGCCAGATCCTCGGTGGTGTCCTGAACAGACATATGTGCTCCCTCGTCCTCGGTGGTCGGTGGTCGGTGTTCAGTGGCCGTGGGTCGTGGGTCGTGGGCCGTGGGCCGTGGGTCGTGGGCCGTGGGTCGTGGGTCGTGGGTCGTGGGCCGTGGGTCGGTAACCGGAGACCGGTGTCGACGTCGGTCAGCGCGGCGCGGTCGCGGGGCCGACGGGTGTGTCGCCGCGCAGCGTGATGCGGTGCATGACCCGGTGCCGGTCGCCGTAGTCGCGATTGGCGTAGTGGGCCGTGCTGCGGTTGTCCCACAGGGCGACGTCGCCCGGCTGCCAGCGGTGCCGCACGACATGTTCGGGCTTGGTGAGATGGGCGTAGAGGATGTCGAGGACGCCCCGGCTCTCGTGCTCCGAGACACCCACGATGTGCGAGGTGAAGCCGGGGTTCACGAACAGCCCCTTGCGGCCGCTCTCGGGGTGCACCCGCACCACCGGGTGCTCGACCGGGGTCAGCGCGGTGAACACCTCGCCCTCCCACAGGTTGCCCCGGCCCTGCCGCCGCTGCGCCAGGTAGTAGCCGAACTCCCGGGTGCCGTCGTGGACGGCGGTCAACGTGTCCACGTACGCCCGCAGTCCCGGCGACAGTGACTCGTAGGCGAGCTGGCTGTCGGCCCAGTTGGTGTCACCGCCGTGGGGCGGCAGCACCACGGCTCGCAGCACGGAGATCGCGGGCGGCCGCTGTACGAACGTCACGTCCGTGTGCCACACGTCGGCGAAGCCGTTGTCCTGGCTGTCGAGCGAGTACACCTCGGGCGCCACGTCACCGGAGTCGTGCACCGGATGCCCGACGGTGACCTCGCCCAGTCGTCTGCCGAACTCGATCTGCGCGGCGTCGTCGAGACCGTGCTGGCCACGGACGAACAGCACCTTGTGGGCCACGAGTGCCTCGCGCAGGGCGAGCACGTCGTCGTCGCGGAGGCGGGCGAGGTCGACGCCATGGATCTCCCCACCGAAGTGCGGGCCGAGCGGGATGACGGGGATACGGGCCACGGAGGTCCGTTCATGCAGGATGCTCACCGGGATGTCCTTTCGTGAGTACGGTGATCAGGCCGCGGCGGCGGCCTTGACGGCGTGCGCGACCTGGGCGCGCAGCTCGGCGAAC
The DNA here is from genome assembly GCF_022385335.1 of Streptomyces deccanensis. Classification (NCBI taxonomy): domain Bacteria; kingdom Bacillati; phylum Actinomycetota; class Actinomycetes; order Kitasatosporales; family Streptomycetaceae; genus Streptomyces; species Streptomyces deccanensis. The sequence continues at coordinate 381,326 of NZ_CP092431.1, read as the reverse complement.
TCGCGCGAACCGCGCAGTTCCTCGGCGTCGACGTCGCCGCGCGGCAGGGTGATCGGCAGATCCAGGGCCACGGTCCCCGGGCTCCTGGTCAGCACCACGATGCGGGTGCCGAGGAACACCGCCTCGTCGGCCGAGTGCGTGACGAACACCGTGGTCCGCCCGGTGTGGTCGGTCACCCGACGGACGTCCTCCTGCAGCCGCTCCCGGGTCAACGCGTCCAGCGCCGCGAACGGTTCGTCGAGCAGCAGGAGGGGGTTCTCGGCGGCCAACGCCCGGGCGATGGCGACACGTTGCTGCTGGCCGCCCGAGATCTCCCAGACCCGCCGCCGCTCGGTGCCCTCCAGGCCGACCCGGGCCAGCAGCTCCGCCCGCCGCTTCGGCCACCGGGCACGGTCCACCCCCGCGTACCGCAGCGCCAGGTCGAGGTTGCCCCGTACGGTCCGCCACGGGAACAGCCGTGGTGTCTGGAACACCACGCCGGCCGTCCGACCGGGGTGCGGCTCGCCGCCGGAGACCCGCACCGAACCGAGCGTCGGCTGCTCGAACCCACCGATCAGCCGCAGCAACGTGCTCTTGCCACACCCGGAGGCACCCACCAGGACCAGGAACTCCCCGGCCGGGACGGACAGATCCACCGGCCCGACAGCGGTGACGGCCTCGCCGCCCCGGCCGTACCGGTGGGTGACACGGTCGAGGCGGACGGTTCCGGCGTCCGCCACGGGCTCCGCCGCCGGGATCGCGGCGAGCTCACTTGAGGACATCGGACAGCCCCTTGAGGTAGAACGCCTCGCGCACGGCGTCCGCCGACGGGGCGGCGTCGATCTGCTGCTGGGCGGCCAGGAACCGGGCCGTGTCGGTGACGTAGGTGAGCAGCTTTCCGGGGGTGTCGTCGGTGCCCAGCCAGTCGGCGGACACCACCTGCTCCGGAGTGAGGAACACGCCCTGCGAGAGCTGCGCCTCGGCGTCCGCCGCGCTGATACCGAGCTCGGCCGCGACGGCCTTCACCGCGCCCTTCGGATCGGACTTGAGCAGGCGCAGAGCATCGGCCTCGGCCTTGCGCCAGGCGGCGATCGCCTTCGGGTCACGGGCGATCAGGTCGTCGGACACCACGGCCAGGTCCAACGTCGGCTTTCCGGCCGCGCCGACCTCCTTGCTGCTGGTCAACTGGGTCCCGGACGTGCGCAGTTCGTCCAGGGTGGGCAACCAGACGTAGGCGGCGTCGATGTCGCCCCGCTGCCAGGCGGCGAGGATCGGCTGAGGCTGGAGGTCGATGAGTTGGACGTCGGACGCCTTGAGCCCGGCCGTCTCCAGCGCCGCCAGCAGACTGTAGTGCGACGTGGACGCGAACGGCGTGGCTATCTTCTTGCCCCTCAGCCCGGCGACGTCGGAGATGCCGGTGGCCCTGCGCGCCACGAGGGCCTCGTTCTCGCCCGCGACGTCGAGGATCCACGCGACCTTGTACGGGATGGGCGAACCGCCGGAGATCCCGCGAGCGAACGGACTGGAGCCCAGTGCCGCGATGTCGAGGGACTTGCCGATGAAGGCCTGGTTGACACTGGCGCCGGAGTCGAACTTGATCCAGGTGATGTCGTGGTCCGGGAGCGCCTTTTCCAGCAGTTTTCTGTTCTTCACGATCAAGTCGCCGCTGGGGAAGGCGAAGTAGCCGATGCGCAGTTTCTTGGAGCGGCCGGACGTCGTCGCCGCGCTGTCCGTGGAGCAGCCGGTGACGGCGGCGGAGACGGCGACGGTGACACCGGCCAGGGCTCCGGTGAGGAGGCGTCGACGGGACGGGCCTTGAGGAGCACGGGACATGGCGGAGCCGTTTCTGTGCAGGGGGAGGTACGGAAAAAGAGGGGGGTGTTGGTCGGTCGTCGGTCGTCGGTCGTCGGTCGTCGGTCGTCGGTCGTCGGTCGTCGGTGGCGCTAGGCGCGACCGCGCCACGGCACCACCGTGCGTTCGAGACGCAGCAGCAGGCCGTCGATGATCAGGCCGGAGACTCCGATGGCGATGATCCCGACCAGGACCACGGGGGTGTTGTTGTAGTTGGCGGCGTCCTTGACCATGCCGCCGATGCCGGGCAGACCGTTGACCAACTCGGCGGCGACGAGGGAGGAGTAGGCCACCCCCACGGCGAGTCGGACCCCGGTGAGCGTCTCCGGCAGCGCGGACGGCACCACGACGTCCCGGACCACGTCCCACCGAGACGCGCCGAGTGCCCGGGCGGCCTCGATCAGGCTCTTCGGTACGGCGGTGACGGCCGTGGTGGTGGACACGGCCACGGGCGGGAAGGCGGCCACGGCCAGCAGCGTGATCTTCGGCTCCTCGTCGATGCCGAGCCAGATGATGAGCAGCGAGAAGTACGCCAGGGGCGGCAGCGTCCGCAGGAACGTGATCCAGGGCTCGAACAGCGAACGCATCCAGCCGACCGTGCCCATGAGCAGCCCGAACAGTACTCCGAGCGCGATGCCGATGCCGGCTCCGACCGCGATGCGCCGCAGGCTGATGCCCAGATGCTCGACGAGGTAGGTGCCGTTGTAGCCCCGGACACCGTCGTGCGTCGTGGACACGGTGACGAACGCGTCCCACACCTTCGCCGGTGACGGTACGAGCGTCTCGCTCCACGTTCCGCTCGCCGCCACCACCTGCCACAGGAGGAGGAAGAGCAGCAGCGAGCCGACGGGCAGGACGACGTGACGGGCGCGCGCCCATGAACCACGTGTGGACGAACGGGGCGACTGGGCCGGCTCGGGCGGTACGTCGGCGGGTGCGGATGCTGGTGCTGGTGTGGGCGCGTCTGAGGGTGCGGTTGTCGGTTGATCAGGCTTGGAAAGAGGGGGAGTTGCGGACACGTGGCGTCCTCCAGGGGGCGCCGGGACATGAGCGGCCGCCGCCGAGCGACGTGGGCGGCCGGCCCCGAGCGAGAGCGGTGCTGGACCGAGCGGGAGTAAGCACCCCGCGACAGCGCGCGGGGATCGCCCGCGCCGGGTGGGTCACCGGACGGCGGGGCGGGCGGGGGAGCGTCGGCTCAGCAACAACACGAGCCCGGGCGTCGGCACAGGTCGATGACCAGGCGTCGCACCAGGGGCTCGGGATTCATGGCCCATTTCTACCGCAGCCGCAACCCGACACCAAGAGGCGTCCACTCTCTGGAACATGGGGCGCGCGGGTCTCTGGAACACGAGGCGAGCAGGCACACGGCTACGCGGGGGCCGCGTCCGGGCCGCTCGCGGGTTTCCGTCCCCAGACGGTGAGCATGCCGGCCGACACCGCCGCGCACTCGTCCGAGGACAGATAACGGATCGCCGCGTCGACGGCCGTGTCGTCGACCAGTCCGGTGGCGACCATGGCCGTCCTGCTCCGGTCCCAGGTGTCAGCCCAGAAGCGGCTGATGGGGCTGCCCGGCACCAGCGGCGGCACATGCACCTCGGCGGCGACGGACCCGAGCCCCGCGGCCCGCAGCAGTTGTGGGTACGACGGAACCCAGGAGACATCCGTGCCGATGGTGTCCCGCAGCCCCTCCCACATCGCCCGCATCGCCACGCTGTACGGCGTGTCGGGCGTCCGGTCGCTCGTCAGTCCGCTCGTCAGTCCGCTCGTCCGGTCACTCGTCAGGTCGATCGCGTCGCTGAGCACCAACACCCCACCGGGTGCGACGAGTTCGGCCAGCGCTGTGATCAGGCGGTCGTGCTCGGGGAGGTGCATCAGCACGAAGCGCGCGTGGACGAGCCGGAACCGGCCGGGGGCGAACGACGGGGCGGAGACGTCGGCCTCCAGGACGTCGAGCCCGGGTATCGGCCGAGCTTCGAGGAACCGTACGTCGCGGTCCACGGCGAGCACGCTCGTCACCCCGGCCTCCTCCAGCAGCCGACGGGAGACCGTGCCCGTGCCGGCACCCACGTCGAGGCAGCGCCACCCCGGGCCGACCCCGAGTTCCCGCAGCCGCGCCAAGGTGATGTCGTCGTAGGCGAGGGCACCGAAATCGATCCGCTCGCCCTCGCCGACCTGCTCCGGACGGAAGACGGCCTCGCCGTACCGCCCGCCGTACCGCCCGCCATCGTCCGCACCGGCCGGCGAGTCGTCGGACGCGGTCATGGCGTACCTCCGCACACGAGGGACAGGTGGCGGGCGGCTCCGCACGAGGTCGCCGCCCCACCCGATCCTCCCCGGCGTCGCCGCGAGGCGCGATCCGGAGTCCGCCGCCGATCAGGCCCCGAGGTGTTCGCTGTATGCCTCGGTCGGCGGATACGGGGCGGAGTGCGTCATGCCCACCGACCAGAATCCCCGGGTGCCCGGAACGGACGTCACGTCATTGAGGTAGGGCGCCGGGGCCGGGCCCGCCGGGCCCCGGGCGAGCGTCCAGGTGTCGCCGTCCCGGCGAAGATACGTACCGCGGGTCTGGTCCGAGAAGTTCCAGCCCGAGATCCATGCTGCGCGGCCCCGCGCGTCGCTCGCTATCCCGGTGAGCGACCCGAGGGTGAAGCCGGGTTCCACCCGGGTCCAGGCCGTGCCGTCCCAGTGGCTCAGCGCGGGGTTGCCGGGACGGCCGATCGGCCCGCCGACACCGGCCTCGGTGCCCACCGCCCACACGTCGTCCGGACCGGCGGAGTGCACGTCGGCGATGCCGAGCCGTAGGCCCACGACAGGGGGGAGCACCGTCCACGCACCGTCCCAGCGGGCCACGAGGCCCGACCAGCCGCCGCCGTTCGACCGGTCTCCGCAGACCCACACCTCGCCCGGCCGGCGCACGACGACCCGCCAGAGGTTCACGCTCTCGACGGGCAGCGGGTCCAGCCAGCGCCACCGCCGCCCGTGGCCGTGCAGCAGGCGGGCGGCGCCGTCCCGGGTCCCACAGACCCACACCTGCCGGTCGCGGCCCACCGCCACCGAGGTGAGCCGGACGTCCGGCTCGCCCCGGCCGGGGAAGTCGGCCTCGCGCCATGTGGTGCCGTCCCAGCGCAGCAGGGGGGTGGTGTCGCCGGTGGGATGGCCCACGGCCCACGCGGCGGACGTGTGGACACCGGCGACATCGACGATCCTCGTGTGCGTGAGGTGCGACAGGTCGGACTTCGTCCAGACGCTTCCGTTCCACACCATGGACAGGGCCTGCTGCTGGGTCTGCGCGCCCAGGTTCTCCTCGCCCACGGCCCAGGCCAGTCGCGGCCCGGCGGCGGCGACGCGCCGCAGTTGCGCGGCGGGGAGGCTACCGGGTGCCGGCACGGCCTGCCAGCCCCGCGCACGCGGCGCCGGTACGGTCTGCCGGTCCTGTGCGCGCGGCGCCGGTACGGTCCGTCGGTCCTGTGCGCGGGCCGCCGGTACGTCGGCCCGGGACGCGGAGGGGCCGAGCGCCGTCCCCGCCAGGACACCGATGGTCCCTGCCACAAATCGCCTTCGTCTCACTGCTGGATCCCTCCGGGCGGATCAGGTGGACAGGAGGAACCACCGTGAACCAGCCCACCCCGGAGTTCTAGCCACCCACATGACAAAACGCGTGGAGCGGCCTACCCGATCGGGTGACCGGCCAGTGGCGCACGCGCTCGGGAGGGGAGTAACAACTCGTAGGAGACATGAGACGTGGCGTACGCGGCGTGCGGACAGGGCGAGTGGGGAGACACATGCGTGTTCCGATGACGGTGGCCGACTTCCTGGACCGGGCGGAGGCGGGTTTCGCCGACAGCCCCGGGGTGATCGACGAACCGAGTCAGCCCGCGGCGCCGGTGGCGCCGTCGACGTACGGACGACTGGGGGAACGGGTGCGGGCCTGGCAGGCGGGACTGGACGCGCTCGGGGTGGGGGAGGGCGAGCGGGTGGCGGTGGTCAGCCACAACTCGGCCCGACTGCTGGAGTTGCTGTTCGCGGTGCCGATGAGCGGGCGGATCTGTGTGCCGGTCAACTTCCGGCTGAAGGCGGAGGAGATCGAGTACGTGGTGCGCCAGAGCGGTGCCTCCGTGCTGCTGGTCGACCCCGAGGTGCGGGACACGGTCGCCGACGTCAAGGTGACGCACCGGTTCACCCTGGGGGAGGAGACGGACACCGGGCTGATGCGGTTCGGGGTCGAGCCGAGGCCCTGGTCGCGCCCGGACGAGGACGCCACAGCGACGATCAACTACACCTCCGGAACGACCGCGCGCCCCAAGGGGGTTCAGCTCACGCACCGCAACATCTGGGTGAACGGGCTGACCTTCGGCCTGCACACGCGGGCCTGGGAGCGGGACGTGTATCTGCACACGTTGCCGATGTTCCACTGCAACGGGTGGGGGATGCCGTTCGTCATGGCCGGGCTCGGCGCCCGGCAGGTGGTTCTGCGCAAGGTCGACGGCACCGAGATCCTGCGCCGGGTCGACGAACACGGCGTGACGCTGATGTGCGGCGCGCCGGCGGTGTGGAACGCGGTCCTCGACGCGGCGACCGGCTGGGAAGGGCCGGTGCCGGGGCGCGACCGGGTGCGGATCGTGTGCGCGGGAGCGCCGCCCCCGAGCCGGATGATCCAGCGCGTCGAGGAGGAACTGGGCTGGGAGTTCACCCAGATCTACGGCCTGACGGAGACCTCGCCCCTGCTGACGTTCAACCGCGCGCGGCCCGATGACGACGCCCTGCGGGGTGAGGAGCGGTCGCGGAAGCTGTCACGCGCGGGTCTGCCGGCGCTCGGGGTGAAGCTCCGAGTCGCCGACTCCGGTGAGGTGTTGGCGCGCTCGAACGTGGTCCTGGACGGGTACTGGGAGAAGCCCGAGGAGACCGCCGCCGTGCTGGAGGACGGCTGGTTCCACACGGGCGACGGCGGGACCCTGGACCCCGCCGACGGACATCTGACGATCTCGGACCGGAAGAAGGACGTCATCATCACCGGCGGCGAGAACGTGTCGTCCATCGAGGTGGAGGACACGATCTTCAGCCACCCCGGGGTCGCCGAGGTCGCGGTCATCGGGGTGCCGGACACGAAATGGGGCGAGACGATCAAGGCGCTGGTCGTGCGGGCCGGGGGAGCGGCCGTGAGCGAGGCCGAGATCATCGCGTACTGCAAGGAACGGCTCGCCGGGTACAAGGCCCCGACGAGCGTGGAGTTCCGGGAGACCATCCCTCGAACGGCGACCGGAAAGGTCCAGAAGTTCAAACTGCGCGAGCCGTACTGGTCCGGACGGCCCCGGGAGGTCAACTGACCGGCCGCGTCCGCCGACGGCGCCGTCGCGGAGCGCGGCGCACGAGGACGCACGTCCGCCGCACCTCCCGGGTGCGTCAGGTGCGAGCACCAGCACCCTCGACTCCCGTGCGGTGCGCCCGCTCAGGCGCGTCCAGTCCTCCTTGGGGAACGTCCCGGTGTGGACGAAGTTCGAGGCCGCGAGCACGCGTTGCAGCCGGGTGGCCGGAATCAGGCGGGGCACGGCGAGCGCGGAAACACACTCGCACGCTCGTCGCCCGCCGACGACAATGCTCTGGCCACCCCCCTCGTCCCCATCCCCATCCCCATCGCCCGGAGGAGTCTTCCGATGACCAGCCGTTTCCACGCCCACGCCGGTCTCGACGGCCTGGTGATGGGTGACGCCTTCGGCGACAGCTGGTTCACGCGGTCCGACGAGGACGCGGAGGCGTTGTGGGCCGCGCGGGAGCCGCGTCCCGGGCCGTGGTCGTGGACGGACGACTCCGCCATGGCCTTCGTCGTGTTCGGCCACCTGACGACCCACGGGGAGGTCCTCCCGGACACCCTGGCGGTGGAGTTCGCCGCCGAGTACGACCGTGACCCGGGGCGCAAGTACGGGCCGTCCATGCACGGTGTGCTCCGGGGCATCCGCGAGGGCGGTGACTGGCGGGCCGTCACCACCGAGCGGTTCGGCGGCCAGGGTTCCTACGGCAACGGGGCCGCGATGCGCGTCGCACCCCTCGGCGCGTGGTTCCGCGACGACCTGCCGGCAGCCCGAGAGCAGGCCAGGCTGTCCGCGCTGACCACGCACGCCCACCCCGAGGCCGTGGCGGGCGCCGTCGCCGTGGCGGTCGCGGCGGCACTGGCGGCCGCGACCGAGGGCCACGACGCCCCGCCTCGCCCGGAGTTCCTGCGGGAGGTCGCCGACCATGTGCCGGACAGCGACGTCCGCTCCCGCCTCCTGGTGGCCGCCGCGTTCTCCGACCGTGCGTCGGTCCGCCACGCGGCGTCCGTCCTGGGCTCGGGAACACTGATCTCGGCCCCGGACACGGTCCCGTTCGCCCTGTGGTCCGCCGCGGGCCACCTGAACGACCTGACCGAGGCGCTCTGGCAGACCGTCGCCGGATGGGGCGACCGCGACACCACCTGCGCCATCGCGGGCGGCGTCGTCGCGTCCCGCACCGGCACGGCCGGCCTCCCGGCACCCTGGCACGAGTCCCGCGAGCCCATCCCCGACTGGAGCCACTGGAAGCCGGTCCACCAGCCGCGCCGGTGAGGGTCGGCCGTCGTCGTCATTCCGACCACACGCCGTCCCGCATGATGACTCGCCCGCGTAGTTCCGGCTCGCCGCGCCAAGCGCGTACGGTCGTCGGGACCACGCGGACGTACACGAAGGCACCGTCCTCCACGCGCGGATCCCACCCGAACTTCCCCGCGAACGCCTCCGCCGCGTCCCGGGGCACCTCCTGGTCGGCGAAACACTCCGCCTCCCCCTGGAGCAGCACCACGTCGAACGTGTCCGGCAGCGACAGGCGCACGCGCGGCTCCTCGCGGACGTTCCGTACGGTCACGGACGCGGCGCCGGTGCACATCCACACCGCCCGCCCGTCCCACGAGAACCACAACGGCACCTGGTGCGGCCCGTGTTCGGGGTGAGCCGTCGACAGCCAGACGTCCCGCTCGCCGACGAGCCGTTCCAGAGTGTCGCGCACACGCTCAGCCGTCCGACGGCGAACGATTCCCGTGGTCTCCATGAGGACGGACCCTAGCCACTCGGGTGCGAACCGCACCTGGGGCGCGGGACCTACTCCCGGCGACGCGGGACCTACTCCCGGCGACCGATGAACCCCTCAGCCCGATCGCTCCGCCTCCGCCTCCGCCTCCGCCTCCGCCTCCGCCTCGGCCTCCGCCTTCGGAGCCGGTACCGGACGTCGCAGCAGATACACGGCCGCGGACGACACCAGCACCGCCATGCACGCGATGAAGACGAGCCCCGCGCCTTCCAGACCCATCGGCTCCGCCAGGAACCCCACCCCGATGACCGGCACCGAGATCCCCGTGTAGGCCACCACGAACAGTGACGAGATCACGGCCGCCCGGCGATCCGGCGCCGACGCGGCCGCCACGGCGGACAGCGCTCCACGAAACGCCAGACCCTGCGCGGCCCCGCCCACGACGGCACTGAGTACCACCAGCGCCAGCAGTTCCCAGTGCAGCGCGCCCGCCAGCAGCGCCAGCCCGGCCAGCAGCCCGGCGCAGCCCAGCGGCAGCGACCGGCGCACACCGACACGTCCGACGGCCAACTGCCCGGCCGTGGAGGCGAAGAAGGCCAGCGCGACGACCAGCCCGCTCACCGCGTGATCGCGCACGTCCAGGGACTGGGCGAGGAAGGCCGGGCTGACCGAGGTGAAGACCCCGAACAGGGCGAACCCCACGAAGGAGGCGGCCGCCGCCGGCCCGAACACCGTCCGCACCGACGGCGGCAGGCTGGGCCGCCCAGGTCGTACCGTGGCCGGCGGCCGTCGCTCCCGCACGGTTTCCGGAAGCCCCAACAGGACGGCCGCCGCGCAGGCCACCAGGGCGAGATGGACGGCGAACGGCAGATACAGCGGCCACGGGGCGTACTGCGCGAGCACCCCGGCCAGCAGCGGACCGCAGCCGAGCCCGCCCATGTTCGCGGCGGTCGCCACGAACGTGGCCCGCGAGACACCACCACGCGGCGCCAGCTCCATCACGTACGCCGTGGCGGCCCCGGTGAACAGGCCGGCCGACAGCCCCGACAACAGCCGCCCCGCGTAGAGCCAGCCCAGCGCGGTGGCGCACAGGAAGCAGACGGCACTCGCCGCCGCGAACCCCAGGCCCCACCACAGCACCGGGCGCCTGCCCACGGCGTCCGAGACGTTGCCCGCCAGCAGCAGCACACCGATGACCCCGAAGGCGTAGACGGCGTAGACCACGGTGACCGTGAGCTCCGAGAAACCGAACTTTTCCTGGTAGAGGCCGTACAGCGGGGTCGGCAGTGTCGTGCCGGCCATGCACACGGCGAACACCGCGCCGCCGAGCGCGCACCGGCGCCGGCTCCCGAGATCACCGTCCATACCGCCGAAGGTAACCCCGCCCCTCGCGGCACGCGCCCCGACGACCGCCGCCAGTCCCCGGCACCCGCCGCCCACCCGCGCCCGAGGCGGCCGCCGACGAACGGCACACTGTCCGCATGACCCTCCACTGCACCGTGCTGGACGACTACCAGGACGCCGCCCTGACCCTGGCGGACTGGAGCCCCCTCGCCGACCGGGTCGAGGTGCGCACGCTCCGCGAGCACATCACCGACCGGGACCGGCTCGTGGCCGAACTCGCCGACTGCGAGATCGTCGTGGCCATGCGGGAACGCACGCCCTTCGACGCCGACCTCCTGCGCCGACTGCCCCGCCTGCGCCTGCTGATCACCACCGGCATGCGCAACGCCTCCATCGACCTCGCGGCGGCACGGGCCCAGGGCGTGACGGTCTGCGGTACGGCGAGCAGTCCCACCCCTCCCGTCGAACTGACCTGGGCGCTGCTCCTCGGTCTGGCCCGCCAGGTCACCGTCGAGAACCGGGCCCTGCGCGAGAACGGCCCCTGGCAGTCCACCGTCGGCCAGGACCTGCACGGCCGCACCCTCGGTCTGCTCGGGCTGGGCAAGATCGGCAGCCGGGTGGCCCGCGTCGCCACCGCCTTCGGCATGGAGGTCCTGGCCTGGAGCGAGAACCTCACCGCCGAGCGGGCGGCCGAGGTGGGCGCCCGACTGGCTGAGGACAAGCGGGACCTGCTCGGCCGCAGCGACTTCGTCTCCGTCCACCTCGTCCTGTCCGACCGCACCCGGGGCCTGCTGGGCGAGCCGGAACTGCGCGCCATGCGCCCGCACGCGCATCTCGTCAACACCTCGCGCGCCGCCATCGTCGACCGGACGGCACTGCTGCGCGCCCTGCGCGAGGGGTGGATCGCCGGCGCGGGCCTCGACGTCTTCGACAGCGAGCCCCTCCCCGCCGACGACCCCTTCCGCACCCTCCCCAACGTCCTCGCCACCCCGCACCTCGGCTATGTCACCGAGCGCAACTACCGCACCTTCTACGGGGAGGCGGTGGAGGACGTCGTCGCCTTCCTCGACGGCGCCCCCGTCCGGCAGCTGACGGGCGGGTAGCGACCCGACGGTGGCGCGTCGAGCAGGCCCACGGGGCGGGACCACGTGAGCGGACCGCCTCCCGCGTAGGCGATGTCCGGCCGGGGCGGCCGCGTCATGCCGGCGCCGAGGAAGTTGTCGACGTGGTGGGACTGCAGATAGCCCTTGAAGGTCATGGCGTTGCGGTAGGCGGGGTCGTGGGCCGGTGTGTGGAGCCGGGTGGCGGTGGGCCGGTCGGTGGTGAAGACGATCAGCTCGTCGTGGGAGGCGTTGGTGTGGACGGCCTCCTCCCGCCAGTCGCCGAGGATGTCACCGACCAGGGTGGGACCGCCCTGCGCGGCGGTGACGGCGCCGTGGTTCCAGGTGCTGACGAGCCGGAGCGCACCGCCACCACCCCGCGCCCGAGGTTCTCCATCACCCGCGCGGCCTGAACCCTCGGCGTGTCGTCGGCCACGGCCGTGCCCGCGCCGGGCGAGGTGAGTCCGGCCGCCCCGACGGCCAGCACGGCACACACGGCCCTGTGAAAGTCATGCGCATGACAATCACACCCTCCTGTGCCGGAACGGAACCGTCGACGAGTCGTACCGCGGGGACTTGAACCGTTTACACGCCTGTGATGGAAGCACCGCCCGAGACGACCGTCAAGGCTGACGAAGCGTCAATATTCCGCGAGTACACAGGCCTTGGCGCATCGGAACACCCGCGCGGACACTCCTGGAAACGCTTCCAGAAACGCCCCCGAAGCCGGTCGGTGAAATCCCGTTGCCGGAAGCGATCTCTCTCACTACGGTCGGCTCATGGCGGACGACGAACCCACGCGCGCGGCACGGCTCCTGGACGCCCAGGCGAAGGCGGTACGGCTCTTCGCGGAGATGGAGGAGCGCGGTCTTGTCGCCCCCGGCGAGAGCGAGCGCGCGGTCAGTGACCGGGTCAGGGACCTGGCGAACGAACTGTTCGGCACGACCCGCCACTGGCACAAGAGGATCGTCCGCTCCGGCCCCAACACGCTGAAGCCCTACCGGGAGAACCCGCCGGACCGGGTGATCACCACGGACGACATTGTGTTCGCCGACTTCGGCCCGATCTTCGAGGAGTACGAGGCCGACTTCGGCCGGACCTTCGTTCTCGGCGACGACCCCGTCAAGCACCGACTCCGCGGCGATCTGTCACGCGTCTTCGCGGTCGGCCGCAGGTTCTTCGAGGCCGACCCGTACATCACCGGAGCGCGGCTGTACGCCGAGGTGGAGAGGCTGGCCGCCGAGGCGGGGTGGGAGCTGGGCGGCTGGCACGCCGGCCACCTGGTCGGCGAGTTCCCGCACGAGTGGATCGACGGCGCGGACGTGGAGTCGTACATCGCCCCCGCCAACACCACCCCGATGCGCCGCACCGACAAGGCCGGGCGCCGCTGCCACTGGATCCTGGAGATCCATCTCGTCGACCCCGAGCGCGAGTTCGGCGGTTTCCACGAAGAACTTCTCACCCTCTGACCAGGGCCGCGCACACTCTCGCGAACCTCAGTGGAAGACCGGGGCAACCATTCGTCCCCCTCGTGGGTCACATCCTGTGAGAGCAAAGGCGCTCTCATGGCTACAAGGGGGAAATATGAGAAAGGTACGTAATGTCGTGACGATGGGGGCCTTAGCCGCACTCGCGGTGGGCGCCTCGACCGCCTTCGCCACGGCGGCCTCCGCCGCGCCGAACGTCACCCCGCAGGGTGTCTGCGGCAAGGCCTACAAGACGGTGAACTCGGCGCCCGTCGGCTCGCTGGGCACCGTCTACCTGACCTACAACGCGTCGAACGGCGAGAACTGCGTCGCGACCATCCGCAAGAACCCGGGCACGCTCAAGCCCATGTCCACGTGGGTCTACATCCCCGCGACGGACGAGTACGCGGGCGACGCCGACGACTACAGCTCGTACGCGGGACCGGCCTACGTCTACGGCAGGAACTTCTGCGTGAACTGGGGCGGCAGCATCGACAACGTCTACGTGTCGGTGGAGAACTCCAACTGCGGTTCCCTGAAGGAACAGCGGGTCACCGAGATCCGCTGATCCGGCACCCCGTCCAGCCGTGAGTTCCCGCACCGCCGCGCCTTCCTGAGTCGCACCGGGAGCGGGAACTCACGGCACCATGTTGAACGCGTTCAAAAAGCGGTTACCCTGGAGTCGAGCCGAGCGAGGAGGGTTCGATGAAGGTGGTGCTGCCCGGGGGGACCGGACAGATCGGCGCGGTTCTCGACCGTGCGCTGACAGCGGCCGGTCACGAGGTCACCGTGGTGACGCGGCGACCCACGCGGGCGCACGACGTCGGCTGGGACGGGGCCACGCTCGGCCCCTGGGCCACGGCGGTCGACGGCTGTGACGTCGTGATCAACCTGGCCGGGCGCAGCGTCTCCTGCCGCTACACCCCCGAGAACCTGCGGGCCATGATGGACTCCCGGGTGGCCTCGACGCGGGTCGTCGGCGAGGCGATCGCCGCCGCCGCGCGACCGCCGCGCGTCTGGCTCCAGATGAGTACGGCGACGATCTACGCCCACCGCTTCGACGCGCCCCACGACGAGGCAACCGGCGTCATCGGCGGCGCGGAGACCGGCGTGCCGGACTACTGGGCGTACAGCGTCGAGATCGCGAAGAACTGGGAGCGGGCGCAGGCCGAGGCGCCGACCCCCGCCACCCGCAAGGTGGCCCTGCGCTCGGCGATGGTCATGAGCCCGGACCTGGGCGGTGTGTTCGACGTCCTGTCACGGCTGGTACGCCTCGGGCTCGGCGGCCCGGTGGCCGGCGGCGCGCAGTACGTCTCCTGGATCCAGGACGAGGACTTCGTGCGGGCCGTCGAGTTCCTGATCGCCCGGGACGACCTCGACGGTCCGGTGAACCTCGCCTCGCCCCACCCCCTGCCGCACCGCGCGTTCATGCGGGCGCTGCGCACGGCCTGGAACGTCCCGGTGGGTCTCCCGGCGACCCGGGGGATGGCCGAGCTGGGCGCCTTCGCCCTGCGCTCGGACACGGAACTGCTGTTCAAGAGCCGCCGCGTGGTGCCGGGCCGGTTGCGCGACGCAGGATTCTCCTTCGCGTACCCCGACTGGGACAGCGCGGCGGCATCCCTGGTGCGGCGCGCCCGACCGAAGCGTCCCGCCGCGCTCCGCGAGGCCGCATGACGGGCCCGCGGGCTCCCGGGCCCGCCGACCGGAGACCGGGCCCGCGCTCGGGGGCCGATCCCGTCAACTCCACGGTGATTCCGCCCTGATGACGGCGCTCGCGCCGCCGAATATCGCGTGCGGTGGCAACGGTGGGCGTAGCAGACTCCCAGACATGGTGGACATGAGCATGTTCCGGGACGAGGTCACCCGCTGGGCCGGCGGAGGCGCCGGCGGGTCGGCGAGGGGCCTGGCGGAGCCGGTGGGCGTGCACACGGTCGTCCTGCTGGAAGGGCTGAGCGACCTCGCCGCCGTCGAGGCACTGGCCGAGAGGCGCGGACGTGACCTGGCCGCCGAGGGGGTGTGCGTCCTGTCGATGGGCGGTGCCATGAGCGTCGGCCGCTACGCCGCGCTGCTCGGACCCTCCGGCCTCGGTCTCCGCCTCCTCGGTCTGTGCGACGAGCGCGAGAAGCCGTTCTTCGACCGGAGCCTCGCCCCGTCCTCGACCCCGCGCCACGCCGTCTTCGTCTGCTCGGCGGACCTGGAGGACGAGCTGATCCGCGCCCTGGGCACCGAGCGGGTCGAAGAGATCGTCCACGCCGAGGACGAGTCCCGCCCCTGGCAGACCTTCCTGCAGCAGCCCGCCCAGCACGGCCGCCCCCGGCATCAGCAGCTGCGGCGCTTCATGAGCACCAGAAAGGGCCGCAAGATCCGATACGGCCGCCTCCTGGTCGAAGCCCTCGCCCCGGAGCAGGTGCCCGCCCCGCTGGATGACCTCTTCGCCCACCTGTAACCCGGGAACACCACGCCCCCGCCCCGGCCCGAGGCCGCCTCGCACGCCCCGGACCTGCTGTGACTTCCCCCACCTGCCCTTGCCGGAGCGCGCGCCGCTTCCCTACGTTCGGTCGCATGTCCCTCCATGACCGCGCCCTTCCCGGCGAACCGGACGAGCCCGACACGGCGAGCGATGCCGCCGCGGGTCGCCCCGACGCCTCTCCGACGGCCGATCTGGACATCGACCTCACCTCGCACGAGATGCTCCGGCGCGCCCACGTCCTGGACGCCCTCGGCGACGACTGGGACCCCGTCGCCGCCCTGCGCGACGAGGACACGGCGTACCGACTGCTCTACTCCGGCCTCGACGCGGAGCAGCGGCGGGTCTACGACGAACTGGTCGCGGCCGGTGTGCTGCCGCGAGAGGGCGGCGGTCATGCTGCCGCTTGACCCGCAGGCCGACATCGGGCGCCGCGCCTGGGTGGCCTGCCCGAGCTGCGCCGACCACCAGGGATGCGGAGCCTGCGAGCAGGGCCGCACCTGTTCCGACCACTGGCGCTACCTGCTCTCCAACGTCGGCAGCCTGCTGCACCTGCAGTGCCCGTCGTGCACGCACATCTGGACCCACGAGACCCACTTCGGAGCCACCCGCACCCCCTGGGAGCGCATCACCAGCGGTCTGCGCCGGCGGTGACCCGCCCCCGTCGCCGAGCCGACGGGGGAGGGGCGGCCAGGTGAGGCCGGACGGCGGATGGGCGCCCGCTTTCGGATGACCTCACCGTCTGTCGCCGGGGACGGCGGGCAGCCCTGGCCGAGGATCTCGGTCGGCGGTCATCCCTGCCTGCCGTTCGTCCGCCCGGAGGCAGCCGTGCACATCCTGCTCCTAGCCAGCGCGTTCAACAGCCTCACCCAGCGCACCCACGCCGAACTGCGCGACCGTGGCCACACCGTGGCGGTCGAACTGGCCCTCCCCGGCGGCCACTTGCCGGAGGCGGTGCGACGCCACGCGCCGGAGCTCATCGTGTCGCCGATGCTCCGGACGGCGATCCCCGAGGAGGTCTGGTCGGCGTACACCTGTCTCGTCGTCCACCCCGGCCCGGTGGGCGACCGGGGGCCGTCCTCCCTGGACTGGGCGATCCACGAGGGCGCCGACCGGTGGGGCGTCACCGTCCTCCAGGCCGACGCGGAGATGGACGCCGGCGACGTGTGGGCCTCCGTGCCCTGCCGGGTTCCTCCGGTGCCCAAGAGCGAGCTGTACCGGGGCGAGATCGCCGACGCCGCGATCGAGGCCGTGCTCCTCGCGGTGGAGCGCTTCGCGGGCGGCACCTACGCACCGCTGAAGCAGGACCGGACAGATGCCGCAGCCGACACCGCCGCCGATGCCGCCGCCGATGCGGATGCCTTTGCCGCCGCGGACGTCGGCGCCGTGCCGCACCCACGTCCCCGCACCCGTCCCTACCTCGACCAGAGCGTCCGCCGCATCGACTGGGCCGACGACGCCACCCAGGACGTCCTGCGCAAGCTGAGGGCGGCGGACTCGCAGCCCGGAGTGCTGGACGTGCTGCTGGGCGGGGAGTGGTACCTGCACGGCGGCCACGCCGAGGGCGTGCTGCGCGGACGGCCGGGGGAACTGCTGGCCACCCGCGCCGGAGCGATCTGCCGGGCCACCAGGGACGGCGCCGTGTGGATCCCCGAGCTGCGGCCCCGGCGGGTGCCCGGACAGCCGCCCACCTTCAAGCTGCCCGCCGTACGGGCCCTGGGCGACCGGCTGCCCCCGCTGCCCGAGCACCCCCTGCCCCGCCTGCCCGAGAACACGCACGGGACCTGGTCGGACATCCGCTACCGGGAGGACGGGAACGTCGGGCACCTCGCCTTCTCCTTCCCCGGCGGCGCCATGAGCACGGAACAGTGCCGCCGTCTCCTGGACGCCTACCGGGAGGCCTGCGCACGGCCCACGACGGTGCTGGTGCTGGGCGGCGAGCGGGACTTCTTCTCCAACGGCATCCACCTGGGCGTCATCGAGGCCGCCGCCGACCCCGCCGCCGAGTCCTGGGCGAACATCAACGCCATCGACGACCTGGTCGAGGCGGTCCTGACGACGACCGACCGGCTCGTGGTCTCGGCGGTCGCCGGCAACGCCGCCGCGGGCGGTGTGATGCTCGCCCTGGCGGCCGACGAGGTCTGGTGCCGCTCGGGAGCCGTCCTGAACCCGCACTACCGGCTGATGGGCCTGTACGGCTCGGAGTACTGGACCCACACCCTGCCGCGCCGGGTGGGGCCCGCGACGGCCGAACGGCTCATGGACGAGGCACTCCCGGTGAGCTCGGCGACCGCCCTGCGGCTCGGGCTCGTCGACCGGGTCGTGGACAGCGGCCCGGACGCCTTCGCGGGGCAGGTCGGCGACCTGGCCGCACGGCTGGCCTCCCTTCCGGCCACGGCGTCACGGATCTCCGCCAAGAAGACGGAGCTGGACCGGCTGGAGAGCACGACCCCACTGGCCGGCTACCGCGAGCGGGAGCTGGCCGTCATGCGCCGGACCTTCGACGACCCGGACGCCCCCTACCACGCGCTGCGCCGTGCCTTCGTCCGTAAGGAACGGCCGTCGCACACCCCGCCGCACCTCGATCCGACCCGGGTTGCGCGCACCGCCCCGATGCCCTCCTCCACCGCAGTCACCGGAACGGCCCCCGCTGCCGTCCCGTCGCGGTCGAACCGCTGATACGAAGAAGAGCGACGGTCGACATACAGGCTTTCATCCCTTACCTCCCCAGGAGGCGGTCCCATGACTGAGGCGACGCCGGGCACACTCGATGCCGCGGAAGCGGGCGGCACGCCCGCCGACGAAACGCCCACGATCCACATCCTCTGGATCAACGCGGGCCTGAGCTGCGACGGCGACTCGGTCGCGTTGACGGCGGCCATGCAGCCCAGCATCGAGGAGATCGTGCTCGGTGTGCTGCCAGGTCTTCCGAAGGTCGCCGTGCACTGGCCGCTCATCGACTTCGAATGCGGCCCCATCGGCGGCTCGGACACGTTCATCGAGTGGTTCTTCAAGGGCGAGCGCGGCGAGATCGACCCGTTCGTCCTGGTCGTCGAGGGCTCCATCCCCAACGAGGCGATCAAGCCCGAGGGCTACTGGTGCGGTTTCGGGGACAACCCGGAGACCGGTCAGCCGATCACCACCAGCGAGTGGATCGACCGGCTCGCCCCCAAGGCCCTCGCGGTCGTCGCCATCGGCACCTGCGCCACCTACGGCGGCATCCACGCCATGGCGGGCAACCCGACCGGCGCCATGGGCGTCCCGGACTACCTCGGCTGGGACTGGAAGTCCCACGCGGGCATCCCCATCGTGTGCGTCCCGGGCTGTCCGATCCAGCCGGACAACTTCTCCGAGACGCTCACCTACCTGCTCTACCAGGCGGCCGGCGCCGCCCCGATGATCCCCCTGGACGACAAGCTGCGCCCGACGTGGCTGTTCGGGGCCACCGTGCACGAGGGCTGCGACCGCGCCGGCTATTACGAGCAGGGCCAGTTCGCGACGTCGTACGACTCGCCGACCTGTCTGGTCAAGCTCGGCTGCTGGGGGCCGGTCGTCAAGTGCAACGTGCCCAAGCGCGGCTGGATGAGCGGCATCGGCGGCTGCCCCAACGTCGGCGGCATCTGCATCGCCTGCACCATGCCCGGCTTCCCCGACAAGTTCATGCCGTTCATGGACGAGCCGCCCGGCGCCAAGGTGTCCAGCGGCACCAGCACGGCATACGGCGCCGTGGTCCGCAAACTGCGGTCGATCACCGCCAGGACCGTGGACAAGGAGCCCAAGTGGCGCCGCACCGGCGAGAAGATCACCACCGGATACCGGCCCCCGTGGTGAACGGTCCCCACGCATAGCGGCTCCCCGCCTCGTGCACCCCCACCCCCCACCTCCCGCGCAATGACGCAACGAAGGGCACGCACCCAGATGGCACCGAAGACGAAGACGGCCGGCGACGGCAACGGCCTGGTGGAGATGGCCTGGGACCCGATCACCCGGATCGTGGGCTCCCTGGGCATCCACACGAAGATCGACTTCAAGCAGAAGAGGGTCGCCGAGTGCTACAGCACCTCGTCGGTCTTCCGCGGCTACAGCGTCTTCATGCGCGGCAAGGACCCCCGCGACGCCCACTTCATCACCAGCCGCATCTGCGGCATCTGCGGCGACAACCACGCCACCTGCTCGGTGTACGCGCAGAACATGGCGTACGGCGTGAAGCCCCCGCACCTCGGCGAGTGGATCATCAACCTCGGTGAGTCGGCGGAGTACATGTTCGACCACAACATCTTCCAGGAGAACCTGGTCGGGGTCGACTACTGCGAAAAGATGGTCAAGGAGACCAACCCCGGGGTCCTCGAACTCGCCGAACGCACCGAGGCCCCGCACGCCGCCGAGCACGGCTACCGCACCATCGCCGACATCATGCGCTCGCTCAACCCCCTGGAGGGCGAGTTCTACCGCGAGGCGCTCCAAGTCAGCCGCTACACCCGCGAGATGTTCTGCCTGATGGAAGGCCGCCATGTGCACCCTTCCACGCTCTACCCGGGCGGCGTCGGCACCATCGCCTCCGTCCAGCTCTTCACGGACTACATGAGCCGCCTCATGCGGTACGTCGAGTTCATGAAGCGCGTCGTCCCCCTGCACGACGACCTGTTCGACTTCTTCTACGAGGCCCTGCCCGGCTACGAGGAGGTCGGCCGCCGCCGCGTCATGCTCGGCTGCTGGGGCGCGCTCAACGACCCCGAGTACTGCGACTTCACCTACGCCAACATGACCGACTGGGGACGGAAGATGTTCGTCACCCCCGGCATCGTCGTGGACGGCAAACTCGTCACCAACGACCTCACCGAGATCAACCTCGGCATCCGCATCCTGCTCGGCAGCTCCTACTACGAGGACTGGCAGGGACAGGAGCAGTTCGTCACCCACGACCCGCTCGGCAACCCGGTGGACCCGCGCCACCCGTGGAACCAGCACACCATCCCGGCCCCGCAGAAGCGGAACTTCGACGACAAGTACAGCTGGGTCATGTCCCCGCGCTGGTTCGACGGCAAGGACCACCTCGCCCTGGACACCGGCGGCGGCCCCATCGCCCGCCTGTGGTCCACCGCCCTCTCCGGCCTCGTCGACATCGGCTACATCAAGGCCACCGGCCACAGCGTCGTCATCAACCTGCCCCGCACCATGACCAAGCCGGAGACCACCTTCGAGTGGAAGATCCCGCAGTGGTCCAACGCGCTCGAACGCAACCGCGCCCGTACCTACTTCCAGGCGTACGCAGCCGCCGTCGCCCTGCACTGCGCGGAGAAGGGTCTCGCGGAGGTCCGCGCCGGACGCCTGCAGACCTGGGAGAAGTTCGAGGTCCCGGACGAGGGCATCGGCGTCGGCTTCACCGAGGCCGTCCGCGGCGTCCTCTCCCACCACATGGTGATCCGCGACGGCAAGATCGCCAACTACCACCCGTACCCGCCGACCCCCTGGAACGCCAGCACCAGGGACACCTTCGGCACACCCGGCCCGTACGAGGACGCCGTGCAGAACACGCCCATCTTCGAGGAGAACACCCCGGAGAACTTCAAGGGCATCGACATCATGCGCGCCGTCCGCAGCTTCGACCCCTGTCTGCCCTGCGGCGTCCACATGTACGTCGGCGACGGCCGAACCGTGAAGTCGATGCACGTGCCCACCGGCCTGAGCGGACTGGGCGGATGAGCGCGCCGACGGCGACGGCGCCGGTGACCGCGGAGCAGACCGGACGCAGGGTCGAGGAGGTGCTCGACCGACTGGCCGCGAGCGGCGACCCGGCCGTCACCGCGGCGGCCGAGGAACTGGTCCGTTCCCTCATGGACTTCTACGGTGCGGGGCTGGCCCGCATCCTCCACCTGCTGTCCTCCGCGCCCGGCGATCCGTCGGCGCGGCTGCTCGGCGACGAACTCGTCGCGAGCCTCCTCGTCCTGCACGACCTGCACCCCGAGGACCGCGACACCCGCATCGCCCGCGCCCTCGACACCGTCCGGGACCACACCCTGGACGTCATGGACCTCGACGAGTCGACCGGCACGCTGAGGGTGCGTGCCCGGGCGTCCGGCGGCTGCGGGTGCGGCTCCGGCGCGGACGCCCGGCAGGCGGCGGAGGCGGCACTGGCCTGCTTCGCTCCCGAGGTCATGGCCGTCCACGTCGAGACCGCCCCCGTGGAACCCCCGCTCCTCCAGATCGGCTCGGCGCCGGCGGGGGCCCGATGACCGCGACGAACGCGCCCACGCTCACCACCGGGCCCGGCGCCGGCCTGCGGCGGTTCCTCGCCGAGCGTCCACCGCCGCAGGAGCGCTGCGAACTGTGCGCGGTGGTGGTGCCCGAGGACCACCGCCACCTGGTCGACACCGACAAACGCGCCCTCGTCTGCGCCTGCGGCCCCTGCGCCCTGCTGATGGAACAGCCGGGCGCCGCCGCGGGCCGCTTCCGCACGGTCCCCGCCCGCTACCTCACCGACCCCGCACACCACCTGGACGACAGCGCCTGGGAGGCGCTGCAGATCCCGGTCGGCGTCGCCTTCCTCTTCCGCAACGCCGCACTCGACCGGCTGGTCGCCCTGTATCCCAGCCCGGCCGGAGCCACCGAGAGCGAACTCGACCCGGCGACCTGGGCGGACGTCCTCGCCGGCAGCCGCCTCGCCGAACTCCTCGAACCCGACGTCGAGGCGCTGCTGCTGCACCGCACCGACGGCCGCTGCGAGTGCCACCTCGTCCCCATCGACATCTGCTACGAACTCGTCGGCCGCATGCGCCTGCTGTGGCAGGGCTTCGACGGCGGAGCCGAGGCCCGCGCCGCCCTCGACGCGTTCTTCGCGGACGTCGCACGACGCGCCCGCCCCGTGGACGAGGCGGCGCGCCCATGACCGAGTTCTCCTTCGCCTGCACCGGCGTCCGCGCCGACCGGTTCGCCGCCGGACCCACGCTCGTCTTCCGGCTGCGCGTCACCGCCGCCGACAACGCGCACGTGCACGCCGTCGCGCTGCGCTGCCAGATCCGTATCGAGCCGGCCCGCCGGGCGTACGAGCCGGCCGAGGCCGACGGCCTGACCGACCTCTTCGGCGAGCGCTCACGCTGGGGCAGCAGCCTCCAACCGGTGCAGTTCGCGCAGGTCGCGCTCATGGTGCCCAGCTTCACGGGAGAGACCGACGTCGACCTCGTCGTGCCCTGCACCTACGACATGGACATCGCCGCCAGCCGCTACCTCGCCGCCCTCACGGACGGCGAGGTCCCGCTGCTGATGCTGTTCTCCGGTACGGCGTTCACCGGCGCCGGCGGTTTCCGGGTCGAGCCCGTCCCGTGGGACCGCGAGGCCGCCTTCCGCATGCCGGTCGCCACCTGGCGGGAGATGGTCGAGCAGCACTTCCCCGGTTGCGGCTGGATCCGGCTGCCCCGCGACACCATGGACGCCCTCCTCGCTTACCGCTCCCGGCACGCGCTGT
This sequence comes from Streptomyces deccanensis, assembly GCF_022385335.1. Classification (NCBI taxonomy): domain Bacteria; kingdom Bacillati; phylum Actinomycetota; class Actinomycetes; order Kitasatosporales; family Streptomycetaceae; genus Streptomyces; species Streptomyces deccanensis. Next base: position 358,622 of record NZ_CP092431.1, on the reverse strand, counting down.
CCTCCTGGGAGGCGACCCTCGAGGCCCTGCTCGACGAGAGCCGCGCCACGCACGTGCCCGCGAGGGACCCGTTGCGCGCCCTCACCGGCACCACCGGAAGGACCGACACGTGACCCTCACCGCGTTCGCCGCCGAGACCGAGGAGCGGTTCGCCCTCGCCCGGCAGGTGGCCGACGCCGTCCTCTTCGAGGGCTACGTCCTCTACCCGTACCGTGCCTCGGCGGCCAAGAACCGGCTGCGCTGGCAGTTCGGGGTGCTCGTGCCACCCGCCTGGGGCGCCGAGTGCGAGGAACACGACTTCCAGCACACCGAGTGCCTGATGGAGCCGAAGGCGGGCGCCACCCTCTCGGTCGAGGTGCGCTTCCTGCACGCCCGGCGGCGCACCGTGCAGCGGGCGCTCCCGGACGGAGGCTTCGAGACGGTCGCCGAACTCGACCTGGACGACCGGCTGTTGGTGCCCTGGGACGAGGGCGTCGAGGAACGCGTCGAGGTGATCGCGCCGGTCGAGCAACTCCTCGGCGACGGCGTCACCCACCCCTTCCACCGCCCGGCCCGGGAGGACACCGCACCGGTCCTGGACGCGGCGGGCCGCACCGTCGGCCGGCTGCTGCGGCGTCGTGAGGAGATCAACGGGACGGTGCGGCTGTCCGCCCGCGAACTCGACGGCCCCTACCGGGTGTTGCGCCTGACCGCCGTCGTCGAGAACACCAGCGGCTGGACACCGCCGGAGGGACACGGCGCCGACCGGGACGCGGCGCTGCCCCACTCCCTGGTGGCCACCCACCTGCTCATGGCCCTCGACGCCGGATCGTTCCTGTCGATGACCGACCCCCCGGAGTGGGCCAGGGACGCGGTCGCCGTCTGCCGCAACCTGCACACCTGGCCCGTACTCGCCGGGGAACCCGGCCGTGCCGATCTCGTGCTGTCCTCGCCGATCATCCTGGAGGACCATCCGGCCATCGCGCCGGAGAGCCCCGGCGCGCTCTACGACGCCACCGAGATCGACGAGATCCTCGCGCTGCGCACCGCCGCCCTCACCGACGAGGAGAAGCGCGAGGCCCGGGGGACCGACGAACGGGCCGCCGCCGTCATCGACTTGGCCGACTCCATGCCGGCCGAGGTCCTGGAGCGGCTGCACGGCGCGGTACGCAGCCTGCGCGAGGTGACCGGCCCCGACGCCGGCTCCCCAGGCCCCGCCGCCCCAGGCCCAGGCTTCGTGCCCCCCGACCTCGGTTTCGCGGCCCCCGGCGGTGGCTTCCCCGACGAGTACGGGGTCCAGCGGCCCGACACGCCCTGGTGGGACCCCGCGAGCGACGCGGGCTTCGACCCGACGCGGGACCGAGTGGTCGTCGACGGCCGGTCGGTCGGCAAGGGCAGCCGCGTCGAACTGCACCCAGGGCTGCGCCGCACCGACGCACAGGACATCTTCCTGCGCGGGCGCACCGCCGTGGTCGAGGCGGTGCTGCACGACGTCGACGGCGGGGTCCACCTGGCCGTCACGGTCGAGGGCGACCCGGGCGCCGACATCCGCCGCGAGCAGGGACGCTACCTGTACTTCCAGCCCGACGAGGTCACCCCGCTGGAGGACGACGCATGACCCCCTCCGCGCGGTCGAAGCCCAGAACCCTGGTCGCCGGCATCGGCAACATCTTCCTCGGCGACGACGGCTTCGGCGTGGAGACCGTGCGCCGCCTCACCGAGCGCGACCTGCCCGACCACGTCGAGGTCGTCGACATCGGCGTGCGGGGGGTGCACCTCGCCTACCAGCTCCTCGACGGCTACGACACCCTGATCCTCGTCGACGCCACGGCACGCGGCGGAGCGCCCGGCACGCTGTACGTGATCGAGCACGACGACCCCGCTCAAGCAGCCCCGGACCCGACGCCGGGCGCCCCCGCCCTCGACGGCCACCGGATGACCCCCGACACCGTCCTGGCGCTGCTGCACACCCTCTGCGTGGGGACCGGCGGCGAGCCACCCCGCCGCGTCCTGGTCGTCGGATGCGAACCGGCCTCGGTGGACGAGCGCGTCGGACTCAGCACACCGGTGTCCACCGCCGTGCCGGAGGCCGTCCGGCTGATCGATGAGCTGCTGCGGAACGGCGAGCCGTCCGTGGTGCGGGCCTCAACCGCTGAGGCCTCGACATGAGGAGAGACGGAATGAAGAAGATCGTCATCGGAGGAGCGGCCACGGCCGCCTTGGTCGCCGTCGCCGCCGGGGTCCTGCCGGACCTCAGGCGCTACCTGCGCATCCGTCGGATGTGAAGCCCGGTGCCGACCGGCGTGCCGTGCGGTTGTCGGTTGCCGGTTGCGTCGAACGGCGTACCCGGCGAGCCGTGACGGCGCGCCGGGCCGGGGGACCCGGACGCGCACGCCTGTAATGAACCCCGGCGAAGACAGGCGGCGGGAGGACCACAGACCCATGCACGAGATGTCCGTCGCACTGGCCGTCGTCGACCAGGTCGCGGAGGCCGCCGACCGGGCCGGAGACGTCACGGCGGTCCGTTCGGTACGGCTCCAGGTGGGCGAACTGGCCGGTGTCGTACCCGACTCCCTCACCTTCTGCTTCGAACTGGCCTGCGCCGGAACCCTGTTGGAGGGCGCCGAGCTGATCACCGAGGCGGTGCCGGGGCGGGCCCGCTGCACGCCCTGCGCACACGAGTGGGCCGTCGGCATGCCGCCGCTGCTCACCTGTCCCGCGTGCGGCGGCACACGCACCGATCTGCTGGCGGGCCGGGAACTGAGCATCGTCGACGTGCGCTGGGAGGACGGCGGCCCCGCGCAGCCACCCACCCGCGAACCGATCTCCGAGGAGAGCTGAACCATGTGCCGTGTCGCCGACCTGCGTCAGGCCGTACTCGCGAAGAACGACGCGAGCGCCCACGAACTGCGCGCCGCACTCACCGCCCGGGGCACCGCCGTCGTCAATCTGCTGTCCAGCCCGGGCAGCGGCAAGACCGCGCTGCTGGAGCAGGAACTGCTGCGGGCGCGTGAGCGGTCCGTCCCCGTGGCGGCGCTGAGCGCCGATCTCGCCACCGAGAACGACGCGATCCGCCTGGCGCGCTCGGGCGTCCCGGTCAAGCAGGTGCTCACCGACGGACTGTGTCATCTGGAAGCGGGCATGCTCGCCGGGCACCTGGAGGGCTGGCTGCCCGACGACGTGCGGCTGCTGTTCGTGGAGAACGTCGGCAACCTCGTCTGCCCCGCCTCCTACGACCTGGGGGAGACGCTGCGGGTCGCCCTCGCCTCCGTGACGGAGGGCGAGGACAAGCCGCTCAAGTACCCCACCGCCTTCGGCCTCGCCCAGCTGGTCGTCGTCACCAAGACGGACCTCGCGGAGGCCGTCGAGTTCGACGAGTTCGCGTTCCGCAAGAACCTGGAACAGGTCAACCCCGGCGTCGAGGTGATCCTGACCTCGGCACGCCGGGGCTGGGGAGTGGGCGCGCTGCTCGACCGGGCGTTGGCCGCCGCGGACGGCAGACCCGTCCACACACCGGTCATGGCCCGACAGCCCCACCACCACGGCCACGACCACAGTCACAGCCACGACCACAGCCATGGTCATGGCCACACCCATGAACACGCGCACGGCCACATCCACGGCGCCACCCCCGCGCATCCGGAGGCCGTCGAAGCCATGGCACACCCCCAGCCGTGACCGTTCCGCATGCCCCGGCCGCCGTCAGCGAGGACATCCGGCTGCGCCGCCGCGTCACCGTCCGGGGCGTCGTCCAGGGCGTGGGCTTCCGGCCCTACCTGTACGGCCTCGCCACCGAACTCGCTCTGGCCGGACACGTTTCCAACACTCCGGAGGGCGTGGTCGTCGAGGTGGAAGGCACCGCCTCGGCCGTGGCCCGGTTCTGCGCCCGCATCGCCGCCGAGGCGCCCCCGCTGGCCCGCGTCGACTCCGTCGACCACCGCGAGCTGGCCCCCGTCGGCGGGACGACCTTCACCATCCTCGCCTCCCACACCGGCGGACCCGCCCGCACCCTGATCTCCCCGGACTCCGCCACCTGCGCCGACTGCCTCGCCGAGCTGGCCGACCCCTCGGACCGCCGGTACCGCCACCCGTTCGTCAACTGCACCCACTGCGGCCCGCGTTTCACGATCGTCACGGGTGTGCCCTACGACCGGGCCCACACCACCATGGCCGGCTTCCCGATGTGCCTCGACTGCGCGCGCGAGTACGAGGATCCGGCCGACCGGCGCTTCCACGCCCAGCCGGTCGCCTGCCCCGCCTGCGGGCCCCGGCTGCGGCTGCTCGTCGGCGAGGAGGGCGGAACGAGGAGTGCCGACGGGGCGGACCCGGTCGTCGAGGCGCGCACCCTGCTGGCGCGGGGCGCGATCCTCGCCGTGAAGGGTTTGGGCGGCTATCACCTGGCCTGCGACGCGACGAACCAGGCCGCCGTGGACCTGCTGCGGCGCCGCAAGGCGCGCGGGGACAAGCCGTTCGCCGTCATGGCCAGGACGACGGACGACGTCCGGCACCTCGTGCGGTTGGGCCCCGAGGAGCAGAGCCTGCTCGAAAGCCGGGCCAGGCCGGTCGTCCTGATGCGGAGGCGCCCGCGGCCGTCGTACGCCACCGGGGACGTCCGGCCCGCCGAGGCCGTCGCGCCCGGCAGCCCCGACCTCGGCGTGATGCTGCCGTACACACCCCTGCACCATCTGCTGCTCGGCCTGCCCGGCGACGCGGACGGCCCTCGGCTGCTCGTCATGACCAGCGGCAACGTGTCCGGGGAGCCGATCGTCACCGACGACACCGAGGCACTGGAGCGGCTCGCGCACCTGGCCGACGCCTGGCTCACCCACGACCGGACGATCCACGTCCCGTGCGACGACTCCGTGGTCCGGGTCTGCGACGGGGAGCCCCTGATGCTCCGCCGCTCCCGTGGCTACGCGCCACTGCCGCTGGCCCTCCCGCTGCCCGTGCGGCCCGCCCTGGCTGTCGGCGGCGACCTGAAGAACACCTTCTGTCTGGGCTCCGGCCGCCACGCCTGGCTCTCGGCGCACATCGGCGACATGGACGACCTCGGCACGCAACGGGCCTTCGACCACGCGACGGCACAACTGGAGTCGCTCACCGGGGTGCGGCCCGAGGCCCTGGTCTCCGACCGTCACCCCGGTTACCGCTCCGCCCGGTGGGCCGACCGCGACCCGGCCCGGCGACCCGTCGTACGCGTCCAGCACCATCACGCGCATATCGCCGCCGCGATGGCCGAGCACGGGCTCGACGGCACCCGGCCGGTCATCGGCGTCGCCTTCGACGGCACGGGCCACGGCGACGACGGCGCCGTGTGGGGCGGGGAGTTCCTGCTCGCCGACTACGACCGCTTCACCCGGTTCGGGCATCTCGCGTACGTTCCCCTGCCCGGCGGCGACGCGGCCGTGCGGCGGCCGTACCGCATGGCACTGGCCCACCTGAGAGCGGCCGGCATCGGTTGGACCGACGACCTCGCCTGCACGGCGGCCTGCCCGCCCGACGAACTGCTGCTGCTGCGAAGGCAGTTGGAGCGCTCCTTGAACTGCGTCCCCACGTCCAGCATGGGCCGCCTCTTCGACGCCGTGTCCTCCCTCGCCGGGGTCTGCCACCGGGCCGGCTACGAGGCGCAGGCCGCCGTCGAATGGGAGGCCGCCGCCCTGTGCGCACCGGACGGGGACACCGCGGCGTACGCCTTCGCCCTCCACGACCCGGAGGACGGCGACGGCGGTGCCGTACGGGCCGATCCGGCGCCCGTGATCGCGGCGATCGTCGACGACCTGCGCGCGGGCGTCGAACCCGCACTGATCGCGGCCCGCTTCCACCGGGGCGTGGCCGCGCTGGTGCACGCCATGTGCCGACGGGCGCGGGAGCGGCACCGACTCGACACGGTCGTCCTCACGGGAGGCGTGTTCGCCAACACGCTGCTCTCGTCGGCCTGCGCCTCCGCCCTGCGCGGGGACGGCTTCACGGTCCTGCGGCACCACCTGGTCCCGCCGGGCGACGGCGGTCTGGCGCTGGGCCAGCTGATGGTGGCCGCCCGGACCGCATCCACTCCCACCGACTGAAGCACGCGCGACCCACAGCGAGGAGAGGCTCATGTGCCTGGCGGTACCCGGCAGAGTGCTGGACATCGAGGAACGGGACGGCACCCGGATGGCCACCGTCGACTTCGGCGGCGTGGTCAAGGAGGTGTGCCTGGAGTATCTGCCCGACCTGCGGGTCGGCGAGTACGCCATCGTCCACGTCGGGTTCGCCCTGCAACGACTGGACGAGGAGTCGGCCCGGCAGACGCTCGAACTCTTCGCCGAACTCGGCATGCTGCAGGAGGAGTTCGGCGATGCCTGGGAAATGGCGGCGGCGGAGGCGGGCGTGGATCCGGTGGGCGTGGGCCCGGTGACCGAGGCGCGGTTGGCGGAAATGTCGGCGGCAGAGGTGTCGGCGGAAGAGGTGCGTGACCGGTGAAGTACATCGACGAGTTCCAGGACCCGGAGCTGGCGCGACGGCTCCTCGACGACATCCGTGCCACGGTGACCAGACCGTGGGCCCTGATGGAGGTGTGCGGAGGGCAGACGCACAGCATCATCCGGCACGGCCTCGATCAACTCCTCCCCGACGAGATCGAGTTGATCCACGGGCCGGGCTGCCCCGTGTGCGTGACCCCGCTGGAGGTCATCGACAAGGCACTGGAGATCGCCTCACGACCGGAGGTGATCTTCTGCTCCTTCGGCGACATGCTGCGGGTGCCCGGCACCGGCCGGGACCTGTTCCAGGTCCGCGGGGAGGGCGGCGACGTACGGGTCGTCTACTCGCCGCTCGACGCGCTGCGGATCGCCCAGCGGAACCCGGACCGCCAGGTGGTGTTCTTCGGCATCGGCTTCGAGACCACCGCGCCGCCCAACGCCATGACGGTCCATCAGGCCCGCAAGCTGGGCGTCGAGAACTTCAGCATGCTGGTGTCCCACGTCCGCGTACCGCCCGCCATCGAGGCGATCATGTCCTCGCCGAGCTGCCGGGTACAGGGCTTCCTCGCCGCCGGGCACGTCTGCAGCGTGATGGGCGTGGGGGAGTACCCGGAACTCGCCGAACGCTTCCGCGTCCCCATCGTCGTGACGGGCTTCGAGCCGCTGGACATCCTCGAAGGCGTACGCCGGGCCGTGCGGCAGTTGGAACGCGGTGAGCACACCGTCGACAACGCCTACGCCCGCGCCGTCCGCCCGGAGGGCAACCAGGCCGCACGGGCCATGCTGGAGGACGTCTTCGAGGTCACCGACCGGGCCTGGCGCGGGATCGGGGTGATCCCCGACAGCGGTTGGCGACTGGCGCCGAAGTACCGGGACCACGACGCCGAGCACCGCTTCCAGGTCGGCGGGATCCGGACGGTCGAGCCCGCCGAGTGCCGCAGCGGAGAAGTCCTCCAGGGGCTGCTCAAGCCGCACGAGTGCGAGGCCTTCGGCACGCTGTGCACACCGCGTACGCCCCTGGGGGCCACGATGGTCTCCAGCGAGGGAGCCTGCGCCGCGTACTACCTCTACCGGCGGCTGGACGTGCCCGCCGTCAAGGCCCGGGAGGCGAGCCCCGTTGTCTGACACCACCGAACTCCCCGCCACCCTCGACATCGAAGGGTGGACGTGCCCGGCCCCCGTCCGCGACAGGCCCCGCGTCGTCATGGGCCACGGCGGCGGGGGAGCCCTCTCCGCCGAACTCGTCGAGCAGATCTTCGCGCCGGCCTACGGCGGAGAGGTGCTCGCCCAGATGGGTGACGCGGCCGTTCTCGCGCTGGGCGGGGCCCGGCTGGCGTTCTCCACCGACTCCTACGTGGTGCGGCCGCTGTTCTTCCCCGGCGGCAGCATCGGCGACCTCGCGGTGAACGGCACCGTCAACGACCTCGCCATGCGCGGCGCCCGCGCCGCCTACCTCTCCTGCGGGTTCATCCTGGAGGAGGGCGTCGAGCTGGACGTGGTCAGCCGGGTCGCCCGTGCGCTCGGCGCGGCCGCGCGCACGGCCGGGGTGGAGGTGGCCACCGGTGACACCAAGGTGGTGGAGGCCGGCCACGGCGACGGGGTCTTCGTCAACACGGCCGGCATCGGTCTGGTCCCGGCCGGCGTCGATCTGCGGCCCCAGCGGGTCGTCCCCGGCGACGTCGTGATCGTCAGCGGCGCCATCGGCGTCCACGGGGTGGCGATCATGAGCGTGCGGGAAGGGCTGGAGTTCGGCGTCGAGATCGAGAGCGACTGCGCGGCCCTCGGTGGTCTGGTCGACGCGATGCTCGCCGTCACCCCTGACCTGCACGTCCTGCGCGACCCCACCCGGGGCGGCCTGGCGGCGGCGCTCAACGAGATCGCGGCGGCCTCGGGCACCGGGGTCGTCGTCCGGGAGCGCGCTGTCCCGGTCCCGTCCGCCGTGGCCAACGCCTGCGCCATTCTCGGGCTGGACCCCATGTACATCGCCAACGAGGGCAAGCTCGTGGCCTTCGTCCCGCGCGAGCACGCCGACGCGGTGCTGGAGGCGATGCGCGCCCACCCCCTGGGCACCGACTCCGTGATCATCGGCGAGGCCGTCGAGGACCATCCCGGCATGGTCGTGGCCAGGACCGGGCTCGGCGGCACACGGGTGGTCGACCTGCCGATCGGGGAGCAACTGCCGAGAATCTGCTGACACGGCTGCACGGCTGGCGTGGGCTGACCGTGTCGAGGCGGCTCCGCGGGGCCTGGGGCCCGCGGAGCCGCCTCGACTTCAGTCGTCCGATCCCGCGGCTCTACGGGTCCTGCGGGTCCACGCCAGTCTTGCTGGCGGCGTCCTTGGTGCCGCTGGGGCGCTGGGAGCGGCCCTTGCGCCCGGTGTCGCGGCGGCCCTTCTCGTCGGCGTCGCCGTACTCCTCGCCGCGCGTCCCGTCACTCTTCACCGTGTCGCCCGGGACGGATTTCGTCTCCTCCGCGGACTTCTTCCGGCCCCGGCCCGCCGCTTCGGCGTGCTCGGCCGTACGGAAGGAGCGTGGGGCGCTCGGGTTGTCCTGCTGACGGGTCTCGTCCACATCGGGCGACCAGCCGTGGTGCTCGGTGCCCCGGTGACGGCTGGGGCCCTTGCCGTGCGGCGGCTCGGACGAACGTGGTTTCTTGGACATGGTCCGACCTGTCTGTTCGTGGGCGATGGGGACGGCGCTCATGCGTCGCCGCAATGGGTAAATTATCCCTCCTTGTCCTGTTTCGGGCGCGGCGAGAGTGCTCGATCGGGGGTGTGATCAGGGGGTGAAGACCTCGTCGAGGCGGTCGATGGCTCCGTCGTCGCCGAGGTGGTAGGTGAAGACGAGTCCTGAGTTCGGGTGGGCCTCGAGCCAGTCCAGGAACTCCTGGACGCCGATGGGCTGGTTCGTCGTGCTCTCCACGATGGGCGTGGTCACGGTGATGTCCGCGGCCTGGTCCAGCGGGATGTAGGTCTCCTTGCCGACCGTTTCGAAGGGGGCGCCGTCCGAGTCGGGGGTGCCGCACCCCCAGTTGCCGTGCTTGACGATCAGGCTCAGGGACCCGCCCTCGGGGGTGTAGCGGTAGACGGCGATCTCGTCGGGGGAGATGGGCATCTTGTGGTCGCAGTCGTCACCGGCGCCGCCGCCACCGTCCGGGCCCGTGGAGTCCGTCGCCTCCGAGGCGGGCGGCTCCGAAGGGGTGTCCGGGTCGGCTCCGGACTTGTCGGCATCGTCGCCAGGGCCCGCGGACGTCTTCGCGCCGGGCGTCCCGGCCGTACCCCCGCTCTTGCCGTCGGCCTTGTCCTGTGCCCCGCTCGTCGCCGTCGCGCTCGTCTTCACGTCCCCGTCGGCGGTCTCCGTGCCGCCGTCCCCCGAGCAGCCGCTGAGCCCCAGCGCTCCGGCGGCGCAGAGGCTCAGCAGCATCGTCCGGACGGAACCGGGTCTGCGGCGGGTCCTCCTCGGCGTCACGTTCATGGTTCGTCCCCCTCCTGCTGTTCGCCAACTCCGCGAGCCCCGTCGGCTCGGGAGAAAGGGACGTTTTCGGCCGTAGGCAGTCGCGTCCTGGCCGAATTCTGCACATCGGCTTCGGCGGCGGCACCAGCGGGGCCGGGTCGCGGCTCTGCGCGATCCGGCCCCGCCGCGTCACCTCACGTCACCTCACGCCTCGCAGGCGGTCTTCGTGTCGCTCGTGTCGGCCGTGCAGGTGTCGGTGTTGGTGCCCCCGTTGAGGGAGTCGTTGCCGAACACGCCGTCCACGGCGTCGAGGGTGTCGTTGCCGGCGCCTCCGCTGTGCGTGTCGCCGCCGGCGCCACCGACGAGGGTGTCGTTGCCGGTGCCGCCCACCAGGAGGTCGTTGCCTCCGAAGCCGGACAGGATGTCGCCCGCCGTACCACCGGTGAGCGTGTCGCCGAACGGGCTGCCGTAGACGATCTCCACGTCCGTGAGGACGTTGTCGCCCTCGCCGCCGATGCCGTCGTCGGCGGCGTTGTCGATGTCGACGACCACTCCGGAACCGCTCTCCAGATAGCTGGCGATGTCGCTGGTGCCGCCCCCGCCGCTGAGCCGGTCCGCGCCCGTGCCGCCGATGAGGAGGTCGAAGGTGACCCCGCCGTTCAGGGTGTCGTTCCCCGTGCCGCCGTTGAGGATGTTGCTGCCCGGGCTGGGGCCGCCGTTGATGACGTCGTTGCCGGACTCGCCCTTCAGGTCGCCGCGGACGTTGCCGGTCTTGGTGATGATGTCGTTGCCGTCACCGGCGTTGACCACGACCGTGTCGGTGTTGAGGTTCACCGGGCAGACCACCGAGCCGTTCACCTGGAGGGTGCAGCCGACGCCGGCGGTCAGCGTGTCGGCGGTGTCCTGGATGACGACGTTGCTCCCGGACAGGCCGACGGTGATGTTGTTGGCGCGCCCCGCCGCCGCGTTGACGACCACGTTGGTCCCGCTCTTGGACACGCCCGTGGCCGCGCTCGCGGGCCCTCCGGTCAAGGTCACCGCGGAAGCGGCCGTCGCCGCGACGACCAGGACCCTGAGTAACGCTTTTCTTCCCATGGACTCCCTCTCGATTGCGTCCGTCGATCGGCCCGGCGCACCGCCGGTGCGCCGGGCCGCCCCCACGGTGCCCGTCGGGTTCTCGGTGTCGCATGGGGGAAGGGCCCCCATATACGGCCCGCGTGGCGGGGTCGGCGCACCTTCCTCGCGAAGGTGGAGTGCTCGGTGAAGAGCTGGACAGAGAGCCGGAAAGCGGCGGAAAGTGCTCTCGGTGAGGTGCTCTCGGGGGTGCCTCGGGCGGCGGCGTGAAACCGTCCCGAGTGCCCCCGGTCCGGCCGTGTATGCCACCCGGGCAGGTATCTTTTCGGGGCGGCCGGGATCTTCGAGACCGGCTTTGGTTGTCGGACGACAACTGCGTTAACCTTCACCGGATTTTCTCATCCGGCCGTTCCGTGAACTGCGGAAATCCGGCCGGTGAGCGGGGCCTTCACGGCCCGGCGCGGGTTCCGAGTCCTCGGCGCGAGGGCTCTTGGGGAGCGGAACGAGGGTGCGCATGAGCGGCAAGACGACCGAGACCGTCGAACGGGCTCCGGGAGAGCAGGAGCTACGGCAGCTCCTGGCCGGACTGACCGCCGTACGGGACGGCGACTTCGGCACCCGGCTGCCCTCCGACGGCGAGGGGCTGCTCGGCGACATCGCCACCGTCTTCAACGGCATGGTGGACCAGTTGTCCGTGTTCACCTCGGAGGTCACCCGCGTGGCCCGCGAGGTGGGCACCGAGGGCACGCTCGGCGGACAGGCCGAGGTGCCGGGCGTCTCGGGCACCTGGGCCGATCTCACCGACTCGGTCAACGCCATGGCGGGCAATCTGACCACCCAGGTGCGCGACATCGCACAGGTGGCGACCGCCGTCGCGAAGGGCGACCTGTCGCAGAAGATCGACGTCCCGGCGCGTGGCGAGATCCTCCAGCTGAAGGAGACCGTCAACACGATGGTCGACCAGCTCTCCGCGTTCGCCGACGAGGTCACGCGCGTCGCGCGCGAGGTCGGCAGCGAGGGGCGGCTCGGCGGACAGGCCCAGGTGCCCGGCGTCGGCGGGGTCTGGCGCGACCTCACCGATTCGGTCAACTTCATGGCCGGCAACCTCACGTCCCAGGTCCGCAACATCGCCCAGGTGACCACGGCGGTGGCCGAGGGTGATCTGTCGCAGAAGATCACGGTCGACGCCCGTGGAGAGATCCTGGAGTTGAAGAACACCATCAACACGATGGTGGATCAGCTCTCCGCGTTCGCCGACGAGGTCACCCGCGTCGCCCGCGAGGTCGGCACCGAGGGACGCCTCGGCGGGCAGGCGGACGTCAAGGGCGTGAAGGGCACCTGGCGGGACCTCACGGACTCCGTGAACTTCATGGGGGCCAACCTCACCTCCCAGGTCCGCAACATCGCCCAGGTGGCCACGGCGGTGGCTCAGGGCGACCTGTCCCAGAAGATCACCGTGGACGCCCGCGGGGAGATCCTCGAGCTCAAGGACACCATCAACACGATGGTGGACCAGCTGTCCGGCTTCGCCGACGAGGTGACCCGTGTGGCCCGCGAGGTCGGCACCGAGGGCAACCTGGGCGGACAGGCCATCGTCCGGGGCGCGTCGGGGACCTGGAAGGACCTGACGGACAACGTCAACGTGATGGCGTCGAACCTGACCGGGCAGGTCCGCTCGATCGCCCAGGTCGCCACCGCCGTCGCACGCGGCGACCTCTCCCAGAAGATCACCGTCGAGGCCAAGGGCGAGGTCGCCGCCCTCGCGGACGTCATCAACACGATGGTCGACACGCTCTCCGCGTTCGCCGACGAGGTCACCCGCGTCGCCCGCGAGGTCGGCACCGAGGGACGCCTCGGCGGCCAGGCCCACGTCCCGAACGTCGCGGGCACGTGGAAGGACCTCACCGACAACGTCAACTCGATGGCCAACAACCTCACCGGCCAGGTCCGCAACATCGCCCTGGTCACGACGGCGGTGGCCAACGGCGACCTGTCGAAGAAGATCGACGTCGACGCGCGCGGCGAGATCCTGGAGCTGAAGACCACCATCAACACGATGGTCGACCAGCTGTCGTCGTTCGCCGCCGAGGTCACCCGCGTCGCCCGCGAGGTCGGCAGCGAGGGCCGGCTCGGCGGACAGGCCGAGGTGGAGGGCGTCGAGGGCACCTGGAAGCGGCTCACCGAGAACGTCAACGAGCTGGCCGGGAACCTCACCCGGCAGGTCCGCGCGATCGCCGAGGTCACCAGCGCCGTCGCCGAGGGCGACCTGACCCGCTCCATCACCGTGGAGGCGTCCGGCGAGGTCGCCGACCTCAAGGACAACATCAACTCCATGGTGGAGTCCCTGCGCGAGACCACCCGCGCCAACCAGGAGCAGGACTGGCTCAAGACCAACCTCGCCCGGATCTCCGGCCTGATGCAGGGCCACCGCGACCTGCCCGTCGTCGCCGAACTCATCATGGACGAGCTCGCGCCGCTGGCCTCCGCCCAGTACGGCGCCTTCTACCTCGCCGAGGACACCGAGCGCGGCCCCGAACTGCGGCTGGTGGGCTCGTACGGCTACCCCGACGACACCGACCGGCCCGAGCGCATCCCCGTGGGCCGCTCGCTGGTCGGGCAGGCCGCGCGCAATCGCCGTCCCATCAGCGTCGAGGAACTGCCGCCGGGCTACGTGACCATCTCCTCCGGCCTCGGACAGGCCGTGCCCAGCGCCCTGGTGGTGCTGCCCATCGTGGTGGAGGACCAGGTCCTCGGCGTCATCGAACTGGGCTCCGTCACCCCCTTCACCCAGATCCACCAGGACTTCCTCAGCCAGCTGATGCCGACCATCGGCGTCAACCTCAACACCATCGTGGCCAACGCCCGCACCGACGAACTGCTCGGGGAGTCCCAGCGGCTGACCGCCGAACTCCAGGCCCGGTCGGAGGAGTTGCAGGTCCAGCAGTACGAACTGCAGCGCTCCAACGCCGAACTGGAGGAGAAGGCCACCCTGTTGGCGTCGCAGAACAGCGACATCGAGGCCAAGAACCTGGAGATCGAACAGGCCCGGCAGGAGCTGGAGACCCGCGCACAGCAGCTGGCGCTGGCGTCCAAGTACAAGTCGGAGTTCCTGGCGAACATGAGCCACGAACTGCGCACCCCGCTCAACAGCCTGCTGATCCTCGCCCAGTTGCTCGCCCAGAACCCCTCACGCAACCTCACGCCCAAGCAGGTCGAGTACGCGGGCATCATCCACTCGGCGGGCTCGGACCTGCTGCAGCTGATCAACGACATCCTCGACCTGTCGAAGGTCGAGGCGGGCAAGATGGACGTCGCCCCCGAACGGGTCCCGCTGCGCAAGCTCCTGGAGTACGTCGAGGCCACGTTCCGCCCGATGACGTCACAGAAGAACCTGGACTTCACGGTGGCCACCGCGCCGGGCACGCCCGCCGACCTCCTCACCGACGACTCCCGGCTGCGGCAGATCCTGCGCAACCTGCTGTCGAACGCGGTGAAGTTCACCGAGGAGGGCGGCGTCACCCTCCGCATCGAACCCGCCCTGGACCGCGAGGTACCCGTGGGCGTCCTGCGCGGCGGACCCGTCGTGGCGTTCCGGGTCGAGGACACCGGCATCGGCATCCCCCAGCAGCAACTGGAGACGATCTTCGGGGCGTTCCAGCAGGCCGACGGCACCACCAGCCGCAAGTACGGCGGCACTGGACTGGGTCTGTCGATCACCCGGGAGATCGCCCATCTGCTCGGCGGCGCCGTCACGGTCGACAGCACACCCGGGCAGGGCAGCACCTTCACCCTCTACCTGCCCGTGGCCCGCGACGACTTCGAGGAACTGCTCGACGCCGACGGGCGGCCCACGGAACACGCGCACCCCACCCGCCGGGAACTCCCGTCGGCGTCCCGGCCGGACACCGCGTCCCCCGCCGTGCCCGAGCAGCGCCGCCGCCGTCTGCTGGTCGTCGAGGACCGCCCGCGCGGACTGCTGACCCTCGTCGCCGAACGCGCCGTCGCGGACCTCGCCTCCGACGGCGACCCCCTCGGCGCGATCGACATCATCACGGCGGTCGGAGCCCAGGAGGCCGCGAGCACCCTGGCCGCCGAACCCTGCCACTGCGTCGTCCTCGAACTCGCCCTGTCCGACGACGAGGGAGCGCGTCTGCTGGAGGCCATGGAAGGCGACTCGGCGCTCGCCAGCGTGCCCGTCCTCGTGCACACCGGCCACCGGGTGGACCTGGCGCACGAGCAGGCACTGCGCTCCCGCGCGGACGGCCGCCCGCTGGACTTCCTCTCCAGCCTGGACGAACTGCGCGAACGCATCACCCTGCACCTGTCCGCCGAGGAGCCGGGGGACGTGCTGTCCCTGGTGCGTGCCGAGGAGACGCAGCGCCCCGCCACGCAGGTCGTCGACGGCGCCTTCCTCGGCCGCAAGGTCCTCGTGGTCGACGACGACGCCCGCAACCTCTTCGCCCTGAGCGGCATGCTGGAGCTCCACGGCTTCCACGTCCTGCACGCCGACAACGGCCGCCGGGGCATCGAGATGCTGCTCGCCCACCCGGACGTCTCGCTGGTGCTGATGGACGTGATGATGCCCGAGATGGACGGGTACACCGCCACCTCGGAGATCCGGTCGATGCCCCAGTACGCCGACCTGCCCATCATCGCCGTCACCGCGAAGGCCATGCCCGGCGACCAGGAGAAGAGCCTGGCCTCGGGGGCGAACGACTACGTCACCAAGCCCGTCGACACGGGTGACCTCATCGGCCGCGTCCGACGGTGGCTGACCGTATGACGGGGCGTCACACCGCCGCGCGCACCAGCCCACCGCGTGGCGTCCCGCGACGCCCGAGCCGAGGAACAGGTCAACCGTGAGCAACCCCCACCAGCCGGCCGAGCCGCAGCACGCCGACGCCACGCCGGACGAGCCGCCGGCGGACGAGCCGCCGGCGGACGAGCCGTCGGCAGACGTGGCGCCGGACGACGCGGCCGTGGTCCATGACTCGCCCGCGGCCGACCACCGGCGCGTGGCCGACGAGCCGGTCGCGGTCGGTGCGGACGTGCACGCCCTGGACACCAAGGCGCAGTCCTCGCCCGTCGGGCGGCTCGCCGCGACCGTGGAGCGGTTGCGGCGTGAGGTGCAGGCGGCCCATGCCGAGGCCGACGGTCGTGCCGTGATCGAACTGGCCAAGGGCATCCTCGTGGAGCGGCTCGGGTGCGGGCCGGCCCAGGCCGCCCTGCAACTCGCCGAACTGACCGAACAAGCGGGCGTGACACCCCTGGAGTTCGCCGTCGAGGTCATCAACCAGGCCGCCCGCGACCGGCTCTCCGAGACGACGACCGCCCTCCTCGCGACCACCGCGAGCGGGGACGACGCCGACGACCCGCCGGGCGGCGGCTCCCTCGCCGTACGGCTGCGGACCGCCGAGAGCGCCGCACTGGCCGCCCACGACGCCCAGGCCGTCGCCGACTCCCTCCTCGAACACGCCCTGACGCCGCTCGGCGCCGAAGCCGTGGCGATCTGGGCGCTGGGCGCCGACGGCTCCCTCACCCTCGCCGGCAGTGCCGGGTTCTCGGCCGCCGAGGCGACCCGCTGGCGGTACGTCCCGCCCGGCGTCGTCACCGTCGCCCGTCGCGGACTCGGCGACCGGGCCGGCCAGTGGATCGGCAGCCTGTCCCAGACCGGCCTGCCCTCCATCGGACGGCACCACCATCCCGACGGCGGCCGGGTCGCCGTACCCGCGGGCACCGGCGGCCGCATCCACGGAGTGCTGGAGATCGTCTGGCCCACCCCGCTGGAGGCCCAGCCCCCGCAGATCGTCCGCCAGGTCGAGGCCCTGGCCGAGCTGTGCGCCCACACGCTGGGGACCTTCGCCCCGCACCACGGCGACGGCGACGGCGACGGCGACACGCGAACCGGGAACCTGCCCGACGTCGCCGAACTGATGGACCTCGCCGACGGACTCCACGACCCCGCGCTGGTGCTCGTCCCCCACCTGGACTCCACCGGGGAACTGATCGACTTCCGCATCCACCACGTCAACAGCCGCTTCCTCGACCCGGCGGGCCGGCCCCGGGGCGTCGTCAACGGCAGCCTGCTCCTGGAGACGTATCCCATGTCCGCCGGCGACAGCGACCTGTTCGAGCAGGTCGAACGGGTCTACGCCACCGGCGAGCCGTTCCGTGCCCGCCGCATGCGGCTCACCTCCCTCGTGGAGGACGTCCCGCTGTCGGCGGTCGCCGACATCAACATCACCCGGCACGGCGGCAGCGTCCTGCTCATCTGGCGCATAGAGGACGAGACCGCACGGCTGGCGAGCCTGCTCCAGCACGCCCAACGCCTCGGCCGCATCGGCGGGTTCGAGGAGAACCTCCTCACCGGCGAGATCACCTGGAACGGTCAGCTCTACAGCCTCTACGGCAAGCCCTCCATCAGCGGGCCCGTCCCCCTGGAGGACCTGCCCGCCCACGCCCACCCCGACGACGCCGTCGCCATCGGCCGGTTCCTGCGCACCCTGCTGCACCACCGCCGCTCCGCGTCCGCCGCCTTCCGGCTCCAGCGGCCCGACGGCGTCACCCGGCACATCCGTGTGGTGGCCGAGCCGGTCCTCGACTCCGACGGCCGGCTCTTCGTCGTCCGGGGTGCCTACCAGGACATCTCCGCCCACCACTGGACGGAGGTGGCCCTCGCCGCCACCCGCGACCAGCTCGCCCACTCCGAACAGCAGGCGAGCGAACGCGACCGGCTCACCCTCCAGCTCCAGCACGCGATCATGCCCCCCGCCCAGGCCCCCCTGGAGGCCCCCGGACTGCGCGTCGCCGTCCGCTACCGGCCCGCCGAGACCCAGCACCTGGTCGGCGGCGACTGGTACGACGCGGTCGTGCTGCCCTCCGGGCTGGTGCTGCTGTGCGTGGGGGACGTCGCCGGACACGGCATAGAGGCGGCCACCAGCATGGTCGTCCTGCGCAACGCCCTGCGCGGTCTCGCCGTGACGGGCGCCGGGCCGGGACAGCTTCTGGCCTGGCTCAACATGGTGGCCCACCACCTGACCGGAGCCGTCACCGCGACCGCCGTCTGCGGCCTCTACGACCCCCACCGCCACACCCTGCGCTGGGCCAGGGCGGGCCATCTGCCGCCGGTCCTGGTCCGCGCGGCCGAGGCGACGCCGCTGCCCCTGATCAAGGGTCTGCTGCTCGGCGCACTGCCCGAGGCGACCTACGAGGAACACGAAATCCAACTGGCCGTCGACGACACCCTGTTGATGTACACCGACGGCCTGATCGAACGCCGTGACCGCTCCGTGGAGGAATCCCTGGCCCAACTGCTCACCGCGGCCCGCACCGTGCCCCCCACACTCGACCAGCAGTTGGACCGCCTCCTCACCTACAGCAGGTCCGACACGGACGACGACACCTGCCTCGTGGGCGTCCGGGTGGCCCAGGTACCGCAGGACTGATCACCGCCGTCCGACACGAACGCCGTCCGCGGCACGTCTGCGGGCGCGGTTGGCGGGCACACGGTGTGTACGAGACCACGTCGGACGGGAGAACGGGGAAGTCGGTGACGAGCAAGAGGACGGGCTCCGGAGCGACGGGCATCAAGGCGAAGGGATGGGCGCATTCGTTTCCCGTGTCGGGAGGAGTGCACGCCGGACGGCGATGGACACGACGGCAGTTGGAGTCCCTCCCGTGGACCGCGGACGAGCCCGAGACGGTGGACGCCGTCGTGCTGGCCGTGTCCGAGCTGCTCACCAACGCGCACATCCACGCGCACAGCGACGCGCGTCTGATCCTCACCTGGGACGGCGAATGCCTGCAGGTGAGCGTCCACGACGAGGATCCGACCCTGCCGCGCCAACGCAGCCCCAAGCCGGGGGAGACCTCCGGCCGCGGCGTGGGGATCGTACGGATGCTCGCCGACACGCTGGAGATGCGGTGCCAGCGCCACGGCAAGACGGTGTCGGCGTGCTTCCGACCGGCGCGCGCCGGACGGCCGGACGGCGGTCCGCAGGACGGCGATCGGCCGGACGCCGGCTGAGCGTCGCCGCACCGGCGGGTTATAGGATGACGTGTCCGCTGCCCGCCGTCACCCCAGGTACGGTGGGCGTGGAGTCGGGGAGCGCCGTACAGCGGCGCACGGGGCAGGGGGAGAGACCATGGACGCCTCCCACGACGTGCACGGGCCGGGGCCGGTACGAACGCACGGGGGCACCGCGCTGGAGATCCGCTCTCTGCCGGGCCGCCCGGGAATCCGAGCCGCTGGAGAGATCAACGTGATCACCCGCTCTTTCTGGGAACACGCTCTGGAGGACCTGGCGCACGCCCACACGGACGTCTCCTTCGTGGAGCTGGCCGACCTGATGTCCATCGACGTGGGCGGCGCGGCCGCGCTGGCGGTCACGGCGCAGCGACTGGGTACGGGCCGGATCGTCGTGGACCGTCCACCGCCGGAGTTGGAGCGGATCCTGGACATGTTCTGGCCCGGCCTTTCGAAGATCGAGGTGGCGGGGCGATGAGTACGGCCACGAACAGAGAACACGAACCTTTTGTGCACCCTGCGCTGTTCTACCGGGGCAGGGAGCAGTACACGGCGGGCACGGTGCCGTTCCTGCTGGAGGGACTGTCCGCCGGGGAAGCCGTCGCGGTCGCCGTCCCGGGCCCCAACCTGGAGCTGATCAGGGACGGGATGGGCGCGAGCGCCGCCGAGGTCACGTTCCTCGACATGACGTCGGCGGGCCGCAACCCGGGGCGGATCATTCCCGGGGTGCTGCGCGCCTTCGCCGACGCCCACCCGGCGGGCCGGGTGAGGATCATCGGCGAACCGATCTGGGCCGACCGCTCGGCCGTGGAGTACCCGGCGTGCGTCCAGCACGAGGCCCTCATCAACGCGGCCTTCCAGGGCCGCGACGTGACGATCCTGTGCCCGTACGACGCGGACGCCCTCGCCCCGGAGGCGCTCGCGGACGCCTATGTCACCCACCCCGTCGTCATCGACGCCGGCGTCGAACTGACCAGCGACACCTACGATCCCGAGCACGCGGTCGCCCGCTACAACGAGCCGCTCACCTGCCCGCCCGGAGCGGCCTCCCTCTCCTTCGACGGGGACGCGCTCCCGCTGGCCCGCTCCTTCGCGGTCGAGGAGGCCGGGCGGCTGGGCCTGGCGGGTGCCCGGTTGCAGGATCTGATGCTGGCGGTGGCGGAGCTGACCACCAACAGCGTGGTGCACGGCGGTGGCTCGGGCACCGTGCGGGTCTGGGCCGAGGGGCCGCAGGTCGTCTGCGAGGTCCACGACCGGGGGCGCCTGACCGACCCCCTGGCCGGTCGCAGGCCCCCGGCGCGCGACCAGCTGGGCGGCCGCGGTCTGATGCTCGTCCACTACGTCGCCGACCTCGTGCGCTTCCACACCGCCGAGGACGGCACCACCATCCGGTTCTATCTGGACCTCTGACCGCGCCGCCCGGCTCGCGACCCGGGCGTGGTCAGTAGGAGAGCGCGTCCTCGGCCGTTCCGAGGAAGCTGGTGACGGTGCCGTCGTTGACCGTGACGGGCCCGTCGGCGATCGTCACCGTCACCGGGCTCTCGGAGGCCGTGAGCGCGATCTCCACCTGGCCGGCGGTCTTGCCGCCCTCGGTGCCGGGTCCCGCGAACAGGATCCCGGCGTAGGCGCGCTCGCCGGCGTTCAGCATCCAGTCGTCGATGGTGGGGCCGCGGTGCTCCGCGGCGCCGTCGAGGCCCGGAATCGTGATCACCAGGTCGTTCGCCGACAGCAGGCAGGGATCGCCACTGTCGTTGGTCGCGGTCAGCAGGGCGTGGTGGGCCGGCTTCGACGCGACGGTGACGTCGTAGCTCAGGTCGGCCGTCTCGCACATGCCCACGCCGCCGTCCTGGTCGTCGCCGGTCCCGGACTCCTCGGACACGGACTGGTCCGATCCGGACGTGTCCGATCCGGCCTTCGACGGGGGCGGGGTGCTGCCGCCACCACCGGAGGAGCCGCCGCTGCCGCCGGTGCCACCGTTGTCCCCGGGGGAGGCTGTCGAGGACGCGTCCGCGCCCTTCTCCCCGCCCGCGCCCTTGCCCTTGTCCGCGCTCTTGCCGGGCGCGCTCGCGGACGTACTCGGGGAAGCCGTGTCCTTGTCGGCGCCCCCGCCGCACGCGGTCAGTGCCACTGCGCCGAGCGAGCAGGCGGCGAGTACGGCGGTGATACGGCGTGTACGGGCTGCGTGAGCCATGAGGAACTCCCCGAAAGTGTGAATGTCCGGTGATCGTGCCTCATGGGAGCGTTCCCGCCACCCGCTCGCACCGACAGGGAACCGTCTTCGGACCGTCCCCGGACAGCCCTGTGACACTGTGACCGAGCCGGGACGCGGCGCGAAGCGTTTTCCGGCCAACCTGATCGTCCTGAGTACGCGTACTCAGGTCCGGCGGTGATCACGCGGGCAGACTGTGGCCTCCCGAACAAACGAACGAGGGAGTGTGTGTGAACCGAACGGGACGAGCCCTGGCCGTGACGGCGCTGACGGCCTGTGTGCTGGCGGCTTCCGGCGCGGGGTCCGCCGCGGCGGCCGGAGATCCCCTGCTGCCCCATCCCGGCCCGGAGGGCCTGGTGTGGGTGCCCGAACAGACCGGCGACGGCGGGGTGGCGTCGGGAGGTGCCTGGGACATGCTGCCGACCGTCCTCACGGTGGCCTGCGAGGGCGGCGGTGAGGTGCGGGTGACGATGCGCTCGCAGGAGACGGAGGTCGCCGCGTTCTCGGTCGACTGCCCGGCGGGCACGGCCGGGGTCGGCTCGGTGACCATGGACGCCGGTGTGGTCCGACAGGGGTCCTTCACCATCGGCGTCGACGCGTCGTCCGAACAGATCCGCTGGGCGCTGACGGTGACTCAGCCGGAATAGCCGTCGCATGATGGACGCATGAGTGATCACCCACTTCCGGCCGCGGTGGACTCGGCGGCGCTGCTCGACCTGTCCCGAGGACATCACGGACGGACCGTACGTCCGCTGGGCACGCGGGAGGCCGGCGGTCACCTGGTCAAGGTGTACTCCCTGGAGGCCCCGGGCCGCAGTGTCGCGGAGCAGGACACGGCCGCGGCCCTGCGGATCGCGGCGGCGCACCTCGAACTCGGGCGCGTCCGCGGCTCGCTCGGGCTCGCCGCCCTGATCCTGCACGCGGGCGGTGACGGTGACTACGTCCTGGTCCACACCTGGATCGAGGGCTACATGTCCGACCTGGCGGTCTTCACCGGCCCGGCCGGGCGTCCCGACCGACTCCGCCCGGGACGCGCCGGCCTCGCCCCCTGCGTCTGGGAAGCCGCCGTCATCGCCCACGAACGGGACGCGTTCTCCCGGCACGTTCTCGACGGCACCGCTCCGCTCGCCGACCGACTGGCGGCCTGGCAGGACGACACCCTGACAGGCAGCCTGCGATGACCGGCGCCCCGACGCGGCAGCAGCGACAGCGCCTCCGGCGACCGTGAGGCGAGCTGCGGACGGGGCATCGATGATCCGGTCTCCCGCGACGGAGCACGTGCATGGCGGCGCGCGTCAGGGTAGGGGGACCGCGACGCCGGGCGATCCGCCCCGCGGAAGGACGCCAGGCAACCCGTTCCGAGAGAAAGGCCGCGCATGGCCATCGACGTCACCGCGCTGCGGGCCCACTTCCCCTCCCTCGACTCGGGGCTCGCCTTCTTCGACGGACCCGGCGGAACGCAGACCCCCCGCCCCGTCGCCGACGCGATCGTCGCGACGCTGACCGGCCCCCTGTCCAACCGGGGGACCGTCAGCCCCTCCGAAGTCAACGCCGAGCGCGCCGTCGAGGAGTTCCGCGCCGCCTACGCCGACCTCCTCCAGGTGCCCGCCGACGGCGTCGTCCACGGCCGCAGCGCCACCCAGCTGACGTACGACTTCTCCCGCCACCTGGCCAAGACCTGGCACCCGGGCGACGAGATCGTCCTCAGCCGTCTCGACCACGACGCCAACGTCCGCCCCTGGATCCAGGCCGCCGAGCGCGCCGGAGTGACGGTCCGCTGGATCGAGATCGACCCGGACACCACGGACCTCGACCTCGACTCCTACGAGCGGGCCCTGACGTCCCGGACCCGTCTCGTCGCGGTCACGGCGGCCTCGAACGTGCTGGGTACCAAGCCGCCCGTGCGACGGATCGCCGACCGCGCGCACGACGTCGGCGCCCTCGTGTTCGTGGACGGTGTCCACTACGCCGCGCACCACCTCGTGGACGTCCCCGCCCTCGGTGCCGACGTATTCGTCTGCTCGCCGTACAAGTTCCTCGGACCGCACTGCGGAGTCCTCGTGGCGGCGCCCGAGTTCCTCGAAACCGTGCGCCCGGACAAGCTCGTACCGTCCCCCGACACGGTGCCGGAGCGATTCGAGTTCGGCACACTGCCCTACGAGATCCTGGCGGGCGCCACCGCCGCCGTCGACTTCCTCGCCGCGCTGGACCCGGGCACCGCGATCGCGCGCAGGGAGCGCCTCACCCACTCCCTGGACTCCCTGCACGCGCACGAACTGACGCTGCGCGCACGGCTGCAGGAGGGGCTGGAGCATTTGGGCGACGCCGTCACCGTCCACTCGAAGGCGCCAGACCGGACGGCGACCCTCCTGATGACCCTGGAAGGCCGTGACGCCCGCGAGGCCCAGGCGCACCTGGCCGCCCGCGGTGTGGTGGCACCGGCCGGGTCGTTCTACGCCCACGAGCCCTTCACCGCGCTCAAACTCGAAGCCCCCGCCCTGCGCGCGGGCCTGGCCCCCTACAACACCACCGACGACGTGGACCGCTTCCTGGCCGGGCTCGCCGACTTCCTCTGACCTCGCCGAATCCGTATGCGTAGCCGTCAGTCGTGGTGGGGGCAGGGCGGGCGGTGGTCGAGGCCGGGGAAGTGACGGGTCCACCGGGCGGCGGTGAGGGGGGTGCGGACGTGGGCGCAGGCGTGGGCGAGTACCCGGGCGACGTCGGTGTTCCAGATCTCGATCGTGTGGTCGTTGCTGAGGGTCGCGACGGTGTCGGGGGCCGCCAGCGGCAGGACGATCGCGAGGCCGCCGGAGAGACCGGTCAGCAGGGCGCGTTCGGTGGGACGTGAGCGGTCGGTCGCGCTCCACAGGCGTACGGTGCCGTCCTGGCCGGCCGTGATCACCTCGTGGCCGTCCGGGGTGAACTCCACGTAGCCGATCATGCCGGTGTGGGCGTGGAGCCGGCCGAGCCTGCGGTGGTGGCGCGGATCGCCGACGTCCCACAGGCGTGCCGTGCGGTCGTCGCTGCCGGAGACGAGGGTGCGGCCGTCCCGGCTGAAGGCGAGCCCGACGACGAAGTCGTCATGGTCGCGGAGCACGGCGGTCGTGGAGGCGTGGCGCGGGTCGGTGACGTCCCACAGGCGGACCGTGCGGTCGTCCGAGCCGGAGGCGAGGGTGGCGCCGTCGGGGCTGAACGCGACCGGTTTGACGTTGCTTTCGTGGCCGGTCAGTTCCTTCAGCAGGCGCGGACGGGCCGGGTCGCGGACGTGCCACAGACGGACGGTGTCGTCGTAGCTGCCGGTGGCGAGGGTGCGGCCGTCCGGGCTCAGCGCCAGGGAGAAGACGAAGTCGCCGTGTCGGCTCGGGGTGGTCGACCGCAGGTGCGGTCGGCCGGCGTCGGTGACGTCCCAGAGCCGGATCACGCCGTCCTCACCGACACCGGCCAGTGTCTCGCCGCCGGGACCGAAGGCCAGGGTGTGGGCACTGTCGGGGTGGCCGTGGGACGCGCCCAGGGGACGGGGGTCGCGGGGGTCGGTCATGTCCCACATGCGCAGGCTGCCGTCGTCGTGGGCGGTGGCGAGCCTGCGGCCGTCGGGGGTGACGGCCAGGGCGTGGACATGGCGGGCCAGCGTGTGCGGGGCGACGCTGAGCAGGCCGTTGCGGGTGGCCCGGTTCTCCTCCAACCGGTAGGCCGCGAGGGCGAGTTGGACGGCGAGAGAGCGGTCCCGGGTCCGCAGGGCCGTCGCGGTCTCCACGGCCTGGAGGGCGAGAAGATGGTTGCGCTGCGCGGTGACGGTCCGCTGCGAGCGCAGCGCGTGGCCGACGGCGGTCGCCGCGCACAGCAGCAGGACGACGAGCGCCGCGACGAGGCGGCGCAGCCGCCGGATACGGTGGCGGGCGCGCCGCGTCTGTGCCTGTTCCGCCGCCTCGCTCGCGTCCAGGAAGGCGCGTTCCCGGGCGGTGAGCGTCTCCTTCGGCAGGTCCCTCGCGGCGGCCAGACGCAGCCCCCGGTACAGGGTGTCGGGGTCGCGGTCCAGGGATTCCCAGACGGCGGTGGCCTCGGTGAGCGCGCGGTGCAGACGCAGCCGGTCGCGGTTCTCGCCCAGCCAGCCACCGAGACGGGGCCAGCAGCGGATCAGGGCCTCGTGGGCGATCTCGACGTGGTCGCGGTCGACGGTCAGCAGACGTGCCCGGGTGGCTTGTTCGAGCACCAGCGTCGTGTCGTGGCCCTCGTCGAGTTCGTGGCGCGGCACCCGGCGTTTGGTGTCCTCGGTGCCCTCGCCCAGGGCGATCAGACGCAGGAACAGCAGTCGGGCGAGGGTCTGCTGGGCTTCGTTCAGGGATGCGTGGAACGCTTCGGCGGTCTGCGCGAGGGCGCCCTCGAAACCGCCCGCGGCCTGGAATCCCGCGAGGGTGAGGGTGTTGCCCCGCCGGCGGTGCCAGGTCTCCAGCAGGGCGTGCGAGAGCAGAGGGAGCGCCCCGGGCCGGCCGTGGGCGTCGGCGGTGAGCGCGGCGAGGAGGGCGCCCTCGACGGTCAGCCGGAGGCGGGCGGCAGGCTGGACGATCGCCGCCCGCAGTTCGTCGAGCGTCATCGGACCGACGGGGACGTGGGCCTCGGCCAGGGCGTCGACGAGGGCGGGCAGCCGGGTGCAGTGCGTGTAGAAGTCGGACCGTACGGCCAGTGCGACACGGCAGCGGCTGTCGGGGGTGTGCGCGGCGTGCAGGAGCGCGGAGACGAAGGCGTCACGTTCCTCCGCGTCGGCGCAGAGGGTGAAGACCTCCTCGAACTGGTCCACGACGACGAGGAGTTCGCCGGCCGGATCCGGTGAGCGGGCCAGGATCTGGCGTACGACGCGGTGGAGCGTACGCGGCTCCGAGGCGAGTTCGTCCGCGACGGCTCCCGGCGTGAGGCGGGCGCGGGCCGCCAAATGGATCGCGCACTCCTCCAGAGGGCGGGCGCCGGGGGTGAATACCAGGGCCGGTTCGCCGGTGAATCGGGGCAGCACTCCGGCGCGCAGCACCGAGGATTTCCCGGATCCCGAGGCCCCGAACAGAACGAGAAATCTTTTTCTGTTCAGATGTTCGACAAGTCTGCCGGTCAGTTCGTCCCGGCCGAAGAAAGCGTCGGCGTCCGACTGCCGGAAAGCGGCCAGACCGACATAGGGCGAGACGGCCGGTGTTTCCTCGGCCTCCCCCGCCGCCGATGCCGGGGTGACGCTCCCGGCGGCGCACTCGGCGGCCGTCCTGCGCCAGATCAGCTCCCATTCCCGCACGTCACCGCCGCAGGCGCGGACGTAGGCGAGGGTGACGGCCAGCGAGGGAAGCTGCCGTCCCGCCGCGGCCGCGGAGAGTGCCCCGATCGAATAGTGCGCCCGCCGCGCGAGGTCCCGATAGGTCGGACTTCCGGCCTGCTCCCGCAGTTTCCGCAAACGCGCGGCGAAATCCCGCAGCGGGCCGCTCTCCGCTTCCAGCGGGCGTTCTCCCCGTGGCACCTGAAACGCACCTCCCCCGAGCCATTCGGGATTGTTCACCATGCGTTTGTTCAGCGCCAGCCCGCCGATCGTGAACAACCCGCAGCGGCTACAAACGGTGCGTCGACTCCCGCGCCGAGGGCCCGATCGGTGCCGCCGCGCGGCGCCGCGCCCTCGACCACGACCACCACCGCTCCAGGAGGACCCATGAACGCTTACACACCACACCGCGCCGGCCGCCCCGGCGGGGGAGCGGCGACCCCGCCGCCGCTCCCGGCGCCCGACCCGGTCGACGGGACCGCGCGCCGCCGCGCCCCGGTCCGGCTGGGGCACTTCACCGCCGGTCAGCTGGGACGGTTGTGCGACGTGGCCGGCATCGGCGCGTGGCAGCGGACCGCACACCAGCGGGTGCTGACCGAACTGCTGGGCCCGGCCGCCGCGTTGCCCGTGGACGGCCCGCCGCCCTCCCCCTCCTTCGTGTCGGACGACCACACGCCGGTGGAGTTCTCCCTGACCTTCCCCGCCGGTGCCGCCCCCGTCCTGCGGGTGCTGGTCGACCCGGGCTTCGCCGCCCGGTCGCTGCCGGACAACGCCCGCACGGCATGGGCGGCGGTGGGGCGCCTGGCGGCCCAGTGGGGGTTCGGACTGGGAGAACTGACCCGCCTGAGCGACCTGTTCCTGCCGCCGGAGCCCCACGGGCCGCTGACCCTGTGGTGCGCCCTCGAACTGCGGCCGACCGGCCCGACGGGAGTCAAGCTGTACCTGAACCCGGGGGCCCGAGGCGGCGAGCGCGCCATGGAGACCGTCACCGAGGCCATGACGAGGCTCGGCCACGCCCGCGCCTTCGAACCCGTGCGGCGCCATGTGGCCGCCCGCTCACCGGAGGGACACGGGTTCATGTTCTTCGCCCTGGACGTGGGCCCCTGGGCCGAGCCGCGGGTGAAGGTCTACGTCGTCCACCCGGGCGCCACGGCCGCCGCCGCGGCCGACGCCGCGCGCGCGGTGCCCGGGGCGTGCCCGGAACGGGTCGCGGACCTGTGCCGCCTCGTCGGCGGAGACGGTCCCTTCGACCGGCTTCCGCTCGTCTCCTGCTACTCGTTCACCGGCGCGGACACCCACCACCCGACCGGCCACGGCCTCCATGTGCCCGTCCGGGCCTACGTCCGCGACGACGCGGAGGCCCGCGAGCGTGCCGTACGGCTCCTGCGCCGGTACGGCGTGCCCGGCGAACCGGTCGACCGCGCCCTCGCCGCGCTCACCGTCCGCCCCCTGACCGCCGGCGTCGGCCTCCTCTCCTATCTGAGCCTGGTCCAGGCGGGGCGGCAGGCACCCCGGATCACCACCTACTTCTCGTCCGAGGCGTACCGCGTCCTGCCCCCAAGGCAGGACACCGCCCCGCAGGGCGACTGAACCCCGCCCCCGCCACTCGTCCGGCGCACACCCGTCCCGCACACCCGAAGGGAAGACCGACCGTGGAACCGTACCGAATCAAGGTCGTCGAGCCGATCGCCGTCACCACCCGGGAGCAGCGTCAGGCCGCCCTCGCCCGCGTCCACCACAACCTCTTCGACCTGCGGGCCGACGAGGTCACGATCGACCTGCTCACCGACTCGGGCACCGGAGCCCTGTCCGCGGCCCAGCTGGCCGCCGCCATGGACGGCGACGAGTCGTACGCGGGCTCGCGCTCCTTCCACCGCTTCCACGACACCGTCCGGGAACTCACCGGATACCCGCACATCCTGCCGGTGCACCAAGGGCGCGCGGCCGAACGGCTGCTGGCCTCGACGCTCCTCGGCCCCGGCAAGATCTTCCTGAGCAACACGCACTTCGACACCCTGCGGGCCAACGTCGCGCTGGTCGGAGGAGAGGCCTGGGACCTGCCCTGCCCGGAGGCCGCGGACCTCGACAGTTCCGAGCCGTTCAAGGGGAACATCGACACGGCCCGCCTCAAGGCCGTCCTGGACGGGCCCGACGGCGGCCGCGTCGCCGCGGTGATCATGACGCTCACCAACAACGGCGGCGGGGGCCAGCCGGTGTCCATGGCCAACCTGACCCTGACCTCCGCGCTCTGCCGGGAGCACGGCGTGCCCCTGATCCTGGACGCGGCACGGTTCGCGGAGAACGCCTGGCTGGTCACCCGGCGCGAGCCCGGCTACCGCGACCACAGCCCCCGGCAGGTCGCCGAGGAGGCCTTCCGGCTCGCCGACGGCTGCACGATGAGCGCGAAGAAGGACGGCATCGCCCACATCGGCGGCTTCCTGGGGCTGCGTGACAGCGCTCTGGCCCGGCGCTGCGAACTGCTGCTCATCGCCACCGAGGGCTTCCCCACCTACGGCGGACTGGCGGGCCGCGACCTGGACATGGTCGCCCAGGGCCTGCGCGAGGTCACCGACCCGGGGTATCTCCACGCCCGGGCCGACGACACCGCCTATCTGGCGGACGTGGTGCGGTCGGCGGGCGTCGACATCGTCGAGCCGCCCGGGCTCCACGCGCTCTACCTCAACGCCGGCCGTCTGCTGCCGCACATCCCGCCGCACCACTTCCCCGGCCAGGCACTGGCGTGCCAGTTGTACCTGGAGGGCGGCATCCGTTCCGTCGAACTCGGCTCCCTCTACCTGGGCACCGAGGACGAGGACGGCACGCCCCTCACCAGTGCCCCGTACGAGTTGCTGCGACTGGCCGTCCCCCGCCGGACCTACACCCGCGGCCACTTCGACCACATCGGCCGGACGCTGGCCCGCACGGTCCGCGACGCCCCTCGCATCCAAGGCCTCCGCATCACCGAACAGCCGGCCGTCCTGCGCCAGTTCCGCGCGAAACTCGCTCCCGTGATGCCGTGACTGTTCGAGGTGGAGGGGCGGTCACCTCTCGCAGCTGTCCTTCAGGTCGTTGGTGTCTCCCGTGCAGGTGTCCGTGCCGGCGTCACCTCCGTCACTGACGGTCACCGTGTTGCCGGACCGGGTGGCCCCCACCTATAAGATCCGTGGGGTGGAGCCTGACCGGAAGGCGTGGAACATGACCGGAGATCGCGATCGCTGGGCCGAACTGACCGGCGGACAGGCCGGAGAGGAGTACGCCCGGCGCTTCGCGCGACTCGCCGCGTCGGGCCACGACGTCCATGGCGAGGCCGATTTCTGCGCGGCGCTGCTGGCGCGGCCCGCCGCCCGCGTGCTCGACGCCGGCTGCGGCACCGGCCGGATCGCGATTCGGCTCGCCGAACTGGGCCACACCTGCACCGGCGTGGACATCGACGCCTCGATGCTCGCCGTCGCCCGCCGGGAGGCTCCCGCACAGGAGTGGCTCCTCGGCGACCTCGCCCGGCTGGACACCCTCTGCCTGGAACCGGACTACGACCTGGCGATCGCCGCCGGGAACGTCGTCCCGCTGCTGGCGCCCGGCACCGAGGCGGCGGTCGTCCGGCAGTTGGCCGCCGTACTGCGACCGGGCGGACTGCTGGTCACCGGCATGGGCCTGGACGCGGCCCACCTGCCGCTGCCGGAACCGACGGTGACCCTCCCGGAGTTCGACCACTGGTGCGCCCAGGCAGGACTGACGCTTCGTCAGCGCTACGCGACCTGGAGCGGCGACCCCTACGACGACGGCTGCGGCTACGCCGTCAGCGTGCACTCCCGCTCCACCACGTGAGTCGCTCGATGGTGTCGCCGCCCCGGCGCGCGGGGCGGCACGGTGGCCTCAGCGGGCGAGGACGCTCGCGAACTTCCGGCCCGCCACCACCGGGTATCCGAAGTCCGTCGCGTTGAAGGAGGTCGCCGAGCTGGTCGTGAGGCCGGTGGCCGCGCCTCGCAGCACCCATCCCGCCCCGTCGTCGTAGCCGTCCGGCACGACGTCCTCGCCGTACGCGCCGATCGCGAGGTCGGCCTTGCCGTTGCCGTTGATGTCGCGCAGGCGCAGCGAGGAGCCGAAGTGGTCGCCGGCCTCCGCGGCACCCGGTACACCCGCCGTCGCCTGGTGGAAGGACTGGGCGCCGGTCGTGGTCAGGCCGCTCGAACTCCCCTTGAGCAGGACGACGTTGCCCACGGTGCGCTTGCCGTCGACCCCCTCGCCGGGGGCGCCGATCGCGAGGTCCGCACGGCCGTCGCCGGTCACGTCGCCCAGGGCGAGCGCCGAACCGAAGGCGTCGTAGGCCTCGTCGGTGCCGGGGACCCCGGGGCTGTCCTGGTGGTACGTGCGGCCCTTGAGGGGCAGCCCGGACGCCGACCCGTACCGCACCGTGAACGAACCGCCCTTGACGCCCGCGGAGTCGGCGACGACCAGGTCCTCGTACCCGTCGCCGTCGATGTCGCCCGTCGCGACGGCCGACGACCACCATGCCGCCGAGCCGGTCGTCCCGTCGTCGCTCAGGACCGTGTGCGCGGAGCCGATGTCGCCGGGCCCGCCGCGCAGTACGCCGATGTAGCCGGGGGCGGGGGTGCCGTCGGGCTCGGTGCGGCTGCCGTGCAGGACGTACTCGTAGCCGTTGCCGCCGTCCGTGGAGGAGAAGTGGCCGGCCACGATGCCGTCGAGGCGCACGCCGTCCGGCAGGAAGTCGAACTCGGGGGCGATGGCGCCGTCCTGCGTGGGCCCCCCGTCGCCGTACCACCAGAACGTGTCGGTGCCGACGACGGCCAGCTGGGCGGTGCCGTCCCCGTCGAGGTCGGCGAAGGCCGCGCCCTCGCCGAAGCCGGCTGCCTCGGCGGTCGGCGCGGTGAGGGCTATGCCGCCCGAGGTGAACGGCTTCGCGCCGCCCCAGACGATCGTCACGGAGCCGCGCGGCTTGCCGGTGACCTCCTCGCCGGGCGCGCCGACGATCAGGTCGGCGTAGCCGTCGTGGTTCACGTCGCCGCTGGTGACGTTCTCGCCGAACCTGTCCACGCTCTCCGAGGCGCCCGGCACGCCCGGGGTGTTCTGGGTGACGTTCACGAACCGGGTCCGGCTGACGCCGGAGGAGGAGCCGAAGAGGACGGTGACCGTGCCGCCGCTCGCCTTGGGCGTGCCGATGGCGAGATCGCGGTAGCCGTCGCCGTTGAAGTCGTCCGCGAGACCGGAGGGCGCCGCGCCGGCCGAGGGCGCGCCGAGCCCGGTGACGGCCAGGGCGAGGGCGGCGACCGTGGCCACCGGCAGGGTACGTGCGCGCAACGTGATACTCCCGTCTGATGATCCGACGTCCGTACGACCCTCCAGGTGGACAGAGGGTTGTACGTGACGGAAGACGGGGTGAACGGGCCGCCCGCCGCGCCAGCCCGCAGCGCCGCCCGGTCGGCTACTGCTCGCCCAGCCGCACGGCCCGCTGGTCCACCTCGACGTCCGCGCGAGGCACGCCCTTGAACCGCGTGGGCCGGAAGGGCGCGAGGAGGCTCTGCTCCTGATCGGTGGAGAGTTCGGCCGCGACCAGGCGCCCCAGGATCGGTGCCAGGGTGACGCCGCTGTGCGAGACGAGGCAGTAGACACGGGACCGCGCGGAGGCGTAGCCGGCGACGGTGTGGCCGTCCGCGGGCAGCGACCGGATGCCGACCCGCAGGTCGATCTCCGGCTCCCGGTGGGGACCTGGCAGCAGCGCCGAGAACCGTTCGGCGAGGGTGCGTGCGATGTCCCCGTCGGCGGACGGAGGGTCCGCCGGATCGACGTCGGCGTTGAGGTCGAGGGCCTGGAGGACGGTACGTCCGCCGCCTGCGGGGCGGAGGTTGAGGCCCGGACTGTGGATCACGCACCGCAGGTCCAGGGCGGGGGAGGCGGCGTATCCGAGCAGGCCGACGGTCTGCGCTCCACGGCCGGTGTCGGTCACCATGGGAATGTCGATCCCGGCCCGAGCGGCGAGCCGATGTGTCCAGCGGCCTGCCGCCAGGACGACGCGATCGCCCCGGTGGACCTGACCTCCGGCCAGGGTGACCGAGACTCCGTCCGGTCCGTCGTCGACGGCCTCGACCTCACCGATCAGGTAGGTGGCGCCGTGCCGCCGGGCATCCGTCAGCAGGTTCCGCACGAAGAGCTCCGGCAGCACGTACCCCTCGCCGGGGAAGTGCGCGATGGACGTGATGGTGGCCGGTACGCGGAGTTCGCCCGCCGTGCGTGTCGCCTCGTCGGCCGTGACCCAGTGCACGGGGTAGCCGAGGGAACGCAGTCGTGCCACGTTGTCGGCGAGCCGCTGCTCGTTCGCGGCGTCCGCCCACTGCAGTGCCCCGCTGGGGAAGTACGACGGCGCGCCGGGCAGTGCCTCGGCGAGCCTGGCGTGCTCCTCCATGCCCGCGAGGTTGAGCCGGTGGTAGGCGGGGTCGGGTTTCCGGCTGGAGTTGGTCCAGGCGAAGGTGGTCGCGCTCGTGCCGGTGCCCGCTCCCCGCTGATCGAGGAGGAGCACGTCCTGACCGGCGACGGCGAGCTGCCTCGCGACACTCACGCCCAGCACACCGGCACCGATGATGATGACCTTCATGTCCGCGCATCCCCTTTCCGGAGGCGACTGGTGCTCATAGGTCCGGGACCGGCAGCTCCAGGAAGAACTCGGCGGTGCCCGGACGGACGAGGGTCGTGACCACCTCGACGGTGGTCGCGTCCTCGGCGCGCAACTCCCGGCGCCGCATCAACGCCGGTGTCCCGACCTCGCTGTCCAGCAGCGCGGCGTCCTGCTCGTCGAGGACGATCGGGTCGAGGTAGAGCCGGATCGCGTCGATCGGCACGCCCCTGCGTCGCAGGTACGGGAGGGTGACGAGGTGTTCGAGGTCCTCGTCCAGCAGGTCGGGGGCGGCCGCGAAGAGCACGACGTGCCGCTCGACCGACTGCGGCTCCTCGCGCACGTTCAACTTGCGGCGCACCAGCTCGACCACGGCCGTGTCGGCGGCGGCGCCGGGGAGCGCCAGGACCGCGTCGGCGGCTCTGACGATCCGCGCGGAGACGACCTCGTGCCGGCCCGGCACGCCCTTGGCGGCCGTCGCGGGGGTGACGAAGTTGAGCAGATTGATCTGCCGCGTCACATCCGCGACGAACGTACCGTGACGCCGTCGGCGGATCGCCAGCCCCGCCTCCGCCAGGTCGTTGAGGACGCGCTGTGCCGTGGCACGACTGACACCGTGCCGCACGGAGAGATCCTTCTCGGTCGGCAACCGCGCGCCGGGAGGCAGTTCCCCGGCACGGATCTTCGCTTCGATCTCTCGTCTGATCTGCACGTAGAGCGGCGCTGCCAACTGACCGGTCCGTTCGTCGAATCCGCCGACCGGCGGCACTGTTCCTGCCCTGACCCTTCGACCGTACAATCCATCAATTGACCGGTCAATTGGGAGAGTTGATGGATCTCGTACTGTGACTCCGCATGACCGAGGGCGAGATCGAGATCACCGCGGACCTGGTGCGCGAGCTGGTGCGGGAACAGCATCCGGACCTCGCGGGACTGACCGTCCGCGAGGTGGCGGGCGGCTGGGGCAACCAGATGTGGCGGCTCGGGGACGAGTTGGCCGTACGCATGCAGCGCATGGACCCCACCCCGGAGCACCAGTTCAAGGAGCGGCGGTGGCTGCCCGTGCTGGCCCCGCGCCTGCCGCTCCCGGTGCCGACCCCGGTCCGCGACGGCGCACCGTCCGCGCGTTTCCCCAAGCACTGGACCGTGATGACGTGGGTTCCGGGTGAGCCGCTGGACCACAGCGTGATCAGCCGTGGTGAGCACGCGGCCGAGACGCTGGCCGGTTTCCTCAGGGCGCTCCACGTCGAGGCGCCCGCCGAGGCGCCGGCCGGTTCGGACCGTGGTGGTCACCCCAAGGAGTGCGGGGACGGCTTCGAGAGGTTCTTGCGAGCCGTTGATCCCGGTGACATCACGGCCGACGTCCGGGCCGTCTGGGACGACGCCGTGGCGGCCCCCGCATGGGAGGGCCCACCGCTGTGGGTGCACGGTGACCTGCACCCCGCCAACGTCGTCGTCTCGGACGGGACGCTGACGGGCGTGGTCGA
Source organism: Streptomyces deccanensis (assembly GCF_022385335.1). NCBI lineage: Bacteria > Bacillati > Actinomycetota > Actinomycetes > Kitasatosporales > Streptomycetaceae > Streptomyces > Streptomyces deccanensis. The sequence continues at coordinate 324,019 of NZ_CP092431.1, read as the reverse complement.
CTTCGGCGACATGTTCGCCGGTGATCCGGCCTGGGATCTCGCGGCCGCCTGGGTTCTCCTTCCGGCGGGCGCCGCCGCACGCTTCTTCGACGCGTACGCGCGTGCGGACGAGGCGACGATCCGCCGTGCCCGTGGGCTCGCCGCCATGAAGTCCCTGTTCCTCATGCTCATGGGCCAGAACGGGGACCGGGGCCTGCCCGGCGGCAAGCCGACCTGGGGCCCCGCGGGCCGGGCGGCGCTCGAACGCGTCACCGCCGACCCGCGCTAGCGACACCGCGGCCGGCGCCGGCGCACCGCCGACCCACGCCGGCGTGCCGCTATTCGGAAATGCGGTCCTCGGGGACGCGATCTTCGGGCACGCGGCGGCCGAGGAACGCCGCCACCCGGTCGAGGGCCGGGCCGTGCTCGGGTGCGGACCGCGCCGGGGCGACGGATCCTCCGGCGGTGCGGGGCAGCCCGCCGTAGATCTCCCGGACGACCGGCAGGGCGGCGCGGGCGAGGTCGGGCTCCAGATCGCGGTCGCGGCCGAGCGCGGTCGCGAGGTCCCACCCGTGCGCCAGCAGCTCGACGAGGAGTTGCTCGACCACACGACGGCCGGGAGCGGGACCGAAGGAGCGGTCCAGCAGGCCCGGTTGCCGGAACGCGGCGCGAGCCGTGGCGGCGGCGGTCTCGAAGGCGGCGATGTGGTCGTCGCCGAGATGGTCCTCGGTGTGGCCGACCGTGGGCGGCGTGCCCTGGGCCAGGCCGCCCCAGATGATGTTCTCCCACACCAGATGGTCGAGCAGGTCCCGTACGGTCCACTCCGCGCAGGGGGTCGGCAGGCCGAACTGTTCCGGCGCCGCCGCGCGCACGAGTGCGCCGACGGTGTCCTGGACGCGCGTGAAAGCGTGCAGGACACCGCCCGGCCAGGGGTCGGTGCCGTCCGCGTAGAGACGTGCGAGAACGGCGTCGCGGGCACCGGGCGCGGGGTTGGCGCGCAGCGCGGTGACGAGCCACCGTCCTTCCTCCGCGATACCGGCGGGTGCGGGCCGGCCGCCGAGGACGCACAGCAGTTGCCAGAAGCGCTCGACGGCGGGTTCGGCCGCGGCGGTGAGCTGCTCGCACAGGAGTGCGCGTGCCGCGGTGCCGTCGGCGACCACGGCGGGGTCGGTGTTCGCGCGGCTGGGCAGCCACACGGTGATGATGTCGGCGACGACCCGGTCGGCCGCGGGGGAGTCCGCCGCGGTGCCGGCCCGCATCGCCTCGCGGACGTGTGCGGTCCAGGTGTCGGTGAGCGCCCGCATCTCCTCCGCCGCGGAGGTCTGCCGCACTCCCCGCTCCTGACGGGCGGCGTACTCCGCCATGCGCCGCACGGCGGGGCGCAGTTCCCCGGCGGCGACCAGTTCGCCCAGTTCCAGCCAGGCTTCGACCTGCTCGTCGGTGGGGTCCTCCGGTAGCTCGGAGCCGGCCGCGAGGAGTCCCTCACGGAAGTGGGGCACGTCCAGATCGCCCAGGGTTTCGGTGAGGAAGTCGTGGACCGACTCGCGACGTTCGTCGGGGGACATGTGGGCGGTGCGGGTCATCAGAGCGAGCCCTTCGTGGGTGGTACGTCGGGTGACGGTGCGCAGGACGGCCTGGTGGGTCCGCAGGCGGCGGATCTGCGCCTCCAGAGCCTCGACATGCGCGGCCGCTACCTCCGGGAGTCCGTTCTCGCGGTCCAGGGCGGCCCGGATGTCCGCGAGCCCCATCCCCAGGTCCCGCAGGGTGCGGGCCAGGTGCAGCCTGGCCACGCCGGCGGTGTCGTAGCGGCGGTAGCCGCCGGAGGTCCGGCCGACGGGTGTCACGACACCCACGTCCGACCAGTGCCGCACCACCTTCACCGGCAGCCCCACCTGCCGAGCCACGGCCCCGATGCTCCATGTAGGCCGCGACGCGTCGTCCCTGTGCATGCGCTCCACTCTCGACTCTCCCTTCGTGGGAGAGTCAAGCAGCCGCGTCACTCCGCAGGAGGGCAGCGCCAACTCGGCGCCGTACAGGCCGAGTTGTGGCAGGATCCAATGGCATGTCGCCGTCAATCATCTGGTCGCCCACGTCACGTCGTCGTCTGCTGAGTGTCCTGCTCGTCCTGCTGGCGCAGCTCGTCGCCATCGGCCCCGGTGCGCGGGACGCCGGTGCGGCGGCGGGGCCGGGAGGGAGCGCGGTCGCGACGCCGGACCTCGCCCGCTACGACGTGTCCCTGCGCTCCGACACCGACGGCGGTCACTGGACGGGGCGGCAGCGGGTGTCGTTCCGCAACGCCTCCCGGCAGCCGCTGCACGAGGTGTACCTACGGCTGTGGGGCAACGGCGAGGACCAGTGCGGCACCCCCGGCGCGCCGGCGCCCGTCACCGTGTCGAACGTCGACGGCGGCACACCGGACCCGCTCAGCGTGGGGTGCACGGCCCTGCGCATCGCCCTGCCCCGGCCGCTCGGGCACGGCGAGCGGACATCGGTCGCCTTCGACGTCTCCCTCACCGTGCCCGACCGCAACGCGCGCTTCGGCCGCGAGGGCGCCCACCGCTTCCTCGGCAACGCCCTCCCGGTGCTCGCCGTGCACGACGCGCAGGGGTGGCACCTCGACCCGTACGTGGCGCTCGGCGAGAGCTTCTACGCGCTGGCGAGCGACTTCCGGGTCCGGCTCGACCACCCGTCGACCCTGAAGGTGCCCGCGACCGGCCGCACCCGGGCCCTCCCCGGCGGCCCCGGCCGCACGGTCACACGGAGCGTCGCGCACCGGGTGCGGGACTTCGCATGGGCGGCGGGCCCCTTCCGCACCGCCACGGAGACCACACCCGGCGGCGTGCGTGTGAAGTCGTACTGGGCGAGCGACACACCGGCCGAAGGGGTACGCCTCAACCGCGTGGACGCCGTCGCCGCGATCGACCGCTTCGGCGAGGAGTTCGGCCGCTACCCGTACGGCGAGATCGACCTCGTGATGACCCCCGGGTTCGGCGGCGGCATGGAATACCCGGGCCTGGTCCTGCTCGGCACCACCGAGGAGGGCGGCGCCGTCGTCCATGAGCTGGCGCACCAGTGGTGGTACGGCATCGTCGGCAACGACGAGTACGCCTCACCGTGGCTCGACGAGAGCTTCGCCCAGTACGCCAACGCCCGCTTCTACGGGTGGGAGACCCGTGACTGCTGGTCGGAGGTCGACTGGCCGAGCGACGGTGCCGCGCTGACCAACTCCATGGCGTACTGGTCCGCTCACCGCGGCGAGTACCACCTCGTCTACACGGCGGGCCCCTGTGCCCTGGCCGACCTGGAACGCGTCCTCGGCGCCGACGCCATGGCCCGCTTCCTCGAGCGGTACGCCCGGGACCACTGGTACGGCGTCTCCACCACGGCCGCGTTCAAGAAGGCCGCACAGGCGGCCACGGACGAGGACCTCGGCCCGTTCTGGGAGTCCCACCGCATCCGGTGACGACACAACACACGAGCACGGGCGACGAAGAGGCGCGGGCGAGGGGTGCGGTGGGTGCGGGTGGCAGGGAGCAGCCCCGCCGGCTTCGCTGATCCGGAGCGGCGGCTGAGCGCGCTGCCCGAGCGGCCGGCCGCGACGACCGCCGTACGAGCCCTGTGATAGGCCCGTCCCCGGACCGCCGCCGGGGCGGCAGACGGCCGCCGGGCCCCTGCCGGACGAGACGGTGGTCTGCCACTGCCACAACGTCCCGGCGGGCACGCTCCGCTCCGCCGTCCGCGGCGGCTGCACCGACCCGGCGGCGCTACGGCACCGCACCCGCGCCGGCAGCGGCTGCGGAAGCTGCGCGGAGACCGTGGCCGCACTCCTGGACGAAGGGTTGCCGACCCCCGGTGGCGGAAATCGACCCCACGTCGACACCGGTCATCGGTAGCGTGATCGGCGTGATGGTGGGCACCGAAGAGACCCGGCTGGTCGTGCTGCGCGGCAACAGCGCCTCGGGGAAGTCGTCCGTCGCGGCGGGCCTGCGGGAGAGGTTCGGCCGTGGACTGGCCCTGGTCGGCCAGGACAACCTCCGCCGCACGGTCCTCCACGAACACGACCGGCCGGGCGCGGCGAACATCGGCCTGATCGACCTGACGGCCCGCTACGCCCTCGACGCGGGATTCCATGTCGTCGTCGAGGGCATCCTGTACGCCGACCGCTACGGTGACATGCTCGCCCGGCTCCGCGCCGACCATCGCGGCCCGACCCACGGCTACTACCTGGACGTCCCGTTCGACGAGACCCTCGTCCGGCACGCCACCAAGCCGATCGCCGACGTCGTCGACGGGGCCCGGTTGCGGGACTGGTACCGGCCCCGGGACCTGCTGCCCGGCGGGATCGAGACCGTCATCGGCGCCGACAGCACGCTCGCGGAGACCGTGGACCGCATCATGACCGAGGCCGGCCTGGCCCGGCTGCCGGCGGTCGACCATTGACCCAGGTCCGGTCGTTCGGCGGCCGGCTTGTCGCTAACCTGTGCGAGTGACACCCACCGATGATCGACGGTTCCCCGCTGCGCTCGCTGCGGCCCTGGCTGTTCCCTCCGTGTACGAGGGCGGTGACGGGATCGACCTCGAGCCGTTCGAGGCGTTCCTGTCCGCCGAGGAGACCACCGACTGGTTCCGCGCCTGGACCGGCAACGGCGAACTCGACGGCGACGCCTTCCGCGTCTTCGGCCAGGACGGCACGGGCGGGTACGCGGCGTTCTGGCTGATCCGGCCGGGCCGCCCCCTGGCCGATCAACCCGTCGTCTTCCTCGGTTCCGAGGGCGAGACCGGTGTCGTGGCCCGCGACCTGGGCGACTTCCTGTGGCTGCTCGCCGACGGGCTCGGCCCCTGGGAAGCGGCCACCTCCTACGAACCCGACCAGATCCCGCGCCCGGATCCCCGGCTGACGGCCGTGGCCGAACGGTTCGCACCGGACCGGCGTCGACCGGCCGCCGCCGTGATCGAGCTGGCCACCGAGGAGTTCCCCGACTTCGACGACACCGTCATGGCGCTCTGCCGCTGAGGCCGCTGAGGCCGCCGATGCCGCCGATGCCGCTGAGGCCGCCGATGCCCCCGATGCCGCCGATTCCGTTGGGACTGTGGTCCCGTTGGTGCCGTCGAGGTCGCGTCTGACAGCCCGCCGCACGGCCGTTCCGCTGCGTCAGCCGGCCATGTCGAAGCAGGCCCGGGCCTCGGTGAAGCGGCCTGCGGCCAGGTCGTCCCGGCGAATGACCCAGTGGACGACGCCCAGTTCGCCGTCGGTCAGGTCCTCGCCCCCGACCTCCGCGAGCAACACCCAGTCGCCGGGGCCGTGGTCGTGCTCGGTGAGGGGATCCGCGTTCCAGACCCAGGGGTAGCCGCCGATCTGCACCGGCCCGTCCGTCTGCATCTCGCCACAGGTCTTCCACCACACCGAGCCCAGCTCACCGCCGTGCGGGAACTCCTCCGTGTCGGAGCCGCGGTTGGGCAGCGAGGGGTCGACCGCCAGAAGGAGATCTCGCGCCGGGAGGACCTGCGGCGGCCAGTCCCCGTCCGGAGCACGTTCGGAGACGGGCGCGTCGGCCGGGACGTACACCAGCCGGGACCAGTCGTCCTCGCCCCACGGGTCCTCGGTGTCCGCGAAGAACAGCAGGGTGCCGTCCGTCGACAGCGGGAGGTCCGTCGCGCCGGGCGGGATCGCCGCGAGGTCGACCGAGGCGAGGAACGGCAGGTCCGGCACGGGCTCGCCCGCCGGCAGCGCCGGCAGCCCGCCGAGCCGCCCCGCCACCGCGCCGTCGGCCGAAGCCTGACTGGCGGGGCTCAGCATCACACAGGGACGGACGGTCCCGAGCCACCGCTCGACCTCGTCCTCCGGTAACGCGCGGTCACGGGCTTCGTCGCGGAAGGGGTCCATCGATTTCATCTCGCCGAGTATGCCAGCGGGTCGATCATCGCCGGGCCCTCGTTCGCCTTCCACCCCCGGTGCCGCTCTGGAGGCCCCAGGAGCCGTACTGGCGAGGGGAGTTGGACGGATAGAAGGGCGGCATGAACGCAGGCCCCGCACTCACCCGGTCGGCCCCTCCGGCTCGGGCACACGCGGCAGCCGTACGGTGAACGCCGTGCCGCTGCCGGGGGTGCTGTCGACGGTGACCGTTCCGTCGTGTGCCTCGACGAACTGGCGCACGATGGACAGGCCGAGACCGCTGCCCCCGGTGCGTCGGCTGCGCGACTTCTCGGCACGCCAGAACCGGTCGAAGAGATGCGGCAGGTCTTCGGGGGCGATGCCGTCCCCGGTGTCGCGTACGCTCAGGACGGCCTCGTCCGCCGTCTGCCGGGCGCTGAGGGTGACCGTGCCCTGCGCGGGGGTGTGCCGCAGCGCGTTGGAGACGAGGTTGCCCAGCACCTGCCGCATCCGCACCGGGTCGGCGTCGATCCAGAGCCCCGGCTCGGCATCCGCCCGCAGCTGGACGCCCGCGGCCTCGGCGCGGCTGCGATGGGCGGTGGCGACCTGGCCGATCAACTCGTCCGTGGCGAGCGGTTCCCGGTGCAACCGCAGGGTGCCGGCGTCGCCGGCCGCGAGGTCGCGCAGATCGTCGATGATGTGCTGCAGTTGCAGCGCCTCGTCGTGCAGGGAGGCGATGAGGTCGGGATCGGGGTCGAGCAGGCCGTCGCGGGTGACTTCGAGCCACCCGCGGATGTTGGTCAGCGGGGTGCGCAGCTCGTGTGCGATGTCGCTCACCATGGCCTTGCGTTGGGCCTCCGTCCGTTCCCGGCGCGCCGTCAGGTCGTTGAAGGCGGCGGCCAGGAAGCCCGTCTCGTCCTTGGTGGTGACCGCGACCCGTGCGTGCAGCTCCGACGGCTGCCGGGCGGCGGCGGTCAGGGCGCGCAGCGGACGCACGAGACGGACGGCCACGAGCGCGGTGAGCGTGATCGTGACGGCCAGGACGAGACCGCTGACCCCGATGATCTTGGTCTTGTTGGCGGACGACAGGTCGAGGCCCGACGGCTGTTGGTCTCGGTCGCCGAGGTAGAGGATCGCCGACGGGGCGACGTAGGGATCGAGTTGGGTGCGGCGTGCCGTGTCGATGCAGTTCTGCACCTGCGGGTCGCCGTTGCCGATCGCCCGGCCGGACATCCCCGGAACGATGTCGGAGCCGAAGAGTTCCCGCATCTCGGGGTCCGCCTGGACCAGTTGCTTCCAGTCGTTGGGGAGGCAGTTGGTCATCAGCTGCGCGAGGGCCGCCAGCGCTCTGCGCTCGGTGGGCATCGGAGCGTCGCCGGGCGCGTCGGTGCACTGCGCGAGCACGGAGCCCGGATCGTCGTCGGCGACGACCACCGTACGGCCGCTGGGCATCTCTCTGGTGGCACCACCCTTGCCGAACCTTTCCGCGCACTCCGCGCGCCGCTGCGCCAGCTTGCTCACCTTCTCCCGCTCGGCGGAGGACAGCCGGAAGGGCCCCACGGCCCGGGGGTCGATTCCGGCGAGCTGGGCGCCGGGCTCGGTGTAGGTGTCCGTACGCAGCGGGTCGACGGTGGCCGAGGCGCGGACGGGCAGCGCGGTGCCGGGCGCGGCGGAGTCGGCGATGAGCCGTCCGCCCGACGTGGTCAGGGCGACGCGCCGGTCCAGGGTGCGGGAGAGCGCGCGTACGGTGGTCGCGACGCCGTCCCACTCCGCATGGGTCGCGGCATAGCCGCTGAGCCGGCGCAGGATGTCGGAGTCGTCGGAGAGCACCTGACCGCGTTCCTCCTGGATGGCGCGCGTGGTGAGCTGCACCGCGAGCCAGGCGGTGGCGCTCACGGACAGCACGGCGATCGCCACGGAGGTGAGCAGCAGTCGTACCAGCAGACTCCGGTGCCAGGGGATCCGGGGAACGGACGTCCCACCTCCCACGGCGGTCACGTTCGAGCGGGTCATGCGGGCGCCTGGCCGTCCACGAGTTTGTAGCCGACGCCGAACACCGTCAGCAGGCGTACGGGTGTGCGCGGGTCGGCCTCGATCTTCTTGCGCAGGTTCACGATGTGCATGTCGATGGCTCGCTCGGTGGACGCCCGGTCGTGACCCCGGGTGTGCTCCAGCAACTGGCGGCGTGAGAAGACCCGTTCGGGCTCGGCGGCCATGGCGGTCAGGATGGCGAACTCCCCCGGCGTGCAGGCGACCGTCGCGCCGTCACAGGTGACCTCGTGCCGTACCGGGTCCACGGTGACCGCCCCGACCCGCAGCACGGGGGAGTCCTCGACGGGACGCAGCGTGCGGCGCAGCACGATACGGATGCGGGCCAGCAACTCCCGGGGGCTGTACGGCTTCGTCATGTAGTCGTCCGCGCCGAGGTCGAGGCCGAGCAGCAGATCGTCCTCGGCGGAGCGGGCCGTGAGCATCAGCACCGGTATGTCCGCGTCCCGGCGCAGCACACGGCAGACACCGAACCCGTCGAGGCCCGGCAACATCACGTCGAGGATCACCAGGTCGGGGCGCCGTTCACGGGCTTTGTCGAGGGCGGCCGGCCCGTCGGAGACGACGACGGCCGTATGGCCTTCCTTGACCAGGAGTCTGCGGATGAGCTCGGCCTGCATGCCGTCGTCCTCCGCGATCAGAATGTATGCGCACACGCCGGTGACCATATGTGCGCTGAGGCGGCGTCAGCAGGGCTTACGGCGCTGTTGCGGTTCTTCCCACACCCTGACAACTTCCTGATCCACGCGCCCCACGCTGGCCCCATGTACGAAGGAGAACCCACACAGCGCACCGGGCCGGCCCCGACCCCGGACCGGGCGTCCGCCCCGGTCCCGACGGGGACCGCACGCCACCGAGCCCCGGAGCGGGGCGCGATGAGACTGCTCCTCTCCCCGGGCATCCGTCTGCCGGTGTCGGCCGCGGTGCTGGCCCTGGCCCTGGGCCTGGGCGTCACCGTGGCCGACAAGGACGCTACCGGCGGCGAACCGGCGGCGGGCGCCCCCTCGTCCCCCGCCGGTGCGCGGGACGTCCAAGCCGTCGCGCCCGCCCCGGACGAGGCCGCACCGGACGCGAAGACCCAGGCTGAGGCCCAAGCGCAGGTCGAAGCACAGGCCGAAACCGACGCCGACGCCGACAACCCGAGCGCGTCCGCGACGACCGACCTGCCGGGCCTCGGCCCCAGGACGCTCGCCGAGATCCCCGACGACGCCCGACAGGTCGTCGTCGCCACGGGGAAGGGCAAGGACTCCTCGACGTCGCAGGTGGTGCTGTACCAGCGCACCGACGACGGCTGGACCGCCGGGCAGACCTGGGCCGCTCACAACGCCCTCCGGGGCTGGACCGACGACCACCGCGCGGGCGACCTGCACTCGCCCGTCGGGGTGTTCACCCTCAGCGACGCGGGCGGACTGCTCGCCGACCCCGGCACGAAGCTGCCGTACGACCGCTCCGGCTCCTTCACCATCGGCGGCACCGGATTCGAGGGCGAGCCGCTCGCCGGCTCCTTCGACTACGTGATCGCGATCGACTACAACCGCGAGCCGGGCACCTCCCCGCTCGACTGGACCCGTCCCCTCGGCGCGGACCGCGGCGGCGGCATCTGGCTGCACGTCGACCACGGGGGCCCGACCCACGGCTGCGTGAGCCTGTCGCGGCAGCACATGAAGCAGTTGCTGCTCGCGCTCGACCCCGCCCTGAACCCGGTGATCGTGATGGGGGACCGCCCGTCCCTCCAACGGTGACGATGACCGGTACCGAGCTCACTCACCGGAGCCTCGGCAGCGAGACCTGTCAGAACAGGCCGTTGCCGTGCGGCAGTTCGGCGGGTACGGGGGCGATGACGTCCCAGTGCTCGACGATCCTGCCGTCCGCGACCCGGAAGAGGTCGTAGTAGGCGACCGCCACACCGAACTCGCCCTCGGACTGCGCCAGGACGAACTCGCCCTCGGCGATGATCCGGTGGACCTTCTTGTAGACGAGGTTCTTGCCCTGCTCGGCCCACCTGGCCGCTGCCGCGCCGAAGCCGTCGAGGCCGTCGGCGGCGTCGGTGTTGTGCTGGTGGTAGGTCTCGGTGGAGATGTAGTCGGTGAGTACCGAGTAGTCGGCGCCGATGAGGACCTTCTCGGCGAACTCGGCCACCAGGGCGCGGTTGGCGTCGGTCCTGTCGGTCTCGGTGACGTCCGTGGGGCCGTCGGTCTGGGAGCGGCCGGAGACGGTGTTCCCGACCAGCGGGGTCAGGGCGTCCCAGTGCTCGGCCAGCTTGCCGTCGGCGTCGACCCGGAAGACGTCGAACCCGACGAGCGGGTCCGGGCCGAAGCCGTGGTAGGTGCCGTGCAGGGCGACCAGGTCGCCGTCGGCGATGACCCGGGCGCCTTCGTAGCGGAAGTCCTCGCCGAGGCCGGCGACGAGACCCCGCAGGGCCTCGGGCCCGTCGGCGGCGAGCGCGCTGTGCTGCGTGTAGTCCACGGCGACCCAGCGGTCCACGGCGGAGGGGTCCTTGTCGCCGAACAGTTCGTCGGCGGCCCGCAGGACGGCGTTCTTCGCGTTGCTCATGACTGTCTTCCTTGGCTCGGGAACCTGGCCGGGACGGATCGATGGTCCGGCGGCGATGTGTTCAAACTATGCCGACGGCGTCCCGTCACCCCGCAGGAACAGCGACCGTTGATTGTCAAAAAACGACACGCCTGGGTCTCTGGTGGTGTGGATCAGCGCGTCACGGCGCCCACGACGTCGGCGAGGGGCGTGGCGGGACGCCCGGTGAGACGGGGCACGGCATCACTGACGCCGTCCAGTTCACCCGAGGCGATGGCCGTGTACGTGGACACCCAGGCATCCAGCTGCCAGGCCGGAGCGCCGTAGGAGGCGCGGGAGGCGTAGGCCTCCTCGACCGTCTCCTGCCGGTAGGTGACGGCGCGTCCGAGCTGTTCCGACAGGACGGTGGCCGCGTCGTCCAGCGAGAGCGCCTCGGGTCCGGTCAGGTCGTACGTCATGCCCGCGTGGTCGTCCGGCCGCGACAGCACGGCGGTGGCCACGTCGGCGATGTCGTCCTGGGCCACGAACGCGGCGCGCCCGCTTCCGGCCGGGCCTCGGATGACACCGTCCTCGCCGACGAGATCGGGGACGAACTCGGCGTAGAGGTTGTCCCGGAGGAAGGTGTACGCCAGTCCGCTCGCGCGGATGTGCTGCTCGGTGTGGAAGTGGTCGCGCGCCAGCGTGAAGGTGGCGTCGGGTGCCGCTCCGTAGAAGGAGACGTACACCAGGTGCCGCACACCCGCCTCCGCCGCGGCGTCCACGAACCTCTTGTGCTGGGCGAGGCGGTCGGCGCTCTCGGAGGCGGAGACCATGAAGAGGGTGCGGGCTCCGGCGAGGGCCTCCCGCGCGGCGCCCTGGTCGGCGTAGTCACCGCGCACGGCGACCGCCCCGGTCAGCCGAGGGGCTCGCTCCGGGCTGCGGGCCAGGAGTTTCTGCGGGATGCCTCGCTCGGCCAGGCGCCGGGCGACGCGCCCACCGAGCCGACCGGTGGAGCCGGTGACGACCGTCGTGGCGGCGGATGCGGCTGCTGTTTCGGACATGCGTACGCCTTTCCATGGGTGACGACGGTGAGCTTTCCACCGAGGGCGGGGAGGTAACTGCATAAACTTGCGACTGATGATGGCCAAAAGCCGACACCATGCCCCGCGCGACATCCCGGAGATCCCGTTCGCCGCGCCCGCCGGCACGCCCGCGGGCGTCGAGGTCATGTCGCTGGCCGAGCTACGGCGCCGCGTCTCCGAGCACACCCTCGCCCGGCCCCAGCGCCCCGACTTCCACCATCTGCTCACGCTCACCGCGGGCGACCTCCGGCACGTCGTCGACTTCGCCGGCTACGCCCTGCACCCGGGCTCCTGGCTGTGGGTACGCCCGGGCCAGGTGCACCAGTGGGGCGACCTCACCCGTGCCGAGGGCACCCTGATCCTCTTCCAGCAGGACGTGCTCGACCCGGCCACGGCGACAGCCGCCAGGGTCGACGATCCGCACGCACCGGTCGTCACCACTCCCGTCGCCGCCGACGCCGAGGCGGTGACCATGGCAGCGGACCACCTGCGTCACGAGTTCCAGTCGTTCGGCCATCTGCCCCTGGAGTTGCACATCGCGGCTCTGCGTCACCTCCTCGCCGTGCTCCTGCTGCGGCTGGCCCATCTCACCGTCCCGGTCGGCAGCCCGGCGTCGGAACCCGACGAGACCTATCTGCGCTTCCGGGACGCCGTCGAACGGCACTTCACCGCCACCCGACGCGTCGAGGACTACGCCCACATGCTCGGCTACTCGGGACGCACCCTCGCCCGGGCGACCCTGGCGGGCGCGGGGCTCAGCGCGAAGGAGTTCATCGACCGCCGGGTCGTGCTGGAGGCGAAACGTCTGCTGGCGCACGGCGACGAGAGCGCGGCGCAGATCTCGGACCACCTCGGCTTCGTCACGCCCTCCCAGTTCAGCAAGTTCTTCATGCAACGCGCCGGCCGCACCCCGATCGACTTCCGCAACGAGGTCCGGGGACGCGCCGAGGGGGCGGAGGGGTCGGTGGCGCCCGGTCAGGGGTCAGCGTGGGCTGGTTGATCGACCTGGGCGGGCGCGGCGGTAGTAGAGCATCCCTTCGTGGTCCGGTTCCACGTCGGCGAGGGTGAAGCCGGCGGCTTCGGCGCTGTCGCGACTGGCGTGGTTGTCGGGCTCGACGCCGCAGAAGAACGTCTGGACGTCGCCGATGTCGGGGTGGACGAGGACGGCGCGGAGGACCGAGCGGCCGTGTCCCCGACGCCACCGCTCGGGGTCGACCCCGTACGCCAGGCCCATGGCGCGCCGGGGGTCGGTGTCGGACAGGAGGGGGCCCTCGGGGCCTTCGCCGTGGTAGCGGACCCAGCGGTCGTAGACGTCGCCGAGGACGAACGCGACCGGCGTGCCCGCCGGATCCAGCCCGATCCACCCGTGGGAGCGCAGCACCGTCGCGCCGCGGAAGGGGATGCCGGGGTCCTGACCGATCAGGCTCAGCTGACGGTGGATCCAGGACCGGCCGCCCAGGCGACTCCGAACCTCGGGATGGTCGAACCAGTGCTCGATCTGCTGTGCCCCGGTGCGGGTCAACGGCTGCAGCCGCATCGGCGGGCGGTGGTCCGGACCCGTCTTCGATCGTCGCCATGACATGGGGGTGCTGGCTCCTCTCGGCCGGTGCGGCTCACAGGCAGGGCGCGGCAGTCAGGTCGTCGCTGTCGTCGCGGTCGCTTCGGCGCGGGTGAGGGCGACGTCGAGCACGACCAGGAGGGCGTCGCGCACGGAGCCGGTCCTGCGTGCGTCGAAGACGACGAGCGGGACGTGTTCGGCGATGTCCAGTGCCCACCGTACTTCGGTCAGGTCGTGTTCGACCTCCCCGTCGAAGGCGTTGACGGCGACGGCGAAGGGGATGCGCTTGTGCTCGAAGTAGTCGACGGCGGCGTAGCAGTCGTCGAGGCGGCGGGTGTCCACGATGACCAGTGCGCCGAGCGCGCCTTCGACCACGTCGTCCCACATGAATCCGAAGCGGTCCTGGCCCGGTGTCCCGAACAGATACAGCTTCAGCGTCGGGTCGAGAGTGATGCAGCCGAAGTCCATGGCCACGGTGGTGGTGGTCTTGCCGGGTGTCAGGGTGAGGTCGTCGACGCCTGCCGCGACCTCGGTGATGGCGGCCTCCGTGGTGAGCGGCCGTATCTCGGAGATGGAGCCCACCGTGGTGGTCTTGCCGACCCCGAAGCCGCCGGCGATGACCAGCTTGACCGGCAGGGGCGGCGGCTCAACCGCTGTCACGGAGCGTGTCCCGTGAGTCGGGGACGGCACGGAGACCATGGATGACCCTTCGCAGTACGGTGATGTCCTGGGCGGTCCGGGCGCTGGGCACGTGGACCGCCAGGTGCCCGGCGGCACACAGGTCCTCGGCGAGCACCCGGACGACGTTGAGGTGCAGGCGCAGATGGGCGGCGAGTTCCGCCACGGACTGCGGCTGCCGGCAGGCGGCCACGATGTCGTGGTGTTCGAAGGCGAGCGTGCCGAGGACGGAGAGCCCGTCCGAGGTCGCCACGATCTGCGTCTCGATCGGGATCGGCGCCGCCCTGCCCGCCCCCGACACCCGGCCGGCGGTCAGCAGGAACGGCCGAACGGCGGGGGCGCGGTCGACCGGTTCGGGCGGGCCGCCCGTGATGTCCTGTGCTGCTTCCAGTGGTTCTCGTCCAGCGTCGGCCATGACGACCTCCTGCCTCGCGGGGATGGGGGTCAGCCGGCCGGTGTGGAGCCGACGCTGTTCTTGAGTTCCATCACCAGTTGCGGGGTGAGCGCGGCCCCGGCACGGTTGGCGAAGAGGGTCATCTCGTAGGCGATGTTGCCCAGTTTCGCCTCCTTGGAGGCGACCACTCCGAGTACGGCGCCGTTGCCGATGGCAGAGACCAGCACATGGCCTCCCTCCAGGTCGATGATGACCTTGTTGAGGCCGCCCAGGCTGTAGTTGCCGGAGACGCCCGCGGCGAGACTCGTGACGCCGGACACGATCGCGGCGAGCCGCTCGGAGTCGGCCCTGTCGCGTAGTTGGGAGACGGCGATCAGCAGTCCGTCGGACGACACCGCGATGGCGTCCACGACACCCGCGGTATCGGTGGCGAACCGGTCGAGCAGCCAGGTGAAATCGGCCGCCGCGGTTCGCAGGTCGGCGGGATTCGCCTGTTCGGAGGTGCTGTCACCTGTCGACGTCGTCACTGCCCGTCTCCTTCTGGCCTTCTGGGGATTCCGGTGTTGCGGTGGTGCCGGTCTCGTTCGGGGGCGCGGTCGCGTCCTGTTCCGCCCTGCGTACGGCGGCCTCGAACTCGTCGAGTTCGGAGCGGACGGCGTCGGCGTCCAGCGGCCGGCGCGGCGCGGGGGTGCTTCGGTCGGCCGCCGGGGTGGTCACGGTGAGCGTCGCGCCGCGGACCCGTCGCCGCAGTGGACGGGCGGCCGTCGGTGACGTCCCCTCGGGGGCGGCGGAGTTCGGGCCGAGGCGGGACGGTACGCGCCGGGGCAGGTCGCTGTGGGGTGACACGATCGTCGGCCGCCGTTCGGGAACGGGCACGGCGGCGGGTACCGGTACGGGTGCGGGGGCCGTCCCCTCGTGCCCCGTGGCGGGCGCCGCTCCCGTCCCGGGCGTCGTGCCGTCGTCCGGCCCCATGGTCAGCAGGAGTTCGGAGGGGATCCAGACGGTGCCGGTGACACCACCGCCCGGTGTACGGCTCAGGGTCACGTGAAGACCGAGGTGGCGGGCGAGACTGCCGACCACGAAGAGGCCGAGCACCTTGGTCGGCACCAGGTCGAGCCGTTCCCGTCGGACGAGGCGGGCGTTCTCCTCGGCGAGGCGTTCCGCGCTCATGCCGAGGCCGTGGTCGATGACCTCGATCAGCGCGCCGCCGTCCTTGGTGACATCGGTGCCGGGCCGCACGACCACTTCGACGGGGGTGTGGGACGGGGAGAACGAGACGGCGTTCTCCAGCAGTTCGGCGAGCAGCAGGGTCAGATCGCCGATGATGTCGGGCCCGACGGTGATGTCCGTCTCGGACCGCAGGGACACCCGCTGGAACCCCTCGATGCGGCCGAGGCCGGAGCGTATGACGTCGGCCAGGGTGGTCGGCCGGGCCTCGACGTCCGTCTCCCGGATCCCGGCGAGCAGCATCAGGCTGTCGGCGTTGCGCTGGAGCCGTACCGCGATGTGGTCGATGCGGTAGAGCCGGTCTAGGAGTTCGGGGTCGGTCTCCTCGCGTTCCACGGCGTCGATCAGGGACAGTTGGCGGGTGGTGAGATTGCTGACCCGACGCCCGACGTTGCCGAACATCTCGGCGACGTTGCGTCGGCTCAGCATCTGCCTCTCCAGCAGTGCGGCGGCGGTGACCTGCACATGATTGAACGCCTCGGCGAGTTCGCCGATGTCGTCGCGGACCGGGACCGGGATGGCCTGCGGCCGGAACGGGGCGGTGTCGGTGGACTCGTCGTCCGCGACGCGGGCCAGTTCCTCGCCCGCGGCCGCGACGACCCGCTGGGCGGAACCGGTCAGGGCCATGAGGGGGCGGACGACCGAGCGACGGACCAGCACGCAGAACGCCAGCCAGGCGGCGAATCCGAGCAACGCCAGACCCAGCATCAACCACGCCTTGTACAGGGCGTTCTCGGACAGGGCATCGGCCTGCGCCGCGGTCTGCCTGATCAGGGTCCGGGTGATGCCGAGGCGTGTGTCGGCCTGCCGCTCTCCGGCGGCGATCTTCTCGCGCAGTTCGCCCGTGCTCTGTGACTGCAGTGCTCCCGGATCGACCTGCAGTTCCGCGAACTGGGAGGTGAGGGCGTTCTGTTCGGCCCCGCGCTCGATGCCGCCCATGAGCAGGACCTGCTTCGGCTCGGCGATACGGCCGAAGCGCTCGGACTGGTGGGTGAAGAGTTCATGGGCGCCGACGGCGCGCGTGTACTCCGTGAGGGCGTTCGCGTCATGGGTCTGCGCGGAGAACACGGCGCTCTCGAAGGCCGCGTGGGCGGCGTCCGCCCGCAGTACGGCGTCCAGCAGGTTGGTCACCGAGGACTGCGAGGTCGCGGCGAAGCGGTCGAGGCCGATGCCGTCGATGAGGTAGCCGACCGCGGCGGCGTAGGCGGGGTCGATGTTGGCGGCCGGGACGTAGTCCCGGGCGAGCTTGTCGCGCAGGGAGTCCAGGCCGGCGATGTACTCGAGCGCCTGCTTCTCCTCGGCCGGCAGGCTCGACCCGAACGCGGCCCGCACGGCCGCGGCCCGTTCGTCGGTGGCCTGTTGCGCCTCGCGGTAGGCCGTCGTCGACGGCTGGGAGGCTCCGGGCCGGGCCGCTTCGTACTGCACGGACAGCAGCAGTGCCAGCCGGTGTTCGGCCTGGATGTCGTTGGCGAGCGCCGCGACCTGCTCGCTGTCACGCACCAGTTCGGCGATCCGGTCGGCGCCGCGGACCTGGTCGATCTGACCCGTGACGCCGACGCCGAGGAGCGTGCCGACGACCGCCACGGGCGCGACGACGAGCACATTGAGTTTTCGCCGGAACGGCCACCGGGCGAGAAGGGAGACCGCCCTGCGGCGGAACACAGGAGTCCGGTCCGTGCGGCCGGGCGGCGGCTCCACCGTGTTCGTGGGCACGCTGACCTCCTTCGCTGTTCGGTGAGTGGTGACCGCGGTGTCGCCGGGCTCGAGCGAGCGGACAGGGGGGCATGAGCGATGGGATCACGTCATGTGTCCGAATCGGGTCGGTCGGACACTATCGCCTGTGTGATCGCTTTGAGCCTGTGCGTAATCAAGAATTGATTACGAATTGTTCGCACCCGCCTACTGAGCGGTAGTGCCTCCCGTGGAGCGACCCGGTCGAGGCCCTGCTACATTCCCACCGCGACACCCCGCCGGGCAGCGGCCCGGGGTGCTGCCGCCGTTGCGATTCCGGCCGCCCGTCGGCCTGTTCTCCTCCCCCCACGCAATCCGTACCCCCTCGTGCCCAGTTGAGGAGACCCCCGTGCACTCCACCCGCAGAGCGACCGCGGCAGCCGTCACGCTCCTGGTCGCGGCCACCACCCTGGCCGGCTGTGACAGCGGTTCGACCACCGACGCGTCCACCGTCGGTGCGCGGAAGCCGGGTTGTCCCGCTGTCCTCGCCGAGGCGAAGCAGGCGGTCAAGGAGGCCGAGAACATCAACGCCCCCTGGGGCGGCCCCACCACCGGACCGAAGGCCGTTCCCGGCAGGACCATCGCCTACGTCGCCCAGACCATGACCAATCCCGGTGTCTCCGGGGTCGCGAAAGGTGTGCAGGAAGCGGCCAAGGTCATCGGCTGGGACGTCCGCACCATCGACGGACAGGGCACCCCTGCCGGTATCCGGGAGGCCTTCGATGAGGCCCTCGCCCTGAAACCCTCCGGCATCGTCATCGGCGGCTTCGACCCCAAGTCCGTGACCAGGCAGGTCCAGCAGGCGAACGCCGCCGGCATCCCCCTGATCGGCTGGCACGCCACGGCCACCCCGGGGCCCAGCACGCGTCCGAAGCTCTTCAGCAACGTCACCACCAGGGTCGAGGACGTCGCGCGGATCAGCGCCGACTGGATCATCGCCCGCTCGGGCGGCCGCGCCGGGGTGGTGCTGTTCACCGACGCCTCCATACCCTTCGCCAAGCGCAAGTCCGACCTGATCAAGAAGCAACTCGCCACCTGCCCCGATGTCGAGTTGCTGAGCTACGAGGACATCCCGATCCCCCAGGCCGGCAGCAGGACCGTCGACAGGGTCGCCGCCCTCCGGTCCCGCTTCGGCGACAGATGGTCCTACTCCGCCGCCATCAACGACCTGTACTTCGACCACGCGGCGCCCGCGCTGCGCGCCGCCGGGCACCAGGGCGGCGGCCCCCCGTACAACATCGGCGCCGGTGACGGCGATCCGTCGGCCTTCGAGCGGATCAACGGCCGGCAGTTCCAGTCCGCCACGGTGCCCGAGCCCCTGTCCGAACAGGGGTGGCAGATCGTCGACGAGTTCAACCGCGCCTTCGCGGGCGAGCCCGCCAGCGCCTACGTAGCCCCCGTCCACATCACCACCGCCGCCAACAGCGGCGGCGCCCTGTCGTGGGACTCGGAAGGCTACCGCCAGGCCTACCGCAAGATCTGGGACAAGTAGCCAGGGCGAAGGGCAGGGCGAAGGGCAGGGTGTACGTCGGGGCGAACGCCGGGCGAACGGCCGGGCGTACGGGGCTGGTTGCGGTGACTACGACGCACCAGCCCGGGTCGGTGACGAGGACGCACCAGCCCGGTTCGCGGTGACCGGCCTCGCCGTGGGCAGAACAGGTGAAACGCCGCGTTTCGTGCGATATTGGTGCTTATCCCCAGGTGAAACGAGATCACTTTCACCGCGCCCCGCTGCCAGGCAGCGCGTCGAGCGGGACCCGTGCACGCCCAGTGCGGCGCCGCACCGACTCACGCATCTCGACCACGGCGAACCCTGGAGGTACCGGTGACACGCATGCGCATAGCCACCTTCAACCTGGAGAACTTCGACGAGCCGCCCCCGCGTCAGCCCCTCCCCTCGCTGGCTGACCGCATCGCGCTGATGAAACCGCAGATCACGCGGCTGCGGGCGGACATCGCCTGCTTCCAGGAAGTCCACGGTCAGGAACGTCCCGGCCAGCCGCGCGACCTGCTCGCGCTGAAGGAACTGCTCGCCGGGACCAACCTCGACGGCGCGTCACTGACCAGCACCAAGCCCGCGAGCGACGCCGTCTACGACGTACGCAACCTCGTCATCGCCACCCACCTGCCGGTCATCAAGCACCAGCAGCTGAAGAACGATCTGGTCAAGGAGCCCCGCTACCAGCGGCTCACCGCCGAGCCCCCCGACGCGGCAGCCGTCGGAATCGGTATCGAACGGCCCATCCTGCACGCCCAGATCGACATCGACCACGAGGCCCCCGGACGCCTGCTGCACATCATCAACGTGCACCTGAAGTCCAAGATCCCCAGCGACATCCCCGGCCGGGTGATCGATCCCGTCAAGGGCATCTGGAGCAGTGCCGACAGCTGGGCCGAGGGAAGCTTCCTGTCGTCCATGAAGCGCATGAGCCAGGCCCTGGAAGTCAGGCGTCTCGTCGACCAGATCCTCGACGACGACCCGGACGCACGCATCATCGTCGCCGGTGACTTCAACGCGGAACCCGAAGAGGTCCCGGTCCTGGCCATCTGCGGCAACGTGGAGGACACCAACAACGGTGACCTCGCCACCAGGGTCCTGGTCCCCATCGAGCACACCATCCCCGGCGAGGCCCGCTACACCCTCTTCCACCACGGCCGCGGCCAGATGATCGACCACATGCTCGTCACCCGCAACCTCCTGGCCCACTACCGCGGCTCGGAGATCCACAACGAGATCCTCCACGACGACTCCATCGCCTTCGCCACCGACATCAAGTACCCCGAGTCCGACCACGCCCCGGTCGTCGCCACCTTCGACTTCGACTGACTGCGCCGCGACCAACGAAGTGCCCTGGTGGCGGCTCAGGAACACGCGGGCAGCACCGGGCGATCCGTGGTCCGTACAGCGGGCAGCCAGGCCGTGCCGTACGGTGCCTCGTCCGGGAGGCGGACCCGGAACCATCCGGTGGAGCCGGTGCCGTTCTCGTCGGTGACCGGGGTTCCCCGGGGGAGGTGGCAGTCGACGGAGAGGACGTCGTCGTGCCACACCCGGGTCGCCACGACGTTCTCGACGGTATAGGGAAGCGTGGGATCCACGGCCAGGCCGAGGCTGCAGGCGGGGAGGCGGTCGTCGGCCCGGTCGCGGCAGAGTTCCACGACGTTGTGCACGGTGATGCGGCCCGCCGGCCGGGACGGGGGCGGCTCCTCGTGTTCCTCTTCCGCGCTGTACGTCCAACCGGCGGCGGCCGCCCCGCAGAACGCGGCGGCGACGGCGAGGCCGAGGAGCGTCTTCGTCCGCCGTCCGCCCGATCTCGTCGCCGCCGGGACCGAGGCCGTCCGTATCGGAACCGGGGCCGTCCGTATGCGCTTGAGCAGGCTCTCGGCAGTGTGGACGGCGCGCTCGGCGCGCGTCGGGGCCAGGCAGCCGGCGGCCAACTCCCGCCAGAGCGGAGGCAGCGCGTTGTCCAGTCGCAGTGGCGCGCGCCCTTGGGCGTACTCCTGCGCCGCTGCCCCGCGCGCCGTGGGGGTGGCCCCGGGGAAGGGGGAGGTTCCGTCGGCGAACAACTGGTGGATCATGATGCCGAGTGCCCAGATGTCGTCGCCTGGCCGCACCTGCACGCCGCGCTCGCCCAGTGGGGCTCTCCAGCGCTCGGGGGGCAGATAGTCGAGGGTGCCCAGGGGCGGTGTGTAACCGTGGGTGCCGTGGGTGCTGTCCAACTCCGCGGCGAGACCGAAGTCGGAGAGCCTGACGGAACCGTCGGCCATGATCAGTACGTTGTCGGGCTTGAGGTCGCCGTGCACCCAGCCGATGCCGTGCAGATGGGCCAGCCCCTCGCAGATCTCGGCCAGGAGCCGCGACTTCTCGCGCTCCGTCGGTCCCGGCCCGTCCCGTTCGAGGTACTGACGGAGGCTGTGCTCGGCCCGCTCCATGACCAGGACGACGGCTCCGTCGAGAACGGGGTCGCCGGGTTCACTGAGCACGACCGAGTCGAGCATCCGGATCAGCCGTGGATGGCGGGCTCGGCGCCCGAACTCGGTCTCCCGGCGGGCGGTCTCCACGAGAGCGCGCGCCTGACGCGGGGCGAGCCCGGCGGTGGGCAGGAACTTCAGCGCGACGACTTCCTCCCGCCGATCGTCCCGCTCGTCCTCCTGCCCGTCCTCGCGCCCGTCCTCCTGCCCGTCTCGCGGGCCCGTGCCCATGATGCTCGCGGGCCGGCCCTCGTAGACGGTTCCCCAGCCCCCGTTCGCGATCCGTTGTGCGACCTCCCAACCGCCCACCCGGTAGCCGGCCGGGAGCTGGTCCGAGGGCGCGCTCACTCGGCGCCCGCCCTCGCCCGTGCCCCTTCCGCCACGCGCGGCGGAAGCAGATTGAGGTGCTCCTCGCGGACCAGCCCGAAGCGCAGGGCGAGCCCGACGATCGCCTCGCGCTTGCCGTTGCGGCGGGCACCCTGCCCCGCGTCCGTGGGGGCCGGGCAGCGCAGCCGGAGTTTCTCCTCGGCGAGGTAGTCGATGTGGGAGCTGACGGCGCGGGCGGTGAGCCCCCGGTGCTCCGGGTGGCCGCTGAGCCGCTCGACGACCTGGGGCGTGGTCGGCACGGCGATCGCCGACTCGTCGCGCAGCCGGGGTTCGCAGAGCGCGACCAGGACCAGGAAGTAGAGGGCGGTCTCGTCCAGCGAGTAGGCGGTGAGGGTCTGCGTCCCCCACCGGCCGTCCGCGCCTCGTGCGTGGTCGGGGTCGAGGTACACGTGATCCGGCGCGAACACCTGGAAGCTCACCGTCGCCCCTCGGGTCGGCAGGACGACCCGGGCGAACTCGAAGGGGATGGGTGCCCCTGCCCGGCGTGGTGGGACGCGCAAGTACTCTCCCGCCCCTTCCGGGTTCTCCACCAAGTAGCTCTGCGTGGCACTGAAGTTGCTCAGCTGCCAGTGGTCCTCGGTCACCCGTATCTCGCCCGCCAGCCGCGAGACCGCCGGATCACCGAGCCGCAGCTCCACCGGGCTTTCGGCCGAGCCGCGCCCGAAGCGGGCGACGTCACCCGCTCCCAGCCGCAGGGTCACCGGCCCCGCATCGCGCTCCGGTCGCCGCCCGGCCCCGGCGTGGGTCCCGTTCCCCACGTCTTGGCCTGGGCCGCTCCTGTTCCCCTCTTCGTCTCCCGGAAGATGGATCACCACTCCGCTCAACCCCACGCCCCCGATCGTCACCGGCTTCGCCCGTCGGCGCCGTGACGGGCGGACCGAACTGCCGCTGTCGCGTGGCCCGTACGGTCCGACCGTCCCCACCCAGCGGCCCGCGCAGGCGGGCTCCGCTCAGTTTGACGCTCGTCCCTCGGAATGCGTTGTCCCCGACCGGCAATCGCCACAGGGGACCGAGCCCTCACCCGACACGCGACAGGGCGAGCCTGTCCCCGAACAGGGTGGCGTCGTCCGCCGGGTTGGCGGGTCGTACGGCCGTGAGAGCGTCACCCCACCTCGTGCCGCGGAAGTGAGGGCTGCCGTGCGCGCGCAGCCGTCGGCCCTCCCGTAGGGAGGGCGGGAGGGACGGCGCGGCCCCGCCCAGGCGGGAGCGCGCGGGCGGGGCCAGGGGTGGTGACCCCCAACGGGGGAGTGGAGATCACCTGGCCACAGCTTGGCACTGGATCCGGCCAGGCAACAGAGGTGTGACTGAAATTGGCCCCACGAAAGACGACGCCCCACCGCGTTCGGCGCGTCAACGACATCCCGCAGCCCGTGCCGGCGGTGACGGTGTCACCGGCATCGGTGATGACGACGGTGCTTCCCGAGGGGCTGATGGTGATCTGGTTCGCCTCGCCCTCGGCAGCGGTGACGTGGATGAACGCGAAGTTCGCGGTGCCCGTGCCCCCGTCGCTTCCCACTGCTGGACGGCCGCCCACCGCACCCGGCCCCCGACGCCAACCTATGGATTCTCCGTCGGCCGCCGCTCCAGGCGTACGATCACGCTCTTCGATGTCGGGGTGTTGCTGATGTCCGCGACGCTGTCGAGGGGGACGAGGACGTTGGTCTCCGGGTAGTACGCGGCGGCCGAACCCGGGGGCGTGGAGTAGCCGACGACCCGGAAGCCGGCGGCCCGGCGTTCCGAGCCGTCGGACCAGATGCTGACCAGGTCGACGAGGCTGCAGTCCGGGAGACCGAGGGCGGTGAGGTCGGACGGGTTCACCAGGACGATGCGCCTGCCGCCCTTGATGCCTCGGTAGCGGTCGTCCAGGGCGTACGGGATCGTGTTCCACTGGTCGTGCGACCGCAACGTCTGCAGAACGAGGTGACCCTCGGGCGCCCGGAGCATCGTGAAGTCGTTGACGGAGAAGACGGCCTTGCCGCTGGGCGTGCGGAACACCCGCTCGTTGACCGGGTTGGGAAGGCGGAAGCCACCCGGGCGCCGCACCCGCTCGTTGAAGTCCTCGAAGCCGTCGACCACGTGGGCGATCCGGTCGCGGATCGTGTCGTAGTCGGCCTCGAAGTCCTCCCAGGGGATGCCCGGTTCACGACCCAGGAGCCGGCGGGCGAGGCGGGTGATGATGGAGACCTCGCTCAGCAGGTGCGGCGAGGCGGGCGCGAGCCGGCCGCGGGTGGCGTGGACCTCGCTCATGGAGTCCTCGACCGTCATGAACTGCTCGGCGCCCGCCTGGACGTCCCGGTCGCTGCGGCCGAGCGTCGGCAGGACCAGGGCGGTACGGCCGCACACCGCGTGCGAGCGGTTCAGCTTGGTCGAGATGTGTGCGGTCAGGCGGCAGTTGCGCAGCGCGCGTTCGGTCGCGTCGCTGTCGGGCGCGGCACGTACGAAGTTCCCGGCGACACCGATGAACAGCTTGGCGCGGCCGTCGCGCATGGCCCGGATGGAGTCGACCGAGTCCAGACCGTGCCTGGTCGGCGGAGTGAAATGGAACTCCGCCGCGAGCCGGTCCAGGAACGCCTGGGGCATGCGTTCCCAGATGCCCATGGTGCGGTCGCCCTGGACGTTGCTGTGCCCGCGAACCGGGCAGACGCCCGCTCCCGGACGGCCGATGTTGCCGCGCAGCAGAAGGAAGTTGACGACCTCCCTGATGGTGGGCACGCCGTGTTTGTGCTGGGTCAGGCCCATCGCCCAGCAGACGATCACACTGCGGCTGCCGAGGACGCGTTCGTGGACCCGCTCGATCTCGTCGCGGGTCAGCCCGGTGGCCTCCAGGACGGCGTCCCAGGACGTGGTGGCGCGCAGGTGCTCGACGAAGGCGTCGTAGCCGGTGGTGTGCGCCTCGATGAACTCCCGGTCCAGGACCGTGCCGGGTTCCTTCTCCTCGGCCTCCAGCAACAGCAGGTTCAGGGCCTGGAACAGGGCCAGGTCGCCGCCGGGACGTATCTGCAGGAACTGGTCGGCGATGTCCGTACCGCGACCGATGACACCGCGCGCCTTCTGCGGGTGCTTGAAGCGCAGCAGCCCCGCCTCCGGCAGCGGGTTGACGGCGACGACCTGGCCGCCGCGCCGCTTGGTCTCCTCCAGCGCGGACAGCATGCGCGGGTGGTTGGTGCCGGGGTTCTGCCCGACGACGAAGACCAGGTCGGCGTCGTAGAGGTCGTCGAGGCCCACACTGCCCTTGCCGATGCCCAGCGTCTCGTTCAGGGCCGAACCGCTGGACTCGTGGCACATGTTGGAGCAGTCCGGCAGGTTGTTGGTGCCGAAGGCGCGCGCGAACAGCTGCAGCAGGAACGCCGGTTCGTTGGCCAGGCGGCCGGAGGTGTAGAAGAGCGCCTCGTCCGGATGGTCCAGCGCGCGCAGTTCACCCGCGAGCAGATCCAGGGCCTCGTCCCAGCCGATCGGCTCGTAGTGGGTCGCGCCCTCGCGCAGCACCATCGGTTCCGTCAGCCGGCCCTGCTGGTTGAGCCAGTGGTCCGATCTCCGGCTCAGCTCGTCGACCGAGTGCCGCGCGAAGAAGTCCGCGGTCACCCGCCGGGAGGTCGCCTCGTCGGCGATGTGCTTGGCGCCGTTCTCGCAGTACTCATTGCGATGCCGCTGCCCGGGGGCGGGCTCCGGCCAGGCGCATCCCGGGCAGTCGAAGCCCTTGGTCTGGTTGATGTTGAGCAGGGTCAGCGCGGTGCGCTTCGGCGAGGTCTGGCCCAAGGCGTACTTCAGGGCGTGGACGACCGCGGGCGCCCCGGTCGCCCAGGTCTTGGGAGCCGACACCGACAGCTCGTCCTCGACCGGTTCGTCGAAGTCCCGAATCGGTGCGTCGATGTCCCGAATCGGTGCGTCGAAGTCGCGCACCGGTTCGTCGAAGTCCCGCATCGAGCACCACGCCCTCTCCGTGCCGGGCGGTGAGCTCGCCCACGCGTCCCACACACTCTTCGGCAGGGCGTCGGTCCAGGTCAAAGCGGAATCTCCTATCGGCTGACAGGCCACGCCGATCAGTGCACGTGACCCGTGCCGGTGCCGGACGGCCCGATGCGGTGGATCATGGGCACGTGCTGCTGCGCCAACTCGAGTACCTCGTCGCCCTGGCCCGCGCCCGCCACTTCGCGAAGGCGGCGCAGGCCTGCCACGTCTCCCAGCCGACCCTGTCCGAGGGCATCCGGAAACTGGAGGACGACCTCGGCATCCCGCTCGTCCAGCGGGGGCGCAGGTTCGACGGCCTCACACCCGAGGGCGAGCGCGTCGTCCTGTGGGCGCAACGCATCCTCGCCGACCGTGACGCGATGCGGGGCGAGATCCAGGCCCTGCGGGCCGGGCTGAGCGGCCGGCTGCGGATCGGGACCGTACCGACCGCGTCCACCGCGGTCGCGCTGCTGACCCAGCCGTTCTGCGCCGCCAACCCGATGGCCACGGTCCAGGTCTTCGCGGACCTGCGGTCCGAGGACATCGTGAACCGGCTCCGCGCGTACGAACTCGACGCCGCCGTGACCTATCACAGCACGGTCGTGGCACACGGCTTCAAGTACGTCCCGCTGTACCAGGAGCGCTACGTCCTCCTGATCCAGCGCTCCGCCCACGACGCCGGCCCGGCCGAGATCTCCTGGGAGGACGCGGCCCAGTACCCCCTGTGCCTGCTGCATCCCGGGATGCAGGGGCGACAGGTACTCGAAGCCGCGTTCGAGGCGGTCGGCGTCTCCGTCACCCCGCGGGTGGAGACCGACTCGATCGCCTCTCTGTTCGCGCAGGTCAGATCCGGACAATGGGCGAGCATCGTGCCGCACGCGTGGCTCCACGTCTTCGGCGTCCCCGCGGGGATGCAGGCCGTCCCCCTGGTCCGCCCGGTCCGTACGGAACGCATCGGCCTGGTCCTCCCGGCCCGCGAGCCCGTCTCGGTGATCGGCCAGGCACTCGTCGACGCCGTCGGCCGGGCGGCGATCTCGGCGACGCTGGAGCGGCTGCCGGACCAGGGCCGCGCGCCGTGAGACCCCGTGGGGCTGGGGCGCCGTGAGATCCCGTCGGGCTGCGCCGCCACGTGCGCTCTTGGCGCTGCCAGCAGCTGCAAGAACGGCTGGTTTGCCGCCCCGCCCCGTTGCCCACCGCCCGCCCCCGCTATTGGCTGTGTCCGGCCCGTACGTCCAGGGGTGGAGGACCTTGTGGAGGGGGAGCAATGCGTTGTCTGAGACAGGCCGCGGTGTCGGTGGTCCTGGCCGGCAGTTGTGCGGCCATGCTGCCGGCGAACCCCGCGGTGGCGACCGGTGACGAGCACCGGCCCCGGACGGAGCGGATCAGCGTCACGCCTGAGGGCACTCAGGCCAACGCTTTCTCCGACGTGGGTGGCATCAGTGCCAACGGTAGATATGTCGCTTTCGATTCCTCCGCGACCAATCTGGTTGCCGGGGACAGCAATGGGTTTTCCGACATCTTCGTGAAGGATCTGAGGACCGGGGCGATCGAGCGGGTCAACGTGGCCGACGACGGCACCCAGGCCGACAACGAGTCGACGACGTACTCGTTGAGCGCGAACGGACGCTACGTCGCCTTCAGCTCGTACGCCGACAACCTGGCGCCCGGCGACACCCCTGATGCCCAGGATGTCTTCGTGCACGATCGGCTGACAGGCCGGACGGAGGTGCTGGTGGAGTCCGGGACCACCTGGGCACAGACGTACGAGCCGTCCATCAGCGCCAACGGCCGTTACGTGGCCTTCACTTCCAGCAGGAGCGATCTGGTTCCGGGGGACACCAACGGTCGTGGCGACGTCTTCGTGCGCGACCGGTGGAAGAAGACCGTCGAGCGGATCAGTGTGGCCGACGACGGCTCGCAGACGAGCGGATTCTCGGAGGGCGCAGCGATCAGTGCGGACGGGACCCGGATCGGTTTCCGCACCCAATTCCTGCTCGACGGCGGCGGTACGGGTGACGGCGGCGGTGAGCATGAGGGCGAAGGGGGCGGTGAGGATGAGGGTGAGGGCGGCGGCCAGGAGGGCGCCCGGCCGGCAGCCTCCGAGGTGAGACGGCCGCAAGCCTTCCTCTTCTACGTGCGCGACACCCGAACCGGGCGGACCGTCCAGGCGGCACACACCCGCGATGGCGTGTCCGTGGCTGTCCGAGGCGCCATCGAGCTGAGCCCGGACGGGCGCTACGCCCTCTTCGCCAGCGAGTGGCCGGAGATCGTGCCGGGCGACACCAACGACAAGCGGGACGTCTTCGCCAAGGATCTGAGGACCGGAGCCACCCGGCGCGTCACCGTCGCCCACGACGGGTCGGAGCCGAACGACCACTCGGCGGGCCAGGTCAACCAGCGCGGAGCCGCTCTCAGTGCCGACAACCGGCGTGTGGTCTTCACCTCGTTCGCCGACAATCTGGTGCCGGGCGACACGAACGGTGACGCCGATGCCTTTGTGCGTGATCTCGTCACCGGCGAGGTGCGGCGGCTGAACGTCACGCGGGACGGAGGCCAGAGCGACACAGCTCAACGTTCGTCCCCCGTGGTCGACGCTCTCGGGCGGACGGTGGCTTTCAGCTCGGCGGAGAACGACCTCGTGCCCGGGGACACCAACGAGACCAGCGACGTTTTCGTCCGCCGCCTGGAGTAGGGCACACGCAGGGCGCACGGTGGGTCGCGTGGTCGCGCAGTCGAAGGCGGACGCGGCCTTACTCCTCGACGATGTGCCGCAGGTAGGCGTGTGGGTCGGCGAGGTAGCGGCGCCAGTGGTCCACGATGGCGAGTTCCTGCCAGGTGGCCCTCCGTATGCCGTGCTCGCCCACCTCGACGATGTCCGCGCCCGGCAGGGCGGTCAGCAAGGGGGAGTGGGTGGCACAGATGACCTGGCCGCCCTCCTTGGCCAGCCGGTCGATGTGCCCGATCAGTTCGAGGCACGAGGAGAAGGAGAGGGCCGCCTCCGGCTCGTCGAGGACGTAGAGCCCGGGGTGCAGGAACTTCCCGCGCAGCGCCGCGAGGAAGCCCTCACCATGGCTGACCGAGTCCGGCGAGAATCCCTCTCTGTCCAGGGCGTCCAGCGCGGTCTCGGCCCGCAGGAAGAACCCCTTGCGGGCCGACCAGCTGGTCATCATGCGGCGCCCGTGTGAGGCCGCGTCGAACCTCATCCGCTCGCCGAGCGCCGACTTGCCCCGAGGGGAGGCGTAGCGCCAGTCGTGGGAGCCGCCGTAGGAGTCCAGCCCGAACCCCTCGGCCAGCGCCTCCACCAGGGTCGACTTGCCCGAGCCGTTCTCACCGACCACGAAGGTCACCGGTGCGGTGAAGCGCAGCCCCTCCTCGATCAGCTGGCGGACGCAGGGCACCGACCAGGGCCAGGCGTCCTCGTCGTACGAGGAGAGGTGGGCATAGGCACGTTCGACGATCACCCGACCAGTGTCGCGCACGACCCGGAAGCCGCACGCGCCCGAGGCCGACGCGCGCGGAGGGGAGGGACGGAGAGACTTGCCCCAACGTCTCGACGGCGCGCTGCGCCCAGCCAGTCAGCGGCTGAGCCGAGGGGGGTGGTGTCGGGAGCACTGCCGGCCCGTCCGTCGCGTAGTCGTCCGGGACGACCGCGGCCCCGATGACCGGTCCCGACTCCGTGCGGCCTTGAGCGAGTGTCAGGTCCATCATGCCTGTTCGGAGGGGGTTTTCGGTAGGACGTAGCGCACGCCCGTTTTTTCTTGTGGCAGGTGGTGCCGCGCGTCAGACTCGTCGTCATCCACACTCCGGCCAACGTGTCGGCAACCGTCATCGGTTGTCGGCGCGCTCGCCGTGCTGTCTCACCGTGTGACGTGCACGGGCCGGGGGTGGTCTGACGAAGGGGATCGATGGATCAGGACATGGTCGTGCTGGCGAGGGTCAGGCTCCTGAGCGCCAACCGGCGGGTGGTGCGTGGTGCCGAAGGGCTGTGGATCTACCGCCTTCTGACACAGGTCGAGCCGGAGACGTACGGCTCGAAGCTGGCGTACGTCCTGGTGGAGGTGAGCGGCTCCCCCCTGCTGCGGGAGTTGCCTGAACGACGGTTGGCCCTGGTGGACGAAGCCGTGGAGGTGGCGAAGGCCCTCGATACGTCGAACCCCTACCGCGCGAAGATGCTGGCGAGGGCGCTGGCTGCCAGGGAGCGGGAGCTGCGGGGCCGCCCGGCGGAGCCGCCCGCGTCCGAGGGGCCGTACCCGTCGTCCGAACAGAGCGGTGTCTGATTCTCCGGGTGTACGACTCGCGGCGTGGGGTTCCTGTGCCAGGAACCCCACGCTCGCGTCGACGCGGACGGCCAGGTCCTTCAGCGGTGCTGTGCGTCCGTCGGTGTGGGGGCGAAAGCGTCGGCGAGGCTGGTCAGGACGGAGCCGGACCAGTCGCTCTCACCGAACACACTGACCGGCGCGGCGAGCACGCCGTACTCGTGCCGGAGGGTCTCCGCCGGGATGTCGACAGGGAAGAAGTAGTTGCCGGGACTCGTCCGGCTCGTCTCGGGAATCGCCCCGAGCACGTCGTCGGGCAGCCGCTCGAACAGCCGCTCGGCCCGGGCGGTCAGTTCGTCGGCGACCTGCCGGGGCACGTCACCGTGCTCGGTCAGGAGACGGTCGGCGAGCTGCAGTTGGTCCGGAGTCGGCGGATCCGCCCGGAACGCATCGACCAGTTCGGCGTCCGCGGGGTCCAGCAGGACCACGCCGAACGTGCGGGGCCACAACCATCCCTTGGTGACCGAATGCAGCAGGACCGCACGACCGGTGTCCAGCAGCCGCCGGGTGCCGGCGGCGAACGGGGCTCCCAGGTCGTAGACGCTGTCGATCAGCACGCGGCGGTGTGGTGACCCCCGCAACCACGAGATCACCGCGGCGCACTCGGCGTCCGACAGGTAGCGGCCGAGCGGCTTGCTGGGGTTGGCGAGCAGCAGGTATTCGGGCCGGTGGTCCGCCGCCGACGGCGTCGATGGCGCCGACGGCGGGAGAGCGGGCGCCGGTAGCGTCGGGTAGGAGGCGGGTTCGAGGCCAGCGGCGCGGGCCAGGTCGAAGTACACCGGGTACACGTCGCTGGGCAGCCACAACCGCGCCCGCACGGTGCGCAGTCGGCGGAAGACCACACCCAGCCCGTGCCGGACCCCTCGACACACCATGGCGTGGCGGGACCATTCCTCCGGCAGCTCGAAACGCCGCAGCCAGGCGCGGGCGAGGTCGCACCGGTACACCGTACGCATGTCGGTGGGCGGCGCCGGTCGCAGCGCAGCGAGCGCCCGGTACACGTTGGTCTCGGCGGCGTCCAGCAACGTCGAGGAACGAGTGAGGTCCGAGGAAGGAGTGAGTTGCCGCTGCCGGAATCGCTGGAACTCCTCGAACCTCATGCCGCCGCGCCTTCCGGCACGATCTCGCTGGCCCGGTCCTCCAGGGAGGCGTAGCAGCGTCCGTCGGCCATGACGTTCCAACTGCGGGCGATCCCGCTGGTCCGTTCCCAGAGCAGGCTGGGCTCGGTGTACGCGGCGATCCGCATCGGCCGACCGTCCCAGCTGCCGTCGTAGACCGGCGCGCCCCAGGGCAGGCGGCTCGTCAGCGCGAAACCGTGCCGCTCGGCGAACCCGGTGACGACGGACAGCGAGACCTGGTGCTCTCGGCTCCAGACGTTGGCGGTGCGGTCGAAGTAGAGCGACTCGGTGCTCGTGGATACGTAGAGCTCCTTGAAGCAGACTTCCTCGACACCGAGAGCCGCGGCCCACGAGAGATAGTCGGCGACCCCGGCCGCGTCGGCGACGCCGCCGTGCTGGAGCACGCAGATCAGTCTCATCCGCAGGCCCGGCCAGCGGTCACGTTCCTCACGCCAGGTCTCGACGACGGAGCTCACCGGGGTGCGCAGCATCATCAGTCGCTCGTTGACGGTGTCGTCCTGGTGGTGCCGGGAGACCGCCAGCACGCTCAGGCCCGCGGTGCCGAGGGCCGCGAGGCGCTCGGCCCGGTCAGCGTGCGAGCCCTTCGCCAGGGTGTGCCCGTTGGTGATCAGGACGACCTTCGGGAAGGCCGCCGAGCAGGCGGATATCAGGCGCCGTTGCTGCTCGAACGGTATGAGCGTGGGCTCCCCGCCGCCGGTGATCACGGCACGCTCGGCCCCCGCCGCACGGGCCCGCTCCAGCCAGTGGGCGACCGCGTCCCACGGGACCCGTGCCGGTGCCTGGTCGCTGGAGATCGAAGCCGAGGAGAAGCAGAACGAACACCGGGCCTGGCAGGCGGAGGCGACCGGCAGGAGCGACACCGAGCGCGGCCGCGTGTCGGCGTAGCGGCGCAGTGCCGAACCGTGCAGCTGCAAGGAGGCCGCCATCGCGTCCTCGACGGTGGTCGGGCGCAGAGTGAACTCGTCGTCCGCTCGGTCGAGTTCGTGGACCGCCGACAAGCGGATGCGTGCCTCGTGCAGTTCCATGCCGAGGCCCGTCGACACGTTGGGCACCAGCTTGTCGGGGTCCACCATGGTTTCCAGCACCAGCAGCCGGTCACCCGGAATGGCCAGACGGTCGAGGAGGCGGCGCGCCTTGCCGATGCCGATGCCCAACTCCGCGCGGGTCAGCAGGTGGAACCGGTCGGGGTAGGTACTCTCCGGGATGCCCGCCTTGCCGTAGGCGAACGCGTACTTGTCGAAGCCCTTCGCGAAGTTCGACAGCACGATGACGTGGAAGCGCTGGTCGCAGTGGTTCATCCCGTCATCATGCTCGACTTCCGCCCCCGTCTGAAGGCGGGGAATTCTTCGGGACATCTCCCGCCGCGCGCGGCCCCGGCCCCGGGAGTCCTACGTTCCCGAACTCACGGACGGGGGCGACCGGCGAGTGCTCGATCGTGCCGGAGCCCGGTCCGTCGCGGGTGTGCGGTCAGGCCGCTGTGACACGGGCGTTGACCCGTCGCATCCAGTCCCGGTCGGTGTGCCACATGGGGTGGTGCGGGGCCGCGTTGGAGGTGAGGACGACGCCCCGGAAGCCCGCGGCGAGGCAGCGGTCGACGACGAACTCGGCGATGTCCTTGCCGACGGCGTCCTCCTCGAAGCGTGTCAGGAGCGGGGTGTAGCCGACGACGCCCTCACCGAGGACCGCGGGGATGCCGCGCCGGCCGGCGAATGCGGCGACGGAGTCGACCCAGGAGGCCAGCGTCTCCCGCATGTTCTGCCGGTGTGCCGCGTAGTTCTCGTACAGCCACAGGTCCCAGCGGTCCGGGTCGACCCAGTCGTGGGCGTAGAACAGTTCGCGGGGGATGCCGGTGGCGGCCAGCCGCCAGGGCTCGTCCGGCTGGTAGTCGGCGAAGGCGGGTGCGTCGGGGCGCAGCATGGCGGCCAGTTCGGGGGTGGGCCAGGCGGCCGTCTCGGGTGCCGCCTCGGTGCCGTGCCCGAGGCCGACCGCCTCGTAGAGCGCGCCGAGCACTCCGTAGACGTAGAAGTGGAAGTGCGCGATCTGCGCCCCCTCCGGCAGGTCGTCGATCTCGCTCGGCCACGGCTCGCCCAGCGAGTAGGTGGCGGGGATGGCGGGATGGCGGGCCCGCAGCAGCTTCACGGCACGGTCCAGAGGGCCGCGCAGGTAGGCGTAGTGGGTGACGCCGTCGCGCGGTACCAGGGAGCAGTTGTCGACCTCGTTGTGCACCTCGACGTAGGCGACGTGGTCGGCCAGCCCGCGCTCGGTGAGGAAGTCGAGGAGACCGGCGAGCGCTTCGGCCACGGCCTCCGCGCGCTCCGGGCCGGGCACCTCGGCGAGGGCACGGTGCCAGGCGTCGGTGTCGGCGAAGCTGGGGGACTGCTGGTACTCCCAGGAGGACACGATCACCTTACAGCCGTGGCGGGCGGCCGCCTCGAACAGCTCGACGAGCCTTCGGCGGCCGTCCAGTCGGTAGCCGCCGCGCACGTCGTACCAGCGGGTGCGCTGGCCGAACTGCTCGCCCAGTCCGCGGATGTGGATCGACTCCGGGTCCTGGACGCGCCCGGAGAACAGCAGGAAGGGCATGGCGCAGACGCGCACGGTGTTGAAGCCCCGGTCCACTGTCTCGGCGAAGGCGCGGTCGAGGTCGGCGAACGGTTCGCCGGGACCTGCCTGGGTGTACCAGCTGAAGTCCCACAAGGTGATGGCGAGCCGGGCCGCGGTCTCACTCGTGGTGGCTTGCTGCTGTGCGGTGGTCATGAGGTCACCCGTCGTTCGTGTGCGGTGGGACGCCGTCGGCGGTTCGACAGCACCACGCTAGCTCAATTCATTATTTATGAATAATCCTTGACGAGGGTGGCGGGGTTGTCCAGGCTGTGGGGCGGACGAACACGTATGCGCATCGAGGGAGCCGCCCGCCATGACCGAATCCACCCATCCGTCCCGGCGCACCGTCGTCACGGCACTCGGCGCCGCCGCCTTCGTCGCCCTGCCGGCCTGGCCGGAGACGGCGCGTGCGGCAGACGGCACGGCCGTGGCCGCCCAGGACGGCCCGGTGCTGGACACCCACCCGCCGACGGAGCCCTCCGGGACCCATGTGCGCGATGTCGACGGCACCGACGTCGTCTTCCAGTACGGTTCTGTGCTCCCGGCCTTCGACGGTTGGCGCACCCATGAGCCGACCCGCGACTACCTGTCCCTGGACAAGCGGTGGCGTTTCCGCTTCGACCCCGCCGCCCAGGGGTTCGACGAGGGCTGGCAGTCTCCGTCCCACGACGACAGGGCCTGGGACCGTATCGACGTCCCGGCCGCCTGGGACCTGCTGAACACTCCCGGGTTCGGCTCGCAGGACGCCCCCTTCGCGGTGGGCACCGCGTTCAACGACGGCTACGCCTGGTACCGCACCACCGTCGACGTCCCCGGCTCCTGGCGCGCCCGGCACATCCGGATCGCCTTCCTCGCCGCCGGGTACAGCGCCGAGGTCTGGCTCGACGGCAGGCATCTGGGCAAGCACGAGGGCGCCAACTCGCCCTTCGCGCTTCCGGTGGCCGGGGCCGTGAAGCCGGGGACCCGCCAGACGATCGCCGTCCGGGTCTTCCGCCGGGCGAGCTACACCGACTACACGGCCGCGAAGCCGCAGCCGGTCACGGACGACCACGAGCTGCCGTACAAGCCCGTCGACTACTGGCCCTACGCGGGACTGACCCGGTCCGCCTGGATCGAGGCGGTCCCACGGGTCACCATCGCCAAACTGCTCGTCGTCGGTGCGGGCGGACGCCTCGAGGCACGGGCGGTCGTCGAGAACCACGGCGACGTCGACTTCGACGGCCGCCTCACGCTGGATCCCGGCCGGGGCAGCGGGGGCCGGCCCGCCGTGGTCGCCGCCCGCATCGCCGCCCGTTCGGCAGGCGTGGTGCGCGTCTCGGTCCCCATACCCCACGCCCCGCGCTGGAGCCCGGCCGCGCCGCGCACACTCACCGCCCGTGCCACCCTGAGCGCCGGGAAGCACTCCGGCCCACGGGTGGACACCCTCTCCACCCGGTACGGCGTCCGTGAACTGGCCGTCGCGGACGCGCAGTTGCGGCTGAACGGCAAGCCGCTGTTCCTCAAGGGCCTCAACTGGCACGAGGAGACCGCCGCGCACGGCAGGGCCATGACGAGGGCCGAGTACGACCGGGAACTGGGCCACCTCAAGAAAGTAGGCGCCAACTTCCTCCGCAACTGCGTCTACAACCGCCACCCGTACGTCTACGACTGGGCGGACGAGCACGGCGTCCTGGTGATGGACGACATCGACACCATGTGGCTCAACACCGCCCAGGAGAAACTGCAGACCGAGCGCTACGGCCTCGCGCGCGCCCTGGCCCTGACCATGGCGTGGAACCAGCACAACCACCCCTCGGTGATCCTCTGGGGGCTGCAGAACGAGTCGGAGATCGACGCCGGCGGCGCTCCCGTCTACCGCGCCTGGCTCGCCGACCTCAAGGCGGCCGTGAAGGCGGTCGACCTCACCGCCCGCCCCGTGACCTGGGCCTCCAACACCAGCAACGACCCCGCCTTCGCCCTCGCCGACGTGATCGGGTTCAACGAGTACTTCGGCTACTTCTACGGCAAGGACGCCGACCTCGGCCCCACACTCGACGCGGTGCACGCGAAGTACCCGGACAAGCCCATCCTGATCACCGAGAACGGCACCTGGTCCGTCGCCGGCACCCACGGCCCCGCCACCACGCAGGGCACGGAGGAGTGGCAGGCGGCGAGCTTCACCGCGCACTGGGACCAGGTGACCGCACGCAGCGCGTTCGTCGCCGGATTCACCTACTGGGTCCTCAAGGACTACAAGCAGCGCGCCGGGTACAACCAGGACTACAACGGCATCTCCGTGATGGGTCTGCTCACCTTCGACGAGGAGCGGCCCAAGCTCGTCCACGACGTGTTCCGCAAGGCCGTGAACCCCAGGGGCGAATGACGTGACGGGGCACGGCGGAGGGGGAAGGGCCGTCCGGCCCTTCCCCCTCCGCCTTCGTACGAACGGTCAGCCCTTCACGCTGCCCTCGGTCAGGCCGCTGCGCCAGAAGCGCTGCAGGGCCACCATGGCGATCATCAGGGGGACGACGGAGACGAAGGCGCCTCCCACGGTCAGTTGGTAGAGCTGCGGTTGGCGGTCGGCGAAGGACTGCCACGACGTCAGACCGAGGGTGATGGGGTACAGCTTGGAGTCGGACAGCATGACCAGCGGCAGGAAGTAGTTGTTCCAGATGCCCACGAACTGGAAGAGGAAGATCGTCACCAGGGCGGGGGTCATGATCCGCAGGGCGACGACCCCGAAGATGCGGAACTCTCCCGCGCCGTCGATGCGGGCCGCCTCCAGCAGCTCGTCCGGTATGGACGCCGCGGCGTAGATCCGGCAGAGATACACGCCGAAGGGACTGACGAAGCTCGGCAGCAGGACCGCCCAATAGGTGTTGGCGAGGCCCGCCTTGCTGAACAGCAGGTACATGGGCAGCGCCAGCGCCGTGGCGGGGAGCAGGACGCCACCCAGCACGACGTTGAAGAGGGTGTCGCGGCCGGTGAAGGAGAACTTGGCCAGCGCGTAACCGGACATCGCGGCCAGCAGCGTCGCCACGCCCGCGCCGACCCCCGCGTACAGCAGGCTGTTGGCGGCCCAGCGCAGGTAGATCGCGTCGTCGTAGGTGACCACCTGGTGCAGGTTGCTCAGAAGCTGGGGTTGGGAGAACCACAGCCCGAAGCTGCCGAACAGCTCGCCGGTGGACTTGGTGGACGCCACGACCAGCCAGTACACCGGGAGCAGGAAGTACCCGGCGGCCGCCACCAGCAGGCCGGTGACCAGGATGCGACTGCGCGTGGTGACCCCGCTGATGCCGCCGCGCGGTGGCGTGCCGTCGTCGGAGGCCGGCGTCACACCGCTCGGCCGGACCGCGCGGGCCGGTGTCTGGAGACTCACGCGTCCCCACCTCTCTTGTTGATCAGGCGCAGGAAACCGAAGGAGAGCACGAACGCGGCGAGGGCGAGCAGCACCGCCTCGGCAGCGGCGAGGTGGTAGTTGTCGTTGGTGAACGCCTCGTTGTAGGCGCTGAGGTTGGGGGTGTAGGCGCTGTCGATGCTCGACGAGACGGGCCGGAGCACCAGGGGTTCCGCGAACAGTTGCAGCGTGCCGATGATGGTGAAGACCGTGGTGAGGACCAGTGCCGGGCGCAGCAGCGGCAGCTTCACATACCGGACCGTCGTCCACGCACCGGCGCCGTCGATGCGGGCGGCCTCGTACAACTCCGCGGGGATCGTACGCAGTTGGGCGACGAGCACCAGCACGTTGTAGCCGGCGAACTCCCAGACGACGATGTTCGCGATGGACCACAACACCGTGCTCCCGCCCAACAGGTCCACCGACACCCCCAGGTGCCGCATGCCGTCCACGAGAGGGCTGACTCCCGGCACGTACAGGAAGCCCCACAGGATGGACGCGATGACCCCCGGAACGCCGTAGGGCAGGAAGTAGGCGGCGCGGAAGAACCGCACGCCCCTGGCCGAGGCGCTGTCCAGCAGCAGCGCGAGCCCGGCGGCGAGCGCGACCATCACCGGCACCTGGACGACCGCGAACAGCAGGACGCGGCCGACGCTGCGCAGGAAGGCGTCATCGGACAACGCGTGGGAGTAGTTGCTCAGCCCTACGAAGGCGGTACGGCTGCCGCCGAGCCCCAGCGGTCCGGTGTACTCGACATCCATGACGCTCTGGTGAACGGCGTAGGCGATGGGGACGGCGAAGGTCAGCAGGAACAGCAGGAGGAAGGGCGCGACGAAGGCGACGGGCGCCAGATTTCTGCGGCGGCGGGGCGCTCGGGTGCGGGTCGGCATCAAGGTACTTTCTGGAGTCCGGAGGGGAGAACGGCGACGGCCGTGTCGCGCCCTCCGGAGGCGGTCACTGGCCGGTGGAAACCTTCAGACCCTTCCTCTGCAGGTCCTCGACGGTCTGCTTCTGTGCCTGCTGGACCGCGGAGACGAACGTGCCCTTGCCCGCCACGGCGGCCTGGAAGCCGTCGTTGAGGTGCTGGTAGGTGGCGGCGATCGTCGGTATCCACTTCCACGAGGTGTCGATGTTCTTGTCCGCCTCCGCGAAGACCTCGTTGTACTTCTGGCCCCCGTAAAACTCTGACGGCTTGTCCAGCGAGGAGCCCTTGTACGCGTCGGCCCCCGCGGGCCAGCCGTAGCCGCCCTGCAGCAGCAGGTCGACGCTCTCGGGGTCGGTGTTGAGCCACTCGGCGAACTTCAGGGCCTCGGGGATGTGCTTGGCGCCCTTGAGGACAGCCGTGGAGGAACCACCCCAGTTCGCGGACACGTTCGCGCCCTTCGTCCACTGCGGCATGGGCGCCACCGCCCACTTGCCGGCGGTCTTGGGGGCGTTTCCGCTGATGATGGCGTCGCCCCACTGGGCGCTGACCCACGAGGTGATGGCACCGGACTGGAGGTCCTTGTACCAGCCGTTGGCGAAGTCGGGTTCGGTCTTGATCAGTTTCTTGGTGCGCATCTCGTCCCAGAACGCGGCGACCTTGAGGGTCTCCGGGGAGTCGATGTTCACGGTCCAGTTGTCACCGTCGACGCCGAACCACTTGGCGCCGGCCTGCCAGGCGAGCGCGGTGAACCAGGCGGAGTTGCCGGGAGGGAAGGTGCCGATGTAGGCCTTCGGGTCGGCCTTGCGGATCTTCTCCGCGGCCTGGGCGTACTCGTCCCAGGTCTTGGGCGGAGCGATGCCCCACTTCTCGAACAGGTCGGAGCGGTAGAACATCCCCATCGGACCGGACGCCTGCGGGATCGCGTAGACGGCCGAACCGAAGACCCCCTGCTGCCACTGCCAGTCCACGAACTTCGACCGGCTCTTGTCCGCGCCGTACTCGGACAGGTTCACCAGGCCGTTCTCCAGCAAAAACGAGGGGATCTCCTGGTATTCCACCTGCGCCAGGTCGGGCGCGTTGCCGCTCTTGAGGGCGGCGCGCATCTTCGCGTAGCCGCCGCTGCTGCCTGCCGGGATCTTCTCCAGCTTGACGCGGATGTCCGGGTGCGTGGCATTCCACTTGTCGACGGCCTTGTCGACACCGGGAACCCACGACCAGAAGCGCAGGTCGACCTTCTCGCCGGGCTTTGCGGGTGCCTGCGCCTTGTCCTGGCTGT
Source organism: Streptomyces deccanensis (assembly GCF_022385335.1). Lineage (NCBI taxonomy): Bacteria > Bacillati > Actinomycetota > Actinomycetes > Kitasatosporales > Streptomycetaceae > Streptomyces > Streptomyces deccanensis. The sequence continues at coordinate 284,998 of NZ_CP092431.1, read as the reverse complement.
CGGTCGAACCGCTGCACGCGGAGATGAGCAGGGAGAGGGCGACAAGGGTCGTCGCGAGTGCGCCCCGGCCTCTGCGGCGGGGTGTGGTGCGGCTCATGGGAGGAGGTCCTTCCTGGCTTCGTGCTGAAGGTGCCTTGGTGTGCCGGTCAGTCTCGGAGCGGCATCACCACCCCGTCAAGATATATTCATAATTAATTGAAACAGCTATGGTGGGCGCGTAGACAGGAGCGAGGGAGACGCACGTGATGACGGAATGCCGCAGGATGACGGGGCGCGTGGCGGTGATCACCGGGGCGGCGCACGGAATCGGCGCGGCCACGGCCCACCGACTCGCGGCCGAAGGGGCGCTGGTCGTGGTCACGGACGTGGACGACACGGCCGGCAAGGCGGTCGCGGCGCACATCGCGGACGGCGGCGGACACGCGGAGTACGTACGCTGCGACGTGACCTCGGCCGCCGACTGGGAGAACCTGGCCCGCCACGTCGACGAGCACCACGGCCGGCTGGACGTGCTGCACAGCAACGCCTTCGCCCAGCTCAACAAGCCCGCCCACGAGCTGAGCGAGACCGAGTGGGACGGTCAGATGGCGGTCCTGCTCAAGCCCGCCTGGCGCGCGATGAAGACGTTCGCGGCCATGCTGCGCACGGCGAAGGGCTCCGTCGTCCTGACCTCCTCGGTGCACGCGGTCATCGGCCTGCCGGGCCATGCCGCCTACGCCGCCGCCAAGGGCGCGCTGTGCTCATTGGGACGGCAGTTGGCCGTGGAGTACGGTCCTGACATCCGGGTCAACACGGTGCTGCCCGGACCCATCCTCACCGCCGCCTGGGACGGGATCCCGGAGGCCGACCGGCAGCGCAGTGTGGCGGCCACGGCGGCCAGGCGGTTCGGACAGCCGGAGGAGGTGGCGGCCGCCGTCGCCTTCCTGGTATCGGCGGACGCCTCCTATGTGACCGGTGCGAGCCTCGTGGTCGATGGAGGATGGAGCGTCATGAAGGAGTCCTCGTGAGCGTCGTGCACCCCGCCGGGCGCCGACCGGCAGGACCGATACGGAAACGGAGAACGTGGTGACCCATCCCCCGAGGGGACTGCACGGCCAGGCCGTGGAGGAGCTGGGCCGGCGCATCATCCGCGGCGACTACCCCCCGGGCTCCGTGGTGGACCCGGCCAAGTTCGAGACCGAACTCGGCGTCAGCAAGACCGTCGTGCGCGAGGCGCTGCGCGTGCTGGCGGCCAAGGGCCTCCTGGAGTCCAGGCAGAAACGCGGTACGACCATCAGACCGCGCGCCGACTGGAACCTGCTCGACAGCGACCTGCTGCGCTGGCAGGGCAGCAGTGCTCCCACCGACCGGTTCCTGGAGGACCTCGCCGAGGTCCGCGCGATCGTCGAACCCGCCGGGGCCCGGCTCGCCGCGACCCGCCGCACCCCCGCCGACCTGGACGCGCTGCGCCACGCGCTCGACGCGATGGCGGCGGCCGGCACGGACGCGGAGGCGATGGTCGAGGCGGACCTGGCCTTCCACCGCGCCCTGCTGGACGCCGCCCACAACGAACTGCTCAGCCGGATGGAGGTCGTCATCGAAGCCGGCCTGCGCGTCCGCGACCGGATCGTGCACGGCGCCCGGCACTTCTCCGACTCCATCCCCGTGCACCAGGAACTCCTCGACGCGGTCGAGGCCGGAGACCCGGACGCGGCGGTGGCCGCCGTCGCGTCCCTGCTCGCCCAGGCGTCGCACGACCTGGCCGCCGTACAGGCCCGGGAAGACCACGACGACACCGTGACGGACCAGCATCCCGAGGGAACTCCTTGAAGATAACCGGACTTGAGACGTTCCTCGTGGCCCCGCGCTGGCTGTTCCTGCGCGTGGCCACCGACGAGGGGGTCACCGGCTGGGGCGAGCCCGTGATCGAGGGCCGTGCCGAGACCGTACGCGCCGCGGTGCACGAACTGGCCGACTACCTCGTCGGCCGGGACCCGCTGCGCATCGAGGACCACTGGCAGGTACTCACCAAGGGCGGCTTCTACCGGGGCGGCCCCATCCTCTCCAGCGCCGTGGCCGGCATCGACCAGGCGCTGTGGGACATCGCGGGCAAGACCTACGGCGTCCCGGTGCACCGCCTGCTCGGCGGCCCCGTGCGCGACCGCGTCCGGATGTACGCCTGGATCGGCGGGGACCGGCCCAGCGAGGTCGCGGAGCTGGCCGAGGAGCAGATCAAGGCGGGCTTCACCGCCGTCAAGATGAACGCCTCGGCCGAACTCGCGCCGATCGACACCCCGGCCCGCACCGCGGAGGTCGTCGCCCGTGTCGCGGCCGTCCGCCAAGTACTGGGCGACGAACGCGACATCGCCGTCGACTTCCACGGCCGGGCCTCCACCGCCATGTCACGCCGCCTCCTGCCCCGACTCGAGGAACTGCACCCGCTGTTCGTCGAGGAACCCGTCGCACCGGAACACTCCGGCAACCTGCGCGGCCTGGTGGAGTCCACGAGCGTTCCGCTGGCGACCGGCGAACGCCTGTACTCCCGCTGGGACTTCCGTGAGGTCCTGACCAGCGGCATCGCCGTCGCCCAGCCCGACCTCTCGCACGCCGGCGGCATCTCCGAGGTCCGCCGCATCGCCGCCATGGCGGAGACGTACGACGTGGCCATGGCACCGCACTGCCCCCTCGGCCCCCTCGCCCTGGCCGCGAGCCTCCAGATCGCCTTCTCCGTACCGAACTTCCTCATCCAGGAACAGAGCATGGGCATCCACTACAACCAGCGGTGCGACCTGCTGGACTACGTGCTCGACCCCGAACCCTTCCGCTTCCAGGACGGATACGCCGTCGCCTCCGCCCGCCCCGGCCTCGGCGTCGACATCGACGAGAAGGCCGTACGCCGGGCCGCCGAGACCGGACACCGCTGGCGCAACCCCGTGTGGCGGGGCGCCGACGGGTCGTTCACCGAGTGGTGAGCACCATCAGGCCCCCACACCCCCGACCCGAGGAGAGCCCCGCTCCCATGAACCTGGTGGAATCGCTCCGCGCCCACCGCCTGCTGGCGATCGTCCGCGGCAAGGACCCCGCCGCGGCCCTGCGCACCGTACGCACCCTCACCGAAGAGGGCGTCGCGGTCATCGAGGTCTCGCTGACCACCGCCGACGCCCTGACCGTCATCCGGCAGGCCCGCGCCGAACTCGGCCCCGACGCCCTCCTCGGCGCGGGGACCGTGCGCTCGGCCGCGGACGCCGAACGTGCCGTGGAGGCCGGAGCGTCGTACCTCGTCACTCCGGCCGTGCTCGACGGGCCGGTGTCCTTCGGCGTACCCGTGTTGATGGGTGCCCTGACACCGACCGAGATCGAGACCGCCCTCGCACGAGGTGCGGACGCGATCAAACTCTTCCCCGGCGTGCTCGGGGGGCCCGGCTATCTGCGGGCCCTGCGCGACCCCTTCCCCGAGGTGCCCTTCGTGCCCGTCGGCGGGGTCGACGCGCAGGCCGCACGGGACTACCTGGACCGGGGCGCCCTGGCCGTCGGCGTCGGCTCGCCCCTGGTCGGGGACGCCGCCGACGGCGGCGACCTGCGGCGACTCCGGGACCGTGCCGCCGAGTTCCGCACGGTGACGGCCGGGGGCAGGTCATGACGAGATCGGTTCCGCCCGAGGTCGTCACCTTCGGCGAGACGATGGCCGCGCTCCGGGCCCACGGCGCCCTCCGGCTCGGCGGCAGTCTCGGGCTGTCCGTGGCGGGCGCCGAGTCCAACGTCGCCATCGGTCTCGCCCGGCTCGGGCACCGGGTGCGCTGGGCCGGCCGGGTCGGCGCGGACGAACTCGGCGCGCTGGTCCTGCGTACCCTGCGCGCCGAGGGCGTCGACACCACCCACGCGGTCACCGACGACGCCGGCCGCCCCACGGGACTGCTGATGACCGAGCCCCGCCTGGGCACGCTCACCCGCGTCAGCTACTACCGCACGGGATCCGCCGGTTCGGCCGTCGCACCGGCCGACGTCCTGCCCGCGCTGGCCGACGGGCCCCGCGTCCTGCACCTGACCGGCATCACGCCGGCGCTCAGCCCCACAGCGGCCGACGCGGCCCTGACCGCCGCCGCCACCGCACACGAAGCCGGCATCACCGTATGCCTCGACATCAACCACCGCTCCCGGCTGTGGACCGCCGACCGGGCCCGCGCCGCACTCAGGCCGATGCTGGCACACGTCGACCTGCTCATCGCCTCCGAGGACGAACTACCGCTCGTACTGGCACGACCCGGCGTGGACGAACCCGAGGCGGTGCGCGCTGTTCTGGCCGAGGGGGTCGGCGAAGTGGTCGTGAAACGGGGCGCGCGCGGCGCGACCGCCTTCACCGCGGACGGGGCGACCGACCGCGCGGCACGACAGGTCGACGCCGTCGATCTCGTCGGCGCGGGCGACGCCTTCGTGGCCGGATACCTCTCCGGACTCCTCGACGGCGCGGACGTCCCGGCCCGGCTGCACCGGGCCGTCACCACCTCGGCGTTCGCCGTCGCCACCCGGGGCGACTGGGAGGGCCTTCCCGCGCGGGACGAACTCGGCCTGTTCGACCAGCCCGACGGCACGACCATCCGCTGACCCAAGCGATGCAAGCAGTTCAAGGAGAACGGAACATGACACCAACGGCGGCGGTCGTCGTCGAGGGAGCCTACGAACTCGCCGAGGGCGGCCGCTGGTTCGACGGCCGGTACGTGTACGTCGACATCCTCAGCGGGCGGCTCTTCGAACTGCGCGACGACCGCGACGACCTCGGTCCGACCCGACTCGCCCGCCTCGACGTCCCGTTGGGCGCCGTCGCCCCGGTGGCCGGCCGACCGGACAGCTGGATCGCCGCCGCGGGCACCGGCATCGCGCTGCTCACCCCCGACGGCACCCTGGAATGGCTCGACCGGCCCGAGGACCGCACCCCGGCCCCCAGCCGCATGAACGACGGCGTCGCGGACCCCGCGGGGCGCTTCTGGGCCGGCAGCATGGCCTACGACGGCACCCCCGGCGCGGGCTCCCTCTACCGGACGGACCCGGACGGCACGGTGGTGCGAGTCCTCGACGGGCTGACCATCGCCAACGGCCCCGCGTTCACCGCCGACGGCACGACCATGTATCTCGCGGACACGGCTGTCGGCACCGTCCTGCGCTGCCGTGTCGACCCCGTCTCGGGCGGGCTCGTGGGCGGCCCGGAGACCTTCGCCCGACTGCGTGACGGGGAAGGAAGTCCCGACGGCATGACCGTCGACGCGGAGGGCTGCCTGTGGGTGGCGCTGTGGGGAGCGGGGGCGGTCCGCCGCTACCATCCCGACGGCCGCCTCCTCGACACCCTGACCGTCCCCGCCCCGCATCCCACGTCGGTGTGCCTGCTGCCCGGAGACACCGACCGCCTCTTCGTCACCACGGCCCGGTACGGGGTGACGAACCCGACCTCGGCCTCCGGGGCGGTACTCAGCGTCCCCGTACCGGTCGGGGGAACGGCGGCCTGCTCCTGGCGCGGCGCGCTCTGACCGGCCCGAATCAGGCCGCGACGAGCTCCTGCTCGCGGTCCGGCGTCCTGACCTTGGGCTTCTTGTTCGGCAGTGAGAGGCGGACGACCTTGCGCCACGCGGAGAACACCTGCTTGGGCAGCGGCCCGGTGACGTACTCCAGCTCGTACTTCTCGAACAGCGCGCGCACCTTCACCGCGACCTCGGCGTACCGGTTGCTCGGCAGGTCCGGGAACAGGTGGTGCTCGATCTGGTGCGACAGGTTGCCGGTCATGAAATGCATGGCCTTGCTGCCGCTGATGTTCGCCGAGCCCATCATCTGGCGCAGGTACCACTGGCCGCGCGTCTCGCCCTTGATCGACCGGCGCTCGAAGACCTGCACACCCTCGGGGAAGTGCCCGCACATGATCACCGAGTGGGACCAGAGGTTGCGGACCAGGTTCGCGGTGAACGTGGCGGCGAGCGTGGGGAGGAACGACGGGCCCGACAGCAGCGGGTGGATCACGTAGTCCTTGAGCACCTGCTTGCGGATCTTGCGGCCCACGGCCCTGGCCCGCGCCCGGAACTCCGGGTTCTTGCGGCGGCGCTTGTGCAGGTTCTTGCCGAGCTCCAGGTCGTACGCCGCGATGCCGTACTCGAAGAAGCAGGCGTTGATGAAGTTCCACATCGGCTGGCCGAGGTGGAACGGGTGCCACTTCTGGTCCTCGTCGACGCGCATGATGCCGTAGCCGAGGTCGTTGTCCTTGCCGATCACGTTGGTGTACGTGTGGTGCAGCTCGTTGTGCGAGTGCTTCCACTGGTCGGCCGGGGAGACGTGGTCCCATTCCCAGGTGGTGGAGTGGATCTTCGGGTCCCGCATCCAGTCCCACTGGCCATGCAGGATGTTGTGGCCGATCTCCATGTTGTCCATGATCTTCGCCACGGACAGACCGGCGGTGCCGATCAGCCACGCGGGCGGGAAGATCGAGAACAACAGCACGCCCCGGCTGACCAGTTCGAGCTTGCGCTGCGCCGAGATGACCTTGCGGATGTACGCGGCGTCCTTCTCGCCGCGGCTCGCGATCACCTCGTCGCGGATCGCGTCCAGCTCGCGGCCGAGCTCCTCGATCTGCTCCGCGGTCAGATGGGCGGTGGGGTCGATGGCGGTCAAGGTGCTCCTACCGTTCGATGTCACAGGGGCCCGCCGCGGCGGACACGCAGGTCTGGATGAGGACGCCCGGTTCGGCCTCGGTGATCTCGCCGGTGCGCAGGTCGCGGACGGCGCCCGCCTTGAGCGGCGTGACGCAGCCGAAGCAGATGCCCATGCGGCACCCGGACGGCATGAGCACACCGGCCTCCTCGCCGACGTCCAGCAACGGCGTGGCGCCGTCCGCGTCGACGGTCGTGCCGGTGGTGCTGAACGTGACCTCGCCACCGTCGCCGGTGGCGACGACGGTGGGGCGAAAGCGCTCGGTGTGCAGGCGCTCCCGGACGCCGTGCTCCGTCCAGTGCTCCTCGGCGGCGTCGAGCAGTCCCGCGGGACCGCAGGCCCAGGTCTCGCGCTCGGCCCAGTCGGGCACGAGGTCGCCGAGACGGGCGATGTCGAGCATGCCGTCGGTGTCGGTGTGCAGCTCGGTGAGGCGCAGCTTCTTGTCCGCGACCAGGGCGTGCAGATCGTCGCGGAAGATCACGTCGTGCGGCCGCGGCGCGGAGTGGACCATGACGACGTCGTCGAAGTCGGTGTCGCGCAGCATGCCCATCACGGGCGTGATGCCGCTGCCGGCCGTCAGATAGAGCACCTTGGCGGGCTTGGCCTCCGGCAGCACGAAGTCACCGGTCGCCTGGTCGAGCTGGATCAGCGTGCCCGGTGTCGCCCTGCGGACCAGGTGGTTGCTGACCTTGCCGTCCGGGATCGCCTTCACGGTGATCGTGATGCGGCCGTCCCGGCGGTCGGTCGGCGAGGTGAGCGAGTAGGCACGCCACAGGCGCACCCCGTCGACGTCGACCCCGACCCGCACGTACTGACCGGCTGTGTGGCCGCGCCAGCCCCGTCCCGGTCTGATCACGATGGTCGCGGCGTCACCCGTCTCGGGGCGCACGGCTTCGATGCGCCCGCGCAGGTCGGCGCCGGCCCGCAGCGGGCTGACCAGGTCGAGGTAGTCCGACGGCACCAGCGGCGTCGTGACCATCTCCAGCAGTTTCCACGCCCTGCTGCGCAGGGCCACACTCGTCATGACTCCAGCTTGCTGTGCCTCAGGGCGTAAAGTCCTGTCCGCAGGACGTGAATCTGATCGGTTGAATTGTTCGCGGGGAACAAAAAATGAGTCACGCAATCCAGAGGGCCAACGAATTGGCCCTGGACGAGACGACGGTCACCGCGCTGCGGGCCGCGCTGAGGACCACCGCGGACGAGGTCGTCCAGGCGATCATCGACGAGGTCCCTCCCTACGCGGGCGCTCTCTCGGGCAGCATGGGCGGCACCATCCGCCGAGCAGTCCGCACCGCCCTCGGGCACTACCTGGACCTCGCGAGCGGGAACGCCACGGGCGGCGACGCCGGGGACGCGGCCTACGAGCTGGGACGCGGCGAGGTGCGCGACGGCCGTTCGATGGACGCCCTGCTCAGCGCCTACCGCGTCGGCGCCCGCGTGGCCTGGCGCTGCCTGGCCGCGGGTGCCGTACCCGCCGGTCTGCCTGCCGCCGAGGTCGCCAAGTTCGCCGAGCTGACCTTCGCCTACATCGACGAGCTCTCCGCCGCGAGCGCCGCGGGCCACGCCGACGAACTGGCCGCCCGGGGCCGGGCCCATGAACGCCACCTGGAGCAACTGGTCCGCGACCTGCTCGCCGGCGCGAGCCCGGACGTGCTGCTGGCCTCCGCGCAACGGGCCGCGTGGCAGCCTCCGGCCTCGCTGACCGCCGTCCTGCTGCCCGCCGCCCAGGCCCGGCCCGCCTGCCGACTGCTCGACCCGAACACCCTCGTCCTCGATGATCTGCCGGACGACCTCGGCGTGCTGCTCGTCCCCGATGCCGACCGATCACACCTCTTGCGGCGGATGACCGACCGCACCGCCGTGGTCGGCCCGGCCCGGCCGTGGACGCGCGCGTCCGCCTCGTACGCACGGGCCGTACGCGCGCGCTCCCTCTCCTCCGACATCCGCGACACCGAGGACCATCTGCCGGAGCTGGTGCTGAGCGCCGACGAGGACGCGTTGGCGGACCTGCGTGCCCGAGCCCTCGCACCGTTGCGGGCCCTGCCTGCCGCGACGGCACGGCGGTTGGAGGAGACGCTGCGGGCGTGGCTGCTGCACCAGGGCAGGCGGGACGAGGTGGCGGCGGCGCTGTTCGTCCACCCCCAGACCGTCCGGTACCGGATGTCACAGCTGCGGGAGCTGTTCCCGGACCTCGCGACACCGCACCGGGTCCTCGAACTGACGCTGGCGGTCGGTCTCCGGGCGAGCTGACGCGACGGGCGACTCAGGCTCGCCAGCCCGTCGTCGGCAGTCGTCACCTAGGAGAGGAGCGGCGCCTCAGCCTCCGAGGGTGCCCCGCTGAGCGGTGAGGGCGACCCGGGTCAGGAGGTCGCGGAACTGGGCCCGCTGCTCTTCGTTCAACTCCACGAGCAGCCGTGCTTCGGCGGCCGCGACATCAGTGCGCATGCGCTGCAGTTGCGATCGGCCTTCGTCCGAGAGGATCACGTGGCGAGCCCGCCGGTCCTGCGGATTCGGGCGTCGCGACAGCAGGCCCTGCCCCTCCAGGCCGTCGAGGAGGTAGGTCATCACCGTTCGGTCGAGACCGACCTGGCCCGCCAGTTCGAGTTGTGTGGGGGGCTTGTCCCCGGCCTCCGCCAGTGCCACGAGCACCAGGTAGGCGCGTGCTCCTCCGGGCAGCGTCTCCGCGGCCTCGGCTGAAGCGCGCCGAAGCGCCCCCGAAATCATACGAATGGCCCAGACCAGGTCGTTGTCCAAGGCGAGACACTGGGCGTTTTCGCTCGAACGGCCGCGAGGTTCAGAGGACATCACATCACCGTAGCACCTTTCGGCATGGCGACAGACAGTCTGCCGAGCAGAATATTTGTCCGGCGCAGTGTGCGAGTTTCGATCGTTCAGGTTTTCTTGTCGGCAGATGTTCTGCTGTGCATACTATCTGCGTTGCAGCAGAACTATGTCGGAGGTACCGCACCATGAACCTGTTCCGTCTCGACGCGAGCATCCGTACCGAAGGGTCGGTGAGCCGCGCCCTCGCCGACACCGCCGAGCAGGCGTGGCTCGCCGAGCACCCCGGCGGCGTCGTGACCCGGCGCGACCTCGGGGTCCACCCGCTGCCCGGGGACGCCTGGACCGCGCTCGCCCACGAAGTCGTCAACCCGGCCGCACCGGCCCCCGCCGAGGCGCACGAGCTCCTCGACCGCCTCGGCGCGGAACTGCTCGCCGCCGACGCGTTCCTGTTCGCGGTGCCGATGTACAACTGGAACGTCCCGGAGCAGGTCAAGACCTGGATCGACCTGATCCTGAAGCACCCCGTGGTGGGTGTGCACGGTGACTGGCCGCTCAAGGGCAAGCCGGCGCTGCTGACGTTGAGCCGGGGCGGCGGCTACGGGCCCGGCACCCCGAAGGAGGGCTGGGATCACGCCACCCCCTACCTGCGCATGATCCTGGCCGACGTCTTCGGCCTCGACCTGCAGATCGCCGAGGCGGAGCTGACCCACGCGTTCTGGAACCCGGAGATGGCGCACCTGCGAGGACTGGCCGAAGAATCCATGAAGACAGGGCACGAGCACGCCGCCGAGCATGGGCTGCGGATCGCCAAGCTCAGCAGGGTCTGATGCGCGAGCGGGCGCGGCACCGAGGAGGACGGCTGCCTGCTGGCGGCCCGGCCGTCTTTTGATCTCGGCCCACTGACCCCCTCGGGACGGGCGGCACGCGCGATCGTGCGTGCCGCCCGTTCATGCCGGCGGTGCCCTGGAACCGACCGGGCGGCCCCGTTCAGGCCCGGGACGGTGCCGGTTGTATGGGGTGGGGCAGGCGGCCGAGGCCCTGGTTGTAGCGGCGTAGCAGGAGTACGGCCGTGGTGGCGAGGCCGGTGAGGAGGCCGAGCCAGATACCGAGGGTGTCGAGCCCGGTGGTGAGACCCAGGAGGGCGGCGGCGGGGAGGCCGACGAGCCAGTAGCCGACGAGGGTGACGCGGAAACCCCCCTTGGTGTCGTCGAGGCCCCGCAGCAGACCGACCCCGATGTTCTGGGTGCAGTCGAAGAACTGCAGGACCGCCGCGACCAGGAGCAGCTGCGTGGCGATCTCGACCGCCCGGTCGTCACCGCTGTCGAGGAACGGCGCGAGGACGAGGCCCGGCAGGGTCACGTAGACCACACCGACCACGGCCATGACAACGCCGGCGCAGGCCAGGGCCGTGGTCTTGAGGCGCTGGGCGGCGGCCAGACGGCGCAGTGCCAGCTCCCGGCTGACGCCGATGGACGCGGCGTGGGAGAGGCCGACGGCTATCTGGAAGACGATGTAGACGAGCTGGTTGACGGCGGTGTGGGCGGCCAGGGCCGCCGTGCCGAAACTGCCGGCGAAGAGGGCGACGACGAAGAAGAAGCCCGCCTCGGAGCCGTAGGTGGCCGCGATCGGCGTACCGAGGCCGGTGAGTCCGCGCAGGGTGGCGGGGCGGGTCTTCCAGACGGCGAGGGACAGCACCGGGGCGAGTCGGCTGTCGCGCCGGGCGGAGAGATACAGGGCGAGACAGGACAGGGCGTAGACCAGGCTGGTGGCCAGGCCGATGCCGGGCAGGCCCAGTTCGGGGAAGATCCACGTGCCGTGGATGAAGGCCCAGTTGAGGCCGGCGTTGACGGCGATCGAGGCCAGGGTGATCCGCAGCAGGGCCTGGGGGCGGCGCATGCCGACGGTGAACTGGCGTATCGCCTGGAACCACAGACAGGGGATCAGGCCGGGCGCCATCGTGTAGAGGACGGGCTTGGCGGCGTCGACCACGTCCGGGTCCTGGCCGAGCCAGATCACGGCGTGCCCGATGAGCACCATCAGGACCGCGCCCGCGACGCCCACCAGGGTCGACAGCAGCAGGCTCGCCCGAACGAGGTCGCGGACCTCCTCCCGGGCGGCCGCGGCGTCGGCGCCGCTCTCGCCTTCGCCCGTGGACTCCGCCTGGGCGTCGGCCGCCGCGACCTGGTTGCCGACGGCGGTGACCATGCCGACTCCCATGGTGCGCAACTGGTTGAAGATCACCATGGCGAGGCCGCCCGCGGCCAGGGCCTCGGTGCCGAGCAGGCCCATCATGACGGTGTCGGTGGTGGTCAGCGCGACCTGTGCGAGCTGGGTGAGGGCCAGCGGCACGGCCAGCGTCGCCAGGGCGCGGCTGTCGCCGAGAAGGCGGGCGAGGGCGGGCGGCATCGGTTCCGTTCCTGTGTGGGGGAGAGGGCGGGGGCGAAGGGAAAGTTACCCCTGGACGTGGACTTGGACCTCTGGCGGGGTCTGGGCCTGGCTGGGGGGCGGGGCTGGGGCCCTGAGCCTTGGCTCGTGTGCGGGGCCGGACTCGGTCCTCGGCCTAGGCGTCCGGTGTGATGCGACGGAGTTCGGCGAGAGAACTCCATACAGTAGGCAAGGGCTACCTAAGTTTGATCTAGGTCACACATCTGGAGGCCTTGCCGCACAGATGACGCACAGGATAGGTAAGGCTAAGCAAAGCAAGCCAACTGCGGGAAAATGAGGAACAAGTGGAGCTGACGCGACGTCATATGCTCTGGGCCGGCGGAGCCATCGGCGCGGGAGCCCTGCTCACCGCCTGCGGCGGCGGCGACGAAAAGCCGACCGCGTCCGCCACCGGCGGTTCGGCCAAGCCGGTCAAGGGCGGAACCCTGCGGGTCGGCGCGCTCGGACGGGCCGGGGCCATCACCCGTGACCCCCACGGCAGTCAGGCCAACGAGAGCGACTACCTCATCCTCAGCCTGATCTACGACACGCTCACCGTCCCCGGCACCAAGCCCAACACCGAGCCCCGCCTCGCCGCGAGCTGGAAGCCCTCCGCGGACCTCAAGACCTGGCGCTTCACGATCGCCAAGGGCGCCAAGTTCCACGACGGTGCACCAGTCACCGCAGAGGACGTCGTCTTCTCTCTCAAGCGCCTGCGCGCCACCCCCTCGGGTGCCTCGCGCCTGCCCGGCATCCAGGAGAAGAACATCTCCGCCGAGGGCACCGACACCGTCGTCATCGTCTCCGACTACGCCAACGCCGAACTCCCGCTGCTGGTCCGCCTCACCACGTTCGTCATCCCCAAGGGCACCTCGGACAAGGACATAGCCAAGGCCCCCGGCACAGGCCCCTTCAAGCTGGACTGGTTCCGCGGGGGCAACGCCCGCCTCGTCCGCAACGAGGACTGGTACGGCGGCGACGTGCACCTCGACGCCATCGAGGTCAAGATCTTCGAGAGCCCGCAGGCCATGGCGAGCGCCCTGCTCGCGGGCCAGATCGACCTCGCCTCCAACGTCGGCGCCGTCGCCGCCCGTACGGCCGAGAGCCGCAAGGACATCCAGACCGTCCGCCGCCCCAACGACATGGCGATGCCCATCGTCATGCGCACCGCCGACGGCCCGTTCGCCGACCCGAAGGTCCGCGAGGCACTGCGCCTGGCCGTCGACCGCGAGGCCATGGTCAAGCAGGTCCTCTCCGGCTATGGCACCGTCGCCAACGACGTCCTCGGCACCGGCGACCCGGCCTACGACAAGAGCCTCCCGCAGCGCACCCGCGACCTCGCCAAGGCCAAGGAGCTGCTGAAGGAGGCGAAGTTCGACACCTCCAAGACCTACGAGCTGTACACCACCGAGGACATCTCCGGCCTCGCCGAGTCGGCCACACTCTTCGCCACCCAGGTGCGCGAGGCCGGCGTCAAGGTCAAGGTCGTCAAGCAGGAGTCGGCCACCTTCTGGGACAAGACCTGGCTCAAGGGCGACCTCTACACCACCTACTGGGGCACCAACGACTCCGTCGTCTTCTTCGCCAGCAAGACCATGGTCTCCGAGAGCGGCACCAACGAGGCCGGCTGGAAGAACGAGGACTTCGACGCGGCGTACGAGGAGGCCATCGGCACCGCCGCCCCGGTGGAGCGCACCGCACTGCTGAAGGTGCTCCAGAAGATCGAGTACGACAGCTCCGGCTACCTCCTGTGGGGCATGGCCGACGGCATCGACCTCGCCGGACCCAAGGTCCACGGACTGCCCGAACTGCCCGGCTACGGCCGGGTCCAGCTCGAACGGGCGTGGCTGGCCCGTTGAGCCCTGACACGGCCGCACCGGCCGGGCCCCCTCCCACGACGGAGGGGGCCCGGCCGACCCGCGCTCCCGTCCTCCTGCCGCTCGCCCGCGTCGGCGCCGTCGTCCTGAAACGGGCGGTGCTGCTCGCGATGCTGCTCGCGCTGGTCTTCCTCACCGTCGAGCTGCTCCCCGGCGACGCGGCGACCGCCACCTCCGAACGGGGCGAGAGCGGGGCCGACCTCCAGCAGCGGCGCGAACTCCTAGGCCTGGACCGGCCCGTCCTGGAGAGGTTCTGGGACTGGATGAGCGGCCTGCCCACGGGAGACCTGGGCACGTCGGCACGCGGCGAGAAGGTCACCGACCTGCTGTCGACCGCGTTTCCGAACACCTTGCTGCTGGGCGGGCTCGCGCTGCTGCTCACCGCCGCACTGTCGCTGGCACTCGGCTGCTGGGCCGCGCTCCGGCCCGGCGGGCGCGTGGACCGGGCGGTGTCCGCCACCGCCACCGCCGTCCTCGCACTGCCCGAGTTCGTGGTCGCCGTCGCCCTGGTCCTGGTGCTGTCCCTGTGGACCGGCTGGCTGCCCGCCGTCACCCTCGCCGACGCCGACGGAACCCCCGGCGACTGGACCATGCTGATCCTGCCCGCGCTCGCCCTGACCGTCCCCCAGGTCGGCTGGAACGTACGCATCGTGCGCGCCGCCCTCGCCGACGAGGCCCGCGCCCCCCACGTGGAGACCGCCGTCCTGGACGGGCTGCCGCCCCACCGCGTCCTCACCCACCACGTCCTGCCCGGCGCCCTGCCCACCATCACCGCCGGCCTCGCCACCTCGACCGGCATGCTCCTCGGCGGCGCCGTCGTCGTGGAGACCATCTTCAACTACCCCGGCATCGGCTCGGTCCTGGCCTCCGCGGTCACCGACCGCGACAGCCCGGTCATCGCCGGGGTGACGGCCCTCGCGGGCGCGGTCATCACCGGCGTACTGCTCCTGGCCGACCTGGTACGGGACCTGACGGCCGGAGTACGCCGATGACCCCCCGGACCTGGGCGACGACAGCCCTGCGTGTGCTGCCCGCCGCGTTCCTGCTCTGCCTCGCCCTCGCCGGGCCCTGGCTCGCCCCGCACGCCATCGACGCCCCGGTCACCGCGCCGTACGCGGAACCCGGCGCCGACGCCGTACTCGGCGGCGACCAGCTCGGCCGCGACGTCCTCAGCAGGCTGCTCGCCGGGGGCCGTGACCTGGTCCTCTCCTCCCTGCTCGTCGCGGTCCTCGTCACCGGCGGCGCGGCGGTGCTCGGCACGATCGGGGCGCTGCGGCCCCGCGTCGGACGCCTGGTGGAACAGCTCGCCGATGTGCTGATGCTGCTGCCCGCCGTGCTCGGCATCCTCCTCGTCACCCTCTCCTGGCCGGACGGCGGCCGTTTCGCCGTGATCGCCGCCGCCGTGGCCCTCGGCGTGCCGTACGCGGTACGACTCGCGGCCGGCGCGGCGGCACCGGTCGCCGCCTCCGGATACGTCGAGGCAGCGGCGGCGGGCGGCGAACGCCTGTGGTACCTGGTGCTGCGCGAGGTGCTGCCCAACCTTCGGGCCACCCTCCTCGCCCTGTTCGGCCTGCGCTTCGTCGCCGCCGTCTACCTCGTCGCCACGGCCGGCTTCCTCCAGGTCGGGCCCCAACCCCCGGCCGCCGACTGGGCGTTGATGATCCGCGAGAACTCCTCCGGCATCCTCCTCAACCCCTGGGCCGTCGTCGCCCCCAGCGCCGCCATCGGTCTGCTCGCCCTCAGCGTCAACCTCGCGGCAGCCGCCCTCGCCCCGCAGACCGGCCGGAAGGCGGTGACCGTCCTGTGAACCCCACACCCGACCGGTACCGAAAGGCCGACGACGACTCCTCGGCATCCCCGGCCACTCCGCTGGCTCAGGCGACTCCGGTGGCTCAGGTCACGGACCTCGCCGTCTCGGCACCCGACGGCAGGACCGTGCTCCAGGACGCCGCGCTCATGCTCCGGCCGGGACGGCTGCTCGCCCTGACCGGACCCTCCGGCTCGGGCAAGACGACGCTGCTGCGCGCCCTCACCGGCCTCCTGCCGCCCGGCACCACCCGCACCGCCGGGCGCGTCGAGGTCTTCGGCCAGGACGTGTTCGCCCTGTCCGAACGGGAGTTGCGCGTCCTGCGCCGCGAGCGCCTCGCCTACGTCGGCCAGGACCCGGGCTCGGGGCTGAACCCCCGGATGCGCGTCCGCTCCCTGCTGCGCGAACTCTCCGGCGATCGAACCCCCGAGGCGGTGCGGGCCCTCCTCGCGG
The DNA here is from genome assembly GCF_022385335.1 of Streptomyces deccanensis. Lineage (NCBI taxonomy): Bacteria > Bacillati > Actinomycetota > Actinomycetes > Kitasatosporales > Streptomycetaceae > Streptomyces > Streptomyces deccanensis. The sequence continues at coordinate 268,987 of NZ_CP092431.1, read as the reverse complement.
AGGTGCGGCTCCCGGACGACGACGGCCGACTCGCCGCACGACGCCCCGCCGCCCTCTCCGGCGGACAACAGCGCCGCGTGGCCCTCGCCCGCGCCCTGGCCCGCCGCCCCCGGATCCTCCTCCTGGACGAGCCGACCGCCGGACTGCACCCCGAACTCCGCGACGAGATCGGCGAGTTGCTGCGCCACCTAGCCAGCGAGCATCAACTCGCCATCGCCCTCTCCTGCCACGACCGCGAACTCGTCGAGCGCATCGCGGACGAGGTGGTGGACCTGGCGACGCCAAATCCGCGCCCCGTCAGGGGCGCGGGGAACTGCGCGACCAGCCCCCACGAACCCGCACCCGCCCAAGCAACCGAACCCCCCGAGCTCTCAGGCGCAAGGGGGTCGAAGGGGCACAGCCCCTTGAGGACGGGACGGGTAGGGGCGGCGGGGGCGACCCCCTCCACCGCACCCCTCCTGGCGATGGACGACCTCCGCGTCACCTTCGCCCGCCGCCGCCGCACCGCCGCCCCCGCCCTCGACGGCGTAACCCTCCGCATCGCCCCCGGCGCCGCCACCGGCATCGTCGGCGCATCAGGCTCCGGCAAGACCACACTGGTCCGCGCCGTGGTGGGCCTGCAACCGATCACCGCCGGCACGATCCGCCTCGACGGGATACCGCTGAGCACCGGCCTGCGCGGCCGCGGCCGCGAACAGCGCCGCCGGATCCAGCTGGTCACACAGAACCCGCTGGGTGCGCTCAACCCCAGTCGAACGGTCGGCGACGCGATCGGCAGGCCGATGCGGCTGCACCGCCGCTGCCCGAACGGTGAGGTACCCGCCCGCGTGGCGGACCTCCTCGAACAGGTCGGCCTGCTCCCCTCGTACGCCGACCGCTATCCGCACGAACTGTCCGGTGGACAGCGCCAGCGCGTGGCCATCGCCCGGGCGCTCGCGGCCGATCCGGACGTCCTCATCTGCGACGAGGTCACCTCCGCGCTGGACTCCACCACCGCCGAGGCGATCATGGACCTGCTGGTCCGGCTGCGCGAGGAACGCGGCACGGCCCTGGTCCTCATCAGCCACGACCTGCCCCTCATCGCCGACCGCACCGACACGGTCACCGTCCTCGACGCGGGCCGCACGGTCGAGTCCGGCCGCACGGCCGACATCTTCACCGCCCCCAGCCACTCCGCGACCAAGGCCCTGCTGCGTCTGCCGGCCGGGACGGTGTGACGGGCCTCGATCGAGAACGGCGGCACCACCTGGTGGTGCCGCCGGATCGGTTTCAGGCGTCGTAGATGTGGAAGCCGCGGCCGCTCTTGCGGCCGAGGTGGCCCGCGGCGACCATGCGGCGCAGCAGGGCGGGCGGTGCGTACAGCGGCTCCTTGAACTCCTCGTACATCGACTCGGCCACCGCCTGCGCGGTGTCGAGGCCGATGAGGTCGAGCAGGCGCAGCGGGCCCATGGGGTGGGCGCAGCCGAGTTCCATGCCCTGGTCGATGTCGTCCGGCCGGGCGGCGCCCGACTCCACCATCCGTACCGCGCTGAGCAGATACGGAACGAGCAGGGCGTTGACGACGAATCCGGAGCGGTCGGGTGCCTGGATGGCCTGTCTGTCCAGTTGCCGGGCGAGCTCGTGGGTGCGGCGCACCGTCTCCTGGTCGGTGGTCAGGGCCGGGATCAGCTCGACCAGCCGCTGCACGGGCACGGGGTTGAAGAAGTGCATGCCGATGACCTGCGCGGGCCGCTCGGTGGCGACGGCCAGGTCGACGACGGGGATAGAGGAGGTGTTGGTTGCGAGGATCGCGGCGGGGTCTTCGAGCGCCTTGTCCAGGGTCCGCAGGACGTCGGTCTTGACGGCGCGGTTCTCGGCGACGGCCTCGATGACGAACTGACGGTCGGCCAGGTCGCCGAGGTCGGGGGTGTAGGACAGACGGGCGAGGGCCTCGTCCCGTTGCTGCTCGGTGAGCTTGCCGCGCCGTACGCCGCGGTCGAGGGAGGCGGTGATACGGCGGCGGCCGGCCTCGGCGGCGTCGTGGCCGGCTTCGGCCACACGGACGTCGATGCCGTTGCGGGCGGCGACTTCGGCGATGCCGGAGCCCATGAGGCCGCAGCCGACGACGCCGAGACGGGTGACGGGATCCATTCGAGGTCCTCTTCGTAGAGTTGCGGCACGGGGGTTGCGGGGCCGGTTCAGACGTTGCGGCGGTACTGGCCGCCGACCTCGAAGAAGGCCTCGGTGATCTGTTGGAGGGAGCAGACCCGGGCGGCGTCCATGAGGACCGCGAAGACGTTGCGGCCGCTCACCGCCGCGTCCTTCAGGGCGGTCAGGGCCGCGTGGGCCTCGTCGCGGTGGCGGGCCTGGTGGTCCCTGACACGGGCCAGCTGGGACTGCTTCTCCTGCTCGGTGGCGCGGGCCAGTTCGATGGCGCCGGGCTCGGTGGTGTCGGCGTGGGGGTTGCGGAAGGTGTTGACGCCGATGAGGGGCAGGGTGCCGTCGTGCTTGCGCTGCTCGTAGAGCATCGACTCGTCCTGGATGCGGCCGCGCTGGTAGCCGGTCTCCATGGCGCCGAGGACACCGCCGCGCTCGCTGATCCGCTCGAACTCCTGGAGCACGGCCTCCTCGACCAGGTCGGTGAGTTCGTCGATGACGAAGGAGCCCTGGAGGGGGTTCTCGTTCATGGCCAGGCCCCACTCCCGGTTGATGATCAGCTGGATGGCCAGGGCCCGGCGCACGGACTCCTCGGTGGGGGTGGTGACCGCCTCGTCGTAGGCGTTGGTGTGCAGGCTGTTGCAGTTGTCGTAGATGGCGATGAGCGCCTGCAACGTTGTGCGGATGTCGTTGAAGTCCATCTCCTGCGCGTGCAGGGAGCGGCCCGACGTCTGGACGTGGTACTTCAGCTTCTGGCTGCGCTCGTTCGCGCCGTACTTCTCCTTCATCGCCACCGCCCAGATACGGCGGGCCACCCGGCCCAGCACCGTGTACTCCGGATCCATGCCGTTGGAGAAGAAAAACGACAGGTTCGGGGCGAAGTCGTCGATGTGCATGCCCCGGGCCAGGTACGCCTCGACGTAGGTGAAGCCGTTCGCCAGGGTGAAGGCCAGCTGGCTGACGGGGTTCGCGCCGGCTTCGGCGATGTGGTAGCCGGAGATGGACACCGAGTAGAAGTTGCGGACCTTCTGCTCGATGAACCACTCCTGGATGTCGGCCATCATCCGCAGGGAGAACTCGGTGGAGAACAGGCAGGTGTTCTGGCCCTGGTCCTCCTTCAGGATGTCGGCCTGCACCGTGCCGCGCACGTTCGCCAGCGCGTGCGCCCGCAGTTCGGCCGTCTCCTCGGGTGAGGGGGCGCGGCCCTCGGTGGCGCGGAAGTGGTCGATCCGCTGGTCGATGACGGTGTTGAGGAAGAACGCCAGGACGGTGGGCGCGGGGCCGTTGATGGTCATGGAGACCGAGGTGGTCGGCGCGACCAGGTCGAAGCCGTCGTAGAGCGCCTTCATGTCCTCCAGCGTGGCCACGGAGACGCCGGAGGTGCCGACCTTGCCGTAGACGTCGGGTCGTTCGTCCGGGTCGCGGCCGTAGAGGGTGACCGAGTCGAACGCGGTGGACAGGCGGGTGGCCGGCTGGCCTTCGGAGAGCAGCTTGAAGCGACGGTTGGTGCGGAACGGATCGCCCTCGCCGGCGAACATCCGGGCCGGGTCCTCGCCGTCCCGTTTGAAGGGGAACACCCCTGCGGTGAAGGGGAAGTGGCCGGGCAGGTTCTCGCGGCGCCAGAAGTTCACCAGCTCCCCGTGGTCGGTGAACCGGGGCAGCGCGACGCGCCGGACCTTGTTCCCCGACAGGGACTCGCGGGTCAGCCGGGTACGGATCTCCTTGTCCCGGACCTTCACGACCTGTTCGTCACCGGAGTACGAGGCCACGACGGCGGGCCAGTTGGCGATCCGTTCCACGATGTCGTGCGGGAGCTGCCTGCGGGCGTCGTCGAGCAGTGACCGCACGTTCCCGGCGTCGGAGCCGGCCTCGACGAGTTCGGCGCTGACCAGGTCCAGGCGCTGCGCCCGCCGGGCCGCCTCGGCGAGCCGCTCGGTCTCGGCATGGTACGCGCGGACCGTGTCCGTGACCTCGGCGAGGTAGCGCACCCGACCGGCGGGAACCACCTGGCGGATGCCGGAGGAGTGGCGCACGTCGACCGGCGCCGTCACGCCCTCGGACAGCGGCAGCCCCTTCTCGGCCAGTGCGGCCTTCAGGTGCTGGTGGAGCGCGGTGACACCGTCGTCGTTGAAGGTGGCCGCGGAGGTGCCGTACACCGGCATGTCCTCGGGCCGCATGCCGAACGCCTCGCGGTTGCGGACCAGTTGGCGGCCCACGTCCCGCAGCGCGTCCTTGGCGCCGCGCCGCTCGAACTTGTTGATCGCGACGACGTCGGCGAAGTCGAGCATGTCGATCTTCTCCAACTGCGAGGCGGCGCCGAACTCCGGCGTCATCACATAGAGGGAGGTGTCGACGAACGGGACGATCGCCGCGTCGCCCTGTCCGATGCCCGGTGTCTCCACGATCACCAGGTCGAATCCGGCGGCCTTGACCACGTCGATCACGTCGGTGAGGTGCTCGGGCAGCTCACGGCTGCCGCGGGTGGCCAGGCTCCGGAAGAAGACCCGATCGCCGTCCAGGGAGTTCATGCGGATCCGGTCACCGAGCAGGGCGCCGCCGCCCCGGCGGCGGGTCGGGTCGACCGCGATCACGGCGATGCGCAGCTTGTCCTGCTGGTCGAGGCGGAAGCGGCGCACCAGTTCGTCGGTGAGTGAGGACTTCCCCGAGCCGCCGGTGCCGGTGATGCCGAGCACCGGCACGGTGCGTGCCGCCGCGGCAGTACGCAGCTTCCCCAGAAGATCCGGGGGCAGCTTGCCGAGTTCCGCGCCCGTGAGGGCGCGGGCGATCGCGAACCGGTCGCCCGCGAGGACGTCGGCCGCGTCGGCCGCCCCGGCGTCCCAGAGGTCGAAGTCGCAGTCCCGGATCACCGAGTTGACCATCCCGGCCAGGCCCATCCGCTGACCGTCCTCCGGGGAGAAGATGGTGACCCCGCTGTCGCGCAGCCGGGCGATCTCCTCGGGCACGATCACCCCGCCCCCGCCGCCCACCACCCGCACATGCTCCGCTCCGTGCCCGCGCAGGGACTCGACCAGGTACTCGAAGTACTCCACGTGCCCGCCCTGGTAGGACGAGACGGCGACGCCGTGCGCGTCCTCCTCCAGCGCCGCGTCCACGACCTCCCGCACCGAACGGTTGTGTCCGAGGTGGATCACCTCCGCGCCCTGGGACTGGAGGATGCGCCGCATGATGTTGATCGACGCGTCGTGTCCGTCGAACAGGGCCGACGCGGTGACCAGTCGGACGGGGTGCACAGGTCGGTGCAGGTCGCTCATGGGGGCCTTCCCGGGCGGGATGGAGGAACGCTGGCGAGACAGATACTAGGACGTCCTAGTAAATTGCCGGAAGGGGGCATGACGTGAGCAGCGGCACAGGGGCGGTGCGCGAGGCCAACCGCCCCCGCCCGCTCACAGGTCGAGGACGAGGCGGGGCCCGCACGAGCGGGAGACGCAGATGAGCATGGTGTCGCCGGCGGCCCGCTCGTCCTCGGTGAGCAGCGAGTCGCGGTGGTCGGGATCGCCGTCGAGGACGTCGGTCTCACAGGTGCCGCAGGTGCCCTCCCGGCAGGAGAAGGCCACCTCGACGCCCGCCTTCTCCACCGCTTCGAGCACCGAGTGGTCCGGTGGCACGGTGAGGGTGAGCCCGGAGCGGGCGAGTTCCACCTCGAAGGCCTCGGCGGGACCGGCCGCCGCCGTCTCGACCGGGGCGAACCGCTCGACGCCCAGCGTGCCCGCCGGCCAGTCCTCGCACTGCTCCCGCAGTGCCTGCAGCAGGGGTTCGGGACCGCAGGCGTGCACCAGGGTGTCCGGCTCGGGTGGGCCGAGGAAGGCGGCGAGGTCCAGCAGGCCGTACTCGTCCTGGGGACGGATCAGCACACGGTCCCCGTACGGGGCGAGACGGTCCAGGAACGCCATGGAGGTGCGGGTGCGGCCGCCGTACAGCAGTCGCCAGTCGGCTCCCGCGGCGTCGGCGGCCTCGACCATGGACAGGACGGGCGTGATGCCGACCCCGCCGGCCACGAACAGCTGACGTGCGGCGGGCCGCAGCGGGAAGTTGTTCCGGGGGCCACGGACCCGGACGGTGGAGCCTTCGCGCAGGTGGTCGTGGACATGGGCGGAGCCGCCACGGCTGTGCGGCTCGCGCAGCACGGCGATCTGCCACACCCCGCGTTCCTCCGGGCGCCCGCACAGGGAGTACTGACGGATCAGCTCGCCGTCGGCACCGTCCAGGAGCACGTCGATGTGGGCGCCCGGCGTCCAGGACGGAAGTGTCCCGCCGTCGGGGCGGCGCAGGGTGAGGGAGACGACACCGTCGGCGGCGGTGATGCGGTGCGCCACGGTGAGGACCGTCTCGGTCGACGGCAGTTGGTCGTTCATGGTCGCGTCCACTTCCGGGGTTCAGGCCTGTGCCGGCACGTGCAGCAGCAGCGCGTCGCCCTGGCCGCCGCCCCCGCACAGGGCCGCCGCCCCGGTGCCGCCGCCGCGTCGCCGCAGCTCCGCCGCGAGGGTCAGCACGAGGCGGGCGCCCGTCATGCCGACCGGGTGGCCGAGCGCGATGGCACCGCCGTTGACGTTCACCTTCTCCAAGGGGATCTCCAGCTCGCGTACGGAGGCGAGGGCCACTCCGGCGAACGCCTCGTTGATCTCGAACAGATCCAGGTCGGCGGCCTTCAGCCGGCCGTCCCGGGACAGGGCGTCGAGCACCGCGCCGGCCGGCTGGACCAGCAGGGAGGGGTCGGGGCCGGCGACCGTGCCGTAGGCGCCGATCTCGGCGAGCGGGGTGAGGCCCTCCCGCCGGGCGCGTTCCGCGCTCATCACGACGACCGCCGCGGCGCCGTCGGAGAGCTGGGAGGAGTTGCCCGCGGTGACGGTGCCCCCAGGGGAGAACGCCGGCTTCAGACGGCCGAGGCTCTCGGCCGTGCTGTCCGGCCGTACGCCCTCGTCGGTGTCCACCACCGTCTCGCCGCGCCGTCCCGTCACCGTGAACGGGGCGATCTCCTCGCCCAGCGCGCCGGACTCCCGGGCGCGGGCGGCCCGTTGGTGGGAGAGCGCGCTGTACTCGTCCTGCTCCTCGCGGGTCAGGGCGAACGGCTGCTGGTACCGCTCGGTCGCCGCGCCCATGGAGACACCGTCGAAGGCGCACACGAGGGCGTCGCGGTCGAGGGCGTCCTCGACGGCGGTCGCGCCGTACTTCCATCCGGTACGTGCTCCGCGCAGCAGGTGCGGCGCGCCCGACATGGACTCCATGCCGCCCGCGACGACCACCTCGTGACGGCCCGAGGCGATCATGAGGTCGGCCAGGGCGATGGCGTGCAGACCCGACGGACAGAGCTTGTTGACGGTGCTCGCGGGCACGGAGAACGGGACTCCGGCGCGGATCGCGGCCTGCCGTGCCGTATTGGGGCCGGCCCCCGCCTGGACGACATGACCGAGGACGACGGCCTCCACCGCACCCGGGTCCAGGCGCGCGGCGGCCAGTGCCGCGCGGATTGCGTGGGCGCCGAGGTCGACGGCTGACACGGTGCTCAGGGCACCCATCAGTCTGCCGATGGGTGTTCTGGCGCCGGAGACGATGACGGATCCGGGCATGCCGGGGACCTCCTGAAGGAGTGGGGCGATCGGGCCTGGGGCGGGGCAGGGGCGGGTCAGGCGACCGCGTCGACGGCGCGCTCGGCGATCATGTGGGCCGTCTCGTTCACCGAGTGCGGGACGATCCGGCCGCCCGGCAGCCGCCGTACCCGGCAGATCGAGGTGTAGCCGGGGTGGAACCAGAACATCCTGGGCAGGCCGAGCACCGTCGCCAAGTAGGTGTTGGTGATGCCGCCGTGGCACACGGCCGCGACCCGCCCGCCGGGATGGGCGTCGAGGATGGTGTCCATGGCCCGTACGGCACGCGCGCGGAAGGCGTCCCAGTCCAGATCGGGCACGAAGTCCTCGTACCGCCCCTCGGCGAGGGCCGCCGCCCGGGGATCGTCCGCGCCGATCTGCTCCGGCGGGGTGTAGGGGTGCGAGACGTCCGTGTCCCACTCGCGCAGGTCGTCCAGCACGGTCGCGGTCATGCCGGTGAGCCGTTCCAGGGGCGCCACCGTCTCGCGGGCCCGCCGGAACGGGCTGGTGTACAGGGCGTCGATGTCCTCGGTCCCGAGCCAGGCCGCGAGGCGCTCCGCCTGGACGGTGCCCTCCGGCGACAGCCCCGGGTCGTACACGCCCGCCAGGGGGAGGCCGTGCCGGATGAGGAGGAGTTCGGTCATGGATGGTCCTTCGTGGGAAAGGTCGGCGGAGGCCGGTGAGGGTAAGGAACGGTCGTCGGTCCGGCTCAGCCCGCGATGGTTCGCTCGGAGTGCCAGTAGGGGCGGCGCATCGCGCGTTTGTCGAGCTTGCCCATCGCGTTGCGCAGCAGCTCCGGAACGAACTCGTACGCCTTCGGGCACTTGTAGGCGGCCAGTCGCTCGCGGCAGAACCGGTCCAGGTCCTCGGCCGACGGCTCCTCGGCGCCCGCCACGACCAGCGCCCGCAGCGACTCGCCGAAGTCCGCGTCGGGCACCCCGATGACCGCCACCTCCGCGACCGCCGGGTGCTGCCGCAGCACCTCCTCACTCTCCGCCGGGTACAGGTTGACCCCGCCGGAGACCACGACGTCGGCGGCCCGGTCGGTGATGAAGATGTAGCCGTCCGCGTCGACGTAGCCGATGTCGCCGAGGGTGAAGACGCCGGGGGAGAGGTAGGCGGACTTCGTCTTCTCCGGGTCCGCGTGGTAGCGCACGCCCCGGTCCTCGGGGGCGCGGAACGCGAGGAGCCCACGCTCGCCGGGTGGCAGCGGCCGTCCGTCGTCGTCGGTGACGAGCACCTCGAACGGGGGCTGGGCGCGCCCCACCGAGCCGGGGTGTTCCAGCCACTCGGTGCTGCTGATGCGGGCCACGGTGCCCGCCTCACTGGCGCCATAGGACTCGGTCAGCACCGGACCGAACCACTCGATCATGGCCCGCTTGACGTCCGGCGGACACGCGGAGCCCGTGTGGGAGACCTGCGTGAGGCTGGAGACGTCGTACCGGGCGCGTACCTCGTCCGGCAGGGCGAGCAGCCGTTGAAAGTGGGTGGGCACCATGACGGTGGAGGTGACCCGCCACTTCGCGACACGGCTCAGGAAGATCGCCGGGTCGTATCTGCCGAGGACGACCACCTGTTGGCCGGCCGCGAGGTGTCGCAGCGACGTCAGCGCCGCGTTGTGCTGCAGCGGGCCGCACACGAGGTGCGGCCCCGGCGGGAACCCGGGCCGGACGGCGATCGCGGCCAGATACGCGGCGCTGTCGGCGACCGGGCCGCTCACCCAGCGCACCTCGGTGCCGCGCGCCCGGCCGGTGGTGCCCGAGGTGTAGACGAGGGGCGGCCGGGCGGGCCGGCCCTCCGGAAGGGTCCGTCCGGGGGGCGTGGCCGCCAGCCACAGGTCCCAGTCGAAGGCGTGCCCGATCGCCGTGGTCCCGTGCAGCACCAGCGGCAGACCCAGTTCCCTGGCCGCGTCCAGGGCGGCACCCGCCCCGGCGGGGCCGGCGATGATGCCGGTCGCCCCCGCGTCGATGATCTGGTCCACCAGCTCACCCGGGGTCAGATGCCGGGACGTGGCCACGGTCCCCACTCCGGCGCGCAGTCCGGCCAGATGGGCCACGACGGTCGGGATGGCGTTGTCGCCCAGGACGACGACCCGGTCGTGCGGGCCGGGGGCGATCTCCAGCAGCCGCGCCGCGACCCGCTCCACCTGGTCGGCGAGACCGGACCAGGACAGCACTTCCCAGTCGTCCACCAGGGCGGCTTCGTCCGGGGTCTCCCGGGCGCGACGGTCGAATGGCAGCAGCGACATGGCTCCTCCGGCGGCTCCTCGGCCCTCTCCCACGTTCAGGGGAGAGGCGATGCCGAGACTGTAGCGTTTATCAAGAAAGTGCGGAACACTCTGAGGCGAGCCGAACGCGTTCATACGTGCTCAAGCAGATGATTCGGATGCCTTCCGGTCGCCGTTACTGCAACTTCCGTCTGGTAAGTGCCGTCTCAAGGAGGAGCCATGTCCCAGCCCGATCCGGACACATGGCGCACAGAGGTCCGACAGTGGCTGACCACTGTCCTCGAGCCGGCGCGACCGCAACGGAGCACCGGCGACGCCGCCGGCCTCGCGGTGTTCCACAACCTTCCCGAGGACGAGGAGCGCCTGCTGCTGGAGCGCTGCCGCGCCTACCAGCGCGCCCGCTTCGACGCCGGCTACCAGGCCCTGACCCTTCCTCGTGACAAGGGCGGCGCCGGTCTGACCGCCGCCCACGCCGCGGCTTTCGCCGAGGAGGAGTCGGCCTTCGACGTACCGCCGTCCACCGAACTGATCAGCGTCACGGTGCGCCTGGTCGCGATGGCCGTCTCCCTGTTCGGGACTCCCGAGCAACGCCAGGACCACGCACGCGCGTTCCTGCGTACGGACCTGCTCGCCTGCCAGCTCTTCAGCGAGCCCGGCGCCGGCTCCGACCTCGCCGCGCTGCGTACCCGCGCCCGGCGGGAGGGCGAGGAGTGGGTGATCGACGGACAGAAGGTGTGGACCTCCGGGGCGCAGTTCGCCGAGTACGGCCTGCTGCTCGCCCGCACCGATCCCGAGGTCGTCAAACAGGCGGGCATCACCGCCTTCCTGGTCCCGATGGACGCCCCCGGCGTGGAGGTGCGCCCCATCCGGCAGATGAGCGGCGGCGCCTCCTTCAACGAGGTCTTCCTCAGCGGGGTCCGCGTCCCGGACCGGCTCCGCATCGGGCAGCCGGGGCAGGGCTGGGAGGTCGCCACCGCCACCCTCGGCTTCGAACGGACCGCCTCCGGCAGCGGCAACCGTCGCAAGGGCGGCACCTTCACCGACGTTCTCGCCCTCGCCCGCTCGCTCGGCCGCACCGACGACCCACTGGTCCGCCAGCGCCTCGCCGACCTGTACGTCCGCACCGAACTGCGCGCCGCCACCGTGGACCGCGTCGCCCGCGCGAGCGCCTCCGGCGGCCGGCCCGGCCCCGAGGCGTCGCTGACCAAGCTGATGGCCTCCGACCTGCTCACCCGCACCGGGCAGGTCGCCGCCGAACTCATGGGCGCCCGGATCAGCGCCGACACCGGAGAGCCGGGCACGTTCGCCTGGACCGAGCACCTGCTCGGCGCCCCCGGCTACCGGCTCGCCGGAGGCACCGACCAGATCCAGCGCAACCTGATCGGCGAACGCGTACTGAGGCTTCCGCCGGAACCACGCGTGGACCGGGTGCCGTTCTCGCAACTCCCCGGCAACTGAGGGACCACCCCCCTGGGCCTCGGCCCGTCGCGACAATCACGAAGGAGTGACATCGATGGATCTGGGACTGACAGGCGCGAAGGCGCTGGTGACCGGCGCGAGCCGGGGCATCGGCCGGGCGATCGCCGGCACCCTGGCGGCCGAGGGCTGCACGCTGGCGCTGTGCGCCCGGGGCGAGGAGGCGCTCGCCAAGGCCGCGGCCGAACTGCGCGGCGAGGGAGCGACGGTGTTCGCCGAACCGGTCGACGTCACCGACCCGGCCGCGCTCGCGGGCTTCGTGGAGCGGGCGGCCCTTGAGCTGGGCGGCCTGGACCTGCTGGTGTCCAACGTGTCGGCGGGCAACGTCAAGGGCCCGGACTCGTGGGAGGCGAGCCTGCGCGGCGACCTGATCCCGTTCGCGGGACTGGTCGAGGCGGCCCTGCCGCACCTGGAGGCCTCCGACCGAGCCGCCGTCGTCGCCATCGGCACCACCAACGCCTCCGACACCGCCCGGCCCGCCGGCGCCAACTCCTACTCCGCGCTGAAGGCCGCCGTCGTCCAGCACGCCTCGGCCCTCGCGCACGCCCTCGCGCCGAAGGGCATCCGCGTCAACACCGTCTCGCCCGGCCCGATCGACTTCCCCGGCGGCGCCTGGGAGACCATCCGCACCAGCCGACCGGAGGTGTACGAGGAGGTCCTCGCCAAGCTGCCGATCGGCCGCTACGGCACGGCGGAGGACGTGGCCGCCGCCGTGGCGTTCTTGCTCGGCCGGACCGGCTCCTTCTGCGTCGGCGTCAACCTCGTGGTGGACGGCGGGCTGCTGACCCGCGTCCAGTACTGAGCCGTGGCGGGCCCGGCCGGCCGGCTGGACGCCGTACTGGTGTGCGGCGGCAGGTGGCACGACTTCGACTACGCGCGGCTGCGGTTGCTGGAGCTGCTCGGTGAGCATCCGCAGGTGCGTACGACGGTCTTCCAGGACTACGACTGCGCCGCCGCGCTGGAGGCGGCCGATCTGCTGGTGACCTACACCTGTGACGTCCGGCCCCGCCCGGCCGAGCGGAAGGCGCTGGCACGGTTCGTCGAACGGGGCGGGCGCTGGCTCGCCCTGCACGGCACCAACGCGGTGATCGACCCGCCCGCCAACGGCGGACCCCGGGTCTTCACCACCCCCCGGCTCCTCGGCGAACTGGCGGCCGTGCTCGGCAGCCAGTTCCTCGCCCATCCGCCGATCGAGCCCTACGAGGTGCGGGTGACCCGGCCCGGCCATCCGTTGGTCGCCGGCATCGAACCGTTCACCGTCAGCGACGAACTGTACGTGTGCGAGCTGCACGGCGAGTTGGAGGTGCTGCTGCACGCCGAGTACACGGGGCCGTGCCGGGGCTTCGCCGAGGGCGACACGGCGGCCCTGGACGACGCGCCTCGGCCGGTGCTGTATCTCAAGCGGCACGGTCTCGGCGAGGTCTGCTACTTCACCCTCGGCCACTGCCGGGGCCGCCACGACATACAGGACCTCGGCGTGGCGGACACCGGGCGGGTGGACCGTGGACCGTGGCAGACCCCGCAGTTCATGACGGTGCTGCGGCGCTGTGTGGGGCGGGTGGTGGCGGGAGCGGAGAGCCCGGTGGGCGGCTGATCGTCCTATGTCATGCGGCAGGCCGAGGCGCGACAACCGGTGGGTTGAGGCGGGCGAAGCCTTCCTGGCGTTGGTAAGGGAAGTGCGGGTAGGGCGCTGTCCTGCCGCTCGCGGTGTCGAGTTTCGCCATCTGGTCGGGCGTGAGCGTCCAGCCGACGGCGCCGAGGTTCTGGCGAAGCTGGTCCTCGTCGCGGGCGCCGATGATGACGGAGGAGACGGTCGGCCGCTGCAGCAGCCAGTTGAGGGCGATCTGCGGAATGCTCCTGCCGGTCTCCTGCGCGATCTCGTCGAGGGCGTCGACCACGCGGTAGAGGTGTTCGTCCTCGACCGGCGGGCCGTACTCCGCGGTGTGGTGCAGTCGGCTGGTGGCCGGCAGCGGCCGGCCCCGGCGGACCTTGCCGGTGAGCCGGCCCCAGCCGAGGGGGCTCCAGACGAGGGCTCCGAGGCCCTGATCCAGCCCCAGGGGCATCAGCTCCCATTCGTAGTCGCGGCCGATGAGGGAGTAGTAGACCTGATGCGCGACATAACGCGGGTGGCCGTGTCTCTCCGCGATCGAGAGGGACTTCATCGCCTGCCAGCCGGAGAAGTTGGAGATGCCGACGTAGCGCACCTTCCCCGCCCGGACGAGATCGTCGAGCGTGGACAGGACTTCCTCGATCGGCGTGCCGGCGTCGAACGCGTGCAGCTGGAAGAGGTCGATGTAGTCGGTGCCGAGCCGGCGCAGGGCGTCCTCGCACGCGGTGATCAGGCGGGAACGGGAGGAACCCGCATCGCCCGGGCCCTCGCCCATGGGCAAGCCGGTCTTGGTGGACACGATCGCCTGGTCCCTGCGGCCTTTGATCGCTTCGCCGAGCACCTCCTCGGAGGCCCCGCCGGAATAGACGTCGGCGGTGTCGAACATCGTGATCCCGGCGTCGAGGCAGATGTCCACGAGACGGCGTGCTTCTTGTGCGTCGGTGTTGCCCCAGGCCCCGAACAGCGGTCCTCGGCCGCCGAAGGTGCCGGCGCCGAAACTCAGTGCGGGGACCTTGAGGCCGGATGCGCCCAGCCGCCTGTACTCCATGACTGTTCCTCTCTCGCCGCCCGATCACACTAATGGGCCTGAAGTTCCGTTAGTGTGGGCTTCAACGTAACAGGCGCGAGAGATTAACGAAACTGGAGTCCCGTTATGGGGTTTGACGAGGGTGCGGATCCGGGGACCGTCCGTCCTGGAGGGCGCACGGCGCGGGTGCGGGCGTCGGTGCTGCGTGCGGCCGGGGACGCCTTGGCGGAGCATGGCTTCGCCCACCTGGACCTCGCTGACGTCGCCCGCCGTGCGGAGGTGGGCAGGACCACCGTCTACCGCCGATGGGGGACGGTCACCGGCCTGGTGGCCGATCTGCTGCTGGACATGGCCGAGCAGTCACTGCCGCGTACCGAGACCGGCTCCCTGCTCGGTGACCTCACAGCCAACGCCCGGCTCGTGCAGCGCACGTTGGCCGACCCGCGGCAAGGAGCGCTGTTCAAGGCGGTGATCGCCGCCGCCACCTGCGAGGCGAAGACAGCCGAGGCCCTGCACCGCTTCTACGACATCCGCGTCAATGAGTGGGCACCCTGCGTTCAACAGGCCGTCGACCGGGGCGAGGTGCCCGAGGGCACCGACGCCCACGAGGTCATCCGCGCGGTCTCCGCCCCCCTCTACTACCGTCTCCTGACCAGCGGCGACCGCCTCGACGAAGCCGCCGCCGAACAGGCCGCCGAGGCCGCCGCGGCTGCGGCGCGCGCGGGAGCGTACGTGCGGGGCGACGAAGGCCGTGGAGAGGACGAGTGATCTCGCCCCGGCGGGCCGGTCGTCCGCAGGCGCGCGGGCCCTCGGTTGTCCCGAGCGCCGGGACCGGACCGCCCCTCAGCCGTGCGGCAGCACCACCGCGCGGCCGTTGATCTCGCCCGCGTGCAGGCGCTCGTACGCGGTCGGCGTCTCCTCCAGGGAGAAGGTCTCCACGTGGGAGGAGACGAGCCCCTGCCGTGCCAGCTCGACGACCTCCATCAGCTCCACGCGGCTGCCCCAGTAGGGGAACGTCGCGGACACCTCGAACGGCAGACCGCCGCCGAAGCCGACCGCCAGCGTGCCCCCGCCGAGGCCGACGATCGTCACATCGCCCTCCACCGCCACGGACGCGGCGGCGACGGCCAACGTGGCCTCCGCTCCCACGAAGTCCAGCACCACCTCCGCTCCCACCCCGCCGGTGAGCTCCCGGATCCGTCCGGCCGCCGCGTCGTCGGAGAGCAGTGCCTCATGCGCGCCGACGGTCGTCGCCAGCTCCAGCTTCTCCTTGCTCACGTCGAGCGCGACCACCCGGGCCGGCGTCAGCGCGCGCAGCAGCTGCACGGCCAGATGGCCGAGCCCACCGACGCCGATCACGACCGCCGTACTGCCCGGCACCAGCTTGGGCAGCGACTTCGCGATCGCGTGGTACGGCGTCAGCCCGGCGTCGGTGAGCGGTGCCGCCTGGACCGGGTCGAGCCCGTTCAGCGGCACCAGGTGGCGGGGCGAGTCCACGAGCATGTACTCGGCCAGTGCGCCGGGCCGGCCGAGCCCGGGCGGCGCGATGCCGAGCCCGGCGGCGTGGGGACAGCAATTCTCCTTGCCCTGCCCGCACTTGCGGCAGCGACCGCAGCCCCACGGCCCGTACACCGCCACCGCGTCGCCCTCCGCCAGTCCCTCGACCCCGCTGCCCACCGCCGCGACGGTTCCGGCGCCCTCGTGGCCGAGCGTCATCGGCAGCGCGTACGGGAACTGCTCCTCGGGCCAGCCCATGACCGCGAGGTCGGAGTGGCACAGCCCCGCCGCCGTCACCTTCAACAGCACCTGCCCGGGGCCGGGTTCGGGCACGGGGACCTCGACGACCTCGGGGGCCTGTCCCACCTTCCGGTACTGCACGGCCTTCATCATTCTCCGTTCTCCTTACTCGTGGCGGACGTGGACGTGGCGGACGTGGTGGCGCCCTCCGGGGGAGCGTCAGGGGTGACACCCGAGGTGTTCCCCCTCCGGCGCCGCAGGGCGGCCGGCAGGGTGATCCGGCCACCCGTCAGGACCAGCGCGACGATGAGGACCGAGCCGGTGAACAGGCTCGCGGCCCAGGGGGCGCTGGTGGCGAGTCCGAGGCCGGTGACGCCCGTGCCGAGCAGCAGGACCGCGAGCACCGTGCCCCAGGCGTTGAAGCGTCCGGCGCGCAACTGCGTCGCCCCGACGAAGGCCGCCGCGTAGGCCGACAGCAGATACGGGGTGCCCGCGGTCGGCGATCCCGATCCGACCGACGACGCGAAGACGACTCCGGCCGCGCCGGAGAGCAGCGCGGAGGTCACCAGGGTCAGGAACCGCAGCCGGTCGGTGCGCACTCCCTGCAGCCGGGCCGCGTCGGCGTTGAAGCCGGTGGCGTACAACCGGCGCCCGGTGGCGGTGTGTTCCAGCAGGAACCAGATGGCCACGGCGGCGAGCAGCAGATACAGCACCGGCAGCGTGATGCCGCCCGCGTCCAGCTGGGCGATGCTCGCGAACGGCTCGGCCAGCAGTTGTACGCCGGTGATGGAGCTGTCGTTGGTGACCATGGTGATCAGCGACTGGATCAGCGCCCCGGTCGCCAGGGTGGCGATGAACGAGTCGACGCGCAGCACCACGACCACGACACCGTTGACGACCCCGATCAGCAGCGCGGCGGTCATCGCCAGGGCGATCGCGGCGGAGGGGCCGAGTCCGGCGGAGACCAGGAAGTAGGCGGTCAGCACGCTGGTGAGCGACATGGTGTAGGCGACCGAGAGGTCGAAGACCCGGGCGGCCAGCGGCGCAACGACGCTGAGGGCCACGAGCCCGGCCACGGCGTTGCCGTTGAGCACCTGCTTGACCGTGGTGGCGGTCGGGAACGTCTCCGGTGCCCAGACGGAGAAGAGCACGGCGATGACCAGCCACACGTACACGGCGCCGATGTTCCGGAACGACAGGGCGGCCGCCACGCGCCGGACCGGCGCGGCGGGGACGAGCCCCGGGTGCCGGTGCGGCGCGGGCGGCCTGAGCGCCGCCGGCCGGGTCGGGGTGGATGTCATGTCACTCGGTCCCTTCCATGGCGTGCACCAGCGCGGGTTCGGTGATGTAGCGGCCGCTGAGTTCCCGTACGATCCGGCCCTCCCGCACCACCAGGACTCGCGTGCACAGCGCGAGCAGGTCCTGGGTGTCGGAGGAGGAGACGATGACGCCCATGCCCTCACCCGCCTGACGCTCTATCAGGTCGTACAGCTGTAGACGGGTGGCGATGTCGACGCCCGCCGTGGGTTCGCACAGCGCCAGCACCGGCGGGCGCTGTGCCAGACAGCGGGCCATGACGACCTTCTGCTGGTTGCCGCCGCTCAGCGTCGTGATGCGGGCCCCGCGGCCCGCTGTGCGCACCCCGACCCGCTCGATCCACTCCTCGGCGAGGACCGACTCGCGGCGCCGGTGCAGCCGCCCGCCCCGGGCGCGGAGCCGCCGCAGCAGCGGGAGGGTGAGGTTCTCGCCGACCGAGAAGTCACCGATCACCCCCTCGGCCGTCCGGTCGGCGGGGACCAGGGGCAGGCCCAGCCCATCGGCGCGGCGCGCGTCGGTCCAGCGTTCGGAGCGCTCCGGCAGCCGCAGCCTGCCGCTCACCCGCCCGGTGTGGGCGCCGCACACCGCGTACGGCACGATCTCGTGGCCGGAGCCGACCAGCCCGGTGATGCCGAGGCGTTCGCCCCCGGCGAGGTCGAAGCCGATGCCGCGCAGGGGGCCCGCCCACAGGTCGCGGACCTCCAGTACGGCCGCGCCGGTGCCGGGCCGGGGAGCCGGGCGGTGGTCGGTCTCCGTCTCCTCGCCCGCCATCAGCTCCGCCAGTGAGCGCGGGGTGAGTTCGTCGACCCGGCGCGTGGCGATCCGGCGCCCGCCGCGGATCACGGTGACCCGGTCGGCGAGCGCGAAGATCTCGTCCATCCGGTGCGAGACGTACAGCACGCCGGCGCCGGCGTCGCGGACCTCCCGCACGATGTCGAAGAGCCGGGCCACCTCACCGGGCGGCAGCACGGCGGTGGGTTCGTCGAGCACGAGGACGCCGCGGCGGCCCTCCCAGCCCTGGAGCGCGGCGGCGATGGCCACCACCGCGCGCTGGACGGGGGTGGCCGTCGTCAGGGGCCGGCGTACGTCGATGCCGAGGCCGAACCGTTCGACCAGTGCGGTCGTGCGCCGCTCCATCTCCGGCCAGCGGATGTTGCCGAGGGCCGTACGGGCGAAGCCACGGCTGAGCGCGAGGTTGTCGATGGCGCTCAACTCGCCCACCAGCCCCAGCTCCTGATGGACGAAGCGGAGCCGGTCGTGTCGGGAGGCGGTGACCTGGCCGAGGTCGAACGGTTCGCCGTCGAGTTCGGCGACCGCTCCCGGCTCCGCGTGGTGGTATCCGGCGAGGATCTTGATGAGGGTGGACTTGCCGGAGCCGTTGGGGCCGATCAGGGCGTGGATCTCGCCCTGCGCGACCTCCAGGTCGACGTCCTCCAGGGCCTGGGTGCCGCCGAATCTCTTCGACAGGGCGGACACCCGGAGCACCGGCCCGGTCAACTCAGGCCCCACAGCGCCTTGAACTGCGCCTGGTAGTCCTCGACGATCGGGAAGTCGCCGTCGGCGGAGGGCAGGTTGTCCTTGGTGACGAGCATGTTGGGCAGCTTCGCGTGCTGGTCCACGTCCATGGGCTGGCCGGTGAAGTGCCTGGCCAGCGCGTCGACCTGGAGCCATGCCGTCTCGTGCGAGTTCAGCGCCATGGCGCCGTCGGTGAGACCGCTCTGGATGTACTGGTAGTTCTGCGCGTCACCGACGTTGACGACGATGTGCTTGCCGGTGAGGCCGGCCGTCTTCAGCGCGGCCGGAACGCCCACGTTGAGCAGGCCGAGGGAGAACACGACGTGGGTCACCTTCGGGTGCGACCGCAGGTAGGACACCACACGGTCCGGCATGTCCTTGCCCACCGCGGTGATCGGCACGTCGACCTGGTCCAGCGGGCAACCGTCGCACCACTTCTCGTACTTGGTGGCGAAGGAGTCCTTGACGGGCTTGAGGATCGTGTAGGCCGGGAGATCGAAGTAGACGGTGTTCGCCTTGGCGCCGCTGTCCGACACCACCCACGAGGCGAGCATCTCGCCCTGGACGGCGACGTCGTCCGGGCCGTTGCTGAGCAGGGAGATGCCGTCGCCGAGCAGGTCGTCGGCGTTCGACTGGAGGACGGGGATCTCGGCGGCCTTCAGTCGTGCCAGCTGTTTGGCGTAGACGGCGCGCGGGAAACCGGAGGCGACGACGGCGTCCGGCTTGTCGCGCAGGGCCTGCTCGTAGGCGGCCTGGACGGACTCCGGCGTGCCCTGGGTGGCGATCTGCTTCACCTTCCAGCCGAGTTCCTCGGCGGCCTCGGTGAAGAAGTCGGCGAGGTCCTTGCAGGACTGGACGCCGCACAGGATGAAGTCGATCTCCTTGCCCTTGGGGATCTTCTTGCCGACGGGCTCGGTGACGGGGATCGTGGTGGGCCGCTCGGAGAACTTCTTCAGCGCCTCGCGGGCCGCCGTCAGGCCGGGCGAGTCGGGTGCCGCCGCCTGTGAGCTGCCGGCGGCCGGAGTCGAGTCGGCACCGCAGGCCGCGAGGCCCAGCAGGGCGGTGACGGACACGAGCGCGGTGAGGGCGCGGCGGACCGCGCGACCGGGTGTGGAACTCATCGTCGAGTACTCCCGTGGTGTGGCGCCTGCGCTGCCGCGTTCCGCGTCGCTCCGCGAACGCGGCAGTCGGCTTCGGTCAGGCGTATCCCTGTGCCGCCCGGGACGGGACGGCGCGTATGGGGGCTTGAGGTGAAGCGGGCTGCGTCGGTCGCCGGCGTGGGGCACGGCGGGGGCCGTCGGGGAATCCCGCGGCGCTGTGCCCGGGACGAACGAAAGCCCACCCGGACGAGAAACTTATGAGGCACTACAGCCTCAAGTGCGTCGGAGTGTGACATGCCCCGGCGCGATTGGGGAGGGGGTCGCCGTAAGAAAATCCAGGCCCGGCGGCGGTTTCCACGATGACCTCGCTGTATGCGCCCCGGCCCATCGTCACGACTGTTGCTCCCGACCCTGGCAGCTAACTACACTCACTCTAAAGTTTCTGCCGGAGGAGAGATGATGGACGAAACGTCGGAGTCGGGCACCGCGCGGTGCCCAGGGCCCAGCGTCCAGGACTACCTCGACCAGGACAGCCGGCCTGTTCCCGCCGCCCTGCGATTCGAGCGGAACGATCACCTCGGCAGCGAGGACATCGACACCACCCGCTTCACCTCCCGCGAGTGGGCCGAACGCGAGATGCGCCAGGTGTGGCGGCGGGTCTGGCAGTTCGCCTGCCTGGAGAGCGAGATCCCCGAGGTCGGGGACCACGAGATCTACGAGATCGGCGACGACTCCCTGATCATCGTGCGCACCGCCCCGGGCGAGATCCGCGCCTTCGTCAACGTGTGTCTGCACCGCGGCCGCAAACTGCGCACCGCCGGCGGTAACGTCGGCGAGTTCCGCTGCGCCTTCCACGGCTTCACCTGGAACCTCGACGGCACCATGCAGAGCCCGCCGTGCGCCTGGGACTTCCCGCACGTCGACCCGGAGAAGTTCGCGCTCCCCGAGGCCCAGGTGGCCACCTGGCGCGGCTTCGTCTTCATCAACATGGACCCCTGCGCGGAGTCCTTCGACAGCTACCGCGGCACGTTCGACGACTACTACATCTGGCCGCTGGAGAACCGTTACAAGTCGCTGCACATCGCCAAGGTGCTGCCCTGCAACTGGAAGATCGCGCAGGACGCGTTCATCGAGTCCTTCCACGTGATCGCCACCCACCCGCAGATGCTGCCGTGGCTCGCCGACGCCAACTCCCAGTACGACGTGATGGCGGACCAGCCGAACTGGAACCGGATGATCAACATCCAGGGCGCGCCCAGTCCGCACGTGGCCGACTCCGTCACGGAGGAGGACGTGCTGGAGACCTTCTACGACTCGCGCGCGTTCTACTCGGCGGCCCAGGGCCGCGACCTGGTGCGGGGGGAGGGCGACGAGCTGCCCGCGATCCCGCCCGGCGGCACCGCCCGCCAGGTCCTCGCCCAGCGGATGCGCGCACAGTTGGAGGCCACCTCCAGCCAGGACTTCTCCCAGACCCCCGACACCGAACTGCTGGACGCCATCAACTACCTGCTGTTCCCCAACTTCAACCCGTGGGGCGGCGCCAAGTCCAACATCATCTACCGGTTCCGGCCCCACGGCCTCGACCCGGACTCCTGCACCGCCGAGATCATCTTCATGTCGGCACCGAAGGAGCCCGGCGAGATGCCGCCTCCGGCGAAGATCCGCTGGGTGCCGGAGGACTTGCTCTTCGCGGACATCCCCGAACTCGGCGTGCTCGGGCCCGTCTTCGACCAGGACTGCGAGAACCTGCCGTACGTGCAGCAGGGCCTCAAAGCGATGCGCAAGCCGGGCATCACCCTGGCCAACTACCAGGAGAGCCGTATCCGCCACTTCAACCGGACGCTCGACCACTGGATGGACAAGTGACCCACCGCGTCGCGGTCCGGCCCTCCGGAGAGGAACTCGAACTCCTCGACGGCGAGGACCTGTTCACCGCCGCCGGGCGGCTCGGCTACCGCTGGCCGACCCTCTGTGGCGGCAAGGGCACCTGCCGCACCTGCTTCGTCCGGATCGAGGAGGGCGCCGAGAACTGTTCGCCCGTGGACCCGCTGGAGCGCGAGGGCATCGAGGCCCTGCGCAAACCGGTGGACGGCCTGACCCGGCTCGCCTGCCGGCTCCGGGTCGAGGGCCCGGTGACCGTGACCAAGCGCGGCGTACGCCGCCGAGTGCAGGAGTGAGGCCCCCATGTCCAAGCAAGTGATCCACCCATTGACCGGGCATGTGTACCGGCTCACCGAGGACGGTCTGGTCGAGGTGACCGATCCGAAGACCGGCGCGCGGGGCGTCTTCGACTTCCAGGCACGCTGGCAGTCGGGCGAACTGCGCCACGCCGACCTGCAGATGGCCGGCTGGGTGGGCCGCCTCGCCCAGCGTCGCGGCCCCCAGCCGGGGGAGTGACCCGGTGACACCCCGCACCACCCGGGTGGTCTGCCTGGTGCGCCGGCCCGACGGGGAGCCGGTGCCCGGTGACTTCGCCGTCGAGGAACGCCCGCTGCCGCCCCTCGGCGCGGGACAACTGCTCGTCCGCAACCTCTACATGAGCGTCGACCCGTCCATGCGCGGGCGGCTGGAGAGCACCGAGAAGCACTACACGCACAACTTCACCCCCGGCTCGCCGCTCGACGGCCGGGCTCTCGCCGTGGTCGAGGAGAGCCGCTGCCCGTCGGTGCCGGCGGGCGCCTTCGTGCGGCACCAACTGGGCTGGCGCGAGCGGGCCGTGCTGGACGCCGGGGACACCGACGGCGCGGATCGCATCGACCCGCGCCTCGCCCCGCTGCCGACCTGGCTCGGACTGCTCGGCCAGACCGGATTCACGGCGTACGTCGGCCTGACCCGCATCGCCGAACTCCGCCCCGGTGACACCGTCTTCGTCTCCGCGGCGGCCGGGGCGGTGGGCACCGCCGCCGGCCAGTTCGCGCGGCTGCTGGGCGCGGAACGGGTCGTCGGGACTGCCGGAGGCCCGGACAAGTGCGCCTTGCTGGTGAAGGAGTTCGGCTACGACGCCGCCGCGGACTACCGGACCGAGCCGGTGCGCGAGGCGCTGGCCCGGCTGGCACCCGACGGTCTCGACGTCTACTTCGACAACGTCGGCGGCGAGCAGCTCGCCGCCGCCCTGCACGCGCTGCGCACCGGTGGGCGCGTCGCCCTGTGCGGCATGATGTCGCAGTTCGGCGGCGAGCGACGGCCCGTCGACATCAACCAGTTGATCCAGGCCGTCCTCAAGAGGCTGACGCTGCGCGGGTTCATCGTCCGCGACCACGACGACCTGCGGCCGGAGTTCGAGCGACGGGTCGCGCACTGGCTGGCCGACGGCCGGATCACCGCGCGCGAGACGGTCGTGGAGGGCCTGGAGAACGCCGCCGGCGCGCTGTTGTCCCTGCTGGACGGCGGCAATGTCGGCAAGATGCTGGTGCGGCTCGGCTGACCCCGGTGAACCGAACGGCGTCCCCGACGGGGGCGCCGTTCTCAGCGCATGGGGCGGGAGGCGGCGACGGTGTGCGCCGTCAGGGAGACCCCCACGCGGGTCAGCCCCGCCACGGCCGCCCGGAAGTCCTTGATGTGCGCGGTGGAGAAGTGCTCGTCGAGGGCCTGCTGCGAGGTCCAGTGCTCGTACACCCGGATGCGCCGCCCGTCGGTGGGGTCGGCGGTCATGGCGTAGTCCAGACAGCCCGGTTCCCGCTCGCGGGTGTGCCGGCCCAGCTCGACGAGGGCCGCCAGCATGGTGTCGCGGTCACCGGGTGCGTAGTCCATCCAGCCGGCGACGATGATTTCCTCGGCCACGGGGGTCCTTTCGCGGTCAAGTCGTCGGGCCCGCCGCCCCGGGCAGGGGAGCGGCGGGCCCTCGGTGTGTGCTCAGGCGCCGAGCGGCGCCGGGACGTCGTCTGCGGAATCAACGGAGTCCACGGCGTCCACGGAGTCCACCGTGACCGTGCCCCGGTGACCGTCGACCGTGATCACCATCCCGTCCCGCAGCCGCCTCGTCCCGCCTTCGACGGAGATGACGGCCGGGATGCCCAACTCCCGGCAGACCACGACGGCGTGGCTGTTGAGCGCGCCCACGTCCACCACGGCCGCCCCGGCGACCAGGAACAGCGGGGTCCAGGCCGCGTCCGTGATCGGCGCGACCAGCACCTCTCCCGGCTCCAGCGCCTCGCACGAGGCCGGGTCGGTGACCACCCGCACCCTGCCGGTGTATGTGCCATGGCTGCCGCCCACACCGCTGAGCACATCACCCGCGGCCGCGGCCTCGGTGCGCTCCTCGGCGCGGCGCGGCCAGCCGTCGATCTCGGTCCGGGCGTCGTCGGCGATGAAGAACGGCGGCTCCAGCTCGTGCAGCCCGGCGTACTCCTCCAGCCGCCGCGCGATGACCGGTCCGAACGGCTCCGGGTCGGAGACGTAGTCGTCCAGTTCGGTGTCGAGCAGCATCATCAGGTCCCCCGGCTCGGCGAAGCGTCCCGCCTCGACGCCCCGGCGGCCGAGTTCGCGCACGGCCATGCGGATCTCGTTGACGACGGTCACACAATTCGCCTTGGTGCGCTCGCGGGCCGGGATCCACACCTGGGAGGCGTGCATGCCGGCGTCGAACATCGGCTGCGCGTCCTCGGGCAGCGCGGCCCGGACCTCCCGGGCGGTCCGCTCGCGCCGCTCGGTCAGACGGGTGCGCCGGGCGGCGGGGGAGTCGTCGGCGGGGCTGTGCCGGATCCGGTCGACCAGCGCCAGTGCCTGGACCGGCGCCGCCTCCCACGACAGCGCGTGGATGTCCCACTCGTTGGGGCCGCGGTCGCCGGAGGTGGCCAGGAACTCCTCGAACGCGTCACGGAACGCCTTCACGTCCCCCACCGCCCCGTCGAGCGCCCGTTCCACGGCGGCCGGGCCCTCGTCGAACAGCGCCGTCAGCTCCGCCGATGCCGCCACCTGCCGGGAGAGGGTCCACAGCCCGTCCGAGGGGGAGGCCGAGTCGACGTCGCCGAGACCGCCGATGAGGTCCAGCATCGCGTCGGAGCGGTCCACGCTCGCGCACAGCGGTCCCAGGATCGCCGGGCCCACGGACGCGGGCAGCGACGACTCGACGTGCCGCTGGAACGTCGTCTCCACGTCGTCCAGCAGCGAGCGCGCGTGCGCCACCAGTTCGGCGTCCGACAACCGGGCCAGGTCCGGCCGATCGCGGCGCAGACGGCGCAGCCGCTCCCGGTCGGCGTCGGCCTCCGGGAAGCTGGACTGGCCCAGCATCCGCTGGAGCGTCCCGCCGGCCTTGGCGGTCAGCTCTCCGTCCTGGTCGTCGGGGTGCGCCACGTACACCGGGGTGTCGGAGCGCTGGCCGACGAACGCGGCGTCGATCTGGTCCGCCGTCTGCCCCATACGGATGCCGAACAGCCGCATGTGGGACAGGTTGAGGTAGAAGTAGCCGCCGAACATTCCGACGAACGGCGGTCGAGGCCCGGCCACCTCCTCCTCGCGGTAGATGCCGAAACCGACGAAGCCCTTGCGCCAGCCGTGCAGGCCGCGCCCCCACACGAGGGTCCAGCCCAGCGGGCTGGCCGGCTCGGGGAGGGTCTCGCCCGCGTTGGCCCGGGTGTAGTGCGGCAGCCGCTCACTGCGCTGCCAGTCCGTGATCCAGCTCTTCATGACCGAAGGTCTCCCGCCGTCCGTCCCCGTCCCTACCACTGCGCCGTACCGCCGTCGACGCTGATCAGCGTGCCCGTGATACCGGCGCCGGCGTCACTCGCGAGCAGCGAGGCGACCGCGGCGATCTGTTCCACGGTGGTGATCTCCTTGGTGGCGGCGTGCTCGGCGAACCGGCCCAGCCACTCCTCGTACGAGATGCCCTCCGCCTCGGCCGCGGCCGGTCCTGCGGCCCGCATCAGGTCGGTGTCGACGGCGCCGGGGCAGATGGCGTTGCAGGTGATGCCCTGGGTGCCGTACTCGAAGGCGGTCGCCTTGGTCAGTCCGTGGATCGCGTGCTTGTTGGTGATGTAGTGACTGATCGCGGGCTTGTTGGCCTGCTTGCCCTCGACGGAGGAGATGTTGATGATCCGTCCCCAGCCGCCCTCCAGCATCTTCGGCAGCGCGCGCCGGGTGCCGTAGAAGTAGGCGTTGAGGTTCAGCTTGAGGGCGTCGTGCCAGGCCTCGTCGCTGAGCTGGTGGACCGGGGCGAAGCCGGAGGTGCCACCGGCGTTGTTGACCCACACGTCGAGCCGGCCGAAGCGCTCGGCGGCGAAGTCGGCGAGGTTCTCGATGTCCTCCTGGCTGTTGGCGTCGCAGGGGTGGAAGACGGCCCGGTCGCCGGCGCCGATCTCCTCCAGGGCCTGCTTGCCCTTGAGTTCGCTGCGGCCGCTGATGACGACCGTGGCGCCGTCGGCCAGGAACCGCTCGGCGATGGCGCGGCCGATGCTGCGCGTGCTGCCCGTGATCACCGCGACACGTCCGTCGAGGCTGCCCGAAGCCACCATGGTGTTCTCCCGCGAGTGTTGTTGGTTCGTCACCTGGCGGCTCTGTCGGCTGGGATGCCTTCGGCGTGTGTGTCCAGGCGCTGGTGGATGGTGCGGTGGAAGTGCTGGAGTCCGGGCTCGTTGCGTCCGAAGACGAAGTCGGTCCCGTCGAGGGCGGCGAGGCCCTGCTGGACTCCGTAGGTGGTCGCGTAGTCCTCGTCGCGGACCACCTCGTGGAACCATTCGCCGAACCGGTCGGCGGCCTGGCGCTCCTCCTCGGTGACCGCCGGTTCCCGCAGCAGGATGATCTGCTGGGTCACCGACTCGGTGGCCGTCCGGGGGAGCACCAGGGAGACGGCGATCTTCTGCCGCCAGCCGCCGGCGATCGCCAGCCCGGGGAAGAGCCAGTAGATGGGGCCGACGCATTCCCCCGGGTCGCGCTGGTCCGGGGGCAGCTCGACCGCCTGCGCGATGGGACGCAGGGCCGGGGCGATGCGCTGGTGGGGGCCCCAGGTGTCGTGCGCCATCATGTTGGAGAGGTTCGTCTCGAACACCGTCTTGGGGTGCAGCGAGGCGAAGTGGTACGTCTCCAGGTACCCGTCGAGGGTGACCTTCCAGTTGGGGCTGGTCAGTTCGCCGGTGGAGTAGTGGTGGCACTCCGCCAGCCGCAGCCCCTCCAGCAGGGGCAGCAGATCGCCCAGCCAGTCGTCCAGGTCGGGCTCGGCGGCCGGGTCCAGCGAGACGAAGACGATCCCCGCCCGCTCGCCGGCCGGCAGCCTGATCAGGCCGCGGCCCTCGCGCGGGACCTCGCCGAAGGTCTTCTCGGCGTACACGCCCCGCAGCTCACCGGCCAGGTCGTAGGACCAGGAGTGGTACGGGCAGGTGAGCCGCCTCGACACCCCGCAGCCGGGTTCCACGAGCTTGGCGCCCCGGTGCCGGCAGGCGTTGATCATCGCGTGCACGGCGCCCTGCCGGTCACGGGTGATCAGCACGGGGAGGCCGAGCACGTCGATCGCCTTGTAGGTGTTCGGCCCGGGAAGCTCGCACGACATCGCGAGCGGCAGCGGGACGCTCCGGTGGACGGCGTCCGTCTCCCGTCGCCAGCGGTCGGCGTCGAGGTAGTGGGCGACCGGCTCCGTCCACTGGCCGTCCGCCTCGTGCGTCGTGCCGTCGCGGTAGTGCGTCAGCACGCGTTCGACGAGTTCGGCGGCCTCCCGCCGCATCGTCACGGATGCGGCGTCGGTGGACCGGTCCCGGCTGATCCACGAGGAGTACTCGGGGGTGGAGGGGGCCGAGGGGGCCGAGGGCGGCTCGCTCCCGGCGTCCGTCTCCCGAAGCTCCGGTGAACTGGTCTGGACCACGATGTCCTCACAATCCCTCCCAGCCGCGAGCCGGTGACCGGCTTCGGAATGCGACAGCTGGGTTGTGTCCGAAACGACAACAGGACTTAGTGTGGTCTGTCAATAGAAAGTGGAGAAGTTGAGGCTCGGTGTCCCGTGGGGGTGCGTGCGGTGGTGATGACGCGGCCGTTCGAGGTGGGCGTGGTGGTACGGGACTTGGCGATGATGGAGCGTTTCTACCGCGACGTGATCGGTTGTCGCGCGGTGCGCCGCTCCCGTGTACCGGAGTCCGTCGGCGGCCCGGCCGGCCTGGGCGGCGAGCTGGTCGTCGTCTGGCTCCAGGTGCCCTCCGGGGGGTGCGTCAAATTGCTTCTTCCCTCGTCGCCCGTGGCGCCGGTGCCCGAGGCGCTCGGGCCGGCCGGGCGCGTGGGGCTGTCGTATCTGACCTTCCACTTCGACGACATGGACCCCGTGGTGACGGCGCTGACGGCCGCGGGCGCCCGGCCGCTGTCGGACCCGGCCGTCGTCCCGGCGCGAGGGCGGCGCGTCAGCTTCTGGTCGGACCCGGAGGGCAACGTCGTCGAGCTCGTGGACGCCCGCGGGCAAGACCCCGGTACAGGGCGTAGTAATTAGAGACGCTGTTCAGTAAGGTGCCCCGTGTTGGTAACTGTAGACCGGCACAAGTAAGTCCGATTGCTTGGCAACCTCCCTCGGGCGAAGGGGCGGACGATGGCTCAACGAGCGTCGACGGCGTCAGAAGAATCCGCGCAGGTCAGCAAGGATCTGTCCGCACAGGTCATCAAGGACCTGCACGAGCGCATGGTGCGCATCCGGCTGTTCGAGACGGAGGCGGGCAAACTCATGGAGGCGGGCAAACTGCCCGGCTTCCTGCACCTCTACGTCGGCCAGGAAGCCGTGGCCGCCGGCGTGATGGCCGCCCTGCGCGACGACGACCAGATCACCTCCACCCACCGCGGCCACGGGCACGCCGTGGCCAAGGGCGTCGGCCTGCGGGAGATGTACGCCGAGCTGTACGGCCGCGTCACCGGCGCCTGCCTCGGCCGCGGCGGAAGCATGCACATCAACGACGTCACCCGCGGCATGCTCGGCGCCAACGGCATCGTCGGAGCGGGCGTCCCGATCGCGGTGGGCGCCGCCTTCGCCGCCCGGTACAAGGGCGAGGACAGCGTCGCCGTCACCTTCTTCGGCGACGGCGCCACCAACATCGGCGCCTTCCACGAGGGCGCCAACATGGCCGCCATCCTCGACCTGCCCGTCGTCTTCGTCTGCGAGAACAACGGCTACGCCGAATTCACGCCACAGTCCAAGCACATGCTGCTCACCGACGTGGCCGACCGGGCCGCCGCCTACGGCATGCCCAGCGTGATCGTCGACGGCATGGACGCGGTCGCCGTCCACCGCGCCGCCGTCGAAGCCGTCGAACGGGCCCGGTCCGGCGGGGGCCCGATGATGATCGAGGCCAAGACCTACCGCTTCTTCGACCACCAGGGCGTCAAGGGACTGCGCCACCCCTACCGCTCGGACGACGAGGTCGCCGAGTGGAAGGCCCGCGACCCCATCGACCTGATCGAGACCCGCGCCGTCGCCGACGGCACCGCCACCCGCGCGGAGCTGGACGACACCTGGCAGCGCACCCGCGACGAGATCGCCGAGGCCATCGCGTACGCCGAGGCGAGCCCGCTGCCCGACACCGCCGACCTGCTGCTCAACGTCTACTCGGGATGACCGCCATGACCACCCTCACCGAAGCACAGGCCGTCGCCCCGAACAGCACGGCCCGCAAACTGTCCTACGTCAAGGCCTTCAACGAAGGACTCGCCCAGGCCATGCGCGAGGACGAGAACGTCTTCGTGGCCGGCGAGGACGTGGCCGGATACGGCGGCGTCTTCCGCATGTTCGACAACCTGCTCGACGAGTTCGGCCCCCGCCGCATGATCGACACCCCGATCTCCGAGGCCGCCCTCGTCGGCCTCGGCGTGGGCGCCGCCGCGCGCGGGCTGCGCCCGGTCGTCGACCTGATGTTCATGGACTTCATCGGCGTCTGCCTCGACCAGATCGTCAACCAGGCCGCCAAGATGAAGTACATGTTCGGCGGCTCCGTCTCCGTGCCGCTCACCATCACCACCGCCTCCGGGGCGGGCCTCGGCGCCGCCGCACAGCACAGCCAGAGCCTGGAGGCCTGGCTCGCCCATGTGCCCGGCCTCAAGGTGGTGATGCCGAGCGACGCGTACACCGCCAAGGGCCTGACCGTCTCGGCCATCCGCGACGACAACCCGGTCGTCGTCATGCTCAACAAGGTCCTCCTCGGCAGCTCCTGCGAGGTGCCCGAGGAGATCTACGGCATCCCGCTCGGCCAGGCGCACACCGCCCGGCACGGCTCCGACGTCACCGTGATCGCCCTGGGCCGGATGGTGGGGGAGGCCCTCGCGGCGGCCGACGAACTCGCCGCCGAGGGCGTGGAGATCGAGGTGATCGACCCCCGCACCGTGCAGCCCCTGGACACCGAGACCATGTTCACCTCCGTCCGCCGCACCAACCGCGTGCTCGTGGTGCACGAGGCCGTCACCTTCGGTGGACTCGGCGCGGAGATCGCCGCCCAGATCCAGGACGCCGCCTTCGACTACCTGGACGCCCCCGTCCTGCGCATCGGCGCCCCCTTCTCCCCGGTGCCCTTCTCCCCGGTCCTGGAGAAGGCCTACGTTCCCGATCGCGACCGGATCGCCCAGGGCTGCCGGCGCCTCCTCGAAAGGTCGTGACCGACGTGGCGGTCGAGGTTCTGCTGCCGAAGATCGGCCTGACCATGCAGGAAGGCACGATCGACGAATGGCTCGTGCCCACCGGCACCGCCGTCGCCGAGGGCGACGCGCTGCTTCGGCTGGCCACTGACAAAGTCGACGTGGATGTCGAGGCGGAGGCCGGGGGACTGTTCCACCCGGTGGTCCCGGCCGGGACCACCGTCCCCGCAGGGGCCCTCATCGGCTGGCTGCTGGCCGAGGGCGAGCAGCCACCGGGCCCGGCCGGTACGCCGATGCCGGCCGGGCCCGGGTCGGGGGCCGGTGACACGGCCGAGGCGGCGGCTGCCGTGTCGGCGAGCAGCGGTACGGCCGCGCCCTCCCTCAATGGCCGGTCCACCAACGGCCATTCCGCCACCCGCGGGGACGGGGGCAGGCTCTTGGCCTCACCGAACGCCCGACGGGTGGCGTCCGGGGCCGACGTCGACCTCACCGCCGTACGCGGCACAGGACCCGGCGGCCGGATCGTCTCCGAGGACGTGGAGGAGTACCTCGCCGCAGCCGCCGCCTCCCCGGCGGTGGCCCAGGCGCCGCCCACTGTCCTGCCGGCCGACCCCGTCCTGCCCGTCTCGCCGCTGGTCCGCCGACTGGCGAAGGAGCGGGGCATCGAGCTGTCGGAGGTGAACGGCACCGGCCCCGGCGGCCGGATCCGCAGGTCCGACCTCGACGCGCTCGGCCAGGCGCCGGAACCGGCGCCCGCCCGCCGCGACGCCGCACCCCGGCATGCCGAACCCCGACCGGGGGACGTCCTGCCGCTGACCGGGATGCGCGGCACCATTGCCCGCCGCATGCACGCCAGCCTCCAGGAGATGGCGCAGCTGACGCACGGGTACGAGGTGCGGATGGATGCCGTGGTGACCCTGCGGGACCGGCTCAAGGAGGAATGGGCCGACAGCGGCCTGCCCGTACCCAGCCTCAACGACTTCCTGCTGAAGGCCGCCGCCCTGGCCCTGCGCGAGCACCCGCTGCTCAACGCGACGGTGCGCGAGGACGGCATCCATCTCCTCGACGACATCCACCTGGGGTTCGCCGTGGCCGTTCCGGGCGGCCTGATGGTCCCGGTCATCAAGGACGCGGTGGCGCTGCCGCTGCCCGAGATCGCCCACCGGTCGAAGGCCCTGGCCGGGGCCGCGCGCGAGGGACGGATCTCCCCGGCCCAGCTGGAGGGCGCCACGTTCACCGTCACCTCGCTGGGCGGCTACGGCGTCGACTTCTTCACGCCGGTGATCAACCCCGGCAACGTCGCCATCCTCGGGGTGGGCAGACTCCGGGACGGCGTCGAGTGGAGCGACGACCGGCCGGTGCGGACGCGGGTGCTCACGCTGAGCCTCACCTTCGACCACCGCGCCGTCGACGGGGCACCCGCGGCCGAGTATCTGCGCACGGTCGCGGAGCTGCTGAGCAAGCCCCTGCGTCTGCTGGTGTGACCCGGTGGCCGGGCTGCCACCCGGCCACCCCGGACTATCCGGCCACCCCGGACTATCCGGCCACCGCCGGGTCGGCGATCCGCTCCGCGAGTCGGTCGACCTCGCGGACGAACGAGCGGTGCCCGAGCGACCGGTACACGTCGTCGCCCCGCACCTGGGAGATCGCCGCGGTCTCCAGCAGCGCCAGCAGGCCCAGGCCGATCACGGCCGCCTCCGCGTCGGTCACCGACGCGCGAGCCTTGTGGATCAGCCGCACCAGTTCGGCCAGCAGGTCCGTACGGCTCTCCAGGCGCAGCGCCTCCGCCTCCTGGCTCATGCCGGCCGACGACACGAAGAACACGGTGGCGGCGGACCGGTGCTCGCCCAGCCAGGCCAGCAGCGTGGTGACCGCCGGTCCGATGTCCGAGCCGGGCTCGTGCGCCTCGGTGAGCGTCCGCAACTGCTCGCGCAGCGCGCCTGCGAACACCCGCATGCCCTCCGCCAGGACCTGGTCCTTGGAGGAGAAGTGGTAGTACACCGCCGCCGAGGTCATCTCCGCGCGGGCGGCGATGTCGGCCACCGTCACCTCGTCCGGCGGCTGCGTGGCGAACAGCTCCGTGGCGGCCTCGATCACCCACTGCTTGCGCGACGGACGGTGAGCGGCGCGGGCCTTGGATGTCGTCATGATGTCAAGTATGCCGGGACATCCGTGCCCTGGCTGCACTGGCGTAGCAGGAATCGCGCCGTCGGCCGGTCGGAGTTACTGGATAGCATGGTCAGTACACAGGGCACGCGGACGCGGGTCCGCGGCAGTCGCCAGGGGAGCATGATGGCCACCACGAAGAACGGCAAGCAGCCCGCCCACCGCCCCTCGCGACGGCAGCACATCATCACCGCCGCCGTCCGGGTCTTCGGCCGCAACGGCTTCGCGGAGACCAGCATCCAGGACATCGCGGCCGAGGCCCAGGTGGTGCCGACGGCCGTCTACTACCACTTCGACGGCAAGGACGAGCTGCTCGAACTCGCCATGCGGCGGGTCTTCGACCAGCTGAACGCGGTCGTGGAGGCCGCCCGGCCGGAGTCCGAGCCGGGTGACGCGGAGGGCCTGCTGCGCGTCATCGACGCCGTGTGGGACTGGGTGGAGCAGAACCCGGACGAGGCCCGCCTCTACCAGGTGCAGACGGCCTCCGCCAGCGGCAATGTCAAGGCGCTCCGCGACGAGTTCGAACAGCGGCACATCCAGCGCGGTTACGACTACCTGCCCGAGGGCACCACCCGCAGCCCCCGGGCGGCCAAGGCCCGGCACGCGGCGCAGGCGCTCGCCGTCCGCACCCTGATCAGCACGACCATGCTCGTCACGGCACTGCGCGCGGAAGGCGGGCCGCTGTCCCGGATGCCGTCCCGGTCCGTGCTGGAGGCGGTCAGGGAACTGGCACTGCGCATCGTCGCCACCGAGCAGGAACCGGCCCAGGTTTCTGCCTCTGCCCCGGCTCCCGCCTCGACCCCGGCCCCCGCCCCGTCCGCGGCACGGGCCTGAGAGGGCCCTTCACGCGCCGCCGGCCCTCACACCGTGAGGACCGAACAGGCGCTGATCCCGGGTGCCCCGTACACATGGGTGAAGCCCACCCGGGGAGCGCCCGGCACCTGCGCGCCCGGCGCCCGGCCCTGCAACTGCCGTACGACCTCGTGGAACTGGCGCAGCCCCGAGGCGCCGACGGGCTCCCCGCCGGCCAGGCAGCCGCCGTCGGTGTTGACCGGGATACGGCCCGTGGGGTCGGTGTCCCCGCGGGCCAGCAGCTCTTCCTGTTCGCCGTGCCCGCACAGGCCGGTCTCCGCCAGGTGGATCAGCTCCGAGCCGCTGTCGGTGTCCTGCAGTTGCGCGACCCGTACGTCCTCGGGCCGTACGCCGGCCGTGCGGAAGGCCGCCTCGGCGGCGTCGACGCTGGGGCTGCGGTGCGGACCCGGTGGTAGCCAGGGCGAGAACACCTCGAACGAACCGAACCGCCGGGTACGGAAGGCCAACGACGCCAGCCGCACCGGGCGCTCGCACAGGTCGAAGGCGCGGTCGCCGCGCGCCAGCACCAGCGCCGCCGCGCCCTGGCCAGGTGAGCAGAACATGTACTGGGTCAGCGGGGGACTGACCTCGGCGGAGTCCAGGATCTCCCGCTCCGTCAGCGGCTTGCGCCGCCACGCCAGGGGGTGCCGCGAGCCGTTGCGGAAGGCGCGCGCGGCGACCGCCGCCAGCGCCCGCTCCGAGATCCCGTGCTCGTGCAGATACCGCTGGGTCTTCAGGGCGAAGAACTGGGTGGTCAGCATCATGCCGGTCTCGGCGTACCAGTCGCCCAGCCCGTAGCGGGCCGCGGAGACGTGGAACGCACCCCGCTCGTGCTTGTCGAACCCCACCGCCAGCCCCAGGGACGCCTCACCCGCGCGAAGCGCGTTGGCCACGGTGAGGACGGTGGAGGCACCGGTGGCGCAGCCGTTCTGCACATTGACGAACGGCACCCCGGTCAGTCCCAGACGACCCACCAGCGTGTCGGGCTTGCCGGACACGTCCGAGCCGCCGACCGCGTAGTCGATGTCCGCCCAGGAGACCCCGGCGTCGGCCAGCGCCTCGCGCACCGCGCGCTCGGCCATGTCCATCCCGGTGACGTCCTCGTCGCGGCCGAACGGATGCATCCCGCATCCGACCACGTAGACGTCCTCGCTGCGGCTCATCGCTCCCCTTCAGGATCCGGGCGGAACGCGAAGGTCAGGACCTCGGTCCCGTCCTCGTCGTGGTACGCGGGCACCGTGGTGAGCCGCACCGGCAGTCCGATCCGAATCTCCGCGCGGGGAACCGCGAGCCGCGCCTCGACCAGCACCTCGCCGAGGTCCACATAGCCGACGTGGTAGGGCCGGTGACCGCCGGCCGGGGGCCGGTACGGCGGCTTGGGCGGGAACGCCTGGAGCGTCCACGACCACACCCGCCCGTTCACCGGCAGCACATGGCCGTCCATGTGCCCGTCGGAGCACCTGGGGCAGGAGTCCTGCCGGGGGAAGACGACGGTGCCGCACGCGGAGCAGCGGGCGCCCACGAGTCGCGGTGGCGCCCCGTCGGTGCGGTTGGCCTCGGCCCCGTCCTCGAACAGCGATTTGTCGATCAGTCGGGTGGTCATACCGGTTCCGCCTTCCACGTCACCAGCCCAGCAGTCCGGCCAGCCGTTCCCGGTGATGTGCGGCGCCGCCCAGCAGGACGGCGTCGGACTGGGCGCGCCGGAAGTACAGATGGGCGTCGTGTTCCCAGGTGAAGCCCATGCCGCCGTGCAGCTGCACGCACTCGGCGGTGACGGACACGAAGGCCTCGCAGGCCCAGGCCTGGGCCACCGCCGCCGCCTCGGCCAGCGCGTCGCGCGAGTCGGCCGCCCGGACGGCGCGCACCACGGCCGACCGCGCGCCCTCGACCTGGAGCAGCATGTCGGCGCAGGTGTGCTTGACCGCCTGGAAGCCGCCGATGGCCCTGCCGAACTGGGTACGGTCCCGCACATGGGCCACCGTCATGTCCAACGCGGCCTGCGCACCGCCGAGTTGCTCTGCGGCCAGGGCGACCAGGGCCACGTCCAGGGCGCGGGAGACGACCTCCGCCCCCTCGCCTCCGGCGGTCAGCGGCCGGGCCCGGGCACCGGAGAAGGTGACCACCGCCTGCCCCCGGCTGAGGTCCAGGGTGGGCACCCGGCGAACCGTGACCCCCGGCCCGCTCGGGTCGAGGAGGAACAGGTCGACCCCGTCGGTTCCCGTGGCGGCCACCACGAGGGCGCGGGCGTCCGCGCCGTCCAGCACGAATGGCGCTGTGCCGTCGAGGATCGGGACGCCGCCCTGCCAGGAGACGGCCACCGGCACCGAGCCGGGCCGCCATGTGCCGTCCGCCGCCACGACCGCCAGGGCGTGCACCGTGCCCTCGGCCAGTTCGGCGAGCGCCTTGTCGGCCGTGCCGCAACCGGCCAGCACCTGCCCGGCCAGCACGGTGGAGGACAGCAGCGGTACCGGTGCCAGCGTCCTGCCCAACTCCTCGCAGACCACGGCGATCTCGGCGAGACCGCCGATGCCGCCGGCCGGCTCGGGCAGCCCGAGGGCCGCGAGGCCGACCTGCCGGCCGAGGGTGTCCCACAGCTCGGCGTCGATGCCGGGGGAGTGCTCGGGCTGCCTGCGCACCGCCGCGGTGCCTCCGGCGTCCGCGCACACCGACCGTACGGTCTCGCGCAGGTCGTCCAGTTCGGCATCCGACACGGCCGGGCCGTCCGTCAGTGCGCTAGTCATCGCGTGCTCCCGCTCCCATTCCCGCTCTCGTCTCGCCGCGCGCGCAGCGCACTGTGCGCTGCCGCCATCCGGGCCACCGGCACGCGGTGCGCGGAACAGGACACGTAGTCGAGGCCGAGGCCGTCGCAGAACGCGATCGACTCCGGATCCCCGCCGTGCTCCCCGCACACGCCCAGCTTGATGTCGGGCCGTACGCTCCGGGCCCGCTCGACCGCCAGAGCGATCAGGGCGCCCACGCCGTGCGGGTCGAGCCGCGCGAAGGGGCTGGCCGTCAGCAGGCCGCGCTCCTGGTAGGTGGCGAGCACCTGGCGCTCGACGTCGTCCCGGGAGAACCCGTAGGTCAGCTGGGTGAGGTCGTTGGTGCCGAAGGAGAAGAACTCGGCGTGCTCGGCGAGTTCACCGGCCAGCAGCGCTGCCCGAGGGGTCTCGATCATCGTGCCCAGCCGGTAGGGAACCTCCACCCCGGTACGGGCGGCGACCGCCTCGGCGGCCCCGCGTACGTACGCGGCGGCGGCGGCCAGTTCCTCCGGCAGGCTGACGAGCGGGATCATCACCTCCAGCGCGGGCCGGACCCCGGTGGCGGCGACGTCCGCCCAGGCGGCGAAGAGCGCCTCGGCCTGCGTGGGGTAGAGCCGCTCGTGCAGCAGCGCCAGCCGTACGCCGCGCAGCCCGAGCATCGGGTTGGCCTCCCGCAGCGCGGCGGCCCGCTGCTCCTCGTCCGCGTCCAGGGCCTGGCCGGGGGCGGGCAGGAACTCGTGCAGCGGGGCGTCCAGCAGACGCACGGTCACCGGGCGGTCGCCGACCGAGGACAGCAGGGCCCTGAAGTCCTCGTGCTGAGCTTGTCCCAGCGCCACCAGCGCCTCGTCGCGGGCGGCCGGGTCGGCGGCCAGGATCACCCGGCGCACCAGCGGCAGCCGCTCCCCGAGGAACTGGTGCTCCGTACGGCACAGCCCGACCCCTTCCGCGCCGAGCGCGACGGCGGTGTCGACCTCGGCGGCGGTGTCGGCGTTGACCCGCACGCCCAGTCGGCGCATGCCGTCCGCGCGGTCGAGCAAGGTGGACAGCTCGGGCGGCGGTCCGGCGACACTGACGCTGAGCGTCCCCGCGTAGACGGCACCGGTACGGCCGTCCAGCGAGACGGGGTCGCCCTCGCGCAGCAGCCGCTCCCCGATCCGCACGGTCCCCGCGTCCAGGTCCACGCGCAGCCCCTCGGCGCCGCACACCGCGGGCGTGCCCGCGCCCCGCGCCACCACGGCGGCGTGCGAGGCGATACCGCCGCTGCCGGTCAGGACGGCGACGGAGGCCAGCATGCCCGGGACGTCCGCCGGCGTCGTCTCATGGGAGACGAGCACGACGCGGGCGCCGTCCGCGCTCAGTTCGAGAGCACGTTCACTGGACAGCACGATCACACCGGTCGCCGCGCCCGGGGAGGCGGGCAGCCCCGTCACCAGCAGCTCCTCGCCCCCGGTCAGCCGGAGTTGGGGGTGCAGCAGTTCCTGCACCTGCGCGGGGCTGATCCGGAGCACGGCCTCCTCGGGGGTGAGCGCGCCGTCCCGTGCCAGGTCGGCGGCCAGGCACACCGAGGCCCTCAGCGGCGGCCGTTGCTGCGCGGAGGCGGCCAGCAGGGAGATCTCGTCGTCGCGCACCTCGAAGTCGACGGAGACGGGCGCGCGCAGATGACGTTCGAGGGTGAGCAGGGAGTGCTCCAGCAGAGCCGTTCCGCCCGCGAGCCGCTCCAGCGGCTCACTGGTGTGCGGTGGAGGTGCGCTGCGGCGCACGCCCCGGAAGAACGAGCCCTGCGGGGAGAGGCGGCCGGTCTCGGGGTGGCGGCTGACCGCCGTGCCGTAGCCCGAGTGGTCCGCCGGGCCGATGCGCAGCGCCTGGACGTGCAGGGCGATACCGAGATCGGCGGGCAGCCGCTGCGCCTTGCGGGACCTCCTCGCGCGCGGTGAGTCCCACCGCGCGAGGAGGGCGCGGGCGGCCAGCGCGAGCTGCTCGGCGGGGTCGTCGGGGAAGGGCCGGGAGCCGTGCCGCGCGACCAGGGACAGCAGGGCCTCGACCCGGGCTCGCGGCTCGGGCGTGTCGAGGAGGACGTCGTCGAGCATCGCGCCGGGTACGTCGAGGGCGTACTCGGCGATCATCCGCACGGTGGCGGCCCACACCTCGTGCAGCGCGTCCGCGCGCCCGATGACGGCGCACAGGTCGTCGGCGCCCGAGGGAGTGATGCCGAGGCAGGCGAGGTCGGGCGGCAGCCCGGCTATCTCGGTCGGCGCGCTGGCCGACAGACGCAGCAGGAGGGGGCGGCCCGCGTCGCCGATCCGCCGGCCGGAGAGCTGTTCGATGAGGTCGACGGCGGCCCGGGCGGTGCCGGGCTCGCACAGGGACGCGGAGGCGCCGGCCGGGACGGTGAGCCCCGGAACGACCGGCAGCCCGAGGGCCACCAGCCCGTCCATGGCCGCACCGTGCGCGCCCAGCTCGTCGGCGTCGAGCCCCCTGATCCGCCCCTGCCCGTAGGGCACCAGGACCCGGCCGGGGGCGTCGCAGGAGGCGAGCGGAGCCTCCGGCCGCGCGAGCGGAGCCTCCGGCCGCGCCACGGCGTCCGTCTCGCGGTCGGTGACGCTCAACCCCGGCTCCCCGTGACCAGTTCCTCTTCCCGGGCCTCGTCCTCGGCCCGGCTGATCCCCAGCACGAGCAGCAGTTCCTGGTGGAGCCGCATCCACACGGTGTGGTATGAGTCGCACAGCGGCGAGGCCAGCCACTGCGGCTCGCCGTCGTCGAAGCGGTCGAGGGCCTCCTCCAGGGCGGTGACGTACTGTCCGCTGCCTTCGAGTACCGGCTCCAGTCTGCGCAGTACGGGCTGGATGGCCTCGTGCACGTCCTCCAGCGACTCGCGCACCCCGGCGTCGTAGACGCTGTCGGAGTGGTCGTTGGGGCTGCCGTCGGGGCGGCACTGCCATGCCGTGCACACCTCGCGGATCTTCCTGTTGACCGGCAGGAAGGCCTCGTACGCGGCGGTGATCCGCTCCTCCTGCGCCGACCCGGGGGAGATCCGCAGGATCCGCGCGGCGGCGGCCTTGGCGCGCTCGGTCGGCAGCACCATCGGTCCCTTGACCATCGCCAGCCCCGCGTCGACCAAGGGGCGGTGCTCGGCCTCGGGCCTGCCGCGCCACATGCCACGCAGAACGAGATCGACGACGGCTTCGGTCAGCGTCTCGTCGAAGGCGTCCGGAAGGTCCACGGCAGCAGATTGCATCGCCACACCTTTTCCCCGGTTCTGTGGTGACCGGTTCCTCGGATCTGTGTTGCCCGGAGGTTACGCTCCGGCGGGCCTGTTAGTGAAGAGGGAATCAAGAAACACTTTCCGGTGCCCTGGGCCGGTCCCGGCCTTCCGAGCCCCGGGCACGGCCCCGCGCGGCGAGGAACGACGCCATGCGCTCCTGTGCCTCCGGCGTACCCGCCAGGGCCGCGATCTGCCGCGCCTCCTCGGCCAGATGGGAGGCCAGGCCGGTCCCGTCGCGACCGCGCAGCAGACCCTTCGCCGCGCGCAGTGCGCCACCGGCCCCGGCGACCAGCCCGGCGGCCGTGCGGTGCGCCGCCGCGTCCAACTCCCCGTCCTCCACGGAACGGGAGACCAGACCGCACCGTTCGGCATCGTCGCCGGTCAGAACCCGGTTGGTCAGGATCAGGTCCGCCGCCACCCGGGGGCCGGCCAGGCGGGGCAGGAACCAGGAGGCCCCGCAGTCCGGGGTGAGCCCGACGTCCGTGTATGCCAGCCGGAACCGCGCCGACCGGGCCGCCAGGACGATGTCGCCCACCAGGGCGAGGCCGACACCGCCGCCGGCGGCGGCGCCGCGCACGGCGGTCACCACCGGTACCGGCAGGTCGTGCAGCGTCAGTATCGCGGCGTGCGCGGCGGTCGCCACGGCATGCACATAGGCGCCCGTCCCCTCGCCCAGACCGGCGAAGGCGCGCAGGTCACCGCCCACGCAGAAGGTGCCGCCCGACGACCGCAGCAGGACCGCGCCCCCCGGGTCCGCGGCCACCTCGGCAGTCGCGTCCCGCATGGCCTCGGCCGTCGCCAGGTCCAGGGCGTTGCCCCGCCCCGGATCGTCCAACCGCACCTCGACGACGCCGTAGGGGTGACGGACCACCCGGACCGCCCCGGGGCTCGTGGAGTTACTCATGGACATGCCTCCTGTCGTCTTCCCGTCACCGGGCTCTCCCGGCAAGATACTGAAGACGCTATACAGTTTCTAGACGCGACGGGACCCGGTGCCCGTACGCCCTTCGGCGGGAGGTCCCGTGCCCATCCAGTTCGACGTCGATCCGACGATCGCCCAACTTGCCGCGTCCACCTCCGCGTTCGTACGCGAGGTGGTGATACCGGCCGAGCGCGCCTGCGGCGGGTCGGTCCACGACGCCCCCGAGGACGTGCGGCAGACCCTGCAGAAAGGCGCCCGTGAGGCGGGTGTGTTCGCTCCGCACGTGCCCGAGCGGTGGGGCGGACACGGCCTCGACCTACGGGGCCAGGCGGTGGTGTTCGAAGCGGCCGGCTACTCGCTGCTCGGGCCGCTGGCGCTGAACTGCGCGGCCCCGGACGAGGGGAACATGCACCTGCTGGAGAAGGTGGCCACGGAGGAGCAGCAGGAGCGCTATCTGCGTCCGCTCGCCGCCGGTGACGTGCGGTCCTGCTTCGCCATGACCGAGCCGGCACCGGGGGCCGGTGCCGATCCCCGCGCCCTGCGGACCACCGCGACCCGGGTGTCCGGCGGCTGGCGCATCGACGGACGCAAGTGGTTCATCAGCGGGGCGAACGGTGCCGGCTTCGCCATCGTCATGGCCCGCACCTCCGGCGAGCCGGGCGACCCGGGCGGCGCCACCATGTTCCTGGTCGACGCCGGTACGCCCGGCATGAACATCGTCCGCGACATCGAGACCCTGGACGAGGCGCTCTTCGCCGGCCACAGCGAGATCGTCTTCGACGGGTGTGTGGTGGGCGACGAGCAGGTGCTCGGCGAGGTCGGCCAGGGTTTCGCGGGCGCCCAGGTGCGGCTCGGTCCCGCCCGTATGACCCACTGCATGCGCTGGCTGGGCGCCGCCCGCCGCGCCCAGGACGTCGCCCTCGAACGGGCGGGCAGCCGCATGGCGTTCGGCTCCGTCCTCGGGGACCTCGGGATGGTGCAGCAGATGCTGGCCGACTCGGAGATCGACATCGAGGCGAGCCGCGCGCTGATCCTGCGCACCGCGTGGGAGCTGGACACCGGGTCCGCCGGAGCCGCGCAGCTCACCTCGGTGTCCAAGACCTTCGTCGCGGAGGCCGTGAACCGGGTGGTCGATCGCGCCGTCCAGATCTGCGGAGCCCTCGGCATCTCGGCCGCCGACGCCCCACTGGCCCGCCTGCTCAGGGAGGTACGCCCGTTCCGGATCTACGACGGCCCATCAGAGACACACCGCTTCGCCATAGCCCGCCGCGCGGTACGCCCGTACCGCAGACCGAGCACGGGCCCTACCGCCTGACCGGCGCCGACGTCACGTACGGGAGAGGCTCGTCGTGCGGGGGAGCTCCGTTCGGTGTGGTGTGAGGGGGCGGAGAGGCCGTCCGGGGGCTCGCGTGTGGGCCGGCGAGTTCGTGGGTGGTCGTCGAGGCCGACGCCGGGGATGTGCCGGAGGTGGCACAGGCATGAACGGCGATGCGGACCTGGCACCCTGTTCACCCTCGTTCGTCCGGCGGCAGAAGGCATCCGGCGACGACCGGGTGCCGCGCCGCCGATGTCGCCCCCGCGGCTACGATCACGCCGCCGTCCGGGCGCAGTTCGACCGACTCGCAGCCCGCCTGGACCAGAAATTCCAATGCACCTGCTCCGTTGATCGGACGTCCAGGACGCAGCCCGCATACGAAGGAGGACCGCATCGTTCAGCCGTCCAGCTTGATCGTCTTCATGGTGAGGTGGGATTCGAGGCGCAGGACGGCGGGCAGACCGCTGAGCCTGCCCATCACGAAGGCTTCGTAGGCGGCGTGGTCGGCGACGGCGACGCGGAGGAAATAGTCGGGACGGCCGTACATACGACGGAACTCGACGACCTCCTCGTACGAGGCCACGGTGTCCTCGAACTCCTCGACGGTCTTGCGGTCCTGGGCGAAGATCTCGACATCGATGTGGACCTCCAGTTCGCGCCCCAGAGCCGCGGGATCGATGACGGCCCGGTATCCGGCGATGACGCCGGCCTCTTCCAGCCGCTTGACCCGGCGCAGGCACGGCGGCGGGGTAAGACCGACCCGTTTGGCGAGCTCCACGTTGGTCAGTCGGCCGTCCTGGCGTAGATGAAACAGAATTTCCCGATCGACGGCATCGAGACTGATTTTATTGCTCATCGGCCGATCGTAGCGCCATTATCGGCAACCATATGAGGCGCGAATCTTCCTAAAATGTCGGCATGCGAATACGGCCCACCGTTGCCGACCCCTCGTGCCCGCCTCCCTCTCCCACCTCACCCCTGCCTGCCGCCCGTACGTCGTCCGACGCCCGGTCCGCGTTCCAGGACTCCGCCCCCGTGGGCCTGGGCTTCGTGCCGCTGGGCATCGCCTTCGGGGTGCTCGTCACCCAGTCCGGCCTCGGCTGGTGGTGGGCGAGCCTGTCCAGCGCGGTCGTCTTCGGCGGATCATTCGAGTTCCTGCTCATCGGGATGGTCACCGCCGCCGCCCCGCTGGCGTCGATCGCCGTGTCCGCGTTCCTGGTGAA
Organism: Streptomyces deccanensis; assembly: GCF_022385335.1. NCBI lineage: Bacteria > Bacillati > Actinomycetota > Actinomycetes > Kitasatosporales > Streptomycetaceae > Streptomyces > Streptomyces deccanensis. The sequence goes on along the minus strand of NZ_CP092431.1, from coordinate 226,217 downwards.
CGTCCGGCACGTCTTCTACACGCTGTCCTTCCCGCTGCACCAGGTGAAGGGGCCTCTCGGCAAGACGTACAGCACCTTCGCGCTGTGCGACGAGGCATACGCCCTGACCGCCGGGGAGCACGCCCGCTCCTGGTCCGGGCGGCGCATCCTCTGGCTGCAGTTCTTCCTGCACCTGTACTGGACGGGTGGTGCCACCGCCGGCGCCCTGCTCGGCTCCCTCATCCCGGACAGCGTCACCGGCCTGGACTTCGCGCTGACCGCCCTGTTCACCGTCCTCGCCCTCGACGCCGTCCGTGACCCGCGCGGTGACCTGCCCACTCCTGCGCTCGCCCTCGTCTGCGCCCTGGCCGCCCGCCTCCTCTTCCCCCACCAGATGCTCCTGGCCGCCTTCGCCCTGTTCACCGCCGTTCTCCTGACACGCCGCTTCGTCATCGGCAGGAAGCCCACCCATGCCTGACGCTCGCTATGCCGTCGTCGCCGTCCTGGTCACCGCGGCCGTCACCTGGGGCCTGCGCGCCCTGCCCTTCGCGGCTCTCGCCCCGCTGCGCGCCAGCGCGACGGTGCAGTACCTCAGCACCCGCATGCCCGCCGGCGTCATGGTGATCCTCGTCGTCTACTGCCTGCATGACCTGCCGGTCACCCAGTCCCGCGTACTGGCCCCGCTGGCCGCCCTGACCGTGACCATCGGCCTGCACCTGTGGCGCCGCAACGCCCTTCTGAGCATCCTCGCCGGAACCGCCGTGCACGTGACCCTGGCCAGTACGGTCTTCGCCCCCTGATAACTCACGCCACGAGCGGGCCCTCGCCTGGCCCGGCACCCGAGCGACTTCGGCGGACGACCCGTCCCAGGCGGCGCCCAGTCCGTCAGGTGATGCCGGCGTCGCGGGCCAAGAGGGCGGCTTGGACGCGGTTGGTGACTTCGAGTGCCATCAGGATGCGGCTGACGTGGGCCTTGACGGTGCTTTCGCGCATCGCGAGATCGGCGGCGATGTCGGCGTTCGTACCGCCCTTGGCGAGGAGGGCGAGCACGTCGCGTTCGCGGGGGGTGAGCTGGTTCAGGCGTGCTCGCGCCGCGGTGGTTCGTGGTGGGTTGGCGGCGTGGTAGCGGTCGATGAGGCGGCGAGCCGCGGTGGGGTGGAGCATGGCGGAGCCGGTGGCCACGAGGTGGACGGCGCGCAGTATTTCGGCGGGGTCGGTGTCCTTGAGGAGGAAACCGTCGGCCCCGGCGGCGAGGGCGTTGTAGACGTATTCGTCGAGGTCGAAGGTGGTCAGGGTGATGACCTTCGGGGGGTGGGGGAGGGCGCGGAGCCGAGTGATGGCGGTGATGCCGTCCATGTGGGGCATGCGTACGTCGACGAGCGCGACGTCGACGTGGTGGGCGGTGGCCTGTTCGATGGCCTGCAGACCATCGGCGGCCTGGGCGACGACCTCGATGTTCTCGTCGGTGCCGAGGAGGTCGGCCAGACCCAGGCGGACCAGGGCGTCGTCGTCGACGATCATGGCGCGGATCATGTGGAGGAGCCGTTCTTCTCGATGGCTACGGGATGGGGGATACGGGCGGCCAGTCGCCATGCCCCGGCGCCGGCGGGGCCTGCGGTGAGCTGCCCGCCGAGCGCGCTGACGCGTTCGCGTAGCCCGACCAGACCGTAGCCGGAGCCGGGAGTGTCGGTGCGGGGGGCTCCTGGGGTGTTGCCGACCTCGACGAGGGTGGCCGGTGCGCGGTAGTCGACGCGTACGGTGACCTGGGCTCCGTGGGCGTGCTTGCGGGCGTTGGTCAGCGCTTCCTGGACGAGGCGGTAGACGGCCAGGCGGTGGGTGGTGGGGGCCTGTTCGGGAAGACCGTGGAAGGAGAGTTCGACCTGTTGCCCGGCGGTGCGGGCCTCGTCGACCAGCTCCCGTACCTCCCTCATCACGGGCGACAACTCGGAACCCGTCCGCGCCCCGTCCGGGTGGTGCAGTGCGCCGAGAACGTCACGCAGGTCGGCGAGGGCTTCGACGGACGTGGAGCGCAGCAGTCCGAGGCGGTCGGCGACCGGTGCGGGCAGAGCGTCGCTTCTGGTGGTCAACACGCCGGTGTGCAGAGCGATCAGGCTCAGCCGGTGGGCCAGCACGTCGTGCATCTCCACGGCGATCCTGGACCGCTCCTCGGCACGGGCCGCTTCTTCACGGAGCTTCGACTCCGTGCGCAGATGCTCGACATCGGCGGCCAGAGCCTCCAGAAGACGTCGTCGATTACCCAGCCACAGGCCGACGACCACGGCCAGAGTCGGCAGGAGCACGGTGGAGGCGTAACTCTGCGACGTCCACAGTGAGGTGCTCGAGTAGCTGAACAGGTTGGCGCCCAGCGCGGCGACGGCGCAACCCACCGCCGCCCGCGCCCTGAGATCCACGGCCAGGCTGAACAGGGCCAGGACCATGAGTGGCAGCAGCGGCCAGCCCCACCAGGCTGTGGCCACGGTGACCAGCAGCGGCGCGACCGGCCATCGCAGTCGGGGCACGAGCAGGGCCGCTCCGCACAGAAGAGCCGCGACGGTGACGGGAACCAGGAAGCCCGCGGCATCGGTCGATGCCGCGTTCAGCGGGGCGGCCAGCACACACACGAGCACCAGGCTCACCCGGCCGAAGGCAGCCCATCCGCGCCCTTTGCTCCTGTTCACTCTGGCAATCCTAGGCAGCACCGATGGGGTTTCCGTCCGACGATCTGCGATGCCTACCCCCGACTTTCGTAGGGGGACGGGGTCGCACAACGGCGGATCCGATGCCTGACACCGGTTCCTAGCGTCGAAACCATGAACGAACGCACCACCTGGCACGACCGCGCACTGCCACCCCGCCATGCCGAGGGCTTGATGTTCCTGGCTGAAGCGGCCCGCGATCTGCGGACGACCGGAGCGATAGCCCCCAGCGGCAAGGCCCTCGCCCGTGCCCTGACCGAACCGGTCAGGGCACGGGCACCCCGGCCGCTCTCCGTCCTGGAAGTCGGCGCCGGCACGGGCGCGATCACACGTGCGCTCATCCCCCAGCTGCCCCGGGGCAGCCGTCTGGACATCGTCGAGGCGAATCCGCGCTTCGCCGCTCGGCTGCGTCGCCTCGCCGCCGTCCACCCGCACCTGGCCGACCGGCCCGCGCAGGTGTCGGTACACAAGGCGTTCGTCGAGGACCTCGACACCGACGAGCGCTACGACGTGATCATCTCCGGGTTGCCACTGACCAACTTCGAGCCCGCCCAGGTCGAGCGGATCATGTCCCGCTACCTCGAACTGCTGCACCCCGGCGGCACCCTGACCTACTTCGCCTACCTCGGCACCCGCAAGGCCCGCGCCCTCACCGCCTCACGGGCCGCAGCGCGCCGCCACGCCGCCGTGCACGACCTCATGGCTGCCTACCAGCGCACCTACGCGACCGGCCGCTGGACCGTGTGGGCCAACCTTCCCCCCGCCCACGCCTGGCACCTCCGACTGCCTCTCGTCGCTGCGCCGCGGCCACAGGAACCTGCCGGCCTGTGAACGCCGTTTCCGACATCCTCGGCCACGTCTCCCCGACGTCGGCCTACACCGTCGTGGCCGGGGCGGTGCTGGCCGAATCGGTCCTGTTGGTCGGCGCCTTCATCCCCACGCTCACCCTGCTGTTGACCGCCGGGGCACTGGCCCGCACCGGCCAGCTCAGCCTCCCCGTCGTCATCGCCGTCGCGGCAGGCGCCGTCGTGGCGGGCGACTTCTTCGCCCATCGCACCGGCAGGCTCCTCGGCGAGCAACTGAGGTCGGGCCGTGTGGGCAGCCGTGTTCCCGACACCACCTGGCGGCGGGCCGAGATGCTGATGACCCGCCGCGGCGGCCGGTCCATCCTGCTGGCCCGCTTCCTGCCCGTGGTCCGCACCCTCGCCCCCCACTTCGCCGGCGCCACCCGACTGCCCTACCGCAGCATCGCCCCGTACAGCGTCGTGGCCGCCTGCCTGTGGGCGACGGCCGAGGTCGGCGTCGGCTATGCCGCGGCCGCGTCTCTCCAGCGCGTCCTCACCCTGGGTGGCCCCGCCCTCGCGACAGTCGTCCTCATCGCTCTCGGGACCACACTCCTACGGCGTCGCTCACCACACCCCACGCGACGCGCAGACGCAAGCCCGCGCAGTGGCCCCGAGTGCCCTGACGGCGCTGCACCGCGCTGAGCATCAGCAGCAGCCGGTATCGGCCCGTCGGGTCCTACGTCGAGCCGGACAGGTTCGGGGATCGGAGTACGAGCAGGGTGATCTCGCTGGGGGCGAAGACGCGGAACGGCGGGCCCCAGAAGCCGGTGCCGCGGCTGGTGTAGAGGAGGGTGCGGGCGCCGTGGTGGCTGAGGCCGGCGAGGGCCGGCTGGTCGAGGCGGACCAGGTGGTGGAAGGGCCAGATCTGACCGCCATGGGTATGGCCGGAGAGCTGGAGGTCGACGCCGGCGGCCGCCGCCCGGTCGATGAACTTCGGCTGGTGGGCCAGGAGCAGAACGGGCAGGTCGGGGTCGGCGCCGTTCAAGGCTCCGGCGAGGTGGGCGCGGTGGCCCGCCAGGCCGGAGGATTCGGCGGTGACGTCGTCCACGCCGGCGACCACGAGGGTGTCACCTCCGCGTTCGAGCAGCAGATGGCGGTTGCGCAGCGGCTCCCAGCCGAGCTCGTCCATCAGGTCGACCCAGCCCTGGGCCTCGCTGTAGTACTCGTGGTTGCCGGTGACATAGACGCGGGCCCGGGAGGCCCGCACGGTTCCGAGTGGGGTGGCCTGGGCGCGGCGGCGTTCGGCCGTGCCGTCCGCGATGTCGCCGGTGTGGCAGACCAGATCGGCTTCCAGGGTGTTCACGGTCTCGCACACCTGCGCCGACCAGCGAGTGCGATCGAGGGGACCGTAGTGGGTGTCGGTGATGAGGACGACGCGGGTGCCGTCCAAACCGGCGCCCAGCCGGGGGAGTTGAACATCGAGTCGGCGTACGCGTGGCACGCGGCGGGCTTCGGCGTACCCCCAGGCGAGTAGTACGGCGGTCACGCCGAGGACGGCGAACGTGACGATGCGAGCCCGATCCTGACTCTCGCCGACACCGACTACGGCCAGGAGGAGCCGCAGGGTGACGCCGACCAGAATCGACCAGGTGAACAGAACCCAACTGGACCCCAGCAGGGTGTCACCGACGATGGCCGCCCGGTCCTGCTGTCGTCGACCATGGCCGCGCGCCATCGCGAGCGGCATACCGACGAGGCCGAGGGCGAACAGAGCGGTGCCGCCGAGCGTGACGGGCAGCGGCCAGTGCTGGCCGCTGTGCAGAAGCACCCAACACGGCACGGCCCACAGCAGAACGGGCGCGATCAGGGGGAGGTAGCGCATCAAGCGGTGCAGCCGGCTCTGCCGCGCGGCTTGCGCTTCGCTGCCGACGGGTCGGGTGCTACGGGTGTCGGTCACGCTTCCCCTCTTCGACCAGGCTGCCGTCTCGCGCACTGTATCCGGTCGCCCTCGGGCGGGACCGACCCGAGTGCACGAGAGCGGCCCCTTGTGACGGAGGGTTCTCGAGGGGATCGCATGCCCAGCCGCGGACACCCCCTCGACGTGCGTTGCGGTGGGGGCGCGATTGCCCTGAAGGCAGCCCGAAGCGAGCCGACTCCCTCAACCAGGGCGCCACCGCGATCTTGCGCCTTCTCCCGGTCCAATCGATGACACACCGTCATGCCGGGTGCTGCCAGGAGGACTTGTGGTCGACTTACAGCCGCCACCCGCCCGAGTGGCCCCTCTTCTCCAGGGCGGCCTCGCGTTGGTCCGGACGGGTGGGAGAGTGAGCCGTGGCGCACTTGCGCGACGAGGGTCGGCGTGGACACGTCCTTGCGCCGTACCCCGCTGTCGGTCGGTACGGCGGTCTTTCTGGCCGGTACGTTGGGCCGCACACACCCGGTCCATGTGTCTGGGGCATATCAGGACGAAGACCACGGGGGTTCCATGATCCGGTCGTTCCTACATCGTCGCCGGGTGGCCTCGGGTCTTCCGATCCCGGACGCGTGCACACCCGGCCGGCACGCCCTGGCCACCCGGCGCCTGCTGCTCTACACCCCGGTGATCAAGCTCGACGTGTTGGCGGCCTTCGCCGCCGGCGCGGACCCCGATTCCCAGCGCTGGCAGGGGAACCAGTTGGACCAGGTGGTACCGGACCCGGACGTCAGACGGGCCCTGCTGCGGATGGGCCCCGCCGGCGCCACCCCTCGCTGGTTCTTCAAGTCCAACCCCGAACTGGCCGAGCCCTCCGAACCCGGCCCCGAGACGTTCGAGTTCATGGTCTGCATACGTCGCGACACCGGCCACTACGCCGGATCCCTCGAACTCGACCACGAGAAGGGCGAGATCGGCGGCACCCTCGCCCCCGATCATCGAGGCCAGGGACTCGGCGCTGAACTGTTCCTGGCGGGCGCGGAGTTGGCCCACAGCCACGCCGGTCTGCCGATGGTACGGGCCGGCACGGCGACGGCGAACCTCGCGTGCCGCCGCTCCCTGGAACGCGCCGGCTTCGTCCCGGCCCCCGGCCCGGCCCGCCACACCGTGCCGGACGGCCGTGAGCTGGAGACCGTCTGGTACCAGCACCAGGGCACCGCGTCGGCATGCGCGAGGCCTTGAAGCAGGAGCGGACGCATGCGCCGGGCCCCTTGCCGTAGGCGCACGCCGCCGGACGGCTCGGTAGACCGGGATGTCTGCGCGCACAGCCGTGCACGTATGGCGAGGCCACAAGGGCGACGCGCAGGTACCACTACCTGGGAGTGGACTGAAAAGACCGGCCGGATATCGGCGAGACAGCGCCATAACGCCGGACTGCTTTCGGCCCCGGCCCACAGCGCGTACGGCTGCTCCCGCCGTACGCCCGTAACCCGGTAACGAGCCCACCTCGTCCCTGATCCGACCATGAGCAATGGTCAAAAGCGTAGAGATCGTCTTCGCCGTCGTCGCCGGGGATCAGCCTGATCCGGACCGGCATCGACTCCTCTTGCCTGGCACTCACCAGGCCCGAGCCGCGTTGCACGACGACGACGTCGGCGGAGGACGTCCGGCGGCTATCGTCGCCAGATGCCTGAAGTTCCTGAGGAGTTCGACACCGCGATGACCACCTGGCGGGAGTGGCAGGACGCCCCCTGGGGCCGACTGCGCTACTCGATCGCTGAGGCAAACCTGCTCCGTCACTTCGACGACCTGGGCGGCGAATCGCTGCGGATACTCGATCTCGCCGGCGGCGACGGCGGAGACGCCCTCCGCCTCGCGGCCCGCGGGCACCATGTCACCATCGTTGACCACGCGCCCGCCATGCTCGCCGCGGCCACCGAGCGAGCCGTGGCAGCAGGCGTGACGGAGCTGATCACCTGCGTCGAGGCAGATGCGACCGATCTGCCCCGCGACCTCGCCAAGGGCGAGTTCGATGTCGTGCTCTGCCACAACCTCCTGCCATACATGGACGACGTCCCAGGCACTCTCACCTCAGCACTCTCGCCCCTGAAAGCCGGGGGCCTGGTCTCCGTCATGGCGATCAACCGGCATTCGGCACCCCTGAACATCGCCGTCCGGGAGATGGACCCCGCGGCCGCGCTCGCCGCACTCGACACCGATCAGGCTCGCACACAGATGTTCAATTCCGCGCTGACGCTCCACACCGCCGACGAGATCATCCTCACCCTGCGAAAGCTCGGATGCCGGGACATCTCCCACTACGGCATCCGCAGCTTCTGCGACTACATCACCGACGACGCACGCAAGCACGAACCAGGCTTCTACGCAGACCTCGAACGCCTCGAACTCGCCACCACGGCCCGGCCGCCCTACATGCACACTGCCCGGCTCTTCCAACTCACAGCCTGGAAGCCGAGTTAGGCCGTTTCGTTCGGTTCACCGAACCCTTGGCGTGTGTGCTGTGCTCCTCGGGTACGGCGCCTCCGACGCCCTCTGTAGCCTGGCTGTACGAGGGGGGAGCTGATCGTGGAGAACATACTGTCCGTGGCCATCGGAGCCGCTGTCGGCCTCATCGGGGTGGTGTTCGGGTCGTGGTTCACCGCGCGCCGACAGGACCGCATGTGGCTTCGCGAACAGAAGCTCAAAGCCGGGATCGGCTTCAACACGGCCGTAGTCCAGCTACTGGACCACCTGAAGGAAACACAGCTGAGCGACGACGGTCCGGGCGCCAACGAGTTGGTGGACCGGCTGCAGGAAGCACGCTCAGCCCTCTACCTGCTCTGCTCCGACGACACCGTCGATCTCGCCGATGCTCTCGCGCGTCGGGTCTGGAGCACCCAGCCCACCAACGGCAGGGACGACCGCCGGACCGAGTTCCGAGTGACGTTGGACCTCCTGCGTCGCTTCACCCACCAACTCCGACAAGAGATCGCCAGCTCGTAGTCACCACTGAATCACCGGGCGGGAGCAGTTGGCGGATCACGCGGGAGGAGTACGGGCTGCCAGGGTGCCAGGTGGAAATGCTCTTTCAGCATGGCGTCGGTCGTAGCCTAGAGTGCTGTCGCGAGGGTGTTCACGTCGCTCGTCACCAACAATCCTGCACACCTTCTTCCTCGTCTCCGCAGGCACTTCTGGGACCACACCACCAGGAGGAACCAGTGTCATACCCGCAACTGTTCACTCCCGAGGAGAAGCTCGCCGACGCGAAGAAGCTGTTGAGTCTCCCGCGAATCGTCGTGATCTGCGGGTCCACCCGCTTCATGACCGAGATGAACGAGGCCGATCTGCGGGAGACCAAAGCCGGAAAGATTGTCGTCAAACCGGGCTGTGACATGAAGTCGCCGCGCGAACTTGGGTCCGATCCTCTCGAGGCCGAGGCGCTGAAGGTTCGACTCGACGATCTGCACCGGGCGAAGATCCGACTCGCTGACGAGGTGCTCGTGGTCGGCGACTACATCGGAGACAGCACCCGAGCCGAAGTCGCCTACGCCCGGTCGCTGGGCAAACCCGTGCGGTTCACGCACCCCGAAGTCGACCCTAACGCCTGAGCACCCGCTCACAACTCGACAACCAGGGCTAGCATTGACCGCCGCCCACCCCGCACCTTTCGCAGATGTTCCGTGGAGTTGATCATCCAGAAGCGTCCAGCCGTCGGCCGATCTCGGCAGGCCGCGTGCTCACGATCCCTGGGTGATGGTCTTTTCTCGCATCATGGTCTCCAGTTCCTCGTCGGACAGCGGGTGCAGTGTGTTGAGCAGGTGGCGCAGACCCGGTTCGTCGAGGGACTGGCTGGAGGCCTCGACCTCCGCGCCGCGGTGCTCGCGGATCAGTCTGATGTGGTGGCCGTCGTGGGGGAGGGCACTGGCAACCCGGATCTCGCCGTGCTCGTCCACGGTGCAGGTCACGTCCTTCTGCACGAGCAGGGCGCATGTCGCTTTCGGCGTGTGCGGCGAGCGAACCGTCAGGTTCACGTATCCGCTCTGGTCCGGCTCGACGGGGCGGTAGTCGACGCTGAAATGGCCGTGACCCACCACGGCTTGGGAGACCCGCATCCCCGGCGGGGGGTCCGCCACGTACAGCAGCTCAGGACGCTCCCGGTACCGCGCGACCTCGGCAGCGTGCCGACGCTGATCCGCCTGCTGCGGACCGACGAGGCCCCCGTAGACCCCGCATGCCGCCAGCACGGCGATCGCCCCCAGCCGCACCCACCGGCTCGGTACGAAGAACGCCGCGGCCACGGCGTACGGCAGTCCGGTCAGCGCGATCCGCATGCCGGCGCTCCCCAGGTCGACCTCCTCGCCGTAGGCGGCCAGGCCGGCCAGGACGCCGAGCGTGCCGAGGACGAACACGAGGACCGCCCAGCCGAATCGACGTGGCGTGGAATCGCACAGTGGCACGACCGTTCGTGCCGGGAGGCCCGCCGTGGCCAGCAGGATCACCGTCAGTGGTACGCCCAGCGCGAAGGCCGACACGGCGGACCCCGTGCCGCCGCCCCAGCCCGCCATCAGCAGCCCGAATCCGAGTACCGACATCGCGGCGGCCATCGTCGCCCAGACCAGAAGGAGATGAAGTGCCGTCAGTGCGCCTCTGCCACTCGTCATGCCAGCAGGCTGCCATCCTGTGTTCCGGCGGACATGAGTACTTCTACTCAGTGCGTTCCCCTCCCTCATCGACGGCGTGCTGGCGCACAGCCCCGCCGTCCCCGGCGGCCAGATCGGACGCGCCCTACGCGCCCCACGCGGCCCGGCCCCGTGTTCCCGTGCGCCAAGGCGGCGGGATCCGGGAGTTACGGAACAGGGACAACTCGGTGCAACCGCCCCCCACCCGTCCGCGTCTCCGCTCCTGCCCAGCGCGAATGCCGGGCCATAGCACGACGGGGAGTGACGAGTGAACCGATCCAGGGGATGGGCGAGACGGGTGTCCCAGGTGGCCGCCGCAGGGCTGGTCGCGGGGCTGGTCGTGGCCTGCGGGCCGAAGGACTCGGCTGCGGGGGAAGCGGCCGTGAGCGGGAAGCCGGACAAGACGTCGAAGCCGGCGACCGCCACACCGGCCAAGTCGCCTGACAATCCGGCCAAGTCGCCCGACAGCCCGGCGAAGACACCCGGTGCCCCCACCACCGCTCCGTCCCCGAAGCCGAGCGGTACGGCAGCCGGTGGCGCCAAGGCCCTGACCTGCGAGCAGTTGCGGAACGCGTCTCTGGACGGCGGAGGGCTGGAGGGATACGGCATCTCAGGAGCCGCGCTCAGCGCAGGACGCTGGGAGGGCGCGGACGGTGTCGTGATCGAGTTGCAGCCGCAGTGCGCGATCGGTGACATCGCCGGGGACAGCGCGCCCGACGCCGTGGGAGCCCTGAAGATCTCGACCGGTGGCACCGGCAAGTTCTACACGCTGGTGACCTGGCGCAACGACGGCGGCACCCCCGTCCCCGCAGCCGCCGCCGAGCTCGGCGACCGTACGCCCGTGGTCTCCATCGCCTTCCCGTCCGGCGGGGCACCACGACAGGTGACCGTCGTCTACCGGACCCGCGGCGACGACGATCCGGCGGCCGTCGTCACCCTCACCCGTACCGCTGTGTACGAGGTCAGCGAGCCCACCATGGTGGAACTGCACCACAGCGACGCCCCGTACACGCCGTAACCGGCGACAACCTGGCCCGCAGGGGTACGCCCAGGGATGCCGAGTTCGACGCGAGCGACCCGGAAGGGGCCCCGACCGGGCGCTCAGCGTGCGGATCACCAGCGAATTCGAGCTCGAGCCGACCGAACGGAGACATGGCGACGCCTGCGCGCCAATGCCCGGGCAGCACCGATCCGTCGGGCGGGACGGGTCCGTTCGAGGGGGCGGGTGAAGCCGCTGATCGTCAGACGTGGGACGTCGGCGAGGAGGTCAGGGCGGGGTCGGGTGCCACGATCGTCTCCACCCGCACCGGCTCGCCCTTGACCGGTGCGATCACGCCGCGAACTTCCTGCGTCATGAGCTCAGTTGCCCTTCTGGGCATCCGAGTAGTCGTGGAAGCCCCGGCCCGACTTACGGCCGAGCAGCCCGGCCTCCACCATGCGCAGCAGCAGGGGTGGCGGGGCGTGCAGGGGGTCCTTGAAGTCCGCGTACATGGCTTCCGCGATGGCGGTGAGGGTGTCCAGGCCGATCAGATCGGCCAGGCTCAGCGGGCCCATGGGGTGGGCACAGCCCAGGACCATGCCGGTGTCGATGTCCTCCGCGGACGCGTGACCGGACTCCAGCATGCGGATCGCCGAGAGCAGGTAGGGGACCAGCAGGGCGTTCACCACGAAGCCGGCGCGGTCCTGGGCGCGGATCACTTTCTTGCCCAGCACGTGGGTGACGAAGTCCTCCGCCCTGGACTGCGTCTGCGGAGCCGTCAGCAGAGAGGGCACGATCTCGACGAGCTGCAGAACCGGGACCGGGTTGAAGAAGTGCACCCCGATCACCTGGTGCGGCCGGGTGGTGGCCATGCCCAGTTTCATGATGGGCAGGGAGGAGGTGTTCGACGCGAGCAGCGCGTCCTCGCGTACGACGACGCGGTCGAGGGCGGTGAACAGTGCGGTCTTCACCGCCTCGTCCTCGGTCGCCGCCTCCACCACCAGGTCCCGGTCGGCCAGGTCCGCGAGGTCGGTCGTGACGCGGACGCGGTCGCGCGCGGCATCCCGTTCCGTGTCGGTGAGCTTGCCGCGCCGTACACCGCGGTCGAGGGAGGCGGTGATCCTGGACCGGCCCGCCTCGGCGGCGTCCGGGTGCACCTCGTGGACGACCACGTCCAGCCCGGCCCGTGCGCAGACCTCGGCGATACCCGCGCCCATCAGTCCACAACCGACGACACCGATCCGCCGGATGTCCGGACCGCCGTGCACCCGAAGGCCGTGAGCCGGACCGTCGTTCACCGGAACGCCGCCTGGCCGGTCAGGGCCTGGCCGATCATGAGCGTGTGCATCTCGACGGTGCCCTCGTAGGTGAGGATCGACTCGAGGTTGTTGGCGTGCCGGATGACCGGGTACTCCAGGGAGATGCCGTTGGCGCCGAGGACCGTACGGGCGGTGCGGCAGATGTCGAGTGCGGTACGGGTGTTGTTGAGCTTGCCGTAGCTGACCTGCTCGGGGCGCAGTCCGCGGTCGTCCTTGGCGCGGCCGAGGTGGAAGGCGAGCAGGATGCCCTTGTTCAGCTCGATCGACATGTCGGCGAGCTTGGCCTGGGTCAGCTGGAAGGAGCTGATCGGGCGGTCGAACTGGACGCGGTCGCCCGCGTAGGCCAGCGCGGTCCGGAAGGCGGAGCGGGCGGCGCCCATCGCGCCCCAGGCGATGCCGTAGCGCGCCTCGTTGAGGCAGGAGAGCGGTCCGCGCAGACCCCGCACCCGGGGCAGCACGGCGGAACCCGGCAACCGTACGGAATCCAGGACCAGTTCGCTGGTCACCGAGGCCCGTAGCGACATCTTGTGCTTGATGGCGGGGGCCGAGAACCCGGGGGTGTCGGTGGGGACGACGAAACCACGGACACCGTCGTCGGTGCGCGCCCAGACCACGGCCACGTCGGCGACCGAACCATTGGTGATCCACATCTTGCGGCCGTCGAGCACCCAGTCCTCGCCGTCACGGCGCGCGGCGGTGCGCATGCTGCCCGGGTCGGAGCCGGAGTCGGGTTCGGTGAGGCCGAAGCAGCCGATGGCGGTGCCCGCGGCGAGGCGGGGCAGCCACTCCTCCTTCTGCTCCTCGGAGCCGAAGGCGTGGATCGCGTACATGGCCAGCGAGCCCTGTACGGAGACCAGGGAGCGCAGTCCGGAGTCGGTCGCCTCCAGTTCCAGGCAGGCGAGGCCGTAGTCGACGGCGCTCATCCCGGCGCAGCCGTAGCCCTCCAAGTGCATGCCCAGCAGGCCGAGTTCACCGAGTTCCTTGGTGAGCCCGCGGATGTCCTCGATGGCTCCCTGTTCGAACCACTCGGCGATGTGCGGCTCCACGCGACGGTCGCAGAAGGTGCGGACGGCGTCACGGACGGCGCGCTCGTCCGGGGTCAGCAGGGTGTCGAGTTCCAGGAGGTCGAGGGGGTCAGCCGGACGGCCGGCGTGCGAGGCGTGCATCGGTACTCCAGACAGAGGGGGTTAGACAGAGGGGGGAGGAGGGGGCCGTCGGCCAGGGGGGAGTTGCCGACGGCCCCGGCTGTGGGGCGTTACGGAGGGGGTCGGCCGCGAGCCGTTACGGAGGAGGGCGGCCGCGAGCCGTTACGAGGTGGCCCGTGGACTGATGATGAAGTTGCTGAAGCCGCCGTTGCGTTCGGCGATGCCGCTGATCACCTCGTTGACCTGCTCCAGCGGATACACGTGGTGTTCCAGCGGGCTGAGGTCCAGCAGGCCCGCCCCCACCATGTCCGCCATGGTCTGCCCCTCGGCGGAGGTGAACCACGCCGAGCCGATCAGCCGCAGCTGCTGGTCCATCATCCGGTGGATGTCGATCGGCAGATCACCGGCGACGGCACCGATGTTGACCGCGATCCCGCCGCGCGCCATGGCCCGCATGCCGGCCCGGAACGTCTCGTGCGGGGCACCCGGGCCGAGCGCGTCGATGTAGATGTCGGCGCCGTAACCGCCCGTCTCCTCGCGGACCCAGTCGTCCAGCGGGCCGTCGTCCAGCGAGTGCAGGCGCAGCCGGCCGCCCGCGAGCTTGCCGACCTGGTCGAGCAGACCCCGGTCCCGACCGGTGCCGTACACATCGGTGAGGCCCATGGCGGGGGCGAGCAGCGCGGCGGCGATGCCGAGGGTGCCGCTGATGCCGTTGATCAGGATCGTCTTGCCCGGGCCCGCCTCCGCCTTGCGCAGCGCCGAGTACATGGTCCCGATGTAGCCGAAGCGGGCCGCGGCCTCGAAGGAGAGCGAGTCGGGCAGTTTCACCAGGCTGTACGCCGGGGCCACCATGTACTCGGCGAGTCCGCCCTGGTAGCGGTCGAGCAGGTCGAGCGCGGTCGCGGAGAAGCCGAAGTAGCCGGCGAAGGCGTAGCTGGCGCAGTTGATCGAGTCGCCGCCGCGGCAGGCGCGACAGGAACCGCAGGAGCGGCCCGGGTTGACGTAGACCCGGTCACCGGGCTTGAACGCCTGGACGCCCTCGCCGACCGCCTCGACCACGCCTGCCGGGTCCAGGCCGAAGATCGCCGGGAGAGTGGGCAGGGGGCTGTGCGGGAACCAAGTGGTCCACATGTTCAGGATGTTGGCGAGGTTCGGGACGATGTTGACGGCGTGCACGGCCACCCGGACGTCACCGGGGCCGGGCTCGGGAACGGGGAGTTCCTCGATCCGCATCGGCTCGCCGACGGCGTGCATCCGCGCGGCTCGCATGGTCGCACTCATGGGCTCTCCTGGGTGTGGTGAGGGAGCTGTCGCCGGAGGTACCGGCGGCGTGTGCGTGGGGGGAGTGGGGGAGCGGGAAGGGCTCGGACGGGGATCAGACGTCGAGCAGGGTGGTGAGGCGCTGCCGCTGGAGCTTTCCGGTGGCTCCGCGCGGCAGCGCGGGCACGACGCACAGGCGCCGCGGCCACTTGTGCCGGGACAGCCGGCCGTCGAGGTGGGCGCGGAGGTCGTCCAGGGTCGGTTCGCCGGCGTCCGTGACCAGGAAGGCCGTCACCAGCTCGCCCCAGACCGGATCCGGTGTCCCGGACACCGCGACCTCGACGACACCCGGGAAGTCGGTCAGCGCGTTCTCGACCTCGGCGGGGTCGACGTTCTCGCCGCCGGTGATGATGGTGTCCTTGACCCGGCCGGCGACCTCCAGCCGGCCTTCGCTGTCGAAGAGCCCCCGGTCCCCGGTGCGGAACCAGCCCTCGCCGTCCGTCACCGGCCGTGTCCCGGCGGACGTCCAGTACGCCGACGCGACCGACGGACCGCGCACCCAGATCTCGCCCGCCGTGCCGACCGGGGCGGGGGCCCCCGCCGGATCGACGACCCGCAGCTCGACATGGGGCGCCGGGTGTCCGGCCACGGCAGTCGTGTCGAGCGCGGAGTACGTCACCCCCGCGCAGGTCTCCGTCAGGCCGTAGGAGTCCACGACCGCGATGCCGCGCTCGTGGAGGCGCTCCCTGGTCGCGGTCTGGGCGGGTGCTCCGCCGGAGAGCAGCCACCGCAGGCCGTCGAGGTCCTCGCCCGGGAAGCGGGGGTGACGGGTCAGCAGGGCCGCCATGGCCGGTACGGCGAAGGCACACGTCGCCCGGTGGTCACGGACCAGATCGATGAACAGATCCGGGTCGAACTTCGGCGCCAGGACCACCGTTCCGCGACGGGCCCAGGTGTACTGCGGAAGCCCGCCCAGCACGGCCACGTGGGCCAGCGGCGTGGAGACGAGAGCGACGTCGTCCGGGCCGACGGGCAGCCGGTTCAGGCCGTTGACCATGCTCCAGCGCAGGTTGTCGTGGGTGAGCGCAACTCCCTTGGGGCGCCCGGACGTTCCTGAGGTGAACGCGATGACCGCGATGTCGTCCCCGGCCGGGGGAGGGGGCGCCTCGATCGCGGGCGCGGAAGGCTCGTCGACGGGGTGCAGCACCTCCCACGTGAGGACCTCCTCGGCGAACCCGGCCTCGGCGAACCCGGCCTCGGCGAACCCGGCCTCCGCGAACCCGGCCTCGGCGAACCCGGCCTCGGCGAACCCGGCCTCCGCGAACCCGGCCTCGGCGAACCCGGCCTCGGCGAACCCGGCCTCCGCGAACCCGGCCTCGGCGACGACCGCTCGCGGCGCCGTCTCCTCGCGGATGACGGCGAGCTCGGCGCCGGTGAGCTGGGGGTGGACGGGGACGAGGACCGCACCCATCCGGGTCACCGCGAACATCGTGACGAGGGCCTCGGGACGGGCCGCTCCCTGCATCACCACGCGATCGCCCGCGCGCACCCCGAACCCGTGGAGACGGGCGACGGTGTTCCGGATGGCCAGATCCAGCTCGGCGTAGGTCCAGGAACGGTCCTGGAAGACCAGAGCGGGTCGCGAACCGGCCTCGGCCGCGCTCGCCACGAGATGGGCACCGAACCAGTCGTTCATCCGCGCACCCCCGCCGCCCGTCGAGCCCGGGTCAGGGCGCCGAGTGTCGATCCCACGAGGTCGGCGGCGCACACCGGCGCGCTCTGCTCCAGCAGCCGCCGGGCGGCCAGGTGCTCCGCGGGCCAGTTCAGCGTCTCCACGGCCACCAACCGGTCGTCGCGGAAGGCGTAGGCCGCCAGCCGTTCCGGGGAGTCTCCGGTCGCGAGGTAGACGTCGTCGGTGCTCGCGCGGAGTCCGGCGATCTGGAGCTTGATGTCTCCCTGGTCGCTCCAGAACCACGGCAGGTTCGTGTACGGCACGGGGGCGGAACCGGCGATCCGGCGGCCGACCAGGGCCCCCTGATCGGTGGCGTTCTGCACGGACTCCAACCTGACCAGCCCGTCCGCGCACGGATGCGGGTGGCGAGCGCAGTCACCCACGGCGAAGACCCGTGGATCGGTGACCGAGCGGAGCTGATCGTCGACGATCACGCCGTCGTCCACCGCCAGACCGGCGTCCCGCGCGAGCTCGTCGCGGGGGACGGCGCCGATGCCGTAGACGACGAGGTCGGCGGGCAGCACGCCACGGTCCGTGACGACTCGCTGTACGTGGTCCGCGCCCTCGATGGCCTGCACGGCCGTCCCGGTGAGGATCCGTACGCCGCTGCTCTCGTGCCGCTCCCGCAGATGTTCCTGCACCTGCGGGGAGACGGCCCGGCTCAGCAGCCGTTCGGCCAGCTCGACGACCGTGACGCGCGCGCCCCGGGCCTGGGCGACCTGGGCGAGCTCCAGCCCGATGAACCCGCCGCCCACGACGACCACCTCGCGGGCCGTCGTCAGCGCCTGGCCGATGGTGAGGGCGTCGTCGAGTGAGCGCAGGGCGTGGACGCCGTCCAGCTCGGCGCCGGCGACGGGCAGCGGCCGGTTGCGTGCGCCGGTCGCCAGTACGAGGTGCTCGTAGGGCAGACGGGTTCCCGAGGCGGTGGTCACGGCGCGGGCGGCGATGTCCACGGCGACCACGGCATCACCGAGCCGCAGATCGATGTCCCGCTCGCGGTAGAAGGACTCCGGCACCAGCTCGACGCGGACGGGATCCGTGTGCGCCTTCTTCGACAACGGCGGCCGCTGGTACGGCAGATGAGGCTCGGAAGCACAGACGGTGACCGGCCCGTCGTAGCCGGAGGAGCGCAGGGTCGACACGACACTGAACCCGGCCTGTCCACCGCCGACGACGACCACACCCGCGGTGCTTGTGCGCGTCATACCTGCTCCTCGGGTACCCGCACGACCAGGCCGTCGAGTGCGTCGGACAGCTGGACCTGGCAGCTGAGCCGACTGGTGGGCCGGCGTTCGGCGGCGGTGAAGTCGAGCATCTCGTCCTCGACGTCGTTCGGGGGCCCCACCAGTTCGCTGTGCCGGGCGTCGACGTAGACGTGGCAGGTGGCGCAGGAGGCGTTGCCGCCGCACTCGGCGACGATGCCGTCGACTCCGTGGGACACGGCCGCCTGCATGAGCACGGTTCCCGAGTCGGCGGTGACCTTGCGCTGGGTGCCGTCGGGCAGCTCGAAGATGACGATGGGCATGAAGTCCTCCCGGTGGGGACGGCTCAGGTGCTTGCCGGGTTCAGGCGGCTTGCCAGGTGACGTGCAGTGAGGTCAGGCCCCGGAAGACCCAGCCCTCCACGCGGTCAGCCGCGCCCTCGACGAGGCGGAGCTGCTTGAGGCGGTCGAAGACCAGGGGCCAGGCGAGCGCGCTGACCTCGTGGCGCGCGACCCACGCGCCCATGCAGAAGTGCGGTCCGCCGCCGAAGGCGAGGTGGGGGCGGTGCGGGCGGTCGATGTCGAACTCGTCGGCACGCTCGAAGACGGACTCGTCCCGGTTGCCGGACGCGATCACCAACGCCACCCGGCTCCCGGCGGACAGCCGCACACCGGCGATGTCGTGGTCCTGGGTGAGCTGGCGCGGGTACATACCGATCGGTGACACCCAGCGGGCGGTCTCCTCGAACACCCGCTTCCACAGCGCCGGTTCGCCGAGCACCCGGCGCTGGACGTCGGGGCGGCTCAGCAGAGCCCAGGCGCCCACACCGAAGACGTCACGCGGTTCGTTGACGCCGCCGCCGATGATGACCTTGACGTTGTTCTGGATCTCGGTGAGCCCCACCGGCTCGGCCGCGTTGACCATGGAGGAGATCACCGAACCGTCGGGCTCGCGCCGGACCGCCGCGGCGATCTCGGCGACCGCGTCCTCGATGGCCCGGGTCGCCCGTTCGGCGCGCAGCCAGAGGTCGGGGTCGTCCGCGTAGTTGCTGTTGCCGGCCATCATGGCCCGCGACCAGTCGGCGATGTCGCCGGCCGTGGCGTTGCGCAGGCCGAGGACCAGGGCCAGGTTGGCCGCCGCGAGGGGTTCGGCGAAGTCGGCGATCAGGTCGGCCTCGCCGCGCCGGGCGATCCGGTCGAGCAGCTCGTGCGCGGTCTTCTCGAAGGCCCCGGCCCACAGGTTCCGGACCTGGCGGGGCCGGGTGGGCGGCTCGGCCGCGGCCCGCAGCCGCCGGTGTTCCGGGTCGTCCTCGCGGAGCATGTTGGGGCCGACGGTGCGCAGCAGGAGCGAGCCCTCCTCGCGCGAGCTGAACACCTCGGGCAGCTTCTCGGCGTGGACGATGTCGTCGTACCGGGTGAGCAGGTGACGGCCCACGGAGGGCACCCAGGCGAGCGGTGCCTCGGCGCGCAGCCGTGCGTAGGCGGGATAGGGGTCCCGGCGCAGGTCGGCGAGGTCGAGGTCGACGACGGGTGCGCCGGGTGCCGCGGTGGCGGGGGCGCCGGCGTGGCTTCCGCCGGTGGCGGGGGCGCTCATGACGAGGTTTCCGCGCCGATCAGGACGAAGAACACCGTGGCGGGCTCGGTGCCGAGGTTGCGCCAGGCGTGGCGCGTGCCGTTCTGCACGCAGAGGTCACCAGGTCTGAGGACCGTGGTCTCCCCGCCGTCGAGATCGAGGACGATCTCTCCGCCGAGCACGACGCCGTAGTCCACCGTCGGGGTCGTGTGCATCCCCGGGTTCTCCGGTTCGAACAGCTCGGCGAGACCGGGCGTGCCCTCCAGCTGCTCGGCCGCAGCGGCGGCGGGATCCCAGGACGGGTCGGCGTAGACACTGGCCGGCGGGAAGGTGACGGTCAGGGCGATCGTCTCGCCAGGGGCCGGCACATAGGACTTCAGGGTCTCCGTCGGGTCGGCCGACGGGGCGGCGGGAGCCGTCGTGTTCCACACCAGGGAACGGGCGAAGCCGGGGGTGTGGGTGTACTGACGTGAGACGGGCGGCTCTCCGTCGCTGACGATCACGGGCTTGCCACTGGGATCGACACCGGTGACGACACGACGGACCATGATTCTCTCCTTTGAGAAACACCTGCTGACAAGCTCTGGACGTTAGAGGTGTGACAGTAAGAGTCCTGACGAATACGTGAGAGTGAGTGATCTGCGCGGGCCCTAGTCCGCGTGGTGTGAGTGGCCGGTGTGTGCCGGTCAGTCTGCGGCCGGAGTGTCCTGATTGACCAGGGTGCGCAGCAGGTGAACCAGCTCACTGAGCTGGTCGTCGCGCAGTACGCCGGTCCAGGCGCGCTCGCGCTTGGTCTGGGCCTCGATGGCCTGGCGCAGCGTCTCGCGGCCTTCCGCGGTGAGCTCCACGAACAGCTGGCGGCGGTCGGACTCGACCCGCTCGCGGGTGACCAGGCCCCGGCTCTCCAGGGTGGCCAGCGCGCTGGAGATGCTGGCCCGGGTGGATCCGGAGACCCGGCCGATGTCCTGCTGGCCGAGCGGGCCGTAGACCCACAGGGCATTGAGGATCCGGAAGCCCGCCCAGGTCAGGCCGAGCGGCCGGTGGACGTGCTTCTCGAAGTCCTTGGTGAGCCGGGCTTCGAGGCGGGTGAGATCGGTGACCATCTCGATGGCGTCGAGGTCCCGGGGCTCGGTCGTGCCCAGCTCACGATGGTGGTGGCGCAGCAGCTCCGAGAACTCCCGGGTCCGGCTCGCGCCGGCGATCTCCGTCTCGCGCACGGTGTCCGTCACGATCTCCCGCCCTTCCCTCTGCCTAGCCGCCGACGACCGGATTGACCATAGTGCCCACGCCCGTGACTTCCGTACGCAGGACCTTGCCCTCGGTCAGGTACAGCCGCGGAGTGCGGCGGACACCGCAGCCGGCCGGGGTCCCGGTGAAGATCAGGTCGCCGGGCTCGAACGTCACCCGCTTCGACAGCCAGGCGATCAGCGCGGGCACCGGGAAGATCAGGTCCGAGGTCCGGCCTCGCTGGACCTCCAGGTCGTCGACCCAGCCGGCCACTTCGATGTCGTCGGGGTCCTCGAACTCGTCGACGGTGACCAGGAAGGGGCCGATCGGGCTGAAGGTGTCGTACGACTTCGGCAGCGTGAACTGGTTGATCGGCTTGCGCCACTGCTCGCGCCGGTCGCTGACGTCCTGCCCGGCGGTCACGCCCGCGACGTACGACCAGGCGTCGGCCTCGGAGATGTTCTTGCCGACCCTGCCCATGACGACGACGAGTTCGGCCTCGAAGTCGACCTTGTCGTACTGCGGTTCGACCACGATGTCGTCGTAGGGGCCGACGACGGACGAGGCGAACTTGGCGAACACGGACGGTTCGTCGGGCACGGGGAGGTTCGACTCCTCGGCGTGCGCCCGGTAGTTGAGGGCCACCCCGATCGCCTTGTACGGCTTGGCGACCCGGCCCAGGTCACGCCGGTCGAACGGCTGCCAGTCCGCCTCCGCGGCCCGCTCGGCGAGCGTACGCAGCTCGTCGTGGAGGGAGAGGTCGGAGAGGACCTCCAGGCGGGCCTCGATCGCGCCCTTGCTGGCGGTGGCGATGTCGAGGGCGCGGTCGTCGCGGACGACGACGGGGCGGCCGGCGAGGTTGGCGAGCTTCATGCGGCTGCTTCCTTGTGGTCGGGGAGCTGGGGGAGGGGCAGGGCGGCCTCGCCCTCCACCTGGACGCCGAGGGTGTTGATGACGGTGGCGATGGTGAGGTACTGGCCGACGGTGTAGAGGACGTCGATGATCTGCTCGACGCTCAGGTGCGCCTCCAGACGGCTCCACAGCTCGTCGTCGACGCTCTGGCGGTCGAGCAGCGAGTCGGTGGCGCCGAGCAGTACCCGGTCGAGTTCGTCGAGGTCGTCCCAGGCGCCGGTCGCGGCGGCGAGGAGCGTCCCGTCGGTCAGCCCCGCCCGGCGGGCGATGCGGACGTGCTGGTCCCACTCGTATGCCGCCCCCGCCCGGGCGGCGATCCGCAGGATCATCAGCTCGCGGGACCTCAGCGGCAGGGTGTTCTTGCCCAGCACGTGGTTGCCGAAGACGAGGAAGCGGCGCAGCGCGTCCTCGTGGTGCGCCAGGGTCGCCCAGATCGTGTAGATCCGGCCGTCCTGATCGCGGTACGGCGCCAGCGACGCCAGGGTCTTCTCCTGCAGATCGGCCTCGTCGACGGGCCGCACGCGGGCTTTCTCGGGCACTGGATCCTCCTCGGCTCGATGGCGTCAACGTATTCGTCAGAGTCTTGACCGTCAAGGGTCTAACAAATAACGTCGTCGTCATGACGATCCAGAGCCTTGGGTACGTGGGCATCGGCACGCCCGACCCGACAGCATGGGCGGACTACGCCCGCACAGTGATAGGCCTCGCGGTCGAGCCCGGAGACCCGGAAGGGCCCGTACGTCACCGGCTGCGGATGGACCAGCACCCGTTCCGCATGTGGCTGACGGAGGCGGAGACCGGCGGCGTCACGGTCATCGGCTGGGAGGTCCGCGACCACATGGCGATCGAGGCGATGACGGTGCGCCTCAAGGAAGCCGGCATCGACGTCACCGTCGGCACCGAAGAGGAGTGCCAGGACCGCCAGGTGGCCCGGATGGTGCACTTCACCGGCCCGCTCGGCATCCGCACCGAGCTGTTCTGCGGCCGCCGCCTCGCCCCGAGCCAGTTCGTCTCACCGCTGGGCGTGGACTTCGTGACCGGGGAGCAGGGGCTCGGACACGTGGTGATGAAGACGCCGCACGTGCAGGAGGCGGTGGACTTCTACTGCGACGTCCTGGGCTTCCGGCTCAGCGACACCGCCGACTACCCGTGGGGCACCTTCTACTTCCTGGGCTGCAACCCCCGACACCACAGCATCGCCTTCATCCGGTCGTACAAGAACGAGGGCACCCACCACATCCTGTGCGAGGTGACCAGCCCCGAGGAGGTCGGGCGCGCCCTGGACCGCACACGTGAGCACGACGTCAAGCTCATGGCGACGCTCGGCAAGCACGCCAACGACGGGATGTTCTCCTTCTACATGAACTCGCCGGCCGGCTTCGGCATCGAGATCGGCGCGGGCGGAGTGCAGGTCGACGAGGCCACCTGGGTGAGCCGCGTCTACACCGCCGACATCTGGGGCCATCACCCGGTCGCGTGACGTTCTGCCCCTGCCAGGCAAGTCTCCCCTCCGACGAAAGCGGTCTGTTCGCCATGCTCCAGAGCTATCTGCGGGACACCTGGACCACGCCCACGGCCACGCACGCGTCGGCGGCCGAGGTGCACGACGCGGTCACCGGTGACCTGGTCTGCCACGTCTCCTCCGAAGGCCTCGACCTCGACGCGGCGTTCACCCACGCACGACGCGTCGGCGGACCGACCCTGCGCGCCCTCACCTTCCACCAGCGAGCCGACCTCCTCGACGCGCTCGCCGCCGCCGTCCGAGCCCGACGCGAGGAGCTGTACGCCCTGTCGTCCCGGGCCGGTGCCACCCTCAACGACGCCCGCTACGACGTCGACGGCGGCATCCGCGTCCTGCGCGACTACGCCACCCGGGCCCGGGCCGAACTGCCCGACGCCCCCGTCCTCGTCGAGGGACCGGCCGAACGGCTGGGCAGGGGCGAGGACTTCCTCGGCGTCCACCTCTGCACCCCCTCACCGGGCCTGATGCTGCAGGTGAACGCCTTCAACTTCCCCGTCTGGGCCCCGCTGGAGAAGCTGGCCCAGGCGCTGCTGGCCGGACTGCCCAGTGTGGTGAAGCCCGCCACCCCCACCGCCTACCTCACCGCCCATCTCGTGCGGATCGCCGCCGAGTCCGGAACCCTCCCGCCCGGAGCACTCCAGCTGGTCGTGGGTTCGGTACGCCCGGCCCTGGACCTGCTGCGGGAACAGGACGTGCTCTCCTTCACCGGCTCGGCCGCCACCGCCGCGACGCTGCGCACCCACCCCAACGTGGTGGCCCGCTCGGTCCGCTTCAACGCGGAGGCCGACTCCGTCAACGCCATCGTCCTGGCGCCGGACGTCGATCCCGGATCTCCCCTGTTCGAGGCGTTCGTCCGCGAGGTCGTGACCGAGATGACCGTCAAGGCGGGCCAGAAGTGCACCGCCATCCGCCGCGTCCTCGTCCCGCGCCAGCACGAATCCGCCGCCCTCGACGCGATCTCCTCCGAGTTGGCCGGCGTGACCATCGGCAACCCCACCGCGGAGGGCGTCCGGATGGGCGCCGTCGTCAGCCTCGCGCAGCGGGACGACGTACGCCGGGCGGTGCGCCGGATCGCCGAGTCCGGCCGCTTCGTCCACGGCGACCCCGACAAGGTCCGCGTGGTGGACGCGGACGCCGAGCGGGGTGCCTTCCTGGACACCCTCCTCGTCTCCGCGGACCCGGACGCCGCCGCACCGCACGAGGTCGAGCCGTTCGGACCGGCGGCGACCGTGCTGGCGTACCGCGACACGGCACACGCCATGGACCTGGTGGCGCGCGGCCGAGGCAGTCTCGCCGCTTCCGTGGTGGGCGACGACCTCGCCTGGACGACCGCCTTCGTCCAGCAGGCGGCACCCTGGCACGGGCGACTCCACCTGCTCGACTCTACGAACATGGCACAGACCACGGGGCACGGATCGCCGCTCCCCGCCCTCCGGCACGGTGGCCCTGGGCGGGCCGGCGGCGGATCGGAGATGGCGGGCATCCGCGGCGTGGTGGACCTGATGCAGCGCACCGCGCTCCAGGTCTCACCCCGGCTGCTGGACGCGCTGTCCGCCTGACCGCCGTGCGGAGGGCGCCGGGCACGACGACCGGAACGGCCGCACCGTCGCGCGGCGCCGACCACTGAAGGGGATGTCATGGGTGACTCATTCGATGCCGATGCCGATGCCGATGCCGATGCCGATGCCGATGCCGATGTCGCGATCGTGGGCCTGGGGCCAGTCGGTGCCACAGCGGCCAACCTGGCCGCCGAACTCGGGCTGTCCGTCGTGGCCTTCGATCGCGCCACCGCCGTGGAGTCGCGGCCCCGAGCCATAGGCCTCGACCATGAAGCCATGCGCGTCTTCGCCAACCTGGGCCTGGCCGACGCCTTGGCGCCGCACACCATGCCGTACAGGCCGTCCGAGTACCGCAACCGCCACGGACAGGTCATCAAGCGGCTCGACACCGCACCACCACCCCATCCGCTGGGCTGGGCGCCCAACTACGTCTTCCTCCAGCCCGAACTAGAAGGCGCGTTGCGTCGGCGCCTCGCCGACGCCGACGGCGTCGAGGTGCGCCTCGGAACGACGGTGACGGACGTGCGTGCCGACGACGAGGGCGCTCGCGTCGAGGCGGTGGACGACACCGGTGAACGGCGGACGTACCGTGCGCGGTACGTCCTCGCGTGCGACGGCGGCGGCAGTCGCACCCGGACACGACTGGGGCTGTCCATGCGCGACCTGGAGTTCGACGAGCCGTGGCTGGTGGTGGACATCCTGTTGCGGCCCGGCGCGGGGGAGACGCTTCCCCGGACCAACGTCCAGTACTGCGAGACGGAACGCCCCAGCACCTACGTGGTGGGGCCGGGCCGTCTGCGCCGCTGGGAGTTCATGATCAACAAGGGTGAGGTCCCGGAGGACATGACCGATCCCACCGTCGTCCGTACGCTTCTGTCGCGGTGGCTGCGGCCGGGGGAGTACGACCTGTGGCGGGCGGCCTCCTACCGTTTCCACGCACTCGTTCTGAGGCAGTGGCGTGCCCAGCGGCTGTTCTTCCTCGGAGATGCCGCCCACATGACGCCTCCTTTCCTCGCGCAGGGCATGTGCCAGGGCATCCGGGACGCCTCCGGCCTCGTATGGAAGCTGGCCGCGCATCTGCGCGGCGGTGCCGGTGACCATCTCCTCGACACGTATCAACTGGAGCGTGAGCCCCATGTCGTCCAGGTGACGGCCGCTGCAAAGGAGTTCGGGCGGATCATCTGCGAGCGTGACGAGCTTGCTGCCGCGCGACGGGACGCGGAACTGCTGGCCGAGCTGGCGGCCTCGCCCCGGGGAACGATCCGTCAGTCACTCATCCCGGGCCTCAGCGGGGGATTCGTCGCCCCTGAGCGCTTCCCCGTCCGGGGCCACATCCTGCCGCAGCCGCAGGTCACCGACAGTGCGGGACGGAGCGCGCTGCTGGACGAATTCACCGGCACCACCTTCCGCCTTGTGCTGACGGACGAGGCGGACGACAGTGCCGTGGCGGCCGCGCTGAGCAAGCATCGGGCCGAGGGAAGCTTCCCGGTCGAGCTGGTCCACCTGCACCAGGGCGCGGCACCAGCCCGACAGGGCGCCTACCGGGAGGAGACCAACGTCCTGAGCGCCTGGCTGAGCGAGCACTCGTGCGAGGCGGTCCTGGCTCGACCCGACCACTACACCTTCGGCGGCGTTCACGACGCGGCCGACCTCGACGGGCTTCTCACCGCCGCCCGGCAGCGGTGGACGAGGGTGGCCGCCGCCGGCTGAGCCGCCGTCATAAGACCAGCGAGGGTCGCTGCTGCTGCGCTTGGAGTCCCCCGTGAGCGGCTGCTCCGCACCATGGCGCAGACGCGCCAGCCGGTGCCATTGGCATCCCGCACATGTGGTTCAGTTACCGGCGAGGGCGGCCAACACCGTTGTGTTCTTCGGCGAGTTCGGCGAGTTCGGCGCGGAGTCGGCTGCGGGTGCGCATGAGGATCTTTCCGAGCATGTTCTTGCCGGTCCCGGTCCTGCCGCGCCCCCAGTAGTGATCCGCGGTGGTGTCCTCGACGATCTCTTCGTCACCGGTGGACAGCAGAACCTCACAAATGTCGCCATGCGTACGGAACTTGGTCGCCACCGCACGGCGCATCACGTCGTCCTTGACCCGCTCCCAGTCCCTCCGCAGAGGCTTGGACGCATCACGCCCCAGCTCGGCTGCCCGCAGTGGAGTACGAGCGCGCCGGACGAGTTCGGCGTGCCGGGTGCCGGCGAACTTCTGCGCCTGGAAGTAGTGCTCCGAAGTGGGCCACCACAACCCGTCGAGGTCGAAGCCATGATCGGAGAAGTTCGAGAAGCATCCGTACGGAACCTCGTCGGCACCGTAGAAGTAGATCGTCATGAGGACCTCACGGGAGTCACTGAAACCCGCACAGTGTCAGACACACTCCCGCCGCCATCAACCAGTTTTCGGAGGCTCGGCTACTCCGTCGTGTCCGCCGCCTTGAGGAGTTCGAAGGCGTGGCTCCTGTGTTCCGCGAAGAGCCGGAGGGCGCGCTCGGTGTCGCGTGACTCCAGGACATCGGCGAGTTCGCGGTGTTCGACCTCGATGTGCCGGGCGTAGTCGTTCTCGCCGAGGCCCATGCGCATCAGCAGGAACAGGTGCACCTGGGAGCGGATGGCCTGCCATGCCTTCTCCAGGCGGCCGTGATGGGCGGCGGCGTAGACGGCGTCGTGGAACTCCAGGTCCAGCCGCACGATCGCGTGATCGTCCTCGGCGTGGGCCATCCGGTCAACGGCTCTCCGGACGGACGCCAGGTCCTCCTCCGAGGCGTGCTCCACGAGGCGTTCGACGGCCAGCTGCTCCAGCGCCCCGCGGAGGCTGTTCAGCTCCTCGGCGTCCTGTGCGGACAGGTTCGTCACGGTGGTCCCGCGATGCCATTCGCTCTGGACGAGGCCTTCGCGCTCCAGCCTCAGCAGCGCCTCGCGCACCGGGCCACGGCTGACCTGGAGGGCCGTGGCCAACTCGACCTCGCGCAGCTGGGCTCCGGGTGCGTAGACGCCGGAGAAGATCGCTTCGCGGACACGGTCTGCGACCTCGTTCGCCATGCCGCGTCGGCGGGCCGGTGCGATGCCGCTCTGGTTACTCACTTCGCTCACCCTTGCTGCTCGATGTAGCAATGTTAACATTCAGACATTCACTGTCAGTGCTACCGCCACTCTTCCGAACGGAAGGAAAAAATCGTGACCACGCACGAACGACCGGTCCCGCCCTTCCACCTGGCCGTGCCGGTCGACGACCTGGCGGCGGCTCGCCGCTTCTACGGCGAGATCCTGAACTGCAGCCCGGGCCGCAGTTCCGACACCTGGATCGACTGGAACTTCCGTGGCCATCAGCTCGTGACTCACCTGGCGCCGCGTGGCGAGCCGGTCCACAACCCGGTCGACGGCCACGACGTACCCGTCCCGCACTTCGGCCTCGTCCTGTCCGTCCCCGACTTCCACGCACTCGCCGAACGCCTCCGTGCCGCGGACACCACGTTTGTCATCGAGCCCTGTCTGCGGTTCGAGGGGCAGCCCGGCGAGCAGTGGACCATGTTCCTCAAGGACCCGTCGGGTAACGCCCTGGAGTTCAAGGCGTTCGCCGACAGCTCGCAGATCTTCGCAGTGTAGTCAGCATGGCCGGCGGGGCCGCCGCGCTCGGTCCGCCGACCGCCCTGCCCACCGTCGGCTGATCCCGTCAGCCGCTCATCTCACCCATCGAAGCGACCCAGGAGACAACGACATGCGTGTTGCCGCCGCACAGGCCAGGCCGCACTGGCTCGATTCGTCAGCCACGACCAAGAAGGTCGTCGCCTGGCTCGAGAGCGCGGCCGAACAGGGTGTACAGCTGATCGCCTTCCCCGAGACCTTCCTGTCCGGCTACCCGTCCTGGCTGGAGCACACGGGCGGCGCCCGCTTCAACGACGCAGCGCAGAAGCGCGCCTACGCCGCGTACCTGCAGGCTGCGGTCGAGCTCGACGGCCCGGAACTCGCCCAGATCACCGAAGCCGCACGAGACCTGGGCATCTTCGTGTACCTCGGCACCACGGAACGAGGAGTCGGTACCGCCCGAGGAACCGTGTTCTGCACCCTGGTCGCCATCGACCCCGGCGCCGGCATCGTCAGCGCCCACCGCAAGCTCATGCCCACCCACGAGGAACGACTGGTCTGGGGCCTCGGGGACGGCAACGGGCTGCGCGTGCACAAGGTGGGCCCCACCCTGGTGGGAGGCCTGAACTGCTGGGAGAACTGGATGCCGCAGGCCCGTCACGCCCTCTACGCGCAGGGCGAGGAACTGCACATCAGTGTCTGGCCCGGCAACCCCCACAACACCGCCGACAACAGCACCTGCTTCATCGCCCGCGAGGGGAGGATGTTCCACCTCGCTGCCAACGGGCTGCTCTCCCTGGCCGACGTCCCTGCCGACTTCCCGCTGCGCGCCGAGCTGGAGGAGGTCGGCGTGACCGACTACTGCCGTGGTGGCTCCGCCGTGGCGGCCCCGGACGGCACCTGGATCGTCGAGCCGGTCGTGGACGAGGAGCGTCTCGTCATCGCCGATCTGGACTTTGCCAAGGTCCGGGAGGAGCGTCAGAACTTCGACCCGGCCGGCCACTACAGCCGTCCGGACGTCTTCGCCGTCGAGGTGGACCGTCGGCGCAGGGAGGCATCGCACTTCCGCGACTGACCGGGGGCAGGGGCAACTGCCCTGTCCCGCAGTCGGGGTGGCCCTGCGGGTGGCTGCGCTGTCGGTACCACGGTCTACGGTGTGGCCATGTCGTTCGCACTGCCCAGCGGCCTGCCTCCCGGCCGGTTCCTGTCTCGTGGCCCCGTACGCCCCGTACCGGTGTGGGTCTCTGACGAATTCCCCCAGGACGCCGAACGGCTGTGGCCTCGCCTGCTGAGCGAGCACAGTGCACACGGCCTGGTTCCCCTCCTGTGCCGGCCCGATGCCATGGGAAGGCCGCTGAGCCTGGACCACGTCGACACCGTCCGCCTGGCGGAGGTGCTGGCCGCGGACTTCGCCGAGTACCGCGGCAGGAGGCTGCCCTTCTGGACGGACCCGACGCCGGCCCCGGTACCCGAAGGCATCGAGCCCTGGCCGCACGACCCGGGGCCGCCCTTCGAACAGTGGCCGGGCCTGACACCGGGGAGTCCGGTCGCGGCCGCAGGTCCGACGCCGGACGAGGCTGCGTCAAGCCTGCTGGCCGGGCTCATGAAGTCGGGTCAGTTCGGGGTGGACGAGTGTCGGCTCGTTCTCGTCCCTGCCGATCGCGGCAGCGATGCTCTGGCGTTGATCGGCTGGTCGGCGGAGGCACCACTGCCTCTGCTGTGTGCACTCCTGCGGAGCTGGGAGGACCGCTTCGGCGCCCGGGTCGTGGCGGTGTTCGGCAGCGAGCTGCACGTATCGGTCGCGAGACCTCCCGTGGAACCAGAGCACGCGAACCAACTCGCCTTGGAGCACGTGCTGTCGACGGCGACCAACGTCGTCGATGACCCGCCCCCCCTTCCCTGAGTACGCGACGGAACTTGCCGGACGGGCTTCCTGGTCGTTCTGGTGGGACTAGGCACGACCGTCGGGCTGTGTCGTAAGTGATCGGCGCGATCGCCTGGAGCTTTCCAGTGGCGCCGGACGCTGCGGCGCGCGAAGACGACGACGCCGGCCGCCGCGGCGGCCGTGGCGGCGGTGACCAGGGCCGCGCGGCGGGCGGCGGGGGAGGTGAGGGGAGCAAGGTCGCGTAGCCGGTCGAAGACACTGAGCGGGGGGCCGCTCAGCACGTTGCCGGGCGGGCGACGCGGCACCGCGGGGTGGGGATGGGTGGGCGCGCCGGCGCGCACCGCCTCCCAGGCGGCTCCGATCTGCCGCAGTCGGCGGTCTCCGAGCGCGTCACGCATGCGGGGCAGCAGCTCGTCCTCCTCGTCACGGATGTCCTCGGAGATCAGGGCGAACGCTCGGCGGAGCGGCGGGGATCGTCCGGTGATTTTTCGACCTGAGCGATCAGCTCGTTGATCTCCTGATGTTCCTGCTCGACCCGCGCTGTGAGGGCCTGGCCGTCGGCACTGACGCGCCGTAGGAGGGGCCACAGGACGGTCTCCTCGGCGAAGGCATGACGGAAGACCAACTGCACGATGTCTCCCCACAGTTCCTTCTGTTCCTCGGGCGTGGTGGTGGCGCTCCCGTAGCGGTTCATCATCGCGTCGAGGTCGGCGTGATCGCGTCGCTGTCGCACCAGGATGCTGTCCTCGCCTCCGAGCTGGGCAGCGTCCTGTTCGCTGATCGAGATGGTCATGATGAACCTTCCGGGGACGAACCCTGCCCGTCATCCGCCAACGGGCGGGCCAGCTCATCGTCGTGCGGCCTGGGGATGGCCACTCCTCACTGTCTGGACCCACCGAGTCCCCCGCATACGCCGCCCCGATCACCTTGAACCATGCCAAATGGGGGCAATCATCAGCTAACCCGCGCTTGACCGGAGGCGGCCTCCGTTTTATCGTGGACGCAATTCGGAGATAGCCTCCGTTTTAATGGTTCACCACCCGAGAGCTCGGGTCACCGCACCGAGGGCGCAGGAGGGCGTATGAACGCCGCGGAGCAACGGGGGCGCAAGCCCCGCGCCGACGTCCAGCGCAATCGCGCGGCCCTTCTGGAAGCCGCCCAGCGCCATTTCCTGCGGGACGGCGTCGGTACGTCACTGGAGGCGGTCGCCAAGGAGGCGGGCGTCGGGCCGGGAACGCTGTACCGGCATTTCCCCACCCGTGAGGCCCTGCTGGCGGCCGTACTGCACGCCCGCACCCAGGAACTGGCGGCCCGCCGCGAGGGCATCGCCGGCATCGACGACGCCGGCGCGGCGCTGACGCAGTGGCTGCGGGCGATGGAGGACTACCTCAGCGCCTACAGCGGACTGCCGGAACCGCTCATGGCGGCGACCCGGGCGCAGGACCCGGGCAATCCGCTCACCGTCCCCTGCGACGAGCTCATCGCCACGACCGACGCATACGTGCGGGCCGCGCGGCGCACCGGATACCTACGCCCGTCGGTGACGGGCCACGACCTGTTCCTCGCGGCCTGCTCGGTCGCCTGGATCAAGGGCGCCGGCGCCACGGGGGAGTCGGTCGACCGGCTGCGGGCGCTCGTCGCCCACGGATACCGCGAGCCGGACGACCGCGCCTAGGCCGTGTTTAGCGGTCGGCACCTCGCTCAAGGCCGCCCCCAGGGGGTGGCTCATCCTTCGAATGGACAAATCATGAAAATAACTGTTATCGGCGCTGGGGCGATCGGCGGAAACCTGGCTCGCAAGCTGAGCCTGGCCGGTCACGACGTCCAGGTGGCGGGCGCCCGGGGGCCCGAGGCTGTCGCGGCCGAGGTGCTGGACGCGGGCGCCCGCGCGGTGGCCCTGGACGCGTCCGTCCAGGGCAGGGACGCGATCATCCTGGCGATCCCGTTCGGGGCGCAAGGGCAGCTGGCGGAGCTGATCGCCACCGCCCCCGCCGAGACCGTGGTGATCGACACCTCGAACTACTACCCGCACCTCAACGGGCGGATCGAGGCGGTGCAGGACGGCGGCCAGGTGGAGAGCGTGTACGTCTCCGCGCTCCTCGGCCGGCCCGTGGTCAAGGCGTGGAACGCCGCCCTGGCCGAGACCCAGCGCACCCGAGGCCTTCCGGCGGGCACCGCAGGCCGTATCGCCATCCCGGTCGCCGGCGACTCCGAGGACGCGAAGAAGGTGGCCATGAGTCTGGTCGACGACACCGGCTTCGACCCCTACGACGCCGGTGCTCTGGCCGACTCGTGGCGCCAGCAGCCGATGGGCCCCGCCTACTGCACCGAGCTGACCCTCGATGAACTCCCCGCCGCCCTGGCCGCGGCCGACCGCGTCAAGGACGCCGCCGTCCGCGACAGCATGCTCGAGCGGATCGCCGCCCTCCCCGACAACCCCACCCTCGACGACGTCGTCGAGATGAACCGCGCCGCACACCGCTGAAGCCCGCGGCACCGCTGAAGCCCGCGCAGGCGGCGCGGCATGCGGGCGCCTCGCGGAGAGCGGGCCCCGCGCGGCGGCCCGCCGGAGCCCCTCGTTGACGGTCGGTGCTCGTATAACACGCCCGCCCAATCCAACGTCAGGCATCCGGCCGGGAGGCGGCGGGAATGCCTACCGCCGCCGGTTGCGGGGCATCAGGCCCGCGCGGCGGGCGAGTTCGTCCTCGGGTCCGGTGCCCTGGCGTTTGCCCGGCGTGGAGCGGACGACGTAGCGGAAGGGCAGTCCGCCGGGTTCGGCGATCATGCCGCCGAACCGGGTGTCGCCGGCGAACCACACCCGGTCCGCCGGGCGGGGCCCACTGGGGCGGGGACCGTCCCAGCCGTCGGCGGGGACGGGGAACGAGCAGTGGCTCTGGCCGTCCGGCTGGAGCAACACCACCCGCCCGTCCGTCCCCCAACGGCGGCCCTGGACCCGCTCGCCCTCGGCGGCGATCACCCGGACCTCCTGGGTCCGCACGGGCCAGACCTGCCATCCGTAGGTGGACATCACCAGCCGCTCCCGGCGTCGCGCCCGGCGCCACAGCAGCGTCAGCCCGGCCGTGACCGCGATGACGGGGACCAGGCAGGCGGCGGTGACCAACCCCGGGGCGGAGCCGGGGCCCGCCCAGGAGAGGACTGCCGCCAGCAGCAGCACTTCGGCGGTCAGTGCGAGGATGCCCCACCGGAGGCCGCGTTCACGCTGCCGCAGGACGTCCTCGACGCCCGGGGTGTCCACCGCCGCTCCCGGCAGCACCTCATAGCCGTACTCCGCAGCGATCATCACGCTTCCCCTCCCGCAACGGCCGTGGTGCGGCGGTTCGCCGGCCGTCGCCAAGGCCCTGGGCGGCGGCTCGCGGATCTCCACCGCGCCCGCAGCCTACTGGCCGCGCCCCCGGTGACCACACCCTTCTCCCGGTTGTGCCACAGCTCCTGAACACCTCGAACGGTGGCGTCCAGGCGCCGGTCTCCCTGACGCCGAAGCCTCCTCGGGGTGAGGCGGCTTCGGGGACTTCGGGCGGCGTGGTGTCCGGTCAGCGCAGGCCGAGTTCTTCACGCTGGTGTGCAGCGGCATGCTCTGGCAGGAGCGGTCCGTCGAAAATCGCGGCGGGAGCGGTTGTGTCGCTTTTCAGCCATGCTCCTGCAACGTCCCTGCACGGAAAGGTACTTCCGTGCAGGAGCATGCACCTGACATCTTGCATCCACCACTCGTTTCGTACGGTCCGGCCGGTGCCCTCAGCGCGGCCGGGCCGTCTCTGGAGGACGCATTGATACCCCACATATTCAGCCGATCCAGACGCACGCTGGTGCTGGCGGGCACCCTCGGCGCCGCCCTCGTGCTCGGCGCGCCGGGCGCCCTCGCGGGCACGCTCCCCGTCGCCCCCTCCAAAGCGCCGGCCGCCAAGGCCCAGGCTCCGGCCACCGTGCCCGCGTCCCAGAGCGCGGACTGGGTGGCCGGCACGCGTGCCTACCTCGTGATCACGGCCCCCGGTGACAACTCGGCGGTCCGCTCCGCGATCGAGGCCAACGGCGGCACCGTCTTCTCCAACTTCGAAGCCATCGGCGTGATCGTCGCCCACTCGGCGGCCGGCGGATTCGCCGCCACCATGCGCGGCGTCTCCGGCGTGCAGCAGGTCGGCGCCACGCGCACCTCGGACGTCCCTGCCGACGCGTACAACCCGGCGCTCCCGCCCAACCCGTCCCAGGCCTCGACCCCGGCCGGCGAACCGGTCCGGGCCGACATGAGCCAGATCAAGGCCGACCAGGCCTGGGCCGTGAACCCGGGTTCCGCCTCGGTCAAGGTCGGCATCCTGGACACCGGTGTCGACGACCAGCACCAGGACCTGGCGCCCAACTTCAACGCGGCCGACTCGGTCTCCTGCGCCTACGGCAAGCCCGACACCCGTACCGGCGCGTGGCGGGACGTCGACACGCACGGCACCCACGTGGCGGGCACCGTCGCCGCGGCCAAGAACGGCAAGGGCGCCGTCGGCGTGGCCCCCGGTGTGAAGATCTCCGCGGTCCGGGTCGCCGAGCCGGGCACCTCCCTCTTCTTCGCCGAGAACACCATCTGCGGCTTCGTCTGGGCCGGTGACCACGGCTTCAAGGTCACCAACAACAGCTATTACACGGACCCCTGGCAGTTCAACTGCCCGGACAACATCGACCAGGCCGCCATCATCGAGGGCGTCAAGCGCGCCCAGGAGTACGCCGAGAGCAAGGGCTCCCTCCAGGTCGCCGCCGCGGGCAACGAGAACTACGACCTCGCCCACAAGACGACCGACTCCGCGAGCCCGAACGACTCGACGCCGGTCACCCGCACCATCACCAACGCCTGCCTCGACATCCCGACCGAACTGCCGGGCGTGGTCACGGTCGCGGCCAACGGCACGGGCGTCACCAAGGCCTCGTTCTCCAACTACGGGCAAGGCGTCATCGACATCGCGGCACCGGGCAGCAACGTGTACTCCACCGTCCCCGGCGGCGGCTACGGCAGCAAGAGCGGCACCTCGATGGCCTCCCCGCACGTGGCCGGCGTGGCGGCGCTCATCGCCAGTGCCAACCCGGGCATCACGCCGGCGCAGATCCGCGCCAAGCTGGCCACCCAGGCCAACGACATCGCCTGCCCCTCGGACAGCCGCTGCACGGGCACGACAGCCAACAACGCGTTCTTCGGCGAGGGCCAGGTCGACGCCCTCAAGGCCGTCGGGGCCACCCCGACGCCCGGCAAGTACTTCGAGAACCTCGCGGACTTCGCCGTCAACGACAACGCGACCGTGGAGAGCCCGATCGCCGTCACCGGCGTGACCGGCAACGCCCCGGCCACCCTCAAGGTGGGCGTGGACATCAAGCACACCTACATCGGTGACCTGAAGGTCGACCTGGTGGCGCCGGACGGCACCGTCTACACGCTCCACAACCGCGCCGGCGGCAGCGCCGACAACATCGCCCAGACCTACACCGTCAACGCCTCCTCGGAGGTCGCGAACGGCACCTGGAAGCTGCGCGTCAACGACAACGCCGCGTCCGACACAGGAAAGATCGACGCCTGGAACCTGACCTTCTAGCTGCGAACGGCTGGGCGGCAGACGGCATAGGGACCTCGGCGGCGGTGCGCGCGACGGTCGGTCCCTGTGCCGGAGCCGCCCAGCCAAGCCGCAGACGGCCCGGGGCCGGTGTCCAGCCCACCGCACGGCTCAGCAGTGTCACAGATCGGACAGGTTTGCGTGGGGGCGAGTGAAAACGTAGCTTGACCGCCTGAAGCGTGTGAAAGGTGCTCCCGGTGGGACGACGTGAGAAGCCGGTCGATCCTGACGCCGGTGCCGTGCAGCGCCTCGCGCACGAACTGCGGCTCCTCCGAGAGAAGGCCGGAAAACCGCCGTACCGGGAGATGGCCGCGCGGGCGGGCTACTCCATCACCGCGATGTCCCAGGCCGCCGCCGGTGATCAGCTGCCGTCCCTGGCGGTGGTGCGGGCGTACGCCGAAGCGCTGGACGCCGACCCGCACGAGTGGGAGCGCCGCTGGCGGGAGGCGGACGCCGAGGTCCGGGCGCCCGTACCGGAGGAGAAGCCGCCGTACCGGGGGCTGGCTCGGTTCGAGCCGGACGACAGTGAGCTGTTCTTCGGCCGGGAGACGCTCCTCGCCGACCTGGTGGAGTTGGTGCGCGAGCACCGGTTCGCCGCCGTCTTCGGGCCGTCCGGCAGCGGCAAGTCGTCACTGCTACGAGCGGGACTGATCCCGAGGCTGCGGCAGGCGGCGGGGGAGGAGCGGCCCGCGGTGATCCGCGTGCTCGCACCGGGAGAACTGCCCGCGCGCACGCACGCGCAGGCACTGGTGCCCCGCGATGGCGAGGGCGAGACCTGGGTGATCGTCGACCAGTTCGAGGAACTGTTCACGCTGTGCCACGACCGTGCGGAGCGCGACCGGTTCCTCGACCTGCTGCTCGCGGCCCGGCGGCCGGAGAGCGGACTGCGGGTGGTGGTCGCGGTCCGCGGCGACTTCTACGGCCACTGCTCCGCACACCGTGAGCTGGCCACGGCCGTCAGCCGGGCCAACCTGCTGGTCGGGCCGATGAGCCGGGACGAGCTGCGCGAGGCGATCACCGGCCCGGCCGCCTCCGCCGGACTGAACGTGGAGCGCACCCTCACCGCCCGGATCATCGACGAGGTCGTCGACCAGCCGGGAGCGTTGCCCATGCTCTCCCATGCCTTGCTGGAGACCTGGCGCCGTCGTCGTGGCCGCCTGCTGACCCTGGCGGCGTACAACGAGACGGGCGGAGTAAGGGGTCCTTGCAGAAAGATCGTGTTGTGGCACGGTGGAGAGGTATGTGATCCCGTCTTTTGTGGGGTGTGACCATGGCGCGGCGGAAGCCGTGGGAGGTCAGTGACGAGTTGTGGGCGGTGATCGAGCCGCTGTTGCCGAAGCATGAGCGGCGCTTCCGGTATCCGGGGCGCAAGCGGATCGATGACCGCAGGACGCTGCAAGGTGTGCTCTTCGTCCTCTACACAGGTGTCCAGTGGGAGTTTCTGCCGCAGGAGCTGGGGTTCGGATCGGGTCCCACCTGCTGGCGTCGGCTGGCCGAGTGGCAGGAGGCGGGGGTGTGGGAGGAGCTCCAGCGGGTGCTTCTGGACCGGTTACGGGCGGCGGACCGTCTGGACTTCTCCCGCGCCACTGTCGATGCCTCGCATGTGCAGGCCAAGCGGGGGCGAAGCAGCCCAAAAGTCGGTCCGAGCCCGGTTGACCGCGCACGGCCGGGCTCGAAGCATCACGTGCTGACCGATGCCCGCGGCACTCCGCTGCGGGTGTCGCTGACCGGTGGTCACCGTCACGATGTCACCCAGCTTCTGCCGCTGGTCGACAGCCTTGGGCCGGTACGGGGCAAGCGGGGCCGGCCCCGGCGCAGCCCCCGCACGCTGTATGCCGACCGCGGCTATGACTACGACATCTACCGCCGCCGTCTGCGCGAGCGCGGCATCACACCGAAGATCGCCCGGCGCGGCCGGCCACACGGCTCGGGCCTTGGCAAAGTCCGGTGGGTCGCCGAGTCCGCCATCGCCTGGCTCCACGGACCCCGCCGCCTACGGACCCGCTGGGAAACCAGAGACGACATGCACGACGCCTTCCTTCAGCTCGCCCACTGCATGACCCTCGCCCGCAAGCACCCGGCTTTCTGAAAGCACTCCTAAGAGGCGCGATCGCCGCCACCGCCGAGGAGGTGTACCGCCGCATACCGGCGGAGCAGAGCCGTATCGCGCGGCGCATCCTGCTGAGGCTGATCGCGCCCGGCGACGGCACGGCCGACACACGCCGCCCGGCATCCCGCTCCGAGCTCGGCAGCGGCGCACAGGACGTGCTGGACCGTCTCGTCGCCGCCCGTCTGGTCACCCTGGACGGCGACACGGTGGAGCTGTCGCACGAGGCGTTGATCACAGGCTGGCCACGGCTCGCCGGGTGGATCGAGGAGAGCCGGGAAAGACTGCGCGCACAGCGCCGACTCGGTGAGGCGGCGCGCGGCTGGGAGGAGTTGGCTCGTGACCCCGGAGCGCTGTACCGGGGCGCGAGGCTGGCCGGGGCCGCGGAACTGTTCGTCCGCCAGCCGAACGACGACCTCACCCCTCTGGAAAGAGACTTCCTCTCGGCCTCCCTCGCCGCTCAGCACGCCGAGCGGGAGGCCGAGACACGCACCGCACGTCGGACGCGTTCTCTGACCATCGCCCTGTCCGTGTTCCTCGTCCTGGCACTGACCGCCGGCCTGGTCGCCTGGCAGCGCAACGAGGTGAGCCGGGAGGAATCCGCCAAGGCCACGGCCCGCCGCCTGGCCACCGTGGCCGGCAGTCTGCGCTCCACCGACCCGCGCACCGCCGCCCTGCTCGGCGTGGCGGCATGGAAGACGGCCCCGCTCACCGAGTCCCGCTCGGCCCTCCTGGGATCCCTGACACAGCCGGAACGCGACGCGTTCACCGACCCCTTGGCCGGAAGGGACGTCCGGCGCTTCCTCTCCGACAGCGGCCGGACGCTGCTCAGCGTCGAGGGCACCACGGTGACCACCCGGAACGTGACCGACCACCAGGTCACCGCCACCCACCGCCTGCCGAGCGGCACGGAGGTGGGCGACGTCGGGCCCGACTCCCGGTTCCTCGACGTCATCGGCCCGGACGGGGGAGGCAGGCTGTGGAACCTGCCGGAGGGCAGATCCGAGGCCGAGCTGGGCAACGCGTCACAGTGGGGCAGCTCGACGGACGGGGGAACGTACCTCACCGCGCCGCCGGACGGCCCGGGCGCGGTCGCCTTGCACCGGACGGACGACGGCCAGGTCCTGTTCACCACCGACCTCCCGCGCACGCTCTCCTCGGCGGCCATCGGCCCCGGCGGACGCCTGCTCGCCCTCTGTCCCGCCGATGGGCCGCTCCAACTGTGGGACACCGCCGCCCGCAAGCGGCTGCCGGGAACCTGGGAGAAGGCGGACAGCACCGTCTGCGGAACCGGTTCCGGTGCCGACGGCGGCTCCCGCCTGCTGCGGTTCAGCGCGGACGGCAGGCGGCTGGCCGCCGTCTACGGCACGCGGGCCCTTGTCTGGGACGTCCGCGGCGGAAGCACGCTCGCCGACTTCGCCGGTGACGGCAGCACCGGCTTCACGCAGGCAGCGCTCTCCACCGACGGCGAGTTCGTGGCCACAGCGGACGACCAGGAACTCGCCGTCTGGCGACTGGCCACCGGCGGGACCCAGGTCTTCCACCGGCCGATGTCCAAGGACGAGGTCACCGGGCTGGCGTGGGACCCGGGTGAGCCCGGCCTCCTGCGCTACCTCGACGGCGCCACCGTTCACACCCTTGACCTGACCGCCCGTCTCACCCCGCGGTGGCACGACACACCGACCGACGCGAGCCTGCTCAGCCCGGACGGCACCACCTTGGCCACCGTCACCCGTTCCGGCGCCGACTACCGCTTCGAGCTGCGCGCCACGCGCACGGGCAAGGTCCTCGCGCACGCGAAGCTCGGCCCGCTGCCGAGCACCTCCGACGAGGACGTTCCCCTGCTGGCCTTCAGCCCGGACGGCCGCGCCCTGGCCCTCGCCGACACCGCGTCCTCCCACGGCTCGTCGCGGCTGCGCTTCACCGTGTGGGACGTACGGGCCCACCGGATCCGTACGGTCTTCGA
Source organism: Streptomyces deccanensis (assembly GCF_022385335.1). Lineage (NCBI taxonomy): Bacteria > Bacillati > Actinomycetota > Actinomycetes > Kitasatosporales > Streptomycetaceae > Streptomyces > Streptomyces deccanensis. Next base: position 186,603 of record NZ_CP092431.1, on the reverse strand, counting down.
CACCTCCGGCGCGGCCGACCGCCCTGCCAAGGCCCTCGCCCTGGGACCCGGCGGCCGCACTCTGCTGGCCGTCCGCTTCACCGACGGCACCTCCACGACGGAGGTCTGGAACACCCGCGACCACCGGCGATCGAGGACCGTGCGTGGCTTCTCCGGGGAGGCACTGGCCGGGCGACCCGACGGGGGTCTGCTCGTCAGCTCCGACGACCAGTACGTCGATCCAGGGGCCGCAAGGGTCCGTGGACGCGCGCTCGCCGACGGCCGCCAGGTCACCTCGCTCGCTTTCAGCCCCGACGGCACCCAGCTCGCCGTCGGCGATTCCACCGGCCACGTCACCCTGTGGGACGGCGCGATCCGAGACCGCACCGGCGCACTCACCGGCACCTCCGACACGGTCACCCAGGGCGAACCGGAGGCAGTGGGGGCGCTCGCCTTCTCCTCCGACGGCGCCACGCTCGCCGTGGGCGGCGCGAACGGGACGCTGAGGCTGTGGGACACCGAGAGCCATCAGCTGCTCGGGGCGGACCTGCCCACGCCCGGCGACGAGATCCATTCCCTTGCCTTCACCGAGGACGGCGGCACGGTCTACGCCGTCAGCCCCCACGTGCCGCTCCTGCGTTTCCCTGTCGACCCGGACCACGTCGCGGACATCGTCTGCGCGCGCGCCGGTGGCGGACTGACCGCGGAGCAATGGCGGACCTACGTCCCCGACGCGCCGTACGAGAGCGTCTGCCCCACCAGCGGCTGACGCGGCCGGTCACCGGAACCGGATTTTTCACAGTGGCGTCGAGGGTCGCTGAAAAACGCCTCTGACCTGGACGCTCGTGACCAGAACGACCGCGGCGCCCGCCGACGGCGTCCGCCCTCCCCTCTCCCAGGTTCTGGTCACCCATGCGCACTCACACCCTGCTGCCCTCGCTCCTGCTGCTCGGCACACTCTCGATCACCACGGCCTGTTCTCCCGGTTCCTCGGAGCCGGCATCCGCCGGCCCGCCACGAGACGCCACCCAGTCCCCCTCGCCCGTCCACAGTGTCGACCCGTCGAAGATCAAGGGCCTGCGGATCGTCACCAACAGCAGCGAGCAGCGCTCCTGCCCCTTCGCCACGAGCTACCCGGACGTGCCCGGCGCGGAGGCGATGACGGCCGCGATGAAGAAGGACGTGGAGCAGCGCCTGGCCACATTCCGCGAGTGGGCGTGCGCTAACGGCTCAGTCGGCGAGCTCAACGTCAGCCACAGGTTCCTGGTGGCCTCCGGCGATGTACTCGGCGTCCGGCTCACCACACAGGACGGGAGCGGCGCCGGGTCCGGGCTGTCGAGCAGGACGTACTGGTACGACGGGGACGCGGGCGACTACGGCACCGCTCTCGAACTCATCGCCGACGACTCCCGGAACGCCTTCATCTCCGCCTTGAAGGACGAACTCGAGGGGCGCGAAGGCTTCGACACGACCGTCTTCGACGGCACGCTCTCCGACGCCACCTCCCGCGTCCCCGCGCTGGACAACATGGCCTTCACCGCTGACGGCGGTCTGCAGGTGACCTTCGACAGCGGCGAGGTGGGTGTACCGCCCGCCGGAACCTTCCTGGCGACGCTCTCCAAAGAGACGGTCACCCCCTGGCTGTCCGCGTTCGGCAAGCGCGCCCAGCGGCAGACCACGACGCCCAGCCGTTCGCTCGACCTGGGCGCGACGCACACCCTCGGCCCGGCCGTCCCCACCCACACCGCCTCCGGCGACGACGACACCGACTGCAAGCAGGTCACCTGCATCGCGCTGACCTTCGACGACGGACCGGCGGCCCCGGAGACCGCGACCCTGCTGAACCACCTGGCCCAGTACAAGGCCCGCGCCACCTTCTTCACCACCGGACAGAACGTCGCCGCCCACCCCGACCTGGTCCGCGCCGAGGCCCGCGCCGGACACGAGGTCGGCAACCACTCCTGGAACCACCCCGACCTCACCAAGCTCACCCCCGAGCAGATCGCCTCCCAACTCAACCGGACCAGCGCCGCCATCAAGGCCGCCACCGGCAAGGAGCCCACCCTCTTCCGCCCGCCCTATGGCGCCATCAACTCCACCGTCCGGTCCGCCACCAGGCTTTCCCCCGTCCTGTGGGACGTGGACACGGAGGACTGGAAGTATCCCGACGCCGCCAAGGTCGCCCAAACCGTCATCGACAAGGCGCAGCGCAACAGTGTCGTCCTCTTGCACGACATCCACCCCACCTCCGTCGCCGCGGTCCCGCAGATCCTGCGCACCCTCACCGCCCGCGGCTACCACTTCGTCACGGTGAGCCACCTGCGCGCCAGCCTCTGAACAGTCGCCCCGCTCATCCTGCTGGCCCCAGTCGCCGAACCACCAGATTCCGGCATGGAGCCGGACACCGAAGGAGAACGCATTGCTGCCCAAGTCAGTCAGGTGGGGGACGCTCCCCGCCCTCGCAGGTGTGGTGGCCGTCTCGCTCGCCGTGCCGGGCCCCGCCGCCCAGGCCGTCGCCCCCGAAGCAGCGTCGGTGGGGAGGCACACGGGGACAGCCAGAACCGTGACCCTCATCACCGGCGACCGGGTCATCCTGCGCCCCCAGCCCGGCGGCAAGACCCCCGCCGTGTCCGTGCTCCCCGGCAAGGGCCGGGAGGACATGGCCTTCCGCCTCGTACGCTCCCTCCGAGCCGGGACACGGCACATCAGCGTGATTCCGACTGACGCCGAACACGCCCTGTCCACCGGGAAGTTGGACGCGCGCCTGTTCGACGTCACGGAGCTGATCCGCATCGGTCAGGACGACGCGCGCTCGCGCTCACTGCCGTTGATCGTCATGGAGCGGGCGGGCAAGGGGGCCGCCCGATCCGCCCTCACCGCACACGGAGCCGACCTCGGCCGCACCCTGCGCGTGCTGAACGGCGGCACCCTCACCCAGCCCAAGAAGCACACCGGTGCCCTGTGGCAGTCCCTGCGCAAGGGACCGTTGTCCAGTCGCGTCAACAAGCTCTGGCTGGACGGCAAGGCGAAGGTCCTGGACGACGAGAGCAACAAGATCATCGGAGCCCCCACCGCCTGGAAGTCCGGCCTCACCGGCAAGAACGTGCTGATAGCCGATCTGGACACCGGCATCGACGCCCACCACCCCGACTTCAAAGGCCGCATCGCCGCATCGAAGGTCTTCACCGGGACCAGCCTCAAGGACGGATTCGGGCACGGCACCCACACCGCCTCGACCATCGCCGGCACCGGCGCGGCATCCCGAGGCACGTACGCGGGCGTCGCGCCGGGCGCCAGACTGCTCATCGGCAAGGTGTGCGACGACAACGGCGCCTGCCCCGACAGCGCGATCATCGCCGGCATGGAGTGGGCCGCGGCCCAGCACGCGGTCGCCGTCAACATGAGCCTCGGTGACACCGCCACCGACGGAACCGACCCCGTGTCCACCGCCCTGAACCGGCTCACCGCACAGACCGGCACCCTGTTCGTGGTGGCCGCCGGCAATGACGGCGGGCCGGAGGGCACCGGCGTGGACGGCACGATCGGCAGCCCCGGCAGCGCCGACGCCGCACTCACCGTCGGCAGCACCACCAAGCGCGACACCCTCAGCGACTTCTCCAGCCAGGGCCCCCGACTCGGCGACGCCGCCGTCAAGCCCGACCTGGTGGCACCCGGCGAGGACATCATCGCGGCCCGCGCCGACGGCACCAACATGGATACGCCCACGCCCAACCCGCGCTACGAGCAGGCGTCCGGCACCTCCATGGCCACCCCGCACGTCACCGGTGCCGTGGCCCTGCTCGCCGAGGCCCACCCCACCTGGAAGGCCGCCGACTTCAAGCGGGCCCTGACCTCCTCGGCGCACGGCCTGAAGAACCTGACCGCCTTCCAGCAGGGCTCCGGCCGCCTCGACATCGGGCGCGCCCTGAAACAGAAGGTCCACGCCACCTCCGGCGCCGCCAACCTGGGCCTGTTCGCCTGGCCGCACGCCGACACCACCGCCACCCGGCAGATCACGTACCGCAACGACGGCGACCAGGCGGTCACTCTCAAGCTCGCCCTGGACACCTACGGGCCCGGCGGCAAGCGGGCCCCGGCCGGCATGTTCGCCCTGGGCGCCACCAGCGTGACCGTCCCCGCGCACGGCACCGCCACCGCCAACGTCACCGGCCGTACCACCAAGGCCCAGATCGGCCGCTACGGCGGCGCAGTCCTCGCCACCGCCGGAGACACCACGGTACGCACCGCCGTCGGCCTGTTCGCCGAACCGGAACGCCACACCCTGACCGTCACCGGCCTCAACCGTGAGGGCAAGCCGGCCGCGGGCGAACCGCTGACCGTCGTCGGCCCGCGCACCGGCATCCAGCAGGACATCCGGCTGGGGAGCGACGGCACGTTCCGGCTGCGCCTGCCGGAGGACGACTACACCATCCTCGGCGTCGACGACAGCCTGGCCGAGCTCGACGGTTCCGGCACCCGTACCGGCACCCGGACCCTGCTCGCCGCCACCGGCATCCGCACCGACCGGGACCGCACCGTGACACTCGACGGCCGCAAGGCCGGCAAGGTCTCGGCCCGCGTCGACCGCCGTGACACCACAGCGATCTCCACCTCGGCGACCCTCGCGCTGGCCGGAGGGCAGGAAGACGACACCTACTCACTCACCGTCGTCGTCGGCAGCAAGGCCACCCTGTACGCCACGCCCACCGCACAGGCCCGGGGCGTCCGCTACGCCGCCTCCACCACCCTCACGGGCAAGGACACCGGCGGCGCCCACCGCTACTCCTTGTGGCAGACACACAAGGGCGGCATACCCGCCGACACCGACCCCGTCGTCCACGACCGGCAACTGGCCACCGTGCGCGCCAGTTACGCCTCCCAGGGCGGCAAGCGGGTCGCAGCCGTGCGCTCCGATCAGCCGACGACCGATGTGGCGTTGATGCCGTTCATCCCGACGTTGCCCACCGCGCTCCCGAGCCGGGTAACCGAGTACTACTCAGCCGCCCCCGGACTCACCTGGACGCACTACCTCGACCTCTTCGGGACGACGGACAACAGGCCCGACGGCACTCTCCCGGACCATGACGAGACGACCGCGGTCCGTCGCTACCGGGCCGGACGCACGTACACCGTCGACTGGAACCGCGCCCCCGTCGGCCCGGCCGTCTACAGCTCCACCCGCAAGGGCAACCACCTGTCCCTGGACATGGCCCCTTATGCCGCCGCCGGCACCGGGCAGCGCCTCGACGGTTCCTCCAACTTCGAGGTCGACGGCGACGTCGTGCTCTCCTCCGGTGGACGGGTCATCGACCGAACGGGCGACCTCTCGAACATCGGCTTCACCGTCCCCGGCGCCGCCAAGCGCCGCTACACCCTGACCACCCGCACCACGCGCACGGTCGACTGGACGGCGCTCGGCACCCGCTCCACGGCGACCTGGGGCTTCACCTCGGCACGGCCTCGCGGCTCGACGTCCTCGACGCTTCCGCTGCTGACCGTACGCGCCGGGGGAGGGGTCGACCTCAACAGCACCGCCCCCTTCGGCCGTACCTTCCGCGTCCCGCTCACCGTGCAGCGCCCCCCGGGTGCCGAACGGTCGGCGGTGACCCGGCTGACCCTCCAGGTCTCGTACGACGACGGCCGCACATGGAAGACCGTCCGCGTCGCCCGCCACGGCACCACCGGCAGCGCCCTGCTCCACCACCCGAATCGCACCGGCCATGCCTCCCTGCGGATCAGCGCAGCGGACAAGGCAGGCAACACCGTCACCCAGACCGTCATACGGGCCTACCGCATCGCCACAGGTCAGGGGCGCTTGACCCGGTAGGCATGGCCTGAGGTGCCGCAAGTGCCGGGGCTTGGACCCGGCGAAGGCGGTCGCCCTTCCGGTCGCCGGCGTGGCCGCACTGCGCTCGCTGCGGGCCGCCGGGCTCGGGCCGGACAAGAGGGTCTTGATCACCGGCGCGTCCGGCGGGGTCGGCCGCTTCGCCGTCCAGTTGGCGGCGAGGGCGGGTGCCCACGTGATCGCGTCCGTGGGCTCGACGGCCCGCGGGGAGGGGCTGGTCGGCCTCGGGCGCCGACGAGGTGCTGGTCGGCCTGGAGGGACTCGAGCGAGCCGTCGACGTGGTCATCGACAGCGTCGGCGGTCCCCAGCTGGTGGCGGCATGGAACCTGCTCGCTCCCGGGGGCAGCGTGCAGAGCGTCGGCTGGACTTCCGGGGAGCCGGCGGTCTTCCCCCCGTATGCGACCGTGGGCCCGACCAGGTCGCTGACGTCCTTCGTCATCGAGGGCGATACCGGCCCGGACCTGACCGCTCTCACCGAACTGGCTGCCGAGGGGGCCATCTCTGTCGAGATCGGCTGGCAGGGATCCTGGGCCCATTTCGCCGAGGCCGCCGAGGCCCTCCGCGGGCGCCGCGTCTCCGGAAAGGCAGTCCTGCGGGTCACGCGGTGAACGGGATGCGCCGGCACTGCCTCCGCCGCCTCCCGCCGCAGGTAGTCCCGGGAGAGGTTGTCCCAGCGCAGGCAGCTGAGAACGATCCGGTCGCGGACGCGGCGCTCGTCGGCCGACGCGAGCCCGGCACCCGCGGTGATCCCATGGTGGTGTTCGATCACACGCGAGGCCGGTTCAACAGCCGGGAGAGCACGATGGCGCTCTCGGTCCGTTCGACAGGAGCCGTGGCGCGCACGCGCTGGATGGCCTGTTCCAGGTGATGGATGTCCCTGGCGAGCATGTGGACGACTGCGTCGGCGGCGCCGGAGACGGTACAGGCTTCGACGACCTCGGGGATGCCCTCCAGGGCGCGGCGCAGTTCGGCGGGGGTGGGATTGCCGGTGCAGTAGACCTCGACGAAAGCCTCGGTGTGCCAGGCCAATGCCTGAGGGTCGATGAGAGCGGTGTAACCGCGGATCGCGCCCGTGGCCTCCAAACGGCCGAGACGCCGCTTGGCAGCGGGCGCGGACAGCCCGGCCGCCTTGCCGATCTGGGCGTACGTGGCACGTGCGTTGTGCAGCACGTAGCGGATGATCGCTTCGTCGATGGCGTCCATACCCCACTCCAGACGTCGGAACCTGTGGCTGGCCTCGCGCGCCGCGGCGCAAGTATTCGCCACGATCCCCCTGACATTGCAAGAAATCGACAGGAGGCAGCAGCAAATGGCGATTGCTTGCATTGTCGGCCCGAACATAGTCTCCGGCTTGTCCTGATGTCACGTGTGCCGGAGCAGGGTGGGGATGACAGCAAGCCTGAGCGATGTGGAAGCCTCGGCACTGGCCGCGGTGGACGAGGCGGCCATCGGCCGACTGCTGCTGGAACTTCTCGCTGTTCCGAGCGTGACGGGGAGCGCCGCGGAGTCAGAGCTTCAGCACGTCCTGGCCCGGCAGTTGGAGCGGATGGACCTCGATGTGGACCTGTGGTCCATGAACCTGCCCGAGCTACGTGCCCATCCCCGGTTTCCCGGCAGCGAGGCCCCGCGCACGGAGTCGTGGGGCCTGGTGGGCGGCACGCGGCCCCAGGGCGACGGGCCGACCCTGGTCCTCCAGGGACACGTCGACGTCGTCCCTTCCGGGGACCTGGCGCAATGGCAGGGCGACCCGTTCCGCCCCCGGATCACCGGGGACTTGGTGCACGCACGAGGAGCGTGCGACATGAAGGCGGGCGTGGTGGCGATACTCGCCACCCTGGCCGCGATACGCCGAGCGGGCGCGAAGCTGCGCGGCCAGGTGTCCGCGCACTTCGTCGTCAGCGAGGAGGACGGAGGCCTCGGAGCGTTCGGAACCCTCGAACGCGGCCACACCGGTGATGCCTGCATCATCACGGAACCGACCAGCGGCGCTCTCATGACCGCGAACGCCGGCGCCCTGACTTTCCGTATCGAGGTACCCGGCCGCGCCACCCACGGCAGCACCAGATACGTCGGAGTGAGCGCGATCGACGCCTACCTGCCCATCCACCGCGCGCTCGCCCGTCTCGAAGCCCGCCGCAACACCGGCGCCGGACCCCTGATGGCCGACTACCCCATTCCCTACCCGCTGTCCGTGGGTACCGTCCGGGCCGGCGACTGGGCCAGCAGCGTGCCCGACCTGCTGGTGGCTGAGGGAAGACTGGGTGTCCGCCTGGGCGAGGATCCGGCCCGGGCACGCACCGAACTGGAGGTGTGCGTGGCCGAGGCCTGCGCGGACGATCCGTGGCTGCGCTCTCACCCCGCCACGGTGACGTGGCCCGGAGGCCAGTTCGCCAGCGGACAGCTGCCCGCCGGCCACCCGCTCGCAGCCCTGGTCGGCGACGCGCACGCCGACGTCACCGGCGGCCCCCGCCCGCCGGAGCGAGGCGCTCCCTACGGCAGCGACCTGCGGCTGTACTCAGGGGCGGGCATCCCCACGCTCCAGTACGGCCCCGGCGACGTACGCCTCGCGCACGGCCCGCAGGAACAGGTCCGCGTGAGCGAAATCGTCACCGTCACCAGGGCACTGGTACTCGCCACGCTGCGTGCGGTCGGCACCGAGTAGCCAGGTCTCCGGCTGCCTCGGGCCCGTGACCGGAAGCTACGCGACACCCCTGGCGCTTCGGCAGTTGTCCTCGTTGTTGCCCCAGTACTCGCAGACCGTGACGTACACGTAGAACCCGTCGGCGAAGAAGTTCCCGACGTCCGCGGTGCAGCTGCCGTTGTTGGACGGGTCGCGCAGGATGACCGCCATGTCACCGCCACGGGGGTCGGTGCCGCTCACGACGGCGACGACACCCCGCTCATTGGAGTCGTTGTCGCACACCGTGATCTTCTCCATCGACGGATAGCCGGCGAGGTCGGCGTCGAAGAACACCGCGCCGCTGCCACCCGCCGTGTAGAGCCAGCCGACGTTCTGGGGCGGCTCCGCCGCGTTCGCCTGCGTCCCGACACCGAACACAACGGCCAACCCCGTGGCGACCACCAGACCGAATCGTCGCACCCACCTCATCGACCATCCCCCTTCCCAGCACAAGACAAGATCGGCACACCCTACGAAAAGCTCCCGCTCACGTCACCGCCCGCTCGCAACTCTGGCTGGATCTGACGGTCACCCACGGACCGCCCCGTCGGCTGCGTGAGCACTCTCTCCGCCGTCCCGGCGGTGGCGAGTTCTCATGCGACTGACGCGGTCAACTCGCCCCTGTCGGTCGCGGAGTCGATTGCCACCAGCGGTGTTTGGCGGGGCCGGGCCGACGAACGGCCCACCCGAGGACACCGCGCTGTCAGTGCCCCGACGTAGGGTGCCTGGCGTGGCCGTATACCGGCCTCGACCCGCAGTTGACCACCCACCGGCCGCGCCGCCGGGAAAGTCCGACAGAGAGCAGATCCCGCCGTGTTCCAGGAGACCCCCATCTTCAGCCGCCTCGTCGACGAGCGCGGCGACATCCCCGCCCAGGTGCGCGGCGAAGCCGAGCGCATACAACGCGACTTGGCCCGTGTCCTGCGCCAGGCACCCGCATCCCCCCTGAACACGCCGCGCAACTCCCCGGGCTCGACAGCTCCCTCCAGGTCCCTGTAAGGGTGCGCTGCGCCCGTCAGGCCCGCGCCTTCACCGCTGGCTTTCTGGCTGCACGACGGGTCGCGGTCGTAGTCACTCGACATGGACGGGTGCCGGGGACCACGTGGGAGGCAGTGGCTCAGTTGCACATCAGGTTGTGGCTCGCACCGATCGGTCTGATCGGTGCCGTGGCCACGCGGAACCGCTCGTCCAGGGCGTCGAGTTCGGCCTGACGGTGTCCGCGTACCCGCTCGGTCAGGATCGGCCAGGCGTCGCGGAGCCAGTCGCGATCGGCGATGTCATGGAGAAACTCCCAGGCCCACATCGTGTCGAAGCCCTCTTCGACGTCCGCAACGAACTCCGCCCACGCCTCCATACACGAGGACCAGCGACCTCGACGAACCCGACGACCCATCGCCCTGAGCGACGACGAACAGGTGCTCGGCCCCTTCCGTAGCTACTCGGACGCTGGAGGCGCCAGGGCACTTCCCACGATGCTCCCTCATGGGTTGTGCGGCGGACGCCGTAGCGGGTGGCCGGTGCGCGGCGGCCGGCGTGCGTCGGATTCGGCGCAGCGGACACACGTGGTCGTCGCCGGACGGATCTCCAGACGCTCGGGCGGGATCGTCATGCCGCAGCCTTCGCAGCGTCCGTACTGTCCTCGGTCGAGTCGTTCCAGCGCCCGGTCCAGCTCCTTCAGGTCCTCGCGTGCTTGCGCCATGAGGGCGGCCACGTGGGCACGCTCGAAAGCCGTGGTGCCTCCTTCGGGGTCGTGCTCGTCGTCGACAGCGATCAGGGCATTCGCCGCGACGATCCCGTCGAAGTCGCGGCTCAGCGCGGCAGCCCGGGCGAGCGTCTCGGCGCGGGCGGCTACGAGGCGCGCGCGGGCGTCCGAGGAGATGGGCGGACCGGGGGCGTCGGGGTCCTGACGGGATGCATCACCCATGCTGCGAGAACGCCGAAACGCGGCTCACGATTCCCTATGCCGAAGCTCAGCGAGCCTGGTCCGACGCCCCATGCCGGCGTCCGGCGCATCCGGTCACCGCACACTTTCATGTAGCCCTGGCCTGCACGTTTACAGATCCTGTCCGGCGAGTAGGGAGAACCGTACGACCGGACGATCACGGTGGTCGGCGGTCAGGGGTTTTCGGGGTGGTTGCCGGGCCCGCTGGTGCGGGGGGACAGAGGGGTGGGTGACAGCGTGGTGTCTTCCTCTCCGGGCTCCAGCAGGGTGTTCGCGGCGCCGACGATGAGCGGATCAGGGGTGCCCACCGCCTCGGGATCCTTGCTGGCGTAGTCGATGCGCGACAGCAGACTGCGCATGGTCTCCAGTCGCGCGCGACGTTTGTCGTTGCTCTTGACGACGGTCCAGGGGGCGCATTCGGTGTCGGTGGCGCGGAACATGTCGACCTTGGCCTCGGTGTAGTCGTCCCACCGGTCCAGCGAGGCCAGGTCGGTGGGGGAGAGTTTCCACTGGCGTACCGGGTCGACCTGCCGGATGGCGAAACGGGTGCGCTGTTCGGCGCGGGAGACGGAGAACCAGAACTTGACCAGCACGATGCCGTCGTCGACGAGCATCCGCTCGAAGGCAGGGCACTGAGCGAGGAACAGCTCGTACTCGTCCTTCGAGCAGTAGCCCATCACACGCTCCACGCCGGCCCGGTTGTACCAGGAACGGTCGAAGAACACGATCTCTCCCGCCGTCGGCAGGTGGGTGACGTACCGCTGGAAGTACCACTGCCCCGTCTCCCGCTCGGTGGGCCTGTCCAGGGCCACAACACGTGCGCCGCGGGGGTTGAGACGCTCGGTGAGGCGTTGGATCGTGCCGCCTTTGCCCGCCGCGTCGCGCCCTTCGCACACCACGATCACGCGTGCGCCGGTGTCCTTGACCCACCGCTGAAGCTTGAGCAGCTCGATCTGGAGGACACGCTTGCGCCGCTCGTACGCCTGGCGGCTGACCCTGTGGTCGTACGGATGGTTCTCGCGCCAAGTCCTGAGGGGGCGGCCGGCCCCGTCCAGCAGGACCGGCCGCTCTCGTCGGCTGGTGTCCACGGTCAGCCCGTCCAGGAGCCGGTCGCCCTGTTCAGCGTTCATCACACCACTCCCGAGTGAGCTCTGTATGCGCCGAGGTCAGAGGGGCATGCGGCCACGGGTGCGGCGGCCGGCCGAGCCGCTGCGGCCCACGGCGCGGGAACTCGTCCGGAACGGCTTGCTGAAGAGCCGACCCAGGACACCGGGCGCCTTGCCGCCGGCTCGCGCGCCGGCGCCGAGCGAACGCTGGGTACCGCGTTCGGGATGACGGGACAGACGCGGGACGAGGAAGGCCAGCACGGCCAGGACGACACACACTCCGACAACTGCGGCGATGATCACGAATCGACTCCTTCGATCGGTCGGGAGAATACGAGTGCCCCGTCCCGTTCCCCACCCACCTATGTATTCGCTCGCATACTCTCGACGCCTGCGAGGGCGGGGTTCAGCCCTTCAGCCGCGGCAGCAGTCGGCGATGGTCCGTCCTGAACGCGCAGCCTCGGGCTCCCGCAGCATGTCGGGGTAGGCAGCGCCGGAGCCGTTTTCGAGATGCCGTGCGGGAAGCCGCAGCGCGCGAAGGCGAAAACGAAGGCGGTGTCGATGCCTCCGGCACCGAACGCCTCCAGCAGTCCGCGCACATGCAAGCAAGATCGTCGCGCCAACCCGGCAGCTGCTCCTGGAGGCCAGCGCGCTCTACCGCTCCGCGTGGCCCAAGGGGTTCCTGGCCTGCGGAAGAAGTGCGGCGACGCGCATGGAGGCCCGGTTCCACGATCACCCGCACGCCAAGGTGATCCGCAGCCTGCCCGGCATGGGCGCCATGCTCGGAGCCACCTTCATCGCCGCAACGGTCGGTGACATGGAAGCCCTTGGCACCGCCGACCGTCTGGCGGCGTTCGCCGGCCTGTCCCCGGTGCCAAGCCAGGGGCTGATGTCAACCGCGAGGACCAGGCGCCCGTCGGCGGCCTGCGGCATCGGCAGGCCGGCCAGCACCTGCCGCAGCCGGGGAACGTCCACGTTCCCGCAGTTCAGCGCGTCTTACATCGTGCCCTGCCCGCGCCGGTGCTCGGCCAGCAGCGTGAGGTCCACCGGGGTGGTCACCGGACCGGGCGCGCAGAGCAACGCGTCCACGAGCTCGAACGGTTCGTCCCCGCGCGTGGTCAGGCAGTCGAATAAGTCGGCCCGGAAGCCGGACGCTTGTGCGAACACATCCCCGGGGCCAGCGTCTGCAGCAGACTGACCTTCGCGGCCTTCGTCTTGATCGGTGCACCTTGGTGGGAGCACATGATCAGACGAAAGCCGCCCCGGCGTCCGACGAACGCCCAGGTGTGCAGGCAAGTTCGAGGCCCATCTCGACCTCAGGCCATGAAAGACAAGCTGAGGGCGGAGTTCATGGATGAGCAGGACCGGCGCAAGAGTGCGGGAAGTTCGCCCGGTATGCAGTCGGGCAGCCATTCGTCCAGAGTGCAGCGCCAGGATGCCAAGAAGAACTCGATGACGAGCCGCAGCTCGAGACGGCTCTGTCCGCCGAGCCTGCGAGCGATCTCGGCCTGGACTTCGGCGCAGTGTCGGCGCGTGTACCCGTCGAGTGCGGGCGAATCGGCAATCAGCCGCAGCGTGAGTGGGAAGCGTCGGTACCAGTCCTCATCCATGCGCTCGAGAGTGGTCAGCATGGCGTCGAGGAAGACGTCGGCCAGCGGCCCGGACTTCTTGATGCCGTCCAACACTTCCAGGTAGACGTCCCAGAGCTGCGTTACGGCGGTGAGTGCCACGTCCTCCTTGGAGCGGAAGTTGCGGAAGAAGGTCCGCCGGGACACCTCCACCTGCTCCAGCAGCGCGTCCAGAGGAGTGTTGTCGAATCCGCGGTCGCCGAAGAGCGTGACGGCGGTATCGATCAATGCCTGGCGAGTGCGGAGCTTCTTCCGTTCGCGCAAGGTGGCGGGCTGCTCGGAGGTGGTCACCCTTGGCACTTTATCAAGCATGCCGAGACCGAGCATATGCTCTACTGAGGCAAACGCCACACTGTGGCACTTCATGAAAGGGATCTCCCCGTGCGCGCACTCGTCGTCGACCACACCTCACCCGGTCACCTGTCACTGACGGACATCCCCGCACCGCGGCCCGCCGCCCACGAGGCGCTCGTGCGGGTTGAGGCGGTATCGCTGAACTTCGGTGAAGTCCATGAGGCGACCCGTCCGCAGATGCCGGGCGGCACCGTGCTCGGCTGGGACGCGGCCGGCGTGGTCGTCCAAGCGGCCGCCGACGGCTCCGGCCCGGCTGAGGGAGAGAGGGTCGTCACTCTCGGCGAGACCGGCTGGGCCGAGCTGCGAGCCGTACCCGCCGCCCGGCTCGGCACCGCACCGAAGGACGCCGACCCCGGCGCACTGAGCACCGTCCCCGTCGCCGGACTGAGCGCCCTGCACGTGCTGCGCCGGATGGGATCGCTGCTCGGTCGCCGCGTGATGGTCACCGGTGCTTCCGGCGGCGTCGGCCGCTACGCCGTCCAGTTGGCCGCCCGCTCGGGCGCGCACGTCGTTGCCATCAGCCGGAACCCCGCCCAGGCGGACGGACTGCGAGCCCTGGGCGCCCACGAGGTCCACCCCGAGCCGGCCGCCGCGCGGCAGCCCGTGTCTGCCGTTCTCGACAACGTCGGCGGACAGTACCTCGTCGACGCCTTCGCCACCTTGTCGGCCGGCGGCATCCTCTACAGCGTGGGCCGCTCCTCCGAGGCCGACGTAGTGCTGCCACCGGATGCTCTGCTGGGCAACGGAGGACGGCACGACCGGTCGATCCGCACCTTCTTCCTCTTCGGCGACCCCACCATCGACTTCTCCGCCGATCTGACCTGGCTGGCCAGAGAGATCGCTGCAGGCCGACTCGATCCGGGCATCAGCTGGCGCGGCCCCTGGACTCGCCACTCCGAGGCAGTACAGGCACTGCTCGGCCGGCGCCTTCACGGCAAAGCCGTCCTCGATCTCGAGTAAGCGGCCGGATTCGACACCGTCCCAACCTCCGTCGGCACCACACAACGCCGACGGAGGTTGAAGAACAAGCTGAGGGCCTGTTCGCCATCCCCAGCAGACTCCGGGCCGGCTCCACGACGACCAGGACCGCGGTGACGCCGAGGAGGCCGCCCGATGAGCGTGATGACCACCGCCCTGCGTGAATCGCTCAAGACCCTGCGGCTGTCAGGGATGCTGGAAACTTTCGACGCCCGCCTCACCCAGGCCCACGGCGGCGAACTCGGCCACCCCGACTTCCTCCAGGGCGCTCTGCAGGACGAGACACCCGTCGCGAGACCGTTGACTTCGAACGCCCCCTGCGCAAAGCGAAGTTCGAGCAGAATCCACCCTGGAAGGGTTCGACTTCAACGCCTCCCCGAAACTGGCCGGCGCCCAGATCCGCGACCTGGCCGCCCTGCGATGGCTCACTCCGGCGGGTCCGTCATCCTGTTCGGCCCGGTCGGGCCACCTCGCCATCCGGCAGGCCGCAAGCGTCCGCAGGTCATCATGAACGGCCCCAGCTACCGGCCCGACAAGCGACCGAAGAAGCCCACCGACAAACCCGGCACACCCACGAAACGCTGATCAGATCACCGGCGGCCCCGCCTCGATCCGGCGCATTACCGGGGACAGGCGATCCAGATCGGGGCCCGTCTGGACCTGCCGCTCGTCCCACCAGGTGGCGCCGGCGTCACGCAGCGGACCGGTCACGTCCTTGGCCTTCACGGCGTCCGAGGACGTGGCACCGCCGAGCACGAACTCGAAGGGCCGCTCGGCCCCACCCCTACGGTGCTTGCGCACATAACCGACAAGCTCCCGAACCTCTGCCACATCGGGCACATGCCCATGCCGGGCCGTCTCGAAAAGAGGCACCGCCCCGTCCCACCGTGCTGCCCGCCGCATCGGCGGGCGACGCGGCCAGAACCCGCCGATCCACACCGGCGGACCAGGCCGCTGCACTGTTGCAGGCAACAGCGTCACGTCCCGGACCTCGTAGTGCCGGCCACGGTGGTCCACCGACTCACCGGACCACCAGCGCCTCAACAACCCCAGTCCCTCGTCCAGCCGCTCGGCGAGGAAGCGTGGCTCAGCGGTGTCTCCGAAGCTGCGGTACTCGTCCTCGACCGGCCCTCCCAGACCGGCTGCGAAGATCACCCGGCCGCCGCTGAGATGGTCCAGGGTGGCCACCTGGCGGGCAAGTTGCTGCGGACGATAACGGGGGACCGGCGTCAGTAACGTGCCCAACCGGATCCGCGAGGTCGCCAACGCGGCCGCAGTCAGCAGCATCCACGGGTCTCCGAAGGGGCGGCCCTGATGTTGTCGATGCAGTACGTGGTCCCAGACGAAGAGTCCGTCCCAGCCGGCCTGTTCGGCGGCAACCGCCACGGCCGCGACGTTACGGGGGTCGGCGAAGTCACCGAAGTTGGGGATGTTGATGGAGAAGCGCATCCCAGCAGGATCCGCAACCGGTCGCGAAGGAGCAATCGGATTCCGATCCTGCGGCACGACAGGGTCTCGTCGAGCAACCGCCAGTGCGTCGACTGCGACGAGCAGTCCCGGCGATACGAAGTCTCCCTCCCATGAACTGCCGTCCTACACGGGCGGCGGCGGTCAGCCGTGGCCGCGATCAGTCGGGCAGGAAGGTTGCAGACTCGCTGCTCGACGGCACCGGATGAGCCTGCGTGCCCTGCGAGTCACCAGGCCAGTCACTGGCCCTTCTTGTTGAACCATCCGAGCGACTGGACGACGGACGCGCCGATCACGAGGATGCCGAGAGGCACGATCGTGAACCAGGTGGCATCGGCTTTCATGGCCGCGAGCAGGGCGATGGCGCCGAGGGCCAGCGCCAGGAGCACGAGCATGCCCAGAAGGACACGAGTCTTGGAAACCAACGGAGGACGCTCCAATGTTCAGCCGGGCTCTCTTGACCGGACAGTGTTTGCTACCTGTTGGACGGCTAGCGACGGTTGCCCTGTAGGGAGGCAGCAAGCTCCCTGGCGTGGCACCACCGCTCCGTCAGAAAGCGGCATCGGCGAGTCTCGCAAGGCTGCCTTCCCGAGGCGCCAGTAGAACTACGTAATCGCATACGTACGTTCACCCGCCAGGCCCGGCCCGCCAGGCCGCATCTGCGGTGAGCCGTGCCAATCTCGCCTGTCGGATGGGAAGTTGGCCGGACGAACACATGAAGCCCCTGTGAACGAGGCCGCCGCCCCCAGGACCAAGGTCCTGCATA
Source organism: Streptomyces deccanensis (assembly GCF_022385335.1). Classification (NCBI taxonomy): domain Bacteria; kingdom Bacillati; phylum Actinomycetota; class Actinomycetes; order Kitasatosporales; family Streptomycetaceae; genus Streptomyces; species Streptomyces deccanensis. The sequence goes on along the minus strand of NZ_CP092431.1, from coordinate 169,858 downwards.
AGGGTTCGGCAGGCGGGTCCGGCATGAGAACAGCGTTCAACCTCCGTCGCGGGCGGCGTGCCGGTCCCAGGCACGATTGCGTAGATCCGGGTCTCGCAGGACGTCCAACGCCGTGCCGGCCAGCGCCTCGACCACGGCTGTGAGGACCTTGCGGGCGGGTTCGGAGGCTGCGGCCGTGGCGAACTCGGGGGTGTGGTCGCTGCCGCCGGAGTCCATGATCGCGACGAAGGGGTGGATGGCGGGCACACGGCCGCTGACGTTGCCGATGTCCGATGAGCCCAGGTAGACGCCGGGTTCGGGTGGTGTGAGGGTGATCCCGGACCGGCTGAGACGGTCGGCGAAGCGGTCGGACAGCACCCGGCTGTCCCGGAAGTGTTCATAGCGAACGCCGGCCCGCTCCACCTGGCAGGAGGTGCCGGTGGCTCGCGCGACGCCCTCCGCCGCGGCGTGCAAGCGCGCGGCCAGGTCGTCCAGGGCGGCGGTGGTCGCCGCCCGCAGTCCGAAGCGGCCCTCGGCGAGGTCGGGCACGACGTTGGTCGCGGTGCCGCCGTGCGTGATGATCCCCTGGACGTGCGATCCCTGCGGCAGCCGACGGCCGAGCGCCGACAGGACGTTGAACAGCTCGATCAACGCCGCGAGGGCGTCGATGCCTTGGGTCGGGTCGCCCGTGGGATGGGCAGCCCGGCCCCGGAAGGCGACCCGGTACTGCTCCTGCGCCGTCAGGGGCGCCCGTACCCAGTCGTACACGCCGGGATGGAACATCAGGGCGGCGTCGACGTCGTCGAACACACCTGCCTGCACCTCGAGTGCCTTGCCGCCGCCGCCCTCCTCGGCCGGCGTCCCCACTGCCACCACCGAGCCCTCGGTACCGTGCCGTAGGGCGTGCACGACCAGCGCGGCGCCGAGGCCGGCGGCGGCGATCAGATTGTGGCCGCAGGCGTGCCCGAGCCCGGGCAGGGCGTCGTACTCCAGCAGGAGCGCCACGGCGGGCCGGCCGCGGCCCGAGACCGCCGTGAACGCCGTGGGCAGGCCCGCCACGTTCCGTCTCACCTCGAAGCCCGCACGGCGCAGTCGGTCGGTGAGCAGGGCCGTCGCCCGGTGTTCGGCGAAGGCGGTCTCTGGATCCGCGTGCAGAGCGCACGCCACCTCCCACAGGGCGTCTGCGCGCCGGGCGACCTCCTCGTGGAGTCCTGGATACGACGGAGGCGGGAGGCTGGACACGTCGGAACTCCAAGGGGTCGGCGATCGTCTTCGCTCCCGCTTCCGAGTTCCTCCTCGACCGGACTCCAACCGCCGCGTTTCGGAATCCGCTCGTGGTGTACACGGGCAGGGACAGGTGACGCTCGACGTCGTACGAATGTGCGGAGTCGTTCCCGGGGGCCTGCTGGGAGGAACCATGGACCATGCGCAGGTACCCGTGCTGGAGGCGCTGCGGGACTTCCGCAGCCGGGGTGACATCGCCTACGGCCCGCCGGGGCACAAGCAGGGCCGCGGTGCGGATCCGCGAGTCGCTGAGATCGTCGGCCTCGACGTGTTCCGCTCCGACGTCCTCTCACTCAACGGGCTGGACGACCGCCGCCAGTCCCGGGGCGTCCTGAGCCGGGCCCAGGACCTGATGGCGGACGCGGTCGGCGCCGACCAGGCGTTCTTCTCCACCTGCGGCAGCTCCCTGTCGGTCAAGACCGCCATGCTCTCGGTGGCCGGGCCCGGCGAGAAACTGCTGATCTCCCGAAACGCGCACAAATCGGTGATCGCGGCCGTCATCGTGGGCGGAGTCGAACCGATCTGGGTCCACCCGAAGTTCGACACCGAACGCCACATCGCTCACCCGCCGGAGCCCGACGACGTACGACGACGGCTGCGGGAGCATCCGGACGCCAAAGGCATGCTGCTGATCACGCCCACGGACTGGGGCACCTGCGCCGACATCCGTGGTGTGGCCCGGGTTTGCCACGAACACGACGTGCCCCTGATCGTCGACGAGGCGTGGGGGGCGGTCTTCCCGTTCCACCCCGGGCTTCCGCCGTGGGGCATGGATGCCGAGGCCGACCTGGTCGTCACCAGCGTCCACAAGACGGGCAGCGCCATCGAGCAGAGTTCCGTCTTCCACGTGCAGTACGACCGGGTGTCGGCGGAAGTCCTCAAGCAGCGGGAGGACCTGCTCGGTACCACCAGCGCGTCCTCACTCGTGTACGCGACACTCGATGGCTGGCGCCGCCAGATGGTCGAGCAGGGACACGACCTTCTGGACACCGCGCTGCACCGCGCCGAACGGATCCGCACGACCGTCGGCGAGCTGCCCGCCCTGCGTCCGATGGGCGGCGAGATCGTGGAGGAGGGCCTCGCCGCCTCCTACGACCCCCTGAAGATCGTGATCGATGTACGGGACCTCGGCATCAGCGGCATGCAGGCCGCCGAGTGGCTCAGGAAGAACCGGCAGGTGGACGTCGGCGGCTCCGACACCTGCCGACTCAGCGCCTCGATCACCTACGCCGACGACGACGAGACCGAGAAGACCCTGCTGGACGCCCTGCGCGCGCTCACCGAGGAGGCCGGCTCGCTCGAACGGCAGCCACCGGTTCGTCTGCCTGAACCCTCCGCCCTGGAACTGGAACAGGCGATGTCACCGAGGAAAGCGTTCTTCGCCGAGGTCGACCATGTGCCCGCCGAGCAGGCGACGGGTCGGATCGCCGCGGAGATGATCAGCCCGTACCCGCCCGGTGTGCCCGTGATCGCGCCCGGCGAGGTGATCACCGACGAAGTCCTCGACTATCTGCGCAGCGGCTTCGAGCACGGAGTCCTGATCCCGGACGCGGCCGACCCGTCGGTACGGACCCTACGGGTGGTGCGTGGCTGAGCCGGTACCGACCGACCGTGCGGGCCGACGTCCCCACCGCCTCGCAGGCCGACGTCGACGCACCGGCCGGGGCGGGGCAGGTGCGGGGCATTCGCTGGTGCTGGCTGGGAGTTCACAGCGCCGGGCATGGGTGATCATCGAGTAGCTGGTGCCGAAGAGGACTTCGCGGAAGTGCCCTGGGCGGAGAGCAGGGCGCGAGCGAGGGAGCTGTCGGAGATCAGTACGTCGAGCGCACCGCTGCGCAGGGCGCCGAGCACGCCGCGGGCCTTCTCCGCGCCCGCCGCCACCCCCGCCACGAGCGGGATTCTGGAGAGTTGCTCCAGGGATACGGCCAGCACCCGCTCGTCGACCGGACCGGGAATGGGTCTTCCGTCGACGTCGAAGAAGCGCGCGCAAAGGTCGCCTGCTGGTTGGCGGTTGTCGAACTCCTCCCTTTCCCGCGGGTCGAGTGCCAGCGCGTCGATGATCGCCGCGGACGATCCGACGCCGTGGCTGCCGATGCCGACCAGCGCGATAGCGACCTGTTCGGCTGCTTCGAGCGCGTCCTGGACGGAGGGCTCGGCGAGCAGGATCTGTCTGCTCGCCGGGGTGGTGAGCAGGGCGGGAGCGTGCAGGTGGCGGAAGCGGCCGCCGAGGCGGGCGGCCAGGTCCCGTACCAGCTCCTCACCGGTGATCTCGCTGTCCACGGAGGACAGCCCGCCGACAAGGGGGAGCACTTCGACATTGAGCCCGCCGTTGTCGGGGACGTGCTGCACAACCGCCTGAAGCGTGCGCCCCCAGGACACCCCCACGCGCTGCTCGGGCCGCATGGTCTCCAGCAGCCAGCGGGCTCCGAGGTCCCCGACGTGGGCAAGCGTGCGGTCACTTCCCGGGGCATCGGCCACCCGGCAGTCGCGCAGCCCGAACCTCGCGCGCAGCTCGCTCTCCAGGGACAGGTCGCGCCCTGCCGGATCGTGAATGCTGATCTCGACGATCCCTCTCTCCCGGGCAGCGGCGAGCATCCGGGAGACGTTGGGCCGGCTGACGCTGAGGGCATGGGCGATCTCCTGCTGGGAGCGACCCTCCTCGTAGTACATGCGGGCGACCTTCACCAGCAGGTGCTGATCACGTGCCGTCGGCATGGTGCTTCCTCGGGGGTGCGTCAAGCGGTGCTGTGCGGTGACCGCGGAAAACGCGCGTCATGACACCGCGTCGAGGTCTCGCGCGAGCAGGTCGGCGAGGTCGGCAAGAGCCGCCTCCTCCTCGGTGCCTTCGGTACGCAGCACGACCTGCTCGCCGTGTCGGAGTGCGAGGGACAGCACGGCGAGCATGCTCTTCGCGTTCACCGGCGCCCCTTCCTCCCTGCCTATCGACACCTGGCACGGCTGCTTCGCGGCCGCCTGGACGAAGGCCGCCGCGGGCCGGGCGTGCAGTCCCACCTCGGACGCGATCGTGACACGGGTCTCAGGCACAGCGTTCTCCTTCGATTTGTCCGGCAAAGTACGCTCTCGTTGGCCGAGGGCTGGGCGAAGCTGCACGTTACACAGCCGGTGGACAGATGTGAAGAAGAATTGCATCAATGTGCAAACGGCGGCCGTCGATGCCCGGTGCGCGCCCTTGAGGGCGCGGGCGAGGCTCGGGCCGGCGGGCCGAGTTTCCCTGGCTGTCACACAGCGTAATTAGGTTCGACATCTTGTCGCGCCGCGCTGCCCGGTGCTACACCTCTATCGAACAGAGGTGAGGAACTCTGAGCAGACGTGCAAACCCACGTGCTGCATGATCCCCGTTCCTCCCGTCGCATCCCGATCACGCCGGCTCCCCACCCCACCAGAGCCGCCTACTCGTCTCCGCCGTACGGGCCATGGGCTCCGGCCGGCCTCCGCATCCCCACTCGGAGACAGAGACCTCCGTATCCCCGCTCAGAAACAGAGAGGAGGGCCGAGATGGTTACCGTTGCCGCGGCAGCCCTGGCGGCGTCGACACCCCAGGGCGAGGAGAGTGACAACCCCGTCATTCGTGGCGCAGTCTGGGTCGGCTCCCATTTCATCGGCCTGTTCAACGAGGCCGGCAAGCAGTTCACCGGTCTGGTGACCGGGATTCTCCCCACGCTGATCGTCCTGCTCACCGCCATGTACGCGCTGGTGACGTTCGTCGGCGAGAAGCGCGTGACCCGGGCCGTCGAGTGGTCCTCGCGCTGGTGGATCACCCGGTACACCGTCATGCCGGTGCTCGCCGTGCTGATGCTCACCAACCCGATGTGCTACTCGTTCGGCAGGTTCCTGCCCGAGAAGTACAAGCCGGCCTTCTACGACTCGGCGGTCTCCTTCGTCCACCCGGTGACCTCGTTCTTCCCCTACGCCAACGCCGGCGAGCTGTTCGTCTGGCTGGGCATCGCCAGTGGCGTGCAGAAGCTGGGTCTGTCCACCGTGCCCCTGGCGCTGTACTACCTCGCCACGGGCGTCGTGGTGATCTTCATCAGGGGCGTCGTCACCGAGCGGATCACTCTCATCCTGATCAAGAGAACCGGCCGCACCGAGATCTTCCGCAAGTTCGACGAGGAATTCACCACGGGCAACGCCAGCAGCGCGCTCACGGTGACCGGAGGCACACGATGACGACCACCGAGCAGAGCCCGCGCACCTACCCCTCGGTGTTCGTCCGCAAGGGCTCGGGCGGTTGGGGCGACGGACTCACCCTGCGCCGCACCGAGACCCGCAACAAGGTGCTGTCGGTCACGGGCGGGGGTATTCACCCCGTCGCCCAGCGGATCGCGGAGCTGACCGGGGCGGAGGCCGTCGACGGGTTCCGCACCACCGTCCCCGACGACGAGGTCCTCTGCGCGGTGATCAACTGCGGCGGCACCGCTCGGATAGGTGTCTATCCACGCAAGCGGATACCGACGATCGACGTGTATCCCGGCGCGCCCGGCGGCCCGCTCGCCCAGTTCATCACCGAGGACATCTTCGTCTCCGACGTGGGGGTGGACGATGTCGTGGTCGAGGAGGGGGCGGAGGACGACGCCGAGGCGGCGCCGGCACCGGACTCGCCATCGGCCGGGGACAACCGCGACCAGACCGCGGACCCGGTCACCGAGCCCGTCGCCCAGCCGTCGGGTGGCGGCGGACTCTTCTCCCGGATATCCGACGGGTTCATCAAGTTCAGCTCCGGCATCGGCTACGCGGTCAACACCCTTCTGGCCTCGGGCCGGCAGGCCATCACCCTGACGATCAGCACCATCCTTCCGTTCATGGCGTACGTCAGCCTGCTGCTGGGGTTCGTCCTCTACACCGGCGTCGCCGAGGCGATGGGCGAGGGCCTCAAGCCGCTGGCCTCGAATCCGCTCGGTCTCATCGCCCTCGGTGCCGTGGTGGCCCTGCCCTTCCTGTCCCCGATCCTGGGGCCCGGAGCGGCGATCGCCCAGATCATCGGGGTGCTGATGGGCACGCAGATCGCCGCGGGAACCATCCCCGTCGAGTACGCTCTGCCCACCCTGTTCGCCATCAACGGCCAGGTCGGCTGCGACTTCATCCCCGTCGGTCTCGCCCTCGGTGAGGCGAAACCCGAGACGGTGGCGGTCGGTACGCCGGCGGTACTGCTCAGCCGTCTGATCACCTCGCCCCTCGCCGTGGCCCTTGCCTGGCTCGTCAGCTTCGGGATGTACTGATGAACGACCTCTACTACCAGAGCACCATCCTCCGCGTCGGCGACGAAGCCGCGGACCTCATCAACGGCGGCGTCCTCATCCTCTTCGGTGAGCCGCTTCCGGGGGACCTGGAGAGCCTCAGCGTGGTGCACGAGCCGGCCGACACCCCCGCCCAGGAGATCCGACCGGGCGACGAGCTGTGGCTCGGCGAGACCCGGCTGACCCTGACCGCGGTGGGGGAGCGCGCCCAGGAGAACCTGACGACCCTCGGTCACGTGGTCGTCTACGTGGACCCCGATCCGGCCGCCGGGCTGCTGCCCGGAGCGTTGCACGCAGACGGTCCGCTCGAGGTTCCCGCACCGGGAACCGAACTGAGGCTCGTCCGCGCGTGACGGTGCGGCCGGACCGAGGTGCGCACGCGGCGCGGCCGCGGCGAGGCGGAAGGAGCAGCACACCATGAACGCCCCTGATGACAGCGCCCCGGCGGAGGACGCCTGTCGCGACTGCGGCGGGACGCTCGTCGAGGGATCCATGGCACTGCCACTGCTCGGCTCACCTCGCTTCGCCTACCGTCTCGGCACCACCGAAGTCACCACCGAGGTGGCGGCCCTGATGTGTCTGAGCTGCGGAACGGTCCGGCTGCGCGGCCGGAATCCCGATCGGATACGGAGTGCGGTGGCGGCCAGGAAGGTCCGCCACCGCTCCTCCTTCGGCCTGCCCCGCATACCGGGACTGCCGGCCCGCTCGCCCTTCCTCCCCGAGGGTGACGGACAGGAGCGGCCGGCAGTCCCCTCCCCTCCTGAACGAGGGGCCGGAACCGAAGGCCCCTGAAAAGAGGACTCATGGAATACCTGCCCTTGGCCCTGCTGCTGCTCGGCGGCTTCGTGCTCTCGCTTCTGGCGAGCGTGGCCCAGCACCGCTACTACATGCGCACCGTGAACAAGCTCGCCGGCCAGGAGCACCGGGCGGGTGTCACCCTCGTCTCCGGCCGCGCCACCGGGCGGCTTCGCGGCGCCGTGGTGCTGCTGCTCGTGCGGCGGAGCGACAGCGTCGTCGAACGAGCCCTGGTGATGCAGGGGGCTTCCGTTCTCGCCCGCTTCCGCGAACGCCCGCAGCTCACCGGGAAGCTGAGCACGGCGTCGTCCCGGGCCGGATCCACCGCCATGGCACGCGCGGTTGAGGACGCCCGCGACCGCTACCGCCGGATGCAGTCCGGCGCCACGGTCGATCACGGCCCCGCTCTCCGGATGTGGTCGACACGGTGAACGACCTCCACTACAGGAGCACGGTGCGGTTCGTGGGCGCCGCCTGCGAGTAGTCGCCGGCGGCGCCTGTCTCATACCGCGTCCCGCAGCGCCGGGGCTGCGTGTGCCTGACATATGTGTCTGACATGGCCATGACATTCACCTGTCGGCAGTCGCTCACCGCCCGCCGACGGGAGGAGTCGACCCAGGCCTTGTCCTGGGTGCCGCACCCGTGCTACCAAGTAAATCACCAACGTGCATATCAAATGCACGGATGTGCAAATGCGCCCAGTGGGTCGGAGATCGACCGGGTGGCAGGAAGGGACCGGAGCATGAGCTACAGGGATCAGTTGCGGGAGCGGGAGCAGAAGCTCGGCCGGCCGGTTCGGGTGGGCCTCGTGGGCGCTGGGCAGATGGGACTCGGTTTCGTCGCGCAGGTGGCGCACATCCCGGGCATGGAGATCTCCGCGATCGCCGACATCGACCCGGAACGCGGTCACGAGGCGTTCAAGCGCTCGGACCGGGGCCAGGCGCTCAGCGGCGGCACGGCCGACGAGCGGGCCGCCGCGGTGCTGGGAGGCAGGCCGGTCGTCGTCACCGACGCGCTGGACCTCGTCTCGCTGCCGATCGACATCATCGTCGACGCCAGCGGTGTGCCGGACGTCGGTGCCTCGGTCGCTTTCTTCGGCCTGCTCGCGGGCAAGGACATCGCACTGCTCAACGTGGAGTGCGATGTGACGATCGGTCTGCTGCTGTCGACGGTCGCGCAGCGCATGGGCCGCGTCTACACGGTCTGTCGCGGTGACGAACCGGTGGAGTGCAAGCGGCTGGTGGACTACGTGCGGGACATCGGGTTCAGCGTGGTCTGTGCCGGCAAGGGCAAGAACAACCCCCTCGACCCGACGGCCACCCCCGAGGCGCTGACCGATCAGGCCACGGCCAAGGGCATGAACCCGAAGATGCTGGCCAGTTTCGTCGACGGCTCCAAGACGATGATCGAGATGGTGGCGCTGGCCAACGCGACGGACCTCCGGCTCAGCCGGCGCGGCATGACCGGTCCCCACTCGACGGTCGCCGACCTGGCCAAGACCTTCCGCCCGGAGGCGGACGGCGGCGTGCTTCCCGCCGCCGGGGTGGTGGACTACTGCACCGGTCCGGTCGCGCCCGGTGTGTTTGTCATCGGTCACAGCGACGACCCGGTCGTCACCGCCGAGATGGAGTACCTCGGGATGGGCGAGGGGCCCTACTACTCGTTTTACCGGCCCTACCACCTGGCCAGCGTCGAGGCTCCGCTCTCCGTCGCCGAGGCAGTGCTGGACCGCGTCCCGAGCCTCGCGCCGACGGTGTGGAACGCCGAGGTGGTCGCGGTCGCCAAGCGGGACCTGCGGGCCGGCGAACGCATAGACGGCATCGGCGGATCCACCGTGTACGGACTCGCCGAGAGCGCCGAGGCGACGGCGGCCGACGCTCTGGTGCCCCTGGGCCTCGCCGCCGGCGCCGAGGTGGTGCGGGACGTCCCCGCCGGGACCGTGCTCACCCACCAGGACGTGCGGATCGACCAGAACGCCATGATCGCGACCCTGAGGCGTCTGCAGGACCGACTGTTGGCGGGGGAGCGGATCGACCTGCCGGTGGCGCCGACCGACCCTCTGGCCGCGTGAAGGGGACTGTGAGCATGGACCTGATCAAGGACGCCGAGGCGGCCCGTTCCGCCCTCACCACGATGTGGACCATCCGCCGGTTCGAGGAGGCCGTCGACGACCTCTTCGCCCGCGGCATGATGCACGGCACCATGCACCTGTCGATCGGTCAGGAGGCGGTGCCGGTCGGTGCCTGCGCCGAACTGCGCGACGGCGACTACATCACCTCCACCCACCGCGGCCACGGACACTGCATCGCCCGCGGCGCCCAACTCGACCGCATGATGGCCGAGTTGCTCGCCAAGGAGACCGGGTACTGCCGGGGCCGCGGCGGCTCGATGCACATCGCCGACGTGGCGACGGGCAACCTGGGCGCGAACGGCATCGTCGCCGGTGGTGTCCCCATCGCCGCCGGTGCCGCCCTGGCCAGCCGGCTGCGCGGCGAGGACCGGGTGGCGCTGAGCTTCTTCGGCGACGGCGCGGTCAACGAGGGCGCCTGGCACGAGGGAGTCAACCTCGCCGCCATCTGGGACCTGCCCGTGGTGTTCATCTGCGAGAACAACAACTACGGAATGTCCATGTCCGTCCAGCGGGCGTTCCGCGTGGAGCGCCTGGCCGAGCGCGCCGCCGGCTACGGCATCCCCGGCGTCACCGTCGACGGCAACGACGTGGCCGCCGTACAGGAAGTCGTCCGCACCGCCGTGGAGCGGGCCCGCGCGGGCGGCGGCCCCACCTTCGTGGAAGCACTCACCTACCGCTGGAAGGGCCACTCCAAGAGCGACAAGAACCTCTACCGCACGCGCCAGGAGATCGACGAGTGGCGCGACCGTGACCCGATCGCCCGCTACACCGCCACCCTGCTCGACGCCGGCACCCTCACCGAAGCCGAGGCACAGCAGTGCCAGGCCGACGCACGTGACGCGGTGCGCGACGCCGTACGCACGGCGAACGCCGCCCCCGACGCCAGCGCCGCGGAACTCACCTCCGCCGTCTACGCCGTCTGACTCATCGGAGACCTGCACATGACCACCACACTCCCGAGCCCGGCGGCCGCGACGACGGCGCGGCCGCCGGCCGACCCGTCGGAGCGCACCCTCACCTACGCCGAGGCGGTCCGCGAGGCCCTCGCCGAGGCCATGCAGACCGACCCCCGCGTCTTCGTCCTCGGCGAGGACATCGGCATCTACGGAGGCGCCTTCGGCGTCACCGGCGACCTGGTGCACCGCTTCGGCGAGGAGCGGGTGCGCGACACCCCGATCAGCGAACTGGGCATCGTCGGCGCGGCGGTCGGCGCCGCGCTGGCCGACATGCGGCCCATCGTGGAGATCCAGTTCTCCGACTTCACGGCCCAGGCCATGGACCAGATCGCCAACCAGGCCGCGAAGATCCACTTCATGCTCGGTGGCGCGGCCCGCGTTCCGATGGTGCTGCGTGCCCCCACCGGCTCCGGCACCGGCGCCGCCGCCCAGCACTCCCAGAGCCTGGAGACCTGGTTCGCCCACATCCCCGGGCTGAAGGTCGTCATGCCCGCCACCCCGGCAGAGGCCAAGGGCCTGCTGCTGGCCGCCATCGACGACCCCAACCCGGTCATCGTCCTCGAACACAAACTGCTCTACAAGCAGAGCGGACCCGTGCCCGCCGGCGCCGACCGCATCCCTCTCGGGCAGGCGGCGGTCCGCCGGCAGGGCCAGGACCTCACCATCGTGGCCACCGGCATCATGGTGTCCCGCGCCGAGGAAGCCGCCCAGCAACTGCTCGCCGAGGAGGGCATCACCGCAACCGTCGTCGACCCCCGCACCCTCGTCCCGCTGGACGAGGCGACGATCATCTCGGAAGTGGCCGCCACCGGGCGCGCCCTGCTGGTCCAGGAAGCCCCCAAGACCTGCGGCTACATGGCCGAGATCGCCGCACTGATCGCCGACTCGGACGCGTTCGGCCGCCTTCGGGCTCCGATCCGCCGCCTCAGCGGCCTGGACGTACCGATCCCCTACGCGCCCCAGCTGGAGCGCGCGGCCGTGCCCCAGGTCCCCGACATCGTGGCCGAGGCCACCCGCCTGGTCAGGTCGTGGTGATGGCTGAGATCCCCCTGGTCATGCCCAAGATGTCCATGACGATGGAGGAGGGCACGTTCCTCACCTGGCACAAGGCGGAGGGCGACGAGATCCGCGCCGGCGACGTGGTGTGCGAGGTCGCGACCGACAAGGTCGACATGGAGGTCGAATCTCCCGTCGACGGAATCCTGCTCCGACTGGTGGCGCAGCCCGACGATGTGATCGCTGTCGGCGAGCCGATCGCCTACCTCAGCAGCGACGCGGACGACCTGCTGGGCGACCTCCTCGACGGGCCGGCCGAGGCGGAGGCTCCACCGCCCGCTGCGGCGGCGCTCGCCACCACGCCGGCTGCGCCGCCGCCCCTCTCGACCGTCGTGTCGGCCGTGCCGCTCGCCCGACGCCGGGCGGTGGAACTCGGCGTGGACCTCGCGACCCTCAACGGCACCGGGCCGGGCGGGACCATCAGAGTGCTCGATGTCGAGGCCGTGACCTCCCCACTCGTGGCGCCCGCACCCCACGTGCCCCCTACCCCGTCAGTCACCAACGGAGTACCGGCGGGTACAGCCACACCGGCCGCACGGCACAGGTCCCGCAGGACCGTCGCCCGCCAGACCAGCGCGAGCGCCGCCGTCCCCCAGGCCGTCGTCTTCCGTGACCTCGACCTCGAGGCCGTCGCGGAGCGTCGCGGGCAGTGCGGCTGGCTCAGCCTGATCGTACGGGCCTACGCGGATGCCCTGCGGGACAGCCCGCTCAACGCCCGGTGGACCGGGGAGGGCAGCGAGGTATGGTCCGACGTCGCGGTCGGGTTGATGGTGGACACCGAACTCGGCCCGGTCGCCCCGGTGTTGGTCAACCCGGACCGGTTCCCGATCCAGGAACTCGACGAGCGACTCGGGCGCGTGGCCGACCACGCCCGCAGCGGCAAGGTGCCGGTGGAGTACCTGACCGCGGCCACCACCACCGTGCACGACCTGGGCACCCTGGGTGTCGACGCCTTCCAGGAACTGCTCAACCCGCCCCAGGCGACCGCGCTCTCGGTCGGTGCGGTGGCCCCGCACGTCGTCCCCGTCGGCGGCGGAGTCGGGGTGCGCACCCGCTGCCGGGTCGGTCTCACCGTCGATCACCGCGTCGGTGACTGCGCGGACGCCGCGCGCCTGCTGAACGCGGTCCAGCGACGCCTGGACGACCCGAACTGGTTCGGATGGCGGTGACCCCGCCACTCATCCGGGAGCGCTCCGACGATCAGTCAGCAGGCGCCCTTGCCACCCCGGTGGCCCCATGAACGCGCTGCCGCCCGTCCACATTGTCCTTGCCCTGACTGCCAGTGGACGTGGCGGCAGCGTGCTCCTCGGCCTGCGGGCAGGGGGCACGCCCTGGCCGGACGCGGATGCGGGTGCGGGTACGGAGCCGATGCCGGATGCCGGATCGGCTCAGGCCGCGGCAAGCAGCGCCTCTGCCAGCGGGGCGTCACAGATGAGGGCGTCCACGTAGCGTCCGCGCAGCGCGCCCAGCACTCCCCGGACCTTCTCGACGCCTGCCGCCAGACCCACCACCGTGGGTATCCGGCGGAGGTCGTCGAGCGAGATGGCCAGCACCCTGTCCTCGACCGCCCCGCGCACCGGGTTGCCGTCCTCGTCGAAGAACCGGGCGCACACATCGCCCACCGGCTTCGCCGCTTCGAAGGCCGCCCGATCGCCATCGCTCAGGTGGAGCGACTCGATGATCGCGGCGGAGGAGCCCACCCCCATCGCACCGATACCGAGGAAGGCGACAGAGGACTCGCGACCGGCGTGCAGCACGTTCACGATGGCCGGCTCGGTCATCAGGGTGTCACGCGATGCCTTGGCCTCCAGCAGGGCGGGCGCGTGGAGTCGCTGGTAGGTGGTGCCCAGGCGGTCGGCCAGCTCCCGGACCAGTTCCTCGCCGGTGATCTCCGAGGCCACGGAGGAAAGTCCGCCCACCAAGGGGAGGATCTCCACCGCGAGGTCCTGCCCGAAAGGGACGGCGTGCACCATGGCCTGGAGCGTGCTCCCCCAGGAGAGCGAGATGCTTCTGCCGGGCTTGACCATGTCCAGCATCCAGGCGGCCGCCAGCTCTCCCACCTTGGCCAGTGCCGACTCGTCGGTGTGCACCGAGGCCACACGGCAGGAGGACACCCCGAAGGCGGTCTGCAGCCGCTCCTCCAGATCCAGATCACGTCCGGCCGGATCGTTGATCCGGATCTCCACGATCCCCTGGTCCCGTGCGGCAGTGAGGATGCGTGAGACGTTCGATCGGCTGACACCCAAAGCGCTGGCCACCTGTTGCTGCGACAAGTTGTCCAGGTAGTAGAGCCGTGCCGCCTTTGCCAACAGGTCACGCTCGCGGGACGCCGGCATGTCCACCCCTCCCCTCGCCATGTCGTCACATCTGTCCAGATTGTTGCACAGCCGACCAGGAGGTCGTCCCGCCTGGGGACTTACTCGTAGTTCCCCTCCTGCGCGGACCTGGACAAGGGTGGGCCGGCGTGGGACTATTTTCACGTACGTGAATTGAGTACTCACAGATGTGACGTGTGGGTGGGGTCTGGTGGCCGTGAGCGTATCGTTGGGGCTGAACGCGCCACTCAGCTCACGCGCCAGGCGCACCTGCTGACTGATGGCAGAAGCCGGGGCTGCTCATGCCGCTGACCGTCGCCCGCCCCACCCCGATCGCCTGCTGCACTACTTGCCCGACGGGCGCGGTGAGCTTTGAGGAAGCCAAGGAGCCGACAATGACCGAGAGCACGGAAACCGCGTATCTGGAGTGCACCTGTGGCGGAGAGCAACTTCATCGGCTGACCTACGTCCACGGCTGCCTGCTCACGATCATCTGTGACAACTGCAAGAAAACCACCATGATGCCCAGGGAACTGGTCATAGGGCAGTACACGCGGGACTTCCGAGGCCGTCTCGGCCGGCTGCCCGCCAAACTCCGGTCGGACGCACAGGACCATCCGGTGCGCTTCGTCGTCGGCCTGCCGGTCAAGGCGATCAACAAACTTGCCCAAGTGGTGCACGAGATCAAGCTGATCGCCCGAACCTGACCCGTTCAGCTCGCCGCCCGTCGATCGACACCGCCCGCCCGCCTGCCGAAGTCCACGCCCGGTAAACGGCGTTGTCGTGGGGTCGTGGACCGTGGACCGTTCGTGGTCCGGTGGGATGCCGCCCCCGTCGACCGCGGGCACGTCCTCGATCTGTCCGGTTGCGGCCCTGGAAGCCACGGGCCGACTCCCTCTCCGACGTCCGTGAGGACGACGGAGTGAGCGCCGACGACGCGCTGTTCGGCCGGCAGTGACAACGATCGCGCCCATGACGCGGTCGCATGCGAATCGCACAACCACCGCGGCTGCGGGGCCCTGCCGCACTGATCGGAGACGCGTGACATGGAGACAACGCTGCGAGGCGTCGGCGTGAGCCACGGTGTGGCGATCGGCGAAGTTCGGCACATGGGCACAGCGGTGCTGGAGCCGCCCGCGAAGCGGATACCGGCGGAGGACGTGGAACGTGAACAGGGGCGCGCCCGCACGGCCATGGAGGCCGTGGCCGCCGATCTGATCAAGCGCGGCGACCTGGCCGGCGGTGACGCCCAGGCGGTGCTGGAGGCGCAGGCCCTGATGGCCCAGGACCCCGAGCTGATGGCCGATGTGGAGCGCCGGATCACGGTCGGCAGCGGTGCGGAGCACGCGGTCTGCGACGCGTTCGCCGCGTATCGCGCACTGCTGGCCGGTGCGGGGGAGTACCTCGCCGGGCGGGTGGCCGACCTCGACGACGTGCGGAATCGTATCGTCGCCCGGCTGCTGGGCGTTCCCATGCCCGGTCTGCCGGAGAGCGACGAGCCGTACGTGCTCATCGCCCGGGATCTCGCGCCGGCGGACACCGCGCTGCTCGACCCCTCTTTGGTACTCGGTTTCGTGACCGAGGAGGGCGGGCCTACGAGTCACAGCGCGATCCTCGCGCGGGCGCTCGGCGTTCCGGCCGTCGTCGCGCTGCCGGGGGCGGGGGAGCTGGCCGAGGGCACGATGATCGCCGTGGACGGCGGCACCGGCGAGATCTTCGTGAATCCGAGCAAGGAGAAGACGGAGCGGATGGCGGCCGAGGCCGCAGAGCGGAAGGCGTCACTGGCCGCTTCCACCGGCCCGGGTGCCACCTCCGACGGGCACAAGGTGCCGCTGCTCGC
Source organism: Streptomyces deccanensis (assembly GCF_022385335.1). Lineage (NCBI taxonomy): Bacteria > Bacillati > Actinomycetota > Actinomycetes > Kitasatosporales > Streptomycetaceae > Streptomyces > Streptomyces deccanensis. The sequence goes on along the minus strand of NZ_CP092431.1, from coordinate 154,247 downwards.
CAACGTCGGGGGCCCGGCCGACGTGCCGGCTGCGGTGGAGGCCGGAGCGGAGGGTGTCGGGCTGTTCCGTACGGAGTTCCTGTTCCTGGACGACAGCGAGCAGGCGCCGTCCGAGGACAAGCAGGTCGAGGCGTACCGCCAGGTGCTGGAGGCCTTCCCCGAGGGGCGTGTGGTCGTGCGTGTGCTCGATGCGGGTGCCGACAAGCCTCTGGACTTCTTGACTCCGGCGGACGAGCCGAACCCCGCTCTCGGTGTGCGCGGTCTGCGGACGCTGCTCGATCACCCCGAGGTGCTGCGGACGCAGCTGCGGGCGCTGGCGAAAGCCTCGGAAGGGCTGCCGGTCCAGCTCGAGGTGATGGCACCGATGGTCGCCGACCGTCGCGAGGCCAAGGCGTTCGCCGACGCGTGTCGTGAGGCGGGGCTGCGGGCCAAGTTCGGTGCCATGGTGGAGATCCCGTCGGCGGCGCTGCGGGCGCGGTCGATCCTCCGGGAGGTCGAGTTCCTCTCGCTGGGGACCAACGACCTCGCGCAGTACACGTTCGCGGCCGACCGGCAGGTGGGTGCGGTCTCGCGGCTGCAGGACCCCTGGCAGCCCGCGTTGCTCGACCTCGTCGCGCTGTCCGCGGAGGCGGCGAAGGCCGAGGGCAAGAGCTGCGGGGTGTGCGGCGAGGCCGCGTCCGACCCGTTGCTCGCCTGTGTGCTGACCGGCCTGGGGGTCACCTCCCTGTCGATGGGCGCCGCGTCGATTCCCTATGTGCGGGCCACCCTCGCGCAGTACACGCTGGCGCAGTGCGAGCGTGCAGCGGCGGCCGCCCGCGCGACGGACACGGCCGAGGAGGCGCGCGGCGCCGCGCAGGCGGTGCTGTCCGGCGAGTGAGGCCGCGATGACTCGTACACCTGGATGTGCGAGTTTCATCGAGCGGTCACTGGTCGACGCGGGCGCCGCTGTCGCCGTCAGCCGAACGGTCGTGGATCAGCCCGGACACGCCCCAGCGTCGCGTTGTGGCCACGGAGCCCGTCGTGCGCGTCGAGCCCGGCGAAAAGGGCGACGACACCTGGAGACCGGAGCCGGGACGCCCGCTGGTCGGCATCCGCGGATCGGCGTCCCGTGCGCCGGGTCGGCGAGAGCCGGACGGGCTCACCGCGTCACGCGCCCGATCGGCTCACCGCGCCGCGCGCGGGAAGATACGTTCGACGGCGGCGACCACGGCGGCGCGGCGAGCGGCGAGGGACGGGTCCGTGGCCTGTTCCGCCGCTATCGCGCCGATCTCGGTCTGTGCCGCCCACGTGGTGGCGATCTGGTTGACCAGGGCGAGGACGTCGACCGGGTCCCAGACCGGATCCAGCCGCCCCGCCCGCTGAGCCTCGCGCAACTGGTCGAGCTTGCCGGCGACGGTGTCCCGAACCGTGTCGGCGCCGGACGAAGCGGCGGTGCCGGCGAGTTCGAGGCGGCCCCAGGCGATCAGCCGGTGGTGGTCCGGGCGGGTGATCGTGAAGTGGTCGTAGAGGCGGCCCGCGTAGCCCGGTAGATCGTCCGGGTCCATGGGGGTGGCCTGCGCGACCCGGGCCAGTTCGAGCAGGGAGACGTGGGCGTAGAGCGCCTCCTTGCCGCGGAAGTACGCGTAGACGCGCTCCTTGCTGGTCCTGGCCTGCTTGGCGATGCGGTCCACCCGGGCCCCGGCGATTCCGTGCCGGGCGAACTCCTCCGTGGCGGCGGCGACGATCCGCTCGCGGGTGGAGTCGGCGCCTTCCGAAGCGGCGGGCGCGGGGGTCGGATCGGTCGTCGGTCGAGGCATAGGGCCAGGATAAGTGACCGAACTGTTTGGTTTGGCATTGCGGCGGTCCGACGCTAGAGTCCAAACCGAACGGTTCGGTTTGGCACTTGCCGACTCGCACTCATGTCTGGAGAGAACTCATGCATCACCGCGATCTGGGCTCCCAGGGCCTGCGCGTCTCCGCGCTCGGCCTCGGCACCATGGGGATGACACTCGCCTACGGCTCCTCGAACGACGACGAGAGCACCGCCACCCTCCGCCGTGCCCATGAACTCGGGGTCGACTTCTTCGACACCGCCGAGCTGTACGGCCTCGGTACCGGCAGCAACGAGATCCTGCTGGGCAAGGCCGTGAAGGACTTCCGTGACGAGGTGGTCCTGGCCACCAAGTTCGGGTTCGACATGACCGCCCAGCAGATCGGCGCCGGGTTCGACAGTCGTCCGGAGAACATCCGCAAGGTCGCCGAGAACAGCCTGCGCCACCTGCAGACCGACCGCATCGACCTCTTCTACCAGCACGTCGCCGACCCCGACGTGCCGGCCGAGGAGGTCGCGGGCGTCGTCGGCGAACTGATCGCCGAGGGCAAGGTGAAGTACTTCGGCCTGAGCAACGTCGGCCCCCAGTACATCCGCCGCGCCCATGCCGTCACTCCCGTCACGGCCCTGCAGTCCGAGTACTCGCTCTTCGAACGGGAGGTGGAGGAGAAGATCCTGCCGGTCGTGCGAGAGCTGGGCATCGGGTTCGTCCCGTACTCCCCGCTCGGCCGCGGCTTCCTGACCGGCGTGGTCAAGCCCGCCGCCGAGTACCCGGCGGACGACATGCGCAGCTGGGACGAGCGGTGGCAGGGCGACAACTACACGTACAACCTCAACGCCACCGAGCAGCTGAAGAAGCTCGCCGCCGCCAAGGGCATCACCGCCGCCCAGCTCGCGCTGGCCTGGCTGCTCGCCCAGGGCGACGACGTGGTCCCGATCCCCGGTACCCGCAACGCCGCCCGCCTGGCGGAGAACACGGCCGCGGTCGACGTCGAACTCACCGACGCCGACCTCGCTCAGATCAGGCAGATCCTTCCTCAGGGTTCCGCGGGAAGCCGGTACCCGGCCGCGATGCTGGCCACCATGTCGACGGACTGACTCCGTGGCGTTCGTACCGATCGCCCATGTGTGGGTACTCCTCGTCGGATCCCCCGGAGCCGGCCTTCTCGGCGGCCTGCCGGCGAGGTGGGCTCGGCGTAGGCCGCCCCCGACACCAGCGGCGCGGACACATCGGGGGCGGCCGGGCCGGTGTTCGTCAGCGACGTACTGACTAAATGCCTGTGGCCCGGGTCAAGAAGTTGCGTCGGCTCGTCGCCGGGCGGCGGTGAAGGCCAGGACGGAGTCGCGGCCGTCGTGTCCCCAGGGGAAGGGGGTGACGAGGCCGGCGATGGCGCCGAAGACCGGGGCAGCGCGGGCCGGTTCTCCGGCGGCGCAGAGGGCGTAGGCCAGAAGGTTGAGGTCGGCGACGGCCGCCGCGTACGGCAGGTGGCCCGCCTCGGGCCAGGCGGCCTGTGCCGGTCCCAGGATCCCCGTGGCTTCGTACCCGCTCCAAAGGCGGTCGGCCATGAGCGCCTGGACACCGCCTTTGGACCGGGCGGTGTGGTAGCGGTCGATCAACGGCAGCAGCGGGAGGCCGGCTGTCGGTGCCGTGGCCGGGGCAGTGGCCCTCACCTGGTCGACGAAGTCGATGGACTGGGCGAGGGAGCCGCATTCCCGGGGCGAGAGGTAGCCGTACATCTGCAGATGAGCCTCGCGGTGCCAGGGGTCTCGCGCGACGATCTCCCGCCATACGGGGAAGACCTCCGAGCGCGGCCTGCCCCACCGGCGGAGCAGCCCGAGGCGCACCACCCACGGGTTGGGGTCGTGGGGATCCAGGCGGGCCGCCGTCGCGCAGGCCCGGAAGGCCTGTTCGAACTCGCCGTGGTGCACGTGCGTGCGGGCGCCGCGCGCCATGACGCCCCAGGCGAACAGGGTGTGCGCGTCGGGGCGGTCGGGACGCAGTTCCGCCCAGGACCGCTGGATGCCCGGGCGCGTCACGGTGGCCAGGGCGGCCAGTCGATGGGCCCGGCGGTCCCAGTCGCGACCAGTGTTGTCGAGCAGCCGCTCGACGATCGGGGCGGCGAGCGTCCGTGCGGTGCCTCTGCCGGTGAGTTGCCGGCACACGCGGCCCAGTTCGGCGTCGTCGAGTTCCGCGGCGAGGCGCGGTGCCGGCTTTCTGCCCAGGCCACGGATCATGACCGTCGACCCTCCTCATGGGGCGTCTCGTGGGTCGGACGTACCGCGCGGGGCGGTCCCGTGCCCGGCCTGCGGCCGAGAGCAGGGACCGCCGCGGTGCGCACGTCAGGCGGCGTCGACGTCGGTGGTGGCCAGCTTGCCGTAGACATCGGGCCGGCTCCGGCGGATGCGTGCGGCGACAGCCACACCGGACAGGAACACCGCCGGTGTGAGCGCGACCAGCGACCAGTTGACGGCCGGGCCGGCGCCGGTGAACAGGTCCAGGCGCTTGCAGACCAGCACGGTGACGGCGGTGAGCAGGACGCCGGCCGCGGCGGGCGCGAGGAGGGTCCGCAGAGGTCCCTCGCCGTGCTCGGCGGAGTTGCGGCGGAAGAACGCGACCACCGCGAAGGCCGCCAGGGCCTGCAGCACGAGGATGCCGACCACACCGGGAGTGTTCACCCACAGGAAGAACTTGGTGTAGGGGTCGACGCCGGTCATGGCGAAGACGGCGACGACCACGGCCGCCAGGACGCTCTGGGCGACACCGGCCACCCACGGCGAGCCATGCCTGGGGTGCACCCGGCCCAGGGCCGCGGGGGCGACACTCTCGACGGAGAGGGCGTAGACGTAGCGGGTGATGGCGTTGTGGAAGGCGAGCAGGGCGGCGAGCACGCTGGTGACGATCAGGACGCGCTGGACGTCGGTCGCCCAGCCGCCGACGTACTGGGTCATGGCGGTGAAGAACATCTCCGCCGGGTTCTGCGCGGCGGCGGCGACGGCCTGGCCGCTGCCGAACGCCTGCACGATGATCCAGCTGATGAAGGCGTAGAAGAGGCCGAGGAAGCCGATCGCGAGGTAGGTGGCGCGGGGCACGGTGCGGTTGGGGTGACGGGCCTCCTCACGGTAGATGGCGGTGGCCTCGAAGCCGATGAACGCGGCGACGGCGAGACCGAGCGGTCCGCTCATCCCGGAGACGAAGACGTTCGAGGGGGCGAAGGAGTCGAAGGTCAGTCCGCTCGCGCCGCCCTTGACCAGGACCGCGCCGGCGAGCAGCACCAGGATGGCGGTCTCCGCGATCAGCAGGGCGGCCAGGACCTTGGCGCCGAGGTTGATGGAGCGGAAGCCCAGGAACCAGACGACGGCGATCCCGGCGAAGGCGTACACCGGCCACGGCAGGTCGACGCCGAGGAGGTCGTTCGCGGTGGTGGCGGCGAAGAACCCGAAGGCGCCGAACATGCCGATCTGCAGGGAGTTGTACGAGAACACCGCGAGGAACGCCGCCCCCAGCCCCGCCGGACGTCCGAGACCTCGGGCGATGTACGAGTAGAAGGCACCGGCGTTGCGGATGTACGGCGTCATCGCGGTGAAGCCGACCGCGAAGAGGACCAGCACCACGCCGACGGCGAGGTAGGCGACCGGGGCGCCGATGCCGCCGAAGAGGATGGCGAGGGGAGCCACGCCGGCCATCACGGTGAGCGGGGCGGCCGCGGCGACGACGAAGAAGACGATGTCGGCGACGCCGAGGCTGCCGCGCTGGAGGTGAGGGCTCTGGTCCGACCCGGCGGCCGGTGGGGGCTGCTGGGGAGCGGTGGGGACGAGGGGCTCGGTCATGGAGGTCTCCGCGTGGTGTGTGTCGAGGAGGGGCGGAACGTCCAGGAGACGCAGACCGGTCGTGACCGACGTAGGTCTATCGTCTCCCGGCACGCGTGGAGTGGGGAGTGGTGGCGTCGTGGGTACGCCGGCCGGCGAGCCAGGTGCCCAGGACGGGGAGATGCGCGAGGTCAGCGGGGGCGATCCCGGCCGGGTCGGCGGCGAGATGCACCAGGTCGGCGCGCATTCCGGGACGCAGCGCGCCCCATTCCTTCTCCTCGAACGCCTGGTGGGCGCATCCCGCGGAGTAGGCGGTGAGAGCGGTGTCGATGTCTATCCGCTCCTCGGGGAGCCAGCCGCCCTCGGGAAGACCCTCGGGCGTCTGGCGGGTGACCGCGGTGGCGATGCCCCGCAGTGGTTCATGGGCGGTGACCGGCCAGTCGCTGCCGAACGAGAGCCGGGCGCCGGAGGCGAGCAGGGCGGCGATCTGGTACTGCCGCGCGCCGCGCACCGGGCCGATCCTCGGCAGGGTCAGCTCGGTCATCAGAGGGTCGGGCTGGGCCCATAGCGGCTGGAGGTTGGCGATCACGCCGAGGGCGGCGAACCGGGCCAGGTCGCCGGGGTCGATCAGCTGGGCGTGGGCGATGACCGGACGGCGGTCGCGGGCGCCGTTGGCGCGGGCGGCGGCCTCGATCGCGTCCAGAGCCATCCGGACCCCGCCGTCGCCGATGGCGTGCAGGTGTGCGCGGAAGCCGAGAGCGTCGACGGCGGTGACGGCCTCGGCCAGCTCTTCGTGGGACCAATTGGCGATGCCGTGCGAGTGCGGGCAGTCGGTGTAGGGCTCGAGCAGGGCGGCGGTGCCGGCCTCGACGACGCCGTCGGCGAAGAACTTCACGCTCCGCGCGGTCAGCAGCCCGGGAGCGGAGCTCTCCACCTTGTCCCGGTCCGCCGTGAACCGGAGGACGCGCTCGCGCCAGCCGTCGGGTTCCAGGACGAAGGCGAGGTCGGCCCGTACGGGAAGCCCCGGCCCGGTGGTCGCGGCGGTGACCCAGACGTCGGCCTGGTGCGGTTCGACCCAGGCGTCCTGCACCCAGGTCACGCCGGCCGCGGCGAACCGGGCCGCGGCTTCGCGCAGGGCCGCCACCTGTGCCTCGTGGGACGCCGTGGGAATGAGGGCGAGCACCGGGCCGAGGGCACCGAACTCGCGCAGGGTGCCCAGCGGCTCCGCGGATCCGTCGCGGCGCAGGATCTCCCCGCCGGCCGGATCGGGGGTCGCGGCGGTGTAACCGGCCCGGCGCAGGGCCTCGCTGTTCACCCAGGCGGTGTGGTGGTCCATGGTGCGCAGGACGACGGGACGGTCGGGCACGGCGGCGTCCAGCCACCGCGCGTCGAATCTGCCGTCGGGGGCGAGCCACGGGTCGAAGCCGTCACCGGTGATCCACTCCGTCTCCGGGTGTTCGGCGGCCCAGCCTCGAACGGTCTCGACGATCTCCTCGACGCTTCCCAGGTCCCGGACCGGCACGCCCGCCAGACCCAGGCCTCCCATCACCGGGTGCACATGTCCGTCGCCGAACGCCGGCAGCAGGGCCCCGCCGGCCAGGTCGACGACGGCGGTACGCGGTCCCCGGGCATCCAGCGCCTGTGCTCCAAGGGCGGTGATCCGGCCGCCGGTGACGGCGAGGGCACCGTGGACGGAGCCCTCTGGGGCCCCGGTCCGGACGGTCCCTCCGGTGAAGACGATGTCGGCGTACATGGCGTGTGGCGGTGCCTCTCCTAGGGCCGACCGCCTAACTGAAAGGCGTTCGGTTTCCGGTAATGTAGGCGCCGTCCGGGCGGCTGGGAAGAGTTTTACTGAAAGCCATTCGGTAACGTCTGGGTTACGGCACACAAGGGACGAGGAGTCACCGTGGGACGGCCGCGCACACCCCTGCTGGACCGTCGGCGCATCGGTGCCGCGGCACTGCGCCTGGCTGACGAGAAGGGCGCCTTCTCCATCCCGGCTCTGGCCAAAGCCCTGGGTGTCGCGCCGTCCGCGCTCTACCACCACGTCGCCGGCCGCGACGAGATCATCTCGCTCATGCGGGAGGAACTCGCCCTGACGACCGGAGACGACCAGGACTGGTCGCAGCCCTGGGAGGAGGTCCTGGAGAGCTGGGCCCGCTCCTATCTGGCCGCCTTCGCCGCCCACCCGGGGGCGGTTCCCCTGCTCGCCACCGCCCCGCTGGCCGAACCGTTCATGCACGTGATGTACGAGAAGGTCGCGAAGCTGCTCCTGGACGCGGGCTTCGACACGCATCAGGTCATGCCGCTGATCACCGCACTGGAGAGTTTCGTGCTCGGCTCCGCACTCGACCTGGTGGCGCCGCCCGTGATGGTCTCCGACGTCGCCCGCGACGCGACCCCCCACCTCAGCGCCGTACTCGACCAGACTCCCGCCGATCGCAGCCGCGCGACCCTGGCCTTCGACCTCGGGCTGCGCGCCCTGCTCATCGGCTTCCGCGACCTGCTGAACAGCTGACGGCAGTCGCGCACATCGCCCCAGGCCGGGCCGGTTCGGTCCTGATGCAGCGCCGCAGGGTGCCGCAGGGTGTGCGGATCAGGCGGCGAAATCTGATGGAGCGCTCCGAACTGCCGCCGCTACGTTCAGCTCGTGAGAGACATCGATGTGCTCGTCCTGCACGGCTCACCGGGTGCGGGGAAGACGACCCTGGCGCGGGCGGTCTCCGAAATCCTGCGGGAGGCCGATCTGGCCCACGGGTGATCGATCTGGATGACATCTCGCTGGTGCATCCCGACCAGGGCCGTTCCTTCGCGCGCGAGAATCTCAAGGCCATCTGGCCCCGTTACGCTGCGGTCCCCGGTCTCAGACTCGTGCTGCCGAGCGTCATCGCGGACGAGGGGGAGCTGGTGCTCCTGCGCGAGGCCCTCCCCGGCGCCAGCCTCGCCGTGTGCGAGCTGACCGCGCCGGAGGCCGTTTTGAAGGAGCGGGTCACGGCGCGTGAGCCGAACGAGTTCTGGCGGGATCGACTGCGTCGCTGGGTCGACGTGTACCACGCGCGGAACGATCTCTACAGGATCCGTGACTTCCTCGTCTCCACGCACGAAAGGTCGGAGGAGGACGCGGCTCGAGAAGTCGTCGACAAGGTCGGTTGGCTCGCCGCGTGACACGCCGCGTGACACGCCGCCGGGCGCGGCGCCGCGTTCAGGGCCCCGTTCGTCCGCCGCTGTCCGCGTCGTTTCGTGGGCTCAACTCTTCGGAGCACGGAACTGTTCGGCGTCCGACCGGAGAGCAGTGGATGAGCCGTGTCGCCAGGCTGTAGCCGATTCCACGATGCTATACATTTCCTATAGTCACTGCTAGCTTTTTCGTTCATGGCGGAGGAGTCTCTCAAGGGATCCCGTCGAAGTGAGGGCAGTGCCGAAGCGTTGGCCTCCGGGACCGACTCCGCTCGGTTCCTGAGGTCAGTTCGAGGCGGATATGGCCCGGCTCATCGACTGAATGCATATCGACGCCGAGAAGCTCACGGCTGCGGAATCGTACAAGTTGCTGATCGGCAGCGTCATTCCGCGGCCCATCGCATGGGTCAGCACGCTGTCGGCCGACGGCGTCGGAAACCTGGCGCCAGCGGGTGCCCCACCGCTCGGTGAGCGGGGCGACCAGCAGCAGGCCGCGGCCGCCCTCGTCGCTCAGCCGGGCCCTGCACAGGTGCGGGCTGGTGCTGCTGCCATCGGCCCTCGCAGGTGAGTGTCCGGTCCTTGATCAGCCGCAGCCGGATCGGGCCGGTGCCGTAGCGGATGGCATTGGTGACCAACTCGCTGACGACGAGTTCCGTGACGAACAAGGCCTCTTCGAGCCCCCACTCGGTGAGACGCTCGCCGGCGCGCGTGCGTGCCTCGGCCACGGTCGAAGGATCACTGGCCCGCTCCCAGGTGGCCAGGCTCTGGATCGGGGGCGGATGGTCGGCGCGGGCCCGGGAGCACGTGCGGGAGACGGGGTCGTAGACGGCGTTACAGGCAGGTGGCGCCACGTCACCCGGGATCTGTGACGGCGAGGCGTTGCCGGTGTCATCGGCGTCGTCGGCGTCCTGGGGAGCCCGGAGTGGGTCACGATGTCGTCGAGGTGGGTGAGGAGCGGGATCACGTCGAACCAGTCGCCGCCCACTCCGGCGTCGCCGCCCTCGGGCACGTCCAATGGGCCACACGTGCGTCCCCGCCCGCCACCGCCATGGTCACGGAATCCGGGAGGTGGGCCGTGTTCAGTTGCCGTGTGCCGGGGCACCTCCACGATCGTCCGGCAAACGGCGTAGGGCAAGGCGAGACAAGGGCCGCCGCGGACGCGCGGTTCAGCCGGTTCGTCGGACAACGCCGGGGTGCCGCGGACACTCGTCCACGCGACACCCCGGCCGCACACGGCCTATCTGCCGACACCTCCCACATCAACTGGCGACAGAGCGGCCGAGTACCGCGTGAACCGTCCGCTCAGATCCTCTCGATGATCGTGGCGTTGGCCTGGCCGCCGGCCTCGCACATGACCTGAAGGCCGTAGCGGCCGCCACGCCGCTCCAGCACGTTGAGCAGAGAGGTCATCAGGCGGGCACCGGAGGCGCCCAGGGGATGGCCGATGGCGATGGCGCCGCCGTCGATGTTCACCTTGGACAGGTCGGCGCCCGTCTCCTTCTGCCAGGCCAGCACGACCGACGCGAAAGCCTCGTTGACCTCGAACGCGTCGATGTCGTCGATGCTCAGCCCGGCACGGGCCAGAACCTTCCGCGTCGCCGGGATGATCCCGGTGAGCATGAAGATCGGGTCGTCGCCGACGACGGCGACGGAATGGATCCGGGCGCGCGGCCTGAGGCCGAGCTGCGCGGCCGCCTCCTCGCTGGTGACCAGGAGCGCGGCGGAACCGTCGTTGACCGGAGAACTGTTGCCTGCCGTGACCCTCCAGTCCAGGTGCGGGAACCGCTGCTCCCAGTGCTCGTTCCTGAACGCCAGCCGGAGGCCGGACAGCGTCTCGACGGTGGTCGAGGGCCGGATCGTCTCGTCCGTGTCGAGGCCGTTGACGTGACTGACCTGGCCGTCGAACAGGCCGTCCTTCCAAGCCTTCGCGGCGCGCTGGTGTGACTGGGCGGAGAACTCGTCGAGCTGCTGGCGCGAAAGCTCCCAGCGGTGGGCGATGAGCTCGGCACTGATGCCCTGCGGCACCAGGCCGCCGTCGTAGCGGGCGTTCACTTGGGGGCCGAAGAAGTCCTTGCCCGCGAACTGGGAGCCGATGGGGATCCGGCTCATCGACTCCACGCCGGAGGCGATCGCGACGTCGTACGCGCCCGCGATGACGCCCTGGGCGGCGAAGTGAAGGGCCTGCTGACTGCTGCCGCACTGACGGTCGACGGTCACACCGGGCACCGACTCCGGGAAGCCGGCCCCCAGCAGGGCCCATCGCGCGGTGTCGCCCGACTGCTCCCCTACCTGGCCGACCGCACCGCTGATGACATCGTCCACCCGCGCGGGGTCGATGCCGGTGCGGTCAACCAGCGCGCGCAGCACGTGAGCGTGCAGGTCCACCGGATGGATCTCGGAGTACGCGCCGCCCGGCTTGCCCTTGGCGATGGGGGTGCGGACTGCGTCGACGATGACGGCAACGGTCATGACGGTTCCCTTTCACGATGGTGCCGTCACCCTAGGGGAGTGGGTTTGAAATTCCAACCTATGTGGTTGTGAGGTGGGACTCCCGGAACTGGCCCCCTCGCAGCCCTACGGCCCGTGCATCCGCAAGGCAGCGGCGCCGCCCCCGGCAGCGAGGTCACTCTCCCTGTGGGGTCGAACGCCGCAAGCGCAGTACGTCGCTGCCGATGAGGTGGGGATCAGGGCGTCTCGTTCACCAGGCCGATGTACTCGCCGAGCCGGTACTCGACGTCGAGCCCCTTCTCGGCGACGAACGCGCCGAGTCCGGCCGCACGCGCGAGGAACCCAGGCTGCGTCAGGGTGCTTCCGAACGCGGCGAAGGAGGCGACGAGATCGGCGTCCGGCGGCAGTGTCGCCCGGTTGACCTGGGACTTCGCGGTCGCCAGGGCCTCCCGGTCGAAGGAGGCGAGGCGGGCGGCCGTCGCGTCGACGAAGGCGTCGAGTTCGGCGTCGGGCAGGGCTCGGGTGACCCATCCCCAGCGCTCGGCCAGGTCGGCGTCGTAGTCGGCGCTGCCGAGGATGGCCTCGAGCGCCCGGTCGCGGCCGATCGAACGGGGGAGCCGCTCCGCCCCGCCTCCGCCGGGAACGAGGCCGAGGCCGACCTCGGGCTGCGAGAAGAACGCCTTCTCACGGCTGGCGTAGCGCAGGTCGCAGGCGAGGGCCAGTTCGTTGCCGGCGCCGCGGGTGCGGCCGCGGATGGAGGCGATGCTGACATACGGGGCCTTGCTCAACCGCAGAACGATATCGGTCCAGACCGGGTTGTCGCCCTCGTGTTCGGGGGCGGGGATGCCGCCGGCCTGGGAGGCGTCGAAGTGGTTGAAGAAGTAGTCGGGGACCTCGCTGGTGAAGACGACGACCTGGAGGTCGGTGTCCTTCTCGAACCCTGCGACGATCTCGTGCAACCTGACGACGGTCTCGGGAACCACCAGGTTCACCGGCGGGTTCGCGAACGTGATCTTGGCGATCTGCGGGGTCGTCCGCTCGAGGCGGATGGTGCTGGGCTCACTCATGGGATGTTGCCGTTCTCTTCGTAGTGGTTCGGGAATGGGCGTCGGCAGGCGCGCATGTTCGTTCGGCGGATCTGCCGGTCACGGCTCGGTCGGGGCCCGGTCCACCCCGCATGACGCGGTCGGTTGTCGGTGCAGCTCTGACGCCGCCCGACACGTCCCCCACCCCGTGACCGACCAAGTGGGCGGCGCCTTGCAGCTGTCTACTCGTCGAGGAACTGAAGGGTGTGTTGCAGGAACCGCTGGGGGTACTGGAAGTGCGCTCCGTGTCCGGCGTCGGGGTAGATCAGCAGTTGGGCGTCGGGGATGTTCTGGGCGAGGTGCCAGGAGTTGATCGAGGTGATCATCACGTCGTTCTCGCCGTTGAGGACCAGCGTCGGCTGGGTGATCGCGTTCAGGTAGGCGTACGGGTTCTCGCCGGGCAGAGGTTCGGCGTAGGCGGCGACTGCTTCGAGCTGCGCCTGTGCGACGTCGAGCGAGCTCGGCGGGTCCTGGTCGGCCCGCTGGTGGCGGCGCTCCCAGAAAGCCCGGCCCGCTTCGACGGCGGCTTGCGAGCGGCCGAAGAACAGGAAGAGGAAGTCCTCCACCGTGGGGACCGGATTCGTCGCCACCTCGGGCACCTTGGGATCCATCGTCGGGTCCCCGCCGCGGAGCCCAGTACCGAGCAGGAGGAGCTTGCGCACCAACTGCGGGTGGCGCAGTGCGACTTCCTCGGCCTGCCAGCCGCCGATCGAGAACCCGAGCAGATCGACCTGCTCCAGTCCCAGGGCCCGGATGACCGCGGCGATGTCGTCGGCCATGTCCTCCATGCGGTTGCGCGGGGTGCCGGATGAGGAGGCTATGCCGCGCCCGTTGAACAGGATGACCTCGCGGCTTTCGGCCAGGCCGTCGGTGAGCAGGGGGTCCCAGTGGTCCATTCCCCCGCGGAGGTGCTGGACGAGGAGGATCGGGACACCGGAGGGCTTGCCCCAGCGGCGGTAGGCGAACCGGTCGCCGTCGACCTCGACGTACTGGGTCGGGGCGGTCACATGCGTATCGCTCATGGTCTGAGCCTTCCTGGAGAGGTGAGCAATACGATGACGATCGTAATCTAAAAAGTCAACCCTTTAGATGTCGGTCATCATCTATGCATGCTTGGCCGTCGAGCGTCGACCGGAGAAGGGCTGGCTGGGCATGCGAGTGACCAAGGCGCAGGCGGAGCAGAACCGTGCGCACTTCGTCGCGACCGCCGCCCGGCTGTTCCGTGAGCGCGGCTATGACGGTGTCGGCGTGGCGGAACTGATGGCGGCCGCCGGGTTCACCCACGGCGGGTTCTACAAGCACTTCCGCTCCAAGGTCGACCTGATGGCCGAAGCGTCCGCGAGCGGGCTCTCGCAGACCGCGGCACGGGCGGAAGGGTCTGGACCCGGCCGAGTTCGTGGACAGTTACGTCTCCCGGGAGCATCGCGACGGGCGCGGCGACGGCTGCACCGTCGCGGCCCTCAGCGGCGACGCCGCACGTCAGCCGGCGGACCTCAAAGGGGAGTTCGCGGCCGGGATCGAGAACCTGCTGACGGCCCTTCAGGCCCCAAGCGACACGCTGGGGGATGCCGAGCAACGCGCGGCCCGCATCAGGGTGATCAACATGCTCGCCCATTCGATCGGCGCGATCATGCTGTCGCGGGCATGCCCTGACGATTCTCCGCTGGCGGACGAAGTTTTCGATGCCTGCCGCGAGGAGATTCTCGCCTCGCTGGCGCACGACAACAGCGACCAGCCGGCGGCTCGCGGCACAGAAGTCTGACCGAAGCGGACCGAGGCGAGCCCAACCCCCCGCCGGTCAGGGCCCATCGACGCCGCACGGGCGCTGGTACTGAACGTCCCGTCCATCTGCTGACGCCTCGCCAGCCTCGCGCTGTCCGGCGCCGGATGGCCCAGCGCTCTGCCGGTCGGCGGGCGTCAACTCGATGGCCGTGCGGCCCCATTCCTGCGGAGCCGCTCAAGTTCAGTCAGGACTTGAGGAATTCAAGCGCCCGGGGCACGAAGTCCTCGTGGTGCTGGAAGACACCCCCGTGCCCGGCATCCGGGTAGAGGGGGATGAGTTCGCCGTGGGGCAGGCGGGCGGCCAGGTCGAGTGTGTTGTGGCTGGGCACCATCCGGTCGTTCTCGCCGTTCGCCACCAGGACCGGTTGGCGAATGGCGGACAGGTCCGACGGCGCTTGGCGGCCCCAGCGCTTGACGGCCTTCAGCTGGGCGCGGAGCGACGGCAGCGCGATGTCCTTGTCGCGGTCGTGCGTGCGCTCCTTCAGCCGTTCGAGGAAGTCGCGTCCGGCCTTCCGGCCACCTGCGGTGTCGGTGAAGAAGAGGGAGAGCTTGGGGTCCTGCCGGGTCAGGGCGCCCTTGAGTGTGGCCCGGATGGTGAGAGCCGGGACCTTGTCGATGCCGGGGCCCCCGGCGGGGCCGGTGCCGGCGAGGATGACCTTGCGGACGAGGTGCGGCTCTTCGGCCGCGATGACCTGCGCGACGAAGCCGCCCATCGACAGGCCGAACAGGTCGACCTGGTCGAACCCGAGAGCCCGGATGAACAGTACGGCGTCGCGGGCCATCGCCTCGATCGTGTCGGGTGTGGAGCCGCTCGATGCGCCCACACCGCGGTTGTCGAAGGTGATGACCCGACGTCGTGCGGCGAGTCCGTCGACGACGCGCGGGTCCCAGTTGTCCAGCACGCCGGCCAGGTGAACCAGGAGGATGAGCGGTACGCCGTCCTCGGGGCCGAGTTCCCGGTAGGCGAAGTCCTCGCCGCGAACGGATACGGAGCGGGTCACCGCGCTCTTGTACGAGGCCGTCGAGGGGGAGGGGGAGTTCTGCGGTGTGCTCATGTCCGGGTCCTTCTGTAACGGGTCTCAGGATGCTTTCGTGCCGAGGGCGGTGGCGGGTCCATCCGGTGTGCGGGAGGGCTCTGACGCTCTGGCGTGGGCGGGAGGGCCCTGACGCTCTGGCGGGCTTGTGCCCTCACGTCATCTTGACGACGACCTTGCCCGCCTTCGCGTGGCCCGCTTCGAGGTACTCCAGTGCTTCTCGGGCCGACTCGAACGGGAAGACGGTGTCGACGACGGGGTGGATCTTGTCGGCCTCGACGAGAGAAGTGAGTTCGCGCAGCTGGTCGCCGCTGGCCTTCATGAACAGGAACGAGTACGTCACGTTGCGGCGCCGGGCAGCGCGTCGGATGCGGAAGCTCAGTGCGGACATCGCCAGCCGGATGACGGGATTGGCTCCCAGTTCCCTGCCGAGTGCGGCGTCGGGCGGACCCGCGACACTGATGACCTTTCCACCGGGCTTGAGCACCTCCAGGGACTTCTGAAGCGTCTGGCCGCCGAGCGAGTCCAGCACGACGTCGTAGTCGTGCAGCACTGTCTCGAACGCCTGCTTCTTGTAGTCGACGACGACGTCCGCGCCCAGGTGCTTCACGAGGTCGATGTTGGCGGTGCTCGCGGTGGTCGCCACATGCGCGCCCAGCTGCTTCGCCAGCTGGATGGCGATGCTGCCCAGTCCGCCGGAACCGGCGTGGATGAGAACCCTCTGACCCGGCTGGATGTGTGCTCGCTCGACCAGCGCCTGCCACGAGGTCAGGCCGACCAAGGGAAGGGACGCGGCCTCCTCCATGGTCAGCGAGGCCGGCTTGAGCGCCACGTCGTCCTGGTGCACCGCGATGAGTTCGGCGAACGTCCCGATCCGGTCCTTGTCGGGCCGCGCGAAGACCTCGTCGCCCACCGCGAACCGCGTGACGGCCGACCCCACCTCGATCACCACTCCGGCCAGGTCGTTGCCCAGGACGAACGGGACCTTGTACGGCAGGATCGTCTTCATCTCCCCGTCCCGGATCATGCGGTCGAGCGGGTTGATGCTCGCGGCGTGCACGCGTACCAGGACGTCGTCCGCACCCACCTGCGGGTCCGGCACTTCGCCGATCCGCACGCCGGCCTTGTCCCCGTAGCGCTCCACGGTGAGGGCCCTCATCGTCGTCTCCGTATCTCGTCCGCGAGCGGACGGGGGTGCTGTGCCTCCTGGCAACATATAGAATTATGTTCATAATCCTAACGTGGTGACTCGGTAGGCGGCAAGCAGGACCTTCGCCATCAGTTCCGAGGCGGTGTGGGCGCGGGAGCTCATGTCATGTGCGGGTGCGCGCTCTGCGGGCGGGTCAGGTCACAGCCCTGGCGTGCTCATGCTCGATGCCCAGCAGGGTGAAGGCGTTGCGGATGCCCTGTTCGAGCGGTTCATCGGCGAGCCGCCTGTCGGCGAGGACCCGTGAGGGCTGCAGGGTCCGGCCATCATGGCGTAGGCGCTGAGTGCTGTGGTGCGGGCTGCCGGCTCGGTCCGTCACCGCCACCCCACTACCGCCAGACCCCTTCGGGCCGCCCGACCCGCAGCTGAAGGAGGCAGCCACCTCAGTGCGCGTCGCCTGGCCGAGCCCCTGCCCGAAGACGCCCATCCTCTGCCCCTGGAGCAGTGGACGAACTGCTCCACCTGCGCCGGACGGATTCATCATGACTGCCGCTCACCACGCGCTCACCGCCCAGGCGCCTGACGCCGCGATCGACACCCCCTGCCGCATGCTCCGGCTGCCCGCCACGCGAGCCCAGGCCGCCGACACCATCGCTCGCGCCGAACGCGAGGGGCTCTCTTACGCCGGATCTCTCGCCGAGCTGCCGAGGACCGAGTGCGAGGACCGTGACCGGCGCCGGGCCGAACGCCGCATCCGGGCCGCTCACTTCCCGCGCGAGCAGTCCCTGCTCGGCAATTCCGGAACCGCCAAGTCCCACCTGCTGATCGGCTTGGGCGCCGCGGCCGCCACGGCGGGCTACCGCGTCCGCTACACCACTGCGGCCAGCCTGGTGAACTACCGACCCCTGCAAAGCGTGGTGTCGTTGGGGCTGACGGCTCGTGATCCCTGCGGTATGCCGCCTGTACGAGGTACGCGCAGGGTGGCGGACTCACGGACGAACGGCGGGCCTTCCGGGCGAAGTTGCGGTTGGAGGCGGCCGAGTGGTTCCAGAGCGGGGACGAGAACGTGATCATCGCCCAGGTCGTCGGTGCAGCATGGTTGGAGTGATCTCAGGGGCGTGCTGGGGGACATCCCCGATGCGGCGAGCCACGAGATCGGGTGGACTGGCACTCACCTACGCCTCTCGACCAGAAAGCAAAGCATGCATACGACAGTCGAATGGATCCGAGCCGACGAGCGACTCCCCTACGACGGTGCCGGCATCCTCGCAGCCGTGACCGGTCGCTATCCGGGCGAGCAGGAGGATGACCCCGACTCGCTCTCCGGTCAGGAGTTCTGGCTGGTACTCCCCATGTACTTCCGTCGCATCCATCCAGTGGAGGAAACCGGAGAGATCATCGAGAACTGCTTTTACGACTCCGACGGCGTGGTCCGCTTCCCCATCGGTGGGCCGACCAGCGAGGAAATAGTCACGCACTGGGCCGAAATGCCGAGCCTTCCCGGCATGGACGTACAGCGCATCTACGGCAAGGACGTAGGCCGCGCGCTTCGCGCCCTGCCCTAGCGTTACTGACCATGAGTGCATGACATCGTCATGGTGGAGGCCGCGCTGGATGGCGGTGATCAGGTCGTCGGGGTCGGCGAAGGCCCCGTTCGCCCGGCTGGTGCGCCGCGGCACGGACCACAGGCTTTTCACCGGGTTGAGGTGGGTTGCGTAGGGCGGCAGTTGGATGTCGGTGAGCCACTTGCGGTCGGCGGTGTAGTGGCTCATTCCGGCGGTGAGGTGGGTGTTCAAAAGTGTCCCAAACCCGACCGCCTCGGCCGCATCGACTACCTATTCGTCAACCAGGGCATCGCGGAGTTCCAGACGCTCGAAGAGGTCACCGAGGAATCATGGGACCGCATCATCGACGTCAACGCCAAGGGCGCCTTCTTCACCGTCCAGCGGCTGGCGCCGCTCATGTCTGAGGGCGGCTCGATCGTGTTCACCACCGTCTCCAACGACCAGATCTTCCCCGGTCTCGGCGCCTACTCCGGGGCGAAGGAGGCCGTCGCTGCCTTCGTCAAGGTGCTCGCCGCCGAGCTGCTGCCCCGCAGGATCCGCGTCAACGCGATCGCCCCCGGCTTCATCATCACCCCGACCATGGGTGTCGCCGAGCTGACCGATGAGCAGCGCGCCGAGTTCATCGAACAGGGCAATGCCTCCACGCCGATGGGACGAGGACGCACCGTGGAGGAGATCGCCGCCGCCGCGTTGTACCTGGCCGTCGAGGCCACCTTCACCACCGGAGTGGATTGCCCGTGGACGGCGGGTTCGGCCAGGGCATCGGCGAATGACACGACCCACCCAGTGAGCCCCGGTCTCGGATCGACTCGACCAACGCGCGAACTGCGTCACCTGCAGCCCGGTGAATGTCTCCACCCGCACTCGCGTGCGCGGTGATTCGACACCGACGTCCGTCGGTGTCGAACATGCTCCCCGTGGCTCACCTCCTGGGGCTGCCGTTCACGTCGTGTGATCGGCGCGGCGGAGGACGGGGCGCAGGGTTTCGATGACGGCGGGGTCGTCGACGGTGGAGGGGATGGGTTCGTCGTGGCCGTCGGCGATGCCGCGCATCGTCTTGCGCAGGATCTTTCCCGAGCGGGTCTTGGGCAGGGCGGCCACGACCGTGACGTCCTTGAGGGAGGCGACGGCGCCGATCCGTGTCCGTACGAGCTGGACGAGTTCGGCCTCGACCTCGCTCGCGTCGCGATCGACGCCGGCCTTCAGGACGACGAGGCCGCGCGGGACTTGCCCCTTCAGGGCGTCGGCGACGCCGATGACGGCGCATTCGGCGACGTCGGGATGGGCGGCCAGGGCCTCTTCCATGCTGCCGGTGGACAGCCGGTGTCCGGCGACGTTGATGACGTCGTCGGTGCGGCCCATGACGAAGACGTAGCCGTCGTCGTCGATGTGGCCGCTGTCGCCGGTGAGGTAGTAGCCGTCGTAGGCGGAGAGGTAGGAGGCGATGTAGCGGTCGTCGTCGTTCCAGAGAGTGGGGAGTGCGCCGGGTGGCAGGGGGAGCTTCACGACGATCGCGCCGTCGACGCCGGCGGGCACGGGCTCGCCCGAGGCGTCGAGGACACGGACGTCCCAGCCCGGGAGCGGGCGGGTGGGCGAGCCGGGCTTGAGGGGAGCGGTCTCGATGCCGACCGGGTTGGCGACGATGGGCCAGCCGGTTTCGGTCTGCCACCAGTGGTCGATGACCGGGATACCCAGGAGATCGCTCGCCCAGTGGTAGGTCTCGGGGTCGAGGCGCTCACCGGCGAGGAAGAGGTGGCGCAGGCCGGTCAGGTCGTGGTCCGCCGCGAGTGTTCCCTTCGGGTCCTCCTTGCGGATGGCCCGGAAGGCGGTGGGCGCGGTGAACATCGTCTTGACTCGGTGCTCGGCGGCGACACGCCAGAACTGGCCCGCGTCGGGTGTGCCGACCGGCTTGCCCTCGTACAGGACGGTCGTGGCGCCGGCCAGCAGGGGTGCGTAGACGATGTACGAGTGACCGACGACCCAGCCGACGTCGGAACCGGTGAACATCGTCTCGCCCGGGCCCACGTCATAGACGGCGCCCATCGACCAGTGCAGGGCGACCGCGTAGCCGCCGCAGTCGCGGACGACTCCCTTGGGTTTTCCGGTCGTTCCGGACGTGTAGAGGATGTAGAGGGGGTCGGTGGCGGGCACCGGAACACAGTCGGCCGGCTGCGCGGCGGCGACCAGATCCGCCCAGTCGAGATCGTCGGGCCCCAGCTCGGCGGACTGCTGCGGGCGTTGCAGGATCACGCTCTTCTCGGGCTTGTGGGCCGCGAGTTCGATCGCCTGGTCGAGCAGAGGCTTGTACGCGATGACACGCTTGCCCTCGATGCCGCAGGAGGCGGAGACCACGACCTTGGGGGTCGCGTCGTCGATGCGCAGGGCGAGTTCGCGTGGGGCGAAGCCGCCGAAGACGACCGAGTGCACCGCGCCGATCCGTGCGCAGGCCAGCATCGCGACAGCGGCCTCGGGGACCATCGGCATGTAGATGACGACGCGGTCGCCCTGCCCTACGCCGAGCCCCGTCAGTGCTCCGGCGAAGGCCGCGACCTCGTCCCTCAACTGCGCGTACGTGTAGGTGCGCCGGGTGTCGGTCACGGGTGAGTCGTAGACGAGTGCGGGCTGTTCACCCCGGCCGGCTTCGACGTGCCGGTCGAGGGCGTTGAAACAGACGTTGAGCCGTCCGTCGGGAAACCAGCGGTAGAAGGGCGCGCCCGAGGAGTCCAGGGCGCGGTGCGGAGCGACATCCCAGTCGATGCCTTCCGCCGCCTTCAGCCAGAAGCGCTCCGGGTCCTCGGTACTGGCGCGGAAGACATCCTCGTACGTTCCCATCGCGCACTCCTTTGTGGCATCGGGGCGGTGGTGTGGTGGCGAGCAACACGGTGTCGGACACACGTACCGTATGCCGGTCGGCGTGGTCGGCGTGGTCGGCGTGGTCGAGCAGGATGCCGGTGACCGGTGAACCCGGTCACCGGCATCGCGGTGGTGCGGCGGCCCGGCGGACAGGCCTGACGTCAGGCGCGGCTTTCGCTCACGCGCCGAGGTGCTTGCGGAGCCACTGGCCCATCTGCCCGATGGCCTGGTCCACCTCGGGTACGCGTCCGGCGCCCATGATGAACGAGTGCTGCCCTTCGGGCAGCGCGTGGGTCTCGGTGGTGACCTTGAAGTCCGCGAGTCGGCGGCCGAGTTGGGCGCCGTCGTCGGCGAGGGTCTCGTACTCGCCGTAGTGGACGAGCGTGGGCGGCAGGCCGGTCAGGTCGGCGTGTACGAGGCTGATCTGCGGGTCGGTGAAGTCCACGGCGGGATCCTGCAGCCAGGCTTGGCGGAAGAACTCCAGGGACCCTCGGCTGAGCATCTTGTCGTTCGTCTCGTTGGCGTCCACCGCGGGGTTCTGGAGCGTGAGATCGGTCCAGGGGGAGACGCTGACGATCGCGCCAGGCGTGGCCTCGCCCTTGGCGAGCAGGCGCAGCGGCAGCATCACCGCGAGGGTGCCGCCGATCGAGTGGCCGGTGCTGCCGATGTTCTGCGGCTCGTAGCCCTGCGAGAGCAGCCAGCGGTAGGCGGTCTCGGCGTCGTCGAGCTGCGCCGGATAGGGGTGTTCGGGCGCCAGACGGAAGTCCACGACCAGGGAGCGGGCGCCGGCGGCCTTCGCGATGTGTCCCGCGGCCTTGCGGTCGGAGTGCATGGAGGCGGCGACGGATCCGCCGAAGTGGAAGTGCAGCAGCGCGCGGTCGGGATCGGCGCCTTCGGGAATGGCCCACAGGGCGGGGACGCCACCCGCGTCCACTTCGGCGTAGGTGACGCCTTCCGGCTCGGTCGACGCCTTCTGGCTCGAGTCGATGATGTCACGGATGACGGCCAGGTCGAGGCCCGGTGTCGACGTCTTCGCGCTCACACTCGCGAGAAACTCCGCGAACTCGTGTGCCTCTGGGCTTATTCCCATGGTGATGCTCCTTCTCGGGCGGGTGCCGTGCCGGGTTCCTCTGCGGCAGCCGGGTCGGTCGCTGGTCATGACGCTACTGGCTGAGTATAGAAAAGTAAACTCAGATGGGCTGGGATCACCCACCGCGGAACGTCGGTGAAGCAGGGCAACACGCTGCCGACGGCGAAGGGAACCGCGTTGACGACGAGGAAGGCGCGCAGCGCGCGATGCGCGCCTCGCGGAGGCTGCCCAGGCGTTGGCGTTGCGTGGCAGCGAGCCGACGACGGAAGGGGGGAATGAGCAAGGGCAACGAGTCTGGGCGCCCTGGCGGAAGCGCGGCATACGGCACATGACGTGCCGCTTGCATCTGTCGCCGCTCGATGCACAGGGTGCTGTGCCGGGTGTCTGGCGAGTGAACGCGGACGAAGAGAACTGGGCGCAGACCTCGAAGCCCCAGCAGGACCTCGGAAAGCGTGCGCGTGCTCAAGCGGTCACCGTGGCAGGGAGGCGCTGGCCTGCCGAAGCCTCCCCGCGGTGACCGCCGCGACCGGCTCAGGCGCAGCCGCGTCGGCGGCCATGGCGCTTTGCCGCCGGCGTTGCCCGCGACAGCAACGCCGTGCCCGCCGGCGGCTCGTCACGACTGGCTTCGTCTGCCGCCTCTCGTGGTCGAGCAAGTGCTCGCGTCGGGATCGCCCAGATCTACGCCTGACGCCCGGCGAGTTGAGACACGTGATGGCTACGTCAATCAGGTCCGCGGGGGCCATGGGCCGTGCCTCCGCGGCCTCGACGTGCCGACCGCATCGGATGCCTGTGCGATGAGGCCGACCGTGTCCTTGTCAGTGGTGGCGCGGGCGAGGCAGCAAGGCGAACGCGCTCTCCGCGATCGCGGTCAGGCGGGCGGGACTGTGGCCGTACGCGCCGACGACATCGCTCCCACGGATCACGGTCAGCAGGAGGTAGGCAAGGTCGTCGGGATCCGCGTCGGGGTCGATGTCGCCGTTGCGCTGCGCCGCTCGCAAGCACTCGGCCACCGCCGTGCGGACCACGGAGAAGCAGTCGTTGGCCAGGCGTTTCACCTCGGGGTCGGAGGCGCCGACCTCCAGGGCCATTTTGGCGGCGAAGCAGGCCGCCGCCGCCCGGTCGGAGGCGGGGGGTACGTCGGCGGCCAGTGGCACGCCGTGGACGGCGCGGAGCAAGTACTGGTGCAGTCGTTCCAGGGCGCCCTCGTCCGGTCCGGCGAGCATGTTGCGTGGACCCTGCCCGAGCCGGGCGAAGTAGCCGGTCATCGCCTCCATCAGCACGCCGTGCTTGCCGTCGAACGCGGCGTAGAGGCTGCCGCGGCCCAGGCCGGTGGCGGCGCTGATGTCGTCGACGCTCGTGCCGTTGTAGCCGGAGGCGCGGAACTGTCGCTCGGCGGCATGCAGGACGTGGTCGCGGTCGAAGCTTCGTGGTCTGGCCATGCATCGAAGGTACGGCCGACCCACCCTTCTTGACAACCCAGTACAGAACCGCCTAGGTTTCAGACTGTTCAGTACACAACCATCCTGGGCTCACCGAACCGGCTAGGTACGGGCTTGCGGGACCGGTGCGCACCGTGTCGGTCATGGCACACAACCGAAGGAACCACCATGCAGACAACTTCCCCAGTAGCCCTCGTGACGGGCGCCTCCTCCGGGATCGGGCGGGCGGCAGCGCGCGCCCTCGTGCGCGCCGGCTTCGCGGTGGTGGGCACGAGCCGCAACGCGGCGAAGGCCGAGCCGCTCCCCGGGGTGACGTTCCTCGATCTCGACGTGGCCAGCGACGAGTCGGTCCGCTCCCTGGTCGAGGAGGTGATCGAGCGGTTCGGCCGGATCGACGTCCTCGTCAACAACGCGGGCGTGGGCGCGGTCGGCGCCGCCGAGGAGAGCTCGATCGACCAGGCCAAGGAGGTCTTCGACATCAACGTCTTCGGCGTGATGCGGATGACCAACGCAGTGCTGCCCCACATGCGCGCCCAGCGCAGTGGCCGCGTGGTCAACGTCTCCTCGGTACTCGGTCTGATCCCAGCCCCCTACATGGCCGTCTACGCCGCCACCAAGCACGCGGTCGAGGGCTACTCCGAGTCCGTCGACCACGAGCTTCGCGAGTTCGGAGTCCGGATGCTGCTGGTCGAGCCGGCCTACACCAGCACGAGTTTCGAGGCGAGCAGCATGGCACCCGACTCGCCCCTGCCCCTCTACGCCGCGCAGCGGGAGGTCTCCCGGGACGTGCTGGCCACGGCCGTGCGCAACGCCGACCATCCGGACGTGGTCGCGAAGGTGATCGTCGCGGCCGCCACCGATTCCAAGCCCAAGCTCCGGTACACCGCCGGCCCGATGGCCAGACGCGTCAGCGCCCTGCGCCGGATCGTGCCCTCGCGCGCCTTCGACAAAGAAGTCCGCAAGCTCAACCGCCTGGTCGGCTGACCCCGCGGTACACCCGGCGCCCGAGGAGACGCACATGTCCACATCCAGAGACACCGAAGCAGGCATCGGCGATCTGTCGTCCGACCGCTCTTGGAAAAGGCTGACACCCATGGAATTCGAACACGTCACCTTCGACCTGCCCCACGGCACCTTTCACGCGCTGCAGGGCGGCGACCCCGACGGTCGACCCACGCTCGTCCTGCACGGCTTCCCGGACCATCCGCCGACCGCGCAGCCCTTCCTCGCCGAGCTCGGCCGCCGCGGACGTCACGTCCTCGCACCCTGGCTGCGCGGCTACGCGCCGTCCCCGACCGCGGGGCCGTTCGACTTCGCATCCCTCACCAGCGACGTGCTCGCGCTGATCGACCGCTGGTCTCCCGGGCGAGCCGTTGAGTTGATCGGCCACGACTGGGGCGCCTTCCTCACCTACGATGCCGTCGCCACCGCGCCGGAGCGGATCGAACGCGCGGTCACGCTCGCCATCCCCCACCCACGCACGTTCCTGACCCTGATGCGCCCCGCTCAGCTGCGCCGGAGCTGGCACATGGGGCTATTTCAACTGCCCGGAACCGGCTGGCTGGCCGGCGCCCGCGATCTCGCCCTCATCGACCACCTCTGGCGTCAGTGGTCGCCCGGCCTCTCGCTCGATCCAGCTCTCCGGGCGGAGCTGCACAAGGACCTGCGGGCGAGCATGCCCGCGCCTCTGAAGTACTACCGGCAGATGATGAGACCCAGCATGCTCGGGGTGTTGCGCCGCACGTCTCAGCCGATCACGGTGCCCCTGCTGCAGCTCCACGGTGCCGACGACGGCGGCATCCTCCCCCCGCAGATCGACGACCGGCATCGGTTCGCCGCCGCGCACGCGCTGGAGATCGTCCCCGACGTCGGTCACTTCCTGCACATCGAGGCCCCCGAGGCGATCGCGGAACGGATCGCGGCATGGGCCCAATAGCGGATCACTCGACCCCCGCGGCGAGACCACCCGAATGGGCGTCGCAGGGCCGACCGGCAGGCCGAGGTGGACCAACTGCCGGCCCTCGGGGCGAGGCACGCGGACATCGGCCGGGGAGAGCGGTCCTGGACCACACTGGTGGACCCGGAGGGCAACGAGTCCCGCGTGCTCGGCTCACGGCATCGCCGACCGGAGCGAAGCAGGGCACCGAACATACGATGGCTGAAAAAACGCGGCGCGGCACCGAGCCGGCGCCGACCGGTGATCCGATCACTCGGGGTGGGAGACCTATGGCACAGGCCGCCGAATCGGCGCGAACCGTCATCATGACCGTGGACGACGACCCCGGGGTGTCCCGGGCCGTCGCCCGTGACCTGCGACGGCGCTACGGCCAGTCGTATCGGATCGTGCGCGCGGAGTCCGGTGAGTCCGCGCTGGAGGCGCTGCGGGAGCTGAAGCTGCGCGGTGATCTGGTCGCGGTGATCCTGGCCGACTACCGCATGCCGCAGATGAACGGCATCGAGTTCCTCGAACAGGCCCTGGACCTCTATCCGGGCGCCCGGCGCGTGCTGCTGACCGCGTACGCGGACACCAACGCTGCGATCGACGCGATCAACGTCGTCGACCTCGACCACTACCTCCTCAAGCCCTGGGACCCGCCGGAGGAGAAGCTCTACCCGGTCCTGGACGACCTGCTGGAGGCGTGGCGGTGCAGTGACTTCCGGCCGGTGCCGAGCACCAAGGTGGTCGGACACCGCTGGTCGGCGCGCTCCTCGGACGTACGGGAGTTCCTGGCCCGCAACCAGGTGCCCTACCGCTGGTACTCCTCGGACGAGCCAGAGGGTCAGCGGCTGCTGGCCGCCGCCGGGCAGGACGGGCAGCGGCTGCCGGTGGTGATCACCCCGGACGGCGATCCCCTGGTCGAGCCGGAGGTGCCCGACCTCGCCGCACGCGTGGGTCTCGCCACGACCCCGACCGCCGACTTCTACGACCTGGTCGTCATCGGTGGCGGGCCGGCTGGTCTTGGCGCGGCCGTGTACGGGGCCTCGGAGGGCCTGCGCACGGTGCTCGTGGAGCGGTCGGCGACCGGCGGGCAGGCCGGGCAGAGCTCCCGGATCGAGAACTACCTGGGCTTCCCGGACGGTGTGTCCGGCGCCCAGCTCACCGACCGGGCCCGTCGGCAGGCGACGAAGTTCGGCGCCGAGATCCTCACCGCCCGTGAGGTGGCGGGCCTGGAGGTCAACGGCGCGGCCCGCACCGTACGCTTCTCGGACGGGTCGGCGATCGCGGCGCACAGCGTGATCCTGGCGACCGGTGTGTCGTACCGGAAGCTTCAGGCGCCGGGTGCCGACGAGCTGTCGGGCCGCGGGGTGTTCTACGGGTCCGCGCTCACCGAGGCCGCCGCCTGCCATGGCCACGACGTGTACATCGTCGGCGGCGCCAACTCGGCCGGGCAGGCGGCGATGTACCTGTCCAGGGGAGCCAAGTCGGTCACCCTGCTGGTGCGCGGAGCGGACCTCACCGCGTCGATGTCGCACTACCTGATCCAGCAGATCGCCGAGTCGCCCAACATCTTCGTACGGGCCCACACGGTCGTCGAGGCCGCGCACGGCGACAACGACCTGGAACAGCTGACGCTGCGCGACACGAAGAGCGGGCAGACCGAACGGGTCGACGCGCAGTGGCTGTTCGTGTTCATCGGCGCGGCCCCGCTGACCGACTGGCTGGACGGCACGGTCCTGCGCGACGAGCACGGGTTCATCCTCGCCGGACCCGACCTCACCCCCGACGGGCGGCCACCGGCCAACTGGGAGCTGGACCGGCCGCCCTACCACCTGGAGACCAACATTCCCGGCGTGTTCGTCGCCGGGGACGCCCGCGCCGAGTCGGCGAAGCGGGTCGCGTCCGCCGTCGGAGAGGGAGCCATGGCCGTGATGCTCGTACACCGGTACCTGGAGCAGTCATGAGCGGGCAGCCGATGCCGTGCAGCCCGGCGGAGATCAGCTCGCTGTTCCTCTTCGAGAAGCTCAGCGCCGAGCAGCTCGACAGACTGTGCACCGAGGGTCGGGTCGAACTGTTCGACCCCGGGCCGGTGTTCACCGAAGGTGACCCGGCGACCTGCTTCTACGTGATGATCGAGGGCACGCTCGTCATGTCGCGCCGGGTGGGCAGCGACGACATCGAGGTGAGCCGCACGTCCCAGCCAGGGGTGTACGCGGGGGCCGTGATGGCGTATCTCTGGGACGGGAAACCGCATCGGTACATGAACTCGTTGCGGGTGTCGGAGCCGACACGGTTCTTCGTCCTGCCCGCCCAGTCGTTCGCGAACTTCATGAACGAGTGGTTTCCGATGGCGGTCCATCTCCTGGAGGGGCTCGCCCTCGGTTCGCAGACCTTTCAGCGGGCCGTCGGGCAGCGCGAACGGCTGCTGGCGCTCGGTTCGCTGTCCGCAGGCCTCACCCATGAGCTCAACAACCCGGCCGCGGCGGCCGCACGAGCCTCCTCGTCGCTCAGGGACCGGGTCGCGCACATGCGCGACAAGCTCAGCGCCATCGCCTCGGACCCCGACCACGGCGACGCCTTGAAGGCCTTGGTCGACCTCCAGGAGCGTACGGCCGAGCGGGTCTCCAAGGCGCCGGCGCTGAGCCCCCTCGAAGCGTCCGACCGCGAGGACGAACTCGCCGACTGGCTGGACGACCACGGTGTCCCGAACGGCTGGCAGATCGCGCCGACCTTCGTGCAGGGCGGTCTCGACGTCGACTGGCTGGAGCAGATCGCGGCGGCCGTCGACGAGCAGGAGATCCTGCCCAGCGCCATCGAGTGTCTCAACTACACGGTCGAGGCTGAGCTGTTGATGTCCGAGATCCAGGACTCCACCACCCGTATCTCGCACCTCGTCGACGCCGCCAAGCAGTACTCACAGCTGGACCGC
This sequence comes from Streptomyces deccanensis, assembly GCF_022385335.1. Taxonomy (NCBI): domain Bacteria; kingdom Bacillati; phylum Actinomycetota; class Actinomycetes; order Kitasatosporales; family Streptomycetaceae; genus Streptomyces; species Streptomyces deccanensis. The sequence continues at coordinate 126,142 of NZ_CP092431.1, read as the reverse complement.
GCGCCCTACCAGGTCGCCGATGTGCACGAACTCCTCGACAGCACGCTGCTGATGCTGTCGGGCAAGATCGGTCCACAGGTCAAGGTCGTGAAGGAGTACGACCGTTCGGTGCCGAGGATTCCGGCCTACCCCGCCGAGCTGAACCAGGTGTGGACCAACCTGATCGACAACGCGGTCTCCGCCATCAAGAGCGCGGGCGGCGAAGGGACGTTGACCGTACGCACCGCTGTGGTGCACGACCGGTTGCTGGTGGAGTTCCGCGACACGGGCCCGGGAGTGCCGGCCGAGATCCGCGGCCGGATCTTCGACCCGTTCTTCACCACCAAGCCGGTGGGCGAGGGCACGGGACTGGGGCTCGACATCTCCTGGCGGATCGTCGTCAACAAGCACCACGGTGACCTGAAAGTCGAGTCCGTACCCGGCGACACCCGCTTCCAGGTGCTGCTCCCCCTCACCGCCACCGACCCCCATACCGTCCCCGGCCCGGCCCAGGAGCCCTCATGACCAAGGGCACCGGAATCGACGCCAGCGTCCCGCCCAGCGGGGCCGGGACGACGGGCTGACCCGTCTCGCCGGTGTGCTGGGCCGGCCCCGTGTCCGCGAGGCCCGTGCCGCGCTCATCGCCGGGGACGCCGGGGTGTGCGCGGCGGGCCGGACACCCCCGACGACGTCGGCATGAAACCCACGCACTACGCCGTCCACGTCGGCCTGGGTGCACGGTCGCCGCGCAGGACACGGTGTTCCACGTCAGCGATCCCGCCTCCTACGGGAGACCCCGCACGAGGACGACGCTTGCGAGTTCCTGGCGACCCTCCTCGCCATGTGGGTTGCTGGTCGAGGGGCGGTCATGCACTGGCCGCCCTGCAAGAAGCCCGGGCGCGCCACCGCACGCGAAATCGCCTGACTGCAAGCCGCCGACACACGCGACGGCATACCAGCGTCCCGCGCGGGCGGGCGCGACCTGCCCTGCCTGGTCCTGGACCTCGACGCCACGCTAATCACCTGCCACTCCGGGAAGGAGCAGGCAAGCTGCCGCCTACAGCGCGGCTTCGGCTACCGGGACCCGAGGACCCGGGAGGACCGATGTCGGCGAGAAGACGCCAGGCGGTGGGTGTGGCGGCGACCGGGCCGAACACCTCGCGCTGGTCACGCAGGACAGCGAGGTCAGTGACGGTCTCGCCGCCGTCGGTGATCATCACGGCCAGGTCGACCGCCACCCGGCCGGGGCCGTGCCCCGTGCCGCGCGGCCGCAGCCGACGCAACGCGTTGGTGAAGGCGCTGGTCAGCCCGGCGACGTCGACCAGATCGGCCAGCAGACGGGATCCGGCATGGCCGGCCAACCCGCGACCGTCGGCCGAGACGACAAGTCGCGGACATGACCCGGTAGTGCGCACGCGGAAAGCGCCTTCCCCCGCGAGACGACAGAAGCCTTGGACAAGCCCTGTCGTCCCAGGTCAGAAGGCACTTTCGCTGTGCCGCTCATGCTGCGGACACGACCCCGAGTGAAGCGGGCGGGCCCGGGCGTGTTCCCGTGCCCGTTGCCTCACCGCCGGGCTCAGAACCCGGGGAAGACCCTGCGCAGGTCGTCGAGGGTGACGGTGTCGCCGGTGAGGGTCACGGAGGACGGGGTGTGGGCGGGGGCGTGCCGGCCGGCGACGAGTCGCAGCCACCACTCGGCGGGGGCCGTCAGCACGGCGTCGGCGTGCTCGGGTTCCCCGGTGAGCGCGACCGTCTCGCCGACCGAGAGACCGAAGGCGCGCTCTGGTGCGGTGGTGCGCACCGCGACGGTGACGGGGCGGTTCTCCAGGGCGTCCGCCTTGCCGATGAAGCCCAGCATCATGCCGGCCTGGTCGAGAAGCGGCGCGGTCGCGGCGGACGCCAGGGTCGCCGACGGGTCGAAGGTCACCTCGACGTCCCACGAGTGGTGGGCGAGCTCACCGAGCCGGAGCCCCGCCGCGGTCGCGACGTCCACCGGCGCGGGCAGGAAGCCGAGGTCGATCCGGAGGTCGCTGCGGGCCCCCGCGTCGAGGCTCTCGTAGCACTCGACCAGCGCCTGGTTGGCGGTGACGAAGCCTTCGGCGCGCTCGGCCGGGGTCATCGCGTTCCAGCGGGCCCACACCGACTTGTTGAAGTCGCCGTCGGGGGCACCCGTACCGCCCGTCGCGCCCTCCAGTACGGCCAGGCCTATTTCGGCGCCGCTGCCCAGATGGCCGAGCACCTGGGAGACGTCCCACTCCGACGCGCCGGACGGGCGGGTGAGATCGGCCGCGGTGAGTCTGTGCACCACAGCGGCGAGGTGGTCGTGCCCGCTGCGCAGGGCGTCGATGATCCGATCTGCGGCTTCAGTCATGTTCTTTTCCTCGATGAAGGCCCGTGAGCTCAGGATGGTTGTGTACTGAACAGCCGGAAACCTAGGCAATTCTGTACTGAGTTGTCAAGAAGGGGGGGTCGGCTTTACCTTCTGCATGTGGCGAGACCGCGAAGCTTCGACCGCGACCACGTCCTCCATGCCGCCGAGCGGCAGTTCCGTGCCTCGGACTGTCATCCGCGTGTTGACAACTCGGTACAGAACCGCCTAGGTTTCTGACTGTTCAGTACATAACCGTCCTGAACTCACCGGACAGGCTGCGTGCACGTCTGGCGCCACCCCCGTCCCGTCGCTCTACCTCCATGGACGACCTGTTCACGAACGGCTTCGAACGCCTCGTCATACCCGACGCAGGTCACTTCCTGAACCTCGAACAGCCCAAGACGGTCGCCGACCACATCCTCGGCTTCCTGAACGGCTGACCCCTCCAGCACCCAGAACTCGAAGGGTTGACCGAACCATGACTGACAAGGAAAGGCAGGAGACCATGGCTGTGACGACTCCTTTCATGGAAAAGCACCGCGGCACCGAGGCCATGCTGGCCGTCCTCGACGCGATGGACCAGATGCCGAGCGCCGGCCTGCTGCGGGCCCGCTCCTACGAACTGCTGTCTCTTGTCCCGGGCTCGTCTGTCGTGGACGTCGGCTGCGGTGCCGGGCGGGCCGTCGCCGAGCTGGCCGAGCGTGGCGTCCACGCGGTGGGCGTGGATCCCGATCCGTGGATCCTGGCCGAGGCCCGGAAACGGTGGCCGGGGGCCGAGTTCCGGGAAGCGGGGGCGGAGGATCTGCCGTTCGCCGACGGAAGTGTGCGCGGCTACCGTGCCGACAAGGTCTTCCATTTTCTTCAGGAGCCGTGGCGCGCGGTGGCGGAAGCACGGCGCGTCCTCTGCCCGGGCGGCAGGATCGCCCTGATCGGGCAGGACTGGGACGCCATCATGATCGACTCTGATGACGCGGCGCTCACCCGCACGATCGTGCACGCCCGCGCCGACCTCCTGGGCGCGCCCCGCGCCGCCCGCCAGTACCGCAACCTGCTCCTGGACGGCGGCTTCCACGACGTCACCGTCGAGGTGCACACCAGCGTGTTCACCGATCCCGCGATGTTGTCGCTGCTCACCGGGCTCGCCGAGTCGGCCTGCACGAGCGGTGCCGTCGGCCGTGACCAGGCCGATGAGTGGCTCGCCGAACAGCGCCGACGCGCCGAGGCCGACCGCTTCCTCATCGCCTTTCCGTACTTCGTGGCTGCCGCCTCCGCCTAGAGAGCAGATGGAGCACGGGCTGCGGGGATCCGCTCGACCGGGGGACGGTGACCACGCTTGTCAGGCGCTCGTGGCCGATGCGGGTTTCCTTGGCCGGCCGGGGGTGGCCCTTTCCATGCGAGACGCCTGGTCATGAGGGTTGGGCAGCGACGACATCGAGGTGAGCCGCACGTCCCAGCCGGGGGTGTACGCGGGGGCCGTGATGCGTACCGGCTGCTCACCTGGGCTCGTCAGGGCTCCTCTGTGCCGCAGAACTTGGGGCGCCGTTAACGAGCGGCGAACCAGGTGACATGTAACCCCTGCAGTAAGGTCCGGAGCCGGATCTTCCCCGTCGGACTCGTCGCGGCCCTCATCCTGCCCCGGGGCCCCTCGTGCGGTGCGGCGGCAGCGGGATCACGCATCCTCCCCTTGCTGTCGGGCCTGCGCGATCAGCGCGGCCGCGACGTCGTTCGCCTGGCCATCGGTCTGTTCGACGACCGTGCCCACCGCGTTGGAGTGCCGCCCGTGACCTGCTGCTGGAGGCGTTTCATCAGGTCGGGGTCGAGTGTCGCTGCCGGGCCCGGCGAGGTCCACCGGGTCGGCCGGCGCGGGGCGGTGACCTCGGGCCCGGCCGGTGCCGTTCTCCTCGATTTCGGCGAGCGCGCAAGACCGACCTTCCGTACTTGACAACTCAGTACAGAACCGCATAGGTTTCTGACTGTTCAGTCCACAACGGTCCTGAGCCCGCCGGACAGGGTGCATGCAGCCTTGCGCGATCGAGGGCAACCCATGCCTTCGAACTCCTCCGCGCCGCCCGGCGTCGCGATGCCTTCCGGGCCGGCAAGGCCCGGTCTGATCCTCGCGCTCCTGGCGACGGCGAGTTTCGTCGCCGGACTGGATCCGTACATCACGAACGTCCCCAGCGAACCGGAGCCGGACTCTCCACTCGGTGCACAGCCACCGTCGTGACCACTCACCGGCACTGACCCCGGCTTCAGACAGCCGTACCTGCCACTTGGTCCGGGCTTGCCGGACCGCGACGCCGCGAAGGCGGCCCGGAGGTTGAACTCATGACACAGGTGACCCAGCAACCGCCCTCTGGCGAGGACTCCCCGGCCGAGGGGTCCCAGGCGAGCGACCGCGTCCGTCGTCGGACGGTTCAGGCAGGCGGACTGGAGGTTCCGATCCTTGAGGCCGGCAGCGGGCCGCTCGTGGTGCTCCTCCACGGGTTTCCCGACCATGCCGCCAGCTGGACAGGGACTCTCGACCGCCTTGCGCAGGAAGGATATTGGGCGGTCGCGCCCGCACAGCGCGGATACTGGCCCGGCGGCGCGGCCCCCGACGGCTCCTACCGCATTGCCTCGACCGGCCAGGACGTCCTGGACCTGATTGAAGCGCTCGGGCGCGAGCAGGCGGATCTCATCGGCCACGACTTCGGCGCCGCGGCGGCGTACGCGGCAGCGAGCCTCGACGCCAGGCGCGTCCGCAAGTTGGTCACCTTGGCGGTTCCCCATGGCCGTCAACTGCTGAACGCACTGGTCGCCGACGGTGACCAGCAGCGACGCAGCTGGTACATGTTCTTCTTCCAGACGGCCATGGCGGAAGCGGCCGTCGAGCACGACGACTTCGCCTTCATCGACCGGCTCTGGCGGGAATGGTCACCCGGCTACGAGCTGCCGGACGCGGACCGTGCCGCGCTCAAGGAAACCCTGGGTGCTCCAGGAGTCCTGACCGAAATCCTGGGCTACTACCGCCAGTTGTTCACGCCCCCCGCGGACGAGGCGACCCAAGCCCTGCAAGCCCGGGCCTTCGGCGCCATCACCGTCCCGTCGCTCTACCTCCACGGCGCCGACGACAACTGCATGACCGTGGAGTTGAGCGACGGCATGGACGACCTGTTCACGAACGGCTTCGAACGCGTCGTCATACCCGGCGCAGGGCACTTCCTGCACCTCGAACAGCCCAAGACGGTCGCCGACCACATCCTCGGCTTCCTGAACAGCTGACCCCCTCCACCCACCCAGAACTCGAAGGACTGACCGAACCATGAACGACAAGGAAACGCAGAAGACCACGGTTGTGACGACGCCTGCGGACGTGAGCGACGCACTGGCCGAGGGGACCGTCGACGCGGTGGTGATCGGCGGGGGCGCCGCGGGGCTGAACGGTGCACTGATCCTCGCCCGCTCCCGCCGCTCGGTCGTCGTGATCGACAGCGGCTCTCCGCGCAACGCGCCCGCCGAGGCCGTGCACGGCCTCCTCGCCCTGGACGGCACCCCGCCGTCCGAGATTCTTCGACGGGGCCGGGAGCAGGTGCGCCAGTACGGCGGACGCGTCGTCCACGGCCAGGTGGTCTCGGCCGAGCCCGCAGCCCCGTCGGCGGACGGGGACCTGCGGTTCACCGTCGCCCTGGCCGACGGCCGCCACATCACCGCCCGCCGCGTCCTGGTGGCCACCGGCGTGAAGGATGTGCTGCCGGAAGTGCCCGGGCTCGCCGAGCACTGGGGAGACAGTGTGGTGCACTGCCCGTACTGCCACGGCTGGGAGGTACGCGACGAGCCCATCGGCATCCTCGCCACCGGCCCCGCCTCCATCGGCCACGCGTTGTTGTTCCGTCAGCTGACCGAGGACCTGACCTACTTCACCCACGGCACCGACCTGGACGAGGACAGCCGCGCCCGCTTCGCCGCCCGCGGCATCCGCGTCATCGACACCCCGGTCACCGAGGTCGTCGACGACAAGGACGGTGCCCTCGCCGGGGTGCGCCTGGCCGACGGCCAGGTCGTGGCCCGCCGCGTCCTCGCGGTCGGCCCGCAGATGCAGGCCCGCACCCAGGGCCTGGAGGGCCTGGGCCTGCCGGTGCGGGACCTGCCGAACATCGGCCACGGTTTCGCCTCCGGCCCGGCCGGCACGACCGAGGTGCCGGGTGTGTGGGTGGCCGGCAACGTCACCGATCCGGTCGCCCAGGTCGGGGCCTCCGCCGCGGCCGGCGCCCTGGCCGGCGCCAACATCAACAGCAGCCTGGCCATCGCGGACACCGACGCGGCCCTCCAGAGGATCGCCGAGGAAAGCCCCACAGCGGCCACACGATGACCTCGAAGCCCTGAAATCTCAGATCGGTTTCCAGACGGTTCTCAGTCATGCCCGCAAGCAGGCAGCACGAGCGTCGCACGCCCCCACGACTTCCTCGCCGGCCTCGACGACTTCGCATCCTCGGCTTCCTGAACGGCCGACCCACCCCAACCACATGAAGGACACGACAGTGTCGGAACGCAATCCCATGGACAAGAACACGACATCGCGACAGCGGGCCCTGGTGGTCGGCCTCGGGATCAGCGGGATCGCCTCCGCGCTGCGACTGCATCGCGCGGGCTGGGAGGTGGTGGTACTGGAAAAGGCCCCCGAGCGGCGCCGCGGCGGATACTTCATCGCCCTGTTCGGGACCGGGCTCGCCGCCGCCGAACGGCTGGGCTTCGCCGACGCGGTGCCGAATCGCTTCGCTCCGGAAGGCGTGAGCTACGCCGTCGACCGCACGGGCCGGCGCCGCCGCGGTGTGAGCTACGCCGATGTGTTCGGCGGGTCTCGGATGGTTGTGCGGGGTGACATCGAAGAGGCGGCCTTCACCGCCCTGCCCGACGAGGTAGAGATCCGGTACTCGACCGTGCCGATCGCGCTGGACCAGTATCTCGACGGGGTGGACGTCGAGATCCGCGATCTGACGACAGAGACGACGACCGTCGAACGGTTCGACCTGGTGGTCGGGGCAGACGGACTGCGCTCGACCGTGCGCCGGCTCGCGTTCGAGCCCGAGCAGAGCCCGATCCGTCGGCTGAACTACATGATCGCCGTGTACAGACTGCCCGAGCCGATACCCGGCTACCGCCCACAGGACGGGCTGAGCATGATCGAGGCGGGCCGATCGGTGTGGGTGTTCTCGTTCGCCGATCGTCCACCGTCGGTGATGTTCTCCTACCGCACCGACGACGTGGACGCCGAGTTCACCCGGCCGGCCATCGACTCGCTGCGCGCCGCCTACGGCCCCCAGCCCACCGGCTCCACGCTCGGTTGGCTGCTCGACCAGTTCGAGAAGGCCCCGGACCACCTGTTCGACTCCGCCGAGCAGGTGCACCTCGACCACTGGCACCGCGGCCGAGTCGTGCTCGTCGGCGACGCCGCGTGGTGCCTGACCGTCTACTCCGCCATGGGGGCATCCACCGGCCTTGCCGGGGCGGACCTGCTCGGCACCCTGCTGGAACGCCACCCCCACGACGTGCCACGAGCACTGCGGGAATGGGAGGACCAACTACGCCCGTTCATCGCCCACCATCTCGGCAGCGCTGTGAGCCAGCGCAGTTTCTTCACCCCAGGCAACCGCGCCGAGTTGCTGCTTCGGTCCGTGATGCTCCGCCTCGCCCGGCTGCCGATCGCCGGCCGGCTGCTCGCCAAGACGAGGGCCGACAGTACGCGGATGAAAAGTCTGGATATCGCCGCCGCTGCGGCGTGACTGGACTCTTCGCGGCACGTGCTCAACGCCACCGATCCGCAAGCCCCACAGCGGCCACACGATGATCTCGAACCCTGGAAACCCTTCAGCCATGCCCAACAAGCAAGGAAAAAAATGAGTACCACCATCGACCGCGGAGCGCCCGACTCCGGGAAGACAGACTCGGGCCTTCGCGGCTCCCACGCCGTGCGCTGGTGGGTGCTGGCGGTCATAGGCCTGGCGCAGCTCATGGTCATGCTCGACGCCACCGTCGTGAACATCGCGCTGCCCGAGGCCCAGCAGGACCTCGGCTTCAGTGACGGCAGTCGGCAGTGGGTCATCACGGGATACGCGCTGGCGTTCGGCAGCCTGTTGCTGCTCGGCGGTCGACTCGGTGACCTGTTGGGCCGACGCACCCTCTTCGTGATCGGCTTGGCGGGTTTCGGGGTCGCGTCCGTCGTCGGCGGCGCGGCCGGCAGCTTCGAGATCCTCGTCGCGGCACGCGTGGCCCAGGGCCTCTTCGCCGCGCTGCTCGCGCCCGCGGCCCTCTCCCTGCTCAGCGTGACCTTCACCGAACCGTCCGAGAGGGCGAAGGCGTTCGGCATCTTCAGTGCGCTGGGCGGTGCGGGCGGTGCGGTCGGGCTGCTGGTCGGCGGCATGCTCACCGAATGGGCGTCCTGGCGCTGGGTGATGTACGTGAACGTCGTCTTCGCGGTTCCCGCCCTGATCGGTGCGTTGCTGCTGCTGGCCAAGCCCGTGATCACCAAGAAGCCCCAACTCGATATTCCGGGCGTCGTCGTGGTGAGCGCCGCGCTGTTCGCCGTCGTCTACGGGTTCGCGCACGTAGAGTCCACGAGCTGGACCGACCCGGTCGCCCTCGGCTCCATGATCGTCGGCGCGGTGCTGCTCGCGGTGTTCGTCTGGCTGGAGGCCAGGGTCGCGCATCCGCTGCTGCCGCTGCGCGTCGTGCTGGACCGGACCCGCGGTGGTTCGTTCGCGGCGGTGTTCGTCATCGGCATGGGGATGTTCTCGATCTTCCTGTTCCTGACCTACTACTTCGCGGCCAGCCTCGGCTACTCGCCGATCAAGACCGGTCTGGTGTACCTGCCGATGGTCGCGGCCGTCGTCGTCTCGTCGACCACCATGCCGGTGCTGGTGCTGCCCAGGGTCGGCCCGAAGATCGTGATCACCACCGGCTTCCTGGTCGCCGCGGCCGGTATGGCCATGCTGACCCGGCTCGAGCTGGACAGCACCTACGCCGCCGACATCATGCCGGGCATGATCCTGATGGGTCTCGGCATCGGCGCGGTGATGACCACCGCGTTCCAGGGGGCGACCTCAGGCCTGCATCACGAGGATTCGGGCGTCGCCTCGGCACTGATCAACACAGGCCAGCAGGTGGGCGGCTCGATCAGTACAGCGCTGCTGACCACCATTGCCTCATCGGCCGCCACCGACTACCTGACGTCGCACAAGCCCAGCGCGCTGGCCGCGGCGCAGGCCGGCGTCGAGGGCTACACGGCCACCCTCGCGTGGGGATCCGGGTTCTTCGTGGTCGGTGCGGTGATCGCGGCGCTCCTGATCCCGAACCGGGCTCTGGAGCCGTCCGAGGGCGAGCCCGTGATGGCCCACTGAGCCTGAGTCCCACTATGGAGATGCCCTGCTACCTGCGATGACTGTAGTTCTCAGGTACACGAGTCAGCGCAGGAAGCAGGGCACTACGGACTGCGGGCCGCCAAGGCCAAGGCAACAAGGGCGGGCGCAGCCCCGCCTCGCGGCCGACAGGACCGATGCCGAGCGCACCGCGTACCGCGTACCTGGGAGGCCGGTTCATCACCGACCTTGCCCGCGCGCAAGGTGGCCACACCCTGCGCGTCAGCGCCACGCACACGGTCCACCGCCAGTTCCTCGATCACTGCCGGCCCCTCTACGAGACCCGTGTTATCGCTCTCGTGACCGGCACCCTGCGCTGAGCGTGCTCCTGGAGGTATGGCCCGCCGTCGCTCCTGCTACGTCTGCGACCGCGGCTCTCCGGGTCCGTGGTGCCCTATGGATCGCGGCGTTGCGGCCGCGCGGTTTCACTCGCTGTCGGGCGCCATGGAGATCACGACCTTGCCGGCCTTGGTGCGGCCCTGTTCGACGTAGGCCATCGCTTCGAGGGTCTGGTCGAAGGGGAAGGTGGTGTCGATGACCGGGCGGAGTTTTCCGCTGTCGTAGAGGGCGCCGAGTTCGCGTAGCTGGGAGCCGTTGGCCTGCATGAAGAGGAACTCGTAGCGCACGCCCAGCGCCTTGGCCTGCTTGCGGATCTTGCGGCTGAGGGTGTTCATGACCAGGCCCAGGACGGCAGGGGCGCCGAGCTGCTTGGCGAAACCGGCGTCCGGCGGGCCGACGACGCTGATGGCCAGGCCGCCGGGCTTCAGAACGGTCAGTGACTTCTCGAGGTTCGCTCCGCCCAGGGAGTCCAGCACCAGGTCGTAGTCCGAGAGGGCTTGGGAGAAGTCCTCCTTGGTGTAGTCGACGACGATGTCGGCGCCCAGGCTCCTGACCAGCTCCTCGGACCTGGTGTTCGCGGTCGTCGCCACCGTGGCGCCTAGGTGCTTGGCGAGCTGGATGACCGTGGACCCGAGACCGCCGGCGCCGGCGTGGACGAGCACCTTCTGCCCCGGCTTCACGTGCGCGCGTTCGACGAGGATCTGCCAGGCGGTCAGGGCCACCAGCGGCACCGCGGCCGCCTCCTCCAGGGAGAGTGAGGCCGGCTTGGGGGCGACATCGTCGGCGTCGATCGCGATGAACTCCGCGAAGCCTCCCACGCGCAGGTCGCGCGGGCGGGCGTAGACCTCGTCGCCGACCTTGAAGCCGTGCACGGCGGAACCGACCCGCGTGACGACGCCGGCCACGTCGTGGCCGAGCACGAACGGGCGCTTGTACTTCAGGATCTGCTTGAACTCCCCGTTGCGGACCATCTTGTCGAGCGGGTTGACGCTGGCGGCGCTCACTTTGACCAGGACGTCGCGGGCGCCGACGGTGGGCTCGGGTACGTCTGCGGCGCGGACGCCGTCCTTGCCGTACTTCTCGACGACGAAGGCCTTCATGTCGGCCGCCTCTCTGCGCGGGTGTTTCGGTGGCTGATGCGATTCTTCGGGCGGGTCCCCCTGCGCGCCCGTTGCTCGCGTGCGGCCGGGTTGATGTGCCGACCACGACGCTACTGGCTGAGTATGGAAAAGTAAACTCAGGTGAGGTTAGAATCATCCCCATGGATGCAACGACCGAAGCTCTGCGGGACGCCGGCGCGGACCCCCGTCTCGACCGGGACACGTCGAACTGCTCGATCGGCCGGACCCTCGAGGTCGTGGGCGAGAAGTGGACGATTTTGATCCTGCGCGAGGTCTACTATGGCTCGTCCCGTTTCGGCGAGTTCGAACGCGTCCTCGGCTGTCCCCGCAACCTCCTCGCGGCGCGGCTCAAGATGCTCGTGGAGGAAGGGATCCTGGCCACCGAGACCTACAAGGAGCCGGGCTCGCGAGGCCGGCCGAAGTACGTGATCACGCCGAAAGGTGCGGATCTGGTTCCGGCGGTGATGGGACTCCTGCAGTGGGGCGACCGCTACCGCGCCGACCCGGAGGGCCCGGCCATGCTGTCCCGGCACCGCGGCTGCGGCGCACACGTCGACGCCCAGATCCGCTGCGACCGGGGCCACACCGTCCAGCCGAAAGACATCGAGAGCGTCCCCGGCCCGGCCTTTCGCCTGCGGTCCGCCGAGTGAACTGAGCGCGGCAGCGGCCGGGGGCTGAGGGCTCAGTCTCCCGGGATGTCCTCACTCCGTCTGGCCCGCGCCTGGTGGAGGCGGACCTTCGTGCGGTTGCCGCAGCGGGACATGGAGCACCAGCGGCGGTTGCGGGCAGGGGAGCGGTCCACGAAGCGCAGGGCGCATTCGTCCGCGCCGCAGACCCGTACCCGCCGGATCTCGGCGGACAGGAGCAGTTCGACGGCGTCCTGGGCGATCAGCGCCAGGGCGGCTGACGCATCGGTGACGATGCCCGCGGTTCCGGCGGGCTCCAGGCGCCCCGCCGTCACGGCGATCTGCAAGGCGGGTCGAGGAGCCCCCGCTGCTGATCGGTTGAGCACGGTGATGTCGCCGGACAAGGGCAGTCGGTTGTCGGCGACCGCGAGTACGGCCCGGTCGACCGTCTCGCGCAGTCGTCGACCCGACGCGAGGGCAGCTGCGGGGGCCGGGATGTCAGGTGCGAGCAGTCCGGCCCGCTGAAGCCAGAGAGTCAGGTCGCCCGGATCGCGGAGCGTCTCCTCCGGCGCGGTTCGCCACCGGTGGCGGAGGGTGTTGGCGAAGTCCAGGCAGACCCGCCCGCCGTCCCAGATCCACATGTCGTCCGTTGCCACGCCTCCATTCTGCACGTTAGCTTAACCGTCTAAGGCGGTTAGTCGTGCCGAGGAGGCGCAGTGATGGGGCAGCCGACAGTGACGACCGGGGTGACGCAGGTGGACGGGGTCCGCCTGCACCACGTCCGAGCGGGATCCGGCCCCCTGCTCGTGCTGCTCCACGGCTGGCCGCAGACCTCCGACTGCTGGCGGCCGGTGCTGGCGGATCTCGCGGCCGACCACACTGTCGTGGCGCCCGACCTGCGCGGCTACGGCCTGAGTGACAAGCCCACGGCCGGCTATGACAAGCGGCGCATGGCTGCCGACATCGCCGGTCTCGTCGAGGCGCTCGGTTTCGATAAGGCCGCGGTCGTGGGCCACGACCGCGGTGCCCGTGTGGCGCACCGGTGGGCGCTGGATCGCCCGGAGCAGGTGGAACGGCTCGCCGTACTCGACATCGTGCCGACCCGGGAGATGTTCCGTCGCCTTGATGCCTCCCTCGCCTCCGGATACTGGCACTGGCTGTTCCAGATGCAACCCGACCTGCCGGAGCGCCTCGTGGGACGCGACATCCGTGGATATCTCGAGTACTTCTTCGAGCGGTGGACCTACAACCGCCACGGTCTGACATCCGAAGCAGTCGACGCCTACGTCCGGGCGTTCTCCCGTCCGGGCGCCCTGCGCGCGAGTTTCGACGACTACCGCGCCATGGAGCAGGACGTCGCCCTCGACGACATCGACGCCGCCGAGGGTCGTCGTCTCACGATGCCGGTACTGGCGTTGTGGGGTTCCGTGGGGCTGCCCTCCCGCCTGCCGACGCTGGAGATCTGGCGCGAGTACGCGGACGACGTCACCGGCGCCGAGATCCCGGAGTGCGGTCACTTCATCCCGGAGGAGCAGCCGACAGCGATGCTGGCGCACCTGCGGCCTTTCCTGGCTGCCGGAAGGGCCGTTTAGCGCGGGTTGCGTACATGAGCGCATCGGCGATCTCCTTGGAGAGCCCCCAGGACCCAAGAGCGACGCCGAATGGCAGGAATGCCGGGAATGCCGACGGGACGCCCGTCAGGCATCGGGTTCGGATCAGCCGCGGGTGCTGATGCCGTCGGCCGCCAGGCCCGACATCAGCAGGGTGAGCGCGTGGAACGTCCTGGTCAGGGCCTCCTCCCGGTCCGCTGAGGCCGCGATGATCTGGTTGCCCTCGCACAGGCCGGCCAGCAGCAGTCGGGCGACAGTGGCGACCGGTACGTGCGGTTGCAGTTCACCGCGTTCGGCCAGGGCGGTCAGCAGCCGTTCGATGGGTGGCTGGGCGACGGTCTCGTTGATGTGCCGGTACTGCCCACCCAGGACCGAGGGGGCCTGGGCCATCAGCTCCCGGTGCAGGGGATCGTCGATGGTCCGCCGCAGGAAGGCGTGCGTGAGGTCGGCGACCGCGGTCATGGCGGGTTGCTCCGGGCCTGTCCCACGGATCGCCTCGCACGTCGTGTCGCTCAGGGCGCCGACCTGCCGCAGCAGTTCGGTGTAGAGCTCGGCGAACATCGCCTTCTTGTCCGGGAAGTGGCTGTAGAAGGTGCCCTTGCTCACCCGCGCCGCGCTGGTGATGGCCTCGACCGACGTGTCCGCGAACCCGTTGTCCACGAACAGTTTCCGTGCGGCCGTCACCAGGTCCGCCCGGGTCTGCTCCGCGTACATCTGTCGTCGGTTTGGCCCTCGCATGCGCACCATCGTATATTCAATGACCTCAGGTCAGTGAATGACCATGGGTCACTCGAATCGTGCCAGTGCCCTCCGGAAGGCAGGCGGAGCCGTGGAAAAGCGCAGGATCGTGTTGCTGGGTGCGACGGGGTACACCGGGCAGCGTGTGCTCCGGGAACTGCTCGCACGAGGGGAGAAGCCGACCCTGGTCGGGCGGAGCCGGACGAGGATGCTGGCCCTGGCCGACCGCTTCGAGGCGGACCTGCCGGTGGCCGAGATCGACGTCACCTCGACGGCCGACCTCACGCGCCTCCTGGAGCCGAGCGATGTCGTCGTCTCCACGATCGGCCCGTTCACGCGGCTCGGTATGGCCGCGGTCTCGGCTGCCGCGCGGGCGGGAGCCCACTACTTCGACTCGACGGGGGAGGGGACCTTCGCCCGCCGCGTCCTCCTCGAACTGGACGCCGTCGCGGCCGCCAGGGGAGCGACCCTCGTACCCGCGTTCGGCTACGACTACGTGCCGGGCAACCTCGCCGGCGCGCTCGCCCTGACGCGGGCGGGCCAGCGGGCACGCCACGTGGAGGCCGGCTACTTCATCACCCGTGCCGGGCAGGGAGACGAGCTGCTCTACCGGAGCACCCTGCGCGACGCGTACACCCTCACCACGGGAGGCACACGCCAGACGCTGGTCGCGGCGGCGGCCGAAGACGGGTTCGCCTACCGCAGGCCCCGCCCCTGGGCCGCCGCCCGTGTGGTCGACGAGCGCGTAGGCAAGCGGGTGCGTACCTTCCACTACGGCGGCGTGAAACGTACGGTCATGACCGTCCCGGGCACGGAGCATCTCGGACTGCCGGAGGTCTTCCCCCAGTTGGAGAGCGTCGAGGTGGGCCTCGGGTGGTTCGGACGGTGGACGCGCCCGGTGCAGACGGCCGCCACGCTCCAGGCGCCCTTGCTGCGCTCGGCGAAGGTGCGGGCCGCCCTGGAGCGGTGGTCCGAGCGGCTCCCGGGATCGCGACGCGAGCCGGACCCCGACGGCCGTTCCCTGGTGATCGCCGTCGCCCGCGACAGTCGGGGCCGGCCTCTGACCGTGACGGCGCTCACCGGACCCGATCCGTACGAGATGACGGCATCCCTCCTGGCCTGGGGCGCCGTCCACGCGGCACAGCCGGAAGCCGTCCTCGAGCCCGGCGCGCACGGCCCGGTCGCAGCCTTAGGCCTCGACACCCTCAGGCTCGGTGCCGCCGAGGCCGGAGTGCACGAAGTCGACGGGGCACCGGCCCGCCGTCGATGATGTGGGCGGGCATAGATCATCGCTGCGTGGCGCTGAAGCTGATGTCCGGCAAGCCGCTGCCGAGATGGTGGATGCCGCCGCTGGTGGGTTGGTGAACAGATCGTTCGATCGGGAGCGGGTGCGCCCCTCGCGGGGGCGGGCCGCCCCAGGGGAAAGGAAGCCGTCCATGGACGAGCAGGGTGAGCGCTTCGACGTCGTCGTACTCGGTGCGGGCCCCGGCGGATACGTCGCCGCCATCAGGGCCGCTCAACTGGGCAAGCGTGTCGCGGTCGTCGAGGAGAAGTACTGGGGTGGGGTCTGCCTGAACGTGGGCTGTATCCCCACCAAGGCGCTGCTGCGCAACGCCGAGCTCGCGCACATCTTCACGCGCGAGGCGAAGACCTTCGGCATCAGGGCCGAGGGCGAGGTCTCCTTCGACTACGGGGAGGCCTTCCGCCGCAGCCGGAAGGTCGCGGACGGCCGGGTCAAGGGCGTCCACTACCTGATGAAGAAGAACAAGATCACGGAGATCAGCGGGCGCGGCACCTTCCTCGACCCGAACACGCTCCAGGTGGCCGACTATGACGGCAACACCCGCACCATCGGCTTCGAGCATTGCATCATCGCCGCCGGCGCGACCCCCAGGCTGCTGCCCGGCACCCGCCGTACCTCGCGCGTGGTGACGTACGAGGAGCAGATCCTCGCCGAGGACCTGCCGGAGTCGATCGTCATCGCGGGCGCCGGCGCCATCGGCGTGGAGTTCGCCTACATCCTGCACAACTACGGCGTGAAGGTCACGATCGTGGAGTTCCTGGACCGGATCGCCCCGCTGGAGGACGCCGAGATCTCCGCCGAACTCGCCAGGCAGTACCGGAAGCTGGGCATCGACGTCCTCACCTCGACCCGTGTCGAGTCCATCGACGAGTCCGGTCCGCAGGTCCGGGTCACCGTCACCGGCAAGGACGGCGCCCAGCAGGTGCTGGAGGCCGACAAGGTGCTGCAGGCGATCGGCTTCGCGCCGAACGTCACCGGCTACGGCCTGGAGAACACCGGGGTGAGGGTCACCGAGCGCGGCGCGATCGATGTCGACGGCCGCTGCCGCACCTCCGTCCCGCACATCTTCGCCATCGGCGACGTCACCGCGAAGCTGATGCTCGCGCACGCCGCCGAGGCGATGGGCATGGTCGCCGCTGAGACGATCGCGGACGCGGAGACCATGGAGCTGGACTACGTGATGATCCCGCGCTCCACCTTCTGCCAGCCGCAGATCGCCAGCTTCGGCTACACCGAGGCGCAGGCGCGGGAGAAGGGCTTCGACGTCCAGGTCGTCAAGTTCCCCTTCACCGCGAACGCCAAGGCCCACGGCCTGGGCGACGCGAGCGGCTTCGTGAAGCTGATCAGCGACGCCAAGTACGGCGAACTCCTCGGCGGCCACCTCATCGGCCCGGACGTCACCGAACTCCTTCCCGAGCTGACCCTGGCCCAGCAGTGGGACCTCACGGTCCACGAGATCGCCCGCAACGTCCACGCCCACCCGACCCTCGGCGAAGCGGTCAAGGAAGCCGTCCACGGCCTCGCCGGCCACATGATCAACATGTAGAGGATGCGGTGGAATCCGGCGGCAGCCGTGACACGTCACGGGGCGGGTGGTGTGCGACGTCCCCTCGTGCCCGGGTCGGGCGGTCAGATCTGGACGAGGGCCGGAGGTGGCACGAAGCCGTCGACTTCCCTGCCGAGCAGGGCGGCGAATTCGATGGTGGTGAGATCGCCCCCGCTCGGGCCCATGGCCTGCAGACCGATGGGCAGTCCGCTCCTGCCCTTACGCACCGGGATGGTCGTCGCCGGCCCTCCGGAGACGTTGGCGACGGCGCTCCACTTGACCTGGTCCCAGTAAGGACGCCGTACACCGTCGACCTCGAACGGCCGCCCGAACCAGTCGATCAGTTTGTTGTGATGGGCGGGGGCGGCCGTCGGGGTGACCGGCATGAGCACGATGTCGAAGTCCTGGAAGAACTCGAACCAGCGCTGCCGGAGCTCGCCTCGCACCATGTGGGCCCGCAGCCAGTGGAAGTGGGACTGGACGGTTCCACGCAGGGCGGGTCCGGCGTCGCCCCACGGGCGCTGGACGAACCGGGCCAGCGTCGCGGCACTGGGGGCGGGGGAGAGGCCGGTGCGGTCGCCCGCGCCGAAGAGCAGGGGCGAAAAGGCCTTCCGGTGATTCGTCGCGAGGTCGACGGGGAGGCTCGCGGGCTGGACGGTGATCTTCGCACCGGCCGTACGGAGCACGGTGACCGCGTCGTCCACGGCCTGCCTGATGTCGTCGTCGACCGGACACGAGGGATCCTCACTCCAGACGGCGACCCGGAAGTCGGCGAGCCTGGTCGCGCGTGGCGGTGCGAGCGTGTAGCTGAAACCACCGTCGTAGTCGGCCGACCCGACCGTGGCCCGCAGGATCGGGACGAGATCACGGGCGTCCCGAACCTGTGCGCCGCCGCAGGCCATGTCGGCTTCGGTCCATCGTCCGGCGCCCGGGCCGTAGGGCACATGCCCGATGAGCGGTATCGACCGCCAGGTCGACTTGTGACCGTACAGGCCGTTGAAGTGGGACGGGATCCTGGTCGATCCACCGATCTCCGAGCCGAAGTCGAACGTGGTGAGGCCCGCGGCGGTGGCGACGGCGCCGCCGCCGGCGGATCCCCCCGAAGTGCGGGTGGTGTCCCACGGGTTCGACGAGGGACCGAACACCGGGTTGTCGGCCTGGACGTCCTGGTTGCCCGGAGGCATGTTGCTCTTGCCCATGATCACGGCACCGGCCGCGCGCAGCCGCTTGACCGCTTCGGCGTCCTGGTCGGGCACGTAGTCCTTCAGGTCCATGCGCCCGCAGACCGTGCGCATGCCGGCGGTCTCGTAGCTGTCCTTGACCGTGATCGGCAGGCCGTGCAGCGGACCGAGGTCCTGCCCCGCCGCCCGCGCGGCGTCTGCTTCTCCCGCCTCTCGGCGGGCACGTTCGGGGTCCAGGGTCACCACCGCGTTCAGTGCGGTGTTGTGGACGGCGATCCGCTCGAGATAGATCTCGACGAGTTCCCGGCTCGAGATCTCACCCGCGGCCAGGGCGCGTGACTGCTGCGCGGCGGACTGGAAGGGGACGTCACTCACGGGCATGCCTCATCTCTGACGCTGTCGGCGCCGCGTGGAATGGCGGTCGTAATATTACGTTCGGCAGACCATAGGCCGGGAGCGGGTGCAAGGCAACGCCCTTGCGGGTCCGCTGACGCGTGCGAGCGTTCCCCGGGCCCCGACCGGCCGTGTCTCCGGGGCATCGCCGCCCCCGCGAGCCTGGAACTCTCGACGTTCACGTCATCAGTGGTTCCTGATGGGCTCATCCACTGGGTGGATGGCACGGATACGGGATTCGGATCGCTCCGAGGATGGTGGCGGCGCTTCGGGCACCTCATAGTCGTCCCTACCGCACGCGCCCGCTGACGGGACAACGGCCCACGTGCGGCCACGCTCAGCATGCCGTGCGCCGTCGGTGCCCGTGAGCGGCATGTCTCTCCCGTACGCCCTCCCATGGAGTCGCCATGCCTGGTTCCGCCCCGCTGTCTCCCCCTGCGGTCGACGATGTCGCTCCGTCGCCTCTCGCCGTCTCGGGACCGGCCCATCTGCTGCGGGTGACACTGCTGATGGCGGGCAGTTGTCTGCCGATCCTGGGAGCCGTGCTGATCGCCCCGGTGCTGCCGAAGATGCAGGACCACTTCGCGGCGGTCCCGGGGGCCGAGGCACTGGTGCCCCTCGCCCTGACCGTCCCGGCGCTGGCGCTGGCCCTGCTCGCCCCGTTCGCCGGCGTGATCGTGGACCGGCTGGGCCGCAAGCGCCTGCTGATCGTGGCGACCGTTCTGTACGCCGTGTTCGGAACCGCCCCGCTCTACCTCGACTCGCTGGGCGCCATCATCGCCGGCCGCGCGCTGGTGGGCGTCGCCGAAGCCGCGATCATGACGTGCTGCACCACGCTGATCGGCGACTACTACACCGGTCGGCAGCGGGTGAAGTACCTCGCCCTGCAGACCATGTGCGCCTCCGCCTCGGCCACCGTCTTCTTCGCGATCGGCGGTGCCGTCGGCTCGGCCGGCTGGAAGGCGCCCTTCTGGATCTACGCCGTGAGCCTCGTCCTCGCCCCGCTGATGGCCTCCGCGCTGCCCAGCCCGGTCACCCGCGCGGCCACCGACGACACCCCGGCATACACGGCGACGGTGCCGGCCCTACGCGCCTTCCCCTGGCGGCAGATGGCGGGCATCTGTGCCCTGACCTTCTTCGGCGCGATGGTCTTCTACACCGTCCCGGTCGAGATGGCGTACCTCCTCGACGACCTCGGTGTGGAGAGCACGGGCGTCATCGGTCTGGCCACGGCGGTCGCGAGCGCCGCCACGGTGGGTGGAGCGGTCACCTTCGCCCGGCTGAAGCGCTCCCCGGACCCGATGCTGCCCGCGGTTCTCGGCGTCTGCGCGGTCGGCTTCGGGGTGATGTTCCTGGCCAACGACGTGCCGCTGCTGGTCGTCGGAGCGGTGGTCAACTGTGTGGGCACGGGCATGCTGTTGCCCGCCCTGCTCACGAGCGCGATGTCCCGGCTGGCGTTCGAGGACCGCGGTCGTGGCACGGGGTTGTGGATGGCGGCCTTCTTCGGCGGTGAGTTCGTCTGCCCGCTCGTCCTGCTGGCCGGTGAGTCGGCGGTCGGCAGTCTCGCCGGTGCGGTGGGCGTGTTGGGGCTGGCCGCCGCGCTCGTCGCGGCGGGGCTGGCCGTGGTGCGTCGGCGCGTCGGTGGTGCTGGTCCCCGGCCGCTGCCGGAGCAGTTGGGCTGAGTGGGGATGTCGCCCCCGCCGCCCCTACCCGTCCCATCCCCAGGGGCTCCGCCCCTTCGACCCCGGGGTGGTCTGTCGGCCGCGGGTGGGGTGTGGCTGGTCGCGTGGTTCCCCGCGCCCCTGACGGGGCGCGGGGACTGGTTCTGGCGGGGGGCGGGGGCCGGTCCTGGCGGGGCGTGGGGACCGGTTCTGGCCGGGCGTGTGGAACCAGCCCTGACGGAGCGTGGGAACCAGCCCTTACGGAGCGCGGGGTCCGGCCCTGGCGGGGTGTGGGGCTCACGGGTCAGCGACCCGAGACCCCCTCTGCCGCTACCCTGCCGACCCCCCGCCCCGCACGGCGGAGCCGGCCTGCTCCGGGCCGTTGCCCGTCAGCGTCGCGCCCACCTCCACCGCCTTCTGCCGCAGCCAGATGTGGGCCGCGTCCTGGGTGTGTACGGGATGCCACCACAGCGCCTCCTGAACCGGTACCGCCTCGAAGGGGCAGGGCAGGACGCGCACCGCCGCGGAGTGGACCGCCTTGCGGGCCAGACGTTCTTGGATCATCGCGACCCGGCGGGTGCCTTCGACCATGTGCGGCAGCAGCTGGAACGTCTGCACCGAGACCTCCACCCGGGGGCTGATGCCGAGCATGCTGAGCTGGCGGGCGGCCGGGGCGTCGTAGGGGCGCTGGTAGACGGCCCAGGGCAGGGTGGCGAGCTGGGTGAGGGTGAGGCTGTCGCCGATCTCGGGGTGGTCGTCGGCGACGAGGCACAGCCAGCGGTCCTGGTGGAGGTCGACGGCGGGGAAGCCGTCGATGACGCCGTGCGGCATCAGCAGGCCGTCGACGGTACTGAGTACGGTCGCGGTGTTCTCCACGACGCTGGGTGCCGGGTGCTGGAAGGTCAGCCGGACGCCCGGTGCCTCCAGGTGCAGGGCGCGGGCGAGGGCGGCGCCGAAGACGGCGGCGCCGTAGTCGGAGGCGAGCAGGGTGAACTCGCGGGTCTCAGCGGCCGGGTCGAAGTCGGCCTGGCTGGCGAAGACGCGTTCCAGCAGGTCGCACGCAGTGGCGCTGCGGTCCCGGAGGGCCACGCCGAGCGGGGTCAGTTCGTAGGCGTTTCCGGTCCGGGAGAGCAGTTCGTCGTCGAAATGCCGGCGGAGCCGGGACAGCGCCGCGCTCATGGCGGGTTGGCTCAGTCCGACACGCTCGCCGGCCCGGGTGACGTTGCGCTCCTCCAGCAGGGCGCGCAGGGCGACGACGAGATTGAGGTCGAGTCGCGACAGGTTCATGCGGCACCGCCTGGCATCAGCGAAAAGGTCGAAAAGTATTCACGGCGTGGATGACCACCATCCACAGGATTCATTTCCGCGATCACATGATCCCGGTCAGAGTAGTCCGCAACTCAGCAGGAGGACATCTCATGGCAACACTCACGCAATCGGCCCGCCCCTTCGCGCTCGGCACCCTCTCCCAGCCGGGCGACAGCCCGTTCCCCGGCCTCGTGGTCGGGGGTCGTGTGCTGGACCTGGGCCGGGCCCTGGCCTGGAAGCCGGCCGATGTGCGTGCGGTGCTGGAGCGGTGGGAGGAGACCCTGCCGGTCCTGCGCGTCCTCGCGGGTGAAGACGCGCTGGAGTGGCGGCCGCTCGACGGCCTGAGGGTGCACGCACCGGTCGAGCCCCGGCAGGTCTTCCAGTCCGGCGCCAACTACCGCCAGCACGTGATCGACCTGGAGGTGGCCCACCGCTCCTCGGACGACCCCCGCACCGTCGAGGAGGCACGCGCAGAGATCGCCGCGGTCATGGACCGCCGGGCCGCCGAGGACCTGCCGTACGTCTTCATCGGCCTGCCGAGTGCGATCACCGGCCCGTACGACGATGTCGTCCTCCCGGCATGGGCCGAACAGCCCGACTGGGAGCTGGAGTTGGCGGCCGTCATCGCCAGACCTGCCCACCGGGTGTCCGTCGAGAAGGCCTTGGAGCACGTCGCCGGTTACACGATCGCCAACGACCTCACCGACCGCGCCACCGTCTTCCGCCGTGACATGAAGGCCATCGGCACCGACTGGCTGCGCTGCAAGAACGCCCCCGGCTTCACCCCGCTCGGGCCCTGGATCGTCCCCGCCGGGGCGATCACGGACCCGGGCGACCTGCGGGTCACGCTGAAGCTGAACGGCGAGATCATGCAGGACGAGTCGACCAAGGACATGCTCTTCGGCGTCGCGCGACTGGTGTCGTACATCTCGCAGACATCCCAACTCCTCCCCGGCGACCTGGTGCTCACCGGCAGCCCGGCCGGCAACGGCATCCACTGGGGCAGGCTGCTGCGCGACGGCGATGTGATGGAGGGCTCGATCACCGGGCTGGGCACCCAGCGCACCCGATGTGTCGCCGAGGAGCACGGCGCATGATCGACCGTACGGATCCCGAGGGCGCGATCGCCGAGGCCGCGAAGGCGTACTCGAACTGGGGCCGCTGGGGCGACGACGACGTCCTCGGCACCCTCAACTTCCTCACCGAGGACAAGCGGCGCGAGGGCGCCGCGCTCGTCCGGCGCGGAGTGAGCTTCTCGCTCTCCCAGCGCTTCGACATGAACGGCCCGCAGAAGGGCTGGCGGCGCCGCACCAACCCGGTCCACACCATGCTCGACACGGGCACCGACGCCGCCCTCGGCAACCAGGGCTTCCCGCACGGCATCGGCGGGGCCGACGACGTGATCGCGATGCCGCTCCAGTGCTCGACCCAGTGGGACGGACTCGGGCACATCTTCGACCACGGCTTCGCGTGGAACGGGCGCCGCGCCGACAAGGTGGTCACCTCCGACGGAGACCTGGTCACCGGCATCGAACACATGGCGCCGCACATCGCCGGGCGCGGGGTCCTCCTCGACGTGGGACGAGTGATCGGCTCCCAGGGCGAGTTGCCCGACGGCTTCGCCGTCACCGAGGAGCACCTGACCACGACCGCCGAGGCGCACGGCGTGAGCGTGGGCCGCGGGGACATCGTCGTCGTACGCACCGGGCAGCTGGCCCGGGTGCGCCGCGACGGGTGGGGTGAGTACGCCGGTGGGCCCGCGCCCGGGCTGTCGTTCACCACCGCAGGCTGGCTCCACCGCACCGAGATGGCCGCCGTCGCCACCGACACCTGGGGCTTCGAGGTCCGGCCCAACGAGTTCGACCACGCCTTCCAGCCGCTGCACCAGGTCGTCATCCCCCACATGGGCCTGGTGATCGGTGAGATGTGGGACCTCGACGCGCTCGCCGAGGACTGCGCGGCCGACGGCGTGTACGAGTTCTGGCTCACCGCCGCCCCGCTGCCCATCACCGGAGCCGTCGGCTCCCCGGTCAACCCGATCGCCGTCAAGTAGCCCGCAGAACCGGCCGGATGCGTCCGTCCCCGGACAGTGGCGACGCAACTGGCCCCCTCCTCCGCTCCACCCGCCGACGGGTGAGGCACCCAAGTCCCCTGGCCCGCGTTCGCGCGGGCGAGCCGCACACAGCCGCCCGTAGCCGCGCGGCCCCGAACCTCGGGAGGTATCCCCGACATGGCAGACAGCCCCACCTCGCCCCGCCGCTCTCGACCGAGCCCGCCCGAGACGACCCCCACCGTCCTCGTCATCGGCGGAGGCGCCTCCGGCAACGCCGTGACCATCCTGTTGCGCCGCGCCGGCCTCGCCGTGGACCTGGTCGAGGCCAAGCCCGACTGGAACGTCACCACCGGCTCCGGCATCACCCTCCAGGGCAACGCCCTGCGCGTCCTGCGCGAACTGGGCGTCTGGGAGCAGGTGAGCGCCTCCGGACACGCCTTCGGCACCCTGGGCATCACCACCCCCGACGGCACGGTGCTGCACGTCGCCGAGGACATCAGGACCGGCGGTGACGACCTGCCCGCCACCCTCGGCATGCAGCGCCCCCAGCTCCAGCGGATCCTCATCGACGCGGTCCGCGCCTCCGGCGCCACCGTCCGCCTGGGCATCACCGCCGAGGCCCTGGAGCAGGATGCCGAAGGCGTCTCGGTGCGCTTCGGCGACGGCAGCGAGGGCCGCTACGACCTGGTGATCGGCGCCGACGGCCTGGGCTCCGCCACCCGGGCCGCGATCGGCATCACCGACAAACCGGAGCCGACCGGGATGGCCATCTGGCGCGTCGCGGCCCCGCGCCCCGCGGGCGTGGACCGCACCGACCTCGCGTACGGCGGGCCGGCCTACATCGCGGGCTACACCCCCACCAGCGAAAACACCCTGTACGCGTTCGTCGTCGAGGCCTGCCGTGACCGCGCCTCGATCGACCCGTCCTCCTACGCCGACGAGATGCGCCGCGCCGCGCAGGGGTACGGCGGGTTCTGGCCGGAGATCGCCCGGCACATCACCGACCCGCGGAAGGTCAACTACACCTGGTTCGACCGCCTGCTGGTCGAGGGCTCCTGGCACCGGGGCCGCGTTGTGCTGATCGGTGACGCCGCCCACTGCTGCCCGCCCACCCTCGCCCAGGGCGCGGCCATGTCCCTGGAGGACGCCCTCGTCCTCACCGAGCTGCTCACCAGCGGCCGGAACTGGGACGACGAGCTGTTCCAGAGCTACTACGAGCGCCGCGTCGCCCGAGTGCGGACCGTCGTGGAGGCGTCCGTACAGATCGGGCAGTGGCAGCTGGAGGGGGTGCACGACGCCGACGTGCCGGGTCTGATCGGCCGCACCATGAACCTGCTGAAGGAACTGCCGTGACGGCGCCCACGCCGGACGTGCCCACGCCCGACATGCCCACGGTGAATGTGCACGTGCCCACGGTGGACGTGCACGCGCACCTCCTGCTGCCCGAGGTCGACGCCCTGGTGGCGGACCTGCCGGGATTCGTCGAGGCCCGCGCTCTCGACGCTCGCCGCAACGGCCCCGCCGCGCTCGCCGTCAGCGGCCCGATGGTCCGCGAACGCGCCCCGAGGATGATCGACGTCACCGCACGGCTGGCCGCGATGGACGCCCAGGGCGTGGACGTCCAACTCGTCAGCCCGTCCCCGTCGCACTACCACTACTGGGCGGACATGGAGACGGCCGAGAAGGTCTACCGGCTCGCCGCCGAGGCCACGGCCGCCCACTGCGCCCAGGCACCCGACCGCCTGCACGGACTAGGACTCGTTCCCCTGCAACACCCCGAGCAAGCCGTACGCGCCCTCGAACACGCCCTGGAACTCGGCCTGTCGGGCGTCGAGATCTCCAGTCACGCCCCCGGCCGCGAACTCTCCGACCCGGCCTACGAACCCTTCTGGACCCGGGCCGAGGAGACCGGGGCGCTCCTCTTCCTGCACCCCTTCGGCTGCACGCTCGACGACCGCCTCGACCAGTGGTACCTGTCCAACGTCGTCGGCCAGCCGGTGGAGAACGCGGTCGCGCTGTCGCACCTGATCTTCTCCGGCGTGCTGGACCGGCACCCGGGCCTGAAGGTGATCGCAGCCCACGGCGGCGGCTACCTGCCCACCCACATCGGCCGCTCCGACCACGCGTGGTCGGCCCGCTCCGACGCGAGCGCAGGCTGCGCCCACCCGCCCAGCAGCTACATCAGACGCCTCTACTTCGACTCCCTCGTCCACGACCCGCACGTCCTGCGGGAACTCGTCCGGGTGGCGGGCGCGGACCGGGTCCTGCTCGGCTCCGACTACGCCTTCGACATGGGCGCCGAGGACCCGCTCGCTGCACTGCGCGCGGCGCGGCTGCCCGACCCCGACTTCCACGCCGTCCGCGGCGGCAACGCAGCAGCCCTGCTCGACCTCACCTGAAAAGGGACCCCCATGACCAACCGTCTGCTCACCCACCTCAGGCACGTCGACCTCGCCGTGCCCGACTACGACAAGCAACTCGACTTCTACGCCGGTGTCTGGGGCCTGACCAAGGTCGCCGAGGACTCCGGCATCTCCTTCCTCGCAGCCGAGGGCAGCCCCGAGCAGTACGTCGTCCGGCTGCGCAAGGCCGACGAGAAGCGGCTCGACCTGGTCTCCTACGGGGCCGCGAGCACGGCCGACGTGGACACCCTCGCCGAGCAACTGCTCGCGGGCGGCGTGCGGTTGATCTCCCGACCGGGCAAGGTCGAGACACCCGGCGGCGGTTACGGCTTCCGATTCTTCGACGTCGACGGCCGCACCATCGAGGTCTCCGCCGATGTCGAGGTGAGGCAGCACCGCAAGATCGAGGAGAAGGAGTCGATCCCGGTCAAGCTCTCCCACGTCGTCCTCAACTCGCCGGACCTCGACAGGACCCGCGACTGGTACGCGTCGCACCTCGGCTTCCGTCTCTCCGACACCCTCAGCTCGCCGCACATGGGCGAGGTCATGCACTTCATGCGGATCAGCAACCAGCAC
This sequence comes from Streptomyces deccanensis, assembly GCF_022385335.1. Taxonomy (NCBI): domain Bacteria; kingdom Bacillati; phylum Actinomycetota; class Actinomycetes; order Kitasatosporales; family Streptomycetaceae; genus Streptomyces; species Streptomyces deccanensis. The sequence continues at coordinate 99,544 of NZ_CP092431.1, read as the reverse complement.
CACTCCATGGCCATCGCCAAGGGCCCGCACACCTCCCTGCACCACGTCTCCTTCGAGATGCGGGGCATCGACGAGTACATGCGCGGCTCCGGCCGCGTGATCCGGGCCGGCTTCAAGAAGGTCTGGGGCCCCGGCCGGCACATGGCGGGCGACAACACCTTCACGTACTTCCTCGACCCGCACGGCAACACCGTCGAGTACACGACCGAGCTGGAGCTGCTGGACGAGGACACCTGGCATCCCCACGTCTACGACTTCTCGAAGCCCGAGGTCACCGACCAGTGGGGCACCGCCAACCCGATGAACGAACTGGTCGCGAAGGAGTCGTTCAACGACGTCGACCGCGGCGTCTTCGTCGCCCCGCCGGTCTGACCCCCGCCCCCCGCCACGCCCCCGGCCCTCGTGTTCGACCTCCTGCCGACAGGACCCACCATGCGTTTCGCCACCTACGAGTACCGCGACCGACACCATGTGGCGGTCGTCGAAGAGGACGGCACGCTCCGTCCACTGCCAGGCGTCCACTCCCTGGCCGGCCTGCTCGCCGAGGCGGGCGGCCTGCACGAACTGCTGGGCTCGGGCTCCGATCTCCCCGGCGTCCCGGCCGGCCCCCATGTCTCCGAGGTACGGCTGCTGGCCCCGCTCCAGCCGCCCACCGTGCGGGACTTCGTCACCTTCGAGGAACACGTCGAGGGCGTACGGCGGTCCGTGGACGGCGCGACCGGTGTTCCGGAGCGGTGGTACGCGGCCCCGACGTACTACTTCGCCAACCCCTACGCGGTGTACGGCCCGCACGACGACATCCCCATGCCACCGGGGTCGAGCGTCCTCGACTTCGAACTGGAGGTCGCGGTGGTGATCGGCAAGGAGGGCCGGGACCTCACCCCCGAGCAGGCCCGTGACCACATCGTCGGCTACACGGTCTTCAACGACTGGTCCGCCCGCGACCTGCAGTCCGCCGAGATGAAGGTCGGCCTCGGCCCCTGCAAGGGCAAGGACACCGCCACCACGCTGGGCCCGTACCTGGTCACCGCCGACGAGCTGGAGCGGTACCGCGACGCCGACGGCTTCCTGCGGCTGGCGCTCACCGCCGAGGTCAACGGCGAGGTGGTGGGCACGGACCTGCTGTCCAACATGAGCTGGACGTTCGAGGAGATGGCCGCGTACGCCTCGCGCGGCACCTGGGTGCGCCCCGGTGACGTCCTCGGCTCAGGCACCTGCGGCAACGGTGGCTGCCTCGCCGAACTGTGGGGCGTACGGGGCAGACAGGACCCGCCGCCGCTGAAGCCCGGCGACACGGTCACGCTCACCGTCGAGGGCATCGGCAGCACGTCCAACACCGTGGTGGCCGGCGCCGACGTCGTGCCGGTTCCGGCCGGCCGGCGCCGCTCGCGGGAGCGGCCGTGAACGAGGCGCGTCCCCAGCGACTGCTGGGCAAGGTCGTCGTGGTCACGGGCGCGGCGCGCGGCCAGGGCGCGGCGGAGGCCGAGGCGCTGACCCGCGAGGGCGCCCGGGTGATCGCCACCGACGTGACGGAGACGGCAGACTGCCGCCGGCTCGACGTCACCAGCGAGCAGGACTGGGCGACACTCGCCGCCGACCTGCGCGAGGCGTACGGACAGGTCCACGGCCTGGTCAACAACGCGGGCGTCACCTGGCGCGCCCGGATCGACGACGTACGCCCCGAGGACATGGCCCGGGTCCACGCCGTGAACGTCACCGGTCCGCTGCTGGGCATCCAGCACCTGGCGCCCCTGATGAACCCGGGGGCGTCCATCGTCAACGTCGGTTCCTCGGCGGCCCTGACCGCCCACTACCCGGTGGCGTACACCGCCAGCAAGTGGGCGCTGCGCGGGTTGTCGAGGACCGCCGCGATGGAGCTGGGGCCGCGCGGCATCCGCGTGAACACCGTCCACCCCGGTTTCATCGAGACCAGCATGACCGCCTCAGCGGCGCCCGCGTTCCGCTCGGCCAACCTGCGCGAGACACCGCTGGGCCGCACCGGAACCGTCGACGACATCACCCCGCTCATCACCTTCCTCCTCTCCGACGACTCCGCCTTCATCAGCGGGGCCGACATACCGGTCGACGGCGGCTTCACCGCGCACGGAGGAGCCAAGCCGATCTCGGACGCCCTATGGCCGACGCCGCCTACGCGGGCGCGCTGGTCGACTGGGCAAAGAACGTCTCGACATCAAGGTCAAGGCAATCCGGGGATCTCGTGAGCCCGACGGCACTGCCGGGACCACTCAAGGCCCGGTACCGGGTCCTACCGGGCCCGTCCTGACCGGTGCCTCTTCCGGAGGGCTGATCCGGTCACCGGGTCACCGGTTTGCCGGTGGCGACTAGAGTAGGGAGGCCTTCGACCAGACCAGAAAGCGATGCCATGGCCGCCGAACTGTCCAGGATCAACGTGGAGCCGCGGGAACCATTGGCGTCCGAGGTGTCGCGCAGGCTGATCGACTATCTCATGTCGGGTGACGTCGCTCCGGGCGACCGGATCCCGTCCGAACGGCAGCTCACGGAGATGCTCGGCGTCAACCGGCCGACGGTCCGCGAGGCGATCAAGTCACTGGGGTTCCTGGGGCTGTTGGAGGTCCGGCAGAGCAGCGGTACGTACTTCCGCGGCCCCGACTCGGACGTCCTGTACCGCCTTTTCGAGCTCGGGCTCGTGCTGGGCGAACGCGGTTCGAAGGATCTGCTCGAGGCGCGCGCCGAGCTGGAGACCCTGGTCGCGGGGCTGGCCGCCGATGTGATCGACGACGACGGCGTCGCGGTACTGCACGGGTGCCTGGAGACCATGCGTACCTGCGCGGACGAGGACTTCGCGGCAGCCGACATGGCGTTCCACGCGGCCGTCGCCGATCTGTGCGGCAATGTCGTCCTGCGGGACATGCTCAGGGGCCTGCGGCGCATGATCCAACGGGGCTGGATCGAACGCACGGGGACCACCCGTAGCCGTCAGGTCGCCTACGACGACCATGTCCCGATCCTCGCGGCGATCGAGCGGCGCGACGCCGAGGCCGCCCGCGAGGCCATGGCCGCCCACATGGAGGGCGCGACCCAGCGGCTCCTCACGGCGCTGGAGCGGCAGGGGCAGGGGCAGGGGCAGGGGCAGGGTAAAGAGGGCTGAACCCTGCGCGACTGATCAAGGGCCCTTGTCGGGTACGACGATGTAAGCGGCCGTCGGGTGAGATGGGCACGGGGTGCGGCTTGACGCCGGTCTGCTTCGGGGCCGAGGCTCCCGTTTTCCAGGATCGGCAGGGTCACCACGCTGCCCGAGGAGCGGTTGGCCGGTCGGGTTCTCCAGTTCGACGGTCTGGAGCAGGGTCCAGGTGTGCCCGTCAGGGGAGACGTCGTACACCTCGGCCGCGGTGCGCGAGCTTACGTAGGCGACGGATCGACTGCGGCGGGGCGGTGGCGTGCAGCGCCCCCATGGCGGCGAGCGGGAGCGAGACCATCACCCGGCGCGAGAGGGCGGCCGACGCCGTGGCTGGCCGGGGGGCGGGGGTTCCTTCGGAGAGGGGTTCACGGGCACTCGCCGAGTTCGGTCTTGATCAGTCCGAGCAGGACCCACAGGGGCGCGCTGGTGGGGCGCATCATGTGCAGGATCTGGCCGATGGCGCCGGCGCGGGCGATCTCGTTGGCGTCGGTGGTGATGCGCAGACGACCCGCGGACCGCGCGTACCTGCGAGGGCAACCGGTCGACCGGTTGACCGGATGTCTGCGTGATGCCTACAGTGACGACACGCCCGACCAGGCTTGCGGCGCACGCCGCCAGGTCGGGCGCGGAAACCCCGCAAAGGGTTCCGTCTCCCGGAGGAGGAAAGAACCCCGGTGATCGAGAACCGACCCCTGGTCGCCCTGATTCACGCCCTCCCGGCAGCCGCCCGCATCGCCCAGCGGGCGTTCGCCGACGAGTTCCCCGCCGCGCGGGTGTGGAATCTGCTGGACGACCGCCTGCTGGAGGACGCACAGGACGTCGACGGTCTGACCGACGGCCTGCGTCGGCGCATGCTCCGCCTGATCACCCATGTGATGGACGGCGGCGCCGAAGGCCTCCTGCTGACCTGCTCCTCCTACGGGGAGGTCGTGGACACCGCCCGCACCCTGTGGGACGTGCCGGTCCTGAAGTCCGACGAAGCCATGTTCAGGGCCGCCCTCGCGGGTCCCTACGAGCGCATCGCCGTCGTCGCCTCCACCGCACCCGCGGTCCCGGCCGCCGTCGCCCAGTTCGAAGCGCTCGTGCCGACGGTGCGCCCCAGCCGTCCGGTCGAGATCATGACCGCGCTGAGCGAGGCCGCGGCCCACGCGGACAGTCACGAGGCGATCGCCCGCCACCTGGCCGAGGCCCTCAGGGCCGCCGGTGCGACCGACGCCGACGTGGTGCTGCTCGCGCAGTACTCCTTGGCCCCGGCCCGTGACGCGTTGGCCGACCTGCTCGGCGTGCCGGTCCTGGACGGGGCCGGCACCGCGGCCCGGATGCTGCGCTCCCTGCTCACCAGCACCGAGCGGGCCACGGTGGGTGCGGCATGACGGCGCTGCCGTGGCCGCTGGCCTACACCGTCTCCGGCGACGACTGCCGCACCCTCAGGCCGCTGGGCTTCACCGCGCCGCTTGCCGAGGCGGTCGTACACCTGTCGAAGCTCGGCTACGACGGTGTGGAGGTTCAGGTCCGGTACGTGACCGCGCGCGGCGCCGAGGCTCTGGCCCGGACCGTCGAGAGCCACGGCCTGAGGGTCCTCGGGATCGGCACCGGGCCGGTGGCCGCACAGGACGGCCTGACCCTGACCGACCCCGCACCGGACGTCCGTCGGCACGCGCTGGACCGGCTGCGCGGCGCGGCCCGCCTCGCGGGAGCCCTCGGTGTCCCGGTGTCCCGGTGACCCTGGGCCAGACCCGCGGCACCTTCCTGTCGGGGCTGGCGGGGAGGTCCAGGGGACGTGGGCGGAACGCGCCGTACGAGAGTTGGCCGAGGAGGCGGACGCCCACGGCAGCCGAATGCTGCTGGAGCCGCAGACCCGCGCCAGCACCTCCCTGTGGAACACTCCCGACGAAGCCCTCGCCGTCCTGGACTCGCTCGGTACGCCGGCCGGGCTGGTGCTGGACACCCACCATCTCGAAGCCGAAGGCGTCGAGCCGATCCGGGCCATCACCGAGCACGCCTCCGTCACCAGCTGCCTCCAGCTCGCGGCGCATTCCACCCGGGGCCCCTCACGGTCGGCGACCACCGGCTCACCCCGTTGCTGCGCACGCTGCGCGAGGGCGGCTTCACCGGGTGGCTGACCCTGGAGCACACCCAGGACGGCGACGGTGCCGAAGCCGCCGCTCGTTCCTAAACGGCTCTGACCGCCGCAGCCGCCACCGCCACCGCCACCGCCACCACCGTCCGGGCCTACCCCTCTGCCCGCTCCCTACGCCCGCCCCTTGTTGAGACGGTTGTTGCGACCGTTGTTGAGAGAGGAACCCGCACTATGAGCACCACCTACCGCCTCGGCGTCCTGGAGGGCGACGGCATCGGCCCGGAGATCGTCCCGTCGTCGGTCGAGATCGCGACAGCGGCCGTCACGGCTGCCGGCGCGAGCATCGACTGGGTGACGCTCCCGCTGGGCGCCTCGGCGATCGAGACACATGGCACCCCGGTCCCGGACGAGACCAGGACCGCGCTCGCCGACCTCGACGGCTGGTACCTCGGCCCGCACGACTCGGTGTCCTACCCCGAGCCGCACAAGTCCGCGCTCAACCCCTCGGGCACCCTGCGCAAACACTTCCAGCTGTTCGCCAACATCCGCCCGGCGAAGTCCTTCCCGGGCGCGCGGGCGGTGTGTGACAGCGCGGACCTGGTCATCGTCCGCGAGAACACCGAGGGCTTCTACGCCGACCGCAACACCTTCGCCGGCACCGGCGAGTTCATGCCCACCGAGAACACCGCCATCATGCTGGGCATCATCACCCGGGAGGCCACCGAGCGCGTCGCCCGGGTCGCCTTCGACCTGGCCCGCTCGCGGCGCAAGAAGGTGACGATCGTCCACAAGGCGAACGTGCTGAAGCTGACCACCGGGCTGTTCCGTACGGTGTGCCAGGAGGTCGCCCAGGAGTACCCGGACGTCACGGTCGACGACTTCCACATCGACGCCATGACCGTCCATCTGGTGCGCCGTGCCCAGGACTTCGACGTCATCGTCACCGAGAACATGTTCGGGGACATCCTCTCCGACCTGGCCGGCGAGATCTCCGGCTCCCTGGGCACCGCCCCCTCCATCAACGCCTCCGCCACCACCGCGATGGCCCAGGCCTCGCACGGCTCCGCCCCCGACATCGCCGGGCAGAACATCGCCAACCCGGTCGCCATGATCCTCTCCGGCGCGATGCTCTTCGAGTGGCTGGGCGCCCAGCACGGCGACAAGGCCATCGGCCGGGCCGGGCAGATCATCGAAGCCGGGGTGGCGGCCACCATCGAGAGCGGCGTCTCCACCCGTGACCTGGGAGGCTCGGCGTCCACGTCGGAGTTCACCTCGGCCGTCGTCAAGGCCATCCGGAACGGGGCGGGCCAGAACTGACCGCCCCGCTCCGGGCCGAGCCAGAACTGACCCCGCCCGCTCCGGGCCGGGCGGCTCCCCACGGTCGGGACTGGCGTGACCGGCGCGATCCCGTCCGCCGCTCGCCCCGGATCACCGCGAGCCGCACCCCCGCACATCCCCCGGAGAGCCCCGTCATGACCCTGCGCATCGGCTGCATCGCCGACGACTTCACCGGCGGCACCGACGTCGCCGCCGCCTTCCGGCGCGCCGGCCTGCGCACCGCCCTGGTCTTCGGCACCCCGCACGCCGCCACCACGCTGCCGGCCGACTGTGACGCGGCCGTCGTAGCACTCAAGTCCCGTTCCACGCCCGCCGACGAGGCTGTCACCGACGCGCTCGCCGCTCAACGTTGGCTGTGGGACAAGGGAGTTGCGCAGGTCTACTTCAAGTACTGCTCCACCTTCGACTCCACGGAGAAGGGCAACATCGGCCCGGTCGCAGACGCCCTTCTGGACGCCGTCGGAGCGCCGATCACCCTGCACTGCCCGTCCTCCCCGCCCAACGGCCGTACCGTCTACCAGGGCCACCTCTTCGTCCACGACCAGCTGCTCGCCGACTCCCCGCAGCGCCACCACCCCCTCAACCCGATGACGAACTCGGCCCTGGTGCGGCTGCTGTCCGCGCAGACCCGCCACCGCGTCGCCCTCGTCGACTGGGCGACCGTCCGGCAGGGACCCGAGGCCGTCCGCGAGGCGCTCCTCGCGCACCGGCAGGCAGGCGTACGGCACGTCATCGCCGACGCCCTCACCGACGACGACCTCGCTGTCCTGGGCGCCGCCGTCCTCGAACTCCCCGTCGTCGCGGGCGCGGCAGGCCTGGCCGAGGGCCTCGGGCACGCCTACCCCACGACCGGCCCGGCCCCGGTCGAGCCCCTGCCGCGGGAAGGCAGGGCCGCCGTCCTGGCCGGCAGCTGCTCGGCCCGCACACTGGAGCAGATCGACCACTTCCAGGCCGCCGGCCTGCCCTCCCTCCACCTCGACGTGCTGGCCGCGGCAGCCGGCCGGGACGTCACCGGCGAGGCCCTGGCCTGGTACGACGCCCAGGACCCGGACCTGCCCGTCTGGTCTACCCCTCCGCCTCACCCGAGGAACTCGCCGCGACCCAGGCCCAGTTGGTCCTCGCGGAAGCCGCCGCCCAGGTCGAGAAACTCCTCGGCGACCTGGCCGCCCACCTCACCGAATGCCCTCCGGCGCTGTCACCACCGCGCTCGACATCCGTGCCGTGCTGGTGGGGGAGGAGGCGGATCCCGGCGTGCCCTGGACGTACGCCGACACCAAGCACGGGGACCTCGCCCTCATGCTCAAGTCGGGCGACTTCGGCGCCCCGGACCTGTTCACCCGAGCCCTGGGACGGTCATGGCCACCTACCCCGACGAAGGAGCCGTCCGCGAGCTGATCGTGCGCACGTCCCGCTCCCTCCTCACCCGCGGCCTGACCCACGGCTCCACCGGCAACCTGTCCGTCTGCCCCGCCTACGGCACCCTGCTGCTCACCCCCACCGGCTCCAGCCTGGGCACCCTCACCGACCTCTCCCGCACCGACATCGACGGACGTCACCTCGGCGGCCCACGGCCCACCAACGAGGCATTCCTGCACGCGGCGTTCTACCGCTCCCGCCCCACCGCGAACGCCGTCGTCCACCTCCACTCCACCCACGCGGCAGTCGTCTCCTGCCTGGCCGACGTCGATCCCGCGAACGTACTCCCACCCCTGACCCCGTACTACGCCCTGCGCGTCGGTACGCTCCCGCTGCTGCCGTACCACGCACCCGGCGACGCCACCCTCGAACCGCTCGCCGAAACGACCGCCCGCGACCACCACGCCATTTTCGGGCCCGTCGTCGCCGGCGCCACCCTGGAGCAAGCCACCGACGCCATCGAGGAGTTGGAGGAGACCGCCAAACTCCACCTCCTCCTACGAGGACACAACACCCGCCCCCTCACCCCCGACCAGGCCGCCGACTCGCGCCCACATCCTCCTGACGACCGGATGCGCGCGAGCGCGGCAGCCTCCCGCGACCCCTCAACCTCTCAACGAAGGACGACACCCGTGCCCGGACCAGTCACCCCGTCCCCACCGCCGACCTCGTCGACCAGTACGGCACCCAACTGCGCATCGTGGACCTCCAGTTCCGCCAGTTCGGAGCCCACCGCCTCTTCGCCGGACCGGTACGCACCGTCTCCTGCCACGAGGACAACGGTCTACTCCGTGACCTCCTGCGCACCCCCGGCGACGGCCATGTCCTCGTCGTCGACGGCGGCGGATCCCTGCGCACCGCGCTGGTCGGCGACCTCATCGCCGCCTCCGCCCAGGACAACGGTTGGGCCGGCCTGATCCTGCACGGCGCCGTCCGCGACAGCGCCGCGCTGGCCGAACTCCAGCTCGGTATCAAGGCTTTGGGCACCATCCCACGCAAGAGCTCCAAGGACGCCGTCGGGGAGATCGACGTCCCGGTCACCTTCGGCGGTGTCACCTTCGCCCCCGGTGACATCCTCCACGCCGACGACGACGGCATCGCCCTCCTCCCTCCCGCACGCTGAGGGGGAGCCCATCCTGAAATGTTCGGCTGCTCGGTGGCGGGTCACCGCGCTCGGTCTGGTCGGCGCGGTCCTCTACGGCCGACGGGAGCCCTTCGGCAGCGTGGCGATCCGCTCCGCCCTGGAGCGCCCGCGCGGCGGAGCCGTATATCAAACCGCGCCGCGCCCCTGAGAGATTCGACAGTCGTCACGATCACCATGTCATCACCAGGGACTCGCGGACGAGCGCGACGGCCGCCTGGGGCGAGTAGTCCAGGGCGCTCTGGGTTGCCGACCGCTGACAGAGACCGCTCCACTCCACGACAGGCCGCTGCGATGCTCGTAGGATGCCTGAATGCCCAAGCCGTTATGGATGAGTCGCCGCGTGTGGGTTGCCGCGTGGGCGGCGCTGTGCGTGGCCGGTATCGTTGCCACCGCCGCTCTGAACGCCTCTCCGGCGCCCGGCCCGCAGCCCGAGAAGCCCGTCAGTGCCGAGTGCGCCGAGCACATCGCGGACGTCGAGGCGCAGTTGGCCAAGGCCAAGGCGGAAGGCAACGATGACGGCGTGTTGGCCTTCACACGACCCCGGATCGGCGCGGACGACTGCCATGATGCCCTTCTCGACCATTTGCGCGGCGATCGGTGAGCCGCCGTAAGGCCGCGCTGATCGACCAGCGTGATTGCTGGACCTCGCGCACCGCAGCGTGCCCGGTGCCCCAGACGTGACCGACTTCGGCACCCTCCCGGCAGCCGTAGCTCGGCCCGCCGACAGGATCCCTCGGCCGCCAGGGCCCGTAAGTACCTGCGAACGGCTCCGGCCCCCGGCGATGTGACGTCGCCGGGGGCCGGATTCTGGTAGCGGGGGCGGGATTTGAACCACGCGACCTCTGGGTTATGAGCCCAGCGAGCTACCGAACTGCTCCACCCCGCGTCGGTCTGACCAGCGTACGGGATCCCGACTGGCCGGGCAGGGAATTTTCGCGCTGTGGTGCGGTGCAAGGCCACAGTTGGCGTGATCCGACTGCGGTGGACCATCGAGCCCACGTGGCCCCACCGCGCGGGGACGGGACGGTTCCGACGCGCGCGATCCGCGACGGCCACGGCACGTCACCGCTCGCCCTCTGCTTCTCCGCCGCCGCGAGGCAGCGGTTCGTCGCCGAACACCGTTACGCGGACCGGACGTTCCGGGACGCCGACCGCACCGGACGGTCAGGAATCACGCACCCCATCTACCGGCAGTCGGCCGATCACGCAGGTCATCACCTGCCCCAACCGGCAGCCGGTTGACCACGTCGTCATCACCTGCCCCAACCGGCCGACGAGGCGTAGACCGGCACCGTCAACCCGCTGCAACGAGCGGTGTCGCCACTCGTTGTGGCACTGCCCTGCCTGGGAGGTCGCGCACATAGGCGCGATGGGGCAACTCGCAGAAGAAGGGGCACAAGGCTTGGTGATCACGGGTTGCCGAAGTGTGGCCCACCCGTGTCAGATCCCGCGGCCGGCCCGGTGCCCGTGGACGATGGCGATCTCGATGTCTCGCGGCTGGTAGCAGTCGCCGATCGCTTGCACATTCGGGTGCTGCTTCACCAGTTGGCGGTAGAGCGAGTCGTCGGCGATGCCGCCGGCGGCTACGACAACGGTGTCGATGCCTTCGATGCTGTCGGGTTCCCAGGTGACGACATTGAACGTGGTGATCGAGCCCTCTTCGATCTCGTGGATCGCGGTATGGGTGTGCAGTTCGACTCGCGGGCTGTTCATGAGCACTTCGAGGAGATGGTGCCGCGCCGGCGATGGCATTTCGGGGGCCACGGTCTCCATCCCGGTCACGAACCTGACGTTGTGTCGCTTGGCGGCGAGGTAGTCGGCCGTGGTGGCCCCTTCCGCCCGGCCACCGACGTCGAACACGAGGACGTTCCTGCCGGCCACGGTGTCGTCGGCGAGGACTTCACGCGCGGTGTGCACATGCGGGAGGTCCGCGCCGATCAGCTCCGGAACGAAGGGCGTGGACCCGGTGGCGACGAGGATGACGTCGGGAGACTCGGCCAGGACGGTCGTCGCGTCAGCCTCCACGCCGAGTCGAACGTCTACCCCGACCTTCGGCAGCTGCCGCTCGAACCAGAGGATGACTTCCTCGAAGTTGCCGCGTTTCGGTGTCGTCATGACGAGATTGACCTGGCCGCCCATGCGCCGGTCGCGTTCGAACAGGATCACCTCGTGTCCCCGCGTCGCGGCGGTGCGGGCCGCCTCCATGCCGGCCGGTCCGGCGCCGACGATGACGACCCGCTTCGGTTCGTCGGCCGGCTCCAGCTCCCCCCACGCCTGCTCCCGGCCGGTGACCGGGTTGTAGATGCACCCGACGCCGAGCCCTTTGTCGACATGACCGACACAGGACTGGGTGCAGGCGATGCAGGTGCGGATGTCGTCGATGCGACCTTCACGCGCCTTGTTGGGGAAGTGAGGGTCGGCGATGAGGGTCTTCGCCATGCCCACGATGTCGAGCTTTCCCTCGGCGATGGACTGCTCCGCGAAGGCCGGTGAGTCCTGACGACCCGCTCCGATGATCGGCAGTTTGATGCCGGCGTCCTTCATGGCCTCCGAGAGGTGGACGAACGCCCCGGTCTCGAAGTAGTGGCTGGGCCAGTGGGCGCGACCGATGCGAGGGACGGAGGTGATGGCCTGCCAGATGTTGATGTAGTCGACGAGCTGCTCCGCTTCGAGGATCTTGGCCAGCTCGACGTGCTCGGCCAGACTCATGCTGTAGTCCACGCCGTCGTCGTAGAGCCGGACGCCGAGGAGCCGGTCCTTGCCCATCCCCTCGCGCGTCACCGTGAGCACTTCGTTGAGGAACCTCATCCGTTCACGCAGGTCCTTGCCGCCGTACTTGTCGTCGCGGCGGTTGCCGTGTGGATGCAGGAAGTTCGCGAACAGGTAGTCCATGCCGATGGCGAGCTCGATCCCGTCGAACTCGCAGCGACGCATGCGGTCCGCTGCGGCGCCGAACGACTCGACGATCCCTTCCACTTCGCCGGTCGACAGCTCGTGGGGCATGAACAGGGGTACCGAATAGTCGGGGGTCGGGACGGGCGACGGGGCGACGATGTCGCGGCGGAGGAATCCCGCGTGATCCATGAGGCGACGTCCACGGTGACCGAGCTGCGCGATGAGGGGGACGTCGAACTCGTGGCACCCCTGCACCATCTTGGCGAACGCGTCCATGGTCGCGTCGCTGTAGGTGGCCAGCGAGAGCGAGGCGTCACCGTCATGGACGGGAACCGTATGCCCGGTGACGATGACACCGGCGCCGCCCTTGGCTCGTTCGCGAACGTAGTAGGCGTACGCGTCGGTCGGGGTGCCGTCCCCGAGTTGGAAGTGTGCGGCGTGCCCGGTGTTCATGATCCGGTTCTTCAGGAGGTATGGACCTACCTGAATGGGGTTGAAGAGGTTCGGGAAGTCCGTCATGTCAAAGTCCTGGCTCTCGAGCTCGACTGAGGTGTCACGGCTGTGCGGAGTGCCGAGCCCGGGCTCTCGATCGGCGTGAGGCCAAGTGACTCACGTCCCGCCATCCAGGTAAAGCGGGGAAACGTGGAGGGAACCGTGCAGCAATACTTATCGTTCTGCCGAACGCAGGACCAGTCAGTAGGCGAGCTGTAGGCCCTAACGATCGGTGATGCTGGGCCTGCTGTGCTGATAGGCGTCTCGGAGCGCGCCACGCACCGCCACGAGCGCGGGGTTGCGGTGCGAGCCGACCCGGCAGGTCGTGACGATCTGCCGCACGTGGGAGGCCGCCATCTGGCGCAGGTGGAAACTCGGCTCACGGTCGAACCAGGTGAGGTCCGGCAGGAACGCCACCGCGTGGCCACTCGCGACGAGCCGCGCCTGCACCAGTACGTCAGAGGTCTCGTGGGCCACTCTTGGTTCGAAGCCGGCTTGGCGGCAGGTGGCCGTGGCCCAGGCGCGCCCTGGACTGCCTTCTGGCTCCAGAACCCAGGGGTGGTCGGCAAGATCCGTAAGAACCGCCTCGCTCGGTTCGCGTCCCTCGGGCGGGTCCAGGAACGCGACGCGGATGGGGTCTTCGGCAACCACATCGAAGTGCATCTCGCTCGAACGGCTGGTCGGAAAGTCGAGGTAGTTCTCGCCGCAGACCAGATCGAACTCGCGGGCCAGCAGACCGGGGAGCGCGACTTCGGGTTCGGCCTGGGTGAACTGCACCGTGAGTCTGGGGTGGTCTTCCGTCAGCGAGGTCAGCGTCGCGGGCACGAGTGCGAGCGCGGCGGTCTGGACCGTGGCGAGTCTGATCGTGCCCACGACGTTGTCCAGCGACGCGAGGATGTCCGTTTCGGCCCGTTCCAGCTGCTCCAGCACTGCGGCTGTGTAGGCGACGAGGATGTGCGCCTGCTCAGTGAGTCTGATGCGCCGGCCGTCCGGCTCGAAAAGCCGCGTTCCGATCTCCTCCTCCAGCACGGCGAGCTGTTGGGAGACGGCTGACGGGCTGTAGGCCAGGGCGGCGGCCACCGAGGTGACGGTGCCGCGTCGCGCCAGTTCTCGAAGCAACCGCATGCGGTGCAGATCGAACCTCACGCCCCGACGCTACCATGAAGAAAAACTGAAAGATACTGGACAAGTTTCCGCGCTATTCATGAATCAATTGTCGCGGCATCCTGTGTTGCACCGCGGGTCGGACTCGGCCGTCCCCCCACTCGGTGGGGACCACCGCTGTGGTCGCGGCCTGACATCCCACGATCTCCCCCTGGGCGCCGGCTGTCGGTCCGTCCGCAGTCAGTGCTCGTCGCCCCGCGCCGCATGGATACCGAAGGGAACGTCATGAGGAGAATCTGTTCGGTGCCCAAGTGGTCGGCGCCGGCGGCTCGTTCGGATGGGAGAGCGCTGTGCCGCTGGTGGACGTGACGTGGTACGAGGGGCGCTCGCGCGAGCAGAAGGAGAAGCTCGCCCGAGCCATCTGCGAGGCCTTCGTGGAGATCGGCGCCGCGCGTCCGGACACGGTCCACGTGATCTTCCGAGACATAGAGCCCACCCAGTGGTTCAAGTCGGCAGAACTGTTGGAGGAAGAGCGATGACCCTGCGGATCCGCAAGATCCTGACCGTCCGGGAAGAGACCCGGTCCGAGGGCGGCCAGGACGCCGACCGGCCTCTTGTCAAGGCTGCCGCGATCGCCGTGCTGAGCAATCCCTACGCCGGCCGGCCTTACTCCGACGACCTCGCGGCCATCACCGACGACAACTACGAGCTCGGGCGCTTGCTGGCCTCCACCGCCGCCGAGACCCTCGGACTCGAGGTCGAGGGCTACGGCAAGGCATCCCTCGTGGGCGCCGACGGCGAGATCGAGCACGGCGTCGCACACAAGATCGGCGAGTTCGGCAAAGGCGTCCGCGACGCGGTGGGCGGCGAGGCGTGGATCTCCTCGGTCAGCAAGCGCTGCGGCCCCGGGGTCCAGGTCGACGTCCCCCTCGCCCACAAGGACGAGGTCTGGGTCCGCTCCCACTACGACGCCTTCACCCTGTTCGTCCCCGACGCGCCGCTCGCGGACGAGGTGGCCGTCATCGTCGCCGTCTCCTCCCGCGGCCGGCTCAACGACCGCGTGGGCGGCATGACGGTCGAGGACGTCAGGAAACAGGAGAAGCAGTGAGCACCCTCGACATCGTCAACCTCGCCGGCGCCGTCAGCGGCCGGCTAGGTGACCCGCTCATGGCGATCGAATCGGTCCGCTGCGTCGACGGGCGGATCGCGGCGCTCGGCACCGACGGTGAAACCGGCGACGCCGACGTCACCCTCGACGCCAACGGCGCCATCCTCACCCCCGGCCTCATCGACACCCACGTGCACGTCACCTTCGGCGACTGGACTCCCCGACAGCAGACCGTCGGCTGGATCGAGAGCTACCTGCACGGCGGTACGACCCTGATGATGTCGGCCTCCGAAATCCACGTGCCCGGGCGTCCCAGCGACCGCGCCGGCCTCAAAGGCCTCGCGATCGCGGCACAGCGATCCTGGGAGAACATCCGTCCGGGCGGCGTCAAGGTACTCGGCGGCTCGGTCATCATCAGCCCCTCCCTGAAGGAAGAGGACTTCGCGGAACTCGCCGCCGAACGCGTCGGCTTGGCGAAGGTGGGATTCGGCGCCTTCGAGAGCCAGTCGCAGGCAGCCCCGCTCGTACGCGCGGCCCAGGCCGCCGGGTTCATCGTCATGAACCACACGGGCGGCGCATCCGTGCCCGGATCCGCGGCCGTCTCACTCGACGACGTCATCGCGCTCGGCTGCGACATCGTCGGCCACGCCAACGGCGGCACGACCTCCCTCCCGGACGAGCACCTCAAGCACGTCTTCGAGGCTCCCGGAGCGCTCCAGCTGGTGCAGGCCGGCAACCTGCGCTCCAGCCTGCTGATGCTCGAGATCGCCAAGGAGCGCGACGAACTGGACCGCATCCTGATCGCCACAGACTCGCCCACCGGCACCGGCGTGATGCCGCTCGGCATGATCAAGACGGTCGCCGAGTTCTCCTCCCTCGGTGGCCTCAGCGCCACGGACGCCCTGGCGCTCGCCACCGGCAACAGCGGCCGGGTGCTGCGCCGCCCCGAGGGCATCATCGAGATCGGCCGCCCCGCCGACTTCGTCCTCATGCAGCCTCCCAGCGGAGGCGTCGCCACCGACGCGCTCTCTGCCATCGAACGCGGGGACATCCCCGGCATCGGCGGCGTCGTCATCGACGGCGAGGTCCGAGCGCTGCGTTCCCGCAACACCCCGGCCCCGGCCCGGCTCGCGACCCGACGGTCCTGACTCCTTCCCGATGCGCAAAGGACACTCCGTGGACCTGAAGACACTCCGTACGACCGACCAGCGGTGGGAGATCGCCCTCCTGAGCGGCCCCAACACCACCAGGCGGCTCCCGCCTGCCGACGATTTCGAGCGTCAACTGCGGACGTGGGGCGACGACCTCGGGATCGCGGTTCGACACGTCCGGTCCAACCACGAGGGCCGGCTGCTGGAGTACGTCCACGCCAACGCCGGCCAGGTCAACGCCTTCCTCGTGAACCCCGGCGGCCTGGTGCGCGTCGGCGAATCCCTGCGACACGTCCTCAAGGACGCCAGGAAACCCGCCATCGAGCTGCATCTCGACCAGGCGGAGCTCCGAGGCGAGTCGATCTTCGCCCCCAGCGTCACCGGCATCTTCGCCGGGCCCGACCGGCACGCCGTCCTGGGAGCCCTGGTGGCCCTCTCCCTCGCGCTCGACGACCCCGACTTCCTCGACCCCGAGGGAACGAGCGAGATCAACCGCTCGCACGGCAACCCACGCTCTCTCTACGGCTGACCCGGAGGCCTCAGATGACCCACACGGACACCCCGGGCACCCCAGACACCGAGGGCACGCCAGGAACCGAGGACGGCAGGCGCCTGCGTTTCGCGCTGCTCAACGGCTTGAACATGACCAACCTCGGGCGGCGCGACCGGAACATCTACGGAAGCATCGCCTCCCTCCAGGCACTCGAAGACCTGATCACCGAAGTCGGCGACGCCATCGGCGTCGACGTGACCGCCTTCCACTCCAACCACGAAGGCGACCTCGTCGACTTTCTCGAGGCCAACCCGGACATGGACGGCTACCTCATCAACCCCGGCGGCCTCTGGGCATTCGGCGACCCGACTCGCATCGCCCTGGAGGAGACCGGGAGACCGTTCGCCGAGGTGCACTTCGCCAACATCTTCGCCACCGGGCACCTCTCGACGTTCACCCAGTCCTGCGACGCGACCGTCATGGGTCTGCGCCACCACGGCTACGTAGGAGCGGTCGTCGCACTGGCCGCTTCGGTCCGCGCAACCGCCAGGAACTGACCACGGTTCCGCAACGCGCGCCCACGGGATCGGCATGCCGAACGCTCAACGCCAAGACACCACGGGCCCCCACACAGGAGCCATGACAACGAGGATGGGGATGTCCGAGCCCGACGTCGGCAGCTACAGGCGGCCCGACAACCTTGCCGAAGCCCTGACCATGCTGGACCGCCGCCCGGCCTCGGTGCTCGCCGGCGGCACCGACCTCGTCGTCCTGCGTGCCGACGGCACGGTCGACCGCGCACACGACATCGTCGACATCAAGGGCCTCTCCGAACTGCGGGGCATCAGTCGCGACGCGGACGGCACGCTCACCATCGGCGCCGCCACCACCTTGCGGGAGCTGGCCAGGACGACCGTCGTACCGCCCAACGCCATCACCGACGGAGCGGCGCTCGTCGGCGGCTGGCAGACCCGCGTACGCGGAACGATCGGGGGCAACATCTGCCGGGCCTCACCGGCGGGCGACACCCTCCCCGGGATTCTGGCCGCACACGCGCAGCTGGAACTCGCTTCCACCACCGGGACCCGACTGGTGCCGGCACACGCCTTCTTCACCGGGCCGGGCCGAACCGTCCGCGAACCCAACGAGCTGCTCACCCGCGTCATCGTTCCCGCGTCCCGCGGTGCCTCCGCGTATCTGCGCTTCACCTATCGTCGCGCGATGGACCTCGCCGTCGTCGGCGTCGCGGTCCATCTGGAGATCGAGAACGGCCGCTGCGTCGCCGCCCGCGTGGCGCTCGGCGCCGCCGCGGCCACCCCTGTGCCGGCCCCCGAAGCCGCCGACGCGCTCGTCGGGACGGAGTTGGACGAACCCTCCGTCGCGGCGGCCGCCCAGCTGGTGCTCAACACCGCCACCCCCATCGACGACGGCCGGGGCTCACGTGCCCACCGGCGCACCGTGCTACCAGTGCTCGCGAAGCGCGCGATCGGCATCGCGCTCGAACGCGCGCGAGAAGGACACCCACGATGACCACACACATGACCCTGCGCGTCAACGGCTCGGACCACGACATCACGGTCGCGCCCGACACGCTGCTCCTGGACGCCCTGCGGTACGAGTGCGGCCTCACCGGCGCGAAGCTCGGATGCGGCACGGGCGACTGCGGCGCGTGCACCGTCACCGTCGACGGCGAAGCGGTCAACAGCTGCCTCGTGTACGCGTTGGAATGCGAGGGACACGCGGTGGAGACGGTCGAAGGCGCCACCGCCGGCGGGATCGGCGCGCTCGTCGCCGAGGAGTTCGTGAAGGCCGACGCCGTCCAATGCGGCTTCTGCAGCCCGGGCATCATCATGTCGACCTGCGCGCTGCTCGCCAGAACCGAACCAGGAGCGGCCACCGACGAGGACATCAAGGAGGCGCTCGCCGGCAATCTGTGCCGCTGCACGGGCTACCTGCCGATCCTGGAGGCCGTCCGGCGAGCGAGCGGGGCACCACGATGAGCGACAAAGACTTCGGCCAGTACCAGAACGTCGGCCGCCGGCTCATCCGCCGCGACGCGGTCGAGCGCCTCACCGGCCACACCACCTACACCGAGGACATCCGCCTCCCGGGGATGCTCCACGGCGTCCTCGTGCAGTCGCCCGTCGCGGCCGGCCGGATTCGCGGCATCGACGTCGACCGGGCAGCGGCGCTCGACGGCGTCGTCAAGGTGCTGACGGCGAAGGACGTGACCGACCGCCGCTACGGGAACTACGTCAAGGACCAGCCGATCTTCGCCCGTGACCGGGTCAGGTTCGTCGGCGAACCCGTGGCGATGGTCGCGGCCACGTCCCTGGCGGTCGCCCGCCGAGCGGCAGGCATGGTCGAGATCGACATCGAGGCGACGACACCCGTCGTCGACCTCCGCGAGGCCCTGACGAGCGCCGAGGTGCTGGTGCACGACAGGGACACGAACGTCATCGAGGACGTCCACATCTCACGCGGTGACGTGGACGCCGTCTTCGCCACGGCACACGCCGTGGTGCACACCGAGATCGAGTCGCACCGGGCGCACCAGGCCTATCTGGAACCACGAGCCGTGACCGCCGTGCCCGCACCCGGTGGGTTCTCGCTGCTCATGAGCACGCAGCAGCCGTTCGGCGTACGGGCCCAGCTCGCCGAGCTGTTCGACCTGCCCACCGGCGCGATCGAGGTGCGGGTGCCCGCCGTCGGCGGCGGTTTCGGCGGCAAGCTGCACCTGCTGTTCGCGCCCCAGGCGGCCGCGATGACCCTGGCCACCAGTCGTCCCGTCCAGATCGTCTGCTCCCGCGCGGAAGACATGGTGACCGGCAACCCGCGCGAGAACTCGATCGTGCGCATGTCCAGCGCGGTCGACGAGTCGGGCCGCATCCTGGCCCGAAGGTGCGACGTCGTGCTCGACGCCGGCGCGTACGCGATGGACACGCCCATCCTGACCTCGATGGCCGCGTTCTACGCGACCGGCCCCTACCGCATCGACGCCCTGGACGTCCGCGGGCGCGCTGTCTACACCAACACCTGCCCCACCGGCTCGTTCCGCGGCCCGTCGGGCCCGCAGATGGTCTACGCCGCCGAGGCGCAGATCGAGGACATCGCCCAGCGGCTCGGGCTGGACCCCGCAGAGGTGCGACGACGTAACTTCATCGGCGAAGGCGACCGCGGCCCCACAGGTGAGCTCATCACCCTCCGCGGGACGACCGACGAGTGCATGCGCGTCGTCGAGAGCCGGCTGCGGCAATGGCGCCAGGCCGACGTCCCCCGGGACGACCACCGACGACGCGGCTACGGGCTCGCCTGCGCATGGTGGTCCACCCTCGGCACACCGTCGGCCGCGACCGTCGAACTGCACGAGGACGGCACCGCGACGCTGTCCTCGGGCGGAACCGAGATCGGGACCGGCGCCATCTCGACCGCCCTGCCGAGCATGGTCGCCGAAGAACTCGGGCTGCGGCCCGACCGCGTCGTCCTGAAGTCCGGCGGCACCCGGGACGCCCCGTACGACTCGGGTTCCCGTGGCAGCCGCACCATGTTCGCCACCGGCAACGCCACGGTTCTCGCCGCTCGCGCCGTCGCCGAGCAGATCAGGAACGAAGCCTCACGACTGCTCGGGGTCGACCCGGCCGACCTGGTGCTCCGCGAAGGGCGCGTCGAGGTCGAGGGCGCACCGGAGACCGGCATGACCATCGCCGACGTGTCCGCATCCGCGCACATGCGTTCCGGCCCGGTGGTCGCGACCGGTCGATACCGGGCGGAGCTCGCCCCCGTCGAAGGCTCCGACCTGCGGGGCGCCCGCTTCCTCAGACTGGGTGAGCCCACCTTCCACTGCCACGGCGTGGAGATCGCCCTGGATGAAGAGACCGGACGGGTCGATGTCCTCAACTTCATCGCCGTCCACGACGTCGGCAGGGTGGTCAACCCTGTCGGCGCACGCGGACAGGTCGAGGGAGGCGTCGTGCAGGGCATCGGCTACGCCCTGACGGAGAACCTCAGGACGAACGACCGGGGAGTCATCGTCAACGGCAACTTCCACGACTACCGTCTTCCGACCATCGCCGACGTACCGCCGCACATCGAGACCCTCTTCATCGAGACCAACCACTCGCACACCGGACCGTTCGGAGCCAAGGGCCTGGGCGAGCCACCGGTGATCCTCCCGGCGGCGGCCATCGGGTCGGCACTCCGTGACCTCCTGGGCGTACAGCCGTACCACCTGCCCCTGGACGCGGACCGGGTCGTCCTCACGATGGCCGAACGGGACGCTCGTCCGACGCCGGGGCAGCCTCCGTCGACAACGCGCCCACCGGAACCGGAGGTTGAGCGGTGAGGTGGTTCCGGAGTCTGGTGCGCTTCCTCAGCGACGCCTTCGACGGCGTCACCAAGGCATGGACCAAGGACGACCCCTCGTCACCGCCGAAGCCGCCGGTCACGCCACCCTGGTAAGGCCTGCCCCCTGTTCGTCGGCCAGATGGGGCCGGATGAAGGTGACCGAGCACAGCGGAACCGACCCGGCAGACGACCGGGTCTCCGCCGGGAGCCGCACGGCCCCGAGCACGGCAACCCCTTCACCTTCCTGCCGGACGAGGAGGGAACCTGGACCTTCCGCACCGCGAGCAACGCCCGCTCCCTGGACTCGGTCAACGGCACCCTCCACTGCGGCCCACCCTTCGAGGGCTCACCCGATCCGCCGTCCCCACCAGCCTTCAACGCTGGCTGTTGTCAATGCTGGGGCCCACTCAGGGCAATACGAACGGAACGGTTCAACGCCGCCGGGGCGCTGAGCAAGTTCCCAGCAGCATCGTGGTCAGGGACGTACGCTGGGAACGCGCTCCCCACCCCGCGGGTGCTGAGTTGTCTGGCCGAGGCACCCAGCCCGATCAGAAGGTCACCCACACGGTCGGCGCGCTGCCGACCGAACCTGACTTGTCGGGACATCAGGTCGACGTCTGCGGTGGTACCGACGAGCCGAGCATGCCGGGAGCGGTCGGCACTCAACCACTGGGCGATGGGCTCAAGGGCGCGGATGGCTGCCTTCTCATCGACAAACTCCAAACTGTTGGGTTCGAAACGGACCTGCGAGTCGCCCCTGAAGACGATGGTGTCTCCCGGGTCCGGCTCGATGGGCTCGGTTCTCGGCACTCGCGCGACCTTGACGGTGTGCGGGGTGCGCACCGAAGAACCATGCGTCGGCCGCGGGTGGTTCTCACCTGGGCGCCGGCGGCTCGAAGGACTTCCTTGTAGATGTCCGTGAGGTTGGAGCGCCACCGGTCGCCCAACTCCTGCTGGGGTGGGGCCGTGAATCCGAGACCGACCAGGTTCACCACCTTCTGTTCCTCGAACTTCCGGATCACGCTCGTCCAGGTCGACGCCGGCGCATGGTGGGCTTCATCGACGATCAGATGGCTGAACTCGGACAGCAGCGCCTGCCTCGCCTCTGGCGTGCAGTGATGCAGCACATGCGGTGTTGTCACCACGACGTTGCAGGCCGCGGCGAACGCCTTCGCCTCGGCCGCGTCCGTGAACCGGCGCGTCACCCGGCCCACACACGGGCGCAGCGCGCTCTCGGAGACCACCTTCTGCCGCGGCAGGATCCCCAGCGACTCGAACTTCGCGGCGATCTGATCCCGCAGTGCAATGCTCGGCACAAGCACGAGCAGCCGCTCGGGACGGCAGGCCACCAGCAGAGCCAGCATCGTCTCCGTCTTGCCGGTGCCGGTCGGCATGACGACGAGACCGGGTTCGGGAAGCGTCGAGTACCAGTACCCGATCACCGCGTGCAGGGCCCCGCCCTGCGGCGGCCTCAAACCGTCCTCACGCACCGCATCGTGCAACTCGAGCGCGTTCTCATACGACTCCAGCACCGCCTGAGGAGCCAGCAACTCCTGCGGCCCTCGCCAAGCCACCACCCCCTCACCGCCATCGGGCAGCGTTGCGCTCAACACCGCCACCGTCTCGTCTCGGGCGACGGCCCAGCGTCCGAAGGAGTTGTACACGAACTGACCCTCGGGCGTATCGCTGACCTGCAAATCCCCTGCTGGCACGAGAAGTTGACGGACCGTATTGCCCGACCACTGCCGAGCGGCCGCCCAGAGCTCTTGTGTCCGCAACCCCATCGCCCACCCGCTTCCCTGTCCACACCCCACCGGCGCTGTCACCCAGAACCGATGCCTGAGTGACGGTGTGCCCCTGAGAGCTGCGGGGGCCAAGAGGAGGACGCCGTGCACCTGCGCAGGAGCTGATTCATGGTCTGCATGTGACAGCAGTTATGCAACCAAAAGCAGAAAATGATCAAATTCATCCGCTAAGGCTGCTGACTCAGGCAAGATTCACCTCTGATGGGTCGCATGTGAACACGTAATGCGCATGGGGTCGTTGCGCTGATATGGGCCGTGTGCGCTGAGCCTGGCCTTGCGGGCGGCTGCCCTTCGACTGGATCGCCTCTGACAACTGCGCAGCCCTATGGGTGCCGGCGGTTGCTCTTGCAGACACGACCGCCCGCGCTGCGCAGCCCGCGACCTTCAACTCCTCCCACTCAGGTAAGTCCGTTGACCGCACACAGGCTGATGCGGCACCCGTAGAGTTGGCCTTCACGACAGTGGATCAACAGCAGACGACGGGGGAACGGGTGCAGCAGCATGTGCTCGGGGTGCACGGGATCCGGCAGGGCAAGACATCTCAGCGTGAGCTGGCCAAGAGCTGGCGCGATGCTCTCGAACGCGGCGTGGAGCAACTCCACGGCTCCGAGGCACTCAACGCAAAGAGCACCCATCCCACACTGCAACTGCCGCACTGGGCCACTTTGCTGGCTGAAGACACCGGCAGGCTGAGCACACGTCATGTGCTGCCCGATGACGAGACACCGTTCACCGCGGCCGAGGAGGAGTTCATCGTCCAAGCCCTGGACGATCTGCTCACCCCGGAAGAGCGCGCGTACGCCGACCAGGTGGATCCGACGACTCTCGGAATGGTCAAGGTGCCGCCGAGGATCACCCAGCGTGCGATCGCCTACGACCGGCGCCAGCCTGATGGTCGGGTCTACGCGCTCATCCACCGCCTGCGCGAGGTCCACGTCTACCTGACCGAGCCCGAACTGGCCAGCCAGATCCGCAAATACGTCCTGCAAGGCGCCGATGACCGCACCACGGTTTTGCTCGGCCACTCTCTGGGCAGCGTGATCGCCTATGACCTGCTGCGGTACGAAGAGATCGCTGCTCCCGGCACGGCGGGAATGGCCGTACACACCTTTGTCACGTGCGGCTCGCCCCTGGCCATCCCCACCATCCAACGGGGCATGGGCCTGTCCGATGGACTACTGGCCCCGATCGCATCGCACATCCGGTGGGTCAACGTCTTTGACCCGGACGACGTCGTCACGGGCGGAGCCGGTCTGGCCGGGGTGGCAGAGCGGGTGACCGACATCGAGGTCGACAACGGTATCCGTGATCCGCATGCTGCCCCCAGATACCTGCGCACCCGCCCCGTCGCTCGCGCCGTCACTGCCGCCTGGTCATGACCGACGAGCACGTCCCGGCCACCTACCGGCGCCGACTCGTCGTCATCGCTGTCAGCGACTACGACGACGGCACGCCCACCGAGCGCGTGGCCTTCCGAGACGCCATCAACGCCCAGGTCTCCGTCGTCGAGGACTGGTGGAACAGCCCCCACCTGGACGACCAGCGCCGCTTCACACCCTCGCACCCACCCAAACCACTGCACAGCGTCCACGACCTGCGGGCCTTCCTCATCGACGAAGACCTCATCAGCGCACACGACGACGACGCCCTGGTCATCTACCTTACCGGCCACGGCCTGGCCCCCGCCGACGAGCGGCACTTCCTCCGCCTTCCCGACACCCATACCGAACGCCCCCTGGGCACCGCGTTTCCCACCGCCGAACTCATCGCTGCAGCCCTCGACTCCCCAGCCGAACACGTACTGGTCATGGTCGACTCCTGCTTCTCCGGCCGCCTCACCCAAGAACTCGACCGAACCCTCAAAGCCCTGCACCCCGACCGACACGCCCTGAGCTCACTCGTCGTGCTGACAGCGGGAAACGAAGACAGCAGACCCCGGCTGCGTGCTTTCACCACTGTCCTGGCCGCGGTCCACGCCCACTGCGCCGACGAGGCCAACGGCTACGCCCGCTCCCACCTGAGCTGGGAAGACTTCGACACCATCCTGGACACGGTCTGGGATGCCACGCAGATGGCCGATGTCCAGGTGCTGTGGCCGCCGAACAGCGTCAGCCGACGCCTCGCCGCCCGCGAGCTGAGCCCCTGCCTGCCCAACCCCGGCCACACCGACACCACCTTGCTGGAAGACGCCCGCAGCCAGCTCGGATGGACCCGGCGCGACGTCGACGCCTACTGGATCGACAAAGCAACCGGCCAGATGTCCAGCGACACGGGCTGGTACTTCACCGGACGCACCGCACTCTTGGCCCGCATGAACGCTTTCCTCGCCGGCAGCGACAGCACCCTGATCGTCACCGGGCAGGCCGGGTCCGGCAAGAGCGCCTTGCTGGCCCGGCTGGTCACCCTCAGCGACTCCCGGTTCTGCGATGACCCCACCTACCGCCCCTACCTGGAGGCGATCCCCGAAGAACTGAGGGTGGCCACCGGCGCCATCGACGCCGCAGTGCTGGCCCGCAACACCGATCCGCAGGAACTGCATGCCGCCCTCTACCAGGCTCTCACCGGCCAGAGCATTCCGTCCGACGAGAACCCATCGGACCTGCTGCACCAGCACGCCCGCACCACACTGATGCGCACGGACCGGCCTCTTACCGTAGTCGTGGACGGCATCGACGAAGCCAAAAACCCCCGTCGCGTCATCACTGACGTTCTTCGCCCCCTGGCTGGCCTGCGCAGCGGCGGCCAGTCTGCCGTCCGGCTCATCCTCGGCATCCGCAGTTCGGTGCCCACCTCCCGCCACGCCCTGCCGGACCAGGACGTCCGCACCGAGCGAGACCTCCTCGACCTGTTGCGCGAAGCCACCGGCGCCTTGGCCCCGCTGCGCACCGACGACGACAGTGCCGAGGACGACATCGCCGCCTACGCGGCAGCCCTGTTGCGCGCCCCTTCCGCCGCCGGAAGCCGGCTGACCGGTCGCAGCAGCCACGCCATCGCGGATGTCGCCGCTGCCATCGCCCACGAGGTCACCCCCTCGTTCCTGGACGCCCGGCTCGCGGCCCAGCAGCTCCATGCCCGCACCGCGCTGCCCGCACCCTCCGATCCCCACTGGCGCCGCCAACTGCGGGAGGGAACCCAGGAACTGCTGCGCCAAGACCTCGCTGACGTCGCCCAGCACACCCGCACGCGCCCGGAAGATCTCCTGGCCGTGCTGCGTGCCACGGCGTTCGCCCTGGGTGCCGGAATGCCCTGGGCACGGGTATGGCCTGCCGCCGTCCGTGGCCTGGAACCAGGCTGCGACGCCCCCGACGCCTGCATCCGCGTGTTGCGCAACAGCCGTCTGATCGGTTACCTGACGACCGCCGTTGAAGACGGTCGGACCGTATACCGGCCTATCCACGAACGTGTCAGCGAAACCCTGCGCACCGCCCCCCACACATTGCTCGTGCAGCAGCCGCTGCCCGGCGTTGACGACACTCATGCCTCCGACGGCATCGCAGCCCACCGCAGTCTGACGGAGGCCTTCACACGGCTGCTGGCCGAGGCCCCCCATCAGCAACCACATCCGTATCTGCGCCGGCACCTGATCGCCCACGCCGAGGCAGGCGACGTCCTGGACGACGCCCACGTCCCCGTGTCGTTCCTTCCTTTCGAAACCCACGGCCGTATCCGCGGGACGCTGGGACTTCCGGTCGTCGCCCAGGAGGCCACCCACTGCCTGGCGGCCTGGTCTCGGATTGAGCCGTTCCTCGCCGACGCCCCGCCCGACGCCAGGGCCGACAGTCTGGCGCTGGCCGAACGTGCCGGCGACGACCAGGCCAGCCGCACAGAGCCCCCAGCCCGCCGCAGCCCGTCGCTGACGGCCCGGTGGAATCGCCTGCACCTGCCCGGGAACATTCTCGCGGGCACCTCAAGCGACATCTTCGAGATCGTCACGTTCCTCAGCAGCGACGGATCACTCATCGTGGCCGCCGGCCATGCCGACGGAACAGTGACCATGTGGGACGCCCGCACCGGGCTGCCGTTCGGCGCCCCCTTCACACAACTGGGGCGATTCGCCCGTGCCTTGACTGTCGTGGACACCCGCAGAAGAAGACCGCGCCTGGTGGCGGGTACCGATGCGGGCCTGTGGCGGTGCGACCCGGAGACCGGAGCCATCGAGCAGCTCTTGTCCGGCCGCGTGCGGGCCACTGCATCCTTCGTCTCACCCGAGCACGGCTTCCTGCTTGCCGTGGCACTGCCGTACGCCACGCTCACCATGGACCCCTACACCGGAGTCGTCATCAGCCAGCGAGAGGCTGACGCTGACGCCCGTCCGTCGACCGTGCACGCCCTGGAAGCCGTCCCACTGCCTGGCGGCCAGGTACTGCTGGCCATCGGAACGGACGGCTCCCGCGTTCCGCTGCTCGACGCGCACACCCTCAAAACCGTCACCGAACTGCCCGGCCAGGGCATGGGTACATCAGCCCTGCAGGCATTTACCACCGGGAGCGGCGAACTCAGGTTGGCGATCGCCTCACGCTCCGGCAAGGGCCTGAGAATCTTCGACCCCCTCAGCGGACGCCCACAGCAACGTGTTCGCCTCCGCCAGTCCATTGCCTCCATGACCCTCTACCCTCGTGCCTACGACGAGCCACTCCTTGCTCTCGGCAGCGGCGTCGACGGACGCATCACCCTCATCAGCACCAGTGACGGAGAAGTAGTCCACCAGCTACCGACCGAACACACCAAAGCTGTCCGGGGACTCGCCGTCCTGGCGGAAAGCCCGGGGCGGCGCGGCATCCGGGGCGGGCGCCCCTCCTCAAGACTCTCCGCCCGGACCGAACCGATGCTGGTCTCTGGCTCCTTCGACGGCACCATCCGACTGTGGCAGCCCCACAACGACGACATCGGACCCGAGCCGATGCCAGACCCGTCAGCTCAGCGCATCGCGATGCTCCCCCAACCCACCGGCCCGGCCCGGCTCATCAGCAGCAACCACGCCACCGACATCAGCATCCACTCGTTCGAGACAGGGCGGCCACGTCCGTTCCCGCACGCTGCTCTCGACCTTCCCGGCCACCACATCACCGCCCTGGCGACGGCCGACCACGCCGACCGCACCTGGCCCGGAAACCTTGCCGTCGCCTACAGCGACGGCAGCCTTCACGTCCTGACCGACGAGGGCGAACGAACAGTCCTGCTGGAAGGAGCACGTCCCGGCCGTCGCGGCCGCAACCACGTCCGCACGCTGGCCTTCCTCCCGACCTCTCCACCTCAATCCCCCGTCGTAGTCGCCGGATTCAGCGACTCCAGCCTCGCCTACTTCCCCCTCGATCGCGCTGAGGGCGCCCGCCAGGACATTGCGCGCGCCGACGGCCCGGTGCGAGCCCTTGCCGTCTCACCCGCCGAAGCGCCACTCCTGCTGGCCGTTGCGACCCGAACCATCCGTCTGCTGCATCCCCGCCGGGAGCCCCATGCCCGCCTGCCACAGCGCATCGGAGGGGTGCACAGCCTGGAGTTCATCATGCTCTCCGGCGCCCCCGGTCTGCTTCTTGCCACAGGCGGAGCCGACGGCGCCATCAGGCTGTGGGATCCCAGGGCACCGCGGCAAGCCCTGCAGGTACTGAGCGGTCACCGCGGAAAGGTGACCGCCCTGACGACGCTGCACCACCGGGCTTTCCCGCAGCCCTTGCTGGTCAGCGCCAGCCCGGACGACACCACTGTCCGGGTATGGGAATGCCGCACGGGCGAGGAGATCCTCAGGTTGATCACTGCAGCGCCCGTCACCTCCCTGGCCGTATCGGCCGACCCTCGTCAGGAGCATGACCAGCCGACCATCATCTTCGGCAGTCCTCGAGGAATCGGGGCAGCCGCTGTGTACCTGTAAGTCAGGTCTGTCCTCACCGGCGACGTGCCCGCTTTACGACAGACGCAGCCGGGCGCGGTAGGTACTTGCTGCAACTGGCCGACTTGGTGGCGGGTGCCAGCCGGGCCGTGGCCCAACGGCACGACGGTGATGCCGACGATGCGGGCAACGACCTCACCGCGCTTGGGGTCCAGATGAAGGCTCCGAAGGACTGCTCATGGGCAGAGCTCCGAAGCCTGTGCGAGCGTGGACCCTGCCAGGGGCCGCTGTGGCTGACGCGCGTACTCCGGGCGGACTGAACGATCCGGGGTACCCGTGCCGCTTTCCCGCAGGCGGGTCTGGACAGGTACATCCGTGTACGACGGATTTCATGCGAGATCCGGGGCCTCCCCCTGAGTGGTGGACACGCTGATACTGGATCTGCTTGATCCGGAGGAAGCGAGAACACCGCCGATGGCGATGAAGGACTACTCGGACGAGTTCAAGGCCGATGCCGTGGCCCTGTACGAGTCCACGCCCGGGGCGACCTACAAGAGCATCGCCGCTGACCTGGGCATCAACAGGGCGACGCTGCGTGAGTGGGTGCTGCGGGACCGGGAGCGTCGCGGCGTCGCCCCCGCGGCCGCTCGGTCAGGTGGGGCAGCGCCGGCCCGGGCAGGACAGCCGGCACCGTCCGCCGACCCGGACGAGCGGATCCGGCAGCTGGAGGCCCGGGTGGCCGAGCTTGAGGCGAGCGAACGGAAGCTGGCCACCGAGCGGGACATCCTGCGCAAGGCGGCCAAGTATTTCGCCGGCGAGACGAACTGGTGAACCGCTTCCAGTTCGTCCACGACCACCGGGACGCCTTCGGCGTGAAGCGGTTGTGCCAGGTGCTGGGCGTGAACCGTTCCAGCTACTACAAGTGGCGGGACGCGGCCGACGCGCGGACCGCGCGGCAGGCCGCCGACCGGGCCCTGGCCGAACAGATCCGCGCCGTCCACGCCGACTCCGACGGTGCCTACGGCTCCCCGCGGATCACCGCCGAGCTCCGTGCCGAGGGCCGCAAGATCAATGAGAAACGGGTGGCCCGCGTGATGCGCAAGTTCTCCATAGCGGGCATACGCCTGCGAAGACGGGTCCGCACCACGATCCCGGAGCCGTCGGTGACACCGGTCCCGGACCTGTTCCAGCGGGACTTCACCGCCCCCGCGCCCGGGATCAAGTACATGGGCGACATCACCTACCTTCCCACCGGGGACGGCGACTTCCTCTATCTGGCCACTGTCCTGGACTGCTTCAGCCGCCGGGTGGTCGGCTGGTCCATCGCCGCCCACATGCGCACCGAACTCGTCGCCGACGCCCTGCACATGGCAGCCGCCACCCGCGGCGGTCTGAGCGGCGCGATCTTCCACTCCGATCACGGCGCCCAGTACACATCGCGTGAATTCGCCGACTTGTGCGGCGAGTTGGGGGTCACCCAGTCCATGGGCTCGGTCGGCACCTCCGCCGACAACGCCGCCTGCGAGAGCTTCCACGCCACCCTCAAGCGCGAGACCCTGCGCGGCGCCCACCACTACCCGGGAGCGGAACTGTGCCGACGGACCGTCTTCCGGTGGCTCACCCGCTACAACACCCGCCGCAGGCACTCCGCCAACGGACACCTCAGCCCCATGGCCTACGAAAATCAGCACCGGCAGGAGTCCGATAAGCTCACGCTGGCCGCATAACCACCCCGACGCGTGTCCACCTCCGCGGGGGAAGGCCCTCCAGACCCTTGCGCGGCAACGGGCATGAGCCTGGTGCGTCAGTCGTGGCCAGAATCGGCCTCGGGCCTACTGCCTGCATAGCGGTTGATTGCCGGCACGACTGCGGACGCCGTCAGGGCTAAGCTCCCCTGTTCGGCCGACATTACGTCGGCGACGACCAGGCCGACGGTGACGATGACCACTGTGACCATCCACCCCACAAGCAGCTTTTTATGTGCTCGCTTGATCCATTCACTACTGACTTCGGCTCGTCAGGGTGACGCTGGTTCGTCGAGGGCCAGGCCGGTGCCCGCTATGAAGCCGTCGAGGATGCCGGACCGGTACTGAAGGCGCTTGAGCCGGTTGCGTACGAGTGCTTCGAGCCGGTCGAGGGCAACGACTGCGAGGTTGGCCAGGCTGTGCTTGACGTGCGCCCATACCCACTCGACCGGGTTGAGGTCGGGTGAGTAAGCGGGCAGCAGGAATACCGTCAGCCACTCACGCTCGGCGATCAGCTCGCCCATGGCGCGGGAGACGTGGGTGTTCAGGCGGTCCCACACCAGCACGAGGGGCGCCTTGACGAGCTGGTGGACGCCGTCGATCAGCGCGATGAAGTCCCGCTCGCCCATGCTGCGACGTTTGCCTTTGCCCGCTCGGTGGGTGCGCAGGCGGTGGCACAGCCGGGTCCGGGAGCCGGGCCGCATGGCAATCATCCCGGCCACGGACAGTCGGCCCGAGCGTCGTCCGCTCACCGTCACCTGCGGGGTGTGGCCGCGCCGGCCCCAGGTGCGCCCCCTGGGCGGTCGGCGGGTGAAGCCTGCCTCGTCCTCGAAGCAGATGTAGCCCCCACAGGCCGCCCGGACTCTTTTACCTCCGCCCAGGTCGCCTCCTTCCACGCGGTGACGGCCTGCTCGTCCCGCTCGGCGACCCGCCGCGCAGGGACCTGCGGGCTGAAGCCGAGCCGGTGCATCAGCCTCGTCGCGCCCGAGACGCTGTAGGAGACGTGAAACTTCCTGCCGATCAGCGTGGCCACCCTCGCCGCGGTCCACACCTGGTCCTCCGTCCAGCCGTGCGCGGCCGGACCCTGCTCGAGATACCTGGCGAGCTTTTCCAGACAGCGTGGCGACAGGCGACACCGGCCCCCGCTCGGCCCTCGCGAAAGCAGCTCCTCGGCACCGCCTTGCCGCCACAACTGCTGCCACTGGTAAGCCGACTTCAGACTCACACGCAGCTGCCGGGCCACCTCGGGCGGTTTGACCTGCTGCGCGAACAGCTCTGCCGCCTGTATCCGCACCGCTTCCCGACGCCCCCGTGCTGCAGGCGTCAGCCCGCCCCCATCCGCGTATCTCACACGCCATGGACTACCGACAACACCGCACCCACATCGGCAAGTTCAGCAAACATCACCCTAACGAGCCGAGATCAGTAGGCGAGCCCGGGGCGAAGTCCAGCAGGATCCCTTCGGGCGGCGCGGGATCGTCGAACTCCTCGGTACGCACCGTGAACTGTGTCATGCCAGCCCCTCCAACGCCTGGTAGGCCAGTTCCACGGCATTCTCAACAAGAGCACGGCCGTCTGGGCCCGACCAGTCCAAACTCAACGGCTGCGCAGGCATCTGGATGGCCACGCAGTCCTCGATGATCTGGCGCATCTGCCCGTCAGCGCGGCGTGCAGCCTCGGGGTCGGCGATGGTGCCGAGCCGTTCGGCCACCACCGGCACCCGGTTGTAGATGTAGTGCGTCAGGAACAGTTCGAGCAGCCGCTCCACATCGTTGCGGTCGGCTGCCTCGCTTTCGAGCTCCTCCCAGGTGTCCGCCTCGCCAAACAGTTCCTCCAGAACGTCGCAGACCGCGTCCCGGGCCGCCTGCCCGTCCAGGTCGCCCCCAGCACCAGCCAGTTGCGTCACCAGCTCATCGACGATCTCGAACCGGTCCCGCCCGACCAGGTCGCCCAGCGACGCCTGACGCAGCGCCTCGCCCAGCCCGTCGGCGGCCACCCCGGACAGCAGGCCGCCCAGCCGCTGGGCCGTGCTGCGCCCGGCCGCCGCGCCCGCGGCGGCGGCCGCAGCGCCACCCAGGACCGGAACGTGGCGGGCAAGGACGGCGGCAGCCCGGCTGCGGGGAGCGGAACCACGGCTGACGTCGCGGGCGTATGCGGTCGCCGCGTGCTTGAGAGGCGTCCACGCCCCGCCGGAGCCACTGGTGCGGTCGGTGGAAGTACCCACTTCAGCTACGCCCTTGCCGCCGGCGCACGTCGCGAGCCTGGCGCACGAACGAGCCTGCCGGGGTACCTGTGGACTCCCAGCCGTCCAGCAGAGCCGTCACGGAGGGGTCGGTGGGGGGCAGCCGTCGCACCAGGGTCGAGAGCTTCGGGCGCAGGAGCTCCAAAGGGACGAGTCTGAGCCGCTCGCAGACGTCCCGAGCGATCGCGGGGATCTCGTGACACAGCTCCGCCGCGCTGTCCGTGGCCGGTCCCGCCGGATCACGCTGAACCACCTGCATAAGGTGCTCCACGAGTGTCGGCAGATCCTCAGCCGCCACGGTCTGCTGCACCTGTCGCACCGCGGCCCGGCGCCGGCCGACGACGTCGGACTGGAGCAGGCCGAGCAGTTCCTGGACATGCGCGGGCAGAAGCGCCGTGGTGGCCGCTAGCCTCAATTTGGCCCGCGCGAACGTGAAGTACGGGCCGAGATCTACTGCGGCCAGGGCGGGATCCATCCGAAGCCAGGCGTCGATATGCGGCATCTCCGCCCAGGCGCGAACCTCCTCGTTCAGCTCGCCCGTGGCGGTGCTCTCCCCGCGAGCCCGCCCTCGCCTTGGGGGACGTCCGTCCGAGGAGGCGCGTGGCTCCTCGGGAGTCTGGCTGTCGCCCGATCCTCTCTGAGCGGCCGTCGCCGCACCGCGTGCGTGCCGTTCGGTGTCGACGGTCACGTAATTCCCCATGGCTGATGTTCACGTAATTGGCCAATTGGTCGCCTGCGCAGGCTGCGTCGCGTCCCGCCGCCGTAATCTGGTTGAGAGCCATCGCGGGGCCGTGGACACTGTCGCGGTGTACTCAGACGCTGACGCTGCCGCGTTGTATGACTTGCTGAACCCGTGGGACCCGGAGCCATCGTCCGCCGACGCGTTCTATGCCGAGTTGGTGATGGCCGCGGGCTCAGTGCTGGACGTCGGCTGCGGCACCGGCTCGATGCTGCACTGGTCGCGCGAGCACGGTCATGTCGGGCGTCTCGTGGGCCTTGATCCGGCCCCCGCTGCCCTCGCCCGCGCCCGGCGTCGTGCCACCATCGAGTGGATCGACGGCATGGCGGCTGACGCGAAGTGGGAAGCCGATTTCGACCTCGCGACGATGACCGGCCACGCGTTCCAGTTCCTGGTCACCGACGACGACGTCCGTGCTTCGCTCGGCGCGATCCGTGCCGCACTGCGTGAGGGCGGCAGGTTCGCTTTCGAGACCCGCCATCCGCAGGCGCGTGCCTGGGAAGCATGGAATCCGTCGAACGCAGCGGACATCACCGACGCGGCCGGCCGGATCCTGCGTGTGTGGCACGAGGTCGAAGCCGTCGCCGACGGCGTGGTCACGTTCACCGGGACGACGGCTGATCCTGATGGCACCGTGCTGCGTGTCGACCGCGCCAGCCTGCGCTTTCTGGATGTGCTGGCACTCGACGAGTTCCTGGCCGAGGCGGGATTCGAGATCGAGGCCCGTTATGGCGACTGGCAGCGAGGACCCGTCACCCCGGCGAGCCGGGAGATCATTACGATCGCCCGCCGACCATAGGCAGGTCAGGTGGCGTGATCCCCCGCAGTGGCGGGAGATCGGGACGCGCATCCGGGCAGCTGGCTAGGGGCCGGGGGTTTGTCGATCTTCTCGTCCTGGGCCGCTTGTTGGGTCGGTAGCTGGGTCCGTTCATGATGACCTGGTGGCTGGAGTTGATCAGCCGGTCGAGGAGGGACTCGGCGACGACGGGGTTGGGGAAGAGGGGATACCAGTCGCTGGGTGCCCTGTTGCTGGTGATGATCAGGGACCGGCCCTGTCGTTCGGAGACGAGTTCGTAGAGGTCGTCGGCCTGGGACGCGGTTAGCTGGCGCATGGCGAAGTCGTCGAGGATGAGCAGGTCGGGGCGGATGAGTTCGCGCATGCGCCTGTCCCAGGTGCGGTCCGCGTGGTCGCCGGCAAGTTCGGCCAGGATCCGGCTGGTCTTGGCAAAGCGGACGTTGGCGCCCTGACGGACGGCCTGGTGACCGAGGGCCTGGGCGACGTGTGTCTTTCCGACCCCGACGGGGCCGAACAAAATCACGGACTCGCCGGAGTGGAGCCAGCGCAGGGCCGCGAGATCGCGGATCTGGGCGGCGGGCAGCTTCGGTGAGGCATTGAAATCGAAGCCCTCCAGGGTGGCCTGCTGCTCGAACTTGGCCTTGCGTAGGCGGCGTTCGAGCGCGACGCTCTCGCGGCGGGTGATCTCGTCGTGGCAGAGGACCTGGAGGAAGTCGAGGTGTCCGAGTTCGCCCTTCTGAGCCTGGGTGAGGCGGGCGTCGAGGGTCTCGAGCATCCCGGACAGCCGCAGGGTCTTGAGGGAGTCGCGCAGGGCGGTGGTCATCACGCTCATCGGGCGGCCTCCTCGGCGTCGTCGTGGCCCTGGTCGTCGTGGACGCTGCCGGGGGTCTGGGTGGGGACGGTGGCCGCGAACAGGCCTTCGGGCCCGTGCAGGAAGGCCGAGGCTCCGGCATCGCCGGTCTCGGGTTCCGGGTCGGTCTCGGTGCCGGCGACCAGGATGCCCTTGACGGTGCGGTAGGACGGGTCGCCGACCGCGATCGCCTTGCGGCAGGCGGCCTCCAGCCGGACGTCGCCGTACTTCTTCCGCAGCCCGAGCACCCCCTGGGCGGCCCGGAGCCGGTAGAGGGCGTTGACCTCCAAGAGCTGGTCGATCACCTCCCGGCAGGCGTCCCCGACCTGGGATGCCTGGCCGCGGCACCAGATCGGGGTGCGCATCTGGAACGCGATCTTCTCGGGCGGGTAGTCGTTCTTGTCGGTGCGTTTGCCCTGCTCCAGCGCGGCGTGGGTCTTGACCAGCTCTCCCTCATGGAAGATCTGCACCGTCACGGCGGTGGAGCGGACATCGACGCGGCGTCCGACCAGCTTCCAGGGCACCGAATAGAGAGTGCGGCCGACTTTGATGTGGATGTCCGGGCCGACCGTCGCCCTCGACCATCTGGCCAGCACGAACGGCTCTGGCGGCAGCGGAAGCAGGGCCTTGGCCTCCACCGCCTCGAACACCGACAGTGGCTTCGCGCCGTCCAGCGGGGGGCACTGCCGCTGGCCTGCGACGTTCCTCGCCCAGAGCAGGGCTTCGGCCTGCATGTGCTCCAGCGAGGTGAACGTCCGCCCGCTCCAGAGCGAGTCGCGGACATAGGGCATGGGCCGCTCCACCCTGGGTTTGTCCTTAGGCTTCGAAGCGCGAGCAGGATCCACCAACGTGCCGTAGTAGGTGGCGAGTTCGGCATACGCCTTGTTGATTTTCGGGTCGTAGAGGTCCGGCTTGTCCACCCCGGTCTTGAGGTTGTCCGGCACCAGACGCCGCGGGACGCCGCCGAAAAACCGGAACGCTTCCACGTGGGCCTGTGTCCATGTGTGCTGGTCCATGTGCGCCACCGGGCGGACGAACATGTGCCGCGAGGCGGGCAGCACCATCACAAACGCCCAGATCCGGTGCCGTTTCCCGGTGGCTGGGTTGATCCACTGCCCCAGGAAGCCGTAGTCGATCTGGGCCTCCGAGCCCGGCTCGACGTTCTCCCGCAGCACCGTGACCTTCGAGCGGGCCGCCTCCTCGGGCAGGTTCTCGTGCACCCAGCGGCGGAACGTCGACAGCGACACCCTCAACTTGCCCTCGTCCCGCAGCCGTTGGTGGATCGTGGTGACCGTCGTGGTCTCCAGCAGGCTCTTGACGTAGTCGCGGTGCGGCTCGATCTCTGCCCACCGCACCTGGTTCAGCCTCCGGCCGGCCAGCTCCGGAAACCAGCTCTTGAGCAGCTTGGCCCAGTCCGCCTCGCTCATGGGCGGCCCACCCGGGGTGATCCCTGCCGCCTCCGCCGGCGCCAGGTATTTCCTGATCGTCTTGCGGTCCACCCCCCAGCGACGCGGACACCTGACTCTTGGACCGGCCCGCGTACCAGTGCACGTAGATCTCGACGATGTCGACCACGGTGAATGTTCTCCTTGCCATCCGGTGCGTCCGTCGACCTCTCGGCTCGCAGGTTAAGGGACCGCGAAGGCTCCGAGAGGCCAGGACCCTCAACCCGGGCACCGGCATGCCCATGGGGAACCCGGCCGATTCGCAAGGAATAGCTAAATATCGCTCAAACCGCCCGAAACGGGGAATATGGCGCCTGTTCGAGTGTGGTCAGCGGCACCACCTGCGGTCAGCATCCCGGTGGGGAATCGTGACCACAGGGGTGGGGAATTGACTGACGCTGATCATGCAGATCATGGGGAATTATCTGACCACCGACAGTTCGGCGGCTTGGAGATGTCCGTTCCCGCCCGATCCCAGTGCCTGGACCTGCCAGTCGAACAGATTCCGGAAGTCGGTCAAGTACTGCTCTTCCAGCACCATGAGCTTGGCCAGGACCGCCGCGTCCAGCCTCGTGCCCCGGCGTTCGGCGCTCGCCAGGCGCAGGGTCAGCGTGTTCAGAAACCGCTTGATCTGCCGAGGATTGCCACGCAACGTACTGCCGAGCACCGGGGAGATCGCCGCCGCCCACGTCATGTCCTCGTACAACCGCGTCGGCATGCCAGCGCCGAGCGTGGCAGATGCGATGCCCGCATTCAGAGCAACCCCAAGGGCGCTTTCGCGCCTGCGCAGGTCAACTGCTTCGCACACCCTCTCGAACTGCTCCCGCTCAAGGTGCAGTTGCGCCAGCAGCAAATGCATGTATGTCTCGGCTTCGGGCGCGGACAACACCGGAATGCTGATCTTGACCTGGAGCATCTTCTCCAGATACTCCGCGCCCAGACCAGACGTTCCGGGGCGGCCGAGGCCCGGGTAGCGTCGGTCGATGGCGGCCTGCACGACCTCGGGGTGGGCAGCGATCACGAACGCGCTTTTCTCCACGTTGAGGAAGAGACGGATCGCCTCAAAGGTGTCAACGACCGTATGTGGCAGGCACCGGTCCAGGTCATCGATCAACACGATCACCGCCCGAACCTGCTCCAACGAACCCACCAAGCTGGCGAACTCCTGCCGGAACGCCCCCGGGTCCGCGGGAGTGCGGTTCTCTTCCGCGCTCTCCCCGACAGGCTCCTGGTCCGGGTACGTCCCCCCCGACAGCGCTCTGGGCGATGGTGGAGGCCACGTCAGCCAAACCGGGATCGAGCGCGCCGGCAGCCATGGCCGCGCCGGCGGGCAGTGCCGCTCCGACCAGCATCTGTACCGGCCGCCGCAGGCTCCGGGCCACTCGTCTGAGTCGGCCCGCCTCCACAGCCTCGGCGCTGCCCTCATCGGCTTCTTGCTGCAGGCGCGTCAGCACTGCCTCCATGAGCGCGCCCTTGATGTCCTCATAGCCTTCGTACTGCCACGGGCTGAACGGGACCACGACGAAATGTCCGGCCTCGTCGGATGAAATGGTCGACAGTTCCTTCGAGACGATCCTCAGCAGGCTGCTCTTGCCTGAACCCCAACCACCGAGCACACCCAGCGTCAGAGGCAGGAGCCGCTGCTGTGTCAGAGCAACGACCATCTCGTCAACGAGGAAGTCAAACCCGAGAAGGTCCAGATCCGTCTCGTTATCCGACCACACGCTACCTCCCACGCCCTGATCTGCGTTGGCTCCCGCCCAACACGTCCATGATCTTAGGCCGAGAGGCCGAAAAAGCGCCCGGTTCGACGGAATTGGTGTCACGATGCAACTGCCCGGCACCTACAGACCGCTACCAAGGCCGCATCCGTCACTCACGGCCTCCAGCGACGTACGTGACACGGGCCACGCCCGCCTTCGTGGCGAGCCCCCATCACCGGAGGAGGACCCGCAGCACACGCTCGTGGCCCCCTTGCAGAATCCCGTGTCTTCGCCGGTAACTCAGTCGCCCCCCTGGAACGGGCCACCGTTGCCGACATGCAGCCCAAGCTTCCGGCGTTGGTATTTCTGCTGCTTGCAGACGCGGAGACGCTGCCATGATGCAGGTCCGGAACCGGCAGCGCGCTTGCGCGAGAGACTACACATTGCGTCCCACCAGGCCTGGCTGGGATGCCCTCGCCGCACTGCTGTGTGACGCTGCCGCTCGAGCGCTGTTTCGGAGAAGGGTTCAGCGGATAACTGAGGCCCCTCGCCTACCGAACCGCCCAGCGGAAGCAGTGGCAACTGCCCCTCCCGCTCCGACATGTCGGCCCGCGCCCGATGTCCGGAGTGCAATGAACATCCTCAGCGACCGTCGGCCGAGGCTCGACGCCGGACCAATTGTCAGTAGCGACGGCTAGCCTCAACCTTCATGAGTCTTGCGCGCCGACCGGCTAGCGAACTTCCCGGCGACCCCGCCCAGTTGCGGTTGGTCTACAGCCACGGGCACCCCGCCGTGCCCCACGAGGACGAGGACACCCTTGAGCACTGGCGTGTCTCCATCCGCGCCTACCACGACGAGGAGGAGGAATGCGCCGACGGCTGCACCGATGCGTGCCAGCAGCTCATCGACAACGGCAGCGAGGCCGGCTGGCTGCGTCTGTGGCGGCTGCGTGACAACACCGGTGCGGATCGCTGGATGGTCGCGGACGCCCAATCGGGAGACCTGGAGAGCATCGCGGCCACCGTCCTCGACGACGGCGAGTATTCCGATGCCTTCCAGGAGATCATCGACTGCCCGGTGGGGGGTCTGCTCATCCTGGACCGGGTGTTCCTGGCCCGTCCCTGGCGCGGCTTCGGCCTGGGTCCGGTGTTCGCCGCCGAGGCCATCCGCCGCCTGTCCGGCGGCTGCTGTGCGGTCGCGGCCGAGCCTGGCATGGCCGAATGGCCCGAAAACCGGGACGAGGTGAATGACGCCGACCGCGCCACGGCCAAGGCCAAGATCGCCGCCCTGTGGGAGTCGATCGGCTTCCACGCCTTCCACGGCGGGGTGCAGCTGCTCGATACCAGCCTGCAGGAGTCCATCGACCTGCACCGTGCGCGCCGCAAGGACCTGGAGGACCTCTCCGCCGCCTACCGGGCCCACCTCGAGGGCCGGCCCGCTTTTCCTGAGCTGGCCGTGACCCCGCCCGCCTCGCCAGCGACTCCCGTGCCGGCCGCTACCCGTCAGCCACCTGCGCCCGCCCCGGAGGCAGAGGCGGAGCCCGGCGACGGACTGGCGGCCGCCGCGAGCCTGTCCGACCTCCAGCGGAAGTGCAAATTCTCTGGCTGGAGCCCCGGCGACCGCGCCGCCGCCCTGGCCGTCGCTGCACAGGCCACCCACGACGCCGACCTGCGCCAACTGGCCGCCCAGGTCAAGCACGTGCACTTCGGCCTGCGCGACGCCTGGACCGACGCGATCACCTTTCCCGGCCGCCTCTTTAACGTGCATCCCTTCCGGGAAAACCCCGCCGCCCTCGGGCCACTGGCCGGACTGTGGGTCTACGGCTCCAATCTCAACGGCCGTTACCGGGGCCGCTCCCACGCCGTGGGCGGGGACTGCCAGCACGCCCGCCCCCTCACCCAGGACACCGAACGCATGACCCTGGCCGACCTCCTCGACCTGACCAGTTTCTGGGAATGGAACGGCCCCAGCTGCTCCTTCTGCCACGGATGGTCCGGCCAACGCCTGACCCCCGACCAGCACACCCACTACCTCACTGTCCTCGCTGGCCACCAGCGCTGACCGCGGCGATCACGTAACCGGCCACGGGTGCTCACCGCGATGCTCCCTGCCCGGCCGGGCCGCAGGGAAACGGGAACGCATGCAAGATCACCAGACCGGACGCGGCCGTGCAGGGCAGCTGCCCGACCGGCTGCGTGCCGTCGGCCCGGGCTGGTACCCCTGCTGCTGCGACTGCACACCCACCTCCTCGCGTGGGACGCCGAGTACCGGGTCGAGGTTCTCAAGGAGAAGTTCGGCGCAGCCCGCGTGCACATCGTCACTGACTCGGGGGCATCGGATTCCGAGATGCGCAGCCTCCTTGTCCTGTCCGGGGAGGAACAGCCCGCGACCGTCTGCGAGTTCTGCGGGGCAGTCGGACGCCGTCGGCGCCGCGCCGATGCCCCGTATGGCTGGACCACGGCTGTGTGCGATCCCTGCCAGACCGCGTGGTCCGTCACTCCATCCTGATCGTCAACGGCGCAGTGCGCCACCACCGCAGGCAACGACGGGACACCAATGAAAGGCGACTCCAGGGGCCCCCGCAGGGTGTGCCGGCGGCTGTCCGACAGGTCCGCGCCCAGCGGCCGTCGCCGATCCCAGCTCTGCGGTCGTTCGCTGCCCGGCTGTACGTGTCTTCCGGCACCGCGCTGGTCTGCGGAGCCAAAAACCTGATGTGCCCGGCATCGACTGCTGACACCATGCCGTCAGCACCTGCCCGGCCCCTCGCCGACACCAAATTTGGAGCGGTGGCTTACGACGGGAGGCGACACTGCCCCGAGCACCCGGAGAGAGCACAGCCGTGACGACAACAGCCCCTGGCGACGACATCGCCTTGGCCCTAATTGCGCAGGACATCATGTTCCTGCGACGCTTCGCCCAGAGCGTCACGGTCGGGGCCTTGGACGAGGCTGTCGTCCCGGTCTTCTGCATGCACAACTACATGTGCCTGATCATCCACGAGTCCCACCGGGCACTTCGCCAGGTCGCTCCCGACCTCGCGGACGCCCTCGCCTACGACTGCGCGCCTGCCATCGAGCGCGCTCGGCACTCGGTCAAGCTCTACGACGACAAGTACAAGGAACTGGATGATGTCGGCGCCGACTTCCGGCGCATCATTGAGGAACACCGTCAGGAATTCCTCGGCAACACGTGGCTGCCACTGGCTCGGCCGCTGGAGAGGGATCTCGTCCTGTGGCGCTTTCGCGGCAGGCTTGTCTCGACCTCTCACACAGCCAGCTTCTTCCTCGCATTCCCCCCGCAGGCTTTCAAGAACAAGGACGATCTCGGTCCCAGGCTGCATGCCGTCGCCGTGGAACAGGGCAGGTACATTGGCGCGGCGGCAGAAGGCCTGCCCTGGCAGGGGCAGCCCGTCCTCGACGTGATGAAGACAACGGACCGCACGGAGAACAAGGTGCGTGCCGAGAAGCACTACCGGCGAAGCTTCGATCCCGCCCTCCGAGAGGAGATCAAGGCCTCCCTGACAGCCATGACCTGTGCACTGAACACCGCTGCCGTCCTCCTCGCCGACGACACCAACCCCTCCTCGGCGACAACACTGTTCAAGCTGCGCTACATCACCCTTCATCACGTCCTCTCCAGCCTCGGCAAGCTCGATGACCAGTACGGAGCCGAACTCCGCACGCCGGACCGAGCGCTGCTGAAGGACATCCTCGACGCCCCGATGAGCAACCTGATCCTTCAGGCTCACAGAGGCTTCAGGAACACTCTGGTCCACTACCGCCCCACGCGGGACGTGCAGGCACGACTGTCTCTTGACGCACCGCTCTACGGCCTCTTGGACGCCTACTTCCCAGCAGATGAAGCACGATCGCTCGGCGACACCCTTGTGCTCCACACCGCTCACGTCGCCGACCGCATGAGCGCCTGGTGCGACAACTGATCGGCAGGACCTACGGTGCGCCGTCCTGGGCGGTGGGAGTCAGCCGAGCCAGTGGACCAGGCGCGCCGTGTTGTGCACGGCAAGGGCTCGTTCCTCAAGACCGAGCGCGTACTGTTTTGCCGTGTCGTCACCGCGGGTCAAGAGCAGGGACGACAGGCCGATGAGCCGGGCGCTGCCCAGGCAGGCGACGTCGAGGGCCAGGGCCAGCATCTCGGGGGAGATGTCGTGGGCCCTCAGTGTGCCGTCGACGTAGCGGGCCATGTGCGCGAGCCCGGTGGGAGTGCTGTGGGTGACCTGACTCAGCAGTGAGTACGCCACCGGTAGCCAGCCCGGCTCGGGGGAGGGCTCGCCCATGGCCAGGAGCAGCTCGTCGATCGGCGGCAAGGGCTTGCGCCCCTTCGCTATGGCTTGTGGCCCTTCGACCACGCTGTCAGGCAGATGGAGCAGCTGCTCCGCGGCTTTGAGGGACACCCCGTTGCTGGAGAACAGGGCGGGGGTCTTCTCCTTGCGGGCGCGGAACTCGTCGAAGTAGCGGGAGGAGCGCTGTACATGTGCCTCGTCGTCCTTCTGCTCCTGGGCCAGCCAACTGTCCCTGCGCCAGGCGGGCCTCACCCTGGCCCAAATCCCGCAGGGCGACAGCGACACCGCCTTCGAAGCCAGTCAGGACCTCGGGCGACGCTGTGAAACGTGAAGTCTGCAATGAGCGATGGTCGGGCGGCGTTGTCAGTGGTGCCTGAGACAGTGGTGGGGTGCACAGCCATGCAGAGCGAGCCTTCGATGATGCAGTGCGGACCGGTCGTGCGAACGCGGCCATTTTGGAGATGGCCCGCCGCCACTGTCTGAACATGACGTTCACCGAGTTCGGCGGCCAGGGTATGACCGAGGCGGCCACCGGCCTGCCGATCAACACGCGGCAGGTGAGCTGCCTCGTGGCGCATGGCGGTGCCAGCGCGAACTTGGACTGGATCGCTGGGGAGTTCTACGAACAGCATCGCGTGGGCTGTTCCCACCGCCGTCCGACGGGCGACGTGCCGAACCTTGCCACGGTCATGGATGAGCGCAAGGAGGCCGCAGCCAGAGCCGATGCGGTAGAACGAGCGGAAACGGCGAAGCGGCACCTCGCCTGGCAGCAGCGTGCGGAAGACCGTCGGGGCACGCAGGCGTCGTCGGATCCAGCAATGGCCAGTGCTCTGGACGACATCGCCCTCCTGGATCAGGAGCCGGGAACGGAACGGGACCGGGAGGCCTGCGATGGCGCGCTGCGGCGATTGACTGCACTGGCCGAGCGGGCGCCGGAGACCTTCAGCACCGCGGTGATCGCGTTGGCCCTGGACCTGGTGACCGACGTCCACGTCCCGGAGTTGCTGACGCCGCTGCGGCACGTGGCCCGCGTCCGCAGCGAGCACGCAGCGAATGTCCTGCGAGCCGCTTTGGCCACGCTGCGGCACAGTCCTGTTGTCGAGGCCAGCCGCTGCGTGACTGACCTGCTGCGTCCCCACGATGGGGACCAGGTGGACGAGCCAGTGGTCCGGTCCCTTGTGTACCTCGCTGAGCCTCAAAGCCGACGCTTCGGGGTCTA
Source organism: Streptomyces deccanensis (assembly GCF_022385335.1). Classification (NCBI taxonomy): domain Bacteria; kingdom Bacillati; phylum Actinomycetota; class Actinomycetes; order Kitasatosporales; family Streptomycetaceae; genus Streptomyces; species Streptomyces deccanensis. The sequence continues at coordinate 56,150 of NZ_CP092431.1, read as the reverse complement.
CGAAGGCGGAACCGGAGACGCCAGTGCTCTTCGTGTGGCAGCCGGAGCGGCCCCTCAGGCCGTGGCCCGTGTGCTCACCAGCATGCTGCCGGCCCCGCGACCATCCGAGTCGCTAATGGTCCCGCCAGGTGTGCGGCCCGCTCCTCAATCAGAACGAGAGCTGGAGATGGATCGGCGTGCTGCCGCAGCCGCCGTACAGGCCCTGGCGTTCACCCACCCGGATGTGGCAATTGCACTCGTGCCGCAAATGCTCCTGAACCTGGGGGTGGACGGCGACCACCACAACGATCCCGCACCGATCGCCACGGTTCAAAGGTCCCTCGCCACCCTGCTCGTCCTGGAGGTGGGTGACGTGCCTGCCCAGCTCGAGCACACCGGCCGTACAGCCGCAGACTTCGTGCGCGAGCGTCTGTTCGGTGTGCTGGAGCAGGCCGGCCGCCTCATCGACCCTGGGTACAGATTTCGCACCGCGGGTGATCCTCAGCTCGATGCGAGCCAGCAGAGAAGAGTCTTCGAGTATCTGCTTTCCAGGTGCCTGACCCGCGTCGGGGGTGACTGGGGCGGCCACGTGCGCTTCCCGGCCGCGACTTTGATCGAGCAGCTGGCCCAGACCCATCCGACCTGGACGCAGCCGCAGCTGGCTGCCCTCCTGGGTGCGGCCCTGACAGCCATCGACACACTGGAGTCGGCGAATACCACCCCCACCCCGCTCCTGGCCGCCCCAGAACCGGCCCCGCCGGAGCTGCAGTTCCTGGAGCGAATGGCCTACCGGCAGTCGTTGGCGTCCAGCATCGGCAGGCTCCTGGACGCTTTGGAGCACATCGCCACCATCGATGCAACGGCAGTATGCGGCGCGGTCATCGACACCATCACCGACGAACGCGACAGCCAGCGCAAACACGTTATCGTGCCGCGCTTGCTGCCGCTCCTGGGGACGCTCGGACGACGCCACGGCGACCACCCCGGCCTGCTGCGGATGATCATCCCGCTCCTGCACACCTACATTGTCGACTCCGATGTAGCCTCGCGGTCGGCAGCGCTAACCGCCTGGGCGGACATCGGCCGCGCGCATCAGCTGCCCTCGAGCATCTCCGACCTCCTGCCAGCGCTGCTCACCGACCCTTAGAAGCTGTTGTCTTTTCGATCTTGAGAGATGCGCGTCGAACGGGAGTCCCGATCGGGTGGTCGGGGGGCGCTGGGCGCATACGGACAGGGCCTCCTGAACAGCTCGTTGGTGTCGAATCACCGAGCAACAGGAGGCCCTGGTGCAACAGTCTTGCGTGCCGATGGCGGGGCAGTCCAGCGTGGTCACCTGGGAGTGTGACTGCCTGGCTCACCGGTTCGGAAATGCCTCCGACAACGGGACGCGACAGCCTCGCTACCCGACGGACATGACGGACGGGGAGTGGGCCGTCATCCGCCCGCTGCTGCCGGTGCCGGGCTGGATGCGCGGCCGGGGCGGCTAGCCGGAGGGGTATTGCCACCGGGCCATGCTCGATGCGATCCGGTATCTCGTGGACAACGGGATCAAGTGGCGCGCGATGCCCGCCGACTTCCCGCCGTGGGACCGCATCTACGCATTCTTCCGCCGCTGGCGGGACAACTTGCTGGTCAAGGAGTTCCACGACCGGTTGCGTGCGAGGGTCCGCGAGGAGCTGGGGCGGGACGCGCAGCCGACGGCCGCAGTGATCGACTCGCAGTCCGTCAAAGCGGACGCCGTCGTCGGATCGGACAGCCGCGGCTTCGACGGCGGCAAACTGATCAACGGCCGCAAGCGGCATGTCGTGGTCGACACGCTCGGCCTGCTGTTGGGCGTGATGGTCACGGCCGCGGACACCGGCGACCGCATCGCCGCCCAGGTTCTGCTCGGACAGGTCGCCGACGTGCACCACCGGCTGGAACTGGTCTGGGCCGACGGCGGCTACACCGGCGGCCTCGTCGAGTACGGCCTGGCCACGTTCGCCCTGGTCCTGGCGATCGTAAAACGCAGCGATGACATGCGCGGCTTCGTGGTGCTGCCCAAGCGGTGGATCGTCGAGCGCCTCTTCGCCCACCTGATGCGAAGCCGCCGTCTGGTGCGCGACTTCGAGCGGCGCACCGCCAGCGCGGAGGCGATGGTCTACTGGTCGATGACCCTGCTCATGACGCGCCGCCTTGCCCGGCCACACCCTGGGCGAGGGTGAACCGGCCCGGCTGCCGCTCGGCCAGCCAGCCGCGGGCGACCAGGCGTTTCGCTTTCGAGCGCAGTGCCTCCACCCGTGCCGGCACCACGTCCATGCCGAACATAGCGGCCATTTCCTGGCAGGTCAGCGGCCCTTGATGGAGCCGGTTCCGGTCCGCGAGCGCCGTGAGGATGCGCTGGTAGTCCACGGACAGCACCGACCAGGCCAGTCCCTGGCGCCACACCGGCACCTGCGACTTCGGCTTCGCCGCATCCCCGGGGTCCGGCGGCGCGTCCGCATCCCGCGGATCGTCAGTGACCTCCGTGCCGACGGTGTTGTCGCCGTCCGGAGCCAGCACCGTGCCGACCCGCTTGCGGGCAATCGCCCACTCCTGCCATTCCCGCTCGGCCGCGGCCAGTTCGGCCTGGATGCGGTCGGCCTGTTCCCGCAGCCCGTCGACTCGACGGCGAGCAGCGAGCTCGTGCTGTTCCAGCAGTCCGACGACTGACGGCATCCATGACCTCCCGGGGAGCGACGATCCGGCAGGCCACGACTCCCACGGAATCACCACTGCTATCCCCGACCAGCGGAAACACGTCGATCACGTCCGAAAAGACAACAGCTTCTCAGGCAGACTCGGCTTGTCGCGACGGAAAGAGGGCATGGCTTGATGACCCTTCAGACGGACTCTGCAGGAAGGTTTCGGCGCATAGGCCTTGTCAGCGCCGTCCTCCAAGATGCCCCCATGAGTCTCACCTCCCATCTCAAGGACCCCCGCTCTCCCATCTCTCGCTTTCTGGCGGAACACCTCCCCGACACGAAGGCCGTCCTCGACGATTACCGCACACGCTTAGCCCGTTTCCCTGCCCCGCTGCGGCCGCAAGTGGAAGCCGGGCTGAAGCCCGAGTACCGGATGCTCGGCCACACCATTGATCACCGCCTGCGGATCTCCCTGGGAGCGCCGACCGGCGCCCCCATCAAGGAGGGCATCGTCCGGGCCGTCATCGACGACGACGGCTGGCCCAGCCAAGAGGTGATCCGCGCCGTCCAGAAGGCCAGCGACACCATGCTGGAAGAACTGGCCGGCTACCACAACGATGCAGGGCAACCTCTGTGCCTTGCATCAGCGGACGAGGACCGGCTCATCCGGCTGTGCCATGTCGCCTCCAGCTTCGAGGCGATCTTCCGTCACTGCGGCTGGCTGCGCGGGAACACGCTCGGTCTCTGTGCTGCCGATGCCACCCTGGACGACCTGGTCGATGCTGTGCCGCACTACGTCGTCGGTGACATCCGCCAGCAGATGCAACTCGCCGCAGACCCCGGCCCGTTCGAGAACATGCGGCTCCTGCCTGCCAGCGCCCGGGTCTGCGGCCCCGTCTTCGACGGCAGCCTGCAGGTCGGTGGCGCGGACGCCGACTTCATCCTCGATGGCGCACTCATCGACTGCAAGGCCACCATCCGCCCGGAACGCATCAGCCGCGCAGAGATCTACCAGCTGGCCGGATACCTGCTGCTCGACTACAGCGACACGCATTCCATCTCCACCGTCGCGCTCTACCTCTCCCGCCAGGGTGCGCTCATCGACTGGAGCGTCGAGGAGTTTTTGGGCCTGCTCGGCGCGCGGCATGAGCTGCCAGCCCTGCGGGATGCGTGCCGTCACACGCTGACCGACGGCAGGCACGGCAACCCGCTGCCTCCCGTGGATCCTTCCCGTCCACTTCCCCGGCCCCGCTCGGCGCCCGCCGCCCAGCAGTCGCTGTTCTGACGAGCTGGGCCGAGCCGGACCGAAGGCGGCTGCAGGATGCCTGCAGCCGCATGCCGATCGCATCGAGTGCTCCGGCTGGCGCAGCGATCAGGTTGATTCTCATTCGGGCACCCTCAGGTAGCAGTGTGGAGCGATGACTTCGACCGCGTATGTGCTGCTCAGCATGGCAACCTGGGCAGCGAAGCGCCTCGTCTGCCTTGGTTCTGTGCGGTCGGCGGCAGGGCGCTTCAGGGCGATGAGGGCGGCAGTGTGGGGCTCTTGCGACGTGACCAGGAACTGGGGCTCGGAAGGTTGCCGTTGACGACGATGACTGCGACGAGTGAAGGCGCCTCGGGGTTGGTCAGTCCGTGAAGCGCTGGCTGGAGGGTGAAGAGGTAGTTCTCCGGAACACCGACAGGTGAGGCCTTACGGCTCATGTCCAGGATGCAGAGAATCGAGAGGCGTGCGCCGTCGGCGGCTGCGTACTGCGTTGGCTGCCCCATGTACTTGGGGGCTCTGTCTCGGGTGACCGGGGTGTTGCGCTCGACTTTGAGCTCGGCGGTGACGCCATCGTGCCGGACATCCAGGTAGCCCAGGGCGAGTGGGGTGCCTCGCTGCAAGCGCCCGCCGAGTTCCGGCTCTGCCTGGAGTTCCTTGTACAGGTCGTCATGAAATTTGCGCTCTGTTACGTGGCTTCCGCGCTTGTATTGCTTGTTCCACGTCATGGTGAGGCCGGTGCGGCAGATGGCGGTGAAGAGGCGGCAGAAGGCTTGGAGCTGGTCCTCGTCGTAACCGGCCCGGTGCAGATTTTCGTAGAGGGCGAGCAGCCGCTCGTCGAAGACGGGGAAGTTGGTCAGGAAGTCGCGTGAGGCATCGAAGGGCCGGAATCGGATTTCGCGGTGTCCGGCGGTGTCGAGGCTCTCGGTAACGGGTTTGCCGTCCCGGGTTCCGCGCCAGCGCAGCTTGACCGAGAACGGCGGGGCGGGACTGCCTGCGGGCAGAGCGAAGCGGAGGATGAGTGTGCCGGTGGCGCTCAGTGTGTCGGGGCCGTCCGCGCTCGGCGGGCGTGTCCAGAGGTAGGTGGGCGTTTCCGCTTCGTTGGGGGTGAAGTGGCTGAGGAGTTCGGCTTCGAGGGTCTCGGCCCACTCGGGCCAGGGGCCGGTGCGTACGTCCAGGCGGAGTTCGTAGACGGTCGAGTGACGCAGGACCTGCGGGCCGGTGACAAGGCGTCCGTCCACGCTGGCCAGTACGACCGCAACGGCCGGCTGGTCCTCGACCAGCTGGGTGTCCGCTTCGTTGCCCAAGACGGTGTGGGAAGTGAGTGGCGTGCGGCGTGGGCCGCGCGCGATGACAAGTGGCAGGGGCAGGACGGCCCACTCCGCCAGGAGGTCAGCCACGCCGCTGGCGTCTGCGACGGCTTGGACGTGCCGCAGAGCGGCTATCAGCGGTCCGGCCAGCGTGGCCAGGGCGTTCATCTCGATGGTGTCAGCGTTCAGTTCCGCTGCGTCAAGTCGGATCAGGAAGGCGGCCACCTCGCACAGGGCGGCGAAGCACCGGCCGTAGGCGGCGGTCGCCGTTGCCTGCTGACACTGCTCTCTTAGCGTGGCGGCGGTGCTCTGCAAGTGGGCTGCGCGGGCGCGGAGCGCGACGGCCGGATCGCTGTCGGAATGGCCCTGGCCTGCCCCGGCAGCCGGTACCAGCTCGTGGCCCATGAGAAGGCTTCGGACTGTGACACGAGTGCGGACTTGGTCCGCCAAGGCGCTCACATCGTTGTCTGCTCCGACGGCTTGAGCAGCATGCGTCAGCGCAAGGGCGGTCGCACGCATATCTTCTCCGGCCACCGCGGCTGCATCAAAGGCGGCCGCGGCGGCGATCAGGGTGAGCAGGGCTCGGTGGAGGGTAAATGCAGGCTCGTCCGGGGTTGCCTTGAGGACACTGTTCATGATGGTGGCGGCATCTCCGGGGCGGGCTGCCCGCCAGGCGACTTCGGCGTATTCGGCCGCACCGACCACCTGGTGTGGCCCGAGTTCAAGAGCGGCCGCCTGAAGATCCTCCACCGTCAGGCTGGCCAGGCCCGAGCCGCAGTTAAGCAGCGCGCACAGTTCCAGGTTGTCGTGGGCGTTACTGACTTCGGCTCGTCAGGGTGACGCTGGTTCGTCGAGGGCCAGGCCGGTGCCCGCTATGAAGCCGTCGAGGATGCCGGACCGGTACTGAAGGCGCTTGAGCCGGTTGCGTACGAGTGCTTCGAGCCGGTCGAGGGCAACGACTGCGAGGTTGGCCAGGCTGTGCTTGACGTGCGCCCATACCCACTCGACCGGGTTGAGGTCGGGTGAGTAAGCGGGCAGCAGGAATACCGTCAGCCACTCACGCTCGGCGATCAGCTCGCCCATGGCGCGGGAGACGTGGGTGTTCAGGCGGTCCCACACCAGCACGAGGGGCGCCTTGACGAGCTGGTGGACGCCGTCGATCAGCGCGATGAAGTCCCGCTCGCCCATGCTGCGACGTTTGCCTTTGCCCGCTCGGTGGGTGCGCAGGCGGTGGCACAGCCGGGTCCGGGAGCCGGGCCGCATGGCAATCATCCCGGCCACGGACAGTCGGCCCGAGCGTCGTCCGCTCACCGTCACCTGCGGGGTGTGGCCGCGCCGGCCCCAGGTGCGCCCCCTGGGCGGTCGGCGGGTGAAGCCTGCCTCGTCCTCGAAGCAGATGTAGCCCCCACAGGCCGCCCGGACTCTTTTACCTCCGCCCAGGTCGCCTCCTTCCACGCGGTGACGGCCTGCTCGTCCCGCTCGGCGACCCGCCGCGCAGGGACCTGCGGGCTGAAGCCGAGCCGGTGCATCAGCCTCGTCGCGCCCGAGACGCTGTAGGAGACGTGAAACTTCCTGCCGATCAGCGTGGCCACCCTCGCCGCGGTCCACACCTGGTCCTCCGTCCAGCCGTGCGCGGCCGGACCCTGCTCGAGATACCTGGCGAGCTTTTCCAGACAGCGTGGCGACAGGCGACACCGGCCCCCGCTCGGCCCTCGCGAAAGCAGCTCCTCGGCACCGCCTTGCCGCCACAACTGCTGCCACTGGTAAGCCGACTTCAGACTCACACGCAGCTGCCGGGCCACCTCGGGCGGTTTGACCTGCTGCGCGAACAGCTCTGCCGCCTGTATCCGCACCGCTTCCCGACGCCCCCGTGCTGCAGGCGTCAGCCCGCCCCCATCCGCGTATCTCACACGCCATGGACTACCGACAACACCGCACCCACATCGGCAAGTTCAGCAAACATCACCCTAACGAGCCGAGATCAGTAAGCCGGTCGTTGACGCGCGGGTCGCGCACTTGGCGCAGCCGCAGCTGGGCCATGGCCGGGGTGGTGGCGGTCTGCGGCAGCCAGTCACCGTTCAGGGCGTCGCGTAGGTCGTAGCCGTCGAGGTCGGCGGCGCGTCGGAGGATTTCCTGCTCCGTGTGGATCCTGAGGGCTTCATTGCCTCGGGAGAGATTGGAGGCAGCCGCCATGGCCTTCTTGACGGTGTCCGGAAACCGGGCGATGTCTACGTGTTCGCAGACCGACAGGGCGTAGGCCAGCAGAGAGGCGCTGTCCTCGGTGCTCCAGTCCAGACGCAGGGCAGTGTCGAGGACACCGTCGATGACGCCTAGGTAAGAAGCTGTTGTCTTTTCGGACGTGATCGACGTGTTTCCGCTGGTCGGGGATAGCAGTGGTGATTCCGTGGGAGTCGTGGCCTGCCGGATCGTCGCTCCCCGGGAGGTCATGGATGCCGTCAGTCGTCGGACTGCTGGAACAGCACGAGCTCGCTGCTCGCCGTCGAGTCGACGGGCTGCGGGAACAGGCCGACCGCATCCAGGCCGAACTGGCCGCGGCCGAGCGGGAATGGCAGGAGTGGGCGATTGCCCGCAAGCGGGTCGGCACGGTGCTGGCTCCGGACGGCGACAACACCGTCGGCACGGAGGTCACTGACGATCCGCGGGATGCGGACGCGCCGCCGGACCCCGGGGATGCGGCGAAGCCGAAGTCGCAGGTGCCGGTGTGGCGCCAGGGACTGGCCTGGTCGGTGCTGTCCGTGGACTACCAGCGCATCCTCACGGCGCTCGCGGACCGGAACCGGCTCCATCAAGGGCCGCTGACCTGCCAGGAAATGGCCGCTATGTTCGGCATGGACGTGGTGCCGGCGACGGGTGGAGGCACTGCGCTCGAAAGCGAAACGCCTGGTCGCCCGCGGCTGGCTGGCCGAGCGGCAGCCGGGCCGGTTCACCCTCGCCCAGGGTGTGGCCGGGCAAGGCGGCGCGTCATGAGCAGGGTCATCGACCAGTAGACCATCGCCTCCGCGCTGGCGGTGCGCCGCTCGAAGTCGCGCACCAGACGGCGGCTTCGCATCAGGTGGGCGAAGAGGCGCTCGACGATCCACCGCTTGGGCAGCACCACGAAGCCGCGCATGTCATCGCTGCGTTTTACGATCGCCAGGACCAGGGCGAACGTGGCCAGGCCGTACTCGACGAGGCCGCCGGTGTAGCCGCCGTCGGCCCAGACCAGTTCCAGCCGGTGGTGCACGTCGGCGACCTGTCCGAGCAGAACCTGGGCGGCGATGCGGTCGCCGGTGTCCGCGGCCGTGACCATCACGCCCAACAGCAGGCCGAGCGTGTCGACCACGACATGCCGCTTGCGGCCGTTGATCAGTTTGCCGCCGTCGAAGCCGCGGCTGTCCGATCCGACGACGGCGTCCGCTTTGACGGACTGCGAGTCGATCACTGCGGCCGTCGGCTGCGCGTCCCGCCCCAGCTCCTCGCGGACCCTCGCACGCAACCGGTCGTGGAACTCCTTGACCAGCAAGTTGTCCCGCCAGCGGCGGAAGAATGCGTAGATGCGGTCCCACGGCGGGAAGTCGGCGGGCATCGCGCGCCACTTGATCCCGTTGTCCACGAGATACCGGATCGCATCGAGCATGGCCCGGTGGCAATACCCCTCCGGCCGGCCGCCCCGGCCGCGCATCCAGCCCGGCACCGGCAGCAGCGGGCGGATGACGGCCCACTCCCCGTCCGTCATGTCCGTCGGGTAGCGAGGCTGTCGCGTCCCGTTGTCGGAGGCATTTCCGAACCGGTGAGCCAGGCAGTCACACTCCCAGGTGACCACGCTGGACTGCCCCGCCATCGGCACGCAAGACTGTTGCACCAGGGCCTCCTGTTGCTCGGTGATTCGACACCAACGAGCTGTTCAGGAGGCCCTGTCCGTATGCGCCCAGCGCCCCCCGACCACCCGATCGGGACTCCCGTTCGACGCGCATCTCTCAAGATCGAAAAGACAACAGCTTCTGACCAGCAATAACTGGACGGACTGAGCGTTCAACGGCATGCCAAAGCGCAGGGATTGAGTCAATTCCACGGGGGTCAGGGTGAGTTGGGGCGGGGAATCCGGCAATTGACTGTCAGACCCGAACGCTAGTGTTCCTGTTGTCCTGCGTCGACGCACTTGCTAGGTATGGCGTGCGCATGCCGAAGTCAGCTACCCGCGAGTCGTTACTCGCAGGTAGCTGAGGGCGGAGTTGAGACCTCGCTTACTCCTTCGTGGCTAAAAGTGGATCCTGCGCCATGAGGGGTGGCCTGCGTATTCGCTTATTCGGCGTCGACAGCGAGATTTGCGCTGGCTGAACGCATGCGTCGCCTCTCGGCCCGCGCTGGCTGTTCGATCGCCAATCGATGCCTTACCCCGTCCGGTTCGGCACCTGGCAAACCGGCCGCCGACGGCGGTTTCTGGAGCCGCGAAATGCCCCAAATGTGTCGCACCTCGATGTCGACCTGAACTCGTTCCGTCGCACACCCGCTCTCCTAGGGTGCCGTGCATCGGAGCCCACGGCTCCCAGCCGGCCAACTCACCAAAACCACCGTGACGTTGGAGGCCCAGCAGCGTGCAGGGCGCAGCGATTTGGCGCCCTCTCCGACCGAGAGGGCGCCCCTTCAAAGCCTGCAGCGCACCACCCCATGATCACGTGAGCCCTCGGAGAAGACTCGTATGGGATTCGGACGATTAGGCGCCCAGGGCGTGCCCGGGGTTGTAGCCCTCAGCACCACTCTTGATGAGATCGCGCAGGTCACCGACCCCTACATGACGCCGTCAGAACGGCTGAGACGTAACCTGCTCTACCTCACCCGCTCCCGCACCGGTTACACCTACATGCAGGACTGCGGCATCCGCATGGACCGGCGGATGATCACTGCCTGGCTCACCGAGGAACGCCACCCACGGCCCGAGCAGCAGCAGCGCCTGGAAAACGCCTTCCGCCTGCTGCGCCGCCGCAACATGGCACCCAGCATGACCCGCCGGCTCAACGCCGGGGGTGGGACCCGCGTGGAGATCTACCCCGTCGACCAGAGCGACGTCGACGACAAGCACCGGCGCACCGCCCGCTGGCGGCACAAGAACATCTACCGCTGGGACCCCATCGTTAAGGCCTGGTCGCGCAGCGACCTGCACGCGCTGACGTATCGGTGGCGCGACGTGATCACCGACTTCGATTCCGACTGGCGCATGTATGAGCACGTCACCCACCTCGGCTTCTGGGCCTGACCCCGTCGCCCACCACGGCACGGGACCCCGAACCGTTGATCGACCTGCACCGAAGGAACGCCTCCATGGAGTGCCCGGACCTCGAGGTCCTCACCGACGATGACCTGGCCCGACGGCAGCGAGCACGCCACGAACTCATGGGCCCGGCCGTACGTGCCCTGCTGGAGTTGTCGCAGCGCGGGGAGCTGACCACCGCCCACGTCGAACTGTCCGCCCACACTCTCGGCGTCCACGTCCGGACCGTGTGGCGCAACCTGGCCCGCGCCCGGCTCGGTGAACCCCTGCGACGCGGCCGGGGCCGCTTCGAGATCACCGACGACATCCGCACGCTGCTCGCCTACCACCGAGGCAACGTCAAGGCCATCCACAGAGAACTCGTCCAGGACGCCGAGAAGGCCGGCGCCACCCCGGTGAGCCTGTCCACACTGCACCGCGCCGTCAAACGCGACCTGACACCCGGTGACCGGGCCGGCTTCAAGAGCGGCATCCCTGCCTCCCGCGGCCACGACCCGCACCTGCGCCGCCCGCCCACCGCCCGCAACGAGGAATGGGAAGGCGACCACAAGCAGGCCCCCGTCTGGGTCTGGGCCGACGGACGGCTGGTCAAACCATGGGTGACCTGGTTCTGCGACTGCCACACCGGCATGATCATGGGCTGGGCCGTCACCCCGCACTTCCCGCACCGCGGGTCCATCCTGGCCGCCCTCAGATCCTGCATCCTCCATGGCGACGGCTACGGCCCGGCAGGCGGCCTGCCCACCCGGATCCGCATCGACCGCGGCAAGGACTTCCTCTCCTGCGCCGTCCAGGACGCACTCGGCGCCTTCGCCGTCCAGGTCGACGTCCTGCCCCCATACACCCCCCACCTCAAAGGCAGCATCGAAAACCTCAACCGCGCTGCCACCAGCATGTTCTTCTCCACCCTGCCCCGCTACACCCACGCCCAGAAACTCGATTCGCGCCGCCGCTCGGGGGAGAAGGACCCAGCCCTGACCTTCGAAGGCTTCGTCGAGCTCCTCGCGCAGTGGGTTAAGACCCGCAACGCCGAACACCCGATGGCCGGCTACGGCGACCTCACCCCGTTGCAATGGTGGAACAGCGACCCCAGCCCGCTGCGCGAGGTCAGCGCCGAAGACCTGCACGCCTTCCTCCTGGAAGGCGACCGCTCCACCCGCGTCATCAACGGCCACGGCATCCGCTTCAGGGGACGCGACTACATGGCCGGCTGGATGACCGGCCGCTCCGGCACCCGCGTCCACGTCCGCTTCCAGCCCCACCACCTCGACCAGATCGAAATCTTCGATGCCGACAACCGCCGACACCTGGGCACCGCCTACCTGGCCGACCAGGCCAGCGACGAGCAGATCGAGCAGGTCTATCAGGCCCGCACCGAGCGTGTCCGCCGCGTGCGCCGCGACCTGCGCCGCGCCGAGACGCTGCGCCGCCGGCGCTTCAAAGCCCACACCAGCGCCGGACCGGCCCAGGCGGACACCGCGATGACCCGCAAAGAGGCCGCCGAGGAACTGCGCACCTGGCGTTCCAGCCGGGCCGACGACGACCTGCCCACCGACTACATGCCCCGCCGGATCACCCCACCCGGCCGCTGGGCCGTCCCCGGCCCATCCGCCCCCTCCGAGGAAGACACGTGACCACCGCGCTCACCGCCCCCGACCCGCCACCCGGCCGCTCCACCCGCATCATCCGCGGCCAGGAGGTGCGCTGGCGAGGCCGCCCCTACACGGCCGCCTGGATGACCGGCTACGCCCAGCGCACCGTCCGCATCCACCCTCGCGACCCGGACAGCGTCGACGTCTACGACGCCGCCACCCGCCAGCCCCTGGGCACCGCCCACGCCCGGCCGCCCCACCTTGCACCCGACCACGCCCACACCGCCCGGACGAGCTCGAAGGACACCGACGTGACCGACACCGACACCACCCAGACGACGCCCCGCCCCGACCAGGACGAGGTCGTCGGCGAACCCGACTTCTACCTCAACCTCGCCGACGCCCGCATCGTCGCCACCGAAGCCCTCCTCGAGGCCAGCGAGAACATCGCCGACACCATCGAAGCCCGGGCCATGTCCTGCATCTACGGCGACGCCGGCCTCGGCAAAACTTTCTCCGTCCTGGCCGCCCTGAAAGAAATCTCCGCCGAACGCGTCCTGCTCCTGCAGTTCCGCTCCCGCCCCACCCCCCGCGACATCCGCCAGGAACTGTTTACCGAACTGCGCCTCGAAGGCGAACCGCCGTCCCACCCCAGCGAGTTCGACCGGCTGCTGAAGCGGACCCTGGCCCGCAAGCCCTACGTCCTGGTCTGCGACGAAGCCCAGCAGTTCAGCCGCGAATGCTTCGAGTTCGTCCGTCACCTGTGGGACACCGGCAAGGGCAAGAACCGTCCCGCCGTCCTCTTCGTCGGCGGCGAAGAAGCCTACAAAACCCTCTACAGCGAACCCGCCCTCGCCTCCCGCATCTACATCTGGCAGGAATTCGCCCCCATGGAAGCCGACGAAGTCCAGCGCAACATCCCCCTGTTCCATCCCGTCTGGGTCAGCGCCTCACCCGAACTCATCGACTACGTCTACGAAGAAGGCGCCGGTGGCACCTTCCGCGTCTGGTCCAAGATCACCTACCACGTCCTGGAAGGCATGAAGCGCCGCGGCCTGGAACAGGTCGACGAATCCATCGCCCGCTGGGCCATCCGCCGCGCCCTGCCCCACCGACGCCGCTCCCGCCGCCCCCAGCGGGACGCCGGATGACCCCCACCGAGCACGCGCCCCACTACCTCAGCCTGCCCGACGCCCGCACCGTCACTACCCAGGCCGTGCGGGCCGCAGGCCACGCCCTCGACAACGCACTGCGCGAGCAGACCATGATGTGCCTGACCGCGGACCCCGGCGTCGGCAAGACCTTCACCCTGCACACCCTGTGCCAGCAGCGCCCCACCCTGTCCGCACTACGGCTGCTCCCGCGCCCCCAAGCACGCCCCGACGACCTGCGCCACAGCCTGCACCATGCCCTCGACCTGCCCGGCGACCCACCCCAGGACGCCGGCATCTGCGACGACTACCTACGCCACGCACTGGAACAGCCGCCCCGACTCCTCGCCGTCGACGAAGCCCACCAGCTCTCCGCCTCCTGCATCGAATACCTGCGCTATCTCCACGACGACCCCGTCCCACAGGTCACCATCCTGCTGCTCGCCAGCAGGCCCCGTCTCAAAGCCCTGCGCTCACAGCCCGCCCTGCTCAGCAGGGTCACTACCTGGCACCACATGGAACCCCTCGCCGCGGACGAAGTCTTCACCGTGCTGCCCCGCTTCCACCCGCTGTGGCAGAACACCCACCACAACACCCTCGCCCGCCTGGACGACATGTGGGCCCACGGCAACCTCCGCCGCTGGGCCGCCCTGACCCACCAGCTCCAGGCGCACCTGCGCCGCCGCCCCGACCAGTCGCCCGACCCGACCGCCCTCCTGCGCCGCCTGCACCCGACTCTGGCCCCCTCCGCATGACCTCAACGCCCACGTCCGCCGCAACGGCCGCCACCGTCACCAGGTGGACCCCCAGTTGGTCGCCGGACCACACCGACTCCAGCCTGCCGCCCATCACCGTGATCAACGACCCCCACGACCTGCCCGACTACACCATCACCGCACTCGCCTCCCACCACCCCGCGACCGGACGCGTCGCCGTCCACCCCACACCCCTGGCCACCGCACCCGCCTACCTCGCCCACGACCTCATCAGAGCCCTGGGCAAACACCCTTCCACCCCCGCACCGTGAAGCGCCCTGGTGGACCCTCAACGCCGAATCCTCCTGGCGCGTGACGCTCGCATGGACCCAGGCCCTCCACATCGACCACTACGTCATCTGCCGTGCCCACCGCATCACCGAACGCCACCTCGAGTACCTCATGGCCCTGCGCGAACGCACCCGCACCCGCTTGACCCTTGTCATCAGTGGCCCACCACTGGCCGCACTGGCCACCGTCCTCAGCGCCGTCCGCCACCATGAGATCGACTCCCTCGAAGCCGCCCGCCAGCACCTCAACACCGGCGCGCAGTCACGCTCACACGCCTCCAACTACCCTGGCTGGCACCACGCCGCCCCCTTCCCCGCCCCAGACGACGAACCCTGGTACGCGCTGCCCCCACGCTCCCGGCGCCCCGGCAGGAGACCCGCCACCACCACCCCCACCTCCCGCGGCACTGTCAACCTGCTGCCCGGCCGCGCCACGGTGCCGCCCCCCGTCGTGCTACCGGCGCTCACCGACCTTGCTGCCCCCAGCCCTCACCACGAGGCCGTGGCTCAGCGCATCCACACCCGCATCGCCCACCCCGTCCACGCTGCAGCCGTCGCCGTCCGCGCACTGACCGGCTACGGCATCGACCAGCTGGCCCACCTCACACGCCCCACACCGCAACGCCCACAGGCCGACCTTCCCGCCGATCTCCCCAGATGGGCCGAACTCCTTCTCGAAGCCGCCCACGTCCACAGTGAGCTCGAGAACTACACCCGCCCAGGACTGCCCGCCCATCTCACGGACGCCAACAAGCCCTTCCGGCTCACGTGCGGGGAAGAAGAAGAGATCGCCCACGCCACGGAGACCTGCCGCCTCCTCGCCGCAAACCCCGCCCCCGAACGTCCCAGCACACGCAGAAAAAACCCATGACGAGCAGCTACCGAGCCATCGAGGTGCTCCTGGCCGAGCAAACCCCGCTGCCCCCACCCGCCGAACGCAGCTGCCTGCGCAACAGCCTCGGCCTCACACCGACCCGACTCGCCCGGGCCATCGGCGTTGACACCACCACACTCCACGCATGGGAAGAAGGTCTCACCGAACCAGAAGCTCCCCTGCGCGCCGCCTACGCCTACTTCCTCGCCCGGGCCCACACCCTCGGCACCTACTACGCCCAAGCCATCGCAGAGCCCCACCCCACCGCACCTGCTGAAGCAACCGACACCGCGCAAGGAACCCTGGCCCTCCTGAGCCCGTGCCACCCCCCCTGCAGCCCGGGTGAACCCCAACGCCGGCAAGAGCCTGCAGCCCAGCCCTTCCTGAACCCGCGCAGTCCCGCGCCCCGCTGAAACGAGCCCCCGGCCAGGAGGCACCACGGACCTTTCGCGTACTCACTGGAGAAAACGGGGCGTTGTCAGTGCCGGCCGCTAGAGTTCCCGCTTGTCCGGCGCGGACTGCTTTGTGAAGATCAGGAGCTGCCCATGAAGCGTGAGCGGGCGACCGCAACCCTCCACGAGATGCTCGACCGTCTTGAGCAGAACATCTGGCCACTGGACCTCATCACCGAAGTACACCTCTTCGGCTCCTACATCCGCGGCGCCCTGGAAGTTGGCGACATCGACGTCGTGATCCAGCACACCACCGACGAGCGCTGGACCCAGCACTCTCTCAGCGCGCTCTTCAGCGGCCGCGACGGCTACGCACCGATGCGACAGGCTCTGCGCGGCAACCGCCGCGGCGTCAGCTTCCAGTTCCAGGAACGCCAAGCCCTGGAGAAGGAAGGGATCGAACTGCTCCTGCTGTGGCGGCAGGGCGAGCCGATCACTATCGCCCGGCAGCGGCTGGCCGCGATCACCCCCGATGCGGCCGCCGGCCGTGCGCCGCGCGATCATGTCCTGCCGACCTACGAGGCGATCGCCGACCAGCTCCCGCGTCCGGTCCGTATCGACCTGCACCGCTGGAGCACCGAAGGCACGGCCACCGTCGCCGCGTTTGCTCTGAGCGACGCCCAGCCCCGCTCTGCCGCAGCGCTGGAGCACATGGACGACCGGTGGACCTCGAACAGCCCTCTGCGCCGCGCAGCCGCCGCAGCGCTGGCTCACCTGGAGAACACCGGCCTCGAACTGGGCCGCGCCGAGGTGCACGGCCGGTACATGACGCCGGGCGCGAGCGATCACATGATTGACTGCTTCGTCGACCTGGGCTGGCGCTACTGGAGCAAGGCGCAGTGCTATCTGGACGACGGTCAGGCATGGTTCGAGGTCCTGCCCGCAACTGCCCGGCAGCCTCTTCACGCCCTGCACATCACACCCGTTCCTCGCGCCTGAAAACTCGGCATCCCGAGCGCTGACGGGCCCGGTGAGTTCAGGGATGCCGCTGCGTGCCGGTCCCGCCGAACAGATCATCGATCGAGAACGCGAAGGAACCGGCGCTTGCGGCTGAGCTTCGGTGTCCCTGCGCCTCAGTGGCCAGCCGGGTGATGAGCGCCTCCCAGCATGACGGGCAGCCACACCTGCCGCCGTCACGGTGCTCGGCGCCACTGCGGCCCACCGCTGCCTGAACCTGGCCGGCCAAAGCCTCGAACGCAACCTTCCACCGGTCAGCCGACGCCTGGTGGGCCACAGCCTGGCCGGCAGCCGAACGCGCCGCTTCCTCGGCTCGGCGCCTAGCCTGGATCATCGGCCAGTCCGGCCCGCCGCCATATCCGTACGACATGCTTGTTCCTCTCGTGTCGAACCGCTGTCTCCAACCGCACACCGGCACGAAAGGACACGAGGGTGGCGTCAGTTCAGGTCGCGTGTCTGCCAGCCCGGCGGGAGCTTGGGCAGGCCGATCAGAGCGTCGATGCCGAGATGCTCCAGCAGCAGGGCTTTGAGATGCCGGCCGTCGATGAGTTCGACGCGGTTACGGGGAGCGAAGTCCCAGCTCGCCTTGCCGAACCACGCGGTGGTGACCACGATGCCCTTCGAAGCGTTCTTGTCGTTCACGATGCCCGCGACCGACCGCACCGTCTCGGCGGAGACCACGTTCTTCGAGCGTTTGGCCTGGATGATGCACAGCCCGCCGATGAGGGGTTCCTCATTGACCGCGACAGCGTCGATGCCGTCGTCTCTAGACGCCTGGGTCACCCACGACTTGAGCCCGATCTTCTCGAACAGGCGCCGGATGAGATGCTCGAAATCGATCGGGTCCATCGCGACGAGGTCGGGCCGGCTGTCGAGGCCGGCGACGACGTCGCGCTCCGGGGCGATCTTGTACCGGGTCAGGTCGAACGTGACAACGGGCGGAACCGGTTCAAGGTCGTAAGGGTGCTGGGAGACGATCGCGTTGAGATGGTGAAGGCTCTGCACCGGGGCGAGTTCCGGCTCGTCCAGCACGAGTTCCCCGAATGTCTCCCGGCTGACCCGCACACTGATCAGACACGGCTCGATCGACTTGCCGGTGGCACGGTCCTTGGCGTGCACCTTCCCGTTGAACGCAACTCCGTCCACGAGCGACGGCGGCGTCACAGCGAAGGCCTCGTCGATCGCCCGCAGCGCGAGTCTGGCCACCAAATCTCTGTACAACGCCTTGCACTCACTCTCCTTGCGTGGCTGCGGGACCACAGCCGGGGGAGCAGAGGCTTTGAACCGATACTGCGTGACCGAGGGAACCACCGCCTGGACGGGGAGCTCGATCTCCAAAATCAGCTCCCGGGACTCAGGAGCGAACGCCGCCCGCCGAGCGCCACCAAGGCCTTCCGGATACCTGATGGAGCCCAGCGTCCTCTCCACTGCGACCGCGAACCCTTCGAAGTCTCCTTCACCGAGCGCCTGCTCCGCCTCCAGCCGCAGCCCGGGCAGCCCACCGGGGCGGTCAATCAGGACAGCAGTCAGCTCCTCGAGCCGTTCTTCGACCTGGGCCGTCCGCCCTGCAGCCTCCCGGCGTAAATTCTCAACGCCCTCCTGCTTCGCACGCCGCTCCGCCGCAGCCTTCTCGCGGGCCTCCGCGCGACGCTTCTGCTCGAGTTCCTTCGCCCGCGCAGCCTGACGCTTCTCAAGATCCCGCACGATCTGCTCGGCCTTACGCGACTCGGCAGTCCGCTGTGCCTGCTTCTCCTTCTGTGCGCGCATCCACGCCTGCGCCTGCTCGCGTTCTCGACGTGCTTCCTGCTTTACCCGCTCGGCGGCCTCGCGCTCCGCGGCCCGCGCCTGACGCGCCTGCTCCGCCTCAGCGCGCCTGGCCGCTGCGGCCTTGGCCTTCTGGCTGTCCCGGTACGCCTGCAACAACTGCGCCGCCAACGACTTTCTACGCGCCATTCGCCGCCCCCCGACCACAGGTGAAAGTAAAAGAGCTGCCCCGTTCGCGGGCAGGGCAATCTCCAGCGTCCGCCCATGGCCTGACTCGCTCGGAGGACGACGGCTTTTCACACGCACCGCTTGGACCGCCCGCGGCAGCGTGGAGGGGGGTGTTCAGGCGTCGTCGCTGATCCATAGCTTGCAACACCGGTGCCCGCCGGGCAACGCCAGCAACTCGGCGGCCAGATGCTGCCGCTCGAGCTGGCGCAGCGGCCGCCGGGACCGAGGGGACCGGCCGGCCCCTCGGTACTCCTGGCCTGCTTCGCTCAGCCAGCGTGGACGGGGGCGTGATCGAAGAACCGGTGCTCGTCGTTGATGTGGATCTCCCGCACACCAGGGTAGGGACGGGGGAGCGGGTCGTTGGTTGCGGCGATGACCTGACAGGCGTAACCGTCGGCCGAGGGGTCATCGGCGATGGAGATCAGCGTGTCGATCAGACGCAGACTAGTGTCCTGGTCGAGACCTGTCGCGCCCAGGCCAGCCAGAGGCGAGTCGATGATCAGCAGCGGAGGGACCCGGGCCAGGGGATCCACGCGGCCGAGGTCACGCAGGGCCAGTAGCAGCGCGACGTTCGTGGCAGCCCTCGGGCTGCCTCCAACCGAGCTGTCGGCGAACGTCTTGTCGACATCGCCGTGCTCCTTGACCCGTGTGGTGAAGTCCAACGGATCGATGGAGGCGGCCTCGACAGCCGGGTTGATCTGACGCAGCCGCTCCAGGAAGAACTGCGACCAGCGACCGGTAACCTCCTTTCGGCGTACCTCCTGGGCGCTCTTCACGGCGTCGCGGGCGGCCTGCGCCTGCTCCATCGCTTCCTTCGCCGCCGCGACGGCCGTATCCTGGGCGCTGATGTAGTCGGCGTCCTGAAGACGCCGCTTGAGCTGAGCCACGTCCCGGCTCAGACCATGGGCCTCCTTCTCCGCCGACTGAGCAAGCGTGCGGGCCGAAGCGACATGGTCCCGGTCGTAGTCATCACGCGCGGCAAGCGCATCTGCTGCGGCCGTTTCCGCCTCCTGCGCTGCCTGCACCACGGTCGTCATATCCCCTTGCAGCGCCTTAACCTTCCGAGCCAGCCGCTCCGATCGCGCCCGCGCGGTGGCGATCTGCCGTTCACGCCGGTCCTGGCCGCCGGGGTGGACCAGGCCGCACTGCGGGCACAGGCCGGGCGCCCGCTCGGGCAACACCTGCCCGCAGTGGGAGCAGTCCTGCGCCGCCGGGTTGAGCAGCGCGGCGAGCTCGCCCTCCGTCCGGGCCTGATCCGCCATGACCCGGCTCAGCTTGCCCTGGACCACCTCTGCCTGCCGCGCAGCCTTCCTGCGCTGCTGGTCCGCCGCCTTGTGCAGGGCAACCAAGCGCCCGTGTTCCCCCACCGCCGCGGTCAGCGCACCGGCTGCCTTCTGCCAGCGACCGGCGGCAGCCTGGTGCTCATGTGAGGTTCCCCCGAGATGCGGGGAAAGGTGACAGCAGGTCAGATGGGTCTCATGAGAGGAGCCCAGACGATGCCTGCCCCGAGGAAGTACCCGCTGGAGTTGCGTGAGCGTGCGGTGCGGATGTATCGGACCGCCGAGCCGAAGCCGGTGATCCGCCGCATGGCTGAGGAGCTCGGCGTGCATCACGAAGCCCTGCGGAACTGGATCCGGCAGGCCGAGGCCGACGCCGGCGAGCGGGATGACCTGCTCACCACCGAAGAGAAGAACGAGCTCGTCCAGCTGCGGCGCGAGGTGCGGGACCTGCGCCGGGCGAACGAGGTCCTGCGGACGGCCTCGGCTTTTTTCGCCGCGCAGCTCGACCCGACCCGGCCCAGGTGACCGCACTCCTAGACGAGCACCCGCACCTGGGGGTCGAGCCCGTACTGCGGGAACTGCACATCCCCTCCTCCACCTACTACCGCTGGCGCCAGGCTGAGAAGGACCCCTGCGAACGGATCCGCCAGGACACCGAGCTGACCGGGCAGATCCGACGGATCCACCAGGACTCCGGCGGGATCTACGGATCGCCCAGGATCCATGCCGTCCTGAAGCGCGAGGGCGTCCACGTCGGCCGCAAGCGGGTCGAGCGGCTCATGCGCCAGGCCGGCCTGGCCGGGATCAGCCCCCGCAGGAGCAAGGGCTTCACCCGCCGCGACCCAGACGCCGACCTCGCCCCTGACCTGGTGCAACGCGACTTCACCGCACTCGCGCCGAACCGGTTGTGGGTCACCGACCTGACCATGATTCCCACCCTGGAGGGGCCACTGTGGCTGTCGGCGATCCGCGACGCCTTCTCCCGCAGAGTCGTGGCCTGGGAGACCTCCGCCCGCGCGGACGCCGACCTGGTCCTCACCTCGCTCGAGTACGCACTGGCCAGCCGCGAGGTCGCCCCTGGCGAACTCGTCCACCATGCCGATCACGGCACGCAATACACGTCTATCAAGCTCACAACCCGCCTGGTCAGAGCAGGTGTTCAAGCGTCCATGGGCTCGGTCGGCGACTCCTTCGACAATGCCCTGGCGGAGAACCTGTGGATGCTGATCAAGACCGAGTGCATCCGCGGACGGACCTTCGACACCAGAGCCGAGGCGAACCTCGCGCTCTTCGAGTACATCGACGGCTTCTATAACCCCCGCCGCATCCAGAAGCGCCTCGGCTACCTCAGCCCCATCGAGTTCGAGGAGAAGCACTACGCCGACCAGGCAGCGGCCGAACAAGTGAACCTGAAACCACGTCAACCCGCCCTGACCTGCTAGTCAGCCACTCCCGCGCAGCGGGGGAACCTCAATGCTGCTTTTGCTCACACTCGGCGCGCACACTGTCCGGATCGGCCAGAGCGCCGGTGTCACGGAGCTTCTTGAACTGCCTCAGCGCAGATTGGGCAGCCCGAAATCGGCTTTCAGTCTCGGACGCGTTCTTCTCCAGACCCGCGAGCTCCTCGTTCCACAGCCCGAGCACCACTTCCAGCGCAAGCACGCGCGATGCGTCCTTGCCCCCGCCGAGGAACTCCGAGGCGATGGTGTTCTGCCGCAACGCCATCACAGTGGTGTAGAACTCATCCAGCCCAGCACGTGACGTGCCGCGGACCGCGGCCGACAAGCCGAGCAGGTCCTGCACGAACGCGCCCGCCGTCATCTCCGTGGCTTTCGACGACGTGACCGCAAGCGAATGCTCGATCGCGCGGGGATCGTCGAGATTTTTCAATGACACCCGCGCCCGCGGATCCGATCCGCTGCGCGTTGCCTGCCAGCGCACCCCGGCGACGCGGAACACCAGGCGAAGATACTGACAGCTGCGCACCTCCGGCATGACCGTCGCCGTCCTCAGCCCCAGCGGATACAGCAGAGCCTCCACAGCGGTCGACTTCCCCGCTTTCGAATGCCCGACCAGGAAGGTCACCAGCCCCTTGAAGTAGCGGGCATACCAGACCCCGCCGCGCTGGAACTCAAACCGTTCGATCACCAACGACGGGCCCACCGGCGCTCCTTTGTCCACACGAATACGTCGGTAGAGGAAACGAACGCCTGCCGACTGGGTGACGCACGCACACTGCTGCTTTCCACCAGCGACCAGCCAGTGCCCGGCAGCCCGCCGCACTACGTCAGAGCAGACCCTGGACCGCCAGTAGGGCAAATCCCCAACGATGCAGCCGGTAGCGGGCGCCGCCCCGCAGGCCAGGGTGCAGTTGCTGCCAGCCCCCGGCCGGGCAGCCCCCATCTGCTGTCACCCGCAGACCCCCGGCTCCGCGATCACGATGCGACGAAGCTGCCCGCACAGGCGTGACGTCCCCCTGCCTCAGAGCAGTCGACCCAGCACGACCCGCCATCTTTGACGCCCTTTCGGATCGATCGCTAAAGTGCATGCGCAATCAGATAACAGAGTTCGCATGTGATGGGGGCGGAGGATGGGCATCTTGCTAACAACCGGACAAGCAGCAGAGGAACTCGGCTTCGCCGTCACGACATTCCGGCGCCTCATCCATGCCGACCTGCTCCCCGGGCATTCCCAGCGTGGAGTCCGGGTCATGACCCCCCTCAGCGTCGTGCAAGCTCTCAGCGCGCGCCGCCACGCTCCCGTGCACCAGCTCGACGCCCCAGAGATCGCTGTCCTGCGCGTTGACGCCGCCCAGCCCGCGCACGACGACGACCGGGACTGGATCGGCTTCGCCGCCACGCTCAGCCCCGACCACCTCGTGAAGGCGCTGCGCGGCTGGTGGCGGTGCGACGCGGCGAGTGTCGCGGCCGGGGGAGTGCTGCCGGTCACCCTGTCGGGCTACGTCGTGGCCGTGCTGACCGGCCTTCAACGGTGGGAGAAGAACTTCGCCGGCAAACACGCCTTTCCCGAAGCCCGCCTCGCGGGCTACGTGACCGATCTTGCCGCTCCGACGACAGTGATCACCTCCGATCTCGACGGCGACCGCAGGCTTGCCGAGTTGCTGCTGGGCACGCGGCTTGCCTCCCACTCGGGCGGGGCCATTGCCTACGTCACCACGAACACCGCTACTACTGGCTGAAGCCGCTTCGGACAAGGAAGCCTCGATGGACGCACAGAGCTACAACGCAGCGCTGGCCGATCTACGCGGCGTGCGGGACCAGATCAAGAAGACGCGGGCCGCGCTCGCGAAGCTGGAAGCGGACCGGGACAAGCAGATCGTCCAGCTGGCCTCCTACGAGAAGGCGAAGGCGGAGCGGATCGCCCCGGCGGCCGGCCTGGGTGTGGCCGATGTCGTCGCCCTCGCCCCCAGCCTGGCCCCCGACAGTCTCGCCGTGCAGCAGGCCCCGCAGTCGCCGGCACCGAAGCCGTCCCCTGTGAAGGCTCCTTCCGCGGCCGTGGCGTCCCTGCCGACGCAGACACAGGCCGCTCCCGGTCCCACAACAACCCCCGCTTCCGCAGGCACTGCTGCCCCCGAGACGCACACCGTGTCCTCGGAGCCGCCCGCATCACCCTCGGAGGCGCGGCGGGAGCTGCCGTCGATCCCGGCCGGTTCCAGCGGTGACGCCTGGTTCACTCACACCACCGGTCTGGTCTCCACCAGGCCGAACTTCACCCAGCAGGCGCGCTCCACGGTCTTCCTGGACGCCACCACAGGGGTCCTGGTCCACCGCAGCCAGACCCACCATCTCGACCTCGCCGGCCGGTCGGCCGCCGACATCCTCACCGCCGTCTTCCACACCGTCCCCGAGGACGTGGAACGCATCTACATCACCGCAGGCGACCCCTGGCACCGGGATGCCGACCGCTACCCCTACCTCCGCGACGCGGTCGCCGCCTGGCTGAACGCCCCCATCGCCGGCTGGCGCACCGACACCGGCCGCGGCCGCGACCGCATGGCCGGACACTTCGTCCACGCCCGCAACCCCGTCGGCCGCTACCAGTCCGCAAGTGGCGACCACCACGTGGAGATCCGCTCCGTGGGGGAGTGGTTCGACACCGACGGCGACGACCCTCACACCGTTCGTGATGCTTTCGTGCTGCTGTGGCAGGCGCTGCGCCGCCACTGGGACGACGCGGTGATCATGGGCTCCCCCTCCCAGACCGGCCGCGACCTGTGGACGCGCACCATCCCCACCCGCGGCCAGCACGCCGACGGCTTCCCCGTCCTGTCGGAAGAACTGCGCGGCCTGCTCCACGCCACAGCTGGACAGGGCCGCAACGAGCTGCTCACCCCGCCCCGCGTTCCCGAGCAGCTGCCACAACTCGTCGAGTACGACCGCACCTTCGCCTACGCCAAGCACACGTGGAAATCCCCCGTCGGCACGCCCCGCCGCATCACCGCCACCACCTTCGCCGCCTGGAGCGAGAAGGAACAGATGCGGGCCCTGTACGGGTGCGGGCACTGGCAGGTCCGCGTCACCGTCCCCGACACCTGGAACCATGTCGGCCTCCTGTCGGCACCGGCCCCCGGAGACCGCGCATGGCACTATCCGGCCACGCCCGGGACCACCTTCACCACCTGGGCCGGCGGCCCCGAGATCCACACCGCCCTGACCAACCCGATCCAGCCGTGGAAGGTCGAGATCCTCGATGGCATCCTGTGGGAGGACGGCAAACCGCTGGACGACTGGGCCAAGAAGCTGAAAGAGACCTGGACCAATCTCTCCGCCCAGGCTCACTTCCAGGGCGATCCCCAGCAGGCCCGCGCCGCCCACCTGGCCTCCCGCGCCGTGCGTTCCATCCTCCTGTACGGCATCGGCTCCTTCGCCCAGCGCCCTCGCATGGTCACCGGCACCACCCCCCGCACCCTGGAGCGCGACGTGCCCCCGGACGCCGAAATCATCGGCTTCGACGACGAACTGATCACCTGGCAAAAGCCCACCGGATTCGCCCGCGACCCCAACGCCCACCCCGAATGGGCCGCCGCCATCTGGTCCGCAGCACGCGCCGCCCTGCTCACCCAGCGTCACCGTGACGACGACACGTACGCCGGTGCCCTGCACACCCTGCCCGGTACGGTCGTCGCCTTCCGCACCGACGCCCTCTACCTCACTCAGCCCCACGACTGGCCGTATCACCATCAGCCCGGCGACTATCTCCTGCGTGGCCGCCTCACCGGCCCCGTCACCGCCCCCACAAGCGAAGAAGAACTCCTTACGCTGCGGGAGGCCGGACGCGCGGCCCTCACTGCTGAGCGGGAGGCCTGATGCCGCGCCGCCCCCGCCGCCAGCCTCAACCCCAGCCCGAGTTGAACGAAGCAGCACATCTCGCCGACCGGCTCCGAGCGGTCGGCTACACCAAACGCGACATCGCCCGCATCATCGACCGCGACCCCTCCCTGGTCTCGCAGTTCTACACCAAGAACAAGGGAGCGGCCTTCGTCCCCGCCCTCCGGCAGGTCCTGGCCGCCGTCGAGACCGGCGGCATCACCGACCTGTCCGAACTCGCCGCCATCGCCGCCCGCCTCACCCAGCGGCGTACCACCGCCTCCGGCGCCCGGGCTCGGGTGCGCACCAAGGCCGTCCTGATCACCCCCACCGGCTCCGGCACCGGCCGCGTCGGCGCCCAGGCCATCGCCTCCGGCTCCGCCCGCCTGCGCCCCTTGATCGCCGAAGCCGCCCGCCGGGGCCTGCGCCTGGCCTTCACCGTGCGCCTCGCCAAGACCGGCTACCTGCACCCTTCTGGCAGCCGTACCGACTCACCCGGCATCCGCCGCGACGTCATCCAGCGCACTGACCACAGTGAGGAACGCTCCTACGGCTCCGCCCAGGCCGGCGGCTTCGACGCCGCCGACTTCGCCCGCCGCGTGGACGCCGCGGGCGGCGACGTCACCGCGGCTGTGCACCAGTGGCTGGTGGAGACCGGCCGCATCCGTCCCGACGCTCAGATCATCCACCTCGAAATCCGCACCTGGCGCCCCCGCTGACAGGCGTCGGACAGCGCCCTCAGTCTTGCTGGCTGGCAGCCTCGTCGAACTGTGCCTCGGCCTCCGGCCCACCCGCCTACTCCGGTGCGGGGGCGGTGTAGAAGACGGACCTGCCCTGCTTGCTGCGCTCGGCCTGGCTCTTGGCCACGAGTCCCTCGAGCGTGACCCGCACGACCTTGGTCGTGATCTGGCGCTCCGGATGGGCCTGGCCCAGGGCTGTGGAGATCTCCGCGGCGGAGCGCGGTTCCTTCGACTCGGCGAGGTGGCGGCGGATGAGCTCGACCAGGGTGGGCTGGGCCGCCGTCGTGGCACCCTCCGCCTTGGCCGCGGACTTCTTGGCGGCTGCCTTTTGCGGCGCGGCGGCGGACTTGGCCGCCCTCTGCTTCCCGCTGCGCGCGGCACTGGCCTTCTTCCTGGGTGAGGGCACCGTGGCACTCTCGGAAGTGGCCGCAGGCTCGGCCGGGGCTTCGGTGATGCCAAGGGCCTGTCGCATGTTCACCAGCACGGTGTGGTCGTGCTGCAGGGCAGCCAACTGCTGTTGCAGGGAGGCGATGTCCGCCGTGATGCGTTCCTGCTCCTTGACGTTGCGTTCGAGGTCACCGGTCACCTGAGCGGTACTGCGATGTCAGTTCAGTGGCGGGAGTGGTTGTCTCGGGCATGGGTACTGACCTTTCCTCGGTGAACCAGCGTGCTGCGGGGCTGCACCAGATGAAGTGACACCCCTTCTCGGGCGGGTGTTGGCGCTCAGCAGGGACGCCACACGTGCCGCACGATGCCTTGGCGTACAGATGGTACGGACGAACAGCGCCAGTTGTTCCGCCACGCTATGTTGGCGTGCGTGCCTGCGGCTGGGGCAGTTGCCAGGACACCGCGTCGGTCTCCCGGTTGTGATGCCATGCCCTCAGGGTGCGCGTGGTCACCAGCCGGTCGAGCAGTTCTCCGGTCTGCTGCGGGGAGTGCCCGCACAGGCGGGTGAGGATGTCCATGTCGGTGCTGTGTTCGGGCCGGGCACCGGTGTGCGCGGCCAGCACGAGAGCGGTCAGCCGCAGTGCGGGCGCCGTGGCTAGGCAGGACCAACGGCACCGGCCGCAGCGCCCAGTCGGCAGCACGGCAGCGGGTACGGCGGCCGGGCGCCTGGTCCAGCACTGTGGCATCGAGCAGCCGCACCTGCCACGGCAGCGTACGCACGTCCGGCAGCTCCAGCCAGCCGGCGTGGGCCAGCTCCAGCCATACTTCGCGGTTCTGGCGCAGGCGCATGCCCCGCAACAGGCCCGCCGGCAGCCGGACATGGGCGCGGGTGTCGGCACGCAGCGCGCACTGCAGGGCCAGCAGCCGGGCGGCGGGGGAGGTGAAGCGGGGCAGCGCGGTGCCGAGGTACGGCAGCATTTCCCGCACCCGCTCCCGCTCCTGGACCCCGGCGTGGGACCGGCGCGCGGGCGGGGGCGGGCCAGGGGAGGCCTGCTGCCGCAGGGAGCCGGAAAGGGTGTCCGGTACCACGGCCGTGTTGCTGGTCGCCGCGGCACAGGCCGCGCAGGTGTCGGCCAGCCGCCAGGCGCGGCCGCTGCGGTCGCGGGTGAGGGCCAGCAGCACCGGTCCCGCGCAGCCGCGATGACGCGGATGCCACCGGCAGCCCCGGGCCCGGCACTGGCAACTGCGCAGATAGGTGGGCAGCGCGTCGGCGCGGGCATGGCAGGCCAGATGAGCCAGGACGGCAGAACGTGCGGAGGCCCCCGTGAGCGCAGACGTGTGAGCGGCGCAGGCGGGGCAGACGAGAGCGGGGCCGCCCGCTCGCGGACGCAGTTCGACTGTCCAGATGCGCCGCACTGCTGCGTGCGCGCCAGCGAGCCTCATGGGCTGGTCGTCCTCCCGTCCGTCCGTGCCTGAGGTGGTGGGTGCCCCGGCGCATCACAGGGCCGGGGAAGACGCACGGTAGTGCAGAGTCCTGCACCTTGAATGCCGCACTCACCACCCAGACAAATAGTGCAGAGGTCTGCACTGACAGGGCAGGGGTCTGCACCGTCGGATGGTGGAGTGACGATCTTGCCGCCCGATCCCGACCTCAACGCGCTGCGCATGACGCTGGTGCGCCTGCGGGGCGAGCGCGGCTGGACCTACGACGAACTCGCCGACCGCAGCGGCCTGGCCCGGCGCACCCTCATCGACCTGGAACACGGCCGCACCAGCGGCAGCGTCACCACCTGGCACACCCTCGCCCACACCTTCGACGTGCCCATCGAGCACCTCCTGGGCACCCTCTGCGACGACCACACCCCACCCGGCATGCACGGCCCCTGACGCCCCGGCGCGCCCGCCTCGGGTCCTACCGCGAATCACCCGAACGGAGAGCAAGCGTCGAACGTGAGGACGCTCGCAAGATCGTCTGTTCGGTGCCGCTAGGCTGGTCGAGGGACATGAGCCCCGCGGTGTTGCCTATCCTCGCGTGTCGCCTGGCACGGTCCGGGCCATGTGCCCCACGCCCGCCCCCGACGGCCGCCACTGGGACGGCAGCCCCCGCGCTCTCCGCCGCCCCCGAACGCTCCGAGTGACCACCACCAGCCCCAGCCGCCTGCTGCGCGCCGGACAAACCGGCCGCTGCCGCCACTGCGGGAGCCGCATCGACCTCTACCCGCGTCCCGACCAACGGCCCATCGCCCTGCACCCCGCCGAATTGACCGTCACTGACGTCCCCAAATCCTGCCGCTGGCACCTCAGCGGCGGCATCGCCTACCCGCACGGCGACAACAGCGCCTGGTGCCGCATCCCGCATGCCGTGCTCTGCCCCCACCGCACCCCGACCTGCCAGGCCGGCACCCGCCTCGAGGCGATCCGCCGTCAACTCGCCGTCCGCGCCCGCCGTCTGATCGACACCCAGGCTCTCACCCCCGCCCCACCAGTCACCCCGCAGCCCGACGCCCCCCAACCCGGCGGACCCGACCGCCCCGTCGTCCAACTGCTGCTGTGCCGCTACCTCGCCCAGCAGCGGCTCGAGGAGCTGCGCTGCGTCGCCCAGACCCGCCACCGGCACCGCTGCCCCCACCCCGTCCTCGCCCCCGCCGGCCCAACCGGGATGTGGAAACTGCTGCCCACCACCGCCCGGCACGGCCAACTCGCCCTGCCCGATGCCCTGATGGCCGTCTACGACCTGGGCCACCTCGCTTATGGCGAACAGCTGCGCTGGCGCACCCAGCGCTGCCCGGCACACGCCACCGCACCCGGCGCCGCCGACCTCGCCCTGGCCTGCTGGGAACCCTTCGCCCCCCTCCTGCACGCGGCACACATCCACACCCGCCTGCCCCATTCCTCGCCCCGCCCGCACCGAAGGGGATGACCGGTGCCGCACCACGCCCTGGAAATCACGCTGACCCGCCCCCTGCCCCCGCCCGTCCTGCAGCGCGCCGCCCGCCTGCTGCCGCTCGCCGCCAACCACGACGCCACCCGCCTGATGGCCCTCGTCGCCGCCAAGACGCCGCAGCGCGCCGCCCGCCGGCTGCGCCGCCGCCTCGGCACCCGGCTGCCCATCGACGTGATCACCACCCACTACCCGGACGCCGACCACAGCGTGCTGCTCAACATCGCCTTCCCGCCCATCGTGCACGCCGCCCTGACCGTCGGCGCCCGCCGCGCCCAGCAGA
This sequence comes from Streptomyces deccanensis, assembly GCF_022385335.1. Taxonomy (NCBI): domain Bacteria; kingdom Bacillati; phylum Actinomycetota; class Actinomycetes; order Kitasatosporales; family Streptomycetaceae; genus Streptomyces; species Streptomyces deccanensis. The sequence continues at coordinate 26,647 of NZ_CP092431.1, read as the reverse complement.
CCCCCGAGCGCTTCCTGGAACTGGCCGTGCACCGGGCCCTGGCCGAGCACGCCGACCGGGAGACCGAGCGCCTCGACCACGCGGTACGCCACCTGCTGGCCCACACCACCCCCGCCTACCTGCTGGCCGCCGTCGGGCACGCACTCACCCGACTCCCCGAGAGGCCCACCCTGTGAACCCCACCGACGAACAGACCGCAGCAGCCGACGCCTTCCACGCTGGCCACCACCTCGCCCTGCAGGCCTAGCGTCGGCACCGGCAAGACCACCACCCTCGCCATCCTCGCCCGCGCCACCACCCGCCGAGGCCGCTACCTGGCCTACAACCGGGCCATCGCCCAGGACGCACGCACCCGCTTCCCCGACACCGTCCAGTGCAAGACCGCCCACGCCCTCGCCTACGCCGCCGTCGGCCACCGCTACACCCGCCGCCTGAACGCACCCCGCCGCCCGGCCTGGCAGACCGGACAAGCCCTCGGCCTGACCAAAGCCGTCCGCATCGGCGACCGCGAGATCTCCCAACGCGCCCTGTCCAACGCCGCCCTGCGTACCGTCGCGCGCTTCTGCCACACCGCGGACGAGGCCATCACCCGCCACCATGTCCCTCGCCTGCGCGGCCTGGACGGCTGCGACCTGCATGCCCAACTCGCCGCCCATATCCTGCCGTTCGCCCGCAAAGCCTGGGTCGACCTGCAGCATCCCGACGACGGCGCCGTCCGCTTCGACCACGACCACTACCTTAAGATCTGGGCCCTGACCCGGCCGCGCATTCAGGTCGACTTCCTGCTGCTGGACGAGGCCCAGGACACCAACCCTGTCGTCGAACAGACCTTCCTCAACCAGCGCGAGCACGCCCAGCTCGTCATGGTCGGCGACTCTGCCCAGGCCATCTACCACTGGCGCGGCGCCAAAGACGTCATGACCGGCTTCGACGGCACCCAGCTGACCCTATCCCAGTCCTTCCGCTTCGGACCCGACCTCGCCGCGGAAGCAAACCGCTGGCTGCACCTGGCCGACGCCCCGATCCGCCTCACCGGCACCCCCGCCGTACCCACGGAACTCGGCCCCGTCACCCAGCCGGACGCCGTGCTGTGCCGCACCAACGTCGGCGCCATGGCCCAGGTCATGACCCTCATGGCGGCCGGCTACCGGGTCGCCCTGGCCGGGGGAGGAGACAGCCTGCAGGCCCTGGCCCTCGCGGCCCGCGACCTGAAGGAAGGCCGCCGCACCCACCACCCCGAGCTCATCCTCTTCCCCTCATGGGGCGATCTGCAGGACTACGCCGCCCACGACCCGGCCGGCCGCGACCTGCAGCCCCTGGTCAACCTCGTCGACACCCACGGCACCGACGCCATCCTCACCGCCGTCGCCCGCCTCGCCCCCGAGCCGCACGCCCAGGTCACCGTCTCCACCGCCCACGAGGCGAAGGGACGCGAATGGCCCCGCGTGCTCATCGCGGACGACTTCGCCCGTCCTGAAAACAGCACTCCTGACGAGCAGACAAGCACCGCGGCGCCACCCGACCCCATCGACGACGCCGAAGCCCGCCTGGCCTACGTGGCTGTCACCCGTACCCGCCAACGCCTCGACCTGGGCGGCCTCTCCTGGATCGACGCCCACTCACAGCACCTCGGTCCGAGCGGAACAACTCCCTCGGGCACCGTACAAAAGGAACACGAGCAGACGGAACCCGGACCACTGCCGGTGCGCCACACGCATGGTTGACAGGGCGTCATCGGTGGGGGAACGGCGCGGGAAGGTCATCACTCATCGCGCGGTGCTCCGGCTTGTCCGGGCGCACCGCCCTCCGTCTGCCCATTTTCTCTCCGTTATCGACAAAACCCCTCGCAGCAGGCATCCCTTTAGTTACGGTCTGTACTCACAGATACCGCCCCAAGTTTCGGCGCGCCCCGATCGGTGTTCACCGCCAGTCGGCAGTGCCCGACACCGTAAGACCGACAGGGACCGGCCGATGACCGACACCGACTCCGAGCCCCACGGCGCTGACAGCACCGTATTCGGCCGCAGCTCCACACCCGCGACCAGCCGGCAGCCGTTTGCAGGCCACCTCACCAGCGGCGACGCCGAAGAGGAGGTAGGGAAGGTAGCAGGTACCGAGGACTCCACCCCGTTGAAGTTCCACGTTGCTCTTTCTCCTGGCGCCTATCTGCAGCTCGACGACGTGGTCAGCACTCGCCGGGAGATCCCCGGACGCGGCACCGTCGTCACCTCCGGCGTGGTGACCGAGGTGGTCGCCCGCCACGAGGGCGCCGCGTTCGGCTCAGATGTCTTCCTCATCGCCGACGGAATCCTGCCGGCCACAGTGCAGGAGGTCGCCGAGATCACGACCACCCGGGTCGACCCCGAGTACTACGTCCCGCCACGCCCCGGCGAAGCCGCCATCCGGGCCTCGGGCACGGCGCGGGACGCCGCGCTGTACTTCGACCGGATGGACGCACGTGTGCCCGCCGGCATCGGCCGGGACGGCGAACCGATCTATCTCAACCTCGAATTCCTCGACGGCACCCGCGGCGCCCACGTATCGATCTCGGGCATCTCAGGCGTGGCGACCAAGACCAGCTTCGCGCTGTTCTTGATGCACTCGCTGTTCACCTCGGGCGCCCTCGGGGCCCGCGCGGTCAACGCCAAGGCCCTCATCTTCTCCGTCAAGGGCGAGGACCTGCTCTTCGTCGACCAGCCCAACACCCGTCTCGACGGGGAGCTGAGCGCCGCATACGCCCAACTCGGCCTGCCCGCCCGCCCCTTCGCCTCGGCCGGCTTCTACGCCCCGCCGCTGCCCGGTGACACCACCGGCCGCCCCCACGTCACCGGCAGGACCAGCGGCGTCACCGCCTTCTGGTGGACCCTGGCCGAGTTCTGCGAACGCGAGCTGCTGCCCTACGCGTTCGCCGATGCCGAAGACGAGAAAAACCAGTACACGATCGTCGTGCACCAGGTCACGAGCCGGCTGCGCCGCGAGGCTCAGCCCGCCGGGAACGACGGCGCGGTCGCCATCGACGGAACCGTCCTCCGCACCTGGCCGGAGATGGTCGACTTCATCTCCGACAAGGTCACCGACGACCTCAGCCGCCCGGACTGGGCGGGCCCGGCCATCGGACTGGGAACGGTGAACGCATTCGTGCGGCGGCTGCGGTCGTCCCAGCGGCCGCTCGGGCCCCTGCTGCGCGGCGACCTGAGCACGGTCACCGACCACCCCGTCTCGCACTCCATCGACACCTCGCAGCAGCAGGTCACCGTGGTGGACCTGCACAACCTGCCGGAACGGGCCCAGCGGTTCGTCGTCGGTGTCGTGCTGGCCGCGGAGACCGCCCGCAAGGAGCAAGCCGGCCCGGGCGGCCTGCTGTTCACGATGGTCGACGAGCTCAACAAGTACGCCCCCCGCGAGGGATCCTCCCCGATCAAGGACGTACTACTGGACATTGCTGAACGCGGCCGCTCACTCGGCATCATCCTCATCGGCGCCCAGCAGACCGCCTCTGAGGTGGAACGGCGCATCGTGTCGAACTCCTCGATCAAGATCGTCGGCTAGCTCGATGCCGCCGAGGCCAGCCGCCCGGAGTACGGCTTCCTGCCCGCCTCGCAGCGCCAGCGCGCCACGCTCGCCAGGCCCGGCACCATGTTCGTCTCCCAGCCGGAGATCCCGGTGCCCCTGGCCGTCGAATTCCCCTTCCCCGCCTGGGCCACCCGGCTCTCCGAGGTCGCCGACCCCACCTTCTCCACCGGCACCCGCGCAGCCGGCCAGGCCACCGGCAGCGCGGCGCGACCGGACCCGTTCAGCAGGCTGCCCCAGGCAGAGAGCGATCCGTGGCCCGACGACACTGACGACGGCGCCATCGATGAGCCGCCCTACTGACGTCTGGCCACCGCCCTCCCCAGCGCACCCACGCCCCCCGCTGCTCTGCCTCAGCCACCCGAAAAGGACCCCGCCCCGTGAAGTTCCTTCACACCTCCGACTGGCATGTCGGCAAAACCCTCAAGGGCCGCAACCGGCTCGAGGAGCAGGCACGCATCCTGCGAGAGATCACCCAGATCGCGATCGACAACGACGTCGACGCCGTCCTCATAGCCGGCGACATTTACGAAAACGCCTCGCCGACCGCAGACGCCCAGAGGCTGGTCGTGCGTACCCTGCTGCGCCTGGCCAAGCACGGCATCGAGGTCATCCTGATCGCCGGCAACCACGACCACGCTGCCACGTTCGAGGCCTACAGGCCGCTGATGGACATCGCCAGCATCCACGTCTACGGCCAGGCCAGACCGGCCGCGAAGGGCGGCGTGCACACCTTCCACGCCAGGTCCACCGGCGAGCCCGTCAACGTCGCCGTCCTGCCGTTCCTCTCCCAGCGCTACGCCGTCCGCGCCGCGGAGATCATCGCCAACACCCCGTCGCAGAACGTCGGCGCCTACGACCAGCTCGTCCGTGACGTCCTGGCCAATCTGACCGGAGCGTTCACCTCGGACGCCGTCAACATCATCATGGCCCACCTGACCTGCACCGGCGGTACCTTCGGCGGCGGCGAGCGACCCGCCCAATCCATCATGGAATACCACGTGCCGGCCGCTGTCTTCCCTGTCGAGGCCCACTACGTGGCCCTGGGCCACCTGCACCGCCGGCAGCAGATCCCCGCCGCCTGCCCGGTGCACTACAGCGGCTCCCCCTACGCCATCGACTTCGGCGAGCAGAACAACACCAACGTCGTCTGCCTCGTCGAGGCCACCCCCAACACCCCCGCCCAGATCACCGACATCCCCGTCACGGCCGGCCGCAGACTGCGCACCGTCGAGGGAACCGTCGCCCAGCTGACCGCTGACCCCGCCGGCTACGGCGAGGACTACCTCAGACTCGTCGTCACCCAGCCCGCCTACGCCGGCATGCGCGACGACCTGTACGAAGCCCTCCCCAACGCTCTTCAGATCCTGATCCACCCCGATCATGCCAGCACCGGCGCCACGGCAGGAATCAGCGTCGACCAGCCGATCAAGACGCCTGTGCAGCTGTTTGCCGACTACTGCCACAGCGTCGGCGTCAGCGACGACCGGGTCACGGCGTTGTTCAATCAGCTGCACGACGACCTGACCCGCTCGACCGCCCGCCCCTAAAGCCAGGCCCGCACCCGCCCGAAGGAACTCTCAGATGCGTCCCGTTCGTCTTGAGCTCAACGGCTTCGCCGGCTTCCGCGCTCCCACCGTGGTCGATTTCACCGACACCGACTACTTCGCCCTCGTCGGCCCCACCGGTTCAGGCAAGTCCACCATCCTCGACGCGCTGACGTTCGCCCTGTACGGCTCGGCCTACCGGTGGGGACGCAGCAACGCCATCTCCTACGCACTCGCCCCCACGAGCAACCGCTGCACGGTCTCGCTCACCTTCGACATCGGATCACAGCGCTACCAGGTCGCCCGCGAGGTCCGCCGCATGGGCCAGCAGATCCAGCAGAAGGCCGTCAGCCTGGTGCAGTTCACTGACCCCACCGCAGTCGCTGTCGAGCCAGGCGGACCGCAGCCGGAGGTACTGGCCGGGGAGATCAAGGAACTCAACACCGCCATCGAGGATCTGCTCGGCCTGTCCTTCGACGACTTCTGCCAGTGCGTCGTCCTGCCCCAGGGTGACTTCGCCCGGTTCCTGTCCGCCAACGCCAGCAACCGCCAGCAGATCCTGCTCAAACTCCTCGGCGCCTCCCAATACGAAGGCATCGGCAAACGTGCCGGCGCCCAGGCAGACCAAGCAGCCAAGGAGGTCGAAATCCTCAACGACCAGCTGAGCCGGCACGCCGACGCCACCCCCGAAGCCGAGGCCGCCGCACAGGCGCGTGTCGAGACGCTTGAACAGCTGGCCGTCACCGTCGACCAACTCGTGCCCCGTGTCACCGAGGCACGCACCCGCGCACACGAGGCCGACGCCCGAGCCGACACGCTGCGCAGCGAGACCGATCTGCTGGCCTCCATCCGCACCCCCGACGGCATCGAAGAGCTGCAACGTCAGGCCACCCGGGCACAGACGGCCGCCCAGCAGGCCCGTGAGGCCGCCGACGCGGCCGCTCAGACCCTCTCCGACGTCACCCAAGAGGCTCAGTTGGGCCCTCAGCGCACCGACCTGACCCTCACCCGCGACCGGTACACCGAGAAGGCAGCCCTGACGGGCCGCCGCGACGGCGTCATCGCCGACGCCCAGCGCGCCCAAGAGGAGTTGGCGCAGTCCAAAGACCGGCTGAAAGCATCGGCGCAGAGCGTTGACAAGGCCCGCCGCAGCGCCGAGGAGACCCGGGAGCGCCGCGCCCAGGCCCGGCAGGCGCAGGAGAAACTGCGGGGCCGCCACCAGCTGCTGGCTGCCGTTCGTATCCCCGACGGCGTCACCGACCTGACCAGCCGTGCAGCAGCCCGTTCTCACGAGGTCGAAGCCGCCGCTGAGGCGCTCACCGCGGCCCGCGACCGGCACGAACAGGCCTCCCGTGCGCTGACCGCCGCCGGCGACGGCAGCCGGCTGACGGAAGCGCACCAGGCACTCGATGAGCTCCTCGATGTCATCAGTTTGCTCACGCATGCCACCGGCGCACTGGACGACTGCGCCGAGAGGGCCAGCCGGGCTGAAGAGGCGGTGGCAGGCGCCCAAGCGCGCCTGAACGCGGCCACGTCCACGGTCGATGAAGCCCGCGTCCTCGCCGGTGCCGCACAGCTGCGCCCTCAGCTTCAGGTAGGCCACACCTGCCCGGTCTGCGAGCAGAACGTCACCACCCTCCCGCCGCCGCTGTCCGACCCCGCTGTCCAGGCAGCCGAGGCGGCACATGCCGCCGCCGCAGAAGAACACCGTGCTCTGCTGGACCAATACGAGGACGCCAAGAAGGCGGTTACCGACCAGCAGCGGGAAGTGGACAAACTCACCACACAGCGCACCCTGCTCGACAAGAGGCTGGGCACACTGCTGCCCGACCGCCCCGCCGGCACCGGCCGTGACTGCGACGCCGACCGCGCCCACCTCGACGAACTCATCGAATCCCGTGACCAGTTGACCACTGACGAGCAGCAGGCCCGCGACGCGGTACAGAAAGCCGAAACTGCCCACGGCTCCGCCACGTCGGCTGTCGCCGCGCTGCAGCGGGAACTCGACCGGGCCCGCAACACTCTGCACTCGACGCTGGGCACACTGACCGCTTTTGACCCGCCGACCCTCGACACCGACGACCTGACCTCGGCCTGGACCGACCTGGAGGCCTGGGCCCGCACCCAGACCACCACCACAGAACGCGACCTCGCAGCCGCCGACGCCGAAACGGCCGACGCCGAAAAGGCCCACTCGGACGCGACCAGCGCGCTGGAGACCGCCGACCGTGCACAGGCCGACGCCCAGGCTGCCCACACCGCAGCCGTCGAGAACGCCGCAACCGCCAGCCTCGCGAAGACGAACCTGACCGACCGCCTGAGCACACTCGAGACGCTCTTGGCCCAGGCGCCACCGGAAGCCGAACTCCCGGCCCTCTTCGAGGAATGCGCCCGTCTCGAGGCGGCCGTGGAGACAGCCACCACGCAGGCCAACCACACACGCACAACAACCAAGGCAGCAGCGGCCGAACAGGACAAGTGGCGAGAGCACACCGCGAAGGCCCGCTCCGTGCTGGCAGCCAGCCGGGATACCGTGGCGGCGCTGAGTCCACCAAGCCTCGACACCGACGACCTCGCCGCCGCCTGGTCCACCCTGACCGGCTGGGCCAGCCGCCAGATCAGCGACCGGCAGACCGCCATCGCACGCGCAGACACCGACACCCAGACCGCCCACAACGAAGCCGACCAACTCCTGGGCAGCCTGGAGACCCTCCTACGCGGCAACGACCTGGACCCGCAGGACCTCGGCGACAGCCCGGGACGCGCCGCACAGGCCCCGCGCGTGGTCGCGGTCGCAGCCGAACGCGCCCGGGGCCAGGTCAAAACGATCCAACGCAGCCGCGCCGACGCCGACGCGATACAGGACAAGATCGACGACGCCCGCACCCGACAACAGGTAGCCGCCGAACTGGCCCGGCTGATGCGGTCCAACAAGTTCCCCCAGTGGCTCGCCACCTCAGCCCTCGACACTTTGGTCGCTAGCGCCTCGCAGTCACTGCGCCAACTGTCGGGCGACCGCTTCGACCTCAGCCACCAAAAGGGCGAGTTCTACGTCATCGACCACTTCGACGCCGACTCCGCGCGCTCGGTGCGCACCCTGTCCGGTGGCGAAACATTCCAGGCCAGCCTGGCCCTCGCCCTGGCCCTCTCCGACCAACTGGCCGGCCTGGGCGGCGCCACGAAACTGGATTCCATCTTCCTCGACGAAGGGTTCGGCACCCTCGATGCTGATTCGCTCCAGACCGTCGCCGACACCCTGCAAAACCTCGCCCAGGGAGAACGAATGGTCGGAGTGATCACCCACGTCACCGCGCTCGCCGAACAGATCCCGGTCCAGTTCCACGTCCAGCGCGACACCCGCACCTCCACCGTCACCCGGCAGGGCACATGACCACCACAGCACAGGCCTCCCGCATGCGGTTCCACGTCGATGGCTGGGACCCCACCTACGGCTCCAGCGTCGAGAACGCCGAGGACGGCATCGCCGACTCCACCGCCAAGGTCACCCCCCATATCGAACTCGCCCCGGCAGACTGGAAGCCCATCTCGCCCTCCCAGGTATCCGCCCCAGGCGCCGTCCTGTTCGTCGACGGCGTCCGCCGCGTCGAAGCCCGCATCTGGATCGAACAGCCCCCCTCCACCGAACCGGCCACAGGCTCCGACAACGCAGCCCGGGACGCCCGGATGGCACTGTGCGCCTCCTACGCGGCAGGCACCGTGTGCTGCTGCCCCGACCGCGGCGCACATCTGCTGACCATCGACTACCGGCGCGGCCTGTTCACCACCGCCACCAACGCCGTCGACGTGCCCACCACTGCCGGAACCTACAAGGCCACCATCACCCCCGACGACCAAGACCAAAACCTCGCAGTGCTGCTCTCGACGGCGCTGCAACGCCAACTCACCGATCTCGAGGTTCTCGTCGCCACCCATGCCCGCACCGCCCTGACCGGCCACGGCGTCCCCGAAGGCTCCGACCTCCTCGTCGTGGACGGACCGCTGCGCGGCCGCACCCACCTGCCGCGCGCCCTGGGATTCATCAAATCCCACCGCACCGCCTATCTGCCGCCCGACCTGCACGCCACGATCGCCACCCTGGCCCCCGGCGAACGCAGCCCGGTGTTCTTGATGGGCACCTCCTGGGACCGCCACGCCTGGTACTTGCGACTGCCGTGCACCCCGGCGCCCCCTGGGCCGGAGTAGTACGGCTGGAATGCGCCGCCGACATCCCTGCGGCCGCGGCGATCGAGCTGGCCAACCTCTCACAAGCCCTCCTGCCGCGGTACGCCAGCATCGAGTACAAAGACACCCGTGCCCCGCAGAACCTGGTGCCGGTCGCCGGACTGGAGAGAGAACTACGCCGCCACCTGGGCAACCCCGTCCTACTCGGCCGCGCCCTACGCGTGGCATCGGCGAGCTGAACCGCTCAGACTCACGGCTCCACCCTCGCCCACCTGACCGAAGCAGCCGAATAACCTGCACCCGAGGGGCGGGCTACCGTCCTCAGCCCCTCACTCACCCGCCAGCCCTCACCGGAGCGGTAACCCCATGGCCCTTTCCGACATCGAGCTGCGGCCGCACCAGAAGGAGGCCGTCACCGCGGCCGCCCACATCCTGCGTGAAAACCCGCGGGCAAGTGTGGTCGCGGCCTGCGGTACCGGAAAGACGCTGATCGCTGCCCGCACCGCTGCCCGCACTGCCGCGCAGGGCAGGGTGCTCGTGCTGCTGCCGACGCTGGACCTGCTGTCGCAGACGATCCGCTCCTGGCGTGCGGCCGGGCGCAAGGGCGCCACGATTGCGGTGTGTTCGGCCCGTCAGGCCCTGGAGCATGAGCCGCTCAGCGCCGACGTCCCCATAACCACCGACCCCGCAGACCTGGCCGCCCTCACCGTCACACCCCGGCCAGGCCCGGTCACCGCCTACGCCACCTACGCCTCCCTGCCCACCGTGATCACCGCCCACCGTGATCACCGCCTTCCCCCCTGGGACCTGATCGTCGTCGACGAGGCCCACCGCACCGCCGGCCGCCTGGGCAAGGCCTGGGCCGCCGTCCACTACGACGACCAGGTCCCCGCCGCCCGCCGCCTGTACCTGACCGCCACCCCCCGTATCTGGGACGCCGACGCCGACCGGGACGGGGACACCGAGGCGGTGGCCTCCATGGACGACGAAGCCCTCTTCGGCCCGGTCGCCTACCGCCTTACCCTCTCCGACGCCATCGACCTCGGCCTGCTCGCCGACTACCAGATCCTCGTCCCCGTCGTCACCGACGAAAACCTGCGCGACTGGCTCGCCACCGGACCCGGCGCCGGCGTTGACGGACTACGCCTGGCCGGCCGCCAGGTCGCCGCCCTGCGCGCCATCCACGACCACCAACTGCGCCGCGTCCTGACCTTCCACCACCGCGTCGCCGACGCCCGAGCCTTCGCCACCACCCTGCACGACACCGCCGCCACCCTCCCGGACAACCTGCGCCCCCAAGGACTGTGGGCGGACTGGATCAGCGGAAGCCACACCCCCCAGGTCCGCCGTCGCCTGCTGCTCGAGTTCGCCTCCCACAGCGACCCGCACAGCCCGGCCGTGCTCTCCAACGCCCGCGTGCTGGGGGAGGGTATCGATGTGCCCTCCATCGACGCCGTCGTCTTCGCTGACCCAAAAAGCAGCCCCGTCGAAACCGTCCAGGCCGTCGGCCGCGCGCTGCGCCAGGACCCCGGCGCAGGCAAGAAGGCCACCCTCGTCGTCCCCGTCTACCTCACCCCTGGCGAAGATCCGGACGACCTCCTCGGCGCCGACGCCTACACCCCGCTATGGCACACCGTCCAGGCCCTGCGTGCCCACGACGACCGCCTCGAAGCACGCCTGGCCGACCCGCGCACCCACCGCCCCACAATGCCCCCGCACGACCCCGAGGCCTGGCTGCACTTCGACCGCCCCACCCAGGCCGAAGACGTCGCCCTCGCCCTCTCCCTGCGGGTCCTGGCTCCCAAGAGCGCTGAGTGGCGCCGCGGCCTGAAAGCCGCCCGCCGTTACCACCGCACCCACCACCACCTCGACGTCCCCCAGACCTACGAAGACCCCACCGGCTATCCACTGGGCCGCTGGCTGACCTGGCAACGCCACCTCCATGCCACCGGCGCCCTCGACGCGGCCCGCGCCAGCGCCCTGGAACGCCTCGGCATCATCTGGGACCCCCGTCAGCAGGCCTTCGACCGCGGACTCGCTCACGCCGCCGTCTACGTCACCCGCCACGGCCACCTCGCCGTCCCCGTCGACGAGACCCAGGACGGCTTCCCCCTCGGCCGATGGCTGGCAACCCAGCGCACCCGCGCCGAGACCCTCACTGCCGAACGCGTCGCCGCCCTCACCGCCCTGGACCGGTGGTGGAACCCGCCCTGGCCGATTACCTGGCAACGCGCCTATCACTCTGCTGCCCGCCAGCAGACGCAGAAGGACACATCACAAGCCAGGGAGTGGCTCGAGGCCCAGCGCGCGCGAGTCAGCGACCTTCACCCCGAGCAGCGCCGCCTCCTCAGGGATCTGGGGCTCGACCTGCCAGATGCGCCCGTCTCTTGCGAAGAGGACAGCCCGCTGTCAGCACGTGAGCGCGCTTTCCAGCGCGGGTTGACCGCCGCGCGTGCTTTCCGAGAGAGGGAGGGCCATCTCAACGTCCCCCAGAGGCACATCGAAGAGATCGAAGGCGGCTATGTGCGTCTGGGGCAGTGGCTGAGTAACCTTCGGCGCCGCCGCACCAGCCTCAGTCCGCAGCGCCTTGCCGCCCTGGCCGAGCTCGGCCTGTAAGAGGTCCTAACAAAGCCGTTGGACGTGTCAGTGGGTGATGAGGCAGGTAGCGAGGCCGAGGAAGGCCTCGTGAATGTCGTCGCGTCGTTCCCAGCGGATGCGCAGGCGGCGGAAGCCGTGCAGCCAGGAGATGGTGCGCTCGACGACCCAGCGGAAGATGCCCAGGCCGGAGCCGTGCGGCTGGCCGCGTTCTGCGATCACGGGCCGGATGCCGCGTTGCCGCAGCAGCCGCCGGTACTTGTCGTGGTCGTAGCCGCGGTCCGCGAAGAGCATGTCCGGCTGTCGCCGTGACCTGCCGACGACGCCGGCGACCGCGGGAACCTTGTCAAGCAGGGGCAGGAGCTGGGTGACGTTGTTGCGGTTGCCGCCGGTCAGCGACACCGCGAGCGGGATGCCCCGGCCGTTGGTGAGGACGTGGTGCTTGCTGCCCGGCCGTGCACGGTCGACCGGGCTGCGACCGCTTTTGGGCCCCGCCGGGCCGCCCGCACGTGGGAGGAATCGATCACCGCCCGCGACCAGTCCAGCTGCTTCGCCGACCGCAGCTTCTTCAGCAGCCCCAGGTGCAGCTTCTCCCACACACCGGCCTCGTTCCAGGCCGCCGGGCGCCGCCAGCAGGTCATGCCCGAGCCGAAGCCCAGCTCCTGCGGCAGGTACTCCCACTGGATGCCTGTCTGGAGCACGAACAGGATCCCGCACAACGCCTGCCGGTCCGGCACCCGCGGCCGGCCCGCCACCAGCTTCGTCCCCGGCTCGGGCAGCAACGGCTCGACGAGCTACCACAGTTCGTCCGACACGATCCACGGCCGCGACTGACGTTGCCCCACGACCCAACCAACGAGCAGACAAGCCGATGGTTACTTGATCAACAACTTCTGTTAGGACCTCTAACTGGATCTAACAAAAGAGGGTTGATCATGTGACTGTCCGCTTGATCGCTCGTTGATGAGGACATGGGGAAGCGTCAGTCGCGGCCGTGGATCGTGTCGGATGAACTGTGGTCGCTCATCGAGCCGTTGCTGCCGAACCACCGCCCAAGCAGGTCGAGGGACGGCCACGAGTACCCGACCGGCAGGACCTGTGCGGCATCCTGTTCGTGCTGCACACTGGCATCCAGTGGGAGTACCTGCCCCAGGAGCTGGGCTTCGGCTCGGGCATGACCTGCTGGCGCCGCCTGTCGGCCTGGAACGAGGCCGGCGTCTGGGACCAGCTGCACCAACTGCTGCTGAACAAGCTTCGGTCGAAGAACAAGCTGGACTGGTCCCGGGCGGTGATCGACTCCTCCCACGTCCGGGCCGCACGACGGGGCCCAAAAGCGGACCCAGCCCGGTCGACCGCGCACGCCCGGGCAGCAAACACCACATCATCACCGACGGCCAGGGCATCCCGCTCGCGGTGTCGCTGACCGGCGGAAACCGCAACGACGTCACCCAACTGCTGCCGCTGTTGGACAAGATCCCGGCCGTTGCGGGAGCCGTTGGTCGGCCGCGCAGACGGCCCGACATGCTCTTCGCAGACCGCGGCTACGACCACGACAAGTACCGGCGGCTGCTGCGGCAACGCGGCATCCGACCGGTGATCGCCGAACGAGGCCAGCCCCACGGCACCGGCCTGGGCACCTTCCGCTGGGTCGTCGAGCGGACGATCTCCTGGCTGCACGGCTTCCGCCGCCTGCGGATCCGCTGGGAACGACGCGACGACATCCACGAAGCGTTCCTCGGACTCGCCATCTGCCTGATCACCCACCGCCACGTCCAAAGGCTTTGTTAGGGCCAGTAAGGGGTCCTTGCAGAAAGATCGTGTTGTGGCACGGTGGAGAGGTATGTGATCCCGTCTTTTGTGGGGTGTGACCATGGCGCGGCGGAAGCCGTGGGAGGTCAGTGACGAGTTGTGGGCGGTGATCGAGCCGCTGTTGCCGAAGCATGAGCGGCGCTTCCGGTATCCGGGGCGCAAGCGGATCGATGACCGCAGGACGCTGCAGGGTGTGCTCTTCGTCCTCTACACAGGTGTCCAGTGGGAGTTTCTGCCGCAGGAGCTGGGGTTCGGATCGGGTCCCACCTGCTGGCGTCGGCTGGCCGAGTGGCAGGAGGCGGGGGTGTGGGAGGAGCTCCAGCGGGTGCTTCTGGACCGGTTACGGGCGGCGGACCGTCTGGACTTCTCCCGCGCCACTGTCGATGCCTCGCATGTGCAGGCCAAGCGGGGGCGAAGCAGCCCAAAAGTCGGTCCGAGCCCGGTTGACCGCGCACGGCCGGGCTCGAAGCATCACGTGCTGACCGATGCCCGCGGCACTCCGCTGCGGGTGTCGCTGACCGGTGGTCACCGTCACGATGTCACCCAGCTTCTGCCGCTGGTCGACAGCCTTGGGCCGGTACGGGGCAAGCGGGGCCGGCCCCGGCGCAGCCCCCGCACGCTGTATGCCGACCGCGGCTATGACTACGACATCTACCGCCGCCGTCTGCGCGAGCGCGGCATCACACCGAAGATCGCCCGGCGCGGCTAGCCACACGGCTCGGGCCTTGGCAAAGTCCGGTGGGTCGCCGAGTCCGCCATCGCCTGGCTCCACGGACCCCGCCGCCTACGGACCCGCTGGGAAACCAGAGACGACATGCACGACGCCTTCCTTCAGCTCGCCCACTGCATGACCCTCGCCCGCAAGCACCCGGCTTTCTGAAAGCACTCCTAAGCCGGACTGGGGCGTACGGGCGTAGTGGCCCATGTTGCTTCCTCACTGCCCGGTAGGCGCCCGGGCCAGCGGTAGCACAAGCCGCTGGCCCGGGCGCCGTGCTGCGGATGCTTCAGAGTTGCTTGTCGGCGGGATTGCTGTTGCCAGCCACGACGCTGTCGCCGACGGCCTCGGTGTCCTGGTCGTCGGCCAACGCGCTGCGCCGGTACTGGGGGTGGTCGAGGTCCATTTGTTGTGCGGCGTGGAGGGGGACGGGGTAGCGGGTGCGGTTGGCCCAGGCGAGGGGCTGGTGGCAGAGGCGGGCTGCGGCCAGCGCGAGGGACTGGGGTTCAACCGGGGCAGTGTTCTGGTTCATGCTGCTGGCGGGGGTGGTGATGATGGGGTAGATCTCGGTGGCGGTCATGCTGTACCAGTTGGGGCGGACTTCGTTCTTGCGCCGGTTCTCGGCGTCGCTGGAGCCGTGGCTGGCGCTCCAGCGGGTGATGGCTTCGCCGAGGCGGCCGGCTCCGGCGCCGTCGAACTGGGGCGGGACGGTGGCCAGCAGCCAGGTGGGGGAGCCGAAGTCGGGCGTGACCTGGTATAGCAGGTTGGTGACCTTGTTGGTGCGGGCCACGGTGCCGTCGACACTGCGGTGGCTCACCCTGATCGGACGCGGCAGCTCGTCCATGTCCTTGTTGATGCGCACCACGGCCAGCGGGCGTTCACGGGCGGGAAGGGTACTGGCGGGCAGCCAGGTGCTGTTGCGTGTGGGCGGCTGGCCCTGTCGGCGGTTGTGCAGGCCCAGCCACAGGCGGCGGGTGGCCACGCCGTCGACGGTGACGGTGTAGGGGATGCCGCCGAGGTAGTCGCAGAGGTCGGCCAGAGCCTGGTCGATGTGCTGGGCCACCGTCTTGAGGCCGCGGTTGTCGTCGTCGAAGTCGGTCATCTTGCCGACGGGGTAGGCGTTCGCGTGGAAGGCGGCCTGCGCCTGGTGGTAGAGCTCCCAGCGGCGGTGGGTGTAGCTCCAGCCGTGCAGGGTCCAGGCTCCGCCGGGAGTGGTGGGGGGCTTCAGGATGAGGTTCCCCCGAGATGCGGGGAAAGGTGACAGCAGGTCAGATGGGTCTCATGAGAGGAGCCCAGACGATGCCTGCCCCGAGGAAGTACCCGCTGGAGTTGCGTGAGCGTGCGGTGCGGATGTATCGGACCGCCGAGCCGAAGCCGGTGATCCGCCGCATGGCTGAGGAGCTCGGCGTGCATCACGAAGCCCTGCGGAACTGGATCCGGCAGGCCGAGGCCGACGCCGGCGAGCGGGATGACCTGCTCACCACCGAAGAGAAGAACGAGCTCGTCCAGCTGCGGCGCGAGGTGCGGGACCTGCGCCGGGCGAACGAGGTCCTGCGGACGGCCTCGGCTTTTTTCGCCGCGCAGCTCGACCCGACCCGGCCCAGGTGACCGCACTCCTAGACGAGCACCCGCACCTGGGGGTCGAGCCCGTACTGCGGGAACTGCACATCCCCTCCTCCACCTACTACCGCTGGCGCCAGGCTGAGAAGGACCCCTGCGAACGGATCCGCCAGGACACCGAGCTGACCGGGCAGATCCGACGGATCCACCAGGACTCCGGCGGGATCTACGGATCGCCCAGGATCCATGCCGTCCTGAAGCGCGAGGGCGTCCACGTCGGCCGCAAGCGGGTCGAGCGGCTCATGCGCCAGGCCGGCCTGGCCGGGATCAGCCCCCGCAGGAGCAAGGGCTTCACCCGCCGCGACCCAGACGCCGACCTCGCCCCTGACCTGGTGCAACGCGACTTCACCGCACTCGCGCCGAACCGGTTGTGGGTCACCGACCTGACCATGATTCCCACCCTGGAGGGGCCACTGTGGCTGTCGGCGATCCGCGACGCCTTCTCCCGCAGAGTCGTGGCCTGGGAGACCTCCGCCCGCGCGGACGCCGACCTGGTCCTCACCTCGCTCGAGTACGCACTGGCCAGCCGCGAGGTCGCCCCTGGCGAACTCGTCCACCATGCCGATCACGGCACGCAATACACGTCTATCAAGCTCACAACCCGCCTGGTCAGAGCAGGTGTTCAAGCGTCCATGGGCTCGGTCGGCGACTCCTTCGACAATGCCCTGGCGGAGAACCTGTGGATGCTGATCAAGACCGAGTGCATCCGCGGACGGACCTTCGACACCAGAGCCGAGGCGAACCTCGCGCTCTTCGAGTACATCGACGGCTTCTATAACCCCCGCCGCATCCAGAAGCGCCTCGGCTACCTCAGCCCCATCGAGTTCGAGGAGAAGCACTACGCCGACCAGGCAGCGGCCGAACAAGTGAACCTGAAACCACGTCAACCCGCCCTGACCTGCTAGTCAGCCACTCCCGCGCAGCGGGGGAACCTCAGGACGCTGGCAGTCACGCAGATCTTGGCGGTGCGGTCCTTGCCCTGGCGGCTTTGGCGGCGCACGTGGATTCCGCAGTGCGCGACCTGGTCGGCCGCGTGGGGGCCGATGGCATCGACCATGACCTGGTCGATGCGGCGGTCGATGATGCCCAGGCTGCGGCACAGATCCAGCAGCGACAGGATCACCTGGTGGTCGGTCTGTTTCCCGTTCGGCTTCTTGCGCTTGGCTTCCTTGCGGTCGGCGGTGAACTGGGAGACGAACCCGAGTCGCGCCAGGGTGCGCCGTGCCTGGTGCTTGGCGTCCTCGTCCGGGCCGGGCCCGGACGCCGTGCCCGCACGGTCGGCCGGCGGCATGGCGTCCTCTTCCTCGGCTGCGGCGTCGAATTCGGTCTCCGCCCAGACACCGACGAGGGTGGCCGGCTCCTTCTTGAGCGAGGGGATGTGTGCGACGGCGGTTTCCTGTCCGGCCGTGGGGCCGTGGACGAGGAAGTCGGGGACGCAGTGGAAGACGGCGCTGACGCGGCCTGCGTCCAGGGGCACGGGAATGCCCTCGGCGGGATCGATGGTCTGCGGGTCGAGGCCGAAGACGCTGGCGAGGCCATGGATCATGCGCTGGCGCATCTCGTCCCGGTACCACAGGCACACCAGCCTCAGGTGCTGGTAATTCATGGCGTCTAGAGAGCGGATGATGTCGCCCGGCTGCACGGACAGTTCGGCCTGGGGCAGCTGCTTGAAGCCGCGGGCGCGGGAGTCCTGGACGACGGTCAGGGGGGTAGGGGCGAGGATCTGTCCGATGTGGCGGTCGAGTTCGCGCAGGTGGTGCATGCCGACACCGCGGCCGACGGGGAAGGAGAAGGTCTTGCCCTGGACGGGGCGGATGGGGCCGAGTCCCACTGTTCCGGCCTCGGCTTCATCCTGGGATTCGTTGTCGCCCCGGGCATCGGCGTTCTGCTCGGCCTCGACACGCTGCTGGATGTTGTGCAGGACGGAGTGGTCCATGCCGAGGCGGGCCAGGGTCTGCAGGGACATGCGGTGGATGCGGCGGACGCGGCCGCGTCCAGCCATTTCGACCTCGACGATCGGCAGGGCGGTCTCAGCCTGTTCGGCCAGCACGGTGCGCGCGTAGGCCATTGTGCGGCTGATGCGGGTGGCCTGGGAGGAGACCACGAGGATCGGGTCGGCGACATTGGGCAGGGTCTTCAGAGCCAGCCGCACCCGGGCCAGCGCGTGCGCGGTTCCGGCCTTGTTGGACCAGGGCTGCTGCCAGGCGATCAGGCCGCCGCTGCTGTCCGGTCTCAGGGCGATGTCCTGGCCGTCCACCCTCCAGGTGCGCTGGGCGAGGCGGTGGGCCAGGTCCCAGGCGACGGTGCTGTAGACCCAGTTGGCCGCGTCCGGCTGCCGGCCGGCGGTGGAGGAGTCCGGCGTCTGCGGGCCGTCCGGGGTGATGAGGTAGTCGGCCAGCAGCCGTTCCTGCGGCATGGTTTCGGCGACGCGTTCGGCCAGCGGGGTGGGCCGGTTGAGGTCGATGTCGTCGGGGTGGTGGCCCAGGACGAGACTGTGCAGGAGGGTGAACGCGTCGCGCAGGGTGTCGTCGTCGAGCGGGCGGCGGGTGGCCAGCAGCCCCTGTTTGGGGTCGAAGAAGACGTAGCCGCCGGTTAAGCAGCGCAGGGCGCCGGTGAGCACGGAGTGCGGGGCCTGTGCCTCCTCCCGTTTGACGATGTCCTTGTACTGGCGGTCCAGCAGGGTCCACAGGGAGGTGACGCTGGTGGGGAACTGGCGCAGGTGGACGGTGGCCCCGTCCAGCAGCGTGGGGGTGCAGCGGTAGGCGAGCACGTCCAGGCAGGCGCGGGTGGTGGGTGCAGGCATGAGCGGAGAAGGCCTTCCTTTCTGAAGTGAATGCGGCTGGGCGGGGCGGGGTCAGGTGTCGTCCGGTTCGATGCCGGCGTAGGCGAGGAACGCGGCGAGGGCTTCGCGGTAGATGGCGTTCATCTGCCGGCGCACATCAGCCGGCCAGCGCTGGTGCATGCGGCGCAGGATGCCGGCGAGGTCGGACTGCCAGGAGTCCTCGTGGAAGGCGTAGTCGACGAGGTGGAGCGTCATGTCGGTGCCGCCGCGGCGGGCGCGCCCGGCGAGCTGGATCATGTCGACGACCATGCCGGCGACGATCTCTTCCTGCAGGACGTGGGCGGTGCTGATGAACCCGGGCGCGGACCGCATGATCATGCCCATGCGGGCCCAGGCAGCGGCCCTGGCCTCCCTGAGATCCCCTACCGGCTCGGCGGTGGGCATGGAGGGCAGGGAGCCGATCCCGGCGGCGTTGACACTGGCGTACATCTCCGCCGGATCGGTCAGCAGGGCCAGCGGCCGGGTGCACAGATAGACCGGCGTGATGGCCGACTTGGTGCCGATGACGATGTTCAGGCCGCGGGCGATCCGCGCCATCGGCACGACAAGGATCTTCCCCCGGCGGGGGAAGTCCTCGAATTCGTCCGGGGTCAGCTCTGTGATGCCGGGTGGCAGAGGCGGCAGCTTGGCCCGCCAGTGCCGGTCGGCCGGCACGGCGACACACAGGCCGCCGGTGTACTGGCCCGCGGAGTGGATGCCGAGCGCGAGATGGCGGCAGTGCTCGTAGGAGTTGACGACCACCGCCGCGTGCGCGCGGTCGGGGTCGGTGCGCGCGATGCGGGCGAGCTCGTCGTGGATCACCGTGTCGTAGAGACGGTCACCGAGTTTGATCAGCGCTTCGCGTTTGTGCTGCTGGGGGATGCCGGAGATCTGGATGGCCCGCTGGGTGACCGAGTCGGTGATCATGCGGCGCTTGGCGCGGATGCTGTCGGGCGCGGCATCGGTCATCCACCACTTCACGTCCGCGTGGACGTGCTCCCGCACGGCCTGAGGGAAGTAGGCGGTGGCCGACAGGCCCAGCACCGGCCGTTCCACACCGGCCAGGGCGAGGGAGACGATGCTGCCCAGCTGAGCGGTGTAGGTGTGGGGGTCGCCGCTGATGCTCTGCGCGGTCAGCTCAGCGTTCTTGTGGGGATTGTCCAGGCCGGTGACCCGGTAGCCGGTGATCGCCTTGCCGAGCATGCCGTAGGGCAGGATGTGGGCGGCCACCCCGGTCTCCAGACGCTGGGCGAGTATGCGGGCCGAGCGCATCCCCAGCGAGCGCAGCTGACCGGTCTTGTTGCGCAGCAGGCCAAGGGTGTCATCGAGCTCGGCCAGCCACATCCGCACGATCAGCAGCTCGACGGCCTCGCCGCGGTCGTGCGGATCCTTGACGACGTCAAGCAGCACTTCATTCAGTTCCAGCTGGACGGAGGCCAGCAGGTCCTCCCCGCGGGGCGCCAGCAGGTCGCCCAGCAGCCGCCGCACCGCTTCCAGATGTGGCGGCAGGCTGGCATCCCCGGCCGCCTCGTCGGTGTCGTCGGATGTGGGCGGAGCCGGGCGCAGGGCTTTGAGCTGGTCGAAGAGGTGGTCGGGGATCTCCTGCTCGCTGGTGATGCCCTCGTCGGGAAAGAGCAACGTGATCAGACGCCGGTCCCGGCTGCCGGCCAGGTGCCAGCCGGTGCTGTTGACGCCGGGCCGCTCACGGGAGGGCCCGTGGCCTTCGTAGTGGCGCAGGTGCAGCAGGTCTTCGCAGACGCTGGCCAGCAGGAATTCCGACAGATAGCGGGCGTGGCTGATGGTCGGGCACAAGGCCTTGACCGCGTCGGGCGGAAGTTTCGCCTTGTCCTCGTCCAACTCCCGCAAGGGCACGGTCGGCTGGCGCCGCGAATCCAGGACGAGCTCGCTGGAGCACAAGTCCAGGGCGGTCGACTGGAACTGGTCGACCTCATCGATCATGACGGTGTGCGAACGGCGCAGCACGAACTCTGCCACCGACACATCGGCGACGGCCCGCCCGTCCAGCCGGATGCCCAGCGGAAAGCGACCGGTCATGAAGTTGTGGTGATTGGTCACCACCACCGAGGCGGTGCACGCCTGCCGGTGCTGGGCATACTTGCCGCAGGTGGCCGTCCACGGGCACGCGGCCCGGTCGGTCATGCGGCGGCGGTGGGGACAGCCCGCGGCACGGCTCCTGGCCGGGCGGGTACGGATGGCTGGACTGGGTGTGATGGCTGAGCGCGCAGCCGTAGGAAAGCTGGTCCAGCTTCCACAGGGTCTTGTCCGACTGCTCCAGCAGACTGCCCTCGATGCGGGCGGCGGCCTTCATCGCCCGCTCGTGCAACCGCGAGGGTGACATCAGCGGCGTGCAGGTCTCCGTACGGCCCAGCTGCTCAAGATCCTGGCTGATGTCCCAGGCCGCGGACAGCGTGGCCTCGACCGTCGGCAGCACGAGGGTGACCGTCAGGCCGTTGACTGCATACCAGGAGGCGGCCACGCGCACCAGGACACTCTTGCCGGTCCCGGTGGGCGCGTTGAGGATGCCCATCGGCCCCGCCCCCAGCCGGATCAGCTCCTGCGCAGGTACCGCATCCGTGGTCTGCAACTGCGCAAAAAGGTTCTCCAGGACCGCGTGCACGTACCGGTCCGCGGCCGGGTAGCGCCCGTCGATCAGACGGGCCAGCTCGAGCAGCTCCCCGGCCGGCAGGGCAATCTCCTCCTGGTAGGGCACCGTGCGCACCTCGGGCAGCTCCGCCCGGGCCGCCGCCTCCTCTTCGCCGCCGTCGGCGAAGACAGGGATGACGGTGCGCCCCTGGATGAGCCCGGAGCCGGCCGCGTACTGCGTGCGCGGCAGCCAGATGCCCGGCCCGGCCGGCTCGTCCGGGCGGCTGCGGGGGTGATCGCGGCGCAGCCGCTGACGAATCCGGTCGACATACTCCAGTAAACCCCCGCCCACCAGCGGAACAGCCGCCTCGGCCCGCCCCACGGCGGGATCCGCGGACCTGAAGGGCAACGCGGCCGGCTCGCCGTGCGCGAAGTCCAGCAACTCCCGCGCGCGGGCGGCGAACACGGTGGCAGAGGCCAGTTCCTGCGGAGCGAGCGCCACCACCGCGCCGATGCGCTGCTTCTCGTCGTGCGGCAGGTCCCGCCACCGCGCCCACTTGTCGAGCTGGCCGCTGAGCAGGAACGCCGCGTCCCGGAACGAAGCGATGGCCCTGCCGCCTGCCTCCTCTTGGCGCGGGAAGTAGTGGGCTGCCAGGGCTAGCGCGGCCCCGACCGCCCCGGCCGTCTTGGACAGGCGCCTGGCCTTGGTCACTGCCATGCCGCCCCCGCCTTCTTGCAGATCAGTTCACCGATGCCGCTCGCCGTCGCGGTCTTCAGCCCGAACTCGCCCGCCACGGTCCCCACCAGGTCCAGGCTGGATTCGCGGTAGTCGGGCACCACCAGCCACTCGGCGCCGCCCCGGTCCCCGCCGTCCGCCTGGATCTTCTTCGCCAGCAACAGGGCGGAGGTGTAGTCCTTGACGTCGATGCGGAACTCCGTCCGCCCCGCACCCTGCCCGGCGGCGACCTGCAGGTCGTAGGCATCCAGCTCCGGCCACAACGCCACCGACAGGCCCCGTTCGCTGAGTGCGTCGAAGAGGGCGACCTCGACGAGGCCGGGCACGGTCGTCCAGCGCCACACCCCCCGAGCCAGCGCCTTGTGCCCCTCCACGGGCACCGGCTCGGGTACCTGCCCGGTCAGATCCGGGAACAGCACCGCCTGCGCACCCGACAGCGCAGCCGGCCGGGACAGCGGATGCAGCAGGGGAGCCCGCCCGGCATCCGGGAGCCTGAAGGAGTACGCGGCTCCCCAGGCCGCATGCGGGCGATGGAAGCAGCGCACACTGCCCGTCCTGGTCCCGGCCCGGGTGCCGTGCACAGTGACCTTCATCGGCCAGTGGCAGACCGGGCAGGCGAACCACCACCGGTCCCACGTCGCATCGAAGGAGACGGGCCGATAGAACTCCGCGACGCTGCTGGGCAGATTCAGCCGCCGCAGCTGCGCATCGGAGCCCGCTGGCATGCGGATCAGGCTGGAGCGCCCGTGCACGTAGGCGTCCTGGTCCATGCGCTTGCGCAGCGCGGTGAAGACCCGGTCCTGGTCCATCTCGGCCTCCAGGTTCCGGGTGCTGGCCGGCCGCCCGCCGTGCGTGGTCTTCGCCAGCGCGCGCAGGACCACCCGCTGCTCGATCTCCAGGTCGAAGAAGTCCTCGTCGAAGTCGCTGTCCGGGTCGATCAGGCGGACTCCGTCCATCTCCTCCGTGCGGCACGGAAGCAGGCAGCAGCCGGGCCAGGTCTCCCTGCAGCAGTCTGCGGAACCGGCTGAAGAGCAAGGGTGCTGCCGGGCCCCGGGCCGCCTGGACGCGCCCGTAGGCGTCCAGCAGCGTGCCCAGCCGTCCCTCGGCAGGCTGTTCGGTGTCGGTGAGCGCCTTGGCGGCCATCGCGGCCGCCGCCATCACCATGTGACGCACGGCCGCATCGGAAAGCCCGGCCTCCGCCGGAGAGTTCGCTAAATCCACGGCACGCACCATAAAGGGCGGCACTGACAATCGGCCGCCCCCGCACATGAATTCGCACAATGGTTCGAATTCAGTTTTCCGAAACACGCTCCACGGCCGTATCGGCGGCAATCCCCGGGTACAACTCCCGGTAATCCGCCGCATGGTGACGGATGTGATCCCAGCCGGCTGCGGTGACCACCCACCGATACACCCGCTCCTGGTGCCCGTCGCCTTCGTCGGGCAGGCAGTCGATGAATCCGCGGCTCAGTGCGCCGCCGGGACGGTAGCCGGTACCGAGATAGAACTTGGCCCGCCCCCACAGGGCGTCCTCCGCCAGCCCTGCCTCGCCTGCCTCGGCCACTTTGACCAGAACAGTCCACAGCCACTGCGACAGCAGATCCCCCGGGGCGTGGCCGGCGGGGCGTTCTTTCAGGCCTGCCCGCACGCAGGCTCGCCCCGCACGGGTCATCTCGACCACGACGCGTGGCACGAACCCGAGCGGAAACACCTCCACCTCGTCCTCGCTCACCCGCAGCAGATCTCGCCGCGCCAGCGCGTGCAGCGTCGCGCCGGCGCCGGCATCGTGCCAGCCCTCCGCCCGCAGCCGCTCCTGGATGCGGGTGTAGCCGGTGAACGCCGGATCGGCCCTCACCGTGAAGGGGATCCGACGCCACTGCGCCGCCCGTCCCGGGGCATGCCCTGCTGCCCGGCTCCCCGCGGCTCGCTTCTCAGCCTGCTGATCCTCCCGGAAGCACGCGACCAGATAGGCGCGCTGACGTCGCGTGAGCTCTTCCCATGTGCGGGAGCCGGCACGCCGCTGTCCCTGCTCACGGTCTGCCGTCCGCGGTGCCCGCAGCAGGTACCCCTGCTCCGGAAACGACCTGAACCAACTGCGGCGTACCGTCCGCACCGGCACACGGTAGATCTTCGCCAGAGCCGGGATGATCTCCTGCAGCGCCTCCTGCGACAACCAGGCCGTCACCGCACGGCCGTTCTCCATCGCCTGCAGCTTCCACTCCGTCACCCTGCCCAGTTCGTCGGGCAGCGCCGCGTCCAGCAGGGCAACCACATCCACCCGGTCCAGTCCCGCAAACCGCCGCAGGTCGGCCAGCGACTCCTCACCTGCAGGAACCCCCGCCAGCTCGTGCGCAGAGGTCCTCAGCGCCTGGGCCATCAGGCGCAGCCGACGCGGTGAAGGGGCGTGAGCACCCTGTTCGTACGAAGCGATCTGCCGGGCCGACACCCCGATCACCGCGCCCAGCTGAGCTTGCGTCATGCCAGCCTTCCTTCTCAACAGTACGAGCGAACCCGCAGCGAACGGTTCGATCCGTCGAGGCATGGCGCCATTATAGACTTCCTGAAGTCTATAATGGGAGTCGCGCAGGCGCAGCAACCGCCCGTCCGAGTGGCCAGGTTCGCTCTTGCCGACAGGAAGGTCCCACATGCCCTGGGCGAACTTGGCGTTCTGGCTGCGCTGAAGGATCACGACGCGACCCGTGGCTTTGTCGTGGACGATGACGGCGGCGACCAGCAGGGTCATGGATGCGAGGGCGGGGGGGCAGGGCTTAGGGCTGGTCGTCTGTAGTCCGCTGAGCCACGGCTTGTGTCCCTTCATCGGTCGGATGGTGGGGCCGACTCAGACCATGCACCACTGCAGCACACCAGCACACCAGCACACCAGCACACCAGCACACCAGGACAGCATGCACAGCACCCCATCTGCGAGCTGAAGGCCACGCGCGACGGCTATCCCGACGCGCAGGCTGCGGGGTTCACCTTCCGGCGGCGGGCGGCGCACTCTTTGCGTGCTGGCTGCCGTCCCAGTTCCGCCGCGGTCCTGGCCGGCTTTCGGCTAAGCCCTGGCTGCCGGGCTCTGCGAGGCGGGCACTGACGTCTTCGCCGCCATGGGCTCGCCGTTTCCGATGTCGCGAGAACGGTCACCACGGGGCGGCGGGAGTCCCCTCGGCTGTCAGCCCGTTCGCCAGCAGCGCCAGCCACTGCCGGTCGGGGTCGTCGTCCTTGCGCTGCACGGCGAGTTCTTCCAGCGCCTGCCGGTCCCCGGCGTCGGCGGCCGTGCGTGCGAGCTGCTCGGCCTGCGCGAACTCGCCCGCTGCCTCGAGGCGTTCAGCGAGCAGCCCCGGCGCCCATGCCAGGGCCTCGTCACAGGCGTGTCGCAGCAAAGCCGTGGCGTGCTCCCCGGTCCGTTCCCGCGCCAGACGACGCAAGGCCCAGGACCGCTGGCCGGCCGGTGCCCTCCAGGCGAGCTGCTCGGCCTCCTCCCACTGCCCGCCCTCCTCGCGGCTGCGCACCAGCTCCCACAGCGGCGTGGTGTAGCCGCGGGCGGCGGCGTGCAGCGCCCACTGGTCGGCTTCACCGGCCCGACCAGCCTGTTCGGCCCGCTCCATCAGCATCTTCACCGCCTGGCCCACACGTGCCTGCGCCGCACGCTCCAGCAGCGTGCGGCGGACGTCGTCCGTCACCTGCTCGTCGTGCACCGCGCGGTAGGCCTGCACCCACAGCGCCCATGGGGTGCCCTGCCCCACCTCCCGGTCCAGCAGGGCCTGTGCCTCCTGCTCCTGATTGCGCTCACGCAGCCGCCGCAGCAGCCGCTCCAGCGCCCAGGCATTCCCGGCCCGGGTAACCTCCCCGAGCGCGTCGTCGCCCGCCGCCGCGCCCTGCGTGGCGTCCAGCAGAGCCACCAGCTGGCGCAGCGCCCAGGTCTCCCCGGGCGGCATGGGCAGCACCGCCGGGTTGACGTAATCGAGCAGGGAGCGAGGGCCTGCTTCGAAGTTGATGAAATCCATGCCCTCCTCCCGCTGGCGGCGTCGGCGTTCGAAGACCTCGATTGCATCCCCGTACAGCCTCGCCGCGTCAGCGGCACGCCCTTCGGCCTCGGCCTGTTCGGCGAGGGTCTTCAGCGGGGTGGCTTCGCCCGCAGCGAAGGCCTCCCGGGCCGCCTGCTCCACCTCGACCGTTCCCTCCGCCAGTGCGGCCAGTTCGCCCATCGCGCGGCGGTCACCCGCCGCCCGCAATGCTGCCCGGGCACCATCCAGGTCCCCGCGCTCACGCAGGTCGTCGGCGTAGGCGCGCAGGATGTCCGGATCGCTGCACTGGGCGACCTCGGCATACCAGCGCTCCGCATCCTCGGCCTTTCCGTCCAGTACCAGCGCGCGGGCCAGGTGGAGCTGGGCCGTGGGATGGCCACGCCCGGCGGCCTCCCGCACCAGCTGTTCGGCCTGCTGGTA